>NZ_AULX01000056.1 GCF_000422505.1 Paenibacillus pinihumi DSM 23905 = JCM 16419 | reverse complement strand
GCATAAATTGTTTGATCCTGCGGATATACAGTTTTCGTATCATTAAACCCGTATAACAACTGCTCTTTTTCTCCAGCTGTTACCATATCGATTTCACTGACAAGCGCTTCTGGATTTTTAGATAACGTATCCGCCAGTTGAATGAGATGGGTTCCAAGACGTTCAATCATTTTCCTGTCATAGATATGTCCATCATAATTTATCTTGATTATCAATTGTTCGCCGGGCTGTACCATCACTGTCAGGGGGTAGTTCGTTCGCTCAAAAACCTCTGCGTCACTAATTTGCAAGCCCGCGTTCCCGCCCGTCGCAGCATCAGCAACTTCCGTCCGATTGGAGAAATTCTGAAATGAAACAATATGATCAAACAGATCCTGTCTCAATTCGGAACGTGCTTGAATATCTGCTAATGACGCATAACCGTACTTTTCTCCCAAAAGCAGCGTTTGCTGAATATGAGCTAATAAATCAGGGAATCGCTCTCCTTTACGGGATGTGATCCGGATCGGGATGGTATTAATGAATAGCCCCACCATATTCTCAATACCTTCCACCTCAGGGGGACGCCCGGAGATGACCGTTCCAAGTGCAATATCCGAAGTCAGGTTATACCGCTGAAGCAAGATTCCCCACATTCCCAGAAATACATGATTCAAAGTCACCTGGTTCTTCAAGGCAATGTGTTGTAAAGCTGTCGTTAAATCCACACCTAATGTAATCCATGACTCCCGCCCGTCATATTCTCCCGGACGGGTTGAATCTGATGACTTTCTCGGAATCCCAGTGCGTTCTTCAAAGCCCTCAAGAACCTGATGCCAATAGGCCAATGCTTCTTCTTCATCCTGCTGTTCCAGCCATTGCGCATAACTGCGATTGGAAGGCGCCTGATTCAATTGGACATTCTGTTGCCTGTTGATTTGCTCATAGATGTGCAGCAGATCTTTCATCACAATGCCAAGGCACCAGCCATCCATAATAATGTGATGGTTGCTCAATATTATTTTGTGACTGTTTGGATGGATTCGAAAAACCGAAGCCCGAATAAGAATGTCCGACTGCAAATCAAACCCGGACTTTCGGTCCTGATATGTAAATTGCTCGATGCGAGCCTGCTGCTCCTGCTCATTCAAAGCAGAAAGATCTTCGTAGTACACAGCCGTTTTTCTTTCCACTAGCACCACTTGCAGCGGCGCTTCCATTTCCTCATACAGAAATACCGTCCGCAAAGCATCATATCTCTCAATTAGAAGATTAAAGCTCTTTTCAAAGGTACGGATATCAAGCGGTCCTTCAGCCGTTAAAACCATTTGTTCAAAATACTGCTGTGAATTAGGCTCAAGCCTATGGTGAAACAGCATTCCTTTTTGCATCGGGAATAATGGTTGAATCATCTTGATGTCCACTTCAGACACTTTTTTTCACATCCCTTAATTTATTGGGGAGACCGCCTATGACCTTCGGGCAGCCTCCCCTTGTTGAGAGAAATGGAAAAACTTAAATCTTGATTTTTTTCTTTAAGATGGAATTGACTTTGTCGAGCTGATCCAGAGACAGCTTGTTGTATCCCAGATCACTTGGGGTCACATCCACATTCTCCTGCTGCAAGCAATGCTCAATCAGCGCCAGCAGCTTGCTCTTGTACCGTTCCGCCAATTCCG
>NZ_AULX01000055.1 GCF_000422505.1 Paenibacillus pinihumi DSM 23905 = JCM 16419 | reverse complement strand
GTATCAGGGGAATTGTGTCTGGGCGGGGACAGCCTGGCGCGGGGGTATCTGAACCGTCCGGAGCTGACCGCGGAGAAATTTGTAGAGAACCCGTTCATACCGGGAGAACGGATGTACCGGACGGGCGATTTGGCCCGTTGGACAGAGGACGGCACGATTGAATATAAGGGGAGAATTGACGAGCAGGTAAAAGTTCGCGGTTACCGGATCGAGCCTGGAGAAATCGCACAGAAATTGCTGCAACAGCCCGAGGTGAAGGATGCGTACGTAATGGCACATAAAGAGAAAGGAGAAGCGGGAGGGGATGTTTATTTATGTGCCTATTACGTTAGTACCCCCTCCGTGGCGCCGCACGAGTTGAAAAAACGGCTTAATGTTGCTCTTCCTATCTATATGGTGCCTTCGTTCATAATCCAACTGGAGGAGCTGCCATTAAATGCGAGCGGGAAGGTTGACCGGAGACTGTTGCCGGAGCCGGACTGGAAGCGGGTAGACGGGTGTTCGTATGTGGCCCCGAAGAGTGAACTGGAAGCGTCGCTCATTACCCTTTGGGAGGATGTACTAGGGGTAGAGGGACTGGGAACGGAGGATGACTTCTTCGAACGGGGGGGGCATTCGCTGAAGGCGACCATGCTCATTTCGCGTATTCATACTCAATTTGGCATCGAAGTTCCGCTGCGGGAAGTGTTCCGTTATCCAACCGTCCGAGAAATGGCGGGCATCCTTTCGGGGATGGAGCACACAGTCTATGAAGCCATTGTGCCCGCCGGTCAAAGGGCGTTCTATCCGGCATCCTCGGCGCAGAAGCGGCTGTATGTGATCAGTCAGTTTGAAGGGGCAGAAGTCAGCTATAACATTCCACAAATGCTGGAAGTAAAAGGCCCGCTGGATCATCAGCGTCTGGAACGGGCGCTTCAGCAACTGGTCAAGCGGCATGAGAGTTTGCGTACCTCCTTTGAAATGGTGGAAGGTGAACTGGTGCAGCGGGTGCATGACTCCGGAGAATTGAGCAGCAGACTTGGCTTGAACCGAATAGCTGTAAACGGGGAGGAAGCGGAAGTCAGAGTGAGGGAGTTCATTCAGCCCTTCAAGCTAAATGAAGCACCGTTATTGCGGACGGAACTGATGCAACTCGGGGAGGAGCGTCACCTGCTGCTGCTGGATATGCATCATATGATTTCCGATGCCGTATCGATGAATGTATTTCTGAACGAGTGGATGAGCTTGTACGAAGGCATGATCCTGCCAAAACAGGAGATTCAGTACAAGGATTACTCTGTATGGCAGCAAGAGCAGCCCCAGAAGCAGCGTTATCAGGAGCAAGAGGCGTATTGGCTGGAGACGTTGTCCGGAGAGCTGCCGGTTCTGGCGCTGGCGACAGACAAGATGAGGCCAATGGTTCAGCGTTTTGAGGGTGGGCGTCTCGCTTTTGACATCAGTCCGGAACTGACTGGGAAGCTGCGGGAAATAAGCGCGAAGCAGGGAAGTACGCTCTATACGACATTGCTGGCTGCGTACAACGTGCTGTTGCATAAATACACAGGACAGGAGGATATCATTGTCGGTACCCCGGTTGCCGGAAGAACGCGGGCAGAGCTAGAGCGGGTGATCGGCATGTTTGTGAATACGCTGGCTATTCGGAGCTACCCCGAGGGGAGCAAGTCGTTTGCGGCCTTTTTGGGGGAAGTCAAGCAAAACGTTCTAGCGGCGCAGGAAAATCAGGAGTATCCGTTTGATGAACTGATAGAGAAGTTGGAACTGCGAAGAGACTTAAGCCGCAATCCCCTGTTTGATACGATGTTTGCATTGCAAAAACCCGATTTAGATGCGACTGCAGCAGGTGAACTGATATTCAACTTTCAACCCATGGAATATCAGGTGGCGAAGGTTGATCTTACCTTGCAAGCGTTCGAACTGGAGCAGACTTTGCATTTTGATTTGGAGTATAGCAACAGCATCTTCGAAGCGGACACGATACTCCGAATTTGCGGC
This sequence comes from Paenibacillus pinihumi DSM 23905 = JCM 16419, assembly GCF_000422505.1. Classification (GTDB taxonomy): domain Bacteria; phylum Bacillota; class Bacilli; order Paenibacillales; family Paenibacillaceae; genus Paenibacillus_D; species Paenibacillus_D pinihumi. Next base: position 101 of record NZ_AULX01000055.1, on the reverse strand, counting down.
CATTATATCAGCCTTCTAACTGCCATCGCAGAGAACGATGAGATTGCCCTGGCGGATATCGATGTTGTAACCGCACAGGAGAGAGAGCAGCTGCTGTACGG
>NZ_AULX01000054.1 GCF_000422505.1 Paenibacillus pinihumi DSM 23905 = JCM 16419 | reverse complement strand
TGCTGAGGGCTGAGCTGCTGCGTACGGGCCAAGAGCGCCACCTTTTGCTGCTGGATATGCATCATATTATCGCTGATGCAGTATCGATAAATGTACTGCTGGGCGAATGGATGGATTTCTATGAAGGAAAGAGCCTGCCAGAGCAGACAATCCAATATAAGGATTACTCCGTATGGCAGCAGGATCAACGGCAGCAACAGCGCCATCACGAGCAAGAAAGCTATTGGCTAAAGGAGCTTTCGGGTGAGCTGCCGATTTTGGAGCTGGCGACAGATATGCCAAGGCCGGTGGTACAACAGTTCTTAGGTGACAGGGTAACGTTCCAAATTAGCCGTGAGTTGACAGAGAGGCTGCGGCACCTAAGCAACAGACAGGGAAGTACGCTGTACATGACGCTGTTGGCTGCTTACAAGGTTATGCTTCACAAGTATACGGGGCAAGAGGAGATCATCGTCGGTACTCCAATCGCCGGAAGAACGCGGGCGGAGCTGGAGCAGGTGGTTGGAATGTTCGTCAATACACTGGCGCTTCGAAATTATCCAGGAAGCAATAAGCGATTTTCTTCTTTTCTGGGGGAAGTGAAGCAGAGCGTATTAGGAGCGCAAGATCATCAGGAGTACCCGTTTGATAGTCTCGTAGAGAAGCTGGAGCTGCGCAGGGATATGAGCCGCAATCCGGTGTTCGAGGTCATGTTTTCCCTACAAAACGGGGAAAATTCAGCTTCTCCTGCGTCGGGTTTAACCGTCCGGCCTTACGAATATGAGTTTCCGTTTTCCAAATTCGATCTTACCCTGGATTCAACGGAAAATGAGCATACATTGCGATTTGAATGGGAATATCGAACAGATTTATTTCACCGCAGCACTATTGAGCGAATGTCCTGCCATTATGAGGCTATTCTTAACAAGATTACGGAGAATGAGGATATCTTGCTCTCCGACATCGATATGCTAACGCTTGGAGAGAAGGAAATTCTGCTCTATTCCTTTAATGATACGCTGTCTTATTATCCCAAAAATAAGATGGTACATGAGTTGTTCGAGGAGCAGGTCCGGGAGCAGCCGGGAAATATCGCTTTGGTTGAGGGAGAACGGCAGTGGACCTATCTGGAGTTAAATGAGCGTGCGAACAGCCTGGCCCGGATTTTGATAGAGAAAGGTGTCGGTCCGGAACAGATTGTCGGCATTATGACTGAACGATCGTTGGAAATGGTTGCGGGAATGCTGGGCATTCTGAAGGCAGGCGGCGCGTATTTGCCGATCGACCCGCAATATCCGAGCGCCAGAAGAGCTTATATGCTGGAAGATAGCGGTGCCTCATTATTGCTGGCCCCCTCCAGACTGATGGACTTGCCCGCCTTTGCTGAAAAGCTGGTCGATCTGGAGGCAGAGCATCTGTATCAAGAAGATGGCAGCAACCTGTCAGTGAAAATGAGCCCTAATCAGTTGGCCTGCATTATTTATACCTCAGGCTCTACGGGGAAACCAAAAGGCGTTCAGATTGAGCATCCTAGCATTGCCAACCTGTCAACCTGGTTTAGTACGACCTATGACTTATCAGAAAACTATAATATTTTGCAAATGACCAACTTTTCCTTTGATGTTGCAATTGAAGAGATTTTAGTTTCGCTTCTAAATGGAGCGACGGTTCATATGCCGGATAACTTTGCAATTTTACAGCCTATGGAGCTGATCCGTTATATTCAGACACACCAGATCCACATTGCCCAATTTGTCCCGGTTACTCTTCGGGAACTATTACTGCCTGCTGAACGCATCCCAAACTTGAAAATTGTAATTTGTGGCGGAGATAAGTTGGAACATGCATTGGCGTCGAGAATTACAGAAAAAGGCTATCAGTTGTTTAACCATTACGGGCCGACAGAAACAACGGTTGATGCGCTTCGTCATGCATGCAGTTCTGGGGAACAACAGGTTTATCTGGGTAAACCGATCGCCAATGTACAAGTGTATATTGCAAACACAGCTAATCAGCTCCAGCCAGTTGGGGTCCCTGGCGAGCTGTGTATAGGTGGGGCAGGTCTGGCGCGGGGATACCTGAACCGTCCGGAGCTGACCGCGGAGAAATTCGTAGAGAACCCGTTCATACCGGG
>NZ_AULX01000053.1 GCF_000422505.1 Paenibacillus pinihumi DSM 23905 = JCM 16419 | reverse complement strand
CTCGCAAGTCCTCCAGTCGACGACCTGGCAGCACATCAAGCATCGTTTCGCCCCGAAGATTATGAATGCCCGTATTGTATGTATGTCCCTTTTTGATTGCGAAGTCGTCGATTCCTAGTACCAGACTGGAAGTGTCTCGAGCTTCACGCCACACCTGTTCTGCCACATGTTTGCTTTCTACTGGAAGGGCATCCTGATGCATTCGCTGTATCGTACTGGCAGGCGCTTCTTGCATTCTTGCGCTATGTGCTGCTGTGGAACCAAGCGCTTGTTCTAGCGTTTGAGCACGGAAAGCAAAGCTGTATCGCTGCTTAGGACCCACAAAGTCATACGTCCAAACGAAGCTAATTCTACAACGTCTGCATGCAAGACGCAGAGATGGAACATGCAGATAGCTCTTTCGGCCAAAGATGCTCGGCTGCCGAACTTTACGTGGTTGGTTACGACCGTCACGCTTCACATCTTGTTCGGAATTACATATGGGACACGCCTGTTTGTAGTTCACTGGCGATGTCTCCAAATGAACTTCTTGGGTGTCCATAGAGACGATTTTTTGTAGTTGTAGTTCTGGTAATCCGAGCAGTTCGTTGATATACTGGAGTGGCATCTGTCATATCCCTTTGTTGTTTGGTAGGACTTACAACATTACAGGATTTGCAGATGTTTTTCTATTTTACCCTTATTTTATTTCAACTGAATTCGTCAACCACTAATTTTGGGTTTGAGCCCTTATTTTAACAAAAGAAACATTTGAATGAAACCGACTTTTTTCAATTTTTAGGAATGACTAAAGTGTTATTTTAGCTTTAGAAGTAATATAATGTGAATCCTCCTACCAGCAAATATAAAGTTACTTAACTGAGCATTTTGCATTAATCTAGGTCCTTGCTACACAATGGAATTTTGAATGTAAAAAAGGACTTCACCCCAATTTTGAGAAGTTTACAAGTTACCAAACCAGAAAATCCCCAAAGGAGTGAAGCCACTATATTAGTCAACTCACTCAATGTTAAAACCTATTTTCTCATTATTTAGATAAAAAATATTTTTTATTGAAATATTGGGAGGTAATATAGTAAACTTAAATTGTTAAATAAAGATATTTAACGTAATTTTTAGGAGAAGGAGGTAGAATAGTTAGCTTTTAAACTCAAAAAATGATTATAAGGGAGAGAACGTAAATGTCTAAAATCTTTAAAAGAGTGACTGTATTTTTGTTATTATTAGTACTTTGTAGTAATGTAACATTAAGCAATGCTGCTTTTGCAAATAAGCATGAAACAATTATTGACGGACACAAATCAAATTTTGTAATTTTAAATAATGATTTGCAAAATTTTGAGTACACATATGATGAAAATGGAAAATCATTTAAGGTTTTTGAAATAACAGACGCAACGTTAAAGCATGTTGATAGTAAAATATTTCAAAAAAATGAAAATGGAAATTATGAATTATTCTTAACACTTGTTACTGAGATTGAAGATGGAATCGCAACATTAACAACAACTGATCAAGATGGTACGGTATCTACAGAAAGTACAGATTTAAATCCTTTTATAGAGAGTATAGAAAAGGGTTCTGACATAGTGCTAGATTTTAATGATTCACCAAAATTAAATACTCCTCTATTTTCAACTGCATCAACAAGTTTAACTAATTGGAAATATTCTGCGGAACTAAAAGGTAGCAATGCTTTTGTTAAATATACTGTATTGGGTATTGTAGCTACTATAGGTGTACTTGTTGCTGGAGCTTTAGGTGGAGCTTTAGCACCAGCTGTAACTGCTGGTTTAACATCTATAGCTTCTGCTATAATTGCAGATAACTTGGATATAGTCTATTATAAACAATATGTATATTATAAATATATAATAGATACTAATCTTCCTAGAGCCGAATGGACTAGTACTCAATTTTATGAAAGTAGTCAACGAACTCAGGCTCAGAAGATTGGGGATACAATCTCACATGAATATTATGTGCCTGGTTGGAGCTAAAATTGATACATTAAAATTAAGTATAGGTAGACTTAAAAGTCTACCTATACTTAATTTTAATGTATCAACTTTGACAGAAAAGAAAAATCTAGGGGAGGAGATATTTTGAATAAATCTAGGAAATCATACAAAAATATCTTCATTATCATTCTTACTATAATAGTGGTATTTATTTTTTCTAGTTACATCATTAAGGGCTTCCGCTTCGATATAGATTGGGGAACATTAGTTTTGCTAGTTGTCATTAATTTGTTAGTTTTAACAATAATAAATTTTAAAAAAAAGAAATAAGGCTCAACCTTAAAATCAGTGCTTGATGATTACATCTGAACTCGATGTCGATTACATTCCAACAGGATGCCGTCTTTATAGTAACGGCGATTTCGGGTGAAATAACGACGACGCTGGAAGGC
>NZ_AULX01000052.1 GCF_000422505.1 Paenibacillus pinihumi DSM 23905 = JCM 16419 | reverse complement strand
CTCTGCCCCCCAGCAATCCGTATATGAAATAACCAATGGATAAGTATTCAACTCTGCAGATGATAGAATGGAATAGTCATCAGTCGCCTCTACCTCAAAAGCACCTTCAAATATAGCTTGAAGCTCCTTGTCCACACCTGTAAGCGGATGGTATTTGGACGTGGCGTAGTCTCCGAGTACAATTGCCTTTCTTTGCTGTGCCATGTTTGTTCACTCCTAATCATCAGATTATCAGACTGCAAGCACTTGCTTAGGAAAAAATTGAATTTATTGGATTACAGACACCCTAATGCTAGTCTGCTATCGTGTACTTTGTCAACACCTGATCTTTACAGCAGACCCGCTACTACATACAAATGTGTCGCAACAACAGCAAAAAGCCGCCTTTCGCTTAATCAACCGATTAGGCGAAAGACGGCTTTTTCAATGTGGCTTTCCATACTGACCGCGCTGAGTACAGCAGTCAGGACTGCCAGTGAGTCCGTACCTTACGGAGCAACCTCATACAGCTTGTAGAGATCGTCCATCATCATATTGGCGGAGATAACACCACCGGATGTGTTCCAGGTCGCATCGTTTACTTTATAGATCTTGTTGTTTTTCACAACCTTCAGGTTTTGCCACAGCGGATCTTTCATCCACTCTTCTTCCTGTTCTTTGCCTTTGCCGTCCAGATCATAAGTGAAATAGAACAATCTGTCCGCTGTATCCAGCTCCGGCAGACGCTCCTTGGTAATATCCTCGAACGCTTTCTCGTCGCTCTTCGTATCATTACGAGGAATACCGATTTGCTTGAAGATGACGCCGGAGAACATATCTCCGTAGTAGTATCTTGTTTTGCCGCCCATAAAGCGCAGGACAGCAACCTTCTCATTCAGCTTGTCCCCCAGCTTGCCTTTGAAATCCTCAATGCGCTTGTCGAACGCAGCAATGATCTCATCGCCTTTGTCTTTGAGGTTCAACGCATCCGCATACACCTCGAAGTTGTTCTTCCATTCGCCGCGCAGCGTTTCTGTGTAGACAGTCGGTGCAATCGCCTTGAGCTGATCATAGATTTTCTCATGTCTCATTTTGTTGCCCAGGATCAGGTCCGGTTTTAATGAAGCAATAATTTCCAGGTTCGGCTGCGATTCCTTACCAATATTTTTTACGCCTTCCATTTGGGAAGCGATATGTTCGTACCAAGGATCACCATAATAGGAGTCTACTGCAGCGATTGGCTTCACGCCCAATGCAAGCAGTGCCTCAGTTCCTTCATTCGTCAAAATGACAACCTTCTTAGGATGTGCAGGTACATCCGTTTCTCCCATTACATGCTTAATTTTGCGTGTGCCTTCCTCTGACTGCGCAGCACCATTCTGTTGTTGCTGGTTGTTGCTGCCGGATGCTGAAGGCTGTTGCGAGCCGCAGGCGCTCAATAGCAGGCAAATCATCGTGATTGCAGCTAATAGAGCTGACGGCTTCATTTTGGCACGGTTCATTTTGTGAAACATTGGTGAATCCCACTCCCTCTTTTATATGAGAACAATTTTCATTCGCAAAATAAGCTTAGGTGATTTCGACATCTTTGTCAACGATTTTGTGATAATGATTCTCAAGATCGTTGACAAAGAACGGCTTGTCTCATTACAATGGTTATTATCTGTGCAACGGATTATGTAACGGATCTATGTAACGGATTTCAAGCTGGCCAATGGCTGCAAAATGCTGTTTCTCAGCTATTTTTTCACAGGAAGCGGGCTCTCAACATCATGAACAAAGTCAATCTGTACCGGTCTTACAAAATCGCCGGCCTGCTGGCCGGGCTTCTGCTGCTGGTCATTGCTTTTTTATGCAGCCTGATGTTCGGAATCAATTATTATTCATTGGACCGCATTATTTCAGCTTATCAGAATTTTGACGGCTCAAACGAGCACATCATTATCCAGACGACACGGATGCCGCGTGCTCTGATTGCCGCTCTCGTAGGCGGCAGCCTCGCTGTAGCCGGAGCACTGATGCAGGCGATTACCCGCAATCCGCTCGCCTCCCCCAGTATTTTCGGTGTCAATGCGGGTGCAGCATTTGCCATTGTATTGTCCGTTGTCATCTTCGATGTAACGAATATTACCCAATATACATGGATTGCATTCTTCGGGGCAGCGGCAAGCGCAAGCGCAGTCTACCTGCTGGGATCGGTCGGCAGAGACGGCCTGACACCGATCAAGATTACGCTGGCCGGTTCGGCCCTGACCGCCTTCTTCGCTTCACTGACGCAAGGCGTGCTGCTCTCGAACGGCAAAGCTTTTGATCAGGTGCTCACCTGGCTCGTTGGCTCGGTAGCCGGACGAACAATGGACATGTTTGACTCGGTCTATTTGTATATGCTGTTAGCCCTGCTCGGGTCGTTCCTGCTTGCTTCTCATATCAATGTGCTTGCGATGGGCGATGATGTGGCCAAAGGGCTTGGGCAAAATACAGTTTTCATTAAAGCGGCAGCAGCAATTGTTATTGTCTTGCTGGCTGGCGGTTCTGTTGCCCTGGCCGGGCCTGTTGTTTTTGTCGGAATTATTATTCCGCATATCGCGCGGTTCCTCGTCGGAACCGACCACCGCTGGCTGCTTCCGTATTGCGCTGTTCTTGGCGCATTGCTGCTGGTCAGCGCGG
>NZ_AULX01000051.1 GCF_000422505.1 Paenibacillus pinihumi DSM 23905 = JCM 16419 | reverse complement strand
AACTGGCGCTGATGCCACACCGATAAATTCACCAGGGACCGGTGCTCCACCAGCACTCCCTTCGGCTTGCCGGTCGAGCCCGACGTATAGATGACATAGGCCAGAGAATCCGATGCCCCAGTAAGGCCCAGGTCACTCCCTTCTCCCCGGTATAGATATTCCTCTTTCAAATCCAGCGTCTCTCCTGCAAACGATGAAAGACCAGCCTGTAAATGCGCAGGCGCCAGCAAGAGAGAAGCCCCGCTGTCCTCCAGCATATAGCTGATCCGTTCGCTTGGATATTGCGGATCAATTGGCAAATAGGCGCCGCCCGCCTTTAGAATTCCGAGGATCCCTGCCACCATTTCCAGCGATGGTTCAGCGATAATGCCGACAATCCGGTCCGCACCGACTCCACGTCCCCTTAACTCCCGTGCCAGGCTGTTCGCACGCTCGTTCAACTCCCGGTACGTCCACCTCCGGCCGCTCTCCACAACCGCAATATGCTCCGGCCGGATTTTAGCCTGCTCCTCAAACAGCGCATGAATTGTTTGATCCTGCGGATATACAGTTTTCGTATCATTAAACCCGTATAACAACTGCTCTTTTTCTCCAGCTGTTACCATATCGATTTCCTTAAGCAAAACAGCGCCGTTCTCCACGACACTTTCTAGAATTGTGATGAAATGACGGGATAAACGCTCAATTGTGCTGCTATAAAAGAGATGGGTTCCATATTCCCATTGAAACTTGATCTGCTCTGCGTCCTCACGAGCCGACAAGGTTATATCAAATTTCGAAAACTGAAACTCATACGCATACTCGCGAATCAACAACTGTTCAACCTCGAGGGTCGGGTTGTCTACGTTTTGCAGGACAAACATGGTGTCAAACAGCGGATTGCGGCTTAAATCCCTGCGCAGCTCCAGCTTCTCGATCAGCTCTTCAAACGGATAGTCCTGATGCTCCTGAGCTTCCAGCACCTTCTGCTTCATTTCGTCCAGATAAGCGAAGAACGTCTTCTCTCCTCCCGGAGAGCTTCGCAGCGCCAGCGTATTGACGAACATCCCGATAATCCGCTCCGTCTCCGCACGCGTTCTGCCTGCTATTGGAGTGCCGACGATGATGTCATCCTGTCCGGTATATTTATGGAGCAATACGCTGTACGCCGCCAATAAGGTCATATATAACGTGCAGCCGTGTTGCGTGCTGAACTTTCGCAGTTTCTCTCCCAGTTCCCCGCTGATTTCAAACGCCAGCCGGTCTCCCTCAAACTGCTGCACTGCCGGCCTCGGCTTATCTGTCGCCAGTTGCAGTACCGGCAGTTCGCCGGATAACGTATTTAACCAGTATGTCATTTGTTCCTGATGCCGGGGCTTGTGCCGCTGTTCCTCCTGCCAAACGGAGTAATCTTTATACTGAACCGTCAGTTCCGGCAAACTTCTTCCCTCATACAAACTCATCCATTCCGTCAAAAGCACATTCATGGATACAGCATCAGAAACGATATGATGCATGTCCAGCAAAAGCAGATATCGCTCTTCCTGTGTCTGCAGCAGTTCTGTCCTGAATAATGGAGCTTCATCCAGATTAAAAGGCCGGATAAATGACTTTATCCGTACAGTCGCTCCGTCATCGTCTGTTCGAACCCGTTGCAAGTTTATTCCGCCAGCCTGCATAACTTGCTCATACTTTTGAACATGCTGCATCAATTGGCCTTCCACTAGTTCAAAGGAGGTACGCAAGCTCTCGTGCCGCTTGACCAACTCCTGCAGCGCTAGCTTCAGCCGTTCTATATTAAGCTCTCCTTCGATTGCGAATACCTGCGGAATGTTGTAAGTTACCGCCGCACCTTCCAGTTGGCCGATTGCGTAGAGCCGCTTTTGCACGGAGGAAGCCGGATAATATTTTCTGTGCTCAACGGGTGAAATAGGCTCATAGACCCGGGCATCCGTCGGACAGGCTCCCAAATAATCTGCCAGCTTGCGCACCGTAGAATGGCGAAAAATTTCCTGTAGTGGAATTTCAATACCAAATTTCTTGTAGATGCGCGAGACCAGCATCGTTGCCTTCAGAGAATGACCTCCACGCTCGAAAAAATCATCCTCGGTACCGATCCCTTTTACGCCCAGCACATCTTCCCACAGTTCCACCAGCGACATTTCCAGTTCGTTCCCGGGGGCTGTATAGGCATGCTCTGCCTCCCGCGTCCAGTCCGGCTCGGGCAGTAATTTCCGGTCTACCTTCCCGCTCAAGGTCAGTGGCAAGCGTTCCAGTTGCAATAAGAAGACGGGCACCATGTACGCCGGCAAATGCTGAGCTAACGTCTGGCGAATCTCTGCTAAATGTACCTCTTGCTCGGCCGTTACATAGGCGCACAGACGGGCGTCACCATTTGCGCTGTGATGTACGCAAGCAACGGCTTCTTTTATCCCTTTCTGCGTGAGCAGGCAGGACTCAATTTCACCAAGCTCGATCCGGTACCCCCTAATTTTGACCTGCTGATCGATCCGGCCCAAATACTGAATCTTGCCGTCAGGCAGCCAACGGGCCAGGTCGCCGGTACGGTATATGAGTTCTCCTGCAATGAATGGACTGGGGACAAACTTCTCAGCCTGCAGCTCGGGACGATTCAAGTAGCCTCGCGCCAAACCAGCTCCCCCTATACACAGCTCTCCAGGTACTCCCAACGGCTGCACTTGCCCGCCCGGGTTCAAAATGTAAAGGCGCACATTCGCGACCGGTTTGCCGATCGTGATCCCGGCTTCCTGCTCCATTCTTCTCAAGCAGCTGGCTACAACGCTGTTTTCTGTCGGCCCGTATTCATTAATAAGCTCAACACCAGGCAATTTGCGCCTGCTCTGCTCAATGATTTCCGTTGCTGCCGTATCCCCTGCAAGGGTCACTGCACGCAGTGCTAAAGACTCGGCAATAGGCATTGCCTCGTCAGGCAGAGCATCCAGGACCGCTGCATACAACGGGGGCACACAGATGAAGGTTGTGATCCGGCAGTACCGGATGGTTTGCCCGATAAAACGTGAATCCCGGCTCTGTTCCCTAGTTAACAAAATCACGCTCGCTCCAGCTAGCAATGGCGAGAAGAAGCTGAGCACAAATCCGTCAAAAGCAAAAGAAAACAATTGCAATGCTCTGTCTGTCTCAGTTAATCCGTACTCCTCAATCCGCCATTGCAGAGCATTGACGATGCTGCAATGCTCTACCATAACCCCTTTAGGCTGTCCAGTCGTACCTGAGGTATAAATGACATAAGCCAAGTGCCTGGACTGGGATATAGGTTCTAAATTACCCGCTTCTTCGTCCGAATCGCCTTGCCACACTTCCGTTGTGAGATCGATCATGATGCGTTCACCCGGGAAGTTGACAGCCATGCCATTAAATTTCTCTGTCGTCAACAGCAAGCGTATTCCGGAATCCGCAAGCATGAAATTCATACGCTCAACCGGATAATCAGGATCAATCGGTACATATGCTCCTCCGGCCTTCAAGATCGCCAGTATTCCGACCGTCATCTCCAATGACGGCTCCACCAGAATGCCGATCCGTTCATCCGGCTCCACACCGCGTTCACGCAGCAAGCGGCCAAGACGATTGGCCTCTACATTGAGCTCGCGGTAGGTCAGCTTCTGCTCGCCAAAGACGACTGCCGTTCGCTCCGGGCTGCTGGCTGCCCGTTCCTCGAACCAGCCATGGAGGGTCTTTCCTTGCGGGTAGTCTACTGCCGTATGATTGAACCCTTCTACAATGAGGTCCCGCTCTGCCTGGGTAAGAAGCTCCATCTCATTCAAGGCCTGATCAGGCTGCGTTACAGCAACCTCTAATACATGCAGGAAATGGTCCGCCATTTGGGCTGCCGTATCTGGATGGAACAATGAAGTACGGTACTCAAGCTGAGCAAGCAGCCGGCCGTCTCCTGTTTCCTCGACCGTCAGCGTAATGTCAAACTTGGCCATCGGGTATTCCATTTCAACCGGTGTCATTGCAAGCGTTTCAAACTTTTTGTACTGCTGCTGCAAGTTTTGCATAACAAACATAACGTCGAATATCGCATTGCGGCTCTTATCTCTGCGCAGCCCCAGCTTTTCCACGAGATGCTCAAACGGGTATTCCTGATGTTCCTGGGCTTCTAATACGCTTTGCTTCACTTCCTCCAGAAAATCCGTAAATGTCTTCGCCCTGTCCGGATAGCTTCGTATTACCAATGTGTTGATGAACATTCCAATGAGCCCTTCCAGCTCCGCCCGCGTTCTTCCGGCCACCGGCGTGCCGACGGTGATGTCCTCTTGGCCCGTATATTTATGAAGCATGACCTTGTACACGGTAAGCATTGTCATATACAACGTGCTTCCCTGTCTGGCACTAAACTCCCGCAGCTTCTCTGTTAATTCTCTGCGAATTTCGAACCTTACCCTGTCTCCCCCGAATTGCTGTACTGCCGGCCTTGGCTTGTCCAACGCCAGCTCCAGCACCGGCAGCTCACCCGAAAGCCTCTGCAGCCAATAGGCCTCCTGCTCCTCATGCCGCTTCCTTTGACACTGATCTTCCTGCCAAACAGAATAATCCTTGTACTGGATCGCCAATTCCGGAAGAGACCTGCCCTCATACAAGTCCATCCATTCGCCCAGCAGCACATTGACAGATGTCCCATCGGAAATCATATGATGCATATCCAGCAGCAAAAGGTGGC
>NZ_AULX01000050.1 GCF_000422505.1 Paenibacillus pinihumi DSM 23905 = JCM 16419 | reverse complement strand
CCTGATGTATAAATCACATACACCAAATGATGCGGACGATGCCGCAGCTCCAGGTTCCCCGCCTCTCCCTGATACAGCTCCGGGTTCTGCAGATCCAGAACTTCTCCGTCATACGCCAGGCTCCCCATCAGGGAGCGCTGGGTCAGCATGATGCTGGCCCCGCTATCCGCCAGCATGTACAATGCCCGCTCTGCCGGCGCTTCCGGGTCAATTGGCACGTATGCGCCACCGGCTTTCAGAATGCCTATCATCCCGATCACCATTTCGATGGAACGCTCGACCCGCAGCGCTACCAGGCTGTCCCCGCATACGCCTTTGCTCCTCAGGATACGTGCCAGCTGATTGGCGCGGGCATTAAGCTCGCCATAGGTTAGCCGCTCATCCCCATAGACGACTGCAGTCTGGCTGCCAAGCTTCTCTGCCTGCTCCTCGAACAGCTCTACAACCGTCTTCTCCCGCGGATACGCAACCTGCGTGGCGTTGAATAACGCAATCATATGTGCTTCTTCTGCTTCGGATACCAGCTTCAGCTCTTTTAGCTGTTTTCCCGGATGTGCTGTAATTTGTTCTACGAGATAATTTAAATGGCGGGCTATGCGCTGAACTGTCTCCTTAGCAAACAAATCCGTGCTGTACTCCCATTCAAAATACAGGGCATCGTGATCTTGTGTAACCTGGAGTGTCAGATCAAATTTGGCAATCTTATAATCCATGGAGTAAGGAAGCAGTTCCAACTCGTCGAATGCTGTTGAGGACGGCTCCAGATTTTGCATCGTAAACATAGTATCGAATAAAGAATTCCGTCCCGCATTCCGGTCTAATTGCAATTGATCAACCAGTTCCTCGAACGGATAATCTTGGTGCTCATAGGCACGCAGCACATTTTCTTTAACTTCGAGCAGAAATTGCTGAAATGACTTGTTGCCTTGAGGAAAATGCCGCAGCGGCAGCGTGTTCGCAAACATTCCCATCACCCGCTCCAAATCTGGATGCGAGCGATTGGCGACTGGCGTACCTACAATGATGTCTTCCTGACCTGAATATTTGGCCAACAGCACGTTATACACGGCCAACAATGTCATAAATACTGTGCTTCCGTTGGACGTTGCCAACGCTAGCACCTTCTCCGACAAGCCCTGATCGAGATGAAGTGACACAATATCACCTGCAAATGTCTGCTTCACCGGCCTTGGATAATCCGTCGGCAACTCCAATACCGGCAGTTCACCTGAAAATGCATGCAGCCAATATGTTTTTTGCTGCTGCATGGCCCCTTCATGGATTTGCTCCTGCTGCCATACTGCATAATCCTTATACTGCAGCTTGAGCGGACCCAGAAGTTTGCCATTGTACAGCTCCATCCATTCCTTCATGAAGATAGACATGGATGCTCCGTCCGAGATAATATGATGCATATCCAGCATGAGCAGGTGCTCCTCCGACCCCAGCTTAATCAGACTTGCGCGGAAAAGCGGAACCCGTCCAAAATCGAACGGTTGAATAAAATGGGCGATGCGTGACTCCAGTTGCGTACCCTTCGCTTCATCAAAATCTATAGGAATATTCAGCTGTGGGTGAATACGCTGAATAAGCTCACCATCTATCATTTCAAATGAAGAACGCAGAGACTCGTGCCTCCCGATAACAGCTTGGAAGGCCTTGTTGAACCTTTCCGTATCCAGCTCTCCCTTAATGAGCGTCATACCGGGCATGTTGTAATTCTTCGAAGCAGCATCTAGTTGGCTGACTACATATACTCTTTTTTGCTGGGAAGATGCCGGGTACCATTCACGCTCTTCAACAGAGGCTAGAGCGGAATAGACTGATTTTTCAGATACCAGCAAATACTCCGCCATTTCCTTTATTGTCGGATGTTCAAATATAATTCGGACGGGGAGATTTCGCTCTAATTGTTTCTGAATACGTGCGCTCAGCGCAACAGCCTTCAGCGAATGTCCCCCTTGCTCAAAAAAATTGTCCATTCTTCCAAACTCTTTGTCCCCAAGCACCTCTTGCCAGGTGCGTGCTAATTGCTGCTCCATATAATTGGCAGGTGCTGCATATTTACCTCTGCTCAGGGGATCAGCCGATGGTTCTGGCAGAGCCCGATAGTCAATCTTGCCGTTTGCCGTCATCGGAAATTCATTCAGATAAACAAATGCTGCAGGAATCATATAATCAGGCAAGGTCTTGCCCAGGTAGCTTTTGATTTCGAGACTGTTGTGCACCCAGCCATCAGCTGTTAACAAATAGGCACACAAGTACAGGTCTCGGGCCGTGTCCTGTTTCGGTACAACAATCGCATCCCGGATCGATGAATACTGCAATAGCTTATGTACGATTTCGCCCGTTTCAATACGGTAACCGCGAATTTTGACTTGCTGGTCTGTACGTCCAAGATACTCCAGATGGCCGTCAGACCGCCATTTGACAAGATCCCCTGTCTTATACATTCGCTCCCCGGCATGATACGGATTTGGGATGAATGCAGCGTCGGTTAAATCCGGACGATTTAAATAGCCTTTGGCAAGACCATCACCTGAGACGTATAATTCTCCCGGTATGCCAACCGGCTGTAACTTGTAATGCGGATTCAATACATAGACACGGGTATTATCAATCGGCTTGCCTATCGGAATATTATGCATAGGATGTTCCAAGGAAAAGCTTGTTGTCACGACCGTATTCTCTGTCGGCCCGTAGTTGTTGACAATTGTGTAGGGGGTCGGCATATAATGATTCAGCTGTTCCCCCCCTGTCAGCAGAATACGCAGGGAACGATTGTCAAGTGCAATGAACTGCTCACAAAATTGAGTAGGAAGGAAACAAATGGTAATCTGATTTTGTTCAAAATAGCGGTTTAATTGAACCAGGTCCAGCCGTATTTCATCCGGAATCATATGCAGGGTTGCTCCGGCAGTTAGATAAGGGAATGTCTCCCACACGGAAGCATCAAATCCAAATCCTGCAAATTTAACCGTTTGATCATCAGGTGTAATTTTGAACTTTCTCTTGTGCCAGAAGCACAGATTGACCAGAGACTGGTGCGTAACCATGACGCCTTTGGGCGTTCCTGTTGAACCCGAAGTGTAGATCACATACGCCAGATCACCAGGCTTTGCCCCTGAAAAAGAACAGCCTGAAGGGGTCTGATACCACTTTTCATCGTCCAGACTAAGCTTTTCGCCTTCAAACACCAAATCCGTGCCAAGATGACTTTCATGAAGCAGAAGCCGTGCTCCGCTATCTTGAAGCATATATGCGATCCGTTCGGTCGGATATTCGGGATCAATCGGCAAATATGCCCCGCCAGCCTTGAGAATCCCCATCACCCCTGCAATCATATGCAACGAACGGTCAGCGATAATGGCAACAATGGTATTAGGCTTAACATTTCGTCTTTGCAGCTCTGCTCCCAACCGGTTCGCTCTCTCATTCAATTGTTGATAGGACAGGTTTCCCTGATTGGAAACTACCGCAATTTGATCAGGCTGCTGGCTGGCCATTTCTTCAAATAGCTCGATAACAGTTTTGGTGACAGGATAGGGTGCCGAAGTCCGGTTAAAGTCAAACAGCAAATGTTCTTGCTCCAAATCTGTTACAATATCCAAATCTATTAACTGAATATCCGGCTTTGCAGCAACCTGCTGCATAAGCTTGACCACATGAGCGCCCATCGCTTCGATGAACTCCCGGTCATACAAGGCTTCATTGTAACTAAATTTCACGAGCATTCGCTCACCTGGAGCGAGCATGACAGTGAAATTATAATTGGTCTGCTCAAATGCCTCAGATTCGGTGATCCGTACCCCGCCTGCTGCCCCTGCTTCCTGCTTATCACCAGCCGTGTTAAAGTTCTGAAACGCCAAAATATGCTGAAACAGCTCCTGCTTTACTCCGGATTGAGCCTGAATTTCAGCCAGTGAAGCATAACCATACTTTTCAGAGGCAAGTGATGCTTGTTGCAACTCTTTAATTAATTTGGTATACGTAAGCGTATTCCGGCTCTGGACACGAACAGGAATCGTATTTATAAATAAGCCGATTATATGCTCTACACCCTCAATTTCAGGAGGGCGGCCGGAAATAACCGATCCGAATATGACATCGTCCGTGTGGTTATAGCGCTGCAGCAGCACCCCCCAAATGGCCTGAAACACGATATTGAGTGTAACCTGGTTTTGTTTCGCAACTTCAACTAGTCTTTGGGTGACCTCCGCATCAATTTCGACGATCTGCTCTTCCAGGACATAGTCGCAAGCCCCTGGCTTTAATCGCTTCTGGTGCGGGATCAATGCCAGTTCACTATAACCGCTAATGTAATGCTTCCAATATTCCAGTGCTTCCTCTTTATCCTGCTTTTCCAGCCACTCGATATAATCGCTGTACGGGTATATCCGTTTCAAATTTAGGGGCAATTGGTTTTGTAGAGCATGATAGATTTGGAGCAGTTCATGGATAAGCGGCATCGTGCACCAGCCGTCAATTAGTAAGTGATGATTGCTCCAAATCATTTTAAATGTCTGTTGTCCCGTCTGGAACAGCGTTATTCGAATTAACAAATCCTTGGATACATCGAATCCTAATTGACGGTCTTCTTCCATTTCTTTTCTGACCAGCGCCTCTTGGCGCTCTTCCGGAAGCAGACTGATATCTTTATAGATAATGCCGGCTTTGCGCTGCTTGAGGACGATTTGTCTTGGCTTTTGAACCTTTTCCCAGATAAAGACGGTCCGGAATATGTCATAGCGCTCAATAAGCAGGTTAAAGCTCTGCTCCAGCAATTCCGGAACCACTTCCCCCTCGAGCGTTAGTGTCAATTGTTCAAAATAGGCTTGAGATTGCTGCTCATACAGGGAATGAAACAGCATGCCTTCCTGCATTGGCGTTAATGGATAAATTCTAGATATCTCTGTAGGTGCCGCCATTTTTCGCTCCCCCTATTTCTTCTTTTTCCTTCTGATTCAGCTTTCTGACGATATCATCAATGACCGATCGAAACCCGGGGAAAAAACTTTTGAAAAATCCGCTGCAATGATGAGCCTTCGCGTACTCTTCATTTTTCATTAACACCAGATGGGCTTTTTTCAAATTGTAATGCGGTATTGCAGGGAATAAATGGTGCACTATATGATAGGTATCATGATGAGGATAAAGAATAAGCCGTTCAATAACGTTTCCGTATGAATTTCGGCTCGAATAGAGAGGATCGCTCGTTTCCAGACCCGAGTGATCCGCGAGGTCCGACCAGAAGCGGATCACCGGGAAAACAACTGTCAACGGTACCAGCCAATACAGGATGAGATCAAGCCAAAAGTTATAATATACGGCCAAAAAGGTGACGATGGCCCAAAAAGCAAGCTTAAGCCCGTATTCAACCTTCGTTTGCAGCTTGGTTGAAAAGAGCTTCTTTAGCATAGAATATATATTTTTGGGCACGTTTAAGACGATAAAAAAACCGATTACATACTTGAAGAAAAAATGCAGTTTGGAAACACTTGCCTTATTAAGTCCCAAAGCCGTCAAGTGGCTCGTGTCCGGGTCCTGGTCGGTCCACAAATATTTGTGATGCTTATAATGGGATTGGCAGTAGTCAGTATAATTAGTAAACACAGGGAACGAAACAAAAATTGAGGTAACCCACTTATTTAACCACCGATTTTTAAACATCATGCCATGACTGGCCTCATGCATTAAATTATCAAGGCCTCGCATCCTTCCCCCAATCAGGATAACTGCCAAAATGTAAACATACACATTTTGGAAATATTGCGCTGCCGTGATGGCCAGCGCAATGAGCAACCAGTCGAGACCTAGAGAAAAAAAGTTGTACCAGTTGTTTTTTGCCTGCAGGGCGTTAATTTCATTTAAAATATTCTTGGAGAACAATGTCCTTGGATTTGTTTTCCGCTTAGGCTTCTCTTGTTGAAGTTTAACAATGGTTGTCAATATAAACTCCCCCAAACTAAATGGATTTCTGTTCTAAAGACCATCTATTTAAAGCGATTTAATGAAAGCGGTAATATCCTCTAACTCCTCAAGCGTCATCTCTTTATCTCCCAGATCACTTGGGGTCACATCCACATTCTCCTGCTGCAAGCAATGCTCAATCAGCGCCAGCAGCTTGCTCTTGTACCGTTCCGCCAATTCCGTTATCGTCTCCCGGTTATACTCCCGGTAATCATAGGTGAAATGCAGCGCGAGCTTCCCTTCCGACACCATGCCCGTAATGTCCAGCGTATGTTGCCGCTGTGCCTGCGCACTGATCGACGCTCCTACTGGCAGATGCGAAAATCCGAATAGCGACTCATGTTCCTTTGTCTGACCAAACTGACCCAAGTAATTGAAGCTGATCTCCGGCTGCC
>NZ_AULX01000049.1 GCF_000422505.1 Paenibacillus pinihumi DSM 23905 = JCM 16419 | reverse complement strand
AATGATTGTGCAGGCTGATGCCCAGACGCTTCAGGCAGGCTTGCACCTGCGGGGTCACAACCAGCTGCTCCCCGGCGGTAATGATATGACGCACGCACCCCGGGAAGGCTTCCGCCCACTCTGGCTCGGCGAAGATGAACTTCAGGAACGCCACCGGCAGGTACAGGACGTCGATGTGGTTGGCCTCGATTTCCCGGAACAGGCGCACCGGCTCCTTGCGCGTCTCGTTGTCGATCATCAGCAGGCTTCCCCCGGACAGCAGCGCCGAGAACATTTCCTGATAGCAGACATCGAAGCTGCCGGACGCATACTGCAAGATGCGCGACGGGAGCGGAATACTCGTCGCCTGCTTCTGGAAGTGCAGCAGGTTGACCATATTGCGGTGCTCCAGCATGACCCCTTTCGGATTGCCGGTTGTGCCCGAGGTGTAGATGATGTAGAGCAAATCCGACGGCTGGCTGATGCCTGGAAGGTTCTCCCCGTTCCCTTGATACAGCGCCTCATCGCGCACATCCAGCCTGTGAACCTCATCCGGGAGGATGCTGCCCAGCGGCGATTGGGTCAGCACCAGTCGGGCGCCGCTGTCGGCCAGCATATAGCGGATGCGCGTCTCCGGATATTCCGGATCGATCGGCACGAATGTACCGGACGCCTTGAGCACAGCCAAGACCGCGACTACGGTCTCCAGCGTCCGCTCGACAATGATGCCGACCGGTTGCTCTCTGGTTACGCCCTGCTCCCGCAGTGTCCATGCCAGCTGGTTGGCCTTCCGGTTCAGCTCCCCGTAGGTCAATTGCTCCCTGCCGAATATGGCGGCGGCGGCATGCGGTGTCCGCTCTGCCTGCTCGGCGAACAGTTCATGGATGGTTTTGTCTGCCGGATATGCCATCGCTGTATGATTGAAATGCTGATGCAGCAAGTCTTTCTCTTCTCTTGTAATTACATGTAGTGTTGAGATTGCCGCTTGCGGTGCATGCGTCATTCCTTCGATGACTTGCACAAAATGGCGGCAAAGCCTCTCAATTGTGGCCTGCCCGTACAATGCAGTTGCATATTCCATTGTGCAATGCAATCCGTCGCCATCTTCGGTTACGGTCAGGTTCAAATCGAACTTGGCCGTTCCATATTCACTTGCATGTGGCCTCACCTGAAGGCCGTCGAGATCGAATGCGCGCATTTCCGTATTTTCCAGGGCAAACATTGTGTCAAATACCGGGTGCCGGCTCATATCTCTGGAAATATGCACGTTCTCCACCAGTTCCTCAAACGGATAGTCCTGATGCTCGAATGCCCCCAGTGTCGTTTCTTTGATTTCTTCCAAATACGCCAGCACGGATTTGGCGCCGGAAGGATAATTGCGAATCGCCAGTGTATTGACAAACATCCCGATCAGCGGCTGCAAATCATCATGGGTGCGTCCGGCAATCGGCGTGCCTACAATGATATCTTCCTGTCCCGAATACTTATGCAGCAATAAAGTATAGGCTGCGAGCAGCACCATGTATAAGGTCGTTCTTGTCTCTGCGGCCAGCTCACGCAAGGACTGGCTTTGCTCAGGTCCGATAGCGAATTCAAATACAGCCCCTTCATGGCTTTGAACAGCAGGCCGCACATGATCAGCCGGAAGCTCAAGCACCGGCAATACACCTTTCATTTGCTGCAGCCAATAGGCCTCCTGACGCTTCAACTGCTCCAGTTGATCGGCGGAGCGCTGCCATGCGGCGAAATCCTTGTACTGTATGCTCAGCGGCTCAATTTCGCTGCCGCTGTATAAGCGTGTGAACTCTTCCACCATGATTCCGATTGATGTTCCGTCCGAGATGATATGATGCATGTCGAACAGCAAAATGCATCGCTCCGGTGCAAGCTCGATCAGCCCGGCTCTGAGCAGCGGCGGCTTCGCCAAATCGAAAGTTCGAATGAATTGGCGCATCCTCTCCCCGGCTGCCTTTTCATCCTCTGCCTTCAATTCCTCTACCGCAAAATCGACGATTGGACAAATTCGCTGTACAGGCTCTCCGTTCACCATCTCAAAGCCGGTTCGAAGCGTCTCGTGGCGGGCGATAAGCTGCCGGAACGCATGATTCAGCCGGTTGCGGTCGATCTTGCCTTCCAGGAGCAGCGCACCCGGAATATTGTAGCTTTGTTCCCCGCCCTCCAGCTGGTGCAGGATGAACAAACGCTTCTGCACCGAAGATACCGGGTATACCTCCATTTCCGCAACTCTGGGGATCGGTGTGTATGAGCGGCCTTCGGTATCAGCCATAAGCACTGCCATCTCCTCCAGAACGGGATGACGGAATACATCCCGCAGGGACAAGCTGACATTCTCTTCTTTATGCAGCTTGCTGACAAGCGTCGTCGCGCGCAGAGAATGGCCGCCAAGTTCGAAGAAATTGTCTTTTGCACCCACCCTGGTCAGGCCAAGCACGTCTTTCCAAACACGGGCAAGACGGATTTCCTGATCTGTTTTGGGCGCTACATATTCCGTCTCCGACTGGATATGCTCTTCCGGCTCGGGGAGCGCTCTGCGGTCCACCTTGCCATTTGTCGTAAGCGGCATTTTGTCAAGCTGGATTAAGTAGGCCGGAATCATATAGCTTGGCAGTTCTTTGGCAAGCTTTGCTTTCAGCTCGGCGGCGGGCAGCGCACGATCCGCCACGTAGTACGCACACAGCTGTTTTTCCCCGTCGCTGCGGCCGCGCACGACAACCGTCGCCTTTACTACCGCTTCCGACTTGAGCAGTTGCGCCTCCACCTCCCCAATTTCGATACGATGGCCCCGGATTTTGACCTGATCGTCAATTCGGCCTACATATTCAATCGTTCCGTCCGGCAGCCATCTTGCCAAATCACCTGTCCGGTACATGCGTTCACCCGGTGCGAATGGATTTTCAACGAATTTCTCAGCCGTTAAATCCGGACGGTTCAAATAGCCGCGGACCAATCCTTCTCCTGCAACACATAATTCTCCGGCAACCCCGATCGGCTGCAACCCATTCCGTTCATTGACGATATAGATTGCCGTGTTGCTGAGCGGCTTTCCAATTGGAACGCTTACTGCATGCTCCGCAATTTCGGTCACATCATGCCACGTTGCATACACGGTGCTCTCAGATGGTCCGTATGCATGTTTTAGCCTGCCGGGGCCTGTGAGTTCGAGCGCTTTTCGCACATGGGAGACAGATGCGCGCTCGCCTCCGAATAAAATCACGCGAACATTTCGCAGACAGTCTGTGTTCACATCCACAATAACATTGAAATATGCAGTCGTAATCAGCATGACCGAGATTTGCGCGGATTCAATCAGTCCCGCCAGCTCTCGCGCATCCAGAAGCGTAAGCTGTGGAACGAGTACAAGGTGTGCCCCGTTTGTCAAAGCCCCGAATATATCGAACGCAGAGCCGTCGAAGGAATAGCTGGACAATTGCAGCACCTTATCCTGCTCTGTAATCTCAATATAGTTGGTCTGTTTCACAATCCGCACAATATTGCGGTGTGTCGTCATGTTTCCTTTGGGCTTGCCTGTCGTTCCCGACGTATAGATAATGCATGCCAAATCCGAAGCTTCATTTACCGGTTCCAGATTTGAAGCATCGGTATCGTAGTATTGTTCGTCGTCAAGAAGAAGGATCGTACTGCCCGCGTCTGTAACGGGTACGCGACTAAGCAGGTGGCGCTGCACCAGGTTGACACGTGCATTGGAATCTTCCAGCATATAGCGGATGCGTTCCTCCGGGTATTCCGGGTCAATAGCAACGTAAGCTCCTCCTGCCTTCAGAACGGCCAGCATTCCGACAATCATGTCGAGGGATCTTTCGGCCATGAGCCCGATCAGCGAACCCGACTTCACGCCTTCAGCCCGCAGCGTTCGTGCAAGACGGTTGGCGCGCTCATTCAGTTCCCGGTATGTCATCCTTGTGTTCTCATAGGACAAGGCAATCGCTTCAGGCTGGCCTTCCGCATGCGCCTCGAACAGCTGATGGAGCGTCACTTGGCGGGGGAAATCCGTCCATACATCGTTAAATTCACGCAGCAAGCGGTGCTGCTCTTCCTCTGATAAAAGCTCGGCATTGCCAATCGGCTGGTCAGGCTGGAATAATACAAATCCCAGCATACGGAAAAAATGCTCAAAGGCTGAAGCAATGTAGGAGGCATCATAGCGGTATTCATCATAGACCACCTCCAGTCTGAGCCCGTCGCCCATCTTGTCAAAGCGGAAGGTCAGTTCGCAACTGACACTTTGCCAGGCGGAGGAGGGATGGATCGCCGCATAGGAAACGATCGTATTCATAATGGGCAATCCTTGCAGGTCTTGCTCCAGACTCAGGTTCTGCACCATTTTGCGGAATGGTATGTTGCGATGCTCAAGTGCTCCTCCGATAGCTGTTTTGATGGCTCCCAATACGGTACGGAAGCTGCTGCCCCCTGTAACGCCAACCTTTATAATGAGGACGTCATGAACAGAAGGATCATCTGCGGGCACATCCATTGCCGGCATGCCCACAAGTACGTTTTCCCGGCTCGTATAGTTGTGAAGCAAGCAAGAGATCCCTGCAAGCCCGATAATGTAGAGGGCAATATCCGACCCGTTCGCAAGAGCGAACATTCTGTCTGACAGTTCGGAAGGCAGTGAACGGGTCATAGTAGCTTTGGGTGACGGCAGCTCTCCTCCTGCTGCTCTTCCGGTGCTGTTGCAGTATGGCAAAATGCTCATGCTGTCATCTGAATCAAACATCCCATTCCAATAGGCTTCTTCTTTCTCAAATACCGACTTCATTCATGAACCTCCCAGCCTTGACGTGTATGGATTAGGGTAGCGTGTTTCCTGGAAATAGCGGCGCACACTCCCGAAATTAAGCAGTAGCTTGCAAATTTTCGTCCAAAGTCCAGAGTCCTGCAAGTATGAGGGAAACAGCACAGCCATGGTTGCGTTGATAGAGAGGGTAAGGCGGTTCCGCCTTACCCCTCATAGGTGTTACGTTGCAGATACGTCTAGAATACAAACTCTATCGTTTCAATTTTGTTTTTCTCCGCTGTCTCCTGGCCACTAATGGAAATATCCTGAATCCGGATATGCGGGTTTTCGCAAATTTGCGACAGCACCGTCAGGTAGTCCTTCATCATACGATGAATTCCTCCTGCCTTGAACAGCTTTGAAGCATAGAGGAAGCTGCCGTTAATGACACCATTCTCCTCCGATACGGACAGCGTCAGATCAAACTTCGCGCTTACCGAGTCATCCGCTGTATAAGGCGAGATTGTCATACCACCCAGTTCGATTCCCCTCTCTTCCATATTCTGCAGGACGAACACAGCGTCGAAGAGCGGATTACGGCTCGGCTCCCACTGCAGATTCAGACGGTCAACCAGTTCCTCAAACGGATAATCCTGGTGCTCGAATGCCCCTAGTGTCGTCTCCTTGACCTCCGTGAGGAAGGCATTATAAGTTTTGTCGCCTTGCACATAATTGCGAATCGCCAGCGTGTTGACGAACATTCCGATCAGCGGCTCCAGATCGGCATGGCTGCGACCGGCAACCGGGGTACCGACAATGATGTCATCCTGACCGCAATATTTGGACAACAGAATCTGATAGGCTGACAGCAGCACCATATACAGCGTGCCCTCATGCTCCGCAGCAAGCTGGTTCAACTGCCGTGTCACTTCCGGATTAACCTCGAATTCGACTTGTTCGCCTTCAAAGCTGCGAACCGCTGTTCTGTCGTAATCCATCGGCAATTCGGCGTTTGGCAATTCGCCCTGCAGGATGCTCATCCAGTATTTTTCCTGACGCTTCGAACGGTCGTGATTCGCTTCCGAATGCTGCCAGACTGCATAATCCTTATATTGAATACGAAGCGGCGGAAGCTCTTCATTCGCGTATAACCGGGTGAACTCGTCTACCAAATTGCTCATCGAGACACCGTCTGAGATGATATGGTGCATATCGAATACGAGAATGTGCCGTTCCTGCTCCACAGCGAACAATCCGACACGCAGTAATGGTGATTTCTCCAGATCGAACGGACGGATGAATCCGCCAATCAGCTCCGGGACATTTTCCTCAGACACCTGTCTGTAATCAATAGAGAATTCTGTATGTCTGTGAATTTTCTGCATGGGCTCACCGTCTACCATCCCGAAGCTGGTACGCAGTGTCTCATGCCGTTTGATCAATTTTTGGAAAGCGGTCTGGAACTGCTCCAGATTAAGCTCTCCATCAAGCAGCATCATGCCTGGCATATTGTAGCTGAGCTCGCTTCCTTCCAGCTGACTCATGATATAGAGACGCAGTTGGGCCGAAGATAACGGATAGTATTCTTCCTCCTCTGCGACGGGTATCGCTACATACAGCTCCCTTTCCATTTGCGAAATCGCCTCTGCCATCTCTTCGATGGTCGGGTGGCGGAACACGCCCCGGAGCGGGAAGTTGACGTTCAATTCCTTGTACAGCCTGCTGACGAGTGTCGTCGCCCGCAGCGAGTGGCCCCCCAGCTCGAAGAAGTTATCCTTTACCCCTACGCTCGGCAGTCCCAGTACCCCCTGCCAGATGCCTGCCAGCTTCGCTTCCGTCTCCGTGCGCGGTGCCACGAACTCGGCTCCGGTCTCGATCCCGCCTTCCGGCTCCGGCAGCGCACGACGGTCAATCTTCCCGTTTGGCGTCAGCGGCAGCCGCTCCAGCTGGACGAAGTACGATGGAATCATATACCCCGGCAGCTCCTGCGCAAGGGCTGCACGCAACTCTCCGGCGGCTAACGGATGCTCGGCTGCATAATACGCGCATAGCTGCTTTTGCCCCGCATGGTCCTCCAGCGCCACCACTGTGGCCTCCTGCACCGCAGGCACATGCAGCAGCTGTGATTCCACCTC
>NZ_AULX01000048.1 GCF_000422505.1 Paenibacillus pinihumi DSM 23905 = JCM 16419 | reverse complement strand
CGCGGGGTTACTTGAACCGTCGGGAGCTGACGGCAGAGAAATTCACAGCCAATCCGTATGAGCCGGGCGAGAGGATGTACCGGACGGGAGATTTAGCGAGATGGCTGGCAGATGGAACGATTGAATATGAAGGGCGGATTGATTTCCAGGTCAAAATCAAAGGGTACCGGATTGAGCTGGGAGAAATTACAGCGCGGCTGCAGGAGCATGAGAAAGTGAAGGATGCGGCGGTGGTGGCGAGGCAGGATGAGCAGGGGCAGCCGTACCTGTGCGCGTATATCGTAGCGCGGACAAGCTGGAGCAAGAGTGAAATGCGGCAATATGCAAGCCGCTATTTGCCGCATTATATGGTACCGTCGTTCTTCGTGGAACTGGCGGAGCTGCCGCTGAATGCAAGCGGGAAGATCGATAGCCGCCGTTTGCCGGAGCCGGACCGGGATCAGGCGACCGAAGCGGCGTATGTAGCCCCGGGCAATGAAATGGAAATGGTGCTGGCGGGCATCTGGCAAGCGGTTCTGGGCATAAAGCAGGTCGGGGTGGAAGACAACTTTTTTGAACTGGGCGGACATTCCTTGAAAGCGACTGTGCTTGTGTCCCGAATAGAAAAGGAATTTCAGGTTCGCTTCTCTTTGCGGGACGTATTTCAATATCCAACGGTCAGAGATATGGCGGCGTTCATTGCCAGTCAGTCCAGCATTACGCAAACCCATATTGAACAAGCTCCCGCAAGTGAGAGTTACCCTGTCTCTTCAGCCCAGAAGAGACTTTATATGATTCATCAAATTGACAGCAGTTCGATTAATTACAACATGCCTATCATTTTAGAAGTTAATGGGAAGCTTGATTTGGAGTTGTTCCGTTCCGTAATTCAGCAGTTAGCCGAGCGGCATGGGTCATTAAGAACATCCTTTGCCATGCTGAATGATGAACTCAGGCAAAGCGTGCACGATCATATCCAAGTGCCTGTTGAGTGGGCATCTATAGCAGAAGAGGAGCTATTGAATCGCATCCAAATGTTTATCCGGCCGTTTGATCTCAATCAAGCGCCATTATTTCGGGCAGGTGTGCTGCATCTTGCAGCGAACCGGCATATCTTGCTTATGGATGTGCATCACATAATTGCAGATGGGATATCCATGGGCATTTTCATGAATGAATTTAGCCGCTTGTATGCAGGAGAAACGCTTCCTCCGATAAAGCTTGAATATAAGGATTTTGTTCATTGGCAGCACAATTTCAGGGAGTCCGGTGAAATGAGCAGACAGGAAGCCTATTGGCTGAAGCTTTGCAGAGATCCGCTTCCGGTTTTGCAGCTTCCTGCAGACGATGAGCGTCCGCCTATCCAGCGTTTTGAAGGAGATAGCATTACCTTTGAACTGGATGAGGAATTTAGCGGGAAGGTAATGGAGTTGGCCAAGGCTTATAAAGCAACACCGTTTATGCTCTTGCTAGCCGTGTATAAGGTGCTGCTGGCCAAGTACAGTGGTCAAGAAGATATTGTTGTTGGGACAACACTGTCTGGACGAACACATACTGACGTAGAGCCCATCATTGGAATGTTCGTCAATACGGTCATTCTCCGAAGCTATCCGAAGGGCGGAAAAACCTTCGAAGAGTTGCTTTTGGAGGTGAAAGAACATGTTCTGGAAGTATTCAACAACCAAAGTGTCGCCTTCGATGTATTGGTGGAGAAGCTGGATGTACGCCGGGATATGAGTCGAAATCCGCTATTCGATGCCATGTTTGTGTTTCAAAATGTTGAAGAGAACGAATGGGCAGTCGGGGACACCACCTTCTCTGCCTTCAAGCACGCTTATAAAATCGCCAAGTTTGACCTTAATTTGCAAGCGACGGAGAGGAAGGGGCAGCTGGCCTTCGAATGGGAGTATAGCACTCATCTGTTCCGCCGTGAAACGATCGAGACCTTTGCTGGCCATTTCATCTATATTCTCGGTCAGATTTTACAAGATCCGCGGTTGAAATTGAGCCAAATTACTACGGTAACACCCGAGGAGAAACAACGGATGTTATATGGACCGCAGGATGCTGTCTGTTATTCAAGTCAGACCATTCATGGAAGATTTGAAGAGCAGGCCCGTATAACACCGGAGCAGCCTGCCCTTGTGATGGAAGGGTGTTTCTTAACTTATCGGGAACTCAATGAGCGGGCGAATCAGCTGGCGCGTGTGCTTAGAAATAAAGGGGTCGTATCAGAAACAATCGTTGCCCTTATGACAGAGCGTTCGCTTGAAATGATTGTGAGTATGTTGGCTGTGCTGAAAGCAGGGGGAGCCTATTTGCCGATCGATCCCTCTTACCCGCTTGACCGTATTGCGTACACGCTGGAAAATAGCGAGGTCCGATATCTCATTACCGATACAGGATCCGCTGTCTTGCAGCATTATAGAGGAACTATTCTGGAGCTTCATGATGAGACCCTATTCTCGGGGGAGACTGATAATCTGACTATTACCACCAAGCCTGATCAGTTAGCCTATGTACTATACACTTCGGGGACAACAGGTCGTCCAAAAGGGGTAATGATTGAGCACCGGAATGTAGTCAGTCTATTGACGAGTGATCCGTTCCAGTTTGATTTTCACAATCAAGATGTCTGGACGATGTTTCATTCATACTGTTTTGATTTTTCGGTGTGGGAAATGTACGGCGCCTTGTTATATGGAGGAAAGCTTGTTCTGGTTCCCAAAACGACTGCTCAAAGTCCTGAAGCATTTATCAAGCTTTTGCAACGGGAGAAGGTGACGGTCCTGAATATCACGCCGACGGCCTACTATGCTTTATTGGAAGCGGAAGCTAAGGAACCGGCAGAACTGCCGTTACTGCGGTATGTAATTTTTGGCGGTGAAGCGTTAAAGCCGCGGGCGCTTATCCGTTGGCATCATAAATATCCGGATCTTAACTTTGTAAATATGTATGGTATTACAGAGACAACGGTACATGTGACTTTTAAAAAGATCACCTATGAGGACATGAAGCGGAACAAGAGCAATATCGGACAACCGATCCCAACCTTGAAGACCTATATTTTTGATGAGCGCCAACAGCTTGTTTCTACCGGCATAGTCGGAGAAATGTATGTAGGCGGGGCGGGAGTGGCACGGGGCTATTTATTTAATCCACAATTGACAGCTGAACGGTTTATCGTTAATCCGTATAACACCAAGGAAAGACTATATCGAACGGGAGACCTGGCGCGTATTTTGCCGGGCGGTGATATGGAGTACTACGGAAGAATCGACCACCAGGTCAAGATTCGCGGTTTCCGAATCGAGCTGGGAGAAATCGAGAATCAGCTTGTAAGGCATGAAATGATTACCCAGGCAGTTGTCATCGACAACATGGACGAGCAAGGGAATAAATATTTATGCGCTTATTTTGTTTCCAGTGAGGTGTTAACGGTCACGAAGCTTAGGGAGTTCCTGATCCAAGTTTTGCCGGACTATATGATCCCTGCTTTCTTTATCAGGATGGATCAAATTCCTATGACTACTAATGGCAAGGTAGACCGTTCAGCTCTGCCGGAGCGGGATCAGAGCCTTCTGTCCCCTGTTCACTTTGCTTCGCCGGGGACAGAGACTGAGCATAGGTTGGCGGAAATTTGGCAGGATGTTCTTGGTATCGGCCGGATTGGTATTCATGACAACTTCTATGAGCTGGGCGGAGATTCCATTAAAGCGGTCCAAATTGCGGCTCGGCTCAATAAGCATCAGTTAAAGCTTGAGGTAAAGCATTTATTCCAGTATCCGACGATAGCGGATGTGTCCGGTTTTGTAAAACCGTTAGAGGCAGCGGTTTCCCAGGAGCCGGTGACAGGGGAGGCTGTCCTTGGACCGATCCAAAGCTGGTTTTTTGATCAAAATTTCTCCCATTGCCATCACTGGAATCAAGCAATGATGATTACCAGACGCCAAGGCTTTGATCCAGAGCATCTCAAGAACGTTTTTCACAAGCTTGTTGAACATCATGATGCGCTGCGGCTGGTATTCCGATTGGAAGAAGACGGTATTGTTCAGAGTCATCGGGGTGTGGAAGATCAACCTTTTTCTTTTGAAATGGTACAGCTTGAAGAAGAGGTTAATCTTGCCGAACGTATCCATACGGAAGCTTCACGCATGCAGGCGGCTTTTAATCTGCATGACGGCCCACTGCTTCATTTGGGATTATTTAAAACGGGCGAAGAAGATCACCTGCTCATTATCATTCATCATTTGATCGTGGACGGCGTATCCTGGCGGATTATTTTTGAAGATTTGACAATTGGCTATCAGCAATCACTTGCCCGGCAAGACATCGTATTTCAGGCCAAAACCAATTCATATAAACAATGGACAAGCAAATTGGCCGAATATGGCCGGAGCAAGAAACTCCATAAGGAGCTGCCGTATTGGGAAAAAGTAGAAAGCGCCGATGTATCGGTGCTGCCAAAGGATTTCCCTGCCGCTTCAAATCGATGGGATAGCTGCAGTGTGGTCTCCTGTAAATTAAACCTGGAAGAAACAGAAGCATTGCTGAAGAGAGTGCACAAGGCTTATCATACGGAAATCAATGATCTTCTGCTAACGGCTCTCGGCTATGCCGTCAAGGATTGGAGTGGTGCTGATAACGTGCTTATTGAACTGGAGGGCCACGGGCGGGAAGAATTATTCCAGGATATGAATATAAGCCGTACAGTTGGGTGGTTTACGTCAGTCTATCCGATTATCTTGAACATGGAGCATTCGAAGGATATCTCCAGCCAGATCAAGACGGTGAAAGAGATGCTGAGAAATGTTCCTGACAAAGGAATAGGCTATAGAATACTGCAATATTTGACACCGTTGGAGCAAAGAGGGCAACTTGAATTTAAAAGGAACCCGGAGATCAGCTTCAACTACTTGGGACAATTTGACCGTGATATGGAAACTGATGTTTTTGCTCCATCGGCAATGCCTTCCGGGACATCGTTTAACCCGGAATCGGAGCGGACCTGTGTGCTTGATGTAACCGGCATGGTGGAAAACGGGGAGCTTAAACTTCAAATCATGTACAATCACCAGCAATACAAGCAGCAGACGATGGCTACATTGGCCGAGTCTTATAAACGGCATCTTCTCCATTTGGTCGAACATTGCCTGGATAAGGAGCAGACGGATGTGACGCCTAGCGACTTCTCGGCGACGAATCTGTCAATGAGTGATTTGGAAAATGTGTTTGCAGCGCTTGGACAAAAGTTAACTTAAAAGCGAGGTGCCCCATGTTTGACCGAAATCAGGTAGAGGACATTTATGAGTTGTCTCCTATGCAGCAGGGTATGCTCTATCATTCCATCAGGGACGAGGGTTCCCAAGCTTATGTTGAGCAAATGAACTTTACCTTGCAGGGAGATGTTGAGCTTGGTTGTCTGGAAAAGAGCTTCCAAATGTTGTTTCAGCGATACAGTATACTGCGTACTGTCTTTATTTATGAGAATGTAGACAGACCGCTGCAAATTGTTCTGAAGCAGCGCGAGGCAAAAGTGGCCGTGCAAGATATCTCGCATATTCCATCAGAACAACAACAGGAATATATCCGGACGGTCGAAAGACAAGATCGGGAAAAGGGATTTGATCTGACGAAAGATGTACTGATGCGAATGATTTTGCTCAAATTAAATCCGAACCAATACAGGCTAATCTGGAGTCATCATCATATCCTGCTTGACGGCTGGTGCTTCAGCATTATCATGGAAGAATTTTTTCAGGTATATTATGCTCTTCTTACGCAGACACCAGTTCAATTAGGCCCGGTCTATCCCTACAGTCAGTATATGAAATGGCTGAAGTCACAAGACATTGACGAGGCAATGCAATTCTGGCAGGGCTATCTGGAGGGCTTCGAGCAAAAGACTGTTTTACCTCAGCAGAAACAACTACAAGCTGGAAAATATGAGTATACGAAGGGCGAATCAATCATATCCCTTGGCAGGGAAGTTACCGGAGCGTTGCAAGCAATCGCGAAATCCAGTCAGGCCACATTGAATCATATCGTACAGGCGATTTGGGGAATTGTATTCGCACGCTACAATAACACGAATGATGTTGTGTACGGTTCCGTCGTATCTGGCAGATCCTCCGAGGTTGAGGGGATTGAGAGGATGGTAGGGTTGTTTATTAACACAATCCCCGTTCGAATTCAACCCGATCAGGACACAACGTTTGCCAAGCTCATAACAGATGTGAAGCAGAAAGATATCGAGTCACAACGATATGATTATGTGTCTTTGGCACAAATTCAAGGCAGCAGTCAGTTAAAGCAGGATTTGTTTGACATTTTGTATGTATTTCAGAATTATCCTGTAGTCGCCGACAAGTCCCAAGGAGAAGTCGGACAGGACACGGGTTTTTCCGTTCAGGATACAGAAGCGCACGAGCAGACTAATTATGACTTTACTCTGATGGTAGCCCCGGGCGAAGATATTATCATGAAAATAACTTATAACGTGCGGAGCTATAGCGAAGATTTTGTGCGGCAGCTTACAGGGCATTTCATTCATATTGCTAATCAGGCAGTGCTTAATCCCGACCTGCAATTGGGCAAGTTTGAATTGACAACAGCCGAAGAAAAGACACGGATCATTAAAGTGTTCAATGCCACGCAGATTGCATATCCGCGGGAGAAGACGGTTGTAGAGCTGTTTGAGGAGCAGGCTGAGAGGCTGAGCAGTCAGACTGCAGTCGTCTATGGGGATGAGCGGCTAACCTATGGCGAGCTTAATGCCCGGGCCAATCAACTGGCTCATGCCTTGCGGAGCCAGGGCGTGGGCAAGGAGATGCTCGTTGGTGTGATGGCGGAGCGTTCGGTAGAGCTGATCGTCAGCCTATTGGGCGTGCTCAAGGCGGGCGGCGCCTACCTGCCGATTGATCCGGCTTACCCGCAGGAACGAATCGCGTACATGCTGGCGGACAGCGGGGCGCGATGGCTGTTATCACGGACAGGTGTTTTACCGGATGGAAGCGATGCCATTCAGACACTTGCCCTGAACGATCCCGGACTGCAAAAATACCCGCCAACAAATGGTGCTGTAAGCGGTTCGCCTGATGACCTGATTTATGTCATGTACACCTCCGGTTCCACAGGCCGTCCGAAGGGCGTCATGATCGAGCATCGCAGCGTCGTTCGTCTGGTACAGAATACGAACTTTATGGATTTCAAGGAGAAGCATCGGATTTTGCAAACCGGATCGATTGTCTTCGATGCGTCGACGCTGGAAATATGGGGAGCGCTGCTCAATGGCGGGGAGCTGTACCTGATTGACCACGAGCAACTGCTCAGCCCGCAAGGGCTGAGAGCAGCGGTAGAGCGGCATG
>NZ_AULX01000047.1 GCF_000422505.1 Paenibacillus pinihumi DSM 23905 = JCM 16419 | reverse complement strand
AAGGCGGCTCGGGCAGGGGAAGAAGAGGAGCGTCTGGCCGGTCTAAGGGAACTGGCTTCCCTGTATGTAAAGGGGATGGAAGTAGACTGGGAAGGCGTCTACCGGGGGCAAGGCCACTGGAAAGTAAGCCTGCCGGCATATCCGTTCGCCCGGACCCGCTGTTGGATGGAGCTTCCGGAAGCAGTAGAGGCTGGAATGGAGATGGATGGAGAGCATCTGTACCATGCGGTGGGCTGGAAAAGGGAAGGCGTAAAACAGTCGCCGCAGCGAGCCGTACAGGGTGCAGTGCTGGTGATTCGCGGGGAGGATGAGCAGGGTCAAGAGCTGGCCCGTCTGCTGCGGTTGTCCGGCCGGCCGGTTATAGAAGCGGTGGAAGCAGCAGAGGCTGAAACAGCAGGGACCGCTGGCGTTAGGGTGAACATTCCAGAAGATCATAACGGGTATGTTCATTTGTTTGGGGAAATCGACAGATCCGGCATCGTATTGACGGATATCGTTCATATGAGGGCAGCGGAAAACGTACCGGCAAAGCCTGAAGAAACTCATTCAGGTGGGGGTTCCCTGCTGGAGCAGGAGTTGAAGCGCGGGGTCTATGATGTGTTTCATCTGTTGAAGGCGGTGCATCTGGCCGAAAAGGAGTTGACGGTTACTGTAGTAGCAGCCGAAGCCGGGGAGGTAACCGGGGAGGAACAAGGAATACGTCCCTCGCACGGTCCGATTTTCGGTCTGCTGCGCACGGCCGGATTGGACTGGCCGCGTCTGCGCTGCAAAGCGGTAGACGTGGATCGTTCAACTACGGCTAAGGAACTGGAGCTGGAGCTGGGCGTTGAAGCGCAAGGCCGGGTAGCCTACCGGAGAGGGAGCCGTTACACGGAGGAAGTGATACGTTGGGACGCAGCTTCGTCACCACGGGAAGCGCTGCAGTTACAGTCCGAGGGTGCGTATCTCATTACCGGAGGAACAGGCCGAATTGGACTGGAGCTGGGAGCTGAGCTGGCGGCCCGTGCAGGAGCAGGAGGCATACATCTGGTGTTGGCGCAGCGTGGGGCATTCCCGGAGCGCGAGCAATGGGAGGCGGAGCTGTCCCGGAACAGCAATTCCCGTTTGTCGCGCCGTATTCGCGATATTCTGGCCGTGGAAGAGGGAGGCAGCCGGGTCAGCATCGTCAGCGCGGACATCAGCGATGAGGAGCAGGCAAGGGCGTTATTGGCTCAAATTCGCCGGGAATCCGGAGGCGTGCGGGGCATTATACATAGCGCCGGGGTAGGAGTAGGCGAGCGTGGCTTGCTGCTGTCAGAGGAGACTGAAGCAGGGCTGCGGCGAATGCTGGCACCGAAGGTTGAGGGAACCGAGCTGCTGGACCGGCTGACGGAATTGGACGAGCTGGACTTTTTTGTCGTATGCTCATCAGCCATCACGGTAGCCGGTGGAGTTGCAGCAGGAAGCTATACGGCAGCAAATGCGTATTTGGACAGTTTTGCCCAGGAGCGGAATTTGCGCGGGAAGCGGACGCTGGCGTTGAACTGGCCGGCGTGGGACTGGGAAGAAGACCCCGGGGAAGCTTACCGGCAAACCTATGAAGGCAAGCAGATCTTTAGGATTATTGATGCGCCGAAGGCAAGAGAAGTATTTGTGAACTCGCTCGAACGCGGGGCAGTACAGGTAATTGCAGGTGCAGTGAACTGGAAATCCGGCCTGTACGAACTGAAGGCGATGTTGCCGTTCCGTTTATCACCGGAGCTGGAATCCGGACTGGGGAGTGAAGCCGGGGAGATGCCGGCTGCTAAGCAAGCAGCGGCCCGCAGGGTGGTCAAGCTCAAAGGGAGAAGTGAGGTTAACTATGATGGTAAAACTGCTGGCAGTAAGCCGGCGGCAGAGAGTAAGGGTTCCGAAAATGACAGGCCGGTAACAGAAATTAGCCGTGCTGGAGAATACAGCGAGATGGAACAACTGGTTGGTCAAGTCTGGGGAGAGGCACTGGGCTTTGAAGAGCTGGATGTGACAACGAGTTTTTATGAGCTTGGCGGGGATTCGATCTTCGCAATTCAGATGGTTAATCGGATAAAAAGAGAGACAGGTCTGGAATTGACGCCGGCGGATGTTTTGAGCCGACCGACCATTACCGAGTTGGGAGCGTGGATGACTGGACTCCAGCCAGCCTCGAAGGCTGAGCATTCACTTTCCGTCGGGTCCGTTATTCCAGTTGCTGAGAAGCAGGAGAGTTACCCGTTATCATCTGCGCAGAAGCGTATGTACATTTTGGACCAGTTCGACCAGGTGCAAATGGGTTACAACATGCCCGCTCTGCTTATCACGGGGCAATTACTGGTTGCAGAGCGTGTCGAGCAGGTGATGATTCAGTTGATTATGCGTCATGAATCGTTGCGGACGACCTTTGCAATGACGGACGGCGAGCCGGTTCAGCGGATTACCGTTGTGTCGGAAATCAAGCCTGCGCTGACCCGGATGGGATTCGTTACTGAATCTGAACTTGAGGCCAGCATGACTGGATTTGTCCGGCCGTTCAACCTGAGCCGGGATCTGCTGATTCGCATGGGCGTCGGTGAAACCTCAGGTGACCGGGGGCTACTGTATGTAGACTTGCACCATATTACGTCTGACGGCGTGACAATGGATGTCATCATGCAGGAGTTCATGGCGTTATATGAGGGTGAGGAACTGGAACCGCTGCGGATTCAGTACAAGGATTACGCCGTCTGGCAAGGGGGGCTCAAGGATAGTGAATTGTTCCAAAAGCAGGCAGCGTATTGGAGGGAAACCTTTGCTGAACCTCCCCAGGCAATGGAGATGCCCACGGATTACCGTCGCCCTGCCATCAAGAGCTATGAAGGGGACCAAATATATTTCCAAGCAACTAGAGAACTGTCAGCGCGGATCTATAAGGGGGCGTCAGAGCAGGGTGTGACGCTGTACATGTATCTGCTGGCTGCATATCAGGTGCTGTTGCTGCATTACACGGGACAAGAGGATATGGTTGTCGGTTCTCCGATGTCAAGTCGTCATGATGCGGATGTGGAACGTGTCGTCGGGATGTTCGTGAACACGATGGCAATGCGTGGCAAGCCGGAGAGGGAGAAAAGTTTTGCGTCGTATGTGAAAGAAGTGAGAGAGACGACCCTGCGGGTGCATGAGAACCGGGACTATCCGTTCGAGGATTTGGTAAGCGAGCTGGATGTGCGCCGGGATACAAGCCGCAGTCCATTGTTCGATTATCTGTTCACTCTGCACAATACAGTCAAAGATCAGGTGGACTTAAGTCGATGGGGAGCTTCGCTATATCCGTTTGTTCACCGGATTGCGAAGTTCGACCTGACGCTTAATGCGTATGAGTTGGAAGGGGAACTGCATTTCAGCCTGGAGTACAGTACCAAACTGTTCAAGCGGGAGACGATTGAAAAATTGTCGGAGCGCTGGCTGAAGGTGTTGGATGAATTGAGTCGCGATGCGTCGCAGCGTTTGGGTGAAGTGCGGATTATTACAGCAGCGGAAGAGGAAGTGCTTTTGAGGCTGGGCGAAGGCGTGGGAGCTCGGCGTGAAGTAATCGAAGCAAGATGGCCGTCAGCCTGGACTGAGCAGGCGACGCTGGATGGTTGGTTCTCGGAGCAGGCAGCGCAAACGCCGGAGCGGACGGCCGTGTCTGCGGGAGAAGCGAAGCTGAGCTATGGGGAACTGGATCAGTTGTCTGAACGGATTGCGCAGGTGCTGCGGGGGCAAGGCGTAGGGGCTGAGGTGACGGTCGGTCTGATCGCAGACCGGAAGCCGGAACTGATCGCCGGAATGTTGGGGATTTTGAAGGCAGGCGGGGCTTACGTGCCGATTGATCCAAGTTATCCGCTGGAGCGGAAGCAGTATCTGGCTCAGGACAGCGGAGCAAGGCTGATCGTCAGTTGCGGAGAGCATGAGGATGCGTATCGTCTGGGTGTGCCTGTGCTGGATCTGTCCCGGATGGATACATGGGCATTCCCGGAGACGGCGGTAAGCATGGAAGCAGTAACGGAGCGTCCGGTGGAAGCGGTTACGGGGGAGGAAAGCGCCACCCGTCTGGCATACGTGATCTATACATCCGGTACGACCGGGCAGCCGAAAGGGGTCATGGTTGAGCACCGGAGCGTCGTGCACTTGGTGCAGGGCTTGTGGGAGGAGGTTTATCGTGATCTTGAATCGCCGCAGCAGGTGGCGCTGGTAGCATCGTATGTGTTTGATGCGTCTGTACAGCAGATATTTGCTTCGCTGCTGCTGGGCCATGAGCTTCATCTGGTGCCGGAGGATGTGCGCCGGGACGGTATGAAGCTGGCGTCCTATTACCGGCAGGAGCATATTGGGATATCTGATGGAACGCCTTTGCATGCGAGAATGCTGGGTGAAGCAGGAGAGCGTGTGCCTGTGAAGCGATTCCTGATCGGAGGCGATGTGCTGACGGCAGGGACGGCCCGGATGCTGTTGAAGATCTGCGGAGAAGAGAGCAGGCTGTTCAATGTGTATGGTCCGACCGAATGCTGTGTGGACTCCACCTGTTGGCAGGTTGATGTGTCGCGTTTGGAAGATCGTGAAGAGGCCCCGATTGGCAGCCCTTTTGTGAATCGGGTGCGGATCATGGATGCATCAGGGAGATTATCGCTACCGGGGGTATCCGGAGAGCTGTATATTGGCGGTCCGGGCGTGGCGAGGGGTTACCTGAACCTTGCAGAGCTGACGGAGGAACGTTTCGTCGAGGACCCGTATGAACCGGGATCGAGACTGTACCGTACAGGAGATCGCGGAAGGTGGCTGTTTGGAGGCGAGCTGGAGTATCAGGGCCGTCTGGACGAACAGGTGAAGGTTCGGGGGTACCGGATCGAGCTTGGCGAGATCGAGAGCCGCCTGTTAGAGCATGAGGCGGTGAAGGAAGCGGCTGTAATCGTCAGAGCGAATGCGGAAGGGGAGAAGGAGCTGTGCGCGTATGTGATTACCGCCAGTCCGATTAGCGTAACCGAGCTGAGGACCCATCTGTCGTATCATTTGCCGGAATATATGCTGCCGTCTCATTATACGGAGCTGGACGCCATGCCGATGACGGTGAACGGGAAGCTGGACCGGTCGGCACTGCCGGAGCCCCAGCACAATGTGGAGAGCGGAACGGAATACATGGCCCCGCAAACCGAGGTGGAGCAGACACTGGCGGACATCTGGACGCAGCTCCTTGGACATGAACGTATCGGGATTCATGATAACTTTTTTGATGCTGGAGGCAATTCTCTCCTTTTAATACGGATGTTTGCACAGATTGAGAAAAAGTTTCCCGGCAGGCTCTCAGTCAGTGACTTATTCTCGTACACGACCATTGGGCAGTTAAGCGCCCTACTTGGAGCAGGAGATTCGAAAGACATGGCGCCGATCAGCTTCCTAACGCTGCCGGAGAGATTTGTTGTCAGGGGAGGCGGCGGGGATGGTGTATTCCGTTTTATATTAACGCCGGATACTAGTGAACGCATTACAACCTTGGCGAATCAAGAGCATGTTGAAGCGACGACAGTTCTTTTAGCATTGTTTGGTTTGCTATTAAATGAATGTGCAGAGCTGGATATGATTACGTTCCAGGCAATGGTTACCGAGCCTAAGAAGGTTGCAGAAGTGAAACTGGATTTTTCAAATATAGCTGAACTGTCGGCACTGATTAAACAGACCAACGCAAGCTTGCAGCATCAGGAAGTTGTAGGGGAAATGCCTTCCACTCCGTTAGCCAGGCCGTCTTACCGTGAGGTTGCGCCGTTGTTCTATCAGACGGAACTTTATGGAGAATCTACAGCTTTGACTTCCATTTACGATATAGCGCTAGGCGTGCACCAGGAAGCGAATCAAACTGCTTATGCCTTCTTGTTTGAATATTCAAGTGCTATGAATGCCCAACAAATGAGGCAGATAGCCAAAAACTATATGGAATTAATCAATCTGTTAATTGAAAACGATGAGGCAGTACGATCGGATATGTAGAGGGGGAACGAAGTTGAAGCTGGCTGATTTAAAACACAGGATGAATAAAGGCTCTGTTGTTGAACCGGAAGACTGGTCGCAAAAAGATATCGCCATCATCGGCCTTTCGTTTCAGTTGGCTGAGGGTGTCACGGAACTCTCTCAGTATTGGAACAAACTGAAGGAAGGACATGATTTTGTTGGTGAGCTTTCCGGTATTCGAAAACAAGACATTTACAACTACTTGGCGTTCCTTGAGAAAAAAATGCAGCTGACAAGAGTTGAGAGCGCCTTTGTAGAAGAAATCGATAAATTTGATTACAGTTACTTTCGTCTTTCTCCGAAAGAAGCGAGTCTGATGGACCCGAACCAGCGGATGTTTTTGGAGACTGCGTGGTCTGCCATTGAAGATGCTGGCTATGGCGGCGGGAAAATCAATGGCTCGAGAACCGGTGTTTATCTGGGAGCCGGGGCTAATGAAGATTACAAACGAATGATTGAAAGAGTAGCGCCAGAAGAACTGGGGACGGCATTTGCCGGAAATATTCCCTCGGTTATCGCGAGCCGAATCTCGTATTTACTTGATCTCAGAGGGCCGAGCATGCTGATTGACACAGCATGCTCCGCTTCTCTGGTGGCTTTGCATACTGCTTGTCAGGCAATCCGAGCCGGAGAATGCGAGGCGGCACTGGTTGGCGGAATCAATATGGCTATTCTCCCTCCAGAGCATGAGATTACGGTTGGTGTGGAGTCCTCCAGCGGCAGGACTCATACGTTCGATGCTGCTTCCGATGGTACAGGGCGGGGAGAAGGAGTCATTGCAGTCATGATCAAGCCCTTATCGCGTGCGGTAGCTGACCGGGATCACATCTATGCTGTGATTAAAGGGAGTGCAGTGAATCAGGATGGCAGTTCGATTGGACTGACAGCGCCTAACGCGGCGGCACAGGAGGACGTAATCGTGCGGGCCTGGCAAAATGCGGGCGTAGAGGCGGAGAGCATCTCCTATATGGAGGCGCATGGCACCGGAACCCGGCTTGGTGATCCGATCGAGATCGACGGGATGAAGCGGGCGTTCGGCCGGTATACCAAGCGGAAACAATTCTGTGCGGTCGGTTCGGTAAAGACGAACATGGGGCATCTGGACCATGCAGCAGGACTGGCTGGACTGCTGAAGGTGATTGCGGCGCTGCGGTATAAGGAGCTTCCGCCCAATGTGCACTTTAAGCGTCCGAACCCGGAGATTGCGTTCGAGCAGTCGCCGGTCTATGTGCTGGATGAGGCACGGGCATGGACGACAGTGGAGGGAGTGCCGCGCCGGGGAGGAGTCAGCGCGTTCGGCCTAAGCGGGACGAACTGTCATGTGGTCGTCGAAGAAGCTCCGAAGAGCGAAGAAAGCCCGCAGAGCGCAGGGCCGCATCTGCTGACGCTGTCGGCGAAAGGTGCGGAAGGACTGGGTGTTTTGATCAGCAGGTACGCTTTGGCACTGGAGACGCTGTCCGGGGAGGATGCAGGAGCCATCTGCAGTACAACGAATACAGGCCGAGGCCACTACACCCACCGTCTGGCGATCATGGGAGCGGATCGGGAAGCGCTGTTGGAGCGTCTGCGTGAGCTGTCCAAGCAAGGGCCGGGAGCATGGAGCGGGGCAGATGTCTGGTATGGGGAAAGCAGCGTTCAGGCAGAAGCGGAGAGATCCCTGCGTGAGGCAGGGATCCGGGCGGAAAAGGCGGCTCGGGCAGGGGAAGAAGAGGA
>NZ_AULX01000046.1 GCF_000422505.1 Paenibacillus pinihumi DSM 23905 = JCM 16419 | reverse complement strand
CGGAGCGGGAAGTTGACGTTCAATTCCTTGTACAGCCTGCTGACGAGTGTCGTCGCCCGCAGCGAGTGGCCCCCCAGCTCGAAGAAGTTATCCTTTACCCCTACGCTCGGCAGTCCCAGTACCCCCTGCCAGATGCCTGCCAGCTTCGCTTCCGTCTCCGTGCGCGGTGCCACGAACTCGGCTCCGGTCTCGATCCCGCCTTCCGGCTCCGGCAGCGCACGACGGTCAATCTTCCCGTTCGGCGTCAGCGGCAGCCGCTCCAGCTGGACGAAGTACGATGGAATCATATACCCCGGCAGCTCCTGCGCAAGGGCTGCACGCAACTCTCCGGCGGCTAACGGATGCTCGGCTGCATAATACGCGCATAGCTGCTTTTGCCCCGCATGGTCCTCCAGCGCCACCACTGTGGCCTCCTGCACCGCAGGCACATGCAGCAGCTGTGATTCCACCTCGCCCAGCTCAATCCGGAAGCCCCGGATTTTCACCTGATGGTCGCTTCGGCCCACATACTCAATGCTGCCGTCCGGCAGCCAGCGGGCCACGTCTCCGGTCTTGTACAGCCGTTCCCCCGGCGCAAACGGATTGTCCAGGAACTTCTCCCCGGTCAAGTCCGCACGGCCC
Source organism: Paenibacillus pinihumi DSM 23905 = JCM 16419 (assembly GCF_000422505.1). Lineage (GTDB taxonomy): Bacteria > Bacillota > Bacilli > Paenibacillales > Paenibacillaceae > Paenibacillus_D > Paenibacillus_D pinihumi. The sequence goes on along the minus strand of NZ_AULX01000046.1, from coordinate 7,343 downwards.
CAGTACCCGCGGCCGACGCTTGCACCCGATACGTACAGCTCGCCCTTCACCCCGATCGGCTGCAGCTCGAGGCTGTCATTCACGATGTAGATGCCCGTGTTCGCGATCGGCTTCCCGATTGGCGGCAGCCCCGCCTCAAGCTCCTCCGGCGGCATCGTATGCGTGGTCACCACATGGGTCTCCGATGGACCGTAATGATTGTGCAGGCTGATGCCCAGACGCTTCAGGCAGGCTTGCACCTGCGGGGTCACAACCAGCTGCTCCCCGGCGGTAATGATATGACGCACGCACCCCGGGAAGGCTTCCGCCCACTCTGGCTCGGCGAAGATGAACTTCAGGAACGCCACCGGCAGGTACAGGACGTCGATATGGTTGGCCTCGATTTCCCGGAACAGGCGCACCGGCTCCTTGCGCGTCTCGTTGTCGATCATCAGCAGGCTTCCCCCGAACAGCAGCGCCGAGAACATTTCCTGATAGCAGACATCGAAGCTGCCGGACGCATACTGCAAGATGCGCGACGGGAGCGGAATACTCGTCGCCTGCTTCTGGAAGTGCAGCAGGTTGACCATATTGCGGTGCTCCAGCATGACTCCTTTCGGATTTCCGGTTGTGCCCGAGGTGTAGATGATGTAGAGCAAATCCGACGGCTGGCTGATGCTTGGAATGTTCTCTCCGTTACCGTGATAAATCGCCTCATCGCGCACATCCAGCCTGTGAACCTCATCCGGGAGGATGCTGCCCAGTGGCGATTGGGTCAGCACCAGTCGGGCGCCGCTGTCGGCCAGCATATAGCGGATGCGCGTCTCCGGATATTCCGGATCGATCGGCACGAATGTACCGGACGCCTTGAGCACAGCCAAGACCGCGACTACGGTCTCCAGCGTCCGCTCGACAATGATGCCGACCGGCTGCTCCCTGGTTACGCCCTGCTCCCGCAGTGTCCATGCGAGCTGGTTGGCCTTCCGGTTCAGCTCCCCGTAGGTCAATTGCTCCCTGCCGAATATGGCGGCGGCGGCTTGCGGTGTCCGCTCTGCCTGCTCGGCGAACAGTTCATGGATGGTTTTGTCTGCCGGATATGCCATCGCTGTATGATTGAAGCCAAACTCCAGAAGCTGCTTTTCATCATTCGTTACCATTTTCAATTCAGCCAGGCTTGCTCCCGGGCTCACGAGTACAGCATCAACCAATTGTTCAAAATGGCCTGCCATCCGTTCGATTGTGTCACGCTTGAACAAATCCGTCGCAAATTCAATGCTGCATACGATTTCCCCATTATCCTCTTCAGCCTGGAAGGTCAAATCAAATTTGGATACCGTATGTTCATTTTGCGCATTTTGGAGTCGCACCCCGTCGATGTTCATTTCGCCCTGATCCGCATTTTGCAAAATAAACATCGTATCAAATATCGGATTGCGGCTCATATCGCGCATAACCTGCACCTGCTCAACCAGCGCCTCGAACGGATAATTCTGATGTTCAAAGGCGCCAAGCGTGGTTTCTTTGATTTCATCCAGATACATCAGGAAAGACTTGCTGGCGGATGGATAACTGCGGATCGCCAGTGTATTGACGAACATCCCGATCAGCGGCTGTACATCTGCATGATTGCGTCCGGCAATTGGCGTACCAACAATGACATCCTCCTGTGCGGAATACTTGTGCAGCATCGTCTTATACAGGGCCAGCAGCACCATATACATCGTCGATCCGCTGCCTGACGCAATTTGCCGCAATCCTGCGCTTTTCTCCGGGTCAATGACAAACTGCAAGAGATCGCCGCGGAAGCTTTGGGTTGTCGGACGCGTGAAGTCTGTCGCCAGTTCCAGCACCGGAAGCTCCCCGTCCAGTGTCTTCAGCCAGTAAGCTTCCTGCTCACGCAATGCCTCCTGCTGGGCTTCGGATTGCTGCCAGACTGCATAATCCTTATATTGAATCCGCAGCGGCGGAAGCTCTTCTCCCCCGTACAGGCGGACAAATTCATTGACGAGAATACCCATCGACGTCCCGTCCGAAATGATGTGATGCATGTCAAACAGGAGAATAAAGCGCTCTGAGGACATTTCGATAACCCCAATGCGCAGCAGCGGCGGCTTCTCCAATTGGAAGGCACGCACGAATTGCTGCATAAGCTGCGGAGCATCTTCCTCTCCTGCAGTCATATGTTCAATTGCAAATTCTATTGCCGGGTAAATGCGCTGTACAGGTTCCCCGTCCGCGATTACAAATCCGGTGCGCAGTGTCTCATGGCGTGCAATCAGGCTCTTGAAGGCGGATTCCAGACGGTTAAGATCCAATGCCCCTTCGAGCAGCATCATGTTTGGCATATTGTAGCTCAGTTCCGCCCCTTCGAGCTGGTGCAGAATATACAAGCGCTTTTGAGCCGATGATACCGGATAATAGTTGCCTGGAGCTGCCTCAGGGATGTGCACATGAAGGCTGCCAGCCGCGCCGCTTAAACGCTTCGCCATTTCCTCAAGCGTCGGATATTGAAATACGTCTCTGAGCGGCAATTCAATATCAAGCTCCTGATGAAGACGGTTGACAAGCAGTGTCGCCTTAAGGGAATGCCCGCCTGCTTCAAAGAAATGATCCGTTACACTGATTTCACCGGCCCCGAGCACATCCTGCCAAATGCCTGCAAGCTGTGCCTCAAGCGGCGTCCGCGGTGCAACATACTCTCTCCCGTTCCCGCTGTCCTGCGGGGCAGGGAGCGCCTTGCGGTCTACCTTCCCGTTCGGTGTAAGCGGAAGCTGGTCCAGTTGTACGAAATACGCCGGAAGCATATAGGCTGGCATGGCTTGCGCCATTGCCTCTCTCACAGAAGCTGCTTCAAGCATCCTCGTCGCAACGTAGTAGGCACACAACTGCTTCTCGCCTGCAGCGGTATCCAACGCAACAACTACTGATTCCTGTACATCCTCCACTTTCAGCAACTGCGCCTCAATCTCCCCAAGCTCAATCCGGTAGCCCCGAATTTTCACCTGCTGGTCGATCCGGCCGATATATTCAATCGTTCCGTCCGGCAGCCATTTTGCCAGATCTCCGGTCCGGTACATGCGCTCGCCCGGCAGGAACGGGCAATCGACAAACTTCTCTGCCGTCAGATCCGGACGGTTCAGGTACCCTCTTGCGAGACCGTCTCCTGCTACACACAGCTCGCCTGCAACGCCTGCCGGCTGCAGCTGATTGCCGGCATCGACGATGAAGATCGCCGTATTGCTGATCGGTCCTCCAATTGGCACCGTAATCGCGTTTTTCGCGACCTCGTTCACATCGTAGCTTGTTGCAAAAACCGTGCTCTCGGTCGGTCCATATACATGCTTGAGCACGCCAGGTCCGACGTACTGCAGCGCTTTGCGCACATGACTTACGGATACCCGCTCGCCACCGAATAGAATGGCCCGGATACTGCGCAGGCATGAGGCTTGCACATCAACCAGCACGTTGAAGTATGCTGTCGTAATGAACATCACTGAGATTTTCTCTTGCTCGATTAAACCGGCCAGCTGGCGTACTTCAAGCAAGGTCTCATGCGGAACCAGCACAAGTCTGGCTCCATTCAGCAGTGCTCCGTAGATATCGAAGGTCGATCCGTCGAATGCATAACTCGACATTTGCAGCACATGGTCTTGATCCGTAATGGTGATATATTCGGTGCCTCTCACTACGCGCACAATGTTGCGATGCGTCGTCAGATTGCCCTTCGGCTTGCCAGTCGTACCTGAGGTATAGATGACATACGCCAGGTTCTCCGCAAAGCAGACCCCGTCCAGGTTCGAACCATCGCCAGCATATGAACGCTCGTCGTCCAGAACGATAATGGCATCCAGCTCCGGAACTTTGGCCGTTAAGTGCTGCTGTACCAGCATAATGCGCGTACCCGAATCTTCGAGCATGTAACGGATGCGGTCTTCCGGATATTCCGGATCGACCGGCACATAGCCGCCTCCCGCCTTCAAGACCGCCAGTATGCCGATGATCATTTCCGGGGAACGCTCCGCCATGAGCCCTACCAGTTGATCCGCTCCAACCCCTTGCGCACGCAGTGTTCGTGCCAGACGATTCGCACGCTCATTCAGCCCGCGGTACGTCAACTGTTCCTCACGGAAGGATACAGCAATGGCATCCGGAGTTTTCTCCGCCTGTTCCTCAAACAAATGGTGCAGCGTCGCCTCCCGCGGGTAATTCGTCAGCGTATCGTTGAAGCCATAAAGAACTTCCGACTTCTCTGATTCATTTGCAAGCTCCAGCTGCTCCACGGTAACCTGCGGATTGGCAATGACTTGCTCCAGCACATGCACCAGATGCCCCATCAGCCGCTCCATGTCAGCTTGCTTGAATCGGTTGGCATTGTAATCAAAGCGGAGGGAGAGCTGTTCTCCCGGAACAATGATCAGGTTGAAGTCGTAATTGGTCTGCTCCTCCACCATAACACCCGTTATAGAAGGCATACCCTGTTCGCCGCTGCCCGTCTGCTCCAGCCGCTCGTCCATCGGGTAGTTCTCAAATACCATGATTTGCCGGATCGCATTCTGCTTCAGCTCGCTGCGGGACTGAATTTCATAGAGCGGATAATAATCATATTTTCCTGATTCCAGTGCCTGCTCCTGCAACTGTCCCATCAATTCGGCGAAGCTGGTGTCCGCTCCGCATTGGACGCGGATCGGTATCGTATTGATAAACAGGCCGATCATCGTCTCGATGCCCGGCACTTCCGCCGGCCGGCCGGATACAACACTCCCGAAGACGGCATCGCTTGTGCCGTTGTACTTCTGTAAAATGATACCCCATGCCGCTTGCAGCAAGGTATTAAGAGTAACCTGGTGCTGCCTTGCAGCCCGGCTGAGCGAAGCGCTCAGGGCAGCATCCAAGTCGCGGCCCAGTTTCTCCGCCTTGAATTTTTCGCTTCCGCCTCCGCCTGAAATTTCCTGCGGAATCGCCGTTACCTGATCGTAACCGGCCAAGTACGAAGACCAATAAACAGCTGCCGCTTCCTGATCCTGATTTTCCAGCCAGGAAATGTATTCGCTGTACGCAGGTACTGCTGTCCGGTCCGGAGTCTTCTCCTCCAACAACGCAGAATACGTGTCGAACAGCTCCTGCAATAATTGCGGCAAGCACCATCCATCCATCAAAATATGGTGTGAGCTCCACAGCACCCGGTAGCCGGCTTCTCCTGTCCGGATTACAGATACACGCATGAGCTCATCCTGCGCCAGATTAAATCCGAGCAGCTGATCACTGCTTGCCGCCTCCCTGATATAGGCTTGCTGTTCCTGTTCATTCAGGGCTCGTATATCCTTGAACGAGAATCCGACCGGCTTGTGGCGGAACACGACTTGTACCGGCTCACCCTGCGGACCGCTGATAAAGTTCGTGCGCAGCACGGCATGCCGCTTGGACAGCTCGTTCAAACTGCGGGAGAACAACTCTTCATTGAGCGTTCCTTCCATTGTGAACAAGGTTTGCTCATGATAGGCGCCTGTCTGGCTGTTCATCACACTGTGGAACCACATCCCCTTTTGCATCGGGGTTAACATATACACATTTTCAAGTTCGCCGATATGCTGCATTTCGGCCGCAATCCGGTCAAGCGATTGAACGCTCAATCCCTTGAACAGAACATCGCTTGGCGTCAATTGCGGACTCTGCCGGGCCGCGCAATGGATAATCATTTCCTTCAGGGAAGCCTTCAGTGCAGCTCCCAGTTCCTCCATTGTCTCCCTGCGGTACTCCCTGGTGCTGTAGCTAAAATCGATTGAGAGCAGCCCATCTGTAATCATGCCGTTAATATCAAGCGTATACTTGCGTTCCTGCTCATCGCTGATATCTGATCCGCTTGCGTATGGAGATATGCCCAGCTCGTTGTGGCTCAGATCCTGATCAAACTGTCCCAGGTAATTGTAGCGAATCTGCGGATTCGGCTCCTGATCCCAAGCTTGTTGGCCTGATTCGGACAAGTAACGGCAAATGCCATACCCGATTCCTTTGTTCGGAATGCGGCGCAAATCCTCCTTGACCTTTTTGATCTGATAATCAAGGCTGCTTCCCGGTTCAATGGCGAGCTCAAATGGAAACTCCGTTGTAAACCAGCCAACAGTACGTGTAATATCGATGTTCTCCAATATCGATTCGCGCCCGTGGCCCTCCATTGTAATCCGTACACGCTCGAGTCCGCGCCATTGCATGAGGGCTCTGCCGAGCGCCGTCAGCAATATATCATCCATATCGGTGTTATAGGCACGATGGACATGCTTGAGCAGTTGCTCTGTATCATTCCGGTCCCACTGGACAATGACAGTTTCGCTGTCCCGCTGCCAGGATACACCGGCATCAAGGTCTATAGGCAAGGCTTCCGTTTCCGTCTGTGCAACGCCGCTCCAATAGACGCGTTCCTTCTCCATCGCCTTACTGTTCGCATAATGGGCGAGCTGCTCTGCCCAGAGGCGGAAGCTGTCCGTCTTCAGCGGCAGGCGAATTGGCTCCTGTTTTAGTGCCTGCTCGTAGCCCGACGCGAGATCCTCAAGCAAAATCCGCCAGGACACACCATCAATAACCGTATGGTGAATGACAAGCAGCAAATGATCTCCATCCTTGCCATGGAACAAGCCAGCCTTGAACAAAGGCCCCTCTTGCAGGTTGATACCGCCCTGAATTTCGTCTGCTTTTGCCTCGATTGCCGCACCCAAATCCTCATGTCCGGTGAAATCAGCCTCCTCCAGGCTATAGAGCTCGCCTTCGGCAAGTGACCGGTTCCAGAGCGAATAAGCTCCCTGCTCCGTCATCCGAAGTACGATGCGAAGCGCATCATGCTGCTCCACAAGCTTGGACAGCGTCTTGCGCAAAGCGCCAGCATCAAAGCCTTCCTTGCGGTATAGCATGATCGACTGGTTGAAATGATGCGGATTCGCAAACTGATGGCGGGCGAACCCATGCAGAATCGGCGTCAACCGAACTTCGCCGGTTACTTCGCTCTGATCGGCCGTTCGATTGATCTCCTTCATGTAAGGCAGCACCTGTGCAATAGTCGGGTATTTGAACAAATCCCGGATTTCCAGCTTGAAGCCTGCCTGCTGCATTCTTGCTGCCACTTGGATCGATTTGATCGAATCTCCGCCCAGCTCGAAGAAATGGTCCGTAATTCCGACGCGGCTAGTGCCCAGCACTGCCTGCCATACGGCGGTCATCGTCTTTTCGGCTTCCGTGCGCGGTGCAACATACTCCGCGCTGGTTTGCAGGCTTTTCTCAGGAGCAGGCAGTGCCTTGCGGTCCAGCTTGCCGTTCGGTGCCAGCGGCATCCGTTCCAGTTGGACGAAGTAGGACGGGATCATGTAGCTTGGCAG
>NZ_AULX01000045.1 GCF_000422505.1 Paenibacillus pinihumi DSM 23905 = JCM 16419 | reverse complement strand
TAAATCTCCGCTTCCTCTTTCTCATTACGGGGAATTCCGTCTCGCCAGTTAATCTTCGGATAGACCGGCTCGTACTTCGTATACCCTTCTACGCCCTCGTTCGCGTAATTCTCCAGCTCCATCGCGGTCCACAGCGCATCCCGCAACGCTTTGTCCATATGAGTACGGATGCGGCGGACTTTGGATAAAATCGGCATGAACCGGGATTTGATCGCCGTACCGTCCGTATGTGACGTACCTGTCCCGCCCTTATCAGATCCGGCCATTACCGTACCAAACAACCATTGCGGAGTCTCGGACTGGATAAATACGAGCGACAGCAGCATATCGAGTTCTTTAAATGCGCCCTCAAGCTGCGAATTCCACGTCATGTATCCTGGTGTTACGTCGTCCTTGCCTACTGGAATATACTTGCCGCCCCATCGGACCGCATTCGTACCGTCTTCCTCTCCGATATCGTCCGGACCGTAAGCGACCGGGTCCGAGTGTTTCCACAAGATGTAATCGATCTGCACGAGCCGATCGTTAATCGCGGCCAATACGGATTCAAGCTTTTCAATTCCGCTGATTCCGCGCCAGTCGTCGTCCACCGTCTTATACGGAGCGTGGAATACTAACGGTCGATTGACTCCGGTTGCCACTATGTCTTCGTCACGGCCCGTCGCGACCGGTTCGCCAATCGTAAATGTTGGGATTTTCACACCGTATTGGTTATTGACACCTTTCGCCGTAAGCTTATACCGTTCATAAAGGATGTAGCCGGGCAAGTGACGCTCCACTGCGAGGTATGGCGTTTCCTTCTCTTTTTGACCGGTGAGTAGCGAAGGAATTACCGCCTCTTTCTCGTCGACCCACTCCACGTAAGCAATATTGATGGCTGCGAATTTCTTCCGGCTACCACGGGCCAATTCCGGAAAAACGTAGCAGGCGTCGACAGCTTCGATGATCGGCTCGTGCTTCTCGTCAGGTACGTCCAGCCCCGCTTCCTTTAACGCTGAATAATCGTTACGGTCCGCGTAATAAGTCTTGAGCCATGAGTCCCCGCGGATGCCGCCGCCCGTTACCGTTTCGTGGATAAGCTGTACAACGTCGTTCTCTTCGATAATCCGATTAAGCGCCGCCTGTTCCGCCGAATCGTCAGGGTTACCGGATTCAAACGTTGGGAGGTCGCCGACCATGAGGTCCGCCGGTTTTCCGATAAGTACGTCCATTAGGTTTACGGCGATGTATAGTTTGGCGAGCTGAGGCGCGGCTGGCGTATCCTTCAACAATTCCGACGCCCTCTCGTAAACGTCAAATAGCCGCCCGTCGTATATCGCGCGGCCTCGCTTGTATTTCGCGATGCGTTCGATATCGTCCGGTGGCGGGTACTGATTTCCCGGCTTAAATAGCTTCGTCAACTTGCGACCTCCTTTATCGAGATGGCTCCGGTCAGGATCAGCTTGTATTCCGCGACTCGTTTATCCCACCCGGCCGACTTCGCTCCGGTACGTAAATGCTCGTTGTATTCGGACCATAGCGCGAAGGAAACGGCGACTTTGGTAGATACTTCGTTGCCACTTTCGACCGTCCCGTTAAACTCACGAAGCGCACGGTTTTTACTGGCGGAAAATATCGCCCAGGAATCGTAATCAGGAGCGGCAAGTTGCCGATCGTATTCCGCTACAATTGCGGTGTAATATCCGTTTAGATCGAAAATGTGGACCGCCTCCTTATCGATAAAATACTGCCGGTTTATTTCGTACCTTCTTTTTACCTCGCGAAACATGCTCTACAGCTAATTGCAATGCGTCGGCCGAGTCTACGTAATCGCCATGAGGATACTGCGCCATTTGATCAAGCAGCATCGTATGTGAGCGATTAAATATCAACGTTTTATTGTGACACAGCGGTTCGAGCGATTCGATCCGCTCCTCTTTGGAGGACTTGTGCGATTTCACATCGTTAATTCTCGTCCTCATTACGCCAGCCTTTCGCAAAGCCTCCTGTAACTGCCGGTAAAACTCGTGCTGCGCATTAATCGTCTCAACGCTGAATATATCGTGCCGCCACTCACGGATTTTCTCGACAATCAGGTCGATGTATACGTGCGGAGCCTCTTTCGTTGCGTACTCGTCAAGCACGAAAATGTGCCCGGTCTTTTCGTAGCGTCCTACGGTTAGGACGGCGTTATAACAACTCCGCGCGTTCTTTCCGAGCGCTATGTCCCATGCCCCGCTTATCATTAAATCCTCGACGGGTATCTTCAAATCCTCGTATCGAATGTATCGACGGCCCTGATCGTATTCAAAACGGTAATATCCGTAAGTATCCGGAAAGAAGAATTGTTCGTCTTCCGAGAACGCCAGATTTCGAAACTCCGAATTATATGCCCGTGTACCCATATTGAACTTTTCGTGCATGAGCGCCCGATAAGTCCATCGCCAGGGCCACGCCAGTACGACTCCGGCCTCCAACGCTTCCCGGTTCGCTTCGTAAAACGCATCGACTTCCGTCATATCATCGGCACGCCCGTAGATTTCGAGATATTCGTCCCAAAGCTTCGGGTTGTCCGGTTCCTGTATAACAGCACCGTGAAACGAGGATTTAAAATCCTTCCGCTTGAGTACGTGATTCAGGAGTCCAGTAGCGGAAACCATCGTACCTACGAGGACAATCGCCGTAGATTTCGTACCTATCGGAACAACAACGGAGTTAAACCAGTGTACGAGCTTCTCCCGCGCATCCTTCGTACCTTCATTGTTTATAGATGACGGATCATCTACGATAACCAGATCGGGCCGATACGAGCCGTGCCGCTTACCGCGAAGCTGCTTGTTAGACGACGACGCCTCCACTAACGCGCCACTCAGCGTAATGAACGCCTCTTCGTTGTCCCGTTCGTTCTGTGTGTTCCGCTCATACAAAATAGCCCCGAAATCTTCTCGGAGCTTCGCGTTAAATTTAAGCTGCTTATTAACCCACCCGATAAGCTTCTTCGCAAGTCCGTCCGTTTCCGATATTACAAGGACGTATCGCCTCTTCCGGAATACGATTTGATGCAACGGTAATGCGTTCGAAAACATACCGGACTTGGAGTGTCCCCGCGCAGCCGCTATTGCAAGCCTGGCGTTTCTCTCGACATGATCGACGTAATCGCAAAGGTCGAAGAATTCCCGATGAATTGGCGCAATAGCTTCTAATGGATCGTGTAAGGTCCCGTCGTCAGCGTTCCGAACGATATTGTCATCGTTGTCAGGATTACCGCCGTCCGATATATACTCGTAAGTAAAATAAGCTACGTCTTCCTCTGCGCGGTGGACTCGGACCAGCCGCCGAAGTTCTTCCACCGTCGCCTGATACGTTTCTATGTGATATTCCGTTGCTTTACCCGCCATAATCAGCGCGTGAAGCTTACGCCCTCTCTCACGTAAGAGACTGATACGGTCGGCCCGCGCTTCACGTTCAAGCCATTGTCCGTCGATCCACGCGATAGGAACCGACCTCCTTTACGTTTAGTCTTCCGCCAAAAGCTCGTCAATCTCAGCGATTTCGGCCGCCAGTTCCTCGTTAGACCGCGATGCCCCCGCGTCCTTTGTTTCAACTGCGACTTGCGCCGTAATCAAGCCCTCCCGCTTCATAAACAAGTCGATCGCCTTAACGGACGGCTGCGAACTATCAATAAGCTGCATCAGCTTCCGGTATACCAGCGACCGTTTACCGGTGAGAAAATCGTCGGCCAGCGAATTGGCGTAATCAATAAACGCTTTATTCTGCGTACGCCATTCGTATAGAGTGTTCCGGCTGACCCCGACCTCGGCCGCGATTTCCTCGAAGCCTTTTCGCTCGTCTTCCGGTGCGAAATCCCGTTCTACTACCGCTAGGGCCGCGATTTTCTGACGGCCGTCAAGCCGGGATTCGAGTTGTTTTCGTTTTGCTGCGGACATGTTGCGTCCTCCTTTCTATTTACCGTGGTTTTACCGCCAATACCGTTGGTTGGGCGTATTACACTGCCAAACGATTAGGACACGTAAATTGCCGTGTTTGGACGGCTTAAATTAAGTAATGCGACCATCTTCGTACGTTCACGTTGATATGCCGCTTCAAATTCGTGAGATTGCGAAAGTAATTCGTAGATGTATTCAGCAGAAGACCCGCTCCGTTCCGTCATTCCAGCTATTACGAGATCAAACCGTTCCTCCGTAAATGCTTCGGTTCTGCTACGGAAATCGAATAATGACGCCGATCCTTTCGAGGAATTACAACTTGCGCACACCTTTACGAGATTCCAGCGGCTATTTGGTCCGCCTTGGATCATCGGAATAATATGGTCGATATGAAAAGAGCGCAGCCCATCGTCAGGGCCACGCTCCTTACCGCAGTAACTACAGGTGTCTTCCGTAAAATAAACGTCGTATGCGTCCTCCATCGTTAGGTCCGAGAATACTCCGGCCTTTGCCGCAAGGTATCGGGACGTCGTGTAGAACGGTGCATGAGGTTTCCGTTCGCGATGCTTACGCATATCTGTCCGAAGCTTTTCTCGATCCTGTTCCGTAAAGTTATCCCGTCTCTTACATGCATACTCAGCGAGATACGACCGATTATTAATGTTGCGGCATTTATTGCAGTCTTTGTGATGTGCGCTAAACTTAACGCCGTCCCCTTCCGGTTTCTGACACGTCCGACAAATACGCAATGTCTCACACTCCTTGACCCATTGAGTTCAAAAAATTGCACGTAACTTATAAACAGCAGAGGCGGCCATTTCTACGGGTGCCCTGGGGGGTTTCGCGCTGTACCGCACCACCGCGCTGGCATATGCGCAAAACACGGATTTTATTCAATAGTAGTGTCGCCGGAAACCCGCGCCATTACTGGATTCTTCCGGATATGACCGTGCCCAACACGGTTAAACCTGCGTATATTCACCGATTATGCATCGTTTATGCAGCGGATTGGCCGTATTTCCGGCCTGACCCCGTGAGTTTCGGCGACCTCGTCAGGCAGGCGCGCGTTGCAAATGTACGGAACCATACGATAGGCAACGGAAGCCTGTTCCGGTAGCCCTTCCTCCCGTAACCCCACGGAAAGGTCCGAAAAGGCCCCGAAAGGCCTCGTAATCCTCCCGCTTCATTAGAGCCATTTATAAACGATCGTCTATTGATTAAGGTTACGGTGAACCCTGTTAACGACGTATTCGGTCCCGCTCCACACGCTGACCTCGACTATCTCCTCACATGACGCTTGATCTAAGGTTATCTTGCGTATACAGATCGGCACATCTCCGTCCTCTACCATAGTAAGTCCGCGGTTTGACGAAGGTTTATCGTTAACAATCCGAATAAGTTCCGCTACTTCCGCAGGAGTTCCGGATGCTTCCGTCTTCCACACGTCACCTACCCGAATAATACTAACCTTCATCATATCCACCCTCCGCGATGTCCCCGTAATAGCCACCCGATGAACATACATAATACCGGAGCCACAATAACTATCGATATATTACGGAGACTGTCCGCAATACCTTCCGTTCTTGGATTAAATGGCGCGGGTCCGACGTAAATAAACGCTGATATGACTAATACGGAATGGATCGCTAGACATACATAAAGGACCGTTAGCATTCGAAAGCACCTCCGTCAATCTCGTAATAGCAACCAATACAATGTGATGTACAACGCAGGAAACGCGGTTAAAAGCAATAGATTCGCTAATACCTGAGATCGACCGTATCTCTTTACGTTCAAGCATCCGGTAGGAACGTAATGAAGAATAGCAACGAGAACCAGCGTAATGTGTACCGCTAGGAATGCGAATAGGATCGTATACATCGTTAATACCTCCGTTGTAGATAACGTAATGCTCGCGTACAGTGATTACACTGACCGGGAGCATAAAGGATAAAACCTTCGTCCAGCAGCCAAAACCGTGCTGCTGTCCGGACTATTTTACTTACGCATCTCTTATCTTTTTATTTAAAGGACTACGTAAGAAAAGCTGCTGAGGGAAGGTGCTTTTCCTTCCCGAAGCTAGGCGGATGTTTTTCCCGCCTAATTGTTTTTCATATTCGCTATTATTTAGTAAGTATTTATACGTAGGTATTTATAACGTAAGTATTTATACCTCACCGATATAGTGATAGCCGGATCACTGTTTTAGTGATACGCTAATCACCGATATAGTGATCCGCCCCTTTAATTACCAATTGATGCCGTCATATATCGATTTTTGTTCGGTTTCCTCCGGTTTGGATTTTCGTGCTGCGAACTGTTCTGAACGCTTCTCGTAATGTTCACGCGCTTCTGGAAATCGTCCGTAAAATTCCGCCTCTTCCGTTATCGGAGGCTTTACGTAATACATATCGTTTCCGTACGTCGAGTGCCGCTTAGTTACGATTAATCCGTAGTCTTTTAGCACCCGCTTGTACGATACAACCTGGTTTATTCCGCAATTCAGCGCGAGCGCTATGTCTTCCGTTGATGGAAATGCGTACCCGTATTGCGGATTACTGCGGGCCATTAGGTACACGTACAACATCGCGTGACTCGATTTAAAGTCAGGCAGTCTCGTATATAACGTAAAAATAGCGTTATGCACTCTCGTAAAATCTCTCGTCGGCTCAAAATTAAACATCACTCCACACGCTCCCCACTCCACATATTAAGTTTTATTTACGGTCACTATATTCGTCCAATGACCGTCTCACTGCATCAGACTTTTCGAATAACCAAAAACGCCCACCAGTCCGTTCGTTTACACCTACGCAAATGTACCGGTGACCTGCGGATACAAGAAACCGAAACATTGCAGGCGAATAGCAAAATAAGTAAGCATTACTCATCAGATATCACTCCACTTCGGAAGATTGACGTTCATGTAACAGATACAATGAGACTACAAAATCACTTGGCGCAATCTCGGGATTAACATATTTGTTCGGATTTATTTGTAACTTCACTGTGTGACCTATTTCGACATAGCCGAGGTACCCTGCGACACACAGACTGTTTAGTAGCTTACGTGTGTATCCGATACTAAACCCTGTTAACTCAGAAATATCTGTCTTAGTTAATTCCGGGCCACCCGCGTAACCTTTTAGTAGGTATGACGGGTCTTGAATAAATCGCGTCAAGTAGTCAAATACCGTGAGAGCCGTCTTTGAAACATGCAGGTGTTTATTCATCAGCCCCACCACCCTTTAACGCGTCAGCCGCTGCTTTCAATTCCGCCAATGCTGCGGTTGCTTTCCGTGCCTCGCGTTGAAGCGCTTTGAGTCCCGCGATAGCCTCGGATACATTTACGTTTACTTTTACTTCGCCAATATCGGCCATGTACAATCGTCCCCTTTTCGATGTGTTAGCGCTAACCGGCCGGAGTGTACCCGACACATTCGTTTGTCAACGCAAAAAAAAGCCGACAAATGTCGGTTGTTGTGTTTATTCAACTAGCGATAGCTTACGCGCTGAAACGTCCCAGCAACCCGCCCTTTCTGGCGTATAGACGTGCTAACTCACGTTCTAGCTCAATTAACCGCCTTTGGATGCGAAGGACGTCACCTAGCGATTCGCTGTCGCTTGTATCCTCGAAGCTATCATCTTCTTCGAATTCCTCTCGCTCAAGCTCCGCTATTTCTCGTTTCGCTTCGGTGATCCTTTCATTGACTTCGTGCAGCATATCTTCGTAATCTAACCTTGTGTAGAACGTTTTGGCCTTGTTATACTCGGGCTTTAACGTTGATATAAGGTAAGTCTCGTAAATATCCTTTTCGTACTCGTTCTCAACAAGGTACAACCGCACGTGAGAAGAAAAGTGGTAGAAATCAGAAGACATAGAGTGCCGAGAAATTCTCCGTTTGAAGCTTACCGTTTTACCTACATATAACGGGACATTCCGGTCATCGTAGAAGACGTAAACTCCAGGCAGATCATACATGCTCTTGTTCCTTATTTCTCTTGGCGCTGCTTCCAAATACACTTCCGGTAATGACACGGTAATTGACATACGGGTTTCCTCCTAAATGGTATTAGGAAGGTAGGACGGAGTTTACCCGCCCCTTCGTCACCCACCTTGAAATTTTTCTCAATACCCGTAGCCAAATAA
>NZ_AULX01000044.1 GCF_000422505.1 Paenibacillus pinihumi DSM 23905 = JCM 16419 | reverse complement strand
TAAATCTCCGCTTCCTCTTTCTCATTACGGGGAATTCCGTCTCGCCAGTTAATCTTCGGATAGACCGGCTCGTACTTCGTATACCCTTCTACGCCCTCGTTCGCGTAATTCTCCAATTCCATCGCCGTCCATAACGCATCCCGCAGCGCTTTATCCATGTGAGTACGGATGCGGCGGACCTTAGAAAGGATCGGCATAAATCGGGATTTGATCGCCGTTCCGTCCGTATGTGACGTACCTGTTCCGCCTTTGTCTGATCCGGCCATTACAGTACCGAATAACCATTGCGGAGTTTCGGACTGGATGAAAACGAGGGATAACAGCATATCCAACTCTTTAAACGCGCCTTCAAGCTGCGAATTCCACGTCATATATCCTGGCGTCACATCGTCTTTGCCTACCGGAATATACTTGCCGCCCCATCGGACTGCGTTCGTACCGTCTTCCTCGCCGATATCGTCCGGACCATAAGCGACTGGGTCCGAATGCTTCCAGAGGATATAATCGATCTGTACGAGACGGTCGTTAATCGCTGCCAATACGGACTCGATCTTTTCAATTCCGCCGATTCCGCGCCAATCATCGTCTACCGTCTTATACGGTGCGTGGAATACTAACGGCCGATTAACGCCAGTTGAGACGATATCTTCGTCACGGCCGGTCGCGACCGGTTCGCCAATCGTAAACTTCGATATATCCACGCCATAACGACTGTCAACACCGTTTGATTCGAGCCGATACCGTTCATAAACGATGTAGCCCGGTAAATGACGCTCCACTACGAGATATGGCGTCGACTTTTCTTTACTCCGCGTAAGTAGCGATACGACCACGCCGTTCGACTCATCGACCCATTCTACGTAAGCAATATTTATGGCCGCGAACTTCTTCCGGCTGCCGCGGGCCAGTTCCGGGAACACGTAGCAAGCGTCGACCGCTTCGATGATCGGCTCGTGCTTCGATTCCGGTACGTCCAGCCCGGCTTCTTTCAACGCTGAGTAGTCGTTACGGTCCGCGTAATAAGTCTTGAGCCACGAGTCGCCTCGGATTCCTGCGCCCGTTACCGTTTCATGAATGAGCTGTACCACGTCGTTTTCCTCGATAATCCGGTTGAGCGCCGCCTGCTCCGCCGAATCGTCGGGATTACCGGATTCAAACGTTGGTGGATCGCCGACCATGAGGTCCGCCGGTTTTCCGATAAGTACGTCCATTAGGTTTACGGTGATGTATAGTTTGGCGAGCTGAGGCGCGGCGGGCGTATCCTTCAACAATTCCGACGCCCTCTCGTAAACGTCAAATAGCCGCCCGTCGTATATCGCGCGGCCTCGCTTGTATTTCGCGATGCGTTCGATATCGTCTGGCGGTGGGTACTGATTCCCCGGCTTGAATAGCTTCGTCAACTTGACGCCTCCCTTCTTACGTAATCCTCTAGCGAGATGGCTCCGGTCAGGATCAGCTTGTATTCCGCGACTCGTTTATCCCACCCGGCCGACTTCGCTCCGGTACGTAAATGCTCGTTGTATTCGGACCATAGCGCGAAGGAAACGGCGACTTTGGTAGATACTTCGTTGCCACTTTCGACCGTCCCGTTAAACTCACGAAGCGCACGGTTTTTACTGGCGGAAAATATCGCCCAGGAATCGTAATCAGGAGCGGCAACTTGCCGATCGTATTCCGCTACAATTGCGGTGTAATATCCGTTTAGATCGAAAATGTGGACCGCCTCCTTATCGATAAAATACTGCCGGTTTATTTCGTACTTGCCGTTTACCTTTCTTAAACGCCGAATACGCCATTTCCATAGCGTCCGGCAAATCGTCGTGCCAGCGGCTACCGTACCGTTCAAAATGTTCAAGTAACAACGCGTGCGACCGGTTGAATACGATGGTCCCGTTCTCGATATCGGGCAGCATCGCCTCGATACGGAGTTCTTTCCGCGCCCGCTGATGAATCTCCTTAACGCGGTTCCGAGCCGGATACCCCGCGGCCGTGAGCGCCTGCTTGAGCTTGTGTACGAAGAATTCCTGCGCCATCTGCGCTTCAGCCGCAATTACGTCCGGTTGATATCGGATAACCTTTTCGACAATTACACGCAAAAAAACGTCGGGATGAACTCGATCTCCCCACGCATCAATAACGTATATTCGTTTTGTTACTTTATGTTGAGCCAGCGTTACAATAGCAGAGTAGTCGCCCCGCTGTTTTCCCATCGCGAAGTCTATACCGGTAGATACGTAATAATCTCGGTGGCTAAAGTCTGGCGGCGCATCGTAATAGCGGAATTGGTCCGGTTTGAACACCTGGCTTTCCTCGTCGATCGGGTTGTTCATAAATTCCGTATTAAACGCTTTGGTTCCGTAATTCAGCTTTTCGAGGATCAAGTGCGCAATAGGAAACCGACCGGGCCAGAGGACTTCGGCACCGCGATCCATTTCGGCTTTATTCTCTGCGTAATACCGCATTGCAGCCTCTACGTTCGGTGATTTCCGTTCCTCTTCGGACTCCTCAAACGCCGCCAACTCTTCGTCGGTAGGCTCGTATTCCTTGTATATACGCTCGAATTCCGACCACAAATCTGTCCGTTCAGGCTGCGAAATAATGGCCGGGAACTCATTTTTGATGAAGTCCACGCGCTGTTTTAGCACGTAATTCAGCAACGAATCGTGATGAACCAGCGTTCCCATGAAGATAATTGCCGTCTGAGTCGGATCGTACGCGGGCATCAAGTCTGCGTTAAGCCAATCCTTCGCCTTCTGCCGTAGTTCTGGCGTATTGTTCGAATCTCGCGATTCCAAGTCGTCGAGCAAGATCAAGTCCGGCCGCTGCGAACCGTTCCGGAAACCCCGAATCTGCATTCCGAGGGATGTCGCTTCCATTTTGATTCCGGTCGACGTAAGAAACGCCTCTTCCGAATCCTTCTCGTTCAGCGACTTCTTTTCCGCAAGAACGCCACCGAAGTCTTCCCGTAGCTTCTGGTTATATTTGAGCTGACCGGCAACCCACTTAATAAATTTCTTCGAACCGTTATTCGTTTCAGAAATTATCAGGATCATCTTCCGCTTCCGGTATACGATTTCATGCACCGGAAAGGCGTTGCTGAGATACGCGGATTTAGCGTGCCCCCGTGACGCCGCCCATGCGATACGGGCCGTTCTGTTACGATTAGACACCGCGTCGAGTATCTTCGACAGTTTCACGTGAAAGTCCGGTGCGTCTTCCATATCGACGGCCGCCATAGGTACGAGATTGTCCGGATTGCCGGGGTTCCGAGCCTCCGAGAAGTATTCGTAGAAAAAGTAGAGCATATCGACTTCCGCCCGCTGAATCCGAACGAGCCGTCGGAGTTCTTCGATAGTCGCCTGATACGTTTCCACGTGATATTCCGTTGCTTTCCCGGCTTTAATAAGCGCGTGTAACTTCCGCCCTCTCTCGCGTAAGAGACTGATACGGTCGGCCCGCGCTTCACGTTCAAGCCATTGTCCGTCGATCCACGCCAGTTTGACCGACCTCCTTTACGTTTAATCTTCGCGACCTTCCATCCGAGCGCGAAATGACTCTATCCTGGCCGCCCATTCGTTTAGAAAGGTAACAAAGTCCGTTCCCATCTCGCAGACCATCCGCCGTATTTTACTGATCATACGGAATCACTCATCCTTCAAAAGCTCGTCAATATCAGCGATTTCAGCCACTAATTCCTCGTTTGACCGCGCCGCTCCCGCATCCTTCGTTTCCACTGCGACCTGCGCCGTAATCAAGCCCTCCCGCTTCATGAACAGGTCGATCGCCTTAACGGACGGCTGCGAGCTATCAATAAGCTGCATCAACTTACGGTATACCAGCGATCGTTTACCGGTGAGAAAATCGTCGGCCAGCGAGTTCGCGTAATCAATAAACGCTTTATTCTGCGTGCGCCATTCGTATAGAGTGTTCCGGCTCACGCCTACCTCGGCCGCGATCTCTTCGAAGCCTTTCCGCTCGTCTTCTGGCGCGAAATCCCGTTCTACTACCGCTAGGGCCGCGACCTTCTGACGGCCGTCAAGCCGAGATTCGAGTTGTTTTCGTTTTGCTGCGGACATGTTGCGTCCTCCTTTCTATTTACCGTGATTTTCACGTAGAAATAGCGCCGTAACCGTTAAGGGGACGTATTACCCTACCAAACGGCTAGGACGCGTAAATTACCGTGTTTGGACGGCTTAAATTAAGTAATGCGACCATCTTCGTACGTTCACGTTGATAGGCCGCTTCAAATTCGTGAGATTGCGAAAGTAATTCGTAGATGTATTCAGCGGAAGACCCGCTCCGTTCCGTCATTCCAGCTATTACGAGATCAAACCGTTCCTCCGTAAATGCTTCGGTTCTGCTACGGAAATCGAATAATGACGCTGATCCCTTCGATGAATTACAACTGGCGCACACCTTAACGAGATTCCAGCGGCTATTTGGTCCGCCTTGGATCATCGGAATAATATGGTCGATATGAAAAGAGCGCAGCCCATCGTCAGGGCCACGCTCCTTACCGCAGTAACTGCAAGTGTCTTTCGTAAAGTAAACGTCGTATGCGTCCTCCATCGTTAGGTCCGAGAATACTCCGGCCTTTGCCGCAAGGTATCGGGACGTTGTGAAGAACGGCGTATGTGGGTTCTCATCTCGGTACTTACGCTGTCTTTGTCGGTGAAACTCACGCTCATCTACCGTCATTTTGGCGCGTCTCTTTCGCTGATATTCCGCACGGTACTCCCGTTGCTCCACGTTTCTGCACCGATTACACTTACGTTTGCCTTTACAGAATTTTATCGTGTCGCTCTCCGCCTCACCACAGCGAGTGCAAATACGCAAGAAATCGACCTCCTGAGTTTAAAATTTTGTACGTAAATTGTAGACACTAGCCGCCGGGTTTCGCTACCTCACCCTTGGGGGGCTCGACACTTTACCGCGTCACAGCGTTATTTCATCGATTGGGAAGCGAGTTATACATTTTCGACACGGACGATATGCACTGCCGTTTATGCATCGATATGCACGTACATATGTACAAAACACACTGATTTTGTGGTCAAGTACAAAACCTTGACAGTACCGAAAAACCCCGTCATATCAACGTTTCTCACTTGTCAAGTCAGGCCCCGTAGACATTACGTTTAATCACCGTTTATGCATACCGCTGAGAACCCGCGTCCTTAAAGGCTTTCGTGCGAATCGCGTATAATTATTTCCCAGCGAAAGGTCCCGTTTATGCATTCCGTATACAGCTGGTAATTAACGGTAATATGTATAAAACTTTGTACATTAACGCTTCGTCACGGTGAATCACGTCAGCACCCCGTGAGTTTCGGAGGCCCCTTCCGGCAGGCCCGCGTTGCAGATGTACGGAGCCATACGGCTGTATATCGATGCCCTCCCGCTTATCCCATACCTCCGTAACCTCACGATAACCTACGGATAAGCCTCGTAATCCTCCCGCTTCATTAGAGCCGTTTAAACCCGCTTATCAGCCGCCGTAGGATACGTTCCTTCATTAACTCCCGTATATTTACGGACTACGACCGGAATAGGAATCGGTTCCTGATCGGTACTTACGTATCCATCTATACGTTCATAATCGTTAACCATCCGGATAAGCTCCGCTACTTCTGCGGGTGTTCCGGACGCTTCCATCTCCCACACGTCTCCGACCCGAGTAATACTAACCTTCATCATATCCACCCTCCCCGATGTCCCCGTAATAACCACCCGATGAACATACATAATACTGGAGCCACGATAACTATCGCCATGTTACGCAGACTGTCCGCAATACCTTCGGTTCGTGGATTAAACGGCGCAGGACCTACGTAAATAAACGCTGATATAACTAATGCGACGTAAAGGACCGTTAGCATTCGGGATCGCCTCCGTACGTTCTCTTATTTTCTCCCCATCCGGGTGAATTACGTAGTAACCAATACAGCGTAATGTATAATGCAGGAAACGCGGTTAAAAGCAACAGATTCGCCAATACCTGCGAACGTCCGTATCTCGCTACGTTTAGACATCCGGTAGGTATGTAATGAAGAATAGCAACGAGAACCAGCGTAAAGTGTAACGTTAGGAATGCGAATAGTATCGTATACATCGTTAATACCTCCGTTGTAGGTAACGTAATGCTCACGTACAGTGATTACACTGATCGGGAGCATAAAGGATAAAACCTTTCGTCCAGCAGCCAAAACCGTGCTGCTGTCCGGACTATTTTACTTACGCATCTCTTATCTTTTTATTTAAAGGACTACGTAAGAAAAGCTGCTGAGGGAAGGTGCTTTTCCTTCCCGAAGCTAGGCGGATGTTTTTCCCGCCTAATTGTTTTTCATATTCGCTATTATTTAGTAAGTATTTATACGTAGGTATTTATAACGTAAGTATTTATACCTCACCGATATAGTGATAGCCGGATCACTGTTTTAGTGATACGCTAATCACCGATATAGTGATCCGCCCCTTTAATTACCAATTGATGCCGTCATATATCGATTTTTGTTCGGTTTCCTCCGGTTTGGATTTTCGTGCTGCGAACTGTTCTGAACGCTTCTCGTAATGTTCACGCGCTTCTGGAAATCGTCCGTAAAATTCCGCCTCTTCCGTTATCGGAGGCTTTACGTAATACATATCGTTTCCGTACGTCGAGTGCCGCTTAGTTACGATTAATCCGTAGTCTTTTAGCACCCGCTTGTACGATACAACCTGGTTTATTCCGCAATTCAGCGCGAGCGCTATGTCTTCCGTTGATGGAAATGCGTACCCGTATTGCGGATTACTGCGGGCCATTAGGTACACGTACAACATCGCGTGACTCGATTTAAAGTCAGGCAGTCTCGTATATAACGTAAAAATAGCGTTATGCACTCTCGTAAAATCTCTCGTCGGCTCAAAATTAAACATCACTCCACACGCTCCCCACTCCACATATTAAGTTTTATTTACGGTCACTATATTCGTCCAATGACCGTCTCACTGCATCAGACTTTTCGAATAACCAAAAACGCCCACCAGTCCGTTCGTTTACACCTACGCAAATGTACCGGTGACCTGCGGATACAAGAAACCGAAACATTGCAGGCGAATAGCAAAATAAGTAAGCATTACTCATCAGATATCACTCCACTTCGGAAGATTGACGTTCATGTAACAGATACAATGAGACTACAAAATCACTTGGCGCAATCTCGGGATTAACATATTTGTTCGGATTTATTTGTAACTTCACTGTGTGACCTATTTCGACATAGCCGAGGTACCCTGCGACACACAGACTGTTTAGTAGCTTACGTGTGTATCCGATACTAAACCCTGTTAACTCAGAAATATCTGTCTTAGTTAATTCCGGGCCACCCGCGTAACCTTTTAGTAGGTATGACGGGTCTTGAATAAATCGCGTCAAGTAGTCAAATACCGTGAGAGCCGTCTTTGAAACATGCAGGTGTTTATTCATCAGCCCCACCACCCTTTAACGCGTCAGCCGCTGCTTTCAATTCCGCCAATGCTGCGGTTGCTTTCCGTGCCTCGCGTTGAAGCGCTTTGAGTCCCGCGATAGCCTCGGATACATTTACGTTTACTTTTACTTCGCCAATATCGGCCATGTACAATCGTCCCCTTTTCGATGTGTTAGCGCTAACCGGCCGGAGTGTACCCGACACATTCGTTTGTCAACGCAAAAAAAAGCCGACAAATGTCGGTTGTTGTGTTTATTCAACTAGCGATAGCTTACGCGCTGAAACGTCCCAGCAACCCGCCCTTTCTGGCGTATAGACGTGCTAACTCACGTTCTAGCTCAATTAACCGCCTTTGGATGCGAAGGACGTCACCTAGCGATTCGCTGTCGCTTGTATCCTCGAAGCTATCATCTTCTTCGAATTCCTCTCGCTCAAGCTCCGCTATTTCTCGTTTCGCTTCGGTGATCCTTTCATTGACTTCGTGCAGCATATCTTCGTAATCTAACCTTGTGTAGAACGTTTTGGCCTTGTTATACTCGGGCTTTAACGTTGATATAAGGTAAGTCTCGTAAATATCCTTTTCGTACTCGTTCTCAACAAGGTACAACCGCACGTGAGAAGAAAAGTGGTAGAAATCAGAAGACATAGAGTGCCGAGAAATTCTCCGTTTGAAGCTTACCGTTTTACCTACATATAACGGGACATTCCGGTCATCGTAGAAGACGTAAACTCCAGGCAGATCATACATGCTCTTGTTCCTTATTTCTCTTGGCGCTGCTTCCAAATACACTTCCGGTAATGACACGGTAATTGACATACGGGTTTCCTCCTAAATGGTATTAGGAAGGTAGGACGGAGTTTACCCGCCCCTTCGTCACCCACCTTGAAATTTTTCTCAATACCCGTAGCCAAATAA
>NZ_AULX01000043.1 GCF_000422505.1 Paenibacillus pinihumi DSM 23905 = JCM 16419 | reverse complement strand
GTAAGCGAGCTGGATGTGCGCCGGGATACAAGCCGCAGTCCATTGTTCGATTATCTGTTCACTCTGCACAATACAGTCAAAGATCAGGTGGACTTGAGTCGATGGGGAGCTTCGCTATATCCGTTTGTTCACCGGATTGCGAAGTTCGACCTGACGCTTAATGCGTACGAGTTAGAAGGGGAACTGCATTTCAGCCTGGAGTACAGCACAAAACTGTTCAAGCGGGAGACCATTGAGAAGCTGTCGGAGCGCTGGCTGAAGGTGTTGGATGAATTGAGTCGCGATGCGACCCAGCGTCTGGGTGAAGTGCGGATTATTACAGCAGCGGAAGAGGAAGTGCTCTTGAGGCTGGGCGAAGGCGAGGCAGCCCGCCGTGAAGTAATCGAAGCAAGATGGCCGTCAGCCTGGACGGAGCAGGCAACGCTGGATGGATGGTTCTCGAAGCAGGCAGCCCAAACGCCGGAGCGGACGGCCGTGTCAGCGGGAGAAGCGAAGCTGAGCTATGGGGAACTGGATCAGTTGTCCGAACGGATTGCGCAGGTGCTGAGGGGGCAAGGAGTAAAGGCTGAGGTGACGGTCGGTCTAATCGCAGACCGGAAGCCGGAGCTGATTGCCGGAATGTTGGGGATTTTGAAGGCAGGCGGGGCTTACGTGCCGATTGATCCAAGTTATCCGCTGGAGCGGAAGCAGTATTTGGCCCAGGATAGCGGAGCGGGGCTGATCGTCAGTTGCGGAGAGCATGAGGATGCGTATCGTCTGGGTGTGCCTGTGCTGGATCTGTCCCGGATGGATACATGGGCATTCCCGGAGACGGCGGTAAGCATGGAAGCAGTAACGGAGCGTCCGGTGGAAGCGGTAAAGGGGGAGGAAAGCGCAACCCGTCTGGCATACGTGATCTATACATCGGGTACGACGGGCCAGCCGAAAGGGGTCATGGTCGAGCACCGGAGCGTAGTGCACTTGGTGCAGGGCTTGTGGGAGCAGGTTTATCGTGATCTTGAATCCCCGCAGCAGGTGGCGCTGGTAGCATCGTATGTCTTTGATGCGTCTGTACAGCAGATATTTGCTTCGCTGCTGCTGGGACATGAGCTTCATCTGGTGCCGGAGGATGTGCGCCGGGACGGTATGAAGCTGGCGTCCTATTACCAGCAGGAGAATATTGGGATATCTGATGGAACGCCATTGCATGCGAGAATGCTGGGTGAAGCCGGAGAGCGTCTGCCTGTGAGACGTTTCCTGATCGGAGGCGATGTGCTGACGGCAGGGACAGCCCGGATGCTGTTGAAGATCTGCGGAGAAGAGAGCAGGCTGTTCAATGTATATGGCCCGACCGAATGCTGCGTGGACTCCACCAGTTGGCAGGTCGATGTATCCCGTTTGGAAGAGAGGGAAGAGGCCCCGATTGGAAGACCTTTTGTGAATCGGGTGCGGATCATGGATGCAGCAGGGAGATTATCGCTACCGGGGGTATCCGGAGAGCTGTATATTGGCGGTCCGGGCGTGGCGAGGGGTTACCTGAACCTTGCAGAGCTGACGGAGGAGCGTTTTGTCGAGGACCCGTATGAACCGGGATCGAGACTGTACCGTACAGGAGATCGCGGAAGGTGGCTGTCTGGAGGCGAGCTGGAGTACCAGGGCCGTCTGGACGAACAGGTGAAGGTTCGGGGGTACCGGATCGAGCTTGGCGAGATCGAGAGCCGCCTGTTAGAGCATGAGGCGGTGAAGGAAGCGGCTGTAATCGTCAGAGCGAATGCGGAGGGGGAGAAGGAGCTGTGCGCGTATGTGATTACCGCCAGTCCGATTAGCGTAACCGAGCTGAGGACCCATCTGTCGTATCATTTGCCGGAATATATGCTGCCGTCCCATTATACGGAGCTGGACGCCATGCCGATGACGGTGAACGGGAAGCTGGACCGGTCGGCACTGCCGGAGCCGCAGCACAATGTGGAGAGCGGAACGGAATACATGGCCCCGCAAACCGAGGTGGAGCAGACACTGGCGGACATCTGGACGCAGCTCCTTGGACATGAACATATCGGGATTCATGATAACTTTTTTACGCTCGGCGGAGACTCGATTAAAGCCCTGCAAATGGGAGCCAGACTGCACCGTTTAAAAATTACTTTGGAACTGGAGCATATTTTCAATTATCCGACGATAGCGGAGTTAAGCCAGCGGGTAGAAAGCGGGCAGCAAGCAAGCGGCGAGAATGAGCTGATTACAGGCGAGGCCAAGCTTACCCCGATACAGCGCCAATACTTTGCCCAGCAATATGAGGAAGAGCATCACCGGAACCAGTCGGTTATGCTCTACAGCAAGGAAGGGCTGGAGGAATCAGCACTGCGGCGTGCGGCAGCGAAGATTGCCGAGCATCATGACGCGCTAAGAATGGTATTCCGGCGTGAAAGCGACCAGGTAATTGCGTACAACCGGGGGCTGGAAGGCGAAATCTACCGACTGACAGAGGTGGATTTGCGCGGGGAGACAGACGCATCTGCTCAAATTGGAGCCGAGGCCGCGCGGATGCAGGCCGGATTCGATCTGGCCGGCGGCCCGTTGTTGCAGCTTGGCTGGTTCCGTACAGATGCAGGCGATCATTTGCTGCTAATCATTCATCATCTGGTAGTGGACGGTGTATCCTGGCGGATTCTGTTCGAGGACCTGGCGTCAGCTTACGAACAGGCATTAGCCGGGAAAGCGAAGATTGACCTCCAGGAGAAGAGCCATTCCTTCCGTACCTGGTCGGAGCGCCTCAACAGCTACGCACAGAGCCGGGAAGCAGCAAGGGAACTGAAATATTGGCGAGAAATTGACCGGACAGATCTCCTGCCACTGCCGCGCAAGGAGGGCAAGGCGAGCCGTCTGAAGGATAGCCGTACCGTATCGGTAGCGTTGGATGAGCAGTACACGAAGCGTCTGTTGACGCAAAGCCACGGAGCGTACAGCACGGAAATTAACGATCTGCTGTTGGCAGCGCTGGGCATGACGATCCGGGAATGGACAGGGCAGCAGGAAGTGGCGGTGAGCCTGGAGGGCCACGGGCGTGAGAATCTGATCAAGGGCATGAATGTAACACGTACAGTAGGATGGTTCACAAGCGTCTATCCGGTGGTGCTGAAGGTAAGCCGTCCGGAGGATACGGGCTACCAGATCAAGCTGACGAAGGACAGCCTGCGGAAGGTGCCCAACAAGGGAATCGGCTACGGTCTGCTGAAACACCTGCGTGAGGAAAAGGGAGAGCCGTGGAAGCTGCACCCGGAAATCGGATTCAACTACATGGGTCAATACGATGAAGATATGCAGCAGGGAAGCGGACAGTTTGAGTTATCCCAAGAAGAGATGGGCCCTCAGTTCAGCCCGCAGATGAAGCGGGATTATGTATTGGATTGGAATGGGTTGGTGCAGGGCGGCCAATTGATCATGACCTGCAACTATAGCGCAGAGGAATATGAGGAAGAAGAAATTACGGGTCTGCTGGAGAATTACCGGAAGCAGTTGGAGCGAATTGCTGATCATTGCGCAGAGCGCAAGGAGACTGAGCTGACGCCAAGCGACCTGCTATACAGCGATCTGACGATTGAGGAGTTGGAAGAGCTCGGTCCGGAGAGGATTTCCGATGTTACCCCGTTAACACCGATGCAGGAAGGGATGCTGTTTCAATATTTATTTGACGAGCATTCGGAAGCATATTTCACCCAGATGTTCTTCGTAATTGGCGGAGAGCTTCGGGTTGAGCTGCTAGGCCAAGGTTTCCAATGCCTCATTGATCGTCATGAGTCGTTACGGACAGTATTTAAATATGACGGAGACAAACATCTGCAAATTGTACTGAAGGAACGCATTGCGGATTTTGCATTGGAAGATTTGAGCGGTCTGGAGGAATCAGAGCAGCAGCGGCGGATGGAATTGTACAAGAAGGAAGAGCGCCAGGCCGGATTCGATCTGCGTTCGGACCTGCTGATCCGGACGACGGTATTCCGGTTGGGAGCCGAGCGCCATGCGGTTCTGTGGAGCCACCATCATATGCTGATGGACGGCTGGTGTGTTGCGGTGCTGGCGAAGGAATGGATGGACATGTATGAAGGTTTGCGCCGCGGAGAGGAAGCCGGGCTGGAGCGGGTATCTCCCTATAGCGGTTATGTACGCTGGATGCAACGGCAGGACAAGGAATTGGCCCTGAACTACTGGCGGGAGCACCTGTCGGGCTATAGCCAGGCTGCTGGGGTGCCGAAGCGAAGCGTGCCAGGCCCGTCACAAAGAGTACAGCATGTGTTCCATCTGGATTCCGGCTTGACTGCGGGTCTGAACCGTCTGGCGCAGCAAAAGCAAGTGACCGTCAATACAGTGCTGCAAGCGATCTGGTCGGTGCTGCTGCAACGGTACAGTGGTACGCCGGATGTCGTGTTTGGCGCGGTGGTGTCGGGACGTCCGTCGGAAGTGGAAGGGATTGAGCGGATGATCGGGCTGTTCATCAATACAATCCCGGTACGGGTGCGGAGCGGCAAAGGACAGAGCTTCGAACAGCTTATTCTGGCGCTGCACAAGGAAGCGGGGGAATCGACCCCGTACCACTACTTCCCGTTGTATGAGGTACAAAGCCAGACGGAGCTGAAACGGGAGCTGTTGAACCACCTGTTTGTCTTCGAGAACTATCCGGTGGAGAAGGAATTGGCCGGCGAGGGAAGCGGCGGGTCAAGCGGTCATATTGGAGGCCGCATTGAGCATGTCGAGGTGTTCGAGCAGACGGGTTATGATCTGGAGATCGTCGTTTCGCCGGGAGCCGCAATCGAGGTGCGACTGAAGTATGACGCGGGCGTCTACGAGGACGAAATGATTCGCCGGATAGAGGGGCATTGGAAGCTAGCGGCGGAATATGTAGTGAAGCACCCCGAAAGGGAAGTTGCAAGCATTCCAATGTTGACCGAGGCTGAACGGGAGAAAATTATGCAGGCGTCTACCCGGCCAGAAGCGGCATATCCAAAGGACAAGACGATCGTGGACCTGTTCGAGGAACAGGTCAAGCGCGTGCCGGAGCGGGTGGCGGTGAGTGTTCCGGGCGAAAGCCTGACGTATCTGGAGCTGGACCGTCGGGCAGAAGAGGTCGCGCAGGCGCTGCGGAGCCGTGGAATCGGTCCGGAGAGCATTGTGGCGGTGATGCTGGAGCGTTCAGCATCTTTGATCGTGGCGATGCTGGGCGTCCTGAAGGCGGGAGGAGCTTACCTGCCGGTAGACCCGCAATTGCCGGAAGAACGGAAAGCGTACATGGTACAGGACAGCGGAGCGAAGCTGGTGTTGACAGGAAGCAGAGCCGGAGAGGGGCAAGAGCTGGGCGTAGAGAAATTGGACGTGGAGCAGTTGCTTGAGACTGCGGTCTGCGCACAAGCCCGGAAGGCGGCAGAGCAGGCACAGCTGCCGGAACAGCCGCTCGGGAAGATCACGGCAGAGGGAACCGTCTGGGAGAAGGCGAAGCCATCAAACCTGGCGTATGTGATTTACACTTCAGGGACCACGGGACAGCCGAAGGGCGTTATGGTTGAGCACCGGAATGTGGTGAGCCTCATGTTTGGGCAATCCCGTCCAGAGCAATGGTTCACATTTAATGAAGAGGATGTATGGACAATGTTCCACTCCTTCGGATTCGATTTCTCGGTATGGGAGATGTATGGGGCACTGCTGCAAGGAGGACGGCTTGTCATTGTTCCAAAAGAAATAGTCCGGTCACCGGCAGAGTTCCGCAAGTTGCTGATCGATGAGCAGGTCACGGTACTTAATCAGACACCTACCGCTTTCCAGTCCTTGTTGCATGAAGAGATAAAGTACCCGGAAAACGAGCTTAGTCTGCGGTATATCATTTTTGCGGGTGAGGCACTTATTCCTGCAAGCTTAAAGGGCTGGTACAGCAAGTATGGCGATAGAACCGGACTTGTCAATATGTACGGCATAACAGAGATTACGGTTCACGCGACATTCCGGTTAATGAAGGTGTCGGATACTGTTAGCAGCATTTCGCCAATCGGCATTGCACTTGATTCCTTGTCTGCTTATGTATTGGGACCTGAGCGGGAGTTGCTGCCGGAAGGAGTGCCGGGAGAGATTTACATTGGCGGGGCCGGGGTAGCCCGGGGATATCTGAACCGTCCGGATCTGACCGCTGCCCGCTTTATGCCTGACCTTCATAACCCCGAGGAGAGAATGTATCGTGGTGGGGACTGTGTAAGATGGTTGCCCGAAGGCGAGCTGGAACATTTGGGTCGGGTGGACGACCAGGTAAAGATCCGGGGATACCGGATTGAGCTGGGTGAAATCGAGCACCGGTTGCTGGAGCATGAGTCGGTGAAGGAAGCGGCAGTGACTGTACGGACGAATGCGGCAGGGCAAAAAGAACTATGCGCATACGTGCGGACCTCTAATCCGGTGAGTGTATCGGAGCTGCAAAAGCATCTGTCGCATCATTTGCCGGAATATATGCTGCCAGCGCACTACACGGAACTGGAAGCCATGCCGATGACGGTGAACGGGAAGCTGGATCGTGCGGCGCTGCCGGAGCCGCAGCACAACGTGGAGAGCGGCACGGATTACGTTGCGCCGCAGACTGAGCTGGAGCAAATTCTGGCAGATATCTGGTCGCAGTTATTGGGCTATGACAGTATCGGAATTTACGATAATTTCTTTACCCTGGGTGGCGATTCAATCAAGGCGCTGCAAATGGCGTCCAGGCTTCACCGGGAAAACCTGACGGTGGAGTTGGGTCAAATCTTCAATTACCCTACGATTGCGGAACTAAGCTTGCGCGCGGTTAAGGGACAGGCAAGTGGAGAAGACCAGTTAATTACTGGCGAGGCCAGGCTTACTCCGATACAGCGGCATTACTTTGCCCAGCAATATGAGGAAGAGCATCACCGGAACCAGTCGATCATGCTTTACAGCAAGGAAGGTCTGGAGGAAGCGGCACTGCGGCGTGCGGCAGAGAAGATTGCCGAGCATCATGATGCGCTGAGGATGGTATTCCGGCGTGAAGGCGATCAGGTGAGCGCGTACAACCGGGGGCTGGAAGGCGAAAGCTACCGTCTGCTAGAGGTGGATTTGCGCGGGGGGACTGACGTATCGGCGCAAATTGAAGCTGAGGCTGCGCGGATGCAGGCCGGATTCGATCTGGCCGGCGGCCCGTTGTTGCAGCTTGGCTGGTTCCGTACGGATGCCGGCGATCATCTGTTGCTAATCATTCACCATCTGGTAGTGGACGGTGTATCCTGGCGGATTCTGTTCGAGGACCTGGCGTCAGCTTATGAACAGGCACTAGCCGGGAAGGCGACGATTGAACTTCAAGAGAAGAGCCATTCCTTCCGTACCTGGTCGGAGCGCCTGTACAGCTATGCACAGAGCCGGGAAGCGGCGAGGGAGCTGAAATACTGGCGTGAAATCGACCGGACGGAGCTCCTGCCATTGCCGCGCAATGAGGGCAAGGCGAATCGTCTGAAGGATAGCCGGACCCTATCGGTAAAGCTGGATGAGCAGTACACGAAGCGTCTGCTGACGCAAAGCCACGGAGCGTACAGCACGGAAATTAACGACCTGTTGTTGACAGCGCTGGGCTTGACGATCGGGGAATGGACAGGGCAGCAGGAAGTAGCGGTGAGCCTGGAGGGCCACGGGCGTGAGAATCTGATCAAGGGCATGAATGTGACACGGACAGTAGGATGGTTCACAAGCGTCTATCCGGTGCTGCTGGAGGTAAGCCGTCCGGAGGATACAGGCTACCAGATCAAGTTGACAAAGGATAGCCTGCGGAAGGTTCCGAACAAGGGGATCGGCTACGGATTGCTGAAGCATCTGCGTGAAGAAAGCGGAGAGCCGTGGAGGCTGCACCCGGAAATCGGATTCAACTACATGGGCCAATACGATGAAGACATGCAGCAGGGAAGCGGACGATTTGAGCTGTCCCGGGAAGAGATAGGTCCGCAGTTCAGCCCGCAGATGAAGCGGGATTACGTGCTGGATTGGAATGGAATGGTGCAAGGCGGCCAACTGATCATGACCTGCAACTATAGCGCAGAAGAATATAAGGAAGAAGAAATTGCGGGTCTGCTGGAGAGCTACCGGGAGCAACTGGAGCGAATTGCTGATCATTGCGCAGAGCGTGGGGAAACCGAACTGACCCCGGGCGATCTGCTATATGACGGACTTTCCATTGAAGAGCTGAATGATCTGGTTGCCGAGCTTGATGATTTATTTGCCGATGAACCGGAATCATAAGATCCGTCATTACTGGCCTAGACTGAGCATTGGAAGGAGCTTATATGTCCAAAAAAGTTCATATTGAAAATATATATCCGTTAACACCGATGCAGGAAGGGATGCTGTTTCAGCATTTGCTTAACCCTCAATCGGAAGCTTATCACATTCAGATGTCTTTTCAGTTTGCAGGATGGGTTGATTTACCCATCTTGCAACAAAGCTTCCAGCTTCTAATTAATCGGCATGAATCGCTGCGAACGGTCTTTAAGTATGGTGGGGAAAAGCAGCATTTGCAAATTGTGCTGAAGGAACGCCGCGCGGATTTTACATTGGAGGATTTGAGCGGTCTAGAGGAATCAGAGCAGCAGCGGCGGATGGCGTTGTACAAGAAGGAAGAGCGCCAGGCCGGATTCGACCTGCGTTCGGACCTGCTGATCCGTGTGACGGTATTCCGGTTGGGAGCCGAGCGCCATGCGGTTCTGTGGAGCCACCATCATATGCTGATGGATGGCTGGTGTGTCGGGGTGCTGACAAAGGAATGGCTGAACCTGTATGAGGGCTTGTGCCGCGGAGAGGAAGCCAGGCTGGAGCGGGTGTCGCCCTACAGCGGTTATGTGCGCTGGCTGCAACGGCAGGACAAGGAATTGGCCCTGAACTACTGGCGGGAGCACCTGTCGGGCTATAGCCAGGCTGCTGGGGTACCGAAGAGAAATGTGCCAGGCCCGTCACGAAGAGCGGAGCATGTGTTCCATCTGGATTCCGGCTTGACCGCGGGTCTGAACCGTCTGGCGCAACAAAAGCAAGTGACTATCAATACAGCGCTGCAAGCGATCTGGTCGGTGCTGCTGCAACGGTACACCGGTACGACGGATGTTGTGTTTGGCGCGGTGGTGTCGGGACGTCCGTCGGAAGTGGAAGGAATTGAGCGGATGATCGGGCTGTTCATCAATACAATCCCGGTACGGGTGCGGACCGGCAAAGGGCAGAGCTTCGAGCAGCTTATTCTGGCACTGCACAAGGAAGCGGGTGAATCGACCCCGTATCACTACTTCCCGTTGTATGAGGTGCAAAGCCAGACGGAGCTGAAACGGGAACTGCTGAACCACCTGTTTGTCTTCGAGAACTATCCGGTGGAGAAGGAATTGGCGGGCGAGGGAAGCGGTGGGTCAAGCAGTCACATTGGAGGCCGCATTGAGCAGGTCGAGGTGTTCGAGCAGACGGGTTATGATCTGGAGATCGTCGTCTCGCCGGGAGCAGCAATTGAGGTGCGGTTGAAGTATGACGCGGGCGTCTACGAGGACGAGGTGATTCGCCGGATAGAGGGGCATTGGAAGATTGTGGCGGAATATGTAGTGAAGCATCCGGAAAGGGAAGTCACAAGCATTCCGATGCTGACCGAAGCCGAGCGGAAAAAAATTCTACAGGTCTATAACCAGACCAAATTGGTATATCCAAAGGACAAGACGATCGTGGACCTGTTCGAGGAACAGGTCAAGCGCGTGCCGGAGCGGGTGGCGGTGAGCGGTTCGTGCGAAAGCCTGACGTACTTGGAGCTGGACCGTCGGGCAGAAGAGGTCGCGCAGGAGCTGAGGAGCCGTGGAATCGGTCCGGAGAGCATTGTGGCAGTGATGATGGAGCGTTCAGCATCGTTGATCGTGGCGATGCTGGGCGTACTGAAGGCGGGAGGAGCTTATCTGCCGGTAGACCCGCAATTGCCGCGGGAACGGAAAGCGTACATGGTTCAGGACAGTGGAACGAAGCTGGTGTTGACAGGAAGCAAAGCCGGAGAGGGCCGGGAGCTGGGCGTAGAGGAATTGGACGTGGAACAGTTGCTGGAAACCAAGGCCTGCGAAGAAGCTCGGAAGGCAGCAGAGCAGGTGCAGTTGTCGGAGCAGCGGCTCGGGAAGATCACATCGGAGGGAACCGTCTGGGAGAAGGCGAAGCCATCAAACCTGGCGTATGTGATTTACACTTCAGGGACCACTGGACAGCCGAAGGGCGTTATGGTTGAGCACCGGAATGTGGTGAGTCTGATGTTCGGGCAATCCCGTCCAGAGCAATGGTTCACATTTAATGAAGAAGATGTATGGACAATGTTCCATTCCTTCGGATTCGATTTCTCGGTATGGGAGATGTATGGGGCACTGCTGCAAGGAGGGCGGCTTGTCATTGTTCCAAAAGAAATTGTCCAGTCGCCGGCAGAGTTCCGCAAGTTGTTGATCGATGAGCAGGTAACGGTGCTTAATCAGACACCTACCGCTTTCCAGTCCTTGTTGCACGAAGAGACGAAGCATCCGGAAAGCGAACTATGCCTGCGGTATATCATTTTTGCGGGTGAGGCGCTTACTCCTGCAAACTTGAAGGGCTGGTACAGCAAGTATGGTGATAGAACCGCACTTATCAATATGTACGGGATAACAGAGATTACGGTTCATGCGACATTCCGGTTAATGAAGCTGTCCGATACTGACCGCAGCATTTCGCCAATCGGCATTGCACTTGATTCCTTGTCTGCTTATGTATTGGGACCTGACCAAGAGCTGCTGCCGGAAGGAGTGCCGGGTGAGATTTATATTGGCGGGGCCGGGGTAGCCCGGGGATATCTGAACCGTCCGGATTTGACCGCAGCCCGGTTTATGCCGGATCTTCATAATCCGCAGGAGAGAATGTATCGTGCTGGAGACTGCGCAAAATGGCTGCCTGAAGGCGAGCTGGAATATTTGGGCCGGATGGACGAGCAGGTGAAGATCCGGGGGTACCGGATCGAGCCAGGAGAGATCGAGCATCGGTTGCTGGAGCATGAAGCGGTACAGGGAGCCGTCGTACTGGCGGAAGCGGGCGAGTTGGTTGCGTATGTCGTGCTGGCGAAGGCAATGGGCGTGTCCAATCCGGATGTGCAGGCGCTACGGGAGCATGTGCAGCGGGCACTGCCGGGTTACATGACACCGGGAAGCTTCGTAGAGGTGGAGGCGATTCCGCTAACGGCCAACGGCAAGGCGGACCGCCGCAGCCTGAAGCAGCTGGGACGCCGGATGGAAGGCGATTCCGGTTCCGTGGCCCCGTCCGATGAGCTGGAGAGCCGTTTGGTGGCGCTATTCGCTGACGTATTGGGTGTAACCAGCGTCGGCGTAACGGATGATTT
>NZ_AULX01000042.1 GCF_000422505.1 Paenibacillus pinihumi DSM 23905 = JCM 16419 | reverse complement strand
ACAGGCTGATTGCACCCTCAATCCGCGCAGGGTCGGTTACTGGCTTGGCGAGCTGGTATTGCAACGTACCGTAACTCGTCCAGCCCGGAGCCTTATTTGCAATTACATATGTTTCTGGTCCGGTACCAACTGGCGGTGCGCTGCCGTCAAGAATAGACACCCACCCGGTATATGTTGAACCGTTATTAGTTGAAGCTCTCCAGCCATTGAGCAGTGCTTTCACAGCATTACCGCTAGGGTTAATGCTGTCAATCCATCCACTCACAGCGTTATCCACTGTCAAATAGATGTAATCGTTGATTAACCTTATCTGGTCTGCGCTGTCCCACACTGATGTATAAGGGATGGGTTTCCCGTCAAATCGCGCTGCTATATGTGTGTCATTTACTCCGCCAAAATTCCCATTCGCTACCCGAATCCGCTTGTAACCCGTGTAGGAGGTATCAAATGCCCAAGTATAAGATGCATCAAGCGGAATGCTTTTGACAAACCGTGTAACTGTTCGATCAAGGATACCCACCTGATCCCTTATACCATTCGGCAGGCTACGCAGCACCTCATCAATGATAATCCGCTGGTCTTCCCGCGGAACAAATGACGGCGGAAGCTTTTCCAATCCGCCAAGGACGATCATCATATCCGAAAACCTACGAGTGCTGGCAGCAATATTCCTGATATAAAAGCGTACAGCATTATTGTTGCCACTATTGAAAGTCTTTGGTGTAGTTCCGTATCCAACAATGGAGGAAGGAGTGTTTGAATCAGTGTAAATAGCAAAATCTGTTCCACCCTCCAAATTAACAGACACAGCATATTGCTGATTTGGAATTACTGGGACTACTATAAAAGCATTGGCATGTGCTGCCGTCGTGGTCAACTCAATTAAGTTTGTGCCTAAAGCAATAACAGTTGATGATGATGCTTGTGTTATGACATTTGTGGCAGGGGGAACAAGGTTACGCCCCGGATGCTCGATCAGCGCTCCCCGGACGGATTGCATACCGTCGATGTAGTTTCCGTACCTCATTTCCAACTCGTTTTTACTAAGCAGCGGAATTTCAGACACTTCTGACGAGCCGATATCGATGACAAAAACGCCATCAATGGTGAACTCATCAGTTTCTGCTGATCCTGCATCCTGCATCATTAAGGTAATGTTAATCTTCGGTGTGTTCGCAGGAAGTAAAACATTATAAAACACAAAATCTTCTGCCGCCGATACTGCGAGGTTAGCAAATGTTGTATCAGCAGTGTGCGACCCATTTCCTACCCTGAAACGAGTCGAATTCCCTTTAGCTTTGATCCATGCTGTAACTAAATACCTTTTGCTTGAATCAAGATTAAGATTCTTATATATCCGGGGGTTAGATGATGTGGAAAAAATAAGCTTCTGTGCCCAATCACCAAATTTTCCTTTTGTCCTGGACGGTATTCCTGGCCCTCCACTTCCAAACGTTGATATCCAGCCATCCGCAACACCATCGTTATTGCTGTCTTTTTCGAAGTTTCCTTCCGGCTCCCAGTTAACCAACGTCCGCCCATATACCGTACCGTCGAACAGACTGGGTTGGTCCGTCTCTATCTTGTTGACGCCGCGTGTGAGATGAGCTTGGAGTGTGGCGGATTCGGTCGCATGAGCACCGAGAGCTTCGACGTTTTCCTTGAGTGTGTTCAAATCGTGGGCCGCCGCGAATCTCGAAATCTTAGACGTAGCAGGCCAACTCTTAGCTGTTGTCCCGTCAAATCCCCGCGTGACTCCCGTCAAACTGTTGCCGGACTTGCCAGTATAATAGATCGTCTCTGCGTTGCTGTCCGTACCGATTGTTACGATATTCGGAGCGTCGGGAATGATCTTATTGTTCACGGTCAGCAGCGGAATGGTCGTTACTGTATCGTTAATAGCAGCCGTAAGCTCCGTACTTGGCGAGAGTGGTACCGCTGCATACATCGGTTTTAAGTTCAAGTGTCACGCCTCCTTACGTATTAGGGCTGTATGAATCGTACAAGTGCCTTATTCTGTCCGATGATAAACCGGTCATCCTTTAGGATGCTGCGGGGGTTTTCGAGCGGCGCGAAGTACAGCAGGTTGCCCCCGGTCGCCGCCGTCCGTATTCCAAAATGCGTCACCGTCCCCCAATTCGCCGTAGCTACGGGCCAGGTTACGTCTGCGCTGTTTCGTACCGTTTGGCTCCCGTCAATGACCGCAGGAGCAGCCATGGTTACGGACTGCCTTGCGTATGCGCCCCCGGTTACTTCGGTGCCGGTGTCCGCTTTCGTAGGGTTGGACGTATAGAGTGCGATAAAAACTGTACTTGGCGCGGTAAAAGCCGTATTTCGGAGCGTTGCGTTTAACAATTGTATGGCGAGCCAGTTACTAATCATCGTTTAGCCTCCTTCGAGTCGGTATTCGTTGGTCAAAATGATTTTGGGAACCGTAGTGGTCCCGGTATTAACGAGGATGATTTCCGGCGGCGTAGGCTCTGTGCCATCCGAAACTATCCGTTTGATGTCCGGTGATTTGGTGATTACGTACTCCTCAATCCGCTCCGGGCCGTATGCGAACGGGTCCGTGCACTTGAACGTGAACGTAAATGTCCCGTACTGGCCGATCTGCTCCGGCCGAAGGAGTCCCGTCAATTTGGCAAAATAAAAGCGGTCGGGAACGTCGTCAAAAACGAGTATCCCGGCCGCCTGCGTTGGCTTGAGCCATTGGTATATTTGGCTTTGTCGTACTTTAAATTGATCGTCATTTACGGTAAGGTCCATCGTTACGTCAATAGCCCGCTTACCGTACTCGGTCCCGTAGTCAATTACGCCGGGGAGGCCATCAACCTCATCCTCATACTCCCGAAGCTCCGGAGAGTTCGGCGTATAGTTGAGCAGATTAACGCCCATTGTGCTGCTATGACGGCCCTTATACGTAAATCCGTAACCTCTCAACCGCCATCCCCTCCCGTTAGTCTCTTGCGGAGAAGCTCCGCTACAGCATCGGCTCCGTTGCGCCCATAAGCGTTCATGTCTACGTTGTCTTCAATAACCGGCGAATCCATTTGCACACCGACGAGAGTTCCGATATTCACCGTATTACCTGCCGCAGCCGCCCCCGCCTTCCCGCCGACAATCTGCGTAATCTGTTCCGGTGTCAGCGTGACCTCGCCCCGGCGGAGTATCGCGGTCAACTCATCCGGCATTAATCTTTCTCCGGAAGCAAACGGCTTCTCACCCGCAATACCTCCCGTATGGTAGAGAGGAACGCCATCCTTGTACCAGCGGCCCTGCTTGTTGTTATACGTTGCCCCGATCTGCGCTCCAAGTCGCTGATTCTCGGCTTCCAACCGGGCCTTTCCCGCAGCGTCTGCCGTCTTCCAGGCGCTACTGTTCGCCTGCATCTGGTAGATGGTCGACTGTGACAACGGATCGGCCGGGCCTGTTGTGGCGTTTATTGCAGCCATTTCAGCCTTAAACCGCTCCATTTCCGCTTTAATCTTGGCGTTGGTATCGACAAACGATTTAAACCGCTCGTCCTCGGTCAATCGATAAATCGAAATGAAGTCCCCGTTGAAGTTCTCAATGGACGACTTTAAATCCGCGTACCACGAGTCGATGTCCGCTTTTTGCCGATCCATAGCCGCAAGCTTATCGTCCCGCTCCTGCTGTAACGCTCGCTTGTTATCTTCGATATCCATCTTACGGAGCTGCTCTTGGAGTTCCTCGTAACGTTTACGGCCCTTCTCGGACGTAGCGTAGCGGTACTTCTCCGCCTCGTCCTCGATCTTCTTACGGTCGCGCCCCCGCTCGAATTCGTCGATAATCCGGAGCATCTCGTCGTAATGGTCCTTCGTCGCCTGCTTCCGAGCCTCCAGCGCGTCCAGCTCGGCCTTCCGTTGTTTATCGATTGCATCCGTAACAGACTTCGTAAGTTCTTTCGTAGATTTCTCAGCGGCTTGAGCGGCAGCTTTCGCGGCTTGTTCGTCCTGTTTACGGAGATTCATCCGCGCATTGAACATCTCTTTGTCTGCTCGTTTGTAAAAGTCGGCGAGTGCCGCGTATTGCTCACGTTCAGCGTCGGTCGAAGCTTTCCGATACTTGTCGTAAGCATCTGCATATCGATTTCTTACGCGAGTCCAAGCCGCCAACTGAGCCTCCGCAATCGTTCGCTCAGATTCACCTTTTTCGATCATTTTACGAGTCTCCATCTCAACCCACTCCGCTGATGAATCGAATTTGTCTCGGGCGGCCTTTTGCGCAGTTCTGACGGAATCCTCCTGCCGCTTCTTCTCGTCGTCTGCTCGCTTTTTGTCTGCGGCTGCCATTTGGTCGGACAACTGATTACGGCGCTTTATCACGTCGATCCAGATACCGTCGAACTTTTCGTACTTCTTCGCCAATTCGTCCAGTTTCGCGAGTTCCTGCTCCTCGGACATACGGTTCTGTAAACGCATCTTTTCGATGTACTGTAACGAGGCTCGGTACGCTTCCTGCGCAAGCTGTTCAGCCGATTTCTCCTTTTTGCCCCCGCCGGTTTTCCCTTTTCCGGGCTTTTTATCCTTACCGGTGCTGATCGTTCCTGATCCCGTACCTAATCCGCCGCCCGATCCGCCCGCATTCCAAGTCCCGTTTTGGATTTTCGCCAAGTCCAAATCAAATGCGTTAATTTCTTTTGTGTACGTATCAACTTCGCTCTCAAGACGCTTCCGGTCATCTTCGAGCATTTTCTTTACGGCGTCACTAAGTCCAAAAGCTCCGCCACCATCAAGTCCATACGGATTCTTAACGCTAACATCAAACGACTGCGCCTTGGCTACCCGTTGTAAGGCTTCAAGCTGCTTCTTCGCGTATTCCAGCTTCTTCTCCGTTTCAATACGCCAAGCTTCGGTGCGTGACTCAGCACTGTTCACTGTATCTTGTACGGAGTCCTTTTCGGCTTTAATAAGACTACGAACATACCCCTCATTCATAATCATGAGACGTCCGTTATCGTCCAACTTGGCATTAAGGTCCGGATAGTGGTCAGACAGTTGCTGAATAGTACGAGTAAGCTCGGCCTTTTCGTCCGCCGTAAGTGACGCTTGCTGCGATAACTCTCGGTACCGATCTAGTAACTTTTCGGACTGTATAATCTGTTCCTGTTTAGCGGCAGCCTCCGCCAACTCTTGCCGTAACAGCTCATGTAGAGCCGGAATCGATTCGTTAATCTGCCCGTTAAGCTCCGCGATCCGCGCCGCCGCTTCCTCCGGAGTCTTTACGTCAAACGTATTCCCTAGCTGCTGCTCGACTTTCATCAACTGGATTTCCAACGTTTTAAGCTCGCTGGATTTACCAGCAATTACTCGCCAAGTCTTCGCCCAAAACCCGTCCGGCTGCGCCTCCTCGATCCTCCGAGCGAGGTCCGCCTGCTTTTCGAGTAACCCGTTCAGCTCTTCGATACGACCTTTCAACGTATTGACATCGTCGGCGGTACGCTCGAACGGGGCTTTCGCTAATTCTGCGTTAAACTCCGCTTGTGCTGCCGCTGCCGATGCGGTCGTAGCTTGATACGAAATCAATGCGGCTGTTACCAGCCCGATAGCTGCCGGAAGTGCGACGAAGAACCCTAACGCTGCCTGCGCCGATACTCCCGCTACCGCTAGTGCTTTAAACGCGATTACCGCTCCCGCGGCTGCTGTAGACAACGCCCCAAGTCCAACAGTAGCGCCGAGAAGCGCAATGATAAACGTACGCGACCCGTCGCTCATCTCGTTAAATCCGAGCAGTGCCCGCGTAACTGCCTCCGCCGCCTGCCGAAGTATCGGAATAAAGTCGTTACCAATCGTAATACCTACGGCCTCCAACGCGGATTTCATTTCGGTAACCGCGCCATTAAACGTATCCATCTGCGTTTCCGCAATCCGCTCCGCCGTCCCGCCTGCATTACGGAGTTGCTCGGCAAATTCGTTAAGGTTATCCGCGCCCGCGTTAACCAACGTAAGCAATCCGGCAGTGGCTTCCGTCCCAGCGATAAGGGCCGCGGCCTCCGTTTGTGCAGCTTGCGTTAATCCTCCGAGAGCAACTTCGAGCTGCCGGATAATATCCGTAAATGGCAGTATGTTTCCTGCCGCGTCCTTCGTTTTGATCCCGAGCTGATCCATGACGTCCTTCGCCTCGCCGACTGGTTTAATCAAACGAAGGAGGATCGCGCGGAGCTGCGTACCGGCCATTTCGCCCTGAATACCGGCGTCAGAGAGCCGTCCGATAGCTGCCGCTGTCTGCTCGATAGTGACTCCGGTGGACGCTGCGATTGGTGAGGCATATTTCATAGCATACAGATTGTTATCGCGAAGGCTCTTTATCCTCCGCTTCTTACGGTTTCCCGTAAGCTCAGACTATCTCTTCACCGTCGGCTTTACGTTACGGTGCCGGGCGCTCGTGGGCGTTTCACCATATCAAAATGACGTAGGTTACTCCACCTAGTCGTTACACCTTCCTGCGATTTCTCAACAGGCTTGGCTCGGTATTCCCTTGTTAATACGTAGTTCAGCGGACAAGATATCGGGGATGTTATCTATGTCCCAGTAAGGAATGCGTAATAATCTAATGCCTCTTTCGAGACAAAATCGTGTCTTTATTGAATCGTTAAGTTGTCGTCTAGCAAAACCAGCATCTCCTCCGAAAAACTCGTTTGCTGCAAAATGCTGTTCACCGTCAAATTCAACTAAAAAAGCTAGTTCTCCACCTGGAGTAAAGATAGCGAAATCAAAGGGTAAGGTATTGGCGTTACGACAAAGATCGTTACGATACTGTTCAGAGAAATGTACGCCGCAATCCGTTAAATAACTCCTAATTGCGAACTCTCCTTTAGAGTTGCGCATACAAAAACCACACCTACTACCTTTATCAAAAAGGTTGTTTGGTGTGGCTCTGAAAATGTTTCCGCAGACGGTATGCCGTACAGAAACTTTAGTTCTGTTATTTACGTAACGATCGAGCAACTCATACTCTTCTCCAAGATTATGTTTGAATTGACGTTCGAAATCGTCTGGACAACGCCTTCGGGCAAGTTTGGTCCTTTCTAACCCGCATTTCAAACAGCCGCCTTTGTGCCTTGTATAGCACGTAAGTAAGGTATGTGGAGATGTCCAAAATTCATTACCACATTTGTTGTGTCGAAATTTCAATTTAACAATACTGTTCACATACTCCCCGAAAACTACATACTCGCCGTTAGTAAGAGTACGCAGCTCCTCAACAAACTCTGCCGTAGTCTTCCTTCTAGGCAAGTAACCTCACTCCTACGCATTAATTTAGGGTTCACCGAATTCACCCAGTGGTTTATGCCGCAAGTTTCCCCGCGACCGGGCAATGCATTTTACCCAATTGCTCCATGCTCGTATTAGACGACGTAAAAGCCTTCGCCATTACATCTGTTACGCGGCCGGTTTCTTCCGCTTTAAGTTGAAATCCCGTAAGAATATTCGAAGCGATATCCGCTGTCCGTCCGAGGTCCATTTGCGCAGCAGCGGCTAGATTGAGTACACCGGGCATTGCCGCGATGATTTCGTTTGTTTTAAAACCAGCAATGGCGAGGTATCCCTGAGCATCTGCGGCTTGACCTGCCGTAAACACTGTCGTAGCTCCAAGCTCTAACGCCTGATCTTGCAGCCGTTTAAACTCCGAAGCCGTCGCGCCGGACACCGCCTTGACTTTCGCCATGGACTGTTCGAAAGTGGCCGCCGCTTCGACTGACTTCGCAATTACAGCCGCATATGCAGCCGTTAACGCCGTAAAAGCTACGCCAAGTTTCGTAACGGCAGACGTAGCTTTGCCATCAAACTTATCCAATCCGTCTCCGGCCGAGTTTAAACTGTCTTCCAACTCGTGGATTTTCGAAGCCGTCGCGTCGGACTGCTTAGTCAGCGAGAGCAACGCCGCCTCCGTACTGACGATCTTATCGTTAATCTTCGCCTTGGCACCGTCGTCAAACGTTTCCTTGTACTGCCGTTGTAGCTCCGCTAGCTTCCGCCGCTGAATATCTGCCCGAGCATTGACGTTATCGAGAGTGGCCGCCAGTCTATCGATGTTATCCCGAGTTTCCGACATTTTCCTAAACGCAGCCGTCGTCTGCTTCGCGTTTTCTGCCACGCCGGTTAAATCCTGTTTCGCACGATCCATGCCCGCCCTAAAGTTCGCCGCGTCCAATTCGAGCCGCGCCTTAATCGCGCCTATTTCCGTAGCTGACACCTATTACGTACCTCCTTTCGTCCGATTTCCGAGCTTGCCGCGTAGCTTTTCGAGCGCA
Organism: Paenibacillus pinihumi DSM 23905 = JCM 16419; assembly: GCF_000422505.1. GTDB lineage: Bacteria > Bacillota > Bacilli > Paenibacillales > Paenibacillaceae > Paenibacillus_D > Paenibacillus_D pinihumi. Next base: position 5,662 of record NZ_AULX01000042.1, on the reverse strand, counting down.
CTCCGGTCAAGACGGTCCGCTTGTTCGGCAGGCTCCGCTCCGTCTCCGGTCATTAAATCGGCCCGTAATTGATCGACAAAACGCCCGTACGCGTCTTTATCTGTGCACTGGCTCATTGACCCGATTTGTAACGCCATCAGCCGCTGTTCCGCCGTCTCTGCCGCTTTGTACCGGAGCAATTCCGGCAGGTCGATCATGTAAAACTCCGTTTCGAGTACGATCTGACTTACGCCGAACCGGACCGCCGCGCCCATTAGCCATTCGTCAAGCGTTAATTGCCGGGATTGCCGCCCTGAACCGGACCCGCTTTGAACCGGCCGAGAGCGGCTTTGACGTTTTTTAGCGTCAACTCCAAATCGTTCTTTTCCGCCGTCAAACGAATGAATTCGAGGACATCGTTAAGCGTCGCGTGCTGCTCGATATATTCCGCGTCAAGTTCCGTAAGTACCGATACAATACGGATTGCTTCGTCGGCGGCCATCTGCAACGCAGCCACGACGGTAACCGTGAATTGCTCCGAACCACGCGCGGCCAGCATCGTAATAGCAATTTGAGGTAACGCCTCCACTACGTCAAAAAGCTGCCGCCATTTAGCGATAGTTAGCTTCGGGATGGGGACCGTCTTGTCTCCGATGACTACCGAGTCGGCATCGGATTTATTAAATAATCGTGAAATCACGTTCATTTTCGTGTTTAGCTCCTTTCGGATACAAAAATAGCGGCCCCGTTAAGAGCCGCCTGTTTACGTTGAATATTCGCTTACTCCTCCGCGTCAGGATCACCGAAGGAGATTAACAAACCGTTCTCGTCCGGAAATGCTCGGAATGTCGTATTTGTTACGAGTTCATTATCGTAGCTGTACGTATAGTTGAGATTAGTTTGCGGAGCCGCCTTATGGAGAATCACCGTATTCTCGACGGTCGCATTGTAATCAAGCGGCTCAAGTTTGACTTTCTTCGCGTAAGGAAACAACCGCTGAATGACCAATGCGTTTACGTCGACACGCTTTTTGGTCGGATCGGTTCCGTCAACTACCAACTTTGCTCCCGGAATAATCGCCGCCAACTTTTCCAAATCGTGCTCTACGATTGGGACCGCGATCGAAGCCGTGCGGCCTGTGATAATTACGTCGGCTGGCGTCGATCCTAGTTGATCCACCGGTACGTCCCGCGTCGTCTCTTCGTAAGTCAGCACAACGCCGCCCTGCGTCTGCGCAAACACAACCGGCTTAGTCCCACCAAAATCGAATGTTACCTTGCAAGGGCCGAGCTGAATTTTATCCGCGTTTACCGCCATGTGTTATTTCCCCCTTGTTATCTGTCCGCAGCACAAAAACGGCCAACCCGAAGGCTGACCGTATAGCTACGTTTATTTAATTGTTGAGTAATCGCGCCGTAAAGTTGACGCTATACAATGCCCGCCTATTGTCGTCCACGCCGAGATATAACGGAATAGGCTGATCGGCAAACGTCGCTACAATACGTTGGCTGCCGATAGTAAACGCCCGCCGTTGGTGATACGTATCCCATATTGCCTGTGCCGTCGCCTCCGCCTGAACCGTAGTCTTAGCACGTACAACGACCTGAAACGAAGGCCGGAGTTGCGGCGTCCATTGCGATGGAGCAAACCCTCCAGTGATCCGTACATAAGCCGAATTGTCTGCGCCGGTCGCCGGAAATTCGTTGATATAGTACGTGTACGGTACGGCGGCTTCCACGTTTGATTTTAACTCCGCTATCGTAAACACGCGTTACGTCAACTCCTTCCGGATCGCGGCGGCAATCTCGTCACGGTACCGCTCGACGTTTTCTTTATACGGACGCTCAAGGTATTTCGGCTGCGTGCCAGGCGTGGTCGGATTCTTATATTCGCCCATTTCATGTGTACGGAGCGCGTAGTTAAATCGGCCATTCCCGTCTTTTTCAACCGCGCTGTAATAGACTGCGCCTTCTACCACGCCGTCCTTCTCGGTAACTTCCGACCATGCCGTCATCCGGAGAATCCCTTTATCCAGCGGAGCCAATTCCCGCGACCTCCGTAACAAATCGTCCATTGAATCGTGCATTCCGTCCTTAGCCGCCGATACCGCCCGCTGCTGCATTAACGCAACCCCTGCCGTAAATCCCTTCGTATCAAAACTCATCCCATTGCTCATTTGACGTACACCACCGTTAGTATCGTTTTACCATTAAGCCACCGTTTCCGCGCCGTTGTAACTGTCGTGTACCTGCGTGCTGCTCCCGTTTCGTCTACGTATTCGTACTCGGATGCCGCGGACACATCGGCGAACTTATCGAGAAAAATCTGCGCGGATGATACGACTTCCCGGCCATGCTGGTCCGTAACGACTTCGGTGCCTTCCTGAAACCGGCATCTCAACGTAAATGGAGCGGAACCGGGAACCGGGTTATTCGGGTCGTCCGAGTCCGGAGGATATACGGTGACTTGCTGTCGCAGCGAAATTCCCATCGGCATTGTCCGTCACCTCCTATATCACGGTCCAGCGGATTGCCCGCCTTGACAGCGATATTCCACCGTTTTCCGCCGAAATCAAATCGAGGACCGTATCGGATATCCACGCGTCAAGTCCGGATTTGGCCCAATCCTTAAACGTCATGGATGCGACGCCGGTCAGGGAAAACGCCGCGACGCCCTGCTGCTGTAACCGGTTAGAATCGTTAAATGCGATGGATAATTCGTTACCAAATTCGTACACGGCGGCGTCCGGTATCGTAAGTTTCGAGTATTTGGTCGTCAAGTGACGTGACGCGACGTTTAGTATCCGTTGTTTTCTCGCTTCGTCACTATCCGACCAATCCTCCGAGTCGATACACCATTCCGCAATATACGAATCTGCATCCGTAATATTAACCGCCATAAGCCGTTACCTCCTTATTTACCGGAGGATTTACGGCGGGATGTCGATTTCGCTTCCAGCTTTGGCTCCGCTTCCTCCGGTTCAATTTCTGATTGTTCTTCCGGTACTTCCGGAATTTCTACGACCTCTTCCGGGTTTTCGTCAGGCGATACGTTCTTAATCTCGCTAACCCGCGTAATCCATTTCGGAGCGAGTCCGTCCAGTACCGCGATTTCTACCGCATCCTCCGTGCTGTATTCGCCAAACCAGTTAAACCGCACCGTCTTGCCCTCGATATCAACCGCGTAATGGGACGGTCCTTGATACGTTACCAATCGTTACACCTCCGTAAATCAAATTAAGAGAGGGCTGCGAAGCCCTCGTATGTCTTCCGATTAAGATACCGATGTGCTGATATTTTCGAGGATCGCGATCTTTTCCTTCGCATTTTTAACGGTAACCCCATACTCGCCGCGGATCTGGCGGGCTACGAAGTCAGCACCTGGAATAGACGCGTCTTCATCGTACAGACCACGGCCTCGCAGAGGGGACAGGGACAAGATATCGCGGTCAAACAGCGCAATTTTGTTAGATGGGAAATTCGGATCAACGATAACAGTTGCTTCATTACCACTTACAATATCAGAAACAAATGTCTGAATACGGTGTCCGACTGTGGAATCTTCTCGCTTCGTACGGATAGTATCTCCTGCGAGTTTCGAAATCTGACGCGCACCAGCCGTGTTCGTTAAAATTGTATTAACGTTCCCTCCGCGCTTGAAAACTTCCTCCATCAGGTCGTTGACCGCCTTGGCCGATACTTCTCCGCCCGACAAGTTCTTTTTCGCGGACGCGTTTTTATCAGCAAAATACAGCAGCCCTCCTGTCATGGACGGAATTGCCTTTTTACCTTCGATACGACGCCCATAAATAAGCCAATCGTTGAATTCACGTACCAGTTCCTTCAAGCGAAGTTGTACTTGATAGTCAAGTTCGTTAGTAACGTTATGCGTGAGTACCGCCATCTGAGTGTTAGTAATAGATGCGTAACGCTCACCGATCTGCGTGTAGTTGTACTCAGTCTGGCGATCGTGAGATTCATCTGTACCTGGCATAGCTCCCTGTACTTGTGGGCGGGATACGATGCGAAGTTCCGCGCCCCCTGCAATTGCCGCTGCGGTTGTATCATCGTAACCACGAACTACCGTAATTGCATCGACATTAACCGCAGTGACTTGCATGTACTCCTCGCCAGCTATGATAATGGAATTGACACGGAATTTCTCACCGTCGCCCGGCGCTACGTTAAGCGTAGTGTCGGAAGCGCCCGCCGCAGCCACCACGTTCGCACGGTTGGAATTGAGATTATCGGACATCCACTCGAATTTTTTCTGAAAAAGAGGCTGCCCATCCATCCCGATAAGCCCCAATAGTGTTGGCTCATCCTCTAAAATAAGTGATATCCCTGCCGCAAGGTCGCGTACTTGATCTTTAAAATCATACGTAAAAGCTGGCATTCGTTATTTCCCCCTTGATTTCTGTTTTTGTGTATAAGAAAAGGCCGACCGTATTTGGCCGACCTCTACTTCAAATTTGCGATTGTATTCGATAATTCCACGACTTTCCCGAAATCCTTCCGTTTCTTCGCGTCTTCCAATTGGGCTTCCAACGTCTTCCGATGTTCCTGCGCCGGATTATTCGGATCACCGATCGTCTTCGGTTTGTTCGGCGCAACTACTTCGACAAGGTACGGTTTAGCCGCCACCAACGCGTCCAACGCCTCTTTCACGCCCTTAACGTTACCTTCGTCGTCAACCGTGATCCCCGCCTTATTCGCCAACAAAAACGCATCTTCCAACGCATCTGGTCGGATATTAACGGAAGCAGCCGCGAGCTTGAAATCCGCTTTGATTACGCGGTCATTAGCGGCCCTCAACGCTGCCGCCGATTTCCCTTCGGCTTCTTCCGCCGCTTTCTTGGCTGCGGCGAGTTCCGCCTGAACACGTTCCTGCTCCGTCATAGCCGCCTTCTGCCGCTCGGCTTCGGCCGTCTCAAATTCGGACAATTTCGATTTCAGCTCGTCGTAATCGCTGTATTTTTTACGCTCGCGTGCGATCCGGTCGGCAATCTTCGCGTCAAACTCCGCCTGCGTCATCGTAAGTGGTTTCGGTTCTGGTTCGGTAAGGGGCGATGTTGGTTCCGGATCAGGATCGCCTTCGGAAAACGTCTGCAAATCGAGTGTAAGCATGTATTTACGTTGCATATCTTCGTTACTCATTCGTGTACCTCCAGCCGTTTAAAGCCCGTCGGCTATCGTATCCGCGCAGTTTAATGACGTATGCGTTCGGTCAGCCTTTCGGCTATTGCTACAAACTCTCCGGATTTCGTATCGGGGTAATTACGTGTCGGCAGTTGGGATGAAATATCTCCCGCCTCGGAAGATCGCCGATATACGGATAATCCCCCGGAGCCTCCATCGTAAGCTTCACGATACGTCCTTCCCACCGCGAGCAGGCGTCCGTTGCGCCATGTCGCGAAATAACTCCGTAAAATACTCCGCGCTGTACTGCTTCATTTGCGGTCGATTCCCGATGCGCCTCCGCCATTTTGGTCCGCGTAACCATATCGACGTACGTTTCCGGCTTCCATCGGCGGCCGCCTGCTGAAATAGCGATTTTATCCGTAGTGTCACCTATAATCTTACGTACTTCAACCATTGTTTCGCGATTAATCGTCTTACGCCCGTTGATTCCGGCCGCCATATTCTCACGCATAACTGTTGCCGAAGCTCGCCGTATTGCAATA
>NZ_AULX01000041.1 GCF_000422505.1 Paenibacillus pinihumi DSM 23905 = JCM 16419 | reverse complement strand
AAGCGTTTTTAGTTCCGGGAAGTTTACGGCAAGTGAAAATAGAATCACGAAACGGGGCTCAAAACGCTTGCGCAGAGCTGCTTATCTGGTGGTCATATGCGGGTTAAGGAAGGGCTTGAATCCCCTCCTAAGAGCGTATTACGACAAGAAAAGAAGCGAAGGTAAGCCCCATAAGGTAGCCGTGATTGCTTGCGCCAACAAGGTATTACATCACGTCTACGCTATGCTTAGAAAACGGCAACCTTTCGCTTCTAAAGCCTTTTCTTCCACAAACTTCCATGAGGTGGAGGTTTGTTTGTCATGCGTTGAATTCAGTATAACAAAAACAGCTGTCTAATAAAACCGCCTATTGACAAAGTATTAGCTGGTTTTTTGTGCGCGATTATACTATTTCGATTGAAGCTGATCCGCCCAGGAATATTGCGGCTTCCATCCCAGTACAGATTTGGCTTTGGCATTGCTTACCACCGCTGTCCGGCCTGCAAACGCAGACCTGAGCTCCGTGACATCCGGATAGAATTCCTGGAGCAGTTGATCCGTATCCCAATGGCTCAATGTATCGTCGGCTGTAATATTCAGGCTGACAGCACCGCAATTCTCGGCTTCGAGTGAGGCAATACATGCGCGAACCGCGTCACGGATATCGATATAGCTCCACAGAATCGTTTTGAAGGACTTCGGATCACGGCTGGCAAATGACGGGTATTCCTCCGGCCGGGTAATCATCGAAAACCGCAGGGAAATGACCTGCATGCCGGTTCTGCGCCAGAACATCTCGGCCGTGGCCTCGCCTACAACCTTGGATAGCCCGTAGCATTCCTGCGGCTTTTGCGGATGCTCTTCATCGAGCGGCAAATAGTCCGGGGAAAATGGCTTTGGCGCCCAGGCAAAACCGTAAGAGGATTCGCTTGATCCCAGGACCGCCTTGCGGATGCCGAGCACAGCTGCCGCCTCCAAAATGTTGTAGGCAGCCAGCGTATTGTTGGCAAATATATAGGGATACGGATGATACAGCGGCGCCGGTATGGCTGCGAGGTGAACAATCGCGTCCGCACCATGAAGTGCGCTGACGACTTGGCCGAAATCGTTCAGGTCGACTTGAATTTGCCTGCAGTGCAATTTATCGGACATGCGGTTATCCAAGGAAGCAACTTCATAGCCCTGCTGCTGAAGCTCATGCACGAGCTGCGAACCCAGTTTTCCGCTGCCACCGGTGACGGCAATTTTTTTCATCGCTTCTGCCCCTCCTTCTCGGATATGCCGTTACGGACGAACGAGTGTGCCATCCGCTTTACGGTCCAGTGTATATGGATTAAAATACGTCTTGCTGTTCCACCCTTCACCGACAAGCTCTCTCGCCTTGATTTCATCCAGGTCAATGCCAAGCCCCGGCTTGTCTGACGGGTACAAGTAACCTCCGATTCTGGTAATATGCCCAGGAAAAGCCTCCAGCTCCTCCGTCTTGAAATGATTAATTTCCTGAATCCCGAAGTTCCATATTGCCATATCGAGATGAACAGCGGCAGCCTGATTGACCGGGTCATTCTCGCCGCCCTCCTGCCAAGCCGTACGAACACCGAAGGCTTCACACAGTGCTGCTATTTTCCGGCAGGCGCTAATTCCTCCCGCCTTGGACACACGGACCCGGATAAAATCTATCAGCCTCTCCTTGACCAGTTCGGTCCATTCCTGCGGATGGGTGAACAGTTCGCCTACCGCCTGCGGTGTCGATGTCTGCTGGCGCATCTGCCGGTACCAGGCCGTCTGTTCAGGAGGCAGGGCATCCTCCAGGAAGAACAGGCTGTAGGGCTCCAGCCGCTTGGCCAGGGCAATCGCATGTATAGGTGAAAGATGTTCATGAACGTCATGTGTAAATTGCACGCCGGAGCCGAATTCCAGCCGCAGCTGTTCGAACATTTGCGGAATGCTGTTGACATAAGCATGTTCATCGAAAACATGCCCGCTCGCCCAGGCATTAACCGGCAAGTTGGCCTGCTCCTTCCCGATGAAGCCTCCTCCTCCATAACCGCCGAGTTGGGCACGGATAACCGTGTAGCCCTCCTCCACATAGCGGTGTACCTCTTCCTTGAGCTCACTGATCGTCGAGCCGCCGGCATGCCCATAGCAAGGCACTGCCGCGCGGCATGCACCGCCCAGGAGCTGATAGACCGGAAGTCCGGCTTCCTTCCCTTTAATATCCCACAGCGCCATATCTATGCCGCCAATCGCTGTCTGCAGCAGCGCACCGTTCCGCCAGTATCCGCTCAGATGCATCGTTTGCCACAAGTCTTCAATGTGGGCCGCTTCCCTGCCGATGATGACCGGTGCAAGCAACTGCTCGATTATATGAACGACAGCCTCCGGATTATATACATCCGATGCCGACCCGATCCCGTACAGCCCATCCTGGTCGGTTGTCACTTTGACTATCGTCCAAACTCCATTTTTCCTTGTGCGAATACATTCCACACCTGTTATTTTCGCCATTCATCTGTCCCCCTTTGCCGCCTTTCTATCAGTGTAATTCAAATCCGGCGGACTATTAATGAGACAGCTATAAACTTTATGCCGTATTATTATCCTGTTGAGGCCCCTGACACCGGGTTAGATGAAACCGATTACAAATGAATGAACTCTGTTGCTTTCTAATACCTATTATTTATTGATCATCCTGGCTGTCCTTGCCTGTTACCGGCGTATATTTAGTGGTAAAATCAGGGTATGAAAATCGATGCGGAATAAAGGCTTGCGAATAAGCATAATAAGCGGACTTTGGGCCCGACATGAAGGAGGAAAGATAATGGTTGACGATACAGAGAACCCGTGGCATGAGAAAATAGCGAAATCCGAGCATGAGTCCTACAACATTATTATCAGCTCCGTGGAGAACGGATTCTCTGCACATTGGCATAAGGAGATTGAAATCGTCTATATTATCGAAGGCAGCATGCAGATCGGGCTGAATGCCGTCCGTTATCCGCTAAACCGCGGCGACATCTTATTCATTGGTTCCTGCGATATTCACCGATACTATCCCAACCCGCTGGGCTGTACCAAAATTATTCTGCAGCTCGACAAATCGGTTTTTGGAGACTACGCTGATCAAATGGTGAACCGGAAATTTACGATGCCGCATATCTCCCCTGAATGCAGTCTTCCGGCAGGCGGCCAGCAACTCCTGCAGGCTGCACTGGAGCAGCAGTTACTTGGCATCTATGAGGAGACAGAGCAAAAATTGCCGGGATACAAGCTGGCGAGCAAAGCCCGCATTCATGATTTGTCAGCAGTTCTAATCCGGTACATGCCGATGGAAGCGTATCTGCCTGAGGAACGCACAATCCGGCTCCAGCAGCTGGAACGGCTGGACACCGTATGCAAATATATTGAGCAAAACTATCATACCGATATTACTCTGGAACAGGCTGCTAAGGTTTGCGGCTTCAGTCTTCATCACTTTTCACGGTTTTTCAAGGAAACTGCAGGCATGAACTTCGTTCATTATGTAAACGCATTCAGAATTGATAAAGCCAAGCTGCTGCTGCAGGATCGTGAGGCTTCCATCACGGATATTGCTTATCAGGTCGGATTCAACAGCATCGAAACCTTTAATCGTGTCTTCAAGAAACTGAATAACTGTACACCTACAGTCTACCGAAGCAAAAAATGACAGGTGCCGATCAATCTGTGACAAGAAAGATCGGCACTATTTTTTTATAGTTAAGCTAACCGCAAGTTGACCTGAGTCAAGTTGCCCAAGCACGTATATACAAGGAGGAAACAAGCTATGCTCCAAGCCGGAAAAGAAACGCTGCTGTATAGAGATCCTGACGCTTCCATAGAGGACAGAGTACAGGACTTGCTCCAGCGCATGACGATTAAAGAGAAAGTCCGCCAGCTGGATCAATACTTTGGCGCATCGTTCATGAGCGCTGCTCACCCTCATATGCATACGGTAATGGCTGATGATGCCGAGATCAGATGGGATAAAATCAGCGAAACGATTGGCACGGACGGTATTGGATGTATTCATGACTTGTACGGAACAGCTGAAGTGAATAATGCCATTCAGCGTTACGCGGTGGAGCAGACAAGACTTGGCATTCCGATCCTGTTCAGTGAAGAGGCGCTGCATGGCTTGCTGCGACCGGGATGCACCATATATCCGCATGCCATTACGATGGCCTCCACCTGGAATCCGGAGCTGGTCGGTGAAGTTGGCCGGGGAATTGCTGCGGAAACCAGAAGCCTCGGCATTCACGAGACATTCGGACCGGTCCTCGATTTGGCCCGGGAGCCGCGCTGGGGGCGTGTAGAAGAAACGTACGGAGAGGATACCCACCTCGCCAGCCGCATGGCGGTGGCGATGATTCGCGGCTTGCAGGGGGATGATCTAGCCTCAACCAGCAGCATTATTGCCGAGCCCAAGCATTTTGCCGTTCACGGGATTCCAGAATCCGGGCTGAACCACTCCCCTGCCTCTATTGGCATGAACGATATGCGTTCCTACCATCTCCCGGTCTTCGAGGCAGCGTTCGTCGAAGCAGGCGCGGTCAACGCGATGTGCTCCTACAACTCCATTGATGGCGTTCCCTGTGCAGCCGATTACAGCCTGCTCACAGAGGTGCTGCGGGACGAGTGGAATATGCCGGGCTTTGTCCGCTCCGATCTTGGTGCAATTGCCAGACTGGAACATGCCCACTTTACGGCCAGTTCGGAGAAGGAAGCCATCCGCCAGGCGCTGGTGGCCGGGACCGACATGCAATACTATGACTACCCGCATGATGTGTACCAGGAAGCAATTCTGGAAATGGTAGCGAGCGGCGAGTTGAATATAGATACAGTCAACATTGCTGCCAGCCGTGTGCTGAAGGTTAAATTTATGCTCGGCCTGTTTGAAAATCCGTATATCGATCCTAATCTGTCTGTCGAGGTTATACGCAGTGAGAAGCATCGTCAGACAGCATTGCAAGTGGCACGCGAGGGCATCTGTCTGCTGCAAAACAAAGAGCAGTTGCTCCCATTATGCAAATCAACCCCGGTAATTGCCGTTATCGGCCCAAGCGCTGATCATGCCAGACTGGGAGACTACACCCCTCACATTCAAAACTTTGTTCCGACAACGTTAAGACAGGGCATTGAAAAAACAGTCTCCCCGAAAACCAAAGTATTATATGCGAAAGGAACAGGGATATTAGCCGATGAGCTGGAGCCGATTCCGCTGGAATGCCTTTCAGACGGCAGCGGGATTCCCGGGCTTCTTGCCGAGTATTTCAATAACCCGGACCTTGAAGGAGATCCGGTGCTGACCAAGCATGATTCTTCCATTGATTTCAACTGGGTCATCACCAAGCCGGACCAGAGCATTCATACTTTCGGGTTTTCTGTACGCTGGACGGGCAAGCTGGTTCCCAGGCAGTCCCTGGAAGGCTATATCGGGACCGTCAGCCAGGACAGTATGCGCCTATGGCTGAACGGCGAGCTGGTCGTCGACGGCTGGGGCCAGGGCAAGAGCGCCAGAAAAAGTGTGCCGGTCTCTCTTGAAGCAGGCAAAGCATATGATCTGCGCGTCGAATATTGCAAGGATACGAACGGCGTCGAAATTATGCTCGGCTGGAGCCATACGGCAGAAGGCATTCAGGAAGCGGTCGCGATAGCCAGCCAGGCTGATATCGCCATTGTGGCGCTCGGTGACAATGAGAAAACCTGTGGTGAAGGGGTGGATCGTGACAGTCTGGATTTGCCGGGCAACCAGATCCAGCTATTGAAGGCAATTGCTGCTACCGGCACCCCGGTTGTCCTTGTGCTTCAGAATGGAAGACCTGTCACGCTGGAGTGGGAATCCCGGCATATTGCGGCGATTGTAGAAGCCTGGTATCCGGGCGAACTGGGCGGCCAGGCGATCGCCGAGATGCTGTTCGGCGATTATAATCCGGCCGGAAGACTACCGATTTCCTTCCCGCGCACCATCGGCCAAATTCCGGTCTACTATAACCGCCGCCGTGGCGGAACCAAACATTATGTCGGGGGCGACAACCGTCCGCTCTATGCCTTTGGCCACGGGCTTAGCTATACGACATTCCATTATGACAACCTGCTCATTCATACAGACGGACTGATCCGGCCGGATGATGAGTTGCTCATTACCGTTGATGTTGCGAACACCGGACAGTATGACGGAGACGAAGTCGTCCAGTTGTATATTGCCGATGTGTTCAGCTCGATAGCCCGGCCGGAAAAGGAACTCAAACATTTTGAGCGGATACATCTGAGGGCAGGAGAGAAAAAGACGGTCAGCTTCACTGTGACCTCCAAAGATTTGAGCACGCTGGGCAAGGACTTGAAGTGGACGGTCGAGCCGGGAACCTTCCAGGCCCTCGTCGGGGGAAGCTCCGACCGCATCGCAGTTCAAGCCGATTTTATAGTCGTCTGATTAGCAGAAACAATAAGCCTCCAGCCTGTCGAATGCAGGGAAAGGGGCTTATTGTTTTCCAGGGAAGAGATAATTGCAGATCCATGAAGGATTCGGAAGCCTTTTATCGAAGCTTATCATGTAAGCGATTTAAACTTCAATCCCCGGACACGGGTAACAAAGGAGCCCATTACCATGCATCCATTGCAAAGCAGCAGTATACCCGCAACTTCCGGCATTACCAGCATTTTGGAGACGTTGGATATTCAGACAGGCGAACGCACGGTGCTGGCCGAATTTGGCAGGCTGATTGAAGCACCCAACTGGACCCGTGATAACAAGCTTATTTATAACAGTGACGGATTGATTTATGCCTATGATATAACCGCCTCCACAAGCCAGGTGATTGACTCCGGATACGTCAACCATTGCAATAATGATCATGTACTGTCCCCTGACCATTCGCAGTTGGCCGTCAGCCACCATACGAAGGAAGACGGCAAATCACGGATTTATATTTTTTCGCTGACAGGCGGAGAACCGGTTCTGATTACTCCCATGGGGCCCAGCTACCTTCATGGCTGGTCGCCTGACGGCGGTATGCTTGCTTATTGTGCCGAGCGGAACGGCCAATATGATATTTACACAGTCCCGGCTGGAGGCGGCGTTGAGGTGCAACTAACGGACACGCCTGGCCTTGATGACGGGCCGGAATATTCGCCTGACGGCAATCATATCTGGTTCAATTCTCTCCGCTCCGGCCTTATGCAAGTATGGCGCATGGATAAAGACGGCAGTTCCCCTGTGCAGATGACATTTGATGAAAGCAACAACTGGTTCCCGCATGTGTCTCCAGACGGAGAATATGTCGTCTATCTCTCTTACCGGAAGGGAGATGTTGCTCCGGGCGATCATCCGGCCAACAAGCATGTCCAGCTTCGTATCATGACCAGTCAAGGCGGACAATCCCGTGTTCTGGCCGAACTGTTCGGAGGACAAGGGACGATCAATGTGAACTCCTGGTCGCCGGACAGCAGACAGATCGCCTTCGTAAGCTATAGGCTGAGCGAATAGAATGAAGCGAGTTCTGATGAGAATGATAACATCAAAATCCTGGGCAGCAGCAACGATATCGCTGCAAGCATAACCAGATAGCTCTCCTTGTGACTGTATTCATAGTGTCTTATATGCAAAAAAGGGCGGCAGAAACATTCGTTGTTTCTGCCGCCCTTGGCTATCTAAGCTCCAGTGTTGTTCATCGCGTCTATCTGCAGCTGTCCAAACCGGAACCTTATTAAATGGAGCTTCATACGCTAAGCTGCCATTATTAATTGGAGTGCAGATGTACCGTGTAGCGGTACGTCATATCCTCACCGAACCACATCCGGAAATTGGTGCCCCAGGTGTTGTTGTGCAGGTTGAAGTGAAGGCCGCCATCCAGATTGGCAAACGTATTATCGAACCGTACGAGGCGAGGCTCTCCCGGAGATACAAGTGGAGAATCCAGCGATTCAATTCTCGCTGTGCCGTCCGTCCCTTCGTACAGAGCACCTGTGTCTGTAGCATGTAGGTTGCGGTTGCCGTCCTTCACCACACGCAGCGGAGAAATCCAGCCGCCAATTTTATCAAGCAGCCACAGATTTGGGTTGTCTACCTTCACATTGATAGACAGCCAGCTTGCTTCCGGCAATCTGCAATCCTGCTTGCCAAATGTATGCAATTGGATTTGAAGCTCGGAGCCATCCTCAGGCTGACGGTATACGAGAACCAGCTTGGATGGTACTCCATACAGTTCCACAGCTTCTTCCGGCATTCTCAGCTCGGCAATGATTGTTCCGGCATTGCTGTCTCCGATCAGTTTCAGACTGTCCAGAATCGGCTGATATTTGCGGTGTCTAGGCTTAGGAACCGCATATTCAAAGCCAGGTTTGCCAAAATCCGCATCCGCCCATGGATGGGTTTTAATCAAGTTCTCCATATAGTCCCTGAACCAGGCATCATAATTCTCAACACCGAACAATTCATGGACATAAGAAGCAATACGGTGATCGGCATCTGCCCATACTTTACCCTTGCCGTCCTTCAGATGAATGATCGATCCGTCAGTTCCGAATGAAACCTCATAACCGCCCCACTGGAAGCGCTGCTCCGGACGCAAAGCTGTAGCTTCGCCTTGTGGTACCTCCAGCGGCTTCAGTCTTGCTTCCGCTTCCTCGCGCAGCCCTTGCGGCAGTGCAGCCAGTGCAGTTGCCAAATATCCGCGCTGCTCGGTCCATGAGCTCTCCATCTGGCTGTAGGAATTGATTCTCTCTTCAGAAGCAAACAGTCCGGCAGACAAACGGTCATCCTCGTTCATCGCGAAGGCGCCGATGTAGCTGTATTTGTCCGTCACTGCCTCATCCGGGATGATATCGCGTTCTCTGGCTTCATTGAACATTGGTCCGGACCAGTGCTTGAAGTCCGGAAGGAACTTCTTCACATCCAGCCCCCATGTATGCTCGGCTACAAGCAGCAACGCATTGCTGAATTTCTCATGCGCTTCGGAATCTGTCTTCAGTGAGCCTTGTTCAATCCATTGTTTCCGCAGACGGGACAATTCACGGAACTGGGCGGTTTTAAGCGGGTCAGAACCTACCCCGTGAATCCAGGTGTCTCCGATCTCCTCGGTTACAACCGGAAGCACATGACGATGCTCCCACAGGCTCTGTGCATAGTTATCCAGGGTGGAAGCTACCACCTTCGCTCCAGGGAAACGGGCACGGATGCCGTCGAACTGCTCGACAATTTCATCAACAGACGGCGGTCCGCAGTTGTCTCCCGTATGTGCAAACACAAGCGCTTCATCGAAGCCTTCCAGCAGGAATGTCTCCCCGTAGTTGCCGGCATAGTGGACGATAATTTCCTGTCCGTCCACTTTCCAAAGGAACATAAGCGGCACTGCCGGGTTTTTGGAGGTTGGGTTGACACCCAAATGCATATATTTGATGCCCGACTCGGCAAGCAGCGGTACCATGCTAATGGAATGGCCCGGAACATCCGTCATTTTCGCCGAAACAGTCTTTTTGTCAAACTTCTTGTCCAGTCTTGCCGCAATCGACATCCCATAATGGAACAGCGATTCATCCAGCAGCTCGGTATGCAGAGTAAAAGGCAGACCATGCCAGGCCAGACGGCCTTCCTGCATTGCTTTCTCGGCACGTTTTGCAGCTTCTGCATCCGGCTGGATCAATGCCTGATCCATCAGCCAGGAACCGGTTGTCCAGATGAAACCCTCTTCTCCACCGCGGGCATCCAACTGCTCGGACAATTCAATCGCCTTTGGAATAAATTCATTCATGTACCGGTCGACTACCCGATGGGCCAGATCCGTAAAGCCGATATCCAAGTGCGTTTTAAAGATAACGTGCACCTTATTAATTTCGCTCAATCTAATCCCTGCTTTCTTAGAAACTGAGTTTCTTCGTTGACGCTTCTTAACGCTTCCAGCAAGCTGCCCTTCAGCGGCAGAGCGGGCGGCACTCTCGTAATCTGCTGACACTGCAAAATCATGGAACTTACGATAGTATGCACCGTCAGCAGCCATATCTCCCGGAGGAATATAATGGAAATCACTTCTAAAGCAACATTGCTTTTTCCTCTTTGGGAAAGCGCTTGACCACCTAAAGAAAAAAACCGCTCATGCGTTTAGTGGAAGTTAGCCTGATTATAGCAACTTTGTCGCTGGACAGCAACGCCTAGCTTGCATTCTATTATGTGGAGCAGGGAAAACGCTTAGCTTACCCTCTCTTTCCTGCCTCTCCTGCCAAAAAGAAGAAAAAGCCCGTCATTCCCCAGGGAGCGGGAACGGCGGGCTTTCCGGCAGCGGTGCTGTCATAAAGTCGTCGGGTAAGCTCTGACGGCTTCACCAGCTGCTCTTCCAGCTTGCCTGCCAACCGGTTGTATGTAAGGCGCACCTGATCATTTTTTCCTCTCAGAAGATAGCATTTCATCATTAAACGGTAGGCTTCCTCATCATAGGGAGATTCATGAATAATCTGCTCGGCAATTTCAGCCGCTTTCTGATGCTCCCCGTCTTTCATAAAACTCTCGGCAAGCGATATCCGCAGTCCGATAGCGGATTGGTCCAAAATTCGGGCCTCCAACTCTTCTGGCACATGCTGCGGAGTTAGCAGCTTGTGCGGATAAATTCCCACTCCCCGTCCAGATCCAATACGGCCTGGCCACTTGGGTTCCATCCGTGCAAATCCGGCACGCCCGCCCTGATTTCAGGGGCAGCCTGCTTTTGAGTGCTGACAGCCAGATGGCAATAGCCGGCAGCAAGGTCAGCTCAAGCAAACCCAGCAATAATTTGTTTTTCGATATGCGGCCCAATGATGCGGTCCCCTCCATGTAAGTGATTTATCCGAAAATTAATGGGAAAGGGTTAATTATTCTTGAAGGCTGATTGTCTGTTTCAACAGAAAAAGGAGCCGCGGCTCCTTTTTCCCTTATTTTTCAGATAATCAACAAATTGATTTTCGCTCCAATAAGAATTCTGCCTGATAGAAGACAGGGTTATCCGGAACAGCATCGCCAGCGAAGCAGACTGCACAGGCATAGTCGCCCTCCCATGGAAGGGTGTGGATGCTGCCCGGGTGGGTGCTGCCATTTTCCAAAATATGATACCGTCCAGTACCTTTCTCCTGAAACGTGAACGTGTGCAGGGGAATGTTCAACCCCGCTCCCCGCATTTTTACATAGGCCTCCTTCATCGTCCACAGCCGGTAAAACTCACGGAGGAACGCTTCCCCCTCCAGACGGGAGAGCATCTCGCTCTCCTCCGTGGCAAAGAAACGCTTCGCCACATCCAGCTCCATCGGACGCAGCTGCTCAATATCAATGCCGGTCTCATCAGTATGGAATACAGCACATACCCAATCCCCTGCATGGCTGAAATTAAAGCTCGGCCCGCCGCCTTCAAGAGCCGGTTTGCCATGTGTACCTGTGCGGAACATGATGTCCGCATTTGAAAATGCATACTCATTGCATAGTACATGGCGTACCAGCAGCTCGCCGAGCAAAGAGCGGTATTTATCCGCCTGAAAATGGAATCTGGCGATCCGCCGCCTCCGTTCCTCGGACACAAGGCTTAAGCTATGCTCCAGCAGTTCTGGCTCGATCGCACTCGGAACTTGAACAGCGTATACAGACGGATTTTCTTTCATTCTCTTTGCTCCTTACTTAATCTAACTTCTCATAATCTTCTCTGAATCTCTGACAATTGATGAAGGATGAATTTTTAGCGTGCCCGTATATTCGATCCTATCAATGCTGCATCCCGATCCGATCTCAATATCCGTACCTGTAATCAGCTTAGCAGTTGTATGCTCGGCATATAAGTAATTCACTTGCAGGCGCTGGGTCTCCAGCCGATTTCCTGGCTCTCCCGAACCAATCCGGATATTAGCTCTGTTACTATAAATCTCGCGGGCAAAACAGCTTCCGCGCAGCCTGGCATCGAATCGATCAGTTTCCAAGGCTCCCCCAATCCTGAATGAGCCTCTCGAAAAAAAGCGGTCCAGCCTTACATTCCCGCTAATTGCCACCGTTCCCACCGACTTGATTGAACTGCCTGCGTAGCTGCGGTAGCTTTGGAAAGTTCCCTTGTTCACCAGCGATTTGATTTGCGCATGTCCATGCACGATAAAAGTCCCCGGATTCACTAAATTCTGAACCTGCAAATCTCTCGCCACTGTGACAGTCCCTAGAACCATTATACGGCGCAAGGCCAATAATTTGTCAAATTTGCATGTCCCCAAGACCAGACATTGTGTTCCCTCCACATCAGCAGAGAAATCAGCTGTACCCAGTACAACAATTCGTTTAAACCGCATCTCCTCAACCCGTCTGTATCCACCAACCAGCAGCGATTTTGCTTTATCCATGGTGCTTACAGCAGCTCGATTTTCCGGGAAGCGCACTCCGCGATATGCTCGCTTGGCCATACTGAGGGCTGCACTTCTCCGATATGAGACTTGTTCAGGAAAAACAGGCATATTCTCGATCTCCCGATACCGCCTCCGATCGAGAGCGGAATCGTATCTTCTAGAATCATCCTGTGGAAAGAGTGGGCAGTGCGTTCCAGGCAGCCTTTAATTTCAAGTTGTTTCATAAGCGCAGTTTTGTCGACTCTTATTCCCATCGAGGATAACTCCACCGAACGGCCCAAAACCTTTGACCAGACCAAAATATCCCCGTTCAACTGCCAGTCGTCGTAATCTGGAGAACGCAGATCATGTGGCGTCCCGGATTTCAATTCCCCTCCAATCTGCATAATAAATACGGCTCCATGCTCCTTGGCGATAGCATGTTCCCGCTCTGTTGGGGTCAAATCCGGGTAACGCTCCTCTAGCTCCTGTGTAGTCGCAAAAATAATGCATTCTGGCAAATCGTGCGCAAGCTCAGGATACTCGCCTCGGATAACTTGGCCGGTCGATTTAATTACTGCATACAGCCGCTCGACAACTGATTGCAGGAATGCCTCCGTGCGCTGCTCAGCGGTTATCGCCATCTCCCAATCCCATTGATCTACGAAATAGGAATGTAGTGGACCTACCGCCTCATCCCGCCTAACGGCTCTCATATCCGCATACAGCCCTGTACCCGGCTCGAACCCGTATTTCCCCAAAGCAGCACGCTTCCATTTTGCAAGCGAGTGGACAATTTCAGCCCCCGCGCCGGGCATGCCCCGCAAATCAAAAGCTACTGGACGCTCAACGCCATTAAGCTGATCATTCACTCCAGTACCGCTCTCCACGAACAAAGGTGCTACAACCTTGCTCAAATTTAATTCACTTTCCAACCGGCTTTCAAATGTCCGGCAGACGAACTGAACCGCGGCTTGCGTTGCTTGATACTTATTCATGATCACTGTTTCCATCTGATTCCCGTCCTCTAATTGATATTTTGGATATGAATTAAATCATGGCTGCTGGCTTCAGTTCATTCAGATGCTGAACGAGCTCGTTAATTGTCCCATATTTATACAATAATAAGGGCTCAATATCATACCCTATTGTCTCCAAAGCAATTTCGACCTTGACCGAATGAATCGAGTTGCCTCCAAGATCAAAAAAATTCTGATCCAACCCAATCTCTTCAATACCAAGAAGTTCTTTCCACAATGACATGATTTGATTGACCAACTCCGTATCAAGCTGATTTGCCGATTCTTTCCCCTCGTGCGATGCAACACTTAAATCAGATAAGGCCCGGCGGTCCAACTTGCCGTTTGGTGTCAGAGGCAGGTTGTCAAGAAGCACCCAATCGCCCGGAACCATTTGACGGGGCAATTTTCCTGAGACGAAGGCTTTCAGCCCTTCAAGCTGCCGATCCTCGGACAGAGCAATGAAGGCCCGAAGCACTGGCTGACCGCTTTTGCTATGCTGGAGCAACACGCAAGCTTGTCTGACACCTGCATAACTGCTAACACAAGCTTCAATTTCCCCTAGTTCTATCCGATGACCGAACATCTTAATCTGATTGTCCATCCGTCCGGCATGCATGAAGCTTCCATCAGGTAAAATCACTCCCATATCGCCTGTTTTGTACCAGCTTATAGTCGTATCGGCAGGGAGCGGGCAGAACCGTTCAGCCGTCAGTTCAGGACGCTTCCAGTAGCCTTGGGCTACTAGCGGGCCACCAATACAGATTTCTCCTTTAATTCCGACAGGCTGTTGCCTGCCCGAAGGCCCCACAACCACAACAGCTGTCCCGTCTAGCGGTAAGCCGATTCTGACCCGTTCCTCCTTCGACAGTTCCGCTGCTGTGGCCCAGACAGTCGCTTCAGTTGGACCATACATATTGAATATTCTGGCCTCAGACACAGCTTGTACAGATTGCAGTAACTCCGCTGGAAGGGCCTCCCCGCCAACCAGAACGTATGCAAGTTGAGCTAAAGCCTCCTTCGCTTCTGAGGCGAGAAGCAGCCTTTGCAAAAGGGATGGGGTAGTTTGCAAAAGTGTCGCCCGATTCCGGATGATGAGGTGGTTCAGCATTTCTGGCTTAGACAAATCTGTATCATCTGCCAGAATGACCGTATGGCCTTTCCAAAGAGGCAATAGCGACTCCAGCAGAAAAATATCGAATGAAACGCTCGTCGAGCACAATATTCGGCTGTCTGGCGGCAGCTTCAATCGTTCAGTGACCGATGCGAAAAATTGCAGCACATTAGCGCTGTCTACCATTACCCCTTTGGGGAGCCCTGTGGAGCCGGACGTGTAAATTAAATATGCAAGGTCATTCAGGCATCGTTCATTATCCGGAATGAACCGGGAATCTCCGGAACCTGCTTCTGGCTTTGAGGCATCCAGCCGAACAATTTCTTCCGGTAAGCCGTCAGCATGTTCAGCGTCCGTTAGTACCAGCTTCATGCCGCTATCCTCGAACATAAATGCGATACGCTCCTGCGGGTAAGCAGGATCAAGCGGGACATAGGCAGCGCCGCATTTCCAGATCCCGAGCAATGAAGCAAGCAGCAGCGGAGAACGTCCCATATAGCAACCGACCTTATCATTAGCTCCAATGCCCCGCTTCCCAAGCGCCTGTGCAATCTGGTCAGCCCTGCGGCTCAGCTCTGCGTAGCTGAGTTCTCCCTCTCCGCTTAATACAGCTATTTTTTCTGGTGCAAATGCCACATTCGTCTCAAAGCCATCCATGAGCCCTTCCGGTTTTGAAAAAGAAAGCTCCCTTCTGTCAAATGACTTGAGCATTTCGCGGTCTTCCACAGTCAGAAGATCGATATCTCCGATTCGGATCCCCGTCTCATCCACAACCTGACGAGCAATAGCCAGATAATGACCATTTATGCGGCCAATCATTTCCGGATCATATTTATTGGCATTAAACCTGAAGACAAGTCGCATCTCATCTCCGGGAACAATCACAAAGTTGAAGTCGAAATCCGCCTGCTCAAACTCCTCGTCCATATGCAGGGTAAGACCGCTTTTTTGGTTACCGCTGACTGAAGCCGGGGCAACGGGGTAATTCTCAAATATAAACAAATGGTTTAATAGATGGCTATTCCCGGTCGCCGCGGAAAATTTGGACAGCACCTCATAAAGCGGCAAATAGCTGTGCTGAAGCGAAGTACTCGTTCTTTCCTGCACAGCAGCCAGCAACTCATCGAATCTCATATCTTTTTCAGTCTGAATTCGAATCGGAATTGTGTTAATGAATAAGCCGATCATTTCCTCAATGCCTTCCACTTCCGGCGGACGTCCGGATACGACAGCCCCGAACACAACATCGTCAGTACTGTTGTATCGTTGCAGCAACACTCCCCACATCGCTTGAAATAGCGTATTTAATGTAACTCCGTTTAATTTTGCTGTTTCAGCCAATTGGGCCGTGAGTGAAGAATCCAGCTTGTACATGATTTCTTGCTGGAGATAGCCTTTCTCCAGCCCTGCAGCCCCATCTTCACGCCATGCGGCAGGAATGGTGGCAAGCTGCTCATAACCTTCCAGCAAGTTTCCCCAATATTGGATACTTTGCTGCTTGGAACAACGCTCCAGCCATGCAATATAGCGGCTAAACGGCTGCGGATAGGAAAGGTCCGGAGTTTCTCCATGTTTTAAAGCTTCATAAATAGTAAAAAGTTCCCGGGTCACAATAGGTACACACCAGGCATCCATCAAAATATGATGGAAGCTCCAGAGCAAAGTAAAACGGTCCGGTTGCTGACGGAAAATCCGAATTCTCATCAGTACAGCATCGGAAGGAAGAAAGCCATGCTCACGATCCTCCAACTTGACTTCGCTGATGCGCTGCTCCTGCTGCTCATCTGTCAGATGAATTAAATCTTCATAAACGCACTCGGAGGCCGGTTCCTCCATAACAGCCTGGAGCGGGTTTGTTACCCGCTCATAGATAAATTGAGTTCTGAGAATTTCATGGCGCTTGGCCAATTGTACTAGGCTTTTCTGTAAAAGAACCGGGTCCAGTTCCCCTTCCGCCCGATATACATATTGAATAAAATAGGTCTTGCTTCCATTCCCAGACAAAGAGTTGTACAGCATACCCTCCTGCATAGGCGACAGCTTGTACATGCCCTGTACCCGATTTGTGCTATCAAGCTTAGTATCAGATGTTTGCATCAGCGTTTCTCCTTCCTCTGGTATGATTGCGCCGCATGAGCAGGGACTGTGCCTCATCGGCGGTCAATGTCGCAGCCTGCAGCATGCTTTTCTCCGAGATTAGCTTGTTTTCCCTGGCATTTTCGATTAGGGACATTAAACATTGCTTGCAGCCCGATAGTAATGATTGAATTGCCGACTGTTCTTGATGGGAGGGACTGTAAATAATTTGAAAGGATAGCTGTCCGCCAGAAATGACGGCAATCGCCTCCATCGGATATTCCCGCCTCGCTTCCGGTGAAATCAACTGACCGGTTGGCTTGTCTGATAATGTAAACAGCTCATTATGAAACTCAGCGCCTAGCTGACCCAAATAATTAAAACTGACCGGGGCATTAGGGGGCAGCTTCTTATTCTGCTCCAAACCATGGGTCATATAGCGCCATACGCCATATTTCCACCCGTTCTCCGCAGCTTGCCGGAAGCGGCTCTTAACAAGGGTAACGACGCTGCCAAGGTCAATAATCTGCCCCAGTTCCATATGCAATGGAAATACTGAGGTAAACCAGCCTACCGTCCGGCTGACATTGAGTGATTTCAGACCGCCATCCCTCCCGTGCCCTTCCATATCAATATCAATGCTTCGCAGCCCGAACTGCTCCCTCAATGCGAACAAGAGTGCAGTCAGCAGCAACTCATCCATACGGGCCTGGTAAGCCTCTGTTGTATGAAACAGCAATTGTTCTGTCGATTCCCTGTCCAGCGTGAACGATGCTGTCTGCGCCTCCCCGTATAACAGCGTGCCAGACTCGGATGCGGAAGCCAGGGGGCACTCTTCCGTAAGCTCAGCCTGGTTATTCGCCCAACCCATGTTTTCGGGCAGAGCGACCGGAGAATCCGCTGGAAGAAGTCCCGATACCCATTTCGCATATGAATCCGTCTTACCTGAAAGCATGATTGGCTGGTCTTTTTGCGCTTGTGTGTAGGCCTCCGCCAGGTCCTCCAGCAAAATGCGCCAGGATACGCCATCCACTACCAAATGATGGGCAACCAACAGGAGATGGTCGCCGCTCCCGGTGCGAAAAAGTCGTGCCTTGAACAGATGACCAGCCGTCAGGTCAAAGCTTTGCTGAAGCGAACTAGCGCTTTGCTCCATGCACTGAAGCTCACCGGCCTCCGGAATGACTTCAATGTCCAGCACTGTTTCGCTGCCTTTATCCTGCTTGTGGCACGTTGCCACAATTCCGTTCTGTCCATGTGCAAACGCACTGCGCAGGATATCATGATGCCGAATTAATGCTTGTAGAGAAGCTTCCAGCGACTGAGCATCATAGCCCTCCCTGCGGTAAAGCATAACCGACTGATTGTAATGGCTGAGCAGCCCGTGGCGCTCAAAGAATCGTAGCTGTATTGGAGATAGTGGAATTTCGCCGCTAATCTCACTGTCCATTCCATCGCCGCTGCTATACTGGACCGCTGAAGCCATCTCTCTAACCGTCCGTTGCAGCAGCAATGCGTGTAGGTCGACGGTATAGCGCTGTTTGTGGAGCCGGGCGGAAATTTGAATCGCTCTTATGGAATCCAGCCCCGCATACACCAGATCGTCATCAAGACCAAGCTCCTCAAGCCCGAGTACAGCCTTGCACACCTCAATTAACTTCTGCTCCACATCTCCGGCAATACCGCCAGCACCCTGTACCTGCTGACGCGGCTCCGGAAGCTTGGACAGATCAAGCTTGCCGTTCGTCGTTAACGGGAAGCTTGATAGAGCGATATATCCTGAGGGCAGCATATAAGACGGCAGCCAGCGCTTGGCAAATTCTTGCAATTGCTTCTCCAGGACCTGCTGGTCCGCCACATAATACGCAAACAGCTTGGACTGGCGCACCACCACCCTGGCATCCGTTACTCCGGGACAGCTTCTTAAACACTTCTCTACCTCGTCCATTTCAATCCGGTAGCCGTTAATTTTGATCTGCTCATCCTTTCGACCCTCGTAAATGATGACGCCATTATCCAGACGTCTGGCGAGATCTCCCGTTTTGTACAGTCGCCCGCCAGGTTGGAACGGATCCTCAATATAGCTGGCAGATGTAAGCTCCGGCCTGTTCCAGTATCCTTTCGTCACCCCGAGGCCGCCGATATAGATTTCACCTGTCATCCCAGCCGCAACTGGCTCAAGGCGGGAGTTCAGAACATGAATCGAAGTATTTCCGCCCGGCATTCCAATGGGCACAGCCTCTGCTGCATCATGATCCGGATTGAACGTATAGGTCATACAGCCAATCGTAGCTTCCGTTGGCCCATACTCATTGTAAATTTCAATCTGTCCTTCATATTGGGCATGAACCTCTTCCGCCAAATCCCAGGGCAACTGCTCGCCGCCGACAATCATTTTTTTTACAGCCGGGGCCGGGTCGAACTGTGTCCACAGCTTTAGATGCGATGGGGTCAGCTTAATCAGATCGGACCGGTTATCTTCGGCAACTCTCAGAAGCAAACTTGCCGCATCACTGCCTCCATAGACAATCAGCCGGCCTCCTGATACCAGCGGCAGAAAGATTGAAGTTACCGTCAAATCAAAGGCAATGGACGAATACAACGGGATTGCCAGCGATTCTCCGGACACATACATTTCGGTTGCCCAGCCTAAATAATTGATGACATTGCCATGAGATACCTCAACACCCTTGGGCTGGCCTGTTGAACCTGACGTGTAAATCAGATATGCCGTATGAGAGCTGTCGCCTGTCTGCTCTGCGGGACTATTGTAATCGCCCCCAGGTACGGATGGCTCCGCCGCCAACTCACAATCTGCAGCAATCACAGGGCAGGGCAGTGTTGCGGGAACCTGAACCGAATCCGTAACCAATGCTGCCATTTCACTATCTTCAGCGATGAATTTAATCCTCTCCGGTGGAGTTTCCGGATCAATAGGCACATATGCGGCTCCTGTCTTCAGGATTCCAAGTAACGCCGCTACCAGCTCAGGCGAACGGTTCATCAACACCCCTATGCGAATACCCGGTCCAAGTCCCGGAACCGCTTCCGCAAGAACTGCGGCAGTGTTGTCGCTTGCCCTTTCTAATTCTTCATAGGTCATGGATTGTGAATCATATTCAAGCGCTGTTCGGGAGGGATACCGCTGAGCGGATGCCGCGAACCATTCCTGTATTGTCGAATAGGGCGGAAGCTGCCTTACGGTTTCATTCATGCCATAAATGCGCGCCTCCTCCTCTGCTGTCAGCAGACCAATATCTGCAACCAGACGATCCTTATGACGGACCAACTGCTCCAAAATATGAAGGAGGCTGCGTATCCAAGAATGGCCTTCTGTTTCATCCAATTGAGCGCCTATTAATTCACCGCCGATTCTCTCACCTTCCAGCGAGAAAATAAAAGCCAGCCGATTGTTGTAATGATCAACCGTATTCATAAAGGCATTCAATTCATGCAAACCATCAAAGCCAACTGCGAATTGGTGGACCTTCTCCACTTCTGCATTTGGCATCTTCCGGTAAGCGTCTGTTATCGTCGGCGCTTGCGAGTAAGCAGCTTTTAATTCCGACAACGTCCCATTAAGATAAGACGCAACAGATGTACTGGCTTCCATTTCAAGACAAATAAAAATACTGGAAGATATTTCTGATTCTGTTGTCTGCAACAAAGGCAAGGCCAGACCAGCCTGCAGTGCCCCGGAAACCTTCGAAATCGTCAGGCCAAAGGCCGCTGTCAGCAGTGCAAATAACGTATGCTGATCCTGCCTCGCCATCTGCAACAGGCTTTCAGACAACTCAGCTCCCATTTGAAAAGGCAGGCGCTGCTTACCCATTCCTGTTCGTTTGGCAGACCATGATGGTTCATCAGGCATCAATTCTCTCATGGCCTCCAGCTTGTCTATCCAATAGCCGCGGCTCGCTTCCTTTTGCTCCTTCGCCGTAAACATGGTATTCCCCCTTGTTATCTGTTACCCGGACTGTCCCCACTGCTGCAGCAAAGGGAACAGTCCGGGAGTGGCTGGATTCTCGGCTTTCGTTCAGTACAAGTCTACATAAGCCTTCCGGGCTAATGTATGGCACAAAGATAATCGTCCCGACACTTGCCGAAAGCAATCGGCGAATTAATCAAATGAAAAGGAATGCTTGAAAGCTTGTTCGATCTGCTCTTTGACGCCTCCCATATCATATTTGCTATCGTTCAGGCGTCTCCAAAGGGTGTCCAGCGTTTCGGACGGGTAGGTGACCGCAAGCTCCAGCAAATGCGTATAATCTTTCATCCATTCCTCAGCTGTATGCTTCATAAATAGCGATGTCCTGTAAGCTAGTGAATACGAATAGGAACCTTCCTGCTCGCTAACCTCCAACATCAGATCGAATTTAGCGGCGGTTCCCGTCAATTCGTAGGCACTCTTGATCGCGGCATCCTGGAGCCGGTGGTTCATGCCTCCCAGACGGTGCAAAACGAACATCACATCGAACAGCGGATGGCGGCTCAAATCCCTTCTCGCATCCAGCTTCGATACCAGTTCCTCAAACGGGTAGTCCTGGTGCTCGTATGCGGACAGCGCACGCTCGCGCATCTCTCCCAGGAAGGCACGGAAGCTCTTGTCTCCCGCAGCCTGTCCCCGCATCGGCAGCATGTTGATGAACACGCCTGCCATGGCTTCTGTATCGACATGGGTGCGTCCGGCGACCGGCGTACCGACCACCACATCCTCCTGCCCCGACAGTTTCGACAACAGCACCTGCAAGCCCGACAGCAGCACCATATACATCGTTGCGCCGCTTTCCGCCCCCAGCTTCTTCATCGCCTCGACCAAGTTCGCG
>NZ_AULX01000040.1 GCF_000422505.1 Paenibacillus pinihumi DSM 23905 = JCM 16419 | reverse complement strand
GTCCCCTCCCTTCCTGTCTTTTCCCGAAAATAGGAGGCGGCTTTTGTTCCGTAGTAAAAGGTTGGAGCCGGAGAAGCGAAGCGGTCGCCTTTGATTTCCTGATTTCATCATCCATACAGATTACAATCGGGAGAAATCAGGGGATCAACAGCGATCGGAGGCCCAACCTTTTACGGAGGAACAACCCGCCAAACTATTTTCATTCATTTCTCTTGCCTTTTCCCCAAATCTCCCGTATAATAAACTCTGTTGCACATAATTTATGCGCCCGTGGTCCAATGGATATGACGTAGGCCTCCGGAGCCTGAGATCGAGGTTCGATTCCTCGCGGGCGCGCCATATTATATAAATGATCCTGACTTGATGGTCAGGTTTTTTTATTTCTAATGTCTGACTATCTTTGACTTTTGTTTTAGAATCCGTTATGATGTTTTTACATCCTTTAATTTTGAATGGAGGCGTGTCCAGATGGATATGAATTTTGTACCAATGGTCATTGAACAAAGCAACCGCGGAGAGCGCGCCTATGATATTTACTCCCGTCTTTTGAAAGATCGGATTATTTTCCTGGGAAGCGGCGTTAACGATGTGGTAGCCAACTCGATTATTGCACAAATGCTCTTCCTTGCAGCTGATGACCCTGAGAAGGATATCAGCTTGTACATCAACAGCCCTGGCGGTTCGATTACAGCCGGTATGGCGATCTACGACACCATGCAATTCATCAAGCCCGATGTATCTACAATTTGTGTCGGTATGGCTGCTTCGATGGGTGCTTTCCTGCTCACAGCAGGTGCTAAAGGCAAGCGCTTCGCGCTTCCAAACAGTGAAGTTATGATTCACCAGCCGCTGGGCGGCGCTGAAGGCCAAGCCAGCGACATTGAAATTCGTGCAAGACGCATTCTGAAGATGCGCGACAAGCTCAACCACATTCTGGCAGAGCGCAGCGGTCAACCGCTGAGCCGGATTGAGAAAGACACAGACCGCGATTATTTCATGAGTGCTGCTGAAGCTCAAGAATATGGTCTTGTCGATAAAGTTATCGAGAAAGTATAACCTATTTTCTCTAAGCTGGCTTGGAAGCCCGCTTCTGTAAGCAAATCTTCCATTAGAAGCTTATGATAAGAGCCTGACCGCGCACTGGCGCAGTCAGGCTCTTATCATAAGTGTTGTAATATGTCAAGAAAAATTCGATGTATTGAATCGAACAAGACGCTTTACCCATTTCATGGTAAGATGAAAAAAACGAAGAACTTCCCATATTCATACATCTCTAGGGTTGTTTTTGAAACCTTGTATAATGGAGTTGCGTCTTATGAAAATATCAAATCCTTTTTTATCGATGCGTAATTTCATCAAATCGAACGAAATTAGCCGCCGCCACGTACAGCGCTCAATGATTGAAAGACCTGTCAGTTCCGATGCCCATTCCTTCACAGTAACGGAGCCATTTTATGAAGAATATCAGGATAAGACACTGCTGTTGAAACCGTTAAATGACGAGCATTTGCTCGAAGTTTACCGCGAGGCCAAAGCGATGCGCTTATCTGATGATTTTATACGTCTCATTGAAAATGCTCTCGAACAGCGTAAGATTTCCTTGACTGAAGTAGGTAATGGCTAAACTGAACACCTTCTTCTCACGACATCAAAAAGCCGTGACGGTAATCGTCACGGCTTTTTGATGTCGTCCTAACTTACAGAATTTTGATTATGGTTATTTTTTAGTGCTGCTGCATGCCTTTTTTTAATTCTAAAATAATTCACTGCGGAAATAAATACTACAATACCGGTTATAGGCAAAAAGATAATGCTCATAAAATCAAATATAGCTTTCGAATTATCCTGTCCAATTTCAGAAGGGATATCAGTCGCAAACAGATAAGGCCAGTATTGCTCCAAAGTAGCGTCCTTAGCCAATATCTCCTTCACACCATCAGGAATGAGTTGCAAGCGCCCCTTTAATACCATTGTTTCTTCCTGCGGGATTTTAACTCCCATACTCGTAAACGATACGATCCTCTCCATATCAAGGAACTGCCGCGCTTTAACGTTTATTAGCAATGCTTTATCACCAAGCGGCACAGGATACATTTTCTCAATAGTTAGGGACGTGTCTTTTGTATCTAAACTGATGACATGAGGCAGCAGCTGATTGATACGCAATTCGACAAATGATCCATTAGTCACCTCGCTCATCCCAGTCTCATTCAGATTTATAGGACCTTGCATTTGTATGTTGTTATTTCGCATACCCATGAATAACATAATGGCGAAAAGCGCAGCCATCACTCCTATAATCAGAAATACCCCTCTCCAAAAACTTTTGAGTTCCCTTTTATGCACAACGTCCAACATTCATTCCTCTCTTTCTGAAAATCTTCATTTTCTAAATATGGATCACCTTCCTATTATCGGAATACTACGATCAAATTTTAAGTTTTTTACATACAGAAAAACCCTCGTCTTTACAGACGGGGTTTCTCTCCACTTTTCGTATGTCAGTACCGCTCTTACTGGTTCTCCAGCTCTTCCTTGCTTACAAGGTTGACTAAAGCGGTTACAGCTTGTTCTGCGTCCGAACCTTCTGCACTTATGTGTACTTCAGTGCCCGAGCTGATTGCCAAGCTCATTATCCCCATAATGGATTTGGCATTCACTTTTTTGTCGTCCTTCTCCACAAACACTTCGGAAGAAAATTTATTCGCTTCTTGTACAAAAAGTGCTGCCGGTCTTGCATGGAGACCTGTCTTCAAACGAACGACCACAGGATGCCTTGTCATGGAAACCATACCCCCTATACCAAATTTCAGTCTAACTATTATTTGCAAAGACCAAGGATAAAATCATGATCTTTTTTTAAAATATAAGAATTAACAAACATAGTAACACGGACATTCTTATATTTCTGAGCAAAACGCAGTTGTCGCTGCCAAGAAGTCGCTCAGATGGCTGCATTATTATAATTATAACACTGAGACCACCTGGTTGAAAAGTTACCCGTTTCTTATTTTCTCGGCCAGCTCATCCAGCTTGCGCAATCGGTGATTAACCCCCGATTTGCTAACTTTGACTTTTAACAAATCGCCGACTTCCTTCAGATTAATATCCGGATGCTGCAAACGGATTTCCGCCACTTCCTTCAGTTTATCCGGAAGATTCTCAAGCCCGAGTTCTCTTTTAATCAGCTTAATATTGTCAATCTGCCGTACCGCTGCACCGATCGTCTTGTTCAAATTCGCCGTCTCGCAGTTGACAATCCGGTTCACGGAATTGCGCATGTCACGCATAATCCGAACATCCTCAAATTTAAACAGTGCTTGATGGGCACCGATAATATTCAAAAATTCGATGATTTTCTCGCCTTCCTTAATGTAGAAGATAAACCCTTTCTTGCGCTCAATACATCTTGCGTTCAAGTGAAAGGAATTGGCGAGCTGTACCATGGCGTGACACTGTTCTTCATACATGGAGGCGATCTCCAGATGGTATGACGACCCTTCCGGGTTATTAACGGAACCTGCGGCAAGAAAGGCCCCCCGCAAATAAGATCTTTTACAGCAGGATTTACGAATAATATCCGGATCAATCCCTTGATTGAAAATAAAGCCTTCGGATACAATCCGCAGCTCAGAAAGAATTTCCTGGACTCTTAATGGAATCCGGACAATATAGACATTGTTTTTCTTCAGACGCATTTTTTTACGGACCAACAGCTCGGTATGCACAGAGAACAGCTTTTTGATCAAAGAATAAATTCTTCTGGCAATGGCCGCATTTTCGGTGGATACATCGAGAATTACTTTTCGGTTGGAAAGGTTAACAGAACCATTCATTCGTATGAGCGCCGTCAGCTCCGCCTTCTCGCAGCAGGAATCTGCTTCAATTAAGGTCAGTTCCTTTTTAGTTTGGGCCGCAAAAGACAAAGGGCTCACCTCTTTCGTAACATCCAGCTTTCAACCAGCTGATAAATATGATGGCTCAGACGCGCCGCATCATGCCTCAAATACGTGCGGAACAGCACCAATTTGTCGGCGATGACCTGATACCCGCGCTTCTTGACTTCCTCGAGGTCAAGATGTACAGCCTGGGCTCCCTCTTCCGCATACTTGCTCTGCACCTGGGGAGGAATTTCCCCGTCATTCACGATAACATAATCAAATAAATGATGCCCGACATGCGCATGAATAGCCTCCAGATGGTCGCTGACAGAATAATTGTCCGTCTCCCCCGGCTGGGTCATCACATTGCATACGAAAATCTTGACCGCATTTGACTCCATAATTGCCTGCGCCAGCTTCGGCACGAGCAAATTGGGGATAATACTGGTATACAGGCTTCCCGGTCCTACAAGAATAGCATCAGCCTCCTGAAGCGCCTCCAGCGCTTCATCAAGCGGTTCCACATTTTCAGGCTCGATCATCACACGTTTGATTTGATTACGGGCTTTGGGGATCATCGATTCGCCTGTAATGATCGTCCCGTCTATCATCTCCGCTTTCAGTACAATGGATTGACCTGCTGCAGGCAGTACGCGGCCTCTGACAGCCAATACACGACTGAGCTCACGAATACCGGTCACGAAGTCTCCCGATATATCTGTCATGGCTGCCAGCATCAGGTTGCCCAAACTATGTCCGGCTAATCCGTTGCCATGATTAAAACGGTAATTTAACATATCCGCAAGCAGCGGCTCGACATCAGCAAGAGCGGTCAGCACATTCCGGATATCTCCGGGGGGCGGCATATGAAGCTCATTGCGCAAAATGCCGGAGCTGCCGCCGTCATCAGCTACCGTCACAATGGCCGTTATATCCAGCGGCTTTTCTTTCAAGCCGCGAAGCATGACCGATAGCCCGGTTCCGCCGCCGATGACCACAATGCCCGGCTTTTGGTTCTTTTTCTTACGCTGATTCAACGCTTCACCCCGCTAGTGGCGGTCACGCTCGGCATCACGATGGCTGACACGCACAATTTCCGTATCACTGCTGCCCAGCATTCGTCCCAAGTATTCCGCAATCGCTACTGAACGGTGCTTGCCGCCTGTGCAGCCGATGCCGACCACAACCTGACTTTTACCCTCCTTTTGATAAAGAGGGATAAGAAAATTAAGCATATCCAGAAGTTTATTCAAAAACTCCTGTGTCTCCGGCCATTTCATAACATAATCATACACTTCCGGATTTTGCCCCGTATTCGGACGCAAATGCTCAATATAATGCGGATTAGGCAAAAAACGCACATCATAGATCAAGTCCGCATCAATCGGCATGCCATATTTGAAGCCAAATGAAGTAACATTCACCGAAATTGCATTCTTCTCCAAGTTGGAGAACCGGGAAACAATCCGCTCCTTCAACTGGGCTGGCTTAATATTGCTGGTGTCAATTACTTGGGTCGCCCAGCCCTTCAAATCCTCAAGCAGGCGGCGCTCCAGTGCGATGCCTTCCAGCGGCATACCATCGGGAGCAAGCGGGTGACGGCGTCTTGTTTCTTTGTAGCGCTGTACGAGCACGCCATCTGTTGCATCCAAAAATAATATTTCACACTGAATCGTATAATGATCCTGGATATAAGCGAGCGATTCGGACAGAGCCGTGAAGAACTCCCGGCCCCGCAAATCGATGACAAGCGCTACCTTCCCAATCTTCCCTTTGGATTGTTCGATTAATTCCGCAAATTTCGGGATGAGCACCGGGGGAAGATTGTCAACGCAGAAAAAACCCAAATCTTCCAGACTTTGCACTGCAATTGTCTTTCCTGCACCTGACATTCCGGTAATTATGATAAGTTTTGCCATTGCTGCTGAACTGGTCGTCATGTTCATCCCTCCTTGCTCAGAAAGCGCCAAAAGCAGACAAGCCGCTCACGGCGCATGAACGTATTGTAACTAACCGCGGATGATCAGGCCGGCCGCACCAACAATACCTGCATTATTACCCAGTTTCGCAGGCACAATCTCCACGCCCTCCTGCGATGACTCCGGGGTAAGCTTCGTAAATACTTCGCGAATTTGCTCAAACAGATACTCGCCCGCTTTTGAAACTCCGCCGCCGATAATGAAACGCTGCGGATTCAAAATAACGGATACGACAGACAACGATTTGCCAAGGTAATAGGCTGCACGATTTACAATACGAATAGCAACCTCATCGCCTGCTTTGGCTGCGTCCACAACATCCTTCGCCATAATGTTATCCACCATGGAAAGTGAAGTTCTGTCACCGCGCGCTACTGCATCCTTCGCCATGCGGATAATCCCGGTAGCTGAAGATACCGTCTCCAGGCATCCCATTTTGCCACAGCCGCATTGAATCGCTTCAAGATCAGGCACAATTTGAATATGGCCAAGCTCTCCTGCTTTGCCGGCATAGCCTTCAACAATTTTATCATTGATAATGATACCGCCGCCGACACCAGTGCCAAGCGTGTACATCACACAATGCCCTACATCTTTGCCAGCGCCGGCCCATGCTTCACCCAGTGCTGCAACATTGGCATCGTTATTGATTTTGACTGTTTTTCCAAGCTTCTCTTCCAATACCGTTCTGAGCGGAACATTACGCAGCCCCAAATTAGGGGAAAAGGTCACAATTCCGTTCGGAATATCCAGGAATCCGGCAATACCGAGCCCTACACCTTCCACTTGGTCCCACTCAAAAGGCGATTCATCTACAATATGACGTGCATAAGCAGCAATGTTGTTTAATATCGCATCTGTACCCTTGCTTGTTTCGGTTGGTCCTTCGTACGTATGGAGCAATTCGCCATTCGGATCGCAAATACCGACCTTAATTGCGGTTCCTCCAATATCTACCCCAACGTAAATCTTTTCAGACATGACAATGGCCACCTCAATTAAATAGTTAACTGCTTCTGTACCAACTATAAGCCAACATACCCTTGCGGTCAAGAACAACACATTTTATGGCTTTTTCTCGTTTAATTTAACGTATGCTCAGTTTCCCTTACCCTTACAACCCGGATGAAAAAACATCTGATTCATGACTCCAACAAGGATCATTTCAAACAAAAAATAAGCAGTAATCAAGTGGAAACAACTATGCCGTCCTTGACAGGCAGCAGCTTCGTTCCGCTTAGAAATATAAGCATTTATAAAGGGAAAGCTTATAAATGCTTATATTTTGAAGAAAAAAGAGCGTGCCTGCACCAATCCGCAAACACGCCCCGTGACTTCTTGTTCTGATTTACAGCGACTGGCTCCAATCATGGACCATATGGCCTTCAAGGAATTTCTCGCAATCCAGTGCAGCCATACAGCCGCTGCCCGCAGCCGTAATAGCCTGACGGTATTTTTGATCCTGTACATCTCCGCAAGCGAAGATGCCTGGGATATTGGTCTCGGATGTGCCCGGCTTCACCAGAATATATCCGGTTTCGTCAGTTTCAATCTGACCTGCGAGAAACTTTGTATTCGGTGTATGGCCGATTGCCACGAACAAACCGTCGGTCTCAATTACCTCATCCTGGCCAGTATCATTATCACGCACTTTAAGGCCTGTAACACCCATGCCGCCCGCAACAACTTCTACAGGCGTCTTATTCAGGCTCCATTTGATTTTGTCGTTGACTTGGGCACGATCCTGCATGATCTTCGAGGCACGCAGTTCTTCACGACGGTGAACAAGCACAACTTCACTTGCAAAGCGCGTCAGGAAGTTCGCTTCCTCCATAGCAGAATCTCCGCCGCCTACAACAACGATCTTTTTGCCACGGAAGAAGAAGCCGTCACAAGTTGCACATGTGCTGACACCACGTCCGATGTTGTCTTTCTCGCCTGGAATGCCCATATATTTCGCCGAAGCTCCAGTGGAGATGATCAGCGTCTCTGCTACGAGCTCGCCCTGGCCTTCCACTTGTAGTTTAAACGGACGCTGGGAAGTATCAACGGAATTTACCCAGCCGGTCTTGAATTCAGCACCGAACCGTTCAGCCTGCTTGCGCATGTTCGCCATCAGCTCAGGACCCATGATTCCTTCGGGAAAGCCCGGGAAGTTCTCGACCTCCGTCGTCGTCGTGAGCTGTCCGCCCGGCTCCGGTCCTTCAATAACAAGCGGGTTCATATTGGCGCGGGCCAAATAAATGGCGGCAGTCAGACCCGCGGGTCCAGTACCGATAATAATGGATTTATACATCAAAATTACCTCCCTTACAAACTCATCATGTTTTATATGTTATTGTGTGCCATCTAATCGTTTTGAAATTCCCCGAATTGCGGAAATACCGTCTTCATCTTTTCTTTGATGCCGCATGCCTCATCAATCATCTTCGTATATTTGCTGACCGTGGATATGGATACATTGTAGCGGGTTGATACTTCGTGGTACGAGATTTCCCGCCTGTGCATCTTGGCCGTCAAATATTCGAGAGCCGCAGCCCATCCTGCCGCTTTGTTCACCTTCGGAACCTCAGGGTACACACGCGTCAAGTACTCCACCCACAGCGTGAGCAAATCATGCTGCTGAACAAGATCATAATGCTTGTTCATCCGGGCCAGAGCAGCCTCAAGCACCGCCTGCCACTTCTCTTCCCACACCGGAAGCCTGGATGGGATCAGGTTCGATTCGACGATCGTCTGCTTGCCTTCAAGCACCGCTCCGAGCGGATCATGGACCCCGATTGAGCGCAAAACAAAAATAGCAATCCGTTTCAAATAATCATCTTCATCAGGCTCCATCACGAAAGCGCGAAGCGCATCTTTTACCTCATTGTCCGCAATCATGCCCAGCGCCTGTATGACCTGGAGCTTCGTCTGACGATCCCCATGGCGCAGCGCCCAAAAAAAAGAAGAACGCACAAGGGGGTCTCGCTTCAGATGATCAGGCAGCCCGTCGGAAGATTTTTCCCAGAGCCTGAACTGCTCCTCGAACGGAAGATGATAATGGTAGCTGCTTGGCGCCGGCTCCTCACCGCTACGGACACGTTCCAACTGATCCAGATAGTATTTGGGAATATCTGATCCGGGATCGAGCTTGGCTGTCTGCCTCCACAAGCGCTCGGCCTCCTGCAGCCTGCCCAAATTGCTCGCCGCAATGGCCGTATAGTGGTGCAGACAAGGGTCCTGCTGCAATGAAGGATCTTTCAACAGGCGGATAAAATGCCGGTGTGCCGTTTCATGCCCGCCTAGTATGCCCATTGTCGTCGCCAGCTTAAATACATGCTCATGATGAAACGGATATGTTTTTTTCAGCAGTTCGACGAGCGGTGCAAGCAGCTCCTGCTGGTCTGCGTGCTGATAAAAGATTGCCAGATTGCAAAGCGCATGCAGGTTGCCCGGTTCCAGCCTTAACACTTCCTGGATCGTCTCCATCGCTTTGTCAAACAGGCCCATATAATAATAGGCAAGCGCCAGATTATTGCGGGCAGCCAGAAAATCACTGTATTTGCTGACAATGCTCTCCAAAATCCGCACTGCCTCTGCAAATTTCCCTTCCTCCAACAGCATTCTTGCCTGGTCATGCTCATACAAGCCTTCGCGCGACTTGATGACCGCCTGTTTCGGCGGCCGTTCCAGCTCATATTGCAAAAGCTCCATCATTTCCTCGGCTTCATCCAGGAATTGTCCCTCTGCATCCTCTTCCAGATATCGGACAAGAGAGTCCTCGGCCGCCTCATATTGCTCCATATTGGCAAAATTATTTGCCATATAGAAATGGCACTCTGTCATGGAAGGATCCAATTCCTCAACGATGGTTCCTAGTATACGGTTTGACTCCTCATAGTTGCCCATCTCCGACAGAATGCCAGCCATATTGCAATGATTGACCGGATTATCCGGTTCATAGTCGACGGCTCGCCGGAAATATTTTAGTGCCTTGTCATAATGGAGCCGGTCTAGCGACCGGACCGCGCGCTCGAAAAAAAAGGTGGCATCCAGTTGAATGGGAATGACCTTTGATGGTTTGCTAACAGCCGCATGCTTCTTTTCTTTCAACGCAGGGCACCTCCTTATACGGGCGAATTTGCTTAAGATTATACCACAGTCGGCCAAGGAATACACAAGCGTAAATCTCCCCGCGCCTTCTCTTTCGCCTTCCCGCAGAACAGGCAGCAGGTATAAAACTTGCCTGCTGCCTGTCTCGGCTCAACTATTAAATTCCTGCATTTTTGAACAGTGTGCTGATCGAACCGCCCTGCATAATGATGCGTGTCGCTTCAGCCAGCATCGGCGCGACGGACAGCACTTTGAAACGGTCAGAGTGGCTGTCTGGAAGAGCAATTGAATCCGTCACAACAACTTCTTTGATATAAGGATGATCCAGGCGCTGCAGCGCAGGACCGGAGAATAGCGGATGAGTCGCACAGACATAAATGTCTTCTGCACCGCGCTCCTTCAAGCTTTCGACGACATTGACAATCGTCGTTCCCGTATCAATCAGGTCCTCGATAATGATTGGTGTTTGTCCTTCAACATCCCCGATTACGTGGGTAATGACAGACTCGTTATGAGCTGGTCTCTTCTTGATCATAATCGCAAATGGCGAATCAAGATGGTTAGCCAGCTTCTCTGCTGTCGACGCACGGCCTGCATCAGGAGATACAACAACCGGATTTTTAATATCCTTGGACTTGAGATAGTCGCTCAGCAGATCGAGCGCTGTCAGGTGGTCAACCGGAATATTAAAGAACCCTTGGATAGCTGGTGCATGAAGGTCGATGGTAATAACCCGGCTCGCGCCAACTGTCGTCAGTACATCCGCCAGCATTTTTGCCGAGATCGGCTCACGCGGAGCAGCCTTTCTTTCCTGGCGGGCATAGCCGTAATACGGCACAATGACGTTGATCGTCCGTGCGGAGGCCCGCTTGGCAGCATCAATCATCACCAGCAGCTCCACAAAGAATTCATTGATCGGATGGGAGAACGATTGAACCAGGAATACATCACAGTTCCGGATCGTCTCTTCATAGTGAACGTAAATCTCACCGCTCTTGAATCTTGATACCTTAATTCTGCCGAGTGTTTGTCCGAGTTCCGCACAAATACGTTCGGCCAATTTAGGGTTTGAGGAACCTGAAAAAATACGCAACTTGTCGCTAAACATGATACCCTCCTGAGCTTTTGGAAACAAAATTCTTCATGATTCAGCCGTAGTTTGTTCAAAATACAAGACTTGAATAATTTCTCGCATATCAACAGCTATTAGAGCGCGGCAACTTTCCGTAGACATTTTTTTAGTCATGGCACGGCAGTCGCACACGCTTGAACTATTAACATTATACATACATTTCGTTATTTTTCAAAAGCTTATCATTGTCCGGTTGCGTTTATTAAACGTTGCAAGCTGTGAAAATCCGACTTCTTGCAGCTGCGCACGTGCCTGATCCAAGTATTGACCCAGCCTTTCCGGCTGATGCGCATCCGATCCAATCGTCACCGGAATGCCCAATTTCAGCGCATATTCGAGCATTCTGCGACTTGGAAACATCTCCGCCGCCGGCATTCTCAATCCGGATGCATTCAGCTCAATTGCCAAATCATGGCGTTTCACCGCTTCAAGCGCAGCATTTTCCATTTCCGTCACATCTTCATCAGGTTTGAAGCCGAAACGCTTGATCACATCAATATGTCCGATGTAATCATATAGCCCGGAAGCCGCCGCCTTCTGTACCGCATTATAATAGGTCCGGTATACTTCGAGCCTGTCACGGCCTTCCCAGCCATGTGTCTGCCTAAAATCCGTCACATCCCACTCGCCCAGGAAATGAACAGAGCCGATGACATAGTCCCATTCGTAGGCATTAATGATCTGTTCAAGCTGCTGCTCCCAGCCCTCGATATAGTCTGCCTCCAGGCCGACCCGGATATCGATGATGCCCTTGTACTTTTCTTTCAGCTCATAGCACTCCTCCACATAACGGGGAAGCTCCTCCATCGGCATTGCCATCTCCGGGTAATAGGCGGCCGGGTCAACATGGACAAGAGGGATGTGATCAGACAGGCCGATCTGGCCCAATCCAATCTCAATCCCTCTTTTCACGTAATCCTCCAGGCTGCCAACCGCATGACCACAGCGGGCATGATGCGTGTGATAATCAATCAACATATGGCACACCCGGCCTTTCTATCTCATTTTGTTTGTGGTCGGCTTATTGTGGCGCGCACCCAGCTCCCGCATCACATCGTCGAGAGGAAGCCCTCGCTCACGGAGCAGCACCATCAAGTGGAAAATCAGATCGCTGACTTCACTGCGCAGCTCGTCATTGTCCTGATTTTTCGACGCGATAATGACCTCCGCCGATTCCTCGCCAACCT
The DNA here is from genome assembly GCF_000422505.1 of Paenibacillus pinihumi DSM 23905 = JCM 16419. GTDB lineage: Bacteria > Bacillota > Bacilli > Paenibacillales > Paenibacillaceae > Paenibacillus_D > Paenibacillus_D pinihumi. Next base: position 13,097 of record NZ_AULX01000040.1, on the reverse strand, counting down.
TTTTCAAAATTTTATCCACGCCTTTTTCAAACAAATAAGTCGTATACGCACCGCTCGGACGCTCCGCATACCGCTGGGCGATTGTCGCTTCCAGTTGATTCAGCATCGCAAAACGGTCTTCAGCCTCTCTCGGATCAGCTGTTGCCCCTTCAACCGGAATGTCGTTGTAGAAGCAGCTGTATCGTCCGGTATGGCATGCCGCACCGTGCTGCTCTACCCGGATTAGCAGCGTATCGCCATCACAGTCATATTTCATGGAGCGGATTTTTTGGATATGTCCCGAGGTCGCGCCTTTATGCCATAGTTCTTGTCTGGAACGGCTCCAGAACCAGGTCTCCCCGCTTTCAACCGATTTTTGCAGCGATTCCCGGCTCATATATGCCATCATCAGTACTTCCTTGCTCACCGCATCCTGAATAATTGCCGGAACCAGTCCGTCGCGGTCCCATTTCACCGCATCCAGGCTGAATGCCTGTTCTGTCATCGCACCTCTACTCCCCTCGTCCGCAAATCCTGTTTCACTTCTCCGATTGTCATTTCCTTGTAGTGGAAAATTGTAGCCGCCAGCCCCGCATCCGCATGTCCATTTTCGAATATTTCATGAAAATGTTCTACCTTCCCTGCACCGCCCGAGGCGATGACCGGGATGCGGACCAAATCCGATACTGCCCGTGTCAGCTTGACGTCAAAACCATCTTTCGTTCCGTCCGCATCCATGCTTGTCAGCAGCAGCTCACCTGCGCCCAGACGCTCCGCTTCCTTTACCCATTCCAGTGCGCGGATGCCTGTAGCATTGCGCCCGCCATGGGTATAGACCTCCCACTCGCCCCATTCGGGATTGAACTTGGCATCAAGCGCAACCACGATGCATTGGGAGCCAAATACGCGCGCGCCATCCGAAATGAGCGCAGGATTTTTAATAGCAGCCGTGTTGATACCAATCTTGTCCGCTCCCGCACGAAGCAGACGCTTCATATCATCGACATGGGCGATACCGCCGCCTACTGTAAACGGAATCGTGATCTCCTCCGCTGTCCTGCGCACAACATCGACCATTGTCGCCCGCCCTTCATGCGAAGCGGAAATATCCAGAAATACCAGCTCATCCGCACCTTCACGGTCATAGGTTGAGGCCAGTTCCACCGGGTCACCGGCATCGCGGAGATTGACGAAATTGACTCCTTTGACAACCCGTCCGTCCTTCACATCCAGACAAGGCACTATCCGTTTGGCTAACATTATGCCTTCCTCCTCGCTCCCTTAGCTCCTCTATTCTATCTGCCATGCTGCTATATGCTTCGTTCTTTTTGCAATGGAACCGCAGTAATTTGTTGCTTCGGCTCTGTGCTGGGCCATTTGCTCTAGCCTTGCTGAAGCTGCCCTTCTGCAATCCGGTTTTCCCCTGTCGCAAGCGCTAGAAAGTTGCCCAGCAACTGCATTCCCAGCTCCCCGCTTTTCTCCGGGTGGAACTGCATGCCGAATACATTTCCTTTGCCTACGATCGCAGTCACATCCTGATTATAATCCGTCGTAGCCAGCAGGTTATCCCCATTTTCCGGCTTTACATGATAGGAGTGCACAAAATAGACGTAACCTTCCTCAAGGCCGTTAAAGAGCGGACTGCCCTGGTGAAAGCTGAGCTTGTTCCATCCCATGTGCGGCACCTTATAGTCGCCTTGGAAGCGGACGACACTACCTTCCATCAGCCCCAGGCCTTCATTGTCTCCGTGTTCTTCACCACGGCTGAACAGCAGCTGCATCCCCAGGCAAATGCCGAGCAGCGGCTTGCCGGATTCCGCGTAGTAGCGGGCCACCTCATCCAATCCTGTGTTGCGCAGATTTTGCATCGCATCACCGAATGCGCCTACACCGGGCAAAATCGCTCCATCAGCATCCAGAATAAGCTGGGGATCAGCAGTAACAACCGCCTCGAAACCGAGCCTTTCTACCGCTTTGCTAACGCTGTGCAAATTACCCATGCCGTAATCAATGATTGCGATCATGTGCTACAGCACTCCCTTCGTGGATGGCACTCCTTGCACACGGGGATCAATAGCGGTTGCTTCGTCCAGCGCACGGCCCAACGCCTTGAATACCGCCTCCACCATATGGTGGGTATTGCGGCCGTAATGAACAATGACATGCAAGGTAATTCTTGCTTCAAGCGCAAGCTTCCAGAGGAATTCATGCACCAGCTCCGTGGAGAAGCTTCCGATATGCTCGGACGGGTATTCTGCCCGGTATTCGAAGTGAGGGCGATTGCTGACATCGATGACAACCTGGGCAAGCGCTTCATCCATAGGTACGAAAACGCTCGCATAGCGCTTGATCCCTTTCTTGTCTCCAAGCGCCTCGCGCAGAGTTTGCCCCAGACAAATACCAATATCCTCGACTGTATGGTGATCATCAATATCCACATCTCCGCGTGCTTCTACAGTCAAATCAAACTGGCCATGCTTGGTGAACAGATCCAGCATATGATTCAGAAAAGGAACATCCGTTTCAATATTAGCCGTTCCAGTACCATCCACGCCAAAGGACAGCTTGATATCCGTTTCATTCGTTTTGCGCGCCACTTCTGATATGCGCTGTCTTGCTTCTGTCATAGTCATTCGCCCTTCTTTCTGTATCAATCAATTTATTTATCCTGGCCGGTTCAAATTACGTGTTCCGCTCCTGCTCCAGGCGCACCTCAATGGCCCTTGCATGGCCTTCCAGTCCCTCATGCCGGGCCAGCGCAATAATATGCTTGCCGTTCTGAAGCAGCGCTTCCTTGCTGTAATGAATCAAACTTGATTTTTTAATATAATCGTCCACATTCACCGGCGAGGAGAAGCGTGCCGTGCCGTTCGTCGGCAGAATATGATTCGGTCCCGCAAAATAGTCGCCTACCGGCTCCGAGCTGTAATCGCCAATGAAGATCGCTCCCGCATTCTCGATTCTGCCAAGCAGCTCCATCGGGTCCTTTGTCATAATCTCCAGATGCTCCGGAGCAAGCTTGTTAATGGCCTCAATTCCTTCATCAACCGACGGCGTCAGCAGAATGGCGCCGTAGCTCTCAATTGACTTGCGGGCAATCTCCTCGCGCGGCAGCTCCTTGAGTTGCCGCTCCACCTCTTGAGACACTGCCTCTGCCAGCGGCCGGGAAGCTGTCACCAGAATAGAGGAGGCCATCTCATCATGCTCAGCTTGTGACAGCAGATCAGCCGCCACGTAGACCGGATTGGCTGTATCATCTGCCAGTACGGCAATTTCGCTTGGTCCTGCGATACTGTCGATGTCCACCACACCGAACACCAGCCGTTTGGCAAGGGCCACGTAAATGTTGCCCGGACCCGTAATTTTATCCACCGGCTCGATCGTTTCCGTTCCATAAGCAAGCGCTGCAATGGCTTGCGCACCGCCGACGCGGTACATTTCCTTCACACCGGCCTCCGCTGCCGCAACCAGGATGAATGGATTAATGCCATCCTGTCCTCCTGTAGAAGGGGGGGTGACCATTACAATTTCCGGCACTCCTGCCACCTGTGCGGGGATCACGTTCATCAGCACCGAGGACGGATACGCCGCCTTGCCGCCGGGTACATACACACCCACTCGCTTGAGCGGACGTATAATCTGTCCCAGCAGTGTTCCGTCCGGCTGCAGGTCCATCCAGGAATTGCGCTTCTGCTTCTCATGGAAGGCTCGGATATTGGCAGCCGCTTTGCGGATCGCCGTCAAAAACGCAGCATCGACATGCTCGTAGGCGGCATTAATTTCTGCCTCCGTTACTCTCAAACTGCCGGCATCAAGCTTCACCTTGTCATGCTGCTCCGTATACCGCAGCAGTGCAGCATCGCCTTCCTTCCGGACAGCTTCAACAATTTCTCTTGCCGCTTCATTCTGCGCAGGCGTCCCATACTCCACCTCGCGGCTTAAATTAAATTGCTCTGCAGGAATGATCCGCATGTTCCCCGTTCCCCTTTCTCTCTGGCGCCCTCCAGGGCCGTCTCCAGCGCCCCGAAAGTTTTCTTGGCCCTAACCCTGCTTAACGGTAATTGCCGCTTGCAGAAGGTCGCACAGGCTTTGTATTTTCGCATTCTTCATCCGGTAGCTCACCCGGTTGGCAATAAGCCGGCTGGTAATGCCGAAGATGGTCTCCATTTCCACAAGACCATTCTCCCGCAGCGTCTGTCCTGTCTCCACCATATCCACGATCCGGTCGGCAAGGCCGATAAGCGGAGCCAGCTCAATAGAACCGTTCAACTTGATAACTTCCACCTGCTGCCCCTGCTCCCGAAAATATTGGGAGGCCACATTCGGATATTTGGTCGCCACTCTCGGATTAATAGAAGGCGTCCAATCCGGCAGCCCGATCACAGACATGCGGCACTTGGCGATTCCAAGGTCCAGTAGCTCAAATACATCCTTGTTTTCTTCCATGAGAACATCCTTGCCGACGATACCGATATCCGCCACGCCGTATTCCACGTAGGTCGGCACATCGACCGGCTTGGCCATAATGAATTCCATGTCCATTTCGGGAAGTTCAATGACCAGTTTGCGCGTATCATCAAAATCGCTCGGAATCGGCAGGCCCGCCTCCCGGAACAGTTTGGAGGCCTGCTTATAAATTCTGCCCTTGGGCATCGCAACTTTTAGTATATTCATGTTGGGTTGGCTCATTACACCGTACCTCCCTTGATCCGGCTGCTCTGGAAGGGGACAACCGCCGAATAGCTATTCCCCTTGTAAGTCACAGGAAGCGGCGCACCAGACGCTCCCGGAGCCCAGTTGTCCCAGTTCTCCACACGCTCGGTCACAACTACATCTCCTTGCTCCCGGTAACGCTTTGCCGCCAGCAGCGCGCCTTCGCGGCTCTGTGCATCATAACCGATCAGAATGCGCTTCTTCTCCTCGCCCTGACCGGTACGAATCAGATCCAGAATCCGCGTTGTCTTCAAAGCAAAGCCGGTAGCCGGCGCAGGTCTGCCGAATTGGCTGAGCAGATTGTCATATCGGCCCCCGCTTGCGACAGGGAACCCGAGCTCCGCCGCGTAGCCTTCGAATGTCATACCTGTATAGTAGGAGAAATCTCCGATCATCGTCAGATCAATGAGCACATGCTCACATACATCATAAGCGTTCAGCACATCCCAAATCTCACACAAGTGGCGGATGGAAGCTTTGGCTGTCTCGTTCGAGCTGAGCTCAAGCGCCTGGTCGCAGATTTCCTGACCGCCCCGCAGCCGTAAAATACCCTCCAATCCACGCTCCAGCTCTGTGCCCAATTGAAGCTGGCGCAACTGTTCGCGGTAACCGACATAATCCCGGCGCAACAGGCAGGATTTCAGTTCCTCCTGGATCTCAGGCTGCCCGTTCAACGTCTCCTCCAGCAGGCCGTTCAAAAAGCCTACATGTCCGATCGCAATCTTAAAGCGCCCTACTCCTGCTGCCTGCAACGAAGCAATTGCCAGTGCAACGACCTCCGCATCTGCTTCGGCAGAAGCATCACCGATCAATTCGACTCCTGTCTGGAAAAACTCCGCTTCACGGCCTGCTTCCTCTTCTATGGCTCTAAATATATTGGAATGGTAGGACAGGCGCAGCGGATGCTCTGCTTCCTTGAGCAGGGAGCTGGCTACTCTGGCGATTGGAGTCGTCATATCCGAGCGCAGCACCAGTGTCGTACCGCGGTTATTTAACAGCTTAAACAGCTTCTGGTCGGAAGTTGAGCTCGCAACTCCAACTGTATCGTAATATTCGATTGTAGGCGTCATGATCTGCTCATAGCCCCATGCGCTCATGCAAGCCAGTACGCGGCCCTCAATATGGCGCAGCCTGGATACTGCATGCGGCAAATAATCCTTTACCCCGATCGGCTTTTCAAATACTTTTGGTTTGGACACAACGTTCACCTACATCACTTTAGTTTATTAAAGCATTAACAATTTACCATACTGCCAAAATAAAGATTTAACTCACTTTATCATGGAAAATATGCTTCGTCAAGCGCGATTGGCCGTGACTTCCTTTGCGTGTCCGCAGTCTGCTTCCCCTTCTGGTCGTCCAACTTCTGGGTGTAAGCAATAAAGCGGAATAATCGCCCAAGAATAGCAGGACATATACAAAAAGGATTGCCAACGCAGCACGATATACGCGCCGTGGCAATCCCGTTGCTAATCGGATTTTAAATCGTATCCTGTTGTGCCGCGTTCAGAATATCTTCGGCATTCTGCCTGCGGCTCCCCAGCTCCCGGAGCGGATTGCCGCCTACGAAGCTGTGTGGCGCGACATCCTTATGCACGACCGACCCTGCAGCTACTACAGCATGATCGCCAATCGTCACACCAGGGAGAATGGTTGAGTTCGCCCCGATCATGACGCCTTGTCCAATCTTCACGTCTCCAAGACGGTATTCCTTGATCAAATATTCATGCGCAAGAATTGTAGTATTGTAGCCGATAATCGTATTATCTCCCACTTCTATCCGCTCAGGAAAGAACACGTCTACCATAACCATGAGCGCGAAGGCCGTATGCTTCCCTACCTTCATCCCCAGCACTTTTGAATAAATCCAATTTTTAACCGGAAGAATCGGGCAATAACGGGCAAGTTGGATGAATACAAAATTGCGTACCGCCTTCCACGGGCTGACCGTTTTATAGACCTGCCATAATGCATTCGGGCCCTCTACCGGATATCGCTCAATTTTTCGCAAGCGGCTTCCGCTCCAATCCCACGATTTCATATAGATCACGCATATCCTTGAGCATGTAGCGAGCTCCTGCCTCCCAGAGCAAAGCCTCCTCCTTCAATGACCAGGCGACACCAACAGGAATTACGCCGGCCTTCACCGCAGAGATCATATCCACGGGGCTGTCTCCTACCATTAAGGTGGTCGCAGGATCGGCCTCAAGCTGCTCCAGAGCTTTCAAAACCGGCTCAGGATGCGGCTTTGGATTCACCACATCATCTACCGTGATCACGGCCCCCAGCACATCTGGGATCTGCAGGAACTTCAGGCTGCGTTCCGTGGACATCCGGATTTTGGTCGTCACCACGCCAATCTGAATTCCCGCCTGGTGAAGAGTCTCCATAACCTCCAGTACATTCGGAAACAGACATACAAGCTCGTCATGCAGCTCCTTATTGCGAGCCCGGTAAGCAGCCTCCAGATGGGAAACATCCTCAAGGCCAGAAAACTGCTGCAGCTGCACCTGAAGCGGCAATCCCATGCTCTCAATCAGGTTTTTCCTTGGAAAATCAGGAGGAACAATGTCCTTCAAGGCATGTAAAAACGATTGAATGATCAGCTCATTAGTATCTAAAATCGTACCGTCAAGGTCTAAAAGCACGGTCTTAATTGTTGTATTCAAATCTATATCTCCTTGTCTCCATCCTTTTTGTCAGCTGGAGCAGTTGCACCTGCCTTTGGATCTGTTTCTGATCCGGCAATGCGGGCGGTTGCTTTAGTATCCGCTGTAGCTGTATCAGCTGATTTGCCAGCCTTGGTGGAGCGGATCGGGTCATTATAGCGTACAGTAGCCATTCCTGCCGCTCTGCGGATGACAATAAATGCAATACCCAGCAGCACGAGTACGATGGCCACGATTTGTGAAATACGGACATTGCCGTAAGCCGGATCGAGATAACCCTGTTGGAACAGAACCGTCATCGGCGACCACAAGCCATTCACCATACTCTCCAGCCAAGCTGGTCCCTGGAAAGCCAGACTATCCGTACGAAGAGCCTCGATATAAAATCTGCCAAGGGAATACCAGATGAAATAGAACATCAGCAACTCGCCTACACGCAAAAACGATTGGCGGCGCAACACAAACATCAGCAAAAGTCCCAGCAAGCTCCACATCGATTCATACAGGAACGCCGGATGATGGAATACACCCGGGACAACCTCCATCTGATTCACAATCCAGCCAGGCAAATGCAGTGTATTTCTCAAAAAATCCTCACTGACCGGACCGCCATACGCTTCCTGATTCACGAAGTTTCCCCAGCGGCCAATCATTTGACCCGCTATGAGACCTGGTGCACAAATATCCGCTAGACGCAGGAAGCTGTAACCTTTGTGGCGGAAATAGAAAAAACCGCATATAAACGCCCCGATCAGGGCTCCGTATATCGCAATACCGCCATTCCATATTTTAAAGACATCGACAAAGTTGCCCTTGTATTCGTCCCACTTGAATGCGACATAGTAAATCCTTGCCCCTATTATTGCTGACGGTACGCCGAGCAGCAGCAAATCCATAAAGAAATCGGGGGACAGCCCGAAGCGCTTGCCCTCCCGAATGGCAAGCAGCAGGCCGATCAGCGCTGCCGAGCCGAGGATAATCCCGTACCAGTTTACAGGGATTGGCCCTATATGAATGGCAACCGGATCAAGTTTCAAAAAATTCATGATTACCGGACTCCTTTACTCATAATTACTCATAATCGTCCATATCCTCAGCAATCGTCTCTGTCAGCTTGTTCGTAAATTGCAGTGCCGCGTTATAGCCCATGCGCTTTAACCGGAAATTCATCGCGGCCACCTCAATAATGACAGCAAGGTTTCGGCCCGGACGGACCGGCACTGTCACAAGAGGAACATCTGTATCGATAATCCGGGTGGTCTCTTCATCCAGCCCAAGACGGTCATACTGCTTCTCCTGCTGCCAGTTCTCCAGCTTGATCACGACGCTGATCCGCTTAGCAGTACGAACTGCACCCGCTCCAAACAGCGTCATGACATTGATAATGCCAAGACCGCGAATTTCGAGCAGATGCCGGATCAGCTCAGGAGCGGAACCCACCAGCTGACCATCGGACATTTGTCGGATTTCTACCGCATCATCGGCCACAAGGCGGTGGCCCCGTTTGACCAGTTCCAAAGCAGTTTCACTTTTACCGATTCCACTGCTGCCTGTAATCAGCATGCCAATTCCATATATATCGACCAGGACACCATGAATGGTGGCCGTAGGCGCTAGGCGATTCTCCAAAAAATTTGTGATGCGGCTGATCAAATGCGTTGTTGCAATCTGGCTGCGCAGCAGCGGTAGCTTCTTGCGATCCGATTCATCCAGAAGCTCCTGCGGAACTTCCTGGCCGCGGGTGATAATGATACAAGGGGTTGCATCATCACAAAGCTTCTCCATGCGTCCTTTTCTCTCGGCGCTATCCAGCGTCTCCAGAAACGCAAGCTCGGTTTTCCCTAAAATCTGAATACGCTCGATTGGATGGTGATTAAAATAACCGGCTACCTCAAGCCCCGGACGGTACAAATCATCAACTGTAATTCCCCGCTTCAGTCCATCCTCTCCAGCTAATATTTCCAATTGAAATTGCTGTACCAATTCAGATACCTTCACCTTTTTGGGCACTATAATGGCCTCCCTCACGCCCATGCAATGATGCCAGGGACTCAATTTTTCGTCTTTTCCCAATGTATCCATCGTAAAGGAAAAAAGCGCCGAAAGCAACGCCTACCATTTCTTCAGCTACTTTTTGTTATTGAATATTTCGTTTGATCAACTGGTTCACAATAACCCGGATTGTATAATCTGGAGGCAATACAGCCTTGAGCCATTGAGATTCGGGTATAGTTGCCATGTAAAGATTCTATTTGTTCAACTTATATATAGGAAAAAATAAAAAAGCAGCCCCGAAAAGGGGCTGCCCGTTAGCTAAAGAGAAATTAGTTGTGCAGCAGAATGCTCAGTTCATTCTCAGTATCGAACATATGAACTTTGTTCATATCGATTGCTAATTTAATGTTAGTGCCTTCTTTAATTGTAGAACGTCCATCCACACGGCCGATAACAGTTTCGTTACCCAGACCATTGAGGTAGATGTTTTTCTCGTAACCCAAGTTCTCAACAACCTCTGCCAGAGCAGTTACAATTGTTGCTGGGGAAGCTTCCAGGAATACAGGCTCATCATGCAGGTCCTCAGGACGTACGCCCATGATTACCTCTTTGCCTACATAGCCTTTTTCACGAATGATTTTTGCTCTGCCTTCTGGCAATGCAACATCGATTCCTGTTGTTTTAAAGCTGATCGTACCGCCTTTATCAGTCAGTGTCCCTCTGATAAAGTTCATGGATGGGGATCCGATAAAGCCAGCAACGAAAATGTTAACCGGATGGTTGTACAGCTCTTCAGGGGAAGCGGATTGTTGAATGAAACCGTCTTTCATAACAACGATACGGTCACCCATCGTCATCGCCTCAACCTGGTCATGCGTTACGTAGATAACAGTTGTCTCAAGACGCTTAGCGAGTTTAGTAATCTCAGCACGCATCTGTCCACGCAGCTTGGCATCCAAGTTAGAGAGCGGCTCATCCATCAAGAATACTTGCGGCTCACGAACGATCGCACGGCCCAAGGCAACCCGTTGACGCTGACCACCGGAAAGTGCTTTTGGTTTACGCTCAAGCAAATGTTCGATGTCCAAAATTTTAGCAGCTTCACGAACACGCTTGTCGATGTCTGCTTTTTTGAATTTACGCAATTTCAGACCAAACGCCATGTTTTGGTACACGTTCATGTGCGGGTACAAAGCATAGGATTGGAATACCATTGCAATATCACGATCTTTAGGAGCAACATCGTTAACAAGACGCTCGCCAATGAACAGTTTACCTTCAGAGATTTCTTCCAGACCTGCAATCATCCGAAGTGTAGTCGATTTCCCGCAACCGGACGGTCCAACCAGAACAAGGAACTCCTTGTCTTTAATGTCCAGATTAACATCAGTAACAGAGGCCTTATCGGAACCGGGATATTTTTTGTAGACATGTTCTAAACGTACGCCTGCCATTTGTATTTCCCCCTAAACGTTGGTTTTATTATATTCTTATCTTATCTCAGACCTGTGCAGATGACTATGCACATACTTTACAAAAAAACTATCTCCTTTTCGTCACTTTGTACAATAGTAAAATAATTTTTACAAGTACAGCGTCACTAAAGACGCGAACATCCAGGCCTGTTTCCTGCTTCAGTTTATCCAGTCGGTACAGTAGCGTATTACGGTGGATATACAGCTTTTTGGCTGTCTCGCTTACATTGCAGTCCAGCCCGAAAAAAGTTTCCAGGGTCATCAGAATCTCGGGCTCAATGATGACATCCGAGCGGTTAAGCATCTGTTCCATATATATCGCCCGCTGTGATTCCGGTATGCTGTTAAGCAGCCTTTCCAGATGAAGCAGCCACGGCAAATGAATATTCTCTCCAACATGAAATTTTCGGCCCAAATAAATGGTCTCCTGCAGCAACGACAACGTTTCCACGATGGAGTTGGCAGGTGTCACCGGCTGAGATACGGCCAGGTGGCATTCGCCGATCCATTCACTGGCCAGCATGCCATGAAGTCCGGAGCAGATGGAGAACAGTATTTCATCCACTGTCTCTTCTTCTTCTTCCCGTTCCTCATTATCCGCCTCGCTCAATAGCGATACCGGCGCCAGAATCAGCCACTCCTGTGTTTTAAGCGGAACTAGCAGCACATCCTCTTCGAAAAAGGAATCCAGCAGCTTCTCCAGCTCCGAGTACGTGCTGTTCGGTGGAACATGCTCGCTTACCAGAAGAAAAGACACCATTTCAGAGAACAGCTTCCCCCCGATGGTCAGATGATCCGGAACAATCACACCTTTGGAACCGCTATCTAATTCCAGTTGAATCCATTCTCCAAGCTCGGTAAGCAATACACTTGCTTCATTTCCTTTACCTGCAGTTTCCTGTTTGACTTGCTTCAAATTTACAATTGTCCAGCTGATTAGGGCCTCTTCCTTCTCCGTGATCTGTTTCCGGGGAATTTCGAGTACCTGCAGCTTCTGTCTCTCGGAAGAAACCACAATCCACAGCTGATCATATACCACAGCCGACTTTCCCGGCCGCGGAGATACAGCCGAGCCGGTTGCCTGAGGAGCAGCCTTGTCCTCCCACTCGCTTGTCTTGATCTGAAACAAGCGTGTCGTGCAGCCGAGAATTTGCTCTAGCTGATCTTTCCACTCCATATTGCTCATTTCGTCATAGCTCCTATCCGAATGTTTAAGGCTTTTTATTTATTGTAACATAATGAAGCCCAGGCTTACACTTTCCTGACGGATCGCACTGACATCTATGAACTTGAGAACAATAGAGATCCGAACACATGGAGACCACACTCAACAATTATTTGTTCAACTTATTATATAGAAACAACAAAAAAACCCACGATAAAAATCGTGGGTAGTGATTGTAAACTGGTGAGCCATGAAGGACTCGAACCTTCGACACCCTGATTAAAAGTCAGGTGCTCTACCAACTGAGCTAATGGCTCTTGCTGTATAAATGGTGGCTCGGGACGGAATCGAACCGCCGACACGAGGATTTTCAGTCCTCTGCTCTACCAACTGAGCTACCGAGCCAAATGATGTAAAATGGCGGAGCTGACGGGATTCGAACCCGCGGTCTCCTGCGTGACAGGCAGGCATGTTAGGCCTCTACACCACAGCTCCGCAATGTTTTGCCAAAAAAGGCAAAAAAATAATAGATGGTGGACGCTGACGGGATCGAACCGCCGACCCTCTGCTTGTAAGGCAGATGCTCTCCCAGCTGAGCTAAGCGTCCTTATGAAGTTGGTAGCGGCAGAGGGGATCGAACCCCCGACCTCACGGGTATGAACCGTACGCTCTAGCCAGCTGAGCTACGCCGCCACGTTAAAAAACTTGTCCAAACAAAATAGAAACAAGTAATTTACACCTTGAAAACTGGATGCGAAAGACATTGTGAATCATTTTAGCTAAAGTCTTTAGGATAAGCCCTCGACCGATTAGTACTGGTCAGCTCCACACATTGCTGTGCTTCCACCCCCAGCCTATCAACCTCGTCGTCTTCAAGGGGTCTTACTAATTGGGAAATCTCATCTTGAGGGGGGCTTCGCGCTTAGATGCTTTCAGCGCTTATCCCGTCCGTACATAGCTACCCAGCGGTGCTCCTGGCGGAACAACTGGTACACCAGCGGTACGTCCATCCCGGTCCTCTCGTACTAAGGACAGCTCCTCTCAAATTTCCTACGCCCACGACAGATAGGGACCGAACTGTCTCACGACGTTCTGAACCCA
>NZ_AULX01000039.1 GCF_000422505.1 Paenibacillus pinihumi DSM 23905 = JCM 16419 | reverse complement strand
TTCGTCCAGCAGCCAAAACCGTGCTGCTGTCCGGACTATTTTACTTACGCATCTCTTATCTTTTTATTTAAAGGACTACGTAAGAAAAGCTGCTGAGGGAAGGTGCTTTTCCTTCCCGAAGCTAGGCGGATGTTTTTCCCGCCTAATTGTTTTTCATATTCGCTATTATTTAGTAAGTATTTATACGTAGGTATTTATAACGTAAGTATTTATACCTCACCGATATAGTGATAGCCGGATCACTGTTTTAGTGATACGCTAATCACCGATATAGTGATCCGCCCCTTTAATTACCAATTGATGCCGTCATATATCGATTTTTGTTCGGTTTCCTCCGGTTTGGATTTTCGTGCTGCGAACTGTTCTGAACGCTTCTCGTAATGTTCACGCGCTTCTGGAAATCGTCCGTAAAATTCCGCCTCTTCCGTTATCGGAGGCTTTACGTAATACATATCGTTTCCGTACGTCGAGTGCCGCTTAGTTACGATTAATCCGTAGTCTTTTAGCACCCGCTTGTACGATACAACCTGGTTTATTCCGCAATTCAGCGCGAGCGCTATGTCTTCCGTTGATGGAAATGCGTACCCGTATTGCGGATTACTGCGGGCCATTAGGTACACGTACAACATCGCGTGACTCGATTTAAAGTCAGGCAGTCTCGTATATAACGTAAAAATAGCGTTATGCACTCTCGTAAAATCTCTCGTCGGCTCAAAATTAAACATCACTCCACACGCTCCCCACTCCACATATTAAGTTTTATTTACGGTCACTATATTCGTCCAATGACCGTCTCACTGCATCAGACTTTTCGAATAACCAAAAACGCCCACCAGTCCGTTCGTTTACACCTACGCAAATGTACCGGTGACCTGCGGATACAAGAAACCGAAACATTGCAGGCGAATAGCAAAATAAGTAAGCATTACTCATCAGATATCACTCCACTTCGGAAGATTGACGTTCATGTAACAGATACAATGAGACTACAAAATCACTTGGCGCAATCTCGGGATTAACATATTTGTTCGGATTTATTTGTAACTTCACTGTGTGACCTATTTCGACATAGCCGAGGTACCCTGCGACACACAGACTGTTTAGTAGCTTACGTGTGTATCCGATACTAAACCCTGTTAACTCAGAAATATCTGTCTTAGTTAATTCCGGGCCACCCGCGTAACCTTTTAGTAGGTATGACGGGTCTTGAATAAATCGCGTCAAGTAGTCAAATACCGTGAGAGCCGTCTTTGAAACATGCAGGTGTTTATTCATCAGCCCCACCACCCTTTAACGCGTCAGCCGCTGCTTTCAATTCCGCCAATGCTGCGGTTGCTTTCCGTGCCTCGCGTTGAAGCGCTTTGAGTCCCGCGATAGCCTCGGATACATTTACGTTTACTTTTACTTCGCCAATATCGGCCATGTACAATCGTCCCCTTTTCGATGTGTTAGCGCTAACCGGCCGGAGTGTACCCGACACATTCGTTTGTCAACGCAAAAAAAAGCCGACAAATGTCGGTTGTTGTGTTTATTCAACTAGCGATAGCTTACGCGCTGAAACGTCCCAGCAACCCGCCCTTTCTGGCGTATAGACGTGCTAACTCACGTTCTAGCTCAATTAACCGCCTTTGGATGCGAAGGACGTCACCTAGCGATTCGCTGTCGCTTGTATCCTCGAAGCTATCATCTTCTTCGAATTCCTCTCGCTCAAGCTCCGCTATTTCTCGTTTCGCTTCGGTGATCCTTTCATTGACTTCGTGCAGCATATCTTCGTAATCTAACCTTGTGTAGAACGTTTTGGCCTTGTTATACTCGGGCTTTAACGTTGATATAAGGTAAGTCTCGTAAATATCCTTTTCGTACTCGTTCTCAACAAGGTACAACCGCACGTGAGAAGAAAAGTGGTAGAAATCAGAAGACATAGAGTGCCGAGAAATTCTCCGTTTGAAGCTTACCGTTTTACCTACATATAACGGGACATTCCGGTCATCGTAGAAGACGTAAACTCCAGGCAGATCATACATGCTCTTGTTCCTTATTTCTCTTGGCGCTGCTTCCAAATACACTTCCGGTAATGACACGGTAATTGACATACGGGTTTCCTCCTAAATGGTATTAGGAAGGTAGGACGGAGTTTACCCGCCCCTTCGTCACCCACCTTGAAATTTTTCTCAATACCCGTAGCCAAATAAAGTGGGAAAAGTAAGGTACTATTAATAATTTCTTGTGAGAACACCCCCTGCTGTGGAAAAATTCAGGTGTAGCTATATAACAAAAAAGGTGGTCTATCGAATTTTTCGAGGTAATCTTGTAGATAAGGTTAAATAAGCACGTAGTGGACCCAACGAAGGCTCCCGGATATAAGCCTGATCCCGCAAAATCACCGCCAATTAGCCGCGAGACGTGGCGGGATATAGGTTGGTACCCGTTGACCCATAACGGCCTTATTTCCGCGGTGGAAATCGCTCTCCTGCGGGAGGTTAACGGGACGACGGAGGCGGCGAGCTTGGCGGTAAAGAACGGAATATGCGTGAAATCGTAGGTAAGGCGTATACGGAGCTTGGGCGAGAGTTGAAGGAGGCGCAGGAGGCGTTGTCCGGAAGTAACCAATACGATGGTTTTTTTCGAAAATGGCTAGAGCACGTAGGATTCAAAAAAGATAAAGCACTCGATTTGATCCGTAGGTACGAAATGCTTGTCGGAAATTCCGACAAGCAAACGCAGGGGCTACTTGAAGATTTGCCTATATCCCTAGCATACGTAATCTCGGCTCCGTCCGCCGAGTCTACTGAACCCAAGCGCCAAGCGAAGTCCGCCGTTCTCTCCGGAGACATCACAACGTTGCGGGAGTATCGTACGGCCCGGTACATCCTGAATTCGCTCGACGTCTAGCGGTTTGTTTTGCTTGTTTACCGTGTGACGACTTCCGTGTGACGGGAGCCGAGTGACGTTCGCGTCACACTAAGTAGAACCAATATAACTAGAGCCATTATAACTAGAACTATAAAACATTACAGCATACAAATAAAACCTTACTTTCTTCCATGTATAAGATACTCAACACGGTGAACGCCGATATGGTCATCGTGGCACTAACTATAACCATCTTTAACAATAACCAATGTTAACAAGATAAAACCTTTCGCCCATCAGCTAAAACCGTGCTGATGTTCGGATAACTGTAATAAACCTAATATCTTACTTACGTTAAAAGATTCGTAGGTAATCACAATATAAATACCCCGGACTCCTATTTACGTTTCAGTTACTAAATACGTTGAAATGTCCTGTTTGCCATCTCCCCTTACGTTCCTATTCCTATCGCATTTACCGCACGAATATCCCCGTACCTAGACAGCTTTAATCAAGCGCCAAGTACCTTCATAAGTCTGTACGCAGATTGTGCGTACCCTAGCTGGTGATCAATCAGTAACCGTGGTTTGTTGCGTGCGGACGTTCCGGATAACTGCGCTATCTGTAGGTCTGCAGGAACGGGGGCTATCTCATTTCCTTTTCGGAGAAACTCTACTTGTCTTTCCTTCGCCTCCTTCTTTAATCTCTCGATCAATTCGCTGAATTCGAGATTGATCATTACTCGCTGGCCCACCATCAGATTCCGCCGTCATCCGGAGAAGGTCGGGCACGGAGTGCCTCTAATTCGGATTTGACTTCGCGTTCAGATTCCGTTACGGCTTCGATAGTGTCTCGTAAAACTTCGTAGTCAGATTCGGCCTTTTTACGAGCAGTTTGCTCCGCCTCTAGTTTCGCTAGGAGTTCGCGGTACTCCCGCAACGTCGTGATGTCGCCAGAAAGGACGGAGGACTTCGCTAGACGCTTGGGTTCGGTATCCTCTGACGAGGGATTTGCAATCTCGTACGTGAGGGAGACAGGTAGTGATTCGATTAATTCTCGTTCCTCCCAATTTGGGAGAATCAACTTCTCATAGCGATCGATCAGCCTATACACGTTCTGCCTTCTAAACCCCATTGCCGTGTACCATTCCTCAAAGCAACCGTAACCGCGTTTAGACAGCGCATCTTGCGCCTCCTTTAGTTCACGTCCCAACTCCGTATACGCCTTTCCGACAATCTCACGCATATTCCGTTCTTTACTACGGAGGAACTCCGCTGTCTTCCCATCGAGTTGTCCGTAATCAAACGTTGTGATTTCCGTCGTTGTCATCGAGTGGGTATGACCGGAATAATATACCGATCATGACACGGCGGCGTCGATTGAAACTAGGGTGCTAACGTCGTTTTAAACTGTAGGTTCAACCGGAAGGGTCTGCGTTAAACACAGACCCATGATTTGACGGGCTATATTCAACATAGATCGTTCCACTTACGGTGAACTCAATAGTAATTAGGCCGCCTCTTCGGTCCTGCGGGAATACCGTCATTTGAAATGATAGTATTACGAACCTGTGTACGTTAAATGCACGGTGGCTGACTAAGTTAAACTTAGGAACCGCTACACTCTCGACACGAATACTGTTCGGGTTTAAACGACGTGGTTTCAACTCACACCGTAGGTAGGCCGTCGGTTAAACCGATACGCTTGCACGTAAAAAGACCGGATCACCTACGCGGCGGGACCGGTCTTTTTATTATTGGAATCGCACGTCATTCGCCTTGATTTAACCCGTCTAAACACGGCAAATTACGTACGCAATCGGTCGGCGAGAGGGTAAATAGCTGCAAGGCATTGCGGCTGTGCAAGCTGGTACGAAGATTGGTCGTAGCCTTCGTCAATTAGGGCGAATCTTGCTACGGAGGAAGACGCGTTTTTCTTCTCCTTTTACTTCGTTAAAGCTGTCGTCAACATCTAATAGCGGAATTACTTCGCGGCCGTCATTCGTATGAATCCGCACAAACGTCTCTCCCTCGATTAAGTCCTCCGTGACATAATCGACGTCTTCTTCGCTGATTTCCACAATCTCCGCGCCATGTAGCGCTATAAACTGTAAGCTCATTCGGTACCTCCCATTGTATTCCGTCGTATCGAAGGAAGCAAAAATTAATATTTATAATAACGATATGTCGATAGAATGTTATGCGCTACTTATCTGGTACGAACTCTATTAAATCCCCCGGTTGTATACCTAACCCCTTACACAAACCTTCTAAAGTATCGTAGTCGATACGTTTAGTTGCATTTGCCGCTAGAGAGGTAATGGTATTACGGCTTACGCCTGTCAATTTAACTACATCTTTATTTTGTAAGTTTCTCTTTTTCATAATATCACCGAGAGTGCAACGGATAGGCATAAAAATTCCCCCAAATAATTTAAGCACAACATGTTGACATCTAGGCACGATGAGTGTATTATGAATTCATGCACAACATGTTGACATTTTGATATGTTGACTTACATACACATACGTTTATTTTATCAAATAGTTCCGAATTTCTCAAAGAAATTTCCTAAATTACGAAAGCCATAGTCATATGTTCATTTGAATTTTTACTTACTTATCCGAGGAGGTTCCAACTATGTTCCGTAAGATCACCGTAGTTACTGCTTACAGCGACAATGACGGCGACTCAGTTCGGTTAGAATATCCGGGCGTTCTCATTGCTCCAGAACGGGCATTGTACGTTGATGCTAAATACAGCCTGGCGTTGCTAGAAAAAGTAGTCGAGGCTGACGGTCACTTTTACACAACTGGCGGTCCTGGGACGCAGTTAATGGAAGTTAAAATCTCCGATCCGACTTTTATCCACCGTTACGACGAGTTGTCTGCTACCGAATTTTTATCGTTGCTAATTCCCTATTAATACGAGGAGGTTTCAAAATGCCGATTGTCGATTCTTATCTCGCTAGATACCGGAACTTAAATTCCGAGGTCATGTCGAAGTATCAAAAGTTAACCAACGCTTTGTCAGAGGTAGATCGTGAGGTTTCCGCAATTTATCATGAAATTGAAAAGCTCGATCTGACGGAGACTTGCGGACACGCTGCGGCCGTTATGCTACAGCAAGTTCTCCACCGCCGGCGCGTAATTAAAGGCGAGTTAGCACAGTTATTACCGCTATTTCGTGCACTGAACGGGCAATGCTCGAAGGTCATACAGAAACACCGCGAGCAAGCCGCCAAGAACGACGAAATTCGCCGCTCGCTCAACGTCACCTTAACAATTGAAGATATCGGAGGTATACGCTTATGAAATCTGTATCCAAAGCCATGCACCGTATTCGCTACGTTCTTATAGACGGGATTATCCGCGCAACGCTTATCGACACTCTTTCGAGAACAACGTTCGTTGCACAACCGCCATTCTTCCATGCTGTGACGGGCGTATCGCCGAACAAAACGCTCGGCACCACCCGCGTCAACGATATGCAGCTCGCTTCCCTGACGGGAGTATTCACGTATAAGGAGGTATCCGACTATGACCGCGCTCATGTATCCGTATCTTGACGGCAGCCGCACCGCCGTTCCACGCCGCCGCAATCGGTGGGTCATCCGTGTTATTGCCGCTCTAATCGTTGAGGTCGCCCGTCAAGCGTTCGGCGACGCAGGGAGGTAACTCGATGCTTACGCCAATATCGATCCGTACCAACTATATGAAAGCTCAGACGCCATTTTTCATCGGGTTTTTGCTGCCGGACTCCAAGCACGCTATTTACATATCCGAGGGGAGCGCATACCTGCTGCCTGTCATCAAATTTGCTTACGAAGGCTTATACGCGCAGGACGGGAAGGCGGAGCTTTTCGCGAATGTTCCGCTCCGTACCTTGCCTTCTGACGAGGACTACGTATCCTTTCTATACGGGTTGCTGACAGAAAGGAGCGCCTTCGACCTCCTGACGGGACCGTTCGATAGGAACGACACTTCAATACGGCTGCTTCACAACGACGAGAGCGACCATAGCGGGTTTATTGATCGGGAAACCGATGTGTACGGCCGGAGCATTCCGGATTCAGAGATGGAAGGGGAGTGAGCGTATGAACCGTGCGGCAATGATTCACGGCCCGTACGACGATGCTGGCGACGGCAGCGGGACGGGATATGTTATGGAACAGGGATTCATAATCGACGGTATACACTTTATGTATATCAGCTTGGAGGGCGACTTATGGCTCGACCGCGTGCAGAAGGTGGACGGCCGGAAAACGCTGTATCTCGGCATGTGCGAGGCGGTCAAACTGGCGTCCGGTGTCACACGTGGAGATATCGTAATCCAAGAAATTTACGACCGCTTATCGAAAATGTCCGGTTGGCAGTTTCTCGTACGGGAGGTCCTTGTCTCTGATACGGCGAGCGTAGATTTTGAGCTGTTGAGATGGTAGCGTATATCAGTATTTTCCGCCTGACGATCCGCGTTGGCTACGCGGTGAAAGCGAGAGGACGGTTATTCTTAAGGCCGCCTGTCGCTAGCGGAAAGCCTGCGGGTCAGTTGGTCCGCGCTTTCTTGCGTGCATTCATATCTACTTATAAGGAGGTTCAATGTGCAATTACCAGTCATTAGGCGGTTAGGCTGCGAGAACTCTGAGATCGTAGAGTTAGATTTGAACGATATTCTTTACGTATCCAGATTCAAGGACCGGATTATCTATCATACGGAGGAAGAGGCGTTTGCTCAGATATTAACTTTCGCGGAGCAGGTCCGGGCATTTGAGCGACATGGGTTTCAGCGTATCGAACGTGGGTATTTGGTCCAGACGGATAAAGTGTCAGGGTACGACGAGAAGCTATCCGTTGTGTTATTCGGGTCCAATCCGAATAATCTGGCGTTAAGCGCTCCTGTGGCAACGTCGTACCGCAAACAATTCTTCGGTTTTGCTCAGGATAACGGAATACCCTGCGTGTCTTTGGCGAGTCAACGCTAGGGTATTGACATTGCATATACCCTTGGCGGGTATCTCGTTCATTACGGTTGGCGACGTAATGACATCCAGTCCGGTACGTTTGGCGGCGTGCCGGGCATCTTTATTATACCATATTATACGAACGTGTATTCGATTGGTTTCGGAATTTTGAAAAAAAAACTTTCAACGAGGTGTGCGAACAGTGTCTTTCGCTTCGTATATTACAGTATGACAAAAAAACAAATCAAATTTTCCACTGAACATGTGCGAACCTGATTGGTAGTGGCGTATTAAAAAGTATGACCGTAAAATAAGCATCGGCCAATTTACGGGAAAGTGTTTAAGTTGTCGTGTATCCTTGTATATAGTAACATAGCCGCCGAATAAGCAGTCAATAAAGAGTTTCCACTGAAAGTGTGCGGAGTGAAAACTCTATTTCTATAATGCAGTATAATCGCAAAAACACACAGGGAGCAACCTTAGCTCTTCTCACCTAAAGTGTGCGAGATCAATATCGCAGTTGTCTATAGTAGTATAACCGCAAAAACACGGAAGGCGACGAGACCCGTTTGTAATTCACCCATGGTGTGCGGAGGCCAAATCCTCTACGGTTAACATTACGAAAAGAAACTTCCTCCGGAATGTCCCAATCGGCCAAACCCGAGCACTTATAACCGGTATAAGCGGAATTAGTTTTCAGCGCGGTGTCCCAATTCGGGCATCCCGTGTGCATACGTAAATATCGCCGCTAATTACCCGCCAATTTCAAATAAATTTACGGCAAAGTGTCCGAACGTGAATGTTACTTCGTGTATTACAGTATAACCACAAAAACACACAGTGACAGAGCACTATTAACGCTAGGTTCCGAAATTCTTGTAAAACTGCACTGAATGATACAAATCAGTCGAATGCAGTACCGACAGTGACCCCTTCAACTCCAGGATATACTGCGGAGGTGTGCGAAACTGCTAACTCATCTCGAATAATACAGCATGGGTGGAATCTAGGGTAAGTGTCCCAATTCAACAAATCCGAGCACATATAAGAGGTAGAGAATATTTCTTGTAACTGTGCGGGACTGTATTTTCAGACGGTTAACTCGATGGAGAAGTAGTTGTCCCAATTTTGAAACCTCAAGCGGATATAAGATACAGAGAGGAAAATTCAGGTGTAAGTGTTTATTTATAAAATTATTCTCGTATATAGCATTATACGGTGTCCGAAACCGAAATTCTCGTTGTGTATTATATTATATAACATTCGCGGTCTTAAAAGACTGCTTCATATAAATTACAAAAAAAAAATTCCACAAAGGAGACAATGCGAAAATGAACAATAATACAATCGGACAAATGCTTTGGGTGGTCAAAAAGGAAAACAAGGAATGGGCAAAAGTTGGCTCGGAAATCCGTAACATGAGAAGCGCCAAACAGATGACAATTTCGGAAGTTGCTCATTCTATAGGAGTAAGTGCAAGCACTCTAAGTAAATTTGAGCGAGGCAGGCCGGTACAATCTGCACGCCTTATCGAAAACGCAGCCAAACTTGTACTTAGCCAATATCACGGAATTAAACAAGACGATCATATCCCGGAGTGTGTAATTGAAGTTGAGAACGGACAAATTGTGATGATAAATGCCGACACAGGCGTTCAATATGCAGCTCTCGATATACACAAACCCGAAAAAGCTCGTAAGAAAGTAGATGAGGCGATTCATTTGGCGAGGGTAATGGGAATTGAGTCGTACACGCTTTCTGACGAAGCGATGGCGATCCAACTTACGCCAGATTTGACGCACGTCCGATGCTTTTTCGGATCGTCAAAAGGGCGTTTGTTTTCACAGAAAGATGGCGTAACTATTGAGTACAGAACGGTAGACGAGTTGCTCACGGCAGCATCCGAAGAACTTCACACATATGGCGCAATATACACTGATTTTGAATATTTAGAACGGCGTTCAGACGGTAAATATCAGGCTGTCCGTTGGAATGACGGGGTTGTAGACGTGAAGGGCGTCCCAGCGGTACACTTAGCGCCTTAAAAATACCCCACTAAATATTTATGGCGGGAGGGTACGCCTATTAGCACACCGAGAAGGTCCGCACATGTCTTCGCTACAGATTTGCCCGGAATTGAATCTGAAATTATCAAATTTTTACGGGAGATTAACACCGCGGACACGAGGATAGGCGGTGCGGTTGTCGAGATCGGGCGGAGACTTCAATTCGTTAAAGATAAAGGACTTATTCACGGACAGTGGGAGCCGTGGCTGCGATCCGTCAATATTGCACCCGTAACTGCACGTAAATATATCCAGGTATACGAGCAGTTCGGGAACCGCGCGATGCCGATTGATTTGCCCTTGAGTAAAATGTTCGAGATGCTTCCGCTGCCTGCGAAGGTGTCACGGGATTTATTTTTAAAGAGCAAGCACTTAACCGATTCCGGAGAAAAGACCGTTGCTGAGATGACCGTTAAGGAGTTACGAGGTGTAGTACGTCGTGAACGTGAGCTTGCGGGACTGCTCCCTAGGAAGGACTCCCCTGCCAGCGATCCCCCGTCCGGACATGCTACGGACTCTACGACTGATCCGTTCAAAGCACTAGATTTGCCCGAAGGTTACGCGGAAGTGCTTGAGAAGCTTCCAGTATGTGTTGCACGGATGCTTATTCCACTGAGTCGAGACGAGAGGCTGGCGATGTTAGATGTTGCTGCACAGTTGTCTTCGTTAGCATTTTCGGAAAACTACCCAGAGATTCTGCACAGCGTACGGCAAAACAATTCGCCAAGCTCGATTGCTGCGTCTTATAAGGCTCCTCCAAAACGGCAGCCAATGAGTGGGATTTTTATCGATCCATACGAGATACTTCACGTTGATGAATGTGAGGATGAGCGAGTTGTCAGAAGTAAATACCGTACATTAGTAAAACAGCTTCATCCGGACGTAGGTGGTTCCGATTTTCTATTTAAGTTAGTACATGAAGCTTGGAAAGATTACCAATGTTCAGAATACTAAACAACCATGCGGATACCGATTCCGCTTCACATAGATACTAACCTTATAATAATGGAGGGGTTCCATGAGCCACCAACTTACCCTCATTGAAAATGACGGGGTGCTATTAGCAGATAGTCGGGAAGTATCTAGATTGGTAGATAAACCGCATAATGATTTAATGAAAAGTATTCGTACTTACAAAGGTTATCTTACTAAGGGAGATTTTTCCCTTAGTGAATTCTTCGTAGAAAGCACCTATTTAGACCCTACAGGACGTACCCTGCCCTGTTACCTTCTCACACGCAAGGGCTGTGACCTGATTGCTCACAAGATGACCGGTGAAAGAGGTGTCCTTTTCACTGCAACGTATGTGACCAAATTTGAGGAGATGGAACGTCGTCTAACGGCACCAAAAGTACCTTCAACGTATAAGGAAGCCCTCGTCGCCCTCGTATCACAAATCGAGGAGACGGAGCGTTTACAGATTGAAACGGCGCGTCAGACGGCGTTATTATCCGAGCAAGCTCCAAAGGTAGATTATTACGAGCAAATACTATCGTCTGAGGGCACTTTGCTTGTATCACAAATCGCCAATGATTACGGGATTTCGGCCGCCGATCTAAACTTGATCCTGAAATCGGAAGGCGTACAATACCGCCGCGGGAAACAATGGGTGCTTGCAAGCCGTTATGCTAGACAAGGGCTTGCTGACTCTTGCACAACGCTGGATGGTCACGGCCGCTCCCATATGAATACGAAATGGACGCAGGCAGGCCGTGCATTTATTCATAAGCTACTTTTACGAAAAAATATCCGGCCAGGAATCGGTCCCGATATCGAAGGTCAGAGGTATTTGCGTGAGTTACGAGAGGAAGCCGCGAGGTACCGTCGTACGTCTCGGAGGAACACGTATAGGATCGGACCGCCTTCGGTTACATTGACGCTTAATTAACGATGTTTGCACGGATCAGAGTTTCGGAGATTCGCTTTCCGCGCTCTGATCCGGCCATTTACTACGTAGTAGGGAGTGATACATTGTGTATATAAAGGCACTGACAAACGCCCGAAAACTTATCCAAAAGACAATCGCAGAAAAAGGACTCACGAAGGAACAGTTTGATCACCAACTGAACTCCATAAGCAAAAATGCGCCAATATTAAACGGAAAAGACGGAATGATCGAACTTGACCCCATGAACCCTCACCACAGAGAATGGTACGAAGAGTGGTGCGAGGATGACAAGTAATCCGTTGGAGGGAAGGTGACCGCCAACAAAGTACAACCGTATTGTCTGCTTCATGTCTCATTCCTGTCTCCTTTGTGTCTCCATTTTCACTTAGATATAGATTACGATTATAATGCAATCGAAAATCGCCAAGTCAAAATAACGAAAATGGAGGAACGTAACATGAGCGAACTATTAACGATAAGCGGCGTGCGAGGGTACGTAGACGACAAAGGAGTAGCGCAACTCAATTTAGAAGATGTGGCGCGAGGATTGGGTTTTACTCAACGTGCTGCCAGCGGGAATGAAGTTGTTAGATGGGAACGAGTAAACAAGTATTTAACTGATTTCGGAATCATCCCCACAAGTGGGGACGGATATATTCCTGAGAACATATTCTACCGCCTTGCAATGAAAGCGAAAAATGCTGTTGCAGAAGCTTTCCAGGCAGAAGTAGCGGATGAAATACTGCCAGCAATTCGTAGACACGGCATGTACGCAACGGACTGGCGTTAGACCATTTTAAGGGGTCACACCAATTTGGTAACAGCCTTAAATTTGCAATGGAGGAGTGCGCGGTATGAATCAATTGTTCAATTACGAGGGACACGAAGTTAGAACAGTATTAGTCGAGGGCGAGCCGTGGTTTGTTGCAAAGGATGTATGCGATATTTTAAGGCTTACAAATACAAATGTCGCTCTTGGCGGGCTGGACGATGATGAGAAATGTGAACATAAGGATTACTTAGGTTCGGGTAGGAAGCCTTTGCTAGTAAATGAATCCGGATTATATTCGTTAATACTTCGTAGCCGAAAACCGGAAGCCCGCATATTCAAACGTTGGGTCACGTCCGAAGTCCTCCCTGCTATTCGGAAACACGGCGGATACTTAACGCAGGAAAAAGTCGAGGAGGCGCTGCTCAATCCAGATACGCTTATCCAATTAGCGACGCAGCTCAAACAAGAACGCGAGGAGCGGATTGCCGCAGAAGCCACAATCGCTGCACAAGCGCCGAAAGTTCTATTCGCGGACTCCGTCGCTGGCTCCGATACGAGCATAACAATCGGAGATATGGCGAAGATATTGCGGCAGAACGGAGTCGATACGGGACAGAACAGGTTCTATACGTGGCTCCGTGATAACGGATACCTTATCAAACGCTACGGCAAAAGTTACAACATGCCTACACAGCGAGGTATGGACGCTGGACTGTTCGAGATTAGGGAGACGGTAATAACACACCCGGATCGGCCTAGTTTCCTCAAGAAAACGGCACTCATAACGGGACGCGGGCAACTTTATTTCGTGAAGCGGGTGTGGTCCGCATGATGCGAGAAAGCCCCGTGCACTATCGTTAGATAACCGGTTAATCCGGATCGTGACGATAGTGCACGGGGCTTTATTTAGATATTTGCGCGGCACTCGTTTTTCCTGTAAAATAAGGATACGTAGGTTCTCGCCAGAACCGTAGGCCTCCGATGAGTGACCGAAATCCAGCAACGACGGGGGTTCGGAGATTTAACGTATACTCTACCCGTTTCCTAAACGTTAGGTCGGATGTTCGAGTCATCTCGTGGCCGCTTTTTGCAAATATTTGCACTCTCAGCTTTTGACCATTCAATATCGTAGTGAGTTATGCCCCCTATAATGCAGTCAGGCAATCCTTTTAACCTGCTGCTTGACAGGGGGCTTTTGCATACAACAATCGGAGCAAGGAGACTGCAATGAACGATACCATATTGGAAGATATATTAGACGCCATGAAGGCGGACAAAGGAAATAACAGCATACAACGGGTTCAGAGCGCACATCGGATCAAGCTTGCAGAGTTCTGGGGTGTAGCCAAAGGCGACCGCATACTGGAGATCGGCTGCGGACAGGGAGATACTACCGCCGTGCTCGCTTATATGGCCGGTGAAGAAGGACTCGTGCAGGGCATTGATATTGCCTCTCCTGACTACGGCTCTCCGCTCACACTCGGTGAATCCGCCGCGATATTGACCCAGTCCCGCCTGGGCAAGCAAATTCGCATTGACTTTGAAATGGATGTGCTGTCTCCCGGGGTCGACTTCCCGGAACAGCATTTTGACAAAATTGTATTGTCTCATTGCTCCTGGTATTTGAAATCCTTTGAGGAGCTGTCCGGCATACTGCAAAAGGTCAAGCGCTGGGGCAAAACCTTGTGCTTTGCCGAATGGGATGCCCGCATTCAGCGGATTGAGCAATTTCCCCATTTTCTCGCGATTTCGATTCAGGCCAAATATGAGAGCTATAAGGTGAACAGCCACTCCAACCTGCGCAGCCTGTTCACACCAGCAGACATAAAAGCGTTGGCAGAGCAAGCCGGTTGGTCGGTTGTACATGAAGCCTCACTCAATTCCTCCGGATTGCAGGATGGCGGCTGGGAGATCGATATGACGTTATCCGGCTACAAGCAGGAGCTGGATGAGCTGCCGTATATTCCTTCCCGGCTCAAGATGCATATCGAGTCTGAAGCCAGACTGCTACAGACTTATGTCCATAGTGAAGCGCGGATCGAATCCTTGTCGACATTTGCCTTTACGGCAAACTAGGCCCGCTTGGGAGCTTCCTGCTTTATTTGCGGGAGGCTCTTTGGCTGCAGGCTTGAAGATCCTGTCTTAGTAGCTCTTTTCAATCAGCAATCAGCACAATCAACAACTTCCCACAGAGGGTATGGGGAAATCGCTTGTAATCCCTCGCTATCCAAGCTAAAATGAACCTATTAATCCAATCTGCCCGTCATGATTCACCTTTCGTTATGCGTCCGTCATTCCAATACTGACGAAAGGAGTGCCAGATAATGAACAAGCTGCGTTCTCCCATTCAACAATTCGCCGCGGACAGGCACCAAGGCCGGCATGACCGCCATAGTCAGTTCCCGCGCTATATACATGCTCTTAAAGGCTGCAGGCAGCGGGGATTATTTCTGCTGTCTGTATCACTACTAATCGCCATCTCGCTCTTCCTGCACCCGATTCAGGCGAGCTATAGCGAGATCCCGCCCGAAGCGCCGGCTATCGTTCATTACAAGGCGAAGCTCGACGCCGCGGCCGCTACACGGCCAAACCTGCTGCTTTATTTGATGCATCAGCCCATGTCAACAGAAGCATCCTATTCATGGATCATGCTGGCTGTAATAACGTTCTCAGGCTGCATACTGCATCTGAAGTTTTTCCGGACCGAAATCTACAAGCGGCTGCTCAAGCTGATGCTCCGGCCCAATAAATTCAGGTCAACGTTCGTGGACATCCGTTCCTTCTCTACTTAAAGCATATTGAGAAGGAGGAAGAAGCATGAGCGGAATGCAATCGCGTATAGAGAGTGAAGAAGAAATCCAGAAACGCGTCCTTGGCGAAGTCAAGTACGTGATGGTTTTCACCATTCTTACGGTTATTTTGATGGTAGTTATGTCTTTTGTCATGTAGCCGCTTGGCTGTGAGCGTGCGGGTATGCATATATTGCACTCATAACCACGAAAACAATCATTCATTTACTAAAAAGAGATCAGGGCGATGAACGCCCTGATCTCTTTTCTTATTTGGAGCTATCGCCTTGCCGCCTGAAAAATCAGTTCAGGACAATCTCAGCCGATGGTGTTGACAACGCATTGACAGTCACACTGCGTCCGTCCGCAATGGACAGGACGTATACTCTGTAAGTCACACCGCTGCGCAGCACATTGCCATCCACATCAAGTGTAGAAGAAGGAAGCACCACCGAATTGCTGCCGCCTGTCTTGCTTACTTGCGTGTAACGGGAAGCTGGAATCGCGTTTGCATCAGAGAGCTTGAAACTGTCCGAACGTCCGGACGGTACAACCAATACGGCGTAATACGCAAGGTTGGACTCACTGTCTGATCTGTTGAAGCTGACAGACAGGCTAGGTCCATTCCCGTCATTGCCGGAATCCTGAACATTGGTAATGGCAGCAGGCGCCGCCGACAGATCTGTCAATGTGATCGTATTCGATGAGCTGGAGAGTGCATTGCCCGAGCTGATGCGGGTATCGCCTACTGCCAGAACAAACACTTGGTAACTCACATTTTGTACGATTGCATTGCCCTGCACATCTCTGGCTGTTCTGCTCAAAGACGTCTTCGGATTATTGCCCTGTCTGGAAGCTACTGTATAGTTGCTTGAACTTACATTGTTTGCAGACAACAGGTTGAAGGAGTTGGCCTGTTCTGAACGCACTACCATAATGCGATACTCTGTAATATTGGACTCACTGGACGGCTTGTTATACGTGACCTCCAGATCGCGAGTATCGCCGTATGTGTTGGCAGAAGCCGCAGATACACTTGTTGGAGCCGATACAGAGTTGTTCGTCAGCGTAATCGTTGCAGATGCTGCAGACAATGCATTGCTGCCAGCCTGAGACCCGTCGTTCACGGTCAGTACGAACACTTTGTAACTTACACCATTCCGAATGGCTGCACCGTCTACATCTCTGGCATCCGAGGACAGAATCGTGCTAGGGTTATTGCCATTCTTGCTGACAACTGTCGAATTGGCATAAGGTACGTTATTCGCCTGGTCGAGATTGAACCGGTCGGCATTTGCTGATTTCACAACCATAATCCGATAATGATTAATCCGCGTCTCGTCATTGATTTTATTGAACGATACGAGCAAATCCCGTCCGTCTCCATAGTCACTCACATCCCCGGCTCTCACGTTTGTAACCGCGCTGCTGCCAGCGTTAGTGGTCAGGGAGATCGTCGAAGAAGATGAAGAGAGCGCATTTTGATAGTTGACTCTCTCGTTGCCGACTGCCATTACATAGACACGATACTGTCTTCCGGTCGTAATTGTATAGCCCTGTGTATCTCTGGAAGAAGAATTCAATGTGATGGTTTGATTCGATCCGTTTTTGTAAACCTCTGTATAATTGCCGTAAGCCACAGAGTTGGCACTTTGCAGATTAAAGTTGGAAGTATTGCTCGTATTCACAACAAAAATCCGGTAAAGGTTGACCTTCGACTCATCGGAAGATCTGTTGAAAGATACACGCAGATCACGTCCATCGCCATAGTCACTAATATCCTCCACCTTGTTGATGGATGGCGCTGAAAGGTTGTTGCTTTCAGTAAGCGTAATCGATGACGAGCTGGAAGACAGGCTGTTGGTTGCTGCATACGTGTTGTTGCTCACCGACAGTACGAATACCCGGTAAGCCACGCCACTGCGGATATAATCACCGGATGAATCTCTTGCAGACGAAGCAAGCTGCGTTGTCTGGCTCGATGCATTCGTCGAATATACCGTCGTGTAGTTCGAACTTGGCACATTATTGGCAGACGTCAGATTGAAATTATTGGCATTCGAAGCCTTAACTACGATAATCCGGTAGTGGGAAATGTTCGACTCGTTCCACGATTTATTAAAGCTCACAGTCAGGTCGCGGCCGTCTCCATAATCACTATCGTCACTTACCCGCAGGTTGGAAGCCGTTGGAACGGCAGGCAGCGTGGTCACCGTAATCTGGCTGGAGGAAGAAGAAAGCGAATTGTTAAAGCCCGCATTACTGTTTCCTACTGCCATAACGTAGAACCGGTAGCTTTCCCCGCGTTTAATCACATTGCCTTGAACATCCCGTGTACCGGAGTTCAGTGCTACGCTTTGGTTGCTTCCATTTTTATTTACAGTTGTATAGTTATTGCTCTTTACATCATTGGCCGTGGACAGATTAAAGCTGCCTGTCTGATTATTCTTGACAGCAAAGATCCGGTAGGAACCTACTTTGGATTCATCAGTGGAACGGTTGAATTTGACAACCAAATCGCGGCCGTCGCCATAGCTGTTGGTATTATCAACATTCGTAACCGACGGAACAGCCGGTGCAGTGTTGGAGGTACCCAGGCTGAATACCGAGGAACCTGTCGACAGCTGACTTGACTGCTGGTTCGAATTATTCGTTACAGCGAGTACAAAAGCACGGTAGGATACACCTGTACGCAGGTACTCCCCGGATGTGTCGCGCGCACTGGAATTCAGATTGGCCGACAGATTGTTGGAGCCGGTTTTATTAACGTTTGTGTAGTTTGAGCTGGATACATTAGATGCTGCAGTTGCATTAAAATTGTTCACATCCTGTGTTTTGACAACAAATACACGGTAGTTGGAAACATTGTTTTCATTTTGAGCCCGGTTAAAGCTGATCGACAGGTCACGCCCATCTCCGTACGTCGAAGTAATATTCGCCTTGACATTGCTTGCCGCTGCTTGATTAGAGCCAAGTGTAATCGTAGAGGACGGCTGCGACAGAGCCGCCTGATCCCCGTACCCTACCGCAAGCACAAATACGGCATAGCTCTGATTGCTTGTAATATATTCGCCGTCCGAATCCCTGGTATTAGAGGATAGGGTTTGTCTTTTGTCTCGTCCATCCTTGGAAATGGCGGTATAGTTGCTGCTCGACAACGACTGTGCCTTTCCAAGCGTAAAGGAAGATGCGTTGCGGGACTTGACAACATAGACCCGGTACTGATTAATATTAGCCTCATCCTTTGCTTTGGAGAAGCTTACTTCGATATCGCGTCCATCACCTTGCTGTCCGGCGATAGCAGCCGAAACATTGGATGGTGCATAGGTTTTAGAAGAGGTCTTGATAAATACATTCTGGCTCGCTTCATCCCATTTGACTTCTTCACCCAAGGCTTCGCTGACAAAGCGCACCGGCACCAGCGTCCGGTTATTCAGTGTTCTGGCTGCTACATCCATATACACTGTCTGATCATCAATCGTCGCTATTTTGGAACCAATCGTCAATGTAACGGTTACGCCATTCTTTCTTGCTACAACAGTCTGTGTATTATTATTCCATGTTACCTTTGCATCCAGTGCTTCAAAGATCGCACGCAGAGGAACGAGTGTCCGGTAATTAATCGTCACAGCTCCCTGATCTGTCTGAAGCTCCGATCCGTCAATATAAATGCGAATCGACGATGGTGCTGCATGTGCCTGCGGCTGAACCGTCATAATCAGCATGGAGACACCCAGCAGCGCGGATAATAGCCTTTTCATGTAAACAGCCTCCCAAATTCTTTCAGTTAATATTCAGCTACTCTTCATGTTTGTTTAATGAAGGACTTGAACAGTAGACGCTACAGACAAGGTAAAAGTTGCTATCGTTTTGAAAAATATTTTTTTGCCTGCACCATTGCTGCTTCTGCCTGCTATCTCCCTGATCATAGAAAAAGAAGCCCGGTTCGGGCTTCTCTTCTATTTAAAAGGAAGTTCCAAAGTCACCCATTTCCATAAGATTCTCATATGGAATGATTTGATCTTTTGGAATGTCAGCCTGCTTCTCAATCGGCTTGTTCAGGTTATCATAACGCGATGTCATATTCAGAACAAGATTGGCATCCTCATTATCGACCTTGAAGCTCAAGTCCGCTTTAAAATGCTGATAAGTCATGTAGCCATCCTGAATCCCGCCAAGCATGGACAGCTCATTGATTGTCAATTCCTTCTTAATATCCTCGAGATCCTTCTTCACCTCTTGGAGTTTCTCAGGCGTCAATTCTTTTTTGGCATCCTCGATATCCTGCTTCTTCAGATTGAGGGCCTTCATATATTCCTCATTCTGCGCCACCAGCTCGATGAACTCAGGTGCAGCCTTCTCCGCCAATGCAATGACAGCCGCTTCAAAATTAGTTTGTGTAACTGAAACTTTAACCGCTTCATCCAGCTTAAGATCGGACGGCAGACCCGTTGCTTCATCCAGCTTCACACTTTGGAAGTATTGTTCACCATCCAGATGCTTCAGAATAATCGAAATCATATCCTGCACCAGCTTTTGCTGGGTTTCCGGATTGTAGCTCGGAATATCGAGATTCTCTTCCTTCGCCAGCTCGTTCATATCGATTTCGATATATTTGCCCGCCAGATCACCTAGCGGCAGCATTGGTATGTTTGGCACCTTAACGAGCATTGTGTCCTCCGTAATAATCATCGGAATGGACAAATTAAAAGAAAAATCACCTTTTAATGCAATATCCGCTGTAAGCTCCATCCGCATTGGTTCAATCTGATGCGAGCCTTTAACATCAATGGTCATATTCTGGAGCAAATTCAAAGCCAACTGGGCTTCAGGTCCTTCGCTCTGCAAGAATGCATTCGGTAAAGTGAGCTTCTCTACATTCACCGATCCGGAAAAGGTGTAGGATTGCAATTCCATCGATTTAACCAGGGCGCTCTGGATGGTAGATTGCGGTGATGCCTGTTTACCGCAGCCCGCTACAAGGACTAATAGAGCTACCATCATAAGCAGCCATTTCCAACTGCTGTTTCGATTCAAAACAAAAAAACCTCCCCATAAAAAGTCATTCCCTAATTGTATAATAAAGTGTTGGAAGTGAAAAGGAAGTTTTGAGAAATTCATCTAAATTTTTTGTAAAGGCGGTGCCCGTGAACGTTAAAAAGACCTCTTATTGGATATTGCCATCCAATAAGAGGTCTTCATTCGCACATGTATTTAGCCTTCACCATTATTATGACGGGAATGATTGGCCTGCTTGACTTTCTTCGAGCCGGACAGCGGCTCTTGCTGGCCGCTCTCGCGGCGCTCTACATGCTGTTCCCCGGCAGCTCCAGGGACAGGCTGTGTTTTGGGTTTGCTCATTGTAATCACTCCTTCATTCAAATTGGCTAATTTACATGATCATTAGCTGTGCTGATGATCCAAATCTGTCGGCTGATCATGATTCAGCGCGTCCTGGTGCCTGCGGTCGTTCTTATCCTGCTGCAGCTGTTGAGCATGATGCGCATTGACCGGCTCGTTCTCCAGGTCATGCACAACGCCGCTCAGGTTCTTATCCAAATTATTTTTAGCCCGTGTCATCGACTGTGCTCCTCCTCATCTAAGCATGGGTTAGCTGATGCAGTGCCTGTGCACATTCGTGCAGATGCCGTGTGTAGTCCTGGATCAGCTCCTGCAGCAATCCTGTGCGCTCATCAATGGATTTGCCGCTTCGCTCGACGTCCACCAGTTCGGTCCGGATCTCCCGGCTATCCACATATTCCACTTTAAAATCAAAGGTATACTCCTGATGCCCGGCCGTGCGGATATGAATACGAAGCGAGTTCTCATCTGCTTCATCCGCTTTGACCTCAGCAGAATCTGCGGCATTCAATGTCCTTGGCAGTGTCTCCTGCCAGGCATCCAACAGAGATTGCTGATTCACCTGCAATTCATCTTTTCTCATGGCTCTAGACCACCTCCATCATCAATAAGATGCGACAAGCCAAGGATGTCTATACATCCGTCAATTAAAATGAATCGAAGTCCGTAAATAAAACAGAACCTGGCAAGCAAAACGATCTAATATAACAAAAAAACCTGCCGGATTACGCCGGCAGGCTGTTTATGATCAATAGTGGCGGAGAGAGTGGGATTCGAACCCACGTGGGCTTTCACCCTAACGGTTTTCAAGACCGCCCCGTTATGACCGCTTCGGTATCTCTCCATATATGGTTATTGTCACAAATATGATTATACCACAGGCTAAAGCCAGGATGCAACCTGTTTTAGCCTGTGGCAAAGCTTACTTATTTTTTCGCTTCAATCCGTTCAATTCCGCCCATATATGGACGCAATACTTCCGGAACGACAATCGATCCGTCAGCCTGCTGATAATTCTCCAGAATCGCAGCCACTGTACGGCCTACAGCAAGTCCCGAACCATTAAGCGTATGCACGAATTCCGGCTTGCTCTTCGGTTCTGGACGATAGCGAATGCCCGCTCTGCGCGCCTGGAAATCCTCGAAGTTGGAGCAGGAGGAAATCTCGCGATACATGCCGCTTTCCGGCAGCCACACTTCAAGGTCATAAGTTTTGGCTGAGGAGAAGCCGATATCACCCGTACACAATGTCAATACACGGTAAGGCAGCCCCAGAAGCTGCAAAATCTTCTCCGCGTTCTGCGTCAATGTCTCCAGCTCGGCATAGGAATCCTCAGGCTTCACAAGCTTAACCAATTCAACCTTGTTAAACTGATGCTGGCGGATCAACCCTCTGGTATCACGCCCTGCAGAACCCGCTTCGGAACGGAAACAGGCAGAATAAGCTACATAATTTTTCGGAAGGTCCTCAGCAGACAGAATCTCCTCACGATGAAGATTCGTAACCGGAACCTCAGCGGTAGGGATCAGGAAATACTCCGTACCTGCCAATTTGAATACATCCTCTTCGAACTTCGGAAGCTGGCCTGTCCCAACCAAACTGTCACGATTGACAATGTATGGAGGGAGCAGTTCCTCATAGCCGTGCTGGTCACTGTGCACATCCATCATAAAGCTGATCAATGCACGCTCCAATCTTGCTCCAAGTCCTTTGTAAAATACAAAACGGGAGCCGGTAACCTTGGATGCTGATTCAAAATCAAGCAGCCCAAGCTCCTGCGCCAGATCCCAGTGAGCTCTCGGCTGAAAATCTAAAGCAGCTGGTTCGCCTACCTTGCGGATTTCGATGTTGTCTTCCTCAGAAGCTCCGACAGGAGTGCTCTCATGCGGCACATTCGGAATGGAGAGAACCAGTTCATCGATCAGCTTCTCCAGTTCTCTGGATTCCTCATCAAGCTCTTTAATACGGTCGCCTACCTCACGCATCTCGATGATCAGCGCTTCGGCATCCTCCCCTGCTTTTTTAAGCTTGGCAACCTCTTGGGAGACGGTATTTCTGCGGCTCTTGAGCTGCTCGCTCTGCTGCAGCAAATCACGGCGCTTGCTGTCCAGGACAGGAAACTCCTGAATAATATCCGCCGATTTACCGCGTTGCTGGAGCGCCTGCTGAACCTTGGCAAAATCATTTCTTAACAATTTAATATCAAGCACGACTGGTAAAGGCCCCTCTCTAAAGGGTTTAGTTATGTGCCAGCCGCAGCTTCCTTCGCCATTTGGAGAAAATAGGCATGCAGCTGGAAATCATCGGTAAGCTCCGGATGGTAGGAGCAGGCCAGCAAGTTGCCCTGTCTGGCGGTCACGATCTCTTTATTATATGTCGACAAGACCTGCACGGAAAGACCCACTTCCGTAATAAGCGGCGCCCGGATGAATACGGCGCGAACCCGGTCCTCAATTCCGGCCACTTCCAGATCTGTCTCAAAGCTTTCACGCTGCCGGCCAAAGGCATTGCGGGCTACTGTAATGTCCATCAGTTTAAGATGGGCTTCCTCGTCGCCCGCAATACGTTCTGCCAGCACAATCAGTCCCGCACAGGTTCCGAACAAAGGCTTGCCCTGGGCAGAAAACTGTTGAATAGCTTCGATAAAGCTGTATTTGCGCATTAGCTTGCCTATGGTTGTACTCTCGCCACCCGGAATAATCAGTCCGTCCAACCCGGACAACTGGTCAACAGTCTTGACTGCTACTGCCTGTCCGCCCGCCGCTTCAATGCTTCGCATATGCTCTGCAACGGCGCCCTGAAGCGCCAGTACCCCGATTTTCATAGCTGCCTGCCTTCTTTCATTATCAATTATAGCCCGCGATCCTGCATGCGCTCTGCGGCATTCAACTTGGAAATTTCAATTCCCTTCATTGGAGTGCCGAGGTTTTTGGATACTTCTGCGATCAGCTTGTAATCTTGATAATGTGTAGTTGCCTCTACGATAGCACGGGCAAATTTTTCAGGGCTGTCGGATTTGAAGATACCGGAGCCGACGAAGACGCCATCCGCACCCAAATGCATCATCAGCGCAGCATCAGCTGGAGTTGCTACACCGCCTGCTGCAAAGTTAACAACCGGAAGCTTGCCTGCCTCATGAACGCCCAAAAGCAGCTCATAAGCTACGCCAAGCGTCTTTGCTTCATGATACAGTTCGTCCTTAGACAGGTTTTGGACCTTGCGAATTTGACCATTGATCAAACGCAAGTGGCGCACGGCTTCCACGATATTGCCTGTTCCCGGCTCGCCCTTGGTGCGAAGCATGGAAGCTCCTTCTTGAATACGGCGAAGCGCTTCGCCCAGATCCTTGGCTCCGCATACAAAAGGAATTGTAAACTCTGTCTTGTCGATGTGGAAAATTTCATCCGCAGGCGTCAATACTTCGCTCTCGTCGATGTAATCCACACCCATCGATTCCAGAATCTTTGCCTCTACATAATGCCCGATTCTCGCCTTGGCCATAACCGGAATGGATACAACCTTCATCACTTCTTCCACGATTGTCGGGTCGGCCATGCGGGCAACGCCCCCTGCAGCACGAATATCCGAAGGCACACGCTCAAGCGCCATTACAGCTGTTGCGCCTGCTGCTTCCGCAATTTTTGCCTGCTCGGCGTTCATAACGTCCATAATGACGCCGCCTTTTTGCATTTCTGCCATACCGCGTTTCACACGTGAAGTTCCTGTTTCCATATCTCAAATGCCTCCTAAAATGGGATTTAGTCCGTAAACTCTAGCCCAAATTTTACAGGAGACAATTTGAGGGAACAAGGACCAGTCACAGCTTTTAGAATAGGTCCACGATGCCTTTGAAGATGCTGACGAAGAAGTCCTTGATGCCTCTGAACATCAGTCTCCACCAGCTTCCCTTGTCTACTTCTTCATTAGTAATCAGGTTGACTGTCTTCTCACTAGTTTTTCCTTGAGCATCTGTGTACTGATAGGTTACCGTCCCGACTACCGTGTTGATTGGCAGTGGAGCGACCAGTTCCTCCGGCTTTTTAATATCGCTTTTCAGAAGCTCAATTTTCGGTTCTACATTCTTTTTCACAATAAAGCTGATATCTTGCTGAGTGACAACCGAAACCTCGGTTTGAACGCCTTTTTTAACTTTCACTTTTTCAAGCGTTTCTACTGCGGTTTTAGGGGTTACTACTGTTTTAAGAGCAAAATTATCAAAGCCGTAATCAAGCAGCTTCGCAGTTTCACGGAAACGGGCATACTCAGAATCTGTCCCCATGACAACGCTGATCAGGCGCATTCCATTACGTTCTGCCGTGCCCGTAAAGCAGTATTTTGCAGCTTTGGTATGACCGGTCTTCATTCCGTCTACGCCTTCATACGCAAACTGCTTTAAATACTGATTACTCTTATTGGCTCCCAACATATAATTATAGTTGATAAGCGGTTTATCATCCCGCTCACGGAATTTGTAGGATGGAATACTCGAAAATTCCAAAAACTCAGGGTGTTCATTTACGATATGATAAGCTAGCATGGCTGCATCTTTGGCCGACATGATCGTCTCGCCGCTAATGGACTCAGGCCGATATTGTGGAAGCAAATCATCACGGCTAAGTCCTGTTGCATTAATAAAATGCGCAGTTTCGAGCCCCAGCTCCTGTGCCGTTGTATTCATCCGCTGTGCGAAAGCCTCTTCAGTGCCAGCTATCTTCTCGGCCAGCGCAATGGAAGCATCATTAGCAGAACCTACAGCCATCGCTATGAATAATTCCTTAACCGTATGTTTGTCGTTTTCGGCAAGAAAGACATGGGAGCCCCCCCTGGTTGTGGTTGCCGCATTTTTCCCAACGGTAACAACATCATCCCATTTCAGGTTTCCTGATTTAATCTCTTCCATAACAATGTATTCCGTCATCATTTTGGACATGCTTGCAGGCGGGAGCGCCTCATCGGGATTAGCCGAAAATAGAATCTGTCCAGTTGCTGCATCCATGAGAATTGCTGATCTGACTCCCAGCCCCAAGTCATTCTTAACGTGACCCTTCTCATCTTTCTCCACATCTGCTGCTGCTGCGATAGAACCTGCACTCATCATCAGCACACATATCGCCAAAAATGCTGCAATGGCTGGCTGCCATAGCCTTGCCGAACGGCTACGTTTCAATTCCTTCCTCTCCTTCATCCGTTATTTGTACATTTTAATATTGTAACATAAAATAACGTACAAGCGTAAACCATGCAGCCCCAGACTATCGGGAATGACGCATTAAAAAGTTCACATAAAATATCCATGGTATATATCCTCCGGAATTCTTCCTAAATATAGAAAAGACAGGCTAACAGCATGATCTGTCTGCTGTTAAGCCTGTCTTTCCTGATTTTCATTATTGATATTATACTGAGTATCGTTGCCTGATTAATTACAGGGAGTAGTTAGGCGCTTCCTTCGTAATTTGCACATCATGCGGATGGCTCTCACGAAGTCCAGCACCGGTAATGCGTACGAATTGGGTATCATTTTTAAGCTCTTCGATGGTTAGCGTACCGCAATAGCCCATCCCTGAACGCAAACCGCCCATTAGTTGATGCACCGTATCGGCAAGCGGCCCCTTGTAAGCGACTCGGCCTTCGATGCCTTCAGGAACAAGCTTGGTTTCATTCTCCTGGAAGTAACGGTCCTTACTGCCTTCCTTCATCGCTCCGAGGGAGCCCATGCCGCGGTATACTTTGAACCGGCGTCCCTGATAAATTTCTGACTCCCCGGGGCTCTCATCTGTACCAGCCAGAAGGCTTCCGACCATGATCGCACTTGCACCTGAAGCAATTGCTTTGGTGATGTCGCCGGAATACTTGATACCGCCATCCGCAATGATAGGTATATTGTATTCACGTGCAACTGTAGCACAATCATAAATTGCGGTAATCTGAGGCACACCGATACCGGCAATAACGCGTGTGGTACAGATCGAACCTGGACCGATTCCGACTTTCACTACAGAAGCACCAGCCTCAATCAGATCACGTGTTGCTTCTCCGGTAGCCACATTGCCTGCAACAATCGTCAACTCCGGGTAGGCTGCACGAAGCTTCTTGACCATCTCGATCACGTTACGCTGGTGGCCATGAGCAGAATCAACGACAAGGACATCCACACCTGCTTGCACAAGCACCTGGGCACGCTCAGGTGTATCCTTGGCAATTCCTACAGCCGCACCGCAAAGCAAACGCCCATGCTCGTCCTTGGCAGCATTCGGGAACTGGATCGCTTTTTCAATATCCTTGATCGTAATAAGTCCTTTCAGTTGATTGGATGTATCAACCAGAGGCAGCTTTTCAATCTTGTGCTTTTGAAGCAATACTTCTGCTTCTTCAAGCGTTGTGCCTACAGGTGCAGTGACCAGTTCCTCATGCGTCATCACTTCACTGATTTTAATCGAGTAATCATGAATGAAGCGCAGGTCACGATTCGTAATGATACCGACCAACTGATTGGTATTGTCCACAATCGGAACACCGGAAATCCGATATTTGCCCATCAATTCCTCCGCATCATACACATGATGGTCTGGAGTCAATGAGAAAGGATTTGTAATAACGCCACTCTCCGAGCGTTTTACACGATCGACCTCTTGAGCCTGTTCAGCAATGGACATATTCTTGTGAATAATTCCAATGCCACCCTCTCTTGCCATCGCGATTGCCAGAGCAGATTCCGTTACGGTATCCATCCCGGCGCTGATAACAGGGATATTCAGCTTAACTTTTGGACTCAATTGGATAGACAGATTCACTTCTCTAGGCAGTACCTCGGATTTTCGAGGGACAAGCAGTACATCGTCAAACGTTAATCCTTCCTTGACGAACTTGTTTTGCCACACTACGGTGTTCCTCCTTAAAATGTTGAAATCAGTTCTTTTCGTTACTGCTTAACCTGTTCGAAACCTGATAACCCACGATCGGCAGCAGGCTTGCCTGTTTGAAAATAAAGGGACTTTACAAGCAGTATCGCTTATAAATCCCTGTCTTTTCATTATGGCTGTACAAATATATTATTGCCATATTATCAGAGGGGGTATAGGCTGTCAAGGAAAGTACAGCAAGCTTTCATTGGATTTTCATATCTCATAATCATATCTGCACTGCGCATCCCAGATTAAAAATTCCTGAATTCCCAAATCTTCGGCGGCTTGTATCTGCGCCTTAATCTGTGCTGATGTATAGTTCTGATGAGGATGAATCCATGATGCGGTAAATCCCTGCAGCCACGGTCTGACTCTCGCCGCATGAATACCATGCTTCACTAATTGTTCATTACGTCTGCCTGCGTCAGTCAGAGCACGGTTAATGACAGCATACGGCTCCAAGTCCGGGTTGGCGATGCCGTACATACCCTGCGAGTAATGAGAGGGATAGGTCATAGGAGAAATCGTATCTACATGGCGGGAGACACCGCTCCATGTCTGACCGATACCCATATCATCACTTGATGAAGTGACAAGACCAAATACATCGGCCGATACTTTCGCTCCATCCTCATGGATTCGACTCCTTGCCTTTTCAAGAAAGCGAGAAATGGCTTGAGATTTAGTAAGCTGCTCTGAGTTTGCATACTGGACAACCTGGTCCATCTTTGCTCCATTTTCCGGAAAACGGACATAATCGAATTGAATCTCATTAAACCCCTTGGCTGCGGCCTCCTTTGCAATCGCAATGTTATAATCCCATACCTCTTGTTGATACGGATCAATCCATGTTGTCCCCTTCTTATCCCGCCAGAGAGCGCCGGACTTCTTATAAATAGCCCATTGCGGCTTATTATGGACTAACCAGGGATCACGAAATACAACCACACGTCCAATTAGATAAATATTCTGTTCCTTTAAGGTTGTAATCATTTGGTCAACATCCTTAATCAATGGCTCACTGTCTGAATCAATCTCCTTGACCTCCGGCAAGGAAGAGGCATACGTAACCTTGCCAAAATCGTTCTTCACATCAATGACCATGGCATTGAGATCGTTATTGCGGGCAATATTCAGCATTCGGTTGAGACCATTGGCTGAACCTGCTACCCAACCGGATACATAAATGCCGCGCACCGGCCTTGCATCCGGGTACGATGCCTGAAGCTTCATTTGATGTTGAACCTGGCCAAAAACATAGTGGGCTGAAGATGTTCCCGAATTGTATGTCGAGTTGGAAGCAGAGTGGGTAAGCTTTGGAGATATATTGACATCAAGAGGAGCTTGCTGCTGCGGTATTAAACATAAAACCATGCTAAGGGAGAAAGTTAATAGTAACCGAACTGTTGGGAGCATGCTGATTCACCTCATTCCACTTAATGCTGTTAGTATGAGCGAACGAAGCGAATCCCTTGACTAGGAGATAAGGGAAGGAATGACGCATTATGGAATTATAAATATCAAAATAACAACAAAAAACCCGTTGAACATAAAGTTCAACAGGTCATTCGTGCTTGGCGACGTCCTACTCTCCCAGGACCCTGCGGTCCAAGTACCATCGGCGCTGGAAGGCTTAACGGTCGTGTTCGGGATGGGTACGCGTGGTTCCCTTCCGCCATTGCCACCAAACGTTCAGTTGCACACTGAAAACTGGATGCGAAAGTCATTTTGAATCATTTTAGCTAAAGTCTTTAGGATAAGCCCTCGACCGATTAGTACTGGTCAGCTCCACACATTGCTGTGCTTCCACCCCCAGCCTATCAACCTCGTCGTCTTCAAGGGGTCTTACTAATTGGGAAATCTCATCTTGAGGGGGGCTTC
>NZ_AULX01000038.1 GCF_000422505.1 Paenibacillus pinihumi DSM 23905 = JCM 16419 | reverse complement strand
GCATGGCTCGGTTTCCGACCCCGGTTTCCATGGGCAAGTTTTTGTGCGCCTCCTGTCTGGTAGTTTTTCTTCAACCGGATGACCTGGCGCTGCGTCATCCCCAAGGCTGCCGCTCCCTCCGCATTCGTCATATGTCCCTCAAGAATCTTCTCCACTACGTGTACCTTCTTCAGTTCGGCTTTTGTCAACGTAATTGTCTCCTGTCCCATAGTGACATTATCTCAGAACAGTTATGGGATGACATTATCACAGACGAATAACATTTTGGCTGTGCGTCCCTTGACTTCAAAGGGACGTAGCGATATAGTAATGCTATCCCTATCATTAAGGAGAGATTTTGATGTCGGCGGTTGTTCTTAACTAATAAATTTCATATACAGTGTGAATCAATGGGTGACTAGTGCATGGTCTGCAAAAGGGCTATGTTTATTTTCTCATGAATGGTTCCGCTGTGAGATTTGGTTAAGAACTACGGATATCAATTGAAGCCTTGGGAGCCATTCCTGATGTCATATTCAATCCGTGCTGAGTTCAGCGCGGATTTTTTTGAACGATAAGTTCCAAGCGAACCGCAACTGCCGATGCCAGTTTGACCATGCGGCTATGCGAACCGCCACTGCAAAAGTAAGGTGACGGGCAGGTTTTTCGCTTGATTATCTTATTCGTCGCTGTTGTTGCTGAGATACAGTGGCAAAGGACGAGAGATAATGAAATGACATTGGAAATCGGGAACGGCTATCCCTTTATATGAGGCGGAGAATGAACCATGAGTTCATTCTCCGCCTTTTTTATTTTTTACAGGGAAAATTTTCAATTTCAGGAGGAAAGCACATATGGAACAGGCCGTATTGGATCGATTGGAATATCACAAGGTCAAGGAGCAGTTGGAGCACTATGCGGTATCGTATTTAGGGAAGGAGCATGTCCGCAGCCTGCAGCCGATGACGCATCTCAAAGCCATCCGGCAGCATCTGGATGAGTCAAAAGAGGCAAAGGAGCTGCTTCAGCAAGGAGCAAGCGTGCCGATTCCTTCACTTGAAGGAATGGAATATATCATGGGCCTGTTGGGGACCGGCTACGTATTCAGCGAGCAGGATTTTGGACATTTGGTGCAGTTTTTGCGAAGCTGCCGCCAGCTAACAAAATATATGGCGTCCAAGGCAGCCATTGCCCCTGGAATTAGCGCTTATGCTTCCTCTATGCATGCGATGCAGCAGCTGCTGGGGGAAATTGAGCGTAATGTTCACGGCGGGCGGGTCGTCGATTCGGCGAGCAAGGAACTGGCCAGGGCACGTAAGAGAATCGCGACGGCTGAGGATCGCATCAAGCGCAAGCTGGACTCTTTGATCGGCCAGTACCGGAACATTATGCAAGAACAACTGGTTAGCAGGCGGGGAGACCGGTATGTGATCCCCATCAAAAAAGAGCACCGCAGACTGGTCAAAGGAACTGTATTGGATGAGTCCTCCAGCGGCCAAACCGTGTTTATGGAGCCGTCAGAGATTGCCGCCCTGCAATCTGAGCTTCAGGCGCTGAAGGCTGAGGAGGCACGGGAGGAGACCAAGGTATTAAGCGGGTTGACCGGTTTAGCGGAATCCTATGAAAATGAACTGAGAATCAATGCGGATACTGTCGGCATTTATGATTATATCCTGGCACGCGGCAGGTATGCCGTGAATGTTCAGGGTCATGATGTGAGGCTTAATGATGAGGGACGAATCGAGCTGCAAGGGGCGCGTCATCCATTCCTCATCCATCGGATGATACCGTTGGACTTTGCCATTGGCAACGGCTATTCTACGCTGATTATTACAGGCCCGAATACAGGCGGGAAGACAATGGCATTGAAGACAGTCGGCCTCCTGACATTGATGGTTCAGTCCGGTCTGCTCGTTCCTGTCCGTGAGTATAGCGAGTTTGCAGTTTTCCACAGGCTGGCCGCAGACATT
Organism: Paenibacillus pinihumi DSM 23905 = JCM 16419; assembly: GCF_000422505.1. GTDB lineage: Bacteria > Bacillota > Bacilli > Paenibacillales > Paenibacillaceae > Paenibacillus_D > Paenibacillus_D pinihumi. The sequence goes on along the minus strand of NZ_AULX01000038.1, from coordinate 29,617 downwards.
GGCGACGGGCAAAGCATTGAGCATGAGCTGAGCACCTTTTCCGCACATATCCGCAATATGAAGAAGGTACTGGCGACGGCAGATTCCTCTACTCTGGTGTTGATTGATGAGATGGCTTCCGGTACGGATCCGGGCGAAGGCGTAGGTCTATCCATTGCGATGCTGGAGGAGTTGCACAGGAGAGAGTCTGTAGTGGTCGTGACGACCCATTTTACAGAAATAAAAAACTTCGCTGCCGCCACTCGGGGCTTTCAAAATGCCCGAATGGAATTCGATACGGAAACGCTTGAGCCGCTGTATCGTCTCTGTATTGGTGAGGCTGGACAAAGCTACGCGCTTGCCATAGCATCCAAGCTGGGTATCCCTGAAGCGATAATTGACCGCTCACGCGACATTATCTCCGGTATTCGTCACCAGAGAATTGTGCAGCCTACGGAGCAACCAGCATCAACAGAATATCCGCCCGAAGGCCGGCAGCAGAACAGCGAATCTCAACCGTCCGTTGCCTGGGGTACCACCGGGAAGCCGGCTGATCAGCTTTCTTGTAAACCTTCTGACCATCTGAATTTCAAGCACACACCTAATCAAAGAGCGAGGCAATCTGTTCATTCCATTAAACAAGAGAAAACAGATGAGGAGCAGACGACTTTGCAGAGGGGTGACAGTGTCTATATTGCTTATCTGAATCAGCGGGGGATTGTTTGCGAAGTGGAGGATCATCTGGGAAATGTAGGGGTGCTCGTGAAGCAGCAAAAGCTCAAAATTAATCGCAAGCGGCTGCAGCTGTATATTCCGGCAAGCAAGCTGTACCCGGACAATTATGATCTGGATATCGTATTTGAATCCAAGGAAAACCGCAAGAAACGTAAGTTGATGAACCGCAAGCATGTCGAGGGCATATTCATTGAGACAAAAGAAGAGGACAGAAGCTGATTCTGTCCTCCCGGGATCTCGCGTGGAAGTTGAACCAGACAGAGTGTGAAAGGATTTTGGAGAAGCGAAACACTCGCCTTGTATTCTTAAAAAGGTCAGTCTCTCTGCCGGTTATTCGATGCTTCACGGCCCCGAATAAAGCGGGGAGCCCACCAGTTCCATTTGCCCAGCAGCTTCATCATGGAGGGAACCAGCACCATCCGGACAATCGTGGCATCAATCAAGATGGCAAGGGCGATACCGACGCCTAATTGCTTGATCGGCATGACACCGGTAAAAGCAAAAGCGCCGGTAATGACAATCATGATCGCGGCGGCGGAGGTAATAATTTTGCTGGTCAGCGCCAGTCCCTCCAATGTTGCCTGATCATTATCCTGCGTCCTGCGGTAAATCTCCTGAATCCGAGATATTAGGAACACCTCATAATCGGTGCTTAATCCAAAGACAATGCTGAAGATGAAAATCGGGATAAACAGCGCAATGCTCGACGGCTCCATCCCAAGCAGACCGTCCTGGAAGATCCAGACGAGCAGGCCAAAGGTCGCGCACAGACTCAGGGCATTCATCAGAATGGCCTTCAGCGGGATAAGCACGGAGCGGAAGGCAAACAGCAGTATCAGATAGGTCGCGCCAAAAATAAGAAGCAGGCTGTACACAGCTCTTGAGGAAATTTCATCGAAAATTTCCTGATTGAACTTGGCATAGCCGCCAACCTTTATTTGCAGGCCATTATCTTCACGTTCCCAGCTTTTAACCCATGCTTTGGTCGCTTTTGCAAAGTTATCTCCCTTTAGCTGAACTCTCAGCAGAGCGAGATCTCCGCTTAGCATGGCAGCCTTTATTGGACCGATCTGCGGGGCTGCTGCCGGATTTTGCAGCATCGACTGCCACTGTTGTGCATTTACTCCGCCAGCCAGTGAGAAGACCGATTCTATCTGATCCACCACATAGGAGTCCTGCTTCAGCTTTTGCTGTAATTGATACAGACGCTGTATAGCATCCGGCTGGTTATAGGCTTCCGGCGCCTGTGCCAGGAGCACTACAGTGGCATTCTGGCTGGCAAGGAAAGTATCTTCATACAAGCTGTAAGCAACCCGCGATTCATAATGTTCCGGCAGTGAAGTCGTATCCGGTACCCGCAGGTCCATATTCCGTATGGGAATCATGGCAGCCAGCAGCAGTAGCAGAGCAGACAGAGCCATAAGAACAGGGCGTTTCATAACCCCCCGTGAAAAGCGCAGCCAAATCCCGTCCGGGGATGTTTCGTAAGAACGGGCCCGTCGCTGAAGTATCATAAGCCGATTTACCCGATGCCCGAGCAGCGAAAGCAATGCGGGAAGCAACGTCAGGGCGGAGAGAATGGAGAACAGCACTACGGTCATCCCGCCGAGTGCAATCACCTTGAAAATATCAACCCGGATGAACAGCATGGCCGCCAACCCAATAAAGACACAGAGCCCGGAGAAAATAATCGATTCACCTGCTGTTTGTACCGAGATGCGGGTAGCTGTTTCGGCATCATGCTGTGCAAGCTCCTGCCGGAAGCGGTTAACGAACAACAGGGCGAAATCTATGCCGAGAGCAAGCCCCAGCATGACAACAACATTGAGCAAGAACACAGACAGCTCCATCTGCAAACCGAAAAAGTACAGCACGCCCATCGTGCTGACGACACTGATTAGTCCGACGATAAGCGGAAGTCCGGCAGCGACAAGCCCGCCGAAGGCCAGCAGAAGAACGATCAGGGCGACCGGAAGCCCTATCATTTCCGCCCGTGTCAGGTCCTCCTGGCTGGCGGTGTTCAAGTCATTCTCAATAATGGGCGTACCCGTTAGCGTGACGGATACGCCTTCTTTTTTCAGCCCGTTAACTGTATCTTGAATTCGTTCCAGATTGGTGTTCATATATTTCGATTCCAGGCTAAAGCTTAGTGTGCTGTAAGCAATTTTGCCTTTAATCATCTTGTCGCTTGAGACGATTCCTTTGCCTTCAAAAGGGGAGGCGACAGATGCCAGTCCTTCCAGCGGCAGCTCGAGCAGTTTGTCCATCGTGTGCCTGATTTGTGTCTCGAACTTGTTGTTATCTCCACCGGGAGACTGTTCAAAAAGCAGAAGAATCGTTGTATCGTATATTTTGAAGCGGTCCTTGAGCAGCTGGTTAACGTCCTTGAATGTCCCGTTCATCGTAAAGCCGTTTCCTTTGAGCACACCCGGGAGCTGTACCGCAAATACAGACAGGCCAAGCAACACGATCAGCCATACCGCCACAATCCATTTTCGCAGCTTGTAGGCTGTCCGGCCGAGTTTCCCAAGCCAACGTTCCATGAAGTCGCCACCTATGTCGTTTATATTGTAAAGCTTGCTGTTAGGGTACCCGATTCAGGATAGCGAATTCAACTTTGAGACCCGTGTTCGGTTTTAAAAAATTCACCTTCCTTGTACAATAAAGGAAATAGCTGATAAGGAGGCTTTCATTTGTCGTTTATATTGAAGTTGGGCTGGTTTTTCCGCAAGCGCTGGCTCTATTACGTATTTACTGTAGTCCTGATGTCTTCTACAAGCTTCCTGAACAGTGTAGCTCCCCGTCTCGTAGGAGATGCGATTGACAAGATGAAGGGAGGGCTGCTTACCGAAGCCCTTCTAATGCAGACGGTTGGTCTGCTGTTTGGAATCGCCATTTTAATGTATCTGTTTTTTTATGTGTGGAACAATCTGTTGTTCGGCAGCGCGGCTCTGCTTGACAAACAGCTTAGGGACCGGTTGTTTGGACACTGGACGCGGATGACGCCGTCTTTCTTTCAACGGAACCGTTCCGGTGAGCTGATGGCACTGGCATCCAACGATATTCAGGCAGTCAGCAATACGGCCGGATTCGGGGTGCTGACGCTGGTCAACACGGTGGTCATTACTTCCGTTGTTATGGTTTCCATGATTGTGTTTGTCAGCTTCAAGCTGATGATCGCAGCGCTGCTGCCGCTGCCGCTGCTGGCACTGGCGATCAGCCGTCTGGGCAAATCCTTGCGCAACCGCTTCATTGTTGCCCAGGAATCTTTCGGTCAAATGAACGACCATGTGCTGGAGTCTATTTCAGGCATGCGTGTTATTCGCTCCTACGTACAAGAAGAGAAGGATATGGACGCTTTCGAACGGGTGACAGGCGATGTGATGGACAAGAATATCAAGGTCGCTTTTGTCAATGCGCTTTTTCAGCCTGCGATTTCTATCATTGTAGGTGTCAGCTTTGCAATCGGAATCGGGTACGGCTCTTTTCTTGTTTTTTATAACGAAATCTCATTGGGGCAGCTGGTTACGTTTAATATTTACCTGGGACTGCTCATATGGCCGATGATTGCCTTTGGCGAATTCATTAATATTTTGCAACGGGGCAACGCATCCATTAACCGTATTCAGGATAATTTGGAGCAGCGCCAGGAGGTTAGTGATACAGAGAAGGCAGTAGAGATCGTTCATCCGGGCCTTATTGAATTCAAAGGACTGACATTCCGCTACCCGGAGGGGAGTGCAGACAGTCTCAAGGACCTGACCCTTACAATCCGCCGCGGGGAAACATTGGGCATCGTCGGTCGCACAGGAAGCGGCAAAAGCACCCTGCTCAAGCAGCTGTTAAGGCAGTATCCGATTTCGGAGCGCAGCCTTCTGATTGACGGCGTTCCGATTGAAAACATATCCATTGATAATGTCCGCAGCTGGATTGGTTATGTGCCGCAGGAGCATCTGCTTCAGTCGAGGACCATCCGGGAGAACATTGCTCTCGGCAAGCCTGAAGCTACGGCTGAAGAATTGACAAATGTGCTGGATCTTGCTTTTCTGAAGCAGGATATCGAACAGATGGATCAGGGGCTCTCAACCATCGTTGGTGAGAATGGGGTAGCCTTGTCCGGGGGACAAAAGCAGCGGGTTGGCATTGCCCGGGCACTGTTGACAAACCCTGATATTCTCATTCTTGATGATGCTTTATCTGCGGTGGATGCCCGTACAGAACATGCGATTTTGGAGCAAATCCGGCGCACCCGAGAAGGACGGACTACACTGATTGCGACTCACCGGCTGACAGCAGTCGCTCATGCGCAACAAATTATTGTGCTGGAGACCGGCCGTATTATTGAATCGGGTACCCATGAACAACTGATGCAGCTTGGGGGCTGGTACTGTCTGCAATACAACAGGCAGAAGCTGGAGCAAGCCCTGCTGACGGACGAGAAGGAGGAGCTATGACCAAGCCGCATAATACTTCCGTAGCAAGACGGTTATTGGGCTATGTCATGCTGTTCAAGCGGCAGGTGATTGTTGCGCTTGTCATTTTAATTGTAGCGATGGCTGCACAGCTGGCAGGGCCGTACATTGCAAAAGTGATTATTGATGACCATATCCTCGCCATTGAACGCGAGTGGGTAGAGCTTCCCCAAGACCAGGCGCCACCTTCTATTAAACATGTGAATTACCGGGAGCAAGCATTCATTCGTGCGGACTGGCTGAATACGGGTGAACGGGATGCGTTGAATGCTTATCCTGTCGTACATATTAAGCAGGAGGGAGCAAGCTTTGTACTGAACAGCGCCCTGTACGGCAGCGTAAGGCTGACTGCTTCGGAGTCCGCGGATTTTTACAGCCATGACATGCGTCCGGTTCTGCTTCTGATTGGGCTGATTATTCTGCTTGCGATTGCAGCCAGTGTACTGAATTTTACGCAGAGCTACATGCTTCAAGCCGTGGCCCAGCGCGTTGTACAGCGTATCCGCATGGATGTATTCCGCAATTTGCACCGGATGCCGGTCCGTTATTTTGACAACACGCCAATCGGGCAGGTGGTCTCGCGTGTTGCCAATGACACAGAGAATATCAAGGAATTGTATATGAGCTTCATGTCGACTTTTGTCGTCAGCGGCTTGAATATATTGGGTGTCTATGGAGCACTGTTGTTTTTGGACTGGCGGATGGCACTGCTCTGCTTTTTGCTGATGCCGATCTATGCGGTGGTCATGGTGCTTCATCTGAAATACTCACGCAAGTATGTGGCAGCAATTCGTGCCAGACTGGCGGAAATGAATGCGATGCTCAGCGAGGTTATTCAAATCATGCCGGTCCTTCAAGTATTCCGCAGAGAGAAGGCAGTCCAGGATGAGTTTGAGCGGCTGAATGAGGACCGGTACCAGAACCAGCGTACCCAATTCCGAATTTTCGCCTTTTCGGGGCGAAATGCCGTTTATTTTGTAGGCCGGATTTTCACGGCGATAATTATCTGGTATTTCGGCAGCGGGTCGCTGGAAGGCGCGATTTCCTTCGGGGTCTTCTACGCGTTTATTGATTATTTAGGCCGGATCTTTGAGCCCGTTATCGGGATTTTCGATCAATTAATGAATGCTCAGCGTGCGGTTGTATCTGCCGAACGGGTATTTGAGCTGATGGATGAGCCGGGAAACGATGTTGAAACAAGTCCGAAATTGCCAAGACCACAGGGACATGTGGAGTTCAAAGGGGTGACCTTCGGCTATCATCCGGACCAGCCGGTACTGAAGGACATCTCATTTGAAGCGAACCGGGGAGAGACGGTAGCACTGGTTGGTCATACCGGCTCGGGCAAAAGCTCGATTATGAATTTGCTGCTTGGATTTTATGAGGCGAAATCGGGACAGATTCTTATCGATGGTGCTGATATAGCTGACATGTCGAGGCAGGCGCTGCGCAGCCATATGGGTATCGTGCTGCAAGACCCGTTTCTGTTTACAGGAGATATCCGGTTTAATGTGAGCTTATATAATGAAGAAATGGATGAGGCCAAAGTACAGCGTGCACTGGAAGAGGTCGGAGCGGCGGAGTTTGTAGGCAAGCTGCCGCGCGGGGTGCAGGAACCGGTCGTTGAGCGGGGAACAACGTTGTCGGCCGGACAGCGCCAGCTGATATCTTTTGCGCGTGCACTGGCTTTTGATCCGGCAATTTTGATTTTGGATGAAGCGACTTCAAGCATTGACAGTGAGACAGAATCCATTATTCAAAAAGCGCTTGGGGTGTTGCGCCATGGCCGCACAACATTCATTATTGCCCACCGCCTCTCTACAATTAAAGATGCAGACCGCATTCTTGTCTTACACCGCGGACATATCGTGGAGCGGGGAACACATGAGGAATTGATGGCATTGCAGGGGCGGTACTACCGGATGTATCAGCTTCAGAGCAGCGAGGGAGCTGCTGTGTCTTAATATAAACATATTCACAAAGTCAAAAGGCTTCCGCCTGGGGCATACCCCGGGCAGAAGCCTTTTTTGTTCGTTTACTGACATGTAAACGAATGTTCCATTCTAAAGCCGGACTTCATCGCTCGGATATGACCTGCTTATGTTAAAATTCCTAATATTCATGCTGTATGTTTTTGTCCAGATTAGAAGCTAAGTGGTCCACTGATCGTTAATTATGCCAGCCAGATACCACTGACCCTGATCTGGTTGGAACACCAGCCGCAGACTACGCCAGTCCAGGCCTGCATACTCAGGATTGATGCCATCAAAATGATATTCGACAATAATGGCGCCCGGATAAACTTTAGAAGCGTTATTGATCATATTACCGTGGAAGATCTGTGCATTGTAGCTGACATAAGCCGCTTCCCGGTAATCATGCGGATAAATAAATTCTTTATAATAGCTGTCCAAAGTTAAATCGATATCTTCTCCGCTCCCGTCATAGAATCCCCAGAGAAAGACTTTGTCCGCAATATTTGCGCTGGCGAGCTCCTCCCGGCCGAGCACCACATGATCCAAGGCGTCTACATAGGTAAATGGAGAGAAACGGACACCTCTCGGATGAACCTGTTCGGACAATGTTTTATAGTCCTGCGCTGCCAGTGCCTCCAGTACGGCAGAGGCTTGTTCCTCAATAATAGCCTTGGCTTGCTCTGGAGACGGGGCCGCAGAGGCATGCAGCTCGGTCGTCACATAGATGATATTGCGGAAAGGCTCCCAGTCTGTATGTCCGCCCAGGGCCTCCGTAATCGTGCGTACAGGTGCGAACACCCGGCCCTGTCTCATTTCAATTTTGGAATCCAATTTGACCTTATGGCCGTTAATTATAATTTCAGAGGATCCATTAGTGAGTGTAAGTGAGTGTGAGCCATATTCGATTTCAGCCATTTGGGTATGCTCGTCCCACCGAAGGGAGTAACCGGGCAGGTCCATCGCTTTGACGAACAGGCTTACCGGCACCATGGTCCGGTTCTGTTCGTTTACATAAGGGGCAGGCTCATTCTCAGGGTGCTGGTATACTTGTCCATTAATAATGAAATGAATGTTGTCTTCCTGTGCATCCACACTGTCAGCGTATACAGCATTAGAGGAGAATGGAAGCAGCAGCACGCCCAGCAATAATACCGTGACCCATCTTACACTCGTATTCAACATTGGATGACCTCCGTAATCGATAGAATATAGTTTATAAAATAATATGTTCATAGTTATTATTTAAGACTGTTTCCTGAAAAAATAACATCAGCCCTTTATTTAAAAATTTTAGCGATGAATGATTTGCTTTCCTGTTGGGACTATGATATGATCAACTCAACATTGATAAAGTGTAACCAAATTCATGTATTGAAAAGGGTTAAGCATTTTACGATGAAGCCTTTCTCAATATGTGAATTTTTGTTTATCGGCAAAAAATGAACATGTTAATTTTTTATTTGGAGGTCATCCACATGCAACAAGGTACAGTTAAATGGTTCAACGCAGAAAAAGGTTTTGGTTTCATCGAAGTTGAAGGCGGAAGCGACGTATTCGTTCACTTCTCCGCAATCGTCGGCGACGGTTTCAAAACTCTTGACGAAGGTCAACGCGTAGAATTCAACGTGGTTCAAGGCAACCGCGGACCACAAGCAGAAAACGTAGTTAAACTGTAATAACAGTTGACAACGGGAGAAACCCTCATCCATTTGGATGAGGGTTTTTTTTATAATATTAAGAAAGTATAAGTTTCACCCTTATTATCGGCTTATATCTCTGCGCGAAACGAAGCTTTTGTCTGTCAATGAAAAGATGTCAAAGCCGCTTGCGCTTGTCTGATTGACATGTACCTTCGATGACGATGCATGGATGGAAATATTGGAACATCCATTAATCACCGATTGCAACAACTGGATGGAAGCAGTATAATTATACGGGAACACATATTCTTATTGATATATATGTCTACCATAATGGTTAGAATAAATATACAGCACTAATAGATTACGTGATTATAGCCGTGTCATTTGAAAATGCGAAACGCTTGCTGCCGCTGTCATGGACAGCGATGGCCGTTTACGCTTGTGCGAAGCATCGTACTCGGGTCAGCGCCGGGGCATTGCTTACGCTTGGGAAGGGGAAGGTTATGAGCGAATTGCAATTGTCGTCGAATAAGTTTGAGCTGCTCTCCGAATATTCACCGCAAGGGGATCAGCCGAAAGCAATTGAAGGGCTGGTAGCCGGGGTTCGGCAAGGACAGAGATACCAGACACTGCTTGGGGCGACCGGAACGGGCAAAACCTACACCATTGCAAATACAATCGCCCAGCTTAACCGGCCCACTCTGGTTATCGCGCACAACAAGACGCTGGCCGCCCAGCTTTGCAGCGAATTCAAGGAGTTTTTTCCGAATAATGCAGTCGAATATTTCGTCAGCTATTATGACTACTATCAGCCGGAAGCTTACATCCCTTCCTCCGATACTTACATTGAGAAGGATTCCAGCATTAATGATGAGATAGATAAGCTCCGCCACTCTGCGACAAGCTCGCTATTTGAACGTCGTGATGTCATCATAGTCGCCAGTGTATCCTGTATTTACGGTCTCGGTTCACCGACCGAATACGGAAGCCTGGTGCTGTCTTTGCGGGTAGGGATGGAGAAGTCGCGTAATGATATTCTGCACAAACTCGTGGATATCCAATACCAGCGCAATGATATCAGTTTCACCCGCGGAACGTTCCGGGTGCGGGGAGATGTCATTGAGATTTTCCCTGTTGCCAATAATGAGCGCGCGATTCGGGTAGAGCTGTTTGGAGATGAGATTGAACGGATTACCGAAATTGATGTGCTGACCGGAGAAATTGTCGGTACACGTGATCATGTTGCGATATTTCCTGCCTCTCACTTTGTTACTCACGAGGATACAATGAAGAGAGCACTAGTGAATATTGAGCGCGAGCTGGAAGAGAGGCTGGCTGAATTCCGGGAGCAGGGCAAGCTGCTGGAAGCGCAGCGGCTGGAGCAGCGGACACGCTATGATATTGAGATGATGCAGGAGATGGGCTTCTGCTCGGGGATTGAGAACTACTCAGGTCCGCTTACCTTCCGGGAACGGGGGTCAACACCATATACCCTGATGGACTTCTTTCCCGATGATATGCTGGTTGTCATTGATGAATCGCACGTTACACTGCCGCAAATCCGTGCGATGTACAACGGGGACCAGGCCCGTAAGAACGTACTGGTTGAGCATGGATTCCGCCTGCCGTCCGCCAAGGACAACCGTCCGTTGCGGTTTGAGGAGTTTGAAGAGAAGTTCAACCAGATCGTCTTCGTCTCGGCGACCCCTGGACCGTATGAGCTGGAGTATTGTCCGGTAATGACGGAGCAAATTATCCGGCCTACCGGCCTGCTTGATCCGATCATCGAGCTGCGTCCGACGAAGGGGCAGATTGATGACTTGCTTGGCGAGATCAGAGACCGCATTGCCAAGGATGAACGGGTGCTGGTCACGACGCTCACGAAGAAGATGTCTGAGGACTTGACCGATTATTTGAAGGAAGTCGGTATTAAGGTCCGCTATCTCCATTCGGATATCAAGACCTTGGAGCGGATGAGCATTCTGCGCGATTTGCGGATCGGTACCTTCCATGTGCTTATCGGGATTAACCTGCTGAGGGAAGGACTTGATTTGCCGGAGGTGTCGCTGGTTGCGATACTCGATGCGGATAAGGAAGGCTTCCTGCGTTCCGACCGTTCACTGATTCAGACGATCGGCCGAGCGGCGAGGAACAGTAAAGGCCGTGTCATTATGTATGGTGATAAAGTCACGGACTCAATGGGTCGCGCCATTCGCGAGACAGAGCGCCGCCGCGAAATTCAGGTCGCCTACAATGAAAAGCATGGAATTGAGCCGCAAACAATTCGCAAACGGGTATATGATGTCATTGAGGCAACGAAGGTTGCGGAGCAAAAGGCGGATTATTTGACAGACGGCAAGCTCGGCAAAATGTCCAAGAAAGATCGCCAGTCGCTCATTCAGCGTCTGGAGGCGGAAATGAAGGAAGCTGCGAAAAACCTGCAGTTTGAACGCGCGGCTGAGCTTCGCGATGCGCTGCTGGAATTGAAAGCAGAAGGATAGAAAGGGAGGGAAATTGCTTTGGCTAGCGATCAAATCGTTATTAAGGGCGCACGCGCCCATAATCTTAAAAATATTGATGTCACGATTCCCCGTGACCAATTCGTTGTTCTGACGGGGCTGAGCGGCTCCGGCAAGTCCTCGCTCGCCTTCGATACGATATATGCAGAGGGCCAGCGCCGCTATGTGGAATCCCTCTCGGCCTATGCCAGACAGTTCCTGGGCCAGATGGAGAAGCCGGATGTGGACTCCATTGACGGTCTGTCGCCTGCTATCTCTATTGACCAGAAGACAACCAGCCGCAACCCGCGTTCCACAGTCGGCACCGTAACCGAGATTTATGATTATTTGCGGCTTTTGTTTGCACGTGTCGGCAAGCCGCATTGCCCGGATCACGGCATTGAGATTACCTCGCAAACCGTCGAGCAGATGGTTGACCGGATTATGGAGTACGAAGAGCGTACACGGCTGCAAATTCTGGCTCCGGTCGTATCCGGTCGCAAGGGCGAGCATACGAAGCTGCTGGCGGATATTCAGAAGCAGGGCTTTGTACGTGTCCGCGTTAATGGCGAGCTGCGCGATCTGAGCGATAAGATTGAGCTGGAAAAGAACAAAAAGCACAGTATTGAAGTTGTGGTTGACCGGATCGTGATTAAAGATGATGTCCAGACCCGCCTTGCGGATTCTCTGGAGACGGCTCTGAAGCTTGGAGAAGGACGGGTTATCGTCGATATTATCGATAAAGAGGAACTGCTCTTCAGCTCCAGCTTGTCCTGCCCGGAGTGCGGATTCAGCATGGAAGAATTGGCTCCCCGCATGTTCTCGTTCAACAGCCCGTATGGGGCTTGTCCGGAGTGCGACGGTCTTGGCGCCAAAATGATTGTGGACCCTGATTTGCTCGTGCCGGACACAAGCAAATCGATTGACCAGGGCGCTTTTGAGGCGTGGGCAGGCAGTACCTCCAACTACTATCCGCAGTTTTTGGATTCCGTCTGCAAGCACTATGGCATTCCGAAGGATAAGCCCATCAGTGAACTTGCTCAGGAACAAATGAAAAAGCTGCTCTACGGTACCGGCGGGGAACGGGTAAAGTTCCGCTATGAAAATGATTTCGGCCAATCCAAGGAAGCCTATGTTCCGTTTGAAGGGATAGTCCACAATCTGGAGCGCCGCTACCGGGATACTGCATCAGAGGGCATCCGTGAATATATAGAAGCATATATGAGCGCCAAGCCTTGCGGAGGCTGCAAAGGGCAGCGTCTGCGCAAGGAAACACTGGCGGTAACCGTAGGCAGCACTAACATTGCTCACGTGACGTCTCTGTCTATCGGCGGAGCACAGAAGTTCTTTCAGGAGCTGACCCTGAATGAGAAGGATACGAAAATCGCCACCCTCATTCTGAAGGAAATTAACGGCCGTCTCGGCTTTCTCGTTAATGTCGGCCTTGAATATTTGACTCTCAGCCGTGCAGCAGGAACATTATCCGGTGGAGAAGCGCAGCGTATCCGGCTGGCTACGCAAATCGGCTCCAGTCTGATGGGCGTGCTGTACATTCTGGACGAGCCGAGCATCGGGCTGCATCAACGCGATAATGACCGGCTGATCCAGACGCTGGAGCATATGCGCAATCTGGGCAACACGCTCATCGTCGTCGAGCATGACGAGGACACGATGCTGGCAGCCGACTATATTATTGATATCGGTCCGGGAGCCGGTATTCACGGAGGTCAGGTGGTCGCAAAGGGGACGCCTGCGGAAATTATGGCGGATGAGAACTCCCTGACCGGCCGCTACTTGAGCGGACGGCAGTTCATTCCGGTTCCACTGTCCCGCCGCGCGACAGGTGAAAAGTGGCTTGAGGTTCGCGGAGCGAAGGAAAATAACCTGCGCAATCTGAATGTGAAAATTCCGCTTGGTGTATTCACAGCGGTAACCGGGGTTTCCGGCTCAGGAAAATCGACGCTGGTGAACGAAATTTTGTACAAGACGCTTGCCCGTGATCTGAACAAAGCCAAAACTCGTCCGGGGGCGCATAAAGAGATTCGCGGCCTGGAGCAAATCGACAAAGTGATCGATATCGACCAATCGCCAATCGGCCGCACGCCGCGTTCCAACCCGGCGACCTACACGGGTGTGTTTGATGATATCCGCGATGTATTCTCTGCGACAAATGAATCCAAGGTCCGCGGATACAAAAAGGGACGCTTCAGCTTTAATGTGAAGGGCGGACGCTGCGAGGCTTGCCGCGGAGACGGGATTATCAAAATTGAAATGCACTTCCTGCCGGATGTCTATGTCCCTTGTGAAATCTGCAAGGGCAGCCGTTACAACCGGGAAACGCTGGAGGTCAAATACAAAAGTAAGAGCATTGCCGAAGTGCTGGAGATGACGATTGAGGATGCTGTTGACTTCTTCAAGAACATTCCGCGCATCCACCGGAAAATGCAGACACTGTTTGATGTCGGTCTTGGCTATATGAAGCTGGGGCAGCCGGCTACCACATTATCCGGCGGCGAGGCGCAGCGTGTGAAACTGGCTGCTGAACTGTACCGCCGCAGTACGGGCAAGACGCTCTACATTTTGGATGAGCCGACAACCGGGCTGCATGTCGATGATATTGACCGCCTGCTGGTCGTCCTGCACCGTCTGGTGGATTCCGGAGAGAGCGTGCTTGTTATCGAGCATAATCTGGACGTCATCAAGACGGCAGACTATCTGATTGACCTTGGTCCTGAGGGCGGCAGCGGCGGCGGATCACTCGTTGCAGCAGGTACGCCGGAGGAACTGGTGAAGGTTGAGGGTTCCTATACCGGCCGCTATTTGAAGCCGATTCTGGAACGTGACCGTGAGCGTACGGAGCAGCGCAGCGTGCAGGACGGCGTTGCCGCCGGAGCGGAAGTGTAAGCATATATAAGATGGGTAAGGGGATTCCGGGCTAAGGTCTGGAGTCCCTTTTTATTAGTTTTGATCTGGATAAGGTTATATATATTTCAGCCGGCCAGCTGCAAGCTCGGGTACAAGTTTCGCATCGCTTTTGTTATAAATGCTGGGAGGGATGGATACTTTATAGGTACAGGGCGTTTAATCATGCACAACTTAGCCGTTCAACCACCCGAGCGGGGGGTTCTGTATAATTTGAAGAAGCAGACCCATTTTTGCCCGATTACTTGTTATCCTTTATAATTTTTGTTTATAATTGGTGACAAAGTTGTTAAAGTTCAAAATTCGCACTTGCATCGCGCGAAAGTACAGGCTAACATAGAATAATAATAGGATACGTGTGAAAAAAAGGAGGTCCCTCATGTTTTTCCTAGCAGAAGAGCAGGCTGCAGCAGCAGCTAGCACATTTGAGCCATTTGATATTATTATGCTGCTGTTCACCGTCATCATCTTTATCGGACTGATTCGTCTTGTGATGGCTCGTCCAAGAAAAAATTTGTTCGCGATCGGATTTACTGCTGTAGCTTTGATTGTATTCCTGGTTGTAGACTTCATTATGATTACGCAGACTTGGTAATCTAAAAGCGCTTGCACCATACATAGTTAGCGCTCACGTTCCCCTTGAATTAATCAGGGTCTGGAACGTATCGCCAAAACATGAACCCCGCTTACCAACTTGTAAGCGGGGTTCATGTTTTATGTTATTAACAATTAACCTAATAAAAAATCTCCGTATGAAGAGCGCTTGGCGTCATTCAAACGAAGATTTTTGAGAAAGAGTATTGGTTTTGGCGAATGTAAATAAGCCAAAACATGCTTTTCTTTCTTATCCCATTTAGGGTGGTGAGCGTAAAGCGGAGCAAGCAGGTCGTTCTGGAGAAGCGTGAGCGTTCGCCTTTGTTCCCGGATTTCAACCCTTGGGGTTGTAAATGAAGGAAATCCGGGAACAACAGCGATCGGAGGAACGACCTGCTTGCGCAGCGGGTGCCGCGTCATGACCGTCTTACCTGCATGCTCCTCACTACCCCGCACGCCCCCGGCTCAGCTTCAGCTCACCATCCTATCCTCTTATACCCACCACATTTCCCCAAGCGGCTCGCGAATCAGCACTTGCTTGAGGTTTTCCACTGCTTTGGTGAAGCCTTCTTCAACAGACATCAGACCGTCCTCATGTTCAATGCTGACTACATAGTCGTAGCCGACGAGACGGAGTGCGCTCATGATGTCAGCCCATGTTTTCAGGTCATGGCCAAAGCCAACACTTCTGAACTGCCATGCGCGGTCAAGCATCAGTGCGTAAGACTGCATGTCAGTTACACCGTGACGGTTCACATTGATCGGATCAATCGTTGTATCCTTCGCATGGAAATGGTGAATCGCGTTCGCGCGTCCAAGGATTTGGATTGCTTGAACAGGATCAATACCTTGCCACCACATATGGCTCGGGTCAAGGTTGGCACCGATTGCATCGCCGGCAGCCTCACGCAGACGGAGCAGGGTAGCAGGTGTATGAACGGAGAAGCCGCCGTGCAGCTCCAGTCCGATTTTTACATTATGGGATTCAGCAAGCTTGGCAATTTCAGTCCAGTAAGGAATAACCTTGTTCGACCACTGCCAGTCCAGAATTTCCTGATAGTCATTTGGCCATGGTGCAACCGGCCAGTTCGGATATTTGGCATCCTCATGGTCTCCCGGACAGCCGGAGAAAGTATTCACCACAGGAACGCCCAGCTTGCCAGCCAGTTCAATCGTTTTGCGAAGTACCGCATCGTGATCGGAACTGATTGCTTTTTGCGGGTGAAGCGGGTTGCCGTGGCAGCTCAGTGCGCTGATAATCAGGCCGCGGGATTCAAATGCATGCTTGAATGCAGCAAGTTTGTTCTCGTCTGCGAGCAGCTCGTCCGGCTTGCAGTGCGCGTCGCCAGGATATCCCCCTGTACCAATTTCTACAGCATCCAGCCCTTGGGCTTTAATATAATCGAGTGCTTCATCCAATGATTTTTGTGCAAATAATACTGCGAATACGCCAAGTTTCATAACGGAAAAACCTCGCTTTCGAATGATTTCGTCAAGTCCATATTATATCATGGCTTTTCCAGTTCTTGAAACCGGTTTCGAACAGAATGGCAAGATTACATATAAACACACCAATATACTGATGTGTTACGGTTCATTCCCGGGATACTGCGACAGGCCGACCTATATGCTACTCATCAGGACTGCTCAACTGCTACAGGATAATGAGTAAGCACCCTGTAGCACAACATGTTTCAATTAATGCATCCGGGGCTGTTTCTCAATGTCCTATTGCATGCTGCGCCTCATCGTACACCTGCAGCACGCCCATGAAAATCAGGAGCAATGACATCGCAATCAGACTATAGCCCAGCCATTGAAAATAGCGTGCAGGTTTGCCCGCTGCTTGTTTACGTTGTCCGCGAATGATAAATTGCAGGCCAACTACAATAATCAACATAGTCATAAACATCAAAATAAAAGGCATGTAATCTCCTTTCCGTTCTTTAAGCTATGAACAAAAGTCTCAGGTTGAATTTATTTTACAAAAGAGAAGCGTGAAAAGCGAGCGGGCCTGGCATTTCAAAGACGAATCGCATTGGCGCAAACGGGTTCGGAAGATGTTTCTTTTTTTCAGATGTAGCTTACAGCGTTGCGCTTTGTTAAAATAGAATTATTATAAAAGCGCTACGAGACTTGCAATTGATCGGGTCCGGCATGATAGTTGCCTGAGCCTTTCCGTCTTGTGTGCTTGAACTTGGAGGAACATTCAACAAATGGCAACGATAAAACGGGAAGATATTGAGCTGCTGGCCCCTGCCGGCGACTGGGACTGTATGCGGGCTGCGGTTGCGAATGGCGCCGATGCGGTTTTTTTCGGTGTGGAGAAATTCAATGCGCGGGCGCGGGCCAATAACTTTCGTACCGACGAGCTGTCGGAGATTATGGCATTTTTGCATAGCTATGGCGTGAAGGGATTTTTGACCTTTAATATACTTGTTTTTGAAAATGAGCTGGAAGATGCGAAAAGCCTCATCGAGTCCTGTATAGATGCGGGTGTCGATGCGGTAATCGTGCAGGATCTGGGACTGGTGAAGCTGATTCGTGAGCTGTCGCCTGATTTCCCGATTCATGGCTCCACCCAGATGACAATTACTTCCCCTGAGGCTGTGGAATTCACGAAGCCATGGGATATGGAACGCGTAGTATTGGGACGGGAAAATAATCTGAAGCAGATCAAAATGATTGGCGAGCAGGCGAAGCTGCCGATGGAAGTATTCGTTCATGGCGCACTCTGTGTCAGCTACTCCGGTCAATGTCTGACCTCGGAGATGTGGGGCGGGCGCTCCGCTAACCGCGGGGAATGTGCCCAGGCCTGCCGCCTGCCTTACGAACTGATGGTTGACGGTGAACATAAGCCGATGGGGGATATTGCATACCTGCTTTCACCCAAGGATTTGGCTGCTGTGGAACTGGTGCCGGAGCTGATCGAAGCGGGCGTGACCTCCTTCAAGATTGAAGGCAGGCTGAAGAGTCCGGAATACGTAGCGAATGTCGTCAGCAAGTATCGCCGTGCCATTGACAAATACTTTGACGGCGATCTGTCCGCGCCTTCGAAGGAAGAACTGCGCGAGCTTCAGCAAAGCTTCTCCCGGGGCTTTACACACGGATTCCTGAAAGGAACCAATAATAAGCAGCTTGTAGAGGGAACATTCCCGAAAAGCCGCGGCGTCTATTTGGGACGTGTAGAGCGCATCCTGCGTGATGCGGTCATATGCCGGATTGATGCGCCGCTCAAACGCGGAGACGGAATTGTATTCGATGCAGGAGATCCGACGAAAAAGGAAGAGGGCGGACGTGTATACGATCTGCGCCGCCAAGGTGTCAAAATTGAAGGAGAGGCCCAGGAAGGGGTCGTGCTTGAAATTGTACCCGGACGTAATGATATTGATCTGAAGAAGGTTCATGTCGGCGACCGGATCTGGAAAACAAGCGACCCTGCGCTCGACAAGCGTCTGCGTCAAACGTTCGAGACAGACAAGCCCTATCGCGTATTCCCGCTGCATCTCAAGGTGACGGGAAGCTTGGGGCAACCGCTTCGTACATGGTGGACAGATGTGCAAAAAGGGACAACGGTGGAAATCGTCTCGGAGCTGGAGCTCGAGCTTGCCCAGAAACGTCCTATGGACGAGGAACTGCTGCGTGAGCAGCTTGGACGTCTCGGAGGAACGGTGTATCAGCTTGAAAAGCTCGATGTGGCACTTAACGGCGATTTGATTGTGCCCATTCGCGAGCTGAACCGGCTGCGCCGCGAAGCAGTCGAGAAGCTTGCCGGCGAGCGTCCGAAGCCGCCGGTCTATAAGCGCAATCCGCCGGAAATGCATGCTGATGTGCTTCTTGCCGAGCGTCCGCCGGCTGCTGCGAGCGAAGCCCTGTTGACCGTACTGTGCAGAACGCTGGAGCAGGTAGAAGCGGCTGTACAGACGCATGTTGAGCTGATTTATGCAGATTTTGAGTTCATTAAGCAGTTCCCGGCAGCTGTAGAAGCTGCGCGCCGCGCAGGCAAGCGGATTGCGCTGGCGACACCGCGCATTCATATGCCGAACGAGAACGGCTACCATCGCAATATTCTCAGACTGCAGCCGGATGCTGTACTTGTGCGCAATACTGGCGCGCTGTACTTCTATTTGAAGGCCCGGATTGAATGGCAGGCTGAAGGATCGCAGGGAAGCTTCCCGGAACTGATTGGCGACTTCTCGCTTAACATTGCCAACCATAAGACGGCGGATTTGTTCCTGGAAGCGGGCTGCTCTATGGTTACACCTTCCTATGACCTGAATGTGCAGCAGATGGTCGATATGCTGGGCGAGTCCGATACGTCAAGGCTTGAGGTTGTGTTGCACCAGCATCTTCCGATGTTCCATACGGAGCACTGTGTGTATTGTACCTTCATGAGTGAAGGAACGGACTTTACGAACTGCGGGCGGCCTTGCGAGGATCACCGGGCATCGCTTCAGGATCGTATAGGCATGTCCCATCCGGTCCGCGTAGACGAAGGCTGCCGCAACACCGTATACAATGCGATTGAGCAGTCAGGTGCAGAATATTTGAGCAACTTCCGTGAGCTTGGCGTGAACTCGTTCCGCCTGGAGTTTTTGGAGGAATCGGCGGAGACGGTGCTGGAGGTTATCAGCCTTTACAACGACGCATTGCTTGGACGCGTAAGCGGCACCCAGGTATGGCGCAAGCTGAAGGCTACTAACCAGCTTGGCGTGACACGCGGCCAATTGGTTAAGTAACGCGGGACTATAGCAAGGCATGACGGTGACAGGGGGCTTTAACTCAGATGGTGACCAAAGACCTTATTGATCTTCCCCCGTCTTTTCCGCTTCGGATTACAGAGACGGAGGGGGTAAGTCCCTCTTTCCAACGGCTTCACTGGCATGCAACGCTTGAAATCAACTATATTTGCCGGGGGACGGGCCATTATTTAATTAACGGAAACAAGCATGAGCTGCAAGAAGGTGATATTGTGCTGATCAACTCCAATGATCTGCACCGTGCCTTTGAGCAGGAGGACCTTTTCATGCGGATCATTATGTTCGACGGCTCTTACTTTTCCCTGGAACGAAGGTACGATACGGAGCTGATGAATCCGTTCCGCCACATGGGCAGGCGGTTCCATAATGTGCTCGACCGGAATCACCCGGTGCATCCGCAACTTCGCAGGCTGATTCAGGAGATGAGTGAGGAATTTGCCGGAGGAGAAGCGCATTACGAAACGATTGTAAGGGCGCAAATGGTCCAGTTTTTCGCGCTTGTGAACCGGCATTTTGCACAGCCAAACGCAAAAGGGGTGCCGCATACCAATGGCACAGAGCAGATTCGCAAGCTGCTTCACGAATTGGAGAGCTGTCTCTCGGAGCCGTGGACACTGGGGCGGATGGCGGATTATGTCCATCTCAGTCCTTCACGCTTCAGCGCGCTGTTTACCCAGGTTGTAGGCACTTCTCCTGTTGATTATTTGATTCAGCTTCGGCTCACACAGGCAATTACAATGCTGGAGTCCTCGGACTACAAAATTATTGAAATCGCGGAGTGCTGCGGGTTTCACAATCTGTCCAACTTTAACCGGCTGTTCAGGAGACATATCGGCAAATCGCCTTCAGAGGTTCGTCCTTCTAATAAACAGTAAGATAGTATCGAAACATCGTTCTTTGTTACTAGAGAGCGGTGTTTTTTTATTTTAAAGTATAAGCAAGATGAATTTAGAAACACCGACACCTGATCATGACGGGCGTTACTGCTGGCGGGCATTACCTGTCGCAGGCGCGAACTGGCAGAACTTGTGTTGAATTTGGGATCATACTGTTAAATAGAAAAAAGGAGTGAGGATATTGTATTTCCTTGGAATCGATGCCGGAGGCAGCAAGACCCATGCCCTGCTGACTGATGAGAAAGGACGTTTGCTCGGTCAAGGGAGCGGAGGCAACGGCAATCATCAGACTGCGTTTGAAGGAGCCAGGGCAAGCATAGACCAGGCATGCACCCAGGCTTTGGAGATGGCCGGTGTGACGAAGGAGGAAGTTGCGTTTGCCTTTTTCGGGCTTGCAGGTGCCGACCGGGAAGTAGATTACCGGATTCTGCGTCCCATGATTGCTTCACTCGGGTTTGCCGATTATGACCTGTCTTGTGACACCATCATAGGAATGCGCGCAGGAACCAAGAATTCCTATGGTGCGGTGATCATTAGCGGGACCGGTTTTAACTCCGCGGCACGCAATGCACAGGGAGAAGAACTTCAATACGGGGGCTTCGGGTACTTGTTTGGAGACGGGCGGGGTTCAGGCTCGGATTTGGCGGTTCATGCGTTCCGCAGCGCCGTTCGGGGCTGGGACGGCCGCGGTAAGCCTACTTTACTTAGTGAGATTGTACCGCACAAACTGGGATATGCTTCGCTTCAGGAAATGTATGACGATGTGCTGGATAATGGCAAACGCCCGCCGTTTTCACTGGCCAAGGTTGTTTTTGAAGCTGCCGGACAGGGCGATGAGGCGGCAATTGACATATTGGAAGAAGCCGGACGCGAGCATGGCAACGCAGCGAATGCGCTCATTCGCCGGCTTGGCATGGAGCAGGAGGAGTTTGATGTGGTCCTGACAGGAAGTGTACTGTCCAAAGGAAGCACATCGCATATGGTGGACGCAATTCGTGCAGAGATTAATTGCGTTGCGCCAAAGGCGAGTATTGTCAAGCTGACGGTTGATCCGGTAGTCGGAGCCGTGATGAGTGCAATGGATCGCCATGGCGTTCATATAGATCCGGAGACGGATGCTGTGCTGCGGAAGATTACATTTGACAGAGAAGCAGAAGTTCTATAAGGAGGAATTTCCATGACAACAGAAAAGAAAGCGCTTAAAATTGCCGTGATCGGCGGAGGTTCTTCCTACACGCCGGAGATTGTAGAAGGCTTTATTCATAAATATCACGAAATGCCGATTCGCGAGCTATGGCTTGTAGATATTGAGGCAGGCCGCCATAAGCTGGAAATCGTCGGTGCCCTCGCGAAGCGTATGGTAGAGAAGGCAGGCTTGCCAATTCGGGTGGAGCTGACAGTGGACCGTCGGGAGGCGATCCGGGGAGCTGATTTTGTAACGACGCAAATTCGGGTCGGGCTGCTCGAAGCACGACGCCAGGATGAGCATATTCCAATTCAGCACGGTGTTATCGGCCAGGAGACGACCGGTCCGGGAGGCATGTTCAAGGCGCTTCGCACCGTACCTGTCATTTTAGACATCTGCAAGGATATTGAGGAACTGGCTCCTGATGCATGGCTGCTTAATTTCACGAACCCGGCTGGAATTGTGACTGAAGCGGTTCAAAAATATTCGAAGGTAAAAACGGTCGGCTTGTGCAATTCACCAATTAACTTTCAGAAGTATCTGGCTAAGGAATATGGTGTCAGCGAGAAGGATGCACTGGCGGAATTCGTAGGCATCAATCACCTGCATTGGGTGACAGCCGCTTATGTGGGCGGGGAGGATAAGCTTCCTGAGATGATCGCAGGACAAAAATCCTATTCCGCTGCCAATGTGACAGCGCTGGATTGGGATGCCGATTTCCTGAATGCGCTTGGAGCGATTCCGACCTATTATCTGCGTTACTTCTATATGACAGACAAAATGTATGCGGATATGGCAGCTTCGCTGGAGAAGAACGAGACAAGAGCGGACGTCGTCAGCCGGGTAGAGTCGGAGCTGTTCGAGCTGTATGCTGATCCTGATTTGAAAGAAAAGCCGAAGCAGTTGGAGAAGCGCGGCGGAGCCTTCTATTCAGAAGCAGCGGTAAACCTTATTTATTCTCTATATACGAACAAGCAGGATATTCAGACGCTGAATGTCCGCAATGGACGAATTCTGGATTTCCTTCCGGAGGATGCCAGCATTGAGGTCAACTGCGTCGTTACGGCACAGGGGCCGATTCCGCTCCCGCCGCAGCGGGTTCCGGAAGCAATCAAGGGATTGATCCATGCGGTTAAAACGTATGAGTCGCTGACAATTGAAGCGGCAATCAAAGGCGACCGGGATACCGCCTTGCTTGCGATGACGCATCATCCGCTTGTACCGAGCATTGAAGTAGGCAAGCAGCTTCTGGATGAAATGCTGGAAGCGAATAAAGCTTTTTTGCCGAAATTTTTCGAGGCTGGCAGCTTAGAACCGGCATAAGTCAAAAAACCGGCCTAAGTTTGTTTATATACCCCGAACGACCTCCCCGCAAGCATTCCACATCCCAAGCCCGCCAACCTGTTGGCGGGCTTTCTTAATTTTTCAAGGAAAGACATTTCAATTTTCGTCCTTGAATGAATACCGAAGCGATGGACCGTTTCTGCATTTGGAATTGGTCTTGAAAATCATCCATATGGTATAGTAGATTCATCAAGATTAATGCTGGCATTGATATCGGAGGAACCAATGATTGAACCTGTATTTGCAAGCTGGAAGCATGTTTTCAAGCTCGACCCGGACCGGGAAATTAATGATGATACACTGGATGCGGTATGCATGTCCGGGACGGACGCCATTATGGTTGGCGGATCAAGCGGAGTCACCTTTGACAATACAGTTGACTTGTTGTCCCGTATCCGCAGATATGAAGTACCCTGTGCGCTTGAGGTGACCTCTGAGGAAGCGGCAGTGCCTGGATTTGATTATTATCTCATTCCTATGGTGCTTAACAGCCGTGATCCGCAATGGCTTGCCGGGAGACAGGCGGAGGCGATCCGGCAGTTCGGTTCTTATATTCCGTGGGAGAGTACCTTTGCAGAAGGCTATATCATATTGAACCCGGATGCGGAGGCGGCACGCAGATCAGATGCGGACGCGGAGCTGGATGATATGGCGGCTCTGGCGTATGTCAGGCTGGCCGACCGTCTGATGCGGATGCCGATTGTTTACCTGGAATACAGCGGACGATTTGGCAATATGGGGCTGGTCAGACGGGCCCGTGGACTGCTGGCGCAAGGCCGGCTTTTTTATGGCGGGGGAATCGACAGCGCAGAGAAGGCGGCCGAAGCTGCTGCTGCTGCGGACACGGTTATCGTAGGGAATATTATTTATTCGGATTTGACGGCTGCGCTTAACACGGTTCAGGCAGTCAAACAGCATCATAAATAAGCTCTTATTGCGAATTACTTCCAATTGAATTGACACGTATGACCCTGTAATTTAGACTTGATATAGGCGAACATAAATGGGAACAAAGGAGTACATTATGTTTAATCGAATAGATATCGATCAGGCTGTGCAGAAGCTGAATGAGCGTCAACGGGAAGCTGTTCAGTGCACGGAAGGCCCGCTGCTCATTATGGCAGGAGCGGGAAGCGGGAAAACCCGCGTGTTGACCCACCGGATTGCGTATTTGATCGAGAAGCGGCGGGTTGCACCCTGGAGCATACTGGCTATTACATTTACGAATAAGGCCGCCCGCGAGATGCAGGAGAGAGTTGCTGCGCTTGTTGGGCCAAGCGGTCAGGATATTTGGGTTTCGACCTTTCACTCGATGTGTGTACGGATTTTGCGCAAGGATATTGACCGGATCGGATATACCTCGAATTTTTCCATTCTTGATTCAACAGACCAGCTTTCCGTTATCCGCAATTGTATGAAGGATATGAATGTCGATACGAAAAAGTTTGAGCCCAAGGCCGTTCAATCCGTTATTAGCAGTGCCAAGAATGAACTGATTACGCCGGACCGGTACGAACAGAAAGTGGGCGACTACTACCAGACAATTGTATCTGACGTATACAAGGCCTATCAAAAACGACTGAAAAGCAACAACTCCCTGGACTTTGATGATCTGATCATGAAAACAATCGAGCTGTTCAAGGAAGTTCCGGAAGTGCTGGATTTCTATCAGAACAAGTTCCGTTATTTGCATGTGGATGAATATCAGGATACGAACCGCGCGCAGTACATGCTTTGCCAAATGCTGGCGGACAAGCTTAAAAATATTTGTGTAGTCGGCGATAGTGACCAGTCCATTTACGGCTGGCGCGGAGCGGATATTACAAATATTTTGAACTTTGAAGAGGATTATCCGAACGCAACTACGATAATGCTGGAACAGAACTACCGTTCTTCCTCCAATATATTGCAGGCAGCCAACGCTGTTATTCAAAATAATGCGGGCCGCAAGGCGAAAAACCTGTGGACGGACCGCGGCGAAGGCAATCCGATCACGGTCTATCAGGCGGATTCGGAGCATGATGAAGGCTATTATGTCACTTCGGAAATTCGTAAAAACCGCACGGGCGGCAAAAAATATGCCGATCATGCCATTTTGTACCGGACGAATGCACAATCCCGGGTAATTGAGGAAATACTGATCAAGTCGGATATCCCTTACCAGATCGTAGGCGGGATCAAGTTCTATGACCGCAAAGAGATCAAGGACTTGCTTGCTTATTTGCGCCTGATTTCCAACCCGGATGATGACATCAGCCTGATCCGTATCATTAATGTGCCTAAGCGCGGAATCGGGGACACGACTCTGGCGAAGATCTCGGCGGAAGCCGCTTCGCGTGGTGTATCGATGTATACTGTCCTGGATCATCTGGATGCAGTGGATGTGGCGGGCAAGACGAAGGCGGCACTGGCGGATTTCCGCTATATGATTCAATCACTCTCCAGCATGGTGGACTATTTGTCCGTGACGGAACTGACGGAGAAAATGCTGGAGATGTCAGAATACAAGATGGAGCTTCATCGGGAAAATACGATAGAATCAAAATCCCGGCTGGAGAATATTGAGGAGTTTCTGTCCGTTACGCAGGATTTTGAGAAGCGGAATGATGATAAATCGCTTGTCGCTTTTCTGACCGATCTGGCTTTGATTGCTGATATTGACTCGATGGACAAGGACGAGGAACAAGACGGCGAGGCCGGAGATGCGGTTATTCTGATGACGATGCACAGTGCCAAGGGTCTGGAGTTCCCGATTGTCTTCATTATTGGTATGGAGGAAGGCGTCTTCCCGCACAGCCGGGCCTTCACCGATAATCAGGAGTTGGAAGAGGAGCGGCGGATCGCCTACGTGGGCATTACCCGCGCCGAGCAGCAGCTCTACCTGACGTGCGCCAGAATGCGCACGCTGTTCGGGCGGACGAGCGCCAATGCGCCGTCCCGCTTCCTCGAGGAGGTGCCGTCCGAACTGAAAGCGGACGCCTCCCCTGGCCGCGGCATCGCGGGCGGGTTCGCCCCGCGCCGCAGCGGCTATGCCGCTGACCCGAATGCCGCAGGCTTCGGGTTCCGCGGCGGCACTGCCGGGCGCAGCTCCGCAGGAGCGCCCGGTGCAGGCAGCCGTCCCGGCATCGCGGGGACGGCAGGTGCCGCTGGCGGCGGAGCTCGTGGCGGCGCTGTGCGCGTCACGAGTCCGATGGACGCCGGCCAGGCGGCAGGCGGTGGCGCGGCTGCACAGGCGCCGCGCGATTTTACGGCGGGCGACAAAGTATCGCACGCCAAGTGGGGCACGGGCACGATTGTGGCCGTGAAGGGCAGCGGCAACGACATGGAGCTGCAAATTGCTTTCCCTGCCCCGGTCGGACTGAAGCGGCTGCTGGCCGGTTTTGCGCCGATTACGAAAGTTTAATTCAACCCGAGAGGATGAGAACCCTCCATGGATCAGCCGTTGCAGGCGCGTATGGAACAATTAACGGCGGAAATTAACCGTTTGAATTATCATTATTACACCTTAGACAATCCTGTCATCAGCGACAAGGAATACGATACGTTATACGACGAGCTGACAGCTCTGGAGAAGAAGACCGGTGTCACACTGCCGGATTCTCCAACGCTTAGAGTGGGATGGGAGCTGCAAAAGGGCTTCCTTCCACACCGTCATTTATCCCGTCTGTGGAGTCTGGACAAGGCGCAGAACGGGGATGATCTGCTTGCATGGAACCAGCGTGTCCTGAAAGGGATTGCTGACTATAATGCCAAAAATCCTGATGCGGAGCCGCTCCCGGATCCGGCTTATGTCGTAGAGTACAAATTTGACGGGCTGACGCTGAACCTCACCTACGAGAACGGCAAGCTGGTACAGGCGGCTACCCGCGGGAATGGTGTTAACGGAGAAGGCATTCTGGCGCAGGTCCGGACGATCCGCTCTGTTCCGCTGACCATTCCTTTTACAGCAGGCAAGGTGGAGATCCAGGGCGAAGGCATAATGAATCTTTCCGTACTGGAAGCTTACAACAAGACAGCGGCGGAGCCGCTTAAAAACGCGCGCAATGCAGCCGCTGGAGCACTGCGCAACCTCAACCCGCAAACAACCGCTGAACGCAAGCTTAATGCTTATTTTTATAATGTTGGTTATGCCGAAGGTGTTAGTTTTGCAACGCACCAGGAGATGGCAGCATTCCTTCGCGATAACCAGTTGAAGGTTAACCCGTATTCCGCCTACTTCCATACAATTGAAGAGGTGCTCGGGGAGGTTGCTAAGCTTGCTGACAAACGGAGCGAGTTGGATTATCTGATTGACGGAGCTGTTGTGAAGCTCGTGGATATGCGTACGCGCGAGGTGCTCGGCTATACGGACAAGTTCCCGCGCTGGGCGGTAGCCTTCAAGTTTGAAGCGGAGGAAACAACAACGGTTTTGGAATCGGTGAACTGGGAGGTTGGCCGGACCGGTAAGATTACTCCTGTCGCCAGAGTGGAAGCGGTCGAGCTCGCAGGAGTCACGGTTCAAAACTGCACGCTAAATAATATTGGCGATATTGAGCGCAAAGGTTTGAAACATGCGCTAGGCACACGTGTATTTATCCGCCGTTCGAACGATGTTATTCCAGAGATATTAGGCAGAGCCGAGGATGAAGATGGCGAGGAAATTGTCTATCCGACCCAGTGCCCGGCCTGTGGAACGCTGCTGGAACAACGGGGTGCCCATCTGTTCTGCAATAACAAGCTGGGATGCAAGCCGCAAACCATTGGCCGAATCGCCCATTTTGCTTCACGGGATGCTATGGATATTGAGACATTCAGCGTCATGACTGCGGAGCAGCTCTATTCGGATTGCGAGGTGCGTGACCCTGCTGATCTTTATCAGCTTTCGTATGATCAATTGATCGGTCTTGAGCGTTTTGGTGATAAGAAGGCCCGCAATCTGCTGGACGCGCTGGAGAAATCCAAAGATCGTGACTTAGCTGCGTTCCTGTATGCGCTTGGGATTCCGAACACGGGGAAAGCGACGACAAAAATGCTTGCGGACTACTACCGTTCCCTGGATGACATCATGGCAGCGGAGCCTGATGAACTGGTCGGATTGCCTGATGTCGGAGCTATTGTTGCTGAGAGCATTACAACCTTCTTTAGAGATCCAATTATTCGTTCCAGTATCGATAAAATGAGAACGCTTGGGGTAAAAGCTGAGGCAGAGCAGCGGGCTGAAGTTCGCGAGGACAGTATTTTCAGCGGCAAAACTGTTGTTCTGACAGGTACCATGTCCCTGATGAACCGCGACGAGGCTGCCAAAAGACTGGAAGCTTTGGGTGCAAAAGTATCAGGGAGCGTCTCGAAAAAGACGGATTTTGTCATTGCCGGAGAGAAGGCGGGCAGTAAGTTGAAGAAGGCTGCTGAGCTGGGCATTACGGTCATTGATAATGAGGAAGAGTTCTTAAAGCTGCTTGAATAGAAACGTGTGCTGAAGCAGAAAAGCATAGGAATACATTATGAAAAATGGCCGTCAGTTGAATTCAAAGCTGACGGCCTCTTTTTAAATCAGAAGAGGTGACGACATGAAGCGATCCACCTTTACATTCGCACAATTGATGCAATTGCCCCTGTTTGAAAGTCTTGGGAAGGCATTGGCTGTTGGACTTTCCATGATTCGGGTCAATGTTGTTTCTCCCGGAACTATCCGTACTGATTTTAACTGGGAGGGAGCGGAACAGGAGAAGAGAGAGAAGGCTTATGAGGCATATAAAGAATTGTGTGTTCCTGGGCGGGCAGGGCACGCTGAAGAAATCGGCCAGAACGTACTTTATTTATAGACGAATACCTATACAACAGGAAGTACGCTATTTCCTGACGGAGGATATGTTTTGAGTTGAATATAAAATGATTAGTGTTCAATCAATCTGCCTGCAAGCGGATTGATTCGTTTATTAAGCGGATGCATTATATACGAATGAAGTTGGTTGTGTCGCTGCCTTTGATCAGTAAGGTAAGGGTAATTAATTATTGATTGCGATACTATTAATAATAGTTATACTTTTTTTAAAAATATGCTTGCAATTCTATTTTTATTATGATACATTATTAAATGTCGCTTCTGAGACAACGGGAAATGAGCTGAATAAGCTCAAAACAATTTTAATAAAAGTTGTTGACAAGTTGGGCAGAAGGTGATAAAGTTAATAACTGTTGCAGCGAGTTAATTCGACTCTAAGCGACAAACAAGTTCCTTGAAAACTGAACAAATGGATCGCGTCGATCCAAAGTTTTAAAGTCAGTATGTAATGAGCTAACAAGCTTATCTATAACTTTTATGGAGAGTTTGATCCTGGCTCAGGACGAACGCTGGCGGCGTGCCTAATACATGCAAGTCGAGCGGACTTGAAGAGAAGCTTGCTTCTCGGATAGTTAGCGGCGGACGGGTGAGTAACACGTAGGTAACCTGCCTGTAAGACTGGGATAACATTCGGAAACGAATGCTAATACCGGATACGCGGTTTGATCGCATGGTCGAACCGGGAAAGACGGAGCAATCTGTCACTTACAGATGGACCTGCGGCGCATTAGCTAGTTGGTGAGGTAACGGCTCACCAAGGCGACGATGCGTAGCCGACCTGAGAGGGTGAT
>NZ_AULX01000037.1 GCF_000422505.1 Paenibacillus pinihumi DSM 23905 = JCM 16419 | reverse complement strand
GTACGCGAAACGCTGGAAGGTGAGGTATTGCTCTGGATGTACGGACAGGCGTTTGCGCTCCAAGCGACGGACCGTCCAAGCCGTGATCCCGTTCTCACCCCAAAAGAAAAGACGGGTTCTGCGCAGCCACGCAAACCCGCCAAAGATCATCCGTGGAAAACCACGTATGACAACAACATCACTAAGCGTAACACAAAACAACGTTCGTTCCAAGATGCCATGTATTCGCAGCACAATAGCTATCCAGAGGCCTTCTGGTAACAGAGACCTTCATTTTAACAAGTGACATTTTCATAGCACAATTAGAGTGACATTTTCACAGACGTTTGACATACATTTTTAAGATTTAATGATGACATTGATTTATATTGCTTATAGGATTTCGTCATGTAAGAGCTGGGAATTTAATACACTTTACAAAGCTGATGGATGAACACGAAGACCATTGAAGATCAGGGAGGGATGACGGCTTGCCCAAAGTCAAAACAGCATGGAGCAGTTGCAGGCAGCTGGTAGAGGGAAAGGTGTGGATTGGCGGTCTTGGCGATATGACGACGCTGATTGAGAAAGAGCATTGTCAGATTATTGTCGATCTGCGGGCGGAAAAGGTACTTACCGGCAAGGAGCACCCCCTGCACTATATACAAATTCCGATTGCATCCGATACGGAAAACCAACAGTCTCACATTCACCAAGCAGTAGAATGGGTCTCTGAAATGGCCGAAGCAGGCTACAGACTCGGGTTGCATTGCTCGGAAGACCGGACCCGGACTGCCTGCATCGCAATCGGGGTGCTCATCAGGCTCGGATGCGTAGCGACCATTCATGAAGCACAGAATAAACTGAATCATTTATGGCCGGATTGCGGGACGGATGCGAAGCTCAGCGCTTCCCTGCATGATTTGTATCCGTAATAAGCGGACTCCGGCAAGCAATACAAAAAAGCCTTCCCGCAGCAGAGGTATCGGCAGACCATGACTTCTTATGAGGTCACTGTCAGCTCCCTGCTGCGGGAAGGCTTTCGTTATATTGGAACTCATCATTTGCCCCGTTTATTTTCCCCGGATACAAGCACATAGTCCACGAATGGGCGGATACGGTCCATCAAGCGCTGCCCTTTATGAAGTTCGTCGCCATCCTTGCTTGTGAAGCTGAAATGCTTCTCCAGCATATCCAGATCATGATTCGAAGTGTAAAAGGTCGGTTTGCGGTTCATCCGGTAATTCAGAATCGTCCCCATCACATGGTCGCGAACCCACGGGTTCAGATTTTCCGCGCCGATATCGTCGAAGACAAGCAGATCGGTTGATTTCATCAATTCCACCGTCTCTTTGAGTTTTTGCGGCTCCTGGAACATCGACTTCAGGTCCTCCACAAATTCAGGGACATAGACGATGACGCCCGAATATCCGGCCTTGGCCAGCTCATAGAGCATGTAGCACATCAGGAACGTCTTGCCCGTTCCAAACTTGCCGCCGAGATACAGTCCGCGTGTCTGCAGCCCCTCCTGCTTCGTCTGGTCAATATATCCCATAACATGCTGGGCGGATTTCAACCGGTCGAGGTCCTTGAACATAATTTCCTCAGCCGAATAGCCGCGGGATAGCGCGAGTTCGTCCACGTAAAAGCTGCGCACCCGGCTGCGGATTTGCTGCTCGCTCTGGTGGGCGATAAATTTTTTGCACGGTACCTTGCGGTCGACCAGTTGTGTGACACCACCCTGCGATTCGCTGGACAGCATCGTATAATGACCCTCAAAGTCGTTCGGGCAGCGGTCGAGACCAGGGCAATTAGAGCAGTTCCCGTGTTCTTTCGTATATTGGTAGACCCGGTTCAGATTGAGCCGGATCACATCTTCGCTTAATTCCGGATACTTGGCCCGCAGCTTGACTACGAGCGGATGGACCAATAGCTCCTCTTGAAGCTGTCTGGCCTTATCCGACATTTTGTTCCCTACAGGCCACTGCTTCAGCACTTCACCGAGCGATTCCATGCAGCCTCACCTCCTACTCCATCTTTCCATCCAGCTTGCGCGCCAGTCTGAGAGCCGCTTCCAGCTCCTCCGACGTAGGTGCCGCTCCGGACGGAGCATCCTCGACAATCGGCATGTTGGGCTTGCGGGTGCCCCGATTTCTCTGAATACCCGCTCTTGGGGCAGCGGTGCGGGTGTCCGTATGTTTCCGGCGCTCCTCTACATCCCCCTGCTCACGCACATAGCCCACCGCCTTCTCGAAGGTGTCTACCTGCTGGACGAGCATATTTCCTGCTACAGCATCAATAAAGGTTTTGCTGACACGCTGCGACTTCTTCTCGCCGAGCACATAATGAATGAGCACATTGATGACCGCTCCCGGCAGGCGGTAATTAAGATCAATCCGTTCAAATACACGCTCCATCCATTCGGGTACAGCGCCCGGGAAGAAGCGGGCCAGGAAGCGGGTATGCGGCTCATTGCGCATCAGCATATTGTACTGGGCTTTGTCACAGCGGCCAGTCAGCTGCACCGGCACCTCCAGCCAATTTTCAGCCTGTACCGCATGCTCCTGAGGCATTTCCTCCTCTGTATCCCCCTGCTGGATCGCTGCTATTTTTGCCAGCTTCCGCTCCCGCTCGTCTCCCCGCTTGCGATCCTGGCGGTAAAGCTGGTTGGCCCGGAGCTGAAGCTCTTCCTCCATCAGTTCGCCCGCACGCGAGAAAATGCCGTCCTCATCGAGCAAGCGGCATAAATCCACAACATTGAGGTTGTACTTGTAGGCGACATAATTCAGCTTCGCAAGCTGCTTTTGGTCGCCGCGCAGCCGCTCCACGAATGGACGGTTGCCCGCATGACGGGGGAAGCGCAAAATAATCTCACCGTACTGGATACCCGCTGTCTCGGAACTATCCGGTATCGTTCTTGTGCTTTGTCTGGAGGGTGCCACCTCGGAAAGCGCCTGTTCCAGCTCACTGTCCACAGAGTGGGTATTCAGCGAGAACAGCTCATAGAAGGGAACCGAGATGTTCTCCTTCTCCAATTGGGCGTGCGCAAGTTCGTCCGGTTCCCGGGACACGAATTCCTGCCGCAGGGAAATAAGCGCGAACTTCCCGATTTTGTCCCGCAGATACATAGTCAAATGCTGGTTCTCAAAAAACTCCTCAGGTCCGAGCGGCTCTGCCAGCTCATACTCAAAGATCACATCCTCGCCGTGCGGCATTGCAAGCCTTGAGGTTTGCAGAAGGCCAACTGCCTCAAGCCGCGAGGCATGTTCGATCAATGTCCTGCGTCCTTGCTCATTCATCTCCAGTCCCAGGCTCAGAAAAATCCGGCGCTGCGATTCCAGCTGCGAATAGCCTACCTGATCTGCCGGAACGTGATGATACAGCAATTGATAGAGACTGGCTGCCAGTGCGCCTACCATCGGCTGATAGATCATCTGAAGCACTTTTGAATCCATGCTGCTAAGCGAGAAATCCCGATATATGTAATAACGGTGATGCTCCGTGAACTGAAGAATATTCCCGATCCGCACCCGCTCACCTCTTTCATAGTCACTTGATTGGTTTTAAACTTGTTCCACTTTGAATTTCGTATATTTTTCCACAGACTCTTAACAACATTCTTGAAAACCTGCTTGTAATAAGGTCACTTAGCTTAGTTGTAATGCGCTATTCCTCGTTACACTGCGATTGAATTTACGCAACGTGTATCGTAGTGCTACCGTTTGGACTTTCGTTCTAACTACGCAACGCCTCGTAAAGTTGCCGCTTATCTCCGCTCATTACGTACAAAGAATCGTAGAGTATCATTGCTTATTCGTTCTAATACGCTACACTTCGTAAAGTACCGCTTATCTCCGCTCATTACGTACAAAGAATCGTAGAGTATCGTTGCTTATTCGTTCTAATACGCTACATTTCGTAAAGTACCGCTTATCTCCGCTCATTACGCACAAAGAATCGTAGAGTTACCGTTGCGCTTTCGGTCCAATTACACAACGTTCGCAAAGTTTCGCAAACGATCCACAGAGTTATCGTAACACTTTCGTTTTTAACATCGCTAATATCATCTACATAGTTTAACATAAATCGCACAACCTTTCGATGCAGAACAGAAAAGAAAAAGCAACCAGTCCCGTATCTGCGGCTGCCATAAGTTCTCATGCCCTTGCACTAAAATCCTAAACATAGATTGACAAAAATCGAATTAT
This sequence comes from Paenibacillus pinihumi DSM 23905 = JCM 16419, assembly GCF_000422505.1. Taxonomy (GTDB): domain Bacteria; phylum Bacillota; class Bacilli; order Paenibacillales; family Paenibacillaceae; genus Paenibacillus_D; species Paenibacillus_D pinihumi. Next base: position 35,600 of record NZ_AULX01000037.1, on the reverse strand, counting down.
TGGATAATATCGGAAATGTATTTGTAAAATAAATCTAATTCAGGAAAGAGGCCTATCGATGTCACCTTGCTTTCACTCCATTAAATTGAGGAAGTAAAACAAACCCCGTTTTTAAACCTTCATATAGAAAGGTTTATTAGGGTTATCGTTTTACAGATCAATCGAATGGGATGGAGGCTTTTTTGGTGCGTACATATCGTATACAGTGCAAGATGCCCTTTGCTGTTTTTTCCTGCCTGTCACAGCAGCCGGTATGTTTGACGTATGGTCTGCAAGTCAGGCTTTTTCTGCTTCCCGAAGGCCTCCATCTCATTCGCAGTATAATCAAAGATTTCAAGTGCAATGAAGATGACAATCAGAGCCAGTTCAATCGGGAGGATGACAGAAAAATGAAAAAGAAAAGACTTATTATCGTAGACGGCATGCCGGGATCGGGAAAATCAACCTCGGCATCGATGATCGCACAGCAATTGGCCACATGGGGCAAGGAAAGCCGCTGCGTGCTTGAGCAGGAGGACAATAATCCTTTGCTTTTGACTGATTTTAATTGGGCGGAATTCCAGCATGAAGAGCAACAGGACAAATTCATCGCTTTGCTGGAAGCGAAGTTCAGGAAATTCGTAGATGAACGGCTTCAGGGCAGCCCGGACCTGACGATTATTGAGAGCGTGCTTTTTCAGGACGCCATCAACTGTGCCCATCATTCGGGCATGAACAGGGATAAGCTGCACAAATTCACTGCTTCCTTGCAGCAGATACTAGCCCCGCTGGAGCCTGTCCTGGTTTATTTTTATCAAGTGAATCCTGAAGCGCAGTGGCGCTATATATGCAATATACGCGGCAATGAGTGGGGACCCGTCTCCCTGCATACGGATGAAGACTTCCGTGAGGCCGGCGAATTATGGGGCAGCAGCCAGGCATTCGTAAGATCGGTTGTGGATGAATGGCAAATTCCTAAACTGATTATTGAAAATACAAGCTACGACTGGGATCGTTATACCAGAGAGATGAAGGAATTTGTATACGGGAATCTTGTAAAATAGTCTCTTCTTATCGAAAAAAATCTCTCCTTCCAGCAGCAGGATGACCGGATAACCGGCGGTTGCAGAAGGAGAGATTTCTTATTATCCCGCAGCTAAAACTAGAACATCTTGTAGCCGCCGCGGCGAAGTGCGCGAATCGTATAGCCGCTCACAAAGGCGCCTACGAGCGCAGTGACAGCCGGAGCGATATCCACATAAGTGTAGGCCTGCAGATTCTCAGCGAAGGCCATGGAATCATCCCATGTATAATAGATCCCGATCGGGAGCAGGATGATGACGAACAGGTACACCGGGAACCAGGTCGTCTTCATCAGCATATTCAAAATAAAGCCAATGCCGAACATCATAACGAAAAACAGCATCATGGCAATGATCATTTGGAGCATTCAGCGCTTCCCCTTTCATATGGTCACGTTCACGAATTGTACATGCTATAATGTAGTTTATTAAAACGCTTGCGTCAAGTCAATTCCGCCCTCTGTTTTGTCACAAGACCGCCATTTGCCCTTATTTCCATATTTAAGCTACAATATGATTGACGTTATGGCCCTGCCGGCCGGAATTTCCGGCATCACATATGAACGAAGATATATCGTCAAGTACAGGCCGCAAGTGAAAACGCTCACCGGCCGAAAAAGGAGAGATCTCAATGAGTGAAGCAGCACAAACACTGGAGGGCTGGTTTGCGCTCCATGATTTCCGCTCGATCAACTGGTCTGCATGGAAGCTTGCCAGCGAGGATGCGCGCCGTCAGGCTGAGGACGAGCTGAAGTCCTTCCTGGGCGCATGGTCCGCTGTCGAAGAAAGCAAGCAAGGCAGCACAGCCGTATACAGCATTGTCGGCCAAAAAGCAGACATCATCTTTATGCACCTGCGTGAAACGCTGGAAGAGCTGAATGAACTGGAGACGGCCTTTAACAAGTCGGCTATCGCCCAATTCACGACCCCTGTCTACTCCTACGTTAGCGTTGTAGAGCTGAGTAATTACATGGCGAAGCCAGGTACGGACCCTTCGGAAAATCCTGAAGTCCTCGCCCGCCTCAAGCCGATTTTGCCAAAAGCGGCCCATATCTGCTTTTATCCGATGAACAAGCGCCGCGAAGGCAATGATAACTGGTACATGCTGAGCATGGACGAGCGCCGCAGCATGATGCGCAGCCACGGCATGATCGGACGCTCTTACGCAGGCAAGGTCAAGCAGATCATTACCGGTTCTGTCGGCTTTGACCAATGGGAATGGGGCGTGACGCTATTTGCGGATGATCCGCTTCAGTTCAAAAAGCTGGTCTATGAGATGCGCTTTGATGAAGTTAGTGCCCGCTACGGCGAATTTGGCGACTTCTATGTCGGCAACCTGCTGGATTCGGACAAGCTTGGCAAACTGCTGAGCATCTAACAGCGCAGCCTGCGCGTCAAGTTTAAGCAAATCATTTAATCCGCAAGCCTCGCACGCCTTCACTATGAAGGCCGCGAGGCTTTTTTAATCAGCAGCGGCATTGAGGATCGGGACCCGATTTGACCTTTGTACATGCTTCTATATTTATCTCTTCATTTATATAGAAGGGGATCTATAGCTTAGCAGCCAGTCGAGCTGCTTCATCTGCAAGCGGCCTGGCATCCGCCTGAGCAACTGGTTGCGAAAGGCAATGGCCAGCGGATTCTCCAGTTGTACAACTCTCCCCATTCGCCGTGATTGCCGTACAACCCGGGATGTGCGCGGAATACGGATCTTTTGATAAGCCTGCATTGCAGCAACGGGATCCGCATGTTGCTTGAGGCAGGCCGCAAGCTGCACAGCATCCTCCATAGCCTGTGCCCCGCCCTGTCCCAGATTAGGCAGCATCGGATGCGCAGCGTCGCCAAGCAGTGTCACCAAACCGGATGACCAGAATCGAAGCGGAATTTTGTCGAAAATATCATGTCTTAAAATCTCATTTGCAGGAGTTGCCTCCACCGCCCGCTGTACAGGTTCATACCAGCCGTTCAGCCGCTTTAGCAGATCGGACTTGCTTCGATCGGGCGGTTGAATCATTCCTTGCGGAGCATTGATCGCAGCAAACCAGAAAATCCGTCCCCGGTCCAAGTGGGAGAAGCCGAAACGCAGCCCCTGGCCCCATGCTTCAAATCCTCCGCCCTTCTCAGGCGTATACCCGTCATCCTGCAAGTTGCAAATGCCTCTCAGTGCGGTAAAACCTGAATAACGGAGCTCCGAATGTCCGACAGCACTGGCGGAACCTGCCCGGGAGATCATTGCTGTGTTTGTGGAAGCCCCATGCCGGGAATCCCCTTGTGCATGATCCGGGGTATCCAGCAATCCTCTGCGAACAGCCGAATGAATACCATCGGCTCCAACCAGAATATTTCCGGCAGCATAAGTATCATCTTGGAAAAGTGCCGTCACGACTCCATTCTGCTGCTTAAAATCGCGCAGCTTCTTATTGTAATGAATCGTTGTATTCTGCAGTCGCTCCGCCAGCACCGCTTGCAATTCCTCCCGATGAACAAGATAGCTGAAGGTACCGTATCGCTCCGCCTGGACTTTTACAGGGAGCTGAGTAATCATTTTGCCATCATGCGTGCGAATATGGGCAATACCGACCTTGGCTCCCCGCTGCTTCACCTGATCTGCCACCCCCAGCCTTGTCAGAGCAGCAACAGCATTTGCAGCCAGTACAATGCCCGCCCCTGCCTCTGACGGTGCCGGAGCCTGCTCATATACCGTAACCTGCCATCCTGTCTGCTCCAGGGCGATGGCTGTACATAAGCCGCCAATCCCCGCGCCGATTACCAGTGCATGCCTTTCACTTTTCATTATCCAGTCCCCCCCGGTGCTATCCGATTGTCTGCCTGCAACCGCCAGTCAAGAGCGCTTGCAAGGCAAATAAAAAAGGAAGCTGTTATTCAGCTTCCCCCTTCATTTCCTCTAAGTATTGCTGCGTCGCACGATCACGTTCCCGGCCTTTTTCTTTCAGCCGTTCAATGCCGGGAACAATCAGCCGGTCGACCTCTTGCTGTACGGTGTAAGCCAAATCATACCGATTTTGCGATTCGAGGAACGAACCAACCTCCATCAGAGCATTATAGCGGTCCAGTTCCTCTCTGGTCAGCAACCCGCGTACCTGTACGCTGCAGTGCCTCATTACAGGAACTTCCCTTTACGCAGGACGAGCGGAACGCCGCCGATAATGAACAGGTAACGAAGATCGATCATTTTTTTCAACCAAGCCGCGGAACGGCCTTTATATTTCTTGCCGAAAGCAATTCCGATCGCTTCACCCTTGCCTAAAGAGGCTACCGTACCTTTGTTCTTGAACTCAAATCCTTTAAGCGACTGCTTGCGGATGGCGGCCACCAGATTGTGGGCACATACGACGCCTTGCTGCATTGCGATCTGGGCAGTTGGCGGATACGGGCGCCCTTCCGGGTTAAATACGAGCGAGTTATCTCCCACGATATAGATATTCTCGCTTCCTGGCGCACGCAGATACTCATCGACCTTTACACGTCCGCGCATCGTCTCGAAGCCTGCTTCTTCAATAAGACGGCTGCCGCGGATGCCTCCGGTCCAGATGACGGTCTGGGAGCGGATTTCCTCGCCTTCCCCGACGATAACACCATCAGGTGTGCATTCCTTTATCGCTGTGCCGATTTTGAATGTGACGCCTTTCTTTCTCAGCACTTCCATGCCGTATTCCACCAGCTCCGGATCGAATCCAGGCAGCGCAGTTGGAGCGGCTTCTATGTTATACAATTTCACGATGGACGGATCGACATCGAACTGCTTGCACAGCTCCGGCAGACGGTCTGCCAGCTCGCCGACAAACTCGATGCCTGTAAAGCCTGCGCCGCCAACAATGAAAGTCAAATAGTCCGAACGATGCGGCTCGCGCTTGTAACGGGCAAACTGGTATTCAATATGCTCCCGGATCAGACGAACAGAGTTGATGCTGCGAATGTTCATCGCATATTCACTCATGCCGGGGATACCGAATGTTTCCGGCTCGCCGCCTACTCCAATGACCAAATAATCATAAGAAAGGGTACCATCCTCCAAAATAACTTTCTTATCTTGTGGACGGATTTGCACAACGGTTGATTTGACAAAGTCAATTTTGAACTCATCGATAAGCTTGGAAATGCTGACACGGGCATTTTCAGGATTATCCGTACCGGCAGCCGGCATATGCAAATGGGTCGTAATGTAGTGATAGTCGTGCTTGTTGACAAGGGTCACATCTGCTTCATTGTAATTTAATTCTTTTTGCAGACGAAGCGCTGTGAGGATTCCGCCGTACCCTGCTCCAAGAATGACAATCTTCGGTATGTTACTCATTACTTAATCCCTTCCATTCCTTGTGAAAAATTACACAAACCAGATTGTAATTCTATGTCTCTAGGGTCTAGTTTATGTCAATCAAACCGCGCTTATTATCTGTCTTGTCGGTTCGACAAAAGTCTCCGTGTATATACAAATGAAATCATATCGACTTTTCAATAAAAGTTCAAGGGATAAAAATACGAAAAACTTTAGAAAAACATACAAATTTTTATTTCTAGTTCTTTTCTGGTAAGCTTATACTCGTAGTATACCAAACTTCTTGGAGGTGCAGTTTTTAATGAGTCATTCTGAAGCTTCAACAGATCACATAGTGGACATTGCGATAATCGGCGCAGGACCGGCCGGAATGTTTGCTGCATTTTACGGAGGGATGCGACAGGCTTCGGTAAAAATTATCGAAAGCATGCCTCAATTGGGCGGACAGCTTGCCGCATTGTATCCTGAAAAATATATTTATGATGTAGCCGGGTTCCCCAAGGTAACCGCTCAGGAACTGGTCAATCAGCTTAAAGCTCAAATGGAGCACTTCGAACAGGAAATTTGCCTGGAAGAGAAAGTGTTCAATGTGGTCAAGAAGGCTGAGCGTCATTTTGAAATTCATACAAATAAGACGGTACATCATGCCAAAGCTGTAGTTATATCCGGTGGGGTAGGCGCTTTCGAACCTCGTCGTCTGGAACTTGATGGTGCTGACAAGTATGAGGGCAGGAACCTTCACTATTTCGTCAATGACCTGCACCAATTTAAAGGCCAGAACGTGCTCATCAGCGGAGGCGGAGACTCTGCGGTTGACTGGGCACTGATGCTGGAGCCGATCGCCAAGAGCGTCACTTTGATTCACAGACGCGACAAATTCCGTGCTCACGAGCACAGTGTTCAAAATTTGATGAATTCTTCCATTCAGGTACTCACACCAACTGAAATTTCTGCTTTACATGGCGATGACCGCATTCATGCCGTCACGATCAGCGATGTGAAGACAAAGGAAGAGAAGATTGTCGATGTTGACGCCGTGATCGTCAATTTCGGCTTTATTTCGTCCCTGGGACCAATCGCACAATGGGGACTTGAGATTCAGGGCAACTCCATCGTTGTCGATACCCGCATGGAGACGAATATTCCGGGCATTTTTGCAGCAGGGGACATAACGACCTATCCGGGCAAGCTCAAGCTTATCGCCGTCGGATTCGGCGAGGCGCCTACAGCCATTAACAATGCCAAGGTCTACATTGATCCTTCAGCCAAGCTTTCCCCAGGCCACAGCAGTAACATGAAGCTATAATTCATACTCTTTTATAACCAGGCGTTATAAGTACGGCCCTTGCCTCCTTATATAATAGGAAGCAAGGGCCGATTTTGATTGGGCGAAAATTGGAAAAATCGGCAGACAAGACTACTTTGGCTAAGTCCTTCCGCCTAATTCCACAGTTCTCATTTCCCTTCAAAAGTCATATTATATTACGACAAAAAGTGACATTTTATTCTGAGTTAGTGAGGGACAAGCAAAATCTGGAATAGATTGCATGAACAAAGCCTGGAAGCTGGAACAGAGCAATGCTGGCGGAGGGTCAGGAATGGCGCAGCTTTGAGCTTCGCTGATAGTACTGGTGAGCTCTATGATATCGAAACAGGAACACGTCAGGACAGAAAGAAGCGGCAGCCCTTCAGGGTGAGGCTGCCGCTTCTTTTCTAGCTGCTTCGATAATGGCCTTGGCCCGCTCCACCTCTGCCGCTGATGGCGTCTGAACGCCCTCCAGCGGATAGATGCGTCCAAGCTGCTGCCATTTGTATACGCCCATTCTATGGTATGGCAGCAGCTCTATCCGCTCTACTGAATCCAGCCCGGATACATACCGGCCGAGCGCGGTCAAATCCTGCCAGGAATCCGTAATTCCAGGGATAAGTACATGCCTGACCCACATTGTCTTGTGCTGCCCTGCCAGCCATGAGGCAAACCTCAGAATTCGTTCATTGGGCTGGCTGGTTAGCTGTTCATGCCTGGCGCTGTCCATCTGCTTCAAATCGAGCAGCACCAGATCCGTATAATCAATCAGCGAGCGCGCATTGGATGGTTCGCAAAAGCCTGAGCTGTCCAGCGCCGTATGCAGACCGAATCTTTCCTTGACCGTCTTGAACAGCTCGGCTACGAATGGCGCCTGCAAAGTCGGCTCTCCACCGGTCACGGTTATACCGCCTCCCGATTTACGGTAATACACCAGATAAGGCTCCAGCTCCGCAATGACTTCCTCGACCGACATCTGACGGCCTCCAGAGGTTTCCCAGGTGTCAGGATTATGACAGAACCGGCATTGCAGCGCGCAGCCCTGCATGAACAGAACGAAGCGGATGCCTGGACCGTCTACGGTGCCAAAGGTATCAATGGAATGGATCCGGCCTTTCATGGCGCATGCCCCCTTTAACGAATGCCTACCTATTTATATAAGGATGTGTTACACGGAACCGTGGAAGGTCCGGTTAATGACATCAAGCTGCTGCTCCCGGGTCAATTTATTAAAATTAACGGCATAACCGGATACGCGGATCGTAAGCTGCGGATATTTCTCCGGATGCTCCATCGCATCAATCAGATGCTCCCGGTCGAATACGTTAACGTTCAAATGATGTCCGCCGCTTGCCGTATAGCCGTCAAGCAGGGAGACGAGATTGGCGTAACGGGCCTCCTCCTCCTTGCCGAGTGCTTTGGGTACAATGGAGAAGGTGTTGGAGATGCCATCCAGACTGCTGTCATAAGGCAGCTTTGCAACCGAGCTTAGAGAAGCCAGCGCTCCTTTGCGGTCCCGTCCATGCATCGGATTGGCGCCTGGTGCGAACGGCTCGCCAGCCTTCCGTCCGTCCGGTGTCGTCCCTGTCTTTTTGCCGTATACGACATTAGAAGTAATCGTCAGCACCGACATCGTAGGTACGGCATTGCGGTATGGCTTATGCTTGCGCAGCTTCTCCATGAAGCCCTCAACCAATTGCACGGCAATGCCGTCTACCTGATCGTTGTTGTTGCCATACTGCGGGTACTCCCCTTCAATCTCAAAATCTACGGCAAGCCCCTGCTCATTGCGTACAGGGCGCACTTTCGCATATTTGATTGCACTCAGACTATCGGCCGCTACGGACAATCCGGCGATACCACAAGCCATCGTACGTACAATATCCCGGTCATGCAGCGCCATCTCAATTCGTTCGTAGCAGTATTTGTCGTGCATGTAGTGAATAACATTCAGCGTGTTCATATACAGCTTTGCCAGCCATTCCTGCATGATCTCGAATTTAGCCGCTACCTCTTCATAATCAAGCACCTCAGAGGTGATTGCGGCGATCGGCGGCCCGACCTGAATGCCGAGCTTTTCATCAATACCTCCATTAATCGCGTACAGCAGCGACTTTGCCAGGTTGGCACGTGCTCCAAAAAACTGCATTTGCTTGCCGATCCGCATCGCTGACACACAGCAGGCTATGCCGTAATCATCTCCGAAACGGGGCCGCATCAGATCATCATTTTCATATTGAATCGAGCTGGTCTCTGAAGAGACTTTGGCGCAATAGCGCTTGAACTTCTCCGGAAGCTGCTGCGACCACAGCACCGTCAGGTTTGGCTCCGGAGCAGGACCCAGATTGTACAGCGTATGAAGGAAGCGGAAGGAGGTGCGCGTCACCCTTGTCTCTCCGTTCAGCCCCATCCCGCCGATCGACTCTGTTACCCATGTCGGATCACCGCTGAACAGCTCGTTATAATCCGGTGTCCGCAAAAATTTCACAATCCTAAGCTTCATGACGAAATGATCGATCAGCTCCTGAGCCTGTTCCTCGGATAATGTTCCTTCAGCCAAATCCCTCTCCAGATAAATATCCAGGAAGCTGGATACACGCCCCAGGCTCATTGCCGCGCCATTTTGCTCCTTGATTGCCGCAAGATAAGCGAAGTAGAGCCATTGAATCGCTTCTTTCGCATTGCCTGCGGGCTGTGAAATATCAAATCCGTATGAGGCCGCCATCCGCTTCAGCTCATTCAGGCTGCGTATTTGCTCGGACAGCTCCTCGCGCAGCCGAATCACATCCTCACTCATAGCATCCACTTCAAGCTGAAGCAGCTCCTCCTGCTTGCCGGCGATCAGCCGGTCTGCACCATACAACGCGACCCTCCGGTAATCTCCGATGATACGGCCGCGGCCGTAAGCATCCGGCAGCCCCGTGACGATTCCTGCTCTCCGTGCAGTCCGCATCTCTGTTGTATACGCATCGAATACACCCTGGTTATGCGTCTTGCGAATTTCTGTGAACAGCCGGGCCATCTCCTCCGGGAGCTGAAAACCATACGCGGAGCAGGCGTCCGCTGCCATCCGAATTCCGCCGTAAGGCTGAACAGCTCTGCGCAGCGGCGCATCGGTCTGCAAACCGACAATCGTCTCTTTATCCTTGTCAATATAGCCTGGGGCATGAGAAGTAATCGAGGATACCGTGTGGATATCAATATCCAATACGCCACCGCTGAGCTGCTCCTCCTGCAGCAGCTCCCGCACGCGCTGCCACAGTTCGTCCGTCTGACATGTCGGTCCTGCCAGGAAAGCCTCATCCCCGGTGTAGGGGATGAGATTGCTCTCCAGAAAGGCATTCACATCAATCTTTCTTCTCCATGAGAGTCCTTCAAAGTGGCGCCATGCCTCATTTCCTTGCTTCGCCTGCCCCGTAAGTTCCCGTTCCATCATCGCCATTGCGACAGCACCTCCAAGGTTGAATTAGCGTTCAAATTCTTAAAATTTGCCATAAAACGCATTGCGGTACACGTCAGCCAGCTCTGTCACAAGCGGCATTTTCGGATTGGCAGTCGTGCATTGATCTTCAAAAGCACGGTCTGCAAGCCGGTCTACCTTCGCTTCGAAATCCGCTTTATCAAAGCCCAGCTCACTGAAGCTCTCCGGGATGCCAAGCGAACGGTTCAGCTTGCGGATCGCTTCGATCAGACTGCGGACGCCTTCCTCCTTCGTCTTTGCCGGCAGTCCCAGCATCCGGGCAATTTCCGCATACCGCTCATCCGCGACGAACCGGGCATATTTGGGGAAGGAAGCAAATTTCGTCGGCTTGCGGGCATTGTATTTGATGACATGCGGCATCAGAATCGCATTGGTGCGGCCGTGAGCGGTGTGATATTCGCCGCCCCATTTATGCGCAAGGCTGTGGTTAATGCCCAGAAATGCGTTGGCAAAAGCCATGCCGGCTATCGTCGATGCATTATGCATCTTCTCCCGGGCTACCGGGTCTGCTTCATGATACGACTGCTCCAGGTATTGGAAGACGAGACGGATCGCCTGTAGCGCCAGGCCATCGGTATAATCATTTGCCATGACCGATACATAGGCTTCGACGGCGTGGGTGAGTACATCCATCCCCGTATCCGCGACCGCTGTCTTTGGCAGACTGTATACAAAATCCGGATCAATGATTGCTACATCCGGCGTCAGCTCATAATCAGCCAGCGGATATTTTGTATTGCCCTCCTTTTTATCTGTAATTACGGCGAAGGAAGTCACTTCCGACCCCGTACCCGAGGTCGTCGGAATAGCTACGAATTTGGCTTTGCGGCCCAGCCGCGGATATTTGTATACACGCTTGCGGATATCGAGAAACTTCTGCTTAAGCGAATGGAAGTTCGTATCGGGATATTCATAGAACAGCCACATTGCCTTCGCCGCATCCATCGGCGAGCCTCCTCCAAGTGCAATGATACAGTCCGGCTGGAAGGCTTCCATCATCGCCCTGCCCCGCTCCACCGTGTCCACCGACGGGTCCGGCTCAACATTCGAGAACACCTCGATATAGACCGGATTTGGACGCTTGCGCAAATAATATTCCAGCTTCTCCACGTAACCCAGCTTTACCATCGTCTCATCGGTGATGACCATGACCCGGGAAATATCCGGCATCTTCTCCAGGTACTGCGTCGATCCCTTCTCAAAATAAACTTTAGGCGGCACCTTAAACCACTGCATATTGACCGTCCTGAAAGCAACACGCTTAATGTTCAGCAGATTGACGGCAGTTACATTAGAAGTTGTCGAGTTATGCCCGTAAGAGCCGCATCCCAGTGTCAGCGAAGGCAGATTCGTATTGTACAAGTCGCCGATTGCGCCATGCGTCGAAGGCGCATTGACGATGACTCGGCCGGTTTGCAGCCGCTTGGCGAATTTATCGATAACATTGCTGTTGCGTGAATGAATGACCGACGAATGGCCCATACCGCCAAAGGCAACGACCTCAGCCGCCCGTTCAATACCCTGCTCCGCGGTCTTAACTTTATAGCAAGCAAGAACCGGGCTTAGCTTCTCAGCGGACAGCGGGTAGGCTTCCCCGACACCTTGCAGCTCCGCGACTAATATTTTTGTATCGTCCGGCACCTGAATACCCGCCATCTCAGCAATTTTCACCGCGCTTTGTCCGACTATAACGCCATTGACCGCGCACTTCTCCTTATTAATGACCAGCCCCGATACCTGCTCTGTCTCCGCTTTGGTCAGAAAGTGACAGCCGTTGTCCTTCATCAGCTTTTTCACTTGGTCATAGACAGGCTCTTCGATAATAACGGACTGCTCAGAGGCACAGATCATGCCATGGTCAAATGTTTTGGACAAGATCAGATCGGTCACTGACTGCTCCAGATCAGCTGACTGTTCAATCAGACAAGGCACATTGCCCGGCCCGACTCCGAGTGCAGGTTTTCCGGTACTGTAAGCCGCCTTCACCATCGACGCTCCGCCTGTTGCAAGCACAAGCGCAATATCCGGATGGTTCATTAGCAGCTGCGTGGCTTCGAGAGAAGGCGATTCAATCCATTGTATACAATGTGCTGGCGCCCCGCTTGCCACTGCAGCTTCAAGCAGTGTTCTGGCTGCGGCCGCGCTGCACTTCTGTGCAGACGGGTGGAAGGCGAAAATGACCGGATTGCGTGTCTTGGCGGCAATGAGCGCCTTGAACATTGTCGTTGAGGTCGGGTTGGTCACTGGCGTAACCCCGGCAATAATACCTACCGGCTCCGCAACGAGCTGATAGCTCTCATACGGATTTTCTTCAATTACGCCGACCGTTTTACTGCTTTTAATATGGTGGTAGATATACTCTGTTGCAAAAATATTCTTCGTAATTTTATCCTCATATACGCCGCGTCCCGTTTCTTCCACCGCCATTTTAGCAAGCACCATATGACGGTCCAGCCCTGCGAGCGCCATGGATTGGACAATCCGGTCGATGTGTGTCTGATCCAGTCTGAGATACGCCTCCTGTGCGCGCTTTGCCCGTGCGACCAGTTGAGTGACTTCCTCCTGTGCAGGCATGGAATTGAGGTTGCTCTCCTTAACAGCCATAGTAACTCCTCCTTTTGAGTATGCGGGCAGCCTTGCTAAGAGCCGCTCAAACATGAAGCCTGGAATTGTGTGCCAAGAATGCTGCAACAGCCTTATGAAGTGGGATCATTGTTGTTACCCTTATCATAGAGGGAATGGATTTAATTGTATGTGATTTAATTCACATAAAAACAAATTCAAATATGTTAACTGCCCAAAACCGCTTGAACGATGGGCTTTGATGCCGTTACATTTCAAATGAATACAGCAACTTTTACAGGCACAGTGTCGTTTCACTTACAAATAGAAGCCATTTATAAAAGTGAAACTTTTATAAATGGCTATGTTAAATCTCAATGTTGTTTTTACCCCAAAAGAAAACCGCCCTTTGAAAAGGCGGTTAATTTAACTATCGTTCGCCGTTAGCTTAACAGTGTTTTACGAAATAGCTTTATTACCTGAATTAACCTATTATGTTTTGTTTTCAATTGCTTTATTTATATAATCTTTTATCAAATGGTAGATATCCAGTTTCCATACTTGATCTTCTTTTTGTAGCCCTAGAGCCATGGAATGAGTCGTTGTTTCTATACTAACCGTAATAAGTACAGTTACCTTATTCTCCTCGGACGTACTCTCATCCACTTTTATAGAATCATAATATCTGTAATGTACTGCTGTTTCGGAATCATAATTCATTGCATACTCGAAATAATCTTTCCGAAATTTATCTTGGTCAGGAAGTTGCCCCCCATTAAAAGTAATCTCATATATCAAGTCTGGATCGCCTATTGATAGACAGTAAAGATAAATCAGCACCATGTCCTCAGGGGTGAAATTGTAAAGGTCTTGCAAGTTCCTCTCAGATTTAAATCGGGTAAAAGCCTCCTGCTTTTTTAAAGATAGCTGTTTCAGATAAGAGAACTTTTCAACGTATTCCTCAACAGGATTCTTGTTTATATCATGATTGAAAGACTTTTTCACTTGGCCTTTTTCGAGGGCTTCCAAGGGAGTTTCGGACCTCATGGTCTTATCTGTGTTCCCACTGCTACATGCTGACACTAAGGAGATTATAACTAGCACTAATAAAACTAATCCTGCTTGCCTCAATTTATCACTCCTCAATATAACAGATTCATCACACCCTCAAATTACCCCTCTCATGCTACCACATTTTGGACTTTCCTGCCTGTTAGTTTAGCAATAAGAAGCCGTTTAATGTTGCAGATACTTCGTTGCAACGCCGTTAGAGCGGTCGATCCAGCGTTTCAATCGGATTTGGTCGATACTAATACCACGATATTTAGCTTTACCGCCGCGTTTACGGGACTTGCGTTCAAAGATGTTTCTTTTCCCTTTCTCAGAGTGCAAGAAATAGGTCTCGTCAATTTTGACGATACCTTGAACTGCAAGAAATATACAAGTTCCTGTTTAACGCTTTCATTTAATGCGTCAGCGAGCTTCTTTATTTCCTTTAACTCCATGATATATCATCTCCGAACTAGCATTATATCTTTTATTACGCCCATATTTGTTCGGAAATTAATCAATTATCAACAACAAGATTTAACATAGCCTTATTATAAATTCTTATATTTTAAAAAAGGACAGGGTATCCTACCCTTGGCTTTATTCACGTCAAGCAAACGCTTAACGGCCAAAGGAGGATACCCTGCCTGTGTTATGTCCGGTGTGCAATGGAATTCATGTGTTGAAAATCGAATGTCCTGCTTGTGACGGCATGATGACGGATGATGGAAGAGTACAGGACGAATGGGGTCCCTACGCTCCTTATCAACCTATAGATAATGAAGCGGGACACTTGTCCAACTCCCACAATAAAACGTACTGCCAGCATCAATGCCACTGTAAGAAATGCGGGAATGTGACCGAAATCATGGTTGCCGGGCGGGAATCGTACGGAATATGAACCCTTACTCCTTACGCACCCAGCCTATACTTTTTGGGTTCAATCTCTCTTTTTTTGATTTCCTCGAAAAGCATTCCAATAAATTCAGGGTCTAAACCAAGCTGCACCGCCAAGTTGTAACTGTCGACAAGCATTTCATCTGAAAGGATCTCCATGTTCAACACATCCTTCCCTTTTTCTTCCTCATCATCTTAACATGTCCCAATTATAAGAACAACTGTTCCATTTATCCACATTACTGTGTGGAAATCATGTGCACAGAATGTGGACAGGCGTCGAATTGTGAGGAAAATCACTTGGGGATGATGTGGATAATTTTATACACACCCAATTTTCAGATCTGTTTCATAAAAAAATCAAATGAATAACCATTGGTTGATAAATTTTCATGAACGAAAATTTTGTCAACCTATGAATGATTTTGTATATTATTGCGGACGGGTATTGACCTCAAAAATCCATATCTTTCCGTTACGGTCAAGTCCGTAGTCAAAGCCGAGCTGGCCTACCCCTGGAAACCTGCTCTCCAGTACCCGGGTTGAGATTCGGGTCAGTTCCCGCATTTCATATTTCTTGCGTTTGACAAGTCCGGAAGAGAGCGATCTTCTAATTCCCTGGGCAGCCGTCATTTGTGTGCCGCCCCGGCACAAGTTTGTGACGAACAGTCCTTGGCGCGCCAGCCGGCCTACCATGGAACGGATCACCCAGCCTTCCCCTGCCTTGACATGCTTCACCCGGTAATCAATTGGCCGTCCGCTGATTGTGGCCAGATGGATGCCGCGCTGGATCAAATACCTCCTGTTTTTCTTAACTCGTGCGAGGGAAGCGGTTAAGGATTCAAAGGAAGAGAAGCTTCTCCGGTCCGAGTAATACGTATAGCTGTAGCCGCCGTTCGTACGGTTGACTTTGATAACGCCATGTCCCCCTGCCCCCCTCACCGGCTTAATGACGACCATGCCATAAGCGGAGAGCATACTGCGCAAATTCTCTTTGGTATAGATTCTTGTAGGAGGAATATGGGGAGCAATTCGCGGATGCGACAGCAGCGCCGATGTCTTGGCCCATTTGCTGGCAAGTTGTCTTCCGATACCTTCGCCCATCTCTTCAAGTCTCCTTTCTTGGAGTTATACTATATATGTATGTAGGAGAGACAGGTGTCTCTTGGATGATTGACGCCTGTCAGACGCCTTAATTGGATGGCAGGATACAACCATAAAAAATATTGCTTCCATCCCATATATATGCATAAAGCCGTCGGACTTGTTGAATAATACTCCTGAATAAACCAGGAGGTGGATAAAATGGCAAGAAACAATCAGCTGGTAGTCCCACAAGCGCGCGCAGCGCTGGAGCAAATGAAATATGAGGTCGCACAAGAGTTGGGCATTCAAATCCCGCAGGACGGCTACTATGGCAACATGGCTACTCGTGATGCCGGTTCACTCGGCGGATACATCACACGCCGTCTGGTGCAAATCGCTGAGCAGCAGCTCGGCGGCCGCTCAGTCTAATCATGGACAGCGAATATCTTCCGGCCAATCTCCCTTCTTCCCTGCTCGAGGAGCTGCAGCAATTTGAGGCGCATTGCCGGGATATCACAGGCGAAGACATTGTCGTAATCGCCTATCAGCCACAAAATGAGCAGGATGCAACCTGATCTTCCCCCTTTGGGGATACGGGTTACATAATAAACAGGTTTGACTAAATACCCGTCGGTTTGGGGAATTCAATTCTGGATTCTCCTGGACTACGGGTATTTTTGAAACCTTTTCAGCCGGAGGATCGTCCAATTGATTGAAGAAAATTCCACAATTCCTCAAAACCCTCCATTTTTAAACAAAAAACATCTTACAAACAGGTATAACGAAGCTTGGTCGGATTTGAATCATGCAGATTCTATATGAACAGGAGATGGTCCTTATTATTTATCTGGCTTCTTTTTTAACCGCTTTTGCCATTGTTCTATTTTTGATTCCCCCATTTCGCAAGTTAGCATTCCGTATCGATTTTCTCGATAAACCAAGACAAGACACAGAGCGCAAAATACATAAAGAACCGATCCCTCTGACAGCGAGCTATGCGATATTTCTGGGCTTTTTCATTGCTTACTTCATCTTTACTTCATCCGTGACGCCTGCAACCTTCGGCATATTAGCGGGTTCTGTGTTGTTGCTGACAATCGGTACGATCGACGACTGGTATAAAACCCGCGGTAAAGACTTCCCGGCGCTGCCCAAGTTCATTGTACAGATTATGGCTGCAGTAATCGTCTTTTTTTCAGGCATCACATTCGAGGGGTTTATTAATCCGTTCACCTCCGAATTCGTTCATCTTCCTTATTTACTGCAATTCATTCTGACCATTGCCTGGATATTTGGCGTGACGACTGTTATTAATTTCTCGGACGGAATGGACGGGCTTGCCGGGGGATTGTCCACCATTTCTTCGATGACACTCTTCATAGTTGCCTGTGCAATGGGTCAGACGGACTCGGCGATTATGGCGATTATTTTGGTAGGCGTGGCCCTGGCTTATTTGCGGTATAACAAGCCGCCGGCCAAAGTATTCATGGGGGATGCGGGGGCAACATTTCTGGGATTCATATTAAGCGTTATTGCGCTCGACGGCGCATTCAAGCAGGCAACCGTGCTGTCGCTGTTTATTCCAATTCTGGCGCTTGGCGTTCCGATCTTCGATAACCTGTTCGTTGTCTTCAAGCGTCTCCTGCAAAAGAAGCCGATCTATCAGGCCGATGCCAGCCAGATTCATTACCGCCTTCTGCATACAGGCCTCAAACCGGTACAGGTGATTTCCTTCCTGTTCCTGATCAGCATTTGCTTCTCGTTGTCTTCTATTATATTGTTATTAATTAATATTTATTAATTGGAGATCGGCTCCATGGTTGCATATAAATAATGAAAATAGAGCTCTTGTCCTTCAAATCGGAGGACGAGAACTCTATTTCGTACAAATGCTTATTTTGTTGTATGATCTGCAAAATAAAAACCTCCCTAACAGCCGGGATCAACCATCAACTGCAAGAGAGGACAATGAAGCAGAATGGTATTCGCTTAATCAGCACTCGCCCGCTTCGCTCGGTTTGCCCGCATCGGTAGCTGTTCTGAAGCTGGAGCCGCAGCCGCAGGTAGCGGTTGCGTTCGGATTCTCGATTGTGAATTATAACGGTATGCCAACGTAAGCAAAAAGCCCGTTAAATCAACGTTTTCGCACGGTATTGTGGGTTGATAATCGCTCGGGGGATTGTTATTGTTCCACGCCTCTAACGACCAATCTCGCTAATCGTATTGTACCCAAAGGAGCCGCGGATTTCAAGCAAAATATACCGCACTACCTCGTAATCTCCACCGTCTTCGCCGCGCCATCCCACTTCACCTTCGCGCCCAACGCTTCGGCTACGGCCCGAACCGGCACGTAAGTAACACCTTTCTCCACGTAGCCTTTTTCGGCTAATGCAGTCCCGTTTACTTTTACGGTGGCTTCGAGCCTGCCGGCTTTCTCGGGCTCCTCGATCACTTTCGGTTCCTCCTTCGGTTTCAGTCCGTACAATCGTACGATTGCCCCAACGATAGCCGTCGCGACCTTACGCCTGTATCCGTCCGATTTCAACAGCTCCGCTTCCGTCCGGTTCGTCATGAAGCCGGCCTCGACCAGAATCGCAGGCATGGCGGTATTTTTGATTACGTAAAAGTCCGATCTCTTTACGCCGCGGTCCCGTCGGCCAGTTTCCTCGATGAGCCTCCGCTGTACGGCTTCGGCCAATTTGACGGAAGCCGCCGAAGCATTCACGGAAGCAAACGTCTCGATTCCGCTAGCATCGCTCCACCCGTTACCGGCCGCATTTGCATGAATGGACACGAAGATATCCGCCGACCAACCGTTTGCTGCCCGCACCCTTTCCGATAAGGGAACGTCTCGGCTGCCGTCCGCAGCGTGTGTAAACAGGACGGATACGCCGGAATACTTTACGAGGTCCTCCCGCACGTAATAGGCGACCGCGGCGTTGAACGCAAATTCCCGCATACTATCGTCCGGGCATCGTTTGCCTGCGGTATTCGGACCATGACCGGCATCAATCGCAATTTTCATCATTTATCGTCTCCTTTCGAGGCCGCGTCGCCCTTCCGCTTCAAAACCTCGATAATATCCGTAATCTTATCCGGCAGCGCGAGGCCCGCCCGCCCGATATTCTCGGTTATACTTACGAGTTCATTCGCGATATAAAAATACGCCGTGGCCGCGATGACCACAGCGTTAAGCTCAAGCAGCACGTCGATCCGGTGCGCCAGGATAATTACGAGCAGCATGAGTCCCTTTTTCGCCAGGCCCACGGAGGCCACCGCCGAGTTAAGCCCGCGGCCCTCCTTAAGCGAAGCCGTGACTCCGGATATGATATCGACGACCATCGCGATTAAGAGAAACGTAAGTGCCTCCGACCATCCGCCGAATGCGAATCCGATTACCGCGCCGATTCCGCCCGCCGCTACGCCCGTTCCGGGATTTACCGTAAGAAAGTTCATCATTCGGACGCCTCCTCTTTGTCTACGTTAAAAACCGCTAGGGCCGCGTCTATCTCCGCTTTCAGTTCGGATAGGATTTCGGATTCCCGGCCGGGATGCAACTGGAGGAAACCGTTGATTACGTTCTTAATTTCGGAAACCGGCTCGCCTGCATTGACGAGGATTTCGAGTTTATGCGTGATTTGCGCCATGTTTACGCCACCTTTTTCGTAAATTAAAAAGGCCGCCTACGTAATGTAGACGACCTGTAAACGCGTGTTAATGTTAGTTAATTTGGGAAGCTTTTAGTTCTGCTAATCTCTTTTCAAGTTCTGCTTTTTCTTTCTCTTTTGCTGCCAATTCTTCACGAATTGCAGGCTTCTCAGACTCTGGAGTTCCCGAAACTGGGTTTAAGCGGAGATTCAATGACCAAATGTCTGCACCCAGGAATGAGATTTTCGTCTCAATTGCTTTAACATTCGGCTGCTCCTCTTCTGTCGGAGAGACTCCACTCTCTTTTTTATCAGGAGAATGAGTATTCAAACTATCCCCTCCATTACTCGCTGTTTTAGGAGATTCCAAATAAACTTTCCCGTCCTTGTACGTCACTTTATACCCAGCAGTCTCGTAAACCCTACGTATAGGAGCGAGGCTGGTCCCGTCTACTATTGCCGCAGTATCAAACGGCATCCCATCAAGAAAAACTGCCGTCTCGCTTGTAACTTTCTTTCCGACGTAACTAAGGGAGTCGGCCGCAGCCGTCACCGATAATGTTAACGCTGCTCCTACAACTACGCCTACTACGAATTTTTTCATAGCGACACTCTCCGTTCGTTTGGTATATTTACGTAAATTATACCATCAACCGCCAAGTGCCGCTACTCTCTGTTGCAAATCGGATATTTGATAGGCCTGCAGCGCCCAAGCGTTGCTTAATCCGGATAGTTCCTGTTGAAGTGAGCGGCCTGTCAACTCTTCTACTAATCGGGACCAACTTGGGACAAACACAGAATTACCCGAGCTGGGGCTTAGTCTAATAGCTCTAGCTGAATTAATGAATAAGTCATATCGGGATGATTGGAGCATCAATCCGTAACCTTGTATGAAAGACAAAATCCCGGAAAGCTGACCGTCACTGGTCAACAGGAAGGTGGGCGATCCGGTAAGACTCGGACTTATAGCGATAGACTCACTGGCGTTGAGTGAAGCCGTAAGAAGGTTTCCGCTTGAACTTAACTCAATCCGGGGATACTGTCCGTAGTCCTTCGTCTGAATCAATGCCCCCGTAATAACTCCGCCTTTAACCTCCGCTCCGTTAATGATTCCGCCATTGATGACCGCAGCCTGCAATGTACCGGAAATCACTACGTCCCCGCTATCGTCAAGCCATATCGTACGGTCGCCATCCTTGTTCAGCACAATTAAACCATATTCACCTGGCTCATACTGCCCGAGCATGACACGCTTTCGGTTCATATCGTCCGAAATGGTAATGCCGAAGCCGTCCGCAATCGTAACGGAATCGTCGTATTTCTGGCCTTTTAATACGGATTGCTTGTTCGTAAAGGATATCGCCTTCCGGCTGCCGACCGTAGCCTGGAAGATATAGTCCGTATCCTTCATCGGGCGGAAGTTCGCTAGGGTGACGCGGCCCCGCTTTGGTTCGAATGGATACCGCTCGTATTCTATGGCCCGGGCATCAAAGGCATAGCCTAAGTCATCGTCATAGACCGTAACTGTATCGCCAGCTTCCTGCAGCCGGAGCGGTTCGAAGTCCGGGTCGATCTTTTCGAGCTGAACGTAGTCGATGTTATAGGAGACGTTCGGCAGTTCGTACTTAGCAAGGTGCTTTTTCATCTCCGCCAGCAGCTGGGATTGTACTTCAATCTCCGCAAACTCAACCTTCGCTTCAAACGGATTATTCGGGTCAAAGTATTGGCTATCGATATACTTTACGGGATGTCCCGGTAGCCCTTCGATAGTAAGTCCGTTTTTCCCGTAACCGTATAGCCGGGTTATGCGCTCCATTGTGTGGGAGTTACGCTGGATACCCGCCAAGTTGTGCCGGTACCGGACGGTGGTTCCCCGGTTGGCCCCTTTACGGGTGGTCAGCGTGATTTCGTAGTTATCAAACGATAGTTCCGCCTCATAGAGCTGCCGTAGCGTCTGGAGCAGACTGAATCGTTTATCCTCGCCCCAATCAAAAATATCCTGTTTCGAAAAATTCCCTTCCGCCACAAAAGAAAACGGAGTGCCGGAGCCTAATAGCCCCAACATCTCCGTTATGTCCTTCGCCGCGGCAAAGTCGATATAGCCATCGTAAAAATAATTACCGAGATCAAACGCTACATGATGCGCCTCTACTCGCTTATACACCCGCAGCCCTTCGCGGACCTCGTCTACCCGCCGGATCGTGTACCGCTGGCCCCGCTCGATGTCCGGAGGGAACCGGATTTCAGCGTCTTCCCGGAGCGCGGCGTAACGAATACCGTCGTCGGACATCCGCGGATACAGGAATGTTACGTAATTCTCCCCGTTAACTATTTCCTTTACGCGGACTTCCGTGGCGTCCGGCAGCATCAGGCGAACATCCGGGGCCAGCGGCGTATAGAGTTCGAGGCGTGAACGGAATTTTATGGACATCTTATCCTCCTACTTCGACTTTGTTTAATGCTACTTTGGGCTTCATAAAGATATCTCCATATCAAAGCTAGTACCAAAAAGAATATTTCATTGACCATAAATGAGTAAGTAGACATCATGAACGCTACTGCGGTAAAAGTGAAAATGAGGTAGCCTTTATCATTTAGCTTTGATTTGTTTTTGAAATAAGTTATAAAGACAAGTATAAATATCAGACTATAGAGAAATAAACCAATAAAACCACCTTCAACCAGTGCTTCCATGTATGTGTTATGCATGTAAATTGCATTTCCGTATTCTGCAATAACATGTGGACGATAATTTCCTATACCAACTCCAAAGAAAGGGTAATTACCTAATAAGGCAAGCCCTTTTTCCCATATGTCAATGCGTCCGCTCCCTGCGTCACCATTCATAAATCGTTCCAAAATCAGTTGAATAAAATCAATTTTAAATAAGATTTTTACAAAAAGATTTAATGCAACAACCGAAAAACCTACGCCCACAATCATCTTTATTTTCTTGCTCAGACTCAGCGTAATAAACATTAACAACAAACCAAGTACAACTGAGATAATACCGCCCCTTGATAAAGAAAATAACATTGTAGCCGAGGTTAGTAAGAAGCCTAATTTAGCTCCCTTTTTATCCAAATGAGTAAGGTAGTAAAAAAAGAAGATAAAATTATAAAAACAGAATATATTCGGATCGCTCGTTAAGCCTATCAGTCTAGGGAATCCTCTATCCATAAGTACTCCTAGTTCGCGAATTTGATTACCGCCTATATATCCAACCTTTAAAATTCCTAAAATATATAGTAGCACAGATAGACCATTGAAGATAAAACCACTAATAAATATAGCCTTTTCAATCCCGTTAATACTTACCAAATGCATAAAATATTTTATAACAAAATAACAGAAAATTACTAAAAACACTCCAAAAATGAATCTAAGACTTGCTGCTGGATACTTTGCAAATATGCCGGTCGTACAATAGTAAGCAAAATAACAAAGCAAAGCTATCTCGTATTTAAAGAGGGAATGTGTAACAAAAGTTTTTACGGACAGGACAAATAACACTGCAGACAGTAGCATGAATGGTTTTAAGGCAAATCCTAAATCAACGTAATAGAAACTAAAACAAATAGACAAGATAATTAAAAATAGTGGGGTTTCTTTGTATTCTCTTAATGGTAGTATGTTCATGACTATTCTCCTATTTTTTTTACAAACAACCCCACTATAGTAACATAGTTGCGAAATTATGCCAATCTTTCAATGCTATAAAAGTTCCAGACACTTAGGTTAGATGGATCATATACATTCACTGTTTTTTCCCCGCCTAACACTCTTACTGATACTCTTATACCAAGTAAATTTTGCGTTTCTATTACTACAGACCCGGAAAGCAATAGACGGCCGTTTACATCCCTTTGTGACCCAAGCTTTTCGTCTACAGTATATACACGCGCCCCGACACCCGTCTCTTTGACATATAGAGCGCAATTGGTATGTGCTTCTTCTACCCCTGACAATCGTACCGTTACGTTTACTCTAAACCTACCATTTGTAATCGGTGTAAAGAGTCCAGTTAATGCGTCTAACTCGCCATATGGATTAGATTCAAGACCCGCTACTCCCCAAGCAATGTTGTACTCTGTTCCGTCACCCGTTATGTTAGGGATTGTGCCGGATAATTTGCCGGTGGTAGCCTCTGATCTATCAAGATATTTCTCTCTTTTATTTACCGCAGAACGTTTAGCCCATGTTGAGTTAGATGGATTAAACCAATATCCAAAACGGGCATGGATGAAGTCAGGCAAAATATCATTGCCTGACATGATGACTGTTGTTGGTACATCCGCATCAAATCGTACAAAAGGGGAATTGTTATTAGTTAAGAATCCTCCTTTGCTCATATCACAATTTATGATTCGCATCATTTTACCGCCAAGGACCTGTACCTTTCCTTTAATTAAACATCCGTCGAACGTGAGTGACCCGTCATTTCTCAGATGGAAAGGTCGATCTACAGCAAATGATTCTGTATAGACACCTTTAAGTAGTAAAGTTCCATCCCGAGCATCTACTCCGTCACGGAAGTTTTCAATTACCCCGCCAATGAATGCATTGTTTTTTCCGTTGATATGAAGGACGGCCATCTTGCTATTAGGGTCACTTAGGTTACTTCGTATTTCGCAGCCATAGAAAAAGTTGGCATTGCTATCAGGGTCTAAGAAAGAAACGCCATCAGCAGTCCGAAAGAACTTACAATCGTGAAATGAATTAACCCACGATCTTCCTATTTTTATCGCTGTCGTATCTTTTATAAAGCCGCCTTCAATCCAAAGGTTTTTAAATGTATTTAACTGAGAGTTTTCTGATAATTCTATCCCCACTTGGCCCTCTTCGGTTAGCAGTATCTTTAAACCTTTTATTATACAATACAAAGCTCCCAACAATTGGATACCTGTGTTTCCCTGGCCAATAACCTGTAAGGTCGCACTTCCGCTAATAGTCAATCCGCGAGGTATAACTAAACCGGTTACTCTGTAAATTCCATTAGGTATTAAAACAACTGGTTTATTGTCTAACTCACCGGACCAACCTACATCAACCGCAGCATCAATTGCCGACTGTATAGCATTTGTGTCATCATGTGTCCCATACCCATAAGCACCGTATTCCAACACATTAAAAACTCTGCGATTAATCCAACGCTGATCAGCTTTATCCAAACGTCCTTTCAGAGTTGCATAATTTTCATCAAACGGCGTGCTATACCTTGCCGCCGCTGCTTCTGGCCCGCTATCTCCTTCAACTACCAGTTGATCAATCGTTTTCTGTACCGAGTCAATAGCTAACTTTACATTACCAGCGACAACGGTTCCATCATACGTAATCTGTTGTGCTTCATGAGCTGTAACGGATTGTGCGTGTGCCAAGTCCGCAGCTTCCCGCTGTTGAGTCTCCGAGATCAACCCGTCATTTAGTTTCGTCGTATTACGATTTATCTTCGGGTATGCTGTCCCGATTGTATCCGGCGGATTCCCGTTATCCGCGCCTTTAATCAACTCAATTTCCGCCATAGTTTCGCCCTCCTATAATGATTTCGTCCGGAAGCGGAATGTCACCGTACAATTAATACCGGTGCCACCGATTACAACCGGAGATGTCCCGGCAGGTAACTGTCCGTAATCCCCTGACGCAGGTACCGGAACCCCGTTTCTCAAACTCAAGTAACGACTAAAGTCGATAGCCAGCGTACCGGACGTTTGCTGCCCAAATGTGAGTGTCTTGCCGCCTAGTGTAACCGTGAGCGTTGTAAATGATCCGCTAATCTCAAGCACTGGCCTAACTGGCTCAGCCCCGAAATTATCCACGTTAAGAGTCGCAAGGCCATTAACCGCAAAGGTGTACGATGCATCAACGGAAATCTCCGTATCCACTAGGACGGCGCTGTCTACTGTTATGGACTCGACCGAGTACGTGGAATATCCGAACGGATCGTGACATTTAAACGTAATCGTGAGTACACCGTAACCAACGATAAGCTGCTCAATACCGAATCGGCCTGTAAGCTTGGCGTTGTATTGGGTATCCGGGACCTCGTCAAATATCAATGGTCCGGCGCCAGAATCAACCGGAGACAACCACGACAATATCTTTGATTGCCGCCGCTTGAGCGATTCTCCATTAGGAATAACGTCAATCTTCACGGTGATTTCCCGCGTGCCCCACTCCGCGCCGTAATCGTACTCGCCAGGCCGCCCGGCGACCGTCTCCGCATACTCACGCAGTTCCGGCGTGTTAACGGTATAAGAAAGGAGCCGCACGCCCATTTCCGAGCAATGCCGCCCCCTATACGTAAATCCGTATAATCCGTCCAATTACCTCCCTCCTCCGTCACTCAAAACCTGCCGTAGCAGCTCAGCAGATTTAGCGTTCGCATTTCTCCCGTATGCGTCAAGGTCGACGTTATCTTCGATTACCGGATTCGTGATTTCCATAGCGACCATTTTTTCGATATGGACCGTATTGCCCGGCGCAGCAGAACCAGCCTTGCTGCCGACAATCTGCGTAATCTGCTGCGGAGTCAGCACAGGCTCGCCTCGTCGGAGTATCGCTGTCAGCTCGTCAGGCATCAGTCTTTCGCCGGATGCAAACGGCTGCTCACCCGCAATACCTCCCGTATGATAGAGCGGTACGCCATCCTTGTACCAGCGGCCCTGCTTGCTGTTATACGTGGCCCCGATCTGCGCTCCAAGTCGCTGATTCTCCGCTTCCAGGCGAGCCTTTCCGGCAGCGTCTGCCGTCTTCCATGCATTAGAATTGGCCTGCATCTGGTAAACGGTAGACTGTGTCAACGGATCGGCCGGGACTGCTGCTGCATTTATCGCAGCCATTTCAGCCTTGAACCGTTCCATTTCCGCTTTAATCTTGGCGTTCGTATCCACAAACGCCTTGAATCGCTCGTCCTCGGTCAATCGATAAATCGAAATGAAGTCCCCGTTAAAATTTTCAATGGACGACTTTAAATCCGCATACCACGAGTCGATGTCCGCTTTCTGCTTATCCATCGCTGCCAGCTTATCGTCCCGCTCCTTTTGTAGCGCCCGCTTGTTATCTTCGATATCCATCTTACGGAGCTGCTCTTGGAGTTCCTCGTAACGTTTACGGCCCTTCTCGGACGTAGCATAGCGGTACTTCTCCGCCTCATCCTCGAGCTTCTTTCGATCGCGTCCCCGTTCGAATTCGTCGATAATCCGAAGCATTTCGTCGTAATGGTCCTTGACCGCCTGCTTCCGGGACTCTAGCGCATCAAGCTCGGATTTCCGTTGTTTATCGATTGCATCCGTAACAGACTTCGTAAGCTCTTTCGTGGACTTCTCAGCGGCTTGAGCGGCAGCTTTCGCGGCCTGTTCGTCCTGTTTACGGAGATTCATCCGCGCATTGAACATCTCTTTGTCTGCTCGCTTATAAAAGTCCGAATCCTTTTCGTAGCGATTACGGACTCGTGTCCACGCCGCAAGCTGCATGTCGGTGATTTCCCGTTCGGAAGCGCCCTTTTCCGTTAGCCGCCGCGTTTCCATTTCGATCCATTCGGAGGAAGAATCGAATTTCTCACGAGCAAGCCGTTCCGCAGCCCGCTTCGCATCCTCGCCGCGTCTCTTCTCGTCGTCGGCCCGTTTCTTGTCGGCCGCCGCCATCTGATCGGATAGCTGATTACGGCGTTTCGTGGCGTCGATCCAAAGCGTGTCATACTTCTGATAACGGTCAGCCAGTTTGTCCAGCGCAGCCAACTCCTGCTCCTCGGACATACGGTTCTGCAAGCGCATCTTTTCGATGTACTGTAACGAGGCCCGATACGCTTCCTGTGCGAGCTGTTCAGCCGATTTCTCCTTTTTGCCCCCGCCGGTTTTCCCTTTTCCGGGCTTTTTATCCTTACCGGTGCTGATCGTTCCTGATCCCGTACCTAATCCGCCGCCCGATCCGCCCGCATTCCAAGTCCCGTTTTGGATTTTCGCCAAGTCCAAATCAAATGCGTTAATTTCTTTTGTGTACGTATCAACTTCGCTCTCAAGACGCTTCCGGTCATCTTCGAGCATTTTCTTTACGGTGTCACTAAGCCCAAAAGCCCCACCACCATCAAGTCCATACGGATTCTTAACGCTAACATCAAACGACTGCGCCTTGGCTACCCGTTGTAGGGCTTCAAGCTGCTTCTTCGCGTATTCCAGCTTCTTCTCCGTTTCAATACGCCAAGCTTCGGTGCGTGACTCAGCACTGTTCACTGTATCTTGTACGGAGTCCTTTTCGGCTTGAATAAGACTACGAACATACCCCTCATTCATAATCATGAGACGTCCGTTATCGTCCAACTTGGCATTAAGGTCCGGATAGTGGTCAGACAGTTGCTGAATAGTACGAGTAAGCTCGGCCTTTTCGTCCGCCGTAAGTGACGCTTGCTGCGATAACTCTCGGTACCGATCTAGTAGCTTTTCGGACTGTATAATCTGCTCCTGTTTAGCGGCAGCTTCCGCCAACTCTTGTCGTAACAGCTCATGTAGAGCCGGAATCGATTCGTTAATCTGTCCGTTAAGTTCCGCGATCCGCTCCGCCGCTTCCTCCGGAGTTTTTACGTCAAACGTATTTCCCAATTGCTGCTCGACTTTCATCAGCTGGATTTCCAACGTTTTAAGCTCGCTGGATTTACCGGCAATTACTCGCCAAGTCTTCGCCCAAAACCCGTCCGGCTGCGCCTCCTCGATCCTCCGAGCGAGGTCCGCTTGCTTTTCGAGCAATCCGTTTAATTCTTCGATACGGTCTTTTAACGTGTTTACATCGTCGGCTGTACGTTCGAACGGGGCTTTTGATAGTTGCGCGTTGAATTCCGCCTGTGCTTCGGCGGCCTCTGCCACTTGCGCTTGATAGCCCGCGAAGGCAGCTCCGAGCGAACCAACGGCTACCGCCAATAATCCGACCCACCCAAGCGAGAGATTAGCGACTCCGGCCGCAGCAGCGAGGGCTTTTAAGGACGTAACCATTGCGTAAATAGATATAGTGATTAATCCAACGGCTCCGGTTACCGCTGGTAAAGTAATGAGGAATGTCCTCATACCTGCGTCCATCTCGTTAAATCCGAGCAAGGTCCTCGTAACCGCCTCCGCCGCCTGCCGAAGTATTGGAATAAAGTCGTTACCAATCGTAATACCTACGGCCTCCAACGCGGATTTCATCTCGGTTACGGCTCCGTTAAACGTGTCCATTTGCGTTTCCGCAATCCGCTCGGCTGTCCCGCCTGCATTACGGAGTTGTTCGGCGAATTCGTTGAGATTATCCGCGCCTGCGTTTACCAACGTTAGCAATCCGGCAGCGGCCTCCGTACCTGCGATAAGAGCCGCGGCCTCCGTTTGCGCAGCCTGAGTTAATCCTCCGAGAGCAACTTCGAGCTGTCGGATAATATCCGTAAATGGCAGTATGTTCCCGGCGGCGTCCTTCGTTTTAATTCCGAGCTGATCCATTACGTCCTTCGCCTCGCCGACCGGTTTAATCAGGCGGAGGAGGATCGCGCGGAGCTGCGTACCGGCCATTTCGCCCTGAATACCGGCGTCAGAGAGCCGTCCGATAGCTGCCGCTGTCTGCTCGATAGTGACTCCGGTGGACGCTGCGATAGGAGCTGCGTATTTCATAGCGTAGCCCAACTGCTCCATACTCGTATTGCTCGACGTAAAAGCCTTCGCCATTACATCCGTTACATGGCCGGTCTTTTCGGCATTGAGTCCGAACCCCGTAAGAATATTCGAAGCAATATCCGCTGTCCGTCCGAGGTCCATCTGAGCAGCGGCGGCGAGATTGAGTACGCCGGGCATTGCCGCGATAATTTCGTTGGTCTTAAAACCGGCAATAGCGAGGTATCCCTGAGCATCTGCGGCTTGACCTGCCGTAAACACTGTCGTAGCCCCAAGCTCTAACGCCTGATCTTGCAGCCGTTTAAACTCCGAAGCCGTCGCACCGGACACCGCTTTAACTTTCGCCATACTCTGCTCGAAAGTGGCCGCCGCTTCGACTGACTTCGTAATGACCGCCGCGTATGCCGCAGTCAATGCCGTAAAAGCCACGCCCAGTTTCGTAACCGCAGACGTAGCTTTACCGTCAAACTTATCCAATCCGTCTCCGGCCGAGTTAAGGCTATCCTCCAGCTCGTGGATTTTCGAAGCCGTCGCGTCGGACTGCTTAGTCAGCGAGAGCAACGCCGCCTCCGTACTGACGATCTTATCGTTAATCTTCGCCTTGGCTCCGTCCTCAAACGTTTCCTTATACTGCCTCTGTAACTCCGCAAGCTTCCGCCTCTGTATATCCGCCCGCGCGTTAACGTTGTCGAGAGTGGCCGCCAGCTTATCGATGTTATCCCGAGTTTCCGACATCTTCTTAAACGCCGCCGTCGTCTGCTTCGCATTTTCTGTCACGCCGGTTAAGTCCTGTTTCGCACGATCCATGCCCGCCCTAAAGTTTGCCGCGTCCAATTCGAGCCGCGCCTTAATCGCACCTATTTCCGTTGCTGACACTTATTACGTACCTCCTTTCGTCCGATTTCCGATCTTGCCGCGTAGCTTTTCGAGCGCGCTCCGGTCAAGACGGTCCGCTTGTTCGGCAGGCTCCGCTCCGTCTCCGGTTATCAAATCGGCCCGTAATTGATCGACAAAACGCCCGTACACGTCCTTATCTGTGCACTGGCTCATTGACCCGATTTGTAACGCCATCAAGCGGTTCTCCGCCGTCTCTGCCGCTTTGTACCGGAGCAATTCCGGCAGGTCGATCATGTAAAACTCCGATTCAAGTACGATTTGACTTACGCCGAGCCGGACGGCCGCGCCCATTAGCCATTCGTCAAGCGTTAATTGCTTGCCACGCCGCCCTGAACCGGACCCGTTTTGAACCGGCCGAGAGCGGCTTTGACGTTTTTTAGCGTCAACTCCAAATCGTTCTTCTCCGCTGTCAGACGGATGAATTCGAGAACATCGTTAATGGTCGCATGCTCCTCGATGTACTCTGCGTCAAGCTCCGTAAGCACCGATACGATACGGATTGCTTCGTCTGCTACAAGCTGTAATGCAGCCATTACGGTTGCCGTGAATTGCTCCGAACCACGCGCAGCAAGCATCGTAATAGCAATTTGAGGTAACGCCTCCACTACGTCAAAAAGCTGCCGCCATTTAGCGATAGTTAGCTTCGGAACGGGGACCGTTTTGTCTCCGATAACCACCGAGTCGGCATCGGATTTATTAAATAATCGTGAAATCACGTTCATTTTCGTGTTTAGCTCCTTTCGGGTACAAAAATAGCGGCCCCGTTAAGAGCCGCCTGTTTACTTGATTATTCGCTTACTCTTCCGCGTCAGGATCGCCGAAGGAGATTAACAAACCGTTCTCGTCCGGAAATGCTCGGAATGTCGTGTTTGTTACGAGTTCATTATCGTAGCTGTACGTATAGTTGAGATTGGTTTGCGGGGCCGCCTTATGGAGAATCACCGTATTCTCAACGGTCGCATTGTAATCAAGCGGCTCAAGTTTGACTTTCTTCGCGTAAGGAAACAGCCGCTGAATGACGAGTGCATTTACGTCAACACGCTTCTTTGTCGGGTCGGTCCCGTCGACTACCAACTTTGCTCCCGGAATAATCGCCGCCAACTTTTCCAAATCGTGCTCTACGATTGGGACCGCGATCGAAGCCGTGCGGCCCGTGATAATTACGTCGGCTGGCGTCGATCCTAGTTGATCCACCGGTACGTCCCGCGTCGTCTCCTCGTATGTCAGCACAACGCCGCCCTGCGTCTGCGCAAACACAACCGGTTTAGTCCCGCCAAAATCGAATGTTACCTTGCAAGGGCCGAGCTGAATTTTATCCGCGTTTACCGCCATGTGTTATTTCCCCCTTGTTATCTGTCCGCAGCACAAAAACGGCCAACCCGAAGGCTGACCGTATAGCTACGTTTATTTAATTGTTGAGTAATCGCGCCGTAAAATTGACGCTGTATTGTGCCCGCCTATTGTCGTCCACGCCGAGATATAACGGAATAGGCTGATCGGCAAACGTCGCTACAATACGTTGGCTGCCGATAGTAAACGCCCGCCGTTGGTGATACGTATCCCATATTGCCTGTGCCGTCGCCTCCGCCTGAACCGTAGTCTTCGCACGAACTACAACTTGGAACGAAGGCCGAAGCTGCGGCGTCCATTGCGATGGAGCAAACCCGCCAGTGATCCGTACATACGCCGAATTGTCTGCGCCAGTAGCCGGAAACTCGTTGATATAGTACGTGTAAGGTACGGCGGCTTCCACGTTTGTTTTTAATTCCGCTATCGTAAACACGCGTTACATCAACTCCTTCCGAATCGCGGCGGCAATCTCGTCACGATACCGCTCGGCATTTTCCTTTAGCGGCCTTTCGAGGTACTTCGGTTGCGTGCCGGGCGTGGTCGGATTCTTAAATTCGCCCATCTCATGGGTCCTGAGCGCGTAATTAAAACGGCCATTTCCATTATTTTCGACCACGCTGTAATACACCTCGCCCGTGACTACTCCGTCCGACTCCGTAACCTCTGACCAGGCCATCATACGGAGAATCCCTTTATCCAGCGGAGCCAATTCGCGGGAACGACGAAGTAAATTGTCCATTGCGTCATGCATTCCGTCCTTGGCTGCGGCTGCCGCTTTCTTTTGAGTAATCGCCACGGCCGCCGTAAACCCCTTCGTATCAAACGTAATGCTCATTTTACATACACCACCGTTAGTATCGTTTTACCATTCAACCACCGTTTCCGCTCCGTCTTTATCGCGCCGTATCGACGGGTCATGCCACTCTCGTCCGTATATTCGTATTCGGCTGCATCGTCTACCAGCGCAAATTTATCGAAGAGTATCCGGGCTGATGCTACAACGTCACGGCCGAGCCGGTCCGATACAACTTCCGTTTTATCCTCGAATCGGCACCTCAACGTAAATGGATCGGAACCAGGCGTCGGGTTATTCGGGTCGTCCGAGTCCGGAGGATATACGGTTACTTGCTGCCGCAGCGAAATTCCCATCGGCATTGTCTGCCACCTCCTATATCACGGTCCAGCGGATTGCCCGCCGGGACAGCGATATTCCGCCGTTTTCGGCCGAAATCAAATCGAGGACCGTATCGGATATCCACGCGTCAAGTCCGGATTTGGCCCAATCCTTAAACGTCATGGATGCGACGCCGGTCAGGGAAAACGCCGCGACGCCCTGCTGCTGTAGCCGGTTAGAATCGTTAAATGCGATGGATAATTCGTTGCCAAACTCGTACACTGCGTTGTCTGGTATCGTAAGTTTCGGGTATTTGGTCGTCAAGTGACGAGACGCGACGTTTAGTATCCGCTGTTTTCTCGCTTCGTCACTATCCGACCAGTCCTCCGAGTCGATACACCATTCCGCAATGTACGAATCTGCGTCCGTAATATTAACCGCCATAAGCCGTTACCTCCTTATTTACCGGAGGATTTACGGCGGGATGTCGGCTTCACTTCCGGCTTTGTCCCCGCTTCCTCCGGTTTAATCTCATCTTCCTCGGATACCTCCGGAATATTAGCGGCCTCGTCAGGCGCTGGGTTCTTAACCTCACTAATCCGCGTAATCCATTTCGGGGCGAGTTCGTCCAGTACCGCGATTTCCGCCTCATCTTCCGTTCGGTACTCGCCAAACCAATTAAATCGTACCGTCTTGCCTTCGATGTCGACCGCGTAATGAGACGGTCCTTGATACGTTACCAATCATTACACCTCCGTTTTGGTTTACGTTAAAAAGAGGGCCGCGAAGCCCTCGTATAACCTTCGTTTATGATACCGATGTGCTAATGTTTTCGAGAATCGCGATTTTTTCCTTCGCATTTTTAACGGTGATACCATACTCCCCACGAATCTGGCGAGCCACGAAGTCAGCACCAGGAATAGACGCGTCCACATCGTACAGGCTACGGCCTTGCAGCGGAGACAGTTTAAGAATGCTGCGGTCGAACAGCGCGATTTTGTTAACCGGGAAGTTCGGGTCAACGATGATAGTCGCTTCGTTACCGCCAGTGATGTCAGATACAAACGTAGAAATACGGTGACCCGTAGTCTCGTCGGTACGTACGGTACGGATGGTATCCTTCGCCAATTTCGAGATTTGACGAGCGCCCGCGGTATTCGTCAGGATCGTGTTTACGTTACCTCCACGCAAATAAACCTGCTCCATCAAGTCGTTAATCGCCTTGGCCGATACCTCTGCGCCAGACAAGTTCTGTTTAGCGGATGCGTTTTTCTCCGCGAAGTACAGCAGACCGCCGGACGTGGACGGAATGCTCTTTTGACCTTGAATACGGCGACCGTAGATCAACCAATCATTCAGCTCGCGCGCCAACTCTTTCAAACGCAGCTCAACTTGATAGTTCAACTCGTTAGTTACGTTGTGTGTACGGACAGCCATTTGTGTACCCGACACGGCCGCGTAACGCTCGATAATCTGCGTAAAGTTGTAATCAGTGTAACGGTCGTGCGCTTCGTCAACGCCAGGCAATGCGCCTTGGAGTTGCGGACGGGATACGATACGAATTCCGTCACCATTAGCGATTGCGGCCGCAGTTGTACCGTCAAATCCACGAACTACTGTGATTGCGTCGGCGTTTACCGCAGTTACTTGCATGTACTCTTCACCAGCTACGATGATAGAGTTGACACGGAACTTCTCGCCGTCGCCTGGTGCTACGTTAAGCGTAGTGTCGGAAGCGCCTGCTGCGGCCACTACGTTTGCACGGTTGGAGTTGAGGTTATCGGACATCCATTCATATTTCGTTTGAAACAGCGGTTCGCCGCCGTTAATACCAACCAGGCCGAGCAGTGTTGGCGCATCGTTGATAATCAGCGAGATACCTGCTTCGAGCTGGCGAACTTGATCCTTAAAGTCGTACGTAAATGTAAATTGAGACATTCGTTATTTCCCCCTTGATTTCTGTTTTTGTGTATAAGAAAAGGCCGACCGTAATTGGCCGACCTCTACTTCAAGTTTGCGAGTGTATTCGATAATTCCACGACTTTGCCGAAATCCTTCCGCTTCTTCGCGTCTTCCAACTGCGCCTCCAGCGTCTTCCGCTGTTCCTGCACCGGATTATTCGGCTCGCCGATTGTCTTCGGCTTGTTTGGCGTAGCCACTTCGACGAGGTACGGTTTCGCCGCGACCAACGCTTCTAACGCCTCTTTTACGCCAGCCACGTTACCTTCGTCATCGACCGTAATTCCCGCCTTATCCGCCAGCAAAAACGCATCTTCCAGCGCATCCGGTCGGATATTAACGGAAGCAGCCGCGAGTTTGAAATCCGCTTTGATTACGCGGTCATTAGCGGCCTTCAATGCTGCTGCCGATTTCCCTTCGGCTTCTTCCGCCGCTTTCTTGGCTGCGGTAAGTTCCGCCTGAACACGTTCCTGCTCCGTCATAGCCGCCTTCTGCCGCTCAGATTCGGCAGTCTCGAACTCCGTAAGCTTCGATTTCAGTTCGTCGTAATCCGAAAACTTTTTACGTTCCTGTCCGAGTCGTTTCGCAATAAGCGCGTCCAATTCGTCCTGCGTCATCGTGAGCGGTTTCGGTTCTGGTTCGGTAATGGGCGACATTGGTTCCGGATCAGGATCGCCTTCGGAAAACGTCTGCAAATCGAGTGTAAGCATGTATTTACGTTGCATATCTTCGTTAGTCATTCGTGTACCTCCAACCGTTTAAAGCCCGTCGGCTATCGTATCCGCGCAGTTTAACGACATGTGCGTTCGGTCGGTCTGTTGGCTATTGCTGCAAGCTTTCCGGATTTCGTATCGGTGTGATTACATGTCGGCAGTTGGGATGAAATATTTCCCGTCGAGGCAGGTCGAGAAAATACGGATAATCCCCCGGAGCCTCCATCGTAAGCTTCACGATACGTCCTTCCCACCGCGAGCAGGCGTCCGTTGCGCCATGTCGCGAAATAACTCCGTAAAATACTCCGCGCTGTACTGCTTCATTTGCGGTTGATTCCCGATGCGCCTCCGCCATTTTGGTCCGCGTAACCATATCGACGTACGTTTCCGGCTTCCATCGGCGGCCGCCTGCTGAAATAGCGATTTTATCCGTAGTGTCACCTATAATCTTACGTACTTCAACCATTGTTTCGCGATTAATCGTCTTACGCCCGTTGATTCCGGCCGCCATATTCTCACGCATAACTGTTGCCGAAGCTCGCCGTATTGCAATA
>NZ_AULX01000036.1 GCF_000422505.1 Paenibacillus pinihumi DSM 23905 = JCM 16419 | reverse complement strand
CAAGACAACCGTGGAGGTACGCGAAACGCTGGAAGGTGAGGTATTGCTCTGGATGTACGGACAGGCGTTTGCGCTCCAAGCGACGGACCGTCCAAGCCGTGATCCCGTTCTCACCCCAAAAGAAAAGACGGGTTCTGCGCAGCCACGCAAACCCGCCAAAGATCATCCGTGGAAAACCACGTATGACAACAACATCACTAAGCGTAACACAAAACATCGTTCGTTCCAAGATGCCATGTATTCGCAGCACAATAGCTATCCAGAGGCCTTCTGGTAACAGAGGCCTTCATTTGAACAAGTGACATTTTCATAGCACAATTAGAGTGACGTTTTCACAGACGTTTGTCAAGGATTTTTGTGAATGAGTAGAAAGAAAGATTAATGCCCATGTCGGGCGCACATTAAATAAGCCCTCCATAATCGGAGGGCTTGGCTTGGGCTTCTATATTACTATTGCGTAACTATAAAATAAGAACTGGATGAATAACCGCTAAATGACTTCACTTGAATATCGAGAACAGCATTCGGCAAAATGACATACTCGTAACGGTAAAGTCCAAATTCTGTTTGGACCGGGTTAACTGATAAAATACCGCTGCCGGATATAGAGAAAGGCACATAGTTTACCCCGGCTGGACTTTGAACAATAAATGTGAGATTTCGGGTTACGCCCGTTTGATTTTGGAATTTGAAATAATGTGTATCTCCAGGCGCCAAGACAGGAAAGGACCAGTCACCAACATACAAATTAACTGGGTTTCCTGGACTCGAATATGTGTACGGGACATATGCAGCATTGGCGCTGGCAGGAAGCAGAAGAACTGCAACAAGAGCCAGCATGGTAATTGCGGCAAAAAATTTATTCATTGTCTTTTTCATGATATAATAAATTCCTCCCATAATCAGTTCAATTTGGGATCGGCCGATCTCCTAGATAATATTATGATTTTTTACATTTTTAGTAAATAGATATCAGGTCCTAATTCCTTGTTTTTGTCCACTTCAAATTTCTGCTGATTTCGCTATTTCATACTATAAAACCCGGAAAACTCTGTTTTTTCTACAGCCCAAGAGCTTCCCCCGATTGAAAGCTCTCATCTTTTAAAACAGACTCCGCAACTTCTTAACCATTTTAAAATTAACCAGCAGAATCCCTCTTCGTTTGGCCAATTGGGATTGGTTTTGGCTCAAAGCTTCCTCCCAATAAGCTATTTTCAATTCTTTTTCATCTTCAGGCGCCCACGCATCCAGTTGTTTTATTGAATAATCTTTTGCATTTACAGTATGAACCGTTTCATAGAAGAGGTTAACCAACAGGGCAGTATCTGAGGATTGGAACTTTCGCACGTGTATGATTTCCCCCTCCTTTTCCCGCTATATTTTAATTTGTCTGCGATGCCAGAAGCAATTCTTCCATTTTGAACAAAGAATGGAACGACAAGCCGGCATCCTCCAGGTTGGTTCTCCCTGCTTGCTCCCTTTCAATTACAGCAATCACATCGTTGACGTTCGCGCTATACGTCTTCAGGTCGGCTGCACTCAGCAGAATTTGTCCACCGGTTGTCACGACATCTTCGATAATGGTGACATTTTTGCCGCCAATAGCTGCCCCTTCTGCCAGCTTGCAGGTTCCGTACGCTTTTGCCTTCTTTCTGACGAATACAACGGGCAATCCTGTCCGAAGAGATAACGCAGTCGCAACCGGAATGCCGCCCATTTCTAAACCGGCTAATATTTCAGTATTCTGCGGAATATGGGGAATGAGATGGTCAGCTATGGCAGCCAGCAGCCGTGGATTGGATTCAAACAAGTATTTATCAAAATAGTGATCCGATTCCTTGCCTGATCTTAGCTTGAATGTACCGGTGAGATGCGCGGTCTTGAATATTTCTTTTGCAAGCTCTATTCTTTCCATCTTTCGTCCCCCCATAGATAATGTAAAATATAACCTTGTTAACTGTAACAAAATGACTTCAACCTGTCTATTTCATTATTATCTCGAAATAGATTAGGCGTCTCGGAAGATACTCTTTGTCCCTGAACTTCATCCCGAACGCACTAGCCCTAAGCAGCTTGTCCCTATGAACTTAATGCTTCATACCAAAAAAAATCCGGCAGCTGCCGGATTTTTTCGATATATAGAGCAGTTTATCCCGTGTACGGAACACATAAAGTATAAATTCCAAAATGGCAATGGCGAGGACAGATATCCCGAACAGCGGCATAATAGCAAACGAAATGATAGCCTTGCCAGGCTTTTGTTTCGGAGGAGCGCTCCATTTCCCTTTTGGCCTGCGAATCAGCCACATACGCAAGCCCCAGAATCGGCCCTTGAACAAGTAGGCAATTCCGGTAATGGATAATGTAATGAACAGCCCTGCATAAAAGTGCCGCCTCCAAAAGGGGCGGTTTAAAGACTCGCCTCTAGTCATGTATACGGGTTCTTTCCGGTTGTGATGATAATGTTAAAGCATGCCTAACATCGCTGCGCAGCATATTGTATAGTGCAATCAGAATGATAATATAGACAGCATCCATAAACAGAACCATGATTACCGGATGGTCGCCAATCACCATAACGCCAAGCATGGCCCCCATCATGCCGCCCATAACACCCGATAGAATGCCATCCATTACGGCCAAAGCTCCGAGAGGACGACCAGCCAAAAATCCGATGACAAGCCCGATCAATATTCCGATAACACTGGACAGCATCATCGTAGCCAGCATAATGCCGAGCACCGTTCCTGCTACAAGGCCTCCCGCCATTGCCGTAGCCATAGCAGCCATCATTCCAGTCATTACGGACATATATTCTTTATTTCCGCGGATACGGATAATGAAATAATAGCTGCCCAGTGCAACCAGGAGCAGCGAGCCAACGTACAACACTTGCTCTGCTGTATCATTACTGCCGGACGATGACACTGCACCGTGCTGGCTATGCCCGTCTGCGAATACGGAGTCGACAGGCATAGCCAGCCAAACGAGCATTACACTTAGGATCAAGATTGTACATAACCGGTTTGCAACCTTCATTTCATCCCTCCCTTTAGTCGTAAGGACATCGATTAAACTTCATTCATTATAATGAATCCTTGCTCATCTCAAATCCCTCGAACGGGCTATTTTCACAATGGGATAACCAAGCCGCAGTGTCCATTTTAAATCATATGCAGTAGCTAGCCGATTAGCCGTTTTACACCGGAAGAAATTGCCTGGTAAAAGAGGATTTCAGTGCTTGGGGCGGAATATTATTAGGGATCTTCTTGCATAACAGCAAGATAAATATACGGCAAATCATCAAAAAGGAGATTCACCCATGAGCAGCTACAACGTTATTTTATTCGACCTGGACGGAACCTTGTCTGACCCTAAAATCGGGATTACGAAAAGCGTGCAGTATGCACTGGAAAAATTCGGAATTTACGAACCCGATCTGGACAAGCTCGAGCCCTTTATCGGCCCGCCGCTAGACGAGTCATTCAAGAAATTTTATGGGTTCAATGAGGAACAGTGCAAACGAGGCATTGCTTATTACAGGGAACGCTTCAAAGAGAAGGGAATGTACGAAAATATCCTCTTCCCTGATATTCCGAAGCTGTTGGAGCAGCTAAATGCGGCAGGAAAGGTACTTGTTGTGGCAACGTCGAAGCCGACTGTGTTTGCCGAACAGATATTGAAATACTTTTCGATTGATCATTATTTCGATCTGATTATTGGCAGCAATCTGGATGGAACACGGGTAGCCAAGACAGAAATCATAAGCCATATCCTGGGAGAGATGAAGTCTTACGATAAGAGGGACTTTATTATGATCGGCGACCGGAAGCATGACATTGTCGGGGCGAACAACACTGGAATTCATTCGATTGGCGTACTTTACGGTTACGGCCCTCTGGAGGAGCTGCAGCAGGCTTCCCCTACATATATCGTTGACCATGTAACAGAGCTTGCAGATATTTTGCTATAAACAGATAGACGGATTCCAAACGAAAAGACGGCGAGCCTATCATCTAGTCGCCGTCTTTTCGTTATTTATTCATGACCGTAAACATTCCGGTCATGCCGGGAGCGTAATTTTTAAAGCCAAACTGTTCATAAAATGCTTCCTTGCCCTGGGAGGCAAACAAGCCCACAAACGGGGAGCCCATTGCGCGATGCCGGATATACTGGAGGAGGTTCTCCATAATCCGCTTGCCGATACCCATCTGCCGGTAATTAGGTAGCACGGCAACATCCTGAATATAATAATACATGGCGCCATCTCCCACAATGCGCCCCATACCGACTGTCACTCCATCACAGACCGCTACGACTCCATACACGCTGTTCATTAATGACCTCTCTGTCACGAGTGTATCCACGTCCCCCCATCCTGCTGCTTCCCATAAAGTCTGATGTTCAGCAACAGTCGGACAGCGCTCCACAACTTCAAAACTCATACTTGGCATCTTTAACCACCTGTCTATATAGTTGGCAGCCTCATGCCTGAATGACGATAGCCGCCTTAATGATTATTTGGCTTGATAAATGGATACTCCATTTCATTCAGCCCCCTCTGCTTATCGTAGTTAACATGGTTACAAGTTAGGCAATAAATTCCGCCA
Source organism: Paenibacillus pinihumi DSM 23905 = JCM 16419 (assembly GCF_000422505.1). GTDB lineage: Bacteria > Bacillota > Bacilli > Paenibacillales > Paenibacillaceae > Paenibacillus_D > Paenibacillus_D pinihumi. The sequence goes on along the minus strand of NZ_AULX01000036.1, from coordinate 50,505 downwards.
TTATCCTGTCGATATCGAATGGGGTTATACCCTCATGCGGGGAAAAGACCTGATCGGCGAGCTCCGGCCGCTCTGCCAATTCGCCTCTGGCCGTGGCATGAAGCAGCAGCAATTCATACAAATCGGGCTTGATCAAGGACACCATCGCTTTTCCCATCAGTGCCATGCCGCCACGGTTGCTCTCTATATTATTATAATAATTCGGATGGTTCTTCAGTGCCAGATCGCACCAGATAACCATGCGGTTCTGCAAATCCAGAATGACCGGAATTGAGATTCTTGTATCCGCCGCCACATCGATTTTATCTGCAACCAGCGAGGGCTCGAATACCTCCCCGGAGCCCGGACTCTTGCGTATCATCCATCCGGCAAAGCATTCCGGCAAATTGCAGTAGGGCTGTTCCGTAAAGGAATTCAGTGAAGCGACTACGTATCTTCCACCGTACTTAAGTACAGAAGGAATGTCAATATCAATAAACTCACAGGCACCATGGGGTGCTGACGTAATATCGCCGCTGTGCGCAGCCTTGTATTTCGCCGAGCGCAAATTTGTATAGGAAATGTGCTCCATATAATCCCAATTGCCATCATACATGACAGCCGACAGATCGATATCCACCCTTCCGGTATCCTCCCCGTTGACAGTCCCTTCCTTCCACCACAGGAAAAAACGGATGGTATCTCCTTCCGGCATCGGTACCCGGCTCCCCCGAACGATGGTCCGCAGCGATTTGCCGGCCGACCGCTGCGAGAACGGGACAACATAGTTCTTCAATTGCTCATCAATATACACTTTTCCAAGAGGCGGTAGTGCCGAGAAGCGTTCCATTAAAATACGTTGACACAAGTGTACAATTGCGTCGCAGGCACTTTTATCAATCCGGGGAAGTCTGTTTAGCGCAGCAAAAGCTTTGGATACATTTCCTTTAGGGAAAAACGTCCGCAAGTCCCCGTGCTCATTCCGGTGCTTAAAATGCGTCATCACCTGCAGCAAAACAGGAGTGGATACCTGGTCAACTGCCTCACCAAACCTGGCAATGACCTGCTCGTAATCCGGATGCAGCCGGAGCAGATGATCCAAACGCCGGGCAAATTCGCCAGGGCGGGTTACCAGCAAATTCATGGCAAAGTCTGTGTCCTCATATTGCAGAGACAGCTCAAGCATGGCGCCAAACGTTTCATACGGTTTGCTATTGCGTAAAATATCAAAGGCTTCCAGACATTTCGGATACTGAGTCTTGTATTCTCCGGGGTGAAGCCTCTCCCCAAGACGAAGCCAGCGATTTTTGTACCGGAGCATATCCTCTGCAATATTGCCGCATTGCTCAAGCAATTGCAGCAGCAGCCGTCTTTCCGTCCGCTTGAAGTTTCTGAATCTGGTAACCTCTGCAAGACTGACATCCCCATCCGACATGGAGACAGCAAGCCTCAGTACGTCAGTCGCCGTCTTGAAATAAGGACGAATCAGACTAATATCTGCCTTGCCAGCCCCAAGCAGTGCGCTGACTACGAAGCCGACATTCTCTTTGAGCGGAATTTCTGACGGCAAATTTAGGTCATCGATAGTGGCAATTGCCCATGCCAGATCTTCTTTATCGGTTTCGGAAATGGAGGTTTTGGCCTGAATCAGATTTAGCATGATCCGCTTAAAATCTTCCAAATCGCCCAATTCTATCACTTTAAGTTCCGCTTGATCCCGCATTGGAGGTCTTGTAGCGGGTTCCTGCCCGGGCAGCTTAAGGGTCATATAATGGTGCCTTGCATTCATATAGAGCTCGGCATCACCAGCTTCCATAACTTGTGCCGGAAAGTTCGGATACATGGGCTTGAAGCGGACATGTGCCCCGACAAGCCGCTTAAGATCCTCTATCATCCGCTCGTATACGATTGCAAATGTTTCTGTCGGCAGCGTTCTCAGCGCCTCTATTAATGGCCGGGAAAACGTGAAGCCCAGGCACTCCATATTTTTCATCGCAGTTGCAATATAGAATTTCGGCAAAATGGAATTGCCTTGCTGAATGATGAGTTTACGGCTTCTGCGCAAATAAATTGAATTTATCATAAAAGGTTTCCGGGTGCTTGCGTGCTGCACCTGAATGCCTCCTCTCCGGCTGATCGATAGGCAATCAGGAAATTCGCATCCCTAAAAATCCGAAATTTGTGTAGAAGGAAGGAATGCGATAGCCTGACTGCGTGCTCTCAGGAAAGCTGCCACCCTAATATCAGTGGGTTTAGAAGGAAGGATGGCAATAGCCTGAGGAATTCGAGGAGGTTTCGGCAAATGTGTGGTTTGCTGTTGTCCTCTTGAATCCTATAATGCCAGATGCCGGAGACATCGAACAGGGCAAAAGTATTACGAACCCGAATAAATTAACAAATGGATAGATTAAAACTAATAGGTTAGAAATTTTCCAATGCTTTATCGTATGTTTCATTTCATTTTGTATATGGAAAGCATTCTGCAACAATTAGTAGCAAACTATGATTGCTGTTCTAAAATTTTTCTCTAAATAATCATTAATAAGATTGAAAAAATCAAAAATGATATGTGTTATAGCAAAAAATTTGCATTTCCCCCTTCCGCTTCCTTCCATTTTATTCTATGATTAAGGCAACCCTCAAATTTACCTGCTGAATGAAAACGATTGGCAACTTATTCACAGAAAGGATGTGATATGCGGCTCATTACAGCAGTTTCTGAATTCCCTGGAGCAGTCTTATCACCTTGCTTGCCGCTCAACATGACCCTGCTTACCTCTTGCAAGTCTTACACTTCCACGTACTGTAATCTCTTAAATTATCATTCAACGAGCTGAAGATTTACCGCCACACACGAACTTCTCAATCAACATTTGCATACTTTATGAATTTCATGAAAAACCAACTTGCATCACAGAGTAGAACCTACATATTTCTGCTATCAGACAGCTGTCTAATTCATTCTTCGGGATAACACGCTCTTCTTCAAACAACAACAAGAATATAACGCTTTCATTTTTTATCAGAAACTAAATAACAATAGAGGTGAATAGCTTGCATTACTCCACACGGAAAAAACAGCTTCGCCCGCTAAGCATGCTCCTGTGCGTTGCCCTGCTGCTAGGCTCCATGTTCAATGCATCCATATCCTACGCAGCTGATGATGAGAAGGCTGAACCAGCCGCAGACACCCTGCAGGCTCCCCAAAACTTGCGGATTGCCGAAGGGTCACTTACTTATAAATCGGTAGTTTTGGAATGGGATTTTATCGGAGCAGATCTTGATCCGCCGAACAACAATGATATTCAAATCTGGCATGCAAATGGTGATTATATAAAATGGGGAAATCTTTGGACCCGCGCTATTACCGGTCTCGAGGCCGAGACTACGTATCAAGTGTATATTACTTGGAACGGGCACAATGAGTTAAAAAGCAACATTTTAGAATTCACCACATTAGCAGATACCTCCGAATATCAAGAAGCCCCTTTGGCACCTCCACAATATTTGAAAGTATCTGAGGTCAATGATAAAGGCATCACCTTTGGATGGACAGGGAGCCCGGGTGCCACCGCCTACGACTTCTATGTCAATGGTGAATGGAAAGGCGGAGACTGGGACCGCTCCAACAGTTACACGTTTGAATGGCCTGAGGGCAGTGCTTCAGGAACAACCTATAAATTTGAAGTCGCTGCACAGAAGGATGCAGATGGTGTAAAGGAAGTATCCGTCAACAGCAATGCGGTTCTCATTACTAAAGGCCAGCTTCCCGCTCCCAAGGATCTCCAGGTTGTTACCGCCAACCGGACAACCGCCGTTATTGGCTGGGCCCCGGTTCCCGGTGCGACTGAATACGACATCTACGAAAATGAAAAGCTTGTCGGCACATCTGAATCAAGCCGCTATACAGCTAACGGCTTGACAGAAGGCAAATCCTACAGCTACACCGTTATTGCACGAAATAGCCTGTGGACATCGGCCGCCAGCGATACTGTAGTCGCAGTGCCGGGCGCTAATTATACGAATGTTACTTATTATACGCAATGGTCTATCCATGACCGCAAGTTTCAGCCCAAGGATGTAGATGTTTCCCAAGTTACTCATATCAATTATGCTTTCGCAGATATTTGCTGGAAGGAGACAGGCACGAATCCGCTCAATGTCTGCCAAAATGAGAATCTTCCACTGCAAAAGGGGTATGTTTATGACGGCGAAATGATCATTGGCGATCCTGCAGCCGACCCTGGCAACTTTGCTGCATTTTCAGATATCAAGCAGGCCAACCCGCATTTGAAAATGATGGTATCTGTTGGCGGCTGGTCGTGGTCGAAGAGCTTTTCTGACATGGCGGCCGAAGAGATTACCCGCAGAACATTTGCCAACTCTGCTGTCAAGTACCTGCGTGAGTACAAACTTGATGGTCTTGACATCGACTGGGAGTATCCGGTAGAGGGCGGAGAAACGCATAATATCCATCGTCCGGAGGACAAGCAAAACTTTACGCTGCTGATGAAAACCGTGCGTGAAGCACTCGATGCGGCTGGTTCTGAGGATGACAAATATTATTTGCTGACCATCGCTTCCGGCCAAGGGGATAACTTTGTCGTCAATGCTGATCTGGCGAATTCCGTCTCTTATCTGGACTTTATCAATATTATGACCTATGATTTCAGCGGCAGCTGGGAAATGCTCGCCAACCATAATTCACCACTCTACTATGACAGCAAGCTTCCGAAAAACTCTGCGCCCCGCAGCAATGTCAGAGGCGGTGCAGTCGGCCATCTGAATGGCGGGGTTCCGGAACATAAACTCGTTCTCGGAATTCCATTCTATGGGAAAGGCTGGGAAGGCTGTAACGCCCCGGGACAATATGCGACTTGCACCAGCATCCCTAAAGGTACATGGGAAAGCGGGATTTTCGATTATACGGATGTGGTCACCAATTATTTGGGCAAAAACGGCTATGTCCGCTATTGGAATGATGCCGCAAAGGTAGCCTATCTCTACAGTCCCGTAACTAAACGGTTCATCACCTATAACGACCGCACAACCATGATGTACAGCTCCTCTCTGGTCAAAACACTCAATCTTGCAGGAGTCATGAGCTGGGAAGTGAGCGGCGACCGTGAGAACACATTGCTCAAGCAGCTTAATCAAGATCTGCCTACGAATGGAAAAGTTAATGCGCAAGCACTGAAAGCGCCAGCAAATCTGACGGTGCGCTCAGCAGGATCATATGAATTACAGACACAATGGGATGCAGTTGCCGGAGCGGCAGGTTATGAAGTATTCGTCAATCACGCCTATGTTGGATCTACAACAGCAACCCACTTTAAATTAGATAATCTGAGACCGGGCACCACTTATGATATTTATGTATTTGCCATTCGCAAAACCGATGGCCAAATTGCAGAGGTCTCTCCTGCCAGCAAGACGGTGAAAGGAACAACCACAAATCTCTACTACCCGTCTGGTTCATCCGGACCTGTCGTGGATAAAGACAAGACCGAGCTGGATATCACTACTGCCAAGGAGCAAAATACTTCCCGCCTGACTGTAACGAAGAATTCCGGTGTTCAAACGATTAAAGCCAATAAAGACAAAAATAACTACACCATTACAGTCAAAGATGACGCAGCGAAGTCCGCGGCCATTGAAGTATTTGTTCCAAAAGAAGTTGCGGATGCGCTTGCCGAAAAAGGAAGCCAGGCCACGTTGACTGTAATTTGGAATGGCACCTCTTATCCAATTCCAGCTGCTTCCATTCACCGTTCCGCTGATATTAAAATTACGCTCGCACCTGCTGGCACAGCAGTTACAGCGGATATCACAAAGCTGGCGAAGGACAGCCGTCTGAATCTGATTGCAAATGCGCTGGATCTTAAAATTGAAGCACTTGGAACGGACAACAAGTACGCACCGATTGCTGATGGTGACAAGTATGCCTTCAATCACAGCTTTACACTGGATGGAAAGACCTTGAATGCAGACCGTCTGACGGCAGCTCTTTATTTGCCGGGCAGCAAGGAATTCCGGGCGATTCCGACTACAATAACCAAAGGCACAGACGGTAAACTGAATGTTCTATTCAGCCAGAAGACAGGCAACACCTACGTGATCTTAGAATCCCTCTTCCAGTACGAGGATGTACAGGCAGAATGGGCACGCAAGCCTGTCGAGAGAGCTACGGCCAAGCTGATGACAACCGGTGTAACAGAAAAGAATTTTGGCGCCGCAATAGATATCACTCGCGGTGAATTCATCTCCATCATTGTCAAAGGTCTCGGCGTACTGCCGGATTATTCGGAGCAGCCATTCCAGGATGTTCCTGTCGGTTCAGCTTACGCTGGAGATATCGCCGCAGCGAAGAAACTGGGCATCATTCAAGGCCGGACTACAGATTCGTTCGAGCCTGACACTACCCTGACAAGACAGGAAATGGCCGCAATCCTTGGCCGCGTCTGGCAGCATGCCGGCTTGCAAGCTGCGGCTGACACATCCGCGCTTGACCGCTTTACAGACAAAGCCGCCATCAGCGGTTATGCACAGGCTTCCATCGCGTTGCTTGTCGAAAAAGGCATCTTGCAAGGCGTGTCTGCAAATCGTTTCAGCCCGCAATCGAATTTGACGAAAGCACAAGCAGTCGTCGCCATTATCCGATTGCTGGATGCTGCCCAGCAGGGCAAATAGACATAACGGTAAACAGCAAATGAAGAAATAAGAAAGAGGCAGTATCCGCGGCGCTTAGCGCTTAAGGATACTGCCTCTTTTTGACCCATATGGAGACGGTCAGCCCCTGTTTAAAATACCCAGATATGCCTTCCATGGACCCACGTCGTCGTTGTATCTCCGTGCCATTACCCGGACAATTTGGACAATATGACTAAGATCATGCGCAACCCATGTTGAAATTAACTCTCTTGCCTTCACTTCTCCGAAAGCAGGATGAATGCCTGTATGTTCAAGATGCAGCTCCGGATTTATAAGTGATTTCAGAGTGCTTATGCTTTCCGCCCTGACCGTCTTGAATCGCTCCAGCTTTTGCTGAATAGATTTCTCTTTCTGCTCTGTCAAATGTGCATAGCGGTCAAATTCGGGGAATGGCTTGCCTGTGCCTTCTGCAAGAATGAACTGTAAACGGGGAATCCAGTTCGTCCGCTCCCCTTCAATGAGATGGTCCATAACCTCTGTCGCATTCCATGTTCCCTCCCCCTCATTGCATTGCAGCCAGCCATCCGCTAATCCGGACAGAAGATGCTCCAACGTCTGCGGCGTACGCTCCAGAACCTGTATCGCTTCATCCAGTTTAAAATTCATCATGCAATCTCTCCTCCCCCGCGGGAATCCGACTTTTTGAAAATTAATTATCAATCAAATTTAAAATATCCGTTACCAGAATTTCAGACATCCGGTCACGGTTGAATGCATCGATCTCAATCAGCTTTACTTTTTGTGAATGTTTGAGCTTGTCTATTGCAGGATGGCTGTTTAAAGGAACAGTTCCCACAACCACATTATGGCCAGCAATAATTTCTTGAACTTTTTTTTGAAAAGAATCGGATAGCATCTGCATAAACCCAATTTCATCAATGACGATGATTTTCCTGGAGCCCACAGCACTTTGCAATGCTTTCAGAGCAAATGTTTCAAATGCTTCTATGTGAACTCCATACCTTCCAATCCGGGTTGTGCTGGTGCTGTCTACATGCGCTAGTTCCACGCCTTCCCCTTGAATGGACACACATCTGAAGCCTGCCCGGTCGCTTGCTCCCGGTATTTCCTCTGTATAAAATCCGACAAAATGATTGGACCCAATATCATAAATCAAATTTTTGATCATTGTGCTCTTCCCGATTCGGGGTTCTCCTGTAAGTAAAAAAACATGTTTGGAGCGTTCATTCATTCCCATGACACCACCAATTAATTAATAGAATATCATTATGTTCATTGAATACAATTGCTGCTGCAGATACAAAATGTTTGGGGACCATCTGACAACCTCCAATTATTAATGAGATATGTTTTGTTACTTTTAATCATCATACAACTATGAAATAAAATAATATAAAGATATAATTATAAATTTAACATATTACCCACTTTTTATGATAGTCTATATCATATTAATATGATGACTTTTAGCAACTAATAAGGAGAGAAGCAATGTATTTTGATCAGTCACCCTATGAAATTAAACTGGAATGGGGACAAAGGGGCGCGCGTGAAGCTTCTGGGCGGGGAGATATTATTATTATTGTCGACGTGCTCAGCTTTTCGTCCACCGTTGTCACAGCTCTGGACTATGGAGCGGAAATATTCCCATATCCTCCCCCGATTAATGAGAAGGCGAAGGCTTATGCCAAGTCCGCGGGTGCCCAGATGGCATGGGGAAGGGCAGAATCCGCAATGTATGGCGGCCACTCCCTGTCCCCCGTATCTTTCAGTCCCGCCGATAATGGAAAGAAGTTCGTGCTTTGCTCATTGAATGGTGCAGCTTGCACATGGATCGCTTCCAAGGTCCCCGCACTTCTCATCGGATGCCTGCTGAATGCAACCGCTGTTGCAGAACAGGCAGACAACTTGAGGATTAAGCTTGGTTCCAGCATTACGGTTATTCCTTGCGGCGAGAAATGGCCAGGCGGATTGGAGAATGAAGATCAGATGAGGCCCGGAATTGAAGATTACTTGGGCGCTGGAATGATCCTCTCCCATTTGTCAGGCAGCAAATCTCCCGAAGCCGAGGTCTGTATCGGAGCCTACGAATCTTCTAAAAGCAAACTGGCGGATTTGATCCGGGATTGTGCAAGCGGAAGGGAATTGCGTGAGCGGGGATATGAACAAGATGTTATCCATTGTTCTCAGCGGGATGTAACGACGATGGTTCCGGTATTAAAGGAGAACAGATTTATACCACTTGATAACTCCCCATCCTCAAACAACGGAACGGGAGGAAATACATTTTGATGATGTTTCTTTTACCCAAATAGAAGCGCCGGACATCTACAGATGTCCGGCGCTTCTCTTCTCTTCAGCAGCTTGACTGCCAGAGAAATTAAGGCGTGATTTTAAAGAGCTTGGATTGTGCAGCACCGAGCTGAACGGACAGTTGACCGCCGGAATGCTGTGTTGTTGCATTCGTCCACAGATCCTGCACTGTATAGCTGGATGCTCCAGAGATGCCTGCACGGGCCAAATTCACCGTTTTGGTAACTGGAGAGTGGGTGAAGTTAAATACTGCCAGGTAGTAATCATTGCCGTCCTTCAATATGAACTGATCCGTAGAAGCCGTACCCGTATTGCCCTCAATTGGACGGAACGCCTTTCCTTTTGCAGCCAGTTCGTTAATTCGAGGATTGGTCAGCAAGGTTTGCATGTACTGTTGTGCAATCGGTTTGCTAACGTTATCGGAGTTCAGGAACACAGTACCCGAAATGGCTGCCGCTGTAACACGGGATTGCGCGCCGTTTAAGGAGCCGCCTTTTTCCAGCGTCATGTAATCCGGATCGGTGTAATGATAGATCGTTCCGTTTTGCCACCAGCCATAAGTCAGGTTATTCAGCTGGTATTCGGTTGAATCAAGCGAACCGTAAATATCGCATGAGATCCGTCTTGCATGTGCATATTGGCTCGGGAACAGTGGCGCAATGGAGGCGCTGATGAACATTTTGCCGTCCAGCACCTGATTAATGAATGCCAAACCTTGGTTATAAGCTTGAATTCCCGTCTTCACATTCGGGTCATAGTGCTTTCCTTCAAAGGATGCATGGCTCAAGAAGTCGATTTTAATGTACTCAAAGCCAAGAGAAAGGAAACGATTATACAACGCCTGGGTTCTCATTTTTGCACCCGGGTGGGTAGGGTCGATCGCATATGCCCCATCTACCTTAGGCAAGATATTGCCGCTGTAGTCTCTAAGGACGATATCACCATAGGTGTACTGGCCGTTCGTTCCTTCTACAGTCTGCTGCATGTTGTCGCCCCAATAGACAAATGGACCATCATAAATACCCGGCTTTTGCCCGTTGTCGCGAATAATATCGGCTACATCCGCAAGCTCCTGTGGAGACAACCAATCCCAGTAGGAATCCAAATTAATGTAAACGTTTCCATTATTGTTGAACGAATTATCCTGCAAGTAATCTTTGAAGAAGTTGGATACATCTACAACTTTGCTGAAAGACAGCTCATGGGCGTAAGCACCCCAGCTGTTCCAGCCAAATGGAACACCTTGCGGAATATCCGGTCCAAATGCAAGCGGCGGCGCCACAGCTGCATTCGCACGGCCATAGCCTTCCATACCGTTGCGGTAGTCATCATAGTACCCGACAAAAATTTGCGGCGACTTCAGTGTTGTACCCGAAATTGCACCGTGCGCAATGGTATCGTGGGTCTGCTCGACCGATGTAAAACCGCCAAACACGTTCAGCTGGTTCAAGCGGTTGTTGGAGCCGCCCCAGGAAATGCCTGTTTTCCAGGTATCATGAGTGATTGAACCGACTACAAGTCCTTTTCTGCTGCTGTTGTCATAAATAGCTGTTACTTCAGAGCTGATATATCTGTGCGCGTTCAAATACGTATTCATGGAACGGGCCTGATATCTGGACCACATATCATTGTCGAATGGGGTGATCAACACGCGGTTATCCCCGTAGCTGCCAAGATCAACACCGCCTGCGGCATTGATGACGATTGGTGCCATGTTGTTGGTCTCAATCGTAGACGAGCTTTGAACCTCCTGACTGGCGACAAAATAAGGCAGGTTCTCATACACATGATAAATCTGCTTCATCGTCGGCAATCCGTTTTTCTTATTCTCGATGACGACTTTAATCCCTGTGCCGTGGCCATCGTTAACGCTTTCAATACTGCTCATGGAGAAATTGTGATGGGTATAATCCGTATTGGCCAGTACGGACGTACCCAGCTTCACCGTACTGTAAACACCTGTAGCAATGCGGCTTCCATTCCAGTCATAAGCAGAAAGACCGGTATTGGTGTTGTAGGTTACCGTATATGTGCCGTTGGAAATCGCGACACCATTGCTATGCTTATTGACGGTAACGCTTCCAAATTGCTGTGTATTTACAACCGGTCCAATGTTGCCGATTGCACCGTTATTTCCAGGGTTTGGACCCGGATTGCTGGACGGTCTAATTTCGATCTTGTCAATATCCGGAGACCAGCCCCCGTTATCATCAAACTTAATTGCGTTATTTCCGGCATTCAGTTCAATTTCCAGTTCAAACGTGCCAATTGTATCCCAGTTGGGTGTTGTTGGCGGAGTAAACAAATCCGGCTCCCCGTTATTTACAGTCAGCTTTAAAGCACGTGAATCCTCAGAAATGTAGAACAGCTTCAACACATAAACACCGGCTGTCGCCACGTTAACATTATTAAATGTTACCGACGATCCACCCCAGAGGTTGCCGATTTTCTTGCCGCCGGAGCATGCTGCAATTGCACTGCATGTATGAATTCCCGCATTGCCGGTAAACGTATTGCCGGGGGCTTCGCCTTCATAAGATTGGACAGGTCCAAGTGTGTTATTTAATGCTTCATTACCATTTCTCAGCTGTGCCAAATCCAAGCTCTCATCCTCTTTCGCCGGGACTTGCTCTGAGTCCGCTGTAATTTCAATTTCATTCGGGGTCTCGTTTCCGCTTTCTGCCTGCACTTTCGTCATATCCCCAAAGGTAAGAAAAGCTAATAGAAATGCAAGTGAGATCGCTGTAAACTTTCTGGTCCGCTTCATAAACACGCTCCCTTTTTAGGTCATATCTTGTTAGCGCTTACAAAATTGATTTAAAGCATTCGCCTTACATGGAACTCACCTCCTCTCGATAGTTGAAGAGCAAATTCTATAAAGACTTGAAAGCTTGCCCAAAATGGCTATGGGCTTTGTTTGATTTTCAGTATATTTCACTATGTTTAACAAGTAAATATTAACTGTTTATTTATTTAAACATCATATTACCAGACAAAAGTTGGTTTTTCAACCCATTTTTTCAGTTATTTTTGTTTTTTATTTTGATAAAGTTTTACTGAATATTTTATGGATGTTTATCAAAAAAAAGCAATGTGCTGATGCGCACATAGCCTTTGCACTGATATGGACTTACTTTTGCCGGACAGGCAAATGAACGGTTACTGTCGTACCCTTGCCAGGCTGGCTCTCTATTTCGATTGTGCCGTGATGCAAGGTTACGATTTTCTTGACAATCGCAAGCCCAAGTCCATTGCCGCCGCTATAGGAGACGAAAATGCCGATCTGCTTTTCGGGTGGCATATTTCATTTCCAGAGGATTAAAGATGTATTTCTGGATGTAGTCATTATAAGCAAGACCGCTAACTTCCTCGACGATTAATCCCGCCAGTGCCGTTCCATAGTTGGAATAGGCGGACATCTCCCCCGGGGGCTTCACCCGTGCCGGCATGTGCCTGCCAAGCGTCTCCGAAATCGAAACTGGCAATTTCTCAGGATCTGTAGTGATTTGATAGCCGACTCCCCCGCCCTCAAATCCGGCCGTATGGGTCATAAGATGTCGCATCGTAATGGGCTCGGAATAAGTATCGGGTATTTTCAACGTCTTCAGATAGGTGTTGATATTCGTATCGAGATTAATCTTGCCCTGCTCGGCCAGTTGCATCACTGCTGTCCAAGTAAACAGCTTCGTTGTTGAAGCGATTCTGAACAGGCTCGTTTCCGGACGGAGAATGAACCTGAGGTGACAGCCTTGTGAGAGCGCCAATTTTTGTCCTTCACAAAAAAGAAGCCAGCACTGTCAGATAACAGTACTAGCTTGCACTTAAGCATACATTTCATTTCTAAATAAATGGAGTTAAACAAATGGATATCCTGAATGAGCAGCCATTATTCTGATTGTGCTGTCTTTGGGGAGCCAATTGTATCTGACTTGCCCGCTCCAAAACGCCAGACATATGCCACACCGACCACCGCAACCACCAATGCCATAATGACACTGATATTGCTGAAAGCTGTTCCAGACTCATACAGTCGCAGCGGATTGAGTGTCAACCCGGAATGCTCAAAATCCAGCACTTTACCGATTAATACCGTAGATACGGCACCGGATAAAAACATATTCATCGAATACAGGCCCATCCCAATGCCGACCTGATCAGGAGACAAGGTGCGCGAGATCGTATTGGATAAGCCGATTTGCATGCAAGTTTGTCCCAGATTACCACACAGGAGCACGATGGAAATGATCCATGGCGGAGCACCTGCTACCCAGGAAAGGAGCGCAAAGCAAATGACAAGCAAAGACATCGCAATGGCAACCACGAAAGGACTTCCCTTTTGATCTGCGAGCCTGCCCGCTTTTTTGCCGATCATGGCGGAACAGATTGCACCCGGAAAAAGCACAAATCCGATGACGCTTGGCGACAGTCCGTTCACATCAGCCAGAAGCTGCGGAGCCAGGAAAGGGATGCCGATAATGACAGCGGTACTGAAGAATCCGATCACCAGTGCAATGACGTAGGAAGAATTGCGCATCAGGCTGGGCTGGATGAATGGATGGGCTGCCCGGTTGATCCGCCAAATAAACAACAGCAGCACGGCAATGCCAATGACAGCAAGCAGCAGATTGCTAAGCGTGATTGCCAGCAAAAGCGAGCCGACCGTTCCCGCCAGCAGGACCGCTCCGATAACATCAATTGGAGTCGGGTTTTGCGGCTCGTCCTTCAAGTATTTCCGGTAAAAAGGAAGTGTAATAAGTACCAGCAGTGTCAATCCGAACAGAAAGCGCCAGTGGAATGAACCTGCTATAAAACCGCCGACAATCGGGGCCGCTGCTGTTCCGATAGCCAGCCCCACTGCAACAGTCCCGAGCGCACGGCCGCGTGACTCTGGACTAAAGTATCGGACAGGAATGATCATTCCAATAGCAGGAATAACGGAGGCGCCGGCAGCCTGCAGAACGCGTCCCAGTATAACCATCCAAAAGTTTGCCGACAGCAGCCCGATTATGGAGCCGCCCGCAAAAAACAGCAGTCCGAATGTGATCAGATTTTTCAGCTTGTACCGATCCGACAGCTTGCCGAAAATAACAGTGCCGATGGCATAAAGTATGGAGTAGCTGGTCATCACCCAGCTTACCTGAGAAGGCGCGAGTTGAAATTCATCCCGGATCTGCGGCAGCACCACGTTGAACATGGTAGCGTTCATAACAGACAAGATAAGGGTGACCATCAGAATAAGCAGCAGCTTCTCCGCATGGCTCCCCGATGATGACTGTGATGCTTGTCCGGAAGATGCGGACGGGATTGAGTTCGTGTTTGACATGGTGTTCCCCTCTCTGGTCGTATTAGGTTTGTATTTTAACTCGGGGAATTAACTTTGATTGCAAGTATCACACCTTTTCAGCTGCGATATGTTTCGTTAATTCAGGAAGCCAGTCCATTACCCTTTTAAAAGAAAAGCCTGCACCTTCAGCCATGGAAGTATCCAGCACCCATGAAGCCGGCACGCCAAAAGGGGAACTATCCTCTGGCTTGGCATCTTGTATAAGAATTGCACTTTGCCCCGTCTCCTGTTCAACAATCGCAATCAGTTGCCGAAGTGTCAACGGATCACTGGAGCTTGCTTGAATGGGACCTGTAACGTCAGATTTTCCAAGTTGAAAGAGGAAGTCAGCAGCTTCTGCAGACGAAATAAAAGAAAGCCTGGCATCCAGATCCGGAAAACCAATCGGCTTGCCTGCCTGAACACGCTCCACATGAAAATGAAGCCTGCGTGTATAATCATCCGGTCCCAAAACGATCGGAATTCTCACTGCGGCTACAGGAAAATCCGCCTTTTGAAAAAGCGCAGCTTCTGTCAGACGCTTTCCTTCTGCGTAGCTGAGATCCGGGGCATCCCCTTGGCTTAAATCATAGGTATACGGGTTAAAATCCTCTTCCACAATAGGAGATTTTCCAAAGCCGTACACGGATTGGCTGGAAGTCACAATGTACCGCTTTACCTGGCCGTCAAATGCCCTAGCTGCAGACAAGGCATCCTCCCTCGTCATGCAAATGTTATCAAATACGATGTCCCATTGCCTGCTGCGGGCCAATTCGGTCAAGGCCGCCTCATCCTGGCGGTTCAGGCTGACATGCCTTACACGGGGCTGGAATTCTACCGGATTAAGCCCTCTCGTCGCTATAGTAACATCATGCTCCCCGCTTTCTGCCAAAAGCTTGACCAGTCTTTTCCCGAAAAACCGGGTGCCGCCCAGTACAAGTACGTTGCCCATGTGTATCCCTCTTTTCTAGCCGGTCATTTTGTTATGGATTAATCCCTGGCAGCAGGAATGAAATAATTACATCGCGATACCGGTCCGGCTGCTCTGCGTGTGGTGTATGTCCACAGCCTTCGAAAATAATGCTCTCCCCATCCGTCTGATTGTAAGCCTGAATATGTCTGGGACAGGTTACCGGATCATGCTCCCCTAAAATTAGCATTGATGGAACCGAGATATCCGGCAGCAACGGCACAATGGATTCAAACATACTGCCTTCTTTCTGCAGCCTCTCCAGATGAATCTCCGTTCTGCTGCCATACTCGTCCCATTCCTCGTCTGAATAGCTTGAGTAATCCGTCCAAGACATGGGCGTTGGATTATAAATGACCGATTTCTTTTCTCCCAAAGCCTCACCCAAACGGATGTAATGTTCAAAAAGCTCTTTATTTGTTAACAAGGCTTCGGATAATTTCATGCACTCATTCGAGTTTTGAACATCGCCCACTGATAAAAAAACAGAGGATGCTTTTTTCAAAAGACTTCTGGAGGTCCAGCCAAAGTTGAATGTCGGGCATTCAAAAACAAGCCTGCTCACTGACTTCGGGTAGCGGGAAGCATAGATCAAAGCCAAGTAACCACCAAACGAATGTCCAATCACAGACCAGTGGTCAATATTAAGCTGAAGCCGGAGAGCCTCAAAATCCTCTATCAAATCATCCAGCCGAAAATCTTCTTTCGGCTGAACCATCTCTGACCGGCAGACACCCCGCTGATCAATTGCTATTAACTGAACATGCTCTGAGAGTCGGTCTGCCTGATGATAGACAAACTCATAACAGCTTTCTCCCGGACCTCCATGTAAGAAAAGGACTGCCGGGGATGATTTTTCCCCAAAAATCTCTACATGCATTTTTTTGCCTCGTACGATATACACAATCACTCCTCCTTTCAAGCCGCTTAAATAGCTCTATCACACTCGAACGCTACAATTGCAAATATGTATAAAGAAAAAAGAGGTCTCTACGACCTCACTAAATCTTATTTTACCATATCAAAGGAATAACCATAAGACTCTAATATCCAGAAATCCCCTCTAAGATGATATGTTCATCATTATACAAGAGCGGATGAACACTTCTAATCTATTTATTTGAAAAAGGCAAATTCAAAAGAGCTGGTGCTTCCGCAGGAAAGTCTGAAAGCCTTATACTCATCTCATATTCATATAATTTGAAATGAAGTGTACCGTCTGTTTCACTTTCATATGGAATATCCTTCTCAGCGAGACGGGATCTAATTTTATTCATATATTCGGAGCTACTTGCGCCGAAGCTGATTTTCATAGGCGGCACTAATGCTCTCATGGCAATCGGAATCCATTTGCGCTGCTTGGATACAATCACCATATGCGCGGTTCCGCCAATCGCAAACGAAAAATCATCCGCTACCTTATCCAGCTTGAAATCAAATACCTCTACCATCAAATTTCGAAAATCAATGACGCTGTCGACCGGAAAACCGATCTCTCTTAAATAAAGAACTTTGGTTTCTCCAGCGGCAGGGAGAATTCCCTCCTTCACATAAGGGTGCGCAATGATTTCAAGCAGATTGCCGTCCCCATCCCGAAAATAAAAATTCCTTCCCGTAGCATAATTGTCGATTTTCCGCCCGTCCGGCCATTTCAACAACGCGATAGATGCCCGATCAAATACATCAACAACATGGTCAAATTCAGAATAAGGCACTTCAAAGGCCAGATGAACAGGAGAAAGCGGCTGCCCCGTTTCATGAGTATGTTCACTTAGCTGGAGGGTAATTTCTCTATCCGATTCATAAGCAACCGGAATGTGAAGCTGGTCATGATAAAATCGTTTGACGCCTTGAATCGATACCGTATGTAACTGCAAATGCTCAAAATGGGTAATCATTGGCGCTCACACCCTTTCGAAATGATCCGTATGATGAGTTAGCATTGAACTTATTATACCTTTTTGTTTAAAAAGTAACAAGTACTAGTATTTCGGGATATTGTAAATGACTGCTTTCTTCTGAATATGAGCTCTGAAATTACTTTTTAACTATCGGTAGTTAAATTATTGACGGGAAATTTTGCTAGCGATTATAATAGGGATAACCACATTATGACTGGGGTGTTATGAAATGAAGAAAAAGGATCTTACTTCCATCCAACTGGTTGAAGCTGCTTTTGAGCTTTTTGCAGAGCATGGGCTGGAAAGGACAAGCATGGCCATGATTGCCCAAAAGGTCGGGATGACGAAGCCGTCTATCTACTACCACTTCTCTACCAAAGAGGAGCTGACCGGGCGGGTTTTCGATTACCTGTTTCAGGATCACTCGTTCAACACCTACTTCCATACCGCTTCAATCAACAAAAATGATTTTGCGCAAGCTTTGTATCAGGGAGGCCTGGGCATGCTGCCACGCAATGAAAATGATCATGTTGCGGTTATGCGGGTGATTAATGAATTTACAATCCTTGCCGAACGTGAAGAGCTGTACAGAGAGCGCTTGACCCGAATGCATCAGGAATTTGTGGGCGGGTTCCGACAGCTGTTAACCATTGGTGCAGAATGGGGGAATGTTCCAGCGGAACAACTTGATCACAAAGCTCACTTGCTTGCACTGGTCATTGATAATTTATCCCGCTGCATGTTAATGAGATTCGAAATGGATTACCCCGGTATTTGGAGAGAAACGGTGAATAGCGTTTTGAATGAGGAATGGAAAATCAGCGAAGCGAATTTGTGAAGGAGTGTATTATCTGATGAACGTATTTATTATTACAGGCACGTCAAGAGGAATAGGTGAAGCACTGGCCGCACAGCTGCTGGATGATTCTCATCATATTTGTTGTATTTCAAGAGCTGTCAACGACAAGCTCATCAATCTGGCAAAAGAGAAAAACAACCGGTTAAGCTATCATTCTTTTGATCTGAATCATATAACTGCAATGGATGAACTCTTCGCGGAGTTAATGGATACCATTCAACAACTGCCGGAACTTCATGCCATCTACCTGATCAACAATGCCGGCATGCTCTCTCCTATTGCTCCAATCGAGCACATTGATGCGACCGGCATAGCCGAGAATGTGACCGTGAATCTGCTTGCTCCAATGGTGATGACATCATGCTTTATCCGGCATACGCTAGCGCTGCCTATCGACAAGCGAATTATGAATATTTCATCGGGCTCGGCCAAATATTTGCTGCCCTCACAAAGCTGTTACAGCACTTCGAAGGCAGCATTGGATTCCTTCACCAAAAGCGTGAGTCTGGAGCAAATGAACAAGCCGCATCCTGTCAAGGTGGCATCTGTTTATCCGGGAATGATCGATACGCAAATGCAGGCTGAAATTCGCTCCGCAAGCCGGGAAAGCTTTCCCTATGTGGATCAATTCATCCAGATTGCAGATCAAGGGCAATTGCAGACAGCTGAATATACAGCCGGCAAGTTAATCGATATTTTGCTTCGCTTTGACTTTGGCAGTACAGTGGTGATTGAGGAGTTATAGCAAGCTCAGCATGACCGGGACAATTGGATATGGAAGTTTTAAAATTGCATATATATTCATTTAATTGGATAATAATTAAGATTATTATGATTACTATTAGAAGGAGAATCATGATGCAACTGATCTGTGAATCCGACTCTCTTGATGATTACTTAAAAGAAACCGGGGAAGTAGTGCTCCCTTCAGAAGTGGATTCGTCTGGATTCCAGAGGAAATAAGCCAGGAGTAGACGCGCAGTTCTCCCTTGATGAAGAAAGGTTGGCTTTTGAACTATAGAAGCATTGCATAAAAATACGGACTGTATGCATATGTGTCTCTACGGCTTGCCTTCAGCTTTGTAAAGCAGGTTGTTCCTCACTATCCACAAGCGAGGAAGCCTGCTGCAACAAAACTAAGCTTCAAGTCGGCGCAAAAGCTCGGCTACTTGCATATTCCCCTGCTGGACAGCCAGGCTGAACGGCGTTTCACCGCTTTCAATTTTTGCATGAACATCCGCTCCATACTCCAGAAGCAGATGGATAATCTCCTGATTATCATCATGGAAGGCCGCCGTATGTAAAGCCGAATGCCCATTGCTGTCCAGAATATTAGGGTCGGATTGATGCTGTAAAAGCAGTCTGATCACATCCGCATTGCGCTCCCCTGCTATTGCTGAATGCAGCGCTGTATTGGATGGAATATAAGAAACCTTGGAGCAAGATATGGCATTAACCTCTGCTCCGTAGTCGATTAATAGCTGTACAACCTCAAAATTGCCGAAATGGGATGCATAGCCCAGTAATTTCATCCCGTCTTCATTTTCGGAATTAGCCAGATGCGGCTCAGATTCCAAAATAATCTTGAGCCTCCGGGCATCACCCGACTGTGCTGCCTGGAATGCATGATGCAGTATATCCGTTATCCTCATATCGATTCCCCCATTTCGCTGCTTGTGCTGCATAAATTGAACAACTGTACAAATACACAAGCTATACCTCACATTATAAAGCTTAGCAAGATATCTGCTTCTTCAAAATCACCTATTTTGCCGAAACCTTGACGGTGATGTGGAAAATCGCCTGGAAAACAGACTGCTGAATGAACCGGGACTTTGAAATCCGATTTGCAAACAAATATCGGTTACCGATTGATTTGTAGTCAGAAGAAGCCTCTTGGACTCTTGCAGCCTCTTTTCAATTAAATACTGATGTGGCGACACGCCGAATAACTGCTTGTAGCTTCTAAGGAAGTGGTTTGTCGATAAACATGCGGCCTTAGCTATATCGCCCAAGCCAATCGGCTGATCAAAATAGGCGGAGATAAATTCATGTCCGATGTTTAAGCGCTTGTATAATTCCATTTGCGTGGAAACCTTTAACGATTGGAGCTTGGACATTTCCGTATGTACTTGCCGATGCGTTTCCAAAAGACCTTGAGCCAGCTCATACAGCCTTTCTTCCAGCCACATCCGTTCCACCTGTCTGTTTGTATAGACGGTTTTTATCTCAGATATAGTAGACGCCAGCCATTGATCCCCATAGGTTTTTTCCACAAATTCAACGGACATAAGCTTGGGCAAGCCGGGTTCATCCAATAATTGCTCATGGGATGCTAATAAGCTATGATACACCTCTTCCGCCATCTTCTCGGGAAAAAAGATACAAAAGGATTCCACAGGAGCTTTAGCTTCAATCGTAATTGAATACTCTTGATCCTGGTTCAACAATAGATAGCTTCCTTCACCCACTGCAAAATGTCCGCGACCCGCTTGATAGATAGCCCGGCCGTGTCTGAATGTTTTAATCGATAATGCACCTTTTCCCTTCCAAAAAAACGTGTTGCTTTCGGCATGCAAAATGGGATTGAAGGCTCGAACCGGATTATTTTCGGGCAATATACTCACCTTATCGAATGAATTTGTTTCCTCTTTTATTCTTCTTGGCTTTTTTCTCTTTTCCTGCACGGAGCCCGAATTCCATAAGCCAAAAATAATTTATAATCAAAGTATCCATCCTGTAATTATCATTATTTATGATACGATCATACTAAGCTAAACCATAAAGGAGAGATGCCCGATTGAATCAAGATTCAAGTATCGTCCAGGAGGCGTTGCATGACTACTCCATCAAATATAAATCATTCGAATGGATTGGACAGAGCGCAAATACGATTTACAAAATTACCGATCAAGAAAACAATAGCTATAGTCTTCGAATTCATACATCCAAAAGCGGGACCCTCGACAGCACCTGGATAGAACGAGATGTGATCCATTCCGAGATGATATGGCTGGAGAACTTATCCTGCGATTCGGATTTGACCGTACCCGTCCCTGTCAGAAATAGTCACGGCGAATTTATTACAGAGATTAAAAGCACCTTTTGCACCCTTTTGAAGTGGGTGAACGGGGAACAAAAGCCATTCATCACATCTGTTGATGAGGCCGGTTCCATAGGTGAAATGATCGGCAGATTGCACAAGCATTCTTCCATGCGGGGAGTACCCCGGCATTTCCATCGACCTTCCTTTGACACCTTCCGTATTTTGCAAGCACTGGAAAAGCTCAAAGCACTTGCAGATACCGGACAGCTTGAAGCTGCTTATGCTGAAACTCTGCAGCTTGCAGGGCAACGTATCACTCAGATGATGGATTCACTCCAGCGGACACCCTTGAACTGGGGAATCATTCATGCGGATTTAATTCCAAGCAACATTGTATTCCATAACGGAGAGGCCAGGCCGATTGATTTTGGCGCTTGCGGCTTCGGTTACTTTTTATTCGATCTGGGCTGGTGCTTCTCATATATTCATCCTGCATTGAGGCAGCCGCTGCTTGCAGCTTACTCCAAGCATTACGAATTGCCCGATAATTACATCGAGCTGTTAGAGGGCTTCCTGATTGCCGGGCAACTGGAAACGATGAACTTTTGGCTTGGGCTTCCGGATTTTGAACAATGGCTGCCGCAGCATATCGGCAAATTATGCGAAAGAGAGGTTGCCTCTTTTCTAAAAAATGATTCGTTCCTTTTCAGCGGCACACCTTACTGGGAATGATAGATAGGGAATAAAACACTCTTGTTATTTCAAACCTTTACGATTTGATCTTAGTACGGATACATGGGTATATCTTTTCAAAATCAAAAGCAATCAGGCATTCGGCAAACACAGGCATACCTTCAGGTCTGTAATCAGGTATATGGATTGTCAACAGCTGTACCGAAAATGAAAAGAAACATTTAACGAAGCTTCGCGGAAGCTAAACAGTTCCACGGGTTTCGCAATTGTCTGCTGCGGGGGTTGAACAACCTCATAGAATACACGTTGATGGCCGTGTTGTTCAAAATATGAAGAAGATCGTCCTCCACCTCGATAAGAGGGCACAAGGGGGCTTAACCCCTCTCATTCGCCTCATGAATTTCCAAAAACAAAAGAGAAACCCAACGTTTTCATTAAAAAAACGTGGATTTCTCTACAATCTTAGCAGGGAAATTCCTGCTTTGATTCTATTTTTATTCCATGGAATGAATCTATAAAAGTAGCGTCAGGAAAATGCGGATTTACAACGCTAAGCCCATTTTCCTGACACTATCCCTTATCGAGTAGAAAAATTCAATTTTATTATACCATCTAACTTCTTTACCCATTCACTATTATTCCAAATATCGGGGTTGTTAATCGTTTGATTTCCTCCACGAACCATGAAATCATAACTATCTTTTCTACCCGTATACCAATCAACAATGACTAGCTTGCCGTTTACATTGCGTACAAGAAACTCAGTAACTTCAGCAAAAGCACCCACAGTCTTAATAATTTCCGCAGGTAATTTTAAATAAAGAAAACCTCCATCCACATCATCCGTATACTCCACTTCCCAATCGTCAATCTTAATATCTTTCACATCATTAAGTTGGGCATAAATATCATATTCAGATTGAATTTTCTTTTGCGTATACTGTTTAAGGTTTTCGTTAGCTATAAATGTATCCAATTCAATATCGGTGCCGTTCCAGACCGCTTTATAATAGTCACTCAGAGCCCTCTCACACATTTCATAAGCCGTTTCAGAATCCTGAATCGATAGTTCCCCTTCATTTACAGCTAAATATTCGGGGGATTCTTGAACTTCATTCGGTTCAGTACTGGGCGCAGGCTCATTCTTTATAGGTCTTTCTTCGTTGTTTTCTTCCAAGACTGCAGATGTACATGAACTCAGTGTAAATAAGGCTATTAAGACTACGAACAGATAAGCAAATTTCATTGTATTTCCTCTCATTCTAATAGGAATAGATACTTTGATGCTACGAGTACTGTTAAAATATGTTAACACGATTCGTCGCCAATTTTCCCAATTCTTTATGTGCTTAAAAGTACTTAGACTAAGATTCTTCCCTCTAACAATTAGAATAGAATGTGTAAATACACCACTACAACCCGAAGATAATAGTGGAAAGTCTCCAATTATTGTAACTTCCACTTTGATAAAATTGCAGGATCTCCAAGTTCATAAGGGTGATTAGAAATAAACCAATCAAAAGTTGTATAATTAATAGAAGTTCTAGCTGGACCTTTTGTTGTATTGTTCACCAAAAAATTATGAAGATTTGGTACACCTGAAAATGATGAGGAACGATTACTCAAACGCCGATAATACCAACCAGTAGAAGAAATGCCTGTTCCATTTGTGTCATAGACAACTGCACCACCAGCTAGCAGTGCATGCGACACGAAATTTGTACAGTCCCAGTTACCAGATATTTGAGAAAATCGTTTTATTTCATGAATATATTATATTAAATTCAAAAAAATGTAAACCATTTTTTTGTATCCAATTCCCTATCCAAGATTACGATTACGGTTAAAAATATGAACACAATGCGGACTCTACACAGAAATCAGTGCTTGCCACCAACTCGGGGAGAGCGCTGCGACGTCAGGCTTTCAAGCACTGATTCTTAGATTGAGCCAGTATTTTTGGAGCTTTTTTCTGGACCTTGCTAACCGTTATGTTACGACTTGTTTAGTGAGCCTAAGTTCTGTAAGAATTTCTTTATAGGACTTATCCTATTGAACATCGCCTTAGCGGCCTACGCATCTGCCGCGGAAGTACACCGATCCCATAGTTTATCCAACCAGCCCGTACCCGCTTGTCTGTCGTTAAGGTGAAGAAAAACGATTGAAAGAGTTGCTAGTTTTTTAAAGTTGTGAAGAGGAGCTGCTGCGGCAGCTCCTCTTCTGTATTTGTTGCCAGGGATGGGTTTATCGTAAGATGTTCAGTGTGAAGCAGCATTTCTTGTGGATTAAATGAAGGCGCTTACTTCTTTACTAATTCAAAACTGTCAAATGCTGCCCAGTTATTGGCGTTGGCATCGTTCCAGATACCGATTTCGACTTGGCCGTTATTGACCATAATATTGTCGATGGTGTACTTGGTATACCCCGTAATCGGGTTGCTGCCGATTTCGGCCGTCAGTTCCGCAAAGCCGTAATTTCTGGCGAAAAGCCGCAACACATTCTGTCCTCCCCCGGAGCGGACCCATACACTAGCCGAGTATGTGCCGTTCGGTACGCTTACCTGCTGGTACGTTAATTGCTGGTATGCGGCGGAGGCCCAGTGGGTTAATTTGTAGGTTCCTTGGTGAGGAAAATCAGTATCGACTTTTTGCGCAAGGACACCGTTGTCCCACCCGGTCCATCCGTTCAGATTCCCCTGTTCAAAGCCTGGATTTGTCAATAGATTAACAGGGTTGGGATTAGGGTTTCCCCCGCCGGCCAATCTCTTGGCTTTTTGGTCCAGATACAACGATTGCGGCATCAAATCTGCTGCTGTGCCAATCCCTTCGACAAAATCCTGTGGCGCCGAGGGATCGCTGGCGGAAATTAGATATTCCACCGCATTCGCCGGTCCGCGTGTACCGATAACATAGCCGTTGCCGAACTGCCTTGATTTGACTACGGCGGATTGGCCGGATTGGTATGAATTCCCGGTTGTATTCCAAAACACCGATTGGGTCGTGGTCCATCCGTGCTGAACGGTTCCGTATGGCCGGTACACAGCCTCCAGATAATCTCCGTTCATCGTCATGCTGTCGAACAGGTTAGCTGCAGACAGATGCATATGGAAGTCTGAAGCGAGGCTTGGCCAATTGGAAGTGTTGTTAAAAAAGACGTTGCCGTTTGTCCACATGCTGGACATGGTGAAGCTGTGTCTGGCGTTGGTAGCAACAGAGTTTTGAATCAAGTTATCGCTGCCTTGAACATGATACAAGTATCCGTTTCCGCCTTCTCCCCGGTATTGGGGCTTTTGAAGATTCGAGTTCTGGATTGTGATGGAGCGGGATTGGTTGATTACCACCCCATGGGACAATACGTGAAAATCCGAGCTGTTGGAGCTTGGCCTATAGGAATTCACGTTGTCCATCCAGCTGTTCCTGGCATGGGTGAAGGTGACAGCTTTGGAGGCATGGACATCAAAAGCGCCTGTACCGGGTTTGTTGAAGTCCAAGTTGCCCCACCCTGTTCCCGTATGCTGCCTCATGCCGATGGCGAGATTTTCTATGCCGGCCTCGGTGATGGCTTCACCTACCTTGTAGACGCGGGCGTTATCCCTCGTCTTCAGTGTATACCGGATCGGAATGTCTACAATCAGTGTGTTGGTAGCCGCGTCAATGCCGGTTATTTGCCGGTAGAAGGTCTGTCCCCTTAAAGAAGAATTCCACAGACCGGTCATATTGTGATCGGCGATGAAGGCATTCGTGGCATCGGAGCGGACGATGACAAAATCGTTAATTGTGTATCCGCTTACACTATTCACTGGAATTCTTGTGGCCAGAGGCTGAATATCACTGCGGATGGAGGTGGGGGTATTCGTAGGTGTGAACCAGTCTCCGGAGTTAATGGGCGCTACACGAATGACTGATTTGTCCCGCATGCTGGTGGAGTCATTAAAAATATAAGTGGACGACTTGCCCGCTCCCCGGAGCACCACATTGTTCCTGTTGATATGGATAGCGGTGTTGCTGGACCCTTGCGGTCTGACGCGATAAGTGCCCGGAGGCAAATATACGATGCCGCCGCCTGCACCGCCTGCAGCATTAATAGCATTTTGTATCGCATTGGTGGAATCAGCGCTACCGCTCGGGTCCGCACCGTATTGGGTTACAACATTATAGGTAGCTCCAGGCGGATTTGCGGGGATATTTTTCTCGCCCCGCCAGTAGCCTGCATAGCTGAAATCTTGCAGAAACCGGCCTTGAGCATCCTGGTAGCCGGGAGTCCAATTATCCGGATACAGCGAGCTTCTCCAAGGCGGTCCTGCACTGGCTGTATCAACAGGAATGACAGTCGTGATAATCAGGGCGCATATCGGCAAGATTGCGATTAGTTTGCTAAACCATTTTTTCTTCATAAGTTAAGCCTCCTTATCGTTTTCAAAAGGTCCTTACCATCGTCTTGCCTGCTATTCCATTTCCATCACCCCCTTCATAGAAGCTTATATTGTTTTCATGAGGAATCCACGACCATTTCGCATGATTCTATTCCAATTTTTCAAAAAAATTTTTAAGAAAACGATTACATTTTAGTATACAGCAATATAAAATTTCCTCCAAGTCCCATTATAACCTTTTTTCGTATTTAATTAAGTATGACGTTTTGTTAATGCAAACTCAAAAAAAGAACGCCGCATTCAATCGGCGTTAATCGGCGTTCTTTTCTGCTTTTAAAAATCCTGTTGCATCAACGAATAGCTCCGGGAACGTTCAACCAGTTTCTCCATCCGCCTGACACGGTAATATTCAACCCCGCTTCCGTCGCATAGCTTTCGCACAAGAAACCAGGTACAACACGCCCGTCCGCCAATTCGATCTTGCCAATGCCAAGCGGAGCCGGGATCGAGGCTGTAAATCTTCCGAAGGCATCAAGCGGCATCTTCCATAGCTCCACCAAAATCGCAGCGCCTTCCCCCTCCCCTCCTGCCCGTACGAGCCCGGGTTTGGGCGGTGTCGTGGGAAGCTGATACATTTCATACAATGGAGCCGTTTGTGTTTCTTCTATAAAAACAGCTCCCAAACCCAGCATCTGCTGCTCCAGTGCCATCCCCCTCATATGCAGTCCACATACGGCTGCTGTAATGCTCTCTGCTTGCCGCAGGAATGTCCGCGCAGCAGGGCCCAAATTCGCCTCTTCATCCGCAAGTGAAAACAGTGTGATGCCAAATGGGAGTTTATCATCCGCTTCACCGGCAGGAATTGCAATCGCGCTCAAATCGAGCAGATTGCAATGATTCGTATAAAGCCCCATTTTGCGATTCGTCCCGACAGGATCGGCTTCAACCTGCCCGCGTGTCCAGGTGCCACCGGCTGTAGGCATAACCAGAACAGCATTCTTTAGCAAAGTCTCCGTCTTGCGCCTGATTTCTGCCAATCGATGACGGGCACGATACAGTGCCGAAGCTGTATAAGCTTCTTTTGTGCCGGAGCGGAGTATCTCTTCCGTAACCGGAAGAGATGACCCCGGATGACCAGACACAAAAGTCTCCAAATCGGCCCACCGTTCTGCAACAAGCGGCCCCTCATACAGTAATGCCGAAGCTTCCAGCAGCATGGAAATATCCGCTTCCACTACCTCGCACCCGGTCTCGGTAAGCATCCGTTTGGCCCGCTCCCAAGCTTGCTCATAAAGACCTGCGAAGGAGCCGAAAAATTCCAGCGGCCCTTTAGGAACAAGGAAGAGATCAGGCATAACCGGGCGTCCCAGAGGGCGATCAGCCGAATAGGGATCACTGTCCGCATAGCCCCTTGCCTGCCGGTCAGCAGCCAGACAGTCTTCGACAGAATGAGCGAACACAGTCACACAATCCAGACTGCGGCAGGCCGGAATGACACCTTCTGACGGCCAAGAACCGACAGCGGGTTTGTAACCGACCAGGCCGTTTAAAGCCGCCGGTACCCGTCCGGAGCCAGCCGTGTCTGTTCCCAATGCGAATGCCGCCTGCCCACAGGCTACTGCGACGGCAGAACCGGAGCTCGAACCTCCGCTAATCAGTTCAGGACGCAGCGCGTTATGCGTCCCTCCGTAAGGACTTCGCATACCGACAAGCCCTGTAGCGAACTGGTCGAGATTGCCTTTGCCCACCGGGACCGCACCTGCAGCAATAAGCCGCTCGACTACGGCCGCATGGCCCGTTGCCGAATAGGCAAAATCTGGACAAGCTGCCGTTACCGGCCAGCCTGCGACTTCAATATTGTCTTTTACAGCGAAAGGAATTCCCCATAACGGGTACTTATCCGGATTAACGCCCTCCAGATCGTCGAGGTAAGGACGAATCCGTTCCATTGACGGAGGCATGATCCATATATGACGCTCTGCAGTTGCCTCCGATCGTTCGATAATCGCCCTGATAACATCCACCGGGGTAAAGCTCCCGTTCCGATAACCCTGTCTTATGGCATCAATGGTCAATAACGAAGGTACAGCTTGTTTGCTCATGATGCAACTTCCTCCTCTTCCGGAAAAATGGCCGCAATACAGTCGCCAGCGCGCACCTGGTCGCCAGGAGAAACGAACACGGACGCAATTACACCGCTGAATGGCGCCTGCTGGTGAAACTCCATTTTCATGCTTTCTTCTATAACAATGGTGTCGCCCTTGTTAACCCTCTGCCCCGGCTCCACAAGCACTTTCCATACAATGCCGGACATCGAGCTGTTCATGGCCATGCTGCCCTCCGGCAATATCTCTTCATCCTGGGCAGCCGCCGCCTCTGATTCATCAATATGCTCTGCAATACCAAGCTGCTTCCATAGCTCTCTTTCCTGCTGAAAAGCGGCTTGACGCGATTGCCTGAACTGGCCGGACTCTCCCTGAACCGTCTCCAGCCAGGCCAAATACTCGCCCAAACGGAACGTTGTCTCTTCCGTTTCAATGATAAAATCTCCCCGCAGGAAATCCTCTCTCATCTGCGGCAGCTCTTCTTCGGTTACCGGGTAGAAGCGGATTTGGTCAAAAAAGCGGAGCAGCCACGGCTTGCCAGGCTCAAAATTGGCAGTGGAACGAAACTTGTTCCACATTTGCACGGTTCGCCCCACAAACTGGTAGCCGCCCGGGCCTTCCATCCCATAAACGCACAAGTAAGCCCCGCCAATGCCAACAGCATTTTCCGGCGTCCATGTCCGGGCAGGATTGTATTTGGTTGTGACCAGACGATGGCGTGGATCAAGCGGCACCGCAACAGGCGCCCCCAAATATACATCCCCAAGCCCCATGACAAGATACGATGCGTTAAACACCACCTCTGCCACTTCTTCAATAGAGCCTAAACCGTTAATCCGGCGGATAAATTCCAGATTGCTCGGGCACCATGGCGCATCCGGGCGAACATTTTGATGATAGCGTTCAATGGCCAGCCTTGTCGCCGGATCATCCCATGAAAGCGGCAGCTTTACGATTCTTGACGGCACCTCGATGGATTCCAGGGAAGGCAGTGTCAAGTCCAGCTCCAGAACACGGTCTGCTGCTTCCTGCACAGTGATACGCTTCCGGTCCAGGTGAATTTGCAGAGAGCGAATGCCCGGGGTCATGTTGATATACGGAATGCTGCCGCTCTCCCTGACAGCCTGCATGAGCACATACACCTGGAAGCGATATAATAAATCAAGCTCACGGTCGCCATACTCAACCAGTATGTTCTCATCGCCCGAGCACCGGATGGCAAGCTTGAAGCGTCTTCCCTTTTCCTCGTATGCAAGCAAAGGACGGTAATTTCCGCTGGAACGCACAGGCAGAAGAGGCAGAACAGGCGCCAGCTTCGAGCCAGCAGCCAGCTCAGAATGATTAACCGGCATCCCCATCCCGCTAATCGCACGCAGAAAACACTCCTGTTCCTGCCGCAGCATATCCGCTTCTTCAACCGTAATCAATTGAAAACGGATATTGTCACCCGGGCGAAGCTGCCCGATCTTCCACAATTCAGCCGATGCCGTTGTGACCGGACAAACAAAGCCTCCAAGACTCGGACCATCCGGTCCCAGAAGGATCGGCATGTCGCCTGTCAAATCCAACGCGCCGACCGCATATGCATTATCGTGAATATTGGATGGATGAAGCCCGGCGTCACCACCGTCCTCTCTGGCCCATAATGGAGCCGGACCGACCAGCCTCACCCCCGTCCGGGAGCTGTTAAAATGCACTTCCCACTTCGTATCAGCCAATTGTTCCAAATAAGCGGGAAGCAAATATTCCTGTGTGCAATGCGGACCCGGAATAACGCCGATCGTCCATTCATTCACTAGATCCGGACGGGACTCTTCAGGGAGGGATTGCATGCGGACTGGCTGTATTTGATCAAATTGCGCTTCCGGCTTGACCCGCAATACCGCTCCGGGGCGCAGTGCGCTGCCGCCATGGCCGCCAAAGCCCCCAAGCGTAAACGTCGAGGCACTCCCGAGAGTAAGCGGCATATCCAACCCGCCCTCAACCAGCAGATAGCCGCGCATCCCCACTAAAGATTCGCCAACAGCAAGCACCGCACCCTGCGCTGCTTTTACCGGCGTATAGAGGGGGACCGGCTCACCGTTCAGCTCCGCTGACATATCAGCCCCAGTCAGCACAAACAGCAGGCTGTCCCGGAACCGGTAGGTGCCTCCGCGAAGGGTCATTTCCAGGCCTGCAGCAGACTCATCATTGCCAAGCAGCAGGTTGCCCAGCCTGAATGCCAACGCATCCATAGGACCTGACGGCGGCACCCCGATATCCCAATAGCTGATGCGCCCCGGATAGTCCTGCACCGTCGTCTGGATTCCTCCATCCATAACTTCTATCGCCCGCTCGACAGGTGCGAAGCCGCTAAGCATATTTGTATAGACATGACCGGATAGAAAGCTGTCCGTTCCAAGAAAAGCCTCAATGTAGGCCTGATTGGTCGTTATGCCGTACACGCGCAGTTCCCTCAGACATGCAGCCATCCGGACAATTGCGTCTTCCCGGGAATCCGCATGGACAATCAACTTCGCCAGCATCGGATCATACAGGGTAGTAACCCCGGCACCAGGCTGAATCCATGTCTCCACCCGCACATTTTCCGGCCAGACAATGCCGTCAATCTGCCCGTCGCTCGGACGGAAATCCAAAGAGCAGTCCTCGGCATAGAGACGAACCTGCAGGCTGTGTCCCTGCGGCTCCCGCAGCCTTTCCGCCAGGCTCCGCAATTCTCCGGCAGCCTCCAGCACCATCCATTCCACCAGGTCAATGCCCAGCACTTCCTCCGTCACCCCATGCTCCACCTGCAGCCGGGTATTTACCTCCAGAAAATAGTAGCGCATGTTATCAGCGTCGTACAAAAATTCTACCGTCCCCGCATTTCTGTACGATGCGACAGCAGCCAGCCTTCGGGCACTCACATGCATTTCTTCGCGAACAGCCTCCGGCAGCAGCGGAGCGGGAGTTTCTTCAATAATTTTCTGGTTGCGGCGCTGCACAGAGCAATCCCGCTCTCCCAGCGCCACAGCCTCCCCACAGGAAATTCCAAAGATTTGCACCTCAATATGTCTCGCACGCGCAATATATTTCTCCAGAAACACGCCGCCATCATTAAAATTGACCGCTGCCAGACGCGTCACAGACGCATATGCTTCTGCCAATGCGGCTTCGCTGTCACAGATGCGCATTCCAATCCCGCCGCCCCCTGCTGTGCTTTTCAGCATGACCGGGTAGCCAATTATCTTCGCATGTTCGGCAGCCTCATCCAGACTATTCATCAATCCAGTCCCTGGCAGGAGCGGCACGCCTGCCTGCTGCGCCATTTCCCGGGCGGTATGCTTCAGGCCGAACAGCTCAATATGCCCGGGAGACGGCCCTATGAACGAAATGCCTTGCTCCGCACAAGCTTTGGCGAAAGCAGCATTTTCACTTAAAAATCCATATCCGGGGTGAATGGCATCCGCCCCGCACGCAACCGCAGTCTGTAAAATCAGCTCTGCATTCATATAGCTTTCCTTTGCCGGCCCTTCACCGATCTGAACCGCTTCATCCGCCAGTGTCACATGAAGGCTGTCCCGGTCAGCACGGGTATAGACAGCTACGGATGCAACACCCATTTTTTTCAGCGTACGGATAATCCGCACCGCAATAGCACCACGGTTGGCAATCAGTATTTTGTTATACATGGCTGTCTCCTCCTTCCTTGTTCCAGATCAGCACACGGGCAGGTGTCGGGTTATAGGCGTTGCACGGATTATTGAGCTGCGGACAATTGCTGATCAGCACGGTTACCGAAGCAAGCGAAGTCAGTTCCACGTAACGGCCGGGCCCGGAAATGCCGTCTGCAAAGGCAAGCTTCCCTTCCGGAGTTACGGGCACATTCATAAAGAAATTCACATTGGGAGCCAAGTCGCGCTTGGTAAATTCGCTGCGGCCGGACAGCATCAGCATAAAGGTATCCCGGCAGTTGTGCATAGGAAGCGTGTCATGGGAGTAGCGAACCGTATTGCTTTGCGCGGAGCAGGCACCGCCAATCGTATCATGCCTGCCGCATGTGTCCGCGGTAATTTGCAACAGCCCTCGCCCTGATTCCGCCAGCAGCACTGAGCCTGCTGTCAGATACAGATTTTCCTGGCCTGTAATTGTACGGATTGCACTGTAATGGTCCGAGGGGTCTTCCGTGGAGTAAAACAAGGTGTCCACCGCCTGGTTGCCCTCCATATCCACAATTCGAAGCACCTGTCCAGGCAGCAGATCATGCAGCCAGCCTTCTCCGGCCAGGATCATATGGTCATAGACGGCATCCTTCGGGTCAAGCTTGCTGGTTACAGGAATAAATGTGGCTATTGTCATGATCGGTTGGCTCCTCTCATCAGCTCGTAAGCGTTCCAGGTATTTTCAAAAGCACGCCGGTTCTCGCCGCAATGGTTCAGGCAGCTGTCATCCTCAAGCAAGGATGGCGCATCTCTCACTTCAATCTCAATGGCACTGTCAGGATATCCGGTATCCGGGTCCAGCGGGTTCGGCGTATTTGAGAGAACGATCAGCACATCCATCTCTGTCCGCAGTGTCACGGTACGCCCCTTCGTTTCCTGGCTGACATATCGCATGGAACCGTCCGGCTCGCATACGACCTTGGAGAAAAAATTGACCGGAGCCGTCAAATCCCTTGGTGTCAGCTGGTGTCTGTACATTTCCGCCGTCAAATTCTCCGCGCCGCTGCGGTACCAGCCGTTGCGCTCTGTCTGATAGCGGGTCAATCCGTATTTGGCATCCGTTCCGCTTCTCGTTGTATAGCCGGATAATGGATCATGCCAGCCGACAGAATCTGCCGTAATTGATACCATTGCCTTGCCCTGGTCGCTCATCAGAATGTGGCCTTGGGTCAAGTAAGCGGTATGCTGCGCCTTTAAGGTGTCAGGCATATTGTAACGCTCCGAAAAATATGGAGCATGGTACAACAAAGCCGAAAGATTGGCCCGGCTGCCCAAGGCTTTCATGTCAATTAACTTCCCCCGGCCAATGATGCCGGACCATTTTCCCCCTGCTTGAATCGTAAAAACCGTTGCCATATGGCATCCCTCCTAAAAATAAGCTGACAAGCGTGAACGACTTTGGCGTCCTTGGAAAAGACGGGTAAAAGCTTCGTTTTGCGTAGAGATATAAGCTATTTAAAAAGTGAAACTTATAAACGCTTATATCTTAAAAAAAGATAAAAGCCCGGGAAGAAGCTACAAAGCATGCGATGCTTTGACAGATTCTCCCGGGCTTTTATCCCGCCGTGGACACCGGATCTTATGTCATCCGATGCGTTTTCTCTCGGACCAGCCAGCCGCTTTTGCAGCCCGGAACCCTAGAAAACATTATTATTTTGTTTATGTTAGAAATAGTAACATCAAAAATAAATTGACGCAACAAAAATATTTTTACCGCCTTGAATTTCTGTGTGCTTAGAAGAAGAAACAGAATTTTTACACAAAAACAAACATATGTTCTTATTTACAGCAAGTTATTGAGCTTGTTATATTCAAACTATTCAAATTTATGTTAGGTATAATAACATTATTAAATTGAAATTAGCATCGAAAGAGGGGAACACAATGCCAACTAATCACGCGTTAAAAAGGGATTTGTCTTTAGTACATGTCGTTACGATGGGGCTGGCCTGGATGTCGCCGATGATTTTTTTCACCAGCTTCGGGGTTCTCTATGAGGGATCTGGAGGGATGCTGCTTGCCGCTTATATGCTGGCTTTTGCTGCAATCATATTTACCGCATCCAGCTACGGGCAAATGGCTACCGCCTTCCCGGTATCCGGTTCGGCATATACGTATGTGACCAAAGCCATGAATCCTCTGCTTGGCTTTGTAGTCGGCTGGGCCATATTGCTCGATTATCTGTTCTCCTGTATCGTTGCCGTGCTGATGTTCGGAATTAATCTGAATGCTCAATTCCCCTCCGTTCCATCTTTCATCTGGATTTTATTATTGACGTTAATTATTATGGTCATTAATATTATTGGGATTAAGACGTCAGCTAACATCAGTAAAATATTCGTGTTGATGCAGATTCTGTTTATAAGCGGTTTTTGCGCGTTGCTTGTCTATAAGGCGATGAACGGCGGGATTGCTGCGGGGTTGAATCCTTTTGCTGCTGCCAAAGGCGTCTCCTTGACCTCTATACTTGCAGGGGCTTCACTCGTATGCTTTTCATTCCTTGGCTTCGACTCCATTACAACGATGGCTGAAGAAACCAAGGAGCCGAAGAAAACCATCCCCCGTGCCATTCTGATCATCGTCCTCACCGCCGGCCTGCTCTACTTTATAACGGCTTATCTCATTCAGCAATTATACCCCCGCTTTATATACTCAAATGTCGACTCCGCAGGCTATGAGCTGATGCAGATGATCGGCGGCGGGACGCTCGCGGCAATTTTCACCTTCGTTATTATCTTTTCCATCCTCTCGCAGGGCATGTCGTCCATGACGACCGTTACCCGGCTGCTGTTCGTGATGGGACGTACTTCTCTGCTGCCCGGGAAGTTCGCCGCTGTCCATGCCCGATACCGTACACCTGTTTTCAATATCATCATTGTGAGTATCATCTCATTATCGGCTCTGTTCATCAGCCTGGAGACGGCGATCAAATTCGTGAGCTTCGGCGCATTAACCGCCTTCCTGTTCGTTAATTTGTCCGTCATCTCCCATTACATCTTTCGCCAAAAGCAGCGCACGCCGCGTGATTTGCTTCTGCGTCTCGCCTGCCCGCTGCTCGGTGCCGGATTCATTTTATACCTGATTACACAATTGGACAGAGCCTCCCTGATGCTCGGATCAGGCTGGATTGTGATCGGTCTGATTTACTATTCCCTGCAAAAAACAAAAGCGGCTTCTCTGCAAGAAGCCACTTTGAAGGCAACCGAAGGCTAATGGATTCTTAAAGGCCTCCTCCCGAATGCTATTGGCGGCAAAACCAATATGTTCGTGGAGGAAGTCAAATTGGAGCAACAAACCAGGCGTTAGTTAGAAACTCATTCCAGTGAAGGGTGAAGCCCTCTGCCTGCACTTTCCACTCACAAAATTGATCGTCAACACCAAAAATTTTATATAATTTACCTGTTTCCTGTTCAACACAGTCAAACTGAAGAATTTCCAATTGTTTAAAGTCCGTACATATCATCGGCTCAGGCGTCCCGTCTGGAGCAAATATAGCGGCAGCGCTTGCTAAGGGATTTGTGAAAATCAATCGGCATTCACCCGTGTTTTTGGCCACCTTAAAAGGATTGAGCGGATGCTGCGGGAGTATGTTGACAGATTCGATCTCAACGATAATTTCCGAATCCGTCTGATGAATGCTCTTCACAACAGCATCATGAAAGTCCACATCGTCCAAATAATTGTCATCGGTAGAATAAACCCAGTCCTCCACCTGATTCACCACCATTTCCAAGAAGTCTTTTTTTTGAACCCCGGCTTCCCGGCTCAGACACCAGCTCACGCACCAGGATTCAATAGGTCTCATAAATGAGCTCGCGATCTATTTCCAGCTTATTGCTAAAAACCACATAGATGATAAGCTGCCCTGCGGGAGTATCCCCTGCATCATACCCTAACCGGAATGTGCCGTCTGAATGAAATTGAAGCTCAGAGAGGAGCAGTTCGCTTACATTTTCATTAGGGTGCATATCCGCAATCAAGGCGCACTAGGTGTACATTCCGGTCCAGGCTCAGATTAAACATGGAATTATAGCTGCAATTCAGCTCCGTCAGGTTCACATTTTGATCGATATTCAGGTCTGAAATGATGTTCCAATAACAGTCCAGCCTGGTCAGCATCGTGTTTTGGCTGACGTCCAAATTACGAATCCGGTTAAATCCGCAGTCCAGCATCACCAGCTTTGTATTGGCCGTCAGATCCAGATCGCAGATTCTCCAGGCGCGGATTATTTTCTGTTTCGAGAGCGGTTAACTTGTTTCCGCTGCAATTTATCAAACTCAGACTTGTATTGTTGCTAATATCCAACTCTGTCAGGTGATTATTTGAGCAGTCCAGCTCTTGTAGAGCTGTGAAATACTCAATTCCCTCCAGACTGGATAATTTACAACCCGCAAGCTGCAACGATTTGATCTGATTCACATCGCTTGCAAAAATATATTCGCGATTTCCACAATATTTGTCGAGTATGTAGGCTTTAAATGCCTGATCTTTAAAATGATTCGTAATATCCATAAGACTCCTCCTGGGGGCAGGGGCTACCGCCGGACTTTCTGACAGTTTCTTTCTTAATTATAGCTTTCACAATATTAAAAAGGCAGGTGACGATTTACCTGCTTGCTTGGGCGGTTATGGGAATTTCGGCTTAGTTTTTATCAAATGAAAAATAATAGCCTTTGTAATTAAACGTGTTCGAAAATCCCAAGCTTTCAACAACGGCGACAGACGGTTTATTGTCCTCCATACAGTCCCAATACGGAGTCTGATGATTCGCAAAGCAATCCTGCACGAAACGATGAGCAGCCATGCGCGCCAATTTTTTCCCCCTATGGGCCTCAAGCGTCTCAATGTCTATACAGTGCACGCCTTCAGCAACAAATCCCGAAAAACATACACTTACGATCTGTTTACCGTGTATTACACCATAACCTATCCCCCTGTCAAAAAATGAATCTGGCGTTGACCAGAATTCTAAAATTTTCGAACGGAGAAATTCTATGTTACTAATGGAGTTGTTATGGTTCTCATAGAGAGCCTTATTCATTTTTACAATGGTATAACCGGGTTCAATTTCCGGCGTGCTATCCTGTTTATATTGCTCTTCTCTTAACCGGTACACCCTTTGCCGCCAGCTTCTCAATTCACGATGGGCAAACAAGTCTTCAATAACCTGATCCCACTTGTGATGATTGCTCAGTCCTTCAAAGCATCCCAGCCCTATCTTTTTCGCATCGGGCACTATGACATGATCAATAAGATCATTCAATTTGCTATTGAATGGCTCATTATCTTCCTTCCCAATAAAGATAAACCCGTCATTATTCCCCAGCCAAACCAGGCCGGATTGCGGGTTTTCCGGACTATCCACAAATATCCTCCCGGGATTAGCTAGTGCAATGACAGCTTTAGCCTCTACTTGCCCCTGTTCATTTAACATCTTCATGCATTTATGAAAGTCGCTTTTTTTTAATTCAAAAATCATGATTTTTTCCCCTCTCAAAGCAATTGTAATGCCTTTTTTAGGTGCACTCCAATTTCTAATTCTATCCCTTGTATTAATATACTATATTTTGTTAAATATTTCATTTCATTTTAATCATTCTCTCCTATACCGCTGCAAATGGTCCTAATGAACTTTTCGTAATAAAAAAAACCGGCATGTTCCCTATGAAAACAATGAAAATGCCGGTTCCTATTCCTCAATAACAAAATGTGACCAATTGTCGTCCTTAATTGTGTTAAAGGTAAAGGAGGGCAGATCTACCATGCAGCGATCCATGACCCGGCCGGGAAATCATGTGATGAAGAGCTATGAGACGTATGCAAGCATGCTGTTCCGAATTGCCATGGTTCATCTGGGCAGACGTCAGGATGCAGAAGAAGCTACCCAGGATACCTTCATCAAGCTAATGGAAAAAGCGCCCGTATTCAAGGATGCCGAGCATCAAAAGGCATGGTTGATCCGGGTGATGACCAATCATTGTAAAACACTGCTGGGCAGAGGGTGGCGCAGACGTGAAGTCAAACTGGAAGGAATAGAGCCGATGCCGGATCAGACTGCCGAGGATATCGCCCTGCTCCAGCTTGTCATGGCACTGCCTTTAAAGTACAAGACCGTCATCCATCTCTACTATTACGAGGATTATCAGGTTCAAGAGATCAGCCAGATATTGCAGATAAGCCAATCTGCGGTGAAGATGAGGCTTCAGCGAGGCCGGCAGCTATTAAAGCTGGAGCTGGAAGGAGCAGAACGTCAATGAAAGAAGAACAGTTCAGAACTGAATATAAGAAGGCGGCGGATACAATGGTACCTGATGAGGAGATGAAGCACCAATTGGAAAACAAGCTGCGCGCACATGGGATGAAGCGTCCGCGCAAGATGGTTTATATCGCAGCAAGCATCGTGCTTGCTGCCGGTATCGGACTGGCTGCACCTGTCCTTTGGCAGCAGGTGAACGGACCCGCTGCACCGGACAATCCGGGTGACCGGCAGGTTATAACCGACACCTCTCCTGTTATCTCAACGGGGAGCGTCACCATCCCCAAAATGGAGCTGCCGGACATGAACTCAGGAGCAGCGATGGATATGATCGGGCTCGTCGTCTATCAGGGCAATATCTACACCCAAACAGCAACCCGTATCGAAGCAGCTGATGCCGCCGCGCTGCGCGGCAGCAAGCTTGGACAGACAACAGGCGGTATCGATGAGTGGAGCGGAAAAGATAAGTATATCGAACTGGCATCCACTATCGGTGAGACGGATATTTATGCTGTAAAGGGCTATGATCCGGATTTCCGGATTATGTCATATAAGGAGATCAACGGCGAGGTATACGCCGAGCTGTATGAGCATATGAACGGCATTACAGTGGGGAGCGGTGCTGATCTGCTTGGCAAGCTCAATCTTGAAGGCCGGATCGCTTCGGCTGAGTGGGAGAGCTTCCAAAGCTGGAACAATGGCCTGCAGCAATATGCGCCTCTGGCCAATGACGGGACACTCGCCAGCTTCATCGCTGACCTGTTGGAAGCCCAACCGGTTGATGCACAGTCACTGATGAAGGAGCACATTTATGACGATGAGGACCGCAAGGTCATCTACCTGAAGCTGGAGGACAACACACGGGTAGAGTTGACCCTGTTTGGCAAGGGACTGGTGCGCTATGGCAATGCTCCCGTCTTCTTTGTCCCGGAGTCCGGGACGTTCCAGGCATTTTGGGAGAGCATGCATCCATTATAAAAAAATGGCCAGACAGCGGCTTGTCCTTAGGGAGCAGGCCGCTGCTGCTTTTAGCAGGGGCATGAACGCTCCACTTGCTACGTACCGCGTTTTGCTTTTTTGCAGACCAGCCTATAAGTTTTCCCGTATGCCTTGCCATACCGGACGATGCGTCTGATGATGCTCTGGTCTTTCAGCAACGTAAACGGACAGGCATCCGGGAGCGTATTCACTTCAAGAATCCACGGCTTCAGCTTGCTGTCGATCGCGTAATCCATCCCCAACTCCTTGATGCCGGGCGCTGTGCTTCGCAACAGTTTGATCGTGCGCTGCGCCAGATCGTCCATCCGGCGATACAATTTTTTACGCTTTGCCGGATTGGCATATAGGCGCAATACATGGTCTGTCGCATAGATCGATCCGCCCTGGCTTCCATTCGTCACGATCTTGCGGGGATGGGCCACTCTGCTGAACATGCCGGTTGTTTTCCACCCGCCGCGGGGTGCCTTCTGAATCATAAGCCGGATATCGAATGGGCGTCCCTTGTGCTTGAGCAGCCGGATTCCTTTTTGTGCCACATGCCGCTCTCCCTTTATCTT
Source organism: Paenibacillus pinihumi DSM 23905 = JCM 16419 (assembly GCF_000422505.1). Classification (GTDB taxonomy): domain Bacteria; phylum Bacillota; class Bacilli; order Paenibacillales; family Paenibacillaceae; genus Paenibacillus_D; species Paenibacillus_D pinihumi. The sequence goes on along the minus strand of NZ_AULX01000036.1, from coordinate 10,758 downwards.
CCTGGATATCGATCTATAGGCCTGCTCATAGGTTGCAAAGGTCCGCTTGCGTTCCCCAAGCTGATACGCATACCTTCGCATTCCGCCTTTGCGCTTCTCCATTCTCATGACCCCCCTTCCCTGCGACCCTCCGGAAGGCTTCACATAAATCATCCCGTACTGTGAGAGCATACGGCGTAACTGCCTTTTCGTGGCGACAGCTGTCGGCGGCATATGCTGCCGAAGCAGCTTTTTCTTACGCATGAGGACTGTCTTCTCCCATTTATCCACTATTCTGCGCCTCACCATCGATCCCTCCATTTCCCGCTTTCTTCTGCATAAGTTGGAACGAATGAAATTTTGAGCAGGGCCGGCTCCAGTTTCTTTTGTTCAACTTATATAGCATACGTTCCAACAGAAAAATGGATGTAGGCTGCTGTCGTCACGAGACAAACCAAATCGTCATATGCTTTAAACATTAGCAGCTTAATTACCCACTATTTTATTGAGGAGGCTTGCAGCGAGATGCCCCTTCCCTCTTCGCTTCAACAGCATTTGACACGCATCGTGCAGATGCATCCCGGCTATGGTGCCCTGCTTGCGAGAGAAGGCGTCCTTCCGGGTACTGCCGTCTTGTCCGAGCTTCCGCTTCTGACCGCAGAGCACCTGGATGCCATTTATTATAATCATGAGCTTGGGACGGAGAAGGGCCTGTCTGTCTACCATACCTCAGGAACCTCAACAGGTGTCCGCAAAGCAATCTATTATTCAGATGAGGATGAAGCACATTATCGGATGGATAAAATGTCCAGCTATCGTGCTTGGCTTGCAGCCGGCTCTTTACAAATACGCAGAGCGTTTGCAGATGTAGGTACCGGACATGCGGCAAGCACGGCTGAAGCGATTTTCCGTGGGTTTGGCCTGCATACAGCGTCCATTTCCTTCTCTCTGCCAATTGAAGAGCATGTCACCCGCCTTGAATCCTTCAGGCCTGATCTGCTATATACGATGCCTTCCATTCTGGAAGCCATCGCCCGGGCTGCCCCAAAGCCCGCTTCTCTGGGCATTCGCAAAATCATTCTCGTCGGCGAAATCGCTTCTCCCGCCTGGCAGGCGAATATGGCAGCACGATTCGGCATCGAGGTTTGCGATATTCTCGACACATACGGCTCCATAGAGGTTGGAGCGATTGCCTCCTACTCGCACGAACATGGTGTCTATCTCTTCGCTGATGGAATACATGCCGAGACCGTGCGGGCCGAACAGCTTGATCCCCGCTTCGAGCCGCTGGAGGACAATGAGGGCGTGCTCGTCCTCACGTCTGCCAAGCGCAGCATGTTCCCTGTCATCCGTTATGTCACCTACGATGTTGTGCGCGATTTCGGTACAGTGGAGATTGACGGGAAGGTTCGGCAGTCGTACAGCTGCATATCCAAGCGAATCGGCAACGAACTCAAGCATGGCGAGAAAATCAGCCTGTATGACATTGAAAACGTGATTCATACTTTCGTACAGGATGCCGAGTTGCGTGTGAGCGTAAAAGACAACAGGCTCACTGTACGTATTCGAAGCAAGTCGATATGTAACGGGCTCATCAATGATATCCGAAATGCAATCGAGCATAAAATTGAAGCGATTGGACAGATGATTGAAGGACGCATGCTGGACCGCATTGAGGTTATTCACGCAACAGAGAATGAGCCTTGGGAACATGGCTCCGTGAAATCCAAAAAACTGTATAACTAGGAGGCTTAATGCCCCCATGGACAAAAACTGGATCTCCTATATCGGCAATACTCCGCTTGTCCGGCTCTCCCGGTTATTTGACAATGAGCGCGGAATTGCCGTCTATGCCAAATTGGAAATGTTGAACCCGAACGGAAGCGCCAAGGACCGCTCTGCTAACCGCATGATTTCAGCAGCACTGGAGCAGGGCTTGATCGGTCCCGGCTCGGTCATTATCGAGTCCAGCTCAGGCAATATGGCAATCAGTCTGGCTGCCATCTGCTCCCGGCTGGATATGCGTTTTATTAGCGTTGTCGATCCGAAAACAACACCGCAAAACATTCGCATCATGCGCGCCTATGGAGCCGATATCGAACTTGTGCAGCAACCCGATCCTGCAAGCGGCGAGTTCCTTCCGGCAAGGTTAAGCAGGGTCAGACAACTCGTTGAGGATATCCCGAACAGCTTCTGGCCCAACCAGTACGAAAATGAAAACAACTACTTGTCGCATCAGGACGGAACGATGCAGGAAATTGTCACAGAGCTCGGCCATGTCGATTATGTCATCGGGGGCGTCAGCACCTGCGGGACAATGCTGGGCTGTGCCTCCTACGCCAGGGAGCACCAGCTCGACACCAAAATCATCGCTGTCGATGCCGCAGGCAGCGTCATTCTGGGCGGTAAGAAGGACAGGCGCCTATTCCCCGGGCTTGGTGCCGGCATTGTGCCCCCATTTGGCCAAAGCAAATTTATGGACGATGCCATTCATGTCCAGGAAGCCGATATGGTTGCCGGCTGCCGTATGCTTGTGCAGCATGAAGCGATTCTTGCCGGGCCTTCCTCGGGCGCTGTTATCTTTGCGATTAATAGCTTGCTTCACAGCATACCGGACGGCTCGGTATGTGCCGCTATTCTTCATGATCGTGGCGAGCGTTATATGGATACGGTCTACAACGATGAATGGGTAGAACAGCATTTTAAGAATTAAGCAGCGATTGGCGCAAAATCATCATCTCATGCCATCGGTTTATACTGGGGGAACTGCAAAATTGTATCAGTGGATTGTCCGGCTTCTAATAAGTAGAGAAAGCTCAGTCGCTAAGAATTGGGGTGAATTGGGGATGTGTGATAGTCAGACGAAACACATTTATTTCTTTCGCGATAGAACAGCCGATTATATTTTCTCATGTCCGGTAGGTGTCCGTGTCTTGCCGATCAAACCCGACATACGATGTCTTAGCAAAAAATACCCTTTGAAAGGAAGCGATGAAGTTGCCCAAGGTGACGGTGTTGATCTCATCGTATAATTCTTCCGGCTATATCCAGGCTGCCGTACAAAGCATCTTAGACCAGACATTTGAAGACTTTGAATTAGTTATCATTGACGACGGATCAACCGACGACACTTTAGCACAATTGCAGCAATTTAAAGACCCTAGAATAAGGCTCATTATTCACGAACACAATCAAGGCTTGATTCGCTCCCTCAATGAAGGGATTGAAATGGCTACCGGAAAATACATTGCCAGAATGGACGCTGATGATATCGCTGTCCTCGATCGGTTTGAACATCAGGTAGCTTTTCTTGATGCCAATCCCCAAGTAGGGGTACTGGGAGGACTTATGGCGTGGTTGCACAATAACGTGCTGATCCCCAAACCAATTACTCATCATGGAATCCGCTGCTGGCAAATGTTCCACACTTCCCTTTGTCATCCAACCATCATGATGCGTACAAGTGTCTTGCATGATCATGGCATCCGTTATGATCAACAATACCCGCACGCCGAGGATTATGAATTGTGGGACCGTCTTGGCCGGTTGACCCAGTTGGCTAATCTCCCTCAGTGTGTTCATTATTATCGGGCACATGACGGACAAGTATCTAGGCAACATGTACTTTTACAAGAGCAGAGTGCAAAAAAAGTACATTATAACCAATTACACAGTATGGGAATTACTCCGACTGAAGAAGAATACGACATTCATATGCAATTAGGCCACTTTCAGGTTCCGGTCTATAAATCTGAAGCCTACCACAAAGCTATCGATTGGGTCAGCAAGCTTATTCTGAATAATCATTATTCACAGGTTTATGATGCAAAGCAGTTGGAAAGTGTACTGACCAGATGCCTGACCTATTCCGGAAAAATTCCAGAAGGAGTGTATGAGAAGGATTAAAATGAGAGCACTTGTTAACCCTTTAAAGATATTCACTTGCGGTTAGAGACAGCCTCTGTACCGCCTTATCGAATGCCAATTGAGAAGAGTTAACTAAAAACAACCAGTCCGGCTTAGTGATATGCTCCCGCTGATTATATCCAGATTTTTATTCCTCTGTCTACTTTCAGGGAGCATATCACGCACACACAGATTATGTTCTCATATCAACTTAGAGGTTTCCCACCCCAACTGCTTCCCCTCAGACGGCAACTCATGCTGTAAGCTATACTTCATACCCTATTCAATTATTCCGCTTTATACTTTGGAAAATAAAGATTGAATTCGCTCCGCGGCTTTTTGGTAGCCGCCGGCATTACGTAATGAACCCCCGATCTGTTTGGCATGTTGTTTGTAAGAAGCATCGCTTAGCACTTGCAGCAAGGCCGATTTCAAAGCTTCAGTCGTTAGCTGGCTGCGATCCAAAACGATTCCCGCCCCCAGTTCCTCAACCCGCTTGGCAACAAGAGGCTGATCCGAGCTCAAAGGAATCATAACAAGCGGCACATCATTGAATAAACCTTCACTTGCACTGTTCATACCGGCATGAGTTATAAAAGCATCTGTGTGCCTGAGCACTTCCAGTTGGGGAACAAACGGCTTAATAATGAAATTTGAAGGAATGTCGTCTCCCAAAGATTCCAGATTGGTGTCCCTGCCATAGGATAATACAAATTGCGCCGGAACCTCCCGGAACGCTTCAAAGCAAAGCTTGTACAATTCAAAATCCCGGGTCAATATACTGCCCATAGAAATATATACAACCTTGTCATATTGGGATCGAAGCTGCTCCAGCGGAAAAGAAGGCGCGTCATGTCGTGGTGAAATTGAAGGTCCGGTGAAAAAATAGCTGTCATCCAGCATATCGGCATTCGGCTGAAATTCACGGCTTGTAAATATAACCTTTAACTGACCGTATTGGAGGGTAATATCTTCGAGGGCCGGTACCGGAACGTTGTAGGTACCCGCAATTCTCCGTAAAGTGGTTGTAACTCTTTCATGCAAAGTGCCAATATCCAGACCGCTTGGATCAAACAGTTCGACAACATGGCTAAGCGGCTCCGTAAATGCGAAATGTGTCACCGAACAAATTGTCGGGATACCCAGCTTTTCACCTAAAATTGTTCCACCCCAACCCAGCATAGAGTCAAAAATCAAGTAGTCAAACGAATCATTTTCTGTCTGCTTCAAAATATCAGCAAGCCGGGGTTCAATGATGCCGCGAAGAATAAAATCAATGAAGTGAAGCGGGTGTTTAAACTCCCTCGGATCAGATCCAATCTCCCGAATGGCTTGATCATCTGTCTGATAGGCCCGGAATTGCGCCCCGGTCTGTACGAGCCTGCCCCGGTACTCCTCCGAGCACATATACACAACCTCTTCCCCATTCTCGACCAGCTGCTTCACCAATCCTAAGGTAGGATTGACGTGTCCTTCTGCTGGAATCGTGACATACAGTACACGTGCCATTTCACCGCACCTCCATTTTGATACTATATTAGGATAGATTCCCATTTTATTATACAACTCGGCTCCAATTAACGTCGAGACAAGTGCTGATCCTTTCACGAAAATGTCACATAGCAGCCTGCACCTTCCATTTGTCGCCTCCTCTCAACTTGCCGATACTCATCGTACAAAAAAAGAACGCCTTGTGTGGCGTTCTGAACATGCATTATGTAATTTAGGACTATTGAAAATCGGCAGCCGCACAGGAATTGATGCGCCCTGTAATAGCCGCCTCCCCGCTATTCTTTGATTTGTTTCAAATGCCGCACCGCATGGATTGCAACCCGGATGAGCAGGACAGCACTGATTAAAATGCCGGTGTAACCAAAAATGGAGATCAGATTAAATTCATTCTTACCGGAATGGCTGCCCAAACTTAGCAATCCGATGGAAATCCCTCCAAATGCAGTCCCGACGAAAGCTAGCAACACTTGGGAAACCCATTTGGCCACGAATGAGGTATTGGCCTTGTCGGAGAAAAAGCCAACCTTAACCGAAAACTCGCCTTTCTCCAGCATTGACCCCAGATGGTCGAGCCGTCGCGGCAGCCTGCGAATTACAGGAAGCAGCTCCAGCAGTTCGTTCGTTGCCGTCTCCTTCAGGTCAGCTGAAGCGCTGATTGGCATGAATTCCACAGCATGTTCCCTTGCAAAACGCCGTGATTCTCCCATCAGGCTAAATGAAGGATTTAATTGCATCATGGTGCCTTCGAGGGTAATCAAAGAACGAAACGCGCCAGCTACATTCGGGTAAAAAGACAGGCCAAATTCGCCGATCATCCGAAAGAGCCCCTGTATGAACGCATCTGAGCTGCCGGTTGCATCATAGGCTGTCTGAACAAGCAGTTGGCTGAGCGCCTGCTCCAAATCAGCCTGATCGATTTCTTGTTTCGTCTCGACCAACTGCAACAGTGCATCCATGATAATATACGGACTACGCTGCTCGAATCCGATTAGCAATCTCTTGAGTGCATCAAGCTGCAACGTACCGAGTCTTCCGACAGAGCCGAAATCCAGCAGTGCCGGAGTTCCGTCATTCAAAATATAGACGTTGCCTGGATGGGGGTCGGCATGGAAAATGCCTTTGAAGAAAATTTGCTCCAGCATACAATCAAATATTCGCCGCCCAACCTCCTGCCGGTCAATGCCGCGTTCGTCCAGAATGGCCGTGCCGCTTTTAACACTTGCTCCCTCCATAAACTCCATAATGAGCACCTTTGCATTGCTGAGCTCCCGGTAGACATGAGGGATTTTAACCTTGGACGGACTATTAATCAGAGAAGCCGTCACTTGCGCAAAATTTCGGGCCTCAATCCGAAAATCGGTCTCTTCCTTCATCGAGGAGGAGAACCCCTTCGCCAAATCGAGGAAGCCGATATTTCTGACCCAGGCAGATTTTTTAGATGCCCAGGCTGCAAAACGTACCAGAATATCCAAATCGCGCTGCAGCTTGGAGGAAATATCCGGGCGAAGCAACTTGACGACAACTTGCTTCCCGTCCTCCCGCAGAGTAGCGCGGTGGACTTGTCCGATTGAAGCCGCCGCAAGCGGTTCCATCTCGAACGTTTGGAATATTTCGTCTTTTGGCCTCTCCAGCTCCTTGGCCAATATCACTTCCACTTGTGCCGTCGTCAAACGAACGACATTTTCTTGCAAGTGCGACAACTCTTCAATAATTGCCGGTGGCAGGAGATCGGAACGCGTCGATAGTACCTGGCCGAATTTTATGAAGAATCCGCCGCAGGCCTCAAGCGTCTTGCGAAGCGACACCGCCAGCTTTTGATCCGAAGCAGGGGTTCGCTTGAGTGTCAAATTTTTGCCTACACCATGCCGAAGCGCGATGATCAGCACTTGAATGTATCTTCGTTGTCTGCTCCACCACGCAGAAAGTCTCCTGAACGGGTTTCTTGTGTCGGTAAGACGCTCACCCCGTTCTCCGATCGGAATCGGATCAAACATCTCGAAGAACAGATAAAAGATCAGCGAAACGATAACCATACTGAGCAGCCATATCCAGCCGGCGACCCCAAATTCATCTGCTTCATCATAACGCAAGTAGGCATACCAATAGACGGTAGACGTCACGATGACGCTGAACAGCGAAGCCATAACCTGCTTTATAAAGCTGATATTCGTCCCGATCAGTCTGCCAATGATAAAGATCATGATAACAGCCAATAAAATATACTGAGAATACATCTGTCCACTCCTCTAAAGTAAAGGGTTGCCTTTTTATTATACATAATTTTGGTATCGGCAACACGATCCCCTATTTGAAGTGAACTTAAAACAATCCCGCCTATTCTTCGGGCAAGTGTCAAAGCAACGGGTTTCAATAAGAAAGAACGAGTATACTTATTTGTTCCATTGACCGCGTACCTGCCGATGTCTATAATCGGAATAAATTTACATAAAGGACAAGTGAGCTTCATGTCACTGTTAACAAGGAGGGATAAAAGCATATGTCGTTTAGCAATTACGGTGAACTTTGTACAGAGGTATATGATTTTACCAAAAAAACAGGGCAATCTTTAAGTGGTGATATTGAATTTTATCAGAATCAACTTAAATCATGCAGGGGACGTATTCTCGAAGCAATGGTTGGCTCCGGAAGGGTCATCATCCCGCTTCTGGAATCGGGTCTTAAGGTTGATGGGGTTGACTATTCGCCTGACATGCTCGCTTCTTGCCGTCAGCGTTGCCAAGAACGCGGACTTGAAGCCGATTTATACGAATCCGATCTGCAGGAACTTTCCCTGCCCCATAAATATGAGGCTATCATTATTCCGGGTGGTTCATTTTTATTAATTGAAGACCGTCAACAATCCATCAACGTCTTAAGACGGCTTTACGAGCATCTTGAGCCCGGCGGATGCCTGATCCTTGATCTCTTTCTTCCCGAAAATAACTTTGATATCGGCAAGTATGAAGGTACTTCAACTTTCCATTTGCCCAACGGTGACATCATTACAATGGAAGGCAAGCTTGTTGAAGCAGATTTATTTAACCAGTATAAGGTCTCCTACTTGAAGTATGAGAAGTGGCGGCACGGAAAGCTAATTCAAACCGAATTGCAACGTCTTGCGATACGCTGGTATGGAGTTGAAGAATTCAAGCTCATTTTACAAAGTGTCGGATTCTCTGATGTAAAGGTGTTTGCTGATTTTGTTATCTGGAAAGAGCCAAGTGACGGAAAACAAAAGTTTGTATATGAAGCGGTGCGGACATAAGACTTGATTAGAAAGAGCAGCTCAGGTGCTGCTCTTTTCATTTTCTCACGTCTGGATATAACCATGCCACGTTCCTGGAACCGGTCCATACTCACACAAAGGTGATTTTCTGCAGGGTTTAACTCTACTGTTTTCCTTTTGATTAAAGCGCTAGGCAATTGTCCGTGTCATACCGCCGCCCGGGCGAATATCATGTGAATTAGGATAATGCCTAACCATATTCATTTGTTTAAAAGGAGCACACTGAAAATGAGAAATATGCCATACACGTATCCATATCCGTCTCAACAACCGCTTTATAGCAACAATCAGCTGAAGGGCTATTCAGGACGGCCAGTTTACTGGGTTTATGATCATGAGCTGGGACCGCTCAACCGGTCTGAGCAGCAGCAATCCTCTAAAAACGCTTCCCCTATTGTGTTGAAGGACTATGGCCCTGAACCATTTACAGTCAATATTAAAGAGGCAACAGAAGAAAACAATACGTTTCGTACTGCTTTATGGACCGGAGACCACCTCCAAGTAACTTTGATGAGTCTTCATGTCGGCGAAGATATCGGCTTGGAAATTCACCCGGAGGTTGATCAATTTTTGCGTATTGAACAGGGGCAAGGTTTAGTTCAAATGGGCAAGAGCAAGGATCAATTGGACTTCGTCAGGCGGGTTCATGACGATGATGCCATTATGGTCCCAGCCGGAACCTGGCATAATGTTACCAATACAGGGGATATTCCACTTAAATTATATTCAATCTATGCCCCTCCCAAGCATCCGCGCGGCACCGTACATGTGACAAAGGCCGATGCTATGGCATCTGAATAAATCAGCCTATCATATCGACGAATGAAGACAGCCTCTGATCGATTGCTATTTGAAAATAGCCAATCGATCAGAGGCTGTCTGTGTACGTGCATGTTCCTGATATACTGCTACCTCAATCAAAGTGGATATGTTGGACAGGTGTTCCGGTAAGAGTATTTTCAAACATATCGATGATTAACAAAAATCTTTCAGCCTCGCGGTAGACATGGTCTGCCAACAATGGATGTATAATGCTTTTTATACGACAAGCTTCAATTAAATCACGGGCAGTTTTCTTAAAATCCCGTAACGATTTTACCGATACTCTATTTTCATCCAAAAATTGATCTAATAAAGGCACAGTCTGAGATTGTGGACGCATAGAATCCAGGTCCCTCGCCTGGAATAACAATTGGTCAAATTCATCACTAAAATTCCTCGCTTGATCAACTAATTTCCTCTCGGAAGGGTCAAGAAGATGACCAATAAACTTGGCGTGATCAGCCATTATTCTTAAAAAGAAGACATTTTCATTAATAATTGCATCCGGCAACGGGTCTAAATTTCCAGCATTAAGTTGTTCTAAGCGATTTCTAAAATAAAAGGCTTCTCTGCTCGTATGATCCACCAGCAAAGGAAAGTTATTCTGTCCCGGAAGTTGACATTGTAAAATCAAACCGAGCACTTTTCTTTTAAAACCCCATATATGGGAAACCGCAGTATGAACTTCAACATTAAATCTCTGGATGGTTTGCGGGTCGGTTGCAGCGTCAAATGCATGCGCCCTGCTTTCTATGGCTTCAAATGTGGAATAAAAATGATTCGCTTCATTAATTAATTGGGTGTCTTCACATCGGAAGCCTAATCTAAGAAATAGTGAATGCTCCTTCATTATTCGGGACCAAAACCGTATTTCATCCAAAGAACGGACTACAAATCCATTTGACACTTAATCCCCTCCCGGTCGCAAATACCCTTCGTAGATACTGTATTTCGATCCGGTAGTCCTTTATGCCTGATATGCCAAAGCATTCTCATAATCACGATGGATAAAAACGTGAAAAAGTATGTCAAACGTCTGTGAAAATGTCACTCTAATTGTGCTATGAAAATGTCACTTGTTAAAATGAAGGTCTCTGTTACCAGAAGGCCTCTGGATAGCTATTGTGCTGCGAATACATGGCATCTTGGAACGAACGTTGTTTTGTGTTACGCTTAGTGATGTTGTTGTCATACGTGGTTTTCCACGGATGATCTTTGGCGGGTTTGCGTGGCTGCGCAGAACCCGTCTTTTC
>NZ_AULX01000035.1 GCF_000422505.1 Paenibacillus pinihumi DSM 23905 = JCM 16419 | reverse complement strand
CTCGGCCAAAAGCTCTGCAAAATGACAGTTGTTGCTTCCATGGTATTTCTCCTTGTACAAGGTCACCACCCGTTCCTTGATTTCATCCGCCAGCGCATGGCTCGGTTTCCGACCCCGGTTTCCATGGGCAAGTTTTTGTGCGCCTCCTGTCTGGTAGTTTTTCTTCAACCGGATGACCTGGCGCTGCGTCATCCCCAAGGCTGCCGCTCCTTCCGCATTCGTCATATGTCCCTCAAGAATCTTCTCCACTACGTGTACCTTCTTCAGTTCGGCTTTTGTCAACGTAATTGTCTCCTGTCCCATAGTGACATTATCTCAGAACAGTTATGGGATGACATTATCACAGAAGAATAACATAAATCTTAAAAATGTATTGACACTTAACCCGTCTCCTGATATTATCCATCCATAACCAACTAAACAGGTAGGGATTATTTAAGTTTACGACCAGAGCAACTGGAGTAAATCGCGGACGATCCTGTTCTTGGTTCAAAAATGGAGGGGGATTTTTAAATGAAACAAAAGCTTATGTTTTCTTCCCGCATTCTCACAGTTGCTCTGGCATTTACACTGGCTCTTACCGGCTGTGGATCGGGTTCAGGCAACAGTGGAGGAGGCACCACCGGCACATCCGAAGGCACCTCACAGCAAGAGAAGGCAACTCCAGAGAAAGAGGCCAAAAAGCCCGTCAAATTGCTTAACGTCTCTTATGACCCTACACGTGAACTCTATGACCAATATAACAAGGCTTTTGCTGCGCACTGGAAGGCAGAGACCGGACAGGACGTCACCATTGAACAGTCACATGGCGGCTCAGGCAAACAGGGACGTTCAGTCATTGACGGACTGAAGGCCGATGTCGTCACATTGGCGCTTGGCTACGATATCGACGCCCTGGTTGGGCCGGGACTGCTCGATGATCAATGGCAAAAGCAATTTGAACATAACAGTTCGCCTTATACATCAACCATCGTATTCCTTGTCCGCAAGGGCAATCCGAAGGGCATTAAGGACTGGAATGATCTGATCAAAGATGGCGTAGAGGTGATTACACCAAATCCGAAGACCTCCGGAGGAGCCCGCTGGAACTATTTGGCTGCTTGGGGATACGCACTGAAGCAGAACAGCAATGACGAAGAGAAAGCCAAGGAATTTGTCAAGGAGCTGTTCAAACATGTTCCGGTTTTGGATTCCGGTGCCCGCGGCGCAACGACTACCTTCGTCGAACGGAAACTCGGGGATGTCCTGCTTGCCTGGGAAAATGAAGCGCTTTTGTCGCTCAAGGAATTTGGAGATGATGAATTTGAAATTGTAACGCCGTCGATCAGCATTCTTGCCGAGCCTCCGGTAGCTGTCGTTGATAAAATTGTGGATGAGCGGGGAACCAGAGAAGTTGCCGAAGCCTATCTGCAATACTTGTACAGTGAGGAAGGCCAGGACATTGCAGGTAAAAACTTTTATCGTCCGATCCTGCCTGCTGTAGCGGAGAAATATAAGGATCAGTTCAAGGAAGTAGAACTGCTTCAAATCGATAAGGACTTCCAGGGCTGGAAGGCTGCGCAGGAGAAGCACTTTAATGATGGCGGCACATTTGACCAAATTTATACTCCGGGCTCCTAGCGTGGCGGCCGGTAATAGGGGGACTGACTTCACATGAAAGGTTCCAAACCAAAAGCCAAAGCCAAAAGTGTGCTGCCGGGCTTCGGAATTTCAATGGGTTTTACGATCTTTTACTTATGCCTTATCGTCATTATTCCGTTATCCGCTGTATTTATTAAGACTTCAGGCATGACACTGCCGCAATTTTGGGAGACGATCACCAATCCACGGGTGCTCGCCTCCTACAGGGTAAGCTTCCTGACTGCTTTTGCAGCGGCTCTTATTAATGTCGTGTTCGGGCTTCTGGTCGCCTGGGTACTTGTCAGGTACCGGTTTCCGGGGAAAAAGCTCGTTGACAGCCTGATCGATCTGCCATTTGCCTTGCCGACAGCAGTAGCAGGCATTGCGCTGACGGCAATCTACGCGCCGAACGGATGGGTGGGGAGTCTCCTGCAGCCGCTTGGCATCAAAATTGCTTTCACACCGCTTGGCATTACCATCGCGCTGGTCTTTATCGGGCTGCCTTTTGTGGTGCGGACTGTCCAGCCTGTGCTTCAGGATTTGGAGAAGGATACGGAAGAAGCGGCTGTCATGCTCGGTGCCTACCGGTTGCGGACATTCACCAGGGTGATTCTGCCGGATCTGATTCCGCCGCTGCTGACGGGTTTTGCCATGGCGTTTGCCAGAGGGCTTGGCGAATTCGGATCGGTCGTCTTCATCTCCGGCAATATGCCGCTCAAGACAGAGATTGCACCGCTATTGATCATGACCAAACTTGAACAATATGACTATATGGGAGCAACGGCAATTGCTCTCGTCATGCTGGTCATAGCGTTTATTATGCTGTTGATTATTAATATGCTGCAGTGGTGGTCCGGCCGCCGCACGATTGCAGGATAGGGGGCGAGACAATGGCAGGAGCAGTTACCGCCCATCTGGATCACACAGCAGCGCAGCGTCCCCAGCATATTAATGAATCCGGACTGGTGCGAATCATACTGATCACGATTGCGTTATTGTTTTTGGCTTTGGTAGTCGTATTGCCGCTGGTTACTATCTTTATGGAAGCATTCAAGAAGGGCGTCGACGTGTATGTGGCTTCGGTTACCGAGCCATATGCCCTATCCGCCCTAAAGCTGACGTTACTTACGGCTGTAATTGCGGTACCGCTGAACACGCTGTTTGGCGTTGCGGCAGCCTGGGCGATAACCAAGTTCCGGTTTCGCGGCAAAAACATTCTGATTACCCTGATTGATTTGCCGTTTGCGATCTCTCCGGTTATTGCCGGTCTGATCTTCGTGCTGCTGTTTGGCGCCCAGGGCTTCTTTGGACCTTGGCTGGATGAACGGGGCATTCAGATTATCTTTGCGCTTCCGGGCATTGTGCTGGCAACGATTTTTGTGACCTTCCCGTTCGTAGCGAGGGAGATCATCCCGCTAATGCAGGCACAGGGGACCCAGGAAGAGGAGGCAGCGGCAAGCCTTGGAGCCAGAGGCTGGCAAATCTTTTGGAGAGTTACACTGCCGAATATCAAATGGGGCTTGTTATATGGCATTATTCTATGTAATGCCCGCGCCATGGGCGAGTTCGGTGCTGTATCGGTCGTCTCTGGTCATATTAGAGGACAGACGAACACACTTCCGCTCCATGTGGAAATTTTGTATAATGAATATCAGTTTTCAGCTTCATTCGCAGTAGCATCTTTACTGCTGTTGCTGGCAGTTCTTACGCTGGTGGCCAAGTCCATTATTGAGTGGAAAGCGGAAAAAATAAAATCATAGTAATTCGGTAGGAAAAGTGTTAATATAGATAATATCAAAGCATTGTTGAATCAGCTGCAAGCGATCGGAAGGTCGAATGGCCAGATAAATCCAGGATTCGCTCAGCAAAAATGATCACAATACTTCAAACAGGAGGCGGCGTTGCTGCATGGAGAGAACAATTACAATTAAGAGTGGACAATGGAATTTGGCAGCAACGCTGCACTATCCGGAGACGAATGAGAATTTTAATTCCAGGGAGCGTTATCCCATTATCATTATATGCCATGGCTTCGTAGGCAGCCGAATCGGTACGGATCGGCTTTTCGTCAAATCAGCTCGCGAGTTCAGCAAAAACGGGTACATGGTGTTGCGTTTTGACTATGCCGGCTGCGGTGAGAGTGATGGAGAATACGGGGAGACAGGGCTCGAATCATTCATTGAACAGACCCGCTATATTCTCGATTATGCACTGGATATGGACTGCGTAGACCCGGAGCGGGTAATTCTGCTCGGTCATAGCCTGGGCGGGGCATCGGCCCTGCTGACAGCGGCCAGCGACAAGCGGGTGAAGACACTGGTGCTGTGGGCACCGGTTGCGCATCCATATACGGACATTGTGAAAATTACGGGCCGGGATGTCCATGACAAAGCGATGACTCAAGGAAGTGCAGACTATCTCGGCTATAATCTGCGTCCCGTATTCTTTGAATCGTTGACCAAATATCAGCCGCTGCGTGATTTGAAGGATTTCAACGGTGATGTGCTGCTCGTTCATGGGACTTCCGATGATGTGATTCCGGTCGATTATACGTTTTTATATCAGAAGTTGTTTTGGACCCGTTATGACGGGCAATGCGACAAAGAGGTTATTTTGCAAGGCGACCATACCTTTTCATCACAATCCAGCTTAACGGTATTGCTGAACAGCACAGTCAATTGGCTGCTGGAACTGGAGAGAAAGAAGAGAGATTGGAACGGATGGGTGATCTAGAGGGTAAAATTTGCGTGGGAAACGGCATCATCCGGTTTGCATCTTGAGGATTCCGCCGCTTATTCACCGCATTGATTAAATTTGAAGAATAAGAGGAGAGATTATCATGCCAAAGCCTTTGCACATTGATCAATTTTGGAACGACAGAATATCCGATCAATTAAATGGACTGGAGTACGGCTCGGTACTGATCACCGTCCATGACGGAAGAATTGTACAAATCGACCGTACAGAGCGCAAGCGGTTTGATCCTCCTGCTTCTGCGGAGAATCGGCGCAATGGCGATAATCCGATTAAATCGGTAAAATAGACATTAGGTACTGCATATCAATTACAATTATCATATACAAGGAGAGTGAATGCTGATGGCCAAGGTTGTTGTCATTACCGGAAGTCCTTCCAGAAACTCCAGATTATTCGGCATTGTGGATTATGCAATTCAGGCTCTTGAGCAAAAGGGCTTTGAGGTTACTTCCGTTCATGCTACAGACCTGCCTGCAGAGGACCTGCTGTTTGCCCGGTTTGACAGTCCTGCTATTCAGCAGGCTGTACAGGAAATTTCCACTGCAGATGCTGTTATTGTAGCAAGCCCGGTCTATAAAGCATCTTACACCGGGTTGCTGAAAGCGCTGCTCGATCTTCTCCCGCAAAAGGGGCTGACTGGAAAGCCTGTGCTGCCTTTGTTTATAGGGGGCACCATCGCCCATTTTCTGAGCATTGATTATGCACTGAAGCCTGTTTTATCCTCTCTCGGGGCAAGGCATTTACTGACAGGTGTGTTCGCTGTTGATTCCCAGGTTACCCGCGATGAGCAGGGCGCTGCTGTCCTGAACGATGAGCTTCGTACCCGTCTTGATGTATCCGTTGCCGAATTTGAAGAAATCGTGCGCCTGATTACAAGCAAGTCTCAGGATCAGCAAGCAAGCGCAATCTAGCCATTATCTATCCCAAACAGAAAAGCTCCCGTGAGGAGCTTTTTTTAATATAAGCATTTATAATTTATCTCTTTATAACTGCCTTATATTTTTACGTGAAACGAGGCTTTTGTTTGTCAAAAGACGGCACAGACATTTACGATTGGGTTGTTGCAGCAATTCCTGATATCGGCTAATTTTCGCCTGTATAATTTAAATTTCTCTCATAGTCTTCCTATTAAACAATAGGTAATATAGTAGGAAAACCCATTTCCTGCAAGGGCGATGTTGAAATGAGGATTGCCTGTGAAAAAGGTGCTGGAAGTTGTTTACCCCCCAATTACCTCGTATATGACGCACGCTTCTATCCTCTCTGTCGTTATGAAAGAGGAGCAAGGCATCAACTGGCTGCTGGGCAACTATTTGCAGCTTTCGGTTGTCGATGTTGGCGGCATTGATTTTTTTGCCCTGGAACCACCTTTAAATTGCCCGGTTTTACATTACCAGATCATGGATCATGAACTTGTTGATCATGTATTCCAGGACCCTGTACAATTCGTCATTCACGCTATCGATCAGGACTACTACCTTTTTGTTTTGCTGGACACCTCCCGAATTAAAGCAGTAAATGCCAGTTGGCCTCGTCCGCATCCCGTATTTATTTATGGTTATTGCGAGGAGAGCGAGACCTTCCATATTGGTGAATTTTTTAATGGTAACCGATTTGAATTCTTGAAGATATCCTTTGAGGAATTTCGCAGCAGTTGGACGAGCTATTACGGCCATGATTATTGGTTTAAGGGGAACCGTCTATTTAAATATGCGCACAAAGAAGACTATATCCTGGATTATGAGCGTGTTATAACGTTTATTGACGACTATGTAAACTCACAAAATACGATGCTCGGATTCCATAACTTTAACCGCCATCTCTCCTTCGGCCTGGACGCTGTTGCTGCCCGTCTGAAACTGGAGTTAGCCCGGCTTGGGAGTGGGGAAAGGTTTGATTGGGTGGCGTTCCCGATTATTTGCGACCATAAAGAGGTTATGCAGCTTGCAATACAGCAGTTGGAGAAGAAGGGATATCTGGACAAAAACGCTTCGTACAGCGAGGGATTTCGCCATTTGAAGCAGGAGCTGCTCATTCTGAAAAATCTGTACTTAAAGATCATTTTTAGTGAACAGCCTGGCCAGTTGCAACTCTTGCAATTGAAAGTTAGCCGATGGTTTGAGCAGGAAAAGGAATTTTTAATGAAAATGATAGAGCACTGTCGTGCAAAAACTATTGAATGCTGATAGCCGTCGCTCATACTCCTGGTCAATCAATTCACATTACAAAATCCAACGTCCGGCACACTGCTGCCGGACGTTTTTTAACATGGCTATGCCAAACGATATGCAGCTATTTGACCAAAACAGCTCACCATGCCTTCCGGAATTGCATTAGGACCCTGTCGACCGGTAGTGCCGCACGCCGATGTTCCAGACGAGCAGGCAGGGAAGGATAAAGACGATCCCGGCAACCGGAGCAAGCATATAGAGGATGCCGTTGCCTTCTGTCTTATCCAGAATGTACATCAGAGGCAGGTAGTTGATGCATCCGAACGGAATGACGAAGGTGAAAAAACGTGCAACCCATTTGTGATAAATAGATAGCGGGTACTGCGCCATTTCCCTTCCCCCGTCAGTCAATATATTCGCGACCTCAAGTCCCTGAATTGTCCAGAAGCATAATGTGGCGACCAGCATGAAAATGCCGGTAAAAATAAATACGCCGCAGCCAATCGTCAGAAATAGCGTAAGACCTTTTAACAGCGTCCATTCTACGCTTAGCCTGCTGATAGCGAATACCAGCACGAGCAGGCTCTGGAGGAGCCGACCGGCACGGGTGAATTCAAACTTGGAGCCCAGCACTTGAAGAATAGTGCCGCGCGGACGGACTAGCACACGGTCAAAGTCACCGCTTACAACCAGGCTGGAAAACAGGTCGAATCCACGCCCGAAGCATTCGCTAATTGCAAAGGCCATGTGGATGACCGCAAAGCAGAGTGCAACTTCGGCGAAGCTCCAGCCGCTAATTTGTCCGAACCGCTCAAACAGAAAATACAATCCTGCAAAAACGGACAGCGGAGTCAGGCATTGTCCGAGGGTCAGCAGCCAGAATGATGCCCGGTATTGCATCTGGGATCTAAATAAAATCAAGATATATTTCCAATAAAGTTTCATGCTTTTGCTACCCTCCTTGTACAACAACGTTACGCAGCGCCCTGCTCATCAGCCACTTGCCAAGGGCTAAAAGAACACCCAGCCAGACAACTTGCATCACAATGCCGGTCATTGCTTCATGAGCGGGAATATGTCCGGAGTAGATGCGGAACGGAAAGTCCGCAGTGAAGTGGAAGGGCAGCGTATAAATGATATTTTGAAGCCATTCGGGCAGCAGAGGGATAGGGACAA
Organism: Paenibacillus pinihumi DSM 23905 = JCM 16419; assembly: GCF_000422505.1. GTDB lineage: Bacteria > Bacillota > Bacilli > Paenibacillales > Paenibacillaceae > Paenibacillus_D > Paenibacillus_D pinihumi. The sequence goes on along the minus strand of NZ_AULX01000035.1, from coordinate 55,637 downwards.
TCATACCGGACAAAAATTCCCCCAGGACGGCGAACATCAGAAATGATCCTGACGGGGATAAAGTGGCAAATACGGAAATGTAAATCAGCATGGATATGGCGGTAACCAGCAGCAAGCCAAGCAGGAGCGAAAGGATGAACAACAGGAAAGCGATGCTGCCAGATGGCAGTGTAAGACGATAAGGGTAAGGCAAGAAGAATGAGACGATCAGAATCGGTGAGCATCGGAGCAAGGCACCGGACAAACGCTGCGCCAGCAGCTTGGCGTACCAGAAGTTATAAAGGCCGCTTGGCCTGCACAGCTCATAGGCAATATTGCCGCTTGTGATCAATTCTGACAGTTCATTATCACGAATCCAGAGCATGACAAGTACCAGAAATGCCTGCTTCAGCCATATGTAAGAGGTAAGCTCCGGCAGGGACATGGGCGGCTGTGACAGCGCCTGGCTGTAGAAGGCCTCAAATACCATAATCGTAATAAAGCCCCAAAAAAATTGTGTGACGACCCCGGCAAGGGCGGCAGAACGATATTGCATCCCGTTGTAAAGGCGCAGTTTGAAGACAGACCAGTACATCCTCATGATAATTGATACTCCTTGTAGAGCTGGACAATCATATCATCGATTGGCTGCGCATCAATGGTGACGTCGACGAGTTCGACCTGGCTGGACAGAACAGCGAGCACCTCGGAGACGACCGTCTCTCCTGTATCAATGCTGAACTGTGCGCGTTCAGGTGACCAGGACAGCATCGAAGCACCGGGAATTACAAGCGGACGGTGGCAGGTGCGATAGTCGGCAGTAATGGTCTTCCGCGTGCCGAATTGGCTGCGCAATCCTTGAAGACTGCCGTCATGCAGCAGCCGTCCCTTGCCGATCAGAATGATACGCGAAGCTAGTGCCTCGATGTCGCTCATATCATGGGTGGTCAGGATGACGGTAACCCCTCTCTCCGCATTAATCGTCTGTATAAAGCGGCGTACAGCGATTTTGGACACGGCATCCAGTCCAATCGTAGGCTCATCGAGAAAGAGCACACTTGGACTATGCAGCAGGGATGCAGCGATTTCGCAGCGCATTCGCTGGCCGAGGCTGAGCTGCCGGACCGGTATGCCGAGCAGTTCCTGAAGTTCAAGGGTCTCCGTCAGCAAGCTCAGATTGCTGCGGTATTCCTGTTCGGACACGTTGTAAATATCGCGCAGCAGCTCGAATGAATCGATAACGGGAACATCCCACCACAGCTGGGAGCGCTGACCGAATACAACGCCGATATGCTTGACGTAAGAGACGCGCTGCTCCCAGGGTGTATATCCCATAATGCTGCATGTGCCGCTATCCGGCACGAGGATACCGCTCATGACTTTGATCGTCGTTGATTTCCCTGCTCCGTTCGGACCGATGTAGCCTACAATTTCTCCCGGCTCGATGGAAAAGGAGATATCCTTGAGAGCCTCGACAACTTTATACTCCCGGTGAAATAATGCTTTGACCGCTTGTCCAAGCCCGGATGAGCGCTTGGCAACACGGAAGGCCTTATGAAGGCCATTGACTGTAATCACGTTATAAATCCTCCATATCTGTATTGGGAAGGAAAATATTATCATCGGGCTTGTAAACTGTCAATCTTTTTTTAGAATTTATTCTTGACATGCATATCAGTCTATGATTTTTCTGTCTTATTAAAGCTTGAAAAAGCGCAATCGTCGCAGTGAATGCCAGCAAATAAATCTCTTGTCATCCTGGCGGGTTTGCCTGAAAATAGAAGAACGGCGAATCGAAACACAAAGGAACTAAAGCTGGCCCGCATTTGTTGTCCGGAACAGACGGATACATGTGGTTTAAACCAGTACGTACCTGATTGGGCGCTTTTACATAGATAGAATTTAGACATGCAGGGGGATTGCAGGTGTCATTGCAAGGGATGGGGATGTTCAGCCAGCTTTCCAACCTGGAGCTCGCCAAGCTTCTGGGAAAGTTGAATAAGGAGAGCGTATCGCCTGGAGAAATGCTATTTGAGCAGGGCGATGCCGGAGATCGGATGTATCTCATTGAATCCGGGAAAATTGAATTGTTCTCGGCAGCGGAGGGTGGCGAGCGACAGCTGCTCACCGTTCTTGGACCGGGAGATGTGCTTGGCGAGATAGCTTTGCTGACCGGGGAGGCGCGGTCAGCCACAGCAATCGCAGCCCAGCCGTCGGTATTATTCAGTATCGACCAGCTCATACTGGATCAGCTTGTAGCCGAGCATCCTGCGGTCTCCTCGTACTTTATCCGGCAGTTGTCGCAGCGGCTTGTTGCTACCAATAGCCGGCTGCAGTCTGCCAAGGAGTCCGAGGTGAGACGGCAGCAGGAGAGATTAGGGCAGCTTCCTGAGTCTGCGCGCAAGCTTGTCATGTGGTGTTCAATAATGGGCAGCGCACCAGTTGCATTGGCTGAGCGAGCCTGCGGGGTGGAGGTGAAAGCCGGGCTGATAGAGCACCCGCAGCTGCTGGAATGGCTTGCTATTGATGGTGAAGGGGAATCACAGCTTCGAATCAGGGATGGCAGCCGTCAACTGATGAAGGAACTTTGCAAGCTAACCTATGGTCATAGGGTGATGAGCGAATGGCTTGAAGCAGCCATACAAGAATGTAAATCTTTATCGCTCTGGACGGACAAGATTCTGCTTCATGGGGAGCAGGAGAATTGGGAGACATTGCTGGGAGATCTGGAGCTGTACAGCCAAGAGATTCCAGCTTCTCGGCAGCAGGAGCTGCTCCGGCTGTTGCAAGCTTGCCCTGTTAATGTGCTTGCAGCAAGCTTCCGAAGCCTCGAGGTGTTCTTGAACTGGAGCCGGCAGTATGCGCCAGATAATGGTCTTGCTGTACTTGAAGAGGTGCTGGAGAAGAAGGCGCAGAACCTCACACGGATGGAACGGATAGTTTTGTACGGACTGGGGGCGGAGCTGGCCTTGCATGCAGGCCGCAAGCAGCTTGCGCGCCGCTATTTTCAACTTGCGGAAGTGGAGCCGGGGACGGAGTCAGCTGCCATCCGGGGAGAGTCTGGTTACAATCTGTCCAGACTGAAGCTGAATCGGCAGCGTTCCGAACTGCTGGCCGGAAGCGCGGGCCGTCTGCTCAAGCGCAACCGGCTGACAGTGCTGTTTGCAGTCCTGTTCGCATTGGCATCCATAATACTGTTTGCTTATTTGGAGCCGGTTGGCGGTTTGTCCCATGAGGCGATGCGATTCATAGGGATTGCTATTGCCGCTGTCATTTTGTGGATTATCAATGTTGTGCCTGATTACCTGGTCGGATTGGGAATGGTCATGCTGTGGATTACCGGAGGGCTGGTGACGACGGAGGCAGCCTTGTCGGGCTTCGGCTCAACGACCTGGCTGTTCATGATTTTCATCATGGCACTGAGCGCCGCGATTACGAAATCCGGCATCCTCTACCGGCTGTCACTGAACGCGCTGAAGCGATTCCCGCCAGGTTACCGGGGTCAGATGTGGGGAATTATTGCCGGGGGAATGATCATGAATCCGATGATCCCGTCCTCTTCAGCCAAAGTATCGCTCGGTGTCCCCATTGGCAGAACGCTGTCGGAATCCATGGGATTGGCAGACGGCAGCAAGGGTGCGGCGGGCTTTGGGCTGGCGGCCATGATTTTTTACGGTTTTACCGCCCCCTTTGTGCTTACAGGCTCTTACACGAATGTTATGGCATACGGTCTGGTAAGCAAAAGTGAGCCCGTTTCCTGGCTGGAGTGGTTCCTGTATGCGCTGCCCGGATTCGTCATTTTCTCGGCAGTCATGATTGCGGTGCTTCTGCGAATGTTTGGACGTACGACAGCCCCCCGGCCGATCTCGCCGGAGGTGCTGGATGAGCAGCTTAGGCTGCTTGGTCCGTTGTCCAGAGTGGAGGGGATGACGCTCGCCGCCGTCATTGGCTGCATTGGACTGATGATCCTGCAGCCGGTGCATGGTGTGGACAGTACCTGGATCATGTTAGGGGGATTTGCCTTGCTGATTATTAGCGGAGTGCTGGACCAGCGTACATTAACCTCAGGAATTGACTGGACGTTCCTGCTGTTCCTGGGCGTTGCCTTCAGCTTCTCCGCAGCTGTTGACCAGCTTGGCATTGCAACTGCAATGTCGGGGTTCTTGAAAGAGTATATCGGGTGGGTTGCCGCTTCACCGGTGCTGTTCCTGACAGCAGTTGTTTTGATTTCGTTTATTGTGACGCTTGTCATCCGGGATGACCCGGCGGTAATCCTGCTGTTGACTGCGTTGCTCCCTATCGGGTCTGAGCTAGGCATTCACCCCTGGGTGCTTGTATTTGTTATCTTGCTGTCGACGGACCCGTTCTTTTTCACCTATCAGTCGCCAACCTATTTGACGGCTTACTACAGCTCAGGGGGGAAGGCCTTCACTCACCGGCAGGGACAGCTCACCGCACTTGCGTATGGCCTGGCCGTCCTGCTCGTTACGGTATGTCTGTTCCCTATTGGAAATGGCTTGGTCTCCTTGACTAAACAGGCTTTTCCTTGGACGCTCCGGGCTTGATTGCCAGCAGGGCGGTCAGCCCGGCAGCAGCAGACACCGCAGTGAAAGTATAGAACAGGGCGGGAGCATGGTTCATAATCAGTGCGGCGATGAGAGGGCCGCTTGCAACACCGATAAATCTCATGCTGCTGTACAGCGATGTAATGGTGCCGCGCTGCTCTTTTTCAATACCTTCTGTAATCAGGGCATCGAGGCAGGGAAGGGAGAGTCCGATTCCCATTCCTGCACCGGATAACAGCAGCAGCAGACTTATTTTATGTGCCGGATTCCATATCGCAATGACCAGCAGCGCCGCGAATTGAATGACGATACCCGCTACCGTCACCCATTTCATGCGCTGCTTGTTTTTGCCGACGAATTTCCCTCCTATGAACGATGACAGGCATACAGCGACAAGAGGTATGGACAGGAGCAGCCCTTTCCAGATGCTTTTAATCTGATGACGGTCCTCCAGAATATTGGAGAGGTAAAATAAAAAGCCGAACAGCACAAACATGGCGATGCCGCCAATGGCAAAAATCGCATACAGCCAGCGTCCTTCCTCTTTTAGCAGCTTTTTGACCCCGGCAATGAATTCACGGAATGCCATTGGGTTGTTGTCCGAATTCGATTTTGGAGCTTTGACTAGCCATGCAACCGCAACAATGGAGATTAGACAGACGAACGGGATAATTAGAAAAGGGAAATACCATAGCACCATTGCGAGGGCTGAGCCAATAATCGGACTGAGTACTTTGCCCATCGTATTGGAGGTCTCCACGATGCCAAGGCTGCTGCTGACATCCTCTTCATTTTTGAACATATCGCCAATGAGCGGCAGCACAATCGGAAAGGCGCCAGCGGCACCAATTCCCTGAATGAACCGGCCGGCCAAAATAATCCAATAGGCAGCTAACCCCTGGAACAACCAGGCACCAAGACCGGACACCACGCCTCCTGCTGCAGCAATGATCAGGCTGGGAATGATGATTTTTTTCCGACCAAAACAGTCGGATAAATAGCCGGCAATCGGGATGAAAATAATCGCTACCGCAGCATAGACGGTAATAATCAAGCTTCCTTGGGCGGAACTGATGTGAAGTTTTTTCTCCATCAAGGGGAGCACCGGAATCAGCATGGAATTGGCTAACGTCATAATTACAGGAATCGATGCGATTGCTGCTAAATCCCACTTTTTTTTGGCTTGCAAGCTTTTGTCCCACCTTTCCATCGTATGAACAGCTTCATTGCATGATATTTGCCTGATCAGGCAGTTTAAAGGAGCTCACTGCTGCTGCCACACCGGAACTTGTTCTATCTGTTAGACAAGACCGATTGTCCCGGTCAATACATATGATCTGGTTGTCCAGTCAACACGAATGACAATATTATGGGTGGAATAGCTTGAATCTATACGGCTTGAAACGTCAGCTTTAGGCTTTAAAGAAATCCAGTTTATAAATTCCCTCATAAATTTTTGATTGCACCCGTGTATTCCGAAAGAGGTTCATGTAATATTAGATTAAAGGGAGCCAGAATATTGCTCGAATAACCTTAATATGGAAGGTGATCAGATGCTGAGTGCTTTAATCGTAGACGACGAATTTGAAATTCGTAACGGATTATGTAATCGCTTTCCTTGGGAAAATTTCGGATTTAACGAGGTGCTTGTCGCTGACGATGGCGATACGGCCTTGTCAATAGCAATGGACAGACGTCCCGATATGATATTGACGGATATCAAAATGAAGAAGAAGTCCGGACTTGAATTTCTCCGTTATTTGCAGTCAGCTGAAGACTACAAGCCGGAGGCTGTTGTTGTCAGCGGATATGATGACTTTGGGCTGGTAAAGCAGGCCATGCAGATGGGCGTGCTGGATTATATTTTAAAGCCGATTAACCTTGACGAGCTGTCTGAAATCGTACGCAAAACTGTGGAGATTATTCATAAAAAAAGAATGAACCAGAACAATGAGCAGATGCTCAGCCAAATCCGCTTTGCCATCCCCAAGATGCGCGAGGAACTGCTGCGGGAGCTGCTGGAGCGCAGTTATGACGCTTCCCGTATTATGCGGATACAGCACCGGATCAATACACTGAATCTGAATTGGATGACCCATGATTATATGACGTTGATTGCAATAGAGGCGGATGATTTGAAGGCAATTGGAAACCGGCGCATCAACGAAAAGGAACTGGTGATCTTCGGAATTGGCAATGTCGTCAATCAGACGCTGGAGGAAGAATATCCTTACCCGTTCACGATCTGTATGGATAGTGCAAGCCGCTGGATTATACTGTTGCGCAGCAATCCCCGGGAGCAGTCAGCCCTTGCGCGCGGAATTGCCAGCCTGTGCCTGCAGCGGATTAATGATTTTGTCAAAGTAAATGCAAGCGCAGGGCTGAGCGCGACGACAGGAACGATCGAGCACTTGCATGAGATGTTCCAGGAGGCGACAGAGCTGCTGGCCCATAAAGCCGTATTTGGCGGCAACCGTGTTCTCACCCATGGTTTGTTGCCGGGCAGCGAGGAATATGACAACGGTCTGCCTGAAGACCCCGCCGAAGTGATTGATTTTATCAAGTACGGTACAGATGAGGAAATTAGATCGGCTATGAACGGTTTTGTCGATCTCGTACAGTCGTGGCAACTTACCCATCTTCGTGATATTCAGCAGCGGATATTCGAATGGCTGTTTGAAATCTTCCGCCTTGCTTCCGCAGCGGGGGCGCCAAGATATAATGCCTTGAGCAACCCGATCGCGATGTGGGAGCTGCTGGAGCAATATGATACGCTGCAGTCACTGCGGGAGCAGACAGAGAAATTTTTGCTCAATCTGGCGGCTGATTTCCGGGAGTTGTCAGCTTCCCCGAGCCAGATCGTCAGTGAAGCAGAAAAAATCATTCGTTCTGATTACGCCGATAATTTGACACTGCAAAGCGTAGCTTCGGCAGTGCATGTCACTCCGGTATGGCTGAGCAAGCTGTTCAAGAAGGAGAAGCGCAAGACATTTCTGGAATATTTGACCGAAGTAAGGATTGAAAGGGCCAAGGAAATGCTCTCCGATATCAAATACAAAGTATATCAGGTATCCTATCAGGTCGGTTACAAGGACCCTGTCCACTTCTCCAAACTGTTCAAAAAACAGGTCGGATGTACACCTAAGGAGTTTCGCAGACAAAGAGGTCTATCCGATGAATAATGCAAGCTTATAGGTTCAGGATTTACAAGGGAGGCAGCCTGCTGGTGATCGAGCTTATCGCCGCGGGCAGCCTCCTGTCTCTATCCATAGTGGGAAATTTGCAACCTAACCGGACGAACGTGTGACTGAATGGGATTTTATTTTGTTCACAGCGGCAGACGTTACGCTTGCTAAAGGCGGGATTCATGATGAAAACATATACCTTTCAACTGTTCTCTTCACTTCGCAACAGAGTGATTTTTATTTTTTTACTGATCATTATCGTACCTTTCCTGATGTTCGCCTACTATGCTCATATTAAATCTATCGAGGGCATTTCAGAGACCAACTCGAAAATGTCGTTAAACTATCTGCTTCAGGCCAGAAAGAATTTCGAAAACTATTTGAACAAGCTTAATGACCAGTTGAATGACCTGATTGGCAACAAGCAGTTGCAGGATCTGATGGTGAATACTTCCGGCCCTCAGGCTGAAGAGGAACGGTTTGCGGTGAACCTGCTAACGCTTCTTTACCAGAGGACACCATCCATTGATGCCTTCAGGGTCCGGGTCTATCCGTTAAATCCGGAGCAGTATCCATCTTATATGATGACGATTGGCGAGTCGGCTGAACTTGCAAATCAGGAATGGTTCCGCAATTCCAAGATGACGGTAAGCCCGACCTGGTATTTGGCGATGCCGGAGCAGAGCCGGTATGACAAGCCGCTGCTTACCTTTGCGAAGCGGTTCACAGGGCTATACGACCGCAACCCGAGGGGGATTATAGCTGCCGACTTGTCCGAGGATCATCTGAACCGGTATTTTTCACCTACTGATCAGCTTAAGGGCCAAAAGCTGCTGCTGCTTAACCAGGATGGCGATATCAGTTATGATTCTTCCGGTAATGAATGGACAGGTAAGCCGTTTCCCTCTTCTGAGTTTGTAAGCTTTATACGTGAAGGACATGAGGGATCCCAGTCCATTACTGTGGAGGGCTACACGTATTTGGCAACTTATGTCAAGCTGCAGATGGAAAGCAAGTTGTGGTCAATCGTCAGCCTGACGCCCCTCCATGAACTGACTGGAACGATCGATGAAATTAACCGGGTCCTGGTCATTTTTCTGATCGTCTATCTGATCTGTTGCATTGGCGTCGTGATTTATATTACGGCCAACTTCACACAGCCGATTGCCCATCTCGTCAGACTAATGCGAAGGCTGGAATCGGATAATCTCCACAAGCTGCTGCCCTGGTCGTCCCGCCAGGATGAGGTGGGTTGGCTGTACCGCGGTGTGGGGAATCTCGTTCAGCGGATTGAAGGCTTGGTAGAGGAGGCATCACGTTCGGAGCGCAAGAAGAAGGAGTTGGAGTTTCAGGTGCTCAGCCACCAGATTAATCCACATTTCTTGTACAATACATTGGAATCGATCCGCTGGAAGGCGGAAAATCATGGACGCAGTGATATTAGCGAGATGGTGTCCGCACTTGGCAATTTGCTTCGTCTAAGTCTTAATTCGGGACGGGAAATAACGACGCTCCGCCGCGAGCTGGAGCAGGTGAAGGCCTATGTGCTGATCGAGCAGGCCCGTATGGGCGAGCAGGTTCGGATTATGTACGCCTGTGATGACAGTCTTCTGGATTTGCCGTTCTTGCGTTTGCTGCTTCAGCCGCTCGTAGAGAATGCGATTCAGCATAGTGTAAGGGACAATTTTGAAAAGGGAAAGATCATTATCTCTGTGAGAAAAGATGCGGGCGGTGATATGATTACAGAAATTTATGATAACGGCAATGGTATCCCTCAGGAGACGCTTGACCGGCTGGAGCGGAAAGAAGAGCTGGCGGAGAGCCTGACTGCACGTACGGGTGTGGGGCTGCGCAATGTGAACGACCGGCTGAAGTTATATTTTGGTGAAGCGTATAAGTTGAAAATTGAGACGGAGCCGGGCCGCGGCACGAAAATTTTAATCAGGCATCCGATCCTTCAGGATAACGCTGCAGCGTCTATCGAGGGTGAATAATTGTAATAAAATGGGGTTAATAGACCGGGCACAGCGTTCGAAAGCAGGATAAAACTAAACTGCAAAGGATAAGATTGGCTCATGGCAAGTCTTATCATGTCTCCTTACAATTAGAGTATAACTTCATGGAAAGGGACATGAACATGAAAACTAACGGAGTATTCAAGGAGCTTTTTCAAAATCGGACGCTGCTGCTTATGTTCCTGCCCGTTGCGGTGCTTTTATTCCTGTTCAGCTATTTGCCGCTTGCCGGTCTTGTCATCGCTTTCAAGGACTTTGATTTTTCCAAAGGGATCTTCGGAAGCGACTGGATGAATCCGCTGTTTGACAACTTCGACTATTTATTTTCCTCCGACTCGGCATTCCGGGCGGTCCGAAATACGATTTTGCTCAACGCCGTATTTATTGTGGTAGGACTTATTTTCGAGGTCGGCCTGGCACTTATGCTTAACGAAATCCGCAACAAGTACTTCAAGCGGGTCACCCAGTCGCTGACATTCCTGCCTTTCTTCATCTCGTGGATTGTCGTCGGCGTGTTCGCCTACAATCTGCTGAATTTTGAGAGTGGGGCTGTCAACCGTATTCTGGAGTCATTTGGCATGAGTCCGATTGATTTTTACAGCGAAGCAAGCCTGTGGCCGCTCATACTCACCATTGCGATCCGCTGGAAGGTGACGGGGTATGGCACGATCATCTACCTGGCAGCGCTTACGTCGATTGATAACTCCTATTATGAAGCTGCTTCTATCGATGGAGCGAACCGCTGGCAGCAAATCCGCTACATCAGTATTCCAATGCTCAGGCCTACGATCATTATCCTGACGCTGCTGGCGGTCGGACGGATTATGAATGCGGATTTCGGCATGTTCTACGCCATGGTTGGAGACGCGTCGCTGCTATTCCCGACAACAGATGTTATTGATACCTTTGTATACCGGAGCTTGAGAAAATCAGGAGATATCGGCATGGCTTCCGCAGCCGGTTTCCTTCAGTCGATCATTGCGTTCGTACTCGTCATCGGAAGCAACTATGCAGCACGCAAAATCGACAAGGATTCGGCCATTTTCTAAAACTAGACCTACAGATGGGAGAGGAAGCCTATGCCTGGCAAAAAAAATTCGTTGTCTCAATGGATTATTATCGTACTCATTTCGCTATTCAGCGTATCCTGTCTTCTGCCATTTATTATGGTGATCTCCGGGTCGCTCAGTACAGAGCAGGACATTGTGCAGCACGGCTACAGTCTGTTTCCCAAAACGGTTACCTTCGATTCCTATAAAATTTTATTCCTCGGTTCCAACCGGATTGTGGATGCATATGGAATCAGTATTTTTGTAACGGTCGTCGGAACGGCGCTGTCTCTGTTCGTCACCGCGATGGGCGGCTATGTGATGGCAAGACGCTCGTTCAAGTACCGGAATATTCTATCGGTTTATGTCATCATTACGATGCTGTTTAACGGGGGACTCGTTCCCTGGTATATCATTTGTGTGCGCTATCTGGACTTGAAGGATACGCTGTGGGCGTTGATTTTGCCGATGCTGGCCAATGCTTTCAATATGTTTTTGATCCGCAACTTCATGCTCTCGATTCCCGAGGATTTGCATGAATCGGCGAAGATGGACGGGGCGGGGGAATTCACTATTTTCTACCGGCTGATCTGCCCGCTGGCACTCCCTGTACTGGCAACCGTGGGGCTGTTCGTCTCCCTGAACTACTGGAATGACTGGTTCCTCGGGCTGATGTTTGTCGACAAGCAGGAGCTTCAGCCGCTGCAACTGCTGTTGCGCACACTTGTTTCGAACGTTGAGTTTTTGCGAAGTTCCAGCAATGCGGCAGCGATGCAGCGGATCTCGGCACAGATTCCGTCCGAATCGATGAAGATGGCGCTGACCGTTGTTACCATTGGCCCAATCGTCTTTTTGTACCCGTTTGTTCAGCGCTTCTTTGTCAAAGGCTTGATGGTCGGCGCAGTGAAAGGTTAAGGCTATCCCGGCTTCGGCCGTATAGTATACAACATCTCGCAGGGGGAGGAAATACAGATGCAATTTATGTTTAGAAAGCTGTCGCTTGCCATTCTTGCGACGATGATGATGGTTACAGTGCTTGGAGCATGCGGCTCCTCAGGAAATACGAACAAGCAGAGCGATCCGGCTGCACCGAACACAACGAATAAACAAGAGCAGCCTGGAAGCTCTGAGGGGGAGGTGACATTAAAATTTTATTTTGGCGGGGACAAGAAAGCGGCCACTGATGAGGTATGGTCCAAAATTAGTGAATATGTAAAAGGCAAAGGCTTGAACGTCAAATTTGACATCAACTTTATTCCGTTCGGCGACTTCAAGGACAAAATGCTTGTCATGGCAGCATCAGGCGACAACTGGGATATGAACTTCGACGGCGATTGGCTGTCCTACAAGCAAATGGCGGCCAAGGGCTCTTACATGGCATTGAATGATCTGCTGCCGGAGCATGCGCCGAATTTGTACAAAAAATATCAGGAGCAGGGCACGCTTCAAGCCGCAACAGTCAATGGGCAAATTGTAGGTCTGCCTTGGACGATGAAGATGAATGAACGCAAATTTGCAGGCTGGCGTTCTGATCTGGCCAAGAAGGCAGGTATCGAGATTGCGCCGGATTCCATTCAGACGATCGAAGATGTAGATAAGCTGCTGCGCGATCTGAGAAAAGCGTACCCGAATGAAAAGCTGTCCCGTTCCACACCGTTGTCGCTGTACTATATTCGTGATGAGTGGGTGGATCTGAACTTCCACGGACTTGGTTTTTACTTGAATGATCCGAAGATCACGGTGCAGGCAGTTGAACAACAGCCGTTCTATATGGAATCATCCAAGCTGGCTAAATCCTGGTATGACGACAAGCTGATCAACCGTGATGCCATGATTGACAAGGAAGATGGCGCTGCCCAGTGGCGCAACGGGAAGTCCTTATTCACCGTGACGTCCCATGAATGGGTATTTGCCAATCCTGGCTTTGCTGACCCTTCGTTTACCCAGGACATGTCTCTGCTCTACCCGGACAAGAAATTCGTCAACCGTACAGCACTGGCGAATGTAGTAGCCATCAACCGCAACTCCAAAAATCCGGAGCGTGTTCTGAGGTTCCTGGATATGGTCGAGACGGATCAAACCTTGTATGACTTGCTGCAATACGGTATTGAGGGCAAAACCTATGTATTGAACGGTGAGGGTGCGGAGTACCCGCAAGGCATGCAGACGACGACGAGCAACTATATGGAGTGGGGCGGCCAATGGGCGTTCTGGAAGCCGCAATTCATGCGTCCGACGATGACGTACGGCAAGGACTTCTGGGTAAAAGAGGCTGAGTTTGCCAGCCAGCCGATGAATGTGAATTCACCGATTGACGGTCTGTTCATTGCAGAAGACACGATGAAAAATGAAATCGCCAAGCGCGACCAGGCAATCGAGGAACTGCATAGACCAATCGAGTTCGGACTTGTCAAAGATGTGGATAAAGCGGTTGCCGATTACGTCGAGGCGCAAAAGAAAAATGGTCTCGATAAGATCCTCACAGAAACCCAAAAACAAATTGATGCATTTTTGGCTTCAAAATCTGGATCATAATTTACTTTTAGATCATAACCTCACAGGGAACCGGCCGCAAATCAGGGCGGTTTCCCTTTTGAGACGAATTGTAAGCGCATACATGCTATTTTAAAAATCTGCATTGCAGAGCAGCTCTTAAATTGTGGTGTATAGAGCCACGAAGTACCCAACCAATAAAGGAGGAAAAACATGAAGAACACAAGAAAAAAGCTGTTCGCTCTAATCGCCTTAGCGATGCTCCTCGCCGTCTCATCCTTTCCGCAAGGTTTTGCCCGGGCAGCCTCCTTTTCGGCATTTAATACGATTTTGGCTTCCGGCTATACCTCGCAATCCGGCACTCAGCTCGAGTCGTCGAGCGAGGGCGGCCAGAATGTAGCCTTTATTGACAATGGCGATTACATTGCGTTTGACAGCATCAATTTTGGAACCGGAGCATCATCCGTGCAATTCCGCGTAGCCAGCAACACGACAGGAGGGAACATTGAAGTAAGATTGGGGAGCCTTAACGGCACATTGGCTGCAACCTGCAGCGTACCGAATACAGGAGGGTGGCAAAACTGGGTTACCCGTACATGTACAACGAGCAATATTAGCGGTACGCATCATGTATTTCTGAAGTTCACTGGAGGTGCAGGCAACCTGTTTAATATTCATAATTTTAAATTCACAGCTGCTTCCGGCGGAACCGGGAACGATGTCGTTGGGCATATATTCGCGGGCTACCAGGGATGGTTTACCGCTGGCGGTGACGGCTCACCACTGAACAACTGGACGCATTGGACGAAGAACGGCAATTCGCCGACGCCAAATTCCAACGTTAATTTTGAACTTTACCCGGATCTTCGGGAGTATACGAATCTGTACCAGACGAATCTGGGCAATCTGGGCAATGGACAGCAGGCAAAGCTGTTCTCCTCGTATGACCAGTCGACGGTCAACAAGCATTTTGAGTGGATGCAGACGTATAATATTACCGGTGCCGCATTGCAGCGGTTCGGAGCGGACGTAAGCAATACGCCGAACAACTGGAAGAGCAATCGTGACAGTGTGGCTGTCAAGGTGAAAAATGCTGCTGAAACGTATAACCGCAAATTCTACGTGATGTATGACATTACGGACATGAATCCGAGCACATGGGTAAATGCCGTCAAAAATGACTTTACGACGAATATCCAGAACAGCATGCAGCTTACTTCTTCCACTGCTTATGCCAAGCAGGACGGCAAGCCGGTTATCTGTATTTGGGGTATCGGCTTCAATGACCGTCCGGGTACGGCAGCCGAGGCATCCGAACTGATTACATGGTTCAAGAACCAGGGCTTCTACGTCATTGGCGGTGTGCCAACCTACTGGCGTACTGGCATTGAGGATGCCAAGCCGGGCTTCCTGGATGTCTATAAGCAGCTTGATATGTTGTCCCCATGGTTTGTTGGACGCTTTAAAGGCATTGATGGTGCTGACCACTACAAGAACAATCAATATCAGCCGGACTTTACCTTTACAAGCCAGAACAACATCGTATACCAGCCTGTTATCTGGCCGGGCTTCTCATGGAAGAACCTGCATAACGGCCCGATCAACGAAATCCCGCGTCTGCACGGCGACTTTATGTGGCGGCAAGCCTACAATCTGAAGAGCATCGGCGTTAATACCGGTTATATCGCCATGTTCGACGAGTATGATGAAGGAACGGCGATTGCCAAGGCTGCAGAAAACAGCTCGATGATTCCGAACAACCAGTACTTCCTGACACTGGATGCGGACGGTGTAGCAGTCTCCTCAGACTTCTATCTGCGCCTCACCAATGATATCCATAAGCTGTTCCGCAATGAAATTCCATTGACCGTACAGCATCCGACCAGTCATCAATAATACTATAGCAGCAGGAAAGGGCCGAACGTTCGAGGAGTAAACCTTGAACGTTCGGCCCTTTTCATCATGTCTGTTCAGAAGCTGACAGTTTGGGGGATCAGCCCATCGGCAGTCTGATGTGGACCTGTGTCCCGATTCCGAGCCTGCTGGTGATAGTCACCCCGTATTCCGGGCCGTAAGCAAGCTGAATGCGCTCATGGACGTTGCGGATGCCGTAGCCGGCCTCCTTATTGCCCTCCCGTACATTCCTCAGCTGCTCTGCGGTCATGCCTGCTCCGTCATCAACAACTTCAAACAGAATGCAGCCTTCTTGCAAATAGAGGCGGATAATAATATTCAGTGGTGCTTCACCGTGCCAAATCGCATGATTAATGGCATTTTCCACAAATGGCTGAAGCATCAGCTTGAGCGTCTGGTACGGGTAGAGGGCTGTGTCGGTCTGCCAATGCACCTTGAACAGAGAGCGGAACCGCATCTGCTGGATCGCCAGATAATGCTCGGTAATTTCCAGCTCCTTCTGAATGAGAATATTCCG
The DNA here is from genome assembly GCF_000422505.1 of Paenibacillus pinihumi DSM 23905 = JCM 16419. Taxonomy (GTDB): domain Bacteria; phylum Bacillota; class Bacilli; order Paenibacillales; family Paenibacillaceae; genus Paenibacillus_D; species Paenibacillus_D pinihumi. The sequence continues at coordinate 39,920 of NZ_AULX01000035.1, read as the reverse complement.
TTTCCCTTTATTAAGTGATGTCTTGTAGAAGTTGGACAGATGGTCGACAATATGGCTCACCTCCTCATCATTGTTGCGGATTGCCAGAGAAGAGATGATAGACAACGTATTATACAGAAAATGCGGATTAATCTGACTTTGGAGTGCGTACAGCTCCGATTCCTTCTTCAAAATTTCCTTCTTGTATACCTCATTGATGAGCTCCTTCAGACGCTGCTTCATCGTATTGAACGCTTCGGCGAGCTGTCCAATCTCATCCCGGCCCTTGCCCTTTAGTTCAAAGTTGAAATCCTCATTTTCCACCTTGCGGATAAAGCGGTACAAGGTCGAGAAGCGTTTGGAGAAGTAGCGGGCGGTGAATGCTATGAGCGCAAAGGCAATCAGGAAGCTGATGCCTGAGATGAACAGAACCCGGTTGGACGCTTGCCTTGCTTCTTTGAGCACATAATCGACAGGAACGACCGATACGGTCTTCCAGCCCAACGTCATGCTGTTATAGACAATGAGTGATTTCTGTCCCTGGATGGCAGCAGTAGCACTGCCCACAGCCCCCGATTGCCAAGGTCCATCCCCAATAATCTCCGACAATTGTCGCGCGATTAGCGATTTATCCGCAGCCGACAAGACCAGGCCATCTTCATTTACGATGTAGATATCCTTCGTCGCCGTTTCCTTCTCAAACAGGGAGTACAGCACCGCTTCCTTGACATCAATGGTCAGAATGCTGTAGGGATATTGAAGCTGATGATTGTTGAGCAGCCGGGCCAATGTGAATACAGAAGTCCGGCTGCCCTTGTCCGTTACGATGCTGTAGACTGCATTTCCGTAGGACTGCTGAAGCTCATGGAACCAGCTCTCTGAAGCCAAGGTGTAGAAGGGCTGAATAAACAGGCCGTCGCTTGGCAGCGTGTCGTTGTACGGATACAGGGTGATCGCGAAAATATCCGTATTGGCCGCCATTATTCCGTATAACAAATTATTGATATATTCATAGGCTTCCACGAACTCGATATTGCGGGTATAGGTCCGCGTCAAGTATTCTCTCAGCTTCGTATCCATATAGATCAGGCTGGAAATTTGCTTGAAGCTCTCCAGCCGGTTCTCGATATTCGAGTTAAGCTGGCTGTTCATTGTGTACATGCTCTCATACGTCTGTGCAATCAGCTGCTCCCGGTTCGTCTGATAGGAATAGACGGAGATGAGCAGCAGCGGAATCACCGATGAGAAGAGAAAGAAGATGGTCAATTTGCCCCGGATCGGGAGATTGATCAGATAATCACGAATGCAGCGCATGCCTCTCTCACCGCCCTAGTTGCTGATTGCGATATTGATTGGGGGTAAGTCCCATCTTCTTAAGGAAGATCGTACAGAAATGGGAGGCGCTCTCGTAGCCGACTCTGCCGGAAATCTCGTGCACTCTGTAGGCGCTGCTGCGAAGCATGCCGGCAGCATGCTCCATCCTTACCTGGGTAATGTACTCCAGCACTGTAAGGCCTGTATGATCCTTGAATATTGCCCGCAAATAGTTTGGTGAAAGATACACCTGCTCAGACAGATACTCAATTGTGAGCGGCCGGGCGTACTCACGCTCGATTAACGCTTTCACCTGAGCAATCAGCACCGTATGCTTGCCCGTCTGAAGCCTGCTTAACGCATCACCCAACATGGTTGTGAACTGGCGGATCGTCATGGCGATTTGCGGCACACTCTCGATGGCTGACAGCCGGTTGAACATTTTTGCTTTGTCCTCCATTTGCTGGCGGATGTTGGCATGAGGCAGAATATGAGTCAGATACAGCTCATCGATCAGCCCCATGCAGCCTTGGATAATGAATTCCGGACTCCAGTCAGACTGGATGGATTGATAGGCAATATAGTCATCGACCCACTGCTCCGCCTCCTGAAGCTTGCCCTGATTGATAAAGCTGTACAGCGACTCTGGGACTGGCGGTTCTACAATTCCCGGCCGTGCTTGCAGGGCAGGAAGTGTATCTGCCACAATGACATGGCCCGGGCCATAGAGGTAGACATGCCGGTTGCGGTGCAGCTGGAGCTCCCGGTATACTTCTGCGGCATCCTCCAGCGCCGTCTGCTGCGGGTACAGGCACAACGTAACCCATCTTGATTGCGCTTTCATTTTTGTGGGCCATTGCAGCAGCAAATCGAGCGGGTCCTTGATTCCAATTATAAAATAGGTGTGTTCATTCAGAGATATGGCGAGCATGCTTTCCTCGGCGGCCAATTGCTCCAGCTCCCGGTTAATCTCTTCTATAATCGCCGGTCCGTTCATCTGATATTTGGACAACAGCGGATATTCATCTATTGTGAGCAGCATGCAGGAATACTTGCTTGTATAAGAAGGCATCAGCTCCATCCCCAGCCTGGCAATCTCAGCGGCCTTCTCACGCTGCTGAGAGTAATCTGACAGTGCGTGCTTCATATATTGGGCGAGCAGAGCCAGCGAGGATTGTTTACTGCGCATTTCCTCCACGCATTTGGCCTTCACTTTGGCCATTAGGCTGTGCAGCTCATTCCGGTTTAACGGCTTCAGCAGATAGCCGCAGGCCTCGACCTGGAGCGCTGATTTTACATATTTGAAATCATCATAACCGCTTTGAAATACAATCTTCAGCCGGGGCATCAGCTCTCTTGCGAGCCGTGCCAGCTCCACGCCGTCCATAAGGGGCATTTTGACATCGGTGATCAGGATATCGGGAAGCAGTTCTTTAACAAGAGACAAAGCTTCTCTGCCATTCTTGGCCGTTCCAACAACTTCAAATCCCATTTCCCTCCACGGAATATACTTCGCAAGTGTGTCCAGCTCCAGCCATTCATCATCTGCCAGAACAATCCTGTACATGGTGCAGCCCCCATCCTCCCTGGAATAATTTTAAGTATCCCATCTTCTCTTCCCGGCCGTCAATTACAGAGTCTGGATATTCATTCGTTTCCGCAACGAATCATAAAATCCCGCTATAGATTATTGCCCTGAGAGGGGCTGATAATAGAAACAGACGGCCGATCGAAGTATGCAACAAATGAAATGAGGTGGTAGGTTGAATGCGTGGCATTGGATTTCACCTGCGAAGCGCAAACGAATCATCAAGCAGCGTTACTTGTATCTGATGCTTGTTCCAGCCTTTTTATGGTCAGTCTTGTTCGCTTATGGCCCGATGGTTGGCCTGTATATGGCTTTTATTGACTACCAGCCGACGCTGGGTAAATTCTGGTCCTCGTTTTTCGGAGGCAAATTTGTCGGGCTGCAATGGTTTAATCTGTTTTTTGCGGGCGATGAGTTCTTCCTAATTATGCGAAATACGCTCGTCTCCAGCGTGCTCAGCATTGCAATCGGATTCGTCGTGCCGATCGTCATTGCGATGGCGCTGAATGAGGTGAGGTATATGGCCTTCAAGCGGGTCGTACAGACGGTCTCCTACATGCCCTACTTTATATCCTGGGTCATTGCGGCGAATATTTTCGTAACGCTGCTGTCTGCGGACGGACTAGTGAATGAATTGCTCAAACTGCTGGGGTTGACCCGCGACAGTATTCTGTTCATGCAGGAGGGGCGGTATTTCTGGGGCATTGTGGCCGGTGCGAATACGTGGAAGGACATGGGCTACAACTCTATTATTTATTTGGCGGCGATCGCCTCGATCAACCCCGAGCTGTATGAGGCGGCAAGAGTGGACGGGGCCGGGAGAGTCAAGCAGGCGGCCTACATTACATTGCCGATGCTGAAGCCGACTATCGTCATCCTGCTTATCCTTGCTGTGGGCAACCTGCTCAATACAGGCTTTGACCAGTATTATCTGCTCGGCAATTCACTTAACCGCGACTATTCGGATGTCCTTGATACGTATGCCTTCCGCTATGGCCTTCAGAACGGCATGTTCTCCTATGCTTCAGCAGTCGGGCTGTTCAAGTCTATTGTCGCTTTCCTGCTGGTGCTGGGGGTGAACTCGCTGGCCAGAAGAATGAAGAGCAATTCCCTGTTCTAACGGTATCTGAGACTGCCGCAGCAGATTAGGATTGCAGGAAGGAGAACGGTCAAGCGGATAGAAAGGAGCAGGAAATGAAAAGAAGTGAGCGCGTGGTACACTGGACAGGAAATGTGCTGCTGTATGGATTTTTAATTGCTTTATTTGCCGTTACATTCTTTCCCTTCTGGCAAATTTTCATTTTGTCCATTAATGACGGGACTGATTCGCTAAGAGGCGGCTTCTTGTTATGGCCAAGAGAGATCAGCCTGGAGAGCTACCGGACGGTATTTGCCAACCCGGAGATCGTAACCTCGGTTCAAGTCACGTTATTACGGACGCTGATTGGCGTACCGCTGTCGATGATTTGTATCGCGCTGCTGGCCTATCCGCTCAGCAAGCGGGATCTGGTAGGCGGCAGGGGCATTGGGCTGTTCTTTATTTTCACCATGTATTTTAGCGGAGGGCTCATCCCTACGTATATGATCATCAAGTCGCTTGGCCTGATCGACAGCTTCCTCGTCTTTCTGTTCCCCGGCCTCATTAATATTTTCTGGATGGTGCTGGTCAGGACTTATATGGAGCAGCTCCCCAGAGAGCTGGAGGAGTCGGCGGAAATGGATGGCGCGCAGGACATTCAGATTTTTATCAAAGTGATACTGCCCGTTTGTATTCCCGTTATGGCGACAGTTGGCCTGTTCTCGGCCATCTTCCATTGGAATGCATGGTATGATTCCTATATTTATACGTACAACCCCGATCTCAAAACTTTGCAGGCTGTCCTGGTCAAAATACTCAATCAGTTCCAGACGGGGGATATGCTATCCCAGGCGCAGCAGCTGGCCAATGAGAACAAGAAAATTCCGGTCACCAGCGAGAGCATCCGCATGACGGTGACGATGGTAGCGACGATCCCGATTATATTGGTGTATCCGTTCTTGCAGCGTTTCTTCCTCAAAGGCATGCTGCTTGGCGCTGTGAAAAATTAATAAATTCTAAAGGAGAAATCAACGATGCCAAAAATCGCATTTATCGGAGCGGGAAGTACAATATTTGCAAAAAATATTTTGGGCGATTGTATGAAAACGCCTTCATTAGAAGGCTCGCATATGGCCTTGTACGATATCAACATCGAGCGGCTGGGCCAATCGGAGAAAATGCTGCAAAATCTCAATCAGAACCTCGGCGGCAAAGCTACGGTTCAAGCGTATACCGACCGCAAGGAAGCGCTGCGCGGAGCCGATTATGTCATTAATGCCATTGCTGTCGGAGAGCTGATCCCGACTATTATGTCGGATTTCGAAATCCCTGAGAAATACGGGCTGTACCAGACGGTTGCCGATACGCTCGGCATGGGCGGCTTGTTCCGCGGTCTTCGCACCATTCCTGTCATGTTGGATATGGCAAAGGATATGGAGGAGGTATGTCCCGATGCTTGGCTGCTCAACTACACAAATCCGATGGCCATCGTCACTGGTGCCATGATTCAGGCTACCGGAATCAAGACCGTCGGGTTATGCCACAGCGTACAGACCTGTGCCAGAGAGCTGCTTGAGGGACTTGGCATGGACACGGCGGATGTACGCTGGCGCATCGGCGGTATTAACCACCAGGCGTGGCTGCTGGAGATTACCCGTAATGGCGTTGATTTGTATCCGGAAATCCGGCGGCGTGCTGCACAGCGAACTGATCTCCATCCCGACATGGTGCGCTATGACTTTATGAAATGGTTCGGCTATTTCGTCACAGAATCCAGCTCACATGGGTCCGAATATGTCCCGTACTACCATAAGCGGCACTATCCGGAGCTGAAAGAGAAATACAGTCTGCCGACAGACGGCTACAAGAACTGGGGCCGCGGCAAGGCGGAATATTGGCAGGAGGTCAATGGGATGATTGAGAACAAAAACCTCGGCCATGAGCGCTCGCATGAGTATGCCTCTTACATTATGGAGGCGATGGAGACCAATATTCCGTATGAGATTGCCGGCAATGTGCTCAATACCGGGGGATTGATCAGCAATCTGCCGGAAAAGGCTTGCGTCGAGGTACCGTGCCTTGTCAGTGCCGGCGGCATACTTCCTACCCGCTTCGGCGAGCTGCCGCCGCAATGTGCTGCGCTCAACCGGACGAATATTAATATGCAGCTATTGACGATCGAGGCTGCCTTAACGGGCAAGCGGGAGCATGTCTATCATGCGGCCATGCTGGACCCGCATACCTCTTCCGAACTGTCGATCGATGATATCGTGAAGATGTGCGATGAGATGATGGAGGCCAACCGTCCGTTCCTGTCCTATCTGCAAAACTAGAGCGAGGTGGAGCTGGCGTAGTAAAAGTTTGGAGTTGTAGAAGCGGCAGCGTTCGCATTTGTCCCCGGATTTCCCACTTGAATAAGGGTTGAAACTTTAAGAAATCCGGGGACAACAGCGATCGGAAGCCCAAACTTTTACGAAGTGGCGATTAAATCACCTAAGTGCAAGTATTCTACAATATGGGGGCGTTACTATGCTGGATGTGTTAAGGAATAACCGGATACGCTGGACGATATCCTTACTGCTTCTCATTTCGTTGACAATGACGGCGTGCTCAGGAGGGAAAAGCGACTCTGCTGCTGGCGGGTCCGGGGCAGAGCCCGGCAAGCCGATAACCCTCACCTTCTTTGATAAAAATACAGGCGACCAGTTTGATAATCCGGTTGCCAAGGAGATTATCCGCAGGACGGGCGTGACGATCAAAATCCAGCAGCCGACAGGCAATCCGGAGGAGAAGCTGAACCTGATGCTGGCAAGCAACGATTTGCCCGATATTGTCCTGATGGACCGCCGCAGCGACATTGTCAACAAATATATTGCCGCTGGAGCACTCGTTCCGCTGAATGATCTGATTGAGCAGTTTGGGCCGAATATCAAGAAGATGTACGGGGATATTCTGAACAAGAGCCGGTACAAGGACGGCAAAAACTATTATTTGAACAACTGGTATGACATGGATACCGATCCGGGCTGGAGTTTCAATATGCGGATGGATATCTTGAAAGAGCTCGGCTTTGGCGACAAGGCCCTTAAGGGAGAGAGCTTTACTCAGGAGGAGTTCATCGGGCTGTTGCGCAAGTTCCGGGATAACTATCCGGCGGTTGACGGCAAGCCATCAATCCCGCTGACGCTGAATTCTGATCATATGCCAACCGTCGTCGGGACGTTCAAGGGCATGTACGGCATGAAAAATTATTATGAGCAGGACGGGAAGGTCATGCTCGATATCCGGCATCCGCGCTATGCAGAGATGATGAAATTTATCAATCAGCTAAGCACAGAAGGTCTGCTTGACGGGGAATGGGCGGTGAACAAGTCCCAGATTTTTGAGCAGAAGCTCGCGAGCGGACGGGTATTTGCTTCAGGAGGAGGACTGCCAAGCGAGCCGAACCGGCTGCTCAGACAACAGAACGGCGAGGATACGGATAAGCAGTTTTACGCCTTCAAGGTCATTGCGCCGGGTGTAAATCCCGCTGAGACGACTTATGGCCCCCGAAGCTCGCTTGGCTGGGATGCGATAGGTATTACGGTTGCGAACAAGCATCCGGAGGAGACGCTCAAGTTCATGGATTTCCTGGTTAGCGAGGAGGGTCAATATTTACTGCAATGGGGACTGGAGGGCGAGCACTGGGATATGGCAGACGGCAAACATGTGCCGCATCCGGAGGTGCTCAAGGGCTTCCGCGATAACTGGAACGAGTATGCGAAGGCGACGGGTATCCGCAAGTGGACCTGGTTCATCAAGAATGGCAATGGCTCAGACGGAACACCGTATGACTTGGCAGCTAAATATGACAGGGATCCGATCAGCAAACACGCGCTGGTATCCATGGAGAATTCGACCTGGGATACCTCCATCTATGACAATTTGGGACCGGACGGCGGAACTCCGGAAGCGCTGGTGGAGCAGAAGATCAAAGATCTGACCGACAAGGCCTTTACCTCGATGGTTTATGCGGAGTCTGCTGGCGATGTGGACCAGCTGTACAATAAACTCATTACAAATTTGAATGCAAATCATGCGGACAAAATCGAGAAAATTTTCACTGAAAAATACCAGGAGCGCCTCGCTCTCTGGAAATAACAACGCGCATGATATAAGGTGTCCCGAAGCTGCCCAAGGCGGCTTCGGACACCTTTTTTGCCTTGTCCGGCAGCTTCCGTACATGACTTCTCTGACAAGCTGTGGAAACTCTATGGGCCGCTCAAAGGATAAAGCTAAATATTGACTGTAAAAGCATAGATCAACCTATATTTTTACTTCCTTTCATAATGGTAGCATTAAAAGAAAATCTGACTCTAAGGTTATGGAAGGGAGGAACAAGGGTGGGAAGCATTACATTCAATCATGTCTACAAGCGCTACAAGGGTGAAGCCCGGCCGGCGGTCAACGATTTCCACCTGTCCATTGAAGAGGGGGAGTTTCTCGTACTCGTCGGTCCCTCCGGCTGCGGCAAGTCTACAACACTTCGCATGCTGGCCGGTCTGGAGGAAATTTCAGAAGGGGATTTGTACATCGACGACAAGTATGTCAACTATCTATCGCCAAAAGACAGAGACATTGCGATGGTATTCCAGAACTATGCATTATACCCGAACTTATCGGTCTATGAGAATATTGCGCTCGGTCTCAAGCTCCGCAAAACCGCCAAGCATGATATTGAGCTGAGAGTAAACCGGGTGGCCAGAATTTTGGAAATCTCCCATCTGCTCGGGCGCAAGCCGAATCAGCTCTCCGGCGGCCAGAAGCAAAGGGTGGCGCTTGGCAGGGCAATCGCCAGGGAGCCGCAAGTATTCCTCATGGATGAGCCGCTCTCCAATCTCGATGCCAAGCTGCGCGCCCAGACCCGTGCGGAGATCATCAAGCTGCAAAGCGAGCTTAAGCGGACGACAGTCTATGTCACGCATGATCAGGTGGAAGCGATGACGATGGGGACTAGGATCGTGGTCATGAAGGACGGAATCATTCAGCAGGTGGCGCCGCCCCGTGAGCTGTATGACCAGCCGGCCAATCTGTTTGTCGCCGGCTTTATCGGCTCGCCGCAAATGAATTTTATCCAGGGTTCAGTTACCAGGGAGGATGGCCGCTTTTATTTTGTGAACAAACGGATTAAGCTGCCGGTTCCAGAGCACCATTATCCGGGCTTTAACCGGGACAGGAACGGTATTAGCTTCATAATGGGCGTGCGTCCTGAACATGCGCTTTTGAAAGCGGATACAGGCAGGGAGGAAGAGGAAGGCTGGGTGCGCTGCGAGGTGGAGATGACGGAAATTACCGGTGCGGATTCCTATGTTTACGTCAGGTTGGGGGAGCAGACGGTAATCGTCCGCACCGATCCTGACAAGCTCCACAGGAAGGACGACAAGCTTCTGGTTTCCTTCGCGATGAACAAGGTTCATTTCTTTGAGGAACAATCCGGCGATTCAGTCTCACTCAAAGGGGATGCACAATGAGAAGGCGCAGAGTGTGGTCACTTACGATCCGGTTTGCTTTGGCAATAGCAGTTATCGCCGGCCTTTACGTGTGGGTTTCCGCTGAACAGCCGGTTCTCTACAACAGCAACGTTCAGACAAAGCAGCTGCTGTCCTACGAGTCCCGTGATTCGAGGCTTCCCTACGCCAAGCTGATGCTTCAGCACCCGGAAGCATTCGAAGACAACGCAGCGTCATCCCCCATCGATATTGTGCCGTCTGACTACGCAGCTTCCGCACCTGAAGCGGTGTTGCAAACGGGCAGTGGAGAAGAGCAGCAGGCACTGAGCTGGGACAATGACCGGGGATGGGTGGAATGGAAGTTCCAGGCGCCAAACGCCGGTTGGTATGAGCTGGAAATTGGCTATCAGCCGCTGGAAGGCGGCAACAGCGCGGTAATCCGCGGTGTTCAGATCGATGGCAGCTACCCCTTCGCCGAGTCGGAGCGGATCGAGCTGCAGCGATTATGGAAAGATTCCAAATTCCCGTATGACCGCAATGAAATCGGGCAGCAGATCCGGCCGCCGCAGGAGGAGATCAGGGGATGGTTCACCAAGACGGCGGATAACCTTTCCGCTTCTCCGGAGCCGCTGCTGTACCGGCTGGAGCAGGGGGAGCATACGCTGCGGCTCGTCGGGGTGAAGGAGGGCGTGGCGCTGAAGCAGCTGACCTTCCGCCCGCGGAACCAGATTCTGTCCTATGAGAGCTACAAGAGCTCGCATCCGGCAGATACAGAGGCGATAGGCTGGCATCAGGTCATTGAAGCAGAGCAATTCAAGCAAAAGTCGAGTCTGTCCATACAGACGGACTTCTGGTCGGAGCCTGAGATTTCACCCAATCCCAAGGGCCGCATTACCTACAATGTGCTGGGCGGCAACCGCTGGCGTCTTCCGGGCGAATGGGTGGAATGGGAGTTCTCTGTACCGCATAACGGCTGGTATGAGCTGGATATGAAGGCGTACCAGAATTACCGGAACGGCTTCTATGCTTACCGGACCATTGCAATTGACGGCGCTGTCCCGTTCAGGGAGATGCTTCATTACGGCGTGGATACGAATAAGGAATTTGAGATTGTCCCCCTTGCTGATGATGAAGGCGTGCCATACCGTTTTTATCTGGAGGAGGGCAAGCACACGCTGCGCATGACGGCTGATTCCTCAACAGTACAGCCGCTGTTCCTCGCCCTCAAGGCTGCGCTGGACGATCTGGCGGATTTTGACCGTCACCTGCGCCTGCTGACAGGGAACTACAGCAAGTCTGCCTTTGACAGCAATACGGATTCTACCCGTACGTGGAATATGCTGCGGCTGGAGCCGGATATTCATAACAAAGTCGAGGGTTTCATCCACAGGCTGAGAGAAATTCAGGATTATATGAACGGAATGAACCGCAAAAACTCGGATTTGTCACAGGCGATCAATTCATCGGTTGCGCTGCTGGACAAAATGCTGGAGGACGTGGACGAAATTCCGAACCGGATTAATGATTTCTCCACTATTCAGAATAATATCGGCACATGGATGGCGACGCTGACTCAACAGCCGCTGCTGCTGGATTACATTGTTGTGAAGACGCCGGGGACGAAGACGGGTCTAAAGACCGCTTCCGTGTTATCGCGCATCCCTTATTCGCTTGGTGAGTTCGTCAACTCCTTTATTCTGGACTATGATGTCCGCAAGCATAACCGCAAGGAGGCGATAACTGTCTGGGTACAGCGGGGACGCGACTATGTCGAGCTGCTGCGGGAATTGGTCGACCAGGACTTCACTCCGCGGACGGGCATTGAGGTCAATATTAATCTGATGACCAACCCGAATATTCTGATCCTCGGCAATGCAGCCGGAGACGTGCCGGATCTGGCGCTGGGCATCGCTGAATCGACCCCTGCCGACTTTGCCATGAGGGGTGCGGCAGAGGATTTATCAGGCTACCCGGGCTTCCCGGAAGTCAACGAGCGTTTCATTCCGGGCGTCAGACGGGCGATGAGCTATGACGGCGGTGTATACGGGCTCCCTGAGGTACAGAACTTCCAGATGCTGTTCTACCGGACGGATATTCTGGAGCAGTTGAACCTCAAGGTTCCGCAGACATGGGATGATATGTTTGACATTCTGCCAACGCTGCAGGAGAACGGCATGACGATGAGCTTTCCGAAAGGGGACTTCCCGACCCTGTTCTTCCAGCATGATGCAGAGGTCTATTCACCGGACGGCCTCAAGAGCAATCTGATGAGCGCAGGCGGCCAACAGGCATTCAACCGCTGGGTTGACCTGTTCCGAAAATACAATTTGCCAATTGATATTCCGGCCTTTTTCCAACACTTCCGGGATGGTGACATTCCGATCGGGGTTGCAGACTTCAATACGTATGTCCAGCTTCTGGTGGCTGCTCCGGAGATTACGGGGCACTGGAAAATGGCGCCGCTCCCTGGTATTCAAGGCAGCAGCGGCGAGATCGAGCGCTGGTCGCCTCAAGGCATCAGCGGGGCGATGATCATGAAGAAGAGCGAACGCAAAGACGAGGCGTGGGAATTCCTGAAGTGGTGGACTTCAGATGAGGTGCAGGCGCAATACGCCAAGGATATCGAATCCTTCTACGGTCTGGAATTCCGCTGGAACACAGCCAATGTCAACGCCATGGGCTCGCTGGGCTGGCCGAGCGAGGACCTGAAGGCGATTCAAGAGCAGACGCGCTGGGCGAAAAATTTGCCGTATATTCCCGGTTATTACTTCCTCTCAAGGGAAATGGAATTTGCCTGGAACCGTACCGTGCTTGACGGAATTCCGGCGCAGGAATCGCTAGAGCAGGCCAATCTGTCTCTGCAGCGGGAGATGAACCGCAAGCAGAATGACTTTGGGATCAAGGGGAGAAGCCTTGACATTCCCCAAATTGACAGACCTTATGAATGGGAGGATGCCGCAAAATGAAAATAGAGCTTTCTCCCGGTTTGCCGCAAAAGCGGCGTCCATCAGCTATCCGTCTCAAGTGGAACCGGTTTTGGCTGCAAATCTGGCGTGACCGGGTCAGCTATCTGTTTTTGGCACCGTTTCTGATTTGTTTCATGCTGTTTATCGTTATCCCCGTCATCATGGCGGGAACGCTCGGATTCACGTCGTACGATGGCTTCGGAGTACCGCGTTTTATCGGGTTGGACAATTATATCGTCATGTTCACACAGGATATTATCTTCCTGACGAAGGCGATTCCCAACACATTCCTGTTTGCCCTGATCGTCGGTCCGGGCGGGTACATTCTCGCTTTCCTGTTCGCGTGGTTAATCCATCAGCTCCCGCTCCGGATTCGCGATTACTATACACTCGCCTTCTACGCGCCCTCAATGGCGGGAGCGGTCGCACTGTCCGTCGTCTGGATTGCTGCTTTCAGCGGCGACCGGGTGGGTTACGTGAACGATTTTCTGCTGAACATGGGCTGGATTGACAGTCCGATTATCTGGCTGCAGGACAAAAAATATTTGCTGATCATTATGATCGTCGTATCGCTGTGGACCAGCTTCAGCGTGGGCTTCCTGTCCATGCTGGCGGGCTTGCAGACGGTGAACCGGGAGCTGTATGAAGCCGGGCGTATTGATGGAATATCGGGTCGGCTGCAGGAGGTATTCTACATTACCCTGCCTTCGATGAAGCCGCAGATGCTGTTCAGCGCAGTCATGTCGATTGTCGGAACGCTCAAGGCCGGCAGTATTTCGACCCAGTTGACCGGGATGCCGGTCACCCCTTCTTATGCGGGGCATCTGGTTATCAATCATATCGATGACTACGCCTTTATCCGGTTTGAGCTGGGATATGCGTCTGCGGTCTCCGTCATCCTGCTGATCATCAGTTATTTTGCGATGAGATTTGCCTACAGGCTGTTCGGCTCAAAGGAGGAACTGTAGAACCATGATGCGCAGACTACGTAAAATTACGCCGTTTCAGGTCGCTTTGGTAACTAGCTTTACGGCACTGGCTGCCTTCATGTCGCTGCCAATCATTTTTATTTTGAACCATGCCTTCAAGCCGCAGAACGAGCTGTTTTTGTTCCCGCCGAGATTTCTGGTGCAAAATCCGACGATGCGCAATCTGGAGTCGCTGCTGCTGCATGCTTCCAATGCTACCGTACCGTTCACCCGTTACTTGTTCAACAGTATTATTGTCGCTGGGCTCACGCTTGCATGCGTCATCCTGGTGAGTACGATGGCGGGGTATGTGCTGGCGAAGCACAAGTTTCATTTCAAGCAGCTTGTTCTCGCCCTGATTACGCTCTCGCTGATGTTCGCACCGGAGACGGTCGGCATCCCGCGGTATTTGATCATTAGCGGACTGGGAATCAACAACACGTATCTCGGACATATACTGCCAGCTCTTGCTTCTCCTGTTGCCGTATTCATGCTGGTCGGGTTTATCTCACAAATTCCGGGAGAAGTGCTGGAGGCGGCAAAAATAGACGGAGCCAGCCAGGTCGGAATATTTACCCGAATGGTTCTGCCGTTATCAATGCCCGCCATTGCCACGATCTCGATCTTTACCTTTCAGGGCGTATGGGGCGATGTGGAAACCTCCACGTTGTTCATGCAGGAGGAGACGATGCGGACGATGGCCTTCTATGTCAACAGCTTGCTGAGCGGGCTGCAGAACAGTGTTGCCGGACAGAACATGGCCGCTGCCGCCGCCTTGCTCATCTTTGTGCCCAACCTGATTATTTTCCTGTTGTTCCAGCGAAGAGTGCTTGAGACGATGGTTCATTCCGGGATCAAGTAATTCCAATATGTAAAGGAAGTCGTGAACATGAAGAGATTAATTGTATTCCTGCTTCTTGCGGCGACCTCCATGCTTGTCCTGCCAGAGGCGGTCCATGCACAGCTTCCCTACCGGACCTTCTATTACGACAGCAACCAGACTACATGGCTGCGTATCCAGGCGGTATATGCCCCCGTGAATACGCATACAGCCAGTCTGTCTGAGCCGTCCGACCTCCATGTAGGGGCCGATGACAAGGTGTACGTCGCGGATAAAGGGATGAACAAGATTGTGGTTCTGGACAGCGGGGGAGCCCTGCTGCAGACGATGGGAGGCGAGGAGGGGATCAGCCAGCTCAGCGCCCCGGAAGGGCTGTTCGTTACCCCGGAGCGAGAGGTTTATGTGGCCGATTCAGGCAACCAGCGGATAGCCGTGTTTGGAGCAGACGGCCAGTTTCTCCGGGAGTACAAGAAGCCGGATTCCCCTCTGCTCGGGCAGGAGCATTTTGTGCCGACGAAACTGGTTGTTGACCGGAGAGGTGTCATGTATGTCAATTTGAATTCCTCGTACCAAGGGCTGGTGCGCATCAATCAGGACGGGGAATTCATGGGCTATTTTGGAGCCAACAAAGCGAAGCAGACGGTAATGAGCTGGCTGAAAAGAGCGCTGCTTAACAAGGAGCAAATGGCCAAGGAACTTGCCAACCTGCCGGCCCCGATTACGAATGTGGCGCTGGATAAGGACGGCATGATTTTCACCATGACGGCGGGCGACTTCGGTAAAGGAGCTATCCGCAAGCTGAATGCCGGCGGCGTGGACGCCTTCAAGAACAAAACCTTGAATGGCGGTCACGGAATTGTGGACGCGGCAATGGATTCAAACGGGTTTATCTATAACATCGATACGGTCTCTTCGGCCATCAATGTGTATGACCAGAACGGGGAAGCGCTATTCTCCTTCGGCCTGATTGATAACGAGACCCAGCAATACGGGGTTATGGGCTACCCGACAGCCATCGGCGTCGATTCCAAGTTTAATCTGTGGGTATCCGACAGCCGGACCGGGACTGTGCACAAGTTTACCCGCACAGGCTTCGGCAGTGATGTGTTGAACGCTCTCGCGCTTTATATGGATGGGAAGTATGCAGAGAGCAAGCCCTACTGGGATAAGGTCTATGAACGCAACGATATGTATAACGGTGTTTTCCAGGGGCTTGGCAAGGTATATCTTCATGAGGAGAGCAATGCAGACGCGCTGTCCTTCCTCAAAATCGCCTTTGACACCAAGAGCTATTCCAAGGCCTTCTGGCAGATCCGGCTGGAATGGATTCAGACCCATTTTATCGCTTTGATTGCCGGAATAATCGGACTGATTGTACTGCTGCGGCTGATCCCGGTTCCCGTGCGCAAGCTGCTGAAGCGTTATCCGCCAACCGGGAGATGGAAGCAGTGGCTTGAACTTCCGGGCCAGCTCTGGCATGTGATGCTGCATCCGTATGAAGGATTTTACCGGCTCAAGGAGAAGCGGATGGCACCGTGGGTTATCCTGTCCATTCTCGCCTTGACGCTGATTATGAAGCTGCTATCCCTCTACTATACCGGGTTCCTGTTCCATCCTGTGGAGCTGTCGCTGATTAATTATTACGGCAGCCTTGGCCTGTTCGTCCTGCCATGGGTAACCTGGGTCATTGCCAACTATCTGGTGTGCAGTGTCAAGGACGGGGAAGGGAGATTCGGAGAGGTCATTCAGGGCAGTACCTACGCGCTGGCGCCCTACCTGTTCTTCTCCGTTCCGATTATGATCTTATCCAATATTGTGACCCTGGATGAAAGGGTCATTGTAGATGCCCTGAATGCCATCATGTATATCTGGATGGCTGTCATGATGCTTGTGATGACACAGGTCATTCATAATTTTGATTTTCTGGAGACGATCAAGAACATTGCCATTACGATTTTCACAATCGGCCTGATCTGGCTGTTTGCCTTTATCGTATTCGGGCTGTCTTACAATCTCTATGATTTCTTCTACCAGCTGTACAAGGAGGTTACGCTCTATGTTTAAACTTGTCAGGCATCCTCCTGTATGGTTGAAGCTGTCGGGAGCGATTCTGCTCATCGTGCTCGCGGTCCTGCTTATCGTGCTGTCGCAAGGGGGAGAGCTGGCGCCGGAGACGGCTCTGGAGCGAACCGGAATTGAGAAGCCCCAGACCCAGCGTGCTCCTCTGTTCGAAGGGCCCGAATGGAAGCCAGCTGCCGGTTCTGACGGCTATGCGTTGGCGGCGGAGAATGCATCGTACGCCTTGTATGCCGATCCTGCCAGCTCCCAGGTTGCAGTCCTTGACAAGCGGACCGGGTTCCGCTGGACCAGCAATCCCTCCAAAGAGCAGCTTGAACGGGAGACGGTGAAGGGCGGACTGCTCGCCAATCTGCAATCACCCTTCGTACTGACTTATGTCCGCACGGAAGGGAAGGATCAGACGATCCGCGAGGTGCTGAATGCGCTGGACCCGAAGATCAAGATGGCGATGGTCAAGTCTGATACGGGCTTGCAGGTGGCATATCAATTCCCTGAGAAGGGCATTACACTGACGATTCAATATGAGCTGACGGATAAAGGACTCAAGGTGCGGCTGCCAGGGGACGGAATCAAGGAGGAAGGCGAGTTCGCCGTATTCTCCGTCGATCTCCTGCCCAGCTTTGGGGCTGCGTCGCCAGAGGAGGACGGATATCTGTTCCTTCCGGATGGTCCGGGGGGACTGGTCCACTTTGACCGCAGCCGGGCGAATGTATCCAAAGGCTACATCCATCAGGTTTATGGCATGGAGATTACGAATGCGGCGAACTGGTCTCGCTCAGGCGAGAGAAGGGAAAATATTGCCTACCCTGTATTCGGAGTCAAACGCGGTGAACATGCATTTATGGCAGTGCTGTCTTCAGGGGGAGATTCGGCCAACATTGCAGCGATGCCTCCGGGGATGAAATCATCATTCTATAATGTCTACACCAGCCAGATATTCCGTGAAGAATATTTGTACCGTACCAGCCGGCTTGCCGCACCGCTCAAGGCTGTACAGAAGCAGAGACTGGATACGGACCGCGAGGTGGAGTACCGGTTCTTAAGCGGTAAAGATGCAGGCTATGTCGGCATGGCGGGCGCATACCGGGAATATTTGACGGAGCACGGCAAACTGGCCGAGCCGCTTGCGCCGGTAGAACATATCCCGATGAGGGTGAAAATTATGGGCGGCGATTATGCCGAGGCATTCAGCCAGATTCGCTATATTGCCGCAACGACTTTCGACCAGGCGGGAGCTATTGTAGAGGACTTGAAGCGCCGGGGCGTGGGCAATTTGAATGTCGTTTATTACGGCTGGCAGCATAGGGGGGACTACGACAAGTACCGCCGCTTCCCCATTGAACCTTCGCTCGGAGGCGAGCAGGCAGCCAGGGAGTTTATTGCCAAAATGAAGCAGGCGGACGTGCCGGTTCTGTTCGAGGAGGATTTTGTCTGGCTGGACCCGTATTCCAGCCTTTCGGGCAAAACGAACGGCATCCGCGGCATCGAGGGCACGGTGTTCGTTGATGGGGACTGGTATATCAGCAAGCCGTCACGCACCGTGGCGATGGCCTATGAAACGATTGAGAAGCTGAAGGATATCGGCGTATCCGGCATCCATTTCAACTGGATCGGGGAAATGGTATTCCATGACTACGATCCGCATGGAATTTCCACACGTGCGGATACGATCGGCATGTATAAAGGCTTGCTTGATTATACGCGCAGGACGCTTGGGCAGGCATCGGTCTACCAGGGCAATGACTATACGCTGAACCAGACCGATTTCATTACAAATATGTCGTCCGAATCCAGCTATGACTTTATGGTGGATGAGACGGTCCCGTTCTACCCGATCGTGCTTCACGGGCACATCCCGTATTCGTTCGAGGAAGGGAACCTGCGCAATGACGCGGAGGAGGAGTTTTTGAAGGCGATCGAGTATGGCGCAGTACCGTCCTATTTTCTGACGAATGACGATTCCAGGAAGCTGAGGTACTCGGCATCCGGTTATTTGTACAGCACCCGGTACGACAAGTGGGCGAATCGTATTCAGGCTGAATATGAAGCCTTCGACTCCCTGGCCAGCCTGTACGCGCAGCAGATTGTAAATCATGAACGGCTGTCGCCGGAACGTTATGCAACGACTTATGAGGACGGAACACGTGTCATTGTCGATTACGGCAGCAAAACGTTCAAGGTAGAGAAAGGAGCTGGCGCCTGATGCAAGCAAAAGAGAGAGTGCGCGCCAAGCGCCTGTATAACATGGGACGTTACGGCACCGGACTGCTGTTCATGCTGCCGTGGATCATCGGCTTTGCCGTATTCGTGCTTGTCCCGGTCAGCTGGTCGTTGTTCATGGCCTTCAACAAGGTACAGGTAGCGGCAGGAGGACTGAAATATGAGTGGATCGGGATGCGCAACTTCCGTGATGCTTTTCTGAAGGATAATATTTTTCCAATCGAGCTCATTACCTACTTTCAGGAAATGCTGCTCATGGTTCCAATTATTGTAATATTTGCGCTTCTAATTGCCCTGATGCTCAATCAGAAGTTTCCGGGACGGTTCATTTACCGGGCACTGTTCTTCCTGCCGGTCATCTTCGCGACCGGGCAGGTGCTCTCAGAGCTGTTCCTGCAAGGAGCGGGAGATATTCCGTTTCTGGACCAGTATAATTTGCAGCCGATGGTTGAGGAGTACATTGGCGAGCAGTTTTCCACGACAGTAATGGCGGTTCTTGGCCGTGCAGTACTTATTTTATGGTACTCAGGCGTACAGATTCTAATCTTCATTGCGGGATTTCAGACGATTTCGCCGACGATCTATGAGGCCGTGCGCATCGACGGAGCCTCCCCTTGGGACAGTTTCTGGAAAATTACGCTTCCGGCATGCGTACCGTTTATCAGCCTGAACGTGCTCTATACGATTATTGACCTGTTCACCTTCCCGCTTAATCCGGTGCTTAAGCATATCCGGGACAATATGTTCAAGGTGGATACCGGATACGGCTATGCAAGCGCGCTTGCGTGGGTCTACTTTGCCTTCATCTTCGCGCTTATCGCCATTGTATTGTGGCTGTTCAACCGCAGCCTCAATAAAAGGAGGGTTCACTCATGAATGCCAGGCTGGAGAAAATCACCCGCATAGCCAAGGCCGGCCTGTGGGGCCGCCGGACGCAAAAGACCAAAATGCTCATCCTGGGGCGCAGCTTATCCGACGGACTATTGTTCAAGCTTGTAATCTATCTGCTGCTGTCGATTGTCGCTTATCTGTATTTGCAGCCGATTCTGTATATGGTCAGTACAATGTTCAAGACGCTCAGCGACCTGCTCGATCCGACGGTCAAATGGATTCCGCGCGAGGTGACTTGGGAAAATGTAACCAAAGCGATCAACGGTCTGCAATATCCGCAGGCCCTGCGCAATACAGCACTGATTGCGCTTAGCTGCTCAATCGCTCAGGTAATCGTGTGCGCGATGACCGGATATGCGCTCGCCAGGCTGGCACTCCCTTTCAAGGGATTGTTTACAGCACTGATTATCCTGACTTTTCTGATTCCGCCCCAAATTATTATCATTCCGCTTTATGTCATTTTTAGCAAGCTGGGGCTGCTCAATACGATTTTTGTCTTCCTCATTCCCGCTATATTCGGTCAGGGACTCAAGGGAGCGCTGTTCATTCTGATCTTCAGGCAATTTTTCAAATCGCAGCCGCCGAGCCTGGAGGAGGCTGCCAGACTTGACGGGGCATCGACCTCGCGGCTGTTCTTCGGCATTATGCTGCCGCTGGCGCGCTCGGCATGCCTTGTAGTTTTCCTTTTCTCCTTCATTTGGTACTGGAATATGTACTATGAGCCGTCGATGTTCCTGGCCAAGGGCTTCACGCCGTTGTCCATCCGGCTCGATATGCTGGAGGAAGTGCTGAATCCGACGCTGCTCGGCAACACCCGGACGATTGTAAACCCGGTCACCGAGAGCACGAAGATGGCCGCCGCATTTCTGATCATTGCACCGCCTATCCTTGTCTTTATGTTCCTGCAGCGGTGGTTCGTAAGCGGCATTGAAAGAACCGGGATCGTGGAGTAGAGAGAGAACATCCATCACATACACATTCATAGGAGGGTTTTGAACAATGACAAACAAGCACAACATCGGTTGGAAGCTTATGCTGCTGGGGCTCATCTTCGTCTTCCTCGCCGCATGCTCGGGCAATACACCAGCCAATACTCCGCCTGTCCAGAGCGATAATGTGAACAAGGGAGCGGAAAATACGCCGCCGCCTGAAGAAAAGAAAGACCCTGTGACAATTAAGCTGATTTCCTGGTCGGACTCCTACACCGAGCTGTACAAAATGTTTATGGAGAAATATCCGTGGATTACCATCGAGCAAATTCCGGTCAATTCCCAGCCGATTATGGAAATTATCGCGGCCCTGGAAGCAGCGGGAACACCTGCTGACCTGACATGGATTGATACCGACCTGATCAGCTACAATCAGAGCGGCCTGCTGGAGGACCTGACTTCTTATATCGAGAAAGACACTACTTTCCAATCTGTTAAACTGCCCGACGGGTTCTATGATACGATGACTTATGGCGGCAAGAAGCTGGCTGTTCCGTTTGTAGATGTGCCAATGTGGATTCTTGTCAACAAGACACTGTTGGATAAACACGGTGTAGAAATGCCGGGCAATGACTGGACATATGATGATTTCCGCAGCATTGCCAAGCAAGTGACAGACCCGGATGCGGGCGAGTATGGCCTGACGACCCAGCCGGAATTCCAGATGCGTCTGGCGAATACGAAAGCGATTGCTGACGGCCATGCTGCCAATCTGCAATACATGAATGAAGATTTGACCCAAAGTGTGCTGAATACACCTGATGTCATGAATGATATCCGCTGGCTGGCCGAGTTCGTCTCCAAGGATGGCTCCATGCAGAGCAATGCCAAAGCGGCTGAGCAAGGCGATGTTACGCGCGAATTTATTAATGGAAAGACTGCATTCGCTATCGGCGGCGACTGGGTGCTGCCGAACCTGAAGGAAAACGCCAAGTTTGAGTGGGATGTTCTGCCTTTCCCTAGAGGCAAAGTAAGCCAGCCTGGCTACAGCATTTACGGTCCGCTTGCGCTTTTGAGCGGCTCCAAGCATAAGGAAGAAGCGTTCCTGTGGATCAGCTTCCAGTTCAGCAAAGAAGCGCAGAAGTGGAAGATTGACCAGGGTGCAAATGCATCGGTTATCGATCCTGAGCTGACGGCTTACTACGAGCAGACGCCGATGTGGCAGGGCAAGAACATTGAAGCGGTCAAAATCGCCAAGGAAAATGCCGTTATTCAGCCGGGAGCAACAGTTCCTGCCTGGTCCGATTACAATTGGAATAATCTCGTTAATGAAGTTGTATTTGACGGAGCTGACATTAACAAGCTGATACCAGAGACGGACAAATGGAATAAGAGAACGCTTGAGGTGCGCGAACAATTAAAGTAGAAGATGGAAGGATAGTTGATGAGAAAGGGGCTTTCCTGCAGGTCGAAAGTTGATTGCAGGAGGGCCTTGTTTTTCCCGGAAAACCTAAGGAAATTGTCGAAAACTAGCATCTCATGTCCTGTATTTATCTGGTAAAAAACGTCCGTTTGCATCAAGTTCTATCAACCGACATATTATTGGATTTTACAAGGCAATTTAAGTTGACAAAACTAATTACATGGTTGATACTGGTAATATAACTTTTTTATGTTTTTTATTTTAATTTAAGATTATTAACCGTATTTTTATATAATATGGACTTTTTCTGGAATATGATAAATTTATTATCCTTTTGAAGTTGAGGTGTATCCATGTCGAAGACAATGCTTTTTTGTCTCAATCATGCAGGTGGTTCAGCAAGCGTTTACTATCCGTGGATCCGGGTTGTGGATGCATCCGTTGAGGTTGTCCCGATTGAGTTGGCTGGCCATGGGGCAAGAATGGGAGAGCCGTGCTACAGTAATTTTGAAGAAGCTGTGCAGGACATTGTACAAAGCATTCGTTCCAGGCTGAAGGATGGAAGATTTATTCTATTCGGACACAGCATGGGGGGATTGCTGGCTTATGAGACTGTTCTGCGTCTGGCATCCGAGGCGAATCGTCAGGCCGATATGCTGGTCATCTCAGCAACCGAACCTCCGCATTTGCGGCGGCAGCGCAATCTTCACCTGTTACCAGATGACAAATTGTTGCAAGAGCTCGTTTTATATGGAGGAATGAGAGAAGAAATTTTCGAAGACCCTATGCTTTTGGAGCAGTTTCTTCCTATTATCCGGAGTGACTTCAAACTGCTCGCTTCTTATACACCTGCCTTGGACATTCGTCCCGTGTCATGCCCTATCCAAGTTCTGAACGGAGATGGCGATCAAACGCTTGATCAAGCAAAACTCCCCGAATGGCGGACCTACACTACAGATCATTTTAACATAAATACGCTAGGGGGCGACCATTTCTTTATTCGGGAGCATTCCCTGGAAATCATCCAAATCATCCAATCTCGCCTAAATCACTTTTACAACAAATATGCATAGACAGATATTTAGCCGTACAGAACCGTGAAGATAAGGAATCTATCTAATGAAAGGTGGGAAGTAATTGGACGAACAAGCCAATTTACATCAGTATTCCCCTTCCCGTACCTTTATGCGGATGTTGCGTATGGGGAGGCCGTATCTTGCTTTTTATCTGCTTATAGCTGTCGCTATTTTGTTTGAAGCAGCCTTATCTGTCGCATTTGCTAATATGTACCAGGTTATCGTTAGCGGCATGGTCAATAGCGAATATCGCGCACTGATTCAAGCCGTGGTGTTCATGTCATTTATTACGTTTTTCATGTCATGTGTTATTATGGTTCGTACTTATTTGGGGAGTAAATTAGATAATAATTCCAGATTGCAACTTCAGGGAGCGATGCTTCGCAAATTTTCGGACATTCAGTTGGGAAGCTTCGACAAATATCACACGAGTGACAAAATCGCTAGAGTGTTGGAGTCGGCGAGTGTTGCTCAAGCAGGTATTAACCATCGGCTGATCGGTTTAATCGCAGATACCACAAAAGTAATTGCTATTTTGTCTTATTTATGCTTTTTAAGTGTCAAATTGACGATTGGGAGCCTTGTTATGGCCGCAATCATTCCTCTTCTGTTGTTGCCGTTTTCGAAGATAAGCCGCAAATTTTTTGACAAGCAAAATCGATTGTCTGCTGAAAAGGACGGTATTGCCCAGGAAGCAGTACAGGGCGGAGAAGTCGTCCGCAGTTATCAGTTGCAGGAAGAAATGAACAACCGTTTTTCTGCCCGGTTTAGCCAATATGTTCGCACTCGTATGAAAACGCTATCTATTGAATCTTTTACTGGGTCTGTAAATTCAGTAGTTCCTTTTTTGTCTATTATTTTTATTCTTGGATATGGCGGTTTTTTAGTTTACAGCAATGAGATGGAAGTGGGGGCAGTGGCGGCCTTTCTGGCAGCAAGTAACTTGCTGATCGGTCCCATGCTTAACCTGTTCGGAACCTGGAACGCACTTCAATGGAGCATTTCCCAGGCGAAGCGTGTATTTGAGATTATGGATCTGCCGGATGAGAAGAAGGAAGGTGCGCAGATAGCCGAAATTACCAATGCGCAGGAATCGACCCGAAAGATGGACTTAAGCATGGAAAAGGTAAGTTTCAGCTATGAAGATGAAGGAGAGGAAGTGCTCAGGAACGTCAGTTTTACGATTGCCAAAGACCAGACGGTTGCAATCGTTGGTCCCAGCGGTTCAGGGAAATCAACATTGTTCAAGCTGTTAATGAAATATTATGAGCCTTCTTCCGGTTCTGTCCGGTGGAATGGTATTGATTGTACGGCCCTGAATGCCGAAAACTGGCGGAGTAAACTTGCTCTTGTGTCACAGACCCCGTTTCTTTTTCACGGTACGGTATATGACAACATTCATTACGGAAACGCCCAAGCTTCAAAAGAGGATGTCATTGAAGCAGCTAAAGCTGCAAACATTCACGAAGTGATTATGAATCTTCCTCTTGGCTATGATTCTATCATTGGCGAGCGGGGCCAGACCTTGTCTGGCGGCGAGCGACAGCGGGTTGCAATTGCAAGAGCTTTTTTGCGTAATCCGGACATATTACTTCTCGATGAGCCTACTTCGGCACTGGACAATGAGAATCAATTCGTGATTCAGCAGGCGATTAACCGGCTGATGAATAATAAAACCTGCCTCATTATTGCGCATCGCCTGTCTACCATTATTAATGCTGACAAGATCATCTATATGGAGGAAGGCAGAATCTTGGAAGAGGGAACCCATCAGGAATTAATGATGCTTGGACAGCGTTATTTCCAGATGTACAGAAGCAACGGCCGCGACCATGAAGAGTGGGAATCGGAGGTGACAGCATGAGTGAGACAGTGGTAACTCCTTCGAAGAACAGGTTCCGTCGTTGGGTGGACAATGATGTTTTCAGATTTGTCCGAGTCCTCGGCTACGCAAAGAAATATTGGCTCGCCATGACCATTGGGCTGCTGCTTGTAGGGGTTGATATTTATTTTGAGCTCTACATTGCCAATGCTCAAAAAGTCTTTATCGACAATATCAATGATAAGAACCTCGATGGGATTACAGCTTTTATCAAGCAATCTCTTTTGGTAGTAGCGGGTGTTGTCGTCCTGGTGGCTGTACAGGGGTTGTTGAAGGGTCTGGTTCAGCAATATATGATCCGGGATATGGCGGTTCATTTATTTTCCCGTATTAACTGGATGCCGCTCAAGCGGCTTCAGTCTATGCATTCAGCCGATCTAGTATCCAGAGTGACCCGTGATGTACCAGAAGCGGCATCCATTGGAAATGCAGTGTTCGATTTAAGTAAGGATATGCTGCTCATTATTTTTAGCTTTTTATATTTGAGTAGTTTCAATGTCTATTTGGCGCTTGTTGCGCTGCTAAGCGGGCCGCTGATTTTCACGATTGGCCGATTGTTCGACCGGACGATTCGAACGTTGTCTCAGCGTATTCAGAAGCGGGAGGCAGACGCAAGGGAATCATTGCAGGAGATCTTTCAGGGAATGCCGGTCATTCGGGCGTATGGACTGAATGAGATGTTCGAACAAAGCTTTCTGGAGAAGAAAAAACAACAGAACAAAGATATGCTCAAACGCGACATGGTCACGACCACAATGTACCAGCTTATGGATCTTATCATTAATGCCATAATTATTTCAGTTGTCTATTTCGTTTGTTTAGCTGTATTACGTGGGGAAATGACAGTCGGGACGATACTTTCTTTCATTTATTTGCTGATTCGGATTCAAGTTCCTTTCTCAAATATATCTAGAACGCTCAGCCATATCCAGCAGGGACTAGGAGCCTCAGACCGGGTACATACATTGATCGGATGGGAGAATGAGCTTCCTAAACAGGCGGAAGGAATGCCAGTCAAACTGAAACCGGATACAGAGTGGTCGGTACTCAGCCTGAACGACGTCTCTTTCAGCTATCGTGACGAGGAAGGGAATGAGAGGCGTGTTCTTCATGAGATTCAATTCTCTATCAAGCCCGGGGAGACAGTTGCTATCGTTGGAATGAGCGGCTCGGGAAAATCCACACTGGCTAAACTATGCTGCGGCTTGCTGGAGCCGGATGACGGTTCGATTCATATAAACGGTAAGCTTGTATCTGGGGGGCTTGATGAAGCTTGGTCCAAAGTCGGGTATGTACCTCAAACATCCTTTATGTTTACCGGAACTATTCGTGACAACATCACGATTGGCCTATCCGGGGTAACGGAAAAGCAACTCATTTGGGCTGCGGAAATGGCAGGTGTAGAGCATTTCATAGGTAAACTGTCTGATGGCTATAATACTCCGCTGTCAGAGGCAAGCAGCACCCTGTCAGGTGGAGAAGTTCAGCGTCTGGCTATTGCACGAGCCATTTTGCGAGACACGAAGCTCCTTATTATGGATGAATCTACTTCTGCACTAGATAACGAGATGGAGAACTATCTGGAGAAATCCCTCCAGAAGCTATCCAAGGACAGGGCAATGATTATGATTGCACATCGTATGAACACGATAAGGAATGCAGACCGCATCGTTGTCATGGATAAAGGTACTATTATTGCTGAGGGCAAACATGATGAGCTGTTACAGGAATGTGAGCTTTACGAGAAACTTTGCCGCAGTGAAGTCGCGTTGTAGACAAGGGCAGAAGCAGTAAAAAAAGCAGGCTTAAGATTCTAGGTTTGGGAGAGGTCTGAATGAATGGAAGACGGGTTGTAATAACCGGAATTGGTGTAATAAGCGGACTCGGCAATACTCTTGAAGCTATAGAGCGGCGGATATATGAGAACGAGAGCTCAATTCGGGAAGTGACACGTTTTGATACATCGGGTATGGGATGTTCTGTCGCTGCGGAGGTGAGCCTGAAGCCGGATGAAAGAGCGTATGATACGTGTGTCCATTTTGTAGTAGCTGCGGCGGAATCAGCAATTAACAACAGCGGTCTGGAACTTGGTCAGATTCAGACACTCAGAGCAGGACTGGCTCTGGGAACTTGTTGCGGCGGGAACACATTGGAGAATGCTATTGTTGAAGGAGTGTTTGAAAGCACAAATGCGTTGATTGCCCAAAGTCCGGTATATGAGCAGGCAGATACCGCAGCGCAGCATCTGGGGCTTACGGGCCCGGTTACAACTTTTAATAGTGCCTGCTCTGCCAGCGGAAGCGCAATAGGTTTCGCCGCGGAGCTAATCGCAAAGGGGTATACAGATATCATGCTTGCAGGCGGGGCTGATGTACTACAAAAATGGACAATGATCGGCTTTAATCAGGTAAGAGCTTTAAATCCCAACCCTTGCACGCCCTTTGGAGAATTATTCGGTTTATCTTTGGGAGAAGGGTCATCCATTGTCGTGTTGGAATCTCTTCAAAGCGCGCTGGAAAGGGGAGCGAACATTTATGCTGAATTGCTTGGGTACGGGTTGTCCAACGATGCTTACCATGCGACGGCCCCGGCACCAGGTGGTGATGGAATTCGGGATGCCATCAGGATGGCCTTGCAGGACGGGGGCACGGATGCAGAAAGGATTGACTATTTGAATGCTCATGGAACGGGAACCAAGCTTAATGACCATTCAGAGCTTTCAGGCATTCGAGCAGCTATCGGCGATACACGTTTCCCTGAGCTGCCTATTAGCTCGTTCAAGGGACATGTGGGCCATATGCTTGGGGCAGCAGCCTCGACGGAGCTCGTGTTTTCACTATTAGCTCTACAAAAAGGATATTTACCGGGAACAGCTAACACCAGACAAGTCCGGGACGGCCTTGGCGGGGCCAATATATTAACCGGTCCTGTTCCATTTGATCAAGCGACTACATTTCTCTCCAGTAACGCCGGAATGGGTGGGCATAACTCCGTATTGCTTGCCCGTAAATGGGAACCGGAAAGCGAAAATACAGATGATGATAATATCCCTTTTTTTACCAAACGAGTTTACATAACAGGAATCGGCATGGTCGATTCATATGGTGCTGATCGTGGGGCTTCATTTGAGCGGATCGGGACAATGGCCGTTGAAGGGAGCTGCTCCTTTCATTTGAGAAATTATGATCCTTCCTTGAATGAGCGCGGAGCGGACCGGGTTGTACACTTTGCATTAGGGGCGGCTGACCTTGCAATCAAAGACACCAACTGGATGGAGATGGAGAGTGACAGGCCAATTGGTATGGTGTTTGGAACTTCATTCGGAGAAGCGGAGTCGATTATGGAATACTATCGCGCCGTTCTTACGGATAAAAAGGGGGGCTCAACTACTATTAATTTTCCCAAAGGTGCATTAAATTCAACAGCCGGCATTGTGTCCAAAGCGCTCAGTCTGAAAGGGTTCAGCAGTTCGCTGACGACAGGCGGGAATGATGGATTGTATGCGCTAACATACGCATTTGAAGCGATTAACGGGAACAAGGGAGTCAATCGTTGCTTGGTTGCGGCAGCAGAAGAATTTTCCGAGTGGATGAACCTTGCATTAGAAAGCAGGCCCGATTCTATCAGCTTTCCATTTGCAGAGGGGGCCTGTACGGTTGCAATCCAGGAAGCAATGGAGGATGGGCTGCCTCCATCCGGTGCATATGCTGAAATTTCCGGCTTCGGTTTCTCATCTGGAGGGGAGGTGGGACAAGAAGGAAAAGCAGTATGGAATGCAGTCCTGCAATGTCTTGAACGCTGTAATACTACAGCAGCAGAAGTGGATGCGGTGTTGTTCAGTTCTCTTGCAGCACAAACCAGGCACACATTACAGGAAATATTCACAGACAAGCCTGTCACAACGCTTCATGAGGGGATAGCGCTGTCTGTTCATACGCTCCAACATGTCTGCTATGCAGCTCATTGGTTGTCAGACCGCAGAGAAGAAAAATTAGCGGGTCAGCTTCCACATGTTAATCTGCCGGAAGCGGCTGAGAAAATAATGATTGTCGGCAATTCGATCAACGGCGGGGCCGGTGCAGTATTGCTAAGGAAAATGATCTGATTATGATCTTAATTAAGGGAGATGATGTTTGTGGAAAAGAACAAAATTGTACAAATCATTACAGAGAATATTCTTATTAAGCGATTAAAGTATAATGCGGAGGAGTTATCTGGAATTACAAACGATGAGTCGCTTGCTGACCGGCTATCGCTTAGCTCTATCGATGAATTTGAAATGATTCTTGGAGTAGAAGATGAATTTGAAATTGATTTAAGTGCAATTGACCAGGATGAGCTGCACGAGCATTTCCGTACAATTGAAACCATGGCCGGATTCATTCAGGGTGAGCTGGCTCTACAATTAAACAGGGAGGCGAACTAATTTGTCTAAGAACTTTAGCGAACTTCAAAACAGCATATCTCCAAAGGCGAGAACGTTACCTGTCATCATTACACCAGACTCTACAACTGACATTATGGAATATGCCCATCAAAATCGGGATTTGATTGCTAACTATCTTCGCAATGAAGGCGGTATTCTATTCCGCGACTTCCCTGTTCCATCACTGGAATTATTTGAAAAATTCACATCTGTATTTGTAGATCGTCTTGAATCCTATAATGAGCGCTCCACACCGCGCAGCGAGGTGCAGGGGCAAATTTATACATCTACTGAATATCCGAATGACCAGCATATCCCGATGCACAATGAGAACTCCTACTCTCATCAATGGCCAAGGTTGATCTGGTTTCACTGCGTCCATAATGCGGATGAGGGTGGTGAGACACCAATCGCCGATTCAAGGGTTATTTATAACAACCTTGATCCTTCTATAATTTCCAGATTTAAAGAGAAAAAAGTCATGTACGTCCGCAATTTGGGAGGCAAAATTGATCTTCCATGGCAGACAGTCTTTCAATCTGATGATAAAGCATATGTAGCTGAATATTGCGCTAAAGCCGGATTGGAGCTGGAATGGCTTGATAACGACCGTGTCCGTACCAAAGCGGTTCGTTCTGCTATCGCCAAGCATCCTGAGACTGGAGAAATGCTTTGGTTCAATCAGGCACATCTGTTTCATTACACCAGCCTTCCAGAGGATATCCGTGATTTCATGCTAAGCTATCTGAAGGAAGAAAACTTGCCTCGTCATGTTTACTACGGAGACGGTACGCCAATCGAAGAGTCCATACTGCAGGAAATTCGAGGTGTTTACGATCAGCATACAGTTAAATTGCCATGGCAAGAGGGAGATATTATGATGCTGGATAATATGCTTATTGGACATGCAAGGGAGCCGTACAAAGGAAAACGTAAAGTTGTTGTTGCAATGGCGAATATTTGCAGTGACTACGGATTGGATATGTAGCTCTAAAGGGAATGTTAAAAGAGAGGAAGTGAACAGTTGTTTGTGAAAGCACAACAGTGGCATCCTTTGTCCCCATCCCAGAAGCGCATATGGCATCTTGAGAACAAATACGGATGCGAAGTAAACAATAATAATGCCTTGATTCATTTACAAGGCATAATTTCTCCCAAACTTTTGGAAGAGGCTGTACTTGAGACAATTCAGCGTCACGACAGCTTGCGGCTCCAATTTATGGAGGAGCGGGGCGAGGCCCTGCAGCGTGTGGCTGATAAGTTTCCACAATACATTCCGGTTCATGATTTTCGCAATGAATCAAGCGAAGCCTACGCATTGTGGCTGGACAGACTCATTCATACGCAGCCTGGCATTCAGCAGGAGCAGCTTTATGTATTTGAAATTGCATTAAAAGATTCATCTACAACGGTACTCTTTTTGAAGCTCCACCATATTATCGCGGATGGCTGGTCCATTCAACCCATCTTCAATACAATTATAGCTGTTTATGCAGAACTGGCTAATAGAGTTCCAGAACTGCCCAAGTCGGCTACCGGGTATTCTTATCTCGATTCAGTCAGAGAAGAATATGACTATATCGAATCGAATACCTACATCCGTGACAAGGCCTTCTGGACCCGGCAGTTAAGTGATCTTCCTGAATCATTTCTGACTACAGCTTCAGACAATACGGCTGCACGCTCTACAAGGTATATTCTTCCTCCGGAGCTTGTGGGAAAAATTCAAGGCTACTGTCAATCACATCATGTCCAACCCTCATTGTTTTACTCCTACCTCATGTATCTCTACATACATCTTACGACAACTCACAATGATTTACTTTTAGGCATACCGTTCCTGAATCGAAGCGGTACGGAATCCAAACAGCAAATTGCAGGCATGTTCAGTAATTATCTTCCATTACGGCTTATGTTGAAAGACGAGGAGACTGTGCTGGAGAGCCTAAGACAGGCTGGAAAACAATTTTTCCTTGCCTATAAGCATCAGCGTTTCCCGTTGGAAGATATGGTTCGTGATATTCCCAGGCTAAGGGAGCATAGCGGACTCTTTCAAGTAACCGTTAATTACTACAATCAACAATTTGAAACAGATGTTTTGGGCAATAGCTTTTATGTGGAAGAGCTGCACGGCGGCCATCAATCCTACGCTTTGCAGTTTAAGATTAAAGAATGGAACCGGTTCGGACAAACAGAATTGTCCTTTGAATTCGATTATAAGACAGCTTATTTTAATGAAGCTAAAATTAATGCCATGTATCGTTCACTCATGCATTTAATGAACTTAATTTCGGAGTGTTCCAGTATCCGTCTATCAGAACTGTCTTTGCTGTCTGAACAGGAGAAAAATCAGGCTATTTACAGCTGGAATAACACAACAAAGCAATATCCCGCAGACAGCACGCTTACACGGTTGGTCTGTTCACAGGCGCGACAGGCACCAGACCGTGTTGCACTTGAATTTGAAGGAGCACAGCTTACGTACCGTGAGTTGGAGGAAAGGGCAAGCGTGCTTGCCGGGGAGTTAATTCGGATGGGGGTCGGGCAGGGCCAGATTGTCGGCCTGCTCACCTGTCATTCCTTTGAGTCTATCATCGGAATGCTGGCGATTATGAAGAGCGGTGCTTCTTATTTGCCTTTAGACTCCCAATATCCTATGGAGCGGATTGCTTACATTGTTCAAGATGCAAACGTTAAACTCGTACTGACAAATAAAGGGCTTCATAAACTTTTGCCTAAAGAACTGGCCTACATGAATTTGGATATACCCAATAACACCCCAGTGCTGGTGCCAAACGCTGAACAGGATAAAAGTGACCCTTCGGGTATTGCCTATGTGATCTATACATCAGGATCTACAGGCAAACCAAAGGGGGTTGCCATATCGCATCGCTCCGCAGTTAATTATTGCTGGTGGGCAAAGCAAGCCTACGTGAGGAAGGATTCAGACATATTTGCAATCTATTCATCGCTGGCTTTTGATTTAACGGTGACATCGATCTTTGTTCCGCTCATTGCTGGAAACAAAGCTATTATATACAAACAGACTGAGCCGGGAGAGTTTGTCCTCTCCCGAATCATTCGTGACCAGGCTGCTAATATTATTAAGCTGACACCAGCTCATCTGGAGATTGCGGTTAAGGAAGCTTATCCACAGCCAGCCGTCAGACGTTTCATTGTAGGTGGTGAACGTTTCGGTTGTGTGCTTGCAGATCAGACTTTGTCGGCCTTTGGAGATATCGAGTTGTATAACGAGTATGGTCCTACAGAAACGACAGTCGGCTGCATGATCTATTTATACAATGGTCAGCATCATCCTTCCGGCAGCGTTCCGATCGGCCGTCCGATTGATAATATGCGTATCTATTTGCTGGATCAACGATTGAATCCGGTAGCGGTCGAACATGAGGGGGAAATTTATATTGCGGGTGACGGCTTAGCTGCCGGTTATCACAACCGTCCTGCCCTGAATGAAGAACGGTTTTTACCTGATCCGTTTGTCCCTGCCAGCTTCATGTACAAATCAGGTGACTTGGCACGCTTTGATGCAGATGGCAACCTGATCTATATTTCCCGCATGGACGAACAACTGAATTTAAGAGGGTACCGGATTGAAGGCGGGGAAATTGAGTCTGTCATCTCCAGTTGTGAAGGTATAGATCAGGTATGTGTGACCGTTAAGGAAGATGCCTCGGGGCATCAAATCTTATGTTGTTACTTTACGGGAAGCCCGCATATAAAGGCTAATGTTCTCAAGAGGAAACTTGAAGAGCACTTGCCTTCTTACATGATTCCAGGTTTTTTTCAGCAACTTGAGTCGATTCCGATTACGACCAATGGCAAGAAAGATACGAAGCTTCTTCCACCTCCTTCTATTACTGGAAGATCAGACAATATGACTAAGCCGGAAACTGAAATGGAACGTATGCTATGGGAGATATGGTCAAACATCCTTGGGACGGAAGAATTCGGAGTTGACGACTCTTTCTGGGAAATTGGGGGAGATTCATTACGGGCCAGCTTGCTGATCGCGGAAGTGTATTCGAAACTCCAGAAATCAATGACAATCCGACAGCTTTATGCCAGTTCAACTATTCGTATGCTTGAAGATTCTATACAGGCAATACCCTTGATAAAAGGATTGCAACCAGTAGCCGTAGATCGCCAGTTCTACCCTTTAACAGATATTCAACAAACGATGTTTGCGGCTGTTCATTTTGATGAAGGAGTTCATAGTTATCTTGTTCCCGGTGCATTATCCTTCCCGGAAAAAATTGATGCCCTACGTATGGCGGATGCCTGGCATAAATTTTTGATGCGTCATGAAGCATGTCGTACTGGATTTGAATGGGTTAATGGAGAGGCGGTGCAGCGGATTCATAGCGGGCTTGCATCTGCAGAGGAGATTCCGGTATTTTCTATCGATGACAAGGAAGCCCTGAAGGCTTTTGCAGCTCAACGATTTGTGCTTGAGCAGCCGCCACTTATTCGATGCTGTATTGTCACTGGGCAACATGAAGACATTTTATACTATATTGCCCATCACCTTATTTTTGACCAATATTCGGAAGCGGTATTGAAGCGTGAGCTTTCTTCATTATATGACGGTTCTGATTTTTCTGATTCCGGAATCCGGTATAAGGATTATTTGGAAGATCAAATGACCTTTCAGGACAGTGAGGAATGGAAAGAACTTGAGAACTATTGGCTGAAGCAGTTTGCTGACCGGCCGCCACAGTTAGAACTGCCTGTCAACAAGCCTGCGGATGTCAAGCCGGTCTATAAAGGCCAGTGGGTTCGTCATGTAATGGAAGAGAAACTATCCGGAGAGCTGACATTATTTTCAGCCCGGCAAGGTACTACGCCGTTCATGGTAATGTTCGCTGCCTTTCATCTGCTTCTATCTAAATATTCGGGACAAGCGGATCTGGTTGTGGGTACCCCTTCATCCGGCCGTTACCACCCGGAATTAAATGAGATTGTAGGCAGCTTTATATCAATGATTCCTGTACGTAGTTATTTGCAAAAGGAGGATGTGTTTAGCATCTACCTGGAGCGATTTGTTCGTAACTGTCTGTTAGGCATAGAGCATGGCCGTTATGCCTTCTCGCATCTTACAGAGAAGCTGGGCCTGTCTAGAGATCCCGGAGTCCATCCTCTTTACCGGGCGATGTTCGTTATGGAGCAAGATTCTGTCCAAGAGGTTGCAACCCCGTTGTTGGACGCGATTGAATTGTTAGGGGCAGCAGCCAAAACAGATCTGACCTTCCGTATCCAGACCCAATCGGGGACAGAGGGTTCATTTGTTGTTGATTGTGAGTTTAATGCGGAACGTTATGACTCCGTTACGATGATCCGTATGATGAAGGACTATGAGAATCTGCTTCAACAGGTGACGGCTTACCCCGGACATACAATTGCGGAGTTTATGCTGGCCTCGGCGCTGGAAGGGATGCAGCTTGCAGAACAGGTTTATCAGGAGTTGTCCGTGCCACAGCTTCCGTGGCAAGTCATATTTGAACGTCAGGCGGAGAAGACTCCGGATGCGATTGCTGTAACAGACGGGCGCCGGACTTTGACGTATCTGGAGTTGAACCATGCGGCCAACAGGCTGGGAGCTCTGTTATTAGAGCGTGGAGCACAACGGGATAAGCCTATTGCGCTCTATATGAAACGCTCAGTCGAGTGGATAGTAAGCACATTGGCCGTATTAAAGGCAGGTGCAGCTTTTCTTCCTGTTGACCCTTCATTACCTGAAGAACGGGTACGTTATCTCCTTTGTGACAGTGATTCCCGCTTGTTGATTTATACAGAGGATGTAGAGGTTGTACAGGGATGTGAATCGGAATGTATCTTGTTTGATTGGGATATGGCTCAGAACGGTAACGTGGAAAACTGGCCATGCATCAATGAGCCTGATGACCTGGCCTATTATATCTATACTTCAGGCACAACCGGAAAGCCGAAAGGAACGATGGTTCCTCATCGGGGGATTGGAAATATGCTGGAATTTTATATTGGTAATGTGGGGATAAACAGCCAAGATCATATCCTGCAATTTTCAAGCATGTCATTTGATGTTTCCGTATTGGAGTTTACGATAGCCCTGCTGGGCGGGGCTTCGCTGTATATAATTTCTGACGACTGTATTAAGGATGGAAAAGCTTTTGAACGGTATATAGAACAGAATCGTATAACCGTCTGTTTCTTGCCGCCACCATATTTGAATTTATTTGATCCGCAGCAATTGCCTTCATTAAAAAAGGTGATTGTCGGAGGTTCGGCACCTTCCGTAGAAATGTCCAAAGTCTGGGGAAGTAAAGTAAAGTTGTTCAACTGCTACGGGCCTACAGAAGCAACCGTCATCATGATGACGTGGGCGGTGGATTCTGAATGGCTTGAAGACAAGGCGCTGGTTCCGATTGGAAAACCATTGCCCAATTTCCGCATTTCTATCTTGGATGGCAACAACCAGCCACAGCCTGTTGGCGTTCCCGGTGAATTATGCATATCAGGAATTGGCCTTGCCAGAGGTTACTTGAATAAGCCGGAGATGACTGCCGCAAAGTTCATTGTAAACCCTCAATATCCGGACATGATTATGTATCGTACCGGTGACCTAGTAAAGTGGCTCCCTGACGGCAATGTCTTATTTCTCGGACGGATGGACGACCAGGTGAAAATTAGGGGTTACCGCGTAGAGCTTGGGGAAATTGAGCATCACTTGCGGAAGATGGAAGCTATTCACGAGGCAGTTGTACTGGTCCGTAAAACACCGAACAGTGAAGATGAATTGTGTGCCTTTGTTGCAGCTGATCCACACATGGATCGCGAATCAATCCGTATGGAACTTGGAAAATGGCTTCCGCAATGGATGATTCCGGAGTGTATTCTGTTAATACCAAAGATTCCACTAACGATAAACGGCAAGCCGGACCGGATACAACTATTGCAGCTCCCATGGCAGGAAGAGACTGTTGCCTGCTCTTTAATTGAAAGTGTCGCAGAAGAAAGGATGACACAGATATGGGGAGAGCTTTTGCATATTCCGGTAAAGCGGATTGGACGTCGGGATTCATTCTTTGAGCTTGGGGGTAATTCGCTGGCAATTTTGCAATTGCAAAAGCGGTTGAACACCGAATGGCAGGCCGAGCTTGCGGTTACCGATCTCTTTGCGAATCCGACGGTAGAGCGTATGGCTAAGTTACTGGAGGATTACGGGCCGGAGATTGATTTTATTCCAAAAGAAATTACTGTACCTGGTGAGTCTAAAGCCAGATCAGGAACAAGGGGCCAGACCGTATTGCTCAAAGGAAGATTTAAAGATCCGTTGCCTGAATTCGCCTTTCAAGAAACTTTACTGGAGCAGGCGATGCTGTCGTCCTTTGCATACTGTTTGCGGGAATGGTCGGGCAGTGAAGCTTTCGAATTGGTTGGGTTGAGCGTAGCCGGCGGTAGAATAATTTCCGTTGGCCCTGATCATTCAGGCACCTTCCAGTCTCTATTTGATTCGGTTCAAGCCCAGTTCGGTATTGTTGCTTCTCCTGCAATTGCCGGAATGCTGTCCGCTTATCGTTCTACCAATAAGGATCGGATATTGCCTGTGCTCTACGATCGTATGCCTGTTAACGAGTCGGATCAAAGCTGTGAGCTGGCACTGGGTATCGAGTCCATTCATAACCTGATTGAGTTGTCTTTGTATTATAACAGCCAAAAATTAAATCCCGAATCGATGAAAATTTTGTTTGGACGCATCGGTTCTATTTTCCAACAAGTGTTGCATACAACCTTTGCGATTAAACAATAAAGGAGCGGAGAATGACAATGCTAGGATTTATGTTTCCCGGACAAGGGTCGCAGTATATAGGAATGGGACAGAAGCTCTATCATGCTCATGCATCGGCACGGGCGGTATATGAAGAGGCATCTGAGGCACTTGCAACAGACATGGCAAAACTGATTTTTGCTGGAAATGCGGAACAACTTGCAATGACGGAGTGGACACAGCCGGCATTGCTTACGGTAGGCGTCGCAGCCTACCGTGTCACTTTGGAGCAAACAGGCTTGCAACCACAATGGATGCTGGGACACAGTCTTGGAGAAATAACCGCTTTAACCTGTGCATCCTCCATCCGTCTTTCGGATGCCGTTAATATTGCCCGTTTTAGGGGTCAGGTCATGCAAAATTGTATTCAGCAGGAAGACTGCATCATGATTGCAGTCAAGGGCGTTAATGCAGATGAAGTGTTGTCTATTTGCGGGGAGGACAACGGGCAGGAACGCGCTGTCAGGTCAGTTGCTGGCATTAATTCCCCGACACAGGTTGTTCTATCGGGTGTAAAAGCCAGAGTATTGGAGTGGAAGGAGCGCCTTGAAGCTATAGGCGCTTCCTTCACTCCATTGAAGGTTAGCGCGCCCTTCCACAGTCCACTGATGGCCCCGGCAGCAACAGCATTGGAAGAGCATCTGAAGCAGTATACATTTTCTCCGCTAAGCTGCAAAGTGGTCTCTAATGTTACAGCACAGCCTTATGCATCCCATGAGCAGATTGTACCGCTTCTTGTCCAGCAAGTGACTCAACCTGTACAGTGGCGGAATTCGATGCAATATTTGCTTCGGCAAGGTGTCAATGAGTTGGTTGATCTAGGCCCAGGAACGGTAATGAAAAAGCTGGCCGAAGCTAATGGTTCCTTTCAAACAGCAGCTATCGAGAGAAGTGAAGAATGGAACGTTTGGGTTGAGACGCACTCAGGCGGCAGACAAAACCTGGCTGCTGCCATAGAACTGGCTGCTCAATGTCTCCGTCATGCGATCAGCACACCAAATTTGAACTGGGATGAGTCGGAATATGAGCAAGGCGTTCTGAAGCCAATCCAGTTTATCAACTCAAAGCTGGGTGAGTGGGAGAAGGGGGATGTATCCCATAAAATTGAAGGTGCTGACATCGGAGAGCTTCTAAAGGCCGTCAGGCTTGTACTGGAGACTAAGAAGCTTCCTTCGGAAGAGAGAGATAGAAGGTTGGAACGATTAATTCTTGCATCTAGAAACCTGGACAACATGGACATAACTGACATGGATAGTCTGAGGAGGACTGCAAGTGAATTTTAATTTTGACTCATTAACGACTGATACGAGTTCATTCCTCATGGATGATCTTTCATCTGATGAAATGGCGGTTGTAGGTGTTTCTTTTGAGCTGCCTGGCGCTAACACTTGGGAAGCCCTATGGGGTCAATTGACAGGGCAAAGGGATAATATTAAGACTTTTCCAAAAAAACGCCACAATGATTTGTCGTCCTATTTGAAAAGAATCCGTTTTGGCGAAAACAATTTTGTCCGGGGCGGTTATATAGATGAAATTGATAAATTCGACTATGCCTACTTCCGGCTCTCACCGAAGGAAGCGAGTCTGATGGACCCGCATCAGCGGATGTTTCTGGAGACTGCCTGGTCAGCACTAGAGGATGCCGGCTATGGGGGTAAAGCTTTATCGGGGAAACGGGTTGGCGTATATATTGGCCATTCAGGTTTTAGCCCTTTTAGCTATTTCCGGATGTTAATGGATATCTGCCCTGATGAGATGGCCATGTCATTTGCAGGTAATTTGCCTGCGGTTATTGCGAGCCGGATCTCCTATCTGCTTGACCTTCGAGGACCCGGTATGCTAATTGACACGACGTGCTCTTCCTCTCTGGTAGCCTTGCATACCGCTTGTCAGGCGATTCGTAATGGTGAATGTGATGCTGCTCTTGTCGGCTCAGCCAAGTTGTCCATAGTCCCACAGACTACGGATATGCGGGTTGGAGTCGAGTCTTCTGATGGTAAAACCAGAACCTTTGACACGGCCTCCGACGGCACAGGAAACGGAGAAGGAGTCATTGCAGTCATGATCAAGCCCTTATCGCGTGCGGTAGCTGACCGGGATCACATCTATGCTGTGATTAAAGGGAGTGCAGTGAACCAGGATGGCAGTTCGATTGGACTGACAGCGCCTAACGCGGCGGCACAGGAAGACGTAATCGTGCGGGCCTGGCAAAATGCGGGCGTAGAGGCGGAGAGCATCTCCTATATGGAGGCACACGGTACCGGAACCCGGCTTGGCGATCCGATTGAGATCGACGGGATGAAGCGGGCGTTCGGCCGGTATACGAAGCGGAAACAATTTTGTGCGGTCGGCTCGGTGAAGACGAACATGGGGCATCTGGACCATGCAGCGGGACTGGCTGGCCTGCTGAAGGTGATTGCGGCGTTGAAGTATAAGGAGCTGCCGCCCAATGTGCACTTTGAACGTCCGAACCCGGAGATTGCGTTCGAGCAGTCGCCGGTATATGTGTTGGATGAGGCACGGGCATGGACGACAGTGGAGGGAGTGCCGCGCCGGGGAGGAGTCAGCGCGTTCGGTCTAAGCGGGACGAACTGTCATGTGGTCGTCGAAGAAGCTCCGAAGAGCGAAGAAAGCCCGCAGAGCCCAGGGCCGCATCTGCTGACGCTGTCGGCGAAAGGTGCGGAAGGACTGGGTGTTTTGATCAGCAGGTACGCTTTGGCACTGGAGACGCTGTCCGGGGAGGATGCAGGAGCCATCTGCAGTACAACGAATACAGGCCGAGGCCACTACACCCACCGTCTGGCGATCATGGGAGCGGATCGGGAAGCGCTGTTGGAGCGTCTGCGTGAGCTGTCCAAGCAAGGGCCGGGAGCATGGAGCGGGGCAGATGTCTGGTATGGGGAAAGCAGCGTTCAGGCAGAAGCGGAGAGATCCCTGCGTGAGGCA
>NZ_AULX01000034.1 GCF_000422505.1 Paenibacillus pinihumi DSM 23905 = JCM 16419 | reverse complement strand
TGAGATTTCCCAATTAGTAAGACCCCTTGAAGACGACGAGGTTGATAGGCTGGGGGTGGAAGCACAGCAATGTGTGGAGCTGACCAGTACTAATCGGTCGAGGGCTTATCCTAAAGACTTTAGCTAAAATGATTCAAATTGACTTTCGCATCCAGTTTTCAGTGTGCAACTGAACGTTTGGTGGCAATGGCGGAAGGGAACCACGCGTACCCATCCCGAACACGACCGTTAAGCCTTCCAGCGCCGATGGTACTTGGACCGCAGGGTCCTGGGAGAGTAGGACGTCGCCAAGCACGAATGACCTGTTGAACTTTAGGTTCAACGGGTTTTTTGTTGTTTGAATTGTGTTTTAAAGTGAGTTGACTCTATTTAGTGTCGATTTGGTTTGTTAATGCCTGAAACTCAAAGAAGCCGAACTGTAGTTAACAGGATCGGGTTCTTTGACTATCGTTAGTTCAATTGTATATTAGCGTTTATTTCTTAATCACCTATGATAAAAGCTGAATGATGTATCCTCAAGAAGGATGAGGCCGTCTTTTTTGGAACGACGAAGCTTGTTCAAGATAAGCAGTCTTGGCGCCAGTGCCCATAGATGCCAGCTTAAGAGGCTTATCATTACTGATTCATTCATCCATGGATAAATAAGCGCAACTGCACAGAGGCCAATCCAGAGCAAATGACGGTGAAGCCTGCGGAATAACTGGTGTTCTACCATGGCTATAGGAAGGTAACCTATCCAGGGAGACTTATATCTCCATCCCCAACGACGGTCCTCAGGCTCGTCCACCCGGAGCATCGTGAGTTTGATGATCACCCAATGCAGCAGATAAATGGCTAGCGCGCTTACCAGCCAGAGCAACAGACCGATGTAGCCGTACATCATAATTTGAAAAATGCCCAGCCCGGAAACTATAATTCCATAGCTAATCACAGACTCATTCATTACTTGAATCTTTTTCACTAATTGATAGTGATATATAGTTGCATTCTCATGAATAACGGATTTTCTCTCCATTATATAACCCTCCAATAATACCATTCCCTATTTACATTTTATTATTTAATAGGCTTTTCGTATACAAATAATAGAATTTCATTGTAAATAAATCAAATCTATAGGTATTTATTAGACTTTGTTTAAATGAAAAACAAAAAGCACCCGGAAGGATGCTTCAATGTGCGACTCATTTTCTATTCGACTTCAATGAATTAATATCTCTTTTGGCAGCTTAATAGGAGCTTTGATTACTGACATAGATAAGTCCTTAAAGGCGATTAGCTCTTTTCCTGCATATAAACTTCTTCATACGGCTGAACAATAACAAAACCGTCTCCTTCAAACCTCATTTGAATCGATTCTCCACTACCTCTTCCAATGAAGGTTTTTAGAGAAATATCGGTTTGAAATTCAGGTTGAAGGTTTCCCGACCACGCTACAGTCGCATTTGGATCTGTAATAATTGGATTCCCTGGTGTTACACGTAATGTAAGTGGTTCATAATGGGTCGTAATGGCGATCATACCCGTTCCTTCGCACCGAACATTAAATAGACCGCCTGCCATCATCCCTGCTACTTTTCTCATGAGCTTAATATTGTGCTTAATAGATGGTTCGAATGCAAGCAGGTCATTTCCATTGACATAAATGGCTTCATTCTGTAAATAAAGAATAATGATTTTTTTCCCACTGTCAGCAAGATATAACTTACCTTGCCCATTTGCTTTCATGAGGGAAGCACCTTCACCAGTGAAAGCCTTTTTGAACATGGCCCCAATTCCGTTTTCTAAAATACCCTCTCTCACAAATTTGATCTTCCCATGATAAGCGACCATTGAACCTGCCTTGGCCCAAACGAGACCATCAAGATTTACCTCCAGCAGACGTGGTGTTTCTAATTCAAAAAATCCTTCTCCTTTATCTTCTTGTTCTGTATTTTTAATAAATTCAGCGATCGAGTATTTATTCACGTCATACACCCCTTCATTTATTAACATTTACGTAAAAATGGATAATCAAGTTTCAACTAAACCCTATGAATACTGTAGGTCCATTCCCTCAGGGAAAGCAAAGTCTTGACCGCACACAATCTGGGCTTTTGATGCATAGGATAATAAAAAATTCAACAAGTTAATAGTTATTCTGTTTAAAAATTTGAAAATAGCTTGTTTTCACTATGAAACAAGTATATCTTGCTAGGATTTGTGTCATAATAGTAGGCATAGAGGATTTTAAATCCTGATTGACGATTAATAAGTAAAGGACGGGATGATCAATGAATGAAGAGAACCGTCAGCCTTGTTGTATTGTATGTGGACATGAGAAAGAAGAAGGAATTTTTGTCCTGTCCGAATTTATATGCGATACCTGTGAATCAGAGATGATAAGAACCGATGTGAGGGATGCCAAGTATCCGTTTTTCATTCATCAGCTTCGGCAAATCTGGTTAAAGAAGGATGCCTAATCTTTAATATATGGATTAGGGAATAACACATAGAAGACAGGAAAATCGCTCCCCTCGGGCGGCTTGTTATAAAGGAGCTGTATGGCTCTTTATTGCAGGCTGGTTGCAGGGGATTTTTTGTATCATGTTTGTTCAGACATGTTTTCACGTGGAACATCCTTTGCCAAGTAATTTTGGACGAGTAAAAAATAACATCTGCATTAGATGAACCGGGAATATGATATGATGGGAACCATACTGGGTAATAGGAATGAAAGATAATAAGAGATTTTGCATATACACATACACTTTTATTTGCACTTGCATGATCGGCCTGATTTCAATAGCAGGCCAGAAGAAGATGGAATAGAGAGGATTTTATTAAATGCCGTCATTTAAGGCTCCCTTATATGAAATGCTGGTCAGGCACGCGGAATGCAACCCGGGAAGTTTGCATGTCCCTGGTCACCAGTATGGAAAAGCACTGGACAAGCTGCCGGATTCGGTCCGTGAGGATTTCAGCCGGATGATGCGCCTGGATGTGACAGAGTTGTCCGTAACCGATGATTTGCATCATCCGGAAGGGGCGATTCTGGAAGCTCAGAGGCTGGCAGCTCAACTGTTTGGCGCACAAGAAACATTCTTCCTGGTGGGAGGAAGTACGGTAGGCAATCTGGCGCTGCTGCTGTCTCACTGCAAGCGGGATGACATTGTGATTACACAGCGAAACGTCCATAAGTCCATTATCAATGGATTGGCTCTTAGCGGGGCGCGTGCTGTGTTTGCAGCTCCGCAGATTGACAAAGACAGTGGTCTGGCTACAGTCCCGTCACTGGCTCAGCTGGAGGAAGCCCTGAACGGTTATCCTGATGCGATTGCCGTTATGCTGTGCAATCCGAATTATTATGGCATGGGAGTCAGTCTGAAGCAGTATGTAGAGCTGGTTCATAACTACAATAAGCTATTATTTGTGGATGAAGCGCATGGTGCGCATTATGGACTGCACCCTGATTTCCCTGAAAGTGCACTTGCAGCCGGGGCGGATGCTGTCGTGCAATCGGCTCATAAGACACTTCCTGCACTGACTATGGGGGCCATGCTGCATATACAGGGAGAACGAATTGACCGGAACAGGCTGCGTGGGACACTGGCTATGATTCAGAGCTCCAGCCCTTCATACCCGATTATGGCCTCTCTTGATTTGGCTCGTGCTGTATGTATGGAACAAGGCCCTAATTTATTTACTGAAGCGATTGAAGCTGCGGCCTATTTGCGGGAATGTGTACAAAGCAAGCTTCCATGGTTGAGTCTGCTGTCCCTTAATCCGGAATCTGCGGGGCTACCAGCTGGTGCTTCATTTTTGGGAACAAG
This sequence comes from Paenibacillus pinihumi DSM 23905 = JCM 16419, assembly GCF_000422505.1. Classification (GTDB taxonomy): domain Bacteria; phylum Bacillota; class Bacilli; order Paenibacillales; family Paenibacillaceae; genus Paenibacillus_D; species Paenibacillus_D pinihumi. The sequence continues at coordinate 71,722 of NZ_AULX01000034.1, read as the reverse complement.
CGGGCTGGGCTCACGGGAATCGGCAGCATTCAATCATACGGATCCGCTCCGGATTACGTTGTCAGACCAGACAGGCACATTATCCGGCTATGATTGGCTCAAAGAGCTGGAGGGGTATGGCTGGTGGGCGGAGATGGCCGATGCCAGACATTGCGTCCTCCTGATCGGCATTTCATGTAATAGGCGGGATATGGACAGCCTTGTAAAGGCGTTATCTGCAATTTCAGAGCAGTATGGATTAGGGAGCAGAGAGATTAAGGGTGCTGATGTGCGATCAACTGTACATTGGAGCTGGGAAGGATTGTCCTTGTCCAGTCCGGTACGAATTCCTGCTCCTGCAGATGAAGTACCAAGGGCAGAATGGGTACCGCTCCAGGAAGCGGAAGGAAGAATTTGCGCAGAGATGATCACTCCGTACCCGCCCGGCATACCTATATTATATCCGGGGGAATGTATGGATCATGGCATCATTGCAGTACTCCAGTCGCTTGCCGGTCATGGAGCCAAGATTCAGGGAGCATCCGACCCTTCCTTAATTCATGTGAAAGTTTACCCGCGCTAGACGGATTCGTCGTTTACCGAAATTGAACGCTTTGTTACAATAGTTATAAGGTATGACTACACGATTAGGAGCATTCGCATTGAAATCAGGACGATTCATTACAATTGAGGGCGGCGAGGGTGCAGGCAAGACGACGCTGATACAAGAACTTGAGCAGCGGATGAGTGCTTCAGGCATTGCTGTTGTTACGACACGGGAGCCGGGCGGGATTGCGATCGCGGAGCAAATTCGCGGCGTCATTCTCGACTCCCGAAATACAAGCATGGATGGGCGAACGGAAGCGTTGCTGTATGCTGCGGCAAGACGTCAGCATCTGGTTGAGAAGGTGATTCCGGCACTGGAGCAGGGAGCCGTCGTCATTTGCGACCGGTTCATCGACAGCAGTCTTGCGTACCAGGGCTTTGCACGCGGGCTTGGGATGGAAGCGGTGTGGGAAATCAACCGTTTTGCAATTGGAGACACGATGCCGGATTTGACGCTATGGATGGATATTGAGCCTGAAGAAGGATTGAAGCGGATACACAAGGACGATGCCCGTGAACTGAACCGTCTGGATTTGGAGGGACTAAAGTTCCACAAGAAGGTGAGAGCCGGCTACGAGCAAGTCTATGGGCAATATCCAAACCGAATCGTGAGAATAAATGCCGGTGCTGAGCCAAATGTTGTAGCCCAGCAGGCAATTGCAGCTGTTGAGCACGGACTTAAAGGTTTTTTCGCAACGGATGTCAAATTATAATAGAAGAAACAGATTCATACGGAGCAGTTAGCGGCTGCTGATTATGGTTTCAGGCTGCTGGCGGGCTTCGCCAGGCACACTTTAACAAGTAAATAAGGGAGGGTTAACGATGAAATTAGTGATCGCGATTGTGCAGGACAAGGATAGCAACCGGTTGTCGAATGCGCTCATAAAAGATGGATTTCGTGCGACCAAGCTGGCAAGTACAGGCGGGTTTCTGAAAGCAGGAAATACGACATTTATGATAGGTATTGAAGATGAGCGAGTACCTGACGTTATGCAGGTTATCCGCTCCAATTGCAAAGTCCGCGACCAGCTTGTAACTCCGGTAACGCCAATGGGCGGAACCACCGATTCGTATATCCCGTTCCCTGTAGAGGTGCAAGTAGGTGGAGCGGCAGTCTTCGTAGTACCGGTAGAACGATTCGAACACTATTGATCGGGTGTGACATAACGGATGAAAATTAACCCCGGCTTTCGGCCGCTTGGCCAGGAACGAACACGCACCGATATGGGGTCCAGGCCTGCCATGCAGACGAACTTTGCCGATGTTATGGGACAGCAGGAGAATATGAGGACGCAGGAGCAGCTGCAAAAAAAGCTGCAGGACATCCATAATCAGGGCGAGCGCCTGGCCAAGTCCATGACGGTTCGTGAGATGACGCTTTACAAACAGATGATCAGGAAGTTTCTTGAGGATACGCTGCGCCGCGGTGTGGGCCTGAGGGAGACCAAAGGCTGGGATCGCCGCGGCCGGACAAAACGATACAAGCTGCTGGAGGAAGTGGATGCTGTCCTGCTCGGTATGGGCGAGGAACTGCTGGACACGGAGCAGGGCAGAATCGATCTGTTGGAGCGGATTGGAGAAATCCGGGGCTTGTTAATTAATTATTTTTTTTGAGGGAGCAGCATGACCGATGTCATTTCAATCGATTGTCGGACAGGAGAAGGCCAAGCGGATTTTGCAGCAGGCCCTTCAGCGACAGAGTGTATCCCATGCCTACTTGTTCAGCGGCCCTGTAGGAACAGGACGAAGAGCAACCGCAATGGCCTTTGCCAAAGCGCTTTTCTGTGAGGAGCAGGGTAGTGATGCCTGTGGCAAATGCCTCTCCTGCAGGAAGTTTGAGCATGGGAATCAGCCCAATCTGCTGCATATTTCGCCTGACGGAGCCACCATTAAAATTGACCAGATTCGCGAGCTGCAGCGGGAGCTTTCTTACCGCAATCATGGCGAGGGACGCAAAGTATATATTCTGGACGGGGCAGAGAAGCTGACGGTCCAAGCGGCCAACAGCCTGCTGAAATTTCTGGAGGAGCCATCTGCGCCGATTGTCGCGCTTCTGCTGACCGATAACGGACAAGCCATATTGCCAACGATTCGGTCGCGCACACAGCTTGTGCCATTCCACCCAATTGCTTCCGCAGACATGCAGGAGGCACTCATCAGGGAGGGACATCCCTCTATGCTGGTGCGTGTTGCGGTTCATCTGGCTTCAGGTCTGGATGCTTGCAGGGAGATTATCCAACAAGAGGGGTTTGCAGAAACAAGAAACCTAGTGATACAATTAGGCAAGGAGAGCTTGACAAAATATACTGCGGCAATGGTGACGCTGTCACAGGATATTTTCAAGTCAAACTCCAGCCAGCAGCCAGAGCAGCTCATGTCAATGCTCTTGCTGTGGTACAAGGATATGATTCATTTTCAAGCCGGCAGAGAAGATGCCATTGTATATGTAGATCAGCTGGACTGGATACGTAATCATGCCTTTGCACGTTCGGCTGAAGGTTGGGTGTCATGTATGGAGTCTACGTTGGAGGCCAGCAAGCGGATACGCGCGCATGTGGCGCCCCAGCTGGCTTTCGAGCAATTTCTGGTGAACCTTCAGGAGGGCAGAAGCCTTGTATAATGTAGTAGGTGTCCGCTTCAAGAAGGCGGGTAAAATATATTACTTTGATCCGGTTGAACATGCGGTGGAACAAAATCAGCATGTCATTGTTGAGACAGCGCGTGGGATCGAATACGGAAAAGTGGTGGTAGGGCAGAAGCAGGTTGAGGAGGAGGACGTCGTTCTTCCATTGAAGAAGGTTATCCGCATTGCCGGCGATACGGATGCCAAGGTCATGGAAGAGAATAAGAACGCGGCCAAGAATGCCTTCTCTACCTGTGTGGACAAGATTCGCGACCATCAGCTCAAGATGAAGCTGGTGGATGTTGAATTCACGTTTGACCGCAATAAAATTATTTTTTATTTTACAGCCGAAGGAAGAGTCGATTTCCGTGAGCTGGTTAAAGATTTGGCCAGCGTGTTCCGGACCCGGATAGAGCTTCGACAGATCGGTGTACGTGATGAAGCGAAGATGCTCGGGGGAATCGGGCCATGCGGACGAATTTTATGCTGTTCCTCATGGCTTGGAGATTTTGAGCCGGTATCGATTAAAATGGCGAAGGATCAGAATCTGTCGCTGAATCCGACCAAAATTTCCGGACTGTGCGGGCGGCTCATGTGTTGTCTGAAATATGAACACGACAATTATGAGAGTGTCCGTGAAGAACTGCCAGCAGTCGGGAAAGTGGTTATCACCTCACTCGGTGAAGGCAAGGTGACCGGAATTAATGCCTCTTCCAGAACAGTCTATGTTCAATTGTTTGAAACGGGAGGCAAACCGAAAGAGCTGCCTTTTGATGACGTTGTGGTGAAATAATTCGACGATTTTGCGCTATACTCTGGGGTGGGAACTTGGAGAAAAATAATTTATTTAAACGGATGGACCAGTTGGAGACTCATGTCGGCGGGCTGCATTCGGAGCTCGGCGAGATGAAATTATTGATTAAAGCGCTACTTGAAGAGAATAAACGCCTCAGCATAGAAAATCAGCAGCTTAGAGATTTGTTCAAAAGGGAATCCCTGCTGGCTGTGGAGGAAGCTTCCGTGGAAGAAACAGAAGCCCATGAAGCGCCACAGCAGAAAGCGGCGGATATGCCTGCAGCGGCCGAGGAGCTGCTTGGAACAGCCGTCGGAGAAGGCCATGATAATCTGGCCAGGCTTTATCACGAGGGCTTCCATATTTGCAACGTCTATTATGGCCATTTGCGCACCGAAGGGGATTGCCTGTTCTGTCTCTCGTTCCTGAACAAATGAGCTGCTGCCCGCATCCCGGATGATACGGCTATGAAGCGAATAGTATGAATGCGCAAAGAAGACCCCTAGCGGGTCTTCTTTGAATTCTATTGAAGGAGGGAATTGAGGGATGCCTAATCGTAATATACCTTTGCTGCCGACCGAAAGACTGGACGATTTGCTTACGCATCAGCTTCATATTATACAAAGCGCTGAGGTTTTCAGCTTTTCGATGGATGCGGTACTGCTGGCAAGGTTTGCAACGGTGCCGCGCAGAGGACGCATCCTTGATTTTTGTACAGGAAACGGTGTGATTCCGCTGCTGTTGTCAACACGGACAGAGGCGCCGATTGATGCTGTAGAAATTCAGCCCCGGCTGGCAGATATGGCACGCCGGAGTGTGGCGTGGAACAACAAGGGAGAGCAGATCATGATTACGGAAGGTGATCTGCGACAGTATCATTTGGACAATGGCTATGGTGTCTACGACCTGGTTACTGTTAACCCTCCCTATATGCCGGCTAATACCGGAGACCAGAACCATAATGAGCATTATGCAATTGCCCGCCACGAAATTCATTGTACGTTGCAGGAGGTGGCTGCAGCCTGCTCCAGGATGGTAAGAACCGGAGGCAGGGTTGCGATGGTACACCGGCCTTCACGCCTGATGGAGATCATGGAGGCGATGCGAGCGGTGAGGCTGGAGCCAAAGCGGATACGGTTTGTCCATCCTCATGCGGATGCGGAAGCCAATATGGTGCTGATTGAAGCACTTCGTGACGGCAAGCCGGATGTGAAGGTTCTGCCGCCACTCATTGTTTACAGCAGTCAGAACCAATATAATAAGGAATTAATGGATATCTATTATGGCCCACAGCATGACAGCCGAAAGGATGAGTAAGGTGATTCACATTCAAAAAAGCTTTAACGCCAGCCGGAAGGCGGGCACGCTCTATCTGGTGGGGACGCCAATCGGCAACCTGGAGGACATGACCTTTCGTGCAGTCCGCACACTGCGCGAGGTCGATATGATCGCTGCCGAGGATACGAGGCAAACCCGCAAGCTGCTGACACATTTCGAAATTTCGACCAGACTGGTCAGCTACCATGAGCATAATAAGCAGGCCAGCGGCAATGAACTGCTCAGGCTGCTGGAGGAAGGACAGCAGATTGCACTGGTAAGTGATGCAGGACTCCCTGCTATCTCTGATCCGGGTGCGGACATTGTTCGTGATGCAGTGGAGGCAGGGATTGCTGTCGTTCCGATTCCAGGAGCTAACGCAGCCTTGTCAGGCTTAATCATATCAGGACTCAAGACGGACCGCTTCAGCTTCGTTGGATTTCCCCCGCGGGATAAGAAGCCTCTAAACAGCTGGCTGTCGGATTTGAAGACGCAAGAAGGAACGCTGCTTATGTATGAGTCGCCGCACCGGGTCAAGAAGACATTGCAGGCTATGCTTGAGGTTTGGGGAGACCGTAAAATGGCGATGGCCAGAGAATTGACCAAGAGGCATGAAGAGGTTGCACATGGTACTATTGGGGAATGCCTGGAATGGCTGGAATCGAATCCGCCGCTTGGTGAATACTGCCTCGTCGTCGCAGGGGCGGAGGAGCGGATCACGGGAATGCCTCTGGAAGGGGATAAAGAAGTTAAGTGGTGGTCAGCGATGACAATCGAGCAGCATGTCGAGCATTACATCGCACTTATATCCGACCGCAAGGAGGCGATGAAGCAGGTTGGCAAAGATAGAGGGATGTCCAAACGGGATGTGTATAACCAGATTATGATTAAAGACGGGGAATAAAAAAAAGACCTTCCTGGCCGGGTTCTAGCGCAGGAAGGCATCAAGGAGTATAAAAAGGTTAGAATTAACAATGTGATTCATTTATTATAACTTATTTTTTTTAATTTGTCACAGGTGTAGGCAATTCTGTTAAGCATTCGTGACAAACAATTTTTCCTTTGAAATAAGTTACGTTCTCAGCGTTGCCGCAGAAGATGCAAGCAGGCTCATACTTCTTCAGCATGATGCGCTCGCCGTCTACGTAGATTTCAAGAGCATCCTTCTCACCGATTCCAAGGGTGCGGCGAAGCTCAATTGGAATAACTACACGTCCCAGTTCGTCTACCTTACGGACAATACCTGTTGATTTCATCATATTCTATCGTTTCCCCTTCCAAACGGTTTCGTCATCATTCGACAAAATACTACGTTTTCTGTTATCTATAATACCAACCATTCCCATAATAGTCAACCCAATTTTTATCCCAAAAATGTGTTAAAATCTACTAAATGACGTATATATATGAGCAAAATAATGAACAGTCCCAGTGAAATCAAAGAAAATCAATGGAAACGATAGGTCGACACTATTCGACATAAAAATCTATAATATGTCGAATATGTGTCTTGAATCGACATTTTGCAACAAAATCATGTCGAATGTTCGGATGAGCGAAAAAAATTTGAAGCGATCCGCTTCCTAAAGAGGTGAAGAACATGTTTCAAGATTACACACAAAGACTTGCAGAGGAGAAAGTATTCAAGGACCCGGTCCACAAGTACATCTATGTACAGGACGAGCTGATCTGGGATCTGATTAATACGAAGGAATTTCAACGTCTTCGCAGAATCAGACAGCTTGGGACCTCCTATCTGACTTTTCACGGCGCCGAGCATAGCCGATTTTCCCATTCGCTGGGTGTCTATGAAATTACACGTAAAATTATCTCCCAATTTGAGCGCCATGGTTATTCCGACTGGCCACAGGAAGAGAAGTGGGTATCGCTATGTGCCGCTCTGCTGCATGATTTGGGACATGGTCCTTTCTCCCACTCCATCGAGCAAGTCTTCGACATGCATCATGAGGGCTGGACATGCCGCTTCCTGCTGGAGGATACAGAGGTCAACCGGGTATTGCGCCGTGTATCCGATGATTTCCCCGAACGGGTTGCTTCCGTCATCTGCAAAAACTATGACAAGCCGATTGTCGTTAGTTTAGTATCAAGTCAGATGGATGCGGACCGCATGGATTATCTGCTGCGGGATGCTTATTTCACAGGCGTGAATTACGGCACCTTCGATCTCGAGCGTATCCTTCGCGTGCTTCGTCCATATAAGGACAAGATTGTTGTGAAAGAAAGCGGAATGCATGCGGTAGAAGACTATCTGATGTCCCGCTACCAAATGTATTGGCAAGTTTATTTCCACCCGGTGACACGCAGCTCGGAAATTATACTGCGGCAGATTTTTCGGCGGGCAAGGGAACTATATCATGAAGGATATTCCTTCCAATATATGACCCGTCCTTTCCGAAAGCTGCTGGAGGGCGATTTGACCATACAGGATTACTTCCTCCTCGATGAAGCGATGGCTCAGACAGTGTTCATGCAATGGACTGAAGAGAGGGATGAGTTGTTGTCCGATCTGTGCGCCCGTTTTCTCCATCGGAGATTGTATAAATATATAACCATGGATGAAAAAAATGAAGCACTGTGGGATGAGATTCGCCAGGAGTTTGAAGCGGCCGGATTAAGACCAGACTATCATCTGGAGATTGATTCCCCGTTTGACCTTCCTTACGATGTGTATCAGCCAGGGAAGGCCGAAGGAGAGGAGAAGCCGCCAATTTTGTTACAAGGTACTAATGGTGAGTGTTCAGAAATTTCGAGGAAGTCTGACATTATTCGTTCCATTACAGGGATCCATCTTGGAAAATACCACCTATATTATCCAGATGATCTGCTTCAGGCAAAAGCCGACAAACTTGACCCCCGAATACGGCAGTTATTCGCGATTTAATGACGATTTGCAGCATAGTAGCCTGTTCTCATACGCTTGTACATATTATATAGAAGAAAGGGGTATTTTTCCTTGTTGATTGATACACATGCACACCTTGATTCTCCCAATTTCGACGAAGACCGCGAGCTCGTTATTGAGCGCGCGCAGGAGGCGGGAATCAGCCGAATTCTCAATGTTGGCTTCAATCGCGAGACGATTCCGACCACGATGAAATTGGCGGAAAAATACGATTTCATCTATGCCATCGTCGGCTGGCATCCGGTCGACAGCATCGAGATGAAACCTCAGGATTTAGACTGGATTGCAAGTTTGGCTAGCCATCCAAAAGTGGTCGCAATTGGCGAAATTGGATTAGATTATCACTGGGATACTTCACCAAAAGATGTTCAGCAGCGGGTATTTCGCGAGCAAATAAATTTGGCGAAGCAAGTAAATAAACCCATTGTTATTCATAACCGGGATGCCCATGAGGATGTCGTCCGCATTTTGAAAGAAGAGAAGGCAAGTGAGGTTGGCGGGGTCATGCACTGCTTCTCCGGCAGCTGGGAAACCGCCAAATTATGTCTGGATATGAATTTCTATATCTCGTTTGGAGGGCCTGTCACTTTCAAAAATGCAAGGGTCCCTAAAGAGGTTTTGGAAAGGGTTCCATTAGACCGGTTATTGCTGGAGACAGATGCTCCTTATTTGGCTCCTCACCCCTACCGTGGGAAACGGAATGAGTCCGCCTATGTGAGACTCGTTGCAGAGGCGGCAGCGGAAATCAAAGGCAAAAGTTTGGAAGAAATTTCAAGAATTACGACCGAAAACGCTGAGAATTGTTTTCGTCTACCTCAAAAATAGAAAAGAAACTTAGAATTTAAGACCTAGAGGGTGAAAAAAGTGACTTTGACTCGCGAAATTGAATTAATTTTGCGAGTTTTTCCTTAAAATTCGTTAAAATCGCATTTTTAATGATCTTTACAATGGGATACGAAAGAAGGTATGATTTTTCTCAGAGCTTGAAGTTGTATTGTATTTCCAGTTTTGCTTAATTCTCATTTGGGGGACGGCTGCAGCCGATATCGCATGTGAGAAGCGGGGGAACCATAGTGATTTTTGGGGTGAATTTGGAGCGTGCCGATAACCTTCGCATCCGGCGCGTAATGATAGGGCGTCTCTCCTGCCCGAACCCGTCAGCTAACCTCGTCAGCGTATATGAGAGAGATCAACCTCGTGCCCACAATCCATGGTTTGTAAAATGCAGCCTGGAAGCCACGAAACAGATCCTCTGTCGTCGGGCTTCTTTTTATTTTTGAATATATGATAAAAGGGCGACATAGGGATAATTCATGGGGGTGGGAAATGGCGAACTAACGAGGAATGCGTGCTTGCACGCTAATCTTACAATAGTCGCGTCAGTTGTAATCATGCGTCACAGTTGGCGGCGGGGCTATGAAGGAGGACCGAGGAAGTGGGCATGTTCCAGCAAAAGGATACCCATGGTAAACGATCATCCAGCATGTCTTTCGCATTGCGATGGAAGCATGAAAATTTGCGTTTGATTGTATTAAGTGCAATTATCTCAATCGCTATGACTTTCATGTTATTGGTGTTGTTGTACGGAACGGCATATAAGAACGTATCCGTCGTTTTGAATGGACAAGAAACCGTTGTTTCTACGAAGCAGTGGGTCCTGCAGCGCCTGTTGGATGAACAAGCTATCACAGTCGGGGAGCACGACAAGATTTCGATGCCCCTGGATTCGGACATCAAGGATGGTGACCGGATTGTCATTGACCAGGCCATACCCATTACTGTCAAGGCAGACGGTAAGGCTAATACATTCTACACAACAGAGAAAACCGTGAAAGCGGCGATCGGAGAATTCAATATATCGCTTTCAGATGAGGATAAAATTCAACCCGCTTTAAATGCACAGTTAAATCCGGACATGATCGTATCCATCATACGTGTAGATAAACAAGTTGATAAAGCAGAGCGCAAGGTTCCGTTCGAGGTTGTGAAGAAGGACGATCCGACGCTTGAAGAGGGTAAACAGAAGGTTGTTCAGACCGGCAAGGAAGGCTTGCTGGTGGAGCATTATGAGAAGGTCTATGAAGACGGCAATCTTGTATCCAAGAAGCTGGTCACCAAGACCGTCGAGACCAAAAGTGTCGATAAGGTTATAGCTGTCGGTACCAAGAAGAAGGAGCCTGAGGTAAAGGTCGCTTCCTACTCCCCTGTAAGTTCGGGCGGGGCTCAGTCAATTACCAAGGCAGGTGTAACCTTCAACGCGAAGAAGGTATTGAAGAGTGTGACGCTGACGGCTTATTCAGCCGGTGTCGCTTCCACAGGCAAGAGCTCAAGCCATCCGGAGTATGGGGTAACAGCATCCGGAGCGAAGGTGGAAGAAGGACGTACAATTGCAGTTGACCCGGATGTCATTCCGATGGGATGGTGGGTCTATATCGAAGGTGTCGGTTTCCGTCGTGCTGAAGATACAGGCGGTGCTATCAAGGGCAGCAAGATTGACGTTTACTTTGACAGTGAAAGCTACGTGAAAAAGTTTGGTCGCAAAAAAGGCCATACGGTCTATGTCATCGGCCCAAACAAGCCGAAGGCAAGCTAAAAACATGGCTGTGCTTTATGATATCGTATTTTTAGCTTAAATATGTCATGATAGGGAGAGGCGATGCCTCTTCTTTTTTATATATCGGGAAATGTGATATTGTGTTGTTATGGCATTCGGGATTTCCGGTGTGAAATTGCGATTACATAATTATGACGTTTCAGAGCGGATCAAAGTTTCAGAATGTACAAGCTTTTCGGCTATTTTTTTCTTGACGGCCGGAAGTTCAGATATTTATATGGCAAAGGAACAGGTGGGTATGATTAAAGAGGTCATTGTGGTGGAAGGCAAGGATGACACGATTGCCATCAAGCGGGCGGTGGAGGCGGAGACTATTGAGACAGGCGGTTCTGCAATCGGAGAGGCCGTATTGAAACGGGTGGAGCTTGCTATGGAGCGCAGAGGAGTTATTATCTTCACGGACCCTGACCATGCGGGGGAGCGCATCCGCAAGATTGTGTCGGCACGGGTTCCCGGCTGCAAGCACGCCTTTCTGGCGCAGGAGGAGGCGCTCTACAAGGGGGATATCGGTGTGGAGAATGCAACCCCTGACGCTATCCGGCGTGCTCTTGCCAATGTCCGCACCGAGTATGCGGAAGCGACGGAGCCGACAGTGCCCCTGATTACGTGGGAGCATTTGATCGATGCGGGCTTAATCGTTCATTCCGACGCGGCCAGGCGCCGTCTGCTGATGGGCAATTTGCTCGGAATCGGGTATGCTAACGGGAAGCAGTTTTACAAACGTTGTACAATGTTTCGGATATCACTGGATGAGTTTGTGAACGCGCTCCGGACGATGGAGGAGACCATTGAATAGTGCAGGGGGAAACAAAGTAATGAGCAAGCATCATGCTGCTGATACGCAGGTAGCAACACCAAAGCGGACGAAGGAGATTATTGCAAAGCACGGCTTTTCATTCAAAAAAAGCTTGGGGCAGAATTTCCTGATTGATCAAAATATATTGGACAAGATTGTGTCGGCGGCACAGCTTGATAAAACAAAGGGCGCACTGGAGATCGGACCGGGAATTGGCGCCTTAACGCAAAAGCTGGCGGATGCAGCCGGTGTGGTTACGGCTGTAGAGATTGACAACAGGCTTATCCCGATTCTGGGAGAGGTGCTTGAAGGGCTGGAGCATGTCGAGGTTGTACATGGCGATGTCCTGAAGCTCAATCTGAAGGAGTTGATTGAGCGGCGCTATAAGGATGTGACGGGTATTAGCGTCGTGGCCAATCTGCCCTATTATGTGACCACACCAATCCTGATGAAGCTGCTGGAGGAGCGGCTGCCTCTGGAGCATATCGTCGTCATGATCCAGAAGGAAGTCGCCGAGCGGATGGCGGCCAAGCCGGGTGGCAAGACATATGGCAGCCTGAGTGTAGCGGTGCAGTATTATTGTGAGCCTGAGCTGGTTTGTACGGTTCCCCATACGGTATTCATTCCACAGCCGAATGTAGATTCGGCTGTCATCAAGCTGTCGCTGCGCAGCAAGCCGCCTGTAGAGATCGAAGATGAGAAGCTCTATTTCCGTGTGGTGCAGGCCAGCTTCGCGCAGCGGCGCAAGACGCTTGCGAATAATCTTGGCGCTTTTGTAGGCAAGCAGAACCGCGATAAGCTGCTGGAACTGCTCACATCATGCGGTATTGACCCGTCCCGCCGCGGGGAGACGCTCTCGCTGGAGGAATTTGCGCGAATTAGCGAGGGACTGCGTCAGGCAGGCTGGCTCGAGACGACTTAAACCTGTTTTTCGTCATGATGGCTTCACCAATCCGGCTATTCGCCCATAGGATAGACGAAGAGGTGATTAATTCATGAAGCCAGGGGATTTGGTCGTCCGCAATTCGTACGGCAGCGATGTGATTTTCCGTATTGAAGGCTTTCGCAATGAGTCGGCAATCATCAAAGGTACGGATTATCGCTTGCTGGCGGATTCGCCGCTGGATGATCTGTCTGTCGTCGAGAATCCGGAATTGACGGGGGCCGCCCAGCAGGTCAAAATCAAGGTTACCCAGACAATGGAACGTATGCAGCAGCAGCAGCTTCATCAGCAGATGGGTTGGACCGAGAGGCAGGGACAGGGGCAGCCGACCCCGCAGAGCCCGCAATCCTATTTTGAAGTGCCCGGTGTCGTACTCCATCTGGATGGTGATGCGAATTATATGAAAAAAAGCATGCAGTTGTATTCAAGCATGCGAGTACCGGCTCATGGGCTTCATGTCGATGAATCGAGGATGGCGGAAATGGTATATCGCCTGCTGCCCCAGATTAAACCGGACATCATCGTCATTACCGGCCATGATGGCGTCCTCAAGCATAGAGACCAGCGGTCGGAGTATTATAATTTAAACGGGTATAAAAATTCCCAGAACTTTGTGAACGCTGTACAGGTAGCGCGGGACTATGACAAGAGCAAGGATGGGCTGGTTGTCATCGCCGGGGCGTGCCAGTCCCACTATGAGGCGCTGCTGCATGCAGGAGCGAACTTTGCCAGCTCGCCTGGCCGAATTCTGATTCATGCGCTTGATCCGGTCTACATTGCCATTAAGGCCAGCTATACGCCGTTCAAGGATACCATTAATCTGCCAGATGTCATTAATGGCACAATAAGCGGTATTGACGGAGTTGGCGGCATTGAGACGATGGGGCGTTACCGTGTTGGCTTGCCAAGACCGAAAGCTCAGATGAGCCAGAACGCTTATCATGACCATCAAAGCTATAATGGTTATAACGGTTATAACGGCTACAACGTCATGTAGCGGCATCAGAGGGAGCTTCCTGGGCGGATCAAGCCGGGGGAAGCTCCTTTTTCTATATCCGGCCTCGAAGGCGGTACATGCTGACAAAGGCATCTTTCAATTGATAAAAGGCCTTGCTAAGCCTATAACATAATTTTCAAAAAAGTTCATTGACAAAAACTTTGGACTCCTGATATAATATTTCGTCTTATTTGACAATCTCCCTCTTTTTGGTTATAATGTGTATAGAAAGAGGTGGTTGTACACAATGGCAAAAAATGCGCTGTTGGAGATCAAACGCAGTCTGGAAGTCCACGTCGGGTCCAAAATCAGCCTCCGAGCTAATGGCGGCCGCAAGAAAACCATCGAACGTACCGGTGTGTTGGAAGAAATCTACCCCTCTGTTTTTATTGTGAAGCTAGACCAAGATCAAAACGCCTTTAAGCGGGTGTCTTACAGTTACGCAGATATATTGACGGAGTCTGTTGAAGTTACCGTGTGCAACGACGATGGACAAGTCAAGATCAGCTACCTGCAATAACATATGAATGTATAGACAGTACAGGGCTTGCCCTGTACTGTATTTTTTTAAATGCTTATATCGCTCTAAATCAAGCTGAAAACTTCCAGGCCGCTTGCTTGCCGTATAATGCCTTCTGGGGGCCAGGACGCATAACAGGGCGCGATCTGGCGCATTCTAACCGTGTGCAGAGCATCTGCGCTTAAATCGCGCCAGAGAGGAGGGCTTGATCCTGATGAGCAGAAGACGCCGTTCCATCATGTCAGAGAGCTTGAAATATGAGCTGGCCAAGGATCTGGGCTTTTATGATACGGTTCAAAAGGAAGGCTGGGGGAGCATCCGCGCCAAGGATGCCGGAAATATGGTCAAACGTGCAATTCAATTGGCAGAGCAAGCCGCTGCCAAATCGCCTCAGCAATAATCATGTTTCAAAGCTTATATGCAACACCAGGGCTAGGATGATCCGTTCCATGCAAGCTGCGGAATCATCTTAGCTTTTCTTGTGCCCATTTGTTATAATATGTGAAGTTGTAATTGATAACGAGCGGGTGAATAACGATGAAGATCTATGAAAAAGCTCCAGCCAAAATTAACTTGCTGCTGGATGTTCTCCGAAAAAGGGAGGACGGCTATCATGAAGTAGAGATGATAATGACAATGGTTGATCTGGCTGACCGGCTGGAGATGGAGGAACTGCCCCGGGACACCATTATTATTTCAAGTCAGGCGGGATACATTCCGTTGGATGAGAAAAATCTGGCGTTCCAGGCTGCGAGGCTTATCAAGGAAAGATATGATGTGCGCAAAGGCGTCTACATACATTTGGATAAGAAAATTCCGGTTGCAGCGGGCCTTGCAGGAGGCAGCTCCGATGCAGCAGCAGCGTTAAGGGGGCTCAACCGGCTGTGGAAGCTCGGAATATCGGATGAGGAGCTTTGCGAGCTGGGGGCAGAGCTTGGTTCAGATGTCCCTTTTTGTATTACGGGCAGGACTGCACTGGCAACAGGCCGGGGTGAGAAACTGCAGCGTATCGGCAATCCGCCTCAATGCTGGGTCGTGCTTGCGAAGCCGCCGATCAATGTATCTACTGCTGATGTGTACGGCAGGCTGCGCGCCTCTCAGCTGGCGAGCCATCCTTCCACCTCGGACATGCTGTCTGCCATCGAGAGAGGCTCCTTTGGCGACATGTGTGCATCTCTTGGCAATGTGCTTGAGTCTGTTACGCTTCCGCTCTATCCCGAAGTAGAGCAGCTCAAGGAAAGCATGCAGCGGCTCGGAGCGGACGGCGTGCTGATGTCCGGAAGCGGACCGACTGTATTTGGCCTTGTATCCAAGGAATCCAAGGTCGCCCGTATTTATAACGGGTTGCGCGGGTTCTGCAAAGAAGTATACGTGGTAAGAATGCTGACATGAAAATGACGTACTTCTTGTAAAAACCCGTATAAAAATGTTATATTGACATTATAATATTCGGGTTCTCTGGGGGAGAGGTAATGAAAAAGTTAAAGAGAAGTGCCAGGCTAGTTGAAATGACACAATACTTGTTAGCCCGCCCCCATACACTAATCTCGCTTACAGCTTTTGCTGACCGTTATCAGTCTGCCAAATCTTCGATTAGCGAAGACCTTGCCATCATTAAGGAAGTATTCGAAGATGAAGGCTTGGGGCAGCTGCATACTCTGGCAGGAGCAGCAGGCGGTGTAAAGTATATTCCGATGATGGAGAAGACTGCTTCACTCACGATTATAAAAGAGATTTGCCGCCACTTGGAACAGCCTGAAAGAGTGCTTCCCGGCGGTTATTTGTATATGACGGATATGCTGGGCCAACCTTCAATCATGAATGATGTGGGCCGGATGTTTGCTACAATATTTGCCGACCGCGAGATCGATGTCATTATGACGGTGGAGACGAAGGGAATACCTTTGGCTTATGCTACGGCAACCTATCTGAATCTTCCGGTCGTCATCGTCAGAAGAGACAATAAGGTCACCGAGGGGTCTGCTGTAAGCATCAATTATGTATCCGGGTCCAACAAGCGCATCCAAACGATGTCGCTGGCACGGCGGGCACTTAAGGAGCAATCCCGCGTGCTGATTATCGATGATTTCCTGAAAGCAGGAGGTACGGTTCAGGGAATGATGGACCTGCTGTATGAGTTTGATGCTACTGTGGCTGGGGTAGGCGTCTTCGTCGAATCCGGAGAGATTGGCAGCGAGGAGCGGCTGTTTGATGATTACGTATCCTTGGCCAAGTTGACCGCTGTAGATATGAAGACCAAGAACACTTCTGTTGTCCCGGGAAATTATTTTCTGTAGGCTGTAAAATTCACTTTTAAGGGGGATTTAATCATGTCAAATCTTAAGATCGTCGCTACAAATCAGGCGCCTGCTGCAATCGGCCCTTATTCCCAGGCAGTCCGGCTTGGCAATTTGCTGTTTACCTCAGGACAAATTCCGCTGGATGTGAATGGACAAGTCGTGGAAGGCGGCGTTGAGGAACAGACCCACCAGGTATTCCGCAATCTGAAAGCTGTGCTTGCGGCAGAGGGAGCTGAGCTGAAGAATGTTGTGAAGGCGACAGTTTTCATTAAAGATATGAATCAGTTCGGTGCAATTAATGAAGTGTATGCCTCCTACTTTGGAGAACACAAGCCAGCCCGTTCGACCGTTGAAGTTGCCAGGCTGCCGAAAGATGTTTCTGTCGAAATCGAACTGATCGTAGCGATACCTGTCGAATAGAATCGAAAAACCTTTGTATGGAAAAATAAATATAAAATTGGAACTTTATTTTCCAGAAAAAAGAAGGATATTGCGCTGCTTTGTGGAAT
Organism: Paenibacillus pinihumi DSM 23905 = JCM 16419; assembly: GCF_000422505.1. Classification (GTDB taxonomy): domain Bacteria; phylum Bacillota; class Bacilli; order Paenibacillales; family Paenibacillaceae; genus Paenibacillus_D; species Paenibacillus_D pinihumi. The sequence continues at coordinate 54,802 of NZ_AULX01000034.1, read as the reverse complement.
TATACACCAAGTCTTTGATAGGCAAAGGTGGTGAACACAAGTGCAGATTACCGATGTCAGACTTCGCCGTGTGAACTCTGAGGGGAGAATGAAAGCGATCGCTTCCATTACTATTGACAATGAATTTGTTGTTCATGATATTCGTGTCATTGACGGCAACAATGGAATGTTTGTAGCGATGCCGAGCAAGCGGACTCCAGATGGAGAATTCCGTGATATCGCTCACCCGATCTCCTCAACCACCCGCGAAAAGATCCAGGCCGCTGTATTAGCTGAATACGAGCGCGCGGCTGTGGAGGAAGAAGAAGTAATTGAAGAAGGTGCATAATGTAACAGAACAAGCGAATGATGACTGCCGTATTCTGCAGATACGGCGGCATTCGCACCAATGGGCAATCTAATTCAAGTACTAGTATTAACATTATACTTTCAAAGATGTTAGAGAAGGGGAGCCCAGGCTCTCCTTTCTTTATTTTATAGCAATTGTGGTTCCGCAGCCTCCAAACTGCCTCAAGAATAGCTGTCTGGAGAAGAGGATGGCAGGAATTTAATAATTCAGCCAGGTGGCATATCCCGCTGGCATTGTCATGATTACGCTGGGCTGGTGGACATTTACACATGGCTGTGGATACGATATAGTAATCTCGACATAAGGTTTTTAGGAGGAGTCGCAATTGAAGAAGATGGCGATCGTTCTTGCCGCTGGCCAGGGCAAGCGCATGAAATCGAAATTGTATAAAGTGCTTCACCCGGTATGCGGAAAGCCGATGGTGAGCCACGTTCTGGATATGGTGCAAGAAGCAGGCTGTGAGCGGTCTGTTGTCATTGTGGGACATGGTGCGGAAAAGGTACAATCGGTACTCGGCAATCAGGCGGAATTCGTGCTTCAGTCCGAGCAGTTGGGAACCGGACACGCGGTTTTGCAGGCCAAGGACCTGCTTGCGAATGAAGAAGGCACGACAATCGTTATTTGCGGCGATACGCCTCTCGTATCCAAGGAGACGGTGCTGGCTATGCTGCAATTGCATGAAGGCAGTGCTTCAGCGGCTACTGTGCTTACGGCTGAGCTGCCTGATCCGTCCGGCTACGGACGCGTTATTCGCGGTGAACAGGGGCAGGTAGAGAAGATTGTCGAGCATAAGGACTGTAATATGCAGGAAGCGGCGGTTCGCGAGATCAATACCGGCACTTACTGCTTTAATAACCGCAAGCTGTTCGAAGCGCTCTCCAAGGTAACGAACAGCAATGCCCAAGGCGAATACTATCTGACCGATGTGATCGGCATTCTGCAGCAGCAGGGCGAAATCATTCAGGCTTATTGCGCCGCTGATCCTGCTGAGGCTATCGGTGTTAATGACCGTGTGGCGCTGGCTGAGGCTGAACGCAGCATGAGAGAGCGTATTGTGAGACGTCATCTGCTTGCAGGCGTAACTATTATTGATCCTGCGTCTGTATATATCGAAAGTGACATCATAATTGGAGCGGATACTGTTATTTATCCGGGTACCGTCTTACGCGGCAAGACGGTTATCGGCGAGGATTGCGTTATCGGGCCACAGGCGGATATATCCAATTGTGAGATTGCCTCCCGAACGGCGATCAAGCATTCTGTGCTGAACGATTCTGTCATAGGCTCCTCGTGCTCTATAGGTCCGTTCGCTTATTTGCGTCCAGGATCAAAGCTTGGCGATAATTGCAAGGTGGGCGACTTCGTTGAGCTGAAGAACGCATCGCTGGGTGATGGCAGCAAGGTGTCTCATCTCAGTTATGTAGGGGACGCTGCCGTCGGCAAGGATGTCAATATCGGTTGCGGAGCCATTACGGTCAATTATGACGGATTCAATAAATCGAAGACGGAGATTGGCGACGGAGCCTTCATCGGCAGCAATGTCAATCTGATTGCACCTGTCAAAATCGGCGACGGAGCCTACGTTGTGGCGGGCTCTACCATAACGCATGATGTGCCGGATAATGACCTGGCCATTGCCAGAGAGCGCCAGGTGAACAAGCCGGGCTATGCAGAGAAGATCCGTAATCGCGCCAAGGCGAAAAAAGAGCGTACTCAGCAATAATAGCATCCCTATGGTTTATTCAAGGCTTGTATGGGTAAAAATATAGGAAATCCCAAGCTTTATCATAAGGAGGTTTCCTAGCATGAGTACAATGCTGCAAGTCGAGAGGCGTCAAACCAAAACCAAGGGTGAGCTGCGCAAATTAAGACAAGAAGGAAAAATTCCGGGTGTTATATATGGAAAGCAAGTAAAAGAGGCAACTCCGCTGGCTGTGGACGAGAAACAGGTGATGCATATTTTGCGTCACCATCCAAATGCTGTTTTGGAGATTCAGGTGCCAAGCGGCGGAACGCAGCCGGTCATGCTCGGAGAATTGCAGCGTGATCCGCTTTCCAAGCAAGTCATCCATATTGATTTTCACCAGATTAGTATGACTGAAAAGGTCAAAACAGCCGTAAGGGTGGAATTGTCCGGCGATGCGCCAGGGGCCAGAGAAGGCGGTATTCTGCAAATTTTGCAGCATGAAATCGAAATTCAATGTCTGCCGAGCCGTATCCCGGAATCGGTTGTGGTGGATGTATCCAATTTGCAGATAGGTGAGAACGTACTGCTTGAAAATCTGGAGCTGCCGGAGGGCGTGGAGGCCAGAGCGGATTCCGATCTGGTGATTGTCACCATTCTCGCACCTCAGAAGGAGCTGTCTGAAGAAGAGGCAGTGGAAGAAGAGAAAGCTGTCGATGCTGCGGAAAAGCGTTCTGAGGAAGCCAAGATGGAGGACATTAGTACATCGGTGTAAAAGAGCAGCACAAACAGGAGCTGGCCCCTTAGTTGGAGGCTGGCTCTTTTTTTGAGATAAGCTATGTACTTCACTCACAGGGTGCCGCCTAGGGGTTCATCTCTCCAGGCGAACGACGTTGCCGCTGCCAAGGGTTCGCAGCTGTTGGTGCTTGTGCTGTCAGAAGCGGCAACGTCTCCTAAGATGAAGGAAATTAAAAACCCGGGCGGGAAACGAAGGTAAACTGGGTCCGGTCGTAGAAAATATGATTAACCTTGACATAATCCCCGCAGTATTGTTCAATGAACCCAATGTCCTTGTGACATCCAATGGAGTACACCTGAATCGGTATGCGATGGTCCATATGATCCTCAAAATGACGGTCGTCAAATAACATTTGTCCGTGCAGGTAAAGTTCTTCTTTTTGATCGAATTCGTATATAGGCATATTGGCCATGAATATCACCTCATATAGAAGACAAATTAAAAGGTCAAATCGTTGCATCAGAAAAAAATTTAAAGGAGAATTTTGGAGATGAAATGGATCGCAGGTCTCGGAAACCCCGGAATGTCGTATCAGGGGACGCGGCACAATGTAGGCTTTCTGGTAGTGGATGAGCTGGCCAAACGCTTTGACATCAAAGTCAACCAGAGCAAATGCAAGGCTTTAATGGGAGAAGGAAATGTGAATGGGACCAAGGTCGTCCTGATCAAACCGATGACCTATATGAATTTGTCAGGAGAATCGCTGCGCGCATTTATGGATTATTATAAAGCTGATTTGTCGGATGGCATCGTCGTCTATGATGATCTGGATACGGAGCTTGGACGGATCCGCCTCCGCTATCAGGGCAGTGCCGGCGGGCATAACGGCATCAAGTCCATTATCGCGCATACAGGGACTCAGACCTTCAATCGTGTCCGTATGGGGATTTCACGGCCGCAGCCTGGTGAAATTATATCCGACTATGTGCTCTCCAACTTCCCTAAGCGTGATCAGGTGCCGCTAGCTGAAATGATCAGCTACGCCTGCGACAGCATTGAATATGCGCTTACGCATCCGTTCGAGGAAACGATGGGCAAATATAACCGCTAATGTCTTTTAATCCTCCGAAAAATGGGCATACTGAAGGTATAACCTATCTGCAGGAGGAATAAAATGGCTGTAAACTATGTATGCCGTCATTGCAAAACAGATCTTGGCACCCTTTCCGGAGCTGCTGCATCGGAAGCGCGGCTTGGCTTTCATTTCTTGACCCCTGAGGAACGCAGCGATATAATAGCGTATAGCCAAAATGGAGATGTGACGGTCAAAGTCGTCTGCGATTATTGCAGTGAAGCCATTGAAGCAAACCCCGAGCTGCTGCTTGTGGTGAACCCGCTTCAATAGGCAGGGGAATAGTTGGATGCGTCAATCGTCCTGGCGAATGCAGAGTCTTTAGGGATTTAAAGTAGTACAGGTATTAGGTTTAACTATATATGGCTTTATTCACCGCGTAATACGAGCTTTGCCCGGAAAGAGAGGCAAAGCCGTTTTACGCTTGAACTATAAGATTCGATAAGCATCAGCTGCTTATAAAGAGCTTATATTTCACGTGAAACGACCGCTGCCCCTGTCCATGGCGAGGCAGCTGTTTACGCTTGGAACAGGAATGCATAGGTCGGTACAAGAAATGAGGTGCCACAAGGTTGAAAGCGTTAATTGAGGCTTTTGCAGCGGATCAGGACGTACAGAATATTATGACGGGGATTCGCAAGGGCATGAAGGAACAGATGGTATCGGGTCTGGCAGGATCGGCACGCCAGGTGATGTCCGCGGTTATTCGGAATGAGCTGGACCGGCCGCTGTTGATTATGACCCATAACATGTTTGCTGCCCAGAAGATTGCAGAGGATCTGCAAGAAAGCCTGTCCGTTGATCAAGTTTTGCTGTATCCCGCCAATGAGCTGGTGGCGGCCGAAGCGGCGATCTCAAGTCCAGAGACGCTCGCAGAGCGAATTAATGTTCTTGTTCGGCTGTCCCAGGGGTTCCGCGGGGTTGTTGTCATTCCTTTCTCCGGCGTGAGAAGGTATCTGCCAACCCGTGAGGTGATGGCAGAAGCGCAGATCGCGGTCAAGGTTGGCATGGAGCTGCCAATGGAGAGCTTCCTCGCCAAAATGGTGGAGCTAGGCTATGAGAGAGTGGACCGTGTAGAGTCCAAGGGAGAGATGAGTGTAAGGGGCGGTCTGGTAGACTTCTTCCCGCTCACTGAGCCGCATGGCTTCAGGCTGGAATGGTTCGATGATGAGATTGACTCGATCCGGACCTTCGATCCGGCGGATCAGCGGTCGATTGACAAGAAGGATGAATACGTGGTTCCGGTCTGCAAGGAGATTCTTGCGGACAAACGCCGCCAGCAGGCAGCTGCGAAGCACGCAGCCGAGCTGCTGGAACTTCAGCTTGAGAAGATGACCGACCGTGTGGCCAAGGATCGCATGCGGGAAGAGATCGGATCTGAGATCGGTAAGCTGGAGGAGCAGATCTATTTTTCCGAAATCTATAAATATATTTCCTTGCTGTATCCCGAACGGCAGACCATTCTGGATTACATGCCGGAAGATACGATTTTGATTATTGATGAACCGACACGCATTATTGAGACTGCACGCCAGTTGGAGCGCGATGAAGCAGAATGGGCAACCCATTTGCTTCAGAACGGCAAATCGCTTACGGGCTTTGTATTGTCCCGCAATACGGATGATATTTTATATGCGCGTACGTTCTCTACGGTATTCTTATCGCTCTTCCTTCGTCAGATTCCGCATACACAGCCGCAGAATATCGTAAACTTCACCTGCCGCGCCATGCAGAACTTCCATGGTCAAATGAATGTGCTGAAAGCCGAGATGGATCGTTGGAAAAAAGCGGGTGCAAACGTTATCATGCTAGCCGGAAATCCGGAGCGCATGGAGCGGATGCGAAGGGTGCTTCAGGATTATAATATTGAGCCGCCAACAATGCTGGAAGGCAACTTGCAGACCGGTTTTGAGCTGCCCTCTGTGCATCTGGTTGTCATCACCGAAGGCGAGATGTTTTCCCAGAAGCAGCGCAAGGTGCGCCGCCTGGACAAGAAGATCGATAATGCCGAGCGGATCAAGAGCTATACTGAGCTGAAGGTGGGCGATTACGTCGTTCACCAGAATCACGGGATTGGCAAATATTTAGGGATCGGCACATTGGAGATCGGCGGTATTCACAAAGACTACCTGCATATTATGTATGCGGCTGGCGACAAGCTGTCCGTGCCGATTGACCAGATTGACCTAATCCAGAAATATGTCGGGTCCGAGGACAAGGAGCCGAAGGTATACAAGCTGGGCGGCAACGAGTGGACGAGAGTCAAGAACAAGGTCAAATCGTCAGTACAGGATATTGCCGATGATCTGATCAAACTCTATGCCCAGCGTCAGGCTTCACCAGGCTACGGTTTCGGCAAGGATACACCGTACCAGCAGGAATTCGAAGAAATGTTCCCTTACGATGAGACAAGGGACCAGCTCCGGGCTATTGAAGAGATCAAGAAGGATATGGAGACGCCAAGACCAATGGACCGGCTGTTATGCGGTGATGTCGGCTATGGCAAAACGGAGGTTGCGGTGCGTGCGGCATTCAAGTCGGCCATAGAAGGCAAGCAGGTAGCTGTCCTGGTGCCGACGACGATTCTTGCCCAGCAGCATTATGAGACGTTCCGCGAACGGTTCTCCGGCTATCCGTTCAATATCCAGGTGCTCAGCCGTTTTCGTTCCCGCAAGGAGCAGAATGAGACCATGAAAGGTCTCAAGGCAGGTACTGTCGATGTCGTTATCGGAACGCATCGTCTGCTTTCGCAGGATGTCATCTTCAAGGATCTGGGCATACTGATTGTCGATGAGGAACAGCGCTTTGGGGTGTCTCACAAGGAGAAGCTGAAAAAGCTGAAGAACAATGTCGATGTGCTGACACTGACAGCGACGCCGATTCCGCGGACACTTCATATGTCAATGCTTGGCGTACGGGACTTGTCTGTTATCGAGACACCGCCTGAAAATCGCTTTCCGGTCCAGACCTACGTCGTAGAGTACAGCCCTTCTTTGGTGCGTGAAGCCATCGAACGGGAGCTGGCCCGCGGCGGACAGGTGTATTATTTGTACAACCGGGTACAGGGCATCTACCAGATGGCTGAACAGATCGGGGCGCTGGTGCCGGGCGCACGTGTTGCGGTGGGGCATGGGCAAATGTCCGAGCAGGAGTTGGAGAAGACAATTCTTGATTTCCTGGACGGCGAGTCCGACGTACTGGTAAGTACGAGCATTATCGAGACGGGTGTTGACATTCCGAATGTGAACACGCTTATTGTGCATGATGCGGATAAAATGGGCTTGTCCCAGCTGTATCAGCTCCGTGGACGGGTTGGACGCTCGAACCGGATTGCGTATGCGTATTTTACCTATCAGAAGGACAAAGTTTTGACAGAGGTAGCGGAAAAGCGGCTCCAGTCCATCAAGGAATTTACAGAGCTTGGCTCCGGCTTCAAAATCGCGATGCGCGATTTGTCCATACGTGGAGCGGGTAACCTGCTTGGCGCAGAGCAGCACGGCTTTATCGCCTCCGTCGGCTTCGATCTGTACTCACAGATGCTGGCAGAGGAGATTGCCAAACGCAAAACCGAGATGTATGGCGGAGAAGCGGAAGTGGTCAAGGAGATCCAGACGCAGATTGATATCAGCATGGACGCCTACCTCCCGTCTGATTATATTTATGATAGTATCCAGAAGATTGAGATTTACAAGAAGGTGGCTGTGGTCCGTTCCGTAGAAGAGAGCGAGGACCTTCGTGAAGAGCTTGTCGACCGCTTCGGCGATTTGCCTGCTGCTGTCCATAATCTGCTGACGGTAGCCAGACTCAAGGTGTACGGCAGACAATACGGCATTGAGCAGATCAGCCAGCGCGGGGATGATTTGACCGTCAAATTTGCCGGATCAGACAGCCATAAAATCGACAAGAAGAAAATGGATCAACTTTGCGGCACGTATGATAACCGGATCAAACGGGCAATTCAACCGCAGGAGGTGGGCGTGATCGTCCAGCTTCGCGGACAAGGTCTGGAAGATGAGGCTAAATTGGCAATGTTGGAACGGTTTCTGATACAATGTAGTGAAGCCATTAAATCGAAAGGGGAACTACAGGATGTTGCACAATAAACGCAAATCGTCATGGCGCAGTCTCGTACTGCTGATTGCAGCAGTGCTGATTGTAATGACGGTTGCAGCAGGCTGCGGGAAGAAAAGTGAGTCAAATGGAGAAGGTACTGCTCCAGGAGCAAGCCAAGGTGATAAAGGCAAGGTTATCGCCACTTATAAAGGCGGTCAGGTCACAGAAGGCGAATTTGACAAATATGCGGGCTTTTTCGGCCTCATGAACCCGCAATACGGCATGCTGCTGAGCATACCGCAATACAAGGAACAGTTCCTCAAGGAGTATATTGGCTACAAGCTTTTGGCTGACAAAGTTTCAGACAAAGCCAAAGAAGAGACAGGCAAGCAGGCGGATGAGTTTGAGAAACAGCTTGCAGATGCGATTAAAAATCAGCCGGAACTGAAAAAGACACTCGAAACTTCCGGATTGACAGAGAAGGAAGCCAGAGATTTCTATGTGCTCGTATTCTCCGTTATGAAAAATGCTGAGGATAGCGTAACTGACGCCCAGATTAAGACAGAATTTGATAAAGATCCGGAAGGCTTTACAAAAGTAGAGCTTCGTCATATTCTGGTGAGCTTCGATAAAGATGAAAAAACAAAACGTACGGATGAAGAAGCGTTGAAACGCGCCAATGAAGCGAAGGACAAGCTTAAGGGTGGCGCATCATGGGACGAGATCGCCAAGGAATATTCCGATGATCCGGGTTCCAAGGATAAAGGCGGCCTGTACGAGCTGAAGGAAGCCAAAACCTATGTAGCAGAGTTCAAGGATGCTTCCTTGAAGCAGCCGTTGAATGAAATTGGCGATCCGGTAAAAACTGAATTTGGCTATCATGTCATTAAAGTGGAAAAGCGTGAACCGCAAACTTTTGACAAGCTTTCTGCTGATACCAAAGAGCAATTGAAGCAGCAGCTTTCGAATGTTCAAATTCAGGATTTCATGAGCAAAGAGCTGCCAGGCCTGATCGAGAAGATCGATTTGCCGCAGCCTCCGGCTGAAGACGAGAAGGCGCCAGCGGACTCCGAGAAGGACAGCAAGGATAACGCAGCTAAAAACAACAGCGGTAAATAATCAAATAAGATGAATTCGAGGAGAGGCCAGGGAAACCTGGTCTCTCCTTTTTTGTATGGGCGCTCTTTTGAAAAAGAACTAGAATAAAAATTGATGTAATAATATATAACGTATAAGAATGAAAATCAGATCAATTCGATTTGAAATTAATGAGAAATCGTATCGAATCTTTAAATCGAGTGACCTTTTTCCTAATTTTCAATTATATATGTTAATTTAGTTGACATTAAATTACGCTAACCCATATAATGAAAACACGAATAAACAAATATCCAGCTTTACCAATGTTCGGCATTAGATAAAAAGAATAGGGGAGTGGGCAGATGAAACGGAATCGTCCTTGGAAGTTTGCCGTATGTGCGGTTGTGCTGTGTGTCGTGCTTGCAGGCTGCGGAAGTGGCGGAGGTGCGGGCGGCAAAGGTACAAATAAGCCTGCATCGAGCGGCAGTTCGGAGACAGGGGGAGATACTGCTGCCCCAGGGGACGGCGATGTTATTAAAGTCGGTATTCTCCATTCCCTGAGCGGGACCATGTCGATCAGCGAGGTATCAGTGAAGGATTCGGAGCTGATGGCGATCCAGGAGATTAACGCCAAGGGAGGCGTGCTCGGCAAGCAGCTCGTTCCGGTGATGGAGGATGGCGCGTCGGATTGGCCGACTTTCGCCGAGAAGGCAAGGAAGCTGATTTCCGAGAATAAGGTGGTGACCGTGTTCGGAGGATGGACTTCAGCAAGCCGCAAGGCAATGCTTCCGGTATTTGAAGAGCTGAACGGTCTGCTTTGGTATCCCGTCCAGTATGAGGGACTGGAGGCTTCGCCAAATATCTTCTATACAGGGGCTACAACCAATCAGCAGATTGTACCCGCCGTATCGTGGCTGCTGGAGAACCGGGGCAAGCGCTTCTTCCTGCTCGGCTCGGATTACGTCTTTCCACAGACGGCCAACAAGATCATCAAGGAGCAGCTCAAGGCGGAGGGAGGGGAACTGGCCGGCGAGGAATACACGCCGCTTGGCCATACGGACTACAGCACGATGATTGCCAAAATTCAAAAGGCGAAGCCAGATGTCATCTTCAATACGCTCAATGGCGACAGCAACGTAGCCTTCTTCAAGCAGCTTAAGGATGCGGGCATATCGGCGAGCGATATTACAACCTTGTCGGTATCGGTTGCAGAGGAAGAGATCCGCGGCATCGGAGTCGATGTCCTGCAAGGCCACCTTGCGGCCTGGAATTACTATCAGACAACGGATACGGAGGCCAATCAGGCATTTGTGGACCATTACAAGAAAGCATACGGGAAGGACCGGGTAACGGCTGATCCGATCGAAGCCGGGTATATTGCCGTATACCTGTGGGCTGCCGCAGTCGAAAAAGCGGGCACAACCGAAGTTGGCGCGGTCAAGGAAGCAGCCAAAGGGCTGGAGCTTGATGCACCTGGAGGAAAGGTGAAAATCGATGGCGATAATCAGCATCTCTATAAGACGGTCCGGATCGGAGAGGTTCAGGCGGACGGACAGTTCAAGGAGCTGTGGAACTCGGGCGAACCTGTCAAACCAGACCCGTATTTGAAGGATTATGCATGGGCGGCAAGCCTGAGTACCCCGTAATAAAGCAAAGGGAGCGTAAAGGCCTTCAACTGCCTGGTCCCCCCAAGCTTGTATCTGCAAGAACAGCTTCCAGACCTAAAGAGGTGATGACATGGAAATTACAATCATTCAACTGTTTAACGGTCTTAGCGTCAGCTCCATTCTGCTTCTGATTGCCCTTGGGCTGGCGATTACCTTCGGGCTTATGAATGTCATTAATATGGCCCATGGCGAACTGATCATGATTGGCGCCTACTCCACTTACCTGACACAAACGATCTTTTCAAGTTATCTCCCCTCATCTATGTTTAATGCCTACTTCATCCTGGCCATTCCCATTAGCTTCATGATTGCTTTTGCCTTCGGGCTGCTGCTCGAAGGCACGCTGATCCGCTTCCTCTACGGGCGTCCGCTGGATAGCTTGCTCGCAACCTGGGGAATTGCCCTGATGCTGCAACAGCTTGCCCGGACAATATTCGGTGCGCCCAATGTGGCGGTGAAAAGTCCGGCCTGGCTGGACGGCGGCTTGAAGCTGATGGATGGCGTCGTGCTCCCTTACAAGCGGCTGTTCATTATCGGGTTGGTCGCCTTAACGCTGATTATCATGTTTTTCTATATTTACCGCAGCAACGCGGGACGCAGAATGCGGGCTGTGATGCAGAACCGGGATATGGCAGCTTGTCTCGGGATATCGACCCGGAGAGTGGATGCCATGACATTCGCGATCGGCTCGGGTATTGCGGGAATCGCGGGCTGCGCACTGACGCTTATCGGGCCGATTGGTCCGGCTTTGGGCACTTATTATATTGTTGATGCTTTCATGGTCGTTGTGCTTGGCGGTGTCGGCAAGCTGATCGGAACGATCTTCGGCGCGCTGGGAATCGGACTGACAAACACGATGTTTGAATATTGGACGACAGCCTCGCTCGGCAAAGTGCTGGTATTCCTCTGTATTGTAGCCTTCCTGCAATGGCGGCCAAAAGGACTTGTCGCCATGAAGACAAGAGCTTTGGACTGAAGTATGAGACAAAAGAGGTGAATCATCATGCGAGAACGTTCATGGACTGCACAGCGCATCTATATGCTGATCGGATATGCAGCTGCCGCTGCGGCGCTGTTCTGTGCACCGCTTTATTTAAGCGATTTTCGGCTGAATCTGCTGGCAAAATTTCTGGCGTTTGCTATTGTGGCGCTCGGTCTTGATCTGATTTGGGGCTACACAGGCATTTTGAGCCTGGGTCATGGCGTATTCTTCGGGCTTGGCGCGTATGCGATGGCAATGTATTTGAAACTGGAGGCCAGCGGGGACAAACTGCCTGATTTTATGGGCTGGAGCGGACTGGCTAATCTGCCGTGGTTCTGGAAGCCGTTTGAAAGCTTCTGGTTTGCGGCTGCAGCGGGAATCGCAATCCCGGCGCTGCTGGCGCTGGTGCTTGGCTTCTTCACCTTTCGCAACCGGATCAAGGGTGTCTATTTCACCATTCTGACCCAGGCGCTCGTCATCATCACAACTACATTATTCATCGGGCAACAGGCACTGACAGGAGGTACAAACGGTTTGACCGGATTTACAACTGTTCTTGGCTACCCTATCGGCTCGCCGGATACGAAGCGGATGCTGTTCTGGGTAACCGGTGCAGTGCTCCTCGCTGTATACCTGATGTGCCGTTATATTGTAGGCAGCAGGCTGGGCAAGGTGCTGCGGGCTATCCGGGACGGGGAGAACCGGGCCAGGTTTATCGGCTATAACCCCGCTTCCTATCAAATCTTCGTGTTTGTGGTATCTGCGGCTCTTGCAGGTATAGGAGGGATGCTGTTCGTCCTTCATGTCGGGATCATCTCTCCGTCGATGATGGCTATTGTACCTTCCATTGAAATGGTGCTCTGGGTAGCAATCGGCGGCCGCGGGACGCTGATTGGGGCCGCCGCTGGCGCGGTTCTGCTCAACTATGCCAAAAGCTCATTCAGTGAAAGCTATCCGGATGCATGGCTGTTTTTCCTGGGAGGATTGTTTGTGGTTGTCGTGGTGTTTCTGCCCAAGGGAGCTGTGGGCTTGCTGGGCAAAATCAAATGGCCAAAGAGGAGGCGAACCGGGCATGAGCAGCAAGTCCGTCATTCTGCAGTGTAAAGAGGTATCGGTCGAGTTCGACGGTTTCAAGGCGGTTACCGGAATGAATCTGGAGCTTGCGAGAGGAGAGCTTCGCTTTTTGATCGGCCCTAACGGCGCAGGCAAAACGACAGTACTTGATGTTATCTGCGGCAAGGTGAAGCCTGTATCAGGCAAGGTGCTGTTTCAGGGAAAAACCGAACTCACCCGGCGCAAGGAGCATCAAATTGCCGAGCTTGGCGTCGGCCGGAAATTCCAGGCCCCGTCGATTTTCCCTTCGCTTACGGTTATGGAGAATCTGGAGATTTCGATGCGGCAGCAGCGCGGTCTGCTGGCTGCACTACGCGCCAGGATGACCCGGGAGGATGAACAGCGGCTGAAGGATCAGCTTCAGATGATTGGTCTTGAACGAAAAGGAGCTTGGCGTGCCGGAGGATTATCCCATGGCGAGAAGCAGTGGCTGGAGATCGGCATGCTGCTGCTGCAGGAGCCTCAAGTGCTGCTGCTCGATGAGCCGGTTGCCGGAATGACGGATAAGGAGACGCACAAGACAGGCGAGCTGCTGCGCCAGATCGCAGCCAAGAGATCGGTTGTTGTGGTGGAGCATGATATGGAGTTTGTACGCAATTTTGCAAGCAAAGTTACTGTTATGCATGAGGGACGCCTGCTCAGGGAAGGCACGATGGAAGAAGTGCAGCGTGATGCCAGAGTGGCGGAGGTGTATCTCGGAAAAAGGCGGGTGGAGCTTGATGTTAGCCGTTCAACAGCTTGAGTCCGGGTACGGGGAGAGCATCATTTTGCGTGAAGTATCGATGCAGATCAAACCGGGGCAGGTCGTGTGCCTGCTCGGACGCAACGGGGTCGGCAAAACGACCCTGATGAGATCAATTATGGGGCTGCTCAGGGCCCGCAACGGCAAGGTGGTTTACAAGAATGCCGATTTGACCAAGGCTGCTCCGGCCAGGCGGGCGCGCAGCGGGATCGGCTATGTGCCGCAAGGCCGGGAAATCTTTGCCCAACTTACAGTCTATGAAAATTTGCTGCTTGGACTTGAAGCATCAACTACACCCATGGCGGTGATACCCGATGAAGCCATTGCCAAATTCCCTGTACTGCCCTCAATGTATAACCGGCGCGGCGGAGACCTGAGCGGTGGCCAGCAGCAGCAGTTGGCCTTTGCCCGCGCTCTGGCTTCAAATCCTGATTTGCTGCTGCTGGATGAGCCGTGCGAGGGTATCCAGCCTTCTATTGTTGAAGATATCCGCGAGGTCATACGCTCTATCAAGCAGGACGGTAAAACAGCAATTCTGCTGGCTGAGCAGAGTCTTGATTTTGTGAAGAGTGTCGGCGATTACTTCTATATTCTTGAGAAGGGGGTGGTCGCCTGGGAGGGCGGCTTGGATGCGCTGAGTGATGATGTCATCCGAAGTTATTTGACGGTATAACCGGCGGATACGATGACCTGCCAATTATGGTCGCAGCCGGATATGACGGTGCCTTGCCGGATGATATATTCGGCAACCAGATCGGCCATATCCGTCAAAATCTCTTGGACGACAGGCTTCCCTTTGTACATCTCGTAGTCACCGCCCCCGTTAGCCCGGTAATTGTTCATCACGACTTCAAATTCCATATGGGGATGGATGTCCGCGCCTTCCATCGTTTGCAGCTTGGATACACGTTCTCCTGCAGGGCGGGCAATGTCAAGCTCATACCGGATGCCTTCCCACATGTCGTAATTGTAATGCTGTGCTTTGGGCGCGAGATATGCCGGATTTACTTCGAGCGTCCCATTCTCCCCGGACCGGAAGTACGCGGCGGTCTGTTCCAGCGCATCCCGAATGTCCTGTCCGGTCAGCCGCAGCACGACAAGCGTGTTCGGATACATAAAGTATGTCAGCACATCACGCAGCGTAATGACAGGGCCGAAGCCTTTGGATGCCTCGTTCAGCAATGCCGCATTGGATACGGACACACCCGCCGACTCCAATTGAACCCGGTTCACGAACTCCATAAACGGATTGTCGGCGATGCGGCAAACGAATGGGTCCGCAACCGTCATATTGCCGTCTACATGACCGATTGTCTGGTCCAGCCACTCCTGGGTTGCCGATTCAATCCCGGAAGCCAGCTCCAGTATGGTTTCATCCGCAGGGATAGAATTCAATGAGGTTAGCAGTTCCGCCCGCTTGCCGGTTATTACCCACCGGCCTCCCTCCCGGACGAAGCTGACCTCAATTTTTCCGAGCGCCTGCCCGCCGGAGCCTGGCTGGACGACAGCTACCCCGCATACCTCATCTGCAATCAGACGGTGCTGATGACCCGTAATCAGCACATCGATGCCTTCTGCCTCCCGGCATATGGCATACGCCTGATTTTCTCCAGTCAATCTCTCCGCAGCTTCTCCCGTCTCCATATCGCGCTCGAATCCGCCATGATAAGCAACGATGAGCAGATCGGGCGCCTCCACCTCCCGGATATGCGCCGCCCACCACTTTACCGATTCCAGTGCATCCCTGAACTGCAGGCCCTGAATATGATGGGCATGCTCCCAATTCGGTATGTAATGTGTCGTCACGCCCAGAATTGCTACCCGAATTCCTTCCCCGGCCTGCTTGATCAGATAAGGCTTGCCAAAGGCAGGCTCCCCTGTAGCAGCATCCACAATCCCGGCAGACAGCCACGGAAAGCTCGAATCCTCTATCGCACCCTTCAATACCTCAAGCCCGTAGTTGAATTCGTGATTCCCGGGCACCGCAGCATCATATTGAAGCGCATTGCAGGCTTCTATCGCCGGATGGATGCCTTCTTTATATTTCACCGCATAGGAGGCCAGAGGTGTCCCTTGTATGAGATCGCCGTTATCAATCAACAGCAGATCTGGATGCAGTTCCCGCTCCTTGCGGATCATAGTGGCAATTTTGGCCAAACCCAGAGGCAGTTCCTCCTTGCTTCGGTAATCCGTCGGATAGAGGTGTCCGTGAATATCGCTTGTTGCCAGAATGGTGCAGGTGATTTCATTCCTTGTCTCTGTCACAGTCGGTTCCTCGATTCTGCTCAAATTCATACTTATTTTGAATACAAGAATTTATAAGTTTTTACTTTTTTAACCGGATTCTGATTCTGCGTGAAACGAGGCTGTGCCTGTTAAAGACAGCATAGTTGTTTATACTTGTTTACGCTCATTCTAGCAAATCAAAATAGGATGTCTATTAAAATTTCAAAATTTTACAAAACCTTTCAATTTCTTTTACATTCCTTTAACAGAACTCCTATATAGTGGAACAAGCAGTTAAATTGATCTGTGGAGGTTATACCGTTTGAGAAAATTAAGTGGCATCATCATACCTTTACTTTTGTCCATTCTGGTCGTGAGCGGTTGTGGGGCCAAGGAACCTGCAAACACGGGCAAAAATAGCAGCGGCGCTGATTCTTCCGGCACAAATACGGCGCAAACAGGGAAAAAACCGGCAGATTCGTCATCTGCGGACGCCGGATTCGTACCGGATAAGCTGACCGTGCAATTTGTTCCTTCGCAAAATGCAGATACTCTTGAAGCCAAGGCCAAACCGCTGGAAAAGCTGCTCACCGACCGTCTCGGCATTCCTGTGAAGGTTAGTGTCTCAACGGATTACAATACAATTATTGAAGCGATGGCTTCGAAAAAGGTCGACGTCGGCTTCCTGCCGCCAACTGCCTACGTGCTGGCGAAGGAAAAGGGTGCCGCCGAGGTTATTCTCCAGGCCCAGCGGTTTGGCGTTAAGGATGAGAGTGGCGAGCCGACCGATCAACTGGTGGATTTCTATAAAGCGATGATTATCGTAAAGAAGGATTCCCCGATTCAGACGATTGAGGACCTCAAAGGCAAACGGATGGCGTACCAGAACGTCACCTCATCTGCGGGTTTTGTATGGCCGGCCGGAAAGATGATGGAAGCCGGGCTCGATCCGCTCAAGGATGTTCAGGCGGTTACGGTCAAAGGCCATGATCAGGGCGTGCTCGCCGTATTGAATGGTGATGTGGATGCTGCTGCTATTTTCCAGGATGCCCGCAATATTGTGAAGAAGGATTATCCGAAGGTATTCGAGGATACACGGGTATTGACGTTCACGGAGAATATTCCGAATGACACGATTACAGTCCGTTCCGACATGAACAAGGAATGGGCAGACAAAATCCAGCAAGCTTTTATCGACATCGGCAAGGATACGGAAGGCCATGCGATTATTAAGGAAATTTACTCCCATGAGGGCTATGTGAAGTCTGAAGACAGCATTTTTGATATTGTCCGCCAGTACGGGGAAAAGGTGAAGACCGAATAGACTGACAGATTTGTGCAGGTAACGAATCTGCCGTAGTCACTCAGGGTTAGTCCTGAAAGAAGTAATAGCATTTTGAGTCCTGCAAGCCAGTCAGAGTGCAGTTGCACTTTGGCTGGCTATTTTAAAATATAAGAAAGTATAAGTTTCACCTTTATCATTGGCTTATATTTCTGCGCGAAATGAAGCTGTTGTCTGTCAAAGGACGGATGTCAAAGCCGTTTGCTCTTGAAAAGGTCTGTTCCCGGCATGCGTCTGCGCTCAAGGTACAGTCACTGCTGAGGACTGCCGGATTCACCACACCATAACGTTCAAAAGGATGAAATCTTGTGATAGAGCTGAAAAATGTATCGAAAACCTACGCCAATGGAACAAAAGGCTTGAACGGAATTAACCTCTCTTTTGATAAAGGAGAGTTTATTGTTATAGTCGGCCTGTCGGGAGCGGGCAAATCAACACTGCTTCGTTCAATTAACCGCCTTCATGACATTACCGAAGGCGACATTATCATCGACGGCAGCTCTATTACCAGCGCGGCGGGGAAGAACCTGCGCAGAATCCGCCGTGATATCGGCATGATTTTTCAAAGCTTCAATCTGGTCAAGCGTACAACTGTCTTGAGAAATGTGCTGGCCGGCCGGGTTGGCTATCACCCGACCTGGCGTACGGTTATGGGGCTGTTCCCGAAGGAAGATATGGAACTGGCCTTTCAGGCGCTGGAGAGGGTTAATATTGTAGAGAAGGCCTACGCCCGCGCGGATGAACTGTCCGGAGGCCAGCAGCAGCGGGTGGCGATTGCCCGTGTGTTGGCCCAGGAGGCCAAAATTATTTTGGCTGATGAGCCGGTCGCCTCTCTTGATCCGTTAACGACCAAGCAGGTCATGGATGATCTCAAGCGGATTAACCAGGAGTTGGGCATTACGACGATCGTCAATCTGCACTTTATTGATCTGGCCCGTCAATATGCCACCCGGATTATCGGCTTGCGTGCGGGGGAGGTTGTATTTGACGGACCCGTAGAGGAAGCAACGGATGAGAAATTTGCTGAAATTTATGGCCGTCCGATCCGACAGGACGAGATGCTGGAGGAGCGGGCGATATGAGCAAGGGCGCAGGATCAGACCAGTCAATCCGTCCGCAGTCTCCCGGCAGGCTCAAGCATTATTTGACAGCCGTACTTGTCTTGCTGCTGCTGTGGGGTAGTGCGGTTCAGACGGATTCGACTTTTGGCGAGCTGATCGATGGGCTTCCGAATATGTTCGATCTGATTAGGGAAATGTTCCCTCCCAAGTGGAGCTATGTCCTTCATATTGCTGATGCGATGCTGGACACGATCCGCATGGCCTTGCTGGGCACGACGATAGGAGCGGTAGCGGCGCTGCCTGTTGCCTTGCTTTGTGCAAGCAATCTGACCCGCACCAGATGGATCTATTTGCCGGTGCGCTTTTTACTCAATCTCGTCAGGACCGTACCGGATTTACTGCTGGCAGCTATCTTTGTTGCCATCTTCGGACTCGGACCTTTGCCGGGAATATTCGCGCTCGGTGTATTTTCCTTCGGTCTTATTGCGAAGCTGACTTACGAGGCACTGGAGACAATTGACCGGGGGCCGCTCGAAGCGATGACCGCAGTCGGTGCGAATTATTCGCAGCTTATTGCCTACAGCGTCATTCCGCAGATTCAGGCCCATTTTGCTTCATATGTCCTGTATACCTTTGAGATTAATGTGCGTGCAGCCGCTATTCTGGGCCTCGTGGGTGCAGGAGGCATAGGCTTGTATTATGAAGTGACGCTTGGGTATCTGGAGTATAACAAGACGGCCGTCATTATTCTGTTTACACTTGCTATTGTACTGGTCATCGATTATATCAGCTCGAAGCTGCGGGAGAAGTTGCTATGAGTAAATCCTGGAACGATACGATTCGAAAGCCCAAGAAGAGCCCTTACCGCTGGATTATAATCACGGTTATTGCAGCTGTATACGTCTGGGCAATTGCCGGAGTGCCGTTTACAGGCATTAAAGAGACTGCCGGGCAAATATCCAAAGCGATTCTGGCAGGCCTCTTCTCCCCGGACTGGGGGTACGTCTATTTGCCGGACGGCGAGGACCTGCTGCGCGGACTGCTGGATACGCTGGCCATTTCAGTGCTGGGAACAGTCATTTCTACTGTGATCTGTGTTCCCTTTGCTTTCTGGGCGGCATCGAATCTGAGCCGTTCGAAGCTAATATCCGGGTCTGGCAAAATGGTGCTGAGTGTCATTCGCACCTTCCCTGAAATTATTATGGCCTTGTTGTTTATCAAGGCGGTAGGTCCGGTGGCTTTTGCCGGGGTATTGGCACTTGGCCTGCACTCGGTCGGGATGCTGGGCAAATTGTTTGCTGATGAGATTGAGAATATGGACAAAGGGCCGGTGGAGGCATTGACCGCGTGCGGCGCCAGCCGGCTGCAAATCCTGTGGTTTGCCGTTCTGCCGCAGGTGCTGCCGGGCTTTCTGTCCTATATGTTGTACCGCTTCGAGATCAATGTGCGTTCAGCGACTATACTGGGCATTATTGGAGCAGGGGGAATCGGGACGCCGCTTATTTTTGCCCTCAGCTCGCGAAGCTGGGACCGGGTAGGCATAATTCTGCTCGGAATTATTGTAATGATTACGCTTATCGACTGGATATCGGGCGCGCTCCGCAAGAAGCTGGTTTAACCGTGAAAGTTGATTTGCGTATTGCAATGCTTATGAGGCTGTATGACAGATGAGTGAGTAGATGTCAGCGGGGGCTGAGAAACAAGTCCCCGCTGTTTCACGTGGAACCGAAATTTGCCCGGACAGGAAATATGGCGCAAATTTGTGTGGGGAAGGGGATGTATAAGAATTTGGGAGCGGATGAATACTATGGTCAGATTCGAAAGGACTTCAATCGGCGTATTGCCGCTGTAGGGCGTCGGTGTGTTGGGACATTCATGATGGCTGCGCACCCGCTTTGGTCTCTTGCATGAATCTTGAGCATAGCTAAAGGACAGCTACGGATGTCTACCAGGCAGCGACCGTCCAGGTTGTCTAATCCCAAGGAATTCAAATTTTGGTGAAAGTGGGGCAACATGAAATGAAAGCAACAGGAATCGTGCGTCGTATCGATGATCTCGGCCGTGTGGTCATCCCCAAGGAAATCCGCCGGACGCTGCGCATACGTGAAGGCGACCCGCTTGAAATTTTTGTAGACCGTGATGGAGAGGTTATCCTTAAGAAATATTCCCCGATTGGCGAGCTTGGCGATTTTGCCAAGGAATATGCCGAGTCCTTGTTTGAGAGCACCAATCATATTACGATGATTTCGGACCGGGACACCATTATTGCTCTGGCCGGAGCTTCCAAGAAGGAATATCTGGATAAGCAGATCGGGCAACTGCTGGAGAGCTGTATGGAGAACCGCAAGACGGTTGCCGAGTCTTCAAGCACATCCCAGGAGCTGGTCAAGGATAACAACGAGACCTATTCTTCCCTCGTTGCTGCACCTATTATTGCAGGGGGCGACCCCATTGGAACGGTAGTCATGGTCAGCAAGGACGAGTCTGTGAAGATGGGCCAGATGGAGATTAAAATGGCTGAGACAGCCGCAGGCTTCCTGGCCAAACAGATGGAGCAGTAATTCCTCCCGTTTGCTTATCACAAATTTTATTTTCGCAAAATGGCTTCCACAGCAAGGGGTGACTGATGCTGCGGGAGCTTTTTGCGTACCTTTGCATCTGCATGGTTTAAGCGCATCCGGCCATTTTAAAGTATAATGGGTATCAGGCTTGATCAGATAGGCAGGTGCTTGTAGTACATATGAGTGTAGTCAAAGATACACAATATACAGCGCCCTCCGGCTCCAAAGCTCCGCCTCGGCGGAATAATTGGCTGCATGGTGCTGCGCTTCTGGCTGGAGCTGCGCTGTTCAGCAAGGTACTGGGTACATTTCAGAAGATTCCGCTGCAAAATCTGGCGGGAGACCGTGTATTCGGCATTTACAATGCCGTGTATCCGCTTTATCAGCTGCTCCTTTATTTGTCTTCTGCCGGTATCCCGGTAGCAGTATCCCTGATGATTGCCCGCTATTATGAAGCTGGTGACAGAGCGGCGATGCAGGGCGTGCTCCGTGCCGGGGTGCTGCTGCTTATGGCCGGCGGGATTCTGGGCTTTGGCGTCATGTGGGTCATTGCAGATCTGGCTGCCGCATGGCTGGGTGATGCAGATACGGCCTGGGCTGTCCGGATGGCCTCGCTCGGTCTTTGGATTGTGCCGGTAGTCGGAGCGCTGCGGGGCTATTTTCAGGGGCAGCAGCAGATGCTTCCCTCCGCGCTGTCACAGGTTATGGAGCAGACGTTCCGCGTAGCGGCAATGCTGTCGCTGCTGCTCATTGGCCTCGCTGCAGGCTGGCCGGAGAGTCATGTAGCTGCTGGAACAATGGCAGGTACTGCCGCAGGAGGCTCAGCCGGATTGGCTGTGCTGCTGCTGTTCTGGCTGCGGGATCCGGCGCGGCGCGTCCGGCCCCGCTATGCCGGGCATACTGCGGACAAGCGCGGCTTGCAGATTTCAGTGGTGCCGCCGCATTCTTCAGAGGAGAATTGTGCACTGGACGCAAATGGTGAATTGAAGCACAAGCCGGCTGGAGCAATGGCGCCAGATGGCGGAGTGCACAGCGGGCTTGCGTTTGCGGGCACTCACGGGTCGAAGGCAAAGTCCTGGAGGGGACTGCTTGCTTCAATGAGCAGTATGGCACGTTTGGCCTTCCCGGTTGCACTCGGTTCCCTGGCCGTTCCGGTAGCGGGCATCGTGGATGCAATCACAGTGCCCCGTTTGCTCGCCGCAGCGGGCTTGGAAAGCACGGAGCTGATGACGTTATTCGGTCTTTACAGCCGCGGCCAGCCGCTGGTACAGCTGGTCGTAATGGTGGCAGGCGGAGCGGCTGCTGCGCTCGTTCCGGCTCTGGCTGCCGCACGCGCACGGGGAGACCTGAAGGAAATGTCGTTACGGGCAGAGCTGACATTGCGCTTTACCTGGTGGTTTGGTGCAGCCGCTACGGTTGGTCTGGTCTGGTTGGCTGAACCGATCAATATATTGCTTTATTCCGATAATCAGTCCACCTGGACATTTATCTGGGTATGCTGTACAGCGCTTGCCGGTTCGCTGAATGCGGTGACCGCCGCCCTGCTGCAAGGCATGGGATCGGTGCGGCTGCCTGCGCTGCTGCTGCTTGTGGCGGCGCTGCTGAAGGGGCTGCTCAATGCCGTGCTTGTGCCTGCATATGGCATCGAAGGCGCCGCCTACGCCGGCGCCATTGCGCTCACCGCAGCCGCCCTGCCGGGCGTTGTAATGGTCGTTCGCACCGCCAGCGTGCGCCTGCCCGCCAGGCCATATGCGGCGGGCACTTTGTTTGCGCTCGCGTGCATGGCTGCGGCGCTATGGCTGATCGGGCGCATGCATGGCGGGCTGCTCGGAATGCTGCCGCTGCAAGGCCGAGGCGCGGCGGCAGTGCTTGCGCTGACGGGTGTAGCCGTCGGCGCGGCGGTATTCGCCGCTGCGCTGATTGCCAGCGGCGGCCTGAGCGCGCGCGAGTTGCGGGCGCTGCCCGGCGGCAGCAAGCTCGCCGGGCTGTTGGTACGATTGCGCCTGCTGAGGCGCACATAACAGAACTAATGTGAAGGAGAGAAGAGGATGGAACCGTTAATTACAATTGTCGGGCTTGGCTCGGGAGATGCTGATCAGCTAAGCCTTGGTGTGTGGCGCAAGGTCCAGCAGACGGAGCGGCGGTATGTCAGAACCGGCAAGCATCCGATGCTGACCCTGTTGGATGAAGAAGGGCTGGGCTACTCCACCTTCGATTACATATATGAGGCATCTGAATCCTTCCCGGATGTCTATGAGGCGATTACAGGGGAGCTGCTGCGGCTTGCAGAGGAACAGGCCACTGAAGGGACGCAGAACGGTTCCGGGCAGCAAAATGGCATTCTGTATGCTGTGCCTGGGCATCCAATGGTCGCTGAGCGTACGGTGCAGCTTCTCCGTGAGCGCTGCCCCGAGCGCGGGATACGGCTTGAGATTGCAGGCGGGCAGAGCTTCCTCGATCAGGCTTTTATATCGCTGGGCTTTGATCCAATCGAGGGCTTCCAGCTGCTGGATGCAGCCGGGATGCAGTCTTCCCAGCTTGATCCGCGTCTCCATACTCTAATCGGACAGGTGTATGATATGTATACAGCCTCCGAGGTGAAACTGACGCTGATGGAGCGCTACCCGGACGAACACCCCGTTGTTGTCGGTCACGCACTGGGTGTGCCTGGCGAGGAGCAGATTGTTACGATTCCTCTGTATGAGCTGGACCGGATGGATGGCTATGGAAATCTGTCGCTGATATATGTGGCTGCGAGCACAGATGACAGTCTGCGCAATCGTTCCTTTGAGCGGCTGCATGAGATTGTCCGTATTCTCCGCAGTCCTGAAGGCTGCCCGTGGGACCGAGAGCAGACACATCAATCCATCCGCAAAAATTTCATCGAGGAAACATACGAGGCTATTGAAGCGCTGGATAATGACGATCCCGAAGGGATGCGCGAGGAATTCGGCGATGTCGTCCTCCAGGTTATGCTGCACAGCCAGATGGAGGAGGAACTGGGCAGCTTCAGCGTTTATGACGTCATTCAATCGCTTAATGAAAAGCTCATCTTCCGTCACCCGCACGTATTCGGCGGCAAGGACGCGGATAATGCCGAGGAAGCGCTGAACAACTGGGAGCAGATGAAGGCGGAGGAAAAAGCCATGAAGGGAAGCCAGCGCAACTCTGTGCTTGATGGCGTTCCGCCGATGCCGGCGCTGATGAAGGCTTACAAACTGCAGAAGAAGGCGGCCAAGGTCGGCTTTGACTGGGACAAGCTGGACGATGTATTTGCTAAAGCCCAGGAGGAACTGCAGGAACTGCGCGAGGCGGCATCCACGGGGGATGGAGAGCAGATGGCTGACGAGCTCGGAGACCTGTTGTTTGCTGCTGTGAATCTATCACGCTTTCTGCATGCCGACCCGGAAGAATCTCTAGAGCGCACCAACCGCAAGTTTGTAAAGCGGTTCTCATATATTGAGGAGCAGCTTCGTATAAACGGCAAAACTTTTGACCAGACTGATTTAATAGAAATGGATCAATGGTGGGAGGAGGCGAAACGGCTGAAATAACAGCCTTTTCAAGGATCAATTCGCAGCATCTTGTTTCTTCTCGGAATATACTTTTCATAAAAAAGTTATGATAGGGGCAGGATTTTTTCAATAGCGGGCAGAATAGTATCCTTCGGAAGTCGTTTCACTCTTTCAAATCAGAGCGGGAGACCGCCACTAAAAAATCAATGAGAACCTATTTAGGAGGCAAAACAATATGAATAAAACAGATCTGATTAATAACATTTCCGCCAAGAGCGGACTTTCCAAGCGTGACGTTGAGACTGTACTGAACAACTTCCTGGGCGAAGTAACAGATGCGCTCTCCAGCGGTGACAAAGTACAACTGATCGGCTTCGGGACATTCGAAACCCGCAAACGCAACGGCCGTATCGGACGCAACCCGCAAACAGGTACTACAATCGAAATTCCGGAATCCAACGTGCCCGCGTTCAAAGCCGGCAATAAATTAAAAGAAGCTGTTAAGTAAAACATGCGTCTTGATAAATTTTTGAAGGTTTCGCGTATCATCAAGCGCCGTACCGTCGCCAAGGATGTATCCGAGCAGGGGCGTGTATGGGTTAACGGCCGCGAAGCCAAGCCAAGCAATACCGTCAAGCCCGGTGACGAGTTGAAAATTCAGTTCGGGCAAAAGATCGTCACCGTGCGGGTTGAGCGACTGGCTGAATCTACCCGTAAAGATGAAGCCGAGCAGATGTACACGGTGCTGGCCGAAGAGGCTATTCCGCGTACTGACCCGCTTAACTGGTAATAACCAGATTCAGTGGCACTGCTTGCGTTATCAGATGAAAGAGGCGGCTGCATCCGTGCAGCCGCCTTTTTTTGTACAGCTGTAATGATTATATATCGCTTCGTCCGGTTATCCCCGTCTCATCCTCTTTGCAAACTCTCTTTCATTTCTAAATTTCTTCCGGCCTATCATGTTCTACTTCCTGTCCATTCGGCATAACCTAATGATGGAAGGGGGGGACCAAGCTATGAATGACCAAGCCAAAACCAAGCGCCAGGAGTTGAAGATGCTAAACCGCAAGCTTCTGGAAATTTCCGGTGTAAGCAATGTGGAGAGCTTTGACAATGAGGAGTTTCTGCTCGACACCGACTGCGGGTTTCTAGCAATCAAGGGACAGAACCTGCATATCAAACATTTGAATCTCGAGCAGGGGCTCGTTGCAATTGAAGGACTTGTCCATTCGCTCGCCTATCTGGATGGCCAGGGAACAACAGTCAAATCCAAAGGGTTGTTCGGAAAGCTGTTCAAGTGAATCTGAGTGTGCAGTTCGGGACCCTAATGATGATGCTGTTGTCCGGAATTGGAATGGGTGTTGCTTTTGACAGCTACCGGGTCGTGTCGAATCGTTTACATATTGGCAGGCTGTGGATTCCAATTTTGGACCTGTTGTACTGGCTTGCAGCAACACTTATTGTTTTTCGGGTTTTAATGGCGAATAATGATGGGGAAGTGCGAATTTATATTTTTTTAGGACTTCTTATAGGTATTGGGTTCTATTTTTGGCTGTTCAGTTCAACAGTGATTGCTTTTGTGGTATGGTTAATAGAAACAATCCGCAAATTGCTGCGGTTTCTTGTACGGTGCTTTGAGCTGCTTGTGATCAAGCCGTTGCTGATGCTCTACAAGCTCGTTCGGGTACTGTTGGGGTTTGCGCTGGCAATCTCCCTGTTTATAGTAAAGTTGACCGGTCAGTTGCTGCGTCCGTTCTGGCTCTTGCTCGCCTGGATGCTCAGGCCGGTTGTCAGACCGCTATGGCGCGTACTGGAGCCGTATTGGAAGAGAATAGATATAATAGGGCGGTTCACCCGTATCAAGACAAGCTGTATCGCATTATGGAAAAGATGGTTTGGGGAGGATTGAATGCATGAGGACAAGCAGTACAGCCAAGAAAACTTCATATGAAGGCTCCAAGAGGCGCTTGAAGTTATGGTTAATCTTCGTCATCCTCTTTATGGGCTGGGCCGCCTACACCATGTTAAATCAGGGCTACAGCAAAGGGGACACATACGAGAGATACCTTGCTGCCCAAAGCAAGCTCGATGAGGTCAAGCAGCAGAAGGAGCAGCTTGACCAGCGTGTGAGTATGCTGAATGATCCGGAATATATTCAGGAGCTGGCGCGCAAGGAGTATGGCATGACAATGCCTGGAGAGAAGCAAATTCAGATTTCAGGCTCGAATTAGCTTTACCTCCGCTTGCGTCTGTTGACCTTGCTTCTTCGGTTCGGTTATAATCACGGTAATGGAGGTTTGCAGTAATTTTTGATAATATAAGGAATTTCGGGATTGCTCCCGGTTTATACTTATATTTGCAAACATGACTATGCACAACCGGCCAGAGCTTTTTTTGTGCGGCCCCGCGGCATGATGCATTATCAGAATTTATCTGTGCACGCTATGGAGACTCTGATTTTGTAAGCGATACGCTCTCTGCCGTTGCCAAGGCGGCAACACTCTATGCCTTGGCTGTTTCAAGGTGCCGTCAAAAGTGTAATTTAGATGTAAATTTCATGACTTATGCGAGCATGTATTCCACTGTGTACCGTCCGCTGGTATAATAGTAAAGGACAGCAGTCGTTTACGTCTGCTTCGCAAAACTTTTAGGGAGGAACATTTTATTCTATGGCAATTGAAGTGGGAGCCAAATTAGAGGGCAAAGTGACAGGCATTACTCATTTCGGGGCATTCGTCGATTTGTCAGGGGGTGTCACTGGGCTCGTTCACATTTCGGAAATTGCCGATAATTACGTCAAGGACGTGAAAGATCATCTCAAGATTGACGATGTCGTCAAAGTAAAAGTGATCAACGTGGACAAAGACGGAAAGATCGGACTTTCCATTAAACAGGCGATTGATCGTCCAGAGGGACAGCAGCCGTCGCCACCACCGCGCGAGCGCTTCGGAGGTGGAGGTGGAGGAGACCGTTCCCCAAGAGGGGGCGGAGATCGTGGAGGACGTCCATTTAAATCAGGCGCTGGAAAACCGTCTTTCGGCAAACCTTCATTCGAGGATAAAATGTCGCGATTCCTGAAGGATAGCGAGGAGCGCATCTCTTCACTCAAGAAAAACACGGAATCCAAGCGCGGAGGCCGTGGAGCCAAACGAGTATAATTAGAACTTTGTCATATAAAAGCAGAACCTATGGTTCTGCTTTTTTTTATGTTGTTTTTCTGCAATCCCCCACAGGTATGCGCGAAACAGCGGTTCCGCTGTCAAGATCAGCTTGAGTCCGCAGATATTGCGGACGGCATAGCGCATGAAACGTCAATTTTAATTTAGAACCAGAACTTTCCCTGAGATATCCTTCTACTCCGACAGGTTCGGACGATGTTCCCCTATTGAATGCCTTGCAGCCAGCCACGCTTTTTGTAGACGGCAGGGCGACAATTGCAAGTGTGGAGGATGCTCCAAACATAGGCGGGGACTGGGTGCGACACGCAATTGTCAGCTGCTTTTGACTGCGCTTGTTTTTGTCGGAAAAAACTTTTGGACAAGCTACGGGTTCTGACAAACTTTATAAAACCCGGCTCCTATAATTAGAGGCACATCAAAAAATCGGAATGGTGGTGCCAAAATCATGGACAAGCAGAATCTGGTGTTGTTGCCTGGCGTAAAACGTACAGGTGCGGTGAATACGGCAATTCAAAAGGGGCTGAACTGGGCGGCGACTCGCAGGTGGGTTCAAATCGTTGCAGCCAAGCGCTGGACATTATTGTTTATGGCCGTCGGTTTCCTGCTTGGACGTGCAACAATTTTGGAATCGTTGTCTCCATTTGCGATTGCCTATTTTGCCGTTATTTATTTCCTTCGCAAGGATGCATACCGGATCGTCGCTATATCACTGGTTGCAGGAAGCTGGCTGGCAGCTTCGCCTGCTCCCGCCTGGATTGCACTGCAGATCGCTATCTTCTTCCTGATCGTCAAAGGACTGGAAGCTTATGAGAAGGCAGAGCTGAATTATGCGCCGCTGCTAGTCTTCATCTCCATACTGCTGGTCCGGCTGTTCAATGTCGTCATTCTGGACACCCTCGGCTGGTACGAGTTAATGATGGTAGGTGTGGAGGCGGGTCTAAGTTTCGTACTGACGCTTGTCTTCATTCAGGCGCTGCCTGTGCTGACGATGACGAAGCGGTCCGCCTCGCTCAAGACGGAGGAGATTATATGTATGATGATAATGCTGGCCTCCATTATGACGGGAGCGGTCGGCTGGGTGGTTTACAGCATGTCAGTGGAACATGTTATGTCCAGGTACCTGCTGCTGCTTTTCGCCCTGGTGGGCGGGGCTCCCCTTGGCGCTTCAGTGGGGGTAGTTGCCGGACTGATTTTAAGCCTGGCGGATATGAACGCTATCGTGCAAATGAGTCTGCTGGCTTTTGCCGGTTTACTGGCCGGTTTGTTGCGGGACGGAGGTAAAACGGCCGTCGCCTTCGGCATGCTGCTTGGTACTTCTATATTATCCATTTATATAGGGAATCAAACCAATATCCTGAGCTCCACCTGGGAATCCGTAGCCGCGGTGCTGCTGTTTCTATGCACGCCTCGCAGTGTTATTCAAACAATTGCCCGATACGTGCCGGGTACGAATGAACATATGAAATCACAGCACGAATATGCCAAGCGGGTCCGGGATGTGACAGCGCAGCGGGTAACACAGTTTTCGGAAGTATTCCGGCAACTCGCCCGCAGCTTCAGTCCGCTTGTTCAGGTGACGGATACAGAGAAGAAGAGAGAGGAGGAAATCAGTCATTTCATGAATGTTGTGGCAGAGAAGACATGTGCCAGCTGCCACCGGAAAAATCTGTGCTGGGAGGGGAAGTTCTATCAGACCTATAAGCTGATGACAGAGATGATGATGTCCATTGAAGAAGGGAGAAGGCCTGGGATCAAAGAAGTTCCCCGGGAATGGTCGACACACTGTGTCAAACCCAAGCAGGTGATTGGCGTGATGCAGCATCAGTATGAGCTGTACCAGCATGATCAGCACTACAAAAGGCAGATTCAGGACGCCCGCCAGCTCGTAGCTGAGCAACTTTCCGGGGTGTCCCAGGTTATGGAGGATCTGGCCAAGGAAATTAAACGGGAGGGACAGGAGCTTCATCTTCAGGAGGAGCAAATCCGCGAGGCGCTGGAAGGGCTTGGCCTTTCCATTCAGAGCGTCGATATTATTTCACTAGAGGAGGGGAATGTGGAAATTGAGATTGCCCATACATTCGGCAAGGGCTATGACGAATGCCGAAAAATTATAGCGCCGCTGTTGAGCGATATACTGGGCGAGCATATTGCAGTAAAAACTGAGCGCTACGCGGAGCAGTCCGGCCATCCGTCTACTGTGCAATTCGGGTCGGCCAAAGAATATGAAGTGGAGACGGGAATCGCCGGAGCAGCAAAAGGAGGGGATTTGTTATCGGGAGACAGCTTCAGCACGGTAGAGCTCGGCAACGGGAAATTTGCCGTCGCCATCAGCGATGGTATGGGCAACGGAGAGCGGGCCCGTCTTGAGAGCAGTACAGCGCTCTCCATCTTGCAGCAGCTTCTGCAATCGGGAATGGATGAGAAGCTGGCGATCAAATCGGTAAATTCAGTACTGCTGCTGCGCTCCTCAGATGAAATGTATGCGACCGTCGATGTGGCCTTAATTGATATGTACACGGCCAAGACTACCTTTATGAAAATTGGTTCGACTCCGAGTTTTATTAAACGGGGAAGCGAGGTCATTATGATAACAGCCAATAATCTGCCGGTCGGCATCCTGCAGGAGATAGACGTGGACTTGATCCGGGTTCAGCTGCAGCCGGGTGATACGCTGATTATGATGACGGATGGCATCTATGATGCTCCCGGACATGCCGTGAACAAGGAGATGTGGATGAAGCGGGTCATTCAGGAGATTCAGGTGGATCAGCCACAGGAGATTGCCGAGCAGCTGCTGGAGAAGGTCGTCCGGCATCATGACGGCCAGATCATGGACGATATGACGGTTGTTGTCGCCAAAATTGAGAAGCATCAGCCGGAATGGGCAACTTTCCGCTGGCCTGGAATGTCCAGGCTGGAGCGGCCAAGGACGGTGAGCTGATCCCGTCCGGGAAGCGGGCATACGTGTGGAGCAAGGCAAGCAGAATCGAAGGATCAGGACGGGCGCGCCTCCTGATCCTTTATTTGTGCCTGAAGTGCCGTTCAGCCTGGTATCCTGTGCACCCAGCGGATTGATATAAAAATTTACGTATGATGTGAAACAAAGCGTTCCCCGACTGTCAGAATCTATTCTTCCATTCTTGTCCGCAGACCGTTTATGATCAGGCCCTTAAGGGAATAATGATAGAGTGCAAGTCATAGATGAGTTTCCAAGGAGGAGAAGGCAATGAAGCAGATTCTATTAATTACGGACGGATGCTCCAATGTCGGAATGAATCCGGTCACGGCGGCTGCCCACGCATATGCAGAAGGTATAACGGTGAACGTGGTCGGTGTGCTGGACCAGGGTGATTTGGGAGAGGCAGGTGCAACGGAAATCAATGAAATTTCCAAGGCGGGAGGCGGCCTGAGCAGGCTGGTCCATACGAAGGAACTGGCACGCACCGTACAAATGATGACAAGGAAGACCGTAATGCACACCATTCAGAATGCGGTCCACAAGGAACTGAAACAGGTGCTCGGCGACTCCTCGCTGGAGAGCTTGCCTCCGGAAAAACGGGGAGAGGTTGTGAGGGTAATGGACGAACTGGGGGAGACCGCCAAGCTTCGCGTTGCTCTGCTTATTGATGCGAGCGCCAGCATGAAGCCCAAGCTGCAGGCGGTCGAGGAAGCGATCAAGGATTTGATGCTGAGCCTGCAATCCCGCCAAGGAGAGAGCGAGCTGAGCGTATTTCATTTTCCGGGCGGAAAGCATGGGGAAGGTGCTGCCCTGGATATGGGATGGACCCGCAGCATGAAAGATATCCCCGCCTTGTTCTCCAGGCTGCAAATGCAGGGAACAACACCTACAGGCCCTGCAATCATGGAGGTCATTGATTTTTATAGAAAAGACGATTATGGTAGAGGACATAGAGATGACATGGATGGGCTGCGGAGTGACTACGTCGTTTGATCTGCGGCTTGCAAGAGGTACGATACTATACGGGAAATGGCATGGCGGGCGTTACGAAGTCCAGCGCCTGCTGGGGGAAGGTGCCAACGGCAAAGTATTTCTCGTCTCTCACCGGGGAAGAAGTTATGCGTTAAAGGTCGGCGCAGACGCTGCGGACCTGCAATCCGAAATTAATGTGTTGCGGGCTATTACCGATACAAAGTCCCGGAGCGGGGAGCCGTTCCTGGTTCATGTCGATGATTTTACGCATTACCCGGGACGGGATTACTGCTTCTATGTTATGCAATACATACAAGGTTCTTCGATGACAGAATATCTGCAGCGTGAAGGGTCTGAATGGTACTCTTTGCTCGGTGTTCATTTGCTGCGCCAGCTTGCCGAGCTTCATCAGGAGGGCTGGGTGTTCGGGGATCTGAAACTGGATAATGTGCTGGTTAGCCAGTATGGCCGTGCGCATCTGATTGACTACGGGGGCGTTACGGCGATTGGCAAGAGTGTGCGCCAATTTACAGAGCTGTATGACCGCGGGTACTGGTCTGCTGGCTCACGCCGCGCCGATCCGGCTTATGATTTATTTTCACTGGCTGTACTGCTTATTCAGGTCATGGAAGACAGGCGGCTTGCTCAGCTTTTGAAGTCCCGCGACCGGTCGGTGAATGCATTGCTGGCGCTGGTCAAAGAAAGTGTGACCCTGGCTCCGTTCGGAGAGTGGTTCGGGAAGGCGCTTAGCGGCGGCTTCAACAGCGCGCGCGAAGCATCGGCCGCATGGCAGAGCCGATATCGGACCAGAAGCTCTGCCCGGCAGCGCAAAAAGTCAGGATCACGATGGCTGTTCAGAGCATTTGCCGTGTCCGTGCTGATGCTGGCAGCAACAGCAATTTGGTATTTAAATGTATAGCTGAATTATAAAGATGGGGTTGGCGCTCTTTAGAATCAGGAATGGATGGGGAAAGAGAAAGGATGGAGCTTATGGAGGAATTATTGGATCGGGTCAGGGAGACTGCAGCAATGTACAAGCTGTGGAGCCCGGGGGATACAATCATGACAGCACTTTCTGGCGGCCCGGATTCGATGGCATTGCTCCATATGCTTCAGCAGCTTGCCGGGGCAGAGCAGCTTGCACTTGCTGCTGCGCATGTAAATCATGGCTTCCGGATTGAAGAATCTGCCCGGGAGGCGGCCCTTGTAACGGAGTGGTGCGCCAGCATCGGTATTCCTTTGCAGACTGTCGTGCTGAACCTGCCGGCTTATATTGAGCAGACCGGCATGAATGCACAGGCTGCTGCACGTGAGCAGCGTTACGCTTTTCTCCAAGAAGCAGCTGCTGCCTGCGGGGCAGGGAGGATCGCGCTCGGGCATCATGCCGGTGATCAGGCGGAGACCGTATTGATGCGTATTATCCGCGGGACAAGCCCCGGAGGGCTTGCGGGGATGCCGATTTCCCGAACGGAAAAAAACGTGGAACTTATCCGTCCCCTGCTTCGTATTAACAAGTCGGAGCTTCTTGCATACTGCGATTATCATAATCTCCCGTACAGTATGGACAGCAGCAACTTCAAGCGTCATTATTTTCGTAACAAAGTCAGGCTGGATGTCATTCCTTATTTGGAGGAGCTGAATCCAAAGCTTGCCGAATCACTGCTTCGCCTGTCGGATATGGCCCGTTCGGATGACGACTATATGAAGCGGGAGGCAGCCGTGCTGTTCAGGGAGAAGGTCCGGCTGTCCGCCGGGAAAGCGGTCATGGACCGCTATGCATTGCTGGAATTGCACGTCGCTTTACAAAGGAGATTGATTAAACTAATATTAAACTATCTTATTCAGGAAAAAGACGCCATCACTTATGAACGGATCGAAGCAGTCCGGGAAGCGGCTGAACAAGGCTCATTATCTGGTGAAAGCCTTGATGCAGGCGGCGGAATCCGGTTTTGCATCGATTATGGGATGCTGTTATGGCGGAAGGGCAATGATACAGATTCATCAGCCCCCTATGAGTATGAGCTTACAGAGCAAGACGGCCGACTGTTTATTGCAGAGACAGGAATGGAATGGTTCGTGGACACCCTGTATGTTCCTGGGGATGATCTGCCTGCAAGACCGGCTTCACGACTTGAGGCCTGGTTTGACAGCGGGGCGCTGGCGTATCCACTCTTCGTCCGGAATCGGCGGCCTGGAGATCGTATGGAGGTGTTAGGACTAAACGGCACAAAAAAAGTGCAAGATATGTTCGTAGATGCGAAATGGCCGCGTTCGAAGCGGGATCATGCGCCGTTACTTTGCGACGCTGATGGAAGAATTTTATGGATTCCCGGCCTGCGCCGGTCTGCCCATGCCCTTGCCGGACATACGGATGCCAAGGTGCTAAGGATACGAGTAGCTGGCCTGCCGGAGTAAGCAAGGATATTTTTCATTCCTACCTGAATGCGGGCCCGATTATAGACATAAGTTGGATTAAGCAATTATAAAACAGGAGGTCGCAGCATTGTTAGACGACATCAAGGAAATATTATACGATGCACAGCAAATTCAAGATAAAATCAAGGAACTGGGCGATACGCTGAGCCATGATTTCGAGGGGCGCAATCCGCTCGTTATTTGCGTCCTTAAAGGCGCGTTTATTTTTATGGCGGATCTGGTTAAAAACATCAATATTCCGCTTGAAATTGACTTTATGGCGATATCCAGCTACGGCCAGTCCACCAAATCCTCGGGTGTTGTAAAAATTATTAAGGATTTGGACGTTTCCGTTGAAGGAAGAGATGTCCTCATTGTAGAAGACATTATTGACAGCGGCTTGACGCTGAGCTATCTAATTGATGTTCTGGAAAGACGCAATTCCAAATCGGTTACCGTGGTGACGCTTTTTGACAAGCCGACCCGCCGGACAGTCGATCTGGAAGCTGATTATACAGGCTTTAGCCTGCCTGATGAATTCGTGGTTGGCTACGGGCTTGACTATGCGGAGAAATACCGCAACCTGCCTTTTATAGGTGTACTTAAACCGGAAGTCTACTCGAAATAAGACAGGTAACCGCCGTACATGCCGATCCTCCGTGCGTTCTATTGAGATGGAATGTCATGCTATGGTAAAATACTTAAAGCGTCTTGAGAGGAGGTAAGGGATGAATCGGATCATCCGTAACACGGGGTTTTATTTGATCATCTTTTTGGTGGCCGTGGGTATTGTCCAGGCAATCAGCAGTTCTGGAGATACCGCAGTCGAACTGAGATATGACCAGTTTCGGAAACAGATGGTAGATAACAATGTTCAAAAACTGACATTGAAGTTCGACAAATACACGTATTATGCGAAAGGCCAATTCCGTACGAAGCCTGCTGATGCAAGTTCCGAACAGTTCTATTCACGCATTAACGTGGAAGAGTTTGCGCTCAAGGAAATTAATGATTTGGCCATTAGTAATGGGGTAGAGTACAAGTTTGATCCGATGGAAGGCCAAAGTTTCTGGCTGACGTTTCTTACGTCCATTGTTCCGTTTGTGATTATTTTCATCCTGTTCTTCTTCCTGATTAACCAAGCGCAGGGCGGCGGAGGCAAGGTTATGAATTTCGGCAAGAGCCGTGCCCGCTTGTATAATGAAGAGAAGAAACGGGTTACTTTCGAAGACGTTGCAGGGGCAGATGAAGAGAAGCAGGAGCTTGTAGAGGTCGTAGACTTCCTCAAAGATCCGCGCAAATTTGCAGCTGTTGGAGCACGTATTCCGAAAGGGGTACTGCTTAACGGACCTCCAGGTACAGGTAAAACCTTGCTTGCGAGAGCTGTTGCCGGTGAGGCCGGCGTGCCGTTCTTCAGCATTTCCGGTTCTGACTTCGTGGAAATGTTCGTCGGTGTCGGTGCGTCCCGTGTCCGTGACTTGTTTGAAAATGCGAAAAAGAATGCACCTTGTATTATCTTTATCGATGAGATTGATGCAGTAGGCCGTCAGCGTGGCGCAGGTCTTGGCGGTGGCCATGACGAGCGCGAGCAGACGCTTAACCAATTGCTTGTTGAGATGGATGGATTTGGCGCTAACGAAGGTATTATTATCGTCGCTGCTACGAACCGTCCGGACATTCTCGATCCGGCGCTTCTCCGCCCGGGACGCTTCGACCGTCAAATTACAGTTGACCGTCCGGATGTGAAAGGCCGCGAAGCGGTGCTTAAAGTCCATGCCCGCAACAAGCCGCTGGCCAATGATGTCAAGCTGGATATTATTGCGAAGCGTACTACAGGCTTCACAGGTGCAGACCTTGAGAACCTCCTGAACGAAGCGGCTCTCCTGGCAGCACGCCGCAACAAGAAAGATATTGCAATGCGTGAGATGGACGAAGCCATTGACCGCGTTATCGTAGGTACAGAGAAGAAAAGCCGCGTGATCAGTGACCGCGAGAAGCGGATTGTTGCTTATCACGAAGCAGGACATACCATCGTTGGATTCTTCCTGGAGCATGCTGATATGGTTCACAAGGTTACGATTATTCCTCGGGGACGTGCTGGCGGATACGTCATCATGATGCCGAAGGAAGACCGTATGCTTGTTACCAAGCAGGAGCTTCTTGACAAGGTTACCGGATTGCTCGGGGGCCGTGTGGCCGAGGAGCTGTTCATTGGCGAAATCGGAACAGGCGCTTACTCCGACTTTAAACAGGCGACGGGCATTGTCCGCAGCATGATTATGGAGTATGGTATGAGCGATAAGCTTGGACCAATGCAGTTCGGCAGCTCGCAAGGGCAAGTATTCCTGGGCCGCGATATTGGCCATGAGCAGAATTACTCCGATGCGATAGCGTATGAGATTGACCAAGAGATGCAGACGCTGATCAATAACTGCTATACTCGGGCCAAGGAGCTTCTGAGCGAGAAGAGCAAAGAAGTTCACCTCATTGCCGAGACACTCCTCAAGGAGGAGACTCTGGAGATGGAACAAATCAAGCGCCTGATCGAGACCGGTTCGCTTGGCGGAGAAGGCCAAGGCTCCGAAGGCAGCACGCCGGAAGAGACCCATGCAGATCCGACGATTGATACAATCGGCGACGTTACGGTTCGCATTCAGCCTCGCAAAGGCGATGAAGAACCAGTCAAAGGCGATATTCCGGAATCGAAGCCAGAGGATAACGACGGCGAAAACAACAAGTCATAAGCTTCTACTAAAGCAGTCCCTTCCTGACAGAAGGGGCTGCTTTTTTAATATAAGAATGTATAACGGACAACTAAAGTTATTCTTATATTTGCATCGTCCCGTACAGGTCTGAAAGTTGCTAACCTTACATAAGATTTGGCTAATAAAACAACATAGCCTTACCATTCAGAAGTTCTAGCCTTGATAAACTGCGCTAAAGCGCCTTTACGCTTGTTGACACCGTAGTCTCTGTTGTGTAAATTAGTTGTAACTTCATCAATTTATTTAGCTTTGGCAACACTAGGGAGAGCGCTGGTTAAGCGCTGCCTGATGACATACAAGGAGAGGGTCTGCCGTGGAAGCATTGGCATTAGAACGCAAAGAGCAGCAAAATCGTGAGCTTCGCGAGCGTCTGATGGAATTGAAGAAAGAACGTAACGCAATTATTCTTGCTCACTATTATCAAAGAGATGAAATTCAAGAGGTTGCCGATTTTCGTGGTGATTCCTTCCTGCTTGCTCAGAAAGCCGCACAAACGGATGCGGATACGATCGTTTTTTGCGGTGTGCACTTTATGGGAGAGAGCGCGAAGATTTTGGCTCCGAACAAAACTGTTATTATTCCGGATGAGCGTGCCGGTTGTCCGATGGCCGACATGGTCAATGTAGAAGGACTTCGTCAGCTGAAAGCGAAGCATCCGAATGCAACCGTTGTAACCTATATTAACTCATCTGCAGAGATTAAGGCAGAGACCGATATTTGCTGTACTTCAGCAAATGCCGTCCAGGTTGTGAACTCTGTAGAAGGCGACGAAGTAATCTGGGTTCCGGACAAGAACCTGGGCCATTATGTACAACAGAAGACAGACAAGAAGATGATTATTTGGGAAGGCTACTGCAATACACATGATATGCTGACTGTGAAGGATGTCGTGGAGATGAAGGCCAAATACCCGAATGCGGAGTTTGTCGTTCACCCGGAATGCCGACCTGAAGTTGTGGAGCTTGGCGATTTTGTAGGCAGTACAACAGCGATCCTTAAATATTGCAAAGAATCTCCGAACAAGGAATTTATTGTCGGCACAGAGGACGGAACAGGCTTCCAGCTTCGCAAGGATAGTCCGGATAAGACCTTCCATTTTGCAACCAAATATTTGGTATGCCCGAACATGAAGGTCAACAACTTGAAGAAACTTGTGAAATGCCTGGAAACGATGCAGCCGCAAATTTATGTTCCGCCTCAAGTTGCAGACAAAGCGAGATTATCTCTGGAGCGCATGCTGCAAGTGAAGTAGCATGCGCTACTTCCTTGTAGGAGGAGAGCGAATTGATTCCAAGATATTTAGTGGATTTTTCCTTGGATCAGCTTCCGGTAGTGGATAAAGATGTCATTGTAATCGGGGCCGGCATTGCCGGTCTTTTTACCGCTATCAAAGCTAGTGAAAATAGTAACGTACTTATGTTAACGAAAAAATCGCTGATGGACAGCAATACGCGGTATGCCCAGGGTGGAATCGCTGCGGTTATTTCCGAGGATGACTCGCCGCTGTACCATCGGCAGGATACCCTTGTTGCTGGTGCAGGACTGTGTGTTGATGAAGCGGTTGAGGCCCTTGTTCATGAAGGGCCAAAAGGTGTTCATGATCTGATACGCATGGGCACGCAGTTCGACCAGGAGAATGGCGAATTTGCGCTGACGAAGGAAGGCGCCCACAGCCAGCGAAGAATTCTGCATGCTAATGGGGATGCGACAGGCTATGAGATCGTGCGGGCTTTGTCGGAGAAAGCAAATGCGCATCCCAACATCGAAGTATGGGACGACCATTTTGTCATTGACCTGATTACGATCGACGGAGAATGCTGCGGGGTACTCGTTCAAAAGCCGGACGGCCAAAAGCTGTTTGTGCGCGGCAAAGCAACAGTATTGTGCTCCGGCGGAACCGGACAACTGTACCGGTATACGACCAATCCGGATGTGGCGACAGGAGACGGGGTTGCCATGGCATTTCGGGCTGGGGCATATATTCAGGATATGGAATTCATTCAATTCCATCCGACTTCGCTCTGTTACCCTGGTGCTCCGCGATTCCTTATTTCCGAGGCTGTTCGCGGAGAAGGTGCGGTGCTGCGGAATATTAGAGGCGAGCGCTTCATGGAGAAATATCATGAGCAGCTAGAGCTTGCCCCGAGAGATGTTGTAGCAAGGGCGATTGTAAGCGAGATTGAAGCAACCAAATCGACCTTTGTCTATCTGGATATTACGCATGAATCTCCGGATATGGTCAAGCACCGTTTCCCGACAATATATGAATTCTGCCTGAACTACGGACTTGATTTGACGACCGACTGGATTCCGGTTGCGCCTGCTGCACATTATATGATGGGTGGCGTCAAGACCGATTTGAACGGGGAGACGAATGTGAAGCGGCTATTTGCCTGTGGAGAAGTATCCTCTACTGGCGTTCACGGGGCGAACCGGCTGGCGAGCAACTCGTTGTCGGAGGCAATCGTGTTCGGACGGCGCATTGTCAAGCAGATTAATAATCTGGAACCTCTCCAAATGCCTGCATTTGATAGAAATCCGGTTTCTGAAGAATCATGGAGAAGCGCGTCCTCTATTCAGGCCTTCGTAGAGAAAAGACTAAAGCTGCAGAAAGTTATGGTCCGCTATGCGGGGCTGAGAAGAGACGGCAGCGGATTAATTAAAGGGCTGGAAGAGCTGAAGCGTCAGCTTCCGATTTTTCAGACGGTACTCACCAAACGGGAGGAATATGAGTTTGCCAACCTTCTGACCTGCGCATTGCTGACAACCGAAGCTGCGCTAGCACGGGAGGAGAGCCGCGGAGCGCATTACCGGGAGGACTTCCCTGAGCGTGATGACTTGCAGTGGCGCAAGCATACAGTTCTACACCGTGAATACGGCTTAACAGAGGAGCGGATACAAGATGCACGAGCTGGGAACCTATAATCAAGCGCTGCGGGAGCAGATTCGGAGCTGGTTGGCTGAGGATGTGGGAGCGGGCGACGTTACGACCGAGACGACTATCCCTGCGGGACACCAGTCCACAGCCGTCATTCATGTCAAAGAGGATGGAATCTTGGCCGGACTTCCTGTTGCCGAGCTTGTATTTGAAATTGTAGATCCTGGTCTGAAGTTCCGCCGCGTTGCTGCCGAAGGCAGCGCTGTGACCAAAGGGACCATTCTGGCTGAAATAGAAGGAAGCACGCACAGCCTGCTGACAGGCGAGCGTCTGGCGCTTAATCTGCTGCAGCGGCTGTCAGGCATTGCGACCAGGACAAGCCAGTACAAGGCTGCGATTGGCAGTCTGCCGGCAAGGCTTGTGGATACGAGAAAAACGACACCGGGGCACCGGATGCTGGAGAAGTATGCGGTGCGGGTAGGCGGCGGTTCAAACCACCGGTTCGGCTTGTATGATGCGGTGATGATCAAGGATAATCATATCAAGGGTGCTGGCGGCATCCGCCAGGCTGTGGAAGCTTCGCGCGCGCGCATTCCGCACACGATGAAAATTGAGGTGGAAGCAGAATCGATTGCTCAGGTGGAGGAAGCGCTGAATGCCGGCGCTGATATTATTATGCTGGATAACATGACGAATGAAAAAATGACAGAGGCAGTGAAGTTCATTCGCGAGCGTGCTCCCCATATTATCATCGAGGCATCTGGCGGTGTGAACCTGAATACAGTGCACAGCATTGCAGCTTGCGGCGTGGATGTGATTTCCGTAGGTGCGCTGACGTATTCCTTCCATTCCCTTGATATCAGTCTTGATCTGGGAGGCAAAAAGGGAGGCGATGCTTCTTGATTCTGGCCATTGACGTAGGCAATACAAATATCGTATTGGGCGTATACCGTGGCAAGGAACTGCTGCATCACTGGCGGCTGAGTACGAACCGTTCAAATACTGTGGACGAATATGGAATGATAATCTTGAATTTGTTCCACTTCGCCGGTCTTGATATTCACAAAGTAGAAGGAGTCATTATTTCCTCCGTTGTTCCGCCACTCATGAGAACTTTGGAGCAATTATGCGTAAACTATCTCAAGAAATCTCCGGTTGTCGTAGGTCCGGGCGTGAAGACGGGCCTGAATATCCGCTACGAGAATCCCCGTGAGGTAGGTGCTGACCGGATCGTCAATGCGGTGGCGGGAATTGAGAAGTATGGCAAGCCGCTCATTGTTGTGGATTTTGGTACGGCTACAACCTTTGACTATATTGACGAGTCCGGTGATTACTTGGGCGGAGCGATTTTGCCGGGCATTGGCATTTCTACTGAGGCCCTGTACCAGCGTGCAGCCAAGCTGCCACGCATTGAGCTTGTAAAGCCGAAGAGCGTGATTGGACGCAATCCGGTCACTTCCATGCAGGCCGGGATCATTTTCGGATATGCGGGCCAGGTGGACGCCATTGTAAGAAGAATTGAACGTGAATTCAAAGTTACGCCATATGTGGTCGCCACAGGCGGCTTGGCGGAGCTGATCGCGAGCGAGTCGGAGACGATCCGTGTCGTAGATCCGCTGCTGACGCTTGAAGGGATGCGCCTGGTGTACGAGCGGAATCAGGATAACTGAACGTAACATATATACAATTGATAATGAAAGGGAGGGTTTATAGTGAGCAGTGAAAAAGACTACCTTGTGCGCGGAACAGCCTTGGGCGGCAAGGTTCGCGTGTTCGCGGTGCGCAGCACGCAGTTGACTGAAGAGTTGAGAAGACGCCACAATACACTCCCTACGGCTACCGCGGCTCTTGGCAGAACTGCTGCTGCCGGAGCGATGATGGGAGCCATGCTGAAAGGCAAGGAGAAACTGACCATTCAGGTTAAAGGCGATGGGCCGTTAGGCCAGATCGTAATTGATGCCAATGCCGACGGTGAAGTGCGTGGCTATGTGGATCATCCGGATGTGCATCTGGCCAGCAATTCGCAAGGCAAACTTGATGTTGCAGGGGCAGTAGGGCGCACAGGTTACCTCCATATTATTAAAGATCTCGGTCTGCGTGATCCTTACCGTGGCAGCATACCGATTATTTCTGGAGAACTTGCAGAGGATTTCACCTATTACTTTGCTACTTCGGAGCAGACTCCATCAGCAGTCGGCCTTGGTGTGCTGGTTAATACGGATGGTTCGGTTATGCAGGCTGGCGGATTTATTGTCCAGTTGCTGCCGGGCCTGACTGATGAGGAGATTACACTGCTGGAGCGGAGATTGTCAATGATGCCGCCAGTGACCTCCTTGTTTGAACAAGGAGAGACGCCGGAGGAGCTTCTGCGCTTTGCAGTGGGTGATGATCTTCAGATTATGGAGACGCTGCCGGTCAAGTTCGCCTGCAAGTGTTCCAAAGAACGCATTGAGTCTACTTTGCTCAGCATGGGTGAGAAGGAACTGAAGCAGCTGATTGAAGAGGATGAAAAAGCAGAGGTTATTTGTCACTTCTGTAACGAAGTATATACGTTTGACCGTAATGATCTTCAGATTTTGCTTGATCAAGCAAAGCCTGATCCGATCCAGTAAGAGAGGATCAGGCGAATGAACAAGCAAAATCTATGGAAAGGATTGATCGCACTCCAGGCTATTTGTATGATTGTTCTGACTGTAGTCGTCGTCGTAAAAGTAGTACCTGTAGGCGATAAGCCGGATGATACGCCAGTTAAGCCCGACCATGGCGGCAGCGAGGCCGTGGATGACAGCGAGATTGCGGCTGTGGTCGGCAAAAAGGTGATCACCGTTAAGGAATTACATCAAGCGCTTGTTCAAAATTACGGGGAAGATATGCTGAACAAATTAATGCTGCGTCAGGCTATTGACCTTGAGACGGATGCTTACGGGCTTGCCGCGACTGAGGGAGAAATAAGGGAAGAGCTAAAGGACAGGATGAATGGCTATGGGAGCGAGTCCGAATTTTATACAGCTATGAAAAATCAACTGGGTTTGTCCAAGCAGGAAGTGCTGACGGATATTAAATACCAGTTGTTGCTGGAGAAGATCGCGACCAGACAGACAGATGTCTCCGACCAGGATATTCAGAATTATATCCGTCTACATCCGCAGGAGTTTGGACCGCAAGTACATATCCGGATTGCCTGGATTGTGACGGGCTCGGAGCATCTTGCCAAGCTTGTGTTGAACAAGCTGGAGGAGGGCGAAGCCTTCTCTGATTTGGCACGGCAGTATTCCGAGGATGAATTTACTTCTTCAAGTGGCGGAGATATGGGATTGGTAGAAGCCCATGATCCTTTTATAGAAGAAAAGGTGCTTAAAGCTGCCAGTTCATTGCAAGTAGGTGCAGTGACCGGACCGATTGCCGTAAGCCAGGGCTTTGCAGTCATTCAGCTCCAGGAGCGTCAAGAAGAGACGGAGCTCGACCATGAGCGGCAAATGGAGCGTGTCCGCCGGCAGATCGCCTTGTCTGTATCGACGCCTTTATCCGAAGTAGAATCATTGTTATTGCATAAATATGGCGCTACTGTATACCAAAGCTAAAGTTCACTATTGACAATTCCTATCGACGATTGTTAATATTAAAGCAGATAAAAACCTACTGAATTAGTCGGAAATGAGGAGGCCTTTAATCATGGCTAGAATTGTACAAAATGTTACTGATCTGATTGGCGATACACCTCTTGTTCGTTTGAACCGTCTTGTTCCAGAAGACTATGCAGAGATTTATGTGAAGCTGGAGTATCAAAATCCGGGTGCCAGCGTAAAAGACCGTATTGCGATCAGCATGATTGAGGTTGCTGAGCAAGAGGGCCTACTGAAACCAGGCGATACCATTATTGAAGCAACGAGCGGCAACACAGGTATTGGACTTGCGCTTGTGGCTGCTGCCAAAGGATACAAAGCGATTCTTGTTATGCCTGAAACGATGAGTATTGAGCGTCGCAACCTGCTTCGTGCCTACGGAGCAGA
Source organism: Paenibacillus pinihumi DSM 23905 = JCM 16419 (assembly GCF_000422505.1). Taxonomy (GTDB): domain Bacteria; phylum Bacillota; class Bacilli; order Paenibacillales; family Paenibacillaceae; genus Paenibacillus_D; species Paenibacillus_D pinihumi. The sequence goes on along the minus strand of NZ_AULX01000034.1, from coordinate 11,378 downwards.
GCTTGTCCTGACTCCGGGGGCGGAGGGCATGAACGGTGCGGTTCGCAAAGCCGATGAGATCAAGGAAGAAAATCCGGGCTACTTCATGGCGGAGCAATTCAGAAATCCGGCTAACGTCAAAATTCACCGTGAAACGACAGGTCCTGAAATCGTCGAAGCGATCAACTCTCTCGACGGCAAGCTGGATGCTTTTGTTGCTGGTATCGGTACAGGCGGAACGATCTCCGGTGCAGGGGAAGTGCTGAAGAACAACTTCCCGAATATCAAAATCGTAGCAGTTGAGCCTTCTGCTTCTCCGATTTTGTCCGGGGGCAAGCCAGGTCCTCATAAAATTCAAGGCATCGGTGCCAACTTCGTACCGGACATCCTGAATCGTGAAATCTACGATGAAGTCATCACCGTAGAAAACGAGGAAGCTTTTGAATATGCGCGTCGTGCAGCTAAAGAAGAAGGTATTCTATGTGGAATTTCTTCCGGTGCTGCTATCTATGCAGCATTGAAGGTTGCGAAGGAGCTTGGTAAAGGCAAACGCGTTATCGCGGTTGTACCAAGCAACGGGGAACGCTACCTGAGCACACCGCTGTTCAATTTTGAGAACTAATTGATTGCATTATACAAGGACTGTCTTTTGCGAGTAATCGCCAAGGACAGTCCTTTCTGAATTTATCTCCGAATGCCCTCTGTAGCTATAAAGTGTTCCAAAGGTTAGGCCGGCCATTAAAGGCTTGCCTTTTTGGGCAGGCTTTCATTATACTAAGTGGAACCGTTAATGCAGGGGGACCGGAAATGATATGTACTTCTTATGAGCAATGGAAGCAATGGCAGGCAGAGAATCATACGATATTGCCCCTGCTTTACAAACAACCTTTGGAATTAAGCCGTGATAAGGTCGATAGCTGGACGAAGGCGTGGAGCATTGCCAATCCTTATGCCATCATAATGGAGAGCGGCAAGGATGGCCGATATACCTATGTTGGCTTGCGGCCGTCGGAGGTTGTAACCGGTAAAGGAGAAAGTGCAGAACTGTTAAATCTGGGTTCCGGTGAGAAACAGAAACTGAACGGGAACCCTCTGGAGGTCGTCCGGGCATGGATGCAGCCTTTTCGTGCGCCGCGGCTTGCGGAAGGGCCCAAGTGGGTTGGCGGCTGTGCAGGCTTATGGAGCTATGATGTAGCCCGCTATATCGAGCGGCTGCCAGAGCTTGCTGCTGATGATCTGGGTTGGCCGGATTATGTATTCATGCGGCTTAATGAGCTTTGGATTATCGATCATCAGACCAAAGAAATCTATTGCGCAGTTCATTCGGCTGTAACCAATGGCGGGTCTGACGAATCCCTGAGGGATACTTATGACCGAGCGCTGCATCACGCGGAAGAAATGGCAGCTATCTGGCGAAAGCTGACGGAAGTGGACAACAGCCCGGATGCTGTACGGAAGCGGGAACGCCAGTTGGAGCTGATTGCAGAGGATCAGAATTTTCATATCGATGTGGAGTCAATTCCGGGCAGAACCTCGCCTTTTTCCAAAGAAGGCTTCATGGATGCGGTTCGTACGATTCAGAGGTACATTTCCCAGGGAGATGTATTCCAGGTCAATTTGTCGCTGCGTCAGAGCCTGGAGAGCGATTTGTCCCCTGAGGAGCTGTACGAATGGCTAAGATTATTCAACCCTTCTCCTTACATGGGATTTTTGCGTACTCCTGATTTTCAACTGGTGTCCGCTTCCCCCGAGCTGCTGGTAGAATCCAGAGCGGGCAGACTGGTCGCAAGACCGATAGCGGGAACACGCCGCCGCGGTCGGACGGCCGGGGAGGATCAAGTGCTCGCTGAGGAGCTTCTTAACAACGAGAAGGAGCGTGCGGAGCATATTATGCTGGTAGACCTTGACCGCAACGATCTGGGCAGAATATCGGAGTTCGGTACGGTCCGGGTAAAAGAGCTGATGGTTATCGAGCAGTATTCCCATGTCATGCATCTGGTCTCCCAGGTCGAGGGGGAACTGAAAGCTGGCAAGGATGCTTTTGATGTGATTGCAGCCAAATTTCCGGGCGGTACGATAACAGGGGCTCCGAAGATTCGGACGATGGAAATTATCGAGGAAGTGGAGCCTGCCAGACGCGGCCCGTATACAGGCTCGATGGGCTGGATTGACTATAACGGGGATATGGAATTTAATATTATTATCCGCACGATGGCGGTCAAGGACGGACAGATACACATTCAGGCAGGAGCGGGCATCGTGATTGATTCCGACCCCGAGCGTGAATATTATGAATCGCTCAACAAAGCCAAGGCTCTATGGAAGGCGATTCAATACAGTGAGAAATTTCACGGACAAGCAATTCAAGTATAGGGGGAGTCTTCCATGATTCTGGTAATTGACAATTACGACTCATTTACGTACAACCTGGTACAGTATTTGGGTGAGCTTGGAGAGGATATCGTCGTCAAGCGCAATGATGAGATTGATCTGGACGGTATCGCTGAATTGGCACCGGACCATATTCTGATCTCTCCAGGTCCATGTACACCTAATGAAGCTGGGGTGAGCCTGGCGTTGATTGACCGGTTCAAAGGGCAGATTCCGATTCTTGGCGTGTGTCTGGGACATCAGGCAATCGGACAAGCTTTTGGCGGGGACGTCATACGTGCAGAGCAGCTTATGCATGGCAAGACGTCGCCGATTTTGCATGATGGCCGTACGATCTTTGAGGGCATTCCGTCTCCTTACACGGCTACGAGATATCACTCCTTGATTGTAAAGCGTGAGACACTGCCGGATTGCCTGGAAATTAGCGCCGAGACAGCGGAAGGCGAAATTATGGGCCTGCGGCATAAAGAATATTTAATTGAAGGGGTTCAGTTCCATCCGGAATCGATTATTACGGAGCATGGTCTGACTCTGCTGCGCAATTTTTTGAAGCTTAAGGCCGGAGCGGTGCGATGAAGGTTGGATTAAACGGCACCATTTTGGATGCGCAGGAGGCCGTGATCTCGGTATATGATCACGGCTTTTTGTATGGACTAGGCTTATTCGAGACGTTCCGTACCTACGGGGGCGGGCAGCCATTCCTGCTGGAGCGGCATCTGGAACGGCTGAAGTGTGCGTGTATTGAGCTTGGTATCCGGTATAAACCGGATGGGGAGCAATTGAGGAACTGGCTGCGGGGACTGATGGATGCAAACGGGCTGGAGGAAGCCTATGTACGCCTGACAGTGAGCGCCGGCGAGGGAGAGCTTGGCTTGCCTGTAGGAGACTATACACGGCCGAATGTACTGCTGCTGGTTAAGCCGCTTCCTGCACATTCGCCACAGCTTGACCGGACGGGCAAGGAGCTGCGGCTTCTGCGGACACCACGCAATACGCCAGAGGGCGAGACCCGGTACAAGTCCCTCCACTATATGAATAATATCCTTGCAAAGCGGGAGTTGTCCGCTACAGATGCACCAACGGGTACAGAGGGACTCATGTGTACGCGGGAGGGTTATCTGGCTGAGGGTATTGTGAGCAATTTGTTTTTTGTCCGTGATGGAAAGCTGTTCACTCCCGCGGTTCAAACCGGTATTTTGCCGGGTATAACAAGAAGGAAAGTGCTGGAGGTGGCTTCCTCACTGGGCATTCCCATGGAGGAGGGACTGTACCGATGGCCGGATCTGCTGCAAGCGGAGGAAGTATGGCTCACTAACTCCATTCAAGAGCTGGTCCCGGTAACAAGACTCGCAGATACGAAAGGTACAACTTCAATTATTGGCGGAGGAGAAAGCGGCAGGCTGACGCAGCAGCTGCTCACTGCATACCGTCAGGAGGCTTATGGCAGGAAGGCGGAAAGACATGTATAAACGAGTTTGGCAGCGATCTTATACATTGCGTAGCGGCAGCCGGCTGAAGCTCGGGGACCGCACGCTCATTATGGGGATTTTGAATACAACGCCGGATTCCTTCTCAGATGGCGGACAATATATAGAACCGGCCAAGGCGGTCGAGCATGCCCGCAAGCTGATAGCTGAAGGGGCGGATATAATTGATATTGGCGGCGAATCTACACGCCCCGGAAGCCAGTCTGTGTCTCTGGAGGAAGAGCTGCGCCGTGTAATTCCGGTAATTGAGGCTGTGCGCAGAGAATTTCCAGAGGTAGTCATCTCCATTGATACCTATAAAGCAGAGACCGCGCGCCGGGCCTTGGACGCAGGCGCAGACATCATTAATGACGTCTGGTCCTTGCAGGGTGATCCGGATATGGCGGCTGTAGCGGCAGCATACGATTGTCCGGCGATCCTGAGCCATAATCGATCTGGAACGGTGTACAATAATCTGGTAAATGAGGTCATTAGTGACTTGCAAAAGAGCATTGAACTTGCAATACGGGCAGGAGTCCGTTCCCATAACATCTGGCTTGATCCGGGCATCGGCTTTGCCAAAACCCAAAATCATAATTTGGAGCTGATGGGTGCTCTGGATTCGCTGGTGGCAATGGGGTATCCGGTTTTGCTCGGTACCTCCCGCAAGTTATTCATTCGCAACGTACTGAATTTGCCTGCTGCTGATGTCGTGGAAGGGACCGCGGCTACGGTCACGCTCGGCATTGCCCAGGGCTGCCAGGTTGTCCGGGTACATGATGTTGCAAGCATTGCCCGTAGTGTACGAATGACGGATGCAATTGTATACCATAATGCCGCAAAGACGGATCGAGAGGTGTAAACATGGATAAGATGACACTCAAAGGGATGCAGTTTTACGGATATCATGGGGTATTTTCAGAAGAAAACAAGCTGGGCCAGAAATGGATCGTCGAATTGGAACTTGATATGGACCTGAGAAAGGCTGCCCGGACTGATGATCTGGAGGCGACGGTTAATTATGCAGAGCTGCATGCGCTCACGAAGAAAATTGTGGAAGGGCCGCCGTTTAGGCTGGTTGAGGCTTTAGCGAATGACATTGCAACGAAGGTCCTGGACACTTATACTATTATAAACGAAGTTGCGGTTCGGGTTACAAAACCGAATCCGCCGTTTGAGATATACTTTGACGGTCTTGTCGTGGAGCTTCGCAGAAAGCGGGATGAATATGGAAAGATCGTTGCCGCATGGGAATAACGGGCGGCTGGCTATAGACAATCAGCCCAAGGCTGCTTTTATTGCGCTGGGCTCTAATATGGGGAACCGGGATGAATTATTGCTTCAGGCTCTGCAACAGCTGGATCGCCATCCGGGAATTACGATTCGGAAGGCATCGGCTATGTATGAGACTGACCCGGTTGGATTTACGGAGCAGCCGGCATTTTTAAATATGGCTGCACGGATAGAGACCTTTCTGGCTCCTCTTGATCTGCTGCATGTGATGCAAGAGATTGAGAAGGAACTCGGCAGAGTGCGGCTGGAGCGTTGGGGACCGCGGACTATTGATCTGGATCTTCTTCATTATGAAGGTGAGACAATGGATACCGAGGAGTTGATGCTTCCCCATCCCCGCATGATGGAGCGCGGTTTTGTTCTTGTTCCGCTTAATGACTGCATGTCCGGTTACGAAGCTGAAAGCAAGCTTCGCCAGGAAGTGGCTGCGGGAGTGGACCGTGTGCAAAGGGAACGAAAGGAAGGCATTTCTTTATGGAACATCACCAACTGGCCCAGCGTCTGAGAGCGTTTCGCAAGCTGAAGGGCCATACACAGCAGGGATTAGCAGAGCGCCTTAACATTTCGGTTGCGGTGCTTGGATCATTGGAGCGGGGGACCAGGAAGCCGGAAGCAAAGCTTCTTGAGAAGATAGCCCAGTCACTTGAAGTCAGCTATGAGGAATTGACAGGCGAACAGAAATCCGAGTAGAAGTACGTAATAAAGGAGCATGGTGTAGCATGCTGAAAATCGGCGATATCGAAATGAAAAATAATGTAGTGCTGGCTCCAATGGCGGGTGTCTGCAACCCTGCATTCCGGCTTATTGCCAAGGAATTTGGCACTGGCCTTGTATGCGCAGAGATGGTGAGCGATAAGGCAATCCTGCATGGCAACAAGCGGACAATGGAAATGTTGTATGTTGATGAGCGCGAGAAACCGCTTAGCCTGCAAATTTTTGGCGGCGACCGGGAGTCGCTTGTCGAGGCTGCGAAAGTCGTAGACCGTCAGACCAATGCGGACATTATTGATATTAATATGGGTTGTCCGGTACCGAAGGTCACGAAGTGTGATGCCGGAGCCCGCTGGCTGCTTGATCCGAACAAGATTTATGAGATGGTATCTGCTGTCGTAGATGCTGTCGACAAACCTGTCACGGTGAAAATGCGCATCGGCTGGGATAGCGAGCATATATATGCTGTTGAGAATGCTCAAGCCGTAGAACGTGCCGGGGGAAAGGCTGTCAGCGTACATGGCAGAACACGCGAGCAGTTGTATACCGGAGTAGCGAATTGGGATATTATTAAGGAAGTCAAAGAGGCGGTGGGCATTCCGGTAATCGGAAATGGCGATGTATTCTCTCCGGAGGATGCCAAGCGATTGCTGGAGCATACGGGCTGTGATGGTGTTATGATCGGCCGGGGAGCGCTCGGAAACCCATGGATGTTGTATAGAACCATTCAGTATTTGACAAAAGGCGTAATGCTGCCAGACCCGACACCTGCCGAGAAGATGAGAATTGCGATCGTTCATATGGACCGTCTGGTAAACCTCAAGGGTGAATCCACCGCGGTTAGAGAAATGCGCAAGCATCTGGCTTGGTATTTGAAGGGCTTGCCGGGAGCTGCCCGTATTAAAGACAACATTATGGAAGAGAGCAGCCGGGACAATATGGTTCAAATTTTGGGCGCATATATTGATTCGCTGGGTGAGGCCGCGCAGCAGCCTGCGACCGGAGAATCTGCTGAGGATCAGGGAGCGGCTGTTCATTAAGTTTTAGTCACTTTGCGTGCCGCCAGGTATTGCGGCACGCAAAGCGCTGGTTTTAAACCCTTGTTTCGGCCTCATTTCCCTGTCATTGACATTTGGGGTCGAATTGCAATATAATCATGCAATAGAATTCTGACCTGATGTGAAGTGTTGTTCAAAGGTCTGGTTTTCAGAAGCTCATATACGCCTTGCGGATATCCGTACGATAACGTATTTGATTCTTTGCAAACCTATTTTCGTAAGCGCATGCTTTGCCTGATGCATTTCATTTATGGAAGATATTTGGTTTTTTGATTAGGCTTCGTAACCGGGATCAGAACTTTTTGACTAACCTCTTAATGCAGCCAACATATAGTAATGATTAGTGATTCATACATACGGGTATGAAAATATGTCACGCGACAGGAGAATTGGTGAGATGAGCGATAAGGAAATCATCTTGACTCAAGACGGACTGAAGAAACTGGAAGAAGAGCTGGAGAATCTTAAGTCAGTGAAGCGACGTGAAGTGGCAGAGCGGATCAAAATTGCTATTGGTTATGGCGATATTAGTGAAAACTCCGAGTATGAGGATGCCAAGAATGAGCAGGCGTTTATCGAAGGACGTATTATTACGCTGGAGAAAATGCTTCGCAACGCCCGCATCATTAACAATGATGAGATTGATATAGATACCGTGAGCATCGGCTCGATTGTTACGGTGGAAGACCTTGAGTTTAAAGATACGATGGATTATGCCATTGTCGGTACGGCAGAGTCTGATCCGCTGCAGAACAAGATTTCCAACGAAAGCCCTGTCGGTAAAGCCATCTTGGGCAAGAAGAAGGGCGCAGTTGTAGAGGTCAATGTTCCTGCGGGCGTTATTCAATATAAGATTCTGGATATTAAGAAGTAATTGTTGCATTCCAACCGCTGATTGGGCATAATCAGATTGCATGCTGCGTTCATTTGTTGCTGTATTGGCATCGGCGGCGCAGTCGGATAAGTTTGGCGAATCAAGCTTCCTCAGGGAAGCTTTTTTTTCAAAATTAAAAGGCACCATACTTGTATCTATCATGAACGAGGGATGCAGGACATAAGGAGATGAAGCAATTGAGTAACGAGATTCAGGAGCAGGACACACAGGAGCTTAGCGAGCTTTTGCAGATCCGGAGGGACAAGCTGGACCAGCTTCGCGGTCTGGGTATTGATCCGTTCGGCAAAAGGTTTGTCCGCACCCATCAAGCCAAAGAAGTTCTGGATGCTTACGGCGAATTGTCCAAGGAGGAACTGGAGGAGAAGTCTCCTGAGGTGAGTCTGGCTGGACGTATTATGCAAAAACGCGGCATGGGCAAAGCTTCCTTCGCCCATATTCAGGACCTGAGCGGCAAGATTCAAGTGTATGTACGCCAGGACGCACTGGACGCTGCAAAATATGAAGCGTTCAGCATGCTTGACTTGGGCGACATTATTGGCGTGCGGGGCACAGTCTTCAAAACCAAGACCGGGGAAACTTCCATTAAGGTACTTGAGCTTGAAGTGCTGACCAAATCACTGCTGCCTTTGCCTGAGAAATATCATGGCCTGAAGGATGTAGAGCTGCGCTACCGTCAGCGCTATGTGGACCTGATTATGAATCCGGATGTTCAGCAGACCTTTGTGACCCGTTCACGTATTATCCAATCGATGCGCCGCTATCTGGATTCCAAAGGCTATCTGGAGGTTGAAACGCCAACCCTTCATGCGATTGCAGGAGGAGCAGCGGCAAGGCCGTTCATTACCCATCACAATGCGCTCGATATGCAGCTTTATATGCGTATTGCAATCGAGCTTCACTTGAAACGTCTGATCGTCGGCGGCCTGGAGAAGGTGTACGAGATTGGACGAGTATACCGTAATGAGGGAATCTCGACACGTCACAACCCGGAATTTACGATGATTGAGCTGTATGAAGCCTATGCGGATTACAAGGATATTATGGAGCTGACTGAGAACCTGATCGTCCATATTGCACAAGAAGTTCTGGGCACAACGAAGATTCAATATCAGGATTACGAGGTTGATCTCGGCAAGCCTTGGCGCCGTGTCTCTATGGTGGATCTGGTTAAAGAGGCGACTGGTGTGGATTTCTCCGAACAGCTTAGCGATGAGGATGCCCATCGTTTGGCGAAGGAACATAAAGTTCAGGTAGAGCCGCATATGAGCGCAGGCCATATTCTGAATGCCTTCTTCGAAACATTTATCGAGGAGACGCTTATTCAGCCTACGTTTGTAACCGGACATCCTGTAGCGATTTCTCCGCTCGCCAAGAAGAATGATGAAGATCCAAGATTTACAGACCGTTTTGAGCTGTTCGTTGTAGCGCGCGAGCATGCCAATGCCTTTACCGAGCTGAATGATCCGATCGATCAGCGTCAACGTTTTGAGGCACAGCTCCTTGAGAAGGAGCAAGGCAATGACGAGGCTCATGAGATGGATGATGATTTCATCCGTGCCCTGGAATACGGCCTGCCGCCAACAGGCGGACTCGGTATTGGTGTGGACCGTCTCGTAATGCTTCTGACAAATGCGCCATCGATTCGTGACGTTCTGCTGTTCCCGTTAATGAGAGAACGTGCAGACGATTAATATCATTTCTTTAATGAGCTGTCTTTTATCCTAATGGATGAGAGACAGTTTTTTTAATTTTATAAGCTCAGATTTATTTTCGCTATCTAGTTTGCTTTTTATGTGAAACGAAATCCTCCCCTAGGGCTACGGCTGGATTGGTGATGTTTTCCGTTTTTGTAATAAGCGAAACTTATTTGCAGTCCGAACCGTCTAGGGCAACAGGAGGTGATTATAATGCGAATAGCAACGCTGACGGTATCTATGCTTCTGGCGGCAATCCTCATAAGTCCGGCGGCTTATGCTTCCACGGCAGTATCCAAACTGTCTGGCCATCCGGCAGCTGCGGATTACGCAGTGGTTCGTGTGGATCAACATCAGCTTATGATGAGCAGAGATGAAGCCAAGTCGACATTTGATGGCAAGCCCCTGTTCAGTGACCCTATTTTGATCCGCAATCAGATGGTGTATTTCCCTGTCCGCACGCTGGAGAAGCTGGGAGCGGCTCAAATAGACTGGGTGCCGGAGCAGCAGCAGGCCAATATTATTTCCGTTCAAGCACTGCAAACGTCAGTGAAGGACCTGGGTGTGCGTGCCCGGACCAAGCTGCTGTATAACCTTGATGGTGCGAAGCTGAATACAATGAAGGCAAGTCAAGAACCGTTCATTCAAAAGGGACGGATGTATGTGCCGATTGATCTGCTTTCGACGATCGGATTTCAAGTCCGTTACAATAAAGGGAAGCTAACAGCGGAATGGAGCAATAAGCGTATTGAGATTGGAGAAACAAGGCTGCATACGGATGAGAGCACAGCGCACATTGATATCCTCTATGAGAAACAGCTTATTAAACCCGTACTCTTAAAATCCGGAGCAGAGGGGACTGCAATCGCCCTGGCTGGTGAAATTAAGGACATTGATGTCAAGAGCGGGAACAAATACTACAATAGAATCCGTTTCGAGCTGGAATTGGAAGCAGGGCTGAATGCGTACGAGCTAGGTTTGATCGGAGAACGGGTATTCTTTACTATAGAGAGAAATGTAATTCCCGCCATGGAAATCAAACCGCGTCTAACTGAAGAGGGGCAAAATTATCTTTCTCTTCACCCGTCCGCTGAGCCGGCAAAAACACTGCATGCGGGGGATAGCCTGAGAGTTTCGGGGGAGATAGCGACTGCAGCTCCTGCCATGACCGTGCTGCAACTCCATATAAGCCGATATAATGGAAAGAGCTTTGAACTTGCAGAAAGCTATAGCATCCCAGTGAGGGACAGGAAATTTGAATACGAATATGCATTGAAGAAGAAAGGGGATTATATTGTTCAACTCATTAGCTCCCCTTATACAAAGCCAACCGGTCAAGAGCCAGCATCTGTGGTTTGGGCCGAGTGGAAGACCGCCGTTCAATCCTAAAGGGCTGTCTTCTTTTTTTTTGCGAACAAAGCATTCCGGGCTGATTTGCAATGCCATAAGGCTTCAAAACTTTTTTAAAAAAGTACTTGCAATTAACTCGTTAATCATGGTATATTATTTCTTGCCGCTTCTGAGGCGGTACGAAATACAACACAGTTTTTGTTCTAGCGAGAAGGGCTTTGAAAGACTTCGAAAAAAAAGTTTTAAAAAAAGCTTGCCAAGACATAGTAAACTGTGATATATTATAAAAGTCGCCGCTGAGACATGGCGGTAACGAAAACGAAGTAATTTGTTCTTTGAAAACTGAACAACGAGCGAAATGCCCTGTGACTTGAAAGAGTCGCAGAACAGCAACAAAATGTAATGAGCTAACAAGCTTATCTATAACTTTTATGGAGAGTTTGATCCTGGCTCAGGACGAACGCTGGCGGCGTGCCTAATACATGCAAGTCGAGCGGACTTGAAGAGAAGCTTGCTTCTCTGATGGTTAGCGGCGGACGGG
>NZ_AULX01000033.1 GCF_000422505.1 Paenibacillus pinihumi DSM 23905 = JCM 16419 | reverse complement strand
ACAGGCTGATTGCACCCTCAATCCGCGCAGGGTCGGTTACTGGCTTGGCGAGCTGGTATTGCAACGTACCGTAACTCGTCCAGCCCGGAGCCTTATTTGCAATTACATATGTTTCTGGTCCGGTACCAACTGGCGGTGCGCTGCCGTCAAGAATAGACACCCACCCGGTATATGTTGAACCGTTATTAGTTGAAGCTCTCCAGCCATTGAGCAGTGCTTTCACAGCATTACCGCTAGGGTTAATGCTGTCAATCCATCCACTCACAGCGTTATCCACTGTCAAATAGATGTAATCGTTGATTAACCTTATCTGGTCTGCGCTGTCCCACACTGATGTATAAGGGATGGGTTTCCCGTCAAATCGCGCTGCTATATGTGTGTCATTTACTCCGCCAAAATTCCCATTCGCTACCCGAATCCGCTTGTAACCCGTGTAGGAGGTATCAAATGCCCAAGTATAAGATGCATCAAGCGGAATGCTTTTGACAAACCGTGTAACTGTTCGATCAAGGATACCCACCTGATCCCTTATACCATTCGGCAGGCTACGCAGCACCTCATCAATGATAATCCGCTGGTCTTCCCGCGGAACAAATGACGGCGGAAGCTTTTCCAATCCGCCAAGGACGATCATCATATCCGAAAACCTACGAGTGCTGGCAGCAATATTCCTGATATAAAAGCGTACAGCATTATTGTTGCCACTATTGAAAGTCTTTGGTGTAGTTCCGTATCCAACAATGGAGGAAGGAGTGTTTGAATCAGTGTAAATAGCAAAATCTGTTCCACCCTCCAAATTAACAGACACAGCATATTGCTGATTTGGAATTACTGGGACTACTATAAAAGCATTGGCATGTGCTGCCGTCGTGGTCAACTCAATTAAGTTTGTGCCTAAAGCAATAACAGTTGATGATGATGCTTGTGTTATGACATTTGTGGCAGGGGGAACAAGGTTACGCCCCGGATGCTCGATCAGCGCTCCCCGGACGGATTGCATACCGTCGATGTAGTTTCCGTACCTCATTTCCAACTCGTTTTTACTAAGCAGCGGAATTTCAGACACTTCTGACGAGCCGATATCGATGACAAAAACGCCATCAATGGTGAACTCATCAGTTTCTGCTGATCCTGCATCCTGCATCATTAAGGTAATGTTAATCTTCGGTGTGTTCGCAGGAAGTAAAACATTATAAAACACAAAATCTTCTGCCGCCGATACTGCGAGGTTAGCAAATGTTGTATCAGCAGTGTGCGACCCATTTCCTACCCTGAAACGAGTCGAATTCCCTTTAGCTTTGATCCATGCTGTAACTAAATACCTTTTGCTTGAATCAAGATTAAGATTCTTATATATCCGGGGGTTAGATGATGTGGAAAAAATAAGCTTCTGTGCCCAATCACCAAATTTTCCTTTTGTCCTGGACGGTATTCCTGGCCCTCCACTTCCAAACGTTGATATCCAGCCATCCGCAACACCATCGTTATTGCTGTCTTTTTCGAAGTTTCCTTCCGGCTCCCAGTTAACCAACGTCCGCCCATATACCGTACCGTCGAACAGACTGGGTTGGTCCGTCTCTATCTTGTTCACACCCCGGACAAGCTGCGCTTGGAGTGTGGCAGATTCTTTGGCTCCCTCCTCCAGCGCTACAAGTCGGCCGACATGAGCCTTGGTCATCAACCCACCCTCAGTAGCCGTAGCTCCCGGGATAGGATCAGATCCGGACTCTGTATGGCTGCTGCCGTGCTTGCCTGGTGTACTGGTCCCGGTGGCTGTCAGGGTAAGCTCCTTTGTCGCTGGGTTGGTCGTGACTGAGATCCCGACCCCGCCTTTGATCGTCATTGTGTCACTCTTGGCTGTGGCATTGATGTCGTTGACCTTGGCAAAGGCGTTTTGGTTTGGCTCTGCGCCGACTGTCATCCCGTCAAGCTTGGTCTTATCTGACCCTGTCATGAATCCTGCTTGGGATGCAGTAGCAGCAGAATGAGCAGCCCCGCCAGACCCGATATGTCCGGTCAGACCAGACTGCACCGCATCGACTTCCTGCTTTCGGGCCACATCGTCGGCAGCAACAGGAGCCCCAGCTTTAAACCGGCTGCCACCGTCCCGCTGAACCAGTGTATTCGCCGTTGCCGCCGATGTAGCTCCGTCGGACTTGGCTTTGTCTGGTGCTGTCATGAATCCCGCTGTAGTCGCCGTTGCAGCAGCATGCGCTGCGCCCCCGCTGCCTGCATGGTTATTAAGATTGGTCTGTACCGCATCGACCTCTTGCTTACGAGCGATGTCATCTGCTGCTGCCGGAGCTGCTACCTTCGCCCGCCCGCTTCCATCCCGCTGCATGATTCGGTTAGACGTAGCGGCAGATGTGGACCCGTGCGCCGATGTCGCCGCCACATGGGTATCCAGGGCTTGCTTGTTACCGCCAGTATCGGACATGACGGTATCCATCTCTGCCTGTACACGGTCGAAGCCGGTATTGATCTGCTGGAAGTCATCACTTATTTTCCTGCTTGGAGTCAGGTTTCCGTACCGGTTCGGCAATACTTTCATCTCCTTTCAGTTGTTGTAAGCGCCGTTCGACGGCCTCCATGACGCCAAGAAGGATCGCTTCCTCATGTTGGCGTTGCGCCGCTGCCACGGCCTGTATGACTGCGCATATCTCTGGCACAGGGTTGCTGAGGTCAAGATCTGCTTTGAGTACATGCTGTATATGAGCCATTGTTTACCTCCTTAGAATGCGTGTTCGCAAGGAAAAACCTCCCATTGTGTCGAAATTAGGTTGTTACACCTATTTCGTATAAGGGAGGTTTTTAAAATTCGAAATAACCATTTCTCATTATTAGATAAAGAGACAATTAAGCGACTATCTATGATCTCAGAACAAGTGGAACGAGCCAAGAAAATATTTAATCCTTCAATTCATGACCCTTTTCGAACGTTTAACATGAATTTACAAAATTCACAAAATGCAATTGCACGAATATATAATAAAGATCTTCAGGAGACTATTTCTCAACTAAAAAGATTTAATCAAACAAATTCAGAAGCTATGAAACAGATGCAAAAACTAGCTTCTTTTCAATTAGCGCCTGAATATCAAAGCTTTTTAAACCTACTTTCATCGAATCCAGCAATTCTTAATACACCATTAGCTAAGCCAGATGAAGCTTTAAGGAAAATAGAAACAGTTGTATCTGATTTGGGAGCTCTGAATCCTTCAGAAGAACTATCTGATCTTGCTTCTGTAGAACCTGATACTTCAGGAGAAGAAAAGAAAGTTTTAGATTGGAAATGGTACGTAGCTACGATATTGGCTATCATCACGATGTACCAAAACTATCTATTGATTACAAAAGACGATACGCCGTCTACTGTTGTAAACCAAAAAATTGAAGTGAACATAACCCAAGTCATTAATTACTTCATTGAAAATGTTCAGGATGATAATACCGAATGAATTCAATGCTTTTAATAAAATAGCGAAACGCTCTGCTTGATCATAGAGTGTTTCGCTTACTTGATTTACTATAGATGTTGGAAATGATTAGCAGCATAAAGATTAAAGCATCAATGCTGTACCAATTAAGAATTCAGTGTGGCTAATTTCTTTTCTAGCTCAGTAAGCAGGGATTTCTTCGTTTCAATATCTTTTTGAATATCCGCTTTCTCAGCATCAGATTTATTGAACGAAGGAAGTAGTTGCAACTCAAGCTTATGGATGTCAATTTTCAGGAAGTCTATTTCACCTTGCAGTTTTTTCTCATCAGCTTGTTGAGAAGCTGAATTTCCTTGATTCACAGGATTTGTCTCCTCCTTTACTGGAGATTGCAGATAAACTTTCTGATCCCGGTATTCAACCTTGAATCCAGCAGCCTCATAAGCCTTCCTAAGCGGCGCAAGGCTTGTGCCGTTAATAACTGGAGCTGTGTCAAATGGCTTACCATCCAGATAAACCTCGGTCTCACTCGTTACTTTCTTGCCTATCAAACTCAAGCTATCTGCAGCAGCGCTCACTGAAACCATCAGTGCAGCACCTACCAGCATACCACCAATAAACAACTTTGTTCCTTTCATTACAACACTTCCCTTCATGGCATTAATTACCGGAATTATACCATGAATTAGTTACGTACTGCAGCAATTGCTGCGTAAATGCTATCCAATTCTTGTTGCAATGACCTGCCGTTAGAAAGACCGTAAAACCTACTCCAAGCCGGTACTCTGATATCAAACCCTCCACCCGGAGATAAGTTGATTTCTCGGCCAGGACTAATAGTAGCACTCCCTTGAAATACACTAATTAGCAAA
This sequence comes from Paenibacillus pinihumi DSM 23905 = JCM 16419, assembly GCF_000422505.1. Taxonomy (GTDB): domain Bacteria; phylum Bacillota; class Bacilli; order Paenibacillales; family Paenibacillaceae; genus Paenibacillus_D; species Paenibacillus_D pinihumi. The sequence goes on along the minus strand of NZ_AULX01000033.1, from coordinate 72,396 downwards.
CCTGTGCCAGATACATGTTGAATATAAGTCCCTACGTTCCCGTCACTTTTAAAATACAGCGCAGGCACGCCGCTTTCATTTGGACTGATAACAAGTGCATTACTTGAACTAGATTCGGCCTCAAGTAATCTTCCGCTTGAATTTAATCGAATCCTGGGATAAGACTCTCCCGTCTGTATGAGCGGCCCCGTTATTACCCCGCCATAAATAGCAGCCCCTGAAATGATAGTACCATTAATAGACCCGCCATTGATTGTATTACCAGTTATTACGCTAGCAGAAATGTTTGTACCTTCGATTGTGCCCCCAATGATTTTCCCGGCTCGTATTGTGCCGCTGAATACCCCATCTGCGGCTTCCAGCGTGCCGCTAAACTTGAATCGTCGGCTTGGAATGTCAAACCACAGGGCATCCTGACCATCAGCACGGAACCGCAATTCATCGGCGTTGAGTGTCATGTCTGCCAAACCGTCACTTCGATCTACAACAATCCCGCGTTCCTTCGAGTGTGTGACACCATAGTAGGGCTTACCAAACCTCACAGAGTTTTGAGCCAGCCGGTTAACCTGACCCGTAAGCGTGCCTTCTACAACAAATTCACTCTGCTGCTCGGATATGCTTGGAGCCTCCACCTGCATGCTGAAGCCACCCTTATACCGCAACTCCTGATGCAAGATAAGCGTTTCATGAGTCGATAGGCCGTCCCACGGGAAATGAGCATCCTGCCAGCTGATAGAAGCGTTTTCCCACGGTACGCTTGAAAAGACCTCAAGCTGCAGCCGGTCGCCTTGGTCCAACTGCGGAAATCCCCGCGGCGTTATGGAAACAGGCTGATAACTGTATCCATCGATGGCTGCCAGGATGTTATCTGTAATCTGCTGTGTAGCATATGGGCATATGACAAACATCGTCTGGCTGTCTGGCCCGGTACCAGCCTCGTAGGTCAGTTTGTCTTCTTCATCATACGTGACCACAACACGGCTATAGGACTTGACCGGGTTCGTCTGCTTGATCCGGATGTAATCAGATGGCGACATCTCAAATACCGGCTTTTCGGTAGCCTTAATAGACCGCCACTTCAATGTGCCGGCCTTATCCATATAAGCGCAAGCTGCATGAGCGCTGCAAATGTGCATCAACACCTGCCGCATACTGTACCCTGTAGGAGCTACGGGAATTCGATAGGATGCGTTGATCTGGACGCTGCTGTCATATGTGTAGTCAAGACGGCCGCATATCTCGTCCCACACGGCCTTCATGGTCGCCGGATATGTCAGGCTGGAGACATACGGCACATCCCCGAATATCAGCTTGTCATAACAGGTATACGTCCATAGGTCGCCTACCCGTTCGCGGCGATCCACAAAAAATTCCCCAAGCGGTAACCACTCTGACACACCGCCCTGCCATGGTACTTCAGCGTCCTGCCAAGCAAACCCCGCTTCTTGCCATGCTGGATTAATGTACAGCCCCAAATACGGAACAATCCGGGCGTTCGGTGGAAACTGCTCGATCATACGAAACTTGATGGTCAGTTTGTTTGGAATGACGGTCCCCAGCTCCAGTTCGTTGCTGAGACTCAAGCTATTCTCAATCGTGAAGTCAACCATGACGCTGCGGTCATATACAATGCCGTCAACCTCGCACCTTGCTACAAACTCACGATCCCGGTCCCGTAAGTAGGTAGCATATAAATTGGATATCGGATACATTACTGTTCCGTCAGGTTAAATTTGAGACCTGACCACATGATGTTATTGCCTTTGCCAACAGCATAGGCAGCCGTGCGGTCACCGGTATATACCGTTCTTGTCTCATATCCACCTGTTTGCGGGTCCGGGTAAGTGAACTTTACAAACGGATCTCTCAGCGCCGTAAGTACAGCAGAAATTTCTGGCCAGCTCAGCACACCGAAAGTCATTTCAATCTTGCGTTTGACAGCAACACGGTCCCTATGCATCGCACCATCAGCCGTCCGGCCGGAGGCGTCACCATCGTCCAGGTCCATAACCCCAACCGAGAATTCTGAGGGATGAACAGCGATGTCCACCCCGTTTATTTTGAGCATATAACCACCTCGCTAAAAAATAGTTCCCATCGTCCGGCCAGCTCGCCGGGAAACATCATCGCTTGCCCGCGTCGTCGCCTGGGCTAGCTGCGTGCCGTTAGCCTCCAGTACAACAGGACGGTTGGCTGTCTGCTGCAGCGTCTGCCGGATGTCCTGTAAGGCAGATATCATTTCTTTCAGCAGATCAGCCTGCATGCCGCTATTGATCATGCCTTCCAATTTGGACAGAGGCGACACGACTTCCGGATCCACTGAAGCTCCTTTGTTATCTCCTACCATGGCAAGCGTTGGTCCGTAGGCCAGGCCACCTTTAGCGAGCTTAGGTATTTTCGGAATGGTAATTCCAAACTTGGAACCGCCACCTGCCCATTCCGGTACCCAGTCTGGCACGTCGATGCTAATACTGTTAAGCCCATCGATAAGCGCATTTACTCCATCAATGATTAAATTCAGCGGAACCTTTACCAGCCCCCATAAGGATTCAAATACGCCAGCGAAAATATCCCTGACGCCGTTCCAAGCTTTTTTCCAATCCCCGGTAAACACACCAGATATAAAATCGATCAGTCCGCCCAGTGTAGTCAATAACCCGCTGATCATAGTACCAATGCCGGATATCACCGTTTTCACGATGTTCAAAATGACATTAAACCCTCTGGTAAAGCCAGGCGCAAGCTGATCAACAACATAGTTAATCAATGGGCTAATAAACTTGTTATAGATATCGAGAGCAGCACCTACCAGCTTCATGACCACTTCACCGATCTTTGTAATAATGCCGCTCAGAACATCGTCCCATATTTCCTGAAGCGTAGCCAAGAACGGCTCTATAATCGGCTTTAATACATCGTCCCATAGCTTTTGAAACAGATTCCTGATGCCCGTCATCGTCTCAGACAACTTGTCGAGGATGTCCGCTCCATACTTATCCCACAGATCCTTAACGGTCTTGAGTGTGTCCAACACAATTTTTTTAATCAGATTAAATACAGGCTCGACTACTGTTTTATAGGCATCATTGATCAGGCCGACAGCCCAATTAAATGTTGTCGCAGCCTCACGAAATGCCCAGGTCAATGTATCGGCAAAAATCGGAACAAGTGTCTGCGTAACCGCCGCGGCAATAGGGATAATGAAATCATTGAGCGCGTAATCAACGAATGGCTTGATCGTCCCGTTCAACAAAGACTGAATTGATGAACCAACCTTTGGTATGACGTCCAAGAATGTATCCCTAAACTTGACCAGCGCAGGGAACAAAGTACCTTCCCACAGATCATTAATGTGGCTTACAGCATTTGTGGCCGTATCTGCAAAAGTTTGAATCGCCCATACAAGTGTGTCGGTAAAAAGCGGCACAAACGTTTCAGTCATTGCTGCTGATAGTGGGATTGAAAAGTCGTTCGCCATGAAATCTACAAACGGGTTAAGCGTACCTGTCAGAAGGCTCTGTACAGCCCTAGCAATTGCCGGCATGGCCGTTACAAATGCAACCTTGACTTTATCCAGGTTTGGCAGCCAGACGGACGTCCACAAGTGCCCTGCCTCTTTGGTGATGTTGGCAAAGGTTCGGTCAAAATGATCAAAAGCCCATACAAGTTCACCAGCAATCACCGGGACAAAAGACTGCAAAAATCCCATCGTGATTGATGGGATGAAATCCGTCAAAACATAGCTGGCTATGGGCACCAATACATTATTTTTAAGATCGATGAAGGTTTTACCTATTGATTTAATAGATGCCTTAATAGGCTCCATCGATTTAATTAGAGGGTCGAATACGCCAGATCCTGCACCTTGTAAACCACTCCAGAATTCTGTGAATCTCGTCTTGAGATCATCAATTAAATTCTGAACCTGCTGCTTGATTGGATCGACTTCTATTTTCGGCGTTCCCAGGTCGATACCATCAAGTCCAGCAAATCCCGCTCCTAAACCTGCAGCACCGTCGCCAGCTTTGTCCAAGGCTCCAGCTGCCGACTTGGCCAAGACGTTCAGCTCGTCAAATCCCGCCAAGCGGAAGTCCTTGCCGGCCTTCTTGGCTTTCTTGCCCGCCTTTTTGGCTTCGTCGCCCACGTTGCCTATTGCAGCACCTGCATCCTCAGCTGCGTCTGCTGTATCAACCAGCGGAGGCACTGCGCCAGCTCCACCCGCGTTGACTGCATCACCGAAGACAAGCTCAGTAAATGCCTTGAAGTATGCAGCCGCAATCTGCAGCTTTGCAATAATCCAGTTAAGCCCCTTAACGATAGGTGCCAGGATGTTGATAAACCCGGCGCCCATAGTGCCTTTGAAGATATTCCATTGTTCCGACATGATCCGTATCTGGTTCGCCCAGCTGTCACCGTTTCGAGCAAAATCGCCCTGTGCATCGGCTGTTACTTTCAGCAAATATCCATACCGAAGCATGGTCTGTTCCTGCTGGGTCATTTTAAGCCAGGACTTAGTAATGCCTTGGCTCATGGCATAGGCTTCCATATTGACCACGGACATGTTGACACCAAGCTGCTTCAGCGGTTCTGTTTCCCCGACCATACCGCTGAAGACCTTATAAAACGCATCGTCGTTACTGATATTGTAGAAGGACGCCATGTCAGCAGCCAGCTCTGTCAGATTGACAGACATCTGCTTCATGCTCTCTCCGGCCACACCGGATGACTTGAGCATGGCGCCCATAGTGGATGCGTATTTTTTACCCGCCAGCTCGGACAGACCGAAATCATTAATCAGATTTTGGGACCAGTTATTAATCTGATTGGTCATGCTCCCAAATGTGACGTTGACTACGTTCTGAACCTCAGCTAAGTCAGAAGCAAGGTTAATCGCCTCTTTCCCGAAAGCGACTATCCCACCAACAGCAAATGCGCCGGCAATAACACCACCAAGCGTTTTGAAAGCTCCACCGACAAGGGAATTGGCCGTCCCTGCTATGCCGTTAAGTTGTTGTTGAAACAGCCCGTAATTTAGGCCTAGGTCTAAATCTACACGCCCTGCGCTCGACATCTACCCACCCCCAAACATACGGGCCATAGCAGCCTCCAGGTTCTTCATGGCCTGTTCCAATTTCTCCGGATCCTCCAGTTGCTTCTCGGCACGACGATTGCGCCAGGCGTTATATATGCGGCGCTGATCAGCATTAAAAGCCTTAATCGTCTTGGGATCCTGCTCTGAACGAATGGATACCACACTACCCAGCGGCGTATCCGGCATTAGGCCAGCAACCAATGTGCAAAACTCATCCCAAAGCATGTCTCCATGTTGCCGGATCCGGATTCCATATTGCTTGGCCAGACTGGACTCAATCAGCGGCCAGTCCTCTTGCAAGTCATACCAGTTGTCAGGACTGCTTTGCCCCTCGAAATCGGGCAGCTGCTTCCTCATAGGTAATGCCAGCCTGCGCCGCCAGAATTCCAGTAGATAGCACCTTAATGTTGTTAATATTCATTTTACCTACCCCAATTTCCACATACGCCTCTTCTCCAAGCGCACCCTTGAGAGCATCCAGCGTCCCACGAAGTCCAGCGTTGGCCGCCTCTTGAAAAGCCAGTACCGATTCAAGCCCATTATTAATTGGATATTTCTTTTTATCGATTTCGATGGTAGGTTGCTCTGTAGAAAATTTTCCTGAAAGTTTAATATTAGTAGACATGAATTCATCCTCCTTATGTTGTTGGAGCTGCAGTGAATGATGGCTTACCGTCGCTTTGCAATTCAAACTCCAACCCGTCAATATTGGTTGAGTCTCCACCTGCTGGCGTTGTCAGATTGATTACACAATTCATAGTCAGTTTTGCGCCGGACGGCATGGTCCATTCAAATTTCGTTTCTACATCCTGACCGGTCCCAAGCAGCAGCCCGGCAATGTAATCATTACCTGGATCGCCGTAGTTCCGTTTGCCGCTGAAGCTAAACGTTAGCCCCTTACCAGTAACCGCTCTACGGACCCACCCTTCCTGATCCATCGCATACCATTCTTCTGTGTTCCCATCGATAGATGGCGCAAAGTTCTCCAGATCCTTGATTGTGACCATTTGCTGTGCTGTAGATGTTCGGCCCTTAATGCCGATTTTAAAAACGTTATTGTGAACAGGAAATACACCTGTTGGCATGCTTATCCCCTACCTTTCGTAATAAATAATAGTCTCGATGACGTACTCATAGATTCCTTCGTCATCTGTCCCCACATCGATGGGAAACGGCGTCCGCATCTCGAAAGCAATTACACGCCTGCCGCCGATCTCGACCCCGGAACGACCAAATAGCGCAGCGTAGACCTCATCGGCCTTGCGCTCCGCTGTATCTGCATTTTTTGTCCAATGTACCAGGATGGATATTGCCTTGACTGCGTAACTGGTATTGTCCAGCCCCCCAATCGCAATATGCGGGCGACCGGCATTAAGGTTATATACCCCGATGCATTGAGGCTTGCTTCCGTCAATCTTGCCAATGTACCAGTTTGGGCTCTCGATCTGCGCCTTCATCCATTCGCGAATCTCGGATAGCATCATTTGATGAATCCACCTCCGAACTTCTTGATGAATTTTTCAAACATGCGACGAATGAAGCCTTTCTGTTCCTGCTGCCACGCCTCAAGCCATTTGCCCTGAGCATTGGCATTCTTATCCCGCCTGAAGTTGTATTCTGGATGCCAGTACAATCGGCGGGCATAAGGCGTATCGTAAACAATCTTCACTTGGCCACGCTTTAACCCTGTCTTATCGACCCAGGCGCTGCGCTCCAGATCGCCCGTTTGCTTTGGCACGACCTGAGCATTGGCAATTTCGGTCAGGATGCTTTCTGCCTTCCCGTTAACCGTTTCCTCCAGTGCGCGCAGCGGAGCCTGGCTGAGATTGCGCATAGCTGATCTGAACATTGTTGTCTTAATCTTGGCCATCACATCAGCTCCAGCTCCGTCGAAAATATGCTGCCGTCAGGGTTTCGTGGCCGCTCTGTCCGGAAGATTGTTCGTTCGACCCCAGCAACGCGGACAAGCCCTTCGATCTGTTGGCCCGGGGCAATGTCTCCTTCAATGACTACCCGACCCGATAATCGGATCAGGCGGCGCTCCTTATCAAGAACCTGCTTTGATTTCTCATCGTAGTTGCATGGACCGGAATACAGCTGCGTCTCAACCGGTTCGCCGTCCTCTGACAACTTTGTCTGCAGCACCTGCACTTTTGCATTATTGATCCATCGAGGGTAAGGGAGTTTGCCACGCATCAGCATAACCCCCTATTGGACAACCCAGTAGCCCGGAGCAGACCCAGAACGGCATCTGTGGTCCTTACTCCTCCAGCACCCTCCACGGCCTTGAAAGACACGCTCACGCTGCCAGCGGAATAGCCAGCAAGCGGCGCATCCAGGTAATCGCCGTATTGATAAGCATAGTCAGCCTGCTGGCAGACAGCCTTTATTACATTCAACCGCTGGAAGGCCGTCAGCGAGTTAAGTCCTCGCGCAACAATACGGTTATAGGTCATGCTGTCCACCTGATCTGATGCACGCTGTAGCTCTTTGTCCAGTTGGTCTGCAGGAATGTTGCCATTGCCATATCTGGCGTAATCATCTGCTATGGCGTAGGCCATGAAGCATCACTTGCCTTTCTTCGTTGACTTCTCTGGTTCAGCAGCAGGAACTTCTGGTTCAGGATCAGCAGGCGGATCTCCCTCTGGTGGATCTTCAGGCGACAACCCAAACTCGGGTTCCGATCGTTCCACCGTGTATCCCTTCTCCTCGAACCATCCAAGCAGGTATTCGTCATCTGTTTCACCAACACCCTTTACAAACATAACGCTGGCAGACAAGCCGGTATACTGGCTATTTGGTGCGATTACTTTAGCCATCCTGTCCGCCTCCTTCAGGTACCGGGTAGCCCGGCTGCTTAGCATCTTGTGTCACTGTGCCGGAACGTACTGTCTTCCTTGGAACCTCATAGCCGTTCGCTGTAGGCTCCAGTTTATCCTGTGTCGGCCCGCCTTGACGGATGCCTACATAATAGCCGTTGACGTAGCCGTTCGACAGATCGTCTTTATACTTCATGGATGACCCCCTCCTTTATGCTACTTTGATTTTGCGGAATACACCGGCTGCTTTGGTAGCTTTGAGCGCCACGGCCGCAACCATCTCAACTTCACCCGTTTTAACAGCACCAGAGGTGGAGTAATCAGGCAGCCATGTACGTACAGGAGGCTGTCCCGCCATACTTACCCCATGGAAGCCATCCAATCCCAATCGCGCTACATACAGCGGCGCCTCTCCATTTGCATTCGTGCCAACAACAGGAGCATTTGAACCAGCTTTTTCGCCCAAATCAATCAATGGAATCCCGTTGTAAGCCTCCACTTGCTCACCGAATTCGTTTTTAATGATTTGGTAGCGACCAGCCATCTGTGCGCAAAGCTGAATTGCTGCAATCATATCGCTGTTGCTTGCGATCATGCTTGGCTTGCCATCCAACTTTTTCATGAACTTGTTGAGCAGATGCAAAAATTCAACATAGTTAGCTTTGATTGATTCCGCATTAGAAAGGTCAATAGCATCTGTAGGTACAAACTCTGTGCTGGAGCCCGTAAGAGCTTTATCCAAACCATCAAATGCCTTGGCTTCCACTGCTGAATCTCCATTAATAACAGTATCATTAAACAGCGCCTGGGCTGCCTTGACCTTCTGTTCCAACTGCAATTGCACCTCGGAGACAATACCGCCCATTCCCGCAATAATACGGTCTATTGCGAAAGTGCCACCAAACACTTTAAGGTCAACTGTGTAGCGCTGCTTTGCGACCTCTTGTGGCGTGTACTCCTCATTCACAGCACGGAATTGAGCTGTTGGCTGTGAAATCAAACGCGTATAGCCATAAGTCAGTGTTGCGCCGCCACCTGTTGGGCTTACTGCGTCATCAAAAGTCATGTTAGACAGCAAAAAGTTATTTTTTTGGAACTCATCAATAACGCCAGCTGTCAGCGCATCTTGTACATTTTTCTTTGCTTCAGAAAGTGTTACTGCCATAAGTGAATCATCCTCTCAAATTATGATTTAGCTTGAAAATGTGCTGCGAGAGCGTCTTTAAGCGAAGCGCCTGCAGCGGGTGGCGTTGAATTTCCAGCCCCGCCAACGTGGAAGCCTGGCGGCTTTTGGTTTGGATCTGCTTTATCCTCTTTAAACATGAACGCATGGGATGTCTTGAGCGCTGTTACCTGCTCGTCAAGCCCAACTACCTTGTCACCGTCCAGCACGAGCTTCGCACGATCCACAAGCCCTGAAGCAATACCCTCGTCGTGCACCTTACCTGCCAGCGCCGACTTGATTGCATTGGACAACTGCAGCTCCTTCATTTCAGCAGCATGTTGCTCTGCTGCAGCTGTGTTCGCGGCAGTCAGCGTGGCGATCTGCTGCTTCAGCTCCTCGCTAAGCCCGGCCGTCTTGCCCAGCTCTGTAATCTGTGTATCTCTGTCGGTTACATCCTTCTCAGCCTTCTTCTTGGCTTCCACAGCTTCGTTATACTTGTCTTTCGGAATAAAATGCTTCGGCAGTTCCTTGTTAACATCGCCGATTAGGGCATCAATTGCTGCGTCATCAAGGCCAGCTGCTTTAAGTAATGCTTTCAGCCAATCCATATCTCATCATCCTTCTCCATAGATTTTTATAGCTGCTCTCCAGCTACGGGAGTAGGCCGCTATGCTCCGGCCAACGAGCAATAGGCCCCAGCAGTCTCAGCAGGGGCCAGTTTATTTATCTCTTATCCGCTCCCGGTTACGGTCACGGCGTAATTCTTCATGTTGCGCCAAGTGCTGCCGCAGACGATTCTGCCATTGCTTTACCTTGGCTTTAGCAGCAGCCTCGTTGTCAGAGTCCATGCTGCCGGCTTCCCGGCGCTTATACTTGCGAATCTGGCGCTCCATATACCGCTGCCGTTGCTCAGCCTGATAATTGGCCTCGGCCACTTCGTCATCAACTGGTTTCGGTAAGCTGCTGGCACCAGGAATGAAGGTTGTCATGTTATGCCGGCAGTTAGGATGGAACAGCCCATTCGCTATTGCCGTGCTGAGTAACGGGTATTTACCGTCTGCAGAAGTACCGCCGGAATACACATCATCGATGAACACTTTGCCTTGATACGGTAAACAGAGTTTTGAACAATTAGCGTGTGACGAGATGACCACAGTCCGGATCCCCAGTTCATCCCGCTTCGCCCCTTCACCGGAAAAAACTGCCCGCTGGGAAGCTGTCCGCAGTGCCATTTCGGCATAGCTGGCTACATTCACCCGCCGTCCATTGGCATAGGTGATGCTGTCAAAGCCACGGTCCAGAAAATCCCTTGTCGCCATGTCTATGGCCTGGTTCAGCGAAGCAGCTCCACTGTTCATGTAAACCTGAGCCTTATAAATTGTCTGTCGGTATACATCATCAGCCTGGCGCAACATGGCATGTCTGGCCTGCTGCATGTCCTTGCGGGCTGCTGTCGCCAAGGCATTAACACGAGATTCATTAACGCGGAAGAAGCTTTCGTCGGATCCGTCTTCAGGAACAACAGCTGGTTTCTTTCCGGTAATCTTGTCCCAGAGCCCTTTAACGGTATTCTTTACCCGCTCAGCACCGCGCTTGAACGCTCCTCTGATTCCCGCCTCTGCCTCCTGCTCAACTTCTTGCTCATATTGCTTGCTGATCTTCTGCGTTTCCTTGCGATACTTCTGCAGGTCCTGAAGCTTACGCTGCTGCCACTGCTCCCATTCACGACCTTCCTTTTCTTCCTCATCCTCATGCCGCTTCAGATTCCGCTGCATGGACTTGATCAGGTCAAGCTCCATATCAGTGAAGATGTTCCGGATGTTGTACTTCCTCATAGATCCTCATCGTCCAGCTCTTCATCAGGTGGCGGATCCCTTTTTAGCGATGGCTCCTCAACAAGCAGGCCCTGTTCTTCCTTCAGGCGGGCAACCTCTGCAGCCTTTTCGTCATCTGTCCAGCTATCTCCGTATAGTTCTTCAACAGACTGTTCAATCGACATAATGCCAAAGCTGCGGGCTTTGCCCACGGTTGCGACAATATCATCAAAGGAAGGTGAAGCATATTCTCCAAACGTCACACTGGCCTCATAATTACCTGCTGTGCGATTATTCATCGTGTCATTCACTTTCAGCACGACATCAACGAGCTGCGGCAGAACGCTGTTCAGGACTTCAATCAGCTTGCCCCGGGTGTACAGCGTCGTTTTCTCTTTTTCCCTTTGAGCCTCGGCATTGTCTCGCTTTTTCAAGTCAATACCCAATGTGCTCGGTGAAACAATCCCCTGCAGGCACATATCCAGTGTGCTGGCATAACTCTCCACGAACGCCTGGTACATGATCGGCGGCTGAACGACCTGTATTTTGTCGTTCGCATCCTCGGCCAATGGGCGGCCAATCTTTATAAACTGGTTATCAAACGGGTTCGGCCTGGTCGGCTCCCCGGTATTCGGGTTACGCGGTACCAGATCCTCCGGAATGTACTTCTGAACCCGGCCCGACCTGATAGCGTCCATCCATTGGCTGATAACCTCGTCCAGCGCGTCGAATTCGTCGTTCTTACGGTCGAAAATGCTTCCACCGCGCTCCGGCCATTTCGCCGACTTGAAGAATCGTACCGGTACAGCCATGATCCAATCACCGGAATAGGTAATTTCGGGCTGCAACTGCGCCGTCTCGGGCACGGTGTTCAACGCCACCTCCTTGCCCTGGTCATTCAATAGCTGACAACGCACATAGCCACGGCCAAATGTCTCTATTAGCCGATAGTCCTTGTCCTTGACTCGGTAGTCTGTATAAAACAGCACTTCCTGCAGCCGGCCCCGTTTGCGTTTGTAGTCGACCTGATCGCCGGAATAAAACTCTACGATCGGATACTTGCTCACCTCTGTATCGACCGTGACTTTGAACGCCCCATCTCCAGCTGTCAGCGTATCCGTGATGGACTCACCCAGCAGCTCATCAAACTTGTTGCTCTTGGCGATCTCTTGCCAGTTGTCCGCCATCTCCTTCGGCTGCAAATCGATGCCGTCGAAGTCTGCAAGAACAATATCGCTTAACGTTTCTGCCACCATGGCTGGCAGTCCGCTGTGTATCTTCCGGATCCGCAAGCCCTCAGTAGCTACCGCCGCCCAGAACCGCGCCTTGCTCACAGCGTCCGTAGCCGTCTGCATAGCGAACTGCTCCAGCTCGGACGGATCTCCACGGAACCACAGCCGATTGCGCAGCACATTGGTACGGTAGCTCAGTGGCTCCGTGATGATGATTTGCTGCCGCTCAATGGCTGGCTGGATCTTCAGCATCTTCATAATCATGTTCTTTAGCCACCCCACTCTCTAACCCCCTAACAGGTACATCGTCTCAGCCACTCCTGTTGTGGCGTCTGGTGCATCGTCATAAGCGTTCTTCCCTTCCCGCTGGTAGGCTGTCATAGCCTTGTAGAAATCCGGCCAGCGGTCCCGCCAGTTAAGCGGGAAGTAGATATGCTGCATGACCCATGTTGCATTTGACACGATGCGCGCCACTTTATTTTTGCTTTGGTGGAACCAGGTAACGTCCGTTCGATTGCTCTTCAGCTCCGTCTCCAAGATCCGCTTCACATTACGAGCGAAGGCTCGACCACCGCTATTGGATTCAATGCGCTCCTTATTTACCTGAAACGCAAAAAGAGCCTGCGCGACTGCGGGCTCTGTGATCTCCATTGGTTGCTTGGTATATATGACATCCAAGACGTATGCCTCCCTTTGATACACGCCCCAGATGATGTTGCACAGGTAATCGTCGCCCTGATCAGCTGTGTCACAATAAGAGTAAATCCCCATGAAGTCCTTGGGCAGCTCCGTATAAGTCTTGAAGCTGCTGTACAGCTTGCCTTTAATGTCTATCGGAATCTGCTGATAGTTCGCGCTGGCAATGTCCTCGCCCATGGCCCGTACCTTCATGTCGTAGCTCTCACGACTCAGAACCTCTTCGCAAAGCATCGTGCCGTCATCCTGCAACGCCTTCATGCTCAGATGCCGAACCTTCTTCTTTTCCTCAGCAAAATGCTCCAGCGCACGCCCAGCCAAGTCTCCTGATGCCCACCTAGTCATTATGATGATGATCTTGCCGCCCTCTTCAAGCCGGGACAACATGGTATTCGTGAACCAGTCCCAATGCTTCTCGAGCGTCGCCTCGTTATTGGCCTCCTCCGCATTCTTAATCAAGTCATCGATGATCAGCAGCGTTGCACCAAAGCCTGTCGCTGTACCCGTAGGAGACGTAGCCAGGTAGTTGTTATAGCCACCCTCCAAGCTCCATAGGTTCATGGCACCGTCCCCGCGGGCAATGCGCACATGCGGGAAGATATCGCTGTATACGATGACCTTGGGATCGGCCTTGGCGGTGCTGATGCCGTTACGAACGGCTTTACTGAATGTTGTCGACAGCGTCTCGTTATAGGATCCCGTCATGATCTTGGCTGACTGATCCTGCCCGAATACCCATTGCGCAAACATGGAAGCGGTTCGGCTCTTACCGTGGCGTGGCGGCTCATTAACGATCAGGATATCGTCGTCCGATTCGTAGAAGTCCTGCATTTCATGGCACAGGTCGATCAGATACTGTCGGTCTGATTTGTAAAAGTCAGCAGCCATCGCCTGACAGAACCCGAAGAACTCACGGCGTGCCAGCTCGATCTTGGCATAGTGCTTGATTGTCTCTTTATCAATCATCACGAATCAGCTTCCTCAGCTCGTCCGTAGTCAGCCCTTGAAGCGGGTTATCTACTTGGACGGCGCCGGACAGCTTTACGTCCGCTTTCTCGGCATACAGCCCTGCCATCTCCAACACTACCTTGCCGTGCTGGAAGCTGCCCCGTTGCGCTTCTCTGACAAAAGTATTCAGCACAGAAGCAACTGATTGCTTCACCAGGTCAACGGAACGCTTATTGTAAAGTACAACAAACTCAGGCTTTGCAAAGGCCCGATAGTACGTTGCCCGATCCACTTTAGCAATCTTACAAATGTCTGTAACACTTTTGATTCGATTCTCAGGATTCAGCAGAGCTTCAAGCAGCGCCTGCTCTGATCTTGTGAGATTTTGTTCATTTCCCAAATCTGTTGCAGTTTGCTGCACCCTACTCACCTCCTAAAATATCCGGCAACTCCTTGCCTGGCTCATTCCAATCAAGCCCATATGTCTCTAAAATCCCTTTGAAATCCTCTATGTCATGGGGCCTTATTTTAAGCCCCTTTTCGCCTATCATGATGTGCCGAAGCTCATGCAGCATGAGAATCTTCTGCTGATTTTCGTTGAGTAATCCGGTGTTCCGCTCATAAAATGTGATAATAAAATCAAAAGGCAGGTAAGCCTTAAAGACTTCCTGCACCTTCCGACAATCGGCATATATGATCTTTTCGCCTCTCTTGCGTTCCTGGCTCACCACGTAACCAATCTTGATATTGAATTCACGAATGATACTGAACTCCGGAAATCGTTTGATGATCTTATCCGCAAGCCGCTTCAAAGACTTGCTAGGCTCCGCATCCTGAATGCCCAATTGCTTTTTAAGATTGCGAATTCGTGCTACTTTATCCTTTTCATCCTGTTTGTCATAGATTTGAAAAAGAACTTCGATAGCTGCACAAGGCGTCTCGCAATCTTCGCTTTTGTGGCAAGTATGACATAGCTTGTTTTTCATGACGCCTTGGCTCCTTTCGAGGAAATAGAAAAAGCACCGGTTAGGGTGCTTTTGTATTATTTAAAATTGAGTTGTATAACACAGTCAGCTCTTCTTTTCGTTTATCAACTAATTCTGAACAATTCTTAATTCGTTTTTTAATGCCACTGTCTTCACTTTCACAATTATAATAACCATTACGTACTTCTGTTATTATTTCTTTTTCTAATTTAATCACTTCTTTAAAAATCTCACTGTGTGAATTCATTGCTAGAAGATATATCTTTCGTGCCCTATCCCTGATACTATTCTCAACTATTCTTCGCTTCTCGTGTTGGTCGGGTGCTAGGTTCCCTAATTCCGAAAATTCGTTAATAAAGTCTGACAATAACGTACTCATTTCTGACAGATTGACAATCTGGATCTGAGAGGTATCTAGAAATCTATCCCACTTTTGCTTATCTATTGTCCATTTCACGCCGAATAAGGTTAACGCTCCGCCAACCACACCACCGGTAGCTCCGATAACTCCGGCGGCTACAGTCTCATTCCATAAAGCTATCGTTATCAAGTAAATTACTGCCACTCCAAAAAACCAGGCTACTGTCAACAAAAGTAATATTATCGAATTTTCGGGTTTAATTTTAATGTTTTCTAACTTAATAATACCTACTAATTTAATTTTAAGACGTTCTAATTTAATTCTATTCTCCCCCCACTTACTCCTTTATCATATTATCGGCTGTAATCCAATAAAAGTAAATACCGCCTCCGAAGAAGCGGTAAAGGAAAAAGGTCATGAAATTAATACCAGTGCCAGGAATCGAACCTGTACCTAAGAGTCATGTTATTGCGGCCGCCTCTTCGCTCTACCGTTAAGCTACACCGGTGAAGTACGGCGACCGACCTCCGTACAGCCGAAGCCATAGCCAGTCGCCGTTGATTAAATTTACTTCGATGTTACAAGATTATCACGATTAAACTGTGTATTGGTGCCACTTATGGGACATTAATAGGACACGTTTTCAAATTCACTGAGTGCTTTCTCCAACCAGCGATTATATGTCCTTCGAGTAATGTGCATTCTGGCAGCCACACTTTCCACCGGCAACTGCTCAACATATCTCAGTCTCAACAGCTCTGCATACTCAGGTTTGCAGTTCTCAAGAACCGTATCTATTTGCTTTACTTCACCCTGTAGATCCTGTAAAGCAGCCATCCGGTTCAATACTCCGGTAACACCTTCAACAGATCCTTGACGGGCTTCTATGACTTTCTGAATTTTCTTACGAAGCTCCTGCAGCAACTCATCCTCCTCCGGATCAATGCCCAATTCTGGAACAGCAGCAAGCTGCGCCCTTGTGCCCGATGGGTATTCTGTCAAATGGGTGTGTGCTGCTGTCTCCAGCTTCTGTTCCCGTTTTGACAGGTACATATAGCTCGGACGCCCTCTCAATTTGCGATGTAATTCCTGTAGGTGATCATCTTCGTTCAGCCGACTGATCGTAATCCCGGCACCGACACTGTAGGAAGACAACACTTTGATACGGGCCAGGGATTGCCTATACTCACTCAATTGATCGATAACTCGATGCTTAATTCGCTGCTTTATCATCGTCTCAGCTCCCCCATGTTGTATTAAGCAATTCACTCACTTTGATCTGACGCTGCTTGCCGTTCTGCAGCATCCGGACAAATCCGTTCGAATCTGTGGTCAACGGCTTCGCTTCACCGTTCTTGCTATTCCGCCGACTGTACACCTGACCCTCACGGCTGATGTAATAGCCATAATAACCGGGAATCGGTTTAGGTTTATCGATGCTCATGCGTTCACCCTCTCAATTCGTGCTTTGACGGCTTGCATCAGCGCTTCCTGGCTATCCGCCTTCCGCTCCAGTGCCATTACCGCCTCTTCATCCATGGTGCCTTCCGCTACCAGCCGCAGGATGACAATGTTGTGCCGGACACCCTGCCGGTACACGCGGGCATTAGCCTGCTGGTCCTCCTCCAGGCTCCAGATCTGGTCGAACCAGACAACCGTCCGGCAGCTCGACTCCTGCAGGTTCAGACCATGGCCGGCAGACTTCGGATGTAACAGAAGCAGCGGAATCTCGTCATTGTTCCAGGCTCGTATGTCCTCGACCCCATCTTTGCCTTTTCGAAGAATCCGGGCTTGCGGGAACCGCTCTTGGATCCTGCTTAAGCTGTGCTTGAAGTTGTAGAACACCATAACCGGCTTACCGTTGGCTGCTTCGATGATGTCCTCCAGCGCATCCAGTTTGGCATCATGGATCAACTTCACACCTCTCTCCTCGTCGTATACGGCCCCGGATGCCATCTGCAGCAGCTTATTACTCAGAACTGCTGCTGTTTGGGCAACCACATCCGCATCCGAATATTCCAGCAACAGCTCTTTCTCCAGCTTCTTGTACAGCTCAGCTGCTTTGCCTGTCATTCGGACCGTCACTGTTCTGTCAATCCGTTCGGGAAGCTCCAGCCAGTCCTCAGCCTTCATGCTCACAGCGATATCGGATATGGCCTCGTAAATCCGTTTCTCTGACTCCTCTTTCTGCTTGAACTCCGTATATACGCCCCGACTGTATGAATTAAAATACCGGTCACGGAAGCCCGTGATTGTCTTACCTAGTCGATCACCCTGGTCCAGCAGGTAAACTGGCGCCCACAGATCCATCAGACTGTTCGGGGCTGGTGTACCGGTTAATCCGATCAGGCGCTTTATCATCGGCCGGACACGCCGCAGGGCCTTGAATCGCTTGGACTGATGGTTCTTGAAGCTGCTGACCTCGTCGATCACAACCGTATCGAACGGCCACTTGCTGCCATACTCACCGACAAGCCACTCCACATTCTCCCGGTTGATTACCCAGATGTCAGCATCGGCCTTTAGAGCCTTTCGACGGGTATCGACGCTCCCCAGAACTTTGCTGATTCGCAGGTGCTGCAGGTGATCCCACTTGCTGACCTCGCGGGCCCAAGTGTCGTCAGCTACCCGCAGCGGGGCGATAACTAATACCCGGCCAGCCTCAAAGTAGTCGTTCAGCAGCTTGTCAACGGCGGTCAGCGTTGATACAGTTTTGCTAACCTAAGCCCATCTCCAAGAACAGGCCAATGTATGGCGTGTCCAGAATCCTTTGTGTTGCATACTCCTGATACTGGTGTGGGATGAACTTCATTTTGGCATCACCTCCTGAATGAAGCGCTCAATGTCGGCCTCTGAATCTATTTTGTAATGCGTATGCCCCATGCTTGTCAGGGTCTTCGCCCACTTACGCTGCAGGGGGTCCAACGGTTTGCCTGGTGCCTTCATCTCGACATACACTGTTCGGCCACCTGGCAAAATGGCAATTCGATCAGGAACGCCTCGATTACCCGGACTGACCCATTTCGGCATTTTCCCGCCGATCCGCTCCACGGCCAGACGCACCTTTCGTTCCAAAGCTGATTCACGCATACGCTTCATCCTCGGTGACTGGGACTTCCCATAGCCATGTCTTTCCAGTGTTGATAGTCCTCACTTGCAATTCCTTTCTTGCGGCTTTGAGGTCAAAGCGGCTAACGCCTAAGCGCTCAAAATGCGTCTTAACATCGTCGTATGGTTTTGGGCCATCAGCAAGATAACAGGCCAAGATAGACGCTGTGTATTTAACACGATCTTCTTTGGATAATTTTGGTTCGCTCAAGATAAGCCCTCCTTGTGAACAGCTGTAACACTCTTCATGTGTGTGTGTGTGTAATGTGTGTTTAACCTATGTGCAACCTATGCGTATATAGGTTAATTATTATCATTATTAATTATGGTAAATTTACTGATATTACTGATACACCGCCTGAAATCCCTTACCCAGCAAGGCTTTGGGGTGTATCAGTAATTCTATTTTCACTGATACGTTACTGAGATTACTGATCAGAATTTGTATCAGTAATTCGTTTACTGATACATCACTGATACGGGTTACTGATACACTAATCCATCCGTTCGAACACGGTCTGCAAGCCGTAATCCGGTATGCGAAGCCTACCCTTCCGCTCAGCCCATCCGGGTATTTTCCGCATAATGTCACATATCTCCTTGGCTTCCCATGCCTTCATGTCACCTTTCCGTTTACCCAGACATTCCACCCATATCTGGGCTGCACAGACACGGTTGCGAATCTGGCCTGTGGGGCGGTCCAGATCATCGACTTCCTCAGACTCCAGCCACTCCTGAATAAGTCCCTCGCGGGGATCTGCTTCCATATGTGCTGCCTGTTGCTTCTCAGCCTCTAAGCGGGCCTCGTGATCCAGCTCCAAGGTTTCCCCCGCCTTGAACCAGCTCAAAACCTCCGCCCAGATCTGGCAAACCTCTGCCTCGGTTAAATGGTCCCAATGGCTCAGCTCTGCTTGCTCTGGACGAACCTCTACGGGCCAAAAGCGGCGGTTCCCGGTCATGTCCCGAAGAAATCCCCGGGTGTTCGTGGTTCCAAAAAATATACATTTGCGCGGAAACTCCGACACCTGCCGATCATAGGCCACCCGGTACCGGTCCTCTGTCTTGGACAAGAACGCCTTGACCTCCTCAACCTCTGTCTTCTTCATAGCCGACAGCTCTCCGATCTCGAAGATCCAGCCACTCTGCAGATGCTCACCGGCTTCCTTATTCTCGAACGTCCTTAAGCTATCGCTGAACCATTCCCGCCCCAGCTTCGCCAGCAAAGAACTCTTGCCGGCTCCCTGCGGGCCCACCAGCACCAGCATCTGGTCAAACTTGCAGCCAGGCCGATAAAGCCGTGCCACGGCAGCCAGCAGCATCTTGCGAGTCACCTGCCGGACGTAATGGGTATCCGCCGCCCCCAGATAAACGGTGAACAGGCTCTCTGCACGCGGTACGCCATCCCAGACAGCACTCTCCAAATAGCTCTTAATAGGATGAAAGCTGTTCTTGTGGACCACCTCAGTAAAAGCGTTCTGGATGGTCTTTCCTCCATTAATACTGTGTGCTTTGGAAAACCAATGCTGCAGCCGCTTATCGTCAGCACCCAGCCAAGGCTCATATGATCGTCCTGGCCTCTCCTGCTCCCGCCATGGCAGCGGACGCCGGGTGACTTCTGAATTTCCGAACGCGTCGAAAGCAAGAATGCCTTTCCAGACCCCATTTGATAGGATTAATTCAATGTTCCCCGCTGTCGGCAGTGGAAGACTGGTCTTATGGTGAAGCTCCAACTGATCCTCCCAGTTTTCATCACAGGTATCAGGTTCCTCCACATCTTCGTCAAACGCATCAGCCATTTCAGCATAATCCGCCTGGCGTTCTGACATAGCGAGGCGCTTAACCTGCGGCTGCCTGATCGCCCAGTGCTCCATGGCCATGTGACTCGGCTTTTTGGCGTCAGGGGTAAACTCCTTGACCCTCTCGTCCAGATGCCCGAACTTATGCACCCGAACCAGATCGAACAAATTGTACGTCCGGCCGTCAGCTACCGGGTCGCTGTCTTGGTGCGAGAAGACAAGCTCTTGATCCGGGTAGATCTCCAGCCCGTTCGCGCTGCTCCCGAGTGCGTAGGTGTACCGGTTTGGCATCGTACCGATTGAATAGACATCGCTCAGAAAGGTATCAATGCCTTCCTCGATCGAATATGCTCGGCAGAATAGCCCGATCGTCCCCAGCTTCTCGCGCGGATCCTGCGCCTTCGTTGCCGCCGCCCGGAGAACCTTAACCTCGTCTGGATGCCGGGGCCAAGCGGATACGTCTTGCCAATCCGCATAAGTGTCTAACAGCTCGTCAACATGGAGTGGGCCACCCTCTCCAAGCTCAAGCACCGGATCCGCGTCCTTGCTGCAGGAAGGGAAATACATCAACCGATGAACATGAAACGTCGTCTTATCGAAGAAGTGCATGCCGACCTGCTCGGATAGCTTCCGGGAGACAGCCGCATATTCATCCGGCGACATCGTCCGATCAGCCGGAACAATTAAACGGTACTTTGGCTTGTGTGGCCGGTGACTGTGCGTGGAATAGATCGCATAAGCCGTACCGCCCAGCACCAGCTCACAGGTGAATAAAAAATCATCGTCAGCAAAGTCAGCGTCAAGGGTAATCAGGCTGCGCGTATCAAGATTTTCTTTCTTGCGCCTTCCGCCCCGGATAAGCCCGCCAACATATGCGGGCCCGTCCTTCGCTTTCCCCTTATCAGGGATACTCATTTTGTCGTATTGCGCCATCGTCTCTGGCGTACGCCGGACCTTCCGGAGCCGGTCTACGAATTCATCCCAGCTCAGGTATTCCGGCTTCCAGTTCGTATCGGCGCGATGCTTGCCGAAACTAATGTCCAGCTCTTCCATAGATGTCACCTCTAATTCAAATCTATAGCCTGCAAATTCGTCAGTCACTCTTACAGGAACTCTTAGAGTCACAAAATATAGTTCCTGTATACTATGCATTAATAAATCTGGTATAATGTTCCTAAAAATTCTAATAGGAGGATTCATGTGTCCGAAGAAAAAAACGAATTAAGTGTCGGTTTAGTTATGCCTATAGCACCTATTGATGACTGCAGTGCGGACCACTGGCTTGAAGTTAAAAGCATCATTACTGAATCTGTATCATCGCTCTCTGACTATAAATGCTCTACAAAAATAGTTAGTGAAGGCGATAGTGTCGGTCTTATTCATAAACGAATAGTAGAAGGACTCTATACCTCTGACATTGTTATTTGCGATGTTAGCTGTAAGAACCCTAACGTCATGTTCGAGCTGGGTATGCGCTTGGCTTTTGATAAACCAACAGTAATAATTAAAGATGATCGGACAACTTACTCGTTTGATACTGGTGTAATTGAACATTTAGAATATCCGAGAGATTTAAGGTTTGCAAAAATAGTAGAATTCAAAAAACATCTAGCACATAAAGTAAAAGCCACTTATGAAAACTCTGTACATCACCCTGATAAGTATTCATTTTTAAAAAGTTTTGGTGAGTTTAAGGTGGCACATCTTGAACAAACAGAAGTCGCACCATTTGACATCCTATTCGAAAAAATGAACGAGTTACAAATGGATGTTTCAGTACTAAAACGAAGAACTCTCAAAGATAAAAATACCAATTATTTAAATAGATTAACCGGAGATGTTGTAGATGTTGTTAATGAAGGTGTTCGTAGATTCATAAGCAATATCGATTCTCCAGCAGATTTTGATAAAAAATTAATAGTTCCTTTCGTTCAGGATTATTTAAATTTTCATTTTCCTAATATTGACGTTTCGAAACAAACATTAGAAACACTTATAAGAAACAGTTTAGTAGATACAAATTTCACCTTATAATTCTTTTTAATTGCCATTAGCTCAGTTGATGAAACCACTGAGCTAATAAATACACTCAGGGTTAGAAATGTACCTTAGCTTGTATATCCCCTGCAGCTAACTTAATATTTCAACGAATACCACGGACTACGACAGCCAACCGCACTGCCTTTTCATTCCGAAAAACCCTTTACAAGTGGCTTGCGGCAATTTCCGTCCCCATAATCCAGTCATACCAAAACGTAATTTAATCCCAATAAATCGTGCAATGGCATTAATGAAAGCAGAATCATCCTGCGTGAAATGCGGAACGTAAGGGAATATACATGCACCTTGAGTTTATTTTTCATCCCTGCACCGCCTCCCCGTCATTTGCAGCTCCAAGAATGCCGTAACCGGCAATATCCCGATATGGCGACTCATCGAATGCATCCTTACGATTGGCCAGACGCATCAGTTTATCGAAAATACGCACAATGCTGAGTGCATCCCCGTACTGCTCAGGCTGGATGCCATCCGGGTATAACAGCTGGAGGAACTGACCCGTCTTGGCGAAGGAGTCGCCATAGGCTGCATTCTTCTTCTTCCCGACAAGCTGCCCGATCTGGATTCCAATTTCCTCAAAGCGGGTATCAACGAGTTTTGAAGGATCTGTTGCTTTGAACTGTAACTCTTCTAATTCTCTCCGGTACATTTCCGCAGTCTGCTTCCATGAAGCTGCATCTTCCTTGGCTTCGTCCAATCGACGCAGTAAATCAATCCTTTCTGCCAGCTGAATATCAGTCTCCGACAATTTCAGAGGAGGAAGCATAGCTGCTCCAATCTCTAATTCTTCTTGATAAGAATCCTTAATCCCCCACTTTTTCAACCAATACCCCAAACCGGCAAGACTAACATTCTGCGCCTGGGCAATTTCTTCGCGAGACTTCCCTGCCATACGTTCCTTCAAATATTCTTCTTTACTTAATGTAAACTGTGCCACGCCCTTATCCCCTCTCGACGGTTTTATTGTTTTCCCGAAGTGTGCTTCCAGCTCATCCGGAGACATCGTATATGTTGTGACAGACCCTGAACCGGATGACCGCAGCTCCCGCTCCGGATCCCGAACAGGTACAATCCTTCCAAGACCCGTTCCTGAAATAATTGACATAGCCAAACCCTCCCCTTAATCCTTCTGATAGAATTCACACTCAAAGCCGGCTGCCTTGAGCGGTAACCCCGGCGCCCAGTCAATCGGGCGGCTCATTATTTCCGTTACTTCCTCAACCGAACCGGTACCGCTCGGCACATCCAGAACAACCTCATCGTGAACGTGCAGCGGAATCCGATACCCCGCATCATCCAGCCGCAGCAGGCTCTCAGCCAGACAGTCCCGGGCAATGGCTTGAACAAGGTTCTCTACAAGCGTCCCTCCCCATGTGCGCTGAGCTGACCACTTGCCACGATCATCCTGCGCGAAGAAGATCAAACCATCCTTGTTGAATTTGGTATCCGGCTTAATCGCTGCCTGCGGGTAGGCCAGACTATGCCCGCTTGGCAGATCCGCAAAGAGTGTCCCGCCTGCATACCGGTACTGAACTCCATGCGCCAGCTTGACCGTGCCTTTCGTGCGTACTGCCTCCATGGCTGCTTCTTCGGCCCGATACCACAGCTTTCGTATATTCGGATTGGCGTTTCTCCATTGCCTAACGAGTGGATCATATTGTTCCGGATCAATCTCTTTACTCTTATCCATCTTCTCAAGAGCAGCTTTACCGCCACCAAAGCCACAGGCCAGTGTTGCCACCTTACCTGGTGCGCGGTACCGATAATTGTCATGACCCTTGGCAATGCTCTCAAATGGGACGTTGAACATACGAGCTGCTGTCGCTTCATAAATTTTGCCGTGGCTCTGAAACACATCCAGCACCCACATTTCATCAGCCAGCCAGGCAATGACACGCGCCTCGATGGCTGCAAAGTCCGAAACTATGAAGCGTGAACCCTCAGATGGCAGCAGCGCTGTGCGCACCAGTTGCGACAAGACGAACGGCGGGGATCCGTAAAGCATCTCCAGCAGGTCGAAGTCTCCTGAACGCAACACTTCCCGGGCAAGCTCCAGATCATCAATGTGGTTCTGCGGTAGGTTGTGCATCTGAACGATACGTCCTGCCCAGCGCCATGTCCGGTTTGCACCGCAGAATTGTAAGATCCCTCTTACTCGATCATCTGAGCAAATCGTCCGGAGCATGGCATCGTATTTACTGTTGCTGGTCTTGCCCATCTCCTGCCGCAGCTCCAACATGCGTTTGCTCTCTGCATCTGGTGCAGCGTCAAGTAGAACAGGCATAAACTCTTTCCCCAATCCGTCTGGTGTCTCCAGCCCTCTGTCAGCCAGCCAAGCCTTAAGCTGTGGCAGGCTATTTGGGTTATCCAGCCCCGTCAGTTCTTTGGCGGCAGATGTCAACCGTCCAGAATACTGCGCTGCACAATCTATGGCTGCACGGATGAGAACCGGATCCAATCGAACCCCACTGTCATTAATCTTCTGATCCAGCGCCCAGAGCTGCCATTCCCTATACGGCACCGGGTAGCGTTCCAGCCTCTCCCGAATCGCCCGCTCGACCACAACATCCTGCCGACAATATCCCACGTAATCGGCCCATTTGTCCGTGTCATGGTGCGGATAGTTCCGGGTACGCTGTCCGTTGACCTTGGTCGGCTTACAGGGCACGCTGAAATACTTGATCAGGTTCTTACCCTTCGTATCCTTCTGAGCATCCAGCTTCAACACCTCAGCCACACCGCCCAGAGATCCGGGCAGGCCAAGCGCCAACGCATGAACGGCCGTACAACGCCACTGTGAAGGAATGCATTCGATGCCGAAGTGTTTGGAAATACAAGTTCGCTCAAAGTTCGCGTTGAATGCTGTCTTGGTCACGAACGGATCCGTCAAATCTATGCGTACTTGCTCCGGCAGATCCTCAAAGGCAGTCAGGTCAATGACCGTAACTGGTTCATCATCGTAGGCATAAGCGAACAGCAATATCTCAAAATCAGGTGCTTCGACATATCGATACACACCCGATTTAATCAGGTCCACACTGCTATAGGTTTCAATATCAATCTGTAAAACGGCCAATAAGCCACCTCCTAACAATCGGCGCATGACGTATCTCGCAGGTCATACTCCGAACAAAAATCATCCTCATCAACCACTGTTCCGATTCCTCAGCTTTAAAAGATTGAAACTTGATCTTCAAGAAAAGCCCTCCTTTCTGGAACAAGAAAGGGGACCCCTTGCAGAATCCCCTCACATGCTTAATTCAAGAAATCGTCCTCGCCATCCCCGAGATCGTCTGTATCGAAATCCTCATCAGCAAAGTCAGTGTTCACGCTGCTTCGACCGCCGCCAAGAGGTTCACCGTCCTGGACTTTGACGATATTATTCAAACCCACTGCAATACCCTTATTGCCTTTGGTGTCGAACAAGTAGAAGTTAACAGAAACCTTGGCATAGCAGCCGGAATAGACCTCTGTCGTGTCCGTAATATCAGCGAACTTGGTCTTGCCGCCCTCCTTGCCGATCGGCTTCGCGATCCCTGGCTTGTTCTTACTTTTGGCGTTAAAGAAATAATGCTCAGCATACGCCTCGCCCTTTTCATCCGCCTCTTCGTCACCATCTCGCAGCGGGGTGTGGAAGTCCTTCGGAAGCTTGCCGTTGTACTTCGCTTTTGCCTGCTCCTTCAACAGATCGACCACCGCTTTAATCTTGCGTAGCGTCTCCTTATCCTCTTTGGGAATCAGGATTGCTGTACTAAACCACATATTGCCGTAGTCGTCTGCTTCCGCCTCCCAGACTTTTGCTTAGGACAGGCGTACCTTTCCTGTTACCAGTTTTGTAGATGTATTTTCGTTTGCCATTTGAACATGTCTCCCTTTTTTAACAGGCTTACTACCTGCAGTTTTTTGATTTGATGTTTTGGGGTCTACCCCCAAAGGAATCTTCTTGTATTCAAACCGCCATCTATAGGCGTGTTTACCTATCTTGTCGAATAAAGCTTTACTCGCTTTCCGTTTAGTTGGCTCCGCGATTCCGAAGCACCATTTCTTGGACCAGTTACTCCAGACGCCCCATTGGTCGGTCATCCGAAATCCTCTCCTGCAAAATCTTGCTCAACGCTGTTCAGCTCAGGGCGCTTGTCTATCTCTGGGACAAGTACCGGCTTACCTGGCGGCTTGAAGATCAGATCACCGATCAAGCCTGACAGCTCTTTCTTGCCGATCTGCTTCTCCAGCTCCCCAATCCCCAAAAGTTCGCGAGGCTTAAGGTACTTATCTAATTCAATCGTAGCCGCTTCAAATGTCTTCCGAGCAATGTCCTTGTCAATAATCGCCCGATTGCTGCGCCCTTCGACCAGTTTCCAACCCTGAACGCTGTGCCCGGCCTTTGCCTGTTCGAAGGCATAATCTTCAACGTCCTTGGCCCAAGCCTTGAGCTGTTCAGCGATATGAAGGATGCTGCCGACCTCCTCCAGCGTCATAAGAGCCGGATCCTGAAACTCATGAGAGATGGCTTCCATATTTGCATCTGCACGCGCCCTGCAGGTTGCTTTGACCTTGCACCATTTGCAATGGCTTCCGGACAAATACTCTCCTTCTCCTGCATAGGCCAGAGTAGCTGCAGGCTTAACGGTTGTTTCAGCCCATGCAAGCAGCTCGTCAATGGACATGATATCTGTACTGACGCTATCAAGCCTCGGTTGAACGATGGTCATGTGGATCTCCTGAATGTCATAGAGGAAGCCGTAAGCATGCCATGCTCCCAGCGCATACAGCCGAATCTGAGGATTGTCGATAGCGCTGACGGGAACACCCTTCCCATATTTCAAGTCAATGATCTCCAGCACTCCGTCAGCGATCAGGATAACGTCCCCGGTACCGAAAGCATCTGGGACCCACTCCGTTAAATCCAGCCGTTCCTCCAGCAGCACAATGGCATCAGCCGTCCGGGCTTTGGCAGCCATGAAACGTTCCTCTACAATCTCCACATAGTCAGCAACAGCATCATTCATTTCAAAGCCGTAATACGAATTGCTTTTTTGGAACTGAGAGACTGCCTTATCAAGCCGTAGCCGCTCCTTTGAATTACAAGGTGTAATGCGCCGTCTAAGTATCAATTCGGACAGCTCGTGAGCTGCCGTCCCCTCATTCGCATACTCACTGCGCGTGTCAGGAATATTTTCCGTGAGCCGGGCGCTCGGCGGACAATTAATCCACCGATCTGCCCCGGATGCACTAAGTAAGGCGTGAGCGCGTTCAGCATGCGCCTGAGTCATGCCAGCTTCTCCAGCTCAGCCATGAACTGGACCCGCTTGTTCTCAGGAACCTCAGTAATGTTCTTGCAGCCGAAATTGTCCAGCAGCTCCTTCACCTTGGCCCTATTAGCTGGATCCGCTTTACTGACTTCTTGCGCCTTCGCCCGCAGATCAACAGAAGAAGGGATATCCTCCGGATCCTCGGAAGCATCTTCCTCCTGCAGATCAGGCTCCTCAACTTGTTCCGGTTCTGGCTTCACTTCCGGCTTCACTTCGGGCTCATTCTCTACCTTTGCTGTCTGGCGCTTTTGCTTTGGCTTTTCGGTTACAACAGGTATGCTTTTAGCAGATACATCAGGCGTAGCTGCAGGGGCAACAGTACCCACGAAAGCAGCGGATAATACAGAAAACTCTTGGATTGCTTGTTCGGCGTTCTCACCGGATATATGAATTTGTACTGGCATGATAGCATTCAGCCTCCTCGTTAATTTCGTTGATGCAATATTTACAGACATCCTGCCCGTTCCAGGGCTGGAGAAACTTCGGATGAACCTCCTGACCACACACCCCACATTCGGGTGGCAGCAGATAAATAGCTACTTTGGACATGACAACCTCCTCCTAAGAATAGTTGTCTTCAATATTTGACCAATCTCTTGCAACGGCCTGTAGGGTTTGCTTCGCAGCATCTTCCCGTTTTCTCGCTTCTGCAAGTAACTCCAAATTACAAAGGTCAGTGACCTTGTTCCGAATAAGTGCATCAATTACATCAGGACGCAAAGCATCCAATTCCCAGCACTCATGCCCAAACTCTGCAATGTATCCAGTCGCCCGGCTATCAGTCAACTTGGTGGGATTCGGGGGCGGCCCGTATTCTTCGATTTGATCATAGTTCAAGGCAATCCGTTCAAATTGAACCGACACTCCGAAAAGCTCCAACCGATCCACGATATCGCGGCTCATGTCTCTGCCACTCGGGTCATGGTCACCCAAATGAATGATGTGAATATCCTTTTGTCCAGCAAAGTTTCCAAGTCGTTGAGCTGCTGACCACATTTCAGACTGCGATACATAACCTCTACAAGAGAAATATGGGATATCCAATTCTCCACACACCTGGCCAACAATGCCGATCAAGGCGTCCTTCTCGACCCACACTTCAACATAACTATCCTGATCAGCCCATTTATCAATAGCGTAACTGTAAGCAGCAGAGCTGATGATTGATCCCGGAGAAGACCAGTGACTATTCTTCTTTAGATTTCGGGTCCGATCCTCGATGGCATTCCAATCTATCAGCCCAGACATGCGACCGTCCGAAATGAGATTACCAAGATTTTTATAGGACCGCTCATTATTTGGGATTACGTCTCTTGCAACCAACTGATAGTAAACCTGACGAAGCGTAAGGGAATAACCCATCTCCTGATATTCAGAAATAATGGCATTAACCTGTTCGATTAGCCGAAGGCTGTCCGGGCGAAAATTGATTTGACGATAACAGATTTTCATTGCGTCCCCTCCCAGTCAGTGATATACTGACGGCAACGAATTTTGACTTATGCAGCTTGATCGGCTCCTACCCCGATTGAGCTGTTTTCCATTTCAACGCATTCTGTTCAATTGCAAATTCCAAAATGTCGATGCGCTCCTGAAGCGTTAGTTGCATCCATACCCATCCTGTGACGGACAACTACCTCACCTCCTTTGTAATTACCACTCTTCTATCACAACTAAGATTGCCTCAAACGTGGGTTGAGCTACCCACCAGCGCTTTCTCAACTTGCGTCGCTCGTGGATTCGCACTCTTGGGTCGTGGAGTATTTCTGTCTCCAAAAATTTTGGTGACATAGATGTAAGTTCGCTCAAGCGATTGATGTCAACCAGTAGTAGCTGCTGGCGTATTTGCTTTTGAAGCTCCTGCTGCACAAACTCCCGTATACCGACAGGATCCAACTGTACCTTGATCTCAGCCGGAATCATTTCGTCACCTCTCTTTCCAATGTTTTTGATTAAAGTCCCAATATTCTAAGTAGTTCTGGAAATTTGTCCGGAAAATAATGCGGCGCCGTTTCTCTCGGGCTGTTCGGGCTAATAATGTTCTTACCGTATGATAGCCCAGGGACCGTTATCGATTTGAAGAGCTTTATTCCACCTCTGCTGGATGGGCGCTCCTTTTCTTCAAGGAATCCATGTTGCATTAATAGCTTGTTGAACTCTTTGGCCGGCATCCCGATCCCGTTCTTCTTAAGAAGCTCTGTTGCAGATTCGGAGATAGATTCGTCAGCATACCCAGGAAGCGGGACGGACAGGCCGTGTGTTCGATTAAAATCGCCTAGCAATTTCAGTCTCCCGCTGTCTGGAAGACGTAGTACATTAGCTGCGATCTCTACCATGTAGGCCTCTTTCTTAAAATGAAGCAGTTGAGTCTCGTTTCCTGGTAGAGAGTACTTTCCTGTTTTCTGCACTGAAGGAAGCATGTCTTCATATATCCAATCTTGAAAAGGTAGCGCCTTAGGCTGATTGGATTGACCGAGGACGCGATTTAGCGAAAGATTAGAAATGAACTTCTCTCCGGCATTGTTGAACTTTCGGATATTTTGATTTAAAATATCCGAATTTTTAATTTGGTAAATGTGATTTTCCTTGCAAAACTTCAAAATGTGATTTGTAGCGGAAGCCCCTTTGTATTCCAGAATTGACGCAACATCTTTTGCCCGAATGATGAAATCACCTTTGAACGGAATTGATACATCATCAGTAAAAAGAAGCAAAACTTCATGCTGGCCTTCAAATAGTACCGGACTGATCATTGCACAACCTCACTTTCCATACCAAGCATTTCAGCGATTTGCGGCTTTTGATTTTTGCCAGCACGTGTGCCTTTGAAAATCTCAGATACGTACGTTACCGATACACCAAGTTCATTTGCTACATCTTTCATCTTGATATTTTTTAGAAACATGATCTTCCGCGCTTCTGCTCCGAATTCAGTGTATTGAGCCACTCTTACCCCCCCCCCCTTTTGTAATTGTTTGTAAAAAACACAGCTTAATTGTTGACTTTCAACTGAAAATAATCTATTATCAGTAAAAAGGCACAACAAAATAAACATCGTTGGGGAACGATTTTTTCAATTGGGTGATATACCCTCATCTTTTTGGTGCCATTTTTGCAAACAATTAAGCTGTTGAGATAAATATAACCGATTATTATCGGTTGGTCAACACCTAAACCGATAATAATCTTATTTAAACTTGATTATTATCGGTCATCCAGGAGGGCAATATGAGAATTGTTGAAAATATTAAACATCTCAGTGTGAAAAATGGGACGACTATACCTAAGCTTGAAAAAGAGATGGGGTTTGGTAACGGTACAATTTACAATTGGGCAAAAAGTTCACCATCAATAGATAAAGTACAAAAAGTAGCTGAGCACTTCAAAGAATCAGTCGACGTAGTATTATATGGTTTTGAGCTCACCAGATTCGAGGAGCTGTTTAGAATCATCATGAATAAAAGAACCTGTGAACAATTTGCCAATGACTTAAGCATAGATTTAGATATAGTAGAAACTTACGCTTTTGGCATAACTACTGAACAGCCACCTTTAGATTTAGTTAAGAAACTAGCGAGCAGTAATCCGTATAAGTTAATTGTTGATGACGAGAGTCTATTTGCAGCAGCTGGATACGAATTGGAGGAAATCGACGGTGATTTATTAGAAGACATTCCTTTGGAGCTGCTACATCACTACCAAGAGCAAGGATTGAGTGAAAACGAAATGGTTACAGCTTACACAAAATTCAGGGAAGCTGAATTAATAGATGCACTGACAGAAGCAAGCAATACAGTAGGGAGCTCAAGCTTTGAACCCGAAACCATTGCAGCACATCATGAAGGAGCTGACTGGACAGAAGAGGAACTGGAGGAAATCGAACGATTTAAAGAATTTGTGAGGTCAAAGCGAAAGGGTAGATGATATGGCAACATACGAGGAGCTTCTCGATGAAGCCCATAATCACAACATAGAGGTCTACGAAATGCCAATGCTACCAAGAAACAGAGGTTTGTATTCCGATGGAATTGTGTGGGTAAATAAATTTACACCTTATACAGTTGGGAAAGCCTGCATACTTGCGGAAGAGCTTGGACATTACCATACTTCAACTGGTGACATCCTGGATCAGTCTGATCTCAGACACCGGAAACAGGAACTTCGTGCGCGGCAATGGGCTTATGGCAGACTTATCCCCTTATCTGATATTGTACAGGCCTACAAAGCTAAAGCCCAAGGCCGCCACGAAATAGCCGAATACCTGGGAGTAACCGAGGAGTTCCTTCAACATTCTATTGACCGTTACACAGAAAAACATGGGTTACTTTTGATGGTTGACGACAGTCATGCAATTTGCTTTGATCCATTAGGGGTTATTGAATTATTTTAAAATCTTGCGCTTTCCCGCCGCAAGGCGGTTCATCATACACTAAAACAGAACATACATTCCCTTTTATCGCCTACCCGCGCGCAAAGGACGGATGAAAATGAAAAGAGCGGAAAAGGAAATAGAAAAATACCTTCTAAAAAACGGAGATGTTAGATACAGGTACAGGTACAAGTATTATGATACTCTTGGGAAGCGCCGAGAGAAGAAAGAAAGTAGCTTTGTAACCCAGAAGGATGCCGAAAAAGCTTTGTTGAAAGCAAAAATCGACGTTGCCAACGGCAATCTGAAAAAAGTCGAGAACAGCCAAATGACTGTGGGGCAATGGTTAGATATTTGGTTGAATACAAATGCTCACCTGTGGAAAATATCTACTCAGGTGGTAAGGAAAAGAGCAATAGAGAATCACTTGAAACCTATGCTTGGAAAATACAATTTAAATAAATTGGACAGGCAAACTTATATCAGAGTATTTATTCAGCCTTTGCTGAAAAAATTCAAGCCCAGTACGGTGTTAACCTATCACAATTATTTTAAAATTGCAGTCAACGCCGCTGTAGAGGAAGAAATACTTTCGCGCAACAGGTTTCGAAAAGTTAAGATTGAACAGCGTGCAGCCCGCAAAAATCACCTAACCGCGGACGAGCTGAACATTATGATACAAGCACTCAAAAAATACACCCCCCTCACCAGCTACACGCTGGCCCTCCTGCTCGCCTACACTGGTATGCGGATCGGCGAGGCGTTAGCATTAAAGTGGCGAGATGTAGACTTTAAAAAGGGGAAGATAAGCATCGACTTTACGAGAGATGCTCACGGCGAGAGGCCGCCCAAAACCAAAAACAGTTATCGCACTATCCCAGTTGACAGTCTATTGATAAATCAGATGCTTTCTTATCAAAAGTGGTGTATAGAGACAAAATTCAGGCACGGATTTAAACTGGATAAAAGCGCTGATCATATTTTTCTCGCAAACACAGGCGAGCCAGTATATACCGAAGTCATGAAGGTTGCCTTAAAAAACGCATATAAAAAATTAAAGTCAGAAGGCGTATCCTTCACTCGAATCTCTCCTCACGGTCTGCGTCATACACATGCTACAATATTGATAAATAATGGCGTGTTGCCAAAAACTATTGCAGAACGTTTAGGAACTACTGTAGAGATGATATATAAGACTTATGGCCACTCTTTAAAAGAGATGGAAGATAAAGCAGTGACTGTTTTTTCGAATAGTGTCCAAGCTGCTGGGGCTAAAAGTGGGGCTGATTAAAGATAGGACATGCAAAAGCCATACGCCCCAAGGGCTTTTAAGACTAATATCGAAATAAATCTAGAAATACGATATAATTCATGGTGAGGTGAAGCGATAATGAATTCCGCAACGGACGGGTTTATGTATTTTATTATTTTCTGGGCCGTGGTACTGCTGGGTTTTATGTCGATCGGCGGTTATTTTATGTTCCGGAAATTTCTAAAAGTGCTTCCGAAGCGAGATGGAAAATCCAAGCTCGACTGGCAAAATTACTGGGTGGAGCGCAGCCGTCCATTATGGACAGATGAGTCCAAGAAGTTCCTGGATGTCCTGGCATCCCCGGTACCGCAAGCATTTCGCGATATTGCCAAGCACTCCATAGCAGCCAAGATCGGGCAGCTCGCCGTAGAGAGCGGCTCCTCTGAGGTCACACGGGAGCATTGCATCGAAGGTTACATACTGGCGACTCCGCGCCGTGATTACCGGAGTCTGACAAATTTTCTGGAAAAGAATAATATTGACTACACGCCGTACAAGCACCTGCTTTCCTAGTATGGCAATCTTGTAGCAGACGGCCCCGACAATCGGAATTCAAAAATTTAATAGAAA
Source organism: Paenibacillus pinihumi DSM 23905 = JCM 16419 (assembly GCF_000422505.1). Classification (GTDB taxonomy): domain Bacteria; phylum Bacillota; class Bacilli; order Paenibacillales; family Paenibacillaceae; genus Paenibacillus_D; species Paenibacillus_D pinihumi. The sequence continues at coordinate 38,758 of NZ_AULX01000033.1, read as the reverse complement.
CGATTGTCATCGGGGTTAGGTTTGATGATAAGAACTCAGCCTTCTTGCTTGTCAATTCATGATGACAAAACGGGAAACTGCCGTATAGCTTGTCTTCAAATCTTAATTTAATTGTGATTGATTTGTAACCACCAGGGGTATAGTTACGTTATAGAATACAGGAGGTGGTCGGATTGACCCATACAAAAAGAAAAACCAAGAGAAAAGCTGCAACTCTGCTCGCGCTCGCTATTGCCCTTGCCATGACGACTGCTGCCTGCAGCAACAGCTCCAGCAATACACCAGCGAATCAGGGGACGAACAATACAGAAATACCTGGTACACAGGAGCCGGACACAGCGGTACCGGACAATGATGGCGCTGATAACGGTACAAGCGGCACCGATAACAACCCTGCCAAGCCGGATGACCAGCAAGGCCGGCCTGTTCTGTCCAATGAAGGGACCTATAATGGACTCGCTGACAGCCATACGATAGAGATTGAGACTGCTGACGGAGCTGAATCCTACCAATTTGATGATGACATGATGGAGAAGCTTAACCCTCTTGAAGAAGGGGACAAGGTTAAGTTTGAATATACCGAGAAGTTGATTGAAGGTACCGACAGCAAACAGAAGTGGGTTACAAACATAGAGAAGGTTGAATAATCGAGCAGAGGTGATTGTATGCGCATTGCCGTCACGGGCGGCTCCGGCTTTATCGGCAACGCCCTGGTTCAGCATTTCCTCGAGCGTGGCGATGAAGTATGGATTATTACCCGTTCAACCGGAAGAGTCGAACAAAAGCATCCTAAACTTCATGTCATTTCATGGGAAGACTTGAGCTCCAAACCGGAGAGGCTGGAAGGCATCCATGCAATTATTAATCTGGCCGGTGAATCCATCAACCAGAGATGGACTGAAGACGCCAAAGAACGCATTATTAAGTCCAGGCTTGTTGCTGCAGAACGGATCAGCAAGCTGGTTCGTACTCTGCAGCGCAAGCCTGACGTTGTTATTAATGCATCCGGAATTTCCGCCTACGGAAATTCCGAGACGGCAACCTTTGATGAAGACAGCCCAGTGGTCGTCTCCGATTTCCTCTCTTCGGTTGTTGAGAAATGGGAAATAGCCGCTGACAGTATTGGCGCCAAACGGATGGTGAAGCTGCGTGTCGGTATAGTAATCGGGACTGAGGGCGGGGCATTCCCTAAGATGGCGCTGCCTTACCGGATGTTTGCGGGAGGCAAAATCGGCAGCGGGAAACAATGGCTGTCCTGGATACATGTCGAAGACATTGTCAGACTGATTGCCTTCTGCATCGATCATGATGAAATTCATGGTCCGGTCAATGCCTCTGCTCCAGAGCCGGTTACGAATGATGATTTCGGCCGGGCGATTGCAGGAGCGATGGGCAGACCACACTGGATGCCGGTGCCTGGAGCCATGCTGAAGCTCATATTCGGTGAACTCTCGGTTCTGCTGCTGGAGGGCCAGCGGGTACTTCCGCGGCGGGCGCTCGATGCCGGTTTTAAATTCCGTTTTCCAACCGTCCAGAGCGCCATGAAAGATTTGGTAGGAGCCAAGTAATCCCGTCTGATTACACCATCCATGCAGTGTGTAGCGGCTCTTTCACACTGTTCCATTCATAAGCGTCTATTAAGTGCAGTATGGAAATCACAGTACTTAATAGACGCTTTTTTGTTTCCCTTTAAGCCATTGCCAGCTGACAACTACTTCACATATTCTGAACACTGCCGGGTCACGCTCCAACAGTAGAATTTGCCCCGCCTTGAGGAACTTGAACTGTTTGCTGAGGGCCTTCCGTGAAAGCATAGACAGGTCCTTGTGCCCCTGCCAGTTGAATCCGGTCCTCCGACTTGATCCTGTACACTTTGTAAGGCACCATTACGTTCCCATTAAGCAGGCTCCCGTTGCGTGATCCCAGATCCTTGGCACTGTATCCCTCTGTGGTCCGCTCTATCTCCAGATGGGCTCTGGACAAACCCTCCCCTGTATCCACATAGCCCTCAGACTCTGCTGCTCTGCCAATGACAAGTTTTCTTCCGGTCAACTCAATCCGGGATACATTTCCCTTGAATTCCCTTTGCAAATACGCTGTTATCGTCTGCCCGGATACCAGGCTTGAGGCCGATCTGCCATCAGGCGCAAGCAATACTGTAGACTCATCTGCAGCAGCTGCATTACCCGGCCCCATACTTGCAGCTCCCATTGAAGCACCGGATTCAGGCTCATGAGCGGTTGAACCGTACCCCTTGCTTTGCTCAGGTTGTGAATGATTGCTTGGGCGGGCTGAGGTAAGATTCCATCTGCCGCTTCTCTCTTCATTGGCAGCAGCTTTATGCGGATATCCAATATCAGGTGACTGCTCTCTGTTCAGAAAAATTTCACTTCTGTCCCTCGTACCCGAAACTCTGGACTCTTCTTTCCAGTTACGAATAATTTCAGGGTCCCGCCCGTTCATAAGATTTTCGTCAAACTGCCCTTCATGTCTGCTCTTCTTTCCAGCTGCGTAGCAAAACAGTGCAGCACTCCCTGCAATCAGCAGTGAAATGCCGATGCTGGTCAGCAGCGTCTGCTCGTTTGGATCATCCAGATATAAAAAACGCCATACGACTGCAACAGCAAATAATGCCAGCAAAATAATGATAATCGTTGTGCGCGGCTTCTTGCCGTACGTATCTTCCCCGCTAATATCCGCTTCCCAATCCGCTCCCCTGAGATACATCCCGGTCTCAGTATTTTCGGGTGCCGGTTTATTCCCGGCGGATGAGAAGTCCTTCTGAGAAGGGTTTACAAATGGTGCATGAACAGAATCTGAAGCCGGACCACCAAATGAGCCATGGGGCTGCGCTCCAGAGGATAGGCAGGACATGCTTGATGAAAGATTCTGCATAGAAGCTGGCAAACTATCAGGTTTCAGATCATCACCGTAATAAGGTGCAGATACCATCTCCAGAAGAAGTTTCTGCAAACTGTTCCATGTGCCTGTTTCCTTATCCAGTACTTGAAGTATCCGCTGCAGAGCCGGCCCGTCCACAGGATTGATGCGGGCAGCCCAGCGGACGGCCAGATTCATCAGATCTTCATAAGGTGCTGCATGTGCGGCTCCATCTGTCACAGGCACATAGACAAGACCAACCTCCTGCCAGGAGCTTCCTGTAAAAATATAGTCTTCATGGAACATAACAGCCTCGGGCCGAAGCATATAAGGCTTGCAATTGTCCAGCGCTTCCAGTACTGCCAGCAGCAGAATACAATAGTCGGACATGGTGAACGTCTGAAGCTGAAGACGGTGTTTCAGCATCCGTTTGCCTGCCAGCTTGTAATGAAAACTGATGATTCCGTCGATTTCCTGCCACTCTACTGGTAAAAAGCCTGGTATTTCCTCTGCCTGCAGCATCTTCAGCTCCAGCTCATCCAGACTATCACGTGTAAGCCCGTCCGGGTCAGCCAAAACCATCTCATGCCCTCTGTGCATGGTAAAGTCGATTTGATACGCTCGCACTTGAACCCTCTCCTTTAACTGAAATACCACACGGCCGCAGCACCAGGGGCTACGGCCAGCATAAAGGGAAACTTCAGTCCCTGCTTCCATGCCTGATTCAGCCCGGCGGACATCTCGTTTATACGAAGCAGCGGAGGCAACAAGACATTAATTACTCTCATAAAAAAGGGCCGATGTACAATTAACAGTACGATGCCGATCAGCCCGGCAAAAAGGATGGAATGGACCATAATTTGCAGCACAGGCAGCGGACCCACCCAGGCTCCGAGCGCGCCAAACAACTTCACATCCCCAGCCCCGATTCCTCTCATGATATACAGAAAAAGCATCGGGACGAGACCAGCCGCAGTACCGGCCAAAGTCGTGCCGAGACCCGGCAAACCGCCGGAGATGCCATAATAAAGCCAGGCACACACTGCGGCTGTGGCTGTCAGCACATTAGGTATTCTCATAGACTTAACATCAAACCACAGTGCCATTACAAGCAATACTCCTGCCGCTCCGCCCGCAAACAGCATAAATCTCCCTCCTTCTGCTACCTTGACTTGCGCACTTCAAAATGGCGTCCTGCGCTTGTCCCGTCTTCCCCTTTTATAACGAACTCCCAGGTTCCCGGCGTCGTATTCCCGGAAACATGCCATTCCCAGCCTATAACCCCGTTCTCATCCGCCTTTGCTTCTCCCAAATTTCTGGCCCTGCTTGCCCCGCTTTTATAGTCCACGGAGAGAGTCAGGCTCCTTCCTGGCTGAGTCAACACCGTAATGCGCGCTTTCCTGCCTGGCAGCACAGGGGTCGGTGTAATCGAAACAATTTGAATGGTGCCGGAATCCGGCTCCCCCATCCTGCCTGAGTTGGAAGGTGCCGAATCTTGAATCCATACCCGTTCAGCAGCATGCTCCTGAAGCACCAACGGCTTATTGGTAAACGGGAGGCGAATCGGCATTTCATATTGCGCCGTAATGGATAAGTAAGGATTAGCCCCGTTTTTTAAATCAGGCAATGAAACCTTGCTTATCATTAAATTGTCCGGCTCCAGCAGGCTTTCTTCAGCAAACTGCCGGAGCACAGGCTGAAAAGCATAGCTGGCAATCCAGTTTTGTATCGAGTCCCAGTTCCCATCCAAAGCAGAGGTCATTAAAGAACCGGCCGGTTCCGGGAGCCATTGTGAAAGCTGTTCGGCTGCGGCGGATATGCCTGCTGTCTGAGCAAGTTTGGAGGGAGCTTGCTGCTCTGTTTTATCCCTGAAAGACTGAACTGCAAGGGAAGCAGGATAGATATATGATGCCGCCTGTCTGACCGTTTGTGACACTGCATCTTGCAGTGCCATCTGAACGGCTGAAATATGGATAAAGGTAATGACCACAACTAGCATGAACAAAAACAATGGTGTAACTAACGCCGCTTCGAGGGCAATTGAGCCTTCATTCTGCTTTGCTTTACAAGTAAGACCAGGCCATCGTTTTTGTCGTTTCATATCGCTTACCTACAACCTTTCCGTTAAAAAGTCCCGCATTAGCAAGCTGCTTCATAATGCCCGGCAAGAACCACAGGTTGACCGATCCTGTAACTTCGCTTGAAACCCCTGTCGGCATATACATCAGCCTATACCCTGTCTTTTGCTCAATTAATGCAATCATGCGGCCCAGTTTGGCTTCCCTTGAACCGTGTACCAGCATAAACAACCGCAAGTAATCCTCATAACGTATAACAACTGCAGCATATTTGGACAAGGGGGTACTGCCATCCTTCACGAGCACAATCATATCCTCCAGTGCCTTCTCCAGGCCGTAGACAACTGCCGCCGCCAGAACAAGCAAAGGATGTCCCATGGACTTGCATTCAATCAGCCCTTCCATCGTGCGGATTGCCAGCCGCACAGCAAATATCTCAGAGTATGCTGAAGCAAGATTATAGGTTGGATGATGAAACCCGTACACCATGTACTCCATCTCCTGGCTTGATACTTCCAGCATTGTGCCCCCGCCGCTGCCCTCGCTGTTACTGGCATTCTTGTCAAATATGCTTCTCAGACGCTCAGGCTCAAAAAATTCAAAACGGGCCTTTCCGTACTCGCCAAGATATAAGGCCTCCATAACTTTTTCTAATGAATCTGCCATGCCCGCAAACATTGACCCCAAAGAAGTCATGGACTTGTCAGCTTGTTCGGATGGATCGTCCCCGTACTCAGGCTCGCCGGACAGCTGGTTCGCTGCTCCATTGAGTCTCATATTTTCCTCAAAACGCTGACGAAGCTGTTTAAACTGCTCACTGGCATCGTTCGTACCAGGGAGAGCGTTGACTTTCTTCAGAAGCCCGCGTGCCTCGCTCCATTTGGACTCGGCCTTCTTCTCGTGTTCCTTTCTCTCCTTGTCCGCCTTAACTGTACGATTCAACTCTTGCTCCCTTGCATTGAAGACAGATGCAGGGCTCATGTACTTCTGTTTATATATAGCGAAGGTCTGCCTAAGACTCCACACATCATTTGAAAGCGAAAGCGATGAATCCTGGGAAGCCATTGCTCCCCTAACTTTCTGCACGAAATCATTGATCTGGTTTTGAATCGCATCATAGTCCTGGACCTGCTTCTCAGTTTCTTCTTGATAATTATCAAACCAGCCGCTATCGATAACATAATCATTCAGATTGGCGCGAATATCCTTTAAATCGTCTGATTTCAACGGTACTCCTGATGTACCCTGCCCATTTTGGCTGCTCCCCGCACCTTCCTGTATGTAGAGCGCCTCATACCCGCTGCCGGCAGCGGATTGGCCGGATTTGTTCACAATGTCCCGAATTTGTTCATTCAGACTGGCGGCTTCATTCACTGCCTGCTTTGCCTTTTCGCTGTTCGCAAGGTGTGCTTCAGCCTGCTTGCGGCTTGAAATCTGAAGCTCGTTCAGCGTCGTATTTGCTGCCTTCTGATAGCTATTAATGGCTTGGAAGATGTAAAATGCGTGCTGGGCATCCACATACGGCAAGCTCTGCAGCATGGAAACGTAAGATGGATATCCGTTTGCAATCGCGGATATGCCTTCTTGTCCACTCTCTATCAAATTTGATATTGGAGATGATCTTACGGACTGGGCCGAAGAACGTTGAAGTGCAAAAGCCTGATCCAGCTTCCGTTCTCTTTCGTCGTAGAGCTTGCGTATGCCCTCCAGCACATTTACAGTTGCAGCGGCTTCTTTCAGCCCTTCTGCCAGAGGCTTGAAGCGGTTAATGAGCTCAATTGTAAAATCAACCGGCGCCTTATACTTCATCTCCTCAAGCACCTGCCGTTCAAAGACAGAATGCGTACCCAGCAGCTGTGCGGTATTGATATGTGCCGCTTCTCTCCTGATATCCAGCCACCGGACTGCAGCACCTTCTCCGCCGGTGAATCGTTCATCCACCACCTGATTAAAAATGTGCTCCGCATCCGTACCGCCCCTGCCGAACAGGCCATATTTTTCGTACAGCGTCTCGTCATAGGCCGACAGCACCGAGCGAACCCCTGCCCTGGCTGACATCTCAAGCTGGAGATTCATGGCAGCAATTCGGGCATAGTCAATAAACAAGGCATTGAACAAAAATACGAAGGACGTAATGATAATAAAATAGACCGATACGCTCCCCTTGTCTCCACACACAGCTTATCCTCCTCCCTGCCTGGAAGAGTGTCTGGAAATGATGGCGGCTGCTTCATCCCGATCCTTGCTGCCGTTTTTGAACTTGTCCACATAGTAGCGCACAAGGTCTACACTTCGAATAAGCTCCAACGGGTCTGTTATTGCGCTGCTGGCTCTGCCATACGGTCTTGAATTCTCCATTAGCCACTCTAGCGGAGTAATCCGTACGGGATGTAAAAGCAGTACAGCGGCCTCTTTCCCCCATAAGCTGCGATCCAGTTCCACTTTACCTTTATAGCCTCCCGGCACCCAAGCTGCTGCACCCCCAAGCTTGTGCTGTACAAGCGAGCCAGAGCTTCCCGCTCCGGTTGCTGCGGGCAAAGAGATGGTTCCGCCCCTTTGCCCGCCTGCGCCCTGGAGCCCGAATAGCGTTTCAAGCATTTCATCGTCCTTGACTCTCCAGTACAAGCTGTCATATTTACCTGGAGGAGCGAGTCCTGTTGCCGGACTGCGGTAGCTGTTATCCCACACAAAGGCGGTCCGCTCTGCAGCCTTGGATGCTGTGTAATATACAATCACATTTTGATACATATAAATGCTTACAAATAAGGACGTAACAGTAATGACCAGGATTAGCGGAAAAACCATCGACGATTCCACAGTAAAGCTCCCGTTCTCCGCTTGCAGTAACTGGCGCAGCCGTTTCATTTATGTTTAATTGAAGATCGTCTTTGCCGTAGTATCCGCGGTTCCCATTAAGCTCTTGACCAGCCTCAAAATCTGATCTTTGAACAGAAGAGCCACAAGTATCAGTACCGCAATAATTAAAATAATTTCCAGTGTCCCCATCCCATCCTCCGACCGCCACAGCTTTCCTCCAAAACCCTTCACCTTTGCCCACATCGATTTCATTTTCGTATTCCTCCTCATTTAAAGTTCATCCTTGTTTTCTAACTCGTTACGCAGCCTTAAAACTCTGTGTTTTCTTCCACTTACGACAAATTCATCATGAATACAGCCGGCGACCCGACAAGAACCATTAACACCAGAAAAATTACAGCCAGCGGAAATACCAGTTTCGAGGACGCTTCCTCCCCTTTGGTCCGGGTCACCGCCTTGCGCTTGTCCCAAAGTGTATAAGAAAGCTGCTGCAAGGACAGTCTGAAACGCTCTCCCCCCCGCTTATAGTTAAGCAGCAGTGAAGTTGTGAACATCGCAACCTCCTGTACGGCACAGCGTCTGCTGAATGATTCCAGCGCCATATGAAAAGGGACGCCATTATCCAGTTCATTGCACATTCTGGACAGCTCGGCATAGAGCGGGTGATCCTTCCGCTCCGGGCGGTTATCCTGACAACGGTAGATTGCCTTGCCCAGCGTCTCCCCTGCGCCTATAAGCAGCATCAGCTTGCTCAGAATTTCCGGGAGGGCAAGAAGAATATCCTGTTTGCGCCGTTCGATCTTCGTCTGGACCTCTCTGAATCTGGAGACCGGCCAAATAACCGCACTCACAATTCCGATATAAAATACTGCAGGTTCTTCTGCTGCCCATGAAATCAGAGCGCTGCCAAATAGCGCTGCATAGCTTAAGGCAAACATATTCCCGATAAACTGCTTGGTGGATTGAACAGAGTGGCGGGAGCCGTTCAGAATTACCAGCTTCGCATGAAGCGGATTAAGCAGCCCCTGTGCCCGGCTCCAGAGCTTCCACCTCTCCTGTTGTCTCATAAATGGAGCTCTCAGCAGCCGCTGCAATCCCTGCTGCTTTAAAGAGGACACCGGCTCTGTATGCGCCGGCCGGCGCATCAGTGACCAGCAGGCTTCACCTGCCCAGAGCAGCAGTAATATCCATGCAGCTATACCTGCCATATGCCCCTCCTTATAAACGGATATCTGTCAGCTTGTAAATGAACCAGTAGCAGCCAAACAAGGCAATTAGCGAAATCGTCAGCAGTACATATCCCATTCCTTGATACAGGGATGCCATGTAATCTGGGGAGATAACACCCAAAACGGCAAGAAAAACAAAAGGCACAGCCATCATAATCTGGCTCTCGAATTTCTTTCGGGCGATCATAACTTCAATTTCCTGCTGCATATCCAGCTTCTCCCCAATGACCTGCGATGTCTGCCGGATAATCTCTATCAGGTCTCCTCCTGACCGTTTGCCAATGCAGAATACATCAACAAACTGGGTAATCTCCTCCACACAGGCACGTTTACTGAAATCCTGCAGTCCAAGCTCCAGCGGCTCTCCATTCTCCAGGCGCAGCCGGATAATATCGAGTTCCCGAAGCATATCTCCGGGGAGATCGGAATAAATAAAGCGCAAATCCTCAGGAACAGCCAGAAAGGCATTCTCAACCGAGCGGCCTGCTGCCAGAGACGATGTGAGTGATACAAGCGTCTCCTTGAACTGCTGCTTGAGCCGATCCCTTCTTCGGTTGAGCAAATAACGCTGATAAATTCCCGGAGCGCGCAGGCCTGCTGCCGACAATACGAGTGCAGCCAGTATGGAATGGTAAAAGATATAAGCAGCTATAAAGCAGACCAGCATTCCGGTCAATATAGAAGCAGCTTTCTCACCAGGGCTCAAACTCAGCCTGTCGTATACGGGGAGCGCGTCTGAATCGGCTCCCCCCGTACGCTGCTGCGCTTGCATGTACACTAGCCCGATCCCTCCTCGTCCAGTTTGACGCCGGCCATATCAAGCTTACCGGAGTGACGAAGGCGATTTCCTGTTGCCCTCAGTTCTCCAGAGATCTTGCCCTCTGCTTCACCCGTTTCCGAAAATTGAAACAGCGGATTCAAAATGATCTCACCCTCCTGTACGCCGGCTATCTCACAGATTTCCACTACCTTGCGGCTGCCGTCATGCATCCGGGACAGATGAATGATGACATCAATGGCTGCTGCAATCTGCTGCCGGGCAACCGGAAGCGGCAACTCCGCAGCCCCCAGCACCATTGTCTCAAGTCGGCTGAGCATATCTTTGGTGCTATTAGAATGGCCGGTAGATAAGCTCCCATCATGCCCGGTATTCATGGCCGAGAGCATGTCCAGGGCCTCCCCGCCGCGCACCTCGCCTACTATAATGCGGCTGGGGCGCATACGGAGTGAGGCCCGGATCAGCTCCCTGACCCGAATTTCTCCGCGTCCCTCTGTGTTGGCATTGCGCGTCTCCAGGGACACCAGATTTTTCACCCGCGTGATCTGAAGCTCAGCCGAGTCTTCAATCGTTATAATCCGCTCATCCTCAGGAATATATTGGGACAGCGCATTAAGGAAGGTCGTCTTCCCCGATCCGGTACCGCCGCTAATGAAAATGTTGTACCGCGCAGCTACAAGTTTCTCCAGCAGCCCGGACACTTCGGCAGACAATGCGCCCAATGCAACCAAATCCTCCATAAGCAGCGGCTTCTCCGGAAATTTCCGAATGGTTAGCGTCGGCCCTTTCAGTGCAATCGGCGGCAGCACCACATGGACCCGGGAGCCGTCCTTCAGACGGGCATCCACTATCGGGGTGGACTCGTTCACAACCCTGTTCACTCCGGCTACAATGCTCTGGATAATATCCTCCAGACGCTCCCTGTTCTCAAAGGCTGCCGGATACCGTGTCATTCTGCCGCGCTGCTCGATAAAAATTTCGTCATGGGCATTGATCATGATTTCTGTTACAGACGGATCATCGATAAGCGGCTGAAGCACATCCATCCCGCGAAAAGAGTGGAACAGCCTCCGTACGAGCTGCAGCTTGTCCGCTGCTGTCATCATCCGTCCATTCTCCCTGCACCAGTCGAATACTGCCTGCTCGACCATGCCTGTCAGGGCACTGTCCGGGACAGAGCCGCTCAGATCAATGCGTTCCCGGATAAGCCTGCGCAGCCCAAGCACCACCTCCTCTGTCACATGCCTCTCCTCCTTCCGGCCAAATCCAATCTCTGATAATCCGCTGTACAACCCCGCGGTATACAGGTGAAGCCAGCATCTGCATCGGGTCCTTCACTTCTCTCCATTCGGGGACATAAGGAATCGCTGCCATTGCCTGATCGGTACGGTACTGCTCTTGCGGCGCAACTGCCGCCCGTGCCATGCTGTTATATACCTGAATCATCCGGATTTTGCGCGTTGCCTCAACGAAAGCCTCCCCCCATTTATGGGCTCCGAATTGAAGCATAATGTCCATTTTCCGCTGGCTCGTAGCATCACCGCCAGTCAGCCATAATGGTAAATGGCTGCTTCTCAGCAGCTCCATGCCGACTTCATCCAGCCTTCCTCCCATGTCTGCCACGACCAGGTCATACTCCCCGCTGTCCACAATCGCACGAATGGTCAGGGCAACCAAGCCGGAGGTCAGCGCTTGCCTCTCCTCAGGACTCGCAGCTGGAGCAAAATAATCGATCCCCAGCTCCGTACTTCGTCTCGTGCTTGCAGCAAGCTGCTGTCTGACCTGATCAGGCTTCGATTGCAGCACATACAGCAGCATGGAATAATCCTGCTCACTGCCCTCACCGCTCTCTCTCAAATACAGATCGGAAGCATTGTAAGGCTCCAGATTAAAATAGAATACCCGCTTCCCTGCCTCCGAAGCTTCTCTGGCAATATTCAGAGCGAGTGTCGTCTTGCCCATTCCCCCCATCGAGGAGAATAACGACAGCATGATTGCAGATTCTGGTTGCCCCGCCTTGTGTCTGAAGCCTCGAATATGGCTGAGCTGCATGTTCAACTGCTGAATCAGCCTGGGAAGGGACTGAAATTGTACGATTTGCGGCTTGCCGCTGTCTGTAATAAAAGGAACCAGATGAACAACTGGCAGCGCCTCCTGAACCACATCACGGACATGGGCCTCGAATTCCGGCTGCAGCAGAAGCAAATCTGCCGGGTAGCCTCCCCTGACGTATTGTCTCAATGCCTGCGGCTGTGTGCAGGCTGTCATCTGCCACTCTGCTCCTGCAGGTGCTTCACGTATATATTCCGCCAACCTCCTCACATATTCGGGCTCTTTTGCAGCTACTATCAGAGATAACTTCCCCATCTCTTCCCTCCTGAAAATCGGGCCAAACGCAAAAAAACACCGCAAACTACGCTAATGCGTGAGTTTGCGGTGCTTCCGCAGTTCATCCGATTTAAATATTGAGGTAAATTTACCATGTTTTCTTAGTTCAGTCAATAGCTGATTTGTAATCGCACGGGCTGCTATCTGTCGCCAAAGAACAAAGCGATCTCCCTCTGTGCGCTCTCATCCGAATCAGCCCCATGTACAATGTTGCTTGCAACATCCAATGCAAAATCCCCACGTATTGAGCCTGCCAATGCTTCAGAAGGATTGGTCTTTCCAATAATGGAACGGGCATTTTTCACTGCATCCTTGCCTTCCCATATCATCGCGAATACAGGACCGGAGGTAATGAAATCTACCAGCTCGCCAAAAAACGGCTTTTCCCGGTGCTCCCGGTAATGCTGCTCGGCAATTTCCTGAGAAATGGTCATGACCTTGGCCTCGGCCAGCTTAAAGCCTTTATGCTCAAAGCGAGAAACAATCTCACCGATCAGACCGCGGGCTACCCCGTCCGGTTTTACCATTACAAATGTATGATCCATTGTTGCTACCTCCCTGTAGGTACGATTCAATTTGCTTAGGCGGTTCTTCCTCATTCACCTGACAATTTACATGGAGCGGCTTTATGTATTTTGTGCCCAATTTTTCCGGCTGCCAACCCTTTAAGAACATAAACAATTCCGAATGCAGCCACCATTCAGCTTGCATGTTACGGGATGACATTTCATTAAAGCTGAATTGGAACTGTCGTTCGAATTTTAATCCCGGCACAACATATTCTGGAAATAAAGCTACCGTAACATAATTATATCCAGAATACAATATCGCTTCAAATTGGACGGAACAATTATAAAAGAACAACCCGCCTGGCTATTCTCGCCAGGCGGGCTTGCTTGTCATAGCTACTCACACCGCTGCAGGGTGCCTTCTCGTTAGAGCAAATCCATACAGCACAGCTGTTCTGTTACTCTGTAAGATCCAGGAATGTCTGAACATCAGCGATGCAGAGCTTCACCGCTTCGCTCCAGAAGGAGGTGTCATCCAGCTTCACACCGAGATGCTTATAAGCCAGATCCTCGACATTCATCCGTCCGGTGTCGCGCAGCAGGTCGACGTAACGCTGGGCAAATCCTTGCCCTTCCGCCAGTGCACGGGCATAGATGCCGCTGCTGAACAGGAATCCGAAGGTATAAGGGAAGTTGTAGAAAGGCACACCTGTCAAATAGAAATGCAGCTTCGACGCCCAGAATTCCGGATGCTTCCTCCCCAGAATATCACCGAAGGCTTTCGCTTGTGCATCTTCCATCAGCGTACTCAATTCCTCTACAGACAGCATGCCGCTGCGGCGTTTCTCGTAGAAACCCGTCTCAAACACGAAGCGTGCATGGATGTCCATGAAGAACGCCACGGAACGTCCCAGCTTATCTTCCAGCATCGCCAGTTTCTCTTGCGGCTCTGTTGCCATCTGCAGGGCTGAATCCGCAACGATCATCTCAGCGAATGTCGAGGCTGTCTCTGCCACGTTCATCGCGTAGTCCTGCGCAAGCGGGGGCAGATCATCCATCAAATACTGGTGATACGCATGGCCCAGCTCATGCGCAAGTGTCGCAATATTGGAAGCTGTGCCGGAATAGGTCATAAAAATACGGGTCTGCCTGCTTTTAGGGAAGGACGTACAGAATCCGCCCGGACGCTTGCCGCTGCGGTCTTCAACCTCAATCCAACCCTCACGGAACGCTTTTTCAGAGAATTCGGCCAGATCCGGATTGAAGGCGCGGAACCGCTCCACTATGAAAGCTGCTGCTTCATCATAAGGGACGATTTTGGCTGTTGCTCCAAGTGGCGCATCTACATCATGCCAGTCCAGTTTCTCCAGCCCCATCAGTTTTGCTTTACGCTGCAAATACTTTGTAAGCTCCGCCTTGCCGGCTTCAACCGCCGACCACATCGCATTTAATGTAGCCTCGCTCATTCTATTAATCTGGAGCGGCTCTTTGAGGACCGATTCCCATCCGCGCTTGCCATAGAGCTTGAGACGGAAACCTGCAATACGGTTCAACCCTTCACCGCACAGCTCAGCCTGCTCGCCCCACTCGCGCTCCCATTCATCAAAGGCGGCTTCGCGCACCGCCCGGTCACCATCAGACAGGCGGTTATGCATTTGTCCCGCAGACAGCAGTTGTTCGTTACCGTTCTCATCTTGGGCACGGAACTTGGCACGGCCTACAACGGTGTCATACAGATCGCTCCAGCCATGGTAGCCGTCAACAGACAGCTCGCTAATAAGCGCCTCCTGCTCAGGCGGCAGCTTATCCTTGGCGAGTTCCCGGCGTTCATTCAAATTAAAGGCGACCGGCTTAATCTCTTCCTGGCTCAGCCATGCTTCCCACTCTGCATCAGGCGTTTCCCTGAGCTGCTCATCAAAACGTGTCAGAACACCCTGGAAGCTTGCCGAAATCGTCTTCAGACGGTCATTCAGAAGGCTTGCTTTCGTATCCTTCATATCCTGGGCCTGCAGACAGGACACAAATGACCCTGATTCCTGTAGACGCAACATAATGGACTGTACCAGATCCGTCCAGGACGTCAGCCGCTCCTGCAGCGATTGCGCACTCTCTTTGTCGGCAAGCGATGCGCCCAACTTATTAATATCCTGCTCCAGTCCGGCCAACTCGGCGGCAAACGTCTGCGAATTAGAGCCGCCTTCATAGATGGAATCCAGATTCCATGTCAGTGACAGATTCTTCAACTCGATGATCTCCTCTCATTGCAGCTTATGCCGCATGCAAATTTAATTCTGACTGCGTGCTATGTATAAAAGCTGTAACTCACTGCGAAATGAATTTGCGCTAAGACGTCAGACAGTGTATAACAATACTATACCATAGTACGGAGCCCAAGGAGGAATACCCATGTCCAAGCCGCTGCAAATCTCACCTGATACCGCCATCAAGCTGTCGGAACAGCTTAACGTACCCATTGAGCATCTGATGCATATGCCACGGCATATTTTATTGCAGAAGCTCGCGGAGCTGGCAGCCAAGGAAGCCGGTGGGACCGGCACAGATACAGACAGCAAAAAAGAGGACCCAAAATCATGATCCCCTTCGAAAATTGTATTCCCTATGATCGTGTCATGAACGATATTTATGTGCCGCAGTGCCCGTATTGCAAACAGGAAAATGTGCTGCTGCCGCTTCGCCCGGACGAGCTTCCGGACATTCAGGGCGGCAAAAAACGGCTCGTCATTTTCCCATGCTGCCATGCCAGGGTTACCGTAATTGAGACGGATTCGGACTATCTGCTTACGACAAAGAAGGTTCCCCGATTCTAAACGGGCTATTTACTGCATCGCTTCAGGCAGTTCCATCTGACTGGCGAGCATTTCTTCCCGCAGAACCTGCCACTGCTCCCGCGAGCGGTGGATCATGGCGCTGTCGGTAATCTTTTTATTATGAATAACTCTGGAAAACCATTTCACAGCTTCATAGGGTTCATTCACCCTGCGATGCAGCTCGCCGATTAGATACATGAGCTTGGCATTGTTAATGGAGCTGCCCTCCACCTCATAGACACGTATGTAAGCATCAAGCGCGAACCTCAAAAAACGCTTCTCCTGCTCATACGCCCCCATGTACCGGTACAGCCAGGCAATATGCTGAAGCAAGCCGGCGATAATTCTCTCCTTCTCACCGACAGACTGCGCGCACAATAGCGCCAGCTTATAGCATTCCATTGCCTGGCTTAACGTCCGCTGTCCATCATAATCTCTCGGCTTCCAGTTCAAGCCCAGCTTGGCCAGATAACTGCTCTTTTGTCCTTCTGTCAAGGACGAAGCCGAGTTCTCGGTAGACGCAAAACCGCAGTACGGACATACCCTCACAACATAGTAGTCCGGGTTATTGTCATTATTATAATAGGAGCAAAAATCACTATCCATATGGGTCGCCTTTTTGAAGCTTGATCTCATGCGCGCTGTTGTAAAAGGTGTCTCGCAACAGGAGCAACGCACGTGGGTGGTGTATAACGGATCCAAGGCTTCCATTGATGTGATCATACTACTCCTCCTCGTTACCTGTATTTACAAAGTGGTAGGCTGGTCCGGATAAACGCTGCAATACAAAATGGCTTAAATCCGGGTCTATGTCCAGTTCCTCAAGCGCTCCTGCCATACAGCTCAGCCATGCATCCGCATGGTCTCTCGTAATCGGAAACGGCATATGCCGTGCCCGCATCATAGGGTGTCCGTATTCATCGGAATAAAGCTGAGGACCGCCAAAAAACTGGCTCAAAAACATATACTGCTTTTCTATTACAGGATCGATATCTTCGGGAAACAAAGGCCCTATCAAAGGATGAACCTTTACTTTCGGATAAAATGTCTCAACTAACCGGCGGATTGCCTGATCTCCGCCAAGAGCTTCATAAATTGTTGAATCAGGTCTTAGCATGATTTATCACCAAATCCAATTCCTTTTTATTTATTATAGCACTAATTTCCTAAACGAGCATTAGGAGTAAACGACAATTGTCCTAATTCATCCGACTTTTTTTCAATCAGAACAACATCTTTCGAATCAGTATCTGCGACGTAAGACTGAAATCCGGGCCATTTGCTTTACAATCCTCTCAAATCAAACGCCAAGCAAAAAAAGGATGTTGCCTCTAAACCGCAGCAGGCAGAGCATCCTTTTTTCCGATCAGTGCACATCTATAGTTAGTAGCTTCCCCAATCTTCATCAGATTCCATTAGGGATTGACGGATTACAAATACAAACAAGCAAACGAGGATGCCAGCTATTAGGCTCATCATCATCACTCCTACACTCGGTATAGTTCAATTGTAGCATACTCAGTTACAAAAGCACATCTATTTTTTGAAAACGTTTTCTTTATAAAATATTAGCGCCGCCCGGGCAATATGCAAGGAATCATCCTACTCTCCAATACCCGCTACACTCCCTTCCCAAACAAATGGACCGTGATTAATAAGACTGTTGGCGGCGCCGAACGGGCAGGTATGGGCTTTGAAAATATTATGCTTTTCTGCGATGCCTGGAGATATTTGTCCACTTCCTCTCATATAGTAAATTACATGTCCACTTTATGATCAGGGGGCCAAACAGATGCTTCGCTATCTCATTCATCCGGTTGTACTTGTCGCTTCAACGGCTCTTGTTTTGGCAATGCTGCTTGCTATATTCCCGGAATCCTCCCTCACCGCGGCCATACGGGGGATTTCGATCTGGTGGGAGGTACTGTTTCCCGCCCTGTTCCCTTTTTTTGTGATATCTGAGGTGTTGCTTGGATTTGGCATTGTCCACTTCTTCGGCACGCTGCTTGATCCGATGATGAGACCTGTATTTCGTGTTCCCGGAATCGGCGGATTTGTCATGACGATGGGTTTTGTTGCCGGGTATCCGGTTGGCGCCCGTCTGTCTGCCCAGCTTTATGACCAAAAACTGATTAACCGGACAGAGGGCGAGCGGCTGGTTGCACTGACAACAAGCTCGGACCCGATTTTCCTCATTGGCGCTGTAGCAGTCGGCTTTTTTCATAATGTTGCACTTGTCCCGGTTCTTGCCGTAGCCCACTACGGGGGAAGCCTCCTGATCGGCCTGCTCATGCGCTTTTATGACCGGAACGCTCCTTCTACACCTGTTAATACGAGAAAAAAAGAAGAGGCGCCCAATAACAGACTCGCTACCGCCTTTCTCTCGATGCACAAGGCACGGTTGGAGGATGGCAGGCCAACGGGCAAACTGCTTAGTGATGCCATCGCAGCCGCGCTGCGCCTGATGATGGTCGTAGGCGGACTTGTCGTATTCTTCTCTGTTGTGATGGAAGTCATGACAAGTGCAGGCGCAATCTCTGTCATAACATCGCTGGTGGATGCCGTATTCCAGCTATTCGGATTACCGGCTGTGCTTAGTCCGGCGATCGTGAACGGTCTGTTCGAAGTGACACTTGGCGTCAAGGCTGCCGGATCGGCTGGCGGGGCTATGCTCCTTCATCAAACTGCAGCCGCGGCGTGGGTGCTGTCCTGGGGCGGGCTGTCCGTACATGCTCAGGTTGTCAGTTTGCTTAGCCGTACCGGGATGCGTTATAAACCGTTCATTATCGCGCGTTTTGCCCATGGCATTATTGCCATGCTGATGGTTTATTTGCTGTGGGGCTGGCTCGGCCCGGG
This sequence comes from Paenibacillus pinihumi DSM 23905 = JCM 16419, assembly GCF_000422505.1. GTDB lineage: Bacteria > Bacillota > Bacilli > Paenibacillales > Paenibacillaceae > Paenibacillus_D > Paenibacillus_D pinihumi. The sequence continues at coordinate 20,395 of NZ_AULX01000033.1, read as the reverse complement.
CATATAACATTGTGTTCCAAAGCGATTTCCGATATCATCATAACTATAGAATGAATGATGTAACGGAAGGAGCTATTTAGCTTGAAATATGCATTACTTGACCGGGGCGACAGCCACTCCCAGCAGCTGGCCAAGCGCTTCCACGAGCTGGCGGCAGAGAAGGGATTTGTACTGGACCCAAAATCTCCGGAAATTGTCATCTCTATCGGCGGGGATGGAACATTGCTCCACGCCTTTCACACCTTCATGGACCAGCTGTATGATGTTGCCTTCGTCGGGATTCATACTGGACATTTGGGCTTTTATGCCGATTGGCGGGCCAATGAGCTGGACGAGCTGGTGGAGATGATGGCGACTGCTGAGCCCAAGCGGATTCTGTACCCGCTCGCTCAGATCGACCTGGAAACTTCGGAAGGCCCGGCAAGCTATCTCGCACTTAACGAGTTTACGCTCAAGGGCGTGGACGGTACGCTTGTAGCCCAGATTAATATAAATGATGAAATGTTCGAGATGTTCCGGGGGGATGGAATCGTCATCTCCACGCCTACCGGCTCCACTGCATATAATAAAAGTGTAGGGGGCGCGGTCATTCACCCGTCGATCCCATCCCTGCAGATTGCCGAAATTGCATCGATTAATAACCGGGTTTACCGGACGCTCGGCTCTTCGGTTATTTTGCCGCAGCACCATCACTGCGATATTATTTCCAAGAAGGAGCAGCGCCTGGTCCTGAACATCGACCACCTTAATATTCAGCGGGACGATATCCGCTCGATCCGCTGCAAAGTATCAACGGACCAGATTTGCTTTGCCAGATACAGGCCGTTTCCGTTCTGGGACCGGGTCAGGGAAGCCTTCCTCGGCTATGAGGTCAACCCGAACGGGCTGTCAGCAGATCAGCAATAGATTTTTTTCGCTATCCGTTTTACAAAAAATGGTGTAGTGCATAAACAGATATTTTTATGTTATAGTTACGTGTAATTCCATAAAAATCCGCAAGTCATGCTGGTTCATCTAGAACGCAGGCTGGAGTGCGGGAGAGGTTCTTTAGCTACCCTCTATAAAAAACTAAGGAAGAGAACGGTATCCTTGGGATGCCGTTTTTTTCTGTCAAAAAGGAGAAATGAATCAAGTGAAGAAGTTGAATGAAAAAGCGGTTGTTGTATTTAGCGGCGGACAAGACAGCACAACCTGCCTGTTCTGGGCGCTGGAACGCTACCGCGAGGTGGAGGCTGTTACCTTCAATTATGGCCAACGCCACAAGCTGGAGCTGGACTGCGCTGCTGATATTGCAGCAGAACTTAAGGTTCGCCACCACGTACTCGATATGTCACTCCTCAGCCAACTAACCGCAAACGCGCTCACGCGCACAGACATACCCGTCGAAGCTAAAGAAGGCAGCCTGCCCTCGACATTCGTAGACGGGCGGAATCTGCTGTTCCTTTCATTTGCAGCGGTATTGGCCAAACAAACCGGTGCCCGCCGCATTATTACCGGCGTCTGCGAAACCGATTTTAGCGGATACCCGGATTGCAGGGATGTATTTATCAAATCGCTAAATGTGACGCTGAATCTCGCCATGGATTATTCCTTTGTCATTGAAACACCGCTAATGTGGCTGGACAAGGCTGCTACATGGGCACTGGCCGACGAGCTTGGCGCCTTCGAGTTTGTGCAAAGCCGTACACTTACCTGCTACAACGGCATAATTGCAGACGGCTGTGGACAATGTCCGGCTTGCCAGCTTCGCAGCAACGGACTGAATGTTTATCTGCGCTCCAGACCGGAGGAAATAAGCCTATGATACAGCAAATTTATCCGGCAGCATCCCACCCGTACAGCTTCGAATTAAACAAGGATTTTCATTTTGCGGCCGCACATTACATTCCTGCGGAAGAAGCAGGCAAATGCGCTCAAGTGCACGGCCATACCTATTTTGCGAATGTGACGGTTGCCGGGGACAGGCTGGATGAAGCCGGATTTCTGGTCAACTTCTCCATAATAAAAAAGCTGATTCATGAACGCTTTGACCATACATTGCTTAATGATGATCCGCTCTTTCATGATGAGGTCCAAGAGCAGTTTACCAGCTCGGAAATCGTAGCGCGCACGATCGCCGATCTTATACAAGCCCATCTCGATACGTTAACGCATCAACCGGTGTGCGTTCAGGTGTTTTTACGGGAGACACCTACAAGCTATGTCATTTACCGGCCAAAGGCTGCTGTGAGCGATGAATAGCATGGAGACGAAAAAAAACACGCGCCGCATTCCTGTGTTGGAAATTTTCGGGCCTACAGTTCAGGGAGAGGGCAGAGTCATCGGCCGCAAAACGATGTTCGTCCGTACAGCAGGCTGTGACTATTCCTGTGCCTGGTGCGATTCTGCGTTTACATGGGACGGCTCGGCAAAAGAGGATGTCCGGCTGCTCTCACCAACCGAGATTCTAACAGAGCTTGGACAGACCGGGTTGGACCGCTGTGGACATGTTACCCTGTCGGGCGGGAATCCGGCACTAATAAAGGAACTTGCAGCATTAATTGACCTGCTGCATGACCGGCAGATACAGGTTGCGCTCGAGACACAAGGCAGCCGGTGGCAGGATTGGTTTTTGCGCATTGATCAGCTGACCTTGTCCCCGAAGCCCCCAAGCTCAGGTATGGCAACGGATTGGGAAGCTCTGGATCAAATCATTTTACGTCTTGCGCAACATCAGCATCCCGATGTCAGCCTGAAGGTTGTTGTATTTGATGAGAAAGATTTGTCCTATGCCATTCATGTCCATCAGCGTTATCCGCAACTGCCCTTCTATTTGCAGGCTGGAAATGATGCGTTGACCGAACAGGATACCAGCAAGCTGCTGCTGCGGCAAATTGCACGCTACGAATGGCTGATTAATCAGGTGATGGATTCACCGGCACTCAAGCAGGTATCTGTATTGCCTCAGCTTCATACGTGGCTTTGGGGCAACAAGCGGGGCGTGTGAGAAATTCATAAAACTAATCATTAACGGGTTGAAAGGAACATAATCAAATGACAAATTCAATCAGCGGCAGAGAAAAAGAAGATTTGTCCGGCATTACACTGCTGGGCAATCAGGGGACGGTCTATCCTTCCGAATATTCCCCTGGCATTTTGGAAAGTTTTGAGAACAAGCACCCCAACCGGGATTATTTTGTAAAGTTTAACTGTCCGGAATTTACGAGCCTGTGCCCGATGACGGGACAGCCTGATTTTGCAGCCATTTATATCTCCTATATTCCGGATCAGCGTATGGTAGAGAGCAAATCTCTTAAACTGTATATGTTCAGCTTCCGCAACCACGGCGACTTCCATGAGGATTGCATCAACATCATGATGAACGATCTGATAGACCTCATGTCGCCCCGTTATATCGAAGTATGGGGAAAATTCACCCCTAGAGGCGGCATCTCGATTGATCCTTACTGCAACTGGGGACAGCCTGGAACAAAATATGAGACGATGGCCGAGCATCGGCTCATGAATCATGATCTGTATCCTGAGAATATTAATAATCGATAATATCATTTACGCTGTAAATGTTTTTCATGGTTAAATGCAATAAAAAACCGGCGCCCTCTTACGAAGGTTCGCCGGTTTTTACTGCTTCCTTGGCAGCGGCAGATTCCTGCTGTGCTTTGGATCTGTCTTTGTATTTGGGTCTGGCATGATCTCTAGGAGCATGTCTGGGCTCCCGGCGCTGTTCTTTTCCGGACTCTTTGTCCCCTGGAGCAGCCTTGCCTGCAGCTCCCTTCGGCTCTTTCGTCCGGAACTCACGCGGATGGGCTTCTCTAGTTTCTTTAGCTTCTTTTGGTGCAGCAGCCGCTGCCTGAACTTTGGCAGTTGCTGCAGGCACTTCCTCAATAACGGATTCTATCCTCACTTCGCCAGAAGACTCTGCTGACTCCTGTTGCAAAGCAATATCATCCGGCTCATGCTGCTCGTCACTCAGGCCGTCCTTCGGCTCCCTGCCGGCTTCCTTCGCCGACTGCTTGTCCTTGGTGTCGTCTAACAGCTTTTTGGGAGCCGCCAGCTTTTGCAGCATGAAATAGGCACAGCCAAAATTGCAATATTCATTAATATAGTCCGTAATGGAAGAATAGACAGAGTCCTTATTCGCCTTCGGATGACCGTCCTTGAAAAACCCTTTTAACCTTAACTGGCTATAGCCCCAATCACCGACAATGTAATCATACCGTTCCAAAACTTCACTGTACCGGTCACGGAAAGCTTCGGGATTCCAAGCGTTCTTATGTTCATATAACAATTCATATGATCTGCCGCCAACTTGAATCAAAGCCTTTCCACCCTTCTTATTTCATTACCGCCTCAGCCTTCGCGGCGGACTGCACCTGCTCATGGGCATGGTAGGAGCTGCGAACAAGCGGAGCCGACTCTACGTGGCTGAACCCGCGTGCAAGCCCTTCCTGCTTCAGCTTGGCAAACTCGTCCGGATGCACATAGCGTTCCACTTGAAGATGGCTTTTGGTCGGCTGTAAGTATTGTCCGAGCGTCAAAATATTGCAGCCTACTGAACGCAAGTCATCCATAGTCTGCAAAATTTCATCCCACTCCTCACCCAGACCCAGCATAATGCTGGATTTAGTCGGAATATCCGGGTTCATCTCCTTCGCTCTGCGCAGCAGCTCAAGGGTACGATCGTATTTGGCACGCGCTCTTACCCGGTCAGACAGACGTCTGACTGTTTCGATATTGTGGTTCAGAATGTCCGGCTTGGCATCCATTACAAGCTGCAATGCGTCGCGGTTGCCGAGGAAATCCGGAATCAGGACCTCAACACTGCACAGAGGCAGACGGGCACGAATCGCATGGATTGTCCCTACAAAGATTGAAGCTCCTCCATCCGACAAGTCATCCCGTGCTACAGAAGTTACAACACAATGCCGCAGTCCCATCTGCTCGGCCGCTTCGGCTACGCGATCCGGCTCCTGCAAATCAAGCTCTGTAGGCATTCCCGTTTTGACCGCACAAAAACGGCAAGCCCGGGTACAAAGATCCCCCAATATCATAAAGGTTGCCGTCCGGTTAGCCCAGCATTCATAAATGTTGGGGCAACGCGCCTCCTCACATACGCTGTGCAGCGTCTTGGAGCGCATCATATCCTTAATTTCGGCATAGTTGCCGTCGGTGGTCAATTTTATTCGAAGCCAATCAGGCTTAGCCAATGGTTCTTTACGTTTTGTCTTCATGAAGGCATACCTGCTTTCCTGAACAAGCGCAAAAAGGCGCCCTAAAGTTTTTATTCCTTGACCTATTATAACATGAATCGGATAAAATCCAATCCGTTGCAAATGATAACTAACAGCAAGGAGGTGAATCGTCTGAAAATACCCAATCTGAGCCCCATCATCACCCGTTGGCAGCCGAAATGTCTGACTTTTTCGCGCCTGATCAGATGGCGCAATACGCCCTGGCGGTTTTCCTTCATGCAGAAAGCCGGCAAATCTGTTGTTGCCGTGATCAGCTTATCTCTGATGCTGGGTATCTGCGCTTCGCCAATTCACGCCGCGCCGCCCGCTGAAAAGAAGCTGTCCAAGGAGGAAATTTTCAAGCAGCGAAAAGAACTGCTGAATACCTGGAGTTCTTTAACCGGTATTCCGTGGTTTCATTTGGCTGCTATTGATCAATATGAGCGGACGCTCAACAAAGCGCATCCCAAGAAAAGAACCGCAACCAGCGAGCTGCTTGGCATTTTTGTTCCTAAGGAAAGCTGGTCAGGTCCTTTGAATCCGGATCAGGAAGACAGCCTCCCTGCTTCGATTCTTCTTTTTAACGGCATTGGACTGGATGGAAACGGGGACGGCCAGGCACAGCGGGATAATGAGCAGGACGTCCTTCAAGCGATTACGCAGCATTACACGAAATATGGTCCTGGCCCTCAAAATTTCGCCAAAGGCATTTGGGACTACTATCACAACAGCCGTGCTGTGCAGCGTGTACTGCAGTTTTCCAAGCTGTATGAGCATTTTGGCCGGCTTGATTTGTTCGAGCATGCCTTCCCGCTCCCGACAACCAGCGTTTACTCTTACCAAAGCACCTGGGGGACCAAACGCGGCTGGGGCGGCCGGAGAATTCATGAGGGCACCGATATCTTTGCCGGTTACGGCGTTCCTGTTCGCAGCACCTCCTACGGCGTTGTTGAAATTAAAGGATGGAACCGTTACGGCGGATGGCGGATAGGCATTCGGGATTTAGATAATGTGTACCATTACTACGCCCACTTGTCCGGCTTTGAGAAGAATATCAAGGTCGGAGATATTGTAACGCCCGGGCAGGTTGTAGGCTGGGTAGGAAGCTCAGGATACGGCAAGCCGGGAACCCAAGGGAAATTCCCGCCTCATCTCCACTACGGCATCTACCGGGACCGCGGGTTAATGGAGTGGGCGTTTGACCCGTATCCGCTGCTGCGCAACTGGGAACAGTCAGAGGTTAAGCGGCTGAAGCAAAAGAAATAAGAGCATGATCAACTTGTTTGCATGAAAAAGAAGCCCTCCAAATTCTGAAGTGACCCCTGTCAAGTAGACAGCAAATAAAAAGCAATATTTAAGCAGCCTGAGTTCGGTATTCATAAGGACTCAGGTTGTTTAGTTTCGTTTGGAAACGTGCATGGTTGTAAAAGTGGATGTATTGCTCAGCAGCATGCCTCACCTGCTTGGCAGAGTGAAAGGAGTGGAGGTAGAAACACTCGGTTTTAAAATGACTGAAGAAGTTCTCCATGCACGCATTGTCCCAGCAGTTTGCCTTTCTGGACATACTGGCCTTTATACCGTATCGCTTAAGCAGGGCACTGTATTGCCGGCTAGTGTATTGAAATCCTTGGTCGCTATGCAAAAGGACACCCTGGGTATCCCGCTGTTTTCTCGCCTTTTTGACCGTATCAAACACCAGCTTTAAATCATTCTTCGAGCTGATCTGGTACGCTACGATCTCATGGTTAAAAAGATCTTTAATAGCAGACAAATACAGCCTTTGTCCATTAAAGATCAGGTAGGTAATATCCGTAACCCACTTTTGGTTTGGCTGGTCTGCTGTAAAGTCTCTGTTCAGGTGGTTGTCAGAGATGACGTAAGCCTCTTTCTTACCGTAGTAAGCTCTTTTCCTCCGAATGACTGCTTGAAGTCCCAGCTTGCTCATAAGTCGCTGTACACGCTTATGGTTTATGTGAATGGCATAGGTGCGCTTCAGCCAAACCTTCACTCTGCGGTATCCGTAAATGCCTTTGAGCTTCTCATAGCATTCGACGATTTTAAGCTTCAAGGCTTCGTCTTCGCTTTGCTTAGGTGAAACGAACGTTTGTCGGTACATCCATTTGTAAAAACCACTTCTAGATACCCCAGCCAGGTTGCATAGCAGGGTAAGGCTGTAATTCTTTTGGAGCAGTTCTTTAATCACCTCAAACTTTTTGCTGCTCGAAACAGCGTCCATTCCTCCCTTCACATCTGTAAGAGCTTTTTTAGCATTTCATTTTCCGCCTCGAGTCGCTTGATCTTGGCCTCTGAATCTTCGGGACGTATTCGCGGTCTGCCCATTCCTGGACCTTTCGCTTTCCCCCGTTTTTCTTCAAGACCCTTTAAGCCCTCCGCCTTAAAATGCTTTACCCATCGGCGAACTAAGGACTCATTAATCCCCATTTCACGTGCTACACTTTTATATCCCAACCCCTTTTTGAGATAGAGGTCAACGGTCTTTTTCTTAAACTTTTCATCGTAGGTTTTTCTCATTTCGCCCATAAAGAAATCCCCTCCATAGTAGACAGATTAATTGGCTTCTTTTTTTTGTCTACTATAAGGGGATCATATCATTATCTGGAGAGCTTCTTTTTGTTTGTGTGAATTACGGATTCATCCACTTCTGTTCCTCAGAAAGCTTGGCTGTATGGCCCGCTTCTTCTTATTAAATTTCTGATTAGGGCTGGACCATGGACCGATGCTCTTCAGAATCAATATGAGGAACAATGAGATAACTCCAGTCTTCTTCAAATATCGGCCGCCCCTTCAAATCTGAGCCTGGAATTCTAACCTGCACGGAAATCACATGATTGCCCATTACCTCATAGGTAATAATGTACACCCTGTCGACATCAAGCTCCCCAAGTACTTCCTTAACCTTTTGTTGAATCAGAGCCTCTTTACTGGAGCGGATATCATTGTGCTCGATATCAAAAAAAGCAAGCTGTCCAATCACCTCGAAGGGTGCCCTTCTTTGGTGGCGGTTCATATAGGCGTAGGCATTCAAATAATGAATGGTCTGCGGATACAGTGTTTCTCTGGCCTCCACCTGCTCCCTGTAGGTTCCCTCACGTATAAGCACATAGAGCTGCCTTGTGTCTCTGGCATACAGACGAATATGCTCATAACCGTTTTCCGCATAGACATCGACGTGGTAGTCTTCTCTAAACTGCTCATAGACCACCTGATTCACCTCGTCGGAATTGCCATTGCGATATTTATTTTTTGTAATTCCTTGATCCTGCTTGCGTTTGTCATAATTCAGGCGTGTACCCGCCAAAATCGCGTCGACGAATTTTACCTTCTCCTCATCATTATGAAACGTAGTCAGCGTCAATGGAATCAACCCCTTCATTTCCTTATCTTGGTTGAAATTGTACTACCGGTTCCAGGCTTTGTCCAGATGGAAATGATTCACAAATCGTTGCGAAATCGTGTGATTGTAATCACACAGGACATAGCTTGTCTTTTCATATACTTATTATATTCCTATAGTAGATGAAAGCGGGGCGTTAATTATGCTTAATGAAAAAACAATCGCCATCATTCAATCGACCGTGCCTGTTCTGGAGCAGCATGGACTCGATATTACGAAACGGTTCTATAAACTGTTATTCTCCAATCATCCTGAGCTGCTGAATTTGTTCAACCATGCGAATCAGAACCAGGGCAGGCAGCAAACCGCTCTTGCTAATGCCATCTACGCTGCAGCCAAACATATCGATAAGCTGGAATCCATATTGCTAGTTGTCAAACAGATTGCCCATAAACACCGCAGTCTTGGTGTTCGTGCCGAGCATTATCCGATTGTCGGCCAAAATCTTCTTCAGGCAATTCAGGAGGTGCTGGGCGATGCTGCAACAGATGAAATCCTGCAAGCGTGGGGAGACGCATATGGAGTGATTGCCAGTGTCTTTATCGGAGTCGAGGCTGAAATGTATCAGGATACGCACCAAAAGGAAGGCGGTTGGACAGACTTTAGAGCGTTCCGGGTGGATCGGAAGGAAAAAGAAAGCGATGTGATAACATCCTTTTACCTCGCACCTCGGGACGGTGAAGCAATAGCCGCCTTTGATCCAGGGCAGTATGTGAGCGTGAAGGTGGAAATACCGGGAGAAGCGCATACCCATATCCGCCAATACAGCTTGTCGGACGCACCGGGCAAGCCTTATTACAGAATTTCGGTGAAGCGTGAGGATGCAGCTGCGGGCAAAGTTGCCGGGAAAGTATCGATGTATTTGCATGAACAGGTCAAACCGGGAGATATTCTATGGCTGTCTGCTCCTGCCGGAGACTTTATACTGGACCAGGAGGATAAGCGCCCGGTTGTATTTATTAGCGGCGGTGTCGGATTAACGCCTCTGGTCAGCATGATTGAAACGCTCGCGGGTTCAAATCCTGACCGGGAAGCCATCTTCATTCATGCCGCTGAGAACGGCGCTACCCATGCCTTGAAACAGCAAATCGAAGAGCTTGCCCGAGGTTCTGCGCAAATTTCTGCTCATTGGTGCTATAGAGCGCCATCCACAGAAGATAGAGAGCTGAATGCTTTTGATAAGGAAGGCTATATTGACCTGCCTTGGCTTAAGGAGATCATTCCTGCCAAAGATGCAAGTTTCTATTTCTGTGGGCCGGTACCGTTTATGAAGGCTGTTAACGGCTGCTTGAAGGAATGGGGGATTCCTGCAGCCGATATCCATTATGAATATTTCGGGCCTGCGGATAATCTGGAGCATGCAGAATAAAAATGAGAGCTCTGCTTTGGTATTATGATTAAGATGATTCGCCAGCCTGGCTTCTCAGCAGCCGGTTTACGGTTTCCCGTCGTATGCCGATAAATTGTCCAATCTCATCCTGGGTCAGAACATCTGTTAATGTAACAGGAGAGATATAGGTATGGAACCAGGCTTGAAGCTTATGAAGTCTGTCAATTGGCGAGATTGTCGTGAGTTGATCCATGCGCTGCTGCATCATGCGTAATTTGTCCTGCAGCTTGAGCGCAACTTCACGGTATTGTTCCGGATTTTGCTCCAGCTCCTGATACCAGGCCGTTTCCGGCAGAAGATCAACCTCACAGGTCACCAGTGCAATAGCTGTACCGTAATACGGATTAGGACTGATAAGTGAATGATGCGGGATGATCTCGTCCGGCAAAATCAGATTGACCAGGATTTGCGACCCGTCGGGGTGAAGCCTAATGATTTTCAGCATACCGCTTCTCAAGTGAAACAGCGGTCCCGTTTCTCCTTGTCTGAATAAGGTTTCTCCTTTGTGCAGTATCATTTGGAACCTCCATAAAGATGAAGAAGCGAAAATCGGCTGGTTCCGGTTTTCGCTTCTTTAATTACAAACCCGGTTTATAACTCTCTGTGCTTCGAAAATAAAGTCGTGTCTCTCCCCCTACCCTTACCAATTCGCCGCTAGCCCTTGCCACTCCTGCATTTTCTCCGTTATTCCTCCGCTTGCCTAAGCAAATAAAGTCGTATGAAGAAATAGGAAGAAAATAAAGGGATTTGGGACAAGGGATGGCTTGGGAAATAAAAATAAAGTCATAAGAGCAGGGGAAGGACAGGCGATAAAAATAGGGAATAGGGCGAAAAAATGGAATGAAAGATGAAGGGCATTATGGAGTTGAGATCCCGCATGTCCTCCATCGTTATTCCAGTATAAATCCCGCTTCCAGCTTGATGTTACAGGCTTTTCTCTGCTTTGAATCTGTAATGAATCCTGCTTTACTCCGCCGATCTTTGAACCCGTTCCATCTTCCCTTCCTCCTCCTTTTCCTCTGCTCTATTCAGGAAATAATGATGGAAGCTGTATCAGGGATACGAGTTTATTTGCAGCGAGATGAGTTTATTTACAGAATTACGTGTTTATTTGCGAAGGATATAGTAGAGATTGGGATCAATTGATAAGGAATTAAAAAAACGACTATCATTTTCAACTTTGTAGCGTTTATTATCAATCTAACAAATATCACTGGCTATTCTCAGATTCCTTCCCTTTCTGAATCAAGCTATATATGACTCGAAGTGCATTCTGATTGTGATTGTGTATCCACTCCTCACGCTTTATTCCATTTGACTTAATCATTTTCTTAACGTATTTTTTTGCACATGAATGTGTTTCTCTGAATCCATTATATTCTATGCCTTCAGGCACTTTTCCTAAGACGTAAAATGGTTTTTCTTTAAATTTGTAAATTCTTTCATTTTCAATTTGTTTGATACTGACATCTACGACGGAGTCATTAACTTCCAGCCAAGCATGCAATCCAATTTTTCCAGCTTGCCCGCATTCCAAGAAAGTATCCAAATCGTTAACAGTCACATCGTAGTAGCCTTGGCAGTAAATAATATTATCATTTTCAATCTCACTGTATGTTCGCAATAAAAAATAAAGAACGATTGATAAGTATATGCACAGTCCACCGTTATTTTGATGCCAATACAGTTCCTGTTTTGTATTTTCGTCAATATATAGTACATTTTCTTTATCAGCATTGGCATATAAATATTGGATGTAAAATAGTAAGATAGAAATCTGATTTTCGTGCGATTCAAAGAACTCTTTTCCATCAAAGGAAATGACATCATCAATTTTATAATCAAATCCAACAAACCATGTCTTTTTAAACTCTTCAAGTATTTCAATAATGCCGTCATCTTTTTCAATTTCCTGCTCATTTGAATTTTCTTGACTTAAATGAGAATATTCTGGATTCGGAACAAGACGATACAGATTGAATCCCTCCTCGAAATTATGAATGAAACTGTTGAGCAATGTTATTATTGCCTTCCAATTATAGGGTTATACTTAGCACGAACCTGGTTTTCGATCACTGCAACAAGTTTATACATTACATCGTCGCTAAGCTCTTCAAGTGGTGAATAGGAAACCCTAAATTGGATACCCTGTTGCTGAAGTAATTCTCTATGAGACAATTTCATTCCGTAAGTCATGGACGATTTGCCTTCAATATGTTCATAAACTCTATTTTGAACATTCATGCTCTTTCCAACATACAACGGTACCCAATCATCTCTAAACTTATTTTGTTCCTCAGTAACAAAATGTTGTAGTGCTCTGCTCTTATAAAAAGCGGGGCTTTTTTCTACTCCACTCCACAACTTCTTGATTTCCTCACACCACTTTTCTACCAACAAACTTGATTCTACATCTTCAACACCTTTACGCCAATTGTTGAAATATGCTGAAAAGTTGGCCTCGAACAAATACACTCCTACCTCCTCTCTAAATACAGAAAAGAAATCTTTTGAAGTTGCAAAATTGGGATTTTCATCTTTAAATAAATCTGTTATGTCAATTTCTTTACTGCGTCTTCTTGTTCTCAAATCTTTTAGTGTCCTGTTTGTTAGAAATTCGAGTAGTTTTTCAATTGTATTGCGTACGGTTTTTATTTCGTTTCTCAATTCAAAATAGTTCATTATAGCCCTCATTATAAATTGATATCTTTCTATTATAGTTAACTAAATACAATTTAATCCAAATGCTCGTGTCCCGAGCTTCTGCTTATATTTTTGCTCGTATGTGACTACCTCTGATCTCGTCAACGATTTCGGCAATGCCCGTAAAATGGAATACTGGAATTTTTTATATCGAGATGGCTCTGATTGTAATAATGATACCAGTTTTGCATTTCCTCCATGAAACGATGTAGAATAATTCTTCCACCGTCCCAGGATTCCATCCTTTCCTGATGCTGAACCTACGTACTGATTCCCGTTCGTGAAATCAGTAATCAGATACACTCCTGCAACAGAAGAAAGCATGTTATGCCATATCCGATTGGAATCAGGATTGTTCATGACGGTATGTAGTTCATCGAAGGTTAACAGCACATCGTCAAACCTGGGAAATCTTTTACATACCCTACAGGGAGAATCTCAACTACTGTCTTGGAATCCTCTTTCGCTAACCATTGATACCAGCTTCTTGTTCCTGATCTCCATTCAATTACTAAACGATCAAAATCGTCCAAGAGACTAGTCTTTATTAATTCATATTGAATAAGTGGTTGATTCAATATCTCCATATATGGATAATCAATAGGTACTTGACTGGCCTTCTCTTCAAAATTTGATTTTCCATTTACTTTATATGCCCCAATATATATGGCTTTTGTTCTTTCATGTCCCAAAAAAGAAAGGATGTATTCACAATTGCCAAACACATCGTTACTTTGAAGGGTCTGATAGAAATCGAGCATCTTGAGCTTATATAAGTTCTGGGTATCATAATTTTGGTCTTGATGTCGAACCAACTTAATCTTTTTTGAGAGATCAAATCCCCTCATAGCAACCAACTCGGATAGGTTCATAACTAGTTCTCCTTCAACAGTTTCTCACACGAACCACATAAAAGAATAGGCACAATTCGAAACCTCAATATGAATTGGCATTTGAAAGAACATTAGTTTCTCAGCCATCTGTAAACTCTAAATGCATTTTCAACTATAGAGCCGATTGCAATCCAACTAGGCAGTAATGAAAAAACGATCCATTTTATTATTACATTATCAAGTATTGAAGTATGGGCAGATAATAGAACTATAAAAACTGTAAAAGAAAAAATCACCGCACCAACTAAATTGTATCTTCGATTCCATGTAGATTGTGAGTAATTTCTTATCAATGAAACAACTGTATAAATAAGCCACAGAAAAGTTAGTCCTATCGCTATTAATCCTTCTGTAACCTTCTTATCGCCGTTAACTGAATCAACCAATTTATGCCACAGAAGTTCAACATAAGTCTTAACAAATTGATCGATATTATGGATGTTTTGAAAATACCACGACATAAGCAGTGAAAAAATAATTCCAACGCCAATAGCCCTAATGTAGTGCCATTTCCCTCCTATTCTCCAGTCAAATCTGATAATGCTTAGTTCGAGAAGTAATTCTCCCTTCTTCCTACGTAGAAGATTCAACAAGGAATCAATAGAATAACTTTGAAAACACTCGTTCCAATGTTCTACTATTGGTTCAGTAAAATATTGAGAAAGTAATTCAAACAACCTGAAGCCTTTATCAGCAACCGTGGGCATAGTCAAAATAAATCCAAAAACAATTAAGGCGACTGCCACTGCGTCTGGGGTTGACGTTGTGGACAGTATGAGGTTTATTTGATACGCACTAAAAACGATAACTCCCCCAAGTATCATCAGCCATAAAACAAACTGACGATATGTTCTTATTAATTCATTAGCAGTTCCGTAACTATATAAAAACGAAGTTATAACAAACGATGCAGAAAAAGAATACATGATAAGCTTTTCTATTGAATAATCGATAAGCTCATGTCCGCCTTTTGCAAAAATATACATTGCTATTAATATGATAATGCATAAAGACATACAAATGGACAAAAAATAAATGACCCCATAAATGAGTTCTCTTCTAGGTCTTGAAATAACAATTGATGCATACATCACATATAACATACCAGGTAAACTGAAAGACTCATTTCGAAAGTTTAGTAAAACAACTCCTGTAAGACAGACAAATAAAAAAATTGGAGGCATGATAAGAGTAACTCCAGTAAACAATTGCTCTGTTTTTATAAATGATGATAGGACACATAATCCAAGAAATGAACCAATAACTCCAACTACCGATGAAATAATAGCGTTAAATAAAGAATGAACACAAAATCTTATAACGTAATGTAAATTTCTTTGTTGATTAAATCGAAGTAATAGACTATCAAAAAAGACTGCAATTATAATGAAAAAATTCTCAATATATATCCGTACAAACATAATAGCCCACCTCATTTAGGGGAATTTTCAAATAGCATAGTGTTAACCATTATTTTTTATTCATTACTGTAAATTCTTCAAATTAGTTTCATGTTTATTGATTGATGCAAGATTGTTTATTTATCTCATACTAAACAAAAAACAACCCCCAAATACTTTGAGGGCTTTGTGTCTGGATTAATAGTATGAAATGACTAGATGCGTAGTTTGAGGTATTTCTTCTTTTATCTTTGTTAAGATTTGATCTTTCGAAAAATTTATAATTGTCTCCAGTTCACCAGATATTGATACATGCAATTCATTCGAGTTCAGAAGGTCAAGTACCTTTGACTTTTTAGATATTCCTTCTCCCACAACTTTTGACCATATGTCACTCAACCGATCCAAATCAATCGTGGAATAAATCGATACTCCAAAATTCCTTACATCAATTTCGCTAAAAAGCTTGTTGTCTTTTGAAGTATCTTTTTGAAGTATAACGATGAGTTCTTTGGTTGCATTTCTGATTTCCTGTTTTAATTTATCGGCTGTCATTGCTTTATTATAACGAACTCGAACCAATGGAATACCACTCAACTTAAAGATATTATTTTTCATTTCATCTTTCTTTATCGCTGAATTGTTGTCATGGTACACACTGTCCTTCTCAATAGCAAGAACTGGCATATAACTAGAGGTGCTGATGATAACAAAATCTACATGAGCCATGAATAAATAATTCATATATTCACTCGAAATCATATCACGCATTTTGTCTACATCGACAATTGTTTTAAGACTTATATTTGGAAAGACAAAGTGTTGTGGAAATAATTCAAGCAAGACTCTATAAAGTGTAATCTCAGATTCATGGAAGAACATCGGACGGGACATATTTGTTTGATCAACCTGGATGATTTGCCTCTCCAGCTTTGCATCAACATAATCTGCTACCAGTTTTTCAATCACGGGATCAATTATAAATCGTCCATTTTGTTTACTCATCATCCCCATATTAATAAGTTCTGTAAGGTTTTTCTCAACATAAGAGGCCCTCTGTTTTGTAGCAGAAGCAAGTTCTTCAATAGACAACTGGGTATTCATTTTATAAATAGCAAATAATATACTTTTATGGTAACGGTTCGTAGCTTTAAAATAAGTTTCGGTTAACTTTTTGGGCCTTTCTCTTTCTTCTAATAGTTCTTTTTCCGTAATCGCTACATTTTTCTTGGCTGTTTGGTCGTCAGGATCTAATTCAACAGCACGTTTAAACCATTTTAGTGCCTTATCATTATCTTTATCGACATTTGAATAAATAACACCCAGGTTATTACAAACAGCATTGCTTTCTTTACCTGATTCGATGATAGATAGATAAATTCTTTTTGCCGCTTCATAATTCTTCAGCTCACTGAAGGAGTATGCGATATGGAAATAATGATATTCAGGCTTTTTTAGATACCCCTTTTCGAAAAAATCAAGAATCATTCGGTATTCTCGTTTTTTGAACAACGACTCAATAGCATAATTAGAAATAATTCTTTCATCTCTAAGATTTAAAACTAATTCTGAATCCAATTCGAGAAGTTTTTTATGAGCGTTTTTGGTCACATCAATGTTCTTTTCTTCGATGAAGTATACGTTATCCCATATTGTTTTCAAAGGTATGTATCGTCCGCTCGAAGTACACCAATCGAAAAAAATGTTGAACTTTTTATTGAACGCAATTACTTCTGACTTAGTCATTTTTATATTGCCGTGTGCGTCTTCTGGATCCTTGATATGCGCATCAATGAAGAACCGATATAACTCAAATAGCTCGTTAGGTATTACATCAGTACCTACTATTGCTCGAAGCTTCTCAATGTACAAATAAAATCTGCCATGCATTTCGGATGAAAAATACGAAACATTATCATAAATTAATTGTAAACAGTTCAGCACATGCTCAACGAGATTGTGATCATTTGATTTATGAGCTAATAACTTGATAACATTCATATATAATGCTATCTCATCATAGTTGCTCGGTAGATAGTAATCGATCGTATGTGATTTATCCTCATGATTCAGATACTTATGCACGTCTTCTTCATCAAAAAGTGTATATGAGCTTATAGGAAAAATAAATACTTTATCAAGCTTTGTTTTAGGTATTCTATTCCACACTTGGAGCAAAGAATCATGCAATTCACCATTCGCTTCGTATTGAGCAATGGTTTCTATGACAATACAAAACATTTCATTTTCGTTTAACTCATCTACAGGATCTTCTACCTCTACAGCCCATTTGATATAGTGAGCAATGTGTTCTTTGAATACAGTAGCCGCGGCGGCGTAATGCTTTCCTTCCACTAAGGCTCTTTTTAATTGAAAAATGACATCATAACCCCAATAATAATTCTGTTCTTTTACCTCTGGATTGTTTAAAATATTGTACAAATTCCTTAAGATAAATTCCTTAATCGGAAATAAATTAGCTTTTGAATAAAACCCCTCAAGATATGCACTGTAATCGCCTTCGTATTCCTCTTTCTTAACAGGTTTTAACAAAAGGATAAGATCTTGCGGGTAATTTGCTTTCAATTCGGCAACTTTCAAAGAAATACCCCCTTCTACTCCCTCCGATTACTAAAATTTATTGGGGAGACTGTCTGCGTTTGTAGGATTCCGTTCATTTCGCGAACAGGTTAGGTTATATAAAACAGATAACAGTTCTTATTGAGAAATTTCATTCTTCTATGTTCCAATCAAAATCATCACTAAACTCAATTCACCATATTATAACATTTAATATTTTCAACTTGTCCATAATCTGTCGAAAATTTCCGAAAAGACACCTTTTCACCATAAAATTGATTTATTTATAAAAGGAAGCATTTAGCTTGCTTTCCCTATTTCGACTTTCACGAATTGATTCAGCTCTGGAACAAAGAAGTAACCCTCGCTCCGCAGTTCTTCCTTCATATCCTCATTCAATATGAAAATATCCGCCGCTATGTCCACTAACGATTCAAATCGCCCTAATAATAACTGATCGTTTAGATATTTAATTCGCTTGGAAGTCAGAAACTGATAAAATTGATACCCGTACACAATCTAGCACCTCCTTGCTCCTTTGATTTCTACTATTCATTTTATGACCTTGACCCTTTATATCTTCCCTTCTCCTTATCTAAAAATGATTGGATCGGCTACACTAAGTTGGACAGAAAAAATAAGGGCTTGTAGAATAAACTTATCATGCTAAGGAGCGGATCTCTACAATGCCTAAAAAACAACGACGCACGTTTACAACGGAATTCAAAAAGCAGATGGTACAGCTCTATGAAAATGGGAAGACCAGAGCAACGATTGTGGAGGAATATGACCTCACAGCTTCTGCTTTAGACCGCTGGATCAGCCAAGCTCAGACAACGGGCTCCTTCAAGGAGAAGGACAATCGCTCGTTAGAAGAAGAGGAATTGATCGCTTTGCGAAAAGAGAACCAGTGCCTGAAAATGGAAGTGGATATACTAAAGCAAGCGGCGCTGATCATGGGACGAAAGTAGCTATCATCCAGAATAATCGTGATAAATACTCGGTATCAGCAATGTGTGACGTCCTGCAAATCGCAAGAAGTACATTTTATTACGATGCTCAAGAACGAACCACTGAAGATGATGTCACTGAATCTATTGTGGATATCTTCCTCCAGAACCGAAAAGCCTACGGCACACGCAAGCTCAAAGTGAAACTCCACGAGCACGGATTCATCGTCTCCAGACGCCGTATTGGCCGCATCATGAAAGAGCAAGGGCTCGTTTCCACTTACACGGTGGCCCAATACAAGCCTCAGAAATCGTCCTGTAACGAAGCGACGACGACCAATGTTCTGAAGAGAGAGTTTGATCAAACGGAAGCTAAACGCTTCGTCGTCAGTGATTTGACGTACGTAAAAGTCCAGAACCGATGGCATTATATCTGTGTGCTGGTGGATCTGTTTAATCGAGAAATCATTGGCCAAAGTGCAGGTCCGAACAAGGACGCTGCTTTAATTATTCGTGCCTTCGCGACTGTTAAGGGTGATCTACACCAAATTCAATGGTTTCATACCGACCGCGGTAGCGAGTTCAAAAATCAAAAGATAGACGAGCTCTTGAAGACGTTTGAAATCGCTCGATCGCTAAGTATGAAAGGCTGTCCGTACGACAACGCTGTGGCCGAAGCCACCTACAAGATCATGAAAACAGAGTTTGTGAACCAGATGTCCTTCCAGAGTCTCCGTCATCTAGAATTGGAATTATATGATTACGTCAACTGGTTCAACAAACATCGTATCCATGGAACCTTAGGCTATATGACGCCTGATCAGTATCGGCAAGAAGCCCTTAAAAAAGTTGTCTGATTTACTGTTGACAATCCAGATTAGGATCAACAACAGCCTTATCGCCAAAGTATTTCTTAGCATAAACACGAAGGCTATTACTTGGAAAAATTCAGACATTGGAACATTAGTGAGTTTCTAAATTGTTAAAAGAAAAAGACCAAGGAGTTATTTGAACTGTAACCCGAAAGATAGACACTAAAAAAAAGTGTCTGTCTTTCGGGTTTTTGTGTTTTAATAAAAAATACTACAATGAATGAGGGAACTATATCATGTCAAAACGTCTTTTCACATCAACGCAATTGAGAATGCTGGAATCAAATCCTAATGTTGTTCATGTAACTGAAAAAGCAATAACTTACCATCCTGCGTTCAAAGTACAAGCTGTTCAGTCATACAAAGAGGGTTATCAACCCATGCAGATATTTCTCGAAGCTGGATTTGACATCGCCATTATCGGAGCAGAATGTACCTCTGTCAATAGAGTAGACATATAGAACCGAGAGAATTAGGCCGCCTTTCTGTACCTACGTTCGCATTCATTAGGTGTGAGATACCCGATGGTCGAATGAATCCGTTTGGCATTGTAAAAGCAGAGAATGTATTCAAATATGCGTTTACGTGCTTGTTCGCGTGTCTTGAACCTCTCCAAATGAATCAGTTCCTTTTTAAGAATGCTGTGGAACGATTCGATGCAAGCATTATCATAACAGTTACCTTTGCGGCTCATACTAGCGATCATCTTGTATGTGCTTAGTCGAGCTTGGTAGTCATGAGAAGCATACTGGCTGCCCCGGTCGGAGTGATGTAGCACGCTGTTAGACGGTCGCTGCTGGTGATACGCCCGATCAAGCGCTTGAAGGGCTAATTCTTTATTCATCCGGTCACTCATTTGAAAGCCGACAATTTTGCGGCTATATAAATCCATCACACTCGCCAAATACAGCCAACCTTCATCCGTCGCAATATAGGTGATATCGGCCACCCAAGCTTGATT
>NZ_KE383871.1:12320-81698 GCF_000422505.1 Paenibacillus pinihumi DSM 23905 = JCM 16419 | reverse complement strand
AGCTGTGCATCGCGGGAGCGGGCTTGGCGCGGGGTTACTTGAACCGTCGGGAGCTGACGGCAGAGAAATTCACAGCCAATCCGTATGAGCCGGGCGAGAGGATGTACCGGACGGGAGATTTAGCGAGATGGCTGGCAGATGGAACGATTGAATATGAAGGGCGGATTGATTTCCAGGTCAAAATCAAAGGGTACCGGATTGAGCTGGGAGAAATTACAGCGCGGCTGCAGGAGCATGAGAAAGTGAAGGATGCGGCGGTGGTGGCGAGGCAGGATGAGCAGGGGCAGCCGTACCTGTGCGCGTATATCGTAGCGCGGACAAGCTGGAGCAAGAGTGAAATGCGGCAATATTCAAGCCGCTATTTGCCGCATTATATGGTACCGTCGTTCTTCGTGGAACTGGCGGAGCTGCCGCTGAACGCAAGCGGGAAGATCGATAGCCGCCGTTTGCCGGAGCCGGATCGGGATCAGGCGACCGAAGCGGCGTATGTAGCCCCGGGCAATGAAATGGAAATGGTGCTGGCGGGCATCTGGCAAGCGGTTCTGGGCATAAAGCAGGTCGGGGTGGAAGACAACTTTTTTGAATTGGGCGGCGACTCCATCAAAGCAATTCAAATCGCTGCACAGTTGAAGCCATATGGATACAAGCTGGAAATCAAGGACTTATATCTGAATCCGACGATTAGCTTGCTCACTGCCAATATTAAGCCTGTCAAAAATCAAATCGATCAAACGGAAGTAGTTGGCGACATAAAGTTGTCGCCTGTCCAGCATTGGTTTTTTGAATCATCCTTTTCGGATATTCATCATTTCAATCAAGCGATGATGTTGTTCAGAAGTGAAGGATTTCAGCCGAAATGGGTTCGTGCGGCATTTGATAAAATCATGAGCCAGCATGATGCGCTCAGAATAATTTACAGACGTCAGGATGAGCAGTTTATTCAGGTTAACAGGAAGATGCAGGATGAATTATATACGTTGCAGAGCTATGAAATGAGTACGGAAGCTGATATTCTCTCAGCTGCCAATGAACTGCAAAGCAGTCTGGATATTCACCGGGGACCTTTAATCAAATTAGGATTATTTAAGACAAGGGATGGAGATCACTTGCTCATTGCCATCCATCACCTTCTGATAGACGGGGTATCCTGGCGAATTGTGCTGGAAGATTTTGAACATGCCTACCAGCAAGTGATGGACGGCCAACTGGTTCAGCTGCCCGAAAAAACGAGCTCCTATCAAGCCTGGACGGATTGTTTACACTCGTATGCGAGCACCAGCACTTTGCTCAAAGAAAAACAATACTGGCTTAATATGAAGGGAAAAGAGCTGCTTCCTCTGCCCAAAAATCAGGAGATTATGAATCGAACTTGGGAGAAAACCCAGACGATTTCTATCCAGTTTACAGAGGCGGAGACTGATATGCTGCTCAAATCAGCACACCAGAGCTACAATACGGAACCGAATGATCTTCTAATCGCCGCACTTGGAACAACCATTCAAGCCTTCACAGGTCATGACAGGGTCGCGGTATTAATGGAGGGGCATGGAAGAGAGGACATGTTCGTGGAGCTTGATATTACGCGGACTGTTGGCTGGTTTACAACGATGTATCCGGTAGTCCTTAATTTGAGCAGGGCCCAGGATATGGCTTACCATATCAAACAGGTAAAGGAAACGTTGAGGAGCATTCCGAATAAGGGAATCGGTTATGGCGTGTTAAAGTACTTGACGGAATTTGAAGAGGAGCAGGATCGCAATTTTGTAATGTCTCCAGAAATCAGCTTTAACTATTTGGGTCAATTTGATGGAGATATAGATAAAGGGCTTTTCGTGCAATCCAGTCTTCCATCCGGTTCAGCAGTCGGTTCGGGCAATACGAGAGAATGCGCACTTGATGTTTCGGGGCTAGTGCTGGACCACAAGCTGACGATTCACATGACTTTTCACCCGGAGGAGCTGGGTGATGTCGAAATCATCAAGCTTTTGCAAAATTATAGAGAAAATTTAACGGCTATTCTGACCCATTGTGTGGAGCAAGAACAGACAGAGGCTACTCCAAGCGATTTGGGTCATGAAGACCTGTCGTTCGAGGATTTGCAGACGATTACGGAGAAAATACAAATCTCGTTATAAATCTCTTCTAAAGTCTCAGCTTGCGTGCCCTGAAACCGTGACGGCTGCCATTTTGCCTTTGCGGTTTCAGGGCACAGCAATAAAAGGGTGAGGTGTCATGAATGTCGCAGAGTAAGGAAATACAACTGGTGCTTCCGCTCATTCCGATGCAAAAAGGAATGCTCTATCATTATCTTTTAGACCGGCAATCCAATGCCTATTTTGAACAAATGGTCTTTCATTTCAAGGGACCGCTGGAACTGTACTTTCTTGAGAAGAGCTTTAATCATTTATTACAAAGATATGATTCCTTTCGCACAATTTTTATATATGAAGGTATAGATGAGCCCGTGCAGGTCGTGCTTAAGGAACGTACAGCCAAAATTCAGTGTGAATCTATTTCCAGTCTTGCGCCTTCCGAGCAAGAGCCATTTGTCGAGGATTACTTGCAAAAGGACCGGGACCGCGGTTTTGATTTGTCCAAGGATATTCTCATTCGCATTACGATTCTGGAGCTTGGGACGGACTCTTATAACATCATCATCAGCAATCATCATATCATCATGGATGGATGGTGCTTAGGCAAGGTGCTGACCGAGCTTTTCACCGTATATCACCAGTTTAAAGAAAATCTGCCGGTCCAACTGGGTAAAGTGTACCCCTACAGCCAATTCATTCGGTGGCTGGTCAAGCAGGATCAGGAGGAGGCTTTGGGTTACTGGAACAGATATCTGCAAGGCTATGCAGAACAGGCGGGCTTACAGCAAGAAACCGGTGTAACTGAATTATTTGACATGCGTATCGACGATTTTTATTTAAACCGCCATGTAACCGATGGCCTCAATAAAATAGCGAAGTCGTATCAAGTAACCTTGAACAATATCGTGCAAGTTTTGTGGGGGATTTTGCTGCAGCGCTACAACAATTGCCAGGATGTTGTTTTCGGTTCCGTGGTTTCAGGCAGACCCTCCCATATTGAAGGCGTCGAGGAAATGGTAGGGTTGTTCATCAATACCGTTCCTGTTAGAATTCAGGCCTACCCGGATCAAACTTTTAGCGAACTGCTCAACCAAGCTTGGCATCATTTCATGTCATCGGAAAATTATCAATATGTATCCCTGGCAGATATCCAGGCGGAATCTGCATTAAAGCAGGAACTGATTGATCACATACTGATTTTTCAGAATTATCCGATTGATACTCAAATGGATAACGAGAATACTCATCATGACGGGTACGCTGTACAAGACTTTAAGGGGTTTGAACAAACAAGCTATGACTTTAATGTCACCATAGTTCCGGGGGACGAGCTGAGATTTAATTTTAATTATAATGCAAGAAAATATAACCATGAGCGGGTAGCGAGAATAGGCAAACATTTTCAAAACTTAGCGGAGCAAATTATAGCTGACCCTCACATTCGCTTGGATCATATTGATTTGATTACCGCATCCGAAAAACAGCAGATTTTGAATGAATTTAATGCGACCGCGAAAAATTATGATCTGGAGCAAACCATTCCCCGGTTGTTTGAAGAGCAAGCCGAACGATTTGCGGATCAAACGGCGGTTATTTTTAAGGAGGAGCAATTAACTTATCGTCAATTAAATGAGCGCTCTAATCAATTGGCAAGATATTTGCGGAAAAAAGGCGTGCAGGCTGATACCATTGTCGGCATTATGATTGACCGTTCGATTGAAATGGTCATTTCTGTAATGGGGGTATTAAAAGCAGGGGGTGCGTATGTTCCAATTGATCCCGATTATCCGGAAGATCGAATTCAATATATATTGAATGACAGCCGTGCTGCCGTATTAGTCACGAATCAGGCAATCTCAAGAGAGGGTTCTTTCCACAACTATACAGTCTGTGTCGATCATCCGGATATTAGGAGGGAAGATCTTTCAAATCTGGACAACGGCATCCATGCATGCAATTTGGCATATGTCATCTATACATCAGGCACAACGGGTACTCCGAAGGGGGTAATGATTGAGCACCGCAGTCTCATAAACGCCGCATATGCATGGCGTGAGGAATACGGATTACATAAGAAACAGATGAATCTGCTTCAATTGGCGAGCTTTTCGTTTGACGTATTTGTGGGCGATCTCGCGAGGACCATTCTTAATGGCGGGAAACTGGTGATATGTCCGAATGAGGTGAAGCTGTCTCCTCCAGACATATATGACTTGATCGTAAATCACGAAATTCATATTTTCGAATCTACACCTGCTCTTATTCTTCCTTTGATGCACTATGTATTTGAACAGAAGAAAAGCATTTCAACATTGGAGCTGCTGATCTTGGGCTCTGACAGTTGCTCCGCTGCAGACTTTGAAAAGCTGCTGCAACGTTTCGGGCACAGCCTGCGAATTATTAACAGCTATGGTGTAACCGAAGCTTGCATCGATTCCAGCTATTTCGAACCCGTCAGCCCGCTATTGAACGAGAAGGGGCATGTGCCGATCGGAAAGCCGCTGCCGAATGTGAAAATGTATATCGTCAATTCCCATCTGCAATTAATGCCAGTAGGAATTGCTGGTGAGTTATGTATCGGCGGAGCAGGCATAGCACGCGGCTACTGGAACAAAGCGGAATTAACCCAAGAAAAGTTTATTGCCAATCCGTTTGCTCCGGGAGAAGCACTGTACCTGACAGGCGATTATGCTCGTTGGCTGCCAAGTGGGAATATTCAGTTTATCGGCAGGGAAGATACGCAAATCAAGATTCGGGGATATCGGATTGAGCTTAGTGAAATTACGACACAACTTCTGAAGCATCCCGCAGTTGAGAGCGCTATAGTTACGGTGCGTCAGGAAGCGGATCAGACCTCTTACATCTGCGCATATGTTGTACCGAGGGCAGCCTGGAGCGCAACAGAGCTTCGCGGCTATTTGGAGCAGTATTTGCCGGAGTATATGCTGCCAAACTATTTCATTGGCTTAGAGACTTTGCCGTTGACACCCAATGGCAAGGTGGACACAAAAGCGCTGCCAGAACCGGAAGGCCACATAGAAACAGGGACGGAATATGTTGCAGCACGAAACGAAATGGAGGAAAAGCTTGTATCGATTTGGGAAGAGGTATTGAATAAAAAAGGAATCGGAATTAAAGATCATTTTTTTGTCCTGGGAGGCCACTCCTTAAAAGCAACGGTGTTGACTTCCCGGATCCACAAGCATATGGGGGTGGAGCTACCTCTTAGGGAAGTGTTTCAAAAACCTACAATAGAAAAAATGGCGAAGTTTCTTCAAAGCACAGGCAACAAGTCGTTTGAAGATATTCCCACTGCAGAAATTAGAGAGTTTTATCCGGTTTCTTCCGCGCAGCGAAGAATGTATGTGGTTAGCCAATTAGACAGCGCCGGAATTCATTACAACATGCCTAATATTATGAGGGTGAAAGGGAAGCTCGATCCTGTGCTTGTACAGGCCAGCTTTCAAGCTCTTGTTCAGCGACATGAAGCTTTACGAACCAGCTTTGTCATGGTAGATGGGGAACTCAAACAGCGGGTTCATCAAGCATCAGAACTGGTTGTTGATTTTTTGACGGCAGATGCAGATGAACAAGAACGGATCGAAGGATTTATTCAACCTTTCGATCTTAGCCAGGCCCCCCTGCTGCGTGTAGGAATTATCCGACACAATGAGCTGGAGCATATTGTACTGGTTGATATGCATCATATTATTTCTGATGGAATGACGATTGATATTTTGAACCATGACTGGTTATGTCTGTACGAGGACAGAGGAGGCGAACTGCCTGACCTGCGCATTCAATACAA
Source organism: Paenibacillus pinihumi DSM 23905 = JCM 16419 (assembly GCF_000422505.1). Taxonomy (GTDB): domain Bacteria; phylum Bacillota; class Bacilli; order Paenibacillales; family Paenibacillaceae; genus Paenibacillus_D; species Paenibacillus_D pinihumi. The sequence goes on along the minus strand of NZ_KE383871.1, from coordinate 75,797 downwards.
GGATTATGCGGCGTGGCAGAGCGGGTGGTTGCAATCGGAAATGTTCGTCGAACAGGAACGTTACTGGTTGGAGAAGCTCGGCGGAGAGCTCCCCGTATTGAATCTGCCTGTTGATTATCCAAGACCAGCGGTTCAGCAATTTGACGGGAAAGTCATTGAATTTGGTCTGGATCCGGTTGTCACGGAAAAGCTGAGAGGTTTAATGCGGGAAGAAGGAACGACACTGTATATGACCTTGTTGGCAGCTTACAATATCCTGCTGTCGAAATACAGCAATCAGGAAGATATTATTGTAGGGACCGTGTCAGCGGGGAGGCAGCATGCTGATCTGGAAATGATTGCAGGCATGTTCGTAAATACATTAATGATGCGAAATCAGCCTAAGCGGGAAGACAGCATTCAACAATTGCTTCAATCTGTGAAAGAGAACTGTTTAAGAGCATTTGAAAATCAGGAATACCCGTACGAGGAATTAATTGAGAAGCTTGATGTTCGTAGAGATTTAAGCCGGAATCCATTGTTTGATACGATGTTTATCGTCCAAACGGTTGAGCAGCCGCCGGAGGAAGCGGCTATAGGACAGAATGAGGGACTTCTGATTACTCCCTATTCCTTTGACTATAACGTATCCAAATTCGATTTGACGCTCACCGCTGTAGAAGCGGATGAGGAGGTTTTATTTAGTCTGGAATACTGCACGAAGTTGTTTAAAGAAGAAACCGTCAAACGGATGTCTGAACATCTATGCGAAATAATAAACGAAATGGTTGGGAACAAGCACACAAAAATTTCAGAAATTGAGTTGCTCACACATGTTGAAAGAGATGCGATTGTGTTTGAATACAATAACACCCATACGGAGTACCAAAAAGACAAGACAATTCAATCCATATTTGAGGAGCAAGTTAATAGAACGCCTGAGCGGATTGCGCTCATTATGGGAAATCAGGAACTTTCCTATAGTCAGCTCAATCAGAGAGCTACCCGGCTGGCACGCTTATTGCGTGGTAAAAATGTTCGGGCTGAGAGCCTCGTAGCGATTATGGCCGATCGCTCGATCGAGATGATAGTAGGGATTTTGGGGATTTTGAAAGCAGGGGGCGCCTATTTGCCGATTGATCCGGCCAGTCCTCCTGAACGGAGCCAGTACATGCTGAAAGACAGCGGAGCAAAGCTGCTGCTCACTTTAGGGCCTATGCCCGCTGGACTGTGGTTTGACGGAGAGATTCTCGACCTTGCTGACCAGCTGTCTTTTCCTACGGAAACAAATGATTCTGGACTTAATAAACTTGAACTTCCGATGGGCAGTCCCAAAGACTTGGCCTACGTGATTTACACTTCAGGTTCTACCGGCAAACCAAAAGGGGTCATGGTTGAACAATCGAGTGTAGTAAACATTTTGTTTGGTTTGCAGCAGCATTACCCGTTGCTGGAAAATGACCGCTATCTGCTAAAAACGAATTACACTTTTGATGTCTCGGTAACGGAACTGTTTGGCTGGATTCCGGGAGGCGGTGCAGCGGTTATATTGCCGCCGGGGGATGAGAAGGACCCGGAAGAGATCATGAATACAATTGCAAGAGAATGCATTACCCATATTAATTTTGTGCCATCGATGCTGCAGATATTTGTATCAGGAGAGCAGAGCCTTGAGAAAATGAATTCGCTGAGGTATATCTTGATTGCCGGTGAAGCGTTGCCCAAGGAATTGGTGCAGAAGCTGTACAGAAAGCTGTCCGGTAATGTAAGACTTGAAAACATATATGGGCCGACCGAAGCGACTATTTATGCAACAAAGCACTCGATTGGCAGAGAGGATGCCATCATTCCCATCGGCAAACCGCTTCCAAATGTTCAGGTCTATATAATGAATGACGAGGGACATTTGCAGGCAACTGGTATACCGGGAGAATTATACATCGCGGGGGAAGGGGTGGCACGCGGTTACTTGAACCGCCCTGAGCTGACTGCAGAAAAGTTTGTCAATCATCCCCTTAAGCCCGGACATCGTGTGTATCGAACCGGGGATTTGGCCAGATGGCTGCCGGACGGCAGCATTGAATACATGGGCAGGCTGGATCATCAGGTGAAAATCCGTGGTTATCGTATCGAACTGGGAGAGATTAGAGAGCAAATGCTGAAGCACCCGGCGATTAATAACGCCGTTGTCTTATCCCATACTGATTCGAATGGAGATGCTTACTTGGCGGCATATGTCATTTCCGATCGGCCATGGAGTTTGTCCGACTTGCGGGAGCATCTTTCCAGAACCTTGCCAGATTATATGCTTCCGGCTAATGTCATTGAAGTCGAGCAGTTTACGTTAACAGCCAGCGGCAAAATAGATATGAGTTTGCTTCCCAGACCAAGCGGGCTGATCGATACAGGGAAGGCATATGAAGCGCCGCAAACAAAGCTGGAAAAGCAATTGGAGGAGATCTGGAAGGAAGTGCTCGGCGCTCAGCAGGTTGGCATAAACAATAGCTTCTTTGAGTTAGGCGGGCATTCTCTTAAAGCGACAGCCATGTTATCCCGGATACAAAAGGAAGTGCAGATTGAAGTCCCATTAAGAGTAATCTTTCAAAAACATACAATTAAAGAGCTGGCCAGCTATATTTTGGAACATGATCTGCAAAATATGTATGCATCAATCCCGGTTTCCGAAGAGAGAGCCTTTTACCCGGTATCGTCGGCACAGAAGCGAATATACCTGGTTGCTCAAGTCGAAGCGGATGATATAGGTTATAACATGCCGGTCATAGAGGAGTTCTCCGAAGATTTGGATATTCCGCGCTTCAGGCGAGCTTTGGAGCACATGATAGAGCGCCATGAATCATTAAGAACGTCATTTAAAATCGCTGATGGCGAGCTTGTACAATTCATTCATTCAAAGGCGAACCTGGAACTCGATATCATTGAGGCAGGCTCCGTTCCTGTTCAAGACCTGGTAATGGCATTTGTCCGGCCGTTTGATTTTGCTCAAGCGCCTTTGATCAGATTTGCCTTGATTAAGACAACCGATGGCCGAACGTTATTTTTGTATGATATACACCACATCATATCGGACGCAGTATCGATGTCCATCTTTATGCAAGAGCTGCTGCATCTGTATGAAGGCCATGAATTGCCCCCTTTAAGAATTCAGTATAAAGATTATGCAGTATGGCAACAACAGGTGCTTCGGGATGAAAGCATGCTAAGTCAGGAGCAATATTGGCTGAAGGAATTCGATGGAGAGATTCCCGTACTGGATTTACACACAGATTATCCACGGCCTACTATTCAACAGTTTGAAGGAAGCAAGGTATCCTTTGAACTCGGTGAACAGCTGACCCAGGAGCTTAGAAATCTTTCCAGGACCAACGAGGTTACCCTCTATACGACACTTTTTGCTGCTTTTAGTATTCTCCTGTCCAAGTACACCGCCCAAGAGGATAATGTGATCGGAACTGTCTTTGCCGGCCGGCCGCATAGTGATTTAGAACAGCTGATAGGAATGTTTGTGAAAACGCTCCCTATTCGAAATTATCCTGCAGGCGACAAAAGCCTCCGTGCGTTTTTGAAAGAAGTGCAGGAACGGATTCTGTTGGCGCAAGAAAATCAGGATTATCCGTTTGAGGAATTGGTAGATCGATTAAATGTTCAGCGTGATTTGAGCCGTCATCCTGTATTTGACGTTATGATGAGCATGCTTACCATTGACACGGCTGACACGGCAGAGCCAATGAGTGAGTGGCCGACACCGGGAGGGAAGGCAGAGAATGAGATTGATTTGAATGTTTCTAAATTCGACCTGTCTTTGGATATTATTGAGGAGCCAAGCAATTTACAGTTGGTTCTGGAGTATAGCACAAGCTTATTCCGGAAATCAACGATCGAGCGTATGGCGAATCATTTTATTCAGATTGTCAAACAAATAGCAACTAAGCCAGAAGCGAAGATCATTGAATTGGAAGTCATTACCCCTTCAGAGAAGCAGCAGATTCTCTTGGATTTTAATGATACAGCGATGAGCTTTGCATCAGATCTTACGATTGCACAAAGCTTTGAGCAGCAGGTTGCGAGAACACCGAATCATCCGATGATGGTCTGGAGAGACCAGAGTTACAGCTACGCCCATATTAATGCCAAGGCAAATCAGATGGCCAGGCGGCTTCTTTCCAAAGGGGCTTGCAAGGGGATGTTTGTCGGAATTATGGCAGAACGCTCTGTCGAATATATCATTGGAGTGTTGGCCGTACTGAAGATTGGTGCCGCGTATATCCCTGTCGATCCAAGCATTCCATCCGACCGGATTGCCTATATTTTTGATGACAGCAAGGCCAGTCTGCTCCTGGTCAATGAGCGGCACCTGGCTCAAGCGCCGGATGTAGATCATATTGTAATTTTGGATGATTCAATGAACGATCAAGGAGATTCAGCCAATTTACAAATCGAAGGGCTGTCTGCAGCGGACCGGGCCTATGTAATTTATACATCCGGCTCCACGGGCCAGCCAAAGGGTGTTGTCATCAGACAAAACAGTGTCGTGAATCTGGCGCAATGGTTTCACAACAACTATAACTTTACAGAAAATAACAATGTCATTCAGATGACGAATATATCCTTCGATGTTTCTGTTCTGGAAACATTAGTAACCTTCCTCCATGGAGGCACATTATTCATTCCGGATCAGGAAACGATTTTGGACCGGCAAGCCTTTTATCAATTTGTCAATAAACATCAAATTCAGATGTGTCAATTTGTACCTGTATCCTTGCAAGAGCTGGTTGCCCATACGCCTAAGATGGAGAGTTTGAGGGTATTGATTTCCGGCGGGGATAAGCTGGAAGCTTCGCTTGTAAACCAGGTGGTCAGCAAGGGTTATCGTTTGTTTAATCATTATGGTCCGACGGAAACAACGGTAGATGTTCTGCATCATCCTTGTGCGTTGAATGAAGACACAATTCTCTTAGGTACACCATTTGGCAATGTTCATGCCTACATCCTTAATGCATCGTACCAATTGCAGCCGATTGGAGTACCCGGCGAGCTGTGCATTGCGGGGGCCAGCGTCGCCGAAGGCTATCTCAATCAACCCGAAATGACAGCAAGCAAGTTCATGGAAAATCCATTTGTGCCGGGTGAACGATTATATCGGACAGGGGACCTTGCGCGCTGGACCAGTAATGGGAAGCTGGAATTTCTCGGTAGGATGGACAATCAGGTCAAGCTTCGGGGATTCCGAATTGAAATCGGGGAAGTGGAGAGCAGACTTCTAACCCATGAAGCAATCTATGAAGCCATCGTTATGGTCAACGTGCTGAACGGAATTAAACAATTGTGCGCTTATGTAAGGTCCGACAAGGACATGACAACTTCCGAATACCGTTCAATTCTGGAGAGTCATTTGCCTCATTATATGATTCCGTCCTACTTCATCAAACTGGATACGTTCCCTCTGACACCAAACGGCAAAGTGGACCGAAAGGCGTTGCCGCTGCCTTCAGGGCTTGTCTATAGAAACTCGGATTATGTAGGACCAAGAACAGATACGGAGAAGAAATTGGTTGTGCTCTTCGCTGAGGTAATTGGGGTACCCCAATCTCAGATCAGCATGACTGATAATTTCTTTGAGCTGGGCGGGCATTCGCTGGTCATTTTGAAAATTCTGGCCAAAACCTATGTGCTGAACTGGAATCTCACCATAAAAGATTTTTACATCTATAAGACTATTGAACAATTGGCGGGAAAGATTGACGGGACTCTGACTGTGGAAATACAGCCGGAAGAAGACGCGGCCAGTTCGAGAACGGAATGGGTGCAGTGCCCGGCCCAAGAGAAGGTTGTACTTACCGGCAAGCATACCGGGATGGATCATGTACTGCTTACAGGAGCAACGGGCTTTCTTGGTATCCATCTTCTTTATGAACTGCTCGTTCATACTGAAGCTGAGATTAATTGTATCATCAGAGGAGATGATCCGCGCTCGGCGCAGCGGCGTCTCCTGAAGAAAATGCAGTTTTATTTCCCACACGCTTCTAGCCGGCAATGGAACGACTGGCAGGCAAGAATTCAAGTCTATAACGGTGATGTGACAAATAAATATTTTGGATTACATCCAAATGTCTTTAACCTGTTGGGACAACGTGTGGACAGTGTGATTCATGCAGCGGCGCTCGTCAAACATTATGGCTATTATGAAGATTTTTACCGCGCTAATGTACAGGGAACGAAGCAAGTGGTTGAATTTTGCATGGACTATGCAATACCACTGCATCATGTATCCACAACGAGTGTAGCCGGGTCGATAAGTGCAGAGCAGCTTGATTCCAGCAGCTTTACGGAGAACAGCTTCTATATTGGGCAAAATTATTGCGATAACTTGTATATAAGAAGTAAGTTTGAAGCAGAAGGCATGATTTATGAAGAGATGGAGAATGGGCTGCAAGCTACTGTGTATCGGGTCGGTAATTTGACCGGCCGTTATTCGGACGGGGCATTCCAGGAGAATATGGATGAAAATATGTTCTACAACCGGCTGAAATCCTTTATTCAAATTGGTGTGGTTGTACCCGAAATGCTAGAGCAGACGGAGGAATTCACCCCGGTAGACAGCTGTTCCAGAGCTATTGTTCAAATAGCAAGTACGAAAGAAGCTTCTGGGCGGGTTTTCCATATTTTCAACCCGCGTCTGGCGACTTACGAATTGATCAGCCATGCGGTTCAGGAGGCCGGGTATCCAATGAAACGGTTGAGCGGGGCTGAGGCTGCACAGCATGTGGAGGAGATTATGAAGGATGAAAGCAGAAATGAGTTGCTGAGCGGATTTATGGCGGACAAGCTGGAGGCAGATGCTAATGAGCAGCAAATTAATATTGAAGTGAGTGCGCCTCTAACCCTGCATTATTTAGGCCAGCTCGGATTTGAATACCCTGAGGCAGATACTAACTATATTAAAAGGCTGGTTAATTATATGTATAAAAAGAATCTTCTTCAAGATAGCTTAATTTAAAGGTTTATTTACAATTTTACACATTATTTAAAATGATGTATAATATAATCACCTTATTTTTGGATATGTCACCTAAATTCAAGATCCTTGCCATCCATTTAACTCTATAGCCGCAAGGATCTTCTTTCTTTTTCGAATGATCCTTGCCTGAATCTAGCGGTTGTGAAAGGAAAGTGACGATAGATGAGTGCTGCTCCAAATATGATCGAATTAGACAATCTTACCCGCTTGTTTGATAAGCAACGGGCAGTTGACAACCTGACGATTTCCGTTCCAACGGGAGAGATTTTTGCCTTTCTCGGGAGTAATGGTGCAGGAAAAACCACGACCATGAAAATGATGACGGGCCAACTGAAGCCTTCATCAGGAACTATACGGATTAAGGGCGTTGATATGTGGAAAGACAAGGAAATTAGACAGATAACAGGCTATGTTCCTGATGTTCCCCTGCTCCACGAAGGTTTAACAGCCAGGGAAATGCTGCGGTTTGTTGGAGGGTTATACGGGCTTGGAAGGGAGGACATACATAAGCGAACAGAGGCATTGTTAGGTCAATTTGACTTATTGGACAGCGCCGATAAATTAATCAAGGCTTACTCACTCGGCATGAAACGCAAAACAGCGATAGCCTGTGGTCTTATTCATAACCCGGAGATATTATTTTTAGATGAAGTTACGAACGGACTGGATCCCAAGGCTGCGAGAGAGGTCAAAAATCAAATTCATAAAGCAGCCAAGGAAAATGGTGTCACCGTGTTTTTAACCACACATATACTCGATGTCGTAGAGGAAATGGCGGACAGAATCGCGATATTGGACGCCGGAAAGATTCAAGCTATAGGGACACTGGAGGAATTGCGCCAAAAACGCGGCATGGCTTCAGATAGCAAACTGGAAGAAATCTTCCTGTCTTTAATCGAAAGGGGTGGACAAACTGATACCCTCGCCAATTAAAGCAATGATTTATTATTATAACCGGCCTTTCTTAAATCAATATTTCTATCATAGCAGGATGAAATTGCTTGTTTGGTTCATTCTGCTCGGTTTGGCTGTCCCAATCTATTTTTCGGAGAAGTTTGGTGCTATTTTTTTGGAAGCCAATCTGTCTAAAAAGGTCATGTTTATTGTGGCCGAAAGCCTCCTTGTAGGCTTATTACGCGGACTTAATGATCTCCCTTCACAAATGTATTTGCAAAAAAATCTGATGTTTTTCCATTCCTCAGGTATTTCCAATTTGCAAATCATTATAGGGCAATGGCTGTCCAGGGCTCCATTGTATGTGTGGGCGGCGGTAATCCTTACAATCCCATTGACAAGTGGATTAAGTATCCCTGATAAAATCATGACCGGACTTTTGTTGTTCATCATTGGTTTTGTCGCAGAAATGACGGTTGATTTAGTAAGCCGATATTTAATGATTCTTACGATGTACTATATGCCGAGTATCGTTAAAGCATTTGTTGGCATTGCAACCTTCGGTTTTCTAGCATTATTTGGATTTATTATATGGGTCCTGACATCGCTGGATGCAGTTTCGGCCGATTTCTGGAATCAGTTTGAAAGGACAATGTTTGTCATCGCCGGCATTAGCGGGGTCGGAATCATTATACTGCTTTTATTGACGAAAAAAATGGGGGAGCTTTATTATGAAAGCTGGCTTCAGTCTGTAGAAAATGAAAAGGTGGTTCTTGATAAAGACAGTGGTATATCGCATCTTATTTCGCATCCCCGCAACGCTGTAATGATCAAGGATTGGATTCTAATTTTGAAAAACTCAGTCACCAAGGCAAGAATTGCTATATGGATCATCGGCATGGGTGTTGCTGCAGTGTTGGTGAATATGAAGGTGCTTGATTCTTTTCTCACAGAGCAGAATAAACCATTTTATGTATTTGGCTTTGTAATTGTTTTTACGTTTTTGGCGTTTGGCGAGATTGTCTCTTCTCTTTATCAGCAGGAGAAGCAGAATTATTTGCTTTATTTTGTGACAGGAACAAAGGGTCAGCATATCTTCATGGCCAAATGTTTAACATCCCTTTTATTGGTCTTCATTCCTGTCATGATCGGGTATCCTGTACTCGGTCTGCTGCTGCGAATTGATATTACCACAATTACGACCACTTTAATATGGTGCGCTTTCGCTTCGTTAGGAGCCATTTTGCTTCAGTTGGGCATTGCAACCCTTGACCGAAAAGGCGGTCAGGGGATCATGATTATTGGCAAGGAAGAAGATTCAGATGGCATGCTTGAACAAGTGCCGCAGACCGCTATTCCGATATTATCGAGCTTTACAGGGTTGGTTTATGGTCTGCTTGCGACCACATTATATGCATTTGAATTGCATGTGGCGTTTTCAATCCTGTTATTTTTGCCTTGTTTAGCCATGATCCCGTTAGGAGTGCGTTCCAGTGAATATCGATAACAAATATGGCCAGAATGAAGGAAGCAGGGCGGAAGCTCGTGGAATGCAGAAAACGCTGCAATTTTGTATGTTTTTGATCACGTTTGTTATTTATGTTGGGAGTTATTACCTTCTGGCCAGAGATGAGGACATACTGACCAATCATATAACCCTTGTGACCATCGGTTTGGTTATTGTCATTCCTGTATGCAGTATGTTCATCGCTTTATTGACATTGGCGCCATTTCTTTTCTTTTACATCATGACTTTCGCTTCGTTTATCTTTGCAGTTCTGATTATGCCGTCCCCCAAGCCGGAGTTGTATACCGATATTGTGTTATGGGCGGGTCCGGTTATTCTGTTGAGTTTTGTTGTGTTTATCACATACAAGCTTGTTCTTGTCAGACGAGAGTATATGCAGACAGACGTATCCAAGGAAACGATAACACGCATTCAAGATAGCCTCACTCCGTTATTTGGTCAAGGTTGGATCAGGCGGATCGCTTTTTCAGAGATTCGAATGTGGTACTACTGTCTATATGTATGGTTTAAGCCTCCTGTAATAAATAAAGAGATTTCATTCGCCTACCATAAAGATTCCATGATTAAAGTACTGATTTTTTTTGGGTGCGGGATGCTGCTATTCGATGTGGGGGTGCTTCATTTCCTGATCGGAATGTTCAGTAAAACACTGGCTTGGATCATCACGATTTCGACCGTATATTTACTGCTTCAATTCATCGCTTTCTACAATTCATGCCGTTATGAGCCGCACATTGTGGACGATCAAAGAATTGTACTGCGGTTGGGTTTTTACTTGCAGGCAGAATTCAGCCCGGATCAAATTGAATCCATTCAAAATGCAAAAAAATTCAATGATGTCAGTAAGGAGAAGGGCGTGTTCAATTGTGTACTCGGCTTGGATTCCCCGCAATACGAGGTGATTTTGAAAGAATCCCTCTGGATGACGTATATGCTGGGCGGCAGAGAAAAAATTACGAAAATTTTACTTAAGATTGATGATCCAAAAGCTTTTTATCAAGCTATTGACTCCAAAATGCAGACCGAAGCCTAGAGTAAATAATTTGTTTTTTATTCTCACGGACATGTGTGTATGGCAGGGCAGCATCAAGTGTTTAGTTAGTGTGGTTGACAGTGTTCAGGAGCATGATTGATACAGAACTTCTGTAGCAGCTCGCAAATTGCTCCGAACTGGGTCTGAATCTCGGACTAGAGCCGGGTAATCTTACGGAGACGATGACCGGGCAACTGCAAATTGTGGCTGAAGGATAAAGGAAAGCTTCTCTCTCTCGAATGCGTTGGAATACCGGCTCCGTCTAATATTGGCCTGTCAGAGCTGCATTGGCTCTGGGTGAACAGCTTCCCGGATGCTGCCGCGAAGCAATTAAGCAAAAATACAAGAAAGCCGGAGCCCTTTACAAGAAGCTGAGGTCATCGATTATAGCCAGGGGCAAGGGAGGAGATGTAAATATTCATATTGATTTGGATGAAAAAACCGCCTTTCTCGATAGGCGGTTTTTTTTGATTATGTGATATATGAGCATCTGTTTCTCTCATTGCCGGGTTGACCCATTGGTTATGACCATCCTCATCAGTATAGCAGAATGCTTTATTCACCGATTTGTAGATCAAGCACTGATTGGTTCAGATTGCAAAATAATGTCTCGAAAATCAATCTGCATACTCTTTAACACGATACCAATATTTATAAATTTCTTTATATCCAAGCTTAGAGTAAAGGCGTAGTGCAGGCAAATTATCGGATAGCACAGCTAAATAGCTATACGCAGCCCCGTTATCTTTTCCCCAATGAAGCAAATTCAGTATCATCTGTTCAGCAATGCCTTGATTTCGAAAATTTTTATCTGTGACAATGTCATAAAGGCCTATGTAATCTCTCTCAATAACCCCAAGTCCGCATGCGAGTGCCCGTCCCTCATAATAGAAGGATATATATCCAGCTTTAGTTCTGATATTGGACAAAAGCTGCAGCATCGTTTTTTTATTAGGAGACTCCACCCCGCTAAGCCGGCTAAAGTTCTCAATCCACTCTGCATCAGGCTCTTCAATGATTTGGCAAGATGCAAGTTTAGGTTGTTTGATGCTGTTCAGCTTGAGAGTATGCACATTAGCCATATTCATGATCGAGTAGCCTTTCTGCTCCAGTATCTGATCCAGATTTTCAGGGTGCATATGGGGGGTGATTTTAAATACAGTATGCTGGCGTTGTTTTGTGTACAATTGTTCGCAATAGTTTATTTTCTGTTCTGTATCAATGCTTGATTCATAAATGCTGCTAACCGAGTTGGATCGAAAAGTGTATCCATTAGCAAATCGCAGCATCCACCCGTCATAAAATAACGTAGTTAGTGTTGGCCAGTTGTTCAATGATAGTTCTTCGATAAGCTTGCTGTCCACTGTAATCCCTCCTTCAATTAATGAATAATAATACATAAATATGAATTAAAATTCAATAGTTGAAATGAAAAAAGGATTATATAGCTTATAAAATTACCTGTGACAAGTCTATTCCAACCACTGGCGTGGACCAATGACATGAACCCCGGTCGATGAGACACTACAGTGTCAAGATTAGGGGCACGTAGGCAGTAAGAACTGAATATCCTGGTGGGAAGCTCGCGTGATGAAAGCTGTTGAACAGTCCCCATCCCGCGAGCTTTTTACAGTTATGACCGCATAGCGGCGGGCATATGGTGCTTCGTAAAACTCCAAAACAGCAGCGTGAGGGTGCTGACTGCGGCACCAAGCACACATACGCCGCTCCACCCGGAATAAGCATAGACAACGGTTGAAGCGATCGCGCCTGCAGCGCTGCCGATGGAGTAGAAGATCATATATGTTGCTGTCAGACGGCTACCTGCTGCGGACTGCGCAGACAGTATCATGGCCTGATTTGTCACATGGACGGCCTGTACAGCGAGATCAAGTATAACAATACCTGCCGCCAGTGCCCAGAGCGAATGTTGAAGCAGGGAAATTGGCAGCCATGATGCAATCAGTATAAGCAAAGCAACAAAGGTTGTACGTTGACCAAACCCGCGGTCGGCGAGTCTGCCGGCGCGCGCTGCCCCAATTGCTCCTGCTGCGCCGGCCAGACCGAACAATCCGATAACGGAATGGGCGAGCGATAAGGGTGGTGCGCTTAGTGGCAAGACAAGAGGTGTCCACAGAATGCTGAATACTGTGAAGATCAACATACATAGAATGGCACGGATACGCAGCACTGGCTCGTGCACAAATAAGGCAAGCATGGAGCGCAGCAACTGAGGATACGATAGTTCCATCGGCTGCCTGTGTGAGCCAGGGAGTGCCCGGAACAGTATCGCTGCCAGGAGCAAAGTTAATGCAGCAGATACATAATAGACGGCACGCCAGCCTGCAAGATCCGATACAATACCGGCAAATGTCCGTGCCAGCAGAATGCCGATTACAATTCCGCTTGTAACCATACCGACCGTTTGCCCTCTGCTGGCTGGGGAAGATAGCTTGGAGGCGAATGCGACGAGCACCTGCACGACAACAGCAAGCAGACCGACCAACGCGAAGCCGGCCAGCAGCAGCGATTTTTCAGATGCTGTGCCTACGATAATCAGGGCAATGGCGGTGAGCAGCATATGGGCAAGTACGAGCCTTTTCTGATTGAGAAAATCCCCGAGCGGTACCAGAAAGAACAGTCCGAGCGCATAGCATATTTGCGTAATCGTAATCATGCTGCCAATGGATGCAGGTTGAATCCCGAATTCCAAAGCGATCATATCCAGCAGGGGCTGAGCAAAATAAATATTGGCGACCGACAAGCCGGCTGCAACTGCAAATAGCAGTGTAAGGGAGGCTGGCAAGGGAGATGTCCGGCGGGCCTCCCTTTTTTCCTCACGTTTGGAGTCTGCTGATGTTATGCTATACTGCGTGTTCTGTCTGTTCATTCCCATCTCTCCTCCCAATATGGTGATAAAATAAATTACTGATCGGTATGTTATACAAATGAAATATAGTTGATAAATGATTAAAGTGTCAAGTGTTTTGACAAGTTTACTGGTATTGAATTAAAATTATAATATACTGATCGTTATGAAAAGAAGGGGTGAGCAGCAATATGGCTCGTACCAGGGAATTTGATGAGCAAAAGGTGCTTGATGCAGCGATGAGGCTTTTTTGGGAGAAGGGCTACGAGGCGACTTCCTTGAGTGATTTGACAGCAGCCATGGGGGTTCAGCGCCCAAGCATTTATTCGGCCTTTGGAGACAAAAAGGAATTGTTTGAAGCTGCGCTTCGGAAGTATAATCAGCTTCACGCTGCTAGTATAAGAACAAAGCTGAAGAAATTCTCCTCCGTCAAGCAGGCTTTTCGCTCTTTATTTGAAGGGATTATCACAAAAGCAGGAGACAGCAGGCCTGATATCGGCTGTTTTTGCATCAATACAATGGTTGAGCTCGCACCGCATGATCCCAAATTTGAGGTTTTGACCAGAGAGCATCAGTTATATCTTGCTTCTGTTTTCCAGGAGACGATTGAGCGCGGATTAGAGTCCGGGGAGCTAAGGCCGGATATTCAGGCGGAGGACCTGGCAAAGAATCTTGTCGTATCCATGATCGGATTGACAGTCATGATGAAATCCCGTCCTGAGCAGTTGTTTGCCGAGCAATCGATAGCACTTACACTTTCACTACTCGATTAGACCACAGAACTTCTGGGAATCAGAGACACTTTGTCCGGTTCTCGCAAATAAATCAATCTCCGGGTGACATTGGAACATGACTGCCTCCCGTTTGCATTATATTTCCTGGACGTTTAAAATTAGGGAAGCAGATGAACCGGATTTACATACGGCGTATAGAGAGCGGGAGAGACGGATGAGGGTTGAGCAGCGAGGGAGCAAAGGCAAAATCAAAGCAATTATTACAGGGGTTACAGGCATGGTGGGCGAAGGTGTGCTGCATGAATGCCTGCATCATCCCGATGTGGAGCAAGTGCTTGTTATCGGCCGCAAACCTTGCGGGATATGGCATCCGAAGCTAAAGGAAATCGTACACGCAAATTTGTTTGATGTGTCGCCTCTCAAGAAACAGCTCACCGGCTATAATGCCTGCTTCTTCTCCCTGGGTGTCTCTTCGGTAGGCATGAGTGAAGCGGAGTACAGCAAAATTACATATGATTTGACCGTGCATGTGGCAGAAATACTTGCTGAATTAAACCCGGACATGGTGTTTTGCTATGTGACAGCAAGTGGAACGGATCGTACAGAGCAAGGGAGGAGCATGTGGGCACGTGTAAAAGGAAGAACAGAGAATGCTTTGCTTAAGCTGCCTTTCAAGCGGGCATACATGTTCCGTCCCGGCTATATCCAGCCGACTAAAGGACTGAAAAATACGCACCGGTACTATGCTTATTTGTCCTGGCTGTACCCTGCCTTGAAATTGCTCATCCCGGCTCATGTCACCTCCCAGAAGGAAATTGGCAACGCGATGATTCATGCTGTGAGCAGGGGATACGAATCACCGATCTTGCATTGCAAAGATATAGCCAGGCTGGCGAAGTCTGACCCTATAGAAAACAGGGATTAACTGCTGTTTTAACCAAGATCATCTCAAAGCTTTTTATGAGTTTGAAAAAGACCAAACGTCAATCCTTTGAATTCGACAAGGAGGCATGTATGAATAAAGTTCGAAGAGGGAGCAGATTCGCGGCAGCAGTCTTAGGCTGCTGTATGACAGCGGTTGTTATCTTGTTTCCTTCCACACCACTGCAGGTAAATGCAGCATCTGGAACTTTTATAGCTGTTTCCGGGAAGCCGCTTGCCGGACAGTTGCAAAAGGGTTTGGCTCATGACAAGGAGCAAAAGTTTGTTCCTGTTACTGTGAACGGAGTAACTCTGAATTCACCAGCCTATTTGCAGGCGGATGGGGAGTCGTGGATGCTTTCGCTTCGTGAGCTTGTCCAGGCTATTGGTTTTAACATTGTCTGGAATCAAAAGGAACAGACTGCACTTATAACTTACAACAAGCTGATTGTGAAGATCAAGGCGGGAAGTCATACCTATATACGTAACGAAAATCAGCTTAAGCTTGGTGTCAGTCCTGAGATGAAAAACGGAAGGTTGTATGTGCCTCTGCAATATACTTCCTCCCTTTTAGGGACTGATGTATGGGCAGGCGGCCAATCCGTAGATATTCAGCATCAAAAATTACGCGGACTGATTGAAAGTATTACAAAAACGGAGGATGGCGCACGATTAACCGTCAAGACGGAAGGTAATGATCCATTAATCGTGACTGCCGATTCACAAACAACATGGATTGGGGCCGATGGTAAGGAGGCTGATCCGGAATCATTTAAGGAAGGTATGGGAGTTGAATTGTTCCGCTCCTTTATTGGCTATAGCTTCCCGCCTGTCACACACGCCTTCCAAATCTATGAGCTTGCGGATGAAGTGGAAAAATTGGATAACAGTGAAAACAAAAGGTGACACGCAAGCTGTCACCTTTTGTTTGTTACAATAAAAATCAGGTAGAGACATTCACAGGGAGGAGCAGGCATGAAGCGAAGCGACCGTCTGATGGCGATTGTGCTTGCACTGGGCCAGCGCCAGGAGACAGCGGCATCACTTGCAGACAAGCTGGAGGTATCAAGGCGGACGATTCTCAGAGATATTCAATCGCTCACAGAACTGGGTGTGCCCGTATATGCACTGAACGGCATTAAGGGCGGCTATCGTCTGATGGAGGGCTACACACTCCCGCCGCTGCAACTGGATACCAATGAAGCATTGACGCTGCTGCTGGCGCTGGACAGCATGACAGCCTACGCTGATACGCCGTTTAACAAGGAACGCTGGACAGTGATGGACAAGGTGAAAAGCATTCTGTCACCGGATACGCTGGATAAAATTGCGCCGCTGCTGAAGCATATGACCGTGGAAGTTCCAAGACGCAGCTACACGGTACCCCATTTGTCCCGGCTCATGGAGCTGACAGCCCAAGCCAAATGGGTATCTGTCTTTTACCGTTCCCAGTCCCATCAGCGGACACTGCTTATCCGGCCGCAAAAAATATATGCCGCACACGGTTTCTGGTATTGTGAAGCCTACTCCTGCATCCATCAGGAGGAACGTCTGCTGCGTGTAGACCGGATGAGCCAAGTTGAGGAGGCAGAACCGCCGACGGATGCACAGGAGCCGGAACGAGAGCCAGAGCCTAAACGCGAAGGGAAACAGTCAGGTGAGCCCGCTGCATGCAAGAGAAATTCTCCGGTATTAGCCCATGCAAGCTTCACGCTCAAGGTGAAGTTGTCTTACAGGGGAATGCTGGAGGTGGAACGGGACGAGCATCTTGGCGAGAAGCTGGTGATGATTGCGGAGGATGAATGGCTTCTGGAAGGAGAGCTGCCGGTTTCTGAATGGGACTGGGCAGTGAGACTCTTTTACTTTCTGGGTAAGGATGCTCAGATTATTACTCCGGCAGAAATGGGCGAAGCAATAGCAGATAAAGCCAGAGAGACATTGCGCCTCTACAGCAAAAATGAAAAGGAGAATAAATCATGAATAAACAACTGCTTACAGCTCCATTGCATACCTATGGGGATGCGGCTGCCTTATTATCGCAGATTGGTATTTTGCCGCTGGCTCCGTTAATTCCCGAGCATCCTTCCCTGGTCAGCCTGACTTCCGCGGACCAGTGGCATACGGAGCTGCCTACTGACCCTTGGGGCTGGCGTGTACGCTTCCCTTCGAGCGGAGCTGCAGCTTATGGGAAGTTTATGAAAAGCAAGGGCGTACTGATTGACCGCGGCTGGTTCCCGCTGGTCTCAGCGGCTGTTGGCGGCAGCGGCACAGTGGAGCAGCGATACCGTGACGGGCTTATTTCAAAAACGGCAAGAGACATTTATAACATTGTGGGCCAAGAAGAAGGCATTGATACCCGCAGACTCCGCCAGGCAAGTGGAATGAAGGCTAAAGAGGACAAGAGCGCTTTTGATCGGGCTGTAACGGAATTGCAGGGGGCGCTGGATATCGTCATATCCGGAATTCAGCAAAAAGTTAATGAGGCAGGCGAAGTCAATGGCTGGAGCTCCACAGCCTATCAGTCAACGGAACGTTGGATGAGCCAGCACGGGCTTGAACGTGACGCTCAAAGCAAAGCTAAAGCGTCAGAAGAGCTTGTATCCAGACTGGAAGAGGTCTGTACGGCAAAAGCACTTGCTTTTCTGAGAAAAACACTCTCCATATAAAAATTGAAACCAGGAGGTTTTTATTGATGACAGACCCGAGCATGCTTCTATCTAAAGCCCATGATTACATGTATAGCAACGCCCGGCTGCTGGACCGCAGACGTTATGAATTTCATTTTGGCAATGGATCGGCAGAGGCAGTAATTGACGCTTTGCGTCCCTATCAGAATGCGGATGGCGGGTTTGGCGGAGCACTCGAACCGGATATCCGTGATCCTCTTAGCCAGCCGGTGCCAACAGAGTTAGCCCTGCATGTAATGGATGAGGTCGGGTTATTTGATTCGCGTATTCTGGAAGGTGTACGATTATACTTGAAAAACCTTGCGGTCAGCGGAACCGGCGGGTTTCCGAGAGCGCTCCGGAGTATTAACCAGGCACCGCATGCACCATGGTGGCAGACCGAAGACGATACGGGGCCATCGCTTAATCCCACAGGCCTGATTCTGGCGAAGCTATACAAGCAGCAAGCGGTTACCTCATTCTATGAGGAGGAATGGTTCTTACAATCTGACGCCTATTTTCGGGCCAATATGCACAAGGCCGATCAGAAGGACTATCATGATGTTATTCAATGCATTGCCTTTGTGGAGCATGCCCCTGCAGATGCAACTACGGAACAAATGAGGGAGCTGTTAAAGGACTGGCTGAAATCAGAAGATTTGGTACAACGAAACCCGAATGCCGAAGGTTACGTACAAAAGGTAGTGGATTGGTTCCCTGCTCCGGATTGCTTTGGAGCATCAGACATACCCGAAGAAATCATCAGCAGCCATTTGGATGCTTTAATCGCACAGCAACAGGAGGACGGGGGCTGGATGATTCCATGGCCAGCGTTAAGTCCGGCTTGCTTGAGTGAATGGCGCGGCATGATCACGGTCAACAAGCTGCTCACATTAAAGGCATACGGCAGATTGTAGGACAAGCAGTGCGTCGGAATGAAGATGGAGCGTGGGAACAAGAATTACTGAAAGAATCATAAGCATGGAGACATGCTTATGATTCTTTCAGTTACTCAAGGAGAGCAGACTATGGATAAAAAAAGCAGGGAAAAGCAGCAAGTCCCCCAACACACCAGCGTAAATTGGCGCACATTTTATCATTTGCTGAAGGAAACCAGACCGCCGAAGCTCACTCTCGGTCTGGCCATCTTTCTCAGCGTAATTACAACGCTTGCCGGTCTAATCGTCCCCCTGCTGCTTAAAGGGCTGGTGGACGGATTTTCCGAGGCGTCACTGTCCGCATCGCATATCGGATGGATAGGGGCCGCATTTCTCGCCCAGGCGCTTGCAGGGGGATTGTCTGCCTATTTGCTTAACCGCTCTGGACAGCATATGGTAGCAGGCATTCGCAGGCGGCTTTGGAGCAAGCTGCTGGTCCTTCCGGTTCCGTACTATGACAAGAACCGGACAGGGGAGACAGTCAGCCGTATGACGAATGATACGAACGTTGTACGTACACTGATCAGCGATCATCTGACCAATTTTGCGACAGGGCTGGTCGCTATCGCCGGTTCCGTCACGTTAATGGTGATTCTGGATTGGAAAATGACGCTGGTCCTGCTGTCAGCCCTGCCGATCACGATGCTCGTTATGTTCCCGCTCGGCCGGATGATGCACCGCATATCCAAAGGCTTGCAGGATGAGACCGCAAAGTTCAGCGGTGTGCTTAATCAGGTGCTGATGGAGATCCGGCTGGTGAAGCTGTCCGGCTCCGAGAAGATCGAGCGGCGCAACGGGGAAGACGGGATCAAGACGTTATATCGCTTCGGACTTAAAGAAGCGAGGGTACAAGCGATGATTGGACCATTGATGTCCTTTGTCATGATGGCAATGCTTGTCGTTGTTATCGGCTACGGCGGCATGAGAGTTGCCTCAGGTGCGCTGTCTGCGGGGGATCTGGTTGCTTTCATCCTGTATCTCGTACAAATTATTATGCCGGTCGGTCAAATTACCCAGTTCGTGACCCAGCTTCAGAAGGCGAGGGGCGCGACAGAGCGGATTGTCGATACATTGCGGGAGTCCGAGGAGAACTTTGCTGGCGGTGTTGCGCTTGAGAATCCTCAGCGTCCGATAACGCTTGAAGAGGTGACATTTGCTTACGAAGAGAAAGAGCCTGTCCTTGATCGGGTCAGCTTTACCATTGATCCTGGCAAAGTAACCGCCATTGTCGGACCCAGCGGAAGCGGCAAGACGACTTTATTCTCGCTGCTTGAGCGTTTTTATCTTCCTCAGGAAGGCGTCATTCGGATCGGGGATGAACCGATCAGCGCCTATACTCTGAGCTCCTGGCGCAGTGCAATCGGGTATGTATCACAAGAAAGCCCGATTTTGGCAGGGACAATCCGTGACAATATCACCTACGGACTGGAGCGGGAAGTTAGTGATGATGAACTTAAGGAAGTGGCCAGGCTGGCTTATGCCGACCAATTTATCGAGGCATTTCCAGAGAGCTACAACACCGAGGTAGGGGAGCGGGGCATTAAGCTCTCTGGAGGCCAACGCCAGCGGATCGGCATTGCCCGGGCACTGCTGCGTAATCCGTCTATTCTGATGATGGACGAGGCGACCTCAAGCTTGGACAGCAACTCTGAGAAGTATGTCCAGCTTGCGTTGGAGACATTAATGAGAGGACGGACAACGCTGGTCATTGCCCACCGTTTGTCAACCGTAATTGATGCCGACCGAATTGTGTTTCTTGATACTGGCAAGGTAACTGGCATTGGCACACATGCGGAACTGCTGGACACCCACGAGCTGTACCGTGAATTTGCCCGGCGCCAGCTTCAAATGGTCGGAGTTTCTGGTGATCAATGAACAACGCAGACATAGCCCTTATGCAGCTTATACGCATAGGGCTATGTCTTTTTTTAACCAACTTCAAACCTTCCTCGTTTCCGGCCAGCTAATACGGATGGAAGTGCCTTCCCCGATTCGGGTATTTAATTCAATTGAGGCACCGAGTGCTTCTGCAAGCGCCTTGCTGACCGCCATTCCGAGGCCGGTACCTTCCGCCCTGCTTTCGGAATCCGTTCCCCGGAAATACCGCTCAAATAGTCTGCCTGCAGTTTGCTCGTCCATTCCTTCACCATTGTCAGTAAACGTAATGATGACGCCGCCAGAATCTTGCACTTTTAACGATACAGTCAGCGTTGTCCCTGTGCGGTTGTGGAGGAAAGCATTGGCAACCAGATTATCAACAATTCTCTGGAACCATGGCTTGTAGATGGTCAGGAACACAGACTTGTCCGATGATACGAAATGTATCATTTCTTCGCTGTAAAGCGGATGCTGTGCCGTCTCGCGGAGTACATCTGTCAAATATTCATTCATTTCCACGACCTCTTCAGATGGAGCTTTCCCTCCGCTTCGCAGATGGTAAGTTAAGGTGAGATCATTAATAAGCGCATCCATATGAGAAGATTTATCCAAAATGACTTTGGCAAATGAACGGACTTCACCGGTTGTCCAATCATAAGCATCGGTTTCCAACATATGAGCATAGCCCTTAATAGAGGATAGCGGGGTTTTCAAATCATGGGACACCCCTGCAATCCATTCGTCTCTCATCTGCTCTGTTTCTTTCTGAAGCTGCTCATTGCGGCGGAGTGTTCCGGAAAGCGACTCCAGAGAATGGATGACATCTCCATAAACACGGTATTTGCTTTTTCTGCGTCCTCTTCGATTTTGACTTCGCGGCTTGCCGTGTGAATTGGTGGGCTCTATGAATTGTCCCTTATCCAACAGACGCAGCCAATTCAGCACATGAACGACAGGAGAGCCGATCCTGTTTCCGAACCAATAGGACAGGAACAACAGCAGCAGCATAGCTGCAACTACCAGTGCTCCCATTCCTATAGCCAGTACACGGAATTCTGGAGGCAGGGTTGGCTTTTCGCCCCGCTCATAACCTGGAAGGGCAGTGTTCAAAACCCATGTTTCTCTTGTGTCAGGGTTATATTGTGTAAGCATTTCAGAGCCGTATCTGTCAGGGTAAATGGACCTAAGTACCATCTCCGACACGGAAAATTTGCTAATTGCCTTATCCGGCTTATTTACAGATGCAATCTCTACACCGCCAGCATCCAGCAATTGAAGCCATGCATTTTGCCTCTTCAGTCTCTCTAGCGTTTCAGCAGGCAAAAGAATTTCACTCCCGCTTCGTTCTCCAGTCTTGGCAAGCAGCCGCAAAAATCCATCTCCTTGATCGCTAATCCCGTAAAGAAGCGTATGGGTAATACCATTCTTGATTTGAATCCAAATCGTTAATTGATAAGGAAAGGGACGCTTCTGCAGCAGATAATCGTTGAGCTCGCCCGGGTCATAGGAATCTGGTACGTCCGGTGGTGTGAAAAAAGCATCTGTCACTTTGCCGCTCTCATCAATTCGCTGCAGCCATCCTCTCGTTCCCTTAAGTGTCTCCAGCAGCTTGGGATCGAATCTCCAGTTGTCTCCTTCAGCCCGGACAGTATCCACCAGCTGGGACAAGCCGACACTTTGAAAATCCCGTTCCGCCTGTATTTGTATAAGTTGACTAATAATCCAGTAAAACACTACACCGGCCAGTGAAAGCAAAATCAGTCCGAAGCAAGCAAGCCATCCGACCAACCGGAGGGTGAGCCGCCATTTAACGTTCATATCCGGAATCCCTGTTTGCTACCATTTTATAACCGAGCCCTCGTACATTGACCAGAAATTCAGGTTGGGAGGGATTCCGTTCAATTCGTTCCCGGATTCGATGAATATGAACCATTACCGTATTATCATCGCTAAGGCTGTTTTCCCCCCATACGCGCTCGTAAAGCTCGCTTTTCGTAAAGATGCGATTGGGATGCTTGCACAGAAACAACAGCAATTGAAACACAAGTGAAGGACAGGGGACAGGAACGCCTTCCACTTTCAGCTCCGCTGCCGCTTCATTAACCTGAAACCGCCCAAAATCAAAAATGGTTCCGTGTCCTGCAGTTGAGACAGTAGAGGTTCCTTTGAGTGAGCGGCGAAGCAGGGATTTTATTCTCGCCACGATCTCCAGAGGGTTGAAAGGTTTTGTCACATAATCATCGCCCCCAACAGCGAAGCCTGACAGCTTGTCAAAATCCGTAGACCTTGCACTAAGAAACAATATAGGAGCATCCGTAAGTCTTCGTATTAGAGGACAAACCTCAGTACCGCTCATATTCGGAAGAGTTACATCCAGCAAAATAATGTCATATGGCTTCTCATTACATAGAGCAAGCGCCATTTCAGCGGTCGTCGCCTTATCAATATGCAGAAAGCCTTCCTTTCGCAGCACAGTCTCCAGCAATTGAAGAATGGCTTGTTCATCGTCCACCAAAAGAATGGCACTATCATTCACAAATACATCTCTCCTTGAAATTTCGTTGTAAAACTATTTTACCATTGCCGGACAGGGAAAATGCAATATGAACAGAACCTTAATTCTCTACCGGTCAAATTTAAGCTGGCGTTAAGGCTCCGTTGGCCTAGGGGTAAGATAGACGCGTTATAATAAGGCTACATTAACTTGAGGCATCCCGTTTAACAAAGGCTGGGATTTGTTTGGGGATGGCAGCATGCTGACAGTGGAGATGCCCGCGCATGCCGAGGGAATAATCGATATTTTTTTCTCCACAAAGTTGGGCATGTACGATATTAGCTCTATAAAAAATAAAACATACAGGATGGTGCTTAAAAATGAAAAAAGTATTCTTGATTGCAACTGTGGCAGCAATTATCTTATCAGGTTGCGGGACAAAAACAGAAAAACGGGTCAATGACTCGCCGACCGGAACAGTATCTGAAACTCCCGGGAATTCGAATGGGAATGGAAACGGGAATTCAGACAATTCCAGCAATGGCGGGACCAATCAACCCGGGGGTGCAGAAGTGATTAAGTATAAAGCAGATGAAATCGGACAAGCGCTTTTAGATGGAGATTATGAGGGTGTTTATTATCAAACAACCAAAGATTTTCATAGCCAGATGTCACTGGAAGAGTTCACTCAAGCAGGGCCGGAAATTCTCAAAGGGGTGGAATCCTGGACAAAGGAGAGCGAGCTGGACTTGAATGATTCATACTACATCACATGGATGAATCAGGATCGCAGCAAAGGCCTGAAGGTTGGAGCGGACAAGAACCATGTTATCGGGTATCTCCAAGTCGTACCGGTGGAACAATTCCCGTCTACAGATTCAGTCAAAACCAAACATGAATATGGACTCCCATTTAAAGGAGAATGGTTTGTATTCTGGGGAGGAGAGAATGTTCTCGCGAACTATCACTATGAAGTAGAGATGCAGCGTTACGCCTATGATTTAATTCAAGTGAAGGATGGTTACTCTTACAGTGGAGACAAAACTAAAAACGAAAGCTACTATGCATTCGGTCAGGAAATTATAGCTCCCAGGGCTGGAATTGTTGTCCGTGTAGTGAGCAATATTAAGGATAATGAACCTGTAGGCAAGATGAATCCGGAGCAGCCCGAAGGCAATGTCGTCGTAATTGACCATGGTGATGGCGAGTACAGTTTCTTGGCTCATATGAAAAAAGACTCTGTCGTCGTTAAAGTTGGTGACAAAGTAGAGAAAGGTGACTTGCTGGGCCTGTGCGGAAATTCAGGGAACACCAGTGAAGCGCATATTCACTATCAAGTTTCTGACGGTACGGATCTGTTTACCGGTAAATCCATTAATATTAAGTGGGAAAATGGCTTGAACCCTCATCAGGGAGACATCATTAAATAATAAAAAGCTTTGCGGCCAAAATCAGCTTAAAAAAGGTGAAGTCACGAATGGATGACTTTGCTTTTTTTATTATATATTTTTTGGCAGCCCTGTTCCTTGTTCAAGGCTGGCGGTTCTAGAGCTGCTCTCATTTCTGGCGAAATTTGTCGAATCTCTGTGAGGTTATTTATTATTTTTTATTGTTTAACAGAGCGTTGGCATTATCCCTTTTACTCAGCTAATATTTGTAAACATATATCCCTACAATTATATACACGTACAATCGTATACACATACAATCATATACACGTACAATCGTATACACGTACAATCATATACATATACAATCATATATACATTCAATCATATATTCCTGAAAATTCACAATCCTACAATGTAATAATCCAACAATCTAACAATCCTGAAATAATGATAGATTGATACAAATATACATTTCTACGATATTTTATTTTGATTTAAGAAATAAATAATTTAAACATAAGCATTACAAATTATAATTCAATATAATAGCAAACGATAATAAGAAAAACGCAATGTAATCAAAATAATTAAAACATCAGTGAATGAATAAAAAAACTACCTTACAGGTTGCATACAAAGCGTTCCTAATGTCTGGTGAGCAGTAAGTTGGCGATTGTCGCAGTTGAGCCGAAAACAAAATTCATCCCAATAAAGCTGCAAATATCTTGCACCTATACCGTGAAAGGTGGAATTGATCCATTGTTTTGCATCTGAAAAAACACGCTCCAAATATAAAGAACAGTTAACGGTAATTGGACAGGAATTAAGAGAAAGAGCTTTCTGGGCAATATGTTTGCCGAAAAATAAAGGTTGCAGCACTGCAGGCATTCGACGGTTATTCATTAGAGCCGGATTTGCAATTTTAAGTTTTATATAAGGGGCAGGGCAGACGGGTGATTCACTCCATGTATTGAAAAAAGCACGACTGACCGATAATTTTCCGGGTAGATTTGCAGATTGTAAGGCCTTATTTACTTGATCATTTCTTTCAGAGGGAGGATGTAAAGTATTCGACATTGCAACAATGGAATGTTCTTTGAGCCCTTTCCTAAATGAAGGGCGTCCTGCATCCCCATAAAATCCAATCTGTGCTTGAACCGAACCCAAAAGAGGCTGCTCCATATCCATCATACTGATTGCCATTCTTACTCTTTTGAGCATGGACCATGCTGTTTTGTAGGAGACTTGTAATAGTTGTTGAAGTTGTACTGCGTGAATGCCACCGGGGCGGGACATCAGCTGTAAGGCGATATACCATTTTTCCAAAGATGTCCGTGTGTGTTCCATAATCGTGCCGGTTGTAAGAGAGGATTGATGACGGCAATTAGCGCATTGAAATAGAGGTGCATTGCGTGTGGAAATTGTGTAAGCCTGCCGGTGACCACAGCGCGAACAACAGTAGCCGTTTGGCCATTTTGAACGAAAGAAATAGGTTAATACTTCACTGCGCATACTGTATTTCCCTCCCCAAGAGCAAACATCCTCAGGTAATAAACGGCCAACATTTTAATACAAGAAATCATTACAATCCGTCTCAGATTCAAATGGAATTAGACATTCCTCTGCAAAAAAGTACCTGTTGGAGCTGAAATCATTTGGTAAAAGCTTCTTCGAATTTCTTATATTTTACATTATAGCAAACATACGTTCCTCTATCAAGGATGTTTTATTTATAGGAATTACTTTTGGGCAAGATGAATGCTGAGATCAAAATAGGAGCGGAGTGAATCAAACGGAAGTTGTTAAAAATGCATAGTAATACTCAATAATGTATATGGGGCAAGTATAAATTCAAAAATCATGATACATTGAAAGGAACCTTAAATCTTGAATCTTGAATCTCGAATCTCGAATCTTGAATCTTGAAATTTCGGAACCTCGGAATCTCTGACTTTCGGTTAGGCTGAGTAAAGGGAATAGTGGCGATAGTTCTAAAAGAGTACAAAAAGAGAGATATACTCAAAATGAAATCCATAATATCCCATTAAAATTAAGGATGTATTTACTTCGATTGATTACTTCACTCTAAAAACACAATAGACGGGCGGATTCCGCGGCTAATAAGGGAAGCATTAGCATTTTTACTGATGTAACCTATATAATACGAAATAGAACTGAGCGAGAAAGTTGCACCTGTATTGAAAAAACGAATCTGAAAATAAGCGCGTGGGATCAAACAACGCACCGTTTAATATGACGGAGGGATTATGATGAAAAGAACTGCGGTAATAACCGGGGCGGCTGGAGGAATAGGAGCTGCGCTGGCAGAAGGATATCTTCGGGCAGGTTATCAGGTCTCAATAACGGACAAGGACGCTGATCGGTTAGAGGCGGTTACTCAAACATTGGTGTTGAACTATGGGAAAGATCAGTTGTACAGCGCCGTTGCTGATTTGAGCAGTGAGACAGCAATTACGGCGTTTATGGATGCAGCTGCAAACCGATTTAATCGTATGGATGTGCTCATTAATAACGCAGGCTTTGGAATAACGAAAAGTTTGTTTGAGCTGAATGTGGAGGAATGGGACAGTGTGCTGAACACTAACTTGCGCGGTGCTTTTTTATGCGGCAGAGAGGCAGCGAAGCGGATGAAAGTCCAGTCCGAAGGCGGCAGCATTGTACATATTGCCTCTACACGGGCGCTAATGTCAGAGGTGAATACGGAAGCATATGCGGCTTCAAAGGGAGGCATGGTTGCTCTCACCCATGCAATGGCTGCGTCCCTCGCTCCATTTAAAATTAGAGTGAACAGCGTCAGTCCGGGATGGATTGAGACGAGGCACTATGATGAGCTGCGGGAACAGGATCATAACCAGCATTGGTCTGGCCGTGTCGGCCGTTCAGAAGATATTGTGCGCGCCTGTCTTTACCTGACGGACGTGAATAATGATTTTGTTAACGGTACGAATCTGATTGTGGACGGCGGTATGACACATAAAATGATTTATGAGGAATAGACTGGCAAGTTGGCTTTGGGGGAGAAAACATGAGTAAAAATAAAAAAGAAATAACCGGAACCGTGGAAACCGAAGAAACCATCGGAGCCGAAAATACATATGCCGGGGACCCCCCCAGTATTAGCAGCAAGGGTGAGACAGTCACCGGCTATGAGTTAGCGCGGCTAGAGGCGTATTTGCAGCAATATAAGCTTGCTGGTGATTATGAGGTCATGGAAGAGGAAGGCG
This sequence comes from Paenibacillus pinihumi DSM 23905 = JCM 16419, assembly GCF_000422505.1. Lineage (GTDB taxonomy): Bacteria > Bacillota > Bacilli > Paenibacillales > Paenibacillaceae > Paenibacillus_D > Paenibacillus_D pinihumi. The sequence goes on along the minus strand of NZ_KE383871.1, from coordinate 48,191 downwards.
GCAAAAATAATACAACGCGCATGGTATATAGCGGTATGGAACGCTACGTACTGCGTATTTATGACAATCACAAGGATATAGCAAAAGTCCGGTTTGAGCATCAGGTGTTGTTGGAGTTGAATGCGCATACGCTGGATTTTGAAATTCCTCAGCCGGTACGGAATATTTATGGTGATACGGTATCTTCAGGTGAAGAAGGCAAGCTTGCTGCCGTGTATGCTTATCTTGAAGGAGAACGTCCAGATCGTCTGAGAGAAAGCCATATTTCAGGTCTAGGACAGGCATGCGGAAATGTGAGCCGGGCACTTGGGCAGCTGCATTTGCAGAATAAGCCCTCATATACGCCGTATTATGTGCTGCAGGATAATTATGGTCATTTAGAAAAACAAACAATGCTGCAGTGGGTGAAGGCAGATATAGAGGCTTGTGAACTGGAATCGATGATGGCGGAACTGGAGGGTATACGAAGAAGGCTGGTTGAATTGGAAGCTGCTTTCTGTAAATTGCCCCGGCAATGGATTCATGGCGATATTGGGTTTACGAACGCTCTGGCCCGGGGAGAAAAAGTAACCGGCGTGCTCGATTTTGAATTTTGTACTCGGGATTTAAGAGCTATGGAACTGGCAGTTGTACTGCCTGAATTGATAACGGAGGAAAGTTCGGAGCAATCTCTAAGACAGATTCGACTTTTTACAGAAGGCTTCGGCAGCAAGCAGGGCCTGACTGCCGAAGAAATATCATATTTACCGGATCTAATGCAGCTTAGAATGGTGGATGTCTATTTGCATTTTGCAGAGCGCTTCAGGCAGCAGCTTGATCCGCTGACAGAATGGTCAGGCCACACAAGACGCGCTGCATTTGTGTGCCGCTGGATTGAGGACAATCGTACCCTGCTGGCTTTGTTATTTGGCAGTTGCTTGACCGGCAGGCAAGTGATCGGTTTTGTCCCGGAGAAACCATATGGTTCCTAGGGCCACGAAGCTTACGATCGTACCATAAATGAAAATCATGCGAATGCCCAGCATGAATTCACTTTGTAATAAAAGTGAACCCATGATCGTAACGCCAATAGCCGTTCCGGTATTGCGCGAGAACATTTGCAGCGAGGTGGATATTCCGCTCTGGCTGGATTGAACGAGTTGCTGAGCGCCAATGGTAGTAACGGTGAACAAAAGCCCGTACCCTGCACCTTGAACTGTTAATGCAAGTGTTACATATATGAATCCGGTGGAGGGTCCCAGGAACAACAGCATTATGCCGGATACCAGCAGTGTCAGATTGCTGATCAGCAGCAGCGGGGTGTACCCGTAACGCAGCACCCATTTCCCTGCAGGGACGGAGCATGCCATCCAGCCGGCAGATATGCCGAGCAGAGAAACGCCGCTTACAAAAACAGAATAGTTCTGATGCTGCAGGAACAGCGGAACATAGCTGGAAGTGCCATATAAAGCGGCACAAGCCAGGAATGAATTAATAATCATCCATTTAATTTTTGGCAGCTTGAGAAGCTGCAGGGGAACAATCGGAGAAGGATGGCGTTTCTCGACCATCCAGAACAGCCAAAGCAGGATGGCGCCTGAGACGACATACATCCATTGATTGTTCTCCACAGTTGTTGCGGCCAATAAAAGACTGACCCCTGCGGCAAACAGAATCGAACCCCATACATCTATCTTGGATTTGCGAGGCTCATACTGTTCCGTGTATCCGAGCAGACAGATAAAAGCAATGATACATACAGGAATATTAATAAGAAAGATCCATCTCCAGCTTGCCATCTCAACAAATAAAGAACCCAAGAGAGGGGCCAGAACGGCGGACAGTCCCCACATTGCAGAGAACATCGCCTGGATTTTGCCGCGCTGCTCCACTCGGAACAGATCGCCGGCAATAATCAGGGGGAAGGGCATCATGATGCCGGCTCCCATTCCTTGTACAGCCCGGTAAAGCACGAGTTGAAGCATCGAGTCGGCAAGTCCGCACAGCACCGACCCCAGCAAGAAAAATAAAATGCCAAAGCCGAATATCTTTTTGCGGCCGTACAGGTCCGAGATACGACCTGCAACCGGAGTCAGCACAGTCGAGAAGATCATATAGGCAGCAAAAGACCAGGCATACAGGGAGTAGCCCCCAAGCTCCTCCGCAATTACAGGCATGGTCGTATTCGTAATTGTCGAATCAATGGATGCTACAAGTGTAGCCATGACGATGCTGACCATTACGAAAATTTGTTTGGATTTCATAATACCCTCCCGGCAGTCTTTCGGATGAGGATGCCGATTTATTTTTAGTAGCAGCCATATCGCAGAGCCGCAGCCGCTGTGATATGGCTGTCATGGATGGGAGTGTCCCCCCCGGTAAATGCAGTTGCTTGTTTACACAGTTTGTGTGCTTTGTTGTTTCTGAAGCAGATGAGCGGTGATCTTATTGCCATGGAACCGTCCGGTTTCGATGAAGATTTCATTGGCTTCATGACGGGATGCAACAACACCTGCCAGATAGATGCCGGGAACATTGGTTTCCATCGTCTCCGGATTAAAGGTCGGATAGCCTTCCTCCTCCATGGTAACGCCCGCTTCTCCCAAAAATTTGCGGTCCGGGTGGAACCCGGTCAACGCCAGCACAAAGTCGTTCGGAATTCGATTCGTACCTTGAGCGCTCTCGATATAAACTTCCGTTGGCGTAATCTCAGATACTTTGGACTGGAAGCGGATATGAATCCGTTCTTTGGCAACCTTGCCTTTTATCACCGGGAGGACCCAAGGCTTGATGCTGGAAGAGTAATCCTCGCCACGGTAGACGATAGTCACTTTCGCTCCAACACGTTCCAATTCCAACGCAGCATCAATTGCAGAGTTGCTGCCGCCAATGATGACGACATTCATTCCGGTATACGGATGGGCTTCCCGGAAGAAATGGGATACTTTTTCGCTCTCCTCGCCCGGAATGCCGAGCAGGTTCGGATGATCGAAGTATCCGGTAGCAATGACCACATTTTTTGCGTGATACGTATGGCTGGTGCCGCTGGTGCGCGTGCTGGCCAGTGTAAAGCCCCGCCGATCACGGACAATACTGTTCACAGTCTCATAGGCATTGATTCTGACGCCGCTGCGCAGGGCTACGCTTCTATAATAATTAAGAGCCTCCAAGCGGGAAGGCTTATCGTGAGCGGTTGTAAACGGCACATTTGCAATTTCAAGCAGCTCCGGGCTGCTAAAAAACTGCATGTAGACCGGGTACTGTGAAATCGAGTGGACGACATTCCTTTTTTCAATAATTAACGGGTTAAAACCCTGCGTCTGTAGTTCCAAAGCTGCGGCAAGACCGCACGGGCCCGCTCCGATTATAATAATTTGCTCCTGATTTTGTTCCAGTTCGGGGTTCATACTGTGGTTCCTCCTTCAAAAATACCCAATACGCCCATTGTACATCTGCGGCAGCCCGAGAAGCAATCACTTTAAGAAGTTTACAAGTAAGAAAACACCATGCTTAGCCTGTACGTTCTACCCCAAATTAAGGTATAATAAAGGGTAAGGCCAAATAAGGGGGGAGGTAATCCCCGCTATATATAAGCTGAAGGGGGAATACGAGATGCGTCGTCGTTTTGTCATAGAAGCAGTAATGGTGGCAACTTATGGACAGCTCATGCTGCCTGGCCGTCCGGTCGATTATGTTATCCCGTATTCGACCATTATGGAGCTGTATGATATGAAGAGCGGCCAGGACCCGGTAATGGATGATCCCGAGGATGATCAGCATGTGAAGTTGAAAATCGGAGAACTAATCGCCTTCTTTGAGGAGCCCCTTAACCGGAAAAAAATTGAACGCGCGCTTCAATCCCCATGGCGTGAAAGCTCTCCGCTGCTGCTCGGCGAAGAGGTCTCCTTTACGGTCGTCAATGCGATGGATAATGCCCATTATGGAGAGTTCTTTGACCCGATTGAGACGGAGCAACTGCTTACAGCAATGAAGTTTGAGCTGCCGCTGCTGTCGGACCAGATTGAGCTGCAGGACCGTATTATAGAAGCTGAGGTCCCGGTTCAGGTGTATGATATTGAAGATTTCGAGTTTGCAGTGGAGGAAGGCATCTCAGTCCACGATTTGGAAGCAAGCCGGGATTGCTAATAAAATGAAGGCAAACAACCGCTGTCTGGTATTTCGGACAGCGGTTGTTCGTTATGCATTGCCCATTAAATTTGTGTCTCGGAATGCTGCAATGCGGATTTTTCCACCTGGATTGTTGCGTGCCGGATCTGAAACTGCTCTTCGACCAATCGAATTGCCTGTTGTAAAATATGCTGGCTGCTCTTGTCATCTTCAATGAGGAGATGACAGCTCAGGGAATCCAAACCCGAGGTAATGGTCCATACATGCAGATCATGAACGTTTTTTACACCTTCTATTTTGTTAAGCTCCTCCGCAATTTGTTCCAGATTGGCAGAGGCTGGAGTACCCTCCATCAAAATATGGACGGCATTTCTCATAACACCCCAGGCTCCCTTTAAAATAAGCAGTGCCACAACAACACTTATAATCGGATCTGCAATGTACCAATCAAACAGGAGCATCAAAAGTCCGGCTAATATTGCTCCCACTGAACCCAGCGCGTCACCTATTACGTGCAGGTAAGCACTGCGAACGTTAATATTGTTTTTGACATCGCTTTGCCGAACCAATGCCCAGACACTGATCAGGTTGGCCAGTAGGCCAATAGTCGCAATAACCATCATGGACCCGCTTGCTACGGCAGGAGGAGCGAAGAAGCGCTCGTAAGCTTCCTTAATAATAAACCCCGCAATGACAAACAGGGTAACGCCATTAAAAAGCGCGGCCAAAATTTCAAAACGGTAGTAACCATAAGATTTGGCCGGTGAGGCTGGGCGGGAAGCAAACCACATTGCGACAAGGCTTAATGCAAGGGAAGCGGCATCGCTTAACATATGCCCGGCATCTGAAAGCAACGCCAGACTGTTCGTAATCAAGCCGCCGAAAAATTCCAAAAACATAATTCCGCTTGTAATGACAAGCGCGATAGTCAATCCTTTCTTATTATTCGGGGCGTGAGAGTGTCCGTGCCCATGACCATGGTGATCATGCCCGTGCCCGTGGTGAGGACCGGAATTCGTGTTATGATGATGCCCCTGCCCTGTTTTATGACTGTGCCTGTGATCTTGCTGACTTTGTTCGCGCTCACGGGGAAAATTATCCCGCTTCTGTTGTTGATGCAATGAACGGTTATGTGACGGCATGATGAATTCCTCCATTATTCAATAACATATGAACATATACTCATATATTCATAATAATAAAATCATTACAAATTGGCAAGCATATCAGAAAAATTTTACATTGAAGAATCGTTATATCTTAAATCTGTCTCTTTCTCCCGTTATTTATTCAATTCTGATTTTCATAGAACCTGTAAGCAGTACATGCCCGGTATAAAGGTTCATGATATAATATAAAATGAAAAGATTGGAAGATTGTTGTAGAAGAATGTAGAGGAGGCCGACATTTTATGGACTTGGGTTTGGTGGGGAAAAAAGCGCTTATTACCGGAGGCAGTAAAGGAATTGGATTCGCAACAGCTATAACACTTGCCAAAGAAGGGGCAAAAGTAGCGATTGTCGCCAGAAATACGGCCGAACTGGAGACGGCTGCCGCCGAAATCAGAGAGGCAACTGGTCATGAGCCAGTATGGATTTCTGCTGATGTTTCGATAGAGTCCGAAGCGAAGCGGGCAGTTACGGAAGCAGCTGATCGCCTGGGCGGTCTGGACATTCTTGTGAATAATGCCGGAACTTCCGCAGCAAGGCCCTTTGGAGAGGTAGGCACGGATGCATGGACAGCCGATCTGGATTTGAAGCTGTTCGGTGCTGTTCATTTTGCCCGCGCTGCACTGTCTCATATGCAGGCCGCCGGAGGGGGGGCCATCGTGAACGTAACTGCTGTCGGTGGAAAGACGCCGTCGGCTTCCTCATTGCCGACTTCTGTGAGCCGTGCGGCGGGACTGGCACTAACCAAGGCAATGAGCAAAGATTTGGGTAGCAGCAATATACGGGTGAACGCAGTATGTATTGGTCTCATTCGCAGTGCGCAGATTGAGCGGATGTGGCAGGCAAAGGCTTCGGATCAGACATGGGAGGAGTTCGCCCGTGATCCGCAGCATCGTATCCCGCTCGGCAGAATCGGTGAGGCTCAGGAAGCGGCTAACGTGATTGCCTTTCTCGTATCGGATGCAGCCTCCTATGTGACAGGGACTTCGGTTAATATCGACGGCGGAACTGCTGCTGTTCTGTAAACCAATAAGCTGTAAAATAAACTTGGTGCACCGTTAAAGGAACAGGCATTGTATGCATCCTTTAGCGGTGTTTTTTTCCTGTGTTATATTCATTTGTTCACCTGATGAAAAAGTTGCTTCGCACATAATTTTTACGTCATGTCATTGTCAGGTACGGTGTATTATATTATCATTGATAATGAGAATCGATATTATTTGAAAAAACGATAAATACAATTGAAATAGATCGTTTATAAGGAGTGTGCGAAGATGAATGTTACAACACTTAGTGTGATGCAGGCCATACGTGAACGGCGTACGATTCGGGATTTCAACGGAGAGCCGATGAACAAGGAAGCGGTTATGGAATTGCTGAACGAAGCGATTTGGGCGCCGTATCATTCGGCAAAGGAGCCGTGGCGCTTTATATTGTTTATGGAGGACGGGCGCAGAAGATTTGCTGATGCTGTGCTCAAAACCTATACAAAGGAAATGCTGGAGCAGTATGGAGAACGCGCCATGCAAGGCTATTGCCAGCTTGCCCAGGCTCATTTGCTGGTGGTTATTGAGGCAGCACCCAGACAGAAGACATTTGAGGACGCATTTTCTGCTGCCTCTGCACTGATTCAGAACCTGCAGCTGATAGCATGGGAGCGGAAAATTGGTGTCGTCTGGAAAACGAATGATTACAACTATGATCAGCGTTTTCTGCAATCCGTCGGGGTAAACCCTGGAGAAAGAGTTGTAGGTACGCTTCATCTCGGCTATTTTAATGAAGATAAAATCCCCCGCCCGAAAAAACGGAAGCCAGCCGAGGAATTGCTGACCTATATCGACTCCATTTGAGCTGAAATAGTCCAATCTTCTATTAGGGGGTCCGGTCATGATTCTTGAAACCATAGAGCAGCGCATGAACAGGTTGCAAATTGTGGATTCTATCTTTCAGGTTGAGGAATGAACCAGTACTTAAATCTATTTGCATGTGTGGGGGGCTTATGAGCAGGATAAGGCTGATCGTAGAATCACTATTATTTGCAGCAGCGGTGACTGCTGTCGTGATCGGGTGGCAGGTTGTAAGGGGCATGTTGACGACAGTGTATGAGACTCCGGATATTTTAAACCAATATGCGAGTGTTGATTATCTTGAGCATAAGACATCTTTCGGCGTAATCTATGAAAGCAGCATATGGTATGTCATTGGAGGCTTCCTGCTGATTGCGGCTCTTTATGCAGCAATTCGTCTAGCCTGGAACAGCAGAAAAAGAAAGAGATCAGGGAATTAGCGGTATTCGGCTATAGCTGATAGTAAAAAGAAGGTGCTATACTGGCAGTATGATAAAATATAACATTTGCTTTGTAAGACGCGATCAGCAGATTCTGCTGCTTAATCGGGAGAAGGCGAGTTGGATGGGCTGCTGGAATGGTGTTGGGGGCAAGCTCGAGCCGGGTGAACAGCCCAGACAATCGATGATCAGGGAACTTCGGGAGGAAACGGGACTTATAGCGGAACAACTGCTATTCAAAGGATTAATGACATGGACGCTAGACGGGGAACGATTTGGCGGGATGTATGTATACTTGGCCGAGTTTCCGGTGGACTTCCACTATGCTGTGCCCGTGAAAACCACGGAAGGCATACTGGATTGGAAGGAATTAAGCTGGATTACGCATCCTGAAAATCGTGGCGTGGCTGCGAACCTCCCTGGAACATTGCCGACCGTTCTGGAAGACGCTGGCTGCTATCAGCATCATTTTAATTACGTTCAGTCCAGATTGCAATCCTCTGCCAGTATGGCGATTAATCCTGCTATTGAGACGGATGCTCTGAGGCGGGAGGCATTCTTGCGAACACTTGAAGCAGAAACTGTAGCCAGGCAAGTGATTGGCCAACCGGCTAACAGATAGCAGGCATAGGGGATAGCGCACGGGCTCAGGCCAAATAGCCGCACAGCAAGGCTGGACGGCTATTTGCGGTATGAGAAAGAATCGGGGCTTGCAATTCTTATAATGAAGTTCCTTCAAGTGTAATTCGGAATTTTTACTATTTAAATCAATTGACAATTTATTCTGACTCGCATTTCAACTGCTATATGTAATAGTGAAAATCTGAATCGCCAAAAAATGTCTTTCATGCAAAAGTATTATACATAATACGTTATATTTTATACGATTTTACATGCATTTAGTTGAAATCATTCAGTTGTCTGTGAAAAGGGGGAATTTGCTGTAAAAGAAATCCGGATCTGATCGGGCAATATCAGATCATGCATTATTGTAACGCGTTATCGTGCAGAGATGGTTAAAGTTTTGCTAAAGATTTTATCCAGGTAATGATGAATGGATGAACGAAGACTTAAATAAAGCAGAAAATAGCCCGTAAAGTCTGTACCGTCTATGGCACAGGTCTTACGGGCTTATGGTAAGAAATACAGATTGAAATCTTGATTCAAACTGCCATATTTGCATTTGCTAGTGTTAGTTTTGTAAATGAATATTGTAATTTTTGTAAACTCAAGTTACGTCATATGCGTCGCACAATAGTAGTTGTGCGACATAGGACCTATGACATTTGAATCCCTTATTTTTCCTCGTCAGTATATAACATTATTCTACATTATTCAACACAACTTCTATTAAAAAACATAAAGTCTGAATAAAAATTCCTCGTATTTTGTCAATATGTCTATCGAATCCGTTAAAAAACCCTGTAAAGAAAAAGGTGCAAAGACCTAACTCTGGACAAGTTCCATTAATGTTTCCTCAACAAAATCAGGTGCGCTTTTTTTCATTTGTTCTACGGTATGTAAATACCGCTGCGTTGTATTAATATGCGTATGCCCCAGAGTCTCTTGAACCTGCTGCAATGAGGCTCCTTTTAATAAAGCGAGTGTTGCGCTGGTATGGCGGAGCCAGTGCGGGGTAGGACGTTTTTCCGAGATACTGTGCTTGGCAGCTGAGCGAATGATTCTTTCGACCTGCCTTGTAGAGATAGAGAACAGCCGTCCGTCGGCAGACACCGGCTGCTGCTCCCGATAATTGCACAGTGAGCTCCACAGTTGGCTTGGAACCTTGACTTGGCGCTCCTTGCCCCCTTTTCCATTGACGATATGCAGCCAAATGAAATTCCCTGTCGGATCGGTATGAAAGTTACTCCATCTGATTCCGGTCAGCTCGGATACGCGTAAGCCCAGTGTAATTAATGTCAGGGCAATCAGGTAATTACGGGTATTTTGACCGCTAAGCCAGGCCAGCATTTGTGAGGCTTCCTGCCTGGTCAAATAGTGGTGGCGGCTTGTAACCTTCACCTGCGGTAGCTTGATCGAGTTAGCGGGATTGTAATCCACGAAGCCAATATTCGGCTCGCTCGCCCATTTGAAAAAGGACTTTAGCGGTGCGATAAGAGCCGCTACACTTGCAGGGGACAATGCTTTGCCTGTTGAACTGGCCGTACCGCGAATCAGCCCGATTTTGAATTCCTCCACGTCTCTCCATGTAACTTCAAACAACTCTTTTCCTGTAATAAAAGTCCGGAACAGTTTCAAGGCGCGGCGGTAATTGCGGATCGTGAATATAGAGTGGCCGCAATAACTCATAAAGGCTTCTACGATATCATCATCATTCCAATTATCATACGTCAGTAAAGGAGTCGTGTCGTGATTGAAGTGTTCTTGTGCAAAATTTGGTGTGTCCATGTAGTTCCCTCCTAAGATGTGGTCGCACAACTACTATTGCACGACTCCGCCTTAGATGCATGCGGTAATTTTTTACAGTCAATTCAAAGGGGTTCATTTTATGGGGTGGAACATATGAATCTGATTCATAATCATCGGATTCGGCCAGGGGAAGAGATGAATTCGGAACCGGTTGTAGGCTGGTGGATGAAACGGCTGCGTGAGCATCATCCTCAGACGTATGATCACTGTGTAAGGGTGGCGCTGCTGGCAGACAAAATAGTTTCTGCGATGAATCTCGAGAATCGTTTACATATTATTAACGGCTGTTTCCTGCATGATTTGGGAAAAATCTATATTCCCCTTGAAATTCTGGACAGCACGGGCAAGCTGAACAGAGCGGAATGGGAACAGATCAAGCAGCATCCGGTTACCGGATTCCAATTGCTGCAATTTGCCGGACTAGCCGGAATTGTACCGTCTTATGTCCTTCATCATCATGAGCACTGGGATGGGAAGGGATACCCATATGGGTTGCAAGGGGAGGAAATCCCTTTTGGAGCAAGGGTATGTGCTGTAGCGGACGCGCTGGACTGCATGCTGACTAACCGGCCATACCGGAGAAGCATGAGTATAGAACAGGCTTTGATGGAGTTAAAGAGCAATGCGGGTACACAATTTGATGAACGGATTGTTCATACGGTACTCAGTCTCTCTCATGAGCTGCACCGGATGTATGGATATCAGTCTGCCAATTAAACAATCAGTCTAAGGAGAAGGAGGCGACGATAATGAGCGGTTCCGAACAGGATCAGTATGTTGAATTTGGTATTGGATCAGAAAGCTACGCGATCCTTATTTCGGACATTCATGAAATTATTCGTATGCAGGCAATAACAGAAATACCGGACAGTCCAATGTATATGAAAGGGGTTATTAATCTTCGGGGCGACATTATTCCGGTGATCAGTCTCAGAAGTCTGTTCATGATGGCTGAGGAGCCTTTTGGCAAGGCAACCCGCATTATTGTGGTGAATCATGGAAGGGAAGCTGTCGGTATAATCGTGGACAGGGTTAATAAGGTTGTCAGATTCAAAGATATTCAGTCGCCTCCGCTGCAGGGAGGTGAGATGTACGGTGCCCGCATTTCTGGAATCGGAATTGCGCCGGACATGCTTGTCGGTATTTTAAGGCTGGATGAGGTATTAATTGGCCGGCACAAATTCAGTTATTCAGCAGCAGACCCATATTAGGAAGCAAAAAAGCGATGAATAAACGATAAGGGTGAGTGGATCATGAGATGGTATTATAATTTGAAGACGAGCACCAAATTAATCTCGGCCTTTCTTATTCTTGCAGCGTTAATGGCAGGCGTCGGAATGTACAGCTTGACCAACTTGAAGAAAATGAACAACTCTCTTGATGACATGTACGCTAATCAGCTAATGGCCGTCCGTTCTATTCTGGAGGCCAAGGCGAATCTGAATGAGATGCGGATGCTTCTCCGAAGATTGTACATGTCCACTGACGAAAGCAAATTACAATCTTCTCTGGATACCGCCAAGTCGAACAGGGAAGAAATCGAAGCCGGACTCGCAGCTTTCCGGGAAACGAATCTAAGCAAGACGTCAGCGGAACTTTTGCCGGCGCTTGAGAAAGCGATGAATGACTATTTTGCTACCTATGATGAAACGCTCAGACTTCATGGGGAAGGCAAGATGGAGGAGATGCTGGATAAGATCGACAACGACGTGAACCAGAAGGTTGGTGTGCTCAACCCATTATTAAACCAACTGCTCGATACGAACGTTAAGGAAGCAGACCAGTCAAGGGACAACGGGGTCCGCGCGTATACAAGCTCCAGAAATATTATGGTTGGCGTTATTATTCTTGTTATTCTGCTAAGTGTCGCACTCGGAACCTTCATTTCCAGATCCATCTCGGCTCCGCTGTCGCGTGTGGTGAAGCTGTTGTCCAAGGTTGCACACGGAGACCTGCGCGAAAAAGCCGAAATTCGCACCAAGGACGAAATTGGCGCGCTCGGTGTTGCGATCGACCAGATGATCGTGAACCTGAGCGGTATCGTAACAGGGGTCATCGAGAGTGCAAAAAATTTGTCCTCATCCGCGCAGCAAATCTCTGCTACGAGTGAGGAGATTGCCGGCGGCAATGCGAATCAGGCGGAAGCTGCCCAAACGATCAGCGAGCTGTTCCGGGAATTGACAGATGCGATTCAGTCCGTAGCCCAGAATACAGAGCAAGCAGCTGAACTTTCAGAGGAAACCGTAGAAATATCGAAGGCTGGCGGACAAGTCATCGACTCCTCACTGTCCAGTATGGAGGAAGCCAGCAGTAAAATGTCCCGTTTGGAGGACGACTCCCGCCGCATCGGAGACATTATTGAAGTCATCGAAGATATTGCCGATCAAACTAATCTTCTCGCACTCAATGCTGCAATCGAGGCGGCACGTGCGGGAGAACAGGGCCGGGGCTTCGCGGTTGTGGCAGACGAGGTGCGCAAGCTGGCAGAGAGAAGCAGTGAAGCCACCAAGCAAATCACCGGTATTATTAAAGGCATGCAGGAAAATACAAGAGAAAGCGTCATTGCGGTGAAAGAAAGCGGCGTATACTCACAAAAAACAAACGAGTCATTCGGTCAAATCTCCAGTAACATTGTAGAAGCCGGGCATAAAGTTTCGGAGATTGCTGCTGCCAGCGAGGAACAAGCGGCACAAGCATCTAACGTGATGGAGGCCGTGGAGAGCATCTCGGCTGCTACGGAGCAGGCTGCGGCTGCAAGCCAGGAAGCAGCTGCGATAGCTCAATCCATGGCTCAGCTAGCCGAAGAACTGGAGCAATCGGTGTCTGTTTTTAAAGTTTAAGCTGTTATCGGTTTAAAGTTGAATATTTAAAGTTACAATAACCGTCTTCCTTGGAAGGCGGTTATTTGAATTTCACCAGTTCAAGCCAACGGCAACTTATTAAGTTATTTCTTCAGCGATATTTAATTTTGATTTTTTAATTATTAAGAAAATTTAAACTCTTCATTAGGGGGCCTCTATGCCTGCATATGCTGACTTTGCGGTTGCGGCCAACCATTGACGTGGCGGCCTTTTTGCCATGTGATTCAAAAGAGAGATATTTACTTTAAAGTGTTTATTTCCTAAAATTTGATGTTTTATTCTGATTGATTTCCTGAAAATATTACGACAATGTAATAGGTTTTTAAGATTTATTTAAACAATAATTACAAGCCTCTTTATGATTTCGGCATACAATTTGAAAGCAAGACTACAGCGTCGAAGTATGTTGCGGCGAGAAGCTGTGGTGAAAAGAGATAAGCAGAAGAAAGAGAAAATCAGGGGAGGCGTACATATGGCTACAATTTTATATGTATTGTATGGAGGCAAATCGGTTGAGCATGAAATTTCTTTGAAGACGGCATTTACTGTCCTTCAATCGATTGATTATACAAAATTTGAAGTTTATCCCATCTATATTACCCAGAACGGGTATTGGTGCAGTCAAGGAAGAATGGAGACTCCTGCAGGTACCATGGAAGAATTGCGGATTGTACCTGAAATTACGGAGGAAGCGGCATCACTCGGAGACATATTGACCCGATGGTTTCGATTGGATGGAAATAAGGTGGCGCTCCCGCTGCTCCACGGCTCCAATGGAGAGGACGGGACCATACAAGGTCTGTTCGAGCTGCTCGATATTGCTTATGTCGGCAACGGTGTACTCGGCTCTGCCGCAGCCTTGGATAAGGCGGTAACAAAGTCATTGCTGGCAGAGGCAAACATTCCTCAGGTAGCACATCAGGTATATCACTACCCGCAGTGGCTGGAGTCCGGGCATGAGGTTATGAAGGCGATTGAGCAGGGTATTGCCTACCCTTGCTATGTCAAGCCGGCATCGCTCGGCTCAAGCATCGGCATCAGCCGTTGCGAGAACGCCAGCCAACTGAGGAATGGAATAAAAACGGCCTTTCTGTATGACCGGAAAATTGTCGTGGAGAAGGAAGTTGCCGGGAGGGAGATTCAGGTCGCGGTAATGGGAAATGACCGTCCGCTCGTCTCGCTTCCTGGGGAATTTATTCAGGATCAGGCGTTCTTTGATTTCGATGCCAAATATGTTCACGGGAGGCTGACGATGTCCATCCCGGCGGAAATTCCTGACGCAGTCAAAGAACAGTTGCAGCAGTATGCACTGCAGGCTTACCAGGCTCTGAACGGAGCGGGGCTGGCAAGGGTCGATTTTTTCCTGGATCAGGCTGGACGTCTTTATTTGAATGAAATTAATACGCTGCCTGGGTTTACCAAGTTCAGCATGTACCCGGTCATGTGGGAGCGGACTAACGGAACACCATACTCCGGGCTGATTGAGAAGCTGATCGACTATGCCTTTATGCGCCATGCAGACAAACAGGCTATTCAATATACGAGGTGATAAGCATGATTCGCAGAACACTTGGACAAATTCAATCCATGATTACGGGATCGGAGCTGTGCGGGAATGCGGCAGACGATACAGTGATTACAGGGGTATCCATCAATACGCGGACACTGAAGCCAGGCAACCTGTATATTCCGATTGCGGGCGAACGGTTCAATGGACATTCATTCGCGGAGTTGGCTATTGAAGCCGGGGCAGCAGCATTGCTGTGGAACCGCTATGAGCCAAATCCTCCGGCGGGGAGAATTCCCGTGCTGCTGGTTGATGATACGCTTCAAGCCATTCAGGCGCTGTCGAGAGCTTACCGGCTGGAGATCAATCCGGTCGTAATCGGCATTACCGGCAGCAATGGCAAGACCTCGACCAAGGATATACTGGCAGCCTCTTTGTCAGCAAAATACCGTACACATAAAACGTTTGGCAATCTGAATAACCACCTTGGTGTTCCGCTTACGCTTCTGGAAATGGAGGAGGGCACGGAGATTGCTGTTATTGAGATGGGAATGTCCGGACTGGGAGAGATTAGTCTGTTGTCTTCTCTTGCACTGCCGGACATTTCAATCATCACCAATATCGGAGATGCGCATTTGGGGGATTTGGGCAGCAGAGAATTAATCATGCAGGCCAAGCTGGAGATTGTGGAGGGGCTGCGGCAGGGCGGACTGCTTATTATGGATGGAGATAATGAACAGCTTCGCACAGCAGCACAAGCAAAAGCGCAAGCAGGCCGCTTCAGTATCAGAACCTTTGGCTTGAGTGATGCCAATGATTATTATCCGCAAACATCAGCAACAGGCATGAACGGCTCTTCTTTTACCTATATATCTCCGGATAGTGCCGGGATCAGACAACAGGTGAAGCTGCCGCTTATCGGGCAGCATCAGATACTCAATGCGCTGGCTGCGATTGCTGCTGCCGAGTATGCAGGGCTGCGCCCGGACCAGCTTGCAGACGGGCTGGAGAATGTTCAGATTACCGGCATGCGCAACGAAGTCATGCAAGCAGGCTCAAGAATCATCATTAATGATGCCTACAAGTCAAATCCGGCCAGTGCGTCTGCGTCCTTACAAATGCTGATGGCACTGGAGGAGAGACGCCAGAAGGTCGCAGTGCTTGGTGATATGCAGGATCTGGGACCATTTGCCCAGCAGCTTCACAGACAAGTTGGAGCTTGTGTACAGAAGGAGCGGCTGGACTATTTGTTTACACTTGGACAGAATTCCGTGTACACGGCACAAGAAGCCGCCAGAATTATGGGATCAGACCGGGTGTACAGCGCACAGGACAAACAGGAGCTTGGGAAGCAGCTGCGGACCATTCTGGAACCGGACGCCATCATCCTGGTGAAAGGCTCCAGGGCGATGCAACTGGAGGAAGTAGTCGAATTGCTGGTTAAGCACCAGTAAAGCTGTACAGGAAAAGGAAAGCAGTAAAAAAGGAGTGGACACCGATGCTCGCACCGGAAATATACAGGGATACATGGATAGAGGTTGATGAATCAGCCATCCGGTACAATACTGGAACAATCAAATCGATGCTGCCTGAAGGTGTCAGCCTGATGGCTGTTGTCAAGGCGGATGCTTACGGCCATGGGGATCTGGAAACGGTAAGAATTGTGCTGGAGGCAGGTGCAGACCAGCTTGCTGTTGCCTACTTGAGTGAGGCGATCAGACTGAGGGAGCACGGCATTACGGCACCCATTTTGATTCTTGCCCCGATTCAGCCGCAACAGGTGAAGCTGGCTGTTCATTACAACCTGATGCTCACCGTAACCTCTGCCCACTGGTTCCGGGAAATGCGCAACTGCAAGCAAGTGGACCCCTCCCAGCCTGTACGGGTGCACATTAAAATGGACACAGGGCTTGGGCGGATTGGCATTCGGGAACGTGAAGACTGGGATGCGATGCTGCCGTGGATCAGGGAGAAGGATATTGAAATTGCTGGCGTTTATACCCATTTTGCAACGGCTGGCCATGCAGAGATCCGTTTTCTGCAAAAGCAATATACACGCTTTCAGGAGATGTTGGGCTGGGTAAGGGCAGCAGGCTTGCGTCCGGGTATACGTCATTGTGCAGGCAGTGCGGCAGCGCTCCGTTTTCCGGGCCTTGCTATGGATATGGTACGGATTGGTGCTGCGCTGTTCGGTTTTTACCCTAAGGAACTGGTGCCAGTTGAGCTTAAGCCTGCCTTGAGCCTTCACAGCCGGTTGATTCAAGTCAAGCATCTCCGCAAGGGCGACTATATCGGCTATAATAACTCCTATCAGGCCAGGGAGGATGAATGGATCGGCACGATACCGCTCGGTTATGCGGACGGCTGGTCCCAAAGCTTGCGTGGTGCAGCCGTTTTAATAGACGGCAAGCGCGTGCCCATTGCCGGGAAAATATGTATGGATCAACTGATGATCCGGCTCCCGCATGGTTACCCTGAAGGAACACTTGTTACGCTGATCGGGGGACAGGGCGCGGAGGAAATAACCTGTTCTGAGCTGGCACGGTTAATGGACACAGCTCCCCAGGAAATCACGACTTCAATATCGGCAAGAGTAGTACGAATGTTCTCCAGTGATTCGTATAAACATGAGTTGCAGGAGAAAGAGGAAGCAACTGTAAACCATACTGTTGACAAAGCGGCAGCAGCGCCAATTAAGTTTGAAGCAGATCTCAGGCGCTTGACGCAGAGCTGTTGAGGTTTCCCGCCTTCCACGTGCCCCAAGCCCGACGTGTAGAACAATCAAGCTGCAGAGTTTTCAATCCATGAAAGCTCTGCAGCTTGATTGGAGGGATACTGATCAGGATTGGCTTTTACCAAAGCGCTGGTTGAACCGGTCAACGCGGCCGCCGGTTGATACGGTACGAAGCTTGCCGGTATAGAATGGATGGGATGCTGAACTTGTCTCCACCCGGATTACCGGATAACTCTCACCGTCTTCCCATTCCATCATTTCATTGGAGCTCTTTGTTGAACCGCTTAAAAATTTATATCCGCTGCTTACATCTAAGAAAATAACTTGCCGGTAATCCGGATGAATTCCTTCTCTCATCTCATTACATCTCCTTAAACAGTAATTATTACGTATTTATACATAAAATCATAATTGATATTTATTATCATTGTCAATTATTTTCCCCAAAAAAATCATATTTAAACGTTCCATTCCGATGATTTGATTTGCTTATTTCACAAAATTGTATTAACATATAAATTGTAATCATTCTAAACAATGTTCCTTGGCTCGTTCAATTCAACTATAGATATGAATCGATTTTGGACAGATGATATTGCCTGATCTGACGGAATAGCGGGTACGTATAAGCTTCGCAGTGAAATATAGGGAAGCTGGGAGCAGCGCATGTTCCCTTGTATTTTTGAAATAAGAGGAGGTGTCTCCATTAATGATTACTATTGCTGATGAAATTACAAGAATTAATAAGCAGCTTACAGCAAAGGGCTACAAGCTTACAACCCAACGGGAGGCTACTTTGCAGGTGCTGCTGGAGCATGAAAATGACCACTTAAGCGCTGAAGACGTATTTTTGCTGGTCAAGCAGAAAAACCCGGATATCGGAATAGCGACGGTGTACCGTAATCTGGAGCTTTTTGCCGAGTTGCATATTGTGGAAAAAATGAATTTTGGAGACGGTGTTGTACGTTTTGACCTGCGCAGCGATGATCATGAGCATATGCATCATCATTTGATCTGCAATTCTTGCGGGGCATTGAAGGAAATTAAGGATGACTGGCTGACAGAGCTTGAAGAACGACTGGAACGCGAGTACGGCTTCAAGGTACTCGATCACAGACTGGATTTTACAGGTGTGTATCAAAGCTGCAAAGACAATAATTGCAAAAAAAAACATAAAGCTGTTTCTTAATAATTTTGACAAATCAGGACCAGGAAGAGCCTTTCCATAGAGAATGGGGGGCTCTTTTTGATGTCCAACTCTATTAAAATAAGCAAGCCAGCAAACCCTTTATTTTTATATTACAATCGGAACAGGGACGGCTCAACGCACAGGGCAGATAGTCAAAAATGCCTTAGAGCGTCTTCTGTTTTATGGTGTGTAGTAAAGGCAGAAGAGACAATTTATTAAATTGGAATTACAGATAATGGTGATTATTTTCGGAGTCTAAATTATGTTAATTTATAGTAAATCGTATTGCCAATGCCTTTAATACTGTATATAATACGTTATGGAAATGATTAACTTTCTCTGCAAATTGGTGCTATTTCATTTTCAACTTTTTTTCAAGCGGACAAATAAGAAGGGGGTGTAATAACGACTAAGCAAGATATCTTTTTAATCGGGTATTTCTCATAATTATCATCTAATGAATCACTCCATCGCATCTTTGCTATGAGTCAGGTTTCACTGCCTTTACATCCTAGATGCCCTCATAATCGACTATACCTGCCCAATTCCGACAACAATTGTTGACCACACTTATGCATTTCAATATTGCAATTAAAAAACTTCATATCGCTATGCATCTAATCTCTTCTGCGGAGATGATCGCGAACTCAACCGGAAAGACTTCAGATTGCTGTTCTAGACGCTTACGAATATTTCTAATTATAGGGGAGAGTCAATGTGAACGCGAATCCTAACGAATGGTTTCCTTTGACACAAGCGCAGCGCAGAATTTGGTACATGGAAATGATGCATCCGGGTACGTCGGTTGCCACTATTGCAGGCACGAAGTACATTCGGGGCAAGGTCAACGTAGAGCTGTTGAACCAGGCTATTAGCCTGGTAATCAAGCAGTACGATGCTTTCCGCATTCGGATTGCGATGGCTGACAATCAGCCAATGCAGCATTTTGTTCCTCAGGAGCAAGTTGTTCCATCCGTTGATTATTTAGAGTGGGATAACCGGGCCGAGGCTGAATCCTGGTTGCACCGCTTTAATTTTACGCCGATTCATATTTTTGATTCAAAATTGTATCATTTCGTTGTCTTTAATTTCAACGATGAAGAGTTCTGGTTCAATGTGAAAATGAGCCATATGATCACGGATGGAATTTCCTCTCATCGTATCGTCAATAAGGTCATAGAAAACTATATTCAGCTTGCAAATGGGGAGGAGCCGGCCAGCAATAATGAAAGCACTTATCTGAATTATATACTCTCAGAACGAGAATACGAGCATTCTGACCGGTACGCAAAAGATAAAGCCTTCTGGCTGGATAAATTCAGCACCATGCCTGAAGTGCTTGGCATCAAAGCCTATCCGCCTTTTTCCATTGGTACCGAAGCGAAGCGTGCAAGTATCACAGTGAGCGGTGAAAATTATGAAAGGCTGCATCAATTCAGCCAGCAGCATAACCTTAGCGTGTTTACAATACTTTTGGGTTCTTTATATGCATTTCTGTATAAGATGACAGGGAACAATGACATTGCAATCGGTACTGCTTACGCCAATCGGACTTCCAAGCAGGACAAAGAAGCGGTCGGCATGTTCGTAAGCACAGTAGCCACACGCATGAAACTGGACCCGGATCAGGACGTACTGGCATTCCTGCATAGTGTTGCCAAGGAACAAAAAGCAAACCTCAGGCATCAAAAATACCCTTATAATCAGCTTGTTCTCGATTTGAGGGATCGGAGCAGCCGGTCCGATATCCAGGATTTGTACCGTATTTCTATCAACTATATACCAATCAACTGGACAACCTATGGCGATCTTACGGTTCGTCAGCGCAGCAGCTTTTGCGGACATGAAGTTGATGATTTGGCCATTCAGGTAGAGGATATGTTTGATGACAAGCAAATGACGTTCAACTTGGATTATCGCATGCAGTTGTTCGAGGAAGTCGAAATCAATCGCATGATGGAACAACTGATGATTATCGTAGAACAAATGCTTCGCAATCCGGAGAGGACCTTGAAGCAGCTCTCGATGATTGGCGAGCAAGAGGCTCAGACTATATTGACCCGATTCAACTGTGCTTCGGCAGCATCGTATCCGATGGATATGACTGTTCATCAGCTGTTTGAGCAGCAAGTTGAACGTACGCCGGACAAGGTTGCCGTCATGTACGATGAAAAGTTCCTGACGTATGCGGAATTGAACGACCGTGCCAATCGCCTTGCCCGAACCCTTAGAGCCCAGGGTGTAGCTGCAGAACAGTTTGTGGGCATTATGGCAGACCGATCCTTGGAAATGGTCATCGGCATTCTTGCTGTATTAAAGGCAGGAGGAGCCTATGTTCCGATAGATCCGGATTATCCGGAAGAGCGCATCCTGTATATACTTGGAGACTCAAATGCACGGGTATTAGTATCGCAGAGTCATTTGCAATCCCGAATTGGCTACACCGGAGCTTGGGTTTTGCTTGATGAAGAAAGCAGCTATGGCGAAGCAGGCAATAACCTGGAGCCGGTCACCAATCCGAATCATTTGGCCTATGTAATCTACACTTCCGGAACCACAGGCAATCCGAAGGGTGTTATGATTGAACACCGGCAGTTAGGAGCGTTGGCAAATGCCTGGAAGCAAGCTTACCGGTTAGACGATCTGGGAATCCGGACTTTGCAATGGGCCAGCTTCTCGTTCGACGTATTTACGGGCGACATGGTGCGGGCGCTGCTTCATGGCGGAGAGCTCGTTATATGTCCTGCGGAATCGCGGGCCAATCCAGCTGCCATTTGCGAGCTGATAGCTAAATACCGGATTGAAATGTTCGAATCAACTCCTGCTCTTGTTATTCCATTGATGGAATATGTGTATGAGCACAAAAAGGACATCAGCAGCCTGCGCTTACTCATCGTCGGATCAGACCACTGTCCGGCCACTGAATACCGCAAGCTAGTCGAACGTTTCGGTGCGCAAATGAGAATTTTGAACAGCTATGGCGTAACAGAAGCATGTGTCGATGCCTGTTATTACGAGCAAAATACTGCTGAATTCATGCAAGTGCTGCCGATCGGCAAGCCGCTTCCTTCGGTTTCGATGTACATTTTGGATGAGAATAAGACGCTACAGCCGATTGGCATCATTGGAGAGCTGTATATTGGCGGAGCCGGAGTCGGCAGAGGCTATTTGAACCGTGAAGACCTGACAACAGAGAAATTCGTTGCAGACCCGTACGCTCAAGGAATGATGTACCGCACGGGGGATTTGGCAAAGTGGCTGCCTGACGGGAACATCGAATACCTGGGAAGGCTTGATCATCAAGTTAAAATCCGGGGTAATCGGGTGGAAATAGGTGAAATAGAAACCCGATTGCTGCAAACATCGCTCGTCCGTGAGGCTGTTATCACAGCGCGTGAGGATGAAAATGGACTTAAAGTATTATGCGCCTATTATGTCGCCGATGCTGAAATTGCCGTTCATCAGCTGCGTACAGCACTTGCGGAGCAATTGCCGGATTATATGATTCCATCCTACTTCATGAAGCTCGAACAGATGCCGCTTACGCCGAACGGAAAGATCGACCGCAATGCGCTGCCGGCGCCATCTGGAGATTCATATACAGGCAAAGAATTCTTAGAACCCCGTACTGATGTGGAACAAGCATTGGCAAGTGTATGGCAAACGGTGCTGGGCGTGAAAAGGGTTGGCTTGCTGGATCATTTCTTCGAGCTTGGCGGAGATTCGATCAAATCCATTCAGGTATCTTCACGCATGCAGCAGGCAGGATACAAAATGGATATTCGGGACATGTTCAAATACCCGACGATTGAACAACTGAGCCCGCATTTGGCGGTGGTTCGAAGAAAAGCCGAGCAAGGGGAAGAAAGTGGGGAGGTTGAGCTTACCCCAATTCTTAGCTGGTATTTCGGACAACAAATGAAGCATTTGCATCATTATAATCAATCCATTATGCTGCATGGCAAGGAAGGTTTCGATGAGGTTGCACTGCGTAAAGCACTGCACAAGCTTACCGAACATCATGATGCGCTTCGAATTGTATTCCGGCGCACGGAGCAGGGGGATTACACTGCCTGGAACCGTCGGGCGGATGAAGGCGAGTTGTATCAACTTGATGTGATGGAACTCCGGGAATGTGCGGAAAGAGGCGAATCCGTTCGTGAGCAGCTCGTCAGCGCGGCCGAAGAAATTCAAGCCGGAATAGATCTTGAATCAGGCCCTCTTGTGCGTGCCGGATTGTTCCACTGCCCCGATGGGGATCACCTCCTGATTGCCATTCACCATGCTGTCATTGATGGCGTATCCTGGCGCATTCTCCTTGAGGATCTCGCGTCCGGTTATGAGCAGGCGCTGCAAGGGAACGAGATTCATCTTCCTGACAAAACGGACGCTTTCCGGTTATGGTCCCGCCAGCTTGCGGAATATGCCCGGCAGCCGGCAAGGGAGCAAGAGATAACGTACTGGCAGCATGTTGCACAAGCAAACGTTCAGCCGCTTCCAACGGACAAGCAGGGTATTGCCCTGCAGCAGGATAGTGAATCTGTTCTGATCGAATGGGGCCAGGATGAGACTGAATTGCTTCGGGGGCAAGCTCATCGGGCATATAACACACAGATGGATGATCTTCTTCTGGCTGCACTCGGCATCGCCTTCCAAAAATGGAGCGGGCATGAGCGGATCAGAATTAATCTGGAAGGTCACGGCCGGGAAACCATCATACCGGATATCGATATTACCCGTACGGTAGGCTGGTTTACGAGCGAGTATCCGCTATTGCTTGAGACGGGACAGACCCAAGAGCTTTCCCGAACGATCAAGGCAGTCAAAGAAACTCTGCGCAATGTACCTGACAAGGGCATGGGTTACGGTATTTGCCGCTATTTAACCAAGTCTGGCCCGGCATCTGATTGGGGAGCGGCGCCGGAGGTCAGCTTCAACTATCTGGGGCAGTTCGATCAGGATTTTGAGAACAGCGGCTTTGCCCAGTCACCGTATTCGACCGGCAGCAATATTAGCGGTGAGCAGCCCCGCCCCTATTTACTTGATATAAATGGAATGATCAATGGCGGGAAATTGCAGCTTGATATCAGCTACGGGCGCACGCAATACGAGGTGAGTACTATTGAACAACTGGCAGGTTTGTTCAAGGACAGCCTGACAGAAATTATTGAACATTGTGCGGGCAAGGAGCAAAGCGAGCTGACACCAAGCGACGTTTCGTTGCAACGGATCAGTATTCAGCAATTGGAACAAATCGTAGAGCGGGCGGGCAGCCTTGGAGAAGTGGAAGATCTATATGCATTAACACCAATGCAGAAGGGCATGTGGTTCCATGCTGCAATGGACCGGAAGACGGGAGCTTATTTCGAACTGACCCGTTTGACACTAAAGGGCGAGCTCGACATCGAAGCTTTCGCTGCCAGCTGGAATGCCCTCGTAGCGCGCCATGCTGTATTCCGTACCAATTTTCTCGTCGACGCTGATGGAGAGCCGTTGCAAGTTGTGTTTCGCAACAGACGGCTTGAATTAAAATATGAAGATTTGCGTGGTCTGGAATTATCCGAACGAGCCACGGCCATTGAACAGGAGGCAGATAAGGAACGGTCTGAAGGTTTTGACCTCGAATATGGAAATTTGATGCGCGTGTCCATTTTACAGACAGAACAGGAGGTGTATGAGATCTTATGGAGTTCCCATCATATTTTGATGGACGGCTGGTGCTTGCCGCTGGTTGCCAAAGAAGTATTCGGGACCTATTCATCGCTAGTCGGGGACAGGAAGCCGGTTCAGGCATCGGTTCCTTCTTACAATCAATATATTAAATGGCTTGAACGGCAGGATGAGCCGGCATCAGCTGCCTATTGGCAGGAGTTTCTGTCAGGTTTTGAAGAGTCGACTGTATTGCCGCATAGCAAAGCGCGCGGACAATCCGGCGTTTATGAAGCGGGACAAGTACTATGCGAGCTCGGGACAGGCTTGAGTCTCCAAATCAGTCAGGTTGCGACTTTGCATCAAGTGACCCTGTATACGCTGCTGCAGGCGGCATGGGGACTTTTGCTTCAGAAGTATAACGGGACATCTGATGTCGTATTTGGCAGCGTCGTATCCGGAAGGCCGGCGGAACTTGCCGGGATTGAAGAGATGATCGGGTTGTTTATCAACACGATTCCGGTGCGTGTAAATTGCCAAGCAGATGTCAGTTTCATAGAGGTAATGGCGCAGACGCAGGAGCAGGCATTGTCATCGGCCAAGCATGACTACTATCCGCTTTATGAAATACAAGCAAAGTCTGCCCAGAAGCAGGATTTGATCAACCATATTATGGTTTTTGAGAATTATCCGATGGAGCAGCAGCTCGAGCAGTTTGGCAGCTTGGACGGCAAAGGCCTGAAACTGGCGAATGTTGTGGTATCTGAGCAAACGAATTACGATCTGAACCTCATCATCATGCCTGGCGACAATATTGTCATTCGCTTTGAATATAACAGGCAGGTATTGGATTCGGCAGGAATGAACATCTTGAAAGGACATCTGCTGCATGTTTTGGAGCAGTTGGCATCGAACCCGCAATTGTCCGTTAGTGAGCTGCAGTTGGCAACAGAAGCGGAACAGGCTGTCATATTGAACGAATTCAATGATACGGCGGTAAAATACCCGAGTGAAAAGACAATTCATCGTCTGTTCGAAGAGCAGGCTAAGCGGGTGCCGGATGCAGTAGCTGCTGTATTGGGCAATGAAAAGTTGACGTATGGCGAGTTGAACAGGAGGGCCAATCGTATAGCATGGGAGCTTAAAAACAGTGGGGTATGCACCGGAGATCTTATCGGTATCAGTGTTGAACGCTCACTGGAAATGCTTATCGGCTTGCTGGCCATCCTGAAAACCGGCGGAGCTTACGTGCCTATCGATCCGGCTTATCCGCAAGAGCGGATTAACGCCATGCTGGCGGATACGTCGATTTCTGTTATGGTGACGCAACAGCGTCTTCGTAGCATGTGGCCGGAAAACATAAATGTCCTTGTACTTGATGAGATGGGCACACGATTCGTTCCATCTTCTGTAGAAGGTCACGATGGTAACTTGCCGGATTCCGGAACCGGAGATGGCCTGGCTTATGTGATCTATACTTCAGGGTCAACAGGAAAGCCAAAAGGTGTATGCGTTACGCATCGCGGAGTCGTGCGTCTCGTAAGCTCGCCAACCTACGTGGAAATTGAAGCTGCCGATGTATTTTTGCAGGGCTCGACCGTATCCTTTGACGCAGCAACCTTCGAAATTTGGGGAAGCCTGCTGAATGGGGCTGTACTTGCCATCCTGCCCCCAGGCAACCAATCGCTTGCAGATTGGTCCGAAGCAATCCAGCAGCACCGTGTGACTACGCTATGGATGACAGCCGGACTATTCCAGGTCATGGCCGAGCAGCATATTGACGGCTTTAGCGGAGTCAGGCAGCTGCTGGTAGGCGGAGATGTCGTATCACCTTCACATGCGCGAAAAGTGCTGGAGCATCATCAGGGAATTCGCTTGATAAACGGCTATGGACCAACAGAGAACACAACGTTTACTTGCTGCCATTCCATTACGGAAGCGGATTTGCAGCACGGCTCCATTCCGATCGGGGCACCGATTGGCAATACGAGCGTGTATGTGCTTGATGAAGCCGGACGAATTCTGCCTGTCGGTGTCATCGGAGAGCTTTATACAGGCGGGGACGGATTGGCTACAGGCTACTTGAATCGCCCTGATTTGACGGCGGAGAAATTTGTAAACCATCCGTTTATCCCTGGCGGACGGCTGTACCGGACCGGTGATCTGGCAAAGTGGCTGCCAAACGGAACGATAGAGTTTATGGGACGTTGCGATGAGCAGGTCAAAATTCGCGGCTACCGGATTGAACCTGGCGAGGTACTGACCCATGTGCTGAGTTGCGACCAGGTGGGCGAAGCCATTGTTATCGCACGTGAGGATGCAAGCGGGCAGAACGTGTTGTGTGCCTATTTCACAGCGAAAACCATGCTTGATCCTTCTGTGCTCAGCAAGAGGCTGGCACAGGAGCTGCCGGCATATATGATCCCGTCCCACTTTATTCAGATTGATGAATTGCCATTGACACCTAACGGAAAGGTCGACCGCAGAGCGCTGCCTGTTCCCGAGGAGGGGCTTCGTCTACACGGGCTCATCCGGCCGCGTACAGAGCTGGAAGAGAAGCTGGCAAGCATCTGGAAGGATGTGCTTGGCCTTGAAGACATTGGCGCGACCGATTCGTTCTTTGAATTGGGCGGACATTCCCTGCGCGCGACTATACTCGTCAGCAAGCTGCACCGGGAACTGGATGTTGTTTTGCCGCTCAGGGACGTATTCCGCTGTCCTACAATTGAGCAAATGTCTGCTGTCATTGAAGGTTTGCAGCAGGAGCACTTCCATGCCATAACGAGAACAGAAGAGCGCGACTGGTACCCGGTATCTTCGGCACAAAAGCGGTTGTTTGTTCTTCATCAGATGGAGGGAGCCGAGCAGTCTTATAATATGCCGGGGATCATGGAGATTGACGGCAAGCTGGATCGTGGCCGCCTGGAATTAGCGTTCCGGGGACTGATAGACAGACACGGGGTGTTGCGAACCGGATTCGAGTTGAGAAATGGCGAGCCTGTGCAGATCGTGCATGATCAGGTACCGTTCTCTGTGGAGTATTGGCAAGCAAGCGAGGCGGAGGAGGCCAAAGCGGTCACTCATGCTTTCGTCCGCACATTCCAACTGAATAAGCCTCCGCTAATTCGTGTCGGACTGATTCAATTAGATGCAGAGCGCCATCTGCTCCTGTTCGATATGCATCATATCATTTCCGACGGTGCTTCCATGGAAATCTTGCTGGAGGAGTTTGTAGCGCTGTATGGCGGCGGGGAATTGCCTGAATTGCATATTCAATACAAGGATTACGCGGTGTGGCAGCAATCCGCAGAATATCTGTTGCGAATGGAGCAGCAAAAGGCGTATTGGCTGGAAACACTGCGCGGAGAGCTGCCGGTTTTGCAGCTGCCAGCGGATTATCCACGGCCGGCATTCCGCAGCTTCGCAGGAAGCACACTGGAATTTTCTGTTCCTGCGGGCAAAACAGACGGGTTGAAACAGCTGGCAGCAGAGGCGGATGCCACGATGTATATGGCGCTGCTGGCACTATATTCTTCCTTGTTGTACAAGTATACCGGCCAGGAGGACGTGATCGTCGGCATGCCGATCGCCGGCAGAACGCATGACGATATACAGCCGCTTATTGGGATGTTCATCAATACGCTGCCGTTGCGTAACTACCCGGCTGGGGAGAAGACATTCCGTTCCTATTTGGAGGAAGTACGGAATTCGACGCTGCACGCTTATGAGCATCAGGAATATCCGTTGGAGGAATTAATTGACCATATTCAGCCAACGAGGGATGTAAGCCGCAATCCGGTATTCGATACCGTGCTTGTATTGCAAAATACGGAAAAAGGTGAGTGGTCCATCGACGGGCTTACCGTGAAGCCTAATCCGATTGAGCATAACATTGCCAAATTTGATCTCACCCTGCACATTGAAGAAGGCGAAGAGGGCCTGATATGCAGTATTGAATATGCAACGGCCTTGTACAAGCGTGATACGATTCAGCGGATGGCCGCTCATTTGGGTCAAATGCTGGAAGCCGTCATTGATAATCCGGACCTGCGTTTGGAGCAGCTCAGCATCGTAACAGAAGCGGAGAAACATCAATTGCTTGAACAGTTCAATGATACATCGGCAGACTATCCGCGAGACAAGACGATTCACCGCTTGTTCGAGGAACAGGTTGACCGGACACCAGAAGCGATTGCGATAACGGCAGCGGATGGAGTCATGACGTATCGGGAGCTGAACGAGCAAGCCAACCGTCTGGCTTGGACGCTGCGAGCGGAAGGAGTCGGGGCCGACAAGCTGGTTGGCATCATGGCCGAGCGCACAACAGACATGCTTGTAGGGCTTCTCGCCATTCTCAAGGCCGGAGGCGCTTATGTGCCGATCGATCCGGAGTATCCGGAAGACCGCATCGGTTACATGCTGACCGATTCCGGGGCCGACATTTTGCTGCTGCCAAAACATCTGCGGGAGCAGGTGGAATTTGCGGGCAAGGTGCTGTTCCTTGATGACGGGCAGGCATACAGCGGGGAAGCTTCCAATCCGCCAGCGGTCAACAAGCCTTCTGATCTGGCTTATGTCATCTATACATCCGGAACGACAGGCAAGCCGAAGGGAACGCTGATTGCGCATAAAAATGTCGTGCGGCTGCTGTTCAACAGCAAAAATCTGTTCGACTTTAATGCTTCTGATACCTGGACCTTGTTCCATTCCTTCTGCTTTGACTTCTCGGTATGGGAAATGTACGGGGCTCTGCTATACGGCGGAAAACTGGTTGTCGTCCCGCAGCTCACAGCCAAAAGCCCGGCGAAGTTCCTGGAGCTGCTTGCCGAAGAACGGGTTACGGTTCTGAACCAGACACCGACCTATTTCTATCAGCTGATGCGGGAAGCCTTGGCAGACGGAAGTCCGGAATTGAACATTCGGATGGTAATATTCGGCGGGGAAGCACTGAGCCCGCAGTTGCTGAAGGACTGGAGAGAGAAATATCCGGCCACCAAGCTGATCAATATGTACGGCATTACAGAAACGACAGTGCATGTGACGTACAAAGAAATTACCGAAATGGAAATCGGGCAGGCACGAAGCAACATTGGATTCCCGATTCCAACCTTGCGGATTTACATTTTGGATGCGAACTGGCAGTGTGTGCCGATTGGCGTAGCGGGAGAAATGTACGTAGCAGGCGAAGGGCTCGCCCGCGGATATCTCAACCGCCCTGAACTTACTGCAGACCGGTTTGTGGACAATCCGTTTGAACCGGGAAGCAAAATGTACAAGACCGGAGATTTGGCGAAGTGGCTGGGAGACGGCAACATTGAATATTTGGGCCGGATCGATCATCAGGTCAAAATTCGCGGCTACCGGATTGAGCTGGGGGAAGTGGAATCTCAAGTTACGAAGCTTGCATCGGTCCGGGAAGCAATCGTCCTTGCACGGGAAGAAAGCAGCGGAGAAAAGCTGCTATGCGCTTACTTTGTAGCAGATCGCCAATGGACCGTAAGCGAGCTGAGAAACGAGTTGTCGCAGGAATTGCCGGCGTATATGATTCCGTCTTATTTTGTGCAGCTGGAGCGGATGCCGCTCACCTCCAATGGCAAGGTAGACCGCAAGGCACTGCCGTCACCAGAGGGAAGCATCCATACAGGGGCGGAATATGTCGCGCCTCGTACGCCTCTCGAAGCAGGTCTGGCCCGCATCTGGGAGCAATTGCTTGGCCTTGATCAAGTCAGCGTGAACGATAATTTCTTCGAACTTGGCGGACATTCCTTGCGTGCGACAGCTTTGGTCAATAAAGTGCATCAGGAATTGAATATTCAATTATCGCTGCGTGAGGTATTCCGCTTCCCTACAATCGGAGAGATGGCGGGTGCCGTGTCGGCAATGGACAAGGACACGTATTCCGCTATTCCGGTCGCAGATGCGCAGGAGCATTACCCGGTGTCCTCCGCACAGAAGCGGCTGTACATCTTGCATCAGCTGGAGGGCGCAGAACAAGGCTACAACATGCCTGGCATAATGCTGCTTGAAGGAAGGCTGGACCGCAACAGGTTCGAAGCCTCGTTCCACGCCTTGATCAGGCGTCATGCTGTCTTGCGTTCCGGCTTTGAACTTGTGGGAGGGGAACCTGTACAGCGGGTACTGGATACCGTAGATTTTTCGGTCGAATACAGTAAAGCCGGAGAACATGAGGTTCAGCAGCGGGTAAAACAGTTCATTCGCGCTTTTGAGCTCGATCAGCCGCCGTTGCTGCGAGTCGGATTAATCGAAATTGAAGAGGCAGAGGACCGGTATGTACTCCTGTTCGACATGCATCATATTATTTCCGATGGCGTATCGATAGGCATCGTTCTGCAGGAATTGTCGCAGCACTATCATGGGGAAAGCGTTCCGCCGCTCCGAATTCAATATAAGGACTATGCGGTATGGCAGCAGTCGGAAGAGCAGAAGGAACAATTGAGTAAGCAGCAGGCCTACTGGCTTTCTCAATTCCGCGGTGAATTGCCGGTATTGGAGCTGCCGACAGATTTTGTGCGGCCGGCAGTGCAGAAATACGACGGGGTTACGCTTCCATTCAGAGTTGACAAGCAAGTAAGTGAGGGCTTGAAACAGATTGCTGCTGACACCGGCACAACATTATATATGGTGCTCCTTGCCGCCTATACCGTTTTGCTTCAAAAGTATACAGGCCAGGGGGACATCGTCGTCGGAACACCGATTGCCGGCCGGACACATGGCGAACTGCAGCCGCTTATCGGTATGTTTGTCAACACGCTTGCAATTCGCACGTATCCCGAAGGCGGGAAGCCGTTCAGATCGTATCTGGATGAAATCAAGAGCACGATGCTGGGGGCTTATGAGCATCAGGACTATCCGTTTGAAGATTTGGTCGAAAGTCTGAAGCTAACCAGGGATTTAAGCCGCAATCCGTTGTTTGACACGATGTTTGCCCTGGACAATACGGAACTGCTGGGCGATTCGCTGGGTGAATTTCAAATGAAGCCGTACCCGATGGAATATACGATATCCAAATTCGATGTGAGCCTGGATATTAAAGAAGATCAGGAGGGGCTGGATTGCAGCTTCGAATATGCAACTTCCTTGTTCACAAATGAGACGGTTGTCCGTATGGCTCAGCACTTCGAACAATTGCTTCGGGGGATCGTCAGTGAGCCGGGAGCGAAGCTGGAAGAGCTTGGCATATTGACGCCAAATGAATATGGAGAGATTTTGCACGTGTTCAACCAGCCACAAGATGAGGCCGCCTCTTTTGGCACGGTCCACTGTCTGTTCGAAGAGCAGGCTGTGCGTACGCCGGAGCATACGGCGGTTGTATCCGGGAATGAGCGCATGACCTACCGCGAGTTGAACGAACGGGCCAATAAGCTCGCAAGAACGCTTCGAGTGCAAGGCGTGAGGCCGGATGAGCTGATTGGTATTATGGCTGATCGTTCGCTTGAGATGATAGTAGCGGTATTGGCAGTCCTGAAGTCGGGTGCGGCTTATATGCCAATCGACCCGGAATATCCTGAGGATCGCATTGGCTATATGCTGGAAGATGCGGCAGCCCGCTTGCTGCTGACTCAGCGCCATTTGCAGGAGAAGGTGGCTTTTGAAGGAACGTGGGTGCTGCTTGATGAGGAAACTGCCTATCATGAAGACGGAACGAATCTGGAGCCAATCAGCAAGCCTTCTGATTTGTGTTATGTCATCTATACATCAGGAACGACCGGCAATCCGAAAGGGGTCATGATTGAGCATCGCCAGTTGGCGGCTATGGCCGATTCCTGGAAAACGGAATACGGACTGCATGAACCGGGCATCAAGTGGCTGCAATGGGCCAGCTTCTCGTTTGACGTATTCTCCGGCGATCTCGCCCGGACACTGCTGCATGGCGGAGAACTTATTCTCTGTCCAAGCGAAGCAAGAGCGAATCCGGCTGCGATATGCGAGCTTGTCCGCAATACGGGTATCCACATGTTCGAATCAACGCCGGCTCTTGTGCTCCCGCTCATGGAGCATGTGCATGAGCACCAATTGGATATCGACAGCCTGAAGCTGTTAATAATCGGCTCCGATCTGTGCCCGGCAGATGATTTCCGCAGACTGCTTGACCGCTTCGGTTCACATTTGCGAATCATTAATAGCTACGGGGTGACCGAAGCATGTGTGGACTCCAGCTATTATGAACCGCAATCCGCGGATACCGTCCGTGCAGTTCCAATTGGCAAACCTCTTCCGCACGTATCGATGTATATCCTGGGCGATAATCAATCGCTCCAGCCCGTCGGTCTGGCAGGAGAGCTGTATATCGGGGGTGCCGGAGTAGGGCGCGGATACTGGAGAAGACCTGAACTGACGGCGGACAAATTCGTTAGCGATTCATTTGTAACGGGCCAACACATGTACCGTACAGGCGATTTGGCGAAATGGCTGCCGGACGGCAACATCGAATTAATTGGGCGGACGGATCATCAGGTCAAAATTCGCGGCTACCGGATTGAAATCGGTGAAGTCGAATCGAAACTGCAGCAAACGCCGGATGTTCGTGAAGCGGCTGTTGCCGCACGGGAGGACGGCAGCGGGCGCAAGGTACTGTGCGCTTACTATACGTCCGGGCGTGAGCTGACGGCAGGGGAATGGAGAGCAGCTCTGTCCAAGGAATTACCGTCCTATATGATCCCGTCACATTTCTTGCGGCTTGACCGCATGCCGCTTACACCGAATGGAAAACTTGACCGCAAGGCACTGCCTGCACCGGAAGGCATTGCATATACCGGCACAGAATATGCAGCGCCGCGTACGGATGCAGAGAAAGCGCTGGCTGCCGCATGGCAGAGTGTTCTGCATGTGGAGCGGATTGGAACGAACGACCATTTCTTTGAACTGGGCGGGGACTCCATTAAATCCATTCAAGTATCCTCCCGTCTGCATCAAGCGGGCTACAAGCTGGAAATACGCGATCTGTTCAAATATCCGACGATTGCACAATTGGGCCTCCACCTCCAACTGGCCAGCAGGATAGCCGACCAGGGCGAAGTATCCGGTGCAGCGGAGCTTACACCGATTCAACGCTGGTATTTCGGACTGGATCTGGAAGATGTGCATCACTACAATCAGTCGGTTATGCTGTATCGCCAGGACGGGTTCGATGAGACGGCTGTCCGCAAGACATTGCGGAAAATTGTGGAGCATCATGATGCACTGCGAACCGTGTTCCGCAAAACGGAAACCGGATTTGCCGCCTGGAACAGGACAATTGGAGAGGGAGAATTGTTTGGCTTCATCACCCTGGATGTGGCGAACGACGAGGATGGCGCACTGGCAATTGAAGCAAAAGCAAACGAAGTTCAGGCGAGCATAGATTTGCATGACGGACCGCTTGTGAAAGCTGGCTTATTCCGCACAGAAGAAGGCCATCATTTGCTCCTTGCGATCCATCATGCTGTTGTGGACGGAGTGTCATGGCGCATCCTGCTGGAGGATTTTGCAGCTGGCTATGAGCAGGCATGCAATGGCAGCGATATCCGCCTGCCGTCCAAGACAGATTCGTATCTTGCATGGTCAAGAAGCTTGGTTGAGCACGCCGCAAGCCCGTCTCTGACAGAGGAACGCAGCTATTGGAACAGCGTTTTGAACGACGGCGCTGCTTCACTGCCCAGAGACTTTGACGGCAGGAAGGGTATTCAGCAGGATAGCAGTTCCGTCATTATCACCTGGAGCCAACAGGAAACCGAGCAACTGCTGAAGCATGTGCATCGGGCTTATAACACGGATATGAATGACATATTACTTGCGGCGCTTGCAACGGCTGTGCGGAAATGGAGCGGACAGAAGCGGGTGCTCGTCAATCTGGAGGGACATGGACGGGAGCCGGTTTCCGGGGAATTGGACATTTCACGGACGGTCGGCTGGTTCACAAGTGAATATCCGGTGCTGCTGCAATCAGAGCCGGATCAAAGCCTGGCTTACCATATCAAAGGATTAAAAGAGAAGCTGCGCCGGATTCCGAACAAGGGCATCGGATATGGCTTGTGCCGCTACTTGAGCGTGCAGGCAGACGACCCGAAATGGGGTGCTGCTCCGGACATCAGCTTTAACTACTTGGGACAATTTGATCAAGACTCCATGGGAGACGGTATGTCGATATCACCGTATTCGAGAGGCGCTGATGCCAGCAGCAAACATGATCGGCAATATGCGCTCGATATCAATGGAGCGATTGAAAATGGCACCCTGTCCTTTGATATCAGCTACAGCAGTACAGAGTACCGCAGGGAGACGATTGAGCAAATGGCTGGCCACATGCATGCAAGCCTGCAGGAGATTATTGCACATTGCATTGCGCAGGAGCATACAGAATTGACACCAAGCGATTTGCTGCTGCAAGGGCTGAGTGTTGGACAGCTGGAACAAATTACTGAAGACACACAAGATATTGGCATCATCGAAAATATGTATATGCTGACGCCAATGCAGAAGGGCATGTGGTTCCACAATGCAGTAGACGGGGAAGAAGGAGCTCATGGCGCGTATTTCGAACAAACCCGATTTACGCTCAGAGGTGAGCTTGATCCTGATCTGTTCATGAGAAGCCTGAATAAACTGGCTGCCAAGCATGCGGTGCTGCGCACAAACTTTTACAGTTTGGATGGCGAACCGGTCCAAATCGTGTTCCGGGAAGGAAGGATTGCGTGCACGTATGAAGATCTGAGCCAGCTGCCGTCTGGAGACCAAATAGCCGCAATAGAGAATATCGTATCCGGCGACAAGCAGAGAGGCTTTGATTTACAGCGTGATCCGCTGGTGCGGGTCACCCTGATGCGGACAGAAGCATTATGCTGCCACGTATTGTGGAGCTCCCATCATATTCTGATGGACGGCTGGTGCTTGCCGCAGCTGACAGATGAACTGTTCCGCACATACGCTGCGACTGCAGGTCAGCCTTCGGGATTCAAGCTGCGCGAGGAGGCAGACTCGCCTGACTACAGCCGGTACATCGAATGGCTGGCTGGGCAGGATATGGACGCTGCAGCGGAATATTGGAAAGGCTATCTGGCAGGATATGATCAGCAGACACGATTGCCTGGAGGCAAATCCGCAGGAAAAGATAAGCAATATGTACTGGAACAAGCGCATCTCAAATTGGGAACCGGGCTTACTTCCCGCCTGAACCGTGTCGCCAAGCAGCACCAAGTGACCTTGAATACTTGGCTGCAAGCGGCTTGGGGAATCGTGCTCCAAAACTACAACGGGACTGAGGATGTCGTTTTTGGCGGTGTCGTGTCGGGCCGTCCGGCTGAGGTGCCGGGTGTCGAATCGATGATTGGATTGTTCATCAACACGATACCGGTTCGCGTTAGCTGCGCAGCTGAAACAAGCTTCGCCGAAGTTGCGGCACAGCTGCAAAATACGGCTCTCGAATCCGGGCGATATGATTATTATCCATTATATGAGGTGCAATCCGGAACGTCGCAGAAGCAGGACTTGATCAGTCATATTATGGTGTTCGAGAATTACCCGCTGGACGAACGGATGGAACAGACTGGCGATGACGCCGGTCAAGGGCTGTCTATATCCGATGTACAAGCGGCCGAACAGACGAATTTTGATTTCAATTTCATGATTGTGCCGGGAGATGATCTGCTCATTCGCTTTGATTACAATGCGCAGGTGTACGACCGTGCCGATATGGAGCGGCTGCAAAATCACCTCATGCATGTACTGGAACAAGCAGCGGACAACCCGGATGTTGCCGTTGGCAAGCTGGAACTGGCTACCGAAGCCGAGAAGGCGGAACTGATCGCAGCGTTCAATGATACGGCTGCGGACTACCCGCGCGAACAGACAATTCACGGGATGTTCGAGGAGCAAGTGCAGCGGACGCCGGATGCTCCGGCAGTGCTGTTCGGGGAAGGAAGCCTGACCTATGGGGAGCTGA
>NZ_KE383871.1:0-11345 GCF_000422505.1 Paenibacillus pinihumi DSM 23905 = JCM 16419 | reverse complement strand
GCTTGGCGCGGAGCTGCCAAGCTACATGATCCCGTCTTACTTCGTCCAACTGGAACGGATGCCGCTGGCACCGAACGGCAAGCTGGACCGCAAGGCACTGCCTGCTCCGCAAGATATGATCTTGAATCGTGATGACCGGGTCGCACCGCGAACGCAGCTCGAAGTGAAGCTCGTCCGCATTTGGCAGGAAGTG
The DNA here is from genome assembly GCF_000422505.1 of Paenibacillus pinihumi DSM 23905 = JCM 16419. Lineage (GTDB taxonomy): Bacteria > Bacillota > Bacilli > Paenibacillales > Paenibacillaceae > Paenibacillus_D > Paenibacillus_D pinihumi. The sequence continues at coordinate 11,152 of NZ_KE383871.1, read as the reverse complement.
CTCGGGCTTGATCTTATCGGAGTGAAGGATGATTTCTTTGACTTGGGAGGGCACTCCCTGCGGGCTACCGCTCTTGCGAGCAAGCTGAACAAGGAACTGCATGTGGCGCTGCCGCTGCGGGATATCTTCCGCCACTCGACAGTCGAAGCGATGGCGCAGGCGATTGGCAAGTTGGAACAGCAGGAATACCGTGCGATTCCGGTCGCGTCAGCTGCCGAGCATTATCCGGTGTCCTCGGCACAGAAGCGGATTTACATTTTGCATCAGGCCGAAGGAGCGCAGCAGACGTATAACATGCCTGGTGCCATGTATGTCCGGGGACCTGTTGATCAACTGCGGCTTGCGGAAGCATTCCGTCAATTGATTGCACGTCATGAGACACTGCGTTCCAGCTTCCCGATGGTGAACGGAGAACCGGTACAACGGGTACATCAGGAAGTTGAATTCACTTTGGAGTATTCGCATGCGAAGGAGGAGGACGCAGAGACTATCGCTGCGGAATTCGTTCGCGACTTTGATCTGGAGCAGGCTCCGCTGCTGCGTGCAGGACTTGTCCGGCTGGAGCATGAGGAGCAGCATTTGTTGCTAATTGATATGCATCACATTATTTCAGACGGACTCTCAGTTGATATATTAGTGGGCGAGCTTGCACGGCTGTACGAAGGTGAACAGCTCCCTTCACTGGAGATCCAGTACAAAGACTACGCGCTGTGGCTGCAGTCGGAAGCGCAGGACGAGCGAATGAAGGAGCATGAACAATTCTGGCTGAAGACACTGGGTGGAGAGCTCCCGTTATTGGAACTGCCAACCGACTTTGCCAGAAGCGATATTCGGAGCTATGACGGAGACAAGCTGCATTTTGCAATTGACGGGCAGTTGAATGAGAAGCTGCAGCATCTCGCGGCCCAAGCCGGAGCAACCCTTTATATGGTGCTGCTGGCAGCATACACAACATTGCTGCATAAATATTCGGGACAAGATGATCTCATCGTCGGTACCCCGATTGCGGGCAGGACACACGCGGATACGGAGCCATTGATCGGCATGTTCGTCAACTCGCTGGCGATTCGCAATTACCCGCATGCAGACAAGAGTTTCCTGCTTTATCTGGAAGAAGTGAAAGAGGCGGCGCTGAATGCGTTTGAGCATCAGGACTATCCGTTTGATAAACTTGCGGAACAGCTGCAATCAGCTTGGGTTCCAGGCCGTAACCCGGTATTCGACACGATGTTCATGCTGCAAAATGCCAAGACTCGAATATCCCATTTCGGGGAATTGTCGTTCGAACCGCTGGTCCCATCGTATACTACAGCCAAATTTGATCTGTGTTTGGAAATGGAGATTGAAGATGGCATGCTGAGCGGGCATTTCGAATATTGTACCAAGCTGTTCTCCTCCAATATGATTACGAATTTGACGGAGGATTTCTTGGATCTGTTATCCCGGCTATGTGACCGTCCAGAAATACGATTAGGCGAAATTGTATTAAGCAGCAGCGGAGATCAGGATGAAGCAATGGAAGAAGAAATCGATTTTGCTTTCTAGCTTGTTCTGGGTCTGTTGCCTCCAGAAATGAAAAGATAGGGTCCTGGCCTCGTTCATCCGGGGTGCATGCAGTTTTCATGGCGGCATGCACCCTGGTGAGCGATTGCCTTCCGCTTCAAGGATGTACTTGATTTGACAGGGAGATGATCATAATGGCATTTGAAAAAGAAATCGAATTCTGGAAAATGAAACTCGATGCTGAAGATACGCCTACGACCTTGCCCTACAATAATTCTCCAACTAATGAGGCGGCACCGTATTATTCGGTTTCTGTGACGCTGCCTTCCGAAATTTCGGAATCCGTAATCCGCCTCTCCAAAGGGGCACATCAAGCAGCCTTTATGATTCTGCTGGGCGGCATCCAGTGTTTGCTGCACAAATATACGAATGAGTCGCGCGTCGTGCTCGGCATGCCAATTGTACGCAAAGCCGGGGAAAAAAGACTGCCGGTTAATCAGGTAGTGATCCTGAAGGAAGACATGCACCAGGATCATACATTCAAATCTTTGCTGACATCGTTGAAAAAATCATTTACAGAAGCAATCCGCCACCAGAATATCCCGTTCCGGCTCATGACCGGGCAAATGAATATCCAGGAAAAGAACGGCTTGCCAGTCGTCAATACGATCGTAGCCCTGAAAAATATACATCATGTAAATTTTATTCCGACAGTCGTCGCCGATCTATTATTCCAGTTTGAATTTGAAAATGAACGCCTTAATTTAAGTGTCGTTTATAATCAGCATGCATTTTCTGCTGACTTTATTGAGCAAGTTATTGATCACCTGCAGCGAATTCTGCACCTGCTTACATCCGATCCCAATGCTAAACTGGGTGACATTCGCCTGCTTTCGGATATTCAAACCTTGCATTTGCTTGAAGTTTTTAATCAGACGGCTGTGGAGAATGCGGGCAAGCGAACGATTCATGAGCTGTTTGAGGAGCAAGTGAAGCGGACGCCGAATGCGATCGCTGTCAGTTACGGGCAAGAGCAGCTAACCTATGGCATGCTGAATGCGCGTGCGAACAGGCTCGGACGCGTTCTTAAGGAGACGGGAGTTCAGCCGGATCAACTGGTGGGAATTATGGCGGAAAGGTCGCTTGAAATGATCGTCGGCCTGTTAGCCATTATGAAAGCGGGTGGTGCTTACGTACCGATTGATCCCGGATATCCGCAAGACCGTATCCGTTACATGCTGGAAGACTCGGGAGCACAGATACTCGTGCTGCAAGGCCATCTTCGAGACCGCATTGACTACGACGGCACAACTATCGATATGGACATTGCGAATAATGCTGCCGATGATGATGCCGATTTTGAATCTGTCTCTAATCCGGGTAATCTGGCCTACGTTATCTATACGTCCGGTACAACAGGAAATCCGAAAGGGGTTATGATTGAACATCGGAGCATAACCAACGCGCTCATATGGCGAATCCGAAATTACGGGTTGGGTGTAACGGATCGTGTCTTGCAATTGTTTTCCTTTTCCTTTGACGGTTTTGTCATGAGCGCATTCAGTTCGTTATTATCGGGTGCGGGACTGTATTTGCTCAGCGAGGATGAAGCCAAGGACCCGCTCGCCTTGCATAAAGCGATTTGCCATTTCGGCATCACGCACTTCATCTGTGTCCCGAATCTGTATGGAGCGCTGCTTAACGTCGCGAATGCCGAATCAGTATCTGCGCTGAGAAGAGTAACTTTGGCAGGGGAAAGCGTCAGCCGTGCACTGGTAACCAACAGCAAGGAACTGCTTCCTCAGGTAGAATTGTTCAACGAATACGGTCCGACGGAGAACAGCGTTGTGACAACATGCGCGAACGGACTGGAGCCCAATGAGGTCATTACCATCGGAACCCCTGTAGCTAATATTCGGGTTATGATCCTGAGCCCTTCCGGCGAGCTGCAGCCGGTGTATGTACCGGGCGAATTATGTATTGCGGGTGACGGGCTGGCAAGAGGCTACTTGAATCGTCCGGAGCTGACCGAAGAGAAATTTACCTCTCATCCGTCTGCGCCTGGTAATCGCATATACCGCACCGGGGATTCTGCCAGATGGCTTCCGGACGGTACGATTGAATATTTGGGCCGAATTGACCAACAGGTCAAAATTCGAGGCTTCCGGATCGAGTTGGGCGAAATTGAATCGAGTCTTCGGAAAATAGAAGGTGTAAGAGAGGCCTTGGCAATCGCCCGGGCTGACGGCAGCGGCCAGCAAGCGCTTTGCGCGTACATTGTGGCGGAACGTGAACTCAACGTGAATGAATTAAGGGAGACGTTGTCTGCAGGCCTGCCGGATTACATGATTCCTTCTTATTTTGTGCAATTGGAGCAGTTTCCGCTAACGCCGAACGGCAAGTTGGACCGCAAGGCTCTGCCTGATCCGCAAGAAGGCGGCGCTATCCGGACGGCGTACATCGCTCCGCGTAATCCGCTAGAAACGCAGCTCGCGATTATTTGGCAGGACTTGCTTGGGGCAGAGCAAGTCGGAATCACGGACAACTTCTTTGCGATTGGCGGACATTCCCTTCGCGCGGCTGCGCTGGTAAGCAGGCTGCACAAGGAACTGGATGTTAATGTATCCCTTCGTGAATTGTTTCGCAACCCGACCATCGAGGAACTGGCCCTGCTTATAGGAGGGCTGGAGCGGCAGCAATTCAATGCCATTGAAGCCATTCAGGAAAGCGAACATTATGCAGTATCTTCAGCGCAGAAGCGGCTCTTTATCCTGCAGCAGCTTGAAGGCGCGGAGCAGAGCTACAATATGCCGGGAGCAATGCTGCTGGAGGGCCAGCTCGATCGGTTGCGTTTGGAAAACTCCTTCAAGAAGCTGATTGCCCGTCATGAAACGCTGCGAACAGGCTTTGAGCTGATCGACGGTGAACCTGTGCAGAAGGTACAACAGGATGTTGACTTTGCGGTGGAATATATTCAGGCCAGCGGAGAAGCCGATGCTGCTCACAAAACCCGGGATTTCATCCGCCCATTTGACTTGAGAACACCGCCGCTGCTGCGTGTTGGTCTGATCGAATTGGGACCGGATCGCCATGTGCTTCTCTATGATATGCACCATATGATATCGGATGGCACGTCCATGGGAGTTGTAGTGGACGAATTCGTCCGGCTTTACGCAGGCGAAGAGCTTCCTCCGTTGCGTATCCAATACAAAGATTTCGCTGCCTGGCAGCAATCGGGTGCCCAGCAGCAACAGATGAAGCAACAGGAAGCCTATTGGCTGCAAGCATTCGGCGGCGAATTGCCCGTACTCGAGCTTCCGGCTGATTATGCACGGCCTGTGATTCAGAGCTACGAAGGCGACACGTATGAATTTGCGGTTAGTTCAGAGATAAGCGAAGGCTTGCATCGTCTTGCTGCAAGCAGCGGAACGACACTTTACATGGTGCTCTTTGCAGCTTATACAGTACTGCTGCATAAGTATACCGGTCAGGAGGATATTGTTGTCGGCACAACAAATGCGGGCAGGACGCATGATGATTTGCAGCCGCTGATCGGAATGTTCGTCAACACGCTCGCTATCCGCAACTATCCGGCCGGAGAGTCATCCTTCCTCTTCTATTTGGAGCAGGTGAAGGAGCAGGCACTAGCCGCATTTGAGAATCAGGAATATCCGTTCGAGGAGCTCGTAGAGAAGCTTAAAGTCACCCGGGATATGAGTCGTAACCCGCTGTTCGATACCATGTTCTCATTGCAAAATATGGACAATAAAGATTTCGAGCTGCCAGGCCTGCAATTAAAGCCCTTTTCGTTCGAACATCGTATTTCCAAATTTGATCTCAGTCTGGACGTGGCGGAAGGAACAGAGGGGCTGGCTTGCAGCCTTGAATATGCAACCGCGCTGTATGAGCGTGTATCCATCGTACGCATGGCGAATCATTTCAGACAGCTGCTTCATTCGATTGTACAATCGCCGGAGGCGCTGATTGGCGAACTCGGCATGATGACAGAGGAAGAGCAAGATCAGATTCGCTTCACGTTCAATAGCGATGTATCAGGAATCCGGCAGCAGCACACGGTTCACCAGCTGTTTGAAGAGCAAGCTGAGCTTCATTCTGAGCGGATTGCGGTCACCTATGAGGATGAGCGCCTTTCATACCGGGAGCTGAACGAGAGATCGAACCGCCTGGCCCGGACATTAAGGGCAAGCGGTGTTGTGCCTGATCAGCTGGTAGGCATTATAGCGGATCGTTCCTTGGAGATGATCGTTGGGATTATGGCCATTCTGAAGTCTGGAGGCGCTTATGTCCCGATCGATCCGGCATATCCGGAAGACCGTATCCGGTATATGCTGGATAATTCCAAGGCGGGTGTGCTCGTTACGCAAAGCCATTTGCAGTCCCGTTCTTCGTTTGGCGGCCTTACGGTGCTGCTGGATGATGAATCCGTCTATGCCAATGAGGCTTCCAATTTGGAGCCGGTCAGTTCACCATCGCATTTGGCTTACGTGATTTATACATCGGGAACAACAGGCCAGCCGAAAGGCGTTATGATCGAGCACAGACAATTAACGGTTATGTCAGAAGCATGGGAACAAGAATATCGCCTGCGGGAAGGGAACATCCGCTGGATGCAATGGGCCAGCTTCTCATTCGATGTCTTTTCCGGCGACCTGATCCGAACGCTGCTGCATGGCGGTGAGATGATCATCTGTCCGGAGCATGTGCGTGCAAATCCGGCTGAAATCTATGAATTGATCCGGAAGCACCGCATTCAAATGTTCGAATGCACGCCGTCTATCGCGATTCCGCTTATGGAACATATCTACGACAATAATCTGGATATCAGCAGCTTGAAACTTGCTTCTGTGGGAGCGGATTATTGCCCGCCGGAAGAATTCCGGAAAATGCTGGACCGTTTCGGCTCGCAGTTCCGCATCATTAACAGCTACGGTGTAACAGAGACGTGCATTGATGCCTGCTATTACGAGCCGGCGACCCCGGAGGTGCCGAGAGCTCTGCCGATCGGCAAACCTTTGCCGGGCGTCTCGATGTATGTCATGGACAGCCAGCGAAATCTTCTGCCGGTCGGGGTTATTGGCGAGCTTTATATCGGCGGGCCTTGCGTAGGCCGCGGATATTGGCAGCGCCCGGATTTGACGGATGAGAAATTTGTATTCGATCCATTCTCTGAGGCATACCGGATGTACCGCACCGGGGACTTGGCCCGCTGGCTGCCTGACGGCAATATTGAGTATTTGGGCCGGATCGACCATCAAGTGAAAATACGGGGCTACCGCATTGAAATCGGTGAAGTGGAGTCCAAAATACTGAAGCTGGACCATGTCCGGGAAAGCGTCGTAGTGGCGCGTGAGGATCAGAACGGAACGAAGGCATTATGCGCTTATTTTGTTGCCGAACGCGAAATGACAGTTAGCGAGCTGAGAAGCGCTTTGGCCGATGAGTTGCCGGTTTACATGATTCCGTCGTTTTTCGTGCAGCTGGAACGCTTCCCGCTGACACCAAACGGCAAAGTTGATCGCAAGGCGCTTCCAGCCCCGGACAACGTGCATACGGGTACGGAATACATTGCTCCCCGCACGGAAGCAGAACAAGCACTTGCCCTTGTCTGGAAGACGGTGCTTGGCTCGGAGCGTATTGGCATACTGGATCATTTCTTCGAGCTGGGAGGCGACTCGATCAAATCAATCCAGGTTGCATCCCGTCTGCAACAGGCAGGCTATAAGCTGGAGATCCGCGATCTGTTCAAGTATCCGACCATTGCCCAGCTTGGAAGCCATTTGCAGCAGGCCGTCAAAGTGGCGGACCAGGGAGAAGTTTCGGGCGATATGCCGCTTACGCCGATTCTCGGCTGGTTTTTCGAGCAGCAATTCACTGACCAGCATCACTATAATCAGTCCATCATGCTGTACAGGAAAGACGGATTCGATGAAACCGCCATCCGCAATACGCTGCAAGCTGTGACCGTGCATCATGATGCACTTCGTATTGTATTTCAATTAAACGGACAAGGAGGGTACACGGCTTGGAATCGGGAGATAAAAGGGGGAGAATTATACCATTTGGACGTTCTGGACCTTACGGACGCTGCTTCAGGCGTTCACAGGCAGGATGTTCGTCAAATCATTGAACAAAGAGCTCATGAAATTCAGAGCAGTATCGACCTGCATAACGGGCCATTAGTGAAAGCAGGACTATTCCATACGGATGATGGGGACCATCTGCTGCTTGTCATGCATCATGGTATCGTTGACGGTGTATCCTGGCGTATCCTGCTGGAAGATATCGCTTCGGGCTATGAACAATCCCTGAAAGGAGAGGCAGTACGCCTTCCTGCCAAGACCGACAGCTACCGGACATGGGCCAGCCAGCTTGCAGCCTATGCGCTCAGCCCGGAAATGGAAGCGGAAAAAGCATTTTGGGAAAAGCTTCAGGCGGATGTATCCCCGCTGCCTAAAGATTTTGACTCGGAGAAGTCCCTGCAGGAGGATAGCGTATCCGTTGTCGCAGAATGGAGCCGGGAGGAGACGGAGCAGCTGTTGAAGCATGTCCATCGCGCTTATCGTACGGACATGAATGACATCCTGCTCGCAGCGCTCGGCAGCGCCCTGCAGCAATGGAGCGGGCATGACCGGGTTTTGGTCACATTGGAAGGACACGGGCGGGAGGATATTTTGCCGGAAATCGATATTTCGCGCACAGTAGGATGGTTTACAAGCGAATATCCGTTCCTGCTCGAAAGCGACCCGGACAAAAGTCTCTCCTATCGTATCAAAACGATGAAGGAGAACCTGCGTCGTATTCCGAGCAAAGGCATCGGGTATGGCATTTACCGTTACCTGTCGGACTTTGGCAAAAGCGATGCTGCACGTGAAGATGTCTTTGCAAAACCGGAAATCAGCTTTAACTACCTGGGGCAATTCGACCAGGATCTGAAAAACAATGAGATGGACGTATCGCCGTATTCGCAAGGAGCTGAGATCAGCAGCCGCCAGGTCCGTACCAGCACACTGGATATTAACGGCATGATATCAGACGGGGTTCTCACGCTGGATGTGAGCTACAGCAGCAAGCAATATCGCCGTGACACGATTGAACGGCTGGTAAGCCTGATGCATCAAAGCCTGCAGAATATTATTGACCATTGTGTCGCTATCGACAAGCCGGAACTGACGCCAAGTGATGTGCTGGTGAGTGGACTGCAGATTGATGATTTGGAGCGAATCAAAGCGCAGACCAAGGATATCGGGGAAATTGAAACGATTTATGCCCTGACCCCGATGCAAAAGGGGATGTGGTTTCATAGCGCCATGGATGGCCAGGCTGGCGCGTATTTCGAACAGACCCGCTTTACGATTCAGGGGGAGCTGAATGTGCGTTTATTCGCAGACAGCCTTGATGTGCTCACGGCGCGGCATGCGGTGCTGCGAACGAACTTCTTCAGCAGCTGGAGCAATGAATTGCTACAGATCGTGTACCGGGACAAGAAGGCTGAATTCAGCTATGTCCATCTGACCGGAGTGACCGAGCACGAGATACAGGACCAAGTCGAAGCGCTCGTGCATGCTGACAAGCAGCGCGGCTTCAATCTGGAGCGCGATGCTCTTATGCGGGTAACTGTCCTGCGTACAAGTGAAGAAAGCAGCCATGTCATTTGGAGCTCCCATCACATTTTAATGGACGGCTGGTGCTTGCCGCAGCTGACGCAGGAATGGCTGGAGACGTATGCTGATTTTGTTCAGGGACGGTCAAGCAGCAGGACGGAAGCTGCACCATACAGTTCATATATCGAGTGGCTGTATAAGCAGGATTATGAGGGTGCAGCTCAGTATTGGAGCAATTATTTGGCGGATTACGACCAGCAGGCAGCACTGCCGCAGCAGAAAGCAGTTAGCCCGAGCGACACTTACGCAGCCGAAAATCTTACATTTGAACTGGGAGATGAATTGACTGCAAAAATGAACCGGGTGGCCAAGCAATATCAGGTCACACTGAATACGCTCATGCAGACAGTATGGGGCATTATGCTTCACAAGTATAATGGCACCGGAGACGCGGTGTTCGGCGGTGTTGTATCAGGCAGACCTGCGGAAATTCCGGGCATTGAATCAATGATCGGACTGTTTATCAACACAATCCCGATTCGTGTCAGGTGCGAGGCGGACGACAAATTTGCCAGCGTCATGAGACAACTTCAGGACCAGGCACTTGAATCTACCCGTTACGATTACTATCCGCTGTATGAGATAAAGGCTGCCAGCGGGCAAAGGCAGGATCTCATTCAACATATTGTGGTATTTGAAAATTACCCGATGGGAGAGCAAATGGAGCAAGCCAGTGGTGAGCAGGGGCAGCTTCATATTATCGACGCGAAAGTAGCCGAACAGACCAATTATGATTTCAATTTGATCGTCATGCCGGACGAAGATATCATGATTCGCCTGGAATACAATTCCGGTGTGTATGGTCTGGACGATATGGAACGTGTGCGGAAACATCTGATTCATGTACTGGAGCAGGTGACGGCGGATCCGGGCATTACCGTAAAAGAACTGGAGCTTGCGACTGAAGCCGAGAAAGCGGAGCTGATCGCAGCGTTCAATGATACGGCTGCGGACTACCCGCGCGAACAGACGATTCACGGGATGTTCGAGGAGCAAGTGCAGCGGACTCCGGATGCTCCGGCAGTGCTGTTCGGGGAAGGAAGCCTGACCTATGGGGAGCTGAGCGAGCGTGCGAACCGGCTGGCGAGAACGCTGCGTGCAGCGGGTGTCGTGCCGGATCAGATCGTTGGCATTATGGCGGAACGCTCGTTGGAACTGATGGTCGGCATCCTGGGCATTCTGAAGGCCGGCGGTGCCTATGTGCCGATTGCACCGGATTATCCGGAAGAGCGCATCCGGTATATGCTGGAGGATTCGCAGGCCCAGGTGCTGATTGTGCAGGGCAACGCGGCAGACGGGCTGGTCCCGGGCTATGCAGGTCGCATTATCAATCTGGATGATGCGGCGGTGTACGATGCGGACGGATCCAATCTGGAGGCGGCCAGCAAGCCGGAAGATATGGCGTATATCATCTATACGTCCGGTACGACCGGCCGCCCGAAAGGGGTGATGATCGAGCATACAGCGGTCATCAACCGCCTGCGCTGGATGCAGAAGCGGTACCCGATCGGGGCGGAAGACACGATTATGCAGAAGACGGCAATTACGTTCGACGTATCGGTATGGGAGCTGTTCTGGTGGGCCTTTGAGGGCTCGAAAGTGCTCATGCTGCCGGTCGGGGGGGAGAAGAACCCGTCAGCGATCGTCGAGGCGATCGGGCAGCACCGGATTACAACGATGCACTTCGTACCGTCCATGCTGCACGCGTTCCTGGAGTATGCCGAGCAGTTGCCGGCAGCAGAGCGTGAGCGCAGCTTGTCCCCGCTGCGGCAGGTGTTCACCAGCGGTGAAGCGCTGCTGACCTCGCAGGTGGAACGATTCCATCGCGACATTGCACCAGCCGGTGGAGCGCGTCTGATCAACCTGTACGGCCCGACGGAAGCGACGGTAGATGTCACGTACTTTGATTGTGCGCCTGGACAGACGTATGCGAGCGTGCCGATCGGCAAGCCGATTGACAATACGCG
>NZ_AULX01000030.1 GCF_000422505.1 Paenibacillus pinihumi DSM 23905 = JCM 16419 | reverse complement strand
ACGCGAAACGCTGGAAGGTGAGGTATTGCTCTGGATGTACGGACAGGCGTTTGCGCTCCAAGCGACGGACCGTCCAAGCCGTGATCCCGTTCTCACCCCAAAAGAAAAGACGGGTTCTGCGCAGCCACGCAAACCCGCCAAAGATCATCCGTGGAAAACCACGTATGACAACAACATCACTAAGCGTAACACAAAACAACGTTCGTTCCAAGATGCCATGTATTCGCAGCACAATAGCTATCCAGAGGCCTTCTGGTAACAGAGACCTTCATTTTAACAAGTGACATTTTCATAGCACAATTAGAGTGACATTTTCACAGACGTTTGACATCAAAAGTTGAAAACTGTTATTGTTCTGTGATAATGTCACTATGGGACAGGAGGAACACAGGCCCTTGCCCATGGAAACCGGGAGGAATCCGAGCCATGCGTTGGCTGATGAAATCAAGAAGCGGGCTTGACGCTCTACACGGAGAAATACCACGGAAGCAACATTTTGCAGAGCTTTGGCAGAGCACGAATCCCTGCGCTTAAGTCCAGCAAGCGTAAGACACATCCTGTTGGAGCACATAATTAAGCATACAAGCAGTGTCGGCGCGCGAAAGCCCATCAACCGAGTCCGCGCAAGGCACAAGCCGGCATAATGTGGCAGATCGATGCAACCATTTGCATGGCTGGAGGATCAGGCGCTTGCTTTTGCACTGCACGCCGCGATCGATGACGCAACCGGGACCGTTGTAGCCGCTGTGTTTCGTCCTATCGAGTGTTTCGAGGGCTACTCCTGCGCCATGCAAGAAGGAAACCGGAATTACTGGTGCCGCTCGGTCTGTACAATGACCGGCACACCATTCGAACTAATGCGTTTACTAAGATGGCTGACGGGGTGAACCTTGATATGAATGAATTATTTACCAACTCCAAGGATATACAAAAGGCAATTCTTCAGAAGCTGCGCCTCCTGTTGCTGGAGCTTGGCAGTGCGACGAAGGTTGAACTGAGCCAAAAGCTCGGTATCAGTTTTCCGACCGTCAGCAAGTTTTTGTCCCGGATGGAACAAGAGGGTGAGGTTGTCTTGTCCGGCATAGATGATTCCAGCGGCGGCAGACGGGCGATGCGATACCGGTACAACCCGGAGTATATGCTTGGCCTGGCAATTTTCCTGGAGAAAAATGAAACGAATTATAGCGTATTCAATTGTCTGGGAGTGTTAAAAGAGCAGGGCAAAACCGGAAGTTTATTGATGGATGATGTTTCAAGTGTGACCAGACATATTGAAATCATTATGCAGAAATATCCCCAAATCGCTTCCATTGCCATTGGGGTTCCAGGCTCCGTTAAAAATGGGGAAATCATTTACATTCCAAATTATAAGCAGTTCCATTCCTTTGATTTAAAAGGACACTTTGAAAAGCAATTCTCCATCCCGGTTGTCATCGAGAATGACATGAATGCGGCTGTGCTTGGTTATAACCATGTCCATAGTGACGAGGAAAATCCTACCTTGATTTATATTTATCTGGGGCAAAATGGTCCGGGAGCCGGTATTATCGTAAACGGAAACCTGATACGCGGCAGCACCTTTTTCTCAGGTGAGATTCAGTTTATCCCGCTGTACAATGAACAAAACTTCGGGCAGGCTTTAGAGCATCGATTGGAATCAGACACTCATCAGGAGAAAACAGTCGATGCGATAAGCCGTATGGTAACTACATTTACCGCCTTGTTGAACCCGCATATGGTTATTTTTAATTCCGCTGAAATAGACGGGCCTATGCTGGAGCTAATTCGCAAAAAGAGCGCTGTATACATTACCGGAGAGCATCTGCCAAAGCTTGTTCTCAGCAACTGGATGCAGGATTATTTATCCGGGCTGCAGAGCCTTGCGCTTGACCTTATGGTCTCGAGGACTTGATCTGTTTACATTTTACGTGTTATCCACTACGATGAAGAAAGTACATAAGAGCGAGCTGTTATCGACGGTCGCCCTTTAATTCAATGGCGTGCATGGAACAATCTTGACGTTTATCACCGGTAATGGAGCAAGCTTCGTCTTATCCCTGGTTGCGCGGAACTATGTGGATCGTGTGGGGCTGAGCCAGGTGTTCTTAGTCAAAGAATATGTGGAAATATGTGCGGATTCTTAAATAGTTTACAGGTATATCCTGTGTTTATTATATAATGGAAGGAACGGTGTTCAAAGATCACTAACATAAACAGACTCCAGCTTGCGGGTCTTTAACTTCGCAATGATTGATTCCGTCTGCAAAGACGGTTTATTTTTATGCTCAAATTTCCGGAAAGCAGCAACAAACCGCCAACAGAATCTGCAAGTTTTTAACAGCTTGCGAATCAACGGCAATGAAGATAATAAGTAATTTATTAAGGGCTTCTTGGAAAGTCTTATTTAGTCTATACTACATCTTTTAACGATTGGATGGCCATCAGATTTTATAGTTTTAAAGTTATAGGAGATAACGTATAAAATTGAAGAGTCTTTTTGAATTAATAATCTCTTTTTGAGACAACATGAGGATGAATATTATCTAAATCTATGCCAAATTATTCAAAAAAATACATTGACAATGTTGTTATTATATGGAATAATCAAAATACTCGTAAAAAAATTGTAATTTTACGTATAAGTTTGATGCATCTTGTCAGATTATCTGATTTAATACATGAATGAAAAATTTATCAATGAACTAAAATAGAGTTGATTTCTGTATCTTAAGAACTATGAATTGAAAAGTGCTTTCGATCTTGATTGTTATTTCAATATTGAAAGCACTTTATTTTGCACTTAAGGTGATGTTATGAATTGGTACGCTTTATTTGTCGAAAGCGGTAAAGAAGATTTAGTGAGTAGACTCTTGGGGGAAGCTCAGATTTTAACTCCTATAAACAGTTTTATTCCGAAAAAGTTAGTTCCTGAAAAAAAGAATGGGGATTTTAAGGATGTTCTCAAGATTTTGTTTCCGGGGTATGTATTTATACAAACATTATTAACTCCAGATATATACTATAATATTCGTAACATCCCTAAAGTTCATTATTTTGTTTATACAGGTAAATACAAACAGGATCAAAGTTATAGTTGGTATTCTAGAATCGCGAACCATGAAATGAACAATATATTAGCATTGGTCGATCAAGATGGGGTTGTTCGTTATTCGAGAATAGATATTGTCGATAAGCAAGTTAAAGTGCTGGAAGGTCCTTTAGAAGGAAAAGAAGAGTTAATTAAGAAGGTTGACAAGAGAAAAAGAAGAGCGAAGATAGAGTTGAATTTGATGGGAGAATCAAGGACGCTTGATGTAGGCGTGCATATTTCAGATAAAAGTTGTTACTTGGATACTTGATATTAATACAGGCTCACAAGATTCTAAAAAAACCAAAATAATCAGCGTAAATCCAATCGATGTTCCGGCACGTTGGGGTAGCCCTGAGTCCATCTTATGCCTAAGTAGTGTATATGTTTACATATAGATGACCGGGTGAAACTATGCCCTTTTGTAATCTAATAGGTAAACTTTGCTTTTGTACAATCGATGAGGCTATGTGCTTATCCAACTATTTTGGTTAACATGAAAAGTGTGCTATAGCTGGCTGTTGACAAAAAAACATAGAAGAGGTTTTGTTACTATGGATAATATAAATTATAATAATGATATAGTTCTTTATCCTCTAACACATCCCCAAAAGAGAATTTGGTATATAGAAAAAATTTATCCGAATACATCATTATACAATATCGGTGGTCCGATAAGGATTAAAGGCGATGTTAATTTTAATATACTTGAAAGCTGTATAAATGTACTTATAAAGAAGAATGAAGGACTAAGATTAAGGTTAATTGAAGATAACGGCGAAGTTAAGCAGTTCGTAAGGAGTTATGAAGAAGTTAAGCTGGATTTTATAGATTTTTCTCAGTATGACAACCCTGAAGATGAGTTCAATAAATGGGTAGATAAAGAAGCAAGAAAGCCTTTTGTTCTAGAAAACGAAAGGCTTTTTTATTTTGCATTATTTAAAATATCAGACAACGATAATGGGTATCTAGCAAAGTTTCATCATATCATTTGTGACGGATGGTCAATAAATATCATGACCGATGAAATTTGCAGTATTTATATGAAACAGATCAATGGTGAAGAAATCGTAGACAGCATAGAGTACTCTTATACTGAATATATAGATCATGAAAATAAATATCTTTCATCAGACAGATTTCTGAAGAATAAAAACTTTTGGAATGAGAAATTCAAGGAAATTCCTGATGCATGGGCAAATCAAAGTTCAAGCATCATAGAAGGAAAAAGGATAACTTTTGAAATGGATACCGAATTTTGTTCTAAGATAAAGAAGTTTACAGCAGATAATAAATGCTCTCTGAACACATTTTTCGTAGCATTGTATTTTATATACCTACATAAAACGACTCAACAAGATGATATTGTGATAGGGACTCCTGTGTTAAACAGATCAGGCAAAAAAGAAAAGAGAATGTTTGGTATGTTTACAAGTGCAATGCCATTTAGATTTTTTATAGATGCTAATTTAAGCTTATTAGATACGATGGTGTACGTAAATGAAGAGCTTAAGAAATGTTATTTTAATCAGAAATATCCGTATAATCTTCTCGTTCAGAATTTAGAACTTAAGAAAAATGGATATGATAGCTTGTTTAATGTCTGTGTAAATTATTATAATACAAAGCTCGATTCAGAACTGAATGGCTATCCAATAGAGAATGTTGAATTTTATAATGGCAATCAGATTTACTCTCTGCAAATGGTTATTAAAGACTGGTCTGATACAGGGAGTCTGACATTAGACTTTGACTACAAGATTAATGATTACTCCAATGAGGATATTGAGTATATTTATAATCAGTTATTGAATATTACATACCAAATCATAACGGATCCATTTCAAAAAGTAAGAGATTTAAGTCTATTGTCAGATGATGAGAAAAAAAAGTTATTATATGAATTTAACAATACCTACAACGCATATCCGAAAAACAAAATGATATATGAACTATTCGAAGAACAAGCAGAAAAGACACCTCATAAGGCAGCTATTAGCTTTAATCATACTGAATTTACTTATAACGAATTAAATGAAAAAGCGAATCAGTTTGCAAGATGTCTTGTTGAAAAAGGAGTAGAAGAGGAAACAATCGTTGGATTGCTAACCACACATTCTATTGAAACGGTTATCAGTATTCTTGCTATTTTAAAGGCCGGTGGAGCGTACTTGCCGATTGATCCAGGCTATCCGGATGACAGAATATCTTATATGCTTGAGGATTCGGATTGTAAAATACTGCTTGCGAATTTAGAATTGCATGAAAATGTAAGGTTTGATGGTGAGATCATTGATATCAGGAAAGAAGGCCTATATTCAGGAGATGCATCAAATTTAGATGTAAGAAATAAAGCTAATAGCTTAGCATACGTAATCTATACATCCGGCTCTACCGGAAAGCCAAAAGGAACCATGATTGAACATCAGGGGCTGGTTAATTATATCTGGTGGGCGAAAAAGATGTATGTTAATACTAACGATGAGGTGTTTCCGCTATACTCGTCCCTAGCTTTTGATTTGACGGTAACATCTGTTTTCACTCCTCTAATCAGTGGAAACCAAATTATTGTATATGATGAGAATAGTGATGAAGAGGAATACATTCTTTATAGGATCATGAAAGATAATAAGGCTACCGTCATTAAACTTACTCCTTCCCATCTGTCTTTATTAAAACACACAAATATCAGAAATTCCTCAGTTAAACGTTTTGTTGTAGGTGGAGAAGATTTGAAAGTAAGCCTTGCAAAAGATATTTATACAAAATTTGAGGGGAATATTGAAATATTGAATGAGTATGGTCCTACTGAAACCGTAGTAGGGTGTATGATTCATAAGTACGATTATGAAAGTGATACAAGGGTATCTGTTCCAATAGGAGTGCCTGCTGATAATGTGCATATTTATATTTTAGACAAAAATCTTAATACAGTACCTGTGAACACTGTGGGAGAAATGTATATATCCGGTGATGGAGTCGCTAGAGGCTATATAAACAGGCCAGAGCTGACACAGGAAAAATTTATTGATAATCCTTTTATAACCGGGATGAGAATGTATAAGACAGGTGATGTATCACGATTTTTGAATAATGGGAAAATTGAATATGTAGGAAGGGCAGATCAACAGGCCAAGATCCGTGGATATCGTATTGAATTGGGTGAAATCGAAAACTATTTACTAAATCATGAAGCAGTAAAAGATGCACTTGTAATTGATTTAGAGGATCAATTTAAGGGAAGATACCTTTGTGCATACCTTGTTAAAAAGCTTGAGATTAAGACACAAGAATTAAAAAGTTTTTTATTAACATATTTACCTGATTATATGATTCCGCTGTATTTTATTGACTTGGAACAAATGCCTTTGACTAAAAATGGTAAAGTGAATAGAGAATTACTTCCTAAGCCCGAGAAAGATATGTTTGAGAATGGAGACTTTATTGCAACCAGGAATGAGAAGGAAAAAAATCTTGTACATGCAATCTGCGATGTTCTAGATATAGAAAGAATAAGTATCAGGCAAAATTTTTATCACCTCGGAGGAGACTCAATCAAAGCTATACAGATTACTTCAAAACTAAATGATAAAGGCTTCAAAATAAAAGTGAAAGATATACTTTCCAACCCAATAATCGAAGAAATGGCATTGTATATTGAAGAAAGCAAAGGCTTGTTGGCTGATCAAGGATTTAGTGAAGGCAGTATTAAACATACCCCAATTGTAAATTGGTTTTTCTCTCAGAATTTTACTAATCCTAACCATTATAATCAGAGTATCTTGTTGGAGATAAAACAAGCAATAGAAACCAGGAAACTTGAAATAATGCTTAACGAATTGATAAGACATCATGATTCATTAAGGACTAATTACAACTCAGCAACTGGCGAATTATATTATAATAATGAACATTTGGGCAAGCAATGTAGCATTCGAGAGCATGACTTGACAGGATTATCAAATGCTGAGCAAGCCGATAGGATGACATGCATAGCTGAGAGTCTAAAGTCAGGGTTTAATATTGAACAAGATATTTTGATAAAGGCATGTATTTTTAGGCTGGGACAAGAGGAGAAAAAATGGCTGATTACTGCCCACCATTTAGTAGTTGATGGGGTATCTTGGAGAATTATTTTGGAAGATATTAATGCTATGTTCCAACAGATAAATAGTGGGCAAACAATTAAACTTCCTTTAAAAACACATTCCTATCAAGAATGGACTATGATGCTTGAAACCTATGTTGAGAAAGAAATAGAGAAAGAACAGAGCTATTGGGAGCAGGTTTTAATAAAAGACTTTACTTTCCCTATGGATAATGAAGTAGGAGAAGATACTGTTAATAGCAGTGAAACACTAACTGTACAATTGGACGAAGATTTTACAGAGCGTCTGCTTAAAAAGGCTACTGTGTCATATAATATTGAACCAAAGGATTTATTAATAACCTCTCTAGTAAGAACGTTAAAAGAATTAACTGGAAATGAAGAAATTGTAATTGAGCTTGAAGGCCATGGCAGGAATGAGATGTTTGAAGACATAGATATTTCAAGAACAGTTGGGTGGTTTACTTCTTTATATCCTTTTTATATAAAGCTCACAGAGGATGATTTATCATATCAGATTAAAGAGGTTAAAGAGAGGATTAGGGAAATACCTAATAAGGGAATTGGCTTTGGTATACTTAAGTATATAACAATGGCTTTTAATGAAGAGATTAAGCAGAAGCATATTAGATTCAATTACCTGGGGGACTTCAGTTCTGGACACGCAGATAATTCTGTGAAATTATTGGATGAACATCCAGGTTGTGACTATGATCAGCATAACCATTTAACTTATCGTATTGAATTGAATTCTTTCATAGTAAGCGGCAAATTTAATATACAGTTGTCATATAGTGCAAATATGTTTTCCAGAAATAAAATGGAAAATTTTTTAAATGATTATGTTAAGAATTTGACAATAGTTATTAACCATTGCTGTGATAAGGAATCCGTTGAATTTACTCCTTCTGATTTTGATACAGTAGATATATCTCAGGATGAATTGGAGAGCCTTTTTTACCAGTGAAAGTTGGAGGACAATATTGGAGGACTATAAATGAAAAAAGGATTTATCGCATTTCTGTCAATACTGGTAAGTATTATTGCGTTTTCAAATTCGGTATTTGCCGAGACTAGTCAAAGAGCAGATTATTCTGAATCATCCGTCTTGACTGAAGAGAAGATTGAGCGTATTGAGTCGTGGATAAAAAAGAACATGAAGGATGGGAAAATCCCTGGTGTATCCGTTGTAATCGTTGAGGGAGATAAAACGGTTTATAGTAAAGGATTTGGATATTCGGATATTAAATCAGAGAAACCCGTAACTTCAGAGACTTTATTTGAGCTTGGGTCCGCAAGTAAAGCGTTTACTGCTCTTGGGATACTTAGACTCGAAAAAGAGGGTCTGATAAATTTAGATGAACCAGTAAGCAAATATATACCTTGGTTCAAAATGAAGTATATAGGCAATTATAAAGGTAAACAAATTGACGAATATGTGGATATTACATTAAAGCATTTATTACATCATACAAGCGGAATTCCCTTTAAATCAATTGGAGATATTCCCATTGATGAAAGCGATAATGCGCTAGAAAACACTGTAAGGACCCAAGTAGGTAAAAAGCTTGATTTTTATCCCGGAGAAAAATATCTTTATGCAACCATAAATTATGATGTCCTTGGACTTGTTATGCAAATTGTTTCAAATATGTCATATGAAGACTATATGAGAAAATATATCATAGAAGAATTAGGGCTTAATAACACATATATGTCAAGCAATGAAGCGGCTGAAAATAATTTTTCAAAGGGCTATAAAGTAAGATTTCTTAAGCCGGCAGAATACAACGCACCCGTCTACAGAGGTAATACTCCTGCAGGATATATTATTACAAATGCTGAAGACTTGGCAAAATGGATTAAAATACAGCTTGGTACTGAAAACGCAATGAAATTTGACAACGACTTAATAGATATTTCTCATCTACCTGATCGAACAGTAGCTCCTGGTGAGGATGGATCATCTTATGCATATGGGTGGTCTGTATATCAGTATGGTGGCGGAATGATTGCCCATGATGGAAGCAATCCAAATTTTTCTTCAGATATTAGGTTTAGGCCTCAAGAAAAATTGGGGTTAGGTATTCTTGCTAACTTAAATTCTTCCTATACGAATTCAATTGCAGACGGTATAGATAAAATTATTCAGGGAGAAAGACCAAGGGAGAATATTTCTGATCAGTACATTTCGATTGATAACGCTTCGTTTATGATAGTCATAATATCTCTACCGGTATTGTTAATTTCTGTTTATTTGTTGATTCTTTTATTAATTCAAATCATTCAGAGTAAAAGAAAGTATATCGGGCATTCTAAAAGGACAATTATTAGTTTATTGATTCTTTTGATTTTTACATCGGGTATAGGATATTGTTTTTATAGAATACCTGATGTTTTATATTTTGGACTTCCGTGGGATTTTATTAAAGTTTGGGCTCCGCAGAGCCTTATAATAGCAATTTTTTCGCTATTTATTACAATAGTATTATTTTGCATATATTATTTTCTTACCACAATATTCAAGAAGAGTAATGATAAATCCATTTTTGTCATTACAGCTTTAAGTATAGTTAGTGGCTTTGGTAATGCAATCATCATATTTATAATTAATGAGGCATTGAATAGAACAGAAAGCTTTCAATCCGGATTATTACTGTTTTTTTTTATGAGTATTGTAATCTATGTGTATGGGCAGCGGTTGGTTAGAATTAAGCTTTTAAAGTTGACAAATGAATTGGTTTATAATAAGAGAATTTTACTTATCAATAAAATTCTGGGATCTTCTTATGAAAAAATTGAGCAAATAGAAAATGAAAAAATACAAGCCGGCCTAAACAATGATACGGAAACGATTAGTCATTTTGCGAATATAATTATCAATGCGGCAACTAGCTTGGTAACACTAATTTGTTGCTTTGTTTATTTAGGGATAATAAATATTTATGGCTTGTTGATTTCAATAATTGTAATCATTGTTGCAGCAGGTTTATATTTTTTGGTGAGCAGACATGCGAACAAGCTATGGGAAGAGACAAGAGATATTCAAAATGATTTTTTTAAATTCATAAATAGTTTAATCAATGGTTTTAAAGAACTTAAAATGCATAGCAAAAGACAAAGTGAATTTAGAGACGATATGCAAGCAAGCAGTAAAGAATATAAAGACAAGCGGATCAAGGGTGATCTTGGTTTTGCAAATGTTTTTGTTATAGGTGAACTACTTTTTACATTAGTAATTGGAGTTGTAGCATTTATTTTTCCTATACTTTTCAAAGACATTCCAGCCAGTTCTTTAACTAATTATGTATTTGTCTTTCTGTATATGACGGGGCCAATTCATGGAGTTCTGGATTCAATTCCACAAATCGTTTTTGCGAAAATAAGTTATAAAAGATTAAATCAATTAATAAAAGAAATAGATTCTTCAGAGACGATTAAAAGTGATAAGACATTAGATGCAGGAGCTGGCTTGGGAAATCAGTACAAATTGGAGTTAAACAATGTAGAATACAGTTACAAAAACAGTAAAGACGAAGTTTTCAAAGTAGGACCCGTTAGCTGCACTTTCAAATCAGGTGAAATTACATTTATCACTGGAGGAAACGGGAGTGGTAAATCAACGCTTGCAAAACTTATTACAGGGCTTTATAAGCCGGATACGGGTGAAATAACACTCAACAACGTTAAAGTTGAATCTGATGAATTATATCAGTATTATTCGACAGTTCTGAGTGATTATTTCTTGTTTGAAAAATTATACGGAATTGATTATGTGGGTAAAGCAGAACTGATGAAGGAACTGTTAACAAAACTACGTATTGAAGATAAGTTGAGTATTGATAATGGAGTATTCAGTACAACTAAACTATCAAGCGGACAAAGAAAGAGACTGGCACTTTTGGTCAGTTATTTGGAAGATAGAAAGATTTATTTCTTTGATGAGTGGGCTGCAGATCAGGATCCCGAATTTAGAAGTTTCTTTTACGAGTATTTGCTTCCGGAATTGAAAGCAAGGGAAAAGTGTGTCATAGCAATCACTCATGACGATAAATATTATTCTATTGCTGATAAAGTCATTAAGCTGGAAATGGGTAAATTAGTATAGCAAACACCAATTCAAAAAGGATAATTGAGAGGCTTAATAAAATGAGGAAAATAAAATTGATTTGTATACCGTATGCCGGTGGTGGTATTCAGGCTTATAGAAGCTGGATAGGTTATTTAAATGATTCAATAGAGCTTCACCCTGTTGAGCTCGCCGGAAGGGGGAGAAGATTTACAGAACCCCGATATGAAAATATGGATGAAGCTGTAAATGATGTTTATGAGATGGTCAGACCCTGGATGCAAGATTCGGAATATGCAATTTTCGGACATAGCATGGGGAGTATAATTGCCTATGAACTTGTTCATAAACTTAGAGCTGAAGGTTTGCATAATCCTGAACATGTCTTTTTTTCCGGACGTTATCCTCCTTTTGAAAAAAAGAATCAGTTTAACCTTCATGATGCACCATTAGAGATGTTTATAGAAGAGCTGAAAGAGAATGGAGGAACACCTGAACAATTACTGGAAAATGATGAATTTATTAAAACCTTCATTCCGATTATAAGGGATGATTATAAGATAGTAGAAACCTATAATTGTTTAAAGAATCATTTGAAATTTGATTTTGACATATCCGTATTAAGCGGTAAGAAGGATAAGGATATGGAAGATAAATCTTTAGAGCTGTGGCAGACCTGTACTACAGGCAAATGCAGGATTTACAAATTTGAAGGGGGGCATTTCTTTATTAATGAGGACGTTGAGGATGTTGTGAAAGTAATCAATGATGTATTAATGCCCTATGCTTAATGAATAAACGAATATTGAGCATAAATAAAATAAGAGAGGTAGATATTTTGAATAAAGAGATAAAATGTATTATATGGGATTTGGATAATACTTTATGGGATGGAGTATTATTGGAGAACGATGATATTTCTTTAAAGCCCGGTATCGTTGAAATCATTAGAGAATTGGATACTAGAGGCATACTACATTCCATAGCAAGTAAAAACAGCTTCGATTACGCTATTCGAAAGTTGGAGGAGTTCGGAATATCGGAGTATTTTCTTTTTCCTGAAATCAATTGGGATCTGAAGTCTATATCCATATCTAATATACAAAAAAGCTTAAATATCGGGATGGACTCCATACTTTTTATTGATGATCAGATTTTTGAAAGAGACGAAGTGAAATATGCACACCCGGATATTACATGTATGGATGCATTAGAATATGAATCTTTACTCAACAATAGCCGTTTGCAACATAAATATATCACTAGAGATGCTCAAAGACGGCGTCTTATGTACATGGAGGACAAACAAAGAAGGGAAGATGAAGAACGGTTCAATGGTGCACCTGAGAATTTTCTTGCATCTCTAGATATGACTTTCGTTATATCTGAAGCACAGGAAGAAGACTTGATAAGAGCGATAGAATTGACTGAAAGGACCCATCAGCTGAATACCACCGGCTATACTTACGGCTATGATGAGCTTAATAATTACAGAACCTCAGACGATCATAAACTTTTAGTTTGTGAGCTTACTGACCGTTATGGTTCTTATGGGAAAATAGGGTTGGCTTTGCTGGAAATAAAAGAAAGCGCTCTTCATTTAAAGCTGCTTCTCATGTCATGCAGAGTAATGTCAAGGGGAGTAGGAACGATACTATTATCCTATATTATGCAGATGGCAAAGTCCCAAAATAAAATCCTGCTTGCTGATTTTAAAAAGACTGATCGAAACAAAGTGATGTATGTCACTTATAAATTTGCGAATTTTAAAGAAGTATCTACAAACGAAGAAGGCATTACCGTTCTTGAAAATGATTTGTCGATGGTCCAAAAATTTCCTCATTATGTAAATGTTGAAATCAAATAATATACATGGACCGAAGAAAAGGAGCCTATTATGGATAACAAAGAAAAAGTTAGAATGTTTATTGAAGATAATTTAATTCGGTATGACGAGGAAACTATATTTTCTGATGAAGATAATATTTTCTCAATGGGATTTGTAAACTCACTTTTTGCAATGAAATTATTGAATTATATTGAAAGCGAATTCTCCATTACGGTTGACAGTGATGAATTGGAATTATCAAATTTTTCATCGGTTAATAACATAATTAGCTTTTTAAATAAAAAAGCAGGCACTGCCAATAATTCTTAAAATAAATTTTATGGAAGGTGATCAAACATGGAATTTAAGACAATTGGTATAATCGGTGCCGGAACTATGGGTATAGGAATAGCTGCTGATCTGCTGTTTCATAGAATGAACTGTATACTTGTTGATATTACCACAGCGGCCCTTGAAAGGGCAAAAGCTGAAATCATTCGTATTATCCGTTTTGCTCCACTGGCTAATCCTTCGTTACCTAAGTTGAACGTTGAAGAGGCAATAAGCAAAATTACATTTACTACTAACATTGAAGATGTATATAATGCGGAGTTCATTATTGAAAATGTACCGGAAAAATGGGAAATGAAGGAAGCTGTTTATAGGGAATTGACAAAAGTGTGCAAACCGGAAGTCAACTTTGCTGTCAATACTTCTTGTATCTCTGTCACAAAGGTGGCAAGTATAACAGATCGTCCAGACAAAGTAATCGGGATACATTTTATGAATCCTTCATATTTGAAAAATTGCGTTGAAGCAATCAAAGGATATCACACTTCAGAAGCGTGCATAAACAACGCGAAGGCATTACTTGATCAAATGAAAAAGGAAGTTATCCTTGTAAATGACTTGCCGGGATTTGTTACAAACAGGATATCTCATCTATTTATGAACGAGGCTGCGTTTGTGGTGCAGGACGATGTGGCAACACCAGCCCAAGTAGACGAAATTTTCACGAAATGCTACGGGCATAAGATGGGACCTTTGGAAACTGCTGATTTGATCGGATTGGATACGGTTGTAAACTCGCTGGATATATTGTATGAAAGTTATCAGGACCCTAAATTTCGCTGCTGTCCGCTGCTAAGAAAAATGGTTGATGCAAACTTGCTCGGCAGAAAGACGGGTAAAGGCTTTTATAACTATTAAAATAAGGTAGTTCAATATATTTGGGAGGTTTGTTATTGTGGAACACAACTCAATTGCTGAAAAAATTAATAAATATGTTCTGGATAGTGTAAACATTGATCGTATTGATTTTGACATGGATATTTTTGAAGAGGGATTGGTAAGTTCCTTATTTGCAATCGAATTAATGACATTTCTAGAGAAAAACTTTGAAATTAAAATAACAACAAATGATTTAGATATGAACAATTATAAATGTATCAACAGTATTACTGAATTCGTATGCAAAAAGAAGGCTGGTGATCTGGGATGATCGGATTGCTTTCAAGAGAACAAAAAGAAAAATACACTGAATTCGGAAAATTCGTCCAATCCAATGTCCAGCCGTTTGCATGGGAATGGGAAATAAATGAGTGTATCCCAAGAGAAGTTATTGATAAATGCGCAGAAGCTGGATATATGGGCGGAATTTTGCCGGAAGAGTTTGGAGGACAGGGATGGGACCATCTCACATATGGTGTATTTACTGAAGTAGTAGCCAAAGCCAGTACATCTTTAAGCGGTTTATTCAATGTACACACCATGGTTATGAAATCTATACTCAAATGGGGAACGGAAGAGCAGAAACAGAAATGGCTGCCCTCCATGACTCAGGGCAAAGTGCTAGGGGCTCTTGCATTGACAGAGCCGGAAGCCGGAAGTGATATCCAGGGAATTACTACTACATTTACCGAGACAGAGGACAAGATAATCATAAATGGAACCAAGAGATGGATTACTTTTGGAGGCTTGGCGGATGTATTCATTGTTTTTGGCAAAATGAACGGACAAGATGAAAAAGCAACTGCAGTAATCGTAGAGAAGAATGCACCCGGATTGAATGTGGTTCAAATCAAAAACATGATTGGTTTTAAAGCGAGTGCTTTAGCAGTGCTGGAATTCGATAATTGTGAAATAAGCAAGGAAAACGTACTTGCAAAACCCGGTTTTGCATTATCACATATAGCTCCGTATGCTTTGGATTACGGACGCATTAGTGTTGCATTTACAGCACTTGGTATTATGAGAGGCTGCCTTGAATACTGCACCAGCCATGTTTTGAAAAGGAAAACCTTTGGGGAAAAGTTAATCTCCCATAGTACAATAAAAGAGATGATTACCAAAATGGGAGTGGATTATGAAGCCGCAGCCCATTTATGTATACACTCATGCCATGATAAGGAAAATCATCATCCAAGTTCGGCTGAAAAGGTGATAATCGCCAAATATTTTACTACTAAGGCAGCGCGCAAGCATTCAGATAATGCCGTGCAGATCCTTGGAGCAATGGGCTGTAATGAGTCCCACCCAGTGGCAAGGTATTATAGGGATACCAAGACACTTGAAATTATTGAAGGTAGTAATCAAATTATAGAAATGATACTAGGAAACAGCTTTGCAAGAAAGTACAGGAGCTCAGAAATAAAGGCCGGGCTCGGGAGTAAATGATAGTATGAATTTCCATGAAATAAGCAATATTGATATCATATATAGGCAGTTAAATGATACAGTATTTCCGTATCCTAAAGATAAAACGATATGCCAGCTATTTGAAGCGCAGGTTGAAAAAACACCCGACGCAACAGCAGTTATTTTTGGTGAAGAGGTCCTTACATACCGTGAACTGAACCGAAAGGCAGGGCAATTAGCATATGCTCTTCATCAAAATGGAGTTGAAAAAAATGGAATAATCGGTCTAATGATGGAACGCTCATTGGAAATGATTATTGGTCTATATGGTATTTTGAAATACGGTGCGGCTTACCTGCCCATTTCGCCTGACTATCCTGAAAAAAGAATGGAGTATATACTTTCTGATAGTAAACCAGGCTGTCTAATAGGGCAGAGCAAAACAATAGATAAAATAATCGGATTTCATTCAAAATGTATAAATCTTAACGATGAATATATTTATGAACTGCCAGAATACAGTTATGCGGATTATGCAAGGCCTAATGATTTAATGTATGTGATTTATACATCAGGTTCAACCGGTAATCCAAAAGGCGTTATGGTTGAACATCATTCGGTTGTTAACAGGTTGAATTGGATGCAAAGAAGATACCCTGTTACACATGACGATACAATAATGCAAAAAACACCGTTTGTATTTGATGTATCTGTATGGGAACTGTTTTGGTGGTCTATAACAGGCGCAAAATTAAGTATATTGAAGCCCGGATTTGAGAAATTCCCCCAGGGCATAATTGAAGAAGTTGAACGAAGCAAAATCACTACACTGCATTTTGTACCTTCTATGTTCAATTCTTTTCTGAATTATATTGGCAGTGAGGACTATACTGCAAAGCTCTTGTCACTGAGGCAGATTTTTTGCAGCGGTGAGGCACTTACGCCCGCGCATGTTAAAAAGTTCAACACATTATTAGGACAAAAGAACGGAACAAGATTGACTAACCTATATGGACCAACTGAAGCAACAGTTGACGTAACTTACTATGATTGTCCTGGCAGCGGGGAAATTATCAAGGTGCCCATAGGAAAGCCAATCGATAATACAGCAATGTATATTTTGGGGGAATCGGGTCTTATGCCGCCCGGGGAAAAAGGGGAGCTCTGCATTGCCGGTGTCGGACTGGCCAGAGGATACCTGAACCAGCCCAAGCTGTCAGATGAAAGATTTGTAGATAGTCCGGTATGTAGAGGAGCAAGGATTTACAGGACTGGGGATTATGCACGTCTGTTGCCCAATGGTAATATTGAATACCTGGGGAGGATGGACAACCAGGTGAAAATCAGGGGACTTCGGATTGAACTTGGAGAAATTGAAGCCAGGCTCTGCGAGCATGAAGCAGTTAGTCAGTGTGTCGTTGTTTTAAAGGATGTGGAAAGCATCAATCCTGTATTGACAGCATATTTACTAACTGCAGATAGTAGCCTGACAGACAAAAAAATGAAAATGTTTTTAAGAAATTTTCTTCCTGATTATATGGTTCCAAATCATTATATTATAATGGACAGTTTCCCAAAAACGATGAATGGGAAGGTTGACCGCAATGCATTAGCATTATTGAAAAAATCAAAGGAATAGAGGAGCTGTATGCACAAATTAGAACCAAAAATTGCACTGGTTTTCCCAGGGGTTGGTTCTCAACACACGAATATGGCCAAGAGTTTTTACGATAACTCCGACATAGCCAGAGAAACCTTTGAAGAAGCCAGTGATACATTGAAAATGGATATGGCAGAAATATGCTTTTCAAATGATTCTGCAGATAAGTTGAATGAAATAGATATTTCGCAATTAGCCTTGGTGACTGCCAGTATGGCCATATTCAGAGTTTTCCAGAAGGAAATAGGTTTAAGCCCGTCATACTGCCTTGGACACAGCCTGGGTGAATATTCGGCATTGTGCGCAGCTGGAGTAGTCGAGTTCTCAGATGTACTTCAAATTGTAAAACAAAGAGGAAGGATTATTAAAGAAACAATTTCCTCATGTGATGGAACAATGATATGGGTTATAAATATCGATTATAAAACCGTAGAAGAAGTATGCAGAGAATATATAGAATGTGGTGATGTATATATATCCGCTTATGATTCACCGGCTCAGTGCTCAATTTCCGGGAGAAATGATACGATCAAGAGTTTGACACGGACACTGGAAGGCAGCGGAGCAATTGTTTATCCCTTAAAAATGTCGGGACCTTTTCATTCGCCGTTTATGGCTAATGCGGCAGATGAGATGAAGGCTGTATTGCGCGGATATCGTTACCGCTTTCCTGAATGCCAAGTGATTTCAAATTACAACACACAGCCTTACCAAGGAACGGAGTCTCTGATTGACAACTTGTCGAAACAGCTAATGTCACCTGTCAGATGGCAGGAATCTGTTATGAATCTTATGAATTGTAATGTCAAATATGTGATTGAAATAGGGCCTAAAGACGTATTAAAATTTCTGATTAAAAAAATTACATCCCAGTTGGTTCCTTATTCATTTAATAATTATAAATTGTGTGATGAGCTAAGGAATATGCTATTTGTGAGTCATGATGAGTACTTAACAATTATGGAAAGGTGCTTGAAGATCGCAACTAGTTTAAGAAATTACAATACGAATTATAACGAGTTTCAAAATGGAGCAGTTCTGCCTTATAATGCAGTAAAAAAGACATATGAGGATATATTGGCTGAGAATATTTTTCCTTCTGAAAACAATGTTAGAGAAGCAGTCAAGATGGCAATATCAGTTATGGAAACCAAAAAGATACCCCAGCAGTTATTTAGTCGAAAATTACATCAGATTCTTGAAGGAAAGGCTTTATAATGGCCTTATCATGAGTGGAATTGAAAAATGATTACATTAATAATTTTATTTGTAAAGAATACAAAAATAACCATTTTACTAAAATTAAGATCGCAGGAGGTTTTTGTATTAATGAATAATTTAAAAGATGGATACTATATATCAATTTATAGTTGTGTTAATAAATATTTGAACAACTATGAAAGTTGTTTAAGGCATGATCATAATATGTCTTTATGGAAAAAACAAAATGAAAATTTAGAATTGGTCCATCATTGGGAATTTGAACGTATCACAGGATACAAACATCATTCCATATCATTTTACGATAAAGAAAGTGCCATAGAATTTATTAATATGTTATTAAGTGACTATGATCTATGTATAGACGATATAGTAGATATAATTGGTACCCCTATAATATCAAATGTAAATAAATATTATGATAAAGATTTAGGCCCGGAGTATACCTACCATTCTTTGGCGCATTTATTTTCATCATTGATGATAGATACTGATATTTTTTATAATGAAGACATATTGGCTATAGCAGTTGATGGTGGAGCTGATTTTCTTCTTGATAATAGAGATTTTGAAAAAAGAAATGATTATATAGGAGCATTTAGTTCAAAAGGTAAAATTCAATTTTTTCATGTTCCATCACCAGGTCCATATTGGGGAGAATTAGCAAGTAAAACGGGATTAGAAGAAGGAACTTTGATGGCATTAGCGACCGCTACGCAGTGCACAACGTTAGAAACAATTTATAATGATGATGATTTGTTGGAAATCTATAAGACACTCCAAGATAGCCCTGCAAAATTAATAAATAAAATTTTGCAACATGTTAATTCCTATACTCAAAAAGATATTGGTAATAAGTATAATTTTTTTGATGAGCGTTTTACAGAAGATGAAAATAAAATTAGCATGGCAGCTAAAATAATTCAAGAAATTTCTATAAAACAAATTGATAATACGATAGAC
Source organism: Paenibacillus pinihumi DSM 23905 = JCM 16419 (assembly GCF_000422505.1). Lineage (GTDB taxonomy): Bacteria > Bacillota > Bacilli > Paenibacillales > Paenibacillaceae > Paenibacillus_D > Paenibacillus_D pinihumi. The sequence goes on along the minus strand of NZ_AULX01000030.1, from coordinate 80,337 downwards.
CAAGCTATAATGAGATTTAAATTAGAACCTTCAAAAGTAAATATTTCTTTATCAGGCGGATACGCATTAAACTGTCCAACTAACACTCATTTAATGCATAAATATGGATTTAAAAAACAATTAATTGTACCATCTGCTAATGATGGCGGACAAGCTATAGGTATGGGATTGTATTATTTTTATAAATATTGCAATAGAATTAATTTCAAATTAGAACATGCCTATTATGGAGATAGGGATGATGATATAAATGTATTACATAAAGAACAATATAAAAAATTTATTGTTTCTATTGAAAATACAATAGATTACTTTGCAGATGATATATCAAATGGCCCCATTATTTGGTTTGATGGAAGGGCAGAAATTGGACCACGTGCTTTGGGACATCGCAGTATATTAGCTACTGCTACAGAGGAGCGTTCAAAGGATTTACTTAATTTATATAAAAATAGACAATGGTGGAGGCCTGTGGCCCCAATAATTCTTAATGAACAATTGGAAAATTGGTTTAAAGATTCTTTTGAATCCCCATACATGCTTAATAATTTTGTGTTGAGAGATGAAAAAAAAGATATTGTCCCTGCGATTATTCATTTGGATCAAACGGCAAGAGTTCAAACTTTAAACGAAAAAATGAATGAGAAATTGTATTTATGTATGAAAAAATACTATGCTTCTACCGGGGTACCCATTATATGTAATACATCCTTAAATGATAAGGGAGAACCTATAATTAATACAATTGAAGAAGCTTTGAATTTTGCCTTAAGGAAAAGAATTAAGATTATGTACATAAACGGGCATAGAATTGTTTTAACAAACCATTCAGAATTTTCTACAGATACTCCTAAATCAAGAAAGCATGAGTGCTTTTCAATTTATGCAAATCAGGTTGAAAAAAAATTAACTCTGGCTGAATATGATTTGTATTTTTCAGCATCTGATTTGCATGAATATAGTGTTGATAATGACGACGATATTATAGTATTAAAGCGTATTTTCAAAAAAATGTTAAAGTCATTTAAGAAATTTAATGAATAACATTAAAGAGGTCAGCATACTTTGTTTTTCATTAACGGTTTCAGTATAAGGTATTTCTGGAAAGCAGCTAGTCCTATGACCGAGTCAAGCATTGCAGCGTAAGTGCACTGAGTTCGATCTCGGCAATATTTGCTGAACTGTCATGCTTGGATATATAGTGGATCTCCAAGCGTTTGGCCAGGCTGAGTACCTCAGAAGGAAGAAATGCCTCATAAAGTGATGCAATCGTATCCATGTTTAAGTTGTCCATTACGAGCCGGATTCGCTTGGCTTGTGCATAATGGACATGTAACAGTTCTCGTATCTGCAAAGCCCAGTCTACCTTGGCTAGACGCGACGAAGCTTTGTAGGCTTTGTATAAGGATAACTTTTACGCCTTTGGCCGCTATAGTTCCGAAGCGGTTCTTTCTTTTACAAAAAAATGAAAAAAGGAGAATAATATATGAAAAAAAACAAAGTCTTGTTAAGTGCTGTGGGTGAACCTGAAGAAGTGGAAATATGTTTCCTTGCATCCTATCTGAGAGAAAAGGGTTACATGGTTAAAATCTCTACCCCCATTATAAAAGAGGATGATGATACCGTCGATAAGGACTATATTGATGATATTGTTAATTACCGTCCGGATTTTCTGGGATTATGCATTAATGAACCTACGAAAAAGTACGGCTATAAATTGCTTGATGTTTTTCATGACAGGCTGCCGAATACCACGCTATTTATTGGAGGAGCAGCTGTGTTGAATTATTCGTGTGAAATACTGTCTGAGCTGGAGTATATCGATTACGCCATAGAAAGAGAAGCCGAAATTACAACCTTTGAATTGCTTGAGTGCCTAAATTGCGACGGAGATCCATCCGGGGTAAAAGGGCTGACGTATCGGAATCATGATGGTGAAATCATCATGAATGAGCAGGCGACATTGATTCCTGATCTGGACATCCTTCCCTTTCCAAGTAGGGACCTTATCGTGCAACATAAATTAAAACAAGCTTATTTGTCAACCTCCAGAGGATGTTATATGAATTGCAGCTTTTGCATTATTCCTGAATATTGGAAGGGCGGCGAAACTCGTGGTTGGAGGGGAAGGAGCATCAAAAAGGTCGTCGACGAGATGGAAGAGATAAATAGAGATCTTGGTATCATTAACTTCTCGATTGCCGATGGCAGTTTTGAAATCCCTACATTAGATAGAGGAGTAAAACTTGCTGAAGAAATCTTGCGCAGGGATTTGAAGATTTTTTTTATGCTGGATTTACGGGCGGATATGTATAAAAAAGCAACGGATAACTATCTGGGCCTACTGAAAAAAGCTGGATTAGTTGGTGTATTTGCTGGGATAGAGGCTGGCAACGATGACGATTTGAAGCTGTATAACAAAGGGGTAACAGTCGATGATTCAAGAAAACTACTGGACGATCTCGAAAAGAACGATATAAATTACCATATGGGATTCATTAATTTCAACCCATATTCCACCTACGACAAATTATATGAGAATATGGAATTTATGAATCAGTATAACTTATTGGGTGGTTTTGGCCATTTGAGTAAGCTGCATCTTTCAAAAGGAGCGGGACTGTATGAAGCTACAAAGAAAGATGGATTGCTAGAAGATGCGAAATATGACGAAGCAATCGGGTATCGTTTTGCCGACGAAAGAATTGGAAATCTTTATGAGTTTTTGGAGAATTATTTCTTGGAAAAAAGGAAGATGTTTGGAAATATCTTTGAGCCTCTTTCAAGATACAAGTGTTTTCTAACAGTGTTTTTTAATTATTACGATGGAGATGAACATATTCCGGCAAAGCTGTTGGTTCAGGAATTCGTGAATTATATTGATGCATTCATCCTTGATTTGAACAAAAAGAATTACAGCTGTTATAGCAAGCTGTTGAACATGTCTCAAACCACTAACGATAGAAATTTGTTTGCAGGAATCATTGATGATGAATTGAATCACCAGTATTTGACGGAAATGATGAGTAAAATGCAAAACAAACGATACTCGCTGATTCGAAGCCTGATCAAACTAAATCCTGAATACCTAAGTAAGGTTTTACTGTAAGGAGCACAGCATCTTGGGCATCTGGCTATTTTGCAGACTTCCATTTGCTTAAGCAAGAGGACATTTCAGTGCACTTTCAGTGTAGTCATAACGATTTCGTCGGAACTTTAGCCGGAATTGCGACTTTCAGTCGCAGAGGTGAATCCCTGCACGTTTAGTGCAGGGTCGTTCAGATAATAGATACTATTACACTCTGGAATACATTCACCATAAGATGCTATCAGATGATTTCATAATATAATGAAAAGAAATACTATAATATTTTATTGGAGGTATATATGTCAGAATCAACAGAAGCAAAGATTAGAAGGATTATGAAAGAAAACATGGAACTTACCACCGATGTGGATGAAATCAAGTTAGATGATGTACTAACTAATTATGGTATCAATTCTATTGCTTTTGTTAAACTCATTGTATTACTTGAGAACGAATTTAATTTTGAAATTGAAGATGAAAATCTTGAGTATACCAAATTGTCAACTTTGAGCAGTTTGTTATCTTACATTGAGACCCGTTTATACGAATGACGCCATGGAATAAATGTCTGAGAAATATTTGATAAGCATCTCGATCAAACAACCAAAGGGAACAAGGCATCTTGGGCAAGAGGATATTATGTGTTTACAGTAGGAAATATCACAGCAGATGCAATCAAAAAATACATACAAGAACAGTTATGAACGCAGGGATCTTATGAAGACTCCAGGATCATGACCAGGATCGAGCTATGAGCAACTCAGCATTTTTATTCATTTGAGAAGGGGGTTTAATAAATGAGAATTCTTAATAAGAATAATGTGGAAAATATATTGCGGCTTACACCTGTGCAGGAGGGGATGCTTTTTCACTATCTTATGGAGCCTGCCTCTCAAATATATCATGCCCAATTGGCTATAGAATTGGAAGGCCGGATGACTCCTGTCACTTTTAATAAAGTGTGGAATAAGATCGTTGAGAAACATGAGATGCTTAGAACACTTTTCCGCTGGGAAGGTTTGAATAATCCGATTCAGATTAACCTGAAGAAGCATCTCCTTCCCATCCGTTTTTTTGACCTCTCCACGGTATCTCCGGACAATCGTGAGCGGGAGTATGCTGAAATTCTGGATAAAGACAGAAATGATACTTTTTCTTTGGATGAGGTCCCTTTCCGGGTAACCTTGTGTACCTTTGATGAGCATAAACATTTTATGCTTATCACTCATCACCATATTTTGTATGATGGCTGGAGTACATATATCCTGTTAAAGGATTTTTTCCGTTTTTACGGTCTTGAACCTGAAAATATTAAATTTCCGGCAGGCAAGGGGACTTATCAGGACTATATAAAAAATCTGGTAAGAAAAGATAAAAAGAAAGAAGAGGCCTATTGGACCAATTACTTAAAGGGGCATGATGTTGAATTAAACTGGTTCATTACCCCCCGTGATAATAAAGCAGCATTATATATGGAAGAAAAGATGGTCATCGAAAGTAAGCTGCAAAAGAGAATCGAAAGTCTTTTAAAAGAAAGGAACGTCCTCCTTTCATCCTTCTGCTATTTTGTGTATGGAGCTATGCTGAAGACGTATCAAAACAATAAGGAAGTCACCCTCGGTTATACTCTGTCTTCAAGAGGGATAGACGGACAATCTTTTGAGGATACAATCGGAATTTTTATCAATACGCTTCCGTTAAGAATAGACTTTTCAGCAAATAAAAAAATACTGGATGTTATTGAAGAGATAACACGGGCTATCGGTGAACAGCAGGAAGTATGTACGACGCCATTAGTCGATATTAAGAAATACGGCAATACGAGCGGGGAACTATTCAATTCCATTATGGTCATTGAAAATTATCCGGTGGACATGAAGAAGTTGAGTAATAGCGAATTACAGCTGAAATCCTTCGCCTCTTGGGAATTTTCCAATTATCCCTTGATTGTCGGAATTGAATTATTTGACTCTATGGAAATAACCTTCTCATATGATAAGGCTGCAATAGATCCGGTTATTATCCAAAGATTGAGCAAAGACTTTTTATTTATGCTGGAGCAGGTTGCGGCTAATCTTAACGGGACTTGCGATGAACTGAGTCTGCTCAGTCTTCAGGAGAAGAGGATCATTCTTGAAGAGTTTAATAAAGAGGATCTTACTTTGGATGCCTCTATCCCTCTAGTTAGGCAATTTGAAGAGGCCGCTCATACTTACCCTGCAAAAATGGCTATAAGTACAGCTGATGAGAAGATAGATTATAAAACACTGAATTCCATGAGCGATAATATTGCACGGGCTTTAACTGAAAGCGGCATTACTCCCGGCAGTACAATTGCCTTATTCCTTCCGAAGTCAGTAAAGGCTGTTGCCGCCATGTTGGGAGTCCAAAAAATTGGATGCTGTTATGTACCCATCGATATGTTGACCTCGGAAGAGAGACTCCGTTATATCTTAAATGACTGCCGGGCTTCCTGCGTGATAGCTGCAGGTTCAACGGCTCAAAAGGTCACAAAAGTTTATGACGGGAAAATAATTAATCTTACGCATATTGAAAATTCAACTGCTTTAGATAATTCCAGTATTGAAGTTGATATTGATATTAATAGCTGCTGTTACATCATCTATACCTCAGGAACCTCGGGGAATCCAAAAGGAGTTATGGTAAGCCATAAAAATGCAGCATCCTATGTCAATTGTTTCTCGAAAGAGTTTGCTGTTAATAAAGAAGATGTTGTTCTCCAGCAGGCATCTCTGGCTTTTGATGCGAGTATTGAGGAGATCTACCCTGCCCTGGTAAACGGGGGGGAAGTAGCCATACTGAATCATGATAATATCCTTGATATCGATGAGGTTCATAAGTTTATACGAGAACGGAAAGTATCCATTGTTTCCTGCTCGCCGCTGATGCTGAATGAACTGAACAAGCTGGAAAAGTTGAAAGATGTCAGACTGTTTATCAGCGGCGGCGATGTGCTCAAGAATGAATATATCGACCGATTGAAGCAAGACTGTTCTGTTTATAATACTTACGGACCGACGGAAGCCACCGTTTGTGCTGCATTTTATAATTGTGCAGATTTGGACGCCGGTACTACTAAAATCCCTATTGGAAAACCAATAGAAAATGCACAAATTTTTATTGTGGATGCCGAATCAAGACTTGCACCGATCGGAGTTCCCGGAGAGCTATGCATAGCCGGGCTCGGAGTCGCCAGTGGCTATTTAAATCTCCCGGAGCTCACAGCAGAAAAATTCACGACGGAGATTATAGCAGGCAAAACCCTTTATAGAACCGGGGATCAGGCCAGATGGCTTCCCGGTGGCGATATTGATTTCATGGGCCGAATTGACAATCAGGTTAGTATCCGGGGATATCGGATCGAGCTGGGAGAGATCGAATCAAACTTGCGTAATATCCGGGGGATCGAGGAAGGCATTGCCGTTGTTAATGAATATGATGACAGCAGGAAGCGAATTCTTGCCTTCTATAAAGCCGATAGCAGCTTGAGCCCCGCTTACGTGAGGGAGCAACTGGCACGCTACTTACCGGACTATATGATTCCTGCGGAATTTAAGCAGATCGAGGAGATTCCGTATACCTTAAACGGGAAGATTGATTACAAAAAATTAAATAACATGAACGCTGTCCGATTACAGGAGACTCCTTCAAGAGATGCTAACACGAATCACGAAAAAGAACTTTTGCGTATATGGAAAGAACTCCTCGGAAGGGAAATGATCGGGCTAGAGGAAAATTTCTTTGATGTGGGCGGTAATTCGATCATTCTTATTCAGCTGAATAATAAGATCAATAGTACATTCGACAAAAAAATTAAAATCGCAGAGTTGTTCCAGTATACGACGATTCGAAAACAAGCTCAATTGATTTCAGGTGGAATTGAAACCGCTATCATCAGCGAACGAATGGAGCCGAAAGAAGGAACTGCCCATGACATTGCCGTGGTAGGGATGTCCGGCCGTCTTCCTGCCGGCTCTGATATTTATGAAATATGGAACAACCTCGCTGACGGAGTCGATTCAATTTCTGTCCTTTCTGAAGAGGAGCTTGATAAGGCAAACGTTGACAGAAAGCTGCAGAATAATCCGAACTATGTGAAATCTCAGGGAGTTATGAAAGGGATTGATTTATTCGATCCGGAGTTTTTTGGTTATAAACCGAATGAAGCTGCGGTCATGGACCCTCAGGTAAGGGTTTTTCATGAAGTTGCCTGGGAAGCACTTGAAGATGCAGGGTATGATCCCGGGAAATATCCTAAACCTATCGGGATCTTTGCGAGCGCTTCCCCGAATTTGTTTTGGGAAAAGACATCCATGTTTTCGGAAATGGCGGAGAGAATCGGTTTATTTACTACAGAGCTCTATAGCAATAAAGATTATATGAGCCAGCTTGTTGCCTATAAACTTGGCTTAAAAGGTCCAGCTGTATCTTTGTATACCGCCTGTTCGACATCTCTTGTCGCGATCCATACGGCAGCTCAATCCTTATTGCGTTCAGAATGCTCTATGGCTCTGGCGGGAAGTGTAACGATCGTTCCTCTGCCGGATAAGAGCGGGTATCTTTTTGAAGATGGGATGATTTATTCAAAAGACGGCCAGTGTAAAACCTTTGATAATGACGCGGATGGTTTTGTCCCTGGCAAAGGCTCGGCAGCTGTCGTCCTGAAACGGCTAGAGGATGCACTGGCTGATAAAGATCATATTTATGCGGTAATCAAAGGATCTGCTGTCAATAATGACGGTGACCGAAAAGTCGGTTATTATGCTCCCAGTGTAGAAGGAATAGCTGATGTTATCCAGGATGCTTTAAAGGTAAGCGGGGTACCTGCGACTTCAATAAGTTACATGGAAACCCATGGAGCCGGAACAAGGATGGGCGATTTAATAGAAATAGAAGCTGCCACAAAGGCTTTTGATACGAAGGAGAAAGCTTTTTGTGCCATAGGTTCTATTAAAACTAATATTGGTCATCTTGATTGTACTTCAGGTATTGCAGGCTTTGTAAAAACCGTTCTTATGTTAAAGAATAAAACGATTCCTCCGACATTGAATTTTAATGTCCCTAACCTGGATATCGATTTAATCGACAGTCCATTTTATGTGGGGAGCGAAGCCGAAAAATTCCCGGAAACAGGTCATCCTCTCAGGGCTTCTGTAAACTCGATCGGGCAGGGCGGAACAAATGCCCATGTTATCTTGGAAGAGGCTCCGTCTTATGAGAGGAGACCGTCACAGCGATCCAATCATTTGATTCTGGTCTCCGCCATGACGGAACAATCTTTAAATGAGCTGACAGAAAAGTACATTCAATTTTTCAAGGCCAACTCTGGCCTTGCTTTGCCGGATATCGCTTATACCTTACAAGTTGGCAGAAAACATTTTAAATATCGCAGATATGTAAGTTGCAGAGATCTGTCTGAGGGGATCGAACAGCTGGAAAAAACTCAGCAGGCAGGTGTTGCCGATGAAAGCAATGGAGAGGATGCCATCTACTTTGTTTTTGGCAATGATACTGACGGCGTATTCTTTAAAAATATAGATTGCTTTTTTGCCGAGCCTTTATTGAAAAAGGAGTTGGAGCAAAACATTTTGATTGGGGATAGCGTTTCCTTCCCCGGACTCAGTGAATATTTTGCAGCGCGAATTTCCAATGCCGGCGAAGTTGCTAATGAAGAATTCAACAGAGTAATAGATACAATTTTTCTTTACTCTTATGCCAAGATGTTTATCTCTCTTGGGATTAAACCTGCCGGGGTGGCAGGATACGGGGACAATGAGATCATCGCTTTGTGTCTGGCCGGGGTATTAAGCTTTGAAAACGCCCTGGAAATGATGAAAGAAAAGGGCAGGGGGCTTGAAGGTTATGCGGGGGATCTGGCTGTTCCTTCTATCCCGTGCTGGTCTCATAAGTCCCGGAACTGGTTCTCCAGGGAAAATGACCAACTGCCTGTCTCCTTCCTGTTACAGGAGAAGGGGGAGTCCCCGGTGGAAGAGTTTGTCGAATGGGTAAATCAAAATAAAAAGGGCAGGGCAGGAATCATGTGTTTTGCCGGAGAGTCTGTTGAGCAAGAGGGAGTTACCTGCTTAAATCCTCTCGAAACGGAAAAAGACGCGTTCAACAATATTACCGGCTTTTTATGGTCAATTGGATATGCTGTCGATTGGGAGTATTTCTGCTCTACCGAACAGGTCTCACGGTTATCCTTGCCAACGTATAGCTTCAAAAAAGAATCCTTTTGGCTAGAGAGCAAAACATCCCAGGCTCTTCCCGTTGAGAACGATGACAGCCGCAAATCTTTGCCTGACTGGTTTTATGTTCCTGTCTGGAAGCAGAGTCTGCTGCTGGAGAGCACTCCAGAAAAAATAAATTCCGGTGTACTGGTTCTGTGCGAGGAAAATGATTTTTCTCAAGGGCTGATCGAATACTTGAATCATGCAGGATATAAAGTTTTTGTCGTATTTCCTGGGAAATCCTTTGCTCCTGCAAAGGAAAATTCCTATGTGCTTAATCTTGGTTGTCGTTCGCAATATAAGGAGCTGGTGACGGAAATCACCCGCGATGGTAATCAACTCGATTATATTATTAACTGTTTCGGTCTTGCAGCTGAAGATAACAGCAGGCAACGGGCAGCCGGTGATATAAATGAGACCTACTTTCTGGCTACTGTGTATATGACTGATGCGATTCAGGAATGTAATCTTCAAAATCATGTTAAGCTGATGAATCTGGCTACCAATCTTCACCGTATTTCAGGCGGAGAATCAAGAGTACCTGAGAAATCATTGGTTATCGGTGCCTCAATGGTCGCCGCTCAAGAAATCAATAATTTATCATTCCAATGCCTGGAGCTGGATGAAAAAGCACTTGGCAACAATGATTCTTCCTATAGATATATCGAACAGGAACTTAGGCAAAATTCCGAAAACCCTATGACGGCTTACAGAAATGAAATCCGCTGGGAATTGGATTATCAGCCTTTAAAACTTGAAGAATCCGTAAAGCGGAATGGGGCTCTAAAGGAACAAGGGGTTTATCTTGTGGTTGGCGGCTTGGGAGGGGTAGGATTCCACCTGTGCCGTTACCTTCTGGAGAATTATAAGGCTACAGTTATCATAACCGGAAGGACGGAGCTTTCTTCGGACACTGGCGAAAGCTCAAGGGATGCCGGTGCCGCGCGAAAAGCAGAGAGATTGAAAGAACTCCAGTCTCTAGGCTCCGAGTGTATCTACGTTGCCGCTGGTGTTCATAAATCCGAAGAAATGGAAAAGGTCTTTAAAATAATTGATGAGAAATACAGTTCTCTGGACGGGGTTATATTCGCCCCGACTTCAAGTGATTCATCTTTGTTCCGTTCACTGAATGAGCTTACACCGGATGATGTCAACTTGCAATTTGATCCGAAGATAGAAGGCGTGCAGGTGCTCGCAGAGCTTATAAAAACCCGTAAGCCGGATTTCTGCCTTTTAATGTCTTCCATTTCTTCCATTGTCGGCGGACTGGGATTTGCAGCTTACAGCTCAGCTAATATTTATCTGGATTATTTTGCTGGCACAAGGGATAGTTCAGAGACCCGCTGGATCAGTGTCAACTGGGAAGGCTGGGATATCGAAAATAAAGAAACGAGATTTGATTACAACAATGCATCCGTCACCGATTACTTTATGAGCATAGCAGAGGGGATAGAAGCTATGGAGCGGGTGCTGGCATTGCGAAATATTCCCCAGGTCGCAGTCTCATCTGTGCCATTGTCCGGAAGATTGAAAAAATGGGTTTATAAAAAGGATCTTGCGTTAAATAATGCCGCATCTGAGAAGCAATTGACTCTGCAAACCATGTCTTTAAGAGAGATTGAAGAATCTCTGGGGGCGATCGTCAGGGACTATTTCGGATTCGCTGAGATTAAAGAAAATGCTACATTTTTTGATATGGGCGCTTCCTCGCTGGATGTTATTCAGTTATGTCTGAATATACGTAAGATATTCAATATCAGCCTCACAATAGTAGAACTTTTCAGGTATTCTTCGGTGCTGGCTTTAGCTGAATATTTATATAAACTGAATGCTCCTAAAGGTGCCGATGATGTAAAAATAACGAGCGAAGAGGAATTAAGTAAAATTAAGGATAGAAAACAACGGCGACTGCAAAAACGCAAAGGGTAGGTGAATTAGCTTTGGGTCGAGAGATAGAGCCAACAGGTTTGGAAATAGCAGTCATTGGAATGAGCGGTCGTTTCCCGGGAGCTGAATCGATTGATGAGTTATACAATAACTTAAAAAATGGGGTTGAATCAATCGAGTTCTTATCCAGGGAAGAGCTTCTGGACTTGGGTGTTTCGCAGTCCGTAATCGAAAATCCAAATTTTGTTAACGCGAGATCCACATTTAAGTCTGCTGAAGAGTTTGATTCAGACTTTTTTGAATATACCCCAAAAGAAGCTTTAATCATGGATCCCCAGATTAGGGTCATGCATGAGTGTGTATGGGAAGCAATTGAAAGCGCGGGTTATGGCCCTTCAAGGTATAATAAGCCGATAGGTCTGTTTGTCGGGGGCACTTCCAATCAATATTGGGAATATATTACTTTGTTTAAACAGGTTGAAAAAGAACATATGTATGATCCTGAAAAAATTGTAGAGCTTTTTTCAAATTCCTTTTTTAATGATATGGACCTGATGTCCACCAGAGTATCCTATAAACTCAATTTACGCGGACCAAGCATGAATCTGTTTTCATCCTGTTCGACATCTTTAGCGGCTGTCCATTATGCCTGTCAGTCTCTTTTGGATGGAGACAGTGATATGGCTATAGCAGGCGGTGCCTCCATTATGACTCCTGAGCGAAATGGCTATATATATAAAGAAGGGCTGATTTTGTCCAGGGATGGCCATTGCAGAATCTTCGACAAAAAGTCTTCCGGGAGTGTATTCGGCGATGGAGTAGGGGTTGTAGTTTTAAAACGGCTGGAAGATGCGCTGAAGGATAATGATACGATTCATGCTGTTATCCGTGGATCTGCCATAAATAATGACGGTAACAGGAAAATTGGCTATGCTGCACCGAGCCTCGATGGTCAGGTCGACGTCATAAAGAAAGCCCTTGAATTTGCCGAGCTTAGCAGCGACGATATTCAATTTGTTGAGGTTCATGGATCCGGAACAAGTATAGGTGATCCGATAGAGTTTAATGCTTTAGCGGAAGTTTTTAATACTACTAAAAGGAAACAAACCGCTCTAGGCTCCATTAAGACGAATATCGGTCATATAAACAGCGCAGCAGGAGTAGCCGGACTGATAAAAGCGATTCTCGAAGTAAAGTATGGTGAGATTTTCCCGACCCTTCATTTCGAAAGTCCGAATGAAAATTTGAATTTTGAAAATAGCCCGTTCTATGTGAATACGGAGCTGGTAAATTTAAAGACAGGTAGGAATGAGAAGATTTACGGTGGCGTCAGTTCTTTTGGAGTAGGGGGGACTAATGTCCATGTTATTCTCGAATCTCCTCCTGTAGTCGAAAAAGACTCTTCCGAAGAAGAATATAAAATCATCGGTTTGTCTGCTAAGAGTGTATCCGCTCTGGATAAGCAGACTTCGAATTTATTGGATTACGTTAAGAACTCCTCCGGTGAAAGGCTGGAGGATATCTCCTACACGTTGATGACCGGGAGAGAGGAGTTCGGGTACAGAAGGGCCTTTATTTGTAAAGACAAGCAGGAGTGCATCCATGCTCTGGAAGGAAGCGCTCCTCGTCAGGTTGTGGAAAACGAGGCTCTTTTGGGCAGACATAAAATTGTTTACATGTTTCCTGGTCAGGGAGCGGAATATCCGCAAATGGGAAAAAGGCTTTATCGGCTGCAGCCGGTGTTCCGGGACGAAATGGACCGCTGCTTCGAGTATTTTAAATCCTATGCTGCTTATGATGTTAAATCTTTTATGGAGGCAGCTGCGCCTGTATCTCCTTCCGAATCCGGCAAGGGCAAATTATATCTTCTATTCAGCTTCGAATGCGCCCTGGCGAAACTACTGCAATCCTGGGGTATACATCCAAATGTGGTGATTGGGTATAGCTTTGGTGAATTGGTAGCTGCTTATATCGCCGGTGTTTTTAAGCTGGAGGATATCATTAAGTTTATAGCATTAAGAAACAATTTAATGGAAAGTGTACCCAAGGGATCGATGTTATCCGTCCCTCTCCCTTATGCCGAAGTGAAGGCTTTGCTGGACCATAATGTTGAAGTAGCAATCGATAACGGTGAAACCTGTATTGTCGGCGGTCTGGAAGAAGATGTACGGCTTTTTGAAAAACAGATGAAAAGCAAAAAAATATTCTGTTTTCCCGTGAATGTTCCTTTTGCCAGCCATACGTATGTTATGGACCCGATTATACCTGAACTTGAAGCTTTCCTGTCTCAACTGTCACTGCAAAAGCCTGCTGTACCCATTGTATCCGGAATTAGCGGGAAAGAATTATCCGCTGAGCTCGCTGTTTCTCCCGAATATTGGGCAAGACATATCGGAGAGACGATAAACTTCTGCAAAGGTGCCGAAGAGATATTTACTGCAAACAATGCTGTATTCCTTGAACTCGGGCCGGGGATGGATTTAACTAATTTATTGAAGCGATATCAAAGCAAAGCCCAGGGTTCCCGGGCATATGAGTTGGTAAAAGCCGACGGCGAAAATATTTCGGAAGAATATTATTTATATAGCCGGTTAACGGGTTTATGGACTCAAGGCATGAACGTAGACTGGCAAGGCTTTTATGGAAGCGGGGATTTTTTCAGGGTGCCTTTGCCTGCTTATCCCTTCGAGAGAAAAGTATATCCTATTTACAAAGAAGACGGTTATCTTCCTTCAGCCTCGAAGAGGCATACGGTTCGAAGTAGTGAGGTACAAGAAGCACCGGATGATTGGTATTACCAGCCTTCGTGGAAGCTTGCCCCTCTGCCGGAAGTCCAAGAGATTATTGACTCCTGTATTTTAATATTCAGTGATTCCACGGACAGGGCCAGTCAAATTAACAATCAACTTTCCAAAGGCAATAAATTAATAACTGTCATTTGCGGGGAAGAGTTCTCCGAGGTGAATAATCAGGAGTATATCATTAATCCCGGTAATAAGGCGGACTATGAAAAGCTCTTTGAAAGACTTAAATCACTAGGTAATTCCCCTGATAAAATATTGCATCTGTTTAGTGCGTATGGGGAAAATACTGCATTTGATACTGGACTTGGGTTAGGTTTTTTCAGTCTATTAAATATCTTTCAATCTTTTGAGTTCAATAAAAAGACTTCTGTTTATGTTGTATCCAAAGGAATGTACCGGGTTTATGGTCATGAACAGGTTTATCCCGAAAAGTCCCTCATGCTGGCGTTGATTAAAACAATGTCCCAGGAGAATATAAATACCGATTGTTTTTATATCGACATGGACGAGTCCACTAAAACCGGGGTTTTGCTTGCTCAATTTAATCATCTTCACTCCGCCAGAGAAATCGCTTTACGCAACAATAAGCGCTGGGAACGGGGCTATGAAAGAGTGTCGGTTGGAACGGGCGGAGAGCGGTTGAAAGATAATGGCGTCTACCTGATTACCGGAGGATTGGGAAATATCGGTCTGTCTTTTGCCGATTATCTGACCAGACAGTACAATGCCAAGGTTATACTCGTTGGCAGAACCGCTATACCGGATGAAAAGCAGTGGGACAGTATTCTTCAAAATAAGACAGACAAAAATTATAACAGGGTATTACAGCTCCATAAATTTAAAGAAGACAAGAGAGAATTTAAAATCTTTGAAGCTAATGCAGCAGACCCTGCAGAGATGAAAAAAATCGTAGCTGAATGCGAGGCGGCCTGGGGCAAGATTAACGGAGTCATACACGCGGCAGGGATTACCGGGGCTGAACTTTCCAGGACAATTTCCCATATTACTCCTGAGGAATGCTACGAGCAGTTCGAGCCAAAGATTAATGGCACCAGGGTGTTGTATGATCTGTTCAAAGATTATGGTCTCGATTTTATGTTGCTAATGTCTTCTCTCTCGCCGATCTTAGGAGGGTTGGGATATACGGTTTATGCTGCCGCCAACTATTATCTCGATGGTTTCTTTGAATCCTTGGATGAAGAAATGCGGGATTTCTTAATTTGTGTGAACTGGGAAACATGGGATTTTAAGTTTGATGAAACTGAAAGTGTTTCGAAGTTAGGTGAAAGTAATTCGATGCTCGCTATCCCGGAGGAGGAGAGTTACCGGATTTTGGAACGGTTATTGCCTCACCGGGGAAATCATTTTGTTGTTTCTTCCGGGGATCTGGCCTTGCGCATCGACAAATGGGTCGGGTTGTCTTCCGTTAAAACAGCCGATGAAGTAGCAGCAACCGCTTTGGAAGGGAAAACTTCCTTTGGCGGCCCTAGTAAAACTAGACCCCATCTGCTGACACCTTACCAAGAGGCCGAAACGGATATACAGAAAAAACTGCTTGCCATTTGGACAGACTTTTTTGGCATATCAGATATAGGTGTGCTGGACAACTTTTTTGAGCTTGGTGCAGATTCCTTGAAAGCAGTTGTAATGATATCCAAAATTTCAAAGGAGTTTAAAAATGAGCTTCCTTTAATGCAATTCTTTCAGAATGCTACTATTGCGGAAACAGCCGAGTATTTGGAAAAGTATATGACTCGTACTTCTCTTTCCATTTCCAAAGCGGAGCCGAAAGATTCGTATGCGATCTCCCCGGCCCAGAATAGACTGTACCTTATACAATCGATAGCCAAGGATAGCTGTCTGTACAATGAAACTCAGGCATTCATCATCGAAGGGGAAATAGTCTATAAGAAAATGGAGGCTGTTTTCCGAAATATTATCGACCGTCATGAAATCTTAAGAACAATCTATCAGTTGGTACAGGAAAAAACGTGTCAGGTCATCATGGACGAGCATAACTTTAGTATAACAAAACTAGTGATAGCTGATCCGGGTGCACTGGAGGCTGTGGTAGATGGTTTCCGTCGTCCCTTCGATTTGGATCAGGAGCTTCCAATCCGAATCGGCTTGGGGAAAGTCGCAGAAAACAAACATCTGCTCATCATTGATATCCATCATATAGCTACTGATGGTGTTTCTGACACAATCATCGTGAGGGATTTTGTGCATTATTATAATGGGCAAGCACTGCCGAAAATGAAAATTCAATACAAAGATTATGCCGACTGGCTGAACTCGATTGAACAGCAGGAGATTAAAGCACGACAGCGGGAATTCTGGCTGAATGAATTTAAGAACGGATATGCTGTTGTAAATCTTCCGACGGACTATAAGCGTCCGCCTATTCGTGAAGAAGCAGGCGAGCAGGTCGCTTTTAAATTTGACAAAGAAACGACCCGACTGCTGCAGGATATAGCGAAAAATACCAATTCGACTCTTTTCATTCTTCTGCTCTCCCTGTTTAATCTGCTCATTTCCCGCATGACGGGACAAGATAAGATCATGGTCGGGGTCCCTGTGGCCGGGAGGAGAAGTCCGGAACTTGAAGATTTGATTGGTGTATTTGTAAATCTGCTTGCCGTTCAAACCGAAATCGATTCTGATTTAAGTCTGGAACAATTTGTATTGCGCTTCAAAGAAAAAATGATCCGGATTTATGATAACCAGGAATACCCATTCGAGGAGTTAATCGAAGAGCTGAATGTTGACCGTGATCCAAGCCGTAATCCTTTTATTGATATTGTGTTTGTCATGCAGTCGTCCGATGATTTTGTCGCCGATTTAGCTGACTTGAATATCAGTAAATTGAATTGCCAGCACAAGGTGGCGAAATATGATCTCCAGTGTACTGCCTTTTTACAAGGTGATGAGCTGGAGCTAATTTTCGATTATAATGCTTCCCTGTTTAAAGAATCGACGATTAAAAGGATGAGCAATTGCTTTATCCGGATGGCAGGCCAGGTTAAAGAAAAAATAAATGAAAAGGTTTCCCGTTTGGATTTGATGACAAAAGAGGAGGAAGCCTGCTCCTTTATTACCGGCAGGGAGCCGGCTGCGATTCCTGCCTCTGGCACAATAATAGAGTTGTTTGATGAACAGGCTCGCAGGTATTCCTCAAAGGCCTGCGTTCGTTTTGGTGATGAGGAAATAACTTATGGTGAACTCCTGATAAGTGCCAATAAGCTGGCTAATAAAATGAGAAGAGATGGCGTCGGTCCCGGTACTGTGGTTGCTTTGTACCTCCAGCCGTCTATAGAAATGATTATTGCCATTCTTGCGACATTGAAAAGCGGCGGGGCTTATCTGCCGATCGATACGGAGTATCCCGAGGAGCGCTGTAAGTTTATGCTGCAAGACAGCGGCAGCCGCTGCTTGCTGACACAGCGTGACATTAAACATGATCATCTGTTCGAGACAGGCAACGTTTATTATGTAGGCGATAAGAGCAGTTATGCGGACGAGCCGGAACAGATCGACAATATTAACAATCCTGCGGATGTGGCGTACATTATTTATACCTCGGGGACGACCGGCAATCCGAAGGGAGTAATGGTCGAACACAGAAATTTGTATAGCCTATTCGTAAATTCCGAAGCTATTTTCGGTTTTAATGAAAAAGATGCCTGGACTTTATTTCATTCCTACTGTTTCGATTTTTCTGTTTGGGAGATTTGGGGTGCTTTGCTGTTCGGGGGTAAATTATGTGTTTTATCCCGGGAAGAAAGAAAAGATACCCGACAGTTTTTAAAGTTACTGTCCAGAGAGAATATAACCGTTTTAAATCAGACGCCTTCCTCTTTTTATAATTTAAGTAAGGAAGCCGTTTCTGATGAAGATATTTCTCTTGATATCCGTTATGTTATTTTCGGTGGTGAAACATTAACTCCGGCCAAGTTGAAGAAATGGTCAGAGCTTTTTCCGGATGTAAAATTTATTAATATGTACGGTATAACGGAGACAACTGTTCATGTCACAATTAAAGAGATAACTCCAATAGATATTGAAAATAATACGAGCAGTATCGGTACTCCTTTACCGGGTATGTGTGCTTATATTCTTGACAACAACGGTGCTCCGCTGCCTCCGGGTGTTTATGGTGAACTCTTTGTCGGTGGTGCCGGGGTGTCCAGGGGATACTTGAACAGACCGGAATTAACCGAGAAGGTTTTTCCAAAAAATATTTATCAACCCGCCGAAAGAGTTTTTAAGACCGGAGATAAAGCCCGGCTGACAGATGAAGGCGAGATTGAATATGCCGGTCGGGTCGACAGGCAGGTCCAGCTTCGCGGCTTCCGCATCGAATTGGGCGAAATTGAACATAATCTTCTGAAGATACCTGGTGTATCTGATGCGGTAGTCATCATAAACAATGGCAGTGATGAGAATTTATATATTATTGCCTATTATGTCTCAAACCATGAATATAAAGCTGAAGAAATAAAGACTTTTCTGTTAAAGGTTTTGCCTGATTATATGATTCCTTCTTTTATTCTTAAAATAGAAGAAGTACCATTAACCTCCAATAAGAAAATTAATTATATTCTTCTGCCGGATCCAAAAGAAGCGATGGAACTGGAGCAGGTTGTAACCCCCGGAAATGAAACGGAACGAAAAATGCTGACACTATGGAGTAATGTACTTCAACTGGAAGAAGAAAAAATCAGTGTGCTTAAGAACTTTTTCGATCTTGGCGGGAATTCCCTGAAGATTATGCATTTAAACCGTTTAATTCGTAATGAGCTAGAGATTGATATACCGGTAGTATATTTGTTTAAGTATACAACCATCCGATCTTTAGTTCACTTCATGAATAGTGGAGAAATTAATTCCGAATCCAATAATCATCTTACGATCGAGAGTTCTCTTGCTGAGGGCAAAAAGAGAATGGAAAATATGTTAAGGAGGAGTCGAAGAAAATAATGCGCTATAAAAATATAAAATCACAGACTGGCTTTGAAATAGCAATTATCGGAATAGGATGTCGTTTTCCGGACGCTGACACTCCGGATGAATTCTGGAAAAACCTTCTGACAGAAAAAGAATCCATTACCTTTTTTAATAAAGAGGAAACAGCGAAAAATATGCCTGCCGAGTTTCGGGTGGATGATAAGAATTATATTCCTGCCAGCGGGTATCTTGATAAACCGGACTATTTTGACGGAGCCTTTTTTGACTTTTCAAATAAAGAGGCTTTATTATTGGATCCTCAAATTCGCCTTTTTCTTGAATGTTCATGGGCGGCATTGGAAGAAAGCGGCTATGCCGATAAAATGGATAAATACCGTACCGGTGTATTCGGCACAGCCTCTGATAATTTGCTCTGGCAGGTGGCTACTGCAAGTTCCGCAGATAAACTGCTATCCGAATACTACCAGGCCTCAATACTGAGTAATAAGGATTTTTTATCAACGATTGCATCCTACAGATTGAATCTTACGGGAGCAAGCCTTGATTTGAGTACCGCTTGTTCCAGTTCCCTTGTTGGTGTCCATCTGGCATGCCAGAGTCTTTTAAGCGGAACTATTGATTTGGGAATTGCAGGCGGTGCGTGTATTAATTTTCCTTTTAAACAAGGGTATGTATATCAGGACGGGATGATTCTGTCCAAAGACGGACATTGCCGGTCTTTCGATAAAGATGCCAGCGGTACTGTAGGAGGAAATGGGGGCGGTGTAGTTCTTTTAAAGAGGCTGGATCAGGCTCTGGAAGATAATGACTATATCTATGCTGTAATTAAAGGTTCGGCAGTAAACAATGACGGCATTCGGAAAATCGGCTTTTCAGCTCCCAGTATCGATGGCCAGGCGGAAGTTATTGCTAATGCTCATTATATGGCAGAGGTGGAGCCGGAAAGTATTGGTTATGTGGAAGCTCATGGCTCGGGGACACAAATCGGTGACCAGATCGAGATCGAGGCTTTGAAAAAAGCCTTTAATTCCAAAGGGAGAAATTATTGCGCGATCGGATCGGTAAAATCCAATATCGGACATCTGGATACAGCCGCAGGGATTGCAGGATTAATAAAAACAGCTTTATCTTTGAAAAATAAGAAACTTATACGCAGTTTGAACTATAAGAAACCCAATGAAGGGATTAATTTTGAAGACAGCCCATTTTATGTGAATGAGACAACCCGTGATTTTGTACCCGTAGGAAATACCCCTTTGAGAGCGGGTGTCAGCTCTTTTGGTATCAGCGGTACAAATGCTCACCTTGTCCTCGAAGAACGTCCCGAAGAAATCGCTCGCAATAACCGGACAGAGGAAGAGGATTTTCATCTGTTATTACTTTCCGCCAAGACGGAAAAATCCTTAAAGGGTATAGCAGCCAGTTATAAAGGATATTTCGAGAATAACGATATCGATATCTCTGATGCAGCATATACTACGCGTTCCGGAAGAAAGCATTTTAACCTGCGTCGATACATTGTCTGCCGGAATAAAAATGAAGCAATAGAACGTTTAGATGCTGCCGACTTGTTCTCCGGCTGCCGCGATGTTAAATATCCCGAGAAAGAAAAGAAGATTTTTCTGCTCTTTTCTTCTGATGGGCAAATTACCACCGATAACGCCTCGGTGCAAAGTAAATATGCAGATCTCATTGCGGAATACACCGGCAGTGCCTGTGAACTCATCACTCCGGAAAATTGGGAAGCTCTAAAACAGAATATTCAAAAAGAACAAGATGTAGTTTCAGTTGTTGTTGAAGCAGGGAACTCCGCCGGTTTTAAAAAGGTCTTTGATGACTTGGCAAAACAGAATGATTGTATTGAATATATACATCTTGTTAGAGAGTCAAATGAAGCTTTAAGTAATTCTCCCTTCATTTTTAAAACTGTCGGTTCTCTTTGGGAACATGGGCTGGAAATTTTGTGGGAGAAGGTATATGCAGGTAAAGAATACTATGTTGTACCTTTACCAACTTATGTTTTTGATAAAGCCCAGTTTACCTTAAAGCTGGATAGCATTAATTTGAAACAGGAAACTCCCCTGGATAATCCGGATGAAAATAAAGATTTTAAGTTGTTCGAACGGACTTGGGAAAGCAGGCCGGCAGCAGCAGCTGCTGCCGCCATACCTGGGGATACCATTGTTTTATTCGCCGATAATTCGAAACTTCAAGAATTTTTATTAAAAGCTATGGAAAAATGGGACCGCACGATTATTGTTGTCACAAAAGGGGACTCTTTCTATAAAGAAAGCGATAGTAAGTACATCATCCGTGAAAACAATTTTGAAGATTACGTTCAATTGTTGTATCTGCTGGAGAAAGAGAAGCGCAGCACCTTAACCTATATTCATCAATTCTCTTTGACGGAAGAGGCGGCAGCCGGGGCAAGCGATTTCCCGTTTGCTCAATTGACGAATAGCAGTTATTACAGTCTTCTGCACTTGGCCAAGGCCTTGGGGTATATAGAGACAGCGAATAAGAATGAGAAGAATCTTTTTGTCATCTCCAATAATCTTCACTCTGTTGGAGGAAATGAAGAGGTCATTGTTGATAAAGCGGGTTTGACGGGGCTGATCCGCAATATTCCGATTGAGTTCCCGCTGGTAAAGCTAAAACATATCGATTTTGACTTCCTTTCGGGAAGAGTAAATTTTGAACTGATTGCCCGGCAAATTGCCGGGGAGGTCATCAGGCCGGAAGGAAGCTGCCTGCTCGCATATCGCGGGAAAAAACGTTATGTTGAAGACTTTAAGCCAATTGAAATGATGCAGGAGTTTCCTGACTTCTCTACCGAAAACAGAGGATGGAATATTCTTTTCTGTGAAGATGATCGTCTAAAAGATGATTATCTATTACCTGTCAGGTCTGCCTTGTCGGGATTGAAAAAGGGAAAACTGACCCTTGTGAGCCGGAGGCCATTAAATAATGTAAAAGCATTAGAGGAACTAATAGAAAAGGGTATCGAAGTCGAAACCGTAGAGTGTGATTTTTATAATAAAAATGAATTAGATTCCTTGTTAGCAGCCTTACCACGGGAGAGTATAGATGGAATTTTCTGTGCAGGCCTGGTTAAGGAAGATGAATATTCACGCTTTATACTAGAGGCTCATGAGCAGCAACGCGAGTTGGATTACACTGGAGAAAAATGGTCTTTTGTCATGAACTTGTTTAACGGAACAAAAGATCTGAATTATAAATTTGTTATGTTCTGTCTGCCTGGGGTTCTCTATACCGGGAAACAGAGCAATAGCCTGGGGGCAGGTTTGCTTCATGCGATCAATGGGCTTTGTGCCTATGCAGATCGTTTTAATTTGAAGAAATGGTATACCTTTTTATCGTATCCGGCACCCGATGGGCAGGATGATTCTAATATATATCCTCCTTTGTCTTTTGGTGGCAGTTCGACGGAAATCATTCTCAGTCAGCGTCATCCCCGGGAAATAATCGAAAAAAGCAGAAAATCTTATGATGAGCTTTTTAATTTATTCCTGGAGCAAAAGCGTCCTGTTGAGGAAGTATTTTATAAACCTGAATGGATAGGGCGAAAGAATATTAATGTTACCCCGGACTTCAATGAAAAGAGTTGTGTTCTTTTTGTTGGAAGCTGCAGTAAAGGGCAGATGCTTGAGGAAGTTTTTTCCACAAGGTTTAATCATGTAATCGTTGTCCGGGAGGGAGAAGGCTATTCCCGGTACGATAAAAAAACCTATTATATTAATAGTTCTAAACTGGAAGATTATTACGAACTTTTTGACACTATTCAGTCTGAAACAGGACTGCCGGACATTATTATTCATGGCTTTAATTTCAATGACAGGAGTTTGTTCTCTTCACAAAACCTGGATAAGGATTTGGACAGGGGACTGTACAGCCTTATAAATATTGCCAGGGCGATGGGACGGTTTGACACGGTCACGAAAGCAACCATCTGTTCACTAACGAATAACATCATCAAAATTCACGAGACGGATGTAATCAATCCCGGGAAAGCACCCGGACTGGCAGCTGTAAAAGTCATACCTTTTGAATATCCATCCCTGTCGTGTTTAAACCTGGATATCGATGTGGAAAATAAAAATGAATTCATAGAGATCTGCGATTCCATCCTCGTTGACATCGCTTTAGCGAGTGAACACTTTTCTGTTTTTTCATATAGAAAAGGGCAACGGTATATCGAGAGATTTGAGCAATGTGATCCCTTACCGGAAAAGAACTGGGAACCTCTGCTAAGAGAAAAAGGCATCTATTTAATAACCGGCGGCTTTGGGGGAATGGGATTTTCAATCGCAGAATTTTTGGCAAAAACGTATAGGGCAAAATGTGTTCTTGTCGGCCGTTCCCCGTTTCCTCCTGCTGAGGAGTGGAACGATTATTCCGGGGAAAGTAAGAAGACCGCCAGGTTTATAAACAAAATGCTGGAGCTTGAAGCTCTAGGGGCTGAATTTCTTGTCGTTCCAACCGACATTTCGGATAAGGAACAGGTCCGTTCATTAGCGGAAAAGATTGAGCAACGCTGGAGTGCTCCCCTTAACGGGATTATCCATACTGCCGGTCTCGTTGATTATAATGGCATTATTCAAAACCGTCCAAGAGAAAAGACTGCTGAGGCTGCAGCACCCAAAATCGAAGGGACAATTAATCTTGACCAGGTATTTAATAAGCATAAGCTGGACTTTTTCGTTTTATGTTCTTCAATCGGGGATATTATTCCGGCTTCAAAGGTCGGAGAAATAGGTTATTCTGCTGGTAATGAATTTTTAGATGCCTATACCCATTACAAAAGTGACAGCGGAGAAAAGGTCATTACTATCAACTGGAATGACTGGTCTGAAGTTGGCATGTCTGTTGATTCGCATTATAAACGGTTCGAAGGAAAAGATAGTGTTCCAGAATTTGATGAGCCTATCGCCACAAAACCGGAAGAAGGTGTCGCCGCGTTTTACCATGTTCTTCACATGAACCAGCGGCGGCTTGTAATCGCTCCTTATGATTTATCCTCTCTTATTCTTAAAGATGTAGAGATGAATTATGCCAGGATGACAAAAAGATATCTTAGCCCTGAGGAAGAAGGGCAAGATAAATTGAGCCAGAAAGAAAACGATCTGTTAAGTAAGACAGAGGATAAAATGCTTGATATTTATCGTGATCTTTTTAAAACCGATGATATCAGCATCGAGGATAATTTCTTCGATATCGGTGGGGATTCATTGATGGCGATGTCTATCCTCTCCTATATTCATGCGCATTTTGATGTAAAGTTGCCTGTGGATAAATTTTTTAATCAACCTACGATACGAGAAGTTGCAGGAAGTATCGATTCTTTAACCAAGAAGAAATTTACAACCATCACCAAAGCCGAACCTAAAGAGTTTTACACATTGTCCCCGGCCCAGGAAAGAATGTTTGTGACCGATCAAATTTATAAAGAAATGGCGCTTACGACATATAATGAACCTCATATTGTTACGTTGAAAGGCAAAGTTGATATTAGCCGGGTAGAACGGACTTTTATGATGATTGTGGATCGGCATGAATCTTTCCGTACCAGTTATCATTTTAATAATCAAACACCTGTGCAGAAAATTCATAAAGCTGTTGATTTTAAAGTCGAGGTTTTGGAGGCCGACAAGGATTCCGTTGAATCTGTTATCCGGAGCTTTATAAAGCCTTTCGATCTTGCCACGCCTCCTCTGGTAAGGGCCGGTCTTGTACGCGCAGCTGAAAATGAATGGATTCTGGTCATCGATAAGCATCATATAACTTGCGACGGCTTGTCAAACCAGATTTTATTCCAGGACTTCGTTGAACTATACTGCGGAGCGGAACTTCCTGAGCAGGCTTTGCAATATGTAGATTTTTCCGAATGGTATAACCATACTTACCGGGATAGCATGCAAGATGAAAATGAACGGTTTTGGCTGGATTTATTCAAGGATGGAGTTCCTGAATTGAAGCTTCCGTATGATCATCAAAAAACACCGGATGCTATGTTCCGCGGAGCGATTCTGGATTTTGAATTAACTCCCGAACAATCGGAAAAATGGAGGAGCGTCTTTACCGGTACTGACACCACCCAGTTTGTCAATATCCTGGCGCTGTATGCCCTTTTTCTTGCGAGAATTACCGGGCAAAAAGATTTCGTTATCGGTTCTCCTGTATCGGGCAGATGGCATAAAGATGTGAAGCCGATCGTGGGGATGTTCGTTAATATGCTTTCATTTCGTATGCGTCTTGGAGAAGAGAGTACGTTTCTGGATTTTCTTAAAGCGCAGAAAGAGCATTACCTCGGTGTTTTTGAAAATCAATATTATCCATTCGATTTACTGGTTAAAAAAGTTGTGAAGAAAAGGGATTACATGGATAATCCTATTTTTAATGTTAGTTTAGAACAGCACGAATTTAATGATGCAGGCAAAGATTCCAATGATCAGGTTGAAGACTTTACCTTAGAGCTGTATCAGCTGCCATCAGAATATATTACCGCCCGTTTTGATCTGTCCCTGCTTTTTGGGGAAAAGGGTGACCGTCTGGCCTTTAGATTCCTTTACGCCAAGGCGCTATTTAACGAGTCTACCATCGAGGAGTATCGCAAGTGCTTTACTGTTATGTTGGAGAAAATACTGGACAATCCGGCTATTCAGCTTGGGGCCTTGCTAGCACCGGATATTCCCCGTTTGCCGGAAATTAAAAAGCAGGAGGCAAGGCAGGTCGTTTCCTATGCCGATACTTCCTCTCACCAGGAAAGGCTCTGGTTTATCGACAGTTTTGAAACAAATAAACTCTACCAGGGAAGTCCGGTATATCATAATATTCCTGTTTTTGCTTCTTTGGATTTCATTCCAGACATTTCTATTCTGCAGAATACGGTGAATGCTGTTCTCAATAAATATGATGCGCTCTGTACTACTGTCCATACCCGGTCTTATAAACCGGTCCAGGTTATTTCGAAGCCTGCTTCATTTCCTGTACAGGTCCGTGCAAGCGATTTTGATGAAAGCAACAAGGACGAGTTGCTGGCGCTGGTAATCAAGGAAACTCAGGTCCCATTTGTTTTGGAAGAATCGCCTCTAATCCGGGTCATTTTATTTAAGAATTCGAATAATCGCTCTCTGCTAGTCATCGTTGCTCATCATATTATTTGTGATAATCATTCCTTGAAATTATTACTGCAGGAACTTGTTGCGGCTTACCAGGCAGGAGGAGCAGTCAAATATGATGGAGAAAATCTTCAGTATGCTGATTACTCCCACTGGCAGGCTTCGATTCCGGAGGATGTTAAAAAGCAGCTATTGATTTTCTGGGAAAATACCCTGCTTGACAAAGTGAAGCCATTAGAACTTTACAGCGACTTCCGCCGCGAAGATGTTCATATTTATCAATCGGGTATTAAAACATTTACCCTGCCTGAGGGAATTTTAAAGAAGTTGAACAACCGTTCCGGTTTACAAAATGTTGATACGGCTACCTTGTTAATGGCAGGATTTCAGGCCTTATTGTACAGATATTCAAGCACCGAAAATATCACTATCGGAAAGATGACGGATAACAGAAGTAAGGTCGGGGGAGATTCAATTATTGGGCCTTTGGCTGGTTTGCTGACCATTTCGATTGATATAGCCCCAGGTATGACTTTTGAAGAGCTGGTTATGGCGGCAGATGACTATTTAAACCGATGCAATCCCTATACGGATATTCCTTTTGAGCCTATAGTGGCCCATATTAATCCAAGAAAGGACATGAGCCGGACAGCTTTATTTGATATTCTTTTCCGCTATTCCGATATTTCTGGTGATACCGATACGTATAAATGTATGGAAGCTAACCTGGGATTGGGTAAATATGACCTGAATCTGTTAATGGAGAAAACAGCTTCTTCTGTTACCGGAACTCTTGTTTATAATGCTCTTTATTACTCCAGCACGACTATAGACCATCTGGTGCAGCATTTTACCGTCTTGCTGGATGAACTTTTTACCGATCCTCAGAAGGATCTTTTAGCTTATCCGGTTATTACCGGAGAGGTTAAGGAGGCTATGCTCGGGCTTCAGCAGCGGAATAACGCGGTGTATCCCCGGGAGCTGACTTTATTTGAGGCATTCCAAAAACAGGTGGAAAAAATGCCGGAGAAAACAGCTTTAACGTTCAATGGCCGTTCGGTTTCTTATGGGGAGCTGGAGAAGCTCTCTGTTAATCTGTCTGATTACCTGCTCGGAGCGTATCAAATAGAGCGGGGCGAAATTGTGGCGCTCTATATGCATAATTCCGAATGGATGATTATTGCTATATTAGCCATTTTAAGATCAGGTGGCAGTTATTTGCCTATCAATATTGAAAATCCGACAGACCGGATTAAATATTTTATGGAGGACAGCAAGAGTAAGGTAATCATTACGGATCAGAATATTATTAATCATGATGAGCATGAACCGGAGTTCAAGGTATTTAATGTAAACTGTTATGCAGAGAATCCTCCGGAGGTGGCGCATCGCCCTGTCCCTTCCCTGGAGCAGACCGATCCTGCCTATATAATCTATACTTCCGGTACTACGGGCAAACCTAAGGGATGTCTAATTACGCATCGCAATGTGATTCGTCTGATTCTTAACGAAGATATGCCTTTTGACTTCTCAGAAGCGGACAAATGGATTATGGCTCATGCTTATAGCTTTGACTTCTCTGTCTGGGAAATCTTTGGCTCATTGCTAACAGGAGGAGAACTGGTCATACCTTCTCTTGAGGAGATCCGGGATGTCGAGCAGTTTGTGAATATCGTAAAAAAGAACAAAATTACTGTTTTGAATCAAACTCCCGGCGCCTTTTCTGTTTTCATGCTGGTGGAGAAAAAACTTGGGGAACCTGAATTGCAGCGGCACTTAAAGTATGTTCTTTTTGGAGGAGCCAAGCTCGAGCCTTATTTACTTAAGGATTGGATAAAAAGGTACTCTTTAGATGAAATTTCGATGTGTAACCTTTATGGCATTACAGAGACAACCGTTCACACAACCTATCATTTCTTAAGGGAAGATGAGATTGTTGATAGCACAGCTATAAGTAATATAGGCGGACCTCTGCCCGAAACCGAAGTTTATATCTTGAACGATAAACTTGAGCTGGTTCCCCGTGGTGTCATCGGTGAAATCTATGTGGGTGGCTCTGGAGTGTCGGCGGGATATTTAAATCGTCCTGAGCTGAATAACACAGTCTTTATAGCCAATCCGTTTAATTCTGCCGGAATATTGTATAAGTCCGGGGACCTGGGACGATGGATTTCAGAAAGGGATATCCAGTATCTGGGGAGGAAGGACCGGCAGGTTAAGGTTAGAGGGTATCGAATTGAGTTGGGAGAGATCGAAAGCCAGCTGATGAATTATCCAGGTATCAATCAGGTACATGTGCTCCAGCAAAGGGAAACCGAAAAACTATGTGTTTATTATGAAGCGGATAAAAAGCTGGAAGCAGAGAGCATAAAAAATTATTTATCCGGGCAATTACCCGAGTATATGATTCCTTCATATTTTATGCATCTGGAAAAAATACCATTAAACAGGAATAATAAGGTTGATACGCAGGCTCTGCCTTTACCCGAAGAGCATTATGTTTCCGATGAGGAATTTGTATTACCCAGGAATGAAACGGAAGAAAAGATAAGGGATATTATTAAAGAGCTGTTAAAGATAAATAAAATCAGTGTACTGGATAATTATTTCGATATGGGAGTCGACTCGTTGATGCTGATCCAGATGAATTCCCGGATTCAGGAAGAATTGGGGATAAGGCTGCCCTTGATGGAGTTATTTAAGCATACGACCATAAGCCAGTTGGCTTATTTCATTACTTACCGGGAATCTTTCTATGAGTTTAATGAAGATAAAGCCAAACGGATGGCTGAAAGCATTTCAAATCTCGGCATGATTAAGAAGAGATTGAAAGATAAGAATGAGGAACTGTAATCAGTAATAGGTTTGGGAGGAGTAGACAAGTGAAAGGTTACGGAATCGCTATTATAGGGATGTCATTGAAATTTCCCAAGGCATCGTCGCCTGAGGAATTCTGGAATAATATTTACGAAGGCCGAAATTGTATAGAGCATCTTACGGATTCTGAGCTGCTTGCTGCCGGTGTAAGTGAAGAACAGCTAAATTCTCCTGATTATGTAAAAGTAAAAGGCGGCACAATGGATTCGCCCTATGAATTCGACGCGGGGTTGTTCAACTATAGTGAAAGCGAAGCCCAGGCTATGGAGCCGCAAATGCGGATTTTTCACGAAGTGGCCTGGAAATCATTAGAAAATGCGGGGTATGATCCCCGCAATGTTCCCGGTTCTGTGGGCGTGTACGCCGGGGCGGCCCCGAATCTCTATTGGCAATTTGTAAATATTGCCCGGGAAGACGATGCGATCTCCTCCCAGCTTATGTTGGACAATCTGGTAAGCACGAATTATCTGCCCACCCGGATCTCTTATAACTTTGGTTTTGAAGGACCCAGTGTTTTTATGTATACAGCCTGCTCCACATCTCTTGTCTCCGTCCATATGGCCTGCCGCGCTCTGTTAGGAGGGGAGTGTGACATGGCTTTGGCCGGCGGAGGTTCAATCCTTGGTGATATGAGCAAGGGTTACAGCTATCAGGATGGAATGATTCTTTCTCCTGACGGGCAATGCCGTGCTTTTGATCAAGAGGCCAAAGGGACAATTCCTGGAGAAGGGGTCGGGGTCATTGTCCTGAAACCTCTTGCTGCCGCTTTAAGTGACGGCGATAATATCCTTGGAGTTATCAGAAGTTCCGCTGTTAACAACGACGGAAAAAGAAAAGTGGGATATGCCGCTCCTAGTATATATGCTCAGGCTGACGTAATTAAAACGGCCATGGCCATTGGGGATATTGCGCCTGGTGAGCTGTCCTACATCGAAACTCACGGATCAGGAACCCCATTGGGAGATTCTGTTGAGATCGAGGGCTTAAAATATGCTATGGAATCCATTAGCGGTGATAAAAAATGTGTGCTGGGATCTTTGAAACCCAATATCGGACACCTGGATTCGGCAGCGGGGATTGCCGGGATAATCAAGGTTATTCTGGCTATGAAAAACAAAACGCTTCCACCCTCCATCAACTGTGATTCACCAATCGCCTCTTTGACAGATGAAAATGGTATGTTTACGATTTTAGATGAGCCTGCCAAATGGGAAAACGGAGATTTCCCATTGGTAGCGGGGGTGAGTTCTTTCGGCATCGGAGGAACGAATGCCCATATCATTATTGAAGAAGCTCCGGAAGTTAAAATAGCTTCCCGGTCTGTAAACGTTGACGGAGATGTCGTACTCCTCTCTGAAAGGTCTCAAACTGCTTTGGAGCAGTTGGGCAAAGAAATTATCGGGTGTATGGCTAATGAATCTGTGGAATTTGAAAGTCTGGTTTACACATTGAAGACCGGCAGATCTTCTTTTCCTGTGCGCCGTCTGCTGCTAGGAAAGGGGCTTGATGATATCAAAGCGGGGCTGATTAAAGGGAGTTACAGGGAAAGTTCTCCTGTTGGAAAGAAAAGCCGGGTCGCCTTTGTTTTTAGCGGAATAGAGGCAACAGATTTTCTTCCGGGAACCGAACTGTATAGCCGCAGTTATCACTTTAAGGCCTATCTGGATCGATGCTTTGACATCTTAAATGAAAAGTTTGGGATTGCGTTAAAAAATAATTTTCAGCAAAAGGGAATTACTGATCCCGCCCATTTTACTCTTTTACATTTCTGTGTGGCAATTTCCCTGGCGGATACATTAAAGGCTTACGGTATTTTGCCGGATGTTGTGGCCGGAGACAGCCTGGGAGAACTGGCTGCGGCATACGCGGCGAGTCTGTTTAGCTTAGAAGATCTGCTGACTCTTCTTGTAAAAAGCTTGCAGCCACAAATAGCAACAGAACAGGCAGCGGCTCCCCTGCCTATTAAAGCTTCCCAGATAACCATGATTTCGAGCATTACGGGGGAACCTGTGGACATAGCTCAAATCAGCTCCCGGGATTACTGGGTTAACCGGACGGCCAGCGCTCTTTCAATGGAGAAAGTGAGCCGAAGCCTGTGCGCTCAAAAGAATATTACAATTTTGGAACTTGGGCAGGGCGGATATTTAGCATCCCTGCTAAAAGAGAATATCAAGGAGGATTTAGACCAGGAAATCCTTACCCCCTTAGTATCACGAGGGGAAATGTCTGAAAAAACAGCTCTTAGCCATACACTTGGGATATTATGGATCAAGGGCTGGGATATTCAATGGCAAAAGACTTATGCGAAACAGAAGGTAAAAAGGGCGGTTTTGCCTGGCGTTCAATTTGAACGGAAAGATTACTCTATTGATTTGAATCAAATCAGCCTGCGAAACGGAATGGATTCCTTCTTAAAAAATAAAAAGCCTTCGGGTGTATTAAATACACTTTTTTGGAAGCAAAAGAATGAAACAGGAATAAGTTCCGCAGAGAGCGTTGAAAAGGGCTGGCTAATTTTTTGTGATGACTTTGGTCTCGGTGAACAGTTAGCCGAAAAGCTGGGGAATGATTCTTCCGCTCCCATCTTAGTAAAAGGGGGGGAGGCTTTTAAGGCTCTGCCTGACAATCATTTTATTGTCAGGCACGGGGCTTTGGATGATTACATGAAGATGTTTTCCTCCCTGGCTGAACAGTCCTTAATTCCTTCGCATATTTTGCACTGCTTTTCACTCACAGCACCGGGTCAACAGACCGGGAAAGATTTCGCGGAAGAGCAGAACAAGGGCTTTTACTCGTTATTAAATATTGCCAAAAGTCTGAAAATGTTCGAGCATTCCCATAAAACTGTGATTAATGTTATAACGGAAAACCTTTATCGTCTATGTGATGAAAACCGTACCTTTCCCGAAACCGCGACTATCATGGGTCCAATGAAGGTGATTCCGCAGGAATATCCCTTTTTAGTCTGTCGTAATATCGATATCGATACATTCGGACCATGGGAAGCAACCTTGGCGCTGATTTACGATGAATTGTTAAAGACTGTGGAATATCCTGTGGTTGCACTCCGGGGAAAACGGAAGTGGATTCAGGACTTCCAGGAATTAAACCTGCCGGAGGCTGAAGGGGAAACATCTTTACGGAGAAGAGGCACCTACATTATCTTTGGCGGTCTGGGAGATGTGGGCTTTTCTTTTGCCAGTTTGCTCGCTTCCAGGTATGAAGCTAATTTGATTATTGCAGGAAAAAGCAGATTGGAAGAGATGGATTCTACTGACTCTTTCACAAAGGATCAGTTAAAACAAACCCGGCTGGACAGACTGAATAAATTAAAAGAATATGGTACCGGTATTCATTACTTCTCCCTGGATGTAGCGGAAGCCTCCGAGGTCTCAAAGTTTTTTGATGAAGTGAAAAGGCGCTACGGGGACTACACGGGGGTAATTTATGCAGCGGGTTCTGTCTCCGGACCGGGTATCCGATTTATAGATTCCTTAAAGAAGAACGACTGCGAAAGTCAATTCCTGACAAAGGTCTACGGTATTAAGAATGTCGCCTTGGCACTGGAAAGAGATGAGCCTGAACTTTGCCTTTTTGTCTCTTCCATTTCCAGCCTGCTTGGCGGAATGGAGTTTGCAGCGTATACCGGAGCGAATGCTTTCCTTGACTCCTACATTCTGGAAAATAATTTTCAGCACAACAGGTGCTGGAAAGTTATCGATTGGGATGGGATGAATTTCCGGGAAAGTATGGAGCAATTTGAACAGATTGCTTTGATAAAGGGCTTGGAACAGATATTTGTGTCTGCCGGGGGAGATCTTAAGGGCCGACTTGACCAATGGATCGATCTTCATGGGCTTGACGAGACTGCCCCTGTTATGATGAATATCAGTGATGATATTCGGAACCGGTTAAGCACCGAATATGAGGCGCCCCAGGGAGAAAAGGAAAAACAGCTGGTTAAAGTCTGGCAAAAATTCTTCGGTATTTCCGACATCGGTATTAAGGATAGCTTCTTTGAATTGGGCGGGGATTCTTTAAAAGCGTTAACGATCCTTTCCATGATTCATAAAGAACTCAATGTGAAAATATCCATCCAGGATTTTTATAAAAATTTAACGATCAGCAAATTAGCAAATTTAATAGAAGGTCATAAAGATAATGAATACGTCCCCATGAAAAAAGCTGAAGAGAGAGCGTATTATGAACTGACACCGGGACAAAAGCGGATGTATATTTTATGGAAACTGAATAAGAGCAGTATTGCCTATAACCAGACACATGTTCTTCAAGTCGACGGCGCCCTTGAGGTTGAACGCCTCATACAGGCGTTTTCAAAGTTGGCATCCAGGCATGATGCCTTCAGAAGCTCTCTGGTAGAGCTGGACGGAAAACCATTTATGAAAGTCGTTCCTCACTTACCTGTTGAGTGTAAACTGATAGAAACAGATGAAAGATCTCTTGATTCGACTATTCAAGGATTTGTGAAACCTTTTAATTTGCTGGAAGCTCCTTTGTTCCGGGTAAATATCTTAAAGGTCCGGGATAATTATTCTGTGCTGGTTCTAGATTTTCACCATATACTTGTTGACGGGGTTTCGTTTAAAATCATCATTCGTGAATTGATGGATTTTTACAGCGGGGATGAGCCCGGAGTTCAGCAGTTTCAGTATAAAGATTACAGCGAATGGCTGCATGAACCTGCCCAGCAGGAAAGGATAAGGAAGGAAGAAGACTACTGGCTGGAGAGGTTTAAAGGGGAAATCCCTTTGCTCGATCTGAAGTCGGATAAAACACGTCCCGCAAATCTCAGCTACCGGGGAGACTCGATATCCTTCTATATCGATACGGACAAAGCGCTGGCGATCAGAAAAGCCGCAGGGGCGCAAGGAAGCAGTATTTATGCGTACTTACTCTCTGCTTACTTTGTCTTATTATATAAGTTAACGGGACAGGAAAAGATTGTTGTCGGAACGCCTATCGCCGGCAGGGATACCATGGAGCTTGAAAATGTAGTGGGTTTCTTTGTAAATACCCTGGCTGTGAAAGCGGAGTTGGATGGTTACGGAACCTTTCTTTCTTTTATGAAATATGTCAAAGAGGTTACACTCGAGGCTTTTGATCATCAGCTTTATCCTTTTGATGAATTGGTAAATAAACTCGAAGTCAAAAAGACAAGCAACCGAAATCCTCTATTCGATACGATGTTTGTTTTTCAGAATATGATGAATGACACCGACTCTACGGTGAAAATTCCCGGGGTGGAAGTAAGTCCACATCTTTATAAAAGTAGAACTGCTCAATTCGATATAACCGTCATAGCCGAAGAGCGTAATGATAAAATCTATTTTGAGTTTGAATATTTCACCGATCTCTATGACAAAGAAACGATCATGCAGTTCAAAGAATACTTTATCCATATTATTGATGAATGTCTTAACAATGACAAAATTCATCTGAAAGATATTAGTCTCTTGGCTCCCGCTCTAGAGAAAGAGTACCTGACAATTTTATGTAATAATCATCCTGCAACTTATTCGAATCATTCTATCCAAGGCTTATTTGAAAAGCAGGCGGAAGAGTATCCCGCAAAACATGCTTTGGTCTTTGAGGACAAATCTCTTACTTATAAAGAGCTAAATGAGAGCGCTAACCGTTTGGCCCATTTCTTGCGGCAGAAAGGAGTAACGGGCAACACCATTGTCGGATTGCTGCTGGAACCCTCTGCTGAAATGATTATTGCCATTCTCGCTATTTTGAAGGCAGGCGGTACCTACCTGCCTATTGATCCTCTGTATCCCCGGAAAAGAATCGAACAGATTCTGACGGATTCCAAGGTGAAGCATATACTGCTTGAGGATGATGAACTACACGAGGAATTTGATGGCCATGAGATATATAACTTGCGAACAATCGCCCTTGATAACGAAGAAACTGCTAATCCGGAGAATTTTACCGGGAAAGAGGATGGGGCTTATATTATATATACCTCGGGAACTACCGGGGTGCCGAAGGGTGTGCTCATCAATCACCACAATGTGATTCGTTTGTTCTATAATGATTCCCCGGTATACGATTTTAATGAAAATGACCGTTGGATACTATGCCACTCTTATTGTTTTGATTTCTCTGTATGGGAAATCTTCGGTGCTTTATTGTGGGGCGGAACTATCGTTGTTATTCCTAATAACGTGAAAAAAGATACTAGGGCTTTGCTTTCCGTGTTGCACAAGGAAAAAATAACAATATTGAATCAAACCCCCTCGGCCTTTATTAATTTACAGGCGGAAATTCTCCGTCATAAGGACGAGCTTCCCGTTGTCTTGAGGCATGTCATATTTGGTGGTGAAAAATTAACACCGTACAATTTAAAAGCCTTTAAGGAGCAATATCCGCAAACCCGGATTATGAATATGTACGGAATTACTGAAATAACCGTGCATGGCACATTTAAAGAAATCGGGGAGAAGGAGATTGAAGGGAATATTTCGAATGTAGGAAAACCTCTGCCTACAATGAATATCTATCTTTTTGATAAACATATGAAGCTTGTACCTCCCGGAATCACGGGCGAGATTTACGTCGGAGGGGAAGGGGTTTCTTCCGGCTATCTGAACAAACCTGAACTGACGGAGGAACGATTTATTCCCAACCCTTATAACAATAATGAAATCATTTATAAAACAGGGGATCTGGCGTTTATCAATACAATAGGTGAGATCATCTACATCGGTCGTAACGACAAGCAGGTTCAGATAAGGGGATATCGTATTGAAATCGGAGAAATTGAAAGCAGCCTCTTGAAAATGGACGGGATTGAAAATGCCTTTATTGTACCTAAAAAGAACGACAGCGGATTTGATCTCCTGACGGCATATCTTAAAACAAGTAAAGAGTTTAATTTGGAGGATATAAGATCCTGCCTTAAAAAAGAGCTGCCGGATTATATGGTTCCCGCTTTATTTTATAAAATCGGTCAAATTCCTATTACTTCCAATAATAAGATAGATATTAGTGAATTAGAGCGGAGCGGAGAACGATTTGAGTCTAAGGTCGATTTTGTTAAACCTGCCTCGGCTATAGAAAACAAGCTTTCTGAAATTTGGAAAAAGGTTCTGAACAAAGAAGAGATTAGTACTAAAGATAACTTCTTTGAAATCGGAGGGGATTCGCTTTCTGCGATCCAGGCAATATCTAAATTGGAAGAAGAGTTGGGAAGGGAAATCCCTCCTATAGTAATTTTCTCCCATTTTACAATCGAGTTATTGAGTCAATACTTGGAACATGACTTGCCCGAGCCTGCCGCGGCTGACCGGCAGGAGAAAATAGACAGGGGCAGACTAAACCGGCAAAAACGTCTACATTTGCGTAAGGAGGAATGAGAATGTTCGAGGATAAGAGGAACGGATTAGAAGTAGCCGTAATCGGAATGTCCGTACGTTTTCCCGGTTCTCGAAATTACCGGGAATTCTGGGACAACCTTAAAAATGGAGTAGAATCTATAGATTTTTATAGCGAAGATGAATTACTTGAAGCAGGGGTACCGGCAGAGAAAATAAACTCTGCCGGCTTTGTTGATGTCAAAGGGGGCCGGGTTAAAAGCAGGGATTCATTCGATTATACTTTTTTCGGTTACACCCCTCATGAGGCCAGGGTTATGAATCCCCAAACCAGAATACTTCATGAGACCGTTTGGGAAGCCCTGGAGGATGCAGGATACAATCCTTTTGAGTATGAGAAGCTTATCGGATTATTTGCAGGAGCCTCTTCCAGCTTTTATTGGGAAGGCATTAATACCCTTGCGGAAGGGGATAAAGAGACTGACGATTTCTCTGAATCTCAATTCATGGACAAGGATTACATATGCTCCAAGATCTCCTATGCACTCAATCTTAAAGGCCCGGTTTTTCATCTTCATACTGCTTGTTCTACCAGCCTGGTCGGGGTTCATATGGCCTGCCAATCCTTGTTGAACGGGGAGTGTGATATGGCCCTTGCAGGGGGAGTCTCTCTTAAATCACATGAAGAATATGGATATATGTACCAGGAGGGAATGATCCTGTCTTCTGATGGGCATTGTCGTCCCTTTGACAAGGACGCCGATGGCTTTATCGGGGGAGAAGGCGCGGGCATTGTCGTTTTAAAATTGCTGGATGATGCAATAAGAGACAATGACAATATTTATGCGGTAATTAAGGGAAGCGCGATAAATAACGATGGGCGGAGAAAAGAAAGCTATACGTCACCCAGTATGGCAGGACAGAGGGAAGTTATAAAATATGCTCATCAGCTGGCCGGGGTGGAACCCGATTCCATCTCGCTGGTAGAAACCCACGGCACAGCAACTAATCTTGGAGATCAAATAGAAATTGGGGCATTGAAAAGCGCTTTTAATACTCCGAAGCAGAATTATTGTGCACTAGGTTCAGTAAAGGCTAATATCGGGCACCTCGATACAGCCGCGGGGATTGCAGGTTTGATCAAAGTTGTCCTGGCCTTGAAACACAAAGAAATTCCGCCAATGATAAATTTCAAGGCGTATAATCCGCGGCTGAAATTGGAAGATAGTCCGTTTTATATAAACACTGAAAATATTCCCTGGAAGGCACAGGGAGGCCCGCGGCGCGCGGGAGTGAGTTCATTTGGGATCGGAGGGACCAACGCTCATGTTCTGCTAGAGGAATATATCTCTCCTGTCGGTAAAAAAAGTGAGGATACAGCAGAGTTGGTATTGCTCAGCGCCCGCAGCCAAGAGGGCTTGAAAAAATCGATCGATAACCTTAGGGATTTCATAGGATCGAATACAGATATTTCTCTCTCAGACATGGCTCATACTCTGCGGGTGGGGAGAAAAGGCTTCGAGCACCGTTGTATGTTCCTTGCTTCGAGTTTGGAGACGGCAGCATCCATTTTAGCGAACCCAACCCCGGGAAAAATAAAGTTCTCACAAACAACGGCCAGTGAGCATAACCTTATATTTATGTTTGCTGGTCTTGGATCCCAATATATAAATATGGGCAACGAACTATACGCAAAGGTTTCCTTCTTCCGCGATACGATTGACAGTTGCTATAAAATCCTGCAGGAAGAAGTGGGGGTACGTATACCTCACTTTTACAACTCTCCCGAGTTGACAAGCGGGGAAGAAATTCATGAGTTTGTCCGCTCTCAATATGTTGTTTTCATATTGGAGTATGCGATGGCCAAGCTCTTGATGCATTGGGGGATAAAGCCGACGGGTGTTATCGGCTACAGCCTGGGGGAATACACCGCAGCCTGTATTGCCGGAATCATGACAGTCAGGGAAACACTGGAGATATTAAAAGCAAGGGGAGAGTTGGTTGCTAAACTGGAAGACAGTGTGCTTCTATCCATCCCTTTGCCAAAGGAAAAGACAGAAAAATATCTGGGCCCGGACATATCCCTGGCTATAGATAATGGGGAGTCATCCATTCTCGCGGGAACAGCGGATGTGATGACGGAACTGGAACAGCAGCTTAAAAAGGAGCGGATCTTCTCCTTCAGAATTTCCAATTCCCGGGCTGTTCATTCCCATCTCGCCCTGCCCGTTGTCGATGAATTCAAAAAGGCAATGGCCGCAATAGACTGGAAAAAGCCGCAATTTCCTATACTCTCCAATGTCAAAGGGGAGTGGCTATCCGATTTGGAAATGGCCTGCCCGGAATATTGGGTCGATCACCTGAGTAAAACAGTGCTATTCCATCAAAGCATGGAGCTGCTGTCCCAACTGGATGAGCCGGTATTGCTTGAGATTGGTCCCGGCCGGGATTTGGTCAATCTTGTTAGCCGTTATGTGGGTAAAAAGGGGATTATCCTGAATACAATCAAAAGCGAAGGCGAGGATGGCGACGATTATCCCTTCCTTTTAAACCGGATCGGTCTGTTATGGAATCATGGAGTCGAATGGAAATGGGATCATATTTTCTTATCCCGGGACAGGCATCGGATTTCTTTACCGACCTTCCCTTTTAAGGAACAGATTTTGAAGAACGAGCTGACCGAAAAAGGGGTTTTAGATGCTCTGAGAGGGCAGATGAAAGTTGATGAATCCCAGGATGAGGAGATTTACTCGATCTCCTGGAAGTCTTCTCCCCCTCCTCCAGTTGATAGTCTGGAAGAAAACGCGGCAAAATCCATACTTGTTTTTGCCTCTGCGCATCCCATATGCAATGACTTTATTAAACTCTTGGAAGGAAGCTCCGGCTCAATAAGCAAAGTAGCTTACCATGACTCCTTTGAAATTTGCGCTGGGTACTCTTATCTCCTTGACCCTGAGAATTTCATGCATTATACGCGTCTGCTTCTTGACTTGGAGGAGAATGGAAGGATTCCCGAAAAGATTATCTATTTCTGGTCAATGGACAACCCTCGGTCAAATGCCGATACGGGAGCGAAAGAAAGGTTTAGAGCTGCTCAAACAACCGGTCTTTTCGGTCTCATGCTGTTAGCCCGGGCCATCAAAGAAGCGGGAATCATAAGCGATATTGAGATTACGATCGTAACGAATAATTTACATTCCGTAACCGGAGAAGAAACATTATTCGTGGAAAGTTCCACGATTATAGGACCGTTAAAGGTTTTCCCGCAGGAAATGAGTTTTCTGAAAACAAGGAATATCGATTTTTCGATCTCCCCGTGGGAGGAGAAGCATATTCATGAGCGCGGGGCACGGCAGCTTTATCAGGCTATCCATCTTCCCCCGGAAGATAAAATAGTCGCCTTCCGAGGGGAAAAGAGCTGGATTGAAGATTTTGATGTACTAGAAAAAAGCGGAAAAACCTCTTTGTTAAAAACCAATGGTGTGTATCTAATCACTGGAGGTATGGGAGAGATTGGATTACAATTAGCCGAAGCGATTAGCCGTGATTATAAAGCTAAATTAATTCTGACTGGACGCCATCCGTTAGACTCCGGACAAATGGAAGGCGAAAAGGAAAATACCAGGATAAAGAATTTTCAAAGAATTCGTTCTGCGGGAACGGAAGTCTTATACCTGCAGGGCGACGTGGGAAATTATAAGCAACTGGAAGAAGCGTTCACGATCGGCGAAAGCAAGTTCGGCAAGATCGACGGAATCATTCATTGTGCCGGAATTATTGAAGAAAAATCTTTTAAAACTGTGTTCGAATTGAATGAATTAGATTTTGAAGAGCAATTTCAGGCAAAAGTTTATGGTCTGATGAACCTGGAAAAACTGCTTGAAACCAGACAGCCGGATTTCTGCCTGGTTATGTCATCGGTCTCCACGATTCTGGGAGGAATGGGTTTTTGTGCGTATTCATCTGCCAATTCCTTCATGGATTACAAAATATTAAGCAAACCTTCAACTGCTGCAACACGATGGATTTCAGTTGACTGGGATAAACTGTCTCCTGCCAAAACCGTAGCTGCGATATACAAGATTCTGACTGTCGGGCATTTAAACCGCATTGTTGTCTCCAATGTGGGAGGATTGAAACAACGAATGGCCCGATGGATCGATCTTTGTGAACTTGACGAGAGTGTCTCTGTCATCATGGATGTCAGTGAGGATATCCGGAACCGGTTAAGTTCCGAATACGCGGCGCCTCAGGGAGATACGGAAAAACAACTGGTTAAAATCTGGCAGGGATTTTTCGGTATTACCGCCATTGGTATTAAGGACAGCTTCTTCGAGTTGGGCGGGGATTCCTTAAAAGCATTAAGTTTGTTGAACTTAATAAGAAAGATTTTAAGAAAGGATGTATCGCTCCGTGAACTCATGAATAATTCCAGTATAGAAAAACTGGCGGATTTTATAAATGGCAAGAAAGTTAAAGAAGAATACAAGCCTATTGACGTTTTGAACAAGCAGGAATACTATAATGTTTCTTCAGCACAGGAGAGAGTCTATTTCATAAACTGGATGGACAACATCGGACTTAGCTATAATATTCCATACGCAATCACAATGCGTGGCAATTTCGACAAATGCAGATTCAGGGATGCAATTCGAGCTTTGATAGAAAGGCATGAGTCTCTCAGGACATCCTTTCATATGGTTGATGGGGATATAATGCAGAAGGTTGTCGATAGCGTTGAGCTCAACATGGAATACTACACTGCCGGCGATTTGGAGGACGAGGCCATAGCGTCTGTTATACATGATTTTATTAGACCGTTTCAGCTTGAACTTGCTCCATTAATGAGAGTTGGCATTGTTTCAAGGAAGGATGACCTGAATATACTTTTGTTTGATATTCATCATATAATCTCTGATGGGATTTCCATGAATATCCTAATAAAGGAAGTGTGTGATTTGTATAACGGGATCACATTGCCTGAACTAAAAGTACAATACAAGGATTTTACAGCCTGGCAGAAATCGCTTTTATCTTCAGAAGAACTGAAAAGCCAGGAAAAATATTGGATGAACCAGTTTTCAAACGAGTTTAATGCATTGAATCTGCCTTTGGATTATACCAGGCCTCTAAGGCAGAACTTTGAAGGTAACAGATATGTCTTTGAAGCGGATAGGAGCTTGATGGAGGAGCTTCACAGAATATGCTACAGGACAGGTACGACTTTATATATGGTTTTGTTAAGTGCACTGAACGTGTTGCTGTATAAGCTTACCCTTAACGAGGATATAGTCGTCGGATCACCAGTGGCAGGCAGGCAGCATCCCGACACTGAAAATATCGTGGGGATATTTATCAATATTCTTTGCATGCGGAATCAACCTATAGGTGACATGGCGTTTGAGGACTTCTTGTTACAAGTTAGAGAAAATACACTGAATGCTTATGAAAACCAGGACTTTCAATTCGAGCAACTTGTAAAAAAACTGAATCTACCAAAAGACTTAGACAGAAATCCTGTTTTTGATGTAATGTTCGTGTTACAGAATATGGGTGAGCGGAGCTTAATTCTGGATGGCGTCTCTGTAGAACCTTACCCCATGAAAAACAATATTGCCCAGTTTGATTTGAAGCTAGAGGCTATGGAGCAAAATAACAGGATTGATTTTACATTTGAATATTGCACAGGGTTATTTAAAGAAGAAACCATAAAAAGGTTTGCTCAAAGCTACCTGAGCATACTGAAGCAAATATCGGAATCTATAGGAAAGCGCATCTGCGAATTTGATGTGTTGTCTGAATGGGAAAGGAAAATATTAGATAGTATAAATAATACAAGCGTCGCATGTATAGAAGCCGGTAATATAAAGGAATTATTTGAAAATCGGGTCAAGTCCTGCGGCAGCAAAACAGCTTTGTTTTTTGATAACATCAAGGTCACATATGAGCAGTTGAATGAAGAGGCAAACCAGCTTGCCGGCCTTTTGCTGAGAGAAGGAGTTAAAGTCGGGGAGCCTGTTGCGTTAATGATAAACAGAAGTATGCAGACCATAGTCGGCATATTGGGTATTATTAAAGCAGGGGGAGTATACGTTCCGATAGATCCTGAGTACCCTACCGAAAGAGTAGCTTTTGTGTTGAGGCATTCTGAAGCCAGGATTCTCATTAGTGAGACTGAACTGATTGAAAGATTAGGGCATCAACTGAATGTAACGACAATAATTGATATTTCAGGGAGCGGGGTAATCTTAGAAGGAAATATTAATGTTTATGCCCGGGAGGATGTTATACGCCAGAGCAAAGACAATCCAGACGTAATTTATACTAATGAAAGTCTTATGTATATCATGTACACTTCGGGCTCCACGGGTATACCCAAAGGTGTTATGGTAAGTCACGGCAACGTATATAATTATATTAACTGGAGCATTGAGAATTTCGGACTGAATGCGGATGATAACATGATACTGGTTACCTCCATTAGCTTTGATATTTCAGTGTTCGAGATTTTTGGGGCACTGTTGAGTGGGGCAACACTGCATATCATTAAAAGTGATGTTCTGAAAAACCCGGATCTGCTCATTGAATATGTTAGCCAGAAAAGCATTAGTGTCTGGCATTCCGTCCCGGCTTTGATGACGCAATTGATGCTGAAGTTGTCCCAGAAGATAGCTACCGGCTACCATGGAAATATACTTGATATGAGGCTCATCATGCTAGGTGGGGAAGCTTGGAACGTTGCGTTAGCTACCGAAATAAAGTCGGTTTTTGAAAAGTCGGCTGTTGTCAACATGTATGGTCCCACCGAAACTACCATATGGGTGACAAGTTATACGGTTGATGACAATGTAGGGAGTCTTAGTTCATTGCCAATAGGCAAGCCTATAGTAAACAACAGGCTGTTGATTCTCGATAGATACAAGAAGCTTTGCGGGGTGGGAGTTATAGGAGAGATTCATATATCCGGCCTGAATGTAACCAAAGGGTATTTCAAGGATCAAGAAAAAACAGACCAGACTTTCATATCTAATAACGGTGAAATCATGTATATGACAGGAGACTATGGATATTATCAGCCCGATGGAAATGTGGGATTTATAGGTAGGCAGGATGGAATGGTAAAAGTCCGTGGTTATAGGATCGAAATAGGAGAAATTGAAAAAG
This sequence comes from Paenibacillus pinihumi DSM 23905 = JCM 16419, assembly GCF_000422505.1. Classification (GTDB taxonomy): domain Bacteria; phylum Bacillota; class Bacilli; order Paenibacillales; family Paenibacillaceae; genus Paenibacillus_D; species Paenibacillus_D pinihumi. Next base: position 36,819 of record NZ_AULX01000030.1, on the reverse strand, counting down.
CAATGCTAGAAATTGACAGGGTGGTTGAAGTAGCGGTAATAGCAAAGAAAGAGTCGGAAACTAACAATTTATATTGTTATTATGTATCCGACAAGGAGATGGATGAACAACTGCTCTTAAATTGCTTGATAAAAAAACTCCCAAGGTACATGATTCCTATAAGGTTTATATGGATGAACAGTTTTCCCGCCACTCCCAACGGCAAGGTTAACAGAAAAGCGTTACAGGACAGCATTGATCAAAATGTCATAAGTAATGAATTTTTAGCCGCCGAGACCGAGTTTGAGGTCAAGCTCACAGGAATATGGAAAAAAGTCCTGCAAAAAGATAGGATTGGGGTTACCGATGACTTTTTCAATATTGGGGGGAACTCCCTCCTCGCCATAAAGCTTGAGGTGGAACTGGAGAAGGAAGGGTTTGTTTTTGATGAACCCAATGTTTTTGAGTACAGGACAATACGGAATTTTTTGCAGATATTAGAACATGGGGAGAGCAAGCAACTTAAAAGTACTACTGTAGCAAACACAGCTTTGGCCGCTAATCTTTCTGCAAATAAAAGTTACAGCCATGGAACGAGAAAGATTATTGACGGAATTGAGCCTTTCAACGAGTTGTTTTATAGAAGCTGTTACTACAACTCATTGTTCCCTGTAATAAGGTATTATGACAAGGATGTGGCATGCTTTTTGGCCAATGATCTTGCTGTTTATACCTGTAATGAACTGTCTGGATATAAAACGATTGATGTAGAATACATTGAATATGAACCGTTGGAGTCTGTCTTGGAAAAAGTAGGTGTGAGTGTCTCTTCAAAGGAGAGTAGTGACAATATAATCAGTGATATAATTACTTCGATAAATAATGATAGAACGGTGATTATTTGGGTTGATTGCTATTATGCGTCAATACGTGAGGAGACATATCAGAAAGATCACATGATGCATACTTGGCTTATATATGGGTATGATCTGGAGAAAAAGGTTCTTTATATAGTTGAGCACCTGTATAGAGACAATTTGAATTATGAAAAGAGAGTAATTGGCTTTAGTGATGTAGAACAGTCATATAAAGGATATCTGGAGAACTCTCCAGAAGCCCACAACGATCACTCGTTTTATGAGTTTTATAAGACCCCGGAACAGTTTGAAAATATGGCTGCAGACAATGTCAGACGGTGTTTGGCAAAAAATATCAGTCAAAATAAGGAGGCTCTTATAAGGCATCTTGATGCTATACAGATATTTATTCAGTATTTGAAGATGCAGGTGACAGAAGGCGATTTCAATATCGATTATGCAGAAAACTTGCTTGGTGATTTGAATAATATAGTCAACATTAAAAAAGCAGAGTTATATAAGCTTGAAGTTGTTTGTCCTAATAATGAAAGTCTTATAAATTTGGCCGATCAGCTATTAACCGACTGGAAATATATCCGTTCCATTGTGGTGAAGTATACATTAGTTTCTAAATTTGGTAAAAACTCTGTCTATAACTTATTGAGCAAATTAGAAGTAATTACTGAACTGGAGGCAAGGTATATTGATGAACTACAATCGATATAGCAATATTATGTGTTGGGTCACTTGAACAGGAAATGGTAGGTAGAAAATCACTAGGTCGTGTTGACTCTAATGGAGGGACTCGACACTAATCATTCTTTATAGCAGAAGCTCGGTATTTTTTTAATACCTTGTGTATCAGGCTGAAATGGAGCGGCTTGCATTTCCTGGGTGATGCACATTTGCTTCTGAGGATCTCTGGGAAAACGGAATGAGCTGGACGAGGGATATCGGTCCGTAGGGTACATCAGTTAAAAGAGTCTCAAAAGCTAGGCGGATGGATTACTGTCCGCCCTCATGATTCCAACAAGAGTTTCGTTTCCTCTTTTGGATATATTGAGCACAATAATTAAAAATGAGATACGAAGGGGAAGGTTTATATGAATGAGATAGAATTAAAACTTAGGAACTTTATTAGTGAATTAACAGAAAACAAGGAGGCAGTTTTCGCACTTGGTTTGGAAGATAGTCTAAGTGATATTGGTTTAAACTCAATAAAATTCATAGAATTAGTTGTAGCTATTGAATCAGAGTCTGGAATTGAATTTGATGATGAAGATTTGGATATAAAGAACTTTGAAAATCTTAATAAGCTAATCAGCTATATTGAAGGGAAAATTTGATTATTTAAAGTAAATCCAAACCATCCAAGAGGGGCTATATTGAATCTTTATACTCATGCATTCAAAATAGCCTCTTGAAGGAGATCAGGGCACGGCTTTTTGTTAACAGGAACTCTTCTCGACGAAAAATAATTGGCACTATGGGATTTCATTATTCTAGGTCTCCATACTTTTTCCTTTTTGATAATTGCAACACAACAACTATGACATGGCCTTGAGTCTTATAGTGATGAAAAACTAATTGGGAGATGAGTTATTTGAGAAGGATTGCATTCTTGTTCCCGGGCCAGGGGTCACAATACCCTGGTATGGGCAAAAAATTGTTCGATCGGTATGATACGGCAAAAGAGGTGTATAAGGAGGCTGATAGGGTTCTGGAATTCGAATTGAGTTCGTTATGTTTCGAAGGATCTAATGAACAACTTCAGCAAACAGCACTCACTCAGCCAGCCATATTAACACAAAGTGTTGCTGCTTACAGGGTTTTTTTACAACAATTTGATATACGTCCCCATTTTATGGCTGGTCATAGTTTAGGTGAAATTACGGCATTGACATGTTCAGGATCAATTTCGTTTGCGGATGCGGTGCGCCTCGTTAACAAGCGGGGCATATTTATGCAAGAAGCAATGTCCACGTTGTCCGGCGGTATGTCAGCAATATCTGGAGTTAGCTTTCAAGTAGTGGACCAAGTTTGTACGGAAGTGTCTTCTGGCACCGATATCGTCTCTATATCAAATAATAATATGCCGAACCAAACAGTAATTTCTGGAACATTATCGGTTTTGGAGCTTGCGGAATCACGCCTTCAACTATTGGGTGCCAGTATATATCGTTTAAAAGTTAGTGCACCTTTTCACAGTGTATTCATGAAAGATGCCGCTCGGAAGTTGGAACAAGAATTAAGGCAAATACGATTGGCAGAGCTGGAGATCCCAGTAATATCAAATGTGCGTGCAATGCCTTATTCAGGGAAATCGGAGATTGTTGAACTGCTAACCACTCAAATGACTAGCCCGGTACAATGGAACGCAACGATGGACTTTTTAGTCAGACAGGGGGTCAATTTCACATTGGAATTGGGACCTCAACGTATCCTGCGAAACATGATGAGAAAGACTTATGCTGGACTTGACAGCCACTCCTTTGATAATGACATTGCTGCCTTGAAAGAGTTATTTTAATCTGAGCAACTGAAATCGTTCTGTTTTGGGAAGTATCTGCGACAAGAATCAGCTCTTCTGAAAAAGTTCTGAGAATTTTGATATCAAGATGGTTGGTCTGGTCAAACATAAATGTTCCATCCAACCATATCCGAACAAAGGCTGTCGAGAAAGTCTCGGCAGCCTTTCTTATGCCCAAAAACTTTAACGAATCAACGCGTTATCACTTTATAATACTGATATAAATTGAGGCGGATGGTATCCCCTAAGCCATTCCGCCACCAAGCGTAAGAAGGCAGCTTTCCTCAAACCGGATATCAAACCTTGCGTTATGATCACCCCGATGAAACCAACTATGACCCCGATTCATTGAAGGATGCGGTACCTGCGTTGAAAGAACCAAAAACTGAAAAAACAAACCAAATCGGATTCATAGAAGCCAATGTGGATACACTGCCCGATGACATCGTCTGCAGATTCAAATAACTCAGTCCCATCACCAAGGATGATTGAAATAGTCCGAGTGCAGCAAGCTTAAGCCATTTGCCAAGGCTGCGAGGGTGCGGCTGATCAATTATTTCCTTTCTGAACTGCTGGACTGAATATATCATGATCGAAGGTATCTCGAAAAACAATCATAAATTAGTATAGCAATCAAAAAAAATGATTTTAAAGAAGCAAGCTGTCATTTTAGAGGGGATATATTCGATCTCATTAATCTCTTATTTGTTTAACATTTTTCCCCAGGCGTCTGTTTACATTTTATGTGTTCTCCACTACGATAAAGAAAGTGTGTAAGTTGAAACAGATTCTATAGGGAGGAGTAAGAAAAATGAGATTACCGATCCAAGAACCCGTATGGTACTCATACCCTGGCATGGTAGCCGTGGTGACTTCACGTTCTAATGGCAAGCAGAACATTATGGCATCCGGTTGGCATACTTACATTGGTTCTTCGCCTAGTATTTATGGAATATCCATTCGTAAAGAAACGTTCACCTATCAGTTGATCGAGCAAAGCGGGGTATTCGGCGTTCACTTTTTACCTGCCAGATGCTCCGAATTAATCCAGGCGGTGGGGACTTTCAGCGGACATGATATCGATAAATATGTGAAGTATAACATTGCCTATGAAGAAGGGCTCAAAGCTGATATTCCGGTTCTCACCGATGCTTATTTCGCTTATGAGTGCAAAGTCATGAACATGACCACCTTTGGCGATCATGAATGGATTGCAGGGGAAATTTTGCAATGCTACCGGGATAGCGAGGTTTTTCTTGACGATGGATTGCCTGATTTTGCAAAATTGGAAATTCCGCTTTACATCGGACGATCCTTGTATCGGGTATTGGATCAAGACGCAAGGGAGAAGAATCATCCTTTATATATGGAGAGATAGCAAAAAACCGCCTTGAAGGGCGGTTTTTTGCGTGCTTAGCGTGCCCAGCTAAGCACGCATCTTCTAGCCGGTGAAAGTCCGGTCATGGGAAGGGCCAAGTCCCCGCGTAGCTTGGATACTTGCGTATGGCAAAATCTGTGCGTAAAAGCTTATCGACCAAAAGTATATGTCAGAGACACAACAGCACAACGACCGTAACGAATCAATCTGTAGACCCCGACTCGTCATCCACTGAACCCCGTCGCGACCCTGTCACACTAAAAATTGTCAGCTGGGCTGGCGAAGACTAACTTCCTCTTTATGAAATGTTTCATCAGGATATCCCTGGATAACAATTGAGAATGTGCCTGTGAATGGCAAACCGGTCATAGAGGTCATCGCCACTCTGGAAGCAGCGGGGACACCGGCAGACCTGTGCTGGCCGGAGACGGATTTGTTTTCCTTTCGTTGATGGAGTATGTATCCAGAAAGAGGCGCCGGAACAGTATTATAAGAAGGTGCGGACAATTATCCCCTGGTGACGGCCAAATTCCTTTTTAATCTGGAACATAATAAAAAATGAACCATTTCAGGTTGTTGTACGTCTAAAATGGAATAATTAATGAAACCAATTATAGAAAGAGGAGCAACGAAAATGATCATGCCTGATAAATTGAAGCTGGCCAATTTGCCGACCCGAATCGAAAGGCTGGACAGGATGTCTGCACAGCTTGGCGGTCCGACGATCTATATAAAGCGTGATGACCAGACAGGTACGGAGCTGACGGGCAATAAAATCCGCAAGCTGGAATACGTCCTGGGTGAGGCCGTCAAGCAGGGGGCCGACACCTTGATTACATGTGGCGGTGTCCAGTCCAACCATTGCCGGACGACTGCCGCGGCCGCGGCAAAGCTGGGCTTGAAAACGATTCTGCTTCTGCAAGGAAACGAAGCTTCTCCCGTGGAAGGGAATTATTTGCTGGATTTGCTTTTTGGAGCAGAAATACGATGGGTGAGTGAACAGGATTACCGCACCCGCCGGAATGAGATGATGCAGCAGATGAAGGAAGAAGCAGAAGCGAAGGGGCATCATGCCTATATCATCCCGGAAGGAGCCTCAAGCGGAATCGGGGCATTCGGTTATTATGCGGCTATGGAAGAAATCCTCCAGGAAGAGCGGAAATTGCAGGTATCGTTTGATGCCGTTGTAATTGCAATGGGATCAGGCGGGACGTATGCTGGCCTCTTTATGGCGCAGCAAATGCTGAATACAGCGCATCAGATTATTGGCATCAATGTCAGCCATCATCCCGGATACTTTCAGGGTGCTGTCGCTCAAGTGCTGCACGAAGCTGCTGTCTATCTGGACAAACCGTTCACCTATAATGACGAAGATATCCGCATTATTGACGGATATGTAGGCCGGGGGTACGCCGCAGGCAGTCCGGAGGAAAGAGCGCTTATCCGGGATGCAGCAGGGCTGGAGGGCATATTGCTTGACCCTGTATATACAGGCAAAGCATTTTACGGACTGGTGCAGGAGATAGGCAAGGGGAGATTTGCCGGGATGAACAATATATTGTTCATCCATACTGGAGGGCTGTTCGGCCTGTTTCCACAAGGGCATGAGTTTCAATTCGTTACACAATAACAGCCGCATAATCTCTACATAGCAAACGTCCGGATGCAGATGAACCGCATCCGGACGGCAATAACGCTCCGCCGGGTTGGATCTATTGCACATCTATTTCCGTTTGGCCACGCGGATGCGGATAGTCGCATACAGGAGGATGGCTGCGACCGGTACCCAGATCAGCTTCACCCCGTACTGGTAAAGCAGGTAGCCGATCTCTTCAACATGGTTGCCGACACCCCGGCCAAGGAAGAAGAAGAGTGCCGTCCAGACCAGACCGGTCGTGCAGGACAGCAGGGCATATCGCACGTATGAAATTTTGCCAAGGCCCATCAGATAAGGGATGACATGCCGGATAACCGGGAAGAAGTAGCCGATACAGAGGGCGAAGCTTCCGTATTGCCGGATCATCCGTTCCGATAGTTGAAGGTAGTGGTCCATCTTCTTTTTCCGGCGCAGCTTTTGCAGAACGGGCGGCCCGAGCAGGCGGCCCAGTATGAACCCCAGCGACAAACCCGATACGACCCCCAGGTAGGTAAGCAGGAAGGCAGGCAGCACCTGAAGGACGCCATTAGAGGTGACGGCGCCGCCGGTCATCACGATGACTTCATCGGGAATCGGGAGGCCGATAATGCCAAGCCAAAGGGCAAAGAACAAGGCGGCATAGCCAAATTGCTGAATGAGGGATAAGAGAGAATCATAGCTCATACATCTAAGCACTCCTGTTCGAATGGGATGGAACCGATACTAGCGGCAGAGGCATATACTTGCTTCTTCCTGCACACATAGACGAAGGCGGGCGGTACATTGAGAGGGACGAAGTGGACATCCTCCATCTCAAATTGCAGGTCAAGCTGCTTCCTCATTTGCTGTGAATATTGGAAGGCAATGAACAACCCGCCCGGCTTTAAGGCTGCTGCAATTTGCTCCATCAGCTTGTCCCGGACAGGCTGCGGAAAATTGAAAAATGGCAGACCGCTGACGATGCAATCGAGCTTCTCATCCTCAAGTCCGTGCTGGCGCAGCGCATCATCTATACAGGAGGCATCCGGGTAGCAGCTAAAATCCGGGTAGTCCTCGGAGAGCCTTTGCCGGAGTCCGGCATCTTTTTCGAATAAGAGCACTTGCGTATGTTTTTGTATGGCTGAGGCAATATACTTGGTTATAGCACCACTGCCCGCTCCAAGCTCGGCAATTGCGGCCGTACGCTCCCATGGTACTTGAGCTGTCATTTTCCGGGCCAGAAAGGCCGAGCTTGGAGTAATGCTGCCGATTTGCTTGGGCATGCGAATGAATTTGGAGAAGAACATCAAGAGCTCGTGTACATTTTTATACATAAAGGGGTACCCTCTTTCCCGTCATTCTGTTTGCTGTACCTATTTTAAGCAATAAAAATGAAGTTCAATTAGGGAAAATTCTTAATTATTTTTAAAGAAATCTTGATAAGAAAATCATAATTGCGGTTTCATTCGTATGCAAGTGCAAAAAGAAGCCCTTTCTGCTCCATTGGTAAAGGAGAGAAAAGGCTTAATGAATTGCTTTTGAGCTGAAAACCTGGGTCTATGGCAGCAGTGGAAGGAGCTTACAGCCGTGTTTTGGGCAAGTCCAGCTTCACATTGAACTGGTCTCCATTTACTTCAATGCTGATATTGCCGCCATGGAGCTCCACAATGCTTTTCACAATCGCAAGTCCAAGGCCGGAGCCTTCGGTATGGCGGGACTCGTCCGCTCTCTTGAACCGCTCGAACAGCTCATCCGCAGCGAAATCAATTTCATAGGAGGATGTGTTCTGGATTTTAAAGTGGACATCACTCTCCGATTCATCCAGATAAATATAAATTCGTGTTCCCGGCAGAGCGTATTTTTTGGCATTGCCGATCAAATTCTCGAATACACGCCAAATCCGGTTTCCGTCCAGATGGGCATAGATATGGGGATTCGCGATTTTCTCCCGGACCGCAACGGATTCGTCTCCGAAGTTGCTGCTTACCTCGGCAATTGCCTGCGTCAGCAAGGTCGCAACATCAACATATTGAATATCCAGCTCCACGGTGCCGCTGGTCATTTTGGACACCTCGAACAGGTCCTCGATCAATGCTTTCAGCCGCAACGCTTTACGGTCCAAAATTTCTACATAAGAACGGGTCTTGTCAGAGGGAAGCTCTTCCTTCTTCAACAGGTCTACATAGTTGATGATGGATGTAAGCGGCGTTTTCAAATCATGGGATACATTTGACACCAATTCGGTTTTCAGGCGCTCGCTCTTCATTTGGTTTTCCAGTGCATCCTGGTAACCCGACTTCATATTATTGATATAGCCTGCCAGCTTGGGCAACGTTCCCTTGCCTTGAACCGAAATGGCGGACTGAATATTGCCCTGGGCAATTTCCCGGGTGCTTCTGACGATTTCAATCAACTGCCGCAGCTTGTTAAGCAAATACGGTATGACAATGAAAAGATATAAAACAAGATACGGTACGACCAGTTCATAGCTGTAAGGGTTATTGACCATAATCCAGATGCAGGTCCCTGCTATAGCCGTCAGTACAAATAAAGTAACAAACTTGAACGTCATTTGGCCGTTAATAAAGAATGTTTGCCACACAGATAGGTATCTACGCAGCAGTTGCAAATAAATCGGGACTACACTGTTATGTTTGCCTGTGCCTGGAGTAACTTGATAGTAAATTTTCCCGGCTAAGATGAGCAGAATCACAACGACAAGAATAGTAATAATCGACTCAAAAGTAAGCATGCTCATCCACAGGATATTATAGATGCGGAGCGCCAGAACAATAAATCCTAACAACAAAGCTCCCAGTATAACCTGATAATCCGGCGAAATCCGGCTCAGCCAATTATTTTTTTTCGATTTTGTATCCAATGCCCCATACCACCTTTAAATATTTCGGATCCTTGGGATTAATCTCGATTTTCTCGCGAATGTTCCGCACATGCACGGCAACCGTATTATCTGAGGCAAAGCTCGGCTCATTCCAGACCTTCTCATAAATTTCTTCGATGGAAAACACCTTGCCCTTGTTTTCCATCAGCAGTTCGAGAATTTTATATTCCTTCGGCGTGAGACGCACTTCCTCGCCGTCCACTTCAACGGTCTTGGTCGTTTTGTTCAGGACAAGCCCTTTTACTTGAAGAATATCCTCGCTTTCGGACATCCGAAATGACCCCAAATTCGTAAAGCGCCTTAGCTGCGATCGTACTCTTGCAATCAGCTCCAGCGGCTCAAACGGCTTGGTCATATAATCGTCAGCGCCTATATTGAGCCCCAGAATTTTATCATTCGCCTCCGACTTGGCGGAGAGCATAATAATCGGGATATTTTGTGTTTCCCGGATTTTGAAGGTTGCCTTAATGCCGTCCATCTGAGGCATCATGACATCCATGATGATGAGATGGATCGTCTCCTTCTCCAATATTTCAAGCGCCTCTGCACCGTTGGAGGCTGTGAATACATCCACATCGTCACTTTTTAAGTAGATAACAAGTGCTTCGCGAATTTCCGGTTCATCGTCTACGACAAGAATATGATGTGCAGCCATTATTTTTTCACCTTCATTATTATTGTGCTTATGCTAAACAGCAGGGCCGCCATGTATCCTGCGCTTGCCGGCCCCGGCGGCTCTGCGACTTCATCCGCCAGCATGGTTGGGGGTGTCTCCGAATCTGTGTAAAATCCATGCACACCGAATCCCTGCAGCAGCTTCATATAGGGAACTGAATTAACGGTATGCACATAGCTTTGTACGCCGGACTGATTTAATGCATGAACCAGATTCGGATTCAAAAATACCCGGTAGACAGGCATCGCTACCGCAGTAAATTGCTTTTCCTTCACAAATTCAACAATGCTTTCCGCTGAAGCAGCAGATTTATAGATCGAATACATTTTATTTGGAAAAGGATAAATGCTCATGACGGCATCGTACATTTCCGGGCTGTAAATCTCGGGAATGATCCTGTCCAGCAAGGCAGGATCAACGGCCCGGGCTTCCTGGACCAGTGTTATGAATTGCTGCTCAATTTTCATCCGATCCGTTTCTTTCGTATCTGTAATCAAATAGAAATCCGGATATTTTTGCATCAGGTCGAGTATATCCGGGAATGAGAGCGGGCGGTAGTGGCCGCGAATAAGCGAGCTTTCGAATTGCGGCAGTGTTAATGCGCGGCCGGAGAGTTCTGCCAAATCAGGCTGGAGGCTCCCGGACCAGTCATGTCTGGCAACAAGATCACCGTCTGTTGTTTGCAGCAAATCCACTTCAAACAAGCGGTGGCCTTTATGATAATTAGTCATAAACGCTTCATAGGAGTTCGTGTAAGTGGAACCTTGAATTCCCCCCAAAGCGTGTGCAATCCATTCGTTTTCTTTCCATCTGCCGCTGTTGTCAGCAGCTGCCTGTGGTGTTCCCGCTGACCAGACCATTCCCCAGCCGAACCAAATCAAACAAACTGCAATGAGTAAACTTAATCGCATGCTTTTCTTGTACATCTGCTTTTCTCCTTTTCTCGTGCCTATGTAAGCCATCTTACAGGGCCGATATTAAGGAGAGGTAAGGAAAAAACGAATGAAATTATGAAGATTATTATAGCATAACCAGACAGACTTAGGATTCATTTACATGCCTTTTGTGTCTTGTCCGCTATGAAAAGGAAGTTGCGACATATTCGATAAAACGCCTGGATGCGGGGGATACATAGCTTTGACTGCGCCACTTCAGCCCGATCTCCCAATACCAGCCGTCGTCGGTAATCGGAATCCAGACCAGCCCTTCCAGCATGAGTCCTAAAGTTTGGGGAAGCACGGAGACGCCAAGTCCGGCCTTAATGAATCCGGCAACCGTAATGAGGTCTTCCGCATCATAAGTGGAGGCCAGCATGAAGCCTGTATGCTGAAACCGGGATAAGATGGTCGCTTTTAATCCGCAGTTATTTTTCAGGCCAATAAACGGTTCACCGGATAAATCCGCCACACTTAATCCGGGGCGGTCTGCAAGCGGGTGTCCGGCGGGAACAACAATGTATAACGGAACCTGCTTCATAATGATCCAATCCTGGCTGTCGCTCGCAGATTCCCTGGATGAAATCATCATATCGGACAAGCCCTGTTCCAATTGCTGTTCAATATCTCCAAGATTGCCTTGTGTCAGCTCGAACCGGACTTTGGGATACTGAGTCTGGTAATTACGGATGAGCTGGGGAATCAGGTCTACCCCTAAAATATTGAGATAGGTGATGGACACCACACCTTGATCAGGGTTCGTCCATTCCTCAATTTCCTGCATGCCATGCTGAATATTACTCAGTGCCTTTTCCACCCAGGCCGAAAACATCTTGCCGTAACGATTCAACTGTACATTGCGGCCGTTGCGCTCAAAAAGCGGCACGCCAATTTCGTGCTCAAGCTTGGAGATCGCATGGCTTAATGCAGGCTGGGTAATGCGCAGCTCTCTGGCAGCCATCGTCATGTGCTCCAGTCTGGCCACAGTCAGGAAATAATCCAGTTGGGTAAGTTCCATTTTTTCATCCTCTTTATATGAATAATAGTAATCAATTAGATGATTATAATAAATTAGACATTATATAAAGTCAAGTTTACAATAACTAATGTGACAAGAACAGTTCAATATTGCCGGCCGGCTAATTCCTAACATGTCAAGCTTCTATCCATCAACTATTATCTGTCAGGAGGAATTATCCATGCACAATTTATATAACCCAGCAACAGAGTTTGAAGGCAAGAAGGTACTCGTTACAGGCGGTACGAAGGGAATGGGGCAGGCTGTCGTACGCAGACTGATGAACTCAGGCGCCGAGGTAATGACAAGTGCCCGATCCAAACCGGAGGCGCTTTTGCCCGGACTAAAGTTCGTTCAGGCAGATTTGGCGACAAAGGAAGGAACGGATACCGTCATTCAAGCTGTGAAAGAGCAGTTTGGAGATATCGATATCATCATTCACTGTGTTGGAGGATCGACGACACCGCCCGGGGGAGCATTGGTCCTGAACGATGAAGATTGGCTGCATGAATTAAGCTGGAATCTGCTTTCTGCTGTGCGGCTCGACCGCGGCCTGCTGCCGCTTATGGTGCAGAAAGGGGCAGGGGTTATTCTTCACTTTGCTTCTATTCAAAGAAAGCTGCCGCTGTATGAAACGACACTGGCTTATGCAGCTGCTAAAGCAGCACTGGTCAATTACAGCAAAGGTTTGTCCAATGAGTTTTCGCCCCGCGGCATCCGGGTTAATACGCTGTCTCCGGGCTTTATTCAGACCGAAGCTGCCGATGCCATGATTGAACGCATTGCAACTGCAACAGGCAGCAGGGAAAGCGCACTGGGGCAGCTCATGGATTCGTTGGGCGGCATCCCGCTCGGACGTCCGGGCCTTCCGGAGGAAGTAGCGGAGCTCGCGGCATTTCTGGTATCAGGCCGTGCTTCATCTATTACCGGAAGTGAATACGTGATTGACGGCGGTACAATCCCGACCGTGTAATAATTTCAATAAATAATTTGTCATTTTTGTCTTCCGGGGTGCCTGTGAGCAGGTGCTCCGGTTTTTTGTGTTTTCGAGTTGGATACCTTCCGTTCTCCCGGCATGTATTGCCTGTAGATCGGGGAATAGTAAACGTAGCATAAAACCGCCGAAACGGCGAAAACTGGCAGGGTGCAAAACTGTTTCTCTGGACTCACACGGTTTGAATTGATTATGATGATGGTGAAATGAGGAAATCTCATCATGAGGGGGAACTTATGAACGAGAACCATAAGCAATCTACATTCGCCATTTGGCTAAGCTTTATAAGCAATATCGTACTGACGGCCATCAAACTAATCGTCGGGCTTGTGTTCAACAGCCCGGTGCTTGTTGCCGACGGGGTTCATAATGCGGGGGATGTCGTGGCGACCGGCGCAGCGCTCAGTTCGATGCGGATCTCCAAGCAGCCTCCGGATCAGGACCATCCGTATGGGCACGGCAAAGCTGAAGTTGTGGGTGCGGGCATAGTGGCGATTATATTGGGGCTTGCAGCCGTGTACATGGCGTATCACTCTGTCATGGTGCTGTTTGATCCGCCCCAGGAGACGACCGTAATCGCACTTATTGCAGCGGCTTTCTCGTTAATTGTTAAGCAACTGCTGTACCGGTACACGATGTCCATTGGGAAAAGGCTGAAAAGCAACGGCCTGATTGCAACCGCCTACGACCATCTGGCAGACGTCTATGCGTCGATTGCCGCGGTAATTGGTATTGGGCTTGCGTTGATTGGCGACCACTATCAGATTGCGTTCTTGTCCTACGGCGATCCTGTAGCTGGGATTGTTGTGGCTTATTTCGTCCTTAAGCTGTCTATTCATATGGGAAGGTCATCTGTGGATGTGTTAATGGAGAAGACGGTTGATGCACAGAAGCTGAACGAGCTGACCAGACTGGTTGAATCCGTCCCTGAAGTCAAACGCATTGACCGAATCCGGGCAAGAGACCACGGCCACTATATAATTGTGGATGTCAGGGTCGGAGTGCCGGGGCACTTAAGCATTCAGACCGGACACGATATTGCCAGGACAATCAAGCAGACCATTATGGAGCAGCATGAGGATGTGGGAGAAGTGATGGTGCATCTTAATCCATGGTATGAGGGCGAGGGCGGGCCGCAAGCTTCTGCGGATAGATAAGTTAAACGAATGAACGTGAAGCAGCCCCGCCGCATGTTTTCGATCATTTTCACTTGCTTGCCAGTTGCTAAAAGCCCTTCCGGGCAGTGTGCCAAAGCGGGAGGGCTTGTTGTGTTTTTATTCAAATTGCTCCTTCATCTCCCCTATAAGCCCGATCCACATTACATAATCCCGCGGTGAATGTTATTATAAATGTAAAGTTCAAGAGCATCAGTAGGCACTTTCATGTTTTCCAGGAACCCGCAGGTTCTATAGCCTGTATGATCTGTCCCCTATGATGCTGGTCATGCCCGAAGTTTTCGACAAGAAACTCCTGGAGTACAAACCGTGCTCCGTCCGCATCTGTATACTCCTTTGTGTAATCTTCTGCAGGGATGACGCGCAGAGCTTCCAGAATTGCAGTCCGCGATGACACGGCGGCCTGAACGATCTCATCCTTTGATCTGCTTAATGCCCATGCTGCAGATTTTTGATTGAAGGCCTCCACATCGATATCTTCTGTCAAGGTCAGAGGCTGTCCAAGCACAATCTTGCGAATGACTTCCTCGTAAAAATATTGGTCCCAGAAAAGAAGATGGGCGACCACTTCTTTAATGGTCCATTTTTGCGGCCCTAGCGGTCTGATCCAGATCTGCTCATCACAAGGCTGGAGTTTCCGGACAAAATCAATGAATGCTCCTGAATTTGAGATTAGCTCTTGTTTGGATTCCATTATGCATTCTCCTTTTATTTTAATCCAACCCATCATAATCCTTAAAGTACGCTTTAAGTCAAGGCTAATGCATCATCATGAACATATTTGGGGACTGAATATTTCTAGCAGGCAACACTAGTCGCAGGAGGATCAGTATGAGCACATTTTTAATCGGAGAAATCTCCAAGCTGTTCCAAATTGATATCCGGACTTTGAGATATTATGACACGATTGATCTGTTCAAGCCGGCTTCTGTGGATGCAAGCACCGGATACCGTTATTATTCCATCGACCAGTTTGAACAGTTGAATACGATTTTATATCTCAAGGCGCTTAATATTCCATTAAAGGATATCAAGAGCTTTCTGGAGCACCGTGACATTGAAGGAATACTGGATTTGCTCCAAAAGCAGCAGCAAAGAACGGAGGAGAAAATCAGGCAATTTGAGCGCATCCGGCAAAAAATAGAAAGCCGCATTCATCAGATCGAAGATGCCTCGAGGCAAGAGGAACTCTACAAAATACGTGAAGTAGAGCTGCCCGAGCGGACCCTGCTTGTTTTAAAACAGAATATTCATAAGAGCGACAACCTGGAAATGCCGATCAGGCTGCTGGAAAACCTGACGAAGATGAACTCCACAATTTTTCTGGGCAAGGTCGGGCTGTCCATCTCCAGGGAGCGCTTGCTGCAAGAGAAGTTCGATGAGTACGATTCGATTTTCGTCACCCTTGAGCAGGAAGCGCCGAAGGAATTCGGAACGGATCTGAAGGTGCTGCCAAAGGATACCTATATTACCCTTCGATTTGTCGGTACTCATCAGGACGCTTCACCGTACTATCAGCAGCTGATGGACTACATCAGGCAGAAGAATGGCCAGCTGATTGAAGATGCCATAGAAATCACCTATATTGATTACGGACTAACCCGTGATCCTGCAAAGTTTGTGACCGAAATTCAATTGCTTGCCAAATAACGGATTGACCCTCTAGCTGCTAGAGGGTTTATTCTTGGCCTATAAGAACTTGGAATAAAGGAGACATCAATCAACATGATCGGAACGATAGTCAATGTGGCAGCCATTGTTGCCGGCAGTATAGCCGGAAGCCTGTTCAAGAGAGGGATGAAGGATTCGTATCAGGATATTCTGATGCAGGCAATGGGACTGGCAGTTACAGCGCTCGGCATCCATGCTATTGTCAAATACATGCCGGCCAGCAATTACCCGGTTCTGTTTATCGTCAGTCTGGCAATTGGAGCATTGATCGGGCAAAGGCTGGATCTGGAGCAGCGATTCCGTCAGCTTGTATCCCGCTTTTCCAAGGGGAATCTGGCGGAGGGGCTGTCGACTGCGATCCTATTGTTTTGCATCGGCACGCTATCCATCATTGGGCCAATTGAGAGCGCCTTGAACGGCAACCATACGTACCTGTTTACGAATGCGATCCTGGATGGAATCACTTCGATCGTACTCGCTTCTACCTTCGGAATTGGCATTATCCTGTCTGCGGCTGTGCTATTATGCTGGCAGGGACTTCTGTATGCCATGGCTGGCTCTATTGCCGGATTTCTGACGCCAGAGCTGCTCACTGAAATATCGATTGTAGGCGGCATATTGATTTTGGGCTCAGGAATCAGTATTCTGGGCATACGAAGCTTTAAGATGATGAATCTGATTCCGTCACTATTGATTCCAGTAGTTTTTATAATTTTGAAAAATGTGCTTGGCCTCTAGTGCTTAGGAGTACAGCAGATGCGCACCACATTAATGATGCGGTATAATAATGGCTTAAGAATAGACATGCAGGCTGCAATTGGCTTGCGGGTAAGAGGTGGAAGTCGTGATATTGGTAAGTTCTTGCCTGGCTGGTCTGGAGGTTCGTTATAATGGGACGCACAGCCTGGACCTTAGAATCCGGGAGCTGATCGAGGAGGGACAGGCGGTCAGCGTATGCCCGGAATTGCTGGGCGGGTTCTCGACCCCGCGGGAGCCTGCGGAAATTGTAGGCGGCAACGGGGAAGATGTACTGGACGGAAAAGCCCGTGTAATGGAACAATCCGGTCAGGATGTGACGGAGCTGTATTTGCGGGGGGCACAACTGACGCTCGATAAAGCGAGACAAGTGAAGGCAAAGGCAGTTGTCCTGAAAGAATACAGTCCTTCCTGCGGCAGCGCGATGATTTACAACGGCCAGTTTGCCGGACAGAAGGAAGCGGGCAACGGAGTGACAACAGCCTTGCTCAGAAGAAACGGAATTACCGTCTTGTCGGAGGAAACACTGGCTTCTTATTTACAGCAGAACCGTTAACGGGTGAAACTGGCTATTCACTCCAGATGAAGAAGGAATTCTGGAGCTGCTACAATCGGCTTCACATGAAAAGGCGCTGTGTCTGTTATAGACGCAGCGCCTTTTGCAGTTGTGCCAATGCCAATCAAGGCATCCTGCGGGAAATCTGTTTCTTATTCATACGTGTCATACAAACTGCGT
Source organism: Paenibacillus pinihumi DSM 23905 = JCM 16419 (assembly GCF_000422505.1). GTDB lineage: Bacteria > Bacillota > Bacilli > Paenibacillales > Paenibacillaceae > Paenibacillus_D > Paenibacillus_D pinihumi. The sequence continues at coordinate 19,597 of NZ_AULX01000030.1, read as the reverse complement.
ACAACAAGCTGCTCCTGGAATGCTGCAAGCGTCAGCTTCCCGGACAGTCCGTCTTTGTTAACCGTAACCGTCTTCGTACGTGCTGCTGACAGGTCGAAGATATTGTCGCTGAACAGGGTATCCCCGTCTTTCAGATCCAGCTCTACAAATTTTGCGAAGGCCTGGCTCTCAATTTCAATGATGAACTGGTCTTCCGTCTCAGAAATGCGGGTGCTGATTTGCGGATTCAGGTAATTGAAATGCTTGGATTTCACAAATTGAACCGCACCGCCGCTAACCGAAGCGCCGTCCACGATGAAGTCAAACTCCAGATAGCTCTCTCTCTGCTTGTGCTTCGTATCGAGCACATCTGCGAAATCCAGACTGACAATTTCCTTCGTCGACAGCTCGTCTATGGAAGCGGCCAGCTCTCCGCTTTGAATGACTTCAGAGCGGTTATTAAGCAGGCGCCAGGTCAGCGTACCTGCAACAGGCTTCAGTGTTTCATTGCTCACATGCAGAGCAACCTTTGTTCCTTCTTCGCAGGCGGACGCCAGCACCGGCGCGAAGAAGCGCTTCGCCGAGTAATGTCCGGCTTTCCATCTGCCGAAGTAGTCGAGACTGGACCAGGAAGCGACCGGCCAGATATCATTTAATTGCCAGTAGATTGCACCCATGCATCTGCCGCGGTTTCTTCTCCAGTGCTCGACGGCATTACGCATGCCCTCCGCCTGAATAAGCTGGGAAACGTACAGCAGGGTATCGAAGTTTTTCGGATACTTGAAGTATTCGCTGATGTAGTACAAAATTTTCTCGTTGCCTGTTCCGTTCTTCTGATGATTCTCCATGACATAGGAGAAGATGTTCCGGTCTTCCGGAAGCGTGAACGTCTCTACCGTCTTCAAGGACGGGAAGGACTGCAGACCGAACTCGGACATAAATCTCGGATACAGCGTTCTGAACTCTGTAATCGGCTTGCGTCCGTGCCATACATCCCAGTAGTGCATATCCCCGATATTTTCATTGTTCGGATCATCAAAGTAACCGGTTGAAGACGGGGAAGAGCGCCAGTAGAATGTGTTAGGGTCCACTGACTTGGACAGCTCCGGCAAATACACTTCGAATTGCTTGATGTAATCCTGCTCCAGTTTTTCTCCGTAACGCTCTTTCCAGCCCCAGTATGCCCATGCATATTCAAGCTCGTTATTTCCGCTCCACAGTCCCAGGGAGGCGTGGTGACGGATTCTCTTCATGTTGTCAATGGTCTCCAGGCGAATGCTTTCCTTGAATTCATCGTTAAAGTCATAGTTGCCGCAAGCATACATATGATCCTGCCATACAATCAGGCCGTATTGGTCGCAGAGGTCGAAGAAATAATCTTCCGGATAATAGCCGCCGCCCCATACACGGATACAGTTGTAGTTCGCTTCCACACAGCTCTTGATCAGCTTTTCGGTTCTTTCGAAGCTCAGACGGCCGAATACATTATCTTCCGGCACATAGTTGGCACCCATCGCAAAGATGCTTTTGCCATTGACTTCGAACTCGAAGGATTCGCCCCACGTGTCTTTTTCCTGCTTGATCGTAAGTGTGCGAAGTCCGATAGTCAGGGATTTGTCATCGATTGCCTGCTCCCCGCGGGACAGCTCGACCCTCAGGTTATAGAGCGGCTGGCTGCCATAGTTGCGCGGCCACCAGATTTCAGGTTCGGTAACCTCAAGCGCCAGCGAAGCAATTGTATTGCTTGTCGTCAGCGTTTGCTCCAGCACTTTGCCGTCCGGAGATTCCAGAACAGCGCGCAGGTTAAGCTCGGAGCCGGACCAGTTTTGCAAATCAACCTGAATGTCCAGATTAACCTTATTGCCGGAATGCTTTTGAGTCATATACACGTCATCGATTCGTCCCAGATCATAGCCGCAGATATGGACATTTCTCCAGATTCCTGCGTCAGGGATTTGCGGACCCCAGTCCCAGCCGAACATACTGTGAGCTTTACGGATATGCGAGATACCCGGCACTGCATCGGCACAGCTGGACAGATGAAGTTCCTTCTCCTTTTCCAACGCGTACAGGGTAGCGGATTGGATGACGACATGAATTTCGTTCTGGCCGGATACGAGCACGTTTTTCACATCAACTTCATAGGTTCTGTGCATGTTATCCGCTTTCAATATCGATGTGCCGTTAAGGAATACTTCACATAATGTATCCAGGCCCTCAAAGCGGATCAGAACAACATCATGCTCCAGCATGTCCTTCTCCACAGTAAATTCTCTTTTGTATTCATAATCGAATTTGGACACCTCCAGGGCGTCGAATTCGTTGTCTCTGTAAAAAGGATCTTCCATTTTGCCTGCCTGAAGCAAGTCGTTGAAGACCGAACCGGGCACATTCCCGTTGATCCATTCCGCTTCATCGGTTTTTTTCATGTTCCATACGCCATTCAAGGTTAACAACAGCATGCGATTCACCTGCTTTTTCAAGTAGTTTATTGTGCTATATTGGTATGATCGTGTGGCGGCAAGAAGGGGTGTGTAAGCCACCGACAGCATGATAGTAACACTTTCGGGGGATAGTCGTCTTGTGTTGTTTCCACTTTTTTTGTGCTATATTAACATTGTATTGCAGCTGTGGCATCAGGCAGCAGGTCTGCTGAATATGAACCGCCGAGGTGAGGACAGAACATGCAAGTCTCCGTATTGAAAGCCGCCGCACTCATTGATCCGCAGGTGCAGTCCAATTTTCATATCGAGTATTCAATCAGGCAGACAACGCCGCTTCATCGGCATGATTATTTTGAGATCTTCATTATTACATCCGGCAAGTGCACGCACCATATTAACGGGGAGGCGCAGTATCTGGAGAAGGGCATGATGGTCTTTATCCGGCCGGATGATACGCATTATTACGATTTTTATGATGAAGAGACGGACTGCCAGTTCATCAATGTGAACTTTTACAAAGAGGTGGTAGAAGATGCCTTCAAATATTTTGAAACCCCAGTTTTTGCGCAAAAGTTGAAAGGCTTGCAGATGCCGCCTTGTATTATTTTACCGCCTGCCGATATGGAGGCATTGATCCGCAAGAGCAAGCAGATTCATCTGTACACGAGTATAGACAAGCAGAAGGCCAGAATTATGGCCCGGAGCTTCCTGACGGATGCGCTGACCTATTACTTTTTCAAGGAACAGGATGAGAATCAGAAGAAGATGCCCCAGTGGCTGGACGCGCTCCTTCTTGAGCTTCAGAAAAAAGAGAATTTTACTGGCGGGCTAAACCGTCTGAATGAATTGTCACGGCACAGCGTCGGCCATATAAACCGCGTATTCAAGCAGTATCTTCATACGACGCCGACGGCTTACATTAATCATTTGAGGTTGGTGTATGCCAAGAACCTGCTGTTGACTACAAACCTGACCATTCTGGAAATTGCGTTAGAGGCCGGCTTTGACAATTTGAGCCACTTCTATCATCTGTTCAAAAAAAATTATGGTGCTTCCCCAGGAAAAATCAGGTATCGTTAAATTAGGCCGGGAACATATGTTCAGCAGCAAGCCGAAATGATAACAAGGGGAGAAACGTAATGAGCCAGGAAATTGCAGAATTTATTGAAGTATTGAAGGAGCAGTGACAGAAGGAGCTGTCTGCCCAGTTGCGCGGGGTGGGGTGAGCCGAACTGCCGGAAGGCAAGTTCGACGGTCCGCCGGAAAGAAAACGCTGAAGCTGCGGAAAGACGACACGTTGGATAATGCGCAGCTTGTATCGCTGTTGAGCCAGGCTTCCGCATCGTTGTAAGAATTGGGAAGGCCTGCTGTTCGAAAGCAGAGCATATGCATTAAAATTTGAAACTCTGCCTTCTTTTGAGCATCTTCAATACTACCTCAGGATATACCGGCAGGAGGTTTTTGCGCCAGCATTGTTAAGCTCAACGGAATCGGATGTTTCAATTCTGCTTGGACTCGTCATTCATTGCGATCCACCCATTTTTTTGAAAAGTAGTGGTATAATTTTTTTCGCGCTCTCATTAAGATCTGGGCAAGGGCCTGTTCAGTTGTATTCAATTCCTGTGCAATTTCTTTATAAGATTTTTCTTCAATGTAAAATAACAAGATGGCCTGTCTATAATTTGGGCTTAGCTCATTTAAGGCTTGATGGAGCACTTCATTGCGGATTTGATCCTCTACCTGATCCGCCAGCATTTGCGCTTGGCTCACAGCTGTGAGCTCTATAGCAGCGTTATGCTCGGAGATTGGGTAATATTTTTTATTCTTCTTGAAGTAGTCGTATGCGATGTTGCGGGCCACTTTTTTAATCCAGGCTTTCATATTTGTAGTATTGGTTAATTTTGGAGCTTTCGCAACGACTTTCAGGAAGGATTCCTGTACAATATCCTCGGCTAATTCATGATTGCGGAACAAAAAGTAAATATCCCGATAAATCAGATTCCGATACGAATGAAAGAGCAATTGCTGGGAGTTGCTGTCCATTTGACTGAAATTGCTGCGTAGGAAGGTGTTCCATTGCTCCTGCTCCATAATCCCACCCCATCTTGCGTACTGTGAACATAGTATAAAATGCGAGACAGCCCACCCGAAATATATCTTTAATCCAATTTTAGCATATATAACCATATTTTAAATCTTATATAATGAAAATTTTTGGTAGAATTTTTTTGTCAGGAATCAAGTTTGATAGAGGAATGCTATTACATGGTTGTTTGGTTCAGGCGGCGGTGGTGTCTGTTTTGACGGGGAGAAGTTAAGATATCAACGAGGTATTCAAAGTATTAACTATGACTTCATTTTGGTAACCAACACAATAAATCCCGGCATATATTGCCGGGATTTTGTATTTTTTTTAGAACAGACAGACGGAGCCGCATACTGGCAAGAAAGCACGATGCCGGTTACTTATTAATTTCCGCCAGACGGTTGATGCCCGGCCAGGGAAATATCCTGGAGCAGATTCTCACTGCTTTTTTCAAGCTGCATGGGAAAAAGCGCGACTTTGTCCGGAACAAGCGCCTTCAAAGCCGGGAACACGGCAGCCGATGCAAAAATTTTGTCCAAATGCCCGTAAGCATCCGCTGCCTGTTCACTCTCATTCCAGCCGATGGTCTCGTACCGGATCTGTTCAATCCCCGCCTCGCGGACCCTGCTGGCCATCCAGTCGCCGCCAGTCGTGCCGAGGCAGACGAACGCGACGTTCGTCCCGTGCTCCAGCCTGGAAATCTCCAAGAGTGCTGCGCTGTCGACGGTAGCGCCAATGACGACAACTTTACGGTCATATGGTGCGAAAGCGGTTTTGACCTCATCCGCATGGTTCAGCGTAGTCACGATAATATGATTGCGTTGAACGATTTCAGCGATTTCATGGCCGGGGCGGCTGCATTCATCGAGGAAGAGGGTTTCCACTTCTGCGCCGGCAGACTTCTCAATAGCCTGGCGATAGAAGGGATAATCATGCCCTTCGCATTCGACAAACAGAATTCGCAGCTTGCCCGCCGGCCGGGGATTATGGAGCAAGATATACGCCAGGCTTGCCAGAAAAAACGGTTGCAATCCAAAGCCCTCGGCCTTTGCCTCACGAACTGCATTTTCGACAATGCCCTGCATGGGCATCCGCTCCTTGCGAAGCTGCTGTGTCTCCAGACCGTCTGTAACCTGTGTGCCGCGGCCCTTTTGCATCGTGACAAGCCCTTCATCGCGCAATTGTGTATAAACCCAGTTGATCGTATTCCGGTTCAGGCGAAGCTCTTCGGCCAATTGGTTGGCTGAAGGGAGCATGTCTCCAGCGGCGATATGACCGGTCCCGATCAGCCATTTGAGCTGTTCCTTGATTTGGGTATTCACGTTGAATGTCAATTCATGGTCAACTTGAAGCACAAATTCCTTGTCTACCATGAAGTACACCCCATTTCATAGTTTTCTAGTCTTATTATATCCTTGTTCAAATGAATAGCAAACGATTATAGTCATGGGGGATAAGAAAGTAATTGACATGATCATAAATAGGATATATAACTATTTAAATAGTAAATTATGAATTTGGGTGTGATAGGACGATGGATAAAGAACAGGGAATGGGCTTTTTTGCAAAAATGAGAGGTGTTGGCAGAAGTCCGTTGAAAGTGAGCGGAAGAAATGCGGTGCTGGGCTTGATTGGCGGCTTTGTCACGATTTTTGTCCTGGCGAGCCTTGCTGATTTAACGTCCACGCCATGGGTTATGGCTCCGTTTGGCGCAAGCTGTGTATTGGCTTTCGGATTATGGGATGCCCCCTTGTCACAGCCTCGGAATATTATCGGAGGACACTTGATTTCCACCTTTATAGGGCTGCTCCTGTTTCATATGTTTGGCAGCAGCATCTGGGTGATGGCGGCAGGCGTTGGACTGGCAATTGGACTGATGATGCTCACCAAAACGACTCATCCTCCTGCGGGTGCGGATCCGCTAGTGGTCATTATGGCCGGGAGCGGCTGGTCCTTCCTGCTGACACCTGTGCTTGCCGGTTCAGTATGCATTGTGATCATTGCGCTCATTATCAATAATTTGCACAAGCACCGGCGTTATCCGACTTTTTGGTTCTAAAATAAAAGCCTTCCGTTTGCAATTCAACAGCAGATACAGGGCGACACTGGTCCGGGTCGGTACAAATATATTTGGAGAGCGGCTGCTGCCCGACAGCTATCAATGGAATGAAGGGCTAAAATAAGGGAACCTGCCGGGGCGGTCGAACTGTCTTGGCAGGTCCCCTGTTTCTGTCTGCATTTTCCTGTACGAGCTCTTTATGTTTCCAAATTATGATTGTGACGGGTTCGTTTCCTGAAAAGGCTTTGGCTTTTTGATTGTTAACTGCCTGAGCGATTTCAAATTGACGAGTATGAGCCCTAGCACAATTGTAATCCCCCCAATTACCGATATAAGAGATACAGACTCATGATAAAGCCAGACGCCGAGGAAAAGCGCGATCAGAGGCGAAATATAGAGCCAGGTTGACGGGAAGACAGAATTTGTTTTGGCGACCAGCCAATAGAAAATCGTGTGCCCGACCATGGAGCCTGCGGTAATCAAATAAAACAAGGATAGCATGGCATCCGGTGCGAGTATGGACCCAGGGCGGACGTTTTCGGTAAACAAAGACAGCAAGAGCAGCATGATTCCGCCATGCGTCATTTGTGCGGCATTAAGCGCAATCGGGGATGTATCCGAAAAGCGCTGGATGACGCGCCGTGAATAGACGGCTCCGGCAGCATAGCAAAATTCGCCAACCAGAACAACAAGACAGGCCACAATCCAAATTGCACTGAATGCAATCGTCACTCCGGGCATAATTAGCAAAACAACCCCGACTGTGCCAACCAGGCAGCCTGCCCAGGCACTAACCGGAAGCTTCTGATCAGAGAGGCGGCTTTGGATCAGCAAAATCATAAGAGGTCCAGTAGCTGACAGGACTGCCGCAACACCGGAGCTGACATATTGTTCAGACCAATACAAAGCGGCGAATACACCAAAGGTCAACCCTGCGCCTGTAAGCATCATTTCTTTCCGGAGAAACAGCGAAAGCCTTGCTTTTCCCCTCCATACAGACCACAAGAACAGAATTCCGCCTGCCAGAAAAAAGCGGATGCCTGCCGAGAAGAACGGCGGCGCCCCCGCATCTACGCCCACCTTGATTGCCAAAAATGTAGTCCCGAAGATTAGGCACATAACGATGTAATTGAACATGATCATTGATGATTCCTCCGTTTCCTGTACCTATTGTAAGCGGTATTGAGCAGAACAGATAAAACTGGATAGAACAGATTGCCGGGAAATCTTTTATAATAGAGAGAAAAGGGGGCGGAGCTATGCTGTTCAAACAAGTGTATGATTATCTGCTGGAGCGGATTCAGCGCGGCGAATGGAGCGAGGATGAGAAGCTCCCGTCCGTCCGGTCTTTGTCTGCGGAGCTTCATGTTCACCGTCTGACCGTATTCAAGGCTTACCAGATGCTCAAGAACAACAACAAGGTCTATGTCAAGGACAAGCAGGGCTACTATATCCAGACCGGGGCAGTGATGCCTTTTCATTCTCTTCAAGACCCGATTGTCCTGGCAAGTGTACAGGGAAGCAGCCTCTCGGAAATTCATGATGTGAAGGTGGACTATCAATTTTCCAAAGCGCTGCTTGATCCAAATCTCCTGCCGAACCACTACTTTGCGGAATATGCGAAGAAAGTATTTGATCTGTATCCCAAAGTGCTGGGAACCTATTCGACCATTCAGGGCGATCAGGAGCTAAGGGAGGCTTTAACCCGTTATTTTACGGAGAAGTACAGGTTCTACATCACGGCGGACGAGTTGCTTGTGACCTCCGGTTCCCAGCAAGCGATTGATCTGGTCGCAAGGGCGCTTGTCAGGTCCAGGGATATTGTGCTTGTGGAGCAGCCCACGTACAGCCCGGCCATTGATGTATTCACCAGACTCGGAGCCCGGATGATTCCGGTCGAAATTCACCCGCATGGCTATGACCTGGATCAGGTGGAAATGCTCATGCAGCAATTCAAGCCGCGGCTGTTCTATATGAATCCGACCTTTCATAATCCTACCGGATATACCATCCCGGCCGAGCAGCGCAAAAGGCTGGTGGAGCTTGCACAGACATACCGGTGTCTGATTATGGAGGATGACCCGTACCGGGATATCTATTTTGGCGAGAAGCCTCCGTTTCCGCTGTTCACTTATGACACCGCAGGGTATGTGATCTATATCCGAAGCTTCAGCAAATATGTGGCTCCCGGACTCGGGATATCCATTGCTGTCTGCCGCCCTGCTGTCATGAGGGAGCTGCTTCGTGCCAAGTCGATATCGGACAGTGGAACGCCTCTGCTGAGCCAAAAAATCTTTTTGCATTATTTCTTCTCCGAGCGTATGCAGCAGCATCTGGTTAAGCTTAGAATTGCCCTGGAAGTCCGCAAGGAAATTATGGAGGAGGCACTGTCAGACACCGGATGGAGCTGGGAAAGCCCGCAAGGGGGCTTTAACCTGTGGATCAGGCTGCCGGATCATGTGCAGATGGAGAAGCTGCTGGAGACAAGCATCGCCAATTCCATCACCTTCGTTCCGGGGTATATCTTTGATTCGTTCAAGGGGTTCAGATCCTGGATTCGGCTCAGCTACGCCTATCTGAATGAGCAGCAGCTGCGGGAGGGGATGAGGCGATTTATAAGTCTTGTCCCTGCACCGTCAGGACTGCTGGAGGCAAGCCAATAATGACACGGCTTCGGCATGTTCATAAGCCTGTTTTTGAATGTGCTTTACGGTTTCTTTAAAAAGAGGGGATAAACTACTATCAGTAATGGAAGGAGTGACGCATGCTGGATACACACATTTTAATCGTTGAAGACGATCCGAAAATAAGAAAGCTGCTCAAACTATATTTGGAAAAAGACGGATACGAGATCATAGAGGCGGATGATGGGGAAAAAGCCAAGGAAGCCTTCCAAAAATTCGATCCCTGCTTTGTAATCACAGATTTGATGCTCCCGAAGGTGAGCGGGGAAGAACTGTGTACATGGATTCGCACCGAGCTCAAAAGCGATATCCCGCTTATCATGCTGACTGCCAAAGTAACGGAACAAGAACGGATTGAAGGCTTGCAGATGGGTGCGGATGATTATATTATCAAGCCCTTCAGCCCTCAGGAGGTCGTGACCCGTGTGAATACGGTTCTTCGGCGGACATCCAACCGGTGCAGCAAGATCAGCTTCAAGGGTCTCACCATCAAGCCGTCACGCGGAGAGGTCAAGTACAACGGGACGAACATTGCACTGACGCAGCATGAATTCAAGCTGCTGCACTTTTTGATGCGGAATCCGAATCAGATTTTGTCCAGAGAGCAAATTTTGGGCGAGCTCTATCCGAATGAGGAGAAGAGCGTGATTGACCGTACAGTAGATGTGCATATGGGCAAGCTCAGGGAAAAAATCGAGACGTCGAACGAAACACCACGTTTCTTCGAGACGGTTCGCGGAATGGGGTATCGCTTTGCAGCCTATTAAACAGCTTGCGTTGTGGAAGCAGCATGTGGCCTGGAAGCTAATCGGGCTCAATGTGCTGGTCATGCTGATTGTGATCTGGCTGGCCGGTGTGTCGGTCAAAGATTTTGCCTGCCTGCTTGTAGCCAATTATCAGCTTGCCGGTGATGAGAAAAATTACTTTTTTGACCGGACGATGAATTTTTACCTGATCCGCGCCAGCTTGCTGGCGATTGCCGTAGCTGCCATCATTCATTTTGTGTTCATTAAAAAAATATTGTCCCCGCTCAAAAAATTAACGCAGTCCACGCGCCAGCTGACAAGCGGTTCATACCCGAAGCCCGTAGACATTTCATCCACAGATGAAATCGGAGAACTCGCCAGGCATTTTAATGCGATGACCTTAACACTCAAGCAGACGGAAGAAAACCGCAAGCGGATGCTTAGCCATGTATCCCATGATTTGCGGACTCCGCTAAGCAATCTCCATGGTTATCTGGAAGCGCTGAGCAATGGTGTAATTGCCGGTGACAGAGAGCTGTATATGTCTCTGCTGGAGGAGACCCGGCACATTACCCGGCTTGTGGAGCAACTGCACCAGCTGGCTGTATGGGAGGACCGTCAGGCAGGGAGCATAGCCGCAGGCGAGATTCAAATGGAGGAGCTGATTATGCGGAGCGCGCAATCCTTTCAGCTTGAGCTCCATAGCAATAAGCTGGAGCTGGAGATGTCGGTGGAACCAGGCATTCTATGGAGCGACGAGGACGGGCTAAAGCAGGTGCTGACGAATCTGATACAGAATGCCATCTGCTATAGCACCGGGCCCAAGATCTGGCTTTCCGGCGAGGCGGGGCCAAATGAGTACCGGATCACAGTCAGCAATATTGGCGAGCCGCTGCCGGAACCGCTGCAAGAATTGGTATTCGAGCGCTTTTATCGGGCAGATCCGGCAAGGCATCGCGCGGGGAACGGAACCGGCAGCGGCCTTGGCCTGGCAATTGTCAAGGAGATCGTTACCAAGCTTGGCGGCAATGTCGGACTGATTTCAGAGCATGACAAGCTTTCGTTTTGGATTACGATTCCCTGTGATTGAGGGCAAAGGATAAGCAAGAGGAACGATGAGAAGGGCTGACAAGCAGAGCATACTGCTTTTCAGTCCTTTTTGTGATGCTTGTTTTCGCCAAATGGGCTTGCAGTTCCGTTATTCATGGATGGAACTTTTTTCATAATGCTGCTTTATCATTTCTTTAAACACGGCAGGTAAGCTGTTGTACAGGAAGGGGGCAGGGAGTTGCACAATATTCAAATTGGAACCATGATCCTGAATGGGCCGCTGGTTCTATACCTGATACTCGGAGCAGCAGGCTGGCTGATTTTGAAGTACCGGCTGCGGGAAGCAGCGGGACGTGAGCTGATATTGTCCAGTGCAGGGAATGCGTTCTGGCTGTGGCTGCTCGTCTGGAAAGGCAGCTTTATCCTGTTCCATCCGGTTGAATTCATTCATACTCCGTTGGCAGTGCTCTATTTCGATGGCGGGTCACGGGGAATATGGCTGGCGGCATTGGTATCCGTATCGTATCTCGGGTATCGGTCATGGAGGCATGGTTGGCCTGCCCGGTTATGGATGACAAACGGGGTGTGGCTGATTCTCGGATGGTGGCTGGCCTATCACAGTTTATTGCTTGTCGTGGAGGGTGGGGTCGTCTTGCATCACGCAGCAAGCGCTGCCTTGGCTGCAGGTTGTCTGATGTTCCTGATCAGGCCGCAACGCCTGAACGGTAAGGGGAAGGAAGCGGGTGCTGCCGTCTGGTTCTCCATCGGCAATGTACTGCTGATGTTTTTGAATCCTGACCGTTCATTGTGGTGGTTGTCCTTCAGCAAACAGCAAATTGTTTTTTTGCTGGCTGCCGCGCTTATTACCGGGTGGCCCTTGTTTGCTGAGAAGATGAAGAAGGAAGGTATACATGGATAATATTACGATTTTAATTGCATTTGCAGCGGGCATGCTGTCCTTTTTATCGCCTTGCGTGTTCCCGCTTATTCCCGCTTACGTGTCCTATTTGACAGGCTCGTCCTTTGAGGATGGCAAGCTTGTGGTGCATCGGGGGAATCTGATTTATCAATCGTTGTTTTTTATTTTGGGCTTTAGTCTGATTTTCATAGCAATGGGCGCTTCCGCAAGCTTTGTCGGCCGTTTATTTGCCCAGGAGCGCGAACTGGTCCAGCGGATTAGCGGGTTGCTGATCATTATTTTTGGCATGCAAATGACCGGTCTGCTCAATCTGCGCATCCTGATGTCCGGCAAAGTATGGGAAACCAAGCCGGGCATGAACCGTGGCGCAGTCCGTTCGCTCTTGACCGGGCTGGCATTCGGGGCCGGATGGAGTCCATGTGTAGGGCTGGCGCTCTCTTCAATCCTGCTGCTGGCGGGCTCTGCAGAGACGCTATGGAGCGGAATCGGCATGCTGGCCGTCTATTCGCTTGGGCTGGGGGTTCCCTTCCTGTTGATCTCATGGCTGCTTACTTACTCGATGGGCATCATCAAAAAAATGGGCAAGTGGATGCCGCTCCTGTCTAAAATCAACGGATGGCTGCTTATTGCCATGGGTCTATTGCTGTTTACCGGGCAATTGCAAAGGCTTAGCGCATTTCTTGCCCAATATACGTTCTGGGAATTCAATTTTTAATCAAGGGAGACGGTCAGGATGAAAAAAAGCTGGATTGCAATTATTGTTTTGCTTGGGCTGGTCGCATATGGCGGCTATGATTATTTTAGCAAGTCTGATTCAAAGGCGGCGCAAACCACGGACGCCGGGGACAATGGGCTTGTGGTCGGAATTGAAAGGGGCCAGCTTGCCCCGGACTTTGTATTGCAGAATATGCAAGGGGAGGAGGTACGCCTTTCCGATTATCAGGGCAAGACGGTCATGGTTAACTTTTGGGCAACATGGTGCCCGCCATGCCGGATCGAAATGCCGCATATGCAAGAATTTTTTGATGATCACCTTGCAGAGGACATCATGATTATCGGTGTCAATCTTACACCGACCGAGAAATCACTGGACGACATCCAAGCCTTCGTAGACGAGCAGCAGTTGACGTTTCCGATCGTACTCGACGAGGAGGGAATTGTGAATCAAACCTATCGGGTTGTAGCCTATCCGACAACCTATATTCTCGATTCCAAGGGAGTCATCCAGGAGAAGTTCCGGGGAGCGATCAGCTATGACACGATGAAGAATGCGGTTGCCAGAATTAGATAAAAGAGCAATAGCTCTTGTGTTCGTCCTTCATAACCCGGATAATAGGGCTTACCATCATGCAGAGGAGCAGAGGCGAATGCTCCTCATTTTTTCTATTGGAGGCTTAGGTTGTGAATAATGCAAGCTCGGAGTGGGCGGAATCCCGCTTTCCTTTATATACTATCCACAGTATTGATTCGCTCTACGGAACCTCAAATTTACCGGTCCATACTATAGATGAAGAGCATGCTGTCCTGATTGCCATTGCTTCCGGCAAAGGCACCTTAAGCATTGAAGATCAGACCTTCGAACTGCTCGAAGGAGGAATTGTTCTGATTCCTGCATTCACATCCGCAGTATTGCTGATGAATCCGCGTCACCCTCTTCATGCCTACAAGCTGACTATCGGTACCGGGGAGCCGGGACATGCTTTGCACGGGGATGCTATGGTGCGCAGAAGCGATGTGGCCTCTGGCACAAGCGTCCTTTTTCTCCCCTGCGAGCCTGTAATCACCGCCAATGTGGAGGAGCTGTACCGCCACCGTCTGCCTGAGGATGAGCTTCGTCATGTGAAAAACCAGATTTTATTTCACCAGCTCATTCTGGAGCTGTTGGAGCGGCAGGATGTCAGCGATCAGGCAGTCGAGCAGCCGAGTATGGAACGCAGCATTGCTTATCTAGAGACCCGTTTTCATGAGAAAATAACCCGGGAGCAACTGGCTGCCATCGCGGGTATCAGTTCATCCCACTACTCGATTTTATTCAAGCAGATGACGGGCTTTTCTCCCAATGAATATTTGTCGCGGCTGCGCGTGCACCGGGCGATGGAGCTGCTCATTGGCAGCACAGCCACGCTCAGGGAAATTGCGCTCAAGGTCGGCTACAAGGATGAATTTTATCTTAGCCGCCGCTTCAAGGGGCAGACCGGCGCTTCACCTTCCCGCTATGACCGCGGTTCATCCCCGCGTACGGCTGTCATGCTTACACCTTATGCGAGCCACCTGCTGCTGCTTGGGCTGGAGCCTGTCATTGCAATTGCAGAGAGCAGCGAGTACATTCATACGGAAAGCCTGCTGCAGCCGCAGACGATGATGTTTCTCCATACGGGCAGTTCCCCCAGGCAGATTCAGTCCGTCCTGCTTGAGAACAGCATCGGACTAATCATTGCCGCCCGGCAGCATCTGAACATACACGGGCTGACTGCCGAGCAGCTTCGGGCAGCTGCCCCTGTCATTGAGGTATCCTGGATGGAGCTTGGCTGGAAAGAGCATCTTCGTCTGATTGCCCATGCCGTCCAGCGGAGCGGGAGAGCGGAGCAATGGCTCGCTGATTTCGAGCAGGAGGAGCGGGAGGCACGCCTTGTTGTGCAGCAGACTGCGGCGGCAGCCGAAGTGATTACGATTGTTGTACTCCGTCCGCAGCAGATTCTCGTGTACGGGGCGAGGAATGTTGGTTATGTCTTGTATCAGTCGCTCGGGCTCAATCCGCCGAATCGGATCAGAACGGAGATGGAGCGGAAGAAGGACCAGTTCCATTCCGTTCCAATCGCTCTGCAGGAGCTTTCAGAGTATGCAGGAGACCGGCTCTTAGTTATTGTATATCCCGATGCGAAGGGTTCAACAGCACATGCAGAGGCCGTGTTCCAGGCTCCGGAATGGACAAGTCTGGCTGCGGTACAGCAGAACCGGGTTCACCATCTGAGCCTGGATGAGTGGATTCCATATAATCCGGTCTCCATTCGTCTTCAGCTTCATCGGGCAGTCGCCTTATTGACAGGCGATCAATAGTCCAAGCTCTTTTTCCAACAAAAAGGCATGGTTTCAAACAATAAGCCTCCCTATAATAATCTATGTAAATGGGAATGGTTTTCATTATCGATTAGAAGCCTCATTTGCGGGATTATTTCTGGAATGGATACATGCAATTAATAAGGGAGAGAGACCTGTATGAAAAAGCTTTTTGTTCCGATTGTTCTATTGTTAGTAATGATGCTGAGCGCCTGCGGAGGCAATCAGGCGGTGAATACTGCCAAAGGCAGCGATTCATCCTCTGAGCCGGCACAGAATACAAACACGCAAGATTCCGGCACGGTGACCTATCAGTCCGAGGATGGCCCGGTTGAGGTGCCGAAGAATCCACAGCGTGTCGTCGTTTTGACCCGTTTCCTGACTGGCAACGTGATGGCGCTGGATGTGCCGCTGATTGGTGTAGATGAAATGTCCAAGGAAAATCCCCGTTTCGCTGAGCGGCTGAAAGATGTGGAATCGGTCTCGGACGAAAGTCTTGAGAAAATCATGCAGCTGCAGCCGGACCTCATTATTGGGCTTTCAGGTATTGCAAATGTGGATAAGCTCAAGTCAATCGCGCCTACTATTACGTATACCTACAACAAGCTGAGTTTCCTGGATCAGCAGATCGAGATCGGCAAATTGCTGAACAAGGAGAAGGAAGCCCGGGCATGGGCTCAGGATTTCCAGGCGCGTGCCAAAAAAGCCGGTGAGGAAATCCGTGCCAAGGTCGGCGAGGGTGCAACAGTATCTGTTGTTGAGACGTTCAACAAACAGCTTTATGTATACGGCTATAACTTTGGCCGCGGTACAGAAATTCTGTACGGAGAGTTCAACCTCGGAATGCCTGAGAAAGTAAAAGAAGGAACCAGCAAGGATGGCTATGCGGCATTATCGAATGAGGTATTGGATGATTACTTCGGCGATTATGTCATCTTCAGCAAAAACGCGGATGAGGACAATTCCTTCCAGGATACAGCTGTCTACAAAAATACGGCAGCCGTGAAGAACAACCGGGTCTATGAGGTCGATGCCAAGTCCTTCTATTTCAATGATCCGCTCAGCCTTGAATTCCAACTGGAGTTCTTCATTAAGAGCTTCCTGGGCAAGTAATTCAGTTTCTTCACTTTATAGAATGAGCCGAATCCGCCCGCCTTCATTGAAGGATATCAACAAACCCGTCCACTTTTTGAAGTGGGCGGGTTTGTTGTAGCTGTCTGCCTATTATTTCATAATATGAAATCGGAGCCATCATTCATGGAAAGCGATGTGGGATACGATCGAGGCGTGGATTGGGGCATATGTACAACGTGCATTGATCTATATGTGTAAATAATGATAGAATAAAGTATCAAAATAGATATTGGTTTATCATTTTATACAAATATTAAAACTGCTTCAGAGCATCGGATAGGAGAAACAGAATGGAACATATTCAAATCGTCAAGGGACATCCGGCATCCGATGCCGGCGGCAAATTGAACAGCATGGCGCTGGATTATATGGCGTATCCGCTTGTAGGCTCCACAGAGAAATCCTTAATTGAGCAGACACTGGGCGATCTTTGGGGCAAGAGTGCAAACCGCTTCAGCCATCAATATGCGTTTGAAGCGAAATTAAAGGACAAAACAATCGGCATGATAACCTGTTACCCGGTCCCGGTGATGAACAAGCTGGCATGGCCTACAATGCGTCAGTTGATTCAGCTTCGCAAGTGGAGCCTGATCCGCCATTCCCTCCAAAATTTGAAGGCTGTCTTCTCCATGATTTCTTTAAATGAAGGCCGAGCGGGAGAATATCATATCGGGACTTTGGCTACGCTGCCGGAGAGCAGAGGGTATGGCGTTGGCTCCAGGCTGATTCAATTTGCGGAGGAGCAGGCAAGGCGCGGCGGCTACGGCAAATGCTCCTTGACGGTCAAAAAGGATAATAACCAGGCACGCAAGCTGTATGAGCGGCTTGGGTATACCATTGCGGATTCTATTGAGAAGCCGCCGTATTCCTTATATCGGATGGTGAAAAGTTTGGAGCCGTAAGGCTCTTTTTATTTTGCTCAAATTTTAGTAAAAAAGACAACATTATGGCTTTGCATGACGTCTAATTGATATTGAATCCATTCAAACAGGACGGTGTCAACCGATGAAAAAATTAATTTATATCCTTGTAAGCATACTTGTAATCGGCAGTCTTCAGTCCGCGGTTCCCGCAGCAGCCCCTGTTGCATCAGCGAAAGCGTCCAAAGCAACGGGGGAGCTAAAAGCAGAAAAGCTCAGCTTTGCTTATGCCGATGAATCGGGCAAACGGCTGCTCGGATTTGAAAAGAAAAATCCGAAACGGTATGTACAGGCGGTCACAGCTCCCGGAAAAATTCTCCCCATCAAGTTCAATAAGCATCAGAAAAGAAACGAGCAAAGCACAGACCGACAAAATCATTATAATTTTGACAAGGACCAAGGGGAGTTATTCACGGTTATAAAGGGAAGTGTCCCGGGTGATGAAAGTGTTCTGCTGGCAGAGAAGGATGCTTTCCAGGGACATGAGTTTTTAAGCTATAAGCCTTCCGGCAAAGGAAAGCTGACGAAGGACGTTATCCGTAATATTGAGAAAGCCAAGAAGCGCAAAGCCGTCTCGCACGAGGTGATCGGCCAGGCGGGCAATGGAGTGACGATAGGGCTGGTTGTGTTTGAGAAGAAAAAGGGGCAAAAGCCGCTTGCAAGCCTGGTTGTGGCCAGTAAATCGGGCCTTCTCTTCGAAGATTTCCCCGGCAATGACGATTTGCAGTCTACGTGGCGGGTTGACGATGGCGGAGAAATCGATGCCAGTATGTTCAAGGTGTTGTTCGTTACCAAATCCAAAGTGGGTTATGCTCTTGCCTATGAATGGTTCGGCTTCGAAGGCTGCTCGCTCAATGTCATTCAGCAGCAAGGCGGCAAATTCCGCGACATCCTGAGCAACTACCGTTATACGGCACCATTGTAATCATAAAAAGATGAAGGGCCGCTCATTGGAGCGGCTCAGGCTGTCGAGAAAGTCTCGACAGCCTTTCTTATATCCAAAATGTTTAACACGACACCGCGTTAATACTATATACTAATAGTAACCAATTATGAACGGATGGTGTTCTTGTATGCTGAGGTCTAATCGAGATAAACAACAGAACTTTGAACTGGTTTCCATTGAAGATTTGGTGCCCGCTGATCATATGTTGCGTAAGATCGATCGGTATATTGATTTTTCTTTTATAGACGAAAAGGTACGCCACCTCTACTCCCAAGATAATGGCCGCCCTGCTATCGATCCGCTCGTTCTCTTCAAGATGATTTTCCTGGGTTATTTTTATGGCATACGTTCCGAGCGCCAACTGGAACGTGAGGTTCAAACGAATGTGGCATACCGCTGGTTTCTTGGGCTAGGACTCACCGATCGTGTACCCGATCACACGACAATTAGCTGGAATCGCCGGACTCGTTTCAAAGACACGACTGTATTTCAAGATATCTTCGATGAAATTGTGCTGCAAGCCATCTCTCATCGTATGGTTGGCGGCCGCGTGCTTATTTCGGACTCTACTCATGTCAAAGCTAGTGCGAATAAACACAAGTTTACCAAAGCTCAGGTACAACAAAACGCGCGAGACTACCTCGATGAGCTGAATGCAGCGGTGGAAAGTGAACGAAAAACACAAGGAAAAAAGCCCTAAAACCACGGGAGGAGGTGAACGAAGACAAGGAAGTGAAGGTCAGTACAACAGACCCTGATAGCGGCTATATGTACCGTGAAGGGAAGCCGGAAGGATTCTTTTACTTGGATCACCGTACGGTCGATGTGAAGTACAACCTCATCACGGATGTTTTCGTGACCCCCGGAAATGTGCATGATTCCGTGCCGTACCTCTCGCGATTAGATCGTCAGCGTCACCAATTTGGGTTTCAGGTAGAAGCCGTCGCACTGGATTCCGGCTATATGACCACTCCGATTTGCAAAGGACTTGAGGAACGAAATATTTTTGGTGTGATTGCGCACCGCAGATTTCACCCCACAAAAGGGTTGTTTCCCAAGTGGAAATTCACCTATGATGGAACGCGGAATGTGTATGTATGCCCAGCACAACAAGTGTTGCCCTACCGAACGACAGACCGCCAGGGTTACCGCCACTATGCTTCGGATCCCAAGCAATGTGCATCTTGCCCCCTGTTAGCCACATGTACACGATCTCAAACCAAACGAAAGATCGTCACACGGCATATCTGGGAGGACAGTAAGGAACACGTGCGTCTAAACCGGCTGAGCAAGTCGGGGAAACGGCTGTACCGAAAACGAAAAGAAACGATTGAGCGAAGCTTCGCGGATGCTAAACAGCTCCACGGGTTTCGCTATTGCCGGTTGCGGGGGTTGGGCAACGTTATGGAACAAGCGTTGATGACCGCTGCCGTTCAGAACATGAAGAAGATCGCCCTTCATCTTGAGAAGAGAGGATGAGAGGGTTATCCCCCTCTCGTTCGCTACGCGAACGCTCATAAAACAAAAGAGAAACCCAACGTTTTAGAAAAAACGTGGGTTTCTCGACACTCTG
>NZ_AULX01000029.1 GCF_000422505.1 Paenibacillus pinihumi DSM 23905 = JCM 16419 | reverse complement strand
AGTTGTTGCTTCCATGGTATTTCTCCTTGTACAAGGTCACCACCCGTTCCTTGATTTCATCCGCCAGCGCATGGCTCGGTTTCCGACCCCGGTTTCCATGGGCAAGTTTTTGTGCGCCTCCTGTTTGGTAGTTTTTCTTCAACCGGATGACCTGGCGCTGCGTCATCCCCAAGGCTGCCGCTCCTTCCGCATTCGTCATATGTCCCTCAAGAATCTTCTCCACTACGTGTACCTTCTTCAGTTCGGCTTTTGTCAACGTAATTGTCTCCTGTCCCATAGTGACATTATCTCAGAACAGTTATGGGATGACATTATCACAGACGAATAACATCATTCACAAAAATCCTTGACAAAATTCCGATTATCGCATAAATTCAGGTTAATGAGTTAAATCATTAACCATTTATCCCATGGAGTTGAAAGAGGGGCGGGAATGAAATTTGAAAAACCGGTTTTTGTACAAATCGTGGAAATGATTGAGGATGATATTCTTTCGGGCAGATATGGTGTGGACGACATGATTATCTCAACGACACAAATCTCAAAGCTGCTGTCCGTAAATCCGACAACCTCGGTTAAGGCCGTTAGCATACTGAACGATCGGGGCATCTTGTATAAAAAAAGAGGTGTGGGCATGGCTGTAACACAAGAAGCCAAGGAGATTATTTTAAGAGAGCGTCGCGAAACATTTTTTGAGCAATTTGTGCCGGAGTTTATTGAAAGTGCGAATAAGATCGGCATATCCGTGGAGGATTTACTGAAAATTATAAAGGAGCATGGCCATGATTGAATTTAAAAATGTCATAAAAGACTACGGCAAATCGATTGCGCTGAATTATTTTTCACTCTCCATCGAGCAGCCTGGCATCTACTGCCTGCTGGGACGCAATGGTGCAGGCAAGACCACATTTCTCAAAACGCTGTCCGGGCATATCAACACAACCAGTGGCGACATCTATGTCAACGGCAGGGCAGTCAGTACACTCGCCATGCCGGAGGATGTACATTTTATTGAAAGC
The DNA here is from genome assembly GCF_000422505.1 of Paenibacillus pinihumi DSM 23905 = JCM 16419. GTDB lineage: Bacteria > Bacillota > Bacilli > Paenibacillales > Paenibacillaceae > Paenibacillus_D > Paenibacillus_D pinihumi. The sequence continues at coordinate 103,343 of NZ_AULX01000029.1, read as the reverse complement.
AATGCCTCACAATTTAATATGAAGCTTGCCGATTTATTCAGGGCTGCTGATGATTTAAACCCGCTGTTTGATTATGGGTTCGCATTGCGGAATGCCGAGAGGTTCAAGCTGGACCTCAAGAAGCGGTACAATCAGCTCTCATTTGGAATGAAAACGATGGTGAATACTCTGCTTGGTTTATCATCAGGCAAGGAGATCCTGGTGCTGGATGAGCCTGTGATGGGCTTTGATCCGGTCATGCGCAGAACGTTTTATGAACTTCTGCAGGAGAGCTGCACAGAGAGACCAAAAATCGTTATCGTGTCCACCCATCTCATTGATGAGATGGCTCAAGTGGCCGAGAAGCTGATTATTATCAACAAAGGGGAACTCGTACTTTACACAGATATGAATGATATTGATGAAAAGGCTTATTGCGTCACAGGCCCTGCCGATTCAGTCCGAAAGGCTACAGAAGGGCTGCGAATCATCGGAGAGACGAAAGCCGGCGGATTTCTGTCACAATATGTATATGACAACCGTATTACCGGCAGTGACAAATATGCAGTATCAGCACTTGGGCTGCAGGATTTCTTTATTGGACTTGTAGGAGACGGGAAGGAGGAAAACATTAGATGAAAACGGCACTCGCTGTTACAAAAGTAAATCTTAAAAATCAAACGGTTGCTTGGATTATAACTGCCGTTTGTATATTAGGGGGGCTATCCAACTATCTGATTTCCGGATCAGACGGCTTCAAAAATCCGTTTCTCAGCATCGGGCTTTACCCGTGGATATTCTTGATTTTGCTTGCGATTTTAACGCCTGCACGTAACTTTCGGAAATTTATGAATATTAACTTGAAGAAAAATGAATATATGAAGGGCTGCGCAATCGGCTATATATTGTTGGCATGGCTGCTCTCAGCTATAAATTTGGTCTGTTACATGACTATTGATGCTTCCATTGCCAAGATCCCCTCAAGCGGCATTATTAATCTGCTTGATATATTTGGATGGGCCGATCATGGGTTATTGCTGGCATTTTTTCAACAGTTTGCTTTTCTGCTGCTTTTGGCGGTTGTACTTCACAGCCTGATCACGATCCAAACCTTCTGGTATGGAATAGTGGTTGATGTTGTGATTATCGGAATCATCGTCATATTTATTCCGATTGCTCCTTTGCGTGCTGTTCTCAAGGATGCTTTCAACCTGATTATTTTTCACCAAAATGCGGCCGTACAAATTGTGGCCTGTCTGGCGCTCTCGGCCATCATTTATTTGCTGAGCATTATTCCCGTTCGGCAAAAACGCATTTAGCCAATTCTTCCAAATTCGTATTACAGGGGCGGGCTATCCGTTCCTGTCAGTCAGGTGGTGTTACTGGATGCAACGATTTTTAAAAACATGTATACAGAACAGTTGGATGCTCTGGGAACGGGGCTTTAAATGGACGTCGCGATTTCGCTGCTGGAATACCTTCCAATTCGGCATTTGCACCGTGATGATCAGGAAACATAGGGGAGCGCGTATCGTATGTGAGGATTCCACGATTATTCGGGAAGGGGATTGGATCGGGGAAATTCACTTGAACAATCACACTGTCTTGCAGCTCATCCGGACCAGCGGTCCGGATCTGGCAGCCATTCAGTCTGCCAGGCTGCTCAGGAAATCGATGCAGCAGATTAGCCGTGCATTTGACAGCCAGCCGGAGTTCAGAAGAGTAAGCGCATTGGTCGGCATATCGCTGCTGCACCGGGGACTTATACATGGTCTTGGCTTTGAGACACAAACGATGAAACCGGATCTTTTTCAGAAAATAACAACTTCATATTTAAGGCTCCTCTTGTCGGCGCTGCATCCGGAAGGGAGGGGCCGAATTGGGCGCAGAACAGAAGTATTGATTCCGATGAGACTGGTTCATACCCGTATGTCCTTGAACACGCGTTTTTCCGGCGGCAGAATGGAACGTGCCCAGGCGGCCGGGGAGTAGCCGGGAGAGCTGAACGGATTTTTGATAAAGCATCGAATTTGCGCGCCAAATCAGGCCGGACGCCGCTCCAGTATACAATAATTCCAAATTTTCATTCATTTCCTCCATCCTTTAAACGCCAGTAAAGTATTATGCTAAAGGAAGACTAGCATTTGCGAACGAAGGATGGTGTATCCGGTATGCATTTTTTTCAGCGGGATATCGTGTTAGAAAATCATATTGTGAAGCTTGTGCCGTTTCATGGAAAATACAAAGAAGGTCTGCGAAAGATTATCTTTGACAAGGAAATTACCAAATTTACCGAGGATCATATCCTGGATGATTATGCGCTGGAGCATTATATAGCCAGAACTCTTGCCGATCAGGTGGAGAAAATTTCCTATCCGTTCATTGTCATTGACAAGGCAACTGGAGAAGTAGCCGGTTCAACCCGGTACGGGAATCTGGCCTTTTTTAGCAAAAGACTGGAAATCGGATGGACTTGGTACGGGGCACCATACAGAGGCACCGATATTAATAAAGCCGCCAAGTTTGAACTGCTGAAATTTGCATTTGAGGTCATGGGATTCCACCGTGTGCAATTCAGTGTGGATGTGGAGAACATCCGTTCACAGCGGGCGGTTCTCAAGCTGGGTGCGAAGCAGGAAGGTGTTTTCCGCAACAATTATCTCAATGCCAGGGGAGAGAGCAGGGATGATGTGTATTACAGCATCATTCATACGGAATGGCCGGAACTGAAGAGAACGATTTTTCGTGAATTTGCGGAGCTGCCTGCCGTTTCATCTCACTAATGGTGTACTGCATCATAGAAAAAACAATCGTATAGACCGGAAAAAGGAGAGGGGCCAGCCCCTCTTTTCTTGTGCTATGTTATAGCTCTGATTCTGCATCTTATTCAAACTCAACCCCGCGAACCTTGGAAAATACCAGTGTATCCCGAAGTTCTCCATTTACATCACAAGCGTCATTACGAAACTTCCCTTCAAAGGTATAGCCTGAGCGCTCGGCTACGTTCCGGCTGCGGGTGTTGCGCGAGTCACAGCGGATAAAGATCCGATTGGCCCGCAATTCAGTTATCGCATAATTCGTAATGGCTTCGACTGCTTCCGTCACATATCCTTTTCCTGCAAATGGCGTTCGTGCCCAATACCCGATTTCAAACTTTCGTACCTGCCAGTCAATCCGGTGGAGGCCGCTGCTGCCGACGAACTCTCCGGATTCCTTGAGAAAAATCAGCAATCGCAAGTCTCTTCGTGACAAAAACTCCAGCCGGGCATGCCGGATATTCGCCTCACTTTCGTCAACGGACGGGACGCTTTGTGCCCACGGCATCCAGGGACGAAGCTCCTCTATACTGTCACAGACCGCTTCATTCACCGCCTTACCGTCTCCCCATAGTGGAGCACGAATAAGCAGCCTCTCACTCTCAAAGCTTTCAGGTAACGTTAACAAAATGTGATCTGTTCCAGCTGCCATCTGCTCAGCCTCCCTTAAGAAAATATTTCCATCCACGATAACATTTGAAGTCCCGCTTGGCAAGAGAAATTTGAAAATCATGCCGGAGGATTGAAGTTTATATTTAATCATCTATTAAAAAAATAAATACGACTTATTTGGAAACGGTATATGGTTTACAGTTTATTGTCATCGACGGATGCGCACATGAATATTTGGGGCAGGGGCACACCCTCCGAAAAAGAAACATGGAGCCGGGGCTTCATCTGATTTGACGGAGGGTGTATGCAAGGAATGATCGGATACATCGCTAAGATGAAGTTGGATCTGTAGTGGCCGGTGCAGCCTTGGAGTCTATGTTGTTAATCACGCCAAACTGTCTCTCGCTAAGTTGTTCTTTCAAATATTGGACAAACGCCTGGTTGAACACATTGTCCTCATTGTCCGGATGCAGCAGCACCTGGAAGGGGCGATGAATCGGGAAGCCCTCCGTGTTCAGGATGATCAGATCCGAGTAGCCGGAATCGCTTTGCAGGATAAAACTGGACATGACGGCGATGCCTACATGATTCAGGACAGCAAGCCGAATGGCTTCCTGCTGGTCAATCTCGATGTAATTGGCCGGATAGAAGTGATGCTGCCTGCACCATACCTCAAAGCGCTTGCGTGTATCTGACCCTTGCTCGCGGATAATAAAGCACTGGTCCTGCAGGTCCTGTACTGTAATCCTGGTCCGATTCGCCAGTGGGTGCCCGCGCCCGGCAACGAGCACGATGGAGTCGTTGCCAACCACCTCGGACCGCAAACCCGCATACTCCATCGGCGAGGCAATGATGCCGATATCGGTCTTCCCGTCATGAAGCTGATTCACGACGGAATCAAAATTGCCGATCGACAGGAACAGGCGCGTTCCGGGGAAGGATTGCTGGAATTTCTTTGTAATCAATGGAAGAATATAGGTTCCTGTAGAAGTAGTGCTGATGCGGATGTGCTTGCGCTTGATATCTTTGGTATCGTGGATGGCCTGGACAGCATTTTGGTGCAATTTGAGAATGTCGGAGACGTAATGGGCAAGGATTCTTCCAGCCAGCGTAGCCTGGGTCTGGCGAGCATTCTGCTTGAAGAGGACAACGCCCAATTCCTCCTGCAGCGTCTTGAGGCGGACGGAGATGGTCGGCTGGCTCACATAGAGCAGCTTCGCAGCCTCTGAGTAGCTTCCTTTATCCAATACAGCCTGAAAGGCTTCCAATTGTTTGAAGTCCAAGCACATCCGCTCCTTATATTCGCTTATATGTGCAAATCTATTAATAACGTTAATGCACGATATGAAAAAAAGCAATACGGTTAACGGTTGAATTTACATTCCTATAACCTTAACCTTCACTTAATGAGCCAGACCTGTAATTTAAGTATTGGCTCCAATAAGAGCCTATACCATTCCAGGAGGAAGTACAAAAACAATATTGATGCAGCGCCCACGATTGCCCTCTTGCTTGGAACTGAGATGAAGGAGGCGGACGGAAAGGTATTGCAAAGTTGAGGAGGCTGACGAATGAAACGATTCATCATTGGTCAATATGGGGGCTTCGATTACGCCAAGTATGCCAGGGATTTTCGACAGGGCTTTTATGGTATTGAGGCTTGCCTGTTCCGCGGTGATGAAGATATTAGCAATCTGCTGAAAGAATCGCGTGATGCGGGATTTCGGGTCGGTATTCATTTTCCCCTAAGAGACACAGATGCACTGCGGGATGCATTATTTATGGCACAGGATGAGACAGTCAGGGCCAGAGAGTATGCCAGAGTGCAGCAGGCTTTGGATGAGTTAACAGAAATCGCACCAGACTACGTGTTGTTCCATTACCCCAAGCCGGTTATTCTCGATGACAGAGTAAACTGGGGAGCATGGCATTTTACCGATTCAAGTGAATATGCCTATGAGAGCAGCTATCCGCTGGAATTGTTCCTGGAGCAAAGTGAAGCGCTGTTTGCATGGCTATCCGAGCAGGGACGAAAATATAAGTTCACCCCGGTTCTGGAGTTGGATGCTATCAATCATTATGTGTATGCGACGGATCATGTCACACGTCTGTTGGAGAAGTACAGCAGCATCAAGCTCTGTCTGGATACCGCGCGGTTGTATTTGCAGGATCGGCTTGACCCTTGTTTTGACGCTCTGGGTGCTATTCGAAAGTTCGCAAGATTTGCCGGGACCGTACATTTGTCAAATGTACAAATCGGCAGCAACAACCAAATTGCCAACAAGCGCAATCCCGTGCTGCCCAACCAGCATCCGGATGATGGCTGGGCGCCGATCGAAGCTTATCTAACCCTAATCAAAGAGGCCAAGCCGGATATCAAAATCATTTTCGAGCACCGGTCCGACTTGGTCACGGATGAAGAGTTGGCTGCGTGCTACGATTGGGTGGGGAAACTTTTGGGAGGCTAATTCATATCAGAATTGGCCTTTTTATCGTCCATTCAGCATTTTGCTTCCAAGTTGACTGGTCAGGGTGGAACTGTTACATTAATTAAATGTAATAATTACGTTTAATTTCAGCCAGACATTTAGTTCGCATCCAAAAGGAGAATGAGAAACATGGCAAAGAACAACAACAATAACCGTCTGCCGCGGGCAAAGGGAATCGATATGGCGACGGTATATCTTCCGAAGGAGTGCGCGAGGAAGGTTAAACGGATCGTGCTGCATCCGGCTAATAAGCGGATTGTGGAGGAATTTATTTTAGCCCTTGGCATGAAAGAGAAGTTTGAGCATTACGATGTGCCGGTTCCAAACAAGGTGGTTATGTTCGGGCCGCCGGGAACAGGGAAGACGTTGACGGCTTTTTATATGGCGCAGCGGCTGGATATTCCGCTTATTCTTGTCCGTCTGGATGCGATTATTCATAGCCATCTCGGAGAAACAGGCAGCAATGTACGGAAAATATTCGACTTCGCGAGGTCGTCGCCATGCGTGCTGTTTTTGGATGAGTTTGATGCCATCGCGCGCACGAGGGACAACAATGATGAAGTCAAGGAAATGGCGAGGGTTGTGAATACACTGCTGCAATGTCTGGATGAGTTCGATGGTGACAGTATTTTCATGGCTGCTACCAATCTGGAGGAGCAGCTCGACCATGCAATTTGGCGCAGATTTGATACGAAGATGACATTTGGCCTCCCGGACGATGAGTATCGCACCGAATACATTGGACAATTAATTGGCGAATTCGAACACGAAACGCAGTTGACGGGACATACCTCTGCGCTGCTTAAGGGTTGCAGTTTCGCTGATATTGAGCAAATCGTACTTAAGGCCAAACGTAAGGCCATTTTGGAAGACCGTTTGCTGACGCTGAATATGATCCGTTATTCGATGGAGGAATATAAGCCGAAGGTTACTAAATTCAACAATTTGCATTAAGAAAACGAACTGTTTTATGTATACTATGAGTAAAGAGGGATGTAAAAATATTGAAATTGACTTGTGAAATCAATACCCTTAAAAAAGGAGAGTGAAAGAATGAGCGATAATATTACACTGCAAAGAATTACAACACTTGATGGGGGAGCAGCTGAACAACTGTCCAGACTTCTGATCCATGTTGTTGAAGACGGTGCTTCTGTCGGTTTTTTGCCTCCTTTGAGCCGGGAGGAAGCTGAGGGCTACTGGCAGCAGGTTATCGCGGATGATGTGCAATTATGGGCAGCCATACAAGGAGAATGCATTATCGGTACCGTTCAACTGCATCTTGCTATGAAAGCCAACGCGCTCCACCGGGCTGAAATTGCGAAGTTGATGGTAGATCCGTCTTCCCGCCGGGGCGGGATTGGCCGCAAGCTGATGCATACCGCCGAACAAGCAGCATTCTGTGAAGGCCGTTCACTGCTTGTATTGGATACCCGGAGCGGTGATCCTTCCAATCTGCTCTATCGTTCAATCGGATATATAGAAGCTGGACATATCCCCCATTACGCACGTTCAGCTAACGGAGAGCTGGACGGAACGACGTTATATTATAAACTGTTGGCGCATGACAAAAATGGTGTGAAAGAGTAGGAGAGAAAAGTATAGTTTTGCACGCTGCACAGCATCCATATCGCATATTGACAGTTATTTGTGTTTCATGCTTAACTGGTAAAGACAACAGGACAATATGATAATATTATGTTTAACAACTCAACCAGGGAGCTGACAACATGCAGACCATTCAAACCGTGTTAGGAGAAATCAGGACAGAGGAGCTTGGATTTTGCCACAGTCACGAGCATCTGTTTCTTGCGGAAGGGACGCCGTCCCGGCTCAATCCTGATCTGCTAATTGATGATTTTGACAAGACAAAGGAAGAATTACTGCATTTTAAAAGCCTTGGAGGAAGCGCTATTATAGATGCCCAGCCCGTAGGCAGCGGCAGAATGGGAGATTTGCTGGAAAAGGTATCGCGTGAGACAGGCATTCACGTTATTGCCTCTACCGGATTTCATAAGTCGATATTTTATGAGCCGTCACATTGGCTATTTCATAAAGATGAACAGCAGCTTGCCGACCTGTTTGTATCTGAGCTTGAAGAAGGCATGTTTGTCGGAGCTGATCAGGCAATGCCACAGCAGAGAATCCACGCCAGGGCGGGGCTGATCAAAACAGCAATCGACGAGGATATTCCCGGGCCAACAGCTGTCAAATTGTTAAATGCCGCTGCGGATGCTTCCATGCGGACCGGTATTCCCGTCATGTGCCATACGGAGACACACCGGCAGGGGGTAGTTGTGGCGGAGCATTTTTTAAAGTCCGGGCTTCAGCCGGAGAAGATCGTGGTCTGCCATCTGGATCGGAGCCTGCATGACTATAGCGTTCATGAGCATCTTGGACAATGTGGAGTATTTCTGGAATATGACACTATCGGCAGGTTTAAATACCATGATGACGAGCAGGAAGCGAAGCTCGTTTTGCAAATGTTGGAATGGGGATTTGAGGAGTTGATTCTTCTCGGTCTGGATACAACGAGAGCCAGATTGAAATCCTATGGCGGCTCGATCGGTCTGGATCATATGATCAACAGTTTTTTGCCGCTGCTGAAGGAACGGGGTGTCTCCCAAGAAGCAATTGACAGAATGATGATCCATAATCCGGCTCAGGCCTTTTCCAGGCGAATCGTATAAAAGCAGCATCAGGAGCACCATTGGGTCAATCAGGTGGAAAGTCTGCTGCTCGGATAGCTTACGTTCAAGCCCGACCCATCAAGAAAATCATAATCTTACAGGAGTGTAATCCTATAAATAGTACAAATAGACTAACCGGTTATGCATCGGTTGGTCTATTTTTCACTCCGAGCCCTCAGGTTTGCAACTTTAACCGTTGATTATTCGTCTGGAGAGCATGACAACAAAGGATGGTGTACGTATATACATGAACAAAAAACTCGCACTTTGCGCCGTATTGCTGGCTGCAACAACTTCAATTGCCCATCTTCCGCAAACTCATGCGGCTTCAGCGCCGGGCATGGTACAATTCGTAATCAATAAGACTACTTATACAAATCATACCGGGCAGCATACGTTATCCGCAGCACCGTTTGAACAGCAAGGGAATACGATGGTTCCCCTCCGGGCTGTGGCTGATTCGCTTGGGGCATCGATTAAGTGGGATGAGGCAACCCAATCCGCTACTTTAAGTGGTCAATCTTTTGGTAAAATCAGGTTGATCGTTAACTCCAGCATTGCATTTAATGCCAAGGGAGAGAAAATCAAGCTGCCGGCAACCGTTAAAGTTGTTAGAGGAACACTGTTCGTGCCCGTCCGCAGCGTCTCAGAGCTGATGGGTGCACAGGTGAACTGGACCGCCTCAACCCGGACCATTACAATTACCAGTGATCGCAATACGATTCAGATCGGCTATAATTTCAATAAAAGTGAAGAGGGCTGGAAAGCCGGCTTCGCGGATCTCCCGGTCGACTACAATCCGGACATCTATGAGCTGGGATATGGCAGGGAGATCCTGCCTGTCGGCAAAGACAACAAGACCAATTATGGCTTGAAGTTAAAAGGGCATAACCGCAGCGACGATTTATTCATGTTCCTCTCCCGAAAGGTTGATGGCTTTGTGCCGAACACGATCTATCAGGTAAAGATGAGCTTCGCCATGTATACAAAGGAGAAAGAGGGTTCCCTGGGGATCGGCGGCTCCCCGGCCAGCGCTGTGATCGTCAAGGCAGGCATTCTGAATAAGGAGCCAGTACCAATTGTCGTTTCAGATGGTGGAAGCAGATACTACAGAATGAATATAGATAAAGGCAATCAGTCGGCGGGCGGTTCAGATGTGAAAAAGCTCGGCAACATTGCCAAGCCTGACTCCAGCCAAGATGGTTACCAGCGGGTTAATATGGAGTACAATGCAAAAGTCAAAGCAAATGCAAAAGGCGAGTTGTTCCTTCTGATCGGTGTCGACTCCGGTTTTGAGGGATTGACGACGCTATATTTTGATGATGTGAATGTGACCGCCAAGCGGCAATAAATAATTGATGGTAAAACACGGTTTACAGCCGTCCAACCCCGAATTATAAGAAGCGGGGCAGGACGGCTTTGGCTTTTTATGGAGTGTAAAAGCTTACAGCAGAGTTTTCCATTGAGATGGTCCAGGACAACGTGATACGCTCATACGAAAAGGATCAATAAGTTCCATTAAGAAGAGCTATGGAGAATAACCTATGAATGATCTTATCTTCGGTATTTCCGGGTTGCCTGTCTTTAGCAACCAGCGAAAATTGAACTACGCAGCCGGCATTGCTTATCTCAAATCTATTGGGCTTGATGCCATGGAGCTGCTGTTTGTGAGAAACGTCAATGTCACGGATAACAATAAGGACGCAATTGTGCAAGCATCACAGGAGCATGATATTTATTTGTCCGCCCACGGATCACATTACACAAATCTGAATGCAGACGACAAGACCAAGCAGGACCAGTCCATGGCGAGAATTATAGCCGCGGCTGAGGGCTTGTCCAAAGCCGGGGGCCGAAGCCTTATTTTTCACCCGGGGTATTATTTGCAGGATTCCGCAGACGAGACTTATCATACAATCAGAGACAACCTGTTGAAATTGCCTGCTGGAAGCATCGATTACAGGCTGGAGACGACTGGAAAAGGGACGCAGTTCGGCACCTTGCAGGAACTGGTCGCGCTCTGCCGGGAAGTGGATACCTGCAAGCTGTGCATTGACTTCGCCCATATTCATGCCAGGGAAAACGGGAGCCTGAGGAGTTATGAGGATTTTGCGGGGATTCTGCAATACGTACTGGACCATCTGGGCAGAGCGGCGCTGGATGACCTGCATATTCATATGGGCGGCATCCGTTATAATGCAAAAGGCGAGATCGCCCATCTTCCTGTGCTGGACAGTGATTTTAACTATAAGTCCTGCCTGCAGGCCATCAAGGATTTTCAGGTTAAGGGATGCATCATTGCAGAGGGTCCGCTGGTTGAGCAGGATGCGCTTTTACTCAAAAATACGTACGCCAAACTGTGATGCACCAATTTGCCATCTGCGATCTGTTCGCTTACAGGCAGTTGGGCAAAAAAATTCTATATGACAGCATTACAAATTAATGTTTGACAGGTATATTATGGAGTACTATAATTGGTTTTATTTTACATGCATAGATGAAACGCAATGATTGGGAGTATTACGTCTCAGGCTGCTGTCCAGAGAGCTGTCGTGTTGGTGGGAGACAGACTGCAGCGATTCGGAACTCGCCCATGAGCGGCAGGGCTGAATTCATCAGGCTCTGACGGCTGCCTCCGTAATCAGGCATGGAGATCATTCGCTGCTGCCCGGGATGCAGCATTCGTGAATGAAGAAGAGTGGTACCGCGTAGGAGAACCTATCGCCTCTTTACAGGCGACAGGTTTTTTGTGCTTGTTGATCCCAAAATTCAGCAGAAAGGCACGATTCAGATGAACGATGTGATCCGGTATTATTCAGGATTTGATGAATGGGGAAGGCTGGAGCGGGAGCCGCTCGAATTTCTTATTAATTGGCACTATATCCGGAAGCATGCACCCGCTGGCGGCAAAATACTCGATAATGGAGCCGGACCCGGAAAGTACGCCCTGGAGCTGGCGAAGTGCGGATACCAGGTGACTCTCACGGATTTGACGCCGAGACTGGTCGGGCTTGCACAGGAGAAAGCTGGCGAGCTTGGCCTGCAGGAGCAATTTAACGGATTCCATGTCCTCAATGCGATGAATTTGACAGGGATAGCGGATGACAGCTACGATGGTGCCCTGATGATGGGACCGCTGTATCATTTGCAGAAGGAAGAGGAGCGCAGCAAAGCTGTTCAAGAGCTCTATCGCGTGACAAAGCGTGGGGGAATTGTTTTCGTCGCCGTACAGACGCGGATGAAGATGACGCTGACCTCTTTACAGCACCCCCGGCACTGGAAGCCTCATGATACAATCGCGTCGATTCGCCAGTTCCGGGAGAACGGAGTATTTAACCATCAGGATGAGGGCCGCTTCACTGGCGCCTATTTTTATGATGTGAATGAGATCACGCCTTTTATGGAACAGCATGGTTTTGACACCGTCACCGTGATCGCCTCCTCCAGTCTGGGAGGCTTGCTCAGCAGCGAGCAGAGGCAGTATTGGGAGGAGCAGGGCGAGGGAAATCAAATGACCGATCTGCTGATCGGGATGGCGGAAGATCCGTCGATTTTGGGCATTGCCAGTCATTTGCTGTACATCGGCCGGAAGAAGTAGAAGACAATTCTGAACGGCAACAGGCCGCTGGAAAACACAAAACGGGAAGCCTGCAACAAGTTTGCAGTACTCCCCGTGCTTTTATTTATTTAGGTTTAGTGAAAGACTTTTGAGCAAGGCCGCCATGTGAAAGGTCCTGACGGTTTGCATACACACAAGGCAGCTAAGCTTTTTTGGCGAAAAGTCCGGAATGATCGGAGTATGCTTTAGAAGAAAGATGAGATCCTCCGGTGTCTCATAATATTCACGGGCGCTGAAATTCAGGGATTGAATATTCGTAAATCCGGCTGCTGTTAATTCAGAAAGATACTGTTGTTGCAGCGAATCATGAGGAGCTCCCCATGACTGCCCTCTTCCGAATGCCGCTTTTACACTATACTTGTCGCTCTCGCTGACCTGTTGGGTCAGAAATACGCCACCGGGCGCAAGAACTCTTGCAACTTCTGCCGCATGGAATGGGCTGTGCCTGCAGGAGATGATATTGAAATGATCATCCGGGAATGCCAGTCTCTCCGCATCCATCTGCTGGAAGCGCACAATGGTAGGGAAGGAAGATGCTGTAAATAGCCATATCGAATTCTCTGGAGGTAGGAATGACAAATAAAAGAATGGAACCTGCGCTACATAAGGATTGGGTAAATCCACACTCATTTGAATGGTATGCACAACTTGCAGAGCTTACGGAGCGTTATCATTATTCGTGGGATTCAACAATTTCGGAGCCGAATGGCGAATCCGCATTCACTCAAGAGGCCGCCATGATGGTTCCGGAACAGACAGTGCTGGATATCGGATGCGGACACGGAGATTATGCCAAACAGTGGAGCCCCGTTGCCTCGCGTATGGTCGGGGTGGATGTGACCGAGGGGTATATCAGAAAAGCAAATCAAAACTGCCTGCCGAATACAGCCTTTGTACTTGCGAACACAAAGGACAGATTACCATTTGATGACGGAGAATTCGATTGCGCCTATAATCGCAGAGGGCCAACCTCGTCCTATCTGGATCTCAAACGGGTACTCCGAAAAGGAGGGCGTCTGCTTGCCTTGCATCCCGGTGACCGTTCAGGGGAGGAATTGTCGGAGTGGTTGCCCGGATTATACGGGCGGAATTCCGAAGGAACCCCAATTCTGGATCATTTCAAGAAACGTCTGGAACACAGCGGTTGCCATGAACTGGAAATTGAAAGCATTAGGGCAATAGAATATCTTCATAAGCCTGTAGACGTGATTCATATGTGCTGTTTCGGACAGCAGCCTGCCGTTATAAAATGGGCTGCCACTGAATGGCTGGACGAAATAGCAAGCGTCTTTGAACAGTATGGAACAAATCAGGGCTTGCCGATTACCCATAATCGCTATCTGGTTCGTGCAATATTTTAGCTTCAGTATGCTGAGCGGAATTCATTCACAGCAGATCGCAAAATATTGTCACACCTTCTTTTTAGATGGTATGATTCGCACACGGCAGATGCATGATAATATAATCTAGCCATTCAAGCAGATTTGGCAAATAAACATCTTTAAAAAATAGGGCTCAATCTAAGAATCAGTGCTTGACAGCGTAACGTCGGACTAGCGGAGAGCAAGAGGGAGGCTGGAGAAGTGAAACGTTCGCCTTTGACCCCGGATTTCAACCGCTGTGGCGGTTACATTCAAGAAATCTGAGGACAACAGCGATCGGAAGCCCCCTCTTGCTCGCAGCGCTCCCCATGTTGGTGTCAACCGCTGATTTTGAGCCGAAAATAGTCGGTACCTTATTTTTTATGATTTAAAAGGAGAGCACCTTCATGGCAAGTAGCAGCTTGAATCCTAAGGTTGATGAATTTTTAAGCAAATCTAAAAAATGGAAAGAAGAATTTGAGAAATTGAGGTCAATCGTACTTGAATGTGAACTGACCGAAGATTTCAAATGGATGCATCCTTGTTATACATTAGGGAATAAAAACATCGTTTTAATCCATGGATTCAAAGAATACTGTGCACTTTTGTTTCACAAGGGTGCCTTGTTGAAGGATACCGATGGAATTCTGATCCAACAAACAGAGAATGTACAGGCGGCACGCCAGATCAGGTTCACCAATGTACAGCAAATCATTGAAATGGAACCTATTTTGAAATCCTATATTTATCAAGCGATTGAAGTGGAAAAATCCGGTTTGGACGTTGAGTTCAAAAAAAATACAGAATTCGTCATTCCTGAACAGTTGCAAGTCAAATTTGACCAGGTCCCCGGCTTGAAAACGGCTTTTGAAGCCTTGACGCCAGGACGGCAAAGAGCATACCTCCTTCATTTTTCCCAGCCCAAACAAGCAAAAACACGAGAATCGAGGATTGAAAAATATTTGCCGCATATTCTGGGTGGAAAAGGATTAAATGATGACTAGATTTTAATAAATGCCAGTCGGATGTCCAATAATGATTTATAACGTGCACCTCACAGGTGTGCGTTTTTTGCATTTATTAAATTTATTCTTTACAAGTTCAATACAATTCGAACTAACTTATGATATAAACCGTCTATATACTGAAAGGAAAGGGGTGGAAAATCAGAACACATGACGGCGGAGAGAATCATGCCTGATCCGCACTGCAACAACAGAATATTATTGAATTTTGAAGACAAATGGGGAATACAATCATGAAGAAACTCATCTTGGCCATTATTTTACTTGTCATTATTATTTCACTGCTTTTATGGGGCAATCATCACATTACCGGAACGAGGTCACAGGTGACTCCGCCTGATGAGACGGCTTCAGCAGGTTCTGACAATGGTACAAATTCCGGACATCCGAACCTGCCGCTCATTGATCCGGATGCCGATGATGATGAAGCTGTTGATGACGGGAAAGCCATTTACTTGACCTTTGATGACGGGCCATCCTCCGTAAGCGGTGAAATTTTGGATATATTAAAGGAGTATAAGGTAAAAGCGACGTTTTTCATGTTGGAGCCCCATATGAAGAAATACCCGGAGATGCTGAAGCGGATGGTCAAGGAAGGACATGGGGTTGGCATGCATGGGGTTACGCATGATAAGAATAAATTTTATCATTCCGAACAGACCGCGCTTGACGAGATGATCAAAGGACAGAGTGCGCTGGAGAGCATCACAGGGGTAAAAACGGAGCTGATCCGCACTCCATACGGCAGCATCCCATATTTGCTGGACTCCTATCGCAAAGTATTGAATGAACAAGGCTTTAAATTATGGGACTGGAACGTTGACAGCAGTGACTGGGCATTATCCAGCCATAAGTATATTAACGTGACAATTAAGCAAATTAAGCATATAGAACAAAGCGGCACAACACCGATTGTGCTTCTGCATGATCAGGCTGTGACGGCCCAATATTTGCATGAACTGCTGGACTACTTGAAAGCAAACGGCTATACGCCGAAAAAAATCAGGCAGGATACCAAGCCATACAGTTTTACCTGTTATGACCGGTGCCGGCATGTTAAAGAGTAAACCGTACTTATTCATTAATTATCAATCCAAAACATAACCGCTAAGCGGCATTACCCTTGTCAGAAGGCAATATTTTGCCCAAATTTCAAAATTACTGTTTACCTGTTCTGTGATTTTTGATAATATAACTGTCATAAGCAAATGCGATGACGAGACGAGTAGATAAATGAATTCTTTTGCAGAGAGCTCCGGCAGCTGAGAAGGGGTAAAGAATTGTTTATTGAAGAAAGACTCTGAGCAGCACATCGGAATTCCGTCTAAGGGAGGGTGATGTGCCAGGGGCTCCTGTTATAGAGCTAGAGTATATGCATTGCCGCGGCAGTGCCGTACTTGAAGAGGCTGATATGGCGACATATGAGCAAATTTAGGGTGGTACCACGAGGATACAAATCTCGTCCCTGAGACATTCGTCTTGGGGGTGGGATTTTTTTTATACCCTACCAACGCACATGAGCAGTTGGAGAAGACTACAATAATTAGACCTTGAAAGGATGGAATCCCAATATGACACAAAAATTAAAAGCAGGCATCGTCGGCGGAACCGGAATGGTAGGCCAACGTTTCATTGAGCTGCTGAATCAGCATCCCTGGTTCCAAGTGACCGCGATTGCAGCGAGTGCCGGATCAGCAGGCAAATCGTACGAGCAAGCCGTCCAGGGCAGATGGAAGCTGAGTACAGCGATTCCTGAGGAGATCAAATCCATCGTTGTACAGGACGCATCCAATGTTGAAGCATTTGCTGCGGAAGTAGACTTTATCTTCTGTGCAGTAGATATGAAGAAAGATGAAATCAAGGCGCTGGAGGAAGCATACGCGAAGACAGGAACACCTGTCGTATCCAATAACTCCGCTCACCGCTGGACAGCGGATGTGCCGATGGTCATTCCGGAGATCAACCCGGGCCATCTGGAAGTTATTGAAGCCCAGCGCAAACGTCTCGGTACCTCCACCGGTTTTATCGCGGTGAAGCCGAACTGCTCTATTCAAAGCTATGTGCCGATGCTGAGTGCCCTGCAGGAATTCAAACCGACCACCGTGGTCGCTTCTACTTATCAGGCCATCTCGGGCGCAGGCAAGAACTTTACGGACTGGCCTGAGATGCTTGACAACGTGATTCCTTATATCGGCGGCGAGGAAGAGAAGAGCGAACAGGAGCCGCTGCGCATCTGGGGCAGCGTGGAGAACGGCGAGATCGTAAAAGCGAGCGCGCCGCTGATTACAACGCAATGTATCCGCGTTCCGGTAACGGATGGCCATCTGGCTACGGTATTCGTATCTTTCGAGAACAAGCCGTCCAAGGAAGAAATTTTGGAGCGTTGGCAGCAGTACAAGGGCCGCGCACAGGAGTTGAATCTGCCAAGCGCGCCAAAGCAGTTCATCACGTACTTTGAGGAAGAGAACCGTCCTCAGACGAAGCTGGACCGTGATATTGAGGGGGGCATGGGCATCTCCGCAGGCCGTCTGCGCGAGGATTCTCTTTATGACTATAAATTTGTAGGTCTGTCCCACAATACGCTGCGCGGAGCTGCCGGCGGAGCTGTCCTGATTGCAGAGCTGCTGAAAGCGGAAGGCTACATTCAGCCAAAATCATAAACCTTATATGTTGAAGCTGTCATTATGACGGCATTGCATGAACAGGCCACCCGGAACACCATTCTGGGTGGCCTGTTTTTTGTTCACTTGCTTATGCAATTAAAACTCCCTCTTGCGGCAGCACACCAAGCGGATTCTCTCCAGCACTTGATAAATTTTCAGAATCAGCATAGAATTTACTGTAATTTCCCTGTACCAATCCTTGCATATCCGTTATCCCGTACTACACCGATCGCAGCAGACTGATGAAGACGCCCATTTTGAGCAGGGAGGCACAATAAAATGAAAACGCTAACATTTATGAAATCATTATTTCGCCCTTTAACCTCCGGCAAACTGACCTCCTCGCTTAAAGCCAGGCTCTATCTGCTTGTGACGATTTGCTCGATTATTCCGCTGGTCCTGATCGGCGGACTGTCCGTCTGGTCGATTTCCTCCATTCTGGACAACAAAATCGACAAGGGGATGCAGAGCCATCTCCAGCAGGTAACGAATAGCCTGTCGAACACCTTGAGCTACCTGGACTATTCCTCGCAGCAGTTTACGATTAACGGTCTGATCGGCAAGGATTTGGCAGCATTGCTGGAGATGAACGACCTGACGGATTCCCTGGCGCTGCGTACCGACATGCAGAACAATATCAACCTGCTCAATTTTACCAACCCGACTGTAGGCTTGACGATGTTCTACGATACCAAAAAAGAGGAGGTGCTGTTCTCCAATCTGCTGGCGGATGACTTTGATTTTGCTGATCTGCCTGTCCTGACGCGCACGAACGGGGCCAACTACTATGGGCCCCACAAGACGAATTACCGCTACAATGATGAAAATATGGTGTTCTCGATCAGCCGTAAATTTGATATCGCAGCCACCTCGCCGCTAACCTCAGGCATTATTATTTACGTGGAAACGAATTTCAAGCTGTTCGAGGGCATTATGAGCCCTACCCAGTACGGCATGGCGGCCTTCCACCTGCTCACGGACCCCGAAGGCAAGATCGTCTACTCGCAAAATCCGGCCTTGTTCCCGGATGGCAGTGTGTACGCGGACAGAAGCGCCAATCAGTACCGGATCTTTGAGGAGACAGACCATCACGGATGGCGGCTGATTGTCTATGTCGACCAGAAGGATTATGAGCAGGAATATGTGAAATGGCGGTATTCCTTTATTCTTGTGATCTGCATTTCCTTGCTTGTCAGCTTTCTCATCGCGGTTACGATCCGTAATTATGTATACAAGCCGCTGCTGAATATGAAGAACGGGATCAATCTCGTCGCCGCGAACAAGCTGCACAAGAAGCTGCCGCGCAGCGGGCTGGCAGAATTCGATTATATTATCGAGCAGTTTAACGGGATGAATACGAAAATCAGGGAGCTGATCGCAGAGCTGGAACATGAAGGGCAAGTCAAGCGGGAGACGGAGGTTGCCAAGCTGATGGCCCAGATTAATCCGCATTTTCTGTACAATACGTTAAATACGGTGCAATGGCTTGCCCGGATGAAGGGGCAAACGGACATTGACCATTTTATCGCCAGCTTTACGAAGGTATTAAGCTATAATCTGGCCAAAGACGGCATTATCGTGACGGTACGGGAGGAAATCGAAGTGCTGAAGGAGTACATTATGCTCCAGCAGGTTCGCTATGATTATCAATACGATGTCCGCCTGGACATTGACGAGCGCACACTGGACGATGCTGTGCCGCGCTTTTTGCTCCAGCCGCTTGTCGAGAATTCCTTATACCATGGGGTCGGCGATTCAGGCGGCTCGATTGAGGTGATCGTCAGGCATGCGGATGATAAGCTGATGATTGTCGTAAGGGATAACGGCAGCGGGATGGACGAGTCGAAAATTCAGCAATTGCTCACCGGATCGGTGAAGAGCTCCGGGCTGGGCATCGGACTGAACTACGTGGATAAAACGATCAAGAGCCACTATGGCCCCAGGGGATCGCTTCGTATCGAGAGCGTGAAGGGCGCAGGGACAACGATCGAGTTGCTGCTGCCCATATGCAAAAAGGAGGAGGAGCGGGGATGATCAGAGCTTTGGTCGCGGATGATGAGACACTCGTCCGCAAGGGGATTATTACGATTATGCCGTGGGCCAAATTCGCCATCGATATTGTGGGAGAAGCGTCAAATGGCAGGCGGGCGCTGGAGCTGATGGCACATCAGCCTGTAGACTTGCTGTTCACAGACCTGATGATGCCGGAGATGAGCGGGATGGAGCTGATCCGGGAGGTTCGGGTCAAGTATCCGCATGTACAGTTCGTCGTGCTGACCTGTTACCCGGAGTTTGAGTACGTACAGGAGGCGCTGAGGCTGGGGGCGATCGACTATATTTTGAAGACGCAATTGGAAAATGCCCGCATGGAGGATGTGCTCTCGAATATTGTAGAGCGGTTCCATGAACGGAAAAAGGGCGGGAATCACCATGCGAATCCCGGGGGCCCACCCGCCTCCAGGCCTGTCCGCTATGCGGATGATATTGTCCGCAGCATTCAGGATATTATGGCGTACATCGAGCAGCAGGCAGAGCTGCAATTTACCCAGGAGCAGCTTGCCCGGAGGGCCAATATGAGCCGCGGCTATTTCAGCCAGTGTTTCAAGGATATTGCCGGAGTCGGCTTCCATGAATATGTGAAGGAGATTCGTCTCGTCCGGGCGCGTACGCTGCTGGAGACGACAAGCCTGCCGATCTACCTGATCGCCGAGCGGGCAGGGTTTAAGGACGAAAAATATTTTAGCCGCATGTTCCAGACAGAGGTCGGGATGCTGCCCTCGGATTACCGCAATAACAGGGGATAACCATGCAGGCTTGTATATGGCATGACACGTTATGCTTGCCAACGGTGAATTTTGTTGCCAGGGCAGGGTGGAAAAATGTTGCTTAATCCCGCCTAATCCCGACAGGATTGTACCTTTTCGCAAGCAGAAGTCTAACCCGGGAATACGAAGATTGGCTGTATACTGAGATTGTAAACGCTAACATTATGAATGGCAGGAAGGGGATGGGCAATGGTTTACAAACGGGGGAGTTTGAAGGCGATTTTGCTCGCAGGGCTTTGTATCAGTCTGGCGGCCTGCTCCGGTGGAGGCGGCGGGAAGCCGTCCGGAGCAGGGGAAGAGAAGCCCGCAGTCAAGGAAGAAGCGGCCTCGCCGTTCGGGAAGTTCGGGGAGACCGTAACGATCCGCTACGGCAAAGCCTCGTCGGTGGATGTCAGGCTGCCATCCGGAGAAAGTCAGGAGAATAATGAATACAGCCGTTTTATCGAAAACGAGCTGAATGTGAAGTTCGAACATATCTGGCAGACTGCTGATGGCGATCCTTATAAGCAGAAGATCGATCTGGTTATCGCAAGCGGCGATATTCCCGATGTCATGGTGGTTAATGAAGCGCAGCTCAAGCTGCTTGTCGATTCGGATCTGATTGCCGACTTGACAGATGTCTATGACAAAAACATATCGCCGGAGCTTCGCGACGTTTTTGAATCGACCAAGAACCTCAGTCTGGCCTCGGCAACCTTCGACGGCAAGTTGATGGCGGTTCCAAATTCAGCACCGGGAGCAGATGCCAAAAATGTGCTGTTCATCCGCAAGGACTGGCTTGATGAGCTGAATCTGCCGGAGCCAAAGACGCTCAGTGACATTGAGGAGGTCGCCAAGGCGTTCATGGATCGTGATCCCGGCGGCAACGGCAAGAACAATACGATCGGCCTGATGGGCCAGCAGGATATTGTCAATGTGGGGAACAGCATTTTTGGTTTTGATACGATTTTCAGCTACTTTGATGCTTATCCGGAGATGTGGATTCAGACTGCATCGGGAGAAGTGGAATACGGCTCCATCCAGCCGGAGGTGAAGACAGCGCTGGCACGGCTGAAGGAGATGTACAGCAAGGGTCTTATTTTCAAGGAATTCGTAGCCGAGACAGCGTCCAGCGGCAGGGAGAAGGTGATTAACGGCAAAGCCGGCATGTTCTTCGGACCGTTCTGGATGTCGGGGTGGATGCTGTCTGATAGTGTGAGACTGAATCCGAAGGCGGAATGGCTGCCGCTTGCTGTACCGCTCGATGATAATGGCAAGTACAAGACACACACGATGTCTCCGACTTCAAGCTATCTGGTTATCAGCAAGAAGTTTCACAAGCCGGAGGCGATTATCCGGGTTCTGAATCATGAGTACATTTTGGATCAGACGCGGGGGGAAGGCTTTTATAAGGATCAAAATGTGCCGTACAACCGTGTTAATCTGCCGCTTGGCCATATGATGGCGCCGTTTGATGAGAAGGAAGTGGCGATTGGGCGTGTGGATGAGGTCATTGCCGGAACGAAGGATTACGATTCGCTGCTGGTGCACGAAAAACTGATGTATGACCGTGTGATGTATGACCGCGAAAATCCGAAGAAGGACGTCATTGCCTGGTCAAGCATGATCAGCGCTTCTGTCTTCAGAGAGATTACGAAGAACAATACGGTGCTCGTATCCGGAGTGTTCTACGGCAAGACACCAACGATGGCCCGCAAATGGGTTAATCTGAAAAAGCTCGAGGATGAAACCTTTGTCCAGATCATTATGGGCAGCAAGCCGCTCGATGCCTTCGATCAGTTTGTGGCGGACTGGAAGCGGCTTGGCGGGGATGAAGTAACCGGTGAGGTCCGCGAGGCGGTTAAGTAAAGGTCCGGGGAATAAAGACAAGATTGGAGCTGCTTCTATGAAAACAAACCGTCATGTTTGGAGCTATTATATCATGCTGGCGCCCCCGATCCTGCTGGTGCTGATGTATGAGGTGCTGCCGCTGCTCGGGCTTGTCATCGCCTTTCAGGATTTCATACCCGGGAAGGGGGTGAGCGGCTCGGCGTTTATCGGGTGGGACAATTTCACCTATATGTTCCAGCTTCCGGAAAGCTCGCAAATTTTCTTTAATACGATCTTTATTGCGATATCCAAAATTATTATGAATCTCATTGTCCCGCTTGGCTTCGCCTTGATGCTGAACGAGGTTGTGCAGGTGACATTGAAGCGGTGGATTCAGACGATTGTGTATTTGCCGCATTTTATGTCGTGGGTTATTTTGGCCGGTGTTATGGTAAATCTGCTCTCGACAGACGGAATTGTCAATTCACTGCTTGCAGGCATTGGCCTGGACCCGATCTTCTTCCTCGGGAGCAATACATGGTTCCCGGTCGTCATTATCGGCAGTGATGTATGGAAGGAGTTTGGCTTCAACGCCGTCATCTATCTGGCAGCGCTGACCGCCATTAACCCGAGCCTGTACGAAGCGGCGCGGATTGACGGGGCATCGAAGCTGCAGCAGCTCCGTTACGTGACGCTTCCGGGCATTGCGCCGACCATTATACTGCTTGCCTGTCTTGGCATCGGAAAAATCATGAATGCCGGATTTGAGCAAATTTTCAACCTGTATAACCCGTCCGTCTATGCCTCAGGGGACATTATTGACACCTATGTGTACCGGATCGGTCTGACCCAGCATCAGTACGGCCTGGCTACCGCAGTCGGCACATTAAAATCAGTCGTCGGCTTCATTCTCGTCGTCGTCTCATGGAAGCTGGCGGATAAATGGGCCAATTACCGGATTTTCTAAGGAGGGGAGCAGGCATGTTTAACAAGCAACAACGCTTCGGGGAAAAAGCGGCTTATATGCTGCTGGTCGCGTTTCTAATTATCATTACAATCGTCTGTCTGGCTCCGATCTGGCATATGGTGGCGCTCTCCTTCAGCGACAAATCCGCCGCGGCTGCAGGACTGGTCAGCTTCATTCCTGTCGGGTTTACGCTTACGCCATATGAGTACATTTTGCAGGACCACCGGTTTTTTCAATCGTTCTGGGTATCCATTCAGCGGGTGCTGCTTGGGGGCGCAATCAATTTTGTCATGACCGTGCTGGCTGCCTACCCGCTGTCCAAGGAAACGTCCGAGTTTCCGGCTCGCAACAAGCTGATGTGGATTTTCATCTTCACGATGATGTTCAACGGCGGACTGATTCCGTGGTATATGACGGTCAAGCTGACCGGCATTATGGATACGATGTGGGCGCTCGTGCTGCCGACGGCGGTGCCGGTCTTCAACGTGGTATTGCTGATGAACTTCTTCCGTGCCATTCCGAAGGAAATCGGGGAGGCGGCGAAGATGGACGGGGCGGGGTCTTTTGTAACCTTGTGGAGAGTATATATTCCTATGGCGACTGCGGCAATTGCAACCGTTACCTTGTTCAGTATAGTCAACCATTGGAATGCATTCTTCGACGGAATGATTTTGATTAATGACCAGACCCGCCAGCCGCTTCAGACCTATATCCGCTCGCTGGTCATTACGCCGATGCTGTCCGAAATGTCATCGGAAGATCTCGGCGCGCTGCTGGAGCTGTCCGAGCGTACCTTCAATGCAGCGAAAATCGTAATTACGATGATTCCGGTGCTGCTGGTCTACCCGTTTTTGCAGAAATATTTTGTAACCGGCATCACGCTCGGTTCTGTGAAGGAATAAAATTCAGGCAAATAAGGAGAGCGAAGAAGCGATGACCAAAACTGTATTTGTAACCGGAGCCGACAGGGGGCTCGGCTTCTCATTAACGAACTGGCTGCTGGAGCATTCATATCAGGTATTTGCCGGACGTTATATCGAGGATTGGCCGTTCCTGGATGAGCTGAAGGAGAAGTACCCGGATACGCTGGAGCTGATCCCTATTGATGTGGGCGATGAGACCAGTGTCAAGAAGGCGGCCAGAATGATTGCATCCAAGACGAGGACGCTGGACCTGATTATCAATAATGCGGGCATCGGCAGCCGCGGGGACCATGCACCGGTTACGGTGGATCTGGATTTTGAAGCGATGCAGCAGATTTATAATGTGAATACGCTTGGTCCGCTGCGTGTGACGAACAGCTTGCTCGGCCTGCTGCTTCAGGGAACAGATAAGCTGGTCGTCAATATTTCCTCTGAGGCGGGCAGTGTATCACGCAACGAGCGGACGGCAGGCTATGGCTACTGTATGTCCAAGTCAGCCCTCAATATGCAGTCATCGATTTTGCACCGGTATCTGACGCCGCTTGGCGGACAGGTGATGGTGTTCCACCCCGGCTGGATGCAGTCTTATATGAGCGGCAAGCTGAATACGAATGCGCCTATTAATCCGGATGATTCCGCACAGAAGATTATGGCGCTGGTGGAGCAGCATAAGGCCTATCTCGCCGAGCAGCCGGCTTATCTGGATACAGACGGACAGTCGTGGCCGTGGTAGTATAGACTTAAAGGCGGGTTCTATTCCGAATTTCCACTCGAAGGGAGCAAGAATATGTCCAAAATAAAAGCAATCGCACTAGGCAATTACTCAGATGCCAAATATCATCCGTTTACAGAGGTTGACCGCCAAATCGAAGCAAGCCTTCAGGATGTGGCGGACGTGCACAGCACAGACGATTATAATGTGCTGAATCACGAAGCGCTCCAGGAGTATCAACTGTTCATTTCCTATACGGAGTTTTCCCAGGTGGCGCTTCCCTCCGAACAGATAGCCGCCTTGTTGTCCTACGTGGCGAATGGGGGCGGGCTGCTTGTCATTCATAACGGGATTTCGCTTCAGCGCAGCCAGGAGCTGGGCGCGATGATCGGTGCCAGGTTCACAGGACATCCTGAATTTACGACACTGCCGATTACCGTTTGCGAGCCGGACCATCCGGTTGTGAGAGGGATTGAGCCTTTTGAAATCGATGAAGAGCCTTACCGCTTTGATATGTACCCTCATTACAAGACGACCATTTTGCTTGAATACGAGCATGAGGGACAACAATGGCCTGCGGCCTGGGCGCATGAATACGGGCTGGGGAGAATTGTTTATTTGATGCCCGGACACCAGCTATCGTCCTTTTCCTCCCAGCCGTTTCGCCAGCTGATCCGGCAGGGCGGATTATGGGCAGCCAAAGTGTGGTGAACGGGAAGCCTTGACGACGATCGAACAATCAAAGACGATAGCAAAGCCCGGCGCGGCGGTTCAGCCGGAATCATCCCAAGATGAGGTCCGGCCCGCATCTGAGCTGAAGACGGTTTATCCCATTCTCGGGCTGGTCGGCGGGGCCCATCTTATTAATGATTCGCTGCAAGCGGTCATTCCGGCCTCGTATCCGGTACTCCAGCAATCGCTCGGCCTGACGTTTACGCAGCTTGGCATGATTACGTTTGTTCTCTATGTGACGTCTTCCGTTATTCAGCCCTTTGTCGGAGCGATTGCGGATAAACGGCCCACACCGCTGATCCTGCCTCTCGGAATGCTGATGGCGCTTATCGGAATGCTCGGGATCGGGATCGCACCGGGTTATCTTGCAACGCTTGGTGCTGTAGTTTTCGTTGGTGTGGCTTCGGCCATGTTCCACCCGGAAGGAGCGCGCATCGCTTATTTGGCGGCAGGGCCGCGCAGAGGGCTGGCCCAGTCGATCTTTCAGGTCGGGGGCAATATCGGAAGCGCGATGGCGCCGATTATGACAGCCTTTATCTTTTTTCCGTTCGGGCAACGGGGCGCCTTGTGGTTCATGATTATTGCCGGAACTGGCGTCATCATCCAATTGTTTGTGGCCAGATGGTACCGCGCCCAGCTGCTTTTGCAATCTGGCGTGCGCCCAGCGAAGAGAGCGGCGGACGCCAGGCAGAGCGGACAGGTGAAAAAGTCGGTGCTGCTCGTTGTGCTTCTTGTCTTTGCCCGCTCCTGGTTTGCCGCCAGCATCGGTACGTATTTTGTCTTTTACTTAATTGAGAAATTCCAATTGTCCATTCCCCAGTCGCAAATTTATATTTTCTTGTACATGGGTGCGGGGATTATCGGGACACTGCTCGGCGGACCGTTGTCGGACCGCTTCGGACGCCGCAATCTCATTTTGTTTTCGCTGCTGGGTGCCGCCCCGTTTGCGATTATATTGCCCTTTGCCGGGGCGATTGCCGCTTATCCGCTGCTGTTCCTGATTGGATTGATCAATCATAGCAGCTTTTCGGTTACGGTCGTTTACGTACAGGAAATGCTTCCGGGCAAGGTAGGAATGGTGTCCGGACTTATTACAGGGCTTGCCTTCGGCATGGGGGCGCTGGGCACAGTGGTGCTCGGTATGCTGATTGATTTGACCAGTCTTCAGACCGTTATTGTGGCCTGCTCCTTTATGCCGCTGCTTGGCTTGATGGGTTTCCTGCTGCCGGGTGATAAGAGAAAGGATAAAGCGGCAACAGGGAAGGGGTTGAGTGTATAAGGGAACGGGCAGAGCTTGTATGGTGTGGATGTGCAAAGAAAAGCGAAGTTATGGCAAAACAGCTTTGAGGTATTTACCCTCACGCACTTCAACAGCAATCGCTTGCTTCGTATCCACATTCTTGATTGACCAAAGCTTGGTTCCTTTTTTAAAATAGTTCGAAAAGTTATCCGGGGTGTCCGCGGGCTCATCGGTTGAATAGTTCAGAATTTTACCTATTTCTCTGTCTACTTCATGAATAAGTTCGATTGTGGCTTTATACTGCTGATTATTCCATACGATCAGAGGGTAGGGGAAAGAGGATTGGGATTGGGTTTTGTCTTGTGAAGTTTTCGGCTGGTTATTTGCCGGACTTCCTGTCTTGTCGTTGATTCCGGAGCATGCGCTCGTCACCAGAACAATGAACAGGACTGCCATGATTCTAATCATGATCATCGCCTCCTATTATTTGGACGTGATGAATGTAAGAATTGTTACGGTGTGGTGTTTAAATCCCTCTCTGCAAGCGGAGAGGGATTTATTTCTTTTTATAATAGGATTATTCAATCGAATTCAGCTCGATGTTGTTGGCAATATTGAAGAAGGTGCCGCCTTCATTCAGGAAAATGCCATCATCCTCATTTATAGGAATAAAGGTATTTGCACCAATTTTTTTCAGAAACAATACGACTTCCTGTTCTTTCTTTAAATGAGTGGAGGAATCCGAGTATACGGTGACTACTCCGTCTGTACCTCCCATTTGGGAAACTGTAATCTGTTGATTCACGCAGGCAGGATCACCTTTGATTACTTCTGATACCGTTATACTAACCTCGGTTGAATACCCCGGATAATCTCCCGTTTTAAGCGTGCTTCCCTTTTCTTTAGAAACGGTCCCCTTGACAACGAGCTCGGCTGCTTGGGATAGTGCTTCTTCGTCCTCATAATAAACGGACCAGGAGGGGTGGAGGTAGATTCCGTCTTCCTGTGAAGCAATGCCTTTTGAATCTGGTGCTGCCGCAGGCAGAATTGGATACAACTGATTAACAACCGCAATATCACTGGACGAAGGATTAAGTGCCCTTGCAGGAGTGCCATTACTATTAAAAGTGTACGGGTGCATAATAGAGCTGGTCTCCAATAATGAAGTATGGTTCAATCCCAGTGAATGCCCGATTTCATGACCTGTTAGACCGGCCTTGATGCTGCTTGTATACTTGTTGTCTTGCGTGTAATACGTATTCAGATTTATAGTGGCTTTCGTAATAATGCCATTGGCAACCGTATAGGTACACAGCCCGTCCCAGGTTACGCTTGAGTTTTTAACATCATAAGCATAGTAAATCGAGCTGCTGCCCTGGGAAGTTGACAGATTGAAGCTGGTATTGGTTCTCCATTTTGCAGCGCCGCTGCTCCAGGCCGTAAAGTTTGCACTGGAAGAAGGGACGTACATCGTTTGTGTCCGGTTTGCCCATTTGCCAAAAGTAGTTACAGTTGCAGAAGCAGGTGTACTGCTTAGCAGCAATGAAAGGCTTGCCAAGATTGCAGTAACACTGACCAAAAGCTTCTTTTTCCGCATCGTTTTCCTCCTCATTTCTCTGATTTTGTTTTCCAACAAAATCTCGTAATGGTTACTACTGTAAATGATATAAGAGATGACACTATAAATCTATGATTAAATGGTCCTTCTTTTTTTAGATTGAAATTCTGTCGACAAAGAAATGCTTAGCAAATGAATTGCATTTTCAAGGAGATGTGGTTTGAAACGCACCCATTTTAAAAAGGCTGAAACCCTTGAATTCATTGGGGGTTCGAATTTTGAGATTGAACCAGGATGAAGCGTTGAAAGACTCTGTGTGGCAAATGTGGGGCTTTGATGGCGGATGTGAGTAGTCAAGGTGTACTTGACAACTGGATAAGTAGTTGTTGAATCTGTAAATTTGGCTTATAGGTTGCCTTGATAATGTTAATTTAGAAAGAACTATTCGGAAATACCGAATAGTTTTTTCTATTTTCTATATGTAAAGCGTAAAGTAAATGTCGAAAGAAGGAGAAACCCCGGTAATTGTGGAATTTAGCAATGTTGTGCTTAGAACAATGGGGGTTGACGAAAGAGGGCTTAAGATACATGCCAGAAAAGTTTTTAAGTAGCCAATTATCTATAAATGTCAAAGAAAAATCAAGTATGATTTGGAACAATGCAAACAATAGTCCCTTTAGGTTTGATTCTCTTTTGGATGGGTAACATTCGTTTCCATCTTTTCTGTAGGAATGCCTAGTTATGTTGCCGAGACGAATAACGTCGGAAACTCCTACAATATGGTCAGTCCGTTTTTCTGAAAATTTTTTTTACTGAAGAAAATATTTTTACTCTTATTTTATTGAAGAAGTCACTTAGATATTTATTGACTAGAAAACCTACCAAAGCAAAGAGTAGTGAAATAGCTATTATAAGCACAAATAGCTTTAGTCCTGTTGCTATCGATTCCATTGATTCAGCGCCTCCTTTTCATTAATGATTATATACATAACATCCAATTTTAATCCAGTATCAGGGAAAAGAATCAGTTTCAAAAGAAAGTCTTATTTTATAGAATGTGATATTTACACTTTCGTAGTAGTAGGTCAGCCAGATTTAATCTGGTTGGCCTATTTTTATAAACGTCTTACGATGGGGGCAGCCGAGAGAACGTGGTGCTATTAGAGGCTGTAGATGTAGATCCCGTTAAAAATTTGTTCTCTACCGTTTCTTCATAGCTTTAGTATAACTTATTTATCGCCTCCTTGTGTCTCAGCTTATGGGTTCATAATAACAGACCTCGCATCACGAGCGAAGCTATGGGTTTGGAACCCTTTTGGGATTGCCGGCTAAATGCACAAGAGTAGATGACATGGGGCCGTTAACTGGATTAACTGTCTCGAAAGGGATGAGTATGCTGCAGGCATTTACGGATGGAAATGAGCCCTACGGAAAAATCGTCAGTATCATGTATATGGAGGAAGGCATTAAGCTACAGCAAGTACTTCGCACATCTCTTTGACGGTCCATCGATCCCGTCGTTCACGGATGTAAGCATAGAGCTGGCATGCCTTTAGCGCTTCCGGTCTTTTGCGAAAAACCGAGTGCGTCCTTGAGAATTTCATTCGCGCTGCGCAACTCGCCTATTTCTCTTTCTAATTCGATTTCACGCGCAGTCTTATCGGCAGATGCATAAGCGCGCCCGCTCCCGATATGCGCTCCATCGCCGTGCAGGGTTCTTCGCTTTCTTCAATCCTGCAAGGTGTGGTATAGGCTACGCCTAACTGCTCAGCGGCTTTCTTTGGTCCAATCTCATCGCTCAATCTTACTGCTTCTTCTTTAAATGCTTTGTCGTACCGATTCATTGTTTCTCATCCCCTCGTTAGCTTTCATTTTATTTCATACGAGGGTGTTTTTCGACTGCACTTTTATCGTAGCACTCCAGGTTTTGGGATGGATAGCTAACATTAATGAAGGCACTTCTATGGCTTGATGTAGTCATAGAAGTGCTTTTTGTGTCGTATTAATGACTACTGGAAATGCTAAAAGTGAACAAAGGATATTGCAAACTAAAAATCTTAGGTCAAATTTGGATTTCTTTGGGAAGTACATTATTTAGGTTCACTGCGCCTAGCGCAAAACAGACCAGGCGATAGCTGTCCAGTGATGGATGGCATCGCTTGGTCTATTTTTCAAGTTCGATATTCAAGGTTTCGAAATTCACTTTGCATTTGGCTCTTATCATAAAATCAATACCAACAATTCCGTCAAAGCCATAAGGCTCCTGAATCGAGCCGAGCTGAATCGGGAAATCAGTTAGTGCAATATTTTCAATACAAAGGTCAGTAATCTTCTGCTCATAGCATATTTCGCTTGTCCCTCCAACCCCATACATCCGCTTAGCTCGTCCATTTATAAAATCAATGTGGATACCTATTGCAGCTAATGCATCGGTGTCAAAAACCGTTGCTGCACAGCCTGTATCGAATAGAACATTATGCAAAATGATAGAGTGGTCATTTCTATTTAAGGTCAGAGAAACAATGGGTAAGCTATGCCTTAATTTTAATTTCATGTCCGCTGCCGCACTCCTGAGAAAAACTCCTCGACCACTTCAACATCACTTCTGCTCGTATGGAATACATACAACTCTCGTGTCGGATGGAGCTTGTGTAGTTCTTTATAGCCACCCCATGCTTCTTGCGGATTATCGTAGTCTTGAATAACTGCCATATCCTCTAGTTGACGTACACGGTTGCTGGAGCTTACCTTGATTGCCTCAACCAGCACAAAACGACTTGGATGCAACTCTGTAATCTCTCCCCATTTCATCGGCTTCACCTCGCTTGAAATTGTAGTCATCCTATTATAACATAGTTAACTTCGGATAAAGGAAGTGAGTGCAGTGAATGTAATTATATGGTATAATTAGTGCACAATACCTGATTTCAGAAGTGTATCTAAGACTAACAAATCAGTCAGATGGAATTGATTAAATTGATTGCAGTTGGTAGTGGTATTCTTGCGGGATTAGTGGATTCGTTTTGGGTTGGAGAATTCAACATGGACCGTGGAAAGGCTTGGAGTAATCAAATAACAAATGATTTTGTTATGAAAGTAGTTAAGGCACAAGGCTATGAGGGTAATAGACTTGATGGAGCTATTAAGTTTTTAGAAGGTAAATTTCACATTCCTGGTGATAATATATGGAAGGGGAAAAATGTGGGCATCTCAGCTAAAAGCCATCACCTAGACGATTTAGCTCATCATCCAACTCCAATTGGTTTGTTTTTTTCAATATTAACTCAGTTTACAAAGACAGGGTACTTTCGCATAAAGAGCAACTTATCTTAATAACCGAGAATACTAATGACATAGTAAGATAAATAAATGCTCAGGACGAGAAAATAAATATTCTTGAGGAAGAAATCAGCATTTTAAAGAGTTTTATGAAAAATAAAAAGAACAAAATAATATCTAATCTGGCTCTAATTTTCGCAATTATTGCCTGTGTTTTTTCGGTATCACGTTTTTTTTGGTAGTCGTGTGAATATAACGATGTTCCAATAAAGAACGCAAAATAATTAAACCTAAAACATGGCTGACAGTATGTTAAGATTTGTCTGCTGTTTGACCTATTCTAATTTCTTTTCCCGATTGGGTGTTCGGGCGTACTTCAAACCACATCTCCAATGATAGATGGTATCTAACAATTGGGGTGCAGTTCAAAAAAAACGGTCAATTGAATATATTGTTTGTGTGGCCTCACTTTGTAAACAACCCTCTGCCAATTACATTTGCGGATATGGATTGTATTCCAATCTCTCTTGCCCATATGGATAACTGGCCCATATGATGAATTTCGTGAGCGATTAAATGGCGTAATATTTCACCTTTGGCATAACGTCCTTCAGTCCATGGGACGGTCACAATTTCGCTTTCCAAATCATTTGACCAGGTATCAAGGAACGCCTTCGTCTCTTCGATCCAAAAATCGGATAGTTTTTTTACTTGCTCCAATGTTTTATAGCTCTCATATTGAACTTGGATATCTGGCTTGCCTTGTATTCCGCGGATCCAGCTGTATTCTACATCTGAAATATGTAAAAGTGTATACAGCATGCTGCCTGCCCCGCCAATGCGATTACGGGTCAATTCTTCAGCCGGGACTTGTCTGCACAGTTCAAACCATTCATTTCTTACCATCCAGTTATAATGAAATAGCTTTATCAACGTATTCTCTCCTTATCCGTCATATAGGCGTTGCTTCACGAAGAAAATGATCAGCAAGCTTCTCGATTCCTTTCAATCCATGGGCCAATTATTCCTAGCTATGAAAATACTTTTAGTGTAGAACGTTCGTTCGAAACTAACAACTATTAATAATGTCAATTGGATTCTATTAGCTGCTGGAAAAGAAAGGGGGGATATAAATTCCGAGAGAACGCCACCGGAGTGGCGTTTTTTGTGCATGACAGTGTGTTTAGGCCAAGTCGGCAGGGAGGCCTATAGCATACTTCTAAAGACTCGAAAATCCATTTAGTTGTCTGAGAATCAGGGTGAATTCATGAAGCTGATTATCATTCAAGGCTGAGATCCGTTCAAAAAACATGTGCTCTTTTTCTTTGAGAGCCTGAATGTTCTGTTGCTGCCCGAGCTCTGTGAGCGAAAGCAGAATGGCTCGGCCATCATCGGGAGATGTCTCTCTTTTTACGTATCCAAGGGTTTCCAATTGTTTGACAAGGCGGCTTATGGAGCTGCGGTCCATGGCGGTTGAATCCGCCAGTGAAGCAGCGCTTGTTGGTCCATAAGAGTAAAGCCAGCGAATAATATGGAAGGAGGCGGGCTGCAAGGATGAATCAAACCGCACCGCGGCCTTGACGTTTAATGCATGTACAGCGCTGATAAGAGCATTAAGCTGCTTACCCAGAGCAAGCTCCAACTGTTCTCTTGAGTCAGCATGGTGTTGTTTATCTTCCATTCCAAAAAACATTGTACCATATAAAGGAGAATGGCCATGATGCCGACAAAACCGGTTGTCGTCATAACGGGTGCCACGAGCGGTCTTGGACAGCTTGCAGCCGTAGAATTGGCGAAACGCGATTTTCACCTTGTTCTGACAGCGAGAAGCAAAGAGCGTGCAGAAGCAACAAAGCGTTGTAACTCAGATTCGCATCGGTTCTGGAACGTCTTTTGGAGCTTTTTCGTATCGGTAATCCTCGCAGAGGCGCTGAGATCATGACCGCTTGGTCGTGGACCCCAAGTATCAAGAGGTGACGGGAGGATACTTCAATGTCGGGACGGGGGATTCCATAGATTGCTTCTCCACCCAGGACACTAGTCAAAATTTTGACAACATGATCAAAGGGATGACGTATTAGATACTTGAACGTGAAAAAAGAAATCGGGACTTTAATCCCACCCTAAAGATTATATAAATGTCTTAAAATTTTATAAATAACAAAAATTGGTTGACTTATATATAAGCATGTGACAAAATCTAATCAATCTTAGAGGAAAGGGGGGATATGAATGGTAAATGCAGCCCTGAAAAAAGATTCAAAGCTTTTTGTTGGAATGACCCTTGCTGTTGTCCTTGGTTCCATGTTGTTATTTGCATTTAATTTTGCTGCTATAAATTTGGGTCTGTCAGCTAGTACAGCTACTCTTCTTTATAATGCATTAAATGTAGTAGCTTGGGGAGCAACAGCAGCGGCAATTGTAGCCAGTTTTGGACTTGGAGCTATCGTAGCACAGTCAATTTGGTCCTATGTTAAGAAACATGCATTGAAGGAATTTATCCAATACTAAGCCAGTGGAAGGGGAGCGCTATAACGTGAAAGGAATTCTAAGAAAAGATTCAAAAGCAGTTCTGCTAGTTTCATTCAGCGTTTTACTGTCTGCAATTTTTCTTATGAATTTTCAATATGCTGCTGTTACAATCGGCATTAGTGAAGGATTGGCAACGAATATCTATTTTGCCCTTCAGTGGGTTAGTTGGGGAGCAACAGCAGCGGCAATTATAGCCAGTTTTGGTCTGGGAGCGGTTGTTGCCCAAGTCATTTGGCAAGCAGTGAAAAAACATACGCTTAAGCAATTCATTCAATGGTAATCTTTACTTAGCTATTAATGGAGCTTGGGCAGTGTTCCAGCACTCCCAAGCTCCCCTTCTTTCATAAACTGAGGTGAAAAATGAAAGTAAACATTTACGGGCTAATACTATTAAACGCATTTAGAGTTTATCAAACCCGAATCCATGAAAAAACAGAAAAAATATTCCCTGAGTTCAAGAACATTAGCAAATATGTGATCTATATGTATGTCCTTCTTCAAGCAGGAATAATTATCCTTCTTTTAAGTGTAAATTTTAAACAGGTAGATATAGTTAATAATATGACTTCTAAGTACAGCTTAGAGATTATTATGTTGAAGGTGTTTTTGGAACTAATACTATTACGCAATATAGGAAAGTTCTCATTTCCGAAGAAAATTCAAATGATATATGGTTTCCTTCCCTCAATATTTTTTATACTGTGCAGTACCTTCAAACATTTTTTTACTTTAATCCTCATTCAGCTCATTTGTCTGCAGTTGCTTAAGCCCGTCACTTTTTTGATTTTATTTGTTATAAGCTGCAGCATGATTTTCATTTTTTTGTATGCAAAAATGCAGTTATTCAAATTTACAGAAGGTTTGATGAGCGTAATTCTATACTCCGTTTCAATCATTTTATTTATTTTTGTTTTACAAGAAATATTGAAAATCATCAACATTGATCTCGAACTTACACTCAGACATATCATTACTTTTTGTAGTATGGCAGTCTTAACCGTTTTAACGTTGTTATGTTTAACATACTTATTTAAAAATGTAAATCAAACGAATTACATTCTCAAAAAAACTCATTCCCGCCGTTACGCGAAAATTTATATATTTGCAGTAGTTTTACTTACATTGATTTTGTTGTTAAGTGAAATGTTCGAATTAGTGGGTTCCATTCAGTATCCGTTAGTTTTAATGTCATTTTTATTAATAACTTTGCTGACCAAAATGGCATTTATAAATTTATTGACCTTGGAGACTTATGGTTATTTTCTTTTTTATCTTAAATCTGCCGAGACACCTCTGCAAGAAAATATCATTAAAAATATACAAATGAATAATTATTTAATTCTATTGCCAGTATTACTGATTCATCTTACTTACTTTTTAATTGCCGGAGATCCTGTTTTTACAGGAATTTTATTAGCTCTATACATATTGGATATTAAAGTAGATGAACTAGTGGTTTATATAACAAGAAAGGTAGTCAAAAAAAATGAACTGCCGAATTTATTCATTCATACGAAAAAAGGTCTGTCTACTGTTTTATTAATCGCGTTTATTCCAGTTGCACTGATTAGTTTTACGATCAAAAGCAATCAACCGGTTTCAGCTTCAATAGGGATATCTATATTTGTTTCTTTGCTTTTGTTGCTTGCTTGTGTATTTTTAATAGCTCGTATCTGGAAACAAAGCTTCTTCAAAGATTTATTTAAGTGAGGTATGATCATGCTTAAAATAAAGGATTTGAGTTATAACATTGAGGAAACTGCTATTTTGGAGCATCTTTCATTTTCAATTCCTGAAGGAAAAGTAACCGCAATTGTAGGACCAAACGGGGTTGGTAAGACCACCACTGTACAACTTTTGGCCAGCATGTTGCAGAGCAAAAATGAATCTGTTGAGAAACTATTGAAAGAGAAAAAGGTCATTTACCTTGACCTTGAATACTTAGTATTCGATGAATTGACAGCAGAGGAATTTATTCAATTGATTGCTGATTATAACAAAAAAACGAAACAGGAAATTCAAGCACTTCTTGAATACTTTGAACCACTGATGGTTAAAAGTTTTTTGAGTACTAAGCTGAAAGGTTTATCATTGGGACAAAAACAAAAATTGATCATTCTGACAGGCTTTCTTTCCAGAGCCGATGTTCTCATCTTTGATGAGCCCTTTAATGGTTTGGATTATAAGTCAGAAAAATATTTTAAAAAAATACTGGCAGATAATGAATACGGGTTTACGATCATTATTACTACGCATAACTTCATAGATCTGGAGACTTATACGGCTAAATGCATAGTAATGCAGAATAAGGCTAATTTAATCGAGATACCAAATAAAGCTGTTGATTTGTATAAGCAAGATTTATTCAAATATTTGGAGTTGGAACAGGAGTATTGAGATGAATTTGACATATAATATAAAAAGAGCAGAGATCTACAGGATTTCTATTTTTCTGCTTATATCTCTCATTATGGGGATTTTATTCGGCTCCCTTTTAGATATTGAACTGACCATCGACAAGGGGAATATTACAACAATAGATATATTCCTGAATAATTTAATGATAGGTCTCGCATTAGTTTTTCTTACCAGTTTCGTTTCGTATCCCATAATCTTATTTAATGGATTTTTTCTTGGGCTTAATATTTTTTTTGCAGTTCAATTATTTGGTTCATATAAAACATTTTTAACACTTATTTTTCATACTCCATTAGAAATGTTTGCATGGGTAATTTGCATTATAGCTTCCAAAAGGATGTTTATCTTTTATAAAGACTTATTAAAAAAACAATTTAACCTGGAGGCCTTACGCTATGTATTTAAATTCACGGGGGGGCTAATCGTAATCTATTTGGTAGCGGCAATTATTGAATATAACGCGTTTCACTTATTAGGAGGATCAAAGTGGTTAAATTAAAAGGTCAACAAAAAATTTTCTTGATTTTATTTACGCTGTGGTATTTGTTGTCTGTTCAGTTTGTAAGTCGGGAACTGGTAAAGCTCGAAGGGAATTTCATTAGTGAGAATAACATATTCAAATCAGAAGAGATCATGCTTGTTTTTTTAAATGTTGTCATTATGTTTTTTTCAGTGTTTTTTCTGTTATTTCAAGGATTCATCTACCGGTTTCTTCTCTTGTTATTTAAAAGCGAAAAATATCCTTCTGTCTTCACAAGTTTTTACTATTTAATTATTGGGTACCTGCCTGTCTCATTAACGATTATTGCTGTAAATTATATGGATAGTTTGGTTCTCTATAGCATGGCGACTAATATATATTTTAAGGTGATATCCGCAATCATAGTTAATTTGATTTACATTATTATTGTTGTGAGAAACGGATACATTGAATTGAAAAAGTCTCTACTTCTATGGGTATTTCTAACGCTTATTAATTTGTTGGTATTACTAATCAATTTTAAATAACGAAAATTTCAAAAAAACTTTATAGGAGAAATAAATGAGCAAAGAATTTTTTCTTTATTTTTATCGTCACAAACCGGTTATTATTTTGACTTGTCTTTTGATTTTGGGATGTTCCTTGCAATATCTTATATTGTCAGGAGACAACATTAATGCTGTCAAAGATGCTTTGTCAGTAAACTCTGAAGTCTTGATCTTTCAGAACTTCGCCATGGATACGATCTCTTTTTTATCACTGATATATTATATTTATTGTTCGTCATCTTCAATTATAAATGATAAAAAAAATGGGGTTTTGATCTATTCTTTTGTGAAAAATATTTCTACAGTGAAAGTTCTGTTAAACAAACTGATTGCAGCATATGCGTTCGTATTGACGAGTAATTTATTTTTAGTTTTGTCTATAAGTGTTGTCTCTCTATTTATTTACGGTGGAGATTCAGAAATGATTGCTAATGCTTTCTCTTTACTAATAATGAAGACCTATACTGCCGTTTTTTATGTTAACCTGGCAGTCCTTTTTGCTATATTGGTTAATAACTATGTGTTTGTTCTTTCCATTCTATTCATTGTTGAAATCGCAAAAGTGGGCTTATATAGCCTGCTGAAAGATCTCTTTATATCGCGATTTATTATTCTTAATCATCTTGATATCTCTTATTTTTTCAACCTGCCGTCCACTGGCGTTGACCGCGGCTATTCATTGCTGTTCACTTTATCCATGTACGTTATATATATGGCTATAATTTTGATGTTGTCTTATTTTATTTTCGATAGGAAAAGGGGGAAACTAATTTGACTATCGAAATAAGAAGCTTAAGTAAAAAAATGAATAATCATGTACTTTTCGATAACTTGAATTTCGATTTGAATCCGGGGAAAATCTATGGCGTTCTTGGGAAGAATGGAACAGGAAAGACAACTCTGTTAAAATTATTAAGCGGGTTAGAACCCGATGAAAATAATCAGACTATGAAATTATTTCCTGATGATTATTCCCCAATTGGAATACATATCGAAAGCCCCAAGTTGTATCCCTTTCTTTCCGGGAAAAAAAATATTCGGTTGTTCACATCTGATTTGCCAAAATCAAATTACGACCTGGATTTTTTAATAGAAGAGTTTCAACTTCAAAATTTCATTGATAAGAAAGTAAAAACTTATTCTTTAGGTACGAAACAAAAAATATCATTAATTATTGCAATAATGATGGCCGGCAAGTTTCTATTATTAGATGAACCGACCAATGGACTGGATGACGATAGCATACATGTATTCAAGTCATTGTTATTAAGCTTATCAAGTAAACACGGACTAATCATTTTAATTGCCACTCATGATAAGGATGAACTAATAGAAACTTTTGATCAATTATTTTATATTAGAAATGGTTCGTTAGAGAAAGTGGAATTATCTGAACGCAAAGTTACAGAACTTAATACATGAAGAGGATGAGATTAAATTGTATGAGTATAAATTTGTGAAAATTGAATTCACCAGAATTTCGAGTAAACCAAAAGTAAATTATCAGGATGTCATTGAGGAACATGCAAGAGAGGGATGGAGGTTTGTACAGTTGCTGGCACCAGGAATGGCAATTAACGGCGTAGGCTCCTATTACGATTTAATCTTTGAGCGGCCCAAAAAATGATGTCTGCGGTTTTTCCGGGGTCGCGCCGCGGAAGATAGACAAGCCTATTTACAATGTATGAAGGGTTTCATAACGGGGTTGTCCAGAAAGTCAGTGAAAACTGACCACTGGATACCCCGTTTTTTTATGCTACACAGCTCCTAAAGAATTGGAAACCCGTTTAATTGTCTGAGAGTCAGAGTAAAATCACGAAGCTGAGTATCACTAAAACTTGAGATCCGTTCAAAAAATGTGCTCTTTTTCTTGGAGAGCGTAAATGACCTTTTGCTGCTTAAACTCGGTAAGCGAGAGGAGAATGGAGCGGCTATCATCAGGAGATGCATCTCTTTTGACATATTCAAGGGACTCCAATTGTTTGACAAGGCTGCTTCGGCGCTGCGATCCATAGCAGTTGATTCGACTAGAGCCGCAGCGCTTGTCGGACCGTAAGAGTAGAGCCGGCGGAAAGTATGGAAGGAGGCGGGCTGCAAGGATGAATCAAACCCCGCCGCGGCCTTGACGTTAAATGCATGTACAGCGCTGATAAGAGCATTAAGCTGCACCTTCCTTGTATTGGGTAGAGCTAGTTGTTGACCGACACTTAACTGTCATTGATGGAATGTTCGCGAAAATCAATTTTTCAAAAGAGCTTCTGCTGATGTTTTGGCGGGAGTTTTTTGTTTAAAAGTATAAGATTAGTGATCGTCATATTCTTCCATTTAATAGTATAATAAAAGCATGCTTGAAAAAGGGTATTTATACGTAATGGTTCATTAATCAATAGTATTTCTTAGATTTACGAGTTTTGTGAATATTACGTTAGGTGAATTACCATAAATAATTAGGAGGTCAAATTTCAAAATGCTGAAACTAAAAGAAGAGTCCCTCAATTGGTCTTTGAATCATATTAATAAATATAGCGATTCCTATGTTTTTCCAAAACCTTTTGAATTTGAAGCAATTAATGAAAATTGGGATGATGTGAGAAGCTATCTATTAACAATTGATGTTTACTCTAATGGAGTTAGGCCATATAGAACTACTATTACGCCGAAGAGCAGTGTCGGCTTTAGAATATGTACTCAATTAGACCCATTAGATTCAATTGTGTATAGTGCATTGATTTATGAAATATACAAAGAAATCGAGAACAAAAGAATACCGGCTGCGAATGATGTTGTTTTTTCATTCAGGTTAAATCCTGAAAGTGAGGGAGCCCTGTTTGATTCGGAATATAATTGGAAGAAATTTGAGGATAAGACAAGAGATTTGTTGGAATCAGAAGAATATTCTTATGTGGTGATGACAGATATTACGGACTTTTATCCAAGTATATATCTACATAATATTGAGACTCATTTACGCGAATGTGTAAGATCAAGTGGAAAGAACGCTCATGCTGAAACTTTAATTAATATAATTAAGGCTATGCATATCAGCCAAACTCATAAAGGGCTTCCAATTGGTCCTCAGTTTAGCCGCCCGATAGCTGAGCTTATACTGAATGAGATTGATCAGATACTTATTGATAATGATATTGTGTTTATTAGATATGTGGATGATTATCGACTTTTCTGTAAATCTGAAAATGAGGCCTATAAATCTTTAGCATTTTTGGCACAAAAACTGTATGATATCTTAAACTTAAAATTAAATGAACAAAAAACTAAAATTTTGACGAAAGAAAGCTTTATTTCTAAGCACCTCTATTTATATAAGGATAGAGAAAAAGATAGAATAATTGAAGAGTTTTATGAATTATTAGATAAGCTGGGATTTAGTAGAGATTTCTACGAAGAGATCGATCTTACCTCTTTAGAAGAAGAAGAATTAGAAAAACTCCATGAGTTAAATATATTCGAATTATTAGAAGAGGAACTCAGTAAAGATGAGTTTGATATAGGCTTTGCTAAATTTTTAATCGGCAATTTAGCGCGCTTTGATAATACTGAAGTAGCAGAATTAGTATTGACAGAAGAAAATATGAGGAAGTTATTCCCTATTATTAAAACTATTATTAATCATCTTGAACTAGTTAGATCTTATAGTGAAGAACAAAAGCACGAAATAGGAAGTAAAGTGATAAGCTTACTTCAGAGTAGTTTTATGAGTGAGTTAGAATTTAATAGATCATGGCTATTGCATCTATTTTCTAATAATGATGAATGGAACAATAAACAATATTTTTCAGAGTTAATAAAGAAGTATGATGATAATTTCACAGTGAGAGAGCTGATTTTGAATTTAGGCAGATCAAAAAATTATAGATATTTTAGAGAAAACAAATTTAGTATTATTTCTGATCCTTGGGTTAAGAGAGCATTTTTAGTAGCAATTAGTTGCTTACCAAGGGATGAACGAAATCCATACTATAATTCAAGAAGTCTAACTCAAAGAGATATATTAGATCAAGTAGTTGAGAAATGGGCGCAGAAAAACTCTTTCTAAAATGCCTGCGAAGCATTGTACTTCACCTAAAACCATATTACACGAACCAATTTTGGTTCTTGAGAAATGCACGTAACTATTTTGTAGCAAGAGTTTTCCTTGTTTCTACAATTCTCTTTTGTTGCTTTTTTTCCATAAATTTGATTATCAGCTTAGATACACGAATCAGATGACCGAGGGTTATACGTAGAAAAAGAAATATGAACCTGATTTTTACGTGATATACGAAGCTTTTGATTACAGTATAAATTGGCTCAATTGGACAGTTAAATATATGCTGATAAGCAAGGGAAAACATTGAATTCAGGAATTGTATCCAATCTATAATAAGCGAAATAGAGAGATTTCAATTTAGGAAGAGTAAACAAAGTACATAAATCTGGT
This sequence comes from Paenibacillus pinihumi DSM 23905 = JCM 16419, assembly GCF_000422505.1. Classification (GTDB taxonomy): domain Bacteria; phylum Bacillota; class Bacilli; order Paenibacillales; family Paenibacillaceae; genus Paenibacillus_D; species Paenibacillus_D pinihumi. The sequence continues at coordinate 61,627 of NZ_AULX01000029.1, read as the reverse complement.
GCTATACGATAGAATTAAAAAAACATACATGGGGTGCCGAATGTATCATAATTTTGTGTTGGTGCAAAAAGTAAATGAACGCGCAGATTTTAAAGTTTATTTTGCAAATGGACAATATATCAATTGGACATACGAAACAATGAAAAATCCATCGACAAAGTTGAATAATCCAATGTTTCCCATAATCATTTCTGACGAGAATGTAACAATTCAAGAAAAGCCAAAAGGACGCGAGACAAGTTGTTATAGAATTTCAGAAAATAAAATTAGATTTATTGATGATTATGGAGTGCCAGAAGGCTTTCTTATATGCGTGACAGGTCCTGTGGGTTATATGCCTAAGTTGATAAAGTTTGGGCCAAAGCCTAACGTTTATATGGACGGGTTCTCTCATAAAAATCCTGGGATTTTTGACTTTTACGTTAACACAGCTACCAAAGAGGCATCAATCTTGGTTCATACAACTGAAAGGTCATTATTTAGTATGGCTGTTGATTTTGAAAGATATGATGGTGATTTTAGTGCACATCGAAAAACTAGTTACTATGATGCATTTGATTTAACAATAGCTTTGAATGCAGGAAGGTTTGAAACTGTAACAAAAAAAGATGTAAGGGATATCATCCCTAATATATTGGATTCACAATCTGAAGCTATTGTTGAAGTTATGAATGAGTTAATAAATCATTTAAATACAAAACAGGATAGTTGTATACCTAATAGTCTTAAATCAAAACTCGCTAATGTATTCAATGGTGTAATTTCAACATCATCTGCTACAGTAACAATAGTCGATTCATATATGAACAATGGAAGTGTTGGACAAATGATTAAAACATTAATAGAGTATTTTTCTCAATGATAGCAAGTTGGAAATCGCTGCATATTACCAAATTACTTCATTCTATCAATTTCCCAAGAACCATCAACCATTTTGCGTTGCAGGAGGAACGAGAGTTCTCAGAAAAGATATTGCATTGTAATCGACGGGAAATTATAAATATTTCCAGTGACTGTCAGTACCCGCGGCTGCTTGATCTATATTGAAAATATTAAAGCTTATTCCAAATTGATAGTCATGGGAATAAGCTTTTTTCATGCTTTTATGAATTTCTGATAAAAAAGTTCTTATTTAAAAGTGAAATACCCCATTATCCTAATCCTACTTTTCCGTTGCAGCTTCTTCAGACTCTACAGATACCAACAGCTGATCCACTGTAATATCTAAAGCATCGCAAATCTGCTCCAATGTACGAATATATACTCTATCTACAGAATCCGAACAGAGATGGTTTATTGTTGCAGGGCGCATATTCATTTTAAGGGAAAGCTGGCGCTGGCTTATTCCCTTTTCCTCCAGAATTTCTTTCAAACGGATTTTGATTTTCAAAATTAATTCCTCCATAAATAAATACTTACGTTAGGGCTCTATGCATCTGAAATTACTATAGCATAAGCTAAAAATATTATCATTGATAATTACTCTTAAAAGTAATATAATGTTTATATACTCTTAAGAGTAATATTGTGAACAACTCAAGGAAATAAAATGTAATTGTTATGCTCCCATTATTCAATCAGGCGGTGAATCATGAAACAAATGGACACGTACAACCTTTATATTGAACAGGAAGACAACTACTACAAGCAGTTGGAAACGATAGAACAATGCCAGAGCGCCATATTTGATTACATTTATCGTAGCGGCAGCCGATGTGACAAATTAACTGTACAAGATATTCTGCTCAGTGTCCATCATTTAGAAGATTCCATTCGTGTACAGCTGCTTCATTTGAAGCTGGAAAAAGCCTATTTAGCTTATGTAATGAAGAAGCCCACTTAACTGACCATAATAAAAGGTAACCATATCAATTCAACAATTCATACATAAAAGCAATGCTACCTGACATGCCTCACACCACCCCCTGTTGACAGTCCGGCAAAACCTCTGTATATTTTATTAATAGTAATAATTACAATTAAATGAGGTGTTGAAAACATGAGCACACAGACAATGGAAAATAAAATTCCGGTCACCGTGTTGAGCGGCTATCTGGGAGCGGGGAAAACGACAATTCTCAACCATGTGCTGAACAATCGTGAAGGTCTCCGGGTGGCGGTCATTGTCAACGACCTCAGCGAGGTCAACATTGACGCAGAGCTGGTGAAGGGCGGAGGCGGGCTAAGCCGCACAGAGGAAAAGCTGGTGGAAATGTCCAACGGCTGCATCTGCTGCACATTACGGGATGATCTGCTGAAGGAGGTCGAGCGGCTGGCGCTGGAGAAGCGATTTGACTACATATTGATTGAATCCACAGGTGTAGGCGAGCCGCTTCCCGTGGCCCAGACCTTCACTTACGTGGATGAAGAACAGAATATCGACCTGTCGAAGCTGACCCGGCTGGATTGCATGGTAACGGTTGTGGATGCGGGGTCCTTCTGGAAAGATTATCACACACGGGAAAGTCTCATGGATCGTGGCCAGGAAGCAGGGGAAGGGGATAATCGCGGCGTTGTCGACTTGCTGATTGATCAGGTGGAGTTCTGCGATGTGCTCATTATGAACAAATGCGATATGGTGAGCGACAGCGAGCTTGAGAAGCTGGAAACGGCTTTAAGAGGGCTTCAGCCGAGAGCGAAACTGATCCGTACTTCAAATGGGGTTGTAAATCCGCAGGAAATTTTGAACACCTGCCTGTTCGATTTTGAAGCCGCCAGCCGCTCGGCGGGCTGGATTCGGGAGCTGGAGAAGGAGCATCATACACCGGAAACCGAAGAATACGGCATATCTTCATTTGTATATTTGAGGAAAAGGCCGTTCCACCCGGAACGCCTGCGGAAATGGATGGGCAAGTGGCCGGAGTCTGTTGTCCGCTCCAAGGGCATTGTGTGGCTGGCAACCCGCAACAATATGGCATTGTCTTTCAGCCAGGCCGGGATATCCTTGCAACTGTCCCCTGCGGGACTTTGGGTATCCGCATTGTCGGAAGAGGAGCGGTTCGCTTATTTCGGAAATGATGTTCCAAAACCTGCGGATTGGGATGAACAGTGGGGCGACCGGGTAAACAAGCTTGTATTCATCGGTGTTCAGATGGACCGTGAGGAAATCATCCGTACATTGGATGAGACGCTGCTGACTGACACTGAAATGGTGGCAGGCAATTGGCGGGAATTGGCCGATCCGCTGCCCAAATTTTAATCAACTATGAATGCAGCAGGCATGCCAATCATTTGGAGCCGGACAAGACAAAACAATTTGCATCTGTTATAAATAGTAAAAATTACAATAAAAGGACGGTTATTATGGCAAAGAAATCGAAGGTCATCAAGGAACGAAAAAGACAAGCTCTCGTCGCGAAGTATGCAGAGCTAAGAAAGCAGCTTAAGGAGCAGGGGAACTACGAAGCATTAAGCAAGCTGCCCCGTGATTCTTCGGCGACCCGGCTTCATAACCGCTGTGAGTTGACAGGCAGGCCGCATGGCTATTTGCGCAAATTCCGGGTTTCCCGTATTGTATTTAGAGAGCTGGCTTACAAAGGACAAATTCCGGGTGTGACCAAATCCAGTTGGTAAGCGGCTTACATGAAGGGCTTGGTTGGGGGATGTCAGACGATGGATCAAAATCTTTTATTAGATGGAAAGAGAGAACCGGAGGTGAAGCCGCCTGATGGGACTGCCGGGCTGGACCTGTTCACGAAGTGCAGAATTGAAGCGGTCATGGACGGCTACATTGCGACCAAAGTGCCTCGTCATGTAAGAGACCTGGTGCGGTTGGTGTATGAATGGAAGGAGAACCTTCTGACTCTTTACGAAGAGCGGCCTTCCGGCCACAGGTATACATGGGAGAGAACCGGAATTGTCCGCTTTGAGCTTGCCCGGTATAAATGGAGCGTCTATGCGCGGGATGAAGAGGATAAATGGAAGCGGGTTGATTGTATCGATCCTGCAGAAGATTTTGAACGTCAGCTTGAGCTGGTGGAACAGGACAACACAGGTCTGTTCTGGAAATAAATATTTCTGCATCAGAGTAACAAAAGGGCCGGTTCCTTCATTTTGGGGATCGGTTTTTTAATGTTTGTACTTTGCTTTGTACTTTGCTCTATACGACAGGGTACCCAAGCAGAGGCCATCCCTGACCGAAAAAATGGTATAATCAAACAGAATCAAATTTCCCAAAGACATGTCGAGCTGCTGTCATCATTCATTTACATAAGGAGTGCATTTGCCATGATTTTCAGAAAAGCGACCCTAGAAGATTTGCCGGCTATCGTCCGGATGCTTGCTGATGATGAGCTGGGGGCAAAGCGTGAACGTTATGAAGATCCATTGCCGGTGGAGTATTATGAGGCATTCGCTGATATGGAAGCCCAAGGCGGAAACCAGATTATTGTGGCGGTTGAAGACGAAGCGGTGATCGGCTGCCTCCAGTTAACGATTATTCCCGGATTATCGAGACTTGGCATGAAGCGGTCGCAAATTGAGGGCGTCCGTGTCGATCAGCAGCACCGGGGCAAAAAAATAGGCGAGGCTCTAATTCAAGAAGCAATTGCGGTTTCCAGGGCTGAGCGATGCAGCCTGGTGCAGCTGACAACGGATAAACAGCGCGTCGATGCCCACCGGTTTTATCATCGTCTCGGATTTGTATCGAGCCATGAGGGCATGAAGCTGAACTTATAAACTCGGGTCAAAGGTGAGTGCAGGACATTGAATATTCGAACAGCAACCAATCAGGATTATTCCGTATTGCGGCAAATTTATCTGGAATCGCGCAGGCAGCAGTTCCACTGGGCGAATCCGGACGAAATGGCCTTGCAGGATTTTGACCGGGACACAGAGGAAGAACATATTCTTGTAGCCGAGCAGGCAGGGCATATCCTTGGATTTGTTTCTTTATATGTGCCGGAAAATTTTATTCATCTGTTATTTGTCCACCCGGATCACTTTGGCAAAGGAGCCGGAACGAGGCTGCTCGCCGCTGCTGCCCTGGAGATGAATACGCCGTTAAGACTGAAATGTGTCTCTGAGAACATCAGAGCGTTGGCTTTCTACGAGCGTAACGGATGGAAGAAGGTTATTGAAGAAGAGAAGAACGGTGAAAAGTATTGGGTCATGGAATATGAGTAAACAGGCCAGGTAGACAGGAAGCACTACTTTTCAAAGCCATATTGAAAAAAATTTATGTTTTGGGTGTGTTTTTGTGATTTAAGCACTATTTTTTGACATCTCTATTCTTTATAATTTATACAGTAGCTACAAAGAGTCACATTAAAAGGGGGTGTACCTATGATTCCACCAATCGGATTCGGTAAAAAAGATATAAAAAAAGGAAGCGGCTTCGGGAAGATTGTCATTCTTAATGACACGCTGAGAGCCCAAGTACAGGCAAAATAAGGCTTCTTGAAACTTTCTTCCTAAACACCGATAAGCGCTGCTTGTCGGTGTTTTTATGGTGTACATTTTCTGTCCGGGACGATAGGACCATTGTTGCTGACCGTTCCCATTCGCTAGAATGAGGAGATAACAACAAGCATGGAAAGCGAGTGAATGGCAGTGAACATTTCCGTTGAACATATTCCATGGCAGCGTCTGACTGCTTCATATGCCAGAGGAGGCGAAATACCCGGGCTGCTGGAGAGGCGCAACTACCGCGAACTTGCAAATTTGATTGAGCATCAAAGCACATTATGGCAAGCAACCCCTTGGGTCATCCATGTGCTGCTGGAGCAGCTCAGGCAGCGCGGCGCCAAAAATGTGGAGCCGGATGAAATCGGGCTGTATCTGGCAGTTGCCAGTGCGTTGGAGGGAAAGCCGCTGGATGCGGGAGACCAGGTTGATGATCCTGCACAGCTGCTGAGCGAGTCCTATTTATGGCCGGAGAGTGATGAAGAGGATGAGGCGGCATGGGAGGAAGAGGAGCCGCAAGGCTATGATCAGGCTTCTTTCTTCAGTTACTACTATTACAGCTATCTCTGGCTCCGGCAGGCCAGGCCCTTATTGGCGGCAATCCGGGACAATCAGCCGGAGCATGCAGAGTCTGTAAGTCGGCTGTTGAAGCTTCTGCAAGCTGAATAATGCTGCAAGATAAAAAGGAAAAGGGGCAGCCTTACTTCCCCCTTTTCCTTTCATTTTAGACCTGATAATGATGTATTACCCCTGAATGACAGCAACGGCCACGATGATCCAGCCGGCGATAAAGCATAAGCCGCCTAGCGGCGTAATGGCTCCCAGCCGTTTGACCCCGGTAAGCGCAAGCACATACAGGCTGCCGCTGAACAGCAAAATTCCCGCAAACAGCAGCCAGCCTGCTGTCAGAACAAGCCCGCTTTGCAATACGCCTCCAGCCAGCACTCCCAGCAGCAGCAGTCCCAGGCCATGGATGAGATGATAGAGAACCCCTGTCTGATAGATATCCAGCATGTCAGCTGTCAGTTTTTTCTTGAGCGCATGGGCGCCGAATGCTCCCAGCATGATGACAACAGCCAGATTCAGGCTGCCAAGCAGCAGCAAAGTTTTCATCGGAATAACCTCCCCTTGATATATATGGTTTCAGGTTGCCTGAATGTATTGTAAACCCTCTGAAGACTCCAATCCAACCCCATTCATGACCGAATCATGACAGTGTGTTGAACTTACGCCATTTGTCCGAAGTCACCGCTCCCGGAGTTATGGCCTTCTAATAGATTCTTTTATGCATTTTGCCGCTAAAAATACGCTTCGGACAGTATACTGCGGTATCTAATCTGCCATCCCGGACAGCTTTAACGGAAAATTCTATTGTTCTTCATGGACGCACCCCAGGGACTTGAAATTAAAACTGACATCAGAGCCCAAAATAACAAAATAAATTGAATGCGCTTTCTTATATGTTATATAAACTTACACAAAATCTTAAAAGTATCAAAAAAATAAGACTGAGATTAAAAATTTAAACCTTATTGTATTTCTATGGGATAGTTAAGCGTATACAACGGGAGTTATAATAAATTCATGAAATATTGCGTCACTATTACTAACATTCGAAAGGGGTCTGATCTTGTGAAAAGCTCTATTTTTAAAACCGTACTAATTGCAGCTTCTGCTGCCTTGCTGCTGTCTGGATGTGGAGGGGCAACGGGCGGGGAGGGCAATCGTCAGGGCAATGAAAAGAAAGAGACTGTGACGCTGACGATGGAATACAACTGGTCCAGCCCTAATGCGGACAATTTGTATTATAAGGAACGGATCAAGCAATTCGAGGAGCAGAATCCTGACATCAATATTGAAGCGCAGGATATCCCGTCCGCCCAATACCGGACGAAGCTCCGTACGGAAGCTGCGGGCAACAGCATGCCGGATATGTTTATCCTGTTCCCGGCTGTAGAGATGGAGCCTTATATTGCAGCCGATGTGCTGATGCCGATTGATGAGATTATGGATGAATGGAAGGGGATATTGCCTCCGCAGGCGCTGGCTGGCTTCAATGTGAACGGCAAGCAGTACGCGATTCCGACCAAAATGACTTTTGTCGATATCATCTACTACCATAAAGACCTGCTTGAGAGCGTAGGGTACAAGGAATTCCCTGCCACCTATTCCGAGTTTCTTGAAATGGCCAAGAAGCTGAAAGCGGCCGGAATTACGCCAATTGTCATGGGGAACAAAAACCGGTGGCCGATGCAGTCGTCCTTCATTTCAGCAGTAGGCGACCGCTTTGCGGGCAGCGATTTCCTGCAAAAAGTCATTCAGGGAGAGGCGAAATTTACCGATCCTGATTATGTGAACGCCTTGAACACCGTATCTGAGCTGGTCAATCTGGAGGCCTTCAATGCGGATATTAATACGATGGATGAGGTCCAGCAGCAGGATTACTTCCTGCAGAAGAAAGCTGCGATTACAATAACGAGCTCGACGATTGATACGAAATTCCGGGCAGGCAATACGGACAAGGCCGCAGCAGAAAATATCGGCATTGCGCTCTTCCCGGCTGTAGAAGGCGGCAAAGGCGATCCGACGAAAAGCGCAGGCGTCATTCAATATGGAATCGGTTTGAGCAAGGGACTTAGTGATGCGAAAAAAGAAGCGGCCATGAAGTTTCTGAAATTTTTCTATGCGCCTGAGCTGTATACGACACTGATGAGCAAGGGAATCGTCGTGCCGGCCTTGGTTGAGACACCTGCGGATACGACCCCGTACCTGAAAGAAATGCTTGAGCTGACCAAGAACGGATCGGCGGTTGTATTTGACAGCGTCATGCAACCCGCACTCAAAGATGCAATGGAAAATGGCATTCAAGCCATCCTGACCAAGCAGAAAACGCCGGAGCAGGTTGCAAAGGAACTGCAGGATACGATGGATAAGAACAGAAGATAGGAAGCGAAAACATATACCCTGCGTGCTATCGCGGAACGGACTACCCTACAATTCAAATGCATGGAGGCAGGCGCATGAAGCTTTCACTCGGAGGATTTTCTTTTTACCAGCTGTTAAGTGCAGGGAAAATGGATATTTTCGGATATTTGGAAACGGCGGCACATCGCTACAGGCTGCAATCGGTGGATTTGTGGAACGGGTTCATGACGGACCGCAGTGACCCGTTCTATCCGGTTGCAGACACGGCGCTGCTCATGCGAATCCGGAATTCGATGGAGGAGAAGGGGCTTACGCTTGCCAATTTTGCGGTGGATCGGGCCCACTTATGGGATGAAGATGCTGACGTGCGGGAGAAGCTCCACCGCAATGCAATGGATTACTTGCGTGCGGCAGAGCTGCTTGGAGCGCGTACAGTTCGCATCGATACGAGCCGGGGGCCGGTTCAGCCGACAGAGGCGCAATTTGAATATACCGTCAAACGCTATCAGGAATATGCCCAGCGGGCTGCAGATTACGGTTATACCGTCGGGCCGGAGAATCACACAGGCATTTCGCTTCATGCCGGGTGGATGAAGCAGCTCGCAGAGGCAGTCGGTCATCCCGGCTATGGCATTCTGCTGCATATTGGCCGCTGGCAGGAGGGGACGGAGCCGGGAGAACGGCTCCTCGCCCCCTGGGTGAATCATGTTCATCTGGATGCCAGGTCGATTGTCGCAGAAGAAACGCCTCCAATCATCAACCATCTTCTGGACAGCGGTTATGCAGGGGCTTGGGCGGTAGAATACAATGCTCCCGAACATCCCTTTATTGAGCTGGAATGGGCATTGGCATCTGTGAAGCGATTGTTGGTCAGAACGAATGCAGCCGGGCGGGAGCGCGGTATTGGAGGGCAGCAGCATGCAGCAAATTAGAATCGGTGTTATCGGTGTTGGCATTATCGGAAAGACGCATGTGAAAAATTACGCGGAGATTCCGGGCGCGGACGTTGTTGCCGTCTGTGATCTCAATGAACAGGAAGCGCAGGCGGTCGCAGACCAGTATGGAATCCCCCATGTGTATACCGATTACAAAGCCTTGCTGGAAAGAGATGACATTGATGCCGTTGATGTTTGTCTGCACAACAACTTTCACGCCCCGCTTACGATTGCGGCGCTTGAAGCAGGCAAGCATGTCTATTGCGAAAAGCCGATTGCGGGCAGCTATTATGACGGATTGTCGATGGTGGAGGCCGCGAGGGCGAGCGGTAAAATGCTCCATATTCAGTTGAACAGCTTATATAAGAAGGAGACGAAAGCCGCCAAGTCGTTAATTGATGACGGGCAGCTCGGCCATATTTTTCATGGCCGCTCCAATGGCTTTAGAAGAAGGGGACGTCCGTATGTGGACGGCTTCGGCACCGTTCATTTTACCCGCAAGGCCAGTGCAGGCGGTGGCGCCTTGCTGGATATGGGCGTCTACCATATTGCCCAGATGCTCTATCTGATGAGTGAGACGGAAGTCGGCCGGATAACCGGCAGGCTTGTACAGCAGATGGACATGGACCCGCAGCGCCGGGCGGATAGCGGCTTTGATGTGGAGGAGCTGGCGCTTGGATTCGTTACGTTCAAGAGCGGCGCCACGCTTGATATCTTCGAAGCGTGGGCAGTCCATCTCGGCGGCATAGAAGGGAGCAGCATTATTGGCTCCAGGGGCGGGATTCGCCTGCCTTCCTATCATTCAGGCGAGCAGACGGGGGAATTCAGTTTCCATACGACAGTTGCGGATATGGATGTGGACAGCAGGGTGGACCTGAACCGGATGGATACGCGCTGGCACCGGCTCAGAGCCGATGAAGACGCCTATGATTCTTCCCAGCAGCATTGGATCGCCGCGCTCCAGGGGAGGGTTTCCCTGCTCCCGACAGCGGACATCGCGCTGGCTACGCTGCTCATTAGTGAAGGCATGTATGTATCAGATGAACGCGGCTGTGAGGTGACTGCCGAGGAGATTGCTGCCAGCTCCAGGTCGCTTGCTGTGAGCCTTTGACCCCGGCAAGCCCTGGGATGCGATAGCAATAAACAATTATAAGCTGTTAACAGGCAGTATGAAATGTGGAAAGGAGGGATGCACATGCATGGATTGAAGCGAACAGGATGGACCGTATTTTTCGGAATGCTGCCGGCTCTCCTGATTTATACGGGAATTGCGCTGGTGCCGATCGGCATGTCGCTATATTATTCGTTTTTTAGCTGGGACGGACTGTCTCCTATGCGCCATGTGGGACTGCACAACTATATTTCAACCCTGACCGATGGTGTGTTCTGGAAGGGGGTAGGCAACAATCTGTTTATGCTGGCGACCGGAATATTCGGACAGCTGCCGATCGGCTTGTTTTTCGCTCTGCTGCTCAACCGTTCTTTGAAAGGAATCAAGGTGTACAGGTCGATGCTGTTTTTACCTGTAGTCATCTCTGCCGTTATTGTCTCGATTATTTGGGGCATGGTGTTCAAGATCGAATCGGGAATGCTGAACGGGCTGCTTGGCCTTATCGGGCTGGAGAGCTGGCAGCAGGACTGGCTCGGCAGTCCAAAGCTCGGGATGCTGTCGGTCAGCATTACGTATATTTGGCAGAACTACGGCTTTTTCATGGTCATTTTCCTGGCCGCCCTGCAAAATATTCCGCAGGAGATGAGAGAGGCGGCTCTCATGGACGGTGCAAGCGGCTGGAAGCACTTCTGGTATGTGACGCTGCCTATGCTCAAGGATACCATCTGGGTCACGCTCATCTTTGCGATCAGCAACAGCTTCCGTGTATTTGACCTGATTTATGTCATGACCGCCGGAGGCCCGGCCCACAATACGGAAGTTATGACGATCTATATGTATAATAATGCGTTCCAAAATATGAATTTCGGATACGGAAGCGCGGTCTCCATGCTGATTCTGTTGTTCAGCCTGATTGCGATCTACGCGGCCAAGCTGATTACGCAGCGCAACCGCTAAAGGGTGAAGGAGGAGCTATGAAACAAACGCGTATGAAATTATCTGTTATTCATCTGTTTCTTGCCGTGCTGTGTGTGGCGAACATTCTGCCTATCCTGTGGATGGTGACCAGCGCATTCAAATCAGAGGAGGAATTCTCCGTCAATCCGATGGGGCTGCCCTGGCAGTGGGATTTCAGCAACTTCGCCAAAGCGTGGGAGGTCGCCCATCTCGGGACCTACTTCTGGAACAGCCTGATTGTCACGGCGGGAGCTATCCTTCTGACTGTGCTGCTCGGCGCGCTGGCCTCTTATTTTATCGCGAGGTTTAATTACAGATGGTCGACGTGGGTATACGGGCTGTTCATTGTCGGGATGACGATTCCCATTCATGCGACACTGGTTCCCATCTTTATTCTGATGAAAAACCTTAGTCTGCTCAACACACATCTGTCGCTGGTGCTGCCGTATACGGCTTTTCACCTGTCGATTACGATCTTTATCCTCGTTGGCTTCATGAAGTCGTTCCCGAAGGATATTGAGGAGTCAGCCATTATTGATGGAGCCGGAGTCTACCATATCTTCTGGTCGATCATTCTGCCGATGACAAGGCCGGCCATCGCTACGGTTGTTATTATCAACTTCATTTACAACTGGAATGAATTCCTGTTCGCGCTCGTACTGATCAGCAAGACGGGGTTGAAGACATTGCCTCTTGGACTTGCCAATTTTGCGGGAACGGAGACGAAGTTCCAGACGATGCAGATGGCTGCACTCACAATGGCGCTGCTGCCGCTAATCGCCTTTTACCTGCTGTTGGAAAAACAGCTGGTTCAGGGGATGACGGCAGGCGCGGTGAAAGGGTAACCAAAATTTAGTGGCTTCTCCTATCGTCCTTCATTTATTATAGAGAAGCAGGGGCGGAAGTTAGAAACGGGAGCCTGGCTCCTTAAAGACCGTCCTTGGAGAGGGCGTGGCAGCGATGAGACGGAAATGGTTTAGTCTGACGGGCATCAGCTTGCGAAAGAAGTCGGTGGCGATCTTCGTACTGTTAGTCACGCTGCCTTCCGTGCTTGTCGGCTATGCATTTCTGGACAGGTACGAAATTATATTGCGGCAGCAGTTTATCGATTCGACAGAGAAGAACCTGAACACCATTGAAATGAATCTGTACGAGAAGATCAAGACTGTGGATGATATTACGGATTATATGATCTATCAGGAGGATTTCCGCAGCTTTATGCAGACACCGGAGACTGCGGAGACTTTGGATCAGCTGAATGCCGACCGTGTCTCGATTGAAGGGTTCGTCGGGTTCCAGCTCATGTCCAGGAACTATATCAAATCCATTACACTCCAGGGCAACAACGGCAATACGCTGCAGCTTGGGGAGCCGGTGGAGGGGCCGGAGCAGGAGTGGATCGAGCATGCCAAAGCAAGCAAGGGTGCGATTGTATGGTCGAACGCCTATCCGCTTGTCAGCGCATGGACCGGACCAAAGCGGGTCATCTCCCTGTTCCGCGTCATCAACTCGTATTACGATTTGACAAAGTCGGTGGGGATGGTCATTATCCGGTTGAATGAAGCGGAAATTTCGTCGCTGCTGACGGCAGCCGTACCGGAGGAGAAGGGCTCGATCTTCATCCTTCGGCCGGATGGGACTGTGCTGCTCCACAGTGACAATGAGCTGGTCGGCAAGCCTTATCCCAATGACGGGCTGCTTGGGGTCGTGCAGCGCAACCCTGGAGAAATCAAGGAGATGGATATTGGCGGCAGCGAGTATGTCGTATTCAGCAAGCGGATGCGGGCTACGGGATGGAATGTCGTCTCTTTGGTGAAGGAAGAGACAATTGTTGCGAAGACGAATGCGCTGAAGGTATCCTTGCAGGTGTTGTTCTGGCTCGTCTGCCTGTTCGGCCTGCTTGCGCTGATCGGCTTCGAGCTTGCCATTATCCGTCCGATGCTGGAGCTCAAGAAGCAAACGAGCAGGCTTAGCACCGGCAATTTCTCGGCCCATGTTACGGTGCGGTCCCGGGATGAAATCGGCGAGTTGGGCCGCCAGTTCAACCGGATGGTCCAGACGATCAAGGAGCTGATCGACAAGAAATACAAGCTGGAGATCCGGCAGAAGGAATCGGAGCTGAGGTTTTTGCAGAGCCAGATGGACCCGCATTTCCTGTACAATACACTGGATATTATCCGCTGGACGGCACGTCTGGAGAAAGCGCCGGAGACGAGCCGGCTCATTGAATCGCTGTCCGGTTTCCTGCGGATGAGCATGAACCGGGATAAGCAGACGACAACGCTGGAGGATGAACTGGAATTTGTCCGGTCCTATCTGAACTTGCAAACGAAGCGGTTGGGCAGCAATTTGACCTTCTCACTGTTTGTCGATGTATCCCTCAAGGATTCCGTGCTGCCGCGGCGGCTGATCCAGCCTCTGGTGGAAAACAGCATCAAGCACGGTCTTCATCCGCGGCAAAAGGGGGAAATCCGGGTCAGATGCTACCGCAGTGACGCCGATGAGCTGATCATCGATGTCAGGGATACCGGAACCGGCTTCTCAGAGGAAAAGCTTCGGGCTATTCAGGCTGTAATCAACAAGCAGAGCAGTGATGAAGCACTTGTCGGCCATGCCATATTTAATATTAATGAACTGATAACCCTTTCCTTCGGCAGCGGCTACGGGGTGGAATTTCCCGCTGAATATAATAAGGATGGCGCTTGTGTGCGGCTAAGAGTTCCTGTTACCAGGAACAGACAGGAGGCTATATGACCATCAAGATGCTGATTGTAGATGATGAGCCGATTATATGCAGAGGGTTGCGGGAGACCATTCCATGGGAAGAGATCGGGGTCGAGGTGGCGGGAGAGGCCTATGATGGCATGGAGGCACTGGAGCTATTGAATACCCATGCAGTCGATCTCATCCTGACTGATATTCATATGGATGGAATGGATGGGCTGTCATTGTCGAAGCATGTCCGGGAACAATATCCGCATGTCCGGATTATGATTCTGAGCGGCTACGATGATTTTGACTACGCGCGCCAGGCCATCCGGCTCGGGGTGAAGGATTATCTGCTCAAGCCGGTCAATGTAGACGAACTGGTTGGAATGGTATCGGATATTGGCCATGAGCTGCGGCAGGAATCCAGGCAGAGGGAAGAGCAGGAGCGGGAACTTTGGCAGAGCTGGCTCAATCGGCTGTTGCAGAGCGGCGGATTGTCCTCAGGGCTGGAACCGCCGCCGCTCGCGGCAAACATCCGCAGCATGCGCGTTATCGCCAGCCAACTTGAGGATTATGCACTGTGGGCCGGCGAAGCAGGGCAAGAGGAGTTGGAGAGGCTGCGCATTCGATGGGAGCACAAGGTTCAGCATGCGATATCCCGGCAAGGGGTGGAGGTGTTTACACAGTTTCCCCATCCGAATCTGCTGATTGCCGTATGCGTCGCGTCCTGTGATTTCCCGGATAGCGATCTGTATCTGACATTGGAAAATGCACCGGAACTGGAAGGGGTACCCCTTCATTTTGGCGTATCTCAGGCGTTTATATCAATTTCGGAGGCTTACATCCATAGTGAGCAGGCGATTCAGGCTGTCCAGCAGAGCATCTTCCTGGAGAAGCGGACGGTACTGATCTTTACAGAAAAGGTGATGCCGTCCAGGAATCGCGGCATACTGGCTCCTGAGGGGATCGAGAAGCAGCTGGCCAATCTGCTGGTTGGGGGAAGCGCAGATGAGCTTGAGGATGTGCTGAACAGGCTTATGCAGCAATTCAGGGAAGGCCGCTACCTGCCTGCGGATATGGTCCAGGCGCTCAAGGAGCTGAACATTCTCATCCAGCACAGGCTGAGTGCCGGCGGATTCGATGCGCCGGATGAAATACAGGACTTGTTCCACAGTGTTGATATCTACGGCTGTAGTTCCTATCCTGCGCTTTTGGCCTCCATCCGCCGTGAATTGCAAGCTTTGCTGGCAATCATCCAGCCGCATGTTGGCGGTAAGCATCACTGGACCGTTAACCGGATCAAAAATTATATCGAATCTCATTATACAGAGGATTTGAAGGCGTCTGAGGTGGCGGCATGGCTCAAAATTACACCGAATTATTTCAGCATCCTGTTCAATCAATATTTTGGCAAGGGCTTTGCCGAGTATTTGAACGAAGTGCGGATTGACCATGCCAAAGCAATGCTGAGCAGGACACATGACCGCGTATTTGAAATTGCGGAGAAGGTAGGGTACAACGACTACAAATATTTCTGCTCCATTTTTAAATCCTATTCAGGCATTACACCTACGCAGTACCGCCAGCTTGCCGGGAGGTAGCTGGTATATCTGCTTGCAGGCCTCGATTATAAGGGAGGGTAACATGAAGCAGGCTTCGTCCGCGCAACCGCAATCGTTTGCTGTAATCAAGAGCTTTAATTTCTTTATTTACGGCGCCATTGCGATTTACATGTCATTTTTTCCGCTCTATTTGCATTCCGTTGGCGTCTCCTCCTTCCAGATCGGGGTTTTGCTTGCCGGAGGGCCGTTTATATCGGTGCTTGCGAATCCGTTCTGGGGCTATATCAGCGACCGCTGGCATAACACCAAGCGTGTCCTGTTAGTCCTGTTGTTCGGCAATCTCATTTTGATGCAGGCGGCATTCATCGGCTTTTCCTATCCGGTTCTGGTTATGATTATGCTGGCCTATTTCTTTTTTGAAAGCCCGCTTTTTTCCCAAAGCAACAGCCTCATTCTGGATACGATTGAGGGCACAGGAAGGCGTTTCGGCGAATTCCGGCTCTGGGGCTCTCTGGGCTGGGCGCTGATGGCAGTCAGTGCCGGTCCGGTTATCGGCATGATTGGCATTCAGCGTCTCTGGATCGTGTACAGTCTCATTATGCTGGCGGCCATCGTCGTGGCCTTATGGCTTCCCCGCAGGAATATCAGTCCGAAATCGGCTGCCGAACAGGGCAGCTATGCCAGTATTTTTAAAAATAAATGGTTTATTGTGTTTCTTCTTATTGGCGTACTGATCTCGATTCCGAACGGGATGAATTCAACCTTCATGCCACTCTACATGTCTGAGCTTGGCGGCACGGAAGGGTTGATCGGATTATCGGCTTTTTTAACCTCAATCTTTGAAATCCCAGTGTTCCTCCTGTTCGACCGTTACATGCCCAAAGGCAAGAAAGCCATGATTATGGGCCTTGCACTGGTCAGCCTGCTCTATTCGGTACGATGGCTCCTGATGTCGGCTGCTACTTCCCCCTATGAGGTCATTGGCATTCAAGTCATGAACAGCGTTACATTCGGCGGTTTTTACTATATCGGAACCCAATTGACATCCGTGCTGGTGCCCCAGCAATTCAGGGCATCAGGGCAGGCCTTGTATGCATTAAGCTGGGGCGGGGTGGCCGGCATTATTGCAGGGATTGCAGGCGGCTGGGTATTTCAGAATCTCGGAGCCGTTACGATGTACAGGCTTGGTTCTGTCCTTTCCCTGCTCAGCGTGGCCGGATTTCTCCTGCTGTATGTGCTGATGCGCCGTGCGGCAGGAATCGGTATTGACAGCGGAGAGAGCATGCGGTAACAGCTGGCATTCTAGGATTTGGACAATTGTTCAACCAAACCTGCCAGAATTAAGTATAATAGAGTTGGCTGCTCGATTGGGCCGGCTCTTTTTTTGTACTTCTGATCAAGACGATAGAAGTTGAAGGAAAGAAACTTGCCTGATTCTGTTGCGCGAAAAGGTGCTGCATGCTCAAGGCAGCGTCAACAGTTAACGCTTGATTGATATTGAGAATCTTTATTATCAGATAAATGAGAGTCGATATACAGGCCATAATTTTTGTAACGGGGGAGATTGAATTGCAAGCCGTATCCATTCATTCACAGCTGCACTATATGGAATCCAGCGAATGGATCATAGGCGGGGGTGAAGAACAGACACTTGAAGCGAGTCCATATGAGCGCTTCGGAATTTGCATGAAAAGCGGACTTCATGCTTCTATCCTTAAAAGCTGTCAGCAGGGCAAGCGCAGAGGGGGCAGGATACTTCATATCGCTGCGGGAGAAGTGTTTTTTATTCCGGCCGGTTACGCTGTTGCGGTGTATTCTGGTTCTGCATTGAATGCGGAGCTGGTCCTCATATCGTTCCAGTCAAGCGGAGGACAGTGTGAGGAAGGCGAGCCTGTCCTGAGCAGCTTCCGCATGCCGCAAATGAAAAACTGGATTTCCGAGTTTGTTGCTTGTCATCCCGGCAGCCCGGCAACAGACTATTATCTGGTGCAATCGAGGCTGTATGCGATCGCTGCCGCCTGTACGAAGCCAAAACCAAGAGCGGGCATGGAGGAGGCGGAAATTGCCGGGCTCGTGGAGGAGACAAGGCAGGACATTCTGGACAATTATGAATCGGCGCTTGGCATGGAGGAACTGGCGAAAAGCTCGGGAGCCGGCTCCAGCCGGTTTTATAAAGCTTTTCGCAAAATTACAGGCTTGAGCCCGCTCAAGTATCTGATCAATGCCCGGCTGAATGCCTCGCTTGGGCTGCTGGCCGATCCGGGAGTAAGCGTGGCCGAAGCGGCACATTCCGTCGGTTATCATGATGAATACTATTTTAGCAGGCTGTTCAAGAAGCATATGGGGCTGGCCCCAACGGAATTTGCTTCACGGGCGCAAGTATCGCTGGCTGTGCTATGTTCCGTATTTGTCGGTGATCTGGCTGTGCTTGGCATCACCCCGCGCGTCGTATTTGGGCGGGACTGGGACCTGGATCTGGATAACAGGAAACGTTATTTGGAGGAAATCAGCCGCACACGGCCGGATTATATTTTGACTGGTCCCCTTCCGGAGGACCTGATTCAGGATTTGAATGCCATCGCGCCTGTCGTTGTCTATGACTGGTATGAATATTCCTGGCAGCAGCGGCTGCTGGAATTTGCCCGCCTGCTTGATCTGGAAAGCGTGGCGGATCGCTGGCTGACAGATTTCCGGCGCAAAACAGACAATGCCCGGCAGCAGGTGGAGCAGCTGTGGCCGGATATTCCATATCTGATTGTCGGGATTAGAGAGATGGGACCGGGGGAATATAATTATCGCATTTATGGAAGGCAAATTCGAAAGTTTACGGATTTGATCTATGACGAGTTTCATATAAAAGTGCCAGGGGAAGTTAATGATCTTATTCATATGGACGTTTCGGAGCTTCAGAAGGTGATGGCACTCGGCAGTGAGAATGCACTGTTCCTGATCGAATTTCCGGCAGGTGAAACCTTTTGCAGGCAGCTGCAGCAGCAGTGGAAGCACGGTCTGGAGGGCGGCGAAGGGAAGCGGAGAAGCATTCTGATTCATCTGGATGAGCCGTTCCTGTATAACTCGATCATGCACGAGAGGCTAATCGACCAGATCGTCAAATACTTATACTCAGGCAAACAGAACCGGTAATCCGGAAATAGAAAAGTCCATGGAGAAGACGAAATATCCATTCCGTTTTCTCCTTTTTGTTGTAAAATGGAAAGTGTGTTTGCGAATAAGAATCATTATCATGATCGGGACAAGCAGTTAATTCATACAGGAGGGATTGCCATGCTGGTACAAACCCGTACAATAACAGTGACCAAGGGCCATGCCGATCAGGTGGTCGCAAGATTCAGTGAGCCGGGAGTGCTGGACAAGCGCGACGGGCTGATTGATGTCAGCGTCATGGTGAACAAGCGAAGCAAGGAGACAGAGGAAGTGATGGTTATCATTCGCTGGGAATCCGAGGAGGCGTGGAAAAACTGGGAGAAGAGCCCGGAGCATCTTCAAGGCCATCGCGACAGCAGGGGCCAGACTCCGCCTGATTACATTCTGGACACGGTCGTTCACATGTATGACGTGAAGGCTGTCAGGAATGGGCAATTCCAGGGGCAGCAGACTTAAACAAGATAAAAAGAGCTTTCGAAAAAATGAAAACTCCTTCCTTGTTTTGCTAGCCGGAGCGTTGACACCGGACAATTAATCATATACATTTGTACACAGAATCGTATGCGTTTGCTGCCCGGAGGGAGAGTGAAGGCAGGACATTGTCCTGCCTTCTTGCGTGTAAGTAAGTTTGCGGACGTCCGGGAGAGCAAACGGGGGAACATGACGAATCATCTGGCACAAGAGAGAGAGGAGACCAGTAAGGCATGCTTCGTAGATTTTTTTCGTATTACCGTCCTTATAAAGGATTATTTGTGCTCGATTTTACCTGTGCAGTTATCGCAGGATTGCTCGAGCTCGCTTTTCCGCTTGCTGTGAGAGGATTTATTGATGATTTGCTGCCAAGCGGCAACTGGCGGGTGATTGTGATTGCAGGCATCGGGCTGCTTGCCGTATATGCACTCAATACCCTGCTGAACTATGTCGTCACGTATTGGGGACATATGCTGGGGATCAATATTGAGACGGATATGAGGAGGAAAGTGTTTGACCACCTCCAGAAGCTGTCGTTCCGGTTCTTTGATAACAACAAGACCGGGCATCTCGTCGGCCGGGTAACGAATGACCTTAATGAGATCGGAGAGGTGGCGCACCACGGGCCGGAGGACGTGTTCATTGCGGTGATGACGCTTGTCGGTTCGTTCTCCGTAATGGCTTACATCAATTTGGAGCTGGCGCTGCTGACCTTCGTTATCATTCCAATTATGGCCTGGCTGATCATTGTGTTCGGAGGCAAAATGACGGAAACCTACCGCCGTCTGTTCGGCAATGTGGGCAGCTTCAATGCCCGTATTGAAGAAAATGTTGGGGGTATCCGCGTCGTTCAATCTTTTGCTAACGAAGAGCATGAGAAAAAGCTGTTTGCCAAAGATAATCAGAATTTCCGGGAAACCAAACTGATGGCCTACAAGACGATGGCGAGAAGCTTGTCGATCAACTATATGCTCATGCGGTTCATTACCGTATTCGTTATGATCTGCGGAGCATGGTTCTTTATTAACGGCAAGCTTGAGCTTGGGGATTTCTTGGCATTCCTGCTGCTGTCCAATGTCTTCTTCCGTCCGATTGAAAAAATAAATGCGGTTATTGAGAGCTATCCAAAAGGAATCGCAGGCTTCAAACGGTATATTGAGCTGCTGGATACCGAGCCGGATATTGCAGATGCCAAGGATGCGGTTGAAGCCAAAACGCTTAAAGGCGACATCCGCTTTGATAATGTAACATTCGGTTACGAGGCAGGCAGGGACATATTGAAAGGCATCAACTTATCCATTCGTGCGGGTGAGACAGTTGCCTTTGTGGGGCCGTCAGGAGCGGGGAAAACAACGATCTGCAGCCTGCTTCCGCGGTTCTATGATGTGAATGAAGGCAGTATTACCGTAGATGGCAAGGATATTCGCAACTTGCAACTGCATTCTTTGCGCAGAAATATCGGAATTGTGCAGCAGGATGTATTCCTGTTCGCTGGTACAATCAGGGAAAACATCGCTTATGGCGATCTAAAAGCTACGGACGAGCAGATCTGGGAGGCTGCACGGCGTGCCTCGCTGGTGGACATGATCAACCAGCTTCCGGAAGGGATGAATACGATTATCGGTGAGCGCGGCGTCAAGCTCTCGGGTGGACAGAAGCAGCGCATGGCGATCGCGCGCATGTTCCTGAAGAACCCGCCGATTCTGATTCTGGACGAGGCTACCTCGGCCCTTGATACGGAGACAGAAGCGATGATTCAGCAATCGTTGTCCGAGCTGGCAAAGGGCAGAACAACGCTCGTTATTGCCCACCGTCTGGCGACAATTAAAAATGCGGACCGTATTATCGTTGTTAATGAGAACGGCATTGCAGAGCAAGGCAGTCATCAGGAACTTATTGCTTCCGGCGGCATATACAGCCGGTTACATCATGCGCAATATCAATATAGCTGAGCCTTTACAGTAAAATGCCAAGCTAAAGCAAAAGCTGTCCCGGAATCGTTCCGGGGCAGCTTTTTTAGCTGAAAACAGCAGTTCGGCATATAGCTTGAATTAGTCCAGAAATGACAGGGCTACTTTGCAAATGTCCTCAAGCGCCTTGCGGTTAGTGGTCGTTTTGGCTATCGCATAGAGTCCAAGTCTGGTGCCGGCAAGAAATCTCGCCAGCTCGCGCAGCGTGAGGCTGCTATTGATTTGTCCTTCGTTCTGTGCCCGCTCCAGCAAATGATAGAAGCTCTTCTCTACATCCAGATTAAAGGCTTCAATACGGCTCGCCACATTGGGATCGGAAGCACCGAGATCCATCGCTGTGTTGGCCATAAAGCATCCTCTTTGCCCGTTATTGTCTTCCATGGCCCAGTCAATAGTCCGCTCGAAAAAGAGCTTTAATATTTCCTTTGGGTTGCCGGGGGCAGCCAATATCCCAAATACAGAATCATATTTATTCAGACGGAACCAGTCCAGACAAGCCAAAAACAATTGATTTTTATCCCCGAATGTATCGTATAAGCTGCCCCTGTGAACATTCGTTTGTTCGACCAGGTTGGCAATTGAGGTGCGTTCGTATCCTTTTTCCCAGAACAGTTCAGCCGCTTTTTGCAGCGCAACCTCCTGATCAAATTCTCTTGGTCTGGCCATATGCGTCTTTCACATCCTTTTTCACAATTCGGTTTAAGAACGATCAGTAAGCAATAATTCTATAAAAGTTATTGTTGCCTGTCAAGCTGTTAGGCTGGAATAATCCGCCCGGAACGAGGGAATAAAACAGGTATGGATTTCAGGTCACCGGAAATGAAAAAAAATACTTGACTGAACGTTCTTGAATGGGGTATAGTCTTGCTAGAAAGTTCAAGGCGGTCTCGTCGTTCCAGTTTAAGAATGGATATTCTTGAATAGATACATGATGCTGTGACAATTGATCGCAGAGGCTAAAACGAAACGGTTCCAGATTTAGATCTTACATTTTGCTTACCCTTGATATGGGGGTGCAAAGCATCATAATACAAGGAGGCATACTTATGAAAACGACACAAACTGTTCAAGCCGTAGCATCACTATTTCAGCCATTTGCAAGCGATAAGCTCAGCACCGGGAACCGGATTGTCATGGCTCCAATGACCAGAAGCTTCTCTCCGGAGGGCGTACCGGGGCCGGATGTTGCAGCCTATTACCGCCGCCGCGCTGCAAACGGCACCGGATTAATTATTACGGAAGGCACCACCATTAACCACCCTGCGGCATCAGGAATGACAAGTATTCCGACGATTCATGGTGAAGCAGCCTTGAATGGCTGGGCGCAAGTGGTAAAGGAGGTCCATGAAGCGGGAGGGAAGATTATCCCTCAAATCTGGCATTTCGGAACGTCGAGGAAGCCGGGTGAGTCTGTGCCGAATCCGGAGGTGGCTTCAATCGGGCCTTCCGGGCTGGATGAAACCGGAACGAAGACAGGTGAAGCGATGACGGAAGCGGATATTGCAGCGGTTGTGCAGGCCTTTGCCGAGGCAGCAGCCGATGCCAAGCGGGTCGGATTCGACGGAGTGGAGCTGCACGGGGCTCACGGCTATCTGATTGACCAGTTTTTCTGGGAGGTGACCAACCAGCGGACGGACCGTTATGGCGGTGATCTCGCAGCGCGGACACAATTTGCAGTTGAAGTCATTGAGGCCGTTCGCAAGGCTGTCGGACCTGATTTTCCAATTAGTCTGCGTATTTCCCAGTTCAAGCTGGATGCGTACACAGCCAAGCTTGCCACAACACCAGAGGAGCTGGAGCAATTCCTGGCGCCGCTGGTCAAGGCCGGTGTCGATATTTTCCACTGCTCATCCCGCCGGTTTTGGGAGCCGGAGTTTGAAGGATCGCCATTAAGCTTTGCAGGCTGGGTGAAAAAGCTGACAGGCAAGCCGGTAATTACTGTAGGGTCCGTTGGTCTTAATGTGGATATGACGGGAGCGTATAGCGAGGATTCCAAACTGGAGACCTTGGCAGAGAAGCTGGACAGCAATGAAATTGACCTTGTAGCTGTAGGACGTGCATTGCTGGCTGATCCGGAATGGGCGGAGAAAATCCGCACCGGACGGGAAGGGGAGGCGGTTCCTTTTTCCAGGGAGGTCGCAGCAACGCTTTATTAATAATGATGAAGAGATGTGCTGTATGACAGTAGGGCATACTCTGTGAGCAAAACAAAACCGGCTGTACTTCGTCCTGTATGACGGAAGCAGCCGGTTTTGTTTTGTGCAACGTTTGCTTAAGGCAAACGATATACCGCGAACGGCTTGCCATAGCGGAACGGCTCGCTGACCGCGTCTAATTTATCCTTCTGCTCCTGTTTCAGCACCAGTCCTGTGCTTTTTAGATTATCCTCCAGCTGATCCGGACGGGTAGCGCCGACAATAACCGTCGAGACAGCAGGGCGGTCCATCAGCCAGGCAAGCGAAAGTGCGCTAGGTGTTGTACCGTATTCCTCAGCCAGTCTGCTCACTTGTTGTCCAAGCTGAATCGCCGGTTCTTCAAGGAAACGGTTGAAGCTTGGATCTGTGCTTGCTCTGGAGGCAGCCGGGATGTCCCCATGACTGTACTTTCCGCTCAAGATGCCGCCAGCCAGCGGGAAGTATGGTATGATGCCAAGCCCCTGATCCAGACACAATGGAACAAGCTCTTGTTCAATCGTGCGATCAGCCAGAGAGTAGCTGTTTTGGGTCGAGGTGTAGCGGATAAATCCTTTGTGATCGCTAATGCCAAGAGCCTTCATCAGCTCCCAGGCCGCATAGTTGGAAGCGCCGATATACCGTACCTTGCCTGCGCTTACCATATCATCGAGTGTACGCAAGGTTTCCTCCAACGGAGTATACGGGTCAAAGGTATGAATTTGATACAGATCGACGTA
Organism: Paenibacillus pinihumi DSM 23905 = JCM 16419; assembly: GCF_000422505.1. Classification (GTDB taxonomy): domain Bacteria; phylum Bacillota; class Bacilli; order Paenibacillales; family Paenibacillaceae; genus Paenibacillus_D; species Paenibacillus_D pinihumi. The sequence continues at coordinate 37,508 of NZ_AULX01000029.1, read as the reverse complement.
ATCAGTTTTCAAGCGGCGCAGGCTGTTTTCCAGCTCCTGCTGCAGGTGAAAGCGCGAAGAACCGCGGTCATTCGGCCCTTGTCCATTGATTAACCCTGCCTTGGTTGTCAGGACAGCGCTCTGCCGACGGCCACTTAACGCTTCGCCGATGATTCGCTCCGACTCTGAGCCTGCATAAATATTGGCGGTATCGATAAAATTAATGCCGCTGTCCATCGCCTGATGAATAATTCGGATGGAGATCTCCTCGTCTGCTCTTTTCCCGAAGGCGTTTGTTCCAAGCCCCAAAACGGAAACTTTCATCCCACATGTGCCAAGCTGACGATATTCCATACTAATCGACTCCTTTTGTTGATTTTATATTGCAAAACATTCACTTCCAAAAGTGTACTATACATTGGACGGATGAGGCCAGACAGCCGGTTGCCAAATAGGATAAGGACAGGTATGCGGATCATAATCATATGACCGCTCAACAACTGGCCTATTTAAATGAAATGAGGCGGCAGCTTGAACAGGAACAATCCTTATTTGGATTTACACTGGTATAGACCCGCAAGGTGTCATTGTCGTATTCAAGCTGAAAAAATGGAAAAACGCAGCCGCTGAGGGCTGCGTTCTTTGTATAATTCAAAGTTATCTATAGCCGCTGCGACAAAGTGCGAATTACATGATCCAGATGTGCAAGCCACTCCGGATCTTCATCCCACAATTCATAGAGCTCCCGGTCCCCGCCTTTGTTATCCCGAACCTGCTGAACCAGCTGTCTTAACTCAAGGAGGTTTTCCGTGTCCCAGACAATCTCCTTCAGGCCGCTTAATTTCTCATATTTTGTCTTGCCGTTTTCGATATAGGCACATACAATTTCAGCCAGGGCGATGGCCGTCTGATCATAAAGGAAATCCTCTTCTTCCGGGTCCTCAGAGAGAAATCCGAGCCCCCGGTAATGATAGAACAGATCCTTTAAGTGGACAGTTTGCCGGTCCGCCGGATATTCAATTAATACATCAAGAATATCAAGCCCTTCATCACTTTCGAGTGCTGTTTTTCCCCATGATCCCATTGTAAGTTCTCACCTTCCTTGTTGTGATTCTACCATTTTAGCATAGATTAACAGGGATATGATGGGATTATGAGTGGTTCTTAATCTTCCGTCATGATGGGCTTACTGGCGAAATGCGGCACCGGCGCTTGTCGTCAAAGAGACTGCGAGCTACACCTGATGCTTCTTCATCGTATTCTCAAACAGCTTGTACACCTTGAGCGCCAGGGCGACACGCTCGGGCAGATCACGCTGAAGCTGCCTGAAGTATTCGAGGCCGGAATCCGTAATTTCATAATACCGGTTGTAACGGTTGTCATCGTCCCACTGGCTTGTAGCATGGCCTTTCTCTGCGAGCTTCTTCAACCGCTGTGCGAGATAGGAGTCGTTGACGCCAACACCCTGGAGCGCCAGCGTGATAACACGGTCCAGCTGCTTTCCGTACCGACGGCCATTTTGCAGTTCGGCCAGGACAATAAAATCAATGACATGCTGAACCTTGACTACATGGCCAAGCGAGTTTTCCTTCTCAATATGTGCTTCCGTATCTCTCATTTGCCGCAGCTCCTTCCAACGCATGTTCTAATTTCACGTAAAACACATCATCTGAAGTTCATTATAGCATAAAATGGTCAATTTGCGTGATATAATCATACGTGTTTGCACGCATTTAATGATGTAAAATAGTTGTGCTCCCTTGATTCTATATCTGAATGAGTCACATTCTCCGGTACTTTGTTCACCATCAACTTCGCTTTTAAAAGGAGAGAGGGCAGATCCTTAAATTTCCAAATCCCACACCTGATGCCCCTGAAATAAATCCCGGTCCAGAGACATATTTTGATTGTAAACGATTAACATATTCGCTATAGTTAGTGTATACCCGCCTAATTTATTCCTTCACTATATACACGCCATATATCCCCTGCAATGCATTCATACACATATGAATTTCCCAAAAACCGATAAAGGCCAATCTCCATATAATCAGAAAGGGAGGTGATACAAGAAAAAAGAATGCGCTTTCATAAAGAATGTTTTGTATGGAGCCGGGAGCGGAATTTGGAACAGCTTCACTTGACACAAACATTTAATGGGAGACCCTGCTGATCTGATTAAGGAGGGATAATTGTATGTTGAAGAAGATGGTCATGTCGATGATTGTTCTGGCAGTTGCCGCAAGTCTGGGTCCGCTGCAACCGGCCAAGGTAGAGGCAGGCCCTGCAAGCAGCGCCAATGCTACTATTTTCGGCCCGAATGTCTATGTCTTCGATCCGTCCACGCCGGTAACGGAGATCCAGTCGGTTACCGCCTCCGTATTCGCGGAGCAAGAATCCAATGAATTCAGCAGTTCCAGGTATGCGTTTCTGTTTAAGCCGGGGACCTATAATGTCAATTTTAACGTTGGATTTTATACCCATGCAGCAGGCATCGGGCAAAACCCGGGGGATGTGAACATTAACGGCGGTTTGAATGTCAACGCGGATTGGGATAATGGCAATGCCACGCGCAATTTCTGGCGGTCAATTGAGAATCTTACGATTAACCCTGCCAGCGGTACGACGCAAATTGCTGTATCACAGGCCGCTCCGCTTCGCCGGTTGCACATCAAAGGCGATCTTCATTTGTTTGATTTTGATAACAACTGGAATGCCGGATGGGCGAGCGGCGGTTTCCTGGCTGACTCTGTCGTAGACAAAGCTGTTGTACCGGCTTCTCAGCAGCAGTTCTTCTCACGCAACAGCCAGTGGGCGAACTGGACAAATGGCGTATGGAATATGGTCTTTGTCGGCACCCATAATGCGCCTTCGGGACAATTCCCTGATCCGCCTTATACAGTGGTTGAGCAAACTCCAATCATCCGGGAGAAGCCGTATTTGCTTGTAAGCGCTTCCGGACAATATGAAGTGTTCGTGCCGTCTCTGCAAGCCAATACGAAAGGAATCAGTTGGGCAAACGGCGCAACACCAGGGCAGTCGATTTCAATTGATCAATTCTATATTGCCCGTTCAGATACTTCGACGGCTGCAAGCATAAATGCGGCACTGGCTCAGGGCAAGCATCTGTTGTTCACGCCGGGAATTTATGCGCTGAATGATACGATCCGCATCACCAACCCGAATACGGTCGTTCTGGGCATCGGATTTCCTACTTTAGTACCTGTGACCGGGCAAGCTGCTATGACGGTTGCAGATGTAGACGGTGTAAAGGTGGCCGGCATCATGATTGATGCAGGTCCTGTCAATTCGGAAGTATTGCTGGAAGTAGGGCCGTCAGGCAGCAGTGCCAATCATGCCGGAAATCCGATCTCCCTGCACGATATTACGATCCGGACAGGGGGCGCTACAGTTGGCCGGAATGATGTCGCACTCCGTATTAACAGCAATCATGTCATCGGCGATCATTTCTGGCTGTGGCGTGCAGATCATGGGGCAGGGGCAGGTTGGAATACGAACGTCTCCAAAAATGGTCTGGTTGTGAACGGCAACGATGTGACCATCTATGGTTTATTTAACGAACACCATAACGAGTATCAGACCTTGTGGAACGGAGAGCGGGGACGCACTTACTTTTATCAGTCCGAGATTCCTTACGATGTACCGAATCAATCGTCTTGGATGAGCTCCGGTGGAACGGTGAACGGCTTTGCTTCCTATAAGGTAGCAGATACGGTTACCAGCCATGAGGCATGGGGGCTTGGCGTATATTCCTTTTTCCGGGATGCGGCCATCAAGTTGCACAGCGGCATTGAGGTTCCCAATGTACAGGGTGTGAACATTCATCATGCGACCAGCATTTGGTTGGCAGGAACAGCCGGAAGCGAAATCACTCATGTCATCAATAACCAGGGGGGAAGGGTATATGCCAATTCTCCTGCGGAGGCGATGAGGCAGACAGTCACAGAATTCACAGGTGCCGGAAATGGAGGGACTCCATTAGAGCTGGACCGGACGGGATGGAGCGCATCCTCCGATCCGTCGAGCGGAGATGTGCCTGCCAACCTGTTGGACGGCAATATGGCAACCCGATGGAGCACAGGAACGGCGATGGTGCCGGGCCAGTCGTTGACAATTGATATGAAGGCGGTTCGCAGCTTCAACAGGTTAGTGATGGATTCAACCGGGAGCAATGATGATTACGCACGCGGCTATGAAATCTATGTATCGAATGACGGAGCCAACTGGGGATCATCGATAGCATCAGGCACTGGCAGCGAACCTGTTATTACGGCAAGTTTTGGCGGGCAAAATGCAAGGTATATTAAGGTGGTGCAAACAGGCTCTGCCTCCAACTGGTGGTCTGTCCGTGAATTAAAAGTCTATCAATAGAGCATGCCTGAGACGTTGTCACTGACAAACTGAACTTGAACATCAGCTGCAACTTATGAGCAGCAGTCCGGAGCCGGTATTTCACCGGACCCGGGCTGTTTGTATGAGTGGTTAACATTCTTTATTTGTAGAGGTAAGATGTCTTAAATCGTTTGAAAAAGCTAATTTTACTTGTCCAGCACTTCCCGGATGTTGGTAACTGGAGTACAAAAAAGACCTAAAATATGATTTTGCTTGACGCAGTGAAAGTTGTGTTGTCTTGATTTTAAATGAGGTAATCACAACTGAAAGAGTGTTGGGGTTTGAAATATAACACTACCCTGCCATTAACCCAATTTTTGGAAAATGGTTTTTAGTCTACCTAATAGCCGGCTATTAGTCCATGCCTAAAATATGCGACTCACGTATACTTAACCATCTGTATAGGGAGGTGTCGTTGTTGAGTTGTGTGGAAAGAAAAAAACGATGTAAGAAAAAAATCGTAATTGTGTGCCCTCCAAAAGGAAAAAAAAAGAAACGTCGTCGGGTTATTAAAAAAATAGTTGGGGCACCGTGTCCTCCGCCTAAAAGACAGCAATTACTTCAAGAACTTGCGGGAGCAATTGCAGAAGCTGGACCCCAAGGACTTGCAGGCGCACTTGGACCTCAGGGACTTGCAGGTCTTGTAGGAGCAATTGGCGCACTTGGACCCCAAGGACTTGTAGGCGCACTTGGGCCTCAAGGAATTGCAGGTCTTGTAGGAGCAATTGGCGCACTTGGACCCCAAGGACTTGCAGGAGCACTTGGGCCTCAGGGACTTGCAGGGCTTGTAGGAGCAATTGGCGCACTTGGACCTGAAGGACTTGCAGGAGCACTTGGGCCCCAAGGACTTGCTGGACTTGCAGGAGCGATTGGAGAGATTGGACCCCAAGGACTTGCAGGCGCACTTGGACCAGCCGGTCTAGCAGGAATTGCAGGAGCAATTGGCGCAGCTGGGCTGGCAGGACCAGCAGGACCAGCAGGACCAGCAGGACCAGCAGGACCAGCAGGACCAGCAGGATCAGCAGGACCAGCAGGACCGGCAGGAACAACGGGTTCAGCGGGACCCGCAGGGCCGGCAGGGCCAGCAGGAGCAACGGGTTCAGCGGGACCCGCAGGGCCGGCAGGTGGAGTATTAGGCTTTGCAGATTTTTTTGCCTTGATGCCTCCTAATAACGCAGCAACTGTTGCTCCCAACACGGACGTAAGTTTTCCACAAGATGGTCCAATCAGCGGGACTGTAATTACCCGTGTAAATGCGAGCTCATTTAACTTGTCTACAATTGGCACTTATCAGGTTTTGTTTCAGGTAAGTGTAAACGAACCGGGTCAACTCATTTTGACACTCAATAGCGCTGATCTGGCTTATACGGTGGTTGGGCGTGCAACAGGTACTTCTCAAATAGTAGGAATGGCTCTTGTGCAAACAACGGTCATTAATTCAGTACTTACAGTTCGAAATCCAGCTGGCAATGCCGCGGCACTCACGATCACTCCATTAGCCGGAGGAACAAGGCCAGTTTCCGCACACCTTGTTATTACGAAGATTGCATAGAGGGAAAGAAGTAGCAATCACCGCCGACAGGCGAACAGGACCGGAATCCTGAAATGAGCAAGGGATCAGGCGCTTTCGACGCGGCCGCCGGACGCGCCAGACGGAAAGGTTAAAATCAGGCTTTATTTTCATCTAACACAATAGCCGCTATATAAGGTCGACCGGAGCAATGAATTATTCTGTTTCTTGTATGTATAGGACCTTGCCATGAACTATATTCAAGGGAACATTGTGAACGAAATTCTTAGCCTGTAAAAAAAGAGTTGACGCCTTATGAGAACAAATGGTAATATTTCTCCATAAAACCAACTAATTTAATTGGAATAGTCATATTGACCGGCTAACCGGAGATGTGCTGTGTATACAGTGCGTCTCCTTTTTTGATTTATAAGCATATGCAACCTGTGTACCACATGAAATAAATGCTTATATTTCAAGCGAAGAAGCTGCTGCCAGGGTCAAATCTTCCATGACATGACAGTCGTATTCACTTCTGCAAGCCGCATTTAAGGGGGAAAAAGATCAGCTATGGCAAGTCAGAGCAGAATCGATCAAATTCTTATTGAACGCAATGTTCCTGTCGCAATGCGGGACGGCATCACGCTGTCTGCAGATATTTACCGCCCGGACACGACAGAGCGATATCCCGTGCTGTTAATGCGCACACCTTATAACAAAGAAGATGCACAGACGATGAATTATGCCCATCCATCCTGGTATGCACGCCATGGTTATGTGGTGGTCGTGCAGGATACACGGGGCAGATGGTCATCCGAAGGGGAATTCCAGCCCTATGACCACGAAGCCGAGGACGGCTATGACACGGTCGAATGGGCAGCGGCATTGCCCTATGCGCTTCCGCGCGTGGGAATGTACGGCTTCTCTTATGTGGGGGCTGCCCAACTGCTGACCGCAGCAACGCGCCCGCCAGCGCTGAAGTGCATTGTGCCCGGCATGACCGGATCGGATGCCTATGAGGGCAAGGTATACCGCAGCGGGGCATTTGCGCTCGCATGCACGCTGTCCTGGGTACTGTTCGTCAGCCAGGACAGCGCGCTGAGGCAAGGCAGAGGCGACTGGGCCGCAGAGATTTCCGCCCGGTATGCAGCAGCACCCTCGCTCTATAAGCATCTTCCGCTGGCAGAAACCCCCGGCGTGATCGGGGAGCTTGCTCCCTATTACAAGGAATGGCTGGAGCATCCGGCACGGGATGAATACTGGCGTCAGCGCTCTATCAAGGAGCAGTATGACCAGGTTGATGTTCCTGCCCTGCACCTGGCAGGCTGGTACGATATTTTTCTCGACGGCTCGATTGAGAATTTTAACAGCCTGCGTTCCATCGCATCTGGCAGTGAGGCGAGGGAGCATCAATATTTGCTCATAGAGCCCTGGTTCCATATGCCATGGTCGCGGTATGTAGGTGAACTCGATTTTGGAACGGAGGCTGCCAACCGGGTTGATCAGCTGCAACTCCAATGGTTCGGCCGCTGGCTAAAAGGCGAGGAGGACCGCTGGGATGAGGTTACTCCTGTGCAGTATTTTCTGATGGGTGCGAACCGCTGGGAGCAGTCTCAGCAATGGCCGCCTGCCGGCCCGGTGCAGGTCCCGTATTATCTGCACAGCAAGGAGCGTGCCAACTCCATTAATGGAGACGGCAGTTTATCGCCGCAACCTCCATTGCAGGAACATCCCGATGTTTATGTCTACCATCCGTCTATTCCGGTTGCGGCTCTTGGAGGCCGGTCAGGCGCCGTACCGGATTTGACCCCTATGGGTCCGCGAAACCAGCTGCCGATTGAGATCCGCAACGATGTGCTCGTGTATACGACGGAGCCCCTGACAGAGGATACGCTTGTCGCAGGGGACATCAAGGTTGTGCTCTATGCGTCTACATCCGCAGAAGATACGGATTTTGTCGCCAAGCTTGTCGATGTTCATCCGAATGGTGCAGCTTACAATCTTGCGGAAGGCATTATACGTGCATCCTACCGGAACTCGCTGGAGAAGCAGGAGGCGGTAGAGCCTTGGAAGGTGATTCGATATGAGATTTCGCTTGGCTCAACGGCTGTTCTTTTCAAGAAAGGCCATGCGATCCGTCTGGACGTGACCAGCTCCTTATTCCCGACATTTGACCGCAACCCGAACTGCATTAAACCACCCGGGGAGGTGACCGAGGCAGATTTCAGAACAGCGACGCAGACCATATATCATCATGAACGTTACCCGTCTCACATTCTGCTGCCCGTCATTTCATCTGCAACTACATCGTATTTGGAGGAAGCATGAATAAATCGTACGCCTGGTTTGACTTGGGCTATACCCTGGTTTACTTGCCCAGAGAACAAGGATTCTATCAATATTTGCAAGAGCAGGGCATCCAGCGGGATATCGGACAAATCGAGCGGGCCTATCATCTGACAGATAAGCTGTTTATGCGCCAGTATCCCGGTGTGCTGGGCAAAGCGCAAGCGACCTTTTTTCCCTGGTATCTAGGAGTGCTGAATTACCAGCTTGGCGTTCAATTTGATCTGCATAAGCAGCATCAGCGGCTAACGGCCATTGGACGTGAGCAGGGGCAGAACTGGTGCGCCTTCCCATTCACCGTTCAGGTGCTTCAGGAGCTGAAGCGCCATTCCATCGGCATCGGGCTAATCAGCAATTGGGATAACACGGCCCGCCAGGTACTGGACGATAACGGGCTGACGGATTATTTTGACCATATTGTCATCTCATCCGAGGTGGGCGCAGAGAAGCCTTCGCGCAAAATTTTCGATTATTCCCTGCGTCAGGCAGGCATATCTCCAGCGGAAAGTGTCTATGTCGGGGACAATTACTACGACGACGTTGCGGGAAGCTCGAAGGCCGGTCTCGATTCCGTGCTCATCAACCGTTTTGGGCGGCTGGGCATTGAAGAGCTGCAGCATGAGCCAATTGTTCATTCCATTGAAGAGATTCCATCGCTTATCACAACAACCTATAGGAGGAAAAGTCTGTGAAACCAATCCATCATTCTAAAACCCCCCGTTATTTGCTCCAATTAACTATCGCTCTGCTTGTTCTTGCAGTTCTGGCAGCCTGCGCCGGGGACAATAAAGGCAATAATGGGGTGACGCCATCCGCCAATCCGCCGACAGCACCGGGTGAAGCCGACAAGAAGGATGATACACCAGCCGAGGGAGGGAGGATTGAAGGCGGCAATGCGGTTGTTATCGTTCCCCAAGACCCGGATTATCTCGATCCGCATCTGGCTGTAGCAGCCGGGACAACGGAAATTATGTTCAACGTATTTGAAGGGCTGTTGAAGCCGAATGAAAAAGGGGAGCTGTATCCTGCCATTGCTGAATCCTATGAAATCACACCAGATGGCCTTGTTTATTCATTCAAACTTCGTTCTGGCGTCAAATTCCATAACGGCAATCCGGTCAAAGCAGAGGATGTGAAATATTCCTATGACAAGCTGGCCGGTACGGACACAGGCAAACCGCTCAATAATGCCTTTGCCAGTGTTGCCGGTATTGAGGCGCCAGACGAATCAACCGTTGTGATCAAGCTCAAGGAAAATAATTCCTCTTTCCTGACCGCACTGACGGCTGCTGTTATTCCAAAGAATTACGCCGACAGCAATACGAAGCCGATCGGTACGGGGCCATTCAAGTTTAAGGAATATTTGCCTGGGCAGCGGCTGGTTGTCGAAAAAAATGAAAACTACTATGTCAGCGGAATACCTGCGCTTGATAAAGTGGAGTTCCGGATTATCCCGGATCAGGAGGCAGCATTCCTGACGCTGAAAACCGGAGAAGCAGATATCTACCCGAGAATCGGAACGGAAAAGCTGGAGGAGCTTGGCGACAGCTTCCAGGCGGTCAGCGGACCGCAAAATCTGGTTCAGGTGCTGGTGTACAATATCGCCAAAAAGCCGTTCGATGACATTCGGGTCAGGCAGGCGATTAATCATGCGATAAACAAGGATGAACTGATTCAGGGCGTTGCGATTGGCCGTGGCATTAAGATCGGATCTAACCTGAGCCCGATTATGCAGCAATATTTCCAGGAAGGGCTGGAGGATTTGCACGCGTATGATGTTGAAAAAGCGAAAACATTGCTTGCTGAGGCGGGACATGCGGACGATATTTCCATCAAACTGTCGGTTCCGTCCAACTATGCGTTTCATGTGTCCACTGCCGAGGTCATCGCACAGCAGCTCTCCAAAGTTGGCATCAAGGTGACAATTGAGCCCGTGGAATGGGCGGTATGGCTGGAACGCATCTATAAAGGCCGGGATTATGAAGCGACGATTATCGGATTTGATGGCAAGCTGAATCCTTATGATATTTTGAACAAGTATTTGTCCGATTCGCCGAACAACCTCTTTAATTACAACAGCCCCGAATTCGACAAAGCATTGAAGGCTACCGTAACGGAGGTAGATGCCGCCAAGCGTACGGAGCTGTTTAAGCAGGCGCAAACCACACTGGCCAAGGAAGCGGCTGCCGTCTACATTATGGATCCTTACTTGAACGTAGCCCTCAAGCCGAAGCTCGGAGGTTATAAGCAATATCCGCTGTATGTGCAGGATTTATCGATTGTTTATTGGACGAAGTAAGTCCATTCATTCGTAAGCTCGGGAAGGGGATGAAGGCCGCTTGTTTGTAACACGGCGAATGCTGACTCTTGTTCTTACATTATTTTTTGTCATCGTGCTGACCTTCCTGGCCTTTCGGATTATTCCCGGCAATCCGGCGCATGCGATCCTCGGGATGGAGGCATCGCCGGAGCAGGTGGCGGAGCTGGAACAGAAGCTGGGGATTGGCGGTCCGCTGCATCAACAGTTTTTTAGCTGGATTTCAGGTGTCATTCAATTTGATTTCGGACAGTCACTGCGCTTTTCTGAACCGGTGCTTGGTCTTATTGCCAGCCGGCTGCCCGTAACCTTTTCTCTGGCAATTATGTCGCTGCTCCTTACAATTATTGTTGCAGTTCCGCTTGGCATTGCCGCAGCAAGAGCGAGAGGGAAGGCTGTGGACCTGATCATTTCCATCGGCACCCAGCTTGGGCTTGCGATCCCTTCCTTCTGGTCGGGAATTATGCTTATTCTGATCTTCGGACTTCTTCTGAAATGGTTCTCAGTCAGTACCTATGTACCGTGGTCAGAAAATATATGGCTGTCTCTCAAATCACTGACGCTTCCGGCAATCGCGCTGGCTATCCCGCAAATTGCCATCGTCGTGCGTTACTTGCGTACGACGATGCTTGAGCAGATCGGCGAGGATTATGTGCGCACAGCCCGCAGCAAAGGACTGAAGAACAGTTCGGTCTACTACCGTCATGTGCTCAAAAATGCGCTGATTCCCGTTATAACAGTCGTCGGGGTTAACTTCGGTGAAATACTTGCCGGAAGTCTCGTCATCGAGCAGGTGTTCACCCTGCCAGGGATGGGGCGGCTGCTCATAACGGCAATTGGAAGCCGGGATTTTCCGCTTGTTCAGGGCATGGTGCTGCTTATTGCCCTTATTGTGATCACGGTGAATTTTATCGTCGATCTGTCATACCGGTGGCTGAATCCGAAGATCCGCTAAACGGCTTGGCAGGTGAAATTGCTGCTTGCTATCCAATTCAATCTACCTTACAAATAGGGGGCACATGTCCCGATGAAGAGAAAAGCGAAAACGACGTTATGGATTGGCATAGTGCTTGTCGCCATCCTGCTTTCGATGATGATCATCAGCTTTATCTATATTCCCCATGATGTGAATGAAATGAACATTCAAGGCCGGTTGCAGTCGCCGGGAGGCGGACATTGGTTCGGGACGGATAACTTCGGCAGGGATATTTTCAGCAGGGTGATGGAGGCATCACGGACGGCATTTGCAGTCGGCTTCGTATCGGTAGCGATCGGCCTGACCGGCGGTTTCATCATTGGCGCGTCAGCCGGGTACATTGGGCGCTGGGCTGATGAGGTGCTTATGCGCATGGTGGATGCGCTGCTGGCCTTTCCCGGCATCCTGCTTGCGCTGATCCTGGTCACAGTCTTCGAGCCTAGCCTGTTCCAGACGATGATTGCCATCGGTATTTTGTCAATTCCGAATTTTGCCCGCGTCATCCGCAGCGGATTTCTCCAGTTCAAGCAGGCTGAGTTTGTCAGGGCAGCGCGCGGACTCGGAGCAGGGCACGGAACGCTTATTTTCCGCCACATTGTGCCACATGTCATCTCACCTGTCATTGTAGCCGCATCCCTCAGTTTCTCGACTGCAATTCTCATCGAAGCGGCATTAAGCTATCTCGGGCTGGGGGTGCAGCCGCCTGATCCAAGCTGGGGCCGGATGCTGAATGAATCGCAAAGCTATATCAGCAAAGCACCCTGGTTCGCACTTGCTCCGGGAATATTCATTACGTTGACAGTGCTCGGCTTTAATTTGCTTGGAGACGGCATCCGCGACCTGCGGGACCGGCGAGCCTAAGGAGGAGATGCCCAGGATGCTGAAATTTTTGAGGAAGAGAAGGCGGCAGACCATGCAAAAGCCCGAAGCCAACAAGCAAACCTGGATGGAGTATGAAAGGAATAAACAGCTGCCTTTTGCCAAGGAGGAAAATGAACAAGAACTGTATGATTCGACTGTACAAAGGCTGCTGAAGCAAACGGTGGGCGGGAATCGGCAAGACACGATTGTTAAGCCGAATGAATTGTGGGGCGCGCCACATATCCAACAGGAGCAGGCATTCAGTGATCTCAATTACGTGGATCAGTTTGCACAGCCTGCATCTGCTGCCGAAGAACTGCTGCTCGACATCCGTGGTCTGGAGGTACAGCTTCAGGCGAAGAAACCTCTAACGGTTATTGACAGCATTGACCTCACGGTCAAGCAAGGAGAAATTATCGGGATCGTAGGGGAATCCGGCTGCGGCAAAAGCGTGCTTTCCCTGTCCATTATGGGTCTGCTCGCAGACGGCATGCACATTCAGGACGGAGAAATCTGGTATCAGTCCAGGCCGATGCATCAATTTACAGCCGAACAGGTCCGCAGGCTGCGGGGCAAGGAACTGGCGATGATTTTTCAGGACCCGCTTACCTCGCTCAATCCGTCTCTTACGATAGGACAGCAATTGACAGAAATGCTGCGCCGGCACCTTAGATTCGAAAAGCAGCAGGCTAATAGGGAGGCCATCCGGCTGCTGCAACGGGTAGAACTGCCAAGGCCGGAAGCACTGCTGAAGGCTTACCCGCATCAGCTCTCCGGTGGCATGCGTCAGCGTGTCATGATTGCCATTGCGTTGAGCTGCGGACCCAAGCTGCTCATTGCCGATGAGCCGACCACGGCGCTCGATGTGACGATTCAGGCTGATATTCTGGATCTGCTGCGGCAAATTCGCGATGAGGATCAGACCTCTATCCTGCTTGTCTCCCATGACCTTGGCGTCATTGCAGAACTCTGCGACCGGATTGCCGTCATGTATGCCGGGCAAATCGTCGAGCAGGGAACAGTCGATGAGCTGTTTGATTCCCCGAAGCACCCGTACACGGAAGGCTTGCTCAAGTCAATCCCGTCACCGGCTAAAAAGCATGAACGGCTGTATGCGATTCCGGGTGTGGTGCCTGCGCTTCATGAGCGGGGTGAAGGCTGCCGTTTCTATTCCCGGTGCCATCTGGCATCGGATATCTGCCTCAAGCATCAGCCTGCGCTGATCGGACTTGGCGGACAGCATGCAGTAAGGTGCTTTGCCGCCGAACAGGAAGGGAGGATAAGTAATGGTGTTTCAGCTCCAGCGACAAGTACGGCCATTGGTCGAAATTGACCAGTTGCAGATGCATTACCCGCTCGGCGGCGTATGGGGAAGCAAGCAGAGTTTAAAAGCGGTTGATGGCATTTCGCTTCATATCCGCCAAGGAGAAACACTCGGACTGGTCGGTGAAAGCGGCTGCGGCAAATCAACCGCCGGACAGCTTGCAGCAAGACTGCTGGAGCCGACAGGCGGGCGGATATTTTATAAAGGCGAAGACCTGCTCCGGCTGCGTTCTGATCGCGACAAGCAGCTTCGCAAGCAAATTCAGTATGTCTTCCAGGACCCGTACACCTCAATGAATCCGAAGCATACGATAGCTGGCCTTCTGGAGGAGCCGCTGCGTATTCACCGAATCGGAACCCGCAGCGAGCGAAAGGCGCACGTACGGGACATGCTGGAGCAAATCGGGCTTAATGAATCTTATGCACCCCGGTATATCCACGAACTGAGCGGGGGGCAGCGCCAGCGGATTGGCATTGCCAGAGCGCTTATGCTGCAGCCGGAATTTCTTGTTTTGGATGAGCCCGTATCCGCACTTGATGTATCTGTACAATCGCAAATATTGAATTTGCTCAAGGATTTGCAACAGCGCTTTTCCCTTACCTATCTGTTCATTTCCCACGACCTGAATGTTGTCCATTACATGAGTGACCGGGTAGCGGTCATGTATCTGGGCAAAATCGTAGAGCTTGCAGATGTGCTCGATCTGTACGAGTCGCCGCTGCATCCGTACACGAAGGCGCTAATTTCGGCTATTCCTGCGGAGCAGCGGGGACAGAGCCGCGGGCGAATCAAGCTGCAAGGGGAGATCCCCAGTGCTTCGAATACGCCTTCCGGCTGTTCCTTTCATACGCGCTGCCCGTTTGTGATGGAGCGCTGCCGCCAGGAGGAACCAACATTAAAGCTGATTCGTCCCGGAAGGCGGGTAAGCTGCCATCTGCAAGAATAGGCCTGGAAAAGCCATATGAATCAAGATAAAAAACTGCTTCGCCTCTCCCGGGGACGGATGGACCCAGGGAGCTGAGCTGAAGCAGTTTTTAAAGTGCTGTTGAGTCCGCATCTGTGCTGTTAAGAGCTGTTCTGTCTAATTAGGCTTGCTGATTGCGGCGTCTTCATAGGCAGTATTTGCGTACCGGCTCGCAGGAGCGGACAGACCGAAATGGTCACGGAGCGTATGCCCCTCATATTCGGTACGGACAAGCCCTCGTTTCTGAAGAATCGGGACAACCAGATCGACGAAGTCTTCCAGCCCGTCAGGCAGTGAAGGCGCCATCAGCATAAATCCGTCAGCGGCTTCCTCCCGGAACCAGTGCTCCAGTGTGTCCGCGATTTTCTCCGGAGTCCCGACCAGCTCATTGCGGCTGAAAGCGCCTGTCAGCATGGAATAGACCTCGCACAGCGTCGGATTGTCCCGGGCGATGACGGGGCGGTGCTTTCTAAAATCGGATTTGGACAGCTCAATCGTGTGCAGACCAAGCTCATGGGCTCTGGAATTCAAAGTAAAGCCGGTAAAATCCAGGGGAGTGAAATAATCGGACAAGAACTGGAGTCCGGCTTCGTTCGTAATTAGCGCTTCAAGCTGCCGGCGCTTATGATCGGCTTCTTCCTCCGTTTTCCCGATAATCGGGGAGATGCCTTGCATAATAAATACCTTCTCCGGATCGCGTCCATGCTGTGACAATTGATTCTTATAAGAGCGGTAAAACTGCTGCGCGTCCTCAAACTTGTGCTTAATGGAGAAAATGACCTCGGCAAACCGTACTGAAAAGCTCTGTCCGGCATCCGATGTTCCCGCCTGAACAAGCACAGGATGGCCTTGTGGGGAGCGGGCAATATTAAGCGGCCCCTCGACGGAGAAAAATTCCCCCTGATGGTGGAGCCTGTGAAGCTTGGACGGATCAAAAAACTTGCCTGCCGCCTTATCTCGAATAAAGGCATCGTCCTCCCAGGAGTCCCATAACCCCTGGACGACCTGCAAAAATTCCTCCGCCCGTTTATACCGGAAGCTGTGCTCCAGATGCTGCTCTGCCCCGAAATTACGGGCCGTATTGCCGGACAAATCCCTCGTTGTGACGATGTTCCAGCCTGCACGTCCCTTGCTGATATGATCGACCGACATCAGCAGGCGCGCCAGATTAAAAGGCTCAATGTAGGAAGTAGACGCGGTGGCAACCAATCCGATTCTGGAGGTTGCGCCAGCAAGAGCGGCAATCAGGGTAATTGGCTCAAAGCGGTTCAATATAATGGAGTGGGATACTTCATTTATGGCCAGGCTGTCCGCAAGGAATGCGATGTCAAAGCAGCCGCGCTCGGCCGTCTGCGCCAGCTTCTTATAGTAATCGATATCGATGCTGGAGCTTGCATGTGCCCCGGGCAACCTCCAGGAGGCCGTATGCATGCCGGTTCCGACCAGGTAAGCAGACAGCTTGATTTGTCGTGGGTGGGCCATCGTAATTAACCTCCAATTTCAATATCCAATAAATACAATAAGAATGATTGGATATAAATTTAGCACTTTATAGACCGTCCGTCAATTTAAACTTGATATGGAATTTTATTTTAAACCTATTGACGTTTGGGCCTCATGCTCCTATACTATGAAAATAAGTCATACTAAATCAATAGGAATAGTTAAATTAATTGTAGCTATCGACCGGCAAACCGGAGATGCTGACTGTTTATATAGTCGGGATCTCCTTTTTGTATTTGTATGATGAAGCAAAGGGTGTCACAAACAAGCGTAAACGGCTGAAGCCGTCTTTTGACAAACGCAGCATCGTTTCGCGCAGAAATATAAGAATACCCGTCAAGGGAATGCTGTCCATTCTTATATTTCCGAAAAAACACACGTCAAAACGGGAGGGAGGCTGAAGGATTGATTGCCGTAGAGGGACTTAGCAAGAGCTATAACACGGTCCAGGGCCGGATCAAGGTTCTGGATGACATTCAATTAGACGTTCGCAAGGGGGATATCTTCGGCATTATCGGATTCAGTGGCGCCGGCAAGTCCACGCTGATCCGCTGTCTGAACCGCCTTGAGGAGCCTGATGGCGGGCGCATTCTCATTGGAGGGGAAGACATTACCGCCCTGAAAGGCAAAGCATTGCGCAAGGCGAGGCAGAAGATCGGAATGATTTTTCAGCAGTTCAATCTGCTGGATGCGAAAACGGTTTATCAGAATGTCGCATTCCCCCTGGAAGTCGCTGGACATGACAAGGTGCAGATTAGCAACCGGGTGAGGGAAATTCTGAATCTGGTTCAGCTCTCCGACAAGGAGAACAGCTACCCGTCACAGCTTAGCGGCGGGCAAAAGCAGCGGGTCGGCATCGCCCGGGCGCTTGCCAATGACCCGGATGTGCTGCTGAGCGATGAAGCAACATCAGCGCTTGACCCCGAGACGACTTTCTCCATTCTGGAGCTGCTCAAGGACATCAACCGCCAGCTCGGGTTGACGATCCTGCTGATCACACATGAGCTGGATGTATTGCAGCATATTTGCAATCAGATGGCGGTCATCGAAAAGGGACGTATCGTCGAGACGGGGACGGTCGATAAGCTGTTCTTCAATCCGGAGAGCGAGACGGCTCAGCGCTTTGTCAACATTGTGAACCGGTACCAGAGCAGGAGGTACGCTGTGGAAGGGCTGGGTGCGGGCATATGAAGGATGATCTGTACGATTTGCTGCTGGAGGGGCTGGGGCAGACGCTCTATATGGTGGTCTGGTCCTCAATCTTTGCGATATTGCTGGGTCTTGCCTTTGGCATTATTGTCGTCGTGACGGAAAAGGGCGGCATTTTGCCGGCTCCCATCGTGAACAAAATCACCGGAACTTTCATTAATACTGTACGTTCACTGCCGTTTATCATTCTGATTGTGCTGCTGCTTCCGTTATCCAGGCTAATTGTAGGCACTTCACTGGGACCGACGGCTGCGATCGTCTCGCTATCCATCGGGGCGGCTCCTTTCCTGGCGCGAATTATTGAGAACTCGCTCAAGGAAGTTGATACAGGCAAAATTGAGGCGGCCAAAGCGATTGGCGCTTCGCCTTTCACCATCATTTTCCGGGTGCTCATTCCTGAAGCACTGCCAGCGCTCGTTCGCGGTCTGACGATTGCCGTCATCGCGATTACGGAGTTTACAGCTGTCGCCGGGGCAATCGGTGCAGGAGGACTGGGAAGTCTGGCTATCCGCTTCGGTTATCAGCGCTTCCGGGAGGATATTTTATTCGCTACTGTCATCATTATTATTCTGCTTGTGCAGACGATTCAGTGGACCGGGGATTATACGGCCAAGCGAATTGAACGCAAGCGATACAAGCTGGATTAGCTTAGTTAAAACGAATATTCCAAGCAGTGCAGCGCTCTAATAAGATGTGCATGGTTAAACTAGCCCGTTCGAGCGGACTTACCATGTGGGTGCTATTTTCTTTATGGCAAAACAAAATTCATTTTAGGAAAGCAGGGATTTACAATGAAAATCAAAAAAACATATATGTTGGCTGCAATTATTCTGGTGTTCACGCTTGCTTTGACTGCTTGCGGTTCCGGTTCGGGTTCCAATACAGGCAGCGCGACCAACAGCAAACCGGCGCAAGGCGAAGCAAATTCCGGTGCAAAAAATGATTCATCCGCCAAAACGGAAGAGCCGGTCAAGGAGACGACGCTCAAAATTGGAGCTGCTGCCGTACCGCATGCGGAAATTTTGAACTTTATCAAGCCGAAACTGCTGGAGCAGGGCGTCAATCTCGATGTCGTCGTCTTTGATGATGAAGGCCAGCTGAATCCGGCGCTCAAGGAAAAGCAGATTGATGCGAACTACTTTCAGCATGTTCCGTACTTGGATTCCGTGAAGACCGAACAGGGTTATGATTTTACCGTGACGACGAAGGTCCATGTTGAGCCGATCGGCTTTTATTCTGACAAGATCAAATCGGTGGATGAATTGAAGGATGGGGCGCAAATCGGTATTCCGAACAACCCTTCCAACGAATATCGTGCGCTGGTGCTGCTTCAGGAGCAAGGACTGATCAAGCTCAAGGATGGTCTGACGACCTATGAAGCTACGCCAAAGGATATTGTAGAAAATCCGAAAAATCTGAAGTTTGTAGAGGCCGACTCTGCCACACTTCCGCGGGCGCTGCAGGATCTGGAGGGGGCCGTTATTAATACGAACCTGATTCTGGAGGCTGGTATAGACCCGAAATCGGCAGTATTCCGTGAAAATGCCAACTCCCCGTATGCAAACGTGATTGTCGTGCGCACCGGCGATGAGAACCGCGAGGAAATCAAGAAGCTGGATGAAGCACTGACATCGCCTGAAGTGAAAAAGTTTATTGAGGAAAAATATGGTGTGGCGGTTGCAGCAGCATTCTAATTTTAATTTTACATCGACAGGAAGCATCCATATTGGATAGCTAAAGAACCGGCTGAATCTGTTTGCAGACAGATCAGCCGGTTCTTTTTACACTTTGCTGCCCATTCACTCCATTACACTCCGCAATGCCTCTGCGAACAGTTTAATACCCGGTACAATCTCTTCCGTTCTCGGTCTGGCGTAAGTCAAGCGCATGTACCCTGAATCCGAGCCGTAAACACTTCCTGGAGAGAAGGCAACACCACGGCGGATCGCTTCCTCAAACAGCCGGGCATCACTGACCTTGGGCCTGATTTTGCACCACAGGTGAAGTCCGCCCTCCGGAACAGTGAATGTCACTTCGTCAGCAAGTTCCCGTTGGAGTGTCTCGACCAGAAGGTCACGCTTGTAAAGCAGTTTCATGCGCAGCCGCTCCAGGTGAGGCGCAAAATCATCCGATCCCAGAAACTGCAGCGCCACTTGCTGCGGGACAATGCTGAGGCCAAAGTCCATCTGTGCCCTGGCATCGGCCAGCCGCTCGGCAATGGCGCGCGGCGCAACCATCCAGCCGACGCGCAGTCCCGAGGCTGCGATCTTGGACAAGGAGCCGATATACAGGACAGAGCCTACCGTATCCATGG
Organism: Paenibacillus pinihumi DSM 23905 = JCM 16419; assembly: GCF_000422505.1. Taxonomy (GTDB): domain Bacteria; phylum Bacillota; class Bacilli; order Paenibacillales; family Paenibacillaceae; genus Paenibacillus_D; species Paenibacillus_D pinihumi. Next base: position 17,792 of record NZ_AULX01000029.1, on the reverse strand, counting down.
CCTTGAGCGGCAATGGAGGACGGACATCATAGGCGGTCAGGCTGAACGGATCATCCTCGACGATAGGCAGCCCAAGCTCGCTTGCGACATCCAGCAACTGCACTCTGCGTTCCTGATCGAGCACGGCTCCTGTCGGATTCTGGTAAGTGGGATTAAGAAACAGCATTTTAATCCGATGCTTCTTGTAGAGTGCGCGAATATCCTCAGGACGCACGCCTCTCTCATCGGAAGGCAGGCGGAACAGGCGCAGCCCGGCAGACTGGAACATGGGCAGCGAGTAGCAATAGGAAGGATCTTCAATTGCAACCGCATCACCGGGGGACAGCAGACATTGTGTAATCAGATACAGCGACTGCTGCGAGCCGGAAGTAATCAGAACAGATGACTCTGTAGAATGAATGTGCCGATAGTGCTCCAAATAGGAGAGCAGCGCCTGCCTGAGCGGAAAGTATCCCTGAGGATCATTGTACCCCAAGTAAGACAAGTCGGGCAGCTTGCGTATCAGGGCATTGATTTCGGCTACGGGTGCCAGATCAGGTCCGAGCTCACCGCTGGCAAAATCGATTAGTGATGGCTGCTGCTGCAAGGCCTCCCTGATTCGGCGCAGGAAAGGCAGGTTGGGAAGAAAACTGCCGCCCTCGGCATAGCGCTTCCAGTTTGGCGTATGCCTTGGTGTTGCTTCCCATTTATCTTTGCTTACGCGTGTTCCGCTTCCGGTATGGCTCTCAATGATGCCAAGCGAACGAAGTTCCGAATAGGCGAGAATAATCGTGCTGCGGTTCACACCGAGCTGCTCGGCAAATTTGCGCTCCGAAGGGAGCTGGCTGCCTGGAGGGTACTCTCCATATGAGATTCTCCGCTCGATCTCGTCGGCAATTTGCTTGTATATCGGAATTTCACTTGTACGATCCGGCTTCCAGATTAATCTCACCTCCTCAAAGACGATACTTTCTTCATCATACACTGCCTGAAGGCTACAGAATACGTGAATCGTTCAAAAAGTCTATCAAAATATTGAACATGGAAGAAGAAAGTCAATGGGAAATTGAAAGCTTGAAGCAAAAAAAGATTTTTTTACAAAAACATACAACATTTCTTTTGTTTCATACGTCTTCTAAGTAATTGAATTTCCAAATCAAGGGATAAAAAAGGAGAGTCCGATGAATCATTTTCGTATTCAGTCCCGTGTGAAGCCTCGCATGGGCTCCAAGGCAATCCTGCTGTTGTTGTCTGCTGCGCTTGCTATTGCCGGATGTACGGGAGAGTCCGGGGCGAATCAATCTTCAACAGATAACCTGCCGAATGCCCAACCGCTGGACGTCATGCAGATCGCAGGCACAACGGCCTCGCCCCCAAAGGTCATTTATACGGGGGTAGCTCATTCGATTGAAGGAGCAAGCAACAGGCAAGACGCTTCCAATAATGAAACGATGGAGGAGACGGTTACCCTAGGGGCAATCGCTCCTATGTTCGCAGAACCTTTGAAGGAGCAGACAGCAAAGAGCACGCAAATATGGAGTTATTGGGATGATCAGCTTTCATATCCGACGAAAGAGAAGCAAGGAGAATGGTTGAAGCTTGAAAGCAGTTATGGTGAGGTCTGGGTGCCTTCCTGGTATGCGGATGAGCAGTCTCAAGCTGAGGTCAAGCTACGCAGCGCACTCCGCTTGAGACTGGCAGATGAGGCACAGCTTCATTTGTACCCGGGCAGCTTGCTCAAGTGGAAAGCAAAGGAGTGGCTGAAAGTTCCGCATACAGCAGCAGACGATATCCTTAGCGTATTGGAATGGAAGGACTGGTACGGCATAATCATTCCTCCGCCTGATGACTATATTCCTTACGAAAATTTGGATTTTGTTGCTCCGAACCGGCCATCACTGCTATGGATCCATAAATCTGATATCCTATCCAAATCCGCAGTCCAAGGCGGAATCTTCCGCCAGGCTACTGCCATCCCAACCGGGACCCTAAAAGATATAACAGAGGTCATATTGCGGCCAGGTATTAAAAGAGAGCAAATTCGACTCCTATTGGGAGAAGCGGACCTGATTGAAACGTCAGGCAACTTGAATATGACCGGCCTTCCAATGAAACTTGGAGAGAACTGGCGGTATGAACGGGAGGATGGACAACTCGTAATCACGTTGTCCAAGGTAGTAGAGCATTTTAATTGGACACTTTCCAAGCCAGGTTTTGCGTTCAGGGCGATTCCGCTAGTCAGTTCAAAAACCATAAAGCCTGCATGGCGTGTTAATAGCACGCTCGCCTATAACTATTTGCATGCGGTTACAGATCAGGCCCTGATTTTAATGGGGGATGACGGGGGATTTAGCGGGATGCATTATGATTCCAGCCTGTATGCGGTGAACCGAACTTCAGGCCGGAAGCTGTGGCAGATTGATTTGGGCTATTCAGGCGCCAGCACGGTGCTGGATCGCAATGGCCGGCATATAACGGTACTTTACCAAAAAGCCAACCAAGAGACGAAGGAATGGGAATCGCATTTGCGGCGGGTGCGGGTATCCGACGGGAAAACAGTCTGGCAAAAGCACTTGAAGCAGAAAGAGTATGAGGGTTTCAACTGGCTCTCCGGTGCGGCCGGTGCAATCGTGATTTATTCGGAGTTTCACGAGCAGAAGGGCGGGAAGCTGACGGCGTGGGATGCTGTAAGCGGCAAACTCAAATGGAGCAAGACTTTTGATATGCCTATCCGGATACTGTATAAAGGTGCAAATGACAGCTATATTCTCATTCATCAGGGGGCTGCCCTCCAAGCACTTGAACCGGGAACAGGCAAGTTGGCTTGGAAGCTGAGCGGGAAAGAGTTTTCCGCCGATCAGGGTTCTTCTACATTTGTTCCCCCGCCTGACAATCCATTTTCCCAACCTTCACAGAAAAAGTGGCTGTCCGTAGGCCAAGAGCAGCTCTACATCGATCTTAGGAGCGGGAAAATTATTAGCCGCTATGCGATGCAGGAAGGCAATTATGTGGAGGCAATTAATGAACGGTATTGGTTAATCGGGAAACCTCAGGATGCCAAGAACTACTGGGATGCCAAGCAAATCGTAACAGCCTTATATGATGCGATAGCAGGCAAAACGTTATGGGAAATTAAAGGCTCTGCCCGGGGAGGGGCGATTGACAAGGACACTGTATATGCTGTCTTGAATAATAACCTGCCTGTGGCACTGCGCAAATCGGATGGACAGATCAAGTGGAAAATCAAGAGCGGGGATAGTCGCATCTTGCCTGACGGCAAGCGTTACTCCGAGGATGGCCTCAATTGGCCGGGGCAATTTTTTATAAAGGACGGCATCCTGCTGCTCACCTGTGGGCTGGATGTGCTCAACATCGACAAGAAACAGGGGGAAATCAGGTATCGTCTCAGCGACATCCTGTTTAGTTACCCCGAGATGATGGACCCCTATACCCGTAATGCCCTGATACATGAAGATGACCGCTATTTATATATGGGTTCTGCCAACGGCTCGTACATTAAAATGGAGAAAAGCAAGCTAAGGCTTTAGGTGCGTTTAGCTTAATAAGGTTATTAAAAGGGACAGGAGAGGGCATCTGCTCTCTTGTCCCTTTTCTTTAGATCATGCAAAATCTCTCCTCTATCATCTAACAATTCGATTATAACAATGAATATAATTCGTTATACAAAATATATCCGATCCCCTATAATATGGTATATAGTGGATAATAAAGCAGCAGAGAGAGAAGAAGGCTCACATCTTGATAATAGCGTGTTTCGTTGTTGGAAGAAATCAGAATGGGGGAAGGTACATGACCTATCAATGGCTGGAGTGGGCAAAGCAAATTCAGGCAATTGCACAAATCGGGCTGACGTATACGAAGGACCCTTATGATGTTGAACGCTATGAGGAGCTTAGGCGGATCAGTGTTGATATTTTGGCCCATCATACAAGGCAAGAGAGAAGTCCAATTGAATTGGCTTTTGCCAATGAAACGGGTTATGCTACGCCAAAGGTGGATATTCGGGGCGTTGTGTTCCGGGACAATAAAATTCTGCTCGTTCAGGAGAAGATAGATGGCGCTTGGGCGCTTCCTGGAGGATGGGCGGATATCGGCCTGTCGCCCTCAGAAATTGCGGTCAAGGAAATCAGGGAAGAGTCCGGATTTGATACCGCTGCGATCAGGCTGCTGGCCGTTATGGACAAGAAGTTTCATCAACACCCGCCTGAGCCGTACCATGTCTATAAGCTGTTTATTGCTTGTGAAATTATTGGTGGTGAGGCCACAAGCGGCCTGGAGACGAGCGCCGTCGGATTTTTCGATGAGGAACGCCTGCCCAGTCTGTCCCTGGAACGAAATACTCCGGAGCAAATAAAGACGATGTTTGAGTTTTTAAGGGATCCGCAGAAGAGCGTCATTTTGGATTAAGAGTGAACGTTTGAATGTATAACATTTCAGTTAACGGGTTGTTGTTAATAAAGCTGAAGGGGGTGCAGCAATGAAATATTTTATTATTACGGGTACTTCAAGAGGGATTGGAGAATCTATTGCCGAGCAACTGATTGCTCCGGATCATTATTTGTTCTGCATCTCACGAGAAAGAAATGAAAAGCTGATCAATAAAAGCCATAACATCAACTACTATGAATTTGATTTAAATCAAATAGATGAGATCGAGCATTTAATGGAGAGAATTTTCAGTGCAATTGATGTATCGAATGCCGAGGGAATTTACCTCATTAATAATGCTTCTGTGATAGCTCCTGTTGCATTCATTGATACAGCAATGGTTAGTGAAATAACCCGAAATATGAATGTAAATTTACTTGCGCCAATTCTGCTGACGTCGTTCTTTATCAAGAAGACGAACCATTACCGGCTCGATAAGAGAATTCTGAATATATCGTCAGGTTCTGCCAAAAATCTTCATCCCGGTATGAGCTTGTATTCAACTGCAAAAGCAGGGTTGGATGTTTTCTCGAAATGCGCGGCTCTGGAACAAAATCACTCCGATGCTCCCACAGGTATTGTCTCTATTTGGCCCGGGATGATTGATACTAATTTGCAACAGGAAGCGAGAAGCCAAGATCCATCCCTATTTCCGTCAGCCGGATTATTTGAGCAGGTAAAAGATGCTGGCATGCTGACAACACCAGAGGAAACAGCACAACAAATCATAGCCTGCTTATTCAAAAGTGACTTCGAACATGGCGCTGTCGTCGATCTTTATGACTACTCGAAGGTACAACAGGGAAAGTTTTGAATATCGTAAGTTGCTTGAGGATTTGAGCCGTTGACGTTGTTCATGGTTCATGATACCATTAGACTGAACGGTCAGTTTTTTAGCGGGAGGGATTTTCAATCGAGGTGAAGCGCAGGAAGGATGTCGCACAGATTAAGAAAGATATTGCCTGGAACACGAAGGAATTATTTGCCCAGAAGGGTTACGCGGCTACCTCGATGGAGGAAATTTGCACCGTTAATAACCGAAGCAAGGGCAGTATTTACTACCATTTCAAGAGCAAAGAGGAACTCTTCATGTATTTAATCAAGCTTAGTTATGAAGAGTGGATCGCATCTTGGCATGCCAAAGAAGAACAGTATACAACCTCAATTGAAAAGCTGTACGGACTGGCAGATCATTATGTGGATGACATGGAGAACCCGCTGCATAACGCCATTAATGAATTCGTCTCCGGGCAGTCTATCAGCGCTGAGATGATGGAAGAGATGCTGGCGATTATACGAATTCCGTATACCACCTGCAAAAATATTATTATTCAGGGCATGGAGCAGCGGGAGCTGAAGAAGCAGAATCCTGATGATTTGATGTATATCATTAACAGTTTGTTGAATGGGTTGAGCACACTTTACTATGAACTGGAATTCACCGAAATCCGGAGGCTCTACAGGGCAGGAATTGCAACGATTTTAAGCGGCATCCAAAATACATACGAAAAGAACTGATTAATCATATCAGTTTTTCTTTTGATCATTAGTAGACCGTACAGTCGGTTTAATAGGGGGTATACATGAGAAGTTTATTAACCAATCGGGCATTTCTTATTGTTACAGGGTCTGATCTGCTTCAAAACCTGGCGATATGGATTCGCAATATGGCGATTCTTTATTTTATTATGGAAAAGACCGGCGGCAACCCAGTAGCAATATCTCTGATTACGGTTCTGGAGTATGTACCGATCTTTGTCTTCTCCTTCATCGGCGGGGCGCTGGCTGACCGCTGGAACCCGAAACGGACCATGATTACCGGAGATATCTTGAGTACCTTGTCGATTGTAGGTATTATTGCTGTCCTCGCTTCAGGGTATTGGGAGGTCTTATATGCCGCGACGTTCGTATCCTCGATTGTAAGCCAATTTTCGCAGCCTTCATCAATCAAAATTGTCAAGCGAAATGTGGATGAAGAGCATGTGCAATCAGCAGTTGCGATTACGCAAAGCTCCCAGTCGCTGTTTTTCATTCTCGGTCCAATTGCCGGGACATTTATTTATACCTTCCTGGGAATACAGGCTTCCCTCTATTCATTGCTTGTTCTTTTCACCAGTTCTGCAGTGCTGCTTGCTTTCCTGCCTAAGGATAAAGTATCCCGGGAAACCGGCACCTCTCTGCTGGCAGATATTAAGGAAGGCTGGACTTATATATTTAACTCCAAATCACTGAAAATGGTAGCAGCTTTATTTATATGCCTGGGATTATCTACAGGGCTTATTAATCCGCTTCAAATCTTCATCATCACGGAACGTCTCGGCCTCGAAGCTGCATCTCTGCAGTTCCTCTCCGGGGTATCCGGACTCGGCTTGCTAATTGGCGGTTTGCTGGCTGCCGCATTCAGCAGCAAAATAAAACCTAACCTTGGCCTGATCATGGGGATTGGCGTGCTTGCAGCAATGACATTGGGAGAAGTGCTGTCCGGATGGCTTTGGCTGACGTTAATCTTTAGCTTCCTCGGTTCCATCAGCATGGCTTTCGTGAACATCATCATCTCTACCTATCTCGTGACACGAATTGATGAGCATCTGATCGGACGAGTGAATGGAACCATCATGCCCATGTTCATGGCAATGATTCTTATCGGGTCGTCATTATCCGGTGTCCTTATGGCAGGTACTTCACTGCTTGTCGTATATAGTTGCTCTGCGCTAGTTATGCTTGCCAGTGTGCTGCCGGGGATGCGTATTAAATTTCGTAAAGCTCCGCGCATTTCTGTCTGAATTGCAAAATCTGATAATGTATAGCCATACTTAAGAAAGCCCCTGGCTTCTCAATAGCAATTGAGAAGCCAGGGGCTTTAATTATATAAAGGTTCAGTTCTCAAACTTTAATCAGAAATAATCCGAGAAATAAGGCGTCTGCTGATCAATCATGTCTTCAAGCTGCTCTAAGGTTTCCAGGCTGCATACAAGACGCCCGATCCGGTGGAGATAGTCCGGCCGCTTGTAGCTGAACAGCATTGTGGTCAAGGTCCGGATATCGAGCCGGGTTGAATCCCGGTCCCCGCCGCGGGTAAGCTCCGCTTTGCCTTCCGGGGAAATATGAACAGTAAAGATGCCCTGATTCCACTCCAATAACGGGTCATCCAGTGTAAACGTCCATACACGCGGCTCTGTATGCGGCTTGAACGGATACTGGGAAATAAACTGCTCGACATCTACGATCCGCGCCATAAAGTAAGGCGAGATTGTCTCCTTAATATCGGCATCCTCCAGCAAAAAGGCGAGCGGTTCATGTGTATAGGTATTGCCGATTACCTTCGATACCATGGAGAAATGCGCGCTGATAAAATTCCACAGACCGCTTCGCGCTTCCTCATCGACAAATACCATTTCCTTGATATGAAAGACCTCGTTTGATATCCAGTACAGCAAGTAACCCTTCGGCTCTCTGTCGCTGTTGTAATAAATCGCTGCTGTCAGGTCTTCGACATCCCAGCGCCAATATTCGCCCCAAGCCAATTCATTGCGGATCATGGCTCCATGGCTTGCATAGGCAAACCGCTCGTAGACAACGCGGATATCTTTGTGATTAATATCTACTCGCTCGACTTCGCCAAGCACCGTTTTAATTTTCGGCAGCTGGAAATCATCGACCTCGAAGGTCATTTTATCTGAGATGATCTCCCATCCTTTGCGCCGGTAGTATGGGACAGAGTAGGGGAACAGATAGGAAATAGACTGCTTGCGCTGTCTCATATCCGCCAGAGCCTGACGCATCAGCTTGTCCATTAGTCCCATATTGGCATATTCCGGGTATGTTCCGACCCCGGTCAGTCCGCCCATATCATACGTCTGGTTAAAAATCCGGACCTGAAACGGATAAACCGCCAGCTGGGAGACCAGCTTGTCGCGGTCAAACCAGCCTATAACATCCGCCTGCTCCAAAACCGGCAGCTTCGCAAGGGCAATCTCCCGTGCTTCCCAGCCGACTTCCTGCAAATCATGATTGGTGACCTGAAATACGTAACGCAGCAGTTGGTTAAATTCGATCAAATGTTTGGGTTCGAGCTTCTTCATTTTGAGTCTTTTCTCGCGACTCATAACTATCTCTCCTAAATTTATAAAAAATATTTTATGTTTAGGCCGTTCATTGAAAATCCTTCCTTTTCAGCCTTAGCTCCAGTATACGTGATATTCAAGCAAAGGGTCAAACCTGATCCATAAATTTGAAATTCGGATATTGATTTCATTTTGGAACTCCTGTAGGATGATTCCATAGACCAGGAAGGGAGCTGCCTATGAGCTATTACACATTTCTTGCAGCGGATTACGAATTGCCGGAGGCAAACTATACCGGAGTTACCACATTAAAAGTAAAGGATATTTTGCAAATGAATCCGGTACCTGTGCCGCACCCGCTCAAGCCTTGGGAGGAATGGGACCAGGAGTCCACCGTGTTATACGCTGAAGGGGAAGCGGATATGGGCGGCCTTTATATATCTGCTTGCACGAATCCTCCATATAATCTAGAGTATTACATTACTAAGCCATTTGTGTACAGGCTGGAGGGAAACATTCAGGAGAAATGGCAGGACAACCTTCTCGAGTATCTGGATCGCCATATTCCGGGCAACGCAGAAGTGGAACTATGGATGATTCTGTTCGGAGAAGGCTTGCACAAACCAAAAGTCCGGCGGCTTTCATTTGGAGAACTGACCCGCGAAGTTTTCGGAGAATTCAATCGGGAACGTTATGCGTGCTATTGTCTTGAAAGAAGACTAATCTAGAGTGAAAAATTCGAATCCGCTGATTCTCCTTTTTTACGCTTCCTGTAGAAGCGGTACAGCTTAACGGCTATTACCTTCGCAATCAGATAAAAGGGGATGGCCGTCATAATCCCGATTATGCCTCCGATTGACCCTCCAACCAATATAAGTGAAATCGTCGTTACAGGATGAATATTCAGCTTTCTCCCATAAATATGGGGGGATAGCAAATTTCCTTCAATCTGCTGCGCTGCAAAATGAATCACAATGACCCAGATGACCATCGAAGGGGCATCAATAAAGGCAACAATCAGTGCCGGAATAAGTCCGAGAACCTGGCCAATGTACGGAATCAAATTCATTGAAGCCGCAAATAGCGCCAACAGCAGGGAATACGGCAGATTGATAATTACGAAGCCGAGATAAATCATTCCACCCAACAGAAGACACAAAATGAAGCGTCCTAAAATAAATTCGCTCAAAATCCGGTCGATTTCGAGCAGCGTTCCCCGCAGGTCGCGCCTGTAAGGCCCCGGAGTGATCTGCAGTGTTTTCCGGTAAATGTCCTTATCCTGCTTGAGCATATAATACAGCATAATGGGAACCGTTCCGATAACGATCACAATTGTAGTTACAAAGGATACCGCGCCGGATACATAGGTTGAAGCCGCATCAATGCCCTGGGCAATATATTCCGAAAGCTTGGTTGTCAAGTTGGGATCATTCAAGTTCAGACCCTGAAGCAGCTCATGCTGCTGCAGCCTGGAGAATTGCTTTTGAAAGTCAGCAGCCAATTGCGGCAGACTGTTGATGAATCCGTTGAGCTGACCCCGAAGTGTGGGCCAGACAAGGAGGAAGAACAGAGTGAACAATCCGGCAATTATCCCGTACAAAATCAGAATGGCGAAAGGCTTGCTGATTTTCAATTTTTGCAACCAATGAGCAGCGGGCCGCAATGTATAGTAGAAAAAGACTGAAACGAGAAAGGGCAGGGCCATAATTTGAAAGCCCAGCACGAAGGGCTGAAATAAAAATTGAACCTTAGACAGTAAATAGACAATCAACAGCACCAGAATTATACTGATGCATAGCTGATAAAATCGTCCGATTTTCATTTGAACCCCTCCAATTGCGAATAACGGGACGCATATGGAGGATTTATACCCGCTGCGCCCGTTTCTTAAACGCATCCCATTGTATGCGCTTCGCAGGAGGTTCAGTCCATTTCAAGCCGTCTGGAGCAGGGAGGCCGATTTAATCTTCTGGATTGGTATGGCCAATCGTTCCCCATAAATACAGCAGAAGAATGGAGACAACGACAACTGTAATCGGGGCGGCCAGAAAGATAAACAAAGCCATATGTTTCTCCTTCCTGTCATCAGACATTTCTATGCAGATAAGCCATCTGCTATCCCCTTATTTTGTCCATTATGGCTTCATATATGCCGCCTGGCGATTTTTTGCCCTGAGCGTCACTTTCTTTTTCTGTCGGGCAAATAACGCAAAAAGCTCAAGAAGCCTCTAAAAAGGACTTCTTGAGCTTTTTGTCGAACATCAAATTATGAAACTTGAGGTTTGCGTAATGCATTTCGAAGATAGGCCACAGAGCACAGGATTGCTATCAGGCCGATTAGTGTCAATCCCCAATATATATTACTGTATGCACTGTGAAGCGGGAGATCCTTCTGCATGACCATGGCAGTGGCCGTAATGGCTACGCCGAAAGCACCGCTGAAAAATTGCAGCAGCTGGTACAACCCCATCCCCGATCCAACCTGTGATGAAGGCAATATTCTGGACATTTCATTGGAAATGCTGCTTGACAACGTTGTGAAGCTAATACTCATCAGCATGTAGATGAACATGATTGAGAAATAGGATGTTCCTTCAAATAAGGCGAACAGGATAACAGAAGACAGCAGCAGCAACGGAATAAAGCGAATAATAGCACTGTTGCCGCGGGCATCAATGAAGCTTCCGACTTTGCGCGATACGATAATTGCCAGCAGTGAGCCTGGAAAAATAACGAGTCCGGCCTGAATAGCGCTCAGACCATATTGTTTCAGAAGAATCTGTGGCATCAGAAACAGCGTAGAGAAGCTGCATAAATAAGCTGCAACACCGATAGCGCCCAAAATTAGATAAGAACGGTTCGCGAATAAAGCGGGAAGTACGAACGGATCCTTGGCTGTACGAATTCTTACAACAAACAGGGCAAGTGCAATCAGCCCGGCGATGAGCACGATCCATGAACGATTTGTCAGGAACAACAGAAGCCCCGTGGTGCCAGCACTGATGAGCAAGGCACCCAATACATCAAAGGAGCCTTTCTGCGGCTTTTCTTTCGGAAGCAATAAAATATACATGGGCACTAATATCAAGGTGACCGCGGTGACAACAAACAGAATTTTCCATCCCAGATATTCGACAACCGCTCCGCCAATGACAGGTCCTAGTCCAAGTCCCAGAGAAACGGAAGACATTATCGTCGCCATTGCTTTACCCCGGCGCTCAAGCGGTACATAGCGTGACAACAGTACAAGCGACAGTGACAGGACCGATCCGGCACCAATTGCCTGTAAAATACGAACAATCAGCAGCATAACAAAGCTATTGCTGAATATACCAAGGATGGCAGCCAGGCTAAGAAATAATAACCCGATAACGAAAAGTCTGCGGATAGGAACGAAATCCGCCAACCGGCTATACGTAATGGATGAAATCGCGAATACAATGGAATACCCGGTTACGATCCACGAAGTTAAAGAGGCAGTTAAAACAAATTCCTCTGCGATAGCAGGCAAAGCCAGGTTAAACATCGTCGTATTCATAATGACGAGCACAATTGTAATGCCGAGCAGCAAAATGACAATCCCTTCATTAATGCCGCCTTGCTTCCCATCCGGGATTGAAATAGGTTTTGTCTGATTTGCCACTATTCTCACTCCATTCAAGTTCTATAATTCGATTATAATCGAACGATAGAATTATAGCACCGATTATGTTATCATGCAATCATAAGCTTTTTGAACAGAACAAAGGAGGAGGTTAACTGTGAAATTCCTATATCATCCCGATCGCGCAGAGCTTAATTTGTCAACTGTGCTGTATGCTTTGAGCGACCCTGTCAGACTGCTTATTGTATCAAAACTAAGCACCGGAGAAGAACGGACATGCGGAGATTTTGGGCTTCCTGTTGTGAAATCCACGGTATCCCATCATGTTCGCACTTTGAGGGAGTCCGGCGTTGTAAGAGTTCGTGTTCAGGGCACACAACGATTTGTATCATTAAGAGCAGATGATCTGAATGACCGTTTCCCAGGCTTGCTTGCTGCAATTTTGAAGGCTTATAATGTTTCAGAAGAGAAACAAAATCTTTTGAGCAATGGCCAACAATCCTAATTCGCGTCCATTTTGTTGTATCAAATATTCAGAACGGTTTTATTATTTCCGCATGCCGTTGTTTTCACCCCACGGGTGGAAGAGAAATGCAGTCTGGATGTACAACTTTATTTCTATAATTCATTCATGAATTTAATTTCCTTGTGCCTCAAGGATTTTATATATGGCATAAACATTTTTGGAAACCCTGTTTCGCCCTTGTTTATCGTTTCCTGACTTGGAACGGCAGCGGCGAAACGGGGATTTTTCATGGCAAACGATAAAATTCAACGTTTGCAGAATATAATGAACCGGATGGTCATTTGCCCCAATTACTTGGAAACGCATACATTCTTCGTAGAATCACAACTTATAGCCTGGGCAGCACATTCTCTATAATAAGGGTATGTCAAATAAAAGGAGGACAGTTCGTTCATTTCATTTGCAAAAGGAAGGGTGATTAGAAGAAATATTAACAAATTGATTTTCAGACGATATTTAATGTAATCGTTATCATGGATTAGAAAGCATGTTTGGAAACTGACAGTTTGAATGGGCTTACAGTATACCAGAGGAGGAATATAATGCGTAAAAAATCTGTCGCATGGTCGCTAATTGTAACCATGGTCTTATCCAGCTTCTTCATGTCATTTGGACCGCCCACTACAATTCTTGCAGCCGGGGGAGCGAATCTGGCACTTGGCAAAACGGTAACTGCAAGCAGCCAATCGTCAAATTATGGTGCGGTCAACATTAATGACGGCAATCAGGGCACCTATTGGGAAAGCAGCAATAATGCATTTCCGCAATGGATTCAGGTCGATCTGGGTGCAACAGCAAGCATTGACCAGATCGTGCTTAAGCTGCCTGCCGGCTGGGGGAGCCGCACACAAACTTTGTCTGTTCAAGGAAGCATCAACGACTCAACATTTACAGATATTGTCGGTTCTACGGAGTATGCATTCAATCCTTCTGTAGCAGACAATTCGGTTACGATCAACTTTCCCGCTACAGAAACCCGCTATGTACGCTTGAATGTAACTGCGAACACAGGTTGGCCAGCCGCACAGCTGTCTGAAGTCGAAATTTACGGCACAGACGGCACGAACCCTGGACATCCAAATCAACCGAACCAGCCAAATCAGCCGACTGGAGATAATATTGCAATCGGCAAGGCGATTACAGCTTCCTCCAGCACACAAAACTTTGTTGCTGCTAATGCGAATGACAACAACACCAATACTTATTGGGAAGGCAACGGTTTTCCAAGTAATCTGACACTGGACTTGGGTGCTGATCATAACATCACATCAATCGTACTGAAACTTAACCCGGCCTCCGTCTGGAGCACGCGCACACAAACGATTCAAGTGCTCGGCCATAACCAGAACACGACAACCTTCAGCAATCTGATATCCGCACAGCCTTATACGTTTAATCCGGCTACCGGTAATTCGGTTACGATTCCGGTAACAGCAACGGTTAAACGCCTTCAATTGAACATTACATCCAACACAGGGGCTCCATCGGGGCAAATTGCCGAGTTCCAGGTATTTGGCACGGCAGCGCCAAATCCGGACCTGACAATTACCAATATGTCCTGGTCCCCGGCTTCACCAATTGAGAGCAGCAGCATTACACTGAATGCCACCGTACAAAACATTGGCAGTGCCGCTTCTCCGGCAACATCCGTGAACTTCTACCTGGACAACTCGCTGGCAGGCACAGCACCTGTAGGTGCGCTGGCAGCAGGGGCTTCGGCGACTGTATCGGTAAATGCCGGCTCCAAGAGCGCAGCGTCCTATACGGTTAGCGCCAAGGTAGATGAGAACGGTACAATTATTGAACAGAACAAGGCGAACAACAGCTATACCCATTCTGCACCGCTCGTGGTTGCTCCAGTAGCGAGCTCTGATCTGGTAGGCACTGTCTCTTGGACACCGAGCACTCCGGTAGCAGGCAATACCGTCAACTTTACAGTTAATTTGAAAAACCAGGGCACTATTGCTACAGCAGGCGGTGCTCATGGAATTACGCTCGCGATTAAAAATGCTGCGGGTACGACGCTTCAGACGTTGAATGGAGCTTACAACGGCACACTCGCTCCGGGAGCTTCAGCAAATGTAAGCCTTGGATCATGGACGGCACTAAACGGCAGCTTTACAGTGACAACTACTGTGGCGCCTGATGCCAATGAAATACCTGCCAAACGCGACAATAATATCACCACGACAAATCTTCCTGTTTATTCTGCCCGCGGTGCAAGCATGCCGTATACCAGATATGACACAGAGGATTCTACACGCGGCGGTGGCGCAACCTTGAAAACAGCTCCGACATTCGATCAGGCTCTGACCGCATCGGAAGCTTCCGGACAGCAGTATATTGCGCTTCCGAGCAATGGCTCCTATCTCCAGTGGACAGTCAGACAGGGTGAAGGCGGAGCAGGGGTGACCATGAGATTCACAATGCCGGATTCTGCTGATGGCATGGGATTGAACGGTTCACTGGACGTCTATGTGAACGGCACGAAGGCCAAAACCGTGCCTTTGACTTCTTATTACAACTGGCAGTATTTCTCCAGTGACCATCCGCAGGACACACCAGGCTCCGGCCGTCCGCTGTTCCGCTTTGATGAAGTACACTGGAAGCTGGATACGCCGCTGAAGCCTGGCGACACGATCCGTATCCAGAAAACGAATGGAGACAATCTGGAGTATGGCGTTGACTTTATTGAAATTGAGCCGGTTCCAGATCCGATTGCCCGTCCGGCCAATTCGGTGTCTGTAACCGACTTCGGCGCTGTGGCCAATGACGGCCAGGATGATCTTGCCGCATTTGAGGCTGCTGTCAATGCTGCAGTTGCACAGAACAAAACCCTGTATATCCCGGCGGGGACGTTCCATCTTGGCAATATGTGGAAGGTAGGCACCGTCCAAAATAAAATCAACAACCTGACCGTGCTTGGCGCGGGAATCTGGCATACAAACATCCAGTTCACGAATCCGAACCGTGAGTCCGGCGGTATATCCTTCCGCATTACCGGCAAGCTGGACTTCAGCAACATTTATATGAACTCGATGCTGCGCTCACGCTATGGCGAGCAGGCTGTATACAAAGCCTTCATGGATAACTTCGGCAAGGATTCGAGAGTTCATAATGTATGGGTCGAACATTTTGAGTGCGGATTCTGGGTTGGAGATTATGCCCATACGCCAGCAATCTATGCTGACGGGCTGATCATCGAGAACAGCCGGATTCGCAATAACCTCGCTGATGGCGTGAACTTTGCTCAAGGAACCAGCAATTCTACCGTCCGTAACAGCAGCATCCGCAACAATGGTGATGACGGCCTTGCGGTATGGACGAGTAACGTTAATGGTGCGCGTGCCGGTGTGAATAACACGTTCTCCTACAATACAATCGAGAACAACTGGCGTGCAGCGGCTATCGCTTTCTTCGGTGGCAGCGGCCATAAAGCGACACACAACCTGATTATAGATACGGTAGGCGGCTCCGGCTTCCGCATGAATACCGTATTCCCGGGATACCATTTCCAAAACAATACCGGAATCCTGTTCTCCGACACAACGATAATCAACAGTGGTACAAGTAAAGACCTCTACAACGGTGAGCGCGGCGCAATCGACCTGGAAGCATCCGGGGATTCGATCCGCAATGTTACCTTTACAAACATTGATATTCTGAACACCCAACGCAGTGCGATCCAGTTCGGCTACGGCGGCGGATTCCAGAATATCGTATTCAACAATATTAACATTAACGGTACCGGACTGGACGGCATTACGACCTCCAGATTCTCGTCACCACATCCTGGTGCAGCCATCTACACGTACACAGGCAACGGATCTGCGACGTTCAACAACTTGACGACCAGCAATATTGCGCATCCGAACGGGAATTATATTCAATCCGGATTTAATTTAACGATTAACTAGGGACCTGGCAGGAGATGTTCTTCGGAGCATCTCCTGTTTTTTCCAATGCACTGTTTGCCGTCGGATTGGACAAGCGCGGCTATGCCCATGGCATTCGTGCCTTCTCCGTGCATCCCGGCAGAATTATGACGGATCTGGTGAGATTTATGACAGATGAGGAGAAGCAGGCCGCAAACAAGGATCTCAAAACGGTCGAGCAGGGGGCGGCAACAAGTGTATGGTGCGCAACAAGTCCCCAGCTTGAAGGCAAAGGCGGTGTTTTCTGCATGGATGCGGATATCGCCAGAGCGATTCCGCCGGAAAGTATAGACGGGGAAACGAGCCAGGTCATGAACGGCGTGGTCAACTGGGCAATTGATCCTGAGCTAGCTGAGCGTCTCTGGGCGTTGAGTGAACGAATGACAGGAGTAAAATTTGAGAGCTAATATTAATGTTTTTTGACAATGAGTTGAATGCTGACTGATCCTGTCCGGGTCTGTCAAGAATTATGTGTAAACTCATGAAAAGAGAATCTCCCCGAAGGGGGAGAACGGCTCTCACGGTAGGTGTTGTCCGATGCGCTCAGGAAAGAAGACTGAGAGTTGCAACAGCATCTGTCCCCAGTTTTGAACACGGCCTGTCCATTTGCGGGTGACGTCCATGGTGACTAAGTACAGCATCTTCAGCAGCGCTTCATCTGTGGGGAAGATGCTTTTTCCTTTGGTGACTTTGCGGAGCTGGCGATGGTAGCTCTCGATCATGTTTGTCGTGTAAATCAGCTTGCGGATTTCCGGCGGATACTTGAAAAAGGTCGCCAGTTCATCCCAGTTGGTGCGCCATGACCGGATAATAAGCGGGTACTTTGCTCCCCATGTTTCTTCGAATCGATCTAACTCCACCCGCGCCATGTCTTCCGTAGCGGCTTTGTAGATGGGCTTGAGGTCTGCGGTCACTTTCTTCAGGTCTTTGTAGGATACATAACGCGTCGAATTGCGGATTTGGTGGATGATGCACTTTTGAATCTCCGTCTTCGGATAGCAAGCGGTGATGGCCTGGGAGAAGCCCGTCAGGTTGTCCACACACGTAATCAGAATGTCTTGGACGCCACGGTTTTTGAGGTCATTCAGAACACTCAGCCAAAACTTCGCCGATTCATTTTCACCGATCCACATCCCCAAGACATCTTTGTTACCATCCAGGTCGATACCAATGACCATGTAAGCGGCCTTGTTCACGATGGCGCCATCCTGCTTCACCTTGAAGTGAATCGCGTC
>NZ_AULX01000028.1 GCF_000422505.1 Paenibacillus pinihumi DSM 23905 = JCM 16419 | reverse complement strand
AACAAGATAGAGACGGACCAACCCAGTCTGTTCGACGGTACGGTATATGGGCGGACGTTGGTTAACTGGGAGCCGGAAGGAAACTTCGAAAAAGACAGCAATAACGATGGTGTTGCGGATGGCTGGATATCAACGTTTGGAAGTGGAGGGCCAGGAATACCGTCCAGGACAAAAGGAAAATTTGGTGATTGGGCACAGAAGCTTATTTTTTCCACATCATCTAACCCCCGGATATATAAGAATCTTAATCTTGATTCAAGCAAAAGGTATTTAGTTACAGCATGGATCAAAGCTAAAGGGAATTCGACTCGTTTCAGGGTAGGAAATGGGTCGCACACTGCTGATACAACATTTGCTAACCTCGCAGTATCGGCGGCAGAAGATTTTGTGTTTTATAATGTTTTACTTCCTGCGAACACACCGAAGATTAACATTACCTTAATGATGCAGGATGCAGGATCAGCAGAAACTGATGAGTTCACCATTGATGGCGTTTTTGTCATCGATATCGGCTCGTCAGAAGTGTCTGAAATTCCGCTGCTTAGTAAAAACGAGTTGGAAATGAGGTACGGAAACTACATCGACGGTATGCAATCCGTCCGGGGAGCGCTGATCGAGCATCCGGGGCGTAACCTTGTTCCCCCTGCCACAAATGTCATAACACAAGCATCATCATCAACTGTTATTGCTTTAGGCACAAACTTAATTGAGTTGACCACGACGGCAGCACATGCCAATGCTTTTATAGTAGTCCCAGTAATTCCAAATCAGCAATATGCTGTGTCTGTTAATTTGGAGGGTGGAACAGATTTTGCTATTTACACTGATTCAAACACTCCTTCCTCCATTGTTGGATACGGAACTACACCAAAGACTTTCAATAGTGGCAACAATAATGCTGTACGCTTTTATATCAGGAATATTGCTGCCAGCACTCGTAGGTTTTCGGATATGATGATCGTCCTTGGCGGATTGGAAAAGCTTCCGCCGTCATTTGTTCCGCGGGAAGACCAGCGGATTATCATTGATGAGGTGCTGCGTAGCCTGCCGAATGGTATAAGGGATCAGGTGGGTATCCTTGATCGAACAGTTACACGGTTTGTCAAAAGCATTCCGCTTGATGCATCTTATACTTGGGCATTTGATACCTCCTACACGGGTTACAAGCGGATTCGGGTAGCGAATGGGAATTTTGGCGGAGTAAATGACACACATATAGCAGCGCGATTTGACGGGAAACCCATCCCTTATACATCAGTGTGGGACAGCGCAGACCAGATAAGGTTAATCAACGATTACATCTATTTGACAGTGGATAACGCTGTGAGTGGATGGATTGACAGCATTAACCCTAGCGGTAATGCTGTGAAAGCACTGCTCAATGGCTGGAGAGCTTCAACTAATAACGGTTCAACATATACCGGGTGGGTGTCTATTCTTGACGGCAGCGCACCGCCAGTTGGTACCGGACCAGAAACATATGTAATTGCAAATAAGGCTCCGGGCTGGACGAGTTACGGTACGTTGCAATACCAGCTCGCCAAGCCAGTAACCGACCCTGCGCGGATTGAGGGTGCAATCAGCCTGTTCTCCGGCGTAAATGTGCTGGAGATGAAAGATGCGGTGGTACTGCGGGAAAAGGTAAAGCCGAAACTTGATGGCAATAATTATTTCATTCAAAGTCGAGAAACTCCCGCATTCTGGGGAGAAAGCCGCACGAAATACCGCACCGTAAGCTTTTTGGCAGTTTATAAAGGTAAAGACATCGAGAAGGATTGGATTATCGTTGAGGGGCGTAATTACACAAATAAAGCGGCAAGCTTGGTTGACCCGACAGCCGAATACTACGTCTCCTACATTATGCTTGACCGATATGCCTATTCCGCGGCTGTACAGGAAACTACTGTTTTTTACGCCGGGAATCTCGGAACGGCAGTGTCACAAAATACGCAGCAGATAGCGCGGCTGACGACAAAGACAGATGTACAGGACTCCCGGCAGACTGAGGACGGAGCACATATCGATAACCTGCGCAAAGACTTGGGCCAGCCTCAATCGCTGCAGACCAACGATAAGACATCCGCAGTTGCCGCTATTAATGAGGTACGCGCCAGCGGCGTAACCACGGCGCAGGGGCTGGAGACTGTATCCACATTGAGTAATAACCGCAATGGATACGGCACAACAGCCGGTACCAGCACGGCATACACCGTCACGATTAGTCCGGCGCCTGCGCTGGTTGAGGGACTGCGTGTAACTGTAAAGCTGCACGTCTCCAATACCGGAGCTGCCACACTCAACTTCAATGGTGCCGGTGCCAAGCCGATACTCAAGAGCAACGGCAGCACGCTATTAGCAGGTAACCTGCGGCAGAATTCGGTGTACACGCTGGTCTATAACGGAACGGCTTTTATCTTACAGGGTGAAGGGGGTGAGTATGGAGACGCGGTTGCAGCGGATGTGCTGGCTGGCAAGACGATTGGCACAGAGGCGGGGCTTGTTACTGGTACAATACCGGTTCGGGGCGCAGGCGGTACCGTCACACCGAAGACAACAGCACAAACCAAAGATGCCGGTTACTATAGCAGCCCGATAACAATAGCGGGAGACAGCAATTTGATTCCCGGCAACATTCTAACGGGCAAGTCTATTTTCGGCGTTGCTGGATCGGTCAAACGTGCTGCTGAGGGGACCACTACATTAAGCGGTACATTTGACACCCGAAACATTACTGTAACCGGCTTGGACTTTACGCCGCGAGTGATAAATATAGTCTGGCAAGACATTTTTGGCACATTTTATACCTCTCGTAATGTAAGCCATTCAACACTTAATTATTTGGTTCGTACATCCTGGAACAGCAGTCCGGATGTTTATAATTATCCATTGAGATGGACGATTGCAGTGGGATCATTTACTTTTGCAATAGACTATGCTGCTTCGGAAATAGGCCGCCCGGTAAACTGGTACGCATCTGAATAGGAGGTATGTATGGAGATAGGACGCAAGCTTTATTACGATAGGTCATCCGGCGATGTCATCGTAGATACTGGCCAGCGGGCGGGCAGCGTTGTGCCTACAACAGTTGAGCAGGACTATGCTGCATACAGGGCATTGGCGGTCCGTCTGCCGGATACGGTTGGGCTGCTGCAACTGGGTTATGGAGATTATGGGCAGGACTTTGCCGAGTGTATTGGGTACCGAGTGGACCCGGATACGGAGCAGGTCCTGTTTTTGATGAGAGATAAATAACGGCGGGCTCCTAACGGGGCCTTTTTATTTTGGGGAGGTATGGGGATGGATTGGACAGCGGTTATATCTGTTGCTGCAGCACTCAGCGGCTTAATGCTTGGTTGGTTAGGGCGTTCGCGCACAGTTAAACAGGATACGGTGGCTGAGGCTGCCAAGGACGCTACACTACGATCAGATATGGACTACATCAAAAGGGGCGTAGATGATATGCGGGTTGAAATAAGGATGCAAGGCCAGCGGTACGATGATCTTGCCGAACGAGTGACAAGACTTGAGGAATCTTCTAAACAAGCACATAAAAGATTGGATGCCCATGAGGGTAACACAATAATTCATAGGAGCTGATAGACATGGAATGGAACATTATTTTTGAATTGATCGATCCGCGGCTAATGGTCGTTGTAGCAGCATGTTGGATTTTGGGAGTGGCCCTTAAGCATACTCCCGGCGTGCCGAGCTGGAGCATTATTTATCACGTAATCATTGCGGCTATCCTGCTGAGTGTCTGGCTGATTGGCTTCGGTCCGGAATCTGTTATTCAGGGCGTGCTTGCTGGCGCATTTGCTGTTTTCGGGCATCAATTCGTAAAGCAGGCAAAGGAGGCTCGTACAAATGACAAGGATGTCTAGGCCGGCATTTATCCAACATCTGGCCCCAATCGTCCAACGCGTGCGGGCTGAGGGGTCGCCCATGTTCCCATCGGTGAGATTAGCCCAGAACATCCTTGAGACCGGCTGCATTATCCATCCCTGGTACAACCTTGGCGGCATCAAGGTAGGCAGCGGCAAGCCTAATGCCTATTGGCGGGGGAAGGTCATTAATAAGGGCACATGGGAAGTTTACGGCGGCAAGACGGTCAATATCACGGCGGCATTTCGGGTTTACGACACCTTGTATGACTTTTACAAGGATCAGGATCTGCTCTTTGCATACACCCGATACGCGCGAGTAAGAGCTGCCAAAACGCCGGAGGAGCAGGCTGCCGCTCTCTATGCCTGCGGGTATGCAACTGATCCGCAGTATGCTGCAAAGCTTATGACAATCATTAAGTCGGAAGGGCTTACCAAATATGATGTAATTCAGGAGGATGAGTATATGAAGTTAACAGGGGAGCAGCAAAAAATGCTGGTCGCTGCGTTGCAGCAGCTGCTGGATAAAAAGGTAATCGGGGATAAGGCTTGGCTGGATAAAGCTTCTAAAGGAGATCTGACGCTGTCGGAGTTGACCTGGCTTAATACGATTATCATGGCGCGGCAGGTGAAATAATACTTTATAAAGTTTCAATCCACGCACTCACATGGAGTGCGACGAAGGTGGAGGGGCGGGAGCTCAGGAACTGGAGTTTCAATCCACGCACTCACATGGAGTGCGACCTGAGCCGCTCAACATAAAACGGGTGAGCATATCCTTTTTTAAGCCCCATTAATACTTCTCTCATCAGTTTCAATCCACGCACTCACATAGAGTGCGACATGAAATAGATCAACATGAACTACTTGCTCAGTTTATACAGCATATATTGATTCAAGGATATGCCTTCAAGATCTGCTTTAACGGCCAACTGTTGATGCAGGGATTTCGGAATTCGCAAAAGGATCTTTCCGCTATAATCATCTTTAGGTTCCGGGATCGGGTCGCCATGCTCTAATTTTACTTCCAGCCATCCGGAGCGGGCTTCATTCATATTTTCCAGCAGCTCCGCAACGTCATCACCGGTACTTTGGCAGCCATCAAGCTCGGCATAGGTGCCGTAGAAGTATTTGCCACTCTCGTCGTGGATCTCTTTAATAATAAGCGTGTACGGGAGTGACATGTAATAACTTAGGTCATGTTCCATGAATTAAAGCAAGGGTCAGTGTGATATAATGTAGGAGTACGGGGAACCGGGGGCTAACCCCCGATTCTGTTAAGTACATCCTTTACGTAGACCGCCTTGAGTGGTGTATCCTTCTTTATCGTTATAACGTCTCCAGCGTTATTGCGAAACTGGCAGTGGCTTCCGTTCTGCCTCACGTTTTTGTAACCGTGAGCTTCAAGCACTTTAGCTGCTTCCGTGAAGGCTATTCCATTCGGGCGGTTTCTCATCTTATCAATGAGTTTTTCGACCCTTGCCATTCTCAACCTCCTTTCTAATTATATGATATCATATATGGTATCATTTATCAATGGTTTTGTTTAAATTTAGCATTGAATTATTAGTTAATATTGAATTACATATAGATGTTTGATATTCTAAAAATACCTTAGCAATTGGTTACTGCGAGGTACATTTTTAGCCCCTGATCTTGCCGTCAGGGGCTTTTATACTGCATTGAAACACGAACATATATTTTCTATAATGTTTTTGGGGTGAGTTCGATGCTAAGGGATATTGATCGTAAAGTGTTGCGGATCTGCTACAATTTCATAGTTGCTCGGAATAGGCCGCCCTCAATTCATGAACTTTGCATAAAGACCGGCAAACAGACTGGAGAGATTAAGTATATTCTTCGGCAGCTTGCCGATAAGCAGTTTATCCAATGGGATTCGGATCAACATAATCGGATGAGGGTCATTCAGCCGTGGGAATTTAAATTTGGAAAGTAAGATTAAGGATTACGTAAAATGAGCCGTAAGGGAGTTATCCCCGCGGCTCATTTCTCTCGCCTACCCGCGATTTTTTTTATTAAAAGTAGCCCCAAACTTAGCCCCACTTCTATACCTCTTAATACCACAATATCCTGATTAATTACGTTTTTACCTCTATTTTTACCGTTAAAACCCATTGATGCAGACTTTGAGCATTACTAGATTTATTTCGATATTACCTGTAAAATAGGAGGGACAAGTACAGCATATGAACCGCTTGCTGTGATGGATATGCTGGATAGAAGCATGAATTCAAAAACTGCTTATATTCCAAAGGAGAGATGTTACCATGTTAAAGATCGGCTCTCACGTTTCTTTTTCCGACAAAGGCTTGCTAACGGCTGCTAATGAAGCTGTATCCTACGGCTCAAGCTCTTTCATGATCTATACGGGCGCGCCGCAAAATACAAGACGCAAACCGATTGAGGATTTATATATCAATGAAGGCAAGGAAGTTATGAAACAGAGCGGGATCGACGAGATTGTCGTCCATGCCCCATATATCGTAAATCTTGGCTCATACAAGGAAGATACGTTTGAGCTGGCTGTCCGGTTTTTGCAAGAGGAAATCCGCCGTACCGATAAGATTGGTGTACGCAATATTGTCCTTCATCCAGGCGCATATACAGACAAGGACGCGGAATATGGAATTGCCAGAATTGCCGAAGGGCTTAATGAAGTGCTGGAAGGCACCAAGGAAACAAATGTCAATATTGCACTTGAGACGATGGCTGGCAAAGGAACCGAGATTGGCCGCAGCTTCGAGGAAATTGCCGCGATTATTGACAAGGTGCGTGATAATGAACGTCTGACTATATGTATGGATACTTGCCATATGCATGATGCGGGCTATGATTTGACCAATGATCTTGACGGCGTACTGCAGCGCTTCGATCAGATTGTGGGGCTGGATCGT
The DNA here is from genome assembly GCF_000422505.1 of Paenibacillus pinihumi DSM 23905 = JCM 16419. GTDB lineage: Bacteria > Bacillota > Bacilli > Paenibacillales > Paenibacillaceae > Paenibacillus_D > Paenibacillus_D pinihumi. Next base: position 112,825 of record NZ_AULX01000028.1, on the reverse strand, counting down.
GTTGCTGTTGTACACATCAACGATTCCAAGAACCCGCTCGGCGCGGCCAAGGACCGTCACGCTCCGATTGGTGCAGGCTGGCTCGGCCACAATACAATTAAAAATGTCGTACACCATGAGCTGCTTGCCGGCAGACCGTTTATTCTGGAGACACCATGGATCGGCAAGGAAAGCAAATCCCAGCGTCCAATGTATGAGACCGAAATCGCCCTGCTGCGAGGCAATGCCATGGAACGCTTTGGTGATTCTTTCTTTGATCATGTAGAGCGTCTGCATCATTTCTTCGGCAAGGAAGAGATTGATGCGCGTACCTACGTATTGGGAACCTGGGATATCATCAAAAGCGATGCGAAGGCCAGAAAGGCTGATCCGCGTGAACCGATGGACAGGCTGTATGATCTTGTTGCGGAGCACAAGGTGCTGCCTGACCTCAATGAAGAAGAAATCAACCAGCGGATTACCGCCTGGTTCGCAGGCAAGTCCCTGCTGGTGGAAGCATAGAATTTTGTAAGAGAACAATAGCAATGGGGGAACTATTCGAATGACGCAGTTGCAGCAATATAAAAATAATCGGGCACGCATGCTAATTTCCTGTCCGGACCGTCCGGGTATTGTGGCCGCGGTATCTCAGTTTTTATACGAGCATGGCGCTAATATTATTCAATCGGACCAATATACAATGGACCCTGAGGGCGGCATGTTCTTTATCCGGTTCGAATTTGAGCTGAATAATATGGACAAGGAGCTTCCGGTTCTGCAGGAGGACTTCACCCGTGTTGCAGACCGTTTCGATATGAAATGGCACACATTCCGTGCCAGCCGCAAAAAACGCCTTGCGATCTTTGTATCCAAGGAAGATCACTGCCTGCTTGAGCTGTTGTGGCAGTGGAAAGCCGGCGATCTGGATGCCGATATTGCGATGGTAATCAGCAACCACAATGATATGCGCGAAGTAGTGGAGTCCTTCGGCATTCCATATCACCATGTTCCGGTAACTCCGGAAACAAAGGCTGAAGTTGAGAAGAAGCATCTGGAGATTGTTGGCGACAAAGCGGACCTTATTGTATTGGCACGCTATATGCAAATTATTCCGCCGAAATTTATTGAGCATTTCCCTAACCGTATTATTAATATTCACCATTCTTTCCTTCCGGCATTCATCGGGGGCAGCCCTTATGCTCAAGCTTACAAACGCGGGGTGAAAATTATCGGGGCTACCGCGCACTATGTAACGGAGGAACTCGATGGCGGACCAATCATTGAGCAGGACGTTCAACGTGTAAGCCACCGTGACAATGTAGAGAATTTGAAACGGATTGGCCGGACAATTGAAAGAATTGTGCTTGCCCGTGCTGTGAAATGGCATATTGAAGACAGAGTGATTGTCCATCAGAACAAAACTGTCGTTTTTAACTAGTCGAACAAGGCTGCAGGGGAGTTCCCTTGCAGTCTTTTTTTAAGCTGCTGTACCTGTACGAGCTTGAGGCAGTCTCTAATACATACAAGCGAGTTTTCGAAGGGGTGCAATACCATATGGCCAAAATTTTAATTGTGGATGACGATGCGCATATCCGTGAATTGATCGCTCTTTTTTTGCAAAATGAAGGCTTTGAAATTGTGGAATCTCCAAACGGTGTCGAGGCACTGTCCGTGATGGGGAATACTTCAATCGATCTGGTCATACTCGACATTATGATGCCGCATATGGACGGCTGGGACCTGTGCCGGGAAATTCGCAACCGCTATCCGGACATGCCGCTGCTGATGGTAACGGCCAAAGGGGAATCCGGGCAAAAGGTAAAGGGCTTTCAACTCGGGACAGACGACTACCTGACAAAGCCCTTTGATCCGATGGAACTGGTCATGCGCGTCAAAGCTTTGATGAAGCGTTACCGGATCTCATCATCTCAAAGTGTAAAGATTGGCAGATTGGAGCTGAATCGTAGTACCTTCAAATTGCTGCGGGATGGAGAGGAACTGGCTCTGCCGCTTAAAGAATTTGAATTGCTGTTCAAGCTTGCGAGCCATCAGGGACAGATTTTTACAAGGGAGCAGTTGATTGTGCAGATTTGGGGAGTTGATTATGAGGGGGATGACCGGACTGTTGATGTCCATATCAAAAGGCTGCGGGAACGATTCGCCGACGATGCCTCCTATTTCCAGATTGAGACGGCCAGGAGCCTGGGCTACCGGCTTGTGGTGAAAGCATGATCAGAACTCTGTATGTCCGCGTTGTCCTTACTTTTTTGGCCGTTATCATTGTTGCTCTGGTGTCTGCTTTCCTGATCAGCATTATGATTTTTGAGAAGGAATTAAAGGACATTCAAATCAAGGAAATGACAACTGCGGCAGAGGATATGATTCGTGTATATCAGCAGACGCCTGATCAGGACCGGAAATCATTCATAATGAATATTGTGAAGCTTCTGTCCTACCCGGCACGGATTTACAAAACGGATGGCGAAGTGGATGTTTACGGTTGGGAGATTGATAAAAAAGGGGAGCAAATATTGCCTGAGCACGTAAGACAGGTACTGTCCGGAGAACCCTATTGGTCGGAGAACAGCAGTGAAGTCATGTTTGGAGGCTTGCCTTTTCAGTATAAAGGGGAGTCCTACGCTCTGTTTTTGAAGCCGTCCGGCAAAAATGAACATACGATTACGAGGTTGTTTTTCACTATACTTGCTCTCGTACTCGGAATTGGAAGTCTGGGCATTCTTATTGCTGCAAGGTACCTGGTTAAGCCGCTGAAGATGATGACCAAGGCAACCAAGCGGTTGGGTAAAGGGGATTTTGATGTTGTGCTGCAAATGAAGCGCAAGGATGAATTTGGCACTCTGGCACAAAGTTTCAATGAGATGGCCAGCGAGCTGAAGCAGCTGGAGCAGATGCGGCAGGATTTTGTGTCCAATGTCTCTCATGAAATCCAGTCGCCGCTGACATCGATCTCAGGCTTTGCCAAAGCACTCAAGCTGAGCCATTTGGTCTCTGATGAGAAGCGGAATTATTACTTGGATATTATCCTTAAAGAGAGCGAGCGGTTGTCCAGGCTTAGTGACAACTTGCTTAAATTGGCTTCCCTGGACATCCAGCAGCATCCTTTCGAGCTGCAAACCTTCAACCTTGATGAGCAGATCAGACAGACCATGGTCGTGTGTGAACCGTTATGTATTACAAAAGATATTCATATTGACCTGTGGTCGCCCCCTGCCCTCAAGATACAGGCTGATACGGATCTATTAAGCCAGGTATGGATGAATTTGATTGGCAACAGCATTAAATTCACACCGGATGGCGGACAGATTTTGATTGATATCAGCTTTAATTCATCCGATTACATCATTTCCATTACTGATTCCGGGATCGGTATTGCGGAAGAAGATCAGAAGCATGTATTCGACCGTTTCTACAAGACGGACCGGTCGCGTGACCGCAGCATTAACGGGAGCGGATTGGGGCTGGCAATTGTGAAAAAGATTATTGCTCTCCATCATGGCAGCATTGAGGTCAAGAGCGCCCTTGGAGAGGGAACAACCTTTATTGTCAGGCTGCCTAAAGTATTTCCTGCCGGCTGAACGAATTATGAAAACCAAGTTTGGCAAAACAGGCTAACCGGAATTCCGGCTTTGGCCTTTTTTTGTTGCGAAGTTTCAATAGTTCATGCTCCGTTCATAATTTTGCAATAATCTGAGTAAAACACAGATCTAACATACGAGGCTGGAGGCACTCAAGATGAACGTAGTCGTGGAAGTATTGGATTCGTTTAAGTGGCTTACCGTTTTTACGATGCTGCTTTGCGTGCTGATTGTGGTCATCCTGGTTGGATGTGCACTGCCCGTAAGGAAGCGCTATAGATGGTTTGGATTTTTGCCGGGGGTGGGGATTCTGTTAGCTGCAGGCAGTATGGTGTACGGTGATTTTTCGCTGCCGTCCCTGGTTCTCTACGGTTTGACAGCAGTCATATTCATTTGTACATGGAAATTTACATTTTATGCGTTCCGTCCATCCAAGCCAGTTACTGCCAGACGCGGTCCCAAGCTTGCCGTGGCGGTCGCCGCATTATGCGCTTGCGGCCTGGTCCCCATTGTAATGGCATTAATGTATGCAGGAGAGATGCGCTATAACCCTGTGAGCAAACTCAGCGGAATGAGCTATACCGGGGCATTCACGGAAATGAACGACAGATTGTCCAGGGAGTATCCGTTTGGGGTATGGAAGAAAGTAGACTGGGAACAGCTCGAGAAGCAGTACAAGCCAATATTTGAAAAAGCGGAGAAAGAGCAGGATAAGACACTGTATTATAAAACGCTCCGTGACTACCTGTACGCATTCCGTGACGGACATATCCGGATTGTCAATGAGCAGCTTTTTGACGGCAATGAAGTATTCAAAGAAGAAGCCGGAGGCGGCTTCGGACTGAGTGCGGCCCAATTGGATGACGGCAAGATCCTGGTGACACTCGTATTGAAGGATTCGCCTGCCGACAAAAGCGGCATCAAGACAGGCGCAGAACTTGTGACATGGAATAGCCAGTCCGCGCAGGCAGCCCTTGATCAAGCGACCTGGAGCGAGACTCCATCTGCGACAGATGAGGTCAAACGGATTAATCAGGGGCGGTTTATGGTAAGGGGTGCGATTGGCCAGACGGTGCAGGTAGAATTCAAAAATAACGGCGAGCAGGAAATTAGGAAAGCACAGCTAACGGCTTATGACGATCAGTTTGAGACATTGAAGCTGACAAGACCCAAGCTGAAAAAAGAAGATCCTCCATTTGAAGCAAAGCTGCTGGACAACGGCTACGGTTATATGAAAATCAGACATTTCCTGGCGGAGGAGATCTTTTCGGGACCGGGACAGACAGTCGAAAGGGAACTGAAATTCTTTCAGCAAGCCAAGGGAATTATTATTGATCTTCGGGACAATCCGGGCGGTGAGGATCAGCTGGCAGCCAAGTTTTTAGAATACTTCGTGGGTGAAAAGAATTTTTATGAATATGCCAGTTACTACAACCGAATGACAGGCGACTTTGAATTGAACCAGCCGGAGACGACATTTGTCAACCCGTCGGCTCCTGTCAACTTCGCAGGTAAAATTGCAGTCCTGATCAACAGCAGAACAGCCAGTTCGGGAGAAGGAGTTCCATTGGTTTTAAAAGGGTTGCCGCGCGTGAAAGTTGTCGGTTTTACATCAACGGCCGCTTCCTTCGGGCTGTTGTCGGTTCCCATCGAATTTGAAATGCCGGAAGGCTATATTTTGCAGTTCCCGGACGGGAGATCGCTGAACTACAGCCAAACGATTCAGGTAGACAGCAATTATAGCGGGCAAGGCGGGGTAGCCCCTGATGTCAAAGTACCGCTCAATGAGCAAACCTTCAAGCAAAAATATATCGACGGACAGGATGTCGAATTAAATTATGCAATTGAAGCATTGGACAGCATGAAGTAAGCCCATTTCAATTTTCGAAATGGGAAACGATCAATTTCGGCGAACAGCGTCTAAATGGCCTTGTTTTGTGGCAGACTTTCTGAGAGTGCTCCTTTGATATTGCGATGCACCATGACTACCCGCTTCAGCGCCCGCGATGCTGCCGGCATGAAGCAGGTACAACAACACAAAAAGGAGAGTTTACATGCCATTTGGAGCCAGAGAGACGCTGGAAGCCCATGAAATATTAACGGAAAAGAAAAATGCAATTGAGCAGCTGTCCTTTTACGCGGCACAGGCTCAAGCTCCGGAGCTAAGATCTATATTGGAGAATCAACTGGGCAGCATGAAGTCAGGCTACAATCAAATGGTCGGGTATACCCACGATTATTCTGCCGCTCAGGCAGGGGTACCCACATATCAGCCGCCACAGCTAAGCCCGGAGCATATCCGCTATGGCTTGCGCCATCCTGCTGACCAGCAGGTGCAGCTAGGGGGAGGGAGCGCAGCGCTCTTCTCCGACGGGCAGATTGCAAGCTACGCGCTGACCTGCCATAAGAACGGGGCTAAAAATCAGATGAATGCTGCGCTTGAGTGCGCAGATCCGAACGTCCGCCAGATGATGATAGACGGATCGCTGAGCTGTGCCAATCAGGCATATGAGCTGTTTGCTTATATGAACCGCCAAGGCTCCTATCAGATTCCGACGATGCATGACCATACAGCCAAAACCTACCTGCACTTATACCATCCGGTTCAGCAGGAGGGAGGCCCGATTCATTATTAAACGGCGTTTGATACCCGTGAAACGGAAGCCGTACAAGCAACAAACCGGCCCTGCCGCAGATCAACCTGCGCGCAGGACCGGTTTATTTGATGAAGACGCCTCCAAACGGCAGCACCTCACGGAGAGTCCGGCGGATAAGGCCATCCTGGCGCAGCTGTCCTTCCAGCTGCGGATCAGTGGAAGCACCGGTTTGAATGAGCACAGGACCTGTCCCTTTCAGCTCCCATTGCACCCGCATATGCTGGCTTGCCAGGGAATTGCCGTAGACGCTCAATTTGATTTGAGCCTTTTCCGGGTAGGCAAGCAGGCAGCCCGCGTCCACATAAAGCGGTACTTCCTCATCCAGCTCCAGCGATTCCATATAGCCTGTGGACAGCAGACCGAGGAAGCCCGGGCCTGTAAATTTGGTACGGACCCATTCTTTTGTAATGACTGCATTTTTGAAGGATTGCAGCCGGTTCTGCATCAGCATGCCATCGGAGAAGAACAGGACACTGCGAAAATCAAACAGCAGGTTGCTTTCAACATCAATTGGAACCACATGCAGCTTGCAAACGGGAGGGAGTGCGATCAAAAGCTCTGCCGGTCCAGTAATTTTGGAACGAATCCATCTCCGTTTCCGGTACATGCCCTTAATATCCATGAACCGGTCCTCGCGTCCGGAGGGCAGCCCTTTGTAGGCGATAATCTGATTGGGATGCAGCACATGCAGCTTGTCTGTCTCTGTCAGCTTAACGGTTACGTGGCCGCTTTGTGAGTGCTCGTTGGCTCCGCTGAATTGCAAGGCAGCTTCAACTCCTTCGTTTGGCCTTCATAATGCGAATCGTTCTGCTTTCGCGGCGCCAAATGAGGATGCGGATGACTCTCATGGCGAGAAAGCCGGCGACAATAATGCCCACAATGGCGGCAGTTACGGTTAGCATTTTACGGATAATGACCGATTTGTTCTGTTCCTGCTCTTCGAGCTGTGCGAGCCGTTCTTCAAGGCTGCGGTTCTGCTGGGCAAGCCGTTCATTCTCTTCCAGCCATTTGCGCTGCTCTTCTGCGAGCTGGCGGCTGCTCTCCAGCGCTTCCTTACGAACGGAATCCAGCTCTTCCTGCTGCTGCCGGATGAGATTCTCATAGCTCTCCTGGAATTCTTCCAGCTTGTCCGGCGCTTTATATATATCCCGAATCCGGTCAAACCAGCCTGCGTGGGCTGGAGCAGGCGCGAAACTTGCTGCCAGCAGCAAGCAAAGGGGAAGTGCAACCATCCATCGTTTCCATACCATTTGGGCGATCACCTCTTAAAGCTTATTTTACCTGTTTTTCCGACGATCTTCTACAGGACCAGGGATTAGATTCGGCAGGATAAAAGCCGGGGTGAAAAAATTGGATTTCAGCAAAATTCCTGGTGAAAATTGTCACCTTCTGTTAAAGACGCAATTGCTCAGGGGATGTTGCAGCCGGTTCTTTTGCGAATTGTATGGAAAACAGAACGGCCAAATGGTACAATATTTCAAAGCGATTGCGCCGAATTTGGCGTAAACCTGAAGGATTCCAGAAAATAATTCCGTTTTTTTAACAAATACAAGAAGGCTTGAGCCGGAAGGTTCAGTGCCGGCTTGTATTTCTGCGCGAAGCTTGTCCATTATACTTAGTGAGCGCAATATGCAAGATGTTTAGGCAATCAGGAATAGGAGGAAGCAACATAATGACAGTTACTAACAAGTCTGTTGACCAGCTATCGATCGATACGATCCGGACACTCGCAATCGATGCGATCGAGAAAGCCAAATCCGGTCACCCGGGAATGCCGATGGGGGCAGCTCCAATGGGGTATCAATTGTTTGCCAAATCGATGAAGCACAATCCATCCAACCCAAGCTGGGTGAACCGGGACCGTTTCGTTTTATCCGCAGGGCACGGCTCGATGCTTCTCTACAGCCTGCTGCACCTCTCAGGCTACGATCTTCCCCTCGATGAAATCAAAAACTTCCGTCAATGGGGCTCCAAAACTCCAGGACATCCGGAATTCGGACATACGGCCGGTGTAGATGCAACTACCGGACCGCTGGGCCAAGGGGTTGCAATGGCAGTTGGCATGGCCATGGCAGAGACTCATCTGGCAGCTACTTATAATAAAGACGGCTTTAACGTGATCGACCACTATACGTATTCCATCTGCGGCGACGGCGACCTGTCCGAGGGCGTGGCGAGCGAAGCGGCTTCCCTGGCCGGCCACTTGCAGCTTGGCAAGCTGGTCGTCTTGTATGATTCCAATGATATCTCCCTGGACGGAGAGCTGAGCCTTTCCTTCTCGGAAAATGTTCAGAAGCGCTTTGAGTCCTACGGCTGGCAGGTACTGCGCGTAGCGGACGGCAACGATCTGGAGGCACTGGCTAAAGCTGTCGCAGAAGCTCAGGCTGAGACAGTCAAGCCGACTCTTATTGAAGTGAAGACCATCATCGGCTACGGCAGCCCGAACAAAGGCGGCAAGGGCGGACATGCAGGCCCGCACGGTTCCCCGCTGGGCGCTGAGGAAACGAAGCTGACGAAGGAAGTTTACGGCTGGAACTATGAAGAAGACTTCTATGTACCGGATGAAGTCCGTGCTCATTTCGCAGCTGTCAAAGAGCAAGGCGAAAAGGCAAATGCAGATTGGGATGCCCAATTTGCAAGCTATAAGCAAGCTCATCCTGAGCTGGCAGTTCAATTCGAAGGCGCTGTGAACGGCGATCTGCCCGAGGGCTGGGACCGCGATCTGCCTGCTTACACAACTGAAGACAAGCCGCTGTCCACACGCGTTGCTTCAGGCAATGCGCTGAACGGTCTGGCTGCCAATGTGCCAAGCCTTCTGGGCGGCTCTGCTGACCTGGAGAGCTCGACAATGACTCATTTGAAAGGCCTTCCGGTCTACAATGCAAGCAACTATGCAGGACGCAACGTCTACTTCGGTATTCGTGAGTTCGCAATGGCTGCTGCAATGAACGGCATGCTGCTGCATAGCGGTGTGAAGGTGTACGGCGGTACATTCTTCGTATTCACGGACTATCTGCGTCCGGCAATTCGTCTGGCTGCGATCCAAAAACTGCCTGTAGTGTACGTGCTGACGCATGACAGCATCGCGGTTGGTGAAGACGGCCCTACGCATGAGCCGATCGAACAGCTCGCTTCCATCCGTATCATTCCGGATCTGACCGTTATCCGTCCGGCTGATGCGAATGAAACCTCTGCTGCATGGGCTTATGCGTTGGAGAACAAATCAAATCCGGTTGCTCTTGTGCTGACCCGCCAGAATCTGCCGATTCTCGCAGGTGCAGTCGGACAAGCACGCGAAGGCATCAAGCGCGGTGCATATGTTGTCCGCGATGCTGCCAACGGCAAGCCGCAAGCCCAAATTATCGCTACAGGCTCCGAGGTACAGCTGGCTGTTGCCGCTGCCGAAGCACTCGCAGCCGAGGGCATCGAAGTTCGCGTTATCAGCATGCCGAGCTGGGATCTGTTCGAGAAGCAATCCAAGGCGTACAAGGATTCCGTATTGCTTCCGGATGTTAAGGCACGTCTGGCTGTTGAGATGGCTTCGCCATTCGGCTGGGAGCGTTATGTGGGCGATCAGGGCGCGATTCTGGGCATCAGCACATTTGGCGCATCCGCACCTGGCGACCGCGTCATCAAGGAATATGGCTTCACCGTTGAGAATGTTGTGAGCAAAGTGAAAGGGCTGCTGTAAGAAGCGGCTGATTCCACGAGCTTAAAGCATATATAATTGAACAGGCAGCGGCGGCATGGCAAAATGCACGTCGCTGCTTTTAAAAGGAGAGCCGAAAATTATGTCCCAATTCGAAAATGTAACGATTGTCAAAAAAGCAAATGTTTATTTTGATGGCAAGGTAACCAGCCGCGCAGTGCTGTTCGCGGACGGTACGAAAAAAACACTCGGCATCATGCTCCCGGGAGAATATGAATTCGGAACAGACGCCAAAGAAATCATGGAGATTCTCGCAGGTGATCTGAAGGTTCTGCTTCCAGGAGAAACCGAATGGGTGCATATTCAGGGCGAGGGTGAATTTATTGTCCCGGCTAACTCCAAGTTCAAGCTTCAGGTAACGGAAGTTTCCGATTACTGCTGCTCTTATATTAACGAATAGTCTCTTTCACAGAACTAAAAAAACAGCTATCCTGTACGCCCTTGACTTGAGGGCTGTAAGGATAGCTGTTTTTTCTTTACCTGAAGCTTGCGAAGTTCTGGGTATAGTACAAGCCATATTCGCTGTTCTTGATGAAAGCAACTCCAATGCCCAACTCTTTGTAGCCTTCCCGGAGAATATTGTCACGGTGACCCTGAGAGTTCACCCAGCCAGCATGGGTATAAAAGGCATTCTCATAGCCTGCTGCAATATTTTCTCCAAAGCTGCTTGCCGACTTCATCAGCCCGGCCTTGGTGAAGCGCTCACGAACCGAATCTCCGTCCGGCGAGGTGTGGCTGAAGAAATTGCGGGTTCCCATGTCTTTGCTGTAAGCGCGGGCAACCTCTGAAATCGGATCATTCCATATAAGCGGCTTCAGCCCGTTGCTGACACGGACAACATTGGTCAAATCCAGCAGCTCACGCTCATAAGCGCGCATCAGCTCTTGTTGGGAGGATTCGCTTCTTGTTGCATCATTTGCTTTCATTCCGGGCTGAAGCAGGAGAATTGCATCAATCTTATTGTGGTCCAGGGTATCAAAGAACAAGGTTGTCTCATATGAACTGCTTGTATAAGTAGCCCATCTTTGCTTGCTGTCCGGAAAGCCTGTTGGTTTGCCGAGTGATTCGGGCTTGATTTGTCCCTTCGAGACACCTACAGCTGCCCCTGAAACGGAGCTCCAGCCTCCTGCATTAGCATAGAGGGCGACTACTTTCCCTTGTACAATTCCGATTTGCGCGAAGCGGTTGTAGTTTTTGTTATAGACATACCATTGAAAATCATAAGCGGACGCATCTTTGCGATCCGGCTGTCCGAGGGTTGAAATAACCCGGGATTCCGCATCTCCGATCTGAATGCCATTCAGAGTCCAGTCCTTGGCAGCCTGTGCAGGCTGATTAAGTGCAGGCTGAAGCTCTTTCAAGCGGTAGATAAACGTCTGCGCCTCGGCCCGGGACAGCGAATCGGCAGCCTTGAAGCCTTCAACCGTATTCGTTGTTTTGCCGTTAGCCAGCCCCTGTTTCATTACATATTGAACCGCTTCATTAACAGACAGCGACTGGCCTTGTACGGCTGCCAGCAGCCTGGCAACCTGCCCTCTTGTAAAAGAGGCCCCTGACCCCTCAACAGGCCAGCCGAACGCTCTGGCAGCCTCATAATAGGGTGTATACCATGGGGAACCGGCAGATGGCTTATCTATGCCGGCTTCCGGGTAAGCACGCAGCAGCATGGCCAGGAATTCCGGCTCAGATACCGCCTGATTCGGACGGAAGGTACCATCCTGATAGCCTTGTACAATATGATGCTCCTGTGCCCACTGAACCGTTTTGTAAGCCCAGTGAGCAGGCGGAAGATCCGAGAATTGGATACTGCTGTCCGCATGAACGGGAACGACACCGGCGGCCAATGCCAGAATAACCGCCGAACTTGCTGCTATGCCAAGGCGGCGCTTCAACTGCGGCTTGTACAATTTCAACATAATAAACCCCCTCTTAAGTAGAAAAATGATGACTTAAGAGTATAGTAACACATTTTTTTGTCGAATGATGGGGTAATTTGTCTTAAATACAAGGTTATTCTTTCTTTACGGAATGTTTGAAATCCCCGGTTTTGAGCAGCAGCTCCATATCTGTGCTTGAGGTCACGGTCAAACGGTTGAGCTCAAGCGGTGAATCACCAGGCTTCACAAAGCCCTGTTTAACGGTAAAGGCCATCCGGTAGCCGTGCTTCTGCAAATAATAGATTGTTTTGGCATCATAGCTTCCAAACGGATAAGCAATGTATGGTGTAATGTAGCCATGCTCTCTCATGATGGCAATATCCTTCTGGAGCAGGTCCGTATCCCGGGTCAGGGCTTCCATCTTGCCGCAATACAGCTCCGCTTTCCGGTGGAGATCATAGGTATGGCTATGGTACTCGAATACATCGGACGCAGCATCCAGCTGCTCCTTGGACAGATAGCTGCTTTTGTCCGGCTTGAAGTCTGTGCTGGTATGCTCCTGTACCCGGCTTTCGATGACGAACAGCGTCGCATGGAAGTTATATTTTTTCAGAATCGGGTAGGCATAAATATAGTTGTTCTCATATCCGTCATCAAAAGTGATGACCACGGTCCTCTCCGGCAGTTGGATATAGCCATGAAGGTAATCCTCCAGCTCGCTTAGCGTCGCCGTATAATACCCGTTATCATGCAAATATTTCATGCCGGCCTCAAAGGACTCCAGATTAATCATGGAATTATTATCCGGCTCTTTGTTGAATGCTTTCGGAACCACATAATGATACATCAGCACGGGAACTTGTTCGGCATAGCCCTGCTTGGACGCATCAAATACAGGGGTGGTGCTGCCGTTTCCATGAAATTCAATTTCCGGTGTTTTGTGCGTGAGCACAAAAGCTTTGGCTCCGGCCTTTTGCAGCACACCGCAGGCTTTCTGGATCAACTGCAGCGACGGGAATGCATATGCCGCAGCGAAGAACAGCAGAATAACGGCCAGTCCGGCCGCGACCAGCCGTTTCAGCCAAGTGAAAAAACGTTTTTTACTCATGTTAGGCAAAGCTCCTTTAAGGTTGAAAATAGAAAAGAGTGATCCTGAATAATCTACACAAAACTATACGCCTCTGCTTGTCAGATTTCAAATGATTGTTATTTGACGGCAGTTTAGCTATGTAAACAAGCCTTCAAAATCACCATGAAGGTGAGAATGAAGGCTTGCGATTGAGAGGTATTTCACTATAATGCGGGGATATTGCCGGCAGCTCATTTTCAGAGCTGGCAAACGCATGTTGCCGTTAAGATGCTATAGCCGCCACAGTGAAACGGCAGCAGGAGGCTCCCATGTTACAATCGAGGTGTGGGCTTGCAAACAGGTATATACCTGACCGTTGTAAAGCACCTTGTCATTCACCTTATAGCTGACTCCTGCCTGCCAAGGCTGCACCACACCAGGGCCAGGGCTGTTGCTTGTTGTGCCTTGCACGGACGAAGCAGGGGATTGGTTCCCCGCAGCATCCCTCGCCGTTATGGTAAACGTATAGCTGGTGCCGGAGGACAAACCTGTTATCGTAACGGAAGTACCGGATGCAAAGACATTTGTTGATCCGTATCTTACCGTATAGCCGGTTACGCCGACATTATCGGTCGACGCATTCCAGGCAAGGCTAATGCTGTTTGCTGTGGTTCCGGTTACCCGGAACTGCTGCGGAGTTGTAGGCGGAGTTGTATCCGGTTGGGGATTCGGCGTGCCTCCGCCGCCCAGACCGTTCAGGAAGGCGCGATGCGCATTGGAAAAGGCATAGTTATTTACCTTATCCCAGTTGATTGACCACGTCATCAGGCCCTTAAAGCCGGCATAACCGGACGGGTTCCGCAGGATATAGCTTCCGCCGTAGGATTGGCCTTTAACCAGATAATTTAATGCTTTATGCACATTGTCCGCAGTGGTGAAGCCTCCACCGGCAGCGGCCGGGGCGGAAGGCAGGCCAATCATCACTTGGTCCGGCCGCAGCGCAGGGAATTTATTATTCGCATTTCCCCCTACAGGGAAGCCCTGCAGCAGCATTTCTGCCATTGCGACTTGAAAATCAGCTGTACCCTGGCTGTATGCTCTTCCATCCAGTGCCAGCATTGATCCGGTATTGTAATGCTGTACATGAAGATAATTCAACCGGTCATGAAAGGCATAAATTACTGGCAGATAAGCGCCCCACGGCCCGCCGTACGCGTTCATTCCGCCCTGAACGTAAACGGTTTCAGGCGCCATCGTCAGCAAGAAGCCGGAGCCATACGTGTTAAGCAGCTCCTGCACCCCTGAGATCAAATTCACAACCTTTGGCGAGGTTGGGTTCCGGAAATTAGTATCTCCAGGGCTCAGGCTGAGTGAACTGCCCTCCAGATCAATGTCCAGCCCATCAAATTGGTACGTATTAATGATGTTTTTCATCGTTGCGACAAACTGGTTGCGGGCCTGCTGAGTCGTCAGTTCAATGGCTCCGTTCGCGCCTCCGATGGAGATAAGCACTTTCTTGCCTTGGCTTTGCAGCTCGGCAATATCGGCCTTGAATTGCGCTTGTGTGGCGTTGTACGGTACAAATATCATATTGCCTGTAGCAGCTCCGCCAACCGGCTCTGCAAAGGCAACCTGGATAACATCGTAGTTCGGAGACACATCTCTCAGACGAATGTTGCTGGAACCGTTATCAAAATTATGCCAGTAGCCGATAAGCAGCTTGCTGCCTGGTGTGACTGCCTGTGCAGTTGTATCAGTTGTTGCCGCATGGGCAGTTGCAAGTTGGCTGAGAGGAGAAAGGAATAAGAGAGGGAACACCAGTAAAGCAATTAAACTCATGAACCGGATTCGTTTACCCCGCATGAAGCACACTCCTTTTCATGTCGAATAGTTTATGACCTATCAAAATGCTGTCGTTCCCACATTTCTTCCAGGCATCACCTCCTTGACAGAGTGGTTCCAGAAACGCAAAACGGGCCAAGCTATATTGTATTGCTGTACAGCCTTTCAATCAGAAATGAGATGTGTGAGAGAGTGGAATGGCATAAGGATAGAGAAAACTAAGATTGAGGAGTACTGGGAGCATAAATAAGATAACAACAATGGGGGTCTAATAGTTGGATATTGTGGATCTGGAAGCTAACAGAATCGCGGAATTAAATATGGTAAACTGTCGAGGGTATTAGAAGTTACATTTATTATTACAAAACCTTATTATTTAGTGAAGGGTTAAATATGTCTACTGACAGGGTTCTTATCTTCTAATCGATCTGCTTCAATAATATGGACTTCATTATGAATTGAACAGGGTAAAACCCGATGGTGTAACTGGCAGGCGAAAGATGTGCTAAACCTTTCTGCCCATCTTTCCCTGCTCTTTCCCTTGTGTTTACACCCGAAATCCATTATTCTAATCCTAGTATTAAGGGACGGGCTGCAGGCAATAATTGTTATGCTTCACGTACCCTGTAAAGAAATGAAGGAGGTTTACGATTATGAGTAAAGCTGTATCGTTTGACTATAGTAAAGCACTGCCTTTTGTGGGCCAGCATGAAATTGATTATTTGGAGGGCGCGGTACGCGTTGCCCATGAACAATTACATAACGGCACAGGAACAGGTTCTGATTATATTGGCTGGGTTGATCTGCCTTCCAAGTATGACAAAGAAGAGTTCGCGCGCATCAAGCAAGCCGCGGCCAAAATTCAATCCGACTCCGAAGTGCTGATTGTAATCGGCATCGGCGGTTCCTATCTGGGGGCGCGTGCGGCAATCGAAATGCTGACGCATTCCTTCTATAATATTCTTCCTGCCGGAGAGCGCAAGACGCCACAAGTATTCTTCGCAGGCAACAACATCAGCTCCACCTATGTAACCCACCTGCTGCAGGTGCTTGAAGGCAAAAACTGGTCCATCAACGTCATCTCCAAATCCGGTACGACGACAGAGCCAGCGATTGCGTTCCGTATTTTCCGTGCGGAGCTGGAGAAGAAATACGGCAAGGAAGAAGCTCGCAAACGCATTTATGCAACGACTGACCAGGCGAAAGGCGCATTGAAAAAGCTGGCAACAGAAGAAGGCTACGAATCCTTCATCATTCCTGATGATGTTGGCGGACGCTACTCGGTATTGACGGCTGTAGGTTTGCTGCCGATTGCAACTGCAGGTGTAGACATTGATGCCATGATGCAAGGTGCGGCTGACGCAGCTGTAGAATACAGCAACCCGAATCTGTCCGAGAATGAAAGCTACCAGTACGCTGCAGCCCGTAATGCGCTGTACCGTAAGGGCAAAGCAATCGAAATTCTCGTCAACTATGAGCCGTCCCTGCACTTCGTATCTGAATGGTGGAAGCAATTGTTCGGCGAGAGCGAAGGGAAAGACAATAAAGGCCTGTACCCGGCATCCGTTGACTTCTCCACAGATTTGCACTCCATGGGCCAATTCGTTCAGGAGGGAACACGCAACCTGATCGAGACAGTAATTCAGGTAGGCGAGGTGTCCGACCAGATTACAATCGGCAATGACCCTGACGATCTGGACGGACTTAACTTCCTGGAAGGCAAGACGATGGATTTCGTCAACAAAAAAGCATTTGAAGGAACATTGCTGGCGCATACAGACGGCAATGTACCGAACCTGATCGTTAACATTAAAGATATGACGCCTTACACATTCGGCTACCTGGTATACTTCTTCGAGAAAGCTTGCGGCATCAGCGGCTACCTGATGGGAGTAAATCCGTTTGACCAGCCGGGTGTAGAAGCATACAAGAAAAATATGTTCGCACTCCTGGGCAAACCGGGCTATGAAAAAGAAAAAGCTGAGCTGGAAGCGCGCCTGTAGGCCGTTTGTTTCTGCTTAGAGGCCAGGGAGAGTGATCTGATGCTGGAACGTTACAAGACGCTGTCTGGCCCCGGAATCAAGGAGATCGTCATCAGGAAATCACGATTCATCGGTCATGCCCGGCCGGTAGCCAGTGAGGACGAGGCGATTGCCTTCATTGAGGAGATCAAGAAGCAGCACTGGAACGCTACGCATAATTGCTCTGCCTATATGATTGGCGAGCGGGATGAAATCCAGAAGCAGTCCGATGACGGCGAGCCTAGCGGTACTGCAGGCAAGCCGATACTGGAGGTCATCAAGAACCAGCAGCTCAAAAATGTAGCCATTGTCGTTACCCGCTACTTCGGCGGCATCATGCTGGGTGCAGGCGGTCTGATCCGGGCGTACACAGATGGTGCTGTTGTTGGTATCGAAGCGGCGCAGCCTATCGTCAAAGTGCTGCACCGTGAGGTTGTCGTCGAGGTGGACTATACGTGGTACGGCAAGCTGGAGAATGAATTCCATCAGCGCAGCCTGCGGCTTGGGGGAACAGAATTCACGGACAAGGTGACCATTACTTGTCTGCCTGAGGAGCCGGAAGCTGACCGCTTCACGGCATGGCTGACCGACTTTACACAGGGACAAGCTGTTATTGTACAAGGGGAGACGAAATATTTTACCCTTGGAAGATAGCCCAAGCATTATTCTCTTTTGCTGCGAATAGGGTCTTGTATAGGGGCAGCATGCCCTTTCCTATTATAGGAGCATAATGAGGAGGAATCCGTGATGGCGATTGCGGTAAGACGATTTGCGGCCTTGTCCGGTATCGTATTGTTGCTGCTTGGGACGCTTGGTTTCTTTACCAGTCATCTGTTTGGCCTGTTTCACCTGGATGTGACACATAGTGTCGTTCATTTGGTGTTTGGCGTGCTTGGCGTGCTTGCGGCCTCTCATAACGGCTATGCCTATCGTTACGCCCAGGTGCTGGGTATTGTATTTATCGTGCTTGCAGTGCTCGGCTTTTTCATCAAGGACCTGTTCGGTCTGATGGCAGTCGGCTTGTCGGATAACGTGTTGCATTTTATTATCGGGGCGGCCGGACTCTATTTCGGTTACGTCATGGTGGAGTCGCAGGCGCCATCCAGATATTCCAAGACCGTGTAGTGTGTCCATACAGCGAGCTTGCTGGACAGCTTTATATTGAACGATCAACGAGAACCGGCTTTAAGGGCCGGTTCTTTTTTATGTTGCGTGCCCGGCAAACACGCATCTTCTAGCCGGTTGAAGTCCGGTCGCGGGAGGGGCCAAGCCCCGCGTAGCCGGGATACCTGAATTGCTCAACCATCACGTCACCATTTAGGCTTGGACAACAATAAGATGGGTAGAGATTTAATTTTTTGCAATTTTAGGATTGACGATAGAGCTGTCGTTCTGCTACATTAATATAAATACCTAGTAAGTTAATAGGAATTATGCGTGCAAACAGAGTATGATGCAGGTTGATCGGACTGCCGAAGATCTGGGGGGTTAGACAAGAGTGAATTTGATGTTTCGCAGCCGCTGGTGGAGCTTTGGCTTCCGAAGCACAGTAATGCTTTATTTCGTGGTTTTGATTGTATTGCCCATTATTGGAATTTACACGCAATCATTTTCAAGCGGCTGGGAACCATTTTGGAGCAGTGTCAGCGATCCGCTGGCGTGGAAGTCCGTGCTGCTGACCGTACGTTTATCTGTAATTGCAACCGCTATTAATGTATTAATTGGAACGATGATTGGCTGGGTGCTGATCCGGTACAAGTTTTGGGGAAGAAGTATCCTGAACAGTCTTGTCGATCTCCCGTTTGCGCTGCCGACAGCGGTTGGGGGACTGATGATTTTGCTGCTGCTCGGACCGAACAGTTTTGTCGGGAATATCGCGGGGAGACTCGGATTCGAGATTGTGTTTCATGAGCCGGCGATTGTGATCGCGATGGTGTTCGTCACCTTCCCTTTCGTTATCCGGGCTGTGCAGCCTTTGCTGGAAGAGATGGACAAATCTGAGGAAGAAGCTGCCTATACGATGGGTGCTTCGAAGCTGCGAACCTTCTTTCAGGTCATTTTACCTGCAATTTTGCCGGGTATTATCAGCGGAGGGATGCTGGCATTTTCCAGATCACTGGCCGAGTTCGGCGCAGTTGTGCTGGTAGCCGGCAATATTCCGGGCAAGACGCTGATCGCATCTGTATTTATATTTGGCGAGGTGGAGAGTGACAATCCGCAAGGCGCAGCTTCCGTATCGATTTTGCTGTTGACATTATCCTTCCTGATTTTATGGATCGTGAACGCGATTCAATCCAGGAGGGCCGGCAAATGAAGAAACTGTGGATTACGCTGACTTACCTTGTCTTTATCATTTTGCTTATTATTCCATTAATCCGGATTTTTTACGGTTCCTGGGCCGAAGGCTGGGAGGGCTTTATCAAAGCGCTCAGCCGGCCGCAATCGCTGCATGCGCTGCAGATGACGGGGACGATTGTAGTTCTTGTAACACTCATTAATACGATTTTCGGGGTCATGCTGGCGATCTATCTGGTACGCGCGACCTGGTTGGGTCCGCGAATCAAGCAGTTTTTGAACAGTCTTGTCGACTTGCCGTTTGCGGTGTCTCCTGTTATCGGCGGCTTGATGATTGTGCTGCTGCTCGGGCCTCATACGGTGATCGGTTCCTTCTTTGAGGACTCCGGGTTCAAGGTCGTCTATGCGCTGCCGGGAATGGTACTGGCTACGTTGTTTGTTACCTTTCCGCTTATGGTCCGGGAGGTTATGCCGGTACTGCAGGAGATTGGCTCCCAGCAGGAGGAAGCGGCCTCTACGCTTGGCGCTTATTCCTGGTATACCTTCTGGAAGGTGACCTGGCCGGCGATACGCTGGGGTGTTATTTACGGGGTTGTGCTGACGGTAGCACGCTCGATGGGCGAGTTCGGAGCTGTGCTGGTCGTTTCAGGGAATATTATGAACAAGACACAGACCGCAACGACGCTGGTATATCAGGATGTGGAAAATTTTAATGTGCTTGCGGCCAACAGTGTAGCACTTGTGCTGGCAACAATATCGATTGCATTGCTTCTTCTCATGGAATGGGCCAAAAAGCGAAAGGGGCATTAAGTTATGCACATTGAAGTGAATCAGTTAAACAAGCATTTTGGAGATTTCCATGCCGTGAACAATGTAAGCTTCACGATTGAGAAAGGCCGTCTGATCGGCCTGCTCGGTCCGAGCGGCGGCGGCAAAACTTCGATTCTCCGTATGCTGGCGGGACTTGAAACTCCCGATACCGGCGATATCGTCTTCCATGGCAAACGGGTGAATGATCTGCCGCCGCAGGAGCGCGGGATCGGCTTTGTGTTCCAGAACTATGCATTGTTCAAGCATATGACCGTATTCGATAATATTGCTTTCGGGTTAAAGGTGAAAAAGCAGCCGAAGGATCAGATTCGCGAGCGTGTCATGTCGCTGGTGGAACTGACGGGCCTCAAGGGTTTTGAGCATCGTTACCCTCATCAGTTGTCAGGCGGACAGCGCCAGCGTGTAGCCTTTGCCAGAGCACTGGCTCCGGAGCCACAATTGCTGCTGCTGGATGAGCCGTTCGCTGCGATTGACGCCAAGATCCGCCAGGAGCTGAGAACCTGGCTCAAGGACATGATTGAGCGTCTCGGCATCACGTCCATCTTCGTCACGCATGATCAGGATGAGGCGATTGAGGTTGCCGATGAAATTATGATTATTAACAAGGGACGTCTGGAGCAGAAGGGCACGCCATGGGATATTTATAAAAATCCGCAAACCCAATTCGTGGCCAGCTTTATCGGCGAATCGACGATTGTATCCGAGGTGCATAAGCTGAAGGGCTTCGAGGACGCGTCATCCTGGGCGGGCACCAAGGCGCTGATCCGTCCGGAGTACATCGAGGTCGGTAAGACGAGCGAATTTAAGATCATATCCGCGACCGAGACGGGCCGCATCAAACATATTCATTTCCGCGGCAGCGAGTGGATGGTTGAGGTTCAGGTCGGAGATGTTACGCTGATTACCTACCGCTCATTGGAGAAGGAAGTGCTCCATCCGGGTGAAGAGGTGAATGTGCTCGTCCACCGTGCGTACCTGTTCAACGATACGGACAGCTGGATCATGGAGAACAAGCTCAAGGAAGACCCGATGCCTGTTCATATTTAGTGATTAGAATAACTGTCGAGCAGGGCCGTCGTGTGAAAGGTTCTTTCGATCGCTGTTGTTCCCGGATTTCCTGAATGTAAGTAGATAGGAGGAAATCCGGGAACAAAGGCGAGCGCTTCGCTTCTGCAGAATCCTTTCACACTCTGGCTATCCTCTTTCGTTTCTTTAGCAAAACTTATATGACCAGAAACGTGAATTGCTTTCTGGGAAAATGGATGTTGACTTATGTGATTAGCGATTCACGATAAATATGAATTCAAGTTGCAGACAAGTCACTGCGGAGGGAGGAAGGGTTTCTGGAGAAACGAAGTGTTTGCCTTTAAAGACTGATTTCCGTCCATTAAGTGTTCTAATCAGGGAAATCAGTCTTTAACAGCAATCGGAAGAAACCCTTCCTCCCGCAGCTTTTGCGAAGTAGAAATTTTTTGTGAACTAATTTTTCATAAACTTGAAGAAAGTGTTGTGTTCCGCAATGAAACCTGAGCTTAAACATGTATTGCAGCCTGACAACAGACGCAGTGCAGGTCCGTGGGGGAAGGCTCAAGCTTTAATCGCTGTTCTGATTACACTTGTAATGGTTGTTGCCGCGGGCTGCTCTGACAACGGAGAGCCAGCGAAAACACCAGTGGCCGAAAAGGGAGATGTGACGCTCGTCATCGGGGCTTATTCCGTGGTCAAGGATGTCTTCGCTGACCTGCTCCCCGAGTTCAAGAAGGAATGGAAGGAGAGGACGGGTCAGACTGTCGTCTTTCAGGAATCCTATGAAGCTTCCGGAACACAGGCACGCTCCATAATAGGCGGCTTTGAGGCAGATGTTACACTGCTGGCTATGGAAGGCGATATGGACAAGATCGAGAAGGCTGGCATGATCACCCATGACTGGAAAGCTGCAGGTGCCGAGGGAATGGTAACCCGTTCCATAGCCGTGCTGGGAACGCGCGCCGGCAACCCGCTGGGTATTCAGGATTGGACGGACCTGACCAAGCCGGGAGTTAAGGTGCTCTATCCAAACCCGAAGACCTCAGGCGGGGCACAGTGGGATATTAATGCGATCTATGGAGCGGGCCTGAAGGAATCCGAGAGGCGGAGCGGAAAGCCTGATCCTGAGTACGCCAAGCGTTTCCTGGCAAGTGTGCATGAGAATGTGGAATCACTGGACAAGAGCGGCCGCGCATCGATGGCTGCCTTTGAGTATGGAGTTGGCGATGTCATCGTCACCTATGAAAATGAGCTGCTTGCCCGTATCCGTCAAGGAATCGATTACAATATCGTGATCCCGGAAGACACGATTCTGATCGAAAACCCGGCTGCACTGATTGACCGGAATGTCGACAAACATGGTTCCCGTGAAGTCGCCGAGGCATTTATTGAGTTCCTGCACGGAGAAAAGGCGCAAATGCTGTTTATGGATTATGGCTTCCGTCCAGTGAATGAGAAGGTAATGGCAATGGCAGGGGAACGTTTTACAGAGCCCAAAGGATTGTTCGACATTCATTATCTCGGAGGCTGGGATGAGGTGCGCAGTCGGTTGTACTCGCCTAGAGGGGTATGGTATCAGGTGCTGGCGGGCATTTAATTGCTATGCCTGCTGCATTTTCAAACGTGACCTCAGCGCTTCGTGTCACGACAGGGATATCTTGCACCCCATATAGTCAAATAAAGGGTATGCACACGGCATAACAGTGTGCATACCCTTTTTAATATCGTTAAAACGATGAACATTTGTATGACCCAGACTTGAAGGTATTATTAGATCAGTCAGTCTTCCTGCCCGAGCACAAACTTCTCGATAACATGCGCCACTCCATCTTCATTATTAGACCGGGTAACGTAATTTGCAATCTCCTTCAAGGATGGAAGAGCATTTCCCATCGCAACGCCCAGCCCGGCCATTTCCAGCATCTCATGATCGTTCCAGGAATCGCCGATCCCGATGGCTTCTTCCAGGGTGCAGCCGATATGGGAAGCGAGGAAGGCCAAAGCATGCCCTTTCGTACCTTCTTTGTGCATGATTTCCAGGAAGTGCGGCTTCGATTTGGTAATATGGGCGATGTCTCCAATCAGTGCTTTCAATTCGACAGCAACCTTGTCCAGCAGCTCAGGCTCATCAATGATCAGCATTTTCATTTGCGGCTGGAGTACCAGATCGGCAAAGTTGGGCGCAACTACATAAGGGATTTTGGAGAGTCTGGAGTATCCGGCAATTTTGTCGTTTTCCTCTTTGACATACAGCACATCATCCACGTAAAGCTGCAGATGCAGTCCTTTAGCCTCACAGTATTCATACAGCTTTTTGGCAGCCTCTGTCGGAACATAACGCTCATAAATGACCTGTCCGTCCAGCAGCGTCTTGACCAAAGAGCCCTGATACGTAATGATCGGCACATTCAGTTCAATCTGGCGGGCGATATTTTGTGCAGAGGCGTACATTCTTCCGGTGGCAAGAGTGACAGTTACTCCTTGTTCAATCGCTTGCTGCAGCGCCTGCTTCGTGCGGGCGGTAACTTGCAGTTCATCATTAAGCAAAGTATCATCTACATCAATTGCAATCAGCTTATAAGGCATTTGTATGTCTCTCCTTTATCATGTCTAGCCTGATTGTACCTGATGAAGGGAAGCCTTAACAAGGGGGCTGGCTTGAAGCCGGAGTGAGAATGAGATAAAGTGATACTATTGGAAAACTTGAGAAAACGGAGAGATATCAATGCCACACACTTCCGCTGCACGCCGCCAGAGAATTATTGTCTATATGCTGATTATTGCCGTACTAGCCGGAACTGCTGGATTCGGAGCCGGGCAATTGTGGATGAAGAAGCGTTACCCGGTGCTTGGTGAGGCCGCCTTTGACAACCTGGACCGCTCCTATAAGGAAATTGTCAACAACTATATGGGGGATGTCGATCCTGAGAGCCTGATTCATGGGGCTGTTGCAGGCATGGTTTCTTCGCTTAACGATCCCTATTCGGTCTACTATACCAAGGAGCAGGGGAAGAGCTTTCTTGAACGCTATGAGGATCATTTTGTCGGTGTTGGGGTCGTCCTCCGTGTCGATAACGGCCAGTTCTTTATTGCCTCAACGATAGAAGGAGCGCCAGCCGCAGGAGCAGGTGTGCTGGCAGAGGACCGCATTGTAGCCATTGACGGCAAATCGGTAGCAGGGAAGACGCTATCGGATATTATTACCCTCACAAGAGGCGAGGAGGGCACCAAGGTGGTGCTGTCGCTGGCAAGGGCCTCTTCACCCGAGCCAGTAGATATTACAGTTACAAGAGGCGAGGTGCCGGTGACAACTGTATCCTCCAAGATGCTTGGCAACGGTGTTGGCAAAATTGCCATTTCACGCTTTGCCGAAAGTACAGCCAAGGAATTCGAGCAAGCGGCTGACAGTTTACAAAAGCAAGGGATGAAGGGACTACTCGTTGATCTGCGGTCAAATCCGGGCGGTCTGCTGCAGCCGGCGATCGAAATCGCCAGTCTGCTGATTCCGAAGGATAAGGTCATTGTTCAAGTTGTCTATAAAAATGAACAGCGGGAATTCACACACCGCTCGAAGCAGAAGAAGGAGTGGAAGCTGCCTGTTGTTGTACTGATTGATGAGAATAGCGCCAGCTCCTCTGAGGTATTGTCTGCGGCGCTCCGGGCGAACGGGGCGGTTCTGGTCGGGAACAAATCATTCGGCAAGGGCATTGTCCAGACCTTCCAGCAGTTTGCCGATGACTCGGTATTGAAGCTTACAGAGGCACAGTGGAGAACGCCGGATGGAAGCTGGATTCATAAGGAGGGCGTCAAGCCGGATATTGCAGTCGATATGCCGGAATATGCGAATCTGCCGCTCCTTCCCGCAGAGACGACTTTCAAGGAAGGAGATTACGGCAAGGACGTCAAAACCATTCAGCACATGCTGAATGCGCTCGGCTTTGGAGCGATTACGCAGGAAGGGGTCTATAATGCCGATACCAAGGAAGCGGTGAAAAGATTCCAGAGTGAGGAGCAGCTTGAAGCTGACGGCACTGTGACAGAAGGCACGGCTTACAGGCTCCAGCAGCGGCTTGCAGCCAAGATTGAGCAGGAGGACCCGCAAAACAAAAAGGCAGTTGAAGAACTGCGCAGCTTGATACAAGGGAAGACACCGTAATGCGAATCGGATTTCGTACAATTAAGACCGCGACAGGCGTCTGCCTGTCCATCCTGATCGCCCAATGGCTCGAGCTGCCTTATTATACCTCAGCAGGCATTCTAACGCTGCTATGTATCCAGCGGACACGCAAGCAATCCATTGCTGCCGTGCTGGACCGCTTCTTCGCTTGCATCGTCGGCATGCTGCTCTCCAGTGCGGTATTCTCGCTGCTTGGCTATAAGGTGTGGGTTATTCTGATTCTCTACCTGATCTTTATCCCGATACTGGTCCGGCTGAAAATCCAGAACGGCATATCCAGCAGCTCAGTCATCGTCATGCACAGCTACGTGAGCGGCTATGTCAGCCTGGCTTTTTTCGCTCATGAGCTGGCGATTATTATGGTCGGTCTTGGGGTAGCGCTGCTGGTCAACCTGTATATGCCCGGCCTTGACCGGAAGATTGACCAGTTCAAAAGCGAGGTTGACGCCAAGATGGCCTCCATCTTCAGGGAACTCGGCAGCTACCTGCGCGAAGGGAATGGATCATGGGACGGCAAGGAGCTTCTGGAGCTTGCAGAGCTGCTGAAAAAGGCGCGCCATCTTGCCGTGCTGGAAGTCGAAAATAACTTGACTGGAAAATTAAATTCATTTTACTATTATGTTGAACTCAAGTCACAGCAGTTCCAAATTATTGAACGTATGGTGCCGCTGGTATCCCGGATCGGCCTTCGGCTTGAACAAGGGGAGCGAATTGGTGAATTTCTCGGGCAGCTGGGCAACAACATTGAACATCTGGACGATAGCAGGGAGTATCTTCAGCAGCTTAAGGCAATCCGTGAGCATCACAAAGGGCTGCCAATGCCGCAAAACCGGACAGAGTTCGAGAGCCGCGCAAGTCTTTTTACACTAGCGAATGAACTTGAGAACTTCCTGCTGAGCAGTAAGAAGCATACATCAGCATCTGTGCAACCCGACTTAAGTCCAGGTAAAATCCGGACATAAGACCGATTTGCCCCGAGCATTGAAACTTTATGATAGATCTAGACGATAGATTCGGATTGAGATTTCAATTGTGGGTGGGGTTGAACGATGAAAAATAAACGTATCTATATTTTGTTGTCCGACACCGGTACTTGGTTTACGAGAATGATCAAGCTGTACACGAAGGCTGAGCATAATCATGCTTCCATCGCCTTTGACGATGAGCTCAGGGAGGTCTACAGCTTCGGTAGAAAAAGTCCGGGCAATCCTTTTGTGGGCGGCTTTGTGAAGGAGGATTTGCAGAGCGAGCTGTTCAGGAAAGCATCCTGCGCAGTATTCAGCTGCGAAGTGAGCGAGCGCAAATATAACCAGCTTCGCGAGTATGTGCGGAGATTTGAGCAGGAGCCCCAACGGTATAAATATAATCTGCTGGGTGTGCTGGGCATTATGCTGAAGATCAGAGTGAAACGGGAGAATGCTTTTTTCTGCTCACAGTTTGTTGCGACCGTGTTTGAGCAGAGCGGGCACAGTCTTGTTCCCAAATGCGCGTCACTTACGACTCCGGCAGATCTGGGGCGCTCCGAAGCCCTCAAGCTGATGTACCGCGGCGAGCTGCGGCAAACGATGCTGAGCAGCGAGACCGGCAGCGAGATGTATCCGGCTGTGTAAGTGAAGACCACGGCTATACGATCTCAGTCTCAGTATAGTACGAACAGAAAGCCCTGACCTGAAAGCCGCTTTGACAGCAGCGAGCAGGCCGGGGCTTTTTCTTGTCTATACAGATACCCGCTTCATTCTGATTTGGCAGTCAATCAGTTGGCAGGTGCTTTGACGGCGATGTAAATATCCACCTGTGCATTTTCAGGGTTGGCACTGCGTTCATCATAGCGCTCAAAGTCGCCCGTATAGGTTCTTTCCAGTCCGTGTTCTTCTGTATACTTCCATATTCGCTGCCAGGTCTCTATTACGATATCCGGCAGCGGGCCAGTCCTAGACTGGAAGACGGCATAGTGGGACGCGGGAAGCTCCAGGGTGGTGACATCCTGCATATTGCCTTGTCTGTGCTCTTGTTCGATGCCAATCATTAGCGTATAGGCACCATTGACGTCTGACTCGTATTCAGCGTAACAGCCGTAAATAACAGGGGGCTCGGCCGATTTGCCCAATTTGCCCGCGATTTCCTCCGCCCAGAATTTTGCCCAGAGCCCGGAAATCTTGGCTTCTGGCCCCATTTCGGCAGCATTGCTGGTTCTGACTGTTACGCCCGCCAGAGAAAGCGGCGCCAGCTCTGTCATTCGATCCGGACCAGCAGCAGTTGCAGCGGCAGTTGTATTCGCGTCGTGTCCGGTATCCTTCCAGCGCTTTAGTGACGGCAGTGACTGGTTCAGCAGGGCACGTGCCTGATCATTCGGCATACCTTGCTCTGCGAGATAAGGGATACAGGTCTCAATCATTCCTTCCAGCGTCTGCTCAGGCCGGGTAAAGTGCCCGTCCTCATAACAATATTGGCAGTAAATTTCTGAGCGTGTGCCGTCCTTTTCCGTACCTCTGACTTCATCTGCGAGCGGCATGCCGCAGCTTTGGCATTGCGCAATGTTCATTTTAATTTCTCTCCTGACTATTCAATTATTTTTGTCTTCCATTCTTTCCGTAGCTTAAGGTTTTAATTCTTTTGTTCAACTTATATAGTTGAGTATAAACAAAAGAACCTGACAACTAAGTGTCAGGTTCCGGTGCTCCAGGCCTGTAAAATCTGAAAACAGCTGAATGATTCCCTATTGAAGGGCTATAACATCGCCTTCCTTTAACCCCTCTACAATCTCTGCCTTCTCTCCCGTATCCATACCAACCTTGATATCCCGGCGCTCATATTGACCCGGAGATTTCTCCACCATAACATAAGATGAATTCTGATCGTTCATAATGGCGATGGAGGGGAGAACGAGTACATTTTCTTTGCGGCTGGTCTCGATATCCCCGTTAAGCGACAGACCGGCAATGAGATATTCGCTAGGCTCCAGAGAGATGACAACCTCGAATTGCGCTGCCTGGTTGATACTCTCCTGGTCAGTTCCTGTCTTGGCGAACTTGGATACACGCAGGACAGTACCGGTTAACGGCACATCCTTCATCGCGGTTATTTTCACCTTGACCTTCATTTCCGGCTTGATCCGGAATACATCCTGCTCACCCACCAGGGCAATAAATTGAAGCTTGTTCAGATCTACAATTTTGCCGATATACTGGTTGTCGTTAAGGGCTTGGGGCCGCTTGCTTGCCGATTCGAACAGGAAGATGCCCTCGGCAGGCGCACGGTATTGGGCATCGTTCAGCTTGAGGCGTTTCTTCTCCAGTTCTTTCCGCTGGATCGAACCTTTCACCTCGCCCAGTTCCTTCTCCAGACGGGCGATCTCCTTGGCAGCAAGCTGTCTCTTGCGGCCTGCTTCGGTCATGTCTGCAGGGGCAAGCTCCTCATCTGCATCCTTGACAATAGCCTGGAGCTTCGATTCCAGATCTGCCTTGCGCAACTCAGCTTCTTCCTGCGTAATCTGATTTTGCAGATCCGCCTGATCCAGCTGGAACAGGATATCGCCCTTTTTGACCTGTTGCCCGTCCGTGACCTTCCAGCCGGTTACCTTGGAGCTAAAGGGCGCAAATATTTGTGTCTCCTGCTCATACAACGATTTTCCTTTAACCTGCACCGTGCTTGTAAGTGTTTCTTTTGTTACCTGAAAAGTAATGGCCTGTGATTCGACAGCCTCGTTTTCTGCCTTGGGCGGATTCCCCATCTTATACAGCACGGCACTGATGCCGATCAGTATGGCTGCAATGATAATCCATTTGATTTTCTTCTTCATCTTCAGCTCCCCCAGTTCCTTTCTGCTAGTCCCTTTTGATCGCTGTCAGCGCATCGGTACGCGAAGCGCTCACGGCCGGATAAATCCCGGATAAAATTCCTGTCATAATTGCGAATGCCAGCCCTGTCGGGATCGCCTTGGCGGGGATAAAGATAGACATTGCACTTTCTCCCTGCGTCATGTTCAGGATCAGCGCATTGATTCCCCAGACGATCCAGTAGGAAAACAAGATGCCGAGCAATCCGCCAAGCAGGCCGAGCAGCGCGGCTTCGACGATGAACATGTTGCGGATTTGCGCGAGATTTGCGCCGAGCACCTTCATAATGCCAATCTGCCTGCGGCGCTGGTAGGTGGACATCGTCATCGCAACAATAATGGAAATCGAAGCAATAATCAGAATGAATACACCAGCCCCGACAGCCACTGCCTTGAAGATGGAAAATTGCTCCTCCAGCCGTTCCTTTTGCAGCAGGTTGGATTGTGTATTTACTGACAGCTTCTTGAGCTGATCTTCCACCTGCTTCACATGCTCTTCGGCGTCAACCTTCACCTTGACCGAATTGTAGGTTCCGGCTTTGTTCTCGGATTCGTTTTTTGGGAAAAGCTCCTTGCGGAGCATCTCTGCAGTTTCAATCGATACATAGATTTTGCGGTCCTGGGCGATATTTATGTCGCTCTGGCCCTTCGGCTTTTTCAAAACGCCGATAACACGCAATCCCGGGCTTGTGAGTTGCTTTCCGGAATCCTGCATACTCAAAATCTGAATCTGCTGCTTGAACAGGGCGGTTGGCGTCGTCCTCAAGCTCTCATACTGCTTTCTAATGTTTTCATCATAAGGGTTGCGGTCCATCGACTGATACAGCTTGCTGCGCGTCTCCGGGTCCAACAGGTCGAGTGTCGCGCCATAGCTGAGTACAACCGCATTCATAGTATCCGTTGTACCGGTGACATCACCTTGCATGAAGGATTCGCCAAAGTCCTTGAGCGTCGACAGGTCTGTCCCCACAATAAGGGCATACCCTTTCTTGCTGTCCATTGTGGTCATCTCCATGTAGTTGAACTCCTGAAAAGGCGCAACTGCCTTCACATGCTTGATATTCCGCATGATCTCAAGCTTTTGGTCATTGAGGGCCCCCCGCTTGGCAGCTTCATCGTCCTTGGACTCCGTACTGCCCGGAGGCGAGGACGGCCCGTTATTCGGATAGACCGTAATTTCGTCCATTTTCAAAAAGCTGTTAAGCTGCGAGGACACAATTTCCTGTGTCGATTCACCGATGCTCATGGCAAGTATAATAGCCGCACAGCCGATGGATAACCCGGCAGCACAGAGCATGGTGACCACCTTGCGGCGTCTCACCTGATCCCAGGACAGTCTTGTAAGGTCGGCTATTCTCACTGGATAACCTCCTCAGCCTGGTCCGGTTCAGGGGACTGTGACTGCTCCAGCCTGCCGTCCCGGAGCGTAATAATATGCTGGGTCTGATTGGCTACCTCGCGTTCATGGGTGACGATAATAAAGGTTGTGTTCATCGTCCGGTTAAGCTCTTTGAGGATGGCCAGAATCTCCTCCTCGGTCTTCGTATCGAGATTCCCTGTCGGTTCATCGGCGAATATAACCGAGGGCTCAGTAATGAGCGATCTGGCGATACTCACCCGCTGCTGCTGCCCCCCGGACAGCTGGGACGGGAACATATCCCCTTTATCGGGGATGCCGACCTGCTCCAACAGCTTTAGCGCCTTCTG
Organism: Paenibacillus pinihumi DSM 23905 = JCM 16419; assembly: GCF_000422505.1. GTDB lineage: Bacteria > Bacillota > Bacilli > Paenibacillales > Paenibacillaceae > Paenibacillus_D > Paenibacillus_D pinihumi. The sequence continues at coordinate 82,204 of NZ_AULX01000028.1, read as the reverse complement.
TTTTCGTATGGAAGGGCGCTCGGACTGGAAGACGAGCGGCAGTTCAATGTTTTCGCGTACCGTCAGATTCGGCAGCAGTTCATAGGCTTGAAAAATAAATCCGATATGAGTTCTGCGAAACTCTGCGAGCTTATTTTCATTCATCTTCACAATGTTATTGTCCGCTATGTAAATTTCGCCCTCCGTAGGCTTCATCAGCCCTGCCATCAAGTTAAGCAGCGTTGACTTTCCCGAGCCGGAGCTTCCGAGAAGGGCGACCATCTCGCCCTTGTGCACGACAAAGCTGATTTGCTGCAGGACAAGCGTTGTCTCATTCCCGTTTTTGAAAGCATGGGACAAGCCTTCTACACGAAGCAATTTTTCCACTCCCCTTTTTCTGTGTATGCAATAAACGAATGACGGGTAATTCTGTAGGCTGTAAATCTGCTAAACCAGCCAACCAATCGTACTACACAAATCGACAATTTCCCCCCGTCTCTAGTCCAGCCGAAACAGGATGCCAGGAGACCTGCATCAAAATCCGGAAGCATATTTTCTTGATATTGCTCCTATGTCTTGGCGTAAAGGGCTGCAATTGCCATCGCTTTATCCTGAATAATTTGCCGGATATGGGGAGGGGAGATGACTTCCACATGCTCTCCGAAGCTTAATATGAACCCGTACAGCCAATTATCCTCAGGAAAGGATATCGCAGCCAGCCAACTATCCTTATCCGTTTCCTTATGAAGCTGGTCCACCCCGAAGGATTCCTCAGCAAGCTGTCTGGCAGGCGGGAAGATGCGAAGCTGCAAACGGGCAAGGTTCTCTTCCCGGTACCAGTCATGATCCCATGGCAGGGGCTCCTCGGGAAGCGGACGGCGCAGGTAGACGCTATTTGTCACTGTAAGCTCCTTGATCCGGTTCAGCTTGAACATCCGGAATCCTGAGCGCATGGAGCAATACGCATACAGATACCACTGTTGTCCTTTCATAATCAGTGTATAGGGCTCAACTGTACGTGTGCTTGACTCCCCTTTGACGTTGACGTAGGTGAATCTGATCAGATGCAATTGCCCGATAGCCTGCTTGATCAGCTTTAGCTTGTCCTCGAGCGGGTTCCGCTTTCCCCAGGGAGAGAGGTCGATAAGCATCTGGCTTGTCTTGATCTGGAAGGCTTCCGATACCGATTCGGGGATGATGCTGTTAATCTTGTCTACCAGGTGTCCGTGGCTGTCTCCGGTGTATGTAGTTGAGAGACTGCGCAGAGCGGTGACAATGGCAGCAAACTCATCATTGGTCAGCAGATTCCGGTCCAGACGGTAGCCCTCGGCCAGACCAATCCCGCCGCCGGAGCCCTGATAGGTGACCACGGGAATACCGGCATTATTAAGGGCGTCAATATCCCTGTAGATCGTGCGTACCGATACCTCGAACCGCTCGGCAAGCTCCTTGGCTTGTATGATTCTGCGATTGATCAAAATGACGATAATGGAGAGCAGGCGCTCAAGCTTCATAGCGGTTCATGCTCCTTCAGTATAATTGTAAAATTCATTCTTACATTATAGCGGAATCTTCATTAATAAAATGTTATTTTAAGTTAAGGAAATCTTTAGCTTTTTTTACCTATTGTTTAATTATATAACAATATACTAATGTTTGTAATTCGTATATAGGGGTGGGAGAGAGAATGATTGAGGTCAAAGGGGTAAGCCATCAATTTAATATCGGCAAAAAGGGCAGTGAGAAGATCGTTCCGGTATTGCATGAAATAAATCTGCATATCAAAAAGCGGGAAATTGTCGCGATTGTTGGACGCAGCGGATCAGGAAAGTCGACACTGCTGAATCTGATGTCGGGCTACATCCGGCCTGTGAAGGGTGAAATTCATGTCATGGGTGAACAGGTAACACATCTGAGTGAAGGACAGTGGGCGGATTTCCGTCTCCGGCATTTTGGCTTCATGTTCCAGAGCTTTCAGCTTATTCCGAGTATGACGGCCTATGAAAATATCGAGTTGCCGCTGGTGCTTCAAGGCATGGACACGCTGAAGCGCAAGCTGCGCGTGCAGGAACTGATGGAGCGGGTTGATCTTCATGATTATGCCGGGCATTATCCTGGCGAGCTTTCGGGTGGACAGCAGCAGCGCGTATCTGTCGCAAGAGCACTGGTCTTGAATCCGCCGATCGTACTGGCCGATGAGCCAACCGGAAGTCTGGACAGCGAGAATGAGATGCAACTGCTTGGACTTATTCATGAGTTGAACCGGGAACGGGGCACGACATTTGTCATCATCACTCATGATGAGCAGGTAGCTGCAATTGCGGACAGAACGGTCGCGCTGGCAGACGGACGGCTGAAGCCGGGAAAAGAGCAGGTGACCTATGAAGTTTAAAGACCAGCTCCGGTTTGTCCGGCAGAATATGAAGAAAAACAAGTCGCGTGTATTCATGACTGTGCTTGCCACGGCAATGGGCTGCGCCTTCCTGATCGTCCTGGCATCAGTTGGCTTTGGCTTGCAAAAGAGCATTGTAGATAAAATAGTAGGGGACCGTCTGGTGACGGCCATTACCGTGTGGGGCAAGAAGAATATTGACCAGCAGTTGAACGCGGAGGACTTGAAATATCTGAAAAGCCTGAACCATGTGAAGGCAGTTACGTACAAGGACTATATCATGCAGCCGCTAGTCTATACCTCGGATAACCAGACCATGAGCACAGACAAGACCGTCGCCGTTGACTTTGAAGAGGAAGCCAAGGCAGGTTTTGCGCTGGCAGCAGGCAGGCTGCCGCAGAAGCCGGGTGAGGTTGTAGCAGGCTTTCATTTCGGGAAAACGGTGATCGGGCCCGAAGACGCTGCCCGGTCAGAAGATAAGAGGGCGGATAAAGAGCGGGCAGAAGGATGGATTGGCAAAAAGCTGACGTTTGACGTGCATCAGCTTGTTAACGGCAAGAAGGAGTCCTTCCCGCAACAGGTTACGGTTGTAGGGATAAAGGAGAAGCCGAAGAGGGAATGGCTGATGGATACGAATATATATATTGAAATCGGATTGCGGGATCAAATTGAGCAGCTTACCGGGACGCAGCTGGGAGAGATGCGGATCGCAGCCAACGGGAACGAGGAAGCTTACGAGCCGCGAGCCTTTGATGAGCCGAGAAACTATAATTCTGTTGAGACTTTTGTGAGCAAGGCTCAGCAAGTTAAAGAAACAGCAGAGACGATGCGGGAGAAGGGGTATAGCATCCATTCCATTGCGGATGAAGTATCCCAAATAGATGTTGTCTTTACAATTATGAAGATCGGGCTTGTATTTGTCGGCACAATTGCGATTCTGATCGCTTCAATCGGCATTTTCAATACGATGACGATGGCCGTCACGGAGCGCTCGCAGGATATTGGCATTATGAAAGCAATCGGCGCCCACCCGAGGATCATCCGGCGGATATTTCTGCTGGAAAGCGCATGGATCGGTCTCCTGGGCGCATTAGTCGGGACCGCAGCCGCCTATCTGCTGTCTGCTGCCGTAAATACAGGTGTGCCGCTCCTGATTCAGGCTTTCATGAATGAAAAGGTTCCTCAAGATTTCATCTTTTCATTGATTCCTCCCTATCTGGCTGCGCTGTCCTGCGCCATTTCGGTAGGTGTGGCGCTGCTTTCCGGAGCGCGTCCGGCAAAGCGGGCAACACGGGTGGATGTACTGCGTGCGTTGCGGCGTGATGTGTAGTCGGGGGAGGTATACAGTTTCAATACTCTCACAGGCGAATTAGGAATAATTCATAGATGGATAGATTCATAGAGCAGAAATGATAACCGGAGGAGCTTTCCTCCGGTTTCTTTGTCTTGCTTGCCGGGGCCGGCGCTGCGAAGACTAGATTTACATTTTTTTAATAAGCCGTTGATTCTGTGTTGACATCTTTATCTTATTGTTGTGATATGTTCTTTTATTCTTTCTGTTATTGTGAGATTCTTTCATAAAAACAACATAAGCAGTCACGCGACAGGAGAGGGCAACGATGAAACGCATCGCAATCGATATGGATGAAGTAATGGCAGATACGGCCATTGATCATCTGGAGCTTTTCAACCGTGAATACGGGGAGCATGTGACACTGGAGGAACTGGAAGGTACCACATTAGCCGGAATTCGGCCGTTGCTCCGTAATGAAATCGAAAGTTATTTTGCTTCCGGGCAGTTCTTCCGCGGGTTGAAGGTTATCCCCGGAAGCCAGGACGTAATCCGTGAACTTCAGGAGCATTACGAGGTTTTTATTGCAACAGCAGCCATGGAAGTTCCGGCTTCCTTCCGCGCAAAATATGAATGGCTCAAGGAGCATTTTGCTTTTATCCCGGACAGCCATCTTGTATTCTGTGGCAACAAAAGCATCATTCATGCCGACTATCTGCTTGATGACAGCGTGAAGCAGCTTAACCGGTTCAAGGGTACAGGCATTTTGTACAGCGCTGCCCATAATAAATTCGAAACGGGTTTTATCCGTGTGAATAACTGGCATGAGGTACGGGAACTGCTGCTAGGCGAAGGAGCGGGGGTGAGGTTGTGAGCCAACATGGCCGCGATTTGGGAACGGCCCGCCGGGATTTCCCGGTTGAGCCGCTTGCACATTGGAGATTTGTCCGTGAAGCCGTTCAGAGCGGGAGCCTTCAGGATGGTCAGCTTATCCTGCGCGATTATAGCGGCAGGGGCAATCGTCTGGTACTGACCGCTGCGCTTCCGGAAGCAGCCGCGTCCGTTAAAGCGGCTGATATTCTATCCTGGGAAGGCGAAGGGGAAGCAGGCGGCATGAGCTTCCGTAATGATCGTTGTCCGAAGGGAGCCGGATATTACTTTCGCACGGAGAAAGCTGCGCCTTTTAATAACGATAGCATGGTGCAAGGGTTTACCATTGAGGCGGTCATTCGTCTGCCTGAGCCCTTCGATGAAGTCCGTCACAGCTGGATGGGTGTGCTGACCCGCCAAGGACAGGGAGGGGAGCTTGGGAGAAGCGGTGAACGTGAGGTGCTGGCGACGGTCTCGGTATCCAACTGCAAGGAAATTCAGTGGGTGAGCCATCCGGCAAATCGCAGCACGTCAACGACCAGTTGGTCGCGTCAATTGCAGGAGGGGAAATGGTGTCATGTGGCGATCGTCAATGATGCCTGCCGTACGCTGCTGTATGTTAATGGCATCTGCGATTATAACAGCCCGGCCGAGCCGATTGCCGGAGTAGCCGTTGTTGAGGGCAAAGGCTGGAACATCGGCGCTTCCGAGTGGTGCGGAAAGATCGACTCCTTATTTACAGGGGCAATTAGGGAAATCCGGGTTACCGGTGAACCGCTCCATCCGGAAGACTGGCTCTGCAAACTGGAGGACGATCAGGTGCTGGAAGGGGATTATGAGGGAGAGCCTCAGTTAAGACAGGCGGATAATTACCATTTTGTTTTTATTCCCGATCCGCAGATGCAGACCTACCTGAATCCGGAAATGCTAATGGCCCAGACGGCCTGGATTGCCGGACATCAGACGGACTTGCGGCTTGCGATGACAGCTTTTGTAGGCGATCTTGTGCACAATAGTGATGCCCTTCAGGAATGGGAGCGCTCTTCGACTGCTGTCCGCACGCTTGATGAGGCCAAGGCCCCTTACATGATGACGGCAGGGAATCATGATCACGATGGTTTGCATACATACTTAAGCTGTTTTGGCCCTGGGCGCTTCCGGGATAAATCCTATTATCGCGGAAGCTCGCCTTCCCGTTACAGTTCCTATGGGGTCAAGCAGGCTGGAAGCTACAGCTACTTATGGCTGATGGCCGATATGCAGCATCTTCGTGCTGACATCCCCTGGTGCCGGGAGGTACTGGACAGTCACCGCGGATATCCGACCATTCTGGTTTCGCACGATATCATGTATGCCGTCCATAATGGCAAGGTCAACGAGCCTAAGCTGTCGGAAAATGGAGCCCTGATCTGGGAGGAACTTGTCCGGCCGCATAATCAGGTGTTTATGACGGTGAACGGCCATTTTAACGGCAATGTCCATCAGGTGCGCCATAATGCCGAGGGACAGGAGGTCATTCAATTGCTGGTTAATTATCAGGACCGTTACCGGGGCGGCAACGGGTGGCTGAGGCTTGCCCAATTTGACGAGGCGGACAAGAAGATCATGTTTCGGAGCTTTTCCCCATGGGTAGCATCCTTGGCAGGAGCGGCAACGTTGCGCTATCCGGATTATCGGTTCCTTACCGGCCGTTACGAGGAATTTGAGCTGGCTTTTGATTTCACTGAAAGATTTGCATTTATAGATTCATATTAAGCCAACGCACATTGAGGAGAATCAAACCATGCAACTATTAGCCGAAGAACGGAGAAGTTTCATTCTGGATCAGCTTCATGCCCATGGCAAGGTAAGGGTAACCTTGCTCGCGGAGCAGCTTCAGGTGTCCCAGGAGACGGTACGCAGGGATTTATTCCTGCTGGAGGAAGAAGGCAAGCTAAAGCGGGTATACGGCGGAGGCGTAAAGCCTCAGTACGAGGGAGGGGAACCGCCTTACCAGCAGCGGACTGTAATGAATTTTGAGGCCAAGCAGGCGATCGGCATGAAGGCGGTCGAGCTTGTCCAGGATGGCAGCACCATTTATATGGATACGGGCACAACCATTTACGAGATGGCCAAGGCATTAAAAGGAAAAAAGAGGATTACAGTCATTACAAATTCCTTAACCGTTGCCATTCAGTTATGCGATTCGTTTGTCAAGGGAGTATTAAACGGCCGTGCGATTTTGCTTGGCGGGGAAATCTCTCCCTATCAGCAGTCCGTTAACGGCTATCTGTGTCAGGAAATGCTGAAAAATTTCTATGTAGACCATGCGTTTATTTCCCTCGGCGGGATTTCCATCGATTCCGGAATCGGGGACTACGACCTGAATGACTCCGTTATTTCTAAAATGGTGATGAATATGGCCAAGCAAATTATTGTACTTGCCGATCACAGCAAGGTGGGTATTCAGGCCACCTGTCATATTGCTCCGCTTGACAAGGTTGATGTTATTGTATGCGACAAGCCCTATCCTTCGCTGTGGGAGCAGGAGCTCGAGCGGAAAGGTATTACATGGATCACCGCCGACGGCAAAACCGGGGAAATAAAATCTTAATCAAGGATTTATCGTACGAAAACAATAACCATTTAAAGTTTGACTGTCACAACATCGGTAAACAAACAATGAGATTTATCATTAAATGGTGCGAAAACGGTAAAAAACGGGAGGAGAATGAGCATGGATCTGAAACTTTCGGCTGCCCCTGCCAGGGGGCGAAAAACAGGGGAATCAACGGAGGGCAGACATCGGCTTCGGAATCGCCTGATCCGGCATTATCAGCTCTATCTGATGCTGCTGCCTTGCATTGTGTTTTTTATCATTTTTTCTTATATTCCGATGGGCGGACTGATCCTGGCTTTTAAAGATTACCAATTCAATCAGGGAATATTCGGAAGCCCTTGGGTTGGCCTAACCTATTTCGAAATGTTTTTTCAAGATCCGCTTAGTCTGCAAATTATTAAAAACACGCTTATTATCAGCGCGATGAAAGTGTTCCTTGCCATGCCTTTTCCGATTTTGCTTGCTTTAATGTTTCATGAAATCAAACGCAAAAAAATGCAAAGCCTGTTCCAGGGCATCGCTTATCTGCCTCATTTTCTGTCCTGGGTCATCGTAATCGGTCTGGTGCAGCGTGTTCTTGCGCCGGATACAGGTTTGGTCAATCAGGTAATTGCCTGGCTTGGCGGTGACGGCAGCACCTTTTTTCTGATGGAGGAACGCGCATTTTATCCGGTCTTGTTCTGGAGCTATATCTGGAAAGATATCGGCTGGAGCTCCATTATATATTTCGCGGCAATTGTAGGCATTAATCCGGCTTTGTATGAGGCCGCCAAAATCGACGGAGCCGGCAGACTACAGAATATTTGGCATATTACGCTGCCTGGAATCCGGCCTACCATACTGATTGTGTTTATTTTATCACTCGGCAATATTTTGTCAGCCGGCTTTGATCAAGTTTATCTGCTTAAGACCCCGGGCAATATGAATCTTTCAGAAATACTGGACACTTACATCATCTATATGGGGCTTGAGAGCGGCCAGTTTGGCTTCGGGACCGCACTCGGGATGATGCAAGGCGTCATTGGCCTGATTCTGGTATTAACCGTCAATTGGATTTCCCGGAAGTGGTTTGAAACTTCAATTTGGTGAGCCGGCGGACCTAAGCGGTCTCAGCCTGTCACAATAGATTGTCAGGGAGAGGGAGAAATCAGAAATGAACAAGAAAACTTGGTCTAAGATGATTCTGCTTGTATTGATCTGTTCAATGGTTCTCACTGCATGCGCGGGTAATCAGCAATCTCAGGGAACTTCGGATGCATCTGGTGACAAGGTGAAGCCTGACGGCAAGCCTGCAACTTGGATCGCCGACCGAAAAATCAAAGGTTTGATTTTTATGGGCAGCGATGTAGTAGAAGAAATGAACCCCGAAGTGATGAAGAAGCTGAAGGAAATGACGGGTATTGAGCTTGAACTGCAGGCAACCGGCTTTGACAGTTCCCAGAAGGCACTGGCAGCGGGGCTTGCGGCTGGCGATCTGCCGGATTTTATTGGTTACTATCTGAACCATAGCGGCCGCCCTGAGATGGAGATGATTAATAAGGCCGCCCGCGAAGGCATGTTTTATGACCTGGCTCCTTATCTGAAAAATACAAAGATATACAGCAAATATTTTGAGGATGGCTATCTTCCGATTGATACCAAATACGGTGTCATGTTCCGTCCGGAGTTTAACGGTGCAGCCTACGTCGTGCACATCAATCTTACACGTGAGCCCGGTTACGGGGTTAACAAGTATGTAACCGGACCGTATATCCGCAAGGATATTGCCGATGCGCTAGGTGTAGATCCTCGTAAAATTACCACAACCGAACAGCTTTATGAGCTGGTGAAAAAAATCAAGGCAGGCGGATTCAAAGATAATAATGGAAAAGGTGTCTATCCGATCGGCCCTATCATTTGGGGCGGCGGCGACCGGCCATCGCTGTACAACGATCTTGTATGGTCAGGATTTAATGGAGAAGGGTTTAAGCGCGATGCCAGCGGCAAAATTTTGCATGAAAGCCAGACCGAATACGGTCTCAAGCGAGTCGAATTTGTGCAAAAGCTGCTGAAAGAGGGGCTTATGCATCCGGAGTATTACACAATGGAGGAGACCCGTGCAAAAGAAGGCATTCTGAACAATTCCTTTGCCATTATAGGCGAGATGCACAATTATGTGGATGAGAATAAGGATAACCGGTACATTCCAATTGGACCGATCAATTCGGTCGATGGCCCTTATCAGATGCAATTGACCTATAAGAGCGGGTACGGCGCATGGTCCATCCCGAAGACAACCGAAAATCCGGAGGATATCGTAAAACTTGCCGACTTCCTGGCTTCCCGTGAAGGCAAGCTGCTCTGGGAATACGGCCTCGAGGGCCGGGATTACGATTTGGATGCCAAAGGGAATCCGGTTCCGAAGAAAGAAGTGCTCGATCTGCTGGAGAAAGACCCTGTCAGTGCGAAGAAGCTCGGATTTGGAGGCGTAGGCAACAGTTGGGGCTGGTATTTGGGCGGTACGGATTTTTACGACCTGGAGGATTTTGGAGAGGCAGGCTTCGGGGCTAACCAGAAACCCGACCAGAATAAAGGACCGCTCGAAATCGCTAAGTACTGGAGCTACGACGAAAAGCGCAGTCAGGCGAAAGTCAAAGACGGTTATGCCGCCCTTGCTTTTATCGGTGAATTCAGCAAAGGCAGCCAGCTGACCATGGCGCTTGATAAGTACAAGGAAAGTATCATTCGGGCTTATTACGCCAAAAACATGACGGAAGCGAAAACGATTCTGGATGCCGCAGCCAAGCAGCTGCAGACAGCAGGGCTTGAGGATTATATCAAGCTTCTGGAGGAAAAAGACAAGGATCCCAAAACACAGCTTCTTTTTTAATGCCGACTGACAACCGCATCAAAATAGCGTGATATCAGAAGCCTTTCCCGGGAGGTGGGAGGCTTCTGAAGAATGAAATGGGGGAAATGCACGATGAAGAGAGCTTCTACGTCTTCCTTAGCGTTGGACAAGGTGTTCGATGCCGTAAATTACGGACTGTTGATCCTGTTGAGCCTCAGTATTTTATTGCCGATTCTGAATGTGCTTGCACTGGCTTTCAATGTTGGCACCGATGCAGCGAAAGGAGGCATTTACTTTTGGCCAAGGCAGTTCACGCTGGGAAATTTTAAAGAAGTCTTCACGCAATCCAATGTAGTGAACGGCTTTATGATTTCGTTATTCCGTACGCTGCTTGGGACCGTACTTAGCGTGCTGCTGACTGCTCTTGCAGCCTATGCGCTAAAAAGCCGTACCCTTCCGGGACATAAGCAGCTGACCTTTTTGTTTTTTTTCACGATGCTGTTTAACGGCGGATTAATTCCCTACTATATTGTACTGAAGAATCTTTCCCTCACCAATAGCATTTGGGTCTATATTCTTCCGGCCTTGTACAGTGTCTGGAACATAATGATTATGAGGTCGTTTTTCCAGCAAACTCCGGCAGGGCTCGAGGAGGCAGCGCGCATTGACGGGTGCAGTGATTTTGGGATTTTTTTTCGCATCCTTCTTCCAGTCAGCAAGCCGGTGTTTGCCGCAATCGGGCTGTTCAATGCAGTTGGACACTGGAACGACTGGTTCACGGGCGCATTTTATGTGCGTAATTCCGATTTAAAGCCGCTTTCCACTGTACTGCAGGAAATGCTGACCAGGCAGCAGGCACTTGCCAAGGCTTTGGCGAACGCAACCAACCCGCTGCAGATGCAAATGGTCGATAAAATACAAGTAACCGGCACATCGCTGAAGATGGCCACAATCATCATTGTCATCACTCCGATTTTGATTGTATATCCCCTGCTGCAAAAATATTTTGCCCAAGGCGTGATGATCGGTTCCATAAAAGAATAGCCGGACTGCCTTGAGCAATCTTGCAGATACTACAAGACGAAGAGACAGACAGGAGAGGGAGAATTTGAAGCTAGCGAATCCATATATGGAGCAGGGACTGTGGCTCCGGGGCAGCTTTCACAACCATACGTCGGACAGTGACGGCCATCATCCTCTATCAACCATATACCGGATGTATAATGACTACGATTTTTTTGCGGTATCCGATCATAACCTTGTTATGCGCCATACGGAAGAAAGCCGTATTCCGAATTTATTCGAGGCCGTTGAAGTGAGCAGTTCCGAATGCCACATGCTGCTGGTGCATCCGAATCGCTATTATTCACAATATTGGAAGCTTGAAGATATGCTGGCTATGAAGTCTTATTCGGGTATTGAAGTGATTAACGGCGACGGTCCCCCGCAATATGTTTTTGAATCGATCCGCACAGAAGGAAATACGATAACGGTCAAACTGCAGTCAGGCGAGCAATGGGATCGCATGTACAAGGTCTTTGGAGCCTTTAGCCAACCGCTCTTCATTGAAGAGGAGGAGTCCGGGAATGCATGGGGATAAGACGACACATTCTCCGGATAATCCCAGGGAACCTTTGAAATCATACCGGCTGCTGTCGCTCACTTGGCCGATTTTTTTGGAAAACCTGTTCGGCATGCTCCTTGGGGTCGTTGATACGATTATGCTGAGCAGTTATTCGGATACATCCGTTACGGCAGTGGGCTTGGCTAATCAGATTTTAACGATTGCGGGCCTGCTGTTCGGATTTTTTACAGTTGGCACCGCTGTAGTCCTGAATCAGTGGTTGGGTGCGGGCAAGCTGAAGGATGTAGAGCGGATAAGCGCGCTTTCCTTGTCTTTAAACCTCATGATCGGTCTTGTCGTCAGTGTGTGCTTGCTGCTTTTTCCCGGTGTTTTTCTTCGCCTGTTTGCCTTGGAGCCGGCAATCATGGAGCAGAGTGAAATCTATTTGTCCGTCGTCGGAAGCTCCATGTTTATGATCGCTGTAAATATGACGCTGGGCACCATGCTGCGGTGTCGGGGCATGGTGAAGGAAATGATGCTGCTCTCGCTGGCCGTCAATGTAGTTAACATTATCGGCAATTGTATTGTCCTCATGGAGCCGTTCGGTATTCCGGTGTTCGGTGTGAGCGGAGTCGCCGTCTCCACCTGGGTGACCCGGCTGCTGGCCATGCTGGCATTTCTATTATTATGCAGGCGCCGGCTTCCGCATCCTGTCCGTTTGATTCACCCCGGGCAAATTTCGGGAGAGGATACCCGGCTCCTATTCAAGCTCGGGCTTCCGTCTGCCGGCGAACCGGTCTCATACAATCTGTCTCAGGGCGTCATTACGTATTTGATTTCCATGCTGGGAGCAGCGGCATTAACGACCAAGATCTATACCCAAAATATTACCTCATTCATCTTCATTATTTCGATGTCAATCGGGACGGGAACCCAAATTATTGTCGGCCATTTAATCGGCTCAAGACGGAAGGAAGATGCCTACCGTTCGGGACTGTACAGCTTGAAGGCAGGACTGCTCCTGACAATGTCGGTCAGCATTCTGCTCTATCTTGTCTCCGGTCCGCTGCTTGGTCTGTTCACTTCAGATGAAGAGATTATCCGCCTGGGCGGCCAGTTATTCCTGCTATCGATCCTGCTGGAGCCTGCTCGCGCGTGCAATATGGTACTCATCAGTTCACTGAACGCTGCCGGTGATGTACGGTATCCTGTCCTGATCGGAATTATTTCCATGTGGGGCATCAGCGTGCCGGCGGCTTTTCTGCTGGGCATTGTGCTGCATATGGGTCTGGCTGGCATTTGGCTTGCCTTTGCAATCGATGAATGGGTACGGGCCGCAATGATGTTCTTCAGATGGCGGAAACGAGCCTGGGAACGGATTGATATGGTCTCGGCGGAGTCTGTAAATGCATAATAGTTGGTACTATTTTGATATGAATTTGGCTGCTGCACAATGTCATTTTTCAGGTGACATAGCCGTTATGCGGCAGCTTTACCAGCTCCATAGCCTGCCTCAGATACTCAGGATGATAGGGGATCGACCCCGAATCTTCCTTCTTGAAAGGTACACCTGAAGCGCTTGGTTGTTTTTCGGGGGAATCGCCCGCAGTGTCGATTTCAGACTTCTCCTCTATGAAGCAGGTTTCCCACCGGATCTGGTCCATAACAGCCCGCACAGAATTCAAAGGAAGATGTCGCGCCCGGGCGATTAATTCTACAGCGAAATCAGGCTCCGTCCGCATAAAGTGCTGTACCCGTAAGTGGGCTTTCAAGCAGGCGACTGCACTGGCCGGGTGACGGGCTGCCCACACTTCGTCGGCCGTAATGCCTGACAGCAGCCCCTTATCAGCAGCGGTGTTCATGCTGCCCATGCTCCAGCCGCCTGCTGCGAGCAGGACAGGGCGAAAATCGGGCAGCATCTGGCGCAAGGAGAAGCTCAGGCCAAGCGGGTAAATGTCCAGGGAAGCAATATGGATATTTCCGCCGACCATCGCCTGTACCAGCTCCGGGCCATTTGCGGCATCATGCCAGCAGACCTGAACCCCGCTTGTGCCGGCGGAGCTTCTGAGTTCCTCTTCGAACCAGCCGAGTGATTTCATGACGACGGCTGTCCATGAAGGTATGGATCTGCTCTGGTAGCCGATATGAATAACCTGCAGCCGGCCCTGGTTCCGGAGTTCCTCATTTGGAGGACTGGCGGACAATTCAGGGACCTGCTGCCGCCTCAGCCATCCCTCCAGCTCTTGCTTATCCACCCAGATTTCCTTCCCGATCTTCCGGTATGGAAGCTGTTTTTGCTTGCGCCATCTGTCAAAGGTAGAGCGGCTTATGCCGAGCAGATCAAGCGTCTCCTGTAATGAAATGAAATTAAACTGCTGCATGGACATCCCCATCATGCCTCCCTCAATACGATCTCAGTTATTGGTTCCTGTTCCTTCCTCCTCGTTGTTCTTCATTCATGGTCAGTTGTCGTCATTGTATTGACGCTGCCACTTGCAGCTTTTATAGTCAATTATAGAAATTAAAACATAGTAAGTATATAGGAATTTATGTGTTTAAAGTTAGGCTGTAAGATGCATCCCTTCGACAATGTTCCCAATGGCTATTCGATTGTAGACCAGATTACATTCTACTTGTCAGGAGGCTCTATCATGAAGACCCGAAAATCTGTCTCACTCCAAATTTCCTTGTCGGTATGGTTCACTGCCGCGATCCTGCTGTCTGCCTGCGGAGCGACGGCGGCCTCCGGGAAGCAAGCTGCACCCGGCAGTTCCGGCCAACCCGGGCAAGAGGTGACAGAGCTTCGTTACCAGGGAAGTGTCGGAAGTGTAACCTATCCCGAGCTGGCAGAGGACCTTGGCTATCTCGCTCCGCTCAAGCTGAAATTCATCGGCAACACAATTAGCGGCCCGCAGGATATTCAGGCGACGGTTACCGGAGATACCGACTTCGGCGGAGCCTTTAATGGCGCGATTGTGAAGCTGATTGCGGCCAAGGCACCGATCAAGGCGGTCATCAGTTACTATGGCGTCGATGATCTGACCTGGACCGGCTACTATGTGCTTGATGACAGCCCAATCCGGACAGCCAGGGATTTGATTGGCAAGAAGATTGCTGTCAATACGCTGGGTGCGCACCATGAGTTCGTCATCAAGGAATATTTGCGCCGGGAAGGATTAACTTCGGAGGAGATCAAGCAGGTTACGCTTGTCGTTGTGCCGCCGGTAACCTCGGAGCAGACTCTGCGTGCGAACCAGATTGACGTAGCTACGCTGGGCGGCATCCTTCGGGATAAGGCGCTTGAGCGCGGCGGCATCCGTCCGCTGTTTACCGACCGGGAGCTGTTCGGCAACTTTAGTGCCGGGAGCTATGTGATCACGGATAAGTTCGTTCAGAACAACCCGAATACGGTACGGAAATTTGTTGAGGGAACAGCCAAGGCGATTGAATGGGCCCGGACAACACCCAGGGATGAGGTCATCGCCAGATACGCCAAAATTATCAAGGAACGCAACCGGAAGGAGGATGCAACAGCCATTCAATTTTGGAAAAGCACCGGAATAGCCGGCAAGGGCGGCCTGATTGCAGAATCTGAATTTTCAACCTGGGTTGACTGGCTCGTCAAGGAAGGGGAGTTGAGGCAAGGGGATTACAGCCCGGATGAGTTGTATACGAATGCATACAATCCGTACGACAAGCCGGAATAATTCATTTAAGGAGGCGTGGACGATGACAGCGAAGATCAGCATCCGGCATGTTCAGAAGTCTTTTCGGATCAGGCGCAGCCCGGGCCAGCACAGTGAACATCAGCATGCCCTGAGCGATATTCATCTGGAAGTGAGACAAGGCGAATTTATGGTCATTGTAGGTCCGAGCGGCTGCGGCAAGTCGACTCTTTTGGATTTGCTGGCCGGCTTGACCCGTCCTGACAGCGGGCAACTCTTGCTGGATGGCAAGGAAATTGCCGGTCCTGATCTGGACCGGGGCATTGTCTTTCAGCAGTATGCGCTGTTCCCCTGGAAGACGGCGCTTGCCAATGTGGAGTTTGGTCTGGAGGCGAAGGGCATCAGCCGCCGGGAACGGCGGGAGACCGCCCGGCATTATATTTCTCTGGTCGGGCTGTCCGGCTTTGAACACCGGTATCCCTATGAGCTGTCCGGGGGCATGAAGCAACGGGTGGCGATTGCCCGCAGCCTTGCCTATGACCCGGAGGTGCTGCTGATGGATGAGCCGTTTGCGGCGTTGGATGCCCAGACACGCGAGACGCTGCAAAGCGAGCTGCTGCGAATCTGGGAAGCGACAGGCAAGACGATTATTTTTATTACGCACGGCATTGATGAGGCTGTCTACCTGGGCCAGCGGGTTGCCGTTATGTCCTCCCGTCCCGGAAGGATCAAGCAGATCGTTGACATTCCGTTCCAGTCCCGCAGAAATGAGGAGGACCTGCGTTCCAATCCGGAATTTGTCCGTCTGCGCCATGAAATCTGGGAGCTGCTCAAGGATGAGGTCAGCCGTGCGCAGGAACAGGAGAAGCAAAAGACGCTGGACAGCTTCGGCGGCAAAGAGACGCTATTGAAGGGAGGGGCCTGATATGGCTGGCGGCAGAGGAGAGACATTAATTTTACAGGAGAAGAAAAGCCTGAACTGGGGCTGGCCGCTTGCGCAGCTTCGCAAAGCCATCAAAAATTCAATCGTCATCCTGGCTATGCTCGTGATCTGGGAAGCGGCTCCGCGCGCAGGACTCGTCAATACGACTTTCCTGCCGCCTGTGACCGAGGTGGCGGCGGCCTGGTGGCAGCTCCTGCTGTCCGGTGATCTGGCCGAGCATATGGGGGCAAGCCTGGCCCGCTCCATGGGGGGCTTTCTCCTTGCTATTCTGATCAGCATCCCATTAGGCCTCGCCATTGGCTGGTGGAAGCCGGTCTCCGAATATTTGAACCCGCTGCTGGAGCTTATGCGCAATACGGCGGCACTCGCGATTCTGCCGGTCTTCATTCTGCTGCTTGGCCTCGGAGAGACATCCAAAGTGGCCATTGTGCTGTACGCCTGCCTGTTCCCGCTGCTGCTCAATACAATCAGCGGGGTGAAAAATGTGGACCCGCTGCTCATCAAGTCGGCGCGTTCCATGGGCCTGTCACCGGTCAGCCTGTTTCGCAAGGTTATTATTCCGGCATCTCTGCCTACGATATTCGTGGGAATCCGGCAGGCCGGAGCAAGCTCCATACTGGTGCTGGTCGCAGCGGAAATGGTCGGGGCGACCTCAGGACTCGGTTACCTGATCCAGTATTCACAATTCAGCTTTCTTATTCCGCAAATGTATGCGGGCATCATCACGATTTCGGTTATTGGCGTCATTCTGAATTTTCTGCTCGTCAATCTGGAGAAGCGTCTTACAGGCTGGAAGCAGTCCTACCGGGAATAATTCCGGCAATCAAAATCAGGTTCAAGGGAGGAAGAGAGATGGGACAGGATAAACGGCAGCTTCGGCTTGGCGCTTTTTTGATGACGCCCGGGCATCATGTGGCAGCCTGGCGTTATCCGGATACGGTGGCCTCGGAGGTTTTAAACTTCTCATTCTACAAGCAGCTCGCCCTCACGGCGGAGCGCGGAAAATTCGATATGCTGTTTCTTGCAGACGGGTATGCGATTTCCGAGAAATTCCCGGAGGCGGTCGCCCAGACGGTTACCATACGTCATGAGCCGCTCACGTTGCTGTCAGCTTTATCCTCGGTCACGGAGCATGTCGGACTGGCAGCTACCGTCTCGACAACTTTCAACGAGCCGTTCCATGTGGCCCGCAAGTTCGCGACGCTCGACCATCTGAGCGGTGGCCGGGCTGCATGGAACGTCGTTACCTCGGCCAATCCGGCCGAAGCCCTCAACTTCAACAAGGATGAATTGCTGCTGCATTCACTGCGGTATGACCGGGCCGAGGAATTTCTGAATGTGGTTACCGGGTTGTGGGATAGCTGGGAGGATGATGCTTTTGTCTTTGACAAAACCGGTGCTGTATTCGCGGACAGAAGCAAATTGCACACACTTGATCATCATGGCAGATGGTTCTCCGTACGAGGGCCGCTTAATGTAGCCCGTCCGGTTCAGGGCCATCCGGTTGTCATTCAGGCCGGAGCATCGGAGCCGGGCAAGGAACTGGCGGCCAGAACGGCCGAGGTCATCTTCACGGCATGGCAGACACTGGAGGAGGCGCAGATTTTCTATAAGGATGTAAAGGGACGGCTTGCAAAGTACGGGCGTACCTCTGATGAATTGAAAATCATGCCTGGTGTATTCCCGATTATCGGCCGGACGGAAGCTGAAGCGGATGAGAAGAAGGCGCTGCTCGAAGAGCTGATTCCGCGCGAGGCCGGCATTAGCCTCTTGTCCAATCTGATCAGCTTCGACCTGTCCCCATACCCGGAGGACGGCCCGCTGCCTGAGCTCCCTGAACAGGAAGAGATCAATGGAGGGAAGAGCAGGTTCAAGCTGCTGAAGGATTTGGCCGAGCGCGAGAATCTGTCGATCCGCCAGCTGTACCAGCGGATTGCGGGAGCGCGCGGTCATCGCGAGATCAAGGGCACGCCTGTACAGATTGCAGACCAACTGCAGGAGTGGTTTGAGCAGGAAGCAGCGGACGGATTCAATATTATGCCGCCTTACATGCCTGGGGGACTGGAGGACTTCGTCGACCTCGTCGTCCCGGAGCTACAGCGCAGGGGGTTATTCCGCACGGAATATACCGGCCGCACGCTCCGGGAGAATCTGGGGCTCAGCCGTCCGGCTCACCCGGCACAGCGCAATGCAGCAAAGCAGCGCCAGCCCGTAAGCGGTTAGCTGCTGCATATCGAAAAGTCACCTGCCAGAATAGAGTTCTGCAATAAAAAAATTGGAGGCGATAAGTATGAGTCAACATGAAATATCCCAAGTGGCGGGCCAGACATTGAACGTTCATCCGGTTGCAGGCCGGATCGGCGCGGAAATCAGGGGCATCCGTCTGGAGGCGGATCTGGATGCTGGAGTATTGAAGCAGCTCCGGTCAGCACTGCTCAAGTACAAGGTGATCTTCATTAAGGGGCAGCAGCACTTGGACGATGCCGGACAGGAGGCATTCGCCCAGCGTCTCGGCCGTCCGGTTGCGCATCCGACGGTACCGATCAAGCCGGGCACCAGCTATGTGCTGGAGCTGAATTCCGATCACGGCGGTCGTGCGGATTCCTGGCATACGGATGTAACTTTCGTCGATGCCTACCCGGAAATCTCCGTGCTGCGTGCTGTTGTCGTTCCCGAAGCGGGCGGCGATACAGTGTGGGCCAATACCGCTTCCGCCTATGAGCAGCTTCCTGAAGAGCTGAAGCGGCTGGCTGACCGCCTGTGGGCGGTGCATACAAATGATTATGACTATGCGGCGCAGCGCAGCCAGGTGGCAGATGCGGACCGCCGCCATCACAGGCAGGTGTTCACATCCACGGTATATGAAACGGAGCATCCGGTTGTAAGGGTGCATCCAGAAACAGGCGAACGCTCGCTTGTGCTGGGGCATTTCGCCAAGAAAATTATCGGACTTCCATCCATCGACTCCGCCCAGCTTCTCTCCGTCCTGCAAGGACATGTGACGAAGCTTGAAAATACGGTGCGCTGGCGCTGGTCGGCGGGGGATGTGGTCATTTGGGATAACCGCGCGACCCAGCATTATGCGATCAATGATTACGGGGGGCAGCAGCGGGTCGTGCGGCGGGTAACGATTGACGGGGATATTCCGGTCAGTGTGGACGGGCGTCAGAGCGTAACCCGCTCGGCACGGCCCAAGGAGTCAGAAGCTGAATCCGCATAAGGAGAAGAAAGGGAGGCCTCCGTGAGGTCTCCCGGTTGTGAGTGGCTTGGAGCGCGGATGTCTGCTGCTGTGTCATGCTACTGCGCCGCTTTTTTTCGCTTGAACAGCGCAACGATGAAGACGATCACCAAGGGCATTACATAGGCGGTATGATCGATCAGCCCCCACATTGTATAGCCGTCTACGAAATACGTAATTTCGTTCGGGTACATCGACAAGGACAGCAGCAGGCCGATGAGCGCCACGGGATAGGTCAGAAAACGGTTGTCTTTGATTTTAAACCAATCTGACAGCACCGTCGTCATCATGAACAGCACAATCGCAGCTTTCATATAGACCCCAATAATAAGGGAGAAACCGATGACAGACTCTACCCGCTCCAGAATATCCTGGATAGAGATCAGCCGGGCAAGCTGGAACAGGGAGTAATTCAGATGTCCTGACATCGGTCCCAATACCATAATGGTGCACAAGATGGATAAGATGAGGGTCAGGCAGTTGATAAACAGTGCCAATTGCAAATATTTTGTCAGGCGGCCGGATTCCTTTTTTCGGGTAAAAGGAAGCAGCAGCGAAAACAGCGCAATCTCCGCGTAAGGAAAGCCATAGGAAATATAAGCCCCATATAAAATCGGTTTGAAGCCCTCGGGCATGACCGGGAGCAGATATTCGCCATGAAACAACGGAGAGGCGAGCAGCAGCACAAAAACAACAAAAACATACATGAATACGAGGAGCATGGTGAACATCCTGGACATCACCTCAATACCTGCGCGGGCAGTCAAGGCAGCTGTCAAAAAAAACAGCCCCTGAATGATTGAGTTCGGCGTATCCTTCATCATCGTGCTTTTGAAAAACCCTCCGATTTCAATCACAATCGCCGCAAGCTGCCAAAACAGTACAATGATAAACGGAATAAGCAGCAGTGTCGTGATCCAGTTGCCGACCGTCTTCCTCATAAATTCAACCCAGGATAGCTCCGGAGCCCGCTTGTACAGGTAGATCAGAGCTGCCAGTATGATAGCGCCCATCAGGTAGGAGATAAGGATTGAAATCCAGGCGCCGTTTTTGGCAGCGTTGGTCATCTGCCCCGGGATGAAAATAATTGAGGAGCCTGTTGCAAAGGTCAGTAATAAGGAAGCCAATTGCAAGGAGCTCACGCTCTCCTGTTTGTTATTCAATGTGCGGCCCTCCTTTCATCGGGGTATGCGGCTCACGGAGCTTCGTTCAGATTCGAAATAATTGCCTGAGCCGGACCGGAGAACAGGTAGCGGAGCAGCTCATCCAAGTTGGGCCACCGTACCTCTGTTACGAACAGGATGCCAAGGTAGAGCACAGGCAGCATCAGAATTGCATAAATAATTCGTGCATGCTTATCCGCCTTGCTTAAGGCCGACTTGTCGCTGAGCAGCATAATGGCGATTGCCGCCAGAAGCATGGAAACTTTTGCAATCATTCGTTTTTCTCCTTCTTTCCGAATGTCTCCCCGATGTTTAAGCCGGTGTTCAAAATATCTACATCAATGGAAATGTCAAATTTCGCGGCAGCGAAACGCTCCTCCCACGAAGGCTTCCATTTCTTCCAAAGCTGCGGATAATGGCGGTAAATTTTGTTGCCAATATTGAGCGCATCCAGCCGTCTCTTTTGCAGCCGTCCAATCATTAATTTCATTTCCTTCGTAATTTGCTCGGCAACACGCATTCGCATCTTGCGCTCGTCATCCATTGTCATGAGCGTTGTACAATGAAGCTCGCTAACCGTTCCCTTAATTTTGCTTTTTACCTGAATGGTAAGCTCATCGCCTTGAATTTTTGGTTTGAGCCTGGTATTGGTTGAAATCACTTCAAACGATTCGCCCACGTTTCTTTTTTTCCCATCTGTTGCCGGGCAGGGCAGCTCAATAATCCCTTGCTTGTAGCGGTCGAGCAGCATAAGCAGCGGCTGGGTATCGGAAGGGGTCACAATATTCCCGGTCAGCAGCTGGTCCTTGAACAGGGCAATTCCGGCTACGACGATATCGTTGGAATTGGCGGTTGTATACGCATAAGGAAGCATCGCGGTATTGGTTTGTCCCATCAGTTGAATCGCCAGTTCATACAAGGGCAGCTTCGTCGTTTTGGCAGAATATCTGGAGACGGTATCCTCAATTTTCCGAAGTTGCTGTCCGATTGTATATTCAATATAAGGCTTGATCATGATATAATCCTTGGCTTTTCCTTTTGTGATCAGCAGCAGTACAGTGGCCCGTTGTTCGCTGTTGCGGGAAAAAAAATCAAGTATCTCGCCGAGCGGCATGCTTCTGGCCAACTCCTCGCTGATCATAATAATGCGCATGTGGTCCCATTTGGCTCTCCTCCCGAAATGAAGCGGGATATCCTGGACGGCCTCAAAGACAGAGTCCGCTTCGGTTACAATGGGTATGGCCATCTTTGGCTGCGCGGTCATCCCGGTACTTTCACCATGGCCGGATGGGTTGTAGAACAGTGTAGTCAGTTCAATGCTTTCATTCATGGACTTGTCAATGGCAACGGCCTGGACGTAGCCAAACTCGATGAGCTCCGCTTTATCCCAGCAGCCTGACAGCAGCAGTGCAGCAGATACGAGCAAAAGAGCCACCCTGATCGAACGCCGCCTCATTTTGCACGCTTCCTTGGTCTCCGGTGCATGTGGCGGTTGCGCGGACGCCGGAGCAGAAATTTGCGCGGAACCATGATTAGCACATCCCGCAGTTGCCTGATATCAAGAGGTGCAGTCGGCGCCAGATAAGGCTGGCCCAGAGAACGAAGCGTGCACAGATGGAGCAGGGCCAGCAGGAAGCCTACCATAATGCCGAGTCCTCCGAGAGTGGCGCCCAGGACCATAAGCGGGAAGCGCATAATGCGCAGGGCAATCGCCATGCTGTACTGGGGCAGGGCGAACGAGGCGATTCCAGTAAGCGCAACGACGATGACCATGACAGGAGAGGCAATCTTCGCCTGAATAGCCGCTTGACCGATGACAAGTGCGCCAACGATGCTGACCGCTGAACCGATTGGACGCGGCAGTCTTATTCCGGCCTCCCGCAGCAGCTCGAAGAAAATTTCCATAATGAGTGCCTCCATGAAAGCCGGGAACGGTATTCCTTCCCTTGTGTCCAGGATCGCCAGCAACAATACCGTCGGAATCAGCTCGGAATGGAAGGTGGATAAGGCCACATAGGTGCTGGGGAGCATCAGCGCGATGAAAAATGCGCCGATCCGTAAAAAACGGATCAGCGAGGAAAAGATCGTGCGCTGGTAATAGTCCTCGCTGCTCATAAGAAACTCATAGAAGTTGCCCGGACAGATGAGGACGGTAGGCGAACCGTTTACCATCGCAATAATTTTGCCATCAAGCAATGCGGCAACCGCACTGTCCGGACGCTCAGTATAACGGACTTGAGGGAACGGAGAGTATACCGAATCTTCAATCCATTCCTCCAGATAGGAAACCTCAAGAATTTCTTCATCATGAATATCCTTAATCCTGGTCTGAAATTGAGCCAGAGACTCGGGATTGACGGCTCCGTCCAGATAGCCATAGCAGATCGTCCGCTGGCATTCTATCCCTGTAGTAAAAATATTGAACTTTAGACGTGGCGACTGAAGCAGATGGCGTATAAGGCCAATGTTTGTATTAAGATCCTCAATCGTGCTGAAATGTGGCCCTTGAACCACAGGTTCTGTAATAGGCTCGGATACCTGTCGCTTCGTAACCCCCATTGCCTTATAGCTTAGAGCCTGGTTCCATTTCTCGAAAAAGATGACCAGACATCCTTCAGCGATATGGCGGGCTACCTCATCAAAGCTGTTCAATAATTCAGCTGTCCCGCTGGATACTCCATTATTCTGAAAAAAGCGGATAATTTGCTCAGGAGTGACTGATTCAGCTGTCCCTACTCTGTGGCTGACCAGATCCTGCAAGGTTTCCTTGACATAGTTCACATGCTGGTGCTGGATCATAGTTTCAAAATATACCGAAAATGCCTGTTCAGACAGGTTGGGCCCGTAGCTCCAGGGAAGAAGAATCAGATCGGAGCAATCGGCAAACAGATGCTCAACCCCCTGCCGGTTGATCGTCAAATTGGAAGAGAGGGGGGATTGAACGTATTGCGTGCCATCCTGCGTTTGTGGTGATTCACAAGATTCAGAGCTGTCAGAGAGGCGGCTCTTCGTATCCTGTTTCTTCACTGTTTCAACCCCCTTCTCATAAATGGTCTGCTGCATTCGGCATGGAAATCGTGGGCATGCAGGTAAAGTCTGGTGTGATGTGCTCTTACTATTTCCCCAAATAGGAAGCCATATTCATTTATAAATAGAGAAAGGGAGAGATGCTCCGCCCATCGATCTTGCGATGGCTGAGGAGCACGCTCTCCCTTTGTCCTGCTATGCTGCGAAAATATTGCCGCTTAATCCTGACTGGTCAGGACTAGCGGGCCGTCCTTTGTAATGGCAATCGTATGCTCATATTGGGCGGACAGCCTGCCATCGGCCGTTCTTGCCGTCCATCCGTCGGCATCAATCTTCATCTCGTAAGTGCCCTCGTTTAGCATCGGCTCAATGGTAAAGACCATGCCCTCTTTGAGTCGTACTCCCTTGCCAGGCAGGCCCACATGCGGGTAGTTTGGCTCCTCATGAAGTTCACGGCCGACGCCATGCCCGAGCAGATCGCGGACAACCGAATAGCCATGCGCTTCAGCATGCTGCTGGATGGCATGCTGGACGTCACCGAGCCGGTTGCCGGCTACAGCCTGACTGATGCCCAAATCCATGCATTCTTTGGTAATCTGCATTAGACGCTGTGCTTCCGGAGAAATGTCGCCTACGGCGTAACACCAGCAGGAATCGCCAATCCAGCCGTCAGCAATGGCAACAATATCAATTTTGACAATATCGCCGCTCCGCAGCGGTTTTTTGTCCGGGAAGCCATGTGCAATGACGTCGTTTACAGAGGCGCAGATCGCATATTCATAGCCATTATAACCTTTTGTAAACTGGGAGCCGCCCATTTCGGCCAACCTGCGCTCCACGTAGTCGTTGATTTCAAGTGTGGTGATGCCGGGGCGGATCATGGCTGCAATTTCCTTGTGACAATCGGCTACCATCCTGCCGGCCTGTTTCATTTCTTCAATTTGACGTGGGGATTTCAGTGTAATCATGTTGTGCTCTCCTTTATTCCGTGCAGCAGCAGCCGTGCAGTAAACTCTGCATCGAACGCCGCCTGATCATGATGAATATAAATGCCGTAGGCTCCGATTAATGACCCGATCAGCGTATTGGCGGTCTTATTGGCCTTCAGTCCGGGGGACAAGGCTCCACTTGCCGATGCATTGTCAATGACTGCAGCCAGCGGTCCGTACAGGGAATCATTAAAGCGCCGGTTATACATGAGCCGTGTCTCTGCATCCAGACAATTAAACTGGTCTGCAGCAAGCTTGTAGACGATGTAGCCGGACGTATGCTCTCTCCAGGTTGCGGGCAGCAGGGTTAAATAATGCTCCAGCTGTGCGAGCGGGCTCTGGTATTGTTTATCCGCCAATAATGCTGCAGCAGCTGCCTCGGCTTGTTCAAAGCCGTTCTCCAGCACATCATGCAGCAACAGCGTCTTATTATTATAGTAATGGTAGACTGTTCCGTAACCAATCTGTGCCGCCTGGGCGACATCACGGATATCCATGCCGGTTCCGCGCTGAAGAAAGAGCTTCGCGGCTGTCTGCAGGATCAGTTTCTTCCGTTCCTCGCGAATGGCCAGGTTTTGTTCCTTGGTGCGCGGTGACAATGATCCAACACATCCTTTTTATTTTGACCTGCAAATATGTCAATATAAAAATACATCTTTTTCCGATGATTTGCAAGAGACAATTTCTTTTTAACAGGTCAACCTGATCATAAGAAAAAGCGCCCGAAGGCGCTAATGGGGTATATTGAATATGGGAGGAATTGAAGTTTGCCCGCATGATCATGGAGCTAACGCTTAAGACCCAGCTTCCTCGCCTGAAAACAGCAGCCGGATAAATTCATCCTGCTCCAGCTTGCCGAAGTAGCCGGTCAGATCCACGTTTTCCAGGGCGGAGGCGATTGCGCCTTCCTCGTAGCGGATGCCGGTGAGCATGTGCTCCAGTTCAGCCACATCCTTCACACCGAAGAAGTCGCCATAAATTTTGATCCCCGCTATTCTGCCTTCTTCAATGTCCAGCAGTGTCTCGATGATGCCAACCGGGAACTTAGATGCACTACGCAAATTAAATTTTGGCGAGCGGCCATAGTTCCAATCCCAATTGCGGTAACGCTCGTCCGCAAGCTTGCGGACCTCTGTCCAATCTTCGTCAGTCAGCTCATAGCGATAGATGCCCGATTCTTCAGCAGTACCAAAAATATGCTGCAGGATGCGGGAACGGAACTGCTCAATTGTAAGAGGCTCCGTAAGAAATTCGCTAATGTTGGCGACACGGGAACGGACAGATTTGGTGCTTTTGGATGCTACCTTCATAGCCTTGACCTTTAGAGCAGAGGCGACATGCTCCATTTCAGAGTTGAACAGCAGCGTGCCATGGCTGAACATCCGGCCCTTGGTGGCGAACTGGGCATTACCCGATATTTTCCGCTCGCCAACTTGAATATCATTGCGTCCGGTCAGATCCGCATCGACGCCCAACTGGCGGAGCGTCTCAATGACTGGCTCGGTAAATTTACGGAAGTTATGGAACGATTCCCCGTCATCAGCCGTAATGAAGCTGAAGTTCAGATTGCCAAGATCATGATAGACCGCTCCGCCCCCTGAGAGCCGGCGTACGACATGAAGCTGCTTCTCTTTCACATATTCGGCATTGATTTCTTCAATCGTGTTCTGATTTTTACCGATAATAATGGAAGGCTCATTAATATAGAACAGCAGATAGCTGTCCGTCATGGGCAGGCGCCGAAGCGCATATTCCTCGAGGGCTAAATTCAGCGCAGGATCGGTGATCCCGCGGTTGTCGATAAACAGCATGGTGTATCCTCCATTCCAATTGCAGGCTTTAGTAATATTGTACCTGTCCAAGCTGCTTTCCACCAGCCTGCAATGAATATCCGCGGCTTGGTATACTGACATAAGGTCATTTCTGTATGTTAATATATTGGTTCTATATACCTACAACCATAGACTCATTTGTATTGGACGCAATTTCTTTGCGGAATGGAAGGTTATTCCTCGAAATGTATAGTATTTGTTCAGTCTTATGCGGTAGAATAGGAAAAGTAGCGACAAAAATCAAGAAAAACCGACGTTATTTGCTGAATTGAAACCTTTTTCATTGTCCCTTGTTGTCAAATAGTCTTTTGTTGATATAGAACTTTATGCCTATGGAGATGGTACGAATGAATGAAAGTTTTTTTCATGAGCTGCACAAGATGAGTCGTGAAGATGAGTTAAGGGCCAAGTTGCTAATCCGTGGCGTCAAACGGATTCTGGATGAGAAGAAAGAAGAGAAAGGATTAAAAAAGCTGCTCCGCAGAAGAAGAAAGAGCAGCGTTCAGCCCCGTGCCTGGAGTTGACAGGAAGGGGACTCAATGTTCTCCCAATAATGCAAGCGCTCGCCGGTAATGATCCATTCGTGCATAATCCTGCGGGCCCGGATTCACAATCCGGTCCCTTCCGCAAATCCTCCAGCATGTAAGGGGTATTCTGTATTGCATCATGCAGTACAGCAACAATCTCTTCCTCTTCCGTTCCGGCAGCCAGCATGACACGGAGTGGATGCGTAATATAAGGCTTTCCACCTTTGTCGGTCTGTCCCTGATGCTGCTCCGCGGCAATGACAATCTCCTGTATGAGATTCATGTGTTCACTTCCTTTGCCTGCTGATCGAATCGGCATAGAGAATAATTACCAAACATTTGTTCTGGATTCTATTTTGTATGACTGTCTGTTTTGTAAAGTGAAAATCATGGAATTCTCATTTCCATGAAGATTGCTAGTTTTGCGTATAGGTATTCTTAATGTGCTGTTCTCTGGCAGAGCCTATTAGGCTATGGTAGAATTAAATATCTTGTGTCTCTATCAATATTCATAGCAGGGACAAAGATGATTTGCCCGATGTTTAGACAGATGCTAAGATAGCCTATGGGAGATTAGGAGAAAATTGGGAGGAAGCGCATACGATGAAGAAAATAGCTCAGACGCTGGTGCTGTCTCTGTTCGCTGCCGGTCTGGCGGTAGCACCATTGCCCGGTTTGCAGCCTGTGCAGACAGTGGCGGCAGCTTCTGCCACCGCGCAATCGCAAATTCAAGTTATTATTGATGGAAGCAAGGTTGCCTTTAAGCCTGATCCGACACAGGAAAAAGGAACGACGCTCGTACCGATGCGTCCGCTGTTCGTGGCGCTAGGCGCCAGCATTTCATGGAATGAGAAGACGCAGACGATCATTGCGAAGAAAGACAATACGGTGATTTCTCTAAAGGTTGGTTCCGCGCAGGCGGTAGTGAATAATAAATCCGTGAAACTGGATGTTCCGGCCAAGGTTGTTAACGGTTCTACTATGGTTCCCCTGCGATTCGTAGGTGAGTCTCTGGGTGCTGTAATCAAGTGGGATGCGTCTGCCCGGACGATTCAGATTACATCTGCAGAGCAGCAATACAGGGATTATTTGAAAAAGCTTGAGGAATCCAAACTAACCGTTGCACAAAATGTCGCGTTCAACGACAGCAAGGTTGTCATGATCGAGACGGAACGCTCGCAAGGAAGCGGCGTTATCATCGACAAACGGCTTATTCTGACCAACTATCATGTGATGTCCACGACCAAAAGTGCCAAGGTTATCACTTTGAACGGTAAGGATTTTAAGGTAGAAGGTCTTGTCGCCTATGATAAGGATGCCGACCTTGCATTGATTCAGACTTCCACGGATCTGGGGATCAGCCCTGTGCACCTGGGAGATGATGAAGAAGTCCGCAAAGGGGACAAAGTGATTGCGATCGGCAGCCCGAAAGGGGTGCAAAATACAGTATCCCAGGGCTTGATCAGCAATATTTACTTTGAGGACGACATCGAGCACTTCCAAATCAATGCCCCGATTGACCATGGCAGCTCCGGCGGCGGATTGTTCGATGAATACGGCTATCTGGTCGGCATGACAACCTCCAAGGTTGAGGGTACCAGCGCAGATTTGAATTTCGCAGTTTCGGTCTACAACATCTATAAATTACTGCACCAATATGAACAGTCTGAGAACAAGGCGCCGGCCTTCCTGCCGTCTACACTGCCTGATACGCTGAAAGGCGCCTCCAATGACGAAATTGCCAAGCTAATGGCAAAGGAATTCGGCAGCATTCAGACGGAGGACGGCACGACGACCCTGAAAAACTGGAAGGTGAGCCGAGATGCTCAGGGCTGGCTGGTCATTACAGCAGACATGGAGCCATCCTTCTATATGATTTATGCAGAATCTATCGCCAAGTACAGCCGGATGTGGGCCTTAAATACCATCAGCGACCTCAAGCCGCTGCTTCCGGATGACACCATCGAACTGACCGTATATTATGAGCAGACCTTCAGCTATGAGCCGCGCGGTCTCAAGCAAGGCGAGGTAACCTCTTTGGGAGACGGCAAATGGAAGATCCGTTATCCTGTCATTCATGCCCAGGTGAAGGATAAAGCTCATATCGATATCCGCACATAAGCAACAGAAAAAACAGTTATTGGTCTAATTCATTTAATTGAATCTTGCCCGGCCAGACAGGGGGACAGCTTGCATATGCAGGTGTTGTCTCCCTTTTTGATGGTGCCTGCACTTGACCTTCAATATGAGTTTGTTATAATACTGAATGAAGGTTCAGTATAAATGTTTGAATAGGAGCATTAAAGATGAGAGAACAACCACCTGTAAATTTGATGAATGATCAATCTGTCGGACGCACTTTTCTTCGTTATTTGATTCCCTCCCTGCTGGGGATGTTGCTGGTAGCCATTAATGTTGTCGTGGACGGAGTGATGGTGGGCAACAAGCTCGGTTCGGTCGCTTTGGCCGGTATCGGGATTGCCAGTCCGGTTTATACATTGTTTGTTGCAATGTCGCTATGGATCGGTGTTGGCGGGGCTACATTATATTCCCAGTCGATGGGAGCCGGACACCGGGATAAGGCTCAGAAGGTATTTGCCCAGTCGCTAGTGGTCATTTTCATAATGACTTTACTTATCGGGGTCACGGCTTATCTTTTTCGGGAGCCGCTTGTTTATGCACTGGGCGCCAACAGTGAGACTTACCCTTATGCCTCAGCTTATATGCATACGCTGCTGCTGTTTGGTTTTGTATTTACTGTGGAAAATGCACTAAGTATCTTTGTCCGCAATGACGGCAATCCGAATATTTCCATGCTCGCACAAATTACATTTGCATTGTCCAATATAGCGATTAATTATACGGTACTGTATGTTCTTGACCTGGGCGTAGGAGCAGTCGCCTTCGGTACAATAATCGCAGCATTCCTGGGCCTGCTCGTACTGTCGACCCATTTCTTCAAGAAAACGAACAATTTGAAGCTTCGCAAGTTCAATTGGGATAAGGTGCTGCTGATCACGGTTATTGGCATCGGGTTTCCAAGCTTTCTGGCTGAGGTAGGAATCTCGGTATTTACAGTGGCCCACAATGTAAGTCTGGAGCATATTGCGGGCACGATCGGCGTATCGGCATTTTCAATCCTAAGCTACATTCATAGTATTGTACTCCTGACTTTTCTCGGTCTGGGATCTGCTATTCAGCCGATGATCAGCTATTTCCATGGCGGGCAGCAGGAAGAGCGCAAACGCGAGACGATACGGCTGGCCATCCGGACGGCTATCGGGGCAGGGATAATACTGATGCTTGCCATGCAGTTTGGAGCGAGGCAAATCGTCGGTATTTTCGGAGATTTCCCTGAAGCGGTCACGACTCTCGCAGTGAGCGGCTTCCGGATTTTTGTCATTGCCTACTTGTTTATGGGTATCAATTTTGTTATGATGACTTATTATCAATCGATCGGGCAATTGAAGATGGCAACCTGGATCACGGCTGCTAGAGAAATTATATTGATGTTGTTCTTCATTATGGTGCTCCCAATCTTCATGGGAATGACCGGGGTTTGGATCGCAGTGCCTTTGTCCGAATGTATCGTATTGCTGACAATTTACTTCTATTATAAAAAGTACAGAATGTCTGGCAGCTACCCGCTGCGCAATGCGGATATGTAAAAAGGAGAGATGCATGCCAATGAACAAAAAAAAGCTGCAAAGCGAGCAGACGAAAAAGAAGCTTGCAGATGCAGCGAGAATGCTTTTTTCCACAAAAGGATATAAAGGAACCTCAATCGAAGATATTGTTGCGGCTACAGGCTCCAGCAAAGGAAATATTTATTACCATTTTCAAAGCAAGGAAGGACTCTTCCAATATTTGCTGGAGGAATGGGACCGGGAATGGATTGAACAGTGGGCTGCGAAGGAGCACCAGTTTACGACATTGAAGGAGAAGATGTACGGTCTTGCTGAACAGATGGTCGTCAATGACTTGAATCACCCGCTCACAAGAGCGACGGACGAATTCATGAGCAGCGAGTGGGAGCGGAGCGATGTGCAGGAGAATGCAGCCAAATTCATTGCCAGTCATATTGAGTTCAACCGCAAGATGCTCCAGGAAGCTATGGATAAGGGAGAGCTGGCGGAGGATAATGTCCAGATGCTTGCTGTCGTGCTGGAGTCGCTGCTGATTGGACTCGCCGAGACGTCCAAGCGTTCAGCGAGTGGTGAAACGTTGGAGTTATACCGCAAAGCGCTGGATGTGTTCCTCGATGGAACAGTTAAACGTTTATGAATATCTCAAAAAAGACAGACAACCGGGAGGCTGTCTGTCTTTTTTGTTGTCTTGTTCAATTCAAGTGCTTAAAGCGAGAATAGGGATGGATCACTTAGGGCTTGAATGTCTGTTTCACTGTTCCGGTACCTGAGGAAGCCAATACCTCCACCTCAGCATACGCGCCGTTAATAAGCGTCAACTGGGGCGGGACATGACCGCAATCGATATCATATACAACCGGAAGCTTAAGTTCCTCAAAGTCCACTGCTTCCAGAATTTCGATGAGCAGCTCTCCTCCCCATGGAGGAATGATGATATCGATTTTGCTGTCACTCATCATGCGGTTGAATTCAGCAGCACGGATAGTCGCAGGTGCAGACTTGGCTTTGTCCTGCGTCCACACTGTATCCCCGAACTGGACGTTATATCCTTGTTCCTCCATTCTCTGCCTTGAACGCTTCAGTAGCTCATGAAGCTGCGGGCTTACGCCTGAGGAGGGCGCGGTCACGCCAATGGCAGCTCCCTCTTTCAAATACGGATATGTAATCATGGCTTTTCCCTCCTGTTTGCATTAGTGTAACGGACGAAGCAGCATCCGGGCAAGGGATCTGCCAGGGACTTGGCTTGACCGGGTCCCTTGACAGTACAGCAGGACAGCGACGTTTACGATAGAGGGCCATTTAGGTAGAATGGAAGTAAGAAGAACACAGCTACAAGGCGAAGGAGCTGACCTATGAAGGTTGTATTATCAACGTTGAACGCCAAGTATATCCATACTTCTCTGGCATTGCGCTGCCTGAAGGCCTATAGCGGCCATGAATTTGATATGGAGATCGCCGAATTTACCATCAAAGATCCTGCGATGAATATCGTGTCTGACCTGTATGCGAAAAATCCAGATGTCATTGGCTTCTCCTGCTACATCTGGAATATTGAAGAGACGATTACCGTCATCAATATGCTCCGCAAAATTATGCCTAAGCTTCATATTGTACTCGGCGGACCGGAAGTCAGCTACGATGTAACCCACTGGCTGGAGCGGATTCCCGAGGCGGATTTCATTGTCGTTGGCGAAGGGGAGGAGACATTCCACCATTTCCTGACCGAGCTGCGGGATGAGCGGAAATTCCATCTGGTGTTCGGACTTGCGTACCGCAAAGAGAAGAATGGCATTCAGGAGATCATCGTCAATCCTCCGCGGCCGAAGCTTAACCTTGCTGAACTGCCTTCCCCGCACCGGTTTGCCGAGGATATGCCGCATTTGGCCAATCGCGTCGTCTATTTTGAGACAAGCCGAGGCTGTCCGTTCAGCTGTCAATTCTGTCTCTCCAGCATTGAGGTCGGTGTCCGTTACTTCGATATTGAGCGTACAAAGTCGGATATTCTCTATTTGATTGAATCGGGCGCCAAGCTGATCAAGTTCGTGGACCGTACATTCAACATCAAACGTGATTATGCGCTGGAGATGTTCCGGTTCCTCATCGAAAATCATAATGGCTGTGTGTTTCAATTTGAAATTACAGCGGATATTATGCGGCCCGAGGTGCTGGATTACTTGGCAGAGCATGCTCCGCCGGGAGTTTTCCGTTTTGAAATTGGCGTGCAGTCGACGAATGATATGACGAATGAAGCGGTGAAGCGCAGACAGAACTTTGCCAAGCTGACACGCACGGTAACCAAGGTAAAGGAGAGCGGAAAGATCGACCAGCATCTGGATCTTATTGCCGGATTGCCGCATGAGGATTACGCAACCTTCAGCAAGACCTTCAATGATGTATTCGCTCTTCGCCCCGAGGAACTTCAGCTTGGATTTCTCAAGATGCTGCGGGGGACCGGGCTGCGCATACAGGCGGAGAAACACGGCTATGTCTATATGGACCGCGCGCCATACGAAATCCTGGGCAATGACTTGATGCCCTTCTCCGATATTGTCCGGATCAAGCGGGTGGAGGATGTGTTGGAGAAATACTGGAATGCGCACCGTATGGACCACACTCTGCTTTATCTGATTGAACGGGTATTTGAATCCCCGTTTGATTTCTTTCAGCGGTTCGGGGATTACTGGGAGGAGCGGAGCTGGCAGAAGATCGGCCATCAGCTTGAGGATTTGTTCACCCGCCTTGCGGCCTTCCTGAACCATCTGGCTGCGCATGATGAGCGTATCCGGGAGCATCTGGATCTGGATGTGGCGCTGGGGCTGATGAAATATGATTACTTCCTGAATCATAATTACAAGCCCCGTAAAATTTGGTGGGAATTCGCGCTCAGCAAGGGGGAGTGGGCAGACTGGATGAAGTCCCTGCTTCGCGACCCGCAGCAGGTTCCCGGTACATTTGCCGCGCTGGGCTTGTCCGAGAAGGAGCTCCACAAGCATACGGTACTGGAGAAGGTGGCCTTCGACCTGAGCAGCTATTTGTTGGAAGGAAAGCTCGATAAGAGTAAAGAGACGCTGCTCCTAATGGTATACCGTCCGGATTTGAAGTCAGCAGGGCCGGCTAATCAGGCATTTATGCTGAGTACGGGAAAAAGGGTAACGGTGTAGTCTGATCGTCATCCGAAACTTCAGGTCTTTAAATTTAGAGCGATGTAAAAAAAATCCCGCCGGTTTCAAATTGAAGCCGGCGGGATTTGGTGTGTATCTGGATGACTAGAGCGCGATTAACGCATTCACCTGCATTGCTGCCGCGTTAATCAAGAACATCTGCTTATGGAAGCTCGCTGCGCAGTACAGTAAGCTGTCCATCCAGTTCATAGCTGCCAAGCTGGGCAGGAATCAGGAAGCACTCGCCCGCTTTGACAGCTTGTGAGCCTCCGTCCCATTTCAATGTGCCCTGGCCGTCTGCAATGACCAGAATGACGAAGCTTTCCGGTGAGGTCGAGAGCGCCCATGGACCGTCGACAATTCCCTTTTCCACGACAAAGTAAGGGGAACGGGCAATTTCCAGCCACTGGCCGGCTGCAATGCCGCCTGTTTCCATGCGGGTAGCACCAGCGCCTTCGTAGGCGATTACGTTCAGGGAATCTTCAATATGCAGCTCGCGTGGCTGGCCATCGAGACCTGGACGGTTGTAATCGTACAGACGGTATGTGGTATCGGAGTTTTGTTGAATTTCCGCTACTACAACTCCTGCGCACAACGCATGGACAGTACCAGCAGGGATATAGAAAGCGTCGCCGGCTTTAACAGAAACTTCTTGCAGACTGTCCGTAATGCGTCCTTCAGCAATTGCCTCTGCAAGCGCAGCACGGTCAATGCCGGGTTTAAGGCCATAGATGATTTTGGCGTCCGGCTTGGCATCGAGAATGTACCACATTTCAGTTTTGCCAAGCTCGCCTGCCGGGAGGCCCTCATAACTGTCAGTAGGGTGGACTTGGACAGACAGGTCGTCATTACAGTCCAGCAGCTTGATCAGCAGCGGGAAACGGCCGTTTTTCTCGGAGAAACCGCGGCTTCCGAACCACTCCTTGCCATATGCTTCGCGGATTTCATCAAGACCTTTGCCGGCCAGTTCCCCGTTCACAACTTTTGTTATTCCGTTTGGATGGTCGCCGATCATCCAGCCTTCGCCGATGGCGCCCTCAGGAAGTTCCAGGCCGAATTGCTCAAGCGCACGTCCTCCCCAGACACGTTCCTTCATTTCGGGTTTGAATTGCAATGGATAAGGTGCTACAGTCATTGGTCTCTCTCCTTAATTGTGTATATGATGATTGTACAGCTTGTTAATGATGCCTGTCACTTGCCTTTACCGGACAGTCAGGCTTGTCCGGGTTCGAACAGCTCGAAAATTTCACCGTCCGGGCCGTGAAAGAAGAAGTAGCGGCTGCCACCCGGCAGTGTCGTGATTTCGGTATCACGCGCATCCACACCCAGCGACTTTAGACGCTCCACCTCAGCCTCGAGCTGGTCCACGGTGAAGGCAATGTGATGCACTTTGCCTTCGGCCGGCAGGCCGGCATTGTAGCCTTCGACAAGCTCAATCTGTGTATCCGGCGAGCCGGGGAAGGCGAGAAATGCCAGCTTGATCACTCCATTAGTATGGAGCATCGTGCCCAGATGCTCCATACCGAGCACCTCGCTGTAAAACTTCACCGAAGTTTCAATATCCTTTACCATAATGCCGACATGCTCCAGCTTTTTGATTGCCATCTCACATCTTCCTCCTTCGGTTAGTCCCAAAATCAGCATTTGCAGACAATGCGCCAGGATAAATCCTGGATCTCTTGCTGCTTCATTCCATAACGCTGCTGTCGCAAGCACAAGCGGCAAGCACCGTTAGCAGAAGTCTCCTATTTACGCTTCTCTACTGCAATGAGATAAGGCGCTTGCGGCTTTTGCAGCATCCGGTACTGTGCAGCCTGAGCGGCTTGCGGATCAAGCTGCTGCGCCCAGTTGTCCACGGCCGCAGCCTCCGTATCCCCTCCGGCATGGCCGGGGTAGAGGACGACCGACAACAGCCCTCCAGGACGGAGCAATGCAAGTGCGCTCTCGAGCGCTGTAATTGTTGTCTCCGGCTTGGTAATCAAAGAAGGATCGGCTCCGGGAGCAGGCAGATAGCCCAGATTGAAAAGTGCGGCTGCGATACGTCCGTGCTGATGCTCCGGCACAGCTTGCACCATCTGGTCATGGCTTAGAAGCAGCAGCTCTGCCGGCGCAATCCGCCGGCCCTCTTGCCGTGCGCGCTCCAGGCGCCGCTGTGTATTGCGCAATGCCTGCTCCTGAATATCAAAGGCGTAGACCTGTCCCTTGGGCCCGGCAAG
The DNA here is from genome assembly GCF_000422505.1 of Paenibacillus pinihumi DSM 23905 = JCM 16419. Classification (GTDB taxonomy): domain Bacteria; phylum Bacillota; class Bacilli; order Paenibacillales; family Paenibacillaceae; genus Paenibacillus_D; species Paenibacillus_D pinihumi. The sequence continues at coordinate 46,271 of NZ_AULX01000028.1, read as the reverse complement.
CTCACATAAGAAGAGTGTATCGACACCGTTGCCTGCCGTTGCATCAATCACGGCATCTCCAGGCTGTACGCGTTCGGCCGTCCATTTATGGGCGAGGCTGAGTACAGAAAGCAGTCCCATATCTGCTACACCTGCTTCCACAGCTTGCCCTGCCACGTATCGCGGCGGCGCAGCTCAAAATCAATTGCATTCAGCACTTCCCACTTCCTGAGGCTCCACATTGGCCCGATCAGCAAATTGCGGGGAGCGTCCCCGGTCAGGCGGTGGACGATCATATCCGGAGGAAGCAGTTCCAACGTATCGGCAATCAGCTTCACATATTCGTCCTGTTCAAGGAATTGCAGCAGTCCGGCCTCATATTGCTTGACCATTGGCGTCTTGCGCATCAAGTGCAGCAAATGGATCTTGATGCCCTGTACGTCCATGGCGGCAACTGCCCGTCCGGTCTCCATCATCATCTCATGTGTCTCCAGCGGCAGGCCGTAAATAATATGTGTACATACGCGAATGCCCCGGGCCCGCAGCTTGGCTACCGCTTCGAGGTAGCACCGGGTATCGTGGGCACGGTTGATCAGGGCAGAGGTGGATTCGTGAATCGTCTGTAATCCCATCTCTACCCAAAGATACGTCCGTTCATTAAGCTCGGCCAAATAATCCACAACATCGTCCGGCAGACAGTCCGGTCTGGTCGCGATTGACAGTCCGACAACGCCCGGCTGCTCCAGAATCAGCTCATAATATTCCCGCAGTTCCTCGACTGGTGCGTACGTATTGGTGTATGCCTGGAAGTAACCGATATAATTGGCATTGGGCCACTTCTTATGCTGGATGTCGCGAATCTGGTTGAATTGGGTGACCAGATCGTCGCGGCGGCTGCCGGCGAAATCCCCGGAGCCTCTGGCACTGCAAAACGTACAACCGCCTTTGGCAATGGAGCCGTCGCGGTTCGGGCATGTAAAGCCCGCATCAAGCATTACCTTGAATACCTTGTTGCCGAACTGCTCGCGCATTTCAAAATTCCATGTATGAAACCGTTTCTCGCCCCACAACACTTGCGGGGCGGATGGCGGCTGAGTTGTGCTTAGCATGGGAGCGGAACTCCTTTATTTTAATAATTGGCCAACACAGCAGCAGCGAGATAGTGCCATTCTGCCGGCGGATGAGCCTGATCAAAGCTTGAGGGCGTTCATCATTCTTTCAACTCCCTATTGTACATGAAACAGGGCATTTAAGCCAATGCAATCCGGCAGACAGCCGGACCTTTCAGCTGGAAAAAAATCAGCGGAAACAAAGGATTTAGGCTTGATATACCTTACATGATATGTTATATTAAAAACAAGGAAATTCAATATTTCCAGTACATGAATTTGATTCTTGCCACTCGTCATAGCAGCATGTCTTTTTGGAAATACTGTTATAAAAAATTACGAGGTGATAAGAAATGAACACAACGGTTAAAATTCCCCAGGGCGAAGAAAAGGTAACAGTCCAGTTGACGGTCAAAGAATTGATGGCGCTTTCAGGAATTCGTTTCCACGGCAATCACAAGCTTGAGATCGAAGCCCGCAAGAAACTTAATGATGCGCTGAATGAGACTTTCGATATCGAAAGCCCGTCGCGCAAGGATTCAATTGATTACCATTTGCTGAACTAAGGCTTAAGGCCATAGCGAGAGTTGCAAATATAGAACAACAAGGCAGTCCGTGCCAGCCAGGCGGGCTGTTTTTTTGCAGTCTTTTGTGCATAGATGAGCCATCTGGCAGGGGAACTGCCCGCCATTAAGATTGACCTGCATACTTGTGCTTTACATTCTGTCCATAGTTCGGCACAATAGGCATAGTTGATGAATGCCGGACTGCAAAGCGCAATGGGAGGCTGCCCATATATGGATGACAGCAGCCGTTATCATTGAACGGAAGCGGCTTGGAATTTGATTTTGGATTTTGGATAACAGATGGAGGACAGGCATATGCGTTTGAGAGGGAGAAAAGGAATACTGGAAAGTCTGGAGGCACAGCCGGAGCTTGTTGTGCTGGATGCGCAGGCTTTCAAGGGACGCTGGAAGGAATTTTTCGGCAATGACCGTCCGATTCATGTCGAGCTTGGGATGGGCAAAGGCCAATTTATCAGCCAGCACAGCGGACGCAATCCGGAAATTAACTATATCGGCGTGGATATGTATGATGAGCTGATCCGCCGCGCGAGCGAGAAGGCCCGCAATGTATGGAGGGAGAAGGGGGAGACAAGCCCGCCCAATCTGGCGCTGCTTCGCGCGAATATCGAATTTATCGAGACGATGTTCGAACCGGGGGAACTTGAGCGCATCTATCTGAATTTCAGCGACCCGTGGCCGAAAAGCAAACATGCCCGCCGCAGACTGACGCATCCCCGCTTCCTGGCGAAATATGTCGAGCTGCTGAACGGGCAGGGAGAAATTCATTTCAAGACGGATTCGACTACATTATTCGAGTTTTCGCTGAACAGCTTTACAGAGGTGGGCCTGCAATTGCGGAATATCTCGCTTGATCTGCACCGGGACACTCTGCGCGACGATCTTGTGCTGACAGAGTACGAAAGCAAGTTTGTAGGCTTTGGCCAGCCGATATACAGGCTGGAAGCAGTTATCGGCGAACAGGCGCTTGCCCGGTTCCATGATCAGCTTGCCTCAAACCGTCAGGCTGACCACCAGGACAACGATGACACGAGCGAGGCGGTCAATGAGCCGATCACGGCTCCGGCGGCAACATCCGAAGGATAATGAAGTCCCAGATACATTCTTGACCAGCCTACAGATATTAATAGAATAATGGCGACAGGCAACAGCAATGGCAGCAGGGTGGATTCCGCATAGAGCAGCGGGAGCATCCAGGCGAAAATTGCTGTTGTATGTCCGGATGGGAAGGACGGATCTATGAGCGTCCTTTTTCCTATGTTTACATTTTGAAGCGCCTGATAGGGACGCAGTCTCTTGAATTTTCGTTTGGCAATGAATACCGGAATGTGGCTGATCGCTACGGCTGCGAGGCTCTGCCATCCCGCAATGTTCCATGGATAGGTGCCCATCAGGCCAAGGCACAGGGCTGTGGCGAGAGTAAAGGTGGCTCCTCCCATATGGGTGATGCTGCCCAGCCATCGTCCCAGCCAGGTGGATACACGGGGATTCAAAGGTCTCCGGTTTGCCCACAGCAGCATTCGGTGTTCTCCAGCCTGAAACCAGTCACGCAGCTTTTCCATGATGGACACTCCTTTTTTTTGGCTCATAGTCACCTCCAGTATAGCCCCGAATTGTTATCGTTCTATTAGTGTACATTAATTTTTTCTCATCCGTAAACTTCTGCTCGTCCATCCACGTGATTTCTATCATACCATACTCAGTGCGGGCTGCCACATTTACCCTGACAAAAGCGCAGAATCTGTATAAATTCCTGATGTTCTCCCGCCCGCAGCTGCAGGGACCATGGGCCCAGGGTGTTTAGCATTGGGGACAATAGGTTAAACAGTGTAATATTAGAAGTCTGTCATCCACGAAACCTTTCCGAATGGAAAACCGTCTATAGAAGTGCAGAAGGAAGCAAATACAAATTCCGGTTCCATGTTATTATGCCCTTTTTATAGATGCAGCGTCATCGTCAGAAACAGGGGACAGTTGATTCAAGCTGCTGGTGTTGTGGATTCCCGGCCTGGCTGAGCCTTGGCGTAAGATGCTGACCAGCGGGGGGGTTGTCTATAAGCTAAAAGCGGCACATGTTCCGGATCGAATTTTGTAAATTTCTGCTATATCCGCATGCGAATCAAGGACAAAGGAATTAAAAAGCACGCATTTGGATGAAAATAAGAACTAAGCGGTGCAAAATGAGCCGGAGAGTGTGTTTTGTTTTTCAATACGCGCACTTTCCACCGTATGGGGCAGCTTTTGGCTTGATTTCCCGTTTTGACAAAACGACGGAAAACAATCAAAATCAGGATGGCTGCTGTGCAACACCAATTTTCAAACCTACAGAGAGAGAAGTAAACGAAATTAAAAAACAAACAGAGAAAACAAATTTAAAAATTGGGGTCGCAAGGGGGCAACACAATAATTATGTTAAATTCGATCGTCATCGGTCTCCAGCTTTTCGTTGCGCTGGTCGGACTGTATCAGGTGGTTCTGTCGCTGTTTGGATGGCGCCGCAAGAAGGCGCTGCCGTCTCATCCGGCGCAAAAGTCGTTTGCAGTCCTGATCGCTGCTCACAACGAAGAGCAGGTTGTCGGAGCCTTAATAGAAAATTTGCAGAAAATGAAATACCCGCGTCATCTGTACGATATATTTGTGATTTGTGATAACTGTACGGACAAGACAGCCGATATTGCCCGCAGCTATAAAGGGGTTCAGGCTTATGTCCGCCACAACCTGAATGAGCGCGGGAAGGGCTATGCGATCCAATGGATGCTTAGCGAGCTGTGGAAGCTGCCAAAAAGCTACGATGCAGTTGTCATGTTCGATGCCGATAATCTGGCCAGTACGGACTTCCTGCAGCTGATGAATGATGATCTGTGCAATGGAATCCGGGTTATCCAGGGATATCTGGATACGAAGAATCCGCATGATTCTTGGGTCAGTGCATCCAACGGAATTAACTACTGGTTCACCAACCGCATGTGGCAGGTGTCCCGCGCCAATGTCGGCTTCTCCAACTTTCTGGGGGGGACAGGGATGTGCTTTGAGACGAAGCTGCTTCAGGAGATTGGCTGGGGAGCTACAAGTCTCGTAGAGGATCTTGAGTTCAGCATCCACTGTATTATGCGGGATATCTATCCGAGAATTAATTATAAGGCCCGTGTATTCGATGAGAAGCCGGTCACGTTCAAGGCTTCCGCACGCCAGCGCTTGCGCTGGACACAAGGACAGTTTGACGTGGCGACGAAGTACTTCTTCCCGCTGCTCTGGCAGGGAATCAGACAGCGTAAAGCGGCGAAGATTGATGCGGCATTCTACGTATTCAATCCGTATACGTTCCTGCTAGGTGTTATCGTGACAGCCATTATGTGGTTCTCGATGTTTACCCCTGGAGAAGGACTGTTCACATCGATCTATGAATTTATTCCGGTATGGTTTATGCTGCCGTACCTGGCTTATACGGTTATTCAGTTCCCGATCGTGCTTCTGGTGGAGAAGGCTCCGAAGAGCGTTTTTTACCGGCTGATCCTGTTCCCGGTCTACCTGTTGTCCTGGCTGCCGATTACGGTCTACGCCTTCTTTACGCAGCGGAACAGACAATGGAGCCATACCGAGCATACGCGTGTTATTCGGCTGGAGGAAGTTCAAAGCAAGCAGGCCGGGGAGCTTACCCGTTAATTTTCATTACAAGCAGAGGCGCTGTACTCAGGAGAGTACGGCGCTTTTTACTGCCCTGGCTGTTTTGCTGTCAAGTTGTAAAATATAATTGACAATGACAGGCGGGCATGATATATTATTTGAGTCGAATAATGAATTTCAGCAAAAGCAGAAGCGCCCGCTTCTCACCTGACCGGTATTGCCGGCTGGTACGCAATGAATCGATAACAAGGCATACATAGCCTTGCCAACGAGTAGTTATGGATGCGGGTCCGGTTGCGGTCCGTGTTTTTTTGTTGTAATTAGATACTGCGCACGCTTGCGCTAAACAATGAGAAGCTTGATATTTGCCATGGAGGTGGAAGGTTATTAGCAGAGAACATCAAATCAATGACGAGATTCGTGGAAGAGAAGTACGTTTGGTAGGTGCGGAAGGTGAGCAGATCGGCATTAAGCCGCTGCGCGAGGCACTCCAGATGGCCATCGATCTGAATATGGATCTCGTCAATGTCGCTCCGACGGCCAAACCCCCGGTATGCCGGATTATGGATTATGGCAAATTTCGTTATGAGCAACAGAAGAAAGAGAAAGAAGCCCGCAAGAACCAGAAGATCGTCGATCTTAAAGAAGTATGGTTCCGTGCAAACATTGAGGAGCATGACTATCAGACCAAGCTGCGCAATGTGGTGAAGTTCCTGAATGAAGGCGACAAGGTAAAATGTTCCGTCCGTTTCCGCGGCCGGGAGATTACACATGCTTCGATTGGACAGAGGATCCTGGATCGTCTGGCCAAGGAAGTAGCCGAGCTTTGTGTCATGGAACGCGCACCTAAGCTTGAAGGACGCAGCATGATTATGATTTTGGCTCCGAAAACAACTAATTGATCCCAAGGAGGACCACTCACAATGCCTAAGATGAAAACTCATAGCAGTCTGAAAGACCGCTTTAAAATTACTGGCACTGGCAAAGTAAAACGTTACAAAGCTTACAAAAACCATTTGTTGTCCCACAAATCCGGACGTCAAAAACGCGTTCTGGCTGGACAGCCGCTGATGGCTGCCGGTGATGTTAGCCGCTTGAAGCAAGGTCTGGATCAACTGAGATAATTAATGGCTTGGCCATATTAATAAGCATACCTACAGGAGGGTTTACCAATGGCAAGAGTTAAAGGCGGATTTGTCCGTACTCGTCGTCGCAAAAGAATTTTGAAGCTGGCAAAAGGCTACTTCGGTTCCAAACACCGTTTATTTAAAACTGCAAAAGAGCAAGTAATGAAATCCTTGCTTTATGCTTACCGTGACCGCCGTCAACGGAAGCGCGATTTCCGCAAGCTGTGGATCACTCGTATCAACGCAGCTGCTCGTCAAAACGGCTTGTCCTACAGCAAATTCATGTACGGCCTGAAACTGGCTGGCGTGGAAGTAAACCGCAAAATGCTGGCTGACCTGGCAGTTAACGACATCGGTGCGTTCAACTCCCTGGCTGGCGTAGCCAAACAAAAAATCAACGCTTAGTCCCAAGCGTATATAGCCGCAGATTTCCGGCTGATTGATACAGCAATGTATTGGTCTGTCGTGAAGCTGCGGCTTTTTGCTGTTCTGCCCGGGCTCATGCCTCTTCCACTTGCGATTATGCACATCTTATATCCCTAATGGACAAAGGTACAAACCATTCCGCCTTTGATGAATACCCTATGTTAAGCGCACACATCCTTGTCGTTCATGATCGGCAGGGCTAATGTACCGCGAGAGGGGCGGGAGGCGAGCGCACTGGTTTGAAGCCTTGACGCCCCATATTGCAGAATGGGAAAAGGAGGGTGCGTCTTATGCCTAAAGTATCACGGCAGGATGTGCAGAAGCTCATTGGCAAACATGTGTATGCCATGAAGAAGGACGGCACAGTGGTAAGCGGGAAGCTGGTTCGTGTGCACAGCAACAAGCTGTATGTGCAGCCGCGTGCAAAAGGGAAGAAGGTCTACACCAAAGCTATTCTTCCACTCGTCCTGTTCGATCTGCTGGCAGTTGGAACAGCTCCGTATGCCTATGGAGGCGGCTTCGGAGGCGGGTTTGGCGGGAACCCGTACGGCTATGGAGGTTACCCAGGGAATTATGGCTACAGCCCTTACGGCGGGTTCTGGTAAGCAGATATCAATAATTGAAGAATTTCGTGACAGGCGGCAGAGGCTTTTCAAGCTGTATTTCTGCCGGATAAGCCAGCTTACCCTTGCGGCGCCGCACCTAATGATTTGGTCAGCTCATAGCATTGCAGCTCTTTGACATACCGCTGCACGGCATAGCCCAATCGTCCATAGAACCGGCTGGCGGCGTCATTGCCTTTGTCCACGTAGAGAACTGCTTTGGTGCAGCCGTTCATTCTGCCGCTTGCTTCAGCCAGCTCCATAAGGTGCCTTCCCAGCTGTCTGCCTTGATAGCGGGACTGCACAACGAGCATATCGACAAACAGGACTTCCTTGTTATGCATCAAATGAATAAAGGCATACGGCTCCGAGCTGCGTGTTCTGGAAGCGACGAGCGTCACACCCTGTTGCAGGCGGCGGGGAATCTCCCGGAGCAGCTTGCCGTCGAGGCTGCGGACGGTATGGGATTTGGGGATCAGCTCTGTCTTGATGAGCTGGAGTACGCTTTTTTTATCGGAAGTCCGGTAGGAGCGGATTATGGTCATAACTGACTGCGTCCTCCTCTTGCCGCCCGGAAGGGCGGGTACTGCAGAACGTTGGTCTTGTATTGTATGCGGCTCTTTTTCAGAAGGTTAGCGAATACTTTTTTTATCCTTGGCTATCCTAGTCTTGACGAATGCATAATCAATGCATATAATAAGCACTATAGCTTATACTTTTATCGGCAATGATGAGGACGAAGTGTTAAGGGCTCTTTTGCTCAGAGAGTGGATGGATTAGCTGCAACCATCGCCAAAACCCCTTTTCTACGAGCTCACCTCGGAGCTGTTTCCCTGAAAAGCCTGTGAATTACAGCGCTTATTAGGGGGAATCGCAGGGCACGCGTTATTGTGCCAATGGTTTAAGAGACGTTTGCGTGCACGCCGTTTCTTACCTGTTGAGGTCTGCATTGTGAGATGCATGACAAATTTGGGTGGTACCACGGAAGATATACCTTTCGTCCCTCGATACACATGATGAATGTGTTCAGGGATGGAAGGTTTTTTTATTTTTATTTTTAAATATAAGAATGTATAAACTTTCACAGTGAAGCTTCTTATATGTTTAATGCGGGACGCCTGATTGCTGGCCGCAGGGACAGCAGCAGACGGCACGCTTCATTTAGACTAACTTTGAAACTACGAACCCAAAGCCGGCGCAAACGGCGGCTTGGAGAGGAGGATGTACGATGAGCGCACAAAGTGCAACGCTAAAGTCAAAGCAGGAAATTATGGAAAAGCTGAGAAAGCAGGAAGTCATTACAGGCTCGGAAATGCTGCTTCGCAGCCTGGTTCTGGAGGGTGCTGATTGTGTGTTCGGTTACCCGGGCGGAGCTGTATTGTTCATTTACGACGCCATGCACGGTTTCTCGGACTTCAATCATTTGCTCACTCGTCACGAGCAGGGAGCCATCCATGCGGCTGACGGCTATGCGAGGGCAAGCGGCAAAGTCGGTGTATGTATTGCAACATCGGGACCGGGGGCGACCAACCTGGTCACAGGAATCGCTACCGCTTATATGGACTCTGTGCCGCTGGTCGTGATTACAGGTAATGTAGCCACCTCCTTTATCGGAACAGATGCTTTCCAGGAGGCTGACATCACCGGTATTACGATGCCGATTACAAAGCACAGCTACCTGGTACGCAATGTAGAGGATTTGCCGCGCATTATCCACGAAGCCTTCCATATTGCCAATACAGGCCGCAAAGGTCCGGTATTGATCGATATTCCGAAGGACGTGTCCGCTCAGAAGGCTTTGTTTAAGCCTGTAACTGAGGTTAGCATCCGCGGCTATAATCCGACCGTGCATCCGAACAAGCTGCAGGTTGACAAGATGATCAAGGCGATCACAGAAGCAGAGCGTCCGGTCATTTTAGCTGGCGGAGGGATTGTCTATTCCGGTGCTCATGAAGAACTGCTTGAGTTTGTAACGAAGACGGATGTTCCGGTTACAACAACCTTGCTTGGGCTGGGCGCATATCCGAGTGCCAAAGAGCTGTGGATGGGCATGCCGGGCATGCACGGAACCTATACGGCGAACAAGGCGATTCAGGCTTCCGACCTCCTGATCAACATCGGGGCCCGCTTCGATGACCGGGTGACCATGAAGCTGAACGGCTTTGCACCGAATGCGAAGATTGTTCATATTGATATCGATCCTGCCGAGATCGGCAAGAATGTGCCGACGGATATTCCGATTGTCGGAGATATCAAGTCGGTCCTTCAGTTGGCTAACAAGGATGCGAAGCGTGCAGATAAGGCAGACGCATGGCGTCAGCAGATCCAGCAGATGAAACAGGAATTCCCGCTTCGCTATCAGGATTCCGACGTAGTGCTCAAGCCGCAATGGGTTATTGAGATGATCCATGAGACGACCAACGGCGATGCGATTGTAACAACTGACGTTGGTCAGCATCAGATGTGGGCAGCCCAGTATTACAAATTCAACAAACCGCGCTCCTGGGTAACCTCGGGCGGTCTGGGAACAATGGGCTTCGGTTTCCCTTCCGCAATTGGCGCACAAATGGCCAATCCGGATCGTACAGTTGTATCTATTAACGGTGACGGTGGTATGCAGATGTGTGCACAAGAGCTCGCGATTTGTGCCATCAACAATATCCCGGTTAAGGTTGCCATCATCAACAACCAGGTGCTTGGCATGGTCCGCCAATGGCAGGAAATCATCTATGATAACCGTTACAGCCATATCGACCTTGCAGGCAGCCCGGATTTCGTGAAGCTTGCTGAAGCTTACGGGGTAAAAGGATTCCGTGCTTCCAGCAAGGAAGAAGCGAAAGCGGTATGGGAGCAGGCGCTCCAGCATCCGGGACCTGCCGTCGTTGAATTCGTGGTCCATAAGGGCGAGAATGTGTATCCGATGGTTACGCAGGGGAACACGATTGATTCGATGTTATTGGGGGATGCAGAATGAAAAAACATACAATCGCTGTTTTAGTCAATGATCAGCCAGGCGTTCTGCAGCGTGTATCCGGCTTGTTCGGACGCCGTGGCTTCAATATTGAGAGCATTACGGTGGGGACCTCTGAGGAACAGGGTCTCTCCCGTATGGTTATCGTAACCTCCTGTGATGATAATTTGCTGGAGCAAATTACGAAGCAATTGTACAAGCTGATTGACGTAATCAAGGTTACCGACCTGAGTGCCAGTCCGATGGTAGGCCGTGAGCTTGCGCTGATCAAGGTTAATGCGGAGCCTTCCGCCCGCCCTGAAATTCTCGGCGTTGTTGAGACATTCCGCGCAGCTGTAGTTGATATCGGGACGAGCAGTCTAATGGTACAAGCTGTTGGCGACACCGAGAAGATCGATGCGATGATCGAGCTTCTCAAGCCTTATGGCATTCGTGAAGTTTCACGTACAGGCGTTACGGCACTTACTCGCGGCAATCGTTAATTACTTAAATTATCCCGTTCATAGTACCTGCTTGAGCGGGTGCTTGAGGAATAAAATGGCATATAGCTGTTTGGTCTTCAAGCACCCGTTCAAAAGGGTTTAAATTAAAGGAGGCATTTATCTAATGGCAGTTAATATGTTTTATGAAAAAGACGCAGACCAAAGCTTTCTGCAAGGCAAAACAATCGCAGTTATCGGTTACGGAAGCCAAGGACACGCGCAAGCGCAAAACCTGCGTGACAGCGGTCTGAAAGTTGTAATCGGTCTTCGCCCAGGTAAATCCGCTGAAAAAGCGAAAAACGACGGTTTTGAAGTTCTGACTGTTGCTGAAGCAACAAAAGTGGCTGACGTTGTACAAATCCTGATGCCGGACGAGACTCAAGCTAAAGTATATAATGAAGAAATCGCTCCAAACCTGAAAAAGGGCGCGGCTTTGCTGTTCTCCCACGGTTTCAACGTACACTTTGGACAAATCGTACCAAACAGCGACACTGACGTATTGCTGGTAGCTCCTAAATCCCCAGGTCACATGGTTCGCCGTACGTATGTTGAAGGCTTTGGCGTACCTGGACTGATTGCAATCGAGCAAGATGCTACAGGCAACGCGCAAGCGATCGGTCTTGCTTATGCAAAAGGTATCGGCTGTACACGTGCAGGCGTTATCGAAACTTCCTTCCGTGAAGAGACTGAAACGGACCTGTTCGGTGAGCAAGCTGTTCTTTGCGGTGGTACTACCGCACTGGTTAAAGCTGGTTTCGAAACATTGGTTGAAGCTGGCTATGCTCCAGAAATGGCTTACTTCGAGTGCTTGCATGAGCTGAAACTGATCGTTGACATGATGTATGAAGGCGGTCTTTCTTCCATGCGCGACTCCATCAGCAACACGGCTGAATTCGGTGACTATGTAACGGGTCCTCGCGTTGTAACTGAAGAAACGAAGAAAGAAATGAAGCGTGTACTGGAAGATATCCAATCCGGACGCTTTGCTCGTGACTTCATCCTTGAGAACCAATCCAACCGTGCTACACTGACTGCTACACGCCGTCGTGAAGCTGAGCATCCAATCGAGCAAGTGGGAAGCCAATTGCGCGAACTGATGCACTGGATCAAGAAATAATTCCCGCTTCAAGCGGAAAGAATTAAATAACGGTTTGTGATCAATCCCGGATCGTTGGCGGAATGTGCCGTCTGTCCTGCTGTCTTCAGCAGGGGCAGGCGGTCTTCTGCTGCCCGGGATGATTGTGCTTTTAAACATGGTGTGTGTGGAACAAGGGTTTCTATGGTTTAAACTTTTCTAAAACGCCATCAAGCACAAGCAACATATTTAAAATGTGTTGAAATAGAGTTTTCCAGTTCTGGTTTGGAGGTGCGTGAAGCAAATGCGTAAAATATATTTATTTGATACGACATTGCGTGACGGGGAGCAATCGCCCGGTGTGAATTTAAACAGACAGGAAAAGGTTGAGATTGCCCTTCAACTGGAGCGGCTGGGCATTGACCGGATTGAGGCCGGATTCCCGGCTGCATCCCCCGGTGATCTGGAAGGCGTGGCCGCTGTAGCGAAGGCGGTCAAGAACGCTTCTATTATCGGCTTGTCCCGTTCCCGTGAACAGGACATCGATGCTGCCCGTGAAGCGCTCAAGGACGCACAAGACCCATGCCTGCATTTGTTCCTGGCGACCTCGCCGATCCACCGCAAGCATAAGCTGAGGATGGAGAAGGAGCAGGTGCTGGAGACAGCGGAGCGGGCAATCCGCTACGCCAAGCAATATTTCAGCAAGATTGAATTTTCCCCTGAGGATGCAGGCCGTACAGAGCTGGATTTCCTCTGCCAGGTAACCGAGATGGCAATTAAAGCCGGGGCGACTGTCGTCAATATTCCGGATACGGTCGGTTACATGAACCCTGCTGAATACGGGAATATCTTCAAGACGCTCAAGGAGCAGGTTCCGGGTATCGAGAAGATTCAACTCAGCGCCCACTGTCATGATGATCTGGGAATGGCGACAGCCAATGCTCTCTCCGCAATTCTGAACGGAGCGGATCAGATTGAAGGGACAATCAACGGAATCGGCGAGCGTGCCGGAAATACGGCGCTGGAGGAAATTGCCTTGGCACTGGCGACGAGACCGGATTACTTCCAGGCAAATACGACGCTCAACCTGAAGGAAATTGCCAGAACAAGCCGTCTCGTCAGCAGGCTGACAGGCATGGTCGTTCCGGGCAATAAAGCTATTGTAGGCGCAAATGCTTTTGCGCATGAATCGGGCATTCACCAGGACGGCATGCTGAAGGAAAAGACGACCTATGAGATCATTTCCCCGGAAACCATCGGCATGAAGGAATCAAAGCTCGTGCTTGGCAAGCATTCCGGCCGCCATGCGTTCCGCGAGAAGCTGATTGATATGGGCTATGAGCTGGATGATGAAGCAGTGAATGCGGCATTTGCGAAGTTCAAGGAGCTGGCCGACAAGAAGAAACAGGTGACGGACGAGGATATCCTTGCGATGCTGGAAGAGAAGCTGGCTGCGACACCGGTCGTGTATACGCTGGAAGCGATTCAGGTCCATTACAGCAACGAGGCTGTCCCAAGTGCTACGGTGCGCGTCCGTACCGCAAGCGGTCTGCTGGAGCGTAAAGCCGAGGGGAACGGCTCGGTCGATGCGATCTATAATGCGATTGATCAGGTAACTGCGGAGAGTGTGGAGCTGGAGGACTACTCCATCAAATCCGTATCCCATGGCAAAGACGCGCAGGGCGAAGTGCATGTCGTACTGAAGCAGGGCGATTATTCTGCACAGGGGCGTGGCTTGAGTACAGATATTCTGGAAGCAAGCGCACGCGCCTACGTCGACGCTCTTAACCGTCTTATTGACAAGCGCAATGCCGGGCCGGGCCGCCGAGACAATATGAGTCTGGTGTAACCTCGGGTCTTTACAAAGGGGCTTGCAGTTTCATGGCTGTATAGCTCCTTAGACAGTATAATTTAGAGCCGCTCCCTTGCCAAATGCCTGGGGCGGCTTTTTAGCAGGGAAATTGAGGCTTATGCCACAGTCCGAGATACCTATAAGCCTTATAAGCATAACCTATAAAAAATATAGATTTTATATCTTTGTCATGAACAGCGATTTGTGTTACAAATGAAGTTAAGTGTTTTGATAGGAATAATATATTGAAGGAGTTGTCTTTAATTATGGCAGACGTTAAAAAAATCGCCGTTATCGCAGGGGATGGAATCGGTCCTGAGGTTGTAGCTGAAGCGATTAAAGTAATGAAAAAAACCGAGGAACTGTTCGGACTGAGCTTCGAATTTGAGCATGGCTTGTTCGGAGGTATTGCAATTGATGAGGAAGGCACTCCGCTGCCGCAAGCAACACTGGATATTTGTAAACGCGCTGACGCTGTTCTGCTTGGAGCAGTTGGCGGTCCTAAATGGGATAACAACTCCAAAGAGCTGCGTCCTGAGACAGGTTTGCTCGGTATCCGCAAAGCGCTGGGCTTGTTCTCCAACATCCGCCCTGCGAATGTGTTCGACTGCTTGAAAGAAGCTTCCACATTGAAGCCTGAAGTACTCGAAGGCACAGATCTGATCGTTGTGCGCGAGCTGACAGGCGGCATCTACTTCGGTGAGAAGTTCCGCCGTGAAGGTGCTAACGGTGAAGAGGCGGTAGATACTTGCGTATACAATGCAACGGAGGTAGAACGCATTGTTCGTCAAGCATTCGAAATCGCGCAAAAACGCAGCAAGCGTCTGGCTTCTGTAGACAAAGCGAACGTGCTGGAAACTTCCCGCCTGTGGCGTGAAGTGGTTAACCGGATTGCACCTGAATATCCGGATGTAGAGCTGGAGCATGTACTGGTTGACAACTGCGCAATGCAGCTGCTTCGCCGTCCTTCCAGCTTCGATGTAATCGTAACTGAGAACATGTTCGGAGATATCCTGAGTGATGAGGCTGCTATGCTGACCGGATCGATCGGTATGCTGTCCTCTGCATCGCTGGGCGAAGGCAGCTTCGGCCTTTACGAGCCGGTACACGGTTCTGCGCCTGACATTGCCGGACAAGGCATCTCCAACCCGATTGCAACCATTCTGTCCGTTGCGCTGATGTATCGTCTGACATTCGGCTATGATGCAGCAGCTCAAGCGATTGAGGATGCAGTCAAGGAAGTGTTGGATGCAGGTCACCGTACAGGTGATATCGCAGTAGACAAGAGCGCAGCGATCGGTACTGTAGCCATGGGCGACCTGATTGTTGCTGCACTGAAAAAAGCTTAATAAGTCCATCGGATGAACTGCCGCAAGGCAGTTCATTTTCCGGCTTTAAGCGGGTTGATTTTACAATGCAGAGGTGTAATTTTATAATAGAGCGTGCTGATTTGCGGGTTAAATGATATTTATAATTATTACAAAGAAATAAGTACTTTAATATTGACTTTATTGTTATGAAATGATACGATTTTATCCGAAGGTTGCCCAAGCATGAGGCAACAAATTATTATTTTTAGAACGCTGAAGCGTCAAGGAGGGTATTTAATCATGGCAGAACGTTTGGTAGGCAAGCAAGCTCCTGATTTTAATATGGAGACGGCTCTTGGCAATGGTGAAGGCTTTGGAGCAGCATCTTTGTCCGATTACAAAGGTAAATGGCTGATTCTGTTCTTCTATCCTTTGGACTTCACGTTTGTATGCCCAACGGAAATTACAGCTCTTAGCGCTGCATCTGAAGAATTCAGCAAATTGAATACAGAAGTGCTTGGCGTGAGCGTAGACAGCAAACACAGCCACCGCGCTTGGATCAATACTCCAGTAGGCGAAAATGGCCTGGGCAAGCTGAACTTCCCGCTGGCTGCTGACCTGACTAAGAGTGTTGCACGCGATTATGGCGTACTGATTGAAGAAGAAGGTATTGCTCTTCGTGGTCTGTTCATCATCGATCCGGAAGGCGAACTGAAATATCAAGTTGTTAACCACAATGACGTAGGACGCAGTGTTGAAGAGACACTTCGCGTACTGCAAGCTTTGCAATCGGGCGGATTGTGCCCAATGAACTGGAAGCCAGGCGACAAGAATCTGGTAGCGAATTAATAAGATTGATTTATAATCGACGGTTATGTCCCTTTGGGGCATAACCGTTTTGCATATATTCAGAAATTTTGGCTTCTAACGGGTTAAACGGATGAATGGACTTGATGGTATCATCGGGTCAAGGACTTCGGAAAAGCAGGAATTAGCGGCTGACGGGGCGAATAAGGTTACTTAAGCATTCATTTTTCATTATGAGTCGGCTGATCATTGGGGGATAGCCCCGGCGTGAAAGTCGCACTGCAGGAGGGGTTGAAATGAGCTTTTGTTGTGGCGCGAGCATGATTGGAACTAAGGGGACGCTCAAGCATTACCGTACCCATATTCATAATGTGCCGATCTTGTTTTGTCCGGTATGCCATCGTGTAGATGTCCATTACCTGATTGAAAATGAATATGAAATACTGGCGGAGTACGCTCATGGAGACGGGGCTTCCGAGGTCGACTTCCATGATTACGTCGAGAAGGAAGGCATCTCGCTGCTGGAGAATTGCGTGAATCATGAGGAAGAGGAGCCGATGGAAGTCGCTCATAACCAGATTGACATGGCTCTGGATTTGCTTAGCTTCGCGAAGCGGATCGGGGATGAAGAATGGCAAAAACAGCTCAAGCGCAGACTTGGGGTTCTTAATCAGAGACGCAACAAATTAAGACAGCGCAGTACCTCTGAAGGGTATTGTTAATAAATAGGACGCTTCCTTCCAAAGGGAGCGTTTTTTTCTTCAAAATATAAGTACGTACAAGTTTTTCCATTATAAATACTTTTTATTTCAACGCGAAAAGAGGCTTTTTTCTGTCAAAGGACTACAAAGCTGTTTACGGTTGCCTTTATCTAGTTTTTCGACATTATCTCTCATTGACACTGTCAGCCTAATATATCTAGAATTGAGTTAATCCCAGATTACTGGGCTTTATACTTGAGAAAAAAAGGATGGTTTCTTGTCGGTTACGTTGGAAACTGAAGGTCGGGAAGCGCTAAAATTTAGAATACCGATGACGTGCAAGTTCAGCCATTTTGTTCTTGCCGCCGGGGAGGGAAAATGATGCAGACGATACGAAAACGTTATTTCCCGGCGCTTGCGGAATATGTTCGCAGCGGTAGCGATGTCTCATTATTCCAGGCAACTGAGATTGGCAAGTTGATAAACGGAGTACACCCAGAGGAAATTATTGAAATTCATGAAGAGACGATCAAACTGTTGGCTGCAAATATGGAATCCGAAGAAGCGCTAAAGCTTTATAACCGTTCGTTTGTTTTTTTAACTGAACTAATGGTAGCCTACCGGTTTCGGGTACAGCCTGGGGATTCAACCGAGTTTGGTATGATGAAAGAGCTACTCTATAACTCCAACCGTTCGACAGAGCATGTCAAAAACAAGTACGAGAATGTTCTACAGCATATGGATAGCGGAATTGCGATTTTTGATAACGAGGGTATTCTGTCGTTTGTAAATCTGCAAATGGCCAAGCTGATGGAAGTCCCCCGAAAAACGCTGCTGGGTTGCGATATTCTAGGTATCGTAACGCATCCCCAATTAAAGTCTTCTACAAAAAAAATGATCGTTCAACTATACAAAGAAATCGTAAGGCGAAGGCTTCGTTACTATGAAATGCAGGATGCCTCCGGACGTCACCTGCTCATCACGGTCACCTACGGGGATCAGCTCGATGGCGACTATCTGGTCAGCATTAAGGATGTATCGGAATACAAGCAAATCGAACAAACCGCATACCAGAATGACAAGCTGGCCATGCTTGGTAAAATAGCAGCGGCGATCGCGCATGAAATCCGCAATCCGCTGACCTCGATCAGGGGCTTCATTCAACTGCTGGGCCCGCACCTGCTGCAGCTGGGCAAGGAAGAGTACGCCCGGATTATTTTGGCGGAAATAGACCGTGCCAATGAAATTATTCATGAGTTTCTCAATTCCTCCAAGCCGACCGCACCCATGAAGCAGTGTGTTCCGATCGTATCCTTGATGAAGGAGGTCATTCTTCTCTCGGAGAGCGAGGCTCTGATGAAGGGCTGCCTTATGAACTTTGAGGCGTATGAGGAGCGCCTGGAGGTCTCAATCGACGTCAAGCAGGTCAAGCAGGTGATGCTGAATATTTTGCGGAATGCCCTGGATGCCATCTCGGACCGGGGAGTGGACCAGCAGGAACGGCAGGGCCGCATAGATCTTATTGTCCACAAGGAAAACAAAAGCGCTGTCATTACGATCAAGGACAATGGAAAAGGAATGGACCGCAATACAATGAACCGGCTGTTCGACCCGTTCTTTACGACGAAGGCAGACGGAACCGGCCTCGGCCTGTCGGTCAGTTACCGGATTATCCGTAATCACGGCGGCTTCATTAAACTGAACAGCGAGATTGGAGAAGGGACTGAATTTAATATCTATTTGCCTTCCTTGCCGTAAACAATTAGAATCGGGTAAGGACTAGCTAAGTCCGATTTAGAGGCTTCGCCTGACATAAGGAGATGAATATTTTGACAACATCATTTACATATTCAGTAACACAAGGAGGTTTGGCTGTGGCAGCAGATTTGGTCGTTGTATTCGTAACACCGGCGGATTTGAAGCGTGAGCCGGATCTGGCAAAGACAAGTCCGCTCGTTCACCCGGCGGTGGATCAGGCATTAATAGACAGTTATGGGCGTTCCCTGTTCAAAGCCAAGCAGCAGGAGGTGCAGGTTATACCGACTCTGGGCAACCTGGAGGCCCCGTATGTGGCTTTTATCGGCATCGAGGATGGGCCGGTATCTGCTACCGGACTGCGGGAAGCGGCAGCTGCTGCGGCCAAAGCGGCGGCGAGGATCAAGGCTGCCAAGGTACAAATTCATGTCCGTCAGGATATTGTAGAGGGGCCGGGAGGGCTTGAGCCGCAGCAGGCGGCACAAGTCTTGACTGAGGGCTTCCTGCTCGCTCAACACCGCCGCAAAACAGCCAAACAGGATGCTCCGGCTCCTTACATAACGGAGTCCGTGGAATGGGTGCTTACGCCTTCTGATGCGGAGGATCTGAACGGCAAGTGGGAGCGCGGCATCGAGCGGGGCAGAATTTTTGCGGAAGGGACGGTCTTTGCCCGCAATCTGACTAACCTGCCCGGAAATCAATTGACTCCTGAGGGGCTTGCAGAGGAAGCAGAGCGTCTGGCTGAACGACTGGAGCTGGAGATTGAAGTGCTGGATGAGTGGTCTGCGGCAGAGCAGGGCATGGGCGGCCTGCTGGCAATCGGCCAGGGCAGCATCAACCCGCCGCGCATGATTATTGTTCATTATAAAGGTAATCCAGAAAGCGATGAGACGTGGGGATTGATCGGCAAGGGGATCACCTTTGATACGGGCGGCATCTCTCTGAAGAAGGCTGAAGGCATGGAAGAGATGATCTCTGACATGGGCGGCGCTGCTGCAGTGCTGGGTGCGATGCAGATTATTGGGGAATTGAAGCCGGCCATTAACGTCATTGCAGTGATTCCGTCTGCTGAGAATATGCCTTCCGACCGCGCAGTGAAGCCGGGCGATGTTATTACCACGATGAGCGGACGGACAGTCGAGATTATTAATACGGATGCGGAAGGCCGGGTTGTCCTGGCAGACGGCCTGACTGCGGCAATCAAGCGGGGAGCGACGAAGCTGATTGATGTGGCAACGTTGACCGGAGCTGTTATGGTTGCTCTGGGCGATGTAACTACTGGTGCGGTTACCAATGATGAGACACTTGTACAGCAGGTCATCAAGGCCGGGCACCGCGCAGGAGAGCCGATCTGGCCGCTCCCGAGCTATCCGGAGTACCGGAAGCAACTGAGCAGTGAGGTCGCTGATTTGAAGAATACCGGCGGCAGGCTGGGTGGCACAATTACCGGAGGCCTGTTTATTGGAACCTTCGCTGAGGAGAAACCTTGGGTTCATCTGGACATCGGGGGAACGGCCTGGCTGGAGAAGGAACGCGGTGTGACCAGCAAGGGTGCAACAGGCGTCATGGTGCGCACGCTGGCAGAGCTGCTGCTCTAAGGCATGAATGAAGGGCGGGGCCGGTAGAGCGGTCCCGCCTCTTTCTATACGGATACAAGGATATGGATGCAAGCGGGACTTCAGCCCGGGCTGAGAACGGGAGCAGAAGTTGCCTAATTGAAATAAGATAAGAGGACAAGAGAGGAGAATCCAATGGCTGTTGTTGTTGTTAAAGGGAATTTGCTGGAGGCGGCAGAAGACATTATCGGCCACCAGGTCAACTGTCAGTCTGTGATGGGTTCAGGGGTTGCCAAGGCACTGAAGGCCAAATATCCGGCAATCTACCCGGCTTATATGAATTTTTGCAATGGAAGGGAGCCGGAATCGCTGCTGGGAGAGCTTCAGCTTGTACCGGCGGGGGGCAAAAGAGTGGCCAATCTGTTCGGGCAGTTGAAATTTGGCCGTTCCAAGGTGGTCTACACAAACTATGATGCGCTCGGCAAAGCGCTGCGGGAGCTTAAGGATTATGCGCAGCAAGAGGAAATGAGCGTAGCCTTGCCTTACCAGATTGGGTGTGGTCTTGCGAATGGAGACTGGAAGGTTGTTGAAGCAATGCTTCAGGAGATATTTGCGGACTACAAAGTGACTTTGTATAAAATTTAACCGCACAAGCGGGAGCAGCAGAGACCGAAGCATGCTCTGCTGCTCCCGCTTGTGCAATTTATTTCGCCATTGTCCCCAGTCTTCTTCATGTCGCTTCTAAGGTGCAGGGTGACTGGGGACAATGGCGAAAAGCAAGTTCAGGTATAAGGTTGGCAAATGGAAACGGATGCGGGTCGGAATATAACCCGGGCTGCACGAACCTGGCGTAAATTACAGTACGCGGCGTGCGGTTACGTAAGTTTTATCCCAAGCGCTTCCTTTAAAGTTGGAGATCGTTACGCCGATGCCTTTGCGGTACGTATGGAGCAGCTTGCCATTACCCATGTAGATGGATACGTGGTTGATTTTGCCGTCCCGGTTCGTATCGGAGAAAATCAGGTCACCAGCCTTGAGATTGCTTCTGGATACAAATCTGCCTGCTGTAGACTGGTTTTTCGATGAACGTGGAATGCTGACGCCAACTTGTCTGTAGACATATTGGGTAAAGGATGAGCAATCGAAGGAACTTGTGTTGCCGGTTTTGGCTCCAAATACATAGGGAGCGCCCAAATATTTTTTGCCGATGGAAATGACGCGGCTGGCTTTGGATGAGCTGGAGGCGGAAGCGGCTTCCACTTGCTTGGGGGAAATAAGCGCACTCCCGGAGAAAGCAATTGCAAGACTTAAGGTGACCCCTGCAATAATTTTACCTGCACTTCTTCTGGTTGTTGTATGACTCATGATGTCCTCCTATTTGCGGTAAATGAACTAGGCTTGTTTGCCTGAATTCAACATACCACAAATAAAAAAGGCGCAATTTACCAATGTAAAAGGAAAACCTTTCATTCGTTAAGATGAAAGACTATTATTAGAAATTGATGAGAAAATCTTAAAGTTTGCCCTATTGACAAACACTCCTCCGATCATGAAATTTCTCCCCATTATTTTCATGTTTTCTAACCATTTGGTAATCAAAACGGGTCAACGGAACGTTGCCCGCAGGGGCTTCCAGACCTCCATCCGCGTTCAATTGGTAATCTGATTATACCGGAAAGCAGCACTTTGATAATATAATCCGGATTACAAATTTAGGAAGACCGATGCGATTTTCGGAAATTGAGAGCCGCCTATTGCGCGAAGAAGAATTGGGACGCTTTCATTATGAAGGCCAAATGGTTTTGGTTCCGGAGCAATTGGAAATAATGAGCGGGAGGAGGGTGAATGGGATGCATGCATATGTGGATATTCTGATTCGGTCGGTTGTCGCAATTTTATTGCTGCTGTTTGCAGCCAAGCTGCTTGGCAAGCAGACGATTTCCAACATGACATTTCTTGATTTTGTGACAGGGATTACAATCGGGGCGATTGCGGCTAATTTGGCGTTTAATTATACGTTAAAATCTATCTATTTGATTGTATCACTTGTCGTTATTACAGGTACTTCCTTTCTATTATCCTTCGTTTCCATGAAAAGCCGCAAATGGAGAACCTGGATTTCCGGCTCGCCTACCGTCCTTATTGAGGGCGGCAAAATTGTCGAGCATAACATGAGGAAGCTCAGATATACGCTGGATACATTGGATCAGGTATTGCGGAGCAAGGGGATTTTCAATATCGAGGAAGTGGATTATGCGGTTCTGGAAGATAACGGGATGGTCTCGGTCTTAAAAAAAGAAGTGTACAGCTCTGTAACCCGAAAGGATATGCAGCTTCCTTCCAATACCCAGAGCTTCCCTGTTGAATTAATTATGGACGGGGCGGTATTGGAGGAAAATTTGAAGCGCAATGAATTGACCAGAGAATGGCTGGAGGGCGAGGTACAACGCAAAGGAAAGCAGATAAGCGAGGTTTTCTATGCGGTAAGGGGCACGAAAAAGCAGATTTTTTTTGACTTTTACGATGATGGTATTCAAAAGCCGATTGACAGGGAGTGAGGACAGCAGATCGGCTCCCGGCTTTCGGTTACGGGTCTGTTCTCTGAAGTTTGAACAGGGAGAAATCAGCATTCATTTCAAATAAAGTAAGATTAATAGCGGTGCCGGTCCTGCTTTTAGGAAAAGAAGGCTGCAGTCGTTTACGCACAAGTATTCTTTCTGTATAATCAAGGGGATGCAAGAGGAGCTTTTGAAAGAATGTTTAGGAGGAACGACAGTCATGCGTATTGGCGCGGTTGAAGCCGGCGGAACAAAATTTGTATGCGGTATTGGCGATGAGAATGGAAATGTGGAGGACCGGGTCAGCTTCCCTACCGAGCAGCCGGAGAAGACATTACAACAGGTCATTGACTATTTCAAGGATAAACAGGTAGAAGCAATCGGAGTGGGCACGTTCGGACCGATCAACATCGATCCGTCAAGCCCGGAGTACGGTTTTGTGACCACTACACCAAAGCCGGGCTGGTCAGGCTATGATTTTCTTGGAACGCTGAAGAAGGAATTTCAGGTTCCTTTTGGCTGGGATACGGATGTGAACGCGGCAGCATTTGGCGAGGCGACATGGGGCGCTGCCAAGGGATTGGATAGCTGCGTCTATTATACGATTGGAACAGGTGTAGGCATGGGTGTCTACTCTGAGGGCAAGCTCGTTCATGGATTGATCCATCCGGAGGGTGGACATGTGCCGGTGCGCCGTCATCCTGAGGATACGTATGAAGGCTTCTGCCCTTACCATGGCGACTGCCTGGAAGGCGTAGCCGCAGGTCCGGCGCTTGAGAAGCGCTGGAAAGTGAAAGGCAGTGAACTGGCTGTCGATCATCCGGCTTGGGCTATGGAAGCTTTCTACATCGGACAGGCTGTTACCTCGGCAATTTTGATGCTGTCACCGAAGAAGGTCATTCTGGGCGGCGGTGTAATGCACCAGCTTCAACTGTTCCCGATGATTCACGATGAAGTGCGCCGTAATTTGAACGGGTATGTAAGCCACCCGGCTGTTCAAGAGGGAATTGACAGTTACATCGTGCCTCCGGGCCTTGGCGATAATGCAGGTCTGTGCGGATCGCTGGCGCTTGGTCTGGCAGCATACAAGAAGGCGAACGCATAATAGATGCGCATGCGTAAGAATAGAGGGAAGGAACGGCTTCAACGTTCCCTCCCTTTTTTTATATTTTCTTCATGGTGAACGGAATCATAGAGGGGAGTCTGTTTTCCATTTTTCAATAAAAAATTTCTATTCATCTATAGAATTTATCTTTATTTTACATTATTGACGCCATATGTGACGGGTGGTACGATTTACGCATTCATATAATTCCAATAATTTATATAGGAATAATTAAGATTAAATAAAGAGGTGATCCGGCATGACTGTCACTTGGCAATCGTTTCATTTTGCCGACCGAATCCCATCCACACCTTCAATCGGCAGCACAACCGTTACAAGCCCTGATCATGTCCATCTGTCCTTCGGGTTCGCCGCACCGCATCTTTTTCCGATTGAGCAGCTGAATCTGGGTGCGTCAGAAGCGATTATCTCAAGCGGACGGCAGGCGCTGCAATATTCCGGGGCAGACGGGCCGGGGAAGATCAGGCAGTGGATCCGGGCGAGGTCGGAGCATCATGGCATTCCTGCCAAAGAGGATGAGATACTCGTGACGTACGGCTCCACCCAAGGAATTGATCTGGCTGTGAATGTACTGCTAAATCCGGGTGATCACGTTTGGGTGGAGGCGCCTTCGTTCTTTAGCGCCCTGCAATCCCTGCGAATTGCCGGAGCCAGACTGACGTCCTTCCCGATCGATGAGCACGGGGTCAGAGTCGATCTGATTGAGCAGGCGCTGCTGGAGGCCGAGAGCAGCTGCGCTCCGCTGCCCAAGCTGCTCTATATCATGCCAACCTTTCACAATCCGGGGGGCGTCACATTATCCGCCGAACGAAGAGTCCGGCTGGCGGGGCTTGCAAGACGCTACAACTTCTTCATTATTGAGGACGACGCCTATATGGAGCTCAATTTTACAGATGAACAACTCCCCACACTTTATTCGTTATGCCCCCAGCGGGTCATCTACCTCAACACCTTTTCCAAAATTATTGCGCCTGGCATACGTCTGGGCTGGGCAGTTGCCCAGAAGGAAGTCATTCAGAAAATGAAGCTTCTCATGCTTGGCGGCAGCACCGGCGTGTTTACGCAGGAGATTCTGGCCAGTCTTCTGGAGCGACTTGATATTGAGGATCATCTGGGCAAGCTCAAAAACCATTACAAACACAATCGGGATATTATGGCGGCTGCCATTCACCGGTATTTTGGCAGCGATGTCGAGTTTCACTTGCCTCAGGGAGGTTTTTTCATCTGGCTGGCCTTTAATGCGGGCGTTAATACGTCTCAATTCCTGCAGTTGGCAGCGGACAAGGGCGTCAGCTTTGTGGATGGCAGGAGCTTTTACATCGGCCAGGAAGGTCTTCATTACGCCCGTTTATGCTTCAGCTATTGCAATGAGGAGCAAATCAGGCGCGGGGTCAAGGCGTTTGCCGAAGCCTACTATGAATGGAAATCCGGCGAAGTCCAGGCTGGCTGACAGCGGGCATGCAGCATTTACAGGAAAAAGGAGCGGATAGAACGATGACAGAAATCAAGACGCCGGTAATCTATGAGAATGTGCCGGGAATTTTGGCGGAAGGCGCAGCTAAAATAGCGCAGTACGGAAACAAAATCTTCATCATCGGAGGCCAAACAGCGCTTGATGCTGCCCGCCCGTTGATTGAAGGTCTTAAGCTGCTGGAATCCGCCTTTGAGATTCATACATATAGCGGCTACTGCACAAAAGAAAGAATCGGGCACTATGCGGCACTTGCCCGCCGAAGCAAAGCCGACCTGATTGCAGGCGTGGGCGGCGGCTCAGTGCTGGACCTGTCCAAGGCAGTGGCGGATGAGCTGGAGCTGCCTGCAGTTACGGTGCCGACGATCGCCGCGACTTGCGCAGCCTGGTCGGCATTGTCTGTGCTCTATGATGCAGAAGGCCGGGCTGATGGTTACCGGCCCCTGCAAAGCTCCCCTGTACTGGTGCTTGCGGATACAAATGTGCTGGCGGCAGCACCAAGACGGTATCTGGCAGCCGGGATTGCCGATACTTACGTAAAATGGAACGAGACGGGGGCTAATATTAAAGATACTGCAGACGATTTTGCCGTTCGACTTGGTCATCATACAGCAGGATTCGCCCGCGCCATACTTGACCGGCATGCACTAGACGCATTTGCCCAAGCCGGTGATGGAGTACCGGGCAGATCATTCAAAGAAGTAAGTGATGCCATTTTGTGGCTGGCAGGTCAAGTTGGCAGCATCCGGGAAGGCGGGCGCAGCATCGCCCTGGCCCATACTCTTCATGACAGCCTGACCTTTTTTCCGGAGACGCACGGAACGCTGCATGGGGAGAAGATCGCCTTTACATTGCTCGTGCATACCGCTCTTGAAGGATTGCCAAAAGCGGAGACGCTGGTACTGGCGGAACGCTTCCATCGTCTGGAGCTTCCGGTAACGCTGAAGCAGCTCGGATTTACGGGGGATTTAAGACTGACGGCCGACCAAATTGCCGGGCGGGTAAATCTGGAGAGACTTGCGTGGGCGGATGCTGACTTTTCCCTGGATGCGCAGAGCATCTCGCAAGCGATTATAGAAGCTGATTTTGCAGGAAGCCAGGTTCAGTTATCGATATCTGCGAAAGGTGGAGTCTGACAAATGCGGCGAATGAAGAGCGATCTCACATTAAATTTCAAGTTGCGGCTCCAACCAATCATATTGCTTGTACTGATATCAGCTATGCTTTCCGGTTGTGCTGCAGGAGCAGACAGTGGTTCAGGCGGGGGCGGCAGCAAGGCTTCCGGCGGAAACGGAGTGAAGGAGCAGGCTGCTACTGGCAAAGAGGGGGCAGAGCCGGATTTAAGCAAGGTAACGCTGCGCATCGGCCAGACGGGCTGGGCGAACTGGGAGTTGGGCTTCAGGGAGGCGGACGTGGATGATACGCCTTACAAGATCGAGTACAGTGTTTTCCAAGGGGGGAATAATCAGCTTTTGGCAATTGCAGCCAATCAGTTGGACCTTGCAATTACAAGTGAAATTCCGCCGCTTTTTGCAGCGCTTGCGGCTAACCAGGGCAATTTCAAGGTTATTGCGGTTCAGAGGGGCAACACACTGAATCAGGAGCTGGTGATTCCGGCCGGTTCCAAGGTGCAATCCGTTGCGGACTTGAAGGGAAAGAAAGTAGCTTACGTGAGCAATACAACGGCCCACTATTTCCTGATCAAGATGCTGGAGGAGAACGGGCTTACCTGGGAGGATATCGATCCTGTTCAGCTGCCGACCTCAGAAGGGCTGAGTGCCCTGCTCGGAGGCAGTGTGGATGCTCTTGCAAGCTACGGGAATTCAATCACATCCGCACATCAGAGGGGCGCGACGGAGCTTGCCTCGGCAAAGGATATTTTATCCGGGAACTTTCTGATCGAAGCTTCAAATGATGCGCTCGCAGACGCAGGCAAGAAAGCGGCCATTGCGGATTATTTGCAGCGTCTGTCCTCCTTCCACGAGTGGACACGGAAAAATCAGGAGCGTTGGGCGAAAATTACATCCGAGCAGACCCATCAGCCTTATGAGGAGGCGCTGGAGACGATCAGGGAAGGCGACAAGCAGCGTCCGGTACATCTGCTCCCGATTTCTGAGGAAGCAATCGCATCCCTGAAGGATGTGGCTGACGTACTGCGCAGGGTAGGCGTTCTGGCGGAGGATGTGGATATCCCTGCGATCTGGAGCAATGCTTTTGATGAGCCGCTAAAAAATCTGAAGGCTCCGTAAAGACCGAGAGGAGTGAATCCATATGGATGACAAAAAAGAAAAACGCTGGTTCAACGCTGTTCTCCCTTTTCTCATTCCGGTGCTGGTGCTCATTCTATGGCAGCTTGTCTCGATGGGGGGAGGCGCGAAGGCATCGCTGATGCCCTCTCCGGTCAAGGTGCTGCAAACCTTCGTGGGCATGGTGGAGAGCGGCGAACTGCTGCGCCATGCCCTGATCAGCACAAACCGGGCGCTGTCCGGGTTTCTGGTGGGCGGTATGATCGGTCTTGTGCTGGGCCTGATCAACGGGCTGTGGTCACTTGCCGAGAGACTGACGGACTCTTCGGTACAAATGCTGCGGAACATCCCGCATCTGGCACTGATCCCATTGATTCTGCTCTGGTTCGGAATCGGGGAGGAATCGAAGCTGGTTATGGTGTCGCTCGGCGTGTTTTTCCCAATCTATCTCAACACCTTCCACGGCATTCGTTCCATTGATCCCGGGCTGATCGAGATGGGCAGGGTGTACGGATTGAAGGGCTTTGCTCTATACCGTAATGTCCTGTTCCCCGGGGCACTCGCCTCGATATTGGTAGGTGTGCGGTATTCGCTCGGAATAATGTGGCTTACGCTGATTGTAGCGGAGACGGTATCAGCCAAATCCGGGATCGGCTACATGGCGATGAATGCGAGGGAATTTCTGCAGATGGATGTCATCGTGCTGAGCATATTGATCTATGCACTGCTGGGCAAGCTCTCGGACAGTCTGGCCAAGGTCGCGGAGCGGCAATTTCTGAAATGGCATCCGAATTACAATAAACCTGCACGGAAAGGGGGGCTGCGTCTTGTCAGAAAAAGCTATCCGGCTGCAAATTCAACAGCTTCGTAAGCATTTCGGTGAAACAACTGTCCTGACGGACGTCAATTTGACGATTGAACCCGGAGAATTCGTCGCCATTGTAGGGCGCAGCGGCTGTGGAAAAAGCACGCTGCTGCGTCTGATTGCCGGACTTGATCAGCCTTCACAGGGGAGTGTGGCGCTTAATGGCGAGCCGATAACCGCCATCAATCAGGACACCCGCGTATTGTTCCAGGAAGCCAGGCTGCTGCCGTGGAAGAAGGTCGTCGACAATGTGCGAATCGGGACGCAGGGCAATGACTACGAAAGTGCCCTTATTGCGCTGGAACAGGTCGGGTTGGAAAGCCGTGCTGATGAGTGGCCGGGAATCCTTTCGGGGGGCCAGAAGCAGCGTGTCTCACTGGCCCGGGCCCTGGCTGGTCATCCGGGTCTGCTGCTGCTTGATGAGCCTCTGGGCGCGCTGGATGCGCTCACCCGGATCGAAATGCAGCAGCTTATTGAGCAGCTCTGGCTGGAGCAGCAATTTACAACGATTCTTGTTACGCATGATGTAAGCGAGGCGGTGGCCCTGGCTGACCGGGTCATCCTGCTGGAGCAGGGCGTAATTGCCATGGATACCCGGATTGCGCTGGCCAGACCGCGGGAACGGGATAATGGCTTTGCCTATTATGAGAAGTCAATTCTCGACCGGCTGCTGAACCGTACGGAGAGAGATGCATTATTTCCGGATGTTCCTGCTTCCGGCTTTGCTATCTGATCACAGGCAGCCGACCCTCAATAATAGAAGTAATGAATGGAATACAAAAACCTTAATAGGGCTTTGTCTGTCGGCTGACAGCAAAGTCCTTTTTGCAGTGACTTTCCTTTTTCTTCTTTATTTTTATAAAAATAACATAATTAATTCTATTCGTAGTCATAATAAGACGAAGAAAAACTCGGATACCGGAGGCGTTATCTATGCAAACAAGTTCTGCTCAGCCCTCTTCCATTTCTTATGCAATCGACGAACCGATTGTCCCGGATTTACAGACGAATCTCCGTTATATCCGGGAGACAATCGGCAATAGTGCAGATCTTGTGGTCAAGGAGCTGCTGGCCTTGAAAAAATGGCCTGCTGTCCTGATTTATATGTCAGGTCTTGTTGATCAGCAAATCTTGCATACCTCGATTCTTCATTCGCTGATTCAGCGCTTCGAGGGAGATTCAGACCGAATTGCTCCAGAAAATCGCATGGACTATATATTGCAGGATATTCTTATCGCGGCAGACGTCGAAAAGCTTGAGGAAATGTCCATGCTGTTTACGGACTTGATGGGCGGCAATATTATTTTGCTGCTGGATGAATGTCCTGTGGCGCTGCGGATTGGTGCGGTGGGATGGGAGGAACGGAATATTACAGAACCGAACTCCCAGTCTGTTGTGCGGGGCCCAATGGATGGCTTTAATGAGAATTTGCGCACCAATATGACGCTTATTCGCAGACGGATCAAGGACCCGAGGCTGTGGATTGAGACCCGGGAAATCGGTTATATAAGTAAAACCAGCGTAGCTATGGTCTATCTGAACCATGTGGCGGACGATGCCATCGTGCAGGAGGTGCGCAGCCGTCTGGACAAGATTGATATTGATGCCATACTGGACAGCGGATATATCGAGGAGTTTATTCAGGATACAACGAAGACGGTTTTCCCTACAGTTTACAACAGTGAACGGCCGGATACCGTTGCAGCGGCATTGCTTGAGGGGCGGGTAGCCATTCTTGTAGACGGAACGCCGTTTGCGCTGCTGGTGCCGGCGTTATTCGTTCATTTCTTCCAGTCGGCGGAAGACTATTATCAACGGGCGGACATCAGCACGCTGCTGCGGTTTATACGCTATCTGGCTTTTTTTATTGCAATGCTGGCTCCTTCCTTTTACATTGCTGTCTCAACCTTTCATCAGGAAATGCTCCCTACGAACCTGCTGATCAGTCTGGCCGCCCAGCGTGAAGGAGTTCCTTTCCCGGCCTTTATTGAGGCTCTGCTTATGGAGCTGACCTATGAAATCCTTCGGGAGGCGGGCGTCCGGATTCCGAAAACGGTCGGACAGGCTGTCTCTATTGTAGGCACACTGGTTATTGGACAGGCGGCAGTAGATGCGGGGGTTGTGTCGGCGGCGATGGTAATCATTGTGTCAATTACAGCCATATCAAGCTATGTCATTCCCGAGAATGGTCTGTCGATCGCGGTTCGTATTATCCGTTTTATGATGATGGCATTAGCCGCAACGTTCGGATTTTACGGTATTCTGATCGGCCTGATTATGATGACCATCCACCTGACGAGCCTGAGTTCCTTTGGCGTATCGTACATGAGTCCCTTCGGGCCTTTTATTGCGAAGGATCTCAAGGATTCCTTGTACCGGCTGCCCTGGCCTTACCTGAGGGAACGACCCGGATCCAACCGAGCCGGCAACCTGCGCAGGCAGAATAAGAAAGGTCTGTTAAAAGGCAGTTCGAACAAGAGGGGGCGGTCATGAAACGTTGGACGCAACGTCTCCTGCTGGCTGCTCTCATGCTGATGACACTGACAGGGTGCTGGGGAAGGGAAGAAATGAATCAGTTGGGCATTATTATGGGGCTGGGCATTGATCGGGAGGGAGAAGATATTAAAGTTTCAGCCCAGGTTGTAATACCTGCGGGTGTCAGTTCCAACACGGGGAAAATTTCCGGAGCTCCGGTCACGCTATACACGGCAACGGGTCCAACCCTTTTTGAAGCGATTCAGAAGTTGACGCTGACAAGCCCGCGTATCATTTTCCTGCCGCATATTCGTGTCCTTGTCTTCAGCGAGAATTTCGCTGCTCAGGTTGGAATGGGTGATGTGCTCGAGGCAATGGTTCGTGATCCGAAGGTTCGTCCGGATTACTATGTGATGATTGCCAAAGGATCATCGGCCGAGTCCATTCTGAATACCTTGACACCGCTGGAAAAAATTCCTGCTAATAAACTTTACAATTCTCTCGATAATTCTTCTAAAAACTGGGCGCCTACAACGATAGTAAATGCTGACAGGCTGTTCGAGGAAATTATCAATAGTGGCATCTCTCCGGCTGTTACAGGCGTGGAGTTAAAAGGTGACCGGAAAGCTGCTGCTCTTGAAAGCAATTTGATGAGCGTCAAGCCGAAGGCTTGGCTGGAGTATACGGGACTTGGCGTAATCAAAGGGGAAAAGCTGATTGGATGGCTGAACGAGGACGAGTCGAAGGGCTTTAATTATATTCGCAATAATGTACGTGCTACAGTTGGCCATGTCTCCTGTCCGTCCAAAGGCAAAATCGCGCTGCGGGGCGTCCGGACAATCTCCAAGATGAAGGGCGAGGTGAAGCAGGAGAAGCCTGTCATTCATGTTCATGTGGAGTCTGTTAGTACGATTGCCTCAGTGGAGTGCAAGGAGCATATTGCCGATGCGGGAGTCATTAGCCAACTGGAGAAAGAAGCGGAGGCCAAATTGATAAGCCTGATGAAAATGACAGTGAGCAATGTAATCCGCAAGTATAAGGTGGACATTTTCGGCTTCGGCCAGGAAATCAACCGTACGGACCCGAAGCTCTGGAAGCGGCTTGAGCCTCATTGGGTTAATAAATTGTCTGATCTGGATGTGGAGTACAGTGCCAAGGTCATCATTAAAAGAGTCGGGTCTCTGGACGATTCCTTCCAGGACCAGGTCAAGGAGTGATCGAAGAGTGGTTGTTTTCTTTGTAGTCCTTACTGCTGTGGCCATCGGTGCTTCCCAGGCTCCAATGATGCTGCGCAACCGCTGGTTCAGGGAGATGGCAGCCAGTGCTCTCTTCCTGATTGCGGGCAGTATTTTGAGTGTCATTGCCTGGAAGATGATTTCAGTTCCGAGCCCGCTCAATATACTCATAACCATTTACAAGCCGGTCAACAATTTCTTCAAACTGTTGTTCAGCTAGTCTGGAGAGGTGGAAAGAAGCATGCTGGAAAAAGGGAGAATAACGGTCAGGCAGCTCATTGTGCTGATTTTGCTCACCCAAATCGGGGATCTGATACTTGTCTATCCGGCGGTCATTACGTCTTATGCCCATCAGGATGCATGGATTTCTTCCTTGATCGGGATTCCGTTCGGGCTGCTCACCATTTGGATTATACTGCGCGTGTACAAGATGCAGCCGGGCAAGTCGCTGATTGAAGGCCTCTTTTCAGGGTTGGGCAAATGGCTGGGTGCTCTGGTGAGTATCTGGTATCTGTTCTATTTCCTGATTCTCACGGCAACTGTAACCCGTGAGGCCGGGGATTTTTTGACGACACAGATAATTATTAATACACCGCTTCGGATCGTGCATCTCCTGTTTGTCCTCATACTCATATGGGCGGTATCCCATGGAATTGAGAGCCTGGCGAGGAGCGGGGAGCTATTTTTGCCGCTGGTGGCGCTATTC
Source organism: Paenibacillus pinihumi DSM 23905 = JCM 16419 (assembly GCF_000422505.1). Taxonomy (GTDB): domain Bacteria; phylum Bacillota; class Bacilli; order Paenibacillales; family Paenibacillaceae; genus Paenibacillus_D; species Paenibacillus_D pinihumi. The sequence goes on along the minus strand of NZ_AULX01000028.1, from coordinate 13,629 downwards.
GTGCTCTTCCTCATTGTCTTCATTATCCCGCAGGGGGACCCCGACAGGCTGCGTCCGGTCTTCGGCACCGGTCTGGAAGCCATTATTCAGGGGGCTACAGTTACGGTCGCCTACCCGTTTGGAGAGCTTACAGCGCTCCTGATGCTGCTGCCTAATACGGTCCAGCAGCGGCACCGGGACAAGGATATACTGATTACGGTGGTCATCGGAAGCCTTCTGCTAAGCACCATTGTCCTCATATCCATTATGGTTCTTGGGCCGTTCTTCACCCAGCATAATATTTACGCTTCCTTTATTCTGGCTCAGCGGATCAGTATCGGCAATTTCCTCGAACGGATTGAAGCGATGATGGCTACCGTTTGGATCTTCTCCACCTTTTTCAAGGGAGCGCTGTATTTTTACTGCTTTGTGCTGGGTGCGTCCCAGTTTTTGAAGCTGAGATCCTACAAGCCGCTTATATTGCCGACCGGGATGATCGTTTTTGGACTTGCGACCATCATTGCTCCTAATATTACGTATTACATCTCAACGATTGTGTACTATTGGATCGATTGGGATATTACATGCAGCACGGTAATTCCGCTGTTTTTGCTGATGGTTTATTATTTCCGGAGTAAATGGGGGGGCAATCGTCTGCAAAATGCCAATTCATCCTCTGATTGATATAACATCTTATGTTAAAAATATTGACATTAAAAATAAAGCGGGTTTAAAATAAAAGGAGTGGAGTCTTAACAGAAATCATATAGAGACAAGGCGGGGATAAAATGCGGTTGCTGTTGTTGAAGCATTTCTCTTTTGACGATGAGTCGGCGATTACGGACTGGGCAGCCAGACATGGCCATGAGGCGGAAGTCAGGTTTCCTCCGGACGGGGAGGCTTTGCCTGGTCATGAGAGCTATGAGCTCCTGATCATACTTGGCGGCCCGATGAGTGTCTATGAGGATGATAAGTATCCCTGGTTGGTTGATGAAAAGCGGTATGTCAGAGAAGCGATGGACAGCGGCAAGCTGGTGCTGGGCATTTGCTTTGGCGCCCAAATGCTCGCTGAACTGCTCGGGGCAAGAGTGTACCGGAACAATGAAAAGGAGCTGGGTTGGCATCGCGTGGAGCGTACAGAGCAAGAGCATCCGCTGTTTGCCCAAATTCCGCAGCAGTTCTACTCCTTCCAATGGCATGGCGACTGTTTTGATCTGCCTGAGGGGGCAGTCAGGCTGGCCGGTTCGAAAGCGTGTCCCAATCAAGCTTTTGTATACGGCCCTCATGTTGCTGCACTCCAATTCCATCTGGAAGCATCGCCTGCTGCAATTAGAGAAATGCTGACACGATGGAGTGCCGAAGTTGTGGAAGCGCCCTATATTCAATCAGCAGCAGAAATTCGCGCCAATCTGGACCGGAGTGAAGCATCCTTTGCAATGCTTGGGCATATTCTCGATCAGTTTACATCAGCAAAGGAGCTTGTCTGAGTGGAACGAACGAGTAGATTGCGGACTCGGCAATTATATGAATTGAATACTGAATAAGCAAAGACGCACCGGGCTGATTACTTCAACTGGTGCGTCTATTTTTTTGAAGCGATTTACTAGCTTCAACTATAAGCAGTTAATAATTTACGTGCAAAATGACGCTGTTCCTGTCACAGACAGCTCAGCCATTTACGTTTATGTAAAATGATATCCGGATGCAAGTTTTGCTTTTTAACGGGCCTCAAGGAATTTGATGCATACCGGTTTGGAGGCTGTCAGCTGATCGCCGGTCGCTTCAAGCTTGCCGCTGTGCTCATCCCGGCGGAAGGTAACGATATTATTGCCGTCGCGGTTGGCAACGAGCAGGAAGCGTCCATCCGGTGAGAGTCCGAAGTTGCGCGGGTGTCCGCCGAGTGTAGATGTGTACTCCACGACAGTCAGCTTGCCTGAGGCTTCATCTACCGCATAAACAACAATGCTGTCATGTCCCCGGTTGGAGCCGTACAGGAACTTGCCGTCCGGTGAGATATGAATATCGGCGCAGTAGCTTTCACCAGTAAAGTCTTCTGGCAGTGTCGATAAAGTTTGCAGCTCAGTCAGCTTGCCTTCATCCCCATCATAATGGAACGCGGTGACCGTCGAGTTGAGCTCGCTGATCACATAGCCGTATGGCTGCGACGGGTGGAACACAAAGTGGCGCGGGCCTGATCCGGGGGCAATGCTGGTTTCGCTCTTCAGGGTCAGCTTGCCTTCCGCAGCGTCAAGGCTGTAGACGAACAGCTTGTCCAGTCCGAGGTCGCAAGCGACAGCATAACGGTTGCCCGGGGCAATAAATACAGAGTGTGCACGTGCCTGAGTCTGAGCCGGATGAATGCTGGAGCCGTGATGCTGCTTCAGATCGGACGATGGGCCGACTCCGCCGTCTTCAAGCAGTTTGGACACGCCGAGCAGGCCGCCATGGTAGCTTGCTACGATAATGCAGGCGTTCGTCTCATCAAGCACCAGATGGCAGGTAGGTGCAGGTGTGGTGATTGCTTCGTTAATCAGGGCCAGTTTGCCGCTGCTGCGGTCGATGGTGTAGGCTGCTGCTCCGCCTTTGCGGTTGCCCTCAGCATCCTTTTCATCGAACAAGGCGTACAATCTGAAGTCGTCTGCATTGATATCCAGGAAGGTTGGATTGGACAGCCCGGACACCTCTTGAACAAGTTCAAGCTTTCCTGTTGCCGGATCGTAGCTGGTTGCCAGCAATCCTGGTTCTGATGCGTTTGCATAGGAGCCGATATAAGCGTAAGTCGTCATGAATAACACCCCATTCGTACATGATCAGGATTGTATCATCCTTACGGTAAATTATCGCAAAAATATGGGGATCAGGCAAATAGGTTTCATTTTTTTGGAAATATAATCAGGAGGCAGAAATAATGCATTTATAAAACCGTCCCAGATGTCCATAGTCAGGGAGAACAGGCATGTGTTCAAATTCTGATCTAATAAATACGATGGATGATTTCCTCGAAATTCGGCTCCTCCAGATGAACATCTTCAATCGTTCCGAATGCGCTCATCCTATTCAGCACCTCCATAGCCGTTGTTTCTCTGCGGTTGCAGGACACGGTAATAAGCTGCTCGTGGCAGTCGGTAATCCGGAAAGGCAGGGAGGGCGGAAAAAGATTAAGGGCGGCTGTGACCGTATCCTTGAATTTGATTTTCATCACGGTAGGCAATCCGATCCGCTCGCGCAGCGCTTCCAGGTTGCCGTCATAGATCGCTGTCCCGTGATTGATGACGATCACGCGGCTGCAGAGCTGCTCGATATCATCCATATCGTGGGTGGTGAGCAGAATAGTCTTGTTCCACTGGCGGTTCAACTGCTTCAGGTAATCCCGGATTTGCTTTTTAGCCAGTACGTCCAGCCCGATTGTCGGTTCGTCGAGAAACAGGATGTCCGGATTGTGCAGCAGGGACGCCGCCAGATCAGCGCGCATACGCTGGCCGAGAGAGAGTTTGCGCACCGGGGTACCCATGAATTCATGGAGCTGCAAGATTTCGCTCAGAAGGCCAAGCTGGTTCTTGAAGTTTTGCTGCTCCAGTTTGTACAGGGATGCCAGAATGTCGAAGGAATCCTTGAGCGGGAGGTCCCACCAGAGTTGTGTCCGTTGCCCAAAAACGACTCCGAGCTGGCGGACGACCTGTTGCCGCTGGTTCTGCGGGCTCCGGCCGTTAATGATCACTTCGCCGGAGGTGGGGTGCAGAATGCCGCAGAGCATTTTGATCGTCGTTGATTTGCCTGCGCCGTTAGGTCCAATGTAGCCGACGAATTCGCCTTTGCTGATTTCGAAGCTGATGTCGTTGACAGCCTCCACTGTCCGGTATTCCTGTGACAACAGCGTCCGGACAGCGCGGAATCGTCCTTCCTTGGCGACAGGGAGCCGGAAGGTTTTATTTAGCCGGTGTGCAGTGATCATGTTTTGTCTCCTTTGGTTCGTATAGGGTTGAATACGGAAATGGCGGGCAGTTGCAGATGTCTGTATCGTATGGATGAATTCAGGCAGTGAACTTCTTGCAATTAGTGAACTTTTTGCAGTCAGGTGCCTGTGCTTTGATAATGGGCCAGCCCGTGTTTCCAGAAGCGCAGTGCCCCGAGCAGGAGGATGGCGGCAAGCAGCATCGTAGCCGGAAGAATCCAGAGTCCGAGCTCTCCGCGGATAACATACAGCGACGGCATGTAGCTGGTGAAGCCCATCGGAATAATGGTCAGCAGGGTAATTCGCATCCATTTGGGATAGATGGACAATGGATACTGGCTTGCAATAGTAGCTGCGTTATCGGTAATCCGTTGTAACTCATCAATGCGATGCGTCCAGAATCCGACTGTAGCGGTAGCGAGGCCAATCGACAGGGTGATTATTGTTCCGCTTATAATGACGGCGAGGGTACCCGGGATGGCCCACAGGGTAACTTGCCCCTTCTCCATAAGATGCGACAGACAGATGCTGATGAGTATTGACCCCAGCACGAGTTCTCCCGCCATGGGGCGGAAATTCCGGGTTACCAAAACGAGCAGGACAGGCATCGGGCGCAGAAGCAGTTGATCCAGCATACCCTGAACAAGGTATTTCTCGAAGCCGTTGACCTCCCCGGCTATCATCCGGTAGGATGCTCTTACAAACATCATGATGGCGAACAAGTAGCCTGCCTCATATACACTCCAGCCTTTGATGCCGTCGAATTTATAAATGATGATCGATACGGTCATAAATTCGAGGCCGAACATGAGAAAGACCATCAGCGTCGATAAAATAAAATTGAATTTATATTGCATCTGGCTCCTGAGACTTGCTCCGGCGAGCCGGAAATAAATCCGAATCCAGCTCATCCGCCCTGCACCTCCACTTTGCGCCGGATAACTCTGGTTACCGTGAAGCATATTGCGGTCAACAGAAGGCACCAGAACAGGGATAACTTCAGGGAATGCGCCGGATCCAGCTCCAGGTAGATGCGGGACGGGACATATTGCAGGCAGGGATAGGGCGAGAGGATACTGATCATCTTAAGCCAGCCCGGGAGCCATTCGACAGGAATGAAGAAACCCGACAACAGCATATTGAGTCCCATATGGACACCGTTAAGCCAGCGCGATTCCGTCGTCCAGAAGGCTGCAATGCCAATCAGATAGGCGATACAGATTGCAATGTAGGCGGCAAGAAACATTGCGAGCAGTGTCCATAGCCAAGTGACAGAATGCTCGGGGGTACGAATTTTCAGTACAACAATATAGATGATTAGAATGGGAGTGGTGCTGTATAAAAACTGGTACCAGGTCTGTCCCCACTCTCTGCTGTGCATATACCAGAAAAAATGCATTGGTTTCATCAGTTCATGCGAGATTTGTCCCGTTCGGACCCAGCCCTCGATGTCGGTCCAGTTCGTTGCCATGATGACCCACAAGCAGGCCTGATTAAAGGCAATATAGCTGATCATGCCATGTATGCCGTAATCGCCTAATAATTGTCCTTCGCCCACTCCCATCCAGATGGCCATGTAGATATAGCCGATGATGACGCTGGCAAACATGCGCATCAGATGGGCGCTGCGGTACTGCAAATTACGGGCGTAGGATTTTCTTGCCAAAGTCAGGGAGAACATCGATCGTAACACACCTCCACTATATTTTTGCTGCGTAACCGATCTTTAGATTAAGAAGAGTAATCGATGATTCCGCATCAGTATTAAAAAATATAAAGGAATTTTTGGGAAAATAGTAGACTTTTTCTTTTCCGTGTGATATTCTACTATTATAGGAATTAAGGGCATATACTGCTCTGCTTGGATATTGAATTCTATAACTCTAGTTAAAATTTGTCTACAGGGCCGAATGGCGCTGTTTATTTTGGTTTATAGGCCCTTTATGGGTTCGTGTTATGAATATTTTGATCGAATCATAAGCTGGAAAATGCAAGACGCACAACCATTAGCGGTTGTGCGTCTTTTTGATGTTTCGTCAGATTGTATGACGATAATCCGATGCCGGTATTCCAATTATGAAGTTTCTTAATCTTTAGAAGCAGGTGCGGCCGTATTTTCAATTAAATTATAAATGACCTGCGCGGCTTCAGCGCGTGTTGATAGACCTTGAGGCGCGAAGTTGTTGCCTGACCGGCCTTTTATCAAGCCTAGCGCGGCGGCTTCCTTGACGTGGCTGGCTGCCCATGGTGAAATGCCGGCTTCATCAGTGAAGGCAGGTGCTGGAGCATCGGTTGTGGCGCCTTTTTGCAGCTTGTATGCGCGCATCATGATCGTGACCATTTCTTCACGTGTAATCTGTGCGTGAGGGGAGAAACTGGAAGCGGATTGGCCATTTACAATACCAGCTTCCACCGCCGCTGCGATATCTGCGCTAAACCAGTCGCTCGCCTTGACATCGGAAAAGGAAATTTTGCTGCCAGCAGACAACTTGAGCGCCCGCACGAGCAGGGTTGTAAACTCAGCGCGTGTAATGCTTCGTTCAGGCTCAAAGGCTGTAGTGCTTGTTCCGTTAATAATTTGTCTGGAAGCCAGCTCCGTAATGACATTGCTGGCCCAAAAAGAAGCGGGAACGTCCTGGAACGTCTTCTTTCTTTCAACTACGGCGAACACGCTAAAGCGGCTGATCTTCGCTGTGAATTCTCCGTTATTATAATCACTTTCGATTTTCTCCGGTGAACCGCTTGATGGAATATCGTAAATGCTTGATAGTCTAGGGTTAATGATGTTGTCTGCTTTTAATTTGATTGTGACAGGCTGTTTGAAGTTTTTCAGTTCGACAGATCTGCCATCCGCAGTTGTCAGCAGCAATTTGAAGGCGTAGACTTCAGAGCCAAAGCGCGCCTCCAGTCCATTGGTACTGTTTAATTGGGCAAGTAGTGCGGAACGTTCTGCTGAATCGGGAATTAGGGCAGCTGTCAATGTGATTGTGCCCTGCTTGGCTTGCTCGGCTGTAACTTCGCCTGCCAGCTGTCCCAGCACAGCAGAAGGAATAATCAGACTGCCTTTGCCGGTATGAATCTCCAGTCCGTTGTCACCGAGCAGTTCGTGGGCACTGCCTGGAAGCTGTACCTTGCTGGCTCCCGGAGGCAGAGTCACGCTTACTTTTCCGGAGACCGGATTGCCCAGCTCTTTGGCTGTCAGGGTAATTGTCTGTTTATCTGTACCGTTGTCACCGCCATTTGTTCCGCTGCTGCTGTTGCTGCCGCCACCGGGATAGTAAGTCCCGGCAGTTAATTCGGCTTTTGCAGCAGTATCCAGTGCAGATTCGGCCATTTTAGAGTCAATCAGCCTGATATCTTTTAGCTCCAGTGCTGTGGATGCTGCCACTTTGACCTTAAAGGAGAGCGAGAGCAAGGCTGCGCTGCCGCTAAGGCCGGGCACATTGGCGGTTTTGACATGGGCAAAGCGGACATAGGTTTTGTCCTTGTTTATGATCTTTGCCGGAACAGAGTAGCCGTCAAGATCTGTTGCTGCGCTGTTCTCGATATATTCAAGACGGGATGGATCGAAATACAGATTGAATTCAAAGCCGTACATATCCTTCAACTGGTCGGCGTTTATCGTGACCTTGATTGTACTGCCGGCAGAAAGGGTGGAGTTGGATGTCTGAACCGAGAAGACAGGCCCGCCGTCTGCTGCGCGGACTGGCTCTGACTGTAGAACCGCGGTACAGAGCAGCAGCGCCATGGCGATTATAAATAGTCTGCGAACCATAGTTGGAATCTTCCTTTCCTGTTGAGATACGGCCTGGTTAATTAGTCAAAGCCGGGAACAGCTCAGGGGCTATGCGATATTTCGTGCCTTGCTCGAATGCATAAGCCAGCTTGATCAGAGTGCCTTCATCAAATGGTTTGCCGAGCAGTTCGATGCCGATCGGAGAATCCGGTCGTCCGCTGATACTGGCGAATCCTGCAGGGACACTAATGGCCGGGAATCCGGAGAAAGGGCTTAGCCTGTTGGCGCTGCCGGAATTTCCTCCGACCGGAGCGGCAGTGGACGGATAGAGCAGCGCGTCTATCTTGTTGTCCGCCATTGCCGAGAGCAGGGATTGCTGGGTCGTGCGCGTCCTGTAGAGCAGAATATCCTTGTAAGCTTCGGTTTCCAGTACCTCAATGCTATTACGGGCCACCATAGAGCTTCGTTGCGACTCCAAAATTTCACCTGTTGCCAAAATATCAGAGAGAGATTTGAACTTCACATCCGGGCCGATCGACGGGGAATTCAAATACTCGTTCAAATTGAATTTGAACTCCGTGCCGCTCAGGCTGCTGTAACTCAGGATAGTTGAGAGATTCGGAATGGTTACATCTACAACAGTAGCGCCCATGCGCTCCATCTCGGAAATTGCCCGGTTGGTAAGCCGGATTACCTCGGCATTGGTTCCCATCATGCTGCTGTCACGAACAATACCGATGCGGGCGCCTTTCAACCCGTTCACATCCAGATAGTCGGTATAGCTGTCCGGGATCCGTCCGATGCTGTAGGAAGTAGCCAGGTCATGCTTGTCGTAGCCGCTGACCACATCCAGCATGAGAGCGGCGTCGGCAACGGTGCGCGCCATTGGTCCGCCTACATCCTGCGATATTGCCAGCGGAATGATTCCTTCACGGCTTGTCAGTCCGATTGTTGGACGAATACCGACAAGGCTGTTGTAGGAGGAAGGAATCCGGATTGATCCGCCTGTATCTGTACCGAGTCCGATTACGCCCAGGTTCGCTGCCAGTGCTGCGCCTGTACCGCCGCTGGAACCGCCCGGATTGCGGGTCAGGTCATAAGGGTTGTAGGTTTGGCCGCCCAAGGAGCTGATTGTTGTTGTGCCGAAGGCGAATTCATGAAGATTGGATTTCGCCAAAATGATAGCGCCAGCGTCCTTTAGTTTCTGGATCATGAATGAATCGGTTGTTGTAAAGTTATTCGCCAGACATTTACAGCCTGCAGTTGTTGGCATGCCGACGGTGTTGAAGTTATCTTTGACAATAACCGGAATGCCGTGCAATGGCCCTCTGAGCTTGCCTGTCGCTTTGTATTCCGCATCCATCTCTTTGGCGATATCCAGAGCATGCGGGTTGACAGTCAGAATGGAATGGAGTTGTCCGTCATAGCGATCGATACGCTTCAGATACATGTTGACTAATTCTTCGGCAGTCAATTCCCCGGATTGCATGGCGGCATGAATGTCGGCGACTGTCGTCTCAACCAGCTCGAACGGCTTGTCCAGCAGCTTTCTGGCAAGAATGGCGAGGTCAGCCAAGTCAATTCTCAGGTTCGTATTAAAGTCGCCGTTGGCGATTTCTTCCCACTGTGGATCAGCGGATGTCACGTCAAAGTAGTGAACCAGTTTGGCGAGGTCGCCAATGTCAATTTTACCGTTGCGGTTCAGGTCGCCGCTCAGTCCCTTTTGGATGTCCAGATCCAGTGTCGAGCTGCCTGCTGCTCCGTACTCCCCGTCAGGAGAGAGTCCCAGCTCTGCGCTTACCGTCACGTTGTCGATTCCGGCAGCAGCTTTGGCTTTGAAGATGATCGTGATGATTGTCTCGTTATCCGCCAGTTTGGATGTCGGATTCGCGGTGATTACGGTAACTTTCCCGGGGTCAGCTTGGTGCCCTACAATTTGAATGCCATCTCCTGCTGCTTTCACTTCCTGGAATTCCAGCCTGGAAGTGCTGTATTGAATCACAAATTTCTCGGCGGCTACAGCATCGGGAATATCTTTCAGTGCAATGTTGACCAGCAGCTTTTCGCCAAAGCGCAGGTTTTGCTGTCCTTTTACGATGACGGATGGGGATGCGGCAGCAAGCTGGAGCACATTGCTTTCTATTGGCGTTGGGTCATCAACTGCTGTGTCTGGCGTCGGATTGGGGCTGGCTGGTTCTTCCGGTGTGTTCCCGTTTTGGGGAGGTGTTCCGGAAGGGGACTCCATAGCAGGTGAATCCTGCTGTGCGCTCGCATATGGGACAGGGAAGATTCCTGACCCGGTGAATACCATTGTGGCGATCAGAACGGATAACAACGATTTAAGCAGTTTATTATTCATGGAGGCCTCCTAAAAATATGTAGTTCATTACAGTAGGTAGAGAAAGAAAGGTAGACTTGCTAAAAAACTGCGAATTACAGGTCAATCCGGGTGATAGAATAAGAGTCTTGTTGTTCTTGAATTATAATGTTATGTTTCCTCACCACCAAATTACTAAATTGTTGAAAATGGTTCTTTATTCATATGAATCATTGTATTTTGTGTAAGGTTTTCTTGCAAACAATATTTTCCTTGAAAAAGCGTTAACAATAAGGTTTTTCGCTAATTTACTCTAAAATTCAATTAATTAAGTGTATTTTAAGGTTATTTTAATGTTATATAATATTACATTGAAATTTCGCATAGATATTGAGTTAAATAGAATAATATAGTGGATTTTTGTTCTTTAATAGAAAAATTATCCTTTTTCTGAATGCCGAAATTTAAGCTTTGGAGGGACTATAGTCATATCTGGTAATCTTTCAAAGATTGGGAGATTATTGAAGATACGCCTGGCTATATGGTAAGGTATAAAATAAGAGCGTTTACAAAATTCGGAGGTGCAGCAATTGAAAGCGTTTATGGATGATCAATTTTTACTGTCTGGTGAAACGGCTGTCCGCTTGTATCATGATTATGCCAAGGATATGCCGATTATTGACTACCACTGTCATTTGAGCCCTCAGGAAATCTATGAAAATAAAGCTTTTTCAAATATTACGGAAGCGTGGCTTTACGGAGATCACTATAAATGGCGGGCGCTGCGGGCCAATGGTGTACCGGAGAAATACGTGACGGGCGGCGACGGTGCGAGTGATTACGAGCGGTTTGTAGAGTGGGCGAAGACGGTGCCGAATACGATCGGCAATCCGCTCTATCACTGGTCGCATTTGGAGCTGAGGCGTTTCTTTGATATTGATGAACTGCTGAATGAGCAGAATGCGGCGGTTATCTGGGAGAAGGCAAATGAAAAGCTGAACGGAAACGGGTTCAGGGCGCGCGATCTCATTGTGAAGTCGAATGTCAAAGTAATCTGTACGACGGATGATCCGGTTGATTCGCTGGAGTATCATGTGAAAATTAAGGACATTGAAGACTTTGACGTGCAGGTGCTGCCGTCCTTCCGGCCTGACAAGGTGCTGGAGATTAACCGCGGCGGATTCCGGGATTGGGTCGAGCAATTGGAGCAGGCTGCAGAAATGGCGATTCCGGATTATGATACCCTGCTGGCCGCACTGGAATCCCGGGTTGAATACTTCCACCGGGCGGGGTGCCGTGTGTCCGACCATGCGCTCGATTATGTGCCTTACAAAGAGGTGACGAAGGACGAGGCAGCTGCTATTTTTGCCCGTGCGCTGAAGGGTGAACAGGTCAGTCCGGATGAAGAAAAGCAGTATAAGACATATACGCTTATTTTCCTCGGCAAGCTGTATGCCCGCCACGACTGGGCGATGCAATATCATATTAATGCGGCGCGAAATAACAGCCTGCGGCAGTTCAACCTGCTAGGGCCTGATCGTGGCTTTGATTCGGTCAATGACAGCCCGGTTGCGTATCCGCTGATGAAGCTTTTAAGCTCGCTCGATGAGGAAAATCTGCTGCCGCGCACCATCCTGTATTCGCTGAATGCCAATGATAACGAGATTTTGGCTGCTCTGATGGGGAGCTTTCAGGGTGGAGGCATTCCGGGGAAAATCCAGCTTGGCTCGGCATGGTGGTTTAATGACACGAAGGACGGAATGCTGGCACAGATCAAGTCGCTTGGCAATTTCGGCCTGCTCAGCCGCTTTGTCGGCATGCTGACCGATTCCCGGAGCTTCCTGTCGTATACGCGCCATGAGTATTTCCGCCGTATCCTGTGCAATCTGCTTGGAGAGTGGGCAGATAATGGCGAAGTCCCGAATGATCTGGAGCTGCTTGGGGGCATGGTGCAAAATATTTCGTATTACAATGCGAAGAATTATTTTAAATTTTAGGCTCTATATTAAAAGTAATGTTCATTGAGTTGGCTCTTCGGCATGGACTTGCTCCATCTATTTTCGACAAGAGGTAGTACATGAAGTGTAAAAACATAGTTTGAAGGAAAATTAAAATGGTGATATATCGTGTTTTGAGTTTGTGCTTAATTATTTTTGGAATATTAATTATGCGTAACCCAATTATAGTTTGGAAAATTAGAGATGCCTGGGCGACTCAAGATGGTACTGAACCATCGGATTTATATATGCTAATAGCGCGGATTGTCGGAGGGGTATTCATCTTCGTCGGGCTAGTAGGTTTGATAGCACTATTTTTTTCATAATTGCTAGCAGCCGAGATATTAGTGTAACAACATTCATTAGCCTCTCAGTAAAAGTGAGAGGCTAATTTTTTGTACGCCTACCTCGGAATCATCTATACAGTGAGGGGCAGATGGAACACACCTAATGGATGTTCGCACTACTGCGCATTAGCAAAAATGAAGCTCTGCTGAAGTATTTAGTTGGACTTAGTTGGAGGCAACGAAGGCAGTCCGGTTAATTCGTTTATTAACTGATAGAGTTTGTCATTACCGCCCCACGCTATGCGCTGTTCATTTTGCAGTCCCACATTTTTAAATTGTAGCTCTAATAGAGGCTCAAAACCAAGATCAGTGCTTGACGGAATAATGAAAGGGTAGAAATGGAAAAACATCTGCTATTCCTGTATTGTTGTAAGTCTCACCGAACAACAAAAGGAAAAGGCAGATGCAGAACCAGTATATCAACGAATGGTTTAACATACCAGAGCTACACGTAAACCAAATTCTATTTTCAGACGGCGATGAACTTCATCTGGAGGCTGTTCCAGTGGCACAGCGGCAATGTTGTCCCGTTTGCCAGTCTATGCAGCATGTCATTCGCAAAGGCAATAATGGGAGACGAATCGTCCGTCATCTTTCGGTCTTTGAGAAAAAAACATTTCTGAATGTACCGGCCCTTCGTTTGCAGTGTTCAGCTTGCGAAGTTGGATTCGGATGGATGTACGAATTTGTTGGACCGAAGCAGCGATATAGCAAGCTCTTTCGCACCCAAACCGTCGAGCAGGTTCTTGGCTCTACGGCCGCCCATAGCGCCCGTATGCAGCAAACGCCCGCGAGTACTGTACTGCGATTTCATCACGAAGCTATCCCTGAGCTGAGCGATCAGATCCAGAAACAAGCTTGGGCTGCAGCTAAAATCACGAATGAACTGATTTTCGGTGTGGATGATTTCGCCATCAAAGGGGCACACCTACAACACGGGCATCCATAGTCTCCGTGGCGAAACGATGCTGGATGTGCTGCCAGGTCGTCGACTGGAGGACTTGCGAGTCTATGCGAAGGCGCATCCCGACTTTCTCAGCTTGCATCCCGAAGCAGTGGTCATGGACTTGGCTCCGGCCTACCATACTTGGATTCGCGAGTGCTATCCAAATGCGATTCGAATTGCGGATCGTTTTCACGTGCATGGCTATGTCATCGAATGCGTGCAGCGTATCCGTAAAGCCGTTCAGCAAACGTTGGCACCGCGCGCAAAAGCACATTTGAAAAAGCATCATCGATTATTAAATCCGCCGATCGAAGCCCTAAAGAAAGAGAGCCAAAAGCAACTCTCCCTTCTGCTC
>NZ_AULX01000027.1 GCF_000422505.1 Paenibacillus pinihumi DSM 23905 = JCM 16419 | reverse complement strand
TTAGGCCGCCTTTCTGTACCTACGTTCGCATTCATTAGGTGTGAGATACCCGATGGTCGAATGAATCCGTTTGGCATTGTAAAAGCAGAGAATGTATTCAAATATGCGTTTACGTGCTTGTTCGCGTGTCTTGAACCTCTCCAAATGAATCAGTTCCTTTTTAAGAATGCTGTGGAACGATTCGATGCAAGCATTATCATAACAGTTACCTTTGCGGCTCATACTAGCGATCATCTTGTATGTGCTTAGTCGAGCTTGGTAGTCATGAGAAGCATACTGGCTGCCCCGGTCGGAGTGATGTAGCACGCTGTTAGACGGTCGCTGCTGGTGATACGCCCGATCAAGCGCTTGAAGGGCTAATTCTTTATTCATCCGGTCACTCATTTGAAAGCCGACAATTTTGCGGCTATATAAATCCATCACACTCGCCAAATACAGCCAACCTTCATCCGTCGCAATATAGGTGATATCGGCCACCCAAGCTTGATTCGGAGTGTTGGGGCGAAATTGGCGGTTGAGCACATTTTCGGCAATAGGTAGGTTATGCTTGGAGTTTGTCGTGGCTTTATATTTCTTAGCGGTTCGGGATTTTAACCCTTGCTCTTTCATGATTCGAGCTACGGTCTTCTCCGATACGCGGCTGCCTTGCTTATGAAGCATTTGCGTGATTTTCGGGCTCCCATACAGTCTGCGAGAATCTAGAAAGATTCGACGAATACGCTGTTCTAGCTTTTTACGGCTTTTCTCTTGCTTGCTTGTCTTGCGTTTTGTCCATTTGTAATAACCGCTTCTGGAAACATCCATAACAGCACATAGCTTCGCGACATGGCACTGGAAGCGGTATTTGTGGATGAAGGCATAGATCAGTGCCGGTCTTTTGCAAAGTAGTGCATGGCCTTTTTTAAAATGTCGTTCTCCTCTTGGAGGTCACGAATTTGTTTTTGTAAGGCTTTAATCGCCTTGTCATCATCTTTGAGTTGTCCACTTCCAGGAAAGGCTTGTCCGCCATCCTGCTTGATTTCGGACACCCACCGGTATACCGTGTTCGTGTGCAGCCCTAGCTCTTTCGCTACCTGAGGAACCGTTTTTCCTTCTTCTTGAATCATCTGTACCACTTGTCTTTTAAACGCTTGATCGTAGGTTTTCTTTGTCACTTCGTTCACCTCGAATTTGGATAGGTTTATTGTATCCGATTCTCGGTTCTTTGTGTCTACTTTCTAGTCTAACAACAGAAACGCCTAAGAGAGGATTGAAACGTTGGAGAGCAACGTACGACAAGTTTGGAGAGGAGGGATTACTTATGGAACGAAGAGGCAAAGGTAGCACGGGAAGGCCTTCATCTAAGGAACTAAGCACAGAAGAAAAACTAAGACGTGCTGAGGCAAAGATTAAGCTCTTAGAAGCAGAGAATGAATTTCTAAAAAAGCTCGAAGCTCTAGAAAGGCAGGCGAAGCGCAAACGCTAACTCCTTCAGAGACTTTCGAACTCACCGAGACCACTACTCGTAAGCATCAGCTAAAGGGTTTACTCGCCTATTTATGCGCCGCTGCAAACGTTAGCCGTAGTGGATATTATGCTTGGCTTAAAGCGGAACCAGTAAGGCAGAAACGTGAGATTAGCGATGAGGCCGACTATCAACTCATCCAAACGCACTTTTCTTCTCTAAAAGGTAAAGCAGGGGCACTCACGATCAAGATGCATCTGGAGCGTAGAGATACCGTGATTATGAATCATAAGAAAATACGCAGGCTTATGCGTAAATACAACTTGGTAGCTAAAGTAAGACAAGCCAATCCCTATCGAAAGATGGCTAAGGCTACACAAGAGCATCGTACATGCCCAAATTTATTAGAGCGGCAATTTAATCAAGGTGAGCCCGGGAAAGTACTGTTAACCGGTTAAACACCCGAATATTTGAGTCGGAGTTACTTATTCAAGCTTTGGCTTAGTATTTCTCAATATTTCTCAGATTTCACGATCTTAGCCTTCACTTGTTGCGTGGCTACTGCTTGTCGGAACTGCTTTGGAGCCAAATCATACAGACTTCCATGCATGCGCCGCTCGTTGTAGAAACGAATATAGCGGGTTACGACTTCATAAGCCTCTTTGTAGCTATAAAACTCATGCCGTTGCAGGCATTCGGCTTCAAATAGGCTATGGAACGATTCAATATGTGCATTCTTATTTGGTGTCTTTGGCGGAATCCTTTCGTGCTCCACCTCATATTCCTCACATGCATCTTCAAAAACATGTGAAATAAACTGCGGCCCATTATCCGTCCGAATAACTGGCCGTTGCTCTGTTTCAAAGAGCTGTCGCTGCCACAAGAGGGCAGGCTTTCCCGGTGAATATCCGTTAACGTTCCTGTATATCCGGTTGAAAGCATCCCATCCACGAAATGCTTAATGTGATGAAGAGCAGGTTTGGAGAAATAAAGCGGAAGTTTCCAATCGTCCAGGCGATTGTTCCAATGGTTTTCTTGTGATAAAGTAGACGTATGAGACATATCTTGTTCTCCTCTGCGTGGGGTGGTTGGTGGTACTTCTATTTTACGCAGAGAGTCAAGTATGTCTCTATTTACATTTCATGGAACTAATTTTGGGCAAGTACAGTAATTAACATACCTTCATGACTATTTTCGGAAAATATCGAAAAAAGCTCTATATTTTTTTGAGAAAGAAATTCATCCAGCTTATCAACGGGTAAATTATACTTACTTAAAGTTTCTTCAACTTTATCTGCAAGATTAAGTCTCCAGATCGTTTCTTCCCTACTGGATATAAGGTGCCTATTATCGTATATATCAAGGAAGAGTTCTTAGCTATATTTGGATCCTTGAGAAACCAGTCAGTAATCTTATTAAAAATGTATTGCGTCTGGACTTTACGTTCTGAACCATTCTTATCCTCAGAGGCTATTTCCTCACGGATTTTTTGAGATATTAAATTAGCAACATCTTTATTACTCTTGCTTTTTGTTTCCAAATTCTTGGAAAATCATATTTCTTTGCATACTAGCTCTTCTTTTAAATGTACTCAAAACCATGAACTATTTCTTTTAAAGTTAAATCAAGATCATTATCAATAAATAGTTCGGATATCTTTTTGAATTTTTGATTTTGATTAGCATTGATGTTATTACTCGCCCAGTATATTTTCTTGCTCCGCTAAAAATTCTTTCTTTAATCATTTTTCGAACTCCCTTCTATGATTCTATCATCAGTTATATCCTTTTTTAGATATTTGTAATAAATTAAATCTAAATACAAATAAAAAACTCTGTGAGCAGTAAGATCTCACAGAGTAAAGAAAAATATTTGATTAAGCATCCGTAATAAAGAATTAGAAATCTGTAATCCGAGAGGAACCTAACTTATTTTTGTTCAGAATGTAAGCCGCGGCTTATGGAACTGCCTTTTTCCTTTATTACATATTTTTAAAATTTAAATTGGCTAAAATTTGCCATCGTATTTACATGAAGCCGTGCAGCTTCATCGACACTTAAGAAGTCGATACGATTATTAGGTAGCATCCTGACTTTTCGAAGTCCATCAATCGATCTTTTAACTTTAGACGAAAAATGTATTTTGTTATTGTGAAGCTGTTCAGCAGCTATGAAAAAATTCCTCTCGAATTCTCGTCTATTTCTGGGTGTTTCCATTGGCTCGAAGTTCACTTGACTCCCTCCTAGTTAACAGAATAAACTGACCTATAATCACGATCAATAATAAATTGTGTTGAAAAGTCATATTTTACGAGCCACACCAATCTCCAAGGCGTCAAATCAAGTCGCTTGATTTTCTCTTTTGATACTAGCAAACGGCATCCTTCCCGTAGAGGAATGCCAATCCGATCTACATCCCAGTCTCTACCCTCCAACCAACTTTCCCTAATTATTTCTTGTTGTTGAATTTCACCTAAGAGCCCTTCAAAATAGGGGTGCAGAAACGCGGGGGTCATAATGCCGCCAGTTACATTGGTCTCAAGTTCGACTTTATATACCGTAGGCCGATATACCAAACGTTCTGTCGAAGAGATTTCTCGTAATTTAGGCTGTTCATTAGGGAAAAAGCTCTGGTATACATCATTAAGATTAAAAGCATTTTGTAAAGCATTTGGTCCTACCAAAAAACCAATAATCTCCACCACTTTTAATTGACCTTCTCTAGGAAAAAATACAGTCTCTAAATAGTGAAGATAATCATATGCACCATCTTGCGTACAAAGCTCAGCATCCCCATTACCTAGGAGTAACTCTTCGATCAACATAATTAGACTAGATTTGCTCTTTAATCGTATTTTTTCATTAGGAAAGTATGGATTGTATATACGCAAATGATCAGCCACCTGAGTTAGCTCTTCGTTGTTCATTCTTTTTTTTGAAAGAAGTTGGTTAATTCCTTTTCGAACAACTTTTTCGAGTTGTTCAAACTTTTGATTGGATCTATAGCTTCTTGCTACATAACTATCAGCTCTAATGAACTCTTCTACACTAAGAGGAAGGCACAAGTGAGATATGGTGCTCACTAAATCATGATAATCAGTTGACACCAGTACTCCTAATCGTTCCAAAGGCTCGAGAAGTTCATTAAAATGCCTTAACCAGCTTGGGATACCTAATCCTTGATAGGAAGTAGACATTCGATTTGTGAGGCTAGGTTGAAAAGTTCCAGATAACGTCGTGTGAAAATCATTCGTATCGTCATATTTCTTATCAGCAAGTTCAACTATTTCTAAGAACGTATGCCTTACCATGAAATGATCCATTTTGATGATACGTTTTCGATTTTCTTCGACCCGGATATGTTCCCAAACCAAGCTCGGGTCTTCAAGCGCTAAGCTATGCAAAATGCCAGCACAGATTTCAGGCCAGATACTGTTTTCTTCAGATAAACTCTTATTGATGAGCATAGGAACAAAGAAGTTTGCATCAACTGTAGCTAGCCCTTTCATTATTTCGGGTGCTCGATGTTTATAAATGTTTTTTGGATGAATAAATAGCCAAATAAATAGATCTGTCAACAGCATGTTGTTGGATAAATCATGAGTTTCTTGTTCAAACCATTTATATTTCTCGATGAAAGTATCCGGGGTTCTTAACATGAAACGAAAATGCTCTAGTACAGAATAAAATACCTTAATAGCTTCAGAGGTATTCAACTTTTTCCCCATGGTGGTAATAATCTTATTTACAATTAACCAGTCACTAGAATATACTTCATTCAAAATCAAGCTGCGAAGGGAATAAACAAATTCCTCGGTATTGCATAAGCCAGATAGCGTTTCAAAAGCTTCGACTATTTCTGTTCCTGAGTTACTTGTCCATATATTCCATGCTCCCGCTTGAACACCCACCAAACCAGTGATTAAATGATGTTTTGCTAAATGGATATTTTCTATATCAAGTTGATCTTTAGCTATCAACATTTGCTGATCTAATTGTTTCAAGGCACTTTTTTTACCGAAAGTACCTGGTAACATGATACGTTCATTATCTTCCTCATCAGAAGCATCATCTTGATCTTGTTTGACATTAAAATTCGCATCTTGCATTGGCGTTTGCTGCAAATCAGATTCAAAGATATCTTCACTCTCAAAGCTTAGGTCTGCTTTTTGCAATAATAAAGTTAATTGATAATAATTCGTATCAGTTAACCACTGCTTCAAATTAGATAGCAATTCCAAGCGATTATCTGGTGACATATCAGATATTATAATTCTTAGCAATCGACGATAAAGCACCGACAGTTCACCTGAACCACTGGCTTCCCTTTCATTTAGCAAGTCCGCCATAATTCTTGTAAAACGATCGAAGTATCGATAATCTCCAACTAGGAACAATTCACAAAACGCCCACTTCAAAAGCCCATTCACATTGGAAGCATTTTCGAGAATCTCCAGAATACAACTTTGTTCTTCAAGTCCTCCAGCTCCGAAGACATATCCTTTCCCTACCTCCGGACCATCCACTTGGTCCGCTTCTGCAAGTTGAAGAACTTTTTCTGGGGGAGGAAGTACTGTATTTTTAAAGTATTCAATTGCTTGTGCAACCCTACCCATAGAACATAAACTTCCGACAAAAGCCTCCTTTACTTGCCGAACATAACGTTGAAACGTCATCTCACCTGATGCAAAATCATAATGTCCTGCAATTTCTTTTAAATGTGCGGACAGTTCACCTGAACTTTGTAAGTATGTAATCGACGTCTCAAGAAGCGTAAGTTGGTCTTCTTTGTACCAGGAAGGTCCCATAGAAGTATCCAACATTTTCTGAAAAGTGATTTTATACCGCTGCTCACTTCCAAGTTTTGCATAGAGTTCAGTAATGAGAAGTAGGTCTTTTGAACGCTCCCAACGATTTTGCACTCCACAAGTAATATGCTCTTCCAAGACTTTCAACAGAGAAAAAGTGCTTTTTACATGCCTTTTTGTCTTCAACATTTCCGTAACGATTGAAAACATTGCCTCACGGAACCCTTCAGTATATAACCCAAGTTGATCCGCGAAGTGTAATTCAATAATCCTAACGAATTCTGGGAGCTGATCGGTAAAATATTTTACGTATAAGGAAGCAATTTCTCCAAGTACAAAGGGATAATATGATTCTGGTAAAGAATAGCTTCTATCCCAACCTACTCGCTGTTTTAGTGACACAAATAGCTGGGGTAACAATTGTTGTTCTATCGCTACTGAGACTTTTTTGAGTGAATCCTCTTGCTTAGCAGACAATGATCTCCAAGCTTTTCCTAAAGCGTAGCCCAGGAAAGAGAGTATTTCCTCAAAATATAATTCCCAATTTGAGGCACAAAAGTTAATAATCGAGGGGTAGTTATCCTCGTCATCCAGAAACCCTTTATACCTCCATGCATCTAAATAACTCGTAATAGCCTCATAATCAAAATCAACACCATTAGGTTTTCGTAACGAAAACCCAATTTCTGTTTCACTCGGTAATTCCTTGATTAATTGCTCAATAAGATCCTTATTGATACTTACATCCGTAATTGCAATAAGTATTAACGACCTGTCATCTTCATCAATACCATATCGTTGAATTACATATTCGATATCATGTAAAAACTCGTTATATAAGGAGCCTTCTATCGTGAAGTTGCCCCAAGATTGAAAACGTTCCAGATGAACAAGGATCTTACATAATAATGTAGAAATACCATGCCCAAAGCCCCCTCCCTGTTCCTCAATATTCTTAATAGGAATGTATTGCCCTCTACTCCAAAGCAAATATGCCGCATTAAAAGCAACGATATCTTCAATAAGTCTAGAGTCGCCATCATCTGACTCATTCTGTTTTAAAAGTTTAATTAGTTGTTTTAAATGATTTGAGAATTCATACCCGGGATCATCTGAAGTCATGCCAGATTTAATACTCCATGCCGCATAGTAAAATTTTATGGTTCCAAATTCTACAGTTCCACGGTCCATCTCACTTATAAATTGCAAACGAATTACTTTAAATAGTTGCTCAGCTTCATCTACTGCTCTTGTTTCATATAAACAATGCAAAAAATAAAGAGCGTCCGCCGCTGCAACAATCAAAACTGATTCGCGGATAATATACCGAATCGCTTCCTTTGACCTCCCCATAGCGATTAAGGTGCTTGCCAACTCTGAGGCATATCCAGCCAAAATATTATTGTATCTAAAGCTGATACGTTGAGATAGAAGAAGAAGACTAACAACGCTGCTAAAATCTCCTAAAGTAATCGCGGCGCTCAGGACATGCTTTAAATCCTCTAAAATAATATCAGGTTCTACATGTTCTCTGGCACATCTATCTGCCCATTCTTGGTTACAGTAGAGGAGACTTTCTTTTCGCATTTCCTCATCAGCATTCAACATGTGAAAGAGTATGTTTTTAATTGCATACGAGTGCTCAAGATTTTCAATACAGAATTGCGATACGACCTTATGAACCCGTTCATTAATTTCATTTGTTTTTTCGTTAATGAATATTGCAAAAGAAGAATGATACATCGAGATTGTTTCATCGTTAACCATAAGATGTTGTAACCTTGGAAAAACGGTAAGAAAAACGTACCTCGCTTCAGCAGGTAACATCCTCTCCAAGGATGTTCTATCAATTTCGTTACGCAACCTTGCAACTGTAGCCAAGATCCAGATTTCATTTTGATTTTTTCGAACGGTTTGCCAGATTGACTCGTAGTAATTACGTATCTCTCCACCAAATGCAGGTACTTCTTGAATCCAACTTTCTATTTTCTCTATATCACCCAACTGTTTCGCATACTCAACCAAATATCGCAAATAAAGTGGATGACCTTCAGATTTCTCTGAAATTGAATCTACTAATGCTAGTGGTAGTTGTAAGCCACCTGTTGTTTTAGTCAAAACATAATGTCTACACTGCTCTACTTCTAGAGGCACCACTTTGATTAACCTGTCTGAAGATAATTGTGCTTGCAGACGAGGAGGAAGGACTTCGTCCGTCTGACATGAGATGATTATCACAATATTTTCAGGTAGTATTTCTGGTATAAAACTAAAAAACTCTGTTGTCTTTCCTAAATGGTGAACATCATCAACTCCATCGATGAAGAAAACACCAATCTGATTTTTGTCTACATAATATGCGGATAATTTACGTAATCCACCACTGAGGTGCTGAACCCACTCATGCAAAAGTCGATCTTTTTTTTCAGGTACTGCATTGTAAAGTATCCGATGTATGTTCGCATCTAACCATTCGGCAAAAGTAAACTCAGAAGCTCGGAATGAAACTGGTATATTCCCCAAGTCATTTCTAACAAAGTACTTTCCACAAATATCTATTCCCTTAGATTCTGGAGTATAAGTTGCGCTAAGTATTGTTTTCCCTGATCCTGGGCTACCCTTTAGAAGTAAGAAACCTTGTTGCTTCTGACTAATATGCTTCTCTAAATCTTCAATCACGGGACGATTGTGGAGAGCCTGTTTTGCGATTTCGTTCAATCCTTCAGGAAGCTCATTAGAATCACGTAATGTTTCATATGGTATACTATTTTCTTCCAAGAAACCTCTAATTTTCTCGATACTAATCGCACCTAGAGTACCATCGAGTTGTCGAAGAATAATCCCCTGTACGGCCCTATTGATAATGACTGGAGCACCAGACAATGCCTCAGTACCCTCATCATCATAGAAACCAATTTTATCAGTTGGAAATAAATCCATATCCCATGTTAAACCTTCATTTCGAATACGAGCCCGTTTCACATAACCAGTAAAACGATCCCCTGCAGTTAATTTAGACTTAGGATACCCAAAAGTTTCCCAAGGATTATTGTAGCGAATTGGTGTACAAACAAGATTCAAGCCTTCTATCCCTTCAAGAGGTTCAGTCAATTCAAGGAGTGCAATGTCCAGGGATTCATCCATATCCACAATTTTAGCTTTCACTGACATTTCTCTATCAAACAAATATGGAATTTCTAACGTGACCATTTTATTAGGAGAATGGCCATGCCCTGCAACAACATGTTCTGCCGTAAGAAGCCAGCGGTCACTGATTAGAAACGCAGTACCACGTTCTTCACATTCATCACATACAACACGTACTATTTTTTTTTCAATCTCAGGAAAATGTTCCAAAGTACTATCCCCCTCAAATGCTAATTTGTCCTTCTGATAAAATCTGAACTTCGTAATTATATTTTTTTTTACGTTGTTTATCGTCCATGTAGTTTGATGCAGGTGTCTTATAGTTAAAGATCAGATTTCGCTTTTCCGTGCTTTCTCTGCACACAATTCGTGCAAGTGTAACCAGTTCAGGATGGTGGAACCTCATTCCGTTTGTTGAAATTAAAAAATTAGCAGAGTCAATCAGCTTAAGTAAACTTGGGCTTGTGTTACCACTAGATCCATGATGAGATACTTTCACTGCGTCAAACCAGATCGGTCCTTCACCATAAAGAGACCTAAGTTCCTGCTCAATAATACAAGGATGAGAATCACCCAGAAACAAAATCTTTTTGCCCATAAATTGCAAAATAAACGCAATAGAACTTCCGTTTGCAGCACTTGTATCCTCAGTAAAAGGGTTACTCGACAGTGCCTCTAAATTTAATTGGGAAGAAGAAACTTTCTTTTCGCGATTGACTATAGCACGTGTTTTTTCTCTAGACACAAGAAATTCGAATGCATCATCAAAAATGTCACTATCAGTGATCTCCTTCTTGTATCCCATTTTGTATAGCGCTCTCTTCCAGTATTCGCCTAATTGCTTAAGCTTGTTAAATGTTGGGGAAAGCATTGTAATCTTCACATCGTTGCCAAGATCAATTTCACGCCGATTCTCGACACATACTGCTTGTCCAGCAAAATCTACATTCCATGAATAACCTCCCTGAAAGACTAAACTCGCAAGTGAAGAGCCTTGTTTAGCACTAATCGGTTTATCCTTATTTTCTACGTTATTAAGTTCATTAGGATAGCCTTGTGTATTAATCTCCTCCAGGATCTTTTTCTCTATAATCGTTAGTTCTGGAGGAGAAGAATTCTTTTCCCATTGAAGATGTCTAAAGCTATTATGCCAAACTTTATCTATAGGGATTATTTTTGGAATACTAGAATGTCCATTTTCCTCTAAGAGTTTCAATGCCCCAGATAGGTGGTCAGCATCGATATGAGTAATCACAAGCAAAGCTAAACAATTTCCACTATCATTAAGTTGCTGCAATCGATCCCGGAGATAATTCTCATAAGTTGATATGAAGCCTGAATCAACCAGAAGATTTGTTCTTTCCATATCTCCATCGCCACATGAAATGAGAAAACTGTCTCCATAAGAAGCTGGAAACATTTCGATATTAATGCTCCCCATTTTTATCATCCTCCTACCAAGAGTGCAATGGTCAATTAAAAGACACCCTGCTATCTAGTAAATAGTTCTTAATAACTGCTTGTTACAGTTGCTAAAAAGAGCAATTCCGCCTTACACATGGAATTGCCCTTCTTAATTTATTAGACCAACACAACTAGCAATATGATATCCATACATTTCTATGTAAGATTATAGCACAACAGTAGATTTGTGTATGCATTTTGTAAGTTGCGAAAGGAAATAATGAAGCCCTGTATCAGCAAAGAAAGAACTTTAATTGCGAAGAAAAGCCCCCATGAGAATTCATATGCACAAGACTTCGTAATCTTTGAGGAGACAAACTTTATATCGGGAGGATAGCTTGTTACTTAATCAAACTACTTTTTCTCAAGCTTTAAATTCATTCGATATAAACCATAAATTAAAGTGCCGATTAATAAACTTTCGATTGCCTGAACATATTCTCCGGCAAAAATTAAACCGGTTCCCAATCCTGTGAATATGGCTGTTGATATTTTCGAAATCACTCCCTCATTTTTATCTAACCATCCCATAGTTTAGAACTCCCTGCTCTTCTTCTGTAATTTATAATCAACAAATTCAATAACATTTTCTTGATAGCCTGAATTGAGCCTTCTATACATTGAAATAAGATCAGCTTCCACTGGAGTTAGTGAGAATGCGTATTCCCCCTCCTGGTAATTAGGTCGATTTTGAAATTCCTCAACCAACAACCAATTCAAATCAAAACCATACTTGATTCTTAAAGCAATTAAAGTATCAGCAGAGGGCTTGCTATTACCTTTCTCTATTTCACTGAGATTACCTTTTGATATTCCAAGAGCTGTTGAAAATTCAACTTAGCTTAAAATATGTAATTTTCGAAAAGCCTTTATTTTTTCACCGATCATAATAAACTCATCCTTTCTAATTCTTCCCCTAATAATGGCGAATAATCCTCAGCTAAAGTGGATATAATCTTTCGGTTTGTCCGAACTTAGGAGATAAAATTTTACTGGGTCTAGAAGTACACTTTTTTTACATTCATCTTAAAAATTTTCAAGCTCATATATAAACCAAATGGCAGCAAACCCTTGTATTACAAAGGTTTTGATGCCATCTGGTTGTCTCGTTTTGATGTTATAAACAGTCTCAAACTATCTTAAAATCAGTTTCAAGTTACGTTATAACTCACATCTATAGTATAGACCCAAGTTAAAACTCTCTCTGTCTCAAAGCCTCATACAGCAATACTGTCGTTGCCATTGCAACGTTAAGTGATTCCGCCTTGCCGCGCATCGGGATAAGCACCGTTTCGTCCATCAACTGCTCAACCTCGGCAGAAAGCCCTTTGGATTCGTTGCCCATAACGAGCCATGTCGCCTTTGTCCAGTCACAGCCATAGCAGGAATGATTGGCTTGCAGACTTGTTCCCGTCAGGCGAATTCCGTGTTGCTTGGCCTCAGGCAGCAACTGTCCCAAATCGGCCTCAATAACAGGCAAATGAAACAACGACCCCATCGTGGAACGAACCGTCTTTGGGTTATAGACATCGGCACAATTTTTACCGAGAACAACAGCATCCGCTCCGACAGCATCCGCGCTGCGAATGATAGTGCCTACATTACCGGGATCACTAACACCATCCAACACGATAACCAGTGCCTGCTCGTTGAACAATTTCTCACTATTATAAGTCGGTTTGGACACGACAGCAAATACCGGGGGCGGGGTTGTCGTTCCGGTGCATTTCGCAAGCACAGGGGCAGGGGCACTCACCCATTCGCATGGGGCCGCCGCGGCTGTTCCGCCCTTCAGTTCTGCCGGAATCCCCTTGTCCGCGTCATAGACGATGCATTCCATTTCAATTCCTGCCTGAACTGCCTCCAGTACCAGATGCACACCCTCAATAATAAATTGCCCGCTGCGCTCGCGGTGCTTTTTTTCCAGCAAAGAAGCCCACTGCTTCACTTTCGTGTTCTGAACCGATGTAATATGGGTTGTATGCTTATTCATTTTCACAATCAGCCTTCCGAAAAAGCCAGCTCCAGGCTCTTAAGATCTTTATTTTTTCCGACTACAACGAGGATATCCTCAGGTTTGAGCAAATCGTCGGCATTGGGTGAAATATTCATATTGGTGCCTGTTTTAATTGCCATGACGTTGCAATTGTACTTCGCGCGTATATTCAGTTCCTTCAAGCTTTGTCCAATTATACCCGCTGTTGCTTGAATTTCAACAATGCTGTGATCTTGAGACAGCTCGATGAAATCCAGAACGTTCGGCGATATTAGATTATGAGCCAGTCTTAAGCCCATATCACGCTCCGGGTAAATGACTTTGTCTGCTCCAATTTTATTGAGCACCTTCCCGTGCAGCTCATTCTGAGCCTTCACAATAATGCGGGAGACCCCCATATCCTTCAAGATCAGCGTAGTCAAAATGCTTGACTGAATATCCTGGCCGATAGCCACGACCACTACATCAAAATTGCGGATGCCGATGGAACGCATTGCTTCTTCGTCTGTCGAATCTGCGGAAACCGCATATGTAACAATGTTGACAATTTCCTGTACCCGCTGCTCGTCAGAGTCAATTGCCAGTACCTGAAAGCCCATATCAGATAAAGAACGGGCAACGCTTGAGCCAAAACGTCCCATTCCAATAATTGCAAATTGCTTTTTACTCATTCCCGTCCTCCCGTTCCTAAAAGCTTTAACCGCATTATATCACATCTGCCGCTTCATCCGAAGCCACTGCTGTCCGGGGAGCCTTTTCCCATGGCTAAACCTGACTTTGCGCGCTTTGCTTAACAGGATGAAACAGTTTGAGTGCGGGAATATTAAACGGGAAATCGATCAAATGGAGGGATAGGCATGGATAATCTGGACCTTAGACAAGCCATTATTCAACGCGTGCATGACAAATCAAATGAAGAATTGTCCGATGTAATCGAAAGCTCCATTGGCGGTGACGAGCATGCTTTGCCCGGGCTCGGTGTTTTGTTTGAAATTATTTGGAAGGCCTGTGACAGTCCGACCCAAAACAGGCTTGTGCACTCCCTCCATAGCGAGCTGCATAAGCAGTAAACTTAATGCTGTAAACTTAATGCTGTGATGGGACATAGGTGCTGCTTTCATAAACGACAGTGCCATCAACCATTGCTGTGGATACCATCGGGTAATTGTCAAAAGTTTCGACGATAATCATATCCGCTTTTTTTCCGGGTTCAATTGAACCTAGCTGTTTATCCACACCGAGCGCAATGGCGGGATTCAAGCTGGCCATCAAAACAGCTTCAGGCAATCCGATGGCTGTCTCTGATGAATCAAGTATACCCGACAGCTTGAACACCGCAGCGAGCAAAGAAGCGGGATGATAATCCGAGCACAAAATATCCGCTGCACCTGCATCAATGGCTGCAATAGCACTCATATTGTTATCGTGGGAGCCTCCGCGTACGACGTTGGGGGCTCCCACACATACATGAAGACCTTTGCTGGCTGCGTGCTGAGCAGTTTCCAGATTCAATGGGAATTCGGAAATATTGACGCCAAAGCTTAAGAAGCGGTTAACTCTCTCCGGGCTGTCATCGTCATGGGAAGCAACCGAAATGCCTTTTTGAGCTGCCAGAATCCCAAGCCGTTCAAGGTGCTTCCAATCAACAAGCTGCTGCCGTGCTAACAGCTCTTCCACGATTTTTTTGACCTCATCAACATTAACCGCCTGATTTTTCATGACATAGCTTTCGAATGAGCCCGGCACTTTATATTGACCTTGTCCGGGGGAATGATCCATGAAAGATAAATAATCAATCTTGCCTTCTTGCACATATTGTTCAACGACAGGTATGCCTGCCAGATGGGATACTTCATAACGCAAATGAATGCCATGGCGTATCATGGCTCTGCGCTTTTTGTAGGCATGGATCAGATCAACCAGTCGGGTAAGCAAATGACCGCCTCTAAGGCTCAGCCCGACTCCAAGGGAAAGGGAATGATACATCGAAGTAATTCCGTGGACCGGCAGTTTGCGTTCAAATTCAATCAATGCCATTTGCAGAGGGAACAAGGTATTGGGGCGAGGCTGAACCTCTTTCTCGATGGCATCGCAGTGGATATCGATCAGCCCGGGGAGAACGTACCGGCCGGCAGCATTGATCAGGGTAACGGAGTCATTTGGAGAAGAATCTGGCTGGTTTATCCACGTACTCAGCTTAACTTGATCTTGAGGTTCTTGGATAATCGCTTCAATGACATCGCCGCGAACTACGATATCTGCCTTCACAACCTTACCCGGCAGCACAGCCTGTCCATCCCTTATGATTGTCGTCCTCATGCTGTTTCCCCCTTTTTTATATCCGCCCTTTTTAGTGTCTGCATATATAGACCATGTTATTTTTAGTTTGCAAATGTTGCGAGTATTAGAGAAGGCTATCCTTTTAGCTTATTGTTTGGCTCCATGATGATTCATATACATAAAGAGAAAAAGTGCATCTTAATAGTACGCCGATGAACCGTATCAGGCACAGTCCCCTGTCGCTGCAAGATACTCCGCTCCCTTTAATTGTCGCAAATAGGAGAAGGACCCGGAAAAGCTCAGCTAATATCGGATTAAAAATTCTTCTTAATTTCATTCTCTACACAGAGAATAAAACAAAAGTTCCCTCTTTACAGAACAGAAAAATATTTCTATACTAATCTGGAGTAGCTACTCACGCATACAATTCACACTTATCTTATTGGAATTCTATTGTTTATTTTCACTACCCTACTTTAAGAGGTGATTCTTTCCTGGCAATTCAAAGTGAAATCAATACTATTAAAAGCATTCTTAAAATTTCTTCTTCAAACATAAAAAGGGATAAAGGTGGTTGACATGAAAAAACAACAATACATACTGGTTGTGCTCCTGGTCATCATTTCAGTTCTAACAGCTGCATGCTCCTCGAATGAACCCAACAAAAATCCAGAAGTCACGAATAGTCCTGCGAATTTGGATAATGCTTCTCAGAAGCCTGAACAAACGGAAAATGTTCTTGTACAGCCAATTGCTGCAACAGACCTGTCCAAACTTCCGGACAGGGCGAAGCAGCGCACGGATACGATCATTGTCGGTCTTGTCAATCCAAGCGGGGCGTTTACGCCTTACTTCACACAGGTTGGTTATGACGGCAACGTCAACTCCGTTCTGTACACGCCACTCGTGCGAATTGACGAGAACGGTCTGCCAATTCCTGCTTTGGCTGAGAAATGGGACATATCCGATGATTTGTTGACGTATACCTTCTATCTTCGTGATGGCTTGAAGTATAGTGACGGCTCGCCTATGACGACAGCCGATGTTGAATTTACGTGGACCTTGCTGCATGATCCCGCCTATGACGGCATCAATGATGTGGTAGAAACGAAAATCAGGGGCGGACAAGCTTATAAAGAAGGAAAGGCAGATTCCATCGAGGGTATCCGGATCATTGATGAACGCACGATAGCGGTCACACTGGAGGATACGAATGCCACGGCATTGACTGTACTGGGCGGAGCTATTTTGTCCAAAGCTTACTATGGCAAGGACTACAAATTCGGAAATCTCGATTACATCAAAACCTTGCATGCCAATCCGATTACAAATGGGCCTTACAAGCTTGAGAAATTCGTTCCGGGCCAGGAAGTCCGTTTTATAGCCAATGAGCATTATGTATTCGGAAAGCCGAAGACGGAGTATTTCATCTACAAGACGACTGAAGGGGACACCTGGCAGTTTATCGAAACCGGCGAGACCGATTATGGCGGCTTTTCCGCCACAACAGATAATATTGAAAAATTAAAAAATCTCGGCTTTGTGAATCTGATTCCAAGCACAGCGAGCAACTATGGATATAATCAGTTCAATCTGGAGAAGGAACATCTACAGGACAAGCGAGTCAGGCAGGCCTTGACCTATGGCCTTGACCGCGAGCTCATCTACGTAGATTCCAGACAAGGCGCCGGTTCCGTTGCCAACATACCTTCTTCACCGATTCTTTGGTCGTATACGGAAGAAGACATTAATTCATACCCGCATGACCCGGATAAAGCGAAGGAACTGCTTGAAGAAGCCGGCTGGACCGTGGGCACTGACGGAATCAGGGAGAAGGACGGCCAAAAGCTGAAAATTCATTACCTCGGCTCGAAAAGCCAAAACACCGATATTTTCATCGCTGTTGCAAAGGAGAACTATCAGGAAATTGGTGTTGAACTGGTAGCCGAACAGTTCCCGGATTTCAATACGCTGTCTGCCAAAGTAAAAAGTGGCGATTACGACATGGCATCCTTCTCAACTACGATTATCAGCGACCCGTCGCAAGGGGTCAGCCGGTTTATCAAAGGCGAGACGAAAGGCTACGAAAATAAAAAAATTGAAGAGCTGTACGCCCAAGGCTTGGCGACAGGCGATATCGAAGAGCGCAAAAAGGTGTATCATGAGATGTTCAAAATCTTGAATGACGAGCTTCCGGTCATGTTCTCCAGCTACACCAAATCCATTACGGCAATGAACGGCCGCATCGAAGGCTTCGTTCTGAACCCGCTGTCCGGAATTGCTTACAGCTTGCCGAACTGGGAATTGAAATAACCCAGGCAATCCATTCAATAAGAAATAAAAGCAGCCATCCCCGCCTGATTTCCCTTTCAGGGTTCGGGGATGGCTAATGAAGGAGAAAACATGAGAACGTATTTGCTCCGAAGATGTTTATACATGATCATGATTTTACTGGGCGCGTCTATGCTGATCTTTTTCCTGTATTCTTTGACCCCGGGCGATTACGTAGACAACAATATGAACCTGAGCGAGCAACGCAAGGCGGAGCTGAGAGAGATTCATGGACTGGACAGGCCGATTATAGAACGATATATCAATTGGATGGCCAATATATTCAAAGGCGACTTTGGCTACTCGCTTGCCCAGCAAAGATCCGTTATCGATCTGTTTCAGGATTACATATGGAATTCATTCCTGCTTGCTGTCGTGGCCACCTTCTTCACCTGGTTTTTCGCTGTGGTAATCGGTGTTTTGACCGCGTACAAGCAATATTCTCTG
The DNA here is from genome assembly GCF_000422505.1 of Paenibacillus pinihumi DSM 23905 = JCM 16419. Classification (GTDB taxonomy): domain Bacteria; phylum Bacillota; class Bacilli; order Paenibacillales; family Paenibacillaceae; genus Paenibacillus_D; species Paenibacillus_D pinihumi. The sequence goes on along the minus strand of NZ_AULX01000027.1, from coordinate 109,557 downwards.
TTCGATACGCTGGTTATGATTGGCATATTTGCCGCCATGTCCATTCCCTCCTTCTTTATCGGGCTGTTCCTGATCAAAGTATTCGCCGTCGATTTGAAGCTGCTGCCGCCCGGCGGCATGATAACTACAGGCAGCAGAGCCGTGGGCTGGGAATACATCAAGGATGTGCTGCACCATATGCTGCTCCCTGTCGCGGTCATGGTAATGCTCGGCGTAGGATCGCTTACCCGCTACTTCCGCAGCAATATGCTCGATGTCATCAAACAGGATTATGTCCGAACCGCGCGTGCCAAAGGACTGAAGGAGAGATCTGTCCTGTTCCGCCACGCTCTGAAAAATGCCATGCTGCCTGCTATTACACTGGTCGGCTTTGAATTGCCCGGCTTGTTCGGGGGCTCTATTATTATTGAGAAAATATTCAACTGGCCCGGGATTGGCCAGTTATACATGCAATCGTTTACAGTCAGGGATTACCCCCTGCTGATGGGATTTACGATGTTCATTGCGATCCTGACTGTCATCGGAACGCTGATTTCAGACATTCTCTATCATACTTCCGATCCGCGTGTCAGACTTTAATGGGTCGTTTTGCTTCGCAAAACTAAGCGGATCCTTTCGAAGCGAGTTTTGCTTCGCAAAACTAAGCGGATCCTTTCGAAGCGAGTTTTGCTTCGCAAAACTAAGCGGATCCTTTCGAAGCGAGTTTTGCTTCGCAAAACCAAGCGTATCCTTTCGAAGCGAGTTTTGCTTCGCAAAACTTTTAGGAGGGCCGAAACTTGTCCATTCCAACTACTACAACCCATACGGCTCGGGCGAGGAGCCCTGTTGAGGCTTCTTCCTCACTCTGGCGGCAATCAATCCGCCAATTGAGCAAAAACAAGCTGGCCGTGTCAGGCTTCATCTTCATTATCTTCATGTTTCTGATCTGCTTTATCGGGCCGTTATTTTCACCTTATGCCGACAATAAAATCAACCCGGCCATGATGCATAAACCGCCCAGCATGAAACACTGGCTCGGAACCGATCTGCTGGGCAGGGACGTTCTCACCAGGCTGTTGCAGGCGGGAAGAATATCGTTGACTGTCGGGCTTGCCTCCATGGCCTTATCCATGACCATTGGCACCATCCTTGGCATTATCTCCGGGTATTACCGGGGAATTGTGGATCAGATTATTATGAGAACCGCAGATTTGCTGTTTACCATCCCTGGCCTCCCCATCCTGTTTATCATGGGGGCGCTGATGTCAGAGTGGAAGGTGCCTACCGATTACCGGCTCTATCTTGTCATGCTCATGCTTAGCATTATCGGCTGGCCGGGCGTGGCACGGCTCGTCCGCAGCCAGATGCTCAGTCTTCGGGAGCGCGAGTATATGCAGGCTGCCGTCGTGCTCGGATTGAGGGACAGAAGGAAGTTGTTCCATCACTTACTGCCTAATGTATTCCCGCTTCTTATCGTCATCGCGACGTTAAGTATCGGCGGAGCCATATTATCCGAGTCCGTTCTGAGCTTTTTCGGACTTGGCGTCATGCCGCCCACTCCAACCTGGGGAAACATGATTGACGCCGCTAACAATGTGATCGATTTTGAAAAGCGTCCATGGCTGTGGATTCCTCCAGGTCTGGCTATCTTTTTAACGGTCATCGCCATTAATCTGTTCGGCGACGGGCTTCGTGATGTACTCGATCCAAAACAGAAAAAGTAGGTGAACGGCATCCTTATGAAATCATTACTTAAGATTAACAACCTCAGCACCCATTTCCATACCGAAGCCGGCCCGATTAAAGCGGTTAACGATGTCAGCTTTCGCATAGGTGAGGGGGAAACCGTCTGTATAGTAGGTGAATCCGGCTGCGGGAAAAGCATAACAGCAATGTCCGTTATGGGACTTGTCGAAGGGCCGAACGGCCGAGTCGTCAACGGCCAGATCTTATTCGATGGCAAAGATTTGCTGCAGATCGGGAAAGAGGAGCTGCGTCGCATACGAGGCAACGATATCTCGATTATTTTCCAGGAGCCGATGTCCTCCCTCAATCCCGTCATTACCATCGGCAAGCAAATCATGGAGCCGCTCATGCTCCATCAAAGGCTGAACAAAAAGCAGGCATATGCACGGACTATCGAGCTTATCGAGCTTGTGGGCATCCCAAGAGCCGAGCAGATTGCTTCCTCCTATCCGCATGAGCTGTCCGGAGGCATGCTTCAGCGGATTATGATCGCCATTGCCATATCCTGCGGTCCGAAGCTGCTTATTGCTGACGAGCCCACAACGGCACTAGACGTTACTATACAAGCGCAAGTATTGGAGACGCTTCGTCAAATTAAAGAGCAGTCCAAGATGTCGATGATGCTGATTACCCATGATCTTGGCGTAGTCGCCGAAATGGCGGATTATGTAATCGTAATGTACGCGGGGAAAATCGTCGAACAAGGCGGGGTTGTGGAGTTGTTTGAACACCCGAAGCATCCTTATACGCGGGGCCTGCTGAAATCAAAGCCGGTTATCGGCCAACGCCTGGAGCAATTGTACTCGATTCCGGGTCAAGTACCCAATCCGCTTGAATTAGTGGAGTCCTGTTACTTTCATGACCGCTGTGAAAGCTGCCTTCCCGTTTGCCACACCCGGCAGCCACAATTGAAAAAGTCGGGAGACGGTCAACAAGTCGCTTGCTGGTTGTATGAGGAGGAGGCACAGTATGAGTGAAGCACTGCTTGAAGTACGACACTTAAAAAAATATTTCCCCATTACTGCCGGACTTCTCAATCGTACGGTGGGACATGTTAAAGCTGTTGACAATATTAGCCTGACAATCAGACCTGGTGAAACTTTCGGCCTGGTCGGGGAATCCGGCAGCGGCAAAAGCACTGTGGGACGAACCATCCTCCGGCTGCATGACAAAACAGATGGTGAAGTCCGGTTCAAGGGCATTTCTGTGCATGACCTGTCCAAAACGGAAATGAACAAGCTCAGACCCCAGATGCAGCTTATTTTCCAGGATCCCTACAGTTCCCTCAATCCGCGCATCCGGATCGGTGATGCAATTGGAGAAGCACTGCTTGATCACGGCCTTGCTGCCAAGGAGGACATTCCCGGATATGTCATGGAGGTCATGGAATCATGCGGATTGTCCGCTTACCACTATAACCGGTTTCCCCATGAGTTTTCAGGAGGACAGCGGCAGCGGATCGGCATTGCGCGTGCGCTTGCTCTCCGTCCCGAATTCATCATTGCAGATGAGCCGGTATCTGCCCTTGACGTATCCATACAGGCCCAGATCATTAACTTGTTTCAAAAGCTCCAACACACCAAGGGACTGACCTATCTGTTTATTTCCCATGACTTGAGTGTCGTAGAGCATCTGTGCAACCGGATCGGCGTTATGTATTTAGGCTCTATGATGGAGACGGCTCCCCGGGACGAATTGTTCCTTCGGCCGCTGCACCCGTATACGAAAGCGCTCCTGTCTGCAATTCCGGTCCCGATTCCAAAGCTGAAGCGGGAAAGAATTGTTCTGAAAGGCGATATTCCAAGCCCGGCTAATCCGCCGTCAGGCTGCAAGTTCCATACAAGATGCCCGTATGCAGTAGCACAATGCAAGGAAGAGACACCTGAATTCCGGCAGGCAGGGAACGATCATTATGTCGCTTGCCATTTAGTATAGCGGGTCACAGTAAGCAATACTTAGCGGGCTTGACTGAAAAAAGATTTGCCCGGTGAGTGCAGAATGATTTACTATGAAAACATGTTACGCTTCGGGGCAGTACAAGTATCTTAGTCAGTCATTTCAGTAAAAAGGGAGTGCGCTTTGTTGTCTTACCAATTGGAAATATCGTTCAGACCCGTCAACGAACTGATCAACAGCCTCCATGCTTATTTGTGCAAGAGCTGGTATAAACGAATCGATCTGGGAACTTCCTGGCCAGCGGAGGTTCAAGCCTCTCTATCCCCTGAGGTCGCCAATCGTCTGGATAACACGGATATCGATCTGGAATGGAAGCTCCTCCATTTGCTTGTATATATTTCTCCTGCCAGCAATCGTGTAGACGACTTTCTGGCCTGGCTGAAGGATCTTCAACTAGGGGAGTTGTACGCGATGCTGTCCCCTTATATGCAGACCTTTCCGGAAAATATGACCGCTGTGAGCGCTCGGTTATACGCCCTGCTCTCCGACTGGAACGAGGCTTACTTCCGGCATATCGATCCGGATATTTTATCCAGACTTCAAGCGGAGACAGTAGAAAAGCCTGAACTTCAAAGCTTGAGCGCTTACGAGAAAGCGGCATGCTTGACCAATGGATTATATTTTGAGCCTGTTAAAGGGCTTGAGAAGCTTATACTTGTGCCGCAATATCATTTTCAGCCAGGCAATATAATTTACTCATTTGGCACGCTTACCATCTGTCAATATGCAGCCCGGATCGAGCTTCAAACGGATGAAGATGAGCCGACGCTTCAATTGTACCGGCTGCTTAGAAGCTTAAGCGAGAAAAGCCGTCTTCGGATTTTACGTTTTCTTCGCGATGAGCCGAAAAGTTTTATTGAGGTTGTTCGCCATCTGGGGATTTCAAAAGGGATTACCCACGATCATATTTCCAATCTGCGCAGCGCCGGTCTTCTGAATGCCCATGTAGCGGGTGAGTCGATTTCGACCTACAGCCTGCGGCTTGATCGCATTCAGCAGGTTGAGACGGAGCTTCTTTTCTATTTAAATAACGGTTCCGGAATTTCTTCCTTTGAAGATTGATTGCTTACAAAACAGGCTGGTCCCTGCACGTTTACGTGAGAGACCAGTCTGTTTTGTTTTATTTTTGGTAGACTATTACATTTTAAGAGAACGCAATTTTCAAAACCAATAAATTCCATTGGAAGAGAAATTAAAAGGCAGGTCAATCATGGTAGGTATCTGACCATAATTGACCTGTTCAATGTGGTTAATAAAGCTGAATCAATTAATATACATACAAATCAAATGGCGGAACCTTTAGAAAGAAAAGTACATTTAAGATGGTTAAAATAATTATGAGCATTAAGTTGAAAGGAAACCCTGACACAAGTCAGTCTTGAAGATGTACAATCATAGGCTCTAAGTTATAAAGTCTCTATTAACGCTAGCTGTAATACTTAATACACCTTTCTTGGAAAGGAATTCTATCATCAAGCAATAATTCTTCTTGCAGCAATTTTGTTATATTCTCTAATTTTCCAATGAATAGTACGTAAAAGTCGCCCGAATTTGGATATGAAAATAGTCCATACCCCTTTGGTGACAGTATTTTGTTAGCTTCTCTGATTTTATCAGGTAAAAATTCATATTTATATGCCTCTAACTGCTCAAGCTCTTCCTTTGATGCTAATTCAATGTGATGGGCAAATTCATAGTCTAGCATAAAATTGACCATCTCTTGATACTGTTCACCTTTATAGTCAACGTATAAAAACTTTTTCGTCTCAAGTCCGAATTTTAATAGGTCTTCATGCATGTCATAGCTTCCCTCATTCTTTAAAAACTGTTCCAGATCGTTGTCATCAGGGAATATGATTTCTGCTATTTCTTGATCATCCATACTTGTTCCCTCCTTTACTAAAACAACTCTCCATGCTGGTTAGGAATATATCCGGAATAGTTTTTACGATAGAATTGATCGATCATCTGAAGTGCAGAGTCCCATTCAGGGTATGGCTCAGGATCTTCAAACACCATTTTCGCTTCAGAGGTATTCATCAGAAAATCATCTAATTGAGTAGGGATTGGTAACCCAAGTTTTTTCCTTACATGGATCAAAAATAAGATTTCAAATGGATAAAATCCATATCTGAAGTCGCCAAATTCGCCCAACTGACCAATCTCTGAAACTAATTCGGAATGATGTACAGACATTTTCGAAATCAGATGTTCTATTTCCTGCAGATCACTAGTGGACCATCGTTTAAGCACTTCATCATAGACGTCCAGATCATCAGGAATCGAGTGGTATCGCCGCTCATCTTCCTTAAACTTATTTTTCACAGCCAGATGCAATTTTTCATTTGTTCCCATGATTTTTTTATTTTTATACTGCAAATAAAGCTCAAGCAAAAACCAAATATGTCTGTTCTCTTCATTGGCATCAATTAGATGTCCGCCGAAGTGATGATTGATAAAATTGTATAATATATCCTCTTCTTTCTCCCAACCATACATTGCAAAATGAACTAATGTGATGACGACTTCTCTAAATGTATATCCTAGGATCATCTCAGGATATCTAATTGTATAAAGATCTTGCCCCATGCACTGGTAAAAAACTACCTTATGCATGTTCTTTAATCCTTTTGCATTGTTTTCAACGTTAATTAATATATCGTTTTTCCATTGTGACAAGTAATATGAATAAATTTTATTTAAATTTATTAATAGTATGTGATCTTTCTCTGTGTCATTTTGTTTAACAATCTTTTCAATTTTACTCCTACTAACATTATATTTGTCTTTAACATCTTCAAGTTTAATTCCATCCACGAAATTGCTCCTATATCTATTAAAAGCCATTTCTATTTTTTTTTGGTTTATCATTGCAACCTCCCTATGAATTAATGAATTTTCTTATCCCATTCTTTTACCTTTAACTCATCAACACCGAATCCAGTCTTCGTAATCTTGATATCTGTCTCAACTCTAATATAATTTAATTTTAGACCGGGGTTTTCCTCCATCAGTTCCTCTAATTTATCTCCAAAGCCTGCATATCTAGAATCATTGCTGTTTATCATGCCTTGGAAATACTTATCTCCGCCCTCTTTCTGTTTCTTCGAGTAACTAAAGCTAGCTGAATCTGATGCCTTCGATTCAATAATTGTTAGCCTCGGCGGCGGCCCTTTCGATAGAAAAGCCGCGTCTATACCATTTCTCCCCACTTGGAATAAACCTGAAACATCTTGACCTAAATTACTATCTCTAGCGACGATTTTTGTGACTTCTTCCCCAAATTCACCTTTATCATGAGAGTAATGTTTAGAATTATCGATTTTTCTTTCATACTCCTTTGCAGCCTTCAAGTCATATTGATCACTAATAACATCTTTTGTATCCAACTTGTTGGCCAATTTATTTCTTTCTCGCGTTAATCTTTTGACTTCTTTATCTTTTCCTTCTCTTTTTAATCTTTCTATTTCTACATCTAACTTTTTAATTCCTTTTGAGATTTCGTCTGAATTGCTCCTACCAGAGCTAACTTCACGCGTACCCTCAGACTTATTATTTCTCTGATTATTTTTGTTAGGATCAATACTATTATTATCCGTTGTGGAATGATTTGAACGCCCTGAATCACTATTTACAGCCTTTGGTTTATCATTTGAATTGTCTTTCCCGGAAGAATTCCCAGTAGAGGCAGCTTGTGTTGCTGGAGTATGAGCCCCATCGTGACTAGCTTGTCTTCCTGGGGAAGAATCCCCAGCAGAACCCTTCTTATTAGAAGAACCATTCCCGCCAACATTAGCAAACCCTAGACTCCCAGAGTGGTTGCTGCCACTGCCCCGCTTACTCTTGCCACCAGACATCAGCGACGTCAGGAGCATCGCCGCGCGCAGGTTGTCTCCGCCATGCTCGTCAATCCAGTTGCCGACTGACTCCAGCATGCCGCCGCTCTCGAACAGCCGCTCCCGGCTCTTGGCTTTGGTATACTCCCATGCCGCTTCTTTGCCCGCCTGCAAGCCTAGCATCAGCTTCGGCGACTTCGCCGCCATTACATCCATCATCTGGCGCACCCGCTGCACTTGCTCCAGATTGCTCAGGTTGCTGGTCAGGCTGCGGGCGTTGGTCACCACTTTGCCTGTTGAACCGCTCATTAACCGCTGAATCGGACTCTGCGCTGCTTTGAGCGCATCGCGCGCCTTCTTAACCGCATCTACCGCTTTGGTCACGGCCTGCGTCGCCTTCTGCCCGGCCTTGAACATCTTGGCACCGCCTGCGATCAGCTTCGCTCCCTTGACCACAGTTCCGGCAAATGGAATTGCACCCAGCATACACATGCCTGCATCCAGGTAATTGCCCCGCGCCACATGGATTCCGGCATTGACGACGTTGGCTATCGTGCCGATACCCGGAACCATGCCGACCACATCCAGCGCGGTCTGCGTCCAATCCAGCGCCTTCTCCCAGAAGCCCTTCTTCTTTGGCGGCTCCGGTTCCGGCTCGGGAATCTCGATCTCGGATAACAGCGGCACCTCCGGCTGCGGCTCCAGATCCTCGATCTCTACCGCTGCCTTCGTACTGCCTTCAACGCTTACGACACTGCCCTGGATGTCGGTATTCCCGTCCATGACGATGCTGCTTTCCCCGCAGAGCAGGTACAAGCCTTCCTGCGGTTCCAATATCAGTTTCTTCTCCGCCGTCAGCTCCAAATCCTGCTTGCTTCGCATGGCAATCCCGGTATCGCTCTCCATCCGGATGCCTTCGCCGTTCTCCAGCGTAATGTACAGCTTCCCTTCGGTTGCTGTCAGGCTCATTTCCGAAGCGCCGAACTTCACTTCCTTCCCGAAGCTTGTCCCCCAATATTTCGTATTTGGGTCCGACAGCTTCGGGGAGGGTGCGCCGCCTCCCTGACGAACGGAGCTCATGGCGATGGCTTCATCTTCCCTCGCACTCGGGAAGTACACCTGCACGCCGTCCCCCTTTTCCGGCATGACATTGAACCCGCCGCCCTTCTTGGACGAATAGACAGCCGAGTACGGTATCCAGCTCGCTTTGTCCGTCGGCTGCTCCGCATCCGCCTTCAAGTGTACCCGCACCTGATTTTGCTTGACCTCCAGAATCTTGCCATCTAGTGAGGCCCCGACCAGTCCCGGATGGAGCTGCTCCAGCTCGTGCAAGCCGCCCTCCGGCTGCAAGCGGTAGCGGTGTACAATCAGACCCTTTGCCAGTTCGGTTGTGGCAGCAGCGACTGTCAATTCCTTGTCCTGAAAGTGTACGTTGTCGCCAAGCTGCCACCAATCCCCGGCTTCCAGCTCATAACACGTGTAATCCATCGCATAGACGCTCCGGCCGTTCTCTTGCTGCCTGGCCTTTGCCAGCGCCTCCATATCCCGGCTCACCGTATACGGCAGATTCCGGGTGACGGTATGGACCTGGCCCTCGGGCAGTCCAATCCACAGCTTTGGTGAAGCGGCTGCGGATTCGACGATCAGCTTCGCGCCATGGCGGGAAGCAATCCGCTTCATAAATGCCCAGTCCGTCTCCTGGTACTGCACGGTCAGCTTGCCAAGCTTCGCTCCGCCTGTCGACTGGTCAATCAGGTCCCAGCCTGTATAAGCGGACATTACCTGCCGCAGCACCTGCACAGCGGGAACTGAATTCTGCTGGAACGAACGTGTCCGCTTGGCGATATCCAGCAGTGCCGAATACGATACGGCCTCTATCTCCACGTAATTCACGCCATGAACCGTTTGGACACTAAAGCTCTGGACCATGCCTTGAAAGAGGATGCGAATCCTTTTCCCCTGATCATCCCACTGCTCCAGCGCAATAGGCTGCTCCCCTGTCGTATACCGGGCACTTTCCTCCTGCCTGTTCTCCGGCAGCAGTCCGCGGATCCACAGCCTTGCGTGCTCGCCTGCCTCCCGGTGCAGCTTCACATCCAGCAAGCGCTGAATCGTGTAGCCGCCTTGAAGGCGCAAATGACGGATTTCGAAAGATTCCGCCGTATTCGTTCCTTTAGCGATCACACTGCTCATCCTGATATTCTCCTCCTTCTCGCCTTCACTCCTTCTCCCCGTGGACTATCATGATGTCTATATTCCTCCTGTATTTGCCGCAGGCGAAGCTACGCTTACTCCTCCCAATTCCTGGCCATCGTCTTCAATGGTGATACAGCCTCCCAAGGTGCACATCAATGTACATTTGTTGACCAAGGCGGGAGCACCTTCCACCAGTACATTTTCTTTGCCTCCTGTCCATTGGGACGACAACAGCGGTACACAAGGAGCCTTCATGACTCCTTCAATATCCATTTCCCCTGCCTGCACAGCCGGATTTATCGGGGAAAAACATCTTCCAAACGGCATAACATTGACATTCAATACACTGTCTTTGACGTTCATCTGGGGCTTGTCTTTTACATAAACTCCATGACTGGAAGGCAGCTTCAGGCGATTCAGCTGTGTACCTGAGCTGCAGCTCAGGATTGCCCCAGCCACTACATAGCTGTCATCCTCGCCGCCGCTTTCATTAATTTCCACGCCATTTTCCAAGATCACTATAGCTCTCCTCCATGTCTAGTACATGATAGTGACTCAGGCACCATAAATCACAACAGTCCCGAAGCTCTTTGGCTCATATTGGCCCTGTTCAGTTTGATTCCATAAAAATCCCTGCGCAGCATACTCTCGGCAAGACCAAGATGGACATACATCCAATTGTCGGGGGCTCCCTCTACTCGAATCAACGGGCTCCCGTCCAGCATCCCCTGATCCAATACCGCTTCCTGCAGCCGTCCATCCGCACTATAGCGGCTATCCCCGGATAAACAGCGAACCTTTGGAGGAAGCAGCAGCCAATACAGTTCCTGTTTTTGGCGTTTGGTGTCAATGAGTCCAATCTGGAACGCAGGAACCGAAGGATCATATACTTTGATCAGCCGCTTGAGTGCATCCGACAATAGCGGCACCGGATACCCGATGAAATCGGTAAAGGTCAAACTGCCTTGTTCCTCGATCTCAAATTGCAGCCGCATCTCCTTGAGTTCATCCTGCCTGCTCCCCGATAGCCGCTCCGGTGTCAGCACCTTGCCAAGTCCCACTGGACGCATAGCATCATGAATCCGGGGATCAAGCTCCAGCTGAAAATATTCCATCCCGATCAATGTCTGCGCACCCCCGCATGTACATCATTTATGGACTTCATCCCATCCGCCGAACCTTCTGTCTGCTGGTCGACATTCACATGCTCATCCCACAGCGCTCCCTCAAGCAACGCGCCAAAAAAGTCTGTCCCCTGCAAGACTGCTCCACGGAAATCCGCATCTTCCAAATTTGCACCCCAAAACTTTACTCCCGACAAATTGGCTCCGGCAAAACTTGCGCCCGGGAGCAAAGCAGCACTTAAATCCGCGCCAGACAAATCCGAGCGGGCGAAACTTACCCCTTGCCAGCCTGGGCCAAGTTCTGCATAGTCCAGTGCAGCGGCGGCTTTGGCATCTCCGGAGCTTTCGGATACAGATTGGCCTGGAACAGCTGCTACAGCTATCCCAGGCATTCCTGCCGCCAACTGCAGGTCTGCATTCCGCAGATTGCATGCTTCAAAACTGGCACCGCTTAACCAGCTCTCAGACAGATCCGCCTCTTCGAGTGAAGAATTTTCCCACAGGCTTCCGGCAAGTATACTTCCTTCTAATACAGCCCCGGACAGGTCACTAGCGTCAAAACGTGCAAAACGGAAATCCTGACCGCCGTAGTCACCACTGGACAAATTTATCCTGTAAAAATGCCCGTAAGCGCCGCTGTCTTCACCTGCCTGCTGCTTCTCCAGCCGGGCCCGGACAGCTGCTTCATCCTGCTGTCTGCGATCCACCCGGTACACCACTTCGCTGAAATCCCGGAATTCGCCCACTCTGACCTCAAAGAGGTCTTCCTTTTCCAAGCTCTGCACGGCTTCCAGCTCTGACGCAACGGGCATCGCATAACGGATAAGAGCGGTTATATACGGTTGGATGTTTGCAGCCCCAAGCAGCCACTCCTTTTCCGCATCCAATGCGGTAAGAAGGCCTTGATATTCCCTGCGGCCTTGCTCCAGTTCGTCCAGCCATCCTGTCCAAGGAGCCAGCGCCCAGCTTGCATCATAGTAATCATGAACCGGGGAAGCATCCATAAACCAGCCGCTGTCTGCCGCTTCAGCCATATAGACCAGCCGCCCTTCCAAAAGCTGCGTACGCAACAGTCCATAGGCGATCGTGCCGATCCGGCCCTTATCCCCACGTGCCTGTAATTCACCTATATCAGCACACCACTTCCCAAGTCCCTGCAGGAACTGCTCTGCCAATGTCTCTCTGCGGCTCTGATACAGCTCTTCCAGCAGCAGCAGCCGTTCCTTCCGTCTTGGCAGCACAATCCGCTCCCGGAAGTCCGCCAAGGCGCGGCTTCTTTTATCCTCCCGGTCCATCTGCCAGCCTCCTTTTAATGTGAGCATGAGATATGCCCGGTGTCTAATTCGTTTTCAATTCTGTCCCCAACAGGTTCGTTGCCCCATCCATCGTAATGCTGCTGTCCTTACAGACAAGACTAATCTGCTCTTTTGCCGACAGAACAATCTTCTGATCCGCATTCATCACAATGTCTTCCTTGGCGATCAATCTGATAGGAAGACTGCTGGCAATTTCGATGCCGCCTGCTTCACTAAGACGAATATATATCTCCCCGTCCTTGCCTGTAATCACAAGCTCTTCAGGGGTCATTTTCAATTCCTTGCCCGTAGGCGTACGGAAAACTTTATGATCCGGATTGCTGACCTTGTTCGATTCGCCTTCATCGGAGTTTTGCCGTACCGAGCTGCTGGCGATGCCTTCTTCCTCCTTGAAGCTGGGAAAATACACGCGAATCTGGTCTCCAACCTCCGGCATACAATACCAGCCGCTGTTGCCCTCTGCCGTATAAACCGAAGCATAAGGAAAAGCATAGGCTCCCGACTTGGACTGCTCCTCGTCAATATGCAAACGTACCTTCACCCGGTCCCCTTGTAGCGAAATGACTTCCCCTTGAAGGGAAGCACCGATAATTTGCTCGTTGTATAAAATGTTTTGACGCAGCCCTGCCCGCGAGCTGAGCGTGTAGAGATGCTTCACAATTCCTGCCGTCATCGTCGTAACAGCCTCATACACATATAGATTATGGCCCTTGAACTTGACGGAATCCCCCAGATTCAGCACCTGGACAGACTCCACTTCATAATAAATGTAGTCATTTTCTGTGACTTCAGCCTGTGTATTCTGGGATGTATACCGATAAGGCTCCAGCCGCTTGAGCACACGGTAATGAGATGATTTCAACTCCGAGCCTCCATTGCCGTCGGGCAGGCCGAAATAAAATTTTGGACGCTGAAATTGAACCGCCGGGATAAGCGCAGTGCGCAGGCGCGAAGCGAGCCTTTTCAAAAACTCCCAATCTGTCTCCAGATACTGCATCGTAAACCGTCCGATTGCCGCCCCCGACGTCGCCTCATCCAAAATATCAATCCCTTGATAAGAGCTGGCAACTTTATTCAGCAAGGCCTGATAACTCAAGCTGGTATCCTGGAAAGAACGGCTGCGTTTCTTCACATCCAGCTCATAGGTCGGAGATACAGCCTCGACCTCCAGATAATACACCCTGTGCACCGCCTTGACGGCGATATGGCGAATCAACCCGCAGAACAGCGGCACACTGCCGCCTTCCTCCTCCAACTGGCTGATTTCCACCCGGGTATCCTCGTCGCACATCAGAATGTAACGGTCCTTCTCCTCCTCCGGCACAATCCCGGTAAAGGACATATACGCATGGTCGTTCAGCTTTCTGGTAATCTTCAATTCCTGCAGATGGGTCAGATCAAACGGGCTGACCTTGATATTCTGATACGTTAATCCCTCCAGCTTTACCACGCTCATTCAGATTCCTCCCTATTGTGGCTGCTTCCCGCAATTGCTTACCCGGACTGTTCCTCATCCTCAGCCAGCCGAATCGATCTCATCATCGCATGAGCCATGGGCTGCCATTCCTTCATGTCGTCCCCCAGACAGTTAAACGTACAAAGCAAAGCCCGTTCCTCCATTGACAGGAAGCCCATCAGGTTGTAAATATCCTCCTCCAGCGTGGGGGAGACAAATTCACAGTAGCCAACAGTAGTCTCATCTGTATCCAGCATGCCGCTGCCATGCCATTTTCGAAGCTTTTGGGCTTTACGCAGCGAGGCCGTCATCACTTCCGTGAACTGCCCGACCTCTGCCTTCTCTACGGGACTTGCAGTATGGGTAAAGGCCAAATTGACCGTTCCCGTCTCATTGGTGAAAATAAGCTGCGGCCGGCGGTCGGAAGGATATTTGATCCTCGCCATCTCTTCGCTCATTTCCTGAAAGTTTCTCGGCAGCTTCATTGAAAGCCGCCTGTCCATGAGCTCTTGCGTGACAAACGTCAGCGTCTCACCGCCAACCTCCAGGAATTGCTGCTCCAGGTTGGGAAGCTTTTTATCTTTTGCCAGATCACCTGATTCCGATGGCCTCGCACCACGTGATAGCTGCACCATTCTCGTATCCCAATGCTCCATGTCTGCCTCCAATTCCGGGTCTGAACAATACCCATAAATGATATTTTTTCTCTCTTACTGTTTCTATCGGACAATTTTACTTAAATTTGTATAATATCCTGAAAAAGTAGACGCAAAAAAACAAGATGCGAAGGGCGATTTTGGATCGCCAGGCACATCTTGCGCGCTTAACTCGTTTTAAGATATATTTTTCTTCCGGATCAGGTCAGCTTGTAGCCAAATTGACGTAGGTATTTGAGAAATTCAATTGTTTTAAATCTTCTTTATCCATATAAAACTCCAAATATCCGGCATCCCACCAGCACATGCCCACTTCATCCAATGAAGAAAGGGAGAAAAGCACATGCCAGTTTTTTGACGCCTGCTCATGCTCCTCTTTCCTGGCCAGGAATTGCTCAAGCTGAGGCAAAACATCGGAAATCAGGTGTTCACTGTATGTTTCGCTTCCCCGTTCCATAGCTTGTTTCGCCTCTTCCCTGACCCGCTCCACTGTTTTATACGTATTGAACAGCAGGTCTTTCATCCCGTTGCGGCATAAATAGGCATCCATAGGCGTATCTCCGGCGAATGACTGATGTTGTCCCCAAATAGCATCACTGCCGTCACAGAGTGTCGCATAAGCCAGACTGTCACTATATTCATCCAATAAGGTCTCGTATGCTTCACTATCAGAGATGACATTTAGCTGTGGCAGCAGTTGGACACGGTACGGGACAAATCCTCTCCGTTCTTCCACAACTTCCACTTTGCCCTCTGGGGGCAGTGTTTTTTTGAGCAAGCTCATGTCTCCATTATAATAGTAGACTTGATGCTCAATATCATAAGCAGGCTCATCCAGCCCCAGGAAAAAATACAGCATTCCCTCATTGGGCATCCCTTCAACCGGAGAAAACGGCATCTCGCCTAAATTGATTTGCGCCAAAAAGGTATAGTGCTCATCATCCTCTGTACAAGGCCATGCTATGGATGGCGGCAGATCAGGATAACCGGCAATCCGGCTGTTGCCCAGACGGGAGTAATCCTCCTCCTGCTCCAGATGCAGCTTCATGCTGGTCTCGCTATCCCGGAGCAGCAGATCAAACATCTGCTCGTCCAGTTCGTCTTTTTTCACTAACCGTTTCAGTTCCTGCTCCATAAGTTCAGTTTTCATCGTCGTATCTCCCTGCTCTCTGTCTTGTCATTCCGGCAATATTCTTTATCATACTTGGATTATTCAGGAAGGAGTATCGTACGAAAGTTCTAAACGTGCCTAATTAAAATCCATGCATGCGCTATATATAGCCAAATAAAAAGGTACCTCCGGATGAAAACTTCGCGGAGATACCTTGATTTTAAGATTGAACCCTATTAAACAACCGGACTATTAATGTCCTGCCATGAACACGTAACGTGCGACGATCAGAATCGCGAGCAGCCACATCAGCCAGTGAACGTTGTATTTCTCTTTGCCTTTGCCGGACAGGTTCGCTACTGTCGCCAGAATGACGTAGAACACGATACCGAAGGAAATACCGTTGGCAATGTTGTACGTAAATGGCATCATCGCAATTGTCAGGAACGCCGGAACTGCGTAAACCATGTCGGAGAAATCAATATCCTTCACGGATTGCATCATGAGCACCCCTACGATGATCAAAGCTGCGCTTGTTGCAGATCCCGGAACCAAAGCAACGAGAGGTGAAAGGAAGATCGAGAGCAAGAAGCAGATGCCTGTAGTTACTGCTGTAAGGCCTGTCCGTCCGCCTTGGGCAATACCCGAGGAGCTTTCAACGAACGCCGTTACAGTACTTGTTCCCAGCATCGCACCGCCGCTGACGCCGATCGCGTCAACCATCATTGCTTTACCGACTTTTTTGCGGCCTTTTTCTTTATCCTTCATAAAGCCTGCGCGTGTAGCCGTACCAACCAGCGTACCGAATGTATCGAACAGCTCTACGAAAGTAAAGGTCAGAATAACTGTAATCAGACCAACTTCGAATACGCCTGCAAAGTCAAAGTGCCAGAAGTTGAGTTCTCCAAAATTCGGAACCCACGTTTTGCCACTCAATGTGTCGCCGACATTTACATTGCCGATCAGGATCGCAATAACCGTCGTCAGCAAAATACCGAACAAAATCGCTCCCGGGATGCGAAGCACCATCATAACTGCAATCAGCAGAATTCCAATGACGGTCAGCAGGACTCCCTGATTATGCACATCTCCCATATGAATGACAGACTCGAAGCCGAGCAGGCCGGTGTATGTGCCCTTTGGAATATCATTAAGCGTCTCAACCGAAACGGTCAGCAGGCCGCTGTTTTTAAGTCCGATAATCGTAATGAAAAGACCGATACCTACTGTAATTGCATGTTTGATGCTGTCTGGTACAGCAACCAGCAGCATTTGGCGAATCTGGGTCACTGTCAGGATAATGAATATAATACCTGAAATAAATACAGCCGTAAGTCCCATTGCCGGAGAAATCGGCGTTCCGGTCGCTTGTGAAGCAAGAATAGTTGCCGCAAAATAAGCATTCAAACCCATTCCTGGCGCCAAAGCCACCGGGAAGTTTACGAACAATCCCATCAAGATAGTGAATATGCCTGCTGCCAGTGCCGTAGCCAAAAACACGGAGTCCCAGCTCAGTCCTGTCGGGCTCAAAATACTCGGATTGACGGCCAAAATATAAGCCATCGTCATAAATGTCGTCAGACCCGCCATAATCTCCGTTCTGACATTGGTGCCGTTCTCCTGTAACCGGAAGAAACGATTCATTGTTTCCATACCCCTCCCAAAATTTGTGTGCAAGCACGCGCAAATACAAGGCCCGTCTCTGTAATAGAAGCCTTGGGCAATGCATATGCGCAAAGAAAAAAAGCAATACGAAGGCAAATCTGCCTTTCGCGCTACCTTCTTTCAACTTCCAGCTTGCCCTTCAAGGGGCAAGCTACGTTACACGGCCTTGTCTGAACCCTACCGCCTTGCAGGCAAATACGAGACAAACAAAAATAACCTAAAAAAGCAGCGATATTATCGCTCCGCTCTCCTAGGTTCCGCGTAAGACAGGAAAAGTATACCTGGGGCAAGATGCCCTGGCATGCCAGTCCCGCTTTTCGTAGCCAGATCATTACGGTGACCTCGTAGAGACTTCCGGGCCGATTCCCGGAATTATACGAAAAGAGAAAGTTATTATTAATTTCAAACTTATTCTAAAGAGAATGTGAACACCTTGTCAACAAATTTTTGTTTTTTTCTGCAACCTTCGGCATATCTCTATGCTGCCAGAGCCCTAAATTTCTTCCTGAAGCAGCTTTTCCATCCGTTCACGGTCAGGAAGCGTAATCCATTTGTTGCGAATCAGAATATGACCCTCTTCCTGAAGCTCCTGCAATACCTTGGTGACAGTCTCGCGTGCTGCACCTACCATCTCGGCAATTTGCTGATGCGTCAGCTTGGCATCAATGCGAATGCCCTCAGCTTCTGAAACCCCATATTCCTGCGAAAGTCTGAGCAGCCGCTTCATAATGCGGGTCTTTACATTAAGGAAAGTCAGGTCATATACCTGCTGATTAGTCCGTCTGAGCCGCTCCAGCGAGTACTCCAGCAGTTGGAGGGCCAGCCATGGATGCTGCTCGATCAGCTTTTCAAAATCTGTCCTTCGAAGCGTAAACAGCTTCGTAGGCGATGCTGTCTCCGCTGTGGCTGAGCGGACAAGACCGGGACGGATAACCGCCATTTCTCCAAAATAGTCGCCTTTTTGCAGCACCGCCAAGATCACTTTTTTGGAGCCGTCGAAGCTGTATATGTTCACCGAGCCGGAACGGATAAAATAAATTTCTTCCCCTTCGTCGCCTTCAATAAAAATGATTGAATTTTTCTTGAATGTCCTCTCGTACATGAACGGTACAATCCGCTCCAGAAAATCCGGTGAAATATCTTCAAAAAAAGGAACAGTCGACCTAAGCGTCTGCTGATCAATGGGCATCGATTCAAAATCTCCTTCATCGGAATATGAAAATATATACATTTCTTCATTTCCGGCAGCTTATCCTGCCAAAATCGTAGGGAAAATCTGCGAAATTTATAGAATAGTAAATCCCTTTGTCAATTATACCTGAAATGAGTTGTTCTCAGCATCCATCTTTTTCCTCAATGAATGCATTAAACTAAAGATGTTAATAAAATTGAACATGTATAAACTACGAACAGTAAAAGGCCCATCTGCACAAATTATGTACAGATAGGCCAATTAATAAAATTAATCTAAATTTTGAATAACAGCAGAGAGACCGATTCTAAAATTATGATGCGTCTATTATTTTGAAAATAACATCCAGGAGTCTTTCGTATCTAAATTCATCAATCTTATATACAGAACCGTTTAACATATATTGATTATCTAGAGTACGTTTAAGTTGAATAATACTATTCTGGTCACTTTCCTTATTGACCTCGTATGATGACTGTCCAAGGAAAATTCTGTCAATGTCTTGCGTATTATTCGCCTGGTCAAAAAACACAAACTTATTTTTCAATACTGCCTGTTTGATTAGTTCTGCATCTAAACGTTTAACCATACTGTTATCGATAATAATAATGTCGTACGGCTGAATATCCATAACATCATTATTAATGGATATTCGTGCCCCTTTGCCAGCCAGATGCTCAACGAGTGCTTGATCTTCTCCAATATAACTAATTGAATATTGATTTAACTTGGATTGATCTAGCTTTATCACTTCTTTTGAACATCCTGTAAATGAAACTATTAACAGACACAACAACCCTAATATCCAAATTTTCTTTCTCATATACGTCCTTTATGATTTATTTATATCCAACATTCCTGTTTGTTCAGCATTTTTATATTGTATACCTGAACGTTTATAAAAGGAAGCTTTTTTACCTATTTGAAAATTACAATATGTTGCATTATCTACTCCTTGATAAATAATAGCTAAGTTTTGCCATGAGGTCCCTTTTGCATATTTTGATGCTTCTAAACCAAGGAAATATTTGTAATTAAATTGTATTTCCGCTTTTTGCTGCATTAGGTTACTTTGATCTAGTATGTCCAAATCACTTCTTGATACTGAATAACTTGCACCGATACTACCTGATGCTCCACTTGATTTACTATAATTTCCACCTATACTAAAAGAGACTGTATTTGATGAAGGAGTTGATTTTGGTGCATAGGATTTCAATAGATTCTGTTGGTTATAAGCATTTGCTTGGGACCAATAAGTTAATCTATCAGATGCACAATAGCTATCATCGTTACCTGGTAGAATTACTTGACAATTGTTTTTAGGTGACATGCCTGATTCAATAGCTACGGCATAATAGTTCTTATTGTCACTAGGATTAGTTAAATAGTATCCTGCCCTCCATTCAACTAAAGAACCAAAATCTGTCCAATAAGTGTTCTGCTGCCATGAACGCACATTTTTCCAGGAGTTACCAATAGAAAAGTCATTGCCATTGGCATGCGCAATGTTTTGATCAGCCTTAGGCTGTCTCGTATAATTTTTGTCATTTTTTCTGTTCCATGCACTGGCGACTATAACTTGATTCAAATCCTCTTGATAATTTCCTTCTTTTAATTTTTCCTTTTCAGTCCAAATTACACCAAAGAAATATTCATTATCTTTATTTTTAGTAACAAAGTTGACAGTTGGATAAAATTGATTGTCATCAGAGACTGTCTCATAAGATTTTTCATCTGTAAATATCGAATGTAAAACATTTACATCATCCAAATCTAAAAAGTAAATTGAAAATCCTTTGTCTAATAGTTTATCAAGTTTTGCAGCCCAATTTTTATTTAATAGCTCATTATGATATTCTTTTCCGATCCATAGGCTTTTATATTTTTTTTGTTGAATTTATTTCCTCAATTGAATGAATTGGATTGAGATTGATTTTTTTTTCACGTTGAAATTGCTCTTCGCTTTGAAGTTCAATTTCCAAATTGTAATTTAATCCCAAATCATTATTTTGACCTAGCACTATAATGTCAAGTTCGTCGGTACGAATATTATCGATGGCTTCCTCTAAATCCATGTCATAAGGCATTTGAGCTAAAGCAGTTTCACTTAATGGATTAAAAACAAATACAAGTGACAAAATGATAGATAAGTTAAGCACTTTAAGCATCCTTTTCATTACTTTACCTCCATTTTTTAATCATAAAATCAAAAAATAATTAGTCGAAATAAGCAGGAGCAATTTATTGAAAGCTGGCCAGCGCTTCAATTATATTCAGCTATAAAAGCAGATTAAGAGTAATAATTTGCCTTGTAAGTTGCTCCTTGTTAAACAAAGCTCCACTACTTCATTGATTCTGGCAACTGCATTAGTCGCGCTTGGACTTTCAATCAAGATCGCTGTTGAGTCTACTTTACTAACTACCAAAGCAATACAAGGCTGAGAGCGCCGCTCAATCATTCTTTGAGCAGTATTCTCCCCATATGCCTGAGCCTCTATATTTTCAAGCAAATATCCATTGTTACTATTAATTCTCCACAATATAGGGCGATATTCTAATCTCATACTCTTCTCCTTATATTTTTTATAATGGTATATCCAGCTCTCGAGAAATTCTTTCTTGTGAATAATTTCACTTATCATTGAATACTTGTCTGTGAATTGATGAGGTTTCTCGTAATAAGTTTTTTTCCTTTTATCCTGTACTCGAACTATTGAGTTTTTGCAAGACATTAGTAATAATGCCAGCATCTCTACCAATTCTTCATCAGATAAGTTCTTGCCCAACTCGCCTGATCTAAGTTCTTCTGCTATTCCCATGCAAAATTGTTCTTCCCTGAAACTCCAATTTTTCGCTCCTCTCTTTTTTATCAACTCTTGCTTTCTTTGACTGTACCTGCGACTTGATGATTTTTTCACTCTTATAACCTACCATTCTGCCTATAATCCCCTTTTTCTCATCTTTTTAAAACTATTTTAGAAAGCGCTTACAAAATATCCGATTAATATTTCCTCTACTACTAGTAGATCACATCAACACATAAAATATAAAGAGTAAAATTTATTATTTACATTCAACCCTTATTAGCTTCCTCTTCACTATGCCTTTGTACAAGCGAAAAATACCGTTTTCTCAATTGCTCCAAATCTTATCTGACACTGTTGCACAATTCACTTTGTTATATAGAGAATTTTTTCAGTGATAGTAAAAAAAGAAAGTACCCTTGCAATTCGGCAAGGGTACTTTCTTTAGCATTTCTAATATTTTTATTCTTTATCCCACCTGCTTAAAACTCCCATTAAGCAGGTGGGCTACCTCTTTATTGTGTTATAACTTATTTCGTTTCAAATACAATTCCTTATCTTTCACTATCTCATTTGGCATATCCTTAACTTGCTCAAAATTACTACGATTGTATTGAATCGCAAACGTGAAGCTAATACGATTCAAAATAATCAAAACAATATAACCTCCAAATATAACAGTAACTATATTTGATAAAAACTTCAAAATTTCAGTCATGCTTACTAGATTCCCCCTAAGAATGCAGAGGTTCGCCCACCCTAGCACTAAAATTATAGCAAATGGCTCATTACTTTTCAAGAAATGGGCTACTTGAATATTATTCAAAATACCAAGCCTGTCGAGGTAGACCAGTGCGCGGCGATTTTCAACATTCATTTCACCATTTTGATTTAAATCTATGCCCTCTACTGTTACCTAATACGGATTAGATAAACAGTAACTCCGCCATAAACTTGATCTATTTCACTGCATACTTTCACTACTAGCTTTTTACTTCCCATAGTTAATCTTGTTGCTGCTTATCCCTATAACTGGAATTAATATTCCTCAGTACATCTTCAACCAATGCAAATGTTTCTTCAATAAAATCATTACTCAATATTAATTCATTCAAACTAGATAATTTAGTATGCGGACACTGCTCTATTTTAATCACTAGTTCTGCGAATTGTTTTTTTTCTACCTTCCCATTACTATGCATTATCCGATTACGAAGTTCCCTTACAAAATCAAGTTGAATAAGTTCTTCTATTTTAACAGCTTCAACGGCAAAGTTCTCATTCAAAAAAATAAGCTTGTTCGTTAAATGCTTTGTCTGAACATCACTGGCGGATTCAGTTCTTACCTTATCATAAAAATCATTTAAACTTACTTCAAAAAAAGAATACAAATTCGTTAGCATAGAGTTATTGGTTATTCTAGGTAAGTTATCTCTAATCTGAACTAAATTATCATAATGAAAATCAATGTATTCTTCTCTGTCTTTTTCATCAATTTGATCTATTTCTTCTTGAAATGAATCCATCTTGCTTCGCCAAGTGTTCTGTGTTTCATTAAATAATACTCTTAAGTCCTCAAGATAACTCAACTCCATTATTTCAAACCAATCAATTTCAGTACCTATTTTAAAATATTTCATTCATTTTCTTCCTCTCGTCTACTTCATCCTTCTATTTATCAACTGTCTTTCAGTTGGTGAATTCTTATATAATTTGTCTACCGCCCTTTGTCTATCTTCCTCGCTTGGCATAGAATACCTTAGAACCATATCTGCACTTGCATGCCCACTCAAGCTCTGTATTGTGCTGAGGTCTTCTCCAGATCGTACAAGATCAGTGATGAAACTATGTCGAGTTTGATGCACGTTATGACCATGTTTCTCCATTAAATATTTAACGCTTCTAACACTAATTCGCTCTTGCCTATTACTTAAAAATAAAAGCTGAATGGCTATCAGCTCGCTCTTCAAGATATTTTGGAATTGCTCTCCTTACCTCTGCATTTAACTGTAGCTTACGTTCCTTGTTTCCTTTGCCAAGTACATGTAACTCATCTTTACGCTCACTTATCTCAACGTCTGCACGATCAAGTGAAAACAACTCTGCACTCTAACTCCAGTATTCAGCAAATGTTTTTTAATATCCATCATTTTCACTATTGAAGTGTCTTCAATTGCATCGTTTCTTCTTTGCCCATTTCGAGAACGATTTAATGGCGTTCCATAACTTATTGATAGTAGCTGCCGACTTTTTTTAGCCGCTAAGTAATTTATTATGTACTGGTGGTGGTTCTTTTGTCATGTGGCGTATCGGAAAATTTTTTGAGTTATTGAAGTAGTCTTTACTGCGAAGGCTTTTGAGTTATTAATGTGATTCTCCAAAATATTCTGTTAACTTCAAATGCATGTAATCGAGTAACAAAATACTTTTCAGTGAATTCTCAGCCGTGCCATAATTCACATCAGCACCATGTAAAATAGCATTTCTACTTAAAAACGACCTTAAAGGCTTCCCATGCTCAAATGATACCAACACTTTTTCAAAATAAAATGTTTTAATTGCATCATCGAATGAATATTGACTATCTTCCGACAATAACCTTACTAAATATTCCTTCATTTTTGAGCCATCCATCTTGCCATCGTGACTAAATCCTTGTGCTATTATCCCCTCAATCTGTGCGATTGCAGCTGGTACAGAAACATTATATAGCCCCAACTCATGAGCGCGAACTATGTCTTTAAATATTCCTGCTCTGTTTTGTGTCCAATTCGATTGACTCCAAAGTTCTAACATACGATTCAAGGCTTCTGAATTGAATTTTTCCAACATTAATTTATTTACATAGGGAATAGCTTTTTCTTTATCAGTTTCATATAATTCAACAATTTCAATTACTTCATATGGAAGTAATTCGTAAGTAGGTGGGTAACCCATTTCAGTGAAGTAAGTCTTAAAACGTTGTGAACTGTCCCCGTATTTAATGATTGTTTCTCTAAAACCCTCAAACGCTCTCCCAAACTCTTGCAGTTTAGAAAAATCAATATTCTCTAAAGACTTTTTTATCGTCAACTGAAGGTTAGCAACTGCTTCTATTATTGGTTTCATTACGTCATTCATATTTACTATACTATCTCGACTCAAGACCCTGTTCTGTTCTTTTTTTCTTTCCCAATCTTCCACATTACTCCTCCTCAATTCCGTTCTTTACCGCTTTTAGTTATATTCCAATACCATTATATGATTATCAATTTCGTTTACCCGCCTTGATGTTCTTAGCAACAAGCTATAAAACAGTATGGATTTTTATACTGGTTGGTGATATGCTTTCTATACGCTGAATCGTATAGTTTTATATTATACGCTAGATCGTATAATGTCAACATTAAAAATATTGGAGCGATGAACTTATGATAAAATTACGCCTCAAACTTGACGAATTACTAAAAGAACACAACATAAGTCAAAGTAAACTATCGCAATTAATCGAAGTGAGACAAGCCACTTTGTCTGATATGAGTCGAAATGCCCGTTCAGAAATCAACATTCCTATAATTGAAAAAATTGCTAATCACTTTTCCATTAAAGACATATCTCGATTAATGGAACTTGTGGAAGTAAAGGAGGGCGAAGCATGATTTCCGATAAATCACTTGCCGAGCTTGGAGTTATCAAAAGCGAAGCGGGAGTATTCATACCGAAAGATTTTTGTTTAATCACGTTGCTTAATTGGTATCAGAGCAAAGAAATAAAACTGACAAACGCACAGCATGAAGCTATTACAGATTTTCTATTTCATTTGGAGCTTGATTTAGGCGTTTGTGATGGCAATAAAGAGGAATATCTGAAACAACGGATTGTAGATCAAGATTGAAACTTAGGTGCTGTTTTGCAAGATTTATATCGCCCCGCTTCCTTAGCCCTTCCATCATAGTCGTACGCCCCCGTTTCCCATAACCAACATTCCCTTTGTTTGAGCCTTCCAACGAGCGTGCTACTATACTGGACGACTTCTGAGCGCTAGTATGAGATGTATGACACCGCTAACTTGGTAGCTCATCATAACAGATGATCTAAGGCATTACGATGTGGAAAATCCTTTTTTCTAGGATGGCGAACCGACATAAATTGATGGAACATCAAGGGATTTATGATGATTTAATAGTATTATACCTGCCTTGATATTTTTCCCTAAAGCCGCCCCTGTGGGTCGGTCAGCGCGTGATATTTCCCCTCGAAAAGAGGATACACCAGCAAGTTAGGGTTTAAGCCCTATACCGCAAGGGATAGTGGTCAAAATCGAAAATTGATTGGCGTGATATTTTGGGTCTGATACCCTCTGGCACGGCAATTTCGGCGTGATATTTTGGGGTAAAATTAGGATACAATATTCTTTTAATATCTCTTGTCGAACGAAGTCCGACAAATACGGCGGCTAACGCCTTGGGAACGCTTCGCTGATTGGGGCTTCGCCCCTGCTGCCCCTGCTCCCTGTCGGGAGCGAAAGTAATTTGAGGTTCTTTGTATCATAACCTTCATAAACATAAACAGTAATTAATATTGCTTTCCCTAGTTTATGTTAGAAAAAACCAAGCATTTTGTTCTTAGAAGCTGGAGATGCAATAGTAAGTCTCGGTGCAACTATTTTTATATTAGTGCCATAAAAGACTAGATAGTCAGTTGAGAGCTTGCTATACTACGTAAACATTTTTCAGTAACAGTCTACAGTAAGGACATCGACAAGATTGACGCAGAAATAAACTTATTGGATTGGATTATACGGATGGAGTAGAGGGATTTAGTAAGCTCAAGGATTTAAATATGAAGTTTGAGCAGGATTCATGAATATACCGTCGGATTATAAAATAGGAGTAGGTTCTTTGAATATAAAACATGAATATAAAGTATGAATATAAAACATAAATATGGAGTGTGTGGTTTTTGCTGAAATGAAATAAACCTTACTCAAACAATCGAGTAAGGTTTATTTCATTAATCAGCAAATGGTTAGTTGGTCAGAGCGATAGACGCGAAGAGCTCCAGCATAGTTTTAAGCGACTGATTGGGGTACTTGAACCTTGACTCCCAATCTGATTTTTAAGTGGCTTACAACCTTGCGCAAACGCTTCTGAGCAACATCAATAGAGTTGACTCAATCGCTGAATAAGGCGATCACACAACGGAACTAAAATCGAATGATCAAACATTTAGCTTAAAGAAGCTAAGTGTGACATCTCGCTCTACTCTTAGCCGCGCTATTTCGCTTCGTATAGCTTCGCGGCGGCTGGCAGTGTAGTTTCCCTTGGAATATTCTACTAGAGCCAGCTTACAGTGAGGCTGAACGATCTGGAGAAGTCATAAGTTAGTATCCTCGTCTAAGTTAAGGTAAAGGTGGCTCATTATCGCTCCTCCTGTAAGTCACGATTAATTTTTATTGTATTAAGAGGACTGTGCAAACGCTCAATTTGCAAAATGTCTTCTTGCTCCAGCCCTCTCAAATACTTACTGGTTATTTGAGTATCAGATGCCCCATTAATCTGCTCAAACTATATACATCAATGCCATTTCTTAATTGTTTTTGAGCAAAGTAATGACGGCAATCGTGCGGCGAGCATCTAACCTCTTTCCTGACTCCCGCATTCCTGCAATGTTCTTTCAGAATTTTATTAATACATGAGCGAGACAGTTTAACAGCAGATTGGTCAAGGAAGTAATAGTTTTCAATTTCATCCTGCGATCTTCTCTTAAAACACTCCTTCCTCAACTCCTCATATTTACGCATGTACTTTCTCATAATATTGCTAATTTAAACAAGACGTTGCTTTGAACCCTTGCCATGAATAAGAATGTGTCTCCGCGCCACATCGTCGTTCTTGATATTGTAAAGCTCAGAAACACGTACCCCTGTATCAAACAGCATGATAAGTATTAATTTGTCCCTTACGTTTGAATAAGTTTCTTCTTTCAGGTCATTGATAATCCGCGATACTTCATCATCATTAAATGTGACAATTACTGTCTTGGCTTCCTTGAGATTTTTAATCGGCGTAAAGGATTATTTTACTCATCAATGAACTCTTCATCAACAAGATATTGAAAAAACACCTTCAAGGTCGCAATGTTATTTTTATCGTCCTGTTGATCTCTTTGCCTATTCGTTGTCGTTCCTGTATATATTTTTTGATGTGAAGCGATGTTAGTTCCTCAACATCAGTGATGTTCAACACTTTATCTGTAAAGTGTTCCCAACGGTGTAGACGATACATGCATAGATCTACATACTTTTTTACCCTTCCCAAGATTTCTTGATTTAGTTTGAAATCCAGAATAAGTTCGTTGATTTTGGTCATAAAAAATACTCCCTTCTATTTGCTAAACAACGCAGATAAAAGAGAGTAATTTTTAACACTCTATTGTTGCAGGTTAATTGGAAATCATCATACGGTCGATGCCGAAAACCCTTATTTATCAAGGCTTCCCGGAATCAGACCGTATTATTCCAATCAAGCCTATTCCCACTCAATCGTAGCCGGCGGCTTCGACGTAATATCGTAAACGATACGGTTGACGTTGTCCACCTCGTTAACGATACGAACGGAGATTTTCTCCAGTACGTCCCACGGAATACGCGCCCAGTCGGCGGTCATGCCGTCGATGGACGTAACTGCGCGGATACCTACGGTGTAGGAGTACGTGCGGGCATCACCCATAACGCCTACGCTCTTCATGTTCGGAAGCGCAGTGAAGTACTGCCAGATTTCACGGTCAAGTCCGGCCTTCGCAATCTCGTCACGCAGGATTGCATCGGATTCACGTACAATCTCCAGCTTATCTTCCGTTACTTCGCCCAGTACACGGATCGCAAGACCCGGGCCAGGGAAAGGCTGACGCATAACGATTTCGCTTGGCAGGCCGCACTCCTCGCCCACTTTGCGCACTTCGTCCTTGAACAATGCTTTAAGCGGCTCAACCAGCTTAAACTTCATGTCCTCAGGCAATCCGCCCACGTTGTGGTGGGATTTAATCGTCTGTGCAGTCGCTGTACCGCTCTCGACGATATCTGTATACAGTGTTCCTTGTGCAAGGAATTCGAAATCACCCAGTTTGGCCGATTCTTCCTCGAATACGCGGATGAACTCGTTACCGATGTTTTTACGTTTGATTTCCGGATCGGAAATGCCTTCGAGCTTGCCCATAAAACGGTCACGGGCATCGATCTTCACAACCTTCATGTCGAACCTGCCGACAAAGGTCTCCATTACGCCCTCAGCTTCACCTTTGCGGAGCAAGCCGTGGTCGATGAACATGCAAGTCAGCTGGCTGCCGATTGCCTTGTGCAGCAAAATCGCTACAACGGAGGAATCCACACCGCCGGACAGAGCGCATAGTACTTTGCTGTTGCCTACCTGCTCGCGAATTTCACGAATGGTATCCTCGATGAAGGTCTCCATGCTCCAGCTGCCTTCGCAGCCGCAAATTTCGTACAGGAAGTTGCGGATCATTTCATTTCCGTATACAGAGTGGCGAACCTCCGGATGGAATTGTACCGCAAAAATCTTTTTGTCCGCATGACTCATTGCCGCAATCGGAGCATGCTCAGTTCCAGCATCCACCTTAAAACCGTGTGGCAACTCAACAACGTGGTCGCCGTGGCTCATCCATACCGTTTGCGTTTTGTCGAGTCCTGTAATCAGGTGGCTTCCTTCAAGGAAATCAACCTCTGCCTTACCATATTCCCGTTTGCCTGCCCGTTCCACTTTGCCCTGCAATTGATGCGCGATCAGTTGCATTCCGTAGCAAATACCGAAAATTGGAATACCCAGGTCATAGATCGCCGGATCAACGAGTGGCGATTTTTCTTCATACACGCTTGCCGGACCGCCGGAGAATACGATTCCCTTAGGGTTCAGCTCACGAATTTTCTCTACAGGAGTGTTAAAAGGCAACAGCTCGCTGTACACGCCCAAATCCCGAATCCGTCTGGCGATAAGTTGGTTATATTGTCCTCCAAAGTCAAGGACAACGATGATTTCATTAGCAGTAGTCATTTCCGTGCCTCCCTCAATTCATAGAAAATATTATATATAACGGGATTTGCACGAGTCAAGTACAATCAGACAGGCTATTGGGGCAGCTTGCCCTTATTGGACTGTGCAAGCATGCACGGACGGCTCTGTTCGCACCGGCAGCACATTTATGGCGATCTTCGTAATTCGCCGCACTTCTCCTATTTTTTAATCGCGGACGGATTTTTTTCCATTATATATGTGTCCTTGCCGGGCAGGTAATCATAACGGTTCCCTCTCCATGTTTCGGGCAAAGGAAACAGAACAGAAAATAATCTGTCCGGAGCTGGTGCAGTAAATTGCGTTCCGCCATAGCGCGCCTGCTCCTCCCAGCGGATAAATTGCTCTAGACGCTCCATTTCCGGCACTGGCAGCTGCAAGCTGGCAGCATACTCGCGCGCTGTCATGGCAGGTAACGGATTCCTTTTGAACCGTCCATACAGCAGATTCCAATACACTTCGGTTAACAGCAGAAAATATCGTCGTTCCCCGCGTCTGCTGACGTATGCACGGTTATATAGGCGCAGCGCAGCGTTCAGTGCTGTCCTATGCCGCCTGCTCCACAGCCAGACAGTTATTGCACACACGATCAGGAACAGCGCTGTGATAGCCACCCAATTGGCAAACAGGGCCTTTGCAAACTGCGCTGCACTTGCGAGTTGCAGCACATTCCATACATTGCTGCTGCCATCTGCAGGCAAGCTGCCGGAATCACTCTGCCCGCCTACTGCTGCAAGCCCGGCAAGCGGCCCGTCATAGCCCGGGGTCGGGTCGAAAGAGACCCAGCCCGCTTCAGGAAAATATACTTCCACCCAGGCATGGGCGTCACTGCTTCTAACCTGATATTCCATCGGTCTCATCCCGGACTCTACAGCCTGTTCACCTATCGGTTCCCCGGTTGCGAATCCCTTCACCCATCGGGCAGGAATCCCTTGAGTCCGAAGCATGACCACCATTGCTGTAGAAAAATGGACACAATAGCCCTGCTTTTGCTCAAACAAAAAATGGTCAACGAAATCCTGGTCATGCTTAGGCATTTCCGTGTCGGACAGCGTGTAGCTGTAAGCCGTTTTGAGATAGCTCTCCAGCGCCTTTGCCTTCGCATAACGCCCCTGCACACCTTCTGTGATCTCAGCAGCAAGCCCCGTGATCCGCTGCGGGAGAGCATCCGGCAGCTGCAAGTATCTCTCGGCGATATCAGATGGAATCACTGAATCTGAAGCTCCCGGATCTGTCTCGGATAAGAGAGCAGAATCAGGCAGTACGGAGCGCACGGTATATACTCCAATCGGCTGCGGTGTATAGGGACGAAGCGTATCCGCCTGCACGTCCGACAGATATGCCGAAGCAGGTGTTTCTCCTGCTTTCATCTCCAGAACCATCCCGCGGCTTCCGGAATGAAAAAGCGGCCATTCTCTGTCCGGCTTCTCCAATACAACCGTCTGGACAATGGCATTGCCGCTGCCTGACGCTTCCCACTCCTGGTCCAAGCTATTTGCCGCGCCAACAGCAGTCAATTTTTCACTTTTCAGGCTTTGCGACCACTTGCCGCCGTCGTAATAATCCAGGCTGTCCCCCCGCCAATAGAGCGGAAGCGGAGAAATCCCGATAAATACCGGACGGTCATTTGCCACAAGCGGGGATCCCATCCTCCCGTTATACGCACTGTAGCCCGTCATTCCCGCCTGCCCGGCCAAATGGTCCTGTGCCATCCCTTGCAGCCTTGCCTCCTGCATCCCCAGTGCAGATGAATCTGGCTCACCATGCCACTTCAGCAGCCGGTTCAATGACCAGTCAGACGGCCAACTGACCGGGTTCATGAGTCTTGGCTTATCCACGGCAGCTCCCCATCCGATGGCAATCAGTACAAGCACGCTGATCATTCCCGATGCCCACCAGCGTACCGGCCATGAACGCCTCAACTCCAGCGGGACCGGCCGTCTCATGCCGCTTCCGCTATACCGCACTGCCCGGATATATGTCATCAGGCTCGCCATGAGCAAGCCTGCCCCCGCGGTGCATAACAGTGATGCTTCAACCGCCACACCGCCTACCCAATGCATATGAAGCAAGTACACACCCGTTCCCAGAGCAAGACCGGGTCCCCACAGCCTGGCCCATACCAAAGTCTGGATCGTGCAGGCAAGCAGCACTACCCCGCTGTACAGCAGCAGCGTCCGCAGTTCCCCTGACAGATCAAGCCTCCCGCTCATCAGATGATTGCCATCCGACATTAAGCTTTGAAACAGCCGCGGCAGCCATTCACTTTTGTCGTACAGGCCGTAATATAAATTCATCACGGCGTACAGGCAGCTGACACCATTTATGACCAGTACCGCCCACATGGGCAGCAGTACAGCGCCGGTTGCAAGCGCAATCCCGATTAGCGGGAAAAGCGGCTTAATATGATACAAGCCAATGATATGCTTTAGGCTCTCCAGCGGCAGCAGCCACTGGAACAGCAGGACCAGCAGCAGCACTGACGTAATCAGACGCAGCCTGAACGACCAATATAACGGTATGCCGTCCGGTCTATAAAACGCAGCAGGCAGTGCAGGCTCCTTTTTCGGAATGCCTTGTACACCGGGATTTGCGGAGCTTGCCGGATCAGCAGAACTTGCAATTCTGCTTGCCTGGCCTTTTTTTTCCGAAGCCCTTCCCGGCTTTCCCGATCTGCTTTGCCTTGGCTGTCCCTGCTGCTGCCCGCTATTCCCCGGTACGCCTTTCCCCGGATCAGGAAACATTTCCGTCCTCATGCCGCTCCTCCTCATCCCAAGCCAGCATTCGCTGTTCTGTCAGCATATCCAGCGTCCATAGCCGGAGAACACCGCCATGCTGCTCATAGGATCTGATTCGTTCCCGCAGAGCATGGGACGGTGCTTTGCGATCGGTCACCAGCCATACCTCTGCCCTGCATTGCCGGACTGCCGCAAGCTGCTGTACATCCTCCCAATGATCCAGCCCGCCGGTGATCCAAATCAACGAGCCACCCCGCGGGAGCTTGAGTACCGAGCCTGCAATAAGCGCTGCCACACTTTGACCGCCATCTGAACGGGCCCGGGCCAGTTTCACTGCCGCTGCGGCCAGATTGCGCTTGCCACCCCGCCCATTAAGCTCTACAGGGTTCGTACTGCTGCAATACAGCCTTGTGTCGGCGCCGTGACGCAGCAGCTCCTCATAAACTTGCAACGCTCTGATGATGCAAGCATCAAACAGCACGCCATTACCGCCATAAGCTTCCGTTGAACCGTCCAGGACGATCTGACAGTGGCTTGCTGCCTCCCGCTCCTGCCTGCGCACCTGCCAGCTGCGTCCCTTGGCGACTGAGCGCCAGTCCAGATGGCGCAATGAATCTCCATAGACATAGGGCCTGCGCTCTTCACCTGTCCCCGACTGTATTCCAGTGCGCGGCGATATCCCGGCCCGGGCAATGCCCTGCGCGCTGCGGAAACTTCCCGGCGCTCCGCCGCTCCCCCAGTTCCACAGCCGTATGCCGCTGTTGTCTGCAGACGGGCGCGGAAGCACCAGCACCTTGGCCTCACAGGATACCTTTATCTTCTTTGTTACAAGACCGAACAAATCTCCAGCTTCCAGTACCACATGACGGAAAACCCATTCCCCTCTGCGGACAGGCGAAATCTGGTAATGCACAGCAAATTCCCGCTTCATCCATGGAAGCAGCACTCTACGGTAGATGACAGGCTCTGCGGCACTGTCCGTCAGACTGGCCATCTCTTCCCTGACTGCAACCCAGACAACGGGCAAAATGCCGTCCATGCGCAAGTTGAGCTCTATCCTCAATGTCTCTCCTGTCTGCAATACCTCATCCGACAGCCTGCGGCTGGCCTCCACCCTGCGCAGCGACAGCTGCGGCGCCAGCACGGCAAACAGCATGACACCTGTCAACACCGTCAGCACGAACCATTCAGACCAGCCGCCCCGCATTCGAATGCCTGCTATCAGAAAAGCCCACAAGCCCAGCAGGACAGGCCAGCTCACCCATTTCCGGACTCTCATTGCACCCTCCGGCTGCCGGCTGCAGGCTGCTTGGGAAGCGGACGCTCCTGAATAATCCGTTCCAGGATCGACGCTTGCTTCCAGCCGTCCGCTTCATGCTGCGGATTCAGAACAAGCCTGTGCGCCAACACCGGAACAGCCGTCCCCTTAAAATCATCCGGTATGGCATACCCGCGGCCATCCATACAGGCCGATGCCTGCGCCGCCCTTACCCAGTCGCGTGAAGCCCGGGGACTTGCTCCAAGAGCAAGCTGCGGCGCAATTCGCGTTGCTGCTGCAATGTCCACCACATAGGCCAGCAATGCATGATGCACATGAACCAGCTGAGTCTGGCGCTGCAGCAGCAGCCATTGCTCCGGGCTCATCAAGCCTTTCATTTTCCCCAGCGCTCCTGTGCTTCCGTTATGCTCCAGCATCCGGATCTCATCCGCTGGCGCGGGATAGCCGATAGACAGACGCATCATAAAGCGGTCAAGCTGTGCCTCCGGGAGCGGGAAGGTTCCTTCATCACGCAGCGGATTTTGGGTCGCAATCAGCATGAACGGCTCCGGCAGCAGTCTTGTCGTGCCGTCTACAGTGACGCTTCGCTCCTCCATTGCCTCCAGCAGTGCCGACTGTGTGCGGGGTGTGGTCCGGTTCAGCTCGTCTGCGAGCACAACATGATTCATCACCGGCCCCGGACGGTATACAAAATCCCGCTGCATGCCGTCCCATACAGAGCCGCCGGTCACGTCGGCGGGCTGTAAATCCGAGGTGAACTGGATTCGTCCGAACTGCCCCCCTACCGCCTTGGCGAAAGCACGCGCCAATACGGTTTTCCCCACTCCCGGCACATCCTCCAGCAGCAGGTGTCCGCCTGCCAGCAGTGCTGTCATCGCCAGACGGACCGTATCCGGCTTTCCAAGCAGCACGTCCTCCAGACCGCCTCGCATACGCCACAGCAATTGATACCCCTCTTGATCCTGCACGGCTTGTTCATCCTCATTTGCTGCCATACTTCCCGCCCCTGATTGAAACAGGCTGCTCCAACTGCGCACATTCATGTGACATTCCCTCCCTGCACTCTACCTCTAGCAACCATTCTCTCCATTTCACTCTTCTTTTAATCCAATGATAGGGAAACATTAAGGACTGCTGCCCTGATAAAACTCCCTCCCACCGCAACATTCTTCCAGAAATTTACGTTTGGAAAACAAGGGGGATGAGTACATGAGACTGTTATGGAGCGGAATGATAATCGCAGCCCTTTTGATAGGCGGCTGCTCGGATTCAGGATGGAGCAGCTCTGGCGGCATCATGCAAAGTACAACCGTCAATCCTGTCCCTGCAGATTTCTTCAAGGAGAATGAGCAGGCAGATTTGTTCATGTGGGGAGATATCGTCTATGTACCTGCGGATACTCTGGAATGGGTACAACAGCTGAAGTTTGCCGGCAAAGAAAAAGTCGGGGAGATTACCGCCACGGGCGATCCGTCATCCACATGGGTGAACGGCATGTCCTCCCGCCTGCCGGAAGGAACAACGATTTACCAGCCGGCCCCAAAGTCCGGACTCGTGTTGATTGTTGAACTGAATGGCGTGGAAAAGCGTTATTTGGGGATGGTTGAAGGCTGAAAACCGAAGTACATAAATCATGCCCTTTATTTCACCCGGCACATGGGATAGGATAGAGTCATACAAATTGAGAGCAAACGGAAGGTAACCTGTATGATCTATCGTTATGAAACGGTTCAAAAAAACTATGAGGATCTGGCAAGCGGAAGAGTGCTGTACAATGCACACGGTACAACATCCTTTCCCGTCAGGCTTGCAAGTGAAATCTTGCAACGGTGCTTTGGCATCCTTGAAAGTAAAGGCGTGAAAGCCCCTTACTCCATCTATGATCCATGCTGCGGAGGCGCATATTTGCTGACAACAGCCGGGTTGCTTCACGGTGATAAACTCTCATCTGTCTATGCATCCGACATTAATTCCGATGTGCTCCAGATAGCGGAGCAAAACCTGTCCCTGCTGTCTGCCGGAGGACTTCATCAACGCAAGGAACAAATTAAAGAATATATCCGGCTTTATGACAAAGCCTCCCATAAGGAAGCATTAATAAGTGCAGATAAACTAAGCGGCAATCTGAGCCTTACCTCCATAGGAAAAGTCTCGGTATTCCCTCATGATATTACAAACGCAAGCCCCGGCAGCGAACTTCCGCACGCGGTCAATATCGTAATCACCGACCTGCCTTACGGGGACATTGTCACCTGGAAAAGTGAAAGCGAAAACCCGTTAACAGAATTTTTCGAGCATGTATATGAGCATCTGGCTGCTGCACAATCCGTCCTTGCCGTCATCGCTGATAAAAAGCAAAAGCTGCAGCACGAGAAGTTCAAAAGAATCGATCTCTCCAAAGCAGGAAAACGGCAGTTTGCCATTTTTGAACCTATAAAGTCTTAATGAATTGCACAAGGAAAAACAGACTCAAAAGCCAGCCAGAACATTCCGGCTAACCTGATCATACAAAAAAGCAGCCCCGCGGCTGCTTTTTACTATGTATGCTATTCTAGCTTTTCAAAGACTCCAGCACCTGCTCAATATGACCTTTCAGCTTCACCTTGCGCCATTCACGCAGCAGCCGTCCTTCCTCATCGATCAGGAACGTTGATCGTACAATTCCCATGTACTCCTTGCCGTACATCTTCTTCAATTGCCACACTCCATAGGCATCACATGCCTCATGCTCTGTATCCGCCAGCAGCACGAACGGCAGCTCATACTTCTCAATAAATTTCTTATGGGATTTGACATCATCTGTACTGATCCCGACCACGACGGCACCGCTGTCCTCAATATCCCCATATGCATCACGAAAACCGCAAGACTGCTGGGTACAGGTTGGCGTGTTGTCCTTCGGATAAAAGTACAGGATTACTTTTTTGCCGCGAAAATTGCTCAGCGACACCTGCTCCCCATTCGCAGCCGGCAGCGTAATCTCCGGTACAGGCTCACCAATTTTCAATACGTGCTCCATATTTTGTTTCTCCTTTCTTGCTTACTAAGAACAACAGCAGTTCCGTCCAAGGCATTACAGACCGCTAGTGACACATGTGCCAAGTCCTGCACCTTGCTGTCCAAGACATCACACTTGGGTTCCGCATGAACGAAACTGCTGCTATTGCTCAAATCACATGCCCGCCTTGTCCCCTGCTACAACTCCATTCTAGGAGCCTGCGCCTCTGTACCGTTTGACGCCATGATTCCAGAACAGCAGCGCTGCGGTAACAAACACCAGCCCGACAACAGGCGTCAGCAGCGCAAGCGGGCTATTATGCCCGCTGTCCATGTTCAGGAAAAACGAGGCCGGGTATACGCCCACAAAAGCAAATGGAATAATCCACGTCAGCACAAAACGGATAACCTTGTTATAAATACCGACCGGATAGCGGCCATAATTCTGAATATTATACATCAGCGGCGCAATTCCTGTCGGGGAATCGGAATAAAATCCGATCGCCGTTATCGCAATATAAATACCCGCATAGACGAGTACTGAACCGAGAACCAGCAAAATCATCATCAGAAAATCAGTAAAGTCAAAGGACAGCCCGAGCTGTGCCCCGGAAATAGCCATAATGACTGCACCGACCAGCGATCCGATCAAAGACGGCGGGTCCATATTCTCCAGCACGATTTGAGCCAGATTATGTGCCGGACGGGTGAGCACCCGGTCCATTTCCCCTTTGACAATATACCGCTCACTGAAATTCCACAGATTGAAGAAGGTGGTGAAAATGCCGTAAGGGATCATAAAATAACCGTATACGAATACGACTTCGGCCTGTGACCAGCCCCCAAGCGATTGTGTATGCTGGAAGACAACGAGAATAAAGATCAGATTCATACCCTGGAACAGCAAGTCTGACAACACTTCGATCCAGAAATCGGCACGGTAGGTCAGACGGGTCTTGGCGTAGTTTTTAAAATATTCCCAAAATAACTGCAAATAGATCATGTTCTTATCCTCCCTGCACGAACAGCCGGTGCCGCGCCTTTCTCCAAATCCACAGGATCGGCAGCAGCAGAACAGCAAACCAGAGCACCTGAAGCCCGAGCACCTGTAAGGCCATGCCGCCCTCCGTCCGTCCTGTGAAGACTGAACTTGGCAAATACGTGATCGCCTGGAACGGCAGCCACTTCATAATCGCCTCCAGCCATCCGGGGAAGAAGCTGACCGGAATAATAACGCCTGAGAACAAGTCAACCATGACCCGCTTCATGCGCATCATGCCCTCGTTATTTTCCACGTAAAAAGCGAACAGCCCGGTCAGCATGTTGATCTGGGTATTAATCAGGAAGCTGAAGACGAGCATCACGAAATAAATCAGCCATGTCTGAGGGCTTGTAGGCAGTGTAACCGGGAAAATAAGACATACAACCACCATTCCGGGCACCATAAAGAGCAGCAGGCGGAACAAGCCTTCTCCAAGCCCCTGCATCATTTTGACCAGCAGATAGGAATAAGGTCTGATAAACTGGATCGCTACGCTGCCGTCCCGGATTTCATTGGCAATCTCGCGGTCCAGGTTATTGAAGTAAAATGCCCGTGACATCCAGGATACGGCCACATAGGTTGTCATCTGTGCGACCGTAAATCCGCCAAGTGTCGGCTGATCCCCGTAGATCGCCTGCCACAAGAAATAATAAGCGCCAATGTTAATGGCATAAATGACAATACCGCTATAATAATTAACACGGTAAGCAAGCATCGTTAAAAACCGGATACGGATAATATCCAAATACGCATTATTCATGAAGACACCTTCTCCGATTGGTAAATCTCTCTGACGATCTCGTCCGTGTTGGTCTCAAAGATTTTAATGTCGCGAATTTCAGCTGCTCCTACGACACGCGACAGAGCCTCAGATACATTTACCGAATGAGGCAGCCACATCTTGGCTGTCAGATCATTCTCCGGCCTCCACTGTACATTCAGCCCCTCAGTCCAGCTGTCCATCTGCTCCTTCTTCACCGGATGCGCGAATTGGAACTGGATTTCCCTTCCTTTGCTCCAGTTGGATTTCAGCTTCTCCAGACTGCCGTCATAGATAATCGAGCCGTCATCCAGCATAATGACCCGCGAGCAGAGTGCCTCGATATCCTGAAGGTCATGTGTTGTAAGCAGAATGGTCGTGCCATACTCCTTGTTCAGTCCCATGAGGAAATCCCGAATTTCTGTCTTTACCAGAATATCCAGGCCGATCGTCGGTTCGTCCAGGAAAAGAATGGCCGGGTTATGCAGCAATGAAGCAACAAGTTCACAGCGCATGCGCTGGCCAAGGCTTAACTTGCGTACCGGACGGTTCAGAAGCTCGCCCAGTTGCAGCCGCTCTACCAGCTCATCCAGCCGCTTGCGGAAATCATTCTCCGGAACCCGGTATACCTTGCGCAGCAGATGAAAAGATTCGATTACACCGATATCCCACCAGAGCTGACTGCGCTGTCCGAATACGACGCCAATATTTTTTACAAACTTTTCCCTTTCTTTAAAAGGAACATAGCCGCCTACCTCTACCTTGCCTGATGTTGGCACCAGAATCCCTGTGAGCATCTTGATTGTGGTCGACTTCCCGGCCCCGTTCTCTCCGATATAGCCGCAAATCTCGCCTTGCGGAATCTGGAAACTAATCTGCTTGACGGCCTCTACTTCCGTATATTCTCTTCGCAAAAGGTCTTTTAGTGCCCCACCCAAGCCTTCGCGGTTTTTCTGCACTCTGAAGCTTTTTTGCAGCTTCTCTACATCAATCGCTAACATGAAAGTCTCCTGCTTCCTTCCCTTCGACATTTCCCGGGAAATTGTGTTATAGTTCTGAATAAAAGAAAATGACTTGCTTAGACAACCTCCGCAATTTATAATTTTATGATGATATGCTTTCTATCACAAGCATCATAATTGGCAGTACATCACTTCGTATTCTCTCCATCCCAGGTGCTTTTGCGACATGTATAAGCTTAATTCCGGATGGAATGAAATTCAAGTGTCAACATGTGTCATCTTTGTTTATGTAAAAAGGTAGTCACTATGCTGCTTGGCGGCAACTCTTGTTCATATGCTGAGATTAAGCCGGGACAAAAGCTAAAGCTGCAGCACCTGCATCACAGAGGTCACTTTGTTTTACACAAAATTTATTCATAAAAGAATATACGAATGGGTGATGAAACCAAATGTCTGCTAAAGACGACAAGAAAAAGAGAAAACCATGGAAAAAATCATGGAAAATGACTCTTTATGGCGTGCTTATTGTAGTTGTGCTTATTGCGGGATATGCAGCTTATCAGGGAGTTGGCATTTATAATGCGCTGGATAACTTCCAAAAGCCTGATGGCGAGTCGAGATTTGACCAGTTTACCCAAACCAGTTACACAGAGCCTCCGAAATGGGAAGGCACTGAACGTGTGAATATTGCGCTTCTTGGCGGTGACGGTCGTGAGGAGAACAGCAACGGCATTGCCCGTTCCGATTCCATCCTTATCGCATCCATTGATCCCGTCTCGAAGAAGGCTCATCTGTTCTCCGTATTGAGGGATACCTATGTTGATATTCCGGGATACGGCAAGCAGCGAATCAACACTGCCATTACGTTTGGGGGACCAAACCTGGCAATGGAAGCAGTCGGCAATCTACTTGGCCTAAAAATTCAATATTACGTCTATGCCGAATTCGAAGGTTTCAAGTCCTTGATTGACGCCATGGGCGGCATTGATTTTGAAGTCGAGAAAGATATGAACTATGTTGATAAAGCAGACGGACACAAGTATGATATCCATCTAAAAAAGGGCCTGCAGCATCTCGACGGAGACAAAGCACTCCAATATGTACGCTTCCGCCATGATGCGTTGTCCGATTTCACGCGCACCGAACGTCAGCGCAATTTCATGCAGGCAGTAGCGACAGAGCTGCAATCCTCATGGAATTTGCTGCGGATGAAAGAAATATTGGAGAGCGTCCAGGATTATATTGAAACAAATCTGGACGTACAGGATATGCTCAAGCTTGGACAGCTTGGACTTGGCATTCATATGGCCGGCTCCGCACAGGTGCCTGCAATGGATCAGCTGTATGATTTGAAAGTTGGAGGCGCGTCTGTGCTTGGCGTCCGCAATGAAGCCAAGGTGCATGAATACGTCCAGGAGCTTCTGCAGCAGGATGAATCGCTGGCCAATCCGGAAGAACCCACCAAAGACGGTGGTACTGCCGATAACAAGGACACAGCAAGTGAAGTTAATGGCAGCAAGCCGGGCGATAAGAAAAATCGTTCCTGATTCCTTTTATTATGGACTTCTGCATTTCGATTATGAGTTATAATTAAGGCAGGCGAGCCGTCTGATTTTGACGGCAGCCTGTCTTTTCCATTTTATTCGGATGTATTCCAACATCCATCAACGCAAGGAGGCCCTATTACGATGTCAACTGAGCAACGTCCAAATTCTTCACGCCTGTATGAAGAGGCGCTCGAACATATTGTCGGCGGGGTGAATAGTCCGTCCCGCTCCTTCAAGGCTGTAGGCGGCGGTGCCCCTGTCTTTATGAAACGTGCAAGCGGCGCCCGCTTCTGGGATGTTGACGACAACCAGTATATTGATTATCTGGCTGCCTACGGCCCTATCATTACCGGACATGCCCATCCCCATGTTACGGAAGCCATTATTCGCGCAGCACAGAACGGCACCCTATACGGCACGCCGACAGAGCTGGAGATCAAGCTGGCCCGAATGCTGAAAGAAGCGATCCCGTCCATGGATAAGGTACGCTTCGTCAATTCCGGCACAGAGGCTGTTATGACCACCATCCGCGTCGCTCGTGCGTACACGGGACGCAGCAAGATTATCAAGTTCGCCGGCTGTTACCACGGCCACTCCGATCTCGTGCTGGTTGCGGCAGGATCGGGTCCTTCCACACTTGGCATTCCAGATAGCGCCGGCGTGCCGGTCAGCATCGCCAATGAGGTCATCACCGTTCCATTCAATGATCCGGACAGTCTGCGGACTGCGCTGGAGCGTTGGGGCGATGAGGTCGCTGCGGTTATGGTTGAGCCGATTGTCGGCAATTTCGGCATGGTGATGCCCAAGCCCGGATTTCTGGAAGAACTGTGCAAGCTGACGCGGGCTGCGGGAGCGCTCGTCATCTATGATGAAGTCATTAGCGCCTTCCGTTTCCACTACGGAAGCTCCCAAACCTATGCTGCCTTCTCTGACCATGCGGCAATCGAGCCTGACCTGACAGCGCTTGGCAAAATTATTGGCGGCGGGCTGCCAATCGGGGCTTACGGCGGCCGAAAAAATATAATGGAGCAGGTTGCCCCACTCGGTCCCGCCTATCAGGCAGGAACGATGGCAGGCAATCCGGCTTCCATCTCGGCAGGCATTGCTTGCCTAGAGGTACTAAAGGCTCCTGGTGTATATGAGCAGATGGAGAGACAGGCTGTACGTCTGGCTCAAGGCATTCAGGGAGCAGCTGATGAAAATGGAGTTGCGCTGACCATCAATCGCATTCGCGGCGCATTCTCTACCCATTTCTGCAATCATCCGATAACCAACTACGATGAAGCGCAGGATACAGACAGCGAGCAGTTCGCCAAGTTTTTCCGTCTGATGCTGGATCAGGGCGTATGTCTGGCACCATCCAAATATGAGGCCTGGTTCCTGACGACAGCCCATACGGATGAAGATATTGAATATACGATTTCCGCTGCTGCCAAAGCTTTCGCCGCCATGAGGAGGTAATCCCAGGGTGAATGCCATCGAGAAACGAGTTCAGGAGCTTCATCAGATTAGAAGCGTTACAAGCCCGCCACAAGATCTGGAGCAATATTGGAGACGCAATATAGCAGAGGCGACAAGCGAGCCCTATACGGCTGACAGGACCCCGGAAACGACCTCAATGAAGATGAGGGTCGATCATGTCACTTACGAGGGCTTCGCCGGAACAACGATTCATGGACGATTAATGCTGCCTGAACAGGCTTCATCAAGCTCACCTTGTCCTTGCCTGCTCACCTTCCCCGGCTACAACGGCGGGCCGATCTCGCCGGATCATTCCGCCTATTGGGTCAGTCTGGGCATTGGCGTATTTGCCCTGGATGTCCGTGGACAAGGCGGCGAGAGCGGCAATACGCTCGGAAGCAGCTTCGGCATGACCAAAGGCTGGATCACGGAGGGAATTCTTGATCTGGAGCATATGTATTACAAGGCGATTGTCTTCGATGCCTTGCGTGCGGCAGACTGGCTGTTCCTCCAGCCGGAGATAGATTCCGACAAGGTAGGCATTACCGGTGCAAGCCAGGGCGGCGGGATGGCGCTGATTGTCTCTGCACTTGAACCTAGAATCAGCCTGACAATTGCCGATATTCCGAACCTGTGCCATCTCGATTATGGACTGTTCCATTCCACCAGTTCGCTGACCGAGCTTCAACAGTTTGTCAGGTTCTACCCGCAGCATTTGGATACGGTGCTTAACCATCTGAATTATTTTGACATGATACATTTGGCCCACCGCCTTCATGCACCGCTGCTGATGTCAGTCGGTCTCAAGGATACCGTATGCATGCCGGAACAGATTTTTCCGGCCTATCATGCAGCAGCATCGGCCATAAAGCAGCTGGAGATCTATCCGTTCACCGGCCATCATGTGGAGGATGCCCAGCGGCAAAAAGCCATGAAATTTGCCGTCAAACATTTGCTTTCATGATATAAAAAAAGACTCCATCCCTTATCCTTTTGTAACGGATAAACGGATGGAGCCATTTTTATTTGAGCTTATTTTCGATGCATCTTGAACTCCAGGAACAGCTCATTATAATGAGACAGCATCCGTGGCCCTAGATTTTCATAGACTTCAAGCTTGGACGTCATCTCCGGGTCCGGATAGAACCGCTCATCGCCTGAAATGTCTTCCGGCAGCAGTTCCAATGCCTTCGCATTTGGCGTCGAATAGCCGACATATTCGGTATTCTGGGCGTTGACCTCCGGGTCCAGCATGAAGTTGATAAACTTATGGGCACCTTCGATATTGGTCGCTGATTTCGGGATCACCATGTTGTCGAACCACAGATTCGTCCCTTCCTTCGGCACCACATAATCCAGCTTCTCATTCTCGCTCATTATTTCCGATGCGTCACCAGACCATACGACACCGATTGCCGCTTCTTCTCCGGCCAGCAGCATCTTGATCTCGTCTCCAACGAT
This sequence comes from Paenibacillus pinihumi DSM 23905 = JCM 16419, assembly GCF_000422505.1. Lineage (GTDB taxonomy): Bacteria > Bacillota > Bacilli > Paenibacillales > Paenibacillaceae > Paenibacillus_D > Paenibacillus_D pinihumi. The sequence continues at coordinate 66,204 of NZ_AULX01000027.1, read as the reverse complement.
CGCTTTGACATTCGGCGTGAGCAGATTCAACCTGCGCAGCGCCTCCTGTAAATGACCTTCATCCGTATCATTCAGCGAGTAGCCCAGAGCGTTCAGGCTCATGCCGATGACCTCACGCGCCCCGTCTACGAGCAGAATCTGGTTGCGCAGGCTCTCGTCCCACAGATCTGACCATTTGTGAATCTCACGGCCGCCGAGCATCTCCGGGTTGTATACAATTCCGACCGTCCCCCAGAAATACGGGATGGAGTATTGGTTGTCGTGGTCAAAGGATAGATCCATGAACCGCTTGTCCACATACTTCAGGTTCGGAATTTTGGAATGGTCAATCGGCAAAAGCAGTCCTTCCTGCTTCATTTTGCTGATCGCGTACTCCGAAGGAATACTGACGTCATAGGAAGTGCCGCCTTGGGCAATCTTTGTCATCATCGCTTCGTTGGAGTCAAAGGTCTGGTAGATGACCTTGATGCCGGTCTCCTTCTCAAAGCGCGCGAGCAATTCGGGATCGATATAGTCCCCCCAGTTGTAGATCGTCAGCGTGTCTTTCCCCCGGAAACCCTGCGATGTATTGAGCCAGTTGGTCAAATACAGCAGCGCAGCGGTAATTATGATGACAGCCGCCGTCATGCGTACGAGCTGCTTCATGGTCCCACCTCCGCATTCGCAGGCTTGCCGTTCGTTCTCCGGTGAATGAAATAGTAGCCGACAACAAGCAGCGCAGTGAACAGGAACAGCAGCGTCGACAACGCATTGATGGACAGCGACACACCATGGCGCGCTCTGGAATAAATCTCTACCGACAGCGTGGAGAAGCCGTTGCCTGTCACAAAGAAGGTAACTGCAAAGTCATCCAATGAATAGGTTAACGCCATAAAGAAACCCGCAAAGATGCCCGGCTTGATAAAGGGCAGCGTCACCTTCGTCAGAACTTCCCAGCGGCTTGCGCCCAGATCACGAGCCGCGTCAATGAGTGTCGGACTCATTTCCTCCAGCTTGGGCAACACCATAAGCACCACAATCGGAACACTAAATGCAATATGCGAGATCAGCACCGAGCTGAATCCGAGCTGCAAGCCTATCATCGTAAACAAAATCAGGAAGGATGCCCCGATAATGACGTCCGGGCTGACGATAAGCACATTGTTAAGGGACAGCAGCGTATGCTTGGAACGCAGCCGTCTGACCTGCCTGATCGCCAATGCGCCGATGACACCCAGAATGGTGGAAATCAGCGACGACAACAGTGCGATAACCAATGTGTTCAGTACAATAATGAGCAGCCGGGTGTCGGAGAACACCTCGCCGTACCATTCCAGTGTGAAGCTCTCGAATTCCCTCATGGATCCGCCGCTGTTGAAGGAATAGAACATCAGATAGAAGATCGGCGCGTACAAAATAAGAAACACAGCTGCCAGATACAGGTTTGACCATTTGATGCCCCGTCTCATTTTGTCCCCCTTGCCTTGCGCCCGCCGGTCACAATCATAATCAGCGCCATCATCAGTACGAGGAATACCGCAATGGTAGCCCCCATGCCCCAGTCCTGCGTCACGAGGAAATGCTGCTCAATAGCTGTGCCGAGCGTAATGACCCGGTTCCCTGCAATAAGGCGTGTAATCATAAACAGCGAGAGCGCCGGGATAAATACGACCTGGCAGCCAGCCTTCACACCGCCCAGTGTAAGCGGGAATACAACACGGCGGAACGTTGTCCATGCTGATGCCCCCAGATCACGGGACGCGTAAATAAGCGAGGGTGACAGTTCCTCCAAAGCGTTGAAGATCGGCAGCACCATAAACGGAATAAAGATATATACCGATACGAAGATAAAGCTGAAATCCGTAAACAGGATTTGCTTCGTCCCGATGCCGATTAGCTCCAGGAACCCGTTAGCAAAGCCGTACGTTCCGAACAAGCCGATAAACGCATAAGCCTTGAGCAGCAGATTAATCCAGCTTGGCAAAATAATCAGCAGCAGCCAAAGCTGCTTATGCTTCGTCTTCGTAATCAAATATGCCGTTGGATATGCAATCAGCAGGGACCAGAACGTAATCAGGAACGCGTACCAGAACGAGCTGAGTGTCATTTTCAAATAAACGGGCGTAAAAAATTTTACGTAATTGGACAGCGTAAACTGTCCCTCCACATCGAACAGCGAATAGTACACGATGAGCGCAATCGGAGCGATGACGAACAGCCCGATCCAGAGCAGATAAGGGACCAGATACAAATTACGCGCTCTGCTGGTCATGCCTGTACCGCTCCCGCTTCACTATAGCCCTCCAGCCGTCTGTCGAACTCCTCCTCGGATTCGCCAAACCGCATAACATGAATGGCCTCCGGATCAAAATCCAGCCCGGTCTTCGAGCCTACCGCTGTCTTCTTCGTAGAGTGGACAAGCCATCTGTTGCCTGCGTCATCAGAGCCAATGATCTCATAATGAACGCCGCGGAACAGTTGGGAATCAACTGTAATTTGCAACTTGCCCTGATCAGGAGCAACCATCTCCAAATCCTCCGGACGAATGACGATCTCGACCGCCTCGTCCGGGCGCAGCCCCTTGTCCACACACTCAAACGGCTTGCCTGCAAATTCAACCAGATAGTCGCGCAGCATCCGGCCGGGAACGATATTTGATTCCCCGATGAAATCAGCGACAAAGCGGTTAATCGGTTCATCATAAATATCTGTCGGCGTCCCGCTCTGCTGGATGATCCCTTGATCAAGCACGAAAATCTCATCAGACATCGCCAGCGCTTCCTCTTGGTCATGCGTGACAAAGATAAACGTAATGCCAAGGCGGCGCTGCAGCTCCCGCAGCTCGTACTGCATCTCTGTTCGCAGCTTCAGATCGAGTGCGGACAGCGGCTCGTCCAGCAAAATAATTTCCGGCTCATTCACAATGGCGCGCGCAATGGCAACCCGCTGCCGCTGACCTCCGGACATTTCGGTAATTTCACGCGTTTCGTAACCGGCAAGGTTGACAAAGCGCAGCGCATCGGTCACCTTTTTAACAATTTCAGCCTTCTTCAGCTTCTTGATGCGCAGCCCGAATGCTACATTCTCGAATACATTCAAATGGGGAAACAGCGCATAGTCCTGAAATACGGTGTTGACCTGACGCTTCTCGGCAGGCACCCGGTTGATCACTTTTCCGTTAAAATAAATGTTTCCTTCCGACGGCTCCATAAAGCCTGCAATCAGGCGCAGAATCGTCGTCTTGCCGCAGCCCGACGGCCCAAGCAGCGTATAGAAGCGGCCTCTCTTGATTTCAAAGCTGACCGCCTTGAGTACCGGAGGATCATTATCATACCGCTTCGTCACCTGTTCGAAACGGATGATGGTCTCATCAGACATCCGCAGCTCTCCTCCTTTCAACAGGGCAAAATAATAAGGGAGATCAATTTTATCAAAGTTTCATTATATCTTTTTTCACCCAAACTGCAATGGTTTGGCCTAAATCAAAAAGCGAAACGGCAGGACCCCAGCAGCGTCTCTCCCCAATACAGCTCCATCTCATCCTGGTCACTGATTTGCCCGACTCCGGCCGGTGTTCCTGTGAAAATCACGTCACCCTCGCCCAGTCCGTAATGGAGTCCGATGTGGTCAATCAGCGTTTGCAGATCAAAGATCATATCCCGGATATTGCCGCGCTGGCGCTCTTCCCCGTTAATCTTCAAAGAAAAGGATGCCGCTGCAAGCTGTGGCAGTCCTTCGAAGCGGAGGAACGGAGTAATGGGAGCCGAATTCTTAAAGCCCTTGGCCTTAAGCCATGGAAGCTGCTTGGCCTTTAACTCCGCCTGTACGTCACGAAGCGTCAAGTCGAGCCCAAGCGCAAAATCGCTGATCAGTTCCTCCGCCTTTGCCCCCGGCTCATAGGTCCGGGCAATCCGGATCACCAGCTCTGCTTCATAATGAACCGAGCCCAATCGATCCGGCAACTGGACGGTACCGCCATCCATCAGAACCGCCGCATGAGACGGCTTCATGAAAATTAACGGACTTTCCGGAACCGCATTGCCCAGTTCTGCGGCATGGAGCGTGTAGTTTCTTCCGACAGCATACATGTTTTTGATCACAGACATATGTATCCCTCCTTATAGCATTGCCAATTCGACGCACTTCTCCGCATACACAGGGAAATCCGTCATCATTCACATGACAAACAAAGCCCGGAAAACAGGCATTTTTCATTTGTTTATATTTTATATCCTTAACCGATTATAGCATTAAGTAACCCCGGAAAGGTTAAATCCATGCTAACCTTGGGATGTGTTTTTGGTCCTGTTTTTGCTAAAATGGAGAGATCGAACAACGGCTCAACTAAGAACCAGCGGTTGACCACTGTAAGCAGCTTGAGCGGAGAGAAAGAGGGAGGCTGGAGAAGCGTAGCGTTCGCCTTTGTTCGCGGATTTCAACCACGTATAGGGAGGAATACAGGAAATCCGGGAACAACAGCGATCGGAAGTCCCCTCTTTCTCGCAGCGTTGCTTCAGCGTTCCGTGTCAACTATCGATTTTGAGCCCGAACAACAGTCAATAAGGTGCTTAAAGAGAGGAGAATTCCAGATGGCAATCAATTACCGGCTTACAGCCGATCCGGATTTTCAGGAAGCTGTCGATCAGCAGATTCATGTCCGTGTATTCAAGGACGATCTGCTGATCGAATCCAGCGCTGTCATTATCCGTTTCGACGAGAAGCTTGTGGTTACCCAATCCGGCGTGAGCGAGGTTACCTATCATAATCGCGGAGATTGTGAATTTTTTGCTCTGCGCAAACGTTGATGAATGTACTTGTAACCGATTATTATTGAATTTGGCGTTCAAACAGCAAACCACGCTGATTCAGCTTGGCGATCAGAACCAGCAGTACCAGATTCAACCCCATTAGGGCGCCGCCAAGCACCAGCAAGACAAGCGGGCTCATCAGCACGACTCCCGTTGATTGGCCGACCAGCAGGCCGACGATGGGAAGAACAATAACGCCTGCTATCTGCTGTGCTTCCTGAAAGCCCTTTGAGCGGGCCGATACAAGCACACTGAACAAAATCGCACTTATTGTAAAAACAGGAATCACCCAGAATAATAGAATGAACCAGTTCAAGGATGGAAATATGATCGATCCAAACATCGGATAAGCGAGCACGTTCATGATGATCCCGCCAACCAGGAAGCTGGCAAGTGTCGAAGCATAAGCGGGTATAAATGAAGCGAGCAGCTTTCCGATAAATAAATCTTTAATTTCAATAGGGGCAAACAGCAAACTCTCCAGTGTCCGTCTTTCTTTCTCCCCCACAAAGCTGTTTACTGCAATCATCATCGCATTGATGACCGGAATCAGCATGAATATCGGGACAAGCATATATTGCGTCATAAAATATACAAAACGATGATTAACCGTCGGCATTGATATCTTATCCGGGATAGAAAGATGTTCGAGAAGCAGCATGATTCTTCCGTTCCCCAAGGCTAAAATATCCGCCCACCGTCCGATACTGACAATTGCGGCCGGTATCAGCACGCCAAGAATAAGGGGGAGCAATATGAGAGAAATCCATACCTTTCCCGTTTTTCGGGTCATCTTCATATCCTTGTCCGCAATAGCAATGATTTTATTATAGTTCATGGCAGCGCCGCCTCACTTCAAAATATATGGACTCCAGACTGCGGTTCATAATTTGCACCTCATGCACCCACGAGATTCGAAGCATCAGACGCAGCAGGTCTGAGATTGCCTGTTCATCCTGCAAATGAAATTCCAGAAGCTGCTCCCCTGCTTCCCGGACCTGATATCCGCTGAGTTCAGATGAGCCGGCCCGCAAGCCCGTCTTTACATGAATTACAATCTTGCCCGCATATTTGCGTTCCAGCTCTTCCAGCGTACCCTTCTCAATCAGCCTTCCCTGGTCGATGAACAAATAAGAAGAGCAGACATCTTCCAACTGATGCAGCACATGCGAACAAATGAGAATCGTTGTCCCTTGTTCTTCATTCAATTTTCGCAAGTAACCAATCATATCCCGGATGCCATCAGGGTCAAGACCATTGGTCGGCTCATCAAGAAACAACAGCTTGGGTTCATGCAGCAACGCCTTGGCGATTGCAAGCCGTTTTTTCATCCCGGTGCTGTACTTCCCAATCAGCTTGTCCTCGTGCTCCTTAAGTTCAAACTCCATCAGCAGCTGGTCAATGCGTCTTTGCGGTTGCTTCACACCATACAGCCTTGCAAAAAAATTCAGATTCTCCCTTGCCGTCAACTCCGGATATAGCCCGGCGCTTTCTGTCACGACACCGCTGAGCTGCCGGATTGTGTTTCCATGCACAGTGGCACGCTGTCCGTCGATATGGATCATTCCATGATCCGGTGTAATGACGTCATTCATCAGCCGGATCATCGTTGTTTTCCCCGCACCGTTTGGTCCCAGAAGCCCAACGACCTCCCCTTGGGCAATATGGAAGGATACATCGTGAATAACCGGCTTTCCGCCTATGCTTTTGCTAACCTCGTCTACCTTAATCATGCCCTTCCCCCTTTCTTCCTGACGAACAGCAGATAAATCAGCAGATAGGTCGGGAATTGAATGAGCCCAAGCAGACCCCAAAGCCATTTGTTATGACCGTTTCGTCCGGCATCCCTGAACATCCACGATCCCTGCACCAGCAAAATGATTACGGCAATGGCGATAATCATCATATTGAACGGAGTATCCATCATACTATACGACCCGCTTTCTTTTTTCATATCGAATCACAGCCGGTACAATGACAAGTCCCAGCAATTGAATACAAATAAAATAGATCGGATTTGCCGCTCCCACAGCAATTATAGAGCCCAGAATGACCACTGCCAGCATATAAAAAAATGCCCATTCCCGGTTTTTTTTGCGGCGAAGCTTCTTCTCTCCGGCTGCAAGCCGGGTCTCAAACCAGGAAATATCAGGGGTATAGACAGGAAACCATTCCTCCATTTTAGCAAGGTCTGATTTTAACTCCTGTTCCGTCTGCAAGCCCTTAGCCGCTTTACTGCTATTTTCCTTGTCCTTATTGTTCATCGTCTGCAAGCTCCCTTCGCAGTTCCTTCAAGCCGTTTGATACGCGGGATTTTACCGTACCGGAAGGGATGCCCATTACCCGGCCGATCTCATCATAGGAATAGCCATAATAATGCTTCATAATAATCGGGATGCGAATGCCTTCATTAATTCGTGCCAGTGCATCCAGCAGCTCCGGCCATTCGTCACCCTGCGACTCCACCTGCCATTTCATCTTGCGCAGTGCCTGTTCTTCCTGATGCCATGCTTGCTCCCGCTTTTGCTTTCGTAGAACATCCATATATAAATTTGTTCCGATTGTGATCAGCCAGGAGGAAAATTTGGAGCTTCCGTTGTAAAGCCTGATTTTCTCCATGGCCTTCATCATTGTCTCCTGTGTGAGATCCTCTGCAAGCTGGGGATGCATCGTGATTTTCATCAAGTATCTCACCAGGAAGGGATAATTGTTTCTTAACAGCATCGACAGCGCGAGCCTGTCCCCCTCCTGGGATGCCATTACAAGCTCCAGTTCATCCATATTTCACTTCCCTGACAGTAGTTGACGATATCATGTTTGTTGTTGATTATATTCTTAGTACGCTTGAGAATGGCAATTCGTTCATTTGGCTATTTTTAAAGATGTTGTGGTCGAAAGACTAGTTAAGTGAATGTAAAATTCCAGCTGCATCTGACACTGACTATCCAGCGGGGCGAAAGCAAGACGGTGTTAATCTGGTTGAGGAATTTGGAGTGCGGGATTGCAAAAAGGCAAGTGAAATAAAGCGAAGCGCCATGCACTTCACTTTATCTCGCCAGAGGGCAACCCTGTTTGAATTACAGCACCTATACGCCAGAGGTCCGCTCTTCATAAAAAACTAAGCGGTTGCCAAACGGATCTGTCAGGTTCATTTCCCGGGTGTCCCAAGGCGTATGTTCAATTCCGGGACGAGAGTATTTATATTGCTTTGCAAGCAATGTTTCATGGAAGGCATCAAGGTTAGGGATTGAAATCCGGATCGCAGAACCGGGTGAACAATCCCCGTAATGCTCAGACAGATGTAAAATCAGCTGATCTTTGGAAATTTGCATATACAGCGGGAAATTCTCTTCAAAGTGATGCTCCCAATCCAATTGAAATCCGAGAAATTCCATATAATATTCTTTCGCTTTCTGCTCATCGAAAATTCTGAATATCGGTGTCACCTGTTGACTCATCCTATCATCCCCTTTTATGGTTTCCATACCCGTTCCAAGCTTGTCAGCTCATGCCCCGCAAACCTCAGACGGTAAATATCCGGCATCGAAGTGCCGCGCCAAAATTCATATCCATAGCTGGAATCAAAAAAGTTGAGGATACAGGTCATAATGTTGCCATGGGTCCCTATCACGATATTTTTTCCTGGATAATCAGCAAGCAGCTGACGAATAACAGGAAGCGAACGCTCCTGTGCCCTTCCCGTCGATTCTCCAGCTTCCAGGCTGTAGTCCAAATCTGTAAAGGATTTCTCTATGGCCCGGACAACCTCGTTCCATTCCGCGTTATAATCTTGTCCGATAATCAAGCGCTCTCTTAATGCCTCAAACTCCAAAATTGGCAGTCCTTTGCGTTCCGCCAGCACTTGCACAGTCTGCTTGGCCCGCGCATAGGGACTCGAAACGATCACATGAATATCGGCTGCCTGCAGCATATCCGCTACTTTTTGCGCGGCCAGCCATCCTGCCGGGGAAAGCCCTCTCGTCAGCTCCTGCCCCGCTATATAAGGAGATTCCGCATGTCGGACCAAATAGATTGTTGTATGCATAATACCTCCTTGGAAATTATGGCATTAAACTATACTTGCCGTTTCATTCTCGTAAAGTAGTCTGCAAATCCTGCTAGAACTGCTTGCTGATCACGATGGATACCCTGTAATTGGCATGGCGGTTCAGCTCCTGAAGAAACTCGTCCAGCTCTGTATTCGACGGGAAAGCAACCTCTATCAGGTAACAGCCCTCACCGCTGATTCGATAACTGTTCAGGATTACATGGCGATGCTGATCCATGAACTGCATTAACGGATAATGATCCATCGTTTTCGTGAAAATATGGATAAAAGCCTGCACGGCATCCCCGGCTTTTTGCCTGTTCATGCGGATCGTATAGCCCTCAATGATGCCTTCTTCCTCCAGCTTGAGAACGCGGTTAGCTGCGGCCTGTCCGGTAAGGTGTACCCGCTCTCCCAGTTCCTTCATCGTCATCCGGCCGTCTTGTTTAAGTTCTTTGATGATTTTTTTATCCGTATCGTCGAGCATGTTCAAACCTCTTTCAACATTCAAGTTTTTGCCTCTAAAGACTTGATTTCATCCGTGTACCGCTTCTTGTCCTTATATTATGCTATTCCTGTGAAATATGAAAGGAGGCAATACAATCATGAACATTCAACTTATACGCAATGCAACACTCATCATCCGGTACGGAGGCCAAACCATTCTGGTGGACCCCTTCCTTGCGGAGCAAGGCGCATATCCCGGATTTCCGAATACAGCCAATCAAGAGAAAATGAATCCGCTCGTCGGACTGCCAGTCCCTGTTGCGGATATTATCAAAGCCGATGCTGTCATGGTGACGCACCTGCATCCCGACCATTTTGATCAGGCTGCAGTTGACCTGCTGCCCAAAGACATGCCGATCTTCGCCCAATCCGCAGACGATGCGGAAACGATACGCAAATCAGGCTTTCTGAATGTACAGACCTTTGAAGCTCCTGCAAAGCTCGGCGATATTACGTTGTTTAAAACAGGCGGCCAGCATGGTACTGGCGAGATCGGCAAGCTTATGGGACCTGTATCCGGTATTGTCATGCAGCATTACGATGAGCAAACCTTGTATATTGCAGGGGACACCATCTGGTGCAGTGAGGTTGCAGAAGCCATCGGGACGTACCAGCCCCAAGTTATTGTCGTGAACGGCGGGGCAGCCCAACCCCTGGGCGCTGATCCGATTACGATGACGAAGGAAGATATCCGCCAGGTCCATAAGGCAGCCAAGTACGCGACCATTATCGTCTGCCATATGGAGGCCGTAAACCATTGCCTGTTGACCCGTGAAGAACTGCGAAGCCATGTATCCGATCAGGGCCTTGCGTCCAAAGTGCTTGTTCCCGGGGATGGTGAAACGATCACTTTGTAATACGTTCAATATCATGCTGATCATGTCAAAAAACGCTCCGTGTTAACGGGCGTTTTTTGTTTTTTATACGGCCTGAAATAAAGAAACCAGCCATCCGCCTAGTGCTCCAATAATCACCACCAGCCACGGCGGAGCTTTCCAAAAGGCAAGACATGCAAACAAAATCGCCGCCATGGCAAAATCAGTCCCGTCCAAGATCGTGCTGGTCCAAATCGGGCTATATAACGCAGCAATCAAAATGCCTACTACAGCTGCATTCACGCCTGCAAGTGCGCCTTGAATGCCCGGCCTTTTCCGCAGCATATCCCAAAACGGCAAAGCACCGACCACAAGCAGAAATGCAGGAAGAAAAATGGAAAGCGTGGCGACAACAGCTCCGAACCAGCCACCCATTAATGCCCCTAAATATGCTGCGAATGTAAACAGCGGTCCGGGAACCGCCTGGGCCGCGCCATATCCGGCCAGAAATTCCCCCTTGGACAGCCAGCCTGCGGGCACAATCTCCCGCTCCAGGAGAGGAAGCACGACATGGCCGCCGCCGAAGACCAGGGAACCGGAGCGGTAGAAGCTGTCAAATACAGACAGCCAGTGTGAGGAGCCGCTGCTTGCAAGGACAGGGAGCAGAATCAACAAGACAACAAACAAAATCAGGCTTCCTGTTGCTGTTGAACGGCGGACCGGCACCCGGATTGCCGGAAGTTCTGAATCGTTCGCCTTGTACAGCATCATCCCCGCAATTGCTGACAAGATCATTATGATGATCTGGCTCCATGCTGTTGGCCACAGCAAAGCGACCGCCATCGCCAAGATGGCTATTGTTGCTCGACTACGGCCGGAGGCAAGCTTTTGTCCCATACTCAGGACAGCTTGAGCTACAATGGCAACAGCCACCAGCTTGAGTCCGTGAATCCAGCCTGCTTGGGCAATATCAAATCCGTGAAGCAGATATGCGAAAAGCACCAATGCGATTAACGATGGGAGCGTAAAGCCGATCCAGGCGGCAATTCCGCCTAATAATCCGGCTCTCATCACGCCAATGCCTATGCCAACCTGACTGCTCGCAGGACCCGGGAGGAATTGACACAGCGCCACTAAATCCGCATAGCTGCGGTCATCCATCCACTGTCTGCGCTTTATGTATTCGTTATGAAAATACCCCAGATGAGCCACTGGCCCGCCGAATGAAGTGAAGCCGAGCTTGGTTGAAACCGCCAATACCTCCATAACAGCGCGCAATCGTTCTGTTTTCTTCTTTTGAACTGCAGCAGCATCCACTTTCCAAGCCCCCTTATTTTGTGCTGCAGCTATTATATCAGAGAAAGATTATCCCTATTTTAACAAGCCTGAATAGCTTGCCGGCCTTGAGGGTCAAATCTACATTTTGCGACCGTTGAAATAGAAGCCCATTTGTAAGGAAAAGCTTATTATTGCTTTTAGATGCAAACAAAAAACGCCCCGCTGCCGCGGGACGTCTCCATCCTGTTATTGCTTGTCTGCGCTCACGCTGTTCCACGTCACCTGAAGAAGCTGCCGGATGAGATCATCTGTAATCGCTACTTCCCTGTTCAAGTGAGCCTTAATGACATAAACAAATGATCCGTAATGCATTTGTACCATCGAGAACGGGTCCATTGGAATGAACAAGCCTTGCTCAACCGCCTCTTGATACAGCTGCTTTAACGGGCCGCACCATCCGCCTTCATAGGCCTGCCTCTTCGATTCATCGTGTATATATGGCGAGAACGAATATTGTTCAATGAACTGAAAGCCCTTCGGGTATTCAAGAGACAGGCGGATCATATTCTCCCATGCCCGCTCAAGCCTTGTCCGGAGCGGCTCATCCGTATAGACATTTTGTAGCACATATTCCCCGTTAAACAGAACAATCGCCTTGTACAGCTCATTAATAATCGTCTCTTTACTATCAAAATAATGATAGATGCTTCCTGTCGATATGCCTGACTTTTTCGCAATCAGAGACATGGAGGTTGCTTGAAGCTCCTTCTCAATAATGAGAGATAACGTCGTTTCAAGCACAGCCTTCTGCACCTTGTTATATCGGTCAAACATGAACGCACACCTCCAATCAAATGAACATCTTTCATAAATCGAACGTTCATTCCATTTTAGGCAGGGTGAGCCCATTTGTCAAACCATAACTTCTTCTCCACGCTAGCCCGATCTTAATCGCGTCGTCGTTGTCAGGATCTGTCAGGTTTAAATAAAGTTTTTCCCGATTGTCTCCAAATATTCCTCAATCGGAACCGAATTCCGCAGGGCGAGCAGTGACTGTCCCGAAGTGCCAATAACGTTGCGGAACGTATTGATTTCTCTGGTTGCCAGCTTCTCAATTGCATTTACGATGGTTTGCGGATCATCATGCAAGCCCGGGTCTGCAGAATGCATTCTCTGTTTTACTTTAGCTGTCAGCTCATCATAGGCCGTAATGTTGTCGTCTGTATTCCATACGATATTATCTACAAAATTATTACCTGATGATCCCCCCTGTTCAATGAGCCGGATATCAATATTGAGTGATTTCAGTTCATAGAACAGCCCTTCCGACAATCCTTCGAGAGCAAACTTGGACATATTATACAAGGAACCAAGCGGAACAGCCGTCGTTAATCCGACAATGGAGCTGATATTAATGAACATGCCTTCACCGTTGGCACGAAAATGCGGCAAAAATTTGCGGATCACATTAATCGGTCCGCGGGTATTCACTGCAAACTGCCAATCAATGTCCTTCTCCTCGGCCAGCTCCAGTGCGCCATATGCCCCCATTCCGGCATTATTGACAACAACATCAATGCTGCCAAAAGCTTCAATAGCCTGGCTTACTGCTGAATTCACCTGCCCCAGGTTTGTAACGTCCAGCTTGAATATTTTGATGTTCTCATAAGCCGTAAGCTCGGTTTCCTTCTCAGGAGTGCGCATCGTTGCTGCTACATTCCAGCCAAGCTTTGCAAAATGAATCGCTGTTAACTTGCCAAGGCCAGAGCTTGTGCCTGTAATGAAAATTGTTTTTGCCATAATGATTCAACCTCCATATTTATAATTTCAACAGTAGATCGAACGATCATTCTAATGAAGTGAAAATAAAAGACATTCATTAGATCGAATGTTCATTCTAATTATGCAAATTTTTAATGATTCTGTCAATTGGGAATTGTTATGTCTATTTTAAAAGCAGGAAACGGGGCTTCTCAAATATGCTCTAAAGTCCGTTAGATGTAAGCATGTAAGCTGGCGAATCGTAAGTTGTGATCCGTTATGCTATAGAATCCCTTTTGGATGTAAAGTATATGTTTGTATCCGACAAACAATAAACGGCCGCCCGCACTTTCCTGCTTTCCGGTCCTTGGACCGGCTTGGAGACATCAGCCCGGCTGGAATGCTGCCCCCAAGCCGTCCAAGGACAGCTTAACCCGTGTATTCCGTAGCGTCAAAGTCCACATGATTCAAATGATTGGATTGTTCGATCAAGGAGGACAGTTTTGTAGCCTCTCTCTCCTTCTTCTTGGCAAGCTCCATATACGCTTCAGGATCGTAAAGCGCAACTGTGAACAGGCTTTTGCCTCCGTCCGCCGTCCCTCTATTAAGCTGGCGTTCCAGCTTCTTGCGGCTTCCAAGCTGGGACAGATAGGCTGACTCATTCCGGGTCTGCTTGGCGAGCTCAATGGCCTCCAGCACCTTCAGTTCGCCATTATTCCACTGAATTACCGTTGTTGTATTGGAAATGGCAATTAACAGATCCAGCCTGCGGAAATCCGCCATTACCCGATTCAGCTCGGATGTAATCATATCGACTGTCCGGGAGGGGTATTCCGCCACTTCTCCCTTTTCAATAACCGACATGCTGTTTAGCTCGCGTTCATGGGACAACTGGCTAATCCGGCGGGAAATGGCGCTTCGGACTGCCAATGCTTCTGCAACTGTAATCGATGAGTTCATAGGATTGCCTCCGTTCCTTGTCTATGCCTGTTATATACGTCTCTATATGGAAAAAGTTGCACAAGCCTTCATTCCGTTTTCAGGCAGGGCTATCCGGCGAAGGATGAATCACCACCATCCAAGGGGAATGCACAATAGCGGTGTCAGCATGCTTGAGAGTCCCATGGCAAAACCGCTAATTCCTCCCTGCAGTTCGGAATCCCGCAAAATGCGTGCCGTACCAATCCCATGGGCCGCAGTTCCCATTGCTGTTCCGATTGCTGCATCGCTGCGAATGCGGCACAGCTTTAATAGCTGGGGCCCTATCATGCTGCCGAGCAGCCCCGTCAGCACAGTGAAGACACCGGCCAATTCAGGTGTGCCGCCAAGTGTGCGGGCAATCTCAATCGCAACCGGGGCTGTCACCGATTTGGGAAGCATGGACAGCAAGGTCTCCCTGGAAGCCGAGAGCAGACTGGACAATAACCATACGGAGAGAAGACCGCTTACCGCGCCCGCTGCAACCCCGGCGGCAATCGGAAGCAGTTGCCCTTTCAGCTTGTTCGCATATTTATAAAAGGGAACCGCAAGGGCGACAGTTGCAGGCCCCAGAAAAAAGGTGATGATGTCTCCGCCTGCCCGGTAAGAGGTGTAGGGAATCTTGAAAACCAGAAGCAGCAGCATGAGGCTGCCAGCCGTCAGAAATAACGGATTCAGCCAGCGGAACCTGCGATTGACCAGTTGGGCCAAGGTATAAAACAACACGGTGACCGTCATGCCGAATAAAGGCATGTCATAGAATGCCTCACTATTCATGGGCCTTTTCCTCCTGCTTTCCCGCTAGCCGTGCTGTCACATACCCGGATACAAGCAGCACAATGACGGTTGCGCCAATCAGGCTTGCCGCAATGGGTAGCCATTCCGAGCCGATTCTCCCGAAGAACAGCATCGTACCGACAATGATGGGGGCAAAAAAGATCATCATATGACGCAGCAAAAATTGCGCCGTGTCCTCCACCCACTCCAGCTTCACCCATCCTGCAAACAAACTGATAACAAGCAAAATCAAGCCAATTACATTTCCTGCAACTGGAATATCGAGCACCGAACGAATCAAGTAGCCGAGCAGCGTAAAGCCCAGTAGAATAGATAAGCCTTTCATTTTTCCGCCTCGCTTTTTTATCATACTCAAATTAAATATTGCACCGCCATACATGCGAGCTATTCCATTCTAGTTGATCCGGCCAAAGCGTGACAACCCTTTTATCCGGTAAGAAGCTACTGGCTTTATGCCCATACACAAAGCCGGCCTCTGGCATATGCCTGAAGCCGGCTTTGTAGGTTAAGCCTCTATTTATTCAGATGGATTATAAATGGATGATGGCAAAGCGGCTATCCTGCAGGATTTCTCCAAGTATGTGCTGCTTGGTTTCATTCATTTCCCTCTCGGGGTCGGTGCTGTCAATATTATATTTGCCGAGACTGCCGCTCATCACGAAAAAGCAGCCTTTATCATTTTTCTTGAGAAACAGCAGATATTTGCTGCCTTTTTGCAGCTCTTTGTAGTTAGGCCTTGTAATCTTCGAGATTCCATCGAGTCCTTGGGAATAGCTGATTGGCTCTCCGACGCGGATCTCGGTGTTTTCACTGATTGGTCCTTTAATGACCTTATCCACCTTAACTGTTGTCACCGTATAAAAATCCTGCAAAGACCCTTTGAGAGCCAGTGAACTGGTCATATGCTCCCTGTCTCCGAAGTTCTGTTCCGTTGAACCGATCACGATCAGGTCAGCCTCCTGGAACAGCTCTTCTGCCGAATGGTACGAAAGGTACAGCGCAGGAGCAACAATTACCTTCTCATTTACAGCACTATAGACGGTTGTATAATAAATCATCGCACACAAGATTGCAGCTCCCATACCGACAGCAATCCGGTGCCATTTGCGGATAGCAAAAGGTCGCATAGCCATATCCTCCATCACAATTGCTCTTTGCCTAATAGACGGCCTGACCGGGAAGAAGGTTGCCTGTGGACCCTGTAAATTCGCAGTTTTGATGCCGTTAATATTATCCAGTTTGTACTTGAATCCGTGTCTGCTGACAGCTCGGCTTGGACCCTCTTTATTTACGTTTTCATAAGAGCTCAGTTAATCCTTATACGGATCAAATTCATCCGCGCCCGCCATACATACGCCAATCGGCTTTAGCACATGGAGCACCTCAATTGTATCGCTGTGCGCATCCAATACACCCTGAAGCTTGCGGTAGACGAACGGGCTCTCGTCGGTTCCCGCCCCTCGCAGTTCGACGCCGTATCGCTCGACTGCTTCCTTCATTTGCTTCGGAGTTATTTCTCCGCCGCTGCGGGTGCGGGTCTTCCAATTCATCTTGCCTGCGGCTCTGGTCCGGCTCATTACACGGCCTGCGCCGTGAACGGTGCTGTAGAAGGAAGCTTTGTTTTCCTCCGTATCCTTGCCCTGTACAATAACCGAGATATCTCCCATACTCCCGCCGATAAAACCAAGCTGCCCTGGCGCCGAAGGAGTCGCTCCCTTGCGAACGACAATCGTCTGCTTCCCTTCATGCTCTTCCTTCCAGGCAAAATTGTGATGATTATGTACGGTGAAATCAGCTTTCGCCCCTAGAATGGACAGTACCTGCTGAATCACATAATCCCGTCCTGCATATGCATAACGTCCTGCCAGCTTCATCGCCCGTTCATACATATCCCCAAGCTCGCTGTCCAGTTTCAGCAGCACAGGAGGCTGATCCATATGCTCACCCGGCGCTTTCCCCAGAAATTCACGGCCTGCTGCAAGATTCAGAAAACCGCTCGCCGTCTTATGTCCGAAGCCGCGGCTGCCGAAGTGATTGGCTGCCCATAACCGCCCTGTAGCCGTTTCCTCGAACAGGTCCACGAAGTGATTGCCGCTCCCAACCGTTCCAAGCTGCTGGCGTGCCAGCGCCTTCAGCTTATCATGCTCCTGCTTGCCGATTGCGGCATACACGGCCCAATCCGGATCATCGAACAGCTCATGATCTACCGGCTCATCATTAACCCGGCCCATGCCGAAAGATATTTTGCTTGCAATTTGATTCATAATTTGTGGCAGCACAGGCTTGATATCCGCCGCCATCAGCGTTGTTCGCACCGCCTTGTTCCCGCAGGCGATGTCGTACCCGACCCCCGAAGGCGAGATTTGCCCGTCATAGACCAGCACCCCGCCAATTGGCTGGCTGTAGCCTTTGTGATGGTCGGCCATCAACAACGCCTGAATGACATTCCCATGCTGCGAGCAGGTGACCGCCTGGGATAAAGCTCCTTCGTCCGGTGCTCCCCAGACACGTACATTTTTTATTGTTTGATACGCCATAAGTCATTTAATCTCCTTCAATAAATTTGATAATGTAGTATTCAGGCTGCATGAGAAAATCCGCCAGGCTGCACAAGTCGGCATACTCCTGATGCTCGATGTCATAACAGCCAATCTGCCCTTTTTTCTTCGGATTCCATACCAGCTGCAAATGAGAGTAGTTGTCGATGTTGGCGGACAAGCGCAGCAGCTTTTGACGGCCGACCTTCAACTCTATGGTATCCGTCAAAGTAAAAAAGTCGATATAGCCAATCTTGTATTCATTTTCTTTAAGCGCGAGCCGCAGATTATCTCCAGTGAGAAAGCGGACCATTTCATCCGTCAGTTTAAATTTTTTCAGCTCATACTTTCTGTTCTCCACATGATGGAACTCTGGCGGCTCCAGTGATTTGAGATAGTCAGCCATAGCCATATTTTTGCTGCTGACCGCTATTGTATAGGCCCGCTCGCCATCCTTCTCCTGCAAGGTTACGTCTGCTCCGCGTTCTATCAGATATTTGACCATCGCCAGATTGCCCATTCTCGCTGCAACAGTCAATGGTGTCGCCCTATAGGGATAGACCATATCCGGCTCATTATAATTAATGTCCGCCCCGCAGCCCAGCAAATAATCAATCGTTTTCTTGTCATGATCAGATACAGCCTGGCGCAATACCGTGCTGCCGTGCTTTTTAATATCCAGTCCCAGCTCTTGAATAAGCGGAATATTAGCTTTGTTGCCATAATAGGCCTGAGAATACGCACCAGATCCGACATGATTCTGCTTATCCGGCTTGCCGCCTTGCGCTGCAATATAACGGACAATATCCGGTTTGCAATAACGGACCGCCTTCAAAAAAGCGGGATTCTGCTTCACATTCAGATCCGCGCCATGCTCGACAAGCAGCTTAACCACCCCGGACTGTTCTGCTATAAGCGCCAGATCCAAAGGGCTTAATGTTGAATGCTGGCTAAGTTTAATATCCTCTTCGATATTCCAGCCCTCAGCAATCGCAGTCTGCAGAGCCATTTCGTCGCCTTTGTATATGAGCATTGCGATCTCCGGAAGCTGCTCGAATTTACCGATATCCTTTAGTGTAATCATCCGATATCTGCTCCTGTTTCAAGTTTTATGAAAAGTATAGAGAACTGTGAAGTCCATTACAACCGGGCTTAGGTCTTAAAAGACCTCAAATGGCAGGCACTATTTTGCAAGCAGGCCGGTGCTCTGCGAATGTACATTGACCTGGGCGCGAGGCTGTACATGCCGTACAGCAAAAGCCCCTGGACGAGCAGGTGATGCACTGGGTTACCGTGATCGAGGGAGGAGAATTCTGCGAAGGCAGTCCGTACAGCTTCTGGAAGACAGACTACGAAGCCTATGAACAACTAGCCGGACTTGGAGCATCAGCTCTTCCTGTCATCCGGGAGCACATGAACGGGAAGCTTGAAGATCATACGAGGTATATTTTGGAGACGGTGATTGAGGACATGAGTTAGATTTCTTGCAGATCCCCAATCCCCCGCCTTATAGCCTGCTTTACAGTCCATAAGGCGGGGCTTTTGCTGCGGTAATATTGTCCGGATGGGCATCCGCCGGCTCATAACCATCCAAACGGAGCAAAATATACTCCACTTCCTTGAGCGGTATTTTTAATTGCTGACTGACCTCGAAAAGACCAATGTCTTGCATCAGCAGCTCCCGTGCCTGATTGATTTTTCCATTCAGCCAATTGTTCTCCAGCATCCAATTCTGGATATTTGCCAGCAGCAGCTTTTGGGCTTCTGTGTCCGCATATTTCTTATATTTTGCAATAGACTCTGCCAAGTAATCATACAGACCGATGCCTAAGGCTTCGCGCTGTTCATTTTTGGACATCCGCAAATACTGCTCATAGCTGATACTCATATCCAAGGCTAGTGTATGATCTCTGCTATCGAAGCGTCTGAACGTTTTGCGGCCATAGCTTTCCGGCAAGATCCGCCATACAATAGTAATCGCATACGGAAACTTCCATGACTGTGCCGCTTCTTCCAGAGGCAAGAGTTCATCTCTCAATTGGCCCGCGCAAGTGCCATGTGTATCAAGATAAAAATCTATTCTCATGAGCCTGTCCTCCTTATTGACGGTTAATATGCCGTACATCCCTCGGAAAGCAGCCACTGCTCTATAACGGAATATATAGGCCCGGCATCCTGTTCATAGAAAAGGGCAACCTCCTGCTCATTGGCATAATTAAACCGGATGTAACCACCCAACTGCTTGTAAAACAAAAGTCCGGAATATTTAGTTTCATGAACCAGATCAGGCGGGAATGCCGCGCGGCACATTCCGGCCAATTCCGGCAGCGTCAGCTTCCTTCCTTCCGGCGGCAACCGTAAAAAGCGATGGCTGCGGGTATCCGACCAGGGTTCGTAATATACGGCTCCCTCCTGCCCGCTGCCATACACTTGGATAAACAGAGTATCTAATAGCCCCGCGTATAACCGTCCTTCCACTTGCTCCTTCTCCTGTACCGGCATCGAAATCACCCTGATCGCTTCCTCATGCCTGGGCAGCCAAAGCAGCTGCGATGTGCCCGGATGCACCGCCAAAAAGTCACCGTCCGCCGTTGAGCCGATCGCGATACACTCTCCGATCTGCTGCTGCGATATCGGGCTGTCTTCGCCATGCTCCCATAGATCATATTCGGCAAAGGGCTGAAGCACCTCTGTATCCGGCATAGAGACGTTCATCCACCCTCTGTATGTCCCTTCTCCAAATTGCTGCAGAAACCGGACATATGCCAGTGGCATCATTGCGGCGGCTTCCTTGGGCAGCCCTTGACAGGGATCTTGGGACAGCGGCCTTGGCTGAGATACGATATACATAAAATAATCCTCCTGAATTATATTGCTCTCACTATCCTTTATCATATCATTTAGCGGGTGTGAGACCCATTTGCCTGATGTCCTATATTTGACATGCATTTTCCGGGACCACCTGCAAAGTCAAATAAATAAGGCAGCACCCGGAATTCCAGGCGCTGCCTCATCTGTCTTGCAGTTATACCATCAGGCTTTATCAAGTGTTCATAGTTCAGCCCATTTTGACTTCTTCTGCTGTCCGCTCTACAAGGGGCGGTTCGCTGTTCAGGCCAAGCGCCTGTGCTGTAGAAGAATGAATCTCACGAATAAGTTCAGGTTTACTCAACAACTTCACACCGTAAGAAGGAATCATTTCTTTTAATTTCGGCTCCCATGCCTCCACATGCTGCGGGAAGCATTTCTGGATAACTTCAAGCATGACGGACACGGCAGTTGAAGCGCCTGGCGAAGCCCCCAGCAGCGCAGCAATCGAACCGTCCGCGGCACTGATAACCTCTGTACCGAATTGCAGGGTTCCTTTGCCTGCAGCCGTATCCTTGATAATTTGTACACGCTGGCCAGCCACGAGCAGATCCCAATCCTCGCTCTTTGCATTCGGGATAAATTCCCGCAAAGCTTCCATGCGCTGTTCCTTGGATTGCATAACCTGCTTGATCAGGTAGGTGGTAAGCGACATGTTCTTCACGCCCGCCGCCATCATCGTAACGAGATTATGCGGTTTTACGGACGTAATCAGATCGAACATTGAACCCGTCTTCAAAAACTTCGGTGAAAAACCGGCAAATGGTCCAAAGAGCAGCGATTCTTTGTTGTCGATGACTCTTGTATCCAGATGCGGAACCGACATTGGTGGCGCGCCAACCGGAGCTTGGCCGTATACTTTGGCATGATGCTTCGCTACAATATCCGGGTTCTGGCAAACCATAAATAGTCCGCTGACCGGAAATCCTCCGATTCCTTTTCCTTCCGGGATACCGGATTTTTGCAGCAGATGCAAGCTTCCTCCACCGCCGCCGATAAAGACGAATTTGGCCCGTTGGCGTTCTACAGTACCGTTATCGATATTACGTACCTTCAATTCCCACAAACCGTCGCTGGTACGCGTAATATCATCCACATTATACTTGAACTTGATACCAACGTTTTTGCTCTTCAGATGGTCAAACATAATGCGCGTTAAAGCACCGAAGTTGACATCCGTACCGGATTCAATTCTTGTTGCGGCAATCGGTCCATTCGCGGACCGGTCTTGCATCATCAGCGGAATCCACTGTGCAAGTTTGGCCGGGTCATCGGAAAATTCCATACCCTGAAATAGCGGATTATTGGACATCGCTTCAAAACGTTTTTTCAAAAACGTAACATCCTTCTCCCCATGAACAAAGCTCATATGAGGTACGGACGCGATGAAGTCCCGCGGGTTGCGAATGAGTTTGCTGTTGACCAAATAAGACCAGAACTGCCTTGAAACCTGGAACTCTTCATTTACCTTGACCGCTTTGCTGATGTCTACCGATCCATCCGGTTTTTGAACGGTGTAGTTCAGCTCACACAGTGAAGCGTGACCCGTTCCTGCATTATTCCACTCGTTCGAACTTTCTTCGCCTGCTTTAGCAAGCCTCTCATACACTGTAATTTCCCAGTCCGGCACTAATTCTTTCAGTAGCGACCCTAAAGTCGCACTCATGATTCCGGCACCAATCAAGATAACATCTGTTGTGTTTTGTCTGTTACTCATGTTTACCGTCCTTACCATGATAATACTTGAAGAAAATCCAGGCGCTCCTGCTTCATCTCCATAGCAAGTCAGGCTGCAACCTGGTCAAACACCTTTTCTGGACCCATTGAAACCTGATCTTGTATATCACTATGATTATTAAAAATAAACTATCTTCTATTATATGATAGTTAAATGTGATTTGAAAGCAGGTAAATATAGTGATAACAAACTGTTATCAGGCAGAAAGCAGGGAAAAGCAGGGAAAAGTCCGCAAAGAAACTGCAATACACCAAAATCTGATGCTCTAGCAGCCTGTTATGTGTTGTTGTCTGGCCATTATGGATGTAAATTCAGCATATGCAGGGGGTCTTGGTTGTGTTATTGGATAATAAGTTGCCCCTTAAATTTAGAAATTTAAAAATTGTTGAATTTCAACTAAGATTAAGTCAACAGATCTCGCCGAGCCTCTGCTTTTGAAAAGCATGCGTAATACGGGCGAGCCATTTTTTTATATGGGAGTAACATATGAGTAATTCCCATCACGGGTGCTTTATATATGATACGTATTTTCTAAAAAATTTTCAAAAACACTTCTAAAAATTCCTTTATTTTATATTCCAATCCCTATAAAATCATGCAATCGGAACATAAATTTTCACCATCGCTTCCGCATCATTTACAGCCTGAAAAGACCCGTCATAGTATTCAAAGTCAAAACCGCCGACCAACGGAACCGGATTTCTCGTGAACCACGTCCCGTATATATACCGGTATGTAAGAGGCAATTTTTCCACTTCTCCCCGATGCCAGAAGACCTGATATTTCCCTCCGGGAATATGAAAGCGTTGCTGTCCCTCCAATGCCTTCAACTGCTCTATGTCCGTCGCAGCCAGGTAGGAATAAGCAACCTCTCCATCCATACACTCGGGGTATTGGACGATGCCGTATTTGGGGACATCCCGGTTAAGACACGAATTGGATAGCTGCTCCCAACTACGATGAATATTTTCAATGGTACTATCCTCAGCATGATATCCCCGCACCATCATCGCCTCCATCTCCACCTGTTCGATAGCCTCAGGCTCAAGCTGCCCAATATGGGCCAAGTAGTCCTCTTTTAGCGCGGGCATAATCAGGTTAGGGGGAATGACAGCCGACCTCTTCCACTGATTCGGCAGCACTCCAAACCTTGCCTTGAATGCTCTGGTAAATGCCTCATGGGATTCGAAGCCAAACTGATACGAGACATCCACAATGCGAAGCCGGCTCTCGCGGAGCATTTTCGCCGCCTCAGTCATTTTGCGTGCATGGATGTACTGTCCAATTGTCTGAAAAGTGATTTGGTGAAACAGTCTTTGAAAATGGAAACTCGAATATCCCGCATGCTTTGCAATATCATCAATTTTTAATTTTTGATCCAGATGACGCTCAATATATCGTACACTTGCCATTATCCGATCCAAGTACTCCATAAATCCGCTCCTGACACTCATGACTACGGGGAAAGAAACAGCAGGATTCATCAAGAAAATGTGAATCGC
Organism: Paenibacillus pinihumi DSM 23905 = JCM 16419; assembly: GCF_000422505.1. Lineage (GTDB taxonomy): Bacteria > Bacillota > Bacilli > Paenibacillales > Paenibacillaceae > Paenibacillus_D > Paenibacillus_D pinihumi. The sequence goes on along the minus strand of NZ_AULX01000027.1, from coordinate 42,587 downwards.
TCTCTTTAAAATACAGGTATCCGCTATAAAAGAAAAGGAGAGTATGCACATGTATCATCCGCGTTTGCAAGGCCATCATTATGATATGGGGTACAAATATGGAAGCTTATTGTATAAGAATGGGGTTCGTCTTGATTCTCTATTGCCTGTAAATGAGACTCATTTGGCATTCGGAATGAATTCCGAATCAATCTGCAAAACCTACTACCCTGAAATTATTGACGAGATCAGCGGAATGGCCGAGGGCTTGCATGTTCCCTATGAAGGGTTTGCCTCCTTTATCTTGAATATTGGAATTCATGGCGAAGATTTTGGTTGCACGACTTTCTGTTTTCAACATGGAGATGATGTGATTTTTGCCCGTAATTATGATATGTTCTCCCAATTCAAAAAAACAACCGAGAGCTGCCTGTATAGGCCGTTTTCCGGGTATTCATTTCTAGGCCAGGGAGATTCATTAATCGGTAAAGAAGACGGGGTCAATGAACATGGTCTTGCTGTCGGAATGACCTTTGTGGCTTCCAAATCGACCAAACCCGGGTTTAATTTCCTTATCCTCGTACGTTACTTGTTGGAGAAAGCCCGGACTGTTCAAGAAGCCATTCTGCTTCTGCGTCCTTTGCCGTTATGCACATCACAGAATATCGTTCTGGCAGACCGTACCGGCGACATGGCGGTTGTAGAATGCTGTCCGGCAGGAATGGCTATCCGGCAACCCGGGCCCGGACAACGGTTCCTGATTGCTACCAATCAATTTATTGATCCAGCGATGACCGCTCTGGACCATCGCCCGGAGCCGGACTGGTATTCGACCCAGACACGTTACCATAATGTCCTTCAAGCCCTGATGAAGAGCTCTGGTCAGGACCCGATGCAGCTGGCCCAGGATATTTTATCCGGCAAATGCGGCTTTGTCTGCCAATACAAAAAAGAACTGCGTTTTGACAGCCTGTGGTCGTTCATCGTCCGCTTGAATGATCTGACCGTTCTAAGGGCGGAAGGCAATCCTGGCAAAACGAAATATGTTCCTGATCCCCGTCTACGGACAACCTGCTGCTATTAATGAAATTTCCCACAAACAATTTGAGCATAAGGAAACATGGGCATCCAGTGACGGATTCCCGTGTTTCCTTATCAGGATCATACATTTGCCTTCCACCCATCACCACCGCCAAACCGGACTAGAATATGCCACATATATTTTAATTCCTGGAGCACCCCGGCATGTTCCCCCCTGTCGCTCCATTGATCAGGATGATGCTTCAAATGGTTGACAGCATCCCCGATCACACTGGCATCAATGTAATCATTCTGTGCAATCCGTTTGGCTAAGGAAGGCAAGGCCGGTCCTCTAAAATCTGCTGGCACTTCTTCCGCTCGCATCATAAATCCCATATGCCAATAAAGCCGTATGGAATACTTCAAGCATAGCCTCTCAAGCACCTGTCCGAAGTAAGTGCCCTTGAAAGACGGGTCAGCAACAAGGATGTCTACGTCGTCCTGCAATGTAATATCCCCGTGAATCTGGGCTTCGATATAGTGGTTCAAATTGCGGATGGGCTTGCAATTGGAAGGTTCTATATAAGGCTGTTCAAGATTGTAGAAGAGATGGTTCATCAATTTTTGTGGTGTCACATCTTTTGCACCAATGACGTACTCCCGAAAAAAAGCATCATTTAAAAGAGCGGCTAATATGTCGTCAAATTCCTTATAAGTTCCCTTTTCGTCCGGGTCATCATGCGAATCTCCATATGTAAATGTACAGCGGCCGGAAACCTTGGGGGCCAGAAGGAAATAGCATGACCCGAACCGCGGCGCAGGCCCGTCCGGGTGCAGCATCAAATCCAATGCCCCATATTTGGGGCGCTGGCTATTCGTCGTGTCCTCAGACTGATAGGCACCCCCAAACAACTTTTCCTCCCATAAATCCCGCGCTCCTCCCGGATAAGCCGATACGCTGCCATTTGAAATGAGAGTTTCGAACTGGCTCTTATATATTCCCTGCTCCAGCAATGCCTCTGCTACACTTGACATGTCCCCAACTGGACGGTCAGGATGAAAATGCAGGGCCACCCTGGCATGCGAAAACATTTTCATTACGGCGGTCTCATAGCTTTGCCAAGGAATATTGGACATATGAAGTATATCTTTGATGGCTGATTGTGCAGCGTCCTTTCGGCTTCTTGCATACTTTGTGATATGCTCCAGCGCTAAATGCTGAGACTTCGACAATTGATCCGACATATGCATCACCTCTCTGATCTGTTAAGCCGCATCCGTCTTTTAGCTTCACGGAGCAAGGAAGCTCATGCCTGACTGTGGCCAAGTAGACTAGCCAAATAAATCCAAACGCTTTTCATCTATTATAATCCTTCTATTCTGTTCGTAAATCCCTTCCCCACACTTCACAGATCGCGCTCAAAAATAACTGGTCAAGCTGCTCATCCTGATCTGCTGCCGCTGCTTCCATGCTTGCAGCAAGCTGATCATAATATGTTATTCGTTCCTCCAAATAATCGTTAAGAATTCCAATCCGCGTCCCCTTGTCCAGCTCTTCCCCTGCCCTTTTGCGGACCAACAATTCCTCAATTTCTACCCGCAACTGGCTCCCGTCCTGAAGAAGAGTCTGTACCAGCAGAGGAAACTCCAGCGGCGGCATCGTATTGAACTGCTCGATCCAGGCACAGGCTAGCACCGGTCGCAGCACATAAAAATACTTTTTAATTTTCACTTGTTCGCCTTGCAGGTAATCTCTGTAGTTACCCTTCGCCATATTCAAATAATGGTACATGCAAGATTTAGGGGCAAAAGCAAGCGGAGACAGCTTGCGAATTTGCTCAGCAACTGAATACTGTTCCATGTATTGAATAGGGGAGTGGAGCCATTCCAGCAGCGGAGGATTGCTTTTTCGGAACAGCCTCAGCGCTTTTTTCAAATCCCAGCCGTTCACATCAAGCAACCCGTCAACCGGACGCTCAATAACATCCCGGCCCTCAAAGATCGACAAATACCACTTGGCAGGTCTAATATAGATAAAACGGACATCATAATCGCTGTCGCGGGACGGGAACCCCCATGCCCGGCTTCCAGATTCACAAGCATAGAGAATACGGACCTGTTCCTCCTGCTCAATGGCGAGCAGTTCAGTCTGAATTCTGGCACGCATATCTGACATAAGCATTAAAGTTATCCCCTTTCAAAACGGCTCTACACGAAAAATCAGTTCTTGACATCAACTTGGGGGGAGCGCTGCGAGCAAGAGGGGGCTTCCGATCGCTGTTGTCCCCAGATTTCTTGAATGTAACCGCCTCAGCGGTTGAAATCCCTGGGCAAAGGCGAACGTTTCACTTCTCCAGCCTCCCTCTTCCTCTCCGCTCGTTCGACGTTACGCTGTCAAGCACTGATTCTTAGATTGAGCCTTCAAGATATTTTCATATTCGCTTATTTTTCGTATTTTTAACAGGGTAAATCTATTACGAGCTAAACAAATGCTATCCGCTAACTTGATTTACAGGAGGTGCTTTTAATGGCCAAGGAAAGCTTCGATAAAGAAATCCAGTTCCTGCGGCTGCTGGCCCTTACGAGCGGCGCTTACAACCGGCAGCAGTTCGCCAAGCGGCTGGGCATCTCGGTACATACCTTCGACAAGACATTGCGCCGCCTCAAAGATATCGTGCAGACGGTTAACCACCCGAATGAATTATCTGCTGCTGCCGGCAGAGAGCTTGCAGAGCATCTGCAATTTCAATATTACGAATCGGCTGATCCGGTTCTGCTCTTCTTGTTTCGGGCCAAATCGCTCAAGGAATCCGAGAGTCACCGCCTTTCCCAGCTCGTAGCCGCATTGCAGACACAGGAACTAACCGCCAAAGAATTGCTGGAGCAATGCTGTTCTGACCTGCCGCCGGAGCTGATACCACCGGACGAGAAGACGATACGCTCAGATCTGAAATATCTGGAAGACGTTGGCGTAATCTGTAAAGCGGCAGGCGGACGGCCCTATCGTTACGGGTTGGACCGGAGTATCGTTACCCGGCTGACGGATGAGGAGCAGCTTGATTTGTATGATTATGTGGAAGTCATGGCAAATACCCAGGTTCCTTCCGTTCAGGGCTACCTGCTAAGGGAAAGCTTGAAAAAAGCCCTGAAACCGCTGGACGGGAAGCATCCCGACTGGCAAGAAACTTTATGGTACAAGTATCATTACCATTCCCGCATTCTGGATGAAGCCCATCTTCCGGTAGTGCTGCATGCAATCGATAGCTGCAGAAGGCTGAAGTTTATGTATTTCTCGCCCAAGTCCTCCCTCAGCTATTCCTCACAGAATACGAATCCGTTGTTTGAAAAGGAGACGAAGGGCTATTCAGACACGATGCTTCCATTAAAAGTTGTTTACGACCATCAATATGGCCGATGGTATTTAGTCGGATTTCATAGACAACGCGGACTATTAAAGCTCCGCATGGAGGGCCTGACACAAATAGAAGGCGATACTCAGGTCGAAGCAGCTTATTTCAAAGAGAAGCAGGATCTGCTGGCAGAGAAAATGAAACACAGTTGGCTCATTGATACAGGGGAGCCTGTCCGTGTGATCGTAAAATTTTATCCCCCCGCAGGCGCCGGGTCCGGTTCCAACTTTATCAAGGATCGTGTACTGCTGCAGGGTCAATGGGGCTGTATCACGGAAGAGCATGCGGGATATTTCATCTATGAAATCATCGTTAACGGCATTACAGAAATCAGGCCCTGGCTCCGCAGCTTCGGCTCAAGCTGTGAAGTGCTTGAACCGCAAATTCTGCGCCGGCAGATGATCGAGGAATGGAAGGAGCTGAAAGCCTGCTATGAACCTGTTCGAGAAAATCTTTAACTACCAGCTCCACTCCAGACTGGATGAGTCCGGGGCTTACACGATTACCTCCCATGAACGGAGTTGGCTGAAAGCTATGCTTGAGCACTCCGCGGCGGATGACGCGTTTGATTCGGGTACACTTGAGAAGCTGCGGGGACTGCTGGCCGGAGAAGCTGACAGCCATCTATTCCGCTATGTTGAGGAGAAAGCAGGCAGCATCCCCAAGCGGATCTATCACCCGCTCCTGCGTACGCTTCGGCGAATGATCATGAACAGACAGGGGGTACGAGTCAGCTATCAGCTGCGTAATGGTGAGCAGTGGGAAAATCGTCAGGGCTTCCCATATAAGCTGGAGTACTCGATGGTGAAGCGGGAATGGTATCTGATCTGGTATCCGTTCAGAGAACGTTCCCTCATGATGACTAAGCTGGCTCATATTCGTGCGGTTGAAGAAATATCCATGCCCCCTGATAAAGCAAAACATATGATTCAGCACATAGCGGATATGCTGCTGCAGCGCAAGCAGCGGGCTGTTATTGAAGTCATCCCGGCCTACAACGCCGAGCTTTCACGCATTTTATATGCTTTCTCCTGCTTTGAGAAAGAGGTAGCGTATAACGATAGTACGAACACCTACCGGATTGCCTTGGCCTTCCCCGGCCATGAGGCCGAATTTGTCCTCTCCAAAATCCGTTTTCTGGGCCTGCGGGTCCGCGTGGCCGAAGGCGACTATTTCAAGCATCGAATGCTTGAAGCCGCGACGAAGGCGCTGGCCAGGTATGGGGATGAATCTGTGTAGCCTCTCAACATGTCATACAAACATGCGATATCCGGATGTATTTCTGGTAATAGAATGGTACAATTCACATATACAGTAAGGTTGAAATGGAGGAACTCCTGTGCCTTCTCCGTTAGTTGAAAAAGAAGTTAACCGCTTATATCAATTGCTGAATGAAGCACAAATCAGCTTTTTGCAGGATTATATCAAGCAAAGCAAGAAGAGCAAGTGGCTGGAAAGGCTTGCCCGAAAAAAGGGAATTGTGCTGGATAAAGACCAGTCTGCTGAGGATGCATGGGACAAGCTGAACGATTGGGAACTGAAAGAGATTTTGGACGGGGGCTATGGGAATCGCCCTTATAAATGTGAATGCGGCATGGCTTTGCGCTTCTGCTACATTGTCCGCCACCGGAAGGAAAATCGGACTTTCCGCCTTGGCGAAACATGCTTGGGGAATTACACGTTGTTGTCTCCTGACCTCATCAGGGATATCATCAACGGGTTTCATAAAATCGATCTTGAACGTGATGAAATATTAAATAAATTTGAGCTGGGCTGGACACCGCCGCTGGATTATGCCAGCCTGTCCCTGCCGGAAGATATTCAGCGGCAAATTGATATCGGACTGCCCCTCTCCTATCTCCAGACAAATCGGGTCGAGAATTTGTTCAAGCCGGATTTAATCCGATTACGAAAACAAAGGGAACAGGACAATCTGGCTCAGCTTCATGCGAGAAAAGCGGCGCTTACTGCCCGAAAGACCAGCCAGCCTGCTCCGTCAGCTCCTTCCGCCGAACTGGTAACCTATGAATGGATGATTTCACGGCATGGAGAACATCTAACACAGATCAAAGACAATGAGCATCGGTTAAAAAATATGGTTATGCTGGCAAAGTGGGAACAACTTCAGCAGATGATACAGGATTTGCAGCGTCATGATCCATTTGATTATTCAACATTCTTGTCCGATATGTTTGAGCTTCTGTATGAGTTGGATTTATATTGACCTTAAGCCACCTGCACACGAAAAATGCACTCCGCAAGGCGTCCGTTGCCTGCAGAATGCATTTTTTTGACTTTTATATGATTGCTGTTAAGCAGCGGCCTTTTTTACCTTTTTCGCTGGAGAATTGCCGAAGATGATCCAGGAGAACGGTACATACCTTACGACCAGCCCAACGACAATCCACGAGCAGACGAGGGCGAAGAAGAAACCGCCTATATACCACAGGTGGACAAGCATGGAGTTGCCCGATGTGACCGGATTCGCCCGGTAAACCAGATTGAAGAGCGGATGAAGCAGGTAAATCCCGAAGGACAGCGCCCCAAGCTGGCTGATCCATTTCACAAGTTTCGGTGAGACATGCCGGTAAATAAAGAACGCGATCTGCAGAAGCACGACCGTCCCAAGATACGTATGGGCATTCCATAAAAATTCATACAAAGTCGTATTATACACCGTGCCGTACAGACGGCTTTGATAATAGATGTTCACATGATTCAAGGCAGCGGTCAGCCATGCTGCCCACAACAGTATCCAGAATGCCACTCTTCCCGGAGTTGCGTTCTCACGGCTGGCAATCAGCCACTGTTTGATTTTCGGGAAATAGCTTCCAAGGAACGCACCCAGCAGAAAATACGCCATATAGGAAAACATCCAGCTCCCCGGATATTTAACCTGCCAGTAAAACTTGTTCATAAATACGAACCCGTACTGAATCGCCAGGCCAAGCGGGATACACCACTTAAGCACAGCCGGGTGCTTCTTCAAGAACCATAAGGCCAACGGGAAAAAGAGATAAAACTGCGCATTAATAAATACAAAGTACAAATGCGTGTACGCCTTGCCGATCAAAAGCTGTGAACCGAAATGCTGCAAAGTCTCGATCACACTGAGATCGCGATTGTTTAGATAGTAACTGATGGCATAGTACAGAACCGAGAACATGAAATACGGTACTAAAATGTATTTCAGCCGTTTGGTGTAAAAGCCTGCAATCAGGCTTTTCGTGAACGGACGCTCAAAATAATTATAGAACAGAACAAAGCTGCTCAGAAAAATAAACGATGGCGTTCCGTATTTCATGAAGATGTTGACAAAATTGTAGAGAAAGAAGTAATTCGAATCTCTTAATTTTTCAGTCGCGAACGATGTAGAATGCACGCAAAGCACTGCAATAATGCAAAGTGCCCGGACAATATTCAATTGCGGAATATTCTCTCGTCGCAATGGCGAAGTGGCGGTACTCAAGATTAACTCGTCTCCTTTTGTAAATTCATTTCTAACTGGGATAAGATGCATCGCACAAAAGAACTAAATTCATTATAGCGGATACGAGCTAACATTGCCTGTCTTAAATGATTAATAATTGCTTAATTTACGCTGAAAAGCGGCAATTGCACGGTATTCATCCTCCAGCTTGTGCGAAAGCTGCATATAGATTGGCAAAAGCTCACGGTACAGCGCCTCATTGACAGGGTCAGGATGATGCTCATTTGTAGCGCCGACCATCCCCGATACTGCATCCAGTGAATCCATTCTGCCTGTTGCATACAGCCCGAGTACGACTGCGCCCAGACAGGAGCTCTCGATGCTCTCCGGCACAACAACCTTCTGGCCGAAAATATCCGCCATGATTTGACGCCAAAGCGGCGAACGCGCAAAGCCTCCTGTTGCCAATAGTTGCACAGGCTGCCCCATCTGCCCCTCCATCGCCAAGAGCACCGCATACAAATTAAAGATGACTCCTTCCATAACAGAACGTATCAGATGAGCCTTTCCATGACGCATCGTAAGTCCGAAAAATGAGCCGCGCGCATCCGGATTCCAAAGCGGCGCCCGTTCTCCTGTCAGGTAAGGGTGGAACAGCAGGCCGTCGGAGCCCGCACGGATCGCCCCCGCCATCTCCGTCAACACATCATATACATCCACACCCTGCTGCTTTGCCGTCTCCACCTCAGAAGCTGCCCATTCATCGCGTACCCAGCGCAGCAGCATCCCGCCGTTATTAACTGCACCGCCGATGACCCAGTGCCGCTCTGTAAGCGCATAACAAAAGGTTCGCCCCTGCGGATCAGTGACAGGCTGGTCGATTACCGTCCGGATTGCACCGCTTGTGCCAATCGTCACCGCCACAACACCCGGCTGAATCGCATTGACACCCAGATTGGACAAGACGCCATCTGCTGCTCCTATAATGAAAGGCGTGGCCTCTGAGAGCCCCATTGCAACTGCATAGTCCTTTTCCAGCCCCTCCATCTTGTATGTCGTTGGAACCAGTCTGGAAAGCTGCTCCACTGTAATGCCTGCCAGATGCAGCGCCTCCTGATCCCAGTCCAATTGCTCCAGGTTCATCAGTCCCGTAGCGGATGCGACCGAGTAATCGACAACATACTCGCCGAACAGCCTGGTGAATATGTACTCCTTAATGGAAATAAATTTGCTTGCCTGGCGGAAAAGCTCCGGCATGTCGTGGCGCAGCCAAAGGAGCTTCGTAAGCGGCGACATCGGATGAAGCGGCGTCCCTGTTCTCCGGTAAATTTCGTGTCCCCCCAGCTCATGGCGAAGCTTCTCCGACCACCCTGCGCTGCGGTTATCCGCCCAGGTCAGACAACGCATTAACGGCCGTCCATCGGCATCTACAGGGATGACACTATGCATGGCTGAGCTGAAGGAGACGAATAATATCTGTGAAGGAGATACCCCGCCCAGGTCCATGACCTGTCTGACAACATACAGCACCGCCGAGAAAATCTCCTCCGGGTCCTGCTCTGCGCTATCCGGCACCGGAGTATAGAGCGGATATTCGCGTCCCGCCCGTTCTACCACACGCCCGTCCTCCTGGAACAGCACCGCCTTCGTGCTCGTCGTTCCGATATCGACCCCGATCATATAAGAAGTTGTATTCCTGTTGCTCATATTGTCTCCACCCTCTCAGCCATAGTTATCCCGTGCAATTTCCCCTTATTAACTACTCCACGATTACCTGCTTCCATACTATCTGCAATTACTGGCGAACAACATCGGAGTCTATTTATTTCAATGAATCAGAGTTTGTGTACTTGTCGACAAGTTGAGCAAAAAATAATTGCCGCCCTCCCTGACAGGGCAGCAGTATGACGTGCAGGCTTTCCGGATAACTTGCCTGCTCATATCCAACAATCCGTCATACTTGGCCAATGAACCATGAAGCCGGCAAGCATCTCATCAACCAGTTCAGTCCAAGCTCATTCTAAGCGTTTGCCGGGAATCGGCAAAATATTGTTGAACGACTCGGGAAATCACGGCTTCATCCTTCGACTCCAGGCCGCGGATAATGTCCCGGTGCTTCCCGACCACATCCGCAAGGCGATCATTTCCTCCAGCGAAGACGGCTTCCGTCGTCACCAGCATGACCGTCCTGACCAGTTCGCGAATGCTGTTCCATAAATGCTGCATGCGGGTATGTCCCGCAGATTCTACCAGCGTATCATGAAATACAAAGTCCTGATAAGCAAATTCTACGGCGTCGGCATGCCTTGCGGCAAGCTCCATCCGGTCAATCAATTGCTCCAGACGGACCAGCAGATGGTCCTGAGCCTCACCGGTCCCTGCAAGCCGCTGCTGAACGAAGCTCTCAATGAGATACCGGACATCATAGAGTTCCTCCATGTCCTGTACACTCAGCCCCAGCACAACAGCGCCCATCCGCTCCAGGCGAATCAGACCCTCGCCTGCAAGCGCCCGAAGCGCCTCTCTTACCGGGGAACGGCTTGTCCCGAAGTCGGATGCAATCCGATTTTCAGATATGACCTCACCCGGATGAAGAACGCCCTTAACCATTTGAAGCCGCAACTCGCAAGCAATCACTTCCCCACGGGATGCGCCTTGCAGCCAAGAAGCCGGATAATGCATACAGATTCCACTCTCCTTCGCCTGAAAGCTGCCGGAACGGCCACCGAAGAAGCGCGAAGCCGATTATACTTTTACGACCCTGTTCAAAAACATCCGTGTCCGCTCATGCTGCGGGTTGTCAAACAGTTGCTCTGGCGTCCCGGATTCAACAACTTCGCCGTTATCCATGAACAACACCCGGTCTGCAACCTCTCTGGCAAAGCCCATCTCGTGCGTCACCACGATCATCGTCATATGTTCCTCTGCCAGCTGCTTCATGACGCGCAGCACCTCGCCCACCAGCTCCGGATCAAGCGCAGAGGTCGGCTCATCAAATAGCAGAATAGCAGGATTCAGCATCAACGCTCTGGCAATGGCAACCCGCTGCTTTTGTCCGCCCGACAGCCTTGCCGGATAAGCATCGGACTTGTCAGCCAGCCCGACCTTGCCGAGCAGCTCCTGGCTTTTGCGGCGGACTTCACTGGCAGACGTCTTCTGAACTGCGCGCGGTGCGAGCTCCAGATTACCCTGAACGGTCAAATGCGGGAACAGATTAAAATGCTGAAATACCATGCCCATGCCCGACGTAATCGATTTAATCTGCTGCTGATTCGCATAGCTGCCATCCTTCACCAGATATTGATTCTGAATGCGGATGCTCCCGCCGTTAATCTGCTCCAGATTGACCAGACTTCTGAGCATCGTGCTTTTCCCCGATCCAGACGGCCCGATGACGGCAATTACTTCGCTTTTGTTGACCTCAAAACTGACGTTCTTCAGCACATCCAGGCTGCCAAAGGACTTTTTCAGATTCGTCACTTGAATAATACTCATGCTCCGACAATCCTTTTACTCATATTTGAACTTCTTCTCCAGGAACTTGAAAAACAAAGTCAGTACAAGCGTCATCAGCAGGTAAATCGCTCCCGCTACAATAAACGGGGTCAAGTTGAAGTCACGGTTGACCGCTGTCAGTGTATAGTGAAGCAGCTCCGGTACGGCTACCGCATAGAGCAGTGCCGTATCCTTGACCAGTGAAATCGACTCATTGGCTACCGCCGGCAGCGCTACCCGGAACATCTGCGGCATAATGACCTTCACCGTTGTCTGCCAGCGGCTCAGCCCCAGCACCTGTGAAGCCTCATGCTGTCCCTTGTCGATGGAAAGCAGGCCGCCCCGGAAAATCTCGGCAAAATAGGCCGCATAGTTCAATACAAAGCCCAGACAAGCTGCCACAAAGCGGTCCATGACCAGAAACTCTCCGATCACCGGCAGCATCGGCAATCCAAAACAGAAGAACAGCAATTGCAGTGTGAGCGGTGTTCCGCGCATGATGTAAATATAAGTGTGCGCGAACCCGGCGATCACCTTGATCCGGCTTCTGGACATCAGCGTAAACAGGAAGCCGAGCGGAACAGAAAGGGCGATTGCGATCAGAAACAGGCTGACCGTCGTTCCCGCCCCTTCCAGCATAGGCTTGGATATTTTGACCAGGTACTCTAGATTCATCGTTCTTCACCTATTTCAGGACTTTATCTTCGCCAAACCATTTCTCAGAAATCTCCGCAGCTTTGCCGTTCTTGTTCAATTCATCCAGCGCTGCCTGAAGCTCATTGAGCAGTTCCTCATTGCCCTTTTTCACACCTACGCCATACTCCTCAGGAGATAACGCCTCTTCCAGCAGCCTGAACGTTTCATGCTCCTTGGACATGTAATACTTGATTACAACCTCATCGATGACAACAGCTTTTGTACGACCGTTCTTCAAGTCGCTAAGCGCAAGCACATTGTCGGCATATTCAGATACTTTCACTTTGGATTTCAGCACGCTGCTGTCCAGAGCATCCGCTGCCGAAGACAGGGATTGCAGGCCTACTTCTTTGCCTTCAAGGTCACTCAGCTTCGTAATATCCGACTTGTCCAGCACAGCAACTACCTGGCTGTTTTTCAGATATGGCTTTGTAAACAATACTTTGGCTTTACGGTCTTCGTTGATCGTATATCCGTTCCAGATCAGGTCGATCCGGCCGCTCATCAGCTCGGATTCCTTTGATTTCCAGTCAATTGGCTGGAATTCCATTTCACGGCCCATTTGCTCTCCGGCCGCTCTTGCAAAATCAATATCAAAACCTACAATTTCATTATTATCATCGCGGAAGCCCATTGGGGCGAATTTGTCATCGATACCCACGACAATTTTTTTGCCGGCCGCAGCACCGGAACCCCCGGCAGACGTGTCTACAGCTTTTTTCGGTCCGCAGCCCGCCAGAGCCACAAGAACCAAGCCCAAAACAAGTACCATCACACTTAACTTTTTCATCTCTATAACCCTCCCGAATCAGAACATTCAAGCCGAGCAGAAATTGCCTTCATAAACCGGCAAGCCGCTCTGTACTCCTTTATCACACTAAAATCTATCTTCAAGGGTCAATCATATCATAACCTCATGGAAGCGTCGATAGAAATCAATTAAGCGAGCAGCACTTCTTGAATTTCTTCCCGCTGCCACAATGGCAAGGGTCATTGCGTCCTACTTTTTTCTTGCTGTCTATGCTGACTACATTGCTAGTGTTAGGGAATGGCTTTGCCAGAGGAAGGTTGCTCAGCACATTGCTGCTGAGTGCTCTCATTTCATTTGCCGAACGGCCCTTGAGCTCCCATTGGCGCGTAGCATTGAACAGCTTGACCAGCAATCCGGCCACCTCATCCAGCGTCTGAATATCTTCCATTTCAATCTGGCTCTTGAGAAAATGCATCGTCTCTGTGAATAATCCGCCGGCCTGCGCATTCTCTACGCACTCCGCTGTAATATCGTGCGCATCCTCATGGCTGACCGAATAATTAACTTTAATATAATTAAACAGAGCGTAGTATTCCGGTGTCCGCTCCACGTAATTCGGCTCCGAAGCTTTTAGCAGCTGTTCCTTTGTGAACGGGAAGTAATCCAGGCTTGGACGTGACTGCTGCCCCTCGAGCAATTCCCGGGCTGAATCAACCTGCCAACTGGACCAGCCTTCCTCTGTATACAGAATATCTGAGTAATAGGAAGCTGCATGGTAAAGCACATCCATAAATACCTCGCTGTCCACAAACTCGCTCACATAGCCGCTCACCATCTGCTCCAATTGCACAGTATCAAGCACCCCGTAATAATAGAGCAGTCCGGTAGAAAGCCTGATCCATTCCGTGTTGCGGTTGAACTTATCAGTATAATCAGATTCCTGAACAGTTTTCAGCTTCTCAATTACTTCCTGCGGCATGACAAGTGCCTTCTGACCGTCTACGGCTCCGGCAAAAACAAGACCGCGATTTTGGAAATACAATGCGGCACTTACACCCCCAACAAACGGCGCAAGCACTCCGCCATTATTGGCAATATCCATCAGGAGCGAAAAGCGCGCCTTATCCATATATTGAAGCTCGTCCGAGAGCGACTCCACAATTGCATCCTGCAGTTTCTGAATCAGATCCTGCTTTTTCAGACCGCTTGCATTTTTAACAGCAAGTGCTCTGCGCAGCTCGTCCAGCTCATTCTTGGTCAATCGGGACAAGCCTTCCTCAAGCGAAATAGAGGACCCGATTCCGGACCATAGCCGTGCGAAAAATTTTTCATCCAACGTAATTTCTTTTCTTTTTACATCCATATTCATCACTTAACTCCTATCATTAAATACGTTTGGGAAACTTGTAAGCTTCAAGCTTTGTATTGGAAATGAGAATCCCTGTTTCTCTGAATTTGTAAGCCTGAGCAATATGCTGCGCACCAAAGTATAACGTTATCATAAAAGCGCATCCCTTTTCCAGCATGATTCTATTAGAAAAATATATTTATAGGAAAAATAGTTAAAATCTTATCGGATTTAACATACGCATGCCCTTTATTATGCGGGCCAAAAGAAAAAGCCCCGGTCCATCATGGCCGGAGGCTTGCCCGTAAAGGGAATTATGCAGCTGGATTACAACGCCCATCCGCCTTTGCGGAATACAGGCACGACATTGCCATCATAATCAATGCCATCAATATCCATCTCGGCTGAGCCAATCATAAAGTCAACATGTGTAATGCTCGAATTTACGCCTGCTTCTGCCAGTTCTTCAGCAGACAGATTCTCTCCGCCCTTCACATTGAAGGCATAGCCGCTGCCGATTGCCAGGTGGTTCGATGCATTTTCATCAAACAGCGTGTTGTAGAACAAAATATTCGAATTGGAAATCGGAGAAATATGCGGAACGAGCGCCACTTCTCCAAGGTAGTGCGAGCCTTCATCTGTATCGACCAGCTTCTGAAGGAGCTCCTGTCCTTGTTCAGCTTCTACCTTGACAATTCTCCCCTTCTCAAACGTCAGCTTGAAGTTGTCAATAATATTGCCGCCGTAGCTGAGCGGCTTCGTGCTGGACACATAGCCGTTCACTCCGTCACGGTAAGGCACAGTGAATACTTCCTCCGTCGGCATATTCGCCATGAAGGCATTTCCCTGCGAGTTGTTGCTGCCCGCGCCAACCCAAATATGCTTCTCCGGCAGCTCAATCGTCAGATCTGTTCCCGGAGCTGTATAGTGAAGCTTGTGCAAATGCTTGCTGTTGAGCACATCCACCTTGCTGATCAGGGTGCTGTGATGCTCCTTCCACGCCTGTACCGGATCATCATTATGTATACGAACCGCATCAAGGATAGCTTCCCACAGACGGTTAACCGCATCTGCCGGTTCAAGATCAGGGAATACTTTGCTTGCCCAGCCTTGTGAAGATGCCGCTACAACGGTCCAGCTTACCTTGTTGGATTGAACTGCTCTGCGGAACTCCTGCAATCCTTGGCCTGAAGCCCTCTGGAAGCTGCTCAGCTTATTCGTGTCAATGCCCTTCAGCAGATCCGGGTTGGATGATACGATGGAGATGAAGCAGGCTCCCTTTTCTACAAAGGAATTGCGCTTCTCTGTCTCCCAGCTTGGGAATTGCGAGAATACCTCATCTGCCGCGCGTTCGAATTTCAACCGGGACAACGCTTCGTCTGACCAGTCGACATAGACATTGCCGGCTCCTGCATCATAAGCCTTCTCTGCAACCTTTCTTACAAAGGGAGCAATTTCAATCGATCCGGAAATAAATACGCTCTGGCCAGGCTGGACATTAACGCCCACCTTCACAATCAAATTGGCATATTTCTCTAGTTGCAATGCATATTTTTCAGTCATTTGAATATCTCCTCTAGGTTTAAGATTTGCTTAACCTTATTTTAACATATCCGCTAAGCAATAAAAAATTTCCCGAATCATCATTCATCCGCTCCGCCGCCCCGGACAATGTGGACGTTCGGATGATGCTCGGTTTACGAAAAAGAGCACCCTGGAGCAGGGCGCCCTCTACTCTATCATGATTCCATGCCTGATTTCAATTTGCACATAGCCCGCAGCCTGTTAGCCGCTACTTTTTAAGGTTCATGTACAATTGCCCCTGCAAAATAAGCGATCCGTACGCAGCGCCGCCGGCTGTCTCTATGAGCTCTGTCTCATCAAGCTCCTCTTCACCCGCAGGGGAAAGAAACAACATGGACACTTCCAGCTCTCCGTTCATATTTTCCGTTACCTGGAGATCCAGATTGTCGGGAAGATCAAGCCCTGACAGCTGCTTGACCGCAGCTTCCGGGTCCTTCAGCGCCAGGGCGCGAAACTCCGGGTCCTCCGCTGTGCGTATTTTAAACACATCATACGTTTCGTACGCTTCCTCTACTGTCCAGCTCATTGTCCAGCCTCCTGCTATGGTTTGTTTTCCTGCTTTAACAATAAGCTGTTCATGACGGATATTCTGTGATGGATATTACATTTTCATGTGTTTTCATATCTGTCTTCCCGGTGCGCGAAGCGCCCCGCCACATCGGGCACAATAAAGCGCATCATGAGGAGACAGCGTACCGCATTCATCACATTGAAGATCAGGAGCCGCCTTGCCGCTCTGCGGGAGCAGCAGATCAGCCAGCGCTGCAGCTGTTGAAGCTTCCGATTGGTGATCCGGCCTTTGCTCCAGGTCCGGGTTGAGCAGCATTAGCGCCTGCGTTTCCTCCCGCATCCCTTTTCGAAGCAAACGATACACCAGGAATAATCCCGCAGCGCCAATAATCAGCATAGCCGCAAGCCGCAATATTCCATTGCTGTAATGGTAGTCCCATAAGGCGTGCAGAATGATGCTTGCCCCCCAGAGACCGGCCATGTTGCCATAACGATTCCACCATGTATGGTGCGTCTCCCTGCCATAGCGCTGAAGACCGTGCCACAAGCCCGCCGCAGCAATCGCTGTCCAGGTCCCGTGCCCGAAGGGAGACAGCAGCGTACGCACCCATAGGACCGCCAGCATATCCGTCGTCGTGCCGCTCTGCAAATAATTCCAGCCGTAGAGCATGCTTTCTGCTGCCGCGAAGCCCATGCCGACCGCGGCCCCGAATACAATAGCGTCCATCAGGAACCGTTTGCTTTGCCCGCGCAGCAGCAGCACGCATACGAGCAGCTTTACCGTTTCCTCAATGAGGCTAATTGCCAGCGGACCGCCAATCGGACCGAAGGCCAGCTCTGTCCCTGCTCCCTGATAGAGCAGCTGCCTTTCAATAATCCAGGCTGCAGGGACAGCCGTTGCAGCAGACAGCACGAATGACAGCACGAGACGCGAAGAGCGGTAGCCGAGCAGCTGGGAGCTGCGCATATAGGATACGTAAGCGACCGGCCCGGTCAGTCCGCCCGTCAGCAATGCGGCCGCTACCCATACTGGCTGCTTGAACCAAATGGCACATACCGTGAACAAAATGAACAACCCGCCGAATATAAGCACCCGGTCTATCCAGCGGTCCTTGCCTGTTCTTTGCTTGACTGTCTTGCTGCCCGGATTATGAGGTTCTGCAGGTAATCCCTCGCCGGAGCGGGAGGATGCCAGCGCCGCTTGCACAGATGCACTCAGCTCCGGATAACGAAGACGCACCATTTCAGCAAGCTGCCTGTGAACCTGCCCGTACTGCTGGAGAATATAATGAAATTCCTCCCGCCCGATAATCAGCAGTTGGCCGTCCTCCAAGGACGTGACAGTGCCTGTATGCGGACCATCCAGCAGCAGATCGGCCTCGCCAAAGCAGTCTCCGCTCCCAAGCACCGTATCGCGGCGGCCTTCTCTCCGGACTTCAAAGCGTCCCCGGGCAATCATATACAGATGCCCGGCTGGCGCGTCCTTCTGAACAATAATCTCCCCTTGTGCAACCTTCCTCCTCACCGTAATCTCCGCCAGACCGCGCAGCTCCTGATCGGCAATAGAGGACCAGATTGTCGCCTTGCGAAGCAGTCCGTGCACAAGGCGTATCCGCGCGGAGTACAGCAGACTTTCATAAAACATCGGGCTGGCTTCCGCAAGCCTGGTGAAGGCCTCAGTTTCCAGACATAGCGCCCTGACCATGCCGACAGCCTTTACATCTGCCGTCCGCTTTTCCTGCATAATCAGCGCAATCTCTCCGGCCAGTGCCCCTTCTTTCAATATATCGAGCATAATAGGTTTGCCTGTCAGATTATGTGTTGAGACGAGCGCCTCTCCGCTTATAATGAAATAACAGCAATTCCCAGGCGATCCTTCCTTTATTAATGAATCACCAGGATTAAACTCCATTTCGCACATGGCTTCTGCAGCCTTTTCCAGCTCCTGTTCAGGGACTGCATGCAAGAGAAAATGCCCCCGCAAAAATTCAACCGTTCTGTTCATTCGTCCCTCTCCATAGACAAAAGGAATCCGCCTATCAGACAGATTCCCCGGGTTTTCTCTATTATAGCAGATTCGCTATTTAATTACGCATATTGCCGATAATCGAGCTGCGCGAATCCTGCATTTTTTTTATAAAATTCGTCATGACATCAAAAGCTTCATTATGTTTGTTGGTCAAGCTCTGCATCCGCAGCATATCCATTTGCTGTGAACTGTTTAGAGAATCCACTTTCCCTTTCAATTTCTCAATTATTGTACGAATCTCCTCACTCTTGAACACCGTTTTCTTGGAATCAATGACTCGGTTATCATACAGTCTGTTCACTGTATCATTGCTCTTGTATGCAAATCCGCCCTGAACAGAATTGGCAAGAGCCTCATGGCTTGCCGTAATCAAGCCGTTGAGATCGCTGATCAGCTTATTCCGGTTGTTTATCGACTCCAATTGGCTTTTCAGTTGACTATCCAATAAATTGGCCCGTTGGCTCTGTACGGCTATTAACGCGGTCTCCAGGTCCATCCCCTGGATATCCATCTGCTGGATACCGCCCGGATTGCCAGTCACAAAATTATTCGTTCCCCCGCCACTAATCACGCCTTTTATCGACAGATACGCTTGATCATTCAGCATCAGACCCGCTCCAGCTGCAAAACCGAATACCATCATGCCAGCCATGGACAATATCATTTTCTTTTTCATTTTTATCCCCCGCGCTTTCCGCTTGTTTTCATTTCTTGAACCTAGTATACGATAGAAAAAGGGGAGAATCTGTAATGCGAATTACATTTTTTTCACAACGGATAAATCCGTAAGCGTGACTGGACCGCCCCGCTCTGCAATGTGTTAAGATAGTGGCAAGTCAACAGAGAGGAAGGAAACAAACGTGAAAAAGTCTACACTTGCGGTCAGCCTCCTGCTAGCCATCCTGCTTGCCGCGGCTCCCGCTTCTACCGTACTGAATGCGGCCGGAAGCAAGCTTCATCATTGGAAGCTCTATCAGAATGGCGAAGCCCATCTGAAACAGGGAAAAATCAAACTGGCCATCTCAGAGCTCGAACAGGCGGTCAGCCAGTCCGAGCAGGCAGGCTATTTGCGCAAGCTGGCAGAAGCCTATGAGCAGGACAGGCAATATCAGAAAGCCGCAGATACGTACTACCGGGAAGCCAAAATCCATCAGAAGCTTGGGCAGCAAAACGGCGACCTGAACACATACTATGCTGTCCTTGCCAAGGCGGATGCTTTGAATACCGACATTGGCGTCTATGTAGAGACAAATGGCAGGGCAGCTTCCGCAAGCGGTGCCAAGCTGGCCAAATTCGAGCCGGAGAGCGGCATGTATATTGGCGCTTATATCGATAAAGACAGCAAGATGAAGATGCTTGGAGGCGATATGTTTAATGCCTTTAACAAGCTGACTGGCAAGCAGCATGCGATCTATTTCACCTATCATCGCTATGGCAGCCCGTTCCCTGAGCATTGGGCCGAGACCGTCAAGCGGTCAGGCGGAGCGGTTCAGCTTGCGTTCCAGCCGGATCACGGCCTGGATTCCGTCAAGGATGATGCTTATCTTCGCCAGTTTGCAAGAGCTGCCAAGGCAGCGGGCGTGCCTGTATTTTTGCGATTTGCCTCTGAAATGAACGGGGGCTGGGTGAAGTGGAACGGCAATCCGAAGCAATACATAGAGAAGTTCCGCCTCGTCGCCAAGGTAATGAGGGAAGAAGCTGATAATGTGGCCATGGTATGGTCGCCGGCAGCGAATCCGAAGCAAAATATTAAAGACTATTATCCGGGCGACGAATGGGTCGATTGGGTAGGCATGAGCATGTACAGTGTTAAATATTTCAACGGCAAAGTAACCGAGCCGGCAGATCAGGTGAACCCGCTCGATACGCTCGATTATATTTACAGAGCTTATTCAGCCCGCAAGCCAATCATGATCAGTGAATACGCGGCCACCCATTACAGCAAGGCTATCTCCGCTTCCGCGGTTTACTTTGCCCAGACCAAGATGAATATGCTCTATCATGGCGTGAAGCTGAAATATCCGCGGCTGAAGGCCATTCACTGGTTCAGCCTGAATACGTTGACCGACTCCCACAGTGCAGACCGGAGCCTGAACAATTTCAGCCTGACCGAGAATGACAAAGTATTGTCCGCCTACAGCAAAATGATTCAGGACCCTTATTATCTGTCGTCTGTGAAAGATACCCGGCAGAATAACTCAGGCTCTGCCAAGGGCTATACCAAAACAATCAGCAAGCTCTCATCAGCTACCAAAATCGGAACCGCCGCTACCGGCATGGTGTGGGTCAAAACGTATGATCCTTATATCAGTAAAGTTGTCGTAAAGCTCAATGGGAACACCGTTCTCACCAAGCAGCAGTATCCTTATACCTTTGCGCTTGATCCGGCCAAGCTGCCTTCCGGCACGCAAAAGCTAGAGATTATCGTATTTGATTCCAAGGGAAAAGAAGCAGCGGGGAGAAACTTCACCTTCCAAAAAGGTTAAAGGGGAACAGGCACGTTTAATAATAAAGAGAAAGAGAATTAAATGAGTTAGAAAAATATGACTTGAATCCGAACATTCATTCGTATTATAATAAGAACAAATGTTCCTGTTGGAGGCGGAAAGAATGGTAATTGAACCTTACATCGGACGAAATGTCGAGATTGTCTACAAGGATAGCAAGGGAGTATCTACAAGAAGGCGGGTGGCGGTCTATTCCGTCCGCAATGGCAAGGTGCGCGTGCTGGACTGGGGCAAGAAGTCCTTCCAGACATTAGCCGCTGCACGGATCATTTCAGCCACCCCTCTTACCAGGCAGGATTCCGGGATGAAGCTTCTCTTTTCTTTTCAGGTGCATTGAACATTGCATAGTGTCCATACTTTCAATTGCCTGTTACTATACTTGTCCGGTTCGCTTTATCCTAATTTCTAGTACACCGTATAGGTTTGTCCCGTCTGTGCACCCTCTACGCTTTTACGGTAAGCCAGCGCCGCCCTGCTTGCAGGTACAGGCTCAAAGCCGGGGAAATACGGCCCGTACTGCTCCATCGATTCAACCAGCACATTCGGGCTGACATTGTTAATGCGGATGCCTCGCGGCAGCTCAATTGCAGCGGATTGCGTGAAGGCCCTGATTGCTCCACCGGCAATGGCAGAAGAAGCGCCGCCAATGATCGGGCTATCCATAATGATCCCTGTCGTTAACGTGAAGCTGCCTTTGTCCTGAACGTAATCGATCCCCAGGAGAACAAGATTGATTTGCCCTTTCAGCTTGTTCAGAATGGTAATTTCGTTATTTTCCGGCGTTAGTTCTGTGAGAGGGCCGAAGAATGTACGTCCCGCTGTACTGACGACTGCATCCACCTGCCCGATCGATTGATACATATTCCGGATACTCTCAGGGGAGGAGATATCCACCTGTACATCCGCATCTTTACGGCCTGCAGTAATAATTTCATGCTGCGTTGCCAATTCCTTTCGAACAGCGCTGCCCAGCGTCCCGCTAGCCCCTATAAGCACAATTCGCACATTCGCCACCCCTTGTCATTCCATGATTTACAACAATCAAATAGCCAAGAATATAGAAAATGTATCATAAGGGACAATTTATTTCCAATCAGTTTTTTCAATCCAAAATGTAAAAAAAGGCCAGACTCAACCCCAGTCTGACCTGCCCGATATACTCAGTTCCCAGTTTTCTTAAATTCTACTGACCAGACGGAATTATGCTTCGCTTTGCTCAGCGAAGACAGCCATTGCATCCCGCATGAATACCGCCAGACCTTCTCCGAATTTATCAATGTTCTTTCTGAAGCGCTCATCATCCACATACATTTGTCCGAGGCCTCTGAATACTTCCAGTGAATAATGGTGCCCCACAGCACCGCTGTTCAGGAAGTCATACCACTCTTTTACTGCCGCTTGCGCTTCCGCTGAATCCGGAGAGACATGGCGCAGGGAAGCAAGATTTCGATAAATTTCATTCATCCGCTCTCCCATTGCTTTCTGCTCTTCTTTGCTCATGCTATTTATTTTGGCATTGGATTTGTCCACTGCTTCATCACCCCAACGCTCTCTTGCTTCCTGTTCATAGGGATTGTGGCTGAAATCAAAGCCTTCAAATTTTTCCTTATGGCTCATTGCAATCTCTCCTTTAGCATGTTGAATCGTCCTGTCAATCGTGGTTAGCATCTGGTCGATACGACTTCGTTTGTCCAGCATCATTTTGCGATGCAGGGTCAGAGCTTCCAAACGGTCAAAATTCGGATTCACCACAATTTCCTTGATTTTACTCAAAGGGAAGCCAAGCTCTCGAAAAAACAAAATTTGCTGAAGCATCTCCAGATCCCGGCCAGAGTACAAACGATAGCCGGCTTCAGTCGTCTCCTCCGGATGCAGCAGCCCGATTTCATCGTAATGATGCAGTGTGCGCACACTGATCCCCGTCAAATCAGCCACTTCTTTCACCTTCATTGCCATAGCTTCAGCTCCCTTCACTGGTTACTATAGAGTATCACGTAACGTGAGAGTCAAGAACGAATATGCATCATAATCCATACAAATTCAAAGCGGGGCGCACGCCGTAGCAGGCTAAATGGACACGGCCATAACTGCGTATGCTGCCGCGGGTGCCAACAAAAAATGCACGTGAAGCACTAACAGGCTGAGTTCTCAGCCACCACCAGGAGCAGCCAAATTCTTCACCATTCTCCATGATATAATCAGCTTTGATTTTTTTATCATACACATATAAGCGACATCCATCGTTCTTTTTTATTTTGGAAAATTCCGTTCCTATTGCCTGCCGCTTCGCACCTAAAGAATTTTCAACAGGCTTATCGGTCAGCTCTTTCGCCTCCGAGACACTGAGCAAAAAAACCTTGTCCTCTGTGTCCGCACTGCCCTCCCCGTTGTCTGCACAGTGTATCGTCTTGATGAAGCTCTTTTCGCGGTCGTTAAAGGCGGCATTATAAAACTCATCGTTCAGCCACCTTCGCAAATCTGAGTCTCGCCATGTCGTATCGGTAAAATCACGGTAGTATCGTTTGCAATCCAAAATGTACTCGCTCAAAATGAACAGCGCGCCATCCGAATCTTGCAGTACCCTCCACTTTATAGGCGTTCTGTCTGAAGCGTCAGCCGTCTGAGTATAAGTGCCGAAATCAATAATTTCACCGGTCTTTGCGCTCCTCAGCATAGAAGCAAGATGATCGTTTGCCAATACGATTTCCTCCCTTTCGTTTCTGTTTTAATTTTATAACATTTATGCAAGTGCTAAGCTAAATCTAATAAATCTACTGCTTATCCTGATATCAGTATAGAAAAGTTTATCAATGTTCTTTATAGTTTTAATTTAAGGTTTTTTGTTAATTAAATTATTTTATATCGTAAAATTATTTCACAGTCCCAGGTTGTGAACCGAATCTCGTCTCTAAAGCAGAGTGTGCTTCGCTTCATTCAGGATGCCATTTCAGTTCGAGCAGCTTATTGCGAATTCATTTTCAAGAACAGCAAAAAGACTAATTCAGGTCTGTCAATCGTATCGACGCCTGAATTAGTCTTCACATCCCTATTTGATACTCATAAGCTGCTTTTGATCTATTGATACTCATAATACGCTCATTCTGTGCACATTAGCAGGCTCTTTAGCCGGGAAAGACACTTTATCTCCGCTTCAATATACGTTGCATTTCTGCTAGCAGTAGACGCTTCATCATCTCTCTACCAATAGACGCTTCATCCCTGCTAACAATAGTCTGAAGCCTGACTGCTTACCAGAACCGGGCAACGGGCATTAAGCATCAGCGGAGGCGGAGCGATTTAAAAATTGGGCCTTTGCCGTTTTGTCTCCTTTAGAGGTATCTGATCCCGCTTTGGATGAACCGTTTCCTGATTTGCTTCCTCTCTCGGAACGCTGACCATGATGAAATTTACCGCCAAAGCCTTCGTTCACCTGCTTGGACACCCGTTCTTGAAGCTTGTTAACCCATTCATCGCGCTGTTCTTGCGTAAGCTTGCCCGATGCAAGGGCCTCATCCAGTCTTGCCGTCTCCGCTTTAACAATTACGTCTATCACGGTTTGAACGTCCTTGCCTTTCTCAGTCGCAATGGAAGCTAACGTTTTCCCGGAAAGAAGCGCCTCTTTCAGTTCGTCTGCTGTTACGCCAAGCAGAGAAGTCAGTTCTTCAGAAGCCGCGAAACCCCTGGAGAATCCATGCCCGCCAGGACCTCCTTTGCCAGCATGTCCACTGCCTTCATGTCCGCCTTTCGGAGGCAGTTCTCCATTGATCAGCTTTGCAACATGATCGTTCAGCTCACTGACTTTTTGGTCATATTGTTCCTTGGTCAGCTTCCCGTCTGCCAGTTGTTGGTCAAGCTTGGCCTTCCAAGACTTCACAATTGCATCCGTGACAGCCTGTACATCCACACCTTTATCAGCCGCCAGCTGTGCCAGCGTTTTGCCTGACCGGAGCGACTGGCCAAGTTCATCAGCTGTTACTCCCAGCAGCTTGGCCAGCTCATCATTTGCGAAAAAGCCTCCGCCGCGAACAGGATGGGCTGCTTTATCGAATGGTGCTGCGTTGAAGCCGATGCGTTTGAAATCATTTTTGACTGCTGGCTGACTGCTTGAGCTGACCGCCGCTGCATTCACATATGGAGTACTCAACAAGCCTGCTCCTACTGCAATCGTTAAAGCCAGTGTACCTGCTGCTAATGTTTTAAATTTTTTCATTGTATCGTGCACCTCTCTTAAATGAAGTTTTTAATATTTAGATTGAAGTGGCATTTGACATCAAGGTTGAAGTGGACATTTGACGTTCTAAAACGAGACGACCGTTAACTGTTCCGTTATCACCTCCGGTTATGTTGATAAGCTTATCCTATCCGCTGCATATGAAATCAACCTAAAATCGAACTGAATATTAACTGAAAACTGCCCGCAGGGTCGTGAATCCGTTGAAATTGCTCACTGTACGTTGAATTGTCCACTGTACAAGGACAAAAATGACATTTTGTCTGTCAAATGGTGGACATGAGCATCACTATATGCCCAAAACTTGCATAACTAGATATAGAGTCAATAAAGATAAAACAACTATATATCGGTCCCCATTTTTTCTATTTGCCAAGGGCAATATACCTACCCAGTGTCCACCATTTGACAGACAAAACGGGAAAAAGTCCTCCCTGAGAGGACCTTTGACATTTCCCCATTATTCACTAGATGTAACAATCATGCGATACCTCATTGATCGGGAACAAAATAGTCAACCAGGGTTCTTCTCATTTTTGTTTTTTAACAATAAAAATTATACGAAAAATGCATAAAATCAATGATGCGAACGGTGAATGCTGTAAAATCATTTCTAACATAGGACAAGCCTTTGAAACATCAAGTTTAAAAATAAACTAATTGAAAGGACGTTCATGCCATGAAAAGGATTTTGGAGGAGTTATATGAGGGAAAGATTCACCCTGAGGAGTCGGTTATTCCGCAGACACCCCACTATAAAGCCGTAAATCAGCAAGTTTCGGAGAAGCTATTGGCGTGGAAAAAGAAGCTTTCGGCTGAGGAATACAGAGAACTGGAGGAATTGCTCGATCTTCGCAGAGAGTCGGATACGCTTCAGTCAAAGGAATCGTTCATATTCGGTTTCAAACTTGGCGCTCTTGTTATGCTGGATGTCCTGCAAGGAGGATAATTGGTACTTCTGTACAACAGCAGACCAGACAAATGGAGGCTGGGTTCCAGGACAACTGATTGACGCAATGGGAGCCGAAGGAATTGTCTTGGAAGACTATACAGCCAAGGAATTGGATGTTAACGAAGGTGAAAGTCTCACGGGCCTAAAAGAGCTCAACGGTTGGACTTGGTGCGTAAGAACCCTTGACTCCGCAGAGGGATGGGTTCCTAATGAAAATTTAAAGTCCCATTAGATAAGCTTCAATTCATATCTTCAATCCATTCCCGATCACTCCCGCTACCCGCTACAACCAAATAAAAGCCGTTCGAAACTTCTATCGGTTTGAACGGCTCCGTCACTTCCTTTATTTAGTCGCTCTGGTCCTTCTGCCAGGCGAAGATTTGTAGATTAAATAGATTAGATAAGGACTGCCGATCAAAGCAACGACAACTCCGGATGGCAGCTCTTTCGGCGCCATGATAGTTCGTCCCAGCAAATCCGCCAGCAGCAGCAGAATTGCACCGATCAGGGCTGCGGCTACAATGGAGCGCCTATGATTCATGCCTGTTAGAAGTCTGGCCGCATGCGGCGCGAGCAGTCCAATAAACCCGATGGTGCCGACACTCGCAACCGCCAAAGCCGCGAGCAGCACCGCAATCAGCGATGTATACAACCGTGCCGACTTTACTTTCAAACCTAAACCGGTAGAACTCTCGTCCTGGAAGGTAAGCAGCTCCACCCTGCGTCCCAGCCACCAGCCAATCGGCAGCAGCACTGCCGCTGACCATGCAAGCTCAGTTACGTTGGCCCAGTTCCGGCCATATGTGCTTCCTGCCAGCCAGGTCAGAGCCGGAGCCGCTCCCAGCTTGATCTGGATAACCAGAATATTGATCATAGCCAGCGCTACGGCGGAGACCGCGATTCCTACCAGCGTCATTTTCCCCGGGTCTAGCCCCTTCCGCCAAACAGCGGCAAATACAACTGCTGCTGCTGCCAAGCCGCCCAGCACCGCTGCAACCGGAACCCAGCCGAAGGACAGCTGCGGCAGGGCAACCATCAGCAGCAAAGCGCCTACGCCCGCACCGCCTGTCACCCCGAGCACATGCGCATCTCCCAGCGGGTTGCGAATCGCGCTTTGCAGCAGACTCCCGCTCGCGGCAAACATGGCTCCTGCAAGAATAGATACCAGCATTCTCGGAAGACGGAACTCCATCACTATCTTCTGATGGATTGCGCTTCCCTTGCCTTGAATGACGGCAGCAATTTCGGCCAACGACAGCGACTTGCTGCCGCTGATAAGGCTATATACACTTAAACCCAGCAACAGGAGAACGAGCAGCGTAATCAGCAGCCCAAACGGCAGACGCCTGCCGCCTGTTCCAACCTGCAGGGACGATCCGCTGCTGCTGCCAATTTTGCGCGAGGTACGCAGGGACAGCCAGATCAGCCACGGTGCCCCTATAATTGCGGTCACTGCCCCGGCCGGCAGTTCCCCGTACAAATCGGCGAATCCGCGGGCGAGTGTATCCGCTCCGATCAGGATAGCGCCGCCCCACAAGGCACTGAGCGGCAGCAGCCAAGCATGGCGATGCTGGCCGGACAGCCGCACAATATGCGGCGCGACCAGGCCGATAAATCCGATCGGCCCGACAACGCTGACACTGACGCATGCGACAAGCACCGCCAGCACCATGGCAAAACCTCTGGTCCGTTCTACACGCTGTCCCAGCGAACGGGTCGTCTCCTCCTGGAAGGAGAGCAGATCGAGGTTGCGGGACATCAGCAGGGCAATGAGCAAGCCGCCCAGTACCCACGGCCAGCTGAACTGTACCCCGGACCAGCTGTTCTGAATCAGCGACCCTGACCCCCACAGGTAGACACCCCTGGCAGATTCCTCATTCAATAGAAACAGTGCATTGGTAATCGATGAAAAGGCCAGCGTAATGATCATCCCGGATAATACCATCCGAATGGGTGTACTCTTCTTGCCCCCACTAAGCATGTAAACAGCTCCCGCGGCTGCCAAGCCCCCGATAGCCGCAAACAACAGAGGAGCCTGCTTGAAAAAGGACGGCCACAGAATTGTACCGGCCACAACAGCCAGATAAGCTCCGGCGTTAACCCCGAGTGTTGTCTCCGAGGCGAGCGGGTTGCGGCTGACCGTCTGCATCAGCGCACCGGCTATAGCCAGGGCAGCCCCCGAGATAAGCGCCATGATGGTACGCGGCATCCGGACACCGCGAATGAGGTGATGATCCGGCGTATCCTGCGGAGAGATGATCGCATCCACTACGGTACGTACGGATATATTGGCCAGTCCCTGTGTCAGACTGATGAAGCCAAGTGCCAACAGCAGCAGCAATCCGGCTAGCAACCATAGGAGGCCCCTGGCTTTCCGCTCTGGACGGATAGAGGCCTCCATCATATTTACACGGGTTTGCAGCCTGCTCATTTTGTTAGCAGATCAGCCGCTTTTTGCGCCAGAATTTGCGAGGATAAAGGACCGCCATATGGCCATACGTCGCCGCCCAAACCGTACACACGGTTTTCTTTGACGAAATTCAAGCTTTTCCATACCGCATTGTTCTTCAGCTGGTTCTCGATAACATTATCGTCATCCTGGATAATATGCAGGAAGTTGGCATCCTGTAAAGCCGGCAAGGCTTCCACATCAGCTGTAGTAAAGCCATATACCTCGGTCTTCTCCGGCTTGTGCGCATTCTTCAGTCCGATATGCTCAAGCACCTTCACAGCAAGTGCATTATCCGTAGATAAACGGAATACAACAGCGTCCTGATTGCTGTAGCCCATTGCCAATACGAATGGCGCATCCAGCTTTCCGGCTTCGGTAATCTTGGCTTTTGCTGCTGCGTAGGTATCATCAAGCTGCTTCATCACAGCGGCAGCCTCGTCCTTCTTACCCAAAATGTCTGCAATTTCATTAAAGGTATCAACCATGGCATCGTACTGGTCACGGCCGTCCTCAACCGGGTAAGGCTGGTACGCAATCGTCGGCGCGATACTGCTCATCGCCTCATAGCTGGTCTCCAGGTTCCGGTCCAGACCGATAATCAAATCCGGCTCCAGAGAGGTCAGCAGTTCCATATCCGGAGCATTTCTGACACCAATATCAACGACATCACTGCCGATTTCAACCGGGACTTTAACCCATTTCTGCATTCCCTTAATATCTGCCATTCCGACAGGCTGAACACCGAGCGCCAATACATCTTCCGCAATCGACCATTCCAGCACGACGACACGCTGAGGTACGCCTTCAATTACAGTTTCGCCCAGAGCATGCTTAATTGTTCTGCTCTGCTGCTCAGCCCCCTGATTCGCTTCCTTGCCTGCGGACTGACTATTTGAAGTCTGATTGCCTGCCGGTTTCTGATTCACACCGTTGTTCGTACCTGCCGCTCCACCGCATGCGCTCAGGACGAGCATTGCACATAATAGCATGGCTGCTGCCACACCTGGTTTTACAAATCGTATCATTGCTGTAGACCCTCCAAGTTTATACTGATAATCATTATCAATATAACCTTTGTCCCTTAGGGTTTCAAGGGAGGATCTTAGGATAAAAGCAGGACTATACTCGGATTCTATCGAAACATCGATTCTTTTTTGTTTCTTAAACCGGGAGGGAGCCACACCTGTAACCTTCTTAAATATACGCCCAAAATAATAAACATCCTTATAGCCAACCTTGGCAGAAATCTCTCGCAGCGGCGCGTCGTTCTCCATCATCAACTCCGCCGCCTTATTAATTCTAAGCTGAATCAAATATTCAATCGGGCTGATGCCAATCTGCTCCTTAAAGATCGAGGACAAATGGGCTACGCTGTAATTTACATAATCAGCCAAATGCTGCAGGGACAGCGGCTTTCCATAATGCTCATGGATGTATTGCACAATATGAGAGACCGGATCACCCTGCAAGCCCTGCTCCTCGTTCCCCTCATCAAGCTGACAGACAACTTCATGCACAAACTGAAGCAGCAGCCCTTTTTGAAACAGCCGATCACGGTCACTGCCGCGATGCCAGCTTTCATAGAGCTGTTTGACCAGATCAAGCAGGATAACGGAGGACTTGGATAAAAAGCCGTACTGGATATCGAGCGGAGCGCCAGACGGCTCCACATGCATGCAAGGCAGCATATCGGATGATGTGTGCTCCGCCTGATATAGAATCCAGTACATCTCGCAATCCTCAATCAGCGGCTCGATTTGCAGTTCCTGTCCCTTGCCGCTGTGAATGACGAAGCCTGGCCTGACCCTGTAGCTCCTGTCTCCTGTCTGAATATGTGCTGATCCCCTTATGACATATAAAAAGCTGCCCGCAGGCAGTACACATGCGTGACATAGGTCTGGCAATACAACTGTAAGATGGCGGACGTCTATGATTTTTACCTGGGCGCGGTCCCATTGAAATAGATGGTCCTGTACAGCTGAAGTTCTGTCCATTGAATGCCGCTCCATTCTTTCTATTGAAAATCATTCTCACTACGTATCATATTATAGTCAACTGCAACGATTATCGCAATAAAACCGCATACCAAATATAGGCTGCCTGCGTTCCACAGTTTTCCAATATCCGCCGGATAAAAGAAAAGCGGTGCAAGAGGGCTACTCTACGCCCTTGCACCGCCTGATTACGATCATAAGTTCAATATTTCTACCTGCTCTAAAGTACTGGCTGGCCAGCCTGTCAGATGCAGGATAAGGCTCATATATTGCAATTACAGTGCAGCAAGTTCCTTCAAGGCTACCGGACGGTTTTCCTTGATAGATAATCTGGCAGCATGAGCGATCAGCTCTGCCTGATAGCCGTCATTAGCCGTAACAGGGACGAGATCATTCGCAACGATCGCTTCCACGAAGGCTTGAATTTCTTTAATATAAGCGTTGTTGTAACGCTCCAGGAAGAAGTACAGCGGCTTGTCTCTGTATACTCCATCATTGGTGTACAGCTCAGCAGAATTCGGGAAGTCGTTCTGAATGGTCAGACAGCCTTCGGAACCGAACACTTCTACACGCTGGTCATAATAATGCGCTTTACGGCTGTTATCGATAACACCAAGCGCTCCATTGGCAAAGCGCAGAGAGATCGTAGCTGTATCCACATCATTATGCTTCGCAAACGCAGGATCAATCAGAACTGCGCCTTGAGCATAAACCTCTACAACATCGCTGTTCATCATGAAACGCGCCAGGTCAAAATCATGGATCGCCATATCGATGAACAGGCCGCCGGAGCTAGGGATATAGTCCGGGTGAGGCGGTGCAGGGTCTCTGGAGGTGATCTTCAGCATGTGAGGATCGCCGATTTTACCTGCGCGTACAAGCTCTTCCACACGGCTCATGTTATGGTCGAATCTGCGGTTGAAGCCCGTCTGGAACTTCACGCCATGCTTTTTCACCAGCTCCACGATTTCCGCTGTCTCCTGCAGGTTGAAGCTGATCGGCTTCTCACAGAAGATATGCTTGCCCGCTTCAGCAGCTTCTTTAATAATCGAAATATGCGTATCTGTCGGAGAGCAGATCAGGATTGCATTGATCTCCTCGTCCTGAAGAATATTGCGGTAATCGTTGCTTACATTCTCGATCCCGCAGGATGCTGCCCAATCTTTAATCGAATCTGCGAACAAGTCGGAGATCGCCTTGATTTTAACTTGCGGCAGGTTTTTCAAATTTTCAGCATGCAGCTTGCCGATCCGGCCCGCTCCAATAATACCCAGCTTGATTTGCTCCATCCGTGTGCCTTCCTTTCTTTCCCCTACAAATTAATAACGGGCTACGATCATTTTCTTGCGAGTGAAGAATTCCACGCCATCTTTGCCGTTTGCATGCAGATCGCCGTAGAACGATTTTTTGTAACCGGAGAACGGGAAGAATGCCATAGGAGCCGGAACACCTACGTTAACACCCAGCATACCCGCATCGATTGTCTCTCTGAATTGTCTGACCGCGCTCAAGCCGGAAGTGTACAGACACGCACCATTCGCGAATTCGGATTTATTCGTCAGCTCAATGGCTTCGTCCAAAGTTTCAACACGTACAATTTGCAGCACAGGAGCGAAGATTTCGTCATTCCAAATGGTCATGCCAGGCTTCGCATGGTCAAAGATTGTCGGGCCAACGAAGTAGCCTTTGCCTTGCGCTTCTGCATTTGTACGTCCGTCCAGCTTCAGCTCCGCGCCTTCCTCTACACCTTTTTCGATATAGGAAATCGTACGCTCCTTGTGTCCGCCACGGATAACCGGTCCGAGGAAGTTGTTCTTCTCCAGTCCGTTACCGATCGTAAGCTGCTTCGCAGCATCCAGCAGGCGCTCTACAAGCTGATCAGCTGTGTCGCCAACAGCAACCACAACGGAAGCAGCCATACATCTTTCACCCGCAGAACCAAACGCTGCATTGATAATTTCTTTAACAGTCAAGTCCATGTTAGCATCCGGCATAACGATGGAGTGGTTTTTCGCTCCGCCCAGCGCTTGCACACGTTTGCCGTGAGCTGCTGCTGTTTTGTACACATATTCGGCTACAGGCTGGGAACCAACGAAGGAGATTGCACTCACTTGCTCATGCTCCAGCAATCCGTTCACGACATCATGCGCGCCGTTTACGATGTTGAACACGCCATCCGGCAATCCAGCTTCCTGAAGCAGCTCAGCCAGGCGAATAGCCAGCAGCGGAGTGCGCTCAGAAGGCTTCAGCACGAATGTATTACCGCAAGCAATCGCCAGCGGGAACATCCAGCAAGGTACCATCATCGGGAAGTTGAACGGTGTAATACCGCCGACAACCCCGATTGGGTAACGGTACATCGTTGATTCCAGACCTGTTGCGATATCTGGCAGCGTGCTTCCCATCATCAGGGTTGGAGCGCCTGCAGCGAACTCAACGCACTCAATACCGCGTTGTACTTCACCTTTCGCTTCTGCCAGGTTTTTACCGTTCTCGATAGTGATCAGCTCAGCAAGCTCATCCCATTTATCAACCAGCAATTGCTGATATTTGAACATAATGCGTGCGCGGCGCGGAACCGGAGTTTTGCTCCACTCCTTGAAAGCTTCCTTCGCTGTTTTTACCGCGTGATCTACATCAGCAGTTGAAGACAACGGAACTGTAGCGATAACCTCTCCAGTAGCCGGGTTGACTACTTGATCGCTTTTACCGGAAGTTGCTTCAATCCATTTACCGCCAACAAAATTGAGAACCTGTTTGATTTCTGTGCTCATTTTTATGTCCTCCATTTCCTGTACTGACAGGGTTTATCCTTCTATGCTTAACAGCATGACAATGCTGCAAAACGACTCTCGATTCCTTACGACGTTTCCCACCAAGCTGCCTATCCATTGTATCCATCACAGTATGCTTTTACCGGACTGAATCAAAAATACGCTGCTTCTTGATCTGTGCCGGCAGCTTCACACTGCACTTCTCTATTAGGGCTGGTCTGATGCCAGCTTTATCTATATTTTGCTGCTACTGCCTTGTCTATGTGCGATGCTGACGGTTAAGCGTGCCCGCACTCTATTACTGCAATGCTTTATGCTCTGCGATCAACGCTTCGATCTGCTCCACGGTCGGCATTGCGTCCGAACAGCTGTGGCTGGATACGACGATGGAAGCTGCTGCGCTGCCATACTCCTGGCATTTGTCCAGCGGACGGTTTTGGAACAGCGAGTAAATGAAAGCTCCTGCATAGGCATCACCTGCGCCGAAGGTTTTCACCATATTTTTCGCCGGGAAAATACCGCCTTTGTACACTGTGCCATCCTTCGTATAGACGATGGAGCCATTGCCGCCATGCTTCACGACGACGATCTGGGCTTTGTCTTCCAGCCAGTAGTTTGCGGTTGCCTGATCATCCTTGGTGTCCGGCCCAGCGGTCAGCTCCAAAATGTCAAACTCCTCACGTCCGCCGAGAATAACATCACACTGTGCTGCTGCAAGGTTGCAATACGTGCTTGCTTCCTCCAGGGATTGCCATGTAAAGGCACGATAATCGATGTCCAAAATCGTTACAACCTTGTGCTTGCGTGCATAAGCCAGAGCCTGGAACACAGCTTCACGGGAAGGACTCTTCGCCAGTGCCGTACCAGAGATCAGCAAAGCTTTGCTCTTGGCAATCAGGTCTTCACGTACTTCAGAAGCTTTCAGCTCCAAATCAGCCGCATGCTCGCGGTACATCAGAATACTGCAATCTGTTGGTGCTTTGATTTCAGTCAAAGCCAGACCAGTTACAGCTCCTGTATCATCCACGACCAGATTGTCGGTGTTGATATTTTGCTTGTCCATGTACTGCTTAATGAACCGGCCCAGCGCGTCATCCGCGATTTTGCCAATGAACCCGGTACGTGCGCCAAGTCTTGCCAGTGCAATTGTAATGTTCGCGGGAGACCCGCCGACATACTTGGTGAACGTCGAGGTTTCTTCCATCGGACGGTTAATTTCATTCGCGTTTAAGTCTACACAAGCTCTGCCCAGGGCAACAAAATCAAGCTCGCGATTTTCTGGGAATTTCAAGCCGCTCATGCCTATTCCTCCTTAGCTGGCGCAGCCTTCATCAGCCATTCATGCGCCGGATCATTGTAAAATTTCCACGTTCTTACCGGTCCAGCCATCACGTTCAAATAGTACAGATTATAGCCTGGAGCTGCTGATACCGGGTGGAAGCCCTTAGGCACCAGCACGGCATCTCCATCCTTCAGCACAAGCGTCTCATCAAGCGGCTCCGGATCATCAATCGTATACACACGCTGTACGGCAAAGCCGTGCGCAGGCTCGATCTTATGGTAATAGGTCTCTTCCAGGAATGATTCTACAGGAAGATTGTCCTGGTCATGTTTGTGAGGCGGGTAGCTCGACCAGTGGCCGCCTGGCGTATAGACTTCTACGACCAGCAGGCTGTCAGCCGGCTCCTGTTCAGGCAGAATGTTATGGATATAGCGCTCCGTGCTGTCTTGGCCGCGCTTCTCAACGCCAACATGCGCAGGCTCGATCACTCTTGCCTTGTGATTGCCCTTGCCTGGCGCCGCGCACAGCGCAACCTCTACAGCAGTAAGAGCTTCAACTGTGAACTCGTCATGCGGCGGGACATACAGGCTATATGGCGGAATCTGCTCGAATACACTCATTCTTTGCCCGATTTCTACCTTCTCTAGCTCATTCGTGTTGACTGCAGCGCGGCCGGACAGCAATACCGCGCAAAACTCCTGGTCTCCAGTTTGTCTGACCAGCTTTTGTCCTTGCTCCAGCTTGAACACTTCAAAGCCTACATAAGTCCAGCCTGCGGATTCCGGTGTAATCTCCAGCACTCTGCCGTTCTCATCAGGTTGTTTGCTGGTTGGTACGATAAGCTCTGCCATAATGTCCTCCCTGTTGCCTGAACATATCTTCAGAATGCCATGACATGTTCAGGCGCATATTTTACCTTTATTACTGAACCGTTAATAAATCTATTTCAACCTATGATCGCTATAATTCCGGAATCAATTCTGACCGGTTAGAATGAATGAGTTTACCCATCAAGCCCCATACAAATCGAATTCAATGCAGCCGAATTAACCTTCGCTATTCAGCTTGGCCATTACACCATCAATGTACTGGATGCCCTTCTTAGCGTATTCGTACGGATTGGCTACGCCAGGGTCCTGCTCCGCTTCAATAATCATCCAGTCGTCATAGCCGATCTCATTCAGCTTGCGGAAGATAGGCTCAAAGTCGATTGCGCCATCACCAGGCACTGTAAATACGCCTTGAATAACGGCTGTCTGGAACGGAATTCCTTCTTGGCTTACGCGATCCCGTACGTCCTGACGTACGTCCTTGAGATGCACATAACCCAAGCGGTCAGCGTGCTTTTCCAGCAGCGCAAGCGGGTCTGTTCCGCCGTAGTAGGCATGACCGGTATCGTACAGCATGTGCACAAGAGACGGGTCGGTGGTTGCCATCAGACGATCAATTTCCTCGCCGCGCTCCACATTCGTTCCGATATGGTAGTGGTACACCAGCTTCATGCCATATTCGCGGCAAATCTCCCCAGCCTGGTGCAGCCCTTCTACCATCGCATTCCACTCCTCATCACTGAGTGGCTTAACATCCCGCTCGGACGGGTCACGGCGCGGATCACCGATAATGGAGCCGCCCAACTCACAGGTTACAACAACCTTGCTGCCCATTTGAGAAAGGAACTCGACATGCTTTCTGTAAGCAGCCAGTTCTTCCTCGCGGCGGGAAGGATCGGAGAACAATACGCCCTTCCATTGCGAAGTCAATTGAATGCCTCTGTCAGCGAGCTTCTGCTTTAATTCCACCGGGTCCTTCGGGAATTTCCGGCAGTTCTCCGTCGCTTTGAAGCCAAGCGATTCAAAGTCATTCATCAAATCTTCAAATGTATAATGATCCCCAAGCTCAAGTACGTCTTCGTTGACCCAGTTAATCGGGGAAATTCCAAGCTTTAATGTTTTGCCGCTCATCGCTCCGCCTCCGTCATCTGATTAATATGGTTTAATCTGAAGCAGCTTTTGCCCCAGCTTGTCGCTTGCCTGATTGACCTTCTCGCTCTCGGAGACTTCCGCAACGCCTACACGCCACCAGGACTCGTAGTCGCCTGTGTTCGTTCCAGGCAATACACGAATTTCAATCAGTGTAGAGCTTTCTTCTTTCTTCGCACTTTCCAGCGCGCTGCGCAGCTCATCAATCGTCGTTGCAGAGAACGCTTTGACGCCCAGGCCTTGTGCGATCAGAGAGAAGTCAATTGGCATGTAACCGCCGGTGAGACGACCGCTCTCCTCTTCACGGAAGCGGAACTCATTGCCGAACCCGTTGCTGCCGTGGCCGCGCTGCAGGTTATGGATACATTGGAAGCCGTGGTTGTTCAGCAAAATAACGTTGATCTTCTTGCCTTCCTGAATACTGGTCAGCAGCTCCGAATGCAGCATCAGGAAGCTTCCGTCACCAACGAACGAATATACCTCACGGTGAGGATGCGCCAGCTTAACGCCAAATGCGCCGGATACTTCATAACCCATGCAGGAGAATCCGTATTCCATATGGTAGGTTTGCGGAGCCTCAGAGCGCCACACACGATGCAGGTCGCCCGGCAGGCTGCCCGCTGCACATACGATAACATCCTCTTTGCCGAGGAATGAATTCAGTTCGCCCAGCACTCTTGTTTGCACCAGACCGTCTTCACGCTCCAGGCTGTACAGTCTGTCAACCTCTGAATCCCATTCCGCTTTAAGCGTCTGGAGCTGCTCAGCTTGATAAGCCACTTTATAATTGCTTTGCTCCAGCTTCTGCTGCAAGGCAATCAGCGCTTCCTTTGCATCTGCTACCAGCATAGTGGAATCCAGCTTCATTGCATCAAAGGAGCTAACGTTGATGGACAGGAACTGAACATCCGGATTTTGGAACGCACTCTTCGAAGCCGTCGGGAAATCCGCCAGTCTGGTACCGACGCAGATAATGAGATCAGCTTCTTTGGCCAGCTTGTTGGAAGCCAGAGAACCCGTTACCCCGATTGCTCCCATATAGAGCGGATGGTTCCAGGCTACTGCGCTTTTGCCTGCCTGTGTTTCTGTTACCGGAATGCCGAACTTCTCAGCAAAGGCAATCAGCTCTTGAGTTGCCAGAGAATAATGAACACCGCCGCCGGCAATAATGAGCGGACGTTGTGCGCTCTGAATAGCTGCTACTACACGCTGCAATGCACCCGTGGTTGGCAGGCGTCTTTCGATATAGTGAACTCGCTTGGCGAAAAATTCTTCCGGATAGTCATAAGCTTCACATTGAACATCTTGAGGCAGCGACAATGTAACTGCACCCGTATCCACTGGATCAGTCAGTACACGCATCGCTTGAAGCGCTGCTGTAATCAATTGTTCCGGACGGGAAATCCGGTCCCAATAACGGCTGACAGGTTTAAATGCATCATTGGCCGAAATGGTGTAATCAGTCGGATCCTCGATTTGCTGCAATACAGGGTCAGGCTGACGGCATGCAAAAATATCTCCAGGCAAGAACAGAACCGGAATCCGGTTCACAGTCGCTGTACCTGCAGCAGTTACCATGTTGAGCGCACCAGGTCCGATGGACGAAGTACATGCAAAAATCTCCAAGCGGTTATTCTGCTTGGCAAATGCCATTGCAGCATGGGCCATTCCCTGCTCATTCTTTCCTTGGATGAATTCCAGCTGGCCTTTATCATTCTCCAGCGCTTCACCGATTCCCGTCACGTTCCCGTGCCCGAAAATCCCCATTACACCTTTTACAAACTTCTGTTCTTGTCCGTCAACACTAATATACTGATTATCCAAAAAACGCAGTAACGCTTGAGCCATCGTCAATCGGATTGTACTCATATCGAACCTCCACTATATAGGGTATGCGCTTAACCTTATAATAAAAAAATATACAAATCTACTGGCTGATCAAACAAATTAATCACTATAAGCCTCTTACCGTCTGTCCGATCCCAACCATTCTTAGACAACACTGATGGTACTTCGTCCGCTATGGGCTTTACTGCTTTTGTCTGGATCTTAACCCCTTGGTATAGAAGGGAAAAAGAACCTGCCAACAAAACGGCTGTCTTGCTGCTTTCAGCATGATCATCATTGTCCGCTAAGCTTTAGGTTTCGTCCATTCCACTTATTTCATTCATCTCTAAGAAAGAAAAGTAAGGGTAAGCGCTTTACTCACTTGTATTATACCCTATTCGCCCTACCCATTACAATAGCGTTTACAAAATTGATGCTGGATATAAATGAGAAGAAGGCTGGACGTATGGATCTGGTTAGTTAGATATTGGACAGGTAAAGAAAGAAGGTAACGATGCTAATAGTTGAAGTGCTGTATTAAGGGGTTACATTCGTGGTTGAGGAAATCGGTGATAAAATAGGGAGCGACGAACATGAGCTTTCGTCAATTGAATCAACATTGGTTGATTCAATTTGTGATTACGATTATATATCCGTTCATCGCTTTATAAATTTTAGCGCAAGGCAGGAACTCTGACTAAAAAGTCCCCGCTAGACAGGTGGTTCTTCCTAATTAATGATGAGTGATGGATTAATGTCCTTAATTTGTTTGACGATCGATCTGTAATTCGTGAGCGCGATAGTGCAGCCCTTAGAATAGGTAGAGATATGCTCATCAAAGTAAAGCATTCCACGTTCCTGGTCAATTAGAACTACATTATCCATATTAACAACCGTATTACGATCAACTTTCTCGTACCTGTATCCTGATGCATTCAGGGCCGCGTAAAAATATTTCAATGAGCCAAATGCTGTATAATCTTCATACTTCAAGTGGAATACAACACGACCATCTTCATGGGATAAATATAAAACATCTTCTGGTTTGACCTGGAAGAATCCAGATTTACCTTCAACATCTTTAGTTAAAGATAATAACAATGTTGACACCCCCAATTTTTCACAGCAACTCCTCTGGTGTCTTTTCCTGATGAATATAAAGCCAACTAGCAGTGCTAACTATCATAACGGCCAATGCCCCTAAAATTGTTGCAATATGGTACACCATTTTTTTTTTCATCTTATCTAACTCCTCCTTACTTTAATTAATGTTAAACATTGAAAAAAGAAAGCAGCAGCAATTGAATTAGAGAGAAAAAAAATATTTAAAAGAACTACTACAACAGTAGCTATTTTTAAAAGTGGAAAGTATTTGGTTGGTATTCTCGTTTGCTTTTCAATTCCAGAAGGAGCATAAATCAGTGCCAGGACCGCTGCGGCAATTATCAAAATGTACGTGATATGCCGCTCAAATGATAGCAGAGACAGTAAAGTAAAAATAACAGTTGTTACTAATATACAAAGCGATCCCGATTTTAAATGATATCCTCCGGATAGTTGCCGTAGGAAGGCGAAACCGCACATGACGATTATCGCCTCCACGACTCTTCCAGTAGTTAGAGAAACTATAAACGTAAATAATGTTGTAAAAAAC
Source organism: Paenibacillus pinihumi DSM 23905 = JCM 16419 (assembly GCF_000422505.1). Taxonomy (GTDB): domain Bacteria; phylum Bacillota; class Bacilli; order Paenibacillales; family Paenibacillaceae; genus Paenibacillus_D; species Paenibacillus_D pinihumi. The sequence continues at coordinate 2,683 of NZ_AULX01000027.1, read as the reverse complement.
GCATTAAGCAGAAACGAAATGGAATACCTTAAAACTTCTACACTTCGTGGATGCTCTGGAACTATACTTTTTATCTTCACGGCAAGAGAATGAGCGATGAGATTCACCATTCTTTTTTATCTTTAACCTCTTTTCTAATAGAGTAAAATAAAAAAATAATCATTGCAACTACGAAACCAATCAAGTTCAAAACCATATCCCCAAAATAAACCATTACAATTAATCCAATAGCTGAAACAGCAATAAGAAAAATTACAAAAAATCTTTCTCCCTTGAGCCGAATCTTTTCAAACTCAAATGTGAATCCAAGTCTTTTATTGTAAATAAACCAGCCCAAAAATGTGCCTATCAGTCCACACAATGTTTGAACAGTATAAGCCTTCCAGGTATATAGCTGTACCTGTTCAATAGAAAAATACCCGAACGAAAAATAAATGATTGCAGTCTGAATAATTGCGAACCCTAAAAATCCTGTTAATACCATAATAAATGACCATATAATAGGAACACGAACGATTGTAGTAAAAAATAGAACGCTTATAATTATATTTACTAATGGGGCTAGCATACTAAGCTCTAACATGTCTCTTATCACATAGTTTTGAAAGTTCACTAGCAGAATGATTAAAAGAACATGCCAGATATATTTCTTTAAATCCATTCTGAATATATAGAGGGCTAACGCGTATGTTGCCAAGCCTTCAATTGTAGAGAAAATCATAAATAAAGCAAAATCCATCAGTTGCACCCCTATTAAATATTTTAGCCCCTATTCTCATTTTCTTTATCCTGCATACTTCGACTTAATGCATAGTTGTTTATTTCTTTTGGATCAAACCAAGGATTTCTGCCATTTGGATCTGTATGTATCGGCTTAGGAAACTTCCCTTTATATCCCGGCTTTTGGCTTGCTAATGCCAGTTTATAAATGGCCTGACGAGTTATCCCTATTATTTCAGCAGCTTGCACGGAGTTTATTAATTTCCTTTTTTTTAGATTAAGCGGCTCTAACTCGGAAAAATATATCGACCTTACTATTCCACACTTTAAAACTGTCTGCCGATATAAGACGATTACTTGAGTGTCCGTAACTCCTTCAGGTACATCAAGTACCAATATAGCGCAATCATCTATACTCAGTGCTACTGTTCTCTTAGTCATTCTTCTCCCCTTCTTCTCTTTATCTTTCAATCTTAATCGATTAAGGTTTACTTATAAACCGAACATAATGAGAACGTATAGATATTTTTTACTAGATGGAGTTAAATCTGTCCCACGATATAGAGACTTTTGTAGCATAATTATAAAGATGGATTTAAAATACAGAAAATCATTACAACCTTTAGAAGGATAAATAAGGAGTGATTAAATTGGAGTTAAAACCTGGGGAAACCTGCAAAGGAACCTTCTATAGACAAGGTGCACTCTGATATATTAAGTTAAGCAATATGAACGAAAATAAAAAACCCTTGTAACACAAGGGTTTCAGAAGTTTAAATTATGGAGCGGGTGATGGGAATCGAACCCACGCTACCAGCTTGGAAGGCTGGAGTTCTACCATTGAACTACACCCGCATTATGATGGTCGGGATGACACGATTTGAACATGCGACCCCCTGGTCCCAAACCAGGTGCTCTACCAAGCTGAGCTACATCCCGAAGACAATCATAAGAAAATAAATGGCGTGCCCTGAGAGATTCGAACTCCCGGCCTTTTGATTCGTAGTCAAACGCTCTATCCAGCTGAGCTAAGGGCACTTATGGAGCGGAAGACGGGAATCGAACCCGCGACCCTCGCCTTGGCAAGGCGATGCTCTACCGCTGAGCCACTTCCGCAAGTATGGTGCGGTCGAGAGGACTCGAACCTCCACGGCTGTTACACCACTAGAACCTGAATCTAGCGCGTCTGCCAATTCCGCCACGACCGCAAATTATGAAGCATGAGACATGTAGGATTCGAACCTACGACACCCTGATTAAAAGTCAGGTGCTCTACCAACTGAGCTAATGTCTCACAGTTGGCTTATTACTTAAATGGGGCGATCGATGGGACTTGAACCCACGAATGCCGGAGCCACAGACCGGTGCGTTAACCCCTTCGCCACGACCGCCTTAAAAAAAACTGGTGGAGGATGATGGATTCGAACCACCGAACCCGAAGGAACAGATTTACAGTCTGCCGCGTTTAGCCACTTCGCTAATCCTCCATGATGGTGCCGTCGAGAGGACTTGAACCCCCAACCTACTGATTACAAGTCAGTTGCTCTACCAGTTGAGCTACAACGGCAAGTATACAATTTTCCACTAAAGGTGGCTCGGGACGGAATCGAACCGCCGACACGAGGATTTTCAGTCCTCTGCTCTACCAACTGAGCTACCGAGCCAAATGATGTAAATGGCGGAGCTGACGGGATTCGAACCCGCGGTCTCCTGCGTGACAGGCAGGCATGTTAGGCCTCTACACCACAGCTCCACATTATAAGTCCCGGAATTTCTCCGAAGGTAAAACAAATTGGTTGCGGGGGCAGGATTTGAACCTGCGGCCTTCGGGTTATGAGCCCGACGAGCTACCGGGCTGCTCCACCCCGCGTCGTTAATTACTTTATATGGTGGACGCTGACGGGATCGAACCGCCGACCCTCTGCTTGTAAGGCAGATGCTCTCCCAGCTGAGCTAAGCGTCC
>NZ_AULX01000026.1 GCF_000422505.1 Paenibacillus pinihumi DSM 23905 = JCM 16419 | reverse complement strand
GACCATGCGATCAAACCGCGTATCCGGTATTAGCATTCGTTTCCGAATGTTATCCCAGTCTTACAGGCAGGTTACCTACGTGTTACTCACCCGTCCGCCGCTAACTTTCCGAGAAGCAAGCTTCTCTTCAAGTTCGCTCGACTTGCATGTATTAGGCACGCCGCCAGCGTTCGTCCTGAGCCAGGATCAAACTCTCCATAAAAGTTATAGATAAGCTTGTTAGCTCATTACATTTTGTTGCTGTTCTGCGACTCTTTCAAGTCACAGGGCATTTCGCTCGTTGTTCAGTTTTCAAAGAACAAATTACTTCGTTTTCGTTACCGCCATGTCTCAGCGGCGACTTAATTAATATAACACACTTTCATATCCCGATGCAAGCTTTTTTTTAAAAACTTTTTTCGCATCTCGCCGCCGTCTCTCAGGCGCAAGAAGTAATATACCATAGACTTTTAACTAGTGTCAACGTTTTATTTGATTTTATTTGAATCAACCACGCAGCAATGGCTGCCGCCTTACAGCAGCAGCCATTGCAACGCGAGGATAAGCAATATACCGGGCACACCCAATATGACCACAGCAGCTATCGTCATAGGATTCAGAGGGATATGAAAGCCTGATATCCAGCCTGAAAAGTTCAGCACATACAGCAGCAGCGCCGCAGCCACAAGATGCAGGAAGAAGCGTTTTACAGTGAGCCATGACAACTTGCTTTTTATGAACACCAGCACCAGCAGAGCAAGGGAACCGATCAACAAGGTAAGCCAGACACTCTTCATCCCGCTTCCTCACCCCGCTTTGACAGCATGCTGTTATCCAGACTCTTGGCCTGTCTTAACAGCATCTCATAGCGTTTCTCCGCCGCTTCAATCGCAAAGATTGCGTAATCAATCTGGTCTTTGCCGAGCGCATACTCAAAATGCTGCTGCGCATTCACCCAGTCCCGGTGCGCCTCCTGAATATCCAAATAAATTTGCTGTACACTCCCGCTGCTCTCCGGCTCGCCTGCACCCTTCCATCTATTCCACCAGGCCATGAAACCCTCTCCTCCCGCTTGTCCATATAGTCCTTCGCCTGTTACTAGTCTATAAACCAGCCAAGCGACTTAGAACTCTGTTATATTGAACAAACTGATAATCATAGAGAAGGTTCATATAATCCCCCGATAAATCCAAAGTTAAGCAGTACGGTCGAATACTCCAGAACAAGATTGATTCATCGGGCAGAACGCTCTTTAACATGCTGGCATGAAAAAAGCCGCCGGTTACCGTCCCCCGCAAGGAACATGTACCAGCAGCTTTATACTGTTATCTTAATTCACGCCGTCCTTCAAGAGCCTTGGACAGCGTGACCTCATCTGCATACTCCAAATCTCCGCCTACCGGCAGACCATGTGCAATCCGGGTGACCCGGATACCGAACGGCTTGATCAGCCGCGACAAGTACATGGCTGTAGCTTCGCCCTCTATATTCGGATTAGTGGCCAGAATCAATTCCTGAATCCGCTCGTCACTCAGCCGTGTCAACAGCTCACTGATGCGGATTTCCTCAGGACCGATTCCCTCCATAGGCGATATGGCCCCTTGAAGCACGTGATATTGCCCCATAAATTCCTTGGTTCTCTCCATCGCAATGAGATCCTTGGATTCCTGAACTACACAAATGACAGAATGATCACGCGTCTTATCCTGGCAGATCCGGCACGGGTCGATATCGGTAATGTTGCAGCAGACCGAGCAGTAATGCAGATTCCGCTTCACACTGACCAGCGCCTTGGCAAAATCAATTACATCGTCTTCCTTCATCCGCAGCACGTGAAAGGCAAGTCTTGCAGCCGTTTTGGGCCCTATTCCCGGCAACCGGGAGAAGGAATCGATCAGTTTGGCTATCGGTTCGGGATAATGCAATGAGTGCAGCTCCTTCTAGAACAATCCTGGGATTTTAACGCCCCCGGTGAACTTGTTCATATCCTCGTTGGACATTTCCTCTGCTTTGCCCAGCGCGTCATTAACCGCCGCGAGCACCAGATCCTGCAGCATTTCCACATCATCCGGATCTACCGCTTCCGGCTTGATCGTCAGGTTGAGAAGTTTTTTATGACCGTTTACTGTACAGGAAACAACGCCGCCTCCTGAAGTTCCTTCCACGATTTTACTCCCGAGCGCTTCTTGGGCTTTCAGCATTTGCTCCTGCATTTTCTTGACTTGCTTCATCATCTGATTCATGTTATTCATCGTCTTCACCTCATAGGATTAGTTGATTAATGATCTTCGGAAATGACAACAAGCTCTTCACCGAACAGCTTGACCGCCTCTTCGACCCATTCCGGTCGGGAAGTATGCCCGTCAACGCTGCCGGCATCCATCATTAAAGGCTCAGGCTTTTCCTCAGGCCGGCCTTCTGTTGCCGCCAGCCACTCCTTAACCATTATAGTCGAAAATTTAAAATCCCGCTTGAGTACAGTTTGAAGCACACGCTCAATGACCTCGCGGTTGGCCGGCTTCTCCGTCGTCTCCCTGTGGATTTCATTTTTGAACGCAATTAGCACACTGTCCTGTATAGCGGATACCGGTTCTCCGTTAATCAGCCATGCATGAATGGAAATTCCTGCTTCCTTAACCCGCTGCAGCACTTCATTCCACTGCATGCGAATTTGCTGGAACTCCTGGCTACCCAGACCAGCGACGAACGGACCAAGCTTCACCGGTGTACGCATAACCCCGCCAGCACCCCCGCGGGCGCCAAATCCGCCGCTGCGGCCAGTTGACTGGGCCGGGGGAGATGGCGCAGCGTTCGCTCCTGGCGTTCCGCCGCCCGCGCCGCTGCGCAGCAGTTGCTCCAACTTCTGCTCCAACTGCTTTACCTGGCGTTCCAGCCTTGCCAGTTCCCCGGCTGCTGCCGGTGCTGCCGCCTCGGCAGAACGGCTGGCAGCTGTCTCTTCCCCGGAGGAAACGGGGACCGTGCAAATCTTTAGCAGCGCAACCTCAAACAAAGTCTGGGGCTGTGACGCATGCTTCAGTTCAACCTGATACTGATGAAGAATATCAATCATGCGGAACAAGCGATCACGCTCATAAGCGTCGGCCATTGCCCGGAAACGCTCCGGATCAACGATTCTTTCAGTCGTAGCGGAGCCGTCCGGAACCAGCTTGATCAGCAACAGATCCCGGAAGTAGTAGACCAGATTCTCCAGGCACTTATCCGGGCTTTTCCCTGCCTGCATTAATCCCTCCACCAGCGGCAGCAGCGCAGCTACATTCCGCTCCTGAATCGCTTCAGCGAGAAGGGCGAATTGCTCGGCCGCCAGGCCGCCTGTCACTTCGACCGCATCCTCCAGCGTAATCTTCCCTCTGGAGAACGCCGACACCTGCTCCAACAGGCTGATGGCATCCCGCATACCGCCATCCGACAGCCGTGCAATGTAAGCCAGCGCTTCTTCACTTGCTTCCATTTGCTCTTCATCACAGATCTGCTTCAGTCTTCCGGTCTGCTCCTCAAGCGCAACCTGCCTGAAATCAAAGCGTTGGCAACGCGAAATAATTGTTGCCGGCAGCTTATGCGGCTCCGTTGTCGCCAATATAAAAACAACATGCCCTGGCGGTTCTTCCAATGTCTTCAGCAGCGCATTAAAGGCTTCTGAAGTCAGCATATGCACTTCATCAATGATATACACTTTGTAACGGACGTCAGAGGGTGCATACCGTACTTTGTCACGAATGTCGCGAATCTCGTCGATCCCCCGATTGGAGGCAGCGTCAATCTCGACAACATCCATGATGGAACCGGCTGTAATACCGGTACAAGCCTCGCATTCGTTGCACGGTTCAAGCGAAGGACCCTGGCGGCAGTTAATCGCCTTGGCGAAAACTTTTGCAGTGGTCGTCTTCCCTGTCCCCCTTGGCCCGTTAAACAAATAAGCATGGGAAATACGCTGTTCCCCAATGGCATTCTGCAGCGTCTGGATAATATGCTGTTGTCCTACCATATCCCGGAATGTCTGTGGACGCCAGGCGCGATACAAAGCGATGTGGGACACGCGAACCTTTCCTTTCCTCTGCTATTGCTTTTTAAGCCGATGAAACTATTATACACTATCCTGATCTGATGCGAAAACGGCTTTTGGACATACCCTGACTGCCGGCGGAAGTACCGGGACTGTACTTGGCTGCCGGAAGCAGCAGCGGGTTGGCACGATTCATAAGAATATCCGCATGGGAATTTTATGAATTCTTCTATTTCAACACATGCACCTGGATATGTATACAGGGAAATCATGGGCGGATTCAAGAAGAAAGTGAATTGGATTCTTCCCCGTTTATTACCGAATAGCTGGCGTTGTGCTTGTCGTCTACAGAGCAGGGGATGCTCACCGTGAAGGTAGTCCCGTCCCCCTTGGAGGCGGCCCTGATTACGCCTCCCATATCGTGAATAATCCGCTGGCATACCGAAAGCCCCAGCCCTGTCCCGCTTTCCTTGGTGGTGACAAAGGGGTCGAACATTTTATCCATAATTGATGGGGGAATACCGGGACCTGTGTCATGAATATCAATATTGACCCAGCGCCCGAAGCCATTCTCCCGTTCGATCCGGCCAGAGATGGTCAGCACGCCGCCCCGGCTCATAGCCTCAATGCCATTCTTGCATATATTCAAAAACACCTGCTTGAGCATCTCCCGGTCCGCGACAACCTTGGGCAGCCAGCGCTCAGAGTCAAACTGGATCGTCATCCCGTGCAGCAGCGCCTCACTCCGCACAATCGGCATAATCTCACGCAGCACGACGCCAAGATCTACGAGATCATAAACAATATCCTTATGCTTGCTCAGCAGCAAGAACTCGCTTACAAGATCATTAATCCGGTCAATCTCTGTGAGCATAATTTCAGTGTAGCCGTATTCCTTATTGAGTTCCTTGTCGCGCAATGTCTTTTTGAACATCTGCAGAAAGCCCTTGATGGCGGTAAGCGGATTCCGGATTTCATGTGCGGTTCCCGCCGCAATCTGCCCGATCATCGACAGACGGTCACTGCGCTGCACTTGTTCCTCCAGAGAGCGCAAATTGGAGACATCCTTGAAAATGACATAAGCCCCAAGCAGGCGTCCCCTTTCATCACGGAGCAGATTCGCATCCATTAGCAGTTCCCAGCGTTCACCCCCACGCATCCGGCGCAGCGGATAGTTATGTACGGGAATTTCCTCGATCACCATCTGCTTGAGCATCCGATGCTCCGCAGGAGCCTGATGGAACACCCTGTCCATTGTACAGCCAATCACTTCCTTCGGATTCACGCCAAGTACCCTGCAGGCCAGCGGGCTCATATCGCTCACCCTGAAGTCCGGCTGCATCAGGATCACACCAAGGTTCTCATCCTTCAAGAAGGTCATCGCAAACTGTTGCAGCAAGGTGCGCGTCTTAACCGTTCCGTTCGACAAGAGAGCCAGATGCTTGCACTCCGTTGAATCCGTCTCTAACATAATCATGTGGAAATCAAACTCCATGACCTCGCCGCTCGCTGTCCTGATCTGCACATGGCGGCCAGGCATTTCCATGACGACGTTAGGGCCGCTTTCAACCAAGTGGAATACTTCCGAAAAGGCCAAACCGACCATTTCTTTCTCCAACAGCCCTGTCTGCTCCTTAAATTGTCGGTTTACTGCGGTGATCACACGATTATGGTCAAACATAACAGCTACCGGAAATAGCGGCGTATTCCACAGTCTGATTAGCGCTACTTCCTGAATTGGAATTGCTTGTTCAAATGAATCGTCATACAAACAGACTCACCTCTTTACAGGTTCCATTTTTGGCAGGCATGTATTCAGCGTGGGGCCGCCGGCTCTTGAAGCCAGCAGCCAATATATAACGGACAAGCAGCTGAAGAAAAGCAAACAGCACAGCCGGCTGCGCGGCCTTGCGAGAGAACAGAGGCGTTTAACAGGAAAATAAGCATTCCGTCAAACGACGAGTGATGAAATTGATATTTCTTTTAAAAACACTTAATCCTTTTAAACCTTACATTATATTCTATTTTAATAGAGCAGATTCCTTCCACGTCTTTGCTTTTTCTGTCTGAAATGAAAAAACACTTTTAATGTACTCCGGTCCGCAGTCGGCCAAAGTCATTAAAAGTGTATATTCTGCGATACGAAAATTGTACCGTGCACCTGCCCTTGATTGATGAGACCCAGGCGGTATTCTTGATTCCAGCTCGGGACAGGCACTCCCCCGGCACATAAACGTTACTGCTTACGGCTGCTTCCTTCCGGACCTGACCGGATTCACAGGTGTCCATTGCGGAGGACCCGACCGTCAACACTGTTCACAAGTACCAAACCCCACATCAGCATAACCTCAGACAGGAATTCAACCTCGCTACAGCGGATTGCGAGTTACAGGGCACCGCTACCTCCCCATCTAGCACGGCAAACATAAGTATAGCCGATCTTGTCCCATTACGCAACCTTCGGAAGCAAGTTTGCAGCAAGAATTTTATATTAGCGCTCTAAATAGACATGAATTCGATATCGTGGCATGTTCTCCTGAAGGAGTTGCCCAGCTTGATCAAGCAGCCGGTTTGTTCTCACTTCATCCAAATCAGAGCGCGGTCTGATACGCACATCAATATCCGGATCATGAATGGTTAAGCTAGACTTTTCAATCCCTGGCAGCTCGGAGAGTTTCTCCTTCATAAATTTGATATCGCTGCTGTAGCTGTAATAATTGGAATTGCCAAGCGGCAAATTCGGATTGCTGTTTGACAACCCCATGTAGCCGTCATGCCCATAAGTTTTCACACCGTTCCGGCTCGATCCGGAGTTGGTACAGCCCCCAAGGAATGCCACGAACAGCAACAAAGCAAGCAATCCGGCTGCAAGGCTGTGCGAACGAACTGATTTAAACATAAAAAAGCCTCCCTTCTATCCCATAGGATGGCTGAGGGAGGCTCTTGTATTCTGCTAATTTGAGGCAGATAATAATTAGATGCCGTATTTCTTTTTGAAACGATCGACGCGGCCGCCAGCATCCAGGAATTTTTGTTTTCCTGTGAAGAACGGGTGGCAAACAGAGCAAATCTCTACACGCAGATTCGGTTTAATCGAACCTGTCTCGAAGCTGTTGCCGCATGCGCATGTTACATTAGTAACATGATACGTCGGATGAATACCTTGTTTCATCTCGTTCACCTCTTTCTGCCCTGAGCCGACTGATGGACCCAGAGTTCAATCTAACATAGGGGATTATAACATAGGAAGGCAAGCAGTTGCAATGCTTTTTGCACGCCGTTAAAAAGGGTCTTACGCTCTCACTGGGGGGATATGGGTGTAGGAGCCGATCACAACATCAGGAAGCTCGGACTCGAAAATTTCGAGCATTTGCTTCATGCCGTATATTTCCCCTTTCGCCTTCGGAATCAGCTCCAGATAGCTCTCCGGATCAATATTCAGGTTGCGCATCTGAATAAGACGCAATCCGGTCCGTTTGGCGAAGCCAATCATCGCTTCAATTTCTTCCTCACGATCCGTCACTCCCGGAAAGATGAGGTAGTTGATGGAGGTATATACTCCTTTTTCCGATGCATACTTCAATGATTTCTCCACATTCGCCAGGGTATACCCCCTCGGCTTGTAGTAGGCATTATAATGCTCGTCAATGGCGCTAATCGTGCTCACGCGCATCAGATCAAGCCCCGCATCTACAATAGCCCTAATGAAATCAGTCAAGCCCGCATTTGTATTAATATTGATATAACCTTGCGAATTCAGGCTCCGGACCCGCCTCATCGCCTCAACGATAATTTTGACCTGGGTGGAAGGCTCGCCCTCGCAGCCCTGGCCAAAGCTGATAATGGAATCCGGACCCTTCAGATGCTCCAGCATAATATCGACAACCTCATCAGCAGTCGGCCTGAAGTTCATCCGGGTCTGCGGAGCCGGAAATCCGCTGTCATCCGGCTGTTCGGATATACACCCAAAGCAGCCTGCGTTGCAGGAATAAGAGACGGGCACAGCCCCTTCCAGCCTGTTCATGAACGTATTCGAGGCCGTCAGGCACTCATACCCCAAGGCACAATTGGAAAGATGCTTGATCAGCCTGTTCTCCGGGTATTTGGCCAGCAGACGCTCAACCTGAATCCCCAGCTCCTTGCGGTCACAATTCAGCGGGTTCCATGGTTCCGGATCATCCGACTGATGCGCCGCCACATAGAACTTCCCGTCCTTCCACACGACGGCGGAATAGCCGAATAACGGCAGCTTCTGCGTCTTGTCAGACTTCACATAGCCTGGCAGAGCCAAGCGGGTGAAGCCTTGAGGAAGCAGTGCGCCTACCGCCTGAAGTTCTCCTGGCAGCAGCTCCATCCGGCCAGTCTCGGCGTTAAGCCCGACCGGCCGTGTAAACGGCAGTCCGACCAGCGTAGCACCTTCCGGCAGCGGAATCAGCTCATCCTCCAGCAGTTCGACAACCATCTCACCACTGCGGCCGAGCGCCAGATAATCCGGATGGTCGAACAAATTGCCCTGTTCATCTGCATAAACCAAATTCATGTTGTCCTACCTTCTTTTCCTTAAGATACCGGAGTTGAACGTGCCGGACGGCGGCCCGCTGAACTGTTGCTTCCTGTTGAGGGACGGGAGGAGGAGGTGCTTTTTTCCACCATACTGGAAGTATCCAATGAAAGCAGAAACTCCGTATTGGTCTTGCTGTCCGCCAGCTTCTTGAGGAAGCCATCGATAAATTCAAGCGAGTCGTTCATAGATTTGCGAATCGCCCATACTTTATCCAGCTCTTCCTTCGTAAGAAGCATTTCCTCGCGTCGCGTTCCCGAACGGCGGATATCCAGTGCCGGGAAAATTCTCCGTTCAGCAAGTTTGCGGTCGAGATGTAGCTCCATATTGCCCGTCCCTTTAAATTCCTCATAAATGACATCATCCATACGCGATCCGGTCTCTATCAGCGCTGTGGCAAGAATGGTCAGGCTTCCGCCTTCCTCCACGTTTCGCGCAGAACCGAAGAAGCGCTTTGGACGATGGAATGCCGCAGGGTCGATACCACCGCTCAGTGTACGCCCCGATGGCGGAATCACAAGGTTGTATGCCCTTGCCAGACGGGTGATGCTATCCAGCAAAATAACGACATCCTTCTTATGCTCTACAAGACGCAGCGCGCGCTCCAGCACCAGCTCCGCAACCTTGATATGGTGCTCCGGCAGTTCATCAAAGGTGGAAGCAACAACCTCCCCTTTAACGGAACGCTGCATATCTGTAACCTCTTCCGGGCGCTCATCAATCAACAGCACAAACAGCTCAATATCCGGTTGATTGGTAGAAATGCTGTTGGCAATTTCTTTAAGAAGAAGCGTCTTACCCGCTTTTGGAGGCGCCACAATCAATCCGCGCTGTCCAAGTCCGACAGGTGCCAGCAAATCCATAATTCGCGTCGATAGTTTGGTTGGAGAGGTTTCTAGGACCAGTTTCTTCTGTGGAAAAAGAGGGGTTAAGGCAGGGAAATGAAGCCGTTCTGATGCAAGTGTCGGGTTTTCCCCGTTTACCGCATTGACCTGCAGCAATCCGAAATAACGCTCATTTTCTTTGGGCGCCCGGCATTTGCCGGAAACGAGATCCCCTGTACGAAGATCAAATTTGCGGATTTGCGAGGCGGAAATATAAATATCTTCCGTGCTTGGTAGATAGTTGATCGGGCGCAGGAAACCGAATCCCTCCGGTAAAATTTCGAGTACACCCTGCATAAACATCAAGCCGCTCTTCTCAGCCTGGGCACGTAAAATGGCAAAAATAAGTTCTTTCTTTTTTAGCTGGCCATAATACGGAATTTGATACTGCTTTGCAAGCTTATACAACTCGGTCAGCTTTAGTTCTTCCAGATCTGCGATCTGCAGTTCCGTCATGTTCTCACCACTTTATTTAATTTTCCTCCAGCATTGCCGGATTTCTATCAATCTATTCATTTTCCCGCCAAACATCTGCACCTAGCTTGCGTAAATTATCCACAAGGAAATCATAGCCCCGGTCAATATACTCTACGCCTGTAACCTCTGTTACACCATCCGCTACAGTCAGGCCCGCCACCGTCAAGGCAGCACCGGCACGCAAATCGGCAGCCCGGACCTTCGCCGCATTCAGTGGTCCGCCTTCAATAATTGCAGAACGGCCTTCCACCTTGATATTGGCTCCCATGCGAACCAGTTCAGGCACATGCTTGAATCGGTTGCTGTACACATAGTCGGATAGAACGCTGACACCATTGGCTTGCGTAAGCAGGCTGGTCATCGGGGATTGGAGGTCGGTAGCAAATCCGGGGTATACAAGTGCTTTGACATCAACTGCTTCATAGGAGGGTCCGCCCACAATACGGATTGCCTCATCCAATTCATAAACCTGAACACCCATCTCCAGCAGTTTGGCTGTCATGGCTTCCATATGCTTGGGGATAACATTATCTATAAGGACATCACCACGGGTCGCAGCTGCGGCAATCATGTAGGTACCGGCTTGAATCCGGTCGGGGATGATGGAGTGGCGGCAGCCATGAAGACTATCGACGCCTTCAATACGGATCGTTTCGGTTCCGGCTCCCTTTATTTTGGCCCCCATTGAGTTAAGTAAAGTTGCTACATCTATAATTTCAGGCTCTTTTGCCGCATTTTCAATAATTGTGGAGCCTTTTGCCTTGGAGGCAGCCAGCATGATGTTAATAGTTGCGCCTACGCTCACTACATCCAGGTAGATTTTTGCGCCACGAAGCTGTTTGGCCGAAATTTTGATCGATCCGTGATCATTCGTAACTGTTGCACCTAGAGCTTCAAATCCTTTAATATGCTGGTCAATTGGTCTTGGCTCGAAGTTACATCCGCCCGGAAGACCGATTGTCGCTTCTCCAAAACGTCCCAGCAAAGCACCCATCAAATAGTATGAAGCCCGCAGAAGGTTAACCCTGCCGTTAGGCATTGGTTTGGATTGGAGAGAAGAAGGATCTATCTTCATCACACCGCCATCCCAGGTTACCTTGCCGCCCAATTCTTGAAGTATCTCGCTGTATACTGCCACGTCGCTAAGTCGAGGCAGGTTATCCAGTACAACCTCCGACTCCGCAAGCAAAGATGCCGGAAGCAAAGCAACTGCACTGTTCTTGGCCCCGCTGATTTGCACGGTACCGCGCAGCGGGCGGCCGCCTCGAATCATTAATTTTTCCATGTAATTAGTAATCCTCCCACCTTGAGAAGAAGACAAAGGAAAACCCGTCCTCCCGGCCTTAAATGCCCTTGTTCGCCGGGCTGCTCCTTTAGTGGATAAGCCGGACGCCCGAGAACCTGATCAGGCTCGGGCAATGACGGGTTTTCTTTTGTTTCGGAAGTTACGCTTGGTTGCTGCTGCCGAACAGGCGAATTTTCTCTTTAACAACGGCTTTCATTGCTTCACGAGCCGGTGTCAGGTATTTACGAGGATCATATGCAGACGGGTTAGCTGCCAGTACTTCACGAATTGTATTCGTGCAAGCCACTTGGTTTTCTGTGTTCACGTTGATTTTGCCTACGCCAGCCTGGATAGACAGACGAATCGCTTCATCAGGCACACCGGAGCCGCCATGCAGAACCACTGGAACTGGAATTGCGTCTACAACTTTTTGAATAATATCATAATGAATTTTAGGCTCGCCTTTGTACATGCCGTGAGCTGTACCTACAGCAATAGCCAGACAGTCTACGCCTGTTTCTTCGTAGAAACGGATCGCTTCCTCTGGCTTAGCAAGGCTTGCATGTTCTTCATCCACGCTGATGTCATCCTCAACGCCGCCGATTGTACCCAGCTCACCCTCAACGGAAACGCCCATTGCGCGTGCAGCTCTAACAACTTCTTTGGTCAAACGGATGTTGTCTTCCAGAGAGTAGTGGGAACCGTCAAACATAACCGAGGAGAAACCTGCGCGGATACATTTCATGGCAATTTCAAAGCTGCTGCCGTGGTCGAGGTGAAGTGCAATTGGAAGGCCGGATTTCTTGGCTGCCGCTTCCGCGATTGCAACTGTATACTCGATTCCCATATATTTCAGTGCGCCTTCGCTAACACCGTAAATAATCGGAGCGTTTTCTTCGATTGCAGCATCTACGATAGCCTGTGCAAACTCAAGATTGTTCATGTTGAACTGACCTACAGCAAACTTGTTAGCTTTTGCTTTAGGCAAAAACTCATTCATCGATACCAATGGCATGGTAACTCTTCCTCCTAAAAGTACATTTTTCTCAAGCCCGAACAGACTTGTTCATACTGAGTCATTATACCACAAGGTGACACGAATATGTAAAGAAGAAACAACCCCTATAAAAGACCGCGAACGCTTATCCTTCAAGGGAACTCAAAAAAGAGCGGGAATCCTGCACCCGCTCCATGAACTGCAACTTATGAATTTATTGTGACGGTTGAAACTCACAGGTGATTCGCTTATATGCCAGATGTCCTTAACCGGCAAGCGTGTATCCCGGATTGATAGTAATAGAAATGAGTGCTATGCATGTGCCAGGGCTGGACAAAGAGCTTTTCAGCAAGAACTCCCAGTCAATTTTGACACATCCTCATTCTCGAAAAGGGGTCGCTAGGATCCCAGGGCATAACAATTATTGGATTCCCCGTCCCGAAGCTGCATATTCACTGCAACCCGCATTTCGTCAATGTCAAATGGTTTTGTGAAGTGCATTAAGGCTCCTAAATCTGTTGCTTCCTTGATCATGTCAAGCTCACCGTAAGCTGTCATCATAATGACTTTAATGTCCCGATTAATCGCTTTCACATGCTTCAAAATTTCCAGTCCGTCCATACCAGGGATCTTCATGTCCAGAAGCACCAAATCCGGCGATTCGTTTCTTACGATTTCCAATGCAAGTTTTCCGTTGGAAGCTTGAAAGGTTTGGTAACCTTCGCTGCTGAATACTTCCACGAGAAGTACGCGAATTCCATTCTGGTCATCAACGATCAACACTTTCTTCTTATCCAACTTAAGCCCTCCTACAAGTGAGCGACACGATCTAACAAATCAACAGCGCCTCTATTCCTTTTGCGTGTTCGACTTGTCAGCGAAACCGGTAAATGCTTGCCGACCTGGACAATCCGGCAACGCCTGAATGGTCAACTCTTCCATAATCGTTACTATATTCGCGCCTTTCCGTCAATTATCCTGCTTCGCCTAAAAAAAACCATCTCATAGAGTTCTCATAGAGCTGATAATTAAAAAAGCCCGGCATTCCGGCATGCAGCATGGACTTGCACCGCCCTGTTGATAATCATCAGGCTGTTCAAACCGTACCGCAGCACCGGGTCACCGGGCCGCTTGCGTCAGCAAGGAAAATGTATGGCAATCAGTTTGTCTCCCAGACTGATTGAATTATTGATTAGAGTAGCCCAGCGCTGCACGGACAAAGTCGCGGAACAACGGCTGCGGGCGGTTCGGGCGGGAAGTGAATTCCGGATGGAATTGCACAGCCAGGAACCAAGGATGATCCGGCAGCTCTACGATTTCTACAAGTCTGCCGTCCGGAGAAGTACCAGAGAACTTCAAACCTGATTTCTCAAGCTGCTCTCTGTACTCATTATTGAACTCATACCGGTGGCGGTGGCGCTCATACACCAGCTCGTCTTCATAAGCCTGCCATGCAACTGTCTCTTCCCCGATTTTACAAGGATACAGACCAAGACGCATTGTGCCGCCCAGATTCTCGATATCTTTTTGCTCAGGAAGCAGGTCGATAACCGGATAGGAGGTGGAAGCATCAATCTCCGAGCTGTTCGCGCCTCTAAGTCCGACTACGTTACGCGCATACTCAATAACAGCTACCTGCATACCCAGACAAATTCCGAAGAATGGAATCTTCTGCTCGCGCGCATAACGGATGGCGCTGATCTTGCCTTCGATTCCCCGGTCGCCGAAGCCCCCAGGAACGAGAATACCGTGTACACCGGACAGGTTGTCCGCAACGTTGTCATCCGTCAGCTCCTCAGCATTGACCCAGCGGAGCTTGATTTCTGAATCCGCATCAATTCCCGCATGTCCAAGCGATTCCACAATACTCAGGTACGCATCATGCAGCGCCACGTATTTGCCGACAATTGCAATTTCAGTCGTCTTCTTGAGGGATTTCACACGCTCTACGAGAGATTCCCATTCCGTCATGTCCGGCTGCCCCACTTGCAGCTTCAGATGGTTGACGACAATTTCATCCAAACCTTGCTCACGCAGGTTCAACGGCACTTCATAGAGATTGGACGCATCCACGCACTCTACAACCGCATTTGCGTCGATATCACAGAACAGGGCGATTTTGCGCTTCAAGTCCTCAGCGATCGGATATTCAGTACGGCATACGATCACATTCGGCTGAATACCGATGCTGCGCAGCTCTTTAACGCTGTGCTGAGTCGGCTTTGTCTTCACTTCACCGGCTGCCTTGATATAAGGAATCAGAGTAACGTGAATGTACATCACATTATCCCGGCCGATATCGCTCTTGATTTGGCGGATCGCTTCCAGGAAAGGCAGGCTCTCAATATCGCCTACAGTTCCGCCAATTTCAGTAATTACGACATCCGAGCCAGCCTCTTTGCCTGCACGGAATACACGATCCTTGATTTCATTTGTAATATGCGGGATAACCTGTACCGTTCCGCCCAGGTATTCACCGCGCCGTTCCTTGCTGATGACAGTTGAGTAGATTTTACCGGTCGTTACATTGCTGTTCTTGGAGAGATTAATATCGATAAACCGCTCATAATGGCCTAAATCGAGGTCAGTTTCAGCGCCGTCATCCGTTACGAATACTTCCCCGTGCTGATAAGGGCTCATTGTTCCCGGGTCGACGTTGATATACGGGTCAAATTTCTGAATAGTTACCTTGAGTCCGCGATTCTTGAGGAGCCGTCCTAGCGAAGCTGCTGTGATCCCTTTTCCCAGCGAGGAAACGACACCGCCTGTTACGAAAATATACTTTGTCACGAAATAATACCCTCCAAGCGTTATGTTAATATTAGGGTTGCCCATTATAATACAAGCGTAAACAAGCCCCTCGGACATTGATCCGCCGAGAGCGGCTCTACGCAGAAAAAATAAAAGCCTTGCAGCAAAAAAACTACAGTTTCTGACCGAAAGCAACTGCCCCGGTCTAACGGGTTGCAGCAGCGTTGCACGAGGAAAATTAAGAAAATCCATGCATAAAAACTCAGTCATCTTATACTTAAAAACAAAAAAAGTGACACCCGCTGCCACGGGGCACTTTTCATTTTGTTCATTTCATATAAAGATCGAATCTGTAGCCCATGCAATAGTTTACTCTGTCGCACCTGCTCTGTCAAGGGTAAACAAAACGGCAGTTTTATCATGGTCCTACAGGGTTATCCGGTAATAAATGGAAGACGAAAATGCTATGCTTTTTCCTCTTCCTCTTCTTCCTCATCGGAATTGTTTTCATTGGACTCTTCGTCAAAATCCTCTTCGTCCGATTCCTCTTCGAGCTCCTCGTCGTCGATCATACCTTCCTCGTCGACTTCCGCTTCCTCTTCATTCTCTTCGAAAATATCTTCACTGTCTTCATTATACATATCGTAATCTTCATCATCTGCTACATAGGTTTCTTCTTCTTCATCCACGAAGGCATCTTCCTCATCGTCATCATCATCATTGATGATACGAGGACGTTTTGCATTGCCGACCGGATCTTCGGAACGCTCAACCGGGTACCAGCGCTTCAGCCCCCACATATTGCTGCCTACACAGGCAAAGCGGCCGTCAATATTAATCTCCGTGTATACCTGGGCAATGACCTGGTTGATTTCATCCTGGCTCAACCCGCGAATCTTGGCGATCTCCAGCATCAAATCCCTGTAGTAATACGGCGTATTGGCTGCTTTCAATAACTCAAACGCCAGATCAACCATTGGCATCTCGCTAATCCGCTCAGGATTCAACTTCAAGGTTATTTCGCTGCTCATTTCCACACATCCTCTCACGCTATATGCATCAGCTTTATCGCATGCCTTATCCATTATCAAACTATAGTAAAACCTATTTCCTGTAAAAATGCAAGCGCAACAACGCCGCAAATTCTCAAGTCCGCTTAATTGCAGCATTTCCAATCCCCGCAATGCGCAGACATCTAATTTTTTATGCTGCCTGAGCCAGGCCCGTCCACCCCTTAAATTGGAAAAAGCGAAGGAAACCCTTCGCTTCGACTGTATCCTATCGGACCCGTACACGCACCTGCAGGGCCAGATACCGGTGAGAGGCCGGCTGAACTCTCACTCTATACTATGTCCGAAGCCACTATTTGCCACGGCCCCAAGCCTATTTATTTCAAATCAGGCCACTTGCTCATTCCGATGGACACAGCTGTTCATACAATAGCTCAGCATGGTCATCGGGAGGGTTGTTAAATGGATTCAACCGCTTTTCTCCGTTGGCTGCACATGGCTACAGCAGAGCATCACGGCAATGCCAAGCAGCGTATTATTCATTTTAAAGATCCTGCTGAATACCAGCAGTTCGCCCTTGCCTTGTCCGAATCTGCCAAGTCTAACCCCTCGCTCGGCATTGTGAAGCAAATGCCGCTAATCCAGGCCATCTCCTGCCGGATACCGGATGCCGGGCCGCTTCCCGATTGCAGCAGCATCTGGATCGAGGAGGATTGCCCGGTCAGCGTACACTCCACAGTCAAGAAAAATGCTCAGCCGGCAGGCGGCATTCCTTGGGGCGTACAGCAGGTCAAAGCTCCGTCAGCCTGGAGCCGCACAACCGGACACCGGATAAAGGTCGGGGTCATTGATACGGGAGTGGACTTTAATCATCCTGATCTGCGCAACTCCCTGACCAGGGGCATTAATCTGCTGAACCGCTCAGAGCTGCCTCACGATGACAACGGCCATGGCACCCATATTGCAGGCACCATCGCCGCAGCAAACCAGCCCAAAGGAATGATCGGGGTTGCGCCGCGCGCCACGATCTGCCCGGTCAAGGCATTCGATCAGAACGGGAGCGCCTATGTCTCGGATATCATTCTCGGTATTGACTGGTGCGTCCGCAACCGCATTCATATTATTAATATGAGCTTTGGCATGAAATCACGCAGCAAATCGCTGCTCAATGCGGTTACCAGCGCCTATAATGCCGGCGTAATAATCGTCGCTTCTTCCGGCAATGACAGTCGCCGCAAAGCTATCGATTACCCTGCGCGCTACCCGCAGACGATCTCTGTAGGAGCCACCAACAAGCTCCGCCGTATCGCACTGTTTAGCAACAGGGGCAGCCATATTGATATTTATGCGCCCGGCGACAAAATTATCTCTGCCTGGCTGAAGGGCAAATATAATGAAATGAGCGGCACCTCGATGGCTACTTCCCATGTCAGCGGAGCCGTCGCCTTGCTGCTTGCCAAATATCCCGGTCTGACCCCTTATGAAATCAAGTCCATTCTGAAGCGCTCCATGCAGCCGCTGAAGGGCAGCAAGACTCCCCGGCTGGTAGGCGAGCTGGATATTATGAAAATGATGAGGGCAGCAGACAACGAAGCCCGCTGACAAGGCAAGCATGGGACGAAGGACAGCTTCCTCTGCTCAGGAAGCCGCCACACGCCCCGCTAATACCTTGCCCGCGGGCTGTTTTACCTTACATTCTCTCTGGAGCTGTTACACCGATGAGACGCAGCACATTGCCGATTGTCGTGCGTACAGCGGCCAGCAGCGCCAAACGCGCAAGCGTCTGCCCGCTATCCTCTGTAATGACGCGCTCAGCTCTGTAATAGCTGTGGAGTTGGGACGCCAGCTCGTATACATAACGGACAATCCGATGCGGCGCATACTGCGTTGCGGCCTCGGAGATTTCTTGCGGCAGTTCTCCCAGCTTGCGAATCAGGTCGAATTCCGCTTCAGCCGATAACTTGGTCAAATCCGCACCTGCCAAGCCTTCAAGTGAGATGCCTTGCTCCTCAGCTTGTCTGAAAATGCTGCAAATTCTCGCATAGGCATATTGGACATAGAAGACCGGATTTTCATTGGAAGTGGAGATTGCCAGATCCATATCAAAATCCAGATGGGAGTCCATACTGCGCATGGTAAAGAAGTAGCGCATGGCATCAACGCCAACCTCGTCCATCAGTTCCTCGACAGTAACCGCCTTGCCGGTACGCTTGGACATTTTTACTTTTTCGCCATTCTGGTACAGGCTGACCATCTGGGCAACAAGCACAACCAATTGATCCGGGTTATTACCAAGCGCCTCCATAGCCGCCTTCATTCTGGGAATGTAGCCATGGTGGTCTGCTCCCCAAATATTGAGAATCCAGTTAAAGCCGCGCTCATACTTGTTGCGGTGATAAGCAATATCCGGTGTCAAATACGTATAGCTGCCATCATTTTTAACGAGTACGCGGTTCTTGTCGTCTCCGAACGGCATTGTCGACAGCCAGGTCGCCCCGTCCTCCTCAAACACCTGCCCGCGCTCGCGCAGTGCGGTTAACGCATCATCAATTTGTCCGCTCTTGTACAGATCAGTCTCGCTGTACCATACGTCAAAAGGTACACGGAACCGCTCCAGATCACGCTTGATCTTGTTCAGCTCGCGCTCCAGGCCAAATTCACGGAAGAAATTGAAGCGCTCCTCATCCGGCAGGCTCAACAACCGGTCGCCCTCCTGCGCGTGCAGTTCTTTCGCAAAGCCGACAATATCCTCGCCATGATAGCCGTCCTCCGGCATTTGGGCATCCAATCCAAGCTGCTGCTTATATCTGGCCTCAATTGAGTAGGCCAGATTATTAATCTGGTTCCCCGCATCGTTAATATAATATTCACGGGTTACTTGATAACCGGCAAAGTCAAGCACATTGCAAAGCGCATCGCCGACAGCCGCCCCGCGGGCATGGCCCAGATGCAGGCTGCCTGTCGGGTTCGCGCTGACAAATTCAATCTGCACGCTTTGTCCGGCTCCGGTCGCCGTACGGCCATAATTATCGCCATCATTCAACACCTGGCCGATAACCGGATACAGATAGCTCTTGTCCAGACGGAAATTGATAAATCCAGGGCCGGCAATCTCGGCGGATACGATTCCGGCTTCCTTATGATCCAGATTGGCAATAATGGCTTCTGCAATTGCGCGCGGGTTCTTCTTCGCCAGCTTGGTAAGCTGCATCGCTGCATTGGTTGCCAAGTCCCCGTGAGCTTTGTCCTTCGGAACCTCAAGCACGAAAGTTGGCAGATCTTCCTCAATCGCCAGCTCTGCTGCAATAACAGCCTTCCCGATCGCTTGCTTTAAACGCGCATAGGTTGCTTCCAATACATGTTGTCCGTTGCTTGTACTCATTGTGCATCTACCTCCTGAATTTGCAGCCGGAGTTGAAACCGGCCGATATGCTGTCCGTTCATCCACAGCGTGTAGCTCCATGCCACGTCCGCCGGAAGCTCCGGCGCACCCTGCTGGCCGCTATCGCCCTGCAGCAGCGTGAGCTGCTCTGTAACAGTCTCTAAATGGAATTGAATATCCGGAGTGCTGTACTCCCCCGGCTGTCTTAAACCTTCGACAAACCGCTGCTCAGAGCGGATATGACCGCGGCGGCTGATGACGAGCTCGCCTTTGCCGATCCGCACTGTCGTGCGAACCGGGTCCTGCCCTTCCTCCCGTTCCTCGTACAACACATAAGCGGAGCGGAACTTGGGGATCCACTCGCCTTCATACTCATGAACGGTGACTTCGTCTTCCTGCCGGCTTTCCAGCCGGATTCGAACCTTGCGCTTGTTTGATTTCATCCATATTCTCCCGCTTTCTGACGGTCTGGTTGGCATGAAGACCAAACCTCGTTATGATGGGAACAGCACCTTAACCAGTTAACCAGTTACTCACGCGAAGGGAGAGTTGCGATATCGATTTCAGCCAATTCCCTGTTCTGACCGATCTGGAGCGCCGCCTGCCGGTCTATATGACCAGCCTCGGAGCCTGGATTAATCAACCGCCGATGGAACGTCCAAAGGGGTTCAGCGATTTTCAGTGGCTGCAGACAACCAGCGGCAAGGGCCTGTTAAGAATTGCAGACCGTGAGATCACCGTATCACAGGGACAAGGCTTCCTCCTGCTTCCCAATGAAGCCCACGCGTACAAACCTCTGGAGGAGCCGTGGAGCCTGCGCTGGGTTACCTTCTCCGGCAGCCAGACCGCACAAATACTGAAGGATCTGGATTTGTACAAATCCGAAGTATTCTACCTCAGCAACCCTGACGTAGCTTTGAAACATCTGCAGGAAATGAACCTGCTGTTATCCCATCCGCATCCGACTACCGGACTGGAGGTATCTGCAGCAGTCTATGCACTGCTGCTGGATCTGTACAGATACGGATCCAGAACAGAGCTGCGGTCGCGCAAACAGCAGATGGACGTTCTAGCCCCTGTGCTCAGCTATATGGAGCAGCATTACAATAGACTGATAACTCTGGCCGAACTGGCTGGTCTCCTTCGGGTTAGCCCCCAGCATATTTGTGTGCTGTTCCAGCAATCTCTGGGCGTCCGTCCAATTGAATACCTGACCCGTATCCGCATCCGCAAAGCCAAAGAGTTGCTGCTGCTTCATCCGGATGCAGAGGTACAATCCGTATCTGCCCAGGTGGGCTATGAGCATCCCAGCTATTTCATCAAGATGTTCAAGAAACAGGAAGGCTTGACTCCGACGGCCTTTCGCAGCATTCATCTGAATGCTTTTTAACCGTCAGCATTGAGGCCTGCAACACCCAAGAACACGGACGCTTTCATCCTGCTGCGGCAATGCGGGCATTATTGCCAACCTCACTCATTTGCTTGCAAAAAATCCAAAAAACCCCCGTCTCTTCAATAAAGAGACGGGGGTTAACCGCGGTGCCACTCTTCTGGTATCGTCAGGCTGCCCCGCCGATCCTCTCAAGACATGATAACGGAATGACCGGATCATTCTACACAAAAGCCTGCGCGCTGCTATGAAGCGGCTGCTCTCTTCAAATGATCAACTCCCAGGTGCGCATAATACCGTGATCTGCGCCGGCTCTCACCCTCCCGGCTCGCTAGTGCAGCATCCAAACGGCATACTCTCCTGTTCCTTGCTGTTTCCGATATGAAAATAACTTCTATGTGAAAACTATATTCACATTTTTCATAAAAAGCAAGTGTTATCAACCAGCTGCGGTTAAAAACCTGAAATTACTTGATAAAGCCAAGCAGCATTTCTCTAATTATTTTGGAAGCTACGATCTGTGTCTGCTCTGTCGGGTCATAAGCAGGAGCAACTTCAACGAGATCGCAACCTACCACATTAACGCCCGAATTTGCAATGGCATGTACAGCTTCCAGCAGTTCTTTGGATGTGATGCCGCCAGCTTCAGCCGTACCTGTCCCCGGAGCACAGGACGGATCGAGAACGTCGATATCAATCGTCAGATAGACCGGACGGCCTGCAAGCTCAGGAAGCACCTTCTTGAGCGGCTCGGCTACCTCGAACGGATAGAAGTTGATATTCTCACGGGCATAGGCCCATTCCTCACGAGAGCCGGAACGGATGCCGAACTGATAAATATTCTTGCCGCCGATAAGTCCGGCAGCCTTGCGCAGCGGTGTAGAGTGTGAGAGCGGCTCGCCTTCATATTGCTCACGCAAATCAGCATGGGCGTCAAAATGGATGATCGCCAGATCGGGATATTTCGCATACACCTCACGGAAGACCGGCCAGGATACGAGATGCTCCCCGCCCATGCCCACAGGCATTTTGTCGTCAGCAAGCACTCCGCGCACAAAATCTCCGATAATATCAAGGCTGCGTGCCGCATTGCCGAATGGCAGCAGCAAATCGCCAGCATCGAAATAAGTGATTTCCTCCAGACTGCGGTCGAGATACGGGCTGTACTCCTCCAGACCGATCGATACTTCGCGAATTCGTGCAGGGCCGAAGCGGGAGCCGGGACGGAAGGACACGGTATAGTCCATCGGCATGCCGTAAAGTACAGCCTTGGAAGCCGCATAATCTTCTGAACTGAGAATAAATACGTTGCCTGAATATTGCTGATCAAGTTTCATCTGGTCGTCAGTCTCCTCTTTACTGTATTACTTCACGAGGTCTTCCACAAACTTCGGCAAAATAAATGCCGCCTTATGGAGACGCGGGGAATAGTATTTTGTGTTAAGCTCAGGGATCGCAGTTTCATCCACCTCGAGCGGATCATACTTTTTGCTGCCCAATGTAAAAGTCCACAGGCCGCTTGGATAGGTAGGGATGTTCGCACCGTATACACGCACGATCGGGAACACTTCTTTCACATCCTTGTTCACGCTCTGAATCAGATCCGCCTTGAACCAAGGGTTGTCCGTCTGGGCGACAAAGATGCCGTCTTCCTTCAGCGACTCATAAATGCCTTGATAAAAGCCGCGGGTGAACAGATTGGCTGCAGGGCCAACAGGCTCCGTGGAATCAACCATAATCACATCATACGTATTTTTGTGGTCATGAATGTGCATAAATCCGTCGTTTACGATAACTTCTACGCGAGGGTTGTCCAACTCTCCTGCAATTGTGGGCAGATACTTTTTGGAATACTCGATTACTTTGCCATCGATATCAACCAGCACCGCTTTTTTTACTTTCGGGTGCTTCATGATTTCACGGATTACACCGCCGTCGCCGCCGCCTACTACAAGCACATGCTCAGGATTGGGATGCGTGAACAGCACCGGATGGGCCACCATTTCATGGTAGACGAACTCGTCCTTCACAGTCGTCATAACCATGCCGTCCAGAACGAGCATCGTTCCGAACTCCTCGGTCTCAACCATATCCAGCTTTTGAAAGTCCGTCTGCTCGCTTACATACGTTTCTTTGATTTTGGCTGTAATTCCGAAAGATTCCGTTTGCTTTTCTGTGTACCACAATTCCATGTCGGCAACTCCCTTCTTTCCGTCAAAGTTTCTCCCGTAATTATAGTAAAACCCCAGCAAAAAGCAACCTTTCCCGGACAAAATTCTAATCGGGATTTTTCATCAAACTGAAAAGCCGTCTCCTATAAACAAGATATAGATTTCATCAGGTTTGTTCATCTATATCTTGCCCTTTAAAACAGCTGATATCGAATATTGCAAAATCCTGAATTTTTAAGGGACGGAAATCCTATCTCGCATATGCACATGAATGAATAGGGCACAGGATATTTTTCCATACTAAAACCAAAGGATTTCAAAAATTTACCGTTGATCACAATTGTCCGGCCAGCCCCGATATTCTTGGGACAAGCAGATTTAGAGGCAAACGTACTGGCCGTTATCTTAAGGTTCAAGTTGGGAGGCAGCTACCTATGAGCAAGTCATCATCCCGATTTTCCAAACACCGTTTCCGCCTGTTTACTTCCCGTGAACGGGCTTCCAAACCGTTATGGCGCCAACTGGTATGGCTGTCAAAAGTGACAGGAGCAACCGCTTTGCTACTGCTTATTACAATTGCCGGCCTGCTGCTCTATTTGCGTTCACAAGCCCTGCCCGCGGCTGCCATCAGCCAATCCTCGCAAATGTACGATATGCAGGGCAATGTTATCGACACTTTCCATGCCGGCGAGAACCGCAAATCCGTGCCGCTGGATGCCGTCTCACCCTATCTCGTGCAGGCGACGGTAGCTGTCGAAGATCAGCGCTTCTACCAGCATCTGGGCTTTGATTTGAAAGGGATGGCCCGTGCCGCCTTCGTCAATCTGGAGAGCCGTCAGAACAAGCAGGGTGCCAGTACACTGACCCAGCAGCTTGCACGCAATCTCTATCTCTCCCATGAACGCACCTGGAAGCGCAAGCTGAAGGAAGCGGCGTATACTGTTCAGCTTGAAATGACCTACTCCAAGGATCAGATACTGGAGATGTATCTGAATCAAATCTATTACGGACACGGGGCTTATGGCATTGAAGCAGCCGCCCGGCTGTATTTCGGCAAGCCTGCCCGGGACCTGTCACTGGCTGAAAGCGCCATGCTGGCCGGAATCCCAAAGGGACCGACGTATTACTCACCATTTAATAATATGAAGAAGGCCAAGGACCGGCAAAAGCTCATTCTGTCCATTCTGACAGAGGACGACTATATTACAGCAGGGCAGGCCAAATCCGCCTATGGGGAACTACTGTCCTTCCGGACCCTTGGCGACGGCCAGCAGGAAGGCTTTGCCCCTTATTTCCGGGACTATATCCGGCTCATGGCCGTAGATAAACTTGGGATCGATGAGAATCTGCTAAATGAGGGAGGCATACGCATCTATACAACACTGGATCAGAGCGCACAGCGGGCTGCCGAAGCTGCCGTTGCCGAAGGATTGCCCAAGGATACGGAACTTCAAGCGGCGCTTGTCGCGATCGATCCGCGTACCGGTTACGTCAAGGCAATGGTTGGCGGCCGTGATTACAAACAGAATCAGTACAACCGGGTATTCGCCAAGACACGCCAGCCCGGCTCTTCCTTCAAGCCGCTGGTCTATATTGCTGCGCTGCAGGACGGCGGAATGACACCTGTAACCCCGTTCATGAGCGAACCGACAGCCTTTACGTATGATGAGGGACGGCTGACTTATGAGCCCCATAACTATAATAAGAAGTACTTCAATCGCAATATCGATATGCGGACCGCAATTGCCAGCTCGGACAATATCTATGCGGTTAACACGATAATGGCGGTCGGCCCGGACAAAGTGATCTCTATGGCGCACAGGCTGGGCATTGAAAGTGAGCTTGCGCCTGTTCCTTCTCTTGCGCTGGGTACGTTCCCGGTCAGTCCGTTCGAGATGGCGTCAGTCTTCAGCACATTTGCAGGCGCAGGCGTGCGTACAGAGCCAACAGCAATTCTGCGCATCGAGAACAGCCGCGGCGAGGTCATCTATGAAGCCAAGCCGCGCAGGGAGCAAATTATTAGCCCGTCCAATGCTTATGTATTAACCTCACTGATGGAAAGTGTATTTGAGACCGGCGGGACAGGCAACCGTGTCGCCTCGATCATCAAGCGTCCGGTAGCCGGCAAGACCGGCACGACGGCCACCGATGCCTGGCTTGTCGGGTATACGCCGGAACTGACCGCTGCGGTGTGGGTAGGTTATGACAAAGGACGCACCATTTCAACCTCTGAGTCACACAGGGCCGCGCCGATTTTCGCCCGGTTTATGGAGGGAGCACTGGAATCAGTGCCGCCAAAGATTTTCCCCATTCCCGATGGGGTTGTCAGCGTTTATGTTGATTCCATATCCGGCAAGCTCGCAACAGCAGCCTGTGCCCAGCATCAGCGTCTGGAGGCCTTCACAGCCGGTACGGAACCAACGGAATACTGTGCGGAGGCAGACACCCCGCCCGCTGGCGGGGAAGACAAGCCTGTTAATCAGGAAGAGGGAGCCGGGGAATTAAGCAAGCAAAAACGCCGGTCCTGGTGGCAGCATCTGAAGCAGTGGTGGGACAACTAAAGCTGATCATCAATAGCCCCTGTCATCTTCATCTAGTGAAGAAGGACAGGGGCTTTTGATCGATGCACATGTCTGCTTGCCCCAAGTTTATCCGCCATGCAGCTGTTCTTCTTATGGCAATTCTCTGTCCGGCCGGCTTGCAGGACGGCCTTTCATGAACCAGCCTAATGACAGTTTCGCGCAATAGAAGGAAAAAGCGGTAAACAGGAGGGACCATACCAGAGCCGGGACAGCAGTCACCCTTGCAAGATTGGCCGCATCCCCTGCTGCGGCGGGGTCCGTGAACGAATACACAACCAGCACAAGCGGGCTTAAGGCGGCTTCTTCCAGGGTCAGGAAGGCAATCAACAGGTAATAGCCCTTTAACAGCAGTCCACCGTAGCGGCCTGTCTTGCCGGATCGCGTTCCGGCATAGAGAATAACGATATTTAGCAGGATGAGGCCCAGCAGCCACCAAAGGCCAAAGCCTTGATGCACAAAGAAAATCACACTAACTAATGCCACTGCCGTTATGAGCAGCAGGCCGGTCTTCAGGTATCGCTTGTGGTAGAAGTAAAAAAGCAGCAGCGATACTAAAGCGGCCGTTACATAACCCGCCAGACTGACAGCCGCCATTCCCCACGTAGAGGAAGCAGGAATCGTCGAGTAGGTTACCCCGCTATGATCCGGATTCAAATCAATCCGCAATACACGTCCCGATAGCAGCAGCGTCGCCATGGCATGGCCAAACTCATGAATCATCGTATCTAAATTCCTAAAAAAGGAGGCGAACGGGATAAAACGGGTCAAGAAGGCCGATCCCGCCAAAAATAATAGGGTCTTTATCCATTTGTTCATCGGTCCACCCCTTTGCTTGGCATTTTTTGCGAGTACTTGTTTTTCATGGTGCTGAACGATTGGCTTTCGAGCAGGGCCGCCTTGTGAAAGGCTCTTCCTGTCGCAGTCGTTCCCGGATTCAGCGGCCTCCCAAAGCTTTGCGGATCATCCACTCCAGCAGATTCCAAGGCAACAGTATTTTTCCCCAGATAATCAGAGAAGAGCCCTGTCCCAGCCTGTAGCGCAGACGCGGTGAGGACATCGCCGTAATCCGGCCGATCAGACGGGAGACGTGAACCGGGTCCGGCGCTGTTTCCGCTGACTTTCTGGAATAGCGCAGCACTCCCTCAAGACGGGAAGCGTAAGGGGAAGCAGGCTGGCGGCGGATGTTCTGAAGCCCCTTGTCCCAGATTGGCGTCCGGAAGGAACCAGGCTCCACCAGCACCACCTTGACACCGGTGCCTGACAGCTCGTGACGCAAACTTTCGCTGAAGCCCTCCACTGCAAATTTGGATGCCGCATACGGGGCATAACCCGGAAAGCCGACCAGTCCGCTGATGCTTCCTACATTTATAATACAGCCTCTTCCTTTTTGTCTCATCGATGGCAGCACTGCTTTTGTGACCGCAACCAGTCCAAAGAAATTCGTCTCGAACTGCAGACGCCAGTCCTCCATCGGGATTTCTTCCGTGAAACCGCCAATTGCGAATCCGGCGTTATTGACCAGGACATCAATGCGCCCATAAGTCTTAAGCGTCCCGGCAATCGCATGTTCAATTTCCGCTGCGTTAGTAACATCCAGCTTTAAATAATGGATCTGCCGCTCCAATCCCTCCTCCTGCGCCTTAAGCCTCAGCTCATCGGAGTTCCTCAGATCACGCATCGTGGCCACGGCCACATAGCCCCGCCGGGCAAGCTCCAATACCGTCAGCAGCCCAAATCCGCTGGAGGTTCCGGTAACAAGCGCCACCGGGTTTTCAGCCGTATTTTTCTCCCGCTCCATACATGCCCTCCCGCCTTCTGCATATTGTACTTCATGCCGTCTTACAGCTTGAGCTTATGGATCAGCGGCACACCGATGCCGTTCAGCAGCTTCTCCAGCACAGACCAGCAGCTTCGCACCCGAAGCGGCAAATGTTTGTCATATACTGCTGAGAGCTCCAGGGCTGGAACAGCGCCCCGATTACGTTTGAATTGTCCGACCCCGGAGCTTTCATGAAGCAACGTCCCGCTCTCTCCTGCCAGATCAATAAGAACAGCTGAGAGCATCCGGTATAACCCTAGCGATTGCGGCAATCCCGTATCATAACCAAACAGCGGTGTCGTCATTACGCCCTCCCGGGCGAAAAATCCCAGAACCGCATCCAATCTGCCTTCTTTGCGCAACCCGTACAGTTTCAAGATTCCGCAGTCCTTCGCCAGATGAATGAAAGCCTCTGAAAACTGCGGGTTATGAATTGAATACTTCCGGATATACAACAGTTCGTAAAGCCGGGCGATACGCGGAACATCATCACTGGTGATATTCTCCGGCCCTGCCACTTGATAGCCTTGCTTCTGAAGCAGAGAGCGGTCACGCTTCACCAGCCATTTCGCTCTGGCGTTCGGAACAGGGATCGTACCAGGCTTGCGCCGGATATCAGGCTGGCCGGAGTGATTCGGACAGACACGCTCCTTCTGGCCAAAAGAATCTGCTGGAATATCTGAGCTGGTTGAAGAGGGGAACAGAAATTCTTCCGATGCAGGGTCATGAGGCTGAAGGAAATAAATCTGGCGGCTCGGAATCAGCTTGCAGCCGTATGCCCGCGCAGCTGCAAGAGCCTCCGCTTCTGTAATTTCATTCAGCGAGCGGATCAAGATGGCGTAGCCGGCGAATCGTTCCCTCAGCATATCCATAATGGCCGTAAGCTGCTCCCCGCTAATTGCCGGGAACAGGTTGGTCGATACAAGCCAGTTATTGACCTGCACAACCCGGTTAAAGCGCGCTCCCATAAACAGCCTACCGACGCCGCTCAACAGCCAGGAAAGCCCGTGCTCAGCCAGCGGCTGGCCCAGCAGCTTCAGTTCCTCTTTCGCATAGCTTATATAATGTGTATACGGAGAGCAAACGTAGGCGTTCCCATAATCCGCTTCATTAACCGTGACCGGAACCGGAATGCCGTCAGCCATCGCGACCAGAATCCGGGTACGAACATTGCGGATATAGTGCTCCGGAGAATTTAAGATCAGCGGCATAATATATGCCTTCGCATAGGCTCCATATTCCGTATCCGGCCAGCTCAGCTCATGAATATTCGTTCGATCGTACAAATCAAGTCGGACGCTCACAGCTTAAATCTCCTTTCAACTCTGCGCAGCTTGGCATTTCCCGGAACGAAACTGTAAGGCTTGAACACGAGTTCCGGAAGGCTACACCCTATCCGTTCAAGCAGTCGTGCCAGTTCTGAGGACACCCCTTCATGCACAACTTTCTCATCGGAAGCAGAGCTTGAGAGCTGAATAGAGACTTCAAGCTGATGCCAATTGTGCTGGACAACCTTATAGTGCGCAATCTCCGGGGAGGCTGCAATGACCGCTCTTGTTATAAAATCCGGGAAAGCCGCAACCGCTCCTCCATGCTCCGCATGAGGAAAATAGAGAATATCATCGCATCTGCCCTCGATCCGCTCAATTGCAGTATAGGGGGAGCCGCACAGACACGGCTTGTCGGCTTCCGTCAGGATGTCATTCAACCGGTAACGGATAATGGGCTGCGACGTTCTGGAGAAGTCGGTAATAATCGGCACAAACCGGCGAGACTGTTCATCCAGATACTCCTTCTGGATATGGACGATATCCTCGTTTAAATGCATTGTCCCCAAATGACAGGTAGCTCCAAGGAACCCCTCTGTGCACTGGTAGGCTTGATGGACCGGCTGGCCGAAGGCCGCCTCAATAATCTGCCGGTCGAGCGGGTCGAGCACCTCTGCAACACCAACCAGCTTATGCGGCTGAACAGCCAGCCGGCCCGCCAGTCTTGCATCGGCCAGCATACGCAGAATTGAGGGTGGCGCCACCCATATCCCGGCCTGGTAATCATTCAACCGCTCCACATGGCGTTCCAGCGGATCCAGCAGGTCAAAAAATTCAAATTGAAGACGCCCGCTCTGTACAGACTCGTACAAATTGCTGTTGGCGCGCAGAAAAAAAGCAAGACGCTCTTTCCTCCACAATGCGCGCGGGAGCAGCTTGGCCAGCACCGTGCCTGTCCAGGCCGCCTGCTCCCGGGGGTTCACAAGGAACAGCCCGCGGGATCCGGAGGTTCCCGAAGACAAGCCGACTGTGGTCCCGCCCACAGTCGGCTTAAAATTGCGTGTCCGCTCAGCTATGGCTGCGGCCTCCAGTGCCGCCTCCCGGCTGACGCCTGCTGTATTCAGGCGATCAAAATGCTCCATCATCACCGTCTTGTCAATGACAGGAAAGTCTCTCCACTCCCGGTCACGGTAATTTGCCCATAGCTCACCATAAAAGGGCGAAGCCTGCCTCACAGCAGCAATATGCCGCAGGATGCGCCTTTCCTGCCATTTTTCCAGCGCCGCCCGATTTCTCCGGCGCTGCCGGGCAAGGGTGAGCACATAATGCTTCACAATGCCCAGTTTATCGTTCATGCCCAAGGCTCCCTCCCCACCGTGCCAGCGCCTGGCGGCAATGACTCGGTACAATGCATACCTCCGGATATTTCTTGTGCAGTTCCATCACCTTGCAAAAGCTGTCCCTGTAATCGCTGCGGCTGGACATAATCAGCCCGGCTGCCGGATGGGGCGGACGATTTTCATGGATGGCTCTGCTTGACCATACGGCATCCGCGCATAAGAAATAATCATGCTGCTGCGTGGAGATAAATATACCGATCATCCCCTCGGCATGCCCGGACAGCTCCACTGCCAGCATGCTGCCATCCCCGAACAGATCCCAGCCCTTCTGAAAGGGAAAGCCTGCTTCAAAGCGTTGTACAGCCTCGTCACGCCTGAAAGGCAGTGAACGGCGGGCAAATTCCTCCGGCAGCAGCCCCGGCAAGAAACCTGCTTTCAAAGCTCTCAATGCCCCCAGTTGCCTCACGGACTCATATGCATCCTGCAAATAGACAAATTGTGCGGACGGGAAATCACGGACGCCGCCGATATGGTCGGCATGAAAATGGGACAGCACCACATAGCGCACCTGCTCCGGAGCAATGCCGATTGCCTTAAGCTGTAGTGCCGCACTGTCCTGATCCTCATAGATCACCGGCGTAATATGCCGGTATAAGGAGGCAGGCAAATGTGCCGTTTCCTTAAAAAAGCGTGATGTATATCCGGTATCGAACAGTACCGGTCCCAGAACGGGATGAATGATGCAGGCAAATCCTGCCGGGAACTGAACCGGGCGAAGCGTGCCGCCGCGCAAAGTCAGCCGCTCCGGATGTGTGCAATAGCCTGCTGCGCCCAACATAAGCTCCACCGTTGTCCGCGTCAACATTGCTGCTCCTTCCACCATCCGGCGAATTTCTCCAGACCCTCTTCCACCGAAACACGCGGCCGGTAGCCCAGTCTCTGCTTTGCCAGCGTAATGTCGAGCGTCTGGGATGCCGCAACTGATCCGACGGAAAAGCGGGTTAATGGCGGCTCCCCAAGCGAAGGCAGCAAACGGTGCGCAAGCTCCAACACCCCTGCGGCAGTATAGGCGGCAAAGGAAGGAATCGCCCTGGTGCGAAGCGGAATGTCCAAATGGCCAAACAGCCGGTCGAGCAGCTCACCAAAGGGCAGCGGCTCCCCGCCGGAAATATTGTACGCGCGGCCCAGCGCCTGCGATGAAGCAAAGCAGGCAGACAGCATCGCATCTGCAACATTGTCCACATACGTCAAATCGATCAGGGAGCGCCCTTTGCCCAGCAACGGAATTCCCTTATCGTTATTGACCTTCAGCAATCTCGGGAATAACGCCCGGTCCCCTGGACCAAAAATGGCTCTTGGCCGCAAAATAACGGTACCCAGCCCTCTTCTGCCGCCCTCCTCAACTACCTGTTCAGCGAGCAGCTTGGTTGCCGCGTAAGCATTAACAGGCCGTGGCAGCGGGTCGGCTTCGCTTATATTCAGCCGATGCCTGTAATTGAAATAGAGGCTTGGCGTTGAAATATGAATCAACCGCTCGACCCCATGCTGTACACATCCTTCTACGACATAGCGGGTACCTTCAACATTGCTCTCATAAAAATCCCGATACGGCCCCCATGGGGAAGACAGCGCACCGCAATGAAACACATATTGCTGCCCTTCGCAGGCCATTCGTATAAGGTCTTTGTCCCGCAAGTCACCGCTCACAAACACAATGCCCGCTTCAGCAAGCCTTCGTCCCTCCGCTTCATTGCGGCCCAGACCCGTCACCCGCCAGCCGAGTTCGGCCAGCCTCCGGGCCATGTGGCCGCCAAGAAAACCGGTTGCTCCTGTTACTAATGCATGTGTCGTCATGACATCATCCACCACCGTTCCATTCGATATCTTCGGTCAAGGCCTCGGTCATACTCAGACCGGTATTATTGCTATGCTTCCAGGCAGCGGCAACAATTCGCAGCTGTTCTGCCCAAGGCTTTCTGTCGTACGGGCGGCACACCACATCCGCGGCTCCGCAGAGTGCCCGCCACCATGCCAGCCATTGCCCCGGACGAGTAATAAGGTTTAAGCCGCAGCCCAGCATCGGCAAGGCCAGCATCGCTTGGTTGCCAGGCATTGGCGTCACTGTCCTGCCTGCTTCCGCCAACCGCTCCGGATTCAATATGGCCTCTGCCAAGCCATCACCGGATCCAAACAGATGGATCCCGCTGGTCGCGCGCGGATTGCATTCGATGGGATAGAGCATACCTTCCTCCGTTTCTATGAAATCAAAGCCCGTCTGCCCTGAAAATCCTGTCGCTGCCGCAAACCGGCTTACCCATTGAAAGGCTGTCTGATGGTATAACTGCTCGAAATGGACGCTTGCTCCTGCCCGTCCGGTACGGTACCGGCTCTCATAGGCCGCATGAGCCACTACTGTCCCTTTATAGACCACACTATAGGTACAAATGGCTTTGCCCCGGATGTATTGCTGCGCTACCCATGGGAGCGTGGGTGAAATATCCTCTGGAGGGGCGGGCAGGCCTCCACCTGCCGCGTTGCCGTTCTCCCTTGGCATCACCACCCGGGCAGCAAACCGGGAATACGCTGGCTTCAAAACGACCGGAACTCCTGCGTCCTTCCTCCCCCATGCTTGCAGCCATTCCTCCCGGCTGGTAACCAACCGGGTATCCGGCACAGGAAGGCCATACGCCTCAGCCATCTCGATGAAACGGTATTTGTGATGCAGCTGTCCAAGGAGTTCCAGGCTGTCCGAGAGCACCCGGCAATGCCTGCCCAGCCGCTCCAGGAAATTAGCGATATAGAAAATCTCCTCACACATCGGTACGAGGAGATCGATCTGCCAGCGTTCTATCAAGGACTCCAGCTCCGCTATATAAGCCAAGGGCTCCCGTCGGGGAGGAGGCACAGTAAAGCTCGCTTCCACGACGGCCGATACCCGGCATAGATGGTATTCCGCACTCTCCGCCACATAGATGGTACAGCCTGTTTCATGAAGCAGGCGTGCAAGCTCCAGCGCGACAGGGGCACGCCCTCCAGTAATCAATATCCGCCTGTTATCAGAGTCCCTGCCTGATCTGTCAATAATCAATGACCATTCCCCCAAGCGACAGGCCTGCCGCTGTTCCGATCAATAGAATCCGGTCCCCGCGGCTAATTCGTCCACTCGCAATCGCCTCATGCAGCCCCATTGGAATCGATGCAGAGATTGTATTGCCGTGATGCCGTGTAATGTCAAGGAACTGATGTTCAGAGATTCCCAGCTTCTTGCGCAGCAGACGCATCGCCATGGCGCTTCCCTGGTGGGGAATAACGAGGCGAAAATCTTCCAACCGCGTTCCAGATTTCTCCAGCAGCTCACCGATAAATTCCGGCAGCAGGCGCGAAGCCATGCGGAAGATGCCTTGTCCATCCATATGGAACAAATAAGAATCAGCCGACTGCTCTGAATACTGTTGTGCATGAAGCCGGCTGCCCCCGCCACGAATTTCAGAATAATGCGCTCCTTTGCTGTACGTCTTTAATGACGCATGTACAATAGCAGAGCACTCCCCCTCCTCAGCAGGCCCGATGACAGCCGCGGCGGCCCCGTCTCCGAACAGGGCGGCACTCTCCTTCTCCGCCCAGTTCAGGCCCACAGATGCAATCTCCGAGGACACCAGCAGAACGTGACGGTATCGCCCGGCAGCGACCATATAGGACATGACATCCAGCCCGGTGACGAAGCTCAGGCAGGTCGAATCGAGATCAAATGCAGGGACCCCGGAATCCTCCTGTCCCATCGCCCGCTGAATCAGAACAGCGGTGCTGGGCAGGGGCTGCTCCTTCGTCCCGCTTGTACATACGAGACAATCGATATCTGAAAAGCCCAATCCGGCCGCCTTCAAGGCCGCTTCCGCAGCCCTAGCTCCCATCATGGAGGATGTCTCCCCTCCCGAGACATAGTGCCGCATGCCTACGCCAGTTACTTTGCTTACCCATCCGGAAGGAACACCAAGTCTCTCATCCAATTCCTCATCCGTCACGATCTTCTCGGGCAAATGTTTGCCGGTGCCCAAAATTTTCACGCGTCTATGCTGCATGTTGAACTCTCTCCTTATCCCGTGAAACCTGGCAGTACAACTGTGCATGTTCATATCCTGCTCTGCTTGCGCCTTCTAACGGCCCGCTTCTATACGAATATCATTTTATCGAAGAATGGCGGGTTCTGACAGTTACCGGAATCCTAGTCTTACACTTTTTAATCATTTTTTAACTTCCGCTAACGCACCGCATGTCCATTATTGTTGTATCCGGGCATGTGTGCCCGGCCGGCTTCATACAATGGGCCATGGCCATTCAGCTACATTTGCTGCTGTACCTTCAACAGATAACGATCCAGCAGCCATGCTGCAATGATCCCTGCCGTGTAGCGGACAAGGTCTATAAATAAGAAGCCCTTCCCCAAAACGAGGGCTCCCAGCGTAGTCGATCGAATATGATGGATCCATTCTGCCTGATAGAGCTGGCTGAATTCAATGGAAAAACATAACAGGAGCGCCAGACCGAACGAATGAAGAAGACGGTACCGCGGCAGAAGCATCCGCAGACCGAAATAGATCATCACAGCCCACAATGCATCCCCGAAGTGACGGGAAACAAACAACGGCAAATATTCTTGATAAGCTCTCGAAGCAAGCCCAGCTGCAATTGCAGCCACTACAAAAATGAAATAAAGCAATCTCGCTTTCATGAATCGGTCCCTTCAGCCACACCTTATTTTCCATTAAACATTCTGCAAACGGTTCATTCACCTTGGTTATGCCTGCAACTCTACTCTTAATACTTCAACAGAAAAGGCGGACATCCTTCGATGCCCGCCTTTTCTATAGTTCTTTTCAATTCGTATTCAATTAAGCTTCTGCAAGGATTCCTGACTCAGATGTACGTCCAGCAGCCAGCCCTTGCTCCCGTTTGAGCGCTTCTTCCTTGGTCTTCAAATATTTGCGTCCTCTCCAACGGAAGAAGGACATAACGCCGCGCAAATATTCATCCGCAATCATGCAACCATAGATGGCGACAATTCCCCAGCCCAGGGATACGCCAAAATAATAGGAAAGACCTGTCGCAACGATCCACATTGTGAACAGCGAGACCACCATCGTAAAACGGGTATCCCCGACTGCATTGAGTGCATTGCCGAGCGCCATATTAATCATTTTGCCCGGCTGCAGCAGCAGATTAAGCCACAGCATCGACGCACAAAGGGCCAATATTTCGCTGTCGCTTGTGAACAGGCTGAGCACGTGCTTGCCCAGCAGAACAACGATCAAGGCATTGATGGTAACCAGCGGCAGGCCGACAGCAAGCGCCCGGTATACCGAGCTGTAAGCCTCCTTGGTCTTGCCTGCCCCGTACAAGTGGGCAATCTGAATCTGCGCAGCGAGTGCCAGAGAATAACCAAGTAGAAAGCAGAAGGATTCCAGCGTATTCATATATGTTCTGGCTGCCAGCTCCAGCGGACCGAGGATGGCCAGGAACGAGAAAATCGCCAATTGCGAAAATACCCAGTTAGCCATGCTGACCCCAAGCGGCCAGCCGATCGTCATCACTTCTTTAAACAGCTTGCCGTCAAATACCCGGATATCCTTGATCCCGATTCTGCGTTGGAACGCACCCAGGAAAATAACCAGCAGCACAAGCGTAGCAATCAGCCGGCTGGCAACCGTAGAAATTGCCACCCCGGTCAGCCCCATTTGCGGGATGCCCAGTGCGCCGAATATAAAACAATAGTTCAGGATAATATGAATGATATTCATGCCGACCGCCGTATACATCGGCGCTTTGGTATTGCCTGTGCTGCGGATCGCTGTGCTGAGCGTTGTCATGATCGCAGCCAGTATCATTCCTCCGCCGACAATGGAGATATAAATCTCCGCCAGCGGCAGCAAATCCGGTGACAATTGCAGCATGACTGCGATCGGACGCGGCGCTACGGCTAGCAAAACACTTAACCCAAGCCCGATCAGAGCCGTTACCTTAAAAGCGATAATGGCAACCGTACGCGCATCATCCTCGCGTCGTGACCCGAGCTTCTGGGCAATGACAATGCCCGCCCCGCTCGCTACTGTAGCAAACAGTGTCGTAAGCGCATTGAAGAGCTGGTTGGATATCCCTACTACTGCAACGGCATTATCGGATATCCGGCTGACCATCAAGGTATCGACCGTCCCCAGCAAAAACTGGAGGAACAGTTCAATAAAAATCGGCCAGGCCAACAGCCACAGGGAAAATTTATTTTTTTCCTTCTTGTCTTGATTTATCATTATTACAACCTCCTGATGCTTAAGAAGGGATTCGCATCCCCGTTATTATCTTATTAGCCTGAAACACATTATAGATGGTATACTCAATCCGATGTATCAAATAACCAACCCAATCTTTCAATATTCCAACCGGAAATTAATCGCAATATGGAGGCCTCTTCATGTCCGTTATTCAATTCACAGCGCCGCCGCTTCCGCACTACATCGTGAGCGGCAAGACGCCGATGCCGGTCGGCGCGAGGCATCCGAACCGCCAAAACATCGGGGTCTTTGATCTTCTGGTTGTGACAAGGGGCTGCCTGTACGTCGGAGAGGACGGCCAGGATTATAATGTCTCCGAAGGCCATGCGCTGCTGCTGCGTCCCGACAAGCATCATTACGCCTTCTCAGGCTGCCTGGAAAAGACAACCCACTACTGGGTGCATTTCAATATTCTCGGGGACTGGACAGCGATCGAGGAAGAAACTTATAGACAGGAGCGGGAGTATATGTCCCCCGAAGAGGAGGCACAGCGGCATGTACCGATCTCCCCGTTCTCCGCAACCTCCTATACGGTAGCACTCCCTCAATTCGTCAAGCTGGTACAGCCTCAGAAGTTAACCGATACCATCGACGAGCTGATCAAGATGGACCAGAGTATACATCTGTCCGGCATCCGGCTCAAGCAGCAGGCGCTGTTCCAGGAAGTCATTATTCTGCTGTCAGCTTCACTCGGCACCGGAACTCCGTCTCCGCAATCCGTCTGTGCCGAACGCGCCGCCTCCTACTTGCGGGAACACTATAAAGAGAGCTTCTCAGCCAAGAAGCTCGGGGAGAGCATTAACTTTCATCCCGTCTATATCGCCCGGTGTATGCAAAAGGTATTCGGCTGCCCGCCCGCAGTCTACCAGCTTCGGATCAGAATCGAGCAGGCCAAGCTGCTGTTGTTGCAAACCAATCTGACTGTGGAACGGATCGCCGAGGAAGTCGGATTCAACCATCCGGCCTACTTCACCTCCTCCTTCACGAAAATTGAGGGGATGTCTCCGCGCAAATACCGTCAGCGCTTTACCTGGACAAGGGAATAGCAAAAAGACCGCATCACATCACAGTCTTACGTGAACACTGAACACCATCTCTGGCAGCAGCGTGTCACATAGAAATACAAGAATGCGCGGCTTAATAGCGTTCTTATATTTCAAACTGAGATATAGTGCGGTCTTCCAACGTCCCCGGGCGGTAAATAACTGGCTAATCCAGAAATGCCTGCAAATTGCGATAGCTGATCGCAAGGCTCTCAAACGGGTCGCGAATGCATTCATCCTGCTCCACCACATACCACTCCACACCGGTATCCCGGCATGCCTGTATCAGCTTTTTGTAGTCCATATTGCCTTCCCCAATTTCTGCGGTGAGCACTCTTCCCTGATGAACGCCCATATCCTTCAAATGGACGACAGCCATCCTCCCGTTCACCTTGTGAATCCATTGCTCAGGATCTGCACCTGCAGCCTGTATCCAGTACAAATCGAGCTCAAAGCCGAAGGTTTGCGGATCCGTTGCAGTCAGCAGCGTATCCATTCCGCTGGGCTGCCCGCCATACTTTTCAAACTCGAAATGATGGTTATGATAAATAAATTGCAGGCCGGCCTGATCCAGTTCCGCAGCAATTGCAGCCGTCTCCTCGGCGAACTTCTTATACCCTTCAATCGAAGTACGGTAGGCATCCGGTATCGCGCCAAGACCGACATAACGGCAGTCCCACAGCTGGTGCTCATCAATTACCTGGGCCAGACTCCCGCGCAGCTTGTCAAAGGAGGTGTGCGTAGCGCAAATCGCAAGTCCGTTCTCATCCGCCAATTCCTTGACGATCTCCGGGGCAATCGGGCCGATTGCTGACACTTGAACAGATGCGTATCCAATCGCTTTGATTTTTTTCAGCGCTATGTTCAAATCCTCTGCCGTGCGGGTAAAGTCTCTGACAGTATAGAGCTGGGCTCCGATTTGTTCTTTTTTCATGTGTGAGATTCCCCTTTCGTGAATGAATCGGATTATGCCTCACAGGCTGCCGGGCAGCCCGTTGGCTGGGTGCAGCTTCAAGTATATCCCAATCCGGACAGGGAAAATATAAGGCCATTTTAAATTAAAGAAGCCATTTAAAAGCAATATCGCTTGCTGAAAAAATTAAAAAAAGGGACCGAAGCATACAAAAGATGCTTGTGGTCCCTTAATCGTATAGTCCATGATAACCGGCAGCATTCCTGATCTGCTTCTAAACGGAAAAACACTGTTCAGGCAGCCGTCAGCCTTCCAGCGCCGTCTTGACCCCCTCGGAATTGTTCCACCATTCCTCATTATGCTGGATGAGCAAATCACGCAGCAGTCCCTGCTCCTTCGGCCCAAGGTTGTCAACCATGATCCGGCGTTTGATCGCATAGTCGAGCCGGTTGACATGATCGGCAAGAATCTTCCAGCCGCGGCGCGCCTCGGTATCAATCCACATCTCGCAAGCCGTTGCCCCGGCGTAGTATGAGCCGGTTTCATTACGGTCTACCGCTACCCATACAATCCAGCATTGACGGCCGTTCGGGACATCTTCTTTATTGGTGCTGAATTTAATCCGGCGCTCGATCTTGCTCTTGGCATGCATCGCCCCGATATCAATGTATGCCTCATCGCCATCTATAATAATGCAGGATACGGAATTCAGATCAATCGATCCTGCCCCAAATCCCTTATGCTCCTTATTGCTGACTACGTTAAGCGCCAGCGATTTCTTTTCCTTCTTCTCCGGCTGATTGCCTTGCTCCGTCATAGCGGGCACACCCCTTTCAAATGCGTTCTCCAAGGCGCCGTGCAAGTCATGCTTCCCGTCTGCAAAATCCGCTCATGGCGCGGCTTTACAGGCTGTCCTCAGAATAATTCCATTTTAGCTAATAATCCGGGAAAAGCCAACATATACATGCTGTAGATGCTTGTCAACGGGAGGTAATTGACGAATGATCCCACGCCGCATGAAAGGAATAATCA
This sequence comes from Paenibacillus pinihumi DSM 23905 = JCM 16419, assembly GCF_000422505.1. Taxonomy (GTDB): domain Bacteria; phylum Bacillota; class Bacilli; order Paenibacillales; family Paenibacillaceae; genus Paenibacillus_D; species Paenibacillus_D pinihumi. The sequence continues at coordinate 90,510 of NZ_AULX01000026.1, read as the reverse complement.
TCACTATTATGACCGCCGTCCTGCTAGGTGCTTCCCTCCAGCAGGGTTTTGGCGAAGCCTGGCTGTCCATGCACAGCTATGCTCTGGCACCAGCGCCCGCAACCGCTGCTTCCGTCCTTCTGAATGCTGAACCTCCTGCCCCCCGTAAGGCCGAAGCCGAGCCTCCGGGTACAGCCATCCCGCCGAAGGAGCAGCCGCTCAGCAAGCGGGTCGCCGAGTATCATATCGACGTCCATCTGCATGAGGACGAGAAGATGCTGCACGGCCAGCAGACTGTTACCTGGACAAATCCGGGCAAGCGGGAAGTATCCGACCTGTACTTCCATCTTTACCCCAATGCGTTCGAATCCGGCAACAGCACCTTTATGCGGGAATCTGGCGGCAAGCTGCGTCAGGACAAGGCCACGGAGAAAAGCCGGGGGTATATGAAGCTGGAATCGCTCAAGACGACAGAGGGTGAAAGCCTGCTGCCGCGCATCCATTACGTACAGCCGGACGACGGCAATGAGCAAGATCACACGCTGGCCAAGCTGCGGCTGCCGCAGCCTGTCGGTCCCGGCCAGTCTGTGACGCTGAAGATGGCGTTCCAGGTCAAGCTCCCTCAGGTATTTGCCCGCATGGGCTACTCCGGCGACTTTATTATGGCCGGCCAATGGTTTCCCAAAGTTGCCAAATATGAAACCACAGGCACAAGAGGGCGGGTACAGGAAGGCTGGAATACGCATCAATATCACGGCAACTCGGAATTTTACAGCGATTTTGGCATTTATAATGTGAAAATCAAAGTACCATCGGGTTATATTGTGGCAGCAACCGGCTTCCCGACCCAATCTGTTGTGGATGACGGAAAGACGAAGTCATACCAATTCTATGCGGATGATGTCCATGATTTTGCATGGGCGGCCTCGCCCGACTTTATTTATACGGAGGAGCCGTTTTCCGCTCCCGGTGTCCCCGGTGTCAAAATCAAGCTCTACCTGGACCCGCTGCATATTAATTTGAAGGACCGCTATATTCACGCTGCCAAATCAGCACTCGCCAAGTTCTCTCAATGGTACGGAGAATATCCGTATTCAACTCTGTCCATAGTCGTTCCGCCCAAGGGCGGGAATGGAGCCGGGGGCATGGAATACCCGGCCCTTGTAACGGGATTTGAGGCGGCAACCGATAATCCGGGCTATGAGCTGGAGCGCGTCATCGTGCATGAAATTGGGCATCAATACTGGTATGGCATGGTAGCTTCCAATGAATTTGAGGAAGCATGGCTGGACGAGGGCCTGACCTCCTATTCGGAGGACAAAGTGATGGAAAGCGTATACGGGGTCGTCCCCCGCCATCTTGTGGAAGCCAGCTATTTGACTGATCCTGCGCCGCTCAAACAGCTCTCCTGGTCCTATCATGATCATGACCATTATGCGGAAAATGTATATATGCGGGCCAAACTTGTTCTCGTTGATATTGAGAAGCAGGTCGGCGAGAAGACGATGCGGAAAATTATGAGGACCTACTTCCAGAAATATAAGTTCAAAAACCCGTCAACTGCCGACTTCCAGCGGGTTGTCGAGCAGGTTAGCCGCAAGAAATGGGACGATTACTTTCGCCAATATGTATACGGCGGTATGGCAGCCGACTTTGCCGTAGAGTCGATTCATATCGAGCCGGTTGTGCAGGACGGGAAGACCATGTACGAATCGGTTGTGCTCATTCGCAAGCATGGCGGAGATTACAACCAGGTGCCCATCCTCTTTCAATTCAAGGATGGAACAGCACTGTCCAAGGAATGGGACGGCCAGAGCAACCATATTCAATACAAGCTGCTTCACAGTGCCCCGCTGTCATTTGCAGCCGTGGACCCGGAAAACCTGATTGTGCTGGATAATCAGCGCATCAACAACTTCATGAAAGCAGAAATTCAGGACAAGACGGGCAGGCGCTGGAATTTGAGCATTGTCAAAGTGATCGAGGGGCTGCTCAGCTCCTTGAGCTGGTGAGGTGAGAATAATGAAACAGCATTTATTGCAAGGCTGGAAGCTGTCAACGCGACATTTTTCAATCGTGATCCTTTTGTTTTTGTACCAGCTGCTATGGGGCTTCTTTCTTTACCGCTGTGTCAACTCCATTGTTATGCCGCTGCTCAAGCGTTACCCGGACACGATGCCATCGGATTCAGCGGTCAAACTGTTCTTGATGGAAGCCCAGTTCCGGCTGGTCAAAACGGACCTGATCGAGCCCTATCTGTGGATGCTAGGCGCCCTGTTCCTCTCGAGGATGTTGATGACCCCGTTCATTCATGCCGGTCTGCTCTACTCGATCCATCATACAAGGGATGAACGGGGGACCCACTTCCTCCGCGGCATTCGGCAGGCATGGAAGCCTGTATTCGGCCTTTACGCAGCTGAAATGCTGCTGCTGCTCGCTCCTGCCTGGTGGCTGCTTTCCAAAGGCAATCTGCTTCTGCATAGCAGCGGTTCTCTGGAGCAGCTGCTTATGAACCTCCTGCCGTATGCGGCAGCCTGGATGGCATGGGGCGGCTTGCTGCATGTGTTATTCCGGGCGGTACAGTTCGGGGTAGTCGCAAAGACCGGACTATGGGATTCCATCACATCCTCCCTCCGCTGCCTGATTCCGCTTGCAGGCATCTCGATCATTTTGCTGGCGGTCAGCCTTGGGCTCGGACTGGCTGCATCTGCAGTTTCTCTGGTCTGGGCAGGTTTTTTCGCCCTCATCCTGCATCAGTCCTTCTATCTGGTACGCGCTCTGCTCAAGGTATGGACGATGGCTTCCCAATACCAGGTGTGGCAAGGCCGGCATGCGCCATCCGAATAACTATACGGCCTCTTTAGTTACGCATTTGATGCTCTGTCATAACCGGCTTGAATAATGAAGCTCTATTATTAAAATCTGCCTATCCTTTATGTATGAAGGAAGGCAGATTTTTTTGTCTTCACATTCCGGTTTTCAGCGTAAAAGCCGGGTAAAAAGAGCCTTGATTGGCGCCCGCAGCGCTTAAATGAGCAGTTTCGCCAACAGAGAACGGATAAAGTCGGTTCCTCGCATTTTGTTGCACTATAATTGTGAACGTTTTGTGACAAAAGGAGGATTATCATGAAAAAACACGAATAGTAAGCGGGTACATAAAAAACTGCCGAATTCCCGGTTTTACGGGAAACGGGGGAACCACTCTGGGTGAATTGAGCCCGACCAGCTTATATATTACAGATGCTGGTCTGAGGGATTCATAGGGAACCTTCAACCGAACCCCACAGCTAACCTCGTAGGCACCGGAAGGAGTTTTTTTGTTTTGAAGAAAGCAGTCCTGTCACTGCTGGCTCTTTTTGTTATCCTGTCATTTGCTGCAGGAACAGCATCCGCGAACTCCAAGATGGACAACGCTATCGCTGATTTGATCGGAACACCTTACCGCTATGGCGGAACCACGACAAAAGGTTTCGACTGCTCCGGATTCACATCCTATGTGTTCAATCAATTCAAGCTCGATCTGCCGCGTTCGTCTGCTTCCCAGGCTCAAGTCGGGAAAAAAGTGGCCAAGGATGATTTAAGAGCCGGTGATCTTGTTTTTTTCAATACCAGCGGTAAAGGCATTTCCCATGTAGGAATCTATGTTGGCGACGGCAAATTCGCCCATTCCTCCTCCAGCAAGGGTGTTATCATCAGCGAGCTGAAGGAATCCTACTATGTCAAACGTTACGTGACTGCAAGAAGAGTCATGAGCACGGATACGTTTGAGAAATACGCTGACGAGCCTTCAGATGAAGTGCTTGACAACAGCGGGGATACGGACTAATTATTTATTTTAAATGATATGGAACCGCAGCAGCTTGTTATACAAGCCCTGGCGGTTTTCTTTTTTTATATCAACAAGACAGGAGATTTCCCCCATGTATTTGTTTATTCACCGGAAGGATCTGCGGACCTGTGATATGCGCGCCTTTGACGCTCTCAAGCGACGCCAGCTCCCTGGCCTGCATGTGCTCATTCTCGATCCTGCCCTGTTGACGGAAGAACGTTTGAATGCACATAGCGGGAAGCAGTTCCTCGAACATGCAGTAAGGCTCGATGGCGCCTATAAGGAAGCAGGCAGAACGCTTCATATTATTTATGGAAGGCCGGAGCAAATTACGGCTGACCTGCTGGAGGCATATCCCATTCAGGGCATTGTAGCACATGCCGACTATACCCCTTATGCAAAGAAGCGGGATGCGGCTATAGCTTCCACAGCCTCTCTCCGCGGTGTGCCTGCGGTGTTTATAGAAGACCTGCCACTCGCTCCGCTTGAGCAGTTGCAGGAATACTCCGGCCGCAGCGAGCCTTACAAAGTATTTACCCCGTTTTACCGCAAATGGAACAGCTTTATGCAGACTTATTACAACGGGGCTGCCACAGCTGCGATCTCTGATCTGGATACTGTCCATGATCTGGACGAGGCGATCTTGGAACGCTACAGGCTGCCCACGGCAGTATCCGCCGCCTGGAGCCGGACTGCCGAGCGGCTTCGCGACGAAGGCTGCGGCATGAATGCCCGCCAGGTATTGAGTCAGTTCGTTTCAGAACGGGTCCATGCGTATGAGGATCAGCGGGATGCCTATGCCAATGAAGGCACAAGCGGCATTTCGCGTTTTCTGAACAGCGGGGCGTTGTCAGCCAGGACAGCCTATGAGGCGGCCGCTGACATTCCCGGGGCAGGGGCGTGGCTGCGCCAGCTTGCCTGGCGGGACTTCTACCTGTATCAGGCAGCCATGAGCAATGATTTCTTCACTTGTGAGCAGCAATATGATATGTCCTCCCTGAATGATACGCATTACGAGGCGTGGACCAAAGGACAGACCGGCATCCCGGTTATCGATGCAGCCATGACCCAGCTCAACCAAACAGGCGAGATGCCCAACCGGCTGCGCATGGTGACCGCCATGTTTCTGACCAAAAACCTGCTCTGTCCGCTCACCCTTGGCGAAGCCTACTTCCGCACCCATCTGGCAGATTATGACCATGTGCTGAACCGGGGCGGCTGGCTGTGGAGTTCATCCTTCGGTTATGATGCGGCTCCCTATTTCCGGATTATGAATCCGTCCTCGCAATCAGCAGCCCATGATCCGCAAGGGGATTATATCCGCCGCTGGCTTCCTGAGCTGGCAAGTCTGCTTGCGCGTGACATCCACCAGCCCCTCTCCCACGCTATTGTGGATCTGAAAACCTCCCGCGCACGGGCCATTGAGGTATATAAGAACATTTTGGGCAGCTAGGCAAAGCTGGAATAAACATTTATTTAATGGAATTATTCCACGAAGCAGGAATTCCGCTCCGTTTGTTGATGGTTTTTGGGGCTCCCTGACCGGGAGACAGCCAAATCCCCATTCACAGCGGAGCATTTTGGTTATTTATGGGTCATTTGCTGCAATGAAGGCGTTCCCACCCGACACCTATTTGAATTTGGGATTCATTAGCCTATAATCTATATGAATAGGAGTCCGAACAATTTATAATATGGAACTTGTGTGGACTAAAAAAGTTATGATTAAAAGATGAACCGAGCCGACGATAATTTCGTCTATAAATAGAGGTGGCCGTTTTGAGTTCCGATACAAAATTTGATTACCTGAAGGCACTGAACGACAGTGAAGACAAAAAAGAAATCCTGAATGAGCTAATGACGGCCTACGGGAAGGATGTTTGGAACTACGCCTATAGCATGACCAAGAAATGGGAAGTTGCCGATGATATCACACAAGAAGTATTTATTAAGGTATATAAAAGCCTGTTCACCTTCCGCAGTGAGTCCTCGATTAAGACCTGGCTGCTGACCATTACCCGCAATACGGTGCTCGACTATAGACGTTCTGCCTACTTCCGCAAAATTACACTGGTCGATTACTTTACAAATGACAGCAAAAGCCACGCATCGGCCGAGCAGGAAGTGATGCAGCTGGAGACTACCAGCGACCTTTGGAACATGGTCATGGAGCTCCCGGTGAAAAACCGTGAAGCAATTATACTATTTGCACATCATCAGTTGTCTCTCAAAGAAATTGCCGGTCTGCTTAACGTCAGCGAGGGCACAGTAAAGTCCAGATTGCATCATGCACGCTTGAAATTATCCCAAATAAAGGAGCGACATCAACATGCATCCGAGCGATAAGAATGAACTAAAACCGCTTGAAGCCCCTCCTTTTAGAAAAAATGGTTTTGATAAAGCACTACAAGATAAAATTTTGCGACACGCCAGCATGCTTGATCAGGAGTCGGTTGCACACCGCTCCCGCCGGAAATTCCGCATCGCGCTTACCGGGGGTTTGGTCGGTGCAATGGTGTTTGCCGCTTTCTTCATGTTGAATATTTTCCCGTCCCCGAACAAGGAGCTGCAGCAAACAGCCGAACGAACTGGCGGCTATGGCACGGCAGGCGCCTTCAAGATGGACGCTGACAGCCCGAATTCAACCTTCAAGTCCGCCCTTCTCATTGGCCTGCGCACCGATCACACCGGGGATGAGCAGCGGTACCCTTATAGTGAATACCGCACGGTACTCGTAGCGCCGGATGCCGGAAATCTGCATCAGATTACGAGTGGTGACGGCATTTTGATGCCTTACAAAATGGGCTTTAAAGAAATCGCCACCAAGGACAAAACCCATTCAGGCAAAGAGGTGCAGATTTTATCCGTAACCCAGCCATCTGTATCGAAGAAGCAGCAGGATGATCGTCGTGCTGAAAAGGCAGAAAATGCTGCTATGGCCGATGCCGCCGAATTATCGGGTGGAGGAGATACACTAACTTCCGAGAAGCTAACCTTCGCCGGCAACCGTTACATAGCCGTAGAACAACAGGTAGCAGGCCAGCAGGCGGCTAAGGAGATTCAATCCTATGTCTGGGTCAAGCATATCGAGCAGCTTGCCGCTGACCGGTCCCTTAGCTTCTCTGCCGATACAGAGCTGCATATGCCGCTTTCCGATTTTCTGCCGGAGCAAAAGGACCTCCAGGAGGACGGAACTGCGGATCAAATCCAGTGGACGCTGCTGCGCAAACCCGGACGCTGGACCGCCCAGTTGACTGAGCAAAGCAGCCTGAGCGGGAAGCTGCCCGAAATTCCGGCAGTACTGCCTGAGGAGCTGATCTCTTTCGACAGACTGAGCGCTCCTTGGGAGGAAATCTGGCAGCGGATGCCGCAAGCAACGGATGCCTATTCTTCACCTGCCGGAGAGACGGTTGCGGTTGTAACCGGGCAAAAGGTCTCGTTCTATCTCAACAATAATTCCCTTGCTTCGCAGCCGGCACTGGAGCTGCCGCTAAAGCAGGGAGAATCGATCGTCATGATGCAATGGGCTACAGGAAGCTATGTGGAGCGCTGGAAGAATGAAGTTGCTGAATTGCTCGCCTTGCCTGCACGTACAGCGCCATAGTCTGAAACGGATTTCAAGCCGACCCGTAATACAAGGGTTGGCTTTTTTGTTTTGGCGCCGTCTTGTCTTCCAGTTCGTGTTCGACGCCCCTTGCTTCGTTTTGTTACAATGAAGAAGGCCGCCTGGAAGAATAACGGCGACCCCACTATTATCGTTTCGGAGGTTGCCATGCATTTATTTTCCGGCCATTTGACAACAGATCAAAACGCCACAGTCGCTGCCGTATTGGACGGCTTCGTCAAATATACAACCTGGGACTTCTGGTCAGAGCTGCTGCAAATGCTGGCAGGCAAATCACTGCTTCTGCTCCTGATCATTACACTTACCTGGCTTGCGCTGCGGGCGCGAAAATTGATTATTTCAAGAGTATTCCTGCTGACACGGCTCCAAAAAAAACAGCAGGATACGCTGGAATCCCTGCTCCTTTCTTTTACCCGATATGTCATCTTTATCATTTCTGCCTTGCTTTGCCTGAGCAATCTCGGCATGGATGTCGCCCCGATCATTGCAAGCGCCGGCGTCATCGGCCTGGCTGTCGGCTTTGGTGCACAGACGCTTGTCAAAGATTTGATTACGGGCTTTTTCATCATATTTGAAGACCAGTTCTCTGTAGGGGACTATGTCAATATTAATAATGGCGCTATTAACGGTACTGTCGTCAGTGTCGGGCTGCGGGCCACGAAGATCAGGACCTGGGCCCAGCATGTCGTCGTCATCCAGAATTCAGAGATCAAGGTCAGCCAGAATTTCAACCGGGAGCGCATGCGTGCCATTGTAAATATTAATGTGCCTTATGAGACAGAACCTGCTCTTATCGAACGGGCTACCCGGACAATCTCTGCACGCATGGTATCAGCCATGCCCCACTTCTTCCTGATGGATGATGCAGGACAGCCTGTCGAACCCCCTACTCTCTATGGCATTACGGATGTGGAGAACGGTGCTCTGGGAGCCAAATATGCCGTCACCTGCATGGTGAAGGATGAGTTTTATTTCACCGCCTGCAAGGAACTGCGCAAGGCACTTATTGAAGAATTAAAACAAATGGGTATTCCGATTTCCTACCCGAGACGCATAGAGAGACAGGAAACCGAGCTTGCATGACTATATAAAGAATAGAATTACACAAAAATTCGACAACTATTTACAAAATTTTCAGGCTGGCATATAATCTATGTGGTGAGCTGATCAGATAGTCCCTGTTTTGGGAAACAGACAAGAATGATGGCTCAACCAGAACGAAAAAACCATACATAGATAACTATCAAGAACTGAAAATGGCAAGCTTGCTGAAAAGCATGCACGCAAAGCTATGGGCCTAAGGCTAATGCTATGGCTGCCAGGTTGCCGATCGTGAGATAGATGTCAAATGGCTATCCTTATCGGGATAGCCATTTTTTGTTCTATGTTGCTCTCGGGGTTCGACATCAAGGAGCGGAGAGAATGAAAGTGGAAAAAGCGAAGGCAAACAGACTCAAACTCCCCCAATTTTCTTTCATTAATTTAAAGGGGGGCATTATCAAGCAGCTGATTGTGGTCATGGCTATCATTACGGTCTTTAACGTCGCTTCAGGCATTACCATTATTACGCTCAACCGGATTGTTACTCAGGATATTGAAGACACGAACCTGCTTGCAGAGCGGGAACGGAGCTACCGTTCGATTAGCGACCGTCTTCTGGAGACGATGCTGCTGATGGTCTCATCCATTCAGGAAGGCAACGCCAGTGCTGATGATACAAAAGAGGCAACCATTCAGAAAAACCTGGAGAACATTCCGAAGCAGCTGGAGCAGTTGGAGAAAGATTTCGATGCACTTGACCTTCAGTTCCCACCAGAACCTGACGAAACTAAATATTATAATCAGGTTAATGTCATCAACATGGCCTATAACAATCTTGTCAGCATTCAAGACAATATGAAACAGAGTATTGTCGAGATGGACCAGAGCGAGATGATGAAGAAGCTAATTGAAACCTATACGATTATTTTGCAATACTCGTCCGACAAGCTGGATGAACGCTTTGAGAAGGATGTAGCCGCAACCAAACAGGGACTATCAGACCGTGTCAGCATGACGACAGCGGTAATTCTGGTTAACGTCTTAATTCTTGCTGTACTGCCGTTCCTGATGTCCTACCGTGTCAGCATGAACATCCGCTCCGGGCTTAAAAGCATTACCGGCCGCATTAATGCTTACAAGGATGGCGACTTTACTTATTCGGAGACGTACAAGAAGTCTAATGAATTTGGAGCCATCGATACGATGCTGTCCGAAATGGGACAGAATCTGCGTACCACAATACGCTCGACCCACCATGTGAGGAATGAGGTTCTGCGCATATCCCAAACGCTGGACGAGAAATCATCGCAAAATATGAAGGCATCCGAAGCAGTGCGGGATAGTATTGAAACCGGCAAAACGATACTGGCGTCCCAGTATGACGAAACATCCTCCATCTCCTCAATTACCGAGCAGGTATCTGCAAGTTCGCAGGAGATCGATGCATCAAGCCAGCATATTAATGAGGATATGCAGCGGATGCGCCAGTCCTCTCAGCTTGGCTTGCAACGCATGAATGACGTGATGGTGCAGATGAATCAGACCATTGAGCAGTTCGACGGCTTGATGCAGGCATTCAAAGCGGTAGAGACCCGCTATAGCAATATTTCCGTCTTTTTACAGGGCATTCAGGATATTAATGAGCAGACGAACCTGCTTTCCCTCAATGCTTCCATCGAGTCAGCAAGAGCGGGCGAGCATGGCCGCGGATTTGCGGTCGTAGCCGGAGAAATTCGCAAGATGTCCGGTCAGACGGATGAAATCGCCAAAAATATCTCGGCAGAGCTCAAACATATCCAGGTTGATCTGCAGCGCAGCCGTAACCAGATGTCCTCGTTCGGCCATGTCATTCAGCAGACTAAGGAAGCTGGTGAGCACACGAGTCTGACTTTCGAGCAGCTTGAGTCGCAAAGCAGTATTTTGTCCGAACAGATGAACGATATTTCCGTCGCCATCGGTGAAATCAGCCGCGGAATGAACCTCATCGTGGAATCGGTCGAAACGTTGACCAACACTTCATCTGATGTGAATGAACGGATGGGCAGCATGGGCGAAATCTCGGAGCAGCAGCAGCAGGTATCCCATGCGCTGCAAGAGCTTTCCGATAATCTGAAGGAAGCCTCCCATCATTTGCAGGAGAGAACTTCAGTATTCAAGATTTAGACCTGCTTCCGGTTCTGAAGATATAAATGATTGTAAACGTGTCCCGGCATTCCCTGCCGGACACGTTTTTTGTTTTTTTACCTGGCCTCGAAATTTTGCTTATGAACCCGCACATTTTGCCCCATACTTTTAATGACAGGTGAAAACAATAGCTGCTATTGTCGCCTGTTGGCACTATCGCTAATGTTAAAGGAGGTCCCGCACGCATGTCCAAATCGGATGAGCAGGCAAGCTGTGAGTTGTGCGGACGAAGCGGCGTACAGACAACCGTCCACCATCTTACACCCCGTGAAAAGGGCGGTTCATCCCTGCCTACGGCCAAGCTGTGCTCCGCATGTCATCGCCAAATTCATGCCCTTTATACGAATGATGATTTAATCACCCTTGAGTTGACATCTCTTGCCGCACTGCGTAGCGATCCGTCAATTGCCCCCTTCCTCAAGTGGGTGCGCAAGCAGCCCCCACAGTCCCGCCCCAAGCTATCCAAATCCCGGCGTGTCCGCAGCCGATAGTCCCTCTTCCCCTTCCCATTCCGCCGGCAGTTGTATAAGATACAGACAAGCACATATCGCCCGCTCTATTGTTGAAAGCGGAAAATACATCGTATGTGCCACGTAAAGGAAGCGTCATTTTTTACGCTTAGGGGAACGGAGAGATGTTTGTGAGCTACCGGATTATGATCATTGAAGACGATAAGAAAATTGCTGATATTCTGGCTGACTATACGGAGCGATATGGCTATGAGACCATTCGCGTAGAAGATTTTGCTGCGATCAAGGAGCAGTTTATTGCTGAAAAGCCGGACCTGGTCCTGCTGGATATCAATTTGCCACGTTATGATGGCTACTACTGGTGCCGGCAAATTCGTCAGGTATCCAATGTCCCCATTCTATTTATTTCCGCCCGCACAGGAGAGATGGATCAGGTGATGGCCATCGAGAATGGCGGGGATGATTATATTGCCAAGCCCTTTCATCTGGAGGTCGTCCTGGCCAAGATTAAAGGCTCACTGCGGCGCGCTTACGGCGAATACTCACTCCCTGCCGAGAATCGCGACCTGTTTGAGCTAAGCGGACTCATTCTCGACCGGAACCGGAATCTTCTGAGCTGGCAGGATGAGCAAATTGAACTGACCCATAAGGAATGCAGGCTCTATGACATGCTTGCACGCAGGGCAGGCAACATTGTATCCCGCGAGCAGCTTTTGGAAGCGCTGTGGGATGATGTTCATTTTGTCGATGATAACACACTTACCGTCAATGTCACCCGGCTGCGCAGGAAGATGGAAGTGCTAGGCATTCTGGATGCTGTGGAGACCGTCCGGGGCAGCGGCTACCGTTTGAACATGGTCTGGTCAGAGAGGTGAGGAGCAGGATGAAGAAGCAAACCTACCCGCTATACCATTTTGTTGCCGACCGTCTGATCTATATTCTGCTGTTCCTGGCCTGCTCCGTATGTATTGTAACCGTTGCTGTATTAGGCATTGTTCCCGCAGGCACATCCGATAATAGCAGCAGTGTCGCCTATTTATTTTTGCTTACCATATGCTTTGCCGCCGCTGCACTATTGTTTGATTATTTCCGGCAGGCCGCCTTCTACCGCAGTGCTCAGGAGCTATTGGAGAGCGATTCGATAGATGCCATGGCTCTGCTCAAGCCGGGGGTGACACGGGAGCAGAAGCTTCTCATCCGTGCAATGGAGCTGCAGTACGGGAAGTACAAGGACTTGCTGAAACAGTACCGGGATGCTGAAGAGAGACGCCGCCATTTTACCAACAGGTGGGTACACCAGATTAAAACCCCGGTATCGGTTATCGATTTGCTTACACAGGAGAGCAGTCAGCCCCCTGGCAGTCAGCCAATCGCTGAACTGCTGCACAGCATTCGTGAGGAAAATGGACGAATTTCGGATTATTTGGAGCTTGTCCTTCATGAGGCAAGGCTTGAACAGTTCGAGAATGATGTGCGCGCTGCAAGAGTTGACCTGTTCCCGCTGTTGCGGACAGCGGTGAACAGGTATAAGACTACGCTGATCCAAGCCCATATATACCCTTCTCTCACCGGGGACCAGGCAGAGGTCGTGACGGATGAAAAATGGCTCGCCTTTGTCATCAATCAACTGCTATCCAATGCGATCAAATATTCGAGGTCCAAGGAAGGCAGCAAGCAGCTGCGTATTCATATTGCGCGTCAAACGGGGGAAACGCTGTTGTCCATCACCGACCAAGGAATTGGTATCCCGGAGCAAGATCTTCCCCGCGTGACCGAGCCGTTTTTCACGGGAGAGAACGGACGCAGAACCCGGGAGTCCACAGGCATCGGCCTGTATTTGGTGTACGAGGTATGCCGGAAACTAGGCCATCAGCTCCAAATTCAGTCGCAGGAGGGACAAGGCACAACGGTAACGATCCGCTTTACCGAGCGAAGTGTCCATCATTTATCCGGGTCAGAGAAGCTTGGTGACAAAATTGTAAGCTTAGAAGTGGCCAATGCAAGGTAAATCGATAGGCTATATCACCCTCCGAAGGGTAGGATAGAGTATACAAACGGCAACAACCTGATTTGGAGGGAAAGCTTATCATGGAAAGTCAACCTGTATTAAAAGCGGAAGCCATCTCCAAGGTATACGGTACGAAGAAAAACCTGCTGTATACCGCACTTGATGGCATTGATTTGCAAGTGGGCAAAGGAGAATTCGTAGGGATTATGGGCCCGTCCGGCAGCGGCAAGACATCTCTGCTGAATATATTAGCTACAATCGACAAGCCGACTTCCGGCCGCGTAGAGATTAACGGCACCCAGCCCACTGCACTGCGGGAGAAGGAGCTGGCCTTGTTCAGAAGGCGGGAGCTCGGATTTATTTTTCAGGATTTCAACCTGCTCGATACCCTGTCGGTGCGAGACAATATTCTGCTGCCGCTCGTACTTGAAAAAATGCATCCGGCGGAATTGGAGCAGCGGTTGGCTCAAAGCGCTGGATTGCTCAAGATTACTGAATTGTTGGACAAGCGGACCTATGAAATTTCCGGAGGGCAAAAACAGCGTACCGCCATTGCCAGAGCCATGATTCACCGTCCCTCGATTCTGCTCGCCGATGAACTGACCGGGAGCCTGGATTCCAAGGCAGCCAAGGATGTGATGGAAGCACTGGAGCAGCTCAATACGGAGCTGGGGGCTACCATTCTGATGGTTACCCATGATCCGTTCGCAGCCAGCTACTGCCGCAGAATTATATTTATCCGGGACGGCCGGCTGTTCTCGGAGATACGCCGTGGCGCGAATCAGAACAGCTTCTTTCAGGAAATACTTGATATGCTCAGTGTACTGGGAGGAAGCTTCAATGACATTTCGCAAGCTCGCCATTAACAATGTCATAGGCAACAAAGACAAGTATATCTCCTTTTTTCTGAGCAGTGTTTTTTCTGTCATGGTGTTCTTTGTCTATGCCTCTGTTATTTTCCACCCCGGCATCCATGCCGGACAGATTATGGGAGGCCAAGCGGTAGCGCTTGCCATGGTGGCCTGTGAAATTATAATTCTGATCTTCTCCTTTTTCTTCGTCCTGTACTCCTGCTCCGCCTTCCTGAAATCAAGGAAAAAGGAATTTGGGCTGTTTACATTGTTCGGATTTACAAAAGGGCAGCTGCGCAAGATGGTCATGTATGAAAATATGCTGATCGGCCTGTTCTCCACTGCAAGCGGCATTGGGCTGGGACTGTTGTTCAACAAGCTGTTCTTCATGCTGGTCTCGGATTTGATCGGGTTGGCACAGCCGATTTCCTTCTACTGGCCGGCAGAAGCTATTATGCTTACAATTGCGGGCTACTTTACCCTGTTTTTGCTGATCACACTCATCTCCATGCATCAGGCCGGAAAGCTGGAAATCCGTGAGCTGCTCATTGCTTCCCGGCAGCCCAAGCGACTGCCGAAATTCTCGGTATGGCTGGTGCTGCTCTCACTGGTTACGATCGGGTACGGCTATTGGCTCGCCTACACACTTGATATGCGGCAGATGCTGGTCCTGATACTGCCGATTACAGGGCTTGTCGTGCTGGGAACCTACTTTCTGTTTACCCAGTCCAGTATTGTGATTCTCAAGCTGCTGCAGTCGAGCAAAAAGTTCTATTATAACAGGACGAATATGATTATCATCTCGCAAATGATGTTCAAGTTGAAAGACAATGCGCTGGTATTGTTTCTCGTCTCTGTACTTTGTGCTGTTGTGCTTACATCTTCAGGTTTTCTCAATGTGCTGCTCAATGGGACCAAGACGCAAATGCTGGAGCGCTATCCGCAAACAATCGGAATTCATGAGGTCGGACTGGAGAGCCACCGGGTTATTGATCCGGATGTTGTCCGCCAGATGCTGAAGGACAACGGCGAGGAGATACGCTACGAAACCAAGGTCATCGGTATTCCGATTAAAGCCACAGTTCCCGCCATGATGAGGACCGTAGATACTGTCGTCATTGCCCAGAGCGACTATAATGCGCTTGCCAGCCGGATGGACAAGATCGAACCTGTCGATATTGCTTATGGGCATGCCTGCTTCCTTTACCCCATCTATGGTATGAACCGGCAGTTTGTTCATCCGGGTGAACAAATTAGCTATACCCTTGAGGGTCAAAGCATGCTGTTCAAAATGAATGGCCAGTTAGAGGGATTTGTAGTTCAGACATCCACAATTTTCATCGTCAATGACAAGCAATATGCCGAAATGGCAGTCCAAGTACCGGACGGCAGCAAACATGTCTTCTACGGATTCGAGCTCAAAAATTGGGAGAAGGCCACCGAGTCCATTGAGAAAATTGCACAGCAGGTTCCCGATGCGCACAAGACAGACTTCGTATCCCGGTCCAAGGAATATGCAGGCTTCCGCCAAATCAGCTCCCTCTTTTTCTTTATTGCTGTGTTCGTCAGCATTTTGTTCTTCGTTGCCTCTGGAAGCCTGCTGTTCTTCAAGCTGTTCACCGAGCTGGAGGAGGACCGCCAACAATTACAGGCATTGCGGCGAATTGGCCTGACCCGCAGCGAGATGAGCCGGATTGTGACGGCACAGATTGCCACCCTGTTCTATTTGCCATGCCTTGTCGGCGGAATCCATGCCGCTTTCGCCATGAAGGCGACGAGCAATGTTATTTTTGCTGAGGTCTGGCTCTATTCAGGAATCATTTACCTTGTATATTTGGTAATGCAGACCGTTTATTTTCTGGCGGCAAGAAACGCTTATTTTAAAAAAATAGTAATCTAGTTGCCTGACATCAAAGTTGTTCATTTGCTGACTAGGAAAATTGCTCCTGCGGTAAACTTTCGTTATGATGAAATCATAACCGCGATGAAACTTGCCAAACGGATAGCTCGTCTATATTTGCAATAAGGCATGATAGAACCTATCCCGATCACAACAAGGAGCGTGACAGACGGATGAACCGCAAAGCAGGAAAGCAAAAGAAGCTGTTGAAATGGATTGCTGCGCCGATAGCTGCCACAATCGTTCTCAGTGCCGTTGCAGCAGCGACACCCATCACAGACACGAAGGCTTATGCAGCATCGGACTATACGATTAAATTCAAGACGCTGAACATTAAAGTAAACGGTAAAAGCATGCAAGTTCCCGGCGGGCTGTCCCCGGACGGCGACACTTATGTCGGGCTTCGCTTTCTGAGCGATGAGCTCGGGCTGACCACCACCTGGGACAAGAAAACCAAGGTGGTTACGGTGAGCAGCCCTACCAAGACGATGACCATGGTTAATCAGAGCCCGGAATATAAAATAAACGGCCATCAGATTACCGGCAAGCCGGTTGTGGAAATGAACAGCTCCACTTATCTGCCGCTGCGTTTTCTGCTGGAGCAGATGGGCTATGAGATTGGATACAGCAACAAGGAACAGCTCGTAACCATTACACCGATTATCGAGAATTCGCTGATTTTGACGAATAAGCGTATCGATCAATCTAAGCCGGGCAGGGAATTTGTCATTCAATATCCGCAAATTACCGGCATGAGCGAGCCGGAAGCACAAGATAAAATCAACAGCTTCCTGGAGAAGGAAGCCGAAAAGTATGAGCAGGCCGGAAAAGATATGTACAAGGAGATTAAGGATGCCGATGTCCCTAAAGACGGCGGGCTGTATTACGGCGTCAATTACACCATTGCGTATAATCAGAACGACAGGCTGAGCATGCATTTTGATGTCGCGCAATATACAGGCGGTGCCCACGGCATCTATGACATGCAATCCCATACTTTTGATTTGAAGACCGGCAAGGAAATTACATTGAAGGAAGTTGCCAAAAATAATTCGGCGTACAAGCAGATTATCAATACGGAGATTAAGAAGCAGATCAAGCAGCGCGGCTACGAATTGATCGAGCCGTTTGACTCCATCGGTGATGACCAGCGCTTCTATCTGCGCGGCAATGCTGTCATCGTCTACTTCTCCTTGTATGAATATACGCCTTATGCGCTCGGAATGCCGGAATTCTCAATTCCGCTGGACAAGTTTTAAGATGTGTTTATCCTCCGCCAGCCGTAATGCTGGCGGCATTTTTTTGCCCGAATAAAGGAATTTTCAGTCGTTTTTTAAAGAAAAGGTTATGAATTTTTAAAAAACGACCATGCTGATGTATGGTATGATTTGAAAAGGTTTTGCAAAATGATGTATGGCAGGTGCTGTAATGTTTAAGTTTTATTTGTATCCGATCTCGTATGCTTTTCTGACCTTCCCGGTGGCTGCGATGCTGTTTACGCTCCCGTTTCTTATTGTGCAGTATCGAAGGCACGGTTATATTAACAAGCTGCGGGCATGGATGCTATATTTATTTTTGCTTTATTTAATGAACGCTCTATATCTGGTCATTCTGCCGCTGCCGTCTACACGGCATAATGCCCCGCCCAATGTCGAATCTTATATGCAATGGATTCCATTTCACTTCATTGAGGATATTATGCGTGAAACCCGTATTGTCCCGAGTGAGCCTTCGACCTACTGGCGGCTTTTTCAAGAACGGGCATTCTGGCAGGTTGCGCTTAATATCGCCCTTGTTATTCCGTTTGGCATGTTCATGCGCTATTATTTCCGTACCCGGTGGATCACTTGCCTGGTGGCCTCCTTCAGTCTCTCCCTGTTCTTCGAGATTACTCAGGTAACCGCCCTGTACGGTTTCTTTGATTATCCTTACCGGCTGTTTGATGTGGATGATCTGATGTTGAATACACTTGGCGGCATGATCGGATTCGTGCTTGCCGCATGGATTTCCGCTATCCTGCCGCGGATTGACCAGCTTGACCAAAATGTCGATCTCTCCACGAAGAGAGTCAGCTATACACGGCGCGCCATCGCCCTGATGCTTGATTGGATGCTGCTGTTCCCTCTAATCGTAGCTGCCAATCTGATTCATTTGCCAGCAGCGTATTTTGTACTTACGGCACTGTATTTCATCGTGCTGCCCTATGCTATGAAAGGGATGACGCCGGGCAAGCTTGTCGTAAGAATCCGCATTAGCGGCCAGGAGCAGCCGGCAACCTTGCGGGAACTGGTTATTCGCAATGGCTTGCTCTATCTCGGGCTTGGCGGGATAAACATTTCATTGCTTGGCAGCAGTATGACAACCGCGCCTATCGTTCATCTTCTGGTATTTGCAGTTGATGTGTGGTTCACCATTCATGTTCTAATCCGCCTCTTCAATCATGACAAGCCATTGTTCTATGAAAAGGCAAGCCGTACCGTACACAAAATTTCTTAGCTGCCTTCACTGGTTCTGGGACGGTGCCCGTTTGGCAGGAAAACTTTGATTCATAGGGCGTTTACCCGGGTATGTAACTCATAGGAACCTGAGGTAAGCCGGCCCGCTTTGCCTTGTTTATGGCTAAAGTGCAACCTTTCGGCCCATATTACCGTCAGGGTATATGATCTCGCAACACAACCAAGAAGGGAGTGCTTTAGACATGAAGCATAAAAAAGCATTAGTTATACTTACAGCCGTCGGTGTTCTGGGAGCTACAGCCGTAACCGGAGCCTCCGGGCTGGTTGAAAAGGTGAGCGGCCTGCTGCGCTCGGATATTAAAATTGTCGTAAATGGTGAACAGACAACATTACAGCCTGTATATATTGATGGCAAAGCTTATTTGCCTGTACGTGACGCCGGAGGTGTTCTCGGCTATGAGGTAAATGCAGCAGGCAAGCAAATTCAGCTGCAAACCAAACATGAACAACCGCCAGTGGAAGAGGAGAATCAGCACATTCAAATGAATGGCGTGGTCGTCTCCAAGACAGAGGCCAACGGCATTACACGTCTTGAAGTACGTGGTGACGGAGCCGGATGGATGATTCTTGGGGTGGATAAAGATACGGTAATCGTGAATGAGGATGGCGTTGCCAAGACGATTGCTGACATTAAGGAAGGCACCGCACTGAAAGCAGACTACGGTCCGATTGTTGCGATGAGCTATCCGGGGCAATCCGGCGCAGCCAAGCTTGTGATCAGCACCGATCGTCTGATCAGGGAAGATGCGGTGACCAAGGTAACGAAAACAGATCACGGCTGGCAGGTTCTTCTCGGCCCTGAGACTGACGCCCAAGGCCTGCTGCTGAATGCGGACGCAGATACCGTAATTGTGAAAGCCAATGGCGAGCGAGTCAAGCCTGAGGACCTCAAGGCTGGAACAAAGGTTAAAGCTTACTATGGTCCGGCTACAACCAAGAGCATTCCGGCTCAAGCCCCGGTACAGCTGATTGTTGTGGAGCCTGGCAAGGATGCGGCTCAGTAAGCATTAATTGTATCCAAAACAAAGAAACAGGTGCTAATCGGTTTTTGACCGGTTCTGCACCTGTTTCTTTATTGGCTCAAAATCGAGATCAGCGGTTGACACGAAACGCTGAAGCAACGCTGCGAGAAACTCCGATCGCTGTTGTTCCCAGATTTCCTGTACTCCTCCCTATACGTGGTTGAAATCCGCGAACAAAGGCGACCGCTACGCTATTTACGATTGAATTGGCTCAGCATCAGCCGTTTCCCTGGCCTAAAACATATTTATTCCAAAAGGTTTCGAACTCTTCTTTGGTTATTTCTTTGGCAAAATCAAATCCTTGTCTGTGTATTACTTCAATTTCAGGGATCGGACGGTCGCTTAAACCAGTATCACCATATTCAACGGTTGAGTCCGCATAAGCAATCGAATCATCTTCCATAATGTAGATTTTTCTCGTCTCATATCTGTCTTCTCCTAGCTCCAAATAGGAGATTTTAGGTGCGAAATCGCTTTTTACTAATGACTCAATATATAAATAGTGCATTTCCCTCTTCCTTTCTGTATAAAGATCACAATCAATTGAAAAGGAATGGCTTCTTTTCACTTAGTAATAGAAGCCGTTTGTACAGTGAATCTAATACTATCTTATGTTAAAAAAAGCTCCCCAAGCCATACAGCACGGAGAGCTTCCTTATCTACTATTCCTTCAACAACCTATAGCCTCGTTAACCAAGCACAATCCGGTCATCCGCCAGCTTCTTGCCGCTGATCTGTTCGAACTCGCCAAGCAGACGCTCAACTGTCAGATCCTTCTTGCGCGTCTCATCAATATCAAGAATGATACGGCCCTTGTCCATCATAATCAGCCGGTTGCCCAGACGAATTGCCTGCTCCATGTTATGCGTAACCATGAGCGTCGTCAGCTTCATTTCACGGACAATATCCTGCGTAATCTGCGTGATCAGCTCGGCACGGGCCGGATCAAGCGCAGCTGTGTGCTCATCAAGCAGCAGGATTTTCGGACTGGTGAACGTCGACATCAGCAGGCTGAGCGCCTGGCGCTCACCGCCGGACAGCGTACCGACCTTGGCACCAAAACGGTTCTCCAGCCCAATTCCAAGGCGCGCAACCTGCTCCTTGAACATTCTCCGTTTGGATGCATTGACTCCAAGACCGAAACCGCGCACCTTGCCGCGGTAGAAGGCCATCGCCAAATTTTCCTCAATTGTCATATGGGGCGCCGTCCCCGCCATCGGGTCCTGGAAAACGCGGCCAATCCATTGGCTGCGCTTGAATTCCGGCAGGCTGCCAACAGCGGTGTTTTCAATATGAAGCGTCCCGGTGTCAGGCTTCATAACGCCGGAGATGATATTCATCAGCGTGGACTTCCCAGCACCGTTACTTCCAATGACTGTGACAAAATCAGCAGGCTTCAGATGCAGCTGGATGCCGACCAGGGCAATCTTCTCATCCGGTGTGCCTGGATTAAACAACTTGGATACCTGATTAATTTGCAGCATTAGCGGGCGCCTCCCTTCGGCTCCGCACCGGACAGCAGCTCAGCGGTACGCTTGCGCGCTTGGCTCTTCTGCTTGGCGGAACGCCTTACCGCAGGCACAACCAGTGCAATAATAACGATCAGGGCGGTAATCAGCTTCACATCACTCGCATCCAGCCATTCCACTCGAAGTGCAAGCGCGATGACAATCCGGTATACAACGGAACCCAAAATAACGGCGAGCGTTGCGCGGAATACAGTCTTCGCCCCGAAGATTGCTTCCCCGATAATAACCGATGCCAGACCGACGACAATCATACCGACCCCCATCGTCACGTCTCCGAAGCCGGATTGCTGAACGATGAAAGCACCGGATAATGCAACAAGTCCGTTGGACAGACTTAATCCGATAATTTTCGTCGTGTCGGTATTGGCTCCGAAGCTGCGAATCATTCGCTCATTATCCCCTGTCGCCCGCAGCGCAAGACCAAGATTCGTACGGAGGAAAAGGTCGAGCAGCAGCTTAACGACCACAACAACAATAATCATCATGACAAGCAGATTGGCACCTGTAAAAATCGTGTCCATATTCAAAATCGCAATATTCGGCTTCTTCCCCATAATCCGCAGGTTAATGGAGTAGAGTGCAATCATCATCAATATCCCGGACAGAAGCCCGTTGATCTTACCCTTCGTATGAAGAAGACCTGTACATGCCCCGGCTGCAAGCCCGCCGAGAAAGGCACAAATTGTCGCCAGCCAAGGCGACGAACCTCCTGAGATCATCACTGCCGCAATCGCGCCGCCTGTAGTGAAGCTCCCGTCCACGGTCAAATCCGGGAAGTCGAGAATCCGGAATGTAATATAAACCCCAAGTGCCATCAATGCAAACAGGAGGCCCAATTCAACGGATTTCGTAATTATATTCAGCATAACCTTGCCTCCTTTTCTATAAGCTCAAATGGCTGCCGCCGTATAAGAACGGGGCAGCCGAATTATGGTAGACAGCCTTGTTGCTGGCCGTCCAATCACTCATCCTTCAGTTACAATTACTGAATCAGGTTTGTTGCCGGATCTTTTACTTGAGCTTTCATCTCATCCGTTACTGTAATGCCTTGGGCTTCAGCAGCTTTCAGATTGAGGATCAGATCCAGCTTGTCCGGCAAGGTTACTTTCATCTCCCCCGGATTTTTGCCGTCTTTCAAAATTTCAGCGGCCATTTGGCCAGCCTGGTAGCCATGATCATAATATTTGAAGCCGACTGTAGCAAATGCGCCATGCTCTACTGTATCACGGTCGCTGGAGAAGAACGGAATTTTATTGTCATTTGCTACTTTAATGATGGTGCTGACACCGTTAATAACGGTATTGTCCAGCGTTACAAACATGGCATCCACACGGCCCACCAGGGACTGTGCAGCTTGTTGAACCTCAGAGGTATTCGTTACTGCCGCTTTGACAATCGTAATTCCGTATTCCTTCAGCGCTTCCTCTGCAATCTTCGTCATGACAACCGCATTGGATTCACCTTCATTAATAACAACGCCGACTTTTTTCACATCCTTGAAGTTCTCGCCGATGAATTTCATCAGTTGCTTGACAGCCTCAGGGTTCGTGTCCGAAGCCCCTGTTACATTACCGCCTGGAGCGTCCAGGTTGGTTACCAGCTTTGCATCCAGCGGGTCCGTTACAGCAGCAAATACGACCGGTGTATTTTTGACATTCTGGACAACTGCCTGAGCGGAAGGCGTCGCAATCGCAAATACCAGATCATTGCCATCGGCAACCTTCTGTGCAATAGACAGGTTGTTCGTCTGGTCGCCCTGGGCATTGTTGTAATCCAGCTTCAGGCTGTCGCCAGCGATTCCGGCATCCTTCAGGGCTGCCAGGAAGCCTTCACGCGTCGCATCCAGAGAAGGATGCTCAACAATTTGGGAAATGGCAACTTTATAAACTTTGCCGTCCGCCGCACCGCCTGTGCCTCCTGTATTTGTATTGGAAGGCTGGGAAGCATCATTTGTCGGCTTTGCGCCGCAGCCTGCAGCAATGACGAGCATTGCAGACAGCATAAGCGTTAGCCAGGCTCTCTTTTTCATTTGTTAAATAACCCCTTTCTATTGTTCTTTCATTTAAATTAATATTAAAGGGGTTGTCCAATAACGTCAATGATTTCACGCCTTCATGTCAGATGAAAATGTTTACAAACAAGCGCAAACGTCTTTGACATCTGTCCTTTGACAGACAAAAGCTTCGTTTCGCGCAGAAATATAAGCCGATGATAAAGGTGAAACTTATACTTTCTTATATTTCCAAAAAAGCTCTGCCGGATAAGCAGCAGAACTCTTAATGGACAGCATTGCATGACAGCAATTTTCACATATATAATGAGAATTTCTTTCTGCAAGATACTATGCGGGGAAATGGCAAGCCGCCCAGTGACTGTTCCTGACCTGTGCCAGCTTCGGTTCCTCTTCCCGGCATCTGGCTGTCACTGCAGGGCAGCGGGTATGGAAACGGCAGCCGGACGGCGGTTTCGACGGAGAAGGAATTTCTCCTGCAATCCCCGCTGCAATTCGTTCCCTGCCTGGATCGGGCCACGGGATCGAAGCAATAAGTCCCCTCGTATAGTGATGGGCGGGATTTGCAAATAACTCCTCGCTGTCTGCTATCTCAACCAGCTTGCCCAGGTACATGACCCCAATCCGGTCGGATACGTGCCGCACGACATGGAGACCATGGCCGATGAACAAATAAGTCAGCCCCAGCTCCTGCTGCAGCTCCTGCATCAAATTAATAATTTGTGCCTGTACAGACACATCAAGTGCCGATACAGCTTCATCGGCCAAAATAAAGGAGGGGCGGAGCGCAATGGCCCGGGCGATGCCGATCCGCTGCCGCTGGCCGCCTGAGAACTCATGCGGGTAACGGTCAGCCCATTTGGGATTGAGCCCGACTGACTCCAGCAGCGCCTCGATTCTTATCCGCTTCTCGCTGGCATTCATCGCTTCATGCACGCGAAGCGGCTCTCCGATAATGTCACTTACCTTCCAACGGGGATTCATCGATCCATAAGGGTCCTGGAATATCATCTGCATATTCCGCCGGGTCTTCTGAAGCTCCCCCTCGCTAAGGCCAGTCAATGAACGGCCCTCAAACCGGATGTCTCCCCCCGTGGCCTGCTCCAGTTGCAAAATCATTCTTCCAAGCGTTGATTTGCCGCTTCCGGACTCCCCGACAAGCCCGAAGGTCTCTCCTCTGCGAATCTGCAGCGACACATCGTCCACAGCTCTAATAGAAGACGTATGCTTGGCAAAAATAGACCGGCCTAATGGATAGTATTTTTTCACCTCAATAATATCAATGAATGGGGATGGGATTGAATAGCCCGGTTCCGGCTCAAGATGTACAATATCTGCTGGTGAGCAGGGACGGCTGGCTGATTGCCCATTCGTTTGGACCACGGCTTGCCCGTCCCCGAGTTTGCCAGCAAGCTCCCCGGCATACCAACAGGCCGCCTGTCGTCCATTGACCTTCAGCAGCGGAGGACTTTCCTGCACACATTTGGCCGTCGCATGGGGACAACGCGGGTGGAAGCGGCATCCCTCCGGCAGCTCAGCCAGTCCGGGAATGGTCCCTTCAATAGAAGGGAGCCGCGATTTGCGAATGCTGTCCAGTGTTGTAATCGACTGCAACAGCCCTTTCGTATAAGGGTGATGAGGCTGACCAAACAATTGGCTGGCCGTTGCCTGCTCGACTACCTTGCCCGCATACATCACAATAATGCGGTCCGCCATCTCGGCTGCAATCCCCATATCATGTGTAATGAGCAAAATCGCCATATTAAACTCTTGCTGCAGTTCCTTCAGAAGCTGCAAAATCTGAGCTTGAACCGTCATATCCAGCGCTGTCGTCGGCTCGTCAGCAATAAGCAGCTCAGGTCCGCAGGCCAGCGCCATGGCAATCATCGCCCGCTGGAGCATGCCGCCGGACAGCTCACCCGGATACTGCTTCATTCTCGCTTCGGGTTCAGGAATCCCTGCCCGTCTCAGGAGTTCCACACCTCGTGCCCAGGCCTGCTTGCGGCTGCCCAGTTTATGGCGGACAATAACCTCGATAATCTGGCTGCCGATGGTAAACACCGGATCGAAGGCGGCCATCGGCTCCTGGAAGATCATAGCCATCTTCTTGCCTCGCAAGTTTTGCAGCTCCCGGCCAGACATTGCTGTCAGCTCGTCGCCGTCCAGTTTCACTGTCCCTCCGCTCACGATGCCATTCTCAAAATCAATCAGGCGCATAATCGACTTGGAAGTAATCGTCTTGCCGCTCCCTGATTCACCAACGAGGCACACCGTCTCCCCGGCGCGAATATGCAGCGATACATCCGAGAGCGCTGTCAGCAGTCCTTTTGCAGTGTTGAACTGGACCGTCAAATTCTCAATCTCAAGAAGTGTGCTCAAGCACGATCGCCTCCTATCCCCTTGTATGCTTCGGATCCAGCCGGTCTCTCAGCTTGTCGCCAATCAGATTGACGGACAGAACAAGCAGGGTAATCGCCATTCCCGGGAAGGTAGCCATCCACCAGGCAACCGTCAGGTAGCCCCGCCCCTGCGACAGCAGCGTCCCCCAATCAGGGACCTCCTTAATTACACCCAGCCCAAGGAAACTAAGTCCGGAGCCCATCAGAATGGAAGTGCCAAGGCCGATTGTCCCCATAACAAGCAGCGGCGCCCAGGAGTTGGGGAGAACATGCCGCAGGAAGATGCTGAGCCCTGGCGTTCCGATCGAGTGGGCAGCCATTATGAACGGCCTGCCTTTAATACTCATAATTTGTCCCCGGAGCACCCTGGCATAGCCTGGAACAGCTGACAGCGACACAGCAATAACAATATTCGCCAGACTCGGACCAAGCGCCGCCGCAATGGCCAGCGCAAGCAGAATGCCGGGAATCGTCATCAATATTTCCAACAGGCGCATCAATACCATATCAATAATGCCCCCGGCATACCCGGCCAACGCGCCGATTGCACCCCCCGCCAATAAGCCTGCCGCTACGGAAGCGATACCGATCAGGAGCGAATCCCGGCTGCCGTATACCACGACACTGAAAATATCCCGGCCAAAATAATCCGTCCCGAACAGATGAGATCCGCCTGGCGGCTGCATAATCCGGTCGGTCAGCATCTCGGTGGGGGTATAGGGGGCAATCCAGCCGGGTACAAGAGCACACGCCACGATAAATAAGAGAACAGCCCCCGCTGCGTATACGAGGAAATCGGAGACTGAGCGCTTGCGCGAATTACGCACGGCAGGAGAGGCGGGCTTCGTCTCCTGCCAGACTGCTTTGGCCAATACACTTTCCTTTGCACTCATGATGCCTGCCTCCTTGCATTCAGACGTCTGACCCGGGGATCAATGATGGAATAGGACATATCCACCAGCAGATTAATAAGAACGTAGATGATAGCGGAGAAGAATATGACCCCCTGCACAACTGGCAAATCCTTGGCCATTAGAGCATCCGATATGATTCTGCCGATCCCCTGCCGGGAGAAGACTGTCTCAATGACGACCGTTCCAGCCAGCAAATCGCCGATCAGCACGCCGATCATGGTCAAAGCGGGAATCAGGGCATTGCGCAGCGCATGCCGGTACATGACCAGACGCTCGGAAATTCCTTTGGACCGCAAGGTTACGATGAACGGTTCATTAATGACCTCGAGCATGCTGTTGCGGACAAGCCGCACGATGAATCCTGAGCCTACAAGTCCGAGCGAGAGCGCAGGCAGCACCAGTGTCTGCCAGCCGTCTGAACCCATGGCCGGGAACCAGCCCAAGTTGACGGAGAAAATCAGAATGAGCAGAATGCCTGACCAGAAGGTTGGCATGGAGATGCCAAACAAGCCAATGATACGAACGACAACATCGAGCCAGCGGTTGCGGTGAATGGCTGAGAGAACCCCCAGCCAGATGCCGATTACAGCAGCAGTAAGAGAGCTTGCCACTGTAAGGGCCAGTGTAGCGGGAAAATGAGCAATGATTTTAGGCAGTACAGGCTCGTCATTAAGCAGTGATTTCCCGAAATCGCCTTGCAGCATTCCTCCCGCGTAGTCCCAAAACTGTTCATACAGCGGCCTGTCTACACCCAGTTGCGCTCTCATGCCGGCAATCATCTCCGGTGTTGCCGTTGCCGGGTCCAAAATAGTAAAGACGGGGTCGCCGGGCAGCAGGTACACAATGACGAAGACGAGAACGAGTGCGCCCAGAACGACCATAATTGAAGAAACAAGCCTTGCCGTGAGCGTTCGGATCATTTCTCCCGGCTCCTTTTATGGTTTGTTTTGAATATAGACATCGTTAAACAGCGGATAACCGAGCGCATCGAACTTCAAGTCCTGAACACTGTTCAATGCGGCTACCGTGTAGGGGAATACATAGATCGGAATAATGACCGCATTATCGATGATGTAATGCTGCACCTTTTTATAGATCTCCTCCCGCTTGGCCTTGTCTGTCTCTACGGTGCCCTGATTAATCCATTCGTCGACTTCAGGGCTGTTCAGAGCCGGATAATTATGCCGACCGGCCATGTTCTTGATCTCCGAATGATAGAAGTTGCGCAGCGCTTCGGGGTCGGAATTGACCTGGCTGTTGCCGTGAATATCATAGTTGGACTGCTCATGCACAATAGAGCGCACATCCTTGGTAATGGTCACTTCCGTAAGCACCCCGATTTTTTTCAGCTGCTGCTGCACCATCGCTGCAATGTCATTGCGCTTCTCCCTGTTGGGGGAACCATCCACATAGCGGAGCGTCAGCTTCTTGCCGTCCTTCTCCCGGATATTATCCGGTCCGGCCTTCCAGCCCAGCTCATCCAAGAGGGCATTGGCCTTTTCCACATCCGCCTTTACGCCGTTCTCCAGCGTATTGTCGTAGCCGAGGGTGGTTGGAGCAAGCGGAGACCATGCGCGGTCATAGGTTCCCAGATACAGCGTCTTGACGATAGCATCTACATCAATCGCCAGCTGCAGCGCCTTGCGGGCCTTCAATTCATTCCATGGCGGGTTCTCCTGATTAATGAATAATGTGTAAGGGAGTCCCCCGGTATTGATACTGAATACCTGAAAATTCGGATCGCTCTTGAGCTGTAAAATGTTCTGTGGCGGCACCGTCTCTGCCGCATCCACCTGCTTGCTCTGAACGCCCCCGAGCCGTGTCGCTTCTTCCGGGACAATTTTAAACGTCAGACGCTCCAAATATGGAGCCCCTTTGTTCTCCACATTGCCTGGCCCCCACTTGTAATCCGGGTTGCGTTCCACCACAATCTGGGCATTCTCCTGCCATTCGACGAATTTGAACGGCCCGGAGCCAATCGGATTTTTGCCGAACTGTTCCCCGTCCTTCGCAGCGGCTGCCGGAGAGACAATAGCGAGCTGGGCCTGGCTGAGATTGCTTAGAAAGGCATTTGAAGGGGTAGTCAAATGAATCTTGACCGTATAGTCATCCACAATCTCGGATGATGCATAAGGCTTGATTAACTGTGCGGAGTTGCTGGCCTTGGTCGCAGGATCAAGAATGCGGTCAAACGTAAACTTGACAGCCTCCGCTTTGAACGGCGTTCCATCATGAAAGGTCA
Organism: Paenibacillus pinihumi DSM 23905 = JCM 16419; assembly: GCF_000422505.1. Lineage (GTDB taxonomy): Bacteria > Bacillota > Bacilli > Paenibacillales > Paenibacillaceae > Paenibacillus_D > Paenibacillus_D pinihumi. Next base: position 61,990 of record NZ_AULX01000026.1, on the reverse strand, counting down.
CATCCTGGCGCAGCTTGAAGGTGTAGGTTTTCCGGTCGGATGATACCTCCCATCCGGTTGCAAGCGACGGCTGAATATCGTTATCTGTACCCTGGATGACCAAGGTGTCATACAAGGTGCGGAGCACCCTGACCGCTACAGCCAGTCCTGTACGCTGCGGGTCCAGCGTATCCGGCGATGTCGCAAGCGCGAAGCTAAGCTGCCCGCCTTTTGCCGCTGTGCCGGGCTGATCGGAGCCCTGCGCCTTTACCTTGCCGCCTGAGGTTGAGTGCTGATTTTCCCTTTGAGAATTTCCACTTGAGCAGCCGGATAAAAGGACAAGAAAAGAGAGTGCAATTGCAGACATCAGCTGCCAGCTTTTCATCAAACGTGACGGATGCATTCTCTTTTCACCCTTCCCCTTGCAGTTGCAAATTGTTGGAGTTGTCAATTGTATAACGGCTGACAGGAACATTCAGTCCCAGATTGCCGCGCAGCGTGTCACGCTCGTACTCGGTACGGAATAATCCGCGCTTCTGAAGAACCGGAACGACGAGATCTACGAAATGATGAAGCGCATCAGGCGCACCCTGGCGGATGACAAAGCCGTCTGCCCCTTCACCCTCGAACCATTCCTGAATCAAATCCGCGACTTTCTCTGCAGATCCGATGAAAGGCGAGCGCGGTGTAACTGCCCGCAGCGCTGCCTGGCGTAGCGTCAGCTTCTCTTCCCTGGCCGTTCGCTTGATCAGTTCGGTCGTGCTCTGGAAGCTGTTATGACCGAGTTCTCCAAGATCGGGAAATGGTTCATCGAGCGGGTACTGGCTAAAATCATGATGCTCAAAATAGCGTCCCAAATAATTCAGCGCGCTCTCAATACTGACAAGAGCAGCGACTTCCTCATAGATTCGTTCGGCCTCCTCATCCGTCTCCCCGACAATGACCGTAATTCCCGGAAAGATCAGAACGTCCTCCGGTGAACGTCCATAGCGAACCGCTCTTTGCTTCACATCCCGGTAAAAGCTCTGTGCCTCCTCCAGCGTCTCATGCGCCGTATATACTGCATCGGCCGCTTTGCCGGCCAGTTCCCGGCCGCCCTCTGAAGAGCCCGCTTGAAATACTACAGGATGCCCCTGTCTGGAACGGGCAATATTGAGCGGCCCTTTCACAGAAAAATAGGTACCCGTATGATTCAGCGTGTGCAGCTTCCCGGGCTCAAAAAAGACGCCGCTTTCCTTGTTCCGGACGAATGCATCATCCTCCCATGAATCCCATAGTCCTCTGGCTACCTGGATAAATTCCTCTGCAATCTTATACCGCTCCTCATGCTGCGGATGCTGTTCTACGGTCTTGCCGTAGTTCAAGGCCGTTCCCTCCAGCGGGGAGGTGACCACATTCCACCCTGCACGTCCGCGGCTAATATGGTCGAGTGAAGCAAATTGTCTGGCAATCGTGAACGGCTCGCTGTAGGAGGTCGATACCGTTCCTACCAGCCCCAGACGGGAGGTGACAGATCCAAGAGCGGATAAAATCGTAATCGGCTCAAAGCGATTCAGAAAATGCGGAACAGACTTTTCATTAATATAGAGGCCATCAGCAATAAATATAAAATCAAATTTCCCCTCTTCCGCTTTGCGCGCCTGTTCTTTATAGAAATCAATACTAATACTCGCATCCGCACGCGTCTTTGGATGCCGCCATTGTGCCGTACCTCCGCCTACGCCATGGACAACTGTTCCTAATCTGAGCTTTCTGGATCTGGACATGTTCATTCCCTCCCTCAAGATGTATTACAAAATAATGATTTAATTATTCCAATAGGAATTATTGGTTTTTAGTTATTCAAATGTTAGCACCGCCGGCTGCTGCTGTCTAATTGACTTTTTATATTCCATAATTAATAAATTCTATTCGTTTGGGCTTGGCATGAAGAGGGTAATCGAAAGAGCGGGATGCGGAGATAAAATGACACCAGACAAGTTGACCGGTTATCCATAGCAGCAGCCAGCACTTCTCATATAACAGCAAAGAGGCTGCTGCGAACCAAAGTGACACATTTTTATAATGAAAAAAGGCGCATACAGCCCGATTTGACTGCCAAACGCATTTTTTTCAATATCGATGTCAGGCTTACTGTCAAGTGATGATTTTGAGATTCACCCCATAATATTTTTTAAAAAGAATTAGTTTACATTTGATGTTAACCTGTGAATCGATTTATAATGGATAAAGACTTGTAGATTATAGGAGGAACTATCGAATGTCAAAGATTAAAGTAGGAATCGTAGGATATGGAAATCTGGGTAAAGGTGTTCAAAAAGCGATTGACCAGAATGATGATATAGAGCTGGTTGCGATCTTTACACGCCGTTCTCCTGAAAGCATGGTATCCGAAGGCGGAGAAGTTCGCTTCGAGACCATTGCTAATGCAGAGCAATACAAAGGCAAAATCGATGTTATGATTCTCTGTGGCGGCTCTGCAACGGATCTCCCTGAGCAAACACCTGCAATCACAGCCCTGTTCAACACGGTTGACAGCTTTGATACCCATGCGAAAATCCCTGAATTCTTCGACGAAGTTAATGCTGTCGCGAAAAAAGCAGGTACATTGAGCGTAATTTCCACTGGCTGGGACCCAGGCTTGTTCTCCCTGAACCGTCTGCTGTCCGAAGCTATTTTGCCGCAAGGTAAAGATTACACCTTCTGGGGCACAGGAATCAGCCAAGGCCACTCTGATGCCATCCGCCGCGTTCCAGGTGTTAAAGCAGGTGTTCAATATACTGTACCGGTTCAAGAAGTTATTGACCGCATTCGTTCCGGCGAAACTCCTGAGCTGACGACTCGTGAAAAGCATCTGAGAAACTGCTTCGTTGTCGCTGAAGAGGGTGCAAACGAAGAAGAAATCCGCAGCACAATTGTAAATATGCCTAACTACTTCTCCGATTACGATACAACTGTAACCTTCATTACCGAAGAACAACTTAAAGCTGAGCACGGCACAATGCCTCACGGCGGCTTCGTAATCCGCAGCGGCGTAACCGGCGCAGGCACCAAGCAGATCATTGAGTTCGGCCTGAAGCTGGAAAGCAATCCTGAATTCACTGCCAGCGTACTGGTTGCTTATGCTCGTGCTGTATTCAAGCTTAGCAATGAAGGCCAAACCGGAGCCAAAACCGTATTCGATGTACCGTTCGGCTACCTGTCTCCAAAATCTCCTGAAGAGCTGCGCCGCGAGCTGCTGTAATTCATCTATTTCATAATTGAAGTTCGGACAAGCCCGCCAGCTTTACTTCACTTCAATTTAAGAAACCAATGCTTTGGCATGTTCTAACAAGCCTGCTGCCCTGAATTTTTTCAAGGGCGGCAGGCTTGTTTACACTTTCAGCACGGAAAATCCCTCTCCGGTCTCCAGATAGTGCGGACACCTCTTCCTCCTGAGTCGAGTTTACACTCACATTTGCAATCTTTGCTCAGCATCGAGGACTATTTCTAAGAATTCCACTGCTGTCAGAAGAGGATGAAAATGCCGAATCAAGATTAAAAATAAAGAAGCCGGCTATTAATTTTTACTCTTTTCATGGGAGCCTATGTCATTTAGCGTCTCATTTTTTCCGCCTTGCCAACATCAAAACAAAAAATTTTTTGTATTTTGCATAATTATTCAATCAAATTTCGTTGTCATATTTGCTCCAAATCCGACCAATAAGTTCCATATTGAACATTAATTTTTCGGATTTCAACACCATCAGACCTTTTATACAATCAAAATTCGTATTTTACCCAATTTAATTCTCCATTCACCTCTGTTTTTCCTCTTTTCAATGTGAGGATATATATCAAAATTTTAAGAAAACGAGAAGGATTCAGCTAACAATCAATTATTCATGGCAGGTTTCTAAAATTATCACTTAAATTAAAGTTCAAAATATGGATTCCAAAGTAAAAACGGCATAAATATTATCAAATCATCATAATAAAACCTTACTATACTTGTAATGAAAATATATATTTATATGTGATTTGGATTCACAGGAAAAAGACTGAATTCCCAAAATTGAAGCTGCATAATCATATATTTTCAATGCATAATTTCCATTTTATAGTTAAAAAATGACTTCATGTCATGTATTCTGCTCCATTTTTCCGGCTAGTCCACTAAAGATTTGAAATAGCTTCCATTTTCTGAGATAGAGTTCTTTAATCGGGGCTTAAAAATATTTTTATTGGCGAATCTGGTGACCTTTAGTTTAGAATTCGTGTATACAAATGCAAATTATCGTGCAATTAATACAAATTGCAGTTGAGTTTGCAATAAGGAGTGTTGGATAAAGTGACAACCGTTATTTCTGAGCAAAACAAAACTGTTGCTGCACAGTATGTTCAATCCGTTTACGAAACAGTTATCAAACGGAACCCGCACGAGAGCGAATTCCACCAGGCCGTGAAAGAAATTCTGGATTCCCTCGTACCGGTATTTGAAAAGCATCCAAAATACATGGATAACAGCATCCTGGAGCGCATTGTTGAGCCAGAGCGTATTATTTCCTTCCGTGTACCTTGGATCGACGATCAAGGCAAAGTACAAGTAAACCGCGGCTTCCGTGTTCAATTTAACAGCGCGATCGGACCTTACAAGGGCGGACTTCGTTTCCACCCGTCTGTTAATGCGAGCATCATCAAGTTCCTCGGTTTCGAGCAAATCTTCAAAAACTCCCTGACCGGCCAGCCAATCGGCGGCGGTAAAGGCGGATCTGACTTCGATCCTAAAGGCAAATCCGATAATGAAGTTATGCGCTTTACCCAAAGCTTTATGACAGAGCTGAGCAAATATATCGGTCCTGACACTGACGTGCCTGCTGGCGACATCGGTGTAGGCGGAAGAGAAATCGGATATATGTTTGGTCAATACAAGCGTATCCGCGGCGCGAACGAAGCTGGCGTTTTGACTGGTAAAGGCCTTCTTTACGGCGGAAGTTTGACTCGTACTGAAGCTACCGGCTATGGCTGTGTATACTTCGTAAACGAAATGCTGCAAGCCAAAGGCCAGAGTTTCCAAGACAGCACGGTTGTCGTTTCCGGTTCCGGTAACGTATCTATCTATGCAATCGAGAAAGCTCATCAGTTGGGTGCTAAAGTTGTAGCGTGCAGCGATTCCAACGGCTATATTTACGATCCTAACGGAATTGATCTGGGTACAGTGAAGCAATTGAAAGAAGTTGAGCGCAAACGGATCAGCGAGTATGTGAGCATCCATCCGGAAGCTACTTACACAGAAGGCTGCGAGAACATCTGGTCTATCCCTTGTGATATCGCTCTGCCTTGCGCAACTCAAAACGAAATCGATGAGCAAGCAGCTCAAACACTCGTAAACAACGGTGTTAAAGCAATCGGTGAAGGTGCAAACATGCCTTCTACATTGGCTGCAATCGATGTTTTCCTGAACAACAAAGTATTGTTTGGACCGGCTAAAGCTGCAAACGCAGGTGGCGTAGCCGTATCTGCATTGGAAATGGCACAAAACAGCATGAGACTGTCCTGGACTTTCGAAGAAGTAGATGCCAAGCTGCATAGCATCATGAAAAACATCTACGAGAGCTCTGTAGCTGCCGCTGATCAATACGGCCACTCCGGCAACCTGGTTGTCGGTGCCAACATCGCAGGATTCCTTAAAGTTGCAGATGCAATGCTGTTGCAAGGTGTCGTTTAATCAAACACAGTTTCTCTTAATCCGATTATAAATATTATTTAAAAAACTGCCGCGGTCATGGACCGCGGCAGTTTTGTTTTCTTATCCATTCCCATGATTAAGCTGTCTGCATCACTATGGATGGCTTAAACTCTTTAATATAACTTTAACTCCCTTCTATAACAATTCGTTGTTTTAAAACCGATATTTGTATCTGAAAACAACTTTATTGTAGAGAAGGAGATTTTTGAATGAACAACATGATCACATCGATGAGACGAACAGTATTGTCTCTGCTTATTCTGGCCCTTGTTTTGAGCGGGCTGGGAGCAGGGAGTGTTCAAGCGGAGGGAACTGCTGACAAGAAAGATGTAACCTACGTATATTATGTATCCAATAGCAATTTATACCGGGTGAAGACAGACGGCAGCCCGGCGCAGATGATCCGCAAAAACTTTTTAGGTGTCGAGCTTAAGCAAGCCGGGGAATTTATGTACTATTTATATGATGACAGCTCCACCACGCTGCTGCGCATGGATTTGCAGGATGAAAAGGCTAAAACCTACAATTTTGGGGGCGACAAGCGGGTCGTTCATTTTGAAACCGACGGTGATTTTATCTATTTCATGGATGATACCGGTAAGCTGTACCGTGCCGCTTCTTCGATAGAACGTGCTTCAGGCGCTACTCTTATTGCAGATATGGCAGATGCCCGCTTCCCGTCCTTTTCGGTTATTGAGGGACGTATTTACTATAATGCGCTCCGCAACGGCAGAACCACCTGGGTAGCCTCCAAACCTGTTGATGGCAAGGGACAACCGCAGTGGGTGGCAGCCGGGGCTCTGGAAAATTCCTTTTTTGTACGATCTGATAACACCAACTTGCACCTGATGATCAACACTAAACCTGAGGAAACACAATTTTCCGTGGATTGCATGGTACTGTATACTGTTCCGAAAAAGGGTGGCACTGCCAAAGCCGTCAACGCTAAGGCGGCGCTTGATACCAACTCTGTATACTCCGGATCATGGGCAGGCAATGACAGCTATTTGTTTAATAAGGGCATCCGGCTTGGTTCTGACGGCGATTTCAATTATGCCAATAGTACAGCACAACTGATCAAGAAGGATGGAAAGACCCTTCAGTTAAACAAAACAGGCATTTTTGAAATTGCCGAAATTAGCGCTAACAAATATGCTTACGTGGACAGCAAAGGCAAAGCCTATGTCAGTACAGTTGCTAACAATAAAGTCGCCAGCACTAAAGCTCTTCCACTGAGCGATGTCGGCTATGTACGCAATATGATTAAGGATGGCAAGGTTCAATCAACAGTCCTATTTGCCCAAAGCGGAGCTTATGTTTTGAATCCCAAGGACCTGACTCTGAAAAAGATGGTCGGTGTAGAATGGGATCTCTGCCAGTACGAGGAGAATATTGATGGCATCTTCTTCATTAACGCCGGGGACAACTCCCGTCTCTATATGATGACTGTCGATGGCAAAAAAGCTACGAAGCTGGCCGATGAGAAAATATCACGTATTGTATTGATCACCAAAGCTTAAATGAATCGTTAATATAACAAGCCCAGGGTCAGAAGCTTGCTTCCAACCCTGGGCTTGTTTATGTTGCGACAGGCAAATATAGGCCGGACATGACCGCAGCTGCAACTTCGGCATGTGCCCAACCCCGGGATCAGGCCTGCACTTGCTGCCTTGGAGATATTCTCGCGGGCCCATGCCGGAATCCGGACGTCATCCTGGAACCGCTTCCTTGCCATTCTCCAGCTTCAGCGCGCGGCTGAGCAGAGCGACGAATTCAGCCAGGGTGATGGAAGCGTTCGGACGGAAGATGCCGTTTCTGATTCCGGCTCCAAATTCTCATTTCCTTTGCCCGGGGCCTCTCCATTTGTACCCGTTGTCTTGATTCCAGGCACAGAAGCGCTGGCATCGACCGCCTTCACCAAAACCGTATCGAATTCGAATTGAACGGTATGCTCGCTATTATAATTTTGCGCCGGGATGTCCAATTTTACGGTACTTTAAATTTCGAAGACAGATCTTGTCAAGCAGACAAACAAGACCCTCGTATTTGCAGCCCCATCATTGCTTACATCTGTGACCTCACGCCTGTCAATACACTGCTCCTTGATAGCGCTTAGAAGTAGATGCCAGCTGCCTCATCACTAACCAAAACTTCCATCCCTTGTTACGACAAGCGAAATAGAGGTTTTTTTGTTTGGACAGCATTAAACTGTTCCACACTGGTACAGTTTATAACGTTGGAATGCAAAGTTTCAGAATTCAAATTACCAAAGAAGTCAGACTCTCATAATATCATTGAATCGTTGATTACACAGAGGGAATATGATATCCTAAAAAGGACCCATAAGAATTTTTTTCCATTTATGTATCTTTTGAGGTTAATTCATGGAGAGGGGTTAAAACTTCTTCATCTTAGAAAATGCTTAATTTTTAATTTATTAATATACTAAGGGAGGAGAAAGTTTTTATGAAATGGTGTAAACCTTTTTTTGTGTTTTTGTGTTTTAGCTTACTCTTTTTTAACATCCCTGCTTACAATCTTCATGCTGAATCAGATTCATCTGTTTATGAGGACTACGGTCTATTTGCTGCTTGGTTTATAGCTAGTGATAAATATGAAAATGAAGATTCTGGTTGGGACCGGAATACAAGAATTCAATCTGTAAACGAGATTTATGATATTAATAATAATTTGATCGGCTACACTTTTAAATTGACCAAACAAGGTGTAAAGAATGGCTACATTTTCGTTCAAAATACTGGTGGAGACTTATCTGTTACTGAATTCTCTTATACCGATGACCCGGTATATCAAATTAGCGGGTTGGAAGATGCAGATAAAATTTACTACGCTTCTCCTATAGAATACTATCTTGAGTCTGATAACAAACTATATACTCTGGAAGCAGAAATTGCTCCTGATTCTATTGTAGCCAAAAATTTGCTCCGTACTGCCAGTCCTCCTGAGATTAACCCTGAATTATCAGCACAACTACGATCTTTTGGGTCACTAAATAAATGGATGGCCGATGGAGAAAAAAACGGTTCAAATGGGATATCCGCTTTTTCAACAGTAGAAATTCCTGACGTGTATCAATATATTGTAGACACATATGGTTCTGGCTGGACAATGAAAACCCAGAAAACTCTTAGTATTACAGCTCGACTTCAGTCATCCTTCGAGTCAAATGTAGAAAATTGCACCTTGTCCTCACTGACCCAAGCCTTCAGTTACTTCAGATCAAGCTATTCAAATATACCTTCAAATATTACAACTCTTTATAATGACATTAAAACTATTGCTACAAATCACGGGTATACTTCAAGTGGTGGAACACCACCAACAAAAATCGATGATATTATTACTGATATTTGGAAAAAATATAATTATTCTAATGGAAAGGGTAACAATGTTTATGTAATTTCTTTTAGCATTTTCAAAACAGAAATTGATAATAACCGTCCTGCTTTATTTAATATGGCTAATGGGTATTATACAAACCATACTGTTCTGGTCAAAGGATACCGGACTTATGAAAAATCAGGAATATTGAATGGGGACAAGAACTTCCTTCGCCTTAATGATAATTGGAGTACAAGTGACCGCTGGATTGATTATTCTGCATGGTATTGCTGTGGTAGCGTGAGTCGATTTAACACACCATAATGGAATGCTGCTTATAATAAACTTATTATTGAATTCAATTTAATTAAAACTATAAATGCTTCGCCAGTGTCATAACTGGCGAGGCTCGCTTACTTTAAAGTGAATAGAAATGAAGGTAGGATGAATGTAAATGTTGTTTCCAACGTTAAAAAAGGGATATCTCCTCTTATTTCTAGTGATACTTTTAAGCGGATGTAACTATGATAAAGAGCGGCCTGATGCTTTAAAGTCTAACGAGATTGGTAATACGATGAATAATATTCTAAATGGCGGGTACGTAACTTCTCAGGGTGATTGGATCTTCTACGCCGAGCCAGAGGATCACAGTTATATTTATACCAAAACCAAGGATGGAGAGCACAAACAGATCCTTGTCAGACAATCTGCCGGCTTTATTAATGTCCTGGGCGATCAACTTTTTTACCAAAATAAGTCAGATGGTTCGAAACTCTATAAGTCACTCATCACAGGAGAAAACAATACTCGTATAACTGATGAAGAAGTTGGACTTATCATAGCCGAAGCGGATTGGATTTATTTTGTGGACAGTCATCAACGAATCAACCGTATCAGGCATAATGGTTCAGAACAGGAACTGTTAACTAAAACACCTGTTAATAGTTATATGGTTAGCAGTGACGTTGTTTATTTTGTTGAACCATTAGGACATACTGTTTCTAGCCTCGACTTAAAAACAGAGCAATTGTCGGAACTTGCAAGCGTACCTCATACAATTGTAAAAGTTCTATATACGGAGAAGGGTTTAATCTATTTGGCCGAGGAGGATAAGGCCGTTTACGAAGTACAATATAGCAACCCCAAAATAAGCAAACTAATTAATCATGCAGAAGATATTTTTTATGACAATGAAAAAGAAATTTACTATTTTGACAAACATATGCGTAAATACAATAAGACTACCGGGGAAAGCTTCCCATTAAGGGATGATGATAATAAATACTACGGTATGCAGTGGACTGATGGTAGTTGGTTTTATATGGATCACCCCAACCCTGCTCTAAGAAAAATTGAAGAAATCAACTTTAACTAGGCAAATAAAAAACATAAGAAGAGACCAGCGTAAGGGGGGCTTAACACTGGCCTCTTCTTGTGAGCATAAGCTCTGTCACTCCGATATTCTGACTTCGACGATGATTGCGATTAGAATACGAAGGTGATTTTTATCATTTGATAATGATAACCATTATCACTTACAACTTAATGATACCTCTCTCACGCTTCAATGTCAACTGCTTCACTTCTATTTTCTTTGCATGCAAACCACTCTTGTCACATTTTGTTTTAATTTGCACCTATGCTCCAACCGCTTCTCTTTCTGCAATGGCAGCAATACATTCCGTTTAACAAAGGAGCATTCTAATGATGAAGGGGCGACGGAATTTACATTCCGCCACCCCATTCTTGCCGCTTCTTATTTCTCATCCAACAGCTTGATGATCAATGCCAAAGCTTCCGCACGCGTTGCGGCTGCTGATGGATCAAAAGTATTGCCGCCTTTGCCCTGAATCAATCCGGCCTGGACAGCAGCCGCAATCTCAGCCTGTGCCCACCCCGGGATCAGCCCGGCATCTGCAAAGCTCAGAGCTGCGCTCTTGCCGGTCTCCAGCTTCGCTGCACGGGTGATAATGACTGCAAGCTCCGCACGGCTGATCTGCTGGTCCGGACGGAAGGTCTGATCACTGTAGCCTCCAATCAGGCCGGCGCTTGCAGCCTTCGCTACATGCTCACGAGCCCATGCAGGAATACGGCTGGCATCCTGGAATGCCGCTTCCTTCCCTGCCTCAAGCTTCAGCGCACGGCTGAGCAGGGATACGAATTCGGCCCGGGTGATGACCCCGTCCGGCCGGAAAGTTCCGTCAGCATAACCTGTAGCGATCCCAAGCGTGACAGCCTTCCCAATCTCGGCTTGAGCCCAATGCCCTTTAATGTCTGCAAAGTCTGTTTCCGGCTCCTGGGTCTCATTGCCTTTGTCCGGGGTCTGTACGGTTGTACCTGTTGTCTCTACTCCAGGCACTGCAGCGTTGGCATCAGCAGCCTTCACCGAAGCCGTATCAAAGACAAATTGGACAGTGTGCTCGCTATTATAGTTTTGCGCCGGGATGCTCAGCTTCACAGTGGCCTTAAGCTTCGCGGACAGGTCCGTCAAGCTGACAGATACAACTCTTGTATCCGCAGCCTCGTTTTTGCTCACATCCGCAACTTCATGACCGTCAATGGTTAGCACTTTGATGGCGCTGCTTTGTTTCACTGTAAATTGTACAGTCTTCGAGCTGCCGGATTCCTTGACCAGCGCTTTGGGCACTACATAGCTTTGCATCATCGATGTTTCTGCCGTGCCCTCTTTCAGAACTTTGAAATCGATATAGTAGTATTTATCTGATGTACCGACCACTACACCCGAATTGCCGCCAGGGTAATACGGTGTGGTCTTGGATGTAATGTTAGCAAGCTGGACTGTGTAGCTGGTCTCTTTCACTTGTTCATTGTCGATATATTCAATAACCAGACTGTACGGGCTGCTCAGATCCTTCACTTCGAACTGAACCGGAACAGACGCCCCGGATGTCAGCGCCAGCAGCGCAGCTGTACCCCTGAAGCCCTGAGAAGACACAGCAGCAGGAGACATAGAGCCAACCGGCAGGATTTCCTCATTCGTTGTTTGATTGATCAGCTTTTTAACGGTTACGCCTGGTTTAGGCGTTATTGTCAGCTTGCTCGTTTGAGCGCCAACTGCAAGCTCCGCTGTTCCCTGAATATGACCCGCAAAAGCCGGGGAGGATGATTTCAGCGTTGCATTGTAATTTCCCGTGCTGAAGTTCTTGGACGCCTGGAATGCATCCAGCGCCGCTTGCAGCTTCACAGCAGCTTCGTTAATCTGGTTCTGGTTCACCGGATTTGCGGCTGATTCTTTAGCCACTCCGATAGCGGCCTGCAATTTTTGCTTCGAGCCGGCTTTGTACTGGTTTACACTTGTACCTTCATTGGCGCTGTCATGTGCCGATTGTGCGGATGCAATCAGGGTATTCAGCGGATTCAGGTTCTTGTTGTCTGAACGTTCGAACAGGGCGACTGCTTCCTTAAGCTTGGCTGTCGCTGCTGCAGATGTCTCAGGCGTTGCGGACAGGCTAACTGCTTCTGTATTTGCCTCATCAACAGCTGCCTTTAATACCGCTTTGGCAGCCTCCGTATACTGGCCGGGCTCAGTTCCGGTAACAGCTGCACGCAGCTTGGCATTTGCAGCATTGATCAAGGAAAATAATGCTGTGTTGTCCACGTTGTTAAAGTTCAACCGGATATTATGCTCCCGGTCATAATTCTGGGAAGGAACCACAGTACGCACACGTGCATCTACCAGTTTGCCAAGATCATTAACTTCAAAACTGACTACACGCGTATTTTTTTCTTTATCTTCACTTACCACGGCAGCAGGTACGTAGTTCTCGCCTTGCTTGATTTTAAATTCGGTAACTGTGGTGCTGTCCTTAACGGTCAACTCTACCTTTGCTTTTCCATTAGAAAAATTGACTTTAGCAGGCTTAACCATATAGCTGTCCATACTGGAAAACGCTTGGGCTGTTTCATGCACAGCAGTGAAGTAAATCAAAGGAACAAGCTGTGATTTAAACTGCTGAACCGCATTCTGAAGAACTTCACTCGCATTTGCGATTTGCGGACGGGTTGCAGCAAGATTGCCGCCCATCTTTTTGACTTCGTCAATTTTAACTTGCAAGACTGCTTTTGAGCCTTCCGCATACTCACCGCTATCTGAGCCTTCAACAGCTTTGTCATGCAGCTCCTGGGCCTCCAATATAGCTTTATTCAACTGTGCGAGCTGTGCGGAGTTGAAGCTGATATATACCTCTCTTTTTACACCTTCAATGGTGTATTCCAAGTAAGCCAGCCCCTGATACACCTCGTCCTTCGCGATGTCATGTCTGGGAGTAATCTGGTATACCTGTCTGGAAGCAGTTGAATTCAGGGCAGATTTCTTTGCCGCAGACAAACTTGACGGGTTGAACCCGCCTGCTGCTGTCGGACTCGCAAAAGAGACTTCTGTTGGATTCTGCTCCAAAAGAAAAGCAATATTGGCATGGGTTGTGCGATACGGATCTTGGCCTCTTAATAAGGTTGACGCTGGATCAATTTCCTTGGCGTATTCTGAAATTTGGGCATCCTCGCCAATCGAATTAATCATAGTTATTGTTCCCGTTGATTCAACGAACTTTTTCAACTCAAGCGCATCGAATTGCTCTTTTAAATTTTTAAATGTCTCATCAATTACAGCTTGGGATGCATCCAAATCACCCGCAGCCCCTTTGGCAGCGCCTAAGAAGCCTCTCAAACTGTTGGATGTACCGGGCGGATACTCTCCAGCGACAGCTGCGCCTCTATTAGGAGTTCCTTCAGCCGTTCCTGCATTTTTGACGGAATCGACGATGGCATCTACTTGATCGATTAAGGCCAACAAGGCTGCCCTGTCAGTCACTATTTTTTTCGCAACAAATTTCGTATACGCTTCATTCAGGAAAGCATAAACCGCCCGAATCAGCTGGATATCATCACCAGCATTTGCGGCCAGTTCTTGTGCCTGATGAATGGCTGATTCGAATTCTTTTTTAGAGCCGACAGGATAGGAGCCATTCCCTGTTCCTTCCTTTGCATTCTCATATAACGTATGGGCGTCCGTGAACATTTGCTCCAGTTGCTTCTTGGCCATGGTCAGATCATCATCTTCGCCTGAAGACGGGATCTTGCTCAGGTCAAGCTCCAACTGTGCATTATACCAGTTATCATAATTAATGCCTGGAATAAGAATATGCATCAGTAAATCCTGGCGTTTATTATAGTCCTCTATTAGAATGCGTACTTTGGTACGGTCTTCCCCACCTTCTGCTTTAGTAGAAGCTATGACCTCATACCCTTCCGCTCCGCTAGCCGACTTATTATTTTGGGCAATAACGGCCTTAGGCTGCCCGGGCTTCCGCGAAGCAAAGTATCCGAAATAGTGGTAAAACTTCATGTCGTGTTCAAAATAGTATGTGTTCCCTTTAACAATCAGCACACCTGTGCCCGGATATCCATAGTCGTCTGTTACGGACGGTTCGTTCGTATTGTCTTTATAATACTTATAACCCACCGAGTACTCACCGTCTTTTAAGACCATTGTTCCTTCAGCTGCGGCAACACGCCCGAGCGGAACCAAGCCTGCGAGAAACATGAAAATTAACAACATGGATACGTACTTCTTGACCCTATTCACTTGTACAACGCTCCTTTAAATATGTATTCAACTTGCCATTTGCTCACAAGCTGAGGCCTGTATATGAGATTCTTACACCGGCCTCAACCGATGAGAGTTTGGGTTGATTTCCTTATGGTAAAGGGAAAATCATTCACTTCATGGATAAAGGAGGGCGGTCTGCAAAAATGCAAATCGCTCTCCCTTATCTTTTTGAATCAATTGTTGAACAGTTTAAAATACAGCTTGAACTGTCATTGGAGCGGAGTGGCCGCCTGGATATTGCAGATCCAGCGTGATGGATACAGGGGCATTGAAGTTAAAAACTTCGATAGTGAAAACAGCATTGCCACTGGAATAAGTAACAGGAACAGTTGCTCCGTTATATTTCACGCCTTTGATGACATTGCTTGTATTGAGCAGAGTGAAAGTCGTAGTAAAGCCATCATTATCAACTACTGCAGGACCATTAATAAAAGCGCTGGCATGAGTGCTAGGTGCTCCATTGTAATAGAAAGTATAAGTTTTATTCGTAGCAGCGAACGCCGGAATAGCTACAGCCAGAGCCAGTACCATCATTGTAAGCATCAAAGTAATTGTTTTTTTCATCGTTTTTGCCATTTGAATACACTCCCTTTAAATGTGTTTTATTTTGGATCAAGCATTAACAGCTCTGTCCGCCTTCGTAGTGGCAGCAGCGCCCGTGTTCTCAACTCCTAAACCAATTAATGAAGCTACATGCACCCCTTCCTGTTTTGATAAATGAGAGTTCAAGACCACAGAACGCCATGCGTTTAATCAGATAATGATAATCATTATCATTGTGGTTGCAAAAAAAATTTCTGTGGCGGAAGTACAATGCACCGGTATACATCGTATCCTCTCTCTCAGAAACCCGA
This sequence comes from Paenibacillus pinihumi DSM 23905 = JCM 16419, assembly GCF_000422505.1. Classification (GTDB taxonomy): domain Bacteria; phylum Bacillota; class Bacilli; order Paenibacillales; family Paenibacillaceae; genus Paenibacillus_D; species Paenibacillus_D pinihumi. The sequence goes on along the minus strand of NZ_AULX01000026.1, from coordinate 46,458 downwards.
TAACGTGTACATCGTCATCGATAGCTTTATATTACAGATGCTCCCATAACCTGTCAACCATTTTTGGATAAATATCCATATATTTATATTTTTATGAAAGGTAATATGTTTCATAGTTTTAACTAATAATTGGATTCCAACGAGAAATATATCTATTATTTTCCTGATAACTCACAATAAAATGGAATTGCTACTGGCAGGCTCCTATAATATGATAAAGATACAGATTAAGGAAATTATGTTTTGCATCTTTGCCATCACTCTATTTGGAGGTCATACCCTATGCCGGATATGCTAGTAAAGCTATATGAACTGCCAGAGCTTGCTCCTCTACTCATGGACTTAAGGGAAAAAGGGATCACCATCAGGCGTGGAATGCCGCCAGAGAAGCATAATGTCATTGCATGGGTAAAAAAAGAATTCAATGAATACTGGGCCAGCGAATGTGAATTCGCCTACGCCCAGCAGCCCAATACCTGTCTCCTTGCGGTCAAGGAAGAGCCCGGTTCTGAAAAGGGGACATTGATTGGCTTCGCCTGCTATAATGCAACCGCCAAAGGCTTCTTCGGTCCCACTGGCGTCTCTCCTGAAGCCAGAGGTCTGGGTGCAGGCAAAGCGCTTCTAATCGCGGCCCTTCATGCCATGAGGGAAGATGGCTACGGCTATGGCATTATCGGCGCTGCAGGGCCGACTGAATTTTATGCGAAAACAGTAGGAGCGACGGAAATTCCGGACTCCGTACCCGGCATTTACAGAGGGATGCAGTAGTTCCGCCGCTAAAAGTGTAAGAGAGCCGCTCATACAATCCATATTAACGGATTGCGATGCGGCTCTCTTGGTTCTACAATGAAATGTCCAAATCCGGATTCGCAGGCCTTCGCAAGGAATTTAAATAAAAAATAGTTTCGGCATTCAGGCCGCCACGACTGATTATGAATAACAGTCATGGCGGCTTATTTTGTCATATCTTAAATTCTCTCTCTCCGTCTATCAAAGCTGTATTCTATGCTAAACTAGAGGAAACAAGCGATGTGCAGAATTACAGGGTCATATAGACTGCTTTCTCATACACAAGAAAAAACTGCATGTCCGATATGAAGGAGAGACATCAGCATGAAGCTTGTATCATGGAATGTGAACGGCCTGCGGGCCTGTGTCAATAAAGGGTTTTACGATTACTTCAAGGCTGCGGATGCAGATGTTTTCTGCGTACAGGAGTCCAAGCTCCAGCAGGATCAGATATGTATGGAATTTGAAGAAGAGTACCATCAGTACTGGAACTATGCGCTGAAAAAGGGCTATTCCGGCACTGCCGTATTTACACGGGTCAAACCGCTATCCGTCCGCTATGGACTGGAAGAGGACAGCGAGGATGAAGGGCGTATTTTAACACTGGAATTCGACTCCTTCTACTTGATTAATGTGTATACCCCCAATGCGCGGCGCGACCTTTCCCGTCTGGAGCTCCGGCTGGAATGGGAGGAACGCTTCCGCAGTTATGTGCAGCAATTGGATGCATGCAAGAGCGTCATTATATGCGGGGATTTGAACGTTGCCCATCAGGAGATTGATATTAAAAATGCCAAGTCCAATCATGGAAACTCAGGCTTTACTGCTGAGGAACGGGGGAAAATGACAGAGCTGCTGGGCTCCGGTTTTATCGATACCTTCCGCCATCTGCACCCTGACCGGACAGACGCCTATACATGGTGGTCATTCATGCCGAAGGTCAGGGAGCGGAATATCGGCTGGCGGATTGACTACTTCCTCATCTCTGAGAGACTGGCACCGCTGGTGCAGGATGCTGCGATTGACGCACATATTTTGGGAAGCGACCACTGTCCGATTTCCCTCACAATGGATATAGCTTCAAAGTGAATGAATCCATCATAGACAGGAGGTTCACGCATGAAGGTCGTTGTCGCCATGGATTCATTCAAGGGCTGTATCTCTTCAATTGACGGCAGCCAAGCTGTAGCTTTGGGCATACACGATGTCTGGCCGGAGGCGGAAGTGGATTGCATTCCGCTCGCTGACGGCGGCGAAGGCACGGTCGAGGCCTTGGTGGCGGCCACTGGGGGCAAATATATCCCCAAGAGCGTCACCGGCCCTCTGGGGAGTCCGGTTGAAGCTGTATACGGAGTGCTTGGCGATAACCATACGGCTGTCATCGAGGTCGCAGCCGCGTGCGGGCTGCCGCTTGTGCAGCTGAATGAACGGAATCCGCTGCTCACAACCTCCTACGGCGTTGGCGAGCTGATAGCGGATGCACTCTCCCGCGGATGCCGCAGTATGATCATCGGCCTTGGGGGCAGCGCCACCAATGATGCCGGGACCGGCATGCTGCAAGCGCTTGGATTCAGATTTCTGGATAGTCATGGTCAAGAGGCTGGCCGGGGCGGCCAGTCCTTGGCAGCCATCCGTTCTATTGAACTGGCAGGGGTTAACCCCGAACTTGCGAAATGCCGGTTCCATGTGGCATGCGATGTAAACAATCCCTTCTATGGGGAACATGGGGCAGCCTATGTATTCGCTCCGCAAAAAGGAGCCGGACCGGAGATGGTGCAACAGCTTGACCTGGGGATGAGAAGCTTTGCGGATGTCGTAAAGTCTGCGACCGGCAAGGATATTCAGCGTATAGCCGGGGCAGGAGCTGCCGGAGGACTGGGAGCTGCGTTCAGCGCTTTGCTGAACGCAAAGCTGGAGCCGGGCATTCAGCTTATCGCCAGCCATGCCGGACTGCAACGGAGAATCGCAGATGCCGATTTCGTTATTACAGGCGAAGGCAAGCTCGACGAGCAGACCTCGATGGGCAAGGCGCCTATCGGGATGGCAAAGCTTGCCCGGCAGCTTGGTATTCCGGTACTGGCGCTTGGCGGTTCAATCCCGCAGGACACCACTTCCCTGAATGAGCAGGGCATTACCTCCTGCTTCTCCATCACAAATGGGCCGATGTCTCTGGAAGAAGCGATGGAGAAACAGGTTGCCCTTAACAACCTGCGTCTTTGTGCATCACAGCTATTCCGGCTGATCAGGGCTATTCGTTAGACGATGCGGATAGCCCCTTGTTCGATGTAGATAATGCACCCGCAAGTAATCCCGTTGCCTGCCGGACAGCCGATATACACAAAAATTATTTAGAGTGAAAGGAGCCTCACATGATTATCCGCGAAGCCAGTCTTGACGAAGTGTGGCAGTTGCGGCATGAAGTGATGTGGCCGGATCAGGAGCTGAGCTTTGTACAGCTTAAAGATGATGCCAACGGCCGTCACTTCGGCTTGTATGTGAACGACACACTTGTCAGCGTCATCTCTCTTTTCCCCGAGGGGACACGGGCGCAATTCCGCAAGTTTGCTACGCTCCGGGAGGAGCAAGGCAAGGGCTATGGCAGCCGCCTGCTGGCCTACACGCTGGAAGAGGCCCGGCGCCTTGGCGCAGATGCCATATGGTGCAATGCCAGAGCCTCGAAGGTGTCATTCTATCAGAAATTCGGGTTAGAGCCTACCTTGCAGACCTTCCAAAAGGCAGGCGTGAACTACGTCATTCTGGAGAAATCCTTACTCTGAAGTGCTCTCCATTGTGTTGAACCGGCGACCTGAGCCGGGGATAACATGCTTGATATGCTTATTTAGCTCAGACACAGCCATCAACTGCTCAATTGTTCTTGCGGAATTGCCGGAGCTCACTTCCGGTAATTCCAACCTCTCAACATAACAAAACAAGGCCTGTAACCGCACGATAGCGGCAACTGGCCTTGTTTTGTTATTTCTATGAATACGGCATTCTCAATGATGAGCTCCGATGTTCAAGCGTCCCCAGGACAAGATGGTACCTATGGGTGTGCCACCGGCTACTGAATGACTACTGCAAGAAATTCAAAGTTCGCAGCATCCTCTCCAGCATAACCGCCGCTTCTGCGCGTGTAGCGTTGCTTTGCGGCGCAAGCGTTGTTCCGCTCGCTCCATTCATAATCCCAAGCTGAAGCGCCTTCGACACAGCCGCCCGGGCATAAATGCTGACCGCATCACGGTCTGCGAACGCGTCCAGCCCGGCCGAAACCGCGGCCCCCCCACGCTCATCTCCTGCTGCCTGCAGCGTACGTGTAATCATCACCGCCATTTGCTCCCTTGTAATGTGCGCATCAGGCTTGAACAGCTTCTGATCGAAGCCTTGAATAATTCCCGCTCTGGAAGCTGCTCCGACCGCACCGGAATACCAGGCAGAAGCCGGCACATCGGAGTAGCCGTCTGCCTGCTGTAGCGTAAGGCCCGCTGCCCGCACAAGAAGCACGGCGAATTCGGCTCTTGTTATGGCTGCATTGGGCTTGAAGCCATCCTTGCTCCCGCTCACGAGCAGCTTGGATGCCAGGGAATGGATCGTCCCTTCTGCCCAATGCCCCTTCGTATCTCCGAAGGTACGGTCTCCCTGGACAAAAGTATATATGCCGCTGCCTGTGCGGTATATAACAGCGACAGTCTTGCCGTCCTCATGGCGGAATGCGGCTGGCACATAGACCAGCTCCCCTGACGCCGGATCAAATCTCGCCGCGGATAGAGACTTCATATCGACCGTATTATCCAAAGTGACAGTGATTGGCGCGTAAGGGCTGCCGAATAATGCTGCCTGTATCTGATGGCCGCCGTGCCGGACTGTAATGCCGCTGTCTACGCCTTCATGCAGCAGCTTGATGTTCACCGCCCGGGCCTTGTCTTCTAATGCTGACTGATCCCCTTTGCCCGGCTTCGCCATGCGGATAGCCAGTTCTGCCGTGCTGCTGTCTGCGGACAATGCCTGATCTGCCAAAGCTGAGCGCAGACCTGACAACGGCAGCTCATACCCGGCTTCTCCGTATCGGATGTTCAGAACTGCTCGAGGCGCTTTGGCCAATGCTGACGTCAGAGTGTCAGCCGCCAGCAGTGCCACGCCTGCATCTGCATTCTCTTTGATCTCCAAATGGATTTGCACAGCCTGGGCTTTCTGCTCTGTGGTCAGAGCATCCAGCGCCTTGCCAAGCTTCTCCCCGTTCACCTTTACTGTGGCTACAGATTGACCTGCTTCATTTGTGCTGCGCACAGGGTCAGCCGCTTCAAGCTGAATACTGGCAGGCGAAGCAGTTTCTCCAGGTTTCTGAGGTGTCTCTTTCCCGTCATCCTTCGGCTTCTCCTCGTGTACCGGCTGGCTAGGGCCCGACGGATAATAAGGAGTTGGTCCGCCCGATTCATCCTTGGCCAAATGGACCCAGGCTTCAATAAGGCTATTCCAGCCGTTGATTTCATTCCCTTGGCCTACATACTTTACGTATTTGGCTTTTACGCGTTTGAATTCAAAGCTCTCATGCTGGTTCGGGTCCTGCTTACGGCTCGCCGCATCAGTCAGCACTTTCTGGAAGGTCTCACCGTCTGTGGATACCTCAAGTTCAAAATAATTGGCGCGCTGATGACCGTTATAGAACAGGAAGCTGGCCTTGTCGATCCACTGCTCCTTGTCCAGCTCCAACAGCAGATACTGGCCTTTGCCCTCCGCCGACCATCTGGAATCAGGATCTTTGTCGATCGCATTGATTGGCCGGTTGCCGTCATCAGCGCTCGCGGTTACTTTGGCTACAACAGCAAACGGTCCTTGAGGCTCCGGCATCGCTTCTTTAACCTCAATCGTTTCGGTCACTTTAACCGTCGTGCCGTTATAAGTGCTTTCTGCGGTAATTTGAACAAAGCCCGGCCGCTTCGCCTTGAACACATACCCATCCACGCTTCCGAGCTCTTCGTTATTCACGGAATAGGTAACGGGAATACCCGCTTGTTCCGCATCCAGCATCTCACCGTTGTGAAGCGTTACAAATGCCTTGAGCTTCCCGCTGTGTCCCACACTGATGGCATTGCCCGCAACCCGCCAGCCAGGGACGGATTTATCCGGTGCGAAGCTGATGCGCTCCGGAGATTGAGGAGCTCCGGCTACCTGGAAAGCAATATGGTATGTCTTGCTTGCCCCGTCCCTCGCCACAGTTATTATTCCGGTGTCTGTAGTTGTCTCCGGCTGCTCAATTACAACCTGCGCATCCGGCGCAAGCGCCGCGGCCTGAATGACCGGAACTTGTTCTGTCCCGTAAGGCAGCGTATACGTATAGCGGGACTTCAAAAATTGCATGCCGTTGACCGCTCCGCCATTGACCAGCAGCGATTGCAGCCCCAGCTCCATTCCTGCTGTTCGTCTGGCGAACTGATCCTCATACAGGCTTTGCGGATTAAGCCGTTCGCCCTCCCCAATGCCTTCAGCCATATCAAACGGGCTGGTGTCCGCCTCGGGGATCGAGCCCACGATATCTACCTTGACACCGGTCACGGCTCCTTTGGTCCCGATAATATAACCGTTGCCGAACTGCTCGGATTCGATAATGATGCCGTTCTTGCTTCTATGAGCAGCGATTCCGGTCGTATTCCAGAATACGCTCTCCGTAGTCACAACACCGTGCCGGTTCGTTGGCGAAGAACCATAGTCACGGGTAATAGCCGAGATGCCGTCTCCGTTCAGTGACATGTTGTCGATCAGGTTCGCCATACTTAGATACATATGAAAATCGGTAAGCAAGGTTGAATTCTCGGAGTAGACGTTGTGGAGCACATTGCCGTTCGCGGAGAAATTAGCGTAAGTAAAGCTGTGTCTGGCGCCAACCGCATTGCTGTTCGCAATCAGATTGTCATTGCCAATGAACTGGTACAAATAACCGTTTCCGTTCGCCCCGCGGTACTGGGGGTATTCCATGGTGACATTGTCTACGGTAACGTTTTTCGTACGGTCGAGGATGATGCCCTTGGAGGAGAGATGGTAGGTTGTATTGCCTTCGGGCTTGTAAGAGCTGACATTGCGCACCCAGCTGTCGGCAACCGCGATCATATTGATGGCCTTGGCGTTGTCGATCTCATAACCCGCTGTGCCAATGACCTTGAAGTCATCTTCAGCAAGGCCGCTCTTCGGATTCTGAATCGAAGCAATGGAGAAGTCCTCCAGACCCGCCTCAACTACCGGCGGCTCTGTCTTGGTAATCGTAATATTATCCCGCTGCTTGATCGGGTACCGCGTCGGGATATCGATCGTCAGCGTTCCATTCGTCTCATCGACGCCGACAATTTGCCTGTAGAACAAAGGCTCCACCCGCCCAAGCCGTGACGACCATTTGTTCTGCATGCCCAGCTCGCTCAGGAACTCCGTCGTTGTGTCGAATGTGATCAGCACGTAATCGCCAGGAGCAAATCCCTCTGTCCGCTCAACCGGCAGCAGTACAGACGGCTCCGTCACCGACTTGCTAAGTCTGGTGGACGTTCCTGTCCGCTTCCAGTCGCCACCCCCGACACGAATAATATCCTTGAATCTCATGACCTCTGTTGCATTATAGATAAAAGTCTCGCCTGCCCCCGCCCCTTTGAGCACCACATGGCTGGCCGAAATAAGCAGAGACTGATCCTTGCCCTCTGGCGGATTAACCTGATATGTACCGGCAGGCAGATAGACAACCCCACCGCCCTGGGCAGCAGCAGCATCAATCGCATTCTGGATCGCCGCTGTCGAGTCCTCCTCACCGGTTGCATCGGCAAAATAAGGGGCCGCGGTCACATCAATCCCATCTTCAGGATCAATATCCGGAAGCCCGGCCTCCCCGCGGTGATAGCCCGCATAAGAGAAATCGTGCAGGAAGCGGCCCTTGTCATCCGTGAAGCCCGGGTACCAGTCTTCCGGATACAGACGGCTCCTCCCGTCCTCACCCAGGCTCATATCGTCCGGAGCTGCAGCCCGGATCAGAGCCGTTCCCGGCAGCAGGGAACCAACAATCAGACATAGAGACATCAGCAAACTGAGAACCTTTTTACTCATGCTCGAATTTTCCTCCTTTTCATTAGACAGGATTGTTAGCGGTTACAAAAATACAGTCCGGTTCCTCTCACCTCCTCTGCTCCATCATGCCAGAGATGCCCGGCACGACCGTGCCGGAACATGCAGCACCGTCAGGCACTGCTTCATTATAAGATGCCGGGAGGCCGCATGAATATGAACAAAAGCGTGATCCGGGTTGCTAAATTCCGTCCAGGAATAGGCAATACATGCAAAAGCATTGTGAATTTCTCAAATCAGGCCTTAGGCTTGCAGTCTGCAGCTTCCAGGCACATCACGAACAGCCCCCATGTCATCTCTCTGCATAAATGCTTATTTGGCCAACGACTGCATATAACGGTCATAGGACGTCTTCTGAATCTGGATTGCCCGGTCAATCTTGAGTGCCTGCAATTGCTCGATGTAGGTATCGTAGGCTTCGAGCGGCTCAATCCCCAAAATGATTTTCAGCGACATCTCATCCACCAGTGTGGTGACATCCTGCATAATGGCGGACAATTCTGCACTCTCCTTCTCCGTCTTCGGCACAGATGGCAGCAGATGCTCGGAAGCATCGGTATCCGACCATAGCTTGATTGCTTCCTTCTGTTCCGGCAGCGTATAATACTGCTCCATATAGCGCACATCCTGTACAAATGGACCGAAATAGCTGGCCCGTGTATACATTGCAAGCGCCTGCGAAGGCGCAAGCTTGTCCGGGTTGTTCAAAATCAGATCCGTATAAACCGGATATCCGTCTTTCATCTCATAGCTGACACCCTCAACACCGAAGTTGAACAGCAGATGCCCTTCAGGCCCATAGCCGTAATCAAGCATACGCACAGCTTCTTCCACATGCCGGCTTCGGCTGGAGATGGCTACTCCCCCGCTTGAGCCGATCGCCGGGGCACGCTGTCCGAATTTGGGGCGTTCACCCTTGTTCAGCACCGGATAAGGGGCCGGGACGAAAGATGCCTTCGGGTTCCGGTCCCGGATGGTCGGCAGCCATGTGCCAATGCCTGCCCCGGCGTTCCACAGGCTGGCCCCGCTGCGTCCGGTGATCATGCTTGTATCCTGAGTCACCGTATCGACCGTCGCAAAGTTTTTGTCAATCAGCCCTTCCCCATACCAGTCGCGGAACAAGCTAAGGAAGGCCTTGTAGCCAGGCTCCCTTGGACCGTATAACACGTTTCCGTCTTCCAGATAGAAGCCTTTGCGTACACCGTACGCTCCGATGAACCCTCCGCTCTCAATACCGAATAGCGGATTCGGGACACCCAGGAAGATGAGCGGGGCCTCGACATGCTTCTGTTCCTTGAATGCCATAAGCACAGTATGCCATTCGTCAATCGTCTGCGGCACTTCCAGGTCCAGCTCATCCAGCCAGTCCTTGCGGATAATTGGCCCCTGGTACGTGCGAAGCCGGTCATCCGCCTGAATGAACGGAAACATATAGTAACTGCCGTCCGCCGTACGCACCTGCCGGTCAATATCCGGATGCTTGGCCAGATAGGCCTTCAGGTTTGGCGCATATTGATCGATCACCTCATTCAGCCTCAATATATGGCCTTCTTTGATAGCCTTTTCCGGTCCGCCAGGGTAGTTGACCCACTCATATTCGATCATATCAGGCAGGTCGCCCGAGGTTAACAGTACATTCACCGCTTCTCTGGCCTGATTGGACGGCGGCTGCAAAAATTTCAGCCGGACCCCTGTCCGCTTCTGCCATTCCTGAAAGAAAGGCACCCCCTGAAAGGTGGGCTTAATCCGCGCGGCATTTCCGTTCAACTCTGCCCAATAGGTCAGCACCGCCTGTCCCTTTTCATCGGATATAGCGCTTTCATTTTGTTCTGGCTTCTGCTCATATCCCTGCTCTCCCTGTTTTATCTGGCCAACAGCCTCAGACGCCGGCGCCGTGCGATCACAACCGCCAAGCAATGATGTTGCCAGCAGCAAAGCAAGTATTGAATAAAGCAACGCTTGCATACCTTTCATACTTGAAATCCCCCTTTTATATAGGCATCAAAACTTGCTTGTATTTCTCCATGTAATCCCTGCCATAATCAGGACAGCATCCCGAATTGCTCATTGCTTACAGTCCCCTAAAGAAGCTTGTATCGATCTCTTGTGCAATTCATAAATTTCCTATTAAAGCGCATCCTTTCAAAAATAAGTATATGTGAAATGCAATTATTTTTATAGATCATCCTGGGGCTGATGATGAAACCTGTAAAAACTAAGGGTAGTATAGGAGTGCGGGCGGCGGATGGAAGACAGGTCCAGCATTCCGGATAAGCCCTGGGATACAGGACGGAAACAAACGTATACGCCGGAAAAATACGGGTGCAGAATCCTTCATCAATGGGAAGAAATTATATGTTATAATCGCCATGACAACAGAATTATACCTCGATGAAGGGAAGGGAAGCGCCAATGCTTCAAGATGCGAAATTCATAAAAGGAGGGCCCCTTTCCTGGAAGATTTTTTTCGGTCTAAAACTCATATTAGGCTTGCTCGTCTCCGGTATTTTTTATTTTGAAACTTCAATTGAGGCTTTTTGGCGGTTCAGCTTTCTTGTCTTTTCAGTTGCTGTGTTCCTGCTTGTCAATCTGTTCTACTCCAGGGCAGAGAAGCGAAAAAAATGGCTGTTTCACCTTTTGATATTGGATTTTCTGGTATCTGCCGCTTATGGCTACATCTTTATCGGCGGACATTTTCCGAATCAGCTTTTTGTCGGCATTACGGCTTTGGCGATTCTCATGTTTTTTAACAATTTCCGCATGCTCATCCTAACGTGTATCTTTTTGCTGATTCTATATCTGGTGACGATGGGCAGTGTGGATTGGTATTTATATAAGCAGTTCGACGGCATGAGCTACTTCATTACCTGCTCGTTCATTATATTCGCAGGTATTGTCAGCACGCTGATCCATTTCTATCAGAGGGCCCGCAAGGATACACTGCAGTTATACGAACAATTAATGGAATCTCATGAGCGGCTTCAGGAGTATGCTCTCAAGGCAGAAGAATGGGCAGCCTCCAGGGAGCGTGTACGGATTGCCCGAGATATTCATGATACAGTCGGCCACAAGCTGACGAGCCTGGTGGTACAAATGCAGGCGGCCCGCAAGCTGAGACAGATAGATGCGAAACGCAGCGAGAGTGTCTACCGGGATTGCGAGGATCTGGTGCGCTCTACTCTCCAAGAGGTCCGCCTTGCCGTCCGGACAATTAGGGACGAACCGGTTCGACCGATGTTTTTGCATGACAGCCTGGACAAGCTGTCAGAGGAATTCACGAAATTTGCGCAGGTGGCGACCCGCTTTGAATTTGAAGGAAGCGCAGTGCCGCTGCCGGGGGAGCTTCAGCTTGCTGCATACCGCATCGTACAGGAATCGCTCACGAATGCCAAGAAGCACGCGGATGCAGAACATGCCCGCATCCTGATTGTCTATTCGGAGCGCAGCTTCTTGCTTAGCATCAGCAATGACGGTGACGTGCCTGACGAAGTCCAGCCGGGCTTCGGGTTATTGAACCTGCAAGAGCGAATAAAGGAATGGGATGGCGAGGTCTCCTTCGGAAAAGATGGCCATATGCAGTTTGCAGTGCAAGCAAACATTCCTTATCCAAATATTGAAATGGGGGTACCGTTCCTTGAGAATCCTGGTAGTTGACGATCAGCGGCTCATGCGGGAGGGTCTTGCGACCATCCTCAATTTGGAGCCGGGGATGGAAGTCGTGGGAACAGCCGTTGACGGGCGGGACGCCTACGCCAAAGTGACGGAACTGAGGCCGGATGTTGTCTTAATGGATATTCGCATGCCGGGCATGGACGGTGTGGAAGGCGCCGAGCTGATTCTCAAGCACTTTCCCGAGACCAAGGTATTAATTTTGACCACATTCGATGATGCAGAGCTGATCCTGCAGGTTTTGGAAAAAGGTGTACATGGCTATTTGCTTAAAGACATGCCCTCCGAGGCCATCGTCAGCGCCATTCAAACCGTCTATAACGGAGGAACAGTCCTCCAGCCTGATATCACGGCTATGCTGCTGAAGGAATTAAAGAAAATTCCGGCTGCCCCGTCCATGCAGCCCAAAATTTTGAATTCCGGTGACGATGAGCTGCCGGGGAGCTTGACTGAACGGGAGAAGGAGATTCTGGCTTTATTGGGCCAGGGCCTGAACAATAAGGAAATTGCCGACCAGCTGTTTATTTCTGAAGGGACGGTTAAAAACCATGTATCCAGCCTGATGGCCAAGCTTGGACTGCGCGACAGAACACAGGCTGCGGTATTTTCAGTTCGTCACTTTAAATAATCGACGGCATGACTTTTGGCAGGGGCATGAAAATTCGCCTGTCAGAAAGCTGAAAAGCCGTCTTATATGGAACCAAATTCATGACAACCCGCACATTTGCTGCGGGTTTTTTCTTGTTAAAATTCAAAATAAGAAATGCAGTACAAACACAATGAGGAGGCGGTCGGAATTGAAGTTCAAAAAAAATCGATACTTCGTATTGCCCGTTGCTATTGCTGTCGTCATGGTCTTTTACATCTATAATGCGCCTGTCAAATCCACAACGATGATGGAGGGACACAAGCCCGTGAATATCGTACATGCCGGTTCTGTAACGAGATATGAAACCGCTGTTTTTGCCGGAGGCTGTTTCTGGCAGTTCGAGCCGTACTTTGAGGATCTCAAGGGCGTGCTGAGCGTGTCGGCCGGTTATACCGGAGGGCAAACGCAAAATCCGACCTATGCCGAGGTTTCCTCAGGCAGCACCGGACATCTTGAATCTGTGGAAGTCCGTTATAATCCGAATCAGATTACGTATGACGAGCTGCTTCAAGTATTCTGGCAGAGCATCGACCCTACAAATGCAGACGGACAATTTGACAACCTTGGCCCACAGTACCACACCGCTGTGTTTTACAACAGCAAGGGGCAAAAGGCTGCCGCTGAAGCTTCCAGAGACGCGCTGGCTGCAACCGGAAAGTTTGACAAGCCGATTGTAACCGAGATTGCAGCTGCCACTAAGTTCTACATGGCGGAGGAAGAGCATCAGGACTACTATAAAAAAAATCCGATCCGTTATAAGCTCACCCAGTTTGTCTCCGGGAGGGACGCCTTTTTGGACCGCACTTGGGGCAAAGACCGGACAGCAGAGGTTGCTGGTCAGGCAGACATCCACATGGATTTCAACAAAGCCGAAAGGCTAAAAACATTGACCCCGCTTCAATACGATGTAACCCAGAACGATGTGGATGAGCGGCCGTTCGAAAATGAATACTGGGATAATCAGCAAGAAGGCATATACGTGGATATTGTTTCTGGCGAGCCGCTGTTCAGCTCCAAGGATAAATTCGATGCCGGAACAGGCTGGCCGAGCTTCACACAGCCGTTAGACAAAGAACACGTTGTGCTGAAAGAAAAAGGCGGCTTGTTCTCGTCCGTTACTCAGGTCAGAAGCCGGGATGCCGATTCCTTCCTCGGGGATCTGTTTGAGGATGGTCCTAAGCCTACAGGGTTTAGATATTGTATCAACTCGGCAGCTTTGAAGTTCATTCCAAAGGACGAGCTTGATACCAAGGGCTACGGCGCTTACGCCTCCCAGTTCGAGCAGCAGGAATTATAGGCCGATGTGGATGACCCACATCTCAGGATAACCATTATGAGGAGGTATGAACCATGAGAACAGATTTCATTTTTGATATTTTGAAGAACCGTCACAATCAATTGACCGAGCTGGTTGCCCAATGCCCGGAGGGCAAGCGTAACCTTATTCCGGAAGGCTTTAAGAACAGCATTCATTGGCATATCGGTCATGTGCTTACCGTAACAGAATTCCATGTATTCGGCCTTCCGGAATTTGCGTTGGATCAGCCGCTTCCCGCCAGCTACCAGGATTTTTTCGCCTATGGAACGAAGCCCTCGGACTGGCATAGCGAGCCGCCTGCATGGGATGTGCTGATAGCCCAATTGAGGGAGCAGCCGGACCAGATCCGAAAATTGCTAGAGGGCAAGCTGGACGTACCCGTAAAAGAAAACTTTCTGAGAGCCGAGACATTTGGAGAGCTGATTGTCTCCACGGTACTGCATGCAACCGATCATATCGGCTTTGTCTCCGCCATGCTGAAAACATTGAAATAAGCTTCCGATTCTGATCCATGACAGCAGTTCAAAGGCCACTTTGGACTGCTGTTTTTCATTCATCATGTAATATGCAGCTTTAGCGCGGAGGTCATTTCAATTACACAGGAACCATAACCATCATCCGTGCGCGCAATATGCTTTTTCTATAGCAGGAATACCAGAAGTTTAACGGGGGGATTTTCATGGGGACAAATACAAATACAAACACTAGAGCAAGACAATGGCGGTTTACTATCCGGACTAAATGGCTGGTCCTCTCGCTTGCAATTCTAATGATCCCGGCATTGCTGGTAGGCAGCATGAGCATCTGGGTGTCAGCCCGCGAAAGCAATCTGCAGATGGAGACCAATCTCCGGAACACGGTTCATATGGCGGCAGAACTCATCGGGTCGTTCGAAGATGCCGTCAAGAAAGGCGCGTTAAGCAAGGAAGAGGCACAGGAGAAGATGAAACAGCTGCTTCTCGGACCGCAGCGAACGGATGGCACACGCACAATCAATACAAAGATCGATATTGGCGAGCACGGTTATTTTTTTGTGCTGAACGACCAGGGTGATTTGGTCGCCCACCCGGCACTTGAGGGACAGCCATTTTGGGACAAGCAGACGAGCGACGGCTTTTATCATATCCGGGACATGCTTCAGAAGGGGCAGCAACCGGGCGGCGGCGTTACCGTATACAAATGGCCGCTGCCGGACTCCACCGCAGAAGCCATGAAAATTGCCTATTCGCTCAGGGATCCGAACTGGGGATGGACAATTGTAGCAGGCTCCTATATTAAGGACTATAACGCGGGACTGCAGCGCATTGTGCAGGGTACTGTGTATACGCTGCTCGGATGTATTGCAGCCGGAGGGATTATTGTTGCCCTGCTTGCGATGCGTCTCACCAGATCGCTTGTCCGGCTGACGCAGCAGGCCAAACAGGTTGCTGCGGGCGACTTGTCGCAAAGTGCGCTGGCCATACATAGCCGGGATGAAATTGGCGACCTGTACACCTCCTTCCAGACCATGCACAGCCGGTTAAGAGAGCTTACCCAAGGACTGCTGTCCCACGCTGATGCCCTGTCTTTGGCCTCCCGTGACCTGTCCGTCACCTTTGGGGAGACAACAGCAGCTACCGACCAAATTGCCCTATCTGCACAGGAAGTGGCATTGAGCAATGAAACGCAAAAAAGAAGCCTGCAAGAGAGCACCTATGCCATGGAGGGATTGTCAGCCAGTGCACAACGCATCGCAATCACTTCCTCGACTGCTTATGAGGCTTCATTAGCTACCTTAAGCCATGCCGAACATGGAAACGAGCTGATCACACAATCAGCGGAGCAAATGATTGCTGTATCCTCAACGGTGGGCGGCCTCTCTCAAATCGTCAATCAGTTGAACGAACGGTCGCAGCAGATTGGCGAGATCATCGACGCAATGACAAATATTTCGTCGCAAACCAATCTGCTTGCACTGAATGCAGCCATCGAGGCCGCAAGGGCTGGGGAAGAGGGCAAAGGATTTGCAGTTGTTGCGGATGAGATTAGAAAGCTGGCGGAACGCTCAAGAACATCCTCCCTGGAGGTAGCAGAGCTGATTCAGGCCATTCTGACCGATATTAATAAAGCCGCCACCGCCATGGGTCAAGGCGAGCAGGATGTGCAGGCTGGCGTTGATTCAATCCGGCATTCGGGAGAGGCGTTCCAAAGAATACTGGTCGCGACCCGCAGCGCCGTGTATCACGTACAGGAAACCTCTGCCGCGTCTGAACAAATATCCGCCAGCGCTCAGGAGTTCAACGCTTCGCTGCAAGAGATCGATCATATGGCGGTACGCTCCAATGATCTGGCTCAGATGATTTCCACCGCCACGGCCAGTCAGCTTGCGGCTATGGAGGAAATCTCCGCATCAGCAGACTCTATGAGCCGTATATCCGGCGAAATGCTTCTGATGGTGAAGCAATTCAAGCTGTAGTCCTGGCTATTTATCCATTCATCGTCCGGTGATGAATCAGTGGCTGATCCGGGATAAGCCATGCTCCCATACAATTACGGGGCATGGCTCTTTCGCTAAAATAATTCCTTATATTTTCCCGGCGTGATGCCTTCGTATTTCTTGAAAACCCGGATGAAGGTCGCAGCGTCATTATAACCGACCAGACGGGCAATCTCTGCAATCGATTCGCGCTTGCCCTTCATCATCGGCTTGGCCTGTTCAATCCGGTATTTATGGATATAATCAAGCAGGCCTTCCCCGGTCTGGCTCTTGAACAACTTGGAGAGGTAGCTTCCCTTTAGCTCGAAACGCTCTCCGATGGCATTCACATTCAGATTCATATCCTGAAAATTTTCTTCAATATGCCGGGCGACGCTATTCGTCAGGTCCCGCAGCGAGCCTTCCCGCTCCTTCGATACGTTGGAAGACCGCTTGGCTGACGCATAGTCACATACCTCCTGCAGCAGCAGATGAAGCTCCGCCTGCATCTCCTGAATGGTATCGCAGGCAATAATTTTATCCATCCATAGCGGGTTGTCTTCCAGCAAACTGTCATCCCCGTCTCCAAGCTCATGAATGGCCTTCATCATGGTGCCAACAAGATTAAAGATCAGGCAGCGTGCCAGCGTCAGCGACATAACCGGCTTGCTGAAGTTGCGCGCTGTTATTTCATTCATAAAATCCGATGCCTGTCCGAAGTCCCCGGTCTTAATGAAATTAATCAGCTGCTGCTCGGTCTGCAGCGGATAATAATATCCGTTCCGGGACAACTCGGCCGGGTCCCGGCGTATGTCCTGATAAGCGATAATCCCTTTCTTTCCAAGCACCATCTTGTATTCCATGGCATCCACCGCCTCCTGATACGCCTGCCCGATCCCCGGCCAGGAGGCATGCTTGCCGCTAATCGAGACGGTCAGATCCATCTCGTACCGGCTCAGGAATTGCTGTGCCTCGGAGGCAATCTCATGAAGCTGCTGCTGGACATTTTCCGCAGACGGACTCAGATTGACCAGACAGACCATCATATCGTCCACTTCGACTACGTAGCCTGCATGCTGACGCTGTACGGCGAGCTCTTCCACGACATTGCCGATAATAAATTGCATGAGCTTGCTCCGCTCATTGTCATCAATGCCAGGGAGCTTGGCGTACAGATTTTCGTCATTTTCCACCACAAACAGGATGACGGCAAAATCATCGGACAACAGCTCCATATGAAAGGACTTGAAAGCTTCCTCATAAGGGACAAGGGGGTCCAGTTTGCCCTTGAACAGCCGGTTCAGCATATTGGAGCGGAGCACATGCTGGTGCTTCTGAAGCTGGAGCGCAATCTCATCCTTCTCAGTATGCACATTCAGTATGGCCCGCTGGATCAATCGCAGTTCATTCCACTCCGTATGATCCTCCTGCCCGTTCTTGTCTGCCAGCGACTGTACCAGCTGCTGAATCGGCGAATAATTGCGGCGCATGAAGAACCATGTCAGCACGCCTGCACCGAACAGGCTGATCAGGATGCTGATATAAGTGAAGCTGCGGACATACTCCGCTTTCTCCCAATAGATGCTGCTTGGCAAGATCAGCACATACTTCAGACCGGACACTGCCGATTGAATCGAAATCAGCTCCGAGCCCTTGGCAGGTTCAGCATCCAGCCGGAAGCGGCCGCCGTCCATGAACGGCTCCAGCATGAGGTTATTCTGCACCTGTGGCTTCGAATCTTCAGCATTGGACAACAGAATCCGGTCTTCCTGGTTCAGGATCAGCAGTCGGCCCCCGCTAAAAGCGGAGATACTCTCAAATGCTTCCTGAAACCGTGCAGTGCCCGCCATGACAACTACTGTCCCGGTATCATCGCCGTTCAAATCCTTGGGAAGCTGTGTAATGTAGGCAATGGATGTGCGCGTTTGCGCCGCATCTTTGTGGGGCAGCAGCACGAACTGGTCCTGCGCCGGATGGTGCAGTTGTTCTAACCATTGCGCGTAAGAAAGCGCTCCCGTATCATGAATCGTCTGAAAAGCGGTCTGCATCTCCCGGACATTGCCCGGACGCAGCACGGAGCCATCCCGGTTCCAGACGACATAGAACTCGTCGATTGAAGCATAGGAGGTTTTATAGAGTCTGAAATCCTTGACCAGCTGATAGGCTGTAAACGGCGCTTCCTTGGACGGCTTGCTGGAGTACATCAGGCTCTGGAGCTTGGCATTCCACGTAATCTCCATGTTCAGCCGTTTCATCAGCTCAATCTGATTGTCGATGGTATACCGCATTTGCTTGAGCAAGGAATCGTTAGCGCGATGGATTTCCCCCCTGAGCGCATGGCTGGCCTGCGAATAGATAATCAGACTAATCACAATCGGCACGAAAAGCACGACACTGTAGGAGATCAGCCATGTGACAACGATGCTCTTTCTTTTCCGCCACAAATATCGCATGTTCATAGAATCTCCTCACCCTTCAGCATGAGAATAGAATTATCGTGATTAGATTATCAATTTTATGAATTGGGTAACCCCTAGTATGACCGAAAAGGCAAGCTGCCGATATAGTCAATTGCTGTAAAGCGATTGATAAAAACTCAAATCCTTCCGGATTTGCGCTCCACAATGCCCAAATAGCCCGAATGGACGCGATGCGCCACCCGGGCTCGGGGGTTTCTATTTGTTTCGCAGACAGCCGGCAGCGGTCAGCTAGAAAACACGCTTCTCCCAGCCGCGCAGTTTTGCAAAGGACTCAACGAAGAAATAATCGCCATAGATCAGCGATACATTTACATTCTGCCCGGCAGGCTTATGCCCGGTGCCCTCTACCAGTATGGCCTCGTGGTCCGGATTATCCCACGTGCCGTAGTTCTCATACAGCGACAGCAGGATGCGCTCGGCGGCAGCACGATAGGATCTTCCCTGCTTCTCAGGGAGCAGGCTTGCCAATTCGATCAGCCCGGATGCTGCACACGCGCCGGCAGAGGTATCGCGCGGCTCGGAAGCAAGATCGCCCTCCACGCGGAAATCCCAGTGAGGGACATGATCTTCCGGCAAATGGGCGATGAAGAAGTTGGCTACGCGCTGCGCCGCTTGCAGATAGGCAACATCGCCTGTGTAGCGGAACGTATTGGCCAGGCCGTGAAGAGCCCACGAAGCTCCCCGGCTCCATGCCGAGTCAGGTGCAGCCCCCTGGCCGCCGATCGCCTCGATGCGCTCCCCGGTCTGCGGGTCGAAGGAGACGATATGGTGCACCGCCCCGTCCTCCTGCACAAACTGCTTCAGCACCATATTCGCATGCGACCTCGCCACTTGTGCAAAACGCGGGTCCCCGCTCTCCTCGGAAGCCCAGAACAGCAGCGAAATGTTCATCATTGTGTCTACAATGGACCAGCCGTGCTTATCTCCATTCCACGCTCTAATGAATTGCCCGTTCGTATTAAACCGTCCGGCCATGAAATTGGCTGCGAACAGCCCGCGGCGGACCGCATCCTTGTCACCAGTCAGTTTGTGCTTGATAACTGCAGTTGGGAGGAAATGGAATCCAACATCATGGTCAAAGGAGTTTGGCCGGAGCATATGCTGCTCCAATCGCTCATCCCAACCCCATGCCGCATCCTTATACTTGTCCTCGCCTGTCATATCATGCATGACCCAGAGAATGCCCGGCCAGAAGGCGGAGGTCCACCAGTCAATGTTCGTATTGTCGTATTTCCCGTCAGCACCTGCAACGTGAACGTTTTTGTCCCCAATTTGACCGATCATGCGGTCTACCTTGGTTTGAATGCGCTCCCAAATTTCCTGTACCTTCGCTTCGTTAAATGTATTCATCCCATACTCCCTTCTGTGCCTTGCTTACCCTTTCAATGATCCGATCATGACGCCTTTGACAAAGAAGCGCTGTACGAATGGATAGACGCAAAGAATCGGAACGGTTGCAACCATAATAGTTGCGTACTTGATAGTTTCTCCAATCTGGTGCCGATCTCCTGCCGACGCTCCCGCAGACATGCTGTCCGTGGAGTTGGCGATCAGGATTTCCCTTAATACAAGCTGGAGCGGGAACAGCTCCCGGCTCTTGATGAATACGGAGGCATAGAACCAGCCGTTCCATTTGTCTACAGCATAATACAGAATCATGACGGCGATAACCGGCATGGACAGCGGCAGGATGATCCGGAACAGGATGGTAAAATGATTCGCTCCGTCAATTTTGGCCGACTCCTCCAGACTGTCGGGGATGCCCATAAAGGAGGTGCGCATAATAATCAGATTAAAGGTGCTAATTGCAAACGGCAGAATCGTCGACCACAGGGAATCCAGCAGTCCGACATTTTTGACCATCAGGTAGAGCGGAATCAGCCCTCCGCCAAAGAACATCGTGAATACGATCATAAACATGAACATCTGGTTCCACATCACATTTTTCCGGGACAGTACATAAGCTCCCAGGGACGTCATCAACAGGTTGACGATAACTCCGGCTACCACGATGAAGATTGTATTCCGGTAACCCATGGCGATGCTTGGATTGTTAATAACGCTCTTATATGCTTCCACGCTGAAGCCAAGCGGCTTCCATAGCATTCCTTTGTTCATCATCAGCTGCCCGGCATCACTCAAAGATGCGAACAGGACATAGAGCAGCGGATATAGTGTTGCGATTACAAGTAAAATCAGAAATCCATAGATACAGATATCAAACAGCCGATCGAATAAACCTGCTTCCCTTTTACTCAATGCTTTTCACCTCACCATAAGCTGCTTTTGCTCACCTTGCGGCTGATATAATTGGCTGTAATCAGCAGGATGAGATTGATGACCGAGTTGAACAGTCCTACCGCTGAGCTGTAGCTCCATCCGAATTCCAGCAGTCCTTTGCGGTACACGAAGGATGAGATGACATCAGCTGTCTCGTACGTAATCGGATTGTAGAGCAGAATAATTTTCTCAAAGCCGACATTAAGCAGACTCCCCATCCGCAAAATCAGCATGATCGCAATGACGGGAACAATGCCCGGCAACGTAATGTAAATCATCTGCTTAAACCGGCTTGCGCCGTCCATGCGTGCGGCTTCATACTGCTCCTGGTCAATCCCCATGAGTGCGGCAATATAGATAATCGACTCCCATCCGATCCGCTGCCAAATTTCAGACAGAATATAGATGGGACGGAACAGTTCCGGCTTCTGAAGCATAGCCTGGCCGTCATAGCCGAGCAGCATGAACAGCCGGTTAATGAGACCGTCCGCATTGGTAAAATCGGTTATAATTCCGCAGATGACCACCATTGAAATGAAATACGGCATATAGGTGATCGTTTGCGCGACGCGCTTGAACGTCCGGTTGCGTACCTCGTTAATGAGCAATGCCAGCAAAATCGGCATCGGGAATTCAAAGAGCAGGGAATACAAACTGATCAGGAGCGTATTTTTCAGGACGCGTACGAAATAATAGCTGTTGAAAAAGTCCTGAAAATGCTTGAGTCCCGCCCAGTCGCTGCCGAGTATGCCCTTCATCGGAGAAAAATCCTTGAAGGCGATCAGCGCACCGTACATGGGTGCATAATGGAAGATGACATAATAGGCGACGACCGGAATCATCATCACATACAAATACTTGTTTAAGACGAAATCCCGGATAAAACGCTGTTTAAAAGATTCACGGTTCGCCATACTCGTAAGTGTTCACCTCGATTCGGGTTAAGGAGGGAGGGCCCATGCCCTCCCTCGTCAGGATGCAGTTTGCAGCCGCTGCTGAATCATCAATCAGCAGTTCCAATCAGCAGGTCTAGCGGTTGTTATAGCGCTCCAGAGCCGCATTTTGAATTTCAATCGCACGGTCCAGCTTGAGCGACTTCATCTTCGCAATATAGCTCTCGAACTGGTCAAGTGTCTCAGAGCCCAGAATAATTTTGAGGGTCATCTCATCGACCAGCGTATTAATATCATTCATAATCGTTGCATATTCGGAGCTTTCCTCCGGCGTTGGCGTAAGCGGCGGCAGATTGTACTTCGCCGCATCGGTCTTCTGCCAGGTCGAGACGGCATCACGCTGGGTTTGCAGGGCAAAGAATTGCTCCGCATAGCGCTTATCCTGTACGAACGGACCATTATAACTGCCACGGGCATACATGGAGATGGCCTGGGCAGGCGCAAGTTTATCCGGATTTTTCATCAGCAGATCGGTATATTTCGGATAGCCGCCCTCCATGTTGTAGCTGACACCCTCCGTTCCGAAGTTGAAGAACATATGGCCTTCCTCGCTGTATCCGTAATCGAGCATGCGTACCGCAATTTCAGGGTTCTTCAAGGCGGTCGTTATCGAGACTGTGCCCTCCGAGGAAAAGGACTGATTACGCTGTCCGAATTTAGGCGTATCGCCCTTCTGCAGGACCGGATATGGAGTGCCAACGAGTACAGCCTTCGGATCATTGCCTTCGACCAGCGGCTGCCATTTGCCGATTCCGCCTCCTGCGTTGCCGACTGTTGCCCCGGTTGCTCCGGAAGCCATATTGCTGTCTACAGCCTTCATATCAGCAGTAGCAACATTTTTATCAATCAGCCCTTCCTTGTACCATTCACGGAATAAATTCAGATACTCCTTGAAGCCCGGCTCGGCGGGACCGAACTTGATCTGTCCGTTCTCCTGATAAAAGCCGCGGGTAACACCGAATGCGCCAATGAAAGCACCGTTGCCCGAATCATTGAAGAACCTTGGCTTGCTGACAACGGAGAATGGAGCGGCTGCGCCCTTTTTCTCCTTGAACGCCCGAAGTGTCTCGGTCCATTCATCGATCGTCTCCGGAACCGGCAGCCCCAGATCATCCAGCCAGTCCTTGCGGATAATTGGCCCCTGGAACACCTTCAAATAATCATCGCCGCGTATGAACGGGAAAGTATAGTAGCTTCCGCTGTCCGTTTTGACCATCTTGTCGATGTCCGGGTTTTCCTGCAAATATTTTTTGAGGTTTGGCGCGTATTGGTCAATCAGATCATTCAATCGCACGATGTAGCCTTCCTTGATCGCTCTTTCCGGCCCGCCCGGGAAGTCGCCCAGGAAGTTGTACTCGATCAAATCCGGCAGATCCCCGGAAGCAAGAAGCACGTTCATCGCTTCTCTTCCCTGACCCGAAGGCGGAGCTATAAATTCGAGCTGGACACCTGTCTTCTTCTGCCACTCCTGAAAGAAAGGAACATCCTGGTGTGTTGGCTTGACGCCAACCAGGTTGCCTGTAATCTCTCCCCAGTAGGTAAGCTTCTGGTCGGTCTGAAGCGGATAGCCCGTTTGCTCGCCGCTCGCCTCTGTTTGCGAATTGTTGTTGCCCCCGGTATTGCTTTTGCCATTATTGGATGGATTGCTGTTGCCCCCTTGAGAGGAACAGGCGATTAACAATGTGCTGAGCAGCACGATAATCAGGGAAGAACGCAAAACTTTCTTCATTCGTTAGCCTCCACTCGTGTCAATGTAATAGGTGAGATTCGCCTCAATCTCAGCCTAATGGAAGGGACGCAGAAGCGGAATGCGCAATTGATTGAAGAGGATGACGAAATTGTTCGGCAGGATTGATGATTTCTAAAATGCAATCGTCAAATGATACAAAATGTCGTTGCAAATGCCCGTGCAGCAAGGGATTTATTTGAATACAACAGAAATGGGTTAAACCTGCATACATACGAAAAAAAGCCCCAGTATACGTTTCTTAAATCGTATACAAGGGCCTGGGGGCCAAAGCGCTGTTATTCATGTCCATGCTGTTGAGCCCAACAATTATGTGGAGCCTGGGGAATCATGCGAGGATACGGATGTTTCTTGCTGCCGTATTCGTGCAGATCGGATAACATCCTCTGCCACGCTGTCGAGCAAGGCAATCGCCTGCTCCTCCTGAATCGAGGGAGGCAGCAGATCACTGGAAAGCATAACGGACAATCCGGTCTGAAAAATTCGCATCTTCAGCAAAATTTGTCCCAGCTCATCGTCAGAAAAACCGGCAAGCGCCTGGTCCTCTCTCATCTGCGTGATCAGCATGCTGCCCATCTCCTGATTATAGCTCTCCATATATTGATTGCCGCCAAGAAGCATCTCCTTGAAGATTGTGCTGTACGCTCTGGCAAAGCGCAGACTGGCAAGTCCAATGTCACGGAACGGCTCACCGCTCTGCTGTTGATCCAGCATCTCCCGGCTCAGGTCGGCAATCCGCCGGATGACCTCCGAGATCAATTCCTCAACCTCATTGAAATTGACATATATGGGCGCAATCGAGCTGCCAAGCCGTTCTGCAACCTTGCGGATCGTAATGCTGCCGATGCCTGTCTCGACTGCAATATCGAAGGCAGCATCGATAATCTGCTGCTTCGTAAATTTGGGTTTTGGGGCCATGACCGTGTCTCCTTATGAGATCTGACAATAGATAGCACATGATATTTATTGTTCATTATAGCTGCATCAGCTGCCAAATTCAATTTTCCCGGTCATGAAGAAAACCCCTTTGCAGGAAAGCTCTATCCTGTGCTTTTGGATTCTCTGGGCCATAATGTATAGCTGAAACTGATTAGAAAATCGATACCCAGCACCACCATCCACCCCTGAATAATCCTTCCGAGACTGTCTGTCTGCTCCGGATTGTTGACCATAAGAATGATACCGTACAGTATACCGCACCCGATGGCCCAAGCAGCAAGATGGCGATACCAGCCGGCACGCTCCTGACGGGCATGCGGTGCCCCTGTCAGCCTCTGCTTTACAGGTGCCGGACCGCCAGCAAACCGGTGCGCGAACTGGACATCTGCCCAGCGGATCATGGAATGTCCATAAACGAGAGAAACCCCGATATAGATGGCAGCAAGACCATGGGCAAAATTCGCCTCTGCTCCGCTGCGCAGGTGAATTGCTGTCGCAACGAGCAGCACAACATCGACCAGCGGTGTACAAAGCAGCAAGGCCGCACCAATTTTGGGGGAGCGGAGCAGATAACGGCAAGCCAGACCTGCCACGACAAACAACCAAAACAAGATCTCACAGGCAATTATGAATACAATCATGTCATCATCCCTTTTTAATACAAGTGTATTATTTAAAGATATTATTTATTATAGCTCATTTGTATTAAAAAACAACTGCGATATAATAAAACTATGCCAAAAATCGTAGATCATAATGAACGCAAGGAACGGATCGCCGAAGCCGCCTGGCGGATTGTCCGCCGGGAAGGACTGGATAGCGTTACGGTCCGCCGTGTTGCAGATGAGATGGGAATGTCGCTTGGTTCTGTAAGACATTATTTTAATACGCATAATGAATTGCTCGCCTTCTGCATAGAGCTGCTCTCCCTGAGAGTGAATCAGCGTATTCAAAACCTGCCCTTTACAGGGGAGCTGCGTGCGGATATGGAGCTGGTAATCTGGGAGCTGATGCCTCTTGATGAGGAGCGGCTGGGAGAATCCGAAATCTGGTTGGCTTTTGCCGGACGGGCTGCTTCGGACGCCTCAATTCGTGCTATAAGCATCGCTGTGCATGAGGAATTGTATGCCGCATTTAAAGGGATGATGGAGAGGCTCAAGAATCGCCAAACAAGGTCGTCAATTGATGTCGAATATGAAGCACGGAGACTGCATGCCCTGGTGGATGGTCTTGTTGTTCACTGTGTCACGGTCCCGGGGAAATCCGGCAGGGAGGAATTGTTGATGAGTATCGTCACCCGTCATTTGGACAGCCTGTTCGACTCTGGCGTCCAAGCTTGAACCGCTGCTTTTGTCCAGGGGATGCTGCGATGTGAAGAAGCAAAGGATGCTCTGGGCTCCTCTGCTTTTCCCTCCGGCAGCAAAGCTGGTCATGCAAGCAAAGAGACAGGCCGATACTGCTGCCGGGCAGCTTCATCGGCCTGTCGGATCTTTTAAGGAGCGTATTAAATCAGGAGCTGAAACAGGCTATAGCCGAGGAACAACGCGGTTCCCCACATGATCAGGGCAGAAATCGTATTGACGACGGCAAGTAAACGGCCCGACTGGTCCCGCCTTCCGGCAGCACGCCCGGCAATGCCCAGTCCCGCGAACCACAGCCAGGAGACGATAATGCATGAAGCTGCAAAAGCAATTTTATCTGCACCGATATACTTGATTGAGCTTGTGCCGATGACCCCCACCGTATCCAGTACCGCATGCGGGTTCAATAAGGATACAGTCAAGGCAAAAATAATCTGCTTTCTCGTTGTGATCGACTCTGCCGCAGACTGTTTCTTCTCTGCCGGCTTGCTCTTCCAGGTGATGAAGCCCATATAGATCAAAAAACAAATACCAACCGAGTACAACAAAATGCTGATCCATTCATATTGAAGCACGACAACGGATACACCGAGTATCGCCAGCGAAACAAGCAGTGTATCACACAAAGCCGCGGTAATTATGGCCGGCATTGCTTTTATAAATCGCGGCTGCAGCGCGCCCTGGTTAAATACGAATACATTTTGCACACCCAGCGGCAGGATCAGTCCCAGCGCCAGAATAAAACCGTGAAAAATTGCTCCAAACATAAGATGCCTCCTGCGTCATTTTCCCCATTCTACACAGAAGCCTTCTCTTCGTCTTCAACCAATTGGTTGGAATCCGACCATACCAATCTGCTACAATAAGGGCATCAACTTACGGAAAGGTCCGGTGCTGGCATGCCAGAACAATGGAAATTGGACAAGTCTTCATCTGTACCGCTTCACCGGCAAATTTACGATTATATCAAAGGCCGGATCATGAACGGGGAATGGAGCGTCGGGACAAAACTTCTGCCGCAGCGGGAGCTTGCGTCGAGGTTCGGGGTCAACCGCAGCACGGTAATCTATGCACTGGACGAACTGGCTGCTGACGGACTGATTGAATCCAGAGTCGGACAAGGAACAGCCGTCATTAACAATACATGGAGCCTGCTGGCTGCTGCTCCGCCCCAAGACTGGAATTCCTATGTCCAGTCCGGCGCCCATCAGCCGAATATACAGATGATCCAGCTCATTAATAAAGCAGAAGCCGAATCAACAACGATTCGGCTTGGCACAGGAGAGTTGTCACCTGATTTGCTGCCGGTTGACCTTATGAGGGAGCAGTTCAGCAGCAGCCCGATCGCCGGACGCTTTTCCTTAGGCTACTCGGAGCCCAAGGGCAGTCCCTATCTGCGCGAAATTATTAGTAATTATTTGCTGGCCAAAGGAATTTCAGCCTCCCCCGCTTCCATTATGATTGTCTCCGGCGGTCTTCAAGGACTGCAGCTTATCTCGCTCGGACTGCTGCATTCGGGCTCCGCTATATTCGTGGAGAGTCCTACATATCTGAACTCCATTCAGGTATTTCAATCCGCAGGAATGCAACTGCTTGGCATTCCCATGGATCCTAGCGGGCTTCAGACCGGGGCAATCGGGAGAATGAAACGCCAGCATGACGCCGCTCTGCTGTATACGATTCCTACGTTTCATAATCCGACCGGCTATCTGCTCTCAGCCGAACGTCGGACGGAGCTGATACGGATCTGTAATCAGGAGCGGCTTCCTGTCATTGAGGATGATGTGTACGGAGATTTGTGGTTCGACTCACCGCCTCCCCGTCCTCTTAAGGCTCTCGACCAGCAGGGGCTCGTCCTGTATATGGGCAGTATGTCCAAGACACTCGGACCTGGCTTGCGTATCGGCTGGATAGTTGGTCCCCAGCCTGTCATTGACCGGCTCGCCGATATCAAGATGCAAACGGATTACGGCTCCAGTTCCCTATCTCAATATGCGGTGGCTCACTGGCTGTCGAGCGGCTTGTATGAGCAGCATCTCGTCCGAATCCGGACAGAGCTGAAAGCCCGCAGGGATTGCATGCTTGGCATTTTGGAGCATTATTTTGGGGAGTTGGCCTCATGGCATATCCCTCAGGGCGGCTTCTATATTTGGCTGAGGCTTCGTGAGCCCGTTCCGATGCGCCAGCTGTTCGACCAGGCGCTCAAAGAAGGCATTCTCCTGAACCCTGGCGCAATTTATGACCGCAATGACCAGCAGCATCTGCGCTTGTCTTACGCCTATGCCCCGCTTGTTCAGCTGGAACAAGGGCTTGTCAGGCTGGCAGGGCTGATCCGGCAGCACCTGTCTGCATGACATATGATTAAAAGCCAGCTTGTTATTCCACTGGCTGTGGTTCCAATTCATTAAGAATGTTATCCTCCAACACGGCACGCTTGGAGCCGTACTCCTTGACAATATGGGTATCGCCCCACAAGCAGAGAGCTTCCAGAATGGGACGCAGGCTGTCTCCGTATTCACTCAGCTCGTATTCCACTTTGGGCGGGACCTGGTTATGGACGATCCGGTTCACAACCCCGTCCTTCTCCAGCTCACGAAGCTGCTGGGTCAGCATCTTCTGGGTAATGGCCGGCATCAGCCGCCGCAGATCACTCGTCCGCTTGACGCCGTGCTTCAAGTGGCACAGAATGACGCATTTCCACTTGCCTCCAATGACTTCGAGCGTCGCTTCCACAGAAATATTATATTTCTTCATGCTGTCTCCTCTCCTTCCCGTCCTGGTTGTATTGTTACCTGGCAGGCACTTTTTAGTACCTACGTTACTTGAAAGTGCGTACTGTTCGTTTCATCTAATCCTCCCTATAATAGCATTTGTCAGCTGCACATTCTATAAAGAGGAGGGCTAGAGATGGCAACCAATCACAAACGAAGCATTCTGGCGTTGCTTGCTTTGGCGATAAGCGCCTTTGCAATCGGGACGACAGAGTTCATCAGCGTGGGACTGCTACCGCTCATAGCCGGCGACCTGGACATTTCACTGCCAATAGCCGGTCTGACGGTCACCTTATATGCACTGGGCGTGACAATCGGCGCTCCTGTTCTGACTTCGCTCACTTCCCGAATGCCGCGTAAAACACTGCTGATTGGCATTATGGTTGTGTTCATTATAGGCAACGGGCTGGCTGCTGCTGCGACTGGCGTAGGGCTGCTGCTGGCAGCACGTGTTGTTTCCGCATTTGCGCATGGTATTTTTATGTCAATCGGCTCCACAATCGCTGCGAGTCTTGTTCCGGAGGACCGCCGTGCCAGTGCGATTTCCATTATGTTCTCGGGGCTTACCATTGCTACGGTTACCGGTGTGCCGCTTGGTACGTTCATTGGCCAACAACTGGGCTGGCGTGCCGCATTCATGGTTATCGTAGTTGTTGGTTTCATAGCCTTGGTCGCCAATGCGATTCTCGTACCGTCAGGGATGCATCAGGCGTCAACGACAACTTTGCGCAACCAGCTTCAAGTGGTAACGAACAGCCGGCTGCTGCTCGCATTTGCGATAACGGCACTCGGTTATGGGGGCACCTTTGTTGTCTTCACTTATTTATCCCCGCTATTGCATGAAGTTACCGGTTTCCCCGAGCAGACAACGGCGCTGATCCTGCTCGTTTACGGCATTGCCATTGCAATCGGCAACGTTATCGGCGGCAAAGCGGCTAACCGCAAGCCGATAACCGCGTTATTCTATATGTTTAGTGTTCAGGCCGTTGTACTGCTGATTTTAGCCTTTACAGCCCCTTTTAAAGCTGCAGGACTCATAACCATATTGCTGATGGGACTGTTTGCTTTTATGAACGTGCCCGGCCTTCAGGTTTATGTGGTCATGCTGGCAGAACGGTTCACGCCCAAATCTGTGGACTTTGCCTCTGCAATGAACATTTCTGCTTTCAATGCAGGCATTGCCTTGGGTGCCTATATAGGCGGTATAATTGCAGATCAATTCGGACTCATTCATACCCCTTGGGTAGGAGCGGTCATGGTGCTCGGAGCTGTGCTACTGACGGGCTGGAGCCGGGCGCTGGATAAACAGCAGCAATCGGAGAAACAATCAATCATACAGGAGGCATGTTAATTATGAATCAATATCTTCAAGCAGCTACTGAGTTGAATAACGGCGTACAAATGCCATGGTTTGGACTGGGTGTATTTAAAGTGGAGGAAGGCGCAGAGCTCGTAAACAGCGTGAAATTCGCCATTAAGCACGGCTACCGCAGCATTGACACCGCAGCAATTTACGGCAACGAGCAAGGAGTTGGCGAAGGCATCCGTGAAGCACTGACGGAAACCGGACTTTCCCGCGATCAGATTTTTGTAACCTCGAAAGTGTGGAATGCAGACCTCGGTTATGAGGAGACCCTTGCTGCCTATGAAGCAAGCCTTAACCGCCTGGGCCTGGAATATCTGGACCTTTATCTGATCCACTGGCCTGTTCAAGGCAAATACAAAGAAGCCTGGAGAGCGCTGGAAACCCTGTACGCACAAGGCAAAGTGAAAGCCATCGGAGTGAGCAACTTCCAGGTCCACCATCTGAAAGATCTGATGCAGGATGCAAAAGTGAAGCCTGTCATAAACCAGGTCGAATTCCATCCGCGGCTGACACAGGAAGAGCTACGCGCCTACTGCAAGGAGCAAGGCATTCAGCTTGAGGCATGGTCCCCGCTTATGCAGGGCCAGCTTCTGGACGAGCCGCTGCTTAAAGAGATTGCGTCATCCCATGGCAAATCCGTCGCACAGGTGATTTTGCGCTGGGACTTTCAGCATGGCGTCATTACGATTCCAAAATCGACGAAAGAGCACCGGATCACAGAGAATGCTGATATTTTCGACTTCGAGTTGTCCGCAGATGAAGTGGCGCGTATCGACGGACTGAACCAGAACCTGCGTGTTGGTCCAGATCCGGACAATTTTGATTTTTAATCATTCCGCTGTTAATTAAGACACTATTCGACTTACAAGCTTACAAAACACTCTTGCCTCATATGGGGCGGGAGTGTTTTTTTACATATTACTGTACAACTGGCCCGAAGTCTTATATTTTTAAAATAATCGACCAGTCTCAATGCTGACAGGCAGGCTGTAAAGTTGTAAGTGTAGAGGGGGATTATTCATGATGCACCATCATTTTGTTACGGATCTGGACGGAACCTTGCTGCGATCTAACGCTGCCTTATCGGAATTTACGGTCCGGACGGTCAGGGAGGCCTTGGACAAAGGACTGGTTATAAGCTACGCGACAGCCCGAAGCTATACCAGCTCGAATGCCATTGTGTCTGACATTCCATGGAAATACCCGATTGTGCTCTTCAATGGGGCTGTCATCTGGGACCCGAACGCACGCAAGGTGATTGGCGGGCAATGGCTTGAGCATTCGACTGCCAATGCCATTATTGTGACAGGAAAGGAATTTGGACTTGTGCCGTTATTATTCGCACTGGATGATGCCGATCAGGAGAAAGTGCTGCATGAAAAGCTGACACGCACAGGTGAACTGCAATTTTTTAATTCACGTCCGAATGATCCCCGGTTCAATGAATTGCCGCTTCTGTCATGCCCGGACTCCCTGCGCACACTCATTGTCACCTACATAGGAAGGCTAGGGGAGCTGCAGCCGTTGAAAAATGCAATCGCCAGGACTTATGGCAATCAGATACATATTCATCTCATGAAGGACAACTATATTGAGGACCATTATTTTCTTGAAATTAGCCATGCCAAGGCCAACAAAAAGGAAGGGCTGCGTAAATGGGCAGAGCTGGTCGGGTGTAAGCTGCAGGACATTACGGTATTTGGAGATAATCTGAATGATACTGGAATGTTCGAAGTCGCCGGAACCCGAATCGCCGTGGCGAACGCGCATCCGGATTTGTTGGAGCTGTCTACAGCTGTTGTGGAGAGTAATGATGAGGATGGCGTGGCAAACTATATTGCGAACATCAATCAGCAACTGGCTAAACAATCCTTACTATGAATAGTTTGAGCATAACAAAGCCATGTGCATCCGGGCCTTTCCTGCTGTTGTATCGGAAGCAGAATAAGAATATGCACATGGCTTCATTGAAATTAGTCTGTTATTTAATCATGCTCTCAAGCACGTCATCGATAATTTGCGAGTTGGCAATCGTGCCGGTATAAAGCCAGCTTGTCTCCTTGTCATACTCATAGACGTTGCCATTCTTGACCGCCGGAATATTAGACCATACCGGATCACTTAACAGCTTGTCCTTGCTGATGCCTCTGCTGTTGATAATGAACAGATGATCGGCATCAATTTCAGCAAGCGCCTCAAGTGAAATCGCATTCCAGTTACCTGTTCCATTTTTGGAGATTTCCTCTACAACATTGGGTACCTTAAGCCCGAGATCGTTGTACAGCACATCTCCGCTGGACAAATTGTCGCTCACCACAAAGACGCTTTTTTCCGTCACCCAGAGCGCCGCGGCAGATTGTTCCCCAACAGCCTGGTGAAGCTTTTCCTTGGCTTCCTTGGCTTTTTGCTCGTACTGCTCCAGCACTTTCTTCGCTTCCTCACTCTTGTTCAACACGTCGCCTATGGTCAACAGTTCCTTGCGCCAGTTGTTATTTCTCTCTTTGCCAATCGTGTAGGTTGGTGCGATCTTGGCGTACTGGTTGTATTTATCCCCTTCTACCATCTCGGCATTGTCGATAATAATCAAGTCCGGGTCAAAGCTCATCACAACCTCGGGCGGCAAATTAAAGGGAATCGGGGCGATTCCGGCCAAATCGCCCTGCAGGTAGTGCTGTACCGAATTCTCGCCTATCGACCACTGTGCTACAGGTTTGACTCCCAATGCAACTAGATGATCTTCCAGATAGGAAGCGATAATCCTCTGCGGATTAGCCGGGACCTTCACATCATTACCAAGCGCATCCTTTAGAACCCTTTCTGTTGCAACCTGCTGCGATTGCCCTGGTTCCGGCGCTGCATTCGGCGTAGCTGTGCTGCTGGTACATGCACTGACCATCAGGGTCAAGCTGAGCAGCACAATAAAGGCCATTGTGTTCGCTGATGTTCTGTTCATTCTTAAAATCCTCCCAAAGGCTTGCGGTTGATAATCATTATCACCACTATACCGTCGGGCTCTGGTCGCCACAATAGACAATCCGGGCCTAAAGTATGGACGATTCGGAATTCTATGCGATTGCGTACTGGAGGCGTAGTGTCCTGGCGACACGCCGGTGTGCTTTTTGAAAATCCGGTTGAAATAGAAGGAGTCATTATAGCCAACCAGCTCTGCGACTTCCTTGATCGTTGCATTTGTCGTCTCCAGCAGTTCCTTGGCCTTCTCTATCCGCAGCCGGATGAGATATTCAATTGGACTGTATCCGGTCGCCTGCTTGAAGGTCCGAGACAGATATCTGACACTATAATTGAATAGTGCTGCGAGATCATCCATGGTCACGGCCGTTGTGTAACGGTCATGAAGGTAGCGAAGCATTTGGGAAACAAGATCAGGCTGGGCTGGATGAATGCCCTGTGCTTGGAGCTGCTTCACAACTTCATGGACGAATTGATAGAATAGCCCCTTCACCAAAAGCTGTGAAGCAGCGCCTGCCTCACTCCACTCTTTATCCATCTGTTGTATGAGATGAAATAGTGAAAGCGGCTGATTCGGGGCAAAGCTGTACTGCATGAGGGAAGGGTTGGTATTCTCCAGCAGTCTGCGGGTTTGCCCCCGGCTTGGCAAGGACAATGATAATTTATAAAAAATCAGATAACATTCAAAGACCTCGCTAAGCGGCCTAATTTCGAGGCACATTCCCTTGCCGCCGTGAAGCAAATGAAAACGTTTGGCCGTATGCTCGGCCCCATCCAGCAGCAGCCTTGCGCTGCCTTGATACGCATACAAAAATCCGCTTGCCGGCAGATGGTATGCCTGCCAATCCTCCCCATGGCGGATCGACAATTGGCGAATATCTGAAATCTTTACCGCTGCATGATTCCATATAATATGGTAGTGATCTAGGTTCATGAACCTGCCTCCATTTTGACGAAGCTCCACTTTTCCTCGTAGTTCCACACCTTCACCGTTCGCAGCCGCTTTCACATTAAACCTTAAAGCTCTTTGGATCAAGTATGGGGTCATTATAATGGAAAATAGGCGGCTGTTCAACTTGATTTAAGGCAAAAAAATGAGAGCAATTACTGGAATTTCGAGCTGATGCCTGTACTCTGGTCCCGTGCTTCACTGGGCTAAGGTCCGGGGAGAAAACTGGGCCTGGGATAGTTCTGGCCACAGCGCAACAATTGCTATACTTCTAAACGGAAATACATAATTTATTGAAAATGGGGCTACAATCATGGAAACAAACTTAAATATCCCCCCTGCAACTGGGTTAAACGGGGAGAAGGAGCGTATTCGCAAGGCCAGGCTTGGACTTCTCGTTTTCTTTGCACTGGTCATTCCTCTCTCGACTCTTTGCTATTGGCTGATTCCGAGGCTTCCGTTTGCCATCTTGCTCCTGATGTGGGCACCGGGCATTTCCTCTATCATCACCCGTTTGGTGCTTCGTGAAGGCACCGCCGATATCTCGCTGCGTTTCGGGGGACGGCATTCACTAAAGACCTTGCCATTTATACTGTTGTTCCCGGTAGTCATTGGCCTGATTGCATACGGAATTGCCTGGGGAGCAGGACTGGTAGAATTCGCTGCCCCGGAAACTTTCTTTGAGGCTTCGCCAGTTGTGATGTTCCTCGTTATTCTCCTCTTTCAAATGGTTGTTGGAACCGCGGTAGGACTGATTACCAGCACTGGAGAAGAACTCGGATGGCGGGGCTACATGACTACGCGTATGATGGACGCCCGTGTGCCCTATCCGTTGCTGACCAGCGGGATCATTTGGGGACTATGGCATCTTCCTGTAATATTAATGGGGGATTATTATTCCGGCCCTTACCCTGCCCTCTCGGTTATCTTCTTTATGATTTCGTGCACGTCCTTTGGCTACATCGTCGGGCGTATCCGCATGACAACCGGCAGCCTTTGGCCTGCAATTTTATTGCATTCATCCTGGAATGCTATCGCCCAGGACGCCTTCGATGCATTTTCCAAAGGTGAAAATGCCCTGCTCTGGACAGGAGAATCCGGAATTATAGTTGCCCTTGTCTTTTTGGCAGCAGCATGGATCATTTCAAAAAGGCCATTGAAAATACGGCATTTGTAAGCAAACAGGACAATAAGGGACGTAAAGAAAAAGCTGTTTCAACAAAAAACTGCACCCAATTGTTAGAGACACAGCTAACAGCGGGGTGCTGTTTTTTTGAGGAAATTTGAATGGTTGCTATAAGACGGTCTTTGTTAATTCATTTACAGCTTGGGCATATTTCTCATGCCACTTTGTCCATACATCCTTGCGGGAACCAAAAGGGATGCTGTCCAGCAGAGCAGCAATAACATCCAAGCACACATGCCATCCTGCCAAATCCTTCGCGGTGTGGCTGGTAAGTTTCGTAATCCTCTCTATGAGTTCAAGCCGACAGCCCTCTGCTTCCGGATATAACTCAAAGCGGACTTGATCTTCCGCCCAGGTGTACTCCAGCACGACCTGTTCTTTGAGCTCGAGAATCTTCATCTCCTCAAAAGTTCCGTCCTGCATGTCGAACTTCAATGCTCCACCCTCTCGTAGATCATGAACGCGCAACTCATCAAACCATTCGGCCAGCTTGTCATTCTCCGTTAGATAAGCCCAGACTTCCGTCACACTATGCTTGAAATGCCGCTCAAAACGGGCCGTATAACCGTGTCCTGTCTGCTGTAATGTTGCCAGCATGATTCCCATTCCTCCTCGGATAGTACCCGGATTATTTATTACAATTATTATAACCATTTATAGCCATTAATGCCGTTCAGACAGCCACTAATCCCCCGCCTGCTTCTTAAAAGCTGTTGGCGAAGCGCCTACGGCCTGCTTAAACATCCGGCTGAAGTAGAAATAATCCGTAAACCCTACCCGCTGCGCAACGTCCTTCGCAGGCAAATCAACCTGGAGCAGAAGCTGCTTGGCCTTCTCAATTCTGAGCTGCCGCAAATAGCTGGTCATCGTCATGCCGGTTTCTTTCTTGAATAATACGGTGTAATGGCCCTCGCTCACCCCGGCCCGATTGGCAAGCTGGGAGAGCGTGAGTTGGAGCATATAGTGCTCATTCAAATAGGAGATTGATTCCTGAATCGGGCGTGTTGCCGATAAATCAGCCGCCTTCATTAATGACTCATGTAAATAAATATATAAAATGCGCTCCAGCATCATCCGGCCCCGGAAACGCCGATCGTATAGCTCCTCTGCATCCTCCGCGGCGTGCTCCAAATTGCGTTCTGGAAGCTGCATACTGCGGAGCAGTTCATCCACCATATAATGAATTTTGACCTCGCTATAGGTGCCTAACTGCCCCTCCAGTGTCCACTCGCTATTTTCCGGAAGAACTTTGTATTGGATAACCGCATATTCTGCTTCTCTCGTCTTGGGCACTTCAATAGCATAGGGACCCGAACGGGCATGACAGGCGTATCCCTGCGTGCACACCGTCCGGCTGCCGTCCCCCGCTGTCGACACCACGACATGCCCCTGCCTGACCACCATAATCGCATGACAGCCAGGAAGGCAATGGAGTATCTGATTGTTGTTATGAAGCATAATGCTATGCGGATAAGGCATAATTTGGGCAAGCTGCCGGAAAATCATAGAGGAGCCTCGTTTCTGTGCTGAATCTCTGAAATGAAACTTGCTCCTTTATTGTATCACCGCCTCAGCTTGGCGCAACTGAAACCCTCTGTCATTTTTATGCTCTCCGCTTCCGCTCCCGACGCAACAGATAAATGAAGTATGGTGCCCCGATTACCGCCGTCATAATGCCAACCGGAACTTCACGCGGAATAATTATCAGCCTGCCCAGCCAATCGCCAAGCAGCAGCAGGTCCGCCCCGATGAGGGCACTTAACGGAACCATCCACTGATGTCTGCCGCCCGCAATCAATCTGGCAATATGAGGGGAGATCAGACCAATGAACCCGATAGATCCGACTGCGGCAACGGAGCTGCCGGTGAGTGCTACCGCAAGCAGCAGCAAGCCGATTCTTGCCGGCCTCAGGCTGATGCCCAGCGCAGTCCCTCCTTCGTCACCAAGCTGGAGCACATCAAGCCTGCGGTATTGCAGCCAGGCAACAGGCAGCAGGACAACAATCCATGGCAGCAGTGACAGTGCAATCTCCCAACCCCTTCCCCATAGGCTGCCGGACATCCACAGCAGCGTCATGTTAATATTCGAAGGATGCTTCACCAATAAATACTGGATTCCCGCCTGAAAGACCGCTCCAAGCGCTACGCCCACCAAAGCAAAAGAAGCCGGAGACAAGGTCATGCGCTTGCTGAGCAGCAGCAAAAGCAGCATGGCCGCGATTGCACCGCCGAATGCGGCAAGCGGCAGAACATAGCTTGGCGACCCCGGGAAGAGAAAGATAACCGCAGCAGCTGTGAAACCCGCCCCTTTGGTGATGCCAATGACGTCGGGACTGGCAAGCGGATTGCGGATCAGACTTTGTAAAATGACACCAGCTGCTGCCAGTCCGCTTCCTGCAAGAATAGCCGTTAGGACCCGGGGCAGCCGATATTGCAGAACAATGTAAGAGGACGGCGTGTCATGTCCGAGCAGACTTGACCACAGATCGCTGAATGGGACGGTAACCGCACCTGAACGCAGCGAGAACAGGCCTAAAATTAGGAGCAGCACGAAAGCGGCAAACAAGGCAATTCCTCTGCGCATCAGCGTCCCCTCCTTTGCTTGCGGGCAAGATAAATGAAGAAAGGCCCTCCAACGGCCGCTGTTATGATTCCGACAGGCGACTCAAACGGAAATGCGATAAATTTGCTGATAAAATCAGCTGCTATAAGCAGACATCCACCTAGCAAGGCGGTATAAGGAACCAGCAGCGGCAGCTTTCTGCCGATCAATGAACCTGCAATATGCGGGACAATAAGGCAAAGGAAAGCGATAGGACCGCATATGGCTACAGCGGATCCGGATAACACAATGACCAGCAGTACCCCCATCAAGCGGGTGATATGAATCCGCGAACCAAGCCCGGCAGCAACAGAATCGTCAAGCAACAGCAGCTTGAAGGAAGGCAGCAAGCAGATTGTAGCGAGCAGCCCGAATACAGTAAACGGCCAGATGGCCCCAAACTCTCCCCAAGCAGCATTACTGACAGAGCCAACCAGCCAGAACATCATACTGTCTGTGGCATGCTGGTTCAGAATGATCAAACCTTCCGTCAGTGACGATAACAGAAAATGAACAGCAATCCCGGCAAGCGCCAGCCGGACATATTGCTTCTGCTCTGTCCCAGCGAGCGCCCACACAAGCAAAGCCCCAAGCGCTGCTCCGATAAAAGCCAAAAAAATGGATTGAATAAAAGATAAACCGGCAAAAAATACAAGCCCGCTGACGACAGCCAGCGAAGCACCGGCATTAATACCGAATATATGAGGAGAAGCCAGAGGATTCCGGGTGATCAGCTGTGTAAGCAGCCCTGCCACTGCAAGCTGGGCGCCTACAACAAATGCCGTCAGCGTCCGCGGCAGCCGGAGTGTCTGAATATACAGATGCTCCTTGCTGTCACCCTGGTAAGTCAGCGCTTCGTAAAGCACCCTCCAGGATATATGCGCCTGCCCCCATTTAAGGTTACTGATCATGCTCACCAGCATAAGAATGAAAGTAAACAGAAAGAGCAGAAACGGGTATAGTTTCTGCTTCTCTGTACGAATTGTGTTTGGCATACGGGTTACTCTCCCAAGTATTTCACGATGTCATCCACAATTTTTTCTGAGCCGATCAGGCCGCGGGACAGCGCCCAGTCTTTACGGTCAACTGTGAATACTCTATTATTTTTGACAGCATCAATCTTCTGCCAGAGCGGATTTTTCTCCCACTCACCAACGATTGTCTTATCTCCGGCGGGCAACAGGAAAAGGACTTGCGGGTTCGTCTCTACGAGCTGCTCCAGGCTAAGCTGCGGATAAGGCACTTCATCAGTAACCGGATCTTTAAAGCCTAATGCCGTGATGAAAGATCCTGAATATGAATGGGACGAATGAGCGAAGAAGCCTTTTGGATTGACAACTGCCGGCAATACGGTCAAATCACGGTTTACGATTTTCTCTTGCAAGGCCTTGATTTTTCCCTCATGCTCCTGAATAAGCTGCTTGCTCTCGGCCTCCTTGCCGACTGCCTTCGCAATAACACTGAAGTTGCTCAGCATACCGTTATAATCCGCCTGATGGTCATTCAGTACAAGCGTTGGAGCAATTCCGTTCAACTGATCGTATACACTCTTATGGTGGTTCAAATCGGCAATAATGAGATCAGGCTGGAGAGAACTAATCAGCTCTATGTTCGGCTCATAACGCGACCCGATTGATGTGTAGTCGCCCAGCTTCTCCCTGACTGCATCCATGAACAATGCAGGGTCACTGTCATCGGCAACACCAATAGGGTGTACGCCAAGCTTGATGAGTGCATCGGTGTAGCTGAATTCCATCACGACAATTCGTTGCGGTACTTTATCCAGCTTAATCGTTCCCAGCTCATGCTTAATTTCAATTGGACCTGATACTGCCGCAGTGCTTGTATCTGCAGCCGAAGATGTATTCGGTGAAGATTGGCTTGACGTTGATTCCCCGCCGCTTGTATTCGTAGCGGTACTGCCGCATGCCGACAGGGCAAGCGCAATGACCCCTATAATTAAAAAAGATAAAACTTTATTGTGATGGTAACGCATCATGACTGATTTCCCTCCGTAATCAATGATTATGATAATTATTATCATTTACATTGTACTGGGTGGTATGCCATTCGAACATATCTAAAATTAAGAATAGACATGTCTTATTTTTAGACCTGACGCAGGTAGGATTTAAGCTGGGTCATTGCATGTGACAAAAGCTTCCTGTTCTGATTTTCATAAGACAAAATACGCTGCTGTGAAATATGAATTTTGCCTAGCTCTGCGTACATCGCCGCCAGTTCAGCAGCTGCGCTCACAGCATCACCCTCCTTGATAGCGGAACGGTGCCGCTTGCTTGCGTTTCCTAGTCTCTTGCCGGTTTCACTGATAAGTTTGTTCTCCTCTCTCGTTTGCCCCTTCAATTTATGCACCGGTCCCAGCATATCCTTAATACTTTTCACTTGTACGGCTGCCCGCTTCCGGGCTGCAGCAAGCAATTGCTTCTTTTGCTTGATCTCTGCCCTTGCAGCTTCAACGGAAGACTTCAGCCGGCTGTGCTTCAGCTTGAGCAGCGCTGCTGCTTTTTGATCCTTGCGCTTATTGGCCTCTGCTAGCTGGTTGCCTAGTTCAGCATACTGGGCCAGCAGCGGAGCGTGCTTTTTCACCGTAAGATTTGCCGCTTCCTGCAGCTTGCTGATTTGCGGCTTCCCGATCGTTCTCAATTTTTCATTGACGGACTTCAACTTCTCATTGTTCTGCATCCTCAGTGTCTGAAGGCTCTGTTTATCACGCTTGACCTCGCTCTCCAGCTTGATAAAGCTGTCGTAGAGACTGTCCAGGCTGGACAGTGCTTGGCTCCAGCTGTCTCCGGCTGCTGCAGTCTTCGATGAGAGTGCGAACAATACTGCCATGGCAGACATTGCCACCACCAACAGTACCTTAAATGCCTTGCTTGTAATCCTCGAAACACTAACCATTATCCCTTCATCTCCTGTTCTTAAAAAATACATGAGTGCAGACAGCTGGAACGAACGCAAAAAAGCACCCCCAAGAAGGCCATTAGGCCATTCCTGCGAGGTGCTTCACCCGCTCAACTGCGTTTTAATTTGTATTTAAATATTACAGAATTCCCATTAAAAAGTCAATAGTAACAAGAACAAATGTTTGTCCTAGCCGCCCGGTTCACCTGTCCAGTTTTAACATCTGATAATTGTTCCTTATATAATTATAGCCTGAATAGACCGTCAGAATGACCGCAATGTAGAGCAAAATCTGGTCAATGCGTATGGATGTGAAGTAGCTGAACGGATTGTTGTTCAGCAGTACCGCCAGAATGGCGATCACCTGGAAGACCATTTTCACTTTTCCGTACTGATCTGCCTGCAGCGCAATTTTCCTCGAAGCAGCTACAATCCGGATACCGGTAATGATGAACTCTCTGCCGATAATTACAATAGCAATCCATGCATAAAGCATATGCTGACTCACCATATAAATAAGTGCGGCAGATATAAGCAGCTTGTCAGCGAGCGGGTCCAGCAGCTTTCCGAGGTTTGTCGTCTGATTATACTTTCTTGCAATATATCCATCCAGCTTATCTGTAGCGGAAGCAAGCAGAAAGACGCCTGCCGCATAGTACAGCCCATACATATTCAAATGATGAATCAAAGCGGATTTCTCGGCCAGCCACTGGGGATACACAGGGAAAAGCATCATAAAAACCGGAATAAGCGCAATTCTGCCAAGCGTAATTTTATTGGCCAGATTCATAACGATTCTCCTTTGCCATGCCGGGATGAAGTATGCCTACAGTCGCCATTACCAGTGTATTCCCGTATTCAATTCTTCGTTAGTAATCTGTCTTTTTAACGAAAATAATTTTAACGCCAATAATCTGATTCTGTCCGTTAACCGCCATATAAGCACCGTACGCACCGTCTCCAATCCCCGTGCGTGTCACGGCGCCGCCTTCAAGCACACCTGCTTCCTCACCGTTCAATGTAATATCACAGCATGTTTCGTACCAGTCCTCGCTGGAGCTGCGGTCTCCCGTATCCGGGAGCCTATAATTACTAAGGTCGAAGACCCCTGCCTGGCCGCTATCCACTCCAACAATAAAATCGCATTTCACCCATGGAAAATCGGTCCCGTCCCCGGTCCAGGAACTGTGGCGCACCGTAATTCCCGCGCAGACCTCTCCCCAATCTCCCAGTTCTGTCTTCTCCACCTCTGCCTCCCAGCTTCCAGTGAGAGCCTGATCCAGTATTCCCATAATAATCGTGTCCCGATTCGCTTCATAGCACGGGTCAGCCACAATCAGTGTACCTGAGCTTACTTCAAAGCTGCCTAATTGGATGATCATATGAATGCCTCCCAAGCAAGATTCCCTCCATCGTTTCTATACCCATTGTACCACGCACAAGAATCAGAATACGAGTAGCCACGTTTCCAAGTGCCAACGACAGAGCATAAATCCGAAGAATTTGAATAGACAATTTCTATCACAAATTTTCCAATCAGTCCCCTACCATTTTACGCAAAATGCTATAATATAGAAATATATTACATAAATCCTGTCTATTGTACATATCTCTGCAAATTAAAAAGATGCAGTATTTTAACTGCCAGATGAGGTGAACGACTTGTCCAACGAATTATTGCAAGCCTTTCAATTACTAAAATCCAAACAGTGGGTCGACCTGACGCATACGTTTGGCCCGGACTCCCCTCACTTTCAGTCCTTTGATGCGGCTCAATTTGAGACCCTGTTCGATCATGAACAAGGCTTCTTCGCACAAAGCTTCAAATTTGCCGGTCAATATGGCACGCATCTGGATGCGCCGATTCATTTTGTCCGCAATGCGCGTTATTTGGAGGAACTGGATTTGAAGGAGCTTGTACTCCCGCTGGTCGTCATCGATAAATCAGCCGAAGCCGAAGCCAATCCGGACTATACATTAGAAATTGAGGACATTTTATCTTTCGAAGCTGAGCATGGAGAAATTGAGGAAGGCACCTTTGTCGCGCTTCGCACCGACTGGAGCAAGCGGTGGCCAAGCCAGGAAGCCTTTGAAAATAAAGGGGCCGACGGCAACAATCATGCGCCCGGCTGGTCGGTAAGCGCACTAACATTCCTGTTTCATGAACGGAAGATTAAAGCCGTCGGACATGAGACGTTTGATACGGATGCAACGATAGATTTTCATAAGAATGGGGCTCTTATTGCCGAATATTACGTATTGGAGCAGGATACCTATCAGGTAGAGCTGCTAAAAAATCTGGATTTGCTGCCGCCGAAGGGAGCCGTTATCTTCAATCTTGTTCCCAAAGCGTCCAAAGCCTCCGGGTTTCCGGTCCGGTCATTTGCCATACTTCCTTAATCCTCAGCTCAGAACCTCAACGGTGAACCCGCCGGGAGCCTGAACATAGAATGTCCAGCCATGTGATCTTACAGGCGGCTGGACATTCAGTCCATCCTCCTTCATGCGCCGGTTAATCTCATTTACCCGTTCCTCGCTCTCCTGGATGAACCCGATATGGAACGTTTTCGGGTAGCTGACATTGCTGCCCTTCATTAAAGTAATGACCGCCCCGTCATCATCGAACAATACGGCGAAGGCGTCGCCGCGGGTACCCTGGCATTTTAGTTCAAAATACTTCTCCAGAAAATTACGCGCGGCATTCACATCAGTCACTGTCAAATTGACATGGTTCAGCTTCATACCTACACTCCCTTAAATAATATTGGCTTGCTGCCTTTTCAGTCCGGGTTTCGGGCCATTTGTTGAAAACAATTTATCTGCTCTTTCATCTTAGCAAATTCATGCAAGTGATAAACTTTTTGCGATGGTCTTGCGTCTATATAAATGATCGCATGGTAAAATCCGCCACATTGATTTAAACTTTTTTTCTAACGTTCTTAAAAAGGCTTGTCTGTTGCTATGCCCACAGACCATGCCATCCTTCCCGGTTCATTTGTCGGATTCAAGGGTTCGCAGCAGTCCATCCTGCCCACTTGTTTAGATTTTGTTTAGTTTTGTCGTGTAAAATAGTTTGGGTGTGTTCAAAAATGCTACATTCAGTCATCGTTCATCAGATGAGACAAGCAGCGGATAACTACCGTGAAATGCAGAGATTTCGCAAAAAACACGATGTAAAACAGGCCCGTTTGGCGGACACTTTGCCCAGGATTTGAAATGGCTGATTCGGCCCATTTCATATTATTTCGGCAGTCTGATAGAATATGAGAGTGAATGAAGAAACAAGGGAGAAGATCTAGCTTTGGATAACGAAACCGAAACAACAACCACTAACAAACGTCCCTCTGGCAGTAAGAAGAAGAAAGCCGTCATTATCGCCTATAGTGTGACTATGGCTGTTCTCATTATTATTTGCGGTGTACTGTACAATAAATATCTGGATCAGGTTAATGCCGGAGGCAAGCTGGGCGAGACCGGGAGCATCAATCAGACAGCTGACAACACGGATCCCGTAATCGGTGATGAAGAGGATGGCGAGGTAACAGAAGATGATCCTGCTGAACAGGAATCCGGCACCAACGCACCTGCTGAGCCTTCGAATTCCGGTACGAATGAGCCTGGCGGCAATCAACCTGATACTACAGGAGCACCTGACAAGATCAAGCCCGATACGCCAGCCAAAAATACCGGAGAAGAAGCAGGAACAGTGAAAGACAAGCCGGTCAAACAGCCGTCCAGCGAACCGAAAGATGATGGTAAAAAGGGAACAGGCAGCTCAAATTCCGGTGTCAAGCTTCCGACTACCTATGTCGTTCAGAAAGGCGACACACTAAGCACCATTTCCGAGAAATTCTATAAGTCCAAAGAACATTTCGGTTTAATCGCTGATGCAAATAAGATCGTGTTCATTAACGATATGCAGGTTGGGGACTCCATTACGATTCCTGCGCTTTCTTCAGGAAAAGGCTCCTCCGGCAGCAATAAGCCGGACAAGCGGGATTATTCCAAAGTCTCGCTGCCAGCCACCTATCTGGTACAAGCAGGAGATACTTTTTCCAGCATTTCACTGCTGTTCTACAAAAGCAAGAGCCATGCTGACCTGATTGCCAAGGAAAACGGCCTCGCACCAGGCGAAGGAATAAAAGCAGGCAGCCACCTTACGATTCCTGCTCTCGAAGACCAGGAAGATACTGTCGACAATACGCCTGAATACGAGACAACCGACCATACGGTACAAAAGGGAGAAACGCTCTACAGCATCTCCAGACAATACTATGGCTCCGATAAGCAGGCAAAGTTCCTTGCGGACTTCAATCATCTGGTAGACAGTGACCGGGTTGATGTCGGTACTGTACTTAAAATTCCTAAATTGCAAT
Source organism: Paenibacillus pinihumi DSM 23905 = JCM 16419 (assembly GCF_000422505.1). GTDB lineage: Bacteria > Bacillota > Bacilli > Paenibacillales > Paenibacillaceae > Paenibacillus_D > Paenibacillus_D pinihumi. The sequence continues at coordinate 1,581 of NZ_AULX01000026.1, read as the reverse complement.
AGAAGGGGGGCTTTCCCCCTTCTCAGGCTGTCGAGAAAGTCTCGACAGCCTTTCTTATATCCAAAATGTTTAACACGACACCGCGTTAATACTATATACTAATAGTAACCAATTATGAACGGATGGTGTTCTTGTATGCTGAGGTCTAATCGAGATAAACAACAGAACTTTGAACTGGTTTCCATTGAAGATTTGGTGCCCGCTGATCATATGTTGCGTAAGATCGATCGGTATATTGATTTTTCTTTTATAGACGAAAAGGTACGCCACCTCTACTCCCAAGATAATGGCCGCCCTGCTATCGATCCGCTCGTTCTCTTCAAGATGATTTTCCTGGGTTATTTTTATGGCATACGTTCCGAGCGCCAACTGGAACGTGAGGTTCAAACGAATGTGGCATACCGCTGGTTTCTTGGGCTAGGACTCACCGATCGTGTACCCGATCACACGACAATTAGCTGGAATCGCCGGACTCGTTTCAAAGACACGACTGTATTTCAAGATATCTTCGATGAAATTGTGCTGCAAGCCATCTCTCATCGTATGGTTGGCGGCCGCGTGCTTATTTCGGACTCTACTCATGTCAAAGCTAGTGCGAATAAACACAAGTTTACCAAAGCTCAGGTACAACAAAACGCGCGAGACTACCTCGATGAGCTGAATGCAGCGGTGGAAAGTGAACGAAAAACACAAGGAAAAAAGCCCTAAAACCACGGGAGGAGGTGAACGAAGACAAGGAAGTGAAGGTCAGTACAACAGACCCTGATAGCGGCTATATGTACCGTGAAGGGAAGCCGGAAGGATTCTTTTACTTGGATCACCGTACGGTCGATGTGAAGTACAACCTCATCACGGATGTTTTCGTGACCCCCGGAAATGTGCATGATTCCGTGCCGTACCTCTCGCGATTAGATCGTCAGCGTCACCAATTTGGGTTTCAGGTAGAAGCCGTCGCACTGGATTCCGGCTATATGACCACTCCGATTTGCAAAGGACTTGAGGAACGAAATATTTTTGGTGTGATTGCGCACCGCAGATTTCACCCCACAAAAGGGTTGTTTCCCAAGTGGAAATTCACCTATGATGGAACGCGGAATGTGTATGTATGCCCAGCACAACAAGTGTTGCCCTACCGAACGACAGACCGCCAGGGTTACCGCCACTATGCTTCGGATCCCAAGCAATGTGCATCTTGCCCCCTGTTAGCCACATGTACACGATCTCAAACCAAACGAAAGATCGTCACACGGCATATCTGGGAGGACAGTAAGGAACACGTGCGTCTAAACCGGCTGAGCAAGTCGGGGAAACGGCTGTACCGAAAACGAAAAGAAACGATTGAGCGAAGCTTCGCGGATGCTAAACAGCTCCACGGGTTTCGCTATTGCCGGTTGCGGGGGTTGGGCAACGTTATGGAACAAGCGTTGATGACCGCTGCCGTTCAGAACATGAAGAAGATCGCCCTTCATCTTGAGAAGAGAGGATGAGAGGGTTATCCCCCTCTCGTTCGCTACGCGAACGCTCATAAAACAAAAGAGAAACCCAACGTTTTAGAAAAAACGTGGGTTTCTCGACACTCTG
>NZ_AULX01000025.1 GCF_000422505.1 Paenibacillus pinihumi DSM 23905 = JCM 16419 | reverse complement strand
CTCAGGCTGTCGAGAAAGTCTCGACAGCCTTTCTTATATCCAAAATGTTTAACACGACACCGCGTTAATACTATATACTAATAGTAACCAATTATGAACGGATGGTGTTCTTGTATGCTGAGGTCTAATCGAGATAAACAACAGAACTTTGAACTGGTTTCCATTGAAGATTTGGTGCCCGCTGATCATATGTTGCGTAAGATCGATCGGTATATTGATTTTTCTTTTATAGACGAAAAGGTACGCCACCTCTACTCCCAAGATAATGGCCGCCCTGCTATCGATCCGCTCGTTCTCTTCAAGATGATTTTCCTGGGTTATTTTTATGGCATACGTTCCGAGCGCCAACTGGAACGTGAGGTTCAAACGAATGTGGCATACCGCTGGTTTCTTGGGCTAGGACTCACCGATCGTGTACCCGATCACACGACAATTAGCTGGAATCGCCGGACTCGTTTCAAAGACACGACTGTATTTCAAGATATCTTCGATGAAATTGTGCTGCAAGCCATCTCTCATCGTATGGTTGGCGGCCGCGTGCTTATTTCGGACTCTACTCATGTCAAAGCTAGTGCGAATAAACACAAGTTTACCAAAGCTCAGGTACAACAAAACGCGCGAGACTACCTCGATGAGCTGAATGCAGCGGTGGAAAGTGAACGAAAAACACAAGGAAAAAAGCCCTAAAACCACGGGAGGAGGTGAACGAAGACAAGGAAGTGAAGGTCAGTACAACAGACCCTGATAGCGGCTATATGTACCGTGAAGGGAAGCCGGAAGGATTCTTTTACTTGGATCACCGTACGGTCGATGTGAAGTACAACCTCATCACGGATGTTTTCGTGACCCCCGGAAATGTGCATGATTCCGTGCCGTACCTCTCGCGATTAGATCGTCAGCGTCACCAATTTGGGTTTCAGGTAGAAGCCGTCGCACTGGATTCCGGCTATATGACCACTCCGATTTGCAAAGGACTTGAGGAACGAAATATTTTTGGTGTGATTGCGCACCGCAGATTTCACCCCACAAAAGGGTTGTTTCCCAAGTGGAAATTCACCTATGATGGAACGCGGAATGTGTATGTATGCCCAGCACAACAAGTGTTGCCCTACCGAACGACAGACCGCCAGGGTTACCGCCACTATGCTTCGGATCCCAAGCAATGTGCATCTTGCCCCCTGTTAGCCACATGTACACGATCTCAAACCAAACGAAAGATCGTCACACGGCATATCTGGGAGGACAGTAAGGAACACGTGCGTCTAAACCGGCTGAGCAAGTCGGGGAAACGGCTGTACCGAAAACGAAAAGAAACGATTGAGCGAAGCTTCGCGGATGCTAAACAGCTCCACGGGTTTCGCTATTGCCGGTTGCGGGGGTTGGGCAACGTTATGGAACAAGCGTTGATGACCGCTGCCGTTCAGAACATGAAGAAGATCGCCCTTCATCTTGAGAAGAGAGGATGAGAGGGTTATCCCCCTCTCGTTCGCTACGCGAACGCTCATAAAACAAAAGAGAAACCCAACGTTTTAGAAAAAACGTGGGTTTCTCGACACTCTGAGAAGGGGGGCTTTCCCCCTTCTTTTTGTTTTCAGGATGTTGCTTTATGCCCTTTGTCGTCTGAGTTTGGCTTAATTACTATCCTTCTGGCGGTTCTCCACAACCTTTCGAAGCTCCTTCAGCTCTGCCAGAATTTCTTTGGTAAGCTGATGTTGCCGGGAGTAATCAATTCCGAGCCGGACCACAATTACAGCCATTATAAAGCCAATAATCAGATTTAAAAAAATTCCCACTAGAACAACTCCCCTCTAATCCCAATAACCGCCGTCAGAATGAATGATTTGCCCGGTTACCCACATGGCGTCATCACTTGCCAGGAACAGAATGGTCCGGGCTGCGTCTTCGGGCTTGCCAATCCGGCCCATTGGGAATTTCGGCAGCAAATACTGCTGCAGCTGCTCATCCATCCAGCCCGAATCCGTCGGCCCCGGGTCCACCGCATTAACTGTTATTTTTAATGGAGCCAGCTCTGCTGCCAACGATACCGTAAAAGCGGATATAGCTCCCTTCGTTGCCACATATGCGAGATTTCCCGTAATTCCTCTGCCAATTTTTCCGGCCACTCCTTGTCCTCTCCGTAGGGTTGAAGCCTGTCATAGCTGGTCCAATGGGTGAAGAAAATATCCGCCCCCTCCAGGGCAAATGCACGCGCAATAGCAGAGCCTATCCCCCTGGCGCGGCTTACACCTGTAATGACTGCTATTTTTCCTGCCAAACGTCCTGTTTTTTGTTTCATCTTGTCTTCCTCACGATTTCATCTGTGATAAAATTTCAGTTCAAGCGCTTTCATGACTGCAAGAAACAGATGATTGTTAGCACCTGGTTCCTCAAACTCCCCTAATCATCCGATATATAACTGAAATACTGATCTTTTGAAAAGGCAGAGGTATCTGTACGCTCCACAGGAACATGACTTTCTACAATGGTGATCAGCTCACGAAAGGTCACATCTGCATCATCCCGCGAGTTCAAAATACGGTATTCATTCGGCAGCTTGGCACGTTGTTGAATCAGGCGGTTTGTATTTATGGATTGCTCCCAGTCCTTAAATCCGTTGCCATTATCCCTTGACAGAATCCGGCGCTTGAGAAGCTCCTCTTGATCCACATAAAGCGTCAGAATCACATAGTTATAACCCGCGAACACCTCCGGAATAACCAGCATCCTCGCATCATCCAGATCAGTCAGGATAACATTCTTGTAACCATGCCTATTGTAATTCTTCGCCACTGCAATCAGATTCTCAAATGACAGTTGTTCCTCCTGCCGTTGTGTTGCCCGGACCGATGGTGCCAGCATACGAAATTCAGGAATCCATCCAAATTCAAAATACGGCGATTCATAGTGCTCATGAAGTTTCTTCGATAATGTCGTTTTTCCGTTGCCCGGAGAGCCGTGCACGATAATAAAATCTACAGCCATATCATTCTCCTTTCAAATCCTGCCCCGTTCATTTTAACCTACTCTTTAGAGGAGTCATACAGTTTTTCCCTCATCATTATTTATTTAGAATTAATAGATTCGTAACAAGCCCTGCAACTTTGGGATTTTTGTTATAATGATACATATAACCTAATTTCTAAATTAGAGAGGTCTGTATGAGAACAACTAGCAGGGAATTATCAAAACTGAACAGGTACTTGCTGTTACAACTATTAATAACGATCTATGTCATTGTATTTGAAGTTATCTTGTATGCAGTACGCAAACCAGCAGGCGGGCTCATGAACGTAACGGTTCGAGAATTCGCTTTATTCCTCATCATATGCGCACCACTTTTCTTTGGCGGCTTCATATTGTGCACAACCTTTGCGGTTTGGATGAAAGGGAGGCTTTTCCCTAGATTCAGCAAATGGATGTATTGGGGACTGGCAAGTCTTGTGTTTACAGCACTTTATGTACGTATGACCAACTCTATTTTTCATGAACAGCAGAATTGGCTGCCTTATGCGTATATCCCTTTGACAGCATTCATTCTATTCTTTATATTGTATGAACTATATTTGACAGAGCGTCTCCCTTAGAGCTATGAAATGGGGTTGTTCAATTAGTCCCAGCATTAATAATATCGGATAGCCAAACATGCCCTCCCGGAAATTGTTTGTTCAACGCATCCGACAGCCATTTTCTCTCCTCAGAAGTGAGCAGCGGGAGTACATTCTGAAAATCCTGTTGATCCTTCTTTCTGATCTCGGAGCCGCCGCCCTTATAGAGTAGTTGAATTTCCGGCTTGAGAAATGGAATCCCCTCTGTTGTCATGGCGATCACATCTTGCTCCGGTCTTCGAATCACTCTCTCGCGGCGATAAATCCACTCCCCTTCCTCTCTGTCAACCAGCATCAATTGAAAAGCAAAAGGGGAATGCCCGTCCCTGCTAACCCAGATATCCTTGACTGTTGTTAATGCCTCACCAGGTTCCCAGTGGCTGAGCTCACCCTGATAGGCTTTATAAATCTTCCAGTTCTTCGCCAATTCATTGAACATTGTTAACTGCTCATCACGAAACAGAACAATATCAATATCACCATGTTCTCTTGTCTGTCTGCCCATGAACAAATCCAGCGCCCAGCCGCCTGCAAAACACCAGGTAACAGGGATGGGACTCATCAATGAAACCATTTCTGCCACGGATAAAGGCTGCCAGTTGTCGTAATCTCGCCTCACGCTTCATTCCTCCTTAAAAATGGCTGGCTCCAAAATGGAGATTACAGCTTATGCCCACAAGTTACGGCGATTGTATTTAAAGGATGAGGGAGGCCTATTGACCTCCCAAACGGCAAGCAATCCTGTTTATATACAAACTGCGGATACTATACTTTCATATTCGATTCGATAAAAGCCTTAAGCTCGCCAATCGGCATGCGCTTCTGCTCCATGGAATCCCGGTCCCGAACCGTTACCTGTCCATCTGCTGCACTGTCAAAGTCATACGTAATACAAAACGGCGTGCCAATTTCATCGTGCCGGCGGTACCTTTTTCCAATAGAACCCGTATCATCATAGTCCACCATAAAATCTTGTGCGAGCTCCCGGAAAATCGCCTGCGCTCCTTCTGCTAACTTCTTCGATAGCGGGAATACCGCGGCTTTATACGGAGCTATAGCCGGATGGAAATGGAATACATTGCGGCAGTCTCCACCCTCGAGCTCCTGCTCTTCGAAAGCATCAATAAGGAAGGCAAGCGTGACGCGATCAGCACCAAGGGAAGGCTCAATACAGTAGGGGATATAGCGCTCTTTTGTGTCCGGGTCCGTCATGTGGAAGTCTTCACCGGAGTGCTTCATATGCTGTTGGAGGTCATAATCCGTGCGGTCGGCAATGCCCCACAACTCTCCCCACCCAAAAGGAAAACGGTATTCGATATCTGTCGTTGCATTGCTGTAGTGCGACAGCTCATCCTCCGAATGATCACGAAGCCGGATATGCTGTTCCTTCATATTCAGAGAAAGCAGCCAATTCCGGCAGAGGTCGCGCCAATATTGGAACCATTCCATGTCCTCACCCGGCTTGCAAAAGAACTCCAGTTCCATTTGCTCGAATTCCCTCGTCCTGAAGGTGAAGTTTCCCGGCGTGATCTCGTTGCGGAAGCTTTTGCCGATTTGCCCGATACCGAATGGGAGCCGCTTGCGCATCGTGCGCTGGACATTTTTGAAATTGACGAAAATCCCCTGCGCCGTCTCCGGACGCAGATAAATTTCGTTAGCCGATGATGCCGTTACACCTTGATGGGTCTTGAACATCAGATTGAACTGGCGGATTTCAGTATAATCGAATGCGCCACAGTCCGGGCACACAATGTGGTGCTGATGGATCAGCTCCAGCATCTGCTCAAAGGACAGTCCGTCAACGACAAGCTCTATCCCTTTGCCGGATAATATTTCTTCTATGATCTTGTCTGCACGGTGACGGGATTTACACGCCTTGCAATCGACCATAGGGTCGCTAAAGTTGCCAATATGGCCGGATGCCTCCCATGTACGGGGGTTCATCAAAATAGCGGCGTCCAGGCCAACGTTATACGGGGATTGCTGGATAAAACTTTTCCACCAGGCACGCTTGATGTTGTTCTTGAGCTCCACGCCCAGAGGGCCGTAATCCCAGGTGTTGGCGAGTCCTCCGTATATCTCCGAGCCGGAGAAAATAAAGCCCCTATGCTTCGCTGTAGCTACAATTTGATCCATGGTTACGCGGTTCATTCGATCATCTCCTTTTGGTTAATGAGGAAATAACCTATGACCAGGAACGCCTGCGCAGATTACGGACGCCGCTCTTCACGATCATGCAATATACGCAATAAAAAACTCCCGTCCCCGGACAAGGTCTTTACTTGTCCGGGGACGAGAGTCATAGCTCCCGCGGTTCCACCCCAGTTAGCGCACCCGTGACAGATACGCCCGCTTTATTCATCCGGCTCCGGACTGCCTTTTCCGCGGCGGCTTACCCCAGGCTCCCACTATCCCCAGGTCGCTGATGCAAACGAATGCCGAGTACTTTTTATCCATCGTAACCGTAACATATTTATCCTTTAATGCTAATGAAAAGGAATGGAAATGTCAAGGGTACGTATACTTACAGCCATCAAGTTCTATAAGCTTCTTACCAATGATACGGCTGCATCTCCGCATCAAAAAATTACCTAAAAAGAAACTTTTTTGTAAGATAATTGTATAAGACTAAGAATGCAGATTTCTGCCATGATATCTGATTAGAAATAAAAAATCAAAGTGAGGTGCAGAATCAATGAAGAAAAGAACCTTTCTGCTGGCTCTAGTTCTGATTATCTCTGTTGCGACAACCGTAAATGCTGCTTCAGAAGCAATCAAAGCGTACTTGTTTAAGGGAACCATCGTGATTAACAATAAACCAGTAGAGCTTGAGGACATGCCTTTGTTGAACTACAACGGGAGGACTTATGTGCCCTTAAGGGCGTTTAGCGGGTGGGCAAGTGCAGATGTAGGATATGATAAGGGAAGCCAGACCGTCTATGTGGATTATCCTTCCCATTTACCCGTCAAATCCGAAATGAATCAGAAAAACTCAAATGAAGATTTCAAGTTACATATTTTTTCAGAAAAAGCCGTATATGCTGAAGGTGAGCCCATCCGCATTTGGTCACGCTTATCCAATGAAAATGATCATCCGGTTACAGTCATTCATTCAGGTCCATTTGTTGGTTACGACATTAAGGACGAGGAAGGTTTCGAACACAATCAAATTTATGCTTTTTATGCTATGCCAGTTACATTAAATCCAGGAGATGAATCCAGCAGCAGTCTTTCATCGAGCTATTTTGCAATGTATAACGCCAATAAGAATGGTATGAATGCAGAAATTATAAAATATCTCAATGAGACTGCAAGACCATCCATGCTTTCAAAAGGAACTTATACGATTACAGCTGTAGCCAACTACAGTAGGACTCAAAATGACATTGTTGGAAGCAAAGTCTTGCTTAAAACGTCGATTACAATAACTGTAAAGTAAACAGGACAAATGTGCGAGTCAATTAAATTCATTCTGATAGCTCAAGTGTAATTCATACAACAAGCAAACATACGATTGAAATAGACACATTAATCCCCGATATTCTGAGCTGTCAACTGCTCCAGCGACACCGGATAAATGGATTTAATCAACTCCAGCACGGCCTTGGCGTAATCCTGAATTTCCTTCTGTGCGTCATGCTCCAGCCTCTGGTTCAAGAAATGCGCTACGGATTGGAGCGAGGCTGTCCAGTACCAGCGGACATATAAGCCATAGGCAGGCAGGAATAATCTGGCCTGCTCCGCACACACACCATTAGCGAGGGCATCCTCGTATTTGGCCATCCCCAGCCCGATGTATTCCATTAGCTCCCGTGTATACTTCTCCCCCAGTTCCCAGGCAATCGCTTCGCCGCTGCCCTGCTTGGAACTCTCGGGCTTTGAGCGCCACTCTCCTGCCGAAGGAACATAGAAAACCGGATCTTCCGTTATGTAGCGGCGGCTGGACTCATTCCATGCCTCCAGGCTGTCACCTGTACCTTCAAAATGGGCAGAGCCAATGACATATTTCCACCACTGGCGGGCAACCATCAACGGCGCATACACTTCCAATTGGATCATGGCATGGCGAAATGGAGAAGTATGCCCTTCTCTCGCCAAAAAGCGGATGAGACGGATATCCTGTTCGCTAAGCTCCAGCGACTGTTTGGCATAAGATACACGCGCCGCATTCACGACTGTCAAATCCGAGCCCATATGATCCACCAATCTGACATAGCCTTCATTTAGCACCTTAATCATGGTCATGGAATTATCCTCCTGTAGCCTTCGGGCATAGTTAATGAAAAGCAGGGCCGCCATAATTGGCAACCCCGCTTGCTCTTTCTTCTATTTCATGGCTTGAAACTCACTAATCAAAAGTCCGTATACCAGCTCATCATAATACTGGCCGTTAGTGTACACCATATTTCGCAGCCTGCCCTCCAGTTGGAACCCCATCCGCTCATGCAGAGCAATGGACCCCTCATTAAAAGCATACACATGGGCACATACTTTCTGGTAACGCAGTTCATCGAAATAATAACCCAGCATCAGCTTGACCGCTTCGGATGCATAACCTTTGCGCCAGTGGTCGCGAAAAATACCAATTCCATACTTAAATGTACCGTTCCTCGAATCGGTTGTATGGACACCAATGCTTCCGATTAACTCGCCATTAAGTGTCTCAATAGCACAAGTATAACGGTCCCCATTCGGGCCTTCAGCTGCCCTGCCTTCTGTATGCAGCCGAGTCCCCTCAGCGGACCTGGGGAAGTGGGTCATATCGGCAAGCCTGGCGCCTTCCGTATCATAGTCATTGTTGTGGAACTTCTCCCAGTCTCCGGGTACAATGGCGCGAAGCCTGACTTTATTGCCTGTCCAAATATTGCTTACCATATCGATCGCCCCTTACGAATATTTAATTTCAGAATTTCAATTCGCTGTGGTGGTGATCTTGAACGATATTCTGCAATTCCAATGGCAACTACATAAGTCTCAATCCTTTCCTGATTCTATCATTATATCCCATATACTAGAAACAGAAAAGAATTGACAATCCGGATCGTCATTTATACTTAAAGCCCTTAAGGTGCTTCTGTAAGGATATCGACCGCTTCCTTCAGCTGCTTCTCGATATCATGCGGGGTATAGCCTAACCAAGTGTCCATATTAATCTCGAATACATGATTATTCTTGACTGCGGTCAGATCCTTCCAGATGGAGCTGGCCTTGATTTCATCATAACGCTCTCCTGTCCCGTCCTCATTCAGCAAAGTTACGAATACATAATCCGCATCATAATCCGGAAGCACCTCCAGCGAGATCGGAACGGCCCACAGGTTAGGGTCCTTCTTCACTTCTTCCTGAATCCTTGCAGGCTGAGGCAGCTCAAGCGCTTTGTACAGGGTAAATCCGGGAAATCGCTTGAACCGATTCCCGGAAAATTTGGACATGTCAAGGCGATGTTACAAGTGAATCTTCTTGCCGTCTGCATCTTTGTGTATATGATACATATCAAACAGGCGCCCCTCGTCATCCAGCATTCTGAATTCCATCCGGTCTGCCGCCACAACAACCTGGATAAAATGGGGCACAGCAACCGACTGGGCCGTGTGCCATTCCCGCTTGGGAAGCAGCCACTCCGGCATCGCTCCGGCGCCTCCGGCTACTATATAGACAATGCCCTGATCATAGTCCACACGCCCGGCGTGGAGAGGCTGGCTCCGCTCATAGACAATGGTATGGGAATTGAATACCACGTCCACACCATATTTTTCAAAGACAGGACATAGCGCTCTCAATTCCTCTACCTGATAACCCCCGGAGACATAGGGCGGATAATGAAAAAAGACGATCTTCCACTTCGCGGAAGATGCGTGCTGCAAGTCACGGACAAGAAAATCATACTGGGCATTTCCGGGTCCGATGCTGCAGGGTGAGTGGGGGTATGTATCAGGCGGGATGAATGCTGTGCTGTCCAGACATACGAAATGTGCATCGCCGTAGTTAAATGAATAGTAATTTTTGGGCGGATGAAAAGCAAAGAAATCGTAATACCATGAACCATTATTCTCATGATTTCCCAGGCAGCTGTAGCATGGTGTCGTCGCCAGCAGCTCCTTGCCGGGTCTGAAGAAATAGCGGTCCCAATCCTCATATCTGGCGCCATCATCCACAATATCCCCGACAAACAACACAAAATCCGGCCGGTACCGCTGCATCTGCCTGAATACCCGCCGGTTGATTTCGCCTTCTGTCGTATCGAACCAGCTATACCCTCCCGTCTCACTCGTTACCGTGAAGGAGAAGGACTCCAACTTCCCCCCTGCTGTCTTGAACGGATACATCTCCGACGTCGTCTGCCCATGCTTGCTGCTGGAATACACCTTGTAAAAATAGGCGGTCCCCGGCTCCAGATTGCTGACTGTCAGCTGGTGAACGGCCATTTCGTTATCGCTGCTTGCTGATGTGAGAAGTTGCTGTGGCTCCTTGTAGTTTCCCTGATGCCCGCTATGAATCCGTTCGGCCCTGAATACCTCCACTCTGGAGGTAGCAGGCTCCGAGGTCTCCCACATGATAGTCATAGTGCTTTGTGTAGGCCACTGTAAATATGGGCCTTTGACGATAGCCAGCATCGAAACACACCCCATTTTCTATGAATCTATCTTCCAAAACAGATGTCTCAATTAGAGAATAAATATTCCATTTATTTCATTTTAATTTAAGTATTTGTATCTGTCATCGGAAATGAAACCATGAATCTTTACTGTAACGGGAATAAATGCTATGTTTGCTTCACTACAAAATAAGGAGGCGTTGTCTTATGAAAACAAAATCCAATCGCATAAGGGTGTATCAACAATCAGGGGATAACGCATCGTCAGCCCGGTAAACTGCGTGATTTCCCGTCTCGATCAGGGAGGATCATATGGAAAACCAAAATATTAATACAGAAAGAGTGACCATCACCTTGGGAGATGCCACCTTTCAACTGCAAGAGCAGCATGATTTGAATTGGATACACGAGCTGGGACATGTATTCTGCGTATTTGATGAGCAGGATTCAGGCAATATTTCATTTGGCTTTAATATTAACGGTACGCGGAGGTTCCTTAAGTATGCAGGGGCACGGCCGCTGGAATACAAAGGCATGCCGGAAGACGCGGCAAAGCGTCTCTCTGCAGCGGTAGCGGTCTATCAGAAGCTGGAGCATCCGCATCTCATTAAGCTCGTTGACCATTTCGCCACCCGTGACGGGTACGCGGCACTGTTCGAATGGTTTGACGGGGAAAACCTGCATCCGCACTGGGTATTTCCCCCACCTTCAAAGTATGAGCATCCGGACTCCCCTTTTTTCAAATACAGGCAATTATCTGTCGGACAACGGTTATCTTCGCTGGAGGTCATCTTTGGGTTCCATGTACATGTGGAGTCCAAAGGGATGGTTGCGGTTGATTTTTATGACGGGAGCATCCTGTACGATTTTCACAATCATCAGACCAAAATCTGCGACATTGACTTCTACCGTCAAGTCCCTGCCATTAATGACATCGGGGAGCAATTCTGGGGTGCGGCGCGATCCAAATCACCTGAAGAATACACACTTGGAGCACCAATCGATGCACGGACTAATGTATTCACAATGGGAGCGATCGCTTTCGGTCTGCTCGGCGGGGAAATGGACCGCAGCTATGAGAAGTGGGAGGCAGGAGATCGCCTTCATCAGGTTGCCTTGCGCGCAGTCAGTCATGAGCGGAGTAAGCGATATAACAGTATTGCGGAATTCAAGCAGGCTTGGGATGAAGCCAGCCAGGCATAAGTCTACTATATAAATGCAAAAGGGCCATCGTAGCAGATGGCCTTTTTATATGTTCAATAATGAGACTCATTCATCCCATTTTATTTAATAATTCAATAAATTTAACATTTATTTCTTTGATAAACGATACTATTGACCTAGTAATCAGACATTCAGTTAAAACTTTGGAACTCAAAAAAGGGATATTTTGTCGATTGGTAGAAATTAATTCTAAACAAATCCATGAATGGGAAAAGGGGAGCACAAAACACAATGAGAAAACGATCGCGAACCATACAAAAGAAATTTGCGATTCTTGCTTTGTCACTGTTATTAGCATTGCCGTTACTGGGGAATTTGACAGAAAAGGCCCACGCGGCGGACGATAGCAGCATGGTCATCCATTTCCCGGATGCAAACCTGAAAAAGGCGCTTCTGGACCTCGGAATTGATAAGAATAAAGACGGTCAAATTACAAGAGGGGAGCTCGCCGAACGGGCGGATCTGCTCCGTATGGGTACAGGGCTCGCTTCTTTGCCTCTCGAGAAACGGAATATTAAGGATCTTACGGGTCTCGAATATGCCGTTAATGTGCGCAACCTCATGTTGGATGGCAATCCGGTAACGGATTTGTCACCGGTTGCAGGCATGGTCAGTCTGGAAACGGTCAGTCTCAACAAAACGCAAGTCAAAGATTTAAGTCCGCTCGGCAAGCTGCCCGGGTTGCGGTTTTTAACAATCAGTGATACGAGTACCCTGGACATCCGGACCATCTCATCATTGTCCAACCTGGAATATCTCTTCTTGAGAAATAGCAATATCCGGGATATTACACCAATTGCCCGTCTGACCAAACTAAGGGTTCTCGATTTGTTCAATAACCAGGTCGCGGATATTAGTCCGCTCGCTAACCTGACATCCCTGGATGAAGTCAATATACGGGCGAATAACATCAGCGACATCTCAGCCCTCTCAAATAAGCCCATCTTGACGATGCTATATGCAAGCTACAATCAAATTACTGACGTTCGGTTGTCCAACCTGCCGAATTTAAAAATGCTCGAGCTGGACATGAATAAAATCCGGGACATCTCTGCGCTGGCAGCCTTTACGAAGCTGGAGCTCGCAGATCTTAGCATGAATGAGATCTCCGATATTTCACCGCTATCCGGCTTGACGAAGCTCGAATACCTGTATTTGTATGATAATAAAATTGACAACATTACACCTCTTGCAGGACTGACTAAACTGATAGTGCTGGAGCTCGGCAAAAACCGCATCCGGAATACAACACCAATTGCAGGCCTGAATGGATTATCAGAACTGGGGCTCTCAGATAATCCGCTGGGCAATGTGGAAGCCATTCAGAGTCTGACCAATCTGACGGGGCTCTCACTGGCAAACAACAATATAAGCGATATTCGTTTTATTGGTAATTTGAGCAAACTGACTGCATTAAATTTGGAAAAAAATAAAATTACAGATATCAGCCCGCTTGGCAGCCTGAAAAATCTCCGGGAATTGTTTTTGCAGGGAAATATGTTCAAGGATGCAAGTATTCTCTCCACACTGCCTAAATTGACAAGGCTGAATCTTGAGCATGCAATCACAAGCTCCAATGGGCCGGCAGTCTCCGGTGTTTCCAGGGGGTTTTATAATACGGATCTTCATATTACTTTTGACCGGGGAACCGCCACTTTGAACAACAAGCCTTTCACCAGCGGAACAACGGTAAGTGAGGAAGGGCACTACCATTTATTCGTACGTGAACCGTCAGGTCTTAGCACAAGCATTCATTTTATCATTGATAAGCAGCCGCCTGTCGTGCAGGGGGTTACCAATGGTACAACTTACGGGCAGACCGTTACCTATTCCTTTAATGAAGGTACAGCTACGCTGAATGGAAGAAAGACCTGGGAGGGCGATAAGATTGATAAAGACGGGGCCTATACACTCGTCGTGACAGATGAGGCCGGCAACAGCACAACTGTCAATTTCAATGTTCTCTTATGGGGGCCGCTGGTCCGCGGTGTATCTTCAGGCGGCCTGTACAATACAAATAAAGTCATTACATTCGACCAGGGGAGCGCGACACTAAATGGAGAACCTTTCAAAAGCGGAGATACGGTAAGCGATGAAGGGACGCATACATTAGTTGTGACCGGGAGAGAAAATAAGGTGACGACCGTTGTCTTCACAATCAGGAAGAACTCAGATGAGGCTCTCGAAGTCAGCAAGCTGCGGGGAGTATCCGGCTGGGCGAAGCCGGATATTCAAGTATCTGCACGAATCGGTCTGACGCTGCCTGTTCAGGATCGTCTATTCTCGGCTAACGTCACCCGTGAACAATTCAGCGCAATTGCAATCAGGCTCTATGAAGCTTTAACAGGCAAAACAACTGTCCCTGCCTCGCCTAACCCATTCACGGATACATCCAATCCGGACGTGTTGAAGGCTTACAAACTCGGGATTGTAAAAGGTACAGACGGGCGTAGATTCTCCCCGGATGCGCTCATTACACGTGAACAGCTGGCCTTAATGCTGATGCGAGTGCTGGAGCAATCCGGGAAAGCATTGCCGGAAGGAAAGGCCAAAACATTCACCGACCGAAACAGGTTCAGCTCTTACGCTGTCTCATCCATTGACTATCTGTCTTCCGCTGATATTATTTCAGGTTTGACAGCAACAACTTTTGAGCCAAAGCGCAATGCTACCATTGAACAGGCGATCATCATGGCCAAGCGGGCGTATGAGCTGCTTGAAAAGCAGCCTGCTACAGGTAATGGAGGCGGCACTGCCGCACCCAATGCTTGTTCACCTTCTGCCGCTACAGAAGGATCAGGCAACCATACCTTATATACGTTCGACGGCAGTGCCTTCGAGCTGTATGTTAAGAAATCCCATCCTCAACCGGACGGCTCTGACCATAAGGAGTACGCTGTGCGTAATCAATGTGCCGTAACGCTTCCGGCTTACAGTGCAGTCTACATCACTGCAGGCCATTCCGTACAAAATTTCGAAGATGAATATTATAATTATAATTATGGCGGCTATCTTCTGGTCGCAAACCATACAGACAAACCTGTTGTCATAAAACCGGGTGCAGTCGATTATGAGGTAAAACGCTTCTTCAGGGATGATGCGGGTACAATGACGCTGCCGGACGGGACGAGCCAGAAGCTGACCTCCTCCGGTCCATACGTAAGACTCCTTGCATTCGACGGGGATTTTGACGAGTCCAAACCGTATAAAACCTATTTTGATGATAAAAAGGATTTGTACCGCGGCGACTGGATGACGGTAAAGCCAAGAAAATCTTAATAATTAAAGCCCTCCTGCTTCTTTCTGAAGTTGGGAGGGCTTGCCTGCGCAATTGCCTGATCGGCTCCGCGGTAGCCGCTGTAACGGCGCACTATCCTGTTTTTAATATGCTGAACGTTCCGCTGCGGTCGGCAAAAAATTTTAGAGCAATGAGGGGGTTACATGAAATTTATCGAATTCGGGATCGGAAACAGATGGCTAATCCGGACAGAAACAGAATTAAGTGACGGGACGGAATTCGAAGAGAGAGGAATTACCGGACCCGTTATTTTTCAATCTGTGTATATCCGAATTTGGATTGGGAAAACGGTTTGGATTGCTGATTGGAAGGAAGGACTCAAGCGGTCAACAAAACAGCGCCGCGCCTTTAAACTCATTATAGGTGTGGTTAGCCGTTAGTATAGAAATGGAGATATCCACCGAAACCTTCTCATCCCGTGGGTCAACAATCGGACCATTAATATTTGCAGCCATCCTACGAATCCTACACCTCGCGCTTATCCTCCGGATAATAGATAATCCGGACGTAGTCTTCATCACGGTTATCCATGTCGCCCAGATACATGCGCTCATGTTCCGGTACCCATTCATATAACTCCTTCAGCCTCGCTCTTGCAAATTCGGAAGGATTTTCGAGATATGTATAATATGCTTCCCGGCATTTCTCCAGGGAAGTTTTCGCTCCGTTGAGCTTCCGGTAAGCGTCGGCAAGCTCCTTATATTTTTCTTTGGGACTTGTGCTGTACAAGACTTCATCAAAAACAAGGACACCCAACTCCTCGAAGATGATCTCCGTTGGCTTCTTGAAACAGGTAAATAAGGTGCCTTTCTTAAATAGGGCTTCCACCTCATCCATTTTGACATTCAATTCGAACTTTGGCGTATAACACGTGACACGTCCATCCTTGTAAACAACAACGTTGGCCGCATAGTTTTTGCCCTGATGCTTCAGGAACATCGTGAACCCTGCACCCTGCGCCGTTTGGTAGAACAGTTCTTCTTTAACATAAAACTCGCTCGCCTGGGCGAAATTGACGACTCGCCTTTCTTCTTGCCGTCTCCTCTCGGCCTCTGAGATCGTATATAGGTTCGTCATCCCCGGATTGAGAAGCTGTACAGTATGCTCAATATGTGCCAGGTAACCCGCCTCGTCATAATCCCACTGTGCCGATTGAAGTCTATACGCCCCTAATCCATGAATGGATAAGGCTTCACCCTCGGGAACCTGAGGGGTTACCCGGCCCCGATTCAGCTTTTCCTTTAAGCCTGCCAAATCGACCAGTTCCCAGCAGTTGACCATCCCGTCCTCATAAACTTCAATACTCACATAAAAGTGGTGGTCATTATGAATGATACCGGGGACCCTCGTTCCCTCTACTATTTGCTTCCTGCTGATTCTTTGCATTATTTTATCGCCCCCCAGCTCACTAATCCAGACATTCGGGATCACCAATTTCCTCGTTGCCCAAATAGACGCCAGTACGTTCACCCTGATGCAGCCTCATAATTGCCCTTCTCAGTTTGGAAGGGTAAAGGGGTTGTTTGTTAAGTGTTTTAATATCCAGCCAGACATAACCAGCCTGATTGGTATCTCCCTGCAGGATTGCACCTGAGATTTCACCTATGTATTCACATACAAAAACGAAGTCCACGCGATGGAAGGCTTCGCCTTGTGCCCCTTCAATGACAAATGCCAAGGATTGCGGGCATACGTCAATACCGAGTTCTTCCGCTACTTCACGACGGACAGCTTCCGGCAAAAGCTCCCCTGCATGCTGGCCGCCGCCCGGCATAATGTAGAACATATCACCGTTGTCATCCAGTTTGACGGCTAGCAGCTTGCCGTCCTTAATGATCAGTGCTTTCGCGGAATTCCTGACTTGTCGCTCCACCGCTTGTCACTCCCCGTCCTATCTACAAGATGTAGAACACACAGCCCTTGCCTTCCTTGCTTAGCTTCTGATAAAAAGCCTGCAAACTGGCAAAATGACCGTAGATATAATCAAAAAATTCTTGCTCATTCTCATCTGAAACAATCGGATAAATTTCGCTTGCCACCATATCTTCAAAACGATATAGACTGCGTACATCCTCTTCCTTTAAAGAAGCAATTGCTGCAGCCGCTTCTGCCACTTGATCCGGAAGCACGTAGAAGGAGCCCATTTCGCCAAAGGACAGCATCTGGTCATCCAGCATAGGAACGACATAGCCAAGGGGCGGCTCCCCCACACCCATCTCCCCGCACAATATAAAATATATAGCCTGCCAGGTTTTATCGATATCCAAATTGTCGCCTTCTGACGGATCAATATCATGCAAATCGATTTCATCTTCAATCACCTGACGTAAAACAGGCTCCTCCAGTGCGATATACAACCCGCTCATTCCCATTGTATGTTCACCTCCCAAGAGATTTTGCCAAAGTCCATCTCTTACAGTATACCAGTAGGGAGTACAGTTGACAGAGTGCCGATAACCGCAAAAAGACACTGTTTAATAGGAGGAATTTCCTATAATTTGTCGAAATATGCAAGATTGGAGTTGTTTTTCGCAGAAAACATGGGATTCTAATAGTATGGGTTATGTAAAACAGATTAGAGAGAGGAATTTACAAGATGAGAAACAGACGGTTCAAGATTTCACTTATGCTTCTGCTGATCGCAGCGCAAATCACAATCCTGGCCCCGGCTTCTATTGGCGATGATCTCAATGGCGGAGACGGGGAAGAGTTCACAGAGGAACTGTCGGAAAAAGAACGGGAGGCGTTATTCTACTCCGGCTACGTTGCCATTAAAAATGCGGATAACTCCATTCTGGTAGAAGGATTATCCGTACATGAAACAGTTAAAATTGAAATCAGAGACCGGGATAATACGGTTCTGGCTTCTACCACAGCCAAAGTTGATGAGAACCGACACTATCTATGGGTGTCAGAGCCGTTAAGCAAAGACGTATTTGTGGCAGATTCTCCATACTCAGATACTTACCATATCAGTATTTATGTCTATCAGGGTGCTAGCCAAAGTGCAAGGTCTTTGCCAAACAGAACAAACCGATATGAGATTTCGAGCCCTTATGAAACGTATCGTCCCGGTTACAAGCCGCCTGTCGAAATTGACTACACCAAGTACGGGGTTGGTACGCTAAATCCGACATTCCGAGACCCGTTCAAAATCAGTTCCATTACAAATCCGGTTGCAGTTGCCGCCGGGGAGGATCATGTTCTGGTGTATAGCAAAGAAGGAAATCTGTACGGTTGGGGAAAAAATGCAAGCCATGAAATTAGCAAGAGCGACTATCCTGTCCTGCCACCAACCAAAATTGGCATGTTCAAGGGTGTCAAGAAAATGGGCGCAGGCAAGGGCTTCTCTCTATTCTTGACTTCATCGGGGGATTTGTACGGCTGGGGAGACCTCAACTGGCTCGGTATTCTCAAGGTGACTTCAACTCCTGAGCGGCTTCCTTTTATTCCAGAGAAAATTAAGGATTTCGATGTCAATGAGAAAACAGTGGCAATCCTGACGACAAAAGGCAATGTTTATCAGCTTGGCGGGCGGTATGGAGACGCAGATGAATTTTATGAATATCATCACCGGCAAATTAATCTGGGCAACGTCACCGCAATTAGTATGGGAGAATCTACAGGGTATGCAGTTAAAGAGGATGGGACGCTGTGGACCTGGAATATCGAAATCTCCACCAAAGATCCGGCCACAAAAAAAGTGGCATCCGGGCTAAAAGATATTGTGATCCTCGATTCTTCCAATACCGGGTCTACCGGCGTTGATTATATTGTGGCCGTGGACAAAAAGGGGGAACTGTGGGCATGGGGTGAAAACCACGCACCACTGGAAACCGCAGCTCCGCGGGTCATGAAGCAACCTGTAAAGATCACCAAAAACCCGAAACGAAAAACGGAGAACAGTTTTGGTCCTGTAGGCGTCCAGGTTCAGTATACAGCCGTTGCAGCAAGCAGCAATGGCGCAATGTTCCTGACGAAAGACAAGGAATTGCTCCTTACGATGTATAATTCCGGCTATGTGCCTTACGGGTTGAATAAGAAAGTCACTTCCATCGCAAATAACAAATATAACGTGTATTGGATTTCCGACGGAAAGTTGTGGGTCTATGGAAGCAACAACCAGTTGGGTCAATTAGGGCGGGGCGTAAAGCTGAAATGACCGTCGACATGCATCCGCAATAACAGGATCTCTAAACTAAACTGTATCTCAAAGGCCAGTTAATCGCTCCAAGCAGCGCATTGACTGGCCTTTCTATATTTCCAGCACATTCACCACTCCTTTCTTCTCCTGTTAATATCACGCCCTCCTTAGCTGCACGAATGCGAAAATCGTTCAGCCTCACATTTTAGTCATAGATGCCATCTATACCTTCTGTGAAATATATTAATTACTTGTATGAAGCCAAATTGTATTATAGTGAATTTATAGAAAAACAGAGCTCGCGGATCGAAATTTCGGTATTTTGGTTAAAAAGAATTAGCCATAACCTATATACCGCTATTCTGCGCTCTGCCGAAAGGAGACTTCAGAAGATGGAGCCAACTACTTTTGTTTTATTCGGCGCGACAGGTGATTTAGCCAAACGGAAAATTTACCCTGCCTTATATAATTTATTTCTGGATCAAAAACTGCCGGAACATTTCTCCCTGATCGGTCTTGGACGAAGAGAACTGACCGATGAATCCTTCCGGGCCAATGTAGAGAAGTCCCTTCATGACTTTTCCAGACGCAAGGCCCAGGACTCTGTGCAACTGCAGCGTTTCCTCCAAGCCTTCGGATACAATGTCCTGAACATCGGGAACAAAGAAGACTACCAAGCTCTGCGTCAGCGTATCGAGCAGCGGGAACAAGAACTGAGCCTGCCGCCGAACCGGACGTTTTATCTCTCGGTAGGACCAGAGTTCTTCGAGACGATCGCCGCCAACATTACGGACAGTGGACTTGGTTCCGCTGAAGGATGGAAGCGTCTTGTCATTGAGAAGCCTTTCGGCTCGGATCTGCAAACTGCCCGTGATTTGAACGAGAAGCTGAGCAAAGCCTTTACGGAGGAAGAAATTTACCGTATCGACCACTATCTCGGCAAGCCGATGGTGCAAAATCTGGAGGCTCTTCAACAGGTGAATCCGGTATTCCGCGCATTATGGACCAACCGTTACATCGCCAATGTGCAGATTACTGCAAATGAAACGGTTGGTGTGGAAGAACGTGCCGGGTATTACGACCATGTCGGGGCCTTGAGAGACATGTTCCAAAACCATATGCTGCAGTTGCTGATGATGACCGCAATCCATGTTCCGCAAAACAGCGCATCCGAGAAGGTGCATCAGAAGAAAAAGCTGGTGATGGAAGCTCTGGAAACACTGTCGAAGCAGGATGCCCACGCTGATGTTGTCCGCGGACAATACATTGCGGGCAGCATTCAGGGCAAGCCGGTTACCGGTTATCTGGATGAGCCGGGTATCCCGCCACAATCCCGGAATGAAACATTCGTCGCAGCGAGACTGAAAATCGACGATTACTTCTGGCGCGGCGTGCCGATCTACATTCGCACCGGCAAAAGAATGAATGAGAAATCTACCCGGATTGTTATTGAGTTTAAGGAACCGCTCAAGCAATCGACATCCAAGGTGGATGCTTCTGCACCAAACCTGCTCGTATTTGAGATCAGCCCGAATGAGGGAATCAGCCTGCAGTTAAATACGCGTGATCCTCAGCATCGTGGAGAATTCAAACCGATGCATATCAATCTCCATGAAAATCAGGACAATATTGCCGAAGCGTACGAGAATTTGATTCATGACGCCCTGAACGGTGACCCTACCTTCTTTGCGCATTGGGATGAAGTGGAGCTGTCCTGGGCATGGGTACAGCCGATTCTTGAAGCGTTCGAAGAAAATCTGGTCCCGCTCCATACCTATGAAGCAGGCTCCTACGGACCTGCAGCATCGGATGCATTGCTCGCAGAAGACGGCTTCCACTGGTGGTTCGACGCCAAGCCTGAATCTAATATGAAAGCCACGGAAGGAGAACAATATGTCTACAACCAAAACCATTGATCAACTAGCAATCGATACGATCCGCACATTGTCAATCGACGCCATTAACAGCGCGAATTCCGGCCACCCGGGCCTGCCTATGGGTGCTGCGCCGATGGCGTACACCCTCTGGTCCAAACTGATGAACCATAATCCGGGGCACTCCAAGTGGTTCAACCGCGACCGTTTTGTACTCTCTGCCGGTCATGGCTCGGCCTTGCTGTACAGCCTGCTTCACCTGTCCGGCTATCAGGTATCGCTGGACGATCTCAAGCAGTTCCGCAAGCTCAACAGCAAGACGCCTGGGCACCCGGAGTTCGGCCACACGGATGGCGTTGATGCTACAACAGGACCGCTGGGTCAGGGCATTGCGAATGCTGTCGGCATGGCAATGGCTGAAGCGCATCTCTCGTCGAAATTTAATCAGGACGGCTTCCCTGTCGTTGACCATTACACGTATGCACTTGTTGGAGACGGCTGCCTGATGGAGGGCATCTCCTATGAAGCGATGTCCATGGCTGGTCACATGAAGCTGGGCAAGCTGGTCGTCCTGTACGATTCCAACGATATCTCCCTCGATGGCGAGCTGAACCTCTCCTTCGGCGAACAGATTCAAAAACGGGCGGAGTCTGCCAACTGGCAATACCTGCGGGTTGAGGACGGCAACGACATCGACGCAATCTCCAAAGCCATCGAAGCTGCCAAGCAGCACGATGCCCAACCTACTTTGATTGAAGTTCGTACGATTATTGGATACGGCAGCAAGGTTGCGGGAACCAATAAAGTACACGGAAATCCGTTGGGTAAAGAAGAGGCGGTTGCTACGAAAAAAGTATACGGCTGGGATTACGAAGAGGAGTTCACCGTACCTGCGGAAGTCAAAGCGCATTACGAGCAGCTTAAACAGCAGGGTGCTGCCAAGGAGGAAGCCTGGAACCAATTGCTGGCTTCCTATAGCACGCAATACCCTGAGCTTGGCCAAGAGCTGAAGCAGGCGATTGACGGTACCGTATTGATTGATGCCAAGGACATTCTGACCTTTGATACGTCCAAAACCGTATCGACTCGTGTTGCCAGTGGCGAAGCCATCAATCACTTTGTAAAAACTGTACCGTCCATTTTCGGCGGAAGCGCGGACTTGTCGCATTCCACGATGACCGATATCCGCGGCGAACAAAAATTTGCCGTTGACTCTTATGCCGGACGCAATATTTACTTCGGGGTACGTGAGCATGCGATGGGCGCAGCGGGCAACGGATTGGCTCTGCACGGAGGCGTAAAGCCGTTCGTCAGCACCTTCTTCGTATTCAGCGATTACCTTCGTCCTTCGATTCGTCTGGCTGCACTGCAAAAGCTGCCTGTAACGTATGTGTTTACCCATGATTCCATCGCTGTCGGCGAGGATGGTCCAACCCATGAGCCTGTCGAGCATTTGGCTGCACTGCGGACGATTCCGGGACTGACCGTCATCCGCCCAACGGACGCGAACGAAACAGCCAGCGCATGGGCATACGCCTTGCAGCAAAATGAAGGTCCGGTTGCACTCGTCTTGAGCAGACAGAACCTGCCGATCTATGAAACGACCAAAGGAAACGTAGCAGACGTAGCCAAAGGCGCTTATGTACTGGCAGAAACAAATGGCAAGCCGGATGTGATCCTGATCGCAACAGGGTCCGAGGTTTCACTTGCAGTGAGCGCCAAAGCAGAGCTGGAGCAAGAAAACGTATCTGTACGTGTGGTGGCAATGCCTAGCCGGGAATTGTTCGACCGCCAGCCGGATGCGTACAAGGAGCAAGTGCTTCCTTCCTCCGTCTCCAAGCGGATTGCAATTGAAGCAGGTATCTCACTGGGCTGGGAGCGCTATACAGGTCCAGCGGGCAAAGTTTTGTCCATTGACACCTTTGGCGCGTCGGGTCCAGGTCCAGCCGTTCTGGAATACTTCGGATTCTCGACGGACAATGTCGTTCGTACCGCCAAGGAACTGCTGTAAGATTTGTTACAATAGCCGCCAAGCGTTAATACACGGTCCGTGCGCAGCTGAAATCCAGATGTCCCGGTTCAGCTGCGTTCCGAAAACCGCACATGTAAGTCATCACAAAGTCTTGCTTGTATGCGCAATGAAATATAAGGTCATTTATCAAGTTGCCAAGCCTGAAAATTCTTATATATTCAACTAAATGGAGGTTGTTCAATATGAAATTTTTCATCGATACTGCCAATCTGGATGATATCAAAAAAGCGTACAAAATCGGCGTCCTGTCCGGTGTAACGACCAACCCGTCCCTCGTAGCCAAAGAAGGCGTGAAATTCGAAGACCGCATTGAAGAAATTTTGCGCGAAGTGCCGGATGTTGAGTCCGTATCTGCGGAAGTAACACCAGATGCTGTCACAGCGGAAGAAATGATTGCACAAGCCAACGAGCTGATCAAGATCAACAACAATGACAAGAACATCACGATCAAGCTCCCGATGACTCTTGCTGGTCTGGAGGCTTGCCGATATTTGACTGCCAAAGGTGTAAAGACGAATGTCACGCTGATCTTCAGCGTGAACCAGGCACTGCTCGCAGCCCGTGCAGGCGCGACTTACGTCTCCCCGTTCCTTGGCCGTCTGGACGACATCTCCGAGGATGGCGTACTATTGGTCTCCAAGGTCGCTGAGCTGTTCCGTACGCATAACCTGGATACCCAGATCATTGCAGCATCTGTCCGTCATCCGGATCACGTCACCCGTGTCGCGATGGCTGGCGCTCATATTGCAACCATTCCATTTGCGGTTATCGAGCAAATTTCCAAGCATCCGCTGACGGATCAAGGGATCGAGAAATTTGCAGCCGACTGGAAAAAAGCTGTACAAAACTAAGCAAAATTCAGATATAGGAGGGGAATCCTGTGAGTAAACAACAAATCGGTGTCGTTGGTCTGGCCGTCATGGGCAAAAACCTGGCCTTGAATATAGAAAGCAAAGGCTTCTCTGTAGCTCTGTTTAACCGTTCACCTGAAAAAACGAATGAGCTGCTGGAAGAAGCCCCAGGCAAAAATCTTGTCGGTACGTACAGCATTGAAGAGTTTGTACAGGCACTGGAAACACCACGCAAAATCTTGATTATGGTAAAGGCCGGGCAAGCAACGGATGATACAATCAATCAGCTCGTACCTTACCTGAGCCAAGGAGATATTCTGATTGACGGCGGCAATGCCTTCTTCCCGGATACTCAAAGACGCAACAAAGAGCTGTCCGCACAAGGCTTCCGCTTTATCGGCGCTGGTGTATCCGGCGGCGAAGAGGGCGCACTGAAAGGGCCTGCGATTATGCCGGGCGGGCAAAAAGACGCGTATGAACTTGTCGAGCCAATCCTGACGGCCATCTCTGCCAAAGTCAACGGCGATCCTTGCTCCACCTATATTGGTGAAGACGGCGCAGGCCACTATGTCAAAATGGTGCATAACGGTATTGAGTACGGCGACATGCAGCTTATTGGCGAAGCGTATCACCTGCTCAAGGACGTGCTTGGCGTGAGCACAAGCGAGCTGCATGAGATTTTCACCGAGTGGAATAACGGGGAGCTGGACAGCTATCTGATCGAAATCACAGCTGATATCTTCACCAAGACTGACCCGGATACAGGCAAGCCGATGGTCGATGTCATTCTGGACGCAGCCGGACAAAAGGGAACTGGTAAATGGACCAGCCAAAACGCCCTTGACCTGGGTGTTCCGGTATCGATTATTACCGAATCCGTATTTGCACGGTTCATCTCTGCGATGAAGGAAGAGCGTATTGCTGCCAGCAAAATCCTGAGCGGACCTGAAGTATCCGGCTACGATGGCGACCGCAAAGAATTTATCGAAGCTGTACGCAAGGCACTGTATGCGAGCAAAATTGCTTCCTACGCACAGGGCTTTGCTCAAATGAAAGCAGCCTCTGAAGCGTATAACTGGAATCTGAACTACGGCAGCATCGCGATGATTTTCCGTGGGGGATGTATTATCCGGGCAAGATTCCTGCAAAATATTAAGGACGCCTACGACCGCAATCCAAGCTTAAATAACTTGCTGCTGGATGAGTACTTCAGCAATGTGGTCGACAACTACCAGGATGCATGGAGAAAAGTGATCTCCGTGGCGATCACAAGAGGCATTCCAGTCCCTGCATTCGCTTCGGCCCTGGCGTATTATGACAGCTACCGTTCCGAGCGTCTGCCTGCGAACCTGCTGCAAGCACAGCGCGACTATTTCGGAGCGCATACGTTCCAACGGTTGGACAAAGAAGGAGCCTTCCACTTTCAATGGATGGACAACGAATAATCTGACTTCATAACCCTTTCATATAGATTCAAGCACCCCTATGTCTGGTATAAAAGGCAGCGGAACTGCATCCTGTATAAGACAGGAACAGTATTCGGGCCGCGACAGAGGCAGGGGTGCTTTTTGCATGCTCGAAGACAAGTATTTGAATAAAGGGATTCTAAATCGGCTGCGCGAATAAGGTAAGAGTTTTAAAAATTAGAATATACATGCAGTGAGGTGAGCCCATGCCAATTATACGTTTGGCTGTTTTAGAAGATATCGATGAACTGGTACAAATGCGCTGGGATTTCTCAGTGGAAGACTATGATGAAAGCCCCGAACCTTTTGAGGAGTTCTATCAGACTTGCAGTGCGTTTTTGACTCAGGCTCTTGAAGGCGGGGATTGGTATATTTGGGTGGCAGAAGTTGAGAAGCGCATCGTCTCACATATGTATCTGCAACGGATTCATAAAGTGCCGCGTCCCGGGAAATCCAAAGACCCTTACTTCGGATACGTGACCAACGTCTATACGCGGCCTGATTTCAGGAGCCAAGGGCTTGGAAGCAAAATTCATGCGGCGATGGAGACGTGGTCAAAAGAACATGAGGCCGAATTTCTAATTTTGTGGCCCAGCATAGAAAGTGTTGATTTTTATGCCAGAAACGGCTTTTCTCCAAGCGCGGAAGCGGTGGAAAAGCACTGGTAGAGGTGCAGAATGGCCGGAGTCCCTCGCAGCTGCTCTGTGAGACTCCGGCTTGAATTATAATCGTAAACTTCTTAATTAAAAGTAATCCAGACTCATTGCTTCCCTTATCTCCTGCATCGTGCTCTGCGCAACTTCCCGCGCCCGCCGCGTCCCCGACATCAAAATATCATCAACCAGGGCTGGTCTGGCAGCATAGTAAGTGCGGCGCTGGCGCATGGGCTCAAGCAACTGCTCCAAGGCAGATATAATCAGCCCCTTACAGGCCGAACAGCCGATGCGTCCCTGCTCGCAGGCTTCACGGATTTCAAGCGACCCATCTTTGCGAAAAGCTCTGTGATACGCATAGATCGGGCAGATATCAGGATGGCCCGGATCAGATTTTCGGATGCGTTCAGGGTCGGTCACTGCTTTCTTTATTTGGACTGCAACCTCTTCCGGTGAGGAGTCGAGCGCGATGGAATTGCCGCGGCTCTTGCTCATTTTAATGTGCCCGTCGATTCCTGCCAGCCTGGACGTCTCACTGATAAGGGCAGCAGGCTCCACGAGCACAGGCCGATACAGCTCGTTGAACCGCCGGACAATCTTGCGGGCCAGCTCCAGATGCGGAAGCTGGTCTTCTCCCACTGGAACAATCGTTGCTTTGCAGAAGGTGATGTCCGCTGCCTGACTGACCGGATACCCCAGAAAACCGTAATACATATCGTCGAGGCCGCCAGTTTTGGATTCGGCCTTTACCGTCGGATTATGCCGCAGCACATTAACCGTGACGAACATGGAATAAAATACCGTCAATTCCGCAATTTCCGGAATCATGGACTGAACAAAAATTGTGGAACGCCCGGGGTCAATACCGGCAGCCAAATAATCAAGCGCAATTTCGCGCAAATGGCTGCGAATCAGCCCTGGCTGCTCAAAATGAGTGGTTAAGGCCTGAACATCAGCAAGAAGAACAAATGTCTCGTATTGCTCCTGCAGAGCCACACGATTTTGCAAACTGCCGGCGTAATGGCCAAGGTGAAGCTTGCCGGTAACCCGGTCTCCGGTCAATACTCTTTCTGTCATGGGATAATATCCTCCTTGTTATGCTGACTATCCTCACTAACTGGGAATCGTCAGGTTGAATCGTACTGACTTTTTGATACATGAACCGCCACCACCAGCCATCTTCCATGGCCATCACCCCCTTTATAAAATCAAAAAAACCCCGTCCAATAAGGACGAAGTTGTCGTGGTACCACCTTAAATTGACCGTCCGGACACATAGCTGTGCCGTTCCGGTCTTCTCTTCACGGTGCGGAAATGATAGACTCATCTCGAGACCGTCCCCTTGATAACGGCGGGATGCCCGGCATTCTTCTACTGCGCATAACAGCGGTTCGGAGAAGCAACTCCAAAGTCCATTCGATCATGCGCCGGACACCGGTTCACAGCAACCACCGGCTCTCTGCAATCCCCTCTCGCATGCCTACTTACCCTTTTTCTGCGTTTTTCTTGAAATATATGGGTGATTATAGCATTACACTATTCATTTGTAAACCGGAATGTTACCACTTTTTATCGGGCTCGGGCATCGGATCATACAGGCTTCAGACTGCAAATACTCATGATTTTATTTTCTTCTCCAGCTCTATGATCCGTGTGCGCAGCTTTTCTGCTTCATCTCCTAATGACTTTCTCGTGGTAAAAGACAATAACGTAATGGCAACTGACTGCACGCATAATGCAATGACGGAAAAAGCGCCAAAAAAGAAGAGCAAATCAAAATCCGTCGCGAGCAAATGACGATGATCCGACAGCAGCACCAGACCATAACAGGCAAATCCAAATACAATGAC
The DNA here is from genome assembly GCF_000422505.1 of Paenibacillus pinihumi DSM 23905 = JCM 16419. GTDB lineage: Bacteria > Bacillota > Bacilli > Paenibacillales > Paenibacillaceae > Paenibacillus_D > Paenibacillus_D pinihumi. The sequence continues at coordinate 107,084 of NZ_AULX01000025.1, read as the reverse complement.
ACTCATGATAATGCAGATAATTGCGAATTTTTTCAATCCTTTTTCAGAATACATTCCTTCACTCCCTCAAGTGCCTTGCGCATACAAGTAGGCTGTTGTCTCTGAAGCGGCAGATACCGCTAAAGATAATTACTTTTCCTAAAGTCGCACAAAAACACAAGCATAGCCCAATAGCTGGCCATCCCCTGTACATCATAGTCCTGCAAAAAAAGGCGGCAAGGCCGCCCCCATCTACATTCTATTTTATTACATAAAAGGAATTTACGGAACCACTCATTAAATCATCCGCGATAACTATCCCGCCATTGCAGCAGGCGCGCCTCCAGAATCCGTACAAGCGAATCGGTCAGCTTGCCGACAAGTGCAAAAATGATAATCCCGACGAACACAACCCCCGTGCGCATGTAGGAGCGGGCATCCTGAATCAAAAAACCGATTCCCTGGTCTGCACCCATCAGTTCAGCTACAACCAGACACAGCCAGGCTGTGCTGAGAGATAAGCGGACACCCAGTAATATATTGGGCATTGCAGCCGGGAGTACAACCTTGGTCAATTGGTGCAAACGGCTGAATTCCAGCACCCTTGCGACGTCGAACAGCTTGGAATCCACATTGCGCACCCCAAGGAAGGCATTGACATACAACGGGAAAAAGGCACCCATCGCAATAAGCAGAATTTTGGACAATTCCCCGAAGCCAAACCATAAAATAAATAGCGGCGTTACAGCCAGCAAGGGCACCGTCCGCATCATTTGAACGGTGGGATCGACTAATTCCTCAGCACGTTTGTACAAGCCAGACATGAGTCCAAAGAAGAGTCCCAGCCCGCCTCCTACTATAAATCCGATCATGGCACGCATGACGCTGATCCCCAAATGATGAGTCAGTTCGCCGGACACCAGCATCTCATAGAAATCCTGCAGGATAGACGTCGGAGGCGGAAATAAATTCTCCGATAACAGATGCGCCATTACAGCAACTTGCCAAACGGCAAGGACAAGTATGGGGATTATCAGGCCTAGCAGCAATCGTTTTGTTCGTTCTTTTGCAGGCATATGTCAGGTCAACCTTTCTCTGTGGCAGTAAAAGTTATATGTCATAGCCAACGACATCCGCTTCCTTATGGTTCAATGCAGACAGAACCTGGGTTCGAAGCTGCTGGAATGCTCCACCCACACGATTGCGGGGATAGTTCAGATCTACAGATATAATCGCCTTGATCCGTCCCGGCTTGGCATCCATCACTACGATGCGGTTGGATAAAAATATCGCCTCATCGATATCATGCGTCACAAGCAGCATCGAGGTCTGATTTTGGCGCCATATCTCCAGCAGCGACTCCTGCATATGATTGCGTGTAAAGGCATCAAGCGCCCCAAACGGCTCATCGAGCAGCAATACCTGCGGGTTGCGCAGCAGCGCCCGGGCAATCGCAACGCGTTGGGACATCCCGCCGGAAATCTGCTTCGGATAGGCTTTTTCAAATCCCTGCAAGCGCACCAGCTCGATCATTTCATCCACTCTGCTGCGTACTTTCGGGTCCTTTAGCGACAAGTCGGCGGCAATATTTTTCTCGACGGTGGCCCATGGAAACAGCCGGTGCTCCTGAAAAATAAACCCTTTTTCCTTGCTTGGTCCTGTCACATCTGTGCCATTAAGCAGGACCACGCCTTCATAATCGGCATCGAGGCCGGCGACGATTTTGAGCAGCGTGCTTTTCCCGCAGCCGCTTGGTCCGATAATCGAGACAAACTCTTGTTGCTTCAAGGATAAACGGATATCTTCAAGCACATGCGTAACGGTAGTTGCAGTACGAAAGCTTTTATTCAAGTGACTGATTTCGAGCGCTGTTGTCGCCATTAACGGGTCCTCCTGCCATGATGTAAAGTCGTGCACCATTGAGTTTAGGAACGATCTTAGCAGACAGCGAAAATAATTGTCAATATACCCCCTAAAGGCAATATTTGCTCTTTAGCCGTTATTCAAAGCTGTTGTACTCCCGAATCAGGTAGTTCAAAAATTCTTTTTGCGCAATCGAAAAATGCTTGATCGCGAGCCTCGCCCAGCCCAGTGAAATCGTCGACGGCTCATGCCCGACAAGCGGGATAGTCACAATATCCCCGCTCACAACGAATGGATTATTCATGACTGCATATTCGATAAACAGCCCCACAGCCGCCCCCTCAGCAATCGTACGCATCAGCAGCTCAATGTTGTTGGACTTAAACAGCGTATTCACCTGTCCGTGCTTGTCCATAAAGTCGTTCAGGAACCAGTTGGAGAACACTCCGTCAATATTGACGAACGGCTGGGACAGCAGCTCCTGCGGGGTTACGCTTTTGTGCATCGCCAGGCTCGAACGCCTGCCTGCACATACCACCATCCGCGATACATGCAGCGTCTTCATCTGGAGATCCTTGATATCCTCCGGCCTGTGGTTATCCAGATAGATCAGGCCAAGATCCGTGCGATCCTCCTTCAGATCCTGAATGACCTCCTCTGAGCTTTTCGATGTAATCTCGAGCTTCACATTCGGATAGTCCCGCTTGAAGGCAATAATCGCTTTGGACAGAACAGCCATAAAGTTTGGACCCACAGAGAAACGCACCTCGCCCTCAGTCAGAGAGCTCTGGACCATCGACAGCTCGCGGATTTCCTCCATGCGCGCCAAAATTTCGAAAACCTTCTCGATGATGATCTTCCCCCTGTCGGTAGGAACGGTGCCCAGGCGCGAACGTTTGAACAAGGTCATGCCCAGCTCCTGCTCCAGCTTGGACAAGGATTTGCTTATGCCGGCCTGGCTTACATGGAGCTGTTCTGCAGCAATGGTGATGGAACCGGTCCTGGCAATAGCGGCAATATATTCAAATTGCTCGAAGTTCATACGAACACCTCTGATACATAACTTTTAGTTATGGTACTATATATCATAGTTATTTTACTAGATTAGTCGGAAATAATACAATACAGATAATTCAATTCACACGTCTCACCATTGCTTGACCACAACTTGATCCACACAAAGGGGAAATGAAGGATGCGCAGCACCACGAATAAACGCACGTCAACCGTTCGCACAGGACTTGTCGTTCTTGCCGCACTTATCGGGCTTATGGGATTATCAGCATGCTCCGGCAAGGCCCAGGAAAACGAGAAAGTCACTGTAAATATCGCAATTAATGGCGGACTTAACCTGCTTACCATAGCCAAGAACAAAGGCTTCTTCGAAGAAGCCTTCAGCAAGGCCAATGCCGAGGTCAAATGGAATGAATTCCAAAGCTCCGTACCCTTGCTGGAAGGGGTCGTCTCCAACAGGGTGGACTTCTCCTTTATCGGGGATGGCACCGTCGTAACGGGAAAAGCAGCCAACAGCCCCTTCACTGTCATTTCCGTCACCGGCGTTGAAGGCAACCAAAACAGTGTAATTGTGAAGCCGGACAGCCCGATCAAGTCTATCTCGGATTTGAAAGGCAAGACAATAGCGGTTGCGAAAGGTTCCTCCGGACATATTTTCCTGATTAAAGCCCTTGAGAAGAACGGCCTGTCCGAGAACGATGTCAATCTGGTGCAGTTGCAGCCGGATGAAGCCAATCCTGCTTTCCAGGCCGGAAATGTCGATGCATGGGCGATCTGGGACCCGTTCGTTACGCTTGAGACCGAAGCCGGGCGTGCCCGAATCGTAGAGAGCGTGAAGACGATGGGATTCATTGCACCCGCGGTGATGATCGGACGCGACCAATTTTTGAAGGATCATCCGGACTTGACTGCATTGTATCTGAAGGTCTATCAGCAAACCGTGGAATGGGTAGCCAGCCATTTGGACGAAGCGGCGGATATTCTGGCTACCGAGAAAAAGATGGATGTGAAGCTCGTTCGCACACTTCTTGCGAACACGCACTACATCAATGATCCGGTAACGCCTGAAGTTGAGGGTGCCATGCAGACGACCGCCAACATTCTGGAAACGACAGGAACCGTCAAAGCCAAAGTGGATATCAGCAAGGTCTATGATAATTCCTACCTGACCGAAGCATTGAAAAAATAAGCTGTTCTGTCTGCAAACCATTGGAAAAGGCATCGCTGTTCGTCTCAAGCGGCAGGATGCCTTTTCCGCTATCAATTACGTCTCAGGAGGTTATGAATCATGAGTACAGCCAGACAAGCATCCATCGAAAACTATGTAAATACAGCGGGCAAGATCCGTGCCAAAGTGCAGGGATTATCCCGCGAGCTGCTCGTATGGCAGCCGGGACCCGGCAAATGGAGTATTAATGAAATTGTCGGGCATCTGCTTGACTCCAATATCGTCAATTCGTATCGCATTCGTAAAATTATTTCCGAGCCCGTGACGCCGATTGTTACATTTGCCCATGAGAATTGGACCGCCAGGCAGCACTTCAACGAAAATCCTATGGAAGACCTGCTGGCCGCTTATGATGCTCTGACCACCTACAACGCTTCATTGTTAAAGAAGCTGGACGAGGAGCAATGGCTGCGCTATGGCATGAAGGACGAGGAACGGATCAGTGTGACTCACATTGTGGACCGTTTCATCTGTGGTCATGTAGAGGGCCATCTGGCTCAAATCGACCGCAACATTGCAGCTTACAGCTGAAAGGAGGGTTTCACATGGAGCTTAAAGCTTGGCTTGAGCTTGCCGACTTGCAGCATAACCAGGTTGTAGCTTGGAGGCGCTATCTGCACCAGCATCCTGAACTCAGCTTTCAGGAGTCAAATACAGCCCTATATATAGAAGAAACACTTCGTTCCTTCGGCCACATGACCGTATCTCGTCCGACAGCTACCAGTGTCATGGCCCGCTTCGCCGGAGCCCAGCCGGGGCCGGTGCTCGCTATCCGTGCAGACATTGACGCGCTGCCGATTCAGGAGGAGAATGATCTGCCGTTCGTCTCCCAATCGTCAGGGGTCATGCATGCATGCGGTCATGACGGACATACCGCAATTGCTCTTGGAGTAGCGAAGCTGCTTACTGAACAGCTTGATCCGACGTCCCTTGAAGGGGAAATCCGCTTCATCTTCCAGCATGCTGAGGAGCTGCCTCCGGGCGGTGCTGAGGAAATGATCGCAGCCGGTGTGCTTGACGGCGCCGATTATGTCATCGGGGCACATTTGCAGTCACCGGTCGAGACAGGCAAGGTCGGTGTCGTAGCCGGTCCAATGCTTGCATCGCCGGACATTTTTACCGTGACGGTTACAGGGAAAGGCGGCCATGCTGCCGAGCCCCATCTGACTGTAGATGCGATTGCTATCGGTGCGCAGGTTGTGACGAACCTTCAGCATTTGACTTCCCGGCATTTCAGTCCGGTTGAGCCGCTGGTCGTCTCAGTGACGAAATTCCTTGGCGGGCATACCCATAATATCATTCCCGGCAGCGTGGAACTGGGCGGAACGGTACGCTGCATGGAGCCCGGACTGCGAGAAGAAGTTCCTCGCCGTATGGAGCAAATCATTCGAGGCATTACGGAAGCACATGGCGCTTCCTATGAAATGTCGTATACGTATGGATACCGCCCGCTGATTAATCACAAGAAAGTTACACAGATCGTTGCCGGTTCGGTGATTGACGTATTAGGTTCGAATGCCCTGTATACAATCAAGCCGAGCATGGCGGCAGATGATATGTCGGCTTACATTCACCGAATTCCGGGGACTTATTTCAATATCGGGGCAGGCAACCGGGAGCAGGGCATTGTCTACCCGCACCATCACCCGCGCTTCACCATTGATGAAGAAGCCCTGCGAATTGGGGTCAAGGTATTCATTGCTTCGGCGCTCAAGCTGATGGGATTAAGGTAATCGGATAAAATAAACGTTCACTGGGAAGGCAGCCTCCAGCATTTATGCTGTGGCTGCCTTTTCTATTAGCCCATCATTTATTAGTCCATTATATAGAAGTACTAACCTTATCATTTGCATGAATGTTGTACGATAGGGTTGAAGCTTGAGAAAATGTTCTGCGGAGGGAGATCCTGTACGTGAACACAAACCAAACCTGCTCCATTATCCCCATATTTCCATGCAAATCCATAGACGAGCAGTTAGATTTCTATCAAGCATTGGGGTTTGAGCTGACATACAGGCAGGCCAAGCCCAATTTGTATGCATGCGTCCGCCACCCCATCATCGAACTGCACTTTTTTGTGTTGAAAGCTTTGGAACCCGCGAATTCCTACAGCATGTGCTATGTGCATGTACCGGATGTGGATGCTGTTTATCGTGAATTTTGTAATCAATTGAAGAAAACGTACGGGAAAATTCCCTCCAAAGGATTCCCGAAGATAACCAGAGTGAATGATCTTGCCGAAGACCGGAGATTTAACTTGGTTGATCCGGCTGGCAACCGGTTATTAATCGGCCAAAAGCATGACCGGCCCAAACTCATTTCTATTGATCTCCATGAGACGGTTACACGATTCCGACATGCATATGATATAGCATACAAGCTGGCCTATGCCAAGGATGAGCCGGCAGAAGCTGCCCGCGTATTGGATTTGGGATTTGCCAAGGCAGGAGAGGAATCATCCGCACTTTGTTTCCAAGCCTGTGTTCTTCGGGCAGACATAGCTGTCTCCATGAATGATTGGGAGCTGGCTGTGACCTTTGTTCAAAAGGCGGAATCACTACCGCAAAATGATCCCGGCCAGGAAGATGTATCGGAGGCAGCCTATCGATTGCTTGAGCTTAAAATGATATTGGAGCGTGGCTATCTTGCAGATTAGCTGTGGAAGGGCTGAGTTAGAGCGGGTATATTTAAAAGGGAACAGAAAATGAATGAAGGAGGCATGGCAAAGAATGAAGCCGCAAATCATCGTCATAACCGGCATTATGGCTGCCGGGAAATCAACCGTCGCGGAACTGCTGGCAGCACGGTTCACACAAGGGGTTCATCTGCGGGGAGATGCCTTTCGCAAAATGATCATAAGCGGCCGGGTGGAAATGAGCAGCCAGCCGGATGAAGCTGCGCTTCACCAGCTTGATCTGCGATACCATCTGACCGCACAAGCTGCCAAAGGCTACTATGACGCCGGATTTACTGTTATCGTACAGGACAACTACCTGGGGGAAAAACTGCCTGAATTCCTGAACATGCTGGAGTCCTATCCGGTATCCGTCGTTGTTCTGTGCCCGGATGTGGAGGCAGTAAAAAAGCGCGAGCAAGAGCGAAACAAAACCGGCTATATCGGCTTTACCGTTGAAGAACTGCATTCAATGTTCATGGAGACCACGCCGCGGATCGGCCTATGGCTGGATACATCTCATCTAACCCCGGACCAGACGGTGGAAAGTATTATCGATTATGTACAAAAATAACGGGATGGAAGACCCCGGCAGTCTAGTCGGTTCTGCTGCGGAGTCTTCCATCCCGTTTTAAAACGGTGCCGATTAAATCGATCCCTGATACTGCCCATAAATTCGGTAAAGCAATGCCGCTGCTTCCAGACGGGTCAATTGCCCTTGTGGCAGCAGACGGTTGCCGCTTCCCTGCATAATGCCTGCCTGAACAAGCTTTGTCAGATGCTCCTTTGCATACGAAGCTATTTGTGCTGCATCTGTGAAAGTACGGATGACATCCCCGCTTTTCACGGCCAACTTGAGTGTAGGCTGGTGTTCAACAGCACGTATGATCATGACCGCTGCATCCTGACGGCTAATCGAGGCGTCGGGGTTAAAAAGGTCATCCCCTGTTCCCTCTACAATGCCTAATTGCCTTGCGATACCCACTTCCTGCGCATAAGCTGCTCCCGCAGCCACATCCCGGAAGTTGTCTTGAGATGCCGTCTTCAGTTCCAGCGTCCGTACCAGCTGTGAGATGAACTCCGCACGGGTTATTGGACGGGCAAGTTGCTCTTGCTTCACGCTGCCAGCTTCTATGATTCCTCTTGCCGACAACGCCTTGAATGCAGATATCCCCCACTCCGGACCGGATAGATCATTGTCCGTAAACCTCACGCTAAATATGCCTTCTTGATGAATACGGCCACTTACTGCTTGTTGATCCGTGTTGTATCTGCTGCTCACGACGGGGATGTATTTCCCTTCTGATTCCCTGCCGATTACAAGCAATGCGCTCGCTGCCTTTTCTGTTTCAGCCGGCTGATAGGGGATCGCCAGTTGTATAGATTGTGCGGATGCCCATGCCAGTGTACCGTTATTGCCTTGTATGGTCAGCTTTACTGCCGGATAACTGCGGGATGTACTTCCTGAAGTCTTGCTCTCCCCGGATGATGCATGTGCCGAGTCCGCTTTTTCAAGCAAAATCACGACTTTATCGCCCGCCTGCTTCAGCTGTTCTTCGGTAAACAGGCTGTTCGGAACCGCTGCTTCTCCGATAACCGTATTCAGTATTAATGTACGTTGAGCCTGTGTGCTGTTAAAATAAGCCGCCGGAATTTCAAGCGCATAGCCCCGTGCATCCTTCACTTCATCCAATGGGACGATGACCGTCCGGCTCCCGGAAGCCTGCGATGCACCCGCCTTTGCGAAGGCATCTTCCAGCACAGACGCCGATAACTTGGCCTGAACCCGATGATCAGCCGGGATATAGTCGGCTTTTACCCGCAGTGTGGTCTGCTTGTTCTCTCCCTGCTCAATGACCGGCTCCTTCGATGGTGATGAAGAAGGTCCCGGATAATAGACGGGTGGCGATCCCTTGGTCAGTGCCGCCAGTCTGGCCTGCAGCCCGGTCCGCTCGCTGCCCTCAGGCAGCAGCGCAACATGCCAGCCAGCCGTATCAATGGCCAATTCGGATTTGACCGACTCCGCACGGCTGACAGCATCCTTGGCCGCCTTCGTCAACAGTTCTGCATAGGTATCGTCCAGCAAAATCAACTCGCCAAATGTCGTCTGATCCTTGCTCGTTCCGACGCCTTGATGATATTCAATAAACCCTGAACGCCCTTTGCCATCGTTTTCGTTAATTAACAGCGCAACCCCGATTGGTGCTTTCGGATCGAACGTTTTCCCGGCTCCGAGCATTTCGGCAAACGGAATCGTAATCGAATACGAGGTCGTCTTCTTTTCCTCATCCCGGGTGATTACAGCCTGTGTCTGGGGAATTTGTGATGATGCCCCTTGCGGCGCCCGCCATCTATGCTTTTGGATGCTTCCATCATGGCCTAATGCGAAGCCAAGCTCATTGACATCCGTACTGGCAGCACCCTGGGTGCGCCCCAGATCGAGTCCGACCTGCAAGCTGTCCCCCTGCCAAATGTCCGCACCCTGCCAGGTTTGCTCATGCGAATCATCCTTCACCAGCACCTCGATGTAGAGCTGCTCGTCATCCCACTGCAAGCTGGCAGTGGCGCTTAAGTCCTCCGCTCCCTTCCATGACCCGCCAACACTCTGATAGTGCTCCTTGCCCAGCACAAGCTGCGGCTGACCGGATGCTTTCCCCTTCTTGGCTGCATAGGAAGCTCCGACTCTGGAGGTTACAGTATAAGAACTGCCGTCATTCAATGTCACCTTGAATTTGACCAGATCGGCTGCCAGATAGGGCAGGCCGATCTCCAGGCTTTCGCCTTGCGCAATGCTACTGAATCGGATTGGTTTATTAAGCTTGCTCTCATAGGCTGCCGGCAGAATAAGCTGAACACTTCCGCTAATTGGTGCGGCCCCTTCGGTATTTTTGATGACCAGCTTCGTGCCGGTATTCTCCGGGTGTGACCAGTCGAAGGCCGCGCGCTCTACCACAGCCGAGAATGGCGCAATAGAACCAACGACGGGCTGGTTGCCCAGATTATTTTTCCACTGTCCCATTGAAGCAACTACTGATGTACCCGGGTCAATGACCGAGGATTGCACGAATAGCTTCGGTTCTGTCCCTGCATCGAGCAGCTTATTGACCGGCCAGACGACCGAGTTGTTCAGCTTCAGCGTTCCCGTGCCGCTGAGCTTGGCGAAGCTGTTTTGCCCCGGATTGTGGAAATTCGCCAGCTGCATATAGACCGAACCGCTATCTATCCAGACACCATCGCCAGGGGAGCCCCAGTAGTCGGAGCTATGCAGGCGAACCTCGCCGTCCAGTCCAGAACCTGTCAGAATGTACTGGGTATCCCCGCCTCCAATGGCGACGATCTGGGAGTTAATAAAGTCGAAGCCGCTATCGCCTACACCATCCAGCACAATTCCCTTGCGGGCGCCGTCGACTCCAAGCCCCATACTGATGCCTGTCGGCCCCTTTCCGTTCTCGCTTTCAAGCACCATGCCGCGATGCGAACCGTAGTGGAAGTTGTTATACAAAATTTCGTCCTGTACATCACCCAAAATCAGAAAATCCAGATTGTCAAAGCCATATTCATACACTGGCTGGTTATTGGGCATATCCGGGGAATTTGGCCACGAACCAAATTTAGACTCGGTACCTGCGGCATACACGATCAAATTGAAATGAAGATTCGTAATTCTTCCATCCTGGGCACCACCGCCAGCCTTGACTCCAGTCTTAAAGACATGACCCATTACGGATTCAATATCATGCCGGTCCGTACGGTATGTGAACAGGTCAATACCGCTGTAAGTAGCCCGCATTCCTACATTGACCACATACACATCCTCGCCTGTCACTTGAATTAGATATGGATAGGCTGCCATATTCGGCAGATGGGATGAATCCTGTTCCGGGTAGTTGAAGGTAATCCCGCGCAGGCCGCTTTCCTTGGCCAGCTTCAGGAACGGCTCTCCATCCGGATCATTGCGTCCCGCATACACTTCAATAATGCTGCCGGGGCCCATTGGCACACTGCTATTGTCTGACGCGCCTTTCAGTTCCACACCTGTCGGAACCGTCAAGTTGCCATTCACCCGATACTTGCCCGGAGGAAGGAAGACGACCCCGCCGCCATCGGTTGCTGCCTGATCCAGTGCTGCCTGAAGCGCCGCCGTATTATCGGTGACACCATCATGTACAGCGCCGAACTGCGGATCAGTCACCACATACAACTCCATACGCGAAGGCTTATGCGTAAGCGGCTTGATCTCCGGGAAATCCGGCAGCGGCTTCATGTCTACAGGGGTATGATCAATTCTGGAGTAGTATTCAGACGTATATTCGATATCCACAGGTTGCCCGAACCGGTTGCCCGTCACAATTCCCCGCCCGTTATCCGTAATGCGGATTTGTGGCGCGGCATTGTTGAAATCTGAGTTCGAAGGCATGAAGGTTCCACCCTTTATGCTCACCTCTCCCGCAGCGATCACACTTTCTTGCAGCTGGAGCTTGGTCGTTGAGGCCGTATCTACTGCAATTGCATGTTCAGTCGCCTCAATATTGATCTTATTGAGCTGAAGAACACCGGAGGTCCCTTCTCCAACCACAATTCCGTTCTCGCTATCGGAAATATGAACATTGGTGAACATGATGCCGTCACTGCTGACGGTTTCAAAATATATGGCTGTCTGGTTATTTGTGAAATTCAGGTCATTGTTATGTCCGTTGGGAATGGAACCAGGGCTGGCAATAGACGGGGCAACAAGGAAGCCGCGATTGTATCCGTCTACCGCAATATAACCCGAGTAGGTCCAGTCATTGCGGCGCATGACAATACCCGTACCATGCTCATAGATCCACTCCTTGTAGGCTGAACCCGGAGCAGGTGATCCTGGAAGGCCTGAACCTGCCCAATAGTCAGGGGAGAAATCCACCCACTCGATCCGCCCTACATCGGCGATATTGTCAATTTCAATACCCCGGGACAGCGGCGTGCCGTAGATGCCGTTAATAACCGGACTTGAACCACCGTTTTGTCTGGAGAAAATGATACCGTTATAAGCGTTAACGAGCGTAATATTTTTAGCATTACAGAAGTCATTGCCGAAATAGTAAGGCTTGCCGAACATAATGGCAGGAGGGTAAGGTGTAATGTTGTCGGGATGTTGTTCGGGATACCAGATCACCAGATCACGAACAGCTGAGGAAGGTTCTTGGGTAATAAAGGGGGTGCCGTTCTCATCGCCGCGGCCGGCATACGCCATAAGGACGGTGCCTTGGACAGGCTCTCCGCGGGCTGGTTTGCTCCATTCGCCCCGCAGCGTTACACCCTTCGGAATAACCAGGTTGCCGCGGATCACATACTTTCCTTCAGGCACAAACAGTGTGCCCCCGCCAAGCTGGCCCAGAGAGTCGAGCAAGGTTTGGAACGTGCCCGTAACATCCGTCGTCCCGTCTCCGGTTGCCCCGTGATCCTGAACGGAATATGCGGCGACGAACGTATCCACTGTGTCATACGAAGACTCAACCAGCTGCCAATCCGGGGTCAGCACAGCGGCCTCAGCAGTCTTGTCGGGAATAGGGGCTAAAGTGACGGTCAGCAAAATGGTTAACAGTATTGCGAGAAATTTGCGTGACATACATGATTACCTCCTCTTTATATTTTGGAACCGCTTTCATTATATAAAGAGAAAGGAGATCATTTCCATGGGTCATTCGTAAACTATCCGATGCAATCTTGGCTTGGTTACAGGATTTTGTACAGTTTCAAAACAGCAATGAGGCAAGACTCCTTAAACCGGATGGTCTTACCTCATTGTTGTATTTTTTCTTAGCTGACCGGAGTTGGTTCCCCATTTTGCAATTTGACTTTCACCTGATTGAACTTGCATGCTCCTGCTGGGTACCCGTCCTTGTCAAGGCTTCCTTCTGTCGGTTCTCCATTTTCATCTGTGCACCAGGATTGACTTTGGAAGGCCAGAAAGTAAGCAATCCATTTGTTTTCATTTTTAAAATGCAACAGAAAACAGCCATCATGGTAAGCACCATTTTCATCGCGAGCAAACAGGAAATTGCCTTGATTCATATGCACATTATGAACGCCATTTCCGCCATTTGGAAAAAATGTACCATATGCATAAATGACTGCATCATCATTATTCAATGCATTGTGCATATGTTCATCGATAAACTCATATAAATCGTTTTTGTCACCCGGAGCATTGGGAGGCAGGGGTACCATTTCATTTGGATTAAATAACCCGCTGCGAATGTAATCAACCGCAATATCAGCATTTACATTCTGCTGATGGTTAATTTTATGGAACCCGGATGACATCGTTGGAAGTATGGTAATGGCATGAGCCTGATAATTGGCATCGGAGTAATACAAGACCTTCGACATATGCTTGTCTTTTGATTGAACGTTAATCGGAAGTTTGTATTTTTTGCGATTCTCGCCCTCAATCGTTAAATTATAATGGGGTTTTTCATCGTTATTTACATTATCTTTGTCAATGTTAACAACCTTCCCAATTAATACACCATACTGTTCCATATTTATGGCCTCCTTATTTTATATGAAGTACTTTTACAAATCATCAGGGAGTTATTGTTGACCGCCCCATATCTGGTTCACCCACTCCGGATGGTCAATAAACGGGTTGCGATTGTGCTGGTATTTTTCGTAAATGACATTATTTCTACGTCTCTCAAAGTCATCGACGGCATCTTCATTATGCCATTTTAATAAGGCTGAGAGCTTCCCATGCAATGGGGATTTATCACGAACTGTCCGATCAACCACCTTCAAATCCTTCCAATCATCCTCATCATATCTTGTATCCATATAGAGTATGATTCGGGCAACATCCCCCTTTACCTCATCTCTTGGTTCCCAGGAATCCTGATCCCAGTGAGTATCAGGAGCTTCTTCCTTTGGATATTCATCATCCGATTTATCAAAATCCAGCCGCCCCCTGTCACTATTAACACCTGGGTCCTCGGCTCTTAGATTATGCAAATCCGAACCCATTCCATGTCCTGTGCCGAAGTCCCCATGGGATTTGGCCCATACATGTTCTTTATTCCATTGGCTATCATAATTTGCTTTTTTAACAGACCGCCCAGCATAGAGCAATAAGACATTATCCTTGTTGTTCGGATCCTCGTCTGTATCGCGGAGAGCCTCAGTCGCGTCCCTGTAACTGATTACTTCCTGTTTGCTAATAATGTCGTTGAGAGCTTGTTTTAATTCAGCTCCTGATTTCCCAATAGCCGTTTTGTAATAGGTGTGATCCAAATCGTTCTCAGCAAGTGAAATACGCTCAGCGTTCCTTGTTTGCTGCTGGACGATGTTCTGCTTTGACGAATTCTTTTGTCCTTGCGTGCCCGGATTTGGAGCAGGCTGATTTGTTCCGCAGCCCGAAAGCGCAATTACGGACACCACGCATATTACTTTTATCAATTTTTTCACTTGCGATGAACTCCCTTCATGTTGTTTATGACCCCGGTTAACCTACCCACCCCACCAAAAATTAATCCGGGTTATTTCATACCAGTAAAAGGAGGGAAATAAAAACGGAACAGCCGGGCACTATACTTCTGGTTTAAAAAAGATGTTAAAGGAGAGAATATTGTGCCAAATTATCGACTAATACCTTTTACTATGGAGCCTGCCGCTGGCAGGGCCGAAATACCCCAAGGAATTAAAATGATTCAAGCTCCTGAATTATGGAATCAGGGCCATAAAGGGGAGGGAGTCGTTATTGCTGTTATCGACAGCGGCTGCGATGTAAATCACCCGGACTTGAAGGATCGGGTAATTGATAAGCATAATTTCGTACCATCAGAAGGTAAGGCGGATGATGTCACAGATCACAGCGGGCACGGCACTCATGTCGCAGGAACAATTGCGGCGGCAGAAAATGGGGCAGGCGTTATAGGAGTTGCTCCCAAAGCAGAGCTAGTTATATTAAAAGTAATGCAGCGGATTATCGAACAGGGCCAAGAAGAATTTGGAGCTTCTAATCAGTCCATCATTAATGCGATTCGTCTGTGCATTAACTGGAATAAAAATGGGAAACGTATCAGAGTCATTAATATGTCGCTCGGGGGAAAAGATAACGATCCGGAACTGCATAAAGCAATACAAGATGCTGTCAACCATGATATCCTTGTAGTTTGCGCGGCTGGCAATGAAGGAGAACTTCGGGACGGTGGGGACTGTGGTGTGAAAAATGACGAATTAAGCTATCCAGGAGCTTACCCGGAGGTTTTGGAAGTTGGGGCGGTTGGTTTGGACGGCAGGTTCCCATGCTTCACGAATACTAACCTCGAGCTCGACTTGGTTGCACCTGGAGTTAATATTCAGTCCACATGGCCAGGGGGAAATTATATGGCGATTTCGGGAACGTCTATGGCTAGTCCTCATGTTGCGGGTGCTGCCGCACTTATCATTAATCTTTGTGAGGACAAATTTGACCGAACATTTACAGAGCCTGAAATATATGCGCAGCTTATCAAGAGAACTGACTTCAGGGACGAAGATCCAAAGCTTGTAGGAAACGGATTGTTAAACCTGAATAATTCTTGTTCTACAAACACGATGTCCAACGAATTGAAACAGAGAGAGCTGGTAACTGCTCATTGATTGGGATATCCAAATATTAATAAGCTATTAAATTTTAACGTTACTTCAAATTTATTATATTTGACAATGGGGAAGCCGAGACACGCTTCCCTATTTTCTTGTCCTTAGGCTGTTTCTCTTTCTATTAAAACGCTACAACTGATTTGGGTCATGTCTCCAACCCAAAAAGGGCTGCAGCAGCCTGCCTATTGGCAGCATGTGCAACCCTGATTCGCACTTATTCGCAATCTCTTAATTTTTTATTACTACTGTATTAGTCATTGAACGGGACAGCTGTAATACCGCTTACACGAACCTCACCCTGTCCTCCGGTCAGCTTAATTGTATTGTCGCTCCCGGGATTCAAACGGACCGTAATATGGGCACAGCCCCAGTATTCAGAACCGTCTTTTGTTCCGGTCAGATTAATCAGGGATAAATCGTCACCGTTGACGAACAGGCGCAGCTTGGCGAGAGTCTCTCTTGTCTCATAATAAATGTAGAGAGCGGTTCTGCCTCCTCCCGCACCGTCGATCCCGGGGAAGCTGCAATATGCTCCAGGCTGCGCCAGATTCGTAGCTGCTTTGTTCCCGGCATCATCAACCGAAATTGTTCCACCGGCTCCCACCTCACTTACCTGATAGAGCGGATATTCAGCCGATTCCGTAATAGCACCTGCAGGAGACAACCCTTGCACAGTCTGCGTTACAGTGCAAATGCTGCCGTCCTCATTGAAATGCAGCTCATCAATGCACATGCTCCGCAAATTGCCTTGATCCGAAATCGCCTGGTTGTGGTAGAACAAGTACCACTTGCCTTTGAACTCCGCTACCGAACCATGGCTGGTAGAGCAGCCCGTCGTTTCCAGGAAGACTCCCCGGTACGTCCATGGACCGAGCGGGTTGTCACTTGTGGCATACCGCATCTGGTTGTTGTCATGCACATTGTCCGAGTAGGTCAGGTAGTAGACCCCGTTTCTCTTGAACACCCACGTCGCCTCATGAAAATCCTCCAGCGTGTTCATGTCGTGCATGTCGCCCTTGATGGACATCATATCCTCATTCAACTCTCCGCCTGCGCATCGTCCGCCGCCGCCATAGTACATGTAGGCCCGGTTATCATCATCTACAAATACACAAGGGTCGATCATGGCAAATGCGCCAAGACCCGGGATATATCCCTGATCGACAAACCCTGTGCCGGGCTGCTTGCTGGTTGCGACCCCAATCTTCCAGGAGTTGTTCCAGTCGGATTCACTCGGGTGCGGGTAGTAAAAATAGTACGTGCCATTCTTGTAAGCACAATCCGGCGCCCACATGAAGCCGCCTTCCGGCCTTCCCCATGAAACGTCTTCGGAGCGCAGTATTTCGCCCTCATCCAGCCAATTGACCATGTCGTCAGATGAATAGACATGGTACCTGTCCATTAAATCACAGCCGCGGGCCGGGTCCATATCGTGCGAGGCATAAATATATATCCTGCCGTCCTCCCACACATGAGCCGAAGGATCGGCAGTAAATATAGCGGTCACAACCGGATTTGTACCGACCGGTTTAACGGCTTGTGCGGGAATCTTAAAGTTGTTGCCCATAGTCGATAGCCTCCCCAAGTTATGAATTGAACTGCTTGCAGCAGCTCAATTTCTTATGGCATTACCTTAGCTATAGTTTAAAGGCACCCGGGCCAATGCACTTGTCATCCATTAGCATGATTCTGTCATTATTTGCTCTGGCCATAAAAGAGGACTGTTCATTGTATTCAGCTTTCATATGAAAATGGCTCAAGCCGTTCACCGCACAACAAAAAAACAGCCCTCTCAGGCTGCTTGGACACTACAGTTATACATTCACTTTATAGTTAAGTGCCAGTTCGTCACCAGGGACACCCCGAATGCCCCAGTTATGCTTGGGAGTTTCAAATATCGTGATCTCCAGATCTTCGGGAGAAATGCCAAGCTGCTCCTTGAATGTTCGGAATAACAGTCTGATAAGCTGCTTCTTCGTATCTGCCGTCCTGCCTTCAAACATGCTAATCTCAATAATAGTATAGGCGTCCGAACGGCCATTGGCATAAATAAAGTCTTCCTTGTCCATCGAAAAAAAACGATGGAACCTCTTGTCCGGGGGGAATTGAAAAACTTCCACCACAGCAGAATGAATCACATCGGACATTTGAGCCTTGATCGGATTCAGCTTTTCCCTGATTCCATAGATTTTAATTTGCGCCACTTATGAGGCTCCCCTCTCTATCCGGAAATTAGATTTGACTATGAAATTTTTGACTCATCACTTTGCAATTTGTTTGTAATTAATTACCTATTTTCTCACAAAAAGAGGATCTGCGCTATAAGAAAAAGAGAAGCCCGGAGCAAGGCTTCTCTAATTTTAACCTAACAAATTTACTGTATAACTTCTGGCTGAACGATGCGTCATTCATCACTTCGCAAGCTGTACAGGCCGGGTCTTGATCAGAGCGGCAACTGCTCCTTGCGGGTCTTTTACCTGATCCTTCTTGAATACAGCCTGATAGCATACGCCCTGTTCCAGCCAGAAGTAGCCGATCCAGACCGGGTTATAGGCGCTGCTCTTCCCGCCATCCGATGTGTACGGGGATGTGCGCAGCACTTCTTTTCCTCCAATCTTTATGAGCTCGGCGGATACCTTGCGCGCCCCGCCGTCAGTGCGGAAGAACAGCACCTGTTTATTGGCCTTGAAGGTCTTGAATTGCCCGTCATCCTTCATCTGAAGCAGCTTGAACCATTGCGGATTTTTCTTATCATGGGAGTCGGAGGATTCATATTCACTGTAGAGCACCCGCGTCAATTCCTCTTTTCCATTTCTGGAATAACTGAAGTTGATTTTGCTGGTCACGAATGCGCTTTTCAGCGTAAATCCGGATACCTGGAGCGGAAATTTGGGTGTGAATCCAATAGCTTTCGCCGCCAGCTGTAAATCTTCCCCATCCACCACGTCTACCATAAGCGAATCTTTGTTGATATAGGTTTTCCTCATGTTCTCGTCAGGAATTTTCATGGAGGAAATCAGTACCTCAATCTCCTGTTCAGAGAAATCAGAGTTAAGCAACTCCAATTTGTAGCTAATCCCATTGCGCTCCCAGAAAAAATAAGACAAAGCCATCTTAATTGAATCATCCTCCAGGGTTGCGTTAATTCGAAGGACCGCCTTGCCTGCGACATCTGTTTCTTTCTCTTCGATGATGAACTTTTGCTTCTGTAAACTAGCTTTTAGGCTTTCCACAATTTCCTTGCTGCTCTTGCTATACTTCAGATTAGCCGCTTCCAGTCCGAATGAGGAGTAAGTACGATTTTTAACAGCCGGTTCAAAACTCAACGTTACGTAGTCCATTCGCTCAGAGTTGCGGCCCGTAATTTCACCCGACAATTGGACACTGCTCAACTGATAGCCTTTTGGAAGCAGGGATGGAGCTTCAAAGGGAAATCCCGCTGCCTTTACTGCCCGGTCCAGCGAATGATAGGTTCTGTGCCCTTTGGGCTTTATAATGTTCTCGCTTGTTTTAACAGACTGATTGACGCCCGCCGCGAGCACCGGACTTCCCAAAGCATTAACCGGTGTGCCTGCAGCAAGCACCGCCGTGATCAGCACAGCAGCGGCCGGAATCCGGTATGAACCCTTTTTAAATAATTTGACCATGATTATCCTCCTTGATTTCTCCTTCATCCTAACAGAATTGAACGGACAGAAGGTTTCCATCTTCTCTCTTTATATCTACATTTGTAATTCTAAAGTTTAAATAAAAGCAGCCCAAGCCATTCGCCAGTTTTGGACTGCGTCACAAACCATTCCATATGGTTGCAGATCATGATGTGCCTATCCGGTGCAACCTTTATACAATTGCTAATCAAACTTTACAGGCTGTGCCTTCATCAGGGCAGCCATCACCGCCTCAGGGTCCTTCACCTGGTTTTCTTTATACGACAACCGGTACACAACGCCTTTATCCACCCAGAAGCAGGTAATCCAGACCGGATCAAGAGACGTACTCAGACTGCCGTCTGTTTTGTATGGGGATGTCCGCAGCACCTCTTTGCCTTGAATTGTGATCAGCTCTGCCGGAACCTTGCTCGCAGTGCCATCCATCCGGAAAAACATAGCCTGCTTATTAGCCTTGAAGGAAGCAAATTGTCCATCATCCTTCATCTGGTAGAACCCGACCCGTGGAGAATCTTTCTTGTCATTGGAAATGGCGGATTCGTACTCACTGTAGAGTACCCTGGTCGCTTCTTCCTTCTTATTTCTCGGGTAGCTGAAATTAATTTTGCTGGTTACAAATGCATGCTTGAGGGAAAAGCCGGCCGCTTCCAGCGGCAGTTTGGGAGCAATGCCCATGGCATCGGCTGCCGCCTGCAAATCCTCACTGTCCACCACATCAACCGTCAGGGAATTTTCATCGATATAGGTCTTCCTCATGTTCTCATCAGGGAGCTTCATGGAAGAAATCAGTAAGTGAAGCTTTGTCTGCTTCTCCTGCGCAGTTAAATCCCCATTTAAGTCCAGCCTGTAACTAATCCCGTCATGCTGCCAGAATAAATAGGAATACGCAGAACTATGCGTACCATAATCTATAATTTGATAAAGCTCATGCACATTCATTTCTGCAACAACATGATCGATTTCTTCCAGCGCGGATTTATACTTGGCATTCGGTTTAATCAAATTATGTTTCAGGTTTTGAATCAGCCTATTGTGGCTCTCGGTGTATTTCAGATTACTTGCAGTTATACTAAAAAATCCGTAGCTATTGTGATTATTGTCATCAGGCCCAAAGGAAAGTATTACTTTGTCAAAGCGTTCAGCTCCGTTGCCCAGCACGATCCCGGACAGACTTGCCTCTCTGAACTTAGTGCCCGCGGGCAGCACTGGAGCTTCAAAGTCAAAGCCTGCTTTTCGCATTGCCCGGTCCAGCGAATTATATAATCTATGGCCTGTCGGTTGCAAAATGGCCTCATTTGCTTTGAGCGGCTGGTTGATGCCCGGTTCAGGGGGCGTACTCCCGGAAGCATTGGTCAGAGTGACTGTGCCAAGCGCTGTCATCAATAGCACAGTAATGACCGAGATACGATAAGAACCCTTTTTAAATGATTGGATCATCGTAAACCTCCTTATCAACTCTTTCCGTCCATTGTAAAAGTAGAGCAGCCCCCGGCGATCTGCTGCGGCAGAATATCGCTGCAGAAAGCTGATCATTGTCATCCCGTAGGCAACGGCTTCTTCCTCGCCCGACTTCTCAAGTACGTAAGCATCACAGGCCAGTTCCCTGTCTGCTTTCATGCGCCGCATGCTAATCCAGATAAGCGGATTCATCCAATGTACAGCGGCAGCGAGACTGCCAAGCAAGCTCCACAGCATATCTTTCCGCTTGTAGTGCGCCAGCTCATGAGCCAGAATATGAGACAACTGTGCCCTGTCCATCTCCCGGATCGCCGACTGGGGAACAAAAATCCATGGGCGCAGCAGCCCGAACAAAAAGGGGCTGGAATTGGAAGGACCTGTGTAAAGCGGGATTGGCCTGGCGATTTTAAAGCTGCCGCGTACCTCTTCCAAAATAGCAAGCACACTCGGCTCCGTTACCTGATTGAGCTGCCTGCGCAAGCGGGCCATTCGCCACAAAAAAATCAGCAGATTCATAATCAGCACAATTGTGCCTCCAAGCCACACAACTGCTGCAACCTTGAACACAAGGGAATAGGCTTGGGAATTCATCCGCCTATTTTCACTTGAATCCGCGTGCAATTGCTCTAATGACGGTGAGAATCGGGCTGTATCTTCCATCTTGTCCGGATTAGCCAATGATACGCTGAGCTGTGCCGCATTAGAGATTGCCCTATCAGAATTCGCCGGGACATCTGAAGACCATAACTGCTCTTGAAGCGTTTGTCCGTAATCCAGCACATGAAAAATGCTCACCGTACTCTCCGGGAAAATGGGCACCAGCAAGCGAATCATGACCAGCGCCCATAACAAATGACGAATACGGGCACTAATTGCCTTGCGAAAAACCATTTGAATAACCAGAATAAGAAGAATGACGACACTGGCCGCGAGAGTGGACTCCAGAAGGGCCGCAAAGCCCCCATAGAAGGTATTCATCCCTGATCACCGGATGACTTATCCTGTGTGTGCCCTTTCTTCTCCTTCAGAATCCGCTGAAGCTCTTCAATCTCTTTCTCTGACAGTGCTGCATCCTCCAGAAAGTTCGTCATCATCAGATTCGTGGCCCCGCCAAAGACCCGCTGCAGGAAAGACTGGCTCTCTGCCCGCACACACTCCTTCTCGGAGACGAGCGGGTAATAATGATAGCTCCGGCCTTCCTTGTTGAAGCCGATGGCCTTCTTTTTGAGCAGTCTTGTAATAAACGTGCGTACCGTCTGTTCGCTCCACTCAATATCGCTTGGCAGCTTTGCGGCAATCTGCTCAGCCGTTATCGGATGGCTGCTCCAGATGATTTTCATAATCTCCCACTCGGATTCAGATATCCTCGGTACATGGCTCATAGGTCTATTTCCTCCTTTCAAACTAAATCTACATTTGTAATTTTAAACCCGAAGATAATATTACATTTGTAGATCAAGAATGTCAACCCTGTTTTTTCCAAATAGCTATTTTGTCTCACATTATGGGGTCAGTCCCAAGAGACGATTAATATTTTTCTCGACATCAATTTTACACTTCCTTTTTAATAGTTTAATTAAATAATCTGAAACCCCAACATTCACCTCCCTTTCAAAATTTTTGAATTTATTTCTTTCAATATTTCTTTAGCTTCAATAGAGTTACTCGCTGGTGCCAAATATCTTATGTTTTTTTCTATAAGAACAAAATATAATTTATCAAATTTCTCGTCAGACCAAAATATATCTAATACTTCTTTATTTTTATTTAAAAATATTGGAAACTGTCTAGTTCCACTGATTTTTTTATTAAAGAGTTCAAAAAGATCATCATCCCTAACAGGTTCAAAGGTTTTATAACTCTCCTCATTTATTTGGATTTCACCCACAAAGCTTGTTGGGCTAAACAAACTACGCCTTGCAATAATACTTAAACTAATATCTGCACTTTTTCCATCTATTGTGCTGGCACTGTAGTTCTTTTCTATTTTATATGGGAGTTTATAATAAAAAATTAATGAAAAAGTTATTAAGACAATTAATATAGTTATATTAAGTACTTTCTTAATAATTTCAGACCCTTCTTATTCATTTTTTAATTATTCTAAAACTTTATTAGCTAGCGGCTTGGAAGTAATGTTTAATAGGCTTTAGGCTTAGAAAACTATTTTTTTACAGCATGAATATAATGTACGGTCTCAAATGCAGACAAATAATCCGTCCTATTCTTAAATAGGAGTTTGTTCATCATTTCAGGTGATAGATGCTCTTTAATTTGTAATCCTGACTTTTCCAATATGCTTGTAATTTCATCATATGTAAATCCTGATTTCATGGGTTCCCCGCTTGCTTCAGCAAACTTCACCAGGTTTTCCACCCGATTAGACATTCCTTTTTCTTCAAAAAGTTTTTCAGTTGCATAATCAAACACAATAGAACTACCTGATGGGACATTTGCAAAAAAATGTTGCATCAAGGAAGCGTTTTCTTCTTTTGATAAATAATATGTGACACCCAACAGGCTAAAGAACGTTTTCTCGTTTTCAAATCCTTCCTTTACTAAGCTCTGATGAGAAAACTCTGTAGTAAAGTCCATTGGTACAAAATAAAGATTATCAGGGATGTCGAATTTAGCAGCTGCTAGCTTTTTTTTCTTTAACACTTGTGTATCCGGATGATCAATTTCAAAGATCTTTAAACTGCTTTGTAATTCCGGAAACCGGAGTGCGAAAGTATCCAGGCCAGCGCCTAATATGACATACTGCTTTAGGCCAGACTTCACTTCATTAAGTAATACTTTTTCACAATAGGCAGAGCGTGCTAGAGGTATTGAAGATACCTGAACTTGTGTAATCCATTTTAAAATTTTATCTGATTCATCTTTAAACCTTTCTCCGATATCTTTATTAAAAAATTGTATACCGTCAATCAAATTTTTACTGATAGCTGAAAATTCCTCTTTGGAAATCAACTTATTTACAATAAAATCATCTACCACTTTCGGTGAATCATACCTACTATGATACGCCCTACCAAAAGCTGATACTAAGGAAGTTAAACTAGCCCCATCTTGTTCTGAATCTGTTTCCACAGAAGCGTCTAATTCTTCTGGTATGTCGCTTTTACTATTGTATGTTCGGTCAAATGCTGAACCTAAAGCTGTTACGTTCGACTCAGTTGGTTTCAATACGTTTTCCTCCCCAAATAATTACAAAATTCTCCATGACTTAGAGTCAGCCCTATTCTACACAATATAATTGAATTGTCAACAATAGCTGTCCGCACGGAAATTGAAAATGTTTTGGTAGATGTAAAGTACGGACAGCCAGTCTCAACTTCTATCAGTTGTACTATATGATCTTTCTTAAACTACCACTTGCTCAAAGCAGATGGTAGTTTAAGGCTTTTTTGACATTGCTTTCGATCCTTTTAGATAAATTCACGAGTCTCTCCAAAGAAACACTGCTCTAATGACAGCTCCATTCTGCTTCTTATCGATAAACGAATTGTGGTACACTGTTACATAAACCCAATACCCGCACCATCCTGTATGGGAGCCGGGCAACAACTACGATTAACAAAGGCAGGTACGATGATGTTTAATGCAATACTGAAACAGATGGGCCGCTGGACGCGTTCTTCTATGGCCGTCATGATCACCTTGCTGGTCATGGTCCTGGCGGGCTGCGGAGCTATAAGTGATTTAGCCTCCAATCCGCCGCAATCAACCGGGACTTCCCAAGGACAAGAGAATGCCCAGGGTCCGCTGACCAGCTTCCAGGCGGTATCAGATTACATTCGGGAGCACGGCAAGCTTCCAGCCAACTACATGACGAAAAAAGAAGCTTCACAGCTTGGCTGGGTGCCTTCGAAAGGAAACCTGAATCAGGTAGCACCCGGAAAAAGCATCGGCGGCGACCGGTTTGGCAACCGGGAAGGACTTCTGCCGAAAGCCAAAAACCGAATCTGGTACGAAGCGGATATCAATTATAAAAAAGGGTCGCGCGGCGCAGACCGGATTCTCTTTTCCAGTGACGGGCTAATCTACATGACGACGGACCATTACAAGTCATTTACGGATATTACAAAGGAAGGCAGTGTCCCTGAATGAGCAAAGTTGTGGAATTGAGACAGTCCGATGCGGATCATTATGAGAACGTCCATGAATGGCTGAGACGGGAGCTGGACCTGCCGGAGTGGTACGGTGACAATCTGGATGCGTTATGGGATTGTGTCACGGGTGATCTGCCCCTGCCCTTGAAGATTAGCTGGGTTGCCGACACGGAGCATGAACAGCGCTACTCCGGTATCGTACAGGTCTTCGAGGATGCCGCAGATCAATATGAGGAAATCTGCTTCGAGTATAGAAGAGTAAAATGAGATACAACGCCCTGGGCTATACCGGCTTAGGCGTTGTATTTTTTTATGCAAGAAATTTGGGGACAACAGCGATCGGAACTTGCTCGCAGCGCTCCCCCAAGTTGGTGTCAAGCACTGATTTCTGTGTAGAGCCACCAAAATTCCGCATTAATTCCTTTTCGAAATGGAATGCACAGAAGAATCCCGGACGATTAAGCGGTGCGGAATGATCACCCGATTTTGATGAATCGTTTCTTCCTGAATACAACGTATGAGCATTTGGGATGCGGTGTAGCCAAGCTGATAAGTGCCAATATCTATAGAACTGATAGGCGGTGTAGCCAGTTCCGACAGCGCAATATTGTTGAAGCTGACAAGACTGATATCTTCCGGCACCGTATAGCCGATCTCTGTCAGCCCATGCAGAACGCCAAAGCCGACCACATCGTCAATGACCACAAGTCCGCTGGGTCTCTCCGGCAGGCTCATCATAAATGACATCGCCCGGTACCCGCTATGCTGGAGAAACTCTCCTTCTACAATCCATTCCGGGCGGACAGGCAGCCCCGCCTCATTCATGGCTTTGCGATAGCCTTCCATCCTGTCCAGCGACACCGTAAGGTTAGGGAGTCCGCTGACGAATCCGATTCTCTCATGTCCCTGTATAATCAGATGATGTGTAGCATCATAAGCAGCTTTTACATTATCATTATCGACGGACAAAATATTCGGCTGCCCTTCCGAACGCCCGATGAGCACGGTAGGGAATTTATGCTTATTCAATAAATCGATTAAAGGGTCGTTAACGCGGGAAGACAGCAGAATAATGCCGTCCACACGCCGGCCGAACACAAGCCGGGATATTGTATCGTCTTCATCCTGTGGCGAAGTAGCCGCAGCAAGCATCATATCGTAGCCCGCCCGTGTAGAGTGGGCTAATATCCCCCTTAACAACTCACCGAAGAAGAAATCCTTGAACAGCTCCTCTGCCGGCCGCGGAAGCATAATGGCAAGGGTCTGTGTGGTTTTGGACACAAGGCTTTTGGCCATTACGTTGGGATGATACCCCATTTCCTCCATGATTCGTTTCACTTTTTGAGAGGTCTCCTTGCTGATTCTCGGATGATTGGATACCACCCGGGATACCGTTGAGGGAGAGACCCCTGCCGCTTTCGCAATATCTTTAATGGTTACGACTGCCATTGAAATAACCCCTTTATGCAGCTGCTTAGCTAAATGCATGCATGTTTAATGCAACTTGTTGCTTAAATGATAATATATAACGTTTGCACTGCATACTCAAATGTTGAAATATTTAGAAAATGAGCGAAATCGGAAGATTTTTCAAGGGAATGTATCATTTTCTTACCAAATCAAGTTGTGCAAACGTTTTAACAAAAAGCAGAATTTGCTGTATAGTATTAAGCATGAATATAGCGCTTTCATATCAAGTTCTTTGTTGAAGTGAACAAATTATGGGGATTTACGGTGTGAATCGGCTATTTTTTATCGAGTTTTGAACAAACGTTTGCACACAAGCTGTTACAGATGCTGATCTGGTTGCAAAAAGGTTATTCATTGCTCGATAGCCGGCAGCAAAGAATGCGGGGCTTGTATTCGAGTTCAACAATGGAGAGGGGATTATTGAAATGAAGACATGGTGGGTCATGGTATTAATAGCTTGTCTGTTTGTCGTCTCCGCTTGCGGTACAAAGTCCAACGAGGCGCCTAATAACCAAAGAACGGCGCAGGCAAATCAGGTGACAGATGATGGTGAGGACATTGTTCCTGAACCGGGGGCTAAGCTGCTCGTTTGGGAGAGCAAGGAGGAACGCCCATTCGTTGAGGCAATCGCGAAAGAATTTACGGCAAAGTATGGGATCGAAGTAAAGTTTGAAGAGGTTAGCGCAGGAGATCAGGTGACGAAGCTGACAACCGATGGTCCTGCCAAACTTGGCGCAGACGTGGTGCTCTTCCCGCATGATAACCTGGGCAAAGCGGTCACATCCGGCTTAATTCTGCCCAATGACTTCTATGAGGATCAATCCAGAGACGAGAACTCAGAGATTGCTGTGAGTGCCGTTACATACGATGGCGTATTATACGGCTACCCCCGTTCGATAGAGACCTATGCTTTGTTTTATAATAAAAAGCTCATCGCGGAGGCGCCAAAATCATTCGATGAAATCGTAGAGTTCGCCAAATCATTCAACGATGTCAAAAATAATAAATTCGCATTGATGTGGGAAGTATCCAACTTTTACTTCAGCTACCCGTTCATTTCAACAGGCGGATATATTTACGGCAATCATGGGCAGGACAAAGACGATATCGGGCTAAATACAGAGGGTGCAGTGAAAGGCTTGAATTATTACGGCTCCTTGAAAAACAGCCTGCTTCCCATGAATTCCGGAGATATTACGTACGATATCAAGAAAGGCTTCTTCGTAGCCGGAACACTGGCCCTGGATATTAATGGGCCTTGGGCACTCGGTGATTACAGGGATGCAGGCATTGACTTCGGTGTAGCGCCGCTCCCTACTATTAATGGTCAGACTGCCTCCTCTTTCTCCGGCATTAAGGCCTGGTATGTGAACCGTTATTCCGAATATCCGATGGCTGCGAGGCTTTTCGCCAGGTTTGCGTCAACCAAGGAAGCACAGCTGCTGGATTATGAACTGACAGGAGCGCTTCCTTCCAATAAGGAGGCGGCAGAAGATCCTGCTGTTCAAAATAATGACATTGTGAAGGGATTCCTGGAGCAATTCCAACAATCCACGCCAATGCCTTCGATTCCGGAAATGGGTAATGTGTGGTCGCCTATTGCAGCGGCTTTCTCTGATGTATGGAATACAGGCAAGGATGCGAAGGAGGCGCTGGACAATGCTGTGAAGCAGATCCGGGATGCCAACAATGGGGCTGGAAAATAGTCATCTTTCATCGGGCCGCCCGCCGGTTTATTGGCGGGCGAACCGATGTTGTATATACAGGAGAAGGGAGTCAGGCGGATGAATCGACATCGCAGCACGGCGGCTGTTCTATCCGTCCTATGGATGGGACTTGGCCAATTATATAACCGCCAATTTGTAAAGGGTCTGCTGCTTATAGCTTTCGAAGCGGCAGCTCTTCTCTATTTCATACCGAATTTGGGGAAAGCAGTCTGGGGAATTATCACCCTCGGGGAGAAAACACAGGGCCTTGAAAAGGTCGGCAAAATAATGGTTTCTGTTGAAGGCGACCATTCGATTTATTTATTAATTAGCGGGCTGATTACCATCTTCATATTTGCTGTTGTTCTCGTGGCCTATATATTGAATATTCGAGATGCTTACCATACCGGCAGCTTGCGGGATAATGGGATCGCTGCAGCTGGTCTAAGGAGCTCCTGGGCAAATATGACGGACCGGCATTTTCCATACCTGATGCTGTCTGTCCCTGCTTTGGGCGTTCTGTTCCTCACCATTATGCCCATCATATTTATGATTCTGCTGGCTTTTACAAACTACTCCTCTCCCAATCATATTCCGCCGGAATCACTTGTGGACTGGGTAGGCTTTCAGACCTTCAGGGATTTGCTCACCCTCAAGACATGGAGCAGCACCTTTGTCGGCGTATTGACATGGACGATTATTTGGGCGGTCATTGCGACGGTAACGACTTATTTCGGCGGCATGATTGTTGCGCTGCTTGTTGAGGCCAAAGGCGTCCGGTTCAAGAAATTCTGGCGCACCATTTTTATTATCCCGTATGCCATTCCGCAGCTGATCTCGCTGCTTGTCATGAAGAACCTGTTTAACGGGCAATTCGGGCCGATCAATCAATATTTAAGCTACTTCGGTTTAGGCAAGCTTCCCTGGCTGACCGATCCGACCTGGGCAAAGGTAACGGTCATTATCGTTAATATGTGGATCGGCATTCCGGTCTCAATGGTTCTCATTATGGGAATCCTTACCGCCATTCCGAAAGACCTCTATGAAGCGGCTGACGTAGACGGAGCTTCCGGCTTTCAGAAATTCAAGATTATTACACTGCCATTTGTGCTGTTTGCTACTGCTCCCATCCTGATTATGCAGTTTGCGGGCAATATCAATAACTTTAACGTCATTTTTCTACTAACAAACGGCGATCCGGTTAATGGGAGCTACCAGTATGCAGGAAGCACCGATCTGCTTGTTACCTGGCTGTATAAGCTCACCCTTAACAACAGCAAATATAATATGTCCTCTGCAATTGGCATCATCATCTTCGTAATCGTGGCTTCCTTGTCCATTTGGAGCTACCGTCGTTCGAGATCCTACAAAGAGGAGGATATGATCCAATGAAAACGGGGAATAAAGCATCAACTGCCATACGATTAACGGTTATCTATATCATTCTGGCCATCATAGCCATCTGTGCGATTTATCCGGCATTATGGGTATTGATGTCATCCTTGCGTCCTGGAACTTCCTTGGCAGGCTCGTCACTTATTCCGGATCAAATAACAATTGGCCATTATATAGAACTGTTCACGAATCAAAGTTTTCAATATGGTATGTGGTATATAAACACCCTTAAGGTTGCAACCTTAACCATGATTTTCTCCACCCTGCTGATCACACTTAGCATGTATGCCTTGTCCAGATTCCGGTTCCGCGGCCGTAAGGCAACACTGACCACAATGCTCGTTCTGGGCATGTTTCCGGGCTTTATGAGTATGATAGCCATCTTTATCGTGCTTTTGCAGCTTAATTTGCTGGATACACATGCTGCGCTTATTTTGGTTTATTCTGCCGGTTCCGTGCTCGGAGGGTTTGTTGTAAAAGGCTTTTATGATACGATTCCGCGCAGCCTTGACGAGGCCGCCCGGATTGACGGGGCAACCCATCTGCAAGTGTTTATTAAAATCATGCTTCCCTTGTCGCGTCCTATGCTCACTTATGTATCGTTAACGACATTTACCGGCGCTTGGGTAGATTTTATCTTTGCCCGCCTTGTGCTGCGGAGCAAAGAAAATTGGACGCTTGCCGTCGGCATGTGGGATTTGGTCAACAACTTTCAGAACAGCAACTTTACCTTGTTTGCGGCGGGCGCAGTTTTGATTGCGGTCCCGATTACACTGCTTTTTGTACTGCTCCAGCGTTTTCTGGTACAGGGACTCACTTCTGGCGCATCGAAAGGATAAAACAGATTAAAGGATTGCATGCCGAAGAGCACTCGTCAACAAATGACGAGTGCTCTTTTTTCTAGTATCGGGCCCTGCATCAAGCATTAGTTAACCGCCCGTCGTTACCAGTTGATATGGACGGTAGCAACACCGCTGGCCGGAGTAGTGAAGGTACGGTTGCTGCCGCTCTGCCAGGTAACCGCCGTCCCGTTCTTCTTGAAGAACTTGTACTGCAGAGTGGTGTTGGCTGGAACACTCACATCATAGTACCAGGTCGGATAAGCATACAGAACCTGATTGTACATCGGTCCGACAGCTTTGGCCGTATCCCATACCCCCAGCTCTGCAACGTGGCCGGACAGGTATACGCTCTCTCCCGGAATTGTCGTAGCGCCGGAGACGACAAACCGTACAGTCACCTGATCGCCAGACAGCAAGTTAAAGTCGGCATAGCTATTGCTACTGGCACCAGCAGCCGTGCGTATCTGGATCTGATATTTTTTCGCTGCAATGGCAGGCACAACAACCTTGATTTGTGTATCTTCCCAAGAAACGATATTGGCACCCGTAACCGCAGTGGCATCAAATAATACGGTCCCTTTGGCAGCTCCAAATCCGCGCCCGTCGATCGTGACCACATTTCCGGCCTTGCCCATATCAGGACCGATATTGCCAATTGCCGGAGCGGACGCGGCAGTCGTATGCTGCCACACGCCAACAGCTCCTGCTCCCAGTGTAAAGGTACTGACAGCCCCGCTGCCGGATGCAGAAATGCTATTGCCGTTAAGCAAGCCCGACAGCACATCCGTATACGTGCCTGCAGGCAGTGAAGTTGCCAGACCGCTAATCGCTACAGGTGCTGATCCGCGGTTGATGGCAATTACGGCGACGTTATTGCCGAATTTGCGCTCATAGATATAGACATCAGAATTTAGCCAGCGCTGCTGGGTCGTTCCGTACGCAATAGCCGGATTTGATTTCCGCAGCGGTGCCAGTTTTTTAATCAGATTGTATGCGGTTGATGTCCGGTTAAAGGAGGTCATCATGCCCCGGTTATCCGGGTCGCCATTGCCCGTCATATATTGTTCCGTCCCGTAATAGATCGCCGGCACGCCTCTGGAGGTAAGTGTGAAGGCAACGGCCTGTTCCAGTCTTCTGGCGGAAGCTCCGGTGGTGTGGAAGCGATCCATATCATGGTTGTCGATAAAGGTGACCTGATCTGCAACTTGCGTATAGGCAGAGGCTGTTCTGTTGATCATGGCATCCAAATCGTACATCGTTGCGGTATTGTCCCGGAAGACCTGTCTCGCCGTCTGGCCGAACTCAAAATCGAGCAGGCTCATGCCGGAATCATTGGCAAAATGATAGTTTTCCGGACTGATTTCATTGACGCCAAGAAACCATTCTCCGAAAGTAAACACCGGCTTATAGCTATAAATGGTTGACATCCAGCTCTTTTGCCAGCCAAAAGGCATATGCTTCACCGCATCTACCCGTATGCCGTCAATCCCCATATCCAGCCAAAGCTTGATTGATTCTTTGAAGTAGCTGTCTACCGTATTATTGTTATGATTGAAGTCTGCAAGGTCATACAGGTTTCTATAGATGCCGTCCTCGATTGTGGCGAAGCTGGTTCCGCCATTATGGTGAAAGTAGCCGTTGGTATCCCCGGTATAACCGCCCATAAGCGTTCCATTGTTATAAAGTCTTCCGTTTTCTGCAAATGCCGGATCGGTCTCCGAAGCAGGCGAGGTATGATTCGGGGCAAAATCAATGATGATCTTAATATTTTTGGCATGCGCCGCTTGAATGAGATTTTGGAAATCCGTCATGCTTCCAAAGGCGGGATTCGTCTTTTTGAAGTCACGTGCCCAATAGCCATGATAGGCGGTATTATTTACACCGGAGTAGTTGATGACGGCGTAAATATTTTCTACCGGCTGTGAAATCCATAGTGCGGTAATGCCCAGCTCCGTAAAATAATTATCATTAATTTTGGCCATTACACCGGCCCAGTCCCCGCCGCAATACACCCTGAGATTCTGGCAGCCGGGCGAGAATGCGGCTCCGGTCGGATTATTGGCCGGGTTTCCGTCCAGAAAACGGTCCGTGACAATTTGGTAGATCACATCTGTGGAGAAGTTTTGTTGGTTGAGTACAGAAGTATCCGGCGCAGCTTGAACAGCAGGCAAGCCCGAAAGCGCTATCAATCCGAACGATAATACAGCAGCGAGCAACAATTTCAGAGCCATGCGGGAAGTGCGAACGATCATGGTTGGTCCACCTTTCGTTTTTCATATTCTTGTGCGCGATTCAAGAAAACATGGCTGCCAGCAGCCTGCTGCATCACCTCCCATATGGAGTACAAGCATAATCAGTAGTGCTTTCTTTTAGAAAGGCAATTTTTTCACAATAAAAACAACCCCGAGATTCTCAAATATTTGAGATTCCGGGGTTGTTTTCAAACCAAGGCGGTTTAAAAAAGCATGGCCCTTAAATTGTTAATGGCTCAAAATCGAAATCAATAGTTGACACGAAACGCTGAAGCAACGCTGCAAGAAAGAGGGGACTTCCGATCGCTGTTGTTCCCAGATTTCCTGTATTCCTCCCTGTACGTGATTGAAATCCGCGAACAAAGGCGACCGCTACGCTTCTCCAGCCTCCCTCTTTCTCTCCGATCAAGCTACTTATAGGGGTCAACTGCTAATTCTTAAATGGAGCCAAATTTATAGCTATATTTTAAGAGTAGTCAGAATAGTTTGTCAATATTTACAAACGGTTAACTTTTAAGTGATTTTAGAATCAGATAGCCATAGGCAGGAATTTCAATGGTACGCTTCAATACATTTTCATGGCTGGCGAGAATACCGGTCCATTCCCCGCTGTTGATGTCCTTGCTGTACTGGGCCGCACTGCCGGAATTGTTCATTATAATCAACAACTGGTCTTCATCGTCCCATCGCTCATAGGCGAGCAACTGCTTGTTGGCTTGAGGGTAGAAACGCAGCCCTCCTGTTCGCAGAGCACGATATTGCTTGCGCAGCTGAATCGCTTTCCGGAAAAATGAGAACAGCGCAAGATCCTGCTTGCCTTGATCCCACTCCATGCATTTGCGGTTCAGAGGGTCATGCTCCCCATCCATTCCAATTTCATCGCCGTAGTAGATACACGGCGCTCCGTAAAAGGTAAGCTCGAATAAATAAGCCAGCATGAGTGATTCCTTATGGCCTTTGCACAACGTCAGCAGGCGGGTCGTATCGTGGCTGCCCAACAGGTTGAAGGACACTTCCGTGATTTGCCGCGGATAGCTGGCCAGTTGAGCTTGAATCGCATGGGAGAACTGTTCCGCATTTGTTGTTTTGCGGGCGAAGAAGTTCAGCAGCGCATTCGTGAACGGGTAATTCATGACAGCATCGAATTGGTCGCCTTGCAGCCAAGGCATCGAATCATGCATAATTTCGCCTAATAGATACGCATCAGGGTTGACGGATTTCACTGTCTTGCGGAATTCACGCCAGAACTGATGGTCCACCTCGTTGGCTACATCGAGCCGCCAGCCATCAATGCCAATCTCCTCAATCCAATACCTGGCGACATCCAATAAATATTGCTGCACTTCAGGATTTTCAGTATTCAACTTCGGCATGATGGGCTCAAACGCAAAGGTTTCATAGGTTGGGATGCCGTCCTTTACCTCAAGGGGCCAACTGTGTACATAGAACCAATCGGCATAAGCGGAAGCGGCACCGTTCTCCATAACATCGACAAATGCGGGAAAGGTCTTGCCGCAATGGTTGAATACCGCATCCAGCAGCACTCTGATTCCGCGGCCATGGCAGGCGTCAACCAGTTGCTTCAGCTTCTCATTGGTACCGAAGTGGGGATCGACCTTGAAATAATCCTTTGTATCATATTTATGGTTCGTCGTGGCCTCAAATACCGGCGTAAAGTAGATGGCATTAATACCGAGCTCAGATAAATAATCCAGATGGTCCATTACCCCTTGAAGATCACCGCCAAAAAAATTGGAAGGCGTAGGTGTTCCTCCCCATGGAAGGACATCGTCCGGATCATTGCCGGGATCACCGTTGGCGAACCGTTCAGGGAATATTTGATAGAAGACAGCGTCTTTCACCCAAGCGGGCGGGGTAATGATATCAACCCGGTTCATATAGGGAAAATCATACAGACCTTCGTATACGATGGCCGGCTTCTGATCGAGGAAGCCTTTTTCTAGCATGTAAACCGTTTGTTCGTGGTCATGGAGCTGGAAATAGTAAATGGTTCTGCGGAAGCGGGGCTCGATTGCAGCTTCCCAGTAATCAAACAGGCTATCCGATGCCCATTTTGTCATTGGCACCTCAGCGCTTGTCATCTCCCAGCCGTACTTGTCCCCATAGTGCAGGATAACATTCGTCAAATCATCTTTCTTGGACCGCAGGCGAATATGAAGTGTTTTCTCGTCGTAAGCATAAGACCAATTTTGCTTGATCCGGTGATAAAGCGCTTCCAGTAACATCTCCAACCAGCTCCTTTTGAATCATTTGAACGCAAAAAAAGGTCCACCCTCTCTTGCCAAGCGAGGTTGAACCTTCTGGTTACATTGCCTTCATGTTTGAGGTCATTATACTTGAAAATACGGTGCTGTGCAATAAGGGACGGTGAGAAACTAGGATGAACTTCCCGATTATATGAAATCTTCAGACTGGGGAAAAATGTACAGCAACGCAACTCATTTTCGGAAATTACTGAAGCACTATTTGTTCCTTTTTTATTGAATTAATGTATAATTTTATGTGTCGTCTTATTATCCTCTATTGAATAACAATCAAATGAAGCAACTTTTACTCATTGATTTATCGCCTCACTAATATCATTACTAGACAGATTACTAATAATCATAATTTCGAGAAAAGGTATTAGAGTATATTGGTAAATCGTTATTATTATAAGTTGCTTTGCCAGTTTAATTAGCAAGAAATTATCATGAATTAATCCCTAATAAATTCTATGTGGAGACAAAAATGAATAATAGAAAATTATCTAATTTTTTTACATTTTTAGGAATTTTATGTTTGGTTATAGGTACTGCATATCCGCTAGGTTATATTAAAAGTCCATATATTTTCTTTTTAGTTCCTATAAGCATGTTATTATTTTATATTTCGAACAAGTTAAACATTAAAAAATGAGCTCTTTAAAAACAGCAATTCACGGCTGTCCATGTAATCCATCCTTTTACCGGTTTATACCTCAAATTCTCCAACATACACCGCATTCCCCGTCACTTGAATTTCTTCCCCGTTCGTTACGGTTACTTGCACTCTTCCATCCCTGCCAATTTCTTGTCCTTGTTCCACGACAAGATTTAAATTCGCTGCCGGTTTTATATATTTGGCATAATAAGCGCCCATTACCCCGGAGGCCGTGCCCGTGACGGGGTCTTCAATGGTACCCGAGAAAGGGGAGGAGAAGTGTCGGGCATGCATATGCGCATCAGGATCATAGGTTTCTATACAAAAAGGATGCACCGATGCCCGCGGCATTTCCTCCAAAATATCCGGAAAACGCTTGTTCCGGGGCGTCATTCGCTCACACGCGTCGAGGCTTTTCACAGGAACCAGAAGTGTCCATGTCCCCGTGCTGCCATACACAATCGGCAATTCCGTCTCTATATCGCTCACCTCAATTCCCATGGCATGAGACAATTGCTCCACGGAGCCGTTGAAAGCTTGAAATTGAGGGGCTGCCTGGTTCATTGTAATATAAATTCCGTCAGTCGATGTCAATTTGATCCCCAATATCCCTGCTTTTGTCTCGATTGTGAAATCTGTTTTATCGTTCAGTAAGCCTCTGGTTGCCAGCGCATAAATCGTTGCCATTGTGGCATGGCCACAGAGATTAATTTCATGGCCGGGGGTAAAATAGCGGATTCTGAGATCAGCCACGGCAGACGGAAGCGGAAAGGCGGTTTCATTAAAACCTACCTTCTCTGCGATTTCTCTCATTTGTTCTCCCGTGAAATGGCCGCCATCCAGGACGACACCTGCAGGATTGCCCATATTCGGTATGTTGCTGAATGCATCGTAATGGTAGACTTTTATAGTTTTCATATTGACCCCCCGGATATAAATTTACCAAATCTGATTAAGATACTCCTCAAGACAGAACGATGAAATCTACTGGCCTTTTTGCAAATTCATCCTCCACTTTTCGTAAAAAGCCGTAATGGATGTGTTCAATATTATTTCTACCTGATCCTGTTCCGGGTTCCGAATGATTGCATTCAATGCCTTCATTCCGTGGTTTTCGACGATATACTGAATGATTGACCCGCTGTAAAAGTACGCTGAACTGCCTTTTAAATCAAAATAATCCGGACTTGTTAGCTGCTCCAGAGTCGGAATATCGTAGCGAACGGGCTTTTGGGACAGCTCTTTCTGAAGCTGGCATTATCTTTTGTTTCCCAATTTTATACAAGACCATTCTCAGAATTCTGTCCTCTTGAGGCTTCTGCTGACATTGGAGCACCAAAAAAGCCTTCCCAATCAAAAATGAATGGGGAGGCTTTTGGCATCGCGTATTAAAATACCTTTGTCGTCCAGGATTCACAGTTCCATGTCTCCGTCACGACATCACGATAAAATTCAGGTTCGTGGGAAATAAGCAGAATGCTGCCTTTGTAGGCTTGCAGAGCACGCTTCAGCTCATCCTTGGCATCAACATCCAAGTGGTTCGTCGGCTCATCGAGCACAAGCAGATTCGTTTCCCTGTTAATCAGCTTGCACAGGCGGACCTTCGCCTTCTCTCCTCCGCTGAGCACCGTAATTTTGCTCTCAATATGCTTGGTTGTCAGACCGCATCTTGCCAGAGCGGCGCGGACCTCAAATTGCGTGAAGGAAGGGAACTCATTCCAGATTTCTTCGATACAGGTATTGTAGTTGTCTCCCTTGGATTCCTGCTCGAAATAGCCGACCTGCTGATGCTCACCGCGCTCAACCGAACCGGAGATCGCCGGAATTTCGCCCAAAATACTGCGCAGCAAAGTCGTTTTTCCGATACCATTCGCGCCGACAAGCGCAATCTTCTGGCCGCGCTCCATGCGCAGATCAAGCGGACGGGACAACGGCTCATTATAACCGATCACAAGCTCCTTCGTCTCAAAAATCAGCTTGCCGGACGTTCTTCCCGGGGTGAAGTTAAACTGCGGTTTCGGCTTTTCCTTGGCAATCTCGATGACTTCCATCTTGTCGAGCTTCTTCTGGCGGGACATCGCCATATTCCGCGTCGCTACGCTCGCCTTATTCCGTGCCACGAAATCCTTCAAGTCGGCGATCTCCTGCTGCTGGCGCTTGTAGGCCGACTCCAGCTGCTGCTTCTTCATTTCATGAACCTGCTGGAAATGCTCGTAATCCCCAACGTAACGGTTCAGTTCCTGATTTTCCATATGATAGATCAAGTTAATGACACTATTAAGGAACGGAATGTCATGCGAGATCAGAATAAATGCATTCTCGTAGGCTTGCAAATAGCGCTTGAGCCATTCGATATGCTGCTCGTCCAGGTAGTTGGTCGGCTCATCCAAGAGCAGAACTTCAGGCTTTTCCAGCAACAGCTTTGCCAGCAGTACCTTCGTACGCTGTCCGCCGCTCAAGTCGGTAACATCCTTTTCCAGACCGATATCGGTCAGACCGAGGCCGCGTGCTGTTTCATCAATTTTGGCATCGATCAGATAAAAATCCTGGTTCGTCAGCGTATCCTGGATTGTACCCACATCCTCAAGCAGCTGCTCCAGCTCCTCCGGCGTGACATCGCCCATCCGGCCGTACATGTCATTCATTTCCTGCTCCATATCGAACAGGTACTGGAAAGCTCCCTTCAAGACATCGCGAATCGTCAGTCCCTTGGTCAATACAGCGTGCTGATCCAGATAGCCGACACGCATGCGCTTGGACCATTCCACCTTCCCGTCATCCGGCTGAAGCTTGCCCGTAATGATGTTCATAAAAGTAGATTTGCCCTCGCCGTTAGCTCCAATAAGGCCGATATGCTCGCCTTTCAGCAAGCGAAACGATACGTTATTGAAGATGGCGCGGTCTCCAAAGCCGTGACTCAGTCGTTCTACATTCAAAATACTCATTAGTTAGCACCTTTTCTGGCTCAAAATCGAAATCAGTGGTTGACACGGAACGCTGAAGCTACGCTGCGAGAAAGAGGGGACTTCCGATCGCTGTTGTTCCCGGATTTCCTGTATTTCTACCTGTACGTGGTCGAAATCCGCGAACAAAGGCGAACGCTACGCTTCTCCAGCCTCCCTCTTTCTCTCCGCTCAAGCTACTTACAGTGGTCAACCGCTGATTCTTAAATGGAGCCCCTTTTCTTTGTATAATCTTATCGTTATATTATAAACGTTAACGCGTTTTCAACTCAATGCCCAGTTCATGGCCGGCAGCTAAAATCTATTCTTATCTCTGGAAATCCGAACAGCTATATAATATTTTACAATGCATTTGTTGGATGCACGTATATTTTCGTTAAGTCGCCGTTAAATATATACCCTTCATTTAAGTAGTTCCAGCCGTACTTCTCATAATAGTCGTCCAAATCCGTAGAGAGGTACAGATTCTGATATCCCTTCTTTGCTGTCTCATCAAGGGCATGCTGAAGCAAAAGCGCCCCCAATCTGTTGCCTCTGCATTCAGGAATCACATATAGACAGGCGAACCAGGGAAATAAATCCTGACGGCTGATCAGATCGTTCGTCAATAAAGCATACGTCCCTACTATAGTCTTGTCCTCTTGCAGTGCAATATAAAATCGCGGCAATTCGCTCGCGGTGTCACACGAGTTTTTCATACAGTCATAATAGAAATTATAGTTGGTCTCGCTGCCCCATTGCTCCCAAACCATCCTGACAGCGGCGTCAAATAAGTCCATGCGTTGATTTAACTCCACAATATGAATCAAGTGCTCTCCCCCATTCGTTATATCTGAAGCAATTCACAATTGCACCGTTTTAAAGTTTTGTTCATGGCAGCTTTCAGTTTACCCTTTCCACACTATAACAGCAGAACGGATTGAAGGCTACAGATTGAACGCAGGAGGTATTAAAAGTTTCACCTTGGCTTTAGCGATAAAATAAGCTTGAACATGAAGAAGACTGCCGAGAAAAATCTCGACAGCCTGATGCTTACACAGCTCCGGTAATGACGGTAACGATGCTTTTTTGCAGCTCATCTGCATTTTTCGCCCGGTAAGGGTCGGCGTCAAAAATAATCGCATCTGCCAGATAGCCTTCTGCAATTCTCCCCAATTCGTAGCCGCTCCCGAGAATTTCGGCAGCCGTTGAAGTGGCGGACTTCAACGCTTCCGACCAAGTTAGCCCGTAGTCTGTCAAAGTGTCCAGTTCTTGAAGGTTATGTCCATGCAAGGCAGGTGTTGCGTAATCCGTACCGAATCCGAGGCGGACTCCCGCCTTTCTGGCATATTCAATGGCCTTCGGATGAGCCTCAACAGCGCGGGCAGCCCGGTCGCAAATCACCTGCGGCAGCGCCAGCACGCCGCGGGGATCAGCCGCAATGCGATAGATCGAGGCAGTAGGCACAAAAGCAACCCCGGCTTCTGCAAGTCTGCCCGCCTGATCTTCCGTCAAGAACATGCCATGCTCGATTGAAGTGACCCCGGCAGCAGCAGACCAGTCTATCGTCACTCCGCCCCACGTATGCACCATGACCTTTTTGTTATGGGCATGGGCATGGCGGACAATGAAGTGGAATTCTTCTTCGGAAAAGTTCGGATCAGCCACCTTCTCCGTCGGTGCTCCAAGACCGCCTGTGGCCATAATTTTGACCCACTGTGCACCTGACTCAAAAATCCCCTTCAGGCGCTGCTCCAAATGCTGGAGCCCACGGGAATCGGCGGCTCCCAGCATATCGGTGCTGGTTTGCACCCGTAGAGACGGCCCATAGTGCTCTGCGATATGCCGGACGGCAGCTGGCGGGAGTCCGCCCGCATCCCTCGCTGTCGTGACACCGGTGCGCAGGGTTGCTTCAAAGGCCTGGGCCTGCATCACTTCAACCTCATGAGGGTCCCGCTTCAATTGATCATCGTGGTCAAAATCTGTCCAAGCCAAATGGGTATGCAAGTCAATCACACCCGGATTTATCCATAGATCTTGAACCCCATCCACAACTTCCGCAGGGTGCGGATTGGATTCGGTGATGGATGCAAATCGCCCATTCTGAATCGAGATGTCGAACCGTTTATCGGGAATCCCCGCAATATAGACATGACGAAAGGTTTTGGACTGGGGAGATTTGAGAATCATGTATCCTGCCCCCAGGCCTGGGCGACAGCCCGGATTGCGTGATCCGGCTGTTGATTCAGAAGCTGCGCGATTGTCCGGATAGCTTCTTCTACACCTTGACGGGAAGCATTCACTCCAAAATGATTGATTCGCAGCAATTGACCGAATAATTCGCCATCACCAGGGGCCACGATGCCAATCGGCTGTTCAATCCGCAAGCTGTCATGCCCGGAAATCCGCACGGTTGTCGTCAGCGTTGAGTAGAACCGGCTGTCTTTCTGCCAAGGTTCAAGTCCCAGAGATTTGATTCCCGCATGTGCAGAGGCTGCCGCCCGTTCATGCCGGCGGATGAGCTGTTCCAGTCCTTCCTCCTCAACCCGTTCCAAGGCTGTGATTAAAGCTCTGGCCTCCAAAGCCGGAATGTTGGGCGGCACCCGCAGCGGCGCTGTACCCTTCGCGTTTGGCTTCAAATCCAGCAGGGACAGAATCGAGTTGCGTGGCGCATGGCTGTTCGTTTCGAGAAATTCCCAGCCGCGCGGCGAGATGCTGACGGCACTGACGCCATTTGGACCGGCCAATGCCTTTTGCGCCCCTATTGCTACAAAGTCGGCGGCCCATTCATCCACCAGCAGATCCTCTCCCCCCACCGCGGACACCGAATCCATGACGGTGATCAGATTGAAGCCGCGCGCAATCTTCAAGATATCTCTAGCTGGATTAGATCCCCCGGTCACCACTTCAGCATGTACAAATGACAGGGCACACGGGCTGTATTTCTCAATCGCCGTCTGAACAGCATTTGCTGTCACCACTTCATCAAAAGAAACTTCAACTTCAACAACAGTTGCGCCGCCGCGCTCCAGCCATTCTCCAAACAAGGTTCCGTAAGGGCCGGTTACCACGTTCAATATCGTTCTTCCAGGTGCGGATATCCCGGCTGCCACGGCTTCAATGCCGAGGATGGCCTCCCCGGGAATGATGACCGGAGCGTGCTGTGTAGACAGCAGACTGGAGAGCTGACGGGTAAGGGTATCCCATTCCGGTCTCGAAAGCGGTACGTATCCTTTATGTTCTTGGCTCATGGAAACCTCCTGATGGTTTTAGATTCGGCATTCTCGGGACAGCAGATAACAGCTCGCGGCTATAGGCCGTTTCAGGGCGGGAAAAGAATTGATCCTTATCATTAATCTCAACTAGCCTTCCCTGCTTCATGACCGCTACCGTATCGCTGATTTCATGAATAACCCCAAGATCGTGGGAAATGAACAGCAGGGTAAGATCAAGCTCAGACTTCAGCTTGCTGAACAGGTCCAGCACACTGCGCTGTACAGACACGTCAAGCGCGCTCGTTGGTTCATCTGCAATCAGAACACTTGGCTCTACGCTCAAAGCCCGGGCAATGGCAATCCGCTGCCGCTGGCCGCCTGAAAACTGATGGGGATAACGGTCCAAGGCGCTCTCATCCATATGCACTCGGGCCAGCAGCTCCTTGCAGCGTGTCCCGACCTGAGCACGATCTACAATACGGTGAAACAATAATGCCTCGGAAAGAATCTGCCTGATCGAATGCTTGGGATTAAGCGACGCATCCGGATTCTGAAAGATCATCTGGATCTTTTTGTGCTGCTCGCGGCTTCTCTTCCTCTTGAGCAGCTCCGGTCCCAGTAAAACCTGTCCCTCATTAGGGACAACCAGCCCGGCAATAACCCGTGCCAGAGTGGACTTTCCCGAGCCGGATTCGCCCACAAGTCCCAGCGTGGTATGCTTCGGCAAATCCAGATTGATGGAATCCAGTGCTGTAAATCCGCCATAATGGACCGAGATATTTTTGACTTGCAGGGCTGCTCCCATCTTTAATCGCTCCCTTCAAGCTCCGGTACCGGAAGCACCGAGTTCATCAGCATTTGTGTATATGGGTTTTGCGGGTTTTGCAGCAGGCTAAGGGTATTCCCCTGCTCAATAATCTTCCCTTCTTTCATCACGCACAGCTTCGAACACATCGCAGCCGCAATGGCAAGATTATGCGTCACAAACACCATCGCAAAGCCAAGCTCTACCTGCAATGCCGAGATGGTCTCCATGATTTGCTTTTGCACGGTTACATCCAGTGCTGTTGTAGGCTCATCACAAAGCAGAATGCCAGGCTTGCATGCCAGAGCCATTGCAATGACGACCCGTTGGCACTGCCCGCCTGACAGCTGGCTAGGATAGCGGTCGGAGGTTTGCAGGGAAGCCGGCAGCCCGAGCATGTGGAGCAATTCCAGCGCTGCCTTGCGCGAAGCCCTGCGGCTTAACCGCTGCCGGTAGTATACAACTTCCGTCAGCTGCTTCACTACAGGACAGAGCGGGTCGAGCGACCCTCTGGGGTCCTGGAAAACCATCGCGCTGCGTTCTTCATTCTTAACGGTTCCCCCGACCTGCTCAATACCGCGCGGAAGAATGCCCAGAATCGCACGCAGCGTGAGCGATTTTCCCGACCCGGATTCGCCTACTAATCCCAAAGTTTCTCCCTTGCTTAATGAAAAACTGACATTGTCGACTAATTTTTTATTTGATTTGGCTGCAAGCGACAAGGCGTCGATTTCAAGTACTGGACGTATTGCCATCATTTTTTCCTCCACAGGTCTGCCAGTCCGTCACCTACAAGGGACAGCGCAATACCCACATAGACGACCGCAAGTCCCGGGACTGCCGAGAGCCACCATGCTGTCGTAATGAACGGTTGTCCATCCGAAATCATCGTTCCCCAGTCCGGTGTCGGCGGCGCAATGCCGATGCCCAGATACCCGAGCGTCACAATGGCTACAAGCAGCCCGACCATATCGGTCATCAGGACAACAATCGCCTGAGGCAGTACATTGGGCAGAATATGGCGCAAAATAATCCTGATGCCCGGCAGTCCCAACGTTTGAGCGGAAGCGACCCATTCCTGCTGGCGAAATGATGCAGTCAGGCCCCGGGTCACACGGGCAAATACAATCCAGCCTACCAGCATAAAGGTGATATAAATTCCCCGCTGTCCGGCTCCGCTGGCAAAAGCCACGATGATAACAATCAAATAGAACGGAAAAGCAATAAATGTATCCGTGAGCAGCGATATGACTGAATCGAGCCATTTGCCGTAATACCCTGCAATCATGCCCAGTAACACACCTGTGCAAAAAGGGATGATTTCAGCCAGCACCATAATGGTTAAATCTGTCCGCGCCGCATAGATCAGCCTCGTAAACAAGTCACGTCCCAACTGGTCCGTACCCAGCCAATGCTTGGCCGATGGAGGCTGCAAAAATGCGCTCAAATCCTGCCCGGTAGGATCATGCGGACTTATAAACGGAATGAATATAGCCAGCAGAACGAGCACCGCAAGCATGATGCCCCCCGCCAGAAGCGCCGGGATACGCCAAATTCGGCTGATGATGCTCGTACTTTGACCATCCTCATGCAGTTGAGGGTTTACTGTTATAGGTTTCATGGTTTTCCTTTCGTTCTGGGATCAAGCAGCCAGGAAATGATCTCAATCAGGAGACTGATAATCACTACACCAATCGCACAATAGAGGGCGATTCCTTGAATGACCGGAAAATCCCGATTGGAAATGGAAGTGAACAACAGGCTGCCAATTCCCTTGATGCCAAATACCTGCTCCACGACCAATGTGCCGCCGATCAGATACGAAATATTGACCCCAAGCAGCATCAGGGTAGGGAGAGCGGCGTTCCGGAGCACATGTTTGAACAGAATGATTCTCCCCGGTATTCCCGCAGCCTTCAAGGTGACAACGAAATCTGATTCCAGCACTTCAATCATCTGTACCCGCAAGGACCGGATCAAAGTCGGTGTCTGCGAGAAGGCCACCGTTATCGCCGGCAGCGTCAGGCTGTACAGCGTCCCGCTCCAGCCTTCCCCGATTCCCCCAACAGGGAACCAGCGCAGGTGGACACTAAACGCCAGAATTAAAAGTAAGCCAACCCAAAAGATTGGCATACCCAAAGTAACTGTAGGAAAAATACGGATCAGATGATCCAGCAGCTTGTCTTTTTGTGTAGCGGCAACCGCAGCCAGCAATAGGGCGATCACCACCGCCAAAACACAAGCCATCCCGATCAGAAGCAGTGTAACCGGAGCCCGCTCGGCAACCAGCTCTCTGGTGGAGGTCCCGGCAATAATGGAATTGCCAGTATCTCCCTGGGTGAACAGCGTCTTCACAAACCGGATGAACTGCTCCCATACAGGGAGGTCCAGCCCGAGCGCATGATGCATGCGCTCAAGGGCCTCAGGCGTACTGTACTCTCCC
This sequence comes from Paenibacillus pinihumi DSM 23905 = JCM 16419, assembly GCF_000422505.1. GTDB lineage: Bacteria > Bacillota > Bacilli > Paenibacillales > Paenibacillaceae > Paenibacillus_D > Paenibacillus_D pinihumi. The sequence goes on along the minus strand of NZ_AULX01000025.1, from coordinate 62,474 downwards.
AATATCATTTTGGCCGGGTCGCCCGGTACGATCCGAATGATGAAAAAAACGGCTGTCACCACACAGAAAATCACGATTACGGCTCTGACAATCGCCATGATAAGCCAGCTGTATGAGCTTTTGGTCCCTGCCGGTTTCATTGTCGCTTTGCTTAGTTTCATCATTTCTGAAGCCGGACGTCCTCCAGGCGGAGGCTGCCGTTAGGCAACACAACCAGGCCTTCCACGGAAGAACGAACACCTTTCAGAATATCCGGATAGAAGAGCGGAATGTAAGGTACTTCATCTGCAAGGATTTGCAGCAGCTTGCCGTAAACAGCGGCACGCCCGTCTCCATCCAATGTTTTTTGCCCTTCACGGAGAAGTTTGGTTACTTCATCATTCGTATAATGTGTCCAGTAAGACTTGCTGAAGCCTTCCGGATCGGTTTGGAATGCAATAATCGAATTCGCATCCGGTGAATCCGCTTGGCCGCTGTTCAACATAATTGAGAAATCATAGGCAAAGAACCGCTCGCGGAACGTAGCCAATTCAATGGATTCGATCTCAATGTTAATGCCGATCTCCTTGCCTGCCGCCTGGATAATTTGTGCTTCCTGTGCTCTGGTGCTGTTGCCGGAAGCGACCAGCAATTTCGTCGAGAAGCCATTCGGGAAGCCCGATTCGGCAAGCTCTTCCTTGGCTGCCGTTACATCGAAATTCAGTGGTTTGACCGTATCATTGGCATTGTAAGGAATCGCTGTCGGCAGCAAGGAATTCGCCGTCTTCGCATAGCCGAACGTGAGCGCATTGGTCAGTCCGTCCCGATTGACCGCCAGGGCCAAGGCACGGCGCACATGAACATCGGAGAAATGCTTGTCCAATGTATTGAAGAACAACTGCTCAGTGACCCAGCTGCCATTGGTGACAACAGTAGTCTCCGGCCCCTTCTTGATCTCGTTGGCATTTTGCAGTGCCAGCGACTCTATTGCGTCTACTTCTCCCGCTTTCAGCTGGTTGATTGCCTGACTGTCATCTTGAATGAGCTTGTAGACCAGCTTATCAATGTAAGGCTTGCCTTCCTGCCAGTAGTTTGTGTTCTTTGCAAAAGTCACATCGCCTGCCGGGTCCCACTTTTCAACAACAAATGGTCCTGTACCGATTGGCTTCTTGAAGAACTCTTCCTCGGAAGCCCCGCCGAAGTTGTTCGGGATAATCCCATTGGAGAAGTTGGAAAGCTCCGAAATAAACGGCGTGTACGGCTCCTTGAGCTTGATCACCAGCGTATGCTCATCCTCAGCCTTAACCTCTTCAATCTTGGCCGCAATCGCAAGCGGACCGCCAACCTTCAAATGCCGGTTAATGGAGAATACGGCATCCTCAGCTTTTACATCCGTTCCATTAGAGAACTTCAAGCCGTCACGTAGCACAAATGTGTACGTCAATCCATCCTCACTGATGCTGTGGGACTTGGCTAGCCAATCTGTGATTTTGCCGTCGCTATCGAAGGTAACGAGCGACTCAAATACTTTGTCAATCGCAAACGCATTGTTCGCTGTAATCTGATTATGCAGATCAAATGAAGTCACGGAAGCAGGCCGCCCGTATACGAAGGTGCCTCCTGTTGCAGGCTCGCCCTGATTTGCGCCCTGGTTCGTATTTTGCGGGGGCTTGTTCGTTTGTTCGGGTGTATTCTTGGCTCCAGAGCATCCGGCAACCAGTACCATCAATACAATTGCCGACATGCCTATCGCTAATGTTTTCTTTAAAGATGTTTTGTACTTTAACACGTCTAACACTCCCCTATCTTATAAATCCCATGGATTTAGTATGGATAGTATTATGAACCTCTCCCTGCGCAACTGTCAAGCAGAAAATGCTTACTATCATGCAGGTTGAGGCCAATTCATTTCCGGCAAAGGAAAACCATCCAATTTTGTAAGATTAGGGTTTGCTTATTTACACAATTTTACTCATTGATCCTATTTCACAATAATCCTCCCCTGTCCTGCAAGCATTCGCATCTCCTTGAACAGCCGTTCCTGATCATCCCCTTTCGTTTCAAGATTTACGCCATAGAACCACTGACTCTCTTGCTTTTTATCCCAACGCAGCGTACCTTCTAATGCGATAGGGTCCTCAACGAGGGTCAGACTCATACGAATCCTTACATCATTCGATTCAGCATGCAGACTAAGCGGGAGCGCAATCTGGCAGCCGGACCGGCTGATATCGAACAACTCGGCAGGGATCGGCTTGGCGGGTGCCGGGACCCCGTTAACACTCAATATATAGATTTCCAGTGCAAGCGGCTCCTTCAGGGTATAGCGAAAAGGCTCTTTTCTCTGATTATTTGACATCATGACCTCCATTGCATCACGTAAAATTTAATCCGGTTCAGCCTCCCCAGCTTTGGATTCTTCAAGCGTGACAACTTTTTTTACTCTTTAGTATACCATGAGCATGCCGGACACTCCCTTTTCCTTTCATCCCCGTGCCGGGCTTGGTATAATAGATAAATAAGATGGCGGTTAATTGGAGGTCATAAGGAGGATTTGCGTGTTCTTATACTGTCCAACCACCCGCATATTTGGTTATACTAAAGTTGAGATTATTTTATATAGAAAGCAGGTTTGAGATGGGTCGCAAATGGAATAACATTAAAGAAAAAAAAGCATCCAAGGATGCCAATACCAGCCGGGTTTATGCCAAATTTGGCCTCGAAATCTATGTCGCGGCGCGCAAAGGTGAGCCGGACCCCGAATCCAACCGTGCGCTGAAGGTCGTGCTTGAGCGCGCCAAAACGTACAACGTGCCCAAAGCAATCATCGACCGTGCAATTGACAAGGCCAAAGGCAGCTCGGATGAAATCTATGAAGAATTGCGCTATGAGGGCTTTGGCCCGAACGGCTCCATGATCATCGTAGATGCGCTGACCAATAACGTTAACCGTACAGCATCGGCTGTTCGTGCCGCTTTCAGTAAGAATAACGGCAATATGGGCGTTAACGGCTCCGTTGCGTATATGTTTGATGCAACAGCAGTAATCGGTGTAGCTGATAAACCGCTGGATGAGGTTATGGAGATTCTGCTGGAAGCAGATGTAGATGTACGGGATATCGAGGAAGAGGATGACAACGTGCTGGTCTATGCAGAGCCGGATCACTTCCACGCTGTTCAGGAGGCACTGCATCAAGCAGGAATCACTGAATTTACAGTGGCCGAGCTGACCATGCTTGCCCAGAACTATGTTACGCTCCCCGAGGAGTCTATCGCATCGTTCGAGAAGATTATCGACACGCTTGAAGACCTGGAGGACGTACAGCAGGTATATCATAACGTGGAGTTTGCGGATTAAATTTTATGTCCGTCTGAGAAAGCCGTACTGCCACTTGGGACTGTTCACGGTTCCCGTCGTGATGGTACGGCTTTTTGCCATTCATGCGATCCTGTTGGTTAAAACACCATTTGGAAGTCAACCCGATACATACAAATATGCGGTGAGTGAATATGGCGGTTATTCAGAAACGGATTTGAGGTTTTTCAGAACCTCCAGGAACATGGGCAGTGCGGTTTTTGTTTCATCCTCAGAATACGAAAGCCGAACCACATATTTCTGCCCACCCTGCTCAAGGACAAAATAGTCCTCAAATTTCACTTTGACTTGGTCAGGCCCATCCCATTTCGTCGAACCTGCATATTCTTCATATTTTTGAAGTTCCGGGTTTTGGCTATTCAGGTCTGAAGTATAGGTATCGTAATATTCCAGCAAGGAAATGCGGTTATTATCGTAGCCCCACTCCTCCCCATCCGAAAACTTAATGGTTTCCATTTTATCAGGAATATACAGGCCAAATGGCAGATAAGGCGCTTTGATAAATTGAGCTGTTGATTGCTGGTCCCCCCAATGAAGAGTTATTTCTTTTGTTCCGTCAAATTCTTTAAGATCAAAGAGCCGCGTCTTGTCTGTTTGATTATTTGTCTCCTGGTTTGGGTCGTCATCCTTGCCCTGCTCCTGGTTCGTTTGACCTTCAGTCTGTTCCCCTTGCGTTTGATTTACTGTTGGCAACGCACCGTTATCCTTTTGACAAGCGGATAATAAGCAAACTGTGATAAGCGCAAAAATTAAAAATTCCTTCTTCATCTTACTCCTCCTTTAAATTCCAAGGAAATGCTATTCAATAAGACGTACGGCTTTCACTAAATGTTCCAAATTAAGTTAAAAAGGAAAAATACACCGTATAAGCAAGCTTTGCTTAAAGCGGTGTACTCTTATTGAATGCTGCCCAAACAAAACTGCTATTGTCCAACTGAAAGGGCAGACAGTTCGTCTTTCATCATGCCATAGCCAAGCTGCTCTTTTTCTTCCCGGTTCTCTGCAAAATGCTGTTCAAAATAGGCTTGCACCGGATGCACCGTTATCTGTTCTGAAATAGACAGCAGGTAAAACAGCTCATATTTGAATTCACCCTTACTATCCTTGTCAAAGATCAGCCGCAAAGGAAAGGCACTGCGATCTGTCTTGTTGTAGTAGGGCTTCATTTCTTTCAGATAGCCGTCAATCATTTGTACGCCCGCTTTTCTTAGCTTCATCAGTTTTTCCAACATGTGTCCCGTGCTCTCCCCGTAAACCGGATCGGGACTGCTGAGGATGTCGCTGAAAGTGTGCTCTCTCTCATCCGAAATGAATTTAACACAGGCAGCGTGTTGCATGTAGATGGAGGCCACTCCATTGTGTAATTGAAATAAAAGGTTGATACATATCGTCATGTATACGATGTATCAACCTTTATTTTTTATGATTTTTTACAATTTGGGATTACACCTTCCCGATGTTCGAAAAGATGCTAACGCCCAATCATTAAGGAATCAATGACACAATTACTTTAGAAATATTGGCTCCTCCCATACCTCCGCTCAGCTTAATCGTGTTATTCGTCCCCGGATTCAAGTCGACCAGGCGGCTGGTCTTGCCGGTATAGTTGCCCCAGCCTCCTGTGCCCGGAAGGGCAAGGAAATAGCCGTCCCCGGCTGTATCGCCACTGGCATCTACTTTAAAAGCAGCCCCGCTGTCGGCGGAAGCATACTGCACAGTAACTAGCGCCTTGCCGCCTGCCCCGCCGTTTATGCCTGTCAACTGGATATAGGAACCGGCAATATGCATGTTTTCAATATTATTGCCTGAACGTACCGCCCCGCCCCCGATGGTTACGTTGCTGGCGGTCATGGCATATTCGGTCTTCTGCGTATATTCATCATAATTATCATTTATTAAATCATAATACTTGATCTCTGTAGCGTGGGAACGCGGACCGACAGCCGGCACACCGTCAGTCGTTTGAATAACCTTTTGAATGGTTCCATCCGCATTAAAATATAACCGGTCTACAGCAACTGAACGCAGTGTACCGTTGCCCGAAATTTTGGCATTGTGATAGAACATGTACCAGTTGCCCTTGTATTCCACAATAGATCCATGTGATGTTTCGCTGCCGACTACCGGGTCCAGAATGACGCCGCGGTTGACCCATGGTCCAAGCGGATTGCTGCTGGTAGCGTACCGCATGTTGTTCGCTCCAGGGTTATTATCGGAATACATCAGGTAGTACGTGCCGTTGCGCTTGAATACCCAGGATGCCTCATGGAAATCATTCAGCTCGGTGAACTGCTTGAGCGGACCGTCCAGCGACATCATGTCAGCGCCCAGCTTGACGCCGTAGCTTTTGCCCCCGCCTCCGCCATACAAGTAATAGCTTCCGTCGTCATCGCGGAACACCGCAGGGTCAATAAAGCTGTTGCCAGGCAGCCCCTGTATATAGCCTTGAACCGTAAAGTCTGCAGCAGGCTTGTCGCTTGTTGCCACCCCGATTTTCCAAGTGTCATTCCAATTGCTGCCGCTTGGGTGAGGGAAATAGAAGTAATAGGTTCCGTCCTTGTAAGCAGCGTCAGGAGCCCACATAAAGCCGCCCTCCGGACGCCCCCAAGGCACATCATCCGCACGCAGGATTTCTCCTTCGTCCACCCAATCCACCATGTTGTCCGACGAGAAGACATGGTATTTATCCATCAAATCGCTGCCCCTGGAAGGGAAGATATCATGTGACGCATAAACATAAATACGTCCGTCAGCCCACACATGCGCAGAGGGATCAGCGGTAAAAATGCTCGTAAAAATAGGGTTTCCAGACATGGTGGTTGTACCCAATGCAGAAGAAGAGGACGTGCAAGCAGTAAAGATGGACAACAGCATCGTTCCTGACAATACTAGACTCAAGAGCTTTTTGTTCATCAGTGTTACCTCCTCATAACATAGATTCGGGATGCATCCCGTTATGCAGTGTCAATTGCATACATTAGCCTGCTAGTAAACCAGACAGCGAAGACGAATTCATCTCACCCCCTCGGCATTCGGCAATGGCAAAATTGTAAATCTATGATCCATCTTCAGTTTATCGTAAATGTAAGCGCTTTTATAATGAGACATTTTTAAATTATCCTTGTCATTCTTATCCTGGTGAATAAATTGATCACATTCACGTATGCTATCTCTCCTCTCTCTGCTGCAGAAATGTTTCATGAATCACTGGCATTCTCTTTAAAAATGGGTTACTATATATCAAAAAGATATATATCTATAAGATAGGTGATGAAATGAGTAAATACAATGACACAACCTATGCCATTCTGGGTATCCTGACAACCTCCTGTCGTTCAGGCTATGCCATCAAGCAGTTTATCGACCAGAGCCTGACTCATTTCTGGAAAATCAGCTACGGTCAAATTTATCCTGCCCTGAAGCTCATTACCGAGGAAGGGCTGGCAGAACTGCAGACGCATCAGCAGCCCGGCAAGCCTGACCGCCACGACTACATTCTGACTGATAAAGGAAAAGATGTGCTTAAATCCTGGCTTGAACAGCCTGTTGTACAAATGCCATTTGAACGTAACGAAGTGCTGCTGAAGCTTTTTTTCGGGAGCCACCTGTCCGCAATACAAACCATCAAGCTTCTTCACAATTATAAGGAGATGCTTGAAGCACGCTATGAGGTCTATCTGACTATTGAGCAGTCTATAGAGTCCGAAAAGAGTGAGGATGAAGCGGATGCGAGGTACTGGCTGCTGACATTGGACTATGGCAAACGAACGACACAAGCCGGAATTGAGTGGTGCACAGCCACGATACAGCAATTTCATGGAGAGGAGCATTGAGGAATGGCTAACCTGTTGCAAGGCCGCTATACCGTAGATAATCAAGAAGATATTGTTGTTTTTCTGATCGGAATGAGAATTAATAAATGGTGGGCCGTACACAAATGGCTGCCCGTATTTCTGGCTATGCCGGGGATGATTACAGAGCTGTTTTCCAATAAGGAGAAACTCGGGTTTCTCTCGCAGGAAACGTACTTTGGATTAAAAACGACGGTCATGATTCAATATTGGAATTCAGCTGAGCAGCTTCTGTCCTATGCCAAGCAGGAGAAGCACATGGCTGCATGGAAGGCTTTCAATCAAAAGGTCGGCAACAATAAAGCTGTCGCAATTTATCACGAAACCTATCAGGTGAAGAAGGGCAATTATGAATGCATCTATGTCAACATGCCGAAATACGGGCTGGGCAAAGCACTATCCCCTATTCCGGTCACCAAACAGCGTCACTCTGCAAGCTCGCGGCTCGCATCTGTCTCCTCATCGGATAAATAACTGGAAGAAATATTGAAGCAAGCGACCAATAATGCACCGCCCAAGCTATTCAAGCTTGAAGCGGTGCATCGTTGCCGGTGCAGATTTGCCGAGTGGATGCTTGGCGCGCATATGAGCGGCTACTGCACATAGCATCATGACCGCAAACCAAATACCGGCCCATACAAGCCATTTATTTTCGTTTCGTTTTCATTTCTGCAATCGATTCCCTCACACTCTTGGGAAGCTTGCTCACAATCAAATCGTAAGAGTGATCGATCATGGCCTTAATGTCATCTTCCGGCAAGGAAGCATCCGGCTTAACGGTATTCCAATGCTGCTTGTTCATATGGTAGCCCGGTGTGACGCCTTCATATTGCTCTCTCAGATTTTCCGCAATTACAGGGTCACATTTCAGGTTTATGAAATCCTTCTCCTCAAAAATTATCGCGAATATTTTACCTGCGACTTTAAAAACCATGGGATCGGGCCCAAAGGGATATTCCTTGGCGGCTCCTTTTTTCTTCAAGCAATATTCGATGATATAACGATCCATAACAGCCTCTCTCCCTCTTAGTAAACATCAATTTCCCTGCTTATTTATACCATAATTATAAATGGCATCTCCGATAAAAGTCATGCATTCTGTTCTCTTTTCCAGAACTAATGTTCCCGCTATTGTTGTTACCATGCTAGCACCCCACATGAATTTTTATACACACACTATCCACCCCATCTCTTTGAAATAAAAAAATTGATTGCATTTTACTCAAGCTCATGCTATCTTCATATCAAGAAACCGCTTTCTTATTTTTTTGAACTCCTGAGAAACCGGTTTCACACTAAAAAATGGTATTTTCATTTAAATAGCTGCAATATTTTAAAAGCTGCAATAGGAGATTGATTGATGAAGCCCAATATTGTGGATGTAGCCAGCCATGCAGGTGTATCAAAGGCCACCGTTTCAAGAGTGATTAATCATAATCCCAAAGTCAATCCTGAAATACGTGAGCGTGTGCTTGCTGCCATTCAAGAGCTTGGGTATCAGCCAAGCGCCATTGCGCAAAATCTGGCTACGAGTACAACGAACACGATCGGGTTGATTTTGCCGGACATTACAAACCCGTATTTCCCTGCTCTTGCACGGGGGATTGAGGATGCGGCGCACCGCCTCGGATATGGACTGTTCATTTGCAACACAGACAATGACTTTGCCACAGAGCAGGAATATATTCAGAAGATGGTTCATCAAAGGGTTGTAGGCATTATCCTGATCTCATCCGTGCTGAAAGAAAAGAACGTCAAGGATATGCAGCAGTTGAACATTCCCTTTGTGCTGTGTGACCGTCTGCTCGTCGACTCTCCATTTGACTCGGTAACGATCGATAACTACAAAGCGGCTTACGAAGCTGTCTTGCATTTCATCGGACAAGGCCATAAGGATATCGTGCATTTGGCTGGCCCGCCCAATGTTCATTCCGCGATTGAGCGGAGGCAAGCCTATATTGACGCGATGAGGGCGCATCAGTTGCCCCCTGTTGTGGCGAATGGCAGCTTTAATTATGACGCAGGCTATCACGCGATGGAGGAGTTGCTCCAGCATATGACGCCTACGGCGGTGTTTGCGGCAAATGATTTAGTCGCGCTTGGAGCGATGAGCGCCATCTTTAAAAAAGGGCTCCGAATCCCGGAGGACATTTCGGTTGTAGGCTGTGACGATATTTTGTTCGCCCAAATGAGTTATCCAAAGCTGAGCACGATTTCCGTTCCTGCTTATCAGATTGGAGAAAAAGCCGTCGAGCTGTTAATTGACCGATGTAAGGGGGTGAACGATGGTGAAACGAGAAACATCATTCTTTCACACACCTTTATTCAGAGGGAATCCTGACAGCTTGCAACTGGACTCCCGGCATGGTGGCCGGTGGCAGCCCGAGTATGGATAAGGCTGCCACTGCCACTGTATTCCGTACAACAGATTGTTGTAGTAAAAAAATCACGGGCTAATGACCGCCACTCAGGTGAAGATTTAGAAAGGAATATGAATTTCTTCAATTATGTAAGTGCTTAAATTGTATACAAAGCATAATATTCCTATTATTTTACGCCCGTCTCAGCTACATTCGTGTCCTTAATTGTTTCATTTCATTAAATTCAACGAAATTGAAATCTGTGCGATCACCATAAATCAGGGAGGCATTTCTAATGAAAAGATCTATGAATAGAAAATGGTTGGCAATTGGCATGGTTTGTCTGATGGTTCTGCTTGCAGCTTGCGGTAAAACGGGGACCGACGTTAAAACGGAAGGTACTGCTTCCGGAGATGGTGCCAAAAAGCCGACAGTCGGGTATTATGTCAACTCTACACTAGGAGACAAATCTTTCTTTGACTCTGTAAAGCGCGGTGTCGACCAGGCTGCCAGCGAGCTGGGCTACGAGGCCAAAACCATTGAAGGCGGCAATAACCAGGCGGACTGGCCTGCGGGACTCGAGTCCATGATCACAAGCAAAAAATATGATGTGATCGTCGTCGGCACCAGCCAAATGATTGATCTGACGAAAGAACTGGCCGCGAAGTATCCGGATCAAAAGTTCATTTTCTACGATGATGCCATTGCAGATATGCCTAACGTATATTCCATGATCTACTCTCAAAGCGAAGGTTCATTCCTGGCTGGCGCTTTTGCCGCACTGGTCACGACCAGCACAGAATTGACAAACAGCAATCCGGAAAAAGTCATTGGCTTTATCGGTGGCATGAATGTCCCTATTATTAACGATTTTAAATCCGGCTATGAGCAAGGTGCCCACTATATCGATAAGGATGTCCAAATCGTGTCTTCCTACATCGGCAACTTCTATGATGCTCCAAAAGGCAAAGAGCTGAGCCTTGCCATGTACAACGGCCAAAAGGCAGACATTGTGTATCAGGTAGCGGCTGCTGGCGGTCTTGGCGTGCTGGAAGCCGGCAGTGAGCTTGGCAAATACAGCATTGGTGTAGACAGCAACCAAAATGGCTTGTACCCGGGCAGCGTACTGACATCCATGCTGAAAAATCTGGACTCTTCGACGTTCCGCGCCTTGCAGATGTTCAAGGAGGACAAGCTGCCGTTTGGAAAAGTGGAGCTGCTTGGTGTCAAAGAAGACGGCGTAGGCCTGGCAGCAGACAAGCTGTACGAAGAACATGTGCCTCAAGCGATCCGTGACAAAATGAAAGAGGTTGAAGATAAATTAAGAAACGGTGAAATCAAGGTTGAAAGCGCGCTTGATTAAGCCGTCCGCTCCATTACGCTAACAAGTGCAGAGGGGAACAAGCAGTTGCTCCCCTCTGCGGATTACACGCCATAGGCGGGAGGGCGACATTCATGACGGTACTGCTCGAAATGAGAAATATTCATAAAACGTACCCCAACGGTACCATTGCCAATCGCGGTGTTCATTTGGAGGTGCATGAAGGCGAAATCCATGCATTGGTTGGTGAAAACGGCGCGGGCAAATCAACCTTGATGAAAATTTTATTCGGTTTGGAAGCGCCTACATCAGGCGAGGTTTACTACAAAGGCAGCCCTGTCCATTTTCAGGGGCCTCGTGACGCCATCAAGCATGGCCTCGGAATGGTTCACCAGCATTTTATGCTGGCATCATCCTTGACCGTATCTGAAAATATTGTGCTTGGCGATGAGCCGCGAAAAGGGCCATTTGGCCTGTTCCGGGACCGGGGCAAGGAAATTCAGGATATTCAAAGCCTTGTGGACCGTTTCGGACTCAAGCTTGATCCGAATGCAGTTGTCGAATATATCTCGGTCGGCCAGAAGCAACGGGTTGAAATCATGAAGGTGCTTTATCGCGGGGCCAAGCTGATCATCCTGGATGAGCCGACGGCCGTTCTTACACCACAGGAAACGGATGAGCTTTTTGACTCCTTAAAAACACTGGTCGCTCAAAAATACACCATTATTTTTATTACGCACAAGCTGCGCGAGGTCATGGAAATTTCAAACCGGATTACGGTGCTCAAGGCAGGCCAGACGATTCATACGATGCTGACCAAGGATACGAACAAGGAAGAAATATCACGGTTAATGGTTGGCCGCGATGTGTTGCTTCGTGTCGAGAAAAAAGAACAGGTGTTGAAGGAGACGGTACTGGAGCTTCGTGATGTTCATGCAAATGATGCCAAAGGCTTTCCAATGCTGAAAGATGTGTCATTGGCCATTAGAGGCGGGGAAATATTCGGCATTGCCGGAGTAGAAGGCAACGGACAACGTGAATTGGTCGAGGTCATCACCGGACTGATTGGAGCGACAGGCGGACAGGTCTTGTATTTCAATGAAAATATATTGGGCAAAAGCATTGGGCAGATCCGCAATATGAAAATTGCCCATATCCCCGAGGACCGTCAAACGACCGGGGCATGCTTAACCTCAACCATCGAGGAAAATTTAATTTTGGATGTTTATGATCATCCCGAATTCCGTTTTGGCCCTTTCTTACGGAAAAAGAAGCTGAAGGAATTTGCCAAGGTTATGATGACAACCTTTGATGTAAGAGCGGCCAGCGAAGAAACGTTGGCGGGTTCGTTGTCGGGGGGAAACCTGCAGAAGGTGGTTATCGCCCGTGAAATTGCCAAAAATCCAAAGCTGATTATCGCATCGCAGCCAACCAGAGGCGTGGATATAGGCGCAATCGAATCGATTCACCGTGAAATTGTGAAGCGCCGTGATCAAGGGGCGGCTGTCCTGCTTGTATCCGCCGAGCTGTCGGAAATTATGAGCCTGAGCGACCGCATCGGCGTGCTGTATAACGGTGAGCTCGTTGCCATTTTGAACAATACCGATGATCTGACCGAGCAAGAAATCGGCTACTACATGCTTGGTATCAAGAAAGCGGAAAAAGAGGTGGTTCCTCGTGAATCATAAACGTTTTTTATACCTGGACGTAATTGGGATTGCCGCTTCGATTGTATTGGCTGTTGTGGTTGGCTTTATCATTATTATGATGGTCAGCGATGAGCCGCTGCAGGCGATCTCCTCATTTTTGCTCGGGCCATTTTCAACGCCTTTTAACCTAAGCACCGTATTTAATAAGGCGGTTCCACTCATATTTACAGGCCTTGCGCTGGCTGTTGTGTTTCAGTCCAACGTCTTCAGTATGGGTGCCGAAGGGCAGCTGTATGTGGGCGGGTTTACCGGTGCGCTGGCAGCTGCCTACATCCCGGGCTTGCCGGTCTGGATTCACCTGCCTGTCATTTTGCTGTGCGCGCTGGCTGGTGGCGCCATGTTCGGGGCCATCCCCGGCTTCTTGAAATCAAAATGGAATGCCAATGAAATTGTAACGACACTGATGCTCAACTATGTCGGTATTATTTCCACTTCTTATCTGGTTAACAACTGGTTCAAAGACCCTGGAAGCGGCGGCTTTGCACGCATGCAGTACTTCGAGAAAAATCTGCTGCTGCGCAAAATTTCCGACAGCTTCCCTGTTCATTACGGCTTTTTTATCGCTCTGCTGTCTGTAGTTGTGATTTCCGTCATGCTCTATAAAACCAGACTGGGCTATGAGCTTCGGCTGGTTGGAAAAAATGAAGCCTTCGCCCGTTATGGCGGAATTAAAACCAAAAGGCTAATCATTTACAGTGTGATGATCAGCGGTGCGCTGGCAGGACTTGGCGGCATTGTTGAAATTCTTGGCGTACATGGCACGTACAAGGATAATTTCTCAGCCAATCTGGGCTTTGACGGCATCATCATTGCGCTGCTCGCCAGAAATAACCCCGTAGCTGTCGTGATTGCCGCCTTATTTTACGCTTATTTGCAAGTAGGCGGACAAATTATGCAGGCTGAAAGTGATGTATCCCGCGAATTGGCCGTCATCATTCAGGTACTGCTCGTCTTATTCGTATCTGCCCAAGCCGTATTTAACTACTTCAAGCAGCGTGCCGTTCTCAAGCACTCACAGTCTCATGCAACCAAAGGGGGGAAAAAGGACCATGTGGCTTAATGTATGGGCTCAAATCGCAGATCTAACCATCATTGCCGTCCTGCTGCGCTGTATGACGCCGATTTTGCTGGCAGCGATCGGAGGCTTGATCTCGGATATTACAGGTGTAACCAATATCGGTCTGGAAGGGCTTATGCTCGTATCGGCCTTTACCTCGATTGCAGTCAGTGCGGCTTCAGGCAATTGGATGGTTGGTGTTGTTTCCGGCGTCCTGATTTGTGTCGGCATGTCATATGCCATGGCCTTTTTCCATATCAAGCTCAAGGTTGATATTGTCATTACCGGATTCGCCATGAATATATTCGGCTCCGGGGCCACCATATTTTTGATGAGCAAACTGTTCCAGGCAACAGGCAGCTACAACCCTAGCAATCTGGACAAAATTCCGGTGGTAAATATTCCGTTTATCGAGAACATTCCTTATGTGAACAAACTGTTTAGCGGTCATAGCTTGATGGTGTGGATCGCTTTCCTGGCTGTGTTATTTTGCTTTATTATGCTGTACCGGACACCTTACGGCGTTCATCTGCGGGCGATCGGCGAAGCTCCGGATTCCGCCAAATCCCTTGGCATCCCTGTAGGACGGCTGCAATATTCCGCCATGGCCTGGAGCGGGGTGTTCGTTGGCTTGGCCGGTTCATTCATGTCCATGGGAATGACCAGCATGTTTGTTAAGGATATGACAGCGGGGACAGGATTTTTGGCTCTGGCGGTCGTCCTGCTGGGCAACCGTAATCCGATCGGGGTGTTGATTGGCTCCATTATATTCGGCTTAGCCAAGACATTTGAGACAATCTTCCAAACCATCCCGAACAGTCCGGTTCCCAGCCAGTTTGTACAAATGATGCCGTATGTGGTCACCGTGCTTGCCCTTGTTGTTTTTGCGATCAGAAAGCAAAACCGGCAAAAGAAAGGACTTGTTGCACCTGCGGCGGCGAAATCATAACGACGATGACATGAGAAAAGGATGCGTGTATACATGAATGACATCATAAAGCGTAAAATAATTCTGGATTGTGATCCCGGCCATGACGATGCCATCGCGATTTTGCTGGCAGCAGGAAATCCGTCCATTGATTTGCTTGCGATTACGACTGTTGGCGGCAATGCCGGTGTTACCCATACAACAAGGAATGCCTTGCAAGTATGCGAAGTAGCCAACATTCCACATGTGCCTGTCTATCGCGGATGCAGTGATCCTCTTGTCCGTAAAGGAGAGACGGCTGCTGAGATTCATGGGGAATCCGGCATGGAAGGTCCTGTGCTGCCGGAGCCTACCCGTTCTGCTGAGAAGGAGCACGCGGTGGATTACATTGTCCGTACACTGCTCGCATCGGAAGGCGATATTACCCTTGTAGCTGTAGGTCCGCTGACCAATATTGCCATGGCTATGCGCAAGGACGCTGCGATTTTGCCCAAAATCAAAGAAATTGTCATCATGGGCGGCGGAACATTCGGTAATTGGACCCCTGCTGCGGAGTTTAATATCTATGTGGATGCGGAAGCAGCCAAGGTTGTTTTTGACAGCGGTGTTCCGATTGTCATGATGGGACTGGATTTGACGCATCAGGCGTCTGCGACCGGAGAGGTTGCGGAGCAAATTGCACAAATTGATACTCCGGCAGGAAGATTGGTTAATGACCTGCTCATCTTCTTCCGCAAAACGTATCAGGACATGTTCGACATTGCCGATCCGCCTGTTCATGATGTATGCTGTATCGCCTACTGCATCGATCCGACCGTAGTAGAATGCAAACATTATCGGGTTGATATTGAAACCAAAGGTGAACTGACCTATGGCATGACGCTGGTTGACCGGCATAACGTAACGGGTCTGGCTCCGAATGTCCAGTTTGCATACAAACTCGACCATAGCAAGTTCTGGGGTCTGGTGAAGGATGCACTGGCTGCATTATAAATAACCCGAACAGTTTGTTACAATAGAATCGTAAAGGAGGCTTAACATGAAATCCGTTATACTGGATGTAGATACAGGAATTGATGATGCAATGGCGATTGTTTATGCTGCCCGTTCGCCGGAGCTTGAGCTTGTCGGGCTTACAACTTGCTTTGGCAACATCCCGGTACAGGATGCTACAAGAAATTCACTGCTTATGCTGGAGAAGCTGGGCGTACAGGCTCCAGTAGCAGAGGGAGCAGCAGTTACGTTCCGCCGCGGCGAGAAGGAGGACTACGCGCGCCATGTCCATGGCCAGGACGGCTTGGGCGGTATCGTGGACAAGGAGCCTGCCGGACATAAGGCCGATGTGTCTGCCGCAGATTTCATTATTGAGCAGGTCAAAAAACGTCCGCATGAGCTCACCATTATCGCGGTAGGGCCGCTGACGAATATAGCTTTGGCGCTGGAGAAGGCGCCAGAAATCGTACCGCTTATTGCAGAGCTTGTTATTATGGGCGGAGCGGTATACGTCCGGGGGAATGTTTCGCCGTATGCGGAAGCCAATATTAAATCCGATCCCGAAGCAGCAAAATATGTGCTGCATTCAGGGGTGAAGACGACACTGGTCGGACTGGACGTTACGATGAAGACGCTGCTGCCGCATGCACAACTGGAACACTGGCGTGCTTCTGACAATCCGCTGGGCCCTTACTTGGCGCAAATGACCGATTTCTATATGGCTTGTTATGAAGGTTTCCAACCGGGCATTGGCGGCTGCCCGCTGCATGATCCGCTCGCTGTCGGCATCGCAATCGACTCTTCATTTGCACAATATGAGGATGTACAGGTGGATGTCGTAACCGAAGGCGAGAAGGACGGACAAACGGTCGCCAACCCTGAGGGAACAACGAAGATTCGTGTATGCGTCGGCGTTGAGAATGAGCGGTTTTTGGATCATTTCTTGAATCGTATGGTCTAGAGGCCAGTTACGAGATACAGCTGCAATTGAAGATAGAATAAAGAAGCCATAACCAACTCCTACCAGTCGGTTATGGCTTTATTCATTTGGATAAAAGTATACGCTAATCAGGAAAAGTTCAGAAAAACCATTTAAACTGTTTTATTCTAGGGTAAGCAAAGTACTGTATGTCACCGTTCTTTTCAAAAGCACCCAATGCCCCCATACGTTCCTCTTCTATATATTTATATCCCTTTTCCTGCATTCGTTCCAAGTAAATCTCAAAAAGCTCTTTCTCATTCGTAACCAGCGGTGAATTTACAGCTTTGAGAAAATATCTGTTCTCTGAGAATGGTACTTTTATTAGACTGTTTTTTGGAGCCAACGTAATAATTAGGACAACAAACGAAGCGAAGATCAAGAAAGCCCTTAAGAGAAAAATACGCTTCTTAATGCCTCTCCCTCCTTATTATTTCCCTATACCAATCATTTTAATTTTACCATATGAAACATGAGATAGATATTTCTTAACATTCAAATGTTTTTTGTATAAGGCTCTTGGCTCTACACAGACATCAGTGCTTGACACCAACTTGGGGGGAGCGCTGCGAGCAAGAGGGGGCTTCCGATCGCTGTTGTCCCCAGATTTCTTGAATCTAACCGCCACAGCGATTGAAATCCGCGGACAAAGGCGAACGTTTCACTTCTTTAGCCTCCCTCTTCCTCTCCGCTCTTGCGACGTTAGGCTGTCAAGCACTGATTCTTAGATTGAGCCAGACTATTTTACGGAATAAAATATAAACTGATAATTCGATGAAGTATATCCTGATGCTATTGAATTCAATGCTTTATCTTTGGTATTGGTAGTATGATAAGAAAGGGTAAAATCTCCATTCGAATAACCCGTAATTATCATGGTATGAAATGCTTCATACCACCAAAAGTTCTTTTTTAAAATCTGAACTACATCACCTTTGTAGTAAGACTTATTGTAAATAGTACTTTTATTATCATATACATAGGAACCAGAGAAGGTTTCATTAGAAAAAATAGGATACCATTTAGCATTAAATTCTTTTGCACTTATCCAAGGACTGGGAGAAGCTAACGTCCAAGAGTGATCAAGTTCAGCTACAGTTTGTGGTGATGGGTACGTAGAATTCTTTTTATAGACATACCATGAGCCGTTCATAGGTATGCCACCAGCATAGAGTGATTGAGAAACAAAATTGGCACAATCTCCTCCTAAAGCTGTAACATTAGGGTAAGAGGAATTATAATTATTATAATTATTAAGTGCGTAATTCACTGCATTTGTTGAGTTATAGCTCCAATTATTCAAAGTATTAAAGTTACTTGCTTTTCTATATTCTTGTACTGATTTTACTGAAATAGTATTGTAATATTCTCTTATAAATTGCTCATCTACATAGGGAGCATATTTGGAAATATAGCTATTAAATTGGTTTCTATGCTCTTCTTTAATAGATGGGGATTCTTTGATGAACAGAATCATTTCCTTCATAGCTGATATTTTATCTTCTTTTTCTGTCGAAAGAACGAGATTATACATTTCCTCATTCCCAGTCGATGATCTCAAGCTTTCAGCAATTTGAATTTCATATTTTTCTTCTTGTTTCAAATAGGTTTGATATTTAGCTTCTATTTCTGCTATTTCCTCAGTTGTAATACGATCAGTGAGAGATTTGTTACTGACTTCCAACCCTGCTTCCAACTTTTCCTGTACTCGTGACTCTGTATCTGTTACAGCAAATACAAATGATGGAACTGACAGGCACATCAAACTAATTAACAATACTAATAAAAATCTTTTTAACCTCATTATCTACCAGCCTCCCAAAGATTTTTTCATTTGCAGCCTTAAAATGACCTTAGACTTTACTAAATAACTGCATAATAGATATGTCTCATGTTCGTCATTATTTTCCACTGATACCCTTCATTCTAAAGAAGTAGCTTTTACATGATTTAAATTAAATAATACCAGCAGAGCGTTTGTGACTCCAATCATCAACAACAACCGCGCAACTATGACTAATTAATTCCAATATATCAATTTTAAGGCTTATTTACAATTATACACATTTTAATTGAGTTGTAAATTTAATCGGTATTTTCCATTTGGATTTATTCCTTGAATCCGATCAGCTTTCGTTCAATAGATTCTCTTTTCCTACTTACGACTAATAGTAACCGTATTGAATAACAACAGACCGTATTCTTCTTCATAATCTATTTTCTTCCACCACAGCTGGCAGCAACTCAATCTGATGCTCTCTAGTATAGGCATCCATCAAATTCCACTTGCCCTCCTCCAGCACATGAACCTTCCCGTTTCTGACTGCGGTTAATTCCTTCCAGCGCTTGCTGTACATCAGTTCCCATGTCGCTTGACACGACGGCCCGCTGCTTGGCAGCATAACGAACAACCGGTCGCCTGCGTATAACGGCAATTCTGATTCTACAATTTCACGGTAGGGCTCCCCGGCATCCAGAATTTCCTGAACAGCCGCCTGCGCCCCAAAGCCGGACGGATGATAGAGCAGTGAAGACAGACCGCTCGTCCCCATAACAAACAGACGGCGCCCGCGATGATAAATCAACACCGTAGCCGTCTCTCCTGGAAGAATCGTCCCCTTCAACCGCTGCCACATCAACGTTAATCGGCGGCCATATTCAGCCAGCCACTGATTTGCTTCCTTATGCTTTCCAAGCAGCTCACCTAAGCATAACAACCGCTGCTCCACGGGTGCAAAAGCATTGTAAGTAACTGTCGGCGCAACTTTGGCCAACTGCTCGTATTGTCGTTCATCCGGGCTTGAGAAGATAATAAGATCCGGTTCCAGTTCCGCTGCCTTATGCAGGTTAAGAGGTATGCCAATATCTTCAATTCCCTGCGCAATCGTCTGCATCCATGTATTGCGCAGCGCGTATACATTCCCGCCTAGCGGCCGCACCCCCAGCACCAGCAGATCTCCCGTAGCCTCCCCATAATAAAGGATACGTTGCGGCTGTATCGGGATTTGAACTTGATGGCCTGTCCAATCATAGACATTCCGCCGTTGATGCAACGACTGGGCATACTGCCTTGGTGTCATCCCGGTGAACTGCCGAAACCGCCGGTTATAATAATACTCATCAGCAAAGCCGACTTTACAGGCAATTTCACGCAGCGGCGCATTCATGGACAGGAGCCATTCTTTGGATCGGTCGATTCGCACCTGGTTCAAATAATCCAACGGCTTCTTTCCCGTCAGAGTTTTGAATAGTGCGCTATATTGCCAGGCTGGCAACTGCGCCTGTTCTGCAAGCTGCTTCACCGTTATCTGACTGGAGTAGTTCTCTTCCAGATAACGGATTGTCTTTTCAACCGCAGGGATATCCCCCGTATTTCTGCTGAAAGGCCAGTTATGCTCCAGCATAATCCCCATCAATTCCTGGAATAGCAAATGCCGCTTGAACCAATCCATTTCCTCCGCTTCATCTGCATCCATCAGGATGCCAGTTGCCAGCCGGTTGCATCGCTCATACGGGTACATATGCCAAGCATGATGAATAGGCAGCAGTTGCTCTTCTACTATTTTCTGACCCCGTTCATTTGCACATATAATTGAAAAATAAATACAATGCAGCTCAACATCATCACTGGAGAGATTGTTCACATACCAACTGTTCCCGGGAGCAAGCAGATAGCAGCTTCGCTCCCCGGCCGGGATCAACTGGTCATTGACATAGAGACTTACAGCCCTCCCGGTTGTCATCAGCAGGGTATGCCGCCGCTCCTCGCTTCTTAAATCGGATACCCATTCGGCTGGACAGTTCAGCAGCTCGGCAGAAGACAACTGAAACAGCAGCGATTTCAACCCGTGAAGCTCGAAGCTCTCATTATTCATAGCTGAATCACCTCTCGATGATAATCGTTATCACTCTCCTTAGTGTAAATAAAAGACGGAAGCTAATCAACATGGATTTAGCTTCCGTCTTTTTCATTGTTGTTTATATGTCCTCCAGTACAGGCCGAACGGACGTTACTGCTGCAGCCGCGTTACATGTTCAATAAACTCATCCACAGCCTCTTCAACTTTATAAGGCCCAAAATTCCATTTGTCACGGGTAACGTTGATTACCCGGTTATTCTTCACAACGGGAATCGATTGATAGACCGGCTCGCGGAACAACTCCATCATTTCTGGCAGCTCTTCATCCTTCATTTGGGTGAAAAAGTAGTCAGCCGGATGATTGACCAGCTCTTCCATGGACAGTACACCGCCGCCATCTGCATATTTCTCAAATTGCTGTGGCATCTTGAATCCAAAATCTTCATAAACCAGTTTCCCCAATGTGCCGCCTTTACCTCCCAGCAGCACTTCGCCTTTATATAAAATAAACGTTATGGCTGTCGTTCCCGGCTTGATTTTAACTTTGATTTGTTCCCGGATCGTCTGCAGCTTCTGCTCAAACTTGGCAATCCAGGCTTCCGCCTCCGGCTTTCGGTTCATAATATCGCCAATCGTTCGCAACGTGTCTACGACATCCGGATCGCCGCCCCAGGCTACGGCGATAGTTGGAGCAATTTTACCATACGCTTCATAGCTGGCAGCTTCGAAATAATCCGGCACAATGATTAAATCCGGCTGCAACGCCGTGATGGTCTCTTTGTTCCCGAGCCCTTCTCCAATGCTGGTGACCCCTGCCAGCTCATCCGGATATTGATCAAGCACAGCTTGGTCTGCGCCCACTGGTTTTAAACCTAATGGCAGCACATATCCGCCATAGGTTATAATGACGACTTTTTTTGGCTCAATCGGGATTTCCGCTTGCCTTCCCAATGCATCCGTGTATGTTCTTGTTTGTTCCGGCATTGCACTTGCATTGCCATTGCTCGATTGACTCTGCTCTTGCGCGCCCTCCTTCAATGCAGGACCTGCACCACCGCATGCTGCAAGCAGCAGAGATAAGCTAAACAACAGGGATACCGCCAAAGAAGGCTTGTAACGACCTTTCATTTCATTCCCACCCCAATGATCTAATTGATAATGATTCTCTTCGTTATCAATATAATGTTCTTCACCCTGGGGAGCAATGAACGATCCGGGCATAATATTAGGACGAATTGAACCTTTTGATCCGATACTTTGCATTTTGAATTGCGCGGGGGTTATGCCTGCCACCTTTTTAAAAAGCTTGCTGAAATAATACATATCCGTATAGCCGACACTTTCCGCAATCTGCCGAATAGTCGCTTCTGTGCCCGCAAGCCGCAGCTTGGCATAATGCATTCTTGTGCGAATGAGATATTCACTTGGACTGCATCCGTATTTGCGCTTGAAAACCCGTGCCAGATAATGAGTGCTGTAATGAAACTGACTCGACAAGGACTCCATAGAAAGTGTTTCGTGATAATGCTCATTCATGTACCGGGCAATCTGGGCAGCCAGATCGGGTACTTGTATATCCGCCCCGACAGTCTGCAGTTGATGGAACTGCTCGTACACAAATTGATAGAACAGGCCTGACACCTGAAGCCGTTCGAGTTCCTTGCCCTCCGACCACAGCTTGTCCATCCTCTCTAGAAGGGAGAGCAGTGACAATGGATAAAGCGGCTGTAGGGTATATCGAAGATTGAATGGGACCGTTTGCCCCGAACGCTGGCCTGTTGATGAAGGCGAATGTCCCGGAAACGGCTTATATAGGAGCAAATAATAGTCAAATGTACTATTCAAGCATTGAATGTTGAGTGTGGCACCCTTGCCGCAATGAAGCAGATGGGAGGTGGTATCATACAACTCCGTCTCATCCAGCATTAACCTGGCGTCTCCTTGATTGGCGAATAAAAAAGCGCTGGCAGGAAGCCGATACGAACGAAGCTCTTCCCCCGGCTTCATGGTCAAATGCCGGATATCCAATACTTTAATAGGGGTTTGGAGCCAAAGTTTGATGACTTTCTGCCACTCCATCCTAACACCTCAACCATTCATTTATGCATAAAACTACGTCATTAGTCATCGTTGAATCACCTCTCGATGAGAATTATCCTCACTCTCCTTAGTGTAAGTAAAAGGAGGAAGCTAATCAACATGGATTTAGCTTCCTCCTTATTCCACTGCATGCATTCTTTACGGGTTAAGCACCTTGGGCAAATTCTGTGTAATCCACTCGCGTGATAAGGCATCACTATAAGCTTCTAATATGCCAAACGTATATACCTTCCCGCCTTTGACTGCAGGCAGGCTCTTCCATACACTGCTTTCCAGCAGCTCTCCGGTTTCCTTCACGGCCTCCTCGGCAACCGGCGTCAAAATGAAAATACGGTCGCCGGCGAACTCTGTAAGCTTCTCCATAGAAATCTCCACAAACCCTTGATCCTGATCCAATGCTTGCTGAATGGCAGGAGTCGGCTTGAAGCCGCCCTCATCGTACAATACTTGCGACAGGCCTGTACGAGCCATGGCAAACAACCGGTTGCCGGGATACATCGTAAATACCGAAGCTGTCTCATCCTGGCCGATACCCGCTTCACGAATCTGCTGCCACATCGCCTTGACCTGACGGTCATAGTTCTCCAGCCATTGCTCCGCTTCCTTTTGCTTTCCAAACAGCTCGCCCAGTGTGCGCATCCGATCCTCCAAGGAGGCAAAGGTGTCAAAAGTAACTGTAGGCGCTACCTTGGAAATTTGCTCATATTGCTTATCGTCACGATTGCCAAAAATAATTAAATCGGCATCCAGAGTCATCGCCTTCTCCACATTGAAGGGAAAACCCAGGTCCTCGGCATTTGCGAGTTGATTGTCATAGACCGTTCCATCTACATTGGATTTTAAAATACCGATTGGTTTCACACCCAGAGCGAGCAGATCTCCTGTTGTCTCCCCATGAAAAATAACTCTTTTGGGCGATACAGGCACTTCCACCTCATGTCCGGTCCAATCTTTGAATTTTTTCGTCTCTTCATCACCCGATTTGGACGGATTGCCCTGATTCGTCTCCCCCGAATTTACAGGCTGTACCTCTCTGGCACCCTCTGCATTTGGCTGACTACTGTTGCTGTTCTTCGTATTTCCACCGCAAGCAGCCAACAAGATCACCATGGTGGCGATCAGCAAAAGCAGCTTGGACAGTTTCTTTGTCTTTGTCATTATAGATTCCCCTCCGAAGCTATATAGATAATGATAATCATTATCTTAATCTGCTTATCTTAAGGGAAATGCATGGTCATCACAATGGACAAATAAAAATGATGCTTTTTATTTGGACAAAACACTGCGCAAATTTAGTTGAAACCTTGGTGATCTCTCTAACCCCCAAACTATTCTTCTTTCAAATGAATATTCATGCTATATAGCAATGATACTGCTTCCGGTAACATGAAAACTGCATTCGCAATTCGATTGCTGCCCGGGTCAATCTGATAGTTCGCAGCATATGAGAAATCTGCTTTTGTCAGATTGGTATCACCAAAAATACTCTCACTGAAATCAGTCGAGCTAAAATCTGAATTTGTGAAATCAGCTTCCCTGAAATCTACGTCTTTGGCGAGGCATTTCCTGATGATACACTTCTGCAGCCCGAGTCCGATAAAAGTGGAATGGTTTAATGTACATTCTTCGAATACGAACGTACCCGGCATGCTAATTTTAGGCCAATGCGCTTCCGTCCAATTAATTCCAATCATTTTGCATTTGGAAAAGCTCACTTGTGAGAACTTGCAATCCAGTACTCTGATTACGTTCAAGTTGCAATTTATAAACTGGCAATCTGAAAATTTACAGTCTGTGAATAACGTTTCTCCAAAATCACAGTTCGTAAATGTACAATCGTAGAATTTGACCGAGTCGAGCACCTCTTTGGAAAAATGGACTTCCTTAAACTGTTCATCATAATATTCGGATTCAGTGAACAACCTTCCTCACTCCCAAGACTGTTTGTTGTCATCATAACTTCTACAATCGTATTACATTAACCTGCCTGCCGGCTCAACGGATCTTGTCCTCTTGCTCCACATTAAACCCCTTTGAATCCATAACAAAAACTGCACCTCCCATGTTAGTTGAATGTCCAACAGTTGGAGGTGCAGTTCCTGATGCTAAATTCCAGTCCCTTGCTTCAATACGCTTTGTTCCGCCGACTCGAATTGGTTTAGAATGTGCAATCGCAGATTTTGGAATTCCGGCCCTGCTTTTTTACGTGGATGTGGCAAATCAACCGGTACAATGGAGCTGATTTCACCTGGACGGGGTTTTAATATAACAACCCGGTCAGCCAAAAAAATAGCCTCATCAATATCGTGGGTCACAAAAATCATCGTGGTCTGGTTGGTCCGCCAAATATCTAGCAACACTTCCTGCATATGAGATCTGGTGAATGCATCAAGCGCGCCAAAAGGCTCATCAAGCAATAGCACCTTGGGATTGCGCAGCAAGGCCCGCGCTATAGAGACACGCTGTGCCATCCCTCCCGACAGTTCGCGCGGATAAGACTTCTCGAAGCCTTTCAGCTTCACCAGCTCAATCAGCGTATCGACCTTTTTCCGTACTTCCTTATCACGAAGAGACAGGTCGGCGGCAATGTTCTTCTCTACAGTCAGCCACGGAAATAATCGATGCTCTTGAAATACAAATCCTTTGTCTATTCCAGGTCCGGTGATCGGCTCGCCATTAAGCCCAACGAAACCGGAATAGGCCTTATCCAGTCCCGCAATAATGCGCAGCAGCGTACTCTTGCCACAACCGCTTGGGCCAATGACCGTGACGAATTCTCCCTCCCTAATATTCAAATTGATATCACGGAGTGCGTGCACAATGCCTTTCCCTGTTAAAAACTGCTTATCAAGATTTTGAATATGGAGCAAAGCGGAAGACGTCACATAATCACCTCTGCAAATTTATATCCGACTAATATGATGTTATTTCTAGGCTATCATTGCATCATTGAAAGTGTCAATACTCGGTTCCATTTGGTCAGAAAAGCTAAATTCAACTTGACTAATCGGAATTGTTGGTATACATTACTCTTTGCACTCCTATATTGTGCAAATTAAACACCTCGTACCTTACAAAAGGACCCCTTTAATGAATCTCCCTTGCAGCTAAATTCTCATATTTCATACTTGTCCACCATTCAAATGGCGATTGTAAATTTGAATCACAAAGAGGGTGTATAGTTGAGCATACCCAGCAAAATAGCTGTCAACCCAAAAATCAAGCAGGAACCGGGCAGATTAACCCTCTCCCTATTGGCTTTGGTGCTTCCTGTTACCACATTAATCATTTGGCAGGTTCTTGGAGATCTGGAACTGATATCAGATTTGCTCTTTCCAACTCCTTATACCATAGGCACGACATTTATTGAACTCGTTCAGTCCGGTACTCTTTGGGAACATGTCAGCGTTAGTGTCCGGCGTGTTTTGACAGGATTTCTGATCGGAGCCAGTTTGGGATTTCTATTTGGCATTGCCGTCGGCTTGTTCAAACGAACAGAAAAGCTGCTTGATCCGACGATTCAAATGATTCGTATGATCCCAAGTCTGGCAATTGTTCCGTTATTCGTGCTTTGGTTCGGGATTGGCGAGTTATCGAAGGTTCTCATTATTGCCCAGGCCACGTTTTTTCAGCTGTATATTAATACTTTTCTGGGCATTCGGAATGTGGACAATAAACTATTCGAAGTGACGCATGTGCTGGGCTACAGCCGCTTTCAGCAAATTATCCGTCTTGTTCTGCCGGCCGCGCTGCCGAATATTTTGTTAGGCGTCCGGATTTCATTCGGTATTTCATGGCTGGGTCTGGTCGTTGCCGAGTTAATCGCCTCGACTTCCGGAATCGGCTACATGATGTCCGATGCCCGGCAGTTTTCAGATACGCCGGTTGTATTCGTAGGAATATTTCTGTTTGCCATCCTTGGCCTTACAGCAGACAGTCTGATCAGACTGCTGCAGCACAGGCTGCTCCGTTGGAAAACCACTATTAACAGGTAAGGAGGGGAACTTATGAGCAGCCCGACAAACGAGACGCTGCGGACAGAGCGCAGAGGTTCCCGCTGGCGGCAAAGAAACAGCCCGCCTACAAGCGGCTTTCCCGTCCCGGGACAAGAGAATAGGCTAAATGATGCTACTGCCCCCTCCACCGCTTCACAGGTCAGAACACGCTGGCAGTTGTTTTCAACCGATGCCATCCAAGGTGTTATCCTGCCAGTCATTATATTGACGGTATGGCTCCTTATTGACTGGAGCGGCAGCGTTCCTAAAACCCTTCTACCGTCCCTTTTTTCCGTCATCGAGGTTTTTGGGCGCATGCTGGCTTCCGGTGAATTACTGTCCCACCTCGGTTACAGTTTAGAACGCGTGGCCTATGGTTTTTTGACTGGAGGCCTGCTGGGGCTTGGACTAGGCGTCATAGCCGGATTCATACGCAAGATCGATTATTTGATTGATCCCAGTCTTCAAGTGTTGAGACTGGTGCCGCATCTGGCCCTGGCACCACTCATTACGCTATGGTTTGGCTTCGGCGAAGCATCCAAAATCGTCATCATCGCATCCGGGGCATTTTTTCCGCTCTACATCAATACATACATTGGGATTCGCAATGTAGACAACCAGCTGTTTGAAGTGGCAGACATATTGCAATACAACAAGTGGAGGCGTGTAACCCATCTCATGCTGCCGGCAGCGGTGCCGAATATTTTAATGGGTCTTAGAACCTCCATTGCGGTCTCCTGGATCAGCCTCGTCATTGCGGAATATGTAGGTGCCTATAACGGGGTTGGGTTTCTAATCAATGAGGCCAAACAGAATCTCAAGCCCGAAGTGATTTTTGTTGGCATTATCGTGTTCGCCATTGTCGGGAAAATTCTCGATACGCTGATCAAACTCCTGGAGCGCAGTCTGCTGCATTGGCGGGACAGCTATCAAGGCTGATTCAAAGCCAGGTTAATGCCCTTTCATGGACCCATCGAAACTACACAATGACAAACCTACTTGGAAAGGAACGCGATTCTATGAATTCCACCCGTAAACACCGAATCTTGTCCTTACGACTCGCCATTATCTCATTACTGTTATTCTCCTTACTCCTTTTACAGGCTTGCAGCAGTACGTCTGCAGATGCCAAGAGCGTTCCGTCCGTTCTGAACTTTGGCTATATCGGTTCCAATACGCTCAATTTGCCCAACGGTGCTGAAGGCTGGGGACTCTATAAAGGAATTATTCAGGAAGAATTAAAAAAACACGGTATTGAAAAAGTAAATACTTTCGGTTTCCCTAATGGACCGGACGAATCGGAAGCACTGATCAGCCGTCGTATTGACGTTGGAACGATTGGTGATACGCCTGGCATTATTTCATATTCAGGTGGCGCCAAAACACATCTTCTGGGTCAAATCAATTCCGGGCTTAAAGCATTCGTAATCGGCAAAAAAAATGGCCCCGCTACAGTAAAGGAACTTGAAGGCAAAGTGATCGCCGTCCCAAAAGGTTCATATAGTCATCGGTATATTATCGGCTTGCTTAAAGAAGAAGGTGTCACCAAATATGAGCTCGTACACATGCTTGGCTCCGATGCGGCCGCAGCCATTGCCAGAGGTGATATTGACGCAAATGTAGGATTTGGAGCCGATGCATTATCATTGCTGGATCAAGGATTCCCGCTCATTCATTCATCAGATGACACCCCTCATTTGGCAGGAGCAAGTATAGCCGTCGTCACAGATGACTTTCTCAAAAAATTCCCGGACTTCCCTAAAATTTGGGATGAAGCCCGAGCAAAATCACTTGCCGATCTGAAGCAGCATGAGGAAGAGTATTACGAATTTGTGTCTAAGGTCATCGGGACGTCTGTCGAAAATGTAAAGATTCTTTATCCGATCAGCGCAATAACAGATCAGCTTATTACGGATAAGACTTACGAGCATTTGGAGAGTGTAAAAGAATTTCTGACTGAAGAAGGGCTTTCCAAAAAAGACTTTAATCTCAAGGACTGGGCAGTTAAAAGATGAAAATGAAGGGCGGTTCGACAAGATGAGTAAAGATGCTAAGGAAGCTCTGAAACTTCAAGCGGATGTGTTAGTCATTGGCGGCGGTCCGGCAGGCGCATGGGCTGCAATTACCGCTGCCGGGCAAGGCGCCAGCGTCATTCTTGTTGACAAAGGCTACTGCGGGACCAGCGGAGCGACGGCTCCCTCCGGTACAGCCATTTGGTATGTGAAGCCTGAGCAGCAAGCCCGCGAAAATGCCATGATGAGCCGGATGGATATGGGCGGGAATCTGGCGGAGCGTCCATGGATGCAGCGTGTGCTTGATCAGACTTATCATAGTATGCATCAGATTCGGGACTGGGGCTATCCGTTCCCAACCGACGAGACAGGAGGACCGAATTACATTAGTGTACAGGGTCCTGAATACATGCGCCTCATGCGCAAACGGGTACAAAAAGCCGGCGTTCGCATCCTGGATCACAGTCCTGCTCTGGAGCTGCTGTCTGATAGTCATGGCGTGGCCGGGGCTGCCGGAATTAATGAGCAGACGCGGCAACCTTGGCGCATCGATGCTGCGGCAGTTGTCATCGCTACAGGGGGCTGTGCATTTTTAAGCAAAGCACTCGGAACGAATGTCCTGACAGGAGACGGTTATCTGATGGCCGGAGAAGCAGGAGCCGAGTTTTCCGGAATGGAATTCTCGACAGCCTATGCGATTGTACCGTATTTCTCACCGGTCACGAAGACAGCACTATATCAATTTGCTACGTTCTACTACGAGGATGGAAGAGTCATCGATGGAGCCGGATCGCGCAGAGGCCGTTCAATTATCGCCAAGACCCTGCTCAAAGAGCCGGTGTATGCATGTCTGGATAAAGCTGACAAGGCACTACAAGTTTCGATGAGAAAGGCACAGCCCAACTTCTTCTTATCCTTTGACCGGCTGAAAATCGATCCTTTCACAGAGAAATTCCCGATTACCCTGAGATTCGAGGGTACGGTTAGAGGCACGGGAGGCATCAATATTGTGGATGAAACCTGTGCAACGAAGGTTCCGGGCTTGTTCGCAGCAGGCGATGCGGCCACCCGCGAGCTCATTTGTGGCGGATTTACGGGCGGCGGCAGCCATAATGCAGCCTGGGCAATGTCATCGGGGTATTGGGCCGGAGAAGGCGCTGCCCGCTTTGCCTTGAAGCAGGGCGAGAATCGTTTCAACCGCAATGCCCGCGGCTTATCCGGACTGTCCGGCGTGCCTGTACAAGCGGAAGGCTCCCGGAGCCGGATAAATACGGAGGAAGTTGTCCGCCTTGTACAGGATGAAGTCTTTCCTTATGATCGCAACTGGTTCCGCAGTGAAGAGGGCTTAACCGCATCCCTCGGCCGCCTGAACCAGTTATGGCTGGAAATCAAACAGGGTATCCGGACAGCAGAAGGAAGCAGAGTCGGTGTAAGAGAGGTTGCAGCGATGACGGCTACGGCCAGATGGATGTATGAAAGCGGACTGGCAAGGCGGGAAACCCGCGGGATGCATGTGCGTACGGATTTTCCGGAGCGGGATGCCGCGCAGCATTACCGGCTGATCAGCGGCGGCTTGGATCAGGTATGGGTGAAGCCAATCACTGCAACAGATAACGGGAATATAGAGGAGGCATTACAAGCGTGATTGAAGTATTAAGTGCCGACCGCTGCATCAGCTGCAATCAGTGCGTAAAAATCTGTCCAACCAACGTTTTTCAGGAAGTGGAGAACGGTATCCCGGTCATTGCCAGACAATCCGATTGTCAGACCTGTTTTATGTGTGAGCTGTATTGCCCTGTAGATGCCCTCTACGTACTGCCCAATGCAGATGGAATTGAGCAGGTTCAAGAGTCCGCTGTCATTGAAAACAAACTTCTTGGCAGTTACCGTGAACGGGTAGGCTGGGGGAAGGGCCGTAAATCCACCGCTTCGGACGATGAATCTTATATTGTCTTTCGCAGGGCTCGCGGCTCGAATTAGCCCAAAAATGAAAAAAAGGAGCATGCGCAGCTCCTTTTTTCTTTGGACACGGGCACTTCTCAAACATCCCAAATGCTCGCGTAAGCATAGTTGCGTACCGTGCCGTGCCAGCGATACCACGGCGAACCATTTTCTTGCTGCGCATAGAACAGTGTCACTTCTGCTTCAGGATCAATGACAACATAACACCCTCTGGCCCCATCCCAGCCAAACTCCCCATTTTGACTAAGTGAATTGTTGTCCTCACGATTCACCAAAGTTCTTACACCAAGGCCGTATCCATAACCGAATTTGCTTGCCCCGCCAAATCTGTCAAAGTCCTGCTGGGCAACAGGAGACAGGCGGTTCCTTCGCATCGCATTCACTGTTTCCGGTCTTAGAATACGCTCTCCATTCGGCGCCAGGCCCTGGTTGCACAGCGCCTCTGCAAATACAATATAGTCGGACACCGTAGAAAACAACCCTCCGCCGCCACTTTCATATGAGCGGCCCGGCTCAAACATGAGCGTTTCCCCGATGCTGTCCGCTTGATGCGTCTGGCTATTAAAATGGTTATACAGCTTGCAAAAACGGCTTTCGTCCTTCAGCTTAAAAGCGCTGTCCTTCATGCCGAGCGGATTAAAAATATGCTCCTCCAGATAGCTTCCAAAAGCTTGACCCGTAATCACCTCAAGCAGGGCTCCCAGCACATCATGACAAACCGTGTATTTAAAACGCGAACCTGGCTCAAAGGCAAGCGGCTCCTGCGCCAACGTTTTGATTACTGCAAGTGTCTGGCCTTCCCCATTGCTTTTTGCAACAGCCCTATGAATTGCATCCGTATTGATCGTTTCAATACCTGCTGTCATCGTAAACAAATGCTCAATCGCAATCGGATTTTGAGCGGGGAGAAGCTCTACTGTTCCATCCGGCAGCGAATGACGGACAAGCATATGCTTAAACTCAGGGATGTATTCATATAGAGGATCAGAGAGCTTATACTTTCCTTGCTCAAGCAGTTGCAGCAACGCTGTACATGTCACAACCTTCGTCGCCGAATACAACCTGAAAATACTATCTCTGCTAAAAGGGATCTGATTCTCTACATCAGAAAAACCAGTATAATGCTCGTAGACAGGCTGGTGCTTGTGATACATGGCAACACCCAGACCAGGAATGTTTTTTTCCCGAT
Source organism: Paenibacillus pinihumi DSM 23905 = JCM 16419 (assembly GCF_000422505.1). Lineage (GTDB taxonomy): Bacteria > Bacillota > Bacilli > Paenibacillales > Paenibacillaceae > Paenibacillus_D > Paenibacillus_D pinihumi. Next base: position 30,804 of record NZ_AULX01000025.1, on the reverse strand, counting down.
AAAACGTATCCAAGTATGCGGTAAATTTCGTAAAATTCATCCTTATCCACCTGCCGTTTCACATAATCGCAGTCCCTAAGCATCCTTCTCCCTTATATTTTACTGAACCTGAGTGCTCATTATAATAGTGTGTTTTAAAAGAATATAGTGTATATTTAGCGTTTCACACCAACCGCCTATATCCTCGACGATCAATCGGTTACATCTATGGATTGTGTTGGTTCAAATATGATTTCAGCTACTTTTCCTTCCCCATTAATTTTTACGGCTGTAAGGCCTTTAGGCCGATATGCCCCTGTATCTATATTCATTACATTGCTCTCCGCATCAAATTCAGCCCTTCCTGATTTACAAGGAGTATGCCCGATAATCTGCAGCTTTCCAATATTCTTGAGTTGGCTCCTGTTCCACAAGACACTCTCTGGATGGGATTCTTCAAACGGATTTTCTGCTTTCATAGAAATACCTGCATGACTAATGAAAACATGGTCCGTTTCATAATATAGAGGCAGTGATTTCATCCAAGGAACATAAGTAACCAGATCCAATGATCTTCTTTTAAATTGTTTTAATGTCTCTTCTCCGCATTGTCTTAACCAATTCTCATTTCCTTCTTCTGTGTGCACAATAGCTTCAAACTCATGATTTCCCTTAAGAAAATAAACGTTATTGGGATTGTTTTTTTGCAATTCAATCGCATATAGAATGGTCTCCGGAGAGAATTTCCCTCTATCCAATAAATCACCCAACTGCACGAAGATCTGTTTTTCACGATCCCAATGCTCGTTAATTAACTTCGTAAACGTATGAAAACAACCATGTACATCACCAACTACGAATAACTCCATGCCTAACCCCCATAAAATGCCTAGCAGTATTTACGCTTCGCGTTATATTCACAAACTTCACAAGTCCCCTTTGGCTCTCTACTGAATATCACCGTAGCACTTAGCAGAAGTACTCATTTAGCTCAAGAAGCGCCATAATATAGATCTTTAATGCCATCATCAAATTAGGAATAGATTGAACTTCATCTGGACCGTGAATATGTCCATGTCCTTGAGGCAATCCAAGTTCTGAGAAATCAGCAGGCAGTCCAGGACCAAAGCCAACCGCATTGGTCAGCTTCCTGGCATAGGTGCCACCACCCATAACAAATGGCTCCCTCTGCTCACCGGTTATTCCCTGATAAGCACTCATTAATCGCTCTACCTCTGGTGTGTTAGGGTCACAATAGCTTGGTTCACTAACCGTAACATGATTAAGCGTTAGTCCACTTTCCGTTAGCTTCTGCAATAATGTCTGTGCTGATTGCTTAATGGGATAACGAATATTCAGCTCAAGCTCCACGCTGCCATAATCTACGTTCACTATCGTTCCAACACAGGTTAGAGGTCCGGACAGCTCATCCTCACATTGAATATGGAGCGCCCTGCCATCATAATGTCTGCAAATGTCATGCAGCTTTTGAAGTCCCGTATGAACAGTACCCTCAAACCATTCATCCTCAATCAGCGGCTGGAGCAGATTGGCAATGGCATTGCTTGTTCCTTGAGGAAATGCAGCATGCCCGGACTTACCCCATGCTTCCAGCTTAATCTCTTGCTCTGTCACACTATATTGTATGGATGGAGGCAATGTGCTTAGCTTAGCCAGATGCGCTTCATTGCGCTGCAGCACAAGCCCTGCATAACCAGGCACGCTATTGGAAGAAACTCCACCCTTTAATGAAACGATCGATGAAGTCCCAAGTTCAAAGCCTAGTAACACCGATAGCATCCCCTTCTCGCCATAGCAGACCGGAAATCCGCTGTCAGCAACAATATTGAAGTCCGGCACAGCATAATGCTTGCGATAATACGCAACATCGTGCATGCCAATCTCTTCTCCACTGCCAATGATTTGCTGAAGATGATAGCTTAAGGTTATCCCCTGCTCCTTTAAGAATCTAAGAGCGTACAAGACAGCAATAACCGCTCCTTTGTTATCTTGCACACCTCTGCCAATGAGGAAGTCGTCCTTTTGTGTAGCTTGAAAAGCCGGGTAAATCCAGCCTTCTCCTGCCGGCACAACATCAACATGTCCCCATATGCCGACGGATCGCTTATCCTCATCACCCATGCTAATTACTGCACAGTAATTTTCCCTATTCATCGTATTAAAGCCATGACGCTGCCCCAAGCTGAGCACATACTGCACAGCCTGTGCACACTGCTGGCCAAAAGGATACGACGAGGACGGATCATAGCTGGCTACGCTCGGAATTTGTACTAATCCAGCAATATCCGCAAGCAACTCTTGCTTATGCGACTCGATCCACTCACTAATCTGCGCTTCCAGCGCTGGTGATCTCCATTGTATCATTCCGTTGATCCTCCCTACTAGAATATTTCCCCCTTATCCCTTGATCGCTCCTTCAGTTAATCCAGCAATAATATGCTTCTGACCTGCAGCATATATAACGATTATAGGAAGCATCGCCATTAGGTATGACGTAAAAGCCATCGTGTAATTAAAGGAATATTCCGTCTTAAAATTATATTGGAACAAGGGTAGTGTCCAAAACTCCTTGGCTTTGTTCAAAATTAACAGGGGCAGCATAAAGTCGTTCCAAAACCATAACGCGTCCATAATAACCAGCGTAACCAACATCGGCATCGTTAGTCGCAAAATAATAGAGTGGTAGATTTGAAAGGTGCTGCAACCATCAATTCTAGCTGCTTCCTCTATCTCAGTTGGCATCGCTTGAATATAATTCACAAGCAGAAAAACCCCTCTTGTTAAACTGAGTGCTCCATATAATAGGATAAGTCCATAAGGATTTAATAGATTAAGATTCGTCATAATCTTTGTTAACGGAAGCATTATGACCTGAAAGGGTACAAATAGACCCAAAAGAATGTACACATAAACAAAGTTGTAATATTTCTTATGGCGATTACGTGCAATGGCATAGGATACAGTTGGATTAATCAATAGAACCATAATAATAGAACCCACCGTAATGAAGGTCGTATTCCATACATATCTCCAATAGTTACCCTTAGAAAGCAGTTCCGTATAATTAGAGAAATTCAATGATTGAGGCAGGCTAAAAAATCCTCTCCCCGCTTCCTCCAAGGATTTGAAGGAATTAACAATAACAAGATACATCGGTCCCAATATAATGATGATGCCAATAAGTAATATGATATTACGTATAATTCTCCAGCCAAGCCCCTCTTGTCGTATCGTAAAATTCATACTTAATGCACACCACCCTTACTTGAAATTTTAATTTGAATGAAGGAAAGCACCGCAATAATAATAAACAAAATGACCGATTCGGCATTTGCCATCGCAAATTTCAAATTCTGAAAGGCATCGTTATAAATCATAATCCCAATCACATTTGTAGATTTTATTGGTCCTCCGCCTGTCAATGTATAGGCATAGTCAAAGGAGGTAATACCCGACTTAATCGCAAGCACCATGTTAACAGTAATCGTAGGCATGAGATAGGGGAACGTAATATAGCGAAAGCGATTAAAGGTGCTCGCTCCGTCAATTCTTCCCGCTTCATACAGCTCAGAGGGTACAGATTGCAGACCAGCAATAAAGATCAAGGTCGGTAATGCAACTGCCTGCCAAATGTTAACAACAACGACTGCAATTAGCGCATATTTCGGATGTGCCAGTGGGCTTTGAAACAGGGCAGCAACGTTAAGTGCTTCGCCAATTGGAGGTATGACTCGTACAAAGAGCTGATCCCAAATTAATGAAATGGTCACCGCACTTATCATCGCGGGCAAAAAGTAAACCGACTTCGTAAAGGTTTGAAATTTCTTAAGCGAGTTTAAGCTTAATGCTAAAATTAAGGATAAAATCATCACTCCAGCTACAAGCATACCTGCGTACTTTCCTGTAACGATTAACGATTGCTTAAAGTTGGGGTTATTCCATAGCTCGATATAATTATGAAAGCCGATATAGTTATACTGAGCGCTAATTCCATTCCAATCTGTAAAGCTATATTGAATACCTACAAAAACTGCATAAGCAAAAAATAATGTATACAGAATGACAGCAGGAAGTGTGAATAAGAAATAAGTAGAGCGTTCTAGAAATTTGCTTATCATGCTATGCAGCACCTTCCTCATCTTATAATGCCTTAAGCTGGCAAAAAGGCTGAACGACAACTTGATACACTCAAATTGTCGTTCAGATCAAAGCTATTGTTATTACTTAACAGCGTTCAGCTTGATGGTTTCATCAATGTTTTTCAGGTATTGTTCAGGCGTGTCATTGTTAATGAGGTAGCCCTGTGTTGTAGCATATAGTTCCGTTACAATTGCACTTGGAATTTTGGAAGACATCCAGTCATGAACATTACCGTTGTCAATAAAGTCAAGCAGCGGCTGCAATGGCTCATCGCCATACGTTGTACCATTGATAATGGAAGGTTCGCCTGATACATCAGACCACTTCTGAGCAACCTCTGGACGAGCTAGATATTTCAAGAAGGTTAGAGCAGCTTCCTTCTCTTCAGGCTTAGCTTTAGCAGAGATGGATAGAGAAGCATTGACACCAGACAGTACTGTTGTTGTTTCAGCTGTATCATTTGGCAGTGGGAAAGCACCGAATTTCAAATCAGGATTAGCAAGCTTAATATTTCCGCGACCGTAAGAGCCTGAAATAATCATAGCAGCTTGACCATTTGCAAATGCTTCCTGCATCATCTGATTGCTTACGCCAAAGGCATCCTTATTGGCATATTCCGTTAGCTCTTTAAGCTTTTTAGCAAAATCCAAAAATACTTGATTGCCTTCAATTTGTCCTTCACCATTAGCGACTTTAGACATTTCTTCAACACCGCCAGGAGCGAATGCAATATTCGTAGCTTGGAAGGTATGACCTACATCCTTAAGAGGAAGGTAAATTGGCGTGATGCCCTTGCTCTGGAATTGCTTGCAGACTTCAATAAACTCCTCGTATGTCGTTGGAATCTTCACTCCATTTTGCTCGAATAGATCGATATTGTAATATACCGCCATGTAGTTTCGAGCATATGGCAGAGAGTAGTATCCACCATCATCTGCTGGTGTCATATCCAAATACTTTTGATTAATATTCTTAATGAAGGGTTGATCGCTTAAGTTCTCGATATATCCGTTTTTTACTTTTTCCTTAAATTGAAGCTGTGTCGGATAATCAGTAAATAGCGGAGGAATATCGTTAGTTGCAAAGCGTGATGTCAGTACCTTTACTGGGTCAGGCACTGTGTTCATATCGATGATGATGTTTGGGTATTCTTTTGTAAAATCAGCAATAACCTTACGATATGCATTTTGAATCGCTTCTTCACCCTGCTGCTGGAAAAACTCAATTTTAATTGAATCGCTCTTTCCAGAATTTTCATTGCCAGGTGCGTTGTCTTTACCGCAAGCCGTTAATACTAACGACAATAGCAATACAGCAATAATTGATAATTTAGCACTTTTTCTCATCTTACTCTCCCCTTTTTTTCTAAAAGTTCATTCATGTAGAATCTACTTGCCTAATGCACGATTAGCTAAATTCGTAATGACAATATCATCCATAGGCGGATTGTGCAGACCGGCACGAACGTCACGATACATGCGCTCAAGCGGAAACGCTCTGGATAAGCTTAAGCCTCCTACAATTCGCATCGCATGATCAACAACGCGCAAGGCAGCGTTAGTAGCCACATGCTTGGCAACGCCTAGCTCAATCTTCAGCTCGGCACGATTGTCTACTTCCTTATCCCATCGATCTGCTGTATGATACAAGTAGGTTCTTGCTGTCGTTAAATCTAATTCAATCTCACCGATCAGGCGCTTAATGTTCGGCAGTTCCGCAATTGGAGTCTGCAATGAATTGGGCTGATGCTTAGCCGCAAAATCAATGGCGAAATCTCTAGCTCCATGTGCAATGCCCAGATAACAGGCTGGAATATGAAGCATATTGCCATCTGTTGGTACAGGCTTTCGCAGTTGATCACTGGCTCTGCCGCGAATGAGGTGACGATCAGGTACAAAAACCTCGTTCATCACAATATCATGACTGCCTGTTGAGCGCATGCCTATCGTATTCCACGTCTCAATAATTTCGACGCCCTCACCCGCTTCTACTAGAAATGATCCAACTGTATCGGTATCCGACATCGTAGCTGAAATAATAAATTTCTTAAGAATCGGACTCAATGTACAGAATGATTTCTGTCCAGAAATTAACCAGCCACCGTCAACCTTCACTGCTTTTGTTTGTGGCTTTCCGCCACGAGTAGGGCTGCCAGTTGCGCGCTCGCTAGCTAATTCATTCATCACAAGGCCATCATTCACAACCTCATGACATAACTCACTAAATAGGGGTTCAGGGCATGCACCCGATAAATGAAGCTGCTTCAATAAACCAATATGCCAACCAACCGCCAATGCTGTGGAGCCGTCTCCTCTAGCAAGGCGCTCTTGAGATAAAACAAGTTCATATATTGATGCTTCCTCTCCTCCGTATTGTTTTGGTACGGTAAGAGCAAGGTAGCCAGTCTCTCTTAATTCATTAAAGTTCTCAAAAGGAAATGTTCCATCAAGATCATGCTTAGGAGCCCGCTCTGCAAAAATAGCTGCTAGTTGATCAGCCCTCGCTGCAATTTTCGCTTCTCGCTCATTTCGTATAAAACTATTTGAAGGATCAGAGTGTGTCATCATAAACAACTGCCTTTCTCATAAATCTTATTGGTTTACTTTGTTTTATAGTAATCGTATTTCTATCGTAATAAAAGATAAAAAAACCGAGTATTTTATTGTAAAAAACCGAACTTGCTGCTCTCGGCATGCTGCTTGCGATATTCATTAGGTGTGTAACCATAAAACTTCTTAAATACGTTTGAGAAATACTGTGGGTCCTGGTCAAATCCACATTGCTCCGCCACTTCATAAATTTTCATAGTAAGATGCAGTACTAGCAGTTCCTTCGCTTTTTTCATACGGGTCGAGGTTAAAAATGTCGTATACTTCTCTCCCGTTTCCTGACGAAACAGCTTGCCTAGATACTCCGAGTTAAGAAATAAATAGTGCTGTGCCAACCATTGCAGTGATAGCTGCCTATTCTGAATATGCTGAATCGTTAGTGCCTTAATCTTCATCACAAGCATAGCCTTCTTATCCATTTTACGATAATGATAGCTTGTATAAAGCCTGCTCAGTTCCTGCTGGAAGGCTCCAATATCCTGACTCATTACCACAGTATGTGTGGTACTAACGCCATATTCTAATTTCAAGCCATTGCGAAGATAGGTCAAAATTTGATTGTTGTTATCTTGAATATCTTGTAACGATACGCCTTCACTTAATAATTGCTCAATCCACAGTCTTGATACCTGCATGAGCCGCTCTTCATCACCGTCGACAATCGCCCCCATGAGATCACTAGGAATTGACGAAGAAATGATTTGTTGATGCTGCTTAGGGGGTGTAACAAATATTGGGTTGTGCTTGAGCAGGCTGCCACGAATGGAATCCACTTCATCCTTAGACCATTGTAGTGCCTCTGTAATTTCATGCTCATCACTGGGCTTAAGTAAATATCTTCGCACACCAAAGCGCATCGCCTGCGTAGCTAGCTCAAATTCTCCAAAGCCAGATAATACAATAAACACCACTCCAGGCTTCAATCTTGAGCCCTGCTCAATGAATTGAAGACCATCGAGAACTGGCATTTTGATATCTGTAATGACAACATCAGGGTCAAGCTCGTTCAGTTGATCCAGCGCCTGCTGCCCATTAACAGCCGTTCCAATCAAATCCATACCCAGAGCGTTCCAGTCAATTGCCTCTGCTATGCCCTCTCTTGCCATTCGTTCATCATCAACGATTAACACTCGATAGCTAGACATGATCACCCTCCCCTTTCAATAACACCGGAATTCTAATGCGAATAATCGTACCTTGATCGATGCCTTCCAATATCGCAATTCCATACGGTGCCCCATATAATAGACGCAAGCGCTCATGAATGCTTCTAAGTCCAATGCCTTCTCCTGCGCCCTGCTCTAAATAATGTGTATCCATCCCTGGCCCTTGATCTCCAATCCAAATATCCAGCTGTTGGTCAAAGGCTTCTCCGCTGATTGTGATATGACATTCACCAGTCATTTCATCAATACCATATTTCAGGGCATTTTCGACAATTGGCTGAAGGATCATCGTAGGGATAAAACAATTCTGCAACTCGTGAGGAATATTAATTTCACATTGTAGTCGATCCTCAAAGCGATATTTTTGAATCAGCAAGTAATTATTCACATGCTGAATCTCTTCCTTTAACATGACCATTTCCTTCTTGCTTGTTGTACTTCGCAGCATATCGCCAAGCGCCTTAACCATACTAGAAATTCGATCCTGTCCATTTCGCCTAGCAAGCCAATTGATGGAATCCAATGTATTATAGAGGAAGTGTGGATTTAACTTGGCCTTTAATGCTTCATATTGAGATTCCTTTAGATGAATTTGCTTAATATAATTATCCTTAATTAATCGATCTAAGGATTCTGTCATTTTATCAAAGCTGCTAGTTAGCCATCCGATCTCATCCATATTTTTCGCCGGCAATTCCCGTTGAATAGCAAAATCGCCTTGCTCTACCTTGCTCATTCGAAATGCCAGCTTTTCCAAAGGCCTAGTAATGCTTCTCGCAAAAATAAAACCAATCCATACAAGCGAGATCACAATAAAGGTATATAAGAGCAACAATATGGTCTTCATCACACTCGCCTTTTGAAATAACGATTCATAAGGTACAAGGTTTACAAGCGTCCAGCCTGTAAAGCTCATTGTCGACAACGTGGTTAAATATTTATGGTTGTTAAGCGTCAACATCTCATAGCGTTCACCTAATCGTTCATTTTGTATTAATGAGCTTGGCATTGCCCCATCCTTCCACTGTTCATCATTCCAATAAATCGGCAGATGATCCTCATAGATCAATAAAGAATTATTGGAGCTTGCTGATCCATTAGAGCCAATGGAATCAATTAAATCGTCCGCATTTACTCGAACAATTAATGTGCCTAAGGTCGGAAAATCCATGCTCTTTACAGCCCTAATTTCTCTTAAGGAAGTAAATACCTTGGAATCTCTTTCGCCACCCTTCCACAGACTTCCTCCCTCTTTCTGTGCTGCCATTGCAATAAATTGCTTGCTGTAGGCAGGTGCAGTCTCATCCTTTGTAGTGCCTAACCAGTATTCATTGCCCCAATAGTCAACAACTGCCACAGAGCGTATTGGATAATTAAAAACACGATAGGAAAGCAGCTTATCCTCCACTGCATTAATCGCAAAATAGGTTTCTCTACTATCCTTGCTTTCCTTTATTTTCTCCAAGCCCTGCTGAATGTCAGCATCACTAGCAATGGATTGTGTCATTCGATCAATAGCCGCCAGTTTGTCCTCTATTCGCTCTGAATAGAGATACAATTTCTCACTTGTTTGCTCGTATACCAGTTCTTCGTAAAGCTTTTGCATGTTTTGCACATACAATAAGCTAATGCCACTGGTCAGAAGCACACCAATTAACACAAACAAGACCAGCTTATGGCGTATTCTTATATTCATTTTGAATTCTCCTCTTACTACCTATATCATTCCATCGCATCAGAAACATTCTAATAAAAAATACTCCAAATCTCCCAGTAAAACAATAGGAAAATAATAATATAGAGATGTCGGCTAGAAATGAAAAGAACCCACCTTAGACATAGCCATAGGTGAGCTCCGCTGTTATTGTTGTTATTTTGCATAGGATATATCTGCTACCAAAGCTGCAATAACTTCTTTCTTGTATCCATAATGGCCCTCAGGGGAGCGGTGTATAAGAAAATATTGTTAGGGGAATACATCGAATACATCGTGTAGTCTTGGCATAATCGTCCCGCGGCAGGACTTCGGGACTCAAAGAAAATGGTTACAGGAAGCAAACGTTGACTTTCTGTTGACTTCGACACTTACCAGCACAACACAAAAAAGTACATCGCCACATAAGCGATGTACTTCAAGTCATAGCCTGTATATCTGCTTAAGCCTAGTCTTCGTCTCCCGTCGCAATCGGATTCTCTTTATAAGAAATCCAATTGCTCCAGCTGCCTGCATACATTTTCGCATTGACTATACCTTAACACAGAGAATTTCAATTTATTTTATCTACTGTATTCCTTGTATAGGAAAAACGTTTTGTAGGAAATCTGTGATTTCATCCATGTAGCCCTTCTTGGTAATGTCCCTTGGCGCAAATAAGCTGATCAATAGCGCACGTATCGGCGAGTCTGCTGTCTTGGTAGGTAGCATGGAGTGCTCTGTATCGGGCAATACTTTGACGCGCAATAATTCGTATGGTCGTACACGTTCCCGATATACCATCTCCGTTTCCTTCACGTCTACATTAACATCATGATCACCAAGCATAAGCAGTACTGGGGAGTTAAAATTTGCAATATCTTCTGTTGCATCCGCTGTGTAGTTCTGACTAACAAACGTCCAGCGTTCTCTCGACATGGCATCTTTCTTACCCACAAAGCTCATGTATTCATTATATGATGCGCCTGCTTTTAGGAGTTCTTTGACTTTGTTACCTGCTTTCACCTGCTGCTCAATCTCAACTGAGGATCGTCCTTCCTTTACCATTTGACTGCGTGTATTGTATTCACCCTGCCTCAACCAGTTGATCGCAGGCGATACCAGAATGCTGAAAGCAAGTGACTCTTTATCTGCCAGTTTGGGGACAACCCATCCTGCCTGACTTGCTCCCCATATGCCAATACGATCTGTATCGATTATTGGTTGCTGTCTTGCCCAGACCAACGCCTGCTGTGCTTCTTGCACTCGATCATCAATACTCTGATCTAGCCAGTTGCCTTCTGAACCTCCGATGCCTCTCTTGTCCAATGAGAGTGATGCATAACCAAGTGAGGCAAGGCGCTCCCAAAGTGGTTTATATCCATCATTATGGGTCGCATCAATTGGACCATCTCCGTGAATGAACAATACTAGACCAACCTTGTCTTTATATGACTTGGGTAGCGTGAGAATTCCCGTCAACTTACCTTGTGGTGACTCGATTACCACAGCTTTTTCATCCATAGCAAAGGTATTTTGGTGCAAAACATACGCGCCTGTACCTCCCAAAAACAGTAGGATGATTAATAGACTTATTCCCCATTTCTTTTTCATGCTTTTATGAAATTCCTTTTCTGATAATAGTCTTAGCCTTCGTAAATCATGTAATTCCATTTTTTTTCGCCAATCAACCATGCCAAAAGTGTGCTGTTCTGAATTTCCAATGTCCTAAATCCCATTCGTTCATATAAGTGTTTGGCTCCTACGTTGCTATCAGAAACATGCAGGCTAACAAATTGGTTTCCTGGTTGCAACGCTGCTTGTCCAATCGCCCATTCCAGCATGGTTTTGCCCACACCAGATCCATGGCACCTCTCATGAACAACTAGATCAGAAATGTACACTTCACCACGTCTTAGACGATGGTTCAAGCATATCAATCGTACAGAAAATCCAAGCGCATTTCCCAAACCAACTTCTTTAATTCCTTTCCAAAAAGATAACAGCTCTGTGATCGTCATACTCGAGTGTTGGTTTCTCACTTGTTCCTGAAATTTTATTGAGAAGCTGCCTATTACAGAAGATTCCTGTACAGCAACAAAACGCTTGCCTTTGCCTAGTTGTTTGTCCAACACAAGCATTTTTTCCAATAGCAACTGCAATTTCATGTCATTCATCTTTGTACCAAACTGAAATTTGCTGCGAAATCCTTGTACAAGCAATTGGCTGACTGGAACGCCATACTCCTCTTTCATACACTCAATATGAATGTTCATCGTTTTTTCTCCTGTTTAATAGCTACATCGGAACCACGATCAACACACGCAAGCAACTCATAATGTATACTTTCCTGAGCAAATAGAGACAGATACGATTTCTCCACAAGAATTTTTGGACCTGTTAGAATAAAGGAAGATTTCTCGGCAAAGGTTTGAAATAACTCGAAGTGTCTCTCAAGGTCTGCCTCACTCTGAATGGAGAACATACAAGACAAATATTCTCCTGCTGGCAGAATCATATTCCCTTCCACACCATTCACTTCCGTACAAATTGTTAATCGAGATTCCTCCTCATACACGTAATGGATATCCGCTTCAAACAACTCTGGCAGCACATTATCCTGTTGAGCTAACATACGTGCATCAAGGTCCGCTTCGAGCTCAGTTTCGAACCATGACGATAGAACAAATGCATCACGTTGAATGATTTTAATAGAAGAAGTTTCTTGCCCAAAGCGCTTGTGCTCATCCAACACTTTGTGAATAAGGCTACTTAATGTTTGCAATTGGTCTATTTGAGACTCTATTCTAGAGACAGATTGTAGAAGCAAATCCTGCATCTCGTCTGGAGTCCCATCCTCACTCCAACTTGCAATCGCTTGTACAGACAACCCCATCTTTCGCAGGAGTAGTATATGTGCCAGTCGATAAATCTGGTCAGTACCGTACATACGATATTTGTTTTCATCTAAGTAGGCAGGATACAATACGCCTTTTTCCTCAAAATAACGAATTTGATGAACAGACACGTTCATCAGTTTTGCTAACTCGCTTATGGTGAGTTCTTTTTTCATCCAGATAACCTCCTTCTAATAATCATTGTTATATAAGGAAGCATACACCTTAGGTTTGACCTAAGGTCAAGTCAATATTAGTAACTATCGCCTCACATCTTGAAAAGAATTGCTAACGATAACATGTATAATTGTAATCAGAAGGTGATATCTCCAGATCAACATTATGGTTATCTTTCTAGTGCATCAGTTGCCATAACTGAGGACAGCTGCTCACACTTATGGAGTATATTAACAAACAGCTCAGAAGCTTAATATTTACTAGCAGACAACATCTAATCTCGAAAAAGCTTTGTTTACTCGTTGTTGATCATCCCGGATACTTGTTGATTTTCAAAATAGCCATATGAATGCACCAAGGGAATGCATCGCTTCAACTACCGTTCCTAGAGGACGTTGTATTTATGCTTAGGTAAGCGAGGGTAGGTGAATTGAATACATCGTGTAGTCTTGTCATGACCCTCCCACGGCAGGACTTCGAGACTCAGAGAAAATGTTTTCAGCGAGCGAGCGTTGACTCCCTGTTGACTTAGACACTACTCAGCCCAGCACAAAAAAGTACATCGCCACATGAGCGATGTACTCCAAACTACAACCTGTATATCTGGTTAAGCCTTTTACTCTTCCCCAACTGCAACCGGATTCTCTTTATAAGAAATCCAATCACTCCAGCTTCCCAAATACAATCTCACATTATCAAATCCCGCTTCATACAGCGCCAGTACATTCGGGCAGGCCGACACACCGGAGCCGCAGTACACAATAATTTCTTCGGCATCTGCCAGATCAGCGAATCGTTCTTTTTGCGTGGCTTCGTCCTTAAACAGGCCATGCTCATTCAGGCTGTCCTTCCAGAAGCGGTTCACGGCACCCGGGATATGCCCGGCTGCCTTGTCAATTGGCTCAACCTCGCCGCGGTATCTGGCCGCTTCGCGGGAATCAATCAGCCTCGTAGAGGCTAAGCCCAATCTATCCTGCACATCGTACACTTCAGCAAGCATGTCATGCTGCACCACTGCATAGAAGGTTCCCGGGATTATTACCCGCTGCTCATTCGTCAACGGAAATCCAGCCGCCTGCCAAGCCTCATATCCGCCATCCAATACATATGCCTGCTCATGCCCAAGGTAGCGCAACTGCCACCACAGCCTGGAAGCCACCATGCCGCCTTGGCTGTCATAAGCAATGATCCGGCTGCTATTGCTGATTCCCGCTTTTGCCAGCCGGTGAGCCAGCCCCGCGGGATCAGGCAGCGGATGACGTCCCCCGTGCTCATCAAGCGGAGCAGACAGATCCGCCTCCAAATCCAGATAAATTGCACCCGGAATATGCGATTCCTCGTAAGCTTTGCGGCCAGCATCGGGCTGTCCCAAGGCGAAACGGCAGTCGACAATGACGACATCCGATTCATACATTCTGGCCAGCAGCCATTTTATCGAAACGACGGATTTCATAATAATTAAGCCTCCCAAAAATTCGGTCTTCTATAATCCATATCATCATTATAACAAATCTGCAGCCTGCAACGTTACTCCATACCCTGCTCATTCCGGTTCTCATTCTATAAAAAAGAGAGGGAACCGTAAGTCATGCCTTACGCACCCTCTCCTTGTCACTTTCCAGGCAAAACTCATGACCATACCCGGCAGTCCAATAGGCTTAGTTGCCGCTTTAGAGGCTGCAACTGAAAGCTATCAGGCATTGGCGCTTCTATTTTCCCGCCGTTAATGTCCGAGCTTTGTCCCCATTCAGCCTTGCCCGGTCCAACACCGCCAGCACAATCATAATGATCAGCATGACGACGGTCATCGCAGCCAGCATTGCGAGTGTCCAGCTTGCATTATAGCGGTCCATCAGCCAGCCTGTCAGCTTCGGGAACAAGGCTCCGCCCAGTCCGCCGAAGGCGACCAGCAGACTTGTTGTGCGTTCCGTATAGCCGGGCAGCAGATGGTTCACGTAGACAAGGCCGATAGCGAACACGCCGGCCCATACGAGACCGCTTAAGCCGATAATGATGAGGCTAAGGCTGGCCTGCCAGACAAGGCTAAGCGTAATCAGGCACAGCATGCCCATTCCTGTTGTTGTGACCAGAAACCTTGCATACCCGCTTCGGTCCGCCACTCTTCCGGCAAAGAGACGCCCTACAACCATCAGCCCCCAAAACATGCTGATCGTTGATGCGGCTTCCGCTTCGTTAAGTCCCAGCCGCTCGATCATAATGGAAGGCAGATAATTGGAGAAGCTCATCTCCATCCCTACATACAGCATGAAGAACAGTACCCCGAGTATGAGAATCGGCATGCTTCCCGCAGGATAGCGAACCCGGGGCGGCTGCTTGGCCTCCCCCTGCTTCGCCTGTGGTTTGCGTGCCATCAGTTCGTCGACACGGCCAAAGGACATCGTTAGCCAGAGCAGCATCGTGATCGCAGACATTGCCGCCACAATCGGGAACGACAGCTCCCAATTGCTGTTCTTTATCAGCAATGCGGCAATCACCGGCATCACCAGCGCGCCTACACCGAAGAACGTCTCAATGAAGGTCATGGCAGTGGCCTTCTTCTCCTCCACATATTCAATGATCATCACCCCGATGATCGCCTCCGTCATTCCAAAGCCAAGGCCGGCGACCGGCGCAATGGTCAGCATCCAGCCCCATGGGAGGAACAAACTGTACAGCCCTTCTGCCAGCGTCAGACTTCCGAGCGCAACCAGCAGAGTATTCCGCCGTCCAATTCTCCCGGACAGCCACGGCGTAATCAGCACCCCACCGAGAAATCCGAGAAATTGGTTCATAATAAACTGTCCGCCTGACCGGTAATCCAGCCCGTAGCTGGCGATCAGCGGCTCCAAAATGGCACCTGCCACTACATGTGCCATGCCAATGACCAAATAGGACAGGCAGCCCATCCAGATAAGCTTCCTCATGATGCAACTCCTTTTAAAATCTTGGAAAAATATATGTAACCCGCAACACTTACCTATGATAGCATGGCAGCCCTGGTTTGGTATAATTAATTTGGGATACATCAAGGAGGTATCAGATGGGACACCAACACCCATTCCGGAGAGAACAACTGGAATTTCATTCTTTAACCAAAGCCCACGCCCAAGAAATCTGTTCCTGGCGCTATCCTCCTCCCTACGATGTTTTCGAACGGGCATCCTGGGCGCATCAGGAAGCTGCTGAAATGGACCTTGGCGATCCCGTCGTACGGGACGGGCAATATCTGGCTATTGTAGATCAACATCATATTCTGTGCGGTTTTGCCCAGCTATTTCCGCTATCTGGTGTGCTGCGGCTTGGGATCGGACTGCGTCCTGATCTCTGCGGCTTGGGACTGGGCGCTTCATTAATACATAGGCTTGCGCTCGAAGCCCGCCGCCGCGCTCCCGGTCAAGAAATTGATTTGGAAGTGCCGGCATGGAATGTGCGTGCTATTAAAGCGTACGAAAAAGCCGGGTTCCACATTACAGATACGTATCCGCTCAAGGTTGGTTCAGAATGGCAGGACATACACTGCATGGTGCTGAACGACGGGGAATAATATCAAAAACCAATGCCGCTGCACACCCCTCACAGGGACGAAACAGCAGCATTGGTTTTTCCCTGACAAGCCCTAAAGCTTAGGTCAAACGAACAATCCGAATTTCCTTGCCGTCTACGGCGACTTCAATAATATGAAACTTCGGATGATAGGTGACCGTGCCTTCCCCTACCGTAATAACAGGATCCACGCCAAGTCCATAAAACACATCATCCGCCAACGCTTCAATGACCTCGCCGCGCTCCGGTGTACCCAGCTCCGCCCATTCCTCATTCGTCATTTCAAAAAATTCATAGCTGTTGTTGATGGCCCCCAGCGCCTCTGTCAAATCACTCAAAATCTCCTGGTATTCACGTCCATGCCGTACACCCATATCCATACCTCTTTCCTCAAATTTAGGATTCATACTGGTAGTTCAGCTGCCTCTTATAAAAAAATAGAAAGGAATATTCTGCAGAATGACGCCTTATTTTTCGCTTTCATTCGCATTTGCTCTACATTTTACTCTAATGTAATCGCGAGATTTGTCGATATATAAATATATCAGAGTGTCGCCATAGTTTCACACGCAGCAGAAGCTGCACGTTGTCATGTAATGAAGTACATAGTATCCTTCCCCAGGGAAGGGTCGGATCTTTTAGCCAGGACAGCATGAGCCGGAGTTTTTACTGGCTTCCTGCCTCTATTTTAACTCATTGTGCTGCTCTTGGCTTATACCTAATTATTTAGACGGGGTGTCACATGGAAAAATCAACGGTTATAGGTATTATACTCGGACTGGTTGCTGTTTTGCTCGGTATGCTTCTCAAGCACGCACCGCTTGCAAGCCTGGTCAACCCTGCCGCATTCACCATCATTATTGTCGGGACAGCGGCCTCCCTGTTTATCGGATTTCCAATGTCCGAGATTGCCAAGTTCCCTACGCTGATCAAAATGATTTTCGTCAACCCGCAGCTGATTTCCCGCAATGAACTGATCCGCCTGTTTATGGAATGGGCAACAATCACTCGCCGTGAAGGTCTGCTGGCTCTGGAGACCAAGGTTGAAGAGATCACAGATCCTTTCCTGAAGACCGGCATGCGGATGATCATCGACGGCAACGACCAGGATTTCGTGCGGGATGTGCTGCTGGAAGATATCTCGGCAACTGAAGAGCGGCACAAAGCCGGCGCACTCATCTTCACCCAGGCTGGAACCTATGCACCTACACTCGGGGTACTCGGAGCGGTTATCGGTCTGATTGCAGCCTTGGGCGAACTGTCCGATATGAACAAGCTGGCACAGGCGATCGCAGCGGCGTTCGTGGCCACACTGCTTGGTATTTTTACAGGATATGTACTCTGGCACCCAATTGCCAATAAGCTTAAGCGTCTGTCCAAGCGCGAAATGGAGATCAAACTCATGATGGTTGAAGGTCTGCTCTCCATTCAATCCGGCGTTTCGACGATTGCAATCAACCAAAAGTTATCTGTATACCTCACACCTACTGAGCGGGCGAAGCTGGCTGAGAAGGAAGGTGGGTCGGTTGAGTAAAAAACGCAAGCATCATGATCATGATGAGCATATGGACGAGTCTTGGCTGATTCCGTATTCGGACTTGATGACATTGCTGCTTGCACTGTTTATCGTACTCTATGCCGCAAGCTCCACAGATGCCAAAAAATTCGAAGAAATGAGCCAGGCCTTCAGTATCGCTTTTAATAACGGCAATGGCGTTATGGAAGGCTCTTCCATGATTACGACCGGCCAGCAGATGACCAACCAGAACAAGACCCGGAACATGAAGGACGGCAGCCAGAAGGATATGACCCGTGAGCAGTTGGTCAAGAAGGAGCAGGAAGACCTGGAACAGCTGAAAAAGCAGCTCGACCAGTACATCGATAAGAACGGCCTGACCACCGATCTGGAGACGAAGCTGAATCAGACACAACTGATGATTACCATTAGCGACAATGCACTGTTCTCGTCAGGCAGTGCGGCGGTCAAGCCTGAATCACGCAAGCTTGCAGTAGCGATCGCCAATATGCTCCAGCAATATCCCGATTATAATATCATTGTTGCCGGACATACGGATAATCAACCCATCTCCAATACAGAATTTGAGTCTAACTGGGAGCTCAGCTCCAAGCGCGCTATCCGGTTCATGAATATATTACTTGTGAATCCGAATATCGACCGTCAGCGGTTCAGCGGCATCGCATATGGCGAGTACCAGCCGGTCGATACCAATGCTACAGCGGAAGGCCGCGCGAAGAACCGCCGGGTTGAAGTATCGATCATGCGGAATTATGTCAATGTGGATAATGCGGACAATATCTCCGTTCAGAACCCGTAAAGTTATTAACATGTGCATAACTTATGAGCAGTCGTTATACCCAATCAACGGCTGCTTTTTTTTGCCCGTTGTTAGAATATCCACCTCTCAAGTTTAACCTGTCTTCTAGTTTTATCCTGTTTCAAAACGCCGAACACCCCCGAAGCCAGCAAGGACTTCGGGGGTGTTCTTTTGCTGCTGGTTATAGGCCAACATACAGCTGGTTGCTTATTGCGGACGATACTGCAGCGTTTGAAACATAACGTCAAGTTCATTTGCCGTTAAATCACGCCATTGGCCTGTCGGGAGCTGTCCCAGTTCAATATTCATAATCCGCACCCGCTTCAACTTCCGCACCTGATAGCCAAACGATGAGCACATTCGCCGGATTTGCCGGTTTTTTCCTTCATTTAGAACGATTCGGAAGGTCCGCTCAGACATGCGGGTTACCTGGCATGGCAGCGTCATGCTGCCCAATATTTTAACGCCCTCGCTCATCGCTTTGACAAAAGCGGGAGTTACAGGCTTATCAACTGTCACAATATATTCCTTGTCATGCTTGCCCTCGGCCCGCAAAATGCGATTGACGATATCCCCGTCATTGGTCAGGATAATCAGCCCTTCCGAGTCTTTATCCAGCCGCCCGATAGGGAAAATCCGCTCCTTATGCCTTACAAAATCGACGATATTTTCCTTTATATGCGATTCTGTCGTGCTTGTAATCCCTACAGGCTTGTTCAGAGCAATGTACACATGCTTTTTGTGTTCGCCAATCTGCTTGCCGTCCACCCGCACATCATCTGTATGATCCGCTTGGCTTCCCAGTTCTGCTTGGACACCGTTAATCGTGACTCTGCCACTCTCGACTAGCTTGTCTGCCTCACGGCGCGAGCAAAAGCCGGTTTCACTAATAAACTTGTTAATTCTCATTCTTACATGGCCCCTTTGGCTGCCTCTTCCTTAACGGAAGCTCAATGGCTGATGTTTCGATGCTATCCTTGTATAGATTTCCGTAGTATGATGGATAGCAGGCTATATCTTGGATCATACCATAATTGCGCCTATAACATCTAAAAATTCAGATAAAACAAACAAATCAACCTAGTTATCCACATTTTATTCAACTTTTCCACAGAAAAGTTGTTGATATGTGAACAATGCTGTGCATGATTTCTTAGTTATCCACATAAATGCCCACAAGCTGTTAACAAGAATATTTGTTCGTAGCACAAGTCGAACGAAATTCAACATAAGAAATTGACCCGCTATTCACTCGTTTATAAGCAGATATAAGTTGCAAGGAGTTGTTGAGATCATGATTGATAATACGGAATCAGAGGATATAAAGTGGATGAGAGAGGCAATCAATGAAGCCCGCAAAGCGGAGGCGATTCAGGAAGTTCCGATCGGAGCGGTAATTGTCAGAAATGGCGAGATTATTGGGCGGGGCCATAATTTGCGGGAAACAACCTGTAATCCCACCTCTCACGCAGAAATGGAGGCGATCACGGAGGCCAGCAAGCAGCTGAATGCGTGGCGGCTGCTTGACTGCACGCTGTATGTAACGCTGGAGCCTTGTCCTATGTGTGCAGGGGCGATCGTGCAATCTCGGATAGACCGGGTTGTATATGGAACACCGGACCCTAAGGCAGGGTGTGCGGGGACCTTAATGAATTTGCTTCGCGAGCCGCGCTTCAATCATGAAGCCGAGGTCGTGGAAGGTGTACTACAGGAGGAATGCGCATCGCTGCTTACACAATTCTTTCGCCGGTTGCGCCAGAAAAAGCAGCCGTCTCCAAGCCCGGATTAATTCTGCTCCGGCTTCAGGCGATTCTCATTCTTCTTCATTCTCTGCAAGGCGACAATGACCTCGTCGGCTTCCTCACTGATGGCAAGCACCTCAGGGTCTGTCAGACTTCCGCGGGCCTCGGCAATCTCATGAAGCCTGCGGCGGAGCTTTTGCAGCTCCAAATATAACAATATTTTATCCATTTTAAGCCCCCATAAGGTCGCTTCAGTACGAAATACTTTGTTAATCTATCTATTATATCTTTAATAACATAAATATTTTGTAAATTTATGTCGACAAATTACAACTAAATTCAACCACTTCTCGACATTATTCGATATTTTTCAACTTTTTTCAAGTACATATTTAGGTATTCATGTAGTTGTCGTAATTGAACTTAAATGTTATATATAGACATCAAATTCATGTGCCGCCAGACACTGTATATAGGGCATATTTACCTATTTTATTCGTGTTTTCTAAACAATTTCATTTTTTTATCCCATAATGGATTATGAAATAATTTTAGCTCTTAAATACGCTTTATGTTATACTATATGTGTCGTGGCCACGTAGCTCAGTTGGATAGAGCAAACGTTTCCTAAACGTTAGGTCGGATGTTCGAGTCATCTCGTGGCCGCTTTTTGCAAATAAAGCCCGTCAAATCAACGTTTATGAGTCGCTAGGCCTTTCGTTGAGTGTACGGATAGACCAACGGTTTCGGGGCATAAATTCCCGGAAACGTAATACATCATTTTGGCGAGATTCCCACGAATTTGTTCGTAGGGGGGTTTTTGTTTTGAGCGGATATGACCCGCGTAAAGGTCGATCTATCGTAAGGGGAAAAAGCCGGGCAGGGAGCGCGGCCGGGCGGAAAATTGACTACACTTTATCCGAAGTATTTTCCATTTTCTACGAAGCTAAGAAAGCTGAGAGGGTACGAGATCGAACATTAGAGGATTATGTAATCAATTGGGGATACTTTACGGAATGGCTGAGGGAGGACATGCTTGCCAGTGAATTAACCCCGGAAAGAATACGGAAGTATATTAACTATATGTCTACGAAGAAAAAGTACAGTGAGGTTAAGGACCGTAAGAAAACAGAGGAAACCTTATCTACACAAACATTGATTAGCCGCTTAAGTACTCTCCGAACCCTTTTTAACTGGCTGGCAGCTAACAATTACCTAGAACCAAATCCAATGTCAGGAATTAAGATGCCAAAGAAGGATGAGGTAGAGAAGGCAACCTACACTGACGATAATTTCCTACAATTATTAAAAGCTCCAGACGAGGAAACTTACGCCGGTTATCGAGATAAAGTACTTATGATGACTTTAGGAGACGGTGGTTTTCGTATTCACGAGCTATTACTATTAATGACTGAGTACTTAGACGTGAAAGGCCGATGTATATACTTACCCGCATCGATGAATAAGAACCGCAAGCCAAGGTGGGTCCCCTTGTCCGCGGATACCATACGGAACTTAGTTAATCTAATCAATGAGACAAAACAATACTTTGACACCGCTTATATATTCGTATCAAACTACGGCGAACCTCTAAAGGCGGATAATTTCCGTAAAAGACTTAAGAAATACGCCAAAATCGCAGGGGTGGACCCTGGGATCGTATTCCCACACCAGTTCCGTAGTTACTTCTGCACATCATACCTATTGAACGGTGGCGACCCGTTCACCTTACGTAAAATCGTGGCACACTCCAGGATTGAGACAACGCAGCGGTATGTTAGGATGAATCAAGATAATATACGTGATCAACACACTAAATTCTCCCCTGTTCAACGAGCAGCTCGGATAAAACGTAAAAAGTCCGATTGGGATTAAAATACGAAATCCCGCCAGGCCCTCGTAGGCAAAGCGGGATTTCCCGTTTAGTCAAGTTTACCTCGTAATCTCCACCGATTTGGCCGCGCCATCCCACTTCACCTTCGCGCCCAATGCTTCGGCTACTGCCCGGACCGGTACGTACGTTATGCCTTTTTCCACGTAACCTTTTTCGGACAGCTCTTTCCCGTTTACTTTTACGATGGCTTCGAGCCTGTCGGCTTTTTCGGGCTTCTCATTCACTTTCGGTTCCTCCTTCGGTTTCATTTTCGCTTCGACCGCCGCCTTAAACGCTGCCCACCCCGTCCATTTCCCGCCATCATACATGAGCCGCGGACATACTTTGCCGGACCAGTCGAAATGTCGGCGTAACTGCGATATACCCCATCCCCGTTCCTTGAGCAGCCGGGCCACGAGTTCGGCCGCGTTATCCAGGGTCTTCGCGTAATTACCGGACTCGCAGATTTCAATGCCAATGCTGGTCCGGTTACCCGATCTGGCCCCGCTACCATCGCCCGCATGCCAGGCCGCCTCGTTTAACGGCAAACACTCGATGGCCTCCCGTTCATCGACCACGATGTGGTACGAGGCCGTCCGATTATTCGCGGGATTGGTCAGCCATGCCCGTTCGTTCGCGGCCGTAGACGAGGCATTTCCCGTGTTGTGAATCGTAATGGTATTCGAATGCATTACGAGACCAGGCCGCCTATTTGCCGGAGTCGACTTCGGAATATGATTCGTTACGTATGCGTATGCCATTATTTATCGTCTCCCTTCGGGGTTGTATCGCCCTTCCGTTTCAGCACCTCGATAATATCCGTAATTTTATCCGGCAGCGCGAGGCCCGCCCGCCCAATGTTCTCGGTTATACTTACGAGTTCGTTCGCGATATAAAAATACGCCGCGGCCGCAATGACCACAGCGTTAAGCTCCAGTAGCACGTCGATCCGGTGCGCTAGGATAATTACGAGCAGCATGAGTCCCTTTTTCGCGAGGCCCACGGAGGCCACCGCCGAGTTAAGCCCCCGGCCCTCCTTAAGCGAAGCCGTCACGCCGGATATGATATCGACGGCCATCGCGATTAATAGAAACGTAAGTGCCTCCGACCAGCCGCCGAATGCGAATCCGATTACCGCGCCGATTCCGCCAGCCGCTACGCCCGTTCCGGGATTTACCGTAAGAAAATTCATCATTCGGCGGGCACCTCGCTTTCCGAAGAGAATACCGCTAGGGCCGCGTCTATCTCCGCTTTCAGTTCGGATAGGATTTCGGATTCCCGGCCTGGATGAAGCTGGAGGAACCCGTTGATTACGTTCTTAATTTCGGAAACCGGCTCGCCTGCATTGACGAGGATTTCGAGTTTATGCGTGATTTGCGCCATATAAAAACCTCCTAAATTATAGATTAAAAATTCAAGCAAACTTTCCGAATCAGTTTAGCGAACTTTCCCAGTCAAGACGAAACCGTCCTCGCTGACGGAGCCATAACCGGACCATGCTCGAACTACTTGCGCTATGTCCCGAAGGAACTCCGCATATTTTTCCGCAGGGAAGCTCGCAGGCAATTCTGGAGCCAAGGCGTTAAAGTCGAACGTAATTGTCATCTGCGCAACGTCCGTTCCTTTTTGGATAATCTCGTAACCAGAGAACGACACGAGCGCCTTGTCTTCCAGAACTCCGCTTTTCCAGTTAATCAATCCGATTGTTTCGTTATTAGTGTGCATACGTATTCCCTCCGTTTGTTTGATTACTTCCGGAACTTTAAGATTGCCACGTATACCGCCGCAGCCAATAGCCCGATCCATCCATACTTTACGAAGAACTGGCCGGGAGTGAGGTCGATCACATGACGTAATATGTCCGCTACCTTCTCCACGATCACAAAACCCCGTCTGAATTTCGTAGAATCGCGTAAGGAACGCTTTCTCCGTTATATTCGCGGATGACATCGGCCAGCTTCGCCATGAAGTCCGCGTATTTTTCCGGAGTAAATACGTCAAGGTCGTGATTTTCCATCTCAAATCCGAACGTGACCGTAAGTTTACCGGTATACAAACTCTCCTGCTTAATCGTGTAATCTACGAATCCTACAGAGTAATTGCGGGCATTGCCGTTTGTCATTCGAAATCCCCCTCCGGTACTGGCATCAACTCTATCGAGTATCCGTCCTTAACGATCCACTCGTTATCATCCGAGATAATTGCGATTACCTCGTCCACGCCGTCCACCTTACGAGTGACAACGATTTGCTCCAGTTCGTTTCTGCCGATTTTCATACGTAACCCCTCCGATATTTTTATTTCGTAAATTAAAAAGGCCGCCTACGTAATGTAGACGGCCGTGACTTCGTTAGTGCTTTTCTGTTTTCTCGTTCTGCTGCTTCGCGTAAGCCTCTTCCAGTTCGGCGAGTTTCGCTTCCAAATTGGCGATTTCCTTTTCCGCTTTCGGGAGTCTCTCACGGTAGAATTCGATCTCGCCCGCGTAGAGTTTAGCGTCCTTCGTTGGGTCGGCGGACATTTCTTCGGCGTAGGCTAATTTAAAGCGATCACCTTCGAGGTACTTCTTAGCCCTCTCCAACGATCCCCGCAACATTTCTATATCTTCTAAACTTACAGCATTTTCAACAACATCATCTGCCTTAGAGATACTTACTACCCCTTTCTCGAATTTTACGTCAAATCCTGATTTTTCGTAAACGCTTCTCAGAGGTCCGTAGCTCTTACCGTCAATAACTATAGCTGTGTCTACGATTTCATTGTTTAATTTAATCTTAGCCTCGGATTGTACTTTCTTACCTACGAGATTTAACACGTCAGCAGATACCGCAGAAATCCCAGAGAACGTTAAAGCGCCCACAACAAAACCAAGGATGTATTTTTTCAATTCCGCCACTCCTTTTCGACTTTTATACTATTACGTATCAGTATACATAAAGTGGCGGATTTTGTCAGTTGGTCAGTGTGTGCGTGTGTGTAAATCCTCCGTAAGCAGACCATGTTAAGTACCCAACTACGTTTCCGGCTGGATCGCATATAGCTAGTCGAGTACCGTCCGGAATACCGTGATTGTGCCCGCCTGCGGTTACGTTAGACATGGTAGCCCCGATATTCAATTTTGCTGCTAGGGCAGTTGCCAGCGAATGCCCCTGCGCTCGACTTAAAAGATTACCCCAACTACTTATCTCCACGTTTCCCACTATCTCTGTGTATATACTATTTAGCCGCAACTGGTTCTTTCCATAAATCTCCAGGGTACCCGTCAACGTATTGATTCTCCCGACTATATCACCGCTATTAACGAAGTCCAGCGTCGGCGTCCCGGCGTAATTCGGATCAATTTGTATACGATTACCTGCATTTGACGCAGCCGTAAACACGTTACCCGTCGAACTCAACTCGACCATCGGGTATGACCCGGCCGTCCTTATCTGCGAGCCTATTACGCTACCGCCTGTGATAAATGTACCGTTAATATTACTAGCGGACATGGTCGTACCAGTGATCGTACTCCCGTTGATCTCAGAACCTATGACTTTCCCCGCCTGTACCGTGCCTCTGAACGTACCTGCCGCAGCCTCCAACGTACCGGCAAATACGGCATTTCCAGTTGAATCATCAAGCCATATTGTACGGGTCCCGGCTTTGT
Source organism: Paenibacillus pinihumi DSM 23905 = JCM 16419 (assembly GCF_000422505.1). Classification (GTDB taxonomy): domain Bacteria; phylum Bacillota; class Bacilli; order Paenibacillales; family Paenibacillaceae; genus Paenibacillus_D; species Paenibacillus_D pinihumi. The sequence goes on along the minus strand of NZ_AULX01000025.1, from coordinate 4,982 downwards.
TTAATACGAGCAGCCCGTATTTCCCCGGCTCATATTGTCCGAGAATCACGCGCTTCCGGTTAAAGTCGTCAGACACGGTAATCCCGAATCCGTCAGCCACCGTAATTGAATCGTCATATTTCACGCCTTTGAGTATCGCATTACGACTCGTGTACTCAATAGCCTTCCGACTTCCGACCGTCGCCCGGAAGATATAATCGGCCGTCGTAAGCTCGCGGAAATTAGCCAGCACGATACGCGCCCGCTTCGGCTCAAACGGATACCTTACGTATTGATGTACGCGGGCGTCGAAGCGGTAGCCGAGTGGTTCGTCAGTTACCGTAACCGTGTCGCCGACTTCCCGTATTCGCTCCTCGTAAAAGTCATCGTCGACCTTTTCGAGTTGCACAAACTCCACTTCGTAGGACACTTTCGGAAGCTCGACGGTCGCCAAATACTTCTGCATTTCGGCGAGTAGTCGGGCCTGATCGTCGATTTCCGGAAAGTCGACTTTACCTTCGAGCGGCGCGGCCGGATCGAAGTATTTGCTGTCGATATACTTTACGGAGCGGCCCGGTAGCCCCTCGATGGTCAAACCGTTCTTTCCGTAGCCGTAAAGACGGGTCACCCGCTCCATCGTATGCGAGTTACGTTTGATCCCGGCGCTATTCTTCCGATACCGGATTTCTGCCCCGTAGTTGTTACCTTTACGGGAAGTTAACATAATTTCGTAGTTATCGAAAGAAAGCTCCGCCCCGTACAATTCCCGTAGGTTCTGCAATAAGTCGATCCGCCGGGCCTCACCCCATTCGAATATATCCTGCTTGGCGAACGTGCCTTCGACCACAAAAGAAAACGGAGTGTCAGCGGCCAATAGCCCCAACATCTCCGTTATATCCTTCGCCGCGGCGAAATCGATATAGTCATCGTAAAAATAATTTCCGAGATTAAACGCTACATGATGCGCCTCGACCGTCTTGTACATCTGTTGGCCTCGCCGGAATTCGTCTACTTTACGAATCGTGAACCGTTGGCCCCGTTCGATATGCTGCGGGAACCGGACCTCGCTGCCCTCCGTGAGTCCGGCGTACCGCTCCACATCGCCCAAGACTTTGGGATACGTAAAGGTAACGTAATACTCTCCGTTGAGGGTTTCGGTTACGACGACCTCTTTCGCGGCCGCTAGTATAGACCGGCCCTCCGCCGTGTGAAGTTCGAGTTTCGACCGCCACTTTGACAATGTATCGCCTCCTTTACGTTAAATGAACCGATCGCGATACGTTACTCTTACGGACCACGTACGACCTGTTGCTGTATCCGTATATGTCAGATCGTTAGGCCCCGGATATAACACCGGAAAATCCCCGTCGTAATTAAGGAATACGCCGTTTTTCGTAGATCGTAGGCGCGCCGAGTCAATCACAATCTTATCTCCTGGAGCGAACGGACCAGTTAATTCGATTCGCTCGACCCGGTTGCGATAAGCGTCCGCCCATACCTCGACTTCAACCTCCACCGTCCCGCCAGCCTTAAACTCCCGGATAAAGGACCCGGATACTTCCGTCTCAACCTCGGCCAGCCCGCCGCCAACAATCTGCCGGAGGAACTCGCCCCAGACTTCGGTTTCGACGGATACTGTTCCGGCTCCAACAATATCCCGGAGGAAGCTGCCGGATACTTCCGTCTCTACCTCCACCGTTCCTCCCGCGTATACGCTTGACGTCATGTCCGGCGCACGATTGAGCGGCAGCCGGTTAAATGGACCGAGCATTAGTCGTCACCTGCCACCGTAATCATATCCACCCTATATCCCGGAGCAGATACGGATATCACTTTTGCATCAGATGGAACTGCAATGGACACGGCCCCGCCCTCCGTCTCAGCCACTTGCTGCTTCCCGTCAATATCAAACGTTACCTCTACTCCGTCAGTGTCCTGCTGCTCTCCGAGGTAATCGTAAATCTGAGCGGTGACCGTACCGCCATCCGATGTAAGGCGGAAATGGTATTCCGCGTCATGATAGGTCACAATGACTGTTCCGCCATCCGTTACCCTTTTGGTATACACCTGGCTATTATTTACGATGTATTCCATCACTTGACACCTCCAAAGACAGTTGCGCGAACTTTGTAAATGTCGGAATTCATTTTCCGCACTTCGATTTTTAATGACGTTTTGAATTTTATCGGAGCCGCGGTAAAACATACTCCGCACTGCAAGGCGGCCGAATCCCACATTACTGGTCCGGTCGTGTCAAACGTCGGGGTAACGGAAGACAGCGTATAAGCACCGACTGACATAACCATCAATAAAGGAGGGCCTTCCGCTGTCACAGGGGTAAGTCCCGAATTGACAGCCGATAAACCAATAGCCCTCTTTGTCGCAGATCCCTTTACGTAAAGCCTGACAACCCCGTCGATAGTAATACGAAATTCGTACGGAGAATCAGCACTGGAGGTTAACAGCGCTCTCTCTACGTTGCCCTCGCCTGTTATATTGACGAGTGTCTGCCACGACATATCCGACAAAGTAATCTCAGGGAACGCCGAATACGGCGTATATTCCACATCGCCCACGCTCTTCCACCCCGTTCCATCGTTGTATTCTAAACGTCCGCTATTAAGACGGAAGCTCACGTTATTAAGCAACCGCGTGTCAATTGCCTGCTTAACCCGTTGCGGCGTCATAAACCGGTTAGCTGCTGTTCCAGCCTCCGCTTCCGCCTGCGTGGCGGTCGGATTGTTATCTACGCTGCCTAATCCGACGTCGGCTTTCGCGACCACCACCGCCCCGGTACGTCCAGCAACGGATGTGACTGTGTTTACCTGTGCGCCCGCTTGGATTCCGTTCAATTTCTCGAATTGGGCTGGCGACAGGAATCCGGCATCGTCTTTTGTGGCTAACGGATGCGTGGAACCACCTATGCCTACGTGTGCATCCAAGTCAAGCCGAAGATTATCGATGTGCGCCCCATTTTCGGTATCAACCCACTCCTGTACGTTAATGCGAGTCGTTGCCCGCGCGATCTGCTGCGTATTGGCTGACACCGCAGACCCAAGGCTGCCAGCATAAAAAGCCGTAGCCGCCTGCACCGCTGCGGAATAGGCATAGCGGTCAAGGGCTATATAGGTGACGGTGTATTCAGCGGACTTGTCAAAATTAAAGTCATCCGCTGCAACAACCTGACCAGTTGCATTAGTTGTGGAAGCCGATGAAACGTTCCACACTTTGCTCGGATCACCATTTTTGTAAACGGACAAAATCCGTTCCGCTCCGTGAGACAAGGTGGAGTTTGGTATGCCCGGCTGTCCAGTAGCGTTGATATACCACGCCTTGTTTGTTGGGTTTTGCGTAGGTGTAACTTTTTCCCGCAGCACGGCCGCCTCTCGCATCTCAAGCGCATTAACCCCGGCATACAGGCTGATTGCACCCTCAATCCGCGCAGGGTCGGTTACTGGCTTGGCGAGCTGGTATTGCAACGTACCGTAACTCGTCCAGCCCGGAGCCTTATTTGCAATTACATATGTTTCTGGTCCGGTACCAACTGGCGGTGCGCTGCCGTCAAGAATAGACACCCACCCGGTATATGTTGAACCGTTATTAGTTGAAGCTCTCCAGCCATTGAGCAGTGCTTTCACAGCATTACCGCTAGGGTTAATGCTGTCAATCCATCCACTCACAGCGTTATCCACTGTCAAATAGATGTAATCGTTGATTAACCTTATCTGGTCTGCGCTGTCCCACACTGATGTATAAGGGATGGGTTTCCCGTCAAATCGCGCTGCTATATGTGTGTCATTTACTCCGCCAAAATTCCCATTCGCTACCCGAATCCGCTTGTAACCCGTGTAGGAGGTATCAAATGCCCAAGTATAAGATGCATCAAGCGGAATGCTTTTGACAAACCGTGTAACTGTTCGATCAAGGATACCCACCTGATCCCTTATACCATTCGGCAGGCTACGCAGCACCTCATCAATGATAATCCGCTGGTCTTCCCGCGGAACAAATGACGGCGGAAGCTTTTCCAATCCGCCAAGGACGATCATCATATCCGAAAACCTACGAGTGCTGGCAGCAATATTCCTGATATAAAAGCGTACAGCATTATTGTTGCCACTATTGAAAGTCTTTGGTGTAGTTCCGTATCCAACAATGGAGGAAGGAGTGTTTGAATCAGTGTAAATAGCAAAATCTGTTCCACCCTCCAAATTAACAGACACAGCATATTGCTGATTTGGAATTACTGGGACTACTATAAAAGCATTGGCATGTGCTGCCGTCGTGGTCAACTCAATTAAGTTTGTGCCTAAAGCAATAACAGTTGATGATGATGCTTGTGTTATGACATTTGTGGCAGGGGGAACAAGGTTACGCCCCGGATGCTCGATCAGCGCTCCCCGGACGGATTGCATACCGTCGATGTAGTTTCCGTACCTCATTTCCAACTCGTTTTTACTAAGCAGCGGAATTTCAGACACTTCTGACGAGCCGATATCGATGACAAAAACGCCATCAATGGTGAACTCATCAGTTTCTGCTGATCCTGCATCCTGCATCATTAAGGTAATGTTAATCTTCGGTGTGTTCGCAGGAAGTAAAACATTATAAAACACAAAATCTTCTGCCGCCGATACTGCGAGGTTAGCAAATGTTGTATCAGCAGTGTGCGACCCATTTCCTACCCTGAAACGAGTCGAATTCCCTTTAGCTTTGATCCATGCTGTAACTAAATACCTTTTGCTTGAATCAAGATTAAGATTCTTATATATCCGGGGGTTAGATGATGTGGAAAAAATAAGCTTCTGTGCCCAATCACCAAATTTTCCTTTTGTCCTGGACGGTATTCCTGGCCCTCCACTTCCAAACGTTGATATCCAGCCATCCGCAACACCATCGTTATTGCTGTCTTTTTCGAAGTTTCCTTCCGGCTCCCAGTTAACCAACGTCCGCCCATATACCGTACCGTCGAACAGACTGGGTTGGTCCGTCTCTATCTTGTT
>NZ_AULX01000024.1 GCF_000422505.1 Paenibacillus pinihumi DSM 23905 = JCM 16419 | reverse complement strand
CTTGGTGAGCCGTTACCTCACCAACTAGCTAATGCGCCGCAGGTCCATCTGTAAGTGACAGATTGCTCCGTCTTTCCCGGTTCGACCATGCGATCAAACCGCGTATCCGGTATTAGCATTCGTTTCCGAATGTTATCCCAGTCTTACAGGCAGGTTACCTACGTGTTACTCACCCGTCCGCCGCTAACTATCCGAGAAGCAAGCTTCTCTTCAAGTCCGCTCGACTTGCATGTATTAGGCACGCCGCCAGCGTTCGTCCTGAGCCAGGATCAAACTCTCCATAAAAGTTATAGATAAGCTTGTTAGCTCATATTACAAACATTGACTCATTCGCTTATTGTTCAGTTTTCAAAGGGCAATTTCAAGCTCAGAATTAGATTGTATCACTTATTTGAAAATGATGCAAGCTTTTTTTCTCAGCTTGTCCAGCCAACCACTTTCTCGCTGACAGGAATTATATCATACCACATTTCCAAACGTTAGTGCAACACTTTTCTCAAAAAAATTATTTTATAATTTCTTGAGCCCGCGTTGTTTAACGCAAGAACCATATCATAGCATCTTGTCCCTGAAGATGCAACCTTATTTTGAATAAATTGAAACTGCATTTAATATTACCTGCCCTCAGCAATTTAACTCCTTACATTAAACAAAAGGCAAAACACTAAAATCCTTTATACAAACCAAATGCCATCCGCTCTGAATTTCTGCAGAGGAATGGCATTTGGAATTGTAGCAGCAGGTTCTAGGAAGTCTCCCGGTTGCGTCCGCGCATTCCGATCAGTCCAAGCAGACCGAGCAGACCGAGCCAGCCCCAGCTCATGTTGTTGGTGGTAGTAGCTGCAGCACGGTAACGATTTGCGGTTGTAGTTGTACCATCAACCGACCGCATGTTGTAGTTGTTGTAGTTACCGTCTGTTGTTACACGGTCATAGCCTGTTCCGGTATAACCGCGTACACCACGATTGTTCGTCATATCATTCGTTGTGTTGTATCTGTCATAAGTATTGGTACCGTAGGTTCCAACATCTGTACCCATTCTGGTTGCCGTGTTGGCAAATGCAGGTACTGACAAAATCAACATCAATGAAGCAATAAGCATAAAGCAGGCTGCGAGACGTTTCATGCTGTGCGTCATTCCCTTCAAGTTATTAGAACCGAAGAAGCTCGCTTCTGGCTCGTACTTGTTTTTCCCGCGCACACGAAACATAATACATGGGTAAAGATAGCTGTGTTCCCATGCATACACCATACAGCCCGACTTATGCCTGATCCAGCAATCGCTTGACCCGCATCTCCAGCTCTACAATAGAAAAAGGTTTCGCCATGTATTCCTCGGCTCCAAGCATAAGCCCCTGCTGGATCGCCTCTTCTTTTTTCTTGGAGGTCAGCATAATGACCTTCGCCTGATGGCTGGCGAGGCTCTGATCCTGGCGCAGCTTCTTCAGCAATGTAAGACCATCCAAATGGGGCATCATGCCGTCCAGTATGCACAGATTTACGGTCTGCGTACGAAGCTGCTCCAGAGCATCCTGACCGTCAACAGCCTGGATAATCTCAATCGGTAGATGATTTAGCGTATTGACTATAAATGAACGAATAATTTCATCATCATCTGCAACCAGCAGCTTCTTCAGCTTGGGCTGCTCTGCCTTCATGGAAAGCTCGTTCTCGTCCTGGTGAATTCTTGTAATCCGGTTACGGCCGCGGGACTTGGAATTGTACATTGCCTTATCTGCCAGCCTGATCCATTGCTCGGCAGTCAGCCCTTCACGCCACTGCGCAATACCGGCCGAGAAGGTAATCCGGTATTCTCTGACTTCATCCCGGGCAACTGCCGTCTCACGGACGGCCTGCAGCGCTTCTCCAAGAACACGCTCACCTTCTTCAGCAGTCGTGCCCGGCATGATGATCACAAACTCTTCCCCGCCAAACCGGGCGATGAGATCGGTGACGCGCATCCGGTTCTGGAGCATATTTGCGAGACCCTGAAGCACGACATCCCCTGCGGTATGGCCGTATGTATCGTTGATTGATTTGAAGCAGTCTATATCAATGAAAGCCATTGTGATAGGTGTCGGATACCGTTCAATTCGCTGCAATTCACGCTGAAGCTGCTGATCCATATAGCGGCGGTTGAATACTCCGGTCAGCGGATCACGGAATGCCATCTGCTCAAAACCCTTGTTGCGTTGCAGCAGACTATAAATTCTGGCAGCCAGCTCTTCATATTGAAAGGGCTTGGTTACATAATCATCCGCTCCCAGAAAAAAGCATTGCACCTTGTCCTGCAAATCGCCGCGTCCTGACAGCACAATAAGCGGCAGCCATTTAAATGTCGGGTCTTCCTTCAGGAAATCGAACAGCTCATATCCCGACTGCGGGTACATCATCAGGTCCAGAATAATCAGATCAAAATGGTGCTCGCGCAGAAGACGCTTGCCGGTCTCCACATCCGAAGCTTCCATTACTTCATAACCGTCATACTGCAAGCTGCGCAGCAGATAGGAGCGCAGTACGGAATCATCATCAATAATGAGCAAACGGCTTTGTGCAGCAAGGGATCCCATGCTCCTGCGGGATTCAGCACTTTCCAGCTCCAGCTCCTTGCGGTAAATCTCATATTCCATCTGCAATTCGCTCACAAGCTGGCGGCTGGGCTGAAGCAAAGTCCGAACCTTTATCTTGTCTGCCGGCATCGCTTCCTCCCACAATCCAAGCAGCCGCTCGGCAATCTGACCAATCCGGTTCAAGCCAAATACAGGAGCGCTGCCTTTCATCGTGTGGGCGATTGTGCGCAGCTTGACAATGCTTTCATCGTCCCCCAGATCACATTTCACAAGAAGACATTCCAATTCGCGGATATATTTCTCAAACTCTGCGATGAATCTTCTCCGGCCTTCCTTAATCAGTTGCTCCCCTCTCTGGTTCGCACCAGACCGCAGGCTTTCATTGCCCGGATGTCTCATTTCTCCCATCTACCGCCTTTACTCTTTCTCCAATGTGCTTTTGGCTGCTTCCACAAGCGTATCGAACAGCTCGTCATCCTCCTCCAGCTGCTCCTCCACAAACAAAATCTCTTCTTCCTTGCCAAGGCCGTCAGCAAAGATCAATCCATACATCCAGTCATTGCCGCGCTTTTTTTGCAGCGTCATTTCATAAGCGCCCTGATGGCCCTCTACTGTAAATTTTACTTGACCGGTATATCCGTCCTCTTTACTCCAACCCATATGTGCTTCAATGACTGTAACGTTCATAGGTGCCTCCTTAAGTTTAGTAAGCTGTTTTTGGCCGCTGGCCGCTTTTACTGTCTATCATAACGTCAGAACAATAAAGAATACAGAAGCGGCACAATTTTTTACAAAAAATTGATCTTCGCCGATTCTTTTTCATGGATCAGAAACCTGAAGGTTCAGCTTTACTTTGTCACATCTTGTGAATTTATTTTGAATAATCGCCAATGCCCGCCCTATTGGAGCCTGATTCCGACTATAATAGATGCGATCTGTTTCATTAAATTCATGTTTCATGAAGGGAGCTTTACATGTTGAAAACTGCCTTGGGCCGGTTTCGTATGATCGCCTTGTATGAAGGCCTTTCGTACCTCGTTCTGCTGATTATTGCAATGCCGATGAAATACCTGATGGATATTCCCCAGCCTGTAACCATTGTCGGCGCTCTTCACGGTCTGCTGTTCGTCTTGTATATGCTGGCACTGGCACAAGTAGCCTGGCAGAAAAAATGGAAAATGGACGCAATCGCCTTTGCAATTATCGCCTCTATTATTCCGTTCGCTACCTTTTATCTGGAAGCACGACTCAAAAAGCAGGAGCCTTAGCCCGTTGTTTAAAATTGTTTAAGCCTTGCCCGTTACGAAAAAACTCTTTCTTCATACCACGGGGGAGCTATCCTTCCCCCTGTTCCTCATCCTCCGCCTTGCTTCCGATAAGCCCGATAATGTCCATCAGCTCTTGCGGATGAAGCAGTTCCACAGGTGATTTGCCCTTCTCGAACTCTATCGCATCCCCATCAATAACTGCTACATAACGCCCGTTATGACGAGCTATATGAATGTTCAATCCGTAATCGGCAAGCTGCCCCTTGATGGCCACGCCGCCAAGCTTGAAGCGCAAATCCAGATCAGGCTTATGCTCCGTGAGCTGTGCAGCAGCTTCCACGACAAGCTCATGTGACCACTTCTCCTGCAGCTCTCTTTTGTCGCTTGCCGCCCAGATCTCAAAGCTCTGCTCTTCCTCATGTCTTCCCTGCTCATTTTCCGGAGCTGCCTCCCACTTCTCCTCCATATATTGCTGTACCATGGAAAACACCTGCTCGTTGATAACTTCAGGCATCGGCTTCTCATAGGTTACAAACTTGAGAAAATCCTCAAAATAACGGGCATGTGAAGCCTGGTGAATCTTCAGCTCCCATTCGTCCAGCATCCCTTCCTCCGGCATATGCGGATATTGAATCGATTTGATGTTGCGGGCACTAATTGCCATCTCCACATGGGAGATCAGGCTGCGCTCATCGGCAATCCGGGCGATTTTCGGCTCAAAATCGCATTTCATCACAAACAGGAGCGGCTGGTCAAAGTACGGATAGACCTGAACGTCCGCGACAATAAATGCCCCGCCGCGCACAGCACTTGTCTCCATATAGATGCGTACCATTTCATCAGCCAGTCCAAGGAACTCCTCCTTGCTTTCTGCCTCCCTCAGCCGCTGCATCAAATTAAAGTTGGGATTGCTGTTTAAATCATAACCCGGCTCCACGATAAAACGTCCTATCTTGGTAGGCGCCGCATCGGTGCTCGGATTTTTCTCTACCTTCCGCTTGCATATTTTTATAAATTCGCCATCGAGAAATGACTTCAGTTCACTCTCCGCATAATCATCCTCATCCAGCGTCTGAAAATGCTTGTATCTTCTCCCGGACTCTGAATCCGCCGCCTCTGTCATAATAACGAAAAAGGATAAATAGTTTACATTGAATTGCATGTGGCCGGTACTCCTTTTACATAAGCTAGACGTACCGATTCATTGTACCTAACTCAGAAGATTCGGGTCAATACTCCCGCCGCACAGCCGATCAGGATATTTAGCCAGCCCAGAAGCACAGATGCACGCTTTTCCTTGACCGCTCCGGAATGCTTATAATAGTAATTCTCCAGCGTCAACAGCAGCAGCCCGCTCCCGATAAACAGCACGACAATATATACAGACAGCCCCGAACCAAAGCTGCTCATTCATCCATCGCCTCCAGCTATTTTGCCTTCATGCCAACCCGGCGGACTTTATAGTTGATGTGAATCTCAATGTCAAGAGAATGATACTGCTCGCTCCAGCGGCTGTTGCTGCGCACATGTTCTTTCCAATATTTCGGCGCAAGCGCCCGGACATATTCCCCGAAGCCGAAGATATCCGCCTTCATCCGCTTGGTATCTGCAATCAAATGCATGACTTCTTGTGTCAGAGCTTCATTAATTTTTTTCTCGAGTTCCTTAATAGCTGATGAATCCGAGAAATTGTAGGAGTCTGATTCCGTCTTCTCTCTCAAATTGCCCTCAAGCGACACGTTAGCGATGATTTTTGGCCGCCCGTCTGCAAATACAAGCCTCGTATCGGTATCCCGATTAACAGTACGCATCAGCACATACTGGTTCTTGGAGCTGTTGACAACCGGGACAAAGAAGGAATAGCCGCCTTCACTAATTCCGTTCACCGCCATGTAGGCACCAATTTGCAGCGGAGTTGTCGCTCCGACCATTTTGTCCTTGCGAAAAACAGCCAGGCCGGCGACCTGGACATTCTCCTGCTGCTTCAGTACCAAATAAGGCAAAATCGGCTCCTGCCCGAGATTTGAGTTGCGAATCCAGTATCTCCCGATCGGCTCATTTGGCAGCTTGCCCATATCTACCGAGTGATCGAGCATCGCCAGCAGATAGAGAGCCGGAACACGCTCCAGTTGAGGCGATGAATGAATAATATCCGTCGCCTTTCCCTTGCTGACCGCAAGCCAGGCGGTGCGCCGGATGTCGGTCTGCCGCCTCATATAATCGTTGAGATTGCCCAGACCATTGCGGGCATACTTCTCAGATACGACAATGATGCGCAAATGTCCCAGGAATATCTGGTCGGCCAGTTCCTGCTGGAGAGCATTCATCGCTTCCTCTACCGTATGCCCCTTCGCATTGAGGATCCATACCGGCTTTTCCCCGACCGTTGCCCCGCCGGACTCGCCGGGGCCGAGCGGAATACGGCCAGGTACAGCGATCTGTGCAGAGATTTTTATAACCGGCATATCAGGAGCGCCAATTGCGTTGCTATGGTTAATTTGTTCTTTCATTTCCTCTTCCAGATCTTCTTTACTTTCCGCCAGGTCAATGGCAATGCCGAGAATAACCGCCCGGTCTTCAATCTCCAGACGGTCCCAGCAGCCGCTTAATAAGAGCACCATTCCTGCCAATACAGCGAAGGTGCGAACACAGCGCACTTCTTCTCTAGTGAGCATCGGCAGCCCCCCTTTTCCCCCTGATAACTGCTATGGCCAGAAGCAGGACCGGGCAGAGTACGGTTAATACAAAGCCCCCTCTTGCGATCAGGGCGATCCCTTCATACATCTGCAGCACATTTTCCGGCAACATCGCAATTAACATCAGGAACGGCAGCAGAAAAAAAACGAACAACCGGTGATCCCGGGTCCCCAACCACTGCTTCAGCGCATGAACCGCAAAGTAATAGTTGGAAAACAAAGTCGTGAAAACAGCCGTCACCCATACAGAGATAAACGCGGCATCCAGCCGTTCCATAATATTAGCCGGCAAATTCGTTGCCTTGGCAAGCTCCAGTGTCGGATAGAGCAGTTCCTTAACCTCCTCAGCGCCGAATACAGCTACGGTTGAAGTAATAATCAGCAGGTATAGCGCTCCGGCAACTCCAAGGCCGGACAATCCGCTCACCCACGCTTTGCTCTGCTGTCTCATATGGGGAATCAACAGCGTAATAATGAAGAAGCCCTGAAACATGGCCGTAATTGTCAGCAGTGAAGAAAGTATTTGCGGAGTGTGATCAAATATCGGGAGCAAATAAAGAGGCTCTGCATTTTGAAATGACAGGCAGACAATGAGCAGGACCGGCATTAGAATAATAGGCGTATAAAACAGATGAATGTTCGCAAATGTCCGTAGATCTTTGCGCGCCGATATTGCAGCAATCAGCAGCATGATAATAACCGTGGCTTCAATAGGCGTCTGCTTGAGTACAGAAGTAACGACAACTGTACCGAACTCTCTGGCGGCAGAAGCCGTCAGAACAATGTAAAACACAATGAGCAGTGCGTTCAACATTGCAGCGGCCGGACGGCCAATGATTTGCGCTCCATATTGTATAATCGATTGGCCGGGAAAACGAAGCCCCAGTGCAATAACGGACAGCAGACCTATCAACGTAATCCCGATAGCCATCAAGGTAAGCATACCGGCTCCCGTCCCGGCTCCCCTTACAGCAAACAGCGGAAAGGGGAGAATAGCAACCCCGATAACCGTGCTGATTAGAATCGCTGCCATTTCTATGCCCGACAGTGTCGTCTCCTCACGCAGTCTCATGCTGTTCCTTCCTCCTTATCCTCGTACCTTCTGCTCTGTCTGTAAGACGGTTTCTTCTTCAATATCCATAACGGAGCACGAATGAGAAAATCACGCCAGCCCCTAAAATGAACCGGTACCGCCGGTGACAAATACGGCATGCCAAACGACTTGATCGTCAGCAAATGATTCGCAATGAGAATCAAACCGATTACGACCCCGTAAACGCCCAACATGCCCGCAATAAGAATCAGCGGAAAACGAAGCATCCTCAAGGCAAAGGCTGCATTATAAGCCGGTGTTGCAAAAGAGCCGATCGTCGTCAGTGCGATGACAACTACGGTAATCGGACTTGCAAAGCCGGCAGCTACCGCTGACTGTCCGACCACCAATACGCCGACAATCGACAGCGCTCCCCCTACCTGCTGCGGCAGACGGATGCTGGCCTCGCGCAGCACCTCCATCGATATTTCCATAATGAGCACCTCCACGAAGGACGGGAACGGAACCCCTGCCCTGCCGCCGGCAACTGCTACGGCAAATTCAGTAGGTATGAGCTCGGGGTTAAATGAGATAATAGCGACATAAAGCGAAGGAAAAACGAGTGAAAAGACAAGGGCAATGACCCGCGCCATTCTAACGAAACTCCCTTGCAGAAAGCGTGTGGCATAATCCTCGGTCGTCTGGAAGAACTGTCCGAAGACGGCTGGGATGATCAGGGCAAACGGCGAGCCGTCTGTGAGAATCACGATTCGGCCTTCAAGCAGATTGGCAACCGCCTTGTCCGGCTTCTCTGTATTCATGACCTGGGGGAATGGCGAGTAGTGATGATCCTCGATGAATTGCTCTATATATCCCGCATCGAGCACACCGTCCAGCCGGATGGCCCGTATCCGGTTCTCTGCTTCGGATACCAGCTTGGGATCAGCGATTCCTTCCATATAACAGATCGCCACAGATGTCTTCGTATACTCGCCCACCTCGCATATCAGAATCCGAAAGCTTGGTGTCGGCAGACGATAGCGCAGCAGCGACAAATTGGTATGAAGCTGTTCGATAAAGCCTTCGCGGGCGCCCTGCACGACCTGCTCGGTTTGGGGCTGCTCGATGGCCCGCTGTTCGATTTTGCGGGCGCCAAACTTAAACGCTTCTCCCAGCCCTTCGACGGCTACAATGGTTTTGCCGTTCAACAACATGTTGATCAGGTCGCCCATTCGGGACACAACTGTAATTTCACTCAGGTGTACGGTTTTATTAAGAAGTGTCTGCTTTAATGCCTCCGGCCCCAACTTGTCCGTGCCAGACAGCCATTCCGGCAAAGTCATAAATGATTGCAGCTGTTGGTCCGTTATTTGCTGATTTACGAGTGAGTTGATATACAACATTACAGCTTCATACCGGCCGTAAATATAAAAGGTTCGGATGACCAGATCATCGCTGCTGCCCATAATCAGCCTGACGATCTCCAGCAGCTGCGAAAGCGAAGCAGGGCAAGACTCGCCGGCGTACCGCGCAAGAAGCTGCTCCGGGTTCAAATTCGGACTGGTTTGCAATTTGTCATTTGACAAGAGACTTTCTCTCCTTCCATCATGCAATCTAAAGAATAGTGTCTCTCCATATTGCTTTTTCATACATTATTACATTTAATGTAAAATAATATAATTATATACTGTTAATTTTAGCTAATAATTTTGAAATCAATTTGCCATTGCCAACCACTGTCCGGCTTTTCTTCCTAGACAAGCCGTGATTTTTGCAAAAAGCTTTCTCCCTGTTCTGCAAACGCGCCCGCTCTCTGTTATACTAGTAATACATTTCAAACGAAAACAGCTATTCGCTCCACAACATACAGAATGAGCGCAATGCTTCCTGAAATAGAAGGCGATTGATATGAATACGTAAAGTAAAGAAATGAGGCTATGAATAATGTCATCAACTTTTCAAGCATTGGGGATTCGTCCCTCACTGGCATCTATCCTGAAGGCTGGAGGTATCGTGAAGCCTACTCCTGTGCAGGAGCAGACGATTCCAGTTGTCCTGAAAGGCAAGGATGTCATCGCCCAGGCCCAGACCGGTACAGGCAAGACGCTTGCTTTCGCCTTGCCGATGCTGGAGAAAATCCAGCCTGAGAACCGGAATGTGCAGGCGCTCGTCATTACGCCAACCCGTGAGCTGGCAATCCAGATTACAAAGGAAATCAGCAAGCTGGCCGATTCACTCGGATGCAGCGTGCTTGCCGCTTATGGCGGCCAGGATGTTGAGGCCCAAATCCGCAAAGCACAGGGAGCCACACAAATCGTAGTCGGTACTCCTGGCCGTCTGCTTGATCATCTGCGACGCGGCACACTGCAATTTTGGAGGCTGAACATGCTGGTGCTGGACGAGGCTGACCAGATGCTGCATATGGGTTTTCTGAATGAAGTGCAAGAAATATTGTCACAGACATCCAAGAATAAGCAGACGCTGCTGTTCTCGGCGACGATGCCTGATTCCGTGCGCAGGCTTGCTTCCTCCTACATGCTGGAATCCGAGGATATCCGCATCCGCAGCGAACGGGTTACGCTGGACAATATCAAACAGGTTGTGGTTGAAACAACAGACAGAGGCAAGCTCGCTACATTGGTTGGCCTCATCCAGAAGCACCGCCCTTACTTGGCCGTTGTATTTTGCCGCACCAAGGTGAGAGCCAAGAAGCTGACCGCGGACTTGCTGGAAGAAGGGCTGGAGGTCGATGAACTGCACGGCGATCTGACACAAGCCAAGCGTGAGCAGGTGATGCGCCGCTTCCGCAGTGCCAAGCTGCAGGTGCTGGTCGCTACTGATGTTGCGGCTCGCGGGCTTGATGTTGAGGGTGTTACCCATGTCGTCAACTACGATATTCCCCACGATGCAGAGACGTATATCCACCGGATCGGTCGGACAGGACGCGCCGGGCACCAAGGGACAGCGGTCACCTTTGCATCCCCGAGGGACCGGATGACACTGCAGGCAATTGAGCGGGGAATCCATGCGGCACTGGAGCGGCAGCCGATGTCCGCTTACGCTGAAGGTGCAGAGCCTGCCGCGGATTTCAATGAAGTTCCAGTGCGCAGCAGCCGTGCCAGAGCCGATTCCCCTTCAGGTCAAAAACAGACAACAGGAAGGTCCGGCGGGCGATCACAAGGGCGCTCCGGCGGACGGGCCGAGGGGCGTGCATCCTCCCGGACGGAAGGACGGACAGGCGGCAGAAGAGCAGCCGTTTCAGACGGCCGTACTCAGACAGGCAGCAGAAATGAACGAGGCGGTACAGGCAGACGCAAAGAATCCCCTCTGCAAACGCAAGTCAAAGGTAAAACCCAAGGCGGGAGCAGACAGGACGGACGCGGGAGAGCTGATGCCGGACAAGGCGGACGCGGCCAAGCCTCCAAACGTTCGGGCAGAGGACAAACTTCCGGCCGTTCGGGCGGACGCCACGGCAGATAGCTGTTGGATGACAGAACAAAGAGCGCCAACCGCTGCTTCTTAGGCAGACAAACGGCTAGCGCTCTGGAAGGCTGTTTGGCAACAGCCTAAAAAGGGATCTTAATGCTTATGACTTCGGACGGACACGGTTGGTTGGAATGGCTGCTAAAGGGGCATCCGGCCAGTAATGTTTCGGATAACGCCCTTTCAAATCCTTTTTGACATCGAAATAGGTTGAGCTCCAAAAATGCTTTAAATCCCGTGTCACCTGCACCGGCCTCCCCGCCGGAGAAAGCAAATGCAGCGTGAGCGGGATTTTTTGCGTTCCGATTCGCGGGGTATCCAGCAAACCGAACAGCTCTTGCAGGCGCACCGCCAATACCGGAGAAGATGGCTCACTGTAATCGACAGCAATGCGTGAGCCGCTTGGCACCGCAATATGCGTTGGAGCTTCCTGCTCCAGCTGGCGCTGACGCTCCCACGTGAGCATAGACTCCAGCGCCTGCTTCAGGTTCACCCGCTTCAGGTCCTGCAGGCTGCGCATGCCATACAGATGAGGAACGAGCCAATCGCTCAACGAATCAAGGAGCGCAACATCATCAGCACCCGGCCAGCGAGTATCCTGGCTATGCATGAACACCATCCGCTGCTGCAGCTGGCGAAGCGGCTTTGTCCACGGAAGAATCGCAAGCCCCTGCTCGCGGATGCCTTCCCCCAACGCTTGCGCAATATGTCCGGGATCCGGCTTGGAAAGCTGCCTTTCCTCCAGGACAAGCGCCCCCAGTCTCAATCGGCTTCGGGCACGCACTGCCTGCTCGTCGCGGCTCCATTCGACAGCCGACTCGCTCTCTATTTCTGCCCCCAAACTTGCCTGTATCTCCTCCAGGCTGATTGCCGCTGCCAGTTGAATACGGCTTTCCGTTCCTTGGTCATCCAGCTCTGCTGCCACAATATAGGGCGCTCCCGATAGCGGCTGCAGCTCAGCCAGCGCAGCTCCGCGACCATTGCGCAGCAGGAACTTGCCGGTTGACCGCTGCTTGGCAACCCGGTCCGGATAAGCAAAGGCGAGCAGCAGCCCGGAGGCATCCGGCCTGATCTTTGCTGTCTGGACAGCTGCCACCCCGAACTGGGACTGATAACGGCGGAATTCGGCCAGAATACCCGCGCTTCTTCCCGGATCAAGACGGTATCCGGCCAGCCCGCCAGAACGCAGCGCCTCCATACGCAGGCGAATATCGGCTTCAATCCGTCCCGCCTCCTTGCGCAGCACGTCGCGTTCCGACAGTAAAGCAGCCAGCAGGCAAGCTTCAACACCGTACCCCTTATCCTTGGCTTTCAAGATCATGCCGCCAAGCCGGGGATGCAGACCGGCCTCCGCCAGACGTTGTCCATGCGTTGTCAGCCTGCCGTCCTGATCAAGTGCTCCCAGTTGCCGAAGCAAATCTGTAGCCTGGCAAAATGCCGGACCGGGTGGCACATCCAGCCACTCCAGCTCCTGCGGGTCTTGCACACCCCAGGCAGCCAGCTCCAGTGCCAGTCCGGACAAATCCGCCTCCAGCATTTCCGGCCTGCCGAAAGGCACAAGCTGCCTGTCCTCTTCCTCTGTCCACAGCCGATAGCAGATACCCGGCGCCTCCCTGCCTGCACGTCCTCTGCGCTGGTCTGCGGATGCACGGGACACGCTCACCGTCTCCAGACGGGACATTCCAGTGCGGGGTGAAAACTTGGGCTCACGCATCAGGCCGCTATCAATGACAATTCGTACTCCCTGCACGGTCAGGGACGATTCGGCGATGGTAGTTGCAAGCACAATTTTTCGGCGCCCCTGCGAGTCTGGCGCTATCGCGTGATCCTGCTCCTCCAGCGGAAGATTGCCATGCAGCAGACGAATAATCGTATTTCCCGGGAGAGTGCCCGAACGCAGCAGTCCGGCAGTACGCCCAATTTCCCCTGCACCAGGGAGGAACACCAGCAGATCGCCTTCGGGATGCTCAGCCAGTGCCCGTCTGACAGCGGCTGCGGCCTTCTCTTCCACCCGTGATGCCGGTCTCTGCTCCAAAAAGCAGGTTTGCACCGGATAGACCCGTCCCTCACTTTGCAGGATTGGGACATTTCCGAGCAGCTCGGAGACAGGTCCGGTATGTAAAGTTGCAGACATAACCAAAATACGCAGCTCCGGACGCAGAAGCTGCTGGGACTGGAGGCTGAGCGCCAAACCCAAATCTGCGTGAAGACTGCGTTCATGAAATTCATCGAAGATAATCAGCCCCGTATCCTCCAGCGCCTGATCACGCTGCAGCATCCGGGTGAGCACACCTTCTGTTACAACCTCAATCCGGGTATGCGGGCCTGCGCAAGTATCATTGCGCACCCGGTATCCCACTGTATCGCCGCATCTCTCTCCAAGAGACGCTGCCATGTAGCGGGCAGCTGCCCGTGCAGCAAGCCTGCGCGGCTCCAGCATTACAATTTTTTTGCCTTGAAGCCACGATTCCTCTATTAGAGCAAGCGGCACCCTTGTCGTCTTCCCCGCGCCCGGCTCTGCTGCCAGCACGGCACCGGAAGACGCCTTCAGAGTGTCTTTCAGCTTCGGTATAATAGAATCTATAGGAAATGAGTACATGTGAAAAGCTCCTTCGCCCGTGTTAGGCAGTTTCACAAAAGTGTACTCTATTATTCCTCTCTTTTTCAAGTCGTGAATCTGTTATACAGCCTGCTTGAGAATTTTCGTGCAATGGCGGAATGCGGCAGAGCGAATCGCCTTGCTTCGCATCACATTATCCGCCTTCCAGAACGAATCACAGGCAAAGAGGTCCACAATCGTTTCCTCTGCCGCCTTATGTGCCGCTTCCCTCTCGCCTATCAGGTAAAAGCAAACCTGAAAGCACTCGACCTCATATTGCTTAAGGATCTTGATTTTGCTTTGAAAATCCATGTGATCTTTTTCCTCCCCAAGCTTAACCAACTTCCGCCAGATCCTGAAATTCATTTCTCCGAATTATTCTGAAGATTTTCCGATACCGTGTGATTCACCGGCATTGACAGTGCCTGAGGCGACCCCGGCACACCATACTTGCCATATATCCAAAGTCCCACCAGCAACAGTACCATCAGAACGACCAGTCGTTTCATCCGAACCACTCCCCCCGCTGAAATCCTTATCTGTAGTTCATTGTAAAGGAGTGTCATTAAATTGACCCTAATGAAACCATAAATTTTCCTTAAAAATATATAAAGTGGACGATAAATCAGACGACAAAGTTCATTTTTGCATCTGAGAACGGAAAAATCTTCTTAAAAAAAGAAATCGCGGCCCTATCAAGCAGGCGGGCTTCTCTTGACAGATTATGCGGGCTTGCCACTGTCACTCCGCAAGCGGCAGCCTTACGGCAAATGTTGTCATATACGTATCGCTGTTTACGTCAATCGTGCCCCCGTGTTTCTCTACGATGCTCTTGGCAATTGCAAGACCAAGACCGGAGCCGCCCGCATGCTCGGTACGGGATTTGTCCACCCGGTAGAAACGGTCAAACAAATACGGAAGATCTACCTCTGGAATGGCTTCCCCATAGTTGCTTATTTCAACTACTGCCTGGGCATGGTCAAGATAAATCCGGGCTTCCACCCGCTTCCCGCTCTTCCCGTAATGTACCGAATTGGATAACAAATTTTCGAAGACGCGTACGAGTTTGTTCGGGTCACCAGTTACGGCTACCCTGTTCAAATCGGCTTGCAGCGTCCCCTTCATCCCTGCTTCCTCCAGTGTCAAACGATACTGCTCCAGCAATTGCTGCAGCATTTCCACAAGGTTAAAGGTAACCAAACGAATCTGCGATGTGTTGTTACGCATCCGTGTATATTCAAACAGATCATTAATCAGCACATTGAGCCGGAGTGACTTGTCATACGCAATCTGGATATAATGCCTCAGCTCCACTTCATCCCTGTAACGGTCCTGCTCGATCAGACCCAAATAACCGATAATGGAAGTCAGCGGGGTGCGCAAGTCATGAGAAACATTTGTGACCAGTTCGTTTTTCGTCTGTTCAGCCCGCCGTTCTTCATCCATTGAGGTTTTGAGCTGGGTAACGAGCCGGTTCGTAAAAGAGGCCAAATCGCCGTATTCATTGCGCTGCTTAACAGGGACTTTATAATCAAAGTTGCCCTCGGCAATATGCATAACCGCCTCGCTGACCTCTCCGAAATAACGAAATCTGCGCCATTGCAGGAGAACCAGATACACCACAAAGAAGAAAAACCAGCCAATAAAAATAAATAGCCCTTCATTAAGGAAATCCACCACATATCTGGCCATTCTGCCGATCAGCGGAAAGTTGCCGAGAACCGAAGCGCCCAATACAACAAACAAATAAAATGTAATCAGCCCCAAAAAAGCGGCCGCGATAATATTGCCCAGGAAGCGGATCGTCATCCCTGCTGTCACATTACCCTTCAATTTTGTAGCCGACCCCCCATACAGTCACAATAAGCTTATCCCCAAGCTCATGCTCAAGTTTGTCGCGCAGCTTGCTGATGTGGACCATAACCGTATTATTCGATTCGAAATATTTTTCCTTCCAGACGTGCTGGAAAATATCCTCCGCACTGAATACACGGCCCGGATGGCTGGCGAGCAGGAAAAGAATGCCGAATTCCGTGCTCGTCAAATGCAGCGGCCTGCCCTCAACCTCAACGGTATGTGTAAATTTCTCAATCTTTAGCGGCCCGAGTACAAGTGTGCTCTCCTCCTGCCCGGATGGAGCGGCCGTTATGCTGTACTGGTATGAGCGCCGCAGCAGCGATTTGATCCGGGCGACAAGTTCCAGCGGATTGAAGGGCTTGACCATATAATCATCCGCTCCGGTCATCAGGCCCATAATTTTATCCATATCCTCGGCCTTGGCGCTCAGCATTAGAATCGGAACCGCCTTATCCTTGCGGATTGTCCTGCACACTTCAAGCCCGTCAATCTTCGGCATCATAATATCGAGCACGACCAGGTGGAAGACGGATTCATCCAGCTTTTGCAGGGCCTCTTCCCCATTGTAGGCCTTCACTACCTCGAAGCCTTCATTTTTCAAATAAATCTCGATCAAATCTGCAATTTCTTTATCATCATCTACAATTAGCAACCGCCGCTGATTCATTGCACTGCTCCTTACTTGTTCGTTGTGAGTTGTTCTTACTATACACGATTATTATGGGCTTTGTCCCAAACATGAAGGTAAATTTATGATCTTTAAGATTTCTTAAAAATATCCGCTTCAGGTATCCATTTTGCCCCTTAACCTTCAGCATATGGATCGTTTTAGCTCAAGAGGATTTTGAGAATCCGTGAAGAATATGGAGAAAAGGAGATGATGGAAGATATGGAAAGGGATATGGGTACGGATATGGAATGCCTTGGATGCAAAATTGCGGGCGGGATGCTCCCCGACCTGCACATTGTATATGAGGATGAAAAGGTGACTTGTGTGCTTGATATCGCACCTTTCAATGAAGGCCATATACTGATTTTGCCCAAAAAGCATTACCTGGATGTAGAAGAATTAGATGAAGAGACCGCCTTCACAATCATGACTGTGTCGCAAAAAATGTCTATCCTTCTAAAAAGGGTTGTTGCGCCCGACGGCATTACTATCTGTCAAAACGGCGGTGTATTCAATGACCTGAATCACTACCATATGCACCTGATCCCAAGGTACACGGGCGATGGCTTCTCTTGGAGCGAGCCGCTGCAGCCGCATGGTGCCGAACTGCGGCTGCATGAGACAAGGCGTAAGCTTATTGAAGCACTGCAAACCTTATAAGCGGGGGCATAGCCGGTACGTGACGCTTCAAGCCGGGAGACTCGTACCCAACCAGATCGCTGTCATGTTCCCTGTTTCACAAGGAAAAGAACCTTCTTTACCGTTATGAGCGGTAAAAAGGTTCTTTGAGGTTGTATGTACCACAAACCGTACCTGCGATCTAAATTGAACGATTTACTTAAAGGCGATCCGCCTTTCGTTTCTTTGTTCAACTGATATAGCTATAGATGGTAATCATGAGCATTCGCTTATGCTTGTGTGCGGTTTAAATAATCGGCGGCCGCCTCGCATACCGAATCGTAGACAGCACAGCTAATGGCGTTGCCAAGTGTAGTCGCAAGCCCGGTGTATTCGTGAATTTCAGGATATGCGCTTGTCTGGCTAACGCCGATGATAAGCGCGTCGGTAGGTGTTCCTGTAGCAGGAAGTCCCAGCTCCTTATCCTTGACATTCATATCCGCCAACGCTGCAGCCTTGGCCTCGGTAGCTGTAATGACCAGATTGACCAGCGCCGCCTGCGACAACCGGCCTTGTACGAACAGCATGGTGTTGATGGTTCCCGGCACATACGAGGGGTACAGCTTCCGCTTTCGGCCGCCCCGGGCAGCACTGCCAAGTCCGAGCGTCGTGCAGCATATCCATTCGAACCGGTCTCCACTGCCTTCCAGTACAGAAGCGTGCTTTAACGAAGCGGCAGTAATAAGGCCAACCCCAGAAGACGGATAGCCTGATGCAGCCATCAGTTTCTTCAAATCATTGACCGGATCGGAGCAGTCATAATCAAGCGGAACCTGCCAGTTGATAAAATGGTCTGCCGTCTGCAGCCCGCCGTTATACACGGCACTGCTCAAGGTTTCAAGAACACCACCGCCGTAGGCGATGAGATGATTCTCTTTGTGTTCCAGACAGAATGACGGCCATACTTCAGACTGGTAGCCTGACGCGGTAAGAAAGGGCAGCGCCATGAGCTTGCTCCTAGCTTCCGGTTACGACATCGCCGGACCAGTCCAGCATGCCGCCCGCGATATTTATAACTGTATATCCTTCGTTCGCCAGATAAGCGCAGGCTCTTCCGCTTCGGTTGCCGCTGCGGCAGATGAGCACAATCGGCTCCTCTCCCTGCTTCAGCTCATCCAGGCGATCTGTCAGCTCTGACAACGGAATAAGGCGGGCCTGATTAATATGGCCTTCTTCCCATTCCTCAACTTCTCTTACATCAACCAGATTGACTGCTTCACCACTCGCCAATTTGGAAGCCAGTTCATCTGTTGTCCATTCCGGATAACTCATTTTAGTCCTCTCTCCTGTCTAAAGAAGCAGGCCGTGAGCATAACTGTCGGCCTGCTTGCTGTTTTACTTGATTTCTAAAATCAGATTCGAACAGCCGTTCCGCTGACCGCAACCATCAGCATGCCATCACGGATAATTTCATAATCGATATCGATGCCGACAACTCCGTTGGCACCCATGCGGCGGGCTTGCTCCTTCATTTCATCAAATGCAACGTCTCTCGCTTCTTTAAGCTTATTCTCATAAGCTCCGGAGCGGCCGCCTACCACATCGGTAATGGAGGCTAGAAAGTCCCTGACAATATTCGCGCCCATAATGGCTTCACCCGTAACAACGCCAATGTAATCCTGAATCGGACGTCCTTCCAGTGTCGGGGTTGTGCTGATAAGCATACGCTATCCCTCCAAGTTTGAATGACTGTTCTGTGTGTGCAGGCAGGTTACCGATGAGGGACATCCGTGCTGTCCTTGTCCATCTTCTTGCGCTAGGCGCGAGGCCCGATGCCGCTAACCCGATTATAACGGTTAGGCTCTATCCGCGTCTAGTTGACTGTGGCTCCCAATCATCCCTGGCCCGCAAGATTATGATGTTCAGACTTTATAAAAAAAGTCCGCTCAGCCGAAAGGCCGAAACGGACTCAATTTATGGTTTGTTATTTTACAACACAACAAAAATAAGAAAAATAGCGGCGAGCGCAAAGCGGTAAATCGCAAACCAGGACAGCTTCAGCTTTTTAATCAGGTTCAAAAAGGTTACGACTGCAATCATAGCAACGATAAACGCAGCGGCAAGTCCAACCAAAAATAGCGGCAAATCCTGTGTTGTCAAGTATTCGCGGCTCTTCACCAGATCAAGCAGCGTAGCGCCGAACATCACCGGCACGGAAATAATAAAGGTAAATTCCGCGGCAGCCTTCTGGCTTGTCCCAATCAGGAGCCCCCCGGAAATGGTTGAGCCGGAGCGTGAAAAGCCGGGCCATAACGCAAGCAGCTGAAACAGTCCAATACCCAAAGCCTGCTTATATGTAATACTGTCCACGTCCTCAGCCGTTACTCTAACCTTCACACGTTCTGCCACAATCATCAGAATACCGCCGAGCACCAAACCAATCAACACCGTCTGGGGACTGAACAAGTATTCCTTGATAAAGCTGTGCAGCAGAAGCCCCACAACTACAGCTGGCAGCATTGCCAGGATCAGATGCATCGGATTGACTCCTTTTTTGTGCATCCAGTTCAGCTTTACCACATCCACAATAATTCCCGCGAACCTCTTCCAATACAGCACCAATACAGCCAGCACTGCGCCGAGCTGCACGACAATCTCGAAGCTTTTGGCGCGTTCTCCTGTAAAATTGAGCAGGTCAGCAGTCAAAATCATGTGCCCTGTTGAGGAAACAGGCAAAAACTCCGTCAGTCCTTCTACAATACCCAGTATGATGGCTTTAATGAGATCCTCCAAGCCGTTTGCACTCCTGTCTCCATCGAAATTCGTACTTGTCTATCTTATTCTTGTTGTACGCCTGTTTATTCTTCGCCGTGCCCCGGCAAAATTCCTTTTGGAAAAACATGACGCTGCATAAATCTGACGAAAGTAACAAATGTAAGACGGACGAGGGTGGAACTTTGCACAGGAAACCAGTATTTAAGGCCTATAGCCAGGGTATAAGAAATATTAATTTAACCGAACAAAAAGACAGGCCCTAAATGAGCCTGTCTAATTTCCTGAAGCCTGATGCTCAAACGCATACGGCCGCTGGCTTCTCAGCTGTCTTTGAATGCTGATGGCAATAATAATGAAGGACCACAACCAAATAAATCCAATCCACACCGCAAGCTCCCAACGGGCAGGGCCAAGCTTGTTGCCAATCGTTTCAATCCACCCCAAGTGCTGATACACGGAGGTTAACGGCAACCGTTGAGCGAGCTGGAAGGCGACGACAGATCCCGCAAAAACGGCGAGCAGCCCCATCAACTGCGCCATTCTCTGCTGAATCGCTGCATAATGCAAAGCGGAGGCGACAAACCAGCCGACCGCCAGAGAAGACACCGGAGCAACCATCGAAAATCCATATCCGTGCATATTCGGGCCGGACTTTAACTTAATGATGAACAATACGCTTGAAATGGCAAGAACGAGCAATCTCATTCCCCATTTGAACCTCACCTGATCTGCACTGAGCGGTTCTGATCTGGTACTGCGCCATCTGCTCCATTTAATCAGCAGGTATGCAAACATTACCCCCAAACCAAAGACAGAGAGGCCGTACTGAAGCCAATGATAAACAAACTCCCCATGCATATGCTTTTGCAAAAAAGGGATATGCGAGACGATGAAGCTGTTGCGATGCGACCAGGCATCCATAAACATATGGCTCCAAAAGCCGATAAATAGCGATACGAGAAACACAACCCAATCCCTGCCGGTCTTCAGGCCCCAGGGGGCAGAATGATCACGGGCAAATTTGTTCAACCCTAGCGTAGAGGGTAGCAGTTGGACAAGGGCGGGCTTCATCAGCCTGTGAAATGCAATTGCAAAAGCCGTGCATAGCGGCAATCCGAGCAAAAAGAAGCCGGTCACGGAATGACCAATCGTCTTATTGGATTCAAAAGCGACAAAGTATTCCAAATCCGGTGCCATGCTCCCGAGCAAAAGACCTGTCGTACACAGGTACCGGGGTGCCAAATGCTTCAGCGGGACGGCATACAGCGGATGGGCTAGCGTATAGGGCAAATTATGCCTCCTCTCCAGACAGCAGCCCGGGCATTAGTCTGCCCGGGCCGCTGATCAAGCTAATGCAAATTACCAAACTTGTCAAGCGGCCACAGGCGGAATACTGCTTTGCCCTCAAGGCTTGAAAATGCAATTGGTCCGATTTCCCGGCTGTCCTTGCTGTGCTCACGGTTATCTCCCATGACAAACACTTTATCTTCCGGGACGACATAAGGCAGAGTAAGGCCGAGAGGCTCCGTCAACCCTCTGGTATACGACTCTTCAATCTGCTTGCCGTTCAAATAAAGCTTACCGTCCTTCATATCTATAGTGTCTCCGGGAAGGCCTATCAGCCTTTTGATCAGCCGCAGATCACTCTCCGGTCCGTTAATGATAACAATATCTCCACGCTTGGGCTCGGTCAGTGCATAGGAAACCTTATCTTCGATCAGACGCTGACCCTCGATTAGTGTGCCCTCCATGGAAATGTTCTGGACTTCTGTCTGTGCAAATGCGTAGCTTTGAATCAATAGGGAGATCCCAAACGCCCCTGCTATTGTTAAAGTCCAGTCCCGTATTTCCTTCTTCCAACCTTTGTTCATTTCTGCTCTCCTCTCCAGCCAATTATCGAATTTCTCTATCATAGCCTATTATAATTACAAATTTATTACGTGCCAATTAAAGTAAAGTTTCGTTTTTTTGCAGGCGCACACTACAGCAAAATAAGCAGCAGAAGCAAAGCTGCGGCTCCAACAGTTAAGAAATAATCAGCCGGCTCCAGCCTTAGCGTCCAAGCCCTGGTCACCCTCACTCCCTGCTTGCCGAAGCCTCTCGCCTCCAGCGCCTCGGACATCTGTTCCGCCATCCTGAGCAAAAGCACGATATAAGGCAGCACGACACGGTGCAGATCACCGGCAGGAACCCTGCCAGCAGCAGATGCCCGTTTGCCTCTTGCCTGGACAATCCGGGACAGCTTCGACCATTCTGACAGAAGCAGCGGAATGAAGCGGAATATGAGTGACAGTGTCAGGGCAATACGCTGTACCGGCATCCTTAGCCGCTCCAGCGGCCTGATTGCCTGCTCCAATGCACGCTGCAGCCTGAATGGAGTGATGGCCGCAGCCATCCCCAGACCAAGCAGCATGACCATAAGCAGCTTGCAAAAGTAAAACAGAGTCTTGCCCGCAGCATTAAAATCAAATCCTGACGGATACATGCTGAGTCCGGAAAAAAACGAAAAAAAGATAAACATGAAGACATATAAGCCGATTAACCGGAACCATGGACGAAGATCAGCCTTGCCGCTCCAAAGAGCTGCGATTGTTATCAGCCCTGATACTATCATACCCT
Source organism: Paenibacillus pinihumi DSM 23905 = JCM 16419 (assembly GCF_000422505.1). GTDB lineage: Bacteria > Bacillota > Bacilli > Paenibacillales > Paenibacillaceae > Paenibacillus_D > Paenibacillus_D pinihumi. The sequence goes on along the minus strand of NZ_AULX01000024.1, from coordinate 124,328 downwards.
GCCAATCGTGCTGAAGCAAAATTCCCGCAGCCAGCAGCACATAGGACAGCCATAATGCCCGCGGGTCATACCCGCTCCACTGCAACCCTTTTCGTTCCTGATTGCCAGGCTGCGGGCTTTGCTCCGGGGAGCGGGACGAATGGTTCTGCCGTTCTCCGGCAGGCTCACGGCGCTGCTGCACCTGCTTCAACGAAGCTTGTTCATCAAGCAGCCAATTAGAAGCAGGTATGCGACCATCTTCAAACCATTCTTCTGCCGAAAATGAAGCTGTCAGTTCCCCGTCTTGAACCAATAGAATCCGGTCTGCAAGTTCACGGAACAACCCAATATCGTGGGTGACGACTATCGCGCTTCCCCCTTGCTCCACATGCCGGGACAAACCATAGAGCAAATCGGCTGTCCCTTTGGCATCCAGACCTGCCGTAGGTTCATCCAGCAGCAGCCACGCAGGCTGAGCTGCGAGCAGGCATGCCCATGCCAGCCGCCGCTGCTGCCCGCCACTCAAGGACCAAGGGTTGCGGGCGGCCATATCAATGCCTAGTCCTGCCAGTTCCATCGCGCTAGTTGTCCTCGCTTCCTGATCATCCGGGCCAAGGGAGTAAGGACGGAGGGAATAGACAATTTCATCCTTCACTTGAGGGAGAAACCATTGTGATTCACTATGCTGAAGCGATAAGCCAAACTTTAGCAGCACCTCCCTGTTTAGCTTGCGGCCGTTCCAAAGAGGTTCACCGCCAAGGCTGATATCTCCGGCGGAGGGACGCCTAAGCCCTGCAATCGTCTCCAGCAGTGTTGTTTTGCCTGCACCATTGCTGCCGGCAATTAGCGTCAGTCCCCCCGTGGGGATTTGCAGTCGTGGGATATTCAATAACGGCTTGCCGTGTGAAGCATCGCGCCTGATACTCACACTTTCCAGCTTCCATCCTTCCGCCAAAGCTCCTTCTGGTCCTCTGTCTCTTTCCATTCTCTTATTGCCGGTAGGCTGGCTTTCTCCCAAATAATGCTCGGGATTTGTCTTGGACGAAAGAGCATTGACATTTACGGCATCAACGGTGAGCTGCCGTCCGCAGTGCAGTTCAGCGTCTTCTGCAATAGTTCCGTCATGCGTAATCCGTCCCTTGTCGAAGACAATAAGACGGTCCTGAGGCTGCCGCCCTTCCATACTGTGCGTAACCCAGATAACGGTCATCCCCCGGCGGTGCTGCTCCCGTACCGCCCGCAGGACAAGCTCACGCGAAGCGGTGTCCAGCATGGAGGCAGCTTCATCCAGAATAAGCAGCGGCGCATCTGCAGCCAGACATCCGGCGATCGCTACCAGCTGCTTTTGCCCGCCGGACATGGTCGATACGGGCTGATGCTGCCTATCCAGCAGCCTTACAGTCTCAAGCGCTGCTGCAATTCTCGGCTGAATCTGCTCTGCATCCACACCAGCCTGCTCAAGCCCGATCAGCAGGTCCTCCCATGCTGTCGTTCCGATAATAGCTGCCTCGGGATTCTGCCTTACATATGGAAACGGCCGCTCCAGCTCGGATGAGCGGCGCACCTGCCCGTCTACATGGCAGCCCATACCTAGCTGATTGGCAATGAGTTTGACAAAGGTGCTTTTCCCGCTGCCGTTATCTCCGACGATATGTATCCATTCGCCAGAACAGATAGTAAGCTCTTCTGCATGAAGAATCTGTATGGCTTCCTGATCTGCCACTGCGGTTACAGTTACTTGATTGAAGTCTATTAAAATTTTTTTCTGCAAAACAGCATCTACCTCTTCCATTCCCGATCAACCTGTGATACGATCTTTTTTGTTAACCAAATAAAATATTTATGGTTAACAATAGAATAAAGGAGAGATTACATAATGTCCAGTCCCATTCGCAGCATCGTGTACACCGCGCTATTCTCCGCTTTATTTATTGTGATGAGTGCGATCAAGCTTCCGCTTGGATTTTCCCCGGTGCCGATTACACTGCAAAATCTTGCGCTTATGCTGGCCGGAGCTTTCTTAGGCGCACGCTACGGCTTTTTGAGCATCCTGTTCGTCTGTATACTGACAACACTTGGCTTGCCGCTGCTTGGCGGTCAAGGTGGTTTGGCCGTTGTATTTGGCCCGACTGGCGGCTTCATCTGGATGTTCCCGTTATGTGCGCTCGTTGTTGGCTACTTCACCCGCAAGGTGTTTGCTTCACCAGCTATCGGGCGGAGCAAACAATTGAGATTGGCCGTTTTATTTGTTGTCTTTATGGTCTTCGGCTCCCTGCTCTCGTATGTCGGCGGTGTTCCATGGCTTGCCCATGCAGCGAATTTATCCATTGGTAAGGCAATGACAGTCGGCATGTTCCCGTTCCTGCCAGGTGATCTCATCAAATCTGTTGTCGCGGCCATTGTGACATCAGCATTGTACGCTTATATGCCAAGTCTTCACAGTACCAGGAGCGTTGCTCCTGCTGCACAAGCAAATCACAAGGCGCGTTGACGCATGCCGAAGGTCTGTGAGTCAAAGTCAGCCCAAAGAACCTCTGATCCCGTTGCTTTTACGCGAGCAGAGGTTCTTTGCTTTCGGCTTCACAGCCTATTAATATCTATGGAATCCTTGAGGTTTGCAACCGCATATCCTTTACCACCTTGGCTGCCAGTTAAACGTCTATGCGAATTTGTAATCGATCAGCCTGTAAAATTTCCTGGCTGTTCATAAGCTGAAGCCGGACGGGCATGAAGATACCGGTAAGAATACTTAAGGCCGAAAATATAGAGCAACAACACAATATACGCAGGGAACAAATGCCACTGATTCACGTAACCAATTGCAATGTGAACCCCAAATCCGGTAAATAGGCCACACATTCCGGAAATGGCAAGCGTCCACCAGATCCAGCTTTCTCCCTGCCGGTACCCCCACAGGCTGAGCAGCAGCACTCCGATACCGAGACTCAGCAGCGCACCGCCGAAGCCGGCTCTGTCATGGGCAACAAGGGAGATAAGTCTTTCATTTTGCTGAGCCAGCTCCTCTGAAGTTGTACAGAGGTACAGTAAATCTTCCGGGACAAAAACACTGCCCATTCCGATTAATGAGATGATAATGCCCCCAATAATCAAGGAAAATCCCAAAATAACAAATGCAAGCTGCCCCCGCAGTCCCTCGCGCCAGCGCGAGTCATTATGCCGGTTAACCGGGGGAACGTGAAACCGGTATTTCCGGTGCATGGCGATACCGAGTATAAAAAACGGGAACAGCAATGCCGAAACCAGCGCATGGAGCGGATCAAAATATTCAAACCCTAAAAAGAGAAAGAAGCTGAGGAAGCCTGGAGCTGCCGAGGCGAGCACTGTCTGTCTGGCATAATGTAGCCCGCGTCTCATGCCGAACCTGGCCAGCCCAATATATAGAATACCGATAGCCATCATAGTGCCAGCCAATGTCAGGCGGTCATGCATCATAAAAGGCAGCAAACGGTCGTTCACCAGCTCCAGCTCCGGACGGGTCATGCCGATATATTGCAAATCATAGGGCAACACGATCGTTGTAGCGGCAATCAGCCAGGCAAGCTGGCCCCCAATGAGCATTCCGACTCCGAGCAGCATGATGAATCCCCAGCCGCTGCGGAGTGAGTTTATGAAGGCCCGGAACCAGCCATTCTCCGCTGAATCCCCGTTGGGCCTTTGAAGCAAATGGCCTTGCTGATCCGCGTCCTGTGCCAACATCTCATTGATCCGCTTTGGCAAGCCGGGCCCGCTGTACACCATCCCACTGTGAAGTGCCAGCCAGCTCGCCCCGGCTTGAAGCAGCAGCCGGCCTTCCTCCGGTTCAGTCGCAGCTCCCGATACAGCTACAGGCAAGCCTTCTTCTCCGGTAACCGTTAATTGCCGTACTTTATTGATTAAACGCTCCAGATTACAGCGGCCGGATACGTATGTACCTGCCCCTTCCTCGGCTGTATCGTCCAGCCATATTCCTGCCGCTCCTTGCTGCTTGGCCCAATCTCTGAGCCTCGCCGTTTCTTCTGCAGGTGTATCCAGGTAGAGATGCAGCAGCCAGGGCTGATCCGGGGCTGCCTGCTTCAGCACGGCTACAGCTTCGCGCAGCGCCGGTTCGTTGATTTTACCGTCCGGCCCGCAGGCATCCACTGTCCAGAAGTCGATGTGACGCGACAAACGGAGGACAAGTTTGCAATCTTCTGCCCGCTGCCCTTCCCGAGCAGTCTCTGCAAGCCAGGTAAGTCCGCGCTTCGGCTGTTCGGCATGCTTAGCAGGCAGTCTGGACAGCCGGTTAAGCAGCGTACCTGTATCTGACCGCTCCGTGCGGCGGTTATAACATAGCGCCTCCCGCTCCCGGTCCTGCCAGACCTTGCGCAATTCAGTTCCGTCATCCGGCCCGCCAATTTCCGGCGCAACTGCTCCAAGCATAATAAAGCCGAAGCCGAACCGGGTAAATGATTCCGTCCCCAAAAGGAGGGGATCAACAGCATCAGACAGACCCACTGGTGAACTCAGCTCCAATTTACCAAGACGGTTCTGGAGCGCGGCAGGGGGCGCCATATGGCCCATCCAATCGATTAATTTCAGTCCTGAACCGAAAGGAAGACGACCCAGCAGTCCAATTGCCGATAATGTCAGCTTCCGTGCCTGCTCCGGCGGCAGGCGGAACAGTACAGGCTTGAATAAAGAATGATAAGACCAGTCAGGCATCATCCATCTCCTTCCCCGAAGCTTAAGACATGAACAGATGTAAAGCAGCCTAATCTTGACAATAACTGCGTCCCGTTTCGAAGTATAAAAATATATGCAAACCGGTTGTATAATTGCTTTTATTATAAATAAAGCGTGCCCTCAGGACACGCTTTATTCGAAAATGTTCAATTATTCGATACATTCCTCAGGCTCGTCCGCTTCGGAATCCTCTACATTAATCTTCTCAGCTACTGTATCCCGGATAACCGAGACAACCAGTTGCAGCAAATAGTTAATGTCGGACTGGCTTTGCTGGAATTCCGTCACAATCGGGATACCGTCCAATTCGTCCTGCAGCGATTCAATCTCACCCTCGATTTTTGCTACCATCGACGGATTGTTAAAAGATTGGAACGCCACGATCTCTTTTTGCTTCTTTTTCATTTGGCTGATTAAGCCCTGAATCCGATCATTGTTCTGGATTTGTTTTTCAGCACGTTGATAATGCTGAATTTCCTCTGATTGGAAGAGCATTTGAGCCAGTTCTTTTGCCTTGGACATAATGTCTTCTTTCACAATCAAGTCGCGTGTATCAAATTTCGGGACCGTGCATCCTGAAATTCCATCATGGGAATGGCCGTGGTTATGGTCATGGCTATGGGTTTGAGCCGAATGCTGATTCGTTGTCATCTCTATCTTCTCCCTCACTTATACCGCTTTTACATTCTCTTCATTCACAAGTTCTGCTTTCAGCAGCCAGGTCTGCGGTCCGGTAATCTTTACACTCACCATCTGTCCGATCAGCGACTTCTGCCCTTCAAATAAGATCAGCTTGTTCGTACGGGTACGTCCCGATAGCACATCAGACCGGGTCTTGCTCTCGCCTTCAACCAGCACTTCAACAATGCGGCCCTTCATCTGATCATTGGCTTTCTTGGCGGTTTCCGCCATAAGATCATTGAGACGCTGCAGGCGTTCCTTCTTCACTTCGGCAGGTACATTATCCTCCATCACAGCAGCAGGCGTACCCGCGCGTGGCGAGTAGATAAATGTAAATCCGGCTTGGAAGCCAACTTCACGCACCAGGGACAGTGTATCCTCGAATTGTTCTTCCGTCTCTCCAGGGAAACCGACAATAATGTCTGTAGTCAGCACGACATCAGGAATCGCCTGTTTGATTTTCCGCACCAGCTCCAGGAACTGCTCACGGGTATATTTGCGGCTCATCTTCTTCAGCACTTCTGTGCTGCCGGACTGCACCGGAAGGTGAATATGCTCGACCAGATTGCCGCGGCCTGCCAGCACCTCGATCAGATGATCGTCAAAATCACGTGGATGCGAGGTTGTGAAGCGGATTCTTGGAATATCAACCTTCGAAATATCATGCATCAGATCGCCAAATCTGTACTCGATATCCTCAAAGTCTTTGCCGTAGGCATTCACATTTTGCCCGAGCAGTGTGATTTCCTGGAAGCCCTGGCGTGCCAGCTCGCGAACCTCAGCAATTACATCGTCCGGCCTGCGGCTGCGCTCCTTGCCCCGTGTATACGGAACAATGCAGTAGGTACAGAACTTGTCGCAACCATACATAATGTTGACCCATGCGCGCAAGCCCTCCCGCTTCTTCGGCAGGTTCTCGATAATGTCGCCTTCCTTGGACCAGACTTCGACGACCAGTTCTCTGCTGAACACCGCTTCCTTGAGCAGATGCGGCAGACGGTGAATATTGTGCGTTCCAAAGATCATATCTACAAAGGCATGCTTATTCAAAATCCGGGTGACAACCGATTCCTCCTGGGACATACAACCGCATACCCCGAGCAGCAGCCCCGGCTTTTCGGTCTTGAGCGTCTTCAAGTGACCCAGCTCTCCGAATACCTTGTCCTCTGCATTTTCCCGGATCGCGCAAGTATTCAGCAGAATAACATCGGACTTCGTCCGGTCTTCTGTCGCGGTGTACCCCATCTGCTCGAACATGCCACGCATGACTTCGGTGTCATGTTCGTTCATTTGGCAGCCATAGGTGTAAATTGTATAATACTTGCCTGCACCGAAAGATCTCATATCCTCCGGAATCGAGAAATCAGAGTGAACCTGAATTTCTTCCTTGCCGCGGCGTTTGCCTTCCTTATAATCCGGCTGGGACTTGATTTGAATCTCTCTGCCGTTAATCCGCACCCGCTTGCCGTTCTCATCCTCGCTCAATACTTTGGCATTCGAGAAATCGAAATATTTGGAATAATCCTTCTCTGTCTTGGCTGATGCCAGGACTGCAGGATTTTGTGTCTCCTTTGCCATGTCAATAACACATCCCCTTTAAGCCTCAAGCGTAAACGTTACCACTGAAGACAGAACAAAAGCACGAGCCTTTTGTCACGCACACAGCGGCAACAAATTGTTTCCATATTTCATTAAAAAATTATAACATAGATGCCCATATCTTATCCATTATAGCAATAAAGCAATTTGAGTGAAATATGAATAAACTTTTATTGGCTGCATGACAAAAAAACCATGCTTCATCCCGCAAAGGGCAAAGCATGGTTTTTTGCTGCTATGCAATCCGGACTTCATATTTTGGAAAAGGCTAGTCCAGAATAATCGCCGTATCTCCTGTTTTCGCTCCTGCAGCGTTAGCCTCGTCGGTATCAATATGCATATCCAGAGCAAAATCAGCAGACACACGGGCAATTACATTGTCCAAAATCAATCCGCGCTCGCCTTCCAGCTTCACTTGCAGAAGCTGCTTGTCAGCAATGCCCCATTTCTCGGCATCGGAAGTATGGAAATGGATATGGCGCGCAGCTACGATTACACCCTCTTCCAGTACAACCTCACCGGCTGGCCCCTGGATTGTAATGCCTGGTGTTCCTGCAATCGAACCGGATTCTCTAACCGGAGGATTAACACCCAGTGCGAATGCATCCGTGCGGGAAACCTCCAGTTGGGTCTGCTTGCGTGCAGGTCCGAGAATACGCACCTTGCCGAAGCTGCCCTTGGAACCGACTACAGCGACGGTTTCGTTAGCGGCATATTGTCCGGGCTGGGATAGAGGCTTCATCTCTGTCAATTGGTATCCGGCACCGAATAATTGCTCTACATGCTCCTGGGACAGATGAATATGACGGGCTGACACACCTACAGGTACAGTTTTCATTGCTTGTTTTTCTCCTTTTGTCTCTAAGTAATTTCACAGTATGGGTCGGGTAAATCAAGAAAGGCGTTGCGCCGCGGAATTGAAGCAGGATGCTTCAGTCCGCGGAAAAAGGCATACAGGCTTATACAGCCGTATACCTTCAATTTGACTGAACAAAAGACCTTATTTGAATTCTGACAGCAGCTTGTCAAACTCGTCGCTGGTCAGTTTCAAATCCTGCTGGGCGAGTCCCTCCGGCTTAAATCCGGTTATCAGGTCCTCGTAAGGCTTGCGCTCGGTATTTTGATAAATGAGTCCTGTGAGCAGTCCGTTCGTCTCCATAATCTTATTCATGGCCAGCATCCGGTTAGACGGATCATAGTCCGGGAACTGGCTCAGATTCACGACATTTTCCTTAAACCAGTCATACGTATTCACCTTGTTGAAGGTAACGCATGGACTAAAAACGTTAATCAGCGAGAAGCCTTTATGGTTAAGACCCGCCTCAATCAGTGCCGTAAGCTGTTTTAAATCACTGGAGAACGATTGGGCTACAAAGGTCGCTCCTGCCGAGAGCGCAATCTCTAGCGGCGAGAGGACAGATTCGATCGAGCCTTCCGGCGTCGATTTGGTCTTGAAGCCCTCTGCGCTTCGCGGCGAGGTTTGGCCTTTTGTCAGACCATAAATCTGATTATCCATTACTATATACGTAATGTCAATGTTACGCCGGATGGCATGTACGGTATGTCCCATTCCGATGGCAAATCCGTCGCCGTCACCGCCTGAGGCAATAACAGTCAGTTCACGGTTCGCCAGCTTGACACCCTGCGCAATCGGCAGTGCACGGCCATGGATGCCGTGAAGTCCGTAAGCGTTAATATAGCCAGAAATCCGTCCCGAGCAGCCGATACCGGAGATAACAGCCAGATTCTCCGGCTCCAGACCTACATTGGCTGCCGCCCGCTGTATGGCCGCCTGAATGGAAAAATCTCCGCAGCCCGGGCACCAGTTCGGCTTGACATTATTTCTGAATTCTTTAAATGTAGCCATCTTCGTTCAACTCCTTGCAGGCAGTGTAGACTTCCAAAGGCAGGAACGGATTCCCGTCATATTTGAGCAAATGATGAATTTTCTCCCCGTAGCCTGCATTCATTTTAATTTGTGAAGCAAGCTGGGCCGTTGCGTTATTTTCGATCACAATCACTTTCTTGGCCTTGTCCAGATATGGAGCAAGCAGACTTGTCGGGAACGGATGAATCTGGCGGATCGTCACATGGCCGGTTTTTACACCCTCCTGTTCCAGACGCTGTCTCGCCTCTTCAATCGTACCTCCGGTCGAGCCCATGCCGATCAGGAGCAAATCTGGTGTCTCATGCGGCACATCTGCTCGGATAGCATCGCGAATATATAGTTCCTTGAGTTTGCCCAGACGTTTATCCATCATCTTCTGGCGGTTGACAGAGTTCTCTGACGGGCGTCCTGTCTCATCATGCTCCACACCGGTAACGTGATGCAGACCATACTTCTCACCCGGCAGCACACGCGGCGATACGCCATCCTCAGTAAATTCATAGCGCTTGAACAACTCATTCGGAGCCAGCTCCGGAGCATCCTTGACAAGCTTCCCGCGCTCAATCTTCACCGATTCATAATCCAGCGGTTCGCATGACTGCTTGCCGAGCGAGAGCTGAAGGTCCGTCATGACGATGACCGGCACCTGATATTGTTCGGATACGTTGAAGGCTTCCACGGTATCATGGAAGCAGTCCTCGATCGTAGCCGGTGCAATGACAACCTTCGGAATTTCACCATGTGTCCCGTAAACCATAGCGTTCAGGTCGGACTGTTCCTGTTTGGTTGGCAGTCCTGTAGACGGCCCGCCGCGCTGGGTGTCGACGATAACTAGCGGAGTCTCGGTCATGCCTGCCAGACCAATCGCCTCCATCATCAGAGACAAGCCCGGCCCGGCTGATGCGGTCATTGTACGGACACCTGCATAGTTAGCACCGATTGCCATAGTAGCAGCAGCAATTTCATCCTCCGTTTGTACAACGGTACCGCCAAATTTCGGCAGCTTCTTGATCAGATATTCCATAATTTCTGAAGCAGGAGTAATCGGGTATGCCGACATCAGTCGGCAGCCTGCGGCAACACAGCCGAGGCCGATCGCTTCATTTCCGATCATGAACAGTTTTTGCTTACCGTCAGCCGCCTCCAGCCTGAATTCCTCAAGCGGTCCTCCTGCCAGCTCCAGCACGAATTCCGATCCGCGCTTGACTGCCTCTACGTTTTTCTCTACAATCGCAGGGCCTTTGCGTCCGAATTCTTCTTCCACCGCTTTATTGAATACTTCCAGCGGCAAGCCCAGCAAGGCCCAGGATGCCCCGGAAGCAACCATATTCTTCATAAGCGAAGTTCCAAGCTCCTCGGCAATCGAAGTAATCGGAACCGGGAACAGTCTTGCATTTACGCCCTCCGGCAATGCGGGATTGAACTTAGCATCCGCAACTACGACACCGCCGCAACGAAGCTCATGGGCATTCAGATCGATGCTTTCCTGGTCGAAAGCGACCAGAATATCCAGATCATCGGATATCGCTCTTTGAGGGGTCGTGCTAATCCGGATTTTATTGTTCGTATGTCCGCCTTTAATACGGGAGGAAAAGTGACGGTAGCCATATAGATAATAGCCCAGCCGGTTCAACGCGGTTGAAAAAATACGGTCGGTACTTTCAACCCCCTCCCCTTGTTGTCCCCCAATCTTCCAAGACAATTGACTAATCAAAATGCCCAACTCCTCTTTTTGGTCAACATTCACTGGTAATTTTGCTTCATAATTTCAGATGCGGCGTTTTACTCTCATAGTCATGATCGTATTTCCTGCCAGCCTCTATCAACTTGACCTCTCTCCACACCACGCTGCAGCCCATTTTTCCAACAAAACCATAACTGCATAACTGAATGAGTGCCGGATGTGATGCCTGCCGGTTTTCTTTCCAAATAAAGTTCGCGTTTTGAATAAATCACACTTCTTAATGGTCACATAAAATTTTATGTCCCCTTCCAGTAAAATGCAAGGCTTTTCAGCGTATTTCGTATAGAACTTTTAGATGAAATTGATTCTGCAAACAGATTGATGCCTAAAAGTCTATCCGGGCAGATTGTCTTTCAGAAATTGCAGCGCGTTTTCCCCGAAAAATCCGGCAATCTGTTCATTCGTGTAGTAGGGTTGAAGCGCTTCAGCAAGTCTTGGCGTCTCCCCCGGATGGGCCAGTCCGGCAATATGGGAATCGATGCCGTCATAATCCGAGCCCAACATCAGATTGGACACACCTCCCAGTTCACATACTTTTTCAATATGAGAGATGACATCTGACACCACGGCCTCCCCTGACTTTTTCACAAACCACGGCACAAATGTAATTCCGATCCTTCCGTCCACGGCAATAATCGCCCTGATCTGTTCATCTGTCAGATTGCGGGGATGGTCGCATATGGACCGGGAATTGGAGTGCGAGGCGATAAACGGCTTTGTACTCAAATCTGCAAGTTCCCAGAACCCTTTATCCGTCAAATGAGAAACATCAAGCAGCATCCCAAGCTCGTTGCACAGCCTGATGAGCCGGCGTCCTTTGGCGGTCAATCCGCCCTGCCGCGGCTCCATAACTCCGTCAGCTGCCCAGTTTGCATGATTCCAGGTTAGCCCTACCGAACGGACACCAAGATGGAATAGTATCCGAAGCGCGCTGAAGTCTTCCTGCAGACCGTCCAGCCCTTCCAGTGTGAGCAATGCTCCGAGTTTTCCCGATTGCCCTATCTCCTGCACATCTTGAGGACTGCGAATCAACTTGATTTCAGGATGCGAAAGAATACAGCGGTAGAACAGATCGACACTGCGCAGCACAGGACGCAGACCGCGCTCCATCCGCTCCGGTATGTAGATCGCAAAAGCCTGAATAAGCGCCCCTGCCTGCGTCAGGCGCTCATAGGTAACATCCAGCTTTCCGGCCGGGTCATTGTTAAAGGACAGGCTCTCGTCCTCCAGAAGCTTGCTGAGCACATCACAATGAAAATCAACCAGCGGGTAAGGTTTCATTTAAATCCTCCTCATACATGAAATGAATACACCTCGCTTCAGGCAGGAGAATCCTATCTTCCAGCACATTCAAACCACACAAAAAAACCTGCCTACGGAAATGTAAACAGGTTCGCATCCCCTGCATAACGATTGCAGCCGTCATAGTCACGACTTCGCCCGCGCACAGAAATATAAGCCTCTATCATGATCAATTTTATGTTTGCATGCATAGCAAGCCGATCTACCAACTCTATCGCGGCTCGACAATCAGCTTGATTGCGGTACGGTCTTCCCCGTCGATCACAATGTCCGTAAACGCAGGGACACAAATCAGGTCCACTCCGCTTGGAGCCACAAATCCCCGGGCAATAGCTACCGCTTTAATTGCTTGATTCAATGCACCAGCCCCGATTGCCTGCAATTCAGCAGCGCCGCGTTCACGTAATACGCCAGCCAGCGCACCAGCAACAGAATTTGGATTGGACTTTGCTGAAACTTTTAATACTTCCATGAAAAGTACCTCCTCGGGAATGATGGATGAATTCCACTACTTATTTCTATTCGAGAGAGGAGGAAAAATTCCTTCTTTTCACGGCGAACCTTTCAAACTGTTCTGAATTTTTGGACGATTCAGAGATCAATATCCGGCTAGTACTAAAAAAGTCCGTCTCCCGTGGCATAGCCCAGGAAACGGACGAGTATATTCAGTGCCCATATAGACTAGAGCATCAGCAAATCTTCTTCCACCCATCTGATCTTGCTGAAAGCTTTGGCTCTGCCTGTCGCGTCATCCAGATCGGCCAATACCGCATGGAAGTGCCAGTGGCCCTCATCCGCAACGAAACGGCTTGGCATCTGGGTTAAAAACTTGTACTCAACCGCTTGGCGCTCCATACCGAGCACACCCTCACGGGAGCCCACCATGCCCACATCCGTCAAATATGCAGTACCCTGCGGCAAAATCGTATCATCATTCGTCTGAACATGCGTATGTGTACCAACGACGATGGACGCTCTGCCATCCAGATACCATCCCATGGCAATCTTCTCCGAGGTAGCCTCCGCATGAAAATCGACAAGAATATGTTTGGTCTTCGTCTTCAACTGATCCAAAATTTCATCCGCTTTGCGGAACGGACAGTCGATCGGAGGCAAAAATACACGGCCCTGCAAGTTGACCAGACCAAGCTCCTTGCCATTTGCCTTAATGATGGTGTACCCAAGGCCAGGCGCCTCCGGCGCGTAATTAGCAGGACGAATCAGCCTCGGCTCATCATCAATCCATTCGAATATATCCTTGTTATCCCATGTATGATTACCCATTGTAATGCCATGAACGCCCCAGCTAAAAAAATCTCTGGCAATGGCGCCCGTAATTCCGCGGCCCCCTGCAGCATTCTCACCGTTGGCAATAATAATGTCAGGGTTATACTTGGATTTCAAAGCAGGAAGCACTTTCTTTAATGCATTCCTGCCTGCATTGCCAACAATATCTCCGATAAACAAAACCTTCATTCCGTACCTTCTTTCTACTCTGTACCTTCACGGTATGCTGGTATGCAGCATGCTTCAGCAATTTCGGCTAAAAATTTAAAAAGTGGCTGATGATCAGCCACTTTCTCAAGAAATATAAGTTGTATAGTTGTTCATGCTGCATCCGTTGCTTATATCTCTTTGTTAGATTGTGGCTGCCGCCGCGTTAGCGACAGCAGCTCGTACATTCTGTATCTTGTTGAAAAGACAGTCAAACAACCTGTCAGATGTTCATTATTTGGCGTATTCAACAGCCCTGGTTTCCCGGATGACCGTCACTTTGATATGACCCGGATAATCAAGCTCGCCTTCGATTTTCTTCGTAATGTCGCGAGCCAAACGGAAGGCTTCCGTATCATCAATTTTTTCTGGCTGAACCATTACGCGAACCTCGCGGCCTGCTTGAATCGCATAGGATTTTTCCACACCTTCAAACGATTCCGAAATTTCTTCCAGCTTCTCCAGACGTTTGATGTACGTCTCCAGTGTCTCTCTTCTTGCCCCGGGACGAGCAGCGGACAAGGCGTCAGCCGCGCCAACCAACATTGCAATAACGGAGGTGGCTTCACAATCACCATGGTGGGAAGCAATACTATTGATAACAACCGGATGTTCCTTATACTTCTTCGCGAGCTCCACGCCAATCTCAACGTGAGAGCCCTCAACCTCATGGTCCAGCGCTTTGCCGATATCATGCAACAATCCTGCACGTCTGGCTAGCGTAATGTCCTCACCCAGCTCTGCAGCCATGAGGCCTGTCAAGTAAGCAACCTCCATGGAGTGCTTCAGAACATTCTGGCCATAGCTTGTACGGTACTTCAGACGACCCAGAATCTTGATAAGATCCGGATGGAGTCCATGTACACCAACTTCAAAGGTAGCCTGCTCACCGTATTCACGGATACGCTCGTCCACTTCTCTGCGGGATTTCTCCACCATCTCTTCGATACGGGCCGGATGAATCCGACCGTCAGCAACCAGCTTCTCCAATGAAGTACGGGCAATTTCACGGCGGATCGGGTCGAAGCCAGACAAAATGACCGCTTCCGGTGTATCGTCAATAATCAGATCGATACCGGTCAATGTTTCCAGTGCTCGGATGTTGCGTCCTTCACGGCCGATAATCCGGCCCTTCATTTCCTCATTCGGCAGAGAAACGACGGAGACAGTCGTCTCTGCAACATGATCAGCTGCACAACGCTGAATGGCCAACGAGATAATGTCGCGTGCCTTCTTGTCAGCTTCCTCTTTGGCCTGCTGCTCAATTTCCTTGATCAATTGCGCTGTTTCATGCCGCACTTCCTGCTCCACATTCGTCAGGATTAACTGTTTGGCATCCTCCATTGTGAGGCTGGAAATACGCTCTAATTCAGAAATTTGCTGCTTGTAAATCGAGTCAATCTGATCTTGGGTTTCCTCGATTCGTTTCTCTTTGTTGGCAACTTGTTCTTCCTTGCGTTCCAGCGCTTCTATCTTCTTATCCAGCGACTCCTCTTTCTGCAACAGACGTCTTTCTAAACGTTGTATTTCATTACGACGCTCACGAATGTCTTTTTCAGCTTCGGACCGGAGTTTGTGGACCTCGTCTTTTGCCTCAAGTACCGTTTCTTTCTTTTGCGCTTCCGCTTCCTTCTTCGCATTTTCAACGATTTGAACAGCAGCTTGCTCAGCGCTTGAAATCTTGGCCTCGGCAATTGACTTTCGAATAAAATAACCAATCGCAACCCCTAAGAATATTGCGCCAACAACGAGAACGATCGTGATCAAGATATCCCCCATCTTTCTCACCTCCTCGTTGCATTCACCAAGGCAAACGCTTGGGATGTTATTGGGTTTTCAAAGCCGGTGTTCACACCGTTCATCGACATACATAAGGTATTGACGAAATAATCCATTCAAATCAATTTTTGGAAGGAAAACTGATTTAAATTAGAAAGGAATACAAGCTTATTTTATCTTTTGATAAATTCAATTGTCAAGCATTACCCCGACTTCAGACGGGGATTTGCCCCGTATCGCTCTAAAGAATGGTGCAAATGCAAATTCTATGCAGCCGGGAAACAATAAGCCTATTGTCCTGATGATCCGTTTCAGATTCCGTACTATGCTTCCGCAGCACAGGCTTTCACTTAATCCGTCCATTCCTCTTCATATTCGTCTTCCTCGTTCAGCGGCTCTGTTGCAGCTGCCTTAACGGCTTCTCTGACGACCCCGGACGGGTATCCTTTGCGCATGAGAAACATCGCCAGTTTCCTCTTCCTGTCACGGAATTCTCCCTTAAGAAACCCCCATTTTCTGCTGGCGGCTCTGACCGCCGCTGCCAGCTCCGTCTCCTCATCAAGCTCAGAGACAGCCTGGGACGCAGCTGCCTTCGAAACACCCCGCTGCTGCAGCTCCTGCTTGATCGCCAGCCTGCCCTTCGCATTGTTGCGCAAGCGCTGACTTGCATACCTCCGGGCATATTCCCCGTCATCAATCGTCTTCTCCGCCTCCAGCCGGTCGGCAACCTGCTCAATCAGCTCCGGCTCGAGCTGCTTGCGATTCAAATAACGCTCAATTTCCTTGCGTGTACGCGGCTTGGTGCCCAGATAGGCAATTGCCAGCGCGTAGGCGCTCTGCTTCTGGTCCCCCCGTCCAACTTCTTCGAGCTCAGCCTCAGTAAGCGTGCGCCCCTTCATCAAGCGGTACTGGACCAGCACATCTTCGTGAACAGAGAGCAGCGGCTCCTCACGGTCTGCCGTGCAAATCAGAAAACGCCCCTTTTGCAGGACATCCTTGCGGACGGCATCAATTTGGTAGACCTCCTGTTCACTTTTACCACTTGGCTTCACGATTCTCATCTCCTTGCTATGAACAAAATGGCTCCCTCTGTCCGTTAATAGGCAAAGTCATGCTCAAACCAGCCATCTTTTCCTATGTATATCTTCATCCACCTCCGGATGAATAGAAAAGCACCCGGTTAAGGTGCTTTTCTCAAATGATAGTATTCTATTGCCAATAACAGATTATAAAATTACTGCTTCCGTGTCATGATTAAAACAATTCTTTTTCAATATCTTCATCGTCTTCCTGTTCGCCACCGAGCGATGCGGCAGTAACAGCAGCCTCTGACAGCGAGCTCGCATTGCGCACCTCGCGCTCAATCACTTCAGCAACATCAGGATGATCCTTCAAATACTGCTTGGCATTCTCGCGTCCTTGTCCGAGACGCTCCCCATTATAGGAGAACCATGCACCGCTCTTCTGAACAATATCCATATCCGTCCCGATATCAATCAGACTGCCCTCACGGGAAATCCCTTCCCCGTACATAATGTCGATCTCCGCCTGCTTGAATGGAGGCGCCACCTTGTTCTTCACGACTTTAATCCGTGTCCGGTTACCTACCATGTCATTGCCCTGCTTGAGCGTCTCAATCCGCCGTACATCCAGTCTGACACTGGAGTAGAACTTGAGCGCGCGTCCGCCCGGTGTCGTCTCCGGGTTACCAAACATGACGCCGACCTTCTCACGAAGCTGGTTAATGAAGATCGCAATCGTCTTGGACTTATTAATAGCTCCAGACAGCTTGCGAAGTGCCTGAGACATCAGACGAGCCTGCAGACCAACGTGTGAATCCCCCATCTCGCCTTCGATTTCCGCCTTCGGAACGAGTGCTGCTACGGAGTCAACGACGATGATGTCGACCGCACCACTGCGAACCAACGCCTCAGCAATCTCCAGCGCCTGCTCACCTGTATCCGGCTGGGACAGCAGGAGCTCGTCAATATTAATGCCAAGCTTTCTCGCATAGAGCGGGTCAAGCGCATGCTCGGCGTCGATAAAGGCAGCTTGTCCGCCAATACGCTGAACCTCTGCAATCGCATGAAGCGCGACTGTTGTCTTACCGGAAGATTCCGGTCCATAAACTTCAATAATTCTGCCGCGGGGATATCCGCCAATTCCTAGTGCAATATCTAAAGCAAGTGAACCGCTCGGCACAGTCTCGACCTGCATGCCGGCGTTCTCGCCCAATTTCATAATGGAGCCTTTACCGAATTGTTTCTCTATTTGGCGTAGTGCCATCTCAAGAGCTGCGCGACGATCTGACAAACAACTCACACCCTTCACGATTTATAATCTAATTTTACCTTGTTTGTTCCCCTTTGCCAAGCTTTTTTTCGAACATACATTCGTTTTTTTTGTTCCGGCCTCCTCCGGAACGCGAAAAACCGCAGCAAAGCAAGGCTTCACTGCGGTTCTTCCGACTGATTCAATTGTACATCAAAACCAAGCATTGACGCAATCCCGTTATGCCTTCAGCTTGCCTGCTTCAGTGATGAGCTCGACAACAAGACGGGAGGTTTTAACAAGATCCTCGACCTTGATCTGCTCCTTCGTTGTGTGAATATGCTCATAGCCGACAGCCAAATTTACAGTAGGAACGCCAAACCCGTTGAAAATATTGGCATCGCTGCCTCCGCCGGACGGGAACAGGCGAGGTGTTTCCCCGATTTGGGAAATCGCTTTTTTAGCGACTTCGACAACCTGGTCCCCGTCAGAGAAATTAAACGCCGGATATATAATTTCGCTCTCAAATACCGATTCCGCGCCATAGTCCTTCGCTGCGCTCTCCAGCGCCTGCTTCATGGACTCAATCTGTCTGTCCAGCTTATCCTGAACGATGCTGCGCGCCTCAGCGTCGAGACGTACATGATCACATACGATATTGGTTGCACCACCGCCCTCAAAGCGTCCGATATTGGCAGTCGTCTCTTTATCGATCCGGCCAAGCGACATGCGCGAGATAGCTTTAGCCGCTACCTGAATCGCGCTGATGCCGTCTTCCGGATTGACGCCGGCGTGTGCGGATTTGCCGATGACCTGCATCGTGATCTTCGCCTGGGTTGGCGCGGCAACTGCGATGTCACCGATCTTGCCGTTGGAGTCCAGCGCATAGCCGAAGACCGCTTCAAGACGGGCAGGGTCCATTGCTCTTGCACCATACAGTCCCGCTTCCTCACCGACCGTAATAACAAACTGCACCTGACCGTGCGAAAGCTTCTGCTCCTGAATCACTCTGATTGCCTCAAGCATCGCTGCAATGCCAGCTTTGTCATCACTGCCCAAAATGGTTGTGCCGTCGCTGCGGATATAGCCGTCGGCATCCAACTGCGGCTTGATGCCGTTACCAGGCGTTACGGTATCCATATGCGACGTAAAGAAGATCGGCGGAGCGCCCTCTACGCCGTTCGCTGCAAGTTTAATGATCAGATTGCCGGCCCCGTGGCCGGTTACGGCTGCAGTATCGTCTTCCTCGACCTGAAGACCGAGCGCACCGAACTTTTCTTTAAGCACCCGACAAATTTCCTGTTCATGAAGCGTCTCGCTGTCGACGCGTACCAGCTCCATGAATTCTTCTACCAAACGTTTTTCTATAATCATCGACTTTCCTCCGTCCGTGTACATCGTATACAATAGTAAAATAGTTGTCCTTATTATAACCGAAAGGAGACCGCAGCAATGCAAAACAACAAATGGGTGAAAGTAGTGGTCTACCTGATCATTGCTTCCATGCTGTTATCTACATTGGTCATGAGCCTTGGAATGCTGTTTTACTAATCGCGGGTTTTCAAGCTTTCACAAGCTCCGGCAGCGCAAAACCGAAATTCCGGCAAAAATGGGGGAGCAGTTCCCCCGCCGCCCGTTCCAGGGGCATCTCCTGCCCTGACAGATCGGCAAATGAAGTGACACCGTAGGTCTGGATTCCACAAGGAATAATACCCGCAAAGCCTTCTGAAGATATGCCTGCCTTCAGATTTAGTGCAAAACCATGACTTGTCACAAAGCCGCGGCGCTGCCTGCACTTGTTGAATTTGACGCCAATGGCGGCAATTTTCAAATCTCCAACCCATACACCGGTGTATTCCTGCTTCCGGCTGCCCTCAATGCCGTAATCGGACAACCAGTCAATAATGACCTGCTCTAGCGTCCGCAAATAAGCATGCAAATCCAAGCCTACAGCATCCAGATAAAGCAGCGGGTAGCCAACCAGTTGACCGGGACCGTGATAAGTAATATCGCCGCCCCGGTCAATTTGATACAATGCAATGCCCTGCTTCTCCAACTCTTCCTTGCTTAACAGAAGATGCTCGGGATGCTGCTGGGAGCCCATTGTATATGTCGGCGGATGCTCGAGCAACAGCAGTCTGTCGCTGCTCTCCCCTTTGTCTATACTTTTGACGATCCCTTTTTGGAGCTGCCAGGCTTCCCCATAATCCAGGAACGGAATGAACCTTGCATCCAGCGATTTCATCTCTTCCATGGCTGTCCCGTCCTTTTTCGGCTTTATGTTAGTACAAAGTTGTTTCTGAATTATAGCTCTCCAGATTATCCTTCACACGCTGCAGGAAACGGCCGCAAATAACACCGTCCAAAATCCGGTGATCCAGTGAGAGGCAAATGTTCGCCATCGACCGCACTGCAATCATATCGTTAATAACGACAGGACGCTTCACAATCGATTCGAAGGTCAGAATCGCTGCCTGCGGATAATTAATAATTGGATAAGACAAAATGGAACCGAAGGAACCGGTATTATTAACGGTAAAAGTTCCGCCTTGCATATCATTGAGCGTCAGTTTGCCTTCACGAGTCTTGCGGGCAAGATCGTCGATTTCCCGGGCCAGGCCAGCGATATTCTTCTGATCTGCATTTTTGATGACCGGCGTCAAGACAGAATCTTCGGTACCTACTGCGAGAGAAATGTTGATGTCCCGCTTCACGATGATCTTGTCCACTGCCCAGACGGAGTTCATCATCGGGAAGTCCTTGATCGCGTTGACGACAGCCTTCATCAGGAAAGCCAGGTACGTCAAGTTTACACCTTCACGCTTCACAAATTCATCCTTGAGCTTGTTGCGCAATACAACAATGTTCGTCACGTCAACTTCGATCGTCGTCCAGGCATGGGGGATTTCTGTGACGCTCTGACGCATATTCCGTGCAATTGCGTTACGCATCGGAGTAACATCGATGAAATATTCACCGCGTCCCGGAATCGTTTGCTCAATCTCAATTTTCGGTATTTTTGGCGTTTCAGCCAAATGCAAACCAGATGTCCGAACAGCCAGTTTCGGGTCCATATTTACAGACTGGGGAACTGATACAACCCCCGATTTTTTGACAGATTCTACATAAGCCAGAATATCCTTGCGGGTAATTCTTCCACCCAGACCGCTGCCCGGAACCTGAGTCAAATCCACCCCGTGCTCGGCAGCAAGCTGCTGAACAGCAGGAGAAAGACGGTTGCGCATGCTGCGATCAGCAGATGAATCACCGTCGGGGCTACCCGAAGCATGATTGCTGCTTGATTGTTGAATGGTATCCGCAACGATCTGTGGAACGTCCTCATCGCTGCCAGCCGTCTCAATGATACAGACGGGGGTGCCTACATCAACCTTCTCCCCGTTCCCAACCAAAATTTTAACCAGTTTGCCTGCAACCGTTGAAGGCAGCTCCGCATTGACTTTATCGGTCAAAATTTCACAAATCGGCTCGTATACTTCCACTTCGTCGCCCGGCTGCTTGAGCCACTTGTCAATTGTGGCTGACACAAGTGATTCCGCCAGTTGCGGCATTACGATTTCCGTTAATTTACTCAAAACCTTCACATCTCCTAACCTTCAGCTGGAAGACACGCATGGCCCCGGATAATGCGAAATCGCCTGCTTGTCTTTGCATCAGTTACAACAAGACAAGCGTATCGCAGTGAAATTCAAGACTTGTACAGCTCTTGAAGCGGCTGTATATGCCCGGAATTTCCATTAATGGAGTATGCGCAGCCTTAAACTGTTTTAGTACATTGCCAAATTGCGCATGGCTTCTTTTGCTTTTTCTTTATTAAGCATGAAAAATTTCTCGCTCGGCGGATTAATTGGCATGGCCGGTACATCCGGACCGCAAAGCCGCATAATCGGAGCGTCCAGTTCGTACAGCAGTTCCTCAGCAATAATAGCCGATACTTCCGCTCCGACACCGCCTGTTTTATTATCCTCATGAACAATAAGCACCTTGCCAGTCTTTTTCACTGCTTCGCGAATGGCATCCTTGTCAAGCGGCTGAAGTGTGCGCAAATCAAGCACATGGGCGAAAATGCCCTCCTCCTGCTCCAGCTCCGCTGCGGCTTCCATTACATAATGAAGCGGGAGACTGTATCCGATGACCGTAATATCGTCACCCTCACGCAATACATTTGCCTTGCCGATCGGAACGATATAATCGTCGTCCGGCACTTCGCCTGTTACAAGCTTATAGCATTTTTTATGTTCAAAGAACAGAACCGGATCAGGGTCCCGCACTGCCGCTTTTAATAGCCCTTTGGCATCATAAGCGGAATATGGAGCTACAATTTTAAGTCCGGGTGTTCCGAAAAATACAGATTCTGTACATTGCGAATGATAGAGCCCCCCGAAGATCCCGCCGCCAATCGGAGCGCGGATAACAACCGGACAGGACCAGTCATTGTTGGAACGATAGCGGATTTTGGCCGCTTCACTAATAATCTGGTTTGTAGCCGGGAACATAAAATCCGAATATTGCATTTCGGCAATTGGCTTCATTCCATACATGGCCGCGCCAATAGCTACACCAGCAATCGCAGACTCAGCGAGCGGCGTATCGAGTACACGAAGCTCTCCGAACTGCTCCATCAAGCCCTTGGTTGTTGTAAATACACCGCCCTTGCGGCCGACATCCTCCCCAAGTACAAAGACATCTTCGTCACGCTGCATTTCTTCCTTCATCGCCAATCGAATAGCATCAATATATTCCATTACCGGCATTCTTACTGTCCCCCTTGACCTTCAGAGTCGGCATAGACATGGAGTAGAGTATCTTCAGGAGCAGGGAACGACGCTTTATCGCCATAGGAGGTCGCATCATCAAGCTGCTCGCGAAGCTGCTTCAACAAGGCCTGGTTTTGCTCCTCATCCCAAATACCGCAATCCATCAAATATTGCTTGAAGAACAAAATCCCGTCCTTGCTGCGATGCTCATCAACCTCTTCCTTCGTACGGTATGCCAAATCATTATCGGAAGTGGAATGCGGAGAAATCCGGTAAGTCAGCGCATCAATTAAAGTTGGGCCTTCTCCGCGCATCGCACGCTCACGCGCTTCCTTCACGACACGATATACCTCCAGCACATCATTGCCGTCGACTTCAACGCCCGGGAATCCGTATCCGAGGGCACGGTCGCTGATTTTGCCTGCACTTTGTTTATGAAACGGGGTGGAAATGGCATAACGGTTATTTTCGCACATGAAAATAACCGGGAGATTATGTACCCCAGCAAAGTTGCAGCCTTCATGGAAATCTCCCTGGTTGCTCGATCCATCCCCGAATGTGACGAATGAAACAAACGGCTTCTTCTTCATCTTCGCTGCAAGCGCCAGTCCGACAGCATGTGGAACCTGGGTCGTAACCGGACTTGAGCCTGTCACAATGCGCAGCTTCTTGCTGCCGAAATGCCCCGGCATCTGGCGGCCCCCGCTGTTAGGGTCCTCTGCCTTAGCAAATACAGAAAGCATCAGCTCACGAAGCGTCATGCCCACCGAAAGCACGAATCCGTAATCCCGGTAATAAGGTAAGAAATAATCCTGCTCCCGGTCAAGCGCAAAAGCTGCACCTACCTGCGCCGCTTCCTGTCCGATACCGGAAACGTGGAAATTAATTTTGCCTGCACGTTGCAGCAGCATGCACCGTTCATCGAATACTCGGGCCATCTGCATCATGGTGTACATCTCTATAACTTGCGAATCGCTTAGTCCAAGTTCATGATGTTTGAAGGTTTGACCTACTGATCCGGAATATGTCATGGAGCAACCTCCTATCCGTAGTAAGAGACGAAAGCTTCACCGTCTCAGAATCGTCTTATAAGTCAGGTGTTATAACCTGGTACTAAGACTTGGTTATATCAATTATAACGCGTTTGTCGCAAAAAAGAAACATAGCCTCTTTTGACTTCAAAAGGATGCCGGTTTGCAGGTTTTAGAAAACGAATGATCCGCCATCCACAGCAAGTGCAGCTTCACCAAGCGCTTCCGAGAGCGTCGGGTGCGGATGAATAGCCTGCCCAATTTCCCACGGGGTTGCTTCCAGTACCTGGGCAAGCACCGCTTCTGCGATCATATCTGTAGCATGAGGACCAATCATATGAACACCCAGCACATCGTTCGTCACTTCATCAGCTACCACTTTTACAAAACCATCGCTTGCGCCCAGCACTCTGGCTTTTCCAAGCGCGGAGAAAGGAATCTTTCCGATACGAACATTGAACCCTTGCTTGCGTGCTTCATGCTCAGTCAGACCGACAGATGCAATTTCAGGGCGGGAATATACACATCTTGGCACACGAGTCGCTGCTAATGGAGAAGGCTTCTGTCCACAGGCATGCTCTACTGCAATAATACCTTCATGAGCTGCTGCATGGGCAAGCTGAAGCCCGCCGACGACATCTCCAATAGCGTAAATATGCGGTTCCGTTGTTTGCATCATCCCGTTTATTTTAACGAATCCATTCACGAGCTGGATATCTGTATTCTCAAGACCGATCTGGTCGGCATTAGCTTCTCTTCCAACGGATACGAGCATTTTCTCCGCCTCAAGCAAAACAGCGCCATCTGTTGTCTCCGCAGATAGGCTAACAGTTGAATTATCAGTGTAACTGCAAGAATTCAGGTCAAGCTTGACGCTGGTCAATACCCTTACCCCGCGTTTGCGAAGAATTCGCTCCAGTTCAACCGAGATGTCCAAATCCTCCCCGGGGAGCAGCCGCGCTGCCGCTTCCACCAGCGTAACGTCAACGCCGAAATCATTCATCATCGAAGCCCATTCTACCCCGATGACACCCCCGCCGATTATCAATAACGAAGATGGGAGAGCATCCAGTTCAAGCGCATCATCACTTGATAAAATTGATTTCCCGTCGGGGGCAAGACCCGGCAAATGCCGTGTTCTGGAGCCGGTAGCAATAATCAGATTGGTTGAGACAACTGTCTCCATCTCTCCGTCTGCAAGCTCCACAGCCACGGCACCGCTACGGGGGGAAAATATCGATGGCCCGATAATACGGCCCTTGCCATTGATCACTTGAATGCCATGCTTGCGCATTAAATATTGCAAACCTGTGAACAGTTCACTGACCGTCTTATTCTTGCGTTCCTGAACCGCGCCATAACGCAGCCCAACCTCACCTACGGTAACCCCGAAAGCCCCCGACTCTTTCACCGTATGATACACTTCCGCGCTGCGCAAAAGCGCTTTGCTAGGTATACAGCCTCTATGCAAACAAGTCCCGCCAAGCTTGTCCATTTCAATAATAGCTACTTTTTTTCCAAGTTGTGCAGCACGTATCGCTGCCGTGTAGCCGCCAGGACCACCGCCCAAAACAGCAATATCTACTTCAATCGTCATCCGATAACCTCCAATTGGTATAACCTTGCTACCTACTGCTATTGTAACTGTTTTTACCGGGTATCGTAAACCGCATTGCACCGTTTAACGTGGACAGAAGGAAGCGAACAAGGTATCATAAGGATAATCATAAGCGTATAACGTTGCCGTTGCTGTCTGGAGGAAGCATGAAATGGGAGTTGTTCTTGTCAGATTTATTGCTGTGCTGCTGCTTGTAATTCCGGGAGCAGCTGCTACTGTGGGTTTTTTGAAAATGAAAGATTCCGTTTTTGATTATTTTTCAGGATTCGGAAATGATGATGGAGTTGTCCATAGTTTTGCGTGGGGCCAGTTCCTGCTTGGTGTCATTTTGTTTATTGCCGGGGTTGGATTTATAGGCGGCTGGATTTTCTTCCGTGACCGCAAACGGAACTATGTTGCCCCCCGTTTCAGAAAAAAAAGACCAAGACCAGAGAGACAGAATATTCAGTAAGATGTTGATACAGAAAAGAGTACATAGATGGAGGGCTCTGTATGAAGAAGCCATCCATCTTTTTTTATGATCATGTAAATTTTTCAGATGCTAGCTAAATATTATCGGAATTGAATCAAAAACCGCCTCCCCACTCACCCTGTAGGGTAGCAAAGAAGCGGTCTTCACTTGTATATAAACGATGCATAAGGTATGGAGACAGTTCATTTCCTAACCTTATTGATTCTTACCCTCTCAAGAAACCTTATGCTCAATGCGCAGCTTATCTGCTACCATCGCTATAAACTCGCTGTTGGTGGGTTTTGATTTACTAATATTAATGGTGTAGCCAAAAAGATGGCTGATACTGTCGATATTGCCGCGTGTCCAGGCGACTTCGATCGCATGGCGAATGGCGCGCTCGACGCGGGATGGTGTCGTTTTGAATTTTTCGGCGATTGCCGGATACAGCGTTTTTGTAATCGCACCCAAAATTTCGATGTTGTTATACACCATTGTAATTGCTTCGCGCAAATACTGATATCCTTTAATATGTGCCGGAACACCAATTTCATGAATGATGCTGGTAATATTCGCGTCAAGATTTTTACCTTTGGCAATCGGTACAACATTGGATTTCACACTTACTGCGGAGCCGGTATACGTTGACGAAGAGGTCACGACAGAATTGCCTACCAGTTGGCGAATACGATTAGCCAGAATTTCCATATCAAACGGTTTTAAAATATAATAGGAAGCACCAAGCTGCACTGCTTTTTGAGTGATGTTTTCCTGGCCGAAAGCAGTCAGCATAATAATTTTGGGCATAGGGGACAGATTCATTTCCCGCAACCGCTCCAATACGCCAAGTCCATCGAGATGAGGCATAATAATGTCCAGAATCAATACATCTGGCACTTTGCGGGATTCTTCCAGGTGACGAAGCACTTCTTCACCATTATAAGCAACCCCAATGACTTCCATATCACTCTGCTCAGAAATGTACTCGGATAAAAGATTCGTGAACTCTCTGTTGTCGTCAGCTAATAAAACTTCAACTTTTTGCAATGTTCTGGTCCTCCCTTGATTTTGAATCTCCGTTTAATATGTAATTCCTTTTCCTGTCATAACATTTTCGACACCGACTTATAAAATCCTTCTGTCGAAAATTATTTTTCTTTATTTTTTTTCTAACTTCCTTTATAATAAAAATTTTACTACAACAACCATCACTCTTCGAATGTTTTCGAACTCATTCGACAAAAAAATCTTAAGGCGCTTTAGCTCGCCTTAAGATTTGGACTTGTCCTTTTCATTAACACACCGGCGTCCTGGAGCATCCATTCAATAAAGCAGCCATAACCGGAGGTCGGATCATTTACGAATACATGTGTTACTGCACCAACAAGCTTGCCATTTTGAATAATCGGACTGCCCGACATACCTTGGACTATACCGCCAGTATTCTCAATAAGACGCTTATCGGTAATTTTGATAACCATGCCTTTAGTCGCCGGAGAAGACTGTTTCGTCACATGAACGATATCGATTTTGAACTTCTCCACTTTTTGCCCGCCAATTACCGTCAGAATTTCTGCCGGACCTTCCTTTACTTCTTCAGCGAAAGCAACAGGCAAAGGCTTGCTGTCATATCCGTGAGTAGGTACATTCTTCATCTTGCCAAAGATACCAAAAGGCGTATTACGCACGACATTGCCAAGAATTTTGCCCTCTTTAAGAAAATGAGCTCTTTTCTCGCCTGGCTCCCCGTGCTGACTTTTGTTAATTGAAGTGACACTGGATTGAAGCACCTGACCATCTTCAACTTCGATTGCAGTCTGGGTGTCCATATCTGTAATAACATGGCCTAATGCCCCATACACCCCCTGCTCAGGAGCGTAAAAAGTTAATGTTCCTACGCCTGCAGCCGAGTCGCGAATGTAAAGCCCCAGTCTCCAAGCTTGATCTTCTACATCAAATGCGGGCTTAAGCTGTTTGTCTACAATTTGACCATTACGTTTGATCGACAACTGTAGTAGCTGACCGGACTTCCCGGCTTGTTCTACAATTGGGGAAACTTTGGCAACTTCATTAATATGAGTGCCGTTAATGCGAACGATCAGATCACCGAGCTTGATTTCAGCTTGCTCACCGGGAGACTGCTTGGAGTCCTTCCCTGTAATCACCTCATGATGACCAACTACCATAATGCCCGCGGATTTAACCTTGACTCCAATTGTTTGTCCTCCGGGGATAACCTTCAGATCAGGTACCACATGTACTTTGACCGTCTTGAAGGGAATGGAGCCAAACAACTTCATTGTCATTTTGGTTTGTCCGCTTTGAAGCGGGTCAAGTGAGATCGGCTTGTTCAGATCTACATCTACCGTATTGTTTAAGGAGCCGTTAACACGCATAACCTCTGAGTTAAAGGATAGTTTGGCGTGTACCGGCATGTCGTAATTCAAGTGCTTCTGCTGTCCGGAGAACAGACGAAGCTCGCTCGGGATTGCAGCAAAATGTTGAAAAGGGGAGGATACACCAATCATGCATACGATGAGTGTGAGAATAAGACCGAACCATCGTTTACGATTATTCAATGATTTTCACGCTCCCTAGGTCCATCATCCGACGGTTATCGCCAATGGCGTACCTATAAGGTAACCGTGTCCCCTTGCTTTTATGACTTATAAAACATTCCCTGTATGGTTTGAATTACGCTCCTTTCTGGCGATCCGCCAGGTCAAGCATTTCTTGTGCATGATGTCTTGTTTTTTCCGTCACTTCCACGCCTCCCAGCATGCGGGCAAGCTCTTCTATCCGGCTTTTTTGCTGAAGAGGGGTCACAGAAGTAGCTGTTCTTTCATTTTTAACCTGCTTTTTAATTTCATAATGATGATCAGCCATACAAGCAACTTGAGGCAAATGAGTAATGGAGAATACCTGGCATTGCTTGGACAACTGCGACATTTTCTCGGCAATCGCTTGCGCAGCCCTGCCGCTCACGCCGGTATCCACCTCATCAAAAATGAGTACGGGAACCTGATCGAGCTGGGCGAATATTGCTTTGAGGGCAAGCATAATCCTTGACATCTCACCACCGGAAGCAATTTTGTTGATTGGTTTTAACGGCTCCCCTGGATTCGGGGATATGACGAAGACTGCATCGTCCATGCCTTGTGGAGCCAAGCGGTAACCATCCTCACCTTCCCGATGCTGATTCAGTTCAATACGGAATATCGTGCGTTCCATATGAAGCTGTCTCAACTCCGCTTCAACCGCTTCTGACAGCTTGCTTGCAGCATGACGGCGAAGCTCGGATAATGAGAACGCTAATTCCATCGCTTTTTTATGAAGGGCCACTTCTTCTTCACGAAGCTTGCCCAAATGTTCATCCCGGTTTTCAAGCTTGTCTACCTCATACATAATCTTATGATGGTAATTGATGATATCAGGAATAGTCTCTCCGTATTTGCGTTTCAACGTATGAATCAGATTGAGACGTTCTTCAATCTCCTCCAATTGATCCGGATTGGATTCAATCATATCGCGGTAATTGCGGAGTTGAAATACAGCATCCTCTGCCTGGTAAAAGGCTGAACGCAACTGCTCAAGCAGCGGATCAAGCTCGGCAGGATCATAAGCTTGAATTTCCTCCAGTTTGTTAATAGCTCTGCTGATGGAGTCCAAACCGCCGCCGTTATACAGCAAGGAATATGCCTCGGATGCATAATCCATCCTCCGGCCTGCATGAGTTAGTTTGCGTTTTTCCTCAACGAGCCATTCATCCTCACCAGGCTTGAGATTGGCTGTCTGAATTTCCTCAACCTGAAATTTATATAAATCAAGCATTTGCATATTTTGCCGCGAATTTTCTTCCAGTTCTCTAAGCTTTACACGAACCTGCTGATAACGGCGGAAAATCTGCCGGTATTGTGACTTCTTCTCCATTAGAGGGGCACCTGCATAGACATCCAGCCACTCAAGATGCTGCTCTGGCTTGAGAAGCGACTGATGCTCGTGCTGGCCGTGCAGGTTGACAAGATGCTCGCCCACTTCACGAAGAATCGTCAAATTAACCATTTGGCCGTTGATACGGCTCATGCTTTTGCCCTGATTGGACAACTCCCGCCTGATGACAAGCAGTTCATCGGATTTTCCGTTAATGCCATACTGGGACAGCTTCCCCCACACCGGATGAGAGGAAGGCAAATCAAACATGGCTTCAATTTCTGCACGGTCACAACCATGGCGTATCATATCGGCTGCTCCACGAGCACCAATGACCAGACCCAAAGCATCGATCAAAATCGATTTCCCCGCTCCAGTCTCCCCCGTCAAAACATGAAAACCTTTATTAAAGTGAACTACGGTGGATTCAATGACAGCCAAATTGCGAATAGACAGCTCTCGAAGCATGTTCGATTTACCTCCTCATTAATTAAGCAATGATGTTAGTCTTGATACAATATCTTCACTGTTCTGTTTGGTACGGCAAATAATTAAAATGGTGTCGTCACCGCAAATCGTACCCATAACTTCATTCCATTCCATATTGTCAAGAAGTACACATATGGCGTTAGCAGTACCCGGCAGACATTTCATAACCACCAGATTATCCGTAAAGTCAATATGCACATAATGATCAAGCATCGCACGCCGCAGCTTATGAATCGGATTGTAACGCTGCTCGGTTGGCAGCGCATATTTATAACGTCCGTCCTCTGTCTGGACCTTAATCAACTGCAGCTCCCGGATATCACGGGATACTGTTGCCTGCGTAACCTGCAATCCAGCCTGGCGCAGTGATTCAACCAGATCCTCTTGGGTTTCCACTATATCATTGGTAATAATTTCTCTTATCTTGATATGACGAATTCCTTTCATAAAACCTCCTATTGTTTTCCCATTATGCCTCTTCAGCAACTGTGAACAAGATTGTCCGGATAGATCTGGCCTTGACATCTACATATAATATGCCCTCACAATAAGGTACCAGCAAAGCAAAGACTAAAAAACGGTCTCTGATTCCTGAACCTGTCCATTCAACAGGCATACGTTCCCTCGCCGTCTTGACCACATAGGTTCTGCCGTCCTTCTCCGCGATGTATTCTATATACAGTCGGCTCTTAAGCGGCTCGCCATCGAGGTTTATCGTGACGGGAACACGATGCTTGCCAGATTGTACCGCATAACCTTCAGATTCCAGAAAATTGACGCATTCATCATCCGCATCAAGCTCCTGACCGCGATGCAGCAATAAGGAACGGCGACGACTCGCTGCAGGACTGTGAAGCCAGCGGTAAAAGCCGCGGTACATCCAAATCAGCAGCAGAACACCGGCAACAATCATGATAAATAAGTCTCCGTATTTACCCAATTGTACCTATCCCTCCTGTCCGCATAATGCAGGCATCATACCCTTTAATTCGGCAGGAGACTTTAATTTTCCTGTTCAGACAGCCAAGGAAATCAATAGGGAAAGGAACTCTCCACGTGAAGCGAACATTTGTTTGCTTAACTAAGAACAGTTTACCAAAAAGTTTTCCAAATGGCTACAGGAAAATTAAAAAAAAGAGCAAACATTTCAGACAAGGCTGGTGTTCCTGGGAATTTCCCCGGGCAACGTCAGCATACTGCCGCTGAAAGTTTACTCTTTGATTTGTATCCTATCTGCTTCTTTTAGCCCGTAAAATTGCTGCCGGCCTGGGCTACAATTTCATGAATCTGCTCAGGGCCTGGAGCATCCCGCTCTTCTCCCGGAACCCAGTTCAGATAAGCCAAAAATTCAATATTTCCCTCGCCTCCGGTGATCGGGGAATAGGTCAAGCCTTCCACCCTGAATCCCAGTTCAACTGCAAAGTTCAGTACCTGAGACAGTACCTCCCGATGCACGGACGCTTCCCTGACGACTCCGGATTTGCCCACCTTCTCCCTGCCAGCCTCGAATTGCGGCTTGATGAGCGCCACAACCCCGGCTCTTTCCCTTAGCAATCCTGCCAGTGCAGGCAGAATGATCCGCAAGGAAATGAAGGATACATCGATGGTTGCAAAATCCGGAACCGGACCACTCAAATCCTCAGGCTTTGTATATCGGAAATTGGTTCTTTCCATGACATTGACTCTTGGGTCCTGACGAATGGACCAGTCAAGCTGGTTGTAGCCCACATCAACAGCATAGACGTAAGACGCCCCATGCTGGAGAGCGCAATCGGTAAATCCGCCCGTAGACGCTCCGATATCCAGCATGACAAGCCCCTCCATTTTCAGTCCAAAAAAACCAATAGCCTTCTCCAGCTTCAATCCGCCGCGGCTTACATAAGGATGAGGCGCACCCTTTACAGTAATGCTGGCGGTTCTGGGGATTTTGGTGCCGCTTTTTTCTATTCTCTCCCCGTCAGCGATGACAAGCCCGGCCATAATAGCAGCCTTGGCTTTTTCACGGCTCTCATAGTAGCCTTGCTCCACGAGAAGCACATCAATACGTTCCTTGCTTGCTGCACTCATGTGTCCTTACCCTCTTTGTCTTTTTACATTCTGCAGGCGGCCTGACATCAGGCTGATAACCTGGGCAGCCACATGATCCGGGGTAAGTCCGATTTCCTGTCTC
This sequence comes from Paenibacillus pinihumi DSM 23905 = JCM 16419, assembly GCF_000422505.1. Taxonomy (GTDB): domain Bacteria; phylum Bacillota; class Bacilli; order Paenibacillales; family Paenibacillaceae; genus Paenibacillus_D; species Paenibacillus_D pinihumi. Next base: position 92,405 of record NZ_AULX01000024.1, on the reverse strand, counting down.
TGCTCTTTGATAGAACCATGCTCCACAAAGCAATCAGGAATCCCCATTAAGCGAACGGAAAGCCCGTCAATACCGCGCTGGGCGTAGAACTCCAGTACTGCGCCTCCCAAACCGCCCATAACCGCACTTTCCTCGAGCACTATCATATGCGGGTTTTCCGCCGCAAGCTTGAGCAGCAACTCTTCATCGAGCGGCTTGATAAAGCGGGCATTTACGATCTGAATGGACAACCCTTCCCGCTTCAGCAGCTCAGCTGCTTCCTCGGCAACCTGAATCATTGGGCCCTGGGTAATAATTACGGCCGATTCTCCCTCGCGTAAGGTCTCCCATGATCCGATCGGGATGGCCGTCATTTCCGGATCAAGCTCGACTCCACGTCCGTTTACCCGCGGATAGCGAACTGCAATCGGGCCGTCGTTGTAATCAACTGCCGTCTTCATCATATTGCGGAGCTCATTTTCATCCTTCGGCATCATCAGTACCAGATTCGGTACATGTCTGAGGAACGGGATATCATAAACACCGTGGTGAGTCTCACCATCCGCACCAACAAACCCTGCACGGTCAATCGCAAAAATGACATTCAGATTTTGACGGCAAATATCATGAACGACCTGATCATAAGCACGTTGCAGGAAAGTTGAATAAACCGCAAAAACCGGCTTCAACCCTTCTATTGCCAGCGCAGCCGACATTGTCGCCGCATGTTGCTCGGCAATACCGACATCAATCATCCGTCCTGGAAACAGCTCCCCAAACTTCACGAGGCCGGAGCCGCCCGGCATAGCAGGCGTTACTGCAACAATCCTCTCATCTTGCCCAGCCAGCTCAATCAATGCCTGGCTGAAAATCTCCGTGTACATCGGAGGCCCAACCGCTTTGAGCAGCTGTCCGGATTCAATCTTGTACGGGGTGATGCCGTGCCACTTATGGGAATCCGCTTCAGCAGGCTGATAGCCTTTCCCCTTTGTAGTCAGCACGTGTACAAGCACAGGTCCGCTTACATTGTTCGCCTGCTGGAATACATCAGCCAGCTTCTCGATATCATGGCCATCCACCGGCCCCAGATACGTAAGGCCGAACTCTTCAAACAGCATGCCGGATACAACCATATATTTCAGACTGTCTTTCAGCCTTTCTGCCGTTTTCGCCAGCTTGCCGCCAATAGCCGGGATTTTGTTCAGAAACTGCTGGAATTCGTCCTTGGCTTTCTGATAATGCTTATCGGAACGGATTCTTCCCAAATAATTGTGAAGCGCACCGACATTAGGAGCAATAGACATCTCATTGTCATTCAGCACAACGATCAGATTGCGCTTTTCATGTCCGATATGGTTGAGCGCTTCCAATGCCATTCCGCCTGTCAGAGCCCCGTCCCCGATAACAGCGATGACTTTATTGTTCTCGCCTTTGAAGTCACGGGCGAGTGCCATACCCATTGCAGCAGACAGCGAAGTGCTGCTGTGACCTGCCTCCCATACGTCATGCTCACTCTCGGAGCGCTTGACAAAGCCGCACAACCCTTTATATTTGCGCAGAGTATCGAACCGATCCTTGCGGCCGGTTAGAATTTTATGGACGTAGGACTGATGTCCGACATCAAATATAATTTTGTCGTTAGGGCTGTCATATAGATAGTGGAGGATCAGCGTCAGCTCCACGACCCCCAGATTGGGGGCAAGATGTCCTCCGGTCATGGACAGATTCCCGATCAGAAATTCTCTGATTTCCTCGGCAAGCTGCGGCAATTGCTCCAGATGAAGCTGCTTTAAATCCTTCGGGTCGTTAATCTTTTCAATCAGCACGTGTTTTCCTCACTTTCTTGGACTGAAAACACTGTTGTCCAATAACGTCAAAACGTTTTTTTCATTATAGCACGCCGCTCAAATAATCCCAAGCAATCTTGAATTTCTCATTTTAGCGGTCACGGTTAACCAAATAATCCGCCAACTCCAGCAAGCGCTGCGGGTTCACAAGATTGGCCGACAACAGGAGCTGCTTCGCCTCATCCGTAAGCCGCTTGATTTCAGCCTTGCTCTCATCCATACCAATCAAGTATGGATAGGTCACTTTATTCTGGTTGACATCACTGTTTGTCTTTTTGCCAATCTTCTCTTCATCACCAATCAGATCAAGAATATCATCCTGTATCTGGAATGCCAGGCCGATTCTCTGTCCGAAGCCTTCCAGAGCCTCAATCTGATGCGGCTGTGCACCGGCAATCCGTCCGCCCGCTTTGAGCGAGAATGTGATCAGATCGCTCGTTTTATGCAAATGAATATAGTTCAACTCAGCTAATGATGTACTGCCCTGCTCGCCCAATATATCCGCCGCCTGGCCTCCCACCATTCCGGCAGCGCCGGCAAGAACGGACAGATCCTCAACAATAGCAAGCGCAGTTTCTGCACTGACCCGCTTTTGCTTTGCAACAAGCGCAATACAATAGAAGGCATGTGTCAGCATTGCATCTCCTGCTAGAATAGCCACAGCCTCACCAAATACTTTGTGGTTAGTCGGCTTGCCTCTGCGGAAATCATCGTCATCCATAGCAGGCAAGTCATCATGAACTAAGGAATACGTATGAATCAGCTCGATAGCAGCGGCTACCGGGTAAGCAGCATCCACATCGGCCGGATCATTGGAAATCGCTTCTGCAGCAGCCAGAACCATAATCGGACGGATTCTTTTGCCGCCTGCTTCCAGAGAGTAATGCACCGCTTCGCGCAACTTGACGGGAAAATCCCACTCTTCGGGTATGATATGGCGCAGCGTCTCTTCCACATGCTGCGCCTGTTCTTTTAAATAGTGCTGAATTTCTTGCCGGGCTTCCGCCATGCTTATTCTCCTTTATCCTCATTAACAGGATGAAAATTGTTTCTTTGAAGACCCTGTTCGGTCTCAATCAGCAGCTCGATTTTACGCTCTACCTGGTCGAGTTTGCTGCCGCAAAGTTGTGAGAGCCTCATTCCCTCCTGGAACAGCTCGATTGCAGTTTCCAGCGGGACATCGCCATTCTCAAGACGGGATACAATGTCTTCGAGCTTCTCCATAGCCTGCTCAAAGCTCAGAACCTGATCTGTCGTTTCCATACCGCCTCACCCTTCCTTATCTAAAACCTGACAATCCAGCCTTCCGTCGGCCAGCTTCACTTTAATCCTGTCTCCGATTCCAATATCATCGACAGACTTGACGAGCACCTGCTCATCTTCCGCATACAGCAAGCTGTAGCCGCGTGACATGACTTTTAGCGGGCTAAGCGCATCAAGAGAACGGATGCTGCTGTGCAGCTCCAGCTTCCTGGCTCGCATAATCCCGTTCATGACCTGTTCCAGCCGCTGCTGAGCTGTATGCCGGCGGGTTGCAGCATATTTTAACTGTTCGCCCGGATGGGCGGCCTCAAGCCGGGTTAGTAGATGTGAATATTGTTGTTCCTTGCGCTCTTTGAAGCGAATCATCTGTGAATTAAGCCGCTCATGCAGCCGGTCAGCACGCTGCGCAGGCTCCATCAGGAAACGCCTTGGCTGCTGGAACAGCGGAGAACGCTTGATCCGCTCCAGCCTTTGCTTTCTGTCCTGCAGTTGCCCTTTTAAGGCCTGGTTAAGCCGCTGCTCAAACCGTCCAATTTGCCGTCTTAGCTCATGACTGTGCTGGACGGCAAGTTCGGCAGCCGCAGTAGGCGTGGCCGCCCTCAGGTCGGCTACAAAATCGGCGATCGTATAATCTGTCTCATGCCCAACGGCTGAAATGACCGGAATCTTGGATTCCGCAATGCTCCTCGCAACCGCTTCCTCATTAAAAGCCCACAGTTCCTCCAGCGATCCGCCGCCTCTTCCAACAATTAATACGTCAACTTCCATTAAACGATTCATAAGCTTTATGGCACGTACAATGGACGGGGCTGCTTGGGTACCCTGGACAAGCACAGGTACAACGAGGACAGGGACGGAGGGAAAGCGTCTTTCGAGTGTAATTAAAATATCCCTCACAGCAGCTCCCGTGGGGGATGTGACAACGCCGACCGCTTTTGGATAAAGCGGAATAGGCTTTTTACGCTCCGGAGCGAACAAGCCTTCTGCCTCCAGCTTCTGCTTAAGCTGCTCGAATGCAAGATAGAGGCTGCCAATCCCGTCAGGCTGCATAGCGTTCACATAAAATTGATAGTTTCCGTCACGTTCGTAGACAGATATACTTCCTCTTGCCATCACCTTCATTCCCTCTTTGGGAATGAAGGGCAGGCGCTGGTTATGGGAAGCAAACATAACACATTTCAGACGGCTTGAAGCGTCCTTAAGTGTAAAATACATATGTCCGCTGGAATGATGAATAAAGTTCGAGATTTCCCCGCGAAGCCAAATATCAGACAACACATGGTCTGACTCCAGCTTCATTTTAATATACCGGTTAACTTCCTTGATGGAAAAAATGCGCGGCCCGTCCGCCATCTCCATCACTCCTTGATTCCGTTGATCCGTTTTGCGGCAATCAGCGTATTTTGCATCAGCATGGAAATTGTCATTGGTCCAACACCGCCTGGAACAGGGGTAATATGTCCGGCAACTTCCTGCACACTGTCAAAATGAACGTCTCCTGCAAGCTTGCCTGTGTCAAGCCTGTTGATGCCCACATCAATAACGACTGCGCCTGGCTTCACATAACTGCTGTCAATTGCGTTCGCTTTGCCAATGGCCACAACGAGAATGTCAGCCTGTTTGGTCAGCTCTTTCATATTCGCGGTTCTGGAGTGGCAAATGGTTACGGTCGCATTCTCTCTAAGAAGAAGCATCGCTACAGGTTTGCCGACAATATTGCTGCGGCCGATGACAACCGCATGCTTGCCGGAAATTTCTGTTCCTGTTCTCTTAATTAATTCAATACAGCCAGCTGGGGTGCAAGGGAGCAGACTGTCATCACCAATAACCAGATTCCCTGTGCTCACAGGATGGAAGCCGTCAACATCCTTGTCCACACTAATGGCATCGATAACAGCTTTCTCTTGAATATGAGCAGGCAGCGGCAGCTGCACCAGAATGCCATGAATGGTGCTCTGGTTATTCAAGCGGTCGATTAGAGCAAGCAATTCTTCTTCCGTAGTGTTCTCAGGCAAACGGTGAACTTCTGAGTAGAAGCCCATTTGCTGGCAGGCCTTCTCTTTGCTGCCTACATAAACTTTGGAAGCGGGATCTTCACCAACCAGAACAACCGCAAGTCCTGGAACAACTCCCTTTTCTTTCAGCTGTCTGGTCTGCTCGCTAACCTCCTGGCGAATGATTTCTGAAATATGCTTACCGTCTATACGCTGTGCTGTCATCGTGATCCTCTCCTATCGGGTGATTATACCTTATTGTTGAGTTCATTTAATGCTTTGAGCAATCTGCCAAGCACACCATTGACGAACTTACCTGATTCCTCAGTTCCAAAATGCTTGGCCAGTTCAATCGCTTCATTAATAATCGCTTTGGGCGGCACATCACTTGTATACACCAGCTCATAACAAGCAAGTCTGAGTACCTGGCGGTCTACCCGTGACAAGCGGTCAACCTGCCAGCCGGTCAAATACTGCTGAAGCATATCATCGATTGCTTGACGATGCTCGGCAACCCCAAGGGTCAACTGTCTGACAAACGTATCAATTCCTTTGATGTCATCCTGCGCCGCGTCAATTTCGTTTTCCTCTCTGGCTTCCTCCAGCAGCATGTTTACCGCTTCTTCTGCAGAAACCTCATTCATTTCCATTTGGTACAAGCTCTGTATTGCAATCTCTCGTGCCAGTCTACGTTTCATGAATCCTCCTAGTCGGTCGACATTCTATTTTCAAGCTTGCCGTGTAAAAATCACTGGGCAATAGTATCAGTTACTCGTTTAGAAAAAAACCTATGATTTCCTCCCTGCCCCGAACAGCGGCCTGCCGATGTCCGGCGAACGGAGGAAATCACAGGGTCATTTGAAAATCCGCCAACGGCTCTGCAGCCAGGCCATAATTTGCTGCCACGGGATAAATGGCGGGGCAGAAATATCCCGCTGCTTGCCAAAGAAATAACCGATCCACAGCAGCAGCGCAAAGAACAACATATCCCAAAAGCCGGCAAAAAGATAAATGAAACCTAAAAAAAGAGCGGTGACAACACCTGTGATACGTCCGCCATACGTGATCCAAAGCTCCCTCCACATCGGTTTGATTCACCTCTATTCCACACGACTCTTGAAGGTTTGGGTCTGGATAATGTTCGCGACAAATACCGTTACGGATGCTACAGGAATACCTGTAACTTCCTCTACATGTTCTTTGACAGCGCGTTGAATTTCTTCTGTAAGGGCAGGAATCGAAGTCTCGCCATCCACTACGGTGCGCATCATAATTTCAAGACCAGACTCCTGAATACGGATGCGTGCCTTCAGTTCGCGGACTCCACGCTGCTTGCCGGCTGCTTTCAACGCCAAATTCTCTACTGTTTCCATTGAGATCCGGATATCGCCAAAGTCATTGCGCTGGTCAATCGAAGGACTCGAAGCGTTTCCGCGTCTAACCGAGATATAAAAGAAACGGAAACTGATCAGGAACAGCACCACAGAGGCGGCAACTACCGTAATCTGCAACCAGAGTTCATTGTATACGTCCCCGATCCACCGGCTTGCAATCTTCTCGGGAACCCAGCCGGCTCCGACGGCTAGCACTGTGACGGATAAGATGCCGACCATAAGACTAAAACAGAATAGCAGAAGCCTGTCCACAATTTTAACCACTGTTAGGTCTCCTTTCCCGGGCCTTCACAAAACGCTATTTCCTCTCAATCGGTAAAAAGCCCCCCTTGGGCCGCAGAGCGCAAAGCCCTCGCTAAGGGGGAGCATCTATTGGGCTGCTGCCGAATTACTTCACGCGATTGGACTGCAATTCTTCTTCATCACCCGGTTTTTCACTGGCTTTGAAGTGTACGTCATGAATGTGTACATTCACTTCCACTACATGCAATCCGGTCATCATTTCGATAGAGCGTTTAACATTCCGTTGAATCTCTGCAGCAATCTCGGGGATACGGTTGCCGTACTCCACGATGATGGATACATCAACAGCTGCCTCACGCTGTCCGACTTCAACCTTTACCCCTTTGGAAAGGTTCTTCCGGCCAAGCAGTTCTGCGATACCGCCTGCCAGACCGCCGCTCATGCCGGCAACCCCTGGCACCTCGATCGTAGCCAGTCCTGCGATAACCTCAATGACCTCAGGAGCAATCTGGATCGTTCCCATGTCTGTTTTTTCATAATCCGCTGCAATTGTGCTCATATTGAACATTCACCTCCATAAAGTTGCGAACTTTCCGGGCTGCCTGACTGAATGCTTATCCGCAATCTTATTTCTATACTATAACATTTGCCGTGATTTATGACAAACTTGGACAATTGTTAGATTTCCGCATAAAGTCTAGGATTCAGGGTCGTTCACATCATGCTCTTCCAGGAATTTAATGTCAAAATCCCCTTTTAGGAAACGGTGATGATTAAGCAGCTTCAAATGGAAGGGAATCGTCGTCTTGATGCCCTCAATGGCAAATTCAGACAAAGCCCGCTTCATCTTTGCAATCGCTTCTTCCCTGGTTCTTCCCCATACGATAAGCTTCGCAATCATGGAATCATAATGCGGGGAAATCGTGTAGCCCGGGTAAGCCGCACTGTCTACACGGACTCCCATACCACCCGGAGGAAGATAGAAGCTGATATTACCAGGAGATGGCATGAAATTCCGGTCAGGGTCCTCCGCATTGATGCGGCATTCAATTGACCAGCCGTTAATCTGCAGGTCCTCCTGACGGAACGACATCGGGTTGCCCTCGGCGATCGAAATCATTTCCTTGATCAGGTCCGTATTGGTAATCATTTCGGTAACCGGATGTTCAACTTGAATCCGGGTATTCATCTCCATGAAATAGAACTGTCCGTCAGGACCGAGCAGGAACTCCAGCGTACCCGCACCGGAATATTCAACAGCCAAGGCCGCTCTGACAGCCGCCTGCCCCATCCTCTCCCGCTGCTGCGGCGTAAGAATCGGACATGGCCCTTCTTCCACAAGCTTCTGACGGCGGCGCTGTACCGAGCAATCCCGCTCAAACAAATGAACGGCATTACCATGCTTGTCCGCCAAAATTTGAATTTCAACGTGCTTCATGCCCGACAGGTATTTTTCTAAATAAACACCAGCATTGCCGAAAGCCTTTTGTGCCTCCTGCTGCGCGGTAGTAATTTGCTGAATAAGGGAATCCTCATCCTCAGCAATCCGGATGCCCTTGCCTCCGCCCCCGGCGGTCGCTTTAATGATAACAGGGTAGCCAATATCGCGAGCAATCAGAACCGCTGCGTCCAAATCTTCAATCAGGCCGTCAGAACCTGGAATAACAGGCACATCGGCCTCCTTCATGGTCAGCTTCGCAACTGCCTTATCACCCATTTTGCTGATTGCAGACGGGGAAGGACCAATAAATGTAATGTTGCAGGATTCGCAAATCTCCGCAAAATCAGCATTTTCAGCGAGGAAGCCGTACCCCGGGTGAATGGCGTCACATCCGGTAAGCGTAGCTACACTCATAATGTTGGTCAGGTTCAGATAGCTGTCCTTGGACAGAACCGGACCGATACAGTAGGCTTCATCAGCCAATTTTACATGCAACGAATCACGGTCCGCTTCAGAATACACCGCGACTGTCTGGATGCCCAGCTCACTGCACGCACGAATAATGCGAACCGCAATTTCTCCACGGTTGGCAATTAATATTTTATGAAATTTCACTCTTTGAACTCCTTTCGCAAACCCGTTATTCCGGTCTGACCAGGAACAATGGCTGTCCGAAATCTACGAGCTGTCCGTTTTCGACCAGAATCTCGACAATTTCGCCGCGCACATCGGCTTCAAGCTCGTTCATCAATTTCATTGCTTCAAGGATACATACAACGCTCTTCTCGTTTACACGGTCTCCGGTATTCACAAAAGGCGCTGCGTCCGGAGAAGAAGCATGGTAGAAAGTACCAACCATAGGGGAGACGATCTGATGCAGTCCGCTTGATGCCGGGGTGGCAGCAGACTCAACAGCAGGCTGCGTCGGCGCGGACGCTGCAGATGTTGGTGGCGCCTGAGTTACAGCAACAGGCGAATATGTATGAGGAACTGAGGCTGTCTGTACATTCACCACTTCGGTCTTGCCCGGTTTACGGATAAGCAGGCGAGCCCCTTCATTTTCAATTTCGAGCTCTTGTACAGAGGTCTGATCAACAAGTTTAATCAGCTCTTTAATCTCGCTCAATTTGAACATGGATATTATTCACTCCTTAGCATTGGTAAACCTTGTCTCATTCTCGATTTGGATAACGTTAGTATTATATCATAATCGAAAAGTTTATCCTAACGCTATTTTAAGATACTGCTTTAAATAAAGCACTTTGTGTTCCTATTGAAGAAAAAAACGCCCGCCGTCAGCCGTTATCCGGCTGCTGGCAGGCGATGAAGGAGCTTAATGATAAAGCTGTACCGAAACCCGGTCAGCCGATACCTCTAGTGTGTTCATGACGAGCTGGATAATGCTGTCGGCCTGGCTTCTCTCCAGCTTATCGCCTTCCACAACTACTTTATAGCTGTTCTTTTCCTGGGCGACGACTACATTTTTGAACTCTTCACGCAGGCTGGCCTCCAGATCGTTGATTTTCTCCTCACGCTGCTCAAGCTCTCCCACCTGGTCCATCGCGCTGCTCGCTTCCTCGGAATCTTTATTCGTTGTATCCGAAACAATTCCCATCAGACGATCGTATTCCTGTTGAACGGTCTCTGTTCTCTTGAACTGCTGTTCCGTGAAATAGTCACTGAAGGAGGCTGCCTTGCTTTCTTCCTCGAATTTATCAATAATTTGCTTATCAGCCTCGGACAACACGCTTCCATCACTATGTTCAACGTCATTCACAACAATTTTCTCCGTATTTGCACCGTCTCCTTCACCTGTCAAACCAGCCGCTGTTTCATGGCTGTTAGCGGTTGTTGTCTTGGAAGGGCCGCTGTCCTCTGTAAAGAGATAATAGGCAGATAAAATGACCATCAGACTTAACATGGAAACGAGCCATACGGTTTGTCTTTTTGTATTCATGGAATAATTCATCCTCTCATCATTTTATGTCCGCTCCGGGACTTATTTTCACTTCTATGGTCAAGGCTGCTTGCTCGGCACAACCGAAATCCGGTGTGCGGGTACGCTGTAGCCTTTTTTAACAGCATCCAGGATCAACTGCCGCACCGTCTGGTTTTCCGCACCTCTGGCTACGATCAGAATCCCCCGGATATGAGGCTTGATTTTTTTGGTGACAAGCGGCGTCTGCTCTCCTGATACTTCATACAGAACAACCTGACCATCCTTGGTAGAGGAAGTGATGTGACGCTTGCCCCCGTTCTTGTCCGTCTCCTCGGTCAGCTGCTGGGTTTGCTTCTCATTTTTCTCAATGACGGATTCCTCGGTTGAATCAATGGTAATCAGCACATCCACTGTCCCGACACCTACGATTTTCTCCAGCATACCCTTCAGCCGGTTTTCCAGCGGCCGCTCTAAAGCTTCAAAGACAGAGTCTGAATCATCGCGCTGCCCGAGCAGTGTCTCCTGGGCCGCAGGCGGCTCCGTGCGGGACTGTGCTGTAGGCTCGACCTGCCTTAAGGACAGGAACGAATTGACAATCATCAGCAAGGCGCCTACGGCTCCAATGATAAGCAGCCAGCGCATTGTCCGGACGCGTTTTGGTCCTGAGGGCCCCTGCCCGAGCGCTGATTCAATTAAGCCCAGCCATTTAGCCAATGACTCTTCCCTCCTTTGAAGCTCTATCTTTAAGTCCGCCGCATGTCCGCTTAGCCGGATGCAGGAGCAAATACGTTGATAGCCTTAGGCTCCACCTGAAAGCTCTGGGATAAAATCAGGGCGACCTGTTTATACCTCCCGTCTTCTGCCTGAAGCTGATGCTTCGTGCCGCTTCGTTCAGTATTCACCATGGCTGTTTTGTCCTGCTGTCCTTCCCCTTGAGAGGCTTCAATGTCCGGAATGCCGATATGAACGACTACCGGCTGTACCGGATCGGATCCCGGGATACCCTCATCATCAGATTCTCCCTGGTCCAGACCAGTCAATACCACATCGACCTTGGCAATTCTGTTCGCTTCCCCGGCTTTGCCTCCGGATTCCAGTTTTACGCTTATTTCCGCTATAGACAGCCCTGTCTTTTGCTCCAGTTCCGCCTGCATCGCGGATGCAAGTTGACTGCCTGCCAGACTTGATGCCTGGGTCAGCCGCTGCTTCTGAAGGTCATTGGCCTGTTCACGAATCTGTTCCAACCCCGGCATCCCTGATGCTGCCGTAGACTTGTCTTTCCCCCAGCCGTGCAGCGTATCTGTGAGACGGGTTTCAAAGTCTCCCTGAAGCAAGCGCAATACCGGGGAAAGCAGTGTCAGCAGAATCAACAAACCGATGACCAGTCTGACATACCGCTGATAGGAGGAGCTTGGGACGAGAAGATCAATAATTCCCGCCAGCAGAATGACGGCGATAATTTGCCTGAGCCAATCCGTCAGCCATTCCACAGCGCTGTCACCTCCCGATGCCGCTTGTCTAGCGAACCATAATCGCGGCATTCCCTGCGGTTAATATAATCGTCACCGCGAGGAAGAACATCAGTCCTACGGCGGCAAGCGCGGCAAATACATAAATCATCGTTTTCCCAATGGTCTCCAAGCATGTTATTATCGGGCTTTCTCCCAGTGGCTGCAGCACAGCGGCACAAACATTGTAGATAAAGGCCAGTGCCAAAATTTTCACCGCAGGAAAGACGCAGAGGAAAATCAGGATGACGACACCGGCTATGCCTACCGCATTTTTGACCAGCAGTGAAGCGGACATGACGGTGTCTGCCGCATCTGAGAACGCCCGTCCGACCACCGGAACGAAATTGCCGGTAATAAATTTTGCCGTTTTCATTGTAACGCCGTCTGTAACGCCCCCTGTCGCCCCCTGCACTGATATGACGCCCAGGAAGACTGTCAGCAATACGCCGAGCAACCCGACCGCACATTTACGGATCAAATCGGCAAGCTGCGTGACTTTGAAGCGGTCGCTTATGGCGCTGGCGATGTATAACACCGCTGAGAAGAACAAGAGCGGGAAGACTACAGAATAAATGAGTGTGCCCACCGTATTAATCATAAAAATAATGAGCGGGTGCATAACCGATACGGTAACGATGCTGCCCATCGAAGCGAGCAGTGTAAGCAGCAGCGGAATCATCGCCATCATGAACTGAATCATTCCGCTAATGGCCGCTTTGGCATAGCCGATGGCAACATAGAAGCTGTTGACTGCCAAAATGATAAGCACCATATACGAAATCGCATAAGCAACCTTGCTGACCGCCTTGCGCTCAAACGCATTTTGCAGTGTCTCCAGAATCATGCTGAATACGGTGAGCATGACGATTGTGACGAGAAGCCTGCCGTTATAGAGCACCTCATGCAAAATGTATTTGACAAGCCCCGCCAGGATATCCATCAGCTTCAGCCCGTCCCCTCCGGACTTGAGCATATCTGTAAAGCCAGGCAGCTTTCCGCCTGGAAAGTAGCCGCCGTATTCATTCATCAACTCTGTCCAGTAAGTCTCCACCGAGCCTGTCTCAATCATGCGCAGCTGCTCTTGCACCAGCCGGTCGGCAGACTGCTCGAGAGAGCCTTCCGGACTTTCCTTCCCGGGCAAGGCATTGGCATTCCCGTATACCATTGCGGCGCAGCTGCCTGACACCAACAGGAGAAGCAGTGTCAGGACAGCAAGCCTCCAAACAACGTAGCGGGTCATTCGTCTAACCTCCCGCCGGGAGAAGATTGAGCACCGTTTCGACAATGATGCTGATGATCGGCACAGCCATCGCCAGAATGAGCACCTTCCCGGCGAATTCGATTTTGGAGGCAATGCTGTCCTGTCCGGCATCACGGATAATCTGCGCCCCGAACTCTGCGATATAAGCGATGCCGATAATTTTTAAAATCGTGGACATGTATACAGTTGGTATGCCCGAACGATTGGCAAGGTTCTCCAGTACCTTGATAACCGTATCAATCTTGCCAATCAGGAACAAAAACAGATAAATTCCGGTAAAGGCAGCCAGCACAAAAGCGAATATCGGCTTCTGCTCGCGGATGACAAGAATGAGTATAGTTGCGATTAGACCTATGCCGACAATTTGAATGATTTCCATGCTGGCTCACCCCGGTACGGTTCACGGCCGATATTTAAGCCGCCTACTGAAACAGAAAAATCGTCTTGATCTCTTGAAATAATTCGTTCAGCAGCCGCACAACCATAAAAAGCACGACTACAAAACCGATCAGCGTCACCCAATGTGCCATATCCTCTTTGCCCATCTGCTTGAGCACCGTATGAATCATTGCAATCATGATTCCGATGCCTGCAATTTGAAAAATAGCGCTGATATCCATATTCATTTTTCCGGCACCCCATTACATCATCAGAATGACGATCAGCGCAGCAGAGAGCAGACCCAGGCTTTTGCTCATCTTTTCGTACTTCGCCTGGTCTTCCCGCGCCGCATCTTCCTCCGATTTGAGCTGCAGCAGCGCCAGTCGCAAATGCTTCATCTGATCCTCCCGGTCGCTGATCCCAAGTGCAGAGCCCAGGCGAATCAATATCGTTTTCTCATTGTCCCGCATTGCGGTGTACGGCCAATGCTCGGCAATTGCCGTCTCCCAACTGTCGCGAAACGGCTCATCCGGCTGTTCCGATAGCAGTGCTGCTGCTCTGTGAAGCAAGCCTGCAACCGGCTCTGCCGATGCTCCAGCTGAGCGCTCCAGCGCCTCAGGCAGCGGTGTAAAGCCGTAGCTGATCTCTGTCTCCAGCCGCTGCAGTCCATGTGCAAGCTGCCTAAGCTGGCGCGGCCTGGCAGCAAAGCGCCCCGCCTGGTAAAAGCCAATCATCGTCCCTGCAAACAGTACCAGCAGCGCTCCAATGATTTTGAGCATTATGGCTGCCCCCTGGCAATAGCCTGCCTGTTCTGCTGTTGATCTGTTGTCGGCTCCCTGGCTGCAGGCGCAAGCGTCCTCTGCATCGTAATCGTATGGGCCGTTGTGCCGGCTGCTGTTCTGCGAATGGCAGCTACTGCACCAAACACTCCCTCATCGAGCAGTGAACGCAGCACCGGACGCCCTCTGGCATCCTCCAAATCATAGGCGTGAGCCGTGGCAATCACAGTAACACCACCATGAGCTGCTTCCCGAATGGCATCCGCATCCTCTTGTCTTCCAATCTCATCTACGATAAGCACCTCTGGAGACATCGAGCGAAGCAGCATCATCATCCCCTCCGCCTTCGGGCAAGCGTCCATGACATCCGTTCTCGGACCAATATCAAAGGAGGGAACACCTCTGACGCTGGCGGCAATCTCTGAACGCTCGTCCACGATGCCAACCTTTCGCCCGGGCCAGTCTGCCGCCGCGGGATGCTGCCATTTGCCATAGCTGACACAACGGGCGATTTCCCGGATGATGGTCGTCTTGCCTGTCTGCGGAGCTCCTATAATCAGGGACGGAAGCAGCGATTTGCGCGGCCAGTTCAGCAGTTTCGGCAATAGAGTGCTTGCGGCGCCTGTTACCTCTCTGGCAATTCGGATATTAAAGGCGCCAATATCCCGCACCGCTTTCACAGCTCCGTTCTCCAGAACTGTCCTTCCTGTCAAGCCTATCCGATGTCCCCCGTCTACGGTTATATATCCTCTTTTGAGTTCTTCCTCCATCGCATACAAAGAATGGTTCGTTATCCGTTCCAGAAGCTTGCGGCAGACCGCATGATGAGGTCTGTAGGCTGAATCAGGCAGGCTGTCCAATGCTCCGTCAGGCGTCACAAAACGGAAGCCCCCGCCGAAGCTGACTTCAAGCGGACGCGCCTCCCGAATGCGGATTTCCTCAAGTTCCTGCTTCACCTGTTCCGGCAGCTTTGTCAGCACCTGCTGCAGCTCTTGCGGCAGCAGGTGAATTATGCGGGTCATCATCATTAGCCCCTCCCGGATGTTTGTCCTTGCTTATCTCATTTCTATGAAATTTCCTCATAGAATATGACAAGCTTTTGGGCTATTATCATTTCTTTAATATCCCGATCATCAGGCAGGTAATACCAACAAGTACCCACACGAACTTGTCCAGCGAAAGCTTGTCTGACAGCCCTACCAATCCGATTGTTGTGGTGGAAATCAGTATAATCGGACCTACCAGTGCAAGAGATGAATTAACGACAAGTGCCTTGTCAATCTGGTTCAGTCTGAGCATAATAATGGCTGCAATTATCTCCAGGCTCCCTGATATCAAACGTAGTGTCGCCATGCTTAGTACAATTTTATTTAACATCCGCTTCCCTCCCCAAGACCAGCAGCCTGCTTTTCTCCCGTTGGCTGAAGCTGCCTGGTTACATCCTATGCAGGCTTGTCTGTTTTTAGGCATAACGGCACCCGCCCGGACGGCAATGCATATACTGGGCTCATGGTTGGAAGCTTTCCATCCTCAACACTTACAAAGTAAGGGGAATGGGCACATGGAGTTCACGAAAGGGATGCTATGGCACCCTCAGCTTAGCGACCCTAAGGGCGATCGCAGCGCCAGGAACCGCAACAGAGCTCGGCTTGGTCATGAACAGCGGACCAAAGCAGGCGGAATCACGATGGTCATCGACAAAGGGATCGGCAGCAATGCTTATGCAGATTTTCTGGAGACAGCCTCGCCTTATGTAGACTGTATTAAGTTCGGATTCGGGACGGCAGTTCTCTATTCAGACGAACTTCTGCTTTGCAAGACGGCACTTGCCCGCAATCACGGCATAGCTGTCATGACTGGCGGAACCCTGCTTGAAACGGCAGTTCAGCAAGGGGTTGTCTCTTCTTTTTTTGATTCGATATGCAAACTGGGATTTACGGCGGTGGAGGTATCAGACGGAACTATTGAGCTTCCCCGCCACAGAAGGACGGAGTTAATAAAAGAAGGGGTACGACGCGGCCTGCGTGTCTTTACGGAGTACGGAAAAAAACTTGAAGGCTCGCTTATTCAAATTCCCGAGCTGATACGCACCTTTGAACAAGACAGAGAAGCCGGAGCGGAGCTGCTGACTATTGAAGCAAGAGAATCGGGGATGGGAGTCGGTTTGTTCGACCGCGAAGGCAAATGCCGCCGCGATACGCTGGAGAGTGTTGCAGCCTGTCTGCCGGAGCAGCATATTTTGTGGGAAGCCCCGCTTAAATCTCAGCAGGTAGAACTCATTACATCCTTCGGTGCCAATGTCAATCTGGGCAACATCGTACCCGGAGACGCCATTACATTGGAGGCGATGAGACGCGGACTTCGTTCTGATACATTCCCCTCCCCTTCGGTATCCGAGGAAGCTATCGTGTATATGATCTAGCCAGCGCCTCCCGGGCCGTTTGCGAGGGGTTGTCTGCATAAGCAGAAGAGCAGCCGCATAGATTGAACCAAGGCTGCGCGCCTAAGACAAGGGCGAAACGGGGAGAATGCTGTATGAGCGGAGATATTATTCTTGTCGCACTTATCATAATCGGAATAGCTGGCAGATCCCCGATTATCGCTACTGCAGCGTGTGTGCTGCTTGTCGTCAAGCTGGTCCATCTTGACCGGTACCTGCCAGCCATTGAGCGGCGGGGTCTTGAGCTGGGACTGCTGTTTTTAACCTTTAGCGTTCTGGTTCCTTTTGCTTCCGGCAGAGTCCAGATGAAAGAAATCATCGGTGCTCTAAGCTCCTGGCCGGGATGGCTCGCTCTCGCAGGAGGGGCGCTGGCCACCTATGTCAACGGCAAGGGACTCGATCTGCTCAAGCTTGATCCGCAGTTGATAGTCGGCCTGGTAATCGGCTCCATTCTGGGCATTCTCTTCTTTCGCGGAGTTCCCGTCGGGCCGCTAATGGCAGCGGGCATTACGGCTATTCTATTCAAGCTGTTCACTTTGATCAGCGACCGGATTGGATAATCTGTGCGGTCCCTATTGCTGACAGCACTAATCAGGATGTCTGACAGACTTTTTCGTCGAGACATCCTTTTCATATTAAAAAAGCCGGCAAGGAATTTCCCTGCCAGCTTGTATTTCGAATATATAAAATTGCCTTGTCTTACTATTCGCGACGGTCTTCCGGGCCGCCAACAAACACCTGATCTGCTGTGTCCAGACCATATGCGGTATGCAGCGCTCTTACTACATCCTGAAGCGGTTCTGCTGCGATCACACAGGATACTTTAATTTCAGAGGTGCTCACCATTTTGATGCTGACACCCAATTTGGAGATCGCATCGAACATGGTTGCAGCAACTCCCGGGTTGCTTACCATACCTGCACCAACAATCGATACTTTAACCAATCCGTCCTCAGAGGTAGTCTCACGGTGAGGCACTGCGTCACGGACACTTTCAATGACTTGAATCGCTTTGTCCTTGTCGCTTGCAGACAAAGTGAAGGAGAAGTCCGTTTTACCGTCGGACACGCCGCTTTGTACAATAATATCCACATTAATGCCGTTTTGAGCTAAAGAACCAAATACGTTCGCGAGAACACCCGGCACATCTTCAACGCCCAAAATACTGATTCTTGCCACGTTTTTATCAAATGCAATGCCCCGTACAACTACGCCCTGCTCCATAACCGTTTCCTCCTTAACGAACGTTCCTTCATTATACGTAAAGCTTGAACGGACAACCAGGCACACCTTGTTGTGCTTGGCGTATTCCACCGCTCTCGGATGCAATACTGCCGCACCCAAGTTAGCCAGTTCAAGCATCTCATCATACGAAATTTCATTAATTTTTCTAGCGCATTTTACAACACGCGGGTCCGTCGAGTAAACGCCGTCCACGTCGGTATAAATTTCACACAAGTCAGCTTTGATAGCAGCCGCAAGAGCAACCGCTGTCGTATCCGAGCCGCCGCGGCCAAGAGTTGTAATCTCTCCATCAGCAGATATCGCCTGGAAACCAGCTACAACGACAATATTGTCCTTATCCAGCGCTTTGAAAATACGCTCCGGCCGGATATCCTGAATGCGCGCCTTGCCATGATTATCATCCGTCACAAAACCAGCCTGCCAGCCTGTGTAGGAAAGCGCCTTTCCGCCCAGCTGATGAATGGTCATGGATAATAAGGCAATAGAAATCTGTTCTCCGGTCGTCAGAAGCATATCCATCTCGCGTGCCGGCGGATTCGGATTCAGCAGCTTGGATTGATCAATCAAATCATCGGTTGTATCTCCCATAGCGGAGACAACAACTACAATTCGATGTCCTTCTTGCTGTCTTTCAATAATCCGCTTTGCAACCCGCTGCATCCTCTCCGGCGTGCCAACGGAGCTTCCCCCGAATTTCATCACTATTAACGACAACGCAGTTCACTCCTAACCTATACTTTAACATACAATGATACATTATATCATAACTGGCCTGAGCAGGCATTAAAAAGATAACCTCAATGGGCGAGGAAAAGCACTCAAAACAACAAAAAAACACCGCCCCTAATGAACGGAAGCTCTACGGTTAGAACATGTCTAAACATTGAGGTCACTTCATTAGGAACGGTGTCCGTCCCCGACAAGCCTATTTGAATAATCCGGCCGAGATTTAATTCCCTTGCAGAAAACTATGCGCGGGAGATGTATTTTCCTTCGCGGGTGTCAATCAGAAGCACGTCGTCTTCATTGATGAAGAGCGGAACCTGAACGTTCAGGCCAGTTTCTACTTTGGCATTTTTAGTAGCACCTGTAGCCGTATTTCCTTTAATGCCCGGCTCAGTTTCTACAACTTTAAGTTCAACGCTGTTTGGCATTGTAATACCGATGATTTCGCCTTGGTAGCTGGCAATGTTAACATTCATGTTTTCTTTCAGAAAGTTAACTTCCCACTCCAGCTGTTTCTTTTCCAGGTTGAACTGGTCATACGATTCATTGTCCATGAACGTATACTCGTTACCGGAGTTGTACAGATATTGAACCTCACGGTTTTCGATGATGGCACGGCCAATTGTCTCGCCTGCACGGAAAGTTCTTTCAACCGTGTTGCCGTTGCGCAGGTTTTTCAGTTTGGAGCGTACAAACGCGGCACCTTTGCCTGGTTTAACGTGTTGGAAATCCAATACTGTAAAAATATCGCCGTCTACCTCGACGGTCAAACCTGTCTTAAAATCGTTAACTGAAATCACTGGGTAAGCCCTCCATTTACTTGTCTTCCGCTATTAAGCCAGCATCATAAAATGCTTGGGGGAAGCCGTTAATATTTTAATCCCGTTATCCGTTATGACAACATCGTCCTCGATACGTACTCCCCCAAAACCGGGGAGATAAATGCCGGGTTCAACCGTCACCGTCATGCCGGGTGTTAAAACAGTGTCACTGAGCTTGGAAAGCCGGGGAGATTCATGGATCTCCATCCCCAGTCCATGCCCTGTACCATGTCCAAAATGATCTCCATAACCATACCTTGTGATGATATCTCTCGTCAAGGCGTCAGCCTCCCGTCCCGTCATTCCCGGCTTGAGATGTTCAAGCGCATGGAGTTGGGCTTCCAGCACAATATCATAGATCTCTTTATGCTTGGCTGTCGGTTCGTTGCCGACAAACACGGTACGAGTCAGATCAGAGCAATAGCCATGGTAATAAGCGCCGAAATCCAGCTTGACCAGCTCATTTTGCCGAACAATCCGGTCGCTTGCCACGCCATGAGGGAGCGCAGAACGCTCGCCCGAGGCTACGATTGTATCAAAGGAGGAAGAGGTTGCCCCTCTGCTCCGCATGAATACTTCCATCTCCAGCGCGACATCGGATTCCTTAATGCCGGGCTTCAATATGCCGATAATATGGCTGAACGTATCGTCAGCCAGCTGGGCTGCCTCTTGCATCACTGCAATCTCAGTCTCATCTTTAATGATGCGAAGCTGCTCAACAATCGTGGAAGCCGGCACAAGCTCAATGGAGCCCAGCGCCTCGGACCAAGACTGATAATCAGCAAATACGACCTGATGCTGCTCGAAGCCGACCTTGGAAATACCTTGGCCATCCAGCAGCTCCTTGACCGTATCCATAAACCGCGGAGCATGCTCGACCACTGTGAAAGCCGGCGCCTGCTGCGGAGCCTGCGACATGTAGCGGAAATCCGTAAGCAGCCAGCTATGGCTGGAGGTGACCAGCAGATAGCCGGAGGAACCGGTAAATCCACTGACATAACGGCGATTGACAGGATGACTGATCAAGAAAGCCTCAAGGCCATTCTTTTCCATATGTTCCCGCAGCTTTTGAATGCGTTGTTCCATCCTACCATCCCCTTAAACGTTGTTATTCGTTAGTTCCGAATATGATTGAGCAGAGCTCTGAGTCCCAGTTCGTAGCCTGCATAGCCAAATCCGGCAATTTGTCCAATTGCGATTGGCGCAATAACAGAGACATGGCGGAATTCTTCCCGTTTATGTATATTCGACAGATGAACCTCCACGACCGGGAGATCAACCGCGCTTAGCGCATCGCGCAGCGCGTAACTGTAATGCGTGTACGCACCCGGATTAATCAGAATCCCATCTGCCTGCTTGAAGGCACCATGAATCCGGTCAATCAGTGCGCCCTCATGATTGGATTGAAAAAAATCCAGCTCTACGTCCCAATCTTCTGAAGCCTTTCTCAAGGATTGCTCAATATCCTTAAGCGTTGTCGAGCCATACACCTCAGGCTCCCGAATGCCCAGCATATTGAGATTCGGACCATTGATGACAATGATTTTCGCCATATTCGCCATATGTGAACTCCTTCTTTCATTCAGACAACCTTCTCAAAGCTTGCAAAGTCACTAGACATTTTACCACATAACAAAGACATTTGAGAAGTGCCTCCTTACCCTGCGTTTGCAGGCTCCCGGGAGGCTTCATCATGGAATTCGAAAGCAATTGTATAGCCGATAAATATGCCCCATATCAAAAAGATGCAAAACTCCGTGGTAATAGAATCCCATCCAAGCTTGTTAAAGGGAAGGACCATCCCCCAGAACGGGCCAATGCCCAGAAATATAACCGCCCACCAGAACATGCCATAAAAAAGGCCCGGCCATGGTCCGCGGTATTGACCAAGCGTGAGCATATAAAGATAAGTGGCCAGGATAGAAAATACAATATAGGCCCCGATACCGGCAGCTACCCCCCAGTAGGACAACAGAAAGCTTCGCTGCATAAACGAATCGAGCAAAAATCCGGGCAGAACCCTTGTAAAATTAATGGAGTACAGCAGCCAATGAAACAACCCCCAGATCAAGCCTGCAAAAAAGCCCGTATTCAGTCCATAAAGCCAGCGGTTCGTCTTATGCCCATGGTACGGGGAATCACCTGTTTTTACCATAGATGTCGATCCTCCAAGTTCAGTATAGATACCTTTATTATGCGATGCAGTTTCCAGTCCTATGCCTTTCCTGGAGGGATAGTAAGGGGACAATGGCGTTCACCTAGCAATGAGCTGGAGAATCAAGTACAATAGTAAGAAAGCCGCTGCTGCGAGTCAGCAGCCAATAATACAAGGAAGGTGAGGCACCCTTGTCGCAGAATAAAAGCATTTACGGGGGACAAGCCGTAATCGAGGGCGTAATGTTTGCGGGGCAGCATGTCAATGTTACCGCAGTACGGCGCAAGAACAATGAAATTGTCTACTATGAAGTGCCCAGAACAACCAAGCCGTGGGTGCAGAAGCTGAAGAAGATTCCACTGGTCAGAGGCGTGGTCGGGATTGTTGAATCCAGTGCCAAGGGCTCGCAGCATTTGAATTTTTCGTTTGAAGCTTATGCGGAGGACGAGACTGAGGAAGAAGCTAAAAAGAATCCCGAGAAAGTCAAGCAGCAACCCAAGGAGAAGGAAAACTCCGGACTCAGCCTCACTATGATTTTTGGAGTAGCAATTGCCGGGATCATCTCCTTTATATTCGGCAAGCTTATTTTCACGCTGACCCCTGCAATTGTTGAGGAGTTCCTTTTTCAGAATGCATTTGACAATGTCATTCTGCATAATCTGATCGAAGGAATCATTAAAATTTTATTTTTGCTGGTCTACCTGTACATTATTTCGATGACCCCGATTATCAAGCGGCTCTTCCAATATCATGGCGCAGAGCATAAGGTCATCAGCGCGTATGAGGCCGGACTTGAGCTTACGGTTAAGAATGTACAAAAATTCAATACGCTGCATTACAGATGCGGCAGCAGCTTTATTGTGTTGTCCGTCATTATCGGCGTCATTATTTATTCGTTCTTTCAATGGGACAGCTTATGGGAGCGGGTATACATCCGTATTCTGCTTCTGCCGGTTGTACTCGGAGCATCCTATGAGGCGCTGCGCCTCACAAATATGCTAAGAGACACGCCTGTACTTCGAATGCTGGGCTATCCGGGTCTGTGGCTGCAAAAGCTGACTACGAAAGAACCGACTGACGAGCAAGTGGAAGTGTCCATCGCTTCCTTCAACCGGATGAGGGAGCTTGACAGCCAAATCGCCGCTCAAGCAATCAGCAAACGTTCGGCAAGCTAAAGGAGGAAATTTGCTGTGAGAAGAAAGATGAGTCCTGCTTTAATTGTGATTATCGCTCTGGCCGTCATCGGCATCGCCGCGAATGTGCAAAATTATTTGATTCCGGTCGTTGTGCTGGGCCTGATTTTCCTGCTGTACTACGTGGGAGTCTATCGCAAAAATCCGAGCAGATACAACACAAAAAAAACAGCCGTCAAATCCCGAACATCGCAGCAGTCCGCCAAATCAAAGTCTACACGCAAAAACATCCCCTTCCGAGTCATTGAGGGAGGCAAGGATGATCATGATGATGATGTGCCGAAATATCATTAATCTGGTTAAGGCTTAAACGGAGCTGACTTCCGCAAAAACTTCTCGGCGGCGGCGGCCCCGGACGCGAACAGCTTCTCGCTCGTTTCGTGGGATAAGTGAAATTGTGTAGTCCGGATGCCGAGCGTCGGAATTTTGATTGTGCGTTCCCAATCATCCTTCTCAATATAACGCTGGTCATGCGCCAGCATCATCGTCTCCATCATCGCTTGAAACATGGAAACCGGGCCGCGAATTGTTCGCGGCTCGGTTTTATTTTTACCGACCATCTGAAACCCCACCACAGGCAGCCGCGCTTCTTTGATCTGTGTATTTTGCTTTTCATCAAACAGCCAAAGCGGAAAGTTGCTCAGCAGACCTCCATCGACGATATACGCGCTTCTGCGATGCAGCCGCAAGCCTTTGATCCGGCTGTTAAACTCTTTATCTTTTATCGTAACAGGGTCAAAAAAATAAGGAATACTGGCGCTCATCCGCACCGCTTTGGCAATTTCCAGCCTGGAAGGCTGTATTCCGTAATAAGCTATATCATCAGGCAGTACGAGCAGCTTGCCATTTGTAATGTCCGAGGCAACCAGCTTCAGCTTGCCCGGAGGCAGATCTGCAAACGTGTAGACTCCCCTGCTGCCAAGCAGCGTCCAGATCCATTCCTCAAGCGCATCTCCTGAATATAGCCCCTTGCGCAGCAGCAGACGTACAGCAGAACCAATCAGCTTAATATTGAAAATCGGAGACCGCTTCATTAAGGAGGCAAACGAGGTGGATTGAATGATGGGCTTCATCTGCTCAGCCGTATAGCCTGCTGCCAGCAGTGAAGCTACAATGCCTCCGGAGGAGGTTCCGGCAACACGGTGAAATTCATACCCTCTCTGCTGCATGACCTGGACAGCACCAACCAGCGAAATACCCTTCATTCCGCCGCCCTCAAATACGGCATTGACTTTCAGGGAGATTCCCCCTCTCATATTCCTTCGACTTGAATGATATCCCCCACTATATGCAGCATTATCGTGATTAAGCACGTTAAAGATTACTGTTATCGAGTGTTCATGGATATGCTCCACCCGAGGCAGTGCCGGCTGAATGTAATCGTATACCACATCCAAGCCGTACATAAAAAGGCAGCGACCACGCTTATATGCATGATCGCTGCCTTTTAGTTCTGCCTTATGGCTGTCTGCTTCGGTTACGTTATATCACTTTCCAGTTCGGAGCGCACCTGGGCAAGCTCCTTAATCCGGTTCTCATCCCTGCGGAAATACTCGACAAGCGTCTCGATACAAGTAATCGAATCCCAACTCAAGTGGTGCTCGATTCCTTCTACATCCTGATAAATGTTCTCATCCTGAACGCCAATTACAGTCAGAAATTGTTCGAGCAGGTGGTGGCGGTCAACAAGGCGCTTACCCATTTTTTTACCTTTGTTGGTGAGCACAAGACCGCGATATTTTTCATAAATGAGATAATTATCCTTGTCCAGCTTCTGGATCATTTTCGTTACGGATGAGGGATGTACCTCCAAGCCTTCGGCGATGTCAGAGACGCGGGCGTACCCTTTCTCGTCGATAAGTTTGTAAATCCTCTCCAAATAATCTTCCATGCTCGGTGTAGGCAATGAAAGCTCCCCCTAACCTGCTTCATTCTTCCTGTTATAGGCTGTTTCTTCTTAGTTGTCTTAGTTATCATACAATGACTTGTACCCTTACCGCAACTTGATGCGGCTTTTTCTATTGTTTTTTCCCGCCAGAATGCTGATTTTGCGGATTAATCGCCCGTGAATACAGCCTCTCACTGTATTAATCAGCGGTTTGCTTCTGATTGTTTCCACGAAATTGAAGCATTGATTCTGAGCAATTCTGCACACACTAAAGAGCATGTAAAAACTCATTCATAGGAGGCATCGGCATGGCTACTTCCACCGAGCATCCCCCTGTAAAACGCAAACCGCCCTCCCGTCCTTCCTTTGTGCCCGAGCTCGTTTATTTCGAGCCGGGAGCATTGGACTATGAGAAAGGGCAGCGGATTTACAAATGGGTGCAGGAGCAAGGTATTCCGCTGCGAATGACTACTTCGCACAACCGCATCACCAATCTGCCCGGAGACAGTGAGCTGGAGCAGTATAAAATTGCTAAGCGGACACTTGTCGTCGGTGTACGCAAAACCTTAAAATTCGATACTTCCAAGCCCTCAGCGGAGTACGCAATCCCCATTGCCACAGGTTGTATGGGCCACTGCCATTACTGCTATTTGCAAACTACATTGGGTGCCAAACCATATATTCGTGTATACGTGAATACCAAAGAAATTATGGAGGCCGCCCAAGGCTATATCGACGAGCGCAAGCCTGAAATTACCCGCTTTGAAGCCGCCTGTACGTCCGATCCCGTCGGACTTGAACCGATTACCGGAAGCCTGGCGGAACTGATTACGTTTATGGCGGATCAGGAATACGGGAGACTGCGCTTTGTCACCAAATTCCATCATGTCGATTCATTGCTTGGCCTTGAGCATAATGAACATACCCGTATCCGGTTTAGTGTGAACAGCAAATATGTCATTAAACATTTTGAGCCAGCCACTTCCCGGTTTGAGGAGCGCATCGAGGCTGCCGGCAAGGTAGCGCGTGCCGGTTATCCGCTTGGTTTTATTATTGCACCGATTATCTGGCATGATGACTGGGAGCAGGGATACAGCGAACTTATCGAAGAACTGGCCAAAACATTGCCTCCAGAGGCAGCCAAAAAATTAACGTTTGAACTGATACAGCACCGCTTTACCAAAACAGCCAAAAACGTTATTGAGAAGCGTTACCCCCGCACAAAGCTGGAGATGGATATTGAAAAGCGCAAATACAAATGGGGACGTTGGGGACAGGGCAAATATGTCTATCCGGATGAAAAAGCCGATGCGCTCCGCCTGTTTTTGTCGGAGCGCATCTTTGAGCATTTCCCTGATGCTACAATTGACTATTTCACCTAGCAGTTGGACTAGCCCAAATTTGCAGGAGCAAACTGGTTTAGCCAAATTGTAATTTTGGTCATTTGATCGGTAAACAGCAATATTCCCATTACAATCATCAATGCGCCGCCAATTTTCATAATCGTATTGGAATATTTCAGCATCCATCTGGTGGACCCGATGAAAAAGGCCAAAACGAAGAACGGGATCGCAAAGCCGAGAGAATAAGCGGCAGTTAATTGAAACCATGTTCCCGGATTCGAAGTTCCAAGCAGCAGAATTGCAGCAAGGATCGGTCCTACACAAGGTGACCAGCCGGCAGAAAAACCGACACCGAACACGAAGGAAGCGGCATAACCGGATTTTTTCATTTTAAAATCAAACTTGCGTTCCCTCATCAAAAGCTGCGGTTTGAATACGCCAATCAGGAACAAACCAAGCAGGACGATCAGAATTGCTGAAATCTGACGAATCAGTTCTTGATAATCACGGAAGAAATCTGCAAAGAGATTTGTTCCGTAGCCCAATGAGAAGAAGACGAATGAAAAGCCAAGCATAAAGAAGAAGGTATGGGTCATCGTGCGGATGCGCACTTCTGAGGTACGGTGATCCGCCTTCAAATCTTTGACCGAAATTCCTGTTATGTACGACAAATAGGATGGATACAACGGCAGGCAGCATGGGGATACAAAAGAAGCGACACCCCCGGCGAAGGCCAGCCAAATATTAACGTCCATAGCTCAAGCGCCTTCCTTCAATTCATATTTTGAAGCCGCGTTTGACAAGCAGAAGCAAGATCAGCATGCAAATCAAAAGCATAACAATCGTTCCGCCTGGCGCCAGATTCCATACACCAGCCATGACTAATCCAGCTATAACGGCAAGCTCCGCTATAACAATAACCGTAATGATCGTCTGTCTGAAGCTGCGGGCAATGATCAGACTGCAGGCTGCAGGAATGGTCAGGAGCGCAGATACAAGCAGCGCACCGACAATTTTAATGGAGGCGCTAATGACAAGTGCGGTCAATATACTAATCATAATATTAAAATACTTTACTGGCAAACCGTTTACAGCGGCGGCGTCCTCGTCAAATGTGAGCAGGAACAGCTCCTTGAAATGAATTTTCACCGCAACCAGCACAATAATCGTCACAATCGCAATAACCAGCAAATCTTCATTGCCCAGCGTATAAATACTGCCAAACAGATAGCTGGATACGTTCACATTAAAGCCGCGTCCCATTGTAAACAGCAGCGAAGCCAGCGCTACACCGCCTGACATAATGATAGCGATCGACAGCTCCGCATAGGTCTTGTAAGCCTTCCGCAGCTTCTCGATTGCGAAGGAGGCTGCCAGGGCGAACAACAAACCGACCCCGATCGGAAATACATTAATCAGAAAACCAAGCGCAACACCCGCAATTGAAACATGCGCCAATGTATCCCCAATCATGGACAATCTGCGCAAGACGAGAAACAGCCCCATAAGCGGAGCCGTAATGCCGATCAAAAGGCCGCCGATTAGCGCCCTTTGAAAAAATTCAGTTGTGATAATTTCCAAGCCCGATACCCTTCCTTTCTTGTTGCAGCCAATCAGACGACGAATGAAGCGCGGCGGTCCATAGACTTGCGCAAATCCTTCAGCGAATGCGTCAAATCATTCTCCACACAGTCTTCCAGCTCATGGGAATGCTTCACATAAAACTTGAGCTTGCCGTTCATTTGGACTGGCTCCTGCCCAAGGTAGGAACGAATCCAGTCCATATCATGGGAGACCATAAGGAACGTAATATTATGATGCTGATGCATATGCCGAATCATATGAAAAAAGCCCTCCTGCGTCTCCGCATCAATCCCCACTGTCGGCTCATCCAGAATAAGCAGCGCCGGATTGTTAATGAGCGCTTTGGCCAAAAACACACGCTGCTGCTGGCCGCCGGACAGCTGGCCGATGCGCTTGCCGGCGAGATCCTCAATGCTCATGGCATGCATCGCATCCTCGGCTTTGGCAGCCTCCGCTTTTGTAATACGGGAGAACAGCTTGCTGCGTCCATACAGCCCGGACAGCACTACCTCGCGGACAGTAGCAGGAAATAACGGGTTAAAGGAGTTTTTTTGCGGTACGTATCCGATGCGCTCCCAGTTTTTGAATCGCGATACCGGCTCCCCGAACAGTGAAATCTTCCCCTGCTCCGGCTTCAGCAGACCGACAATCATCCGCAGCAGCGTCGTCTTGCCTGCACCGTTGGAACCAATCAGGCCGACAAAATCCCTTTCCTTGATGGAAAAATTCAAGCCGTTGATTACTTGCTGCTGCTCATAAGAAAACGATACATTTTCTACCGTAACAATATCCCGATGGCATGCTGCTGTTTGTATAGTCACAGCATTCTCCCCTTTCTTCATTTATTGTCCAAGGTCCTTATTATAAATTGCCTCTATTGCAAGGCTTTCACAAGATTTTGCAGATTCGCTTCCATCAGGGAAATAAAGTTCTCTCCAGCCTGTTCCTGCTTTGGTGTCAGCCCTTCGATCGGATTGAGCACCAGCGTTTCAACGCCTGCTTCTCTTGCCAGTGTATCAGCCAGTGTACTGGTTACCAGCTCCTCAAAGAAAATATAACGCACATCATTTTCCTTGACAAACTTGGAAATCCGCAAAAGATCCTGCGCCCTCGGCTCTGCATCTGGCGATAAACCCATAATTGCTACCTGATTCAAGCCATAATCACGGGCCAGATAACCAAAGGCTTGGTGAGAGACAACGATATCCTTGCGCGGGGCTTGACCAATCTCGGCCTGGAATTTGCTATCAAGCCGGGTCAGTTTGTCTTTCAGCTTTTCATAGTTTGCCTCATAATCGGCCGTATAAGCCGGATCAACCTCAATAAGGGCATTCTTAATATTGCCGGCCATTACCATAGCGGACTTGGGACTGACCCAAGTATGCGGGTCGGTGGTCAGTGAACCATGATCATGATGTTCTTCCCCGTCCTCATGACCGTCGTGCTCATGCTCACTTCCGTCAGCCTCAATCAGTGCAATTCCAGTGCTCACCTGTACGGGCTTGACCGCCTTGTCTTTGCCGAGTCCCTTCAGGAATCCATCGACCCATCCTTCCAGGCCGGCTCCATTATAGAGAAACAGGCTTGCCTTGGACGCCTCATTGAGCTCTCTGCTCTTCGGACTCCAGTCGTGAGGCTCTACGCCAGCAGGAATAAGGTTAATGACGTTGGCGTGATCTCCGCCAATCTCCCCGGCCAAATAATAGATCGGATAAAAGCTGGTGACGACACTGATTCTCCCGTTTGCAGCCTTGCTCTCCTCTACGGACGGGGCAGTTGTGCTTCCACATGCGGAAAGAAACAGCAGGCAGAGCGCTGTTATGATAATGGTGAAATGACGTTTTTTAAGTATTCTGAAGGTATTGCTCAAGGTTCGTTTCATTGTGATGCTCCTATCTATTGCATTCATAATCGTAACTATTACGTGAAAATTATATAGGCAAGCAGCAGGTCTGTCAAACGTGACATCGCTTTATTGTGAGTAATGAAGCGTGGATAACTGACAAAAAAGCAAAAAGCCCATCCGATGCAGCTTGCACCGGATGGGCTAAAAAGATGCCAAATCTTATTTGACAATGGCGCCGTTAGGCATGTTGTCAGGGACGGAAGCAAGTGTCAACTGGTCGCCCTGCGAAGCCGCCAGAATCATGCCCTGGGACAACTCGCCGCGCAACTTGACCGGCTTGAGGTTGGTCACGCAGATCAGCTTGCGTCCCACAAGTTCCTCCGGCTTGTAGTGCTTGGCAATGCCGGATACGACCTGGCGCTTCTCAAAGCCCAGATCAAGCTGGAGCTTGAGCAGCTTATCCGCCTTCTTGACCGGCTCGGCAGACAGCACCTGGGCGACGCGCAGCTCTACCTTGGCAAACTCGTCAATACCAATCTCCGGCAAACGTTCTACTTCCTCAATCGCCTGCTCCGCATTACCGGATGCAGATGCGCTTTCTGCTGCTGGAGCAGCCGCCGGAGCCGTTGCAGCCATTGAAGAAGCAATGAAAGCTACCTCGTCTGCCGCCTCAAGACGCGGGAAGATCGGATCACCCTTCGCGACTTTCGTTCCTTCAGGCAGTCTGCCAAAAGTCTTGGTACTCTCCCAGCTTGTCAGCTCGCCTTGCCCGATCCCAAGCTGCGTCCAAATGGCATGCGGGGCATTGGTCAAGAATGGTTGAAGCAAAATGGATACAATTCGAAGCGATTCTGCCAGATGGTACATAACAGAGGCCAGTTCGCCTTGCTTTTCATCCGACTTGGCCAGTACCCATGGCTGGGTCTCATCAATATATTTATTTGTGCGGCTCACAAGCTGCCAGATCGAGCTGAGTGCCACGGAGAATTCCATCTTCTCCATCGCATCTTCTACAACTTGTACGGTATCGGCTGCCAGACTTTCAAGAGACGCATCGAACGGTGTTACCTGATCTGCATAAGCCGGAATTACGCCTTCAAAATATTTGTCAATCATGGCGATGGTGCGGTTGAGCAGGTTGCCGAGGTCATTGGCCAGATCAAAGTTGATCCGCTCGACGAAATTCTCCGGCGTGAACGTACCGTCTGCACCAAATGGAACCTCGCGCAGCAGATAATAACGAAGCGCATCCAGTCCGTAACGGTCAATCAGCAGCACCGGGTCCACCACATTACCCTTGGACTTGGACATTTTGCCGTCCTTCATCAACAGCCATCCATGGGCAAAAACTTTTTTCGGCAGCGGGAGATCAAGAGCCATCAGCATGATCGGCCAGTAGATGGTATGGAAGCGGACGATTTCTTTTCCGACAAGATGCACATCGGCAGGCCAGAAAGTCTGATACTTGGTGTCATCCTCCGAGCCGTAGCCAAGTGCAGTAATATAGTTGGACAAAGCATCGATCCATACATAGATAACATGCTTCGGATCTCCAGGCACTTTGATACCCCAGTCAAAGGTGGTACGGGATACGGCCAAGTCTTCAAGGCCCGGCTTAATGAAATTATTGATCATCTCATTCTTCCGCGATTCCGGCTGAATGAAGTCGGCATTCGCCTCATAATGGGCAACGAGACGATCCGCATATTTGCTCATTCTGAAGAAGTAGCTTTCTTCCTTGACCAGTTCTACCGGACGTCCGCAATCCGGGCAGTTGCCGTTGTCCAGCTGCCGCTCCAGAAAGAACGATTCACAAGGTGTACAATACCAGCCTTCATATTCCCCTTTGTAAATATCCCCTTGGTCCAGAAGCTGCTGGAAAATCTTCTCGACGCTCAGCTTATGGCGCGGCTCGGTAGTCCGGATGAAATCATCATTGGAGATATCAAGCTTCTTCCATAGTTCCTGAATTCCGACGACAATCTGGTCAACGAACTGCTGCGGGGTCTGGTTCTTCTCTTGGGCCTTGCGCTCAATCTTTTGCCCATGCTCGTCCGTTCCTGTCAGGTACCATACATTATAGCCGCGCAGACGCTTATAGCGGGCCATTGCATCTCCGGCAACGGTAGTATACGCATGCCCGATATGCAGCTTGTCACTCGGGTAGTAAATCGGCGTGCTAATATAAAATGTCTTCTCTTTTTCTGTCATGCCTGATTCCTCCTGTTTTGGATTATCTTCTGGATTTTCAAAATCTGCAGCAAATAAAAAAAGCCCCCGTCCTCATGGGACGAAAGCTTGTAGCTCACGCGGTACCACCCAAATTCCTTCCTGCCGCCACAGGTAAACCATCACCTATGCCAGAAAAAGGCTCTTGATGCCGCTGTAACACGGCATAGTCATTATCGCCGACTCTGCGCCTGGCCCTTACCGCTTCAAATACATGCGGCTCGAACCCGGGTCCTCCGGGACCATCTTCCAAAACGTCCGCATACCGGTTCACAGCTGCCCCGGCTCTCTGAAATGCGTCTTGTGTCTTGTACTCATCCGTTCAATGGACTTATATTCAATTGTGTGATATTAGTCAAAATATACCGGATTCTCCCCCGTAATGTCAAGTCTGCTCTCCGCCCCCGGGCTCAGGAACCGGATCAAATCCACCCGGGTGAAACGGATGGCATTTGCTGATCCGGCGAGCGGCAAGCCAGGTCCCTTTGAGCGAGCCATGCTTCTCAATCGCTTCCAGCGCATAGGCCGAGCAGGTTGGATAGAAGCGGCAGGTCGGCGGCTTAAGCGGTGATATATACTTGCGGTACACATGAATGGGGAGTTGGAGCACTTTCCGCATGTCAGGTCACCCGTTCAGTCTCATATTTGCCAAAAAACTGGCCGACATTGCAACGAATAGAATAAGTGTCAGCGCAAACATCGCATTTCGGAATCTGCCCAGTCTCTGCAAGCGCTCGGGCGCACTTCCCTGCTGCTTCGCCTCACTGAAGGAACGATGGACAAACAGCATGACGATCAAAGAACCTACGAAAAAAATATTAACAGCAAACCATACCAACTGCATCGGCCAAACTCCTTTTTTTGTTCAAATCAGTTGTCTTGCACATACTGGACTTCACCAGTTTGTCAGGCTACACTTATTATAAATCAATTTGCTCCGCTCCTGCATCATTTAGACAATATATGAAGTTGACCGAAGGATTTTTCGGGGTAAGTGTGAAATTGTCGAAAATCATTTCACACTTTAGCGGCTGAATTTCGTATCTTTCGCTCAACTTATATAAATTCGCGGACTAATTGATTTACTCTATGACAGAAAGAAGGCTGTTTTAATGAAACGTTTTGCCCTCTCCAGGGTCTTTGTCTTCCCTCTTATTGTTGCAGCCTGTCTCCTTGTGCTGGCCGCTTGCGGCACCACAGGCGGGACCAACAACGCTCAGCATGAAGGGCATGTACATACGGAAATGGCCAATGGCGATCTTCGGGAAGAGACCGCATCTGCAAAAATCCTGCCTGAATTTCTGAACGGAAAACAAAGGGAACTGCAAAAAATGTATCTATTGGCGGCTGAAGCCTCCGACGTGCTCCAGTGGATTCCTTGCTACTGCGGCTGCGGAGCGTCGGCGGGGCACAAAAGCAATCTGGAGTGCTTCGTACATGAACAGCGTGAGGACGGAACCATTGTCTGGGATGATCATGGTACCCGCTGCGGCACGTGCATTGATATCGCATTCCAGTCCGCCAAGCTGACCAAGGAAGGCAAAAGCATCAAGGAAATTCGGGAGTGGGTTGATCAGCGCTACAGCAATACCGGGGCTGAGCCTACACCTACACCTTCTCCAATGTAACGATTTCTTGTGAACATAAAAGACGGTGCAGCCTGCAAACAGAGCGCACCGTCTTTTATGTTCACACAAACCATGTATCCAATACGATCGCGAAGACGACTCCGCTGACCACTGCACCGGCAAATGACATCCAACCGGCCTTGAAGCGCAATTGGAACATCCGCAAAATACCAAAGCTGAGCAGCCCGAACACGAGCAAAATAAATACTACCCCTGTTAAAAACAAGCCCAGGCTGACGTCGCTGATATTAACCAGAGACACGGGACAACACTCCCTCAAGTAAGATTACTATTTGCATTATAAGGGAATTTTCTGCCCGTTGCCAGTCCCAGGGCAAATATTTATACAATCCGCCTTGATTCCGCAATCAGGTCCAGCGGATATAAGCTTCCACATATCTGCTGCTTAGAGGCCGCTTGCGCAGCTTCACCTGCAAAATTTCCTCCTTATATAGAGCACGGCAGCTGTCGGGAAGAACAATGGCGGGGAGGAGAACTTCCTCATTCCGGCCGTCAGGAAGCTCAACCTTGACCCTGTCAGGGCGAATGAACAGACGCAGTTCCTCCGGCTTGACTTTCTGCCTGAATTTGAATTTTACAAAGACAAAATGATGGGTCTCAAAGCTTTTGCTCTGAGACTTTTTTTGTCCCAATGACGGAGTCACAGCAGGTACCGCGTTGCTGATCATATCATTGACGTAGCTCTCAATAAGCTTCGGCTGGCGGATGAGATCCATTGCCTTGGGCAAGCCGGACTGCTCCATCCACCCGTCAAGCTGGCCCCAGTCAAAGGTATTGCCGTCCTGATCTGGCCGGTCTGCCATCTCCCCTCCCCCTTCCTTCATGCATAAGGCTGTTTGATGTATTCTATGCGGCTGCCCATAATCCCGACACTGCCGGCAGCGTTCCCTGAAGTGGAACCTCTGGGCGGATGCCGCATAGAATATGGCATGGATAGCCGTATACAACGGGAATTGCAATTGTTGCCGCCGGCTATTGTACGTGCACAAGAAAAGTTTGAAATACAAAGGAGAGGTTTATATGCCTGCTATCGTCGGCTTCGTCAATGTTGTCAGCGTAGGCTCAAGCGCTATCGTTCAATTCGGCGACGCTGTACAGCTGTCTCCGTCCAGCAACTCCAAAACCTATGCCGGCTCCGGATCATTCCTGACCGGAAGTCTTGCCAATGCAAACAATGCGGTCAGCGCTACCAACACACTTGATCCTGATGTGCAGGATTCAACTACAAATGATTTGGCAACCGGAGTGAATGTCATATGACGTTCACCGTCTATCAGCATATTACAATCGGCCAGCTGAGGGTCGAAAATGTCTCCAACTCGTCTGTCCTTCAGGTTGGCAGCTCGGGTTCCATACGTGCCTTATCGCAGCTTTTCAATACCGGGGGTTTCACGGAGCCGGCTCCTCAACTTGGAGCCGAATCTCCGCTTTCCTTCGTTCCGCTCCCAAGTCCAACCTAATATGGGGAGGGTTATGTATGAATCAGCCTCCATCCTCTGTCTGGAATGCCTGGTACAGCTGGGCGCAGGATACGCAAACGCAAATCCGCCAGCTCCAGCAGCAGATCGTACAGCTCCAGCAGCAATATGAAGCTTTGCAGACACAGGTGAATCAAACCTCGGCAAAGCCAACTTACAATATTGAGCGGCTGGAGTATCATTTTGATCAATTGAAGGTGCAAAGACTTGACGGGACATTGAATATCGGAATGGCCCCTCCCGGAGGAAGCAGCCTGCAGGACAGCATTGACCAGTTGAATGTCCCCGGTGCGCCGCCTGTGCCAGGGACGGATGTATCGTCGCCTGTGAACGGGGAAGGGACGGATGTTACCGGCAGTCTGGGGGCTTCTCCTTCGAATCCTCTTACCCCTTCCCCGTTATATCAGGAGGTATTCCGTCAGGTGAACGACTATCTGGACCGCACAGCCCCGGGGGTTATTGACCAGATGGCAGCCGCTGGCGGGATCACTCTTGATCCATATCACCGCAGTCTCATTATTGAAGATATGCGGAAGCAGCTCTCGCCGCGCATTCAATTTTACGTTACATCCGCAGCCAAGCAGGACTCATCTTCCCTCGACCAGCAAGCGCTTGCCCAGAGCATCGCGCAAAAAACAATACGGGATATAGAAACAGCCATACAACAATATATCAGCAAGCTTCCGGCACAGGCATCTGCCGCTCCAGCACCTACAGCCGAGACAGGAACTATACCGACAGGCGGAACAATCGTGACCGAGCACTCCGGCGTAGAGCCATTTGAAGGGACGGAATAAGGGGGTATGTAATGATGAAAGTCCACATTGAAAACCATTGCTTGTCTGTAGGCAATATCCAAGTGCTTGGGGTGTCCAGCTCATCCCTTCTTCAGATTGGGGATACCGAATGCATAACCCTGTATTCCATGTTCGACACACCGCCGGAATCAGTCATTGTCGGGCCGCTCGTCCCGCTCGCACCTCCCGAGAACGCAGCAGGGGCAGAAGGCGAGACCACCGAAGGGCAGGGAGATTAAATGCAGCAGTGCGGCTCCAGAACCTCTTGTGTAAAAAAAATAGATGTCACGAACGTCTCCCTCTCCGGTATTGTGCAGTTGGGTGATCACTCGGATTATACCCCTGTACTGCGGGCGCTCGCGGTTCAGCGCGAGACTGACCATGGCAAAGAAGATAATGTTTACTTTGAATCCTATCCAATCTTTTCCCGTGAACTGCCCGATGCATGCGACTATCCGTTCTTCCGCCAGCAGACCGATGATGCCTATGTGGATTTATACACTGTAAATCACAATCCGAACATTACAGTTGGCAGCATACATGCCCTTGGCATAGGCGCATCCTCATTGCTGCAGATCGGCAACGGCTGTCAGGTGAAGACCGAATCCCGGATTAAGAATATTCGCCAATTTGCCGCTGCACATCCCTTTACCCGAATGAGGCCGCTCCAGCCCGGGGCAAATGTTTTCCCAAGGTAAGATTTTTTTCCTGCAGAATGGTACAACTGTCCATAACATTTTGCTCCCCCCTACATATATTGGGTATGTGATCAGCAGCATCACAACTACCATTCAGGAGGTATTACAAAATGGGATATAATGTTGGCGGAGTTGGCGGAGTTGGCGGAGTCGGCTGTGGTTACGGACCAGGTGTCGGCGGTGCCTTTACAAGCACTGGTGCTATCCTCGTTCTGTTCATCCTGTTGGTTATCATCTTGAAAGGCTGCGGCCTCTACTAGGAGCAGCGTTTCCCCCATTCGGTGTAACCGGCTGTCGTCGTCCATGATGGATGCAGCCGGTTGCCGTCAGGCATAACGAGCATACCTGCCAGGTTCAAGGGATACATGCTTACCAGCAGAAGGCTGTCACCACATAGGGGGCAGCCTTCTTGATTAGAGCAATTGAGCCGCGGCTCTCTGATTGTTCAACTTGAACCGGCCTATGCCTGGCTTCCGGTAAGCGACTTATATTTCTGCGTATACTTGCAGACACATTGTACATAGGTGGCATGTGACCAGGTGAGCGGTGCAACAGATAACGGGGAACCATCATGCGGGCTGAGCTGCTCCGGCAGCACTCCGCTTGGGAGCGCATGCCGAAGCACCCACTTCAGCGTGTTGCGCGGCGCATCCAGATCCTCCAGCTTCTTTGCTGAATCAATCTCGAAGGCCGCAACCCATAATGTGCAAATAATCCACGGATTACCCGGGACCCGTTCAATATCTCCGGACTGCTGAAAATAATAGTCATTGGTATATCTGGCGATCCCGCCGACATCGGTACGGACAGCCAGCCCCTGCCTGATCGCCGCAATCGTCCGGATGACTCTGCTGTCCTGGACAGGCAGCACGCCGAACTCCCATATTCCGAAGAGGCTGCTTTCCAAAGTCATATCCTTTACCCATTTTCCGTCCTTGCAGATCAGGCCGCGGGCAAACCGGCCATGTTCCTCATCCCACAAATGCTCCAGCATGGCATCCTTGACCATGTCTGCCGTTCTCCGGTACCGGTCACTGCGCTCATAGTCCCCGAATAAATCGGTAAAGAATGAAGCCGCCATCAAACCGCCATATACAGACGCTACCGTATATGTCCAGATGCCGTAACGCTCCTCCCACAAGTCATAGCTTGGCTTCGGCAGACCCAGTGACGGCTCGATATACTCACTAAGAAAGTGAGCCGCCTTGCGGATCAGATTACTGTGCAGCGACTGCGGCAGTTCAATCACCTGATGCCGGATATAGTCCTTCCACAGCGCATACAGCACCAGCGCTGTCTCATCCTCCTGCAGCGGAAGACGTTCGGCTCCCTGAACGATATAGGGATGCCAGCTCGACCCTACCGTTCCATCCGGATTGTACTTGTGATACAGATACCCCTCCGGGGACAGCGTGTCTGCGCAAAAATGAAAAAACGGAGCAATCACGCTCTGGTAGCCCGCCATGGACATGGCATCCGCAATGAGCGCCCCGTCGCGCGGCCACATATAGCTGTAATGATCCCGGTTGTACTGCAAAATATCGGTATCATTGGCAGCCAGTATAGCGCCGCGCTCATCAATTTGCGTGCGGACAAGCAGCAGGCTTTGCTTATAGGCCCGCACCACTTCTTCCGGCAGGTCGCCAAAATCCGACCCGGCCCGCTTCAGCCAGTGGTTCCAGTAAATGACGATGCGGCTGAGCAGTTTCTCCGGGTTGCTCTCCTGAACATATTTGTTCAGTTCCTTGACTTCGGACAAATTGCTGCCTATCGACATCCAGTAATAGAAGGTCTGATCGCTGCCGGCACCTGTTATGGCACGAAGGCTGATGACGCTGTCTACAGAGCCTTGGGCAATCGCATTGCCCATCAGCACGCCGTCCTCAGCATCGCGCCATGTACCCTCCGCAGAGCCGAATCTTTTGATTCCTGTAGAATATTGATAGATTCCGCCCTCCTCGGAACAGCCGTTGAACATGAAGTAAGAGGAACGCTTATAGTGAAACAGCGTACGGTTCTGCGGATAATAAGCAGCCGTGTCGCCAACCTCGGTACCGTCAATCATCAAATCCTGATGGAAAAACAAACGGATTTCACGGTCATACTCAGCCAGATTGCGGACGACCACCCGCTTGATAAAGATATGTTCCCGCTGATGTATGCCTTCATTTATTTGCAGTTCCAGTTCAAGCTGCCTGTGGGTAGCTGTAACATTCGTCACGAGCGAATCCTCAATGTAATCCAGCTTGAACTCCCACTGCGGTTCATCCAGCCAGGAGAAGCTTCCTTCTACCCACACGCCGACCCGGCAGCGCTGCCCCCCGACATGATTCAACTGTCCGACATAAGGGAAATAAATATCCCGGATATAGCTGTGATTATCCAGATTGACCAGCAGTTTTCCGTTACCGACTACCAGATGACGGGCCATTTTCCTTTTCTCCCTTCTTAGCTGTATAAAGTTGATGAATCACTTGCGAGTCGTGCCGCTAACTATCCTGATTTTCAGAAGAAGACCACAGTTCCTTGTAAAGATGCATATATGCCATGGCCGAGTTTCCCCAGCCGTAGTCCCCGGCTGCGATGGAATGTTGCAAGGCAGCCCAATGCCTGGCATCATGATAGACTTCAAGCGCCTGCCCGACCGCAGCAAGCAGCTGACCCGGATGGTAATCTTCAAATCCAAATCCGTTGCCTTGCCCGGTCTCCGGGTTATAGGGCCGAATTGTATCCTTCAACCCTCCGGTAAGCCGGACGACCGGAACCGTGCGGAATTGAAGCGCGATCAGTTGGCTGATCCCGCACGGCTCGTACAGCGAAGGCATCAGCAGAAAATCCGAACCCGCATAAATTTGCTTTGCAAGACGATCATCAAAGACCGTATGTACGGACAGCGATTCAGGATGCTGCACCGCAGCACTCCGAAAGAAATTTTGATAGTAATCCTCTCCTGAACCGATAACGGCAAGCTGAATGCCGAGAGAGAGCAGCTGAGAGAGCTGTGCAATAATCAGATCCAGACCTTTTTGCCGTACCAGACGGGACACGATTGCAAACAACGGTGCAGCGCCGTCTTCCCGCAGCCCAAGCCTCCGCTGAAGAGCAAGCTTGTTCGCTCTCTTGCCCGCCCAGGACTTGTAAGGAAATACAATTTCATGATCCTGCATCGAATCATAATATGCCGTATCTATGCCGTTGCAGATGCCCAGCACCTCATCCTGACGCGTGAGAATGACAGGAGACAAGCCTGCCCCTCCCGGCTCCCCCCGGATTTCTGCAGCATATGACGGGCTGACGGTCGTCACCCGGCTCGCGGCTACCAGTCCCAGCTCCAGGCAGCTCACGGTTTCATCATTTTTTGCAGCCGTATCACCGCCTGTATGCAGCTGACCAGTCTGCGACCAGGCCTCATCGTATTTGCCGCCCAGCCATTGCCTGAACTGCCCCTTCTCATCCCTGCCCTGATAGTGCATATTATGAATGGTCAATATGGAAGGCATAGTCCGCTCACGGCTCCCGGATTGCCTTGAATTTCTCATCAACACAGGAAGCAGCGCAGTCTGCCAGTCATGGCAATGGATAATATCCGGAGCGAACTGCAGGCCCGGGAGCACCTCTAGTACAACCAGACAGAAAAAGATATAGCGCTCCGTCTCATCCCCATAGCCGTAAAGCGTTGAGCTGCCAAAATAATACGCATTCTCGATCAAATAATAGTGAATGCCTTCTACATCCGCCTCCAGCAAACGCCAAGGATGCGGCACGCCGCCGATCTCCACCCTGCCCTGCATGACCTCCTGGAAGGCGCGGCGGTGAACCGCTGCGATTTCACGATGGCCGGGCAGCATGACCCGAACATTCGCTCCCAGGGGACCCAGCGACTTGGGCAAGGAGCCTGCGAACTCCCCCAGCCCGCCGCTTTTAACCAGAGGGACGGCTTCTGATACGACAAACAATATGTTCATCTCCGCTCAAATCACCTTTCGCTTGACTGCGATAAACGGAGAATCATGGACACCGCGAATATCCCGCCCGGCCTCAATATGCACTTCCTTGTCCAGAATGACATGGTCGACCGCGCTGCCGATGCCGATCTCTCCGTTTTGCATAATGATACTATTGCGGATAACTGCCCCCTTGTTAACATGCACACCCCGGAACAAAATACTGTTGATGACGGTCCCTTCGACGACACAACCATTGGCAATCAGCGAATTGATGCTCTTGGCTCCTTCCATATACGACGCCGGAGGCTCATCTTTGACTTTCGTGTAGATCGGACCAGGTGTGAAGAACAACTCCCGCCAAACCGCCGGGTCGAGCAAATTCATGCTGTTGGCATAATAGCTGGCAACCGTATTAATTACACCCAGATACCCCTCATATACGTATCCCCGCACTTCCAGCTTATCCAGCCTGCCCATGATGGCATGGCGGACGAGATGATCCTGGCCTTCAGCAAGCGAGGTCTCCACCAGTTCCAGCAGCAGCTCCTTTTTCATCACGTACATCTCCATCGAGATCAGATCGCTCTTCAATCGGCCGTAATGATCCTGCATCGCAATGATCCGGCCGGACTCATCCATTTTAACTTTGCGTGCCCTTCCCGGGAGCCCTTCCCCGGCCCGGCTGCAAATCGCTGTAATGTCCGCCCCGCTTGCGATATGTGATCTGACGACGCGATTAAAATCAATATTGCAAATCATGTGGCTGCGGGTGATGACGACAAATTCAGCCTGGGAGCGCATGAAGTAATCCCGGTGTTGGAAAAATTGATATAAATCTCCCTTCCGCAGGTCGCTCATATCATCTGCAATGGGAGGTAGCACAAACAAGCCGTTCTGGCGATGATGCAAGTCCCAATGCCTTCCCGATCCGAGATGGTCCATCAGGGAACGGTACTTGGTGTGGGCAAATACCGCCACCTTGGAAATACCGGAGTTCACCATACTGGATAATGTAAAATCAATAAGCCGATAGCGGGCGCCGAACGGGACAGTAGCCGGACACCTGCCCGCTGTAAGCGCCTCTAGCTCATCCGGCTCGTGAATCAGATTGATGACGCCGAGAATTTGATCACGCTTCATCTACTCCACCCCCATCAGCGTCTGATTGGACGATATATACTCATCGCTGGCGACGACTGTAATCTCGCTGCCATCCGGTGAGCCGATCGTTACATTATCCCCAATATGTGCGCCCTCTCCTACGATCGCCCGGAATATTTGGGCCCCTCTGCCGATCTTTGCTCCCGGCATCACCACCGATTCACTGATGAGTGTGCCCGGCGCCGCCTCCACACCATAGAACAAGACCGATCTGTCGACGATACCTTCTATGAAGCAGCCTTCCGACACGAGAGATGCAGTAACTTCGGCGTCGCCCGATACGTAATGGGCAGGACGGTTTGGATTGACGGAATAGATGCGCCAGTCACGGTCATACAAATCAAGCTGCGGATGCTCCTCCAACAGATCCATATTGGCCTCCCATAGACTTTCAATTGTCCCGACATCCTTCCAGTACCCGTTAAACGCATATGCACACAGCTTCTTGCCGTCAGCGAGCATCGCCGGTATGATGTCCTTGCCGAAATCATTGCTCGACAACTTGGAAGCCTCATCACGGATCAGATATTGCTGAAGCACATGCCATGAGAAAATATAGACGCCCATAGAAGCTAGATTACTGGCTGGTGTTTGGGGTTTTTCCTCAAACTGTACAATCCTGTCCTCGTCATCCACATTCATGATGCCGAACCGGCTAGCATCTTTCCAAGGCACCTCAAACACGGCAATTGTGACATCCGCTCCCTGTTTTTTATGATGTTGGAGCATCAGATCGTAATCCATTTTATAAATATGGTCACCGGATATAATCAGGACATATTCCGGGTCGTAGCGGTCGATAAAGCCCATGTTTTGATAAATCGCATTCGCTGTCCCTTTGTACCAGGTACCGCCTTTGGACTTGACGTACGGCGGAAGCACGGCCATCCCTCCGTCCCGCCGGTCCAATCCCCACGGGCTTCCAATGCCCAGATACTGGTTCAGTACAAGCGGCTGGTATTGGGTCAGCACCCCCACGGTATCAATGCCTGAATGAGCGCAATTGCTTAATGTAAAGTCTATAATCCGGTATTTACCGCCAAAATGAACGGCGGGCTTCGCCAAATCCTTAGTCAGCACGCCCAGTCTTTTCCCCTCACCACCGGCCAGCAGCATTGCGATCATTTCTTTCCGTACCATGGATACCACTCCTTAATGAGGTAAGCTCCCCGCCTCAGGCTTC
Organism: Paenibacillus pinihumi DSM 23905 = JCM 16419; assembly: GCF_000422505.1. Taxonomy (GTDB): domain Bacteria; phylum Bacillota; class Bacilli; order Paenibacillales; family Paenibacillaceae; genus Paenibacillus_D; species Paenibacillus_D pinihumi. Next base: position 49,990 of record NZ_AULX01000024.1, on the reverse strand, counting down.
AGTATGATAAAACCAAACGGGGGAAGTTGCAGGGTAACGCTAAAATGACGGCCATGCCAGCCTGGTTCTGCTGCCGTACAGCAGGTGCCGCAGCCTTGCTGCAAGCCGAGGCCGCTCTCATCACTGCGAAAAACAATCCGGTAACTGCCTCCCTGCGGTACGCCAAAACGGTACAAATCAATCGGGTATGCGGAGAAATTGCACAAAATGATCAGGAAGTCTCCGTTTTGCCTTGCACGCCGGATGAAGGCAATGACGGACTGCTCCGCGTTATGAACGTCAATCCATTCGAACCCTTCCGGCTTGCAGTCCAGCTCCCACAAGGAAGGCTCGCTGGCGTAAAACCGGTTGAGTGCTTGCGAATACAGATGCAGGCTCCGGTGCAGCTCATAGTCATGCAGCATCCAGTCCAGCTGCTCCCGGTCCTTCCATTCGTCAAATTGCCCCCATTCGCCGCCCATAAACAGCAGCTTTTTGCCGGGATGCGTCATCCAATAGCCAAAAAACAGCCGGAGTTGGGCAAATTTTTCCTCATAGGTGCCTGACATTTTATTCAGGAGCGACCGCTTGCCGTGGACAACCTCATCATGAGAAAGCGGCAGTACAAAATTTTCATTAAAGGCATATACCAAAGAAAAGGTGATCAGGTGGTGATGATGGCGTCTGTCTGCCGGATGAAGGGCCATATAGCGCAGCATGTCATTCATCCAGCCCATATTCCATTTGAAATTAAAACCCAATCCCCCCGCATAGGTCGGAGCGCTGACCCCAGGCCATGAGGATGAATCCTCGGCTATCATCAGAGCATCGGGATAATAGTGAAATACGACCTCATTCAGCTTCTTCAAAAAATGCAATGCCGCCAAATTGTCCTTGCCGCCATATTCATTGAAAGTGAACATCGATTCCGGCTTATCAAAGTGAAGATCAATCATGCTCGCGACCGCATCAACGCGCAGACCGTCAAGATGGAACATTTCCATCCAGAAGATCGCGCTGGACAACAGAAAGCTTTGTACCTCCGCCCTGCCGAAATCGAATGCCAGTGTCCCCCACAGCGGCTTCTCGGCGCGCTTCCAATCCGCCCCTTCATACAGCGGCGTACCGTCAAATTCCCGAAGTCCGTGATCGTCCTTGCAAAAGTGTCCAGGCACCCAGTCCAGAATAACGCCCAGGCCCGCCTGATGGCACCGGTCCACAAACCGCATCAGCCCCGCAGGATCTCCATAACGGCTTGTTGCCGCAAAATAGCCTGTCGCCTGATACCCCCATGAGGCGTCAAGCGGGTGCTCAGTTATCGGCATCAGCTCAATATGGGTGTAGCCCATTTGCTGCGCATAACTTGCCAGATGATCTGCCAGCTCATCGTAGGAATAGAAGTCTTCTTCCCCCTTAATTCTCCAGGAGCCAAGATGAACCTCGTAAATAAGCAGCGGTTTACTGTAAATATTGCGCTGCGGCCTGCCCTGCATCCATGCGGCATCACGCCACTGGTAACACTTGAGGGAAGCTGTAACAGAGGAAGTTCCCGGCCTGCGTTCCGCATGAAAAGCGAACGGATCTGCCTTGAGCAGGCGGACTCCCGACAAGGTTTCAATCTCGTATTTATACAGCTCACCTTCACCGATATGCTCAATAAAGGTCCACCATACCCCGGTTGTGCCAATCGGCTCCATCGGGTGAGATTGACCGTTCCATCCGTTAAAGCTTCCCGCTACCCCGACAGAACGTGCTTGAGGTGCCCAGAGTGCAAAACGCACCCCTTTTTTACCTCCTGCTTCCATGATATGCGCGCCAAACGTATGATAGCTGTGGTACAAACTTCCTTCATTAAAAAGATATAGATCCGTCCTGGACAAACCAGCTAACGGCGCATCTGTCATCCAAGCAGCACCCCCTGGACCAGAGTATGTGAAACAGGTGTAAATGTAGGATTAAAAAGTGTGGTGATAAAAATTTCAAAGCCTGTCTGAAGTGGAGGGGACAGGCTTTGAAGCTTGATGTCGAATTTGTGAGGTTTGTGTGAGATTTCGTCAGGTTATTAGCGATGTTTCCCTAATTATACTATGAATCGTGGAACTTTACATCCACATTTATCATGACAGTATCAAATTAATGTTAATTTTATTAACACAAATTTACATGGAGTTTAAATTTGTCCCGTTCTTTCGCCCATACTCAATCTTTCAGCCCCCGGTACTTCGCTGTCCGGATTTCCCGAATGTAGTTGTCCAAATCCGGCATTCCGGCATCTACGGCATCCTGGACCGCCCTTTCGTTATCGTAAGGCACACGTACAAGCTGAATGCTGAACGGGGCGGCAGCTTCGGAATCACGCTCCCCCTCCAGAATGGCGTAGGAAGCCTGCGGAATTTCCAGCGGATTGCCTACACTGCCCACATTAAATAGGGTTTTGCCGGTAAAATGCTGCATGTAGGCATTATGAATATCTCCGTACCCTGCCACGTCCGCCTGCAGGCTGCCGCTCGTATGCTCCGAAGCCTCAAATAGCGATATTCTGGCATCCACACTATCCCAGGGCTGAATACGTTCGTAAACACTTCGCGGGGAAGCATGAAACAGCCGGATTAATCTGCCGCTCATGTAAAATTCTACGGAGAACGGGAGCGACTTCAAATAATTCATCCGTTCTTCTCCCAGCTTGCGTTGATGCCATTCCAGCGTTTGATTGTCAGTGGGGTTCGATATAAAATCATCCCAGTTTCCGCGGATGACAGTCTGGCAGAGCGCACGAATGCGGTCCACGGACGTATCCGAATCCGGCCCCTTTCCCACCAGATCGCCCAGGCAAATCAGCTGGCGGATTCCGCGTTGCTCCAGATCCCTCGTTACTGCATCAAGGGCAGGCATATTTCCGTGAATATCCGATAGCACGGCTATTTTCTCCATGTCATCCTCCTCATTTCTCCCGAATGCTTGCTTCTTTGTCTTTCTGGCGCTCTCCTCAGAGATTTACAGCAACAGCCCAGTCTTCTATGCTTTTATCTGACGGAACAGGGAATGAAGCAGTCTATTGCACGCAGGCAAAAAATATGTGTTTGATTACGTAAAGTTCGCGAACCTTTTATTTATTTCCTGCATGCTCCCGAATATCCCGGGCATTTGATTTTTGGGAACGCAGCAGGTATGTTAAACGTATCTATTAAAAGTTTGCAATATTCATTATGCAACTTTGCCGGAGGAGGCTTCACCATTGAAAAAAATCGTTATCCTGCTAATGCTGCTTGTCCTCGCGCTGCCTCAACTTACCGCAGCAGCAATCCCCGGGAAGTCCGGGCATGTTGTAGACCAGGCAGCACTGTTTCCGGCAAATGAGATTCAAAAGCTCAGCCAACAGGCCGAAAAGGGTCCGTATGCCTTTTATATTCTCACCGTTGACAGCCTGGAAGGAGCATTGCCGGAGGATTACGCTTCACAGGTCTACAAGGACTGGCGGCTCACCGGGAACGATGTGCTGCTGCTCATTGCCAAAGAAGAGCGTGCGGTTGAAATAAATTACAGGAATAAAGCTCTTGATGCAGCATTTGCTGCCCTGCCCGCAGACTATGACCGCAACGGGAATCAGGAACCGCCGATTACGGAGTTTATTAACCGTCATTTTATTCCTGCTGCACAGGAAGGCGATTTTGCCCGGGGCGCTCTCGCCACAATTGAGGCCGCGGACAAGCTGAAATCCCCGGGCGCTAAGGGCGGCACTGCTTCCGGCGGGCCTTCTGCAACAACCATTGCCATTGCAGGAGCAGCCTGCACGGCATTCATCGCACTCATAATAGGCATCCAGGCCATCGCACGTGGAAGGAAGGCTAAGAACAACCTTGAAGCCCAGGTACAACGGGTCGGGGAACTGATGGCACGTATCCCCCGCGAGACTGACGAGCTTAAGCCGTTCACCGGTTTTTTACAAGGAGAAAGCGAGAAGCTTGCTGCTGCTGCAGAACGGATTCTGGCCGAGCAATTGGTGCTTCTGGACCAGTTAAACAAAGACACAGCCGGCAGGGAGATTGCCGCTCATAAAGTAAGGGCGTTACGTGCAGCCGAGCAGCAGCTCAAGCAGGGGCTGGATGAAATTGAAGCCCGAATCAATCATTGCCAACAGGAAATCGGGCGGCTGAAAGAAGCGGACAGCACAATTAAACAGCGGATAGGCAGGCTGACCGAGCTGCTGCAACAATGCCGTACCGATTTGAGCCAGGCGGTATCAGGTACAGGTTACCCCCTTTCAGCACTGCACAAGACGCTCCATGAACTGGAGGAAGAGCGGGATGCACTGGATAAGCTGAGAGTATTCGATCCAATCGCCGCCTGCGAAGAAGTGACGGATTCCAAGAATGACTCCGGCAGACTGCTGGAGGATGTCGGGAGCATCCGCTCCTATGAGGAAGGGTACCGGAAACTTCCTTCCGACGCAGCAGCCTTAAGACAGCGGCTGGATGCATTAACGCATGAACATGGAATTCAGCTTGCCATGTCCCGGCTTCGTCCGGACAAGCTGATCGACCAGGCCCAGGAGTTTAACGAACAACTGATTATCCAACTTAAAGACGGTGAGATGCGCCAGACCGGCCAGCTGGCAGACAAGTGCCGCACGTTACTGGAGGAAGCGCTGGCTATAACAGTGAGGCAAGGCGAGCTAAAACGTCTGACTAGAGAACAGATCGGATATATCGCGTCCAAACAGCTGTCCTATGAGCAGGAAATCAGCAAGATTCTTGAGCTGTTCAGCGCCGCCAAGCTTAAATATACGGATAATCATTGGCGGGAGCTCGAAGAGCAGTTCCAGCGCATGATTTTATTTGTGAAAGAAGTTCCTCAGCGGGTTTCCATGGCAGCACGTCTATGCGAGGATACGGAACAGCAATTCGATGCCGCCCACGAGAGATTAGAGCAGCTCTTGTCAGAAGTCCGTGACGCTGATGAACTGACGGTCCAATGCCGCTCCGGATTGTCCTCACTGGATATGAGAGCAGATACTGCCAAAAAACAGGCAGCTTCCTGGCGGGAACAATTCCAGCAAAGTGAAGTACTAATCCGCAAGGAAAATATCCCCTATCGTCCTGCCTGGACGGAACTCAGCGGACATATCCATTCCCTGCACGAGCAGATCCTTCGCCTGACTGCATCCGGCAAGGTGAATCTTGAAGAGGTGGAGCAGGCTGTTCAGCAGTTGAATCAACAGACATCAACCTTTGTTGAAGAGGTGAACCAGGCTGTTCATTGGAAGGCACAGGCGGCTAACGGCTTGGCCGATGCCCATGCCAAATATGAGTCGGTCAAGCGGCGCGGAAGCAACCGGATCAATCTGTCACTCTATAACAAGAGATATCTGGAACTTCGCAATTCAAGCGAGCAGTTATTCAACGAGGGGAATTATAAGGAAGCCATGGAGCGGATCGCAGCTGTCACAGCGATTATTCAAAGCATGGAAAGCGACTACCAGGCCGCACTCGCAATGGAGCGGATGGCAGCCGAACAGAGAAGAAACCGCTCAGGCAATGGGGGCAATTCTTCCGGGGGCAGCTCATGGGGCGGCGGCAACAACAAAAATTCCTCAGGTGGAAGTTCTTGGGGCGACAATGGCAAAAACTCCTCCGGGGGTTCAAAATGGTAGTACATGCAATCTGAAATGATATACGCCCGGCATTCTGGGGAATTTCCTGTAGCCCCAGGGCTGAGCTACAAAAAAATGCAGCAAAAAGCCTGCACCGCGATTCCTATTCAGGGAATACGCCGGTGCAGGCTTACGGTAGTTATCAGAATCCCGGTTTACAGAGAGATCATTTTCCCTGTAGCTTTGGATTCAAAAGCAGCCAGAATGACTTCCAGAGAGCGGCGGCCTTCCTCACCGGAAATAGCCGGCGGAGTTTTCGTCACGATGCTGTTCACGAAAGCATCGATCACACCACTGGTTGTCTGTCTTTCATTAGTAGCAATTGCCCCTACCTGATGACGCTCAACCGAGCCGTTGCGCAGTTCCAGAACGACTTGGTCTACAGGGTCCGTCCCAATTTTCAGCACCCCGTTCTCGCACCACAACACAGTGCTGTTGTCCTCGCCTTTGTAATATGTCCAGCTTGCAACGAGTGACCCAATTGCTCCGCTCTTCATTTGCAAAATGCAGACTGCATTGTCGTCAACATCCGTCTTCTTGTCGATCGTCGAGATCAACCCGCCGACAACAGCAACCTCATCATCCAGCAACCAGCGGATCAGATCAGCCTTATGGACACCCAGATCACCCATTGCTCCCATGATCGCTTCTTCCTTGCGGAAGAACCAGCTCGATTGTCCGTCTACGCTCCAGCCCTCTGGCCCCGGATGGCCAAAAGAAGTGCGGAAGGACAGCACGCGTCCAAGCTTGCCCGATTGCAGCAGTTCTTTGGCCTTGACATGTGGAGGCATCAGACGCTGGTTATGCCCAACCATCAGGTAGACGCCGTTCTCCTCTGCCGCTTTAATCATTTGCGCCGCTTCCTCGTCAGTGGATGCCATCGGCTTCTCTACAAGCACATGAGCGCCAGCCTTGGCTGCGTCGATGGAGATTTGGGCATGGGTTGCGTTTGGTGTGCAAACACTAACCGCATCCGGCTTTACTTCTTCAAGCATAACCTTGTAATCCGCATAGGCTTTGGCGCCAAACGGCTCTGCACACTGCTCGGCACGAGCCAGGTTCGGATCACAGAAAGCAACGAGTTCAACATGTTCATTGCCTTTGTACTCCGGGATGTGGCGTCTTTGCGAGATCGCTCCGCATCCGATTACTGCGACTCTAATTTTGCTCATATATAACTCCCCTTTAGCCCTTATAATTTTCGTTCAGCCATTGCTTGCTCGTCTTGACAGCTTCCAGTGAAGGATTGGCGCAGCGGTCCTGCTCGACAATGATCCATTCCACATCCGCCTTCTCGGCAGATGCGATAATGCTCGGCAGGTCAAGGTCGCCCTGTCCCAATTCAACGGTGTCGATCTGCTCGCCCGGCTCGCCTTTGCGGTAATCCTTAAGATGCAGAAGCGGCAGTCTGCCCTTGTACTTGGCGATATAAGCCAGCGGATCAAGTCCGGAGTATTGTACCCAGCCGATGTCCATTTCAACTTGCAGGCGCTCAGGCGCAACCTTCTCATAGATCGCGTCGAATACATAACCGCCATCCAGTTTGTCAGTAAATTCGAACTCATGATTGTGATAACCGAAGATCAGGCCATTCTGGCGGAACGCTTCGCCGAACCGGTCCAGCTTCTCAATCAGCGCAAGCCACTTCTCATCGCTTCCGCGGTCTTTTTCCTGCAAATAAGGCAGCACGCCATAGCGGGCGCCGATTGTTTTCAAATATTCAATCTCGCCCTCCAAATTATTCTCAAGCTGCTCCAGGCTGATATGGCTCCCGATTGCAGTCAGATTGAGCTCCGTTAGCAGCGCTTTCATTTCTTCTGCGCTAATTCCGCCGTACCCGGCGAACTCTACACCTTCGTAGCCCATGGCAGCTACTGCTCTTAATGTTCCTTCAAAATCTTTCTCTGTGTTATCGCGAACGGTATAAAGCTGTAAGCCAATTTTTAAAGCTCCCATAGCATATAGCCTCCCAAGGTTTGTAGTAAGTTATCTGATGTGTGCATGCTGCGGAATAATTCCCGGCTGCGGCGAATCCGCCCGGGGAATCTTCATTTCTATTTCATTATAAAAAAACTTGCGTCCATACCGCAATGCAGTATATCGTTATTACATGAACAATTCTGCTGTCAAAATGGTAACCTTACAGAAAGGAGCGGGTGACAAGCATGGAAGCCGGATTGCTGATGTGCGGTTTTTCACATCATACACAACCCTTCTCCAACATCTATGAGTCAAACCGGCCGGGCTACCTGTTCCGGCTGCAAACCGAGGGACGCGCTACCGCGCTTGTCAATGGGGAAATGCGCGAGATTACCGGGGGCGACCTGCTGCTGTACGCCCCGGAAGACCCGTATCAATTATCGATCCTGCCCTTCGATCATCCCCAGCGGGGACGCATCATATCCAGCAGCGATTATTATCTGGCCTGCCACGGCAGCTGGATTGACGACTGGTGGCGGAGGCGCAAGCGCCCCCAGCTTATTCGGATCGATCCCGAGGACAGGCTCTTGTCGCTATGGCGGAACCTCATTTTGGAGAGACGGGGAGTTGGCGGAGAACGTCCGGAGCTGACCGATTACATGCTGCGCAGCCTATGCCTGAGCATCGACCGGAAGATTGATGAACAATCCTCGCAGCAGGGTCGTCCTTTCATCGCTTCACGTATGAAGGCCTATATTGAGGAACACGCCACCTCCTCCATGCGCATCGAAGATCTGGCGGAGCATGTCCAGCTCAGTGTATCGCGAGCCTCCCACCTGTTCAAGGAGCATGTGGGCAAGACAATTATCGAATACGCGCTGGAGATAAGGCTGTCCGTGGCAGAAGAGCGGATGAAATACAGCTCCATGACGCTGGAGCAAATCGCCGAGACCTGCGGCTTCGGCAGCTACTCCTACTTTTTCCGTATTTTCCGCAGGAAGCACGGCATATCGCCGGCCGAGTTCAGGCGCAGCTACACATCCGGCGCATCCCAGTCCAAACCGGAAATTCAGGCGGGTATTGCAGACACTCCAGGCCGGACAGAACGCGAGTGAAGCTGATCGATTGGACCAGGACGGAACCCAAAGTGAGAAACAACATTCACCATCCGTCATTCAAAAGCCGTACAACTGCCCATACAGCGGCGGCATTCACAATTAGAAGCAGCGGAATGCCAATGACAAAGGAAGAATGCTTGGTCTTATGCCTCCACAACTGCATACCCAGCCAGATTCCTGCAGCACCTCCAAGAGCGGCTGTACCAAACAGCCGTCTTTCCGGTATGCGTCTTGCGCGGCGCCGGGCGAGCTGTTTATCTGTGTGCATCAGCAGCAGTGCCGTGATGTTCAGCACCAGCAAATACGCAATGAGAATGATCATTTGCGCATATAGTAGGCCGCATCTGTGGCCCCCTTCTCCTCTTCCCCGCTAAACACCAGCAAGTAGCTGCCGATTTCATACTCTATCGACCACGTATCTGCATAGAACTCATTGTGGCTGTTATCCTCTGGAGAATGGATGGTATAGCCGTCCCCGAGCACTGCTGCAATTTCCTCGAAGGTCTGCCCTACCTTGGCTCCGAACAGCTCCGTCCCTTCCCGGAAGCCCATCTGTTGAATCGTCCCGTCAATAAGCTGGTCGCTGCTGTCCTTGCGCGCATCTGTGAACAGTACAATATGGGGATAAGAGAAATACAGCCCGCCTTCCCAGTAGTCCATGTTCTCGGGCTCTCCCCAATCCCGGATGACATCTCCGGTCAAATCGCCAATGCTGAAGTCAATGCCATCGATTGTTCCCTCCGAAGCGGAAGGCGGGAACTTTCCTCCAGTGCCGCCAGACTCAGGCGGTTGTTGACTGGAGTTCCCCCCCTGTCCGTCTGTCTGCTGGTCATGATTGGTATTCTTTATATTGTTGTTTGCCGGTGCACCTGCGGTACATCCGGACAAAAGCACAGCCGAGATCATAAGACCGGCCGTGAAATGCTTCCAATTCATCCGTTACCCTCTCCTTTGCTCTATCTGTCTATTTTAAACCATGGAGAAGGACAAGCTCAACCGGACTCGCGAATCAACTCTCAATCATATAGCGCTCTGCAGGCTGGGAGGTAATAAACGGACTTGGCACCCCTGTCGTGAAAATCCGCAGCGCATGCATCGCCCGGGTACAGGCCGTATAAAACAGCTTCCGTTCGCTCTCCCTGGCGTAGCTGCCCTCCGAACCGTCATACAAAATAACGGCGTCAAACTCAACCCCCTTGGCCAGATAAGCAGGAATTACCTGGGCGCCTTTGGCAAATGAAGCCGTACCTTTTTTAATTAATTGCAGTGACAGCCGTTCCTTGAGATCCTCGTAAGCCACAAGACTTTCCGCAGCGGTCTTGCAGATCAGACCGATCGATTCATAGCCCTCGCTCTGAAGCTGCCGGATTTCCTGATACAGTCTGTCATGCAATTCTTTTTTATTCACAACCGCAACACGCGGCAGTTCTCCGCTTCTGTCGAAAGCAACGATCTCCTTGCCGTCCACCATGCCTTTTGTAAATTCAACAATCTCCTTCGTTGAACGGTAGCTGCGGGCCAGACGAACCACCTCGGTCTGTTCCTCCCCAAACAAGTCGGCCGCCGGCTGCAAATTGCCGAGAACAGAGGTATGGGCATAAATGGACTGGTTGAAATCGCCAAGCGCCGTCATTCTGCTCCGCGGGAACAGATGCTTCATAAATTCAAGCTGGAATGCCGAGTAATCCTGGGCTTCATCAATTACGACGTGACGCACATGCGTGTTCATGCGGAACCCGTTGAGCAGCTCGGTTAAGTACAAGAACGGCGTGGCATCCTCATAGGACAGGCTGCCCTCCTTCAGCATTTCCGCTGTTTGTGCCGAGATTTCACCCCAAGCCTCTGGAAGCTCTTCTCCGGACAACATTAACGAGGCGGCCAATCCATTCTGAAGGAACAACTGGCTGTACATCGCCTTCACATCAACAAACCTCAGCGATTTAATCCACTTGCGGGCTGAAGCCAGCCGCTGCTGCACAATGCTGCGGGCCAAAATCATTTTCTCCTGATCCAGATCATTGAAGGTTTCATCGGTATTGCGGTTTGTTTTTCGCAGACGCTGATAGGCACGCTGATAGTCCTCTTCGGTCAACAGCTCCATCTCTTCCTCTACCCATTGCTCCTTAAGCTGCAGCTTCTCAAATGAGCGGACTTCCTGCAGCATCCATTCCTTCAGCAGTTCAATCCGGTTTGGCAAACGGATGCCGCGGTCCAGAGCATAAAATTGCTCTGTCAGCCGCTCCGCAGAAATCACGATGGATTCTCTAAACCGGATCGGCTTGAACCTCATGCCTTCTGAGCCAAGCTGCCCGGCATAACGCTGAAGCAGATGAAGAAAAGCTGCGGAGGATTTATAGCGAATGCCCTGCAACCGGACTTCATATCCCGGAGCCCGCTCCTGCGTCAGCACATATTCGATCTGGTCAAACGGGTCCTCCACCGAAAACTGGCTGCCAAGCCGGCTCTCCAGATATTCCTGGAATGTCGTCTGCACCATGTTCTCCTCACCGAGCTCAGGAAGGACGGTGGAAACATAGCTGTTAAACAGCGGATTTGGCGAAAACAGCACCATTTGGTCAGCCTTAAGCGTATCCCGGTGCTTGTAGAGCAAATAAGCGACACGCTGCAATGCAGCCGATGTTTTGCCGCTGCCGGCAGCCCCCTGGACAACCAGCATTCTTGCCTTCTCATTGCGAATTACCTGGTTCTGTTCCCGCTGTATGGTGGCGACAATGCTCCGCATCTGGGCATCTGCCGTCCGGCTCAGCGCCTGCTGCAGCAGCTCGTCACCGATTGTGATTCCGGTATCAAACAGGAAGCGAATCTCGCCGTCCCTTATGACAAATTGCCGCTTGAGCTCCATCTCTCCGCTAATCTGGCCGGAGGGCGTCTCATATTGCGCAGCGCCAGGACCGAAATCGTAATAAAGACTGGAAATTGGAGCCCGCCAGTCGTATATCAGAAAATCCTCCCCGTCTTCTTCAATGAAAGAAGCAATGCCAAGATAGATACATTCGGCCTTTTGCTCCCCCTCCTCGCGAAAATCAATTCGTCCAAAGTAAGGGGTCTGGATAAGCCGCTTATACTTGTTCAGCGTTGCATTGGCATGACGGTGACTGCGCTCCCTCTCATTCATGATATCTGCCTGCTGCTTCATGCTGAAGTAGGTTTCAATCAGATCCTCTGAATTGCTTAAGTTAATTGTGACCTCATCCCAAAAGCGCTTACGGATATCCACAACATCTGAACGCACCCCGCTTGTTCGTTCTTCCAGCATCGCCGTTTCCTTGCGGATTTTCTCAATAACAGAGCTGACCCGTTCCTGTTCCTGCTGCCATTTTTCTTCAGAAATACTCATCGGTGATCGCTCTCCTTTTTTTTATCCTTATAATAAAAACCATCTCAGAAACATGCTGCACGTATTGACAGGAGATGAAATAGCACTTATAATAAAAAGTAAGAAATGATAATTGTGTCACTATTTTCTATTTTAGCGACCTTTTCTATTGTAGCAGCAGTCTGTCATGAAATCAATACACCTCCAGCTTTATTTAGGCTGGAGGTTTTTAGCTTAAATTCATGATACTGGAGGAAAAAGACGATGTCTATTTACAACATTCATGTACGCACAATTGATGGCACCGAGACGAACCTGGAGGCTTACGAAGGAAAAGTTCTGCTCATCGTTAACACGGCAAGCGCCTGCGGCTTGACCCCACACTACGCCGGTCTTCAACAGTTGTATGAAGCCTATGGCGATCAGGGACTTGTTGTCCTGGGTTTTCCTTGCAACCAGTTTGCCGGGCAAGAGCCTGGTACCGAGGAAGAAATCAAGCAATTCTGCGAGCTGAATTACAAGGTTACGTTCCCGTTGTTTGCAAAAGTTGATGTGAAGGGCGAAAATATTCATCCGTTATATGCATATCTGCTGGAGCATACGCCTGCCCCTTATCAGGATGGGGATATTGAATGGAACTTTGCCAAATTCCTTGTGGACCGTGAAGGACATGTGGCCAAACGATTTGGAGCAAGAACAGAGCCAGCCTCTCTGGAGAGTGACATCAAGCAACTTCTCTAATTTCCTCTTTTCATGCATGGCCGGATGTCTGTTTTTGCCTTATGGCGGACAGCAATCCGGCCATAAAAATTTTTTTTCAAAAAACTATTGCGCAAGTATAATTTTTATGGCATAATTCTTTTTGTGCCCGGGAGAAACAATTTCCTCTGAAGCACAATCATGGTACGCCGTTGTAGCTCAACTGGTAGAGCAACTGACTTGTAATCAGTAGGTTGGGGGTTCAAGTCCTCTCGACGGCACCATTTTCGGGACGTAGCTCAGCTTGGTAGAGCACCTGGTTTGGGACCAGGGGGTCGCATGTTCAAATCGTGTCGTCCCGACCATTATATCGCAATTATTGAACAATGAACCTGATCAGGCAGGTTTTTTTATTTGCCTTTTTTCTATTACCCATATTTAAATGATTGTCACAACGCGCGCCCCTGAGGCGCGCTTTTTTTTATTTCCTTCATTATTGCCCCTCCCCTTCTTCCCGGCGCGCGGTGCCGGTCACACGTCGGCTGTCCAACCTCGTGCGCCACTAAACGTTTTTCTGGTGTTCTGTTTCCGGCGTTTGATTATTTGATCCTATTTTTTCACTCCCCTTATGATTACAGCCCTTTAAGGCCATACTAAGTCTATCTGATTCCTTGTACTGGAAAGGAGCCATGTATGGCTGACAATATGAACAGTACCCCAAACCCGGCAACAGGCACAGCTTCCGGGTCATCATCTTCAGCTTCATCCGGAACAAAACTTCATCCGCTTGTAGAGTTCCAATTTGACCGCTCATGGCAGGATGAGCTGCAGGCCCGCTTGTCCAAAAACGGCCCGTGGGATGACTGGACACTGTATAAGCTCGCTGTGGAGGCTCAAGAGGCCGAGGCAATCGGCAGTTTTGATGAAATGCAATGCCTGCGTACGCTTCCTGAATTGGAGCCTATGCCCCATCAATTGTCTACAGCGGGCAAGGTCGTTCATGAAATGGGCGGACGCGCCATTCTCGCAGATGAGGTAGGGCTCGGGAAAACAATTGAGGCGGGCCTTGTGTTGAAAGAATATATGGTGCGCGGGCTTGTGCGCAAAGCTCTGATTCTTGTACCGGCCTCTCTCGTGCTGCAGTGGGTTCGTGAACTGAATCAAAAGTTTGGCATTGCTGCCGTAGCGCAAAAAAAAGCGCATATGTGGCATTATGATGTGGTTGTGGCTTCCATTGATACCGCCAAACGCGATCCCCACCGCGATCTGCTGCTCAACAGCGATTTCGATTTGCTGATTATTGATGAAGCACATAAGCTCAAAAATAAAAAAACGACCAACTATCAGTTTGTAACGCAGCTGCGAAAAAAATATTGTCTGCTGCTTACGGCGACTCCGGTCCAGAACAATCTGGACGAACTGTACAATCTCATAAATCTGCTTAAACCAGGACAGCTTGGCGGTCAAAGCGAGTTTGCGGCCAATTTTGTCGTCGACAAACGGATGCCTAAAAACGAGGAGCAGCTTCATGAGGCGCTCTCTACTGTCATGATCCGCAACCGCCGTGGCGATGGCGGAATCCATTTCACAAAGCGGATTGTCAAAAATATCCCGATCGCGCTGTCCCCCGAGGAAATGGCTCTCTATAACGGTGTAACCGGCTTCGTAAAGGAGCAGTATGACCGCAGTGGCGGAGACTTGACCAGCATGCTGTCGCTGGTGACGCTTCAGCGCGAGGTATGCAGCAGCCGGGATGCAGTATTTCTGACACTGGTCAACCTGTTCAAAAAAACTGCTGAGGACTCCCCTCTGCGGCCGAAAATATGGGAGCTTGTCGATACGATTAAGCAGATTACATCAAATACCAAGGCAGAAAAGGCACTGGAACTGATCCGGCAGATGAATGAGAAAGTCATCCTGTTCACCGAATACCGGGCAACCCAGGAATATTTGCTGCAATTTTTCCGCAGCCATGATCTGGTTGCCGTTCCTTACCGGGGCGGAATGAACCGCGGCAAAAAGGATTGGATGATGGATCTTTTCCGCGGGCGCGCACAGGTTCTAATTGCCACAGAAGCAGGCGGTGAAGGAATTAACCTGCAGTTTTGCCACCATATGATCAACTTTGACCTGCCATGGAACCCGATGCGGGTTGAGCAGCGGATCGGACGTGTACATCGGCTTGGACAAACTGAGGATGTCAAAATCTATAATCTGTGCACAATGGGCACAATCGAGGAATATATCGTCAATCTGCTGCACGAGAAAATTAATTTGTTCGAGCTCGTAATCGGCGAGCTGGATCATATTCTGGAGCGCTTTGAGGAGAAAGAGGCGCCTCTGGAGAAGCAGATTGCCAAAATGATGCTGGAAGCCTCAGGGGATTCAGAGCTGAAAAACCGCATCGACGAGCTTGGCAATACAATCGGACAGCTGCGCAATCCCAAGGCAAAATCGCCTTCATCCAAACAAAAATCCCAGGCGGAGATCGGCGCCTTCCTTAACCGCGTCAGCCATGAAGTGGAGGTAAGGCCATGAACCAAAAGCAGGTACATCGTTATCTTCAGCAGTATTTGGAGGCGACAAACTGCCATGTGATTGAGAAATCCCCTGCCCACTTTACTGTCAAGCTGTCTCCCGAAGCGGACCGCATTTTGACAAACCGGCCGTATTATTGGAGCTTTGTCGACCGGACAGGCGCAGAGCCGGAGACGATGTCTTTTTTATTCGTCACGGATAAAGAAAAATATGACGCACAGGCAAATCAGGACCCGGGCAGCGAACCATCCCAAACGACAACAACAGCACCTGCTGCAACTGCCCAAACTGCTGGCCAGATGAACAATCAGGTGAACCAGGCGCTCGCCCGCTCGTATGGCATTGTGCCTACACAGGTGCTGGCCATGAACCGGATTCCCCGTGACGATGTCCACTTCGGCTCCAAACGTCTCAAGCAGTTGTTCGCAGCCGCTCAAGACCAGGGCAGCTATGTGTACTTATTCCAGGAGCCGGATTCCCGCTCGCGCAATCCGTTCGACTCAACGCCTTATACGCCCTGGCTGGGCATCAATGTCAAGGTGGAGTTTCAATGTGACAGAAAGCGTGAGGAGCTATACTCCTTCGGCGTGTCCATGGCTACCGGCAACTGTGTAGAACAGTTCCATCAACAGCTGAATTCACTAAAAATGACCCCCCGTCTTCCGGCGAATGTACATATCGCACCTGCGGGAATTAGTTTGAAAAAGGCGGTTCAGACAGTAGAGGCTGCACTTGAACGCAAGCTGAAGGCACAGAGCTACGAGTGGGCTGAGGAAGCCCAAAAGCGGCTTGAGGAAGAACAGGGAATTGTGCGTCACTATTACGACAAGCTGCTGTCTTCTGCAGCAGAGGAGCAGAAGGAAGCGATTCAATCCCAATATGACAGCCGCAAGGGAGAAATTGACTGGCAGTTCCGGCCCCGCGTGACGGCATCCGCCATAAACTGCGGAATCTTCCATCTGGCCGGTATCGGCTAGCCGCAATAAGACGGAGTTCGCATCCTGACGCCAAAAATAGAACGTGCCGCGGATATTAGCCGCGACACGTTCCAACACCCTTCACAGGTCTGGTCCGTTACAATGACTGTAGTCTTGTATTCCAGTTCCATAAGGAATGCCTGGATTGGACAAGCGTATGTCCGCACTGCCTGCCACCCACGTGTCGGCCGTGCAGCAAATTCGCATACCACACATATAAGGCCTCCCTAAGCAGATTTTGCTGGAGGCTGATATATTGTCGAAGGAGACTTGGAAATATGAAAAAAAAATGGGTTTCTTATCTGGCGGCTGCTGTACTGCTGTTTACCAGCATCACTGTTGTCCAAGGCAGCCATACCAAAGCAGCATCCAATCCCCCCTCTGTCACGGCAGAGCTGGAAACACAAGTAACAGTTTGGCAGCATGAAATTGCTAAGCAGGAGCCTTTTCAGAACTGGAAATCCGCAGAAGCAGAAATCTCCGCTCTTGGCCCGGGAACGCATGGCTGGCTGGTGAACTTCAACCTTAACGGCAAAATTGTTGGCTACATGGTCGTCAATGCACGGCCGGAGGGCGGTTTCCAGCTGGGAGAATACGGACTCGGAGATGAACCGTTGTATTCCTATAAGACGCTGTACCATTCACTGGTGCAGCTTGAAATCATTCCTTCTATTCGGTCTCATGAGCAGCAAGACAGCCGAACCGAAAATGCCAATTTCACAGCAGAAACTGTCTATTTAAGCCCGCTTCATGCCGTGTGGAAGGTTCAGATTGCCGCAAGCGGCACAACCTGCTACATGGACGGCAAAACGGCGGAGCAGCTCCCCTATACAGATCAGCTCCCGTACGTCGAAACGGATTCTGAAGAAGTATTTGCCTCCAATATCAGCCAGGCCGCCTTTGCCATTTCACAAAGCCAGTATGTGCCGGAATTCGATGCCTATGAAAGTTTTCCTTGGCTGACCAAATCTCCGCTGGAGCATTCGCAGCAACTGCTGATCAAGCGTTTGGACCATCGTGAAAGGCTTGTATTTACTTCAGAGCCATGGGACTCGGCCATGCGATATGTCTGGGCAGTCAGCAGCTATCATCAGTGGGATAAGGATCTGCTTTACATCGGTGTGGAACAGAATGGACTTCGCTATATCCCTTATACTTCCCTTATTAAATACGGAAACTTTTACAAGCTATAGGTTAGCATCACAGATTGCCCCTGCCAGGGATGGCAGGGGTTTAATATTTGCTTGCGTAATTGATGAAGCACGGATTGCTATGCTTTTTGGTCTGAATAGCTTTATTCCAACGTTTTGTTCTTCCGACCATGCCACCATACTTTCAGCCCGAGCGGAGCAAGTCCGAACCATCTTATGAGCCACGGCTCTCTCGCCGCTTTCGCCTCCAGCCGGGTTTGTTTCCTTTGCTCCCTTGGGGTTTCAATATAATCGACAACCCGCTCAGTCATAAATTTGACCCACTCCGTTCCATTAGCCATCTGCCAACCCCTCCTCGTCGTTTGCCGAATATTCAGCCTCGTTCCTTGTCTTTAGTATCGCCAAATCATGCCCTGTCCATGCGGTAGGACCGGCTGGCAGCAAAAAGTACCTTTTGAGCCGGAAACATAATGCATGAGTTCGGCAAGTTTGAGCACGATAAGCTAAGAAAATGCGATATATAGGGGAGATTAATCCGTATGGCACAAATACATTCAAAAACTGGCCGTTTTGCAAGAATGTTTTTGCTTGTTGTCAGCTTGTTTATGTCTGGAGTAAGCCACCATGCCGCAGCACAATCCAGCCATACCCCTCATTTCGGTCAGCAACAGCTTCCGGTAGCACAAGTGTTGATTGATGTAGGTCATGGCGGGATTGACGGCGGTACGAGTTATAAGGAAGTGCTGGAAAAAGACATTAACCTGGCTGTTGCAAAGCAGCTATATTTGCAATTGAATTCACAGGGAATCCTGACTGCAATGAACCGTACCGGGGATTATGCCCTAAGTGATGACAATCGCTGGCATGGCGTCCGCTCCAGACATTTGCGGGATTTGTCGCAGCGTCTTCAGTTATCACGAGAAATCAATTTGCAAGTGATGGTGAGTCTGCATGTAAACTGGGCGCGAAGCAGCAGCAAGCAAGGGCCGCTCGTGCTGCACCAGGAGGATGGCGGCAGCGCATTGCTGGCTTCCCTGATTCAGGAAGCACTGAATGACCAGCAGCATTCAGACAGACTCCCCCAGCCCGGGAAGCCGTTTTATTTGCTGCGGCGGGTTGAAATTCCGGCCGTCATCATCGAAATGGGCTTTATCAGCAATCCGCAGGATAGGGCAATGCTCACCAGCACAAAAGGACAAACAGAAGTAGCACGAGCGATCGCAACAGGCTTACGGAAGTATTTGATTCTCGTGGGCGGATGACGGAAGCAGTTCGCTGACCCTTACGAATTGTGCCTGCCTGGAAATTTCCCCGATGGAATCACGGATTACGGCAGATGTTTTTAGCCCTGGAGGGCCGACATGCCCAATCGCTACGACTGCGGTAAGATCGGCCAGCTTTTTCTTCAGTTTTGCCATCTGCCCGGAGATGTGGCTTGTCGTATACACATCATCAAAAAAGATATGGTTGGTTATCAGTGGAACATCCAGTTCGGCAGCAACATCAGGAATCACTGATTTGTGTGTCGTGCGGCTATCCAGGAAAAAGAGTCCCCGCTCCTTGATTACGGTCAGTACAATGCGCATAATCCGTTCGTCTGCGGTGACCTTTGAGCCCATATGGTTATTCATTCCCGAGGCGTGCGGAACATCATCAATCGCGGCTTCCGTCCGCTTGCGAATTTCCGCATCACTCAGGTCTGTCGTAATCGCGCCTGGCCCCAGCCATTCCTTTTTCCCCCGGTTAGGCTCCATGGGCATATGAACAATGACATCCAGCCCCCGCTTGAACGCAGCCTCTGCATCTTGCTTGGTTGTCGGCATAAAAGGCATTACCGCAGCAGTAAACGGAATGGACAGCTTCATCATTTCCTCCGTGCCTTTCATTCCATTGCCGAAATCATCGATAACTATGGCTACTTTCTTGTCAGGCTTGTCCGCGGCAGTTCCCGCCAGCAGTACCGTTATAAGCATAACGATAACGGAGAGCTTTCTCCCTGTACGTTGGTTCAATCCAATCATACTCCCTTCCATTCTGATTCTGTACGCTTATCCTTATCATTGTTTGTTAAATAGAAGGGATTTATGTGAAATTCAGGGTGCCGAATACGCAGGACCAAGACGACAATAGCCGTGAACCCCTTAGGTAACAAGGGAATTCACGGCTATTAGCCAAATCTTTAGTAAGTGACTTTAATCGTCTTGATTTCGAAGGGACGGAAGGCAAGCTCAGCTTCATCTTGCCCCCCAAGCTCCTCCAGCGGCTCCTCCAGCATATTGGTGATGTGGCCCGCCTGTGTTCCGTTGCCCAAACGCAGCTTCGTGCGCGTGTATGTTCCCTCTGCTTCGTACAGCCTGACAATGAACGCACGCTCCGCATCTTCACAAGGCTTGATGGTCTCAATAATAATATTGTCCGCGTCTACAAGAGCAAGCGGATTGACCTCATAGTCTCCCTCTACAATCAGCGGCTGGCAGTTCAGCTCGTACGCAGGGTGAATAACGGAAGCCGCGCCGAAGCCTTCATCATGCGGATAAAAGGAATATGTGCACTCATGCAGCCCCTTGTCTCCACGATAATCCGGACGTACCCCGCCCTTATGGAGCGTCAGGCGCATCTCTCCGCCTTCTACGGAAATGCCGTATTTGCAATCGTTCAGCAATGCTACGCCATAGCGGTTCTCCGACAGATCGCTGTACTTATGGTTCAGCACCTCGAACATTGCCTTCTCTTCGTCTGTGTTGCGTGTCGTCGGACGGCACAAGTATCCGAACTGCACCTCCTGGCGCACAAAGCCGGTGTGGATCGACGTGCTGAAGGCTGTTTTGAGCAGACGGTGGTCATCCTGCCAGTCCATCAGCGTCTCGAACCGTACTTCAGGACTGTCAGCATAGAAGATCATATCCTGCTTCACTGTAGACAGCGGAGATACCCGGTACTCGCTGCGCAGACGAAACTCGGCCGCACCATTACCCGCTACCTGACGGCTGAGCAGTTCGCCCGCAGGCGCCAGTTTAAGCTCAATGTCCGCATCAATATCCCAGCTGTCCCAGGCGCTCGGCACATCCTCTGCCATCAGGAATGTATTGAGCGGCAGGCCGCTGCCACGCAGCTCCCGGCCGTTGCGCTTATCAATAAAAGAAGACATATAGCCCAGAGAATCAAATTTGATGGAAGCAAACGGAGTCTCCAGCGCATCTTCATTATAGATGAATGGAGAGGTTCCTTCCGGTGCGCCGTCTGCCAGCTTCAAGGATACCGATCCGAATGCCGGAATGGCAAGCCCCGCGATTGCCAGCTTCCGGTTGCCGTGCAGATCCTCAAACAACTGCTGTGCATAGGCACCCTCGACCTTCCGGTCCCCGTCTGCATCCAAATAGACAACATCCTTGCGGTCAAACGACAGTGTATTGATAACAGAAACGGTCTTCTGGGCAGGCTGTACAGATACCCGTTCATGCAGAAGCTGGTTGCCTCTCTCGAACAGTTCGGCCATCTCTTCATGTGTCTGATCGTGAGCCCTTGGAATGCTTGTTCCCGGCAAGGTGTCATGGAATTGGTTAACCAGCAATATTTCCATCAGTGGACGGATACCCTCATCCGAAACGATGCGCCCGGCTTTTACCGCTTCCTGTACAGTCACATATTCCAGATCACGCAGGAGATACTCGGCCTTGCGATTGTTCCGCTTGATATTATGCTGGTTCGTAAGCGTCCCGCGGTGCAACTGCAAGTACAGCTCTCCTGTATGTGTAGAAGGATTAACGATCGTCCGCTCCAGCTCCTGCATAAACTCGCTGACAGTAACGTGAGCGGAACGAGGAACACCTTCAAGATCTTGGACCCGTCGTGTCATTTCAATCATTTCAAATTGCGGTCCGCCGCCGCCGTCGCCAAAGCCGTAAGAAAGCAATCGCATATTATTGACCGTTTTCTCACGAATCGGGTCACTGTGCTTCTTTCCGTCGACAACAAAATCGATCAGGCTTTCTGCATCCGGCCAGATATGCGTCCGGTTGAAGTGGGTCAGCACCTCCGTACCGTCAATGCCCTTCCAGTAGAAGGTTTCATAAGGGAAGCGGGTTGTATCATTCCAACTGAGCTTTGTCGTCAGGAAGTAATCAACGCCGCAGCCTTTCATAATTTGCGGAATGGCTGCGCTGTAGCCGAATGTATCCGGAAGCCAGAAGGCGTTGGACGTATAGTTGAAGTGCTCTCTTGTATATCGCTGCCCCCATAAAAATTGGCGGATAATCGATTCGCCGCCCGTCAAGTTGCAATCGCACTCCACCCATACCCCACCGTTCGGCTCATATCGGCCTTCCGCAACCTTCTGGCGAATGTCCTCGAACAGATCCGGGTAATGCTTGCGGATCATTTCGGTATGATAAGAGGAGCTCTGAACGAATTTGTACTCGGGATAACGCTGCATCAGACTCATCTGGTTCGAATACGTACGCGCGCATTTTTTGATTGTCTCATCGCGATGCCACAGCCAGACGGTATCCATGTGGGAATGTCCGATCAATCCGGCAAATGGTGCCGAGGCGGAATTGACAGGCTTCAGCACTTCTTTCAATACGGGAGAAGCCTCTCGCAGCGCGGCATAGAACGGCTCTGAGTCTACAGCCTCGAAGGAGTAATATAATAGCTTATGGACTTCTGCAAGCGCATTCACAATGTTGGCGCGGCGGAAGCTGTTAGCATCCAATGATGAAACCATCTGGTTCAGTGTTTTCAGATCAAACAGAAAATCAGATACTTCTTCATTCATCAGGCAAATGTCCACACCGCTGTATTCATAATCGAAGCTGCGCATGCCAAGTTCTTCGAACGGCATACAGCCCTTTACATAATGACCGGCATAATATTCCAGCGCAATCTCGATCTGCTCGCCTGCTGCAGTATCCTGCTTAAGCAGGTCACAATAGTGATTGCCGTGTCCGGTAACAACAATCTTGCTGCAAAACGTTCCGAATGGCTTGCCATTCACCCACAGCATTGCCTCGTAGCCCCCGATATGCGGCATGATGTAAAGGGATTTGCCATCATATTGCGGCGGTACGTTATAGCTGCCCTTGAACCAGCAGTACGTGCCTTCTCCCTTGTATCTGTCACCAGACTCGCAAGGCTCGAACTTGCTGTCCTCCGGGATAGTATGAAATTGCTGGTCCGTATGGAACTTGCCCATGGTGACCTCGCCGATCTTCTGGAACATCAGCGGTTCCAATGTCGTCTCAAAGCGCTGCAGCTTGGAAAGCATGCGATCAATTTGTTTGGTATTCAGCATTTTGCGCCTCCTGAAATATAGTTTGGTATGGAGTAGATGATTGATTTATTTGGTATATTTACATTATTCATTTGTATGATACAAATTGCAACACCTTTTTTGTTTGATATAATAAAAATTAGTTTGGTATGTTTTTTCTATGCTATTGTGTTAAATATAGTTTTCATAATTAGGATACGGGAGGCACTAAGCATGTCGGATACGTTTGTAAACGAACTTCCAGATGTACGATCAGTGAAAGGAGAACGCCAGGATATCCGGGTTCGGATGAAGGATGGCATGCACCTGATGACACACTTATGGCTGCCGGAGGGCGATGGCCCCTGGCCTGTCATACTGGTACGGAATCCTTATGTGGATGAGGGGTTCAATCCTGACCCGGAGGTTGTTCTGTTTGCCGAATACGGATATGCGGTCGTCATTCAGGAATGCAGAGGACGCGGAGCTTCAGAGGGAGTATGGGTACCTTTCATCCATGAAAGGCAGGACGGGCTGGATACGCTGGACTGGATTATCGCAAGCCCATGGTGTGACGGGAATATTGGCCTGCTCGGCGGGTCTTATTTGACCTTTAACCAGTGGGTAATGGCCGACAGCCTGCCGCCCCAGGTCAAGACCTTATATTTGTCTGTACTTGGCACCGAGCAGTACCGTTTTATGTATATGGACGGCATGTTCCGGCCGGATATCTACACCGGGTGGGTGGTCACCAATTCATCAACAGATTTAGGAGGACGCAATCCGAAGGATGTCGAGGAGAAAGCACGCAGCTTCCGCCCGCCGATCAGCATGGATGAAAGCTTGCTTGGCAAAAAGCTGGATTGGTACCGCATCTTTTTGCAAAGTCCGGGGGCTGGCGATCCGCTATGGCAGGAAGGGCTTTGGGAGCGGCTCAGCAGTATGCCGGAACGAGTGAATATACCGGTATGCATGGTCGGCGGCTGGTTTGATATTGCCATCGACAGCATGTTTGCCGCTTATGAGAAGCTTCGCCCCGAAATCCGGGAGCGCAGCCGCTTCATTGTCGGGCCCTGGGTGCATTCCCTTACCCCGCATGGCGACCGCAGCTTCCCCGGCGGAACGATGCAGGGCGGCAATGGAGGCACAAGAGAGATTCTGGCGTGGTTCGATTATATGCTGAAGCAAATGCCCTGCGAGAATACACTCGGCATTGTCAAAACCTATGTCATCGGAGAAGACCGCTGGCAGGAGTGGGCTTCCTGGCCGCCGGAACAGCAATGGCAGACCTATAACCTTCATGGCAGCAGCAGGTTAAGCACACAGGCAGACGAACAACAATCCAGCGCCTCCTATATCTATGATCCGCTCGACCCGGTCATAACGGCAGGCGGCAGCGGCTTATTGTCAGTATTCGGGAATGCGTCCACAGATCCGCGTACGGCCTGTGTTCTGCAGCCGGAACCGGGTTACCGACAGGATGTGCTAAGTTTCTTATCCGGGGAAATCGGGAATGACCTTCAGATCGCCGGTTCGATTGAAGCTGGTCTTACGGTCAGCTCGACTGCGGAGGATACGGCCTTTACAGTCAAAATCAGCGAGGTGCTGCCTGGCGGCGAGACGTATAATATTGCTGACGGAATTACATCACTTGCTTATCGCAACGGTTCTCCTTCTGCTCTCTCCTATACGCCTGGTTCTCTGACAGAGCTTGATTTAAAGCTGTGGCCGACCGTCTAGACGATCCGGCAGGGCTCCCGTATCCGTCTGGATATTTCATCTTCCAACTTCCCGGCCTATCATGTGCACCCTAATCTGCCTGGCAACTGGGCAGAGCACAGCGAGACGACAACAGCCACTCAGACGGTATACTGGGGAGGCGAATACACAGCCCTGATACGGTTCCCTGTTAAAATTGGCTGATTGCCTCCATCTTGGGAAATTCGCTTGAAGCTCTGAATCGCTTTGCGGCGCATTGACTTATGCGGCAGGTTTGATACACTATGACATAAAACGAAACCGGAGAACGATTATGCCGAAAGACCCGTCTAAAATGTTATATCAAATCATAAAAGAGGATATCCGCTCACGCATTGAAAAGCAGCAATTCAGCTACGATGAGCCAATCTGTACGGAAAAGAGCCTGTCCGAGCAGTATCGGGTCAGCCGTATAACCTCCAAACGGGCGATCGATGATCTGGAGAAAGAAGGCGTTCTGTACCGCAAGCGCGGAGTCGGCAGCTTTGTGCGGCGTAATCCTGCTGCCGTTGAACATGAGCCTGATCTTCTTCCCAAAACTTTTACAGAATCACTCGACAGCAAAACCATTTCTGTGGTGTTGCCGTTCGCCGTTACGCAAGGCGGCATGATGCGCACTGTTGAGGCGGCAACGAGACAGTTGGCCTCGCACGGCTATCATTTGGCGATCCATATTTGCGAGCATGAACCGGACAAGGAGCGCAATCTGCTGCTGCATCTCTACACGCAGCAAACTGGCGGCCTGATTTTCTATCCGGCGGGCAAGGAGCTTCATGCCGATATTTTGAAGCTGTTCACAGACAGCGGCAGAAGGGTAATTATTCTTGACAAGCCGCATGACATCAACTATTTAAGCAGTGTGGTCTGTGATAATTACGGCGGCAGCTACATGTTGACCAGCCACCTGATCGGATACGGCCACCGCAAAATAGCTTATCTGTCGCGAAGCTCTCCAGAAGAACGAAGCAGCTTGTCCGGCCGCTTCAAGGGATTTATACAATGCATGGAGGATAACGGACTGGCCGTTGAATCCGAACAAGTGAAGGTAAACGTAAGCACGGATTATCACATGCTCAAGCACATTATTAACAGCCTGTTCCGATCGGGAGTAACGGCAATTGAGTGTGAGAATGACGAGGTAGCCTTCCATGTGCATATGTGCTGCCTCAGCCTGTCGATCCAGGTACCCGGGCAGATGAATATAACCGGATTTGACAACATCGAGTGGTCGGTTACAGGAAATGCGCAGATTACTACGGTGGATCAGAATTTCCCTGCCATCGGCGAAGCGATTGCCGGATTAATACTGGAGCCGGATAACAAGCCGGTAGTCCGGACGATTCCGGTGGAGCTGGTGCCGCGGGCATCGACGGGGCCTTGCTAAAAAGGCTTAGGCGAATCCCGGGAGATAACTGCGTGGAGCTGCGAGATGAAGGGTTTCTTCCGATTTCTGTTAAAGACCGGTTTCTTCGAATATTATTTTGAAGGTTAGAAACCGGTCTTTAAAGGAAAACACTTCGTTTCTCCAGAAACCCTTCATCTCTCCGCCAGCTACTTGAGCCGTTTTTAGCAATGATATTTTAAAAAAAGGATAAAACACGCCAGCCGCTATAAACTAAAGCGGCTGGCGTGTTTTTTGAAGATATAACATAAGCTGAATTCATTACCTATTCGGTTACCTAAACTCTTCTTAATCCCCTGCTGCCTGTAAATTATCATTGGTCCTTAATCTATAAAAGTTTGCATTCTCCTTTGCATTTGCCAAAATTGCAGCCAGTTCCTCTAGGTTAGAGACAACGATTACTTCGTCTTCTGGAGAAAACTCAGCTTCTTTCACTTCCATACCGAGGTATTCAGAGACGTCTTTATACGAATCAAACTGTCCCTCATACTGGTTAATCGAATTTTCATTTAGCAATGCCTTTGCATCCTGGGTATTGCTACTTTGAGCGAAGGCTTGACCTGGTAGCATAAGCACAACAACTAAACTCAACAACATAAACAACCTTGAGTTCATTTTCAATTTTTGATCTCTTTCCTAAATTATGATTTAATATATCAATAACTCCTAAATGAAGTTGCTGAAAGAAGGTGAATAATACGTGAGTTTTTTTCTTTCGTTTGGCCATTCATATGCATCATCATACTAGCCTATATCGTTTATGTGATACTTTACAAAAAAAGGAACAAATAAAGTCTACCACTCTCTATTTGATATTTTAAACATTAAAACCACAAAATAGTAAATATAGATCATTTAATTAAGATCAACCTACTAGTTTAAATTTTTGATTTCTAAAGAGACGGAGTGATAGTCCCACATTGTACGATTTGATTAAGACTTTAGTCTATATTTAAGCCGTTAAATGCTCGTAAGTACAAATGCATGATTACGACACTTATTGACCGTTACCTTAGTGCGGTCTATTTTTCTTTTCGATACATTAGCTTACTCTCGTTGACAACGCAAAAACACCTCCAAGGTTGTATCCATATCTTACGACATGTTCACATTTTCTTGCAGGTGTTTTGATTTGTTTCACATTATGGGGTCAGGTTGATATTAATTATTGTTTATATAGACAATAGCTTGTAAGTTGAACAAAAGAAATAAACATCAATAGCCAGAGTGTGAAAGGATTCAGGAGAAGCGAAGCGTTCGCATTTGTCCCCCGATTCCCCCTTACCTGTCGTTCATTCAAGAAATCCGGGAACAACAGCGATCGACATCACACGGCGGCCCTACGCGACATTCATTCGTTCAACTTATATAATGTTACTCGGGAATATTGTTCCCATGGTTAATTCCCCTTAGGCCGAATGACATATACGGTGCCGGCCACGGCCTCCCATTGCAGCAGCCCGGAGGCGTCCGCCTTGTGCTCCACTATTTCCCCATCCGCCAATACTTGGGCCGGGACAGCAGTTCTCACGCTGCAAGTGCCATTAAAGAATGGAAGGATTTCTGCCTCAACCAGTGATTGGTTGCTCCAGTGGAGATTCACTTCATACCCGCCTCTGGCTCGAAGGCCCCTGATCTCTCCCTCGGCCCAGCCCGGCGGAAGGGCAGGAAGCAAATGAAGCTCGCCCGCATGGCTTTGCAGCAGCATCTCGGCTATGCCCGCCGCGCCGCCGAAGTTGCCGTCAATCTGGAACGGCGGGTGATTATCAAGCAAGTTGGGCAGTGTGGAATGCGCCAGCAGCGCCTGAACATTCTCCCCGGCCTTCACGCCATCCTCCAGTCTCGCCCACAGGTTAATAATCCAGGCCCGGCTCCAACCCGTATGTCCGCCGCCATGGGCTAGTCTGCGCTCCAGTGTAATCCGTGACGCCTGCGCCCAGTCCGGTGTGCCCCGGGCCGTAAAGCGCGTGCCCGGGTGCAGGGCAAACAGATGCGAGATATGCCTGTGGCCTTCCTCCGCCTCCTCGTAATCCTCCAGCCACTCCTGGATCTGGCCGTATCTGCCGATTTCCGGCTGCGGCAACCGCTCCAACAGCTCAGATAAACGGCGGGTGAAATCATCGTCGATCCCCAGTTCAGCCGCTGCCTGGATGCATGCACAGAATAACTCATGCAAAATTTGGCTGTCCATGGATGGTCCCGCGCACATTATGCCAGGTGTACCATCCGGCAGCAGATATGTATTTTCCGGTGAGACGGAAGGAACGGTGACCATTCTCCCGTCAGGAAGTTCGGTGAGGAAATCATCGAAAAATTGTGCCGCTTCACGCAGCAAAGGATACGCCCCCGCCAAAAATTCACGATTTTTCCCGTACTCGTAATGCTCCCACAAATGAAGACAGAGCCACGCAGCCCCCATTGGCCAGTATGTAGCCGGGATGTAATGATCCTGAGGCGCAGTGTCCGCCCATAAATCCGTATTATGATGAGCCATAAAGCCCCGGCAGCCGTACATTTCCCGTGCAGTTATCCTCCCTGATTGCTGCATGCGTCCGATTAAATCGAATAAAGGCTCATGGCATTCTGCCAAATTTCCGGCTTCCGCCAGCCAGTAATTCATTTGGATGTTGATATTAATCGTATATTTGCTGTCCCATGGCGGAAGAAGCTGATCATTCCAAATTCCCTGAAGATTGGCCGCCATCGATCCCTGCCGGCTGGAGGAGACGAGCAGGTAGCGTCCGAACTGGTAGTATAAAGCGATCAGACCCAGATCGGTTGCTCCTTGCTGAACCCGCTCCAGCCGCTCATTCGTTGGCAAGCTTTCCAGC
Source organism: Paenibacillus pinihumi DSM 23905 = JCM 16419 (assembly GCF_000422505.1). Lineage (GTDB taxonomy): Bacteria > Bacillota > Bacilli > Paenibacillales > Paenibacillaceae > Paenibacillus_D > Paenibacillus_D pinihumi. The sequence continues at coordinate 21,382 of NZ_AULX01000024.1, read as the reverse complement.
GCTTCATCCCTTGCCCCCAGCCTGACCGATACACGCTCCATCAGCGGCTGAATATCTGCGATATGCCGATTCTTTAATTTCTCGTAAACAAGCAACTCGGCCTGATTCAACAGCCGCAGCGCTTCCGCTTCAGGATCTTGTGCCCGGAAAGTGGTTGCCGCTGTTAACAGCAGTGTCACACTATCGGCCTGCTCCACAATCATATGCTCTCCGATCAGCGAGCTTTGACCTCCCTCTGCACATACCCGCAGCGCCATGCGGAAATCTACGCCGCCTCCCCCGCCGCCATTGCCTCTCATGACTAATGTCCGGTCATCAGCTTGCGCCATTTCATCGTAATAGCGGTTATTCGTCCCGCGTCTCATCCGTGCTGTAAAGCTGATCGCCCCCGGTTTGTCCGCAACCAGCCTAAGGACAAGTGTCTGATCCGGATAGCTGGTAAAGACTTCCCTGGTATAGCTGACTCCATCAGACTGATAACAGACGGAAGCGATACCTGTACTCAAATCCAGCTCACGGGTATAATCCTGCACAGCTCCTTGGTTATGAAAGGATAAAGACAACTCTCCAAGCGGTACGTAATGGCGCTGGGTCTCAGGTACGCCAGACAACGCCATTACTGATAATTGCTGTGCTTCCTGCACTTTGCCTGTCAGCAGCAGATTTTTAATGGTATCCAGATTCGCCCGCGCATCCGGATTGATGCGGTCCCTCGGTCCTCCATACCACAAGCTGTCTTCATTCAGAGTCAGCCGTTCCTCTGATGGACCTCCGAATATCATTGCTCCCAGCCGTCCGTTGCCCACAGGAAGCGCCTCGTTCCAATTGTCTGCCGGTTTGATATACCAAAGCTTTGAATGAGGGCTTGTCTGACTTTCAATAATTTGTGTCATGTGTAAATCTCCTTTCATATGAGTTATCTGTTTTTTGTTTTCTGCTCACTGCCAGTTATCCATGATAAACCGAGTGGAATGCGCTCAAATAAAATGCAAAATTTATATGTGGCTTCAACTTCAAGATACGCTTATCTATTCACTACGCCTAAATCCACCCTCGGTCAGACTCCTTCTCCGAGAGGGACAGCTCCCGGTAGCTGGAAGGCGTCAAGCCGACATCCTTTTTAAAAGCGGAATAGAAATAGCTGCTGTTCGGGTAACCGCACATCTCTGCTACCTCACTGACCCGGTATTCCTCATTTTTTAAAAGTTCCTTCGCTTTTTCCATGCGAACCTTGCGGATAAACTCGCCGGAGTTGATCCCGGTTACTTCCTTGAATAATTTTGAAAAATAATTGGGTGTATAGCCTGCTGCTTCGGCAAGCGCTTCCACACTGAGGCTGCTGTCCGCATAATTTTCTTGTATATAATGCATGATTTCTTCGATCTTGCGGTAAAATTTATGCTCCCTCAGCTGCTTGATGCTCTCCAGACTGCTGAGATAGGCATCAAATTGCCGGATCAGCCAGTCAGAGCCCTGCTCCAAAGTCTCCAGCTCGGTAAAAATAAGATTCAATTCGCCATAGGGAACGCCAAGACGCTTGTTCTCGTCGTTAATCATATGGTTCATATGGGTGATACAGACCAGCACCAGCTGGAAAAGCCCCTGAACTGCATCGGCATAGACATAACCTTTCAAGACATTCACGGCATGATCAAGCCCGGCCTTGAAAACCTCCCTGTCGTTCTGCTTGATGGCAGCGGTCAGCTTCTTCTCAAGCTCCGGCGCAAGACCGTAGCTGCGCGTCAAGGCCTGCTCCACATATCCCCGGTGAATAATCCGGCTGTAGCCCAGCACAAACCGTTGCCTGAGCATATCCAGCGCCTCGTTATAGCCTTGAGCACAATCTCCCAGATCAGCAACCGGCTCACTGATTCCCACACTGACGCTAAATGCGTAACCGGCGGTGACGGATTGCTGAATTTCTCCCAGCGTTTGCGTCAAATGGCAAAATGCATATTCCTCCTGCTCCCCGGTTTCGAGTGATACGGCTGCATCATTGATCATCACCGCAACCTCACCCTTGGGCATCTGAACCGCTTCATAGCTGAATTTGCCTTCAAGCTGATGCATAATGCTCATAACCAGTGCAGACTCGTAAAGCGTCATCTCCTTGCTGTCCAGCCGGGAGAACCCGTCAATTTTAAATACACATAGCCTGTAATGCTCTGGAGAGATATTCAGAGTATGGCTGCCCAGCTCAATCAAACCCGGCCTGTCAGCTCCTGATGCCGTCAGCAAACGCCGGAGGAAGCTCTCCTTCACTACCTGCAGATGACCGCGGTTCTCATCCTCAAGGGAGTGCAGCCTTTGCAGCGTGTCGGTGTAGACAGAGCGAATCAGGGACAAATCGCCCGAATATGCGCCTGACACATTGAACTGGGAGCGCTTGAACAGGTCCATCAGTTTCTGAACCGGATTGTAGAGCCGCTTGGAGATCAGGAAAATAGCTATGAGACACATCACGAGAATAGACAGGCAGACGGCAAGCAGATGATTTCTTTTGTCATGAATGGGCTTGATGATCTCCTTGTAAGGACTGTGGCTAAGAATGTACCAGCCGCTTGACTGGTTGGTCACGTAAGTGACAAGCGAGCGCTGTCCCTCGCCCTGTGCATCAAAGGCGACTTCTCCGCTGCCTGCTCCCTGATCCTGTATCCGGCTAAAATAGTTTGCGTCAGAAAGCTGTTTGCCGACCTGGGTCATGTCGGTATGGGCCAGAAGGGTTCCGCTGCTGTCAGCGATTAACAGCTCATCACCCGATTTTTGCAAATAGTCCCGCACAAATAAATCCTCATCCAGATTAATGACGACCGAATGCTGCTCCCCGTTTAACGTACGGTTCGTATACTCCATACTGATGACATAGTCCATCGTCCGGTTCGTCAGAAAATTAGGGGAGCTTCCCGTAGGCTTCAATTCGGTCAGATAGATGGCCCGGTTCCCTTCTGCGCTTTTATGAAAGGTCTCGTCCTGCTGAATAAAGCCGTCCCCGTCAAAGCCGGGCTCCCCTTCGGAAATGTATTCACCCGAGCCTGAATTGTAGACGAAAATGGAGTGAATATAAGGGTTGATCTGCCGGATATTGCGGATCTGAATCCGCGCACGGTTGCTCGTCAAGGGATCGCTGATATTGGAGGCCAGAAAGAAATGAACGTCGTCGTTGACTTCAAGGTGCAAAAAAATCTGGTCCATCTCTTTAAACAGATTATCGATATTCCCGCTCAGTGTTTCAAGTCCCTTGATTTGTTCCCGCGATACCTGCTCATAAAGTGTTGCGGAATACATATTGGAGAAAAAAAGAGTCATCGTGACAGCGAGGACCATCACAAGCGCCGTAAAGGACAGAACAATCCGAATAAATAAGGAGTCCCGTTTTAGCCTGATTTTCAACTGCATCCCCCTCTATCTATTAAGCGCTTACAACACCAGTTAACGGTATAAGCGTAAACGGCTATACCATCTCTAATAAGCACACCACCGTTTCAGTTAAAAATAGAAGCCGTTGTGCACACCGCTTCCGCCGTCCTTGCAGCACCCGAATCTTTGCATAGCGGCATGGCGGTCTTTGATCCAAATATATGCGTACTTTTATTTTAATGGAAAAAGATCACGAATGGCAATGAAACGCTTCCATTCGTGATCAACTTTCTGACTTTCATCACTGGAACAGGCTTAACGGTTGGCCAGGAACTCATTCAGCTGCTGCTGTACGTCCGCTACAATTTTATCCGTTCCGGCATCTTTCTCCTTCGCAATGAAATTGGCTACATCCTGATCTACGTCCTTGACGTTAATCCCGCACATAAGCAATATGCCCATTTCGCTGCGCAGCTGTTCCCGTTTGGCTGCTTCTGTTTTGAACCCGCTCTGGTCGGGAACAAAGTAGCCGACGGTAGAAGTAATCTGATTTGGACGGTTAATAAACGCGTCGTAGGTGGCGTAATATTTTTCTGTATGCTGATCGTCATACTTTTGGAATTCCTTGCGCCAGAAGCCCCACTGGCCCGGCCAATCCAGGTAGTTGGTCGGCTGTCCATTTCCTTGCCCCGGCATGTAGGATACCTTGTTATTGTCCAGTTTGTAGGTTTTATCTACAATCCCGTAAATGACTGCATCATACACCTTCTGGTTGGTGGTCAGCTCCTCCAGGAACATCAGGGCGCGTTCCGGGTTGGCAGCGTTTTTGTTTATCCCAACGACGTTATCCAGCGGTGAAGCAATGACCCACTTTTTATCCGGATAAAATTCAGACCATGTTTTGACAGCTCCCTCCGCTTCGACAGAAGGCTTGAACGGATGCGGATTTTCCAGAATGCCGCCGTCAATCTGGTTGATGGCTGAGCCAAGCGTTCCTGCGCTGAAGTCCGCCTCGTTTCCTTTGGTGGCAAGCAGATTTTTTGGAATCAGTCCGTTTTCATTCCACTTCTTCACATAGGTGACATACTCCTTGAATGCCTCGGTCTGCTCCCAAGGAATGACCGTATGGTTCGGATCATCGATTTTGACGACGAGACCTGAGAAGTTCAGATTTTCATACTCATATTTTTGCAGGAATACCTGGGCGACATCGCTGAACCAGCTGTCCGGACGCCAGGAAATCGGAAGAATTTGCGGAGATGCCTTCTTGACCGCATGGAGATATTCATCCAATTCCTCTACTGTCGTGATCTTATCCTTGGTATAGCCTCCCTTGGCAGCCAGATCGCCGCGGTACCAGACAATCGGCTTAATGCTTTTCTTCACTGTCCAAGGAGCTGCATAAACCCGGCCTTTGATTTTGATTGGATCAAGCAGCCCCTCCTTCTCATAATACTCGCTAAGCTTTGGCGCATACTCCGGAAGCAAGTCTGTCAGGTCAAGATAGCCTCCGCGGTTCATGGCGTTCGGGAAATCCAGCCAGTTGGCGTCGAAATTCAGGTCATAATTATCACCAGAGGCTTGCAGCAGCTTCATTTTGTCCTTGTAATCATTCCAGTTGACGTAATTGATTTCAAACGTGGCGTTGAGCTTTTCCTTCGTCAAATCGGCAACATACTGCCACACCTCGTCCGTCGCCTGCGGTTTATCTCCCGGGAAATAAAACCGCAGCTTTGCCGGCTTCAGCCCTCCGCTGCCTGCGTTTTTCTCCCCTTCGGCGCTGCCTTTGTTACCTTTGTTTCCCTCGTTGCCTCCGCAAGCCGCAAGCAGCCCGGCAGTCAGCAGTAATGACAGGCCAATCAATAACGTTTTTCTCCATGCTGCCATTGTTGTTCCCCCTCTTTGATTTGAGTATATGATGAACGGCCTGGGGCCGGTCAAGCCTTGCACGAATTATTTTGCAGTGTTTACCCTTTGATCGCGCCCATCATCAAACCTTTGACAAAATATTTTTGCAGGAACGGATAGAGAAAAATGATCGGGCCAATGGTGATAATTGTGGCCGCCATCTTAATCCCCTCCCGCGGCATCATCTGATCGACGCTGGTTGAAAGCACGCTGGAATTGGCCAGATAGTCTACATTGGACACGATGGTGCGGAGCAGAAGCTGCAGCGGCTGCAGCTCAGCCTTGTCAATCAGCATCAGTCCCAGCCACCAGTCATTCCAATAGCTCAAAGCAACGAACAGTCCAACCGATGCAAATACAGGGGCCGACAGCGGCAACACCACGGACCATAGAATTCTCATCTCCCCTGCTCCGTCCATCTTGGCTGATTCCTGAAGCTCTTCCGGAATCGTGCTGAAGTAATTGCGCATCAGAAACACATTAAAGCCGTTGACGAGTGCCGGCAATATTAACGCAGCCAGACTGTTGTGAAGGTTTAAATATTTGACGCAAATAATATACCAGGGCACCATCCCGCCGTTGAAAAGCAAAGTCAGCAGCACATAGCCGGAAATCACTCTGCGGTATTTCAGCCTGCGCAGCGCAATCGGATAAGCAACCATCGCCGTAACAGCCAGGCTTCCGAAGGTGCCGGCAATGGTGACAAAGGTCGTGACCTTGTATCCGTTCAGCACAACGTTCATCCGCTGGAACAGGTACTGATACGCGCTAAAATCCACCGTCTTTGGAATCAGATTGTAACCGCCTGTCAAAATATCCATCTCTTTGGTCATGGAGCTGGACAAAATAATGATAAACGGAATGATGCAGAACAAAGCGAATAGAGCGACAATCAGATTGAGCACGCTTTGTCCCCAATTGACAGATCGAGTGCGACTCATGTTGAACCTCCCATGCAAATTACCGTTTTTTAGAATAATGCGGAATCACTCTCATACTTGCGGGCGATCCGGTTGCAGAAGTAGACCAGCGCAAAGGCCAGAACCGATTGATAGAAGTTCGCTGCTGCCGCCATCCCCATATCTCCAGATCCTCTAAGGCTGCGGAACACGAAGGTGTCGATGACATCAACGGTGGAATACAGCTGCGAATTATCCCCGACAAGCGCGTAGAACATGCCAAAATCCGAGTTCATAATATGTCCGACTGCCAGCAGCGTCAGCACAACTACAGTTGGCCGCAGCAGCGGAAGGGTAATGTAACGGATTTGTTGTATTTTGGTTGCCCCGTCAATACGGGCGGATTCATAGAGCGTATTGTCTATCCCCATCAGTGTAGCCAGATAGATAATGCTGTTATAGCCCACACTCTTCCAGATAAAAATAATTGCAATCAGGATCGGCCAGGCTTCCGGCTTGGAGTACCAGTCCACCTTATCCATTCCCCATCCGGCCATCGTCTCATTGACCATTCCATGCTCGTAGCTCAGCAGGTTATAAGCGAATACGCCGACTACGATCCAGGAGATGAAATAGGGAAGCAGGGTTAGCGATTGGGATAATCGCTTGAACCAGACGGAGCGGATTTCATTGAACATGATTGCGAGTCCTACATTGACGATCGTGCCGACAGCGATGAACAGCAGATTCAGCAAAATTGTATTGCGGGTAACCCGCACCCAGCTGGACGAGGTGAAAAAGTATTGAAAATTTTCATAAATCGGATTTGCCCATGAGGATTGAAAAATCCCTGTGCTTAAATTAAAATCTTTGAATGCGATGATGATACCGGCCATCGGAAAATAACTGAATACAAGAAGCAGCAGCATCGCAGGCAAAGTCAGTACGTATAGAGCCTTATGCCTGTTCAGTTCTTTTAGCAAACTTCTTCCCCCTTCTTTTAAATTGTCATGAAATTCTGGCGTTGTGGGCGCCTCGGGTATGCCCCATACACTGCGGATGCCTTTGGGATCGTAATTGAAACCGCAATCAAAATGATTCCGAATCTGGAATGTATCCGCTTACTTCTCCATGCTAGTATGCAAAAAGGCCGAAGTAAACTTTGAGTTCCTGTGATTTTGTTATGTATTCGAAGATATTTGGGGTATGATCTGCTACGATTTTGTTTCTTTTTCTATCGTTACAGCGTTTTTATAGGGAAAAAGGGGTGTTTTGCTGCCCTAAGGCAGAAGCAGCTTGCCATTTTGAAACTTTGAATCAGGTGTAAACTTTCAAGAAGCATTCGAGGTCTGCAACAATGAGATCTAGAGCTCTTATAATTGAACAAAGAAAAAACACCGTCCTGGAACGGTGTTTTTTCTTGCATCTATTTAAAGCGCAGAACCTCAAGGGAATCGCTAAAGGCAAGAGCAGCTTTCCAATTGTGAATCAGACATGTGCCTTTTCTCTTATTTTGATATTTGCGGCGGATAACTCGTCATCCCACCATTTGTGTCCATCTTGAGCGAGCAGTTCTTCAGAGGCAGCAGGTCCATAGGAGCCTGATGGATACAGATGAAGCGGAACAGTCCCGGTTTCGTATGCGTCCAGGATGGGCTGCACCCATTCCCACGCAAGCCTAACTTCATCCCAATGCGCAAAGAAGGTGGCATCCCCCAAAATTGCATCAAAGATCAGGTTTTCATACGCCTCCGGCACATTGTCGTGGCGGGATTCGAAGCGGATCTGGATCGGCTCGAACCGGCCCTTGATCAGCGGGTCCTTCGTCTTGGCATGCATCGTAATCCCTTCATCCGGGCTAATATCAAGCACCAGGAGGTTCGGAAGGGACGAGTCCTGTGGATGGTTCAAATGCAGGTTAGGCGGCAGCGGGTCCTTGAATTCAATGACAATCCGGGTCGATTTCTCTTTTAACCTTTTTCCGGTACGAATGTAAAATGGAACACCCTTCCAGAAATAATCATCAATCCATAACCTTGCTGCGATAAAAGTGTCATTTTGTGACTGCTCCGGCACACCATCCTCCCGGTTATAAGCAGGCACAGCCTCTCCTGCAATTTCACCCGCTCTATATTGGCCGCGGACGATGCTGGATGCGAAATTGTTTTGATCCAGGGGACGAAGAGCATCCATGATTTTCCGCTTCTTGAAGCGGACTACCTCTGGCGTGCTCGTCTCAGGCAATTGCATGGCTGTCATCATCAGAAGTTGAAGCATATGGTTCTGAAACATATCCCGGACAGCACCCGAGCGGTCATAATAAGCCGCCCTGGTCTCAACTCCCACAGTCTCATCGGCATAAATCTGCACATTGGAGATATGGCGGTTGGTCCACAGGGCGTGCAGCATCGGATTAGCCTGCTCCAGCACCTCCAGATTTTGCACCATCGGCTTGCCCAGGAAGTGGTCGATACGGTATACCTCATGCTCCTCAAATGACTGGCTGAGCTGATCGTTTAGTTCATGCGCGGATTTTAAATCCCGGCCAAATGGCTTCTCAATAATCAGTCTTCTCCAGCCCTGCGTTTCTCCAAGACCGCTGTCCTTGATCGCCGAAGCGACTGTCTGATACAGCTCAGGCGCAACGGACAGGTAAAACATCCGGTTTTCCGGGATATTTAGCTCCTGCTCCCGCTGCTTCACAAGCTTGAGCAGCGACTGATAATCCTCCGGGTTATTTACATCAAGCACCTGATAACGGAAGGCTTGCAGGAATGAATTCCATGCTGCAGGACCATTTGCAGAATTTCTGGAAAACGTATCGATTGAATCTTTAATTTGGGCATGAAACTGTTCATCCGTCAACGCTCTGCGGCCCAGACCAATGACAGAAAACGACTTTGGCATTTTACGATCGGTAAATAGATTGAACAAGGCCGGGAAAATTTTTCGCTTCGCCAGATCGCCTGTTGCCCCAAAAAGTACAAAGGTGATATTTTCCATTGCAAATTCTCCTTTTATAGCCAAGTATGCCAAGACCGTACCCGGTATATGCGGTACGGCCATTGACAAATGAAGTTTAGACTAGTTTGACGTAGTTGGGATTGAATTATCCGTTGATCAGTTTTTGTCCGGGCTTCCAGTTGGCCGGGCACAAACCACCGGCCTGCAGACCCTGGAGTACGCGAAGCGTCTCGTCTACACTGCGTCCTACATTAATATCGGTGACGACCTGATAACGCAGGATGCCCTCAGGATCGATGATGAACAAGCCGCGGTGGGCTGCGCCTGTAGTGTCATCGAGAATGCCGTACGCATGTGCGACTTCTTTGGTAAAGTCGGAAGCCAGCGGGTACTCAATATTGCCGATTCCGCCCTGCTCCGGTGTTGCCTGTGTCCATGCACGGTGCGTGTACACACTGTCCACCGATGCGCCTACAATTTCACAGTCCAGATCTTTGAATTGCTCATAGCTGTCGCTAAAGGCAATAATTTCAGTCGGACATACGAAGGTGAAGTCGAAAGGCCAGAAGAACAGAACAAGCCATTTGCCTTTGTAGTCTTCAAGGGATACATATTCCTCAAGCGACTCCATATTTTTGGTGGAGAGCAGCTTGAAATCCGGAGCCGGCAAACCGACTTTGGCAAAAGGGTACGGGGTAGCAGCAATAGATTGTTGTTGTGTCATGATGAATCCTCCTCTTATTATGATAATTCTTGAAGTGCTTTATTTAGCTGGGTCTGGTTGAACCCGAGAATTTTCTTGTCGCCAATAACAGTAACCGGAACAGAACGCATGCCTGTGTTCCACAGTTCTTCGGCGTACTTCTCATCCAGATCAATGTTTCTTTCCTCAAATTGCACATTGTTTTCGTTCAAATATTTTTTCACCTGGCCACAATATTGGCAGTGGGTGCTGGAATATACGATAACGTTGGCATTAGCTGACATGTACAAACACTCCTTTAATAAAAAAATTATGGCTCAAAATCGAAATCAAGTTGAATTTGTTTATGAATTAGCGACGACGACCGGTTCAACCGATTCCAAATACCGTTCACAATCGAGTGCCGCCATACATCCGGTACCTGCTGCGCTGATCGCCTGCCGGTAGCGGCTGTCCTGCACATCGCCGCAAGCAAATACGCCAGGAATATTGGTCTCTGTAGTACCAGGAGTTACAACCAGATACCCGAGGTCATCGGTTGTTAACTGCCCGTCCAGGAATTTTGTATTTGGAGTATGACCGATTGCGATGAAGATACCTTCGGCTTCGATTACCTCTTCGGCGCCTGTCTCATTATTTTTAACTTTCAGGCCGGTAACGCCTTGTTCGCCGGACAGCACTTCTTGCGGCGTTGCGTTCAAATTCCAGCTGATTTTCGGATTTGCCTGCGCACGTGCCTGCATGATTTTGGAGGCGCGCAGCTCGCTGCGACGGTTCACAAGCACAACTTCGCTGGCAAAGCGGGTCAGGAAGTTTGCTTCCTCCATCGCCGAATCTCCCCCGCCAACAACAATAATTTTTTTGTTGCGGAAGAAGAAGCCGTCACAAGTCGCACAGGTGCTGACACCACGGCCGACATTTTCTTTTTCACCAGGAATGCCCAGATATTTGGCTGTAGCTCCTGTCGATACGATGACCGATTCAGCTTTCAGCTCTCCATGTCCTTCAACATGCACAGTGAACGGACGCTCCGAGAATTCTACTTTATTGACCCAGCCGGTCATGAATCTTGCCCCGAAACGCTCAGCCTGCTGTCTCATGTTGCTCATCAGCTCCGGACCCATAATGCCGTCCGGGAAGCCCGGGAAGTTCTCGACTTCCGTCGTTGTTGTCAATTGCCCGCCTGGTTCTGCACCTTCAATGACGAGCGGCTCGAGTCCGGCTCTTGCCAAATATATTGCGGAGGTCAATCCTCCGGGACCAGTTCCGATAATGATTGTTTTGTTCATAGCGCTTCTCTCCCATTTTCGTATAGGTGTGTTCCCTTCATCTGTAACCAATTGTACCTTGTTGGCGTTCTTTTCTCATGAACATTAAATGAAGGCAAAATGAAACCTTCATGAAGGAATCATGAAGGTTTAATGAAGATTATTCATCTGATATCCGGTAGCCTACGCCCCGGACGGTTATAATAAATTTCGGATTTTTAAGATCGTCCTCCAGCTTTCGCCGCAGGCTTTTGATATGCACATCGACGGAATTGCTGCCGCCAAAATAGTCGTCGCCCCACAGTTCCTTCATAATATCGTTCCGGGTCAGTGCTGCTCCCCCTACAGAAAGCAGAAGCTTTAACAGATTAAACTCGGTTTTGGTCAGTTCAAGCTTGACCCCGGATTTATGAACGGAGAACCGCTTCAAGTCCATTGTAATATCTTTAAAACGCAGCTGGTCCGCATCCGACCAGGGCAGCGCCTGATTTTGATTAGCCAATTGGTCGATCTTCTCCAGTGCCTCAGGTATCGGACACGGCCACACAAGCACAGCCTGCTCATTGCCGCTCTGCTGCACCTGCTGCTCGTCTCCAACCAGAAGAAGCACCGATCTGAAATTGGACGGCATTTTCATCTGCTCTACGGCCACCGCCTTGGACTGGTCAATCACTAATAAATCGCTCTGAATCGTTGCCAATACCGGATCGTTCTCATGATGAAATACCATGACATCATAACAACGAATTGTAAGTGCCATTACCAGCGACCGGATTAGCGCCGGGAACGGGCTAATGATGACAATCCGTCTTGTCGTTTCACAAAATGCGCCTTCTTCAAAGCCACCTGCATCGTCTATGAGTTGCCCTCTGTCATTAAAACCTTGCACGCGGCATGCCTCCTCTTTACATTCCTTATCCTTCTATTAAAGCAGTAAACGATAAGCTTTGGCAACCGTATTCGCATCATAGAGTTCATCCATTAAATTGCACCCTCAGCCGAGGTTTATACAAAAGACAAAAGAACCCCTCATGGGTACTCGACAGTGCCGAAGTACGTCACGAAGGGGTTAGCGGTGTTATTTACAAAAATGATCCGATAATCGAGTACAAAATAATCACCGAAAACAGCACGGTCACATGGTTAAGCGAAAAAATGAACAAGCTCGTCGCCCATTTCTCGGGCTGCATCCGTCTGTAGCCGACAATGCTCATTACAAGCCATGCAATGCTCAGGATCAAAGCAATGACTACAACCCAGACGCTTAAAGACATGAACAGAAAGCTTGAGGCGATCAGTGCAACCAGGTAGACGTTCGTCTGCAAATAAGTACGCCTGAAGCCTTTGACTACCGGCAGCATCGGGATTCCTGCGGCCTTGTATTCATCATGCCTGCGAATGGCAATCGCGTAGAAATGCGGCATCTGCCAGAGCAGCATGACTACAAACAGTCCAAGTGCTCCCATATTAAAATCGGATGTAATGGCTGCCCAGCCAATCAGTGGCGGCATCGCTCCGCTCAAGCTTCCGATTTCCGTGTTGTAGATTGTGTGGCGCTTGGACCACATTGTATACGCGACTGAATAAGCGAACAGTCCCAAAAAACCGAACAATGCAGCCAGCGGAGAAGCCAGCCAAAGCAAGGCCAGACCAAGAACGGACATGCCTCCTCCAAGCCATAGCGCCTGTGCCAGTGTAATAGCTCCGGTAACCGTTGGCCGGTTTTTGACCCTGTCCATTATCGAGTCAATATCCCGGTCATATATGTTGTTCAGTGTGCCTGCTGCGCCAATGACCAGACTTGATCCCAGAATCGCAAGAATAATCTCTGCAATCTTATCCAGCGGATTAATATGGTTCGTATATAAAGCTACGGACAGCCCGGCGAACATAACAATCAAGTTGGAACGAATAATACCCGTTTTTATCGTTTCCCCAAGTATTTTGGACCATGACTGGGGCTGGTGAGCCAGATTTACGCTCCTCGCTTCACTCATCGTTTTTCTCCATCCTTCCCTGCATCAAACTTGCTTCCATACCAACTTACTATATAATGAAGTATAAAAACATCTTTTTTGCATGATCTTCAAAAATTGTTCGAAAATAAATGAACACTTCATGGATATCACGACATTTTTGAGGCTTTGCAACTGCCCAGGGATTATAATTTCAGAAGCAATGCAATTGAAACGTCACAGGAGGAGAAAGCTTTGTCTCACAATCAGCAATCACTGCCGCGCAAGCGGAATTATAAGCCGATGATCATTATGATTACCATTATTGTAAACGGATTGGTCATCCTTCTTTCCGGGATGCCGGGTTATAAGGATTTCGATGCTTTTGATGTTACCATTTTGCCGCTCTTGAACGCCATATTTAACAGCTTCACCTTCTTATTCCTGGTGGGGGCGCTCATTGCCATCATGAAACGCAATGTCAAGGTGCACCAGCGCTTTATCTATGCCGCACTTACGACGACCGCGCTTTTTTTGGTGACCTATGTCAGCTACCACTTCCTGTCCAGCTCTACGAGCTACGGCGGGACAGGCTTCCTGAAGGGGCTCTATTACTTTATTCTGATTACCCATATTGTTCTGGCTGCGGTAATCGTACCGCTTGTACTGACAACTGTCGCAAGAGCTTGGAATATGGAAAACGAGCGCCACAAAAAAATCGCCCGTTGGACGATGCCATTATGGCTGTACGTCAGTATTACCGGGGTTCTGGTCTACGTTATGATTTCCCCGTACTACTAAAATTAAAAACAAATCCGGGATACGCCGGACAAATATTTTCACTACAGAAATAAACAGGACAATTGGCTAACCGCTCAGCGGTTAGCTTTTTTTATTTCTTAACAGCCTCTTTTGCGGCATGGATATGAGCGGATCACTTTTAAATATTCCTTTACAGGAATATTCCCGATATGGTATATTTTCATTACAGAAATGAGAACCTGTCCGGCAATTGAAAGACAGGCCCTGGGAACAGGTCTGTTATTCAAGGTCTGGTCAATAATAAGAAGATGCGATTTCTTTCATATGATGAACATTCAGGAGGCATGTCAGATGGCAAACAAAATGACGTTTACGGTTGATGGTTCAGTACTGATTATGGAGAGGGAGTTCAAGGCTCCGCGGGAGCTTGTATTTGAAGCTCATTCTACAGCAGAACATCTAAGTGCCTGGTGGGGGCCACGAGGGTGGACATTATCCGCTTGTACGGTAGATTTCCGCCCCGGCGGCATCTGGCACTACTGTATGAAATGCATCGACAAAAACCAGGGAGACTTCTTTGGCTTCGAATCATGGGGCAAGGCCGTCTATAAGGAAATTGTCACTTCGGAAAAAATCGTCTATACGGATTATTTCTCCGATGCGGGAGGCAATGAAGCCGAGGGGATGCCTGCCTCAGAGATCGCCGTAACTTTTGAACAGCTTGAAGGCAACCGGACAAGGATGGTGAGCCGTGCAAGGTATGAGTCCGAGGAAGCGCTCAAAAAAGTCGTCGAGATGGGTATGGAGCAAGGAATCAGCGAAACTTCCGACCGTCTGGAAGAGTATCTGGAATCGCAAAGCAAATAGTATTCTCTTATCACCTATTAAGTCTGCGATCAGACACAGACATGGAACCGCCCCGTACAAGCATCTGCTTTGATTATACAGCGGATGCCTTTGTATGGGGCGGTTTTTATTGAATGTTATAACCTTTTTGATGCCCTCTATCCTTTAGCTTCGTTTCCGCTTCTTCACCTGCACATACAGATGAGCCGAATAATGAGAGAGCGTATAGGTCAAAATGGTTAACAGTATCGTATTTACTAGTCCCAGAGCCGGATAAATCAGAAGCGTGCAAATTCCGATCAGCAGGAAATGAAGGATATAGATTTCCGTGGTCAGGGCGCTGGCGCTCCTCAGGAAAGCCCATACCAGCCCGTTGACATGGCGGGAAGCAAAGTAAATACTGCTGATCCAGAATAATATAAAAAGGATGTACACGACATTAATGATCAGGGTGTGGTGATAGTAGTCAGCTTCCGATTCGTATCCGGTAGGCCAGTGGAGCAGGATAACGAACATATAATAGAACAAAAGCAAAACCGAGGCACTGCCAAAAATCCGTTTATAAAATTGTGGCTTGTCAGCCGTCCGGATCAGGCAGTACCCGAATAGAAAGCCGGCTATCGGATAGGCCACCCATGTGAAAAACGGGAAATAGGAAAGCCCGTTGCCGAACCATAGGGCAATAAATGGCGCTGTCAGTGCCGTTCCTGCTTCCGAGAAGTACGGGGCGAGCCATAAATTCACGATTGCAAACAATACGCAAGCAGCCGCATATTGCAGAGCGGAAAATTTAAACCTGACAGTCACTGCAAAAAAGAGCATAGTCAATCCGGCAAACTGCAAAATATCAATATAAAAGAAATTCTCATACCCGGTGCTGCGGAAACTCTCAACATGACCGGGTTCCATCCACAGCGTCGTCCATGCCGGAATAACCGATCGAAGCAGATTTAATGCGTATCCTCCGGCAAACAGCAACAAGCCACGCTTGGCCAGAAGCAAAGGGGTGCTTTTCCGGGAATAGACCACGCCGACCCCAAGCAAAAACATAAATACCGGAGCCGCAGGCACACCCCCCAGCCATTGAACAATCATCCCGTAAATGGATTCCATTTGTGTATAGTAATTGCCGAATTCCAGCAGAATGTGTACGAGTACCATAAAAATAACGGCCAGCCCTCTGGCGATATCCAATTCCTTTTGACGGCCTTCATTATTCATCATTTGAGCCTGCAACGTATCGTCTTCCCTCCTTAATGATTACAGCACTCTTTTGCGGTACATCAAATGGTAGCCGTCTTTCGGTTCAATCCGGGTCACATGAAAATGATTGCGGTCATATAAAATTTGCGCCTTCGCTTCCCTTGCATGATTGGAAGTGTACAGGCATAGATTCGCTTTCCCGCGCTCCCGCGCTTTTTCAATCACATGCTCCAGCAGCCGGATGCCCACCTTTTGCCCGCGATATTGCTCATCCACACAATACCAGCCGACCCAGTCATTCTGCTGATAGTCCTCCTCCATTTCGTACAATCCAATAATCCCCAGCACATCTTCCCCATTCACTGCAATGTAATATTGAAAGGAACGGATACTTGCATCAACAACAGCCTGATACTTCCTGAGCATCCCCGGGTCAAGGCTTGCCTCCAGCTCCCGTGCCGGAAAAACCTCTTCCTCTTCATCGCTGAAAACAGCATTTACCAGTCTGCTTGCCTTGCTTGCATATTGCCTGTTTAATTCCATGATCTTCATCGGTCTCATTCCTCATCATCAGTATTCACGGGAAACCATATTTCCGGCGATGCCGGCTCAGCTTCCGGAAAATACTCAATTTCCGGAAGCATGGAAATGGAACAATTAGAGATCAAAAGCCATTCCGACAGTACACGATGGCGGATTTCCCTGAAGTGTGCATCCGTCTCCCCATGAACCTTGAATTTGGCCCAGCTCCGCGACGGCAAGCGTATCTGTTCATACCCGGCTATGAACGATGGGCTGCTGTCCGTCAAGACGCCGATTCCGTACTTGAAGCGGTCTTCTTCTCCGGGAAGGCTAAGCCCCACGAATGCATCTGCTGCAAATCGTTCTTCCAGATAAGCCAATGAGCCATTCATCGTCTCCTCCTGCCAGAACTCTTTGATAACTTCTACATATTGAGCGGCCTCATTGGGTACCGTCTTAATCTTTCCGACAAAATATAAAAAGGAATGCGCTTCTTTTTTTACTGTCAGAGGGGCACTCGTCTCCATACTGAATTTGATATGCTTCGGCCCGAAGTATTGAATCTCACCGTCACCGTGATCACTGCGGACTTCCTTGGGAGATTTGCCGTGAAATCTTTTGAAAGCCTTGGAAAAAGCCTCCGGGGTCTCATAGCCCGTACTCAAGGCCGTCTCCAAAATAGACGGGACACCGCTCTGCAAGGAAATGGCAGCGTTGCTCAGCCTTCTGTTGCGGATATATTCGCCGATGGTATAGCCGGTTAAAATCTGAAAGGTTTTCTGCAAGTCCGATACATTGGTATAATATTTTCCGGCCAGAAATTCGGGCGTTAATGCCTTGCTGTACAGGTGCTCTTCAATTTCAAGCAAAATATCGGAGATGATTTTAATCTGTTCCATTTTTTGATTCCCCTTGTCGCTACTTATTATAATGAACGCTGCCGAAAAAGACCTGTCCGATTCCATGGCATTTTGTCCGTTGTTTGCCTAAGTATTAGCATACAAAAAAAGCCCGTTCATTACACGAAGCAATGATACGGGCTTTTGATATCCATCATCTATGCAATTGGCGTCCCGTCCGCCAGCGGCGTATCCGGACTGAGCAGCACGACATCGCCCTCCTCCGGAACTCCGCCGAGCACCAGCACCTCGGATTTAAAACCGGCGATTCGCCTCACGGGGAAATTGACCACGGCTACGATTTGGCGGCCAATCAACTGCCCGGCTTCATACCGCCGCGTAAGCTGTGCCGAGGACTGCTTGATGCCGAGCGGGCCAAAATCGATTTTCAGCTTGATCGCCGGCTTTCGTGCTTCCGGAAAAGGTTCAGCCTCCAGAATCGTTCCAATTCGCATATCCAGCTTCAAAAAATCTTCAATCTCTGCCATAAATAATTCCTCCTCATTGGGTACTGTCCTGTCAGGCTCTATTTTCCCGGGAATGAGCGGTCGCGGAAGCGAACCTGAAACTGTCTGAGCGGATGAATATGGATATTGCCCGACAGAAGCAATCCCGTCACTACAAACAGTGTGGCCACGATATCAAAGACCGTAATCGTCTCGTTCAAAAAGACGGCGGCCAGCAGGTAACCGAAAATCGGGGTCATGAACAGCCAGTTGTTGGCCTTGACCGCATCCCGCTTGAGCAAATAGAACCACAGCAGCATCGTACCGATGGAAATGACGAATATGAGCCAAATGAGCGAGCCGACAAGATAGCGGTCTACATGCATGAAAAATGTATCTTTCTCCAACATGTAGGCAACAGGAATGGACACAATACCGCCTATCAATAGCTGCCATGTATTAATGACAATGCCGGGAAGCTGCAAATTCACCTTTTTAAAGTACACGCTCCCCAGCGCCATCGCCGCCATGCCCAATCCCAGCACGATGAACCCGCTAACCTTCCCTTCTGCGCCTGCAAGCGAGGGCCATGTTGCAATCAATAGCCCTGCTGCTGCCACCGCCATTCCCGCCCATTCCTGAACAGAGATCCGGCGTTTCAGCCAGATATACGACAGAAAAGCGACGAGAAAAGGATTCGTAGTAACAAATAAATTAAATAATCCTGCCGACACATATTTGAGCGCCCAAAGTGTTGCGCCAATATAAATCGTTGTGTTCAAAAGTCCCAATACAAGAAGCGGTCCCCAATCCCCGCGCTTGGGCAACGGGTATTTGCGGCTGATGCCGTAGACAAAAATCAGCAGCAATGACCCTGCAATCATAAATCGGATTGTCGCCAGAACAAGCGGCGTCGTGGAATGCAGGCCGAATTTGATCGCGATGGCTGCAGATGACCATAAAAGTGTGAATAACAAACCTAAAACCGTTTCCATGATGTGCTCCTTTTCATGCAGATACAAGTGTAAGCGGCTGGACCGTTGTTGGTTGTACAGCGGCATTTCACGTAAAAAATAACCGTGTCTACGTCCAGCACAGTTATTTTGGATTTTCCCAACCCACAATGAATCGGGTCTATATTTAATTGTATCTGCATGAAGGAAACGGTTTTGACTGATTGCCGGAAATTTTTTACCGGATGTCGTAAGGTTAAATGAATGGACAGCGGAATGCTTCCGATTGCTGCACTCAGCTAGCCGGCCGCATGCATTTTACGAAATTGGCTTGGCGTAACCCGCTCATACTGCTGGAACAAGCGGGTCAAGGATGATTGATGCTCCAGACCGACCTGAATTGCAATGTTGAGTATCGATAAATTCGTGTTCCGCAGCAGCTCCTTCGCTTTATTCAAACGCACTTCCTGAATATAGGACGACGGTGTCTTCCCCGTCTCCTTCAAGAACCAGTCGGAATAATAAGAGCGGTTGTAATGCTCCATCTCGGCAAGCTTCTGCACCGTCAGTTGCTCATCGTAATGCTCATGAATATACCGGATTGATCTGGGCTGCTGTTCCTGGAACAGGCAATGCGATATATACGGAAACAGCTCCTTCAAGGCTGGCTCAGGCCGGTCGTCCATCTCGTTGAGAATCAGATAGCGGATGCCCTTCCACTGATTGTTCAGCGGGCAGGATATCCCTGTGTCCTGGGTGTCGCCCGCAGATAACATAAAATGCGGGATATCCAGCACCAGAAATTCGTTGCGTACAATGGAATGATACGTATGCTCGCAGGCTGGCGGCACATAAAACAAGGTGTCCTTCAGCATCAGGCTCTGCGGCCCCGCCTTGATCGCCAGCTCGCCCTGAAGCGGAATAATGAGTTGTCCATAACCATGGGCATGGGTATTCTTGGTTGCCGTATAGGTTCGCCGTTCGGCGATAATGTCTCTGAATGTCTCCATGTCATCTTGCTCCCCTGATAATCTCTCTACCCATCATAACAAATTATGCGGCAGCTTGAAACTGGCTTGTCTTCAAAAGATGCTGCTGATGCCCTGGCACAAAAAGGAGCCGCTCCAATGAGCGGCCCAGAGTGTCGAGAAACCCACGTTTTTTCTAAAACGTTGGGTTTCTCTTTTGTTTTATGAGCGTTCGCGTAGCGAACGAGAGGGGGATAACCCTCTCATCCTCTCTTCTCAAGATGAAGGGCGATCTTCTTCATGTTCTGAACGGCAGCGGTCATCAACGCTTGTTCCATAACGTTGCCCAACCCCCGCAACCGGCAATAGCGAAACCCGTGGAGCTGTTTAGCATCCGCGAAGCTTCGCTCAATCGTTTCTTTTCGTTTTCGGTACAGCCGTTTCCCCGACTTGCTCAGCCGGTTTAGACGCACGTGTTCCTTACTGTCCTCCCAGATATGCCGTGTGACGATCTTTCGTTTGGTTTGAGATCGTGTACATGTGGCTAACAGGGGGCAAGATGCACATTGCTTGGGATCCGAAGCATAGTGGCGGTAACCCTGGCGGTCTGTCGTTCGGTAGGGCAACACTTGTTGTGCTGGGCATACATACACATTCCGCGTTCCATCATAGGTGAATTTCCACTTGGGAAACAACCCTTTTGTGGGGTGAAATCTGCGGTGCGCAATCACACCAAAAATATTTCGTTCCTCAAGTCCTTTGCAAATCGGAGTGGTCATATAGCCGGAATCCAGTGCGACGGCTTCTACCTGAAACCCAAATTGGTGACGCTGACGATCTAATCGCGAGAGGTACGGCACGGAATCATGCACATTTCCGGGGGTCACGAAAACATCCGTGATGAGGTTGTACTTCACATCGACCGTACGGTGATCCAAGTAAAAGAATCCTTCCGGCTTCCCTTCACGGTACATATAGCCGCTATCAGGGTCTGTTGTACTGACCTTCACTTCCTTGTCTTCGTTCACCTCCTCCCGTGGTTTTAGGGCTTTTTTCCTTGTGTTTTTCGTTCACTTTCCACCGCTGCATTCAGCTCATCGAGGTAGTCTCGCGCGTTTTGTTGTACCTGAGCTTTGGTAAACTTGTGTTTATTCGCACTAGCTTTGACATGAGTAGAGTCCGAAATAAGCACGCGGCCGCCAACCATACGATGAGAGATGGCTTGCAGCACAATTTCATCGAAGATATCTTGAAATACAGTCGTGTCTTTGAAACGAGTCCGGCGATTCCAGCTAATTGTCGTGTGATCGGGTACACGATCGGTGAGTCCTAGCCCAAGAAACCAGCGGTATGCCACATTCGTTTGAACCTCACGTTCCAGTTGGCGCTCGGAACGTATGCCATAAAAATAACCCAGGAAAATCATCTTGAAGAGAACGAGCGGATCGATAGCAGGGCGGCCATTATCTTGGGAGTAGAGGTGGCGTACCTTTTCGTCTATAAAAGAAAAATCAATATACCGATCGATCTTACGCAACATATGATCAGCGGGCACCAAATCTTCAATGGAAACCAGTTCAAAGTTCTGTTGTTTATCTCGATTAGACCTCAGCATACAAGAACACCATCCGTTCATAATTGGTTACTATTAGTATATAGTATTAACGCGGTGTCGTGTTAAACATTTTGGATATAAGAAAGGCTGTCGAGACTTTCTCGACAGCCTGAG
>NZ_AULX01000023.1 GCF_000422505.1 Paenibacillus pinihumi DSM 23905 = JCM 16419 | reverse complement strand
AGGTCACCACCCGTTCCTTGATTTCATCCGCCAGCGCATGGCTCGGTTTCCGACCCCGGTTTCCATGGGCAAGTTTTTGTGCGCCTCCTGTCTGGTAGTTTTTCTTCAACCGGATGACCTGGCGCTGCGTCATCCCCAAGGCTGCCGCTCCCTCCGCATTCGTCATATGTCCCTCAAGAATCTTCTCCACTACGTGTACCTTCTTCAGTTCGGCTTTTGTCAACGTAATTGTCTCCTGTCCCATAGTGACATTATCTCAGAACAGTTATGGGATGACATTATCACAGACGAATAACAATTATTATTAAAGGTGCTTGACACTTTAAATTGAGCATGGTATATTATTAATTGTCGCAAGAAATTAATATTCCCTGATAGCTCAGTTGGTAGAGCACTCGGCTGTTAACCGAGTTGTCACAGGTTCGAGTCCTGTTCGGGGAGCCTTTATGGAGAAGTGTCCGAGTCTGGTCGAAGGAGCACGATTGGAAATCGTGTAGGCGTCACAAGCGTCTCGAGGGTTCGAATCCCTCTTTCTCCGTTCCAAGACTTTACTTTGGAGAGATACCCAAGTGGCTCAAGGGGACCCTCTGCTAAGGGGTTAGACTGCGCAAGTGGTGCGAGGGTTCGAATCCCTCTCTCTCCGCCATGCGACTTACGAAACGGACGGGCCGTTCAGCGGTCCTTTTTCTTTGTCTGATTGATGTCGTATCAAGTCGAATGCAGATGTGATCGATAAAATAAACAAGATTCTTTTAAAAAAAGGGCTTGTCAAACTCGACGGAAATGTGGTAAGATAGTTTTCGTTGTCAGTCAGGAAAGAGATGAAGTTGCTTCTTAATTAAGAAAAACTTACGTTTCGAAATGAACTTATACATGGTTTAAGACTTTTCAACAAAGGCATGGCCCGTTGGTCAAGGGGTTAAGACACCTCCCTTTCACGG
The DNA here is from genome assembly GCF_000422505.1 of Paenibacillus pinihumi DSM 23905 = JCM 16419. Taxonomy (GTDB): domain Bacteria; phylum Bacillota; class Bacilli; order Paenibacillales; family Paenibacillaceae; genus Paenibacillus_D; species Paenibacillus_D pinihumi. The sequence goes on along the minus strand of NZ_AULX01000023.1, from coordinate 148,229 downwards.
AGGTAACAGGGGTTCGAATCCCCTACGGGTCACCATGAGCCATTAGCTCAGTTGGTAGAGCACCTGACTTTTAATCAGGGTGTCGAAGGTTCGAGTCCTTCATGGCTCACCATTTGCTTCTCCTCAGAAGTAAATGTATAATATGGAAGTAAGTACTTGATTTGCGGTCGTGGTGGAATGGCAGACACGCTATCTTGAGGGGGTAGTGGGTGTATACCCGTGGAGGTTCGAGTCCTCTCGACCGCATAAATGTGAAGAAACGGAATCCTTAGTTCGAATAAGGATTCCGTTTTTTTTATTGTGAAGATGAGGACTGTAGCTGATATTGAAATTTATCATGAGACAATAGTTCAGATAAGCTATAAGAATGATTTTTGTATACACCAAGGATGTTTGCAACAAGCATTTGAACGGCAAATAGACCGGTACCTTGTCAATGAAGTGCTCCCTGTCAAGTAGACAGTGAAAAAACAAAAAACGGTTAGGTCACTCCCTCAGTTCAAGTGCAGAGAACTGAGGGAATATTTTTGTTAAGCAACTTTTCCATACTCATGGGGAGACAAGCCGTTAAGTCGCTCGGTGTATCGGTAGTTGTTGTAGTAGTGGATATAATTCCTTACATCTTCAAGAACTTCATCGTAAGTATCGTGTTTCTTCAAATAGAAGCTTTCTGCCTTGAATGTGCCCCAAAATCGCTCGATAGGCTGGTTATCCAGACATCGGCTCACACGAGACATGCTCTTTGTGAAACCGTATTTCTTCTTCAAGCGATTGTACTCATGCGAGGTATATTGGAAACCTCTGTCACTATGCAGAAGTGGCGTTATCCCACGCTTCCCCCTATACGCCTTCTTTACTGTATCCATGACCAGTTTGTTATTGTTTGAGGGGCTGAGCACCCACGAAACGACAGCGTTGTCGTACACATCAATAATCGCACTCAAATAGGATTTCCGACCGTTCCCATACTTCAATTCGGTGACATCTGTGCACCACTTCATATTCGGAGCAGCCGCTTGAAATTCACGGTTCATGACGTTTTCGGCATTATGTGTTTCCGAGGCTCTTACGTAGTTTGGGCGCTTTCTGCGAATCACTGCCTTCAATCCGAGAGCTCTCATGATCCGGTAGTATCGCTTTTTGTTATACTTCTTTTTAAGTTTACGGTTCAATTGGAGGCGCATTTGACGATAACCTAATATCCCTTTTCGCTTGTCATAGCGAAGCTTCACTTCTTTTGCTAGTGAAAGCTGTTCAAGTTCTCGGTTGGACGGCTTCCACTTCAGCCATTTATAATAGGCAGATCTGGCGACTTTAGCAAGCTGGCATAGCGCTATGATGGCATAGCCCTTCTCCGTGTGCAGTTCTTGAATCGCTTGATACAAGTCTACATGTCGAACGAGGGTTAGCGTGTATTTCTTCGCCGGATCTCTGCCAACTTTTTTTCGAAGGCGTTCTCCATTTCCAAAAACTCGTTACGCGCTTCCAACTCTTTGATTCGGAGTTTAAGACGCTCCGTCTCATCTAGTTCTTCCTCAGGTCTACTGCGGCCACGACGCTCCCTAAGAGCCTCCTCACTGCCCGATTGATATTTACGAACCCACGCGTACACTTGTTGGTAAGAAACATCGTATTTCTTCATCGATTTCTGATAATCCAACTGATTGGCAAGGGTATATTGCACAATTTCAATACGCTCTTCAAAAGTGGTCTTACGTCCTTTATTCATGTGAACCGTTCCTTTACGAGTAGGTTTGATTTCTTTCCCACAAGTATACTTGGAAATCCAGTTCGTCAAAACACTTTTACTTGAAATGTGATGCTGGCTTGTCGCTTCTCGAATGGAGTACTTCCCGGATAGAACGTCACGAATCGCGGTCTGCTTGAGCTCATGCGAGTACGTTTTCCAGGCCTTGGATTCCTTTAACCCTTCATAACCCTCTGCTTCATATTTCCTAATCCAATCCTTAACTGTTTCTTTGTCGATCCCAAGTTGTTTCGCTTCATAATGTGGATTTGAATCCTGTTTGAGGCATCTTTTTACAACCTGTAGTTTTACATCTAATGAAATTGGACTCCTTTTTGACATCGCAAAAACTCCCATCACGGTAGAAGTAGAAGTTTTGTTTTTTCTACTGTCTACTATGATGGGAGCATATCATCAATGGGCGGTCTATTTGCTGTTTCTGAATGACAGTATGGCTATTGGCAGGCAATCCCGTCGCCATCCCGGTCAAGCTTGGCGCTGTAGCCGGGATCGCCCTTGCGGAGCGGGGCAGCTCCGGCTTCTTTGGCCTCCGCACAGCTATTATAGACCACAGGAGCCTCAGGAGATCCGGAAGCTTGTGAGTCTGATTTTTGCTTCACGTTTTCCAGATCCATTCCTTCAATCTGAAACAACACCCTTGTCCCGTCCGCATAGCTGTCGAGTTTGTTGCCGACCCATGAGCCCGCTCCCCGATTGTCTGTAGGACTTATGTATTCAATGTCTGCACCTTCTCCGCCTTCTCCACACATGGCCATCGGCCATTCGTCCCGGTCAAAGCCTTTTTTCGTAGGGATCCCTTGAAGCGACTTCCTGCGGTTTCCTTCTGCGCCCTCACGGTCAATCGTACATATTGGTGAATGTCCCTTGCTGACAGCGTTTTGAATATGGGCTGCGGTCTCCGGATATTTTTCCGCCGGAAATTCGAGCAGCACATCGTACTCAAGATTTCCCGCCGGTCTGTGGACAGGCAGCGCATCTTCCAGTTCCGGGAACACCGTTACGCCCAAATATACGGATACTGCAGCAATCGCAATCCATATCAGCTTTTTAAATTGCAATACAAAACCACTCCTATGAATTATGATGTATAAACCTGCTGTTCATGAGAGTTCAGGAATAAACCCGATTAAGAACATGTGTTCTATTATAGCATAATTCGCCGGATAGTGGCAATGTAAGGAAAACGAATCGGTTATAGTTAGGGGAAATTCTCTGTTTGAGATTGAAGGAATTGGCATGTGAATAATTGATTTTCCAATGGAAGTGAAGCATACTTAAGGGGAGGTGACCTGTTTATGGAAAATGTGATGCTGGGTTTGGTTCTGATCATAATCCCCGTAACGATGGCCTGTTACCTGTTATTCCACATCGGGTCGTCGATTTGGGCAGGTATTGATGCGAGGCGTCTGGGTTGGAGTTGGCAGCAATCGGGATTGTTCCTGCTCTTTGCATTGGCTGTGCCGTTGCTGGGGCTGTTTTTCTATCTTTATAAAAGTCACAGAATTCTGCCAGGGCGCTTGAATTAAAGCTGTAGAAACGAATAGATAGATAACAAACAAGCCGTATCTCTAACAATTGAAGTTAGAGGATACGGCTTTATTCGAGTATAGGCTCCGGATGTCAAATCAAGAAGCAGCGATGCTGAGCTCCTTATAAGCTTCTTTAAGTATATTCAACATGTTGTCAATGTCGGCAGACGTGACCGTTAAAGCCGGCATTAGCCTGATTACGTATGGGGATGGGGAATTGATGATTAGTCCTTTATGGAGACAGCGTGCAGCCAGCTCAGCCCCCACAGGAGCGTGCAGGTCAAAGGCGGCGAGCAATCCCATGCCGCGTATGTTGGACAGCCCAAGCGAGCCGCTCAAGCGATGGAGCTGTCCCGCCAGATAGTTTCCCTGCACGCTTGCATGATGATCCAGCCTGCGATTGATAACCTCCTGCACAACAGCCCGGCCGACGGCCATGGCCAGCGGCTGTCCGCAATACGTGCCGCCCTGATCGCCAGGCTCAAACAAATCAAATTGCTTCTTGGTCAGCATGGCAGAGAGCGGGAAGCCACCGCCAATGCCTTTGCCCAAGGTCATAATATCCGGTTCAACCCCGTAATGCTCATAGGCAAACATTCTGCCGGTTCTGCCGATTCCGGTCTGTATTTCATCTGCAATAAGCAAAATGCCATAGACGTCACAGGCTTTACGCAATGTCTGAAGATAGCTCTGATCGACGATATGGACGCCGCCTTCTCCCTGTACCAGCTCCAGCATGATCGCACAAGTGTTGTCGTTGATAGCGGCAAAGCAGGCGTCCAAATCATTGATCGGGACATGGCGGAATCCGGGTACTTTCGGTGCATACAGGCCATCCCACTGGGATTTGCCGGTAGCTGACATTGTGGCGAGTGTGCGCCCGTGGAAGCTGTTCGTCAATGTAATGATCTCGTAAGCGCCGTTAAGCTTTGCAGCCCCGTATTTTCGTGCGAGCTTAATTGCAGCTTCATTGGCTTCAGCCCCGCTGCTTCCAAAGAAGACCTTGTCGAAGCAGGTGATATCCGTAAGCAGCTTGGCGAATTGGAGCATAGGTTTATTATAAAAGGAAGGACTGGAATGAATCAGTGCTGCCGACTGCTGCTTCAGCGCATCTTGAACGACAGAAGGGGAATGCCCGAGGCTTGTGACCGCCCAGCCTCCGGAAAAATCAAGATAGGTCTTTCCTGCTGTATCCCACAGATACATTCCTTCTCCGCGTTCCATTACAATGTTGGGCCGATTAGCGGTGAACAATACGGAATCTTCTGCTCCCGCAGAAATTTCTTGTTCTTTCGCGTTAACTGTATAAGACATAAGATTGCTAACCTCCTGCTAAATCGTTATGTATAAATATACATTAATATTAATTAAAATACAACCGATTATGCAGGAGATTTCTAAATTTCAGAAACACAGAGTGGATACGATTAAAAAATCCTGAAATATTTGAAATTTTTAATTTATTAGCGCAACCATTTGGTGAAAACCTTGTCTAACTACATAGTAGATTTGAATCCGGATGCCCGGCAACGGCGCTTGAGTCATCTGGATAAAGGAGATCATGAATGGAGGACCAATATAAACAAGCATGGCAGATGCTGACGAGCCAACTGTCCCAGAGCACACAAAAAGGGCTGCCCATGTTTGCCTCCGGCATTCTGTTTTGGTTTGTAGCGGGCATAGCAGGCGTGTTCTTCCCTGAGGAAGCCGCTGTATGGGTGTATATATTCGGTACTGCAATGGTGTTCCCGCTAGGGATATTGCTCTCCAAAATATTTGGAGCCGATTTGATGAATAGACATAATCCGTTAGCCATGCTGTGCGGTCTGATCGGCGGTCTTCAATTATTATTTGCCCCGATCGTGATACTGGCTCTGATCGATCATCCACAGTGGATGCCGCTAATTGTGGGCGTACTTACAGGCGCTCATTTTCTTCCCTTTGTTGCCATTTACCGGAGCCGGACCTATCTGTTTCAAAGTATAGGCACTGTAGCGGCTGCTGCCTTGTGCGGGATTTCCGTGCATAGCTATCAGATTACTCCTTTCGCTATTATGGCTGTGTATGTAGTGACGTTCATCGGATTAGCTTATGAACAACAGCGTAAAGAGCGCTAACCGTGAGAAAGGCTAGTCGGCTTTTTCCCGGGGGGTGACAATTGCCTTGTTCAGCCAATAATCGGCTAATGCTTTCTCAATCAAATGTGACGGCAGCTCGCGAATTTCAATCCGGATCTTTTCGGATTTTTTAGCGCCGGATTGCAGTTTCTTGATATTCATTTTAAAAAAATCCCCCTAAATAGTAGTTGCAGTAACAATTGTCACATATATATTTGTGAAAAACTGTAATCCAAGTTACATTTTTACTTTAGTTGATTTTTTTAAAATATATCACGCCGGCTCGCAGCAATAATATCCGATAAAATACTCAAAAAGTAAGAATATAAATGATTCCCAAGGCATATACATACAATTTCATTTATGGCTTAGTGCCTGTTTGCCTTGGAGAATTTGCACGATTGCATATTTCACAACGCAGCTGCTTGCAGCTAATCTTGTGTGTGGGGCTGGTCAGATTACTCTGTCCGGCCTTTTTTATTTTCAATTGTGTACAAAGCAGGTGTAAGGGAAGGCTAGAGAATTTTATTATTTCTGTAACATTCTTATGCAGGGTCCTGGCCGTTTCATGCGATGTGGTGAAAATCAGCTTGAATTCGCAAATTAAATATCATATACTATTATCATGACAGTAGCCAATAATTATTTTGTTACTGTTAATAAGTTAGTTTAATGAAGATACATTGTATTAGTCGGCAATATTTGGGTATCCTAATCCGGATTACATTTTGATATTAAGAATGGAGAGATGAACCATGAGCAGCCAAACATTTTTTGATGCGGTGAAAAAGAGACGCAGTATTTACGCGCTTAGCAAAGACTCTGTAATCAGCGATGAAAAAATTCAGGAAATTATCGGCCAGGCGATTCTACATACACCATCTTCCTTCAACTCCCAGAGCGCCCGTGCTGTCGTTCTTCTTGGTGAGCAAAGCGACAAGTTCTGGAATCTTACAACTGAAACGCTTCGTAAAATTGTGCCTGCAGACAGCTTTGAAGCGACTGAGCAGCGCATGAACGGTTTTGTGGCTGGTTATGGTACGGTATTGTTCTTTGAAGATGAGACTGTCATTAAAGGACTGCAAGAGCAATTCCCGTCCTATGCAGACAATTTCCCAATCTGGGGCAACCAGTCCAACGGAATGCTTCAATACGTTGTATGGACGGCATTTGCCCAGGAAGGCATTGGAGCAACCCTGCAACACTACAGCCCGCTTATTGACGACCAAGTGAGGCAGGAGTGGAACGTCCCGCAAGAGTGGAAGCTGATTGCCCAGATGCCATTCGGCAAAGTGGCTGCAGAAGCAGGCGAGAAAGCATTCCAGCCGCTCGATGAGCGCTTGAAAGTATTCAAATAATAAATCCATTTCCAAGAAAATAGCCATCCTTACAGCGTTCTCTGCTGGGGATGGCTTTTCTTATGATAAAGATGCGCAGCAAGCCTGGCTGCGGCTTGTCCGGGGACAGCGCCAGCCAGGCTAGCTCTACTTCAAATTGTCAAATCTTTGCACGCAGCAATTTAATTACAGTCCCCGTCTACAGAACACGCGCCACCGGAGCTGCCGGCTCCATCAGGGCTGAAAGGGGTAATAACAGGTTTGCGTTCCTCCCATGCTTTATTCAATGCCTGAAGGAACATCTCAGGAGACTGGGCGCCCGAGACGGCATATTTGCGGTCAATGACAAAGTAAGGTACTCCGCGGATTCCAAGGCGCTGTGCTTCTTCCTCGTCGCTGCGCACCTCCCGGGTGAAGTCGTCTTGCTCCAGAGCTTGCGCAGCCTGCCCGCGGTCAAGTCCTGCCGCAGCTGCAAGCCCGGCAAGTGCCTCCCGGCTGCTGATGTTTGTGCCGTCCGTAAACGAGGCTTTGAACATCAGTTCGGTAAGCTCGGCAGCTTTGCTGTTCTTCTCTGCAAAATAGATCAGGCGGTGCGCATCGAAAGAGTTCGTATTCACCATCGTATCAAAGTTGAAGCTGAGTCCGACAGCTGCTGCCTGCTGTGTAAGGTCAGAGGTGGAAGCGCGGGCCTGTTCCAGGCTCATGCCGTATTTTTGCGCCAGCATGGCATGCACATTTCCACTTTCTCCATTAGAAGCTTGCGGATTAAGCTCAAAACTCCGGAAAATAACCTCGGTTTCACCTTTGCCTGCAAACTGGTCCAATGCCTGCTCAAACCGCCGTTTGCCAATATAACAGAACGGACACATAAAATCCGACCAAATTTCTACTTTCATGGCTACCTCCTAAAGTATAAGTATAAGGCAGATATCTCAGCCTGAAATGCCATTCAATAATGAATGGCATGCCGGAGTTGCCTGCCCGTAATAGACAAGTCTATTCTATAAGTGTAGAGCAGCGGCTGTACTTTAGCAACTTGCGGACGGAGTGGACCTCCGCCGGGAAAACTGGACGATGCGATTCGTGTCAAACCCTGCTACAATAATAAGATAGCAAACTTAAGGAAAGGGGCACCGTACAAATGCTGATCGGAATTCCGAAGCTGATTTCACCCGAGCTGCTAAAAGTTTTAATGGAGATGGGACACGGGGATGAGATTGTATTGTCCGACGGGAATTTTCCGGCTGCCAGCCATGCCAGACAGCTGATCCGGTGTGACGGCCACGGCACAGCCGAGCTGCTGGACGCGATATTGCGCGTATTTCCGCTCGATCAATATGTCAGCCAGCCCGTCGCACTGATGGATAAAGTAGCCGGAGATGAAATTGCAACCCCGATTTGGAAGCGGTATCAGGAGATTGTTGCAGAGCGGACAGGCCTTGTGCCTGACTTCGAGCTGGTGGAACGGTTCGCCTTCTATGAACGGGCCAAGTCCGCCTATGCCATTATAGCGACAGGGGAAGGCGCACAGTATGCCAATATTATTTTGAAAAAAGGTGTCATCACCGGACAATAGACAAGGAGGACAATCATATGCGAATTGACGCTCATCAGCATTATTGGAAAGTCAGCAGGGGAGATTACGAATGGCTTACACCGGAGCTGCCTTTGCTGTACAGGGACTACTTGCCGGAGGATTTGCAGCCGCATTTGCGCCGGCATGGACTGGACAAGACGATTGTGGTGCAGGCTGCGCAGACACTGGAAGAGACGGATTATCTGCTGGAGCTGGCCGGCTCCGAGGAATCCATTGCCGGCGTAGTCGGCTGGCTGGATCTGAACGATCCGGACTATCAGGATCATTATGAGCGCTTCAGCCGCCACCCGAAGTTTGTCGGGTTCCGGATGATGATTCAGGAGATGGCAAATGCCGAAGATATTTTGCAGCCGCATTTTGTGGAGGCGGTACGTTATTTTGCCGAGCGGGATATCCCGGTTGATCTGTTGGTTGTATCCCGCCAGCTTGACCCGCTGGTGAAGCTGCTGGAGCTGGTGCCGGGATTGCGCGGCGTCATTGATCATATCGCCAAGCCGGGAATCGCCGCAGGCGAGCTGCACCCCTGGAAGGAGCAAATGGCTGCAATAGCTGCGCATCCGAAGCTGTACTGCAAGCTGTCCGGGATGGTGACGGAAGCCGATCATCAGCACTGGAAGCCGGAGGATTTTACAGCCTATATTGAGCATGTGGTGGAGTTGTTCGGCCCGCAGCGTATCATGTTCGGAAGCGACTGGCCGGTATGTCTGCTTGCGGCGAATTATGATGAAATGATGGATGTGCTCATGCAGGCGCTGCCGGGTAAGCTGGGCGATCCTGATAAGGAGCGGCTGTTTGGCGGCACAGCGGCGGAATTTTATAAGCTGTAGCGAACAGGCGAGGCCAAAGGGCGGTTCACAGCATGTATCATATAGAGGAAACGATCCAGGAAGTCCGGGAACTAACAAATAGGGAACATATAGTTTTATGACATAGTATTTCAGGTTAGAGGTCTGATAAGCATATAACAAAAAGGCAGTACAATCTGATAGCTATATATATACGCAGCAGATTCCATAAGCAAAAAGCAAATAAGCATCCCTTGATCGAGGCCGTAGAGGCTGACCGGGGGATGCTTTCTATTAAGTAAGGGAGTTTGGCTTGTTATGTTCTAGTAGAGAGAAATGGTCAGGGTGTCTTTCTCATTGATTGCATGCAGGGTGGCTTCGCTGCCTACGATTTCAACACTGATCAGGGAACGCAGACAGTTTTTCAGCGCATTTTTGCCGGTTTCCCATTTACGGTTCAAGGTTAGAGCGAGCTTATCCAAGGTTTTTTTATTTGATTCTGTAATATAGACAGGGATCGGTTTATTTTGAAATAGAATCATCGTTCTCATCTATCAATCACTCCAATAACTATTTAATAAGATTTGAGAACAGTATAAATGTTGAATATTAAAAAAGCCTTAAATTCGGTTTACAAAATTGTGATAATTCTGAAATATAACAAGCTGTTCAAGTTGGAACGGGTTATTATGATGATTCGGATGATCACAGATGAGGTTTAAGGTATGTACTTATCGAATGGGAAGGGGGCCAAAGTGCGTTCTGGCTGCTCTTGTGGCTCCCCGGTCTGTATTGCGAAGACTGTTCTATGGTGTGAGGATGAGGATGTTACAATCCGTAATTAAGCAAGGGTGCTTACAACAATTTGTGTCTCCACAGTTACCTGTCCGCCTGGTGCAAGAGCGCGGAAGCCTGTCAAATCATCAGGAAGCTGAACATGCGGAGCATTTGTCACCCAAGTGTACGGTTCCGGGCACAGATAGCCGGCTCTGGAATCATTGTTGTAGACAACCCATTGGCCAAAATAGCTGTCGCCGCTGTACGTAATTTGCAGTCCGGCATCCTGATCGGCAATGACCGCTTCACATTTGCCGTCCTTCGGAATCTGGAATACAGTATCAAGCGGGAGTCCGGTGAGCGGCATGCCTTCGTTCAGCTCTGCTCCGTAAGGAATGGCTTTGAGTTCTCCGGTTGGCAGCAGCCGGTCCGTAAGCTCCCAGATCTGGTCTGTCTCCAGCTTGAATGTGCAGCGCCCGGATTCCAATTGTCCATTCAGCGGGTAATTGAAGGTCGTATGATAGCCAAGTCCCCACGGGAGCGGCTGCTCATCCAGGTTGTCCAGCATGAAGCGCTGGATGACCGATGCGCCTTCGAAAACAAACTGCATTTTGACCGTGAAATGGTGAGGCAGCGCTTCGAATACTGCCGGGAGTTCTTTGGAATCTATGGTTGTCTCAACAATGGCCTGCTCACCTTGAACCTCTGCACGGTGCAGCTTCCACGGCTCATTCATCAGCACGCCATGAATATGGTTGCCGCGCTCCGATTCATTCACCGGGAAGCGGTAGGTCCGCCCGTTGAATTCGAACTCGCCGCCGTCAATCCGGTTCGGAGGGAACAGCACCGGCGTTCCGTACAGCACCGAAGCGGAGAGGAACTGCTCGCGTGTTTGCGGGGCGCGCAGCAAAGCCTGTTCACCCGCCCGCCATTTCAGTTCGAGCAGATTGGTACCCCATGACGGGACGATAACCGCTTCCAATTCAGGAGTCAGCACATGGATGGCTTCTTCTCCTAAGTAGTTGATTTTCTCGACTGACACCTTGCTCATCCTTGATCAACCTTTCTGTGATTACGTTTCTGTCTCTTTTAATTCGATTCAGGACTGTCAATTTCCTTTTCATTTGCACAGGATAATTTGAAATTAATTGCGCCGGATACAGCATGTTGTAAAATGTCAAGCGGCCGGACGGGAAAACGCCTATGGCAGCCGCTTAAGCTTGCGGTACTGGCTCGGCACGGCGCCTTTTCGCTCACGGAAGACACGGGAGAAGGTTTTGTAGGAACCGAAGCCGACTTCCGCGGCAATCTGTGCGATGCTCATAGTGGTAGACAACAGGAGTCCGCAGGCATAGCGCAGACGCACATCATTCAAGTATTGGACAAAGGTCTGTCCGGTTGCTTCCTTTATTACTTCACTAATTCGGGAGGGGCTGATCGAAAAGCGGGCAGATAAATCCGACAGCATCAAATTTTCATTCTGATAGTTGATCCGGATATATTGAATGATCGGCCCCGCCGTTCCTGCGGCAGGAGCGGCGGCAGCAGTCTGTATCCCCGTTTCCGGAAAGCTGCGGCGGCTGCGGTCAAAACGGACCAGCAGCTCGGTAAGCATTGCCTTAAGCAACACTTCATGCCCGTGGGCATGTCCTGCATATTCCTGATGCATGTTCCGGATATGCTGAAGCAGCTGTTCCTGTTCTATGCCATCAATTTGGGAAAACGGAGCAAGCCCTTCCCTGTCCTCCAGAAGCGTACGGAACCATCGCTCTGTACGGGGTGAATCCAACAACAAATCCATGCTGAAGTTGCAGTTGTACAGCACGAGTGTGCTTCCGGGGTCTGTGAACAGCTCATGCACCTGATCGGGCAGAACAAAGGTAAAGGTGCCGGGCACCATCGGATGCCGGATGCCGTTGACCGACTCCGCTCCGCTTCCCTCCAAAACATAGGAGAATTCCAAAAAATCATGCCGGTGTGCGGGATAGCCGTTTGCCAGCCGGTTCAGGCTGATATGAAACGGAAGCTGATGATCCATATTGGGATAGGTCGTCAAATACTTTGGAAATTGCGTCAACTAAGATGACCTCCATCCGAAAAATTCGGACATATTCCGAAGCAGCCGGAATGCTTTTGGCTGGCTTCTATTTTACCATGAGATAAGGACTGTGATAACCAAGGAGGCAGAATAGCATGATTAAAGGTTTGACAAGAGCAGGAACCGGACATGGAGAAACAACGGAGCAATTCATCCGCAATGCCGCAGCTCACGGCTTTGGCGCTGTAGATCTGGGCGGGGATGAGCTGGAGCGTTGGGCACAGGAAGCCGGACTGGAGGCAGCACAAGGACTTCTGAAGGAGCTTGGCATGACTGTCGCTTCCATTCATCTCCCTGTAGACTGGCGTTCCGATGAGGAGACGTTTCGCTCGGGATTGGCAGAGCTGGCCAAGCACGCTGAATGGGCGGCAAAATTTGGCGTGAAAGCCTGCTGTACGTACGTTTTGCCTGCAAGCGATTACAAATCCGCGCATTTCACTGTACTTGCCACGCGCCGCCTGCGAATTTGTGCAGATATTCTGGATGGCTTCGGTATCAGGCTGGGTCTGGAATTTGTCGGTCCGCATCATTTGCGCACCAGATGGGCAAATCCGTTCCTGTGGACCATGGAAGAAACGCTGGACTGGATTGGCGCCATCGGCCGCGCCAATGTAGGGCTGCTGTTAGACGCTTACCACTGGTATACAACGGAAGGAACAGTGGAGGATTTACTGAAGCTGGAGCCTTCACAAATCGTACACGTCCATATTAATGATGCGAAGCCCGTTCCTGTAGAGGAAGTGCTTGATAATGACCGTTTGTATCCGGGAGAAGGCGTTATTGATCTGGCAGCATTCATCCGTTCACTTGAGCAAATCGGCTATCGTGGAGCGGTCGCCCAGGAAATTCTTACAGCCGGGCCGTCCGGGCAAACGAATGAAGAACTGTACGCCAGGTCTGCGGCAGGCTTTGCGAAGGTATTCAAAGACGCTGGAGTGGAATAATCGAATGCCTGGAATACCTCAATTGACTGCATCCGGGAAAGGGCAGGCAGGGCGGCCGGAGACGGCTGCTTCCCGTCTTAAATGAAATAGATGTGAGGCTAAGCTTTGCTTTTATAAGCGGCTTCTATTCAAAGTAAAACGGCTGTGTCTGTTAAACAGGGCACAGCCGTTTACGCTTGGATTGGCTTAAGTTCTGTCCCTTCAGAAAGCGTCCTTCCTGATCAGGGGGTGCTTCCGCAGCGCAGCACCAGTTGGCGGGGGAGGGAGAAAGGGATACGGTAATCAGGCTCTTCCTGCCGAGTAGACTTCCCGGATGACTTCATGGGAGGGGGCGCTGTTCATATTTTTGGAGATGACACGCGTCGTCATGGACTGGAATTCCCGGGACAGCTCCGAAGCAAGAGATTTTTCCCCGGTGAAAATCAGCTCCTGCCACTGCTTCTGGCGCTTGAACCGTTCGATGACAGGAACAAGCCGCTTCATCCATCGCTGGCGGTTCACATCCATCCGGTCATGGAAACGCTCCCGCTGTGAGCTGCTGGATGCCTCGCGGATGGCAGCCGCCACACCTTTGTATTCCTTCCAGTCCTCATTCTCGGCATTCCACTCAAAATACATTTCCTGTTTGACTTCCCCTAGTATGGTATCAATGACCGCAACCGAATCATGGCCCACCTGCACGATGCCGGCAGCAGGGTAATGGCTCAGCAATTCTTTCAGCTCCTGAAGGCGGGGCTCGTCCTCCCAGTAAAACTGGTTGGGCAGCGGCGCCTGGAGCATTTCGAAGAACAGCAGAACGCCGGAATCCTCAGCGACGATGACCAGGCCGTTTTTCATGTCCTGTCTTCTCTTCTCCAGTTCGGCTTCAATCTGTGATTGAAGATTCATCAACTGCCTTGTCTGCTTGTGATCCTCCTGGGCTTTGGAATATTCAATCAGCTTCTTCATGCCGTTCTTCAGCCGTATTTTCCACTGCTGCGGCTGGTTGCCTGTGGGTTCCGTGTTCAGGTAGACAGTTAAAAAACGTTCCGATGAATGAGTCGGGTAGCTCTCAAGCTTTTTGCATTTCTCAACTAATTTCATTGGACATGAACCTCCTAAGGGAAAGTTACAGTCTATTACCCTATTTGGACAGGATGAAACGTTTTATTCCACAATTAGACAACTTGGGGAGCGGTTTGCTATACTGCTAGCGAGAGAAGCAAATTTTGTCACTTAAAATACGAAAGGTGGATGAAACATGTCTTTTACATTGCCAATCGGCGCTCAAGCTCCGGATTTTTCACTGCCTGCCACAGACGGCAAAACGTATTCGCTTGCGGATTTCGCGGATGCCCGCCTGCTGGTCGTCTTTTTTACGTGCAATCATTGTCCTTTTGTTGTCGGCTCGAATGAAGTGACCAGAGAAACAGCTCTGAAGTACGCGGATCACCGTGTCCGTTTTGTCGGCATTAACTCGAACAGCGTGAATACGAAGCCGGATGATTCCTTTGAGAAAATGGTTCAGGTGATGGAAGAGGAGAAGTTCCCTTGGAACTATCTGCATGATGAGAGTCAAGCCGTAGCCAAAGCCTATGGCGGCCTTAGGACGCCGCACTTTTTCGTGTTCGATGAGGAACGCAAGCTTGTCTACACCGGGCGTGGCGTAGATAATCCGCGGGAGATCAGCAAAATGACGGTCAATGATCTGGACCGCGCGATCTCCGAGGTGCTTGCCGGCAGTGAAGTATCCGTGCCGTTAACGAATCCTATCGGCTGCAATGTCAAATGGGACGGCGAGGACGAGCATTGGATGCCGGCTGAGGCCTGCGATTTGGTGTAATTTTTTTATCCTGTCGTGTTTAATAGAAATGTTTAATAGAATAGAAATACGAAGGCTGTGCTCTGTAAGAGTGCGGCCTTTTTTTACATTTTCACAGAAAAATTCCTCGTCGTTAAGATTCAATCGCCCTTTCACCAGGGTACATAAAAATGATATAATAAGAACAAATGTTCCTGTTTCGGTTGTAAAACAGGAGGCAGAATTTCCCTAAAGATAAAGAAATTACAGAAAGGGTGGTTGATTGATGGAAAAGCAGCAGACGGTCTACGAACGATTCCGGTCGGAGGTATACCGTATCGGATGGCGGGTGCAGTACCGGGCGAAGAAGATACGGAACAGAGAATGTTCTTTTTATGACAGGGAGCCTGCAGCGGATAGTTTTGTGGTGAGCAGTGAAAACAAGCTGCTGCTGGAGCAGCTTATGAGTACTTTGCCACCCCGTGGCAGGACGATTATGTACAGACTCTACATTCAGGACCAGACCGAATCCGAGGTAGCCCGTCAGCTCAATCTAAGCCAACAGGCGGTGAATAAATGGAAGCGAAAAATGATTCAGCAATTATCCCGGACCGTGAATTCCTAGCGATGCTGCACGCGGCGAGGAAGGATGACGAAGCGGCCAAACTGCAACTGATCGAGCTGTTCAAAGGCGATATTATCAGCCTCAGCCGCTACATCCATTTGCCGCAGGAGGATGCGGTAGCCGAGATTGTGATGGAGCTTTTGGAGTATATAAAAGATGGCGGGGAGTAGGAAAATTTGGGCTTAAAGGTTACTATTTATACCTATTTAAAAAATTGGTGTTTTTTACAAACTGATATGCTAATATAGGAAAGTTCTAATTATATCTAGTTATTATAGTATATAGGCGGGTGATAAAATTATTTTGTTTCATTATTTTCCATTTTTACATCTATTAACTTAAATTAGGTAGTGATTTTTAAAGTTTTTAATCTATAAACTTATTTTTAGAAAAGGATGAT
The DNA here is from genome assembly GCF_000422505.1 of Paenibacillus pinihumi DSM 23905 = JCM 16419. GTDB lineage: Bacteria > Bacillota > Bacilli > Paenibacillales > Paenibacillaceae > Paenibacillus_D > Paenibacillus_D pinihumi. Next base: position 132,472 of record NZ_AULX01000023.1, on the reverse strand, counting down.
AATGTGTGGGTCAGAGGTTTTCAATATTAACTTTATTATGCATGATAATTTCTATTGTGGGGTCGCCTACAATAATTGCACAATCAAATGATTCGGAACATGATAAACCAGACAGTTTTGCTGCAAGAGAGAAAAATCAAAATCAGCCCAGTATTATAAAAGAGATTATTGAAGAACGCGGAGAAAACTATAAAAAATACTTGCTTAGTAATGGTAGTTACAAACTCGAGATTCATGAGTCGATTATTCATTACAAAGATGAAAGTGGACAGTATCAGGACATTAATACCAATTTGGTAGATGAGTCCAATATCCCCGATGCTGGTGTTACTGTTTCCAAAGAAGCTGCAGCTATGAAAAATAATATAAAATCCATGAAAATGAATAAGAAAAGCAGCTCCTTTACTTCCTTTCATGTTCCTTTTTATAGTGAAATACCTAAACAGATCGTGAAAGGGTACAGTATTCAAAGTAACGGAGAAAAATTGACTTTTATTCCTGTCGGTGCGTCCGAAAATTCGGTTGGGCAAATAGACTCCACAGCTAAAAGCAAAATTAAATATCAAAATGTATGGCTCAATACGGATGTCGAGCTGCAGATCCTTAATGATGGAATCAAAGAAAATATTATATTGAAAAATGAGTATTCGCCGAAATCGTTTACTTTTGAAGTTACAGGCAATTTGGCAAGCAATAAATTATATATCCAACCACCTTGGCTGATGGATGCAAATGGAGTTACTCGAGATGTCAAGTTGTCTGAGCGGATAGAGGGATCAAAAAAATATGTTGATTACGAATGGGATGGAGACGGATTGGCATATCCCGTTGTCATTGATCCTATAGTATCGATTCAATCCACTAGTTTTGGATGTGTAACCAAATTAAACTATAGTGGCAATTGCACCTCAGATCTTAAACTATCGTATAGACACCGGGAAGGCACCAGCAAGATATATGGTGATATATATAGCAGCTTTGTGAAGTTTAACATCCCTAACATACCAGGAGCGGTCAATATAAATGCAGCACTTACTTTAAGTCAATCTCCAAGCACCGAGTTTCAGGGTAATAGTGCACCAACGATTACGGTTAAGTCTTATGCAGTAACCGGCTTATGGCCGGCAAATTGGAATGAAACAAGATGGCCCGGACCGGCAGTATATCAATCAGAAGAAACAACTGGTTTCAAAAACGTCATGTTGTTTAACACTGGCACCGCTCAATCTGTTCAATTCGATGTAACTGGTATTTACAATTATTTTTTGAACAAAGGAAGCTCAACCATGGAAGTTGCCCTAATTCCTACTGATTTAATCATTCCTCCTTACCTTACTATTAAAGAGTACTCTCTTACTTTTTCTAACCCTACGTTAGAATTGACGTACCAAGACTTGGAAAACCCAACGAAGCCGCGTAATTTAAAGGTCACGGCCCTGACAAATAACTCTGTTTCTCTGTCATGGGAGGCCTCTGTTGACAACTCGAATACAGTTTATTATCAAATTATTAGAAACGGGTCTGTTAGTACAACTCACAATACCAATTCATACACCGCTTCAGGGTTAGCACAGAATACGAAATATACGTTTTCAATTCGTGCGGTTGATCCAAGTAATAATTTATCTTTGGAATCTAATCCTGTTACCATCACAACCGGGATCCGTAAACCTATCGCTAATTTTCTCAATCTCTCGGAGAATGAGAGTTATTTAAATCCAATTTCAATGAAATGGTCTTATTTTGATCCCACAGGAAAAAAATTGACTGCATATGAAATCAAAGGGTCAAACGATAATTGGGCCACAACAGGCTTTAATTCGGGGGTATTGCCCGTCACAACTCCGGTAGACTTCAGTACTAATTTGATATCCTCTAAACCATGGAGTCTTGCCATACGCGCCTACAATGAATCCGGGGCAGGAGACTGGAGTTATATCAGCAATATTATGATTAACGGAAACTTACAGTACATTTATAATTCAGCAGGACGAATAGACTATATCATTCTTGATGGCAAGCTCAAACTGAAATATGAGTACGATTTGAATGGAAATCTTATTCGTACTGTTAAAACGACTCTGTAATAATTTTTTAATCGCATGATATCAGTTTTTCTCCAAAATATTCGATTATATGCCTTCATTAGGAGCTGTCTCTATGAGAAAAATTATAGCTTATATTCTGATTACCGTTTTATTTGCACAGCTTGCACCGGTTCCTTCCGTAGCTGCGGAAGGTAATTCGAACGTTTACATTTCACCCGTTGAAGAGCAGCCAGTCTCATTTGTTGAAGAACTGCTGGCTAAGGATACATTGACGCTGGAATGGTTAAGCCAAAGCTTTCAACTTCCGGAGAACGATTTGCTGGAACAATTAAATAAGGGATACACCTTGGACGAATTGTATGCTGCGCTGCAAATCAGGCAAACATCAGCTCAATCCCTTGATGAATTATTACAGCAGATGAACCCTGAGATCGAGAATCAATTAGGACAATTGGATTATTCGGCTTCCCGGTTTGAGGACGAGGAAGAGACAGCTACTGAAAACCCGGATACGAATATTGATCCTCCAGCAGAAGGGGAATTTGTAGAATCGACAGGCGAATTAATTGTCCCGGATGAAAGTCTGCTAGCTCCTTCTGTTTCACCAGGTACAGCTAATAGACAAATGCTTCAGATGTCCAATTCATACCCAACCAGTTACGATCAGTTTGCTGTCAAACGATTAGATATTCAGCGGGACAGTGCGCCGTTCTCAATCAATTCCATCAACGAAAACGTATCTACGATTAGTGGCTCCCTTTCCGTACAGGCAACAGATATGGTGCTTCCGGGAAGAAATGGCTTGTCTTTTGCGTTGACTCGCAAATATGACAGCTCAGATGCCCAATACTACGATAAAGAAATTCTTATGGGCTACCCGTATACGATGATGTATTACCCTGAGCTGGAGGGCCGTTTGTATGATAAGTCCTCTTCTCCTAATAGTCTGGTATCACCGCAAGTGGGATATGCCGGAAACTTTGTATTTGACGGCTCTGGCTACAAATCGCTTGTGCAGATGATTGGTGGACAACATACGTATGTGTACTACCCTACGCCTAGTTATCCCTATGTTGAATTTAATAGCGAAGTAATTGATTCTTTAAAATCAGCCTGGAGCTACGTGGATCCCAATAATATAAACAGCCCGTACTTGCTGGCTAAAGACATGGTTCTGAATGGAATCCCATTAAGTGTAAGATATTACACGACAGGCCGTGTTGTCACAGATCCCTCTTTTTTACCCGAGCGTGCGAGCTCAGTCCCGGTATATATCAACCGGGCAAAACCAATTCAAGGAGAGAACCGTTTCCCGATCGGGAAAGGATGGAGCTGGGATCTTCCCTATATTGAAACCAAGGATAACAACAAGAAGTATATTCATCTGTTTGGCGGAAGTGCCTATGAGCTGGACGGTCTTCAACTAAAAGGGTATCCGTGGAAAGACTTGACGCTTGAGTCCGGTTACTTCAACTTAGGTGATAACCGATACGCTTCGCATCGGCTGAAAACACTCGACGGAAAGAAGATGTATTTTACCTCTCAGGGACAGTTGATTGAAATTGCGGATGCCTATAATAATACCCTTCAATTTGAATACTTGACTGTGCAGCCGTATGGCCAGGTCCTGAGAAAAGTCAAGGATGCCATTGGCAATGAGTTAACGATTACCTATTCGGCGACAGAGGTCGTGGTTACGCTGGGTGACCGCACGGTCAGATACAACAAGATTAAAGACCCGCAAGGCAATAAGGAACTGCTGTCGCAGGTGACCGATGCGATGGGCCGAAAAACCCAATATGCCTACGATATTAAACCAGTTCCTTTCGATATCGTCGGTGCAGGCCGCACGAAAGACAATTTTATAGCCTTGTTAAAGCAGGTCTATCACCCGACAAAGGCCCGAACGGATTATGGCTACGCCGACTTTGATCGTTCACTGGGGAATAGCGCCAAGGAACGGGCCTACCGGGTGACTTCAAGAGAAGACGTGGTGACGTATACAGACGGTACCGTCACGAAATCCAATCGTTTGGATTATACTTACAATAGCGATGGAGCGATGGCTAAGCCCTATAACAGTTCGTTTTCCACCACGGTGAACAACGGGCGGATACAGGCCACCTATCACTATGACCGTGTGTATATCGACGAGAATACACCCGAAGTGTATTACAATACGCAAGTGGTCAATAGCAGTGGTGCACAGCAGTCCATTGATACGATGGAATACAACCGGACCAAACGTTGGCCTGTCCCAACCAAAGTGACATCCCAGATCAAGCAAGGCACTTTGCAATCTACTGCCAGTATCGTATCGCGGGACTACAACGATTATGGAAATGTAACATCCGAGACTGATCCGAATAACAAAACAACTACGTATACGTATGATGCGCAAAATCTGTTAAGCAGCTCTATCGTTCCAGTCAATACAAAAAGCTTATATGTCGAGCTCGAGCGGTATCCGGGAACGAACGGAATCAAGACTGTAAGAATGAAAGAGAATAGCGGGAGCGGAATACTTAAGGCACAGACAAGCTATGTGTACGATAGCTACGGAAATCCGAAGACTGTAACCCTGAAGGATGACTCGCGGGACATTGTCATCACCAATGAATATGATGTTGCGTTATATAAAGCCGCCTACCCGACGCGGCAATCCATACAGGTGACGGGAGCAGATAACCAGAACACGCTGGTGGCGCAGCAGTTCCGCTACAAGCTGTCCACGGGCGAAATGACCTCTCACACCGATGGAAAAGGGTTTGTCACACAAATGGAATACGACAAACTAGGGCGGATGATAAAAGCTACGCATCAGGATCAGAGCAGCGTCTCGGTCCTCTTTGACGATAATCAGAATCAAGTGACGGTGACCGACGAGACCGGTGTGAAAAGTGTTGTGAAGTGGAACCCGCTAGGATTAAAAGTATCTGAGGGGATCGTAGGCAAAGGAACGACCACCTACGGCTATGATGCATTCGGACGCTTGGTTCAAAGCGACGATGCAACCGGAAAGCGGACAACCTATACGTATGATGCCTGGGATCGAATAACGCGTACACAATTCCCGGGGACCGATAATACATTTACTGCCGTGCTCTACGATGACATCCAACGCACGATTCAAATGACCGATCCGGAAGGCAACATCACCAAAAAAACAATGGATCTGCTGGGACGTCCGAGTAAGCAGGAAGCGATGAATGCTTCAGGCGCGCTCAAGAACATGGCCCAGTATACGTATGACTTCGCAGGAAATATGGTCACACAAAAGGATGCAAAAGAATTCACAACTTCTTATGCTTATGATGTATTGGGGCGGCTCATCACCGTTACTGATCCGGAAGCGAACGCGACGAATTATGTCTACAGCCTTGCCGGAAACCTCAAGGAAACGAGATACCCGGATAATGCACAAATGACGAAGCAGTACGATCAGATGGGCCGCGTCATTCGAAAAACAGATCCTTCCGGTGGTGTAGAGTCATATTATTATGATGCCAACAGCAACCTGACGAAGATTGTCAACCGGAAAGGCCAAGCCCGTACGTATGCGTATAACAACCGGGATCGTCAAATTTCCAGCACCACGAGTCAGGAAACGATTACGATGGGCTACGATGGAGCGGGCCGCAGACTTTGGATGCAGGATGGAACGGGGAGAACGCAATACAGTTATGAAGCGGGATCCGGCTGGTTGCGCTCCGTCACGTACCCGGATACTCGCAAAACCGAATACGAATACGATAACCAGGGCAAACGGACTAAAATGACCGATCCCTTTGGTGTTGTGAGCCTGTATCGGTATGACGCGAGAAATCAACTGGATGCCATAGGCTCCGCGGCTAACGCATGGGATGCTATCTATGCCTACAAGAAGAATGGGCTTGTCGCTTCCGCTGATCTGCGAAATGGCATCCGGTCGACTTTCGGTTACGATGAGATCAATCTCACATCGTTAACACATACCAGAGCCGGAAACACGTTAGGTGCTTTTGCGTATCAGTATGATCAGAACCGCAACCAGACAAGCAAAACGGAAAGCGGCGCCGCGTATACGTTTAGTTATGATTCGTTAAACCGGATTGCGACATCGACCCAGTTCAATGAGACTTACACGTATGATGTGCGTGGGAACCGCAAAACGTTGAAAAGTGATGCAACTCCGAATCTGGCAGAAATCAATTATACGTACGATGATCGTGACCGTTTAACGAAGGTAGTGACGGGAGACAACAAAACGGTGACGTACCGCTATAACGGAGACGGATTGCTAACGGAACGGACAGAAGCGGGAACCACAACCCGTTATTACTATGATAGAGCAGACATCATTGCCGAAGGAACCGTAACGGGTGGAACGGTTAGCCGCAAAGCCAGTTATATCCGAGGAAACGGATTAGTTTCACGAGTAGATGCCAGCGGCAACCGGGCGTATTATTCTCAAAACGGTCATGGTGATGTCACCCGTCTCACGGACCAATCGGGCAACGTGCTGAACAGCTACACGTATGATATGTGGGGAAATCCAATAACGACGAGTGAGACGATTCCTAATCTATTCCGATATAGCGGGGAATATTGGGACAACACAACGGGCTTGCAGTATCTGCGGGCCAGATGGTACGATCCGAGTATAGGGCGGTTTATTAATGAGGATACGTATGAGGGAGAACTAGGGAATCCGTTAAGTCAGAACCTGTATACGTATGTTATAAATAATCCATTACGTTATATTGATCCGAGTGGTCATTGCTTCACGGAGTGGTTAGGGAAGAAATATTGTAAAGCCGCCTGGGAAAGTGTAAAAAAACAAGCACAAATAGAATGGGAATTTTTAAAAGAAGTGCATTCCTCCTTATATTCAGCTGCTGATTACTGGTCCATGGGAACATTGTCGGAATTAGATGAATACTATAGGATTTCAAAAGAAAATCCCTATTCCTTAGAACAATTTTTGGCAGCAGGAATGATATTTATCGAAGTAACCCCACAGGGTAAAGTGGGTAAGTTAACGAATAAAGGTCAAGATTTTATAAGTGCGATAAAAAAAGGATGTAATTGCTTCACAGCAGGGACCCTGGTATTAACAGACGAAGGTGAGAAACCTATCGAGGAAATCGAGGTAGGGGATATGGTTCTCGCTAAATCTGATGAAACTGGGGAAGTGGCTTACAAAGAGGTCGTGGGGCTGTTCCAGAAGCAGGCTGATGAAATCTATAAGGTTTACAACGGTGAAGAAGTTATTGAGGCTACGGCAGAGCATCCTTTCTGGTTGGAAGGTAAGGGATGGACAGAAGTAAAAGACTTGAAAGTTGGCGACTTGCTTGTTACGAGTGGTGGGGCTACACTTACGATAGACAAGATTGAGAAAGAGCCACGGGAAGCAACGGTTTATAATTTTGAAGTTAAGGACTTCCATTCGTATTTCGTTTCTAACCTTGGGATTTGGGTTCATAACTGTGCTTTACAAAATGTGTATAAATCAATTAAAGACTCACCTCTATATCCTCAAGGATTCTCAGGTGCTAAAAACGGAACAGTGAAAAATAAAGTGAACAATGGAGAATTACTAGAGGAATTAAGAGCAATTGAATCTGGAACATGGCATAAGGTTTACAAGGATGGTGTGGATGCGAACGGCAACAAAATCTCTATCCATTACTTCCAAAGTCAATCTGGACAGGTCTTTAATGTTAAGACGAAAAATGGATGGAGTAACTCATCAAGTCAAATGCCGTAATAAAGGAGTGATATATTGAATTTACAAATAAAATTAGAGCAGTCAGAAGAAATTCAAAAGTTTTTATGTATTTTAAATCTCGGAATGCTTGATTCGTTGCTTGAGGGGGCTTTAACATTTGAAGATGCATATGTATATCTGTACCGTCCGTATGTATCACAGCTTCTTGAGCAAAATGAAGCGAACAAGGCAATAATCGAATTGTTTGAAGAATGTTGCATGTTAGAGGATATACGTGATATAGCCCCCGAAAAGTTAAATGATGCAATTAAATTGAAAAAGAAAGAAACACTAGATTTACTCAAAACCATCTCTAGTACAGCGCAATCAATGTACTGGCTCAATAGTTTTGATGAATGATACTGAGACCTTGAGGGCGGCAATCCTCAAGGTCTTTCTATTACCCCCACCCAGTGCCGAATGAATCGTGCGGCTCAGTCCAAAAGAACTTATCCTCATCACCCCCATATGAAATTCCCTTAATATGATTGTACGCACGTAGATGCTTTAATCTTATAACCTAATTGACGAATTAATGTTACATCTAACAGGTACATTATGGTCAGATACTACCATGATTGACCTGTTCTTCGTTATCTTCGCTTTCTTGCGTTTTTTTAAATTTACTCGCAACTGTAGAATATGCCGCCCCGATAGGGAGGATGAAAAGGCAAAGCATCTTTTGGAGTAGTTAGCCCGACTATTCATATTGTCAGGACTTATTTGCCAATTGTCCGCAACAATCTGGCTATTTGCCGCGATAGTTACTGTGCAAGTCAATAAATCTGGTGACGACCAGTTGACATAGAACAGGTAAGGCTACGTGTCGGGCTAGCCGCCTTCCCTACTCCACAGGCGCTTAATGGCGGCATAACAGCACAAGAAGGAAGGAATTGCATATGAAAACGAAGTACAACGACTTCTGGTGTCAATCGTCAGTGAAAATGTCATCTGTTAGAGTTGAATCCCCTTTACCAAGAGGCTTCAAAATAACTGTTGTGCTGCGAATACATCGCGTCTTGGAAGGCGCTCCGTTTTGTGGTACGCTTAGAAGTGTTGTTGTCATACGTGGTTTTCCACGGATGATCGATGGCGGGAATGCGTGGCTGCGCAGAGCCCGCCTTTTTCTGTTGTGACAGCACTCGCTTCGGTCGCTCTGTTTGCTTTAGCAACAAGGCCTGCTCATGATGCCAAATAAATACTTCGCCAGAGAGCGTCTGACGCACTTCAACGACCGTCTTGGCATCAAAGCGTGGCTGTGAAGGGTCAGAGAGGGTATAGGTGATGCCGCCGTAGGAGAGCGTGTTGCCGTTAGCAAACTTTCTTAATTCACGAATCGTAAAGACATGCTCGAGATTAACATCGTGAGGGAGCGGTAAATAAGCCTGCTGCTCAGAACGAGGCATGACGGCGAATTGTTTATTATGTTTTTGAATCAGACCAGGTAAGACTTCATTAGCAGCTTCGATGGTGGTAATGCCAAGCAAACGAAGTTCAATGACCAGACGGTCCTGCAGGGTTTGCCATAGCCGCTCTACACGTCCTTTTGCTTGCGGAGTGATGGCTTTAATATGTTCAATGTTGAGGTCAGACATAGCCTTGCCGAAATGAGAGAGTGGTGCAGTTTCGCCAGCAAGCTCCTGTTCAATAGTAAGTGGATCGTCTACACTAAGTTGGACAGAAAAAATAAGGGTTAGTAGAATGAAGGGAATAGATAAAGGAGCGAATCTACCATGCCAAAACCAAGACGTACATTTACTGCCGAGTTTAAGAAGCAGATGGTCCAGCTTTACGAGAGCGGAAAATCAAGAGCGAACATTGTCAAGGAATATGATCTGAGTGCTTCTGCTTTTGACCGTTGGATTGCACAAAGTCAAAAAACAGGCTCCTTCAAAGAAAAAGATAATCGCACAGAGGAAGAGAGTGAACTCCTAGCTTTACGTAAAGAAAATCAGCGTTTGAAGATGGAGAATGACATTTTAAAGCAAGCCGCGCTGATCATGGGACGAAAGTAAATGTGATCCGTCAGAACGCTCACAAGTACTCGGTATCAGCAATGTGTAACGTCCTGCAATTGCCCCGAAGCACCTACTACTACAAACCAGAACCTGCTGAGAATGAAGAGGAGCAACCATATCTCACGCCGTAAAATCGCCCGTATCATGAACAAACATGGGCTGGTGTCCACTTACACGGTTACCCAATACAAGCCCTTTAAAAGCGATGTAAATGAGTCCAAAGTTAAGAATGAGTTAGGACGCAAGTTTAAACAGGATGAGCCTTTTGCCGTTGTGGTTAGTGATCTCACTTACGTACGAGTTGCAGGCAAATGGCACTACGTGTGCTTGTTTGTCGACCTCTTTAACCGCGAAATGATTGGCTTTAGCAGCGGTCCTGAAAAGACAGCCGGACTCGTGTACAGAGCGATCGCGAGCCTCTCTGTGCGTCTTGATCGTGTGAAAATGTTTCATACTGATCGCGGGAGCGAGTTTGACAACAAGCTTATTTCAGAAGCATTAGAAACGTTTAAGGTCAAACGCTCACTTAGCAGAAAAGGTTGCCCTTATGACAATGCCGTTGCAGAAGCCACCTTCAAATCATTCAAGACTGAATTTGCCAACCAGACTCACTTTCAGACAGGTGAGCAGCTTTCTGTAGAGCTACGAGACTATGTCCACTGGTTTAATCATCATCGCATTCATGGAACACTGGATTACCGTACGCCGGTACAAGCCAGAAAAATACCCTCATAATTTTTGTTCAGTTTTGTGTTGACAATCCAAAGAATTAGTTGCAAGAGTGGATGCCACCGGCAACCGGACTTACTATTCCCATAACGACCATGGCGATATTTTCTGTTAATCTCAAACGAATCATTACCCTTATGAAAGAATCAAAGTAAAAGAATAAAGAAAGAGGCGACCTTCCGTTCTAATTTGAACGAAAGGTCTCTTTTTTGAGGGAATCATGTTTTGAGCTAATTAACAATGCAAGTTTTTCAGTGGCCTCGAATTCGGGATCAGCAAATCTCCAGCACCACGAGTCAGGAAGCGATTACGACGGGCTACAAAGAACCCCAATTCGGTGGTTCTGCTTTGATGTGTCTGAAAAAGTAATCGTGCGCAAAAATCCATAAGTCAGCTGAATTTCCAAAGTTAAAGAGGGACAGTTTACAACCTTCACGGATTCAAGTATGAACCCCTATGAATGTTTGATTAGCAACCATTGATATATATAACAAATATGGTATAATTAAGATTGTTTTTTTGGAAAGAAAAAAATATACCTGTACTTATTCTCGTTTGAAGCATAGCTCTAGGATCTATTTCTCTCAGTTCATTCGCAGCGCAGTCCAATTTAGAAGTAGTTTCCGAAGGTTGAAGCAAAGATGAAGGCTATTTCGTAAATTATGCGCCAAATCTAAAATCCAACTCAGTTGTATCATCATCAAATTCAACACCTTCTCACTGTGGTAGAACTGAAAATCGCGAACGAGTTTCAATTTTTGAGAAACGCGTTATAGCACATATGAAGTGGTTAGACGTGTATTACTATTCTCGTGCACGCTTTGAGAATTTTTTTACAGGTACTCCTGATGCAGATAGTGGAATAGGCTTATTGGCAGTGAGAAGTATGAGTTGTTTCCCAGGAATCAATTCGGACCTATGTGCTCGATTTAAACCGAATTTCCCTAGATTTTCTGACCATTTCCATAATTTTATCGGTGATTATGAAAGTCCTGGTGGTCTTTATGTGGATACGGAAGGATAACGCCGTAATGTGTACATACTTAACATTAAAGGAAACGCTTACATTTCATATCAATATGTAACCGCCCGTATAGTTGTCCAGTTTGCCTTCCGATCCTTTAGTACGAAAAGAAAGTGAATCTTTATCCAAATAACCATTTTTATTCATGAGTTGACCATAGTTTTTCAATTGGTTAGATAGAGGAATAGTCAGTGACTATCCTCTTAACTCCTCTAATTTTTAGGAGAGAATAGGGTTAATGACTGATTTGAAACAATACGGCTATATCGAAGCCGAAACGCCGCCGATGGGTTTAACCCGGAAGGGTTACGGAACTTCAGCGAGATCAATATACCTTCATCACCCAACAGGAGAAGTGACGGTTGTATTGGAGGGCACGTTCTAACACATTGCGAAGGACCTGGGATGATTTTCCTTGCGTTGGCGATTATGTATTTTTCATGCTCCCTTCCAGGATGATGGTTATTGATACGTCGGGTATGCGCGAACTTGGGCTGTTCGGTACGGACGACGGTATCAGCGCGGCATTTAACGAGGTGGGGGAATTATACACGCAGTGCCGCTTCAATGCCTTCCGTCACCAGACGGAGCCGGGCTGCGCAGTTCTTCCGGCTCTTACCGATGAATCATTGGCGCGTGAGCATTGGGAGCGTTACCTTTCATAGAAGCGGGAGAACAAGTTTGTGGACGAGAAATTGGGTTACCTAATGGATAAAAAAGCGTGGAATAAATCGCTTGCCATGAGAAGCAAGTAGATGAAGAAAAACGGAGGATTTAAGAAATGAGTCATTATAAAATCAAGCAAATACATTCAGACGAATACGGTATTATAAGAAAACTTGATCGTGACGCTTTTGAGTTTAATGATCGTGATAGCGACGGAGATTTCCATGAGGTTTTCGCGGATAATATTCGCCGTTCACCATACTATATCCCGGAGCTTGACTTGGTAGCTGTCACAGACGACGGCTTATCCTATCTCGGACACGCTATTTTTTCCGCGATGCCTATGGGAGATAATGGCGAACACATCGTATGGCTCAACAGCCTTGCAGTCAAACACGGAGACAAAGACTGCCACATTGAAAAATCCTACGAGTACCAACGCAAAGGAATAGGGACGGCTTTGGTTATGCACGGACTTGAAGTTGCAAAATTACTTGGTTATACCGGATGTATGACGTGGGGGCATCCCGATGTATATAAAAAGAAAATGGGATTTTTGGATTGCCGTGAACTTGGCATCGGCAGGGATGACAGTGTAGACGAACCGGAGGGCTGTGTATTCGCTATTGAGATTATACCGGGAGGATTTGAAAAAACGAATAAACTGCTCAGTTACACTTATTATGATTTTTCACAAGTTGAACAGACGCAGATTGAATCCGAAAAGCTGACAATCGTTTTGAGTAAAATGATTGGCAAGAACATAATCGGCGCGGATTATCAAATCAAGCAACTGCAAGGCGGGACAGTAGGGGATGTTCGGCTTGTAACGGGCATGGCTGAAGCTTCCGACGGTGAGAAACTGCCGTATAAGGTGGTTTGGAAAAGACAGGAAAAATTTGAGCGTTATAGTGATCCAGATTCATGGCGAAGGGAATACGACCTCTATGCATCGGATTTCAACAAGGCTTTCTTCGATTCGTTCCGTAGTCCGGAGTGTTATCACGCCGAAATAAATGGCGATGAGATACAGCTATGGATGGAATATATTGATGGTGTGTCAGGCTTAAATCTGACCTCCGAAATGTATGAACGTGCAGCCGAGGAATTGGGGCGGTTTCAAGGCAAGCTGTACGCTGAACTACCAAACGTATTGCAGAATCTGCCCAATTTAAGCAAGGTTGAGTTTATGAAAAACTACTATCTGCGGTATCGCTCATGGGATTTTTTGTATGATTACATACGCTCCGACGACTGCGAAATTCCGAAGCACCTATGTAAAATGCTCATAGACATAGATAACAATGCAGATGAAATATTCAGTCGCATTGAAAAGCTGCCAATAGTGCTTTGCCACAGAGATTTTTGGGTGGCAAACATATTCTACTCGGACAGTAAAATCGTACTCATCGACTGGGATACCGCCGGATGGGGGTACATGGGTGAGGACATCGCGAGTTTAATAGCGGACGAAGCGGACGTCTGTCATATGGTTGAATACTACCAAAAATGCATTCCGGCGTATTACAGGGGCTTTTCGGAATATGCGGATGTGTCCCATATCTCCGATCATTGTGTCCATGAACTAATCCTTATTATGTTCGGATACAGGCTTGTGGAGTGGTATAAATCCGCTGAGTCGCCTGAAGATAAGTCCATGTACCTTAATACCTTGCAAAAAATCCATGAAATGAAGGATATGTAGATGAGCGACAGGATACTTGGCAAGAGTACATAGGAAGATATTAATACTTTTTATTAAACGGCAGGGCCGCAGACGGGTCGCCGGCGCTATGCCGTCGGACCATCTGCGGCCCTGTGTAGTAAGGTTGAAAAGGTTTAGTCACGGAACTGGCGGAATGCCTTCGCCAGTTCGCGGGCGAAGATTTCCGGCTGCTCGAATGCGGCGAAGTGGCCGCCGGCCTCGACGTGGTTCCAGTAGAAGAGATTCTCCCACGCTTGCTCGGCCCACTCGCGCGGCGGGATGTAGGTCTCGGCCGGGAATAGGCTCGTGCCCATCGGTATGGCGATGCGGCCGCCTCCGGAGCGCGCCGACGAGAAGAACTCCGGACCCTGTATAGTAGCACCCACGCCTTCCCAGTACAGGCGCGAAGCGGAAGTGCCGGTGCCGGTGAACCAGTACAGCGAAATGTCGTTCAGCATCTGGTCGCGGGTGAGCGCGTCCTCCGGACGGCCGTCGTTGTCCGTCCACTCCTGGAACTTCTCGTACATAAAGGTTGCGAGTGCAACCGGCGAGTCGTTGAGCGCATACCCGATGGTCTGCGGGCGGGTGTTCATTTCGTCCGCATAGCCCGTCTTGTTCGTGACGAACAGGTTGATTTGGGCGAGTGCGAGTGCCTCCTCTTCGTTCGGGTTGTCCGGGATTTCGGCGGGTACGACCATTGGCAGGTTCACATGCGCGGCCAGCAGCCCTTTGCGAGCTTGTGACGCCAGGGCAGTGGTGACGGCCGAACCCCAGTCGCCGCCTTGTGCAACGTAGCGGTCGTAGCCGAGGCGCTCCATCAGTTGCGCCCAAGCGGATGCAATACGGCCGGGGTTCCAGCCAAGGTCGCGCGGCTTGTCCGAGAAGCCGTAGCCGGGCATGGATGGGATAACCACGTGGAAGGCGTCCTCTGCACTGCCGCCAAAACGCTCCGGGTCAGTCAGGCGCTCGGCCGCATCGAGGAACTCGATGACCGAACCCGGCCAGCCGTGGCTGAGCAGCAGCGGCATAGCATTCTCGTGTTGCGAACGCAAGTGGATGAAGTAGATGCCGACGCCGTCGATTTTCGTGCGGAACTGAGGGAATGTGTTCAGGCGCTCCTCGAACACTCTCCAATCGTACTTGTCCTTCCAGTAGGCGATTAGCTCCTGCGCCGCAGCCAGTGGAACGCCCTGCGTCCAGTCCCCGACCAGCTCACGGTCCGGCCAGCGCGTGAGGCTCAGGCGCAGTTTCAGGTCGTCGATCGCCTCCTGCGGAACGTGAACCTTGAACGGCGTGACCTCATCAGTCGCTTCACTGAGTAAATCTGTATGATGGTGTTGTTCTGCTAAGCTTTGTTCAAACTTCTCAAGTCTTTCGTTCATGAGCAGCCATTCCCTTCGTCATGGATTAAGTGATGAGACGTCTCTTTCGAAATGCTGCCTGCTTTTATTCTCCCCTTTTTTTAGGGGCAAATTCATTAACCAGTTCCGCTTTGTTATTACTCATGTAACTCTACTCCTTTAGTTTTAAGTTATAGGTTACGGATTAACTCTAAGCCTTCGAGTATGGTCGAAGTCAAGCATCCTGTAAGATACTTTCTGGTGTTACATGCCAAATTGTCCAGGATACTTTGATATAAAGAGCATCATCTTGGGAACCAATTCAGCGGGTTATGAGACGGGGATGCTGTTAAACAATAAAGAACTGGACGTCTATAAAGCCTTTGATCTATCGCTTTTATATCCCGTTACATTGTCGGATCTTGTATATAAGTTGAACGAAGGAAATAAACGTCGATAGCCAGAGTGTGAAAGGATTCTGGAGAAACGAAGATTTCGCATTTGTCCCCGGATTTCTCCCTTACCTGTCTTTCATTCAACACGGCGGCTCTGCAGGACATTCATTCGTTCAACTTATATAGCTTGAAGAGGAAAAATAATTTGGTGTTTTTTACAAACTAATGTGCTACTATGGATAAGTTCCAAATTTATCCGTCTATTCGGCCGATAGCAGGTGAATGGGGTTCATACAAAGAGAGAATGTATAATAATGGAGGAATTCAAGACATGCAGGACAACAACAGAGTGATTCTGCCTGCACTGGGAGCGCTGGCCGCCTCGATTATTGGCGGCGCGGTCTGGGCGCTGATCCTTGCGATGACAGAATACGAGCTCGGCCTTGTCGCTTGGGGGATCGGCGGTTTGGCAGGGTATGCAGTCTACTTGCTCACCCCGGGCGTGACGAAGGCCAATCAGATTACCGCTGTTATTGCAGCGCTGCTTGGTATCGTGCTGGGCAAATTTTTTATGGTTGCCTATATGATGCAGGACATTTTCGGCTCCATGCTCAATAAGATGGTGTTTCAAATTTTCACTGAGAATTTCACCGATTTTTTCGGCGCAATGGATTTTCTTTTCATTTTGTTTGCAGTGGTGACTGCATGGCAACTGCCGCTGAGGCTTTCGCTTCAGAGAAAGCAGCGCAATGGAGAGCTGGATTTTCCGGCTGAATCATAATCGGACTGGCCCGAATCTCTATAAGAGGGATTCGGGCTTTATTGTCTTGGCCAGTTTTCCTTGGTTACCTCGAAGATGTGCATCCAACCTTGTGCAATTAATTGGCCATTTTCTGCATGAATAAGACGAATTTCTATGGCTTTCTGGTCTTCAATGATAGCCTTCAGTTCGTCTGCCTTCATTTTATTAGTTGAAGGAATCTCCAGTGTGACACCGCCTCTATAGCTTTCATCAGGCAACAAGGTAGTAGACATGCCTATTCTTTCATATATAGAATAAATGTGTTCGTCCAAATGCTTGGCTAACTCATCATGATGAAAAATGAATTCTGTATAAAATGGACCAGTTGTGTGCCCGGACGGGTTAGTAAGCTGATAGTCCAGATTCAATAGCTCGCTTTGATCGGTTTGGACGAGCGTAATTATGCTATGATCCTGCTGAATAATGATGGGTGGCTCATTCCTGTTCGTATCCGGTGTATCCTGCGTACAGCCTGTAACAACAACAATTAAAAACAGTGCCAAAGCGGTTTTATAAAACATAAATTCCCCTTCCCTGTTCTCCGTTCTTGTTTTGTTTTATGTTTACCAGATTTAAGTACATAGAAATATCCCTAATATCTCCCTAAACTGTATTGATTATTGAAAACTATGTCAACCTGTTCTTCAAATTGAAAACAGGTTTAACGAGTTTATAGCCTGCCGCTAATCATAACCTGCAAGAATTGCTCCCCAAGCCCCGCTGTCCTGTGCTGTCTTACCCGTTCGTAATATCTTTCACATGAATATTGTTATACCGCCCTGAAAACCTTTCTATATCACTGGGCAGGAAGATGCATTATACTGAGGGTAATTCGAATTCAAATTCCAAGTGCTGAGGGGTGTAACAATGTCCAGTAAATTAAGATGGGGTGTACTCGGTTGTGCAGGTATTGCCAAGCGTTCGGTTATTCCCGGAATTCAGGCTTCACAGACCGGCGTAGTCGCAGCAATTGCAAGCCGGAATTTGAACACGGCAGAGGAAACGGCCAAAAGCCTTGATATACCAACGGCTTATGGCAGTTATGAAGCGCTGCTTGCTGACGAAACGATAGATGCGGTCTACATCCCGCTGCCGAATCATTTGCATATGGAGTGGACGATTAAGGCTGCTGAGGCGGGCAAGCATGTCCTGTGTGAAAAGCCAATCGCATTAAACGCAGATGAGGCCCGGAGAATGGTAGACGCATGCAGCGCAGCAGGGGTTCATTTGGCTGAAGCGTTCATGTACCGGTATCATCCCCGCTTTGACGTCATCAAGAATATCATTCAATCGGGTGAAATCGGAGAGGTTCGCGGACTGCACAGCACCTTTACTTTCAATAATGCTGGAGACGCTTCCAATGTGCGCTACCGGAAGGCATGGGGAGGCGGTTCCATCTATGATGTAGGCTGCTACCCGATCAGCGTAGCCCGGATGCTGCTCGGAGAAGAGCCGCAAGCAGCGACGGTGCACGGACTGCTCTCGCCGGAGCATGACAATGTCGATATGATGGCATCGGGCATTCTTGAGTTTTCCGGCGGTGTCGCCTTGAGCTTCGACTGCGGCATGTGGGCGGATTTCCGCAATACACTGGAGATTCTGGGCACGAATGGCCGGATTGAAGTGCCGTCGGCGTTTATCCAGAACCCGAACTTTTATGTCATTACCAAGGATGGCCGTCGTGAAGTCGAACAGCCGGATTTGAATACGTATGCCCTGCAAGCTGATGAATTCGCAGCAGTGGTATGGGGAGAGAAGGCGCCGCAATTCGCTCCGGCCGATGCGATTGCCAATATGAAAGTTATTGATGCTTGTCTGCAATCGATTCATGAGCGCAACCGGATTACAATTACCCAGGAGGGATGAGAAGATGAAGCATATTGAAATTCCAGGACTCCGCAATGGCGTATCCCGTCTCATTATGGGCTCAGACTATTTTATGCCCGAGGTGTATGATCTTGTCCGCAAGAATCTGGACGCATTCGCAGCTATAGGCGGCAATACGATTGACACGGCCTTTATTTACCGCGAAGGCAGAAGCGAGCAGGCGATCGGCATGTGGGTAGAGGAACGCGGCAACCGCAGTGAAATCAACCTCTGGACCAAAGGCGCCCACCCGAACAAGGATGGCAAACGCGTCAACCGTGCCGCCATTCAGGAGGAATTGTCGATCAGCCTGGAGCGGCTGCGCACGGATTATGTCGATTTGTATGCCCTGCATCGTGATGATACAGACGTACCGGTCGGTGAAATATTGGAGATTCTCAATGAGCAGGTGGAAGCGGGCCGAATACTTGCATTCGGAGCATCCAACTGGACATGGCAGCGGCTGGCGGAAGCGCAAAGCTATGCTGAGAGCCACGGTCTGAGAGGATTTTCGTTCAGCAGCCCGAATCTGGCACTCGCCAAGGCTAAAGAAGCTTACTGGGACGGATGCATTAGTGTAGATGAAGAAACGCTACAATGGCACGGGCAGTCCAAGCTTCCCATTTTCTCCTGGTCCTCGCAGGCGCGCGGCTTCTTCACGGGCCGCTTCACGCGGGATGATCATTCAGACGCCGATCTGGTGCGTGTCTTCTATAATGATGAGAACTGGGAGCGTTACGATAGAGCACAGGAGCTGGCAAAGCAAAAAGGGGTTTCGATTATACAGATCGCCCTTGCTTATGTGCTCAATCAATCCTTTGGTACGGCTGCAATTATTGGCCCGCAAAATGAAGCGGAGCTTCTGTCCTGCCGCGATGCAGAGACAATCAGCCTGACGGATGAGGAAGTCAAATGGCTTGATTTGAAGGCCTAATGTACTGCTCTTTATGAAAAGATGAAGAAAAGCCGGCAGCAGCAAATCGTGTTGCGGGGAAAGCCGCCCAGTTCTATTGGGCGGCTTGCATTCGTCAAAAACACACCATTTTCCTAAAAGAAGTTTGCCATCGCTTACTATGGATGCGCATCATCGGCTGCAACAATGCCCCCTGCGATAATAGAATAGATATTTCGGCATACGTCTTCCGGACCGGAATTTCCTCCCTTGGATCTTTTTCTCCCGTGCTTGCGCACCATAGATGCGAAACAAAAATACCCCCTGCAGCATTCCTTCACCTAAATTCCCGTACTCTTCCTGACATAGCTCTCATCATCCCGGAGCTTGAAAGGGCAGAAATTGTGTAATTTTGCTCATATAGTCAGGCCGAAGGCCATTCAAATGACTATATTACGTCATGTATATGTCAATGAACATGACAAATATTTTCGATATTTTATGTCAAACCTCAATAACCGATAAAAAAGCGTTTACTTTCGGTATATAAAAAATATTTGGCTGGAAAAATGTTATGTATCTTGACGTATGCAAAATGTTGTTTTATATTAATAACATCACTGGAGAAATAGGGAGTCGATTTTTGTAGAATTATAGGTTTTTAATCATAAATCTATCATTTTTAATTCTATTAATACTATACTTATTCCACGGAAGAAATTAATTAAGGGAATGAACCGTTTATGAAACATGATCAGGACTTTATCAAGCGCCAGAATCGGTTGACGGTGTTCGAAATGATTAAGACCCAGAGCCCGATCTCAAGAGCAATGATCGCCAAGAAGACGGGAATGAGTCCGACGACGGTCAGCCGGATTGTCGGGGAGCTGACAGAGCAAGGCTATGTGATTGAATCTGAGCAGGTGTCTGAAGGACTAGGCAGAAAGTCCACACTGCTCGGCCTGATGGATGCTTCGGTGAGCTCCATCGGAATCGAGCTTGATCGACATGTCCTGAATATCGGAGTTGTCGACTTGCAGGGCAATCTGGTGCACAGTGAAAGCCATGAGCGGGGAATTGAAGAGGCGCCGGAGGTTACGGTACAGCGGATTTCCGATGTACTGGAACATATGCTTGAGCGGGGAATCGCCGAAAGGAAACATATTGTAGGAATCGGAGTAGGTCTCCCTGGCATCATTGACAACGGCAGAGGAGTTGTCGTGTTCTCGGTGCAGCTCGGATGGAAGAATGTCGCATTGTCAGCGCTGCTGGAGGAGGCTACAGGCCTGAAGGTAAAGGTTGATAATGAGTTGAAGGTCAAGGCGCTCGCTGAACATTTGAAGGGCTCGGCTATCGGATCGAACCGTACCGCGCTGCTTGGCTTCGGCAATGGAGTCGGCTCGGCGCTTATCTTCGAAGGGGAAATCTATCGCGGGGAAATGAACAGCGCCGGTGAGATCGGACATACAACAGTTGACCCGAACGGTCCGCTGTGCCAATGCGGCAAGGCGGGCTGTCTGCAAACTTACATTACCATTCATTCGCTGCTGCAGGAGGCGAGCCAGATCAGGCCGATTCAGTCCGTGGAGGAGCTGTTTGCAGCCCGGGCGGCTGGCGAACGCTGGGCCATTCATCTCATTGACCGGGCGCTGACTTACATGGCAATAACGGTGAACAATGTAGTCTGCATGTACAATCCGGATACGGTCATTTTCAGCGGGGAGCTGACCGACAAGTTTCCGGAGATGTATGAGGAAGTGAAGGAACGCTGCCATTCCCGCTTCGTGTGGGAGCCGCTTCGCGACTCTTTCCGGTTCGTCACTTCACAACTGCATGAAGCGGGTGTCATGATCGGTTCGGGCCTTCAGGCCCAAGCGCAATTTTTCAAGCTTGATTAGGCCGGTCTGCGGAGCCTGGCATAGGAATTATATTTAAGGTTCATCATTAAGGGGGATACATCATGAGCAACAGCTTTATACCGCTTGTCGAGGAATACCGGGGAGGCGTTCTCGAGAATGTCCATTACGGTGCTGTCACCGTTGTTGATGAGACAGGGAAGGTCATCTATCAGGCGGGCAATCCTGACCATATGACATTTTTGCGATCGGCGGCCAAGCCCTTCCAGGCGCTGCCGGGCATGAAGAGAAAGATTGACGAAATTTATGGTCTGTCCAACCAGGAGACAGCGTTGTTCGCTGCTTCCCACAGGGGCGAGGCATTTCACATCGACGCTCTGGAATCGATGCTTCATAAGATGGAGCTGGACGAGAGCATGCTGCACTGCTGCGCTACTTATCCGCTCAATGAGGGTGCCAAGGCAGAGCGCCACCGTAACCGCGAAGAGAAGCGCCGCCTGTTCCACAACTGCTCCGGCAAGCATCTGGGCCTGATCGGCCTGAGCAAGCATATGGGGTGGGATCCGGAGTCGTATTACAAAATGGAGCACCCGGCGCAGCAGGAAATTTTGGCTTCGCTTGCCGAGATGGCAGATGTGTCTGTGTCTTCAATTCCGGTTGGAATTGATGGCTGCGGCCTTCCTGTCCACGCGCTGCCGCTTCACAAGATTGCATGGACATACTTGAAGCTGGCCTGTACCGATCTGATTGCCGATGAAGAAACCCGCGCCGCCGCAGAGCGGATGGCACAGCGGATGAATGAGTATCCGGATATGATCGCAGATACGAAGTTCGTGTGCTCGGCCTTGCTCAAGGACAGCAACCTGTCTGCCAAGGGCGGAGCCAAAGGGGTATACGGCATCGGACTGCGCAAGCAGCGGCTTGGCATTTCCCTCAAAGTATCCGACGGCTCCGAGCAGGTGTGGCCTTGCATTATCGCCAGCATCTTGGAGAAGCTCGGCTATGATGACCAGTCGACCATCGACCGCCTGTATGAGCTTGTTCCGAACATCATCTTGAACGATGGCGGCACCGTGGTAGGCGAGCGCAAGGCTGTATTTTCGCTTTAATGGAGCAGTGAGCTAAGGGAATCAGACAATTTAAGAATAGCCTTCATCCGCTATTTCGGCATGAAGAGATTCTATATACATTACTCACAAGGGGTGGAGCAGAATGAGATTCAAAGGAAAAGCATGGGGCATGCTGATGCTGCTGATGATTGTAACGGTTGTAGCGGCTGCTTGTTCTAGCAACAGCGGCAATAGTGGTTCAACAACACCAGGGAAAACAGAAAACACCGGGACAAAGGCGCCTGCCGGTTCCAAGAATGGCAATAATGCGATTATCGCTGTAAATGCCAACTTCATTACATTGGACCCGCACAATGCAGGGGATACCAACTCGATTTCCGCTGTAAGATCCATGTACGAAGGTTTGATGGGCTTTGATGAAAATATGAATCTGAAGCCTGTACTCGCTGACAGCTATACAATTAGCGATGACGGTCTGGTTTATACATTGAAACTGAAAGAAGGCGTCAAGTTCCATGACGGAACGGACTTCAATGCCGAAGCGGTTAAAGTCAACATCGAACGTATCATTGACGAAAAGAACAACCTGAGAATGCGCAGAAGCTTCTCCCGTGTGACCAAAGTGGAAACACCGGATGCAAACACAGTTGTCATTACGCTGAGCGAGCCGTACAACGCATTCCTGAACAAGCTGGCTATGGGTCTGATGATCAGCCCGGCTGCACTTGAGAAGTATGGCGACAAAATCGGCCAAAATCCGGTAGGTACAGGTCCGTTCAAGTACAAAGAGTGGATTGAAGGCGACCGTCTGGTTGTGGAGAAAAATGCGGATTACTGGCAGCAAGGCCTGCCTAAAGTAGACAGCCTGACATTCAAGCCGGTACCGGAGAATGGTTCCCGTATTGCGATGCTGAAAACAGGCGAGGCGGATTTCATCTACCCGATGCCTACGGAGCAAGTGAACGAGGTTCAAAATGACAGCAATATCGTTATCGACAAAACAGACTCTACTATTGTACGTTACGTTACACTGAACACGATGAAGAAGCCTTTCGACGATCTGAAAGTCCGTCAAGCGATCAACTATGCGATTAATAAAGATGCGTTCATAAAAGTTGTAAAATCCGGACTTGGAACGGCGCTTGATTCCACAATGTCGTCCAAAACGCAGTTCTACTCCAAGCAGGAAGGCTACGGCTATGACCTGGAGAAAGCAAAACAATTGCTGGCTGAAGCTGGATACCCGGACGGCTTTGAAGCTGAAATCTGGGGCGAGAACGACTCCGAGACGATGAAAGGCATGCAGTTTATTGCCCAGCAACTGTCTCTGGCAGGCATCAAGCTGGAGGTGAAGGCAATGGAAGGCGCAACACTGTCTGACCAAATCAACTCACCTAAATCACCTGAAGAAGCTAAAATTCAAATGTGGTTTGTAAGCTGGTCCCCATCCTCCGGTGATGCTGACGGTGCTACAAGAGGTTTGTTCAGCAGCGAAATGTTCCCACCGGCAGGTTCGAATACGGCCTATTACAAAAACGAGAATGTGGACAAATGGATTGCGGAAGCAAACCGTTCCACAGATGCAGAAAAAGCCAAAGCGATCTACAGCGACATCCAAAAACAAATCTGGGGCGATGCTCCATGGGCGTTCCTCGCTGTTGATCAGGCTATCTCCGGTAAGCGTGCGTACCTTGATGGCGTAAAAGTTTATCCGGACGGCTCCATCAATGTTCTGAATGCTGAAGTAAAGCAATAACAGAACAAGTTCATTCAAGGAAGCAATAATTAAGAAGGGGAGACTGCTTCAGTGTTGGAATCATTGGAGCAGCCTCTCTCTTTGTCTAGAGGAGGTATCCGGCTTGGGTAGATATGCTCTGCAACGGCTGCTGGGGGTTATCCCGCTGCTCTTTGTCGTATCGGTGGTTGTATTTATGTTTATTCACCTTATTCCGGGTGACCCTGCCCGGCTTATCGCCGGAAAGGAAGCAACACTGGAAGAAATTAATGGAATCCGGGAGCAGCTTGGCTTGAACAACCCGCTGTGGCAGCAATACATTGATTATATGGGCCGGCTGTTCCACGGCGATCTGGGCAATTCCATCCGCTCCGGACTGCCGGTGAGCGATATGCTGGCCACCCGTGTAATGCCGACAATCTGGCTGACTCTCTTCAGTATGGGATGGGCGGTCATTATGGGAGTATTCATCGGAATCATCTCGGCGATCAACCGTAACAAATGGCCGGATCATGTCGGCATGATTACAGCCATCTCAGGAATCTCGATTCCGGGTTTTTGGCTTGGACTTGTATTGATTCAAATTTTCTCTGTAGAGCTTGGCTGGTTCCCGACAGGGGGCGTAGATTCCTGGTCCAGTTATGTACTGCCGTCTTTGACGCTCGGTGCCGGAATTATGTCCATGCTTGCCCGTTTCTCCCGGACATCGATGCTTGAATCGATGCGTGAGGATTACATCCGCACAGGACGGGCGAAGGGATTGCATGAATTTATCGTCGTTGGCCGCCATGCGCTGCGCAACTCGCTGATTCAAGTCGTTACCGTAGCGGGCTTGCAATTTGGATTTTTGCTGGGTGGATCGGTTATGGTCGAGACCGTCTTCAGTATTCCGGGAATGGGCCGGATGCTCGTCGACTCGATTGCTTTCCGGGACTATACGGTTATTCAGGCGCTGCTGCTGCTTTTTGCCACTGAATTTATCCTGATTAATCTGCTCGTCGATTTACTGTACGGCGTACTGAATCCGAAGATCAGATTCGATTCGAAATAGAGGAAGGAGAGTTACCAATGAGTCAACAATCGACAGCTGCGGCCAACTCCTCCCAAGGGTCTGGACAACAGCCCGCCGCACCAGCGAAACGAAAAAGCGCAACTGCTGAATTTCTCCGCAAATTCAGCAAGCAAAAGGTTTCCCTCGTTGCCGGCATCTTTATTATTTTGCTTGTACTGGTTGCCATTTTTGGACCCTATATTACGCCTTACGATCCGAGCGCACCGGATTATGATGCGCTTCTCGCCGGACCTTCGGCCAAGCACTGGGCCGGTACGGATGAATACGGGCGCGACATTCTCAGCCGTCTGATCGAAGGCACACGCCTGTCGCTGGCGGTAAGCTTGAGCGCTGTATTGATTGCCGCGTTTTTTGGCACCATTCTCGGTCTGCTCTCCGGTTACTACGGCAAGTGGCTGGACCGGCTGATCATGCGGGGAAGCGACGTTATGTTTTCCTTTCCTGATATTTTGCTCGCAATCGGTATCGTCGCCATTCTCGGTCCGGGTCTGACGAACGTTGTTATTGCCGTCGCTGTATTCGGTATTCCTTCGTTTGCCCGGATGATCCGGAGTGTGACGCTGTCCGCGAAGGAGACATTGTTTGTTGAAGCTGCACGTTCTATGGGAGCCAAGGACAGACGGATTATTTGGCGTCATATTTTTCCGGAGACGCTGCCTAGCGTCATTGTTAACGTTACGATGAAAATTGGGGGCGCCATTCTGGCCGCTTCATCATTGAGCTTTCTCGGCATGGGCGCGAAGCCCACGGAGCCGGATTGGGGCGCGATGCTCAGCATGGGCCGCGACTATTTAAGTATTGCACCGCATGTTGTATATTTCCCAGGTTTAATTATTTTTCTTACGGTACTTGCGTTTAATCTGGTCGGAGACGGACTGCAGGACGCTCTTGATCCCAAAATGAAAAACTAAAGGGGCAGGCCGCGATGAATAAATTGCTCGAAGTTGAAGGGTTGAAAACGGAGTTCAAACGGGCAGGCGGCAATGTAATGGCCGTCGCCGGCTTGGATTTTCATATAAACAGCGGGGAAGTGCTCGGTCTGGTCGGCGAATCCGGTTGCGGTAAAAGTGTAACCTCCCTGTCGATCATGAGGCTGCTCAAGGGTACCCCCGGCCAAAATGCTGGCGGCCACGTCAAATTTGAAGGCAAGGATTTGCTGCGTCTCTCTGAAAATGAGATGCGCAAGGTCCGGGGCAAGGAACTGGCGATGATCTTTCAGGAACCGATGACCTCGCTAAATCCGGTATTGCGCATCGGCAAGCAGATCGAAGAGCCGATCCGGCTTCATCTTGGCTTCAATAAAGCCAAAGCGCGTGAGCATGCCGTTCATATGCTGCAATTGGTGGGCATTCCCCGGGCAAGTGAAGTCATGAACGATTATCCGCACCAGCTCTCGGGCGGGATGCGGCAGCGGGTTATGATTGCGATGGCGATGTCCTGCCATCCGAAGCTGCTTATTGCCGATGAGCCGACAACTGCACTCGATGTTACGATTCAGGCGCAAATTCTCGATCTGATGAAGCGGCTTAAGGAAGAGCGGAGCATGGGCATGCTGCTCATTACGCATGATCTTGGTGTCGTAGCCGAAATGTGTGACCGCGTCGTCGTCATGTACGCGGGCCGTGTTGTCGAGGAAGCTCCTGTCAAGGAACTGTTCGCCAATCCGCAGCATCCGTATACGCAAGGGCTTATCCGCTCTGTGCCGAAACTGCGCCAGAAGGTGAAACGTCTGGAGTCGATTCCCGGCAATGTACCGGATTTGTCGCATATGCCCCAGGGCTGCAAATTCGCCCCGCGTTGCGCACATGTAATGCCGGAATGTATGACGACGGAGCCGGAGCTGCTCGCTGTAGGCGGCGAAGGTCGCAAGAGCCGCTGCTGGCTGACTCAGCAATCGGAACAGAAAGGAGGAAGCGCTGTATGAGCACGCCGTTAATTGAAGTCAAAGGGCTGCAGAAATCATTTCTTGTAAACAAGGGATGGTTCGGCAAGCATAAATATTTGCGCGCGGTGGACGGCATTTCCTTCTCGATCGGCAAAGGCGAAACCTTCAGTCTTGTAGGAGAGAGCGGCTGCGGCAAATCCACGACCGGGCGTCTCGTTACCAGACTGCTGACGCCTAATGAAGGCGAGGTGTGGTTCAACGGGCAGAACATTACGCAGCTGTCCGACAACCAGATGCGCCCGATCCGCAAGGAAATGCAGATGGTGTTCCAGGACCCGTACGCTTCGCTCAATCCGAGAATGAAGGTCAAGGATCTGGTTGCCGAGCCGTTGCTTATCCATACAAAGCTTAGCCAAGGCGAACGGGACAAGCTGGCTTCGGAGCTGCTTGAGGTCGTTGGTCTGAACAGCTTCCATGCCGAGCGCTATGCGCATGAATTCAGTGGAGGCCAGCGCCAGCGGATCGGCATCGCCCGGGCGTTGTCCGTTCGTCCGAGCCTGATCGTTGCCGATGAGCCGGTATCGGCGTTGGACGTATCGATTCAATCCCAGGTGCTCAATTTGCTGCAGGATTTGCAGGAGGAATACGGGCTTACCTATCTTTTCATCTCGCATGATCTCAGTGTTGTCGAGCATATTAGCGACCGGATCGGCGTCATGTACCTGGGTGCGCTGGTAGAGACGGCTTCCAAGGAAGAGCTCTACGAGCGTCCGCTTCATCCGTATACGCAGGCATTGCTGTCATCGGTTCCTGTAGCGGACCCTAGCCTGACGAGGGAGCGCATCATTTTGAAGGGCGATCTGCCAAGTCCGGTCGATCCGCCTACAGGGTGTCGATTCCATACGCGCTGTCCTTCCTGTATGGAAGTATGCAAGACGAAGGCGCCGAAGTTCCTGGAAGTGGAACCTGACCGTCATGTGGCTTGCCATTTGTACGATGAGGAGATTATGTCCGGCAGGCAGGCATAGGTCAAGCATATGCAGTAAGAAAAAAGTATAAGCGCCTGGACGGGAATGAACGATGGCAGTCTGTTCCCCGCTGCGCCAATACCCGCTTGGCAAGTGAAAGCACCCGGGATCTGCGGATCGACGGTATGCCGCACGGCCGGGCGGGTTGAAGCTGCTGAAAGGGCAGAAGTGTGCTGAACTTCATGTAAGGAAGGGATCGTTATGAAAATAAACTTTGAACGGGCAGAAGGAACGAAGGTCCGGCTGCTGCCGGTACTCTCCGGACAGCCTTGTGAGTATATGCTGCCTGCCGGCAAGCAGGCGGAAGGTGCTGTTACGTGGTATTACCGCCGTAAGGCTGATGAGCAGGATGCGCTTGTGATCGGAATGGGTGAGTTTGCTGCCTTGAAGCTGGAGTCGGTACGCCGTGCAGGCGGAAGGGCGGCCAGGGCGCTGCTGGCCGAAGCCCAGCCGCTGGGCGAGCTGTCAGCTGAAGCGGCGCTTGCTGCAACCGGCGGCAAGCCGGAGGAAGCGCAAGGCTGGGTACAGGCTTGGATTGAAGGCTGGCTGCTCGGGCTTTATCAATACGACAAATACAGAGGAAAGAGCCGTTCAGGCCGGACGGTGGCGCTGAGCATCCTGCCGGATAAAGGTGGCGTACTGGGGCTGGTTCAGCTTGAAGCAGCGGAAGCGGAAGCGCGTCTTCGCGCGGAAGCGGCGATGCTGACGCGCGATCTGGTTAACGATACGCCGGATGGCTTGCATCCGGCTTCGTTCGTAATCGGGGTGGAGCGGCATTTCGCCGGATTGCCGGTCAAGCTGCGTGTGTTCCAGGGAGAGGAATTGGTCAAGCGCCAGATGAATGGGCTGCTCGCGGTAGGAGCGGGCAGCAGCCATTCGCCTGCGCTGATTGAAATTGCCTATGAAGGTGCTCCTGGCGAGCCGCTGCTGGCGCTTGTCGGCAAAGGCGTCACCTTCGATATGGGCGGCATGAACGTCAAGACGGGCCGCGATATCAGCGATGCCCGCATGGATATGGGAGGCGCTGCTGCAGTTGCCGGCGCAATGGATATTCTTGCGCGCACGCAAGCGAAGGTCAATGTGACCGCGCTGCTGGCTGTCGTCGACAACTTGCCGGGTCCGGGAGCGATGCTGCCATCCTCGGTTGTGCAGTATCCGAACGGCCTGACCGTGCAAGTTGCCAATACGGACGGCGAAGGGCGTCTCATTATTGCCGATGCGCTGCTGCATGCGGCAGCGCTCGGCGCGTCCAAGGTTATCGATATTGCCACGCTGACAGGCAATGTCGGAGCGGCGCTTGGCCTTGGCATTGCCGGTATTTGGGGCGATGAGGCGATGACGCGGGAGCTTGTGGCGATTGGAGAACGGAACGGGGAGCGGCTGTGGCCGATGCCTCTGATGGACGAATATGAGGCTGAGCTGCGGAGCAACTACGCCGATTTGCGCAATATCGGGACCGGCGATCTGGCCGGGGCGATTACGGCCGCACTGTTCATCCGGCGATTCGTGGACCCGTCAATGGATTGGGTTCACATTGATATGGCAGGGACAGTGCAGTATAAATCCGACGCAGGCTACTCGGAAGCGGGAGCGACCGGTTATGGTGCGCGGCTGCTGGCTGACTATGCAGTGAGCTGCTTTGTCTCGAAATCGGAGGAGAAGTCATGAATACAGTATTGGAAGTCATTGCGACCTGTGTACAGGATGCGATTGAAGCGGAGAAGAATGGCGCAGACCGCATCGAGCTGATTACCGCCTTTACAGAAGGCGGACTGACGCCGGGCATCGGAATGGTGCAATGCGTGGCAGAGGCGGTCAGCATTCCGGTTCATGTCATGGTCCGGCCGCACAGCCGTTCCTTTGTATATGACCGGCTGGACAAGGAAACGATGGCTCAGGAGATCCGGGCAATCTCCAAAACGGGCGCAGCCGGTATTGTGATCGGGCTGCTGACGGAAGAGGGACAGATTGACACGGAAGGGCTGGAAGAGCTGCTGCCGCTGGCGGAGGAGATGAATGTAACCTTCCATCGCGCTTTTGACGAGCTGGACGACCAGTTGTCCGGCATTCAGACGCTTCTGCGCTATCCGGAGATCAACCGCGTGCTGACTTCCGGCGGCCTGAAGCCTGCACCGCAAGCGGTTGATCAGATTAAGGCGCTGGTAGCGGCAGCCGGAGGCAGCGGGCTGCGCATTCTTGCTGGCAGCGGGCTGACTGTCGAAGGCATCGCCGATTTTGTGGCGGCAACCGGGGTTCAGGAAGTTCATTTCGGAACCGCAGTACGCAGCGGGTCATCCGC
Organism: Paenibacillus pinihumi DSM 23905 = JCM 16419; assembly: GCF_000422505.1. GTDB lineage: Bacteria > Bacillota > Bacilli > Paenibacillales > Paenibacillaceae > Paenibacillus_D > Paenibacillus_D pinihumi. The sequence goes on along the minus strand of NZ_AULX01000023.1, from coordinate 102,293 downwards.
CCTTGCCGGCATTGATCCGGTGCGGCTGCGCAATCTATCAGACATTTTACATCATGACGGTGCATAAATAGAGTATAAAAAAGGTGAGCTGCAGTGAGCAATGAAAACTATGTAGTAGGGGTAGACCTGGGAGGAACGAAAATTGCGGCTGCATTATTCGACGCCTCCGGCAATGTCGTGCACCGCGAACAGATGGATACGGCAGACGCTGTAACCGCGCGCGAGGTAGTACAAAGCATGGTAAAGATGATTAATAGTGTTTCCAATGGCAAAGCGCTGCAGGGGGTTGGTCTGGCTTCCCCCGGCGCTGTAGACAGCCGTCAGGGGATTGCCTTGAATGGCACGAATCTGCCGGAGTGGAACAACGTGCCGCTCAAGCAGTGGATGGAAGCGGATCTGGGCGTGCCTGTACAGGTTGTAAATGATGCCAATGCGGCGGCCTGGGGCGAATATGTCCGGGGTGCGGGCGTCGGCTCGGACAACATGGTATATGTGACGCTCAGTACGGGCATTGGCGCAGGAGTCGTCATGGACGGCAAGCTGCTGCTTGGAAGCAGCTCCTTCGCCGGGGAACTCGGCCATACGATCATTCATCCCGATGGTGTGCTGTGCAATTGCGGCAACTACGGCTGCTGGGAGACCTTCTCTTCAGGCACGGCCATCCGTAACGAGGCGCTGCGGCGTCTCGAATCCGGGCGTTCTGTTATGACTGAGCTTGCCGCTGCCGCAGGGGAGGAGATTTCCTCCCGTCACGTTTTTGCAGCGGAGGCTCAGGGGGATGTGGTCGCTGCTGAAGTGATCACGCGGATGATCCGCTACACGGCTATTGGACTGGCCAATATTGTCCACACGTTCAATCCCGACAAGATCGTCATCGGCGGCGGTGTGAGCAAGGCGGGCGATATGCTGTTCCCCCGGCTTAGGGAAGAGACGGACCGCTTCGTTATGGTCCCGTACCGCGGTACCTTCGAGATCGTGCCTGCCAAGTTGAATGATGATGTCGGCCTGATCGGGGCGGCGTCATTATTTAATCAATAGTCTTCTTTCCGCTTTCAAATCGGGGATTGGACGGAATGGTTGCAAACGGTACAATTATTTTTAGCAGAGAAAAAAAGCAACGGAGCATCCGTAAGGATCGCTTCCGTTGCTTTTTTGCGTCCTGCGGGCAGCAAACACAAATATGGCTTCAAAGCGGCAGGCAAGCCACTAATAAAGGAGCATTATGAAGCGGATTTTGAGAGGCCGCCAGTCCGATCGTCTTGTAAGAATGACGTGGGCAGTTGCCATGCATGTGATACATTTAACTTCAGAAATTTCAATCTGTAGTGTGCGTCGGAGTAAAGGGAGGTTGGCTGTAATACCGGACTTCTTATGGAGAGAATTGTCGATTGTGCCGAAAATTGAGGGAATTCAACGTTTTATACGTAAATTTGAAATATTGGACCGGATTATCTCGTTTTATATCCGTTTATCTCTTTGTATCGTGGAAAATCAGTAAAAAACTTTATTCGGCTAAAAAAATTTAAATCCTCTGTTTCACAAAAATTGCCGCTGTTTATAACACAGATTGCCAACAGATGAAAATAACGTATACATCCACATGCGGGAAGATACGGGAGGAATAAAGAGTCTAAGGCAGTTAATCTGGCCTCTTCCCAAATGAGCCTGAATATTCCTAGATTATGGAAGGTTACTGGAAATGACCCCGTCGGCTATTCATGTTAGCATATTCAGTATCCCAAGAGGGCGCCATGCTGATGACAGAGAGTTAGAGCATGAGGCATAGGCTCCAAAAGTCGAAAGGCCAAAGCCGCAGCATGAACGTTCAGGGAAAAACAAAGAAAGGTTGTGGGAATCATAATGAGGAAGGGTTGGCTCCTGCTGCTGGTAGCCGGCATGATGCTGGTATCCGCATGCGGAGCTGGAAACACAAACGGGAGCCCAGGCGCATCTGGGGGCGGAAATGCTTCGCCAGGAGGCAACAATAAGGCCGGAGCCGGGACGCTGGAGAAGGCGCGCAGCCAGGGCTACATAACGGTCGGCTTTGCGAACGAGAATCCGTACGCCTACAAGGAAGCGGATGGAACATTGACTGGAGAAGCGGTGGAAATCGCGCGTGTCATATTGGAACGTCTCGGTATTTCAGAGATGCGGGGTGAACTGACGGAGTTTGGCGGTCTGATTGGCGGCTTGCAGGCGGGCCGGTTCGACATGATTACGGCCGGGATGTTCATCAATGAAAACCGCTGCAAACAGGTGGCATTTGCCAATCCGGAGTATAGCATTGGAGAAGCGATTGCTGTAAAGCAGGGTAACCCGCTGAATTTAAAGAGCTACGAAGATATTGCCAGCAGCGGGGCCAAAGTAGCTGTCATGACCGGTGCTGTCGAAATTGAATATCTTGAACAATCAGGCGTCAAAGACAGCCAGATGGTCATTACACCCGATCAGGATGCCGCAGTCAGCGCATTGCAGTCCGGCAGAGCGGATGCCATGACGATGACAGACCCGGCATTGCGGTCGCGCCTGGCATCTGCCCAAGATGACAAGCTGGAGCGCGTGGAGGATTTCGAGCAGCCTGTTATCGATGGAACAAGTGTAAGAGGCTACGGCGCATCGGCATTCCGTCCGGCAGATACGGAATTTGTGGAGGCCTTTAATGCAGAGCTGGAGAAGCTCAAGGAGTCCGGCGAGCTGCTCACAATTCTCGAGAAGTTCGGCTTCTCTGATGCGGAACTGCCTGGCGGTATGACAGCAGCGGAGCTGTGCGGATAGCCTATGGTATCCAAATGGCTGGAATGGCTGCCGCTCATGTGGGAAGGGCTGCTGATTACGTTGCAGGTAACCTTTTTGTCCGCCATTGTAGCCTTGATTATTGCAGGCGCAGCCGGATTATGCCGGATATCCCGGCTGAAGTGGCTGAGAGGCTTGTCCTATACGTATATGCTGCTATTCCGGGGCATATCCTTGCTGGTGCTGTTGTTTTGGGTATATTTTGTCCTTCCTTTTCTCGGTATCGAGCTGTCTAAGATGGCGGCTGCGGTGCTGGCCATTGGCCTCAATTACGGGGCATTCGGGGCGGAAATTGTAAGGAGCTCGATTCTTGCTGTACCGAAGGGACAATGGGAGGCGGCACAAGCGCTGAATTTCACATCCGCCCAGCGGATGATTAGAGTAGTTTTTCCCCAGGCTCTAATACGAATGCTCCCGCCCATGAATAATCTGATGATTGAGCTTTTGAAAGCGACCTCTCTCATTTACTTTATTACACTTACAGATTTAACGTATCAGGCAATGATTTTGAGAAGCCTGTACCTTCCGCAAACCGCACAAATTTTTGGTCTGTTGCTCATCCTGTACTTTATTATCGCATCTGTCATTTCGCTGCTCGCCCGCTTGCTTGAGCGGAAGCTGACGGCAGGAAGGATGTGATGAGAGATGTGGGACTGGAGCTATGCCGCTTCTATTTTGCCCAGATTGCTTTCAGCGCTGCAAGCGACCTTTATCGCTACCGCATGGGGCTTCGCGCTGGCCTGTACGCTCGGCCTTGTCCTGGCCGTACTGTCACGATCACGGTTTGTGCTGGTCCGGTTAACCGTTGACGGAATATCGGAATTTATCCGCAGAACTCCGCTGCTTGTCCAAATTTTCTTCCTGTTTTACAGCATTCCGCTGCTGACAGGGATCTCGGTTCCGGCATTGACGACAGGGATTATCGGTCTGGGGCTTCACTACAGCACGTACATGTCCCAAGTATACCGATCCGGTATTGAGGGAATCGACAATGGGCAGTGGGAGGCAGCCAAAGCCCTTAATTTTACGCCGGTCCGTACATGGAGCGCAATCATATTGCCGCAGGCTATACCGCCGATTTTACCCATTATGGGCAATTATCTGATTGTCATGTTCAAGGAAACACCGCTGCTCGCAGCGATTACAGTCGTGGAGCTGTTGACGACAGCCAAGAACATCAATGCCAGAGACTGGCGTCCGTTCGAGCCTTACACGATTGTAGGCGTACTGTTTCTGGTCATTAGTCTGATTGTCGCCTTCCTTGTAGGGTGGCTTGAGAACCGGATGAAACAGCGTTATACACGTTAAACGGTCAGGTTAACGTATTGATCCATGTGCTTGACCGCAAAAGGAGGATGGGATGGACACAGCGACGAAGGAAGAGCCCGCCTTTACAGGGAGTGTAAGCAAACCCCATCAGGGGAAGCCGGCAGCATCTGCCGTTCCGGTCGTCTCTTACCGGGATGTAAAAAAATCATATGGTGATCTGGAGGTGCTGCATGGCATTGATCTGGACATTGCAGCAGGAGAGAAGGTTGCGTTAATCGGCCCAAGCGGCTCAGGCAAGACAACGCTCGGACGAATGCTGATGACACTGGAGGAACCAACCTCCGGCGTCATTGAAGTAGAGGGCGAGCCGCTATGGCAAATGGAGCGTAATGGCAAGCTGGTTCGTGCAAATGAACATCATCTACACCGGATGCGCAGCAAAATCGGAATGGTCTTTCAGCATTTCAATCTGTTTCCGCATATGAAGGTTTTGCGCAATGTCACCGAAGCGCCACGCAAGGTGCTGGGGCTTGACAAAGAGGAAGCGCATGACCGCGCTGTGGAAATGCTGCGCAAGGTTGGTCTTGAGGATAAGCTGGATGTCTATCCATCCAAGCTGTCCGGCGGACAAAAACAGCGGGTAGCCATTGCCCGGGCGCTCGTCATGCGTCCTAAAATTATGGTGTTTGACGAGGTGACCTCAGCGCTCGATCCCGAGCTTGTCGGGGAAGTGCTGGCGGTAATCAAGGAAATTGCCGAGGAAGGCGAGATGGCGATGATGCTCATTACGCATGAAATGGATTTTGCACGGGATGTTGCGGATCGGGTCATATTTGGAGCAGATGGACGGATTGTAGAGTCAGGGCCGCCGCAGGAGCTGTTCGGGCAGCCGAAGAGCGACCGTCTCAAATCATTCCTGAGCAGGTTCGTATAGTTGGGTTTTATTTAGTGACGATGCGTATGGACGTCAACAGCAGGGAAAACAGAATGACGGCAAGGACGGGAAACCGCAGAGCTGGCCAGTACTCACCAGAACTGAATAGAACGGACGTCCTTGCCGCAAGAAGGAGCGATACGATGCCTGAAACAGCATTAAAGCATCAATTGCGCAAGCCGAACAAACAGGACGGAGCTGCGGTATGGGAGCTGATTAAGAAGGCGGGAACGCTCGATTTGAACTCGGCGTACTGCTACATCCTGTTATGCGATATGTACGGAGATACTTGTCTGGTAGCCGAGCATGAGGGAAGGGTCGTTGGTTTCGTCTCAGCGCTCAGGCCGCCTGATACCGAAGACCGGCTGTTCATCTGGCAGATTGCGGTGGATCCTGCTGAGCGCGGGAAGGGCCTTGGCCGGACGATGCTGGAGAAGCTGCTGGTTGATGCAAGGGAGGAAGGGCCAGTCCGCTCTATCGAGGCGACGATCAGCCCGTCCAATACTGCGTCGCTTCGCCTGTTTAAGGCGCTGGCCCGCAGTCTGGGATGCACGGTCGGAATGAGCGAGCAGCAGGGCTACCCTGCCGGATTGTTTCCGAAGGGGCAGCAGCATGAGAGCGAGCCGCTTGTAGTTATTGGCCCCCTGTATTAAGGGAAGCGCAAGATTGCAGACAACAAAGAAAGCCACGATTAACCAAAAATTATTCCGGGAGGGATTAGATGAATCAGCTTATGCAAAAGAGTCCGTCAATGAAGGTGTTCAACCAGTTGGAATCCGAGGTGCGCAGCTATTGCCGCAGCTTTACAACTGTCTTTCAAAAAGCGCAAAATGCCAGGCTGTGGGACACCGCCGGCAAAGAGTATATTGATTTCTTTGCCGGTGCAGGGGCCGTCAACTATGGACATAACAATCCGATGCTCAAGCAAAGATTGATTGATTATTTGCATGAGGATGGCATCACCCACAGCCTGGATATGGCGACCAGCGCCAAGGAAACCTTTCTTACCCGCTTCAAGAAACTGATTTTGGAGCCAAGAAAGCTTGATTACAAAGTGATGTTCCCGGGACCGACCGGCACCAATTCCGTCGAGAGCGCGATGAAGCTGGCACGCAAGGTTACCGGAAGAACACAAATTATATGCTTTACGAATGCTTTTCATGGAATGTCGCTTGGCTCTCTGGCCGCGACCGGCAACCAGTTCAAGCGGAGCGGAGCCGGAGTTCCGCTCACGTACACGACATTTATGCCTTACGATGGCTACTTTGGTGACGAGGTCGATACAGCTGCTTATCTGGAAAAGCTGCTGGATGATCCGGGGAGCGGTGTGGAGCTGCCGGCAGCGGTGCTCCTGGAGACGCTTCAGGGCGAGGGCGGATTGAATGCTGCCAGCGATGAGTGGCTTAAGAAAATTGCACGCATATGCCGTGACCGTCAGATTCTGCTTATCGTCGATGATGTGCAGATGGGATGTGGCCGCACCGGTACGTTCTTCAGTTTCGAATCGGCGGGAATTGTGCCGGATATGGTGTGCCTGTCCAAATCGATAGGCGGCTTCGGACTGCCGATGGCGCTGACGCTGATCAAGCCGGAGCATGACATCTGGAGCCCGGGCGAGCATAACGGGACGTTCCGGGGCAACAATTTGGGCTTCGTGGCGGCTTCGGCTGCACTCGATTATTGGGTAGAGGCGGACTTCGAGCCGGAGCTGGCTGCCAAAGCTGCACGGATACGCTCCACACTGGAGAAGATCCGTGCAGCTTACCCGGAGCATCACATTGAAATTCGCGGGAAGGGGCTCATTCAGGGACTCGTTTTCCGGGATTCAGAGCAAGCATCACTGCTGTGCGCTGCTGCTTTCAACAGGGGACTGATTATGGAAACCTCCGGGCCGCATGATGAAGTTGCAAAGTTGATGCCCCCGCTGACGATTGAGCCGGAGCTGCTGGACCAGGGGCTGGAACATTTAGAAGAAGCGATGAAGGAGCTGAGCTAATGATCATTAAACATCTGGATCAAGTAGTAAATACGAAGGACGATATTGATACGCCAACCTGGAATTCCCGCAGATTGCTGCTGGCGAAGGACGGCATGGGCTTTTCCATGCATGACACGCTGATCAAGGCTGGGACCGAAACATGGATCTGGTATAAACACCATGTCGAGGCGGTCTATTGTGTGGAAGGCGAGGGCGAGATTGAGGTTGACGGAGGAGAGGTGTACCCGATCCGTCCGGGTACGCTCTATGCGCTGGATGGCCATGAAAAGCACTGGCTGCGCGCAACCAAGACGATGCGGATGATCTGCGTATTCAACCCGCCGTTGACAGGGCAAGAGGTGCATGACGAGGAAGGTGTCTATCCGCTGCTTGCGGAAGAGGCGAAGGTATAATTTGACCCATTAAAATGAATTCAGAGGAGGACGATATACTATGCAAACTTCTGCACAAGCAAAACTGGATCAAGTTAAGGATAAATATCCGTCAAGACTGGCGGATAAGCCGCATCGTATTAAGCGCCAGGACCCTGTTGTCTACTCGGAGTGGAGCAGCAGCGCTCCGCTCACCCGTGAACAGTCGGAATTCTACGGGCAGAACGGCTATCTGTTTGTAGAAGGCTTCTTTTCAGCAAAGGAGATTGAAGAATGGCGCAAGGAGCTCAAGCGGCTGCAGCAGCATTATTTGACCGTCTCCTCTGATGAAGTGATCCGTGAGCCGGGTGGAGACGAGGTGCGTTCTATCTTTGCTGTTCATCGCGATAATGAAGTTTTCCACAGCACATCTTCCCATCCGAAGCTGAAACAGGTTGTGGACTATTTGCTCGGCAGCCAGACCTATGTCCATCAGTCGCGGATTAATTACAAGCCGGGTTTTACCGGAAAGGAATTCTATTGGCATTCGGATTTTGAAACCTGGCATGTGGAGGATGGGATGCCGTCTATGCGGGCGCTTAGCTGCTCTATTGCGCTGGAGGATAATTTTGTTTATAATGGCTCGCTTATGGTTATTCCCGGTTCGCATAAAGAGTTCATAGCCTGTGTGGGGCAGACACCTGAGAATCATTACAAGGACTCGCTGCGCCGCCAGGAGTACGGGGTTCCTGACCAGCAGAGCCTGACGGAGCTGGCACAACAAAGCTCCATCGAGATGCCGGTGGGCAGGGCAGGCTCGATTCTGTTGTTTGACTGCAATTTGATGCATGGATCGGCCAGCAATATTTCCCCTTATCCGCGCAGCAATGTGTTTATTGTTTATAACAGTGTGGACAACAGGCTTCAGGCTCCTTACTCGGGCCAGACGCCAAGACCTGAATTTATTGCTGCACGGGAACAGGCATGATTTCCTGGTCGCTTGCCGGTACCATTATTGCCATCAACATTGTTTATGTGGCCAGCTTTACGCTCCGGCTCATCCTTGTCGTGAAGGGACGGACGTTAGCCGCCTCGATGCTTGCGATGGTAGAGGTGTTCATCTATCTGATCGGGCTCAACCTGGTGCTCAGTAACCTGGACAGCCCGGTCAATATGGCCGCTTACTGTATCGGCTTCGGCATAGGGGTCTACGTGGGCAGCAAAATTGAAGAATATCTTGCCCTTGGCTACCTGGTCGTACAGGTCATCGTGGATTCGATTTCCATTGACCTGCCGAACCGTCTGCGCGATTTGGGTTATGGCGTGACGACATGGCAGGCAGATGGCAGAGACGGCAAGCGTCTGGTCATGCAGGTGCTCGTAAAGCGCAGCAATGAGAAGAGGCTGATGAATACACTCGACAAACTTTCTCCCAAGGCATTCGTCATCTCCCATGAACCGAAACAGTTCAAGGGCGGTTTCTGGACGAAGCTGACGAACCGTTAATGATTGTAAAGAATCTCCTCACATCTGTGGGGGGATTCGTTTTGTTATGCCCGCAGGAGGGTAAGAATGAAGCAAACAATGAAGCATACAATGTAACATGACATGGAAGAATTTGTTGGTAAATGCCGGGGGCAATGAACATTTTATATGCCTGTACAGGAGTAAGAAAAAGCGTGTTCGGTTCTAAAAACGGGACTATTATACAAATTTGGACATTATCTTTTAAAAAACGTCATAAAAAGGTTTAAATTTCCATAAGATCGGCTATGATCCAACAAAATTGCTCATGTAAATCTTGCACCGTATTTGATATACTTATAAATTAGGACTAACCGTGAAGTAGCGATGATATGACAAAGGAGTGACAGACAAGTGGACACGATTGAATCCTTATCTGATTTGATTTCCCAGCATAAAAGCCCTTCCTATATTGAAATTCCGGGGAAGCTGGCACGCACGTTCGGACAGACGACTTTATCGACAACATTGCCGATGAGCAAGCTTTTTTCAATTTATGAGATTGACCTTGAAGTGCAGCGCCAGCTGATCCCGCAAAACTTATCCAAACTGATGGACTATGTTCTGCTCTATCTCGATCATGGGCAGACCGTATACTTTCCCGGCATTATCCTGTCAGCAAGAGGTGCAGGACAGTACGACGAATCCAGTCAGACCCTGAATCTCCAGGCGATGGAAAAATGCTATGTTGTTGACGGCCAGCACAGGCTTGCGGCGTTCCGTCGTCTCATGGAAACGCTTCAAAGCAACATGGCGCGTGCCAAAGACCGCCGTGAATATGAGCGGATGGAAGAGATTACGAAGAAGCTCAGCAGATTATATGATTTCCCGATTTCCGTTATGATCTATCTGGATATCAATGCGAAGCAGGAGCGCCAATTATTCTCCGATATTAATAAGCTCCCCCGCAAAATCGGAGGCAACCTGGCTGTTTTGCGCGACCAGCGCAGATTTTACCACGTCATGGCCAGCAGGCTGGTTCAGGAACACCCGGTTATGGAGAACATTCGAGTCGATATGTATTCGGAACGTGGCAAGGCGCCGGAATATTTATGGAGCTACCACCTGCTGATCGAGCTGATGGTCGGCCTGTTCGAAGGCAGGCTGAAATCGGCGGCAAGACATAATGGCTATCATTATACCGAGACCGATTTGATACGAGGTATGGAACAGGCGTCGGAATATTTTGAGCTGATGCTGAAATATCTGCCGCAGCCAAGCAAATCGGAAATCTGCTGGACAGAGAACGTCCAGATTGCACTGTCGCTGTTCTTCCACGAGGAAGCTTTCAAAACACAGCAGTTCAACGTCTATAACCTCAAGCATGCGATGCAAATTTTGCCTCATGTGAAATGGCATGAAATTTACAAGGATGACGAGAAGGATCGTCTGCCACGCCGCAGCCGGATTATGAAGGCTTATAACTTTATTCGTGATTTCTATAATGAGCACCAATTATTGTTGATTTCTGATAAGGAGGCAGCGGAATAATGGACGGTTTACGTTTGCAAATGACCATTCATCCTTACTGTGAGAGCTTCGGGGTAGCGACCGTCTCGCTTCGTGTTCAGGATTTGCTGAACTATACCGCTATCGATCCAATGGTGCAGCGGAAGCTAAGTCCGATGCAGCGCCGCAAAATTGCCAATTACCTGCAGGAGCGTGAGCTGGAGCATGTTTTCTTTGGTCCGGTCACCCTGTCCCTGCGTCAGGTGAATCAGCTTGCCAGAGAAGGGGGAAACCTCATTCTACGCCACGGCTCCAAGCTGAGCATTCTAGACGGCCAGCACCGGATTCAGGCGCTTGGCTATGTCAATGAGCAACTGCTCAAGGAAGTCCGCAAAGTTGAGAGAAAGGCTTCACAGCTCAAAGTGAAATGCAGAAGAGCGCCTGAGGACGAGTCACTCGTTGAGGAGTTGGAGCAGACGGAGGGTCTGTTGGCTGAAATTGAAGCACGCCGCCTGGACCTGATGGAGAGCGAGCTGTCCGTACAGCTGTATATCGGGTTGGACGAAGAGGAAGAGAAGCAGTTATTTGGCGACATCAACTCCAAGGTGCAGTTGGTGAGCAAGGAGTTGGGTCATTCCTTTGACTCCACCGATCCGCTGAACCTTGTTATGCAGCAGGTAGCCGACTACAACGAGCTGCTGAAATCGGCGGGTATTGAGCGCCGCAACAACCTGACCTCGTTTAACAAGAATTTCACCTGCTTCAGCTGGCTTTATTCTACAGCTACGTTGTTATTCACTGGGAAAATGCAGCCTTCCTACGAGATGGCACGGAAGATCCGCAAGGATATTCCTGCTCATATCGAAATCTTGCACCAATATTTGAATGGCATTCTGCCGCATCTTCCGGAGCAGCCGGGCTTATCCCAATACGTATCTTCTACACGTGTAGCGCAGGAAGCCATCGCATTATATGCGCACGGATTCCTGTACAAGGATGGCGTCTATAATTCGGAGTGGACATCATGTCTGGCAGCTCTGGATGGCGTCGACTGGTCGCATGAAAATGAGGAGCTGGCAGAGAGATTCGGCAGACTCGATAATGGGAAAATCAACCTTGTTCATGAAAAATCGATGCGCAAGCATACCAAAATGTCAGAATTCCTGCATGAGAAATATTTAATCTCCCAATAATTATGGCATGAAATCATGTTTTGTTCGTGTTACCATGGGACACGTCACCAAAGGCACCCAAAACACGAGGAGGATGATTTCATGAGTAAGCGTTTGTTTCACCGTACGATTGCCGGGACACTAGCAGCAGGATTGATCGCAGCAGGAGGAATAAGTGCAGGTGCAGGTACAGCATCGGCTGCGCCAAGCGTGAACACAATCCCTGTGCATGTTCAGGTAGACAGCAAGGTCATCACGAATTTATCGAACCAGGGCTCTTCCCTGGAGGATCTGTTGAAGTCGAATCCGCAGCTCTCGCAGCTGTTCAATAATGGTTCTTTGCCAGGCTTCAGCTTTAATCTGCAAGACATTTTTAAGAATTTCCCGTCTGCAGGTTCCCCAGGCGAAGTGACTGCGCCTCCGGCTGGTTCGGGTTCCAATAACGGCAGTACGCCGACAGCACCGTCCAAACCGGGAACAACTACCCCTGACAAGCCGGACAGCTCAAACGGCTCTAACGGCGGTACAGCAACGGAGCAAAGCAAGTTTGAGGCTGAGGTCGTGAGACTTGTAAATGTAGAGCGCGGGAAAGCCGGCCTGAAGCCGCTTGCCTCTGATTCCGCATTAGCGAGAGTTGCGCTGGATAAGGCGAAGGATATGTACAATAACCATTACTTCAGCCATACGTCGCCAACTTACGGCTCACCGTTTGATATGATGACCCAGTACGGAATCAAGTATTCCTATGCCGGCGAGAATATTGCCAGCGGTCAGCAGTCTCCTGCCCAGGTTATGAACGACTGGATGAACAGCCAGGGTCACCGTGAGAATATCCTGAACGCTAATTTCAACAAAATTGGTGTCGGTTATTACAACGGACAATGGGTTCAGGAATTCACGAACTAATCATTACAGGATCGAGATTCAATAGAATGAAAAATTTCTAATCCGGCATTATTAAAGATATCTCATTAATATTCATGAAAGATGGAGCAGGGTGCAACAGCCTGCTCCATCTTTTTTTTGGAAGAGCGGCTTTACAATATAAGGGCTTGGTATTAACATTATAGCTGTGTTCAAGGAAATGGAACTGAATACATAAATACGAAAGTAAAGCTCAAGGGCTGAAAAGATTGAAATCGGTTACATGAATCCGTTTCTGATGATGAAGCCCATAAATTCGACTATGACAAAGGCAGGGATACGAGAATGAAATTTGCAAGCGGAGACAAGATTGTTCTTATTGGAGATTCCATAACGGATTGCGGACGGTCGCACCCTTACGGGGACGGAGGATTTCATGCTTTTGGGAATGGTTATGTAAGTGTTGTTGCTGCATTGCTGCAATCTACCTATCCTGAGCTTAACCTCCGGATTGTAAATATGGGCAGCAGCGGTCACAATGTGCGTGATCTCAAAGCGCGCTGGGAACGGGATGTGTTGGACCTGAATCCGGACTGGCTGTCGATCATGATCGGCATTAACGATGTTTGGCGTCAATTCGACCAGCCATCCATGACAGAAACCCATGTGCTGATTGAAGAGTATGAAGCAGAGCTGGAACAGCTGATTGCCCGTACCAAGCCAACAGTAAAGGGACTTATTCTAATGACGCCGTTCTACATCGAGCCGAATGCCAATGATGCCATGCGCAACACAATGGATGCATATGGCGCAGTGGTCAAGAAGCTGGCTGAGAAATACGATGCCTTGTTTGTTGATGTTCAAGAGGCATTCAATAAAGTGCTGGAACATGTATATCCGGCGTCACTCGGCTGGGACCGGGTTCATCCGGGCCTGCACGGGCATGCTGTAATAGCGCGTGCCTTTCTCAAGGCAGTCGATTATGATTTCAATAAAGGCCTGTAACCATTTAATTATTTTATGCACCAGACTTTCTTGCAAAGTGAAAAAGGTGGCTTCCGCCAGAGAAGCCACCTTTTTTGTTGGTATGTAAATGTTCAAAAGCATATAAGCTTCCATAACGTTGCCAGAGCGGTGCGATGAATAGAATAAGATTAGAACTTGAAGACCTGGATCGTTTTTTGCAGCTTGGTCACCATCTGCTGCATCGTTTCTGTCTCCTCAACAACTTCCTGGACGGAAGTAATTTGCTCATTCATGGATGCGGACACTTCCTGCGTCCCGGCAGCCGACTCTTCGGTAATCGCCGAAATGTTCTGAATCGAGCTGGAAATTTTGCGGGCACTGTCGAGCATGAGCTCTATTTCTTTGGAAAAGGAAGAGATTTGCCCCGTAATGAACTGTACACTGCCGACAATTTCATGGAAGACCTGCTCGGATTCCTTTAGACGTTCGCTTTGTTCATTTACAATCTGTTCATTGGCTTGAATTTTCTCGATCGCATTTTTTACGCTTTGCTCAATGCCACGCACCAGGCCGAACACTTCTTTCGTTGATGCAGAGGATTCCTCTGCCAGGTTGCGAACCTCCTGGGCAACAACTGCGAAGCCCCGGCCATGCTCTCCTGCACGCGCCGCTTCAATCGAAGCATTGAGTGACAGCAGGTTGGTCTGTTCAGCGATTTCCGAGATTGTCCTGGTGATTTTCGTAATGCCTTCTGCCTTGCGGGACAGTTCACCGATTGTCTCCGATACGACCGCTGTTGCTTCGACATTCAGGCGCATGCTCTCACTCTGGGTCTCTACGGACTGGCGTCCTTTTTCAACAAGGGACAGCGTCAGTTCGGACTGATGGTTAATCTGTCTCGTCGTATCGGCGTAGGCTGAAATCTTCTCTTCAATTTCTTGAATGGAGTCGCTCATGCCGGCTACATCCTCGGAGATTTCATTGGCTCCTACAGCAAGCTCGCTGCAGGAATGCGTTACTTGCTCCATAATGGTTTTCAGATCTTTGTTTTTATCTAGTATGTTGCCGCTTGAATCGGATACCGTACGGGAAATCTTCATGGATTCATTCAAAATATCTTTTAGCTTGTCAATCATGCTGTTGAAAGAATGGCCGAGCTGTCCGACAGTGCTGTTCACATCCACACGCTGTGAAAAATCTCCTTTGGAAATCCGGAATGCAACATCTGTCAATTCGCCTATGGATCTGGTAATGGTTTTTTCAATCATGCTGGAAATAGGGTACGTAACGGCTGCCAGGGCAATAATAATGAAAAGGCTTACATATAACGAAGCGCCCGCAATCATCGTAACAGCTAATGTGGCAATTGAAAATAAAATAACAATTGAATAGCTTCCTACTAAAATTTTATTGCGGATGGACAACGAGTTTAGCCATTGCATAGGCTGCATCCCCCTTGATTAGATTAACCATATTATAGCATCGTCCTATGTAATAGGTCTATATTTCTATATTAAACCAAATAAACAAAGGCATAAAGAACTATTTTTTTACCAACAATATGTCTAAAATAGTTGAAATTTCAGATAATTGATTTTATAATGAGTCTTGTTACCTATTTGGAAACAATGAGAAATAAAGGATTGCGAGGTGTATTCATGATGGGGTTGGAGGAAATGCCATTAGCCCGGCAGGTTGATTTTGTATTTCGAGAACTGGAGGAAGAACTGACGCATGCGATGTCAGGAACGGTCACCATTCAAATTCGCAATAATACCATAGGGAAGTTTGGAATCAGACATCACCCGATCGAATGTCGCAACGGAGAGCTGAAGTCGGAGCAGAATCCGGGATTGACTACTCCCCAGGTAAGGGCTTTCCGCCAAATGGCTGTTGATGCCCTAAGGATGAAGCGGAATTGGACTCATGGAGAGATTATGTACGACTTTGCCGTACGTCCTAATGCCGGAACCTGGTCAGCGAGCATACAGTACGAGTCGAATTATAATACGGCTAACTGGCTGTTCCGCTACCAGCCGAAGAACAGAGGGCTGCGCGATACGAATTAGGCTGTGAGCATGCATATTGAACGGAAAACCGCTGTAAATAAGGAGCCAGTCCTTGTTCACAGCGGTTTTTTAATGAATCTTTACTATCATGCAAATGTTAGTTGGCGTTATCAGGAATCAAAGCCAAAGTCGTAGTCAGGATAGACGTAAGGGGAGTCAGGGGCTGGTATATTTTCCAGTCCGGAAGCCTTGATCTGAAGGACAGGGTTGCCGTTGTACTGCGTCAACTCCAGAGTTCCGGTAATTTTCAGCCATGCATCGTCCTTGTACTTCTCTGCCTGCATATAGCTGACCATCAGTCCATAAGGAAGCGCATCGGCCGAGCAGCAGTTCATTGCAAAACGGCTGAGCGCAAATTGGGAAGAAGACATTTCAGGCTCGCGGTATACGAATCCGCTAAGTACTACCTGCTTGCCCAGGAACGGCTGCCGATACAGGTCGAGCGTCGTCAGCGTCTCGATAAACTGCTTCTCTGTTACTTCGATACTGTCTTGCGCATACAGCTTTTTGGCATAGGCGGCATAGCTTTCCGTATACACATCAGACGGGAACATTTCATCAGCGGACTGAGGGGTGGAGCCCCCGTTATAGATACCGGCTCCGGCCGGAGTTTCCGATATTTGCGCAGCTTGATCCGCACCGGATGTGTTTCCGGCAGCCGGGCGGGTGATGTTGACAGACCCGTTTAAACTCATCCCCTTTTTAGCAGCCAATGTGCTGCCCATAACCGTGTTAGGCAGCAGGAAGCCCAGACAGAGCGGAAGCAGAAACAGGCCATATATCATCGTATTTTTCATTATGGAAGGCGATGGGGTATGGTCGCAATCACAATCCGGCTCAACATGGCTGCCGGACCACGTTCTAAATACAAGATAAAATTGATACACAGCAGCAGCATATAGCCCGACTGCCGACAGCTTGACATACGTCTCCATCCGGGGAGCGATGTATAGCCCAAGCTGGTCGCTTTTGGTCAAGTATACAATCAGGAAGGCAAAGCCGGACAAAATAATCCCCCGAATCAGATAGTGGAAAATCATGAATAAGCTCCTTTCTGCATTTTTATAGGTTCGGAACAAGCACTAGAAGAAGAAATATTGAAACAGATAAGACCCCGCAAGCACCAGCACAAAGGTCAGTACGATAATCCAGAGTACAATTCTGGCCCGGAATACAGAAAACAGCATTAAGGTGTTCTTCAGGTCAATCATCGCTCCGAATACGAGGAAAGCCAACAGCGAGCCTGCATTAAAGGTCCCGCTAAATGATGAGGCCACGAAGGCGTCAGAGGTTGAACAGATCGATAAAATAAAGGCAAACCCCATCATGAACAGATTCGATAATACCGGATGGTCGCCGATACCGATCAATGTTTCCCGGCTAAGGCTCACTTGAATGAATGCCGTAAGAAGAGCGCCGAACAACAAATATTTTCCCATCTCAAAAAATTCATCCGACGCGTGAGCCAGTATCGATGCAAACCGGCTGCGTCGGGTTGAGCCGTTACGATGGTGCTCATCATGTGAATGTTGGCCTGTACCATGATGATGATGATCTGAATGCGCAGGGTGATGATGTGAAGATATGTATGCATGTTCATGTTGAGAGCGGGTACCATGTGAATGTCCAGGATGATGTCCGTGATGGTCATGATCATGGTTATGGTATTCATGATGCACATGTGCATCTTTTAGCGGACTTCTGCGCATAAACCTGTAAAGCAGCAGTCCGATGATTACCGTTACTGCAAAGGCCAGTCCCATCCGGGAATAGGCGATCTGGGGCTGAGACCGGAAGGCGGTATAAGTGGATGTATACACGATTGGGTTGAGGATAGGGCCAGCCAAAATAAATACGATACCAATATAGGCAGGCATTCCTTTGCGGATCAGTCTGCGTACGACAGGAATCATCCCGCACTCGCACAGCGGAAATAAAATGCCCAGCAAGCTGCCGAACAAGATGCCGCCGATCGGGTTTTTCGGCGTAAGCCGCTGAATCATTTTGTCAGATACAAATACCTGGAGCAGTGAGGATGCAAGTACGCCAAGCAGAATAAACGGGAAGGCTTCAAGAATAAGGCTGATAAACATGATCTTGAAGGACTGCAGCGAGGACACGTCCAATCCGAGGAGGCTGATATCCCGGTTCATAATAATAAGCAGCATCAAACCCATGCAGACGAGCGTAACCAGAGGCGTTGCCCAGCGAAGCGCGACGGTTGACAAGCGAACCCCTTCTTTCTTGTAATAATTACTGTAAAGATTACGATTATTATAGCTTATGCTTGTTCAACTGCATATAGGACTGGTTTTTAACAAAGTCACCGGGCAAAATAAACTTATCAAGACGTCTTGACATGTTCAGAGAAGCGATGCTTAAATAAGCCTGGGCATTCAGAACAGGCAAAATACAGAGAGAAGAGTGCAATTGCCGTTCAATATGGATCAAGGTAAGGTGAAATCATGCTGGATTATATTAGATTGGACAAGGATAGCCCGATTCCGTTGTATTATCAGTTGAAGGAAATGATCAAGGCTGAAATCAGCAGCGGCCGACTCTCGCCTGGCGATCTTATTCCGTCAGAGAGGGAACTGGTGGAGCTAAGCCAGATCAGCCGTCCGACGGTTAGACAAGCTATTAGCGAGCTTGTAAGTGAAGGGCTGCTGATCAAGGAGAAGGGAAAAGGCACATTCGTCGCCAAGCCCAAAATTGATCAGTGGTTTTTGCAGCATTTATTCAGCTTCTCCAAAGAGATGGAATTGAAAGGTTTGAAGCCTTCCACAAACGTTATCAGACTTGAGATCGTAAAAACACAAGGTGAGCTTGCGGAGATTTTTGAAGACCCGCAGACTGAACTATTCCGCCTCGAGCGTGTACGTTACGCGGACGGGCAGCCTGTCGTTGTCGTAACGAGCTACATCCCCTGCAGTCTTGCACCTGGTCTTATGTCAGATGATCTGGAACATACCTCTTTATATGAACTGCTGGAAACGAAATACGGACTTGAGATCAGCCATGCGAGCCGGGTTCTTGAAGCTGTGAATGTGTCGGCGGAAGATATTAAGCTGCTGGGGACAGAACCGAAAGCTGCCGTCCATCTGATCAGGACAACTGCATATTTGGACAATAATGAACCTTTCGAATATTCGATTGCGCGCTATCGCGGCGACAACAACAGCTTCACCGTCAACTTGAAATACCGCAGAGCTTGACAATTTGGCCGGAGCAGTTATAATGTTGGACAACGGCAATGACAGGAATAAGTAGGCATAGTATTTCCAATGCATGCAGAGAGCCGGCGGATGCTGCGAGCCGGTGCAGAGGACTATTGCTGAATGGGGCCTTGAGCTGAGATGATATTCTCCGGGCGCTTCACGTTATGAAGCATAAAGGCTTGCTTGGGGTTTGTCCAAATGCAGGCGAATAAGGGTGGCACCACGGTCTCTCGTCCCTTGCGAGAGGCCTTTTTTGTGTTTAAAAAATTGGAGGGGTTGATAGCGAATGAAACGGGTATTATCGGGTATTCAACCGAGCGGGCAGCTGACGCTGGGCAATTACATCGGAGCGATGCAAAATTTTGTGAAGCTGCAAAAGGATCATGAGTGCTTCTTTATGATCGTCGATATGCATGCGATTACGGTCCCGCAGGAGCCGCAGGCGCTGCGCGAGCAGTCGGAAGCGGTAGCAGCGCTCTTTATTGCAGCAGGTATTGATCCTGCCAAGGCGAGCGTATTTATGCAGTCCCATGTCCGGGCGCATGCGGAGCTTGGCTGGTTGTTTACCACGCTGTCCTACATGGGCGAGCTGGAGAGAATGACACAATTCAAAGATAAATCAGCAGGCAAAGAATCTGTCGGTACAGGTTTGTTCGTGTACCCGACGCTTATGGCTGCCGACATTTTGATTTATAATGCGGATCTTGTGCCTGTAGGCGACGACCAGCGGCAGCATTTGGAGCTGACAAGAGATTTGGCGCAGCGCTTTAACAGCCGTTACGGCGATTACTTCACCATGCCGGAGACGTATACACCGAAGATAGGGGCCCGGATTATGTCTTTGGATGATGCCAGCAAAAAAATGAGCAAAAGCAATCCGAATCCGGCCAGCTATATTGCACTGCTCGATTCTCCTGATGTTATTCGCAAGAAGATTAGCCGCGCGACGACAGACTCCGGCCGCGAGGTCAAGTTTGATCCGGCGGAGAAGCCGGAAGTCAGCAATTTGATGAGCATCTATTCTCATTGCTCCGGATTGTCAATTGAAGAGATTGAGGCCCGCTATGAGGGACAGGGCTATGGAGCATTCAAGAAGGAACTGGCCGAGCATGTCGTCTCTGTCATTGAACCTTTGCAGGCCCGTTACCAGGAGATCAGAAGCTCCGGTGAACTGCACGACATTTTGCGCAGCGGTGCAGAAAAAGCAGCGGCAGTTGCAGACCAGACTGTACTTGATGTGAAGGAACGGATGGGTTTTGTATTGCCGAAACAATAGCCAAGGAAGCTTGCAAGAGCCACAGCATTAGTGCTGCGGCTCTTGTTTGCGTCTAGAGCGGGCTTTTACAACGAATCCTGCTCCAATACTTGAAATGGTCAGGAAGAAGAATAACAGGGCAAGCCAACTGTTGATGCTTAGGGAAACAGCCGTTGCACCCATCAAAATTACCGATCCGATGGCAAAAAGAAGCGAGAGGGGTTTGGACATTAAAATCTCTCCTCAAAAAAAATTTCAAAGTTTTTGTTTTTAGCAAGCATATTCTTTCTTCGTCCGAACCATAATAAGTTTGCAAGCTTGCATCACAATATTTTGTAGAGGACGAAGGGAGAAATTCAACCATGTCAAACCGCAGCAGCAACACCTTGGTAGTACCTCAAGCAACTCAAGCTCTGAACCAACTGAAATACGAGGCAGCTCAAGAACTGGGTATCCAAATTCCAGCAGACGGTTATTATGGTAATGTTGCTACTCGTGATGCAGGTTCTCTTGGTGGTTACATCACAAGAAAGCTTGTACAAATCGCTGAACAGCAACTGGCGGGCCAATCCCGTTAAGTAAAAGCCATATAATCAGAGCTCTTGGCAATGACGGTTCCTTTTCCGAATGAGGAGGGACCGATTATTGCATAACAAGCTTTGATCTTGTTAAAAGCGTACCACTGCGCCTTTCTTTCCGTCAAGGAAGAAGCGGGCGACAGTACAGAAAACTCCGTTCCTTAACCGGGACGGAGTTTTTTTTGTTTTCTAAATTTATGAGGAAGGCGGATAACACTTGACTTTGAAGATTGATTTCTATATTATGTAATTTAAATTACATCTAATTAGATGAATGCTAAATCAAATGAAAGAAGGTGTTTCTTATGCAATTGGATAAGGTGGTCAATTACCACAAAGCGTTGGCAGACGCTACCCGGATTCGAATATTAATTTTGCTGGCGGACGGCGAGTTGAATGGACAGGTTCTTGCTGAGAAGCTTGGCGTAACCCCTGCCACAATTACGCACCATGCGTCGAAGCTCCGGGAAGCGAGCCTGATTAATGAGCGCCGGGTAAAAAATACGATTTATTTTTCCCTGAATCATTACTTCCTGTCCAGCAGTGCCACGGCTGCCAGTGAACTGATTTACAGGCAACATAAAGGAGGAGGAGCAGATATAATGCAGGAAGAGCATCTGCGGATTCAGCAATCGGTCATTAAAAATTTTTATACGGCGGAAGGCAGGCTGAAAAGCATTCCATCCCAGCTTAAGAAGAAGCTTATCGTGCTGTCGCACATGGCATCCAGGCTGGAGAAGGGACGCAAGTACAGCGAGAAGGATATCAATACGTTTATCAAGCAGTTCCATGAAGACTTCGCCACGATCAGACGGGAATTCATTATGCATCAGTTCATGTTCAGAGAACAGGAGATCTACGAGCTTAACCCGGTTGAAATGTGGGCCAAATGGGAGACGCTTGGATGAGGCTGGCCTGGGCTGTTCACCTGTACATGGAATCTTATTCCTCTGCACCTCTTGTTGTACAAATGTGATATGATACGATTAAAACGCAACCATCAGGTGAATTTATGGCAAACTGGCGAAAGAAGAGGCCTTGGATAGAGCTTCGGCCCGCAACCTTGAAGGTCAGGCTGGCCCTGACATTAATTATAGCTTCTGCCGTGCCGATTGTACTGGTCGGCTACGTTTCCTACTACTGGATGTATATGGTGCAGATTGACCGGAATAGTGAAGATATCCTTAATCAAGTTCACAATGTCGCACAGGATTTGGAGAATCGGATTGATGAGCTGGGACGTTCCTCCCAATTGCTTGTCGTGGAGGGTGGGATCGGCAGAGAGCTGATTCACTATTTGGAGAGCGGGAGCAGCCTTGATCGCACCTTCATGTATCAGGATTTGATGCAATCGACTGCGAATATCGGATTTGCAAATCCGGGGATCAATGTATTTTTCTACTATGCGCCTGAGTACAAGGAGCCGGTGCTGTTTCCCAATGTTCCGCTTGCTGAAAATCCGTCCGTTATCGGGAGGCAGCCAGAATTATTTGTCAAAAAGCTGCTCTCTTATCACGGCCCGCATCCTTCATTGAACGGACAGCCGCATTCATTGGTCGTATCCCTGCTTCGACAGATGGAGTATAGCGGGGAGATGCCGATTTATATTTATATTGAACGCGATGTCTCGGATATTTTGCAATCATCTCCCCATCAATGGGTGATTCATAATGACAAAGACGAGATTGTCTATAGTGATTTGGAAGCCTTTCCAATCGGGCAGAAGTTTGAAGCGGAAACACAGGGTTACCAGATTTTTAATACGGAAGGCAGCAATCCGTGGGGTCTGCACCGGGTAATCCCGGATCAGCAATATTTCCATGTCATCAACAAGTGGAAATGGCAGTTCCTTATTATTGCTTTTGTATCTCTGCTGGTAGGGGCGCTGCTTGCGTGGGTTATATGGAAAATGATCTATAGTCCGATCCGGCTTATTAACCGTGAAATCCGCAAATACAGCTACGGCGAACTAAATACGCCGCCTCCTGCTCCGACAGGATTGCAGGAGTTCGACCATGTACTGGGCAGCTTCCAGCATATGAAAGAACGTATTGCGATGCTGATTACGGATGTGGAGGAGAAGGAGAAGCGCAGGGGACAGCTTGAAGTGGAGAAGCTGCTGGTACAAATTAATCCGCATTTTATCCATAACACACTCAATACCATTCAATGGATTGCCCGCATGAACGGGCAGCAGGATATTGCGCGTCTGGTCTCTATTTTCACCCGGATTCTGCATTATAATTTGGGCAAGAAAAGCATTATCGTCACCGTGCGCGAGGAAGCTGCGGCGATCCGGGATTACATCGAGCTGCAAAGCATTCGCTATGATCATCCGTTCAAGGTCGATGTGGAAGTGGACCCGTCCACAATGGATATCCAGATTCCGCGCTTCATCCTGCAGCCGCTGGTGGAAAATGCGATGTACCACGGCGGTCAGGATGATGATATGCAAATTAGCGTCCGCATTGACAAGCTCGATAATGGGGTATCGCTTCGCGTCCAGGATAACGGAGACGGTATGGGTGAAGAGCGGCTGAATGAGCTGTTCCGGCAGGAGGATATCCGCAAAAGCGGGCTGGGCATCGGGCTAAGCTACGTGAAGAAAATGCTGGACACCTATTATGACGAAACAGCGGCACTGCATATTAACAGCTCGTCAGGCCAGGGGACTGAGATTTTCATCCGGCTCCCGGAGCAGCTTAAGGAGGGGAGGGAGGAAGCATGATTGATGCACTTATTGTCGATGATGAAAGCCTGGCCCGCAAAGGTATGCGTACCTTATTCCCTTGGGATCAGCACGGATTTCGGATTGTCGGCGAAGCCTCCAGTGGCGACAAGGCCTTGGCCCATATCAAGGAGAATCCGGTACATTTGGTCATTACCGACATTACAATGCCCAGAATGTCGGGTCTTGAACTGATGAAGGAGCTTCAAATAGTTGCCCCTGCGATTAAAGTTGTCGTTGTTACCTGCCATCAGGATTTTGACTACATCCAGGACGCTTTGAGACTTGGAGCCATTGATTATATTGTGAAAACACAACTGGAGGATCAAAATCTGGATGAAGTCTTGGCCCGCATTGCGAAGCGGGTACGCTCCTCTTCAGGAGAAGCCGCATTAATAACGCAGGATCAGCCGCATGAAAGCGATGATCTCTGCAAGCTTGGGCCCGGACTGCTTTGGGTCGTGGATGACCAGCTTTATCGCAGATTGGCGGACTCTCTTGCAGGCGGGCAGTTGCAACTTCGCTCCAAGCTTGCTGAATATCTGGCAGGCTGGGAGAAGTATGTCGGTGAATTTCCGCTTTGGGCGGAGCAAAGCCACAAGCTGGAGCATGCATCTCCAGTTGATTGGCTCGAAGATACACGCAAGGAGCTGCAAAAATGGCTGCGGAAATCGGCCTATTCCGAAGAAATGATCTACGGCATTGTCCGCTCTTTGGAGCTCATTCACAAATCACGTGAAGAAGACCTGTCTCAAGCTGTTATTTGCCGGCAGGTAAATATTAGCAAGAGCTATTTCAGCAAAGCTTTCAAGGATATCGTTGGTGTCTCCTTCATTCATTATATTCAGCAGGTTTATATGGAGCTGGCGAAGGAGTGGCTGATTGAAACCAATCATCCGGTCTATTGGATTGCCGAGCGCTGCGGATTTTCCGATACCCGTTATTTCAGCAAAGTGTTCCGTGAGCATACGGGCATGCTGCCAAGCGAATACCGGAGCCGTTCCTGATGCGGGGCGGCTTTTTTGAGTGGAAAGAGCACGGAATGTAATGATGAACGACATACAACAACCAGTATGATTTTTTTCCGCAAGAAGTGTAATTTTAATCGTCCCCCAGGCTTCAGCAGAAAAAATTCCTACCATTCGAGCGTTTTTCTCACTCTCGGCCTGTTCAGAACCATTGATATAATGAGCCTGTAAGCTAGATAACATGATCCATGAGGGGGAACATGCAATGAAGAAGCTGGCTATGGTATGTGCAGTCAGTCTGCTTGCCTTATCACTAGGCGCTTGCAGCAAAGGAGAGAATCAGGCGCCCCAAGACGGGACGAAGCCGCCGGAGAGCGTCGTAACCTCCGGACCGCTGGATAAATACGACCCGCCGATTGAAGTAACAGCTGTCCGTCCTATTAATGAAGGAACGACCTTCAAGGAAGGCGAGAGCATCGAGAGCAACAATTGGTCCAAAGCCTATGAAGACATGCTGGGGATAAAAATTAAATACAACTGGACAATCGCCCAGTCCCAGTACGGACAGAAGCTGAATATCTCGATTGCCTCCGATGATCTCCCGGATATATTTCAAGTGACGCCTGCCCAGCTCAAGAAGCTGGTGGAGGATGACCAACTGGAGGATTTGACAGCGCTTTACGAGAGCTATGCGTCTCCGTTTACGAAAAAGCTTCTGTCTCAGGATGGCGGCAATGCACTGCAATCGACCCGGTTTGACGGAAAGATGATGGCTTTGCCAAAGATGGGATCGGGAATCGGCCAGTCCCATGTGCTGTGGGTCCGTACAGATTGGCTGCAAAAGCTGAATTTGCCGGAACCGAAGACAATGGAGGATTTTCTGAAAATTGCCGAAGCATTCACCACTCAGGACCCGGACGGGAACAAGGTGAATGATACCGTTGGCCTTGGCGTCAACCGTGATTTATGGGGATTTTTTGCGGCATTGGAGGGTTACTTTAACGGGTTCCATGCTTACCCGAATACATGGGTGAAGAATGATGCAGGGGAGCTGGTCTACGGCAGCATCCAGCCTCGGATGAAGCAGGCGCTCCAAACATTGCAGGAGATGTTCAAGTCCGGCCAGATTAGCAAGGAGTACGGCACACGGGATGCGACCAAGGTCAAAGAGGATGCGAATGCAGGCAAGGTCGGCATGCTGTACGGCTATTTCTGGAACGGCGGCTGGCTGCAGGATGGCAAGCTGCATAACCCGGACGCGGAGTGGACACCGTATGCGCTGCCGTCTGTTGATCAGGAGGCTGCCAAAGCGCAGGTTCCGTTTGCCATTAATACCTACTATGTCGTGAAGAAGGGTGCGAAGCAACCGGAAGCGGCGATCAAAATGCTGAATCTTGTGCTGGAAAAAAGCTATGGTGAGACCGCAGAGCCAGGTAAATACAACGTAGATCCCGACGGACATTCGATTTTTGAGTATGCGCTGCTGTATGGCGAGGCTCCGCTCAAAAATCTCGATGCCCACCAGCATGTAATCGAAGCTTTGAAAAACAACGATACGTCCGCTCTAAATGAGGAAGAGAAGGGGTATTATGAGGGTGTATCCGCTGCCCAAAAAGGAGACAACAGCTTCTGGGGCATCAGCAAAATGTATGGTCCAGGCGGTTCGCTCGGCGTATTAAGCGATTATGTCGCCAATCAGAAGGTAATGGATAACCAGTTTTACGGTGCTCCAACGCAAGCTATGGTCGATAAAGACGGGACCTTGCAAAAAATGCAGCTGGAGACGTTCACCAGCATTATTATGGGCGAGTCAATCGACAAGTTCGATCAATTCGTTGATAGCTGGAAGAAGCTCGGGGGCGATCAGATGACCAAGGAAGTCAATGCGTGGTATCAGTCGCAACAGTAACAAAGGGTTGATCAGCGGCCGGGGCGGGCCAGAGAATTGTCAGCTTAGGTCCCCGGCCTCGTAATGATGGAGGTTCCACATGATAAAGCTCAAGTTCAGAAATGAACATATCTTTCACCTGCTGCTGCTGCCCGGCGTTATTTTAGTCCTGATCTACAACTATATACCGATGGCGGGCATTGTAATGGCCTTCAAGCGGTTTTCACCCTCCAAGGGAATGTTCGGATCGCCATGGGCAGGCTGGGATCATTTCGTCTATATGCTCAGTATGCCTAATATTTATCAGGTGCTGTGGAATACGATTTTTATTTCCGCAATGAAAATTATAGCGCTGGCGGTCGTTCCGGTCGTATTTGCCCTCTTGCTGAATGAAGTGAAGAACCGGCTCATCAAGCGCTCTGTGCAGACGATCGTCTATTTTCCCCATTTTCTTTCATGGATTATTCTGGGCGGTATTTTTATCGATATTTTATCACCGTCCGAGGGCATTGTGAATCGGCTGCTTCAATCAATCGGCATTGAACCCGTCTACTTCCTGGGGGACAAAAGCTGGTTTCCCTTCACGCTGGTCGGGACGGAAATATGGAAGGAATTTGGCTACGGAATGATTGTCTATCTTGCGGCGCTGGCGGGTGTTGATCCTTCTTTGTACGAATCGGCAGTTATGGATGGGGCCGGACGCTGGAAGCAGACACTTCATATTACATTGCCTAACCTGGTCCCGATGATGGTTTTGATGACGATATTAAGCCTTGGCAATGTGTTGAATGCAGGGTTCGACCAGGTGTTCAATCTGTACAGCCCGCAGGTATACGTGTCAGGCGATATTATTGATACGCTGGTGTACCGGATCGGCGTTCAGGATGCTCAGTACGAGGTTGCTACAGCCGTTGGCTTATTCAAATCTGTAGTATCGCTGCTTCTTCTGAGCGGGTCGTATGCGCTCGCTTACCGGTATACCGATTACCGTATTTTTTAGAAAAGTTCCGGTACGATGTAATAGTTCAAATTGCTCCGATGAATCTTTTTATTTTTGCGTGAACGAAGCTGCGACTGCGTGAAATGCGGTCTCAGCCGTTACACTTGAAGGATTGTGATCAGATGACCGCATTTCGTAAATCTTCTTCCGGCAGAAAAGCTTTTGTCATTTTCAATTACATGGTGCTGATTGGAGCAGCGCTTGCCTGTCTGCTCCCAATCGTGAACATTCTGGCGATATCCTTCAGCTCCAGCTCTGCCGTGGGTTCGGGAGCGGTAAGGCTGTGGCCTGTCGGTTTTAATGTCGATTCGTACAAATATGTACTCGGCAAGCCGGAGTTTATAACCTCCTTCCTGATCTCGGTCAAGCGGGTGCTGGTCGGTGTTCCGCTCAATATGCTGCTTACCATATGTATTGCATACCCGTTATCCAAGGATAAGGCGCAGTTCAAGTGGCGGAGCTTGTATGTGTGGTTCTTCATCATGACGATGCTGTTCAGCGGCGGACTGATTCCATGGTATATGACAATCAAGGCGACGGGGCTTATCGACAGCTTTTGGGCGCTCATCTTACCAGGGGCTGTGCCCATCTTCAATGTGATTCTGCTGCTTAATTTTTTTCGCTCACTGCCAAAGGAGATTGAAGAGGCGGCGGTGATAGATGGCGCGAATGTTTGGACAGCCTTATGGAAGATTGCGGTCCCGCTATCAGCTCCGGCGATTGCGACCTTGGTGCTGTTTTGTATCGTGACCCATTGGAATTCATGGTTTGAAGGGCTCATGCTTATGAATAATCCTGATAACTACCCGCTGCAAAGCTACTTGCAGACCGTCATTGTCAACCGGGACATGACGCTGGCAACCTCGGCGGATTGGCGTTCGATGATGAATATTTCCGACCGGACGACAAAGGCGGCCCAGGTGTTTGTCGCAACTGTGCCCGTGCTGCTTGTCTACCCGTTCTTGCAGAAATATTTTGCGGAAGGCATCGTCCTTGGCAGCGTCAAGGGATAATCAAACAAACCAACAACTAGTAGAAAGCGGTGGAATAGATGTCCGTTAAAATCGTATTTATTGGGGCAGGCAGTATTATTTTCGTGAAAAATTTGATTGGGGATTGTCTGCTGACACCCGGCTTGCATGACGCGCATATTGCACTGCTGGATATCGATAAGGAAAAGCTCAGGCTGTCCGAGATGATGCTGAACCAGTTAAATAACAATATTAATGAAGGAAGAGCAACAATCAAGGCTTATGACAACCAGCGTGAAGCGCTTCAGGATGCGGATTTTGTTATCAATGCGATTATGGTTGGGAAGTATGATCCGCAGGTGATTCAGGACTTTGAAATTCCGTTGAAATACGGACTGAAACAGACCTATGCGGATACGTTGGGCATGGGCGGGATTATGCGGGGACTTCGGACGATTCCGGTCATGATGGATATTGCCAGAGAGATGGAGGAGGTATGCCCGGACGCATGGCTGCTGAACTATACGAATCCAATGGCAATCGTCACCGGTGCCATCCAGCGGGAGACATCGATCAAGACCGTAGGATTATGCCACAGTGTGCAAATTTGTGTACCTGATTTGCTGCAGGGGCTGGGAATGGATTCAAGTGGCGTCAAGTCCAAAATTGCCGGCATTAATCACCAGGCTTGGCTGCTGGAGGTGCATCGTGACGGTGTGAACCTGTATCCGGAAATTAAACGCCGGGCACTTGAGCGCACAGAGCCGCATGATGACCGGGTGCGCTATGAGATGATGAAGCAATTTGGCTATTATGTCACGGAGTCGACACAGCATACGGCGGAATATGTGCCTTATTTTATTAAGAATGCCTATCCGGAACTGTTGGACCGGTTCGGTATTCAGACTCTGATGTACCGTGACTGGGGAAAATCCCAGCAGGACTATTGGAATCAGGCGAAGGAGGAGCTGATCCACAACACAGGCTTGACCCATCAACGGACGCATGAATATGCTTCCTATATTATAGAAGCGATGGTGTGGGACAAAGTATACAAGATTGGCGCCAATGTCCTGAACCGCAATTATATTACCAACCTTCCCAATGACGTCTGTGTAGAGGTACCTTGTCTGGTGGACGGCAGCGGCATTACGCCTTGTCATGTCGGCGAGCTTCCTCAGCAGCTTGCGGCCCTCAACCGGACGAACATTAATCCGCAAATTCTGACCATTGAAGCTGCTCTCAAGGGAGACAGGGAAGGGGTCTGCCATGCAGCGATGCTTGATCCGCACACTTCTGCCGAGTTGTCCCTGGACGATATTCGTTCCATGTGCAATGAGCTGCTGGATGCCAACAAGGCTTACTTGCCTCAGTTTCAATTTCATGGCTGAGCCGTATTTTGAATGGGAAATGGCAGCTGCGAAAGAAAAATTATAAACTGAATTTTACATGTGGTAGGACATTATATGTCCTACCATTTGTTTTATAATGAGGGCGACTATACAGAAATGAGGGGTTAACCAATATGGCAAAAACAAAAAGAGGCCGCGCCCTGTGGACACTTCCGTCACGTGGAAGAGGCACATGTCCGATTTGCTCAAGTACTAGAATCAAGCTTCTATACAGCAGAATGAATGCAGACGGCCAGACGATCAAGGTATGCAAAAAATGCAGTAAAGTAACCCAGGAGAAAATTGACGGGATTGTTGTGCATTCCACATCTGGACAATCGCAATAAAACGGTTGCGTCACCTGCGGCTTCAATGTTGTAATGGAAAGAAACGGATTTAATTGAAGGGAGAAGCGGGCGATGAGCAACATGCATCGTATCGGGTGGTTCGATCAGCAGATACGGGCGGCCAAATACCCGAATGCCGGGCATTTGGCCCGGGAATTCGAGATATCGAGGCGGCAGGCAGCCCGGGATATTGAATATATGGAGATGTCGCTGCGCGCTCCCTTAAACTATGTGGCGAAAAACAGAGGCTACTGCTATCTGGATGAAACCTTTATATTGCCTTACATCTACATGACAGACGAAGAGAAAAAGGTGCTCAAATATCTCGCGCACCGGTACCGCCAATACAGCTACGACAATGCGGAGCCTGTCAGACGTATTGCCCGGCTGCTCGACCGGTTTGCGGAAGGGGATGGCGGCGATAACCGGGAGCTTGCCCGTTTGCCAATGTTTGATGCGGACCCGAGAATTGTTCAAACTATGCAACTGCTCTCTCATGCCATTTCAGACGGATTAACCGTTCATCTAAGATATAAAGATCCTGAAGGAGAGCGTCAGTTTCATGTGGCACCCTTCCGTTTCGTTTCGCGTTATCATGCAGATTATGTCCTGGTATATGAGGCTGGCTATGATCGCCCGTTCAGTCTGAGACTCGACGGAATTGACCAGTTATCCATTGGTGAGGCTGCTGGCACGGTT
This sequence comes from Paenibacillus pinihumi DSM 23905 = JCM 16419, assembly GCF_000422505.1. GTDB lineage: Bacteria > Bacillota > Bacilli > Paenibacillales > Paenibacillaceae > Paenibacillus_D > Paenibacillus_D pinihumi. Next base: position 71,861 of record NZ_AULX01000023.1, on the reverse strand, counting down.
GGTGAATTTAAACCGGATGCTGAGGACCATCTTCCATTAAGGCAGCCTTTTGTCGCCAAGGTGAAGCTGCTGGATAGACTGGAGGGAACAAGCTGGAGAGGCTATCCGGCACGTAGCGTCGGGAGGATGGTTTATGAGGTCGACTTCCATGACACAGATAGCTTTTTGCAGCATCTTCTGGTTGCAGGCTGGGAGGAGCTGCTTGCCCCGAGATGGCTGCGTGAGAAGCTGCGAAGCAAATGTACAGAAATACTGGATCGTACAAAAGAATCAACATCATGATCAGGAATAGGAGGGACAGCGATGCCACCTTCCGGTTACAAGCTGCTTGATCTGACAATGAAGCGGCAATCCAAGTCGTTCACTGACAGTCTGTATGCTATATTGACGGCGGCCGGTTTGTATGATGGACCGTTGTACAGACTATCCGGACTTACCGGCATGGCCTTCAAATTTACCGTCCATGAACGGCTCTTGCCGATGTCAGTCTCCGCCTATGGGCAATGGGTTGCCGAGCACAAGCCGGTTGCCGATAACCTGGGACTGCTTACTGTTATTGACGGGACGAGGACAAGATTGCCCACCTTCCGCTATTATCAGCAGGATGCAATAGGCTGGATCAAGGACAGTCTGGATAGGGGCCAGGGTGTCATTTACTGGATACCCGAATTTGGTGTTATCCATGGCTATGATGATGAGGATCGGGTGTTTTACTACAAAGACGGCTGGTCGGATGAAAACGGGATTGTGTTGTATGATAATTTGGGTCTTAATTTTACAGGCTTTTTTTACGCCCAGTCTTTCGGAAGCAAGGTGGATATCCCTTATGAATCGATGCTGCTTGAATCGTTTCGTCTTGCCATCCATGACTGGGACACCCCTCATAAAACACTGCCCAATACAGACGTTGCATCGGGCAAGCTGGCCTATACATTTTTCATTCGCGGGCTCGACAGCGGGGATTATGATGAAGGCGGAGCCGCTTACATACTGGAATCCTATCTGGAGTCCAGAAAGGAAATCCGCCTTTATTTGCGTGAAGCAAAAGGGATATGGCCGGAATCAGGTGAAGCATTCGAGCTGTATGACCAGTTGGCTGCCCTTATCCCGGATATGGAATCCTGTATGACCAAGATAAATGGAGAGAGACAGATCGACAAGCAGAAAATTGCCGGATTAACCGGCCGTCTTCATAAGATGCAAGCGATTGAGGATCAGGCAATGGGGGTGCTGCGCGGCTTGTCTGCCCGGTATCCTGATCCGAAGCGGACCACATTGCCCAGATGGGGCATACATACCCCGAAATAAACACGAAGGCTGCAGGGAGGGGTTGCATGAGGGTTATTCTTGAAGGCCTGTCCATGGCAATCGAAACAGAATCTTACATCGATGCCATGCATGCTGTATTGACTCATAGCGGGTGGATTTCCTGCTCGAAGCCGATGCTCGCATGCATGACCGCATCGGCTTTTCGTTTTGTTATTCACCGCCGCTTGCCAGAGGAATCACATACGGCTTATAACTGGATGGCGGAGCATTTTTTGGCTGCGGATTTTATTGGGATAATGACCTCTCAGGGCGCTGGCTTTAGTTTCGACGCCACCTTCCCTCTATATCAAAAAGAAGCGATTAACCAGATTAAACACTTTATCAACACAGGTACCGGAGCAGTTATCTGGCATGATCGGTTTGTTGTGGCGGCAGGCTATGATGATGAACTGGAGGCGTTGCTTATTTCAGACGGCACGGGGGCAGAGCTGAAGCTGCTGAGCTATACATCCTTCGGCTGCAATTCAACGCCTTACTGGTTTTATCAAATCTTTGAGCATCGGATCACCCTGGACCCGGTGGAAATTTACAAAGAGTCGCTTGTCCAGTGTGTCCACCGTTGGGAGTCCCATGACCCGATGCTGCCGGAGGCAGACTACGGCTGCGGGAGCGCAGGGTATGAAGCATTGTCGGAAGCGCTTGAGCACATCGGTCACAGTTCTGCCGCTCTTCGTGAAACGCTTCGCTGCTACACTGCGGCCAAGCGGAATATCCGGGATTACATGAAGGGACTTGTCGAATACTGGCCGGCGTTGTGCGAGGTGGCTGATTATTATCTTGCTGTCACAGCGGGCTTTGACGAGGCGCTGCAGAAGCTGGACGCTGCAGCTGCAGATCAGAACATGAGTCTGGATCAGAGAACAAAAGAAGAGCTGCAAGCGCTATTTGCTGCTGCAAAAGCATCCGAGGAGCAGGCAGTAGAGGTTCTGCGCCTTGTCATACGCGAAACGCTGTCGATTCGTGCCCATGATATTGCATTAAGGTAAACTTAAAGGCATAATGGCCTTTGGGGGTGGAAATATATGGAGTGGAATCAAAATGAAGTAAATGAGTTAACCCGTTATACACAGCAGATTCAGGAGCAGATCAAGGCTTCCGCAGCAGCTTTATGCATTATGAAGGATAATCGGATTGTGCATGAATGGTACAACGGCTATCATCATTTTCACAAGGGAGCGCGAACCGTCGATAACAGTCCCCAGTTTAATGTATACTCCACGAGATCCACTTATATTGGAATGGCGGTCGCATTTGCAATCTATGACGGATATATTTCCAGTCTGGATACACAGCTTCACCGCTATTTGCCGGATGCGGACCCGGATAAACGGCTTTTTGCATTGAAATTGTCTGATTTAATTTGAAATAATTTGAGAAGACAAGGGATGGTCATAAACTCGGCAAAATTCTACAATTGCTTGCAAAATTTAAAACAATTATATAAATACACAAGGAGAATTAGGAGTATTTATTCATTTCAAAAAAAAGGATTTTTACATATAATTTACAATATAAGTATATATGTGTGTGCTGGCTATGCACCGGAATATTCAGACAGATTCATCCGGTTTATGGCTTCAACATAGTATTGGCTTCTTGGGATTAGGCACGAATACGATTGAGAGGGGAGGGCAGAGAAGACAGAAATAAAAAAAAATTATGCCAGGAGGTAATATATAGTGAGAAAGCTTGCTTCAATTGCAATTGTTATGATCTTGGTCTTTTCTACTTCTGTATTTGCCGAGGAAAATAAAAACGATAATTTCTTCATTTCCCCGGAGCTTGGGGCTGCAGAACGGGAAATTATCGGGGACATTATGCAAACCTTGCCGGAATCGGACAGAGAGAATGTCATTTATTTTGCTCCGGACGGTGAAGTTTATGCCAACAAGCCGGAATTGAAGGAGAATGTAGAAAAAGCAGAATATGTGGGCGATGGCGTATACGCCTGGGAAAATGGCGAGACTTTTGTATTGCCTGAAGCACAAGCGGAAGATCAATCTCAAGCATTCGTATCTGACATTTCCATATTGAATTACTCTTGCTCCGGCAACACGGGGCCTTACCGCAGAGTATTCTCGAATCCAGGATATTCTTATTACGAAGGCAGAGTATATTTGCCGGCTGCTGCAGAAGTTAACGACCAAAGTCAGCCGGGAGGCAATTCTACATCCTATATTTATACCGGGGGAAGAAATGGTACTGAGGTTGACGCTGGCTTCCAGTATGGAAAAACGAATCAGGATTGGGCATTTTTCAATAGTCCTGCAGGACAGGGACGCACGTCTGGTTCCCGTTACAAGTCCGGTCAAACGGTTACACTGAAATTTTATGTAACCCAGGACAATCAGGTTGCCGTATCGACTACCGGAATCAAAATGAACAGCACGACAGTTACTACGGAGACACTTGTGGCAAATGCACCGGGGTGGAAGCTAAACGGGACGGGCAACATTCTTAAACGGATTACGTCTATCGGTCAAATTGGGGGCAACAACTTTAATTCAGGAGCGTATTTGAGGAATGTTCAGTGGAGCAGCTCCAAGATTGGAACAACAGCTGCCAATGCACAGCAGTGGCTTGCAAGCCAAACAGGCGGTTACTGCTCCTTTCCGAATAGCTCAATAGTCAGTTCGGACTATGTCAATGCAGGACAAGAGAAGGTATCCATTAATATCCCTAACTAAAGTTCATTTATGATAAACAAGGCAAGCATGCGGCGCTATAACAGCCCGCTATGCTTGCCTGTTTCTGTGTCAGACTGAATCAGGTCAGCCTGATTTAATACGTATTCATCCGCAATCTCTTCTCCAGCCGTTCATCACTCAGCCAGCCTACATAAGAGGCAAGGGTTTTGTAATCCTTGTCCATCAGCAGGGTAGCCATGAATGGATACTGCTGGCGGTGGCGGTAGCGGACATCGGCCCATCGCACCTCGAAGCCCCAGGGATGTTCTTTGACCTCCGCGCAGGCAAAGGCCGTCAAGTATAAAAATGCCTGTACGGAAGGATCGCTTTTCGACTGATGAACGGCAGGGTGTGCAGAGCATCTGGCATGGTCAACCCATTTTAGGATGCCCTTGTTGACATTGCCGATCGCAAAGCTGTTATCCTGAAGCACCTTGATCAAATTCCAACGCTGCAGCGAAATAGTGGGGATCAGAATATAGGATTCACCGCGCTGGTGCTCGGGATCAAGCTTGGGCAGCTCATCCATAAGCCTGCGCTGTGCCGAAGTCCGCCAGATAAAATAAACAACAAGGCCCGCATATAGCAAAGGGAATATAATCTGGGGTGCGGCGCCAAAAATAGCCCATAGCAGCAATGCGATAATATGTGAAGCAAAAATAACCGGATCAAAGATGTGAATAATATTCCACGAAATCCATTTGTCTGAGAAAGGGCGCATAGCCTGCGTGCCATAGGCATTGAACAGATCAGTCACCACATGCAGGACAACTGCAAGCAGTACCCAGCCAAGCACATGAAGCCATGGCAGAGTGCCCTTATAGAGCAATTGCAGAATGACAGTAATGAGTACGGTCCAGATTGCAATCGCCGGAATGGAATGCGTGACTCCGCGGTGATTTTTAATATAAGCGGCATTGCTCTTAATTCGGAGCAGCCCGTCCAGATCCGGGGCCTGGGAGCCGATAATTGTGCCAGCCATAACGGCAGTAAATACGGCGGGACTTGAAGATACAGCCGGATCGATCATCGCCAGACCGCCCAGTCCAAGACCCATGACAAGATGTGTACCTGAATCCATGTAGCTGCAGCCTCCTTCTTGTCCATAATCATGGTACAATGAACAGCGTATCTTCAGTATTTTCAATTCGGGCAAGGATTATGAGAAGGGAAGGGAGAGGCTGATGTATATTTGTTTCGTGGAGTATAAGATTGATGAAGAATATATGGAGACGTACAGGGCTTTTATGAAGGAGAAACAGGAAGCCCACAGCAACATGCATATATATGAAGGAACAGATCAGCCGGGGCTGTTTGTGGAACTTTGGCAGGCGGCATCGGAAGCGGAAGCGCAACGCATAAAGGAAGAACGCTGCAACGAACGTTCTTCCTTCATGGCTGCCCGGGATTGGATATCAGGTGGCTCCTCCAGACTGCATGCCTGGGTGTTCAAGCCTTTTTAATTTTGAGGAGCAGCAGCCGTTGTGGAGATCGGGGTTTGGTTGGTCACGACGCCGCCCTGGAACGGATATTGATAATTAATGGGCTCATCAAATGTAATGTAGTTCAAGTTGATAGTCAGCAGCAAATACCGCATGCCCGTTGTCGGATCGGCCAAAATGATGTGATCGCGTCCGGCTGCCAAAATGACACCTTTGAAAATTTTGGCATTCCATTCGCGGTTGTTTTCATACGTCATATAGACAGTCGCAACTTTGCCGCGGTTCAAGCGCAAAATATTCTCAACATAAGACTCCTCAACAGCAGGCAGGGTTACGACAGTTCCGCCGGAAGGCGTGACCATTGCTCCGCTCGGGACGAGTGGAGGAGCGGAGGCTTGAACCGGGGCCGCGCCCATTTGCGGGGATACTGCAGTGTTCGACGGAAAAGGCATCGCCATCGGATAATAACCTCCCGGATAGGATTGCTGCTGCGGCCAGCCCCCTTGTACATTGCGGAACGGATATGCATTAGTCATTTTTCTTTTCCTCACTTTCTAATCTGTAAGTATAGGTTGGAAAACTTAATATACGTTTGGACAATCGTCACCGCTTGGCGCAAAAAAGCAGTGTGCTTTATAGCGGCCTGTATTGCTCTGGTCATACCACGTGTCCGGGCAATCCCCTGCCGGTCTGAAAAACCAGAGCGCATTCGACGCCGGATACTGCCGTTCGCCATTAATGACACGCCGGGCAAGCTGGACATCCCTGTCACGGGCCGGCTGGTAGAAGTATCCTTTCTGTGTCGCCTCAAAGCCTCCGGGATTTTGGTATACCATATTCTCGAGATTGCGAATATTCCGAAAGTCCAGACAATTGCCTAATACCCGGTTCACACCGACATTGCCGACCATCAGCATCCCTAATTCCCCTTCGCCTTCAGCCTCTGCACGCATCAGCCGGGCGAGCAATTTGACCTGCTCTGAATTGGTCTGAATAACCGCCATAGCTTTCCTCCTTACCTTCATTCATGATGTGCTTCCCTTTTCGGTTAGGCGAATGACTACAGTGCTATTGTATGAACTGTTTTCCAAATGGTTCCATTGCAGAGAAAGTTCTTGCAACATTCGTCAAGCTGTAACAAGGAGTAAGGCAAAATGATGAACAAGAAGGACGAACATTGTCAAAGACTTGTTTTTTCGGTATGATTAAGTACGTTCAAAGACGTGCGGCTTAGTAATGGGGGGGCCGTTTATGTTAATAAATGCATATTTACTAGGAGGCTCGTCGCTGTGCTGAAGGATTTTATAGCGTTGACGAAGCCGCGAATCATTCGGTTGAATTTGATTGCGGGCTTCGGCGGCTTTTGGGTGGCATCCAAATGGGATATCGACTGGCTGCTGCTTCTTTACATGCTAATCGGGTCCGGTCTTACGATGGCATCCTCTTGTGTCATCAACAACTATTGGGACCGGGAAATGGATCAAAAGATGGAACGTACCCGCGACCGTGCCACTGCGGCAGGCCGTATTAGCCCGAATGTTGTGCTCTGGTACGGCATTATCCTAGGTATTGCAGGAGTCATTATTTTGTTCACGCTCGTCAATCCGTTAACAGGATGGCTCGGGCTGACCGGCATGTTTGTTTATATTGTTATTTATACGATGTGGCTGAAGCGCACTTCTACCTGGAGCACATCCATCGGTGGTGTATCCGGTGCCATGCCGCCTGTAATCGGCTATTGTGCGGTAACGAATACGGTTGATGCCGGGGCATTCATTTTGTTTGCACTGCTTTTCTTGTGGCAGCCGCCGCATTTCTGGTCGCTTTCTATCCGCCGTGTAGAGGAATACCGTGCCGCAGGCTTCCCACTGCTGCCTGTCGTCAAAGGCATTGGCCGGACCAAGCTTCAGATGATTCCTTATGTACTGCTGCTGATTCCGTCAGGGCTTGCGTTGTTTTATTTTGGACATGTCGGGATGGTCTATCTGATCATTACGCTGCTGTTAGGCGCGGTCTGGTTTATTCATACGCTCCTCGGCATGAATGCACCAGATACAGAAAAATGGGCCAAGACTAATTTCATCATCTCCATTAATTACCTGATGGTTACTTTTTTGGTCATGGTATTAAATACCTCTTGGACATAAGTTAAGTGAAGGGGGCTTGTAACAGAATGGCTTTTGTAAAAAAGCATGCATTCAAAATCGCAGTTCTTGCCTTATGTGCTCTTATGGGAATCTATTTGCTGAGCACGATGAAGACAGGGGGAGAGCCGCTCAGAAAACTGGGGCCGGCGCCTGCCTATGAGCTTGCAGATGTGGACGGCAATAAGGTATCGATTGAGAATACACAAGGGAAAGTAAGGCTTCATTATTTTTACTTCTCCTATTGTCCTGACGTGTGTCCGCCAACCACTGCCCAACTGGGGCAGATCCAGGATGCTATGGTGAAGGAAGGCGCTTTCGGCAAGGATTTTCAGATCCATCAGATCACGGTAGATCCCAATCGCGATACGCCGGAGCGAATCAAGGAGTATGCAAGCAAGTTTGATGCAGATCTGACAGGATGGAAGTTTCTGCGTGGTGATGAAGCTGCTACCCATGCGCTGGCAAAACAGTATGGAGTAACGGTAATCAAGACGAGTGAGCAAGAATTTTCCCATACGAACTATTTCATTCTGGTGGATAAACAGGGGGAAGTGCGCAAGTATATCCGGGCAGATGTTGACGAGCTTCAGGTTGATGATGTCATCAAGGATATCAAGAAGCTGTTAAACGAACAGGATGCGAAGTAATGGAAATTTTTTTACATATACTAGTGAATAATTTGCTGCCGCTGTCAGTTATGATTGCTATTGGGATCGTTCTGCAGCGGTCTTTTTCTTTAGATATTAAAACGCTGTCAAAATTGAACTTTTATCTTTTTTCCCCGGCAATTATCTTTAATTTGCTGTACAAGACTGATGTGTCCTGGGCTGTAATCGGATTTGTGCTGCTGTTCTTCTTTGTATTTATGCTGCTTCAATATGGCGTTACAGAAATTGTAATCCGGCTGCGCGGCTTTCAGGGCGGGAAGCGTGCAGCGATGCGCAATAGCGTCTTATTCTATAATAGCGCCAATTACGGGATTCCGCTGAATCAGCTTGCTTTTGCGGGCAACCCGCAAACCTTGGCAATTCAGGTGCTGATTATGATGATGCAATCGCTCATTCCCAATACATACGGCATTTACAGTGTGAATTCACACCGCAAAAATATCAGCTTTATTTGGAAAACAATTGCTTCCATGCCCGTTATCTATGTCATTCCGGTTGCTTTTGCCATGCGCGGCCTGAATGTGGAGCTGCCGGCTTTCTTGCAGACACCGGTCGATTATTTGGCGAATGCCTTTCTGGGAACCGCAATTATTACGCTTGGCGTACAGCTTGGCAGCATGAAGTGGCAGCTCAGCAGACCGCTGCTCGTTGACATCGGTTTGTCCTGTCTGCTGCGGCTGGGTGCCGGTCCTGCACTCGCGGCATTGGTCGTATGGGGCATGAATGGGCTTGGCATGCATATCTCGCCGTTAATGGCCTCGGCGCTTATCGTATCCTCTGCTGTTCCGACCTCGCTTAGCAGCGTACTGCTGGCAGTCGAATTTGACAATGAGCCTGAATTTTCATCCCAGGTTGTATTTGCTTCGACACTGCTCAGTATTTTCTCAGTTACCCTTGTCATTTCTCTGCTTCATATTTGATCTTCTTTGGTCCAAATCTGGTTTGTGTCTGAAGGCGGGTAATGGATGTATTCCTCCAGCCCCGCCTTTTCAAGCTGCTCGATCAAATAGGATTCCGGTGTGGATTCCACGCCAGGGTAGCCACGTCGGGTGTAAATATGTATGGCATCAGGGAACGTATCCCGAAGCATCCCCCGAATCCGTTTACCTGAGGCATCATTATCCATGAACAAATATACCTCTTTATCTCCCGCTTGTTTCTGAAGGGCTGCAATCTGCTTGGTGCCTGGCGTCCCGTAGGTGCAATAGACCGGAACATCCTGCTGCAGAACTCTCCTAATGCGGCTGCGGTCATTTTTTCCTTCGACGATAATGGCAATATCCATAAGCTAATCCCTCCTTTATTTTTATTTTACCCTAAAAGCACAACGCTAGTGTACTCTGCAGGGCAAAGTGTATCATCCTCCGGGGTATCGCAATCTGCGGCATCGTTCCCGCAAATGATTCTTTTGAATTTTCTCATTAAAAAAAGGTCCGCCGAAGCAGACCCTAGAGGGGGTTGGAACATCTTAGTTCAGATGTGAAGGAGATTTGGAACCTTACACGAAGAAAGTACGCGAGATAATGACCAGCAGGATAAACAATACAAGGATTGTACCTGTGGATGTCCAAGCTCCGCCAACACCAGGACCACAAGAACCACAATTGTCAACGTAAGACATTTAAGTCACCCTCTCAATATAGATGTCGTCGCTGGCGCTTCGCCCTGGGCTTTGCGTCCATCGAACATACGATATGTTATGAGCAACAGGCGAAACGGTGTGGGGAATTAGGTAAAATGGGTACGTGCGGAGGCCGCCTGATTCCGGTGAAAGGGAAGTATCATAATGGCGGCCATCAGCACAAGGAATGCGATAAAGTAGGGTGATACCAGTTCCCTTAATTGTCCGGCGAGCAGCGGTCCGGCAAAGGCTCCGATAGAGAAGGCAATGGACAAAATGGAGAACGTCCGACCATAACGCTTGCCCCCGCTAAGCTCAATAAGCAATGAGGAAAGCGCCGGAAAAATGATGCCTTTTGCCATGCCAAGCATCAGGAGCATCACGGACAAGGGGAGCTCGTCGTGAGCGGCCATGAAAAAATAAGTCAGAGCCAGCACAATCGCTCCTCCGATAGAACGGTAGTAAGGCGAATAGCGGTTAAGAAAAAACATGCTGAGCGTAATCAGGGAGCCCAGGCTGACTAGAGAGAACAGCAGCCCGGTTGTCATCAGGGCATCTGATTTGAAGGCCATCAGCGGAAGCTCGAACGACAAAATTCCTTGGGCACAGGCCATGGCAACAGGCAGTGTATAGATCAGCCAGGGGACGCTTGACTGGTGTTCCGGTTCTCCTGTGTTATCTGTATCAGCTGCTGATCCGGCTGCAGCATCTGCGTCATTGCGCAGAAACAGCAGGGCACACAGGGAGACGACGATCAGTATCCAGCCAAGCAGATAGAAGGCTTGGGTGAATCCGATTTGGGCGACAAGGAAGGCTCCTGCTGCCGGGGAGACGACAGAAGCGAGATTGTGGACGACTCCGTTGCCGGCCATCAGCTTGCCTTGCTCAAGCTGGTTTTTGGCCATCTTGGCAAGCATGGCCATGCAGGCAGGAGACAGGAAAGCCAGCACAAAGCCGCTGACCGAACGCAGTACAAGCAGCTGCCAGGGATTGGTCACTTGAGATTGCAGCAGCAAAATGACTCCGGCCAGCAGCAGGCTGAACACGATAAACAAACGGCTGCCGAAGCAGTCGACACTGTAGCCGGCAATCAGATTGCCGGGCAGATGCGTAATTGAATACAATCCCATCATCAGTCCGATAAAGGATGGGGCTGCACCGAGCGACAAGGCGAACGGCGTCAGAATCGGGTATTGGGCATGGAGATCAAAAAAAGCGACGAACAAAAACAAATATAGCCAGATGGCGGTTTTCAAGTCGGTTCCCTCCTATGTTTCCCCTCAGATATTAACTTGTACGTTGCAAAGGGACGGGTTATGCCAATTGTCTGCCGGCTATTGGTTTTCAATAAAAAGTTGCTTTCCCGTCCCCGTCCCGGGTCCGTTTACGGGTAGCAGTGGGTGGGTTATAATGTTTACTAGGCAACTTTAGGGAAATAGGGGGAAAATAAACTTGGATTACAATTGGGATACATGGTCTTTGTTTCTAAAAGAGAATTGGATTATGCTGCTGGTAGCACTTGTCATTCTTTTTATCGTCGTCCGAATTGTAAAGACGGTTGTCAAATGGGCAATTGTTGCTGTTATCGTGCTGGTCATCATCGTGTACAGCGGCTATAATCTTCAAGACCTGAAGGCTGGCATGGAAGGGTTGAAGGAAGTGGGCAGCCAGTTTTCAGACAGTCTGACAGATAGTGTGAAGCAGGAAGCCTTGAATCTGATGAAAAAGGAAGCCGATGAAGCGGTCTATACGTCCAACCCGGATGGCAGCTACTCAGTCAAGACCAAAAATATCGAACTGAGCGGCAAGCCGGGAGAGAATGAGGTAGCTGTAAGCCTCCGCGGCATTCCGATTGGCAAGTGGAAAATTGACGATACAATTAAAGAGCTGATTGCAAGCTCAAAACAGTAAAAAAAGGATAGCGGATTGCTTGGAGGGGATACATCATGAACGACTGGATTCAGACATTTGCAACATTGGAGCCGGTATCGGTGCTTGTCCTCCTAATTCTGGCGGTTTCTCTTGTGCAGGGGCTGCGGCGCGGAGCGGCAGGCTCAGCCAGGCACCTGGTCTATTTTATAATGGATGTCGTATGGATGGTGGCAGCCTTGCTCCTGGCGGGCAGAGCTGCCGCCTTCCTGTCTCATCCTGTGCACAACTGGCTGGTTCAGCGGAATATTGAACTGCCGCAAGGAGAGATCGGAGGGCTGACCCAGCTATGGTATACACTGATTACCGGCGTGCGGGATTTCTCAATGCTGCGTTTTGGCATCCTGTTTATCTTGAGCTATCTGGTAATCCGACTAATATTGAACCCTCTGATACCGTGGCTTATGTCCCTGATTTTCAGTTCAGGTGGGGAGCGGGCACGGTATGCGGAAGCGAGAAGCGGCTTTCTCAGCCGGATTGCCGGAGCGCTGCTGGGCGGGCTGCATGGCCTCGGCAGAGGATTGATGCTGATGGCAGTGCTGTTTATTTACGTCTCGCTGCTGCCGGCAGGTCCACTGGCAGCAGATATAAGCAGCTCGCCGCTTTATAAGAAGGCATCATCCGAGGTGCTGGAGCGGGTAGCCGGGCAGGTGCTGGCTGAGCAGGGACCGGTGTTCACACAGGCGGTCGAAGCGGAGTTCAAGCGTATTTTGCAGCGGAAATACGAGATTATTGATTATGATGTGCCTGATCAGATTCAAGAGGCAGCTGTTCATGTTACCAGAGGGCTGAACACGGAAGAGGAAAAGGCACGAGCGCTGTATGAGTGGATCGGATCGAGAATCGCCTACGACTGGGATAAAGCCAACAACTATGAGCAGCGGGGGATCTGGAAGGAGCAGACGCCGGAGGAGACATTTGCATCGCGCAAAGGTGTATGTATCGATGTATCGCGTCTCTACTCGATGATGGCCCGCAGTGCAGGGCTTGAGGTACGCGTCGTCACCGGACTTGGCGCCAATGGACGGGGCGGCTGGGGTCCGCATGCGTGGAATGAGGTACTGCTGGCAGACCAGAACAAGTGGATTCCGCTTGATGCGACGTGGCAGAGTTCAGGAGACTGGTTTAATACGCCGGATTTCGACAAGACACATATTGCCGATACCTAGAACGGCTGCGTGATCTGTACAAATGTGAAAAAGGCCTGGAGTACAGACAGAGAATTTCATTCGCAAGCCAAACCATATAATCAACACAGCTGACAATAAGGCGTCCCTGAGCATTTTTCGGGGGCGTCTTTTATTTGCAGCACTGTTATCTATACGGCCAGGTGTTCAACAAACAACAACTCTTCCACAGAATTGGCGGTCGTCACCAGATGAGCCAGCTGGGCATATACTACAAACGCCAAAATTATACCAAGTAATCAGTTGTTATACACATGTACATAGACATTAAAACAAGGAATTATCTCATGAAAGCATGAATATCAATGATAAATGTTGCTTTATGGAAACTTTTTTGTTGGAAATTAAAAAAAAAGGCTGAAACCAATACTTGTTCGCAAGCGCCAATTAATGCTGACGGCAGATCGTACGGAGAGGAGCGACATATATGAATATTTTGAAGTTTGCATCCGTTCAGAGGGCCTTGCTCACTGTGTTCTATCTGGCGGCAGCAGCTATTATCATTTCAGCTTGCGGCACAAGCGGCAATTCGGAGGATGACGGCCGGCTGAAGGTGACATCGACTATCGGCATGATTCATGACTTGGTAAAAAATATCGGCGGGGACCGGGTTGCATCAACAGGATTAATGGGGCCGGGTACCGATCCGCATCTGTACAAGGCATCCCATGGAGATATCCGCAAGCTGGATGAGGCCGATATTATTTTTTACAACGGTCTGCATCTGGAAGGCAAGATGGGCGAGGTGCTGGTGAAGCTGGAAAAGAGAAAGGCAGTTGTTCCGGTTACGAAGAACATTCCCCGAAGCAGCCTCATGCTTGTTGATGACAGCGGGCAGGGGACATATGACCCGCATGTATGGTTTGATGTCAGCCGCTGGATTTCTGCGGCAGAGGTTATTGAAGAGACGCTGGCCGGGCTGGATCAGGATAATGCGGATTATTACAAGGAGCGGGCAGCTGAATATATCGGCCGTCTCAAGCAACTGGATCAATATGCCAGAGAGCAATTGGCTTCTATTCCGGAAGAACGGCGTATTCTGGTCACGGCGCATGATGCATTCGGTTACTTTGGCAAGGCGTATGGCATTCGGGTCTTGGGGCTGCAAGGAATCAGTACGGCCTCTGAATATGGTTCCAAGGATGTCAGCGACCTGAGAAATTTCCTCGTCGACAACAAGATCAGGGCGGTATTTATTGAGTCCAGCGTGCCGAAGCGTTCAATTGAGGCCGTGCTTGAAGGCTCGAAGAAGCGTGGCCACACTGTGGAAATTGGCGGTGAGCTGTTCTCCGATGCCATGGGTCAGGAAGGTACAGTTGAAGGGACCTATATCGGAATGGTTACCCATAATATCAATATCATCGTTCGGGCATTGAAATAAGCGGCCGGAAGATGATGACGGTATTCAACGGGATGTACAGCATTTTTGAAGGAGGCAGGTCGCATGACGAAGAATGCGCTTCATATAGAAGGGCTTAGCGTGGCATATCAAAAAAAGCCCGTGCTCTGTAACGTCTCATTTGAAGTGAAGGAGGGTCAGCTGGTCGGAGTGGTCGGACCGAATGGCGCGGGAAAATCGACGCTGATAAAGGCCGCACTCGGGCTCATTCCGAGCTTGACGGGGCAGGTGCAAGTATACGGCAGGCCTTACAAGCAGCAACGGCGGCTGGTCGGCTACGTGCCGCAGCGGGAGTCGGTAGACTGGGATTTCCCGACCAATGCGCTCGATGTCGTCGTAATGGGGCGTTACGGGCATCTGGGATGGTTCCGCAGACCAGGCGCCAAGGAGAAGCGTATCGCTATGGAATGCCTGGCGAAGGTCGGGATGACGGATTATGCGGACCGGCAGATTAGCCAGCTTTCAGGCGGACAGCAGCAGCGGGTATTCCTGGCCCGTGCGCTGGCCCAGGATGCGCAGCTCTATTTCATGGATGAGCCGTTTGTCGGTGTTGATGCGGCTACAGAGAAGGCAATCATCCAACTGTTGCAGGAGCTGAAGCGTCAGGGGAAGACGGTTATTGTTGTTCATCATGACCTTGCGACCGTGGAGGAATATTTTGATTCTGTGCTGCTGCTTAATGTGGAACTTCGGGCTTACGGGCTGACCAGGGACGTGTTTACAAGGACGAACCTTCACCAGACCTACGGCGGCAAGCTTGCTTTTCTGGACCGGGAGAAGGTGAGCCTGTGATCGAACGGCTTGCTTCTCTGTTTACCGATCCGAACACCCAATGGATTTTGTTTGGCTGTATGCTGCTGGGTTTGTGCAGCGGTGTCGTCGGCTGCTTCTCCTATTTACGCAAGCAAAGCCTGATGGGGGATACGCTTGCCCATGCGGCCTTGCCGGGGATTTGTATCGCCTTTATGCTTACCGGCACGAAGTCGATGCTGCTGTTCCTGATCGGCGCAGGCATCTCAGGCGTTATCGCGACCTTCGGTATCGGCTGGATTACCCGATATTCAAGAATCAAGTCTGACGCGGCAATGGGTATTATACTTTCCTCATTCTTTGGCATCGGAATTGTGCTTCTCACGCAAATCCAGCACAGTAATTACGGCAATCAGAGCGGCCTGGATAAATTTCTGTTTGGCCAGGCGGCCTCCATGATCGGGTCGGATGTATGGACAATGATGATCGTTTGTGGGATTTTGCTCTTCGTATGCGCATTGCTGTTCAAGGAGCTCAAGCTGTTCTCATTTGATCCCGGCTTTGCCCGCGGGCTGGGCTATCCGACAGCCGTTCTTGACCAATTGCTCATGTTCTTTATCGTCATTGCTGTCGTGGTCGGCATTCAGGCTGTCGGTGTCGTCCTTGTAGCTGCTCTGCTTATAACCCCCGCTGTCTCCGCCCGTTACTGGACGGACCGGCTCGGCGTCATGGTTGTGCTGGCAGGTATATTCGGGGCCGTCAGCGGCGCACTCGGAACATTATTGAGCTCTATGGTGCAGAATCTGCCAACCGGTCCGCTCAGCGTATTGTCCGCGACAGCGGTATTCTGCTTATCGGTATTGTGTGGGCCGCGCAGAGGGGTTCTGTCGAAATACTATCAGACCGCCCGGATGAAGCGCCGTATACAGACCGATAACTCCGGTCAAAGCCAGAGCATCAAGGAGGGAGCCGCATCATGATCGATTTCTGGATTCTGCTTACCGGAGCCCTCGTCGCTTCCTGCTGCGGGATTTTAGGAGCCTTCCTCGTCCTTCGCAAGATGGCGATGATCGGGGATGCGATCAGCCACTCCGTACTGCCCGGCATTGTCATCGCCTTTATGATCAGCGGTTCACGCGATTCATTCGCCATGCTGCTGGGAGCTTCGCTGCTGGGACTGGTAACGGTGTTTCTAATTCAAATGTTCAAGCAGAGTGGTGTGCAGGCCGATGCATCTATTGGCGTTGTATTTACCGCACTGTTCGCCGTTGGAGTCGTGCTCGTCAGCCTGAATGCCCGCCAGGTCGATCTGGATCTGGATTGCGTGCTATACGGAGAGATTGCCTATGTGCACTGGAATACCTGGTCGATGTCGGGTGTTGATTTGGGGCCAAAGGCGGTCTGGCTGCTCGGCTTCACACTGCTGGTCATTCTTGCGGTACTTGGACTGTTCTACAAGCAGTTCAAGCTGTGTGCTTTTGACCCCGCACTTGCAGCCGCACTTGGTATTCCGGTAGCCCTGTTCCATTACTTGCTTATGGGGCTGGTCTCCATGGCTACTGTCAGCTCATTTGAAAGCGTGGGTGCAATTCTTGTAGTAGGCCTGCTGATTATTCCGGCGTCCACTGCGTACCTGCTGACAGACCGGCTGGGCCGGATGATCGCGTTGAGCGCAGGCATCGGGGTGCTGAGCACCGTTATCGGCTACGGGGCAGCAGTTGTGCTGGATGCCTCTATTGCCGGCTGTATGGTGTGCGCGGCTGCGCTGTTATTCGTATTGGCTTTTCTGTTCTCGCCCAAGCATGGCCTCGTCGCCCGCGCTGCCCGCAGACGCCGGCTGTCCAGGCAGCAGCTTGGAGCATAAGGGATATGCCAGTTAATGACGGCACAGCCCTGGACACTTGATAAGCATATTTGGCCTGTCCCAATGTATACCGGGGCAGGTCTTGCTGTTTTTAAAGCCAGGCAAGTATGCTAAAATGTCTGTAGAGCAAGGTGAGGGAGGAGCATCATGAATAAATATAAATTGATTGCGTTGGATATGGATGGAACATTGCTCAATGATACAAGCGAGATCAGCAGTAAAAATGCAGCGTGGATATATAAGGCCCGGGAGGCTGGAATGATCGTCTGCCTCTCTACCGGACGCGGATTTCAAAGCGCCCTTCCTTATGCCGAGCAGCTCAAGCTGGACACACCGATGATTACGGTCAATGGCGGAGAAATCTGGCACCGTCCGCATGTGCTCTACCGCCGGACGTTCCTTAATGAAGGAATCGTCAGCCGGCTCCTGGAGCTTGCACAAAAACACGAAACCTGGCATTGGGGCTATACCGTCGACAAAGTATATAATACAGAAAAATGGCTGGAGCCGGGGCAGTCGCCGGATGATCTGCACTGGCTGAAATTTGGCTACGATACGAAAAATGATGCAGCGCGTGAGGCAATCATACAGGAGATCAGCAATTGGGGCGGATTGGAAATATCCAATTCCTCACCGACTAATCTTGAGATTAATCCCGGGGGCATCTCTAAAGCATCCGCCCTGCAAGAGCTATGCGGTCTGCTGGAGCTGGATATGTCCCAGGTTATTGCGGTCGGCGACAGTCTCAATGATATTGCAGCAATCCGTGAAGCCGGTCTGGGCATTGCGATGGGGAATGCGCAGGATGCGGTGAAGCAGGCAGCTAATGCCGTTACCGTATCCAATAACGAGGATGCCATTGCCCATGTGCTGGAGCATATTGTTAAAATTTAATCCGGCTCAATCGAGGGGCCGTCTATGAAACTGGCTTGATCGCAATAACGAACTTACACACTGTAGTGGCACCAGGGCATTGCACAATGTTGGACTGACTTGAAGGGAGGGAGCTTTGGACGATGGAAATTGCAGGCTGGATTCTGGTTATCGTCCTGTTCGCTGTAGGTATGGCGGGAGCGATCTTCCCGGTTCTGCCCGGGGCGCTTGCGATCTATGGCGCTTTTTTTGTGTATGGGTTCATGATCAGTTTTGCGCCGTTTAACTGGTTTTTCTGGACCGTGCAGACATTGATTGTTGTGGTGCTGTTTATTGCCGATTATGCGGTCAATGCCTGGGGAGTCAAGAAGTACGGCGGCTCCAGGGCATCCGTTATCGGCAGTACGGTTGGAATTTTGATCGGTCCGTTTCTCATACCGGGCTTTGGGCTTTTGATCGGCCCGTTTGTCGGTGCGGTTATCGGGGAACTGATGGTTGGTACTGACGCAAAGCAGTCGCTGAAAGTAGGGTACGGGTCCGTTATTGGCCTGTTCTCCAGCACGGTGGTCAAAATTATTTTGCAGCTGCTGATGATCGTCTTGTTCATTGTATGGCTGCTGATTTATTAATTCCACGATTGGGAGTGTACGGATTCAATGATTAAAGTGACGATATGGAATGAATTCAGGCATGAAAAGAACAATGAAGCTGTAGCGAAAATTTATCCGGACGGCATTCATGAGGCGCTTGCCAAGGGCATTGCCGAGGGCGGAATTGAAATCAGAACGGCAACGCTGGATGAGCCGGAGCATGGCTTGACCGAGGAAGTGCTGGCAAATACCGATGTACTGCTCTGGTGGGGCCATCTGGCTCATGATGAGGTTGAGGACGCCATTGTTGAGCGTGTGAAGGCGAGAGTGCTGGCCGGAATGGGTCTTATTGTTCTGCACTCGGGACATTTCTCCAAGATTTTCAAAGCTTTGATGGGGACAGGCTGTGATCTGAAATGGCGCGAGGCCAACGAGAAAGAACGGATATGGGTTGTAAACCCTGCGCATCCGATCGCTTCGGGACTGCCTGAATATATTACCATTGATCATGAGGAAATGTACGGTGAGCATTTTGATATTCCAGCGCCGGACGAGCTGGTATTTATCAGCTGGTTTGAAGGCGGGGAAGTATTCCGCAGCGGCTGCACTTTCTATCGCGGCCAGGGCAAAATCTTTTATTTCCGTCCCGGACATGAGAGCCACCCGACCTACTACCATCCTGAGGTACTGCAAGCAATCCGCAATGGAGTCCGCTGGGCAGCTCCTTCGGGGGCAGCAGCGCCTGTCAGAGGCAATCATCAACCGCTGGAGCCTATCAAAGGCTGATCAAGCGGAGGAACAGGCGGGTATTTAAAGGAAATGATAAAAAAAGATTCTCTGCTTAAAGGAACACTTATATTGGCGGCGGCCGCTCTGGTCGCCCGTTTTTTAGGCCTGTTTCAGCGTATTCCTCTAGACAGCATTCTGGGGAAGGACGGAGGGACTTATTTCGCCCAGGCGAACAACGTGTATCTGTTCCTGCTTATTATCGCAACAGGCGGAATCCCTAGCGCAATCAGCAAAATGGTCTCCGAGCGCTACGCACAGGGACGGGTTCATGAGGGTCAGCAAATTTACCGGGCAGCGCTGCTGTTCGGGGCCGTCTCCGGAATTATGATGGCGGTATTGCTTTATGTATTTTCCCCGTTTATCGTGACCGAGATTTCGGGATATCCGGGTGCGAGGCTTGCGGTTCAGGCGATTGCGCCATCCTTGCTGCTGTTCCCGGTGATTGCTATGATGCGCGGCTATTTCCAGGGCAGGCAAATGATGAGCGCCGGGGCGATCTCGCAAATTGTGGAGCAGATTTTCCGTGTCATTACGGCGGTTGGACTTGCTCTCTTGCTGTTGTCAATCGGGTTTGACAATGAGTGGCTGGCAGCCGGAGCTTCATTTGGCAGCGTGCTCGGAAGCATCGGCGCATTTCTGGTCATGCTCTGGTATGCCCGCAAGCTGCGCCGTCAGGATACTGCTGATGAGGCCATGCAGGCAACCATTCAAAGAGAGCAGAAGACCGGCATCGTCAAACTGAGATTGAAAACAATTTATGGCGAGCTGTTCCGAATATCGGTTCCGATCGTAATCACAGCCATGACGGTGCAGCTCTTATACATGTTTGATACTTTGCTGTTCAACCGGGTAACCGGGGCTTACTATTCTGCAGAAGGGGCACTTGCTGCCCTGAATTGGCTCGGAATCAGGGCGCAGGGAGTGGCAGGCCTTCCGCCAATTCTGGCTATTGCCTTGAGTACCTCAATCATTCCGGCCATCTCTTCGGCCTATTCCGTCCGCAATATGGCGGAGGTGCAGCGTCAGGGCTCGCTGGTCATGCGCATCGTGCTGTTCACGGGCATTCCTGCCGCGCTCTCGCTTACGATAGCAGCTGTTTCCGTAACGGGATTTTTGTTCGAGGGAACCGGGGGCAGCGGTATCGTCGCGGCGCTTACAGCCGGAACGATATTTCAGATTACGATGATGACGACCAATTCAATGCTGTTCGGAATGGGCAAGCAGACGAGTCCGCTGCGGCATACGTTCGCAGGGATTGCAGTGAAGGTGGCCGGAAGCATTGCTTTGGGCCCGTTCCTGGGAGTATATGGCCTTATTATCGCATCTACGCTTTGCTTTATTATGATTACTGCACTGAACCTGCGGGTCATCCGCAAGGAGGTCAGTCTCAATGTGCTGGGCGGCCGCTGGAGCCGCTATATATTGACTGTGGCCATTACCGGAGCGCTGGGCTTTGGAGTTGAACTGGGCGGCCGGATCCTGCTTGATCCGCTGCCGGACAAGCTGCAATTTTTCTTTTCAGCTGCATGCTCCGGCCTCGTCATGATTGTCAGCTATTTTGTACTGCTGGTTTTGTTGAAAATTGTCACTGCCCAGGATGCGTCCTCTTTTCCGGGACCGCTTCGCAAAGTATTTAATGTGCTTCTTCGCCGTTTGGGCGGCAAGCAGCCTCAAGCTCACTCATAAAAGGAAAAGGGAAACGCCAGCTGTTATTTTTTGAATTTCAGCTGAATTTCCCTTTTTTGTTTATTTTATGGTTATTTTCTATTTTGCGTAACATTTTTATCCGGAATTGTGTTTACTTCCATCTTTCGACTGGTTATATAGTAGTAGGGAATAGCCCTAAATTCCCGTTACCAAATAACGGCGCTTGTGCTAAAATAAACGCTGTTACAATTTAATGGAGAGGGGAAAGGTATCTTGAATAAAATTATGAAGAGCAGAAAGGGACTGATTGCATTATTGCTATCGATGGTCCTTATCATTGCTGCGGGCTGTCAGTCTGTAGGAGGGCTGGATTTCAACTCCGCATTGAAGCAGTCCTTGAAGGTAACTTCCTCTGAAGGCAACCAGACCATGGAGTTCAAGTTGTTGTTGAAAGAGAATGCGGCTGAAGGACTTGATCCGGAAGAAGCCGCAATGATGGAATTATTTTCAAATGTAAAACTGGAACTGACAGATATCAAGATGAATAAAGAGCAGCATTTTTCTACGGATGGCGTGCTGTCACTGGGCAGCGAGAAGATTGGCTTCTCCGTGTATAGCGACCATAAGCAAGCTGTAATACATATTGATGGGGCGAAGCGTCCGTTTGTGTTTAACATTAAAGACATTGCCTATTACGGGTACGGGTTGCCTGAGCTGGAAGAAGCTGCTGCTGATGCAGAGACGAATGCGGAGCTTGAAGCTAAGGTTGCCGAGCTGCAGAGAAAGGTGATGGAAACAGCTAGCGGATTTATTATTGAGAAGCTTCCTAACCCGAAACGCATTTCCGTTAAACCGGGAAGCGAGACTGTCCATAATGAGAAATTGACAGGTATGCATGTAGAGGCTGATATTGACGGCTCCGAGCTGCTGCCTTGGGTACAAAGCTTCCTGTCTGCACTGATTTCTGATCCTGAGGGCGTTAAGAATGTGCTGACTGAACTAATCCGCATTACATCCGAACAGCCTGACCTTTGGGAATCCCTGGGCGTCGCCGATCCGTTCTCTGAGGAGTATTTGGAAGGGAAAACCAAGGAGCAGCTTGCTGCTGAAGGAGCGGATGGATTCATCAAGTTCCTGAAGGAAATCAAGACTGAACTGGACAGCGCGATTAATGACAGTGACTACAAGGAAATTCTGAATGCCAACTCCTATCTGAAATACAATCTGTTTGTAGATTCCAAGCTGGATATCCGCAAATCAGCTGTAACAGCGGTATTTAAACCAGGCGTGGATCAGTCAGAAGAATTTATGGCCAGTCCTTTAGAAGGCTTTAGTCTTAATATTACGAGTGAAAGCTGGAATGTAAACGGCATTGTGACGCCTGTCAAGCCATCCGAAACTTCCGTTTACTACGGCTTCGATCAAGTGTTCAATTCCGAAAGCTTCCAAATGTTGCAATTCTTCAATGAAGATTCCACTGTATATAATCTGCTGAAGAAGTTTGGCATGAACAAGCAAAGCTTGTACTTCGGGGAATATGACGATCATCCGCCAATCGTGCTGCCTCAGGGGCTGACACTGCTTCCGCTGCGCGACACATTGGACCAGTTCGGTGCAAGTCTGGATTACACAGAGGATGACACAACGTTCAAAATTTATGACAAGCCGACCAACACTAGAATTTCCATTGTGAAAGATGCGGATTCTTTGACTGTGAACGGAAATGTGGTAAAATGGTCCTCACCTACTACCAAGGTAGACGGAACGCTTTACGTGCCTGCTCGTGATTTGATTCAGGCTCTTGGCGGGAAGCTGCATTGGGAGGATTGGGGCGACGATTACCGCATCCTAATTGCAGAAAGGGAGCTGTAAAACTATGCAAAAACTGCAGACAGAGCAGCAGTTCCGTGATTTGGCGGGCAAGCAGCAGCTGACCATTGCAGTATTCAAAACGACCTGGTGTCCGGATTGCCATTTCATCGATCCGTTTATGCCCGCGGTTGAGGAACACTTTAAAGGGCAAGTGACCTTCGTGGAAATTGACCGTGACGATATGCCTGAGCTGTGCAGCGAGTTGAATATTTTGGGTATTCCAAGCTTCATTGCTTTCTATGAAGGCAAGGAACTGGTGCGCTTCGTTAACAAGCTCCGCAAAAGCCGCGAGGAAATCGAGCAGTTTGTTGACCGTGCCATTCAGGTGCAAGGTGCTTTGGCCGGCAACTAATTGATGGTAAGCAGGGCTAGAATGAATAGATAAAATACCCGCAGAGCAGCCTGTTTAGGGAAGCTGCTTTTGCGGGTATTTTTATGCCTGCATTTCAGCTGGTGCGAATTCTTTTATGAGAACTGGCTGGTTGTCCAAGCTATTCATTCCTGCCCGGTTATCCGTAAGATTGGATAAGCTATAAGCAATGATGCGGCTGCCGAATGCCGCCGGGCGTGATGTGTGACAGGGTGTTGACACGTTGAGCAAACCGTTGTTCTGACGGGGATTGTCACATTTTCAACATGGCTTTTGCCTTTTTTTATCGCTATAATGGGTTGTAATTATTTATACGAAAAGTGGTGAATGTTTTGGTACCCAAAAGCTACCGCCTGCTTGCGCTTGTCTCTACTATAGGGATGCTGCTCGTATTATTGAACGGGGCGCTTGTAACCAACACCGGTTCGGGCAGGGGATGTGGAGATGATTGGCCGCTGTGTCATGGCAAGTTCATTCCCGCGTATACACTCGAATCTTTTATTGAATATTCTCACCGTCTGGTAACGGGAATTGTAGGGCTTGTTGTGGTTTTGGTCTTTATCTATACCCTGGTCAAATTCCGCAGCCAAAAGGAAGCGCTTGTCTATTCCGGGAGCGCATTGTTCTTTACTGTACTGCAAGCGCTGCTTGGCGCCGCTGCTGTTATGTGGCCGCAATCGCCGCCTGTTATGGCGCTGCATTTCGGCTTCTCGCTCATGGCTTTTGCCAGTACATTGCTGCTGGTCATCTGGGCGTCACGCTACAGGAAAGGCAAGGCGGCCCCGCAGTGGAATACCGTGCCGGCTTCCGTCTACAAATTTTCCTTTGCGCTGTTTGTTTATACGTATATCGTAGTCTATATCGGAGCCTTTATCCGGCATACCAAATCCGGAGGAGGATGTCTGGGCTGGCCGCTATGTAACGGTCAAGTGATTCCCGAATTGAGCGGGGCATCAGGGATTGTCTTCATGCACCGTATTGCGGCGCTGATTCTTGTGGTGCTTGTCATCCTGCTGACGATTCATATTCATAAGCATACTTCCCATGAAGGACTGCTGCGGATGAGCCGCTTGTCCACTATTTTGGTTATTGTGCAAGTATTCAGCGGAGCGCTTTTAACGTTTGCCATTGGCAATGAGAATGTGTTTATTTTCACAGGATTGCTTCATAATTTGATTATTTGCGGCTATTTTGCGCTGTTGGTTGATATATGTATTCAGGCATGGAGATCCAGGAAGGGTCGCACGAGCTACTAATTTTGACCGGGCACACGTCTGCAGTGTAGATGCGCAGGGGCAGCACATGGTAAAATAAAAAAAGGCTGGAATGATACCTGAAGCGCCAGGCGCGAAAGAATATTTCAGCCCTGCTGCACCATACTACTTAAGTAAGGCGAAGCGGGTATTTTACCGTTGGCAGTTAAAGCAGACGTGAGGAAAGGTGGCCCTGCGATGCTTCGTATGATGTTTGGGGAACCGCCGCGTAAGCTCGAAGGCCGATTAGGCGAGACCATTCATCTGATTCGGCGTTTCGTCTCCCTTATGCAGAAGCGGATCAAGGAAAACCCGCAGCAGGAGCACAGCTTGCGGAAGTATGAAATTTGGACACTTGGACTATTGGCCTCACTGGATGAGTTGGAGGAGAGCCAATATGCTTCCCACCGGTTTGCAGGCCAGATCAAGACAACTTCTATGGCTGAGATGACCGAAGAGGATTTGCTCAGCTATTACCGCCATGTTTATTTCGATAAAAATGCCTTTATTCGCGTCTTTTCGCTGCTGGATAAATTGGGGACACTTATGAACGATATGTTCCAGCTCCGGACAGAGCGGGTTAAGCCGCATTTTTCGTATTTCACCGTTCTGCGTAACATGAGAGAAAAGAATTTGCACCCCCCATTATCCAAGACGCTTAATGAGCTGAAGGAACGCTACAAGGAACCTCTATCCCGATTACGCAAAAGACGCAATACCGAAATTCATTACATGAACCCGGAGATGCAGGACGATCTTCGCCGTCTGGACAGTATGAACAGCCAGGAAGCCGAACTTGAAAATATTAGCGGGCAGCTGAATGATCTGGACAGGGGCTGCGAGATGGTTATGGAGTCCTTATACCATACGTTTGACTATGCTTACGCTAAATTTCGCTGAGCTGATATAAGCCTTGGCATGGGAGATGGCAGGCTTATTGAAAAGATGTTCTTGGCGGAGCTTTGTGCCTGACTGCCATTGAAGGCGTAAAGCTGTTATGCTATCAAGCTGTGGAGGGGAGAAATTCCGTGGATTTAAAGGGGAAAACGGCTTTAATTACCGGCAGTGCCAAAGGACTCGGCAAAAGTACAGCACTGCTCTTGGCGAGTCAGGGCTGCAATATTATATTGAATTATGTAAACAGCAAACCGGAAGCGCTTCAGCTCAAAAGACAAATCGAATCGCTTGGAGTTGGGGCAGCTGCGGTGCAGGCCGATATCTCTGACCCTGAGCAGGTCAAACATCTTGCCGATGAAGCGGAGAGAACCTTCGGGAGTATTGATATTCTGATTAATAATGCTGGCCCGTTCATCCGGGAACGGAGAGTATTCCTGGATTACAGTACGGAGGAAATCTATCAGATGCTTAACGGCAATCTGCTCGGTGTCATGCTTCTGGACCACCGTGTGCTCCCAGGGATGCGTGCGCGCCGGTGGGGACGGATTATACACTTTGGGTTCGGTCATGCCGGAGAAGCAAGAGCATGGCCTCACAGGGCTGTATATGCCGCCGCCAAAACCGGACTTGTATCGTTTACAAAGACACTGGCTGTCGAGGAAGCTGCGCACGGCATTACGGTAAACATGATATGCCCGGGAGATATCCGGGGAATTAACAAGGAGAAATCCATTGATGATGTGGAAGGGGAAATCGATGAGGAATCGCCGCGCGGCAGACCGGGAACGGGAGAGGATGTCGGCCGTGCAATCTGCTTTTTGTGTGATTCCAGATCCGATTTTATAACCGGCAATATTCTGGATGTAACCGGCGGGCTGGACCCGATCAAGCGCACGCTCAAAGGGTAGGATCAAGCTGAATAGAGGGCGCAAAAAAGAGTCTGTCAGCAGCATCGCCGGATAAAGGCGTTGTTGCGGGCCAGACTCTTTGCTTAAGATGAGCATGTGAGCCGCATAACGGATTCATACATGTCTTAGAATACTTGAACGACCTCTTGAATGCCCTCTACTTCTTCTACAAGGGCACGTTCAATACCGGCTTTCAAAGTGATCGTTGAGCTTGGGCAGCTGCCGCATGCGCCAACCAGCTTCAGCTTCACGATGCCATCCTCTACATCAACCAGTTCAACGTCGCCGCCGTCACGTTGCAGGAACGGGCGCAGCTTGTCGAGAACGTCCAATACTTCATCATAAATTGCGCTTTGTGCGTTTTCGCTCATTGCCATTCACTCCTTTCTTTCTATATTATAATATAAAGTAAGTAAAATGAAAATGGAGCTAACAAGGTTAGGTGACAATATGATTAAACCAATGATTGAATTCTGTGCCAGCAACATGCACCATGGCACTTTCCGGGTTATGGAGAAGCTTGAAGAGAACCCGGAGTTTGAAGTTGACGAATACGGCTGTCTGGGCAACTGCGGCGAATGTTACCTTTCACCTTATGCTCTGGTCGAAGGCGAGATTGTAGCTGCCGAGAAAGTCGAAGAGCTGTACGACCGAATTCTTGCGGCACTCAAACGCCAGAAGGACGACCAGGAAGCATTGGACAAGCTGCTTGATGACATGTAATCTTAACCGAGGTGATGCTTCGACATCCAAAGCACACCGCTTTTCAATACACGCGGCACGTAGCCGATAATGGCCCGCTTGCCCATCATGCCAAAGCCTGATTTTTTGCCCAGAGATCCCAGGACGCCTTTAAGCTTGATATCGCCGAGCTTGCACTCTTTGTTATGCCAGATGGCATGTACAACTTCGGCGATCTGCTTGCCTTGAGCTTCGGCGGCTTGGGCGCTTGGGGAGTAGGGCAGACTTGCACAATCCCCGACAACGAATACCTCCGGGTGCTCGGGAATTTGGTGCAGTTCATTAATAATCAGCCGGCCTTGCGAATCCTTCGGCAAATCCATTTGCTGAACAATAGACACCGGCTGAATACCGGCTGTCCATACCGTAACGTCGGTCTCAATGGTTTTGTCCTGGTTGTACAAAACGCCTTGCTCCAGCTTCGTCAAGGAGACATGGCCGCACATTTCTACATGGTGATTGTAGAACCAGGAGGCTACATATTGCTGGAGTTTTGTCGGGAAGGCGGACAAGATATTGTTGCCGCGGTCCAGAATGCGGATATTCAGATCCGGCCGGCTCTCCCTAAGCTCTGCAGCGACCTCGACACCGCTCAGCCCGCCGCCGACGATCGTGACTTGCCCGTAAGGCTTCACATCGCACAGCTGGCGGTACGTCTCACGCGTGGCTGAGAATGTCTGAATAGAGGTGGAAAATTGCTCCGCCCCTTCAATACCGTGATAACGGTCCGTACAGCCCAGAGCAATGGCGAGCCCGTCATACTCAATCGGGTCTTGGCCTTCCATCTGGACGGTACGGGTATTAAAATCAACGCCGGTGACTTCCCCGAAAGCAAGCTTCAGGCGAGGGTCAGTCGGGAACTGCACTCTAAGCTCCATGTCAGAGGCTGTTCCCGCTGCTAATGCATAATACTCTGTCTTCAGTCCTTGAAAAGGCATCCTGTCAATTAAGGTAATTGTCACATCGTCTGGAATCGTATCTTCAAGCAAGCTTTGGACGAGCGTCAGCCCGCCGTAGCCGCCTCCTAAAATTACAAACCGTTTCATGTGTATCCCAACCTTATCTGTTTGGCTTTACTGAATTACTTCCATGACTTCCGGCCAGTTCTGCATTAGTATGTGCTGATTTACTCGTACACTTTCACTTCATTATAAAAGGTATCGCGCTCGATCGGTATCCGTCCGGCACCCTTGACGAGCCAGATCAGATCCTCACGGGTAATCCCTGCCGGAGTAAGGGCGCCTGCCGCATGGCTGATGCGCTCTTTGACAATCGTTCCATGCACGTCGCTGGCTCCCATAGCAAGGGAAACCTGGGTAAGCTGCGTACCGATATTGATGAAGTAAGCTTTGATATGTTGAATGTTATCCAGCATCAAGCGGCTGATCGCGATGGTCTTCAAGTCTTCAAAAGCCGAGTTGCGGCGTCTGATGCCTGCTTTCGGATTGATTGGCTGCATGGAAAGCGGGATGAATACCATAAAGCCATTTGTTTCATCCTGCAGCTCGCGGATGTGCATCATATGCTCAATGCGCTGCTGATGCGTTTCAATGGAGCCGTACAGCATCGTTGTATGCGTGCGCAGCCCAAGCTCATGAGCGGTGCGGTGAACCTGCAAATACTCGCTTACATCGGCCTTGTCCACGCGCATTTTTTTACGGTACTGATCGGATAGAATCTCCGCGCCACCGCCTGTGAGCGTGCCGAGCCCGGCCTTAATCAGTTCTTCCAGCACTTCCTTGTAGCTGAGGCCGCTAATTCTGGAGAAGAAATCAATCTCTGCCGCCGTATAGGCCTTCAGGGTTACCTCAGGAAAACGCTCCTTGAGCGCTTTGAGCGAGTCTACGTAGTATTGAAACGGGACATGCTGATTGTGCCCGCCGACAATGTGGAACTCACGAACGCCAGGGTGGAAGTGCTTCTCTACATATTCAATCATCTCAGGACCGCTCAAGGTATAGGCACCTTCATCTCCCTGATCTTTGCGGAAATTGCAAAACGCACAGTGCGATTCACAGACATTGGTAAAATACAGGCTCATGTTTTCTATAAAATAAACCTTTTTGCCATTCTTGCGAAGATTGACCTCATTGGCCAGCTGACCGACAGTCAATAAATCATCGGTTTGGTACAAAAATATACCGTCCTCTAAAGACAGGCGCTCGCCATGACGAACTTTCTCGGTAATCTCCTGAAATCGTTTCTCTGGTGTAGTCAAGACGATGTTCATGACCGAAACCTCCTTCAATTACCTCTCATTTCAATAATAAACCTTTTAGAGCCAAAGCAACAAGACCGCGATTTCCACCTGATGACAGGCAGGAATGCGGTTTGTGAAAAAAGTAACAAGCGATACTTTAAAGTGTTAACTGTCCCCATTATAAACCCCTTGTCAAGCAGCGGCAACAGGAAAGTGCTGAACCGGTGTCATTTGGAATGGTTGAGAGAAATTTAAATGTGCAGTATACTAAAGGGGTAAGACAGTCAGGTCAGGAGGGATATCCATGATTGAAATCAGCTCAGCTGCAACAGCAAGAATTAAAGATATGCTGCTGGAGGAAGAAACGCCAGGTCTGTTTCTGCGTGTTGGTGTAAAAGAAGGCGGCTGCTCCGGATTTTCCTATGGAATGGGATTCGATGACGAGCAGCACGATAATGATAAAGAACTGTCCATTGAAGGCCTGAAGGTGGTCGTGGATGAAGATAGCCTGAAATATCTGAACGGCTTGCAGATTGATTTCAAGGAATCGGCAATGGGCGGAGGATTCACAATCGAGAATCCGAACGCAACCGCTACCTGCGGCTGCGGCTCCAGCTTCAGAACAGCTACCGATGCGGGCAAACCGAGCGAAGCGGGCGAGTGCTGATTCCAGTCACCGCAAGGGATTTCGGGATTTTCAACGGTGGTTTTCACGGTGATTTATATCGGATTGCTTAACGTTGGCATTGACGGTGTAGGGTTGATAATTACAACGGATTTTTGAGCGTTATCAATCCCGAAAATGTATAATAACAATCCCTAAATGTCCGTTTATGGGTTGCTAATTACGCCTCTTAACGATCTGTCTCGTACAGATAACCGTTAGGAGGCGTTTTATTTGGCTTTAGCAAAACGTAAGAGGAAGATTCAAATTACCCGAATTGATTTTCCGGAATTAACGCTACAAGAAGCGTTAGATATGGTTGTTGCCACGAAAAAGGCTGAGGGGCTTCGTGAACGTACGATTAATGATTATGTCAAGGACTTTATTTATTTCACGGACTGGTTACGTAAATTTCATCCAAATATCACAATGGTTCACGAACTCTCTCCGGCAATATTCCGTGATCACATTGCATGGATGAAATACGAAGCGCGAAGATACGAGAATCACAAGTACAATAATAAAAAGGATCACGGTGTGGGGCTGTCTGACACAACAGTTAACATTCGGCTCCGGGTTCTCAAGGCGGTTTTCAACCAACTTGAACGGGACGGATTGATTGGAGAGAATCCGATTGCTGGCGTAAAACTCTTACGCCAAGATGTGGATTTAACGAATTGCTTAACGGACGACGAAGTTAAATCGATATTAGCACAGCCCAATCAAAGAGACTTCGTTGGCTTTCGTGATTATGTTGCAATCGTCCTGCTGCTCGATTCTGGATTACGTATTTCCGAATTATTAAGTCTACGTCCGAGCGACGTCGATTTTCAATCTCGGTTCATCGAATTACCGGGCGAACGGAACAAGAACCGGAAGCCGAGACTTGTCCCTATATCCTCACACTCGGTCAAGCTGTTACTACAGTTAATTGGTGAGAATAAACAACACTTTACTGTAGACAAACTATTCTTGTCCGTAAACGGAGAGCCAATAAAAGCTAACCACTTCAACAAACGATTGAAACACCATGCTGAGAGGGCTGGAGTTGTTGAGAAGAAAAATACGGCACACGTGTATAGGCATACTTGGGCAAAGAACATGATATTGAATGGCTGCGATCCATTTACATTACAAAAGCTCGGTGGATGGAAGGATATTCGAACATTGCGTAGGTATATTCAAATGGATACAAAAGAGATGCGGGCAAGTCACGATAATTTTACGCCTGTAAATAGTTTAGTTCGTGGTGCAAAACGCCACTAATATCTAACCAAAGCCCCGTACACTACCGTCACGATCCGGATTAAACCGGGCAGTCAACGGTAGCTGTGCGGGGCTTTTCTTATTTTGTATACGTAATAGGGTACCTGTTGAGGCAACGGCGACACTTTACATTTACAGCACCTCTTACTACGACAACATCGTGAGAACAGTTTGGGCACGGAACTTTCTTACCTGTGGAGAAACTTGCTGCAAATAGAATTAAACTGAAAATGATTCCAAAAATAGCTCCGATCGGAAATAAAAATAGTAAGAACACACTCGCCGCGAGTAGGAACAAACCTAACCCCATTGACGTTATATCTAATTCAGGCTTACTTGTATTAATTGTATCTACATGTGGTTTAACCTGAGTGTCACTACCCTCTAGCATACTTCCACAGTGTTTACATTTTATTGCCGCGTCTTGTATCTCCTCCGCGCAATAAGGACACGTCTTCATACTCATGACCCCTTCTACGTTTTCCTCTATTTTACCACTTTTCGCCAATCGCTACTATACGTAATCACGTTTTAACCCGTCCAGCACCGTCAATTTACGCATCCAACCCGTTTCCCCTACGTTAACCCCTCCAGGAGCCTCCTGTCGCTAATTTCCCGCCAATTTCAAATAAATTTACGGAAAAGTGTGCGAACCATGCTACAAGCGTCGTATTAACAGATATAGCCGCAAAAACACAAGGAAAAGCCCGTTATTCCCGAAAGGAGGCGTAATCAAATGTCATGACCGCGCCGCAATCGGATTCATCCCGTATCTTCCTCCGTTTCTACACCGATGCCATCCGATCCGGTCTTATCGCCGACCTCGGGGCCGACCGGTTACAAACGTTGCTAGTTATCGCCTCGTATATGGACCATACAGGCCGCTGCTACCCGACACAGTGGGCGATAGCGGAAGGGCTGTCCGTAGCGCGGGAAACGGCAAATAGGCGGGTCAAAGCGCTGCTTTCGTACAGATGGCGGGGCGAGCCGCTGGTGACCGCGGAGAAACAGAAACGGACGGATAAGCAGCATTGGGCAAACGTGGTGTATACGGTGAGGACTGACGCTGTGGTATCAATATTTTGATACGGCAAATAACCGTGTGACGCGGATATCACACGGCAAACGTCACACGGCGGACGTCACACTAACTAGAACCATAATAACAAGAGCCATTATAACGAGAACCATTAAATAATACCGAGATTGAAAACCTTAGCTCAGTAAGGAAAATCGCCTTACTTCGCGACTATTATAAACAAAACCGAATCACTAGCCTTTAAAGGAATCGTAGGTAAAGTACCTTACTTACGGATTTACACGAAATTAAACTCGGAGGTGGTTACGGAGAATTTACGGATTTGGCGTAGAGGGAAGTGGTGTTCCCTCGGCCTTGTCCGCCCCTCGCGATACATGCTTACCACTTAAAGTGGATTCGCACGGCCAGCACGATAAGGGATCGCACTAGCACAGGACTGAGCGTCAACGTTAGGGATATTTCATCCCGTGTGGCACGCAGCGCTATGGTCATGCTACCGCCTCCTTTCGGAAGGGCAAGGTTTTGCCGTGGGCAAGCCCGTCCACAAAACCGGGAAGTTCCCGCTAATCTATGCAACCTACTAGGAGTTGCCTAAATTTTACCACGAATTACCTAAATCGTAAAGGAGCGTGTTGATATATCTAGTGGTGATATTTCGTTTCTCGTATTTATCGCAGGTTGGATAGCGTTGGAGGCAGCCCTTGCGTTAATTAACCGAAGAAAGGAGGCGAAGAAGACGGATGACAACGACGGAAATAACAACGTTTGATTATGGACAGCTCGACGGAAAGACCGCAGACTTCCTCCGTAGCAAAGAGCGGAAAATGCGTGAGATCGTCGGCAAGGCGTATACGGAGCTTGGGCGAGAATTGAAAGAGGCGCAGGAGGCCCTAGCTGGAAACAATCAATATGATGGTTATTTTGAGCGATGGCTTTTGAGCATAGGAATGAACCGAATGCAAGCCAGTAGACTCATCCACCGTTACGTGCTTGTAACAAAATGTGACGAGCAACAGGAACTACTCGAAGACCTTCCCGTATCCCTCACGTACGAGATTGCGAAACCCTCATCCGGGGACAGTGAATCTAAACGGCTAGCGAAATCAGCCGTCCTATCCGGCGACATCACGACGTTGCGGGAGTACCGCGAACTCCTAGCGAAACTAGAGGCGGAGCAAACTGCTCGTAAAAAGGCCGAATCTGACTACGAAGTTTTACGAGACACTATCGAAGCCGTAACGGAATCTGAACGCGAAGTCAAATCCGAATTAGAGGCACTCCGTGCCCGACCTTCTCCGGATGACGGCGTTTATCGCATCGACACAAGTACGGAGGTTGACGGATCGGCAACATTATTCTCAACAGACGTGCGAGATTTCGTAAAGAGGTACGCTTTCCTTCGCCACTACGAGATAGAGTTCCGTACGATCAATCAGGAGTCGGCGGCGGAATACCATAGCGCACTTGAGGGATTACGTAGTTTTGTAAACGATATTCAGCGGGTACTTTCGTTCTCGCAGGCAAAAGACGGAATCATAATCGATATGTAGGGAGATGACGGAATGAACGTAAGTATTAAAGTAACTACGGGTGGGCGTCTCGCGCTCATCATGGATAACAACGAAACGACACAGCGGGCGGCATTGACTTTTACGCAGATGTTGTTAAGGGCGAATATTACGGGAGTTTTCAACGTACCTAACTCGTTCCCAGGACTGTCCGGAGAAAAGCCGGAAACCACTCGCAAGAGGGAGGCGGAGCAAAAAGTACAATATACCATGAACAAGCCGACTCAGGAACAGATGTATGCGAAATGGGAACGGCAGCGGGCGGACGCAAAAGGGTACTTGGAAGCGTTAATGGACGAGTGGGGTTTCGATATGACAAATAAAGCAGATTACGTTAAAGCTTGGCGGAGGGCGTACCGTTTCCTGCACGTTGACACCAACTATAGGCCGAATGAAGCCGCAGATATGCCTTACGGAAAAGTCAAGTCACCGACGAAGCTCAATCGGATTTTAATGGACGGTATGGGTGAAAAGCTGATCGAATCTCTTAAATTGAGAGTAAAGGTACGTTAATTTAAAACCCCCGAAGGAGGACGTTAAATGTCCCGAATTAAACTGTTTACACATACGGACCTGGACGGAGTAGGCTGCGCAGTAGTGGCGTGGCACGCATTCGGAACCGCGGTCGATATCGAATATTGCGATTACCCCAACGTGAACGAAAAGGTGGCAGCGTTCCTGGACGATCCAGGACAACTCGGACTTTATGACGAGGTTTTCATTACGGATATTAGCGTAAACGAAGAAGTAGCCGAGCATATTGACGCGGATAACTCGCTTACGGCACGTAAATGGAGGCTGCTTGACCATCACGCGACTGCCGAATGGCTTAATCGATATGAATGGGCCACTGTACTTGTGGAGGTGTACGAGTATCACTCGGATAGCACCGTTAAGCAATCCGGGGCACACATGCTTTACTGGCGAACGGAGGGAGACTTTATCTCGGAGATTGAGCCGTTTATCGCTGCCGTCCGCTCCTACGATACCTGGGACTGGACGAAGACTGGCGATACGGCCGCGAAGGACCTTAACGATTTGTTCTGGCTTATCGGGCGTGATCGGTTCTTGGAACGTTTCGTGGCCGATTTGTCCGTTACACTTACGGAGTCTGAACGAATGCTGCTCGATATTGAGCGTGAGCGGATCGACCGCTACAAAGAGTCGAAACTCCACCAGGTCACCGTAAAGCAAATCGGCGGGTATACGGTAGGCATCGTTTTCGCGGACCGGTATCAATCGGAAGTCGGCAGCTACATCGTCATGGAGCGGGCCGATATCGATTTCGTCGCGATGATTGATCCGGCACGCAGCGTAAGTTATCGGAGCGCAGACGGCCGGACCGACGTGGGACTTTTCGCTAAGAGCCGCGGCGGTGGCGGTCATAAGCACGCGGCAGGGTCGCCAGTAACCGATGAATTACGGCAAGCAATTATCGATACTATTTTCGGAGGTGCTACGAATTGAAATCGATCCCTATTACGAAGTCATACGCTCTTTCCGCCGACGACCACAACTTCGTGCTGCAACGTAAGCATACCGTAGACCCAACGAAGGCTCCCGGATACAAGCCTGATCCCGCAAAATCCCCGCCAATTAGCCGCGAGACGTGGCGGGATATAGGTTGGTACCCCTTGACGCGCGGCGGCCTTATTTCCGCGGTGGAAATCGCCCTGCTGCGGGAGGTTAACGGGACGACGGAGGCCACGACGTTGGTCGAGCTGCTTTCGGAGTATACGGCCGAGACGGTGCGGCTGCGGGAGATTATTGTGAAGACGGTGAGTCCGTTGTTTCCGGAGGTGTTCGAATGTACGCAATAGCTCGTATTCTCGATGGGATTGAACAATATGTCCACGGGGTTAAAGGGTATACCGACGATATCGGTTGTGCCGAAATCTACGAAGAGGCTCCGAAACTTCTTAACGATGGCGAATACGTAGTCGTAGTCTGCGGTCATTGCGAGAATCGTATTGATAAAGGCGCTCAGTATACGATGCTTGGCGATGGTGACGTGTTGTGCGAAGAGTGTGCCGCTGACATCGAAGAGCGGAGATTCGAGCAGTACGACGACTGGACGAAAAGGGAGGCGCTGGCATGACAGAAAAGCCTATAGTTTCGGTTCGTAATTTCGCAGCGGATCGGGCGATTTGCGAAGCGGCGACGGAGGGACCTTGGACGGCAGACGGAAGTTACGTAGAAATTCCTGATGATTTTTACGTAGGTGAGCGCGGACCTTTAGCGTACGGAGGCGTCGAGGGCGGTGACGAAAATGCCACGTTCATTGCCGAAGCCCGCACCGGATGGCCTGCCGCTTTGGACAGGATTGCGGAGCTGGAGGCAGTTGTACACCGAATAGCAACATTCAAGCCGGAGAACTTCACGTCAGACAAACGAATGATTGCGGAGTTACAGAGACTTGCAAAGGAGGCATCGGCAAATGACGCAAGATAACGGCAATCTCTCGTTAGACGAACTCCGCGCGGCTGCTAACGAAATGTCCCTGCGTCACTGGGGCGTGCCGTTTACGGGTACTCTCAATTTGACGAACCGTAGATGGAAACGTACCCACGGTATGTTCCTTCGTTGGGCGAGCGATCCAGCCCGTACAATGATACAAATGTGTACGAGTATGAATGCGTCGCGTCCGCGAGAAGAGGTATTAAAAACGTTGCTTCACGAGCTGGTACATTGGCGTCTATATACGACGGGCGTCCCGTGTCGCGATACCGACCTCGAATTTGTTGCGGAGTGTGTTCGTGTCGGCGCATCAATTTCGCAAACAAAATCGGCGCAGGCGGCCTACAAACGATATTTAGCGATAAAAGGGTACGAAGAGAGGACGGGACGTAGCTATGACGAAAACACCGAAGACTCTGCGTAGATTAAACCAAATACTGTCAATGTCGTTAATCGTTGCGGTAGTCTTGGCCGGTTGCGGAACGGAGTCTCGAAAATTAAGTGCAGAATATCTTCGTACTGAGCCGCTGGAGGGCTGGAGCAACTCGGAAATTGCAGTATTAGGCACAACGGATGGGAGCGAAATTAAACTGATAATCAGCTCTAGCCTGGATAAACTCGCCGTAAAAGGTACGAAGTATTGCGTAACTTACGGGAAGACTTTCGGCGGTTCGCCTGGTTATCACATAAAGAGTATGACACCACAAACGGAAGGTGAATGCGAATGGTAGCGAAAAAGCCGAAGAAATCGGTCAGCCCTCGTATCACAGCCGAGCAGCGCCGCGACTGGCGGAACCTATCAATCGGACACTGGAATACGATTACGATTACGGAGTATTTCCGGGACATGAACGAGGACCATTACGGACTGCCCGCGGCCGAATATCTTCCTATGCGGAATTGGTCGGCCGAGTCCGGCATGATCAAGCGGGCATTGACGGAGCATGGTTCAGAGGTTTTACGACGAGCATTTGACGAGTGTTTCCATACGTACAAACCGACGAGGGAGTATCCGTATTTAACCGCCGGGTTCGCGGTTAGTTACTTGATTAACCGGATGGTTCCGAAGATTAAGGCGGATTTGACGGCCGAAGCCGTAACCGAATCAAAGCCGGACTATGAGGCGGTAAATACGTGGTTTTAAGCGGGATGACAGCGGCAATTCAGGCGTTGGCTGCTTCCGGAGGGGTAATCGTAAGCAACAAAGGACGACGGTTAAAAGCCGGTGATTTAGCGCCAATTACGAAGCTTGGCCGATATGCCGTGAGCTGCCGGAACGTTGCGGTTACCGACTCGGAGATTAAAGGCGAATGGACATGGAAATCCGCAAATGTTCACGGAATCGTCACAGAAACCGCCGGATCTGTGCGCAATTAAGATTTTATACGAAATCCTTTTTGCGCCGGTATTTGTTACGATAAATAACGTAAGGGAGAGAACGGTGTGAAGTTAGCGATTGATTACGTCGGCCGTCCGAATAGTCTGCTGTTAGATTTGGCGGATATTGCGAGGGAGCGCGGCAATGAACGATTGAGACGGATTTGGTTACGAAATTATTTCCGTAGAAGTGACGAAATGAAACGGAGGGTTGCGGTGTGAAAAGTGGCGCATATTTACCGGAAGATATTTACGCGATTAAACGGGGAGAACTCATCTTAGGATTTGTTCGTGCTTCGGACGCTCAGGAAGCATACATGAAAGGGATCGCTGTCTTCGGACAATGCACAGCGGCTACTCAATATATCGTTGTTCACGATTAGTCGAAGTTTACCAGAATCGCTTAAATAGATACAGTAAGAATAAAAGGAGGATGAGACGTGTATACGGAGGAGATTGTAGCGAAGTGGCATACGATGAAACGGCATCAACGTAACGCTTGGGTGGCGGAGGTCGTATTCGGATGGAGCAAGGACCGTGTGAATGACGCTATATACGCCTGGGAGAACGGGGTTTGTGGCGTGGAGTCCATTCCGGATTACACAAGCGAGAATTTTTCGGATGTACTCAACGCCGTGCCTGGTGAGTTGTTTATTTATCGTTACGAGGACAGTTCGGAGTATGTCGCCTCATTCGGCCAATCAGACGATGAAGACTTCCCGGAATGCGGGGAGACTCCGTTCGAAGTATATCATCAAGGCAAGTCGAATTCGTTGGCTGATGCGGTATGTTTGGCGGCAGTTATCGCTAAGTTGAGGGAGGCGGTACATTGAGTCATGCGGATAAATGCGTTCTGGCTCGGCTCTGTACACTACGGGAAGGCCCGAAATGTTCTACGCTCTGCGGCTCGTATATCGCCATGCACGGGCATAACGGAGAGGGCGGCCGGATCGGGAACGGGAATTTACCGGCGGCGTATCTGCTGGTTACGTTAGACAATAGCCCGGCACGCACGGAGCAGTCCGAGATATATGGCAGCCTATCAGTATACGTGCGGACTTTCACGCGGCAATTCGGTGACGAAACAAAGCCCGAGCCGATCAAGTCGTTATACCTGTATAGCCGCACGCCAGGAACCGGTAAAACAACGACGGCGGCCGCGCTGCTCTCCGAATGGATCACAGTCCATTACGTAGGTTCTCTCCGCCGAGGACAGCAACCTGTCGAGCGGCCAGCGTACTTTCTTGATATCAACGGTTGGCAGACGGATTATAACGAGTTCAACCGGCCGCGGGTACCGGAGCATATCGCGGAGCCTGCTGCCGCCCGTTACTATGCCGCGAGACAACGAGCAATGACCGTTCCATTCGCTGTGTTGGACGATATCGGCGTCCGGGAGCCGACGGAGGGATTCCGGGCTGATCTGCATTCCGTAATCAATGCGAGGGTGACGGCGGGGCTTCCTACGGTGTATACGAGCAACGTTCCGTTGGATGAGCTGCATACGGTTTTCGGTGAGCGGCGGCTCGCGGATCGGATACGTGACCTCTGTATGGAGTTCACGTTCAAGGGCGAGAGTCACCGCGGGATGCGAAAAGTTTAAACGTGAGAAAACGGGAGTATTCGGGAGATTTACGAAGTTCGGAATTTCATCCACAGACTCGACGCACGTACTTGACAAGCGAAATATATGGACTTTGCGGAAATAATAATACTATATGGACATAATGTAAAGATTCGACATACTTCGACAATCAATCATTTATATTAACTTCACCAGCAGAATAAACGAAAATCACCGAATTTGCGGTTTGAAAGATTTGGCATAGCTAAAGTAAACTACGGAGGTGAAGAAACAATGTCCAGTTACGGGCAACAGTTTTTGAGTAAGGTTATCGACTCCGGCGACCTTTCCGCATTCACCCGTTGCGGAATTACGCGGGAACATTTCGTGACCGCAGCGGAAAAAAGCGCAGTCGATTACGTTTTTGGTTACGCAGATACAAACGGGGGCCGCACGCCATCTTACGCCACATTTGCAGCCGAAAATCCGGACGTAATGTACATCCCGGACGTGACTGACGAGTTTACGTTTCTGGCCCGCGAGCTAAAGGATTCGTATGGTAAGCGGCAGTTTGCGGAGTTGATTAATAAAGAGGTCGGCGGTATGTATGAGACGATGCGGGCGGACGAATTAATTTCGTCGTTGCAGGATCGGCTTGAAAGTATTAAAATCGGAGTAAGAACGAATGTTCCTATCGGGAACGATATAACCTTATCCGGGGAACGTTTCATGACCGAGTACCGTTCCCGTAAAGAAGGCCGATCATTTAAAATATGGCCGTCAAAATTTCCGACCATTAACGTTAAGACTGGCGGATACCTCTCCGGAAATATGTATACGTGGTATGCGAGGCCGGGACGAGGTAAGTCAGTGATTACAATGGAAGAGGCGATTGAATCCGCTTTCCATGGCGCGGTCGTACTAATTTGGGCGCTGGAGATGTCTACATTTGAATGGATGGCGCGGGCTTATTCGTCCATCTCCGCACGGAGCGGCGTTGCTACGGCTACCGTTGCAGGCGTTGATTATACGGCGGGCTTCGATAACCTGGCGATGCTTATGGGCCGCCTTCCAGAGGATTTTGAACGGGGGTTGGAGGAGTTCGTGACTACGTTGAATGACGTAATACCTGGGCGGATTATCCTTCGGGCGATCGACGAAGCGGACTTTTCGGACAACTCGATAAGACAGCTTGAGGCGGATATTCTCGAAACAAAGGCAGATGTCGTCGTAATCGATCCGATTTACTATATGGAGTTTGAGTCCAATACGTCTAAGACTGCGGGCGGCGATGTGGCTGCAACGAGTAAGCGTATCCGTAAGCTTGCCGGTAAGACCGGTTCAGTCATTCACGTGATAACTCAGGCTGACGAAAATGCGGCCGAAAAGGGAGATGATGGAGTCCGGGAGCTGAAACCGCCGAAACGTGCCGAGATCAAGAAGACGAAAGCTGTACTTGAGGACGCAGCCGTAACGTTTGGGATTGATACCATTAACGAAGAAGGCCGCGGGATCATTGAACTTGGGAAGGGAAGGTCTGGCGGTGAGGATACTCGTGTCGAGCTGATTTATCTTCCTAATTACGGGATTGTACGGGAGTTGGTGGATACTGGCGGGGCTGAGACGGGTCAATTTGTTGGGATTTTTTAAAATTATCACTTCGTGAAAAAAGGAAATGTTTACAAACGATAAAAATAGATGTATTATATCCTCATAAGAAATAAAATAGTTTCTTTGGAGGATAAAATGACAGGAGAATTAATCAGAGAAAAAAGAAAGCAGAGAGGACTAACCCTTAATGAACTGTCCTCTTTGTCAGGAATCAGTCCTTCGCAGATAAGCAAGATTGAGCGGGGAGATAGTGAGCTTACTAATGATACATTTTTGAAACTTCTAAAAGCGATG
Organism: Paenibacillus pinihumi DSM 23905 = JCM 16419; assembly: GCF_000422505.1. Classification (GTDB taxonomy): domain Bacteria; phylum Bacillota; class Bacilli; order Paenibacillales; family Paenibacillaceae; genus Paenibacillus_D; species Paenibacillus_D pinihumi. The sequence continues at coordinate 30,858 of NZ_AULX01000023.1, read as the reverse complement.
AGACTCCCCGAAGAAGAAGTGCATGATATTGTTAATAAGCACGTTCTTGAATATTATATTTTACTTAATTTCTACTCGGAATCAGTAAAAGAAGCAAGAGCTAGTTATGTGGCAGAGAAAGAGACTCGTGATGATTTTAAAAAGGTGACTTCTGATTGGATTTTTGCTAGCGAGCCAACACTAACTTACTCCGAAGTCGAGACGTTGTCTTCAGAACTTGAGGATTTCTATAACGTTAGGTTACGCCGCTTAAAACTAAACAAAGAGGAGTGATCGCCTTTGAACGTAGACGTCCGCGCCGAACTCGAAGCCTACGAATGGCACCGTGCAACCTGGACTGCCTCGTACCTGCTCGCATGCTCCCCGTTTCGCCGCGATGACGACCCGTCCTTTTACATATATTACGAGGACACGGCGACCGCGCGGGCTGGATATTGGGGCGACAGAGGTACGGGCGAAACCGGGGCACTCACGGAGCTTATCGCCAGGCTCAACGGGATTGGATACGATGAGGCTGGCGAATATCTCCGGTTAAAGTACGGCGAGGATGAGTCGGGATCTGATTTACCGGCGCTGCGGATACCAAAGTTATCGACCGAAGCCACCGTATTCAAGCCGCTGGACATTTCGATATTGGACCCATTCAAATTCCGGTCACCGTATCTTGGCGGTCGGAAGATATCCGAAGCCGTACAGCGATTGTGCCGGATTGGTTACGATAAATCACGTAAAGCAGTTACTATCCCGATATTTAGCGGCGATGGGACATTAGCTAACGTGAAATACCGGAGGGTCGATACGAAACTATTCTGGTACGAACGGGGAGGCCGCCCGATCCGAGAGTTATTATTCGGCCTCGACGTAATCTACCGGAGAGAATGTAAACGGGCCGTGATCGTCGAAGCCGAGATTGACGCCATGACCGTAATGACGGCGGGCTTCCCTGCGGTAGCTACGATGGGTTCCGCGTTTAACCGGTACAAAGCCGATTTGATCCGCCGGAGTCCAGTCGAGGAATTAATTGTGATCCGAGATAACGATGCGGCGGGCCGAAAGTGGCAGCGGGCTATAATCGAAGAGCTGCGCGGCGACGTAAAGGTATCGGTGGCGACCGTTAACAGCCGCTATAAAGACGTAAATAAAGCCGCGACCGAGAGTAGCGTCGATCAGGTCGCCCGATACGTAATCCGACGCCATACATTAAGAGAGATAAAAATAATGTTAGGGGCGTAATCGACGTGGATTACTTATTATTTACGGGAGCATCTGTATTGGAGTACGTGGCGGTCTTCGCCTTCATGTTCGCACTTTTCCGGTTTCGGATTACGAAGCGGCTCGCGGTCACCGTTTTAACCGTATCGCTCATGATGAGCCAGGTTTCATACTTTACGCGGGCCATTCCGCAAATCGGTGAGATGTCATCGTTTATCCAACTCGCGCTTTATATCATCGTACTATGGATATTGTTCCAAGTACCGTTCTTTTACTCTATCGTAATGAATTTCGCCGGATTCGCGATAGTGGTCGTCGTTCAAGGACTCGCGCTTCTCGCATTCCAGTTTTTCGGCGGGGTAACGGCCGACGTGGTAAAAGGCTCCGTGCTGCTCGGGTCCGGCGTGCAGGTATTATCGTCACTTATCGAAATTGCCATCGCTTACGCAATCGTTCAACTAGGCGGAGGGTTTAACTTTGTGCCGACCTCCCGCCGTACATACACGAGATTCAACCGGTCAAACGTGCTGATACTCGTAATAATTCTAGCTACGGTTATGCTTGCGGCCACACTCGCGTACTTGCTCGGCAATAACTTCGATGCTTATGTAATATCGGCCTGTGCGGTATTTGCCGTGACCATTCCGGCCTACCTATACGTGGCCCTACGAAAGGAGTATGAGGATGCTATATAAGTATGCGGACGGACTCCGGCAGCGTATCGAGGACAACGGCGTAACGGCCCCGTCGACGGCGGTGATCTACTACGCGCTGCAAATCATTGTGAATACGGTGACTATCGCGGGTGGCGCGTTGTTGGTCGGAATGATAACGGGAGAGTTCGGGCGGGCGGCGCTGGCAATCGTCTCGTTCGGAGTGATCCGATACCTTTCCGGAGGATACCATCTAAAAGCGGGATACCTATGTATCGTCGTATCTACGGTGTTGCTATCGATACTTCCGCATCTAGCGTTTTCTATCGTTGCGATTAAAATTATGACGATTCTTTCCGTAATCTCTTTCGCCCTCTTCGCTCCTTCCAACTATGACAAATACGCTAGGATGCCAAAACGGTATTATCCGCTGCTCAAAATTGTATCTACCGGACTCGTGGCGGTTAATTTCGTAATCTTATCGGATGTCCTGGCGATGACATATATAATACAAGCGGTGCTATTACCGCTAGGAAAAGAGAGGCGTAAAATATGAAGAAGAAGTTTTATAAAGTAGTTGCCGCAGCTTTAATCGGGGTGTCATCGTTGTTTGTGCTGATGGGGTCGTATGTATTTATCCATAAACCAGAGATTCCGGCGGAGTTGAGAGGTCCGGAAAAGGAGGACTAATGACGAAAATTACTGTTGTTAAAAAGATAAGCCGGACAGAGTTCGAATTGGTCGAGATTGATGAGGTGGAGGACGTATTATACGTTTGTGTATACGACGGGATACTGCATTTTCAGACGCAGGAAGGCCAGTTCAAACAGATTTCTACGCTGGAGGAGCAACAGAGATACGCAGAGAAACTCGGCTACGTAAAGGTGGAGCGCGGCTATTTGGTGAACATGGCGAAGGCGGTATCGTACGATCCGAAGCATCATTTGATTGATTTCGGGGAGGGCGTACGGAAGGTGCCGGTATCCAAACCGTTCCGGTCAAACGTACCGGAAAGCATCTATTTGCGAGAAAGTCAAGTTCTATTTAATATATTAAATGGTTTATCCTGAATACCGGAAAATGCAAGACTGATTAGGTAAATTGTGGTTTAATAGTAATAGATAATTATACCACTTATTACGATAAGCAGTCTGCACGATTCCAATTCAGTGAATTTACCTTGACAACTTAAATTGGAAGTGGTAAAGGAATTGTTTGGAAATAGGAAGTAAATAAACGAAGTTCTCAGATGTGAGAACTTCCGTCGGCCGAGCGCTTATTCATCGGCCCATAAGACGAGGTCACGTGGGTGGACTCCAAGCGCATCCGAAACAGGGATAGCGATACGCAGCGGCATGTCTTTGGAATAGTCTCGCGTAAATCTGGACAGAGTCTTTTCGTTCACGTCCGCTTTAATTGCGAGATCCCGCTGCGACCACCCGCGCTCGTCTAAAAGGTCGGGAATAAGGCTGCGGACGATTACTTTCCCATCGTTGCGCCTCCGGAAAACAAAGGTTCAAAATTATTTTAGCATAAATTTCCGCAAAAGTGTGCGAAACACTAAGCAGATGTCGTATTAACATGTATAAGACAAAAAGGAGTTGAAAATATGAGGCCTTGTTTGGATGAAATATACCCCCTCTATAAAAAAAGAATAAAGGCTATGTCAAAGGTTTATAGCATGAAGAGCAAAGTTCCAGAGGAGGAATTTTACAGTCACTTATCAGAAGTGTTATGGGTTGCAGTCGACAACTACGATATAGACAAGAGCCCTTCTTTAGATGGTTGGATTTCAAAGTTATTAAGAAACAAAGCGACTGATTTGATGAGGAGAGGAGAAAAAACACATTATCGAAGGTTCTTGTTAGTTTTAGATAAACCTTACGATAGAGATAATGAAGACGCGCCAACGTTAGAATTATCGGACGAAATCAATATAGAAGATACTGTATTGAGAAAAAAAGAAGCCGACCAGCGCCAACTGATCGACTTCCTTGTAAATAGTGACCCTTCCCAGGTCGACCCTGACACAAAACTAATTGTATCACGGTTTCCGCAGTACCCATCCATCACGGCGCTCGCCAAAGCGCTAGGACTTCACCACGAGGTTGTTAAACGTAAGCTCCGCAGATTAGCACGTAATTACGACGCGAATCGTTTTGGTGACTATCGCGATTATCTTATCGTTTAACTTCGAAACACCGGCGGTCAGTTACCCGGCCGCCAACCGTTCCACTTCTCATTATACGCGAATATTACATTTAATAGCAATACGGCGTATAACCTGCGAGGACCTAACGATTAGGCATTACGTTAGGAAAGCTCGCAAATGCTTACGATACTACCATTATACACGTTATGTATGTTTTGACGCATTGGTAATCATTGTATTACAACTTGTCTCGTTTCCTATTATAATGTGCGTTTGCCTGCTTTGTCAACGAATTTACCACGGGAGGCCTGTTTAATTATGCAAAAAATTACGAAATCCACGGAAAAATCCGATAAATGGCGTTCAATCATCGAATCAACTACGATTATTCGCGAAGACAGTTACGAAGATAGCGAAACACTCCGTAATAACCCGCAAGTTGGCTCGACTCTTATGTCGGCGCTCCATCGGCGCGGTTCGCTGAAAGGGGTGCGGCTCGGATGACTCCGTACAACTTTACCGGGAAGGTAACCGTAAGCCAGCACGCAGTTGATCGTGTAATCGAAAGGTTTGGCGTAGAAAAGACGAAGGCGGAACAGTGGGTCCGCGATAACGTTAAAAAGTCCCGCTATGTATCAACAGTTCTCGGAGAAGACGGAAGTCTCGTACGGTTGTTCACTTTCCAGCGTGTGGCTTACCTATTAAATATCGAAGTTGATCGCGTTGTTACTGTTTATTCCCGACATTACGCTCCGTCAGACCTATCACAGCGGGTCCGAAAGTTAATCATGTCAGAACTTACGAAGTTTGAGCGTAAGGAAGCCGTTACCGAGCGTGCGGTCAACGTAGAGAAGGCGAAGTTGGCGATCGAGGTTGCGAAATGTAATTATCGGATGTTGGTTACGCCAAGTAAAGCGGTTCTACGGGCAAACACGAGCCGTGTGCGGGAACTGAGTGAAAGAATCGCGGAGCTGGATCGGCAACTCGCGGCCGTCCGTAAAGAGAAATCGGAGATTGCGAAAGGGTTAATTCCGTATCTATAGCCGAATGGGACGAAAGTCCCTCCGTCGGCAGCCGTATCTTACCGGGAACACTCCGTTAGGGTCCGGCTGCGGGCGGAGGATCGCATGTAAAAACGTATCGGTCACGAACCGGTAGAGCGTGCGTCTGATTCCCGACAAAACTATACGTAAAGGATGCGTGATTGAATGTCAATTTTTTCGAAAATGGGCGCAGAAGCAGCAGAGGCTACGAACGATAACAGTAATGGAAAAAACAGCCCGATAGTGCCCTTCAAAAATGGGTCTGAGTACCGCGTAGTTGTCCGTTCCATTAACGATGTAGCCGAGTATTACGGGTATGGCATTTTCGGGAAGGTAAACACTTTCGTTCCCGAAAAGCCCGCCGAACGTAACAGAAACGGTTATGTGACCGGGAACCCTTCGGTATGGGATCAAGCTGCGGACTTGATTTACGCTGACGCCAGAGCCGCCAAAGATGCGGGTAATGCGGCGTTGGATGAAGAGCTACGTAAGGAAGCACGGCTGTATCGTGGTAGTAAACGAAATCTCCGTGCGTTTTACGATTTGACTACGAAAAGGTACATTGTGGTCGACCTGTCTTCCGCACAAGAGGCGGTCGTCAAGGATACGATTGCGGAAAACGCAGAAGACCTCGGAGAATTAGCGTTCAAACTTACGAAAAAAGGGTCGGGAACTGGAACTATCGTGTCTCTATCGCCGATTCTCAAGGTTACTCGTGACTTATCCGCCGATGAGCAGGCGGCGTTGTCTGGCGTAGACAGCGTTAAGCCATTCGAGCTGTCCGAGTTTGAAACGTGTTTGTTTGTCGCGAACAGGGAGGAACAGACGAAGAATCTCGTCATTGCCGGATTTGATATCGGTCGTCTCGGATTGAGCATCGGAGCCAACACGGCCGCCGAACCGGAAGCCCCGCCGATTGACGAGTCTGCTCCCGTACCAGATACGGCCCTGTTCTAACCGCGAGCGGGCGGTTCATCTCCGCCTTGCTTACGGAATTACTACGTAAAGGAGACGATGACTACGGCACATGTAACGGAAATTACCGGAAAGTATTCCGAACTTATCGCAAAGGCCGCTTTGATGGCGGCAGGCTGGACGATTCATGAGTCGGTAACGGACGAGGCGTACGACGTGTTGGCGACGGACCCAGTTAACGGGCGTGCCACGAAGGTACAGATTAAAACGATCCGCCGCCGGGCCGACCGTGAAAAAGGGAACCGCCCCGAACTCGTTATCTATGCGAAGAAAGGTGATGGGACCGCATACGACCGCGCCGAGGCTGACTATATCGTTGGTGTGTGGGCGGACAACGGTGAAATCCCCCGCGTGTATATGCTAGAGAACGAGTGTAAGACGGAGTATTGGGCAAACGAACAAACGGCAGCTAAACGTTGGGTAGAACTATCCATTACGTTTGATCGAACAGTTTTCACTACCGCAGCGGATGCTTCGTGACCCTGCGGAGGTTCCTACCGTGTCTTCGTGCGAATACTGCCGAGGTGACGAGGTGTGGCGTATTGATGACGGGGACCAGTTCGTACATGTCGGCAGGTGTGCGAGAGAGTACGCTTATGAGCGTGTTTACGACAGCGCCGGAGTTATTAACGAGAACTTAACGATAAATTAACCGAAAAGGGAGCGATTTGTAGATGGCGAAACTTAACGTAACAATTCCGGCTAATGAGGTTGTAATCGAGGGCGCGACTTATCGTAAGGTTGACCGGGCGGCTGCGGCGGGCGACGTTGTTAAAATCACGGAGGAGGATGCGCACGATAGCGGTGCCCTTACGTTTGATGCGTTTTACCGTGTTGAGCGTATGGACAGCGCTCATGACCCGCAGATCATCGATAATTACGGGGACGAAATGGATTTGTGCGGATGGGAGTTCGAAGTTTACGAAAAGGTATCGGAGCCAGTCCGCCGCTTGACCGTCGGAGATTACGTGAAGGTTACCGATGATAAAACTTCGTGGGGGCACACGAGAGAAGGCGTGACAGTCGGCGAAATCCGTGAAATCGTCTTTGTCGATTCGAGCGATTGCCCCTTCCGTGCTGAAAGACTTGACGGTACGGGCCGCGTTTGGTTCCGTGAAGACGCGCTTGTCCTCGCAACCGAAGCGGAAGTAGCCGAAGCTAAACGGAAGATTGCGCAGACCTCCGATCCACGGAGCCAATTCGCAAAGGGCGATAAGGTGCGGTTGGTTAGCGGCGGCGGTGATCACCCGCTCTACGGGTGTCCTAACGGCAAGGTTTACGAGGTTAAGGATCCGTACACAACGATGCACAGTGGGACACGAGTTAAAATAACACGTACTGACGGTGTAGGCATAGGTTTCGCACTCCCGTCCGAAATCGTAAAACTCACCGCAGAGGAAATCGAAGCCCTCGATCGGATTCCTGTCGGAAGTTACGTGAGGGTTCTGACTGACGAAAAGGACCTCCCGAAAGACACTATCGGTAAAGTGACGGTGGATGACAAAGACAGCCGCCCGTATCGCGTTGAGCCGTTGGTCGGACGCGATTGGGATTGGTACCGTAAGGACCAACTCGAAGTCCTTACGGAAGCAGAAGCGGAACAAGCCGCCGAGGTCGCGAAATGGGCCGCAATTGGTCGTAAGGTTAACGAGTACAAGGCGGGCGATATCGTTAAATACGTAAAAGCAACAATCCCTCACGGACTGAACGAGCATGTCGGTATTACAACGGAGATTAGTAGTGTGAAAGACTGGGGCAATCCGATACGTCTCGTAAAGCCTTCGTATATCTCCAGCAGCGTAGATACGTGGACTAGAGTGGAGTCGCTGGAACTCATCGTACCCGTCGAATCCCGTTTTGATCGCTCCAAGCCGAAAGGAGGCGCCGCGTAATCGAAATTAAGCTGACGTTGAATATACGGAGTCCTGGGGCGGAGGACAAGGCGGAAAAGTCGGACACGGCCGTGAAGGATGCGGTCGGGCGGCGGAAATCTGCGGAACCTGAATCGTTGGACGCCGCTTGGCAACGGATTTTAACGATGAAGAATTCGGACAGTGATACGGAAAAGCTCCGTGCGGTCCGTAAGGCGATGACGGATGGACTAATAGGCAGAGTCCCCTCCCTCGCCGCCAAACGGTTCAGCAAGGCGGAGGCGCTGCGGTTGTGGACGGATTTGGCCGAGCAGAACCGGGCCGAGACGTTGAGGAAGATGGTCGAAGAGACTCCGGATAACTACGAGCTAATTACGGGGACTGCACAGTTCCAAACGTTGCTTTCGCAATTGGCTTCGGAAGAGATCATTGCGGTAGATACCGAGACAACTGGCGTAGACGTATATACGGATAACATCGTAGGTATTTCGTTGACATTACCCAAGGCGGATATTCACGTTTATATTCCGGTGGACCACGTAGGTATCGAGCAGATATCGCGGGAGTACGTTTTACGCGAACTGGCTCCGATCCTTGGCCGCAAGGATATCGGCAAGGTACTGCACAACGCCATATTCGATATCGCGATGTTCCGGAGACACGGGTACGATCTGCGGGGAGTCGTATGGGATACGATGACGGCTATGCACGTGCTAAACGAAAACGAACCGTCATTCCGCCTCAAGGATTTGGCTCCGAAGTACCTGCGAGTACCGTCGGATACGTTCGATTCCTTGTTCGGTAAAAACGCGCAGTTCCGCGAGGTTCCGATTGACATTGCGCTTGTTTACGCGGCAAAAGATACGGATTTAACATGGCGTATGTATAAGTTCCAGCGGTTCCATCTCGAAAAAATACCGAGCGTGCTGGAATATTACCGAACCGTCGAGGTTCCGTTGCTTCCCGTAATAGTAGATTTGGAGGCTAACGGGTATGTTTTGGACTTGGATTTCGCGAGGGAGTACGGAAAGGAACTCGGAGATAGGGCGGAGCTATTACGTGATGAGCTTATCAAAATATTAACGCCCTTTCACGAAGGTCCTGACGTAATCAATCTGAACTCCGGGCCGCAGATGAAAACGGCGCTATCGAAAGCTATCGGCAAGGAACTCCCGAACATGGACGCCAAGAAGACGTTGAAGCCGATCGCAGGGCAGCACGCCGTTATAGAGAAGCTTCTGGAGTACCGGAAGATTACGAAATTGAGCGGTACTTACATCGACGCATTGCCGGAGAAACAAAATCCGACAACGGGCCGCTGGCATTCCCGTTTTAATCCGATGGGAACCGTTACGGGGCGGTTTAGTTCCGGCGAGGACAAAGAAAACGCAAACTCATCGCAATTTAACGTTCAAAACCAGCCGTATGAGGCCCGCCGTATGTTCGTGGCTCCTCCGGGAAAAGTCCTGGTCAGTGCAGACTTTAAAGCGCAGGAGATACGGTGCGTTGCGTATCTGAGCGGTGAGCCTGCCCTAGTGGACGCGTTCGATAACAACATCGATCCTTACGCAAATATGGCGAGCAAGTATTATAAGCGGCCATACAACGAAGTCAATAAGAATCCGGACGGGAGCGATACCGCCGAACGTAAAGCGATGAAGGTCGGATGGCTGTCGATGTTGTATGGAACGTCAAAATATACACTGGCGGAACAGTTGAAAACGACGCCGGACGAAGCTGCCCGTTTTATGTCCGAACTGTTCGAGTCGATGCCGGTATTGCACGCATGGATCAAGGCAAACGAGGCGTTCGCGGAAAAACACGGTTTCGTATGGATGGATAAGCAACAGCGGAAACGGCGGCTCCCCGACGCCACAATAAAGGCGAAATGGGGCGACCGGGATTCGTTCCGACAGAAGAACCGTGCCATGCGGCAGGCTACGAACGCCCGCGTACAAGGGTCCTCGTCCGTACAGACGAAAGTTACGATGATTAAGGCGGACAAATATTGTAAGACGCGGGAAGGCTGGCGCATGTGGGGAACCGTTCACGATGAGCTGATTTTCGAGATTCCGGAGGATTTTACGCGGGAGGACATCGAGCAGATTAGGAGGCTCATGACGGAATCGTATCGGTGGGGCGACGTGGCTAACGGTACGGATATCGAGGTTATGCGCAGATGGGGCGAGGGAATGTCGGTTGACGAGTGGTTCACGAATAGAGAAAACGTATAAGGGAGGCGGTCTAATTGAAAATCACGGAAACGACGCCGAAAGTTGAACGGACATTTAACGTTGAGTTGACGGAGCAGGAGCTAAATACGGTGTACCTAGCGCTGATACTGAGTGATAACGCGGGGCTAGAACACGCATCACAATGTTTAGGACTGCGAATGATGACCGCACGAGAGTTTACGGATTTTTACTCAATTCTACGTACACAGGTTTTGAACAGCGGAAAGGAGGCGGTATAAATCTCAATATTCACACGTATTGGAGCCGGAGCCATTTCGACCCGCTCGCTGACCGAAGAAATTGCCGAAGCGTTCCGCACGCACCTTGACGAATGGTTCGGACGGCCGGAAACGTATGACGACGGATTGGACGCGCAGATTCACAAGTGGTATTCGGATGTGCTTACGGATAAGTCGCGCAAAGTATGGCCGCCCAGAAATTCACCGTATTTCTCGCCATCGTCCGCTAATAGCTGCCCGCGGGAATTGTACGAAAAGCTCCGTAAATCTAAACGGGATGTCCGCGTTACGCCTCCGCATCAAGGCCGATGGACTTCGATAGGTACGGCGATCGGCGACGTGATCCAGCGGGAACTCCTTTTCGCGGAGAAACATTTGCCGGGTTCCCGATTCAGGTTCGAACGGAATGCGTTAGCCGAGCCTATGTTCGAGGACTTCGCGAAGGTTAACCGGACTGTGACTCATAACGGGCAGACGTTCGCGCTGTTCGGGACGTGCGACGGTATCATGCGATATGTTGCGGAGTCGGGCGAAGTTATCCGGATCGGCCTCGAAGTCAAATCGAAGCAGACGACGGCCGCCACCACGTCCGAATTTAGCCAGCGGAACGGCCCGAAGGAGGATCACGTAAAGCAGACCGTTTGTTATTCGGTCATGTACGGGACCGAAGCGGAGCCGATCGATTATTACGTAATGCTTTACGTAAACGCATCGAAGAAATCGTGGGAGATGACGGCCGAGGAATATCGGAAGAATCCTGATATCGCCGTACATTGCATCGAGATTACGGACGAAATGCGGACGAAGGTTCTCGACCGGTTCGCGGGGATCGTTAAGGCGGCGGCCAATTCCGAGGCCCCTCCGCTGGACATTACGAAATGGACGTTTAACGGATTCAAGTCCGCGTGTGCTTCCGGGTTGTCCGCGTCCGAGTTGGCGGAGCTTGAGCGGCAGGTTGCGGCGGTGCAGCGGTCAAATCTAAAAGACTTCGTAAAGCGGCAATATGCGGAGGCGCTTGAGGATATTAGGAGATTACGTGGGGAGGCGTTTTAAATGCAGAGACTATTATGTAAGGCGGAAACTGATGAGTATTTTACACAGGGAAAGTTGTACGGAGTAATAACGCGTAAAGTTGATTGTTTCGTAGTCATAGACGATGAAGATAATACCCATTACCTAACAGTCGAGCCGGATTCCCACGGAGTTAGTTACAAGACGTGGTTCGAGTTGGTAGAGGCAGACGGAGAGGAGGCGGTTTAAATGGAAATCAAGCAGAATGGCGATAGATTTACGTTAGAGTTGAGCCGTCCTCAGTTAACGAGGATTGCCTTAGCAATTGGTGCACAACCTCCGGAGTGGTTCGTACGTGAGGCGAAAGATTACGTTGGAATTGATTGGAGCGTAACTGCCGATTGGGGTAATGAGTACCCCGAAATGCTCTCCGTGTTGGGGATCGACGTAGAATAGGGAGGCGAGCGAGTATGAAAAAGTTGCTGCTAATCGTCCTTGGTATAATAATAGGCTTCGTTTTATACGCACTTGCTTTCGTAGCTTCCCTGTTGTTTGTTGCAATTGTTTCTGATGTTTCCGGCGGCACTGCTGGTTTGATGCATTACCTTGCATTAGGTGTAGGCTTGGTTATGTGTATACTCGGCGGTATTCATTCCGCTTTAAAGGAGGCTGTTCACTACGGCACAGACGAAAAGGCCCCGAAGTAAACCTGATCCTTCGGACATTTACGTAGGCTTCGACATCTCGTTCACGTCGCCAGGGTTCGCGGCCATTTCGGTATCAAATCGTATACCAACGTTGCTTGAAACGTCATCAACTACGACGGACTCCAGCCAACCGGACGGCTTCCGTTTCGCGCTAATCGAGGCGTGGGCGATGATGCGTGCGAGTAGGTATCGAATTTCCACAGAAATCATCCGCGAGGACTACTTACGGCCCGCGAACAAGCGGCAGGGGCAGACGATATATGGCGCGTGGGCGGCCGTCGACTCCGGACTTCAACGGGTAGGACTCCGCGTAACAGCCGAGATTAACGCCACGACCGTTAAACGCATCGTAGGTGGACACGGTAAGGCAGATAAGTCCGAAGTAGCGGACGGCGTGCGGAGGCTGCTACGGTTGCCTGCGGACTATGTATTCGCCAACGATGACGAGTCCGATGCGGCTGCTATTATCCTCGCGTGGCTAATTGATAACGGGCGGATCGACGTATGAGTACGGATTGGGATAAACGGTATCTGGCGAATTTAAGACGCGAGCTGGAGCAGATTGATTACGCGATTCGGATTCGTACGGAGGACATTACGAAATTATCGGAAATACGTTCGAATTTGATTACGGAAATCTCACGTAAGGAAGCGGAGGGTTCCGTCAAATGATAATCGCCTACTACTCAATCACCGGAAACGTCCGGAGGTTCGTCCGTAAACTCGAAGCCGGGGGACGACTACCTCCGGGCCGGACGGTGGACATATCGGAAGCGGGCGTAAATGAGCCGATAGCCGAACCGTTTATCCTCGTGACGCCGACGACAGGCTTCGGGCAGGTTCCGGGTCCGGTCGCGGAGTTTGCGGAGATTAACCGTACATGGCTCCGAGGAGTGGCTGCGAGCGGGAATCGAAACTTCGGGCCGATGTACGGAAAGGCTGGCGACATGTTGACGGAGCGATACGATATTCCGCTACTGCTTCGGTTTGAGCTGGCGGGGACGGATCAAGATATACGAAATTTTAACGAAGGAGTTGCGTGGATTGCCGAAACAATCACTCGGGGAGATTGAGCTTAACCGGATTTATCAGCGAGATTGTATCGAGGGTATGCGGATGATTCCGGATGGAAGTATCAATGTTGTTTTAACAAGTCCGCCATATAACATCGGTAAGGAATATGAAAAGAAACAACTCCTTGAAGTCTACGTGTACTGGATGACTCAGGTCATAGACGAGTGTGTTAGGATCATCAACGACAACGGATCCATAGTATTTCAAGTCGGGAACTATGTGAATGACGGCGCTGTGTATCCGTTAGATTGTATTTTGTACCCTGAGTTTGTTAAACGTGGACTCATTCCAAGGAATCGAATTGTTTGGACGTTTGGACACGGGTTGCATTGCACTAAACGATTCTCCGGAAGGTATGAAACTGCATTATGGTTAACCAAAACAGACGATTATACATTTAACCTTGACGCAGTACGTATCCCGCAAAAGTACCCAAATAAAAGGCACTATAAAGGCGTCAAAAAGGGAGAGTTGTCCGGAAACCCATTAGGTAAGAATCCGTCTGATGTATGGGAAATATTAAACGTTAAGCATAATCATCCTGAGAAGACAAACCATCCTTGCCAATTTCCATTAGACTTTGCTAACCGGATTATTCTATCCCTTAGTAATGAGGATGACGTTGTACTGTATCCGTTTATGGGCAGCGGAACAACAGCAGTCGGGGCATTAATGCATAAACGGAAGTTTATCGGTTTTGAGACGGAGCGGGGATATGTAGAAATAGCAAATAAACGGCTCGACTCACTAGAGCTACCACAATCATAACGAGGCTATCGCCTTAAATACGAAGGAGTGACGGATCATTACGAAATCTCATATCGAATTGAACAACGAAATTAAACAGCGTGGCGAGGACGGATTTTACCGGCTCGACCGTGACCAGGCGGCCCTTGACGTTTTCTTGGCGGAGGTCGAAGCTAAGACACGGAAATTTGACGGATCGGTTGAACGGTTAGAGTGGCTTATCGACAACGGTTATTACTACGATGTCATCGAGCAATACGGCGATGCGGAAGCGACCGAAATCGTTCACCTGTGTTATTCGTATAATTTCCGTTTCGCCTCGTACATGGCCGCGTCCAAGTTTTATAAGGATTACGCGCTCAAAACGGATGACAAGGCGGAGTACCTCGAAGATTACGAGCAGCATGTTGCGATTGTGGCGTTATATCTCGGGCAGGGCGATCATGGCCTAGCGGAAAAGCTCGCTAGAGGAATGATGGAGCAGCGGATTCAGCCCGCGACGCCAACGTTTATGAACGCGGGGCGTGCGAGGAGGGGCGAACTGGTATCGTGTTTCCTACTGGAGATGGACGATTCGCTGAATTCGATTAATTACGTATTAGGCACGTGTATGCAGCTTAGTAAAATCGGTGGGGGCGTTGCAGTCAATCTGTCGAAATTGCGCGGGCGTGGCGAACCGATAAAAGGCGTTGCGGGAGCGGCTAAAGGCATCATGCCCGTAATGAAACTAATGGAGGACGCGTTTTCTTACGCAGATCAGATGGGCCAGCGGAAGGGGTCCGGAGCCGCGTATTATAACGTGTTCGGCTGGGATGTCGTGGACTTCCTCGATTGCAAAAAGATCAACGCAGACGAGAAGTCCCGTATCAAAACGTTGTCTATCGGGCTGATTACGCCTAACAAATTCTACGAACTGGCGGAGGCTAACGAGGACCTTTACGTATTCGCACCGCATTCTGTATTTCAGGCGTACGGGAGGCACTTAGACGACATGGACATAACGGACATGTACGAAATTCTGCTCGCTAACGACCGCGTACAGAAACGGAGAGTCGGAACGGCTCGCGAAATGCTGACGCGGATTGCAACTACGCAGATCGAGTCGGGTTATCCGTATATATGCAATATCGACAACGCGAATGAGCAGCACGCGCTTGGCGAGTTGGGGCGGATCAAAATGTCAAATCTATGTTCGGAAATCATGATGCTGCAAGAAACGTCAACCATCGCTGACCTCGGCGAACCGGGAACGGAGTACCGCCGCGATATCTCCTGCAATCTCGGCAGCCTGAACATTGTCAACGTAATGGAGTCGGGAGACATCCGCGAATCCGTTCATACGGCGATGCGAGCGTTGACGGCAGTCTCCGACATGTCAGCGATCCCGAACGCGCCAGGCGTAAGGCGTGCAAACTCCGAGCTCCACTCGGTCGGACTTGGCGCTATGAACCTTCACGGGTTCCTTGCGAAGAACGGAATTGCATACGAGTCGGAAGAGGCGCGTGATTTCGTCCGGACATTCTTCGCAGCAGTTAACTTTTATTCGATTGAGGCGTCAATGTTGATCGCGAAGGAGCGTGGGCAGACGTTTGAAGGGTTCGCCCTTTCTGATTACGCCACCGGAAAGTATTTTGATAATTACGTTGCGGAGTTGTTTCATCCGAAAACGAGTAAGATCGAGATGCTTTTCGCCAAGGACTACTTACCTACGCCTCACGATTGGAATCGACTGGTAGGCGACGTTTCCGAATACGGACTGTACCACGCGTACCGGCTCGCAATCGCACCAACGCAGTCTATCTCGTACGTGCAAAACGCTACCCCTTCCGTAATGCCAATCGTAGAGCATATCGAAACACGCACATATGCTAACGCCACGACGTATTATCCGATGCCGTACCTCTCACCGCAGACTCAATGGCTGTATAAGTCCGCGTATAACATCGACCAGCTCGCGCTTATCGATTTGATTGCGGAGATTCAGCCGCATGTGGATCAAGGGATATCTACGGTGCTGCACGTTAATAGTGACGTAAATACGCGGGACTTGGCGAGGATGTATATTTACGCGTGGAAGCGTGGGCTGAAATCGCTCTATTATACGAGGACGAACCGACTGGCTGTCGAGGATTGCACAGCGTGTCAGGTGTAAATTCACGCTTCAAGACATGAGGAGGGTCTTAATTATGAAAAAACTATCTGAGTTAGAGGTAAATGAGAATATATTTTTTAAAAGGGTAAAAGAGCCTTTTGTTATTAAAGCAAAGGGTGAGAATTTTCTGATTGCCGTCCAAGAATCAGGAGAGCAGTATACCATTGTTGATGTCGTTCAAGAAATATGCGGTCCCCACGACAGACTTTTCAATTTTTACAATTTCAAGGAGCAAGAGAGTATTGATATGTTATTGCACGACATAATCCATCGAGTCAGGGGATTGATTATATCCGAAAGGCACCGTGCAAAAGTATCCGACGTTATCAACTTAAGAAAAACACTCTCGTTATCTAATTAATCAGAAGGAGAGGATTTTATTAAAGCCGCGAATTGGAATTTACCGGAAGATTACGTATTAATGTTTTGGCAGCAGAATCTCGCTCAGATGTGGGTTGATACGGAGTTTCCCGTTTCAGACGATGTTGCGGACTGGGAAGCGGCCGCCGAAGCCGAACGCACCTCGTACAAATACGTATTGGCAGGTTTAACCGGATTGGATACGTTGCAGGGCGGCGAGGGCATGCCGTTACTTGCGGTACACACGGGCGACGAGCGAAAACGCGCCGTACTTACGTTCATGGCCGCCATGGAACAAATCCACGCCAAATCGTATTCGACGATATTCACTACGCTGGTTCCGTCGGATGAGACGCGGCGGCTACTCTCCGAATGGGTCCCGTCCCAACCGCAGCTCACGTTTAAAGCCGAAATGATTAGCCGTCATTATCGTGCGCTACTCCGGCCGGACCCGTCCAGACTCGATATTTACATGGCGTGCGTGGCGTCGGTATTCCTCGAATCGTTCCTATTTTATTCCGGATTTTATTATCCGTTGTATCTGACGGGGCAAGGCCGCATGACCACGTCCGGCGAAATCATCCGTAAAATCCTGCTGGACGAATCGATACACGGAGTATTCGTCGGAATGCTGGCGCAGGAACTTTATGCCGAGCTTACGGAGATGGAACGAGAGGAAGCGGCCGAGCGGACGGAAACGTTACTCGACGAGCTATATCGTAACGAACTCGAATATACGGCGTTGCTATACGATGAGGTCGGACTGACCGACGATGTGGTCCGGTATATCGAATACAACGCGAATAAAGCGTTAAACAACCTCGGACTCGAACCGGCGTTTGCGCCCGAACCGTTCAGTGCGATCGTACTCAACGGATTGGATACGGGGACGAAGCATCATGATTTCTTTTCGCAAAAGGGCGATGGTTATGTAATGGCGCTGAATGTTGAACCGATCCGCGATGAGGACTTTATTTTCGAAGGACGTACGGAACACTCTCGCCTATACGGTTAAATAAGTAGATTCGGGGACACGTGTCCCAATTCGGGGATTTTACGCCCTTATAACAGGTAAGGAGGCGATGAGGTGGACGGGTTTTCTGTGTTGAATACGTTAGGCGGCGGAGTGACCATGGAACTTTATGGATGGGCGATGTTCTTAATTGGATTCTTAGGCATCGTTGGCGGCGCTTCGCTACTTTCCGGACTAGAAGAAGAAAGCGGCGGTATGGTTAGTTTTGGGTTATGTTTCTTGGTAATCGTAGGAGTTCTGATATTTTCCGGAGTAGCAAAACACGAAGTACCACAGCCGACCCGTTACGAAGTCACCGTTAACCCCGGCCACGTTATCGACGCGGCACGGTGGGAAATCGTAGAGCAGCGCGGGGAGATTTACGTAATTCAATCGAGAAAAGGAGCGGATGCAGATGAGTAACGTTAGTCACAGAGAGGTCGCCCGAAATGCGGAATCTGGAGAGCGCATCCGAATCACTGCGTTGAGGGGTCCCTACAAGCGTCACTCTCCAGAGATTATCGGCCTAGAGACGATTGTAAACGAGAAGTCTCGATTTAACGATGGATCAGTGTTTACAGAGTTGAGCTTTAAAAATTCAGAAAGTACGGGATTTCTCGATGCTACCTATGTAGACTACGTTGTTTTAGAAGAAGTACCAGGTATGAACGTAAAAATCCACCGTCTTTCCGAACACGCCCGTATCCCCACGTACGGGTCCGCAGCCGCAGCGGCCTTCGATCTCTACGCAGCAGCCGACGTAATTATCGCGCCAGGCGAGACGAAAAAGGTTCCGCTTGGGTTCGCAGTAGAGATTCCGGACGGGTACGAGATGCAGATCCGGCCACGGTCCGGAGTCACTTGGAATACGAAGCTCCGCGTAGCTAATTCTCCAGCTACAATCGATAGTGATTTCCGCGGGGAAGTCGTAGTCATCCTCGATAATACACATAGCGGCCGATATCCGGATGGGGCCGTTCACAAATACGGATTTACAATCGACGGAAAAAGAGCAACAGGGATGATGTATGGGTCGTACCTTATCCGCCGTGGCGACCGCATCGCCCAAGCGTTGGTGCTTCCGGTCCCGCGGGTAACTTTCGAAGAGGTTGCGGAATTATCGGATTTGACGGAGACTGCGCGGGGCGACGGAGGCTTCGGGAGCAGCGGTGTATAAGTGGGAATATTCCGTAAGTATGAATTGGAGGTGATGTTCCGTGAAAGAATTCGCGCTGGCGCATCCGTACATTACGTTCTTCTCCTTTCTATTACTTCTAATGGCAGTTACGGAAGTATCAGGTCATATTGCACAGGTACGTATTAATAAGCACACGAAAAAGGAGGACGAAAATTGAACGTAAAACTAATCGCACATACGAAGTTGTCTGACGAATTCATCGCCGAAATCGAAGACACGTATCTCAAACCGCACACTCCCGACGGAAAGGTGAATCACCGGGCCGCCATCGCCCTAATCGCAATTCGCACGTGTTATAGTCCGATGAAACCGTCCGAGATTCTTCCGTCCGAGAGCGGTAAATACTTCGGATCGGCCGCGTCAGATGGCGAAGGAGGCGCGGAATCCGACCGCCTGTTCCGACATATTATCCGCAGCAAACATACGTCAACTCTCGAACATATCACGTATACATTCGCGGTCGAAGGCGTATCGCGGGCTTTGCTGGCGCAACTTACACGGCACCGTATCGGATTCAGCTATTCGGTTCAATCGCAGCGGTATGTACGGTTCAGCAGCGAAGATAAATCCGGTGGATTCGATTATGTAACACCCCCGTCAGTTAACGAAGACTCCGAAAGGTTTCGAGTATTTGACGTAGTTATGAACGATTTACAAGCGGCGTATGACGAACTGAGAGCGCTGGGTGTTCCCGCCGAAGACGCTCGTATGGTCCTCCCGAACGCGGCAGCTTGCAACCTCGTCATGACCGTTAATCTACGGGCATTGCTTGAATTTTACGCTAAGAGACGGGCAGGCTCCGGCGCACAATGGGAGATTGCGGACCTGTCCGAGAAGCTTCGCGAAGAGGTGGCGAAGGTCGATCCGTGGACGGCGAAGTTTTTCGAATGTCCCTAATATCGTAGTCTCCGTGCTACTTACGGCTCTACTCGTAGCTGCGGAAGCAATCGGAATCGCTCCGAAACCAGAATCGGAATGGCACACGTTCGAAGCTACGGCTTACACCGCGAATTGCCGTGGCTGCTCGGGTATCACAAAATCTGGCGTTGACGTAAGAAAAACCACGGAACACGGTGGCCGCACGGTAATAGCCGTTGATCCCCGTGTGATTCCGTTAGGCTCGGCGGTTGAGATACGATTGGATGACGGAACGATTATCGAAGGGACCGCAGAGGACGTAGGTGGGGCGATCAAAGGCGCACGTATCGATATATTACACGGAAGCCGCTCGGCAGCTATCGAATTTGGGCGGCAGAAAGTTGAGTTACGGATAATCAACAAAAACAAATCGGAGGGTGATACGAATGAGTAACGGAAAACAATTTACGTGGGTAGCGGACGAAAAGTTGACGGGATGGGAACGGGCTTATGCGGAGGTTAGGCGAGTAGCGGCACTCAATGAGCGGATTAAGATGACACTCGGTAATAAAATATTTAAGGCTGGAACGGTTATCCGTGTTCACCTCAATGCCGTAATCGGACCGTTCGGAATTAAATATGTAGACGGTGTTTGTGGTACGTATGGCGGGGAATACGTAGTCCTCGAACCGACCGATATCGTCCGTAAAATCGATGAGACTGCGGAGTATCGTTTGGTCGACCGAAACGGCCGTAAGGGTGAATATCTCGTATTCGAGTGGGGTACGAAGAGCATAATCGCAGGCAAGCCGTACTTAATCGTTGGTGCCGATCATGACGGCGGGGAATTTAAGGATGAGAAAGGCAGTAGTCGTTGGCAACGTAACGGACTTAAGCCAAAACACTACGTACTCGAACCGACTATACCCGTAACCAGCGGTGTATCCGCCTCTTCGCCTGACTGCCTCGATGCACTTGCCGCTGCTCGACGGAACATTGCGGACCTTCAACGGAGAGTGTCCGAGTTGGAGGCGGAAGTTGCGAAGCAGGCTATTAGTCTTCGGGATGCGGCGACTTCGAAACAAGTCGTAGCGTCTATCGGAGCGCTGTCGATATTGACTCGGGAGGACGTCGTTAAGCAGGCGAAGGCTGACGTAGCGGATTTGCGTAAATTTGCAGGTACTAGGCCTCCAGTAAACGGAGGCTTGCGTGAAGTGTTTTACCCGCACACAGACGGTAATGAGGGTTACCTCCCGATATATCGCGTTGAATACGTAGTTAATCGAAATAAACGTACGGTGGTTGCGTTAATTCGAGGTACCTCGGATACGCGTGCTTGGGCAAAAGGCATAGCAAAGGCCGCGCCAGGCGACGTATTCAATGAGGCAATCGGCAAGGCAATCGCACTTCGCCGGGCGTTGGGACTTCCGGTTCCTTCCGAGTATCTTAACGCGCCGGAGCCGGAGGGTGTGCGAGTAGGTGACGTCGTAACTTTCGCGGGTTATCGCGTTGTTATAAGGCCGAATACCGAGGTATGTAACTATTCGAGAGGCACTGCGTCTTTAGGCAGTGTTGTAGCAAATCAAGGAAATATTATCGACGATTCCGACCGGGAGGTGTCCGCGTAAATGAGCGATACTCAACATTTAGTCTACGTAATCTACCGCGATGGCAAACCGGTCGATCCCGCAGGTGGGCGGCCTGCTTATTTAACGGAGAGTACGGCGCGGGCACAGATTACGCATTTGTCAAAACGGGAAGTCTCCGGTTATTGGCAGCCGGAAAAAGCTGCGGAAGTAACCGCGGATAAAGCACGATACACAATCGTACCTTACGGGAGGGTTCCGAATTGAGCGACATTTCCTCCGCTATTACCCGCCTGAAATATCTGACGAGGCCGGACGCTAAAATAACGATCCGCACCGTATGGTCAAACGGCCGATCCGTCCGTAACTACCAGAGTCAGGATAAGCCGGGAGCGTACGTAGTTACCCGGACGGCTCCGGAAGGTTACCGGAAAATGACGATGATTTTAATAGACGAAAGTAATGAGGAGGCGGCGGAATGAGTGATTTTAAAACTTGCGATAGTTGTGGAGAACACGTCAAATCCCCGTACGGCTTTCAGCAAGACGGCGTGTGGTATAGCGGACATAAACGTTGCATGATCGGATCTGTTCCGAAGAAGACTCATAATAAATCTCTGCCGAACATTGCGTTAACTGGCGGGCTTCGCGCAGGCAAGGATAGTATAGGCAGCTATCTTTGCGAGCGATACGGATACACGCGGTTTGCGTTTGGTGACGGCCTGAAAGACGATTTCCACCGCAGGTATCCCGAGATTCCCCGCACGCCAAAACCCCGCGTAGGCTACCAGAATCACGGGCAACTTATGCGGGAGTTGATTCACAAGGATATTTGGGTGAGCGAATGTTTCCGCGACATCAAACACGCAAAAAGTCACCGTTACAATACATTCCGCGCGGTGATTTGCGATTTAAGACAGATGAACGAGTACGCCCGCTGCCGCGAGGAGGGGTACGTAATCATCCGGGTAATCTCCCCGGAAGCCCTCCGTATTCATCGGGCCGCCGCGTCGTCCGATACGTTTAAGTTGATGGACCTGACGCACGAGACGGAGCAGTATACGAACGGCTTCGAGGTTGATTACGAAGTGATTAACGATGGAACGCTGGCGGATTTGCAGCGGAAAGTTGACGAGATTATGACGGAGTTGACTTCGACTTAGTCCGCGACGGCTTGGCGGGAGGTTCGGCGGCTTTTGGTTGGTGCTTGCTGTCCGGAGCCTCGTACCCGGAAAGTTGGAACGTATGCCATCCGTTGTCATTTCCGGAATCTACGTACCTCGTTGTCTCATCGTACTGTATTTCGTTATCCCGTAGAAACTTACGAGCCATTGCGTAACCACGTACGACGTCAAACCGGTAAGGGAGTACGTCAGTCAAACGGACTACCTCGAGCCGCGCGATACCGATCCGCTTATTCACCTTATCGTACCCGACGTATAAGGGGATGTGTCCTTTTCCGGGCATGTCAAGTTTCATACGGAGGCCCACCGAAAGACAGAGCCGCCCGTACTTGTCTACGGTTATGTACGGATCAGAGCCGCGTGTAGCTACGTTACTATGCGCAATTATCGTCATTACGAATCACCTCACGAAAGTTTTAACGTAATTATACGATTTTTGTTACGAGAGATCAACAATAGGGAGGCGTTATATTGATCTACACAGATAACAAAGATTTTTACCCAACGCCGCGTACATTATTTGACCGCTTAACAGAAGGCACGCGCATCCATGGCCGTATATTAGAACCGTCAGCCGGTAAGGGAGATCTCGTTCAGTACATTCAGGATAGGCGCGGGCACGGCGATCCGCCGCGAATTGATGCGATTGAAAATGATCCTCGGCTCGTTGATATATTAACGGGAGCTGGTGTATCTGTCGTTTGGGACGATTTTTTAACTTACGAGACGTATAAAGAGTACGACTTTATAGTTATGAATCCTCCGTTCTCAAACGGCGTTGCCCATGTATTGAAAGCACTGGAGATCGCAGAAAACCAACTTTCATACTGCGAAATATTCGCGATTGTGAACAAAGAAACGATTGACAACGCATTTTCAACGAGGCGGCAAGAGTTGCTGTGTAAACTGGAATCACACAACGCTAGTATACGATATGTAAGCGGAGCATTTTCTGACGCTGAACGAAAAACAGACGTAAAAGTAGCGTTAATTCACGTCAAATTTCCGAAGGACGGTGGTGGAAAGTCAATCTATGATAAGATTCCGTTTTTCAACGCTAATGGCCCGTCTACCATAGCGGCAGAATTGGAGACAGCAATGTCTACTTACGTCAAACCTACAGAATTGACGGAGAGGTTACGGGACGTAGAGCGATTAGTAGCCGAATATGAGACAGCGGTAAGCCTGATAAGAGAAGCCCACCGCACGTCGACCGCAAAGCAATCGTTTTTGAGCTATGTATCTAATGTCAATCGAGGACGGTCGAATTCACTTAGATACGTAGTCCAGACGCGAAAAGCGGTTGACTCGGAGGATTTGCGAAACGAAATCGATAAACTACGTAGCGAGTATTGGGAATTGATACTCGGTACTGACGACTTTCGCAAAATGCTTACACACGAGGCTATATAAAAGTTGAGCCGAAAACTAGAGTCAGCAAGCGAGCTGGAAATCAACCTTACAAACATCCGTATGCTGTTAATAGCACTCGGTGCTAACCAACGGGACATTTTAATAGAGAGTGTCGTCTCCATATTTCAGAAGATAACGGACTGTCATATGACAAGTTACTCGTCTAATGTCCATTACTACAACGGATGGAAGACGAACAGCTCCTACAAAATCAATAATAAAATCATTATTCCGATAAAATACTCGCCATTCGACCGGTGGGACTTCAATGTAGATTACGAAAGAGTTAATTGGGACGTCCGGCGGTGGATCGATGACATTATCAAGGCGCTACAACTAATTGACCCAACCGTAAGTAATCAATTCAATTCATTATCGTGTCAGGAGTTTGAAAACGACACACTTCGGTTCAAGATGTTCGGAAAAGGCACAGTGCACGTGTGGTTTAAAAATCCGAAACTGCTGGCGCAGTTAAATTATATTTGCGGTAGTCATTTCGGTTGGATTCCAAGTGAGGGCGAGCAGAAACACAACCCAGAAGCACGAGAATGGGTAGCACGTGAGTTCGGGGACATTGGCGAAGTTAAGTTACTACAGGAGGCGGTGTAAACGTGAGCAAAGCCGTAAAGTTATCGAAATTCCCCGTGACCAGTCCGAGCGGTGCGGAGTATAGGGTTACGATTAAATACGACTATTTCGTAATCATAGGCGACTATAAGTGCGATGAGATATGGCGAGTCTACATCTACGAAAAACGAAATACGTGGGGGCCTTTTCGATTCAGACGTATAGGGCGTTACCGAGCTGATTATTCGGATTACTCGGATTTAGTGGAATTAGCGTCGGACGCTGTTCTTGAGTACGAGAAGGATGTCGAAGCCAAGAAGCGGGAAAGCATCAAGAAAGCGGAACTCGCCCGTAAACAGGCCGAAGCCGCCGAAGCATTCCGTAAATGGGACGGTAAGGTGAGGCCGTGACGTCTGCCGAGAAACAAGAGTTGCAGCGTAAATACCTTGCGCATTTCGTTAGTAAAACCGAGACACTGCCACGTACAGAAGTGGTGTATATTCTCGAATGGTTGCGTGAGGATGAAGACGCATATAATCGGTCCTATCGGATTATCGAAATCGAACGCTATATAGAAAGGGATAACCGAAGATTACAGGCCGAAGCGTCCGCAGAAGCCGCGTGGTTAGCGAAGGCGCGCGAAATAGAACGCGTTAAGGAGAAATGGTGGGCGCGCGGAGCTACGTGGAAAAGTATCGGAGAGTGTGGCGTTTACGGAAGTGAGTGGACATTTCCGGAATATTCCGAAACATTTCGCTGGTGGAGTTATGAGACGCTAGACGAGACGTTGAATAACATACGTAGTTTTAATGATAAATTAACGGAGGTGTCCGAGTAATGGGCGGAACAAATATCGATTTAACCGAACAATCACGTAAATACACGGTAAAATACGCACTTAACACGGCTGCGGGCGTAAAGAGCCTGCTCCGTGACCGGCACAAAATCGGGCTGCGGCGGTTCACTGGCGATACGGCCGCATCCGACATCCTCATCGATTTGGCGTCGGCAATTAACTCGGCTGGCTTAACGGAGCGGCAGACTGAGGCCGTCGCGCTGGTTTACGGTCCGTGGGATTTGACGCAGGCGGACGCGGCCGCCGTAATGGGCATCACGAAACAGTCCGTAGGTGACTTTATACACGGAGCTGCCCGTCGGATCGCCGCTGTATACGAACGTTGGGAATATGGAGAAGTCGAAGTAATTGCGGAAGAGGAGGACGAAACCATTGACGAAGCCCACGTTTAGAGGCCGAAAAGATCACACGGCCGAATTTGAGCGAGCCGTAACGGACATTATCAATAATTTCATCGTAGACAGAGGCGAGCGGGTGCGGGCGGTAGGCGCGTTGATTGACGAATATGTAGCGGAGGTTGGCGGCCGACCGAAACCCGCACAGCTCGAACGGTTAACGGACTACCTCTTATACGAGGACCTCGAAGGCGACCGCCGCACGAATAAGACGACGGACGAGTATCCGGTGCTATCGGAGCGGCAGCTTGCCCGCCGGGAAGACTACGAATACTCGATCGACCTCGCGGACGGCTACGATACGGACGGGCGAAACCGTACTAAACCTGCCCGCCGTCACCGGATCGCGCGTGAAGAACGGTTCGTAGACAAATTATCCCGCCAGAAAAACCGCGCCCGCAACGAGCAGTATCGGAGAGACACGTCGCCCGGGCCGGTAACCGCAGACGCTACGGAGCCTTTCGTACAGGCTCGGCAGCAAGCGGCGAGGTGGCGGGAATCATTAAGTGTCGTCTACTGATACGAGTAGCTCCGCCGGAGTCACGTTAAAATAACCGCATAGCTTTTCGAGCAAATCGCGTGGGTATCGCTCCATTTCGTTGTTGTACATTTTACGTACAGACTCGAAACGGTAGTCGATGGCCCGCGCGATTTCTCGTACACTCACACCGCGAGATTCCGCAAGCTGTCGTAAATTTGATCGGATTTGCATAACGATACCCTCCTTATATTACGAGTTTAAGCCGACACGTAAAAAGTGTCAAATAGATGTTGACACCTTAAACGAGTCATGCTAGTATTAAGTCATCGAGTGACACGTTAAACGAGTCAATTATGCCGGCGGGCTTACGCGGGGAGGTAATGGGGATGGACGATATGCAACTCGAAGTGAGATTTCAGGACGAGGTATTCGGAAATCCTTCGTACCGATTTGAGAATTGGATGGAGGATGGGTTATCGGAAGACGATTGCTGGGACCATTATTACGATTTATTCACGGAGTGGAAAGTAACTCAAAAGGGAGGTCAGGGTAATGAAAATGGTTAAACATCAGAAAATTGCACTTGATAACGGTAGTTTTGAAGATGTGTACGAAGGGGATTGGAACTTTGATGAATCCAAGCCTTACGAGATGGTTACGGATCCTGCGCACGATTACGATTATAACTTTGATGAAGCAGCTGCGGTCGAGAGAATGTATGAAGCATCGTTTCATCGCACAAATCCGATTGAATAACACAGGCCCTTCTGGCCTTCCGGAAAGGATGACGTAAAAAGAACGTTGAATTAACGGACTGCCCGCAGGTTTTGCAGGATCGCGTAAAATGGTCGAGGGAACTTATACCCTCGAAGGTTATCGCAGTAAAAAAGATTCAATTGACACAGCTGGAAGATGAAACTGGCACCGTAACAACGGTCAAAGTCTATCTTCAATTCGGCTACGGAATAAACATCCTGTCAACGCGTGTAACAGACGGGGCGGCTGACCCGGTTTTTGACGGTGAAGTGTTCTCAAATAATATAAATGGAGGCGACATAATTACGATCATCGAAAGTGCCGATTTCATTAAGGATGAAGTAAAAATGCTTCTCCGTAATTTACCGTAAACAAAACGCCTTCTCATGCGCGAGAGGGCGTTGTTTTCGTTTTTTCCTCGTCAAACAGCCCGCTCGAATACGCTGCGATCCGTTTAATCACTTCGCCCCGCGCATACTCCCGCGTAACTCCGAACTCTCCCTTGTATCCCCGACAATCGTACGTAAACTGCGCCACACCGTCCACTTTGTCGCCCTCACGTAAGTAGATGTTAGCCCGGAGTAACTCCCGTTTAGCCCGCGTCAAATCGTCGACCACGCATCGCAAAATCGTGTCCGTCGTGGCCTGGTACAAGGGCCGCAGCGTGTGCGTCGATTTAGCGATTTGCCGCCGGTTAGTTTCGATGACATATCGAACCATCGGGAGTATTGCGCAATCGTGCAGCAACGCCATTTCCCCGCGTGTAGGCGGTTCAATGACGGCCTCCGCTTCGGCCCGCGCCCGTAAAGCGAGGTACTGTTCGCGGAACTCCGGTAATATCATGCGCATCGATTCCCAGCGGCCATTTCCGGTCAACTTATTGGACAATTCGGATCACTCCCGTTATTGCTTCGTTAGCAGTAGTATGTACGAACGAGTGTTCCGTAGTCAAATGGAAATTAACTGTTGACTTTATCATACAACGACTGTATAATTAAGCCATAAGGAACTTAAAACGGAAACAGAAAAGGAGCGGTAAAAATGAACATTCAAGAACTGCAAGTACAGGTAAAAGAGGGCGTAGTAATCCGCGAGGTGGACGGAGTTATTTACGCGGATTTCGTAGAAGAGAACGGCGATGAGTTCCGCTTGACTCAATCGACGGATATTAACGAAGTAACCGCGTACCTGGAGGCGCACGGCCTACTGGGGGAGTGATTCCCCCTCTTGCAGGCGTTGCCGAAGCCGCGGACATTCTCGGATGGGATAAGCGTAAAGTTGCGACGTATGTTAAGAGAGGGGTATTTCCCGCGCCGATCCAGCGGTTAGCGTCAGGGCCGTTGTGGACACGGCGGCAGATCGAAGATTTCTCGAATGGGAGGAACACGTAATGGATACACAGGCGGAGTGTCCTACGGAAGGAACGCGGCCGAGGCGGGGTTTAACGCCACTAATGACGCGCGGAAGCATTTTAAGCTGGCGACAATTTCACGCCAACGCCATCTACACAGAACGGAAGTCAACGACAACAGTCCGGTACTCTGCGTGTTCAACGGACCAAAATTAACGTAAGAACCGGCCGCCGTCGGTTCTTTTTTGCGTTACCTCAAATAAGCAAACGTGCAAGCCCCGTACATAAACCGCTCTCCCTTTATCGTAATCACAGTATCGACTACGTTGCCTCCGTCCTCCTCCGTAATCTCCTTTATCGCCTCAATCCGGCCACTGCCGATTAATTCCCCGTCTTGAAATACGAGTACAGTCCGTTCTTCCATCGCAGCCGTCCGCAGGTGCAACAACGAGGGCAGCCGCTTGAATGGGCGTTTCTGATCTGGTATGTTCATGATCCGCTTAACCTCCACGTTAATATTTACGTATAATATTCGACGAATTAACGGAAAATCCTCCGCAACTACCTTACTTTTCCCGAATTATTTGGCTACGGGTATTGAGAAAAATTTCAAGGTGGGTGACGAAGGGGCGGGTAAACTCCGTCCTACCTTCCTAATACCATTTAGGAGGAAACCCGTATGTCAATTACCGTGTCATTACCGGAAGTGTATTTGGAAGCAGCGCCAAGAGAAATAAGGAACAAGAGCATGTATGATCTGCCTGGAGTTTACGTCTTCTACGATGACCGGAATGTCCCGTTATATGTAGGTAAAACGGTAAGCTTCAAACGGAGAATTTCTCGGCACTCTATGTCTTCTGATTTCTACCACTTTTCTTCTCACGTGCGGTTGTACCTTGTTGAGAACGAGTACGAAAAGGATATTTACGAGACTTACCTTATATCAACGTTAAAGCCCGAGTATAACAAGGCCAAAACGTTCTACACAAGGTTAGATTACGAAGATATGCTGCACGAAGTCAATGAAAGGATCACCGAAGCGAAACGAGAAATAGCGGAGCTTGAGCGAGAGGAATTCGAAGAAGATGATAGCTTCGAGGATACAAGCGACAGCGAATCGCTAGGTGACGTCCTTCGCATCCAAAGGCGGTTAATTGAGCTAGAACGTGAGTTAGCACGTCTATACGCCAGAAAGGGCGGGTTGCTGGGACGTTTCAGCGCGTAAGCTATCGCTAGTTGAATAAACACAACAACCGACATTTGTCGGCTTTTTTTTGCGTTGACAAACGAATGTGTCGGGTACACTCCGGCCGGTTAGCGCTAACACATCGAAAAGGGGACGATTGTACATGGCCGATATTGGCGAAGTAAAAGTAAACGTAAATGTATCCGAGGCTATCGCGGGACTCAAAGCGCTTCAACGCGAGGCACGGAAAGCAACCGCAGCATTGGCGGAATTGAAAGCAGCGGCTGACGCGTTAAAGGGTGGTGGGGCTGATGAATAAACACCTGCATGTTTCAAAGACGGCTCTCACGGTATTTGACTACTTGACGCGATTTATTCAAGACCCGTCATACCTACTAAAAGGTTACGCGGGTGGCCCGGAATTAACTAAGACAGATATTTCTGAGTTAACAGGGTTTAGTATCGGATACACACGTAAGCTACTAAACAGTCTGTGTGTCGCAGGGTACCTCGGCTATGTCGAAATAGGTCACACAGTGAAGTTACAAATAAATCCGAACAAATATGTTAATCCCGAGATTGCGCCAAGTGATTTTGTAGTCTCATTGTATCTGTTACATGAACGTCAATCTTCCGAAGTGGAGTGATATCTGATGAGTAATGCTTACTTATTTTGCTATTCGCCTGCAATGTTTCGGTTTCTTGTATCCGCAGGTCACCGGTACATTTGCGTAGGTGTAAACGAACGGACTGGTGGGCGTTTTTGGTTATTCGAAAAGTCTGATGCAGTGAGACGGTCATTGGACGAATATAGTGACCGTAAATAAAACTTAATATGTGGAGTGGGGAGCGTGTGGAGTGATGTTTAATTTTGAGCCGACGAGAGATTTTACGAGAGTGCATAACGCTATTTTTACGTTATATACGAGACTGCCTGACTTTAAATCGAGTCACGCGATGTTGTACGTGTACCTAATGGCCCGCAGTAATCCGCAATACGGGTACGCATTTCCATCAACGGAAGACATAGCGCTCGCGCTGAATTGCGGAATAAACCAGGTTGTATCGTACAAGCGGGTGCTAAAAGACTACGGATTAATCGTAACTAAGCGGCACTCGACGTACGGAAACGATATGTATTACGTAAAGCCTCCGATAACGGAAGAGGCGGAATTTTACGGACGATTTCCAGAAGCGCGTGAACATTACGAGAAGCGTTCAGAACAGTTCGCAGCACGAAAATCCAAACCGGAGGAAACCGAACAAAAATCGATATATGACGGCATCAATTGGTAATTAAAGGGGCGGATCACTATATCGGTGATTAGCGTATCACTAAAACAGTGATCCGGCTATCACTATATCGGTGAGGTATAAATACTTACGTTATAAATACCTACGTATAAATACTTACTAAATAATAGCGAATATGAAAAACAATTAGGCGGGAAAAACATCCGCCTAGCTTCGGGAAGGAAAAGCACCTTCCCTCAGCAGCTTTTCTTACGTAGTCCTTTAAATAAAAAGATAAGAGATGCGTAAGTAAAATAGTCCGGACAGCAGCACGGTTTTGGCTGCTGGACGAA
>NZ_KE383870.1:25743-161614 GCF_000422505.1 Paenibacillus pinihumi DSM 23905 = JCM 16419 | reverse complement strand
GCTATCCAGAGGCCTTCTGGTAACAGAGACCTTCATTTTAACAAGTGACATTTTCATAGCACAATTAGAGTGACATTTTCACAGACGTTTGACAGCACCTTTAATAATAATATACCGCGGCAGCGCCCGCAGGCATATTTGCGGGGATCTGTCTTTCTTTTTCGAAAATACTGCTGTCCACATGCCTTGCAAATCAGCATATAGCGATAAGGCTGTGCCTTGCGCTCCGTTCTCGTTCCCGGAAGGGACTGACAATACCTTGAGCCCCCTACCTTGGCCAACAGCAGCTTGAAGTCCTCATCCCGGTGCTGATATCCTCTGCCCAGCAAATGCAAATGGTAGTGGCACAGCTCATGCTTGATAATCTTCTCCGTCTCCTCCACGCCAAAGCTGTCCAGCTGATGAGGATTGATTTCAATATTATGCGACCTTGTAAAATATCTTCCGCCAGTCGTCCTAAGCCGTGAATTAAAAGTCGCTTTATGCTTGAATGGCAAGCCGAATGATTCAATGGATACTTTCTCCACCCATTGTTGAAGCATTTCATCATTCACCGTTAATCTCCCCCAAACTACTTGAATTTATAAAGCTATTTGCGCTAAACTGTCAAGTGAGGATTTTCACTTGTTTCTTTGGAGACAAGCTGCCTTATTACGTCTGATTTGTATATTTTCAAACAAATGAACGATTACCCGGGGGGAGTCATTTCAGTTATGCCAACGATGAGATATATTCTAATGAAGGGCGAGCACAACCTGTCTTTTGTTGAAATGCCCGAAACCCATGCCTATCAGCTTAGTGCGCTAAATCTCCGTCTTCATAAAGAAATCGACAAGCTGACCGCCGATAACATCCCACAGCTTCCTTATGCCATCGCAGAATGCGCGGATGTCGAAATTCATGACCCGTCTGTGGTCATTAAAGGCGGCTTGGACTACATTAACGAGCTTGAAAAGGATTTCGCCGGCATTCAGGAAAAATCCTACCCGCTCATTTCTCTGCTCACCGAAATTCGGGCCCTGCAAGCCCAATTGGAGCAGTGGTACGAGGAAGAAGCGGAATTGTAGAATTTTATCGGACCTGCACGGATATTCGCCCTGCTCCATATGATTAAGGATATAATTATCCATCTTCGGAGGAGGGCGATCTGTATGCCGCAATGGCTTTGCAATCAGTTAATGCGGGCATTCATCAAGAAGGACCGCCGGCAGATTCGTTTACTCAATGATTGCTGGTTCTTTTACCGTACCAAATCAGCAGATGCCGGCAAGCATAAATCTGCCGGTTTTATGCCATAGCCGTGGAAGCAATCCGTTAACAAAAAAGCCTGTATTCCCCTCTACTGCTTCGCAGCAGGCAGGAATACAGGCTTTTTTTCATATGTTCAACAGCTCAGCATCAATGGATTAGAATGATTCCCAAGTTGTTACTTCGTCTACAGACAAACGCACGGATTTACGCGCTTCGCCAACAGCCTTGCCGACCGGAATAAGCATAACCGGCTTGAGGTTGGCAGGAACATTAAAGGCTTCAACGAATTTATCTGCATCATAACCGCCCATCGGTACGGTATCCAGTCCTCTCGCTTTGGCCGCCAGCATCAGCTGCATGGAGATAAGTCCGCCATCGATGAGTGCTGTATTATGATAACGCTCAGGCTGCTCGCCATAGAATCCGGCAAGACGGGCGGTATAAGCTTTCACCATCTCTTCAGGCATATAGCCATTATCAACTGTACGGCCATAGATCAATTCAGCCTGCTTGAATCCTTCAAGGTCAGCCAATACTGCAACTACAATGGAAGCCTGAACGACCTGCTGCTGGTTATTGGCAATCGGCAGCAGTTTCTCTTTTGAAGCCTGATCCTGAATAACCAGGAAGCGCCATGGTTGAAGGTTTGAAGAAGACGGGGACAAAATGGCATCTTCTAACAGACTGCGGATTTCCTCTTCAGACATTTTATAAGACGGGTCATAGCTGCGGAACGAATGACGCTCTCGAATAACCTCAAAAAAATCTGCCTTTTTCACTTCTACTTCATTACTCATTTCTCTTCAATCCTCTCCATTGTTTAATTGGACAAGAACCGCAAGGCTGCGGGCCTACGGCTCTAACTCCGGCTCACGGAATATTGCCGCCTGATTCGGAACATGATCCCCAAGCAGCTATTCACGCTTATCTATACTTTTTCAATCCAGGTCATGCAACATACCAGCAAAACTGCAGAAACTAAAGTCAATCTGTGAAATAATAATCACAGTTACTCTCAAAAAATATATTCCACGAAACCTTGCCTCAGAGAGGTTAACTGTTGCATATATTGCACAGTATATGCCGAAAGCCAACCCCTGTCAACTACAATATTTGCAGATGCAATATTTACAATTGCGATTATTACAGGTTGATACGATCAGCCAGATCAGCCAGTGTATGGCGCTCCAATACGTCCATAACCTGATTGTCAATTTCTTCTGCAATGTCTGAAAATGCCGCTTTCATATCCTGCCCGAATGAATGGATGCCTGTTGAATCAATCATTCCATTGCTAAGCGGCTCGCCCACACGCAGGGAACGATAAATCTCTGCAAGTGTAATGTCCTCCGCTGCTCTTTTAAGCCTATAGCCGCCATCCCGACCTTCTCTCGTTTCCAAAATATTTTCCCGGGCCAAGGTTGCCAAAATGCGCCGAAGCACAGTTGGCTCAGAGTGCAGCTTCTCAGCAATAACGGAGCTTGGACAGGTAGAGCAATTTCTAGACAGTACAACAAGCGCCTGGAGTGACAAGCCAAACCATTTATGGTTAAGCGCGGCGCTGCACTTTTCTTCTCTTCTCATCCTGATCGCCCCCATCCTGTCTGATTAAAATAATTCCTATCTGATATTTTTATTAATTCTAGCCTATTCCGCGCAAACGGGCAAGCGTAAACGGCTTTGCTGTCCTTTAACAGACAACAGCTTCGTGTCGCTTAGAAATATAAGCCGGTGATAAAAGTGAAACTTATACTTGCTTATATTCAAGAGAAACAGGCCTTTTAACTGCAAAAGACCTGTTTCTCCCGTTATTCATTTGCCTCTAGTCCGGCTTGCGCATCGTCAGACTGACACGCCCTTTTTTCGGATCAACACCGAGCACCCACACTGTGACATTATCTCCGACAGAAACAACATCCATTGGATGCTTGACATATTTATTACTAAGCTGCGAAATATGAACCAAACCATCATTTTTAATGCCGATATCCACAAAGGCGCCAAAATCGATTACGTTCCGCACGGTGCCCTGGAGCTCCATCCCCGGCTGCAAATCCTCCATCTGAAGTACGTCAGTATGGAAAATCGGCGGCGGCAGCTCCTCCCGGGGGTCGCGCCCCGGACGCAGCAGGCTGTCCACGATATCACGCAGTGTCGGCACGCCAACACCAAGCTGTGCTGCCAGCGCTTCCGCATCAAGTCCGTGCATCTTCTCTGTCAACTCCGCTGTACCCAATTGGTCGAACTTAAGGCCAAGCTCCTTGAACAGCAAATCAACTACCTTATAGGATTCCGGGTGAATCGGCGTACGGTCGAGCGGATTTTTGCCTCCAGGCACACGCAGGAAGCCGATACATTGCTCATACGACTTGGCCCCGAGCCGCGGCACCTTCTGAAGCTGCTTGCGGTCGCTGAACTTGCCGTTCTCCTCACGGTACTTCACGATGTTTTTGGCAATTGTAGCATTGACACCCGCCACATAGGAGAGCAGTGACGGAGACGCCATGTTAACATCAACTCCGACATGGTTAACTGCCGATTCCACAACCCCGCCCAGGCTTTCATCCAGACGCTTCTGGCTGACATCGTGCTGATACTGGCCGACTCCGATTGCCTTCGGCTCAATTTTGACCAGTTCGGCCAGCGGGTCCTGCAGCCTGCGGGCAATGGAAACCGCGCTTCGCTCGGCAACATCCAGGGACGGGAACTCCTCCTGAGCCAGCTTGGATGCTGAATAGACGCTTGCTCCGGCTTCATTGACAATAATATATTTCAGCTCGCCGCCGCGGCCTCCCTTGCCCTTGCGTCCGCTGATCAGGCCCGCGATGAACTGCTCCGTTTCTCTGGAGGCTGTCCCGTTCCCGATGACAATCAGCTCCACTCCGTACTTGTCAATCATCGCATTAATCGTCTTAGAGGCCTGCTCCACCTTATTGTTCGGCGGAGTCGGGTAAGTAACATCCACCTCCAGCAGCTTGCCTGTATCATCAACTACCGCGAGCTTGCAGCCTGTCCGGAATGCAGGGTCGACACCAAGCACGACATGGCCGTGAATCGGCGGCTGCAGGAGCAGATTGCGCAGGTTGGCAGAGAAGATCTGTATGGCATGCTCCTCCGCCTTCTCTGTGAGCTCCCCGCGCACCTCACGCTCAATAGAAGGGGCGAGCAGCCGCTTATACGCGTCATGAATGACCTCTTGCAGCACACTCACAATGGACGGGGCCGTATGCATGCGCACGATCTGCCGGTTGATATAATCGTGAATCCGTCCCGCATCAACATCCAGCGTCACACGCAGCACATCTTCACGCTCTCCCCGGTTAATCGCAAGCACCCGGTGCGGCGGCAAGCGCTTGACCGGCTCCTGATAGCTGTAATACATCTCATAGACGCTCTCTGCCTCAGCGTCCCGGGCTTCCGTCCGCAGTATCCCCTGATCCTGCGTAAATTTGCGCACCCAGGCCCGGATCGCTGCATCATCCGCCAGATTTTCCGCCAAAATATCCATGGCTCCCTGCAAGGCTTCCTCTGCTGTAGCCACACCTTTTGTTTCATCGACATAAGCAGCGGCCTCTACCACCGGCTCTCCCTGCTTTGGCTGCGAATAGAGCCAGTCAGCGAGCGGCTCCAGCCCTTTTTCACGGGCCACGCTGGCTCTTGTTTTACGTTTTTGGCGGTAAGGACGGTACAGGTCTTCAACCTCCTGCAGCTTCACCGACTTCCCGATTGCAGCCTGAAGCTCGTCCGTCAGCTTGCCCTGTTCGGCTATGAGACGGATTACCTCCCGCTTGCGGTCCTCCAGATTGTTCAAATACTGCAGCCGCTCCTCGATGCTGCGCAGCGCATTCTCATCCAGCTCCCCGGTCATCTCCTTGCGGTAACGGGCGATAAAGGGAATCGTATTCCCCTCTACAAGCAGTCCGACAGCCGCCTTTACCTTGGAGACGGGAATTTGCAGCTCAGCTGCAATCTGTTTCTCAATTTGCTGCTGCAGGGCAGCTTTCTGCTCTGCTGTCAGTTCAGCTTTCCCTTGCTCCTGCAATTCCTCATCCACTGCATTCGTCTTGGTCAAATGTATTGCACCATCCTTTAGCCAAATTCTGCGTTTGCATAAACTTTGATTTCAATAGTGTACCGAATGAAACAAAAAGCCGTCAAATGGACAAGCCTCCCTTGTCGGTTTGACGGCTGATATCATCTTGTTGTTATCATTGCTTGGCGACGTACGGATTATGAAGCATCTCGTAGCCGATCGTCGTCTGCGGGCCATGTCCGGGATAGACCCGGGTCTCTGGTGCAAAGGTGTACAGCTTGCCGCGGATGGAGTCGAACAAGTCCCGTTCATTGCCTCCCGGCAGGTCGGTTCGTCCCACAGATTGACGGAACAGCACGTCTCCGGAGAACAGATGCCCGCCACACAGGAAGCTCACGCTGCCAGGGGAATGTCCTGGTGTGTGATAGACACGGAATTCCAGCCCGATCAGCTTGAGCAGTTGCCCCTCGTCCAGCGCAAACTCTGCCGGCTCGGTAGACAGAGGGCTCGTTACATCACTCCATCTCATAGAGCCGTTCTTCCGGGGATCTGTCAGCCATTCAGCCTCCAGGTCGTGAATGTATACCGGACAGTTGCAAGCTTTGCGAACCTCATCGACTCCGCCCATGTGGTCGAAGTGGGCATGGGTCAATAAAATCGCTTCGACTTTCAATTCCCGCTCCTTCACCTTGTCCAGCAACTTCCCGGGATTCATCCCGGGATCAATAATAATGGCCTCACGGCCCGCTTCAGAAGAGATCAGATAACAGTTGGTCTGAAGCGGGCCCAGCGAAAATACATCGATCTTCATCATCATTTAGAAGGAAGAAATCAGCTCGCGGAGCTCTCTCAGAATTTCAGCCTGGTAGTTGCCTTCTCCGTAACGGCGTCCGATCTCCTGACGCGTCTCCGACAGCTTATCCTGATAATCCGCTGCCTCGCGGTCCGTATTATTCTGTTTGAATGCAACCATTGGCTCCTGGATGTAAGCTGTGCGCGGCCCCCATTGACCCAGCACATGACCGCCGGTATCTGCGAAGATGACAACCGGTACGGATTCCCCGCCCAGTGTCAGGAAGTCCTGCATCGTCTCCGGGTGATCTTCTTTGATCAGCACATCAACCGGCACACCGCCTGTCTCCAACGCACGGAAGACGACCGGAATATTCGCTACAACATCCCCGCACCAGTCTGCCATCAGAATCAGACAGCGCAAATCATCACGGTTGTTCAGCGATTCGAAGTACTCCTTGTCCTCCTCATTCGGCCATACGAACTCGTCGTACAGAGAGTGGAAGCGTTCTTTATTTTTAACCATTGTGTCTCTGAACTGCTGAGGGCTGATCCCTTTATTTAATTTATCGGCCAAATTTTTTCCCATGATCGTCTCTCCTTATTATAAATTTTATGGATGGATCGAATTGATGAACAGAACATATTCACTATCAGACAAAAACCATTCTTTACTTATTGTAGCAAATCAAACCATAAATCCACAAACATCATAACGCAAACTAAAGTGTTTTACCGCGACTGCGCAAATATTTGACAAGGAAATAAATAATTGCCAAGGCCAACGCCACAATAATGAAAGGTTTTACGTAAGGAGCTGCAACCTCGTTAATGTTCTCCCACTGGTTGCCAAGCTTCATGCCCAGATAAATGAATAAGATCGACCAGGGCAGGGATGCAAGCGCTGTGAGCAATGTAAACAAGCCAAAATTCATTTTGGCCATACCAGCCGGAATCGAAATGACCTGCCTCATGACCGGTACAAAGCGGGCAGTGAAGACAATGCCTGCGCCATACTTTTTGAACCAGTTCTCAGCCACATCTACGTGATGCTTCTTAATCTTAATATACTTGCCGTATTTTTCGACAATCGGCCTGCCGCCGTATCTGCCAATAGCGTACAGCACCCAGTTCTGACCGACTGCTCCCAGCGTTCCAAAGATAACTGCCATTGTGAACGAAACATTTCCCGTCGAAACAAGATAGCCTCCGTAAGCAAGTACAATTTCACTCGGGATAACCTCAAGCATCAATCCGAGAAATATCCCGAACGCTCCCAGGCTCTCCACCCACTGCAACAGGCTATGTAAGATATTCGAAATCCACTCCATGACTCCTGCTTCCCACCTTCTCCCATCAGTATGAAATTTCTTCCCCAAGCTATTCTATCATATTGCCCCGGCTTCATTCTACAAGAGTCATGCCTTGACAAGCCTCAGCATATAATCAAGCGAGTTTATCTAAGCTGAACGAATGACTTTCGAGTCCGGCCTCCATGTGAAAGATTTCTTTTGAATTTTTTGTTCAACGCGTATCGTTTTATTTGCAATAGCCAAATTGATTAAAACGGGGTGTAATTTCATGTCCAAAATTTTTGTCGTCAGCAAAAGACAATTTCGTGTCGCAGGTGTCATCGCACTCGCCGCTATTCTGGCTTGCGGCTACTTGTTCTGGAGCAGGTCAGAGACCGTTTCCGGCACACCGCACAAGGAACAGGTCTTTCATCTGGTCACCGGAGAGTTCAAAACAACGACAGATGACGGGAACGAACTGGAAGTATACCGGTTTGATCCGGGATCCATTTACGTCCGCAAAGGAGAGCCTGTCCAATTGAATATTACCGGCATTAACGGCAAGAGCCATCCTTTCATTATCGAAGGTCTGAATATTAGAGGGGAAGTTCAAAAGGGAAAGGTCACCACCGTCCGTTTTACTGCTGATCAGCCTGGGACGTATCCGATTGTATGCCTGACGCATACACAGCTCAAACAGGGCGGGCCGATGGTCGGCTATATCGTCGTGCAGTAATATCCGCCGTACATAACTTCTGCTCTTCTCCCATCGCTCTGTCCGCACAGCAGCCCGGCCGCCCGCATATGTTGAGTATGAGAGGAGGGGGCCGCTATGAAGCCGAGCACTGAGAAGCACAAACAGCAGTATCCGACCGCCAGAAAAATCCGCCGTGCATGTAATAATGAATTGTATCGTACCATTAAGAAATTAAAGATCTGGGTTCCCAAAAAACAGCTGGAAGAAGCTGAGTCCCTATATTTCAAAAAAGTCATCTTGAATCTGATATGGATTACTGAAAACCATAGCAACCGCAAGCTGCTCTCCGACTGGTGGGATGAAAATGTGAGCGCAGAAATTGCCGAGCTGTGGGAAGTCGATCGCGACCGCTTGTGCCACGCATTTCGCGAAGCCTTCGGCGGATAGCATCAACTAAAAATCAAACCCCGGCTGCGCGCTTCAGAAGAAGGCAAAGCCGGGGTTTCCTATTGTGTAAAATAAGGATTCAAAACTAACCAATAATGGCAAACGTTTCGACACCGGCAGGTATGACTCTCACGCGGAATTGAACGCCGAATGCATTAAACACCCGGAGAACAAAGGTACGGTTAGTGAGGGTACGGATATTGTTGAACCGCACAACGCCAAACCGGTCAAAGCTGGCCGTCTGGACAAGTCTACCATTGCTGAATGCTCTTGCAAAAAAACCGGTCGTATTAAATGGCACTCCGTTGCCCTGCACCCACACAACCGTCAACCGGTCGAAGATCGGTCCGGTCTGGGACTTCTTGACGATTGGCTTCACTTTGCGCCGGATAATCCCTTTACCCGAAGGGTCTTTCAATGGGGGCTTCACTCTTTTTACTGCCAAGTTCTCATCCACTCCTTTTCGTTTTCCTACAGCATATTCAGGAGCTGCAGTTTACGAATGGACGGATGGAGCCCTCTCTTTTTATTTCTCCTATTGCGCCAACAGTTCTTGACAAGAACGGGCATACTCTGATGCTTCTGCTGTCAATTCGAAGCGGCGGCCGTTCGCCGGGTGCTGCATGGCCCCCACCTCTTGAACCAACCCCTCATACTTGCTGTAAACCGCCAGCGCCTCCTTAGCCGCACGATGCGACTCCTGAACACGTCCCTCCATATCCAGACGGTGTGCCAGCTGCGTGAGACTGGCAAGCGTACTGGTCTGCCGTTCTTTATTGAACCGGTCCCGGATTAACGCCTGTTCCATATATTGAAGTGCAAGGTCAAGCTTGCCTTTCTCTGCATAACTGCTCCCAAGCTGCCACAGCAGTTCGGCAGACTCCGGTTCGTAGCCCAAGCCTTCCAGAAGCAGCGTAATACGGTTGCCTGCACCAAGAAGCGCTGTTAATTCCAGCCTCGTCTGTGTCCAATACGGATTAAGTTCCAGTGCTCGCACAAGCCCTGAAACGCTCAGAGTGCCCTGCCCAATTACGGCCTTCTCCCGCTCTATCCAAGCCGCATGCAAACGCCAGCCGGACCATGCAGCGCTTCCCAGCCCCAGCATGAGAACAACCGCCAGCGCCATAATCCTCCCTCTTCGCCGACGTTCCGGCTCAAGCCCCGGCTGCGGCGGTTCATTAGGCAGCGCCTTCTCCTCCCGCCCACCTGACAAATAAATAGAAAAATATGAAAACACCAGCAGCCAATAAAAGCCGAAGGCATTATCGAAATCTACTGCCGCATGTGCAAGAAGAAGCAGAGCTGGCAAGGTATAGACTGCTTCATGCCTCCACACTTTAACAAGCATAATAATAAACATCATCAATAAAGCCAGCAGACCGGCCGCACCGAGATCCAACGCGAAATCCAGATAACTGCTGTGTACCTTGCTGCCGACATATGGCTGCTGCTGAATGCGCTCGAACAGCATTCTCCAGGTTTCCCCTCCCCGCCCAAACCAGGGAGCTTCCCGGAACAACCGGAATGCATCCTTGTAAAACAGCCAGCGTGCGCCCGCAGTCTCATACTGGCCGCTCTCCAGTCTGCCGCTTAAAGAATGAGGCAGCAAAAAGCCTGTCCCGGCAAGACCTCCTGCTAACAAAAGCCATAATGGTAATGGCCTTTGCAGCAATCGCTTTGTCACATTAACGAAATGAAGCGAAATGGTAAGAGACATTGCAAAAGCAAAAAGAACCACGATCAGCATAACATCTGCTGCGGTACTGCCGCTAATCCCTTCCCCACTACGAAAACTGACCATAAGCTGGCAGAGTAACGCAGCCTGGGGCAGCGAAAGCGCCGATAACAATAACCA
Organism: Paenibacillus pinihumi DSM 23905 = JCM 16419; assembly: GCF_000422505.1. GTDB lineage: Bacteria > Bacillota > Bacilli > Paenibacillales > Paenibacillaceae > Paenibacillus_D > Paenibacillus_D pinihumi. The sequence continues at coordinate 151,247 of NZ_KE383870.1, read as the reverse complement.
CCTCTTCCGTTCCACCCCCTTAACCAGCAATAGCCCTGCCAACCAGCCCGCACCCGCAACCAGCCACGCTCCCCTCGATTCAGTCAATATCAGCACCACTATAGTTGGAACTAGAAGCATAGCGGGAAGGATAGCATGCTTTGATCTGGATGCTGCTTTCGACAGCAATACCAAATACCATACACTGTACATTGCCATCACAGCTGCAAGCATATTAGGATATTGGAAAAAACCGGCCAGCCGTGCCCCCAGGGAAGAGATTTGTTCATCAACAGAGTAGAACAAGGCTTGAGGAAAGGAAGCCCACCCCATCCAGAAGGCCAGGCTGCTCCATGCGATGAAGGCCCCCGCAAGCTGAACGGACAGTGCAACAGCCGCACGCCCGCCTTTGGAAGACGCAGCAGCATAAATAAACAAAAAGAAAATACCGTAGAATGTCCAGCGAATCGTCTGTTGAAGCGTCCCCAGCATAGAAACCGGAGAAGCAGCAAGATGGATCGCATAGACAGCCGCGATGATAAACGGCCACCAAATGTACCAGCGGCCTTCTGCCATAATGGCACACGTCCAGGAAATACCGCGTCTGCTTCCTGAAATCATAACTGCTGCCATGAGTGCTCCTCCGCAGAAAATCATCTCCAACGGATATAAGTATGTGTCAAAGTACATGCCGTATTGGTAGGCAGAATAAAGCAGCACTGCAGAGAGCAACACTGTAATAATCATTTGGCGAATGAGCAGCAGCACCTTCCCCCTCCTTTTTCGGACCAATGTAGTTTGGACATCACTGATAATGGCTGGAATCTGCCTGAACGTGTTTCTTCATCTCTTCGCTTCATCCTTCCTGTAAAGCAATAACTTTAAACATAAACTATAAATTCCCAATTCAAGCTTTTCGTTTATATTTCTCCCTTAATTAAAGCAATTGGATCACCTTGGATCAAAAACCTGAATATTATTCATTCGTCAAAACCTGCTATCTCAATCCACGCGTCTTTTGCTGCCATTGTCGATTTCCCGGGAAATCTTTCCCCAAGAAATTTCGTCAAACAATCAGCCAGCCTATTAAACTGCAGCATCATTCGATACTTCACATGACAGAGATCGCGACTTTATGAATCAATGTGTAGAATATATGAAAACATCAACGTTCAACATTTTCTTTTAAATCCCAACATTATTATTAAAATGGAAATTCGAAAACAAAAAAACAGCTCCTCTTACAGCAGCTGCCTGGCTAACCCGATTACTCAGGGAAAGTATGAAGATGTACGGTAGCCAGGCTGTCACTCATTCCGACAAGAGCTGTCGCAAGCGGCTGTTTGCTGTCATCTGTCGATGCAGCCTCATTCCAGCGCGTTGAACTATAAGCCTGCATCTGCCGAATTGCAGCTTTACAAGCTTATAATGAACCTTAGACCCTATGGCTTTGCGTCCTTGCCTTTAGACAAGTTTGCCTTTTTCGTTATTCAAGAAGCCTGCGGCATCTTAATATACTGCACGTGCCATGGATTATAAAACCTTGGCAATCATCAGGTGCAGGCTGTCTTTCAAATCAATCTCGTAAGGCTCTTTCACATGCACCCCGTCGGCTTCTGTAATAATTCGAACAGTCGGACGGTGTACAGCAAGCGAATTATTCGATACAACGACCCCAATTTGCCCCGAATTGAGCTGAACGGTAGTTGCTACCGGGTATATCGAAATATGCTTGCAGAACAAGCGGATCAAATCGACATCAAAATAGGAATTTCCTGCCGCAAACAGATACTCAATCGCCTCCGACGGCGTATAACGGGGACGGTGCGGCCTTGGCGAGGTCAGCGCATCATATACGTCTGCAATCGCGACAATTTGCGCATATTCATGAATTTCATCCTTTTTCAGTCCGCGCGGATAACCAGTACCGTCATAACGCTCATGATGCTGCAAAGCGCAATGTGCCGAGAGCAGCGACAAATCATATTGATGGCGCAGCAGGTTGAAGCCTTCAACCGTATGCTTTTGCACAATTTGCATCTCTTCCTTGGACAGCGCCGCCTTTTTCTTCAGCAGTTCCTGAGGAACCTGTGTCATTCCGACATCAAACAGCAGAGCCCCGATTCCCAGGTCCTCCAATTGATTACGGTTATAGCCTTTGGCAATCCCTATGATTCCGGCCAAGACCGCTACATTGACGGAATGCTGGAACAGGTACGCATCACTCGTATGGATGGACTCCAGATTAACCAGAATTTCCTGGCGCCCCATCAGATCCTGCAGGATTTGGCCGAATACGTTGCGGAAAGTGCGGCCAAGCTCCGGAGCTACCGCTCTTCCTTTCGTAGCCGGATTTTCAATGATTGAATTCATCGCTTTATAGACAGAGTCTACAGCCTGCTTTCTCGTCTCCTCACGGATGACCTCTTCAGGAATAATGTCTTCGGTATTTTTCTCCTCAATATAGACATTATCCACCCCCATATCACGGAGGCGCTCAATAAAACGGTCATTCAATTCAACTCCCAGACCGAGCAGAACGTGACCATTTTCTCTAAGAACTGGCTTAGCCAGCCGGTCTCCAGCCTTCACTAAACCGATTTGAACTCTTCTCATTAATTATCGCCCTTTTCGATGCTGGAATAAACAGACCTGGTTCGCGTAAACGATTCCCCCCGTCTGTAAGCAGGGCAGCAGCGTTTCGCAACTGTCGTTAAGCTTGTAATCCATTTATGATATAAATATCGGCCCAATACCAAAAAAAATTAGTGCCTGCAGTTTACTTAAGACTGGCTGCAAGATGAAGGCCTATGCCGCTTCCCCCTTCATCCGCCACCAGTTTTCTTATGTCAAATGCCAGATTTTATTTTGAGCTCATTAAAACAGAAAGCTTGAATCAGGCCTTTCTGGAAATAGATACAATCCGGTTTCTCCCGCCATGCTTGGCCTCGTAAAGTGCAGCATCAGCTTCCGAGAACAATTCCCGCAGATAGGCCTTCGGGTTGTCCACGGACATCCGTCCGCCCTTGTCTACTGACAGCACGCCAAGACTGATTGTCACTCCGATCGGCTGATTGCCGGGTCCGGGCTGAATAATATTAAATTCCACCGCCTCTTTAATCCGCTGCGCAAGCAGCATTGCCTGCTCCTGATTCGTATGAGGCAGATAGACGGAGAACTCCTCCCCGCCATAGCGGGCGAGAATATCCGTGCGGCGCAGCATCTTTTTCACGACTGCCGCCGTACTGGAGAGAACCTCATCACCGATAATATGACCGAAGCGGTCATTTACATTTTTAAATAGATCGATGTCGAAGAGGAAGATCGAGAACGGAATCTGATACCGCATATTTGTCATCACTTCATGCTCAAGCTGCTGCATCAGATATCTGCGGTTGTAGCAGCCGGTCAGGCTGTCTGTGACCGCCATCTGCTCAAGCATCTGGTTTGCCTTGTACAGTTCATCCTGCATGATCATGAGGGCGCGGTTGCGCTCCTGCAGCACCTCATTTTGCCTGTGTGACGCGTCTACCAGCCTTCTCAGCTCACTGACATCCTGAAACGTAATAATCCTCCCGATAAGCGCCATCCCAGAGTCGAAAATTGGTGCAGTATAAATAGAAATATGCGAGATATGCGAATCACTGCCCATTGCAATTTCAATCTGTGCACCTTCTGGATTCCGCTTTTCATACGCATCGAGAAAAGCTTCCAGATCGCCCTCGATATGCAGCGGGGCAAGAAACCTCGACATATCCAAAAAATCGCCTGGCCGCAGGCTGACCAGCGGCCGGATTGCCGAATTCACATCCAGCACAATGCCGTGCTCATCAAGCACAATAATGCCCGTGCTCATGCTGTCCAGTACATCTTTCTGGTCCAGCTGAATGACATGAAAGACCTTGAAGAACTGAATAGCTATAAGAAAATAAAGCCCGGATAGCACAATTCCCCATGAGGTCAGGCCAATAACTATTATTCCCTGTCCTTGAAGCAGCACATTGACAACCAGATCAGCCAGTGCAAAAGACGATAAAATCAGAATCCCGATTGCAGCGAGTATAATTTGCAGTCTGTGCCGGGCCGTCTTGGCGGTGCGGTGTGAGACATACAAATGATAGATCGATATCAATACATACAGAGCAAGCGTAATCAGGGTGAACCAGAAAAAAGGCCCGTAATGCCTGTCCTTGAAAGCACCCTCGATAGGCGTTGCAAACCAGCCGTAAGGGTTGAACAGGATTCCGGCAGCCGAAAGAAGACTGGGGAGGCTTAACCAAAACAGTCTTTTTTTCGTGAGCAAGTACGATTGACCTGTCAGAAAAACAGCAAAAATCAGCCAACCCGAGCCGAGCAGGGATAGGCCGACAAACGAAGCTTTTAAATAAAAAAGCTGCAACTGGGGATTTTCCGTCGTCATTACCGCAAACTGGCTGATCGGCCACAGCATCATAAGGAAATGAAAGACCAAATATACCTTATGAAGAACTGTGATGGTGTTAAACAAAAATATGATGGCAAACATGAAAAGAAGAATTAAAAAAAAGATTAATTCCGACCATACTCCGAGTCCCACACGATTCACCCATTCAACATATAATCTTAATTCCTCTGGGACTAAAACCGCCTGCCATGCAAAGACGGTTCAAAACTTCCGTTTTTCAAGCTCTTACTTGTAGCTTATTCTAACATATTAGAATTTTGAAGGACAGGGAATATAGCTTGGAATCGGCTGTTTTTTTCAGAAATATGGCTTTGGGACCTTTCTGTTTTAACTTTTAGGCAACAGGTCTTTCAGATGTTTCTCCATATATGGGGATGCCTGGATACTGTCACGAAACGCTAAATATTCACTCCACTTCTGTGCAGCGTCTGTTTTGGGCGCCTTAAACGCACGAATCATCAGATTTTTAGGCGTATGCTCCGGATCGATAAATTCCAGGACCTGCGTTTTATAACCGATCGTCTCAAGCAATTGCGATCTAAGCGCATCTGTAGCCAAGGCAGCGAAGCGCTCCTTGAGCAGCCCGTGCGACAACAGCGGCGCCATCGCATCACTCTGAATCTGCCCGAACAGCTCATGCTGGCAGCACGGAACAGACAAAATAACGGATGCATCCCAGCGCACCGCCTTGATCAGTGCTGCATCTGTTGCCGTATCGCAGGCATGCAGGGTGACAACCATATCCACCGCAGCTACGCCCTCATATTCCGCAATGTCCCCTTGCTTGAACTCCAGACGGTCATAGCCAAGCCGCTCGGCAAGCCCCCTGCAGAAGGCGATGACATCTGTCTTCAGGTCAAGGCCTACAATACGGATATCCAGATTGTGAATATGCACGAGAAGATGATACAAGGCAAAAGTCAAATAGGATTTACCGCAACCAAAATCTACGATCGTCAGCTCCCTGCCCTTCGGCAGGTGGGGCAGCATGTCCGAGGCAATCTCCAGGAAGCGGTTGATCTGCCTGAACTTGTCCTGTTTTTTGGCGTGAACCTTGCCCTCTTTGGTCATAATTCCAAGCTCAATTAAAAATGGTACCGGAGTTCCTTCCTCCAGCACATAGCGTTTCTTGCGGTTGTGCTCCAGCGGAGCTGGCCTTTCCCCGCTGGTACCGGGCTTGCTCAGCAAAGATGCCTTGCCCTTCTTGCTGAGCAGCAACTGGACATCAGCGCCGTCGTTTTTGAACAATCCCTGCCGGTAGCATTGCGTAAGCAGTTCTGCCGTGCGGGCCGCCGCTTCTTCAGGAAGCAGATTATCATGAGTGACCCTGTTCTGCTCATGATATTCAAATTGATAATGGAGTACTCCCTTCAAGCTTACCGGACGGATAAGCGTCCGCAGCGGGAAGCCCGCATCCTTGCGTCTAAGCTGACTGAGCGTCGCCTGGTGAAGGCTCTGCTTCTCAAACCACTGATGTACCTGCTGCTGCCAATTATCCATCCCTAAACTCTACACTCCTTGTTTATTCCATTGCGACTGCAATAGCTCAGATGCTTCCATAACTTCTTCTATAGAAAGACCGCCTGCTTGCAGCCGTTCATTACCCAACTGCTTCATCCGGACATAAAAGTGCTCAGCTTCCTCAAACTCCAGCTCTCCGTCCTCAAGCAGCTCATGCAAAATATTTTCCGCATCAGCAAGACGTCCGCCAGCTTCATACCAGCTCAGCAATAGACGCTTGAGCGATTCCGGAAGCTCATAAGGGATAACCTGCTGTTCCAGCGCGCGCGCCTCCTGCTCCGGGTCGGCAACAATCGTGCCTGAGCCATCCAGCACGGAACGAAGCTGGAGATGAAGCGCCTTGACGCGCAAGCCGAACGCAAGCGCGCCATCCCCTTCTTCCTCGTGAATTGCCGCCTTCTCCCGCAGCAAGACAGCAATCGACTGGAGACCGGAATAATCCGTGGCACCACTGCGGGTCATTAGCCGCACGATATCCTCTCCGGACAACGACTGCAGCAGCCTGGAGTTCATCCGGAAATTCCTGTCCAGCAGCTCATCAACTAATAAGAGCGCCTCCTTGTTCTCCCTCTGCTGCCGCAATCCCATAATCTGGCCCACCGCTTCGCTCATCTGGTGAATCATCCGCATCAGATAATCCCTTTGAAACATAAGGCCATTCACACCTTCCTATAGTAACGCGATAAACTTGTGCAGCACTTCTGCAAGTCCGCTTGCCGCCTCCAGCATGCCCATATGGCCGGCGCCTTCCAGCAGATGTGTCTGTACGGCTTCATTGCCCTCTGCACCCTGGAAGGTGTTCTCCGGGCGTACGACCAGATCCTCGGCCCCTGCCACCAGCAGGACAGGCACCGCGGCCTGGTGTATCACATTTGTGCGATCTGGCCGCGCTTTCATACCGAGTGCTGTGGCTGCAGCCCCCTGTGCTGACGTTCCATAACCGATCTCTCTGGCGAACTGTACCTGTTCCGGCTCTGATTCCAAATGCTTTGGCGCAAACAGCTTCGGCACAAGCCCGTCGACAAATACGGTGATGCCGTCCTGCTTGATCGCCTGAACAGCTTTTTCCCGGTTCTGTCTCGCTTCTTCGCTGTCCGGCAGCGCTGTCGAATGAATAAGTGCAAATCCGCTGATGCGCTCAGGATAACGGCCCGCGGCGGCAAGCGTAATATAGCCGCCTAACGAATGGCCTACCAGTGCAGTCTTCTTCAGCTCCAGTGCATCCAGAAGTTCCAGAATATCGCCGGCAAAATTGTCCATCTCATATACCTGGCCGTTCTGCGCTTCTGATACGCCATGTCCGCGCAAATCCGGTATGATCACACGCGCATGCTCCTTTAAATGCGGCAGGATGTCCGTCCAATAGGCTGAACTGCCGCAATAGCCATGCAGCAAAATGACGGTTGACTGATTGTCCGCTGCCTGACCGCTGTCATAGTAAGCAAGTCTGAAACCATTTTTCAGTATAATATATTGATCGGTTAAAGTAGTCTTCCTCATTAATGATTCACCCGCTTTACATTTAATTATCCCTGACACCCCATGCCTTGCCTATTTGTTCAGCTACTTTGGCGGCCATTTGCATGACGGTATGGAGCGAGGTTGTCTGCAGTGTCATATAAGGCTTCGGTCCAATCATATTTACTACGCCTGCTATACTATAGTTACCCACTTGCGGCCAAATTGCACCTACAGCCTGCGCCGGACGGATCGGACCGCCCGCAGCCAGGTAACCTCCGACGGACAACGGCTTGCCGAGGCAAGCATCAATTGCAATCACAATCTTGCCCGGCAGCATCTCATTCTCAAGGAAAGCCAGCCGGTTTGCATCGCATGGACTCTGCATGGTGCCAATGACATGCGGCCAGCCTTGATCCTCCAGCATCGAACCGATCAGCGGTCCGAATGCGTCACCCGTTGAGCAGTCGGTTCCGATACAGACGAACAGCAGCTCATCACGATTCGGATGGCGTCCCGCAACTTCCGTCAAAAACTCCAAGAGTTCCTCATCATTCATCCTTTTCCGTACCGCATGTGGCTCTGACTTCAGAGCTGAGAGCCTGCGCTGATGGCCCCGCTCTCTATCATTGCCGGTACTGATCCGCACGGATTTCAACCCACCAGCCCCTTTCCCTGCCTTGCCGTTTCATCATTCTTGTTGTTCTATTGTACCTGAAAAACGCCAAATCCAGCAATCAGGGGGGAATTCATGGCGCAGGAGCGGCAATCATGTTAAAATGTCGTCATGAAGCAGGAATACGAACGATCGAAAGGATGACGAATACGTGAGCAATCTGAACGAAGCGACACAGGAAAACGTGGAATTTATGATAGAAGCGATCAAGACTAAACTTAAAATGGCTACTGCGGCAGCCATGCAGGCCTCACACTTCAATGTAAGCCAGTACGAGGATATTAAGGAACTGTACGACATTGTAGCTGATAAAACTAATTTTAGCATTAGCGAGGTAGAGGCGCTAGTCTCTGAGCTTGGCAAACTGCGCAATCACGCCTAGAAGAAATACGGTTGATGTCATCTTGCAATGACATCAACCGTATTTTAGAATCAACCGACTTATGTGTGCAGGCCCAATTACCGGCTTCCAAGACACGCCATAAATTTAGACTTTTACTGATTATTGCTGCTCTTGCTCGGACGCTTCTTCGACAGCTACAGAACAGGCAAGGCGAATGTGAACCTGCTTGTTCTCCCCTTTGAGAAAATGCGCAATTCTCTCCAGTCTGTCAGCCACATCCGGACCACTCAAGGTTAGATTGAGCTGATAGTCAAAATAATCCCCCTTTGGCTCATATGCTGAATGATGCCCCTGACCATAGCCCAGCGTACGGTACGCATCATCCCTCCCTGCTGACAATTGATCAGGGAAAAACTTGTCCGATTTGTTGACCACCCTCTCATAAATGCGCAGTTTTTTTAATAGCATGTAGTATTGGGCCGAATGCTTGAAGCCCCATGCATCGCGAATATCCTTCAGTTTGTAATTCATCTTCCAACGCTTCAGACTTTCTACCTGTTCCTCCGTTTCCAAATTCATGAAATCATTGAGAGGCATAATAGCCGCATTCATTCCTTTTCCTCCTGCTATTCATCTTGGAATAAAATATTAATATACTAAGTTATTTCGATATTTACCTATTAATTCCTTCTTTTTGGTAAAAGAAAATACCCCTAATTTCCCTGATGCATTATGCAACGGGGGCTTAGGGGTATTTCCAAGTAAATCTTTACTTGTAAAAACAGGCTTTTCAAAGCTTTATCCAGATATTGAGAGAAAGGTTAAAAAATTTTAATTATCCGTCAAACCGCTCTTCAGCATGAAGCGGCGGAAGGATTCTTGACCTTCAGCATTACGCTTGTAAATACCGGCATCCTGAAGAACTTCCATGAACTTGTCACCAACCTCAGCCTGCAGAGCCTTCTCTGCTTCGGCTGCAGACAAGGAGGTGCCATACTTCTCAATCAGCGTGCCGATCCAGCTTGCATGTGAATGCAGCGGATGGGCAGTATCCTGAAGGCTGTCATTAAACGCAGTTTCCCCGGTCAGATAAGCGCTAATCTGCTCCAGCTCCGTCTTAAGGCGGCCAGGCAGAACAGCCAGTCCCATAACTTCAATGAGACCGATATTTTCCTTCTTAATATGGTGAAGATGCTTATGCGGATGGAAAATACCGTCCGGATGCTCCTCACTTGTACGATTGTTGCGAAGCACGAGATCCATTTCGAAGCCGCCGCCCTCCAAAAGCCGGGCAATCGGAGTTACCGTGTTATGAGGTGTGCGCTCGCCATTCTCCTGTTCCGTCCAGGCTGCGACATCCGCCTCAGAATCACTGTATCCGTTCCAGGCGTCCATAATGAATTCAGCCGCCTTCAACACTTCCTGCTTATCTGTGCCCTGAAGACGCACGACCGACATCGGCCATTTGACCGTGCTGAACTTCACACCAGGAAGCTGAGGATGACGGTATGTCTGCTCAATTACTGCCTTCTGCATCGCAAACGTATGCCGTCCGGCCTGGAAGTGATCATGGTTCAGGATAGAGCCGCCGACAATCGGCAGGTCAGCATTGGAGCCGATGAAGTAATGCGGGAACTGGTCGATGAAGTCCAGCAGGCGGGCAAACGTTTTGCCCGAAATCTTCATCGGAATATGCTCCCCGCAAAATACGATGCTGTGCTCGTTATAATAAACATACGGTGAATACTGGAAGAACCATGCTTTTTCCTGGAGCGAAAGCGGAATTACCCGCAAATTTTGCCGTGCGGGGTGGTTCGCTCTGCCGGCATAGCCTACATTCTCCTGGCACAGCAAGCATTTTGGATAGTGAGCCTGCGGCATCGTTTTAAGCAAAGCAATTTCCTTCGGGTCCTTTTCCGGCTTGGACAGGTTAATCGTAATTTCCAAGTCTCCGAAATCCGACTGATGCACCCATTGCTGGTTTTTCGCAATACGGTCCATACGGATATAGTTGGAATTGACATTCAGGCTGTAGAAATCATCTGTTGCCCTGATAATTCCTTCTCGCTCGCTCAACTGCCGGAAACGTTCTGCTGTCTCGGATGGACGAGGCATAAGAAGGCCCATAATCCGCGCATCCAGCAGATCGCGCCAGGTTGTTGTATTATCCGGGATAAGGCCGATTTGTGCTCCATACGTAAGAAGCACCTCCAGTGCTTCAAGCGGCTGCTCAGGAGCCGGACCTGTCATTTGGCCCTCAACTGGCTCGGCAAACCGGAACAAGTCCAACAGCGCATTTCGGGCAAAAGATTCGTCCAGCGGTGCGATGAGCTGCTGCTTCAGTGCGAAGCGCACAAGCTGCTCGATCTGCTCCAGCGCCTGCGCTGCGGATACTTCCGCAAATTCTGTTACGTCATGGTTCATGATGACTGCTCCTCTCTATCGTTGCACATGCTTGTAAATGCATTCATGCAAGCCTGCCTCAAATCGGCAGGCTTGCATGAAATTTGAATCCTTATTTTTTGTAACCGTCCGGGTTGTTCACATGCCAGCTCCAAGCGCTGGCGATAATATCTTCCAGTTTGTTGCGTACCGGATTCCAGCCGAGCTCGGTGCGGGCGCGCTGAGAGGAAGCAACCAGTGTAGCAGGGTCTCCTGCGCGGCGTGGTTCAACAACTGCTTTGATTTCGCGTCCAGTTACCTGACGGGCAATCTCAATGACCTCGTTAACGGAGAAGCCTTGGCCGTTCCCCAAATTGTAGACTGCACTCTCCCCGCCGCTGCGCAGCTTGTCGACTGCCAGGACATGCGCATCCGCCAGATCACTGACATGGATGTAGTCGCGGATACAAGTTCCGTCCGGTGTAGCATAGTCATCTCCGAAGACAGAGATGTGCGGACGCTTGCCAAGAGCTGCTTCCAGCACGATCGGAACCAGGTGTGTTTCCGGGTTGTGTGCCTCTCCGATTTTTCCGCTGGCATGAGCACCGGCTGCATTGAAATAGCGCAGCGAGATCCATTTAATGCCGTGGGCTGTATCAAACCATTTCATCATCTTCTCCATAGCCAGCTTCGTTTCGCCATATGCGTTGGTCGGAAGCGTCCGGTCATTCTCGTCGATCGGCACATTCTCAGGCTCGCCGTAAGTGGCAGCCGTAGAGGAGAATACAATTTTGCCTACACCATGCTCCTGCATTTTTTCCAGCAGGCAAAGGGTTCCATATACATTGTTGTGATAGTATTTTCCAGGAATCTTCATACTCTCGCCAACCAATGAATTGGCTGCAAAGTGAATGACTGCATCAATCTGATTTTCCGTGAACACTTTGTCCAGTACATCAGCGTCGCGCAGATCACCTACATAGAGCTTGCCCCCGAGCAAAGCTTCCTTATGTCCTTGCTGCAGGTTATCCAGTACAACGATCGATTCTCCGCGCTCCAACAGCGCCGCCACCGTATGCGACCCGATGTAGCCCGCTCCTCCAGTTACCAATACTGCCATGACAAATTCCTCCCCGATAATTGAATTATTATTCCAGCGTAAACGGCTGTGCCGTACTTCAACAGGCACTGCGGCGTTTCGCGTAGAAATAGAAGCTGTTCATCTATGCGAAGCTGATGAATTCTTATATTTCCAGCGTAAACGGCTGTGACGTACTCCAACAGGCACTGCACCGTTTCGCGTAGAAATAGAAGCTGTTCATCTATGCGAAGCTTATTTAAGCTGCTCTACACCGTTGCCGATGTCGCAAACGTAGAAGTCAGCTTGCAAATCGACTGCTGCTTTATATTTCTCGCCAACTTCTTGAATGAAACGGTCTACACTATCCTCGTGTACGAGAGATACCGTACAACCTCCGAAGCCGGCTCCTGTCATTCTGGAACCAAGTACACCCGGCACCTGGCGGGCTGCTTCAACCAGTGCATCCAGTTCCGCCCCTGTTACTTCATACAGGTCGCGCAGGGAATCATGGGAAGCATTCATCAGGCTGCCGAATTGATCCAGGTCATCCTGCTTGAGCGCTTCTACAGAGCGGATTACGCGGTCAATCTCTTCCACAACGTGGCGCGCGCGATTGCGGATGACCGGATCTGCGATCAGATGCTCATTGGCATTGTACTGCTCCAGTGTAATTTGCCCGAGCAGCTCCAGCTCCGGGAATGCCTGGCGCAAAATTTGCACCGCTTCCTCACATTGGCTGCGGCGTTCGTTGTACTTGGAATCTACCAGGCCTCTGCGTTTGTTGGTATTGCCGATAACAAGTTTGTAAGCGCCGCTGTTGAACGGAACCAGCTTGTATTCCAGCGTATCGCACATCAGCATGATGGCATGGTCCTTCTTGCCGTTGGCAACTGCGAATTGATCCATGATTCCGCATTTGACACCATTAAATTCATTTTCGGATTTTTGAGAAAGCAGGGCAATCTCAACGGTGTCCGTCGGGTGGCCGCTCAATGCCAGCAGCGCATAAGCCGTTACTACCTCGATGGAAGCGGAAGAGGACAAGCCTGAGCCATTCGGAATTTCGCCATGGTACAGCAGGTCAAAACCGGCAGGAATTGCATAGCCTCTGGATTGCAGTTCGCTCGCAATGCCCTTCGGATAGTTCATCCAGTCATCTGCTTCGTTATAAACGATCGATTCAAGCTCAAAGGAACCGCGCAGTTCAAAATTTGTGGAAGCCAGACCAAGCTGGTTGTCCTCGCGCTCTCTGATGAGCAGCGTCGTACCGAAAGTCAAAGCTGCCGGGAACACATATCCGCCGTTGTAATCTGTATGCTCGCCAATCAGGTTAACGCGGCCTGGAGCGTGGAAAATATGCAGTCCTTGCTCGGTGCCGCCATAAATCTCCAAAAATCGTTGCGTAAGCTCTTTATGATTTGCCATGTGCAGGTACACCGCTTTCTGTCAGTTTTTTGAAATCAAATCTGTAATTCCCTGCGGGACATCACTGCCCCTCTCAGGAAGCTGTGGATGCTGATACAACAGGAAATCTGATTACCCTTAGTATAGTCGATTCATGCGGGGAATTGAAATGGCGCGATGTGGTGTTTATATGGACAAATGTGACTTTATACATGTTTCCTGATATAACTAGGAGTAAGGATTCATAGCGGATAAAACGACGAATCCATCTGTTTCCAGGCTTTCTGAAGCTCAACTTTATATTACGGGCCATATTTTAGATAAAAGGAGATTTGTCAAAATGAGCAACACGACCTATACTGTCGTCTCCAACTCCTCAGCCTTTGAGCGGGGCAGTCTGCATGTGCTGTTCGCCGGCGAGAGCCAGACCAGGCCGCTGCACCGTCTCGGGCCGCGAGTCTATGATTTTTATCTGCTCCATCATGTCATCTCCGGCAAAGGGACATACACTTCCCTGCAACAAAGCTTCCCGATTCAACCCGGGCAGTCCTTCCTGATCCAGCCCAGCCAGCTTGTCAGTTACGAGGCAGATGAGCTGGAGCCCTGGCATTACCGCTGGGTAGCCTTTACCGGACCCGAGGCTCCGGCTCTTGTGAAGGCGGCCGGCTTCAGTGAGCAGCAGCCGCTGACCGGACCACATCAGAGCCGCCGGACAGCCGTGCTGCTGCAGCAGATTCAGCGCGTCTTCCGGGATCAGGGGCAGGCTGCCCATCTTCAGGCAGGAGGCTATCTCATGCTGCTAATGGGGGCGCTGGCGGAAGCTGCCGAGACAGGAACTCCCGATATCGTCCGTCCCGGCAATGATGGCGAACAGCTTGTCCAACAGGTCATTCGTTATTTATCTTCCCAATATACGGAAGCTGTATCCATCGAAGCCATGGCGGAGACGCTCGGGTATAACCGGGCATACTTGTCGCGCCTGTTCAAACAGCGCACCGGCCTGTCCCCGATGACCTTCCTGCTCAAGCTGCGGGTAGACAAAGCCCGGCTTCTGCTGCGCGAACGGCTCGAATTGACGATCGAGCAGATCGCCTCCTCTGTAGGCTTCTACGATCCGCTATACTTTTCCAAGCAATTCCGGCGCTTCTTTGGCCAGTCTCCAACCTCTTACAGAGAAGCGATAAGGCATGCGAAGTCCTAGCTTGTTCAATACGGTTCGCTTTCCAGCCCTTCTCTGCGGAGCATGATCCTGTTGCTTACTAACTTAATAGTATCAGGAATAAAACCCGCACGTACTTCATGCAGGCTAATGGATATGAGCAAAAAAGCGGCCAACAGGCGAATAAGGGTCATGCTTGCTCCGGTTCGTTACCGCAGCAAGCATGACCCTTTTGAATTCAGCAGTCTACTACTTCCAATACTAAAACCGGGATCGGGGATACCGCTCCCCGAAGCACAGCTGTACCAGCGGCTCCATACAGCCGACCTCCACCCCGTTGTCGTCAAGCACCTCAGCCGCGAAGCGCGCCTTCACTGCTGCGGCCAGCCTCCGGGGGCCGTCCGCATACTGCGGGCCGGATGGGCCCGTGGCGGCGAGCGATTCGAGAATCGCCGCCACAGTCACAGGCAGCGCCGCCTCCGAGCCGTCCGCGATGCTGACGGCCACCCCCAGGCGCTGCCGCCGCAGGGCGAAGACAAAGACGCCCTGCTCTCCGCTCTTGGCGATGGCATTGGCATCGCCAAGCAGCGCTGGCGCGAGCCGCCCCGGACCCTCAACAAGGTCCGGGTGGCGGTTCATGGCGGCGCCGGTGCGCCGCGCCGCCGTCTGCAATGCGGCGTCCGCCCAATCGCCGGGCGGAGCTCCCAGGCGCGCATAGGCAAGCGCCAGCCGCCACATGGGCAGCGCCAGCGCCGGGAAGCCGCAGCTATCCTGTGCCTGCCCGAGCGCACTCTCGCCCATTCCGGCGAATTCCGCGGTCCGCTGTAAAATAAGCTGCTGCGCGGGATGCTCCAGCCGGGTATAGCCTTCGAGCGGCCAGCCTGAGCATTGACTGAGGGCAAGCACTGCAATATGCCGTGCTGCCGCGGGATGATAAACCTGCTTCGGCGGCTGCCCGCTCTGAAGCAGCGCAATCCGCCTGTCCTCATCCTGCGGATAGACGGACGGCAGACAGAGATCTTTTTCCCTGATGCCGAATTTGTCCAGCATAACCTCCAGCAGCTCAACTTGCCTGACCGTCCCTTCATTGCTGCCCGTCATAATGGCCAGTGCTGTCTCGTCCGTTCCCCAATCGCCAAGTATACCGGCCAGAACGGCTTGCACCGCAATGACCGGATTCAGCGCAGACCGGGAGAATACAATTCGTCCGGGATCGCCAGCCCATGCCAGCAGCCGCCCTCCCGCATCCACAACGGCAGCATGCCCAATATGAATCGTCTCTGTCCACTTTCCTCTGCTCGCCTGAGCCAGCGGTGTCCCTTCACTGTGCAATCCAGCTCCCATATTCATCACCTCTTGCCCGTTGATGTTTGGAACCAAGCATATAAGGCTGTGCATTTTTGAGCTTTTTTGAGCTTTTCAAAACCTCTTCCTCATATGTATTCGGCCCCTTCCGAAAAAAGCATCTTGATTCAAACCTGACGGCCATGGTTAAAGAAAAACAAGGCGTTGACGACCACAATTGAAGGAGATGAGCATGATGAGTAAAGATGTGCAACATGCAAACACAGGCAGCAGCAGCTGCATTAAGGGCGCGATTATCGGTGGAATTATCGGTGCGGCTGCAGCGCTGCTGCTCGCTCCCAAATCCGGACGCGAGCTGAGACAGGACCTGAAGAACAAATGCGGAGAGGCTGGAGAAGCAGTAAAAACTGCCGCCGGTGCAATCTCCGAGACAGCCAGTGATTGCGTACACACTGTGGGCCAGCAGGCTGCAAATATAAAAGAAAAAGTGCAGCATCTCCAGGATAATATGCGTCAGCGCGCTGCGGAGGCGGCAGAGACCGCTTCAGATACAGTATCCAAGGCTGCCGATAAAGCCCGCGAAGCTGCAGATGCCGCAGCAGAACACGGCAAGGATGCGGTAGACAAGCTTGAAGACAGCACACAGGAGATGCTGGACAAAGCGAAAAGCCAGACTTAAATAATGCCAAAGTTAATCGGCCCCGCCATATTCGCCTGATGTGGAATTGAATAATTCCCGCCAGGCTCCAGCCAAGGAGGTGTCTTGAATGGAGAAGCCTTTCCCACCATCAGCACAGGAACACAGCAGCGGGCAAGCCGGAGCAGCACACCGGCCCCTGAATGAGGCATGCAACGGCTCCATGGTTCAGAATGCGGAGGACTTGAAGCGCCTTGGTCATGATATGGAGGAAATCCCAACCAACACGGAGCTGAAAAAGCTCGGCTGGATATCTGATCCGATTCAGGAAGAATAACTATCATATAAATGACTTAAATACCGGAGCTGCCTGGCTCCGGTATTTATTTTTGCTTTCGGCCGTATGTATAGCCTATAAACCGTTCATACTCAAAGCATAATGAAGGCAGGAGTGAGGCGAATGGATCTGCATGCAGGGAATTTGTATTGGCCGACAACAGGACCGAAATTACATCATTATCCCCCTTTAAGGAAAAACGTGCGCAAGCAGGTCGCGATTATTGGCGGGGGCATGTCAGGCGCGATTATCGGCTACATGCTGTCCAGACATGGAATATCCGCCTGTCTGATTGAGCGTGGAGAGATTGCCGGGGGCAGCACAAGCGCAAATACCGGACTGTTGCAATATTCCAACGATATTATGCTGCATGAGCTGATCGACCAAATCGGAGAGCATCAGGCTGTCCGTTTCTACAAGGCATGCCGCAGCGCTGTAAATCAGCTGTACCAGATTGCGTCCGAGCTTCCCCGCAATACAGCTCTGTACCGGCGCAGCAGCCTGCTCTATGCGGATACGGAACAGCATCTGCCGAAGTTGAAGAAAGAATATCGCACGCTCCGGCTGTACGGATTTGACACGGAATACTTGTCTGCCGACGATCTCTATCTGCGCTTTCCTTTCCGTAAGCCTGGCGCCATCATGACTCGCGGCGATGCCGAGGTCAACCCGTATTTATTCGTCCAGACGCTTGTCGAGCAAGCTGTGCGCCAGGGAATGGAAGTTCATGAGCATACGGAGGCTGTCACTCACAAAAGCAGAGGCGGGCTGCACCGGCTGGAAACAGCGGACGGCGCCGTTATCGATGCTGACCATGTGGTTTATGCTATCGGCTATGAGCCGGAAGAGCTGCGGGGCAAGCTGATTAAGGCACAGCTTAACCGTTCCTTCGCAGCAGTTACCGCCCCTCAGCGCAATTTGTCCGCCTGGCCGGGCAACTGTCTTATCTGGGACACTGCGGACCCTTACTTTTATTTGCGGACCACTCCTGACGGCAGGGTCGTAATCGGCGGCCTGGATGAGAATAACCGGATTCCGGTAAAGAGCGAGCCGCTTCGCAACAAACGGATTCACAGACTGCATGAGCAGCTTCAGCAGCTATTCCCGATGCTCGATGCCCCGCTCGAGTATTCCTGGAGCGCTACGTTTGGCATATCCCGAGACAATCTGCCGTTCATTGGCACGGACCCTGGATGGCCCGGTGTATTCTACTGCCTCGGTTATGGGGGCAATGGTTCAGTCTATAGCATGATTGCCGCCAATCTGCTGCTCTTTGCCATCCGCTCCGAGCACCATCCGGTGGCCGATATCGTCAAGCTGGACCGCCCTTCCATTGTGCAAATCCATAACTGACCCGGGCAAGCTTCATTCCGATCCTCCATGCAGACATAAACGGCTGCCGCAGACATTACCGTCTGTGGCAGCCGTTTATTTAACAGGCTCAATAATTCAACTGATTAAAATTTAATCCACTGCCTAAAAGCAGCCTTTGCTCTCTGCTACAAAATTTGTTCAGCTCCATTGCTGCGGAAGGAAGCCTCCGCCTTATCCAGACGGCTGATGCCGCTTCCCGAATCACTCTTGCTCTCATCCGTCTCAACGATAACGGCAATTGAACCGGCCTGTATGGCCTTGCCGCATGCCTCCCGCTGGCTGTCATTCAGCTCGAAGCCCTCAAGCGCTGTTTCAAAAGCAGAGGAAAATTCCATATTGACGAAGCCGCCTGCGCCAACTACCGGATACCCGCCCGGCATCGTGCTGGAGCCCCCTGGCGTCACGCCCATTGTGCCAACAACGAACGGGCCTGTATTTTGTGTCTCATCCTGTACAACCTGCGCGAGATCAATCAGTTCATCCGCATGCACGCTCGTCTCCGATTCAATCCTGCGGGAATGCTCCTTATCCTTGGCAAGCACCGTAATCTCAGCCGGGGCAAATCCATTCTGCTGCAACGTGTCAATTGTCTGAATAGCTTGCTCCTGATTGGCGAATAGAGCTATTTTTTTGCTCATGATCATAACCTCCTCGAGGGATTTGTAATGACGTTAACTTAGATATACCCTAAAATAATTTGCTTCAACCAAAACGGTAGAGGAATCAGGCTGTTTCATCTAGAACCAGGAAGGGTAAGAAGACATACAGGCTGATTCACAAAGATTCAAGGCTTTGCTGCAAAAATACAGCCAGCATAGCATCTTTTTAGTCAGGAGAGGGATACATGAAGCAACAGGATAAATTTCATTTACGCACGGAAACAACAGAAGGACGATGCACGGTTTATGTAAGCGGTGAATTTGACTTGGAGGTAGCCGGACAAATGCGGGCTGCAATGGCTCCTTTAATCGAGCTGACCGACCGCGAGCTGGCACTTAATCTGCAGGATTTGAAATATATCGACAGTACGGGAATCGGCATTCTCGTCTCGGTACTCAAAGCCCGCCATGCGAATAATGCCGCATTTACGGTTGAGGCCATTCCTCCATCCATCCGCAAACTTTTTGACATGACAGGCATCACACCGTTTCTGACCCAGCAGGCGTAAATGGGGGCCGTCCGGCAGCAGCCGGCATGAAAGGCCAGGTTCACAGGAAGAGGCTTGCCTGCTCTTGGCCGGCAGCAGCTTTAATATCTAAGAAGGGATCGAAGAAAAAGAGATGAAAGCAATCGAGGAAGTGGTAACCCTCCAGGTTCCGGCTACCGCAGAATATGTTGATCTGGTCCGGGTTACATTATATGGAATTGCAGCAAAGATGGGGTTTTCCTATGAGGCGATAGAAGATATGAAGGTTGCCGTCTCCGAGGCCTGCAACAATGCCATCCTGCATGCTTATGAGCAGGAGGTACCGGCCGTCTTGGAACAGCAGAACGTGGAAATCAAATTTATAAAACAGCTCGATTCCCTTTCCATAATTGTCAAAGATAATGGACATAGCAGTCGTGCAGTATCGGAAGCCCCGCAAACTTCCCCGCTGCATGGCAAAACGATCGGCGAAATTCATTCAGGCGGACTTGGTCTATACTTGATGCAGGCTTTAATGGATCATGTGGAGGTGCTAACCAGTGCCGGCACCCAGGTCACATTAACCAAGCGCCTTGTCAGGAGTGAAGAGTTGGCATGAGCAGCAGGCCTGCAAATTCGACACCGCTTTGTCCGGTAACGCTCATTCTGGAATATCAGAGCAACCCGAACAATGAAGCGGCAACTCTGCTGATTGAGCATTATGAACCGATGGTTCGGATGGCAGCCGGCAAAATATCGCGCAACCGGCCGGATTTGTATGAGGATCTGTATCAGGTCGGCCAGATGGCGCTGTTGCGGTTGTTTGAGCAGTTCGACGCCTCTGTCGGCATGCAATTCGAGCCCTATGCCATGAAAAGTATTATCGGTCATATGAAAAACTATTTGCGGGACAAATCATGGTATATACAGGTTCCCCGTCGTGTTAAAGAGAAGGGAATTATGCTCCAGCAGGCAATTGATGAGCTGACAGTGAAGCTGGAACGTTCGCCCAATGTAGAGGAAATCGCCGCATTTCTGGAGTTGAGCTATGAGGAAACATTGGAAATATTGGCCGGGAGAGACTTGTACCACTATGTATCTCTGGACACCCCGATCTCCGAGGAAGAGAGCAACACGACCTTGGGAGAGCTGATTGGCTCACAGGCGAATGATTATGATTCTGTAGATAAAAAGCTGGATCTGGTCGCCGCCATGTCCTGCCTGAAGCCGGAGGAGCAGAAGGTGCTGCTGCTCGTATTTGAGGAAGGACTGCCGCAGCGTTCGATCGCAGATCAGCTCGGCGTATCCCAGATGAGCATCTCCCGTATTCAGAAGCGTGCCATGGATAAACTAAAGCAGTATTTGACGGAAGAAGGCAAGGACGGATTCTACTAGGCAGCGTGCAAAAGCTGCTTGGCCGCCCGGCGCTGTGGCGCCCTGGCGTAACGGTTCCTTGGCTTTCGCTTTCGTGAAATGCTGCTTTTTTTTCTTAATTTTATTGAAAGAATGACTTTCAAGCAGGACCGCCGCGGGAAAGCTTCTCCCTGTTTCCCTTTCTTTTGCTCCACTTATACAGAAATTTTCACTGCTTGTTTTACAATCGATTCCCCAATAGGGTATGATGAACCTATATTTCGGAAGTTGGACAACCGAACAACCGACCCGGGAGGTCAAACTAGGATGGCACACCGCATATTTCGCTTTAACGCCGGCTGGGAATGGCTGCATGCCTTTCATTCCGCCGAACATTCATATGCAAAATTAAAAAAGACGCTCCCGGATTGCGCAAATTGGCTAGACGAATGCGAGGAGCGCGCCAATAACCATGTTGGTGTCAGTGAGCTGGCAGACGGCTCCTCCGTTCTCCATGGAACATTGATGATACAAATATCAGAGGATGAGAGCGATATTCAGCCCCTGCATTTCTGGGTGAGCCGGGAAAGGCTGGTATCCATTCATCATGATCTCAGAATTCCGATCCGTCTGCAAAGTTCGCCCTGGAGCGAGAAGCTCGAACGGAGCGGCAGCGCTCCTGAGGCGTTAATGATTTTGCTCGGACTCATTCTGGAAACCTTTCACAGCGGAATGGATGAATTTGAGGTCAAGCTGAATCAACTTGAAAATACAATGCGCAACCGCAACCGCACAGACCTGATGGACAGCATCTTCGAACGCCGGTATGACCTCTTGCACTGGAGCCAGCTCTTTATCCCGGTTGTGGAGACACAAAGCGCAGCCAGGGAAGCCTTTCTGGACCAGTTCGAGGAGACGGACAGCTACCATCGCCTGCGCTACAAGATGGACCGGATCGACGGCCTGCTCAATCATTACAGTCTGCAAATTGACACCCTCATTTCCATGGATGATGCCCTGTCCAATTTCCGTGGTACGGACATTATGAAGACTCTGACCATCTTCACCGCTATTTTCACACCAGCCGGCATTATTGGCGCTTTGTGGGGAATGAACTTTCAGCGTCTTCCCTGGCTCAAGGAGACTTGGGGCTTTACCGTGGTGATCTGCATTACACTGGCGATGACTATCGGCATCTATTTGTGGCTTTGGTACAAGGGCTGGACAGGCGATCTCCTAAAGGGAAAATACCACCATTCCCGGCTTACAGAAGACAGCCGAAGCCTGCGAAAACGCCGCAATCAAGCCAAGGCGCTTGATCCACATATCGGACACCCCATGGCAGGGGAAGACGATATTCCGCTAACGCGCTCCCGAAAAAAACGCAGCGCAAACAAGACGTTGACAGATGCAACTGCTCCCTCCTCGTTTGCTCCGCGTAAACGATGAACCGCTTATACGCATATCAACGAAAGAGCCTGACCGGACATGGAGAAGACCGGATCAGGCTCTTTGTTGATGCAATATAGATCAGCTTTCATTACTGCTTCATATGAACCCAGACAAGACAACGGTCATCCGGCCGGCCGGTCTGAACGTTATCCAGGAAAAAGCTCTCCTCCCATCTGCTTATGGCCTCTCCCTCTGCCGGCTCTGCAAGCTGTTCAAACAGCGTTTCCAGCTTCTCATTGTCCGGTGCGTTCACGACATCGATGACCCCGTCGGTTACGAGCACAACCCGGTCCCGCTTCCCGATCCCCATTGTTTGCTTGGTCACCTTGATCTGTTCAAACATCCCGATTGCTGTGCTTCCTCCCTGGAGCTGCTCTGTTCCTCCTTCAGCCCGAAGAAGCAGACCCGGCGGATGACCGGCATTCACATATTCAATCTGGCCTCTATCTACATCCACAACCATATATAGGGCCGTATAATAATACTGGATAAGCTGGTCCGCAAATTGAAGCTGCAGCGCCCGGCGGTTCAGTTCCTGAATAACCAGCACGGGATCGACCAGCTTGATCATGGCATCCTTGAGCACGGAAGCAATGAACATGCATACCAGAGACGAGGAGATCCCATGCCCCATTGCATCGACTACAGCCACGCCGTAACGGCTGTTGTCAATGCGGTGCCAGGCATACAAATCTCCCGCCAATTCTTCGGAAGGACGGTAAATAGCGCCAATCTCGATATGCTCCTCCACTACCGGCTGGGGCAGTACCGCCGACTGCACCTCTCTGGCCAACTGAAGCTCCTCCCTAAGCTTGCGGTCCTGCTTCTTATGCCAGTCCTTCTCCTCCTTCAGACGAAGGGCGACCCGAATTCTGGCAAGCAGCTCGACCTTGTTGATCGGCTTGGTGACATAATCGCTGGCCCCGGCATCAAGCGCTTCGGCCAGCTTCTTGGAGTCTCCGATTGCCGTTACCATAATGATCGGGATGTCCTTAATCCGGGCTGAATGCTGCAAGGACCGGCAAACGGCAATTCCGTCAATTCCTGGCATCATCATATCGAGCAGGATCAGGTCGTATTCCGGCTCACCGAGCTTCTGTCCGGGATATTCGGCTCCGTTCTCATCCAGCCCGACAAGCTCAAATGTCTCCTGCCCGGAAGCGGCTGAATGCACATCCCTGTAGCCCGCCCGTTTGAGCATTTCTTTAACGACCGTTACATTCATTGGATTATCATCAACGACGAGTATTTTCATTGTTCAGCTCCTTGAATCTCTTAGCTCGTAAAAGCCTTTAATCCGCTTATCTTTCATTATCTATCCTGCCGCCTGCAGAAGCAAACGGCTGCTCGGCAGTAACAGAATTGCTGCGCCGGCCCTGCTCTACAAGCCCTTTGGCTGCCTGATAGGTTCGGATTCCGGTCTCCACCCAATCCAGCCATTGGGGTACAGTACTTCCCTTCTGCGCATTCAGCACCGCCCGTCGCTTCAAGCTGCCCGACCAGGTCGCAGACAGTTCTTTGGCTGCTTCTGTTACCTCATTAACAGCCGCGCCGACATTTCGGACCGAAGACATCAGCGGATCAACCGCACTCACCTGATGGTTCACCTGGTGTACGAGCTCATTAACACCCTTCATTAATTGCTGAACATCCTCTTTGGATTGTTGCACCAGTTCTTTGGTTTCCCTCAGCGTTTCGTTAGCCGCCTGTATCGAAGCCTGAGCCTGACGCAACGTTTGAACCAAAAACACAACCAGTACGACTACCGCAATTGCAATAATAAGGACACTAATTTCGATCAGCATATGCTTCCCCCGTTCCGTGCTTCTTGTTCTCCCTGTTACCCTGTGTATATCGTTACCCGCTCGCCCGGGCGGTGAATCAAATCGTCCTTTCTTGTTTCAAAGCGGCTGCCTGTTGGTTATGTTCAAAGCAAGCAGGACGAGCTAGAAATAATTTCAGAGAGGAAAGGTGATGAATATGCTTCAATGGGCAGCCATATTTTTTATTATTGCGATCGTAGCCGCTATTTTTGGTTTTGGGGGCATTGTCAGCGCAGCAGCCGGGATTGCCAAAGTGTTATTCTATATCTTCCTGGTTCTGTTCCTGATCTCGCTCATTACAGGGCGCCTCAGAAGATAGAAAAATCATATGCATACAACCAGGGTATTCTTGACACACACAGGGGCTTGTCCCATGGTCCGGCCGACCTTGGAACAAGCCCCTGCTTTTGTATGCTTACTATGATAAAGCTAAGATTTTTACCGGCTTGCCGCTTTGAGCCGATTCATTGGCTGCCACGGTTACCTGCTGTGTCTTCCAGGCATCCTCGTACGTGGACAAAATGCCGGATGTGTCCCCTGTCCGCAGCGCATGTAAAAATGCGCGCGTCTCACTGGCATAGGGGTTGGAGACATTTTTATATTCATGGGTGTTCTCGCCAGCTGTCTCGACCAGTCCGCCATGCGTAAGCTCCAGATTGTTGCCATCTGTAAAGATGCTCAAGCCCGTATGCCCTCCGCCGCTCAGCATGCAGGCATTGGACAAGTTGGCTACCGCACCGCTTGCCAGCTTCAGTGTCACGGTGCCGACATCGGCAACAGAAACATTGTCATGCTTGTTATGCATGACCCGTTGCGCATAAGCGGCATATACCTCGGTCACTTCGCCGAGCAAATAACGCAGCAGATCAAACAAATGCGTCGTCTGTTCAACAATCTGGCCGCCGGAGCCTTCCTGCTTTCTCCACCAGTAGACGCCCGGCATGCCGCCCATCCATTGGCCAAGCGCCATCCCGACCACCTTGTCCTTGAGCAGCTGACGGGCTTTGGCCGTGCTGTCCATATATCTGAAGTGATAGCCTACCGAAGTAATAAGCTGCTTTTCCTGCACGCCTTTAAGGATCGATGTCGGCGCTTCCATATCAACGCCCAGCGGCTTTTCTACAAGGAACGGAATCCCCCTTTGAATCAGGGCATGTTCGATTTCTCCGTGTGCAAACGGAGGAACACATATGTATACGGCATCCAGCTTCCGGGAATCGAGCATGTCGGTAATCTTGCCGTAGCCTCTGGCATCATCAAATTGCCGGGAAAGCTCATCGGCCTTCTCCTTGCTTGATCCGCAAATGGCCGCAACTTCCACGCCTTCCTCCGCGGCCAGCAGCTCGCCGTGCATTTTCGAAAACCATCCTGTGCCTATGAGTCCAACCTTTAAAGTCATTGATGCAGTCACTCCTCTTCTGCCATGGTTTACCTCATTGTAGCGCATACATAACAAATTGTCAGCAATAGCCCGCCAATAGGCGTTTGCCCATCGCCCTCTGGTACAAATGCACATATATATAGGATAGCATTAGCATTTCTGACAACCTGAATGCAAGGAGACAACGATATGGGCAAGAGTACAATCAATATGAGAACAGCACTGTTCCTTGCTGCGGTATGCGCACAGACATACACCCAGTTCCACAACCGCGACGGAACCTTCATCATGCCCAAGGGCTATCATCTGGTTGGCAGCCTGAAGGGCACCTCTTATCAATCTTCAAAGGAATGGTTCGGCTTTGTCATTGCCTCGGATAAAGCCGCTGTCGTCGCTTTCCGCGGCACAGGCACTGCAACTGAATGGGTTTCGGATCTGATCGCCCGTCAGACAGACTACCGGTATGTAAAGAACGGCGGCATGACGCATCAGGGCTTCACCGATATATACCGCTCCCTCCGCGGACAATTGGTCGAGCTCGTCAGCAAGCTCCCCTCCTCCCTCACGCTGTACGTTACGGGACACAGCCTTGGCGGAGCTCTTGCCACGCTCGCCGCACCAGATTTAAACGCCTGCTTCGGAGAGCGGAAAATCAAAGTCTATACGTACGCCTCGCCCCGCGTCGGAGACCCTTCCTTTGTCCGGATGTTCAACCGGAACATTCCGGTATCTGTACGCGTCGCCAATAAGTACGATATCGTGCCCCAGCTTCCCCCGCTCCTGTACCGGTCCCCGAAGACAGAGAAAACCTACATTTATTTGCATGTAAAAGGAGAATACAAATTGGAGCAGCAAGCCGGCTCTATACCGGCCAATCATTCGCTCGCCACTTATTTTGATGCGCTGGCCAGCCAGGCTCCCAAAATAGCCGAACAAGTATGTGCTGACCCTGCAGGCTGGTGTCCGTCCGCAACGTGACACGCCTGCTGTTTTTTTGTTCAGTTTCTGTCTAGGCAGCAATGGTACAATAGAATTAAAAAAGCGGGACTATAGTTTTACGTGGGAACTTTTGCTACATATTGACACACTCCTGAGGCTCATCTATAGTAAAATTCAAGGTAAGCTTATACTTTTTTAATAATTTATTTTTATACTAGAGCTGTGGTCAGTTTCGACATCTTTCGCAGCAGCAACTGCTATAAACTGGACTGCACGTTCTAAGGTGGCCTAACCAGGAGGATTTTGCATGAAGATTATTCTGTTATCTGGGGGAGCCGGAAAGCGTCTGTGGCCCCTTTCCAATGAAGACCGCTCCAAACAATACTTGAAACTGCTGAAGAATCAGACTGGCAAAGCGATTTCGATGCTGCAAAATACACTGCATGAGCTTGGTGAAGCCGGCCTGTTGGAGCATACCGTGATAG
Organism: Paenibacillus pinihumi DSM 23905 = JCM 16419; assembly: GCF_000422505.1. Classification (GTDB taxonomy): domain Bacteria; phylum Bacillota; class Bacilli; order Paenibacillales; family Paenibacillaceae; genus Paenibacillus_D; species Paenibacillus_D pinihumi. The sequence continues at coordinate 124,588 of NZ_KE383870.1, read as the reverse complement.
CCTCTTCTGAAAACCAGCTATCGCTGCTTCAGGAGCAGCTCGGCAGTTCCGTTCCTTGCATTATTGAGCCTGAACGAAGAGATACATATCCGGCTATTGCTTTATCCGCCTCCTTCATGCATTCGGAATGGAATATACCGGACGATGAGGTCATCATCGTGCTGCCCGTAGACGGTAAAGCGGATTCCACCTTTTATAAGAGGCTGTCTGAGCTGAAAGCTGCTGTAGCAAGCGGAGACAGCCGGATTGCACTGCTGGGTGTAACCCCAACCTATCCATCCAGCAAATATGGTTATATTGTTCCTGCCACAGATTGCAGGCAGCAGCCCTATGCCATAAAGCGGTTTGTCGAGAAGCCGGATACTGCGACCGCCCTTGAACTGATTGAACAAGGGTCGTTATGGAATTGCGGTATTTTCGCATTCAAGCTTGGCTATTTGATCGGCAAACTGCGCGAAGCAGGTTTTCCTTCCGATTTCCACGCACTCAAGAAGAGCTATCATCTGCTTCCGAAAACCAGTTTTGACTACGCCATTGTCGAACAAGAGCCGCTGTTAGGCGGCCTTTTATACGAAGGGAACTGGGAGGATATGGGCAATTGGGAAGCGATTTCCACATTACTCAACCAGCCTGTCTATGGGGATGGCATTCTCGGAGACGGCTGTGACAACACCCACATCATCAATGAACTGGAAACGCCTGTCATCGTCAATGGAATTCCGGATGCCGTCATTATCGCAGGGGAAAGCGGCATTCTCGTCACGAACAAACGCCAGGCCGGCAATATCAAGCCGCTGGTTGACCGGATCAAGCCGGCTGACACCTCCCTTGCAGCCAGCAAAAGGCTGGATACGCAATACAGTGGTGATGGCAGCATCAGTGTCCAGACGAACCGGATCACACTTCCCAAGGGTGCGCGCTATGAGCGCCCTGCTTCTATGGTTCGTGTACAATGGCTGCTTGCCTATGGTTACGGTGAAGTGGCGGAAATTGACGGGCAAAGGATGCCGGTTGCTTCCGGCCAGACACTTTTCCCCTCGCAGGGCAGCTATTTTGCCGCTATGGAGAACTGTGTTCTAATTGAGATTTTGACCTAGGAGGATGAAGAAATGAGAACCAAACGCGCCCTTATTGGTTACCGCTCTGAAGAGGTGATCCGATATGTGGAGCTGCTTCATGCCGAACAGGAATCGCTGCTTGCGCTCCAGGCAAGCGAAGAGGCAGAATTCGAGCTTAAATATAACAAAATGGTGGCTCAGAGCCTCTCTCTTCAGCAGGAATTAAAGTCCATGCTAAACAAAGAGCGGCTGCTTGCCGAGCGTACGGGCGCGCTATGAAGAAATTCAGACTCCGGGTGGGAGGACTCAGCATTGGCAGTGCCAAGCGGCGGATCGAGGCGGCCAGCCGGCAGCTTGACGATACCAATGCAGCGCTGGAGAAGCAGCGGACAGATCAGCAGAACCGGATGCAGCGGCTGGAGAACGAAATCAACGAGCTTCAGCTCCGCATTCAGGAATCGCATATGCGGATCGAACAATATGAGCGGCGAGCCGCCCCGGCGGCACGGGAAACGGCGGCAACTGCCACTGGCACAGCAGCTGCAACTTCCGCGGCTGTATTGGCTGCGCAATCAGGCAGTGAATCCAAGCCCCGCAGGATGGGCGACATGCTCCTTGAAGACGGGAAAATTACGGAGGAGCAGTTGCATACCTCTATTCAGCGCCAGCGCCAGTTCGGCGGCAGGCTGGGCGATATTCTGATCGACATGGGCTTCGTACAGCCGGATGACTTGAACCAGTACTTGAGCAGCGAGAAAGGCCGGCTTGGCGACATTCTGGTGCAATCCGGCAAGCTGACCCGGGAGCAACTGGACAAGGCGCTTGCCTTCCAGCAAAAAAGCGGCGGCATGCTTGGCGATGTGCTGCTTTCCCTGAAGATGATTGAGCCTAGCGAGCTGTACCGGACCATTGCGACCCAGAACAACATCGGACGGATCGGAGCGGATCTGACGCTGGAAACCACGCTCAAACTGCCTGAATCCGTTGCAAGGGAACTGGGACTGGTCGTCATTCACCAATATGTCAACCGCTATCTGGTTGCCGTGACAACACCGCTGTCCGATGATACGGTACAAAAGGTTGAAGCCATGCTGGAGATGCCAATTGAGCAGGTGCTGGCAACCAAGGATGAGATGGAACACTTCTGGAAGGAAGTCTACACTAGCGAAATGCTTCATGAGAGCACGAACAGGCTGGCTAGCGAGCAGCCGCATAATTCGGCACATACGACGTTTACGAAGCCGCAGACCGGAATCGCAATTGGAATCGGCGTTCTGCTTGTAATCGGCCTGATCGTGAACTTCTGGGTAACGCTGCTTGCAGTCAACATTGCCATACAGCTTTTCTATTTTATTATGTCTGTCTTTAAATTCTGGGTGATTATGCTCGGCTCCCGCAAGGGAGCGCAATTCAGATTCACGGATGAAGAGATTTCCGCTATGGATGAGCGGGACTTGCCGATTTATACCATTCTTGTTCCTATGTACAAGGAAGCGCAGGTTATCCCCCACCTCATCTCCAATCTGGAAAATCTCGACTATCCAAAGGCGAAGCTCGATGTCAGACTGCTCATTGAAGAGGATGATATCGAGACACGGGAACTGCTCGAATCCATGGATTTGCCCTTTTACTATACAACCTTGATCGTTCCCGACAGTCTGCCAAAGACAAAGCCCAAAGCATGCAATTACGGCCTGATTCGCGCACGCGGCGAATTCGTCGTCATCTATGACGCAGAAGACCGTCCGGATCCGGATCAGCTGAAAAAGGTAATCGCCACTTTCCGCAAATGTCCGGAGGAATTTGCCTGTATCCAGGCAAAACTCAACTACTTCAACAGCAGCCAGAATTGGCTGACACGCTGGTTCACACAGGAATACAGCATGTGGTTTGAACTGCTGCTGCCGGGCATTATGAAGCTTGATGTGCCGATTCCGCTTGGCGGAACCTCTAACCACTTCAAGCTGTCCGTACTGAAGGAATTGAACGCCTGGGACCCTTACAATGTCACCGAGGATGCGGACCTTGGCATCCGTCTGTATAAACATGGCTACAAGACAGCCATCGTGGATTCCCGTACCTGGGAAGAAGCCAACAGCCGTGTCGGCAACTGGATCAGACAGCGCTCCCGCTGGATCAAGGGCTACATGCAGACCTGGCTCGTGCATATGCGCAATCCGGTGAAACTGTGGCGGGAGATTGGCCCGAAGGGCTTCCTCGGCTTCCAGGTCATGATTTTGGCCACGCCGCTGCTGCCGCTGCTCAACCCGATTTTCTGGGTGATGCTTATCTTGTGGTTCGGCTGGCATTTCGAATTTATTCCCCGGTTTTTCCCGGGTGCGATTTACTATCTGGCAAGCGTGGAATTTTATGCAGGCAATTTCCTGTTTATATTCAGCAATGTGGCTGGTGTGTACTGGGTCATTCATGAATTGGAGCAGAAGCGAAGCCAGATTTTCTCCTATTCTCTCGTACGCTATGCGCTGCTGACCCCAATTTATTGGGTCATGATGAGTCTGGCAGCGGTCAAAGCCGCCTGGCAGCTTATTACGAAGCCGTTCTACTGGGAGAAAACCGTTCATGGCCTCCATGACCCTGCCTTCGACGATCATGCACAGGCACAGGGACAAGGACAAACACCAAATCAATCACTTTGAGCCCACCGGCAGAGAGGAGAAGCCGCTATGGAGAACAGCAAGCCTGAGCTTTCTATTGTTATTCCGGTCTATAATGAAGCGGAGCATCTGGCCGAATCGCTCGTGACGATAGCCGCGGCGGCCGCTTCAGTCTGCTCCCGGTATGAGCTGATCGTCATCGATGACGGCTCCAGGGACCAGACGTGGGAAGTGCTCGAGAAGGCCTCCGGCTACATAAAGGGCTTGAACGCACTTAGGCTGAGCCGTAATTTCGGCAAGGAGTCCGCCCTGTGCGCAGGCATCGAGCATACCCGGGGAAAGGCTGTTATTATAATGGACGGCGATCTGCAGCATCCCCCGGGACTGATCCCTGAAATGGTTCAGCTGTGGCGCTCAGGGTTTGAGGTCGTCGAATGCGTGAAGACAAGCCGGGGCAACGAAAGCTGGAACAAGAAAGCCGGCGCCTCGCTGTTCTACGGAATGCTTAACCATCTGTCCGGCTTCGATCTTAAAAATGCTTCCGACTTCAAGCTGCTCGATGAGAAGGTCGTCGAGGCCTGGCGCCAGATGCCGGAGCGTACTATGTTTTTCAGAGGCATGTCAGCCTGGCTTGGCTTCCGGCGTACCCAGCTTCCTTTTGAAGTTCAGATACGTTCCGGAGGAGCGAGCCGCTGGAGCATTCAGTCCCTAATCAGGCTGGCGCTTGACGCTATCGTGGCCTTCTCGACCAAGCCGCTTCGAATCGTAACTTATATCGGCTTGTTGTTTTTCGTATGCTCGGTGGCGCTCGGCATTCATACGCTCGTCAACAAGCTGCAAGGCAGCGCTGTGACCGGATTTACAACCGTTATTCTGCTTCAGTTGATTATAGGTTCGGTTATTATGATCTCCATCGGCATTGTCGGGGAGTATATTGGCGCTATTTATCATGAGGTGAAAGGCCGTCCGCGCTACCTGGTCAGTGACAGAAGCCAGCATGCCGGTTCCGTCCAAACCGTTGAGGAGAGAGGACAAGATGCTGTCTATTCTGCAGTCTCCCCTCATTAAGTACGGGATTGTCGGCCTGATCGGGACCGCACTTCATTTTGCCCTGCTTGTAATCCTTGTGGAATGGGGAGGCCTCCATCCGATTGCCGGTTCAGCGCTCGGCTTTATCGCAGTTCTGGTCGTATCGTATATTCTGAATTCCAAGTGGACGTTTACGGATGCTTCCGGACAAATCCGCCTTCGGCAATTTATCAAATATACAATCGTCTCCTGCTCCGGACTCCTGTTGAATACAGCGGTCATGTATGCAGCCGTAGAGCTTGCCCATCTTCCCTACCTGCTCGGACAATGCATCATTACGGTTCTCGTACCGCTTCATAACTATATTCTGAACCGCCGCTGGACCTTTCGTCCGGATGTACAGGAGAAAGCCTGAAGCTAATTGCCTTTCGCTCCAGGATGCCTTCCGCCTTTTGGGCAGGGATACATGGCTGGCGCCGCCTTCACCGGCGTCAAAGACGGTACATCAGCCTTTAGGGGCTTGTATTGTAAACGCAAAGGAGTTCAAGGATGACAAAACGCAGTATTCTTCCGTGGGTTATATTTCTTTTCATATTCGCCGGTGAGTTCGCACTGGGCTTCTATATCAGCTATGTGAAGGGATACATGCATACCGATGCACTGAGCCGCGTTGCCAATGCGTTCTACGTTCTGTACAGCAGAGACCCTCACCTTGGCGCCATCGGCTTTATCTGGAATCCGCTCCCGAGCCTTATGGAGATGGTGCTGCTTATTTTTTATCCGATCTTTCCGGTACTGGCGTCCCGCGGGCTGGCTGCCGTCATTATGACGTCCATCTTCTCCGCTCTGACCGCTTTGCTGCTGTACAAGACGGGAATCCGATATGAATTATCCAAATTAATGAGTGCGACGCTGGCGCTGCTGTTCAGCCTGAACCCGTTTGTGTTCTTATTCGGTGCTAACGGGCTTAGTGACGCGCCTTATGTCTATTTTCTCATGTATACGGTCATTGAGTTCAGCTTTTGGATCAGGGAGCGCAAAACAAGCAGCCTGATCTTTACCGGCTTTGCTCTGGCGCTTGCCTTCTGGACCCGGTATGAGGCCGTTCCGTTCGGACTGTCCCTGGCACTCGGCATCGTAGTTGTTGTCATGATGCTTCATCACCGGGAAGCGAGCGACCCTCAGCTCAAGCTGCTCGAAAAATACAACAAAATTGAGGCAACCTGGATTCTGGTGCTGGTGCCGTCTATTTTTTCGGGACTGCTGTGGATTTTCTTCAACTATACGATTATGGGAAATCCGTTCTATTTCCTGAACTCGGAATACTCCAACGTCGCGCAATCGGAAGCGCTCAAGAACGATGAAAACTTTGTCCGGCTGTTCAACAGTCCGCTGCTGTCGCTGTGGTTCATTGCCAAGAAGACGATGTGGTATTCATTGCCGCTGCTTGGGGTGCTGCTGATCCGGCTGTTCTCAAAACGTCTTCACAAGCCTGACCTGCTGATTCTGCTGCTGCTGTTTGCCGCAGTACCGGGTCTGCAATTCGCCCTGCTGATGAAGGAATCTTCATTCGGCTGGTTCCGGTATTTCATGTATGTCTTCCCGGTCGTAACGGCATGGCTGCCCTATGAGCTTAGCCTGATCAAGGAAAGATGGAAACAGCGTGCTGCCTTCTCCTTGCTCGCTGTCTGTCTTCTGTGCACAGCCGGTTTGCTCTCTTATGCCGTGACAGATCCGAAGATCGCACCGGACGAGAACAACTTCCTCTCTATCGAAACAAATGAATATGCCGAGGCCCAGCGTTTGGAACGCACGATTGCCCAGTGGCTGGATAACAAATTTACGAATGAAACGATTATGACTGATTCTTCAAATGCCTTTACAATTCTGGTGAACACCAGTAATCTGAAGAAGTTTCTGATTACGAGTGATTATGATTTCAAGAAAGCATTGAATGATCCGGTTGGTACCGAGGTCGAATACATTCTCGTGCCAAGACCGTTCCGCAATGGTCCGAAGAGCGCCATTAATATGCAATATCCGGACCTCTACGACAATGGCGCACCGTGGGCTACACTGTATCATGACTTCGACAACCAGTGGCGCTTATACAGGGTTCATGAGCCGGTAAAGCCGGAAAACAAATGATCTCAAAAGTAGTCTAATCGTTTATTACTCACACAAGCATTCTAAAAGCTAAAACAAAAAGGTCGAATTCGGGCTTGCCGCCTTTGAATTCGACCTTTTTGTTTCCTTAATGCTGCTTTGAGCAAATGGTTCCCGCAGCGCTATATCCACTACATATGCCAAATAAAAAAAGCCTCTCAACGAGGCAGTACATACAACAATATGGCGAAGAAATGAAGTGTTGAGCCGCCAAGAACAAATAAATGCCATACCGCGTGATGGTAAGGGAAGCTGCGCCACATGTAAAATACTGTTCCGAACGTGTATAACAGTCCGCCGCCAATCAGCAGCTTTAAGCCGCCAGGCGCCATATTCTCAACCAGCGGTCCCCAGGCGAACACAATAATCCAACCCATCGCGATGTAAAGCAGCGTTGAGGTGAACAGGAATTTCGAAGCAAAAAAGGATTTGAACACCACGCCGGCGATTGCTATGCCCCAGACGATGCCAAACAACGCCCATCCGGTCGCTCCTTGTACCACATTAAATAGTATAGGCGTGTAGGTTCCTGCAATAAAAATATAAATGCAGGAGTGGTCCATGATTTCAAACAGGTCCTTGATTTTGCCCTCCGGAAAGCTGTGGACCAGAGTAGATGACACATAAAGCAGCAGCATCGCGCTGCCGTAGATGGTGAAGCTCACCACATGCCATGCTGTTCCCTTCAAAGAAGCAAATACGATAAGCAGTACAAGCGCTGCCACACTCAGCAGCGCTCCGATACCGTGCGTAATCGCATTGGCGACTTCTTCTCTCCGGGTATAAGTGTGGGTATTTGCCATCGTGCCCAATCCCCCTTCTTTCGCTCGGTGTCGGCATATCAGGTACAGCTCGGCCGCCCATGACATATGCCTACCAAGCAGCCCGTGATATTATACGCCCATGCGCTTGCGTTGGTTATTGATTTTTTTCGTATTTTGGCTTCTCATTTTAGGCTGGTTGCCCGCGGCCTGGTGTTTCTTTGGCTGATTCGCTTCTGCTTGGGCCTGTTTCTTCTGCGCAAGCTTCTGCTTCATAGCCTCGGCCAGCGAAACTTTGCGGGGCTGAGAGCTCTCTTCTGCGGCTGCCGCTTCATTTTCCGTATTCAATGGCTTGTCTGTCATCGTTAATCACCTCGTTACAGCAGGAATAGCTCTAGTGTATCTCTTTTTGCAATCAATTTCCACTATATTTACGGACTTTTAAGCTTCTGCACGAAAGGCATCAGGCTATTCGTTAGTAAGCCCGCTTATACGGTCTTGGCACATGCGCTTCTTTCCCGTTCTCCCCGGACAGGGACAACAGGGCATGAGACGCCCAATACGGATCGCGCAGCATTCCCCGCCCTACAGCCACAAGATCAGTTGCCCCGCTCTCCAGCACCTGCTCCGCGAGCGACGGCTCCTCAAGCACGCCAACTGCGATAACCGGAACCTGCAAGGCTTCCTTGATGCCCCTCGCCATCCCCACCTGATAGCCGGGGCTGTAGCTTGGCTGGCGCTCCTTCCCTACCGGCCCTTCTCCCCCGGTGGATACATGGAAGATGTCCACCCCTGCTTCTTTGTATCGGGCTGCAATCCGGATCATATACTCCAGACCATAACCGCCATCCATATACTCCACAGCTGAAATGCGCATGATTAGCGGCATGCCTGGTGGCATAACCTCCTTGACAGCCCGGATAACTTCCACACCGAATAACGCCGGGTCATCCCCGTACTCATCCTCCCGCTTATTCAGTGAAGGGGAATGGAATTCATGAATCAGATAACCATGTGCGCCATGCAGCTCTACCGTATCAACGCCTGCGGCTACTGCACGTCTTACAGCCTCCCGGAATTGATGAACCATAGTCCTGACCTCTTCGGTATCAAGCGCCCGCGGCAGCTTGTAGCTGCTGTCGAATGCAAGTGCGGAGGGCGCGACCGGAGGATTCGCATCCTGCGCCTTCCGTCCGGCATGGGCGATCTGGATTGCTACCTTGGCTCCATGTTTCTGGCATTCCCTGATGATTCTTGCGAACGGAGGGACATGCTCATCTGACCATAAGCCAAGACATTGATCTGTAATTCGGCCATCCGGCTCGACATTCGTCATTTCGATAATAATCAACCCCGTGCCTCCGACAGCCCGGGAAACATAATGAATATAGTGCCATTCGTTCGGAATGCCGTCCTTCGCTGTAACGGAGTATTGGCACATCGGCGGCATGACAATACGGTTTTTTAATTCCAGTCCTTTTAAGGAAAAAGCTTCACTCAAGCGACTCATGTCCAAGTTTCCTCCTTGGTATTATATGTACACAGCAGCGTTAACTGCCAACTTTTTTCATTGTTGCTGTTATCATGGTAACATAAGAAGCAGAAGCCCGTCTTTGGACAAACAAGTGTCTACTCAGCCATTATAATGGAGTGTCATCACACCGGGAGGGAATACATATGCCAACACTTATCGGTTTACAATCCTTTACCAGAGAACAACAGGAGCAAATCCGGGCCGCAGCCCCGGGCTGGACATGTATCTTTGGCAAAGCAAAAGAACTCGATCCGCAAATTTTCACTGAAGCTGAAATTATATGCGGCTGGAGCCATATCGCAGCGAAGGAGGCGCTCCATGGCGCTTCCCGTCTTCGCTGGGTGCAGAGCTGGGCGGCTGGAGTGGACAAGCTCCCGCTTGACCAATTCGAGCAGCATGGCGTTACTCTTACAGATGCCAGCGGCATTCATCCCGTTCCCATGGCGGAAACAGCATTTGCCCTGATGCTCGGGCTGACCAGAAGCATCCATCTTGCTGTCCGCAGCCAGACTGCTTCTGTATGGGATACCGGAGGCTCCTATGGGGAAATGCATGGCAAAACCATCGGCATTATCGGCGTCGGGGAAATCGGCCGCCATATTGCCAAATTATCCAAAGCCTTCAACATGCGTGTACTGGGCGTACGCCGCAGCGGAGAAGCGGAAAACGGTGTCGATGACATGTACACGTTGTCCGGACTGGCAACCGTAATGGAGCAAAGCGACTACATTGTTAATGTTCTGCCGCTCACCAGCGAAACGGACGGACTGTTCGACGAATCATTATTTAACCGGGTTAAGCGTGGAGCGTGCTTTATTAACATTGGACGTGGTGCAACGGTAAAAACGGAAGCACTAATAAACGCTTTGCAGGACGGGCGTTTAGCATCAGCAGGATTGGATGTCTATGAGACGGAACCTTTGCCTCCCGGCCATCCGTTGTGGTCCCTGGAAAATGTCATTCTTACCCCCCATATCGGCGGCGCCAATCCCGATTATGATGCGCGGGCATTCAAGCTGTTCATCGGCAATCTGGCCCTGTATACCCAAGGACAGACCGGACAAATGCGCAATATTGTGGACTATAGCAAACGTTATTAGAGAAGAATGTACAGACAGTTTCAGCAAATTCTTAAAGCGGCTCCGTGACAAAGGTCTGCCTGTACCTGCAGGCTGTCCTTTGCTCCGGAGCCGCTACTTTTCATAAATTTGAGTTCTGCAAAAACCTTACCCTGCCATCCGTTTGTAATTTATTACCTTACAGGCAGAGCGAGGCTGTTGTGAATCCAGTCCCAAACCCGCCCCAATGTCTTCTCCATATTGGACATTTGCTGTTCATCGATGAACGGAAGATCATGGCGCAAATAATCCGTATGTCCGCCCAGCAGATGAATACCCTCAATGTGAGCCGGGGCGTACTTCCTTGCATTCCAGCCCGGCAGCCGGAAACGGCCCGCCGACCAGCCGCCCCAGCTTCCCAGCCGGGTGATCGGGTCCTTGGCCCGCCCCTCGCCATCTACCGCATGAATGTAATAGACATGGTGGCGAAGCTCCGGCACGATGGGGACCTTGGGTGAACCGATCTGCACGATCCGGCATTTATCCTGATCCAGTCTCTTCTCCCTGCTCAGAATGCGAACCGCCTGATAGGCAGCAGCACCGCCGCCGCTATGTCCGATCAGCACCAGCGGTTCCCCCGAGTAAGAATTCCGAATGTGGCTGGCGGCAATTCTTCCGCCCTTGCGCGTGATGCTGATACGGTGGGGAAGATCCCCGCTTACCTCCCGTACCTGTGACAAGATGCTGCGGCTGTCATCACCATAAGGAAAAATAGCTTCGACCACAGGCTCCCAGCCTGCCTTTCTTGCGACCTGAGCGATCATATCACAGCAACGGCCAAAAAAATGCGGAGCTGTAGCTATGCCTGCGAGCAGATAAATGCGCAGACGGTTTTCCTGGCCCTGCCCAAAGTTGTTTGTTTGCATCCTTATCCCACCCTCAAACACATTCATGAGGTTTAGTATGCGACACTTCAAGGACCGAGCATACATCCTGAATCCGGGTCCTGCATTCTATGAACATTTTTATTGCATCCTCATTGTATTGGCTGCTATTCACATCGGATCATCCGCCGGGTGAAGGCTCCTTTGCTTATGCTGCAGCTGTCCGCTGCGGCCCAGCCTGCTGCTGCAAGCTGCTGCTCCACCGGCTGATCCGCTGCGAAGATGAACAGCGCACGGTCGGCGAGCCCTCTGGCAGCCACAAGCATCTCCAGCAGTTCCTCTGCCGGCATTACAGAGCATAAGTTATATGGAAAATCAATGATGGCCGTATCGTAATGCTTGCTCAAACTCCGCATATCCGCAATTCTTACAACATCAGCATAACCGAAATGGAGCAAATTTTCACGCGCACCTGTGACCGCCAGCGGATTCTTGTCAAATCCCTCCATATCAATACCCATTGACCGGGCTTCCAGCAGTACCGTCCCGATTCCGCAGCAGGGATCAACCGCACGGATGCCTTCTGTCACTGGAACGGCAATATTGACAGCTGCTCTTGCTGAACGGATACTGAGCGCGGTGGAATATTGCCGCGGCTTATTCTGATGCTGCAGCCAGGCGGCATCCGCCTCGTACAGCCGTCCGAGCACCCAGCGGCCGCTGCTCCATGCTGTACCCCATCTTAGAGCGGGCTGCTTCATGTCAGGGATGCCTCGGATGACTGCCCCGATCTGCCGCTCAATTTTGCGCTGCTCCTGATAATCGGGTCCATGCTCTGTCTTCAGGCAAATGACCTTGAATGTCTCATGGAGCGGATCCAGTTGGGAAGCAATTGCCACCAGCTCCTCCAGACTGTCCGCCGTTACCTGAATATCAAGCCGCTGCTTAATGAACGGGCTGCGTCCAGGAGGGATGCAGACGGTGCTCCCGACCGCCAATGCGGGGAGCTCTGGCCCTATGCCTAGCAGGGATCTCAGCTCCATGCCACACAGTCCCCGTTCCGACTCGTGGCAAGCGTAAGTGTATAAATATCCTTGAACCATCATGAAGCAGACTCCTCCCTGCTTGCCGGAAGGGTCAGGGTTACCCGCGTCCCCTCTCCCGGTTTGCTCTCAATGGTCATCGTCGCCGACAGCCGGTTTAGACGTTTCCGGATATTCAGCAGGCCTACATGGCCGGTCATCAGCTCATCCTGCTGGATCACCGCCAAACGATGCTCATCCATGCCAACGCCGTTGTCACTTATGACCGCTACAACCTGCCCGGCCGTTTTACGTATGGCAACGTGTATGCCGCCGCCTTCTGTCGAAGGAGCAATGCCATGCCTCACCGCATTTTCGACAATCGGCTGGAGTGTAAGAGGCGGAATCTGCGCCGAGATCCGTTCATCACAATCCAGCTCGTAGCGAAGCCTGCTGCCATATCGGACACTCTCAATATTCAGATATGCCTGAACCAGTTCAAGCTCCTGTGAGAGCGGAACAAAATGACGCGTATTCGTAAAATCAAAGCTAAACCGCAAGTAAGCGCTCAAATCAAAGATAACCTGGCGTGCTTTGGCCACATCGCTATATGAAAGAGATAAAATAGAATTCATTGCATTATACAAAAAGTGCGGTTTGATTTGCGCTTGTAAAAAAGCCTGCTCCATCTGAATGGAGGTTTCTATGGAATGCTTCATCGATATCATGTTGCGGACACGTCCCCGCAGCTCGGATGCTTCATAAGGGTATACCACGACATCATTGACATCTGCCCGGAAGGCAGCCAGCCTCTCTTGCGGCTCCAACGGCGATACGATCAGCAGGAACGGAAGCACGGCTGAAGAATAGGATTTGCGCATTTCTGCGCACAGCTCGATTCCGCTCATCCCTTCAATTAATTGATCGCATATGACCAGGTCAGGAAGTGTCTGCTCCATTAGATGATTAAGTGCCGCATCGCCTGAAGTGCAATGTATTATTTCGTAGCCTTGTCCGGACAAAATTGCCGTGATGATATCCAGATTGACCAAGTCAGCAGAAGTCACCAGTATCCGGCCAAAAAACGTCTCGCCGTCACCGGCAGCGCTTGGGACAGCAGCCCTGCGCTTGCCTATTGCCTTCCTGTCCCCATATCTTTTTGCCATCAGGCCGGGACCTGTATGGTCGCGGACACTTGCCAGCGTCAGCTCGAATACCAGCTCGTCAGGAGCTGTCTCCTGCTTGACTGCAAGTTGGCCTCCCAACTGCCGCATCCACTGAAACGCCATAATCAAATGCATCGTGCGTGATGCGTACGACTCCTTCTGGTCAATCTCAAGGCCCATCATGAATGCTGCCTGCTCCTTGCCGAGCGCTGCGCCACCAATATGAAGCTGAAGCCGCGCCCGCTTATCCGGCAAAATGACCCCGGATACACGTACCGTCGCTCCCTGTTGGACAGAAGCCATAATCAGCTTTCGGACGACATGACGGAAGCGGCTCTCATCACCGAGCACCACATGAAACGCAAGCGGAATTTCAGGATCAAAATATACACCTGCGCATTCCGGCATTGCACCCAGATGCCGGAATACACTTTGCAGGCTTTCCTTGACCAGTACCGGAGACAGCAAGGCTGTCTTCCTTTCTCGCAGCTCTGTCAAATCAACCAGATCATGTACATGGTCAAGCTGCTGGTTGATCAGCATTCTCGCAGTCTCCAGCTCCCTGTTCTGCCCGGATACAAGCGTGGCGCCGCCTTTTTCCATGGCAATCCCGATCAGCTTGTCCGCCTTATAGAGCGGGTCCTGAAGCTGGAATGCATTCTGACGGATAAAGAGCTGCTTGGCTTCATTGACCTCAATAATTTTCCGCGACAACTCCTCTGTCCGCTTGGATACATTCGCAAACCGTTTGCCGATCAGCAGCAACTGCAAAATCATAAACGTGATGGCATCCCATGGCGGAAAGGCGGCGTTAGGCAGCCAGCCGTTTATATTCATAAAGCTGTTAATAAACAAAATCACCAAATGCAGTGCGGACAGCAGGCAAATAATCGCATTGTCCCGCTTTTGGGTAGCAGCCATAAAAAAGCGGTACACGGCAAACAGGTACCCGATCAGCACCGGGGTGCCCAGCAGCAGCTCAAATTGGCTGATGACATTATATGGCAATACAACAAGCAATACGATAAAGGCCGCACAAATGATTCGTATGAATTTCGCCAGATAAGCACCCAGCCTTGACGGGAACAGCCGGTGTACATACATGATGATTGTATACGCACACAAAATAATGGAGAGGATCTGAACGAATATAAACAGGTTAAACGGCAGCCAGGGAATCCACTGATGCAGCAGTTTCTCGCTGTGGGTCATCCCGTACAGGGCAAGTCCGAGCAAATGCAGCCCCGAGTAAAGCGGATAATTGCGGCTGGGCCACATGAAATAAAAGCAAATAAACATGATGCCCCCAAGCAAGTAGCTGAGCACCCGGAACATGTCAAATCCAACGGTTACATTAGAGCTGTAATCGATTGCATGCGGCGTTCCGATAATAACCGGAGCTACAATGCCGCCGCTGCGCCCGTAAATAATGTTTTCGACCTGGATTACAATACGGACAACCTCTAAATTTCCCAGGGAAACATAAGCGCGGTAAGGATAATTTTCCGATTGGGTTGCACCTTCATCCGACAACTGGCCGTTGCGGCCCACAAGCTCATCATTCACATAGAGCCGATGAGCCATGCGGACTGAGAAGTTTTTCAAGGCGATCATCGGCTGTGGTCCGGCCAGCCTGACCTCCATCGCATATGTACCTGATCCAAACGGCGAGGACAATGTCTTGTCCCAGCCGCTATCCGGAATTGTGAGCCATTCCGCGTCCGGGGCATTCCAGTCAATCTCACCCGGCTTCTTCAGCTCATTCGGATAAAAACGCCATTCCCCGGCAAGCGGGACAATATCCGTATCATTAAGCGGCGAATTTAATTCAAGTACCCCCGCTTTTGCTTGAGAATGCTCATGGTTGAAATAAGGCTGAATCCAGAACCTGGAAGTGTAAAGAGCTGAAATAATACCAATAAACAAAATAATAGCCGGTATTAGCAGCCAGCGCCTGTTCTGCGGCAGCATGTTGATCCTCATGCGTCCTTCGCCCGGCAGATCTGCTTCTGTTTGTCCCCTGCAATTTTTACGGTGGCCTGATATCCGAACAACCTCTTACGGGGCCAATCCATCCCAGACATCCATTGCATCGAAGCCCAGCCCCCTTTCCTATCACTCTCTTGTCTTCTCATCATATTATAGTTGCCAATATCCGACAAGAGCTGACAAATTTGCTGTAAATACTGGCTCTGTGCGGAGCCTCAGCTTTCCATAATCCCCAGCTTCCATGCACCATAGTGATGCATAATCATCTGCACCTGCTCCAGACTCTCTTCCTCGCACCGTACTATAATGACCAGCTCCGGCAGACAGGCGTGCCTGCCCATATGAGCGTTTTTCTTTCTCGCGGAGATCAATCGGGTAATGAAATAACCGGCCATGAAACCGGACGCCGTAGAGATTAATCCCCATAGGATCGGCCCCCAGCTCAATACAAAGCCGATGCTGATCCCGACGACACCGAGCGCTGTCGCAGCCGCGAACCCCACATCGAATGACAGCTCGCGCGACTCTCCGGAAATGAGCTGCCTGTTGCTGTCTGCCTCCATTGGAACAGCCATCATTTTGCTGCGGTCTATGCCATTGCTCTCCAACAGCCTTAATGCCTGCTCCAGCTCTGTTGAATAGTTAAACAATCCCACTACCAGCAATCTCATCACCCCTGTTTTCTTCAAGCGCAAAGATTTCGCTCCCTGCATAACGCTCTTTTAAAAATTGCTTTTGCTCATACTTAAAAAGACTGTTATGCTCAACAGCCATTAAATAGCTATGATAGACAGCCCCCCATAGAACAGACGGCATGAACAAAAGCCAGTGGGCACTGAGTAGCCTGGTAGACTGTACGATGCCTTGCTCAAAAAGGGCATAACACGCCGTGAAAACATGGGAAAACCGGCAATAAAAAAACCACCAGAGCAGCGCATAAATGCCAAGCATTACCCGGTTATTATAAAGCTGCCCAAGACCAGGGAGCATGAAGGACCAGAAGGCTGCCGCCGCGGGGTTGCGCCGTTCCAGAATATTAATTTCTCCGGATGAAAGCAAAAAGCTCTTGATTCGTGTATTTTCCAGAACAGCCAGCTCATTGTGCATATTGAACTCACGTGTTTTTTTGTATGTATCCCAGATAGTATAGAGATAGAAGATTAAATAGCCATATATCCAATGGGGATTCAGCAGCTGCTTCGCCAGCTCTGCTTTGCCGCCGAACGAATGCACCATTGCACCGTTAATGTTGGCCAGACTGTTCAGCACCACCTCAAAAAGTGTAAACAGTGTGCCCCGCCAATACTGGTTCAGCAGAATATGGCCGAAACCCGGAAATGCCGCACTCCACCACAGCATCAGAAGCGGGTTGCGGTACTGCATCTGGGTTATGCCCAGCCAGCTTATAATTGCCTTTTCCCTGCGGGGTAAAGGGGACGAATGACTCTTCATTCCGTATTTCTCCCGTACAATTGTTTGTTAGTATGAACGGATGCAGATTGTTCAGAAATAGGATGCCAATTCCAGTCCTATTTCATGCAACTACAAACATATATGACTTATTTTTACATCATAAAAAAATCATCGTTCCAGCTGCCACAAAAAGAGCCTCTCACCCGCATATTTACGAGTGAGAGGCTCTTGGTTATTGCAGCTTATTCGGCAGGCGGCGTAAAACTGCGTTGTGAAAATTCAGTATCCAGCATAAAGAAGGCATTGCTGTCCTTATCAATACGCTTGAGCTTCTGAATAATGGAATCAAACAGCGCTTCTTCTTCAACCTGCTCATCGATGAACCATTTCAAAAATTGAATGGTCGCATGTTCCCTGTCATTGAGCGCAAGGTCGGATAAGTGATAAATCCGCTTGGTAACTTCAAGCTCATGCTGGTAGCCGTGCTCAAAGACCTCCAGAACAGAGCTGTAGTCGTTAACCGGCGTATCCATGCCATAAAGTGTTGCACGCTTGCCGCGGTTATTCAGAAATTGGTAAATCTTCATCGCGTGGAAGCGTTCCTCTTCCGCCTGAATAATGAAGAAATTCGCAAATCCGTCAAGGCTTTCTCCTGACAAATAGGCAGCCATAGCCAGATAAACATGAGAGGAATAAAACTCATAGTTCATTTGGTCATTAAGCGCCTGATGCAGTTGATCGTTCATTATTATGTCCCTCCCGGTCTGGTTGCAGGTTACAATTTTAATTTACGTTTCTATCATATATTAGTTTGGGTAATTGTTCAATTATAATGCCCTGCTGTATTGGCGCATTAACCAATCAGCTTGCGAAGGCGTTTATAGAGCTTCTTGGCCGACGGCTCGCATACGATCTTCGAATTGCCGATCTGGACAAAGTATTCCCGGGTACACATTTTGCAATTGCCCAGGCAGCTCTTCTTCTTGTGCTTCAGCTCCGGAAATTTGGACTTCATTGCTTTGTACACAGGCTTGGTGCCGAAATTCAGGTTTTTACAGCAGTATTTGATTTTTTTCATTCATTATCACCGCCTGATTTAATGGCTGTCGTCATCTATGATAATCGTTCTCATTATCAAGTGTCAACCATTAACTGCCTGCTGCACCGCTCCTCTGCCTGAACTGCTTTGGAGTCATGCCGGTGATTTTTTTGAATAACTGCGTATAATAGCTTTGGCTGCAAAACTTGAACAGAAAGGCGATTTCCGAAATCGGCTGGTTCGTGTACAGCAAAAAATGCTTCGATTCCTCAACCTTTCTTTCATTAATAAAAGAAGTAAGCGCTGATCCTGTCTCCTGCTTGAAACGGCTGGACAGGTAGCTTGGGTTTACCCCGACATGTGAAGCAATCCCAAGAAGGGTCAGCTCCTGAAAAATATGCTCGCGGATATAGTAAATGGACAAATTGACGATATGCGAATAAGTCAATACTTCCTTCTCCCGCTTCATGACCGCAATGAATTGTACCAGCATTTCATATTCAAACTGCAGCAACCGGTCCATGTCGCCGAACTTTTCAATTTGCAAAATTAACGAGTCACTTAATTGGAAGGCCGTCTCCGGGTCAACGCCACCCTTAATAATGGCCCGGGTAAACAACGTACAGGAGGCGATCAGGGCATTCTTCTTGGAACGCAGCGGATAGGAGGCCAATACAGCCCCTTCCTTTTCATTAATTCTGCGCATCGTATCCATGGCCTTGTTCTCATCCCCCATACGGATGGCTTCAAGCAGCTCTGTTTCGTAGTCGAACGGAGGATGCACGAAGCCTTCACGCAGGGAGTGCATGCGGGAGGATAAAAAATACGGCTGTCCGGCCGGCTTCGCCCCGGGCTTTGTATGACGGGAAGATTTGCTCATCATCATATTCCCTCACCTAAAAATTTTGATAATTTTCTAAATATATTAGTATAATCTTAGCCTTTTCCACGTTAAAATTCAAACCATAAACCTATGCAACTTCAACCAATTTACTGGGAGGATTACACAACTATGACCTGGTCAATTTCGAATCATGATTGGACGCCTGACGTTCTGTTAAATATGGAAAGCATCTTCGCCCAGGGCAACGGCTATCTGGGTGTTCGCGGTAATTTTGAAGAGGGCTATGCAGAAGGGATGTCCAGCATTCGCGGGACATATTTGAACGCCTATCATGACGTCATTGACGTCCCTTACGGAGAGAAGCTCTATGCTTTCCCTGGCACCCAGCAGAAGCTGGTCAATATTATGGATGCCCAGACGATCCACATTTATCTGGAGGGCGAGGAGGCGCCTGTATCCCTGCATGCCGGCAAGGTTCTGGCTTACGAGCGCCATTTACATATGGACAAAGGGTATTCCGAGCGCATGCTGCACTGGCAATCCCCCGCAGGCAAGGAGATCAAGCTGACCTTCCGCAGAGTGGTCTCGTTTGTGAAGCGTGAATTATTCGCTATTGACGTGCGTATTGAGCCGGTGAACTTCACAGGAAAAGTGAAAATTGTCTCCACAATCAACGGAAATGTAGTGAATTATACGAACCCGAATGATCCGCGTGTAGCTGCCGGACACGCCAAAAGGCTGACCGTTGCCGATTGCGGTGTTCAAGAGGAATACGGTTATGTCGTTGACGAGACCATGACTTCCAGGCTGCAAGCGGCATGTGTTACGCGCCATCAGTTGGATGCAGATGCGCAGGCATCACTTCAGGCAGAATCGGGAGTTATCACGTACACCGCTGTCTTTGATCTGAAAGAGACTGTACATTTCACAAAATGGAATGTATTTACCGATACGCTCCGCCACGGAGCAGAGCTGAAAAACCAGGCTATCGTGCTTCACGAAGCACTGCTTGGTCAATCCTTTACTGATGTGCTTAACGCGCAGGAGCAATATTTGAATCATTACTGGAAACGTGCAGATATTGCAATCGGCAATGATGACAAGCTCCAGGAAGGAATCCGGTTTAACCTGTTCCATCTGCTGCAATCCGCAGGACGTGACGAGCATAGCAATATTTCCGCCAAAGGTCTGACAGGAGAAGGCTATGAAGGCCATTACTTCTGGGATACGGAAATCTATATGTTCCCGGTATTCCTGATGACACAGCCGGAAATTGCCCGCCAGCTTCTGATTTACCGCTACTCGATTCTGGATCATGCAAGAGGCAGAGCGATTGAAATGGGCCATCGCCGTGGCGCACTGTTCCCTTGGCGTACGATCTCGGGTACGGAATGCTCCTCCTTCTTCCCGTCGGGTACAGCACAGTATCATATTAGCGCTGATATTGCCTACAGCTACATTCAGTATTATCTGGCGGAGCAGGATAATGAATTCCTGCTTGAATATGGAGCGGAGATGCTGATTGAAACCGCGCGTCTGTGGATGGAGATCGGCCACTATCATGACGGCGCGTTTCATCTGGACGAAGTAACCGGTCCTGACGAATATACATGCCTGGTGAACAACAACTATTATACGAATGTCATGGCCAAGCATAATCTGAAATGGGCTGCGAAAAGCTGTGAAATTCTGAAGAGCCATGATGCATCAGCTTTGGGGGCATTGTACAGCCGCCTTGGCGTATCCCCTCAGGAAATTGAGGACTGGAAAAATGCTGCTGACACGATGCTGCTGCCATATGACGAGAAGCTCGGCATCAATCCGCAGGACGACACCTTCCTCCGCAAAGCTGTCTGGGATTTTGAGAACACGCCGGAGGAAAAATATCCGCTGCTGCTGCACTACCATCCGCTGACGCTGTACCGTTATCAGGTGTGCAAGCAGGCTGATACGGTTCTCGCCCATTTCCTGCTGGAAGATGAACAAAGCATGGAGACGATCCGGCGTTCTTACGATTATTATGAAGACATTACGACGCATGACTCTTCCCTGTCTTCCTGTATTTTCAGCATTATGGCGTCGAAAATCGGCTATAGCGACAAAGCCTACAACTATTTCAACGAAACCGCACGCCTTGACCTGGACAATACACATGGCAATACGAAGGATGGCTTGCATCTGGCCAATATGGGCGGAACCTGGATGGCAATTGTATATGGCTTTGCCGGCATGCGCCTAAAGGAGAATGGCCTGTCACTCGCGCCTTCGATCCCGGCTACATGGGAGCAGTACGCTTTCCGCCTTACCTTCCGCGGACGTTTGATTGCGGTTCATATTGAGAAGGGCGGGGTATCACTGGAGCTGCTGGAGGGCAAAAGTCTGGAGATTGCGCTGTATGACAAGCCAGTCCAACTCGAGCCTGGCCAGACGGTCAAACATCCGGTCAGCTAAGCAGGCACAGCAAGCAGTAAATAGACAAGCCACTTATTCAATCCGGCTCAAAGGAGATTATTATATGTCGACATCGAATTCCTTGCAGGCTGTCATTTTCGATCTGGACGGCGTCATTACAGATACTGCGGAGTACCATTATCAAGCATGGAAAGCACTGGCTGATGAACTGGGCATTTCCTTCTCCCGTGAATTCAATGAGAATCTTAAAGGCGTCTCGCGTATTGATTCCCTGAAGCTGCTGCTTGGGCAGGCTGCATCTCCCCTCTCCCTGACGGAGGAGGAGATGGTCCGGCTTGCGGACCGCAAGAACGGGCTGTACCAGAAGCTGATCGAGCAAATCACCCCGGCGGATCTGCTGCCGGGCATTCCGGAATTTATTGCGGATATCAGACAGCGTGGAATCAAGGTCGGATTGGCATCGGCCAGCAAAAACGCCCAGTTCGTTGTGAACCGGCTGGAGGCGGAAGATTATTTTGACGTTATAGTGGATGTAACCAAGCTCAAACGCAATAAGCCGGACCCGGAAATTTTCGTGACCGCTGCGGCACTGCTTGGTGCTGACCCGGGCAAATGTATCGGTGTAGAGGACGCGGCTTCCGGCGTGGATGCCATCAAGGGTGCGAAAATGTTCGCTGTGGCAGTTGGCCGGGAAGCTCTCTTCCCGCACGCTGACATTGTGCTGCCGGATACATCCCGGCTCCGTCTGGATGACCTTCTCAGGCACTTTGATTAATTGCCTTTATCTTTTATGGATCAAAATTGAAATCAGTGGTTGACACGAAACGTTGGAGCATCGCTGCGAGAAAGAGGGGACTTCCAATCGCTGTTGTTCCCGGATTTCCTGTATTCCTCCCAGTACGTGGTTGAAATCCGTGAACAAAGGCGACCGCTATGCTTCTCCAGCCTCCCTCTTTCTCTCCGCTCAAGCTACTTGTAGTGGTCAACCGCTGATTCTTAAATTAAGCCTGTTGAATTCTCAATTCTCAAACAAGCTTCCGGCCTGAAATGGCTGGAAGCTTGTTTGACGTCTTTTGCCTATTGAATAACAAAGCCTTCCCTCTCCTGCATGATCAATGTGCATAGGATGCAAAAAAGCAGGAATGCTGATGCATCCCTGCCCGTGTTTGTTCCTAAGTATAGAGCCCCTTAACCTTTAACAGCACCCTCAGTAATACCTTCCATAATAAAGCGTTGGAAGAACGCGTAGATGATGACAACCGGAATCGCCGTCAAGACGAGCGAAGCGAGAATAAGCGACCATTCTTTGTTATACATGCCGAACAGCATGTTTGTAGACAGAATGAGCGTATAATTCTTGACGTCAGTCAGCATCAGAAGCGGAAGCAGGAAGTCGTTCCAGATCCACAGGAAATCGAGAATTCCGACTGTTACCGTAATTGGCAGCAATAGCGGGAAAATGATTTTGAAGAAGGTCTGGAATTCGCCGCAGCCGTCCATATGGGCGGACTCTTCCAGCTCTCTTGGAATTCCTTTAACGAATCCATGATACAGGAACACCGCCATATTGATACCCAATCCAATATAGATAAGCCCCAGTCCGTACGTGCTGCCTTGCATATGCAAATTTTTAGCGACACGGGAAAGTGAAATCATGATCGAGTGGAATGGTACGAGCATGGAAGCAACAAACAGAGTGAAAATAAAGTTGCTCAGTCTCCCCGATGTTCTGGACAGCTTGTACCCGGCCATGGAGGCAAACAGCAAAATTCCCCCGATACCAATTACTGACACAATCAGTGAGTTCTTAATGCTATCAAGCAGCCGGATTTTCTGAAATGCCTGCTGGTAATTTTCAAAATGAAGTTGCGTCGGCAGCGACAAAATATTGCTGAACATTTCTCCCTGTGTTTTGAACGAGTTGATAACCGCCATGTAAATCGGGAAGAGAGCCAGCAATGCTCCGAGAATCAGAATGACCAGGATGATTGTAGAGGACAATCTGCGTGAAGTCGACATTATGCCTCCACCTCATTTCTTTTCGTAATTCTAATTTGGATAAGCGTGATGATCAACACAATGACGAACAAGATAACCGATTTTGCGCTTGCATAACCATAACGGAAGTTATTGGAGAATGCTTCCTCGTAAATATTCATCGTAATAACCTGCGTGGCGCGACCAGGGCCGCCGCCTGTCAAACCGAATACAACTTCAAATACTTTGAATGCGCCATTGAGCGTCAAGAAGAAACAGATCGTAATTGCATGTGTAATCATAGGCAGCGTAATATGACGGAATTGTTGGAAAGGATTCGCGCCATCAATAACTGCCGCTTCCTTCAAGCTTTGAGGGACACCCTGCAAACCCGCCAAATAAATAATCATCATGTAGCCGACACCGTTCCAGAGCGATACGATAACGATCGAGAAGAACGAGAATCTCGGATCACCAATCCATGACTGATCCAGGAACGTCATCATTGTTTTTTCAGCCAATTGCGGCAGTACAGTTGTGAACACGAACGTCCACATGAATGCACTGATGATTACGCTGATCATGTTCGGCATGAAAAAGACGGTCCGGAAAAAGCCTTTGAATCGTGTGCGGCTTTCAATAAATACCGCAAGCAGCAATGCCAGCGCATTTTGCAGAACGACCATGACCACGACATACTTCAGTGTGAACCATAAGGAATTCAGAAAATCCGGGTCTTCCTTAATGGCCTCAATGAAGTTGGCAAAGCCGACAAAGTTATAGTTGCGGTTCAAACCGTTCCAGTCCGTAATGCTGTAGAACATTCCGCCGATAGTCGGTATCAGCATGAATACCGTATACAGCAGAAGTGCCGGTGCTACAAAATAAAACAGGTAAAGCGTCTTGCGGGTATTCTTCAGCATGATGGTATCACCTCAATTTTTGTGGAAATATCAGCGGGGAAGAAGGTCATTCCGTGATGGAATCAACCCTCTTCCTTCCTCTGATTCAGGCTCTTATTGTTTGTTTACTTTGTTGTAGTCTTTCCAGGCCTTATCAAGCGCTTTGAGCACATCATCCTGAGACATTTGTTTCGAGAAGTAACTTTGCAGACCTTTACCAACTTCATCCTTAACTGCTTGAGGGATAGAAGGATCGCGGTATGCTTTGTTTTCCTTCACATATACTTGTGCATCCTTAACCCAAGGGTATGTCTCATAAGTATGGGACTTGATTACCGGGTCAAACTTCAAGCTTTCGAACAATGCGCTGGAATCTTTGTCATCCAGCATGTAGTTCAGGAAGTCCAGTGCAACTTCTTTGTTCTTGCTAGTCGGAGATACAACCAGGGAAGTAGAAGCACCCAGATTGATCAGCGTATGGTCGGGATTGTCATCGATAGGCAGTGGAGCAATACCGAAGTCAATGTCCGGATTAGCTTTCAGAATCGTCTCTGCATACCATGGACCTTGTACCCACATCGCTGCTTTGCCGTTAGCGAATGCTGCAGCTCCGTCGTCTCCGCCAGCTTCAAGCGCTTTAGGCGTTCCATTTGCATTGACCAGGTCAATAATGTCGAACATCGATTTCATTTCTGTGAAAGAACCTTCATTCTTGTTCATACGCTCAATGAAATCTTTGTTGCCTGCGCTGATTTGAGCACCAACATTCAATGGCAGGAACAATTGTGGAATCCATGCCTCTTTGTAAGCCAGCTCAAATGGCGCAATGTTGTTCTTCTGCAAAGTTTCTACAACCTGCTTCATTTCGCTCAGCGTTGTAGGAACTTTCAGGTTCAAATCATTAAAAATCTTTTTGTTGTACAGATATCCCCACGATTGCGTTTCCAAAGGCAAAGCAACAATCTTGTTGTCAATTGTTACTGCCGGTTTCACACTGTCAAGCAGTCTGTCAACGAATGGCTGATTCGACAGGTCCTCGAGATAGCCTGCTCTGTAGAATGACGGAATTTCGTTAATCGCGTGAATGGAGTAGATGTCCGGCGCATCATTAGATGCCAGTCTCGTCTTCAGAATTTGCGAAGCGTTATCGGAGCTAGGCATTTCAAGCTGAACCTTCACATCGATATTTTTCTCCGCTTTTTGTTTTGCAACGAATTGGTCAATGTATTTGTCGAACTGGTCTTTAAAACGAGGCAATCCGATAAACATTTTCAGAGTAACGGTCTTGCCCGAGGCAGAACCTTCACCAGTAGTTCCTGTATTCGTATTTCCGTTATTTGCTCCACATCCAGCCAGCAGCAATACGGCCATTAGTGCGCTGACTCCAACTTTCCATGTCTTCTTCATGTTGTCATTACCCCCTTAACATAAGTCTGAACTTGAGTACGCTTTCATTATACAAACAAAATGAAAGCGGTTAATTAGACATTGTTAGCCTTTTCATTTGTATTTTTTTAAACCTTACACTTCTCCCCTTCTCATTTCACCCGGTGCAAGTCCGAATTGTTTCTTGAATACACGATAAAAATACCCCAATTCCTCATACCCGCACAGCTCGGCAACCGACTTGATCGCTAGGTGGTCATGAAGCAGCAGATGACGCGCGCGATCCATTCTGAGTTTGGTCATATAATCAGTCAAATTCATTCCGAATTCCTGCTTAAATACTTTGCTCAAATATTCTTTGCTCACAAAAAATGATTTGGCCAGCGTCTCTACTTTCAAATTCTCGGTATAATGCTGATCAACAAAATGTTTGATTTCCTCCAGGTTGAGCCGGTTCTTGTTCTTGCGCTGCAAGACCAGATGTTCCAGGGCAGACAAATACTGTTCAGTCAGATGCCTGATCAGTTCAGATGCCGAGACCACACCCTTATATACAGATGTTTCGAGCTCCCCGGTATCCTCCTGGGAATTACCCTCCATCAACTCCTCCAGCAGAAGAGTGAGCTCCTGTCCGATCCGGGGCAAGGCAGGCTTGTCTACGTCCAGCTCTGCCAGCTGTTCCTCCAACTCCCGCAAACTGTCCTGTACCCCGGCAGCGTTCAAATCATTGTAATGAGCTGACAAAGCAGGCTTGGCCGCCTGCAATGCCTGAAGGAGCTCAAGCCTCAAGCCTGTACCTGCAGCCGGATGATTCTGAAGGGTCTCAGCCGCCCTGTCCCTGCATTGCAGCAGCACCTGACTCAACTCCTGCGGATCTACTGGCTTGAGCAAATATTCATCCGCTTTGCACCGAATGGCCTGCCTGGTGTACATATAATCATCGTAGCCGCTAATTACGATAATGCGGATTTCCGGATGATGGTCATTCAAATACTTTAGCAGTCCGATGCCGTCCACCCCGGGCATGTTCATATCCATAATAACGATATGGACATTGCCGGACTCGATCAGACGAATCGCTTCCTCCCCATCCTCAGCTTCTCCTGCAAGATGTATCTCATTCTGCTCCCAATTGCCAAAGGTTTTAATAATTTCGCGGTTCCACTGTTCGTCATCGACAATAATCGCATTGATATTCATTTCAATCACCAGTCCTTACAACAGGAATAAATATCGTCACCCGTGTTCCCCCTTCGGGGATGCTATTCATAGAAATGCCGTACTCTTCACCAAAATGCAGCCGTATTCTGGCGGCAACATTATACAGCCCGATTGATTTGCCGCTGTTCCATAGCGGGTCTAACTGATCTGCAAGACGCTGGCGGACCTCCTCCAAGCGTGCAGCAGAGATACCCACACCGTTATCCTCAACATGAATCATAATCCCGTCCTCGAACGGCACCAGTCTCACCTTTAAGCACCAGGGTCCTTTTTTCCGGTCAAAACCATGCATAAACGCATTCTCAATTAATGGCTGCAGGGACAGCTTGGGAATCAGGCAGCTCTCCCACTCCGGCACAATATCCGTTTCAAAAGTCAGTTTCCCGGTAAAACGCTGACGCTGGATATTCATATAGTTGTTCAAATGCTTCAATTCCATCCCGATTGTCGCCATTTCGCCGGGCTCGCGAATGACATACCGGAACATATCGCTCAATGACTGAATAATGCTGTAAATATCGCTCGGCTTTTTGGAAAAGGACATGCTGCCAATGAGCTGCAGCGTATTTTGCAGAAAATGCGGATTTATCTGGGCCTGCAACGCCTTCAACTGGGCGGTCTGCTTCTCCAGATTAATCGTATATTCGTTGCGGATATGCTCGCGAATTCTGCCGGACATCGCATGAAAACGCATCTCCAGCAGTCCGATTTCATCCTGGCGGTTCGGGTAGTGCGCATCCTCCACCTTAAGCAGATTCAGTCCGCTCATCGAACGGGCCAGTCGGATAATCGGCCTCGATACGGTATACGCAAGCAGCGCCGCAAGGAGTGCAGCTGCCAGCGCTGAGATTAAGCCGACAATCATTCCGTATTTTTGGGTCATCGCCGTGCTTTGATTTATATAGCTGACGGGCAGCACCTTGATCAAGCTTAACCCCCACGGCTCCAGGTGACTGTAAAAGATGTAATAATCGGGCGTATGCACAAATCCCGAACCATGAGCCGCCAGCTTGGCATCACCCGCGGTTGGAACTGGCCCTTCATTAAGCTGATACATCAGTTTCCCTGCCGAGTCCACAATGTAGACGCTGGCTCCCGGCTCCGAATTGAGCAGATCGAGCGCCCCGTCCATCATTTTCCACTTCACCTCAAGCCGGACGCTGCCGATCTTCTCTTTGTTTTCAAACCGGTTCATACTGCGGACAAAGTTGAAATTCGGCGTCTCCTCCGGGCTGTCCCGAATGATAAAATCGGATTGCTGCATGACCAAATCTCGCCATACGGGAGGCTCAGTGACAGGAGATTGAATATCATTACGCATATCGTTGATGGTGAAGAGCTTGTTCTTATCCTTCACATATAGTTCAATCTCCATCAAATTGTTATTGCCAGAATAGTACACCGACGTAATCGTATTAATAATGTTGCGTTGGATGGTAAACTGTCCGGGCACATCGGTTCCTTCATCCCTGGACGTATATTCGCTGAGCGTAGGGCTGATAAGAATGGTGTAAATCAGATTGTTGAGCTGAACAAATTTCTCATCAATAGCTTCCCCTGACCAGCCAATTCGGGACAAGTTGGATTGTATAACCTCCTGTTCAAGTGAACGGCGGGTATTGCCCGTCGCCACCCAGGTCACAACGATAATCGGAATGACAGCTATGCAGATCATAATGACGATAAGCTTGCTGCGGATCGTTCTCTTGAACGGATCGGACAGCAGCCGCCAAATAAGAGCCGGCCATTTCAAGCCTGTTCCTCCCTCCTGCTGGATGATTCTTAATGTTAAGGTCTATATAATTTTAACCGTGTATACCAATCTACACAAAATGACATGAAGAGACAAATTAATTTTTTATATTAGCGCATCTGGACTTTACAGAAGACAATCGATATAATAAAACTAACATCATTAGTTTTTGAAGAAAGGTGGTTTTTACAATGAAAATGATCAAGCATCAATTTCTTTATCAACTGTCTTTTTTGCCCCGGATTTTTCCTGTCAACTGCTATTTCGTAGAGGAGCAGGACTCCCTGACCCTTATTGATTGCGCGCTGCCTTACAGCGCCAAAGCCATTATGCAGGCCGCGGAGACGATTGGCAAGCCAATTGGGACCATCGTGCTGACCCATGCCCATGAAGATCATGTCGGATCGCTTGATGCGCTAAAGCAGGCGCTCCCGCAGGTGCCGGTCTATCTGTCTGCCAGAGACTCACGTCTGCTCGAAGGCGATTTGTCGCTCGATACGAATGAGCCACAGACGCCAATTCGCGGCAGCGTGGCGACCAAGCTGAGCACACGGCCGGATGTCCGCTTGCAGGATGGTGACCGCATCGGATCACTTCTGGCTATAGCCGCACCTGGACATACGCCAGGCTCCATGGCGTTTCTGGATACCCGCACTCAAGCGCTCGTGGCAGGAGATGCCCTGCAAATTCGGGGCGGAGTAGCGGTAGCAGGCCAACTTGCCCCATGGTTTCCGTTTCCTGCAATGGCAACCTGGAACGCAGAGAAGGCGCTATATAGTGCAAGGAAGCTTGCCGCGCTTGGCCCTTCTCTGCTCGCAGTGGGCCATGGCAGCTTCCTGACCAACCCTGGTCCAGTCATGAATAAGGCAATCCGGAAAGCAGAAATTCAGCTTGCCAAGCATCACCCGGAAGGGGGCGGCAACCATGTCACCTAGAATCGGACTTGATCTGCCTACCCTGGTGAGAGCAACCGCACAGCTTGCCGACGAGAAGGGCCTGCGCGAGGTCACACTGGCTACGGTGGCCAAATATTTGAACATTCGCTCCCCTTCTCTTTACAATCATGTCGACGGTCTGCCCGGCCTGCGCAACGAACTGGCCATATACGGGCTGGAACAGCTTTACTCACAGCTTGAGGCGGCCGTCACGATCAGCGCTGATTCAGCCAAAGAGCCGATCCTCGCTATGGCGGAAGCCTATGTGCACTTCGCGCGTACGCGTCCTGGGCTGTATGAAGCGACATTGCAAGCACCTGATTCGCAGAATGAACGGCTGATCCGCTGGAGCAATGACACGATTACTCTCGTCGCCAGGCTGCTTGCTCCCTATGAGCTGGATGAGTTGAACCTGATTCATGCCGTACGCGGGCTGCGCAGCCTTATGCACGGCTTCGTCGCAATTGAACATGCTGGCGGCTTCGGACTTCCGGTTAATCTCAATGAGTCGTTCGCAAGCGTTATTGAAGTGTATCTGGCGGGACTGCCCCGTTTGAAGCAGCAGAATGAATGACCTTAACCCGGCCTACCTGCCCCGATTGCAACCTGACCTTGATCCCATGAGGATGCGTGGAGGAATTCGTCAGAATATCCTTCACCACTCCCCGGGTCAGCTTGCCGCTCCGCTGGTCCTGCTTTAATACAATATCTACGGTTAATCCCGGCTTGACAGCCTCGCGTTTTGTTCCGTTCATGATGTTCTCCTTTGGGTGTGATTTGGGTTACGCATCCCCTTATGATAGAATGAATAGGAAGTATTTTCAAATGTAAGGACAAGAGGAGGTAATACGACCATGGCCAGTCAGACTGGAGCAATCGTACAACAATCGCTGCAAAAATTATTGAGCAATCCATCCTTCCTGCATAATTTGCAAGGTGTCCAAAGAACCCAGGCCTTTACTTCACTTGGAGCTATTCTGTCCACCCCGAACAAAATTCACAAATCATTTCTCCGCATTGCCCTTGATAAAGGCGATGTGGTGCGTATACCTGCGTACCGCATTCAGCATAATGATACGCTTGGCCCGTACAAAGGCGGTATCCGGTTTCATGAGACGGTCAATGAGGATGAGGTTACAAATTTGGCGGCGCTCATGACGCTGAAGAATGCGCTGCATGAGGTTCCTTTCGGTGGCGGCAAGGGCGGCGTAGCGATTAATCCCCGCGAATATTCGGTCAGGGAGTTATATCTGATCTGCAAAAAATATGTGCAATACTTCACCGACGCGCTAGGTCCGGACAAGGATATTCCTGCGCCGGACGTCGGTACCGGCGAGCGTGAAATGGACTGGATGATGGCCGAGTATAAAAGCATCCATCCGGGCCAGCCTTACCTTGGCAGCTTCACAGGAAAAAGCGTTTTGAATGGCGGGTCATTAGGCCGCCGAGAAGCAACAGGCAAAGGGGTATATTTTACATTAAATTATCTGCTCTCCGGATTTCTGAAAGAGAACAGCGCGGAGCTTGCCGACAGCAGCAACGGATTTGCCAAAACAGCGCTTGAGCATTCCGGCAAGAGCCTCCGGCTCGCTGTTCAGGGCTTCGGTAATGTCGGATCAGTCGCAGCTCTTGAAGCTTACAACTGCAAGGACTTAAACAACAAAGTCGTAGCTGTCAGCGACCGGAACAAGACGCTGTATCATCCCGACGGGCTGGATATTCCGGCTCTCATTCAATATGTTGCGAATAATCGTGGCGATTTGCCCGTCTCCAGGGACGAGCTTGCAACAGCAGGCATCCAGGCTGAGATTTTGGACCGGGAATCCATTCTCTACCTGGACCTGGATGTGCTCATTCTTGCCGCATTGGAGGATCAGATCCGCAAGGATAATGTGAACCAGATCAAAGCGCGCATTATCGTCGAAGGTGCCAATGCCCCGATTACTGGAGAAGCAGACCAGATTTTGAGCGAAGATTCCGTCATTATCATTCCGGATATTCTGGCGAATGCGGGCGGTGTTATCGTCTCTTATTTTGAATGGCTTCAAGGGCGTGAGACCCAATTCTATACGGAGGAAGAAATCTCCCGCCGCCTGTATTCCAAAATGAAATCGACCATGGGCGCCATTCTTCCTCTCTACTTTCAGGAGAAGATCACCCTCCGTCAGCAATGCTATACCCACGCAGTCAGCAAACTGGCTACCAGCCTGTATTTACAAGGCAAGCTGTATTGATTCCGACAATCCGTTCTCTGCCGGATAAAGAATGAATGACAGTGTTTTCATTTAAAGCGAAGGGCGTCCACACAACATCGTGTGACGCCCTTCTTGTAAATAGATGTCTAACATTCATGGAAGAAATCAGCTTCCGGATTCATCCATACCTCCAAGTATATAGTAGAGCAGCTCTTGAAAAGCAAGTGAGCTGCGGAAACGCTCAAGGCCGCTGCCGCCGTTCCAATAGCTGTAGACTGCCTCGCACAGCTCTGCAATATTTACCGCCGGAGGTACTGCAATACGCCCCTTGTCGGTATGTAATTCGCCCTCCATGACCATCTGCATCCGCTTCCTGCTGCGATCCGTCTCGCTGAAAATATCAAAGCGGAACATGTACAGCTCCAGATGATCTGTACCCGTTGTCTCCAGACCAAAGGTCTGGCCCGGCTTGCAGACAAATACTGAATCCGGGCTCAAACTCCGTTCTTCGCCTTCTATTGTTATTCGTCCCTCACCGCTCTTGACTGCCAGCATGACATGGGAAATGGTCAGTCTTGGCTGTGTCCGGAAAATATGTCCGTGCCTGATCTGCTCCGCATCACGCAGCTTGAACAGCATGCCTTCCAATTCGGAAACAGACCGGTCCCGGGTTTTCAGTTCATAGGGAATCATGGCCTACACACCTCTCACTCAGAGAATAGTTGATCGTTAACGCTATAGAGAATCACGACAGGATATAATTGATAATAATTATCATTATTAATTGGATTATATCAAAAACCTGTCCCTTTTGAAAGTCCTTCTGCCAAAACACCGGCTTGAAGGGCGACATTTGCTGGCTTCTTGCCGAAAGCAGCGCTAAATTACAGTGATCAGGCAAAGAAAAACAGCCCTCAAGCGGCTGATTAGCCGTTTGAAGACTGCGTGGTTATTCTCTTACGCTGACTCTGCTTGAAATGCTTTGAATGCCGGGAGCTTTCGCTATTGGCCTGAGGCTTCCTTACGCTATTCCGTTGTCTATACTACCGGAATTCCGGCGGCGTCCGCCGGGCCTCCCCGGTCGCGATTGCTGCTTCAATTACGGCCTTTCTGACCCGGCTGACAACCTGCTCATTGAACAGGCTCGGAATAATATAATGCTCGTTCCGCTCACTGTCCGAAACAACCGCCGCAATGGCCCTCGCAGCAGCCAGCTTCATTGCCTCATTAATCGTACGCGCGCGGCAATCCAGCGCCCCCCGGAAGATCCCCGGGAATACAAGCACGTTATTGATCTGGTTCGGGTAATCACTGCGTCCGGTAGCAAAGACACGGACAAGCGGCAGCGCCTCCTCAGGCTTGATTTCCGGTTCAGGATTTGCCATGGCAAACACAATCCGGTTCTCGGCCATCAGGGCTACCTCAGCTCCGCTCAAAATACCGCCTCGTGACACTCCGATAAATACATCCGCTCCCTGAATGACTTCCCTCAGCTTGCCTGGCCGAGTCTCGACCTGCGGCTGGTCAGCCAGCCACTGCCACATCGGGTAGGGGTAGCTTCCGCCGCGAACAATTGCTCCTTCGCGGTCAACAGGGACAAGACGGGTAACTCCGGCAGCAAGCAGCATTTTGCAGATCGATACACCGGCTGCCCCGATTCCGTTCACGACCACGCGTATTTGCTCCACCTGCTTCCCGACAACCTTGAGCGCATTAATCAGTCCCGCGATAACAACAACCGCAGTCCCATGCTGATCATCGTGGAACACAGGAATATCCAGCTCAGCCGAGAGCCGCTGCTCAATCTCAAAGCAGCGCGGTGAGCTGATATCCTCCAGGTTAATGCCGCCGAAGATCGGGCTGATTGCCTTCACGGTCCGGATAATTTCTTCGGTATCCTTCGTATCCAGACAAATCGGAAAGGCGTCAACATCTGCAAGCTGCTTGAAGAGCATAGCCTTCCCCTCCATAACAGGCGCAGCGGCAGCAGGCCCGATATCACCAAGACCAAGCACGGCTGTGCCATCCGTCACAACGGCAACCGTATTGCGCTTGACCGTGAGCGAATAGGCCTTCTCCGGGCTTTCATGAATCGCTGTACAGACACGGGCGACTCCTGGTGTGTACACCCGTGACAAATCATCGCGATTTTTCACGGGCAGCTTCGGATGAATCGAAATTTTCCCGCCAAGATGAGCCAGAAAAGTACGGTCCGACACATTCACAATCTGCACGCCCGGTAGCTGGCGAAGCGAATCTACAACCTGATCTTCAACCTGATCTGATACATGGACAGTAATATCGCGGACAGAAGTATCCTGTCCTGGACGAATGACGTCAATGGAGGTAATATCCCCTCCTGCATTACTGATGGCCGATGCCACATTGCCGAAATGAACATGCCGGTGATCCAGTTCAAGACGTAAAATAATGCTGTTGAATGCCATCATGATCCCCCGCTTCGTGAAAATAGTGGTCTTGCCTGCCGGCTTGTCCCCTCACGCCGGAAATTTGCTATATCCGTTGACGAGTGAATTTCGTCCAGGTCCGCCGCCATATGTAAGGTTCTTCCGACCGCTCTTGTTCCCCGATTTACTTGACCAAACGACAGCTATGGAAGAAGCTTCGACCGTTCAACCATACAGATTGATTTTTTCCTGTTTCTCTACAATATGCCAAACGATTCTATGGTTATGAGTCGGCAAGCTTATTCTTGGAAAAAAGGACTCATTTTACAACGGATTATATCCATCTTGTCCTTATCTGGAGCATCTGCTGCATCTGATGCAGCAGATGCAGGTTCCGATAATGATTTCAGAAGACAAGCATATAGTGATAGTAATGTCTGTTCAAGCGGGAGGAATTCAAAATGGATTTACATTATGTCATTATCGGATGCTTTGTCGGACTTATGGTTGGCCTGACAGGTGTAGGCGGTGCTTCCCTGCTGACGCCGCTGCTCATTACGACAGGCATTCAACCCACAATGGCAGTGGCCACCGATTTATTTTACAATTCCATCACCAAGCTGTTTGGCAGCATTCAGCATATCCGGCAAAAAACTGTAAACATGCTGCTTGTCTCATACTTCGCCGCCGGCAGTGTGCCGTCTGCTGTTCTGACGATTATTGCGCTGAAATTTTATCCGCCGCTCCATGCCTATCAGGATTTGATTATTACGCACGCCTTGGGCATTGTGCTCATCTTCATTGCGCTGCTGCAAATTGCGAAGCTGTGGATGACCGACGGGACGCCGAGCCGGATACAGAACAAGCCGCTGCATGAGAAAAAGTGGATGACCATCAGCATCGGCGCCGCACTCGGTTTTGTCGTTGCCCTCACTTCGATCGGCTCTGGTTCCCTGTTCGCCCTGGCGATGATGATGTTCTACAGACTCCGGGCCTCCGAGCTGATCGGGACAGATATCGTACATGCCTTTCTGCTCGTCACCGCAGCAGGACTGATGCATGCGGGCATGGGCCATGTTGATTTTGTACTCACCATTAATCTGCTGATCGGCTCGATTCCAGGCGTATTGCTGGGCAGCATCATGACGACCCGGCTTCCCGCCAAGCCGCTGCAAACAGTTATGGCCGGCGTCATATTAGTGAGCGGGATCAAACTGCTCTAACCATTGGCGGTACCAGACTGTGCGATTGGCCATGGCAGCGTAAATTCATCTTTGTACGGTTCGTTTTTATAAAAGTTAAATTCACCGGTATAGGGCGAAAATGTTCGGACGTGCAAAAGCCCCCGGGTCTCATCGAACAACAAAAGACGCATATATCCGCTGCCCCCTTTGGGCCCTTTCTGATAATCGGCAAGCATTTGATAGACGCTTCTGTCTCTGATTCCGTCATGATTATCATCCACTTCATCCACAACCAGCGCAGCATTATGCTCATGGCCGCACAACACCGCCATTACATTGGGATTGGGGATGACGATTCGGCTGAATACGGCTTCTCCAACTGGAGAGCGCTCCCCTGTCACACCGAGATAATCATGCAGGCACAAGATCGCCTTATAGTCCCGATGCTCCTTAAGCACCTTATCCATCCAGCCCAGCTCGTTTCCGCCAATCCCCCAGCCCATGTAAACGAATATCAGCTTCTGCTCTCCTGCTTCAACCAAATCATAATGTCCCCGATTATTTTTGTAGCTCTCCCCGTAGAAGGGCAGCTTGCCGAACCGCTGTTCCCCAAAGTAACGGCCAAACCTTTTATAGGAAGGCTTCTTGGTGTTGACGTCATGATTTCCTGCCAAAATTCCATACGGGACCGCAGCACGCTCCAATACGCTCATACTGCTGCTTGCGATTTTCCACTGCCTTCTTTCCTTGTCCCGGTTAACAACATCCCCGGTATGTATCACATAGCGAAGCTTCAGCTCATTCTGATTATCCGCTATCCAGTTCACCATCCGGCTGTAAATATCCGGGTATCGCTCCGAATAATACTGGGTGTCGGACATCCACACCATCCCATAATCATACGGGGGCAGCTCAGACTTGATATTTTGCAGCTTGCCGGACTGTGCATCCTTCTGCATATCGGAAGCGGCGGAGGCCGATGGCGGATTAGCGGATGTATCCCCTCCATGCATCATGGCATACAGCGTAATCAGACCAACACCGGCTAGCAACAAGGCCAACATACGACGGGACCGCAAGCGGGAGATTATTTTGCTCATCGTAATTTTACCTTTCCCAGAAAATAAAAAATCCTCTTCCGTAGAATTCCACGAAAAAGGATTTATCATTCCGGTTAGCCTGCAGCCCCGGCCTTGCCTAGCGCCGCTGTCAGCTCATCATGAACATGTCCGTTGGAGGCAGCTACATTCCGCACGCCCAGATGGTAAGGCTGTCCCCCTGTATCGGTCACCTTGCCTCCGGACTCCTGAATCAGCAATGCGCCTGCAGCCAAGTCCCAGCTGTTCAGCCCGATTTCCCAAAAGCCGCTCAGTCTGCCTGCCGCCACGTAAGCCATATGCAGCGCAGCCGAACCGGCCACACGCAAATTGCGGACCTGCGGCGCGACAGCTTGTACGCCCTTCAGATTAATAGGGAGCGCATATTGATGATCGGCGGGAAAACCGGTAGCAATCAAGCTATCCCGCAAAGTTTGCTCCTTGCTTACCTCCATGCGTTTGCCATGGACATAGGCACCCTTGCCCTTCTCGGCGACGAACAGCTCGTCCCGGGTCGGATCATAGACAACCCCGACGATAACCTCGCCTTTATGGGCAAGCGCAATGGATACGCAATAATATGGAAATTCATGCACAAAATTCGTTGTGCCGTCAATCGGATCAACTATCCATAGATATTCCTCATCCCGCATGGACTCCAGCGCTTTGGCTGATGCCTCCGGCCCTGCTTCAACACCTTCTTCCCCGAGGAAGGAATGGGTTGGAAAATGGGTACGGATCAGGCTTCGAATCATTTTCTCCGAGCCCTTGTCAACTTCAGTCACCAGATCGTGGGATGAATATTTCAAATTGAGACTGGAATACGCGCCAAGCTTGGTATTAATCCATTGCCCAGCCTTGGCCGCACAGTTGATCGCTACGGCGGTGAAACTCTTACTGCCGACCACCGGTTCATTCCGCTGCTCACTCACTGTACATCACTCTACTTTCCTATCAAGCGTAAACAGCTGCTGCTGACTAAATCAGGAGACTGCCGCTTCGCGAAATCTTCTACATATCAAGTATATCGTAAAGCGCGTTCACGATGTTAGAACAAAAATATGAATATGCGATATTATACGTGTTGCGAGGTTTAAAGTTTCATATAGCCGCCATGATCGGGCTGCTAAATGGTTAGCTGCCCTAATATGTTGACCAAATGCCTAACTATAGCTTTTGCAATAAAAGAAAGCGTATACTTATTTATCATAAAAAAGCCCTGCCGCCAACAATTTGACGGCATTGGACTCTATAGATGCAAGGCAGTCAAATTTCGATGGAGGCTCCGTCAACGACCCGGAAACCGCCGTCCCTCTCGCGCTTGCGCAGCTCGTCCATCAACTGGAACAGTGCTGCATCCTTCTGCTTGGCCTCCAGCATGACATCAATCCGCGGTACTGAACCGGCAATCTCCTGTAAAAAGCGCAGCAAGTGCCCCGGTTCGAGCAAATCGGCATGACTCCGCATATCCTTTTCGCTCCTGGGACTGGATGCATGAATCTTTGGCGGCAAAGATT
The DNA here is from genome assembly GCF_000422505.1 of Paenibacillus pinihumi DSM 23905 = JCM 16419. Taxonomy (GTDB): domain Bacteria; phylum Bacillota; class Bacilli; order Paenibacillales; family Paenibacillaceae; genus Paenibacillus_D; species Paenibacillus_D pinihumi. The sequence continues at coordinate 87,023 of NZ_KE383870.1, read as the reverse complement.
CTGCAGCCGGGCCGCCCGAGAGGCTACCCCCTCCGGTCTCCCAGGTACGGGCAATACGCGGCCACAGCTCCCGTACAACAGCGTTCTGGCTGAGCCCCCCATCATTGACCGCATGGTGGTGAATGTCCAGCACCATCGGCACACCGCTAAGTTCAGCTATCGCCAAGGTTTCCTCAGCGGTAAAGGTTTTGTCGTCATTTTCCAGCGTAATACGGCCTTTATAGCGTTCGTTAAGCTCCGCAAACTGCCGGACGAACCGTTCGCCAGCCGCTTCCTTGTCCCCGTATGCCCCGCCCACATGAATATTGCATTTGGCAGTTCTCTCACCAAGTCCCATCGCCTCCAGCATACGCACGTGGTATTCCAGATCACGGACCGAGCTTTCCAGCACCTCAGGACGGGGTGTATTGAGAACACAGAAGTGATCCGGGTGAAAGGACACCCGGAGCTTCTTCTCCCGGACATAAGCGCCTACCTTGGCGAACGCCTCTTCCAGTGCCGGGTACGGGTCCCAGTCATTCAGCTCCCCATGTGTTGCCAGCGGAATCAGCTTGGAGGAAAAGCGGTATACCTGAACATCGTGTGCTACACAATGTTTGAGCAGACGGAGCGAATGCTCCAGGTTCTCTAATGCAATCCTCTCCAGCTTGCGCAAGGCTGCTCCCCGGTCAGCCAGCCTGGAGAATTGTTGATAGGTCATCGTGCGGGAGACGGATGCATTTTGCAGCATCATACTCATCGCTACGAAGCCAAAGCGAACAATCACTCCCGTTCGCCAAAAAACATCTCATGCGCAAGAGCCGTCTGAATTCTCGACTCGTCCTCTGTCAGCTTGCGCACAAGTTCCATTTCAACCTCGGTAATTTCCTCTCCCTGGAAATTAATTTCAGCGATGGATGCAACGATTTTTACAATCGCAATAGCCTCATTTTCCGGCGTATAGGCGATTACCTTCTGGCCTGTCGGATATACGCGGAAGCCGTTTTTGACCATCTTGCCGCGGCCATATTCCAGCAGCTCGTACAACTCCTGCGTCGATTTAAATTTGCATACCGAATTGAATTCCGTTTCAAATCCCATTATGCGTTCAACTCTCCTTCAATTAACTGCTGTATTGAAGCTGCTGCTTGGCCGCATACCGTTCAAGCGCCAGCGTAATCAATGAATCCAGGAGCTCCCGGTAAGCAATTCCGGACTCCTTCCACATAAGCGGATACATGCTGAACGGGGTGAAGCCTGGCATCGTATTCACTTCATTGATGAACAGCTTCCCGTCTTCCTTGCGCAGGAAAAAATCCATGCGGGACAGCCCGGAGCCATCAATCGCCAGATAGGCGCGCTGCGCCATGCTGCGAACAGCTTCTGCGGTTTCAGACGGCAGCTCGGCCGGAATCTGCATGACGGATTTGCCGTCAATGTACTTGGCCTGATAGTCATAAAAATCACCAGAGCTAATGATTTCACCCGGTACAGATACACGCGGCTCATCATTGCCAAGCACGCTTACCTCAATTTCTCTGGCATCGACAAACTCCTCTACAACAACCTTACGGTCATAACGCAGTGCATAAGCAACCGCAGCCTGCAGCTCGTCGCGGTTCCTTGCTTTGGAGATGCCTACGCTGGAGCCGAGATTGGCCGGCTTGATAAAGCATGGATAGCCGATCGATACTTCGATCTCCATAATGAAAAAACCAGGGTCCTTCTCCCACTGGGTACGGTTGAAAGAGCGGTACACACATTGGGGAAGCCCTTCGTGGGCAAAAATCTTTTTCATCATGATCTTGTCCATCCCCACCGCAGAAGTTAAAACCCCTGCCCCTACATAAGGAAGATTAGCCATTTCCAGAAGCCCCTGGATCGTCCCGTCCTCCCCGAAGGTGCCATGCAGCAGCGGGAAGACCACATCGAGACTGGCGCCAGCCGCAGTACTGATCCCGTCGAACAGGGAAGTGATTGCCGAAGACTGGGCTGACTGCTGTTCCTTGAATTGCAGTTCATCTACCGACGCAGGAGCAGCGGGCAGAAAACTTCCTGTCAGCCACCCGCCGCGCTTCGTTATGTAGAACGGCTTCACATCATATTTATTATAATCAAATGCCTGCAGGACAGATAATGCGGTTTGGAGCGACACTTCATGCTCCCCCGATCTGCCTCCATAAATCAAGCCAACCTTCAATTTCTCCCCCATTGGTTTTCCTCCGGTTACATATAATTTCCCTTACTTGGGCCAATGACATACTATGAATGCCTATAATTCGTCGGCAATATGAAAAAATCGGTACTGTGTCTGTTCGGTCCACGCGTAAGAATCACGGTAATCCCAATAGCGGTGCCGGCTTGATACGGTATTGGCGTTAACCAGCGGCATGCCGTCCACATCAAAAGCGGTTACAATCGTGCTATGCTGGAACCTTCCGTCCCCGTTCCAGTCGTATACAATGACATCGCCCAAGTCCAACTGCTCCGGGGCACTGACAATTTTCGCCCGCAACCCGCTGTTGCGCTTTCCCGCCAAAAAGCTGTGAAGCGCATTGGATACAGCCCAGCTATAGCTCCACCATTCATTTCCATTATCGCGGCCTTTGTACCACCAGCCCGCTCCCCTCCTACCAGTATAGTCCATAGGGGCACGGCCTGCAAAGAGACACTGGGAAATGTAATTGGTGCAATTGACCTCAAATTCCTCATACTCCGGGTTGGCTGAATCCCACCACCGGTCGGCATATGCGACGGCCAAGTCACGATGATACAATGCCCGGACAGGCTCATGACTGTAGTTTCTTAAAAGATTATAATTTAAGTATGGAAGCACGGCTGACTTCGCCAAACTGTATTTATCCGCCTGTTCATCCTGTTCCGGTACGAGCTGGGATGCGCCGTATCTCGGGCGCCGCTCGGCAACAACAGGCTCAATACGGGTAATCTGCCAATCCCCGTTATGATTTTGCAGCCAGATGCGTTCAAAATCCCGCCGCTCCTCCAAATACACACTCCCCTGCTGATTCAGTGTCCTTGTATGATCACAGCGGAGCAGAACAGCCGTCTCATTGCCTAATTCATGCACGCGGACAAGCCTGGCCTTAGATTCATGCTTGACCGATGCAGCCTGCCGTTTCTTGTCGCGTGCTGCCGTCCTTGTGAGCCTTTTGTCCAGTCGCTGCAGATGGTCCTTGTCTCCCGCCGCTTCTTGAAGCGGGAGCACCGCATGTTCAATTTCAGCCTGATTGACCAGCCGCACGTAATCGTTAATTGAAGCTCTCCAGCCGCTGAGCTGCTGTGGAGCACGTTTTACCTTAGGGGACTGCGCCATAAACGAAACCTCCTTCACAAGAGTAAACGGCGTAACGGCCTTTGAGAAGTTTTTATGCCGCGAACTGCACATACTATCAAAATGCCGCCTCAGATTGCACCAATCTCCCGCGTCATTCATCTGTCCGGCAGACTCGCACCCTCCTTCAAACTGGCCTCCCCTGATGAGAAAAGCCGGGCATTAACGCTTGATGGGATAGACTGATTCATTATATGAGATAAATGATGTTCTCATGATGAAAACCCTCTTTACGCAAGCCCTAAATTAACGATATACTATAAGTAGGTTTAATTATGAAATTATGTTTCACAGAATGAAACAGACTGAACTGCGCTTAAGGAGGAACTCTACGATGTCTAAACAAAATCATTACTCCGTCCGCACATCGCTTGATGTCGGCGGCAAATCGTATGCCTATTACAGGCTGAACGGTTTGGAAGAGCAAGGTCTCGGCAACATCTCCAAGCTTCCTTTTTCCATTAAAGTTCTGCTTGAAGCGGCTGTACGTCAATTCGACGGACGCGCGATTACAGCTGAGCATGTCAAGCAGCTGACGAACTGGGCTGACGGACGTGAGGATAAAGAAATTCCATTTATCCCTGCCCGTATCGTTCTTCAGGATTTCACCGGTGTGCCGGTCGTTGTTGACCTCGCGGCAATGCGCGACACCGTCAAAAAAGCCGGCGGCGACCCAAAACAGATCAACCCGCTCGTACCGGTTGACCTCGTTATTGACCACTCCGTCATGGTAGATGCATTCGGAACACCTGATGCATTGGAATTTAACGAAACGATTGAATTCAAGCGCAATGAAGAGCGTTACCGTTTCCTTCGCTGGGCGCAAACTGCGTTTGACAACTTCCGTGCGGTACCTCCGGCAACCGGTATCGTTCACCAGGTTAACCTGGAATATCTGGCATCTGTAGCTGCTACAAAAACTGTAGACGGCGAAACTGTCGTGTATCCGGACTCTCTGGTCGGAACAGACTCGCATACAACAATGATCAACGGTCTTGGCGTAGTAGGCTGGGGCGTTGGCGGTATCGAGGCTGAGGCAGGCATGCTGGGGCAGCCATTGTACTTTGTAACTCCTGAGGTTATCGGATTCAAGCTGACAGGAAGTCTGGCAGAGGGAGCAACAGCTACTGACCTGGCACTGACTGTTACTCAAATTTTGCGTAAAAAAGGCGTGGTAGGCAAGTTCGTGGAATTCTTCGGACCAGGCCTGTCCAACATCAGCCTGGCTGACCGTGCAACTGTAGCCAATATGGCTCCTGAATACGGCGCAACTGTCGGTTTCTTCCCGGTTGATAATGAAACACTGAACTTCCTGCGCAACACCGGACGTGAAGAAGAGCAAATTGCGCTGGTTGAAGCTTACTATAAAGCACAAGGCATGTTCCGTTCGAACGAAACGCCAGACCCTGTATTCTCTGATGTAGTAGAGCTTGACCTCTCCTCCATCGTTCCTTCCCTGGCTGGACCGAAGCGTCCTCAAGACCGTGTCGAACTGACTTCCATGAAGGAAGCGTTCAACGACATCCTCCGCACTCCGATTGACAAAGGCGGATACGGGCTGTCCGACGAGAAAATTGATGAAGTTGTTGATGTGAAGCACAAAGACGGCCAACTGAGCAAAATGAGCACGGGTGCGGTTGTTATTGCTGCGATTACGAGCTGTACGAACACTTCCAACCCAAGCGTTATGCTCGGCGCAGGCCTCGTTGCCAAAAAAGCGGTAGAGCGCGGACTTGTGAAGCCTGCTTATGTAAAAAGCTCGCTGACACCAGGTTCCCTCGTCGTAACCGAGTACCTGAAAAAAGCCGGACTGCTGGAATCGCTTGAAGCACTGGGCTTCCATGTTGCAGGCTACGGCTGCGCAACTTGTATCGGTAACTCCGGTCCACTGCCGGACGAAGTGAGCCAAGCTATTGCGGATAACGACATGACTGTGGCTGCCGTACTTTCCGGTAACCGTAACTTTGAAGGCCGTGTCCACGCCCAAGTTAAAGCGAACTACCTGGCTTCTCCGCCACTGGTTGTCGCTTACGCATTGGCTGGTACGGTAAATATCGACCTGTCCAAGGATCCTATCGGATATGACCAGTCCAACCAGCCGGTATACCTGAAAGACATTTGGCCGACTTCCAAAGAAATCTCGGATGCTATTGCAGTTGCAATGAGCCCGGAATTGTTCCGCAGCAAGTATGCCAACGTATTTACGCAAAACGAGCGCTGGAACGCAATTCCGGTACCAAAAGGCGAGCTGTACGAGTGGGACGAGAACTCCACTTACATCGCGAACCCGCCGTTCTTTACAGACCTGGGCTCCGAAGTGGGCGACATTGCCGACATCGAAGGATCCAACGTACTGGCATTGATGGGCGATTCCGTTACGACAGACCATATCTCACCTGCCGGTAACATTAAGGCTGACAGCCCTGCCGGACAATTCCTGATCGAGCATGGCGTAGCCCGCGAGGACTTCAACTCCTACGGTTCCCGCCGCGGTAACCATGACGTCATGATGCGCGGTACATTTGCAAACATCCGTATCCGCAACCAGGTTGCACCTGGCACTGAGGGCGGCGTAACCAAATACCTGCCAACTGACGAAGTAATGTCCATCTATGATGCTTCCATGAAGTACCAGGCAGAAGACAAAAACCTCGTTGTTATCGCAGGTAAAGAATACGGTACAGGAAGCTCCCGTGACTGGGCGGCGAAAGGTACTTTCCTGCTCGGCGTAAAAGCTGTTATCGCTGAAAGCTTCGAGCGTATCCACCGTTCTAACCTGGTTGGTATGGGCGTACTTCCGCTTCAATTCCAGCATGGTCAAAGCTGGTCTTCCTTAGGGATTACCGGACGTGAGGTATTTGATATTAAAGGCCTCTCCAATGATGTGCTCCCGGGACAGGAAGTTTCCGTTACTGCTACCCGTGAAGATGGAACAAACTTTGAATTCAAAGCGATTGCCCGCCTCGATTCGATGGTTGACGTGGATTACTACCGTAATGGCGGTATCCTGCAAACCGTGCTTCGTCAAATGATCGCTAAAATGTAATTCAATTAAATCCCGTATGCGGCCTGCCCGCCGTGTACGGGATTTTTATTTATTATAGAAGTTTCTCTGGCCTCGTTATCAGCCAAATCAGCCACTTAATAATGAGAATCATTTTCAAATATAGAATACACTATCTTGGGCAGGTTGACAACTGCTTAATCTTTTTACGTTCGTGCAACGCCGCCGTGTGAAATGTTCTTCCGATCGCTGTTGTTCCCGGATTTCCTGAGGCAATAATTTAAAGGTAGAAATCCGGGAACAAAGGCGAACACTTCGTTTCTACAGAATCATTTCACACTCTGGCTATTCGACTGCCGTTTCTTCATTAAATTTATACTAACAACAGAAAAAGCTGACCTGTTTGAAAAAGGTCAGCTTCATTTTTATATATGAAAGATCTGGTGCTTATTCTCCGATCCAGGCCTTCACTTTATCTTCGTTGGCCTCTACCCATGCTTTGGCTGCATCCTCAGGAGATTTGCCTTCATTGACAGCAACCATTACTTCGGCCATGTCATCCGGCGTCCAATTGAATGCGTCCAGCACAGCATAGGCATCCGCTTTGTCTTCCTTCAGCCCTTGACGCACGAGCGTATGAATTTGCTCCTCGCCGCCGTAGACATTTTTAGGATCATCCAGATATTTCAGATCCATCTTGCCGAACATCCAGTGCGGCGTCCATCCTGTCACGACAATCGGCTTCTGAGCCTTATAAGCCTTATCCAGCTCCTGGGCCATAGCTGCAGACGAGCTTTCAACCAGCGTCCACTTGTCACGCAGGCCATATTCATCGAGAACCTTCTCTGTGGACATCATAATGCCCGCTCCAGGCTCAATCCCGATAATCTGGTAATTGAGCGCTTGGCCGCTCTCTTCCTTGTTCAGGTCCTCAATGCTTGTAATGTCCATATAGGACGGAACAGCAAGACCTGTCTTCGTTCCTGCGAGATTTGGTCCCAGATCGACCAGCTTATCCCCGTAGCGCTCCATATAGGATTCATGCGTGGAAGGCAGCCACCCGGCTACCATCGCGTCAGCGCTGCCGTCCGAGATTCCGGCGAACATCGGCCCGGCATCTACCTGCAGCATTTCCACTTTATAGCCAAGCTTCTGCTCCAATACTTCCTTCACAACAAATGTACTGGCAATTTCCGAATCCCAGGCGACATAAGCGAGCTTGATACTTTTACTGCCGCCACCTGCAGAATTCGCACAGCCTGCTAACACCGTAATCAGCAGCGCAGCTGCCATAATCAAACTAAGTTTTTTCAATGTTAATCCCCCTTATTTTTTCTTTCTCTTGATCACATTTTGAGAAATACGGTCAAGCAAAATCGCCATAATCACGATCGCGAGGCCCGCCTCAAAGCCAACGCCTGTCTTGGTCTGGGTCACCGCACGGAATACATCCGCACCTACCCCCTGCGCCCCGATCATGGAAGCAATAACAACCATAGACAGGGACAGCATAATTGTCTGGTTTATACCGGCCATAATCGTCGGCATTGCAATCGGCAATTGCAGCTTGAACAGCTTCTGCCCAGGTGTGGAGCCAAAGGCATCAGCCGCTTCTACAAGCTCATCCGGAACCTGGCGGATGCCCAGGTTGGTCAGACGAATGGTTGGTGGTATCGCGAATATTACCGAAGCGATAACACCCGGCACGACACCAAGCGAGAAGAATGAAATTGCAGGCAGCAAATATACGAAGGCCGGCATTGTCTGCATAAAATCAAGGACCGGTGTAATAATATTTTGCACCGTATTTTTGCGGGCACACAGGATGCCGACAGGAACACCGATCACGACAGACAGCACAGCTGCAGTCAGAACGAGCGCCAGCGTCTGCATGGCATGATCCCAGTAACCCAAATTATCAATAAGCAGCAGCCCGATTAATGCGAATACGCCCATCCGCCATTTGGCTATATACCAGGTCAAGGCCACAAGAATTGCAATCAGCAGCAGCGTAGGTGTGCCTCTGAGCACCATTTCAAAACCGCCGACAATCTGTCCAATAATAAACTTGATGAAATTGAATAATGGGGCGAAATTGGCCGTCAGCCAGTCTTCAGCCGTTTCAATCCAGCTTCCAAGCGGAATTTTGGGCAAATTCATGCTTGCTCACCTGCCCCCAGGTCAGCATTGCCTGCCAGTGCAGCCAATACAGCCCCTTTAATAACAATTCCCTTGAGTCTGCCTGCACTGTCAACGACGGCCACGGGCAGCTTGATGCTTCCCATCAGCTCAAACAATTCGTTGAGCAAGGTGTCAGGAGCCACGGAGGGCAGCTCGCGCTGAATGATGCTCTCCAGCTGAAGTCCTTCTTTAATCGCATTGGATGCATCCTCCGCTGTAATGACGCCGATCAGCTTCATGCCCTTATCGACAACATACAGGCTGGAAACGCCTCGCTCACGCATCAGCTGCAGAGCAACCCTCGGCCCTCTTTCTGCCGTGATCGTCTCTGGTTTGCGCATCACATGGGATGCAGTCAATACCTTGGACAAATCGACATCCTCCACAAAACGTTCCACATACTTGTTGGCAGGCTGCATCAGAATTTCCTCCGGCGAACCGATCTGCACAATACTGCCGTCCTTCATCAGCGCAATCTGGTCGCCAATACGCAGCGCTTCGTCCAGATCATGCGTAATGAAGACAATTGTTTTCTTCATCTTGGATTGCAGCTCCAGGAGCTCATCCTGCATGTCCTTGCGAATGAGCGGATCAAGCGCACTGAACGCCTCATCCATCAGCAGCACATCCGGATCATTCGCCAGCCCTCTGGCAAGACCTACCCGCTGCTGCATCCCCCCGCTAAGCTGATCGGGATAGCTGTTCTCCCATCCCTTCAAGCCCACGAGCTCGAGCGATTCCATAGCCATCTCGCGCCGCTTTGTCTTTTCTATGCCCTGCACCTCAAGACCGTATTCTGCATTTTGGAGTACGGTGCGGTGCGGGAACAGCGCAAATTTCTGGAATACCATGCCCATATTTTTACGTCTGAATTTTCTTAATTGCTCTGCATTCATCTTCAGCACATCAGTGCCGTTAAACAAAACCTGTCCCGAAGTCGGCTCAATCAACCGGTTCAGCAACCGTACGAGCGTTGATTTTCCGCTTCCCGAGAGGCCCATTATCACGAATATTTGCCCCTCTTCAATACTGAAGCTCGCCTGATTTACCCCGACGGTAAGCTTTGTTTCTTTATGAATCTTTTCTTTCGTCCACCCTTCCTTTAATAGAGGAAGCGCGCGTTTCGGATCAGATCCAAATACCTTAATGAGTTGTTTTACTTCAACAATCGGCATGTTATCCCCCCTTTGTACGGTGCCTGTCTATACTGTTGCTTTACTTGTAACAGTTTAGTTCGAAACAGCTTGTATCGTCAAAATGCGTAATCTTCCATATATTTTGTACAGTTTTAACTTTACAAACTTATTATCCTGTATACTCTGTTTTCCTCCCTATTTCGTCAACATCAGATGCTTTACATTTCTGGTAGGCTGTGCTTCAATACTTGTTATATACAGCTATCAACAACAATTGAAACGGGTAGCATAAGCAATTTTGTACTCTGGAGGGTACCATGAAATACTTGGAGGCATTGACTGAAGAACAGCAGCGGAAGGTAGGACAAGCAAGACAGCGTGTCATCGAATCGATCGGCAAAAACATGGATTTATACGGCATCACATTATCAATTGGCCATTTGTACGGCAATATGTATTTTAACAATGCGCCCGTCACGCTGGATGAGATGAGCGCGACAATGGGCATGAGCAAAACCTCAATGAGCACAGGCATGCGCACGCTAATGGATTTGAAGATGATTAACAAGGTCTGGGGCAAAGGAAGCCGCAAGGACTTATATGAGGTTGTTCCGGACTGGCATCAGAATTTTATCGACTATTTCTCTATCCGCTGGAGAAAAGCTGTCGAAGCTAATTCCAATGCCCTTCATAAATCATTGAAGGAAATTCGCGACATGCGGACTGAATATGCGGATAATGAGCCGCTGCTTGCACTGCTGGACCAGGACGAGAGCAAAATACATGATGCTCTGAGCTATTACAAATGGCTGCTGAGACTGATTGATTCGTTTGAGTCGGGTAAAATATATGAGCTGATTCCAATGGAGGAAACCGGGGTAAATATTAAAGAACAGTAGCCAGTCCCAAACTCCCCGGAAGTAAAAAATAAGGTTCTCTTCTGCTGCCACTGAGGCAAAACAGAAGAGAACCTTATTTTTATTTAACCATTGTGCCCATCAATCGGGCCGAATTCATAATCATCGGCGCGTATTCGCGCATCTTCTCCAGCGTGAGCCGCGATGCCGGTCCGGACACCGACAATGCCGCAGCCAGCTTGCCTGACCGGTGGAAAATCGGGGTGGCTACTGCAGCTGCACCCGCTTCGCGCTCCTCCACACTTGTGGCGTATCCAATACGACGGATTTCCTCGAGCTGCTCCTCAAGCTGCTTGCGGTCAAATCCGGTCGGCCAGGACTTGCCGCCCATAAGCGCCTCACGATCCGCTTCCTCTGCGAAGGCGATTAACACCTTGCTGGAGGCGCCCACATACAGCGGCAGGCGCGCACCGACAGGCGCAACTCTGCGGATCGCCTGACCGCTCTGTACGGCCTGGACACGCAAGCGGTCCTCCCCGTCTCTGACGTACAGGCTGACCGTTTCGCCCAATTCATCCCGCAGCCGCTCCATCTCTGGCAGCAAGATGATAGCCGGATCATCATTATTCGACAGATGCGTCGAAAGCTCCCAGATTCTCATGCCAAGTCTGTAGCGGTCTGAAGCACTGTCACGAGTAATGAAGCCCTTCTCTTCAAGTGTTGCCAGCATCCGGTGTACGGTGCTCTTGTGCAGCCCGACCCGCTCGGCAATTTCTGTCATCGCCAAATCCGTACCGTCTGTAAAGCAAAGCAATATATCAAGCGCCCGTTCTACAGCGCGCACTGTGGACTTGTGCTCTTCCATATTAAGAGCCTCCCTTGTTTCACACAATGAAACTTAATTACACCTAGTAGTATAACATACCGGGGTTGGGCAGCGGAAGGTCCAAGGTGCAAAAATGATCCGAATCATTTCAAAAAATTGCAAAAAATATGCTCCCCTTATGAGATTACAATCAGATTGCAACAAGTTATATAATTTGCTAATTTTCTCACCTTAATCCCCCTTAGTTTACAGGCAGATTACAAGTGAATAACATTACATCTACACCAATTGACACCCTGGGACAAAAGTCATACGATGAGAACAACAGTTAATATTAAACCGCTTTCAAAACCAGTGCACAAGCCTTATTTTCATCACCGGGAGGGATTAGCATGAACAGCACGATATTGACACCAGTGCCGCTGGAAGGGGGCTTCTCAACAGCTTCTCAGCCCGTACTCCAGCCGCATCCGGGCATCCGCCCCCTTCCGGCAACGGAACGCGCACGCAGTAGGCATATAGCCATAGCAGCCTTGTCGGCTTTTGTCGCCTTTGTGCTGTTCACCCTGGTCGCCTTCCACGGCTATGTCGCCTGGATGCTTGCTTATCCATATGTGGCCCCGCTTACTTCCAATCCTATGGAGGCCAAAAATCTGCCGTACCATGATGTACAATTCAGCAGCGCCAGCGGCAAAACTACGGTAGACGGATGGTTCATTCCGGCAGAGAACGCTTCTCCCAAAACCGTCGTATTCAGCCACGGCTATGGAGCCAACCGCGAGGAAACCTGGGTTCCGATGTATGAGCTGGCCGAATTGGTACATCGGCTAAATTATAATGTATTGATGTTTGATTACGGCTATGCATCTTCTGTTCATAAAACTCCTGCAACAGGCGGACGCGAAGAATCCCAGCAGCTGCTGGCTGCCGTGGATTACGCCAAGAGCCAGGGAGCGAAGGAAGTCATTGTCTGGGGGTTCTCTATGGGCGCAGGCACTGCCCTGCAAACCGCACTGCTTACGGATGAGATCGACGCCATGATCCTGGACAGTACGTTTTTGGCTGATGCCGACACATTGTACTACAATGTTCAACAAATTATTAATCTGCCGCGCTATCCATCAGTTTCACTCATTAATTCCATGTTTCCGCTGTGGACGGGAACGAGCCTGGACCAGATTCCAGCCGACCTGATCAAACATAAGGCGTATTCTATGCCCATCTATATGATCCACGGCACAGCGGATTCCAAGGCGCCTTATGAGACAGCCGAAATGATTTCCGGCGCACAGCAAAATCCGTTATCCAGGGAATGGATCGTCGAAAACGGACATCATGAATTGCTGTTCCGTGACCATCCGAAAGAATACATTCAGAGAGCCGCCCTCTTCCTGAGCCAGGTCGAAGCCAAAGAGAATGGTTCCCTCCAATCTTGAATATGAACTTCATTTACACGACATAAGCCAAGTTCAGTGCGGAATACATTGTGAGAGATGTAATCCGAACCGAAGGAGGCCTATGTCGTGCTTTATATTTACGGCAAGTACATGCCCTTGCGATGGCTTGAGGAAGTGCAGCGGTGGAAACAACAGGAAGCCGGACATGCGCTGCTCATTCAACAGACAGTTCCAGGCCTTGAGCCGGAGTATGTGAAGTTGCTGAAGGAGTGGCAAGAGGTCTTTACTGCAACCGGGCAATGTGCCGCAACATGGATCAGGGAACTGCTGCCGATAGCAAAATCCATACCACCCAAAGCAGCACAGCAGGTAGAAGAGCTGGTTAAAAACTCTCTTGCGCAGACGCGGGAGTTCGTGGCCCAGCTAGATAAGATGCTGAAGAACAGCGCGGCCATTGCCAAAAATCCGGTATCCCGGACGATTGTGCAGCATATTAAGGAGGAATCCGAGAAAAATCTCAAAGAGCTGGCAGGGAAAACGAAGTTGACGGAATGGGAGTTGCGCGATGACAAATCCGCCCAGCCCGTGCCTGTTGGCGGACATACCCTCCCGCCCCTGCCTTATGCATACGATGCTCTGGAGCCTTATATCGATGAGGATACGATGCGCGTTCACCATGACATCTTGCATAAGAATTACGTCAATGGCTTGAACAAAGCGGAGACGGAACTTCAGCAATCACGCAAAACCGGAGATTTTGAGTTGGTCAAGCATTGGGAACGGGAGCTCGCCTTCAACGGAGCCGGACATTATTTGCATACCCTCTTCTGGGATACGATGTCACCGCAAGGCGGAGGTGCTGCTGTAGGGCCGATAGGCAACCAGATTGAACATGATTTCGGCAGCTACGATGCATTCAAAAGGCAGTTCAGCCAGGCGGCTGAAAAAGTCGAAGGCGGCGGTTGGACGATTCTTGTATGGAGCCCGCGCAGCCACCGTCTAGAAATTTTACAAGCCGAGAAGCATCAGAACTTGTCCCAATGGGACGCGATCCCCCTGCTGCCGATTGATGTCTGGGAGCATAGCTATTACCTCAAGCATCAGAACAAACGGGCGGATTACATCAAGGACTGGTGGCGTGTTGTCAATTGGCCTTATGTGAATGAGCGCTTCCTCAAGGCCAGCAAACTGCAATGGGTGCCATATTGAACAAGACTGCCGTACTTGCGGCCTTCAACTTAAAAACGGGCTGTTTCTCCTGGACATCTACAAGTCCGGCAGAAACAGCCCGTTACGATTGAATTTATTGTTTGAGCAGAGACAGAAACTCGGAACGCAGCGCCGCATTTGTACGGAATTCCCCGCGAACCGCAGATGTAACCGTCTTGCTTCCGGTTTTCTTCACGCCGCGGGCGCACATGCACAGATGCTCACCCTCTACAACGACCATAACGCCGTTCGGCTTCAGCACCTCTTCCATAATGTCCGCGACCTGTGAAGTAATGCGCTCCTGCACCTGGAGACGTCTGGTTATCGCATCGACCAGGCGAGCCAGCTTGCTCAAGCCCGCAATTTTACCGCTTGGAATATATCCAATATGGGCCTTTCCGAAGAAGGGCGCCATATGATGCTCACATTGGCTGTAATACACAATATCCTTAACAATGACAAGCTCCTCATGCTGCTCATCAAAAGTAACGCCGAGCACCTCGCGGGGATCAACCTCATAACCGGAAAAAATCTCCTCATACATCCGCGTCACTCTCGCCGGCGTTTCCAGCAGACCTTCACGCTCTACATTTTCACCAATCAGCTTCAAAATTTCCTTCACATGAAATTCAAGCTGCTCCCGATTAGCGGTAACATTGGAATTGACGTAATCTTTTTTTCCAGCCAATCTCTTGACCTCCCTTTAAGCAGCTTATCTGCGTCCAGGACGATGATTCTTCATCATTTGCTGAGCACGCTGCATTTGCTGCTTGTTCATATTGTAGCCCATTTGCTTCGCCATCTTCTGAAGCATGTCAGGATCGCTTTGCATTTTTTCAAGCTGCTTGCGGAGATAGAAGACCCCGATGAAGAATCCTCCGGCAAGTCCTAAAATTAAAGTAATAATCGGAATAGCAATATCCCAGAACATAAAATGAGATCGACCTCCGTCTATTTTGAATGCACTTTATCATACCATGTACAAGCTGGTTGTTCCAGCCCGCGGGACTGATTTTTAAAATATAAATCCGTACACACTAGCGGCATCGGATATGCTTGGAAATACGCGAAAATATGACGGATACCGCTGCACCGCGCGTTCTCGCGCAGCGATATCCGTCCCTGCTGTAAAAAAAGCAGCAGACAACCGTCTACACTTGTGTAGGCTGTTCTTCTTCCTCCGTAACTGAAGATTCCAGATGCCGGTCCAGCGCCCGTCTGATCATCGCAAGCGCTCCCTCATCTTCCTCATGCTCCAGGGCCGCAGCAAGCGCATCAAGCGCCATGCTGCTGCCGATCTGGCCGAGCGCCCAACCGGCTGTCCCTCTCAGAACAGGCCTTGGGTCCTTCTTCAGCACTCCGATCAAATCCGGCACGGCGCTCTCTTCCTTGAAGTTGCCAAGTGCAATGACCGCATTGCGCTGGATCGGCTTTCTGCCCCGCCATGCGGATGACGTGTTGCCATATTGCCGCTGAAACTCCTTGTTGCCGATCGTGAGCAAAGGCACAAGCAGCGGTTTTACCTGCTCCGGATCAGGCTGCAACTCCGGCTGATGTGTCCAGTTCTTGCCCTTGTTGACCGGACATACAATCTGACACGTATCACAACCATAGAGCCTGTTGCCAATTTTACGCATGACATCTTCATTTATAAAATCCTTTGTCTGCGTAATAAAAGAGATGCACAGCTTGCTGTTAAGCTGTCCGGGCCCGACAAGCGCGCCTGTCGGACATGCGTCGATGCATTTGGTACAAGAGCCGCACTGATCGGTAATTGGGTTGTCCGGCGGTAGCGGAAGATTGGTCAGCATCTCGGCAAGATAGATCCATGATCCGAACTCCGGAGCAATAATGCAGCAGTTTTTGGCGCTCCATCCAAGACCGGCCCGCTCCGCTACCGCGCGGTCGGACAATGCCCCGGTATCCACCATATTTTCAGTCCTTACGTCAGGCACCCTGTCTCTCAGCCACTGCTCCAGCCTCTCCATCCTGTTGCGCAGCACCTTATGATAGTCATCCCCCCAAGAAGCACGGGCCAATATGCCCCGCCTTGCTCCAGGCTCAGACTTGGGCGCATCCTTCAGCTTGGACGGATACGCGATGGCAATCGCAATTATGGATTGGGGCTTGTCAAATAATAGGGAGGGGTCCGTACGCTTGTCCAGATCCGGTTCTTCAAAACCGGACTCATACCCCAGCTCCCGGTGTCTTATTAATCTTTGCTTTAATTCCGTAAACGGTTCGGTCGAAGCGATACCCAGCTTGTCGATGCCAAGCTCAGGCAGTGCAGCAAGCAACTCCCGCTTCAATTCCTCATAGAATCCCGCGGTTCTCAAGCTTTGCATTGAGCTATTAAGCCTCCTTGTAAACCTGTAAAAATGGATTGTATGCCCGCCGCGACCGCTGCACCGGTGCGCGGGAAGTGTGTATCCCGGGAGGTATTCCTCCCATTACCAACCCCTTATATGAATCTTCCATTAGATCGATTTCATCTTGGTAACCGGCCACAATATAAAATCTGCCCGGCCCTTAATGCTCTTTTCGGTAACGGTGCCAAAACTGCGGCTATCTCTGCTCGCTCCGGCATGACGGTTGTCACCCATAATAAAATAAGTACCCGGCTCTACCGTAAACGGCCCGAAATCCTCATCCTCAATCGTAAGGCCGGTGTAAGGCTCGACCAGCATTTCCCCGTTCAAATACAGACGCTGGCTGCGAATCTCTATCTGATCTCCCGGGACGCCAATTACCCGCTTGACGAGATATTCGTTGCTTTTCAGCTCATGCTCCGGGTCTTCAGCAATTACAACATCACCGCGCTTTGGCGAACCGGCCAGATAGACTGCCTTATTGACGAACAGCCATTCCTTCTCTTCCAATGTAGGCTGCATGGATTGGCCTTTGACGGTAGATAAATTAAAGACAAAATAATGAAGCAGCGTGACAATGACTACGGCGATAATCAATGTTTTGAACCAGTCCAAAAGTTCTGCAACCAAGGGTGGACGACTCATGCTACACCCCTTCTTTTCTTTTTTTCCATTCATTATAATAATGATACACCAGGTCGTCAGCAAACGGCGCCCCGCCGCTGCGGACACGCTGAATGAGACCGGACAGCCCATCGTTAACCTTGTCCTGCACCAGTGCAGGATAATGATACAGCGCCTTATGCGCCTCATATTCCTCGCGGTCCACTACATGCACCGAACCATCCCAGGTACGGATCACATCCAGATCATAATCAATATAAGTCAGCACGCCTTCATGCAGGTAGGGAGGCGAAGCCACATTGCAATAATACCGGATACCTGCTTCCTCGATCAGTGCCACGACATTAAACCATTGCCTTGGAATAAAGAAGGAAACAGCCGGAACCTTGCTTACCCACACCTTCCGGTCTGACTCCTGGATGGGGGTCTGCTCATTAATGAGCACAATCATCGATTCCGACGCGTGGGCTGCTGTTAACCTGGATTTGGGAACCAACCAGTTCTGGAGCCACATCCGGTGAAGATGGCCGTCATGCTTGAAGCTTTTTATAATACACGGCTGATAGATTGTTTCCATGTGAGGCTCCTAGGTTTGGTTATTATTATAAGAAAAGCACATCTGCGCGCCAAATGCAATGGCCCTTCGCAGATATGCCTGCTTAAAAAGAAGGAGAAACGGCTGACGCCTGGTATTACCCGTTCGCGTCACCCGTTTCATGTTAGAAGCTGATCTTGTATAACCTTGCAAGCCTTAAGGGCTGCCCCTTCAAACCGTGAATCCTATCCTGCAACAATGCTAAGCTTCTGAATGGAACGGAAGAAATCCTTCGCTGCAAAACCCATAGATTCATAAAGAGACAAAATCGGCTCGTTGTGCTCATCCGCTGTAATCATGATTTTGGTTACATTACGCTGTACAAAGCGCTGACGCAGGCTGCTGATCAAAGCTTTGGCAATGCCTTGGCGCTGATAGTCCTTGTGGACTGCAACTCTGTAGTAGTAGCCCTTATTATTGTCAATTGTACCAATAATCATGCCGACGATCTCGTCGTTCATACTGGCCACGAGTACCAGCTCGCTGTCCCAGGACAACTGTCTGGCGAAGGCCTCCATCGTTTGTTCATAGCATTCCTCGGTTAGAACCGTTTCGAGCAACTGGGTGACTGGCCGGTAATCGGATAGTTGAAAAGAACGAACGCGCATAATGAGATCCCCTCTAACGAAAGTCTTTTGAAACTGTAACCTGTGATACAAACGTATGCAAGCCTGATAAAAACCTTTAACTTATAAAATTCTTAAATCGGGCCTAAACGGCTGACGCCGTCCTCCCGATATTGGCAGCGGTGTGAAGCGAAGATAACTGGATATATCCGCTGTAAACCTGTCATGTTTGGAACCTTAAGAAAACCTTAAAAAACTCGTACTGTAAAAAATACGACAAAACTTTACGAATTCCTTCTTTTTTCGTTACAAAAATTTAATAAAAGTCCGAATGTAAATATTGTTACCGCTTTGAAGCCTTCCGGCAATCGGTTTAATCATCGTTTTTTTACATTGCCGACATATTTCACTCTGTTTTGAGTGATGCTAACACGGGTAATTCATACATATGCCTTTACAGTTTGGTACTAATGCAGCAAGAAACTTTATAAACATATTTGTTGCTTTATTATCAAAAGAAGGGGTATAATTGTGAATGAATCACTACATACATTAATAGGAGGTTTTTTAATTGGCACATCAATTACCTGCTCTTCCTTACGCTAACAATGCACTTGAGCCACATATCGACGCGACAACTATGGAAATCCACCATGACCGTCACCATAATACTTATGTTACGAACCTGAATGCAGCTTTGGAGTCCGCTCCTGAACTGCAAGGCAAATCCGTTGAAGATCTGATCGCTGACCTGAACAGCGTACCTGAAGGCATCCGTACTGCTGTTCGCAACAACGGCGGCGGACATGCTAACCACTCCCTGTTCTGGGAAACAATCGGACCAGACGCTGGCGGCGCACCTCAAGGCACACTGGCTGCTGCAATTGACAGCGAGCTGGGCGGCTTTGATAAATTCAAAGAAGATTTCGCTAAAGCAGCTACAACCCGTTTCGGAAGCGGCTGGGCATTCCTGGCTGTAACTAAAGACGGCAAGCTGAAAGTATACAGCCTGCCTAACCAGGACAGCCCAATCATGGAAGGCGAAACGCCTTTGCTTGGTCTGGACGTTTGGGAGCATGCTTACTACCTGAAATACCAAAACAAACGCCCTGACTACATCGCTGCATTCTGGAATGTAGTGAACTGGTCTGAAGTTGGCAAACGTTACGAAGCTGCTGTAAAATAAGCAGATTCTCAATCGAACAAGCCCCCGTCAAGTCTGATTACAGACTTGACGGGGGCTTGTTTTCCCTTATTCATCATCTTCCCAATTGAATTAAAGGGTGTACGTATCGCAGCAGTATGCGAAGAGATGAAGGGCTTTCGCAGAAACGATAGTGGTTGCCTTTAAAGACTGATTCCCGTCCTATGGGATATCAAAATCCGGGGAATCGGTCTTTAACAGCAATCGGAGAAAGCCCTTCATCTCGCAGTCCTTTCTGCTGCACTTGCATACTCTTAATTTAATTCCCAGTAATTACGCAATATCCGCAAAAATACATTGGGAAAGGCCAGCTCCCGCATATCCTCCGGACTGATCCAGCGGTAACCTTCCGGGAGCGGAATCTCATGGCCCTGCTGTTCGGGCTCATTGGATGAAACAGCAATTTCATTTACTGCTGAAACCGGCGATTCAGAGAGTACCCGGGCCGGAGCTGTTTCACTTCTCCAATAAGAAGCCCTTTGCTCGGCTGCTGTCAGTTCCCCTCTGAGTACGGCTTCATATTGGGACTTCTGCTCTTCATTCTCTTTCAGCACAAAACCGAAATCCGACAGAAACACATCCATCTTCCAAATAATATGGCTGAATACATGCTCCGCCTCCATCCAGCGGTGTCGCGGACGGACCAGCAGCCTCGTCTCAGCAGCCAGCGACCGCCCCAGTTGCTCCATTTGCGCAGACTGGTTGCTATCCGGAGCAGATGCCAAACCTGAACCGGCGCTTGTTTCCTCCATAACCGTATCCTTTTTCTTGCGTCCTCTGCCCGTTTTAGGTGTTTGTCCGTCCTGGTTTCCCCCGTCTTCCAGCAAATGCGGCAGCTCCCACATCTGCGCGAGCAGGCCGGTCTCCGGGCGCTGGCGCACGAGCACTTTTCCTGCGTGGGCGCCATTGCCTTCAATAAGCGCAACAAGCCGTCTTTCCTCACGTGGAGGCTTGGCCTTCGTCTTGATCGGCAGCACCGTCTCTTTCCCGGCCAGACGGCCCTGGCAGTGCACCATCACCGGGCAGGTCAGACAGCCGGGAGATTTGGGCGTACATACGAGCGCCCCAAGTTCCATTAAGGCTTGATTGAAATCACCTGCTGCCCCTTCGGGGATGAGCGACCTGGCCAGATGCTCCAGTTGAACACGCGTGCGTGGTTTCGCAATGTCATCCTCCAGACAAAAATATCTGGACAGCACCCTCATCACATTGCCGTCCACTGCAGGCTCCGGCCTGTTGAAAGCAATGCTCATGACAGCTCCTCGCGTATAGGGTCCAATTCCCTTCAATCCGGCGACAGCATCAGCATCATCCGGTATCACGCCATTATATTTATCGACTACTTCTCTCGCTCCAGCCTGAAGATTGCGGGCCCGGGAATAATAGCCGAGTCCTTCCCAGCATTTGAGTACCTCCGGCTCCGGAGCCTCCGCCAGGGCAGTTACAGAAGGAAAACGTTCCATAAACCGCTCGTAATAGGGAATTACCGTATCCACACGAGTTTGCTGAAGCATAATTTCCGACACCCAGACCCGGTAAGGGTCACGATTTTGCCGCCAGGGCAGCGTCCGCTTATGAATATGGAACCAGCCCAGCAGCTCCTGACTAAAATATAAATGAATATCCACCATAGATTGTCTTCTCCTATCCGGCCTGCAAGCCCTTTGCTTGTTACAAATTCTGATATAGCTTCCGGTAACGGCTCGGAGAAAGGCCGGTATATTGCTTGAACATTCTGGACAAATAATGATTTTGCATGCCGACTTGCCTTGCGATTTCTCCCACCGGGTCATCTGAGGACTGAAGCAGTTCCTTGACCCGTTCCATTCGCCGGTTATTTACATACTGGATCGGGGAAACCCCAATATTGTTTTTGAAAAAATCGATAAAGTAATTCGGATGCAGACAGACTAGCCGGGCCAGCTCATCGACCTGGATAACACTGTCCAAATTCATTTCAATATAAGCCAGTACTTCATCGAGGTTGGATGCCGCCTCCGACTTGCCGAGCTCTTCCACCTTCATTTCTGCGTTTTCGATATAGCAGGCAACCAGTTCGAGAAAGGCGCTTCTTAATCTGAGATGGCTCGTATACCAATTGTTTTGCAACGCAGTTATCATTTTTTGAAACAATTCCTGCACATGTAAAGGCTCTTTCATCCTCACCCTAACAGGGAGGGCCATCGTCTTGAAGAAATCCGCTTCCCCGACAAAACTTTTGAAATTGCACCAGTACATACGCAAGCAACCATTTCCATATACTTTGCAGGCTTGCTGCGTACCGGAAGGCAGCAGAAACAGCTCGCCCGGCTCAAGAATATATTCCTGACCGTTCATCGTTATGGCAGCTTGTCCGCTGCTGACCAGCAGGAACCTGCAAAAATCCGGGCTGTCCAGGCTTTCCTCCCAGCCTGCCTCCGCATCCATACAAGCGGCAAACGAAACGTTCGCCTCGATATGATAAAAGAATCCCTTCATCACTTGTCTATACGTTGTTGGCATCTAGTCTCCCATATTCTCCATTCACATTCCCGATGACATGACATTGACAAAATCTTGCGGTAAATTTTCCGGTATAATAGTAGCAATACGATTAGAATAGCCCGCCATGCTGGGATGGCGGAGCTCAATCAGGAGGCATCATACGATGAAACGCTTTACGCGCAGCATGCTAACAGCAGCCGCAGCGTTAACTGCTTTGGCAGCACTGGCGGGATGCGGCAGCTCCAGTCCGCTTGACGGACCTGAGGATGTGATGAGCATCTACCGTACCAGCTGTCTGTCTTGCCACGGAACAGATTTGCAGGGCCGGGTCGGAGAGCAGAGCAATTTGCAGCAAGTTGGCAGCCGCCTGTCCAAGGACGACATTCGCAAGCAGATTGAACAAGGCGGGGTCATTATGCCGGCCTACAAGAGCAAGCTGACGCCCGAGCAAATCGAAGCGCTGGCTGCCTGGCTGGCTGATAAGCATTGATACAACCAGTAGACCACCGCATCCCTCAATTGCCCGCTTGCCACATATTTAAGCTACACACCTGACTTCTCGATGACGACAAATGCCGAGGCCATTGTCCGTTCATGGGTAATCGTTACATGCACATTTACAACAGCAGACTGAAGCCCAAGCCGCTGCCATGCCTCCGGGGACAAGCGCACGCATGGCTTTCCTTTATCATCAGGCCTGATTTCAATATCTGTAAACCCCATGATATTTCCAATTCCGCAGCCAAAGGCTTTGACCACCGCTTCCTTGGCAGCGAAGCGGCCCGCAACAAATTCAGCCAGGCGCGCTCCCTTGCTCTCCGCCAGTTCAAGCTCCTTAGCAGTCAACACCCTTTTCATGAATCTTTGGCCTGTCCGGCCTGACAGCAGCCGGCCGATGCGGCCTATTTCCGCCAAATCATGGCCAATCCCCAGAATCACCGGTACTCTCCTCCTTGTCGTGACATAAGAGAACCCCTGGGGGTTCCCAGAGGTTGAATTAGATACCCGGTATCGGGGATCTTTTATGTTCGGTTTTCAAGTAATGCTTTTCCAGCTTCTCTCTTACCGCCGGATCAATTTCCTTGCCCTCGAGATAGTCACTGTTATCCTCATAGGAAATTCCCAGCTCATTCTCATCGGTTTGGCCTTCCCATAATCCGGCTGTAGGCGCCTTGTTCAGGACGCTGTCCGGCACGCCCAGAGCAGCGGCCAGAAGTCTTACCTGGCGTTTGTTAAGTGAGCTGAGCGGAGTAATGTCGACTGCGCCATCGCCCCACTTGGTGTAAAAGCCGGTAATGGCCTCAGATGCATGATCCGTACCAACCACAATCAAGTTGTAATCGAATGCCAGCGCATACTGGACAACCATACGGGTGCGCGCCTTGACATTGCCTTTGCCGCTACGGCTTATATGACGAGGTGTGCCCAGTGCCTTGAATCCGTGCTCGACCTCCAGCGCAATTTCATTTACAGCATCTTCGATATTCGTCTCTACAACGTGCTTAAGCTCAAAAGCTTTGGCAACCGCATAGCTGTCATGAATGTCTTCCTGTGTGCCGTACGGCTGGAAGACACCAAGCGTCATATAATCCTTGCCGCTCTCCGCAGCCAGTTCATCCGTCGCCTGCTTGCACAGTCCGGCAGCTACCGCACTGTCAATGCCGCCGCTAATGGCAATCAGCAAACCTGTGGCTCCCGCATCCAGCACATATTTTTTCAGAAAATCGACACGTCTGCGGACTTCGTCATCTACATTGATCTGCGGCTTCACGCCCAGCCGGTTAATGATCTCCTGCTGCAATGTCATAGTTGCGGCCCCTTAATTGCAGTAACGGTCGAAGGCTGCGGTCAGTTCTGCCGCAATCTCCTGAGCCGAACGGTTCTCAATTTGGTGACGCTCGATAAAATGAACCAGTTCCCCGTCCTTCATCAGCGCAATCGAAGGTGAAGATGGCGGGTATGGCGCAAAGTATTCACGCGCCTGTGCAGTCGCTTCCTTGTCCTGGCCTGCGAATACAGTGAACAGTTGGTCAGGTGTTGTCTCATGTGCGAGTGCATCAGCAACGCCAGGACGGCATTGGCCCGCCGCACAACCGCATACGGAGTTTACAACGACAAGCGCTGTGCCCTTCGCATTTGGCAGTTGAGCTTCTACCTCTTCTGCTGTGCGCAGTTCTGTAATGCCAAGACGCGTAAGCTCATCACGCATCGGTTGTACCATATCCAGCATGTATCGTTCAAAAGACATTGACATATTCAATCCACTCCTTACGAAAATGTAAAAGACATGAACGCTGCCGTGCCTCCAGACAACGGAAACAAGACAATCGTTATATAATTGTTAAAATTCGCATTTTATAATTATTATTATACTCTTCAAGATATACGAAAGCAAAGCACTATTTGCAATAAAGCACCGTTCTTATATTTTCAAAAAACCGCCTGCCGCATTCTGCGGCAAGCGGCTATCGCATTCTTAAATTGAGGGCCGGTTGGGACCGTCCAGCTTTTTATCGAAGCCTTCCTGCTCCGGCTGCTTGCCGGACGGGCTGTTCTTCTTTGATTCAGCAGCCTCTGCCGGACGTTCCTGATTATTTTTATGCAAATTCATCGCCTCCTTCCGCCTTATTATGCGCGCTCGCTTCTGGTGCTATGCGGCAAAGCTCAGCCTCCTGTCCCTATGAAATTTGAAATGAAACCGTAAAAACCGTCCCTTCGCCCTCATCGGAATCGACGGCAATTTTTCCTTGATGGCGTTCCACAATGCTGAGACAAAGCGGCAAGCCCAGTCCTGTGCCCCTGGTCTTGGTCGTATAGAACGGCTCGAAGAGACGTTCCATCTTCTCCTTGGGAATTCCGCAGCCGCTGTCTGCCACCTGCAATTGGATCATATTCGGCTGCAGTCTGGTCCGGAGCACAAGAACCCCATTATTGCCCATCGCCTCCATGCCATTTCGGGCCAGGTTCAAAATCAGCTGCTTGATCTCCTTCTCGTTTATCTCCAGCATCGGCAAAGTTTCATCCAGCTCAATCTCAATCGTCTGCCCCCGCAAATTGGCATCTGCCCACAGGAGTTGTACCAGCTCTCTTACGATATGATTTAATGAGCTTTTTTCTTTATGTACAATCCGATTCTGGGCAAGCGACAGAAAATCGTTGATAATTGCATTCGCCCTGTCCAGCTCATCCATTACAATCCGGTAATAGTCACGGTGATGCTCGGGACTCCGCTCCTTCATGAGCTGAATGAATCCCCTTATGACAGCCATCGGATTCCGTATTTCATGAGTAATGCTTGCAGCCATCTGCCCGACCAGACTCAGGCGCTCCATCCGGCCGAACTCATCCCGCAGATGAGAGATTTCCGTAATATCGTGAACGATCAATGCCGCTCCGATAATATCCTGGCTTTGCAGATCGCGTACGCCAAAGCCGGTATTAATATAGGTTCGGCTGCCCGTCTCGACAATGCTGGAAGCCGTATCTTCCCCGTTCAGCGCCTCAAATAGCAGCTTGCCAGCCGTTTCCTTCATGAAGGTATCGCTGATTTTGGCAATTGACCGGCCTACAAGTTCCTGTCTTCGAATGCCGTTCAGACTGCTCCCCATCACCTGGAGCGCTGCTTCATTCAGATGAGTAACCTCGCCCCCGGCGTCCACAATGACCACACCCATCGGAATCATATCAATAAATTGCTGGAGCTTCTGTACTTCATTGCGGTAGTTTGTGGACATCCGTTGCAGCTGATCCTGAAGCTGCTGCTTCTCAATGACACTTTCAATCAAAATAACGGCAATCCATATTAACAGCATAAATCCGATAAATGAAAACACCAGAAAAGCAATAAACTGTTCGTCCCATGCCCTTCCCTCCCCGGAGAGCTGAAGAGCCAAAATGCCATGATTCAGAAGCACAAGCAGTCCGCCAAGCCCTACCGCCAGCTTCTGCTTGCCTGATCGTCCCAGAAGCTTGAAGCGATGTACAGCAATAAAAATAAGCGGCATTGCTAACAACAGAAAACTCAGAAACTCTATATATTCCCAAAAGTTAGTAATTAAAAACGCTTGCACGGCAAGATAAATGACGGATAGAAGCAGCGCAACCGCAAAGCCCCCATACAGCGAACCGAGCACAAAAGGAACCATCTGAAAATCAATTTGATAGCCTTCAAAGCTGTCTCTGGAAATCAGCACGCCAAGCAGCATCGCCAACAGACATAATCCGCCCATAAAAATAGGAATTCCCCGTGATCTGTCCGGACGATTGAACCACATTTGGAAACCAAACACCGGCAATAGCGAGATCATGATCTGCAACAGTGCATCCTTCCACACGAAATAACGGTCTCCTCCTTTCAATTGTAAAATCCTGCTAATACCGATTAAAGCACAAGCAGCGATTTTTGACAATGTTAGAGAGAGAAGACCGCCATGTTCGCCAAAAAATATATGATATACAAAATATGTCTACAGCTGTCGTTTGTCAGATTTTGTCCATCCAGTTTAATATCCGGCTGAACAATTCCTCCTTTTGTACCGTCTGGTGGAGCTCATGATGCGCACAATTCACCGCTACAAAACAGCACCGGTCTCCCAAAGTTTCGGCCAGGGCCCGGCTTGCAGGAAAGGAGGTGATATAATCGCCGTTGCCGTGCGCCAGAAAGAGAGGAACAGCTATCTGATCGATCTGCTCCAGCAGCCGCTCTCCTTCCTCGTGCAGGGAAAAATACATGCCTGCCGAGATCCGGTCATGGGACAGCGGGTCCTGCAAGATCTTTTCCTCCGCCCCATTAGCAGCAGAAATATCCCGCAGTCCTGTGGATAAAGAAAAGGAGGGCCAAAAGCGGGCCATCATGCTGCCTGCCCACACCTTCGGAGCAGGAGGAGCAAACGCCAGCCGCAGCCATGGGCTGGTCAGAATCAGCCCTTGAATAGCCGGCTTAAGCCTTAGCGCGCAGCTAAGCGCCACATTGCCACCCATGCTGTGCCCGTACAAGATACGCGGCAGCTCGGGCGCAATCTGCTGCGCCATAACAATTAAAGCTGCCGCATCCTCTGCAAGCATCGTTACATCCGCGTGGCCGCGTTTGCCCTGGGAGCGGCCATGTCCGCGCTGATCATGGGCCAGGACCATATACCCCGCTGCTGTCATTGCCTGTGCCACCCCATGGTAACGCCCGCTATGCTCTCCCATGCCATGGACAAGGCATATTATCCCTTTTAAGGGTTTGAATTCCAGCTGCCATTGCCGTACAGGCAGCCTCTGACCATCTTTTGTGGCCAGCTCCAGCTCATGATGAAGCAAGGGGTCATTCACCTCCGTCAATCGTTAGCGTTTGTCGTTGCGTCCATTTTACATGAAATGCAGGCTGACAGCTCATCGAGCTGATGGATGACTGCTGTCGGCACCGGAGCCAAGGGCAGCTCCCGCCTGGCCTTGTTGAGCCAGATCGCCCTCATGCCCGCCTGAATCGGTCCGGTAACATCATTAATCCAGGAATCTCCGATGAACAAGGTCTCCTCTGCTGTACAGCCCATTGCCGAGGCGGCATACAGGTAAGCTTCCTTGTTCGGCTTGGCGAATCCGATTTGATCAGAGATAAACACATTCTCTTTTGTAAACAATTTATCCAGCCCCATCCGCCGCAGCTTGTCGAATTGATCATTTGTCGTCCCATTGGTCAGAATGCCGACTTTGTAGCGCCCCGCCCAACCATTCAACTGCTCCACAAGTGCGGTGTCATGAGGAATATATGCTGCACGGACTGTCCGAAACCACTGTTCAAATGATTCCGCTTCTTCTGCTCCAACATCCATGCCGAAATCCGCGAGTGTATAAATGAAACGTAAATTTCTGAATTCCCTTCCGTCGATGGTTCCATCCAGCCATTTTTCATGCAGTTGCGCATCATGCTCCAGAAATACCGGAAACAGCCGGTCCATGCCAATATCACGGGTTAATGGAAAAGTCTCAAATGACTCGTACAGGCTCTTTTCCCAATAGTCTTCAAAATATAGCAGCGTATCATCCAGATCAAATAAAAGCAGCCTTATATCGTTCAAGCTTCCATCCCCCTGTTCTTCTCAAGCTGCAAGAATTGCCTTTCACCATGCCCGGCACTTGCGGTCCCGGCTTTTATTCACGTTCCCGCAAACCATACTTAACGTTTACCACGAATGACAGGCGGTGTAAACTAGAGAATGAATGAAACTTTGGAAAGGCAAAGGTTACTTCCATGAACTACGATGTCATTATTATCGGCGGCGGCCCGTCAGGGTTAATGAGCGCGATCGCCGCAAGCAAGCACGGGGCCAGGACGCTGCTGGTCGACAAGGGGGACAAGCTCGGACGCAAGCTGGGCATCTCCGGCGGCGGACGGTGCAATGTGACAAATGCCAAGGATATTGACGAATTAATTAAACATATTCCCGGTAACGGTCGGTTTCTGCACAGTTCACTCGCAAATTTCAACAATCAGGATATTATCCGTTTCTTCGAGGGACTCGGCATCCGGCTCAAGGAAGAGGACAATGGACGCATGTTCCCGGTATCCGACAAAGCGAAAACGGTCGTCGATGCCCTGATCGGTCAGGTCAAGAAACAGGATGTCGACATTTGGGTCAAATCCCCCGTTGATACCGTGCTTTATAAAGATGGTGCAGTCAGCGGGATCCGGCTCAAATCAGGGCAAGTCTGCTCCTGCAAATGCGTTATCATTGCCTCAGGCGGCAAATCCGTTCCCCAGACGGGATCCACCGGAGACGGTTATGCTTGGGCCGAGCTTGGAGGCCACACCATTACAGAGCTGTTTCCTACCGAAGTGCCTCTAACCTCGAACGAGCCATTTATCCAGACCAAAGAGCTGCAGGGGCTGTCCCTGCGGGATGTCAGTCTGTCTGTGTGGAATGCCAAGGGGAAAAAGGTGATTACACATCAGGGTGATATGCTGTTCACCCATTTCGGCCTGTCCGGCCCGATTGCGCTGCGATGCAGCCAATTTGTGGTGAAGGGTCTGAAGCAGTCCGGGGAGAAAAATGTGGTGGTTGCCATTGATCTGCTCCCGGACAAAACAAAGGAAGAAGTCTATCAGGAGACAATGGCATTGGCAAGCAACGAGCCGAAAAAAGCAGTGAAGAACGTGCTGAAGGGCTACTTGCCGGAGCGAATGATTCCGCTGTTGCTGGCCAAGGCAGAACTGGACGAGCAATTGACTTATGATAATCTGCCCAAGCAGCAATGGATGGAGCTCGCCGGGCTGGTCAAGCATTTTCCTGTTCGGGTATACGGTACGTTGTCGATAGAGGATGCCTTTGTTACAGGGGGCGGAGTCCATCTGAAAGAGCTTGATCCGAAGACAATGGGCTCCAAACTTGCAGGCGGTCTTTATTTCTGCGGGGAAATTCTGGATATACACGGCTACACCGGAGGCTATAACATTACAGCCGCATTCTCAACGGGATACACTGCCGGCATGAGTGCCGCACATTATGCCAGGAGCGGGGTCTGATTACTCAGACCTCCAGCTCCCCGCTGTGACTGGACAGCTCAGCTTCCGTAATCATCCAATCTTCATTGACGATATGTGCCGGAATCGGAATGACATCCAGCTCGTAAGCTGTATCGGCCAGCTCTGCTTCATCCCCTGATTCCTGCTCCATCAAGCGGCCGCCATGAGCCATCACAATTTCAAGCGCTGATACAAGATCGCCATGCTGGAGTTGGATGTGAACCTGGCGGCTCCCGGCTTTCCCGGGTGCATAGCCAAGCTCTGTCAGAAGCCCCCAGGCAAGACTTGCACTGTGCTTGTCCGCAAATTCAAATCGGGTACAATGGGTAGTATGCATCTTTGTCTCCTTTCGAAAATCGAATGTCCATGAAATGCTAGTCTACCCTTTTCATACCTGTTCTATGACCTCCGTACCACAGCATAATGACTAAAGCAAAAATCCCTACCGAACCGATGATGCCATATAATATGAACCCCACTGTCAGCGACCAGACGGCAGCCAGCGGAGCGATCATCCAAAACCTGGAGATCGCCTTTCCCCGGTACTGTTCCTTTTCCGTCCAGGCAAACTGGCGGACAAACGGCTCCTCAAACCAAACCTTCCAGTGCAAGGAAATCCAGTATGTACCAAACATCATGAACACTGCAATCATTATTAATCCTGCCGGCGCGGGAAGCAGAATAAGCGCAATGCTTGAAGAGGACATAAATCCGATCCAGATAAATAACACATTCCAATTGCGGACAAATGCTTTTATTCTCATCTCCGCCAACATGGTCCCGCTGTCTGAAGAGCGGAACAGCCGTCCGGAATGGCGAAACAAGAGCGGGCGCTTAAGCTGGACGACCGGCTTTGGGGTTGCAACCTGGATCATGAGCAGGCTGGTGCTTGTCATTCTCGCATTTTGCTCGACCATAACATCCGTTTCAAAGCTGCCGCCCGAGGCCAGACGCAAACAAATCAGCGTGAACAGGGAAGGCAGAACAAGCAGGGCCGCCACAGCTATTGCCATTGGCTCATGAGCAAATGCTATCAGTGTTGCTATATAGATAAATCCGGACACTATAGTTACGGCTGCTGCTGCCAGCCATTTCCTTGCGCCGCGTCTCCCCGCCACGATCCGGTGGCTGACCAGCTTGACCAGGATGGAGACAAGTCCTGTAAAAAGGAGGCTCCAGGCCAGAGAAGCCATGCTCAAATTCAGGATATGAACCAGGAAAGGAAGTATAGTTGCAAATCCCAGGGCATATACGAGCATGTCTTTCACACCCGTATACAACATGCCGTAAATCCACAGACAGCGGAGCCACCGGGGACGCTGGAGCATGAACAGCTTGTCAGCCTCTTCGGTAAATGTGCGCAAGGAGCTCATACTCATATACAAAAAGAACGGCAACGGAAACAATGTCCATGGGACCATCACGGCCCAGCCCGGCATCTCTATCCACCACTCCCTGTACAAGCCGATACCGATTACCAGGCCCGGCACAAGCAGGTACAGCCATACAGTCCAGTCCAGAGCCTGCCTCCATACTTTATACTGTTCGATCAAATAGTGCCTCAACCGGATTACAAACAGCCGATGCGGAGTCAGCATTCTCTCTCCCCCTTCTTATGTCAAAGCATGAAAGCATTCAAACAGGGTAGCATCCACCCTGCGCCCCGCCTGCTCCCGTACCTGATCCAGTGTCCCTTGTGCAACCACACTGCCATGGTTGAGCAGCGTAAAGCCCTGACAGATTCGCTCCGCCGTATCCAACACATGCGTGCACATCAATATGCCTGCTCCCCTGGCCCGCTCGGACTCCAGCAACTCCAGAAAATCCCCGGTTGCACGCGGGTCGAGACCGACAAAAGGCTCATCTACAATATATACATCCGGCTCCAGCAGGAAGCCGATAATAAGCATCAGCTTTTGCTGCATGCCTTTAGAGAATTTGGCAGGGTAATGATGCTTCTCTTCTGATAAGCGGAACCGTTCCAGCAAAGGCTCTGCCTTATGCGCAAACATTTCCTCCGGCATGCCGAACGCCGAGGCAGCCAGACGCAAATGCTCCCATAGCGTGAAAAATTCATAGAGCACCGGCTGCTCCGGAACATAGGCATAGCGTTTATGGCGTCCGCCAAACTCTACTTCGCCGATTCTGTAGTTGGTAAGCCCCAATATCGTTTTAATGGTGGTGCTTTTTCCCGCTCCGTTAGGGCCGATCAATCCGATTAACTGCCCGGCATTTACCGAAAGCCGCACATCTCTGACCATCGCTTTGCCCTGCTCATAGCCTGCTTCCTGAATATTGACCTTCAATACCGGAGCCTGCTCCAATTCCGTTTCTATATCCATGACTCCCACCCCTTCATTGTTCCATTCACTTTTCTCTTCCAGGCGTATGCTCTTTACTACGCAGCCGCATAGGAATGTTTTCTTAAGTTTAGCTAAACTTTATTCTTTCTGGCCGGGGGCATAACACTGGCAATTTATACGATTAATGATGCTTTACCCGTTGAATTCATAATTGGTACCGTCTTATTGTTTCTGGTGAGCGCAGTCATTGCCACCTCCCTGACGATCGTCCAGCCGAACCAGGCACAGGTACTGACGTTTCTTGGGAATTATGTAGGCACAATAAAGAAGGACGGCTTCTGGATGACTGTACCTTTTGCTCTAAAGAAAAAGGTATCGCTCAAGGTCCGCAACTTTAGCAGCCATACACTGAAGGTCAATGATGCTGAAGGTAATCCGATAGAGATTGGAGCCGTTGTCGTATTCAGAGTGATTGATACGGCCAAAGCGACCTTTGACGTTGATAAATACGAGCGCTTTGTAGAAATCCAGAGTGAAACCGCAATCCGCCATATTGCAGCCCATTATCCTTATGACCAATATACGGATGATGCCCGCCTATCTTTGCGCGGAAACTCGGATGAGGTTGCAACAGAGCTAATGGGATAGCTTCAAGAGCGGCTTGGTGTAGCGGGTGTCACCGTTATCGAAACCCGGCTGACCCATCTCGCTTACGCACCCGAGATCGCAAGTGCCATGCTTCAGCGTCAGCAGGCTCTGGCTATCGTCTCGGCGCGGCAAAAAATTGTGGAGGGTGCCGTCTTGATGGTGGACTCCGCTTTGCGCCAGCTGGAGGAAAGAGGAATTGATCTTGACGGGGAACGTCGTGCAGCAATGGTCAATAATCTGATGGTGACCATTGTATCCGAACGGGGTACAACGCCGGTCGTCAATACGGGCACGCTGTATAGTTAATGGAAGGCATACAGCATGGCTAAAGAAAAGAAATCATTCCCGCTGCGCCTTGACCCCGAGCTGCACCGGGCGATTGAACAGTGGGCCGGCGATGAATTTCGCAGCGTCAATGCACATATCGAATTTTTGCTGAGGGATGCTGTCCGCAAGGCAGGAAGACTGAAGAAAGGGGCTCCACCAGAGCCCGAGTCCGAATAAAACGAATCAACCGGCGGGAGTACTTCGCAGAGATATAAGGCGAAGCACTCTTATTTTTGTCAAGGGAGAGTCGTATCCCCAGGACTGTTCATCTTTCGTCTTGGTTTAATCAGCAAAAAACCGCCCTGGCGCTGGCGCACAGGACGGTTCATTTTAAGCAGATGATATATTAGCTTCGGAATGAACGAAGCTCCTCATTCAGACTGCGGGTCTGCGAATAAACCTGCTGATAGACCGGGAACAGACGCGCATAAACTTCCGCAGCCTCCGGCTGAGGC
The DNA here is from genome assembly GCF_000422505.1 of Paenibacillus pinihumi DSM 23905 = JCM 16419. Taxonomy (GTDB): domain Bacteria; phylum Bacillota; class Bacilli; order Paenibacillales; family Paenibacillaceae; genus Paenibacillus_D; species Paenibacillus_D pinihumi. Next base: position 54,000 of record NZ_KE383870.1, on the reverse strand, counting down.
TCATAGACAGCCCCGTATTTGACAAATTGTGCTGCACAGGTCTCCAGACTGTCGAACCAGCCGCTGCCGTAAGCAGCAAGCATTACTGCTCCCATGCCTGGTCCCTGCTCATTCTCCAGCGCGACGACAGTCGCTCCAAATATATCCGCCTGCATTTGCAGCCATACCGGATTTTGCGCACCGCCTCCAATGGAGATGACTTGATCAATCTTCTTCCCTGCACGGCGCAGCAAGTCGACGGATTCATGCAGCGAGAATGTGATGCCCTCCATAACCGCCCGGGCAAAATGTGCCCGCTTATGGCCGCTGTCCACGCCGATAAAACTGGCGCGGATAACTGAATCGGCATGAGGTGTTCTCTCTCCAACAAGATATGGCGTGAACAATAGTCCGCCTGCTCCCGGCTGGACCGCTCCGACATCAGCCAGCAGCTCGTCATAGGACTCGCCAGGAGCAAATGTGCTTCTGAACCAGCTTAGCGAATAGCCTGCTGCGAGTGTTACGCCCATCGCATAGTAGGCATCCTCTTTTCCGTGATTGAAGAAATGGACCTTGCCATCGTAATTTATCTCCTTGTCCTTCTCAGAGGAAAGGATGACGCCTGAAGTGCCAATGCTGGCAAGCGTTACCCCTTCACTTAGAATGCCAGCTCCGATTGCGCCGCAGGCATTGTCGGCTCCGCCTGCAAACACCTTCGTCTCCGGATGCAGCCCGGTACGCTCCGACACTTCTGCAAGCAGCGTCCCCGTACAGGCATGTGATTCCACCAGCGGCGGACACAGGCTCTTTTCAAGTTGAAAAGCCCCCAGCAGCTCACTGCTCCAGTGCTTGCCCCCGACATCCAGCAGCAGCGTGCCAGCCGCATCGGAGTAGTCCATATGAATCTGTCCGGTCAAACGATAGCGTACATAGTCTTTGGGCAGCACGAAGCTATGTGCCCGTGCGAATACTTCCGGCTCATGCTGTCTCACCCATAGTATTTTCGGCAGTGTGAAGCCTTCAAGTGCCTGATTGCGGGCAATCTCCAGCAGTCTGCTGCCGGCAGTCCGTTCAATTTCCCTACACTGCTCTGTCGTTCGGGTATCATTCCACAAAATCGCATTGCGGACCGGACGGCCCGACTCATCCAGGAGGATGAGTCCGTGCATCTGTCCCGAGAAGCTGATGCCTTCGATCTCACCGGCTCCCTCGCCCAGTCCGCCAGCCAATTCGGCAATCGCTTCGATTGTGCGCTCCACCCAATCCTCCGGCCGCTGCTCACTCCAGCCGGAGTGGGGATGCAGCAGCTCATAGGAGCGGGAGGCTTCAGCCTTCACATTGCCTGTACGGTCTGCCAGCAGTGCTTTGACTGCGCTGGTTCCAAGGTCAATACCGATTACATATCCCATAAAGCCGCCCTGCCCCTCTCCTTATCCTGTCCATGCTTAATTGGTCAAGCCGGACGTTCAATTAGACGTTATAGATGATTTCGTTAATCATCAGCTTAATGCGCTCCTGGCGTCCGGATTCATTTTTGATCGGGTTGTTTTGCAAAGCGTACTCTTCCAACGATTTCAACGTTGCTTTGCCTGCTACGACATCCGCCCCGATTCCTTCAGAGAAGCTGCGGTAGCGCTGGCTCAGGATGTTGTCGAAGAATTTGCTCTCGACCATTTTGGCGGCCGCTTTCAGCCCCCATGCGTAAGTGTCCATACCGGCAATATGGCCGAGGAACAAATCGTCATCCTCAAAGGAGCCGCGGCGTACCTTCGCATCAAAGTTGATTCCGCCGCGTCCAATGCCGCCCGCGCGAATAATTTCATACATGGTCAACGTTGTTGAATACAGGTCGGTCGGGAATTCATCCGTATCCCAGCCAATAAGCAGATCACCCTGGTTCGCATCCAGCGAGCCCAGCATGCCGTTGATCGCTGCCACGCGGATTTCATGTTCGAATGTATGTCCGGCGAGTGTCGCATGGTTCGCTTCCAGATTGAGCTTGAAATGATCTTGCAGGCCATATTTTTGAAGGAAGGCGATGGTTGTCGCAGCATCGAAGTCATATTGGTGCTTCGTCGGCTCCTTCGGTTTTGGCTCAATGAGGAATTGGGCGTCGAACCCGATCTCCTTCGCATACGCCACAGCCATATGATACAAACGGGCCAGATTATCCTGCTCAAGGGCCATATCGGTATTCAACAGCGTTTCGTAGCCTTCGCGTCCGCCCCAGAATACATAGTTTTCCGCCCCCAGCTCCTTGCCGACCTCAAGCCCCTTTTTCACCTGTGCTCCTGCGTAAGCGTACACATCTGCATTCACAGAAGTTCCCGCGCCATGTACAAAACGGGGATTTGTAAACATATTCGCCGTGTTCCACAGCAGTTTGGTACCGCTTTCTTTCATACCCTGCTTAAGCAGCTCAACGATAACATCCAGGTTCTTGTTCGTTTCCTGAAGAGTGGCTCCCTCAGGCGCAATGTCGCGGTCATGGAAGCAGTAATACGGAACGCCCAGCTTCTCCAGCAGCTCGAAGTTGGCTTCTACACGCGCCTTGGCTTTATCCATGCCACTCAGACGGTCCCAGCTGCGCACTGCCGTGCCCACGCCGAACGGATCGGAACCATCAGCTGTGAACGTATGCCAATAAGCAACTGCGAAGCGCAGATGCTCCTCCATCGTTTTGCCAAGTACAACCTCCTGCGGATTGTAATGCTTATAGGCAAGCGGATTATCAGAGCCTTTGTCCTCGAATTCAATTTTACCAATTCCATTGAAATAACTCATGTGTGAACAGCCTCCCTTAAATGGATATGATCGATGATAAAAGCGAATTGCTTTGTTTGAGATCATTGTAGCATTGGTTAACTTAGTTTGTCTATTAAACAAACTAAGATTATTTGAAATTACGTACCAATGCGGTTTTTAAGGGGGGTTCCCCCTAAATCCCCCATGTTTCGAGGGCGTGCTGTGGGCAAGTTGTACTAGAAGAAGACGGATGGTTTATAATTGCGGTTAAAGGAAGTCATCATTTCTTTAAACACCCGAATAAGCCTGGAAAAATAACCGTCCCTCATCCAAGAGACAGCTTCCCGATTAAAACACAGAAAAGTATACTGACTGCAGCGGGGATCAAGGGCTGAAAGGCCCTCCCCGAAGGAGGTTTATATATAATGAATAATAATAAAGATGTCTATCGTTTCTGGACATTAATTGATCAAGCAGAAGATGGTATTTCTGTTCGTTTCCCTGATTTACCCGGGTGCATTACAGCAGCTGATACAATGGAGGAAGCCCACGCTATGGCACGCGAAGCGCTAGAAGGCTTCATCTATGTCATGGAGCAAGATCATGACATTATACCTGATCCCTCCCCACTCGATAAAATCCTTGCACAACGCGAGGACGGTGAGGCCGCTTGTGACGTTCAGGTCTATATGCCAACTGTAAGAGAGGCTATGGAGTCTAAGGCGGTTAAAAAGACGCTGACTGTTCCAAAATGGCTTAATGATGAAGCTGAGAAGCAGAATCTTAACTTTTCTCACGTGCTCCAAGAAGGGTTGAAACGCAACCTCGGAATTACAATGAACGACAAGTAAATATTCGAGTCGGTCATTTACAATTGTCAATAAACAAGCCGTTATCCTTATGGGGAGTAACGGCTTGTTTATTGTAATGATTTTCTTGATTTAAGAAAACAATTAAGTATCTTCCTTCGAATTATAGGTTTTCTGTCCCGTTCTTTGACTTAGTATGCGAATACAATAAACTGTTTATCACCCAGAAACTCTACTGTCCTCTTGATATCTACCATCTCAGATAAATGCAATACAATGTTTGTTTATCATATAAACTAAGTTGTGATAGAATTAAAATACCATTACCATGATAAAATCAAGGTTAGATACAGTATAGTGCATATGCGCTAAGGACGGGGGCTTCAGCCACACATGAGAAAAAAAACCGGCGATACAGCGCTGATCAAACAAATAAATACCGCTGTCGTTCTGGAAGCGGTCATCAAGCAGGCTCCCCTCTCCAGGGCGGCCATCTCAGAGCGCACCGGATTGAATAAAGCTACCGTATCGAGTCTGGTGCAGGATTTAATCGACCGGGACCTGGTCATTGAAATTGGCACCGGGGAGTCCAGCGGAGGGCGAAAACCCGTTATGCTGCTGTTCAACAGCAAAGCAGGCTATGCACTTGGCATCGACCTGGGGGTTAATTATATTCGTGGCGTGCTCACGGATTTGAATGGCGAAATTATTACGGAAGCTGAAAAAAATCTGGATGCAACAGAGCTGGAGCAGGTCCTCGGCGTATTGTATGCTTCCATTGAGGATTTAATTGCAAGCGCACCGGAAAGCCCTTATGGTGTCGTGGGAATTGGCATGGGGGTTCCCGGAATCGTCGATGATACGGGCAATATCCTGTTCGCACCGAACCTGGAATGGAATCAGGTCGGCCTTGGAAAGCTGCTCAAGGAACGCTATAACTTGCCTGTTGTCATTGATAATGAAGCCAACGCTGGAGCCAAAGGGGAGCAGCGCTACGGGGCCGGGCGCGGAATTGCCCATCAGATTTATGTCAGTGTTGGAATCGGAATCGGCACAGGCATTATTTTGAACAAGGAGCTGTATAAGGGAGCCTCCGGCTTCTCGGGGGAGCTTGGACATCTCTCCATTGATTTGGAGGGACGGCCCTGCCGATGCGGCAACCGCGGCTGCTGGGAGCTCTACGCATCGGAGAATGCACTGCTGGAGCAAGCCGCCAAGCTCGGCTTTGGTAGCCTCTCCTCCCTGCTGCACGCGGCGGATGACGGCCACGAGGAAGCAGTCCGGCTGCTGCAAAGCATCGGACATTACCTTGGCGCAGGTATCGCCAACATTATTAATGTGTTCAACCCGGAGGTCGTGCTGATCGGCAACCGGATGAGCAGGGCCAGACGCTGGATAGAGAGTGAGCTGCTGGAGACTGTAAACAACCGCACTCTCTCCTACCACCGCAACAATATGCGGATTTTGTTCGCCGAGCTCGGAGAGCAATCCGCCGTGCGCGGAGCCGCTTATTTTGCCATTAGCGGATTTCTCGCCAAAATGAAGGGCTGAAGCAGATTCAGCCCTTCATTTTTTATAGCAGCCGATACATCTACTCAAAAGTTAGCAAAAACTCCTCCAAATCCGTATTGGCTTTGGTTTGATTGCATTCGTTGCAGGCGCAGACACAATTAACCGGGGTTGTATGGCCGCCTTTGGATCTGGGGAGCAGATGATCAATTGTATCGCCATATTGGCCACAGAAATAGCAGGTATAGTTGTCCCGGGTCAAAATGAGCCGGCGAAACTCTTTATTCCCATAAATCCGCCGAATCGTATGCCGGTTGACGATAATCGCAGCATTTTCCCTCACCAGCGTGTAAGCCAGGTCAGGTTCAACCTCCTGGTACCAGCCCCGGCCGCTATCCGTCTTGCCGCGCATTCGAATAAAGCCCTGCCGGGTCGGCCTTAGCACTGGGGCTTCTGAAACAGCCGTTCCGTAATTGTTCCTGCTGTTTGCCTGCCCATTAGAAGCCGTCTTGACCACTTTAGTTTCTGCTTGTGCTTGCCTTTTGGGGGTAGCATGATCATTGCCTGGTGGATTCATGGCAGACTTTAAAGCCGCTTCATCCCCTTGTTTGGACTTTCTTCGTCTTCGCCTTTTCCGCTTTTTCTTGGGCTGGATGCTTTCCGCATCAGTCACAGGCATTTCAGCTTGTAAAGATATTCCCGGGTTTGCGGAAGCTTCAACCGCTTCGTTTGTCGACCCGGTCCCAGCGCCCGCTTTCTCATCACTTTCCGCACCGGGAACAGCTGGAGAGGATAGGTCTCTCCCCTTTTTGGACCTGCGCCTTTTGCGCTTTCTCTTTGGTTGCTCTCCCTCATCCCCGCTCAGAACAGAAGACGCAGTCATTGGAGCCTCCGGCACCATGGACCGGACCCGTTCAGGCTGCAACCGTTCTGCTTGCTGTGCCGGATTTAAACCTAAGAGCTGCTCTGTTCTATCACTTATTTCTGGTGCAGTCAGGCGTTCAGCCTCTCCAAGCGCCCGCGCCTCCTTACGGCAAACACGACAGGTTCCCCGCCGTCTTGAAGGCCCTGCTTTTCGTCCGCTTCTTGGCAGAAAATCTTTGAGCGGCCTTGCTTGCTGGCATTTTACACATATTTTCAAGTCCGCTATCGGCTTATTATTATTGTTGTCAGTCATTGCTTCGGGGAAAGAAAGGGTTCGGCCCGTTCTCCCTGTCACCTCGTTTGGGTAATATTTGCTTGTTCCTCTCTCCAATATAACATACTCTTGCCCGATCCCAAGCATTGCCTGTCCGATATTCCGCTATTCCAAATTCAAATGCTCAATGCTCCTATTAAAAAAGAAGGAACTGATCTCAGTCCTCTTCCCCGGCATCGCGTTTTATAAAATGGAAAAACCAATGACCAGGCCCTCAATGAATGGACGAGTTCTCCAATATCGGAACAGGCCCATCGCTTGATAAACGCCAATCATCGGCTTTTTAGCATACATAGGATTTAAATAAGAGCATTATACTTTTTACGGTATTGCAGGGGTGGAAATCCGGACTGCTCCGAGAATGTTCTGGAGAAGTGAGGGGTCTGTCTGAAACCCGTCTCCGACGCGATCCGCGCAATCGGCCAGTCCGTCTTAATTAACAGCAACTTGGCCTGATCCACACGATAGTGCAGCAGAAACTGCTGCGGCGTGTTTCCATAAATGTCGAGCATACAACGGGCAATGTAATTCGGGTGCAGTCCCAGTTCTTCGCCCAGAGATTTGTTCGTGATCTGGCTTTGATAGTTCCGCTTCAAATAGGCAGCCGCCCGCTCCGCAACATTGACGGATGTCGGTGCAGCGTGGGAACGCCAATCCTCCTCAATCAGCTGCAACAGCTTCACAAAGAGCTGCTGGCGCTGCCAGAAAGAAGCCGATACCGGACTGTTAGCCGCCTGGCTCAGCTCATCAAGCAGCGCATCGACTTCTTCGCGGCGGGCAAGCTTCAGACTCTTGGGCAGGCGAATCGCATATAAATAGTGATCCCCGTGCAGCTGTGCCTCCTGCCCGGCCTCACCTTCCTCCCATACACCGGGAGTCTGAAAATGAATCCAGTCAAACACCGTCTCCACTGAACAGCTCTCTCCGGCGCGATGAGGACGGTCCGGACGCAGCAGCAGCAGCTGTCCCGGCTCCAGCACCCACGTATGCTCCCCTTCAATAATCGAAAGCTGGCCCTGACGTACATATATCAAATCAAATGTCCCACGATTTGCCCGGCTCGGATGACTCTGCCCAGGCTCATAGCTGCGGCGGTCAGCCTCGATAAAATAAGGCATCGGCGGGGACAAAAAGGTTAGCATTGGCAAAGCTGTTGAAGCATTCATGATGTTCCCTGCTCCTCCTCATAATAAAAGCAACTCAATTTCCTGTTCATTTTGACTCAACGAATAAATACAATAGCTTAAATCCTTCATATGCGCAACAAAAAATCGCCAGCAGAGGATATTTTCCTCATTTCCGCAGGCTTGATGCTTCCGCATCCATCTCGTATCCGCTATCATACACCCGGAGAAGTGTATCACGGTTTCTTAGCTGTCAGGCTTGACGCAGCGCATTAAACTCTATAATATTCCCGTCCGGATCGGTCACAAACACCTGATGCCAGCCTGTGATGCTGTCCGGCTTATTGGTATAGGCAATGGAGTGCTGATCCAGCTTCTGTATGACATCGGCCATATCAGGCACCCGCAGCGCAAAATGTCCGTCCCGCGTATCAATCTGATTCGTGCCGCGCAGTGTGCGGGAAGGCTCATGAACGATCAGATGAATCTGCATCTCCCCCGCCTCATACCAGACTCCCGGGAAATCAAACGCCGGCCGGTCACCGCTCTCCTTTAACCCGAGCACTTCGCCGTAAAAATGTTTGGACCGCTCCAGATCGGTCACAATGACCGCAGTATGATGAATGCCTTGGATATTCATTTCCTTCATCCCCCGTAAGCGTCAAATTAAAAAGAAGCCCTTCTCTTGCTCCTCTTTTTTCTTCCAGTTCAAGCAGGGTTTTCGTAAAAGACGGATATCGGATCATCCAACTTCAGTATTTGTTCTTACAATTATACTTTTACTATTGGTTGGATAAGTATATCACACTTTGTCCCGGTTTCGCCCCTGGCCTATGAGGCTCTGTGAATGCAGCTATTATGGTCCGGGGACTCCTGTTATAACCCGGCCTGATGCCATGCCTGATCAAAGCAAAAATCCCCTCTGCACGAATGAGCAGAGAGGATCTTATCCTTCTTAAAGGAACTGCTTTGGTACGATTACGGATTCGTTACCGGAACCGCATCATAGTATTCTTCCAGTGTAATATCCCGGTCTTTAATATCCTTGGAGATATCCGCACCTACATAACGCAAATGCCATGGCTCATATTTGTAGCCCGTAATGGAATCCTTGCCTTGCGGGTAACGGATAATAAAGCCGTAATCATATGCATGCTCAGCGAGCCACTTGGCTTCCGGTGTGTCGCCGAAGCAATCCTCCGCTGCGCATTTGCCGTCGCTTGCCGATACATCGATTGCCAGCCCGGTTTCATGCTCGCTATGGCCCGGTACTGCGCTGTAAGTTTTAGCTTTCTCTTCTCCATCCTTCTTCACATAACGCGCGAACAGAGATTTTTGTGTCTGATGGGAACGGTAAGCGGACACTCCCGCGAGGTAGAGACCATCCTTTTTCGCGCCCTCAAACAGCTTTTCCAATGCGCCGGCAGCTTCCTTGCGCATCATCCGTTTTTCAATCTTGTCTTTAAAGGTAAAAGGAACATCCGGGTATACCAGATCCGTCGGCTTATAATCCTCAGGCAGGCTGAATTGCTTATTTACAAGCACCGCTATGCTTTTTGGATTAGATGCGGCTTCGACTGCAGGGCTGTTCGTATTTTGCGAGCCCTCGTTCCCTTTATTGCCGCCGTTGTTATCTTTGCCGTCTGTGCCCTGTTCGCCGGAGTTGTTGCCGCCCTTGGTCCCGTTATCAGCACCGCCCGGTTCTTCCAGCCCGCTGTTATTGGTGACCGGCTTGTCCGTTCCCTCCTGAACCTGATTCCCGCCCTGATTATTTTTCGGCGGCGCAGCCGGGCTGTCTGAGCATCCCGCGAATAGTGCTGTACATATAGCCAAAGCCGCAATTGTTGTAAGTATCTTCGTCATCCAAACAATCCTCCCATTCATACTTTACCCGGCACCTTAGCCGCTACATTTTAAAAATAGACGTAACCGTACGATATTGCCCGTCCCGGGTCTCCGAATCCGTAATCATGAATTGCCGGGAGCCCGGCGCCCATCGGATCGGATACGATAAACTTTGAATATCTGCCAGCGCTGTTACCTTGCCTGCCTCCAAATCAAATGCATAAAGCCCGTTCATTCCGCCCTGAGCCTCAGAGTAGACCGAAAAGAGGAGCACCTTCATATCCGGGGACCAGGACAGGCGCTGAATAAGGTTGCCTCTGGCAACTGCATCACCCTGAATATTGCCATGCGAGTCTGCCAGTACAAGCATCTCTGTCTCGCCAATCTGCTGGACAAGGGCAACCCTTGATCCATCCGGAGAAGGGGCTGCCTCAATAATGTTTGCTGCAAGCACGGACGGCTCCCCGCCTTTGATCGGAATCGACTTCAGCTTGAACTGGTCATCAATATAATAAATGGTATCCTTGATCGGATAGAGCGCAATCAAGCTGTAGTCTGATCCATACCCGCTTGAGCCGCTGCCATGCTTTTTGATCTCTACTAAGGAACGCTTGATCTTCCGCACACCATCTACCAAGTAGATATTTTCTTTTTCATTCTTGCCTGTAACAGAGCTGTCCTCTCCTCCATGAAGCGAGATGACGGATGAATTGCCGCTTGGAATATCGATCCTCTCGACAGTATGGCCTACGGACAGAAGCAGCGTATTGTTATCTGCCCAACCGGCAGTAACGATGCCCAATTCCAGCTTTACAGCCTGTGAGAGGCCGTTTATCAAATTAATAATTTGACCAGACAAATTATACTTACTTGTCTTTGCTTCTGCAATAAACGCATGCTTGCCATCCGGAGACAGCCAAACGGTGCCCTCTCCCCATTCCCAGGGAGTCTTTGCTTTCGTATCCACATTGTAAATGACAGAGGTATGACTATAAAAAGGCTCCTTGCCTTTGCCCTGCTGCCTGATTTCCTCCTGCTGGAGCAAAACCTGTTTGTCCGACAGCCAGGCCATTCCGCTCGTATTTTCGATTCGTTCAATCTGGGAAACCTCTACCTTGCCCGCAGACTGCTCCACTGCCATATCCTTGACTGTCAGCGTCGCTCCCGATGTCAGAGGGGTAACGGCCTCACCCTTGTTCGATTGAAGTCCGCAGCCCGGCAGCAGCCCGATCACAGCAACCAGCCCGGCAACTAATATGGCTTGTTGTATTTCTTTGTTCATGCTTACCACCGGCCCCCTCAAATCATAGCCAGCCGCGCGTCCTTGACTGCAGCAGCCTTTATAGCCAAAAATCCCGCTACGGATACACCTGCATCTTCCTTCGCCAAGTGCCCGGCAGACTGATAGACTCAAGTTAATGTAAAGTGTAAAGCAACAATATATCGTCAGCATTTCAACTTGTTTCAAACTTGTAAACTTTAGGGTTCATGCTGTTCAAAAGCCGGAAATACAACCGTCACTTTCGTTCCCTGCCCTTGATCGCCCTCAATCCGGATGGAGCCGTTCTGCTTCTCCACCAGAGATTTTACCAGCGCCAGTCCAAGCCCTGTCCCGCCTGAGGCGCGGGATCGGTCCTTATTAACCGTATAAAACGGCTCAAATACCCGCTCGCGCTCGTCCTCGGCGATCCCGATGCCTGTATCGGAAATCCGAATGACAGCCTGTCTGTGCTCCAGCGCACTGCTAACCCTTATCTGTCCCTGAGGGACATTATATTTAATGGCATTATCCAGCAAATTAATAAAAATATGAAGCAAATTATCCCGGTCTGCAAACACGCGCACCGGCGATAAGTCCAGGTGCATCATAATGCCAAACTTGAGCGCCTTGCCGTTCATCCGGCCACAGGCATCCTCCAGCAGCACCGCCAGATCGACAGGCTCCGGATGGCTGGCAAATGGCTCATAATTATTGAGCAAGGACAATTGCAGCGCCTGGTCGACCAGACCGGACAGCCGCTCTGCCTCTTTGGACATATTGCTCGTCGCTTCCCGGATCAGTCCGGGATCATCGTTATACATGCCGAGCAAATCAGCGTATGCTTTAATAGAAGTGACAGGTGTTTTGAATTCATGGCTAAAGTTGTTAATGAACTGCTTCTGGCTCTGCTCGAGCAGCTCAAGACGCTCCACCGCTTCTTGCAGCTTGCGCTTCTCCGTCTCCAGCCGTGCGACCTGTTGCTCAATCGTGCCGCTCATCGCATAGATTTGGCGCCCCAATTCGCCCAGCTCATCTCCCCGCATAAGCACGGGAGACTGTAAATACCGGCCGTCGCCAATCTGGTCCGCCGCGGACATCAGCTTGCGGATCGCCCTGGCTTGTCTAGCCACAAACCAATAACCAAACAGCAATCCCGATACGGTTACAATCATGCCTACCAGCAGAAACAGCCGCTCAATATATTGGTAAAATTCCTGGTCCTCTTGTATGGATATGCCCAATTGCACAACGCCAAGCAGTCCCTCCGGACCCGGTAACGGAGCAAAATACTCCACCTTGTTTTTTTCTGTAATATAGGCAATTTTTCCATTCAAAGCATGTTCCAAAGCAGGTCTGGCATCGATAGCAATTTCCATCGGCGAGGAGTTTCCTACACGCCTTCCATTCCGGTCATAGATCAGCACATGTGTCAAATTGTAGCTGTCCAGCGTAACCGCAAGCTCCTGTCCTCTGCGCTGCATGAACTCCTCGGGTGCGGTCCGCTCCCCGGTAATGTACATTTGGCGTACCTGCTTTCCGGCAAGCTCTGCCTGAATCTGGAGCGACTGCTCCCTCCCCCGGAGCTGGTTATCCTTGATGCCCTGGAGGACAAGCAGACTGAGCACAGTAAGGGTCACGAGCAGCAATACGCCGATAAACCCCATCAGCTTCCATTTCAATCCGACCCGCATCATTTCACCTCAATGAGCTTGTAGCCGATGCCATAGACGGTTTGCAGCAGGACAGGACCAACCGGTTCCAGCTTCTTGCGCAGCCGCTGAATGTGGATATCCACCGTGCGCGTCCCGCCGGCATAATCCATGCCCCATACCAGCTCCAGCAGATCCTCTCGCGTATAGACCTGGTTTGGATGGGTCGCCAGCAGCGCCAGCAGGTCAAACTCCTTCGGCGTAAGCTCGATTTCCCGGCCCGACAGCTGGGCCATGCGCTCCTGAAGCCGTACTTCCAGCGGTCCGAGCTCAACCGACTTGACCGCAGTAGGAGCTGCATTTTTGGCAAGCCGCCGCCCAAGCGCCTTGACCCTGGCAACAAGCTCCCGCAGATCAAAGGGCTTGGTCATATAATCATCGGCGCCAAGCTCCAGGCCCAGCACCTTGTCAATAATATCGTTTTTGACGGTCAACAACAGAATTCCCGGCGCATCCTCGCGCTGAAGCAGCCGGCGGCATACCTCATAGCCGTCCATCTTCGGCATCATGACATCCAGCACCAGCAGATGCGGCTTGAAGGCGTCGATTTTGCGCAGCGCCTCTTCCCCGTCTCCAGCTGTCTCTACCTGCATGCCTTCCCGTGTCAGCGCATAGGCGATTGCCCCTGCAATACTCTGTTCATCGTCTGTGACGAGAACTCTCCATTCCACCTGTTGCGCCCCCTTGCTATAATCAGCGGTCAATGAATCTTGACCGGTATATTATTCAGAATTGATCTGAATTGATCTTCTCATGAAGCCAGCTTCCCCGCAACTCATACCATATATTACCCTTCCCGGCTTCGTTCTAAAAGCTCCCGCAATTTACCCGGCCTTCCAGCGTGGCAAATATCATTTGCCGCATTAAAGACGAATTCCAATCCATGTCGGCGAAAGGTATAATAACAGTAGCAGATTGCAGGGATGCAGCCTGCCCCGATCCGAACAAGAAGGTGGTATACATATATGGATTTTATTCTTGAGACCATGGGCACCAAAGTTGAATTTTTTGAAGCGTATGACCTGAGAACGCTGGAGAAGCGCATTGACGAGCAAATTCAAATGAACAAAGCCCTCATGCTGGACGTGCATTCCGTCTCCCATCATGTCGTATTTGATCCTGACCGCAGCAAGATGCTGTACAGCGCCGTGGTTCATTTCAAACAAAAATAGGCTTTAGACGAAACCCCGCTTCCTCCGCCGATAAAGCCCTGGTGGCTGTCCGACATGGCTGCGGAAGCGGCGGATAAAATAGTTGTAATCCGGGATTGCAACCCGCTCCGCAATCTCCGGTATCGACAGCTCGCTTTCCACAAGCAGCCGCTTGGCTTCCTCCATCCTCAAATCATTCACATACTGCACCGGACTCAATCCCGTATGCTCCTTCAGGCAGCGCGTCAGATAATCCAGATTCAGACCAAGCTCCTGCTGAAGCCGCTCCGCCGAGAACGGCTCATATATCCGCTCTTGCAGGCAGCGCTCCACCTGGCAGCAAATCTGATAGGTACGTGAACTCTCCCTCCCGGATATAATGGTCTCCTGTAAATGCGCAAATAATTGGCTTAGCAGCACCTGTACATTCAGCGCCCCGGCAGCAGACAGCCTGTTTTGATCATGCAGCATAGACTGAAGCAGGGGAATGATAACCCCCGGTTCAAAACGGGCAAATTTGGGCAGATACATATTTTGCTCGGCAGGGCGTTCCACATGTTCCGCTTCCCTATGGGACGAGGTGCTCCAGGCAATATGCTTGTCCTCGATCCGTGTGTTGGAGCCCGGATGCATAAAATGAATCCAGAAGATCTCCGTGTCTTCCATACATGGCCGGCTGCCGACATGGTTCCTTCCGGCTTCCATAATGAGCATCCGGTTTGGCCCGATTGCATACTCCACACCGTCTTCTCTCATATAAAGCGTGCCCTTGCGGACAAACAGCATATCATACACCTGGAAGGTCCGTTCAAAATGGATGCTCCCCGGCTTCCAGAGCGTATGCCCGACCGTAATAAACTGCGGCAACGGCGGAATAACAAATAGCAAACATTCCATAATGACCTTTCCTCCCCTGTTTAATTGACCTCAGATCGCCAACTTGTCTCTCAAAATCAGCATTAGTATAACATAATCCGGATTGAAGTCGGAATTGTGCTATTTAATCGATTCCATGACTATACAGGCCCGCCCCCTCTCCTGTACATTTAAGCCATATTTGCTAGAGGAGGCAATCATCATGCGGTTCAGACAGGTTCATCTCGATTTTCATACCTCTGAGGCCATTGCCGGCATTGGGGCAGAATTTAATAAAGCGCAGTTTCAGGCCATGCTCAAGGAAGGGCATATCGACTCGATTACGATATTTGCCAAGTGCCATCACGGCTGGGCCTACCACAAGACTCAGGCCAATGAAATGCATCCGGGCCTGGCCTTCGACCTGCTTGGAGCCCAGATTGAGGCGGCTCATGAAATTGGCGTCAAAACTCCGGTATACCTGTCCGCAGGACTGGATGAAAGGCTCGCCCGCCGCCACCCGGAGTGGCTGTACCGCCAGCAGGATGAGAGCATTAACTGGACAAGGGACTTTCTTACGCCCGGTTACCATGAATTCTGCCTGAACACCCCTTACCTGGAGCTTCTGCTGTCCCAGGTGGAGGAAGTAACGCGGAACTATGATGTCGACGGCATCTTCCTCGATATTGTCGGGGCCCGCACCTGCTATTGCCAGTCCTGTGTGGCCACACTTCGCGGCAGAGGGCAGGACCCGCGTGACCGGGCTGCTGTCGTAGCTTTGGGTGAAGAGGTATACGCTAATTATACCCGCCAGGTTAGAGAGCGAATTCATGCTATTAAGCCAGGAACGCCTATCTTCCACAATGGCAGCCATATCCGCAGAGGACGCAGAGATTTGGCGGAGATGAATACGCATCTCGAGCTGGAATCGCTGCCTACCGGAGGTTGGGGCTATGACCATTTCCCGTTGTCAGCCCGTTATGTGCAGCAGCTTGGGATGGACTACCTCGGCATGACCGGCAAGTTCCATCTCTCTTGGGGCGAATTTGGCGGTTACAAGCACCCTAATGCGCTGCGCTATGAAACGGCGCTAAGTCTGGCCAATGGCGCACGCTGCTCGATTGGCGATCAATTGGCTCCTTCCGGCAAGATGGATGAAGCCACATACCGTCTGATCGGGGCTGCCTATGCCGAAGTTGAACAAAAGGAAGCCTGGTGCGAGGGCGTCACCAATATAGCAGATGTCGCGCTGCTCTCTGTTGAAGCCGTTCCAGGCAAACACAGGGATGACCATTCCATTCAGTCTGATCCCGGTGCTGTTCGTATGCTGCTTGAGGGAAATGTTTTGTTTGACATCATTGATACGGATGCTGATTTTACTGCTTACAAGGTTATTGTCCTACCGGATCACATCCGCCTGACAGCGCAATTGGCAGATCAATTAAACAGCTATACCGCACAAGGCGGAAAGCTGCTCGCTACCGGCGAGAGCGGCCTGAATGAAGCGGGCGATGCCTTTGCAGTCGATTTGGGTGTGAGCTGGGTATCTCCATCCGCTTATAAACCGGATTATTTCCGTCCTGACTTCAGCCTCCCGAGCCTTGGAACAGCTTCCTTCGTCATGTACGAGCAAGGCCAACTGGTTGAATTGGCCGGGGCACAATCTCTCGGCTTCAGAGAGAAGCCTTATTTCAACCGTGATCTCTTCACATTCTGCTCCCATCAGCATACGCCAAGCTCCGGGGAGCATGCAGGACCTGGAATGTCCCTTCATGAAAGCGGCATTTATCTGGGCTGGCCCGTATTCCATGAGTACGCGACCAAGGGGAGTCTGGCGCTGAAGGAAATTGTCCTGCATGCCCTTGGGCTGCTGCTGGGCGACAAGCAGACCCTGCAAACAAGCCTGCCTGCACAAGGCGTGACCACCCTGCAACACCAACAGCAGCACGGGCGTTATGTTCATCATCTGCTCTATGCTTCGCCTGTAAAGCGCGGCAACGGTGTTGAAATTATCGAAGATATCATCCCGCTCCACGACATTAAATCATCTGTCAGGCTGCCCGCTGCCGCCAAGCGCGTCTATTTGGCGCCACAGGGCGAGGAGCTTGCCTTCGAGCAGAACGGCAATATCGTCAGCTATGTATTGCCGCGGCTGGAGTGCCATCAAATGATCGTTATTGAAGCCTAGCCCGGAACCTTATAGACAACAGACAGCGCCCGCTTTTCGTCTGGTCACCTGACCTTTTGACGAAGCGGGCGCTGGTTTTGTTTAAGATGCGATATAATAATTGCGCAATGCATCCTTGATGCCAAGCGGATTTTTACGAATATCCTTGGCGCTGAAGAAGACATCGCCTTTTACTTCCGGATACTTCTCGTTATATTTAAGCTGATTAATAATTTCCTGTGCGCTTTGCCAGCCTGCTTCCTTCGTCCCCAGCTTATACGGGGCATGGCCGATATAGAGATCTACGCCAGTCCCCTTGACCTCCTGTACCCACCAGTCGACCAGCTTGTCATACCGGGCTGCCGGGAAGGACATGCTCCAGTAAATTTGCGGATTAATATAATCAATCCATCCCTGCCTGATCCATGTCCGTACATCAGCGTACATGCTGTCATAGGTAGTGACACCTGCTTTCGTGTCAGAGCCGGTCTTGTCCACCGACTGGTTGCGCCAGACACCGAACGGGCTGATGCCGTACCTTACTTTTGGCTTCGCAGCATGAATGGTAGTTCCCAGATCGCGCACAAACGCATTAATATTGCTGCGGCGCCAGTCTGCCTTGGATGCGATGCTATTCGGGTTATAGGCCTGGAAGGTCTGATTATCAGCGAAATCGACATTGGTCGGATAGAAGTAATCATCCAGATGAACGCCGTCAATATTATAGCCGTTCACGACTTCCATAATCGTGTTAATGATATGCTGGCGAGCCTGCGGAATTCCCGGATTGATGTACAGCTTGCCTCCTGCATTGACAATCCAGTCCGGCTGCTGCTTCACAACATGATTGTTAGTCAAAGTTTCCGTCTTGGCATCCACACTCGCCCGGAACGGGTTGAACCACGCATGGAATTCCATCCCCCGCTTGTGCGTCTCTTCAATCATGAAGGAGAGCGGATCGTAGTCGGGTGCAAGCCCCTGTACACCGGTCAGAAACCTGGACCAGGGTACCAGCAAGGACGGATAAAAAGCATCGCTTGCGGGACGCACCTGCACAAATACGGCATTCATTCCAATCGATTGCACATCATCGAGAAGCTGCCTGAACTCCTCCATCTGCTTTAAGGATTTTCCATAGGAGCCTTGGGAAGGCCAATCCAAATTATATACCGTGGACACCCATACACCGCGCAGCCCTTTCCCTGATGTATTCCCGTCCGATGGCGCATTGCCTTCAGGCCGATTCCCCGGGTTGCCATCAGATGGCTGCCCGCCCGGCTCCGGATCGCCGCCTGTACCAGAAGATGGCTGAGACGGATGTTCACTTCCGCCTGTTGTCAGTGTAATGAGCTGCTCCTTTTGACTCCATTTGACGTTCAGACCCAATGTCTCACTGACGAAGCGCAGCGGTACCATCGTGCGCCCCGATTTCATATCTACGCTTGCTTCCAGATCGATCCGGTTGTCGTTAACCAAAGCAAAACGTTCACCGCGCTTCATTACAATGAGCTTGTCCGCTCCGCCCCGGATCGTCACCTGCTGCTCCTTCTGGCTCCAGCCTACGGTTGCCCCCAACTCCTCGCTAATAATCCGCAGCGGCACCATCGTCACATTCGCGACCGGGATAATATAAGGCGCTACATCGCTTTCAATCGTCTTGCCGTCCAGTACAATGCTGATTCCGCCAGCCGCCCCTGCTGCATGGCCCACAGGCACTGCGAGCGTCAAAAACATAGCCGCCAGCACCAGCCAGACGGCCCATTTCCTTCCCTTCATGTTTGCCCGAATCCTCCTGTTTGTACATTTTTTTGGATTGTTGCTTCATATCCATTAGCAAACCTTTCCTGTAACTTTAGACGCTTTTTACAGCCGTTTGTTGCTCACCTTAGAAAATATATCGGTAGGGACAGGGATGCCTATGGAGCGGCTTTATATAAATCTTAGATGATCTTAAGGCAGGTTTAAGATAGATTTCAGATGGGCTTTAGATAGCTTTCATGGATCACTATTACCCGGCTAAAGCCTCACAAGACCCTATTTTAAAGCCGGCCAGGGCTGAGCTAGTATAATTTGAAGGCTTATACAGCCAATTGCGTACCAAAACGGCCTTTACCCAAGTAAAAGCGACGGCGGATGGCAAGCTGACTGTAGAAGATTCCGTATTCGGAAAGCATGTTCTTACGCAGGTGGATGATTTGCTGTTCAAAGACGAGGATGGCAAGCTAATGGCTTTCCAGGCAAATAAAGACGGTTCCATCGGCTACCTGCAATACCGTTATGAGCTGAGCACATCGAAAAAGCTTCAAATTCCGCAGCCATTCTCTGATGTCAGCGAACAAAGCCCTTACGCCCCCTCCATTGAATACTTACAGCTGCTCGGATTTTTGGAGGGAAAAAGCAATGGGACATGGGGAGCTGAAAGACCGATCACCCGCGGCGAATTTGCAGATTTGGCAGTAAAATCCCTGTTCATGCTCCCTTCCAAGGAGCCTGCCGTCTTCAAGGATGCGAAGAATCATCCTGCTGCGGCTGCGATCCAGACCTTGTATGAGTTTGGTATCGTCAATGGCCGTCCGGGAGCAGCCTTCCAGCCGGATAAGGCGATTACCCGACAAGAGGCAGCCGTTATTCTCAGCCGTATGATGCTACTGCAAGGAGTTGAGCCAATGGATGCGAAGCTTGCAGGCGCAACAGACGCTTGGGCAGTAGAAAGCGTGAAGCTGGTTGTAGCGCTTGGCCTGTATGGACCCGAGACGGTAGAGGATACCAATGGTGCAATTGACTACAAGTCCAAACAACCGATGCTGCGCCAGGAAGCAGCAATCATGTTTGCCAAGGCGCTGGCATCGTAAGATAGTGAATCTCCTTAGTTAACATAAAGACCCGTCCCGCATCCGGCCTTGTACAGGCTGATTGCGGGACGGGTCTTCTAAAATCTGTATGAAACGGGAAATCCGGACTACAGGCTTGCTTTCAATATGTTCACAACATCGTCCTTCGCCAGCTTCTTGAAGGAGCCGATTGGACCAAATAGTGTTGCTTCCTCAGCCATACGCTCGATCTGCTCGCCGTTGATACCGAGCTCACCGAGTGTTGCAGGCGCGCCAATACGTGTGAAATATGCACGGGTGGCCTCTATGCCAGCCAATGCAATTTCATCGTCTGTTTTGCCTGCCGGATCAACTCCCCATACCCGTACAGCAAATTGCACGAACCGTTCTACACGCTCCTTGTACACATACTTCATCCAGTTCGGGAAAATAATTGCGAGGCCGGCACCATGTGCGATATCATAGATTGCGCTCACTTCGTGCTCAATGCCATGTGTTGCCCAGTCTGTAACAACCCCGATCGGCAAAGTGCCGTTCAGGGCATAGGTTCCGGCAAGCAGCAGATTAGCCCGCGCATTATAATCTGAACCATTGGCAATCGCCTTCTCCCCGTTTTCAATAACCGTGAGCAGAATGGATTCACCGAATCTTTCCTGAAGCGGAGTATCCGTGGTCAGGCTGAAATATTGCTCAAACACATGCGACATAATATCGACAATGCCGTTAACCGTCTGGTTGGCAGGTACTGTATACGTAAGCTTTGGATCAAGGATAGAGAACTTCGGATAGACGAGCTTGCTTCCGAAAGCACGCTTCTGCTTAGTCTCCCAGTTGGAAATGACAGAGTTGCCGTTCATCTCTGAACCGGTAGCGGCCAGCGTCAGAATTGTACCGAGCGGCAGTGCCTGTTTCACTACAGCCTTGCGAATGGTGAAATCCCATACATCGCCTTCATACAGTGCCCCTGCAGCAACAGCCTTCGCTGCATCAATTACGCTGCCTCCGCCCACTGCGAGTATAAACTGTATATTTTCATCCCGGCAAATTTGAATACCTTTGTTGACCGTCGACAACCGCGGATTCGGTTCAATGCCTGGCAGCTCATGAACAACCGCCCCGATCCCGGACAACTGCTCCTTTACCTGATCATACAGTCCTGATTTTTTGATGCTGCCTCCGCCGTATACGAGCAAAATCCGCTCTCCGAACGGCTTTACCAGCTCACCTAACTGGCTGACCTTATCCTCTCCAAAGACAAGCTTGGTCGGGTTGTACAATTCAAAAGCGTTCATATTTCTTCCCTCCTGGGCTATTGAGTAAATACATCTGGATACTCAGTATACCACTTTCAAATAAGAAAAGCACATTTCATCAGCCTGTCCGCAAACGGTTGGAAATACCTGTTTTTTACTCCTCCCATCCTTGTTGTTTATAATTATTCCCTTGACATTAAAGGAATAGTTAGGTATTTATGAAGAATAGAGAGAATGATTTCCAGCAATTAAATAGAAGCTGCGGATATTTTGCTTTTATACGAGTATGCCGTCTTCTCTGAAAGGAAGTTATCGATGAAATGGCCTTTCTTCACTAACCAACGTACAAAATTACAAGCCAGCCTTTTAAATCACGAGCTATTCCCTAAACATATTGCAATCATTATGGACGGCAACGGCCGCTGGGCCACCAGGAAAGGGATGCCCCGCAACGTCGGCCATTACCAGGGCATGATGACGATGCGCAAAATCATTCAAGATTGTGCGAAAATCAATCTTCAGAGCTTAACCTTATATGCATTCTCGACTGAGAACTGGACGAGAGACACAACAGAGGTTAATTACCTGGTCAAGCTTCCGATTGAATTTTTTCAGGATAACACCATTGCAGAGCTTGTCCAGCACAATATCCGCGTTCACTACAGCGGGGATATATCCAGGTTCCCGGAAGAAACGATTCAAATACTCCAAAAGGTTCAGGCTGCAACAAGCGGATGCAGCGGAATGATCTTGAACATGGCACTCAACTACGGCGGCAAAGCTGAGGTGCTGCAAGCTTGCAAAAGTTATATCCAGACTGTCATCGACGGGAATGAAAAGCTGGAGGACTTCTCCGAGGATGTATTCGAACAATATTTGTATACCAACGGCCTCCCTCCTGTAGATCTCATGATTCGCACCAGCGGCGAAGTGCGTCTAAGCAACTTTCTGCTCTGGCAGTCAGGCAGTTCGGAGCTGTGGTTCACTAAGGAATTATGGCCGGATTTCAATAGAGGGCTTCTGATGGAGGCAATCGGTGATTATATCGGACGCAAGCAGGAACGGATTGCGACCTAGTAACCTGCTCAAAAAAGAGACACAGCCGGCACCCATTTGGTCGTTCAAGACCCGGTAAGCTGTATGTGTCTCTTCTTTCTTACATTACGAGGAGGTTAGAGTATGGTGCCAACACTGGAAACACAAAGACTCCTGTTAAGAGAAATCAGACCGGAAGACATCGACTCTATTTATGATTGTTTCTCTAATGCGGAAGCGATGAAATATTATGGTCAAGATCCTTTTACAGACAAAGCACAGGCTATTAACCTGATTAATCACTTCACTTCCATTCATCAGGAACAAAAAGGCATGCGCTGGGGAATCCAGCTCATAGGTCAAGACAAGCTGATCGGGACTATCGGTTTCAATTTATGGACTCCAAAGTACAGACGGGCAGAGATCGGGTATGAGATTCACCCCGACTTCTGGGGACAAGGATATGCGACAGAAATTATTTCAGAAGTGATTCAATATGGATTCAGAGAATTACAACTCGCCCGTATTGGCGCCGTAGTGCTTATGGATAATGAAGCATCCCATAAAGTGCTGAAAAAATCAGGGTTTGAACAAGAGGGAATTCTCAGAAATTATATTTATCAAAATGGCCGCTCCCATGACACCTGTGTTTATTCTATTTTAAACACAAATTAAGTGCATAAAATATACTCACGACCCTTGATATTCAGCATACAGCAAAGAAAAAACAACAAGATCTACATATGAAAAGACTTGAACGGTGTGAAAGGCATATATTTTACAACTGCCTCGTTTGAATACAGATCCAATATATCCTCCTGATCCTTCTCTTCGCTTTTTCGCAGAATAAGGCGTTCTGTTTGTAATTCGGGAAACTCACATCTATCGTTTTCAATGATAGGCCATCCGACTCTGGCCAACTCCTTTTTTTTCTAATTAGAGTTACTCTTTTGAATCTGAATGGTTTTTACCCCCTTCCCCTTCTCCCCGCCAGCTTCTCCCATCCATATCGAGCCCAACAGCAAAATAGCGCCGGTTAGCTGTTGCAAAGTCATATTCTCTCCAATAATCAGAACTGAGATTAATAGAGAGGTCAGGGGATCGATAAAACTCAATACAGCGATGCTTTGGCCATTAAGTTTTTTCATTCCGGCAAAGAAAAGATAAAAACCAACCCCGCCATGAACGATGCCCAGTACAAGCATCAAAATGACCGTGCTGCTGGTTATTGAAATGAAATCAAAGCCCTCCGTAAACAGCACAATTGGGGATAGCATCATAACTGACAAGCCTAACTGAAGAAGTGTAATTGCAAGCCCGTCAAGGTCCCGGATAAACTTGTTGACCAGTGTCAATCCGGCATAGAAAACCGCAGCTACCAGTCCATAGCCGATGCCGAGAAGATGGTGTCCGGTTGTTTCCATCCTTCCGTTTTGTAATAGGAAGAACAAACCCAGCAGAGCAATACCGATACATACCGTCTTTTTGAGAGACAGCTTTTCTTTTAAAATGAAAGGTGAGAACATAATCACCAGAACCGGAGCAAAATAATAGCTCAATGCCGCATTGGCAATCGTGGTTTCCTTGTACGCCTGAAACAAAAAAATCCAGTTGCCGCTTAAAGCAATGCTCGCAAAGAATAGAGCGGCAGCATTTTTCTTCATCTTGCGCCAAGATATTTTCTGATTTGTCCATACAAAGACGGCAAGCAGAAACAGAGCGCCAATCAAGCTCAAGAACAACGCAATTTTGCTGGAAGACATATCGATATATTTAGCAAACACGCCAACTGCGCCGAAGATGATCATCGACAAGATAAAATAAAGTTTATCCATTATTTATTACACATCACTTTCTTAAATTTGAATCACGGTTGGAATGTGGTTGGCGTAGGTCAGAAAATCACAGATGACCTGCGAGGATTTAATTTTCAGATAACCAGTAGTCGTCCCGTCACTACATCCATACCATTCTTCAGCAACCACTTCTTCATCAAACACAACCTGTACAGTCTGTTCTTTATCGAGCAAAATACCAAAAATAGTGGCAGCACCGATTTTTACGCCTAACATACTTTCCAACTGTTCAGCCGAAGCAAAGGATACACGGGGAATTCCTAGTTTCTTACTAAACTCCTTTGATTTGAACTGCTTATCAGCAGTAGTAATAAACAAATAGAACCTGGTTTGCTGCCTGTTGCATAGGAAAAGCGTCTTTACCATATTAAATTCGAGCTTTTGATTGATTTGGATACAATCCTCCATTGTGATTGCTTCGTCTGTATTTACACGTTCAAAAGGAATTCCCAAATTTATTAATGTCTCATAGGTCTTTTCATGCAGTGGCGTCAGATACCTGTCTGGCTTTGTTTTGAAAATATCGCTTATAAAAAACATCGTAAGATTTCCTTTCATTTGAGTTCTTTTGCATTGTAGTGTATCATTCATTCAAACATGACAAAAACGAATGTTTATCATGGATATCATGATAAAATCAGATCAATTGAGGTGATATTGGTATGGATAAGAACATTCAGAAATATTTGGCTTTAATCAAGACAGTGGAGTACGGGAGCTTTACAAAAGCAGCCGATGCATTGAACTATTCACAATCAGGAATCAGCCGCATGATTAGCGATTTAGAAGCAGAGTGGAAGATATCTCTCCTTGAGCGCGGACGCTCCGGCGTACGTCTGACTTCCGAGGGTCTTAAAGTACTTCCCTACGCAAAAAGTGTTTGTAATGAATATCAAAAATTGCAAACGCAAATCGATGAATTAAACGGGCTCCAATCAGGGTTCATTCGGATTGGGACCTTTTCAAGTGTAGCCACCCACTGGCTTCCGAATATAATCAAAGCATTTCAAAAAGAGTATCCCAACATCGACTATGAGCTTTTGCTTGGTGATTATACGGAAATCGAAAGCTGGATATTGGAAGGACGCGTGGATTGCGGCTTTCTAAGACTTCCCGCACAGGCCAATCTGGATACAATTTTTTTAGAGGAGGACAAGTTGCTTGTAATCCTGCCTGAAAACCACACATTGGCCGATTGTGATCGTTTCCCAGTCAAGGCATTAGGTGAAGAGCCATTTATGCTGTTGGAAAAAGGGGCAAAAACTGAAATATCGGAAATATTCGAACGATGCAAGATTATACCA
Source organism: Paenibacillus pinihumi DSM 23905 = JCM 16419 (assembly GCF_000422505.1). Classification (GTDB taxonomy): domain Bacteria; phylum Bacillota; class Bacilli; order Paenibacillales; family Paenibacillaceae; genus Paenibacillus_D; species Paenibacillus_D pinihumi. Next base: position 29,369 of record NZ_KE383870.1, on the reverse strand, counting down.
AATGTAAAGTTTACAACATGGGATGATTATGCCATTATGTCGATGGTGGAAAGCGGTTTAGGGATCAGCATTTTACCGGAGCTTATTTTGAAGCGCATTCCCTACCGTATTGTTGCAAGAGAACTTGAAGTACCGGCCTGCCGTAAGATCGGCCTTGCAATGAAAGATAAGGACTCCGCATCGCTCGCGGTCAAGAGATTTTTAGATTACCTGCAATACAGAAGTATTACTGAAATAAAACCTTAATGTAATTAAGGTAAACCGTGAACGTCAAATAGCCCTCACCAATTGGTGAAGGTTGTTTGGCGTCCATTAATGTCCAATTGACATTAAATGAACAATCATTTATTATTCTTCTCATGAGACATAAAGATGATAACAAAGTAGAAGCGATTTTTGATGCGACAATTCAGCTGGTGAACGAGATTGGTTTGGCTGAGACAACAATTAATAAAATTTCGAAAAAAGCAAATGTTTCGGCCGCGACGATTTATATTTATCATGAGAACAAGGAGGACTTGCTTCTTAAAACCTATATGAAGGTTAAAGGGAAAATGAGTGAAAGGATGTTCCAGGGATTAGATGAAGCCCTTTCGGTTAAAGAGCGATTTGACTCTATAATCCGTAATTATGTCCAATTTATTCAGACAAATAAGGAGTATTTTTTATTCTTAGAGCAAGTAATGAATTCGCCTCTTCCCCAGAAATGGTGTTTGGAGGAATCCTCCAGCTTATTTCAACCCGTTTTTGAAATGTTTGAGATGGGAAAAGAACAAAAATTATTGAAACAAGCAGATGTTCGTATGTTAGTGGTCTATTCCATCCTGCCAATTGCTGAGCTTGTAAAAGAAAATTTAAAAAAAGGCACTTCATTTGAAGATCGGGAATTGAATGCTGCATTGATTATGAGCTGGGATGCTATAAAAGCATGAAGGAATCAGACGAAGTCATTTGATGATCCTATATCCATGAATGGAGCTGAAAAAGATGTTAGAGAAAGTGGTATTTATAACCGGAGCGTCTTCTGGAATGGGAGAGACAACGGCTCTGCGGCTGAAAAAAGCGGGTTATACTGTTTACGCAGGAGCCAGAAGAGTTGAAAGAATGAACAATTTACAGCAACAGGGAATTCACACACTTCGTCTCGATGTAACTGATGATTCATCCATGACTCAGGCGATAGAACAAATTATCAAAGAACAAGGAAGAATAGATATTCTGATTAATAATGCCGGATACGGGTCATATGGTGCTTTGGAAGATGTACCGATTTCGGAAGCGAAATACCAATTCGAAGTTAATGTTTTTGGTTTGGCAAAACTGACTCAATTAGTATTACCCTATATGAGAAAAGAAAAATACGGAAAAATTGTGAATATCTCTTCAATCGGCGGCAAAATTTACGAACCGCTAGGTGCATGGTATCATGCTACAAAGTTTGCAGTTGAAGGATTAAGCGATTGTCTAAGGCTGGAAGTAAAGGGTTTTGGAATTGACGTTATCGTTATTGAACCAGGGGGAATTAAAACGGAATGGTCAGGTATCGCTGGAGAAAATCTGTTAAAAACTTCTGGGAGCACAGCATATGGGCAACTCGCAAGGCAAATGGCAAATATGTTCAGGAATTCAACCAGCGGCTCCGAACCGGATGTGATAGCAAAAATAATTGAGAAATCAATTCAGGCGAGAAAACCAAAAACGAGATACGCAGCGGGGTTTGGATCGAAGCCGTTTTTATTTTTAAGAAAAATACTCTCGGATAAAGCCTACGATCGTTTATGGATGTTCATTCTTAGAAGTACGGCTAAAAATAATTGAAGCCATAAGAGAACAATTAAGTAAAGTAATTTATTATTGTATAATAAATGAATGTTTATTTATTATGTGTGCATTTAAATAAATTCCCTGGTTAATTCATTTAAAAGTTTGCTTCTTTCAGAGTAAATTGATACTAATCAATGAATTCCGGCAGGCTCAATATTTTGAGGCTGCCGGATTGATTTACTTTTATTTAGTTTACTAATCCAAATTTCCTGACTTTTCAAAAGCCGCTCTACACAAGGTTCATTAATGCTTCGCTAAATTTAGATGTGTCCGATATTCATAGGCTGTAATTCCATATATACTTTTAAAATGTCTGTTTAGATGGGATAAGTCAACAAAACCGAATGCAGCTACTGCTGAATATATCTCTATTTATTTCAATTAACTTCTTCGCACTTTCGACTTTGCAATTTAGAAAATATTGATAGGGTGAAATCCCGGTATGTGCCTTGAAGAGCCTGATAAATTGAGATTTCGACAGATAAAGCTCTTTACAAATCTCATCAAGCTTAAGCACATGTCCCAAGTTGGCTTGGAGCATTTCCTTTGTTTTTCTGATTAAGGAGTGATCTTTCTTAAAGGTCCCTTGCGGGTACTGACTAGCCGCTACACCGAAGGCGACCTCCATCGAATGTGCTGTGCGATTTGGCATCTTAACAGCGAAGTAGAGCCGAGTTTTCCACTCTACAAAAGTAGCTGCACAAGCCTTCCTTTTTCCTCTGCTAGACACAACTGTATCCGGCTCCAAATGCCCAAACGTTGTACACTTACGCACTTCCTTCGGACGCTGACGAATTGGAGTATCTACGAGGAAACGCCCCCGTGTTTCCATCGGCTTGCGTCGCTTCATTGTGACGCAGCACTAATGGCTCGCAGACCTTCAGTTTCCCTTTATAGAGCCAGCGGTAGACCGTCTTGAAACAGATGAAGATTTACTTCTTCACTTCGCCTTCCTTCTGCGATCTGCTCGGGCGACCAGGTCTGCTCCCGCTCCTCTTGTAGTTCTCTGGAAATTTCAGGTGCATACTTGCCTGCGGGTCTACTTGAAGCTCTCAGTTGCTAATAAGCCTTCTGGGCCACTCCAGCTTGGTACGTCCGGTCTAACAGGCCGCGTTTAAGTTCTCGAGCGATGGTGGCATGATGGCGACCAAGCTTTCGACCGTAGCTCCGCAAGGTCACCAAAACTGGGGACAGATGCTGTTGCAACTCTCGGTCTTCTTTCCCGAGCACATCGGACAACATCTGCCGTGAGAGCTGTTCTCCCCCATGGGGAGAACCTTTATTCATGAGTTTACACATAATTCTTGACAGACCCTTTATTACTAAACCTAAACCGATGGTCCCTGTGCAAATTTAATTATAACTATATTAGCTGATGCAGATGCAGCAGTTTGAACTATTGTTCTAGCTGCTCCTGAACGATTTTGAATAGACACAGTATATGGTACAGCTGTTGCATTTATTAGGGCAAAACCAGCAAGATTTCCACCATCAGTAGAATCAGTACCTACAGATGAGAGTGGTACACCATTTTCAAGTGTGCCAAATGAACTTGCTGGACTACCTGCTACTAAGTTTACTGCCCAGTTAACTAAATAAAGACCTATTTCATTAATCGTTATAACGTTTGTACCATTAAAAGTAAATGCTGTCCCATCAAGTTCGGGAAGAGTTGTATAGTTTACTAAACCTAGGTCTGGTATAACAAAATTACCATTATTTAATATTTCTATTCCACTAGAAAGAATTGGACCTGTGGCTCCCGTGGCTCCGGTGACTCCTGTCGCTCCGGTGGCTCCCGT
>NZ_KE383870.1:0-25397 GCF_000422505.1 Paenibacillus pinihumi DSM 23905 = JCM 16419 | reverse complement strand
GTGGCTCCCGTTGCCCCTGTTGCTCCCGTGGCTCCCGTGGCTCCCGTGGCTCCTGTCGCTCCTGTTGCTCCTGTTGCTCCGGTCGCTCCTGGATCTCCCGTGGCTCCCGTGGCTCCCGTGGCTCCTGTCGCTCCGGTCGCTCCTGTCGCTCCGGTGGCTCCGGTCGCTCCGGTGGCTCCGGTCGCTCCAGTTACTCCCGTTACTCCTGTTGCCCCGGTTACTCCTGCGCCAGTAGCTCCTGTTGGACCGACGGGTCCACCAGCTGGCCCTGTTGCGCCAGTAGCCCCCGTTGGGCCGAGCAGAGATGGTGCTGCAAAAACGCTATCCAATTTGCTACTCAGAAGTATTTCTTTCTTTACGAGTTCACTCAGTGTACTTTTTACGCTACTGTCAATTGCAAGTAATTCACTGATGGTAGCTGGAACGCTGAGACCCGGTAATGTACCAACCGCGTATTGAATTTTCTCAGCTTCGGCATTGATAACGTGACCCATACCTAGTTCTTCGATTGCAATCGAAGCCAACAACAGATTTAACGCATCGTCCCTTGAAATGGTGATACTAGGAGTAATATTAGGAATATTCGCTTGTGACACCCATTTCATCCTCCCAAATTGTATTAAATCGTTCTGAAATATTAGTATGCGGACAAAATAACTCGGTTCATTAAATTACATAAATAGGCAATCTCGATGTTATCTTTTCCACTCTTACTACCAATAAACAATAACAGCCAGTCACCTAAAACACGTAGGTTTTAGATTGACTGGCTACTAAAGAACTGCAAACTGCTAAGGTTCCATTCTCAGAACGAAATGTAGTCCCCCATCCTTTTACACCATTCTTTTCCTGCTTCAAAAATGATGATTATAAACTTTCCCCTAAAATGCAACAATAACCCAAACTATCTTGACCTTACCTAGTGCGTGATGTTTATAAAATCTACTGGATATTTAAAATTGATCTCAAACATATACTATAATAATCTCAACTATTAATAGATTTGATGTCATCTATAAACATTACTCACAACCGGCATTATTAAATAAAATCTACAAGTGAAGATTCCAAACTGCTACACCTTATAAGCCTTCATTGCTTTGCGAAGCTCCTTGAACGTCGGGCGCTTGCCGTACATCAGGACGCCGGTGCGATAGATTTTAGCCGAAATCCAGCCGAGCACGAAAATCGTTACAGCCAGCAGACCAAGCGTCAGCACGATCTCCCACCAGGCCGGTTCAGTCAGGCCGATGCGCAGGAACATGGCGAACGGCGAGAAGAACGGGATGAAAGAAGCAACCTTGACCAGCGTCGAATCTGCAGCCGTCATGCCGAAGATGCCGATATAGAATCCGACCATCGCCAGCATGGTCACCGGCATCATTGCCTGTGCCAGGTCCTCTGTCCGGCTCACAATCGAACCGACTGCCGCGCACAGTGTGGAATACAGGAAGTAGCCCGTCAAGTAAAAGATCAATGCGTACACATACAGCATCGGATCAAGATCTCCAAAGTTCAAATTCCATCCGGCCAGCAATGCTTTATTATGCGGCAAGGAAACGTTAACCAGGAATACAACGATGTATACAACGATTTGCAGCAGTCCCACCAGGAACATGCCTGTAATTTTACCGAACATTTGCTTGAGAGGCGCGACACTCGTTACCAGAATTTCCATCACTCTGGAGCTTTTCTCTGCGGTAATTTCCGTCGCAATCATCTGGCTCGTCACGAAAATCCCCATAAAGAGTACGATAATCATGGCATAGACGAAGCCCATAGCCAAGCCCTGCTGCTCTACGGTCTTGCCTGTCCCGACATTATCTGTAACAGAGATTTGTGCGGCTTCAATTTGAATGGGCATCAGCAGCAACGCTTTTTGAGCATCTGACAATCCGGCATCCTTAATGACATTCTCGGTTTTGACAGCCTGCAGCGCTGTCCGAAGTGCGCCAGTAATACCGGATTCCATCATGTTTTCCGACTTGTAGGTCACTTTCGGGAAGCCTGTCGCAGCATCTTCCTCCAGCACAATGTATCCTTTGATTTTCCCGTCCTTGATTGCCTGCTTCAGTGCCTGTTCATTGGCATCCTGCGACCCGGCATCCGGATAGGACACCAGTTGAACCTTTGATCCCTCATTGGCCCCCAAATACGCCTTCAGCGGTTCTGCTACCTCAGGAATATTGGATGCGATATAACCGACCTGCGTTGCTCCCTCTTCCGATTTGAATTGCGAAATAATATAAGGAAGATTCACACCGATACTGAGGATAACAGCAATAATGATTGTGATCACAACAAACGATTTGGTCCGCAATTTGTTGCGCAATGTAAACCCGACTACTGCCATAAAATTATTCATTGGACTCACCCACCGATCGAATGAAGATTTCATTTAACGTTGGTTCCAGCAATTCAAAGCGCGTCAGTACCGTCTGTTTCATGGCATGGTGCAGCAGCTCCTGTGCCGTCTCTTCCCGGTCGATCCAAATCGTATACCCGTTTCCCTGCTCCAGCTCCTCTACCTTCTTGACGCCGGCTACGCCCTCCAGTCCGTGGATTGGCACGTCCGCCCCAAGAATAACGCGCTCCCGGTTGAACTGCTTTTTAATTTCCTTCAAGCTGCCCTGAATAACGGGGTTGGACCTGTGCATAATTGTAATATTGCGGCACAGTTCTTCCACATGCTCCATGCGGTGTGTTGAGAACAAAATTGTTTTTCCCCCATCCCGCAGCTCCTTTACCGTCTTCTTCAGCAGCTCGACATTAACGGGGTCAAGGCCGCTGAAAGCTTCATCCAGAATGAGAATTTGCGGGTCATGAATAACCGACGCAATAAATTGGATTTTTTGCTGGTTCCCCTTGGACAATTCCTCGATCTTCATATTGTAATATTCCGAGATATTGAATTTCTCCAGCCAAGCCTTCAGATTGCGGTCCGCATCCTTGCGCGCCATGCCTCTGAGCTGTGCCAGATAGATGACCTGATCGCTTATTTTAACCTTTGGATACATGCCTCTCTCCTCAGGCAGGTACCCCAGCATGCTCAGCTGCTCCTGGCTGTACGGTTTGCCCTTGTACAGGATCTTTCCGCTATCCGGATAGATCAGCCCCAGCACCATACGCATTGTCGTCGTTTTGCCGGCGCCGTTTGCTCCGAGCAGCCCGTAAATTTCACCTGCCCCAACATCAAGGCTGATCTGGTTGACAGCCGTTTTTTCCCCGTATTGCTTCGATACACGCTCCAGCGCTAATGGTTTCATGTGCAGTTCCCCTTCTTGTCCGATTAATAGTCCGTCTTCGTTTCGATCAGAACCTCCAATATATCATCCAGTTCCAGCGGATTTTGCCCGCTCACTGCAATTCCCGCTCCCAGCAGCCACTGCTCTGCGAGACTTGCCTTGCTCGATACAACTCTGATGAATCCGCCGCCCATGGCTCCAGATTTCTCAAAACCCGGAAGCTCCTGCAAACCGGAATGACCAACAAGATCCTGCTCTCTTATGAAAAATGCACGCCAGCTTCCGAGCAGTTCATCCTTCTCATAGGTTCCCAGAATGCGGCCGCCCGCCATAAAGATGATGTAGTCGGCAAGCCGTTTGACCTCATCAATAATATGGGTTGCAATCAGAATCGTCCGGTTCTCTGCCTCCATATATTTCTGAAAAATATCAATCATACGTTTCCATGAAATCGGATCCAGCCCAGACGATGGCTCATCCAGCAGCAGCATTTCGGGGTTGTGTGCCAACACGACCGCAAGGTCGAACTTGCGGCGCATCCCTTTGGACATCTTGCTGAGCTTCAGCTTGGGATCGACCTCGAAAATCCGGATCAAGTCACTGTACCGGTTCACATTCCACGTCGGATACCAGAACTTGATGAAATCAGCCTTATCTGTTCCTGTCATCCAACTTTCTTCACGGTTTGCTTCTTCAGGCAGATAGCCGATTCGCTGCTTGAAAGCAATCTCGGACGCATCATCACCCACTGTCTCTCCAAACCGTTCAATCCGGCCGCTATCCGGCCGGCTGATTCGCAATACTAATTCAAAGGTAGAGCTTTTTCCTGAGCCATTCGGACCGACAATTGCAGTAATATACCCCCTTGGTATTTCCATCTGCAAAGGTCCAAGTATAAAATGCTCCCGTTCCACCTTTACATCGGTCAAACGAATTACGGAATCCATCAAATTTCTCAGCTCCCCCCAGGCTTCTTCTGTTCATTCCGTTTGGCAATCACCTGCTGCAAAATTTTCTCCATCTCGGCAGTTGTGCACTGGACTCTAAGAGCCGCATCGACAGCGGCCTCGAAGGCTGTCACTACAGCTTCAAACCGGTGCCTGTCCCGGTCATCCTCATCTACTTCTGCAACGTAAGTGCCCATTCCCTGACGGGTTCGAAGCAGTCCCTGCGCCTCCAGATCCTGATAGACCCGCCTGATCGTAATAATACTGCATTTGAGCTGCTGTGCCAGTTCGCGGATTGAAGGCAATAACGTTCCCGCTGCTAGCTGTCTGCTCACAATTAGCGCCCGGAGCTGAACCGTAATTTGATGGTACAATGGCTCCGCACTTGTCTCATTGATTTGAATTGGAATCCACACACCATCACCTCATCTTGCGTTCAATTCATTACACGGGCTTTAACCCGAATCGTTATCATCTTCCACCCCGCCAAGACGACAGCCGCTGCAATCAATATTGCCGTGACGGGAATCCACCAGCCCCCAGCCAGTACCTTATCGTAAATAAGCAGGATAGCCGAGAATCCGGATGCATAGCACAGATATACAAGCAGACCGTAAAAAAGGAAATAAGGCAGTGTCGCGATTACAAATACTTTACCGGAGTGGCACAACTCCCAATATACATAAGTTACGCCCATGATCGTCGCATATCCAAGCCAGAATAATGCTTGGCCGGCATATGCCGCCAAGTTCGGGGCATCAAAGAAAATCGATGTCAACATATACTGCAATCCGAAAAAATACAACCAGCCAAGCAGCATGGTAACCATCAAATTAAAGAATCGAGCGGCCACAAACTGTTTAGCAGTAATGGGAAGTGTCCGATATAAAAGCAGCTTCCGGCTAAATGTGTCATCTGACCAATATCGAAAAATATTTTTACTGAAAATGTAGCCCATGTTCGGCAAAACTGAGAAGTAGAGAGCATCCTTCAGCCAATAAATGTTGGGGCTATCCTTGCCAAGATTGGCTAGCGGCATCATAACAACGACCAGATAGGTATAAAACAAAATGTTAAAAATGAAGCCATACCTGTCCCGCTTCATATCGTATTTGAAAATGTGCCAAGCACCTCTCCAGGTGTTCATAGGTTCCTCCTCAAGAGTCATTATACTGTGTATATCGATATACACAGTATAATGACCATATTTAATGCTGTCAACACATTTCATTCGGCAACTATCAATTTCAACTGATTTTGCAATTTCACTTTCGGTGCCGATTCCAGAAATGTACAATTAAAACAGGCAAATAAAAAAATCTCCCATAATATAGGGAGATTCATTCATCGCTTGATTGATCTATGTAAAAGTCCGATCCTAACCCAATACTTTCTGTACAGCTTCTAATACCCGGTCCTTTTGGAAAGGCTTAACGATAAAATCCGATGCGCCTGCCTGGATTGCGCTAACGACCATTTGCTGCTGCCCCATCGCAGAGCACATAATCACCTTGGCTTTGGAATTAATCTCTCGAATTCCTTTTACAGCCTCTACACCATCCAGCTCTGGCATCGTGATATCCATCGTGACGAGATCCGGCATGTTTTCTTTATACTTTTGAATAGCTTCCAGCCCATTAACAGCCTCTGCAACAACCTCGTGACCGGACTCCGTCAAAATTTGCTTAATCATCATTCTCATAAAAGCAGCGTCATCCACTACCATTACTTTAGCCATCCTGAACTGACCTCTCCTTACTTTATGCTGATTTTATGACAAGTTTGGAATAAATATCGATTATACCGTATTCACTCTCAAGAGGCGTGACGACAAAATGCTCCGATGACTCCCCGACTGCGTCCTTCTGTTCAATACTTGGGTGGGAAATGTTAACATCAAGCCCCTGGTTAGAGAATTCGGTTGCAATTCCGCTGACAAACCAGTTGCCAAACTCTTGAATTGCACTCCATCCCATCTCATCCAGCTGCTGGACCTCCATCCCGCCAAACATCCGGCCCACAATCTGCTTTGCTGTTTCTTCATTCATGGTGCAAATAATCCGTCCATCCAGTTGGCCCAGCATTTCGATCTTGACGGCGACATCCTGAACCGCATTAAGCTGGACTTGCTCCCGCAATTCCAGTGTGGAAACAGTCATTCCAAGATAACCGGACAGAACATTGGAACCCACTCGCGATACAGCCTTATAGTACTCCAAGCTCAAAGCCATTCGATCTACACATCCCCTAAATAAGACTAAATACTGTATAACCTCATGATTTAAACCTATTGCAGCTGGAAAAAATAACATAAAAAAAATGCCCTACAAATATGCAAGGGCAATTCGTACGCACTTAAAAAAACATGCATAGCATTGTGCAACCCGGCTGCCATAGCATCCCTGCTTTAGGCCCGTGGCTTTGCGCCCTTAGCTTTCACTAAGTTTGCCCCTTTAGTTCTTAATTACTATTTCTTTTATACTATATATTGGTTCTATATGTCAATAGATTTAGTTTATTGTCGCTTTATGTCTTTTAATGTCTATTTTGAACTAGACCATTTATCCTGGTTTTTCTTAGTTAAATCCAATACGCAATTTCCTTACCGGTTGCGCCGCCACCTTCCCTGAAAAATCACAAAAAAAGTCAGCCAGAATCACTCTGGCTGACTGCTCTCTTCAACCGCCCCGTCACAACAGGTGATTGAAAGTATTTGCAACTGATCTAGCTGCCTGCGGGCTCCGGATTTGGCAGGCTGTCATTGGAGTCAGAATGCTCTCTCTTATACCATTGGAAGAATACATAGGCAAGAATCGTGCCATACATAAACTCCTGAACCAGCTTCATGACGATACCTCCGAGCTGCTGATCCTCGATGATGGGCAAGAAATTAAAGAAAGTCGGCCCTTCAAATGCGGACAGCAGAACACTTGGATCGCCAGAGACACAGTACCCCATCGCGGTAGCCCATACCTGAGGATCATTATACGTTGCATACATCGGTGACTCCGCAAAAATAATCAGTCCGCAGGCTGGTGTGAGGAGAACTCCGTTAGCAAAAATATAGCCCATTCTCTTCACATCAGTAAGTCTTGCCCATTCCTTGACCGGACAAAGGATTTGCCACCACATCATAAAGGCGGCAACCAGCATCGCCAGGTAATAAATACGGTGGATAGTAAAGTTGACCATCACAAAATCATGGACAACTGGAATGTGATAAATCGAAAATAGTATGTTGAACATCAGCAGCGTAAGCATCGGATTCATTAACCATCTGAAAGGGTTCCAAAATGATGCCGAAAATACATGTCTCCAGACAAATGCCGGAATGCCAAGCAGCATCAGCGGCGGAACGATCAGATACGTAATGGACATGTTCGTCATATGGAAGGTGAACGTCAGATGCCCCAGCAGCTCAATAGGGCCGCCCTGACACAAATAGTACAGGGTTATCCCAAGCACGAACCAGAACTTGCTCTTGGCGCCTACCTCGGGTTCTAACGGGTAATGCTTCTCACGCCATGGCCCTACGACATAAAAATATAAAATCGTCAGCGCGGCACAAATGAAAAATACAATTGGGCTCCACAAATCCTCGAAGGTAAAATACTCCAGACCGAGCATGATGGATTTTTCCCCCTTTATCTATCGTAAACGGCCGCCGCTGCCTTTGGCGCAAGCCCCGTTTCGTAATCAAGACCAAGTTACATGTGCACTACAGCTAAGTTTCCTTATTCCTTTAAAAGAGAGAGGACGGCCACACATAGCGACCGCCCTCTTGAAACTGGTTTAGGCTAAGTTTACCACCAAACCCAATATTCTGCCATGACAACCATCGTAAAGACGACGAAAACCCCTGTCAAAATTCCAACGATGGCATACATATGTCCGCGATCCTTCATATGCATCCAGAACGCCATTTGGATATAAACTTGAATCCCTGCCATGACGATTAGCAAGATGTACGTAAACATTGTGTTGACTTCACCGGCAATAACTGTTGCAAAAGCAAGCAATGTCAGTACAAGTGAGAAAACATAAGCAATAATATGCTTTTGCGGGCCTTCGACCTTATGCCGACGACCTTGCTGCTCCGAAGCGGAATGGTTGCTTGACATGATTTAGCCCACCTTTCCCATCAGGTATACGACTGTGAAAATGAACACCCACACGACGTCAATAAAGTGCCAGTACATACCGGCAACATAAACCTTAGGAGCCGTTACAACGTTTAGGCCCTTCCTCAGTACCTGGAAGATAAGAATGGTAATCCAGACGACACCAAAGGCCACGTGGGCTCCGTGGAAGCCGACAAGCGTGTAGAACGATGAACTGAAAGCGCTGGTCGTAAAGCCATGGCCTGCATGTACATAGTGAACGAACTCATAAATTTCCAATCCAAGGAATCCAAGTCCGAGCAATACAGTAACTGCGAGCCAAATCAGCATCGGTTTGACCTGATTTTTGTGCATCGCCTGAATGGCGAATACACTTGTCAAGCTTGAGGTAAGGAGGATAAAGGTAGCTACAGCAACAAGACCCAGGTCAAACAGCTCTTGTGATGTAGGGTTTCCGTCTCCTACCTGATTGCGAAGTGCAAGGTATGCTGCAAACAAAGTACCGAACAATACGGTTTCTCCGCCAAGGAAAAGCCAGAAGCCAAGTACTTTATTGCGGCCTTCAAGGGTGGCTTTTTCCGGCTCGTGCGGAAGCTGACCATCTACATGTGAATGTGCGCTCATGCTTTTACCCCCTTGTCCTTCAGTTCTTCCGGTTCAATATGGAACCCGTGATCATCAAATATCGATCTCAGGAACATACATCCAAATGTGATAAGCAAGCCTGCGCCTGCGATAATGTAATGGCTGTACATCAGACCGAAACCGGTAATGAACAGGCCCAGAGACATTACGAATGGCAGGATTGATGGTGATGGCATATGGATTGGACCAATCGGCTCAGCCGGTGTCATTCCTTTATTGCCATCCATTTTTTCTTTCCAAAGCGCATCATATCCGCGAACAAGCGGAGTTTGCAGGAAGTTGTATTCCGGTGCCGGGGATGGGATCGCCCATTCCAGCGTACGGCCGTCTTCCCAAGGATCTGCTGCAGCATTCTTCGGCTTCACAGCTGTAACCACAATATTGATCAGGAAGATGATCGTACCGATACCCATCAGCAAAGCACCTACCGTACTGATCAGGTTCATCAGATTGAAGTCCAATCCGTCCTGGTACGTGTAAATACGGCGCGGCATACCGAGCAAGCCAAGGAAATGCTGTACAAAGAATGTCAGATGGAATCCGATGAAGAATGTCCAGAACGTCAGCTTGCCAAGACCTTCGCTCAGCATGCGTCCGAACATCTTCGGCCACCAGTAATGCAAGCCTGAGAAAATACCAAGCACAAGACCACCAACAATAACGTAGTGGAAGTGGGCAACTACAAAGTAAGAGTCATGATACTGGAAGTCAGCAGGTGCAGCCGCGAGCATAACGCCGGTTACACCACCCATTACGAATGTAGGAACAAATCCTACTGCGAACAGGTTGGCCGCTGTGAACTTGATAGAACCGCCCCACATCGTGAACAGCCAGTTAAAGATTTTGATCCCGGTAGGAACCGCAATCAGCATCGTGGCAATGGAGAACAACGCATTCGCAATAGGCCCCAGGCCTACTGTGAACATGTGGTGAGCCCATACCATGAATCCGAGGAAACCGATCAGCACGGTTGCAAACACCATGGAGCTGTATCCAAACAGACGCTTGCGGGAGAACGTACTGATAACCTCGGAAATGATACCGAATGCCGGAAGAATCAGTATGTATACCTCAGGGTGACCGAAAATCCAGAAGATGTGTTCCCAAAGCACAGCGTTACCGCCGTTTGAGACTTCAAAGAAATTGGCGCTGAACAGGCGGTCGAACATCAGAGCGACCAGACCTACTGTAAGAGCCGGGAATGCGAACAGGATCAGCGCGGATGTAATAAACGCCGTCCATGTAAACATCGGCATGCGCATGAAGCTCATTCCAGGCGCACGCATGTTGATAATTGTAACCAGGAAGTTAATACCACCAACGAGCGTACCGATACCGGCAATCTGCAAGCCGAGTACGTAATAGTCTACACCGTGGTTTTGGCTGTACGTATTGGTTGCAAGCGGAACATACGAAGTCCAGCCTGCATCAGGAGCTCCGCCGGTAAACCAGCTGATATTCAGCAGCAAGCCGCCAAAGAAGAACGTCCAGAAGCCAAGGGCATTAACAAAAGGAAAAGCTACATCGCGAGCTCCGATTTGAAGCGGAACAATCGCATTCATAAGAGCAAACAACAGCGGCATTGCAGCCAGGAAGATCATCGTCGTACCATGCATTGTCAACAATTCATTATACGTATCCGGGCTAACAAAGTCATTGAGCGGCTTCCACAACTGGAGCCGGATCAATATGGCCTCGAGACCCCCGATCAGGAAGAACAGTCCCCCTGCAATCAGATAAAGAATCCCGATTTTTTTGTGGTCAACCGTTGTCAGCCAATCCATAAGACCGCTGTAACGTTTAACGGTATGTCCGTGAGCCAAGGTTGGTACCCCCCTTATAGTACTGTCATATTAATAGTCCAGCTTTTGCTCAGACAGATATTTTGAAATTGCATCGATTTCCTGCTCTGTCAGTTTGACCTTAGGCATATGGTTGCCCGGTTTAACTTCTTGAGGGTCGGTAATCCAGCGCTTCAGGTTCTCATAAACGGTGCCTTCGTTCGCGTACTTCGCATCGTCCGTGTTCATGAGGAATCCTGCTACAGCTACGCGGTCACCCATACCTGTCAGGTTCGGATACAATTGCCCGCCCTTGTCACCAATCGCATGACAAGTCAAGCATTCATTGATAAATTTCTCAGCAATTGCCGGATCGGCAGGCATATCAACCGGAGACTTCATTGCTGTTACCCAGCGTTTAAAGGAAGCCTCGTCCACCGCTTTTACTTTAAAATCCATGTAAGCGTGTGAAGGACCACACAGCTCAGCACACTTACCGTAGTATACGCCCGGTTTGTTCGCTTCAAAGTACATGCGGTTTACGTTCCCGCCAGGGTTGGTATCGATTTTACCAGCCAAAGCCGGAATCCAGAAAGAGTGGATAACGTCTGCTGTCTTGGCTTCAATCGAAATAATTGTATTCGACGGGATAATCATTTCCTGAGCTGTTTTGACTCCGAAATCAGGATACTCAAACTCCCACCAGTATTGGTGCGATGTAACCTTAATCTGGATGGCATTCTCATCATTGCTGTAATCCTTGGCTAGTCCAAACACTGTCTGAATGGTTGGAACACCCAAAATTACAAGCAGAACAAGCGGAATAACCGTCCAAATAATTTCAAGCTTGTGATTTCCCTCTACCTGTTCTGGAATCTTGTTATCGCCCGGACGTCTGCGGAAACGAATCAGAACATAAATGGCAATGGCAAACACGACAACGACCACCAGCACCATGATCGAGATCGACAATTTCATAAGTCCGAATTGCTGTTCTGCTACAGGTCCTTGCGGATTCAGCGTGGACAAGTCCTCCCGCCCGCATGCTGACAATAGCAGCGACATCATGGCAAGAAGCGGCAAAAGCCGTTTCACTACATGCCACCGATTCATCATTGATCTACCCCACTTTTGACTTTTTCTACAGTTGCATTAGCATAATCACCAGTGTATGTACTTGCCGTTACTCAAGCAGAAATATAAGCGCTCTCCCATAGCAGCGCACAAGTGCCCATATTTCTTTTGAGAGTGCGGCGTGAAGATTTTAGATACCGCTTGCACCGTAGGGCACATAATAAAACGGTACCTTCTCTAAGATGGTGACCTGCGATTTTTTGCATTTCATGCTGCCTGATCCAACTGGCTTTTCATGCTGCAACTGTGCGGTTTTACTCGTTTTTACACATTCCTGCAAACTAAATCACTTATTAAATATAAAGTTGTAGCAACTTTTTGTCAATGTTCCACAAACAATTCACAAATTGTTCTTAAAGCTGCGTAGACAAGCTTTTTTTTGTTATTTCATTTTGACCAAAAAGCGGTTGAATTAAACTTCATTCTACATTTTTCACCAATAGTATGGTCGATTATGTATTTCCTGTCTGCGCATATTTCAGCGCGCTCGGCAAAAGCTAATACCAGCTGAAATTAAGGAGGTTCGCCGCATGTTCTTTTTACGATGCTCTAATAACAACCATAAAAAATGGCTCAAGGGAAGCTCTGCATGGCGCAGCACCCTCCTGCTGCTTCTGGTTCTGCTGACTTCCTCTTTGGTGCTGGGCGGATGCAATTATACCCGGAGAGTGCAGGACAGTGATTATGATTACGGCTCCAGGCAAAAGGGAGATCCAAAAATGATCGGTCCGCGTCTTTACGGTTCACTGACCGGCAAGCCGGACCAGCATGACAACAAATATTTCGAATACAGCTCGATGCTATCCAGGGAAGTCAGCGGCATTAATGGTGTAGCTACAGCCCTCGTGATGCTGACAGATAAAAATGCGTATGTAGGCATTGCACTGGATTGGACTGCTGTTGGCACCAAGAAGACAGGCGGCCGGGATGCCCGGGAGCAAAACAACACCGGAACCAATGAAGGCACCTATAATTACGACAATGGCTCCCCTTACTATAATAATCAGAAGCTGATTACGCCTTACAACTCTTACTTTTCCGTGAATGATACGAATCAGCTATCTGGAAAATTGAAACAGACCATTGCCGTTAAAGTCCGCAAGCTGGTTCCGAGGGTGCAGGAGGTTCATATTTCCGCCAATAAGGAGTTTGTAAATGAGATGGTGGACTATGCCAAGGAATCTTGGGCCGGTCATCCATTAACCCCATTAACAGGTGAATTTAATACCTTTGTGAAGTATCAATTTGCCGACGGCAAATTGATGCCGCAATCGGTGCATGAATTGAAAACCATCGGTCCCAAACCCAACCGGTAAAGAAGCCTTTGTCCCACTGCTTTCATCATGATGCGGCATTCGTATCTGTTTTTGGATAATCTGTAAAAAGCCCGCTCAATCAGCGGGCTTCTTGTCTTGGAAGTGGACTGCTCCGTCTCTCTGACCATGAGAAACGCCGCAATCAATATATATGAAGCATTGGTTTTAACCGTTCAAGTTCTGTTTCGTCAACAAAATCGGATCGCCACGTGTAATTGCAATTGTGTGCTCATACTGGGCTGTTTTACTGCTGTCCCAGGTTTTGACCGTCCATCCGTCTGTATCTGTCCATACTTCAATTCCGCCAGCAGAAACGATAGGTTCAATTGTAATGACCATTCCTTCTTCAAGCAGCAGACCTGTGCCAGCCTTGCCAGTATGGTAAACATCCGGCTTCTCATGAATTTTCTTGCCAATGCCATGCCCAATAAAATCAGGAATGACTTTATAACCTCTCCGGGTGACAAAGCTCTCTACAGCGTGACCAATGTCACCGATGCGGTTCCCGGCTCTTGCTTTTGCTATGCCTCTATACAAAGCCAGCCGCGCTGTCTGCATTAATGTTTTCGTTTGAAGGCTGGTCCGTCCCACACCATAACTCCATGCCGAGTCCGCAAGCCATCCGTTAAGATCGGCTACCATATCTATCGTGACCACATCGCCACTCTGAAGCGGCTGATTGCCTGGAAATCCGTGACAGGCCACATCGTTGACAGATGCGCACGTTGCATAGGGAAAGCCCTTATAGCCCTTCTGAGCCGGCTTTGCCCCGTGTCGTCTCATAAACTCCTCTACAAAAGCATCGATTTGCAGCGTCGTTACACCCGGGCTGATTTTGCGCCTGATTTGCTGATGACAGGCCGCCACAATTTTCCCGGCTCTGCGTATTTGGTTGATTTCTTCATTTGACTTGAGCTTTCCCACCCGTCAGGCCACCTCCGGCAGTTGCAGATTATCATTCACAGTATTCTGAACTTCTGCAAAACATTCCTGATGCAACTGCCCAAAATATACATACAAAAAAACCCTGCCCACAATGTGGCAAGGCTTGTCATATACAGGTTGTTTGACGAATCGAATCCGTTAGCTGACTGAATTTATCTTCCCGAGTTCGTTCTCCACAACGGAAGTCAATTCATCCTCATATCCTCCCGTAATCCGGTATTTACGGATATATTCACGAACAAATTTTCTCGGATCTTTAGGTTGAAAAATTCTCGTGAGTTCCTTCAGACTGTCCTTGACTTCATTATGGCTTCTCTTGGCCATGAAATCCCCTCCCATATCTTGGTTGGTCGTCCTAAATCCATTACGAGAATGCAGCGCATAAACGCCGTCGTAATCTTCCTTTAGCTCAAGCAATCCACCCGGTCAGGCTACTCATGGTTCAGCCAGATATTCGGTTCATATTTATTATACCATTATGATACGCAAGAGAAAAGACAACGTTACTCTCCCTTATCCTTCGATTGCGATTTAGATAGCGGACGGTCGGAAGACGTATTGGATACCATGCGCATATAAGCAACGACTCCGACGACGGCCACTATTATTCCGAATATTATAAGCAGCCATGTTATCCATCCTCCTACCATAGTTCAGCCTTCCCCTCCTTTGCCTCCGTTCTGTTATATAGGGCTAATTATATCCAAAAGACACCTCCGTTTCAAATACGCCGCTTGTCTCCTATTTTGGTGCCCGTTATTTGACAGCTTGCTTTCTTCAGATACAAATGATTGAATTGAATACACTCCCATAAAATATAGTTATATATCCAATTTTTATATTATACCGCTATGTACTGTGATTCTCAAATGATAAAGATCACAACATGATGATTTGCGTTTAATTGAGTTTCTTCTATTAATATAGAAGATCGGATGGACGCCTTCTGCTGTAGGCAGCTAATTACTCCATTCTGGCCGGAAGATACCGGGTGCAAAAACAATAAATGACCAGCGTTAACCCATTGAAGCCGGGATACTGCTGGTCATCTGAAGCCAGATCTGGGCCGCTATATTCCGGTCCGTCTTTGACTGCTATTTCTTATATAAACCCGCCATTGACACGCAATGTTTGGCCAGTTACCCACTTGGCCTGGTCACTCACCAGAAATTCCACTACATTTGCGATATCATCCGGCTCACCTAATCTTCCAAAGGCATTTAATTTTTTCATGCCTTCGATTTGCTGCTCTGTCTTGCCTACATTGAAGAGCTCTGTATTCACCGGACCCGGTGCGACCGCATTGATCGTAATTTGCTTTGGTCCGAATTCCTTTGCAAGCTGTCGGGTCAATTGCTCTACCGCTCCTTTGGTAGCTGCGTATACACTATAGGCCGGGAACATGGCACCCGTGACAGAAGTGGAGAAATTGACGATACGCCCTCCTTCCTCCATATGCATCATCGCTTGCTGGCAAGCAAACAAGGTTCCTTTTACATTAATTGCAAAATGCTTCTCATAATCATCCTCAGTCACTTGCAGAAGCGGTTTGTTATTCATAATCCCTGCATTATTGACCAGAATATCAACTTTGCCGAATGCCGCCAGCGTTTCTGCAAACAATGACTCTACATCACTTACTTTGCTCAGATCGCCTTTGATCGCTACCGCTCTGCCGTTCTTCTCCGTAATTCCCTCTACGACTTCATTCGCCTTGTCCGGACTGCTGGAGTAATTGATCACTACGCTGGCTCCGAGATCTGCCAGCTGTTCAGCGATGATGCGTCCAATTCCTCTTGATGAACCTGTAACAACAGCTACTTTTCCTTCTAATTGTTTCATTTGTTCTTCCTTCTTTCTTTAATATTGTTTAGGTTTCAGCAATGAAGCCAGGCCAATCCGGTTCATGAATTCGATGCGCAGCTCTTCGGACACAGACCGTCTTGCTCACGGCGCATATGGGGGAGTACCGCCTGATTGACCCGATGTGTACCCAGCACATTAACATCGTACGCGGCCATTATTTCATCTGTGGAGAATGCCTCCACCACTCCAGTTACAAGATGGCCTGCGTTATGGACAACCGCGTCAATTTTGCCCTGCTGCTCCAGCACACATGCTACTGCAGCATTTACCGATTCCTGCGATAAAACATCCAATTCAATGGGGATAATCTTCGAATTATTTGCGGTTTTGCCGTTAAATTTCTGATTCCCGTGGAAGCACCTGTCACAAGAATTGTAAGTCCCATCTTCAACTCTCCTTCTCCCTCAAATTTTCAATGATTATTATGAATACCCGATTCGAACAAGTTCATAATATCGTGAAACTCTTCATAAATAGCCGGGTTGTCCCACTCATAAGCATGGCCAGGGTGATGAAACCGTGAAGTCGCGTAGAACAGGGAACGCGCTAACCGTTCCGGATCTTCAATCTTCATCTTGCCCGCTGCAATAATGGATGTCATATGCCCAATGATCTGCCCGATATGCTGCTCAATCAGCGCGCTGGATTCCATCGTTACTTTCGCATACATGGAAAACAGCTCTCCATCTTTTCTGGCATAGTGTTGCTTTAACTCCATTAAGGTTTGCAAATATAATCTTAGATGCTTAAAACCTTCTTCGCTGTTTTTCGCGCTAATCTCTGATAACGGCTTGATGATTTTCTCCTGCAGCCATTCCTCAGTAGCGGCTTCCAACAACTCGTTTTTATTTTTGTAATAACGATACAAAGTGCCTTGGCTGACTTTTAATGCTTTTGCAATATCCGTCACAGATGTCCTGGCCACACCGAACTTTCTTAACGTTTCTTCAGCAGCTTCAAGAATCTGTTCTTTGGTTAACTGTATTGGAGATTTGTCCAATCTGTCGTCACCTCCTGATCATAAGGTAACATATTCACTATTAAATTACAAATATTATTTTTTGTAATTTAATTTATGACTAAACATCCTCAAAAAAAGCCCATCAGGTATTATCCCAATGAGCTTGAATTCCTATTATGTTGCCGGGCAAAGAGACGAACCACCCGACCCGATCTGATTTTCCGTAATTACTTCTCCGCTCCCACCATAAACATGGGCGTAGAACGGCTCAATATTTGCTGGCCCTCATCTAGCACACGCTCGTTAAGCTCTTCCACTGTAAACACTTGTGCAAAGCCGAGCCCCTTTAATACCTTAACATCCCATGCCGGACACCATTCATGAGTCAGCGGAAGCAGCTTGCTCAAACGGCCAGACTCCTCCCAATCCTCATGCTGCGGCGGCTGCCCGAATCCGCGGTCTGCATAGGCTTGAAGATCCTCTTCATATTTGCGTCGCATCTCTTCGTCTACAAGATGACGATTCCAGTTCGCGTCAAAAATAAGCAAGCGTCCGCCCGGCTTAAGCACCCGATGCCATTCTTGATATGCTGCCTCCAGGTCGTCTAACGTCCATGTAACATTGCGGCATACAATAAGATCAAATTGATCTGCATCAGAACCATAACGATTATTGCTGCAATAGTCTGGCTCACAATCAGCTTTCTCTTCCTTACAGAGAGCCATCCGTCATGGCTCGATTTTCTGTCTGCTCGTCATTATAGCGGTTTCCGGATCGAATTCTGTTTCAAAATCCGGATGACCTTTTCTGAACTAAACAGCATAAGCAGCACAAAAATTAAGACAACCGCCGGAAACAAATTAATATCCGTATAAGTTGCCAGCAATCCGAATAACAGAGGAAGCAGTGTAGAACCGCTGTAGGCAACTGCCATTTGATACCCCATCAGTTTTGCTGAATTTTCTTTGCCGAATCTTGTTGGGGTCTCATGCAGCAATCCCGGGTAAATCGGTGCGAGTCCAAGGCCGATCAGAATAAAACCGATTAAAGTGATTTGATTAGGCAATGGTAGGAGCAACAGGATGCTTCCGGCAACAGCTGTTAATTGACCTGCCAGGATCAGCATCCGATTATTAACTTTCAGTGTTATGAATCCGGTAATAAATCTCCCCGCCGTAATCCCGCCATAGTACAAGGAAATCCATCCGGCAGCCGTCTCCGCCGTAATATTTCTGGCTCCTACGAGAAAGCTTGCCCCCCAGAGTCCCACCATTGTTTCTACACCACAGTACAATAAAAATGCCAGCAGCGATATTTTAACTCCCTTAATCTTAAGAGGGTGCTGCGAGCCCGCTGCCAATGCATGCTCCGTTCCTGAACTGGTCAAACCAGCCGCGGGATCAGCTGAATCAGATGAATGTCCGGATTGATGCAAACGTGCAACCCGCTTCCACAGCGGCAGTGTAACGAGCAGAAGAAAGACAAGACTGAATTGGATCATGGCCACCGCTGCATAGCCATCCCTCCAAGAATGATGGACTGCAATATAATAGGACATCATTATGGGTCCCATTGTTGCCCCCACACCCCAGAAGCAGTGCAGCCAGCTCATATGATGGGCCTTGTAGTTAGATGCCACATAGTGGTTAAGAGCGGCATCAACAGCCCCGCCCCCAATACCAAGAGGAATTGCAAGCACCACAAGCCATCCCAATGATGGTGCAACTGAGAAGCCAAGCAGCGAACCAGCAGTCAATACGCAGCTAAACAAAGTCAGTTTGCCTGTGCCCAATCTGCGAATCAGGCTTCCGCTGGAAAGACTCGATACAATCGTCCCTCCTGCTACGATCATCGACAGCATTCCCGCAGACTCGAGCGAAGCCCCAATCTCCGGATGTATAACCGGCCAGGCAGCACCCAATAAAGGATCGGGGATACCCAGACTGATAAACGATAAGTAAATGATAACGAGAAACCATGTAGCCATCCTGTCATTCCTTCCTTAATCTCATAGCTGATCTTTAGTCGCAAGTGTGAAGCCCCGATAAGATAAGCAATCCCGGGAATGCTTTAATTAAAAGGCCAAGCTAGCTTTCTTCCCGCCAATATTTTTTGCTGTCATCCTCTGTGATTTCCCGGATAACTCTGCACGGATTTCCAGCAGCTATAACACCGGGAGGAATGTCCTTCGTGACAACACTGCCGGCACCAATGACCGAATTATCACCAATCGTGACGCCAGGAAGAACTGCTACTTGTGCCCCAATCCACACGTTATTCCCAACATGGATCGGATATGCATATTCCAGGCCCTGATTGCGCTGCCCGGCATCCAGCGGGTGTCCTGCCGTGTAAAAACCGCAATTGGGTGCGATAAACACATTGTCTCCAAACGTTACCTTTGCCCCGTCCAGTATGATGCAGTTATGATTGGCATAAAAATTTTCGCCAATTTCAATGTTGTAGCCATAATCACACATAAAGGGCTGTTCAATTAAAAACGAACCTGCGGTTTTGCCGATAATTATGCGGATCAGCTCCTTGCGCTTCTCCAAATGAAACGGCGGCAGCTGATTATATTCATAGCATAAAGCTTTACACTGGTTGCGCTCTTCAATTAATACCGGATCATAATTGGCGTCGTACAGCAGGCCGTTGGCTGCCTTTTGCTTCTCATTCATGAAGTCCACTCTCCATCAAGTTTTGTAATGTCATTGTTGTACTCCCCGCCTTAGCACGGCACGGCAAACCTTAACTTTCAGGTCCTGCACATCGCCCTGCTCATCCTTTCTTCCGCTTATCCCTGTCTGTAGGCATACATCGTCCTCAGACATGAACAAAACAGCTGCATGATAACATGCTTTTATCAAAGCCTTGCCTATGGTTCTGAATATAGATTATTACGAAACGAAATAAATTGAAATGCATAATACCGTTGCTACATGAACTATACTGCCATCAATCCTGGGTATGAAAGATTGCCCTGATGATAAAAAAACGCCCAACGGGCATGCACCCGATGAGCGTTATTAAATCATAGCATCCGGTTAAATTAGTTATCAATCGGACCTTATTCTACAAGTTCAAAATATGCTTGCCCATAACGTTACGTCATGGTCTATACTAGTGCTAGAAAGGGGTTGAAACAGATAAGTAAGACGTATTATACCATTGGTTCACTCGCCAAACTAACCTCAACAACGGTACGTACACTTGATTTTTATGATCACAAGGGATTACTCAAGCCAAGCGGCCGCAATGAACAGGGCCACCGGACTTATAACGATGAGGATTTGTTCCGTCTCCAACAAATACTGGCCTTAAAATATTTAGACCTCTCCTTGGATGAAATCGGCAAGTTTTTAGAGCAGGGGGGCAAGGATTTTAAAACCTCTCTGGAAGTGCAATACGAGCTGCTACTGAAGAAACAGGAGCATACCCAGCGCATTATAGCTACGATTGAACGGGTAAAAGCAATTGTTAAGGATAACGATACAATTGATCCCCAGCTTATTATTCTGATGATTCATGCTATTCAACAAGAAGGAGAGTTGAAGCAGTGGCTTTTTGACCGGCTGCCGGATGAATTCGTAGAGTCTATGTTTGTGAGTGGAGCAAATTTGGAACATGAAATCATGATTGTATTTAATAACCTGCTCGCCATGTCCAAGCAAGGGCTGCAGCCGGAGCATCCGCTTGTTCAGGAGCGTGGACTTGTTCTGAAGCTGATACTCAATAGGTTGCTCGAACAACCGCTAGAGGCGCTTGGGAAGAGCGAAACAGGAAAAATTCTGATGGGAATGGAGTTTCCAAGTAACTTTCAGCCGGACTTTATAAACTACTTGCTTGAAGTGTTTCGTCATCTGATGATTCATTCAAAGGAAGGAGAAGGTGAATGATCATAATTAAGGTCAAAAAGTTTAATCCGAAAGGCGTCCTGAATGGTCATTCAAAAATTATCCAGCCCACTTTGTATTATCCCAACTAGAAGGAGTTGTATATACAGATGAAAAAACTAATCGTTTCAATTCTTTCCCTAGCTTTGCTTACATCGGCATTCTCTTCTATTCAAGCAGCAGATAAATCCTTGTCCGTACGGCTAAATGGCGAGCAAATCCAGTTCGGCAAGTCTGCGCCGATTGTAGAAAAAGGGGTTACGCTCGTACCGATCCATCCTATTCTTGATAATATGGGGATAAAAGTTAAATCGAATGAAGCAACCCGCACTATTAACGGTACCAAAGAGGGCCTCTCCTTTTCCCTGCAGATTGGCAGCACTAAAGCAACTGCAAATGGAAAAGCAGTTCAGTTGGATGTAGCGCCTAAACAAACCGGAAATGTAACCTATGTCCCGATCCGTTTTGTCGCTGAAGCTGCAGGCTATCAGGTTGCCTGGAACCCATCGCTGCATGGAGTCACCCTTACCTCCAAGCAGCAATCTGAAGGGAGCCGCGGTTTTCTATGGAAAATAGAAAATAAGGGCAACACGGTGTATCTGCTTGGTACAATGCATCTAGCCGATGAAAGCATGTATCCGCTTCGTCCGGAGATTGAGAATGCATTCAACACTGCTGACTACTTGGGCGTAGAGGTGGATCTTATGAAGGGCGCTTCTGAGGAATCAAAGAAACTGATAGCGGATTTGAGTGTTTATAAAGACGGAACAAAACTGCAGGATCATATCTCCGCAGAAACATATAAAAAAGTTACAGCATTCTTGAAAGAACAGGGACTTCCGGAAAATACCTTCGATAACTTTAAGACTTGGTTCGTCGAGAAACAAATCCTTTTTATTAAAAGTTCACAAGGCGAGCAAAAACAGGATATGGGTATTGATAGGTACCTGATGGAAAAAGCTTATAAAGCTAAAAAGCCGGTTATTTCACTGGAGAATATGGAACTCCAGTTTCAGGCGATGGACAACTTCTCTGACTCGCTGAATGAAAGGCTGCTGCTGCAAACTCTGGAGCCAGGTTCTCCGAACCCGCCTACTCCAGATGTATCAGTAGATGTTTTGGCTAAAATGTGGAGTGAGGGCGATTATAACGCCTTGGCTGAAGCGGCTAAATTTATTGGCTTTGATGCTGAATGGGTTAAAGCCAATATGGATGACCGAAATACAGCTATGGTCGAAAAGATTAAAGACTATTTGAACAGTGATAAAAAAGAAACGTATTTTATTGGAGTTGGATCGCTGCATCTGCTGGGTGACATGGGTATGGTTACATTGCTGGAGAAGGAAGGCTTTAAGCTGGAAAGACAGTAGCACTTATATAATCATTGTTCATGACACGACAGGGCTAACCGTTAGGTTGGCCCTGTTTCTTTATTTAGCTAAGAGATTTTTGTCCATACGGATGCTAAGGTAGCATAATAACGATAAATCACACTGTCACGTCCGGATCGCTAAATGGCAAGCTCATAACTATTGAGAAGGACAAAACCAGGAACAACGCCGTCATTCATTCCACCCTTGGGTATTTAACGCCTAAAGAATGCAAACGTATGTATCGCAAAACCGTCTAATTCTCTCGATTCTTTGTGTCTACTTTATTGATAGAGGTATAATATGAAAATTTATATCTAATAAGATGTGTGGCAAGCTTGTATTCGGTTAGGATTCTATAACCGAAGCGGGATTGAATGGAGAGTGTTTCATTAAACCAGTACTGCTTGTACAAATTTGAGCAGATAACCAAACAAGCCCTGCTGACCATTGAAGGTTAACAGGGCTTGTTTGGTTTGTCAGTATCATATTCTGTAATATAACTGCCTAATTAATAAACCCTCCCCATTTACCAGTCCATGAGAAATTCAATGTTCCACTGCGAGCAGAATTGTCAACATTCGTTACTGATATGATGTAAGAATCCGAGGCAAGAAGATTAGTAAATTTACCAGATGTACTCGATTGAGTTAACACCTTTTCAACAGATTTTCCGGTATTCCCATTGGTTAGCTTTACTTTTATATTCCAATTTTTATCTTTGATATCCTTTATACTAAATTCAACTGTTCCTTTTGAATCAACATCTAGATAAGACCAAACGTTCGCAGATGAACCATTTTGGGCTAAATTAAAGTTTATAGAATATACTTCAGCAAAGGCAGGCATTGCAAAAGAAAACACCATTAAAACAGAAAGTAGAGTCATAAATATTTTCTTTTTCATAGGTATTCCTCCCAATTTCGTTTTAGCTTTATAAAACGCGTTTTAATCCTTGCTACATCCTTAAGATTTCCCTGTAGTTAAAACCAATTTAAGTAATAAAATCCACCTTCCTTCTTTTAATTACATATTATTCAAATAAAACATTACACTATGTCCTGATATTTTACAATAATAACATTTCGATAAATTCCAAACATTTCGTACTCACTCAGATTAGTAAAAAATACTAATTCCTGGAGAGTTAGCGGGTTACGAGAACATTGGTTAGAACGTTGTAATTTATTGAATAAACAAATCTTGCAAATTAAAACAACAGTAATTCCTTCCGCGAGAATTCCAAAGCCAGGCGAGAAAGAACATGACTTGATGAAAAGCCTAAGGCTAACTACTAACGACTCAGATGAACTAATTCATATGAATGGATTATCTTCAAATGGTTAGAAAGCATCTACAACTAAATTGAAGATCACTGTAGTTCATTGATTTTTATCTACAGTCTGAAAAGGTATTTATAAAAGTCGACTCGATTGATGCGACCAAACTATTGGATGAATATCTAAAGCCTGAGTGTAGTTTTTATTTATAAAATACAACCAACTAGAAAATAGGTGAGTATTACGAGAAAAGCGAGGGAGCATCTGAAGGCAAGCCAACTTTCGTGAAGGGCGAGCGGCGTACTTCGATTCCTTGTTGAGAGAGTGCAGAAAAAAAAGGATTTATAAAACTCGTTTTTGCTGTTTATCGGGATTCACATTTGCCACCGCTGCGTAAACTTATACTTCTGGTCATCAAGCTTATGAGAGATCGAATTAAGCTCGATTACATCACTCAAAACTTCCCTCTTCTTTTAAAGAAGCATAATTTTCGGAGAATCAGATATCATGAACTGCACCAATAGCTCCGCAAGTTTGCTGGTAGCAAATGGTGTAGAGATGAAAGAGGTACAAGATGGCTTGGTCATAGTAATTACGCAACCGCAAGCCAATTCCCATATGAAGTAATGTTCGAAGGTTTCAGCAGCTACTGCACTGATCGAGGGTTAACTACTAAATAAAAAAAGTTCATTAGATTAATATCTAATGAACTACTTTGTTTTGAGTTAATACCGGCGAGAGGACTCGAACCTCCACGGTTTCCCACTCGATTTTGAGTCGAGCGCGTCTGCCATTCCGCCACGCCGGCAAGTTTAAAAATAATTCTAATAAGATGAAAATGGCGTGCCCTAAGAGATTCGAACTCCTGACCTTTTGATTCGTAGTCAAACGCTCTATCCAGCTGAGCTAAGGGCACATATTATAGTGGTTATGGAGGCGCCACCCAGACTCGAACTGGGGGTAAAGCTTTTGCAGAGCTCTGCCTTACCACTTGGCTATGGCGCCAGGTAAAATTTATGGAGCGGAAGACGGGAATCGAACCCGCGACCCTCGCCTTGGCAAGGCGATGCTCTACCGCTGAGCCACTTCCGCATAAATGGCTGGGAATCTAGGATTCGAACCTAGGAGTGACGGAGTCAAAGTCCGTTGCCTTACCGCTTGGCTAATTCCCAACATGGTTAATTTTAATTTTCAAAAAAATGGGGCGATCGATGGGACTTGAACCCACGAATGCCGGAGCCACAGACCGGTGCGTTAACCCCTTCGCCACGACCGCCATAGAACTGATTGGCAGGGGCAGCAGGAATTGAACCCACACTAACGGTTTTGGAGACCGCTGTTCTACCTTTAAACTATGCCCCTAAGGTAAACTGGTGGAGGATGATGGATTCGAACCACCGAACTCGGACGAGAACAGATTTACAGTCTGCTGCGTTTGGCCACTTCGCTAATCCTCCATGTGGTGCCGTCGAGAGGACTTGAACCCCCAACCTACTGATTACAAGTCAGTTGCTCTACCAGTTGAGCTACAACGGCAAATATACAATTTTCTTCAAGGTGGCTCGGGACGGAATCGAACCGCCGACACGAGGATTTTCAGTCCTCTGCTCTACCAACTGAGCTACCGAGCCAAATGATGTAAATGGCGGAGCTGACGGGATTCGAACCCGCGGTCTCCTGCGTGACAGGCAGGCATGTTAGGCCTCTACACCACAGCTCCACATTATAAGTCCCGGAATTTCTCCGAAGGTAAAACAAATTGGTTGCGGGGGCAGGATTTGAACCTGCGGCCTTCGGGTTATGAGCCCGACGAGCTACCGGGCTGCTCCACCCCGCGTCGTTAATTACTTTATATGGTGGACGCTGACGGGATCGAACCGCCGACCCTCT
>NZ_AULX01000020.1 GCF_000422505.1 Paenibacillus pinihumi DSM 23905 = JCM 16419 | reverse complement strand
AGCTGGGCGAGGTGGAATCACAGCTGCTGCATGTGCCTGCGGTGCAGGAGGCCACAGTGGTGGCGCTGGAGGACCATGCGGGGCAAAAGCAGCTATGCGCGTATTATGCAGCCGAGCATCCGTTAGCCGCCGGAGAGTTGCGTGCAGCCCTTGCGCAGGAGCTGCCGGGGTATATGATTCCATCGTACTTCGTCCAGCTGGAGCGGCTGCCGCTGACGCCGAACGGGAAGATTGACCGTCGTGCGCTGCCGGAGCCGGAAGGCGGGATCGAGACCGGAGCCGAGTTCGTGGCACCGCGCACGGAGACGGAAGCGAAGCTGGCAGGCATCTGGCAGGGGGTACTGGGACTGCCAAGCGTAGGGGTAAAGGACAACTTCTTCGAGCTGGGGGGCCACTCGCTGCGGGCGACGACACTCGTCAGCAGGCTGTACAAGGAATTGAACGTCAACTTCCCGCTCCGCGGCGTGTTCCGCCACCCGACCATCGAAGAGATGGCAGAGGCCATAACAGAACTGGAGAAACAAATGTATGCGGAAATACCGCTTGCCGATGAAAGAGAATATTACCCGCTGTCTTCGGCACAAAAGCGTCTGTTCATCATCAGCCAACTGGCTGGAGCCGAGCTAAGCTATAATATGCCTGGCGTCTTGATCCTCGAAGGAGCATTGGACCGCGTACGGTTTGAAGCAGCGTTCCAGAAACTCCTTGACCGGCATGAATCGCTTCGAACGAGCTTCGGGACCGTTCGCGGGGAACCTGTGCAACGCATTCATGCGCACGTAGAGTTTAGGGTCCAGTATTATCAGGCCGCAGAAGACGAGGAGGCTGAGGCACTGATCGGGCAGTTCGTGCGTCCCTTCCAGCTTCAGGAAGCACCGTTGCTGAGAGCGGGATTGATCAAGACAGGGAATGAGCGCCATATTTTGATGTTCGACATGCATCATATTATTTCCGATGGCGTAACGATGGGCATTCTGGTGAATGAATTCGCCCGGCTCTACGCAGGAGAGTCATTGCCGAAGCTGCGTATCCAGTACAAGGATTACGCAGCCTGGCAGCAAACCGCTGAATATACAGACAGACTGGCGAAACAGGAATCCTACTGGATGCACCAGTTATCAGGAGAACTGCCGACGCTGGAGATGCCAACCGACTTTGTACGTCCGGCTGTCCAGCAATTCGAAGGTGATGTTACCTTGTTTGCCCTGAATAAAGAGCAAACAGAGCATTTGAACCGGTTAGCAGCAGAACATGGCGCAACCTTATACATGGTACTGCTCGCTGCCTATACCACATTGCTCCACAAATACACGGCCCAGGAGGACATCATTATTGGAACTCCGATTGCAGGCCGCAACCAGACGGAGCTGGAGCCGTTGATCGGGATGTTCGTCAATACGCTGGCCATCCGCAATTATCCGGCAGGAGAGAAGACGTTTGCAGAGCTGATGGCAGAGGTGAAGGACACGGCGCTTGCTGCATTTGAGAATCAGGATTACCCGTTCGAAACACTGGTCGAGAAGGTTCAATCGTCGCGTGATATGAGCCGTAATCCGGTGTTCGATACAATCTTTAGCGTAGAGCATGCACAGCAGGGCGGTGTTGAAATCCAGGGGCTTCAAATGAGCCCGTATCCGCATACTCATGCGGTTGCGAAGTTTGACCTGACTTTCCATGCGGAAGAGAGCGTGGAGGGCATCTATTGCGGCCTCAGCTTTGCGACTTCCCTTTATGCACACGAGACGGCGCAGCGTATCGGCGAGCATTTCGTGCAGTTGATTGACGCGATTATTGCGGACCCGCATATGAGACTGGCATCGCTGAACATGATGGGCACGGCCGAAGAAGAAAAGGTACGCGTATCGTTCAACAATACGGCTACGAATTATCCGGGCGAGAAGAGCATTCCGCAATTGTTTGAGGAAGTAGCGGCAAGATTGCCCGAGGCCGTAGCCGTCGAGCTGGGTGATGCACGCTTTACGTACCGGGAACTGAACGGGCGGGCGAATCGTTTGGCGAGAACGTTAAGGGATAAGGGTGTGAAAGCCGGACAATTTGTAGGCGTGATGACGGATCGTTCACCGGACATGATCGTTGCCATTATGGCGATCCTGAAGGCAGGAGGTGCGTATGTGCCGATCGATCCGGAATATCCGGAGGATCGTATTCGCTATATGCTTCAGGATTCGGGAGCCGGCATTCTGGTCGTGCAGCGGCATTTGCAGGAGAATCATGTTCCGGCGGATTGCTTAGTTGTCCTTGTTGATGACGAGGCTTCCTATCATGCAAATGAAACGAATCTGGAACCGCAGAGCGGGGCTTCCGATCTCGCATACGTGATCTATACGTCGGGAACGACAGGAACACCGAAAGGGAATTTGACAACCCACCGCAATATCGTGAGGGTCGTGCGGGATACGAATTATATCGAAATCGATCAGCGCGACATCGTACTGCAATTATCGAGCTATGCGTTTGACGGTTCGACCTTCGATATATTCGGCGCGCTGCTTAATGGGGCGAAGCTGGTTCTCATATCACGGGAAGTGCTGCTGGACGCAGGGAAGCTTGCAGACACGATCGAAAGCGAACGGATTTCGGTCATGTTCATTACTACTGCATATTTTAATGTGCTTGTTGATCTGAAAGCGGACAGTCTGCGCTATACGCGTGCGATTCTGTTTGGCGGAGAACGCGTCTCTGTAAACCACGTTCGCAAGGCGCTCAAGCATTTGGGACCAGGCAGGCTCAAGCATGTATACGGCCCGACAGAGAGCACTGTATTCGCAACATGCTTCAACATAGATGAAGTTGCAGATAGTGCCGTCACGATACCGATCGGGCGTCCCATCAGCAACACGGCGATTTATATTGTTGGACGGGACGACGCCCTGCAGCCGATTGGCGTGGCCGGAGAGCTATGCGTAGCTGGTGATGGCGTGGCCGTAGGATATCTGAACCGCCCGGATTTGACGGCCGCGAAGTTTGTGGACAACCCATTTGTGCCGGGTGAGCGAATGTATCGTACAGGCGATCTGGCGAGATGGCTTCCAGACGGCACGATCGAATATGCAGGACGGATTGACGATCAGGTAAAAATACGCGGCTACCGGATCGAGCTGGGCGAAATTGAGTCGCATATATTGGCACTGGAGGCAATCCAGGAAGCTGTCGTTGTCGTCAGAGAGGAAGAAGACGGACAGAAGCGGTTGTGTGCTTATTACGTTGCGGCCAGCCAGATCACAGCGGGAGAGCTCCGGAGCGCACTCACGCAGCAGCTGCCGGGTTATATGATCCCATCTTATTTCATGCCGCTTGACAAGCTGCCGCTCTCCCCGAACGGCAAGGTCAATCGCAAGGCGCTTCCGGCACCGGAAGCCCATGTGCAGAGCGCAACTGAGCACATCGCTCCGCGCACGCCGCAGGAAGCGCTGCTCGCCCGTATATGGCAAGAGGTGCTCGGACTTGCACAGATCGGCGTGAAGGATAATTTCTTCGAACTGGGAGGGCATTCCTTAAGTTTGATGCAGCTGGTGGAGCGCGTCTATACGGAGACTGCAGTCGAAATCCCAATACACAGCGTGTTCCGTCAGCCGACCATTGAAGCCATGGCATTCGAGATGATGAAATACGGGCTGGCAGGGAGATCAGGCAATCCATTTATGCAATTAAACGAAAGCGGCAAGCTCAATGTATTCTGCCTCCCTCCGGGCCTGGGCTATGGGCTCAGTTATTTGGAACTGGCGAAGCAGCTTGAACATCATTGCATCCTCCATGGCATCGATTTTATCGATGACGCCTACACCCCGGAGGAATTGGCCACCCGGTATGCGGATGCCGTAATTGCAGTCCAGCCGGAGGCACCTTATGTGCTGCTTGGCTATTCCCTGGGCGGCAACCTGACCTATGAAGTTGCCAGGGCGCTGGAGCAAAGGGGATGCCCGGTATCGGATGTCATCATGATTGATTCTTTGCGCAAGTTGATGGCGCTTGAAGTGGACGAGTTCGATAGTGATATGGATCAGATGATTGAAGGTGTGCATGAACTGAAGGAACTGCTCGTTCATCAGCCCCTTTTGCGCGATCAAGTCAAGAAAAAAATGCGCGCCTACTGGTCGTATGCCACCGAATTAATAAATACGGGCACAATCAGCGCGAACATTCATGCCTTAATAGCGGAACCGTCCGAAGTGAATCGTGCAGACGGAGTCCGGGTTGCTACATGGGAGGAGGCAACTTGCGGAAGTTATATTGAGTATAGCATTCGCGGTACCCATGAAGATGTGTTGACGTCTCCATACTTGGAGATGAACGTCACCGTCATTCAATCGATCGTACAGCACATTCTTGAGCAAACACTGGTTGCCCATCAAGCGTAAACTCCAATATTGCCTAATGAAGGAAAATTAACGGAATGCACACCATGCTCGCAAACCGCAACTTTCAGAGCGGCAGCATGAAGAATTGAGCCAACTGGGGCGGTTTGTGAGCGGTTTGCCGTGACATGGGGAACAAAAGGGGAGACAAGTAGAGTGGTCCAGCGCAAAGAAAAAGGGACGTTTGCCCTGTGGAGGTCGGTGTTATGGCTTGTATCGTTCGCCAAGAAACATACGGGCTGGATGATAGCCGGGATTCTATGTGCCGTTGCCGCGGCTTCGATTGAAATATGGACTGGCAGTCTGATTCAGCAGTTGACTTCCAAGGCGGAACAGGGGGACGGCAGTCTCGTTGTCCAAACTGTGTATATGGTGCTTGTTGTTATTGCGGTCGGAGTGCCGGCGAAATACATGATGGTGTACGGCATTGAAAAAGCGGGCGCACGAGCGATGAGAGATGCGCGCAATCATATGATGCGGCATATCGGCAGGCTTCCGGTTCACTACCTTGAAAAGCAGCATTCAGGCGACATGGTATCCCGTCTGACGAATGACATGCAGCTCATTAGCCAGTTTATCATTCGCGATTTGCCGCAATGGTTTTATCATCCGCTGCTGTTTATCGGCTGCTTTACTTATTTACTGTGGATACGATGGGAGCTGGTGCTGCTGAGCGTGCTGCTTGTCCCGGTTTCATTATTCGTATCACAATGGATCGGAAAGCAGCTGCAGCAGCTGACGGAGGAAGCCCAGGCGAGCACAGGTCAAATGAATGCGATCGCACAGGATACGCTAAACGGGATGGTCCTGGTTAAAAGCTATCTGCTGCAAGGCTTGCTGTTCCGTTCCTATGAATCGCTACTGCAGCTCACGCTTCATAAGAGGCTTGCCGTCAGCAAAAGGGAGGCCATCATTACACCTGTCTTGTTCACACTGATGATGAGCCCGGTCGTCTTCGCAGTTTTATATGGCAGCTATTTGATTTCGAAAGGCGTGTTCAGCACAGGGGAACTGATTACGTTTCTTTACCTGCTTAATTTATGCCTTGAGCCGCTGCAAAATATTCCAACGCTAGTGACACATACGTTCGAAATGGGCGGAGCGTTGAAACGGGTACATGATGTCGCTTTGCAGCCTGCAGAAAGGCAAGGAAAGCGTATGGAAAGCGATCCTGATGATGAAGTTGGTCCAAGCACAACGCCCATCCGGTTCGATCTGGTCAGTTTTTCCTATGAGCAAGATTCGCCGCTGCTGCTCCGAAACATGAGTTTCACAGTGGAAAGAGGGAAAACCGTGGCGCTGGTCGGTGCCAGCGGAGGGGGCAAGAGTACGATAATCAAGCTGATCTGCGGATTTTATGAAATACAGCCTGATGGGGGTATAATCCGCGTATTCGGCAGGGCTGTCACCGATTGGAACCCGGATGAACTGCGGTCTGCACTTGCCGTCGTCACACAGGATGCCTTTTTGTTCAGCGGTACGATTGCCGACAACATCGGCTATGGAAGATCAGATGCCTCTCTGGATGATATTGTCCAAGCAGCCAAGTCTGCTCATGCGCATTCCTTTATTATGGAGCTGCCTGACGGGTATCAGACAGAGGTCGGAGAGCGGGGGGGCCTGCTGTCGGGAGGCCAGCGGCAGCGGATTACGATCGCGCGCGCTATTTTGAAGGATTCGCCTATTCTTTTGCTTGACGAACCGACATCCGCTTTGGATACGGAATCCGAGCACCTCGTTCAACAAGCACTGGATATGCTCATGAAAGGCCGGACGACGATCGTCATTGCCCACCGGCTGTCCACCATTCAGCATGCCGATGAAATTTGGGTGATGGAAGGCGGCAGTATTGCCGAGTCCGGAACGCATGAGGAATTATTGGCCAAGGGCGGCGCTTATGCCAGCCTTTATCATCGCCAGTTCACTTCAGGACCATCCGGACGGGAGGAGGTGGCCTGCTCATGAAGCTGTCCGAATTGATTGCATACGGGAAAGAAACTGCAGGCATGATGAATTTTATGAACCGACAGCGCAAGCTGCAGTACTACATCGGCATGCTCACAAGCGGCGTTGTAAATACGCTGTTTATTCTATCCTTTAGCCTGGTGGTACAAAGTCTGGTCCATTATGCGGAAACGAAAGATATTTCACTGATGTACCAGGGCTTGTATATTCTTGGCGGCTCTATGCTAGTGTTGAACCTGTTTTCCCCGCCGTTCACTTATCTGTTCCAGCGCAGTGTGGAATTCACACTAATGGATGTACGAGAGCGGCTGTACCGAAAGCTGGGTAAAATGCAGGTGTCCAAGCTTGAACGGACCCATAACGGTGAATTGCTCTCCAGGCTGAACAATGATGTGTCAACTCTGGAAGTGACGTATGGCGGCATTCTGTTCGGCATGCTGCTTGAAATTATGATCAGCCTTGGCTCGGTCGTATTGATGTTCACCATACATTGGCAGTTCGCTTTAGTCTCCTTGATTATTTTGCTTTTGTCCTTCTATATTAGCACGCGATTTGTGAATAAGGTGCGGGCGCTATACGATCGTCATTTGCAGGTGACAGCAAGGATGACAGAAAAGTTTTCCGACTTTTTGGCAGGTATTCAGTTGGTGAAGCTGTTTCGCATCCGGCCGATTTATGAACAGTATGAAACGCTGAATGGGGAAGTAACGGAGCTTTCAAGCCGTATCGCCCACAAGAAGGGAATGCTGGCTGCGGTCAATCATTTGGTTAGTTACATTACCTTCTGCGGCATTATTGTTATAGGGAGCCTGTTATACGCTTATGGCTTGATGACGATGGGGGCGGTAGCCGCTTTGGCTGTTCTGCAAGTTAATTTGACTCATTCTTTTATGAACGTCGGTTCAACCATGTCGCTAATCCAGAATTCATTGGCTGGTGCAAAGCGGGTTAATGAGCTGCTGAACGAGGAAGAAGAGCCGGAGCGGTTGAGCCTAAAGAGTGGAACTATTGCCGGAACGGCATCCATAGCAGCGGACAATCATGGAGAGTTGAACAAGGCGGGCATAGCCGAAGTGATGGTAGAACTGAATGATGTTGAATTCTCCTATGCCTCCGGTGAACCGGCTATTTGCAAGGTATCCTTGCAGGTGCAGCCCGGGCAAGTTGCCGCTATCGTAGGTGCAAGCGGGAGCGGGAAGAGTACACTCATCAAGCTGCTGCTCGGGTTCTACCCGATTGACAGCGGCGAAATCCGGATTCGGGGTAAATTGTTCGGGCAATATACACTGGAGGAAATTCGCCGTTTGATTGCTTATGTGCCACAGGAAGCATTTTTGTTCAGCGGGACAATTGAAGACAATATCCGATATGGCAACCCGGAGGCTACTCATGAGGAGGTTGTGGCCGCGGCGCAAGCCGCTTATGCTCATCACTTCATCCAAGAGCTGCCGGATCAGTATCAGACTACGGTGGGGGAAAGGGGATCATCCTTGTCAGGCGGGCAGCGTCAGCGCATAGCGATTGCCCGGGCACTGCTGAAAAACGCTCCCGTCCTGCTGCTGGATGAAGCGACATCAGCTCTGGATACCGAGTCGGAGCACTGGGTGCAAAAGGCATTGAAGCAACTGATGGAGGGCCGGACGACCATCATGGTGGCTCACCGCTTATCGACCGTGGAGAATGCCGATATTATTTTCGTCATGAAGGAAGGCATCGTAGCAGAGAGCGGTACGCATCTCAGTCTGCTTCAACATGGTGCTTATTATGCCGGTCTGCATGGTCAAGCTTAACATGAGATGGCATGGCATAGATCTGCTATCGGATAGTAGATTAAAAGTCTAATTGAAGGCTGCAAGAATAAGAATAGGATTCCCTGGGAAATATCCGCAACATGCAATTGCATTGAATAAAGACTTCGCCATAAGAGGGGATTGACCCCTGTGCATGGTGAAGTCTTTTCTTTTGCCATCCATCAGAATTTGTCGGTATGAATCCAGTCCACCAGCCGTCTGGCAACGACGGGATGGTTGAGGTAGGCGAATAGATTATGGGGGTTCCTCTTGCCGCAGTTTTCCTGCCAAAACGTATAAATCCGGGGGTAGTCCTCAATGCTGCGTATCAGCTTCTGACCCAACATCGGCCGGAAGTCATCTGCGATATCCCCGTCGTGGGCCACGTAGTCATCCTGCGCGCTAATATTGACCCAGTCCACAATATTTGTCGGGTAGCGACCGTCCTTTGGCTCATCGGCGTCATACAGATTGCTTAATACTGCCGGTTCACCCAGCGGATTTCCAAGTGTCATCCACAGATTCACTTTCTTGTCCCAAAGTGAGCGGTATTCGCTCATTCTGGAAAACTTCCATAGCACATCATACGATACCATGCAGCCCATGCTATGTGAAATCAGCGCGACATCCTCGTTTCTGCCCATAATGTTTCGGAGTGGACACTGCAGCCGTTCCCGGATCTGTGATCCGACGACCCGGCTGAGCAGATAGGCCCCAAGATCCGGCAGCAATGCCTTGATCGCCGTGGAACCGCCGCCGAAAAAAGAGAGAACGGGACTGCCCAGCCGGGCCAGGTCATCATAATACTTTATGGGTCCGGCGCTGCTCATAAAGAGCTCGTAGTCTTCTTTGGTCATTTTATCTGTCGGAACATTAAGCAGCCGTTCCAGATTTCGGTCGTAGAAGCCGTCATATACATACCAGTTCCCGTTTTTTTCCTGCATAATATTTTGAAGCTCGCAGTGATGCTTGATCAGAATAGCATTGTTGATGTCACCGTAATAGATAAAGGTCAGCTTGATCCTTTCGCTTTCAACAGCAGCAGCAGCTTCTTCGTCAATTCTTCGCAACCCGGCAATGAGGGATGTACGTACAAGACGTGTCATTTCCTCTTCCGTCGGCTTCTTGTCACGGCCATGGATAATGACCATATGTTTCGTCGTCATCATACTGCTCCTTATCGCTTTTTCTAAGAGCATTCTCTGGCGGGAAAGAATTTATACAAATGGTAAACCCATGTTATGAAACCCAATATGATAACATGTCCACCGAATGGGCATGAAAGAAAGAGTATTTGGGCTGATATGACGTAGTAAAGCGTTTGCTTGGACGGTAATGGCGATTCATGACGAATTATGGCGGTTGCTTATATGCAAAAGTTCGTCTATAATGAAAAAATTTACGCGGTAAGAACAGGGGACCGTCAAAAGCAACACAACAAAATATTATTTATGGGAGAGGGATGGACTACAGTGGCTCACTATTATTTGGAACCATCGCGCACATTCAGCGAATTTTTGTTAATTCCTAACTTGACGACAAAGGAATGTACACCGAACAATGTGAATTTAAAGACACCGATTACGAAATTCAAACGGGGCGAACAGCCGGATATTGCACTGAATATTCCGTTCTCATCTGCTGTTATGCAATCCGTATCCGACCATAATATGGCGGCCGCACTGGCACAATGCGGAGGGATTTCATTTATTTTCGGTTCGCAGTCTGTTGAAGATCAGGCAGCGATGGTACGCAAAGTAAAAGAGCATAAGGCAGGCTTTGTTGTGAGCCGCTCGAATTTGACTCCACAGCACACACTCAAGGATGTGCTGGATCTGAAGGAGCAAAATAATCACTCTACAGTAGCCATCACTGACGACGGCACACCGCGCGGCAAACTGCTCGGAATTGTCACAAGCCGTGACTACCGGATCAGCCGTGACTCGCTGGACAAGCCGGTTCAAGAGTTCATGACGCCGTTCTCTTCCCTCATTTACGGCAATTCCGGCATCACCTTGCCAGAGGCCAATGATCTGATCTGGGAGCACAAGCTTAACTGTCTGCCGATCGTCGATGAGCAGCAGAAACTGCAATATCTCGTATTCCGCAAGGACTATGACTCCCATAAAGAAAACCCGCTCAGCCTGCTGGACAGCAACAAGAGCTACATTGTAGGCGCGGGTATTAACACCAAGGATTATACCGAGCGTGTGCCTGCATTGGTTGAAGCTGGCGTTGACGTGGTCGTTATCGACTCTTCCGACGGTTACAGCGAATGGCAGAAGGAGACAATCGAATACGTTAAAGCTAACTTTGACGTGAAGATTGGTGCAGGCAACGTCGTAGACCGTGAAGGCTTCCTGTACCTTGTTGAGGCAGGCGCTGATTTCGTTAAGGTTGGTATCGGCGGCGGTTCTATCTGTATTACGAGAGAGCAGAAGGGGATTGGCCGCGGGCAGGCTTCCTCTCTGATTGAGGTTAATGAAGCGAGAAACCAATATTTCGAGGAGACCGGCATTTATGTGCCAATCTGTTCGGACGGCGGTATTGTCCACGACTATCATATGACGCTGGCATTAGCGATGGGCGCTGATTTCGTTATGATGGGACGCTACTTCGCCCGCTTCGATGAGAGTCCGACGAAGAAGCTGAAAATCGGCAACAACTTTGTTAAAGAGTTCTGGGGCGAAGGTTCCAACCGTGCCCGCAACTGGCAGCGTTACGACGCTGGCGGCAAGCAGGGCCTTGTATTTGAAGAAGGGGTTGACTCGTACGTCCCTTACGCGGGTTCGCTGCGTGAGAACCTTGATAAAACGATCTACAAAATCAAGTCTACCATGTGCAATTGCGGCTCTGCTTCCATTGCCGAGCTTCAGCAAAATGCCCGGATTACCCTTGTATCGGCAACAAGCCTCGTAGAAGGCGGAGCGCATGATGTCATTATGAAGGAAAGCAGCCGTTCCAACGAGTAGGCTGTTCTCAAGAATGCGTCTGTATGATGATACAATAGCCATCAGAAATACAAATAAGATATAGAAAAAGCATGAGCGGCGGGGAGGCCTTAATGAGGCTTCACCGCCGCTCATTTCATTATCACAGCCCGTTATAGTCTATTCCTGACTCACCCGTTCATGCAGTTGGTTGTATGTTTTCGCTTTCTAGTAATGCAACCTTTACAGATATTGACCAATCCGCTGCGAAAGCACAAATTGTATCACTCCAGAGCAAGGGATTGTGAAGGGTGTATCTTCAACCCAATTTTCACCAGACCAGAAGATAACTGCTGCCGAGGGCATTCAATTGATTACCAATGCAACCCACTTGAGCCTTGCGGCAATCTATTTCAAGAAGGCGCCAACCGCCAGCGGCATCTTTGAGCATGTCAAGGACGATGCATGGTTTGCTCAAGCCTTCATTAACGCCCATTACAACGGAGTGGAAATTCCGAAGGGTATTGATCCGCTGAAGCCGCTTACCCGTGAAGAGTTCACCGTGTTCTTCATGCAGGCGCTTGAGAAGAGCGGGGAGCTTCCAATGATTAATATCGTTCCTGCCGAGATTGCGGACGGAGACCAGATTGCAGTCGAGCACAGCGGGCTGATCCAAAGATCGCTGGTCATGAACATCAATAAGCTGGACAAGGACGGCAAGTTCAACCCGCAGGAGTCTATCACACGTGCGGAAACGGCGGGCATGCTCTACAATGGTTTGGAATATTTGAAGGCTCATTCCAAGTCTGAATAAGATAAGCCACAGGTTTGACAGGCTGAATGGCGGGCAAGGCTGCCAAATGTCCATCTTGAAAGGCAAGTCCAGTTACACTATAATATGTAGTGAAAGTGGGGGCGGAAATGACGATCAAACAATTTAAGTATGATGAAATCGGACTTAACCGTTTTTTTGGCCCGCTTGAAGCGAAAATTATGGAGCTGCTGTGGGGAGCCGAGGAACTGAGCATCAAGGATGTTCAGAAGCAGTTGGAAAAGGACAAGGCTGTTAATTTCAATACAGTCATGACGGTCATGAACCGCCTGGTAGACAAGAAGATATTGCTTAAGCGCCAGCAGGGCCGGGTTTCGTTGTTCCGTACTATCCAGTCCAAGGAAGAATTTATTCATGAGCAGTCGAAGCGGCTGACTGAAAATCTGTTCGACGAGTTCGGTGGTGTTGTCATTAACCATATGATAGATGTACTGAACGAGGTGGACCAGAGTCTGCTGGAGCAGCTGGAGGCCAAAATCCAACGTCTGAAGAAGGATAACCGATAATGTGGTGGAAGAAAAAATCCGTCTTTGCGCTTGTCTTGAGTATTTCGATCGCAGTCTTTGTATGGACCCAGATGCTGATGTATGCTGCCCATCTGCTGCTTGGCATTAATCTTCATATGAATATTTTCAAATTTTGCACCAGCCTGTTTAAAGAAAATTCGATCTTGTATACAGGCGTCGTGGTGGCGCTGAACGGCTTGATTATCTATACGGTTCTGATGACGCTGTTCAGATTGGTGCAGCAGTATATATTAACCAGAAAATTCGGCATCCGTCTGCAGCAACTGCACATTGAAGAGCTTACGGAGACAATTACCAGCCGCTTTGGACGTAAGAGGGGATCGCTTCGGGTGATCAGCCAGGAGCAGCCATTGGCTTTTACCGCAGGCTTCCGGAATCCTTGCATTGTATTGTCCACTGGCCTGTTGCGTATGTTGGACCCTTGCGAGCTTGAGGCTGTTATTGAGCATGAGACGTTCCACCAGCAAAATTTTGATGCCCGAAAACTGTTTGTACTCCAGCTTATTTCACAAGGGTTATGGTTCATCCCGCTCACCAGATGGTCATACCAGAACTACCAGATTCTCAGTGAACTGCTGGCTGACCATTATGCGATTCGCCGGATGGGTTCGGAGCTTGGACTAGGCAGCGCTCTGCTGAAGCTGATCAAGACACGAATGCCCGATAGTTCAGCAGCGGGTGTCGTCTGCTTCTCAGGCTATTCGGTCAATTACAGGCTGCAGCAGCTGCTAAATCCTGAGGAGAATATACCAGTCAGGCTTGAAATTGAAGCTATTGTTATCTCCATTTCCATGCTGCTGATGTTTTTGACCATGACGGTTCTGGCAGTCGCTTGAAGTGGTCAACCTGTAGTAATAAAATGCGCGGTGTACAATGAAAGACGGGCTTTCTTCCGTGTTGAAGAAAGCCGTCATTTATACTTGCACGCACTACATATTGTAGTGTTAAAATTATTAAAAAGGAGTCTCTACTTTTATGGACAATTCATTGGAGAATCATTTGGAAATGCATCACGGATCTGCCGGGCCGTCTGTTTGGCTATATTTGACGATTGCCCTGCTGCTTGCTGCGCTTGCGCTTTATTTTTATGCGGCCAGGGTCAACCAATCCAATACAAGCAAGCTGAAGAAAGAAGAGAAAGCAGCGCTGCAGAAGAAATACAAAACATTCAAACGTGCTGCACACGGACTGGCATTGCT
Source organism: Paenibacillus pinihumi DSM 23905 = JCM 16419 (assembly GCF_000422505.1). Lineage (GTDB taxonomy): Bacteria > Bacillota > Bacilli > Paenibacillales > Paenibacillaceae > Paenibacillus_D > Paenibacillus_D pinihumi. The sequence goes on along the minus strand of NZ_AULX01000020.1, from coordinate 162,624 downwards.
TACCGCAGTAAGCGGGATTATTGAGCTGGTTAATGTGACAACAGGTCCGGATATCGAGACGTTGAATTTCAATGCGCCAATCGAAGTGACGGAGGACAAATATTACGGGGCCGATCATTCCAATGACCCTGTTCAGTATGAGATGAAAATACCGACTTCCGGCACCCACAGCCCTCATGATCTTAAATTTGGCTTTTATAAGGAAAAGCCAACGAATGAAATGCTTGTTCACAATCTGGAACATGGAGACATTATTATCTATTACCGTCCGGATGCAGACGAGACGGTTCTAAAGGAAATGAAATACTGGGCAAAATTCACGAAGGCCGGTTCAGGAATACTGACGGTGCCGAACAGCGAAATACCAAAGGACGATCAGCTTGTCGTTACCGCATGGACGAGAACTATGGAATTGAAGGATCGTGATCCGAAAAAAATTGGAACCTTTATCTACAAGTTTATTAATAAGGGACCTGAAACCATTCCACCGGAAATCCGCCGGGGTGGCGGTACGATGTAGCTATTGCGTGATTTGATAAGCGGGTAATGCGGGAATAGTTCAAGAAGACAGCTTTCAGGCTGGCGTTGCAGTGGAGAACGCTCTCATGCCGATTTAAATTAATAGATGTCCCGGGACATCTATTAATGGTAAGATGGTACATATGGATATTGCTTAGATTGGAGTCTGCACGACATGAAACGATTCAAGAAATTTTATATTGAAATTACAAGCGTCTGCAATCTGGCATGCAGCTTTTGCCCGCAAACCAAGCGCCAGGCCAATTTTATCAAGCCTGAAGCCTTCATACACCGGCTGGACCAGATTAAGCCGTACACGGACTATATTTATTTTCATCTCAAGGGTGAGCCGCTCATGCACCCGAAGATTGACCAGTTGCTCGATATCAGCCATGAGAAAGGTTTTAAGGTCAACATTACGACGAACGGCACACTGCTGCACAAGGTAAGAGATAAAATTTTGAATAAACCTGCAATCCGCCAGATGAATTTCTCGCTGCACAGCTTTGATGGCCATGAAGGCTCAACGGACAAGGAAGGCTATATTGCAAATGTACTATCATTTGTCAGGGAGGCCATGGAGCAGACCAAGATGATCATATCGCTCAGGCTATGGAACCTCGATATGGACAATGCGACCAATGCTGAGCGGAACCGGAACCGTGAGCTGCTTGCCTCCATTGAAAGGGAGTTCGGACTGGACTACCGGATTGAAGAAAGGGTCGAGCCGGGCAAAGGGACCAAAATTGCCGACCGGGTCTACATTAACCAGGACTACGAATTCCAGTGGCCGTCGCTTGATGCGGAGGAAGATGACGGCAAAGGCTTCTGCTATGGGCTGCGCAATCAGGCTGGCATTTTGTCTGACGGAACCGTCGTCCCGTGTTGTCTGGACGGGGAAGGGGTCATCAATCTTGGCAACATTAACGTACAACCTTTTGCAGATATTATTGAAGGCGGACGTGCCAAGCGGATTCTAGAAGGATTTTCCAGAAGAGAAGCTGTGGAGGAACTTTGCCGCAAATGCGGTTACCGCAAGCGGTTTGGAGCTTGAATTTCATTCATTAGCTAGTATATATCTCGGCATTACATCGGAACCTTTCTTTTGCGGAAGGGTTTCTTTTTTATAGTCAATCCGATCCGCGTCTTTGTGGCTGGTGGGCAGGAAGAGGTTTATGTCAGGCGTTTTTTGACGGTATTCCACATCAGCCCGCTCATAAATACAGACAGACGCATTGAATAATAGATGATCGAAGCGGGAGGCAATGGAATGGCTAAATATTTGATCATCAATGCAGATGATTTTGGCTTGACCGCGGCGGTGAACCGGGGCATTATCGAGGCTTATATGAAGGGCGGAGTAAGCAGCACATCCATGATGGTCAATATGCCGGGTCTGGAAGATGCGGTCAAGCTCGCGCGTGCGCTTCCGGCATTAGGGATTGGGCTGCACTTCAACCTGACCTATGGCTACCCGCTCGCGGATCCCTCAGCTGTCACTTCCCTGATCCGGGAAGACGGTTCGTTCCGCATTATCGGGACTGCAAGTCTGGATCATGAGCCGCACATTGAGGCAGAACTGGAAGCGCAGTGGCTGCGCTTCAACCGTACCGGACTTCAGGCGACGCACTTGGATGCCCATCATTTGCTGCATCAGCACTATCCCGCAGTATACCGGGTCATGTCCCGGTTTGCTGTGAGGGAGGGTGTGCCACTTCGAACAATTCAGCAGCCGGAGCTGCTGGCGCTAAGTCCACGGCCGTTAATGACCAACCGGATTATTCTGGATACGTATCATCAGCCAGGAAGCTTGCAGCGGTTGCTGCATTATCTGGAATCCTTGCAAGAAGGCACGACAGAGCTTACCTGCCATCCCGGCTACAGTGACGAGGTACTCAAGGATATCTCTGACTGGACGGAGATGCGCGAAGCAGAGCTGGCCGTGCTCTGTCATCCGGAAGTCAGAAGAACCGTTCATGCTCAGGGTATCCAACTCATTACGTACCGGTCGCTGCGCCGCTGCTCTACAGCAACCGTACCGAATGTCTGGTAGACAATGAGAGAGAAGAACGCCCCCTCTGCGAAAGCATGTAGTGCGGATGTTTAAATGACATTTTTTACGGCTGCCGTTTCTTCATCTTCATCATGAAGGCGGCAGCTTTCTGTGTTTCCTCTTGAACATCTGCAACCCCCGGAAACTTATGAGACGGTCAGTGGATAAAGCTGTCCTTCCACTGCAAATGATGCATTGCCCGTTTCCTCAGAGACGACGAGTACGATTGCATCACTTGTCTCGGACAGGCCGATTGCCGCTCGGTGCCTGGTGCCATAGCTTTCTCCTACGCTTAAACTGTCTGATACAGGCAAAATATTTTTGGCAGATACGATCTCGTTCGAGCGGATCAGCACCGCCCCGTCATGAAGCGGATTGCCGGGATAAAAGATCGCTTCAAGTAAAAAGCGGCTTATCCTCGCCCGGATTTCGGTGCCGTTATGCAGCAGCGGGAGAAGGGATTCTTTACGCTCCACAGCGATTAATGCGCCATGTCTCCGGGCAGACATGCTGTATATAAAGCGGGACAGCTCATCGTAGCAATCCGTATAGGGGGAAAGATAACAATTCAAATAGTACAGTGCGGCTTTGGATTCAGCCTGGACAAAGGACGCTCTCACCGCTTCAAATTCAGTCAAAAGACAGTGCTCCTCGTCATCCAGCGATTGAATCATCGCCAGAAGCTGATCGTTTATCGTATAAAGCTGGGTTTTCAGTGATTGCCTCAATGGGGTGGAATCGCAATCTCCTTGCATGGGCGTCATAAGTGTATAGCACCTCGGTTGGACATTTTGGCGGATCGGATTTCCATAGTATAACCAGCTCAGGAACGATCCTTGCATCCCGGCAGCATGAATAGAAGCAGGAAATAGCTGTCGGCTTTAAAATGGTGTACACTAAAATAAATGCAGCCTTCGCTGCCAGTAAATCAGTTAAAGGAGCAGGACAAGCATGGCACTGGAAATTGAACGAAAGTTTTTGCTGAAGGAAACGGTGGATACGCTTGAAAGCAGAGGGATTCTCAACATCCATTCCGAGCAGCGTATTGAACAAACCTATCTGGCAATCGATCCGGATCAGGAGGTGCGTGTCCGCAGAATTGCCGATCTTCAAACAGGCTTGATGTCATATACCCATACGTTCAAACGGGGAAATGGACTGCTCAGAGAAGAAATTGAGTATTCCATATCGCAATCCATCTACGAGCAGCTGGCAGAGGCAAGTGGAGCGGTTCCGCTCACCAAAAACCGGATAACCGCAGAATGGGATAACAAAACGGTGGAAATTGACCGCTATGACCAGCTTGAGCTTACCGTACTGGAGATCGAATTTGATTCCGAGGAGGCAGCCCGCAAGTTCGATGCCCCGGAGTGGTTCGGACGGGATATTAGCGAAGAACGGCAGTACAGCAACAAGACGGTATGGCGTGAGCTGCAGCAGCGCAATCCGGTATAGACAGGGGGCATAGCCATGGGGAAGCTCGTTTTCTTTGTCGGAGGTGCCGGTGCGGGGAAGACTACGCTTGCCAAGGCCATTGCACGCAAGCGCGGTGCTGTGCTGCTCGATATGGACACGCTGCTCAGGCCGGCCGCTATCGTGGTGATGACGGCAGCAGGGCTTGATCCTGATGACCGGGATTCTGATGCGTACAAGAGACTGTGCCGTGATCTGGGCTACCGGATCACAATGGATGCAGCACTGGAGAATGTGGCGGTGGGCAATGATGTATTCGTCATCGGTCCCTTTACCCGCGAGATAGGGGAGGCTGAGTGGATCGAGAGTGAACTGGCTGCAATCGGCGCATCTCTGCAGGATGTAGAGGTAAAAGCAGTCGTGGTGACCCTGGCCGATGAGGCAGCCTACCGCAGCCGAATTCAGCAGCGCGGCTCCAAGCTTGACGACTGGAAGCTGGCGAACTGGGAGACATTCAGCCATTCTCTGGCAGCAAGGCAAATTGCTTGGAAGCTGCCGGAGTATTCAGTAATCTATTATGATAACTCACTTCCTCTTACAGGGCAGAACATTGAGCAATTGGAGCAATTGTTGTACGGTAATAGCGGTACATAATCGGGTGGAATGTAAAATGGAATCCCTTGTTCATTGGGCAGCGATGGTGCAAGCGGCCTTCTGGAAATGCGCCGCAGCGGCGCTCTGACGCTGGCCAAAGATCAGGCCTCCTGCGTCGTATATGGTATGCCCAAGGCCGCCTGCAAGATTGGCGCTGTACAGCAGCAGTTGCCCTCTCCAGAATGGGGGAGGAGATAATGTCTTGTCTCTAAAAAAAGCTTTCATTTGTGGCCTGGAGCCGCTGTATGAAAGCTTTTTTTCATGCGATGAAATATTCATTCTCTCTGTTCGTGTCTTCTGTTACAATAGAGCCATAATGGATCATATATAGTTAGGTTGCCAGAGATGGCCGGGAGGACAACATGAAAGCATACCTTAGTCAATTGTTTGCTCACGTGAATTGGGCAAACCGGAGGATCACGGAGGCTCTGCAATCAGCTCCGGACATTGAGCAAGCGTTGAAGCTGCTGGCCCACGTGCTTGGCGCGGAGCGGATTTGGCTTGCCCGTCTCCAAGGGGCGTCAACGGCAGGAATGGAAGTATGGCCTGTCCTTTCACTGGAAGAATGCGTGCGGCAGCTCGAAAAGAATCAGTTGGGGTATGCCGGACTGATCGAAGGACTTACAGACGAGGCGCTGGAGCAGGAGGTTGCCTTCACGACCACTACGGGAGCCGCTTTTCGTACCAAGACACTTGATATTTTGACTCATGTAGCTCTTCATGGAAGCTATCATCGGGGCCAGATCATGTCGCTTCTTTCCCGTGCAGGTGTTACAACTGTGAATACGGACTATATCATGTATATCAGAGAACAGTAAGGCAGAGCATGCATGAATTAAAAACCGGGCACAGGAGCTGACGGCGGTTTCTCTATCCTGGCAGTCGGGTTTATCTTGGGTGGGGTTGAATGGTTCTGCGCAAGTAGCAGACGGGAAGCTCATAATTGAAACAGGCTCTCGGCGAAAAGATGGCCGGGAGCCTGTTTGTCATGCTTTCGTTTCGTTCAAAGAGAGGTATATACTGCTGAAGGATATTTGAGGTTTATCCGGTCAACGGATTGCAGGGAAAGCCGTCTTGCGGGGAAATGAAGGGATGAAGCAGGAATTATGACTCATTGGCAGGGGTGCCTTCGTTCTGTTTTTCCTTTGACTGTTCCTTGTTTTGCGGCTCTTCTTCATCAAAAGGGACGCGGTCCTCATCATAGTACATCTCAAGTTCCTCCTTTCGTATATTTTAATCTACTATAAAGCCTTAGTGTTAACGGAGGATTAAATGCAGGTATACATGGTGTAAACATTTGAAAATGTAAATGACTTGAGCCAGTCATCTCCAGAGCAGAATATGCTGCTCCTCCCACTTGTGTAATCACGGACCCATTGACCCCATTCTTTAAAAATCGTAATATTGGGCAATATTAACACCGAATAAGGATTCAATTATACGCCGTTAACTGCAGCATCATCGTTTCCAAACCTAACGGTACAGCTTCTGCAACCGGTGTACACCATAATACAACGGTACGCGAAGCTGATCCTTACTTAAGGAGGAGCAATCTATGAAACCAAGACCGCAATCGGTACCTTTCGGCTATGAACCGCCTAAAGAAATAAAGAAAGGCACGCTGTTTTTTTACGATACATTCGAGGAGACGGGGAGGCAGGAGCTGGAACAGGCTTTGCGTCATGCCAATCTCCACGGATTCGCTGATCTTGTCCTGTACCCGATTCATGAGGAGACGGCGCGACGGATGACCAAGGACCCGGTAAGTGCTCTGTACAAGCGACGTGAACGGTTGGAGGAGTGGATAGAGGATAGCGGTCATGAAGGTGAGGTCATTCTTGAGAATTGGGAAACCAGGCGCAAGAAGTATACACCAATCGATCTTGCGCTGCGCCATTTGACAGAATTGTATAAAGGGCCGCACTTTTTATATTTGACACCGGAGACTGCCAATCTGTTCGCATCCTATGCTTCTTTCGATGATTGGATTTCCAATATAAGGATGGTAGTGTCAGCAGATGACCAGCCCCTGCATCCGAAACTGGAGAAGCATCGGAGCCGCTGGGATTTTGCTGTTCAATAATGAGCTCCGCAATTGTGGAATTGACGGCGACAGCCGTATCCGGTTGCTGTATAATGGACAAGGAATTGACTATGAGTTGGAGGCACAACCGGATTGACAACATACCCTTTTGAATTTGACCCGGGCCAGCCGTTCGTTCAGCAGGCGGGCGACTGGATTTCCGATGTTTTTTATGACATTTTGCCGGAGGCTGGCTTCGAGACACGCGATGAGCAAATCTATATGGCGTTCCAGCTGGAAAAAGCCTTCAGCAGCAAACAAACGATTTTTGCCGAAGCTGGCGTAGGGACCGGCAAGACGCTAGTATATTTGCTGTATGCGGTCACGTATGCCAGATACACCGGCAAGCCGGCTATAATTGCCTGTGCAGACGAATCCCTTATTGAACAGCTGGTTAAGCCGGAAGGAGATATTGCCAAGCTGGCCCGGCATTTGGATCTGCAGGTGGATGCACGGCTTGGCAAATCGCCGGATCAGTATATATGCCTGAACAAGTTGGATAACGCTGTTGCGGATGAAGACGAGACTGCGCATATGTATCAGGACCTGTATGCCAAGCTGCCTGATTTTGTGCACAAGTCTGCCGCCTTGCAGGCCTTTTACCCGTATGGTGACCGCAAGGACTATCCGGGGCTGACAGATGAGCAGTGGAGCCGGATCGCCTGGGATGTATTCCAGGATTGTCTGATATGCCCTCAGCGCCATCGCTGCGGCCAGACGATTTCACGCGACTATTACCGCAAATCGGCTGATTTGATTATTTGTTCGCATGATTTCTATATGGAGCATGTCTGGACGTATGAGGCGCGCAAGCGTGAAGGACAGCTCCCGCTGCTGCCGGAGCACAGTTCTGTCGTTTTTGATGAGGGACATCTCTTGGAGACTGCGACGCAAAATGCATTGACCTATAAATTAAAGCACCACCTGTTCGAAAGCATCGTAGTCCGGCTGCTGCAGGGAGAAATTCGTGAATCGCTGGCACTGGCTGTAGAGGCGTCCATCGAACAAAGCGAGCTGCTGTTCGAGCTGCTGGCCGCTAACAGCCGGTCCGTTCCAGGTTCAGCCCGCCGGGAAATCATAATGAGTGATAAGGTCATGCAAGCCATCTCGCATTTCCGTCAGCTTATCGGCGATATTGAAGAGGAACTTGTCTTTGAGAGCGGACTGTATTCGCTCGACGGCTATCAGCTCAAAATTGTGGAGGAGCATCTGGAAATGATCGGACATGCCTTGTCCCTGTATGCCCAGCCCCAGCAGCTGATTACGTGGCTTGCAGAGGATCAGGAAGGCATGACGCTCGTCATTATGCCGAAAAAGGTCAAGGAAGTACTGCGTGAGCGAGTCTTCGCCAGGGCGATGCCTGTTGTATTTTCTTCCGCTACATTATCCGTGAACGGCTCGTTTGACTATATCGCCCAGGGGCTTGGAATCGACAGCTTCCTGTCATTTTCAGTGGCTTCCCCTTATCCGTACAAGGAGAAGATGCAGGTTGGCATCTATCCGGAGCAGCCGGACCTGAGCAAGATGAAGCAGGTTTTGGATTTGCTTTCGTCGGCGGACGATGGCGTGCTTATTTTGTTCCCGTCGTTTGAGGAATTGAAGTGGTTCCGGAGCGTACTTGAGGATCATCCTGAATATCATTCCAGGCAGTATTTCTTTGAAGGCTCGGCTGAAATCAGCCATCTGATCGCCGGTTTTCAGCGCGATCAGCGCAGCGTGCTGTGTGCCGTAACCTTATGGGAGGGACTGGATATTCCAGGGCCGTCACTGTCGCATGTCATCATCTGGTCGCTGCCTTTTCCGCCGAATGATGCAGTGTTCACTGCCCGGAGAAAGGATTCGGCAAGCCCATTCGAAGAGGTGGATTTGCCTTATATGCTGCTGCGGCTCAAGCAGGGAATGGGAAGGCTGATCCGTTCAAGCGAGGATTCCGGTACCGTATCCATATTCGGCGGCGGGCTGGAAGAAAAAGCAATCAGAGAGCAGATTCAAGCATTTTTATAAAGTGGTCCGCCACGGGGGTTCGCATTCCCCAATTATGACTGCACCAGCGTCATCATTAACAGTCTGCTAATGATTTGTAAACTAGCGTTCACATTGAGTACAAATAAACCCGTTATGATAGACATAGACAAAAAGCAATCAACCTTGGCTGGAGAAGGGGGAGTACACATGAAATGGCTTGAGAAATTATCCCGTAAATACAGCAGCGGCCAGATTAGGCTGGCTCTATGGACGACGGGGGTACTGGCTGTGCTGGTCGCAGGGGCGGCATATTCCTATGTGCAGGAGCGGCAGGGTCATGAGGTTGCCTTGATGCCCTTTATGCTGATCATATTATCTGTTGTAGCCTACAACTGCTCTCGTTCATCCTCCAAGAGCAATTGATTCATAGACGCCATGAGTGGTCATGAAACTGAATTTTTAAACGATAATACATGCAAGATGAACATATATTGGACTGTAAATTATGCCGGGACCTGCTCTAGCGGGTTTCCGGCTGATTTTGTTGGTCAAAACTTCAATATTTGGATAGAAGAATTCAATTAGCGCTGAATAATAAAGGATGATATGCTGATATCATTATAAATCATATTATTTCTATAGGAATTATAAAAATTAATAAAACGGGGTGAATGTGATGAGTGAATTCATATTCCGGCTTGCTGAGAAAAAGGATGCTCCGCGGCTGGTGGAGGTTATTTATGATGCTTATGTCACCATACGCGACTTGAAGCTGCATTGGCCGGCGGCACATGCCAATCTGGAGCTGGTAGAGGAGAATATCGCCGAAAATGAATGCTATGTGTTGGAGGTGGAAGATCGTATTTCCGCAACCGTCACGCTCGCCATAGGTGACAATCCGATGACAGCGTTATCCGGACTGCCGTTTCTCAAGTGGTTTGCAGTTGATCCTGCTTATCAGGGAAAGGGCTATGGCGCGCAGCTTCTAGGGTGGGTGGAGGAGCGCATTATTCGTGAAAGGCTTGGAGCCCCGGCCGTTACGCTGGCGACAGCAGAGAAGCATCCATGGCTGCTCCCAATGTATGAACGGAGAGGGTACGAGCGAATCCATGCTTTTGACCCTGGCAATGGGGATGGGACAATGCACTTGCTGCGCAAAATTGTGGATTCCGGACACTATGAGCGCTTTTCCCGTCAGCGGACTGGCCAGGCGGCAAGCCGTTAGACTGGCGTATTTACTCCCGTTAGAAAGGAGCCTTGTTCAGATGAAATTTGCGCTATTCAGCCTTATTATGAATCTCCCTAATGCAGTAACAGGAGAATCATTTACCCAGCAACAGAAATTCCGGCAGATCCTGAACCAGGCTGTCATCGCCGAGCGGTTCGGCTTCGACGCGTATGGGGTGGGAGAGCGCCATGGCGCACCATTCCTGTCGTCTTCACCGGCAGTCGTACTGACAGCTATAGCGGGCCAGACTTCAAAGATCAGGCTTCTGACCACAGTAACAGTACTCAGTGTTCTTGATCCGGTACGGGTTGCCGAGGATTATGCAACGCTGGATCACTTGTCCGGAGGACGGCTGGAATTGATAATCGGGAAGGGAAATGATCCGAGGCATTATCCGTTATTCGGCATTACCGAGGAGGAGCAGTGGGATTCCCTCGCGGAACGGTATGCACTGCTCAAGCGCCTATGGCAGGAGGAAGATGTCACCTGGGAGGGACAATACCGGCCTCCGCTTCATCAGGTGACGACACAGCCCCGTCCCTATCAGTCCGCTATTCCAATCTGGCACGGCAGTGCTTCCAGCCCCTTGTCAACGGAACTTGCAGCCCGCTACGGGGAGCCGATCTTTTCTTCCAATACCTTTCATCCGCAGGCCAAGTATAAAGCGCTCATTGACCATTACCGGGAACGGCTGGCTTACTACGGTCATGATCCAAGCCAGGCAGTTGTGGGAGCGGGGGCCGGCAGCCTGTATTTGGCAAATACACCGGAGGAAGCCCGGAACCGGTTTCGTCCTTATTACGACGCCTTCCATGCGACCTCTTCAGCACAGCACAATCAGTCACCATTTCGCAGCCTGGAGGATAATATCGCCAGTGGTCCGGCACTGGTCGGCAGTCCCGAAAGCGTAATCGAGAAAATTATGAATTATCATGAGGCGTTCGGCCATCAAGTGCTCAGCATCAGCGTGGACGGATTGTCCGAGGCCGAGCAATTGGAGCAGTTGCAGCGGTTCGCAGAGGAGGTTGCACCAAGGCTGCGCCAGCAAATCAAGAGTACAGTCTGGGAAAAGGAAGCCAGTGCAACGCTTGCTGTTAAATAATGCAGCTTAGCACGATAACAGGCATGAGGTTCATGCAGGCCGTATTTGATAGGGATCCGGCACCGATTCGCTTCAAGCAAAGCGCCGGGAAGCAGCATTCTGCTATAATTGCTCTGTATGGTGACCAGAATCAATTGTCCGGCAATATTGAGGTCAGCCGTCAGCTTTCTTTTTTCGGATCATGGCAATGATAAACAGCATTGTGGTTAGTCCGCCTTCGATACATAGGGCAATAACCGGGAACCAGTAGCTCAAGTAGTTGCTGACAACCGGACTATTATGACTAAAAGGGAAGAACGGACTAAAGATGACAATGATGCCAAACACGATAATCCATATCTTCGGGGATTTGGAGCCAACCCACTGGGCCATGCCTTCCGTAAGCGCAAAATAGAGTATGGAGATTGTGATGAACGAGCCGGAGATAAAAATAAGCAGCAGCAGCACCTCGACACGCTCGAAAATAACCAGATTTGTAATGCGTGAGAAAATATAGAGCGGATTTTCGAATTTGCCCGCCATATCCGGTCCCATGACTGCAATACTATACATTAAATATATGGTCATGATAGAGGCGCCCAGCATCACAGCCTGGCTTTTCATCCGAAAAGCTTTTTTCGGATTGGCCAGATGAGGGATGAGAACGCCGACTGTAATGCAGATTCCAAACCAGCTCCCTGGATAGATGGCTCCACGGAGCGGCGGCATGATGCCGTCCTCCAGCTGCGGGAGGAGGTTCTGTATTTGAAAGTACGGTAAGGAGCAGATGAACAGCACGATGGAGGTCACCAGAATGACGATGCCAATAAGCTGGCTTAGTCGTGCAATCGCTTCGATTCCGAGCCATGTGGCGAGGCCGGCGCAGCATACCATCGTCAAGGAGAATACCATCTGGGGCGTCTCCGGCATCAATGAACGCGACATAAAGTCACAGTATATCCACATGGAAGTTATCATAACGCCAAGAAAGAACAGGAGAAAGCAGAGGGAAATTATTTTTCCCGCTGCTTTGCCCAAAATGCTGCCGGTGTATTGGATAATGGACTGTCCCTTATATTGATTGCTCAACTTATAGAGAATATAAGCGACGTAAATATCAAGCAGCATTCCGAACAACATCGAAAGCCACAAATCTTGTTTTACCTGTGAAGCAAGCTGGTTTGGGACCGAAAAGAAGGTCAGGCAGGTAATGGATACAAAGACAATAAAGAAAAATTGTTTATTGGAAATCGACTGCTGCTTCATCATTTCTCCTCATCATCCTCCGTAAGAATACCTTCAATCATCAAGCCTGACTTGATCATAATGACCTTCACATCCGTCTCGACCTGAATCCCTGCAAGCTCGCTATTCCAATCCTTCTTTAGCTTTTTCCACTGTGCAGGCGCTTTACGATGTATCGCCTCGCCGAATCCGATGGCGTCTGTCCCATAGGTCCGGAACATTTTGTATGTCGTCTGCTCGATCTGCATCTTAAGATCATCAGTCAGCTTCTGGACAATCTTGCTGGACATTTTAAGACTCGATAAATCCAGTTCCTTTGTAGACGTAATAATTCCGGCTTCAGCGACCATTTTAACCCGCATTGTAATCCGTCCGGCATCAAAAACAGGCGTCAGCCGCACAACGATCGGGTCCAGATCGAAGCTGATGATGATATCGTCCTCAAGTTTAATTTGGACAGGGCCTGACTGGGACATGCCGCTCAGCCAGTTGACCATTTGGGTCTGTTCATTGCTCATCCACCCTGCAAGCTTATGGTTGCGGAAAACTGCCAGTTCCTCAATCGCCATAATCCGTTGATTGGTACCATATCTCTCTACAGCCCGCAGCCCCGGGGCTGCAGCCTGATAGCCGACCAGATCAAGACGGGGAAGAAATTGGTACATTTCGATGGAGCCGCTGAAGCTTTTGTAATATTTGCTTGTCAAATAAGCCTTCCATTCGTCCGCGGATACCGCCTGCAGCTCTTGTGAGCTGCTAAGCGCCTCCCTTACAGGATCTTTGGAAATAATCACATAGCTGTTGAAGTTCTGGTGCTGGTTGCGCCAGAAGAAATCCATGACCCCTCGAATTCCGCGTCTGGCCAACTTCTCTCCGATCATGATAACCCGGGTTTGCGGAAAAAAGAGACTCTTCTTCGCTTGTTGGCGAATCAAATCCAGCGCTTCCTCAATGGTATTGCCGGGTGCACTGTAGGTTGCGATGCTTCGCCTCTGCTGGTTTCCTCCTCCTGCCGAAATGGGCAGTGTCGGATTGACAAGCTGTACAGTTACTTCAAGATGCTTGTCCTTGTTCAGGTCAAGGCCTACAGCAGATACGACTGTCAATTGGTCAAAATTGATCTGGCTCCAGCACCCGCTTAGCAATGAAAGAACAGTGAGGAGAAGGAAGCCCTTGAGCAATCGGAAGAACATTAGAACTCCTCCTGTTCATGAGATGTAATTATCGTTTGTTGCGCTGCAGGAACCACGGGATTCTGAATAGCGCACGGATGGCCTCGTTTTTTTTGTAAGGCGCAAATGGGGTCAGGTAGGGCAGTCCAACGGACTGGATGGAGCATAAATGGATACCGATGATAAACAATCCGATAATAATGCCGTATAAGCCCAATATGGAAGCTAACATCAGCATCATAAACTTCAAAAGACGGATTGACCCGGACAGTGAATTCGATGGAATCATAAATGACGCAATCGCCGTCCCTGCTACGACAATGACAGAAGGGGAGGAGATAATTCCCGCCTGTACGGCAGATTCCCCGATTACCAGCGCACCGACGATACTGATTGCAGAACCGATAGAGCGGGGCATCCGGATGCTGGCCTCCCGCAGGCCCTCAAAGGTAAGTTCCATAATGAGCGCCTCCATCAGGATCGGGAATGGGACGCCGTCTCTTGCTGAAAGAATGCTGCTCAGGAGCTGCGGCGGAACCATTTCGGGATGAAAGGTCAGAATACCGACATAAGTAGCCGGAAGAAGCAGTGTAACAAAAAAACCGACAATACGGATCCAGCGGACAAAAGTAGCGATAGGATACGCCAGATACAAGTCTTCGGTTGTCTTGAGCAGATGAAACAGCGTGCAGGGCAAGACGAGTGCAAACGGGGTGCCGTCAACGAGAATGGCAACACGCCCCTCAAGTATGACCCCGGCGACATCATCCGGGCGCTCTGTGCTATGTACTGTAGGGAACAGGGACCAGGGGCTGTCTTTAATGATTTCCTCGATATAATGCGATTCGAGCACGGCATCAACATCAATTTTGCTGATGCGCTTGCGAACCTCTTCAAGCACTTTTCTGTCCACACGATCCTCGACATAGAGCAATGCAATCTTCGTATGTGACACTTCGCCTAGTGTCCGGCTCTCGACCCGCACCTGTTTGCTGCGGATTCTGCGGCGGACGAGCGAAGTATTGACCGTAATTGATTCTACGAAGCCGTCACGCGGCCCGCGGATGACACTGGCCGAGGCTGGCTCCTCAATGCTGCGTGTCTCAAAGCCTTGTGTATTGACTCCGATCATCGTGCTAAAGCCCTCAATCAGCAGTACGGTCCACCCGTTAACCAGCAGGTTTACGGCCTGGGAAGCGGATGTAACTGTGGTTGCCTCAGTAGCCGTAATAATGGACGTGCTCAATATCTTCAGCGTTTGCCTGTCATCCGGAATCATCTCCAGTTCCGCAGTGCCGGAGATGAGCGGGGCAATAACGTTGTTATTCAAATCGATGGAGCTGACGATCCCGTCAATCCATACGAGAACTGCAGGGCTCATTTGCTTGCCGATCATGCATTCCCTGGTATTGATGTCAGAGCTGTTTCCAAGCTCGGTCTCGATATTTCTTTTCAAGGCATCGAGGGCCGGGAGTTCTTTATTTCTGTGCCTGCCGCGTTCATTGCTTCCGTTCTTCTCTGTCATACAGGCCTCCCTTGCTGCTTTGTCCGGTTCATTCCTCGTATGGAAATGCATGGCTTTGTGCTTAGATTGCGGAAGCCCCGCTTCTTTTATACATGATTTGGACTTGAGCTGCCCACTTGAAAATAGGAATTCAAATGCATATAATAGATAAGTAAATTACTTATCTATCTACAGGCTGAAAGGAGAAGATCCCGATTTCAAGTACGGTCGACGAATTATTAAAATCTTTTAGCCGCCTTCGTCAAAAAAGGGTTGAGGCCAAAGCCAACAAAGGCGATTATAAAATTCATGAATCAAGGATGCTGATGCTTCTCAAAGAGGCGGAACCGGAAGGAATGAAGGTCCTCGATCTGAGCAAAGAAATGCGGGTGTCTTCTCCGTTTGTCACCCAGCAGCTCAACCGGATGGAGGAGAATGGCCTGATTGTCCGGATCAAGGATGATGCAGATCGCAGAATTGTTAATATTTGCTTGACGGACAAGGGTAGAGCAGCCGCTGAAGAAGTGACGGAACATTTTGTCAAGATGATTGCCGGGCTATGCGAGCGTCTTGGAGAGGAAGACAGCCGCGAGCTTGCCCGGCTGATCAACCTTGCTTTTGATTATTTTGATGAGAAGTTCGCGGAGAGGGAAAAGGAGGATGAAACTTGATTGAACTGTTCAAGAATTTAAAACCCTATAGACGATCCATTCTGCTTATACTGGTCAGCTTGCTTGCCGGTATTTTGCTGGAGCTGTATTTGCCAACCTTGACAGCAAGCATTGTCGATATAGGGATTGTAAATAATGACATGGGCTTTATTTTTAAAACCGGAGGCTGGATGATTGTATGCTCGCTGCTCGCGGGTGCACTGACAGTAGCCGTCACCTACTTGACTTCCAAAGTATCAGTCGGGTTTGGCCGAGACTTGCGGCGCAGACTGTTTGGCCACGTAGGTAGCTTGTCCTTGCAGGAATTCGACCGTTTCGGGACGGCGTCCCTGATCACCCGCACCACCAATGATATCCGTCAAATTCAGGATGTCGTCAATATGATACTGGGGATGATGACCCGTGCTCCTATTATGCTGGTAGGCGGAATCATTCTGGCTGTATCGCGCGACGCCACGTTGTCCCTGATTTTTCTGGCATCCCTGCCGGTGTTGGCAGGCCTGATCTTTCTGATTATGAGAACGGCGATTCCAATCTTCCGTTCACTACAGAAGAAGACGGACCGGCTTAACCTGCTCCTTCGGGAGTCACTGACAGGCCTTCGTGTAATCCGGGCGTTCAACCGGGTGGATTATGAGAAGAAGCGGTTTGACGAGGCAAATGAGGATTACCGGGATACGGGGATCAAGGTAAACCGGATTATTGCAGTGCTGTTCCCGGTCATGATGATTGTGATGAACTTTACAAATGTGGCCATCGTCTGGTTCGGAGGAATCCGGGTGAACGAGGGCGCGATGCAGGTCGGCAACATGATTGCATTCCTGCAATATGCGATGATGATCCTGATGTCGCTGATTATGCTTTCCATGGCCTTTATTATGATTCCCCGGGCACAGGCATCCGCTACGCGGATTAATGAGGTGCTTGACCTGCATTCCAAAATTGGTGATCCCGAAAAGGGCCGCTTTGCCGGAGCTGCAAAAGGTGTCGTGGAATTTAAAGACGTTACCTTCCGTTATGCAGGGGCGGAAAAGGCCGCGGTCGAATCCGTATCCTTCGTTGCCCGTCCGGGTGAGACGACGGCGATTATCGGCAGTACAGGATCCGGGAAAACAACCCTGTTGCAGATGATTCCGCGCTTCTATGATGCGGATCAGGGGTCAATACGCATAGACGGGGTAGACATCAGGGAGATGAGCCAGAAGGAGCTGCGCGCCAAGCTGGGTTATGTTCCGCAGAAGGCCGCCTTGTTCCGTGGTACGATTGCGGACAATATCCGTTTTGGCAACGGAGATATCCCGCCGGAGCAGCTTGAGGCCGCAATTGCGACTGCGCAGGCTTCACAATTTGTAAGCTCCAAGGAAGGCGGTATCGAGGCCGAAGTCAGCCAGGCGGGGAGCAATCTGTCCGGCGGCCAGAAGCAGCGGCTCTCCATTGCCCGTGCGCTGGCGAGGAAGCCGGAGATTTATTTGTTTGACGACAGCTTCTCGGCTTTGGATTACAAGACAGATGCACGGCTTAGAGCGGCGCTCAGGCAGGAGACAGGCGACGCAACGGTTATTATTGTTGCCCAGCGCGTAAGTACCGTCGTTGACGCCGATCAGATTATTGTGCTGGATGAGGGAAAAATAGCCGGTATCGGGAAGCATGATGAACTGCTTGCAGGGAACCGGATTTATCAGGAAATTGTAGCCTCCCAGCAGACAGAGGGGGAGACCGCATGACGAATAAGAAAGGACCGGGTCCGGCGTTCCCTGCGGGGGCCAATAAGCCGAAGGACTTCAAGAAAACATTGTTCAGGCTGCTCGGCTATTTGAAGCCGCAGCGCAATATGCTTATCATCATCGCTGTCATGGCTTTTATGGGAACCTTGTTTAGTGTAATCAGCCCGAAGCTGCTCGGGGAAGCTACTTCCTCGATTTTTGACAGTTTTATGAAGGGGACAAGCGTTGATTTCGCTTTTCTCGGTAAGCTGCTGATCTGGCTGCTCGTCTTGTACACCGTCTCTGCATTATTCACTTTTCTCCAGCAGTACCTGATGGCCGGCGTATCCCAGCGAACTATAGCAACGATGCGCAAAGAGGTCAATGAGAAGCTGACACGGCTGCCGCTGCGCTATTTTGACAAGCATCCTTACGGAGATCTTCTTAGCAGAGCGGTAAATGATATAGACAATATCAATAACTCCCTGCAGCAGGCGCTAATACAGATTATTACGTCTGTCATTACGATTATCGGGATTATTGTCATGATGCTGTTCATCAGCCCGTTACTGACACTCGTCGTCTGCGTGACGATTCCGCTAAGCGCGATCGTTATCCGTTTTGTCGCAACGAGATCGCAGAAATACTTTATCAGCCAGCAGGCGACACTGGGACAGGTCAACGGACATATCGAAGAAATCTACGGCGGCCACCAGATTGTCAAAGCGTACGGCTATGAGGAAAAAGCACTCGATACCTTTGACGAAATCAATGAACGTCTCTATGAGACGAACTGGAGGGCTCAATTCATGTCAGGGCTTATGATGCCCATGATGATGTTTATCGGAAATATCGGTTATGTGCTGGTCAGTATAGCTGGTGGTATTCTTGTGCTGAACGGCAATATCCGGATCGGGGATGTACAGGCCTTCATCCAGTATTCTCAACAACTCAATCAGCCAATGGTTCAGGCGGCGAGCATTGCCAACATGATTCAGGCCGCCCTTGCCTCAGCGGAACGGGTATTTGCGGTACTGGACGAGGAGGAAGAGGCGAGCGAGCTTCCTGCACTTGTCGATCCAAACCAGCTTCACGGCAGCATATCTTTCCAAAATGTGAGCTTCGGCTATGATCCGGAAAATCCAATTATCCGGAATTTGAATCTGGAGGTTCAGGAAGGCCAGACGATTGCGATTGTCGGTCCTACAGGAGCGGGGAAGACGACCATGATCAATCTTCTGATGCGCTTTTATGAAATTAATGGCGGGCGGCTGAAGCTTGGGGGAGCGGACTTTCAGGATATGAGCCGTGAGCAGGTCCGCAGCAGGTTCGCGATGGTTATTCAGGATACATGGCTGTTCAACGGGACGATCCGGGACAACATCGCCTACGGCAAGGAAGGGGCGACAGAGGAGGAGGTTGTCCAAGCCGCACGCAGGGCGTATGCCGATGACTTCATTCGCACACTTCCGGACGGTTATGACACGGTGCTGACTGAGGATGCCTCTAATATATCGCAAGGGCAGCGCCAATTGCTGACCATTGCGCGCGCGATCACCTCTGATCCGCTCATTCTGATATTGGACGAGGCGACGAGCAGTGTCGATACGCGGACCGAGATGAACATTCAGAAGGCGATGAACGAAATGATGCAGGGCCGCACCAGCTTCGTTATTGCGCATCGCTTGTCCACGATCAAGGACGCCGATCTGATTCTCGTCATGAATCAGGGGGAAATTATCGAGCAGGGGACGCACATGGAACTGCTGAGACAGAAAGGCTTCTACGCCGATCTGCATAACAGCCAGTTTTCGGAGGGGCAGGACGAGGCGGTTTAAATGATTTTGGATCGGGCAGTGATTTGCTGTCCGGTCTTTTTTATTTGCTGGCTTATGTTCACTGATGGTTATTTATAATGCGTGGTTGGGGCGTCAGTTTGAGGTGGGCTCCGAGTTGAAGGGTTCTTCTGTTTGCCCAGCGTAAACGAATCTGCCTATAATTATTAGGCAGTATCGTTTCGTGTAGAAATATAAGACGATCTGTAATTGATATGATCGCTCTTATATTTTATTAAAGACCGATTTCTCTGATTAATAGGTTATAGGGTAAGAAACCGGTCGTTAAAGGCAACCACTTCGTTTCTCCAGAACCCTTCATCTCTCTGCCAGCGTGATTCGCTGCATCAAAGACTGTTCAGCTTACAAAACCGTATTGGCTATTTTTTTATTAATGACTAGTAAGGGACTGAAAGAAACTTTACCTGGGATGCATTGGAAAAATCGGAATTCATGCAAAAATGAGATTGTATTATAGACTTTCATCACTTATGATTGGAAGTACATCACCAGATAGAGGGATAGAAAAAACCTGCGGAATTCTTTTGAATTCTCTGGTGCGAATGTGAAGCTCCCATGATTTTCCCGGTTCCTTCGCACCTCGAAATTTGTCGAAATCAATAGAAATTAATACTCTCAGTTAAATGTCAATAGCTGCATCATATTTTTTCTGCATCATTTTTCTTGAGATGAAGCATTTTATCACTTAAAATAGATAATTCTGTCCCATTTTCGCTGTCGCACTCTATGTGAGTGCGTGGATTGAAACTGTGTCCTCTTCGCCTCTATTACGCTGAGAATGTCGTCGCACTCTATGTGAGTGCGTGGATTGAAACTGCTGTAAGGTTCTGTTCCACACCTTCAATGCTCAGGTCGCACTCTATGTGAGTGCGTGGATTGAAACCTTTGATGCCCCATTTGCAGAATGGAAGGGTCAACGGTCGCACTCTACGTGAGTGCGTGGATTGAAACATTTTTTCGGTGCTTTTGCCATTGAATATTGCCCGTCGCACTCTATGTGAGTGCGTGGATTGAAACGGCTTGCCGAGGTTATTGCTCAAGCTTGGGGAAACAGTCGCACTCTATGTGAGTGCGTGGATTGAAACACCCATCATGCTCTTCAGCGTATTAAGCGCATAGTCGCACTCTTTGTGAGTGCGTGGATTGAAACTGCAATCTCGTCCTCCGTCATGATCAACCTTCCCTGTCGCACTCTATGTGAGTGCGTGGATTGAAACATTGTGAATCAGACTGATTGGTTTGTTAATGAGTGTCGCACTCTATGTGAGTGCGTGGATTGAAACAGGCATTCCGGTCTTACCTCCAAGCAGCCATATTAAGTCGCACTCTATGTGAGTGCGTGGATTGAAACACAGTATCGTTATGAATTTCGCAGGATTCGCTATGTCGCACTCTATGTGAGTGCGTGGATTGAAACAGTATTACCAATAGTTTTTTTAATTAAAGCTATATGTCGCACTCTATGTGAGTGCGTGGATTGAAACTCGCCAATCCATCCGTAATCATATGTGTGTCTCGTCGCACTCTATGTGAGTGCGTGGATTGAAACTGCCAATCTGGCTAATGTGTTTGTATCGGGGGCACGAGTCGCACTCTATGTGAGTGTGTGTATTGAAACTGTTTTCATTTCCAGATACTGACCTCACTGGGCAATTGAAAAAACCTTCATCCCTTAGCTCCCCATCCCCCTACTTCCATGAGTTAGAACTTGAAATCTTCTCACACTGCAAGTAGAATAGATTTAATCACTGATAATAATTATCAAGTTAACTCATCAATTCAAATTTAATTCTTGAACGCACTTATTACACTACCTCACCAGGTGGTGTTTTTCATATGGCTGCCAGACCGGCAAATGGAAGGATGACTCACAACATGGAGACAGCAAGGGATGGCGGATTTTTGAAGGGGACGCTATATGATATTGAAGCGGCCTGGGTATCGGACACTGCCCCGGATTGGGGAGAAGAAGGGTTGACGCTCACTTGTCATATGCTGCTGCATGCAGCAAAAGGGGAAGGACAACTGATCATAAACGGCGCTCTATCCCGACTGGAACGGGATACTCTGCATATTTATCCTCCTGGCACGGAGTTGAAGCTGACTTTTGATCATGATCAAAATGCGGAGCTGTACGGGGTCATGTTTAACTTGTACCGTCTGAGTGACAACTCAGTTGTCTCCAAATTGTATGAGCGGGAACGGGGCTTTCCTGTTCAAGGCCAATTGAAAATCGCAGGGAGCTGGTTCAAACGGCTGTTATTTTTGCTGATCGCGGAAGGCAGCAGCACAAACGGGAAAAACCGTTTCCTGGCACAGCAATATCTGCACGATATGCTGGATGGGATTATCCGGTATGCCGAACCTGCACGACATAATGAAATGGAAATTCGTCTGAGCACTACACTGGATTACATGCGGTCGAGATACCGGGAGGATATCCGGTTGGACAAGCTGGCAGAACTGGCACAGCTCCATCCTACATACTATTCACAAGTGTTTAAGCAAGCGATGGACAAAACTCCGATTACCTATCTCACCCATCTTAGAGTCAATAAAGCAAAGGAAATGCTGCTGCTTACGGATAAACCTGTTCGTGACATTGCAGCAGAGGTCGGTTACGGGGACGAGTTTTATTTCAGCCGCCGTTTCAAAGGGACGAGCGGGTATTCACCGCGCATGTTTGTGAAAAAGAAAGATTTGAAGATCATTTCATTGTCCTTCCCATATACCGATCACTTATACACCCTCGGCATTCGGCCATGCGCTGCCCAGGCGCATCCCCATATGCCGGTTATTACCAAATCATTGGCTTTGCCGGAACATGGTTCCGAAGCATGGACAATTACAAGGCAAGCCTTCTTGGATGAAAAGCCTGATCTCATTTTGTGCAAGGACAATGTACTGTCAAAAGCCCGGGAGCAAATTAACGACATTGCCCCGATCGTGGCAATCCCTTGGGCATCTAAGGATATTTACACCCACCTGATGGAAATTGCCGAGCTGGTGGACCGGAAGCAGGCTGCGCGGCAATGGCTGGATGAGCATGAACATAAGGCCGGACAGATCAGGAACAAAATACGCTTCACAACAGGGGGTGGTGTTGTGACTCTCTGCCTATACCGCAACGGACAGTTGCGTGTCTATGGAGCGCGAAATATCGGGCATGTATTTTACAGGTCATTGCAGCTGACACCTCCGGACAGAGTCCGTGAGCAATTAAAGGGTCATCCAGCCGGTACCGGCCATACCTGGACAGCTATAACCCCGGATGAACTGCTCCACTATGAATCGGATTTTCTGTTTATAGCCGTGCAGAACGGGGAGGACCAGGAGCAAATTCGCCAGTGGCAGCGGACAAATCCAGCCTGGGTTTGTCATCCGGCTGTCCGCAGGGGCAGAGTCTATTTTATTGACTGGGGCAAATGGAAGATTTATGCGCCAATCGGAATTAATCAGCAACTCGAGGAAATCGGGCAGCTGCTCACCCGTTCAGACAGCTTGTAATCGAAGTCTGGGAATTGTCCATTTTTCAATCTTGGAATACGCCATGTACCGGAGTACAGAGTTGGCTATAATAAATATTGATAATGATTATCAGCTTCATCGTAATTGTGAGGGAGGCAGCCGGGAGCCAGAGCATGATGAAAAGGAATAGAGCATTTGCAGTATGTCTGTGGTTTATCGCTGCCATTGCAGCACTTTTGGCAACCATTTTTTTGGCTACATCATACGGGGCCAAGGAATTGACGTTAGAAACAGTATGGGAGGCCGTATTTCGATATGATGCCGCCTTGTCTTCACATCAAATTGTCCATGATTTGCGTTTTCCCCGTGTACTCGGGGCAGCATTTACCGGAATGGCGTTTGCTGTTGCCGGAGCCATCATGCAGGGTGTAACCCGAAATCCGATGGCGGATACGGGAATTCTCGGCGTGAACGCAGGTTCGGCTTTCGTTGTTGCACTGAGTTTTGCCTTTTTGCCCGGTATTTCCTATTCGAGCCTAATGGTGATGTCATTTATCGGGGCGGCACTGGCTACCTTGTTCATCGTCATGCTTGGCTCTGCTACACCAGGCGGTCTGACCTCACTCAAGTTGACGGTAGCCGGGGCAATTGTCGCTGCAATCCTGCATTCCATGAGCACGGGTGTTGCGATTTACTTTGAACTCAGCCAGGATTTGGCTTTCTGGTACGCAGGGGGAGTCTCCGGGGTAACGTGGGAGCATCTGCGGATGCTTGTACCTGTCATCCTGATTACGATCGCATGGTCAGTGACGATGGGGCGTTCAATTACCTTTTTGTCACTTGGCGAGGAGTCTGCTGTCAATTTGGGCGTCAAAACAAGACGAATCCGGCTGCTGGGCATGACTGCTGCAGTCATTTTGTCCGGAGCTTCTGTATCTGTGGCTGGGGCGATCGGTTTTGTCGGCCTGGTCGTACCGCATATTGTCCGCAGGCTGATCGGGGTGGACTACAGGCTTATTACTCCGCTTTCAGCAATTTTCGGCGCAATTCTGCTGGTTTGGGCGGACTTTGCATCAAGAATGGTCAACCCGCCGCGTGAATTCGCAATCGGGGCGATGGTCGCGATGGTCGGCGTCCCCTTCTTTCTTTATTTAGCACGCAAGGAAAGGAGGGAGCTGTAGCGTGAACATAGAGCAACTGAGCAGGAGCCGGGTAAGACGGGCATTGATTGCCAGCGCCGCATTGCTGGTTATCGCGATTGCTGTCATTGCAATCAGCCTGAATACAGGTTCGCTCCGACTGACGCCCTTGGCAGTGCTGCGGACTTTGCTGGGCGGGGGCTCGTCTGATGAGAACCTGGTGATGTTTGAATATCGGTTGCCGCGTATCATAGTGACAATGCTCGCTGGGATCGGACTTGGAATTTCAGGAGCAATCTTGCAGGGCGTATCGCGCAATGCGCTTGCAGACCCGGGAATTCTTGGAATTAATGCAGGAGCAGCCTTGGGTTTGATGCTGTTCGTTTCCTTCTTCCGTTCCATGGAGGGGCCAGCTGCACTGCTGATTCCCCTGTTCACGTTTATGGGTGGGGCAGTTACTGCGGTGATCATCTTCTTGTTTGCCTATGACAGACACAGAGGAATTATACCGGCACGGCTCATCCTGGTCGGCATTGCTGTAGCTGCCGGAATCAGCTCGCTGACGCTGTTGTTGTCCCTGAGATTGGACCCGAATATTTATGCGTTCGCAGCTCGTTGGCTGGCGGGGAGCGTTTGGGGAAGGGAGTGGGAGCATGTATGGGCGCTGCTTCCGTGGATCGTACTGCTCGTACCATTCGTCTATTCCCGTTCCAGAACACTTGATTTGTTCGCGATGGGGGATGATGCAGCGGCTAGCGTGGGCAGTCCGGTCAGCAGGGACAGGATTATTTTCTTGTCTATTGCAGTTGCCATCTCCTGTGCAAGTGTTGCGATGGTCGGCGGGATCGGGTTTATCGGTCTGGCTGCGCCGCACATCGCCAGACGTCTTGCAGGACCGCAGCACCGCTTTTTTTTACCGGTAGCGGGTATGGTTGGCCTTGTCATTCTCGTTCTTGCGGATACGATCGGGCGATCCGTTTTTCAACCCAATGCGATTCCTGCGGGCGTCGTCGTGGCTGCAATCGGCGGGCCTTATTTCCTTTATTTGCTGTTTAAAACGAAAACCTGATACATCAGCACCACACAACAAAGATTAGATGTACATACGGAGGAACGAAAAAACATGAAAAAATGGATGATAGCTTTAATGACCATCATGATAATCAGTGTGCTGTCCGCGTGCGGACAAGTAGCTAATACTTCCAAAACAGGCGCCTCTAACACTGGGGCTTCAAATACCAGCAATACAGGCAAGGAGAGCGGCGATGGAAAGTCAGACCTGCTGGTTCACTCGCCGGATGCCAAAATTGCTTCGATGTCGATTCATATTACGAATAACCTGTTGGCGCTCGGAATTACGCCGGTCGGCTCGGTCATAGGCGGAGATGTGAAGGACTTCCTTCCGCATGTAGCAGATCGTCTTAACGGGGTGGCGAAGCTTGGTGTCGTTGCGGACCCGGATATGGAAGCAGTACTGGGCTTGAAGCCGGATATTATCTATATCGATGACGTATATTCCGGCAATGACAAATCCAAGTTTGAGAAAATTGCGCCAACCATCTCGATAGATATGGATTCCGGAACTTGGAGAGATCATCTGAAGCGGATAGCGGAGCATGTCGGACGTGAACAGCAGGCTGATCAGTTTATCGAGCATTATGAGGAAAAAGCCGCACAGGTCAGCAAGCTGATTCATAACGAGCTGGGCCAGGATGCGAAGGTGATGGCGATCCGCATGACAGCAAAAGAGTTGCGTGTCATGGGTACACGCCGGCCTCTGGGGCCGATCATGTTTGAGGATTTGAAGCTGAACATGGCGGACGGGGTAGAGAAAATTGCTGCCGATCAGCCGTATGAAGTGATCTCCAAAGAAGTACTGCCAGATTACAATGCGGATGCAATCTTTGTTATTATCAGCAAGGGCAACGAAGCCAAACGAAACTTTGACGAGATGGAGAAAAATCCGGTCTGGCAAAACCTCAAGGCGGTCAAAAATAAACATGTCTACGTGCTGGACGGTCAAAAATGGCTGGATTATTCATCGATCGGCCATGATATGGCTCTGGACGATGCGGAGAAATTGTTCACCAAATAAAAATGTTGTTGCAGTGCCCTTCCACGCTTGAGACTGAGCGGGAAGGGCGCTTTTTTTGATCTATGAGTTTCTAAGTATCACTTTTATAAATGTTTCTATTTTCGGGGGGAACGACACTGTGCCTGTTAAAAACGTACAGCCGTTTACACTTGTTTGTCTTTGAATTCTGCACTTCACTTGCAGCATTCAATTCATCGCTGATTCAAAAGAGGCATACTAGCCAGACTCGGACATGCATAGGATAGTTCAAGAGCATGGGCACGGATCATTAACGAAGCGGCGGGGGGCGATAAACGGATGGCTAGGGAGATGCAGCATATTGATCATTACACCTTTGAGGTAACCGGAATGACTTGTGCGGCTTGTGCCGCCAGAATAGAAAAAGCGCTGCTAAAGCTGGAAGGACTGAACGAGGCAAGAGTCAATCTGGCAATCGGGCGTGCGTATGTCGTGATGGATTCGGATCAGGTGGACAGGGAGCAGGTCAGGAGGAAGGTGGAGAAGCTCGGATTTGGTGTACAGGAAATCAATTCCGTTCCCGCTGCTAATGCCGGTGCAGCAAGCGGCGTGCTGCGTTTTGTCCTGTCCGTGCTGCTGACGATGCCGTTGTTCTGGGTCATGCTTCATCACAGCGGCATCTCCGGGCAGCTTCATGTACCGGAACTGTTGCTGAACCCGTGGATTCAGCTTGCTTTAGCAACACCTGTCCAGTTTATCATCGGCTTGCCCTTTTACAAAGGAGCATTAAAGGCGGTCAGAGGCGGCAGTGCCAATATGGATGTATTAATTGTATTAGGTACTTCCAGTGCCTACTTTTATAGTTTATACCACGTTCTTTCGCCGTTGTTTGCGACGGAGCAGGCTGCGCACGCCTCCTACCATTTGTACTTTGAAACCGGAGCCATCATCATTACAATTGTGCTGCTTGGCAAGTTAATAGAAGCTGCTGCCCGCAAAAAGTCGATGAACGCCCTAATGGACTTGCATAGTATGCAGCAGGTAAGCATTCAGATTGAGAGAGAGGGAGAGACGCTCCGTATAGCTCCCTATGAAGTGGAAGCGGGGGACAGCATCGCAATTGTGCCGGGAAGCAGAATTCCGGTTGACGGACTGATCGTGGACGGTAAATCCAGTGTGGATGAATCGATGATGACCGGAGAGGCGGTGCCTGTCGAGAAGCAGGTTGGAGACAGGGTTGTTGCCGGAACGATGAACCAGGGCGGCAGGTTGAGAGTAAGGGCAGAACGTGCAGGGATGGATTCCTCCGTAGCCAGACTCATCCGTCTGCTGGAGGATGCCCAAAGCTCGAAGCCTCCGATTCAGCGGAAGGCGGACGAGGTGGCGGATATGTTCGTCCCTCTGTTGATTGCACTTGCTTCCATGACCTTCCTGTTCTGGATCATACTCATTGACCGGGGCAATGTCGGGACAGCCCTGGAGCGGATGATCACGGTACTGATTGTTGCCTGCCCGTGTGCGATTGGACTGGCTACTCCGATCTCGGTGCTTGTCGGCTCCGGGAGAGCGGCGCAGAAGGGGATTTTGTTCAAGGAAGGCAGCTCGCTGGAAACTCTCCACCAAGTGACTGCTGTCTTGCTGGACAAGACAGGCACGCTCACGCAAGGGATGCCTGAAGTGACCGATCTTCATGCCGCAGCGACTACGGAGCGCAGACTGCTCGCATTAGCGGCTTCCGCAGAGCAGCACTCTGAGCATCCGCTTGGCCGGGCGGTTGTCCATGCTGCACAATCTGACGGAGCTCGCCTGATGCCTGCGGACCGATTCGAGGCACTGCCCGGTTATGGAGTCCGGGCAGTGGTCGACCGGCAGGAGATTGTGATTGGCTCCTGGAAGCTGATGGAGCAGACGCTTCGTCATGCCGGCTCCGGAAGTGCATCAGTCAAGCCCTACACGGCGGGCAAGCTGGAGGCTGCCGGCAAGACGGTGCTCTATGTGGCGGCGGACGGCAGGCTGCTCGGACTGCTGGCGATCCGGGATGCAATGAAACGCTCCTCCAAGCAGGCAATTGGACGGCTTAGCAAGTTGGGACTGGAAGCTTCACTCGTAACCGGCGATCATCCCCGCACCGCCCATGCCGTTGCGGAGGAGCTGGGAATCAGCAGCGTATACGCGGAGGTTCCGCCTGCCGGCAAGCTGGGTATTGTCAGGGAACTGCAGAGCAAGGGCGAACGTGTGCTGATGGTCGGGGACGGGTTGAATGATGCGCCTGCGCTTGCCGCGGCAGATGTGGGCATGTCGCTGTCCACCGGTTCGGACATGTCTCAGGAAGCTGCCGATGTCAGTCTGCTTGGAGGCAATCTCACCGCAATTGCGGAGGCCATCCGCATGAGCAGGCGGACGATGTCCAACATCCGGCAGAATCTGGCGCTCGCCATTGCTTATAACGGAATAGCCGTCCCATTTGCAGCGCTCGGATTCTTGGAGCCCTGGATGGCCTGCTCTGCAATGGCACTCAGCTCGATTACAGTGGTCGGGAATGCCTTGCGCTTGCAAAGGATGTAATTCATATATGCTGTCCATATTCTGATCGGAAGGCTGCCCGCACCGTTGTATGCTTCTGTGAATAGTTTTTGGTTTTATATGTAAACTAATCCATAGGCGTAAGGCAAGAATTGGAGCCGCAGACTGAAGCCAAAGGAGATGTATTCCAAAATGAGAGACCTGATAAACAAGGCAGTGTCACTGGGACTCGGGATTGTTGTTACCAGCAAGGAGCAGGTGGAGAAGCTGGTCGACGAATTGGTGCAAAAGGGCGAGATCGGACGCAGCGAATCTTCATCATTTGTCGATGAACTGATCAGCAAGGGTGAGGAATCCCGTCGCCGGATCGATGACATGGTTAAGGAGCGGGTAGAGGCGATGATTGCCGATTTGAATCTCGCTACCCGCGCAGACATTGAACGGCTTGAGCAGCAAATTTCCAGATTGGAACGGGAGAACAACACGGGTCCTTCTTCATCCGGAGATGTGCAGATTTCAGATTAAGAAAGTGTCCGGGGTAGTAACAATGAGCTGCTTCCTCTTATAATGCCTGTCCGACAGCAGCAGCCGATTACAGCCAGGGAAGGGAGGCAAGCGTATGCTGGGTGCTAAAAAATTCCGCCAGCTTCACCGTTTTCGCCAGATCGGAATGATTCTTGCCCGCAACGGCTTCGGGTACATCGCGGGTGAGCTTGGTGTTGCCGAGAAGCTTCCCTTTGTCCGCCATCAAGAGCCCGGGGAAGCCAGCAAAATGACAATCGGCAAGCGGGTGTCCCGAATTTTGCAGGAGCTGGGGCCGACCTATGTGAAGCTGGGGCAAATAGCGAGCACCCGTCCCGATCTCGTTCCGGCTGACATTATTTCCGAACTGGAGCAGCTCCAGGACCATGTCGCACCATTTGATGAGAAAGAAGCGGCCATGATTATTGAGCAGGAGCTGCTCGCGTCGGTCGATGAGCTGTTTGCCTGGTTCGATCCGGCACCGCTGGCAGCAGCTTCAATCGGACAGGTGCACCGGGCGATACTGCCTGACGGAACGGATGTCGTTGTCAAGGTGCAGCGCCCTAATATCCGTTCTGTGATCGAGACGGATCTCGATATGATCCGGCAATTCGCCCGTCTTGCAGAGGCCCGGCTGGAGTGGGCCAAAAGCTATCGGCTGTCGGAAGTGGTGGAGGAAATGGGCAAGGCGCTGCTGGCGGAGCTGAATTATGATGCAGAGGCGCGAAATGCGGAGCAAATTGCTGCCCAGAGCTACAAAAAGGAGCAATTGATTATTCCTGCTGTCTATGCGGATTATTCCACCCGCAAGGTGCTGACAATGGAATATATCGACGGGATCAAGCTAAATGACAAGCAGCGGCTCGATGAGGCCGGGCATGACCGCCGTGTGCTTGCTGAGCGTTTTGCCAAGCTCATTCTGAATCAGGTGCTCATTGAAGGATTATTCCACGGTGACCCCCATCCGGGCAATGTGCTTGTGCAGCCGGACGGGCGTCTGGCTCTGCTGGACTATGGCATGGTGGGCAGATTAACCCCAGAATTGAAACGGCAGATGGCTGCTTTCGTCATCTCGCTCCGCAACCAGAGCTCCAGCGGCATTATCCGGGCTGTATCCAAAATGGGGATTATCCCTGAGGAGACGGACCGCTCAGTCTTGAGGGCGGACGTTGACCTGCTGCGGGATAAATACTATAAAGTGCCGCTCAGCAAAATCAGCATGGGGGAGGCGGTCAATGATCTGTTCACACTGGCTCTCCGCCACCGGATTACGATCCCGCCGGAGCTTGCGCTGCTTGGCAAAACATTGCTGGAGATGGAAGGCGTCGTTACTGCGCTGGACCCGGAATTCAGTGTATTCGATGCGGCCGAGCCCTTCGGGCGCCGCTTGTTCAAGGAAAGCCTGGACCCCGTAGCCGCCATACGCAAATGGCTGGAGGGAATACCGGAATATATGGACTTGTTTTATGAGGCTCCCCATATTTTGAAAAGCATGACAGCGGTTGTCCGCAAGGGGAAAATCGGGGTGGAGCTGTCAACCCCGGAGCTGGATCAGGTGATGAGAAAGCTGGACCGGATCAGCAACCGGATGTCATTTGCGATCATGCTCCTGTCGCTCAGCATTGTGATGGGCGGGCTCATAATCGGCTCATCGATGCGGCACCAAAATACATTGCTGTGGAAAATTCCGATTCTTGAAATGGGCTTTCTGGTTGCGACAGCTTTATTCTTGTGGCTGATTTATGCAATCTTCCGCTCTGGCCGCTTCTAATACATTTTCAATTTGGCCCTGCCGGCAGTTATGACGGCAGGGCTATTTAGGCATGAACGAACTTTTATAGTAGAATGGTTTATAGCAAAATAGATAGATCTATATCAGCTGCTCAGCTTTTATAGATTTGGAGACAAGGAGAGAAATGAATGACTGGAATCAGGAAAACAGGACTGCTGGCTGCCTGGGGGCTGGCAGTTCTGCTGCTCGCAGGCGGGTGTTCTGCACAAACGGGCACATCTTCACTGCAGGAACCGGCATTTGCCGATACGGAAAGTGTGCACAACACGAATAATGGGAACAGCGGCACTGCCCCCGCTGACACTGCCCCTAATGAAACGCTTCAGGCAAACATCGGTTCAGACAAGCCGTCCCATGCGTCTGACGACGTGGATGTACCGGCTGCCGGGAGTCCTTCCGGAGAAACGGCTGGCAATGGGAATGCTGACTCGGCTCAAGGCCATGGCGAGGGTGAACATCAGGGGCAAGAGGAAGAAGGGGACAGCACTTCCAAGGATCAGGATGACAACGTGGTGGTGAAGCAGCACAAGCTGCCTAAAGGCTTCGTCTATCTGGACGATGTGCTCGAATCCGCCCATTATGATATCCGCTATAATAGCGATTATAATTTTGTCGGAGAGCGGATTGACGGCTACAAAGCCTCGGTTGCCATTATGACGGAGAAGGCGGCGAAGGCACTGAAGAAGGCCAGCGAGAAGCTTGCTCCGCTCGGGTATGAATTGAAAATCTATGACGGTTACCGTCCGGAAAAAGCTGTTGCGCACTTTATCCGCTGGTCCAAAGAGAGTGGCGATGACGGCATGAAGAGGGAATTTTATCCGGATATCAACAAGTCCCGGCTGTTCAAGATGGGGTACCTCTCCAGCAGGTCCGCCCATTCCAGAGGAAGCACTGTCGATTTGGGCATCGTCCACAAGGATACAGGGGAGGATGTCGATATGGGCGGCAGCTTTGATTTCCTGGGAGAGATTTCACATCACGGGACTACACTCATTACCAAGCAGCAAACTGCCAATCGCAATGTGCTGAAGAAAGCGATGGAGGAGAGCGGGTTCAGGGCATACAGCAAAGAATGGTGGCACTACACCTTGAACAGCGAACCGTTTCCCAAAACCTATTTTGATTTCGATGTGGAGTAGCGGGCAGCTCATAATGCGGCAACAAACCTGGGGGACGTCTATTTATGGACGGTCCCCTTGTATTTTCCGGTATGAACCAGCCTGATCTTCACCTGAATATCCTTGATCGTATCCTTTTCCAGCTTGAGCTTGCCGGCCCGGTCCATACGTTTCCATACATCAGGTTTGCTCTTGTAGAGCTTGTAATTGAGGTTCAGCACATCGGTCTGCCGGGCAAGTCCGTGGCCATACGTCGTCATAATTTGTTCCTTTAGTACCTCGGCGGCCTGCTGTTCCATCTTCTGGATTGACATATCCGTAATCAGTTCATCGACATATCCTCGCGCTTTGACCTGAATGGTATAACGTACCCGATCATCTTCCACAATCGTTTGAATTTTATGCCGGGGCTTGATAATGACAAGGGTAGCAGACGGATTGCGGTTATAAGGAATGTTGATAATCGCCCGCTTCGTTTCCTTTTTCATCCATTTCAACCCTTCCAATTGCTCTACAGACAGCCAGGTCTTGAATTTCTGCTTGAAAAAGAAGGTTACCCCGTCGATGACCAGCAATGTCTTCTTCTTCGTGTCTTCGGTCCATCGGCCGTTCGTGATGGATATTGACGGGAGCATGGCCGTTTGTCCGGACTCATTCAGTTCTGAAATGAGCCTGTATTCATACTGCGGCGGAATAACCGAGTTTTGAATAAAGGTCTGATCCGGGCTGTCGAGCAGCGTGTCCAGCGGAGAGAAGTAGAGAACGGACTTTTGAGACAGGATAATCGGAAGCAATTCCCTTGTACTATATACGTTAATATTGTAACGCACCTCGCGGTAGCGGTTAATGGCATCATAGACGTGACTCAGGACATCAATTTGCTTCAGGAGCCTTTCTGTGCACAAGATGGCCTTCACATGCCCCCAATACATTCTGAGCTGTGCGGTCGGATAGATAGAAGTCAATGACTCATTGACGGTTCTCCCCTCGCCATGGCCAATCCATACGGGAACATTGCGCCCGATGTCGGTTTGCTCTGTTTTCGCCACATCATTAAAATTCAGTACCTGGGCATAGGAAATGAAGCGCCCGTCTTTATAGTCCAGCCCGATCGCAGTCACATATGCCAGGTTCTGTATAGACTTCGAATTCTCTCCACAGCCCGGCACAATCAGGAGCAGGATCAGTACAGGCAGAAGCCGCTTTGCCCACATGCTCATAGTTACCCCTCCCCTTTGTCCGGGTCGGTAACATTCAGCGTCTCAGGTCGTTTTTTCATCCATATCCATGGGAGCCTCAAAACCGATTTCAGCAGGTCAGCGGCATTGAATGGTGACATTGGGGCCAAATATGGAACTCCAAAGGATCTAAGCCGGCTCATATAGCCAACCAGCAGCACAATGCCGAGCAGCAATCCGTACATTCCCATAAAAGCTGAAATGAAAAACAGGCCGAACCGGATCACGCTCACACTTCCGCTCAGCGACTGATTGACCAGCGTCACACTGGTTACGGCAGTGACGGCGCCAACTACGACGACACTTGGAGATACAAGTCCGGCCCGTATCGCCGCATCACCGATAATGAGTCCGCCAACTACGGTGAGCGTCTGCCCGATTGAGCTCGGCAATCGTAATCCGGCTTCCCGGAATATCTCCAGAAGCAGCAGTAAAATAAATAATTCAATCTGGCCGGAAAATGGCAGTCCGATACGGCCGGAAGCGACGGTAGCCATCAAGCGGAAAGGTAGCTGGTCCGGATGAAAGGACGAGAGCGCCACCCATGCGCCGGGCAGCAGCATGGAAATCAGCAGACTGAGTGCACGAATCAGACGGGCGAAGGATATGTATTGGAAGCTGAAATACAGATCCTCAGGCGATTTCATGAGCAGGGACAGATTGCCCGGACCGATCAGGACCATCGGATTGCCATCCAGAATGATGACGAATCTGCCAGCGAGCAGGCTGCTGACCGCCTTATCCGGACGCCCTGTAAAATCAAGCAGCGGGAACAGTGTCAGCTTCTGGTCAACCATCAGCTCCTCCAACTGATTGATGCTGTAAAGCCCGTCTATATCAATCTTCTGCAGCCTGTTCTTGGCCTCTTTGAGCACCTTGGGATCAATAATATCGCCAAAATAAAATAAAGCTACCTTCGTACGGGTTCTGCGGCCCAATGTGCTGATTTCACAGCAGAGTGATTCGCTGCGCACACGCTTTCGGATCAGGGCTACATTGGTCATTAAGTCCTCGATAAAGCCGTCCTTGGGACCTTTAATCGTAATTTCTGTTGTCGATTCCTCCGGATTCCGCTCCGGACGGTGGCCGATATTCATCTTGAACAAGGCATTCGTAAAGGGGATAAGCAGCAGCACTTCGCCGTCAAAAATCCATTCCGAAATTTGTTTTGGAGGTGCAGCCGGATCAACAGATGTCATCGGGAGAGAGCCATAGAAGTTTCCCTTATGCAAAGACTCCAGCCCTTTGGTGGCTTCCAGTTTCTCCAGCTCGGGCAAAATCGTTTTGCTGATTTCGCTGGCATCGCAAAGCCCATTGCTGTAAATGAGCATGATCTCAGATTGTTCCTTTTCACTCAGTCGGTAGCTTTCAATATCTACATCTGCGGTACGGGCAAACAGGGCCTCCAGCGTCTGCCGGTTCCAGTTATATTCCTGTTTGCTTTTGCTGGATTTTGTCATGAAGGCTTCACCCCTGTTGTTTTGGAAAATAGCGCCAGGCAGATGCAAATGATTGTAATAAAAGCAGCAACAGCTAAAGAATACGGGATGTAGAACTGCGACATCCAAATGTAAAACCCGAAAATATCAATCGGAAACATGGCAATGATGACATAGCTGACCGTAATAAGAATCAACACCCAGTAGCGCATAGATGATCGTTTAAGAGGCAGCAAATCGGTCAGCAAAAAGGCAGAGAAGCTGATTCGCACCACGGCACCTGCCAGCCATTGAAGCACGGACAGAAAATCGACATGCTCGATGTCATTCCCCAGGCTGACCAGCCGCCACTGTTCATAGGGTGACTCCATTTGCTTGGCCGCCTCCGAGTGCCCGAACTCCGTAATCGCGCCAATGATCGGCCCAAGCGTAATGTATATAATCATCGCCCCCAACAGCAGAAGCTGCCAGACCTTCACTTGTTTCCTGAGTCGGTGCTGGATGGCTAAGATCAGGACCAGTTCCACGAAGCCGCCTCCCGTATACAGCATCCCGTTCAGCACGGGCTGCCAGCCATTTTCCAGGACAGGCTGAAGAAGCTGAAAATCTTTCACATCATTATTGGCAAAGGACACAAAATAGCCAAGCAGAACGACAAGCGGCAGCAGAACACCGGCGCTGATGGCAATTGAGCTAATACCGGAGATCGCATAGTACAGGCACACAAGGCACAGGAGCAGGGCAAGCACCAGTATCGGAGAGGAGGGCAAGTAATTAATTAACGTCCATCCCGCAGTATGCAATACCGTTGTTCCGCCGATCATGTAGAGCTGGACAATTAGAGGCAGAATGATGATCCAGGACAATAGCGTGCCGGTCCTTGCCGCCAGCCAGGGTTGAAGCTTCTGCTGGCCGGAGCTGCGCATGAATAGAACAAGCAGCGCACACCATGGCAAATATAATGCCCCGGTAGCAAGAACGGATATCCAGGCGTCCCGGCCTGAGGCTTCGAGTACCATCGGGTTGATGGTGACATGTGTCATAAGGCCATTCATAAGCAGGACAATCATGGCAAGTTGCAGGAAGCTGATCTTTCCCATCGCATTATTCATTCATGTCGTTCTCCTGCAATCGTATTTGTTACTGCTATATTGTTCCATTAGTTTTGTTTAAATATGCAAATAGACCCCAAACAGCACATATTTGAGCATTACCGGAGTCAATGGAAATCCGCACATTGCTGGCGGGCCAAAAGGTCCGAGAATCAATATGGCAACCAGGCGGAAGCCAAAACAATATGGAAAGTTCACAGAGAGTACAAATTGATATGCTATGTTAATAGCCGCATAACTTATCTGCATAAGTAAAGGGTGAACGGCCATGAAACCTCAACTGAAAGCATGCTTAACATTAACTGCTGCCGCTATTGCTATAGGTGCAGCGGTTCTCATATGGAATGCCGACATGCTCAATCTGATTTTTCATGCGGACATTCAATCCATCCTGCAGCTTGCCGGCGGCAACCTGCCTTTGCTTCTGTCGATTACGATGGTGCTCATGATTATACAAAATCTGTTCACGATTATTCCGCTGCTCCTGCTAATTTCCGTCAATATTTCAATGTTCGGCTTTGTATACGGCTATTTGTGGAGCTGGATGACCAGCATTGCAGGTGCTGTAGCTGCGTTCTACATTGTGCGCGGGGGCTTTCAGCGCTTTATCGCAAAGCACATGAATCGGAAGCTCATAGAGAGGATTGAGAGAAACAGCTTTCAGGCGGTATTGATCGGGAGGCTGTTTCCGATGATGCCAACGAGCATCATCAATGCCGCAGCCGGCCTCAGCTCTGTCCCGGTCGGCAAATTTATCATGGCCACTGTGATCGGGAATTTCATTTACTTTTTTGCCTTGTCGCTCATCCCGGTAGGACTGGCGTCAGACAGCATAGCCAGTTACGGGCTTGTAATTGTGGCGGCGATACTGTTCTCTGGCTATTGGTATTACAGAAGGCGGCTCAAGAAGGGGCGTATAGAATTGCTGCCGCCAGCTCTGCCAGGCACGGCTTCAGGAAGCAAGGGAGCAGTACGCCAGAGCCCGGAACAACTGGATTGATTGTCCGCTTGCCTATATAATGGAATAGATGGCCAATTGCCGATTCTATAAATCTATTTCATGGTTAAAAGAGAACAGGAGACATGCCGGATGAAAGCCAGACAAATGATTGCTTCGATTGTAATAATGCTGACGGCCGTGCTGCTGATAAACGGCTATATCGGCGCCCATATTCTGGCCTATCTTCGCGAATGGTGGCCCGGCATCAGCATGCCGCTATTTTGGATTGTTTTCGGCATAGTAGCTTTGTCCTACTTGATCGGATACGTCCGCTACCCCGGACCGCTGCGCGCGCCTGCACGGCTGCTCAAGGTAATTGGCTCCTATTATTTTGCCGTAATGGAGTTTCTCATCCTTCTCCTGGTGCCTGCCGATATTATTTATGGCATCATGCGGCTTACGGGGGCGGATACGACCGGGTTCATCAAGATTGCAGGGGGAATTGTGCTTGTCCTGCTCCTTGTGCTTATGGCTGTCGGATCACGCAACGCTTGGGATACGGTAGTCCGCAAGCACACGGTCCAGGTGGACAAGCAGGCAGGAGGGCTGAAGCAGCTGCGAATTGCTGCAGCCTCCGATCTTCACCTGGGCAATATTGTCGGCAAGCGGCATTTGCAGAAGCTGGTGCGCAAGATTAACGCGATGCAGCCTGATGTTATTCTTCTGCCGGGCGATGTGCTTGATGACAGCATTGAACCGTTCCTCCGCAACAATCTCGGCGACACGATGAAGCAGCTCAAAGCCAAGCACGGTGTGTATGCAATACTCGGCAATCATGAGTATTACGGCCGGTCGATTGAGACCTACACCCAGGTGATGCATAAGATTGGCATCAAGGTGCTTCAGGATGAGACGGTTGAGCTTGCCGGCGGCTATTATG
Organism: Paenibacillus pinihumi DSM 23905 = JCM 16419; assembly: GCF_000422505.1. Taxonomy (GTDB): domain Bacteria; phylum Bacillota; class Bacilli; order Paenibacillales; family Paenibacillaceae; genus Paenibacillus_D; species Paenibacillus_D pinihumi. Next base: position 125,193 of record NZ_AULX01000020.1, on the reverse strand, counting down.
TTGCCGGGCGCAAGGACCGTTCGGCGGAAGCGATGGATCCGAAGGGACGGCTCAGCTCAGCCGAGCTATTGTCCGGACTGGATCTTTCGCGGCCAGTCATACTGCTGGACCACCAGCCTTATGAATTCGGGCGGGCAGCGGAGGCGGGAGCCGACCTGCTGCTTTGCGGTCATACACACCGCGGCCAGATTGCCCCGAACCACTTGATTACAAGAAGGCTCTTCGAGCTGGACTGGGGCTATATGCGCAAAAGCAAACTGCATGTATTTGTCTCGTCAGGCTTCGGAACATGGGGACCTCCGATCCGGTTGGGCAGCCGGTCGGAGATTCTGGATATTACCGTCAACTTTGACTCCTAAAAAAGTTGGAACATCAGCCCGTCTTTGTGCGTATTAGTTGTAATCCAGGACATGCCAAAACTTGTCCTGATCTAAAATTTACGGAGGTGAATCCCTCGAATTGAGGGAACGAATTGGACCTATCCATCTTGATTAACCTGGTATTAATTGCAGTACTGATTGCTCTGACCGCATTTTTCGTTGGAGCGGAATTCGCGGTTGTGAAGGTAAGGGTATCGCGCCTTGACCAGCTGATTGCCGAAGGAAACAAGAAGGCCATTGCCGCCAAGAAGCTCGCTACGGACCTTGATTATTATTTGTCCGCTTGTCAGCTTGGTATTACCGTTACAGCTCTTGGGCTGGGTACATTGGGTGAACCGACCGTGGAGAAGATTTTGCACCCGCTGTTTCATGATTTGGGCATCCCGGCGGCAATGAGCACCTTCATCTCTTATGCGCTTGCGTTATCGATCATGACGTTTCTCCACGTTGTTCTTGGAGAGCTGGCACCCAAGACACTGGCAATTCAGTATGCTGAACGGGTTACCTTGCTGCTCGCAGGGCCGCTTGTTGCATTCGGCAAGCTGTTGTTCCCGCTGATATGGGCGCTTAATGGCTCCGCACGTATTTTTCTTCGTCTGTTCGGCGTAAAGCCGGCCGGGCATGAACAGGCACACTCGGAGGAAGAGCTGAAAATCATTATGGCGCAAAGCTTCAAGAGCGGTGAGATTAACCAGACCGAGCTTTCATACATGCAAAATATATTCGCTTTCGATGAGCGTGTGGCAAAGGACATTATGGTTCCCCGCACGCAAATGATCGCGATCGACCAGTCCATGGATATGTCGGAATTATTAAAACTGATCGATGAATACCATTACACGCGTTATCCGGTCACCCGAAACGGAAGCAAAGACGATATAGTCGGGGCGATTAACGCCAAGGAAATGGTCACTCATCTTGCCCTGGGGCGGGAAACCGTAATTGCGGACCATATTCATGATATCCATATTATTCATGAAGCTACACCGCTGCAGGATGTACTGATGAAAATGCAGCGCAAGCGCGTGCATATCGCGCTTGTGATTGATGAATACGGCGGTACCGCCGGAATTATCACGATGGAGGATATTCTGGAGGAAATCGTCGGAGATATACGGGATGAATTTGATGAAGATGAGCAGCCGGATATCGTACAGTCCGGGGAGATGGAGTATATTATTAACGGACGTGTACTGCTGTCCGATCTGGAGGAGCGCTTTGGCGTACGCTTTGATCCGGACCGCGAAGTTGAAACTCTTGGCGGCTGGATTCAGATTGAGACGATGATGACCGGCCAGTCAGAGGAACTGATCCGATATTCCGGCCATGAGTGGCAGGTGGCGGAGATGGACAATCGTCAGATTTTAAAGGTAAAACTGAAGCTTAAGGCCTACGAAGAGGAAGGCGCTGAAGAGGAACGGGAATAATACGTATAAGATTTTTTTCTTGACTTTTCAAATCCTCATTCTGTAATATAAAATTCATAATTTCATACGAGGCATTGACCAAAGACATGATTTCCTTCACGGGCTGTCCAGAGAGAGAAGTTCAGGCTGAAAGCTTCTCCAGCTACGGAAGAGAGATTACCCCTTTGCAGCCGTGTCGTTGAACCCTGTGAATCTGTTCTTCACAGCATTAAGCGAACACCGTCTTATCCCCGTTACCGGATACCAGAGGACCTTGCATCTGACCTGCGGAGAACAGCCGGAGGCATGCAGTATGCAGGTTGAACTAGGGTGGAACCACGAGCTGAACGCACTCGTCCCTTTCGGGACAGTGCGTTTTTTTGCGTTCACATATAACCAATATTTCGGAAATGGAGGCAAAGATCATGGAGATCAATGTAATGTTGGCAGATCAGACAGTCAGGAGGTATCCGCAAGGCACCACAGTGTTCAACGTGGCGGAATCGATTAGTGTGGGATTGAAAAAGGACGCAGTCGCCGGAAAAATAAATGGCAAGCCGGTTGATCTGAACCAGCAGATCGAGCATGACGGCCTCGTGGAAATCATCACATTGGATAGCCCGGAAGGGTTGGAAATATATCGGCACAGCACAGCGCATTTGATGGCTCAGGCGATCAGACGAATCTATGGAGATCAAAATGTCAAACTTGGGATCGGCCCGGTAATCGCGGATGGCTTTTATTACGATATCGATATTGAGGAGCCTCTGTCTATTGATGACCTGGCTGCAATTGAGCAGGAGATGGAGCGCATTGTTCGTGAGAATCTTCCGATCGTGCGACGGGTTGTCAGCCGTGATGAGGCGCTTCAGTTATTCGGAGAACTGGATGAGCCGCTCAAGCTGGAGCTCATTCATGCTTTGCCTGAGGAGGCGGAAATCAGTATCTATGAGCAAGGCGAGTTTATAGATTTATGCAGGGGGCCGCATCTCTCCGCAACAGGCCGGATCAAGGCGTTCAAGCTGCTGAGCGTGGCAGGCGCCTACTGGCGGGGGGATGCGGGCAATAAGATGCTGCAGCGTGTCTATGGAACCTCATTCCCGAAAAAGGCGGAGCTGGAGGCGCATTTGCATCTGCTGGAAGAGGCGAAGCAGCGCGACCACCGCAAGCTGGGCAAGGAACTAGGGCTGTTCATGTTTTCGGAGGAAGCGCCGGGAATGCCCTTTTACTTGCCCAAAGGAATGGCTGTTCGCACTGAGCTGGAGAATTTCTCCCGCGCGCTGCAATTGCAGCGCGGATACGAAGAGGTTCGTACACCGCTCATGATGAACCAGCGAATCTGGGAGGAGTCCGGTCATTGGGATCACTATAAGGACAATATGTATTTCGCCCAGGTTGATGAGGCGAAGCACGCGCTGAAACCGATGAACTGTCCGGGCCATATGCTCGTTTACAAGAACAGCCTGCACTCCTATCGGGAGCTGCCGATCCGGATGTTCGAGTTCGGACAGGTGCACCGTCATGAGTTCTCCGGAGCGCTGAGCGGAATGATGCGGGTACGGACATTCTGTCAAGATGATGCCCATCTGTTTGTACTCCGGGAGCAAATTGAGGACGAAATCGGAAAGGTTATGGAGCTGATTGACCAGGTGTATCGGGTTTTCGGTTTTGAATACAAAATTGAACTGTCGACAAGACCGGAAGATTCCATGGGATCGGATGAATTGTGGCACGAGGCGGAGCAGGCATTGCAAAATGTGCTGGATAACCGTGGTGTCGCCTATACTTTGAACGAGGGTGACGGAGCATTTTACGGTCCCAAGATTGATTTTCACATTCTGGATGCGCTCAAGCGGAGCTGGCAGTGCGGAACGATTCAACTGGATTTCCAGATGCCTGAAAAGTTCGATCTCTCCTATATTGGCGAGGATGGCGGGAAGCATCGTCCTGTTGTTATCCACCGTGCGGTGTATGGCTCGCTTGACCGTTTTATCGGGATTTTGACGGAGCATTATGCCGGGGCTTTCCCGGTCTGGCTGGCACCAGTGCAGGTAAAGCTGCTGCCAGTATCCGACAAATATGCTGATTATGCATTTGAAGTGAAAAAGACGCTGGAGAAGTCCGGCATCCGTGTCGATATTGATATCCGGGGCGAAAAGCTCGGCTACAAAATTCGCGAAGCCCAGCTGGAGAAGGTACCGTATATGATTGTGCTTGGAGAAAACGAGAAGAATTCTTCTACCGTATCACTGAGAAAGCGGGGAGAAGGAGATCTTGGTTCAATCGAAATCCAGCAGTTTGTAGAACTTATTAAGGAAGAGATTCGCTTGAGAACATGAGTGAATTCGTGTAGCGAGTTATTTAACAAGAGGGACTGTCGAGTAAGTCCGCCGTTTTCCATAGAGTAAGACATGTTAGCCTTGGTTCCCATGTCTATATTATTAGCCCGGTGTTAGGGTTGACACCTATGTGTCAGCCCTATAAAGTATAAATTAGTAGAATCACTCTAAATTGGAATATCAAACAAATAGATAGTTGAGATGCAATATTTCTGGTGCGAATGTGAAGCTCCCATAAAATCCCCGGGTCCTTCGCACCTCGAAATTTGTCGAAAATGCATAAAAATCATAGATAAGTAAAAAAGTCAATGATTTTTATTTTCTTGAATGTATTGTTTTTGCAAGATTTTCTTGGAATTACTCCCCTTAAGGGGATAATTCCACTCATTTTCGCTGTCGCACTCTATGTGAGTGCGTGGATTGAAACGATTCATTGCCGCCAGAGGTGCAGCAACAGATTCTGTCGCACTCTATGTGAGTGCGTGGATTGAAACATCTATATAGACTTGCAACTGTACATTGTAACTTGTCGCACTCTATGTGAGTGCGTGGATTGAAACATCAAAATCGTCGCCTTGATGAACAGCGCCGCGGTCGCACTCTATGTGAGTGCGTGGATTGAAACCATAATTATACCGATGGGACACAAGTACAAGTCGGTCGCACTCTATGTGAGTGCGTGGATTGAAACATGAACTGATGATAAGTTACTCCATTGGAATTCACGTCGCACTCTATGTGAGTGCGTGGATTGAAACATTTGGAGGATAGGAAGATTGTAAAGGGCGATATTGTCGCACTCTATGTGAGTGCGTGGATTGAAACCATCCTAGTAGATTTCGCTCGCATGTTTTCAACCGTCGCACTCTATGTGAGTGCGTGGATTGAAACTGGATGGCAAAATTGAATGTTGGAAAGTAGGAAACGTCGCACTCTATGTGAGTGCGTGGATTGAAACATCAACATTGATTCAACTCTTGGGCGTAATATCCCGTCGCACTCTATGTGAGTGCGTGGATTGAAACCCGCAGCTCTATGGGCGACTTGCTCGCATTACGCGTCGCACTCTATGTGAGTGCGTGGATTGAAACCCTTGCGGAACACGAACGAATGTTCTATGATGATGTCGCACTCTATGTGAGTGCGACATTTAATCGCCTTTTGCCTTTGACTCTTCCCACACCGTGTTCCAGTGAAGCTGTGCTAACCATAGGAGAAAATCTTCCCGGATGAGCTTCAGCTGCTTCTTCAATGCGCTGCAATTGCCCCCATATAATGAGCAGATAACTGCTCGTCCGGGATGGCTTCAAATTTCATCAAGCACGCGAGCTGCATGGTGCTTGGAGATCAACGATTCCAGATCCAAAATCATATGGATCTGTTTGTTCTCGTAAGACTTGAAAGCCGGATAACATTCAACAAAAACGGGGCATCCAGATGTCAGTTCCCACTGACTCTCCAGATAGCCCCTCTTCTTGATGCTTGGCTGATGCTAGACAAGCGCCTGTCTCAAATATCTGCCGGTATGCGAAGCGCTGACTGCGGCGACTGCTTCCGGTGTCCCGGCGGCTACGAGCTCTCCACCATCATGCCCGCCTTCCGGACCGATATCAATCACCCAGTCACATTCACGAATCACATCCAGATTATGCTCTACGACGATAACGCTGTTGCCCGCATCCACCAGTCTGTTCAGCAGCACGAGCAACTGGCGGGTATCCCGTGGATGAAGTCCTGTGGAAGGCTCATCAAGCAGGTAAAGCGTATGGCGTTTTGTTTTGCCGCTTAGCTCCTTGGCCAGTCTGATCCGCTGGCCTTCACCACCCGACAACGTTCGGATGGACTGTCCCCAATGCAGGTAACCAAGCCCGACTTCACTTAGCAGAGCGATTTGGGCATCCATTCGTGTCTGTCCCTGAAGCAGGGGGAGACTTTCCTCAATGGTCAGATCCAGCAGATCGGAGATGGACAGTCCTTTATAGGTAACAGCAAGCACCTCGTCTTTAAAGCGTTTGCCGCGGCAGACCGGGCAGCGGACCTCAAGGCCCGGCAGGAAGAACATATCCATCGGCACAGCGCCAAGTCCCTGACAGTGCTCGCATCGTCCGCCCTGTGTATTGAAAGAGAAGTGCTTTGCGGTCAGTCCAGCCTGTTTGGCTGCGGGAAGTGCGGCATACAGGGAGCGTATTGCTGTAAATACATCGGTATAGGTCGCGACATTGGAACGGCTCATCCGGCCGATCGGCGACTGGTCGACGGTCACGATGCTGTCGACGGCGTTCAAGCCGGTGATGCTCCTGCACCCGCTGCGCAGCTGTTCATCGGTTCCTCCGGCAGCTACAAGGTCAAACAGCAGCGTCGATTTTCCGGAACCGGAGACGCCGGTCAATGCCGCCAGACAGCCGAGAGGGAAGGAGACGTCGATGTGCTTCAGATTCCGGTCATGAGCGTCATGAACTTTAATAAAGCTTCCGTTACCTGTCCGCCTGGTCTTCATGTTTGCTGTCCGCTTTTCTTCCTCGCGCAGGAATGCACCAGTCACGGAAGCAGAGTGATTCAGCAGCTCAGCGAGTGTGCCTTCCCCGACAACCCGTCCGCCGAAGCTTCCTGCCCCGGGTCCCATATCGATAACATGGTCGGCCGCGTGCATCATTTCAACGTCATGCTCGATGACGAGTACTGTATTTCCCAGATCCCGGAGCTGCTTGAGCACCTGGATCAGCCCGGCTGTATCCCGCGGGTGCAGTCCGGCTGTAGGCTCATCAAGAATATAGAGCACTCCCGTTAAGCCCGAGCCGAGAACGGAAGCAAGACGAAGCCGTTGTGCCTCTCCGCCGGATAATGTGATGGACTGCCGGCTGAGGGACAAGTAGCCAAGTCCCACATCGACGATTCGTTTCGTATGGAGCGTTAAATCATGAAGCAGCGTTTCCACCTGCTCCTTTTCTTCAGGCTGCAGCTCTCCCATGAGCTTGTCAAGCCATGCTGCCGCATTCTGGAGCGACCAGCCGGAAATGTCAGAGATGGCTGCGCCGCCAACGGTTACTTCGCAAATTGCTTTTTTCAGTCTCGCCCCGTTGCAGGAATGGCAGACATGCTCGCTGAACAATGCGGATTCTCCGGATTCACTGCCTTTTTCCTTATACCGTCTCCAGATCCCGGTTACAACACCTTCAAATTTGCCTGCCGTCACGGACTTGGGCGGATTGGCATCCGGATAATGGCTGGAAAATTTCTCGCTCTCGACCCCGTAATACAGCAGGTCCCGTTGTACATGGTTATAAGACCTGAGCGGAAGGTCGGGATCGAATACGATACCATAATGCTTCGATGCCGCTTCCAGAATGGAGCTGTAATGCTGGATGAAGCTATCGTACCAGATCGTGACGCATCCGCCGTTCAGACTGCGTTCCTCATCAAATACCGCTTCCAGATTCAAGGTTAGCGTATGACCCAGCCCTCCGCATTCCTCACAGGCACCCTCCGGGGTGTTATAGGAGAAATGCCTTCTCACTAGTTGTTCCATAGTTCCGCCGCAATGAGGACAGGCAATGAAATGATGAGTATCATCATCTCCAGCATCTGCTCCGGAGGCTTCATGATCCGGTCCAGGGACAAATCGTGTGCCGCAGTGAGGACACGGCCGCTCACCCAGCTTTTCGTAAATGACTCTCAAATAGGTATGAATGTCGGTTATGGTGCCTACTGTAGAGCGGGGATTCCGATTCGTCACATGCTGGCCGACACTGATTGAAGGCGAGAGGCCGATGATGGCATCCACCTTCGGTTTGGCGATCGTCTCCGCTGTCATTCCCATCGATTCCATATACTGGCGCTGACATTCCCGTTGGAGTGTATCCATGGCGAGAGTCGATTTCCCGGAGCCTGAAGGCCCGGTCAGCACGACCAGCTTGTATTTGGGAATATGAAGCGTTACGTTCTGGAGATTATTTTCCCGTGCACCCCGAATTTCAATGGTTTGATTCATACGTTCGAACCTCCGTCATTCATTCTCGTTTTCAATTCTGATGTTCCAGAAAAGAAGTTTGCTATATAAGTTTACAACTCTCATGCAAGTGCCAAGGTTGGTTTATTTTTTTATTTAAATATCTTGAGTTTCTAGGCATAACATTTGCGACGCGCTTTAATGTTCTACTAGAGTGTTTGAAGCTGCGGGTTGTATTTGCTATAGTTAGATAACTAATAGAAGGGGGAGACGGGATGGAATATTACAGGCCAATCGATATTGCTAGAGAGCTTCATATCAGCACCAGCGCTTTGCGGCATTATGAGGCTTGGGGAGTCGTTCCGTCCCCGGAGCGCGCCGGCAACGGATACCGGCTGTACACGAGGGTGCATCTCGAATATTTCCGTTGTCTGCGTGCCCTGATTCCGGCTTACGGGGTTCCGGTTGCCTGCAAGGCCATGGTTCATATTCAGAATGGGGAGATGGACAGCGCCTTCTGGCTTATTAATAAGGAACAGGCTGAACTGCACCATGAAAAGACTATTGCCGACCAGACGCTGGCATTGCTGCAAAACCCCGATCTCCCGCCCGCAGGGAACAAAAAGCAGAAAGCCTATATGTCCATCGGCGAAGTATCAGCCTATACGGCTGTCCAGTCTTCGGCGATCCGGCATTGGGAGAAGGAAGGGCTAATAACGCCTGACCGTGATCCCGAAAATGGCTACCGGATCTTTACAGCGGTGCATATCCGGCAAATTCTGCTCATCCGCATGCTGCGGAGAACGGTTTATTTTTTGGATCATATGCGGGAAATCGTTCAGGCGGTAGAGCATCACAGTATTGAAAAAGCAAAAAAGGTAACCGAGGATGCCTTGGGCCGCATTCACCAGCGTAACCGGGATCAATTTAACGGTGCTGCCCGGCTGGTTGAATTGTGTAAGGTGACCGAATTGTTGGATGCGTAAGAAACTGGAAAATCATTAATGCAGGGAAGATGTACATGGGGTATGATAAGAATGATCGGTTCTTTCAAAGAAAATAAGCAGCTTCCATTGAGCCTGCGATGGTCATATACGAGGAGGATTGTACAGCATGGAAATTGGAATCAGCACATTCGTCGACACATCACCGGATGTTCATACAGGAGAGGTCATCAGCCATGCGCAGCGGCTTCGCGAAATTGTGGAGGAGATTGTACTGGCCGACCGGATCGGGCTGGATGTATATGGGGTAGGAGAGCATCACCGTGAGGATTTCGCTGCCTCGAATCCCGCCGTTGTACTCGCCGCTGCGGCTCCCATGACCACACGCATCCGGCTGACAAGCGCAGTAACTGTGCTTTCTTCCGCAGATCCGGTGCGGGTCTTTCAGGATTTTGCTACGCTGGACGGGCTGTCGAACGGGCGGGCGGAAATTATGGCGGGGAGAGGCTCTTTTATCGAATCCTTCCCGCTGTTCGGATTTGACCTGAAAGATTATGAGGAGCTGTTCGAGGAAAACCTGGAGCTGCTGCTGGCTATCCGGGCTTCCGAGAAAGTCAGCTGGAGAGGCGGACACCGTCCTGCTATTCATAACCTTGGCGTATATCCGCGTCCGGTACAACAACCGCTGCCTGTATGGATTGGAAGCGGAGGGACGGCTGAGTCGGTCATCCGGGCAGGAACGCTGGGATTGCCGCTGGCGCTTGCGATTATCGGAGGAAGTCCTGCGCATTTTGCTCCGCTTGTCCAATTGTATAAAAAAGCGGCTGCACTTGCAGGGCATGACCCAAGCCAGCTTCCGGTCGCATCCCATTCGCACGGATTTGTATGGGATACAGATGAGGAAGCGGCGAATTTGTTCTTCCCGTCGACCCAGGACCGGATGAATGTGCTTGGTGCCGAGCGTGGCTGGGGACGGTATACACGGGCTAATTTTGATGCGGCCAGAAGTTTTGATGGCGCCCTGTATGTAGGGTCACCAGAGACTGTAGCGCAAAAAATCATTCACCTGCGCAAGCAGGTCGGCGTCACCCGCTTCCTGATGCATGTTCCGCTGGGTACGATGCCTCATGACGAAGTGATGAAGGCCATTGAGCTGCTGGGTACCAAGGTGGCGCCGATCGTCCGTGAAGAAGTGGCAAAGTGGGAAGCTGAGCATCCGTCAGCTTGAGCAAAAAATAACGGGTAGATAAAGCCGAGGAGGAGAAGGTTGATGTCCTATACAAATATTCCTTGGGATACGGGGGAATGGACGACTGCACCTGTATCGTTAGAGCACGAGGACGGTTGTCTGCGCGTAGGGGCAAAGCATGGGAGCGACTACTGGGAAAAGACGCTGTACGAATTCGAGCACAGAGACGGACATGCACTGCTTGCGCCATGGGAAGACAACAGTGCAATGGAAGTCACGTTTAAGCTCAGTTCTTTTACAGAGCTCTATGATCAGGCTGGGCTGATGCTCTGGCATGGTCCCCAGCAATGGATCAAGGCAGGCGTTGAGCTGAATGACGGCGTGCCTCATGTAGCTGTGGTGGTGACTGACGGCTACTCCGACTGGTCGCTTGCGCCTGCGCCGCAGTGGGTCGGCCAGGATGTGACCATTCGTGCTTCACGCCAAAAGGACGCGGTCATTATTAGAGCCCGCTCACAGTCTGAAGGCTGGCGCACAATCCGGGTAGCGCGTTTTCCTTATGCGACAGACAAGCAGGCTGGCCCGTTTGTCTGCTCGCCGACACGTGCCGGGCTTGAGGTCGTCTTTACACGCTGGGTACTTGCCAGCCCTGATGAAGATTTGCACACGGACCCGCCGACAGGGGAATAGAGGCAAGCGTTACTACCAGATACATAGAAGTTGAAAAGTGAGGGCTTGCGGCAGATAAATTTACTGCTGGCCCTCACTTAATTTGTCATTCCACATGCTTATTTTGGTGCACTCCTTCATACATTTGCATTGGGGGGTGCCGATTTGTTAAAATAAGCCTACAAGGAATGAATATTCATTCCGCATGAGAGGGGATGATGCAGTGGAAGCCACGATAAGCAAGCGGGATAAAATCGCCGAAGCAGCGCTTATTTTATTTGCGGAGCGCGGGTATGACGGGACAACGGTTCCAATGATTGCTGACAATGCGGAAGTGGGAGCAGGGACAATCTACCGTTATTTCGAGAACAAGGAAGCTCTTGTTAATGAGCTGTTTCAAGACGGCGTCAAACGGTTACATCAATCAATGATGCAGGATTATCCTTTTGAGGGCAGCATCCGGGAACAATTCACCCACTTGTTTTACGGAATGGTCCGCTTTGCACAGAAGCATTTGCATGAGCAATATTTTATTGAGACTCATAGCAATGCATACTGTCTGGATGAAACAAGCCGTAATACCTTTCAGCAGCTGCTTGATTTCTTCCACGCTTATATTGACAGGGGCAAGCAGCAAGGCATGATTCGCCCGCTTCCGGCCGACGCTCTGATTGCTATCGTATTCGGTGCTTTCACACGAGTATTTACATTGATTAGGTCAGGCAAGCTGGAAGAGACGACGGAACTGCTTTCCCAGCTTGAGGAGTGCTGCTGGGATGCGGTGCGGGTGCTTTCCAATTAGGAAGAAAGCACTCAAGTCATGCAGCAGCAGTCGGAAAGGATAGCGTTAGCTATATTCGCATGTGTGAAGGCGTTAAAGGGGAGAACATTACGGATGATGAAGCTCCGTAAATGTCCTTCTGCAAGATTGGGAATGAATATTCATTCCGTTAATTGATATCAAATGCATAACTATTGGCTCTTCTTTGGAAAACTAGCAACTATAGGAAAATCAACTGAAATAATACCAAATTCATAATAGGAAAGGATGAGCAGCATGAATTCCTCTGTCAAAATCCCTCAGCCTAAAACCTTTGGTCCCCTTGGGAACCTGCCGCAAATAAATTCGGAGGAGCCCGTTCAGTCGATCGTCAAGCTCGCTAATGAGTACGGCCCGATCATCCGTTTGGATATGCCGGGAAGAAGTGAAATTTTTGTATCCAGCTACGAACTTGTAAAGGAGGCATGTGATGAATCCCGCTTTGACAAGCGTGTAGGGCAGGCATTGCAAAATGTGCGCGCATTTGCCGGGGACGGCTTGTTCACGAGTCATACCGCGGAGCCGAACTGGCAGAAGGCTCATAATATTTTGCTGCCGAGTTTTAGCCAGCGCGCCATGCAGGGCTATCATACGATGATGGTTGATCTGGCACTGCAGCTTGTGCAAAAATGGGCACGCCTGAACCCGGATGAGAGCGTAGATGTGCCGGAGGACATGACCCGGCTGACGCTCGATACGATCGGATTATGCGGCTTCAATTACCGCTTTAACAGCTTTTACCGCGATCAGCCCCATCCGTTTATTACCAGTATGGTGCGGGGGCTTGGCGAAGCGATGAGCCAGCTTCAGCGGCTGAATATTCAGGATAAGCTGATGGTTATGACCAAACGCCAGTTCAAGCATGACATTCAGGTGATGTTCTCCTTGGTGGATAAAATTATTGCAGAGCGCAAGGCGCATGGCCCAGAAGGCGGGGATGACCTGCTGTCCCATATGCTCAGCGGCAAGGACCCGGATACAGGCGAAGCACTGGATGATGAGAACATTCGTTATCAGATGATTACGTTTCTAATTGCCGGACATGAGACAACAAGCGGCCTGCTGTCCTTTGCAATCTATTACCTCTTGAAAAATCCGGAAGCACTGAGCAAGTCTTATGAAGAGGTGGACCGGGTCCTGACAGATCCGATTCCAAGCTACTTGCAGGTGCGTGAGCTGAAATACGTCCGCATGGTACTGAATGAAGCTCTTCGATTGTGGCCGACAGCCCCGTTGTTTTCCTTATATGCCAAGGAGGATACGATGCTTGCGGGCAAGTATCCGCTCAGTAAAGGGGATGGCATTAACGTCCTGATTCCAAAACTGCACCGGGACACAGAGGTATGGGGAGACGATGTAGAAGCGTTCCGCCCGGAGCGCTTTGAAGATCCGAGCAAAATCCCTTTTCATGCCTTCAAGCCGTTCGGCAACGGGCAGCGTGCTTGTATCGGACAACAGTTTGCGCTGCAGGAGGCGACACTGGTCCTTGGCATGGTGCTGAAGCAGTTCGAATTGATTGACCATACGAATTATCAGTTGAAAGTGAAAGAGGCGCTGACACTAAAGCCGGATAACTTCACGATTCGGGTACGTACGCGCGAAACGCAGACGGGCTATGCATTGGCAGCTCCAGGGAACGCTGCCCAGGCACGGACAGGGGAACAGGCGGAGAATACGGCAGCTTCCCGGATTGAGGCGCATAACACGCCGCTGCTAGTGCTGTACGGCTCGAATCTCGGAACGGCTGAAGGCATTGCCAGAGAACTGGCTGATACGGCACGCTATCAGGGGTTCAGCAGTGAGGTAGCCCCGCTGGACAGCCGCATTGGCAAGCTGCCGAAGGAAGGCGCCGTATTCATCGTATCGGCCTCTTACAACGGCAAGCCGCCAAGCAATGCGCGCCAGTTCGTCCAATGGCTCGAGGATGTGGAACCGGGTGAGCTGGAAGGGGTAGCCTATGCCGTATTCGGCTGCGGGGACCATAACTGGGCAAGCACATATCAGCAAGTGCCGCGTCAGATTGACGAGCAACTGGCGGCCAAAGGCGCCAAGAGACTTGTTGTACGCGGGGAGGCTGACGCCAGCGGGGACTTCGAGAAGCAGGTCGAGGAGTGGGGCGATAACCTGTGGCCGGATGTGCTTTCCGCTTTTCGCGTAAAGACGAATGCAGACGCCCGCAACCAGGAGCGCAGCACACTAAGTGTCCAGTTCGTCAGCGGTCTTGTGGGCACGCCGATTGCCAGCAGCTATGATGCCCAGCATGCAACAATTGCCGGCAATTATGAGCTGCAGAAGGAAGGGAGCGGCCGCAGCACCCGTCATTTGGAGATTAATCTGCCTGAAGGCGTCACCTATCAGGAGGGTGACCACATTGGTGTCATTCCTGAAAATGCCGCCGGGCTGGTGGAACGTGTCCTGAAGCGCTACGGACTGAAGGGTGGCGATCACATCATGATTAGCGCCAGCGGACGGAGCGCCGCCCATCTGCCGCTGGACCGCCCAGTCAGCATGAAGGACTTGCTAAGCAACAGCGTCGAACTGCAGGAGGCAGCAACCCGGGCACAGCTTCGCGAGCTTGCGGCGTTCACCGTCTGCCCTCCGCACAAGAAGGAGCTGGAGGCGCTTCTGGAGGAGGGAAGCTATCAGCAGCAAGTGCTTCGAAAGCGGCTGACAATGCTGGAGCTGCTGGAACAGTACGAGGCCTGCGAACTGCCGTTCGAGAGATTTATCGAGTTGCTGCCGCCGCTCAAGCCGAGATATTATTCCATCTCCAGCTCGCCAAAGGCGGATGCGGAGCACGCAAGTATTACGGTGAGTGTTGTACGCGGACGGGCCAAAAGCGGGAAAGGTGAATACCTTGGTGTGGCCTCGAATTATCTTGCAGAGCGGCGCGCTGGCGATGCGATCGTGCTGTTCGTCCGTACCCCGGAATCCGGGTTCCAATTGCCGGAAAATACGGAGACGCCAATTATTATGGTTGGGCCGGGCACGGGTGTTGCGCCGTTCCGCGGCTTCCTTCAGGCGCGCAGCATGCAGAAGCAGGAAGGGAAAATACTTGGGGAAGCCCATCTGTATTTTGGCTGCCGCAACCCGGAGGAGGATTATCTGTATCAGGGTGAGCTGGAGCAGTACGAGCGGGACGGACTTGTAACGCTGCATACCGCATTCTCGCGGATTGACGGGCAAGCCAAATGCTATGTTCAGCATATCATGAAGGATCATAGCGCGGAGATGATCGGTTTGCTGGACCGGGGTGCCAAGCTGTACATTTGTGGAGACGGCAGTAAAATGGCCCCTGATGTAGAAGCCACGCTGCGCGAAGCCTACCGGGAAATTCACGGTAAAACGGAGGATGAAGCGTTCCGCTGGCTGGATCAGTTGCAGGAGGATGGACATTACGCCAAGGATGTATGGGCAGGGCTTTAATAGCAGAGCCGGAATTTAATGAAATCAAGATAGCGCCGGGCGGCCTTTGTCCGGTGCTTTCTTGATGATCCGGAGTTGCAATATTTGGGACAAAAACAGCAGAAAACAGGCAAGTCATACGAGGCGGTAATGTCGCCTTCGTTTGACTTGCCTGTTTTTTTATGTTCCCATAATCAGCCCTTGACAGCACCTTCCGTCAAGCCCTTTTGGATAAATTTAGAGATGAATAAATACACAATCAGCACCGGAATGACAGTGAGCGCGACTGCGGTTGCCATCAAGCCGAAGTCTGTTCCGTACTGGGAGCTGATCTCGCTGAGCAGGGCCACGATCGGCCGGACGCTTTCTTTATTGACGAAAATCAAAGCCGAGAACAGGTCATTGTAAGACCAGAGGAACACGAAAATACTGACGGAAGCAAAGACTGGACGGGACACCGGGAAAAAGATCTTAATCAGCATCTGCCACCGGTTGCAACCGTCTATAAATGCGGCTTCTTCCAGCTCTTTGGCAATAGTAGCCATGTACCCTGCAATGACGAGAATTGCAAAGGTCAGATTGCCCGCGGTCTGAGGAAAGATTAATCCCCCGTATGTATTGACGAGGCTTGTTTTGATCAGAATTTCATATACCGGCACAACCGTGGCAAAGGCAGGGATAAGCAGTGTAGCATAGAGAATTGAATAGATCAGCCTTCTTCCTTTGAAATTAAATCTGGACAGTGCGTATCCGGCAAAACCGGCCAAAATCAGAACCAGAATAACCGTGGAGCCCGACATAATCAGGCTGTTCATATAGCTTCTTCCAATGTTGATTCGGTCAAAGGCCGTTGTATAGTTGATGAAGACAGGGTCCAGTGCCAGAGCAAACGATTTGTTCATGACATCCTTGGATACCTTGAAGGAGTTGTTCACAATCCAGAACAGCGGGTAGATGGTTGTCAGCGACCAGGCGGTCAGAATCATATATATCAGGGCGCTGCCCAGACGAAACTTGACCGGCTTCCGGCGCCGAATTGGCGTTTTACTACTAATGATTGGTTGCATAAACGTACACTCCTAACAGCAGCTTAGTAGGTGATTTCTTCACTTTTCAACAAACGGTTGGCCAGCAAAGCGAGCAAAACACCGAAGACCACCATGTAAATCGCAACTGTGGAGCCGTAACCGAAGTTTTGATCGACAATCGCTTTTTTATACATATACGTGCCCAGTACCTCTGTTCCGTTCTGTCCGCGGGAGATGACCCACACGAATTCGAATACTTTCATCGTTCCGGTAATGGCAAGTGTAATGACGACTTTAATATCACTTAAAATCAGCGGCAGAGTCAGTTTGAATGTTTTCTGGATGCCGGAGATTCCCTCAAGCTTGGCAGCTTCGTAATAATCCGATGGAATTTTGGACATGGCCGTCAGGAACAGTACCAGATAGAACCCTACATAATGCCAAACGGTTGGGATAGCAACGGCCTTCAAGGAATTCGTCTCGCTGAGCCACAGTACCCGCTCAAAGCCAAGGTTCGTTATAATGGTGTTGAGCAAGCCAAAATTGTAGTTGTAAAACAGTACGAACAGCAGGGAAATCGCCGTCCCGGAAATGACGACCGGGAAGAAGAACACGGTGCGGTAAAAGCTCTGAAGCTTCGAGATGTTATCCAGC
The DNA here is from genome assembly GCF_000422505.1 of Paenibacillus pinihumi DSM 23905 = JCM 16419. Taxonomy (GTDB): domain Bacteria; phylum Bacillota; class Bacilli; order Paenibacillales; family Paenibacillaceae; genus Paenibacillus_D; species Paenibacillus_D pinihumi. Next base: position 108,413 of record NZ_AULX01000020.1, on the reverse strand, counting down.
ATTACCGCTAAAACAAGGGCAATACCCACCTGGAACACAATTACATAGAGCATAATTTCCAGAGTATGCAGTGTGGCTTCACCGATCAGTTTGTCTGTAAACAGCCGCTCATAGTTATCCCAGCCGACGAATCTTTTATCGAAAAATCCCTTCGTACGGAAGAAGCTCAAGTACAAGCTTTTGAAAAACGGATAGTAGAGAAAGACCGACATCAGGAAGACAGTAGGGAGCAGGAATAAAATAATATACTTTCGATCGCCCTTCATCTTTATCACCTTTAACGTTCATATTTTGGGGCTGGCCTTAAAAGATTACGCCGCCTTGGAATTGAGGGGCGGCGTAATCAACATGGCTTTGAGATCGGACAGTTGACGAAGAATTACTTGTTTTCGTCCTCGATCTTTTTAGCTTCTTGAATCACTTCTGCTGGTGTTTTCTTGCCCGTTACAACTTGTTGAACGCCAGCACGCAGCGTGGAGAAGGTCTCCTGAGAAACTTTGCTGTCTACCGGAGTTGTAATGGAAGCGGAATTGGCAGCCATTGCGAATCCGTCTACTTGCGCTTGAGGCAGGCCGGTAATTTCTACGTTAGCCGCAGGAGTACCACCGTTTGCTGTCGCGATTTTCTGGATAATATCAGGTGAAGTCATATGCTTGAGCAGAGCAATTGCTGCCTCTTTCTTGTCTGCATTGTCATAGGTTGCTTTGGACAGGTAGAACCCGGTACCGAAGCCGCCGATGACGTCGTTTCCGCCGCCAGCTCCGCCTGGAACGACAGGGAATGGAATTACAGTCGTATTGTCTTTGACTTCTTGGCTGGTAAAGCCGCCGAAAGCCCAGGAGCCTTCCAGAATCATTGCTGCTTTGCCTTCGCCATAGTAGTTAGATGCCATTCCGAGATCGATCGTTGCAGCATCTTTAGGGAATGCGCCCAAATCATAAAGCTCCTTCATGGCAGCAAAGCCTTTTTCCCAGTTCGGGTCAATTCCGTCTGCAAGGCCTTTTGCCTGGCCCTCAGGACCGGCAGCTGTCAGGATAAAATGCTCAATAACGTAGTGCGATTGATCAAATGGAACAGATAGTGGAATAATACCTTTGGCAGCAAAAGTCTCAACGGCTTTTTTCAGGTTATCCCAGTTTGTTGGAAGCTCGAGGTTATTGTCATTGAACAGCTTTTTGTTAACGAACAGTCCCTCGTAGAATCCTGTCAATGGGGCTGCATAAATTTTGCCGTCTTTTTGTCTTACGTTTTCAAGCGCGCTTGGAGAGAAACCATTCTTCCAGTTGGCATCTTCATTAAGGAGATCATCCAGGGGGACAACTTTGCCTGCATCGACAAAGCCTTGAGCGTCAGTACCGACAAAGTAGAACAACAGGTCAGGCTCATTGCCGGTGTTCATGTCCGTATTAACCTTGGTTCTGAAACCGTCATCATTGGCGGACATCGTATCATTGTTGATTTTCACATGCGGATTGCTGGCTGTAAACTCATCCAGAGCGCCTTGGAAAGATTCGCGGGCAGCGTCGGTACCGCCGAAGGTTGAGAATACGCGAAGCGAGACATCTTTCTTTGGCGGGTCCTCTTTGACATCCGTTTCCTTGGGAACCTGGTTTCCTGGAGTGTTGTTCTTGACTTCCGGCTTGTTCCCGCATGCAGCCAGAAACATCGAGAATACGAACAGCACGCTTAAGAGAATTAATGATGCTTTTTTCATGCTAACATCCCCCTTGAAAATAATTTTTTTTGCAAACTTGTGTATATATTCTCAGGTGTATATGAAAATTTTACTTTAGTTATTAAATAACTGTAAATAGATGGATAGGGATACAATTATCTAAAATATGGGGTAAATTTATATGATGCTTTTTGCTGAAATTCAGGGCATTGACAGAGGCGATATCTTCAAGTATATTTGTTGTACATACAAAGGAAAAAGGAGAATGACGTATGGATGACAGCTTTCTTCAGACCTGCCTTTTTTTCACGGCTAACCGGCTGAGCAGAGCCATTACGAAAATGGCGGAAGAGGAGTTTGCTTCAACAGGATTTACACCGATGTACGGCTATTTGATCCGGCTGGTCAACGGGACTCCAGGCATTACACAGAAAGAATTGGCCGACAAGCTCTGCGTGACCCCTTCCACACTGACGCGCTTTGTGGATAAATTAGAAGCGAAAAATTTGGTAGAACGCAAGGTGCAAGGAAAAACTGTAGAAGTATACCCGACTGAAAAGGGACTCGGGCTGGGTGATTCATTTGTTCAAGCATCCAAAAGGCTGCATCAGCGCTATTCAGATCTGCTGGGCAAGGAAGCGGCTGAAGAACTGTCCAGTCAACTGGTAATAATGAGCGCAAAGCTGGAGCAATAAAATTTTATATTACTGTTGTTTGTACAACTAAACGTGGAGTGATTCATTTATGAATGGTGTAGCCAAGGTCAAAACATCGAAGTTTTATTACGGATGGATCGTAGTATTGATTACTTTTATTACCTTATTAATTTCCGCGGGCATCCGTTCGATGCCGAGTATTTTGATGCTTCCGTTTGAGAAGGAATTTGGCTGGAACCGCAGCAGTATATCGGGTGTCATATCGTTTGGCATTTTGCTATATGGTCTGGTTGGTCCATTCTCCGCGGCGCTGCTGGCCAAATTCGGAATCCGCAGGATGATGGTCATCTCCTTGGGCGTATTGGCACTTAGTCTGCTGGTTACGCCGCTCATGACTGAGCTATGGCAGTACCAGATACTATGGGGAGTTGTATCGGGGTTGGCGACCGGGATGATGGCTAACGTGCTTGGAGTTACCGTCACGAACCAATGGTTCGTCCATCGCAGAGGGGTTGTAGTCGGACTATTAACTGCGAGCGCCGCTACCGGACAACTGCTGTTCCTGCCGCTTCTGGCACAAATTACAGTTTCGGCGGGCTGGCAATATGCCGTTTTCACGGCTGCCGGTGCGGTGCTGATTATGCTGTTTGTTGTGCTGATCTGGATGCGGAGCCATCCTTATGATATCGGAGCGGCGCCTTATGGAACGGAAGAGGTTGTCAAGCCGGTGCCTTTTCAAGGGAATGTTTTTATGACACCGATCCGCATGCTTGGTTCAGCGCTTGGCAATAAAACATTCTGGCTGCTTGGAGGGACATTCTTCTTCTGTGGATTTTCAACCAACGGGCTGATCGGGACACATCTGATTGCCGCTTGTGGAGATCACGGCATCCCTGAGGTGTCAGCCGCCGGATTGCTTGCACTCATGGGGATATTTGACCTGATCGGAACAACGCTCTCCGGCTGGCTGTCCGACCGGTTCGACAGCCGCTGGCTGCTGTTCTGGTATTACGGGCTGCGCGGTTTGTCCCTGCTGTTCCTGCCATACGCGCTCGATGGCAGCCCGACATCATTAATCATTTTCTCGGTATTTTATGGGCTGGACTGGATTGCTACCGTTCCGCCAACGGTCAAACTGGCCGCACAGGAATTCGGCAAGGAAAAGTCCGGCATGATTTTTGGCTGGATCGTGGTCGCCCATCAGTTGGGCGCTTCACTCGCTGCATTTGGAGCCGGTGCTGTGAGAGAATGGCTGGGCACATATAGCATTGCTTTTGTTGTGGCAGGCTTCATTTGCCTTATTGCTGCCCTGATGTCCATGAAAATAAAGCCTGCCGGAATGGTGAAAACGGCGAGCTAACGCTTGGAATACACCAAAGCTCTAGAGCCCCAGAGGTGATCTGGGGCTTTTTTTGTATAATCAGAACAGCCAGCTTTTACTGGCAGGCCTATTTTGAGGTTGGCTTTTTGTTGAAAGCATGCTAGAGGGGATCAGGAACCTTTTTGCTCGATGTATTCGTTGTAAGTAAAGTTGATCGGACTGCATTTCATGGACTATGCTATATAAGCGCAAGTTAACTGTTTTAAATTAATAGGAGACAGGAGAACTGAATTACGATTCACTTTACCTTAGGCTGCCTGCAAGTATGAAAATGTCCGTCACTTCATTTTAATATAGAGCCGATAGGGTTTGAATGGAATATGATTTAGAAGAAAGAGAGATGAAGCCAGTGGGTGTGGAAGCAATGAAGGTGCTCGTTGCTGATGATGACCGGGAAATCAGAGAGTTGCTTAAAACGTATCTGGAGCGCGAACGGTTCCAAGTGGATACAGCGGCAGACGGGAATGAAGCGCTGCGCATGTTCGGGCAGGGTAAATACAATTTGGTGCTGCTTGATTTGATGATGCCTGGCGCAGACGGGATTGAAGTATGCCGCAGGCTGCGGATTACAACGAATATTCCGATTTTGATGCTGACGGCCAAAGATCAGGATATTGATAAAGTACTGGGACTGGGAATCGGGGCGGATGATTACATCACGAAGCCGTTCAGTATTCATGAGCTGATTGCCCGGGTTAAGGCGCATATGAGACGATTTTATGTGCTGGGCAGTGATGCCTCGACAGCGGAGGAGGAGCTGCTTTGCTTCAAGGGCTTGCTTATTGACAGGAAGCGTCATCATGTCGTTCGGGATGGAAAAGCAATTACCTTGACGGCAAAGGAATTCGAACTGTTACGATTTATGGCCTCCCACCCGATGCAGGTGTTTACGAAAATTCAGCTGTTCAGACAGGTTTGGAACAGTGATTATTTGGAGGATGACAACACGGTTATGGTACATATCCGAAAGCTGCGTAAAAAAATCGAACATGATCCATCCGAACCTGCGCTGATTCAGACCGTTTGGGGCATCGGATACAGATTTGCGGGTGAGCGCGATGATTCGTGACCGCATAATTATGCTTATTTTCTTTCAGATACTTTTATTGACGGGTACTATTATGGCCTCGCTGCTCCAGCCGTCAGGGGCAGGTTTTCCGGGACAGCATCTTTTACTGGCAGCCGCTATTGGTATTGGGCTGGCGCTGCTTGGACAGCAGTTGAGATATAGAAGCAAAATGAAGGAAATTTGCACGGCTCTGATACGTGCGGTCCAAGGGAACGTGAATACCCGGATTCTGGCCAAGGAGGATCGGCTGTTAAATGATGTTATTTTCAAGATTAATGAACTCATCGAACAATTGAGCAAGCTTCAGGTTCGTACTGTAAGGTCCGAAGCGGCGCGTAAAAGCTTGCTTGCGAATATCTCGCATGATATCCGCACACCGCTTACTTCAATTATCGGCTATGTGGATGCGATCAAGGATGACCTCGGTGGAACAAGGGACAGGCACCAGCAGTATGTGGAGATTGTAGCTGAAAAATCTGCTGTACTGAAGGCACTAATTGATAATATCTTTCAGCTTGCCAAGCTCGATGCCGACGAAATGCCCATTACAACAGAACGGCTTGATTTGGCGGAAATAACCAGAGAAGCTGTTATTCTGTTCATGGCAAAGCTGGCTCAGTATGGAATGAAGCTGGACGCTGAAATTCCCGATGCCCCTTGCTATGTTGACGCAGACAGTATCAGCACGCAGCGGATACTCGCCAATCTGATTCAGAATGCTATTCAGCATGGGAGTTCAGGCGGCGTACTGGGCATTCGGATGAGCAGCAGCGGGGGGAGCTGGAATGTGGAGATATGGGACTGTGGGACGGGCATTTCTAGTGCTGACCTGGAGCATATATTCGACAGAATGTATCGTTCGGACGGCTCGCGCAAACAGTGGAATGGGGGAAGTGGTCTTGGGCTTGCGATTGCTAAAGGGCTGGCAGATAAGAACGGCGGACATTTGACAGTCGCAAGTGACCCCGGAAGATTGACTGTTTTCACACTCTCACTTCCTGCTGCTGAGTTAAGAAACAGTTAAAAACTCGTTAAGCATCAATTAAATTTCTTTGCTTATTGTTAATGTTGCAGGGTCAATGAGTGGAAGTGGTGCGCTATCCCTGATCACACCCTGCAAATTTTTAACAGAAGGAGTAGTGCATGAGTACAGTAATTAAGACGACCGGTCTAACGAAAAGCTATGGGGATTACAAAGCGGTGGACAGCCTTGATTTGAATGTAGGACTTGGGCAAATTTACGGTTTTCTGGGACAGAACGGTGCTGGCAAAACGACAACAATCCGCATGCTGCTTGGCCTTATCAAGCCAACCTCGGGAGACATTGAGCTGTTCGGAGATTCCCTGCGCGGCAAGCAGAAGGAGCTGCTTAAGCGGATCGGCTCGATTGTGGAGTTTTCGGGATTTTATGAAAATTTGACTGCCCGTGAAAATTTGATGATCAATGCCAGACTAATGGGTGTTCACAAGGCGAGTGCTTTGTCAGAGGCTTTGGAAATTGTGGGACTGCATCAGGAAACAAAAAAGCTTGTCGGCAATTATTCGCTTGGCATGAAGCAGCGTCTCGGTATTGCCAGGGCGATTCTGCATCATCCTGAGCTGCTTATACTGGATGAGCCGACCAACGGACTTGATCCTGTCGGAATCAAGGAAATTCGCAGGTTGATCCGGTCTTTGGCTGATGAACGGAAGATGACCATCCTCATTTCCAGTCATATTTTATCCGAGGTGGAGCAGTTGGCTGATCAGGTGGGGATCTTACATCAGGGCCGGCTATTGGAAGAGATATCTTTAGCAGAGCTGATGAAGAGAAACCGGACCTATATGGAGTTTCAGGTCTCCAATGAAAACAAAGCCGCCCTTTTGCTGGAACAGCAATTCGGCATTGCCGATTATGAAGTGAGAGGCGACGGGAGCCTTCGTATCTATTCTCATCTTGGACAGCAAGGGAACTTAAACCGAGTATTTGTCCAGGAGGGGCTGGAGGTTACGAAAATGGCGATTAGCGGAGAGACACTGGAGGATTATTTTGTAAGGCTGATCGGAGGCGGGACAATTGGTTGATTTGCTGTATACGGAGCTGTTGAAGCTCAAGCGTGCCAAAATGTTTCTGGTTAGTATTATCGGTGCCGCTGCCGCCCCGTTGATGATCTTTATCGGGTATTTGGACAGAAAGGCGAAGGTGCCGGACGAGCCTGTGCAGTTTGCGGATGCCTTTACCGAGACAAATCTTTATGTGGTACTGCTGATCGGAACTCTGCTGTACGGCGTCATTACAGCTTATCTGTTTCATCGGGAGTATGCGGAGGATACTTTGAAAAACCTGCTCACCATTCCGGTTCCGCGTATCCGGCTTATGGTCAGCAAACTGCTGCTTCTCTTCCTGTGGATGCTGATGCTTACACTGTTCTCTTGGTCACTTGTGTTGCTGCTGGGGCTTTTAGCCGGTTACGAGGGTTTAAGTATTGGCGTGGTGACGGATTCTATTCAGCAGTTTCTTATTGGTGGTGCGCTGCTCTTTCTAATGACGACACCAACGATGTTCGTGACCTTGCTATTCAAAAATTATGTGCCAACGATTATATTTACAGCAGCAATTACAATGGGCAATGTCGCGCTCGCTAATTCGGAATACCGGGTATTGTTTCCGTGGTCAATTCCACATGTGATTGCCACAGGCAGCTTTGTGAGCCAGTATCCGGCCTATTATTCTTATATTTCTATCATTGCCGTATCACTGCTCGGATTTGCTGTTTCGGCGATTTATTTTAAGCGGGCGGATGTAGGTTAAGGCGAAAACCCCTCCAGATTCACACCAAGCTGTTCCTCCGGGAACACCTGTCTCATCCGGTCATAGACCTTGCGCCAGGCGGAGGGGTGATACCATTCCTCCATTCCGATTTCCGTATACAAGGCCTGAATGCCAAGACGCCTGGTTCGCTTGCCTCCGCTGCCGTCGCCCATAAAGAAATCATCGACGCATACCCGATTCACCAGCGGCTTGAGGATATGGGGAAATTGCTCGCTGCTTGGCAGGACAGGGGCAATCGTAGCCTGAGCCGGAACCTGGGCATCGCGCAGCAGCTCAAGGGTCTTGAGTCTGGCCGCAATTGGCGGCGCATACGGAGAAAAATGCTTGCGGATATGATCCAGATCGGTCTCAATGGTCATGCTTACACGGACTTTGCTGCCAAGGTGCTGCAAAACATCAATATCCCTGCGGACGAGCGGGCTGCGGGTTTGCAGGAACAGAAAATCTGGGGGATCATCTGCCATTGTCTCCAGCAATGAGCGGGTGATCCTCTCTTTGTGCTCGACAGGCTGATACGGGTCTGTGCTGGATGACATAAAGATCGTCACTGGCCCCTTAGCCTTGGCACGCTTTAATTCTTTTTGGAGCAGGGGAGCCGCATCTTTCTTAATATCCACCCAGGCTCCCCAATCCGCACCGCGAAAAACAGCGATCGGCATTTGGCGGACATAACAATAAGAACAGGCAAAGGAGCAGCCGGCATACGGATTCAGCGAGTAGCTGTAACCGGATAGAAATCCGTTTCCTTTGGTCAGAATGGTCTTAGGCGTTTTGGATGTATACTCCGGCTTCATTATTTTGCCTCCTTTGCGCAGTTGGTTGCCTGAGCAGTGCCAGCTTTATTATAGCATAGTTGCAGGCTTCATTTTCTGAATGGAGCTTCATTGTATATCGTCTGATCTATTTAAAATGAAGGAATTTCTTGTATAAGTATAGAATTCATTCCTGGTATAGAAGATTCAAGAGAGATAGATAAGGGGGAAAAAACAATGCAGGATATTCAAGCTGTCATTTTTGATTTGGACAATACTTTACTGGACCGAAGCATTACATTCCGGAGATTTACAAATGCATTTCTGGCGACTCATCTGCCGCATCTAAACGAAACGGAGGAACTGGCAAACCGGATTATTGATCTGGATCAGGACGGCTATACGGACAAGCGTGTATTGTTTTCCCAGTTGTTGGATGAGCTCCCGTGGGAGCAAAAGCCTGAATTGCAAGAGCTGATGGAGTTTTATAAATCGGAGTATGTAAAAAGCGCGGTCCTGATGGAGCAGGCAGTTGAGGTGCTGGGCCATTTAAGATCGAAATACAAAACCGGTATGATTACGAACGGACAAACATTAATTCAATATGGCAAAATTGATCAGTTGGAGCTGCGAAGCCATTTTGACACGATCATTGTATCGGAAGAGGCAGGAATCAAAAAGCCGGACCCTAAAATATTTGAAATGGCAGTGAACCGGCTGAATGTCAAACCGGAGCAATGTATTTTTGTCGGCGACCACCCTGTAAATGACATTGAAGGCGCAGCGGCAGCAGGTATGAGGACCGTCTGGATACAGGTGAATCAACCATGGCGCGAGGGCGTTAAAGCTGAACCGCTGAAGACGATTCGCCAATTGAACGAGCTGCTGGATGTGCTTTAATTCAGAAAGGGGGCAGGCAGCATTGCATCTAAAAGCCATTTTTCTCGATTTTTACGGAACTTTGGTTCATGAGGATGACGAGATTATTCCAGGCATTTGCGAAAAAATCAGTTTTCATTCCCCACAGCCCGTTCCGGTAAAGGTAATCGGGGACCACTGGTGGCAGCAGTTCTTTGAGAGATTCAGCAGCAGCTACGGTACGGATTTCAAACCGCAGCGTGAGCTTGAGCTCGAGGCTTTGCGGGCAACGATTGCACATTTTAAGTCCGACTGTAATGCAGATGAAATTGTGCAGCCGCAATTTCAACATTGGATGAAGCCCGGAATTTATGAGGACACGCTCCCGTTTTTGCGGGAGTTTGAGTATCTGCCGATGTACATTTTATCCAATATTGACACATCTGATATTAAGGCTGCCATGACATTTCATGATCTGAAATTCACTGGCGTCATGACAAGCGAGGATGTACGTGCTTATAAGCCAAGACCGGAGCTGTTTGAGACTGCACTAGAGAAATATGGACTTGCACCAGAGGAAGCGATTCATATTGGTGATTCGCTTCGCAGCGATATTGAAGGCGCAGGGGCGCTCGGCATACAAACCATTTGGCTGAACCGGCTGAATAAGCAATGCCCGGAGTCGAATCGGCCAAATTTTATTTGCAAGGATTTGAATGAAGCGAGAGAAGTTATTTACAGTAGGCTGGAGACCGGCAGCGATGTTGTCTAAACGAGGCTTATTGTACTAACTTTGCCATGCTGAACCGGTTGTTTCTAAATTATTAGTTGAACGTATGATTTACGAGTAGGGCCGCCATGTGAAAGGTTCTTCCGATCGCTGTTTGTTCCCGGATTTCTTGAATGAAGGATAAATAAGGGACCGCCGTATTGCCAAAACAGAGCAAATTACGCTATAGTAGAACTAACTTCATATGGAGTACGGGTGCTGGATGAAGTCTGGCTGAGATAGAAACCTTATGTTTCTGACCGTTAATCTGAACCAGGTAATGCTGGCGTAGAGAACGTATCGAATTGAAACCATTCGTCTATTCTCGAATGGTTTTTTTTATTGGAATCCGAACTGCAGGCGAATAACCCGCCAGCTCAAATACCGGATTTCACTGCGAAACGTGAGCTTCGCTGCCGATGCGCGGCGGAGCCGTTTACGCTTAGCAAGGCGCCGGTTTTCAAGGAGGAAAAACAGCACCATGATGGATGAGAAAATCGCGCAACTCCAGCGCCAGGCAGAGGCAAGAACAGATGAGCTAGTTAGCTTGCTGTCGGAACTGGTCGCATTTCCGACAGTCAGCCCTCCAGCCCGCAATACGATGGCTGCACAGCAATTTGTGAAGAAGCACCTTGAAGGGTGCGGATTTGAGGCCGAGCTGTGGGAGGTTTTCCCTGGTGATCCGAATGTTACGGCAATCAAAAAGGGCATAGCAGGCGGAGAGTATTGCAGTTTGCTGTTGAATGGTCATATGGATGTAGCGGAAGTCGGCGATGACCGGGAATGGAAGTCTGATCCGTTCAAGCTAAAGGTGCAGGATGGACGGCTGTATGGACGCGGAACCGCAGATATGAAAGGCGGTGTGGCTGCACTCCTGTTCGCGCTGCAATTGCTGGAAGAGGCCGGTGCGGAGCTTAAAGGGGATGTGCTGTTCCAATCAGTTATCGGCGAGGAAGCGGGCGAAGCAGGCACTCTGTCATGCACGGAACGGGGATGCGATGCCGACTTCGCCGTTGTTGCAGATACAAGTGCGATGCAAATTCAAGGACAGGGCGGTGTCATTACCGGTTGGGTGACGATACAAAGCCCGGTCACTCACCATGACGGCGTGCGGCACAGAATGATTCATGCCGGAGGCGGACTTCATGGAGCTAGTGCCATTGAGAAAATGGCAAAGCTGATTGCGGCGCTGCAGGAGCTTGAGCGTCATTGGGCCGTGACGAAGTCGTACCCGGGATTTCCGCCAGGCATGAGCACGATTAACCCGGCAGTTATTGAAGGCGGGCGGCATGCGGCATTTATTGCGGACCGCTGCTCCCTGTGGATTACGGTTCATTTTTATCCGGATGAGGATTTTGAAGCTGTGACAGCCGAGATTGAGGAGCACCTGCTCAGGGCGGCAGCGGCAGATCCTTGGCTGCGTGATAACCCGCCCTCATTCCGCTGGGGCGGACGTTCGATGCTGGAGGAGCGGGGTGAGATATTTCCTTCCCTGGAGCTGGATACCGAGCATGAAGGAGTCAAGGCACTGTCGGCTGCGCATGCCGGATTGCTGGGTGAAGCGCCCCGGACGGGCATGAGCCCTACGGTGACAGACGCGGGTTGGCTGGGAAGAGCCGGGATACCAACCGTCCTCTATGGACCAGGGGAACTGGATAAGGCGCATGCGGTGGATGAGAGTCTGGATATGCAGGAACTTGTCAATTATACGAAGGTCATGATCGGATTTATTGCGGACTGGTGCAATCGTCCGAAACCGTCAAAAGCAGGAAAGCAGATGCATGCGGTAATTCAGTCGGCACAAATATAGAGAGAGTATGAAAAAAGAAGGGTGGAACTGCTCATCATGGAACGTTTTAGTGAGAGATTATACCGTTCGGTAGCTGATGTATGGGGAAAGTGTCATGCGCATCCGTTTTTGACCGGGTTGCGGGACGGAACGCTGGATCAGGAATGCTTTGTCTATTATATGAAACAGGATTACGTCTATCTGATCGACTACGCCAAAATGTTTGCCTATGGCAGCCTGAAGGCGCGCGATTTGGAGACGATATCGAAGTTTGCGGAGCTGCTGCATTCCACACTGAATGTAGAGATGGGGCTGCATCGTGAGTATGCGGAGCGCTTTGGTATTTCTCGTGAAGAGCTGGAGGCGACGACCGCTGCTCCGACTACAGTAGCCTACACCAAATATATGTTGGATACCGCAGCAAGCGGATCGCTGGCAGAGGTCGTTGCAGCGCTTCTGCCTTGCATGTGGAGCTACCGGGAAATAGGGTCCGCGTTTGCCCGCTATCCGGGCAGTCTGGATCATCCTTTGTATAAGGAATGGATTCTGATGTACAGCTCAGAGGAATTCGGACAGTTGACGGATTGGACAGTTGCACTGATGGACCGATTGGCGGAGGGGCTGCCGGAGCGTGAGCTTGCCAAGCTGGAGGAGCATTTTGTTATTACGTCCAAGTTTGAATATTTGTTCTGGGATATGGCATATCGTCAGGAGACGTGGCCGCTTTGAACGAAATTCGAACAAATAAAGCGACGCCGGCACTTTCAGTTCGGGGCTTGAGTTATTCCTTCCCGGAAGGGCCCGTATTATTTGAAAAGCTGGACTTCAGCATCCGGGCGGGAGAATTCGTCGCGTTGCTGGCCCCGAGCGGGGCAGGGAAGACGACATTGTTCCGACTGCTGGCCGGACTGGTAAAGCCGGCGGCGGGTGAAATTGTATTAGGCGGGCTGTCCGAGTCGAAGGCTCCAAGGAAGAAGAGCCGGATCGGGTATATGCCGCAGCGGGATTGCCTGATGCCGTGGAGAAGCGTACTTGATAATGCCGCGCTTGGCCTGGAGTTGTCGGGTGTATCCAGGCAGGAGGCGCGCAGGCAGGTGCGCGAGTTGCTGCCCTCCTTTGGATTGGAAGGGACGGAAGAGAAGATGCCGCATGAGCTGTCCGGCGGCATGCGGCAGCGCGTATCCTTTCTCCGCTCACTGCTTAGCGGCGGTGATCCGTTGCTGCTGGATGAGCCATTTAGCGCTCTGGATGCAATGACACGTGCGGGGATGCAGGAATGGTTGCTGCAAATATGGGAGCAGCACCGCAAGACGGTTCTTTTTATCACCCATGATGTGGATGAGGCGCTGCTCCTATCCGATCGAGTATTGGTGGCATCGTCGTCCCCGATTTCATCTTTACTGGAATTCGAGGTCGCATTGCCTCGGCCCCGTGATTACAGCGCGGTGCTGGAGCCCTCCTTTATTCAGCTGAAAAGGCAAGTTCTGGAGCAGTTGGGGCGCACACCCGCTACACGGGGAGGCATTGTTTAATGAAGAAGCAGATCAAGACAGTGCTGCCTGTAACTATATTCATCCTGCTGCTGGCAGCCTTGTGGGAGCTTGCTACAACCGTATTTGAGGTACCGCATTTTATCCTTCCACGCTTGTCGGATGTATTTATATCGTTATGGGAAAACCGGACGCTGCTGGGACGCCACTTTGTTCTTACTTTGGGTGAAGCGCTGCTCGGGCTGGCGCTGTCTGTAGCAGTCGGAGTTTCGGTCGCTATATGGATGGAACGGTTCAGCCTTGCCAAACGAACACTGTATCCGTTGATTATGGCTTCACAGACGATTCCGATTATCGCGTTATCTCCAATTATGGTGATGTGGTTCGGGTATGGGATCTGGAGCAAAATATCGGTTGTCATTCTTTTTACTTTTTTCCCGATTGCTGTGAATACATCGGACGGGTTCCGTACGGCCGACCCGGGGATCGGCGAACTTATGAAAACGATGGGAGCGAGCAAACGGGACTTGTTCCTGAAATGGAAGCTTCCGTCCGCACTGCCCGGCTTTTTCACCGGGCTCAAGCTGGCAGCGACAATAAGTGTAGGCGGGGCAGCGCTAGGCGAATGGCTTGGCGGTGAATCCGGCCTTGGCGTCTATACGAAGCGTGCTTCCAACATGCTGCGGGGCGAGGCGGTATTTTCCGGTGTGCTGCTGCTTTCAATTATGGGAATTATACTGTTCCTGACAGTCCGCTGGCTGGAAAGCAGGGTGCTTGCCAAGCGTGCTCCAAGTGATGAAGCAGACAAATAGGTAACGTGAGACAGGTTTTGCTCAGGGAGTCTTACAGGGTAAACAGGGTAATAAGGGTCGCTGCCTAAAATAAGAGTCATTTGAGTGAATTCAGCAATTATGCTGTCTTGTAAATAGAAGAGGGGGAGACATACGATGAAATTTCAATCTTGGATAAAACGTGCCGGACTGGTACTGTCACTGGTGCTGGTGGTGGGCATGATGGCAGGCTGCGGCAAGTCAGAAACACAAACGGGTACCGGAGGTGCAACGGAGCCGGACTCGGCGAAGCAGGAAGAAACAGAGCTTACCGTGTTGCTGGACTGGTATCCGAACGCAGTACATTCCTTCTTGTTCGCAGCTGAAGAACAGGGTTACTTCAAGGAAGCAGGACTCAAGGTCAAGCTTCAAACGCCTGCGGATACCAATGATGCGCTTAAGCTTGTGGCTACCGGCAAAGCAGATCTTGCCATCAGCTACCAAATGCAAGTGGCTATTTCACGCTCCGAGAACATTCCGATTGTATCAGTGGGCTCAATTGTACGCCATCCGCTCAACCAGTTGTTTGTATTGGAATCCTCCGGTGTGAAAACTCCGAAGGACTTGGAGGGCAAGTCTATTGGCTATCCGTCCGTACCGCTCGATGAATCGATAGTGAAGACGATGGTGGAAGGTGATGGCGGGAATGCATCCAAGCTGAACTTTACTGATATCGGATGGGATCTGATCCCGGCGATGACGACCAAGCGTGTCGATGCCATCATTGGCGGCTATGTCAATCATGAGAAGCTGCTTCTGGAAAAAGAAGGCATCAAGCTGTTAGCATTTGAGCCTGCCAAATACGGGGTGCCGGATTACTATGAGCTGGTATTTACAGCAAGTGAAGACGGTGTAAATAACAACAACGCGGCTATCAAGAAGTTCCTTGAAGCAGCTGCCAAAGGCCAGGAATATACCAGGCAGCATCCGCAAGAGGCGCTGCAGACACTGCTGGACAAGCAAAATAGTGATTTCCCGCTTGATCCTGAAATTGAAAAACAGAGCTTGGAAACCCTGTTGCCGCTGATGGATGCCGGCTCCGAAAAATTCGGCAGCCAAACGGCAGAGTCATGGCAGGCCGTTGTAGATTGGTTGAAAAAGCAAGACCAGCTTCGCAACGATGTGGACGTGGAAAAGGCGTTCCGCAATCTGTAGGCTCAGGCCGCGGGTGTGCAGGCAAAGAGTAATAATCCAGCATTTACACCGCTGGAGCTGCGCTTGAATATCCAGGCATGTACATCGTCGTAGCTGCCACAGTGCTGTAATTGTTAGATAGGCATGTAAGGTTTATAGTACGACAGCAGAGGGGTGGCCTCAATGAGCTGCCTCTTTGCATCCCTGTTTAGTTCTCCTGCATGTTTCAATGTTTGAAACTTAATTTTTCGTCCTAAATAATTTATGACATTAATAATTCGTGCAGTTAAAAAAATGGAATTAATTTTATGTTTTTTGTTTTACTTTCGGAAAATGGCGGAGAAATGAAGGGTTCTGGAGAAACGAAGAGTTTGCCTTTAAAGGTCGTTTTCTTACCTTGCAAATTATAATTATAGAAAACGGACTTTAACAGCAATCGGAGGAATCCTTCATTTTGCAGTCTGCTTTGAACCGAAAAATCTGTAAAAGTTTTTTTAATTGTTTTTCATGAATGATGCAACCAATTATTAAAGCCGCTGCCTGTTCACAACAGGAAAAATATACAGCCAACTTAACAGGAAGGAGGCGGCATTCTATGGAAGAGATGCAAATGGACAGCGAGCAAATGAAAGAACGTTATTCCCGGCAGATGCTGTTCCCTCCAATTGGCGAAGCGGGCCAGCGAAAGCTCATGAACAGCTCCGTACTCATAGTAGGCATGGGCGCATTAGGCACGGTGCTTGCAAACCATATGGTGCGGGCCGGGGTTGGGCATATTCGTATGGTTGACCGCGACTATGTCGAGAAGAGCAATCTTCAGCGGCAGATGCTTTACGATGAACAGGATGTTATAAACATGTATCCCAAGGTTATTGCCGCCGAGAAAAAACTCCGCAGCGTCAACTCCATGGTAAACCTTGAAGCCATTGTTGCCGATGTGACGCTCGGGAATATCGATGCCCTGCTGAAAGGTATGGACCTGGTGCTCGACGGCACAGATAATTTCCAGACCCGGTTTTTGCTCAATGATGCGTGCTACAAGGCAGGCATCCCGTTTACGTATGGCGGGGCGGTAAGTTCGCGGGGGATGAGTGCCATATTTGTTCCGGGACGTACGCCATGCCTGCGCTGTTTTATCCAGACTGGAGATTCCGGCGGCGAGACTTGCGATACGATTGGGGTCATTGCTCCCGTCGTCGACATTGTAGCCTCTTACCAGGCGGTCGAGGCCATGAAGCTGCTTGTTGGCGCCGAGGATCATCGTAGAAGCAGTCTCGTTACTTTTGACATTTGGTTTAACCGGTTCTATGAATTGAAGTTTGGAGAGCCGTTGCCGGGCTGTCCCTGCTGTCAATTAAAGCAGTATCCCGCGCTGGAGTGGAAGGAAGGCGAAGCAGCCGTTTCACTGTGCGGGAGGGAGACCGTACAGATTAGAGGGAATGCAGAGCTGGATCTGCCTGTATGGCAGGAGAGGCTGAAGCCCATTGCCAGGGAAGTAACGCTCAATCCATTCCTTCTGCGGGTGGAGCTGCCTGAGGGAGAACGGCTCGTTATGTTTCCGGATGGCCGCGTGCTCGTACAGGGGACGGAGGATATCGTCAGAGCGAAGACACTTTACGCCAGATATATCGGACATTAAATGAAGGAGTGGGGCCAATGAAGGATTTTCGGCTGTATGCAATAACCGGAGAGCAGTTCCATCCGGGCCGTGATCTGATTGAAGTCATGGAGCAGGCTATTCTGGGCGGTGTGGACATCATTCAACTGCGTGACAAGACGGGCAGCCGTGATGAAGTGCTGGCGAAGGCCAAGGCGCTGCGCGAGCTTACGCGCAAGCATGATGTTACCTTTATCGTCAATGATTACATTGATATCGCCATGGAGTCGGATGCGGACGGTGTTCATTTGGGGCAGGGAGATTTGTCTCTTGCGGAAGCGAGGAAAATCGTCGGCAACAAAATTATCGGCATCTCTACCCATGCGATTGAGGAAGCATTGCAGGCTGAAGAACAGGGTGCGGATTATATTGGCGTTGGCCCGGTATTTCCTACCAAAACGAAGGTGGATGTGGTCGACCCTGTAACGGTCAATTATGTGCGCCAGGTCAGTGAGCAGATACGGATTCCGTTTGTCGCGATAGGCGGAATCAAGCTGCACAATGTGGATGAAGTCATTGCTGCGGGAGCAACGCGTATATGTGCGGTCAGCGAGATTGTGGGCAGCAGTCATGTAAAAGAAACTTGCGAGGCATTTCTCCGCAAATTGGAGAGGGGAACTAAAGCATATGGAACTGATCATTAACGGACAGACGCAGGTGATGGAGCAGGCCGAGACGGTTGAGGACGTGATCAGAGAGCTCGGCTTGCTGGGCAAGCCGCTCGTTGCTGAGGCTGACGGAACGGTTTTGACATCCGGGCAGTGGGTATCGACCCGAGTTTCTCCAGGGATGCGGATTGAGCTCGTTCATTTTGTAGGGGGAGGCTGACAGACATGAGTCAGGATAATCTGGTAATCGGCGGCAAGACATTGTCATCCCGAATTTTTATCGGAACGGGATTATTTCCGAATCCGTTCGTGCAGAAGGAAGCGATACGAGCCTCCGGTTCAGAGGTGCTGACCTTCGCAATTCGTCGGATTAATCTGGAGTCAACCGAGGATGATTCGATTTTGCAGCATTTGGAGGAAGGCAGCTATACATTTCTCCCGAATACTTCCGGTGCGCGCACGGCGGAGGAAGCGGTACGGATCGCGCGGCTGGCCCGCGCATCAGGCTTAAGCGACTGGGTCAAGGTCGAAATTAGCGCCAATGAGCGGACACTGCTGCCGGACCCGATCGAAACGCTCAAGGCGACTGAAATTTTGGTTAAGGAAGGATTCACTGTGCTGCCGTATACCTCGGATGACCCGATTCTCTGCAAGCGTCTGGAGGAAGCCGGTGCAGCAGCCGTTATGCCGGGTGCCGCACCGATCGGTACAGGACTTGGCATTCTCAATCCGTATCATATCGGGCTTATTGTAGAGGAAGCGAAGGTTCCAATTATTGTAGATGCAGGGCTTGGCTCGGCCAGTGATGTCGCTCAGGCGATGGAGCTTGGTGTCAGCGGCGTATTGATGAATACTCCGGTTGCAAAAGCGAAGGACCCGGTAATGATGGCCCATGCAATGAGGCTTGCTGTCCAGGCTGGACGGTTGTCTTATTTATCCGGCAGGATCACTAAAAAGAAGTATGCGACCGCTAGCAGCGGCCTGGAGCAGTTTATTGTCAAATAATGTGCAACGCCACTGATGAAAAGAGATGAGACAGCAATGGCAGAAACGATTATCGTCCTGGGCGGAGGCATTATCGGCTTGTCTTGCGCCTTTGAGCTGCAAAGAAGAGGCCATCAGGTCAAGGTATTGGAGACCAGGCAGTGCGGCGGGCAGGCATCTGGCGCTGCCGCGGGCATGCTCGCACCATATTCGGAGAATGTTGAGGGCCCGGATGAGTTTTTCCGGCTCTGCCATGAAAGCTTGCGCCTGTATCCGGCCTGGCAGCAGACGGTTCGTGAAATTTCCGGATGTGATTTCGAATATACGGCTTCCGGCAGCTTGTATGTAGCCAGACATGCGGCAGATTTGCTTGTGCTTGAGGGGAGACTGCTCTGGCAGCGTGAGTACGGTTCATCCGGCAGTCTGGTAGAGGGAGCCGAATTGCAAAAGCTGGAGCCCATGCTCTCGGGCCAAATGCTTGCCGGCCTGTATACGCCAGAGGAGAGCCATGTGTATGCCCCTGATTTTGTGAAGGCGCTGGAGCAAGGCTGCCGCAGGCTGGGCGTGGATATTCACGAGGAATTGGAACAGCTTGAGCTGATGGAATTTGAACAGGAAGTGCTCGTAAAAGCAGCGGACGGGCGGACGTTCCGTTCAGACCGGCTGCTGGTCTGCTCAGGCGCATGGGCACAAGAACTGGCAGAGGTGCTTGACATACGAATTCCTATCTATCCGATCCGGGGACAAATCTGCGCTTACCGGATGGAGGCCCAACAGCCTGTCAGACATATGGTATTCGGACCGCAGGGCTATCTGGTTGCCAAGGCAAACTCGACGGTTGTATGCGGGGCCTCCGAAGATGTTGCCGGATATGATACTTCCGTAACGGAACGGGGAATTGAGCGTCTCAAGAAGTGGAATAAACAGATGTTCCCGCATTTGGAGCATTTGGAGCCGTTTCATCGCTGGGCAGGACTGCGCCCGGCTACCCAGGACGGGCTGCCGCTGATCGGAAAGCTGGCATCCGCAAGAAGGATCGTCATGGCAGCGGGGCATTACCGCAACGGCATATTGCTAAGTCCGGCTACAGCAATGCTGGCAGCAGATATGATTGAGGGAAAAGAGTACCCGGCATTTAATGAAGCGTTTAATCCGGAGCGTTTCGGAAAAGCAGCAAGCTATTATTCATTCTGAGTTAAAGGAAGGGGGCAAAACATGAGTACCGGGCATGGAAATGACAAATTGCCGCGCGCGCTGACCATTGCCGGATCGGACAGTGGGGGCGGAGCCGGCATTCAGGCAGACCTGAAGACCTTTCAGGAACTGGGCGTCTACGGCATGTCTGCCTTGACCGCAATCACAGCTCAAAATACGACGGGCGTTCAGGCGGTCTATCCGCTTAAGCCGGAGGAAGTTGTCCAGCAAATTCGATCGATCGGCAGCGATATTGGCACGGATGCGCTCAAGACAGGTATGCTATTCAGCAGTGAAATTATCCGGGCGATTGCAGGTGAAGTGAAGGCACAGGGCTGGACCAGGCTGGTTGTAGATCCGGTGATGATTGCCAAAGGCGGAGCTGCGCTGCTGCGGGACGATGCTGTGCAGGCGATGAGAGAGGAACTGTTCCCGCTGGCCGAGATCGTGACACCGAATATCCCGGAGGCCGAAGTGCTGACAAGCATGGAGATTCGCAATGCAGAGAGCAAGAGGGAAGCAGCGAAGCGTCTGGCGGATTTCGGAGCGCGGCATGTCATCATCAAGGGAGGTCATGATGAGGGAGCCGAGGCCATTGATCTTTTATATGATGGCCGCAGCTTTACTGAGCTTGCAGGCAGACGGGTCAAGACCGGGCATACGCACGGAACCGGCTGCACGTTCTCGGCTGCACTGGCATCCGGTTTGGCACAGGGGCTTGCGATTAACGCTGCATTACAGCAGGCGAAGGCATTTATCCAGGCTGCCATTGAGGACGGCATCCGTATCGGCTCCGGTCATGGACCGACCAACCATTGGGCATTCCGCAAACGGCTTGCGCTGCAATCCTGATTAAGGCGTAATTTTGATAGGACTGCCGTGTAAAGATTCTTCTGTTCGCTGTTGTTCCAGGGGCTGCAAACTCCTCCCTTCTGCAAACAACGGTACTTGTTGAAGTCTGCTTCGTATGGCATATGTCGCTTGCTCTGGTCAGATGGTAGAATGAAGGAGACATACAGAAAGACAAGGGAGCGATCGAATTGACAGCATTCAATCAGGCAGATGCAGCAGAAGAGGCCCATGCGAAGCTGCTTACGGACTGTTATCGCAAGTGGACAGGAAAGGAATTAATACCGCTTGTTCCCGGACAAAGCATCAAGACGCAGCTGGATAATTCCCCGGGCATTATTTTATCTCATGGACTGCAGTCCGATCCGGTGCTGAACTATGGCAACAAGACGGCGATGCGCTTATGGGAAATGGAGTGGGAACAGTTCACAAGCACGCCGTCACGTCTGACCGCCGAGCCGATGGAGCGGGAGGAGCGGGCGCAGTTTCTGGCTCAGGTTACGGAGCATGGCTACGTTAGCGACTATACGGGTATCCGGATTTCCAGCAGCGGACGGCGCTTTTATATCAAGAAGGCAACCGTATGGAATTTGGTCGATGATGCGGGCGTGCATTGCGGGCAAGCGGCTGCATTTACGGAATATGAATATATTTAAATAATTGTATTTATATCAGTTGAACAAAAGAAATAAACGTCGATAGCCAGCGATCGAAAGAACCTTTCGCACGGCGGCCCTACGCGACATTTGCTGAACGGGACGGTCCTTAAAGGGCCGTTTCTTTTTTATGTTTATAAAAGGAAATATATGAAATTTGGTTCATGTCAGCTATTATGAAGGTGTATCCAAACTTGAAGGAGGTTTTTTTGATGGGAGAACAACGTGCATATGAAATTGATGCTGTATTTCTGGACAGGGATGGAACGATTGGCGGAACCGGGCATTTTGTTCATCCTAATCAGTTTGCTTTGTATCCTTTTTCTAAAAAGGCGATTCAACTGCTAAAAGAGAACGGCATTAAGATCGTAGCTGTCACGAATCAGCATCGGATTTCGACGGGGGTTGTCAGCAGACAGGACTTTGAAGAGGAGTTCCGTGCGTTTGGCTTTGATGGGTGGTACATATGCCCGCATGCCATGGATGAAGCTTGTGCCTGTAAAAAGCCTCAGCCCGGCATGCTGTTAGAGGCAGCAGAGGACTTGAACCTTGATTTGAAAAGATGTGTATTCATCGGGGATGTCGGTTCTACGGATATGCTTGCAGCAGCGGCAGCGGGATGCCGCAAAGTTCTGGTGAAAACAGGCTGGGGTGCAGACTCCCTTGAAACGTACAGATCCAAGTGGAGTGAGGTTACCCCGGACCATATTGCAGAAAATGTGCTGGATGCTGTTCAATGGGTGCTGAACGAACCCTCTTTTCAACGTAAAACGACTGTTCAATGATAGAAGACGAGTTTCTGCCCCTCCAACCTGCAGCCAAGCAATTGGCACGCTTGATGCGGCTAATCGTGTGAAAATTGTAACATATAATCAGAGAAATACAGCCAGAACTCATCTATAATTAAAACATATGAAACCGGGTGCAAAACGGGCTTGTTGGGGGCAGGGGTATGAAAAGCATGGCAAATACAGGTGATGTACCGCTAGTAAAGCATCAAAGAGTGCGCCGGGGGCTGTATGCTCTAATGCTGCTTTTCACCATTATGTTTATCTTTTATGTCACCTACATGAATTTTGTGCATGATCCTCAGGCAGAGCAGTTTTTAAGCCATAAGACGGATTTGAAGCGTGAACTGCACACATCTGTGTGGCTCAAAGTGATGTATGTGCATGTTATTTTTGCATGTCTGGCAATGATTGCGGGCGGTCTGAATTTTGCCGGAAGAATACAGCGAAACCGGACTTTCCACAAAATACTCGGTTACCTGTATGTAACCAGTGTTGCGATTACGGATTTAACCTCGGGTTATATGGCTCCTTACTCAACCGGGGGAAAGATCAACAGCATTGCCTTCAATATGGTGAATATTCTTTGGCTCGCGATGACAGTCATAGCGGTGATCAAAATAAAAAAGAAGGATGTCTATAAGCACCGGATATGGATGGTACGCAGCTATGCGTTCTGCTTTACGAATATGTTCATTCATTTGTACACCTTTATTTTTCATAAGGGTGTGGGAATAGCCTATACGGACAGCTATACGATCGGTGTGCTGGGGGCTATCTTTACGCTAATCTTGTTGGCTGAACTTGTGATTCGAATCTTTTTCAAGGATAGCGCTAATTTAAAGCCACACCACGCAACAAGCCTCTGACACCTGCATGATGCACGTGTCAGAGGTTTGTTTTATTAGTCCTTGAATCGAAATGAGGATACAATTTGCTGAATGACCGTCTCATCCATCTCGGTTTCAAATATAAAAGCGAAAGATTGCTCCAGCTCGGCGACAGAAAGGAGAAGGTGAAGCTCGTCCTTGCTCCAGTCGGGGTCTTGCATGGCTGCAGGCTTGGTCAAAGTGAGCTTGATCAGGTAAGGACGGATAAATAGATTTTCTATCTTGGGAGGCTCCAGTACTTTCATAGCCTTGACCTCTGCATGATTTTGCCCGTAGCTTGCCGGGTTATCGGATGTATCGGATACATACCAGTCGAGAATGAGAGAGCGTCCGATAACTTGCCTTCTCTGCTTAAAGACGAGCTCATGGACCTCTTTGTCCGTTTCAACGGACCATTCTTCCGGAACATAATAACTATAACAGGCTTCTTCGACCTTTTTAAATCCTTCCATAGCCTGTACATCCAGTGGCGCCTGTTTCATTCGCAGTTCAGAATAGCAGGCGGGGGCTTCTAACGAGTCATCGTCACGGGAAGATACCGGGGGAGGTGGTGGAGATACTGCAGCCCCCTGTGGAAAGCCCACCGGCCCAAGATGATTTTGAGGCGTCTCATCGGGCATGGACTGTTGAGTACCCTTGGAGGCTTTGCTGCCCTTCAATATAAAATCATCCTGCTGGGCGCAGCCAGTGGCAAGTGCAATGAGCAGGAGACAAATCACAATAGGTCTGATCATGGGTTTCATCCTTTACTGGATTGTTAGATAGAGTAGAACCACCAGACAAATTCCTCATACCAGCATAAATTTAAGTGCAGGAATAGTAAAGTAAATGAGGGCATTTCCGTAAAAATAACTATATTTAACGATTAAATACCTATGATATAATGTCGAATAGTGGAAAAATTACTCGTTCGGGGAGGGAGGGTCATAAGTGAATGTTATGAGGACGATCGGGAAGTATCTTGCTTCCTGCAAGCTGTTAAGCAGCCTGTTCTTATTCAGTATTATCATTGAGGTTGCTTATGCAGTGGCTGCGCCTCTCAGCCTGAAATACCTTATAGATGAAGCTTTTACCCCGAGGAACCTGCAAGCCTTTATTCTGATTCTGGGCATTTTGCTTGCCGGGGGGCTGATCAGTATTGTAGCGGGAGCGGGCGGAGATTATTCACTTGGCAGAGTGAGCGGCGAGATCATCCGCAGGCTGAGAACGGATTTGTTTTATCATTTGCAAAAGCAGTCGCTGCCCTTCTTTGAGCGATACCGGATTGGTGATTTGGTGACACGCTTTGGGGCGGATATGGGATCGATTGAACGGGCGATTCGTGTTGGAAGCCCTTACTTGATCAAGGAGGGACTCAGTCTTTTGCTGGGGTTGTCCATGCTGTTTGCCCTCGAATGGAAATTGACCCTCGTAATGGCAGCAGGTTCTGTCCTGATGTTTGCCCTGCCGAAGCTGCTTCAACGCCGTGCAGAGGCAGACAATGTGAACTATAAGGAAGCACAGGAACGCTTCACCAATACAATCGATGAGGTTGTCAAAGGGCATAAGACGATTAGAGGGCTGCATCAGCAGTCCCGCTTTCGTGAGCGTGCACAGCTGCAAATCCGGGAATTGTTTGCCTCCGGGTTGAAGCTCCATATGACGGGCGCTCTGATGGAGCGGCTGCCGCTTACAGCTTTGATGATTCTGAACGGGGTTATGATCGGCTTTGGCGGCTATTTGATTTTCACGGACGGGATGAGCGTCGGCAGTTTTGTCGCCTTCTTTACGCTATTCATGACCGTCGGCCAATCCGTATCCAGTCTGTCCTTCCTGGTTCCCGGCCTGATTGAGTCGGCCATCAGCTTCCGCCGTATCGGGGAGATCATGCAGGAGCAACCGGATGTGCCAGAGGCAAAACAGCCTGTTAGAATTCCGCCCGGCCTGCCTGATATCCGTATGGATGAGGTGACCTTCGGGTACACAGCAGGCAACGATCAGCTAAAACAGGTCAGCCTGTCGGTTGCAGCCGGAAGCTATGAAGCTTTCGTCGGTCCGAGCGGTTCAGGCAAAAGTACGGCTCTTCAACTGCTGGCCCGCTTCTATGATCCGCAGCAAGGAACTGTATCCATTAACGGAACGGATCTGCGGCAAGTAGAGGAGGCTTCATTGAGAAGTCAAACTGTGCTCGTTGCCCAGGATACATTCCTGTTCAATACAACGATTCGGGAGAACCTGCTGCTGGACAGGGCTGAGACGATAACGGAAGCAGAAATGACCGAAGCCGCACGGCAAGCCCAAATCCATGATGTCATTGCATCCTGGCCGGGAGGTTATGATACACCGGTTCATCATGAAGGAGGCTCCATGTCCGGTGGTGAACGGCAAAGGATTGCTATTGCCCGTGCTCTGCTAAGGAAGCCCGGACTGCTGCTGCTGGATGAGGTCACGTCCGCTTTGGACCCTGCCTCTGAGGCTGATATTAATAAGTTAATCGCACAGATGCGCGGCAGGCAGACCGTGATTTCGGTTACGCATCGTCTCGCCTCGGTTGTTCATGCTGACCGTATTCATGTGTTTGAGTCGGGACGAATTGTGGAATCCGGTACACATCAGGAGCTATTGGCGTTTCGCGGCCTGTATTTTAGCCTGTGGCAGAAACAGCACGGCTTCCAATTGTCCGAGGACGGGCTTCATGCCACGGTGGAAATTGAACGCTTGGCGCAGATGCCGTTCTTCGAAGGGCTGGATCGCCCGGTGCTTAAAGAAATCTCTGCGCTGTTCTCGACGGAAACATGCCATGCGGGAGATGCTGTTGTAATTGAAGGGGAGGAAGGCAGCAAGTTCTACATCATCGTTCGCGGCAAATTTGAGGTTATGAAGCAAATTCCAGGCCAAGGGCAGCAGCGGGTAGCGGTACTGCAGGATGGCGATCATTTCGGCGAAATTGCCTTGCTTCGGAATATTCCCCGTACCGCAACGGTCAAGGCGATGGGGCATTCGATACTTTTATCGGTCAGACGTGATGCCTTTCACCAATTGACGGCCCGGTACCCGCAATTATTAAAGATGCTGGAGCAGTCGCTGGCCAAGCGGCTATGAGCCGCGGGCAGCAAAGAGTGAGGAGGTTCAGATGAAAACGACCTGCAAGCGGTGCGTCACAGATGAAGAGTTTGCGGCTGTGAGCCATTTTTTTATCAAAAACAGACGTGATCTTCATCCGGCATATACGACCATGGATATGGTCGCGCTGCTGTATTCCTTTATTACGGAGGGGAATCTCGTATGTATCGCGAATGACGATGGGCGAGTGCTTGGAGCTTCAGCCTACCACATAGGTACACAGGAGCGGAATTTTGAGGATCAAGAGGTTGCGTTTGTCAGTATGGCCATCATGGACCGGGCAGGCAGGGGCACCCGCCTGTTCGTAAAGGGACTTATTTTTCTGGTTAATCTGATTGAAGAACATCATCCGGAGGTCGAAGAGATCCGGTTTGCCGGCTTACAGGATAATCAATATATATGCAACTTATATGCCAAGTTTATGAACAAAAGCCATAGCCGTGAGGGGGTGATCGGCGAGGAAGTGGTCTTCTCCGAAAAAATAAGCAAGCTGAAGGCAGACTTGAAGAGGTTCCAGCGTGTTTAGGGCAGAAAATACGGATCAGGTCATTGAAGGGCAACAGCATCTTGCAGCGATGAATGAAAGGAGGGCGTATGCACATGATTACACCAAGAGCGTGGTTAGACAAAAGTTCGAAAAAAGAAAACGGATTCGGAAACATTGTTCAGATTCAAGATTCCTTGCGTGCGGCTATTAGCTAATGGAGTTTATGTTTCGTCCATGTGAGCTGGAGATGGATGATGAATTGTACATTCAGTTTCTGCTCGAACACCATAACAATCTTAATTTGCCTTACGAATTTGCTGTCAAATTAAGCTTTCTGAGCAGTCCGCTCATTGCCGGAAAGGCCATGCTGATCCTTAGAGAGGAGCCTTATGAAGTGGTCGGGGCGGCTGGCTTCGTCTTTGGCACAGGGCCGAATCAATATGAAGATAAGCATGTATGCCAGATCGAGACTGTCTTTATCCGACAGGAGTACCGGGGAACTACATTGTTTTTGCAGGGAATGCGGGCGCTTGCAGGTCTGATGAAGCAGGAAAACCCGGCCGTAAGCCAAGTGCAGTTCTGGGCTCCCGCCGAGATTCCAGAGCTTGAAAGGCTTTTCACGAAATTCACTGCACTGCCTGGTGCGTCCCGCTCCATCGTCAATGGGCTGGCATTGTATCAGGCTCCGTTCGCCCAACTGGAAGCCAGCTTGCTAAGGACCTGATGAGCAGGCAGTTGCAGGCCCGTTCTCCTTCTTCGCCAATAAACTTAAAATCCTTTATAGTGGCTCAGACAAGAGAGATGTCCGATAGTCCATTATAAAGGATTTTTTTGATTACGGCCTTCTGGAAATCATGTTATCGAGAAAAAACTTCTGGCTCTGCTCCCATGGCTCGGTGCCCTTCTCAATGACCGCATAGCCGTCAAATATGTGTACATTGGCAAGCAGTCTCGAACTGCCTACTGCTTCCACAAGCTCAAATACAAGCTGTGTCAGAGCCGTCTCATTCCGCCAGATGGACGTTTCTTGTTGAAAAGGTGCGGTATGCGCCCAATTCCAGTCCTCAATAATGTATAAGCCCCCTGGACGCAGGAAAGGGAAAAGCGCCTCAAAGCTATGCTTGGTCGGCGTATACAGATGGGAGGCATCATCAAATACGAGATCAATCCCGTCCTGCAGCACCTCGCTACAAATCCGCTCCAGCTCCGCCTTATCTCCCTGATCCGTATTCCAGTAGGCCGCGATTGTCCGATCCGTGCTGTTCTCCGCAAGATATCTTCTGAAGTAATCGTTCTCCTTGTTGAAGTCGATATCAATTCCGATCAGCTTATCCGGCTTGAATATTTCATTCCATAGCGCCATGCTTCCGCCGCCAAACATGCCGATTTCAACAATGTTACGCGGGTGAAAGGAAGGGCGGCTTGTGAAAAAGCGGGCATAACTGTCCATAATTTCTTTATTTTTAATCAGCGGAAAGCATTCGGAGCCAAGCTCCCAGCTTAGATCGTCCTTGTTGTATTCAAGCCTGAATACCCGATCATGGATGACAAGCCGGTCCGAACCCCATTGCAGGTTCTTAAAATTCATCTCCAGTCGCTCCTCGATTTACGGATTTTTGGCAATAACCCCGTTGCCCCGGTAGCTCCATTTGCGGTTGAAGATTGTCTCGCTTTGTACCCAGTATTGATGAATTGCCTGATCCCTTTCCGGGTTCGGGTAATACTCATGGATGACGGTGCTCGCCGGACAGAACAAGACCCGATAACCGCAATAATTGGCATTGAAGCAGTAATCAGTTTCTTCAAAATAATGGAAATATTGCTCATCA
Source organism: Paenibacillus pinihumi DSM 23905 = JCM 16419 (assembly GCF_000422505.1). Classification (GTDB taxonomy): domain Bacteria; phylum Bacillota; class Bacilli; order Paenibacillales; family Paenibacillaceae; genus Paenibacillus_D; species Paenibacillus_D pinihumi. The sequence continues at coordinate 80,154 of NZ_AULX01000020.1, read as the reverse complement.
AGCAGGCCGATTGTGTCCAGAAGCTGCCTCTTGAGCAGAAAGCAGGCTCCATTGATAGCCATGCATTCTCTCACTTCCTCCAGAAGCCCTGGTTTGTTGGGCAGCATGAAATAAGGTGCGCTCCAATCCCAGTTGGTCCCGACGCCTACGAGCTGGTTGGCGCTATTTATGAGCTTGGGCGCGACAATAGCGTTTTTCTCGTCTGACCACAGAAGCTCATGAAGAGGAGTCAGCCAGCCATCGGTTACGAATACATCCGGGTTCATTACAGCGATTGTTTCGCTGGTTCCTTGCCGGATGCCGCGGTTCACTGCGCGGGCATAGCCTGCATTAATATCGTTCTCTATCAATTCCACATGAGGGAGCTTCTTGAGAAGGTTAACGGTATCGTCTGTACTGCCGTTATCGACGACGATAATCTGGTAACTGGAGGGCGTATGCGTGTCGATTGCGTCGATACACTTCTCGATATATGGGGCGGAATTATAAGTGACAATGATGAGATCGGTATTCACTTTTCACCCCCCTTTACATGAACGATTCAGTCCATCTTCTCCAAGTTATGATAGGCGGTGGCAATGCGTTAGGGACAAGAGACTATTTATATGGAAAATGATGCTCGGAACCACGAAACAGGCAAATACCACTGTTCCGTGACAAATTCTGGAGAATACAATGGCGAGCAGATGACAAATGGAGTGTGGGGATAAATGTCACTAACCGTGATTACGCCGGTGTTGAACGAGGAGACCTTTTTGCCGCTATATCTGGAGAGCGTAACTTCATATGCGGATGAGGTTATTATTGTAGACGGGGGAAGTACAGACAATTCGATTTCGATTATTGAATCGTATGCCGCACGATTTAATGTCCGACTGTTCCGCAACAAGCAGGGAACGGCCTACTCCGATGAATGGAATGAATCCGAAGTCAGGAACTTTATGGTTGATGAAGCACAAGGAGACTGGATAGCCAATATTGATGCAGACGAAATATTTGATGATGCCTGGAAGACGATTATGCCTCATAGAATGGCGTCAACCAAAGCTGATGTGTTCCTGTTCCCGATCATTAACTTCTGGAAGGACCCTTGGAACGTACGGGTTAATACGGCCAATGATGAGCGATGGTCCAACGACATTGTCCGAATGTGGAGGAATGGAAAAGGAATTCGTTACCGGGATCAAAAGCATCACTGTACGCTTCGGGGGCAGGCGGGGGATGTATGGACGCTGCCTGCGGAGAAAGTGGATGTTCCGATCTATCACTACCACTATGCCCTCGGCAAACGATTCAAGTTCAATGACAACCGCCGTGGTGACGTAAACCTATACAATAACACAGGCGATCCTGACTGGACGTACCGGCATGAGGAGTATCAAATCAGAACTGTTCCTTTTGCGGGCCGGCATCCTCAGGTAATCAGCAGCTATCTGGGCCTGTAACCACAACAATACGGAGTGGAAAGGCGGATGAATGTGTATACAAAAGAACAGCGAAGGCTGCTTAGGATGCTAAGCGGGATCGTAAAGTGGAAGAAGGGGAAAAAGAGAGCGCAATTGCAGAAAAAGAGACTGCTTCGCAAAATCGAATATTGGGAGAAAACAAGAAAAGCCCCAACGACAAAGAAAGCAATGGCTCTTGCCCAAAAATCACCCGAATCAGTATTGCAGCCTTCATCCGCTTTAGTAATGGGACAGGATAGCAGCTTGGAGCCTGCTCCTAGTGTAAAAGCGCAAGTAGAGAGTTTGGAGGCCTTGCACCGGGAACAGCTTTCCTGTCTTGGACCTGGCCTTGACCTGTTCCGGTTTCCGATTATAGATTGGCATTACAGATGGCAAAGGCCACAGCAGTTATGCCGCCAATTTGCGCAAAACGGCATGCGAGTATTTTATTTTTGTATCGAAACGACAGCGGTCAACGACCGGAGCGCAAGCTTTCAGGATATTACGAAGAAAATAAAGATTGATAACGTTGAACCTAATGTGTGGCTGATCAAGCTGTGCTCGTATTCCAAGCTAAATGCCTACCAGGACTCCTTGAAGCATCCGTTGGACAAAAAGTTTATGAAATGGTCATTGGAAGCCTTAAAGCAAAAATTCGGCATCCGGCATACGGTATCCATCGTAGATTTGCCTTTTTGGTCCACGCTTGTTTTTGAGCTGAAGCAGAACAAAATCATCTATGATTGCATGGACGAACATGCCGGATTTTCCAATACGTCTTCTGAGCTTCTCGCGCTTGAGCCGAACTTGCTGAGCAAATCAGATGCTGTTGTAACCTCCTCAGAGTATCTTTACAAAAAAGCCCGATTATTAAATTCGTCGGCCTATCTCATACAAAATGCAGGGGAATTTGAGCATTTCTCTGTTAATCCGAAAGAACCTCCTGCTGAGCTGTTGGATATCAAAGGACCGGTTATTGGTTACATCGGGGCAATCGCAGACTGGTTTGACATGAAGCTTGTCTATGAATTGGCTGTCCGCAACCGGGATTGGAATTTTGTGCTCATCGGTAATACGTATTACAGCGATACGTCAAAGGTAGAACAGCTGGCAAATGTCTATTTATTGGGTGAGAAGCCGTATACAGAGCTTCCCAAGTATCTTCATCTGTTTCATGTATGCCTGATTCCGTTTGTCATTAATCCGCTTACGCTGGCGACCAATCCGGTCAAGGTGTATGAATATTTAGCCGCAGGCAAACCGGTCGTGTCCACCGAGCTGCCGGAATTGCTCAGTATGCGCGAGTATGTCCGGCTTGCCCAGGGAACCTCACAGTTTGAGAGTGCGATCCGGCAGGCTCTTCGGGAAAAGGACCCCGTCCTGATGGAGAAGCGCCGGCTGTTTGCCGCTGAAAATACGTGGACGAAGCGTTATCAAGCTTTTGAAGCTTTAATTTCTGAGAGACTGTATCCGAAAGTCAGTATTACAATCGTCACTCATAACAATTGGGAAATGACCCAAAGATGCATTCAAAGCCTTCTTAGCAACTGTGATTATCCGAGGATTGAGATCATTATTGTGGATAACGGTTCTTCGGATGAAACCCCGACAGAGCTAATGAAATTACAGAAATCGGGTATGAAAGTGATTTTGCTGCCAGAAAACACCGGCTTTGCAGCAGCCAATACGATTGGGATCACGAATGCAACAGGGGAATACATGGTCCTGCTTAATAATGACACGATCGTTCCTAAAGGGTGGATTCCAAAAATGTTGCGCCCATTCCTGATAGACCCCGAGATTGGGGCGGTCGGGCCGATGTCCAATCATGTAGGAAATGATCAGAAGCTTGATTTCTTTGTCGGGGATTCCAAGCGTGGTGCGAATGAGCAGTGGCTCGAAGAGTTCTATGGGCTTTACGAGGAGCGGTTCCGGTATACAGATTTACTTGGATTTTTCTGTGTCGCGATTAAAAAAGATGTGTTCTCACGTATTGGCCATCTGGACAAAAACTACGGTATCGGCATGTTCGAGGATGATGATTACTGCCTGAGAATGCTCGATGCAGGCTTTCGCCTTGCGATTGCTGAGGATGCTTTTATCTACCATCATGGGAGTGCCACCTTCAGACAGTGGGAGGAAGATAAATATAGTGCTTTGTTCAAGGAGAACAGGGCGTACTTCGAGGCCAAATGGAGACGGCAATGGAAGCAGCCGAAGATGCCCCTGTCCCTGTTTGTTAATGTCATCGACAGCAGCAAAGTTGCAGAACTGGTATCAGACAGCGGAAAACGCCCGGTGCTTGTGAATTGTCCGACCGATTGGGGACATCCGAAGGCAGAATGGCAACTCCGGCTGCTGGAGCATTGCAATGACCAGACCATTGTTATTGCCTGCATTGGATCTTACCTGGATGAGCCGGTGTACGGAATCCGGAAGATAGGCCCGGGACTTTATTTTACAAGCAGCAAGCAGTTGGTCGAGAAAATTAAGTTCACTCATGTCTACACCTATACAGATAAAAGGGCAGAGGTGTTGTAATGGTGAAGAAAGCGGACTACACGAAGGCGGCATCCAGGAAGGCATATCAGGCAATCTATGACATTGAAGAGCCTTTGGTGACGATTTGTATCCCGACTTATAACCGTGCGGATACGCTGCACAGCCGCAGTCTGAAATCGGCTGTGGATCAAACCTACGGCAATCTTGAGATTATTGTAGTTGGAGACTGTTGTACGGATCATACGGAAACTGTAGTGCAGAGTTTTAATGATCCGAGAATACGCTTTGAAAATTTACCGGTTAGAGGCGACTATCCGGATGAGCCCTTTAAACGCTGGCAGGTTGCCGGCAGCATTCCCACTAATCAGGCGCTGCAATTGGCAACCGGCCATTATATCACCCATCTTGATGATGACGATGAATTTACGCCGGATCGGATAGAGAAGCTCGTAGCATTCGCCAAGAAAACGAGAGCTGATTTGATTTACCACCCTTTTTATTTCCCGATCGGGCCGGACTGGTGGGTCGTCAATGATGCAGAGACACTCATATGCGCCAAAGTGACAACCTCCTCGATGTTTTATCATCACTGGCTGAAATGCATACCCTGGGACCCGCAATCCTATCTCCTTGACGAGCCGGGCGATTGGAATAAGGTCCGGCGAATGCTTGAGCTTGGGGTGACAACGGCACGTTACCCTGATCCGCTTACCTACAAGCATTAAGGAGAAGTGATCAACCGTGGATGAAATTCCGTTTCTGAAGCCATTAATTGTGCCCAAGGAAGCATTTCAGGATTATATGGAACAGATTGATAACTCCAGAATCTATAGCAATAACGGCCCGTTGAACCAAAGACTCGAGAAACAAATTATGGAGCAGTACTTCTCCAATGATGGAGATGCTGTGACCGTCAATAATGCTACAACCGGCTTGATGCTGGCCATTGCCCATACGAAGCGCCAGGGGAAATATGCAATTATGCCCAGCTTTACGTTTCCCGCTACACCGCTGAGCGCCTTGTGGTGCGGGCTGGAGCCGTACTACATCGATATCAACCCGGACACCTGGTGTATGGATGAAGAACGGCTGAAAGAAGCGTTGGAAAAGCTGGGCGATAAGGCGGCAGTGGTTGTGCCTTATGCGGCATTCGGAGTCCCGATGAGGCTGGATTTTTATGAAGTTTTGCTCCAAAGGCAAATTCCCGTTGTCATTGATGCAGCCTCAAGCTTCGGCTCCACAGAGGAGATTCAGTTCGGTCAGGGGTTTAGGGGGGCGGTTGTGTTCAGCTTCCATGCAACGAAATCATTCGGGATTGGGGAAGGGGGACTGATCTACAGCGGGGACAGCGGGCTAATAAAAAGGCTGCGGCGGGCATCTAATTTTGGCTTTGACAGTGGTAGGGAATCCCGGAATTTCGGCCTTAATGGTAAAATATCCGAATATACCGCTGCAATCGGATTGGCGACGCTGGAGGTATTTCGAGAGAAAATCGCCATTCGAACACAAATTGCAAGTTGGTACAGGGATGCGCTGGCAAAATACCGGCTTCTTGAATCTGGTTGGAAGAGCCAATGCAGTGAACATAAAATTGCGTATCAATTTTATCCCTTGCTATGTCCGTCAGGCAAGACTAACACTTATTTTGTACAGAAGCTGGAGGCTGCCGGCATTCAGGTCCGAACGTATTTCTCTCCGCCCTGCCATCGCCAGGAATTGTTCCGTCATCATTCGCATACGGGGCTCTCAGTGACAGATGAAGTCAGCCAACGTATGCTGAGCTTGCCAGTGTGGGAAGATATTCGCAGAGAACAGATTCAGAGAATCGTCAGGTGTCTGTCCGATGGATAAAGAGAAGCTGGTCATATGGGGCTGCGGCGGCATGGGGAGAGAAATTCGCTATCTATGTGAAGAATTGGGACGGGAGGTTGTAGGCTTTCTCGACGAACGCCCTGAGGAGTGCGGACAAATCGTCGATGGCATTCCCGTTCTTGTCGATCTGGGCGATATGGATCTGCGCCAGCAGGAAATTGCGGTCGTCTGTGCGGGAGTCGGAGATCCTGCATTAAAAAGGAAGTTTGTCCAGAAAACAAGGGAGTACGGTATGCGCCTCGCTGGTCCGTTAATTCATCCGTCTGTCCGTCTGCCTCCCGGTTCCCGGCTTGGTATCGGCGCTATTGTATGTGCCGGGAGTGTCATTAGCATTAATGTGCGCATTGAAGATTTTGTTATTATTAATACGAATGTCACGGTAGCCCATGACACATCTATCGCTGCGTATGCAACGATTTCTCCCGGGGTTAACATTAGCGGCAATGTCAGCGTGGGGGAAGGTGTCTTTATCGGGACCGGATCAGCCATTCGTGAAAAAGTATCAATCGGTGGCTGGTCGGTTATTGGGGGCGGATCCTTCGTTAAGGATGATGTACCTAAATGCATGCTGTATGCAGGTGTTCCGGCCGTTATGAAGAAGCCGATACTTGGTAATTTAAAGCCATAAGGAAGCCTCCCTGACCGCTTACTGTGGATGGGAGGCTTCTTTGTCACTGCTACTTGATCTTGCGGACTAGCCGGATGCTTAAATAGTCACACAGGTAGGTATAGTTATCCTGGGCGCACATTTCATCAACAGCTCTGGTCACCCCCGGCAGTTCCGCCCATTCATAGCCGGGGCATTCCTGGTAAGAGTAATCATGAAATGCTATGATTCCTCCAGGCACAACCCGTGAAGCATAATGCACAATATCATGTACAACCCCTTCATAGCTGTGGTCACCATCAATAAACAGGGCGGCAATTGTGGCCGGGCAATCGTCATAGGCTTCCTGGCTGGGTTTCTTTATCGGGATAACATGAGGTTCAAGACCGGCAGTGCGGATATTGAGGGTGAAATCTTCTTCATAGTTTGCAGGCAGAGCTGGATGATAGAAGGGATCAATGACATGAATGGGGCGTTTTTGTAAGGTCAGATTCTGGCTGCCGAGACCGAGCGCAATTGCGCTTTTTCCTTTGAAAGTCCCGATCTCGACGATCTCTCCAGGCAGATGGTCGACGAGCGAGGGTAAATGAAGCAGGGAGATCATTTCCAGCTCCATCAAAAATCCTTCTGTTTCTCGAACCTTTTGCACCATTTCTGAAATTCTGATTTTATTGTCGGTTTTCATGGCGTTAAAGTCACTCCTCGAGAGGTTAGTTAGCTGCTCATGAGCGAAAATCACCCCATACTCCTGCAGATGCTTTTGGATCAAAGACTGGTCCGCACCGTCAGGCCAATTGAAGTATGGCTGATTGCATACCCGCTCGTAGTAAGCCACCATTCCAAGATGCATATCTTCCTGGTATTCCTGAATAAATAGAAGCCGGTTCTCTTCAAATCCGGACAAGTCTGCTACGCCGCAGTCATGTACCGCCCAGGGATCAAATTGATAGGGGATTCCGACCTCATACCCAGCCCGGACAAATTCCATGCATTGTGACAAGTCATAAAAATGCCAATGTTGAAACAGATCCTCACGCCAGCGAATGTCAGTCTGCGTCATCATCAGCAAGCCGTCGACAACGGCGGTAGGCTGATAACCATGTTCCTTATCACAATTTTGGTATGAAAGCAGCTCCATTTCGCCGGAATGGCTGCCGCGTACCAGGCCGTAATTATCCCCGCAATCCCACCAGAGCGCACTAGAGGGAATGTAGGAAGCTCCGATAACCCCCATCAATCCAAGGTTGGGATTTCGCTGAAATATCGTTACCATGTCCTCAACAAAATCCGGATTCAAAATATGAACATCCTGGTGAAGATAAACTTTGTACTTGGCATCCGACTGCTCCATGGCCTTATTGTAGCCGGAGGTCATGCTTGCTGCTTTCTCTATAGGTATGATTTCCATTGTATAGCCTTTCGGAACATTCAGGGCTTTGAGATAGCGGAGGGATTCTTGCCAAACCCGATTCTGGTTTACACAGTAGATAAAACAGATTTTATTCGGGTCCATGCGTCCATTCACCTCGATTCATTCATTGAATCCTAATTCGCCATTTACATTGTATTCATGTTATTTCCATCGGGGCAGGGCATTTTGGATGGAATCCTGCTCTCGTAGTGGGTTCGGTATGCCTGTCTATAATCCGGGCGCTGCAATCATATCAACATTAAGGGAAGATTAAGGTTTTATATTTGATTTGTTAACTCGAAGGGTGTACAGTAATTAGAGAATAAAATGGGGCAGGCATTGCCCGGTAATGGAGATATGAAGAATATGGTTTTTGGTAAACGAAAGTTTGCATCCGGCATCGGCTATATACTGCCGCTGCTCTTACTGCCTTTTTTGACCCTTGCGATTACAGAGGTTGCCCACCGGTCCAGCTTTTCCAGCTTCTTCGGCTGGCTGGTTACCTATCCCGGCCAGTGGTTTTCAGGCTATTTGCTGCTTTTTGGGCTTTTGCTTGTGCTATTATTACTGCTGAAACGGGTCTACTGGGCTTTTATATTGCTTAGTCTGGCAAGTGTGACTGTCGCCACGATCAGCCGGATGAAGATGAAGTATCGCGGGGAGCCTTTGCTGCCATGGGATTTCAAGCTCGGCGGGGAGGCGCTTGACGTCTCGACGTTCTTCTCCTTTCAGGCTATATTTCATACGCTGCTGCCAATTGCAGTTGTTCTGGTGATTGGACTGGTTATGGTATGGAAGCTGCCATCTCCGAATTACCGCCTGGTGCCGAGACTGATATTGGCGGTTGCCGGCCTTGTGCTTGTGTTCGGAATGTTCGGCGGCACAATGAAGGCCAGACAGGTGTTCGCGCTGGAGGCGATCAACTGGGACCAGAGCATGAACTATGACCAGAACGGCATGGTTGTCGGGCTGCTGCTGAGCGCACAATACATGGAAGTTCAGGAGCCGAAGGAGTATGCTCGTGACGCGGTAGAAGCGATTCCTGTCACGAGTCCGAAGCTTGACCATGAGGCGCCGAAGGCACCTAATATTATTATGATTATGAGTGAAGCTTTTTGGGACCCGACCAGGCTTGAAAATGTAACCTTCAGCCGCGATCCGCTGCAGTTTTTCCACCAATTGGAAAAGGAATCGACGACCGGCAATCTGCTTGTGCCCGTCTATGGAGGCGGAACGGTCAATACAGAATTTGAAGCCTTGACAAGCCTGTCTACACAACTGCTGCCTTCAGGTTCAATTGCATATGCCAACTATGTGCGGACTCCGCAGGAGTCACTCGCTTCCATACTGAAAAAACAAGGCTATGAGACGACAGCCATTCACACGTATCACAACTGGTTTTACCGCCGGAATGAGGTTTACCGCCTGCTCGGCTTTGACCGCTTTGTCAGTGGGGAGTTCTTTAGCAATGCGGAGAAGCGAAGCGGCTATATTGCGGACCAGGAGATGTCCAAGCGTATTATTGAGGAAGTCAAGAATACGGACAAGCCGTCCTTTATTTATGCGGTGTCCATGGAAAATCACGGTCCGTACCGTCTGGGCAAAAATGAGGAGAATACGATCAAGGTATCCGGCTTGAGCGAGGAATCGACGAATATTCTGGAGACGTACGTCCAGGCCCAGACCGATGTGGATGAGTCGCTGAAAATGCTGGTGGATGCATTCAAGGACAGCGATGAGCCGACGATCATTGTATTTTTCGGGGACCATCTGCCGATGCTTGGAGAAGAATACAGCGTCTATAGGGAGGCTGGTTACTTCCAGGACAGCATCGACTATCAGGATTATCTGAAGATGTACAATGTGCCGTTCGTCATGTGGGATAATTTCTCTTCCGATCACCAAAATTATGATAATACGTATATCAGCGCCTTTCATCTTGCACACATGGCTCTGTCCAAGGCGGGTGCAAAGGGCAATGAGCTGACGGATTATTTGAGCGGCATGTTCAAAGAAGGCATGACCTTCCTGCCAAGAAAAGACTTCTATGGGCAGGCTCACATCAATGAAGAGATGCTGGAGCATTACAATCTGCTTCATTATGACAGGCTGTTCGGGGAAGGCTTCAGCTATCGGGGGGATCGGCCGGTAGCGAACGACCAATTTATAATGGGCAGCGGAACAATTGCGATTAATAAGGCTGAGAAGCTGGAATCGGTAGCGGATGGCTCGCCAGGGCAGAAACAACCTTCCGGACTGATCAGGCTGACGGGCAGCAACTTTGTATCCTCGGGCGTTGTGTATATCAATGGCAAAGTGGCAGAGACGACCTTTGTCAACGACGGAGAGGTTCACGCGAAGCTTCCGGACAAGATTAGCGGATCGTTAACAATCACCTTTCAGGTGAATGATTCGCTGAACCGCAAAATTGCCGGGTCTGAGCCTTTTGAGTTTACACCCTGAATGGGTTATCAAATAAAAGAGAGAGGGCATCATGCCCTCTCTCTTTTATTTGCCGCTGAAACTATTTATTTGATTTTTATCATGGCGGATCTTAAGAATTTACATGGTCAATATTCCTTGCTGTACAGGGGGTTTCAGTCCCCGGAGGCAGAAGAAGTTTATAATTGTGCCTGTATTCTTAAGAAAATATTTAAGGTTCGGTAAAGTTATATTTAGCTCTATCGCCTATATTGGTTCAGGTAGCGCATGATTGGCGCAAGTCGGTTTGAACAATACGGCGATGAACAGGTGTGGCTATGCAGACAATAGTCACATGGTAAATATAGGAGCTGATAAAAATGACAAAACCCGTAATCGATATCAGGCAGGTGTCGAAGCTGTACGGCGGCAAGCACGAAAATAAGGTTTATGCCTTGAATAATGTGTCCTTCACTATGGTGGAGGGTGAATTCATCGGTATTATGGGAGCATCAGGCTCCGGGAAAACGACACTGCTGAATGTCATTTCCACTCTGGATCAGGCGACAGAAGGGACAGTTATGATAGCCGGGACCGATATTACCCGGATGAAATCCGGGCAGTTGTCCGATTTTCGCGCCAAGCAGCTTGGATTTATATTTCAGGATTTCAACTTGCTCGACAATTTGACGGTGCATGATAATATTGCGCTGCCTCTTTCCCTGCAAGATGTTCCGGCAGCCGAGATTAAGCAAAAGGTGAAGCATGTGATGGAGAACCTCGGAATTGCTGAGCTTGCGGACAAATATCCGGCGACAATCTCCGGCGGACAGCGTCAGCGTACGGCAGCCGCCCGGGCGATTGTGCATGAGCCTGCTCTGCTGCTTGGGGACGAGCCGACAGGCGCGCTGGATTCGAAAAATGCCACCAGTTTGCTGGAAACAATGAAGAAGCTGAATGAAGAGCAGAACATTTCCATTCTGATGGTGACTCATGATGCAATGAGTGCAAGCTACTGCAGGCGGATATTGTTCATCCAGGATGGACGGCTGGTAAAGGAAATTGTTCGATTGGGACCGAGAGAGAGCTTTTATCAGGAAATTTTGGGCGTGCTCAGTGAATACGGCTCCGCGCGCAGCAGCGGGGAGTGAGGTGAGCAAAGATGCTGATTCAGCTCGCGGTATCCGGCATGAGGAGCAAGCTCAAGGACTATATCGTCCTTCTGGCAGGTCTGGTTATGTCGATTGCAATTTTTTATATGTTTCAGACGATGGCGTGGAACACCGGTTTTATTAAGGAAAATGCGGTTATTAACTCCATCCGGCTTGTTTACGGCGTAGGCTCTTTTTTGCTGGCGCTGGTCACTTTTTTCTATATATTATATGCGAACGGCTTTTTGCTGTCGCTCAGACAGCGGGAATTCGGCCTGTATATGATGCTTGGGGCGAGGAAGGAAAAAATCGGGCGGCTGATGCTGATCGAGACGATTGTTGTAGGCGTATGCTCTCTTGTGATCGGCACGGTGCTTGGGGTGCTTCTGTCCGTCGTAGTGGGACATCTGATGTCCAATATTCTGGAGATCGAGCTGTCAGGCTACTATCCGCTGTATTGGCCTGCGGTACTGTTTACCTGTTTGTTTTTCGGAGTGCTGTTTCTGATTTCTGCGGTATGGAACCGGCTGCGCCTGGCGAGACGGCAGGTGCTGCAGCTGCTGAACGGGAATATGCAGGCGGACCGTCCGGCCAGAGGCGGAGCAGCAAGAGTCTTGATGACGATTGCCGGTTGTATTTCACTCGGGATTGGCTACTTTTGCCTTGTCTTCATGGAACAGCTGCGGGAACTTGGACTGCTGACGGCGACTGTGATGACACCGCTGGGCACCTATTTGCTGTTCATGGCTTTACTGCCCGCGCTGCTGGACCGGCTGAAAAAGAATGAGAAGCGCATGTTGCGCGGCATGAAGTCCTTTACTTTCGGACAGTTAAGCTTCCGGATTCACGGGCTGACGAAAATGCTGGCGACTGTAGCGATGTTGATTGCTCTTGGTGCAGGTGCGATTGCCGGCGGATTGGCGTTTATGAACAATGCGCTGGTAGCGGCGGAAAGCTCCAGTGTCTATGATACCCAAGTGCACAATCCGAATCAGGAGCAATTGAGGCTGCTGAACTCCATTACCTTTACAGAAAGACTGGAGTACCATTATAAGGTGGATCATGAAATGTTGTACTTTGTGCAGGAGGAGCTGGAGAGCCAGCGCCCTCTTATCAAAGAGGAGTACAACAGCAAATCCTGGAATCGTCTGATCCGGATTCAGGGACCGCCTCCTGCCGGGTCCTCCTGGAATGGAGATTATTCACCCGATCCCCAGTGGAACCAGTTCCTGCTTGATATGACCCCAAATGACCAGCCATACGGAGAATATCGCGTTGTAAATAAGCAGCAGTTCGAGGAGCTTGCCTCGAAGGAACAACGGATTGTACTTGGCAAAACCGCAGATTTTCTGAGCTATAAGGCAAAGTGGCGGGAACTTGACCGGCTGGAGCAGGAGAAGCTCGATGCTGCGCAATCCAACTGGACGGTATACAGCAAATTCTCCATTTATGAAAATTACTTGGGCATCGCAAGCGGAACGGTATTTATGGGCTTTTTCCTCGGCATAGCATTTCTGACCATGATGGCGAGCTGTTTGATGTTCAAAATTTTGACAGGAGCGGCGAAGGATATTCAGCGGTATCAGATGCTTCGCAAAATCGGCGTCCGCAGGGAGCGTCTTGCCGGCTCCATCCGGCATGAGCTGCTGCTGGTGTTTCTGTTTCCCGGTCTTGCGGGCCTGTCCCATGTGCTGGTGGGCATGAATTTGTTTTCCTTCATTTTGGTTGAGCCGTACTATCGGATCTGGGTGCCGGTTGCGATATTTACAATGATTTATTCCGTGTACTACCTGATTACGGTCAACCTTTATCAACGGATTGTACTGCCTGGAAAGGAATAAAAGGAAACCGCCAAATCCACTTTTCGTGGAATGGCGGTTTTTTTCTGCGCGAAACGAAGCTTACGCGTGCTATAAGGACGACAAATTCCAATTACGCTAGGCTGAACATTTTGTTCCCTTGATAGTTAAATCTAAGATTAAAGCTGCGCTATTTACTGCAGGCCGGCTGCACGGTGAGGGCCATCAATCATAATCCGGGAAAGCTGCTGGGCCATATAAGCGGGGGGATGGGGAAGGCCCTGTTCCAGCCAGGACAAGATAACAGCCGTATAGGCTCCCGTTACATAGGTGGTAAGCAATTCGCGGGATACAAGGAGCTGTTCCTCACGGGGCTGCAGGGCAGAGATACTGTTCCTGTAAAACTGCTGAATGATTTCGGAGAAGCGTTGGGCGAAAAGAGGGACATATTTGAGCATCACGTGATAAAACTCTGCATGTTTGCCGATATGCTCAAACATAAGGATGTAGAAGCGGCTGGGATCATAAGCTGTTAACTTGTCTGCCTCCTGGTATTCAAGAGCAGCAGGAGCCATAATTTCCTGCTCGGCTAAAGTAATCATATCGTTCATACTGTGTTCAAGCAGTTCTTCCTTATCCCGATAGTGATAATAAAAGGTGGAACGATTAATGTCGGCGGCAGTCGTAATATCCTGTACGGTTATGGCGTGGTAGCCCTTTTCCGCTATGAGCTGGAGGAAAGCCTCTCTAATATAGCGGCTGGTTCGCCGTACACGCCGGTCTGACTTCATATTCTTTTGCAATTATGGACACCACTTTCATATGAAATGATCGCAACATTCTACACATTGGAGGGATATGACGGAAATTCCACAGAGCTGGCCAGATTAATGGTTGTTCCTTTCCTCCCGATTATTACAATAGAAATTGCAGATTGTTCACGTTAACAATCAAATCCATCGTATAAGAAATGGGGAAGGAACACAATGAGCCTAAATCCTGAAATCCGCGAGTTCCTGGAGCGTTATGCTGCTGCCGCTGCTGCATTGCCAAATGAACCGCTGACACTTGCCAAGCTTCGTGAATATTTTACATTCACTTGGTCGACAGACTGTCTGGAAACAGTGGGCAGCAATGAGAATCGAACGATCCCGGGACCGGCAGGGGAATTGCCTGTCCGTATTTATACACCTGAGAAGGAAGGACCGCATCCTGTTCTGGTTTTTTATCATGGTGGAGGCTTCGTATTGGGAGGACTGGACAGCCATGACTCCATATGCCGGATGATCACGAATGATGCTGAGGTAATCGTCGTTTCTGTAGATTACAGGCTTGCTCCGGAGCATCCGTTTCCGGCAGCAGTTGAAGATGCCTGGGCTGCGCTGGAATGGGTGGCACAGGCCGCTGCTGAAGGCCGGCTCAACGCAGACCCCTCCCGCATTGCCGTCGGGGGAGACAGTGCCGGAGGCAACCTTTCGGCTGTGATGACGAGATTGTCCAAGGAGCGGGGCGGCCCTTCACTTGCCCATCAGCTGCTGATCTATCCGGCTGTATCACTGGACTTTAGCACTCTTTTTCCATCGATGGAAGAAAACGCGGAAGGCTACCTGCTTACACTCGATTCTATCCGGTGGTTTTACAGTCAATATTTGAGGAGCGGGGAGGATGCACTGGATACTAGTGCTTCGCCGCTACTGGCAGCAGATTTGTCGGGGCTGCCCCCGGCTACTGTCATTACTGCACAATATGATCCGCTGCGTGATGAAGGAGAAGCCTATGCCAAGCGGCTGCAGGAAGCAGGGGTGGCGGTTGAATACAAATGCTGTGAAGGAATGATTCATCAATTTTTTAATTTGGCTTATGATAATGAGGATGCACGGTCGGTTATCCGTGAGGCAGCCGCAGCGTTGAAAGCCTCGTTCCATTCATAATACTGTTCAATAGGACATTTATGATGCAAGCAACATCAGTGTAATCCATAGGCAAACCGTTACGTTATATGAAGCGTGGGGAACTGACAAAAGTGAAAGCTTATTCGGATATGGCCACGTTTTTGAAAAAGCACATGAATTAGCGGGATAATCGGCAAATGCTGATGCTAAATACTCAAAGCCGTCGGGGTTAAAGAAGGCTTTGAAATATCCGCAGCAAAAAGAAAAAGATCGCTCTGCCCGGCAAACTGCCCGGGCGGTTAGCGATCTTTAAACACTTGTCAGGAATAACTATTCAAATTCCGGCCTTACTCGCCGTCCTGCTCATCAAATCTTACAACTGCGCGGCCGCCATAGACGATAATTGCAGCTCCAACGACCATCATTACAGCTATCAATGTTGCGTACAAGGCTTTCCCCTCCCTGTAGTAAAAGTGAAAAGGATGACTTAACGAAATCAAATTTCATTTGAATCCTTCCCCGTAAAGCATTGCTGTTCAAACCTTATATTACAAGCATAACGTATACACAGGGGGGTGTAAAATGAACATTCTGAAAATTTTTCATGTTTGAAACCGCAGCTCTCCATTATCCGTTTATAATTACAACTTCTTGTACCGTCCAATCTGTCTCCTGATAAGCCTGGGCAATGCCAAGCTGGTGAACAAGCGGCTTCGGCACGCGTTTTAACTGAAAAGTGGATGAGAAGGAATGTTCGAAAATGGATGGTGCCACCGCAATTTCATTCGGACTCACCCACCGGGCCATTGGCTGCTGGTGCTCTCCGCCCGCAAAGCCCCGCGCCTTGTCGAAGCCATCCCGGAACCAGGGATGCTCGTCATTCTTGGCAGCGCCGGGTTCATTCAGGCAAACATAAAGGGACAGATCGTCACAGAGCTGAAGCAACCGGAAGTGGGCGTATATCGTATCTTCGTCCATAGGTGGCATTTGAGAGCGGATTCGCTCCTGTCTGCGCTGCTCATCATTGCAAAAGTCAACAAATGCCTGAGGAACGGATGTCTGAAGGTCCAGAAAGGAGGCGAAATGCAGACTGCAAAGCAGAGCGGCATAGGGACTCATCTGTTCGATCTCATCGATGCCGAATCGGTAAAATGCCAGCTTGGGGAGCAGCGGATAGTCGATAAATGTGTAGGGTACAGACGCCGCATCATTCCAGATCGGGGTATCATCGAGCCCGATCCAGCATCTGTCATGCTCGCTGACTGCAATCATTAGATCCTCATAGAAGCGCTGATCGATGAAGAAACGCTGTTGAAAATGACGGGCAAATGCTCCTGAGAGCTGTCCGTGCTCATGCTGGGTTATCATTATAAACTCTTGTCCGGCATCACGAATAATCATGACTTGCAACCCCTTTCAATCGTTCAGGTTATAATTTGGATATTCCGGCAAAGCGTTGAACGGGAAAATCCCGGAAAAGACAGGCAGCCTGGGACAAGTAACGGCGCTCTTGGACCACGCAATCTGATAAGTACGCGTGCACACAGGCTGCTCAATGCGAATGACATGGAAGGCAGGATTTCCGCTTTTAATACATATAAACGGCTCATGGCTCGCTTCAATCAAGCTTATACTGCTGCGTTCGGCAAAAGAGTGATGATTGGGTACGGCGAGCATAATTTCTTCCGTAAGATGCCTTCAATATCCTTATGAATGACAGGGGAAAGGCAATGCAAAGATCCATCTCTCCTTGGCGAAGGCGTTAAGCCCTGTCCGTAGCCGGGATCTGTGAAATTTGCAGCTTGATTTCGGGGTTAATTTTTATTATAGGATATACCATGCAAGAACGCTACATGATGGATGATAAGGAAATCACTGCTGGAGAGAGGAAGGGCTTCTAACAAGTATTCCAGCTTTATGTTAAAATGAAGGATATTTCAACCTGACAGTTTTGTAGTCTGGCTTCACGGATAATTCTCTTTACAAGCAGGTGTTAATAATGAGCAAGGCTTATAAGGTTCCTATACACAAGCAGATTGCCGATATTTTTCGGACGCTGGCCTTTACGTACCGGGAAATCATAGTTTTCGAGTTAATTTATAAGACGCTAACGTTATTTATCTTCATTCCGGCGATTTCATTCATATTCCGCGGACTTCTCCGGCTGGGAGGGTTTGCGGGTGCAACCAATTATGAGCTGCTGCAATTTGTGATAAGCGGCTATGGCTTGTTATGCATGCTGATTTTGGTTCCCATTGCCACGCTGCTGATTTTTTTAGAGTTTTCCGTTCTCATTATCCTTTCTTATTACGGTCACAAAAGACAGCGGATCGGGCTTATCCCGGCGTTTTTGCAATCGCTGTCCTACCTTCCATCGCTGTTCAAGTATGGATTTCTGGGATGGGCGATCTATCTGCTGCTGTTTCTGCCGCTCGGTGCGGGATTCGGCGCTACGCTGCTGCCTTCCTTGGAAATTCCTAATTTTATCTCGGGCGAGCTGTCAAAAACAGTCGGAGGAGCACTGCTGCTTGCCGGTGTGCTCGGTGTTATGCTGTTTTTCAATGTCCGCTGGACTTTTTTGCTTCATGTTGTGGTGATCGAGGGGGTGGCAAGCTTTTGGAAGGCGGCGAAAAAAAGCGTTGCACTCCTTAAAAAAAGATATATCCGCATAACTGTGGTCATCGTGTCCGTATTGCTATTGTACATGATCGTTGTCATTCTACTGCTGGTATTGTTTATGGGCGGGATTGGCCTTCTATATTTCCTCTGGGAGAAGCAGACGGTATTTGCAGGTCTTGTGAGGACCGTTGCCTTGAAAAGCACTGTACTATCCTTCTATCTGGCGACGCTATTTTTTATGCCGCTTTATATTACGACGCTTACCCGGATATACATGGCGAAAGCAGATCCGGATCATGCCATGCTGCAGCTTCCCGAGCCCAAGAGCAAGGAAGACCGTTCTATTCAGAGTCAAGGACTGCTTCTCAAGCATAAAAGAAAACTGATCGTACTTGGCACTGTTATTGTGTTTGCAACGGCACTTGCTGTCCTGCCGGCTATCGGTGAATTGGACATGGCGGATCAAAAAGTTGAGATTATGGCTCATAGGGGATACATATCCAAGGGGCCGGAGAATACGATCGAAGCGATTCAGGGCGCTATTGAGGCAAAAGCGGATTATGCAGAAATCGATGTATTGGAGACTAGGGACGGTGATCTTGCCGTCATACACGATACGAATCTAAAGCGGCTCACAGGTGTTAATGCCCAGGTGTATGATCTGACGATGGATGAACTAAAAAAACTGGAAGTGAAGCAGGGAAGTTTGACAGGGCGGATTAGCAGCCTGGCAGAAGTAATGGATATGGCCCGGGGCAAAATAAAGTTAAACATTGAAATCAAAACACATGGAAATGAACAAAATCTGGTGGATACATTTACCCGGATTGTACGCGAAAATCATTTTCAGGAGGAATGCGTTGTACAATCGCTTGATTATGAAATTGTGCAGCAAGTCAAAGCCGCGGCACCAGAGCTTCAGGTGGGGTATATTATGTTCGCCGGTGTCCCGGATATGGGACGGATTCATGCCGATTTTGTCGTTATGGAAGAATATATGGTCAAAGAATCGGTCATTGCTTCGGCGAGACTGCATCACAAGCCTGTTTATGTCTGGACCGTAAATAATAAAGAAAGCATGACACGATTCTTCAGCATGGGTGTCGACGGTATCATAACAGATTACCCTGAGGATGCGATTGCCGCTGCAGAAGAGCTTAGTATGGGGCCGCTGGCGGCGTTGACCCAGTGGCTGAATAATTTAAAGTTTTTATAGGGAAGGGCAATTTGATTCTACAGGAAGGGTCTCTCCAATTTGAAAGCCCCGCAAGCTTCTGCATAAGCAAAAGCTTGCGGGGCTTTGTCTTAAATCAGAAGCGGTTTTGGAACGGATGCCTGATAGAGGAAGTGCGGTGCAATATCCCCTGGATGATGAATGTGAAGTGGTCCCCATGCAGGATTCGTATCATGCATAATCTTCAGCAGTGCCAGCATCCGGTCGAAAATGATTTGCAGGTCGGCATTCTGGGTAAGACCTTCAGTCACAGCTGCTGCGGCAACATGGGCTGCGTAGTAGCCTGAACGGAATTCGTCATCAAGCGGGACAAAAGTTTGCAGCAATGGACGCAGGACGCCAACAATCTGTTCATCCTGATTTCTCCAGTTTTGAATTTCATCCAGACTGTGATTCTCAAGGCTGCTCAGTTTCGTCTTCATAATGGTCTCCGCAACGATGCGGGCCGAGCGCTTGGCTGTTTCCGGATCAACTTCCCGGCCGTTCAGGCGGATGGACGATAAATCCTTATTTGTTTCGGATTCAATGATTTGTGCCCAGGCAGCGGAATCATCGAACTCGAGCAGGGAGGTGGCGTACGCGCCCAGATAGCCTCTTAGAATATCAGCGGGATGCGGATCATTTGAAGATCCATTGTTTTGAAGCCGGGCATCCCCTGATATTGCCGCGCGAATACCACGGAAATAGCCGATGAGCCCAATAGCTGCCGCCGGGCCAAGGTTAAGGACTCCGAGCACATCCGATGCTGTCTCATCAATGCGCGAAGCCCAGTAGTCCGGCAGTCCATGTCCGATATTCTGGCTGGCTAATGCGGTGTGTACTTTCTCAGACAGTTCCTGCAATAAGCCCTCGTCCGCATGCAAAATATCATGGCCGCATACTTCATGCGGAATGCTGGACCAGGATAATAAGCCGGTATGGGCATGTACCGGAGGCAGACTTACAACAGCCGTTTTCAAGCCAAAGCTGCTTGTCGCATCGATGGGCCAAGTATAAGGCCCGCTCTCCGGCTGTCCCCATTTTACAAGCGGCGGAATAATGCTGTAATCCGGCGGCTTGATGCCAGCCCGGTCACTCGCACTAAGGAATCCGTCATAAAGATCACTTACAACCTCCTGAAATGCATCAGAAGCAATAGCATTATAGCCTTCGGCGTTTTGCAATATGCTTTGGGCAATATCCAGCATCAGCCTTGCGGTACTGTTTCGCTTCGGATCTCTAATGAGAATTTGCATAAAGCCTTGCTGTCCCAACTCATCCAATGTTTTTATAAACGGATTCACGACGGCATCCTGATACAATTTCGGAAGCTTGTCCTTTGCTGCTTGCAGTCTGCCTCTCAATTCATGGAAATCAAGGATATCTGGCGGGCCTTGCAGATTAGAGAGTACTGCTTTCTTGATGTCCTGTACACAGGCCTGCATATTTGAAATATCCGGTTTCGTCAAAGAAGTGATCCGGTTCCGTTCCAATATTCCCTGCATCATGTGTTCCTCCGATATCTTATAATTTTGATAAAACTTCAGGCTGCTGATTTGGAATCCATAGTCGTCCGGCTTCCGGTGATGCGCCATCACGGAATGTCAGAGTGTACAGATCCGGGGATGTTACAGTACCTAATACAAATTCAGGGGCATAGTGGCGGAGCAATAAAGTAAGGGTTAGCCGATGGGTAACGAGAAGAAAGGAATGATGTCCGCTATGGCGTAATTGCTCCATCAGATTCGCAACTCGCATAATGACCTGTTCCTCACTCTCCTCCTCGTCAAAACCTCTTACTCCTTGTTCACGAAGCCGGCTCTCCGGGGGTTCAAGCTTTATTCCAAGCTTCCGTTCAATTATTTCCGCCGTTTGCCAAGCCCGCAAATAAGAACTGGAAATCAGGCGGGCAATTTGCAGGCCCTCAATGGAGGCTAAGAACTCAGCGAGCATCTCTGCCTGCGTGATTCCTTCTGCGCTTAGTGGAGCATCCTTCGCATTGGAAACGGCTTTTCCGTGCCGGGCCAAATAAAATACTGTACTGCTCTCCATGTCAAACACCATCCTTTAGCCGCTTGCCGCATACTGTACTAGTTTTAGACGAAGCCAACTTTTCGCCCCAGAGTATAATGCGTAAATTGACAAGCGCACATACAATCCTTAAATTGGGATGATGTAGACGATGAGTATTCCTGCACGAACAAAAACGCCACTCTCTTTCTTTGAAAGAATGAGAGTGGCGTTTTTATAATATTTCAATTAAATTCCTAATTTTCTGCTGCGGTAAGCTGCCAGAATAGCAGGCCAATCCGTCTGAATAATATCAATCTTCTTTTCAAACAATTTTCCCCATCCCAGGTCAGGGTTTTGAATAACGGATACATCGTCATCCAACCGCGCATACAGGACTACATTGTCATCCAGCGTAATTGCGTTCACCCATACAAATAAGTCCAAGCTGTGCAGCCGCTGGATAACGTCATCCTGAAATAAAGGATGGGACTTGGTATCTGCAATCAACTCGATGCCCACTACATTGAGATTTGGATAGCTTAACGTCAGTTCAATGTCTTCCACGGAATGCACGATTGGCATGAACATATATTTCGTCCCATAGTCGTTCAGGAATGCCAGTTGCTCCTTGATGACGGGCCCTTTTAACAGGATTTGCCGGGCAACCTGAAATTGGTCGAGGACAGGCAGCAGCTCAGTCCAATAATCCCATGCTCTGTCGATATTGATCATGACAGTTTGGCCTTCAAAGCAGGCAAGAACATCCTCCAGGCGGTCTGCTTTATAGTTCACTCTTTGATAATTGCTGTTGACGTACTCCAGATTCTGAATTCGGGCCGAGTCCATCGTTTTAATATTATCGTGCTCGTGGAAAAGCTTGTCCTCCATTCCGTCATGGAAAATATAAAACAATCCGTCTGTGGATTGAATCACATCGAGTTCAATGATATCTCCGCCTTGCTGAATTGCAGCCTTAAAAGCGGGAATGGTGTTCTCAATTATATTGCCGCCAGGGCTTCCCCGGTGTACGGCAATTAAAACTTGAAGCTCATCCAGTTTTTGATTCAACAAGCTGTTCATGTCCAAATATTCTTTTTTTCCTGTCATAAGGCTCCCATCCTCATCTCTGATTTGAACTATCGCCATCGTAACATCTAAATTTGGAACGTGTCAATATTGAAAGTATGCAATGCTTGTTTTCGTACAGACTAAAATAAGTTAAGATGGAAGGGACAATGTTGAGGCATATTTAGGGAGGTCAACGGTTGAGATGCCAACGATTAAAGATATCGCAAGAGAAGCAGGGGTATCACATGGCACAGTCTCGAATGTGTTAAACGGCAAAGGAAACGTAAGTGTACGAAAGATTCAATTGGTTGAAGAAGCAGCCCGGAAATTAGGATACAAAATCAACTATAAAGCGAAATCTTTAAGATCAGGCGCAACCAATTCCGTATCCATTATCATTCCCAGCATCGAGTCTGAAGAATATGCGCAAATGTATAGGGGTTTAGATACGGCACTAACGAAACTGGGATATCGTACCCACTTATATACAACTCATGATCTGCCGAATAACGAGAAAAATGTGATTAAGGAAATTGCAGAAGAACGTGTAACGGGAATTGTGACGATTTCCTGTCTGGATAATGCCAATGAATATTATTCGGAAATGAGCATTCCAAGAGAAAATATCCTCTTTGTCAACCGGGAGCTGCCCAATGCCGAGAAATTTATTTCTTTTGATTTTCATAAAGCAGGAGCAGAAATCGGAACATTCATAACGGACAACCAATATGGCTCGGTTGGCATTTTCTCGGATGAAGTCAAATTTTCCAATGAAAAAACATTTGCCGATGCGATCGCACAGCATTTAAAGGGGCAGGATGTGAAAATCATTCATGTGCCTTTGAACCAGTCCTATGAAAAGTCGTTTGAACTGTTCCAGGAGGAACTTCCCGAAATTATTGTGACTTCAAGTCTGAGTAAAGCTTATTTATTGAAAACGGCGCATGTTTTTGGATCGGTACAGGCCGCGCCCAATATTTTAAGTCTTGGGGCTGTACAGCCTATGTATGTAGACAAACTTATGGTCTATCATCAAAATTATCAATTGCTGGGACGCGAAATTGCGAATTTGCTCATCAATCAGGTCAACCAGAATTATAAAATTAAAAATAAAATCCTTTTGGAGAATGACGGAATCAGGCATTGGGACATTACCACTCAAGAGAATAAGGAACGCTCGCTTTCGATTTTGACGGTGACAAGTCCGACAACTGATGCACTCTTAAAGCTGCTGCCGCATTTTACAAAGACTACAGGCATCAAAGCATCCTTGACGATCAAGTCCTATGATGAGATTTATCAAATCATCAATGATAAAGCGGATATTCACGACTATGATGTAATCCGGATGGATATGGCGTGGCTCCCGTGGTTCGGGAAAGATATTTTTCAGCCATTGATACATTTGAACCGCCAGCTGGATCAGCTCATTGATGAGCTTCCCCAGCAAATCAAAAATAATTACTCACAAATTGAAGAGACCATCTATGCGATTCCTTTTGACCCGAGTATCCAAATGCTGTTCTATCGCAAGGATTTATTTGAAGACCCAAAGATTAAACGCATGTATTATGAGAAGTATAAAAAACAGCTGTCCCTGCCTAAGGATTTTGAAGCGTATAATGAATTGGTCCAGTTTTTTTCCCGCTCGCAGTTTGTACCGTCCCCGACAGCGTATGGGGCCAGTGTAACATTGGGCAAGCCGGAGCTCATTGCTCTGGAATTTCTGACCAGGTATTATGCACTCAACGGCAAGCTGGTCCGTGATAAAGGGATGGAATTGAATAAAAAGAAAGCGGTCAAAGCGCTCGGCAGCTACCTGGAAGTGGTCAGTGTCGCCCAGCAGCTTGATGAAACGTGGTGGGGAGAGGCGGTCAACAGCTTTGCCAGAGGTGAAACCGCCATGGTGATCGGGTTTATGAACCACGTCTCCAGAATTGCACATAGTGATTTCGGCAATTTTATCGGCTCAGCTCCTGTGCCCGGCAATAATCCGTTATTGGGTGGAGGGGTAATCGGCATTTCCAAGTATACGGACAAGCTGGATGAGGCCGTGCGCTTTTTAAATTGGGTCAACACCATTGAAATCGCCGAACAAATCAGTTTGCTTGGGGGAACAACGGCCAATGCCAAAGTAAGCAATAATCAAACGATAAGCGCACTGTATCCTTGGCTCTATGAAGTGAGCAAAACAAATTTTGCAGGTGTGCGTGACACGAAATTTTCAGACGGCAAAGGGTTCAATGCGAAGCAATTCGAACAAATCGTAGGCCAGCAAATTGAACGTGTGTTAAGCGGTGCTATAGATGCAGAGCAGGCCATTGATCAAATCAATCATGATTTATCCGTATTCTTCCATGACTCCAAAAGTTAGTTCCAATTCATGATCGTCCTCATCAGGGACGGTCATTTTTTTTGTTGCGGGAACATTCTTTGGTTCAAAAATCCGGTATGTAAAGCGATTGTAAAACGCATGTTAATTGTTTGTAGCCTTATTGACGGTGAGAATGGCGATACCTATAATGGGGACTGAAGAGAGAAAATGACACGTTCCAATTTTGAGGAGGTGCCTAAAAGAAGCGATCTGTTGTTCATGTCTGAGACAGTTGATTAGCGTGGAAAAGAACTTGGAAAAGAATGAAATTCAACCAACAAAGGAGTACACACACGTGAGAAAACCACTGTTGATTGTATTGAGCTTCGTCTTGTCTGCATCGTTGCTGTTATCGGGGTGTGCGAGTACGAATCAGGCAAATTCAGGTGAAGGCGGCCAAGCACCTGGCAAGACGACATCTGCCGATGCCGGCAAGGATGGAACAAAATCGCTTGTTGTCTATTCGAACTCTTTATCTGACGGAAGAGGCGATTGGCTGAAAGAACAGGCATTGGCAAATGGATTCAAGCTGGACTTCGTTGAAGCTGGCGGCGGGGATATCGCAAATCGTCTAATCGCTGAAAAAAACAACCCGGTTGCAGATGTTGTATTTGGATTAAGCACCATCAATTATGAGAATTTTAAAGAACAAAGCCTGCTGGAGGCGTATAAGCCGGTGTGGGCATCGGAAGTTGCCGAAGGCTTGAACGACAAGGAAGATTATTACCATGCACTGGTAAAGCAAGCCATTGTGCTGATATATAATTCGAAGCTGTTCGATGAAAAAACGGCGCCCAAGGATTGGACCGATCTCTGGAAAAAGGCCGAATACCACGGGAAATATGATGCCCCTTCGACATTTGGAGGCGGAACTACAAGAGCGGTGCTTGCAGGTATTCTGGTACGCTATCAGGATCCGAACGGCCAGTACGGCATTTCCCAGGAGGGCTGGGATGAAATCCGGGATTATTTGAAATTCGGCTACCATCAGGCCGAAGGTGAAGATTTCTATGCGAATCTGGCCAGCGGAAAAACCCCGTTTGGCCCGATGTGGTCAAGCGGCATTCAATCCCGTGAGGAACAGTATGGCGTCAAAGCTGGAGTTGTTAAGCCGGAAATCGGTGTTCCTTATATTGTAGAGCACGTTGCAATTGTTAAAGGAAGCAAAAATTTGGATACAGCCAAACAATTTGTTGACTGGTTCGGAAGCGCTGAGGTTCAAGGGGAATGGGCCAAAAAGTTCTCCAGTCTGCCAGCCAATGAAAAGGCTCTGGAAGCCGCCCCTAAAGATATTAAGGATTTGGATGCTTCATTGAAAACACAGCAAATAGACTGGCAGTTTGTTGCGAAAAATATGGATAAATGGATCGAAAAAATTGAGCTTGAGCTGCTGCCGTAGATTTTTATAAAGGACATTCATGCAGCGGGTTCTGATTATGGACAAGTTCTATAACGGACAAGCAGAGCGGAACCCGCCTGCACGAGTGTTATTTTATTCGAATTCGTATGCAAAGGACGCAAGGAGTGGGAACCATGATTGAATTTAAAAACATAGAAATTAACTACGGGAATTTTGCAGCGATTAGAAATTTGAATCTTGAGGTAAAGGAAGGCGAGTTTTTCACGTTATTGGGACCCTCCGGATGCGGCAAAACAACAACGCTAAGAAGTTTGGTCGGATTCGTCACGCCTACAAGCGGTTCAATCTTTGTTAAAGGCGCGGATATTACGAACGTACCCGTGGAAAAAAGAGAAATCAGCATGGTGTTTCAAAATTATGCCTTGTTTCCAACGATGAATGTGTATGAGAATATTGCGTTCGGATTACGAGTGAAAAAAATGACCAAAAAACAAATCGATGATGAAGTAAGAGATATTGCCGACAAGGTTGATTTAAACGATGAGCAATTAATGAAGAAGGTTTCTGAATTATCAGGCGGGCAGCAGCAGCGTGTGGCCATTGCAAGAGCACTGGTATTAAAGCCAAGTATTCTGGTCATGGATGAGCCGCTGTCCAATCTGGATGCAAGCCTGCGTGTTCAATTGAGGAAAGAGCTGAAACGAATTCAAAAGGCATTCGGAATTACGACGATCTATGTTACGCATGATCAGGAAGAAGCGCTGACGCTGTCGGATCGAATTGCTGTTTTTAATAAAGGAATTGTGGAACAGGCAGGTACGCCTTATGACATCTACAATTATTCGGCTACTGAATTTGTATGCAACTTCATCGGGGACATCAATAAACTGGCGCAGCCTGTTTTGGAGAAAATAAACCTTCAATCCGCCAAACCGTTTGATTTGAAGAAGGCTGCATACGTGAGAACGGAGAGAGTGCATACAGCTCTTAAAGATACGGGCAAGGACTTTATTCAGTTAAAAGCCAAAGTCGTGGACATTGAATATTTTGGCCTCTATACAAAGTATGCGTTTGATATCGATGGGGCTGTCATTAAAAATATTGAAAAAGAGGACGGCATGACCATCTATTCAATAGGTGATGAGCTCGATCTGTATCTTCATTCTAGTGACATCATGCAATTTTAGGAGGAACAACCTGCGATGAATGTAGTAGATAAGATTAAAGGACAATTATCCTCCAAAAAGCTGATCGGCATAATCATAGGTATTTTTCTGACCTGGTTCATTGTTGCCTTCCTCGTATATCCGAATCTGAATTTGCTCAAGCTGACCTTTTTTGCAGATGGCCGGTTGTCATTGGAGCCCTTTCAAAAATTGCTCCATTCTTCACGTGCATTGAAAAGTCTGCTTCACAGTGTCGTGCTCGCGGTTTCGCTAGTTGTCACTGTCAATATTGTGGGCATCTTTTTGGTGCTGGTAACCGATTATTTTGATATTAGAGGGGCAAAGCTGCTACGTTTAGGCTATATGACGACTTTGATTTACAGCGGCATTGTCCTGGTCTCCGGGTATAAATTCATTTATGGGGATCACGGCGTCATTACGAATTTTCTCGTACAGCTCTTCCCGTCCCTGGATGTCACCTGGTTCAAAGGGTATTGGGCTGTGTTGTTCGTCATGACCTTCGCCGTTACCTCCAATCATGTGATTTTCTTATCCAATGCGATTCAAAAAGTGGATTATCAAACCATTGAATCCGCCAGAAATATGGGGGCATCGACCTTTTACATATTAAGAAGAGTCGTATTCCCTGTATTGAAGCCCACGATATTCGCTGTTACGATCCTGCTGTTCCTTACAGGCCTGGGTGCTGTTTCGGCACCGATCGTTTTAGGAGGAAGAGATTTTCAGACGATTAATCCGATGATTTTATCCTTTGGCCAAAGCGTGACCTCCAGGGACATGGCTGCCCTGTTAGCCATTATTTTAGGTGTCTTTACACTTCTGTTACTTACGGTCATGAGAAAAATCGAAAAGGGCGGCCATTATGTATCCATTTCCAAGGTGAAGTCGGAGCTTAAAAAGCAGAAAATTAATAACAAGCTGGCCAATGCAATCGTGCACGCCATCGCATACTTGTTATTTTTGATATATGTCATGCCGGTTATTATTATTGTATTATTCTCATTTTCAGACAGCTACAGCATTACGACATCGACCTTATCCTGGAACCATTTTACATTCGATAATTATGCCAAGCTGTTCACGCAGGCCAGTGATTTCAAGCCATACCTGGTTAGTATCGTATATTCAGCGGTTTCAGCCGTCATCGTAGTGATTCTGACGCTCGTTGTAGCGCGAATTCTTCATAAATACAATCACAAACTGTCCACGGTATTAGAGTATGCGATGCTCATTCCCTGGTTATTGCCGTCAACGCTGATTGCGCTTGGTCTGATTATCACCTATGATTCGCCGAAGCTTATCATTTTGAACAACGTACTGACGGGGACCGTATGGATTCTGTTAATCGGCTATGTCATTGTGCAAATCCCGTTTACATTAAGGCTGCTCAGAGCCGCTTTCTTCTCGATCGATCATTCCTTGGAGGATGCGTCGAAAAATCTTGGGGCCGGGACATTTTATACACTAAGAAGAGTTCTGCTTCCCATTATATTTCCCTCGATTATGGCTGTGTTGGCGCTTAACTTTAACGGGCATCTGGCAGATTACGATTTGGCAGTATTTTTATACCATCCATTATTTGAACCGCTAGGCATCGTGATTAAAAACAGCAGCACTGATCAGGTCAGTGTGGATGCCAAGGCTATGGTATTCGTATACTCTGTCATCCTGATGATCATTTCGTCGCTTACTTTGTATCTGGTGTATGGCAGAAAAGCTAAATAAGGGAGGAATGATGAACGCCGGGGCTCCTGAATTTGGGGAAGGGGAATGAAGCTTCACTTCCATTTTGACCCTCTTTCTACACATTGCGACATTTCAAATGTCTCTAGTGTTTAAAAATATGCGATTTTCAATAGTATTTCACAAATCCCGGGGGATTCGATTTTCATGTGCCTATCAAAATGTGATATGATAAAAAGTAGAAAATAAAAAAGCAGCGTATCGCGATGGAGGTATTATTTTTCTTGAAAGACGCAATGATGGTGCTGAAAGAAACAAGCCGGACCTTCTATATTCCTATTAATCGGTTGGTGCCAGGTTTGAAGGAAGCTGTAGCCTCTGCTTATTTGTGCATGAGAGCTATAGATGAAATTGAAGATCATGAATCGATTGCGGACGAATTGAAGATTGAGCTGCTGCGCGGCGTACAGCATATCCTAACAGAGCAAGGTGGAGCAGGTGAAATTGAACGCTACCTGGCCCCTCACCGTGAGGTTTTGCCGGAGGTAAGCTGGAGGCTTCAGGAGTGGGCAGAGCTGTGTCCGGATACCGTCTCTGAGGTTGTATTCCGTTATACGTCCAAGATGGCGGGCCAAATGGCTGACTGGGTCGAGCGGAGCTGGAGCATTCGTACTGTAGAGGATTTAGATGCGTACACGTATAGTGTGGCAGGTATGGTCGGCGAGATGCTGTCCGAAATCTGGCATTGGTATGACGGGACGCAAACAGATCCTTTAAAAGCGGTTGCTTTCGGGCGCGGATTGCAAGCGGTTAATATTTTGCGCAACCGGGATGAGGATTTGAAGCGGGGCGTGGATTTCTTTCCTGAGGGCTGGAGCTCCAAGGAGATGATCCAGTATACCCGTAATAATCTGAAGCTTGGCGATGCGTATAATGAAGAGCTCAACGGCGGTCCGGCGCTGGAATTTTGCAAAATACCGTTGAAGCTGGCTCATGCGACGTTGAATCTGATTGCCGCGGGCGGCAATAAATTGACGAGACAGGCAGTCATGAAGCTGGTCAACAGTCTTACCTGATTAATACCATATTTTAATGAGGACATGAGAACCATCCGGTATATCCCGGACGGTTCTTTTTTTATAAAAATCTATAAATGCGGCCAAAAAGGATGGGATAAAAATTAGATTGCTTTTCAGAGAAGAAGGTAGTAAAATCCATAATGCAAACATTTGTTCTTCATACATAAAAGGGGCGGCATCAGATGTTCAAGAAGCTGGAATGTGTTTGTATGTACGCAGAGGATTTGGAAAAATCGCTTGGCTTTTACACGGCAATGGGCTTAACGGAAAATTGGCGGATTGAACGGACGATGGACAATGGATTTGTCTGGACGCTAATCGGCCTGAAATTTCCTCAAGCAGACAGCTCCGAGCTTGTGCTCAGCAATCATCCCCAGAATAAATTTACGGAAGCAGAAATTCTGGTTGAAGATGTGCAGCAGGTGTACCATCATTTGAGCCAAAATGGAGAGGTGAAGTGGATTAAAACTCCCTTTGAGACCGAATCGGGGCATGTGGCCGTGATAGAGGCTCCCGATGGAAATGTGTTCGTGCTCATCGGTCAGTAGTTTTAGCAATCTGTGAGAAATGCAGCTGGCTGCATCATGCTAAAATAGCACTAAGTTGAACAAGCTATTCCCTGAGAGGTTGTTGAACAGCGCCAACCATTTTACGTACGAATTGTCAAAATTTAATTTGTTCGTGCGTTAACAGAAATGGATAGCTAATTTATTATTTATACGGTAAACTTACAGTTGCTGCTAGAGATAAACATGCAGTTTTAAGCTGCGAGCAGCCGAGATTAATCATTCCGGCATGGAATGTCCGCATGTTGCGGGCTTGCCGGATCATGGAGAGGGGTAATCATATTGGCTTCATCTGCTCACAAACAAGAAAAGCAGTCCGCCTTTGGCAGCAAGAGCAATCGTTTGATTGTGCTTGTGATGGTACTGGGCGTGTTCGTTGCGATTCTGAACGAAACCCTGCTTAACGTCGCACTCACTCCGATTATGGCAGACCTGGGTGTATCACCAAATACCGCACAATGGCTGTCAACGGGATATTTGCTGGTTATCGCCGTATTGATTCCGGCGACCGCATTTTTGATTCAACGCTTTACGACAAGAGGCTTGTTCCTGACGGCTATGGGGCTATTTACGGCAGGGACATTAATAGCTGCTCTTGCTTCCGGATTTCCGCCGCTGTTTGTAGGCAGAATTATTCAGGCTAGCGGTACTGCGCTAATGTTCCCGCTTTTGACGAATGTCGTGTTCGCACTTGTTCCGATGTCCAAGCGCGGGGCAGCAATGGGGACGATTGGGATCGTCATTACGTTCGCTCCGGCGATCGGACCGACGCTGTCCGGTTTTATTGTTGCGCATTATAACTGGCGGATGCTGTTCTATAGCGTTCTTCCGGTTGCTATTTTCGTCATTTTGTTTGCATTTTTCAGATTGAAAAACGTCTCCGAATCCAATCCGACGAAGCTTGATCCGCTATCGGTAATTTTGTCGGCATTTGGCTTCGGCGGTATTGTATATGGCTTCAGCAGTGCAGGAGAGGGCCATGGGGACTGGTCCAGTCCCGGTGTACTGATTCCGATTCTGGTGGGTGGCGTGGCTCTGTTGTGGTTTGTTTTGCGTCAGCTTTCCTTGAAGCAGCCGATGCTTGATCTGCGCGCATTCAAATCATTTACATTCAGCCTGTCCGTTATTATCATGCTGATTGTCATGATGGCGATGTTCTCAACGATGATGCTTGTTCCAATCTTCCTGCAGAATGCCCTTCATTACTCGCCGCTTGAAGCAGGACTTGCCATGCTTCCGGGCGGGGTTGTTATGGGAATTATGTCACCAATCACCGGAAGGCTGTTTGACCGTTTTGGAGCTAGAGGATTGGCGCTGGTCGGATTGCTGCTGCTGTCAGGCGGTCTGGTCGGCTTTGCGTTCATGACGCTGTCCATTTCGTATATCACGATCATGCTGCTGAACACCTTGTTTATGCTTGGTATTTCCATGCTGATGATGCCAGTTATGACCAATGGGCTTAATGGTTTGAAACCAGCTCTGTACCCGCATGGAACTGCAATTGTTGGTACCATTCAACAGGTTGGTGGAGCAGTCGGCATGGCCCTGCTGGTTACGATTATGACAACAGGAGCAGCTCAATATGCTTCTGATGCTGCGGCAACTGTTGCAGCAGCAGATCTGCCGGCACTATCACTGGCTGCGGGTATGAGACAGGCATTCCTGCTTGCTCTGGGTCTTGTCGCGATCGCACTCGTACTTGCCTTATTCTTCCTCAAACGCACTCAGCCTGAGAGTGGAGGCGAAATGCAGCAGGTTCATGCACACTAAGGCTGACCATGCAATTCTAGTGAAACGTTAAATAGAAGTTAAAGCGCGCACTTCCCGTTAAGCCTGGTGAAACATAGAGGTTAACGGAAGGTGCGCATTTTTTTGCATACATAAAGACTGGATATTTAAGTAAGTTTAGAAAAAACTAGGTTCTGGCTGGTGAGTAAGGCATTCCTTTACCAGCCAGCTTGTCTGTCCATTATTAAGCCTGATTGTCATCCTTTTTCTGGTGATGGGGACAGAAGGCTTCCATCATGGCAATCGTCTGGGCATCAAGCTCAGTATTGCGCTGCACAAGCTGCTCTTGGATATGTTCAAATTCCGGAGCTTTTTTGTTTTGTCCGAATTTATACTTGGCTGAAAGCTCGCGGACGGTTATGCGCACGACCGAGGTGCTTTTTAATTGTCCGGTATAGTCCGGATCTGCGGGATCAATTGGAGCGTACCCTCCCTCTGGTTGAAGCTTCCGCATAAACGCCCCCAAAGCAGCCGCTTTTTCTTCAAGGTCGGTTAATAGTTCAGCCTCGCCCTTAATAATGACCGATTTGAAAAAGGCGGTCGCCGGACAGGCAAGCTTCGGATCTGTAAAATATGAAGGGATGATCGAATACTCCTTGGCTACCGAAAAGGTGACCTTCTGATTGGCTTTTATATTTTTAATTTTGCGTCCGGCGACGCTGCCGTGGAAATAAATATAGTCATTGAAATAGACAAAATTCAGCGGAGTCAGTTCCGGCCAGCCATCCTCATGAATCGTCCCCAGCACACCGAATGTCATCTCCTGCAGGAATTGTCCGGTTTCAGCAGCATCCATCAATTCAAATTCTTTTCTTCTCATAGACAAGCCCCTCCTCAATCCATAGAACAATATATTTGAGTCCCAGCTTACTGTAGTTATTGACAATTAAAAAGATCCAATTTACATTAACTTTATTAGACCATTTAAATTGAGGCGGGAATGCTATGCAATTTCACATCCCATATCATGTATATACGGAGAAGTTTTCGAAGAAACGGCTTGCGTTGTATCATGCGCTATATGACTCTATTGTTTCGGGGGTGCTGGAGGCCGGCACCCGGCTGCCATCCAGCCGTGAGTTGGCTGCAATGTATGATGTGTCACGGGGTACCGTCAGCCAGGTATATGATATGCTTTCCTCTGAAGGCTATATCACGGGCGGGGTGGGGAAAGGAACCTTTGTCTCGTTTCAGCCACCCAAGCATAGGACAGGTGAATCACCTGGGAGAAGTGAATATTTGCTTGCAGATTGGGGCCAGCGTATCCATGAGCTGCAGGGATGGAAGGAAGAAGAAGCTTCGAATGTGCAGAGCAACGAGAAACAGACCATTAATTTTGGTGCATGGGGGTCGGAGACAGAGTTCCCGGACAAGGAATGGCATCGTTTCCTCTATGCGGAGTCCAGACAACTTGCTGAGGGGAATGGACTGCGGAGCCGATCACGGATTTCAACATTGGGTGACGATGGCTTGAGGGAAAGCATCGCCCAATATGTGCGCCGTGCCAGAGGCATTGCCGTGGATGCGCAGCAAATCGCTGTATTTAATGGCTCCATGCAGGCGTTGGCTTTGACAGCTCAATTGTTCATTAACCCTGGAGAGAGGGTCGTTGTCGAAAATCCCGGTTATGGAGGAGCACTCCGGGCTTTTCAGGCTTTGGGCGGCATATGCTTGCACGCTCCTGTAGACAGTGAGGGGATTATACCGGAAGATTGGGATGCGAAGCTGTTGTTTGTCACTCCCAACCGGCAGTTCCCAACGGGTGCGGTGCTGTCATTGGAACGCAGACATGAACTGTTGGCATGGGCGTCACGGCATAATGCGCTTATTATAGAAGATGATTATGACAGTGAATTCCGCCACCGCGGCAAATCTCTGGAGCCGCTCAAGGTGCTGGACAGGGAGGAACGGGTGATTTATGTCGGGAGCTTCAGTAACACGCTGCTGTCACATGTGAGAATCGGCTATGCAGTATTGCCTGCTTCTCTGGTTCGCCTCTATGCAAGAGCAAAAGCATTGTTCGATCCGCATCCATGCAATCTGCTGGAACAGCGGGCGTTGGCGGCCTGGATGCAAAGCGGTGAGTATGAGCGCCACTTGCGGAGAATGAAGCGCGTGCACGGCAAGAAGTTCAAGCTGCTGCGCGAGCAGCTGGACAGCCGTCTGTCCGGCCTGTTCAACTGGGTGGAAGGGGATGCGGGATTGAACCTGTTCGGCTGGTGGCGGGGCAGCGCGGAAGACTATGTAAAATACCGGCAGGCCTGTCTGGAGAGCGGGATTTGTTGGCCGGAGACGAGCGTTCAAAAAGAGGATTGGGGTTCTATCCGTTATGGCGCTTATTTCAGATTCCCTCATTTGACTGAGGAGCAGATTATTTATGGTGTTCGTAAAATGGAAGAAATTTGGACGTCGCTTGAAGGGATTTCGACCTCGTGACGAACATGAATTGTGGTTGGGCAAAGGGTAATGTTTATGATATATTAAGTAGATTACAGTTGGAAACGGAGCGGGGAAAGCATTACGAAAATTGACCGTATGCCGGATTCTCGCAGGCTGATCCAGCGCGTACGTGAAGCACACGGGAACAATTGGCTTGTGGCTGGCTCCGCATGGGCGGGAGGTCCAGGGGATTGAGATGATCCCGGAGGCGGTGCAAGACGCCAGAGATAATGCGCGGGAGAGCGAAGTGGGCAATGCGCTGTTCTATGAAGGACGTGCAGAGATGCTACTGCCGGAGTGGATCGGGAGGGACATTCGGCCTGATGTCGTTGTTGTCGATCCGCCGCGCACCGGCTGCGAGCGCCCATTGCTTGAGGCGCTGGTCCAGGCGAAGCCCAAGCGGCTCGTATATGTATCGTGCAACCCGTCGGCACTTGCGAAGGATTGCAAGTACTTGTTGGAAAACGGGTTTGCCTGGAGAGCGTGCAGCCGGTGGATGTGTTCCCTCAGACGAATCATGTTGAGTACTGTTCACTAACCAATTAAAGCAGGAGGTTCCGATTATGCATAAGAAAAAAACGAACTACCCTAAAGTCAGCCGTCCCAATTACAGTCAGTATACCGTCAAAGAACCGACGGAACTGCTGCTTTTTTTATTGCAAAAACTATCCAAACTCGGCCGGAACTCCGTTAAAGCCATACTAGCCCGCGGACAAGTAACGGTCAACGATCGGGTCGTGACAGAATATAATTGTCCTCTTGTGCCTGGACAAACGGTTACCATTCGAAAGGATAAGCCTGTTGAAGAACCGCTGCTCGTCGGGCTATCTATCCTGCATGAGGACGAGGATATCATCGTCATTCAGAAAAATGCCGGTTTGCTGTCGATCGCTTCTTCCCAAGAAAACGAAATGACAGCCTACCGGCAGCTAACGGCCCATGTTCGAATTAAAGATCCTGGAAGCAGGGTTTTTGTTGTTCATCGTCTGGATCGAGATACTTCCGGTGTGATGATGTTCGCCAAGAGCGAGAGGGTTCAGCAATTGCTTCAGAACTCCTGGCAGGACACTGTAAAGGAGCGTACATACGTTGCCTTGGTTGAAGGAAAGATCAAGAAAACGGAAGGCACGATTTCGTCTTGGTTGAAAGAAAGCAGCACACTAAAAATGTATTCCAGTCATCGTCCGAATGACGGTCAACACGCTGTGACACATTACAAAATTATTCAGTCCAATAGTAACTTTACCTTAGCGGAGGTCCGACTCGAAACAGGGCGAAAAAATCAAATACGCGTCCACATGCAAGACATAGGACATCCCATTGTGGGGGATAAAAAATATGGTTCGAAGTTAAATGTAATTAAACGACTCGGTCTCCATGCTCGTGTGTTAGCTTTTATACATCCTACAAAAGGTGATCTCTTGCGTTTTGAAACAGACATCCCCAAGCCGTTTCTTAATCCTTTTCGACAACCTTCTTCTGCCTCAAATTAACTGTTGACGAGGATATCTGTCTTTTTAAATCAGAAACCATGTTCGGAATCGCAGCGGATATATGTTTCCGAAGACGGCACATGTTGAGTGTTGCTCACTGTTGGTCAGGAAGTAAAACTAATAGTGCGAGATGTATTGGCGGATAGAGATGAAGATAAATCGCATGAATGAAATAGCCATATTATGATTAGGATAGAAAAGATTAGGATAGAAAAAGGAGCCGGACGGCCATCCGACTCTCTGCACAACATTTTGGGTGGGAAGCCTCCCAGCGAGACTTTAGAAAATAACCCGTTCCCTTGGCGCTAATGATATGCTCCCAACATAGTAGACAGTAGAAAAAACAAAACTTCTACTACTACCATGATGGGAGTTTTTTTGATGTCGAAAAGGAGTCCAATTTCATTAGATGTAAAACTAGACGTTGTAAAAAGATGCCTGCAACATGATTCAAATCCTCATTATGAAGCGAAACAACTGGGGATCGACAACGAAACCGTCAAGGATTGGATAAGGAAATATGAAGCAGAGGGTTATGAAGGATTAAAGGAATCCAGGGCCTGGAAAGTATACTCGAGAGAGCTCAAACAAGCCGCGATTAGAGATGTTCTATCCGGAACGTATTCCATACGAGAAGCGACCAAGCAGTACCACATTTCAGATAAAAGCGTTTTGAAGAAATGGATTTCCAAGTATACTAGTAGGGAAGAACTTAAACCGACTCGTAAAGGAAAATCCGGGATGAATAAAGGACGTAAAACTACATTTGAAGAACGCGTAGAAATTGTACAGTATACCCTTGCAAATCAGTTGGATTATCAGAAAGCTATGAAGAAATACGATGTGTCCTACCAACAGGTGTATGCATGGGTTCGTAAATATCAATCGGGCAGTGAGGAGGCTCTTAGGGATCATCGTGGTCGCAATAAACCAGTGGAAGAACTGGATGAGAACGAGCGTCTTAAACTTCGGGTCAAGGAGCTAGAAGCGCGCAACGCTTATTTAGAAATGGAGAATGCCTTCGAAAAAAAGTTAGCAGAGATCCGGCGAAGACCTACACGCTAACCTTTGTTCGACATGTAGACTTGTATCAAGCAATTCAAGAACTACATGCGGAGAAGGGCTATGCCATCATAGCGCTATGCAAGCTTGCTAAAGTCGCCAGATCTGCCTATTATAAATGGCTAAAGTGGAAGCCGTCCAAACGAGAGCTTGAACGTCTTGCACTAGCAAAAGAAGTGAAGCTTCACTATGACAAGCGAAAAGGGATACTGGGTTATCGTCAAATGCGCGTCCAATTGAACCGTAAGCTTAAAAAGAGTTACAACAAAAAGCGATACTACCGGATCATGAGAGCTCTCGGTTTAAAGGCGGTCATTCGCAGGAAGCGT
This sequence comes from Paenibacillus pinihumi DSM 23905 = JCM 16419, assembly GCF_000422505.1. Classification (GTDB taxonomy): domain Bacteria; phylum Bacillota; class Bacilli; order Paenibacillales; family Paenibacillaceae; genus Paenibacillus_D; species Paenibacillus_D pinihumi. Next base: position 42,781 of record NZ_AULX01000020.1, on the reverse strand, counting down.
CCAAACTACGTGAGAGCCTCGGAAACACATATCGCTGAGAACGTAATGAATCGTGAATTTCAAGCAGCTGCGAAAATTGCATAAGCATCACCTCCGAACGGGGAAGTCAGAGGATGCGAAGCAACCGAATTGCCAAAGCTGATGGTAGAATCGATAGACTTATACCTTATAAAAAATAGTGGAATTAAATTGACAGAGCAAGTTGAGTGTGTTAGAATCGCTTTAATTTAAAATGAAAAGGCTATGATGAGAAATAGTAGGTATTAGGGATCTCACAGAGAGAAGATGGTTGGTGCGAATCTTCATTGATCTAATAGTGAAGCAGTCTCGGAGCTGTGAACCGAACAGAGGAATCTTAGTAGGCTTCAACGGAGTTCCACCGTTATTCAGGAAACAATATCGGAGATATCCCGTATTGATAGAGTGCAGAGAAATCTGAAATTAGGTGGTAACACGGACATAATAGTTCGCCCTAAGTTGACAAGAAATATGTCAGCTCAGGGCTTTTTTTGTTTTATTTCTTTTCGTTTGAATATTCGCAGAATAAAAACTTTTGGATTTTCCAAGAATAAATAATAATTAAAATGGAGGTATTGAGCATGGTGAAAATGACACCAGATGAGTTAAGAAAATCATATATTGATTTTATGAAAGGAATAGGGGCTAGCCAAGTACCCTCTTCTAGCTTGTTACCAGAAAATGATCCCTCAACGTTGTTTACGGGAAGTGGAATGCAACCTATGGTTCCCTATTTATTGGGGGAAAAGCATCCGATAGGTAATGAGATAACTAATATTCAGAAGTGTTTAAGGACAGTGGATATTGATGAAGTAGGAGATACGTCGCATCTAACATTTTTTGAAATGATAGGTCGATGGGAGTTTAAAGCAAATGAAAATAACTATAAGAAAAAGCAAATCGATGCCATTTGGAATTGGCATATTATCGAATTAGGAATTGATCCTGGCAGGCTGTATATCAGTGCTTTTATAGGAAGTGATGATTTGAATATACAGAAAGATACGGAAGCCATTCAAATCTGGTCAGAAAAATTCAAATCAGTTGGTATAGAACCTATTATTGAGGATGATCCATATAAATATGGGACATCTAGAGGTGGGAAAATATTCTTATACGATGAAAAAGAAAATTGGTGGAGTAGAGCCGGAAGTCCCTTAGATATGCCTGTTGGTGAACCAGGTGGGCCTGATAGTGAAATGTTCTATGATCTTGAACCAGGCGGTGATTCACTGGATCATCCTGCTTCTGTAAGCGAGAGGTTTTTAGAAATTGGGAACAACGTATTTATGTGTTACAAAAAAGAAGACACAGGATTTGTAAAAATGCAAAATCCCAATATTGATTATGGAGGCGGATTAGAAAGGGTTGCAACAGCCCTTAATGGTGACAAGGATATTTATAATACGGCTTTCTTCCTTAATCCCAAGAAAAAATTGATGGAGTTAAGTGGTAAACAATATACTGATGAATTAAAGTCGTTTAGAATCATACTTGATCATGTGAGGGCTGCTACTTTTCTAATTAATGATGGTGCGGAGCCAGCTAATAGTGATGCAGGGTATATAACAAGAAGGTTATTAAGAAGGGCGATTCGTGCAGGTAAAAAAATCGGTATACGAGGAAGTTTTGTGGGTGAGTTGTCTGAAGTTTATATAGATGAAGCAACAGCTTATGAAGATTTGATCAGTAATAAAAAGAAAGTTATCGAAATAGTAAATAAGGAAGAAAATCTTTTCTATAGAACTTTACAGCAAGGAGAAATTGAAATACAAAAACATCTTAAGAATAAAGGTAAAGTTACAGGTGCAGACGCCTTTTATTTTTACGAAACATATGGGTTTCCCTTGGAATTGACGGAAGAGTTCCTAACTGAAAGTGGATATAGCATGGAGGACAAGGCGTCTTATGTAGAGGCGGCAAAGAAACATGCTGAAAAGAGCAGAACTGCTTCTGCGGGTAAATTTAAAGGTGGATTAGCTGAACATTCAACGGAAACAACAGCGCTGCACACGGTATCTCATTTATTACTTGCTGGTTTAAGGGAAGTTTTAGGTGATCATGTTCATCAACAAGGAAGTAATATTACTTCAGAACGATTAAGGTTTGACTTCAACCATGATGAAAAACTTACGCCAGAGCAAATAGCTGAGGTGGAGAAGTATGTGAATGATGCGATTTCGTCAAAAGCAATTACCTATATTTCAGAGCTGCCTAAAACTGAAGCGAAAGAAAGTAATGTTGTAGGGAATTTTTGGGATAAATATCCGGATATCGTTAAGGTTTATACAATCAAAGATAACGAAGGGAAAGTTTGGAGTAGAGAAGTATGTGGAGGTCCTCATGTAGAAGATACAACAAACTTAGGAAAGTTCAGTATTAAAAAAGAACAATCTTCTTCTGCTGGAGTTAGAAGGATTAAAGGAGTAATTGATAAATATTTCCAGAACGCGGAACAATAGCTGATGAGACTCTTTCGTACGAGCCTGTTCTTGTTATTGTTAGTCATTTTTATGAAAAAACTCCCCATACAGTAACAGGGTTGCATTATTTCACCTGTCTACCGTATGGGGAGCATATCACATTAAGAAATCTAAGGCCAAAATTATCCGCATGATGACAGAGAATCCTGCAAATTTTTATGATATGGAATTTTCAATAGCTTTGTGTTGTTCATTGTTTTCAAATGCCACAGTAAGACGTGGTAAAGGTATACCTAATTTTTTTGCTTCTCTCACAACTTCAAGTACCGCAAAACCTGCTTTACTATTATTGTATTCGATGAAAAGTCGTGGTAAGCTGCCCTTTGCAAAAATAACCTTGTTAAAAAGCGTACCGAGAAGTGCTGGTGGAATCTTAGTTAACAGTAGAGAAATCGTATCAATCTTTGCACCTCTTGCTTTAAGTACAGGAATAATTTCCCTCATATTCTTACCAACATTTGCGAATGAGTCACTATGATTCATGAGTGCTGGAAAACTTCCCAGTTTTAACACCTCGGTCTCTATAGCCGCATTCATGGCAAAGTGACCCCATAGCCAGTTTTGCATATCCTTTATCCAACTAATTTTAAAATGGGCACTTTCAAATAGTTCTTTAACCTTGTTGTTAATTTGTTCAGTGCCTCCCCGTGGTTTTTCCAGAAATAGCATTTTCAAAAAGCCGCCTCTAAGCCTATTGTCCGCGATGCCTCCTCCTCCTCCTGGGAACCCAAAGACAACATTGTTCATAGACAATGGTGAGATCGATGATTTCAAATCTTGCCAAACATTATTGAATATTAGGACAGGGGTGTTTCCAGCAGCAGTCGATAGTAATTGGGCTGCTGCTGGAAGCTGTTCCGTGTTGACACTCACAATAATGAGATCATAATTCGGGCTCAGCTCCTCATGCAGGTTGACGTTCCAGCTTTCTTTTATTAGTTGTTTCCCTCTTCGTGCGTCCCACATTTCAAGCTCTATATTGCTTCCGAAGGTTTCTTTTCTCCCTTTTCTAACGTAAAACTCAACTGTATGCCCTGCCTTTTCAAAAGCCCAAGCATATTGGGTCGATATTACACCTCTACCGAAGAATAAAATTCTCATATTAGCCTCCCAAAAAAATATATATAAATCCTTGTTGATGATCAAACAACGTGTTGTATAATGTTATTGTATAGATTCACTATACGGTCATCAACCATCAGATTTTTAATATCTGTCGTATAATCGATTGAACAGAAAAATGGAGGCAAATAATGAAAAAGCAACCTGAAATTACGGACAAAACAAGGCAAACATTTATAAATGTATTCTGTGATTTATATAGCCAAAAACCAATTGAAAAAATATCCATTCAAGAGATTGCTAACCAATCAGGATATAATCGCAGTACATTTTATCAATACTTTACGGATATCTATGAGTTGTTGGACTGCGTTGAAGAGCGTGTTTTGAAATCCATTAACGAGGAAATGGCAGGCAGAGAGTTTTCTACACATACTTTCCAAGATGCACTTCAATGCTTGGAAAGTGCAGAGGAAATTTCAGTTCTTAAAGCCCTCTTGGGCGACTATGGTTCTGTTCATTTTGTTGAACGCCTGAAAAGAGAAATTCCCTTTGAGAGATTGATTGTTGACTTTCCAACAAATGATGTCTTAGCACCATACATAATTGAGTTTTACATATCAACATTAATATCTATGTTTCGCCTTTGGATACGCAACGGCAAAGATCTATCGTCGGAAGAATTGGTCAAGTTGGTAGATAGCCTATTTGCAAATGGGATAACACCGTATCATATCTTTGGCAAGGTCAATCCGCGGCGCCCTGATTTGAATAAAAAGTAAGGGGACGAGGAGAAGGAGAATGAGGGACTTTAATATCGGCTCATCTTGCCATTTGGCGGGCATCATTGGCGCATTCTTGATAAACAGGGCAATACGGCCTTGATTTTAACTGAACACATGATCGAACAACACTCCTATTACTGACAATGAAAAAAATACGGTGAGCGGCAGCATTTACCTGTTAGAGTCCGAACATATTACCGTTCGGGCTTTACTATTTTGCAACATATTCCAAACTGGCAACTATGGTGGAGACGTTGTATGAGATGCAAGTAGTAGGTGGTTTCGCTTGAGACAATTAATGCCGCTATAACGTAGCTAATGAGTATATGGGATGCGCTGTCTGTAACGACAGGAGGTCGAAGTAAAGTCTGAGGGTAAAAAAGAATACGCTCGCACAGGCAGGATATTATGATTTCCCTGCACAATACGAGCGTATTCATCGTTAAAGCGGTTGAACTGACGATTAACGAAGGTTGCACAGAATGCTCACTCTTCTATAGCTGTACCCGAAGGCTTCGATTGCTTAATAAACAACGACAGAAGCAGAGTGACTAAATAAGAGCCACATCTTCCCGTGACGTATGAATGAAAGTATCCCAGGATTCATCCGGGCTATCCCATTCTGTAGGATAATCGGAGTGATTCTTCGGCACAGTGTTTGGACGAATATTCTTCGGTAATCGTCAAAGGGAAGTACAGCTACCCCTCAGTTACGGGACTAGGACCTAGCTCGAACACACTGGGATCCGGTTTCGTACGAACGAACTGGGATAAGAAGTTCATTAAATAAATCAGGATTTGCTCGGGGTCCACATCCCACTGCTTCTGAATTAAGTGCCCCCTCATGGCCATACGCAGCATCATGCTGATAATCGTATTTTGCACCATGGTCTCAAGAACAATGGGATCAAACGAAGGCTGAATCGAACCATCGCGAATTCCTTCTCTAATGGCAGCTATAAACCGCTCGCTGCGATCCTCCATCGAGTTTTTGTAGCGCTTGCGCAGTTCCTCTGAGGGAAAAGAATTACGGTAGTAGTGATCGAACAGCCCGATAAAGCGCAGATGATCGGGCTGCTCATGATAGAGCAGCAGCCACCCATTTAGCATGATACCCAGCTTATCCGCGCCAGTCTTGCCGGATTCGCCGTCCACCTGAAAATAATGAGAAATTTCCTTCATGATTTTAATCTGTATTTCAAACACAATTTCATGTATTGAATTAAAGTATTTATACATCGTAACCCTGCTGATCCCCGCCTTCGCCGCGATATCCACCATCGTAATTTGGGATATATCCTTCTCCAAAAATATTTCTCTGGCTACCTCAAGAATCTGCTGACGGCGTTTCAGACGCAGGTCATCTAATTCCTCATCCCATGTTTTCAAAGCGCTCTAGCCTCATTTCTACGACGTTTTATAGTATTACAAAATCGTTCATTCACTGCCAATGCCTCTTCTGTATTTTATTATAAGCCATTTTGCGAAAAAAAGTTAACAAAATATAAATAGGTATTTACAGTCTGTTAATTCGAATGTATAATTATGGTAACTACTTAGGTTCATTAGAAGCTAAATTGGCTTTTTAACGCGTCAGTGAGGGAGGAAAGAACGGGACGATGCTATTTGAGCAGCGTGGAAATGAAGCTGCGCATACGGGCAAATCGCTTAGAAGATCGCGTTCAGCCTGGTTGTTGTCAAATGAGAGGTGGACCTCCCAAAGAAACCGGAGAATGGCCGGTTTGTGAAACGCCATACGAGCGCCTAGGTTGGCGGCTTTGCTTTTGCTTTTTCGTCCGCTCTCACTGGTCTCTAGGTTGTCCATGCGGCTAATCCCTCCCCGTACTGCGTCGGAGCGGTTACTTGTTCTGGGAATGCCGCCTGTTGATGCAGTCCGCAAGCACAGCAGCATTTTTTCTATGCGCGATGCTCGGTCACCTTGATGCGCGGGGCCGGTAGATCAAACACTCCATCGCGGAATTCCTTATTTTCATGCAAAAAATCTTCCGAATTTTATGGGAGACCTAAGTAATTACTGATGATGAAGTGTTTTATAACCTAGTATTCTTATAGAATATTAGTCTACCGGACAACCGGAGACACAATGCGAGCAGCGTTTCCGTGACGGCGATAGCTTTGTATTGTGTTTTTTATTTGGCTGGCCAATCGAAAACGAGACGGCAGACCACAAATAGTGGAGGGTTATGTATGAGTATTCGCAAATCGAGAGTAAATCTGTTCAAAAGGTATGTTCCATTAGGTATCGCAGCATTATTGTCGGTCGTCTTATTCACAGGATGCAGCAGTAATGTTAGCAACGTTCAGCCTGCCGGGAACAAAGGTGAAGGAACGAATTCATCTATGTCAGCTGAGCCGGCCAAGGCTGAGAAAATCTCGTACCGTATTGGTGATATTATCAATACGGAGCAGGTCAATAACTTTAATCCTTATTTAAATACAGGCAATTATCGTCCATTGTTTGATTATGTGTATGATGCGCTCTATTACTTCAATCCGGTCAAGGGAGAACTCATTAATCGGCTTGCAGCAGATAGCGGCACATGGTCTGAGGATCAGAAGACATTGACCGTCAAGCTGAATACCACCGCGAAGTGGCATGACGGAGAAGCCTTTACGGCGGACGATGTTGTGTATACCTTCCAAGTACTGAAGGATCATCCTGTGCTCGATTCCTACCATTTGTGGAGCGATACTCGTCTAAACAGCGTGAGGGCAAGTAGTTCCGATACGGTCGTTTTTCAATTAAACAATCCGTTTCCTTCGCTTACAAACTACCTGACTACGGTCTATATCGTGCCCAAGCATTTGTTTGAGAAAGAAGACCCGGAGACCTTTCTAAACAAGACGCCGATTGGAACAGGAGCTTTCAAGTTCAGGAATATTAATGAAAGTGCGATTCTGCTCGATGCGAATCCAGAGTCTTACTTAGGTGCTCCGCAAATTACAGAGCTTGTGCTCCAACGCTTCAAGGATTCTCCTGCGATCACACTCGCATTGCAAAAAGGAGAAATTCAAGGAACGACTGGCACTATTGCAATGCCGAGTCTGCCTAAGCTGCTCGAAAACAAGGACAACAAGCTGCAGCAATTCCCAGGACTTTCAACCTTCGCAGTCATTATTAATAACGATAAGCCTGGCTTGAACGATGTTGCCGTACGGAAGGCGATTCAGCAGGCAATTAACCGTGAGGAAGTGGTAGAGAAAGGCGAGATGGGGGCAGCCACTGTCGGGAACCATGGCTTCTTATCCCAAGTTTTCGGCAGTCTTGTGAATGAGAAGCTTGCAGATGATCCTTCTCTGCAGTTCAGCATTGAACAAGCAAACAAGACGCTGGAAAATGCTGGCTATGTGAAGAACAGCAAAGGGATTTATGAGAAGGATGGAGTCAAATTATCCTTTGTGTACTATATGGCGGCTAATGCTCCGGCACAGAACAAAGAAGGAGCAATGATCACCGGCTGGCTGAATCAGGCGGGGATCGCTACAACTATTAAGATGGTTACCTGGCCGGAGCTCACTAGCCTTGCGATGTCCGGTTCCTACGATCTGATCCAAAATGGGATCACGGTTCCTGCAGATCCGCAGGCAGCGCTTGAAGTGTTTCATAGCAAAATGACGGCGCCTATTGGCGAGAATACCTCGGGCCTGAACTGGGCGAGATTCAGGGATTCGCAAGTGGATGAATGGCTGGATGAGGGCTCAGCAGCTAATGCTGAGCAGCGTACGGAGCTCTACAAGAAGGTGCAGGCGAGAATTGCAGAGCTCGCTCCTGTCGTTACGCTGTACAGCTCGGGCAAAACGCCATACAGTGAGACGTCATTCACAAATTACGATACTAATGTTCCGGCAACCTCAGTGCTCTCGTTAGTGAAGGTCACGAAGAAATAAAGAGGAGCTGCACCGATGAAGATTCAATTGTCTTACGTCGTTCGGAGAGTCGTATTCGCAATTGCGACTCTCATCGCCGCGATCATCATGAACTTTCTGCTGCCGCGACTCATCGGCGGTGACCCTGCGGAAATGATCGCTTCACAGACGGCACTCGGTTCTGCCGAGGTCGCAGAGGGGCTGAGAAAGCAGTTTGGGCTCGATAATCCGAGCCTGATCCATCAGTTCGGTAAGTATATCACCCAATTGCTTCAAGGTAACTTAGGCATTTCATATTTTAATTACCCGGTGCCGGTTAAGGACGTTCTCTGGAACGCCTTACCATGGACACTCGGAACTGTGGTTATCGCTACTTTGCTAAGCTATGCAATTGGCTGGCTGATCGGTATCAAGGGGGCTTTGAAGCCAGGCTCCTGGTTCGACAATTCAGCGCTCGGCGTCAGTTTTTTTATTAACTCCGTTCCGTACTTTTGGATCGGCATTATGCTTATTGTTATTTTTGCCTATAAGCTGGATTGGTTTCCTTTGGGGCAAGCGATATCTGTTGATTACGACACGCTGAGTCCAATGGGAAAGGTTGGCTCCATTGTCCATCATGCCGTGCTGCCTGTCCTCTCTCTTGCTTTGGCATCGGTAGCGAGCCATATCCTCGTGCTGCGCAACAACTTGATTCGGGTATTGTCGGAGGATTATATGGTGCTCGCGCGGGCCAAGGGACTCTCAGCCAGAAGGCGTGTGTTCCACTACGGTATACGAAATGCATTCCTGCCCTCGTTCACAGGCTTCATGCTGTCGCTAGGCCATGTAGTTGGAGGAGCGATTACGATGGAAATTGTATTTTCCTATCCGGGGATCGGCATGTTGATCAATAATGCGATATTGAATCATGACTATCCTCTAATTCAAGGTGCATTTCTAGTCATCGCAGTGTCCATCATTGCTGTCAATTTGATTGCTGATTTGATTTACCCCTTTATTGATCCTCGTGTCAATTTGAATTAGGAGTGGAACGGAAATGAAGAAGGTCAACCTACCCCTGGACGGTTCCCGCAGATGGAACGGCAAGCAGCTGGCAGGGGGCGCAATTCTTGCTTTTTTTGCAGCTGCGGCGTTCATCGGTCCGCTGATTGCTCCTTATCCCAAAAACGATATTGAATTCGAGGCGTGGCTGACACCCTCCATGAAGCATCTGCTTGGTACGGACAGCTATGGACAGGATGTGTTCTCGCAGCTCATCTATGGTACGCAAACCTCGTTTCTAGTCGGCGTTATAGCGGGTTTTATTACGACGATTATCGGTGTTCTCGTCGGTCTTACGGCTGGCTTTTACCGTAAATGGGTAAGCGATGCATTGATGTTCATCGTTGATTTGCTGCTCATCATTCCGGTTATCGCGCTCATGATCATCTTGGCTTCCTTCCTGCCGTCGATGGGACTCACGAGTATCATTCTCGTCATTGGCCTGTTGAGCTGGCTCTATATGGCTCGAAGCATTCGCAGCCAGACATTATCAGAAAAGCAGCGCGGGTATGTGGAGGCGGCACGGGTCGTCGGGATGAGCAATTTTGAAATTATGACCAAAGAAATATTGCCGAATTTGTTTCCGATCATCGCGGCCAATCTGGTCAGCGTGACAACGCAGGCCGTTCTGGCGGAGGCGGGGCTGAGCTTTCTGGGCATCGGCGATCCGCGAAGCGTGAGCTGGGGAACGATTCTTACCCTGGCGCATACGAACAACGCGATTATGTACGATGCATGGTGGTGGATCATTCCGCCAGGCATAGCGATTGCACTTTTTTGCTATGGCTTCGTACTGCTCGGCAACGGGACGCTAGAGAGGTTCCGGGCGAAGCGTGGTGCGCAGCAGCATTTTTCTTGAAATGAAAGGCAAGGGAGGCGGTATAGATGGGGTTATTGGACGTAATAGATTTGCAAGTAGAATATGCTGCACCGAATGGAATGTTCAAAGCGGTCGACGGAGTCAGCTTCTCCATCGAGCGAGGAGAAATTTTCGGGCTGGCAGGTGAGTCCGGCTGCGGGAAGTCGACTACCGCCTATGCCATCAGCAGGCTGCTGCGCCCGCCCGCGAGACTGGTTGGAGGCCGTATTGTTTTTGACGGTAAAGAATTAACGAAGCTTCAAGAGCATGAGTTTCAGTCTTACCGCTGGTCGAGAATTTCGGTTGTACTGCAAAGTGCGATGAATAATCTCAACCCCGTAATGCGAATTAGCAGTCAGCTGGCCGATGTTATTCTTGCGCATGAAAGAGGCATAACGGCCCGCGGTGCGCAGAGCCGAGCCGAGCAATTGCTTGCCCTGGTGGAGATACCAGCAGCAAAGCTGTCCAGCTATCCACATGAGCTGTCCGGCGGGATGCGGCAGCGCGTCGTTATCGCGATGGCGATGGCGCTCCGCCCGGAGCTCATTATTATGGATGAGCCGACAACCGCGCTGGATGTCGTCACGCAGAAAGGGATCGTGAACCGGATTATCGAGCTGCAGAAGGAGCTTGGTTTTTCTATCTTGTTCATCACCCATGATTTGCCTCTTATGCTTGAGATATGTGACCGGATCGGTATTATGTATGCGGGCCGAATGGCGGAGGTTGCCAGTGCCGAGCAGCTGCTGTATGGGGCACGCCATCCTTACACGCAAGGCCTTCTTCGTTCTTTTCCATCCTTGACCGGTCCGAGGGTGCGAATTGATGGCATTCCAGGCTCGCCTCCGAATCTCATTATGCCGCCGGCAGGCTGTCGCTTCGAATCACGTTGCCAGCACGCGGCCGATGCATGCTCGCGAATCGAGCCAAGCATAATCAACGATGATAAAGGGATGGTCGCTTGCCATCTATATGGTTTCAGGGAGGACAGCTATGAAGCCGTTACTGCAAGTCAATCACGTTAGCAAAGCGTTCGAATCAGGATCTTTTCTAAAAAAGACCAGGCACAATGCCGTCAAGGACGTCTCCTTCACGCTTCATAAGGGTGAAGTATTGGCAATTGTTGGCGAGTCCGGCTGCGGTAAAAGTACACTAGCGAGAATGATCGTGAACCTGGTCGATCCTACAAGCGGCGAGATTCTGCTGGATGGTCGTGCGATAAGCAGAAAACCAAGGGATCGTAAGGCAGTAGCCAAGGAAATCCAAATGATTTTTCAGGACCCGTTCGAGACTATGAATCCCAATCATCGTATTCTAGACGTCATCGGCCGACCGCTGCAGCTGCACGGAGAGAGAGAGGATATTCGAAAGCGTGTGCTCGAATTGCTTCAGAAGGTAGGCCTGGCGCCAGCAGAGGATTATATTGATAAATATGCCTCCCAGCTGTCGGGTGGCCAGAAGCAGCGGGTCATGATCGCCAGGGCACTTGGCATTAATCCGCGCGTGCTAGTCGCCGACGAGCCAACGTCCATGCTGGATGTATCCATAGGAATCGATATCATGAATTTAATGCTGGATTTAAAAAATGACTATGAGCTTTCCTTGATATGGATCACTCATAACCTGGGAAGTGCAAGATATATGTCTGACAATATTTTAATCATGTACGGCGGGCAAGTCGTTGAAAGAGGGGATACGGAGCAGATTATTGCCAATCCGCAGCATGCTTACACGCAGACCTTGTTGGATGCGTCGCCTAATCCGTGGCGCAGGAGGGAGGAGTAATGGGCACGAGCAGACCAAACATGATCGTTATTTATTGCGACGACTTGGGATACGGGGATCTTGGCTGTTATGGCTCTGAGTATATCCAGACACCACATCTGGATAGGTTGGCAGATGTGGGAGTCCGCTTCACGAACTGGTACTCCAACTCCCCTGTCTGTTCTCCGTCGCGCGCATCGTTATTGACTGGCCGCTATCCAGCTCGTACGGGTGTTGAGCGTATATTAAGCGGCAAGCGCGGCACTGTCGGACTGTCGTTGGATGAGCAGACATTGGCGTCGCTGCTGAAGCCGCATGGCTATCGAACTGGACTGTTCGGGAAGTGGCATCTGGGCGTAACACCGGAGCAGAATCCGAATGCCCACGGCTTCGATGAGTCGTTCGGATTCCTCGCGGGCTGCGTGGATTATTACTCGCATATTTTCTATTGGGAGCAGCAGAGCGGTGTAAACCCCGTTCATGACCTATGGCATAACGGCAAGGAAGTATGGAGTGACGGTGAATACATGACCGAGCTGATTACAGCTAAAGCTGTAGCATTCATTGAAGCTGGCGGGGGGCAGGGAGAGGAGAAGCCGTTCTTCGCTTATGTGCCTTATAACGCGCCGCATTATCCGATGCATGCACCGCAGAAATACGTGGATCGCTATCAGGGTCTGGCTCCTGATAAGCGGATTATGGCAGCGATGATCTCGGCTGTGGATGATGGTGTCGGCGAGATCGTGGATGCATTGCGCAGAACAGGGCAATACGACAATACCATTATTTTTTTCTCTAGCGATAATGGACCGTCAACGGAGTCGCGCAATTACCTGGATGGTACAGAGGATTTATTTTATGGCGGTTCAGCGGGTATATTCCGCGGGCACAAAGGGAGTCTATTCGACGGAGGGATTCGGGAACCCGCTATTCTAAGCTATCCGGAGCTGCTGGGAAACAGGGGAATTGTCCGGCACGAGCCTTGTGCCATGATGGACGTTGTTCCGACGCTTCTGGAGCTGGCGGGAATCGAGCTGCCGGAGCGGGTTGTGGATGGGAAGAGCGTCGTGCCTTTGCTGCGAGAGGGTGCAAGTGAGCCTGTTAACCCGCATCACGAGCGCCTGTTCTGGGCTTATGAGGGACAGCTTGCCGTTCGCGAAGGCAATTGGAAGCTAGTGATGAACGGCAAGCTTGATTTTGGCCGCCGAGCGCCCGAGGCGGTTCATCTGTCCAATTTGGAGCATGATCCGGGGGAACGCATTAACGTTCACGACCAATATCCAGATAAGGTACGTGAGCTGCAGCAGGCTGTTACCGCTTGGTACGATGAAGTCAGGCGTCAAGAGGGAGAAACATGAACAACCAGATTAAGCGAGGAATGCATGGAGCGGTCGTCAAAGACAAAGCAGGCGGTTGCTGCTGTCAAGTCGGCCGAGGCTCAGAAGCGATCACGAACGCAATCGAGACAAGCCCAAGCGTACTTGCTAAGAAGCCGGGGACCGTTTATGAAGGAATGGTGCTGCTCAGTGGCGGCGCTTTTCTGATGGGGACAGAAGATCGTGAAGGATTTCCTGCAGACGGGGAAGGTCCTGTTCGCGAGGTGGGGGTCGATCCTTTTTATATCTCGCCATACGCTGTGACCAATGCGGAATTTGCAGCCTTTGTTACCGATACAGGCTATCGGACGGATGCCGAGCAATGGGGCTGGTCGTACGTATTTCATCTATATGTGACAAAAGAATCAGAGAAGGATGTACGCAGTGCAGCCCGCAATACCCCTTGGTGGTGGGTAGTCGAGGGCGCAAATTGGCGCTGCCCTGAAGGGAGCGGCTCACATATTGGAGAAAGGATGAACCATCCGGTCGTCCATATCTCATGGAACGATGCGGCTGCGTATTGCACATGGTCAGGTACACGCTTGCTGAGCGAAGCGGAGTGGGAATTCGCCGCCCGCGGTGGGCTTGTGCAGAAGCGCTATCCGTGGGGAGATCTGCTCAAACCGGACGGCGAGCATAGATGCAACATATGGCAGGGCAAGTTCCCATATAAGAATAATGCCTCCGATGGTTATGAAACAACAGCTCCTGTGGATGCCTTTTCGCCTAATGGCTATGGTCTATACAATATGGTCGGTAATGTATGGGAATGGTGTTCAGATTGGTTCAGCCCGTATTCGCCTGTGCAGGATGTGCGCATTAATCCGCAAGGACCAAGCTCTGGAAAGGCAAGATCGACGCGCGGTGGCTCGTATCTATGCCACAAATCATACTGCAACCGGTACCGCGTTGCGGCTCGAAGCTCGAACAGCCCGGACAGTTCAGCCGGAAATATGGGGTTTCGGGTTGGAGCGACCTTTCAGTAATAATGTCAGTATCGGACTTATTCTTATCTTTCGAATTCAAGTAGAGGGGAGCAATGGGAAATGAAAGCTGTAATGGTCATGTTTGATTCCTTGAACAAGCATATGCTGCCGAACTATGGCTGCGAATGGATCAAGGCCCCTAATTTTGAAAGGCTATCCGAGGCGACTGTAACATTCGACAGCTGCTATGCGGGCAGTTTGCCGTGCATGCCTGCTCGCAGGGAGCTGCATACAGGACGGCATAATTTTTTACATCGCAGTTGGGGGCCGCTGGAGCCGTTCGACGACTCTGTAATTGACGTGCTGCGCCAAAACGGTGTGTATACACATCTGTCTACAGACCACACGCATTATTTCGAAGACGGAGGCGCTACTTACCATCCCCGCTTTAACAGCTGGGAGTATGCAAGGGGGCAGGAGGGCGATCCATGGAAGGGCAATGTCCAAGACCCTCATATTCCCGACTCGTTATCGGGACCTAAGATTGGCAGCTTATGGCGTCAGGATTGGGTGAATCGCGCTTACCTGGATACGGAGGAGAAGCAGCCGATTGCCTTAACCTTCGGCAGTGGCATCGAATTTATCGAGACTAACCGGTTGGAGGATAATTGGTTTCTACAGATTGAAGCATTTGATCCACATGAACCATTTTTCACGCAGCAGAAGTATAAGGATTTGTATCCACATCTCTATGATGGCAAGCATTTCGATTGGCCTGATTATGGAAAAGCCACGCAGAAGCCTGAAGAAATTCAGCATGCGATTTATGAGTATGCGGCTTTACTTAGCATGTGCGACACCTATCTGGGCAAGGTGCTGGACATCTTCGACAGATATAATCTATGGCAGGATACAATGTTAATCGTCAACACGGATCATGGTTTCCTACTGGGGGAACACCGATGGTGGGGAAAGAATATTCAGCCCTTCTACAATGAAATTGTCAATCTTCCGCTCTTCATCTGGGACCCGCGTCATCAAGAGAAAGGCTCGCGAACGGAAGCGCTAGTCCAAACGATCGATATTGCGCCAACACTGCTCGAATTTTTCGGTGCGCCTATTCCACCCGACATGCAGGGCAATCCGCTTAGCCGGCTTGTTGACGGTAAAGATGGCGATGGCAATCCGAAGCTGCGGGAAGCAGCTATTTTTGGCATACATGGCGGTCATATCAATGTGACTGATGGCAGATATGTCTATATGAGAGCACCGCAGCACTTCGATAATGGGCCGCTTCGAGAATATACGTTAATGCCGACCCATATGCACAATCGTTTTGGGGTCAAGGAGCTTAACGATCTCCGCTTGCGGGAGCCGTTTGCCTTCACGAAGGGCTGCCGTACGTTGGAGATTGAGGCGCATACGTTTTTGAATCCGTACTTGCACGGGACGCTCTTATTTGATTTGGTGCTAGACCCTCGCCAGCAAACGCCGATCGTGGATGAGCGGGTAGAAGCCCGCATGATTAAGCTGATGGCCGAAATCATGAGGGAGAATGATGCGCCATTGGAGCAGTTCGAGCGTATTGGAATTCCGGTGGACGGAGTTGTCGGGCAAGCTACCCTGCATTTGGAGAAGGAAACGCGTCGGCGGATTTACGAGGCAGACTTAGGGCTTGGCGAGGAATGGACAGAGCAAGGGAGAGAGGCGTATTTTGCAGTTCAGTGTCTGGTTCCGGCTCCCGTTCGGCTTACGCTGCTGGAAGGCATCAAGGCTTATGTCCAATCCGCTAACATTAAAAAGATTGACGATGAGGCAATCGCGCAGTGGGTAATTACATTCGGGCCACAGGGCGAGTCATTATTGAAGATGCTTAAAATGCTGGTGTTGTAGCATTTAATCAGATGCAGCAGAGTGGTGGCGCGCTATTGCTGGCGCCCAAAGCGGCCAGGCCATGGAGGCGGCGGACTTGGAAAAGTACGTTCAAGCGGTGACGACGCAGGTTATTTCCGGCAAAGGGTCCGATCTTATCCTCATGAACAACTTGCCCCAAAACAAATTCGTCGCCAATAAACTGTTGGTCAACTTATACGACCTTATGGCCAAAGACAGCTCGCTTGATCAAAACGCGTTATACGCCAATATTTTGAAGGCATCCCAAGACGGGGATGGCCTGTATGTCACGCCGCTCTCCTTTTCGCTCGAAATGGTTCAGGGAAATACCGGGGTATTGAAGAAGGAGAATATTTCAGTCGATAAAAACAAACCCTGGAGCTGGAGCCAATTTAAGGATGTTGCCATGAAGTTGAAGGAACAAGGGAATCGCGAAGGATACTACAACCTGATTATGTCACCGCTGCTCTACGATTATATCGAGGACAACTACGCGGAGCTTGTCGGACAGGGCAAGCCGAATTTCGACTCGGATCTGTTCCGCAACATGATGAAGGAAATCAAGTCGATATACGACGAAGGCTTGCTCAGCGAAGGTTTTACGTCCGATCCGGGTAAAGCGGTATTTCAAATGGTGGGCATATTCCACCCTGCGGCAGCGCTGACGATGTCCTCAAACTTTGAATATTACCAGAAGCCGAACGCGAGCGGAAAACAGGAAGGCGTGCCGTTCAAGTCCATGTACAGTTTTGGGGTGAACAGCAAATCCGAGGTTCAGCCGGAAGCATGGGAATTCATCAAGTTTTTGCTTTCCGATGAAATGCAAGCTTCGCCGGATCTCTCTGGATTGCCGATAAATAAAGCCGCCACTGATAAGAAATTGAATGAAGTTTTGCAACAAATCGAGAACGGAACGATGGATGCTCCGTTCCCGGAAGACTTGCCGGATGCAGAAACGACGAAAAAACGGATTACAGAGGTACAGAAGCTGATTTCAGAGGCGGGCGTCCGAAAATCCAGTGATATGAAAGTGTTAACGATCACTTTGGAGGAGTTCGAAAGCTTTAAAAGCGGACAGAAATCTGCAGAAGAAGTCAGCAAGCTGATTCAGAACCGGGTGACAACGTATTTGAATGAGTAACGGGAAAGAGCAGCAGGGTAGATCGGGTGTCGTTTAGAAAGTAAGATTGAAGGCCACTGGGAATTCAATCTCATAGAAAAAGGCACAGTTCTTCAAGAAAGTTGAAGAGGCTGTGCTTTTTTGACGGATCATGGAGTCCTCACGAAAGTCCAAGTGGAGGATCGGGATTTAAAAAATTAAGCTCACCCCTTGCGTTGGTGCTGAATGACAGATATAATGCGATTAATCAATCACTAACGAAAGGGGCTTGTTATGGCTAGGTCGAAAGGACAGGATCGCAAGGAGGAAATCCTTGAGGCAGGTTTGGAGGTATTCGCGGAGCGCGGATACTATAACACTACGACAGCCCTTATCGCAGAGAAAGCCGGGATCTCTCAACCTTATGTGTTTCGTTTCTTTCCGACGAAGGAGGAACTGTTCATCACTGTTTTGAATCGGGCGTTCGACCGGATACTCCAAACGTTTAAAAATGTCGAGTCGAGTCCGGAGCAGTTGGACAACGACATGCTCAAAGCCTATGAACAATTGTCGGCCCAATATCCCAATGAGATTGCTTTACAGGTGATCGGCATTGGCATCACCGATGAAGCAATCCGGGCGGTAACCAAAGAGGGGTTATCCCGCATCAGAAACTATGTCCTGGAACAGTATAAAGCAGCAGGCATGCCTGATGCAGAAAGAAACGCAACGATTTTTATCGCCATGGGCATGATGTGCAACATTTCTTACTTTTTGGATCTTCCCGAGCTGTTTGCGTTCAACGAAAATAAATAACCGCCTGAGGTTATTTATTTTTTGCGAAAAAGTAATTGATTAGTGAAGAAAAAATGGAGTAAGCGGCAGAAAAGGTGGATGGGATTCGGCATGTTCACCGTCATTCCTCTCGGTGTATTTCTCTTGTTTTTTGCGTATTGGACAATTCAAGTCAATCAGGCCCATAAGCCTGAGTCCGTAAACATGGGCGAGATGCATTTGCATAGCTCACGAGGATGGTGAACGCCGATAGCCGCACCCAAAATGTGGATGTGTATGGGGGCTCATTTAAGGTCGTTTCCATTGATGGGAGTGATATCCCGGGTCCGGGAGTCATTCAGGATCAAACCCTGCTTATCGGAGCAGGACAGCGCTACGACCTGCTGTTTCAAGTGCCTTCGGATCAAAGGATTCTGTTGCAGAGCTCGTCCGCAGACAGTCGGAGTTTACCTGATATCCATATCGGACAGGGGAGCATGCCGGAGCGTGGACAGGCGAAAGGCAAGTTTGATTTCACTGCGTACGGCTCGTCCAAGCCGGATGGGCTTTCACTGGACTCCGAGTTTGATGTGGTGGAGCATCTGTCTTTAAGTCAAAAGGCTTTTGCGGCGTATACGATCAACGGAGAAATCTTTCATCATATCCCGCCTATTATGGTGGAGGAGGGCGATCTGGTCAAAATCTCCATGACGAATAATGGGGGAGGCACGCATCCTATGCATCTGCACGGTCATATTTTTAAAGTGCTTAGTAAAAACGGAATACCATTAACCAGCGACATTTATATGGATACCTTGCCCATTGAGGGAGGGGAGACGTTTGAGATTGCGTTTGTCGCCGACAATCCCGGTCTCTGGATGAAGCACTGCCACAACCTGAACCATGCAGCAAGCGGGATGACCATGATGGTCAATTACTATGGGATAACCACCCCCTATACAGTAGGTACGCTATCCGGGAATATCCCAGATTAAGCTGTTTAATGATTGATTAATCACTAATTAAAGGAGGGATAAGCATGAAAACGGCGATCATGCTATTATCAGGAGGATTTTGATGAACATAATTGAAACTGAACAGCATGCGATCGCCGATCTTTCTAACTGCTGTAATCCATCTTTGTCAGCTTGATTGCGAGTGCATTGCCGGGCGCTCCGCCGCATGGTTATCTTGGCCGGATTTGAGGGTGAAGCCCGCTTCACCCTCAAATGGTATAAATTCTAGTATGTTAAAGGATAATCGGGTGAACTGCTGCCCACTCAGATATTCTCATAGGCAAGCGTTTTTTTCTTAAGAAATTCTGCCATGTACACCCATCCGATTAGTCCACATAAAACAAAACCAAACGCATGCAGCGTTCCGTAAATTGGAATGAAATCGAGTATTGTTAAGGAAAACTTGTTTTTCAGTAACGGATAGAAAATGGAAAGGACGACAACTGAGTAAAAGGCAATGCAAGAAAGGACTAAAAAGAAGGTTGCCTTATTGTGTAAAGAGTTTCTCCTCAAGTAAGTTAGGAGATAAGTGGTGTAAATCACAATATTACAGGCGAACAAAGTGACACCAATATACTCAATCGGCTTGGAGAAAATCATACCGATAGCGATCAGAATGGGGCCGATGATATCGATGGCTACGACCCAGGGATACCAGGTTTTCTTCGTCATAATCCGTCCCAGTACACCAATAAAAATCGGAACGATAGCAGATGAAAAATGAAAGTGGACTGAACTTAGTGCGTGCGTTGCAGGATTAGCTTGGAAGAGGTTAAATTGATACTGATATAAGGTGAACCAAATGCCTCCGATAAAAAAATAAACGAGCCCCGCGCCGATCGCTATTTCCGCTGTTCTTCCCTCATGATTAATAATAGTGGTCAAGCCATAGATGCAAATCAGAAATGTTAACAGCAGCCACCCAAGGGAGAGAGTACCTGGTATTGCCGTGCTTCCTAACCCCCACATCTTACTGCTCATTACGGAGGCTAAGGCAAGAAGCGCTGCGGGAAACTGAAGCAGCTTAATAGCAGCATAAATCATCCTTTGATGTGTATTCTTTTCGTCATGGTTCAAAAGTAAAATCACAAGAGGTACAATGACGAAAGCCGCAAACAGCAGGAATTTTTCAACAAGTTCGAATTGGAAGTAATCCAGATAAAATATAAGGATGGTAATGATTCCACCGGGAATCACCGGTACTATCCATGATTTCATCATTTGCCTCAGGAAACTATTCATCGTGGTTCCTTTCTAACCATGCTTGGCGTAATACCTGCCTGCATCCGTTTTTGAAGCTTGCTTTATTGTATATAGGAGGTTCTCTTTTTAGTAGTTTAACACATTTTTTTGCCAAAAGACCAGGTACGGTGAATCGTATCATCGATAGTAGTAAAGCAGAAAGTTGAGTTGAATGTGGATGCAGCGATGCTCAACCTGCATATAGCGTAAATGCTCCACACATGTGGACTGGAAATATGCAGGTACAGTCATACAAGCTGGAGGAATATGATGAACAGCCTGTAAGGCGGCTTCTTGAATAAGTTACGGTAGTTGATGATAAGCTGACCGTTGAATTCAAATCGGGTGTTGAGATGGATACAGAATTGCAAGTGAAAAATAGCCGCTGATCAAGGAGTAGAGAACCCTAATCGGCGAGTGTACTACTCATTATTTTTCAAAAATTTTAGTATCCTATCTGCTTGGTTGACAATTAGGTGTCCCGTATCAGGCAGCAACTCGATCCTAGCTTGTTGTGCAAATTGTTGAAGTCGCTTAATGCTCTTGCTTGCAGGTATTAATTGATCAGAATCGCCAAAAAGCATTAAAATCGGCATAGTCAATCGATAAAGTGACTGATCATGAATTAGTGGCATTTTTGCCGTTCGAGGTTTGAAATATTTGAATGTAAGCGATGCGAATGTAAGACCTTCTCCCAATCCGGATAACGATGATGAAGAAACATTACCACCCACTAATTTGAGTGTTTGTAGCTGACCCCATTTTCCAAGTAGTGAGAAAAACATTGCTTTCCATAGGAAACTGGCTTTTTCATGTGCAAGCCCTCCGGGACAAAGCAAAATCAAATTGTCAACCTTATCCGGATAGGTGGTAGCGAAGCTCAATGCCATCCAACCACCTAATGACATAGCTACGATTGTACAGGAGCTTAATCTAAGTGCATTTATTGTTTCGTTCAACCATAGAGCATATTTACCACTTTTGTAGCTTGGTCGGCTTGTCGCTGATAATCCTGCTTCTCCAATAATGTCGATTGCATAGACATTGTGGGTTTTAGAAAGGGAAGCTATATCGCTGTACCAAGTGTAAGAATTCGATACGCTTCCATGCAGGAGGATCAGAGGGGGATTGTTTTTTGATCCAGATTCTATGATAAAAGTCGGTCCAAGACTTGTCTCAACTTCGTATTGGTGGTTTTCCACTGGCCAGCTAGCAAGTATTTTTCGGTACTGTCCTAAAACTTCTTGTTTGCCTACTTCTGACTTATATATGTTTTCCATTATAATTCGCCTCTCTTTCTATTTCTCTAATTTGATAGTTCAGTTTCTCTTTTTCTTTCATAACTGCATTTTCAAACAACTTCTGACGTATTTCACGGACTCAATTCAGTATGCCTAATATTGCTAATTGAATTGACATAACTATCCTCTTATACAAATAATATAGGTTAACAATAACATATGTTATTTGTATTGTAAATCTCATTAACTTTAATTGGCATGCTGATAGCTGACATGTTCCATCGAACATTAGTTAGACATTCGTTCTGTCCTCTCGAGCCATGTAGAGTCGGTCATATTGATGGTTAGAAAATGAGAGGTGCCAGGTTCGCAACAATATACCTTGGGAGGGGATTTTGTTGCCGCGGCAGCCTTGGCCAGAATGGACAGCGCCAAGCAAGCAGTTTCAATGGGGGAAACTCTGTAAAAACACCATCACAATGAGAAGGGCAAAGAAATCATTAAAATAAATTAAGAGAAGATTAACATCTTTTTTTGTTTTGTTCTCTAAAATGGTATCATTACGTCTTTGTACATGTATAGAAATTGTACGCTAACTAAGCAGCAACGACTCAAAAATGAATTGGACGTACATCTGTCGTTTTGCAAAAAAGAAAGGATGTAATTATGTATCAAGGAAAGTTGCGAAAAATTACCATCATAATGTTAGCAGTATACACCATTTTGACCTTATATTTTTTGTATCTAGGTTTCGGCAGAGCTTCTTTTCTTCAAGATTCTGGTATGCGATATAGTCTAATACCTGAAGGGATTCCTTTACACTTTCCAATGGGAAGGAACTTTCAAATTTGGTTTTTTGAGTTGGGCAACTTTGTCGCATTTATACCTTTTGGAATTGTCATCCCGCTTCTGTTTCGTTGTCATTTCATTCGATTTATAACCTTATTTATTCTGTCTATTACGATCCTTGAAATCTTACAAATGCTTTCTCGTTTAGGATCCTTTGATATTGACGATATCATAATTAATACATTAGGGGCGGCGGTAGGATTTTGGTCACAGCGGTTAGTGCGACGTGACCGGGATAAATTTAAAGGGATCTGTCGAATCATTTTAACAGCCATTGTACTTTCGATAGGAGTTATTGCTATTGTTGGCGGCATCAATAATTATTTAGATAATGGAGGCGGCGAAGTCGCAGCCCTGAATGAACTTACATTAAAAGACGGGTCTGTACTGTGGGATGAAACCCTCTTAAGTTTTACTTCAGTCGGGAAAAAGGTTGAGCCTCAAATCAATGTATACAGTAGAAAAAATACAAGAACTAACGAGTTTACGTATCTTTTAAATGGCAAATATACAAGAATAGCAGGCAATGCCGCTATACCGGATGATGTAATCAACACTGCAAGCAATGGGAAAAGTGACATCATTTTTATTGCAGATGGCACAGAAATTTATTCATTGGGTTTATCAGCTGAAATCGGATCGAATCAGCTTGCCTTTCAAATCCCTTTAAACGGAGTAAATGAACTTACCATTAAATTAATGAATGATGACCCAAGTCCGGCTACAAATGCCGTGATGTGGGATATAGCACTTACAGAAGTAAACACGGGACAAATGATTATAAATCGTATTAAAGAAAAATTAAGATCGTTATTGTAATGGTAAAAAGTGAAATACAGCCGGACATCTTTTGATGACTGAAAGAGCTTTCAATGTCCTCAATTAGTCGAAAGCCCGAACTTTTTCATGAGCAAGATAGTAAGATGATGAAGCCTAGGTGGATGCCCCACTTAGGCTTTTCTTGCATATGGGGTATTATCTGCCGGAATAACTCTCCAAGCCTAGCCCTCGCCAACGGGCGGAACAATTATCAGTCTGGCATAAGGAATGAGAGGAACAGAGGAGAAGGAGTGATCTCACTGTCTTCTATTTTAATTGAATTAACGCGGGTGAGTATGCTGCTACTCTCGGGCTTGTGATATACTTTAAGATGTATCCGTGGTTAATATATACTGATGTTTGAGCAATGTTCCATGGACAAGTTCAACTAAATTCCGGACAATGATTGTTCTGACAGGTATAAAGGGGTTTTGAATGATGAAAGAGAACTTTTGGCGTGATTTGCCACGGCCATTTTTTGTACTGGCGCCAATGGAAGATGTGACGGATGTTGTGTTTCGCCATGTCGTAAGTGAAGCTGGCAGACCGGATGTGTTTTTTACCGAGTTTGTAAACACAGAGAGTTATTGTCACCCGGAGGGGAACAAAAGTGTGCGCGGACGCTTGACTTTTACTGCGGATGAACAGCCTATTGTGGCCCATATTTGGGGTGATAAGCCGGAATATTTCCGTGAGATGAGTATCGGCATGGCCAAAGAAGGCTTCAAGGGCATCGACATTAATATGGGCTGTCCTGTACCCAATGTAGCGGAAAACGGAAAAGGAAGCGGCCTGATCTGCCGTCCCGCTATTGCAGCAGAGATCATCCAGGCAGCTAAAGCCGGGGGACTGCCCGTGAGTGTGAAAACAAGACTTGGTTTCACTGAAGTAGACGAATGGCGCGACTGGTTGACCCATATTTTGCAACAGGACATTGTGAATCTGTCCATTCATTTGCGGACGAGAGAGGAAATGAGCAAAGTGGATGCGCACTGGGAACTGATTCCGGAGATCAAGAAACTTCGTGATGAGGTGGCACCCCATACCCTGCTGACCATTAACGGGGATATCCCTGACCGTCAGACTGGACTCAAACTCGCAGAGCAATATGGTGTGGATGGTATTATGATCGGACGAGGCATTTTCCAGAATCCATTTGCTTTTGAAAAGGAAGCGAAGGAGCATAGCAGTGAGGAATTGCTTGATTTGCTGCAGTTGCACTTAAATCTCCATGATCAGTATTCAGCAATGGAACTGCGTTCGTTCAGCTCTCTTACCCGATTTTTCAAAATCTATGTCCGCGGATTTCGAGGGGCAAGTGAACTCCGAAACTGCTTAATGAACGCCAAATCAACCCGTGAAGTGCGTGAACTGATCAATGAGTTTAGAAGTGAGAAATAGGATAGACCCTTAAATGTGGAGTGCTGTTCACTGTAAGTGCGGAAGGACAATTAAATCGGAGATGTATTGGCATATACAATGAAGAGGGGCAATTGCCCCTCTTCATTTATTGCTTAACGTTTTCATTTTGTAGCCATTTGCCCTATATACCCAAGTGATTGCCATGTCAGGTGAGGCTCCCATTAGTCTGTGTAATTTCAGAAAAGATAGAAGATGAGACCTTTGCCTTCGGCTGCGGTTTGGCTGTAGAAACGCCGGATTTCGTTAAAATGCTGCAGAAAAAAGGCAAAGAATGCTTCTTCGTCCTCGTCCGAAACCGTGCCAGGCTCAAGAGGATATACCTCTTCCTTGACCATGGCCGGGAAATTATACCGCAAGCGAAGCTGCGCTTCATCCAGCTCGGTGATGGCCTGGAGCGCTTCTGCAACTTGTCCGGCGCGCAAGGAAAACGCCCCAAATGAACCGAAATCAATGCCTTTATCTGATGTCAATGGAACAACATAGCCAAGAGGGGGCTCTCCATCGGAAATATCTCCACAAAGCAGGTAGTGAATCGCCTCCCAAGACCGATCAATGTCCAGTCCCGGATAATCGTCTATTTTCAAAGTCTTCAATGCAATGTCGCCTGCAGCGATTTGCTGCACCAGCTTGTCATCCATAGCAAAGTAATATCCGTATATTCCCATATGATGAGCCTTCCTTCCATTTTTAAATATGATCTAACTGTAACACCCGAAAATTGTGTATTTCAAGGAGCATTGGACATAGGTACATTGCAGGAGTAGCTTGCCAAGCGCGGATGCACACCTCGCAAAATAGGGTGGGACTACCCATACATCTTTATGTCGGCCACCACTACTCAAACGATGTGGAGTCAGTCCTATTAATGATTATTTCAGGTAGGATTCATCTGCTTAAATGCACCCGAGGGAGGAGAAAGACAATCTGTGGGATTTAGACCACTCGGCAGCACGCGGCCGAATGGCATGTCGTGGCTTGTATGTATTTGCCCATGAAAGCCGTCTCGGCAATGCTCCATCCAGTCAATTATTTGAGAAGGTCGATATTCAAGAATCGATAAAGGTACGGTCGCAAGATCATATAAAAACTATCAAGCTATTTTTGATGAGGTGATGCCTGAGGGAGTAGCGCTGCATAAGATCATTAGTTCTTTTGGGTAGAACGAAGATAGCAAGAAGATGTCGGACATCATCACTTCAGTCAACGAAAATAGCATGGGTATCCCCCCTGTTTTGAAGGCTCGAAAGGGGGGGAGGAGTACTGTATGTTGCTGGAAAGGCAATGATTATGGAAAGTCATATTTACCTTCGAAATAAAAAAAAGCTTGAGCCGGTGCGGCTCAAGCTTTTAGTTGTTCTAACCGGAAATTAAAGGTTTCATTTTCCTACTTGAAATTTAGATATAGCAATACCAAATGAATAGCTGCAATTATTCTCAGGAGGTAAATCAAAGATCTGGAGAACGTAAGTTAATTTGGCAAAAGGACAGCTGGTAATATACATGGTTTTTATGTTTGTGTACACTTAGGTTCCGTTATTAAGCTAGCAGGCAGGAAAATACAACTTTTTGTTGACGACATCTTAATTAAGTAGTATTATTTCTCCAATTTAACTTATTTTGTTAGGAGAATATGGATGTCAAATATTCAGGCCATTGTACTGGACTTGGACGGAACTTTGCTCAGTAGTGATAAAGCGATCTCTCCCAGAAATTATCAAGCTGTTAAAAGATGTTTTGATTCTGGCATTCATATTATTATTGCCACGGCGCGGCCGCCTAGAGCGGCTAATCAATTTTTGAAGATGTTCCCTTTTGTAGACTACATGGTTTATTACAACGGTGCTTTAGTTACATGCAAATCTGCACAAAATGAGCGGCACATCAGTATTCCCATGGAGATTAGTCAACAGATTAACGCCTTTATCGAGTTACGCATGCCCCAGTCGATCATTTCATATGAGGTTAATGATTTATGGTATACGTGTAGGCCAGTTCCCGACTCCCAATGCGCTCAATTGGGTATTCGCCCGAACGATCCGAAACCCCAGGTTGTTGATAAAGATTATATTCATACTCTTTCCCCGACTAAAATATTGGTTCTGGAATGCAGCACATGGAGGGATATTTGCGAGCAGTTCAGTGATCATGTAAACGTAATCGCAACTGATGAAGGCGTATTGGTCCAAATTATGCATAAGTCAGCTTCAAAGGAAAAAGCTGTACAACGGGTGTTAAGCGATATCGGGGTGAAATCAGAAAATGTAATGGTATTCGGGGATGACTTTAACGATTTAGGCCTTTTCCATATGTCCGGATTTCCGGTCGCAATGGACAACGCGATAATTGAACTAAAGAACTGTGCAGCCCACGTAACCGATTCAAATGATAATGATGGAGTCGCGGTGGCAATTGAGAAATTTGTAATGAAAAGTTGAATGCGGGGTGGCTTACATCAAAACAGACCTCATGATAATCTCTTTTTTTGGATTGCTATCAATCCATAATTATGGATTTTTAGTTCACTCCATTAATTGTTATACTAACTTAGAAAAAGCAAAATCGAGGCTTTTCTGAAGTAAGCCCGAATTGGGAATCTTGGAATGGTTGATGGTCAAATGCCTTATGTTGCTCCCTTAATTTCGTTTGGTTCAATGACAAGCTGTATTTTCATGGTGCAACAGGGGGAAGACGGAATCGGGTCATGAGTGCTGACCCGGAGGTTGTTTCACGGCATGTGGACCGGTACAGGTGTACCGGGTCGAGCCCAGTCATATTACAGCGAAAGAAAATCCGGTTAAAGAAACATCGGGATCGGTGATATCGAACATCTTGCTAATGAAGCGTGAATCAGAGCTGACACTGAAAAAAGTGGTGCGTACGCCGAGGAATACGACCAAATAAAACAACTTCACTGACAACAGATGTCAGTGAAGTTGTTTTATTATCATGATAACCATTCATTACTAATGGATGGTTGCTGTTACTTGATGATGTATATAAGGAGAACTGACAAATGAATAATACGGTATATCTTTATGTGTTTGATGCTATGTCCGATTGGGAAACAGGTTACGTAACTGCCGAACTGAACTCTGGGAGATATTATAAACAGGGGCTGGCTCCATCAAAAATAGTTACCGTAGGAATTGAAAAATCTCTGGTAACAACAATGGGCGGGTTGAAAATACTGCCTGACATCAAACTGGATGAGTGCAATATTAGAAGCGTCGATGCATTGATTTTACCCGGTGGAGATACATGGACGGAAACCATACATCAGCCCATTTTAAAAATTGCTGAGAGATGTTTGCAGGAAGATAAATTAGTTGCAGCGATTTGCGGTGCTACAGTGGGACTTGCCCAGGCAGGGTTGCTGAATTCATGTGGGCATACAAGTAATGATCTGGAATATCTTAAAATGATCTGTCCGACTTACACAGGTGAAAAGTATTACCAAAAGCAGTCTGCTGTAACTGATGGAAATTTGATCACTGCATCCGGAATAGCTCCCTTAGAATTTTCTGTACATGTCTTAAAAGCTTTGGATGTGTTTTCTTCAAAAACATTAGATGCCTGGTATTGTCTCAATAAAACTAATGAATCCAAATATTTCTATGAGTTAATGAATTCAATCCAATGAGTTACATAGGTGCACGAGTCATCAAAAATCACCACTTTTGTGGCGATTTAATGTTTCGCATAACTTAAGCAGAATGAGCATGTTACCGTTGTTGGTGGTCGTCAGTCACGGGATGAGGTGCGATTACAGTCCGATCCGTAATTGGGGGCTTAATATGCACGAGTGGAACATGCAGGTAGATGACCAAATGCTTACCAATATTCCGGGTATCCACGCGGCAGGTGATTTTGTTACCTATCCGAACAAGGTGGAGCTGATTGCCGGTATGTTCACCAATGGTATTGTAGCGTTAAGGAGGATTACATGTCCTGGAGTAAAATGAAGCAGAATCTGGATCCGATCGCCATGTATTATGGCAGCAGTTGTGGCGTTGCTTTATCGTGTGCATATTCAAGCGAAAGACCGCCCTCCACCTCGAGAAGGGAGGATGAAGGGGATGTCCCACCTCTCGTTCGCCTCCTGAACGCTCAAAAAACAAAAGAGAAACCCAACGTTTTAAAAAAACGGGGGTTTCTCGACACTCTGATTAGAGAATGTAATATTTACATTCTCTAATATTTCTATATAATTGCCGTTAATCGGATTGAAAAAGAAAGATTTACTTTCCTCATTTACAAGTAAATGAATGACATATCCTTTGTTGATGAAGAAATTTAAGTTTTGGGCAGACCGGATTGTTTTAGTGCTTGAATCTATGTATTTAAAGGTGCTATCGTCAGTTAAATCATTTACTACAATATCTTTTGCTTCAATGTATGTATATCTTGGTGACTGAGAAAATGTAATCATCACTAAAATGATTAGCGCTAATAAACTTGTAAGTAGAGCGGACATCTGATATCTAAGCGTCTTTTTGAATAATATTACGTTCACATATGTAATTACACAGGTAGCAAAAAACGAAATAATGATTAATTGTGAGTTAATAGCGTTCGAATAGTAGCCAATGACACAATTAATGATCAGGATAATAAGGAATAGTGTAGTTGTGAAACCAGTAAAAAGATTTTTTTTAACCATCCTTCAATACCTCGCTTATTTTGTTTATCATGTTGAATGTTTAAGTAAATTGTCAACTGTACACTTTCCATACGAGGTGCAGGTTAATACTGCTTAAACTCCCGCATAAATCATATCACTTCTGGTATCAGCATAGCCATCTACGCCTACATTAATATATGTGACATTACCGTTATTGAGATTGTCAACCCAACTGCTATTACGACATGAGATCATCACATTGACAACAGTCGAACTTGATGAACCTCTTGCTCATTTACGACGACAAATTTATCAAGTTGTAGCTCTGGTAATCCGGGCAGTTCGTTGGTATACTGGATTGGCATCTGTTAATCCCTATTTTGTTGTGGGGTAGGACTTACAACAATACTGGATTTACAGATGTTTTTCCATTTTATCTACTACATTCTACGTTCACTTGCATTCGTCAACTGCTAATTTCGGTTTTGAGCCGATAAAAATAAACGAGGAGGATTACATGTCCTGGAGCAAAATGAAGCAAAATCTGGAGAGTTTTCTTAGTCCTGCGTTATATGGAAGGGTGGAATATCGTTCAACCAGCTACCGTTACTTACCTGATAAAGCGGGGATTTGTTATATTTCGCTAGACAAAAAAAACATACTTAATATGAGTGATGCAACCACCTTGATCAAATGGTATCAGACGGAGCAGGAAGTTAAGACAGATTCCGAAATTCAGATTCCTGTCAGCGATGAAGAAATCGAAGCCGTCAGAACAGCTATGAATGGGAAAGTTCCTGAGGATCGTCTAAAAGTAATGGCTGCAAGTAAAAAACGATCTGAATTGGCAAAGGAGCTCTTGTCAGCACAGTCAACACTTAGTAAATCGAACTTTGCAGTTGTAGCTACCAAGTTTTTATCTGCCTCGATAGAGGAAAGTATAGAGAGCAAGGATATTTTGTTGAATATTCTAGCTTTGGTAGATAGACGAGTTGGGAAAAAGCGAATTTTAAGCATGTCCGATAAGATGAAGTTAAAGCATCCCATTGTGCAGTATTTTTATGAACTCCGGCTTAGTACGTTATAAAAAACAAACAACTTTTTCTTTAGAATCATTGAAACTTAATTGCCCCCAATGAATTTTACAACAGAAGGCAGCCTAATAATTGGCTGCCCTGGGCTTATTAAAATGAGCGAGAGTGATCTTTAGACTTAACCCAAAAATAAAATCCCATTCCCGCTATCGCCAAAAATCCTCCAATGATTTGAGAAGCGGTGACAGCTTCGCCCAAGATAAAGTATGCAAGAATGATTGCAAGCACAGGTTCACCTATAACGCCAACAGAAACAGTAGTTGCACCGATTGATTTTAGCAGCATATTAAATATAAAATGTCCAAATATAGTGGGAATTATGGCAAGTAAAACGAAATACATCCAGTCAGAGGAACTATAATCTGTCAAAGAAGCATTGTTCATGAGGCTGTATATCAGCATGACGCTGCCACCAATGAAAAATACAATAACGCTGTATACATTAGCCGGTATTTTATGGCTCACTTTTTGTCCTGCCAGCATATAAGCAGCAATCGAAACAGTCCCCAATAATGAAAGTGCATCTCCGATCAATGCTTCTCTTGAGACTCCTATATCTCCCCAAGCTATAATGATAGAACCGAATACGGCCGCTATCATGCTTAACACCATTCGTTTATTTACTCGTTCTTTAAACATATAATAGGACCCAATCATTACAAACAGGGGTTGTAGGGTCAAAATAACCATTGAGCTTGCTACCGATGTGTAAGATAAAGATTCCATCCAAAATAAAAAATGCAATCCGAGAAAAAATCCTGCCGATAAAACAAGGCTCCAGTCACTCAGAGTTAATCGCGATAATCTAAGCCTTTTCCATGACACAAAAGGAAGCATGATTAGTACAGTTATATATAATCTATACATTCCTGCAACGGACGGGGGCGTATTTGATGATTTAATCATAATTGATGAAATGGCAATAGCAAGAATACTTATAAATAGCAAAATATATGGATGGACTACCGTGTTGGAATGATTTAATTTCATGGTTACCTCTTTCTTATATGTTTGGTTTCTGTGTAGGCCTATATCATTTGGAACACTTAACAGGATATAATAATACCATCATCATTACTATAATTCTGCAAGAATATCCTTATAAAGTATAGATATATCGTCATATTTGAAAGGGGGATCTATTTGGCTAATAAACTGCATGAGATCAATCATTATCCCGATATGTCTTTTCCTTATGCCATGTATACCATAACCTCATTAACGTGCATTCCACAGGGGAGAGGCTTTAATGAATTACACTGGCATGAAGAACTTCAGTTTACTTTGGTTACTGAAGGGAAGATTGTTATGCAAGTCAATGGTGTAACTCATGAGCTGGAAGCTGGACATGCTATTTTTATAAATAAAGGAGCATTGCACGTATCCAAACAAGTTGTTAAAAATAGTGAATATGTAAGCTTTAATTTTCCGGAGAAGCTACTTGCTTTTTATTCAGACAGTAATATGGAAAAAAATTATGTGCTTCCTTATACGAACTCTTTATTTTTGCCGCTAATAATCAGACCGGGGACAGAATGGGAAAGTAAGATGTTGGAGATCCTCTGGGGGCTAAAGGATAAGTTCAACGTTAAAGGACACTGGGGCTGGGAATATGAGGTTTCTATTATGACCGTACAGTTATGGTTGATTATGATAACAAATATTTCCCTGGATACGGTGGAATCGCCTAAACACATCAAACAGCAGCAAGAACGTATTCAACTAATCATCAGTTATATCCATCAAAACTATGCGAATAACTTGTCTTTACAAGAAATAGCTGATGCTGCACATCTTAGTGTTTCGGAGTGCACCCGAAGTTTTAAGAAAACACTTCATATGACTCCTTATGACTATTTAATTAAGTACCGGATCAAAAAAAGTGCTGAGTTATTAAACTCTGCTGAATTTACAATAACAGAAGTAGCTAATAGAGTCGGTTTCAATCATGTTAATCACTTCATTCAGTCTTTTAAAAAACATTATAATAAGACGCCTAAAGAATATCGGAGTTTAAAGGGTTGATTTCATTGAGTAATGTACGCCGTTTTCGAGGTTGCCCGTTCGATGACAGAATCCATTCTTCAACGGTATCAATATGATTATATTTTTGTTCCCTATTTATCCACTTCAGGTTATTAGCGTATGATGAGAGTGTTTGATTAGACCGGGAATATTCCTCTAATACTGCGGTGCGAATGGACATTTAAGTGGATTACCACAAAGCCGACGAAATTCAGGTTTGACCTGATTTCCCCTCGGCTTTTTCTTTTTTGGAGAAACGAGAGACAGCAATAACACTTAGATTTTTAGAGGAGGCTGCAAACGGAGCAAGCGGACGGACTGACTTAGTTAATGGCGTGATTGGAGCCTAAAGTTACACCTTATACTTGTACCATGGTGTTTTACCCATACACCTTTACTTCTCTGATCATAAACTATTCGAAAATAATTAGAGGAGGCTTTATATGGCGGCAAAAGTGAGCGTTAGTCCTCGATTTAAAAGACTTTGTACCCAATTCGGAAAAATTCTTGGCGGTGAATCGGAAATTGATGAAGGTCCGGTTTGTTTTGTCATGCGAATGACAAACTTAAAGGCGACGATCCTGGGAAGAAGAACGCATTCCCCTTTGGTTCAAATGCAAATGTTTTCGTTTGAATCTCTTGATAAGTCGGGTCGCGCACTTTGTTTGGGCGAGACTGCCGTACATCAAAATCAAGTTAATCGATTGGTATCGAATCTCCGTAAACGTGGGATAAAAGTGACTGCGCTTCACAATCACTGGCTAAATGAAACTCCTCGTTTAATGTATTTGCACTGGGAAGCCATTGAGAATCCTATTGTTTTTGCTAGAAAAACGAAGGAATCCATTGCATTTTTGGGTTAATGGGGCTAAGCGATGAAACAGTATTCATATCATATTACGAAAGGATGATATCTTATGGTAGCTCAAGTGAAAGCAAGTCCTCGTTTTAAAAAACTATGTAACCAATTCTCAACGATTTTAGGTGGAACAGAACATGAAATTACAAAAGGTCCAGTTTGTTTTGTTTCCAGAAATAGAAAGATAAACGCGACAATTTTAGGAAGACGTACCACATCACCATTAGTTCGTTATCAGCTGTTCTCGTTTGAATCACTGGACAGTTCAGGCCGCGCACTCTGTTTAGGGGAAACCGCCCTCTTCCAGAATCAAGTTAATCAATTGCTGTCAAACCTTCGTAAGAACGGGATCAAAGTAACAGCAGTCCATAATCATTGGCTGTTTGAGAACCCGCGTCTTATGTATATTCACTGGGAGTCGATCGATAATCCCATTGCATTTGCAAGGAAAGTGAAACGGTCTATTGCTTTCTTAGGTTAATTTTGATTCATATTCATATAAAGTGCTCCCTAGAGGTGAATATCTGTATTTTGGATAACAAGAGAAAGTAACTACAACAACGTAATTGCTTCTGAAAGGCGCGGAATTGTTTTTCCGTGTCTTTTTGAACTGTGATCAGAAATTCTATCTTATTTTTGGAAAAAGCTTGTTGCCCGATTTGAATCCGCTTCACGAAAAGCAACAAGAAGACACTTCTTTGAAAGCAGTAGTCTTAATGATAGAATTAGATAACAACAAATCTTGAAAGGAGAAATGAACATGAGTAAAAAAAGCGATAGCGGCAAGGAGCTGTTACCGGAAGAGCATGAAAAACTACTTAAGTCATTGAAAGCCCGTTTTGAGAAAAACATGAACCGTCATGAAGGTCTTGAATGGGCTGATGTACAGGCAAAGCTCGCAGCAAATTCTGAAAAGCTATGGTCGCTTCATCAAATGGAAATAACTTCCGGAGAGCCGGATGTTGTTGGCCATGACAGTAAGACGGGTGAATATATCTTTTATGATTGTTCAGCGGAAAGTCCTAAAGGGCGCAGAAGTATTTGTTACGACCGTGAAGCGCTGGAGTCCAGGAAAGAACATAAACCCAAAAATGATGCGATTGAAATGGCAGCTGAAATGGGCATTGAGCTTCTGACTGAAGAACAATACCGGGAGCTGCAGAAGCTTGGCAATTTTGATACAAAAACATCGAGCTGGGTCATCACGCCTGCTAATATCCGCAAACTCGGCGGGGCCATTTTTTGCGACCGCCGCTATGACACAGTCTTTGTGTACCACAATGGAGCAGAATCCTACTATGCTGCAAGAGGCTTCCGCGGCGCACTGAGGATCTAATAAAGTTCGCTGAAGGCAGCAATGACTTTAACTCGTTGCGCACCTTGAGCGATTGAAAGGAACGGTTATAAGAATGAACGAAGCATCTGAACAGCTCATTGAAATGCTTGGACATCCATATATCGCTAAGAATGTCCAATCTGTGCTGCAATCCTTTGGTGTCAAGAGAATGCCAGCCCCGAACAGTTATTTCAACGACGATATTATATGGTCTGTAAAATCATCGATCCGCATCGATATTTATCGCATGCCAAAAATAAATGATTTAACCGGACTCCGATATACGAATCAGGATGAATGGATTATTGGAGCCATACACTTTCTGGCGCCCGGGTCAGATGACAGAATTAAATCTCCATTTCCCGGGAACCTTCCCGCAGGAATTATGATGAGTTCAACACCGATTGAGTCGGTAAAAGCATATGGGCAACCTGAATTGGATGAAGAATGTGAATGGCCTGGATTTTCCGGTCGTCTTCTAGCATGGCGTAAGCCGGGAATCAATATCGCAATTGAATATGCTTACAGTGAGACCCAAATGAGAATGAGAAGCTACACCGCCTGTTTAATCGGTTGTATCGGGGCTTGGCGAAACGATAATCCGGAGGTCTTTGCTCCTTGATCCTGGTTTTTAAAGGATTGTTCACTCAATTTTCCGAATAACGGAACATGAGGCTAGTGGAATACTATGAAAACGATATATGTACATGTCCGCCACTCCCTATTTTGGTATGGCGTATATGGATTTTGTGACAAAAGTCGTAATGATGAAATCACCTTATATTCAGACAAGGAGAAACATACCTTTTTAGGATACTTTGATTTAAATACACAGGCCTCTCTTACCTATGTGTTAAACCACGAACTTGATAGAAATGAGAACAAAGAATTCTGTGATGAAATTGAAGAGTTTTTAAATAGTGACTTGGATGTAGGATATAGTTATATATACCCAAGGGATGAGGAAGATCTTTCAGACCAAGTGCCTCATCTTGCTCCAATAAATTCCAAAGGGCACAAGCCAATTTATATTTATGTCTGGTCAAAGTTATCAAGGGATTGGGATATGAATAGTATTGAAGACATTATAAAAATATTAGCAAAAGACTTCTTTCATTTGAATATTGAACAAGTTGAATTTTTGAATATTCCTCCGTACGAGGAGACCAAAGCATCTTTTGAAATGTATTATAAGCGCCACTTATAACTACAGGCCAACGATAACGCATCATACAATTTGATGCTGGATGATTTATAGTTCAGCCGTAATCAATGAATTCAAGGTGCAAAATGGACGATCCACTTTTTTTGTTGAATTACATAGAGAGGGGATATATTTTGATACAAAAAAACTTGAATGATATTGCAAAGATGGTATCAGGAAAAGTATGGCTTCCCGATTCTCAAACGATAATCATTAATGGCGTGTCCATTGATTCCAAAACAACACAACAAGGTAATCTTTTTATACCCATTATCAGGAATGATGATGGGCATAAATATATTTTACACGCAATAGGCAATGGTGCAGTTGCTTCTTTGTGGCAAAGCAATCATCCAAATCCTCCTCCGAAAATTCCCTTAATTATTGTCGAGGATACTTTCATTGCATTACAAGCTTTAGCTAAAGCATACCGCACGGAATTAAACGCCATCATAATCGGAATAACCGGAAGCAATGGAAAAACAACAACGAAAGATATGATGAGTTCCATACTGAGCACTACTTTTAAAGTACACAAGACAAAAGGGAATCTGAATGGACAATACGGATTGCCTCTAACGTTACTTGAAACGAGTCAAGACGCTGAAGTGGTTGTTTTGGAAATGGGGATTAGTTACCCCGGAGAAATGGAACGATTAGCAGGCATCGCCGGGCCGGATGTTGTAGTGTTGACGATGATAGGTGAATCTCACATATCCAATTTCGGATCAAGGGAAAACATTGCCCAAGCAAAATTGCAAATCACAAATGGTTTGCCTGAAAATAGTGTACTTGTCTTCAACGGTGACGAGGAGTTGTTGGAGGAGGGTGTGAAAAAGCTTCACTTCCATGAATCCGTTAAGTTCATTCGTTTTGGAACGGCCAATCAGAACGATTATTTTGCAGATTCAATTTCTGTTTTGTCTGACAGAACAACCTTCGTGTTAAATGATCATCCCTATAGTTTTCCTTTATTAGGGGCACATCATGTTAATAATGCACTTGCATCTATTGCAGTAGCCCAGCATTTGGGAGTAACCAGCGATAACATAACAAAGGGTCTGAAAGAACTCGAAATAACGGGTATGAGAATGGAAAAGTCTAAAGCAAAATCCGGCTTCACTATTATAAATGACGCGTGGAATGCTAGTCCGACTTCAATGAGAAGTGCAATTGAAACCTTTCAGAAACTTTCCGAATACAATCAAAAAATTGTAGTTTTAGGCGACATGTTGGAATTAGGGGAAAACGAAACCAGGTTCCATCAGGAAATTGGGCGATTGTTAGACCCCAGATGTGTAGATTACGTTTTCACAGTCGGAAAACTTGCTGAATTCATAGCACTGGAGGCAAGTGGAGTTTTTCCAAAAGGGCATGTGACAGCATTCCGGCAGAAAGAAGAAATTGCGAAAGCAATAGAATTAATCATACAACCAAATTCAATTGTATTGGTTAAGGGCTCCAGGGGATTGAAGCTTGAGGAAGTTGTTGAACAGCTTCTTATGCTATAATGTTCCAAAGCAACGAATTGAAACACCGGGCGGGGATACCATGATGGATTAGTGGCATGATAACGAACGCCTGCTCCATTACTAGCGTACTGAATAAATAGAGGAAAGCTGTCTCCCCCAAGCAGATTTATTTGCTACAAGGAAGACAGCTCTTTTCAATTAAATATTGAATTTGGTTTTCATATACGAAACCCATTGCTCATGCAGCTCGGACTCTGAACGATTGAAGACACCAGTGAAATCATGAGGCGCCCGGATAATTTGATTCAGCGCATCCAGTCCGTAATTTTCCATGATGAATTCCACGATTAAATAGGAATATTGGAAGCCCAGCATCGTCTCGAAATCCCACGTATCATTATTGAATTCATGGAAGGCCGGGATATTCCCGCGGCGAACGGCTTCTGTTGTCGTATTTGCGATGAACGCTTCTGTCATTTGCTTCGCTTCGTAGCCGCCAATCCCTTGACGCACCCATTTCGGCGCCTGGGCATTAATATCTTCAATCAGCCACATCGTATACAGGTGCAAGGTCGAATTGATAATCGATTGATACGTATGCTCCGGCCCAGGATTAAGGGGAGATACGATTTTTAGGCGGTTGCCCTCGATCGTCCCCATGAACCAATTCGGTGCGTCGGCCTCACCAACCGCTTGATGGAAGGTCGGAAGATCCGGGTACATTTCAATAATAATTTTATTGGAAGGACGATGCTTGAATTTGGACGAAATCCGTTCCACATTTTCTTTCAGAACATTGAACAGATCCTGATGCACCTGATCCTGATGCTCTTTCGAGTCTTTGCCCTCATTTTTGCTCACAATAGAAATCATATCCAGTATTGACATAACGGCAAGGTCACCCCACTCTTTCAGTTCTTTTCTTAGTTTCTCAAGCGAACGGTACAGCCTGTTTTTTACGGCACTTTCACGCATGCTGACGATACGTGCAATATCCTGCAAGGTGCAGTCCAGAAAAAAACGGAGCGATATAATCTGCTGATCCAGTTCGCTGAGCTTGTTTAACGCCGAGCTGATATCTATACGAATTTCGATATACTTGGCAAAATCAAGGGAGACGGACCATGAATCATAGCTTGTAAAATCATAAGGCATTTCTTTTTTTCGAGCTAAGCTTCGATATTCGTTTTTCACCGTGTTTTCGGCGATTTTAAAAATCCATGTAAAGAAACTCGAGTTTTCCTTAAACGTATGCAGGTTTTCGAAGGCTTTCAGGAACACCTGCTGCGTCAAGTCCTCCGCTGCCGCTGCATTTAATTTTAGCGCAATATAGCTGCGGATTCTGCTGCGGTATTGCTCGCAGTTGTTTTCAAATCGTTGGATGCTGCTCTGTTCATCCGGATAAACAGGGCGGTTGTCATAGGCGCCGGACATATCTGAACCTCCTCTTGATCTTGCATAGGATTAGACACCGCAGAAGGGTAAAAAGCCACAAGCGGCTGAAAAGTTTTTTTGAGGTGATATCAATTGTTTCCCTAAATATTGTACTGTACCACATTTATTGAAGAAACAGGCAGACAGATTCGGAAGGAATTTATCCTGAAGGTGCTGGACTTTTCCTTATAAAATTGGTATTCTAGAGAACCTGTTAATAATGGAAGTAAAAGGAGGGAGCGAATGAACGGAATTTTAATAGAAAAATATCAGCCTCCACGAGATAGAGAACGAATTGAACATATGTTGCTCAACCGCAAAGATCTATTGACTAATTTTTATAAGGATGAAGCAAGCAATAAGGACAATATTTTGGTAGCCTCTGTAAATACGGTGCTTGCA
The DNA here is from genome assembly GCF_000422505.1 of Paenibacillus pinihumi DSM 23905 = JCM 16419. GTDB lineage: Bacteria > Bacillota > Bacilli > Paenibacillales > Paenibacillaceae > Paenibacillus_D > Paenibacillus_D pinihumi. The sequence continues at coordinate 3,777 of NZ_AULX01000020.1, read as the reverse complement.
GGATTTCTGTCCTTTAACGGCTTCGGCAGAAAACCACAGGCAACGCTTTATGTGAGCAAAGAGCATGATGCAATGAACATCGGCTCCATACTTGTAACAGAATATGAAAAAATGCTTATACATAATGAACAAGTAGAGCATACCCTATTTATTAATTGTTCGGATGATTCTATTAAGCTTCTGGAGAACCAGGGGTACCGCTTGTATTTCTCATCCTACATTATGGAACGTACCGGAGAATTATTTCCTCAGGCTGACATCAGGGTCAGAAATTATGATGATGAGGATTACTTGGCGTGGGATCGGATTTGCGAATTGGCATTTTACCATATGCGGCAGCGTGTAGGTATGTACCCGTCGTATTTCTATACCCCTGTAGAATGGGAGCGGGAACAGTTTGCCAAGAATAAAGATAATATGTTTGTCATGACTGTTGATGATACAATCGTAGCCATAGGAAAAATCGATGGAAATAAAATAAGCATCGTTGCGGTTTCAATTGAACATCAATCACGAGGGTATGGAAGACCTTTTGTTCAATTTCTTGTTAATGAAATTGTTGGCAGGGGGGAAGATAAGGCCGTACTGGAAGTAGTAAAAGGTAATTTCGCAAAAAACTTATATGAAAGTCTCGGGTTTAAAGAAACGGCATTTTATCATAACTACATCAAATACTTTAGGCCGGAAACAAGATTAAGTGCTCCGCCTGACAATTATTAATCCGTGATTATCTTTTTGAGACTCCGCGGCTGGGCTTCGTATTTAGTTACTAAAAAACAGAGCCGCTGTTAAAAGCTGCTCTGTTCCTCGAAATTTATTGTGTCAGACCTTCAATAACCTTATCAATATTCCATTTGACCATTGTGATATAAGTGTCCCCTTGCTCGCCTTTTTTGGCCAGGGAGTCCGTAAAGATTTTTGAATGAATCGGAACGCCGGTTTCAGTGGAGACGGTTTCCATCGTCTTTGGGTTTATGCTTGTTTCCACGAACAAGGCAGGAACCTGTTTGCTTTTAATAATGTCAACGATCCGGTTCATTTGGTCCGGAGTTCCCTGGTTATCGGTGTTGATTTCCCAGATATAAGCGGCTTGAAACCCGTAGGCTTTGGAAAAGTATTTAAATGCGCCTTCACTGGTAACCAATATCCGTTTGTTTTCGGGTACTTTCTGAATTTCCTGTTTGGCGTACTGATCGGTTTCTTCAAGTTTGGCTACATAATCGGCTTGATTCTTCAGGTAATAGTCCTTATTGTCCGGGTCCGCTTCGATAATCCTTTTGGCTATGACATCGACATACTTGATCCCATTTTGAATGTCGAGCCAGGCATGCGGATCTTCCTCTGATTCCTGGCCTTTTTCAGTCAGGTGCATCGGTGTGACTTCTTCCGATACGACAAAGGCAACGTCTTTTTTGTTCGTAACCTCCAGCAGGTTTTGGAACCAGCCTTTCCCCGTTTCGAGGTTAAGACCGTTGTAGAAGACCAGATCAGCCTGTGAAACTTTCTGGGTATCCTTAGGCAGTGGGTCATACATATGCGGGTCTGTGCCAATAGGAACCATGCTGTATACTTCAGCCTTGTCTCCGGCGATATTCTCCACCATATCGGCGATAATCGAATAGGTTGCCACAATTTTCAATTTTCCGTCCGAGGCTGCGGGTGCATTGTTTCCACTGGAGCATGCGGATACGAATACTGCCATCAAGGCGATGATCCAGATTGCATTTTTCTTCAATGTACTTTCAATCCCTTCTTAAAAAAGTTGTTTTTGGGCGAAATGATAAAGGAAATACCAAAGCCCGTTACACCGACGAGAACGATGGTAGCACTTGTCGGCAAATTATAAGTAAAGCTGATCAGGACTCCTGCCACACCGCATGCTGCGCCATAAACAGAGGCCAATATTATCATGTGCAGCAGTTTATTGGTCCATAGATAAGACGTCGCGGCTGGTATAACCAGCATGGCTATAACAAGCACGATGCCGACCTGGGACAGTGAGGAGACCGTCACAACGGATAAGAGCATCATTAACAGGTAGTGATAAAAGTTGGTCTTTAGTCCGTAGGCTTTGGAAACAACCGGATCGAATGAACTGATCAGAAGCTCCTTGTAAAATAAGCTGACGACAGCAATGACGATAAGCATAATGATAAAGGATTGCAGCAATTCCGATTTGGGAACCGCGAGAATATTGCCAAACAGGATATGGGTCAGATCAAGTCCGCTGTGGGCAAACGTAATCAGGACAATGCCGAGTGCAAAAAATGAACTTAAAATGATGCCGATTGACGTGTCACTTTTAATCGTGCTGCGATTCGTAATAAATTGAATCAATACGGCAGCCAGCAGCCCGAATATGGACGCCCCGAGCAGCAGGTTGATTCCCAGAATGTATGAAATCGCCACGCCGGGCAAAACTGCATGGGAGAGGGCATCGCCCATCAAGGACATTTTGCGCAATACAATGAAGCTTCCCAGCACCCCGGATACGACACCCAAAATGATGGCGGACAGACCGGCATTCAGGGCGTAAATCGGCACATTCAACATATTTGCCATCCATTCAATCATGCCTGGACACCCCCCAAACCTTTAATCTGCACATTCCCCAGAGAAGCGCCATATGCCGATTGAATATTGTGGCTTGTAAACGTGGTATCGACATCGCCAAACGCAATTAACTTCTTATTTAGAATGATGGTTTTGTCAAAGTATTCTTCGACCTCATGCAAGTCGTGATGAACGACAAGAATGGTTTTTCCCTCCTTGCGTAACTTCTTGAGAAGATCAACAATAATTCTCTCACTAACCAGGTCAATACCTACAAACGGTTCGTCCAGAAAAAAGATACTGGCCTGCTGGGCAAGCGCCCGGGCAATAAATACCCGTTGAAGCTGGCCGCCCGACAAGTTGCTGATTTGTTTGTGGGCAAGGTCGCGAATGTCCACCATTTCCATGCAGCGCTCGACATGTTCTTTTTCCTTTTTGCCGGGTCTGCGGAACAGCCTCAGCTTTGGATAGGTTCCGGTCAGCACGGTGTCCCTTACAGTGATCGGGAATGTAAGATCGACATCGCTTTTTTGGGGAACATACGCAATGTCTTTTTTGACTTGCGAGATGTCCGTCCCGTTGACAAGAATAGTTCCGCTCCGTCTTGGAATGACTCCCAGCAGTGCTTTGATAAAGGTGGATTTGCCTGCTCCGTTAGGCCCGATAATTCCAACGGAATATCCGAGCGGGATATCGATATCGAGTTGTTGGAGAGCAGAATTGCCAAAATAATCGACATTCAAATTTCTCACTTGTATCATAAATGGATCGCCTCTTTTTTTGTCGTTACAACAATTTATTTTCCCAAAGAAAATAAATATGAAGTTGTACTAAAGTTTTTACCTAGGGAAACATTTTGTTTTCAATATATACCCGTATTGCTTTTCTGTCAATACTTTTTCACGTTTTTATGTTATTCGTCTGTGATAATGTCATCCCATAACTGTTCTGAGATAATGTCACTATGGGACAGGAGACAATTACGTTGACAAAAGCCGAACTGAAGAAGGTACACGTAGTGGAGAAGATTCTTGAGGGACATATGACGAATGCGGAGGGAGCGGCAGCCTTGGGGATGACGCAGCGCCAGGTCATCCGGTTGAAGAAAAACTACCAGACAGGAGGCGCACAAAAACTTGCCCATGGAAACCGGGGTCGGAAACCGAGCCATGCGCTGGCGGATGAAATCAAGGAACGGGTGGTGACCTTGTACAAGGAGAAATA
>NZ_AULX01000019.1 GCF_000422505.1 Paenibacillus pinihumi DSM 23905 = JCM 16419 | reverse complement strand
GAATCGCGTCCAGAAAGACAACTGCATAAACGCTCTGTAGCGGGCGATTCTGCCATTCTTTGATGAGCGGCACGATCTTATTCGTCACATTGGAGATCATCGTCGGTGAGACGTCGAGGCCGTACAGGTGTTGCAGGTGGTCTTGAATCTCTCGCGTGCTGACACCTTTGGCGTAAAGGGCAATGATTTGATCTTCAATGCCGGTTACGTTAGATTGGTGCTTCTTGACAACGACAGGTTCAAACTCGCCTTGACGGTCCCGTGGCACCACGATTTCCTGCTCGCCGTATTCGCTCGCGATCGTTTTCTTGCTTTTTCCGTTACGGCTGTTCGTGGTCTGTTTGTTTTTTACATCGTGTTTCTCATAGCCCAAATGGGTATCCAGTTCCGCCTCAAGCATCTCTTGGATCGTCTCCGCAAAGAGGTCTTTGAGTGCGTTTTGTGCGTCCTGAGCAGTAACCAACTTATTCTCCCTGATAAATGCCCGAAGTTGTTCTTTTGACCACAGTCCCATGTGTGCTCCTCCAACCTTTCTGTTACTTTCCATTTTAATAGGTTTTGGAGTTTACACAATTAATTTTACAGACTCCAAATTTTTGTTATTTGATCAGGCCTGTTGATTAACCAAAACGTGTAACTGAAAGGTCGCCATACGGGCAAATCCAAGTACAGCAACTTCACTAGTACTTGACCAATGAGTAGTAAGGGGGAAACTAGAAAAAAATCTGCCCATCCTGTATTGTTGTAAGTCCTACCAAACAACAAGGGGATGAAACAGATGCACTCTCAGTATATTAAATGCTCGACATACCAGAGCTAAAAATTCACCAGATTCTTCTGGGTCCAGCAGATGAGGTTCATCTAGAGGTAACTCCGATCTCCAAGAAACAATGCTGCCTCCTCTGCCATTTGGATCATTCAGTTAGATTGAAAGGGAGTAATCCTTTCCGTCTCGTTCGGCATTCGGCAAAAAGGTATATCTTCACATGCCAGCAGTGCGAGTGACTGTTCATCGTGCGATGTCGATGTTCTGTTGCCGTGTTGTTAATCATGCAATGCGCGAAGCACGAACAACACTGCATTACAAACGCTGTGTGGAAGCATACCGTAAAATGGCTGCCTAAAAACAAAAAAGGTGGAGAATCGGTGTGATTCCTCCCCCTTTTTGTTATTTAATTAGCTTATTTACGGTAGTCATCAGTTCATCCAATACTTCACGATCGCCTTCTTGAATCCGTTCAATGACACAACTTTTTAAGTGGTGTTCCAACAGCTGTTTGCCCAATCCATTAAGAGCGGATTGTATCGAAGCAATTTGATGCAGCACATCATCACAGTACGTGTCTTTTTCGATCAGTCCCTTAACGCCGCGCACTTGCCCTTCGATACGATTCAGTCGATGAATCAAACTAAGCTTTGTTTTTTCGGAATGATGACTTTTCCGCTCTGTAGAACATGTATGGTCGATTGAGGTGACCTCATGTGTCGTTTTATTCATTTGAATCAACTCCCTTTTATTTAGATTACCATCCCCCACCTCCCTATGTAAAGGGAAGCTCAAGGATTGGGCTGACGTGATTCATTCTGAGCTTATTAATAAGTTTTCCTTGACCGAAAAAGCAGCTCAAATTAAGCGTGAGCTGCTTTTTTCGGTGAACTGCATATAAACGTAAAGTCACCTTACGCCTTATTCAACAATCCGCTTATTTCACTGAGATTCTCCGCGAAGCCGACGAACACCTTACCGCCAATCACAATCGTCGGCACAATTTGTTTTCCAGTCAAGTTCCAGACTTCTTCCGGATATTTTGGATCTTCTGCGCAGTTAAACTCTGTATAAGAAACCTCATTCTCTTTGAAATATTGTTTGGCATAATTACAGTCACTACAGGTCGGGATCGTATAGATTTTAACTGTTTCTTCCATGCCCGGTACACCTCCTTACTCTTCTTCAATCATCTTGCGCCACAACGTTATATTCCTTTTTCCGGTTATCGGATCATTTGATATCGACTACGAAAGGTACAGTAAAGACTACCCCTTGGTGCTGAAATTGGCCCCATATTTTATAGGTCCCGCTTTTCGGAAAGGAAGTCATAAACTCAGCTTTCGGACCGGTCGCTTTTTCGTTCACTGGATGAACATGGAGATATTGCTCCACATCATCTGATAGTATAACGACATGTCCGACAGCACCCAGATATTGCTCCAGGTTGCTAATCTCTTTCTTCGTCTGCGCGTCAACGATATTAAATGCAAGTGTGACTTCATCTTTGGCCTTTGTGCTGCTTAAGGAAAGTTCAACTTCTTTGCCTTCGTCAACTTTCACAAGTTTTGTATCCGCTTCTATAGGATCCTGCGCTTTTTTTTCTCCCTCGACTTTCACCCACTCACTGAGTGTGGTGCTCGCTCCACCTTTTGGAACAAAATCTGAAAAGACTTTGTATTCGCCTCCATTTGGAAACGATGTTTCAATCGCAAACTTTCCACTTTTACTATATTCAGGATGAACGTGGTTAAAGTAAGAAAGGTCTTTACTAACCACTATAAGATGCATCAATTTTTCATGACTCAATTCGAACTCATTTACTGAATTTCCATCGGAATCCGTAATTTGAATATTCAAATCCGAATTTTCGTTTGCTTTCACTGTTCCAGATGCAAATGAAAATGATGCTTTAAGGCTATTTGCTGGTTGTTCCATAGTATTATGATCACCGTGCTCTCCATGGCCTTTACTAGGAATTGCTGAATTTTCCTGATTATGATGGGTACCGTTATGGCCTGATTTTTCATTCTTTTTAGGGGTTCCGCATGCAGACAGCACGCCTAGGAGCAAAATAACTGTTAAAATAAGCATCATTTTTCTACCCATTTTGAATTTTCTCTCCTATTCAATCGTAAAATGCTTACAAACCAATCGCAGCAATCAGAATCTCTGGCGTGTAATAACCAAGCGCCCAATTTGCTTAACAATCCAAGTATCCTTTTCCACCCATGTATACTTGGCCATCTATAACTCCCCTTCAATGCGACATATTCAAAAGATAGACAAAGGGCTTAGCATCATAATTTACCCAGTGAAACTTTGTATAATTTAGCAAACCCGGTCGAGCTTCGACCGGGTTTGCTCTTAAACCACTGATATCAGTTAAATCCGCAAAAGCGGCAAAATCCTTATAGTCACATCACAACGTTATATCCCTTATTCCGAATGGCTTCTTCAATTTCGGAAATCTGAATTTTGTCTTCGTCAAACCGGACATCTATCGAACCCTGCTCAAAATTAACACGACCTTCAGCCCCGATTGCATGGATTGCCCCTTCAATTTTGGGGACACAAGAACGGCAAGTCATGCCTTGTACTTGAACGGTTGCCTCTTTCATCGTTTTCACCTCCTTTCAATAAATTAATTAATCTGCGATTCGTTGCAACTGCTCAAGCGAAATCCGGTTTACAAATTTGCTGAACTTTTCCTTGCCTTTTGCATGTTCCTTATAAAAATCGATGATGGCCGTAACAGCGGGAATAAGCTGATCTTCCGAAATTCCTGAATGGAGCAGCTTGGCGAAGGAGGTTTTAAGCCCCTTTGGTTCACCGCCAACATAAATATCAAACTTATCACGCATTTTGACAACGCCGATATCCTTAATCAGCGGTTCGCTGGTACCTAACGCGCAACCGGCATAGCCGATCTTTAACGGTGTAGGTGTTTCGATACCAGCTATTGATTTATTCAAAGTTTTTGCCGTTTCAAGTCCCGCTTCTTCTGCTCCTTTACAGAAATTGCAGGCGATTAAACTTTTGGTTACAAACCCCGCAGGATTCACTTCAAGACCATTACGTTCAAGTTCTTCCTTGATTGCTTCCCTTTGTTCGATCGGTACTTCTGCATAGAGCTGTTTGAAGCTGGTCATTTCCACTTTGGCATCTGTTCCTATGATATTACCGATTTGTACAAGTTGGTATGGCGTGAACAAACTGCCGCCAAGTTGAATCACTGGGCTTATGGCAATTTTCACTTTTCCCTCCACAATTCATCCACTCCTCAATTCAAACTTTATGCCAACATGGCCTAGTTTCGTACTTTCACACGTTGCAAACGAAGTGCGTTAAGAACAACGGAAACCGAACTCAATGCCATCGCTGCACCGGCAACCCACGGTGCTAACAAACCAATCGCAGCAATCGGAATTCCTAGCGAGTTATAACCAAGCGCCCAAAACAGGTTTTGCTTAATATTTCTCATGGTCTTGCGGCTCATGTAAATCGCTTCAGGAATGCTGGACAGGTCGCCGCGCATAAGGGTAACATCCGCAGCTTCCATGGCTACATCTGTGCCTGTACCGATTGCCATGCCAACGTCTGCCGTCGCAAGAGCCGGCGCATCGTTGATACCGTCTCCGACCATCGCCACTTTTTTGCCTTGAGCTTGTAGTTTTTTCACTTCTTCGGCTTTTCCTTCAGGCAGAACCTCAGCACGCACATGGTCAATTCCCACTTGAGCTGCGATCGCCTTGGCCGTCCGTTCATTGTCACCTGTGATCATGATGACCTGAATCCCCATCTCTTTCAGACGACTTACTGCAGCTTTCGACGTATCCTTAATCGTATCCGCCACAGCAACCATACCTGCATACCGACCATCAATCGCAACCAGCATGGCGGTCTTGCCTGCCTCCTCCAAACGAGACATCGGTTCGTAAGCTGCCTTCGCGTTAACTTCATGCTGCTCCATCAATCGTCGTGTACCAATCAGTAATTGTTTCCCTTCTACAACAGCCTTGATTCCGAATCCCGGAATGGCTTCGAACGATTCTGTTCTCGGCAGCTCGATATTTCTTTCCTGGATGCCTGCCACGAGCGCTTCCGCAAGCGGATGCTCCGAATTTTTCTCAGCCGCGCCGACCAGTCTGAGGAATTCCGGCTCGTTTCTTTCAGTTAATACGTCTGTCAATTCCGGTTTACCCTTTGTTACCGTACCGGTTTTGTCAAGAATGATCGCATCGATCTTATGGGTCTGCTCCAGATGTTCTCCGCCCTTGAACAAAATACCGAGCTCAGCCGCGCGTCCCGATCCCGCCATGATCGATGTCGGGGTTGCCAATCCAAGCGCACATGGGCAGGCAATGACGAGAATAGCAATAGATTTTTCCAAGGCTCCTGCGAAATCACCGGGTGTGACGAGGAAATACCATACCAGGAAAGCAACGACTGCGACGCCAACAACAATTGGAACAAATATACCGGAAATCACATCCGCTACCCGTTGAATTGGCGCTTTGGAGCCTTGCGCTTCTTCCACAACTTTAATAATTTGTGCAAGCGCTGTTTCCTTGCCGACTTTCGTTGCTTTAATCCGAAGAATACCGTTTTTGTTGATCGTGGCCCCAATGACCGCATCTCCGGTTTTCTTCTCCACAGGGAGACTTTCGCCCGTAAGCATGGATTCGTCTACTGACGACATGCCCTCAAGTACTTCCCCATCCACCGGCACTTTGTCCCCCGGACGGACAAGAACGACATCCCCTACGATGACTTCATCAACGGGAATCGTCAGCTCTTTGCCGTCGCGAATGACCAAAGCCGTTTTCGCTTGTAGCCCCATCAAGGATTTAATCGCTTCGGAAGTCCGGCCTTTCGCGTTTGCTTCGAAAAGTTTACCCATAATGACCAACGTAATGAGAACCGCACTTGTCTCGTAGTATAAGGCCGGTCCATGATGCATGCTGTCACCCATCGCAAACCAATCGAACGTTAAGTACAGGCTGTAGAAATAAGCAGCCGAGGTTCCAAGTGCAATCAGAACGTCCATATTCGCACTGCGATTGCGCAGCGCCTTATATGCGCCTACATAAAACTGTCCACCAATATAAAATTGAACCGGAGTGGCCAAAATAAGTTGAATCCAAGGATTCATCAGGAAATCCGGCATGTACATCCATGAGGTGAACGAAAAGTGAGCAACCATCGTCCATAACAGCGGGAAGGAGAAGATCGCCGAAATTAATAATTTCTGTTTCTGCTGGCGTATTTCATTAAGGCGATGGTCTCCTGCATTTTGATTCTCCTGCTTGATAATGGCTTTATAGCCAAGCTTTTTAACCTTGTTTTGCAGATCCTCAATTGAGACATCGCCCGATGAATACTCCACGCGAGCCGTTTCCATCGCGAAGTTTACAGTCGCATTTGTCACACCCGGCAACTTGCTAAGACCTTTTTCGATTTTGTTGGCACAAGCAGCACACGTCATGCCTTCGAGGTTAAACTGCGCAACTTCCGTAACTGTGCCGTATCCAAGTTTTTTAATGGTTTCCTCTAGATTCTTCCTATCCACTTTTGCCGGATCGTACGTTACATTCGCTTTTTCCAAAGCAAAGTTTACGTTAGCTGATGAGACTCCCTCCACTTTATTGAGGCCTTTCTCAATTCGGTTTGCGCAAGCCGCGCAAGTCATACCCGTAATTTGCATAGTTGATTGCTTGTTCTGATCGGCTTTTGATTCCACAATGATTCACTCCCTCGTTGTCGATTGACTTACACCACGTCGTATCCCTGATCTTCTATGGCTTCCTTAATAAGCTCGATTGTTATTTGATTTTCATCGAACGACACATCCACCGAATTGTTCTTAAGATCAACCTTTCCTTTGGCCCCCATTTCTTTAAGTGCACCCTCAATGGAATTGACACAATGCTGACAGCTCATGCCTTCAACTTGTATTGAAATGTTTTTCATTTTTCTTCATCCTTTCGATTCAATCTCATCTGGATAGAGAGTCGATCCTTCGGAGTCAGGTAATTTGATGCTTGATTTTCAGGAAATGAATTTATTGATTCCTTAGTATTCATTCTCCTCCACCACCTTGAAAGTAGTATACCCCTCTACCCTATATTTAGTCAACACATTTTTACAATACCCCTCTATACTATAAAAAAGTGCAAAGAAAAAGCAGCGTTTAGCTGTCGATTTTATTTGATTAACTTGTTTATTGTTACCATAAGCTCTGTTAACACTTCGGAGTCCCCTTCTTGGATCCGCTCGATGACACAGCTTTTGAGATGATGCTCAAGCAAGAGCCTTCCGACGCCATTCAAAGCCGCTTGTACCGAGGAGATTTGGTTCAGTACGCCATCACAATACGTATCTTTTTCGATTAGTTCTTTAATGCCGCGTACTTGCCCCTCGATCCGATTCAATCGGCCTGTTAAACTGTTTTTCACTTTATCGGAATGATGACTTTTTCTTGTTGCTCCATCAGTCGAGCAGCAACTCAAATCATTTCCGCCTTCATTTTCTAGCATTTCTGTATCCATGTTCAAATAACTCAGCTCCTTCATAAAATTCTATTTTATACCCCCTTACCCTATTTATCCGTATATCCCACATCAGCCAGTTTCATCTTAAGCTGGTGGTTTCCGATCTTCTCCTGGTGAAATAGCAAGCTCCAGCCAAATCCAATTCGGCTGGAGTGAGGGCTTTAGTTACATAGCTACAGGCCCGTTTGTTTCCCCCTGCTTAGGAGAGCGGATAAACAGAATTGCCAGAACAGCACCTGCAAAAGCGATAATCCCTGACCACAGGAACGCTTGCTGGAATCCTTCGTTCAATGCAATAACTTGATCAGCACCAGCGTGGGAAGCTGTGCTTGATGCAGCAATCGCAACCATGATGGCCAGACTTATCGCTGAGCCGATCTGATAGCTTGTATTGGCAAGACCGGATGCGAGCCCAGCTTCTTCCGGCTTGGCTCCCGACATGGCAGACATGGTAGCCGGAATATAAGCAAGCGACATACCAAGCGCGCCCAGCAGTGAAGCTGGAAGTACATGTGTTGCGAAATTACCATCAACCGGCGTGTTTGTTGCGAAAAGTACTAACGATCCTCCAAGGGCAATCAATCCGATGACCACATTGGCTTTCACGCCAAACTTCCCTATCAATTTGCCTGAAATGAAAACCATACAGATGGCAATGAGTATGGTCATAGGTAACAAGCCAAGCCCGCCTTTGAAAGCAGAAAACTTCAATACTTGCTGCAAATAGAGATTAAGGAAAAACCATAACGGAATCCATCCGGCGGACAGCATAATGAGTGCGATATTACCTGCAGCCAAGTTTGGCGCCTTAAAGATCCTGAGCGGAATAAGCGGTTCTTTTTTTACAGCCTGAATGATCAAGAACAGGATAAACAATGCGGCCCCCGAAACGAGTGTCCATACGGTGGCCGGTGCGCTCCATCCATTGTGTTCTGCAGTAACAATGCCATACACCAGCAATACCAATGCTGATGTTACGGAGATAGACCCGGTAACATCGATGCTTCCTTTTCTTCGTACCCCTTTCGATAAAATTCCAGGAGACACAAGTAAGGCGAGGATGCCGATTGGTACGTTAATCAGAAATGTCCATTCCCAGCTTAACCACTCGGTTATGACACCTCCTAGAAATACACCAGCCGATCCGCCGGCCGCAGCCGAAGCACCCCAAAAACCTAATGCTTTACCTAACTCTTTGGGATTACCACCAAACAACATCATGACTATGGTTAATGCTGAAGGGGCAATTAATGCGGAACCGAACCCTTGCAATGCACGCCCGATGTTAAGCGACTCCTCATTCCAAGCCAAGCCTGCAAGCAAAGAGGCTGCTGTTAGAATCGAAAATCCCCACATGAACATGCGCCGTTGCCCAAACAGATCGGACAAACGGCCACCGAGTAACAACAAACCGCCAAAGAAAATGACATATGCATTAAATACCCATTGCAAATTAGCCTGTGTATATCCGAGAGCTTCTTTAATTGCCGGCAGCGCAACCCCAATAATCGAGGTATCCATAATAACCATAAAATTTGCAATGCATAACAAAGCCAGTGCTTTCCAACGCCTTGGATCGGGTTGAGAAAGAGCTTTATTCACCATAAGTATACTCTCCTTGTATTGTATCTTTTGAAATCATTTTGAGTTAGTTTCCCGCCCCCGGGAGGGCGGGTGATTCTATCGTTCCTGTAGCTTCGGCTACAACAATAATCTGTTTCTACGGTACTCGTTTGTGCTTCTTGCCCGCTAAATGTTCCCTTTGGCACCCTATGCCCAAAAAAGTACCCTAGCATCAACACAAACGCGCCTTCGTCTTAACGGCAAGAAAACTTGTGCATCTGGTCGATGTGCTGCTGCGCAACGGCCAGCTCTATACGCCTCGAAGGAAGGCAACGAACCCGAAGGATTAACGCCTCCTTTGCTAAAGCCTTTCACGGATTCCCAGTAAAACTTTAATTCCGAATCGACAGGATAATCTTGGGTGACGACTTGCTCCGACGGCCGTCAAAAGCGAGATCAAAATTGTTCCAATAATTTCACTTGCCAACATTTATATAGTATAGCCCCCTACCCTATATTGTCAATTCATTTTTTAACTCCTTTCTGTTTGGCGAGAGCAATCACATTGGACATGTTCATTCGTTTCCTTCCACGCAAAAAGCCGGTTGCTCTGGAGTTCAGGGCAACCGGCTCTTACTGTTATTCATTATCATCCCAATATTCGGATCGGGGGTACCCTTGTCCTGCCGAATCATGTGATAGGTTTACTACTGTGCTAAACCTTCCAAATCCGGCTGCAATTTGCCGAGAAGTTGGGCAATACCTCTTCCAATGTCAGGGTCGGGATGAGACCAATGCTCAACGCGGAGAACTCAGAATCAACAATATTAGACACTCACATATAACGTATACTGTGGCCATTGGTGATCTGCCTAGATAATAGCGCTGACAGCATCTTAATAATCTAATAGACGTCCATTGTCATTCCATTGACCGTACATTTTGTTTTCTTTCGTGTTGGTTATGAATTTGTCTAATCTGCTCTTAAATAATTCTGGCTGATTCTTATTGCTTTGTATCGTGTCGATCCGGACTCTTTTATAAAGATCTGAAAATGCCATGAAATTCTCATATACTTGCCTTTCTTCTTTTAGCCTTTTCTCTATAAGCGGATCGATTCGAAAAGAATCGTAATCCATATCAGGAAGTACCTTTCTTCCTTCGTCTGTCATAAATCCCAACTTTTCGAGGCGGCGGACACGTTCTTTATTCAATTCAGTCCATGAGCTTTTTTTGCTTCGAGGGGACAGTCTCTGAGCCAGCTCCGTTTCAGATATTTTCTTCTTGACTCCATCGATCCATCCAAAGCACAAAGCTTCCTCGACCGCGTCCAAATATAAGAGCGTATCCCATTTGGGCGTAATACTAACCAAGGCCCAACAAGATTTCTCAGTCTTACTATTTTCCTGTAGCCAAAACCTCAACTCTTCTCTCGATTTTACAGGAATTAAATTATCCCTTTCCATATTTTAAAAGGAGCTCCTTTCTACATTTATCATATATCCGTTAATTCATGCTTGCTTTCTCAACATGTGACTTGGAAATTGCTGTTTTTATCATGATCAGAACCACAATTGAGGTTTGCGCAATATGCCGAGCTGCTTGCCGGAAGACATTCTTTCCTGAACAGGCATTGAAGGAAGCCAGACCAGTATGCCTACAAAGGCAATGACGCTCACAATAGCTCCAAACAGAAGTCCAGCGAAATGACCATTTTTTCAGAATGAGTTACTGTTTATTGGATATTACGTTATCAAGAAACCGATCTGCGTCGCTATTAAATTTCCAGTTAACTCCAAATTTATCAACTAGCATTCCAAAACACGAAGACCAGAGATAATTGGATAACGGCATGATGACATGGCCGCCAAGGGACAAACCATTAAAGTATTGTTCCAGTTTTTGCTTATCATCGATGACCAGACTAATCAGAACATTATTCCCTTGCACCAGCTCACCTGTTGCCGCCTTCATGGAAGGCAAAATGTCCGACATCATGATTCTCCCACCTGCGAATTCTATGGAGGACTCCATGATCATATTTAACTCATTTTCCGGCATTGGGTAGTTTGGATCTTGCGGGATATCCCCAAATTTCACTTTTTTTACTTCAATTGCGCTTAAAGCTTCCGAATAAAATTCGATCACTTGTTCTGCATTCCCATCAAAGTTTAAATATACAATAGCTGACATATAGCATAACCTCCTTCTTGTTATAAATGTAGTATAATTCATAAGAGGTGACAGCAGTATGTCACCGTTTCATACTGAAGTAGAAAAAAAGAGGGGAACCAATGGAAAAAGTTGAGAGATTAATCTCTATCATTATGATCTTGCTGAGAAAAGATGTTGTTTCCACCAAAGAATTCGCGCAATTATTTAACGTCTCCAAAAGAACGATTCTTCGCGATATAGAAACCTTGAGTTTATCAAACATCCCGATCTATTCTATCATTGGAATTAATGGCGGCTACGGCATTATGGATGAATACAAGGTTGATAAACGTCTTTTAAGCAGCTCCGACTTGGAGAATATATTGACCGCGCTCGGCGGATTGGAACAAATTCTAATTAGCGAAGAAGTTGAAATAACGATCAAAAAAATAGAAGCCATGGTTAGTCCATTGGCTCCGAAAGGTTCAATTCAACTGTCTTTTTATGATTGGTAAGGTCGGTCTGAGATTCGTCAAACCTTGAAAACATGTCAGGAAGCCATATTAAAGAGAAGATTAGTTTCATTTGATTATATAGATAAAAATGGAACGGCGACGAAAAGAACTGTCGAGCCCTATCAGCTTCATTTTAGCGAATCCAGTTGGTATCTGAAAGGATTCTGTTTACAACGCATGAGATATAGAACGTTCAAATTATCTCGGATCGATCATCTTAATGTGAATGAACAAACGTTCAGCCCTAGAGATGATTTGTTGGAACAAGAGCAGGAAGCAAGCTATCAACCGGAATTAGTCGCAGTCAAGGCGTTGATTTCGCCTGGCATAAAAGATCAATTCATTGAAAGGTACGGTCGAAAGAGCATGGAAAACTATAGCTCTGATTATTTATTAGCAACAATCCATGTTCCGCAAAACAGTAATGGATTTCAATTTTTAGCGAGCTTCGGTACAGATCTGGAAATAATAGAGCCGAAAATCTATGTTGAAGAATTTCGAGATTATTTAAATAAAATTATAGAGAAATATACTTAACGAGGTTCCGTTTGTTGATTGGCGAAGTAATCGAAAATTTCGTGATTCGTGATTTATGGTTTGATGTTGGGTTCTGTCAATTAATAAATCTTAAACAAGTGACTAGTAAGATTTCCCTGCTTGCCGGTTTGTGTGCTCACGAAAATCTCTTTTTACCGTATCAAGTTTCATTGCTTATTTTAAACAGTAATACGGAACTTGAAAGAATCAGAGGCCCGCGGGTCCGTCCGAAGCTGATGAACGGAACCCCGTGGTTCGCTCTCGGTCATGGCTGCCGAAATAGGCTATCACAGGGTTTCTCCATTCTTCAGGATAAAGTAAATATCACTTAATTTGCAAACCAAGCATTAAAGCAAAAGATAAGGCTTGTTCTTGTGAAATAATGCAGCCTTTTACATCTTCAATGGAAACTATAAGAGAGTTGAATTGTGAAGTGCTTATATCAATCCCTTTTAGCTTTGTTCGATCAAAATTAACGCTATCCAAATCGCAATAAGAATACTTGCTCTTCACTAGTTTACAATCAAAGAAATCTGCGTTACTCAATTTTGATTCGTTAAAATGTATTTTCTCCAATTTAGATTCACTAAAATTCGAGAGGGATAATAAACAATGATCAAAATCAACATGACCAAACCTGCCATCTATAAACTGAACACCAAGCAATTTGCAATTCTTAAAGGTGACCCGATGTATAGAGGCTCGACTTAAATCAGCATTAGAAAAATCGCAATTCTCGAAATGGACATCGGTAATGTCAATATTTTGTAATTTCGAATTAACAAAGGTCGAATTTCTTATTTTCATTTTTGATAAAATGACTTTATTTAGATTTTCATCATCTAAGGACGACTCTGTTATTTCCATGTTCTCCAGATATGGATCTTCTTCGGAAAAAATCTGTTGAAAGTTACCCAAAGTTAAATGCACCGGTATTCTTGGCTTGTCCATTTTCATCGCAAAACACCTACTCTACTAGTTTAAAAGCGTATTTAAGCAGATACGCTTTCTAATAAATTATAACATCCCCTTGTCAAGTCTTTTTTGAAGAAAATGGGAATAATGAACGTTCGGCCAAACGTTCCAGGGTCAGCTTTTCATTGTAATGCTCTTGTATAAAAGCTGCCGCATATAGCATGTCGTACTTTTGCCGTATGGCATCGGTTCTGTCATGACGCGTATGATATAATAGATTCATAGGGGGGCTAATAATTGAGAAAACAAAAAATCGTAATCATTGGCGCGGGAATTGTCGGCGCGTCCATGGCCTATCAACTGGCCAAACGAAATCAGGATGTGACGGTTATTGAACGACACCCTGCCCCGGCGCGTGAAGTCACAGAAAAATCGTTTGCCTGGATTCATACAACACATAGGACCGCTCCCCAATACTGGCATTTGTACGATGCGGCTTTGGAAGAATATTATGCGCTTCAACAAGAGCTGCCCGAATTGAAAATCCATTGGAACGGAGCACTGACCTGGGGAAATACGGACCCAAGGGAGCATCATTGCGTTCAAAAATTGAACCGAAAGCAGGTTGAAGAATTGGAACCGAATCTGAAGGAATATCCGGATCATGCGATGTTTGCCAGCCAAGAAGGCGCAGTGGACCCGATAGGGGTAACAGAACTGTTGTTGAACAAAGCGCGTGAGCACGGTGCGAAGATTCAGTTCGGTACCAACGTCACGGAGCTGCAGCAAGAAGGCTCCCGTCTGGTAGGCGTCCATACGTCCAATGGTTTTCTGGAGACGGATGTGGTGGTATTGGCCGCAGGCACGGGCGTAACCGGACTTTGTGAGCCTTTAGGGTTTCCCGTACCGGTAACACCATCACCTTCCATACTGATTCAGATGAAAACTGCGAACAGACTGATCCGCACACTAATCTCAAATGCGCAATTTGAAGCGCGCCAACTAACGGATCATACGCTGTTGGCAGCAGAAGATTACATCGACGAGTCAGAGGAAAACGGACCAGATGCGGTCGGCAAGCGAGCGTTCGAGACATTGCGCCGCAGTCTGAAGGGCGGGGACCAATTGAAACTGGAGAGCATCAGGGTCGGGATGAGACCGATGCCTGAAGACAGTTATCCAATCGTGGGCTTCCATGATTACATAGAGGGACTTTATCTGACGGTGATGCATTCTGCGATTACGCTGGCGCCGCTAGTTGCGCGTCTTGCTGCAAGTGAAATCATTGACAGGGAATCAAGAAACGAATTAGAGCCTTGTCGGCTCTCCCGATTTAAGGACCTGCCCGGGGATGATCCCGCTGCTTATCGCACAAAGCCCAGCGGCATGGAGACTGGAACAAACATTTAGCTACGATGATTAATTTTTAAAAATTAAGCTAAGGTACAGGCGTACGCCTGTACCTTTTGCATTTTAGGAGGAGATGATAATCGCTCATTTGGCAAAGCAAATAAATTCCTCTTTGTTTTCGAGAATAAAATCAAGAAAACACCTCACAGCCATTGAAGCTTGCGTCCTATTCTTTATTGCGACTCCAATCGTTCGTGAAAAACTTGGATATATTTCCTTTGTGACAATCTGATATGGCGTTCTTTTGAGAATAAGCTCAGCCAAGATACTAATACCAAGTCCGTTTTCCACCATTGACATGATTGTATAGTCATCATCCAAGCGGTATTCGATTTTTGCATTTATATGGTGTTGACGAAACATTTCCTGTATTCCCTTTTTAGTTCCCTCTTCCAAAAGAATCATAGATTCCTGCTCAAAAAGATTCAAGGGCACGAATTCCTTACGGGCATATGGATGGTCAACTGGCAGAATTGCCAGCATTCGGTCCTCCATAATCGGAATGACCTCAAAATCCTTGAGTGTGGGTAAATTAACAAAACCAAAGTCAACCGTTCCTTCAGAAATCCATGTTTCGATCTGGCGGTAATCCCCCTGAATCAACTCAAATTTTATATTTGGATGCTTCACTTTAAAATTCTTGAGGAGTGGAGAAAGCAAATGGCAGGAAATACTTGAAAATGTGCCGATTCGGATAAGTCCGCTTTCTATCCCAAGCAACTCAAAAACCTTGTCTGAGAGCTCTTTATGTGCATGGCTCAATTTTTGAATATACGCTAATAATACTTCACCATCTGAGGTGACTGACACTCCAGCATGACTTCGATTCAACAATTTAATATCAAATTCATTTTCAAGGGAAATAATAATTTGACTGACTGCTGATTGTGAATAATTAAAGTATTCTGCAGCCCGTGACAAACTGCCAAATTCAACTACCTTCATAAAGATTTCATACTTTGTTTTTTTCATCATGCCTCCTGCCAAACATAAGGTATTCTTATTTTCAATATAACATATATTCGCTTCTCTTATAATGATTCTATGAGTAAGATATGATTCATGACGAAATAACGGGAGTTAAGGTGAATCATATGACACAAAGACAAGCAAATCTGATTTTAACCACTGTATCTCTGGCATGGGGCATATCCTATATATTCATGAAGCTTGGGATTGATGGAATGCCTCCGTCCACGATCGTAGCATTGCGATGCGGAATTGCATTTTTTGTTACCGTAATGATTTTTTTCAAAAGGACCGTTCAAATTAATATCAAAATGCTAAAATACGCTTCCATATCCGGTGCTTTACTATACGGCATTTTTATGATGCTGTTATACGGAGTACAGCATACTTCCGCAACCTCGGCCGGATTTTTAACAAGTACTACTGTCGTGATGGTCCCTATCATACAGGCAATTCTCAACCGCAAGTTCCCTGCATTAAAAATCACGATTGGAGTTGTGATTGTATGTATCGGATTGTTGCTATTGACTGTCCGTGATCAGTTTACGCTTGATATTGGTGCAATTTATTGCCTTATTGCCGCCCTTCTTTACGCCATACATATCATAGTTTCCAACGATTTCGTGCGAAAGGTTGATGCCCTGCAACTGGGAATCTATCAATTGGGGTTTGCTTCAATTTTTGCAACGATTTGTGCCTTCGCTTTCGAAGAGCCGGTGCTGCCAAGTACTCCTGTTCACTGGGTAGCCATTCTGGCTTTAGCACTAATATGCAGTGCCTATGGCTTCGTTTTTCAATCCGTTGCTCAAAAATACACAACACCGGAAAGTGTAGGATTTCTATTCTCGCTTGAACCTATTTTTTCTGCCCTGTTTTCTTTTATATTTTTGAAGGAAATTATTGAAACAAGCCATTACCTTGGTGCGATACTCATCATGTTGGGCGTTTTTATTGCAAATCGCAGTACTAGCAAAACGTCGCAGCACAAGCAAAATGCAGGAGATTACCATGAACGGAGTTCAAGTTAAAGAAGAAAAATCAAAAACCAGCGAGAAGCCTTGTAGAACAAGGTTCCTCACTGGTTTTAATTTTGCTGGACTTTGCAAGTCCCAGATCATCTTCTCCGGATAGAGCAGCAACCTGCGCCCAATTCTTCCTTGGCTCCGATCAGTTTGACCTTCATATCGCGCATTCCGCTATAAAAAGCAGCGTACAGTCCTGCCGGACCGCCGTCATGTTTGCATTGATTACGTTCAAGAGGCTTGCGTCGCATACAATCGTGCATAAATACCGCCGCTACGCAGCAGTTCCTCATGCGTATCCGTCTCTGCAATCTCCGTGCCCACCAGCATGACGGATCGTCGATAGCCGATGGGCAATCGCCCCGTTCGTGATTCCAGCATAATCTCGGCAGCAATGGCAAACACCTCACGCAGCGTCCGTACCGTCATTACTTGGCGATTTTTGCGAAATATTCTAATGTACGAACCAATTGAGCCGTGTAGGACATTTCATTATCGTACCAAGCTACGGTTTTCACCAACTGCTGGTCCCCAACCGTCAGAACTTTGGTTTGAGTGGCATCAAATAGCGAACCGAATGTCATACCCTTAATATCGGAAGATACGATCTCGTCTTCCGTGTATCCGTATGTTTCTGGGTCAGACGCTTCTTTCATGGCGGCGTTAATATCCTCAGCCGTTACTTTAGTGTTCAATACAGTAACGAGCTCCGTTACGGAACCTGTTGCTACAGGTACACGTTGAGACGCACCATCCAGTTTGCCCTTCAGTTCGGGAAGAACGAGGCCGATGGCTTTAGCAGCACCGGTAGAATAGGGAACGATGTTCTCTGAGGCGGCCCGTGCAGCTCTGAAATCGTTTTTTGGATTCGGAGCGTCAAGCGTGCTCTGGTTGCCTGTAAAGGCGTGAATGGTCGTCATTAACCCGGATTGAATACCAAACTTGTCATGCAGAGCCTTAGCCATGGGAGCCAGACAGTTCGTTGTGCAGGAAGCGCCGGAAATAACGGTTTCCGTCCCGTCCAGTGTTTCATGATTTACGTTATATACGATTGTTTTCATGTCGCCTGTTGCCGGGGCGGAAATGACGACTTTCTTGGCTCCGCCATTTAGATGAAGCTCCGCCTTTTCTTTGGTGGTGAAGAAACCTGTACATTCTAGCACAATGTCCACGCCAAGCTCGCCCCATGGGATTTCTTCAGGATTACGGTTAGCCAGTACCTTAACTTCTTTACCGTTAATAGTAAAGCTGTCGTCATGAACTTCGATGTCACCATGAAAAGTGCCTTGCGTACTATCATATTTGAGCAGATGAGCCAGCATCTTCGCATTGGTAAGGTCGTTAATGGCCACAACCTCGACACCCTCAACCTCTTGGATTCGACGAAAAGCGAGTCTCCCGATCCGTCCAAAACCATTAATACCTACTTTTACACTCATGGAATAGTCCTCCTACAATCTTTATTTATCCCAAGCAGACAAACGTCTGTCATGAAATCAAATGAACTGTGCAGCAAGTATGATTCAGATAAGAGTTCGTTCGGCATTTATTTTTCTGTCATTAGTATGTCCAGCGGAGTTTAAGGTAAGTAATAACCGGTGCCGAACACGGTTTCCTTTAGAAAGGAATTGTTGTACAATAAAAGGTACCGAACGGTATCTTTTATTGTATCATGTTTTAAGTGAATGACAAGGCTTCAGCCATAAAATTTGATATAATGTCAGATGAGAATAAGCTCTTTCGGAGGAACCTATGAAAAAAGGAGATCGGACAAGGGAAAACATCATTATGAAATCAGCAGCAATTTTTAATCAGAAAGGATATGCCGGTACATCGCTAAACGATATTATTGCCGATACCGGGATTAAGAAGGGGGGCATTTATCGGCATTTTGCCAGTAAAGACGACATTGCGCTTGAAGCCTACAATTACGCTGCGAGTTTGGTCAACAGAAGATTTTCCGAGGCGGCCGATCAAGAGCAGTCTGCATCAGGCCGGTTGATTGCTTTTTTTCGTGTTTATGAAGATGTTGTCCATAATCCGCCATTTATTGGCGGATGTCCCATGCAGAATACGGCTGTAGAAAGTGACGATACGCATTCGGAGCTTCGTAATCGAGCAAGGCAAGGGATGCATACCGCCTTAGATATGATGAAAAGTATTATTCGTGACGGGATTAAAGCCGGGGAGTTTAAAGAAGACCTGGATCCAGATGCGCTTGCTTCGTTTGCATTTTCCTTGTTGGAGGGAGGTATTTTACTCAGCAAGTTAGATGGGGACAATAGGCATATGCTCATGAATATAACAAGCTTTTCGTCCTATTTGCAGCAATGTTGCTTAAAGACCAGTTAATCAGATGTATGACAAGCTCATTTTGAAGTTTCATTGTCCGAACGCTATGGGCAAAGTCGACTGCCGCTTGGCATAGCCGCTTGCTCGTCGTATTCCATATTCCCACGAAGGCTTGCTGGTTAAAGCAGATGTAGCAGATGTAAACAAAGCCAGTCAAAACATAAATAAAGTGTTAGACTGGCTTAGGTGATTGAATGATCCGAAGATGAATACATCTGTTAAGATTACTCAAAACTTCCCACTTCTTTTAAAGAAACACAATTTCCGTCGAATCAGATATCATGATTTACGTCACAGCTGCGCAAGCCTGCTGACCGAGTGCCCCTCGTCAGGACTGTTGGCCGACGTGTTCGCTGCGAGACGAGGAGCGCGCCCGTCGACCGCACGGATGAATCAGCCGACTGGCCGTGACAAGCTCTGGGCGCTCTCACGTCGCTTTTCACGGCGGAGAATGATCGGAACCGTGATCGCAGCAGCGATCGCCAACAACGGAGCTAGTACACCCGCGATGGGAAACGACGACGAGCCATTCGTAGAGAAGATGCTCAAGTCCCAGAGTCCGTGCAGAAGTATGGCGGGCACGAGCGATCCGGTAGACCGCCGGGCAAGGTAGAAGATCGAACCGAGGCCGAAAGACATCAATACCTGGAACAGGGCACCCGCCCCGATGCCCAGGAAGATGTTCGGCAGGTGGAAGACTGCGAACATCGCTGTTGAAAGCAGCCAGACCCCGGTTTCACCGAACCGGCTGCGCAGAGCGACCATCAACTGACCGCGGTTGACCATCTCCTCATTGAAACCGACCAGGATGCTGCCGACGAAGAGATACAGCCACATGAGGGGCGTGACACGGGTGAAATCGCCGATCAGCATGTTCACGATCGCGATGACCGTCATGATAATCGGGAGAGTCATCGTCCATCGAGAAAGAGGCCGCCTTTCAACCAGGCTGGGGCGCCACCATCCGTAGATCGTGACCATTGTGATGGTGAGCACGGCACCGCCAGACAGCGGTGCTACGTACCAGAGAAAAAGGGTCTGCTCACTCTCGCCCACTCGCGTGTAGTCGACGCCGTTGAGCACGAAGATCGCGTAGAAGACTGCGCTGTAGAGGAAATATGTGAGAACACCCCATCGTACGCGGGGACGAACTCGGAGGGCGGGATCCAAAGATTCTTGCAGCATGTCCCTATTGGTTGACATCATAAACACTCCCACTATAAATTAATAAAATTAATATTTTCTTTCATTTGCTCTTATTTTCTTAAGCTTTCAACATCGACTACTTCTCGAATCAGTATCCCACATAAGGCAACAAGGGATTGTTTCTTTTTCGGCGGATTATGGCCCCGCTTGGTGAAATAATAGAATGTCATTCAGCTTTGCCCGCAGGACATCTCTGGCTGGATATGCCGATTCCCAATTCGAACAAACACTTCACGCATGTAGCTCATAAAGTCCGGCTCGAAGCTTCTCGGGAATATCTTCGGATCTGCTTCTGCAGCAGCAGCTCATATTGCATCTGTAGTGATGTCCTAAAGTCCTTGCTATCCTACTCCAAATAAGTTCTGATATTATCCAGAGAACAGCCCTTTCTGATCATAAAAGTCAAGTTTACGAACCGTCATTGAGGTTAGCTTGGCGAGTAAACCAATGGTGTAATACGTCTTACTTATCCTTCTCGTCCCCTTTCAAGCACGAGTATAGCACCACACGTTACGTTATGCGCAAGCCTTCTTTTACACCAATATCTTGTAGAAATTATCGTTCCTAGCAACCCTTGTTGTTTGATTTCATTTGGTACTCCAGACTTTTAGAGCAATGATTGGTTTTTTTGCAGTTTTTGCTTTGTCAATCAGATACTGATCCATACCTGCCCTCCATTACATAGTGAAGTGAACCCAGCAGGCATACATGTTTCTTTTATTATCCATTTTCTACAGAAAGCCTCAGCTTTCTTCAGATTGCTGCTTAGCGTGTTAGGTTAACCTGACGCGCTAAGCTTTTTCATCTGTATACAGCTCCTTCTGGTTGTCAAATCAGAAAACAGCAAACCGGATTTGTCTCTGTAGTGCCGATTGCCGGGTCATACTTTTTCAATACTTTCCTCCTTGAAACAAATCGATTTGTTGTTCGTAGTCTCCTGCCGGATACTTGCTCAGAATCCTCATTTCCTATCATACCAGCGTTATTGAAACGGAACCTAAACGAATGGATGAACATCCGCTTAATTTTACTTCCGTTGTTTAGGTTCCGTTAATGTTGGTATGCCACAACAAATCTCCCTGCGAAATCAAGAACAAAGCCCATTTAGATGGTTAGCTTGCCGTTTCATCGGGAATGACTATTGATCAATTAATACTTCTCCACCTTGTAGCCATCCTTTATGAGCGTTGGAACAACACCGAATTCACCCATTGTATGCCCAAATCCGACTACAACCATATGCGTTTCTTTCTTATCACTTTCCAGATAGACTTTAATCTTCTCCGCCATCTTTAAATCGCGATCCGTCAATAAGCCTTTGTAATATTCAGGGTCCCAGCCGGAAGGATGGAGCGATTCTTCCAGGGTTTTATAATCGCCCTCTTTCCATATTTTATCAGAAACGCTGTCGTTACATCAGGAGCAGGGAGCTTCACATTACTTGGATCGAGATTGATGAGCAGCAGCCTTTCTTGCAGTTCGTCGGAAAAGCCGTCGTTCAACCGGAACATGGCATCAAAGGTTGCTGTACGATCCATGGCTTGAAGATATCAAAGCTGTTTTCCGGCATTCCATTTGCTTTCAGGAATTCTGTGATTTTTTTATACGTTCCTGCCGAAATATGATCCTGCAATTTTGTTCCGTCATTATAAATACCCAGCTCCGCTGCTAATTTTTGCGCTGCTTGGGGATCTATTTTTGTCATATCGACCTTCACTTGCGGTCATAAAATCGCAAAAGAAGCCTGCCCAAAATTTCTAGGTCCAAACGGAATTGCCTCTGCAACTTTAAATAAGAGGATTGGCTAAATAAAAAACAGGGCCAACCTGACGGTCAGCCCTATCGTGTTAAGAACATGAAAAATGAATTACAGCAATTAAACAGTCCGAAGTTGATACCATTAAAGGCATTGGCTCCCGGCTGCGAAGCTTGTTCGTTGATTTTATCCTGTTTTTTGTTCACTTGTTTTCACATGCTTCATAAATAACGAGATGACAAGGGCGAGGATCGTCATGAAACCGGCAAAAATAAAAGCGTCCTTGATGCCAAAAACAAAGGAAGACGGCAAATGCACGAATATTGCGGGATCAGGCTGTGCAAGATTAATCCCGTTGCTCATATCAAATCCCTTATCCTGCAAGTAGCTTGACTGGCCAGCCGCCAGCATCGTCATCGCCAGCGCACTGCCAATCGCTCCAGCCACTTGCTGCAATGTACTCATAATAGCTGTACCATGCGGGTAATATTCTGCCGGCAGTTGGTTCATGCCATTAGTTTGTCCCGGCATCATGACCATTGACAAAGCTAATAAGAACAAGCAATGCAATGCAACAATAAACATGGTGGAGGAATCAACCGTAATCGTTGAGAAGAAGAACATAGTGACACCAATTAAAATAAGTCCGGGTATGATTAGTCTTCTTGGTCCGTACTTATCGAAGATTTTTCCCATAAATGGAGCCATGATCCCGCTAATAAGCGTACCCGGCAACAAGAGCAAACCCGCCTGTAGGGCACTTTTTCCAAGGCCATTCTGTAAAAGTATCGGCAGCAATAGCATGGACGACAAAAGCAGCATCATAACAACAATGAATAGTACCACCGACAAAGAAAACATCGGATAACGGAACGTACGCAGGTTCATCAGCGGTGATGCTACACTGAATTGGCGCCAAGTGAAGAGAATAAGTGCCAACACGCCAATCATTAAGAAAGAGATAACGAGCATACTGCCCCAGCCGCTCTCGCCGGCTTTGCTGAAGCCGAATAAAAGGCTGCCAAAACCGATTGTCGAAAGTACCAAGGAAAGGATATCAATTTTAGGACGTGTAATAACGGATATATTTTTCAAGAAAATGATACCGGTAATTAATGCAATAAGGAGAACGCTACTGGAAATCCAGAAAATCCAGTGCCAAGAAAGCTTTTCAATAATTAAGCCCGCAATTGTTGGACCCGAAGCAGGGGCAAAGGTCAGCACAAGCCCCATCAATCCCATAGCTGCGCCGCGCCTTTCCGGCGGAAAAAGAATCAGTATGGCATTTAGCATAAGGGGCAAAAGCAAAGCTAAACCAGCGGCCTGAAAAAAGCGGGCAGCCAGAAGCACTTCAAAATTAGGCGCCAAACCGGCAATTAGTGAGCCGAGTGTTGAAAAAGAAAGAGAGGCAATAAACAACTGTCTCGTTGTAAACCATTGAAGCAGCAGACCAGACACTGGACCTAAAATACCCAGTACGAGCATATAACCAGTAGTTAGCCACTGGATGGTAGTCGGTCCGACTTGTAATTGCTTCATTAGCTCTGGAAGTGCAATATTAAGGGCCGTTTCGCTAAACATGCCAATAAAGCAGCCTAATAATAACGAAATAAGAATCGGCGCTGCTTTTACTTGTTTTGTTACATCCGTTTGAATAGATGCTTCCATGTCCCACTCTCCGGTTCATTTTCAGTAATTTAGATATAAAACACTTCACGCAAGTAGTTCTTAAAGTCCGGCTCGAAACTGCTCGGGAAGAGCTGCGGATCCATCTCCTTCAGCACGCTTCCCACCTCGCCCGTCCCCAGCTCGTGCAGCTGATGTCCCAGCAGCCGCTTAATTATCAACTGCAGACGAAGAGCACGCTCCTGTACAAGCGGATGTCCCGGCTGCAGCCCTTGCTTGTACATAACGAGCAGATCGTTAAGCCCTATCGTCATCTCACGTGTTGCCTGAAGCTGTTCCTCCATGGTTGACCCACTCATAAATATAGATTGTACGAGTGCATCCGGCAGCCGGTCGGAGAGCCACTGCTTCTGATCCTCCTCATGTTGAATGGAATGAATCATCGTCATAATGAGCCCATGATCTATCGTATCGTTATCCTTTATGACGGCTCTTACCCGTTCCATCGTAGACACAACATGCTGGATGTGTTGCTGCTTCTGCAGCAGCAGCTCATGTTGCAGCTCCAGTGAAGCATGAAAATCCTTGCTGTTCTGCTCTGCTAAATACTTGCCGATCTCATCCAGGGAGTAGCCTAAATATTTTAAGGTTAGTATTTGATGGAGCCGTACCAAATCCTCATCGGTATAGATCCGGTGTCCCTGTTCATTATATCCGCTGGGCTTGAGCAGCCCCTTCCGATCATAAAAGCGCAGCGTTCGTTCCGTTGTTGAGGTCAGCTTGGCGAGGGAACCAACGGTATAATAACTCTTGCTTATCTTTCTCAACCCCTTTCAAGTACCAGTATAGCGCATGACGTTACGTCATGCGCAAGCATTTCTTTGAACTTATGAACACAAAAGAGCCATAGCCAAAATGCTCATGTCAAGTGGAGTTGCCTGGGCAACATTCAATGAATGGATTTTGGTATAGCTCCTTACAGATCAACTATATTTTTGAATCTTCAGCTTTTATTTGGCCCTATAATCGTTTACCAAAGCGTAATTCTATCCTCCGGGGCAATGTACATTTTGTCGCCCTTTTTCACGCCGAATGTGGAGTAGAAATCATCGCTGTTCGCAACAACCGCATTTACCCTGATTTTACTTGGCGGATTCGGATCGACCAGCAGCAGGTATTGGTCAATTTCGGCCAGGGCCTTATGTCTCCAAATCGTAGCCCATGATGTATAGAAATCTTCCAGATTGGCATCCGGCTGTTGTTTTGCCAATTCAAGCGCAACATTCAGTCCGCCAATATCTGCAATATTTTCCGGCACGGTTCTCTGCCCATTAACTTTTCGGCCTATATACTCGGCTTTGTTATATTGCTCAACAAAAGCCTGGGCTTTTTCTTCGAATTTCTTGTAGTCTTCTTCTGACCACCAATTGACCTTGTTTCCAACCTCATCATATTTGGCCCCATTTGTATCAAAAGCGTGGGAGATTTCGTGTCCGATAACCGCACCTATGCCACCATAATTCCAACTCGCGCTTTTATTTTTATCATAAAATGGAGCCTGAAGAGCCGCAGCCGGGAACGTCATCGTGTTGGTGAGATATTGATAGTTGGCATTCGCAGTATGTCCAGGCGTTCTCCATTCGTCCCGGTTAATCGTTTGATCAAGTTTTGCAAACCTATTTTTCTCAATTACCGTTTGGATGGAGCGATTATTCTCATACAGAGACTTATTCTCATCCACCTTTAACAACGCGTACATGCCATCCAGCTTGTCCGGATAGCCAATGTGGATCTTCATGGCATCCAGTTTTTTAAGCGCTGCTGTCTTGGTTTTTTCCGACAGCCAGTCATTTTTTTGCAGTCTGTTCCGGAAACTCTCAACCATTTCTTCAGCCATGCGCGTAACATCCTGTTTGGCTTCTTTTCCGAGGTATGTCTGGCCATAATAGTTTCCTGCTACATTTTCGAAAGCAGCATTTACGATATTGTAAATCGTGTCTTCTGTTGGCGGCAATTTTTCTTGACCACTCATTGCTCTGCTGAGTTGGGTCGATTTTGCAATGAACTCATCGGATAGCATAGGTGCGGACTTGAATACAAAGTTTGCGTATGTCCAGCTCTTTATTTTATCCCAATTTTTCTCATTCAAAAACGTATCCATGTTTTCAAAATAATCCAATTTCATGAGGGATACCGTTTTTAGTTTTTTGCCGGTAACATCTGCGACAAATTTTTCAAAATCAATCTCTTTACTATAGGGCTTCAGCTCTTCCGCTGTTTTTGGATTATAAAACGACTCCACGTTATTTGAATCTTCTGCGGACATGATATACTGCGCAAATTCCTGTTCAAAATCTACAGCTTGACCGGCAATACGGATTGCTTCTTCTTTTGTTTCCCCAACCATCACAAGCAGATCCGCCAGCATATTTTTGTATCCCCCTAACACTGCTTGGCCATTAGGATTGTCAGGTGCATAGATGCTCTTATCAAATGGCGGTTTAGGAGAATTCATGTATAGAATTTCTTTCGTTGCATCCTTCATGTCAGACAAGTTATAAAAAGTAAATGGCAAAGATAGCCCTCTAAAATAGAGTTCTTTTTGATTTTTTGCAAAATCCGCCAAGCTGTTGATCGATTTAATTTTTTCGATGTCCGCTCTTATGGCTTCATATCCTTGCTTGGAGAGTTTATCCCGGTCAGCAGCCAGTTTATAAAATTTAATCATGTTGCCGATCTCGTCGTCTGTTTTGTCGCGTCCCGCGGCTGCCATTTTCGCCATATCCTGCGAAAGCTGCTTTTTCACGCTAGCATCGAGGTCGCTAAAGCCGCCTGCTATTACTTTACCTGCTGAAATTTCCGTGGACGCAAGCCACTTTGCATTTACAGCTTCATAAAAATCGTCTTGCAGCCTGGTTTTTACAACTTCATTGCCCGGCTGCTTTAAGGTTAGGTTAACCTGGCGCAGCGATGGATTCCAGGCAACTTTGTAGCCAATCGTTTCCGCGACAAACCGGAGCGGCACATACGTTTCATTTTTGATTTGCTTTGGCGCTGCATCCAGTTTGATTGTTTTGCCGTTTACAGTTGCATTCGTGCTGCCAATTTTGAGGGATAAGGAGAGGCCTTCTTTTGTACCGCTGACGGTACGGGTCGCTTCATCCCATTTCATTTGGACACCCAGCTTCTCGAGAAGCGTACGCATCGGGACGAGTGTCACCCCTTTTTCCATGACAGGTCCAGACTTGCTGAACTGAATTTGCTGGCCATTTTGCCACACGGACAAGGCATTATCCGCTGCATGAACAGAAGAGACGACCGATGTAAGCAGGCATATGGACAATAATGAAGCGCTAAGTTTTTTCATCTGGCATAAGCTCCTTCTATTGAAATGATAAAGTAATTGGACTGAACGGTTTAGATAATGACAGCCGTTCCGCTGACAGCGACCATGAGCATGCCCTGGCGGACAACCTCGTAATTGATATCGACACCGATAATCGCATTGGCTCCCATCTGCGAAGCTTGCTGTGACATTTCTTTAAAGGCTTCGTCTCTTGCTTCCTTTAGCTTGGTTTCATAGGCCTTCGATCGCCCGCCCACAATATCTCTAAATGAAGCCATAATATCTCTCCCGACATTAGCGGCCATAATGACTTCACCGGTGGCAACGCCGATGTACTGCCTGACCGGGGAGCCTTCAACGATTGCTGTTGTAGTAACAATCATGGGTCTTCCTCCTCGAAATAAATAGATTTATTATCCAAGAGCCTCCTGGGAGATGCTTGTATTAGATTCCTTATTTCCTATCCTACCAAAGCCATTGAAACAGAGCCTAAATGAATTGCTGAACATCAGCTAAATTTTGCACCCTGTTATTAAGGTTCTGTTCATGTAGCGGAAGCACTACCGACTAAACGTCTCTCGGAAATCTTTTGGGAGAGGGAGATAAAGAGTGCGCCAGGCATATGAAAATCCCTTTAAAAGGTGAAAATGCACCCCGCAAAGAATTCATCGGTTTTACCCTGGGGTTTTACCAATGTCTGCTTTAGGGGGTGCGCTTCAAACATATTGTTCGTGCAGGGTTCGAATTGACGCAAGAATTTTACAGGGTCACACTCCGCAATGAGATACTGGCTCCAGAGCAATCAGTTGTCGGAGATATCATTATCACATTGATTCAACGTGCTCAAGAAGAAGGACTAATTAAAAACATGGCACCAGCAAAAGAAATACACCGGACACTTTGTTATATCTCGAATGGTGTAAGTCTTTTTTGGTCCATGTCTAACGGGGATTTTGATGTTATGGAAGAAAGCAGAAACAGATTTAAAATTCTGCTTATGTTGGACTCATAATTTTTTATCAGCTTAGGGATTTGAGGGCATGCGAGGTGTAAGAGGGGATAACTGGAATATCCCCTTACGTCGGGCAGTGTTGAATCCATCATGGCATGGGTTCTTTTTACGGTTACCGTAAGGGGATAAGACCATTACTCTCTTCTATATTTCATGCTAATTAAGTCCTGCCATATTCTTCTGATCACTTTTATCAATGGCAACAGGTGTTTGCAACTCAATCGTTTTGGCTTTACCATCATATTTGACTTCGGCACCAAGCAGCCCTGCGACATCGCGGAGTGGAAGATAAGTTGTGCCGTCCACAACGATAGGCGAGTTCTTCAGCGTCTTCTCGGCCCCATTAACCTTAATAACAAACTTCGAAACCGTCGCCTGCACCGTCTTGTTTGTTGCGGCTACAGCCGTTGTTGCCGATCCAATCAGCAGACCGAGTGAGAGGGCAAGAATTACTTTTTTCAATGCTATCAGCTCCTTTGATTTTATGGCTTTCATTACATAATTTCGCTCCAGGTGAGCTTTCGTTCAATTCGACTGTTTTTTTATTGGCCTTACATCATTTATTGTACTATCCAATTTCGGCAATACTTTGGACGGAATGCGGAAAAATCGTGGAATCGGCTATTCCGAATAGAAGTACAAAAAAAGCAACCGATAGCAATCGGCTGCTTTCATGTTTGCCTGTTATTTATGGGGTCCAGTTTAATGCCCTGCAACAGCACTTCAAGCCCCCACCGGAACCGTTCCATGACGACAGTATCTCCTGAGAATAACTCTTCACTCAGGCTATGAATGAAAGGAAATCGAACAGAGTCCGCATTGCTAAAGGCTTGTTTGATATCCGACAACTTCGCGGCATCATGCTTTTTCCAGGAATGCTTTTCGTATGCCAATGAAGTCACATATAACAACATAAGATCTGTTCCCCATGCTGCAGATTTCGATCCGGCTCCGCCTTCAAGCAGCGCGGCAAGAATATATTCGATGAGCTCCATATATTTGTCTCCCTTTGGAATAGTAGAGAACGAAATTTCCGCGAGTCCCGGCTGCTCAACTAGCAAAAGGAAATATGCGGTCAGGGCCCCGAATAATCGCTCCTTCCATGAGCCATTTTCGGCATCAGGCAATATGAGGCATCCAAGGCCGAAGTCCTGAACGTAAGAGTTTAAATCCTCAAGATTATTGACGTAGACGTACAAGGAAGAGGGTCCTGTATCCAGTTCCTTGGCGATTTTGCGCATACTCATGCCCTTCATGCCTTGTTCCTTAAGAAGCTCATAGGCAGTTTGGACGATGAGTTCACGGCTGAGCGGCTCTTTGGCCGGACGGTCACGACGACTAACGATAACTCGATTAGAATTTTTCATATTCTCTTTATAATATAGCAGGGCAAGAAATTCAACATGTTTATTGCCGGTTGTGCTGATCGATGATGGAACTCATGAATTCCGCCAGGTTGGCAGCGGCATTGTCGGAAAAGCAGAGCTTTAAGCTGTAATCCGAATCCCTGGCCTTCTCCGATGAACTTGCATACATGATTTCCTCATATTCTTCAATGGCTTTGCTGAAGTCATCATTATGCCGGGCAATGGCAAGTGCCAGCTCCAGTGCATCGAACATCGCCATGTTCACCCCTTCACCCGCGAATGGCGACATGACATGGGCAGCATCCCCGATCAGCGTGACTCCCGGATTGCGGTTCCACTGGAACCCGATCGGCAGCATGTAGATGCGTCTTGGCAATAAGGCGTCTTCTGCGAAACGGATATAATCTTTGAGCTGCTCGTCCCAATCCTGAAAGATGTCAAGCAGCCGCTCCTTGGCCTCTTTAGGCTGATTGAACGGAATCCCGCTTGTCTCCAGCCAGTCTTTCTCTATCCTGAATGCCGCATAGACCTTAATGCGTCCATCTCCATTGACTTGGCCAATAATCGCTTTATGATCATCCAGGCCGAACATCTTGCCCCGTTTGTTAAACGCGGCTAATTCCGGGTAATTCGCTGCTGCATTCAGGATGTTCAATTCAATCATAGTCAAACCCGAGTATTCGACATCGATATCCGTAAGCAGCGGACGTACACGGGAAAATGCTCCATCTGAGCCAATCACCAGGTGGACCGTATCTACAAAGCCATTTTCGAATTGAAGCTCAGTCATGCCGTTTTCTAGCGTAACCGCCTTATCGAGTTTATATCCGTATTTGATGGTATCCGCATGAATTTCTTGCAACAACAGATCACACAGAACACCACGGTCAATCTCCGGGCGTGCCCCTGCTCCATCTGGCTCTGTATCAGCTTCATCATCTATATAAATGTTGCCGGATTTATCAAGTACCCGGAAATCCTCCCCCTCATAGCGGGCAAGGGTTTGAAACTTGTCATAAAGCCCTGCTTCTTTAAGCGCCTTCTGACCGGATTCTTCATGAAGATCCAAGGAGCCGCCCCTTTCATGACTCTGGTCATGCAGCTCCCGCTCATATACAACGGATTGTATGCCGTGCCGCTGCAAAATTAAGGCAAGGGTTAATCCCCCTGGCCCTGCTCCGATAATTGCAATTCTTTTTTGTTCTTTAGATCCTGTAGTCATCTTGCACATCCCCTTCTATTTAAGTAATAACTCGCCAATTCGTAATTTTGTCTACAACTCATTTATATCATAACGAACACTGTTCGTAAAGAACTATGTTCGTTATGATATATGATTTAGAATAACTTACCATTACTTGTGATATGGTTCAGCTTAACAGGATATCTGAGAAAAAAAGCAAAAAGGAGCTCAAGGCTCCTTCATGCTCGTTATTTTAAATTATTCAATACCGGTGATTTTCTAATGCCCGTAGGCAATCAATCTGCTAAACGGAGATCAAGCTTCCGGATTGTCCTGCAGCAATTTACCCCCTCACTTAGTTTATCTTTACCCGGGCGACTTATTGAACCTTCATGGTCTGGTCCCGGTTTATTTTATATTCAAAAAATATACGTAGGGCAAACTTGACGAATGCTTTCTTTAATCGTATCGCAGCCTGACTTCAAATTGTCTATGCTGATCGTCAAAGGAGGCATGATCTTAATGACTGTATCGTTGCGGCCGGCTCTTTCCAGAATGAGCCCGTTCCTGAAACAATTCGAGACGATCTCTTTAGCGGCCTCCTGTCCCAGATGAGCGACATCAATTCCCCAAATCAACCCAATCCCCCGAATTCGCAGTTCGGGATCTAGCGGCCAAATCTCACTTTCCAGGTAGTGTTTAATAAAAGCCTCTTTCTCCCGTACCTGATCGCCAAGACTCTCCGCTGTTCTGAATTCCAGTGCCGCCTTAGCCGTGACAAAAGCTAATTGATTGCCCCTAAATGTCCCATTGTGCTCTCCAGGATTCCAAATATCCAACTCCGGTTTGATCAGCAATAAAGACATCGGCAAGCCATACCCGCTAATCGATTTGGATAATATCACGATATCCGGCACAATCCCCGCACGCTCAAATGAGAAAAATGGACCGGTTCTGCCGCAGCCGACCTGAATATCGTCGATAATCATTAAAATATCGTGATCATCACAAAGCTGGCGCAAGTTTTGCAGCCATCCAGTTTCAGCCACGTTTATTCCGCCTTCCGCCTGAACGGTTTCCAATATAATCGCTGCAGGCTTCTCGATCCCGGAATGCGTATCGGAGAGGATTTGCTCCATGTAACGGATTGTGTCCAATCCTCCAAACGACTGCCCATAGGGAATAAAAGTCACATTATTGAGCGGTATCCCGGCACTTTCGCGCATCGATATGTTGCTTGTGATCGACAGACTTCCCAGCGACATCCCATGGAATCCGCCCATGAAAGCAAAAATTCCGCTTCTGCCCTTAACCTTTCGGGCCAGTTTCAACGCGGCTTCCACCGCATTAGTACCCGTCGGTCCGCAAAATTGCAGTTTATAATCCAAAGCTTGGGGTTTGAGGATATGCTCTGAGAATGAAAGAATAAATTCTTCTTTTGCCTTCGTATACATGTCGAGTCCATGCATTATCCGGTCCTGGGATACGTATTCCAGAATTCTGGACTTCATAAACTTATTGTTATGTCCGTAGTTAAGGGCTCCCGCCCCCGCAAAAAAATCGATATAAGCTTCCCCGGTATCCGCATACAACTGATCTCCCTTAGCTTTATCGAATACAACCGGAAAACTTCTGCAATAAGACCTGACATTGGACTCCAAAACTTCGAACGTATTCATCTTTAATTAATCCTCCTTTGTCTTTATCATTTGAATAGAGTGTCAGGCTTCGTGTGCTTCAAAACTTCTTACAGGCTCCGGCTCCGCCTCGCTGCCCAGGGTAAAAAACTCTCTGAGCTCGCGGTTGCGATGAGCTATAAAACCGACAACGAGCAGGCCTATTCCTGAAATTACCGTAATATAATACCAATTCATCATCTCCAACAAAGCACCATAAACCAACATTCCAACAGGGACCGCAATAGTAGTAACCGTGCTTACCACCCCTAAAATGCTAGCTCTTATTTGCTCAGGAGTGTGAATCTGTACATAAGAGAGCATGGGTATATTGCCCATCGTGGTGAAAACTCCCGTAAGTGACAAGACGATCATGTATCCGACCATCAGCATAACCTTGGTGCTCGTATCAAAGATCGACCATTCCGGAAACATCCATAAAATGATCATCAACGCTTGCAGCTGGATTAAAATGAAAATCTTATTAGTGATAAAGCGATTAACGGAAGGTACTGACACTACTATGGCTCCAATGATAATGCCTGCCGCAAGCGCTGCTTCAATATAGGACAACTGCTGCGGCGTCATATCCAGAGCCTGATAGACGATAAAAGGCAAGATGAGAGAAACAGCCGGCGCAATCACAAAGTTAACGACAACAAAAATGGCCAGCAAATACTTTATTGCAGCGCGCCGCTGAATATACCGGTAAACTTCTTTCACGCTTTCCAAGTAAGGTTTATGCTCTTCCATCTGCCCTTGGCGTTTAGAGAATTGCAAAAACATATTGAGAAATGCGGAAAGAATGAACGCGAATCCCTCGATTAAGAAAATTTGCTCCAGCCCGAATTTAATATAGGCTGCAGCACCGATCACCGGCCCCAATATACTAATCAGGGCTCCGATGCTCTGGTTGCTGGAATTGACCGTAGCTACCCGCTCAGGGGCAACAATGTCAGGAACAGAAGAATTTAACGTTAATGTAAACAACGCCTGAAGTGCAC
Organism: Paenibacillus pinihumi DSM 23905 = JCM 16419; assembly: GCF_000422505.1. Classification (GTDB taxonomy): domain Bacteria; phylum Bacillota; class Bacilli; order Paenibacillales; family Paenibacillaceae; genus Paenibacillus_D; species Paenibacillus_D pinihumi. Next base: position 176,909 of record NZ_AULX01000019.1, on the reverse strand, counting down.
TCATGATCATCGCATAAACGACAAACAGCCAAATGCTGTCATGATAAAACTGAAACATGAGCATTAACATTAAGATCGAAGTGCCGCTGAGAAAATCGGAAACAACCATAATCCGCTTTTTATTTTTGCTGCGATCCACAAAAACACCGGCGAAAATGTTCACGAAAATACCCGGGATATAAGTAAAACTCAACACAAGAGCAAACATGCTCGCTGATCCGGTAAGATCCAAAATATAAAGACTAAGAGCAAAGCGAAAAATGGATGTTCCCAGCTCTGTGATTAATCTGCTCAAACTGAAGATAACAATATTTCTGGCGTCCCTCATATATTTGCACCTTTCAGTGGTGGAGCATGATAGTTCTTCATTTGTTTCCGTGCCGCTTCATCAAGCTTGCTGCGTATCGACTCTTTATTCTCCACTACAGGGATCACAAGCGTAATATGAATTTGATCTCCCCTGCACCACGTCATAAACAAAATTCGATTCGGATCATCGCAATTCACGCCTTCTGCATCCAGATAGTCCAAGTCAGCTTCTTCACTAAGATCACCGAGATAGTTGAAATTGATAGGCATCTCCTCAAATACGGTTGCCAGACTATCTCTTTCTTCCATAAAGGATGAATCTGCCGACTCGTTATACATCAGGTTCGCAAAATGGATATTGTGGTCCAAGGCGGTTTGCAGTTTTTGTCTGATCATTTCGCTCTGTGTGTTCATATCTTGTTCGCGCTTCAACAGCATCGGAATATAGTCGATACATTCGCCAACGATGTCAAAATAGGTTTTATCTTCATACTGCCTTCCGAAATGGGTCATCCATGCCGGGATTTGCTGCATATCCAAATACGCGCCGAAGAACTCTGCAAAGATGCCGACAGCGATCCCCCATCTAACCTCCGGATCATTGTCCTGCCCCAGCGGCAGTTCCAGACGCATGCTATGGTTGATGATCGTGATCTCCGCAGGAGAACTGATGCCCCGTTTCTGCATTTTTGCGATAACCTCTCTTGCAGCTGTTCCGAAGGATGGAAGGTCGAACAACTCCTTGAATCGTTGTGGCGAGATTCCTTCAGGACCTTTGGTAATTTGCGCTATGAAATCGGTATAGGTATTGGTTCGTTTCGGCTCAAAAACTCTCCCTTGGCTCAATAGCTCATAGCCCTCAAGAACTTGATTACGAAGTACTTCATTACTCATATAATCAAAAATCGTATGCGAGAACGGAAGCAGCAGTACATATTCCTTCACGTTTTGTTTGACCAACAGCACACGATACATTAATGGATCCTGTTCCGTATACGGCTTAATAAAGAACTTGTCCATAAGTGATCTCAGGATATTCACCTGCGTTCTCCGTTCGTAATGAGATATGTCGATCACAGGCAGTTCGAGTTGCTCCGGAGATTCATGAAGCCGCCAGTATTCCTTCCGGGCTTCCTTCTCTTCAACTAATACACTGCGCATCACTTCCTCTACAGATACAATTTGCCCGATCACCTGCTGCAGCAACTGCGGTTGAATCACCTTATTCCATTTCACCATCGTCCCCGATACGTCTTTATGAATGAAATGATACATCTGGGAAGGGGAAAGGGGGTATTCTTTAGCAACCTGTCGACTCGTGATCCCGCCAGCATACGACTCCTGCATCCGTGCGACCGAATCAAGCATACGATCAACCCAAGCCTCTCCTTCTTCCTGCTGTAAATGAAGCTGTTCGTTCGCATCGATCAAATAATGCGGGTGAATACGCTCGTCCAGATGTTGGGCGATTAAACATTCCGCTTCATGCTTCAATGTCTCATTAATGCCGGTTATGTGAACAACGATAAATTCTGTGTCCGGAGCGAAACAGGTCTGCCATTTACAGGTCCGCTGCAGGCGGGAGCTTAGCAACTGTTCAGCCCTCGATATATCAGCAATGCGTTCCTCCGTAGCAGCCGTTTTGAACCGGTTCGCATAAGCCGCCAGTTCGGCAGGGGTTTGATGGGCAAACACTTGGTTTATGCTTATATCCCACCCGGTGCCAGAGAGCTTCGATACCATTTGCATGGCCTTTAAGGAATGTCCCCCAAGCTCAAAGAAATTGCTATGCACGCTGATTTGATCAATTCCCAGAATTTCCGACCAAACCTGCACGATGGTGTTCTCCGTCTCATCTCTTGGCGGAGTATATTCTGCTTCCGATCCGTGATACTCCGGCTCAGGGAGTGCTTTTCGATCGACTTTGCCGTTGATGTTCAACGGAAGCTGCTCCATGAAAATAAATACGGACGGAATCATGTAATCAGGAAGCTGCTGAGTCAGGAATTCCTTGAGGGATTGAAAGGTCAATTCCACATCAGCCACAACATAAGCACAGAGGAACTTGTTTGATTCCTCGTCGTGCTTTACGAGAATAACCGCCTCTTTGATCGCCGGATGGCTGAGCAGAACATTTTCAATCTCTCCGATTTCGACACGAAAGCCCCTGATTTTAACCTGGTTATCGATTCTGCCAATAAACTCAATGGATCCGTCCGGGAGCCATTTCGCCGCATCCCCTGTCCGATAAATCCGGTCACCCGGAACAAAGGGATTCGGAATGAACTTCTCCCTCGTTAACTCTTCATTTTTCATGTATCCCCGAGCAACGCCGTCTCCGCCGACCCATAGTTCACCAGGAACACCGATAGGGTTCAAATTTCCGTATCTATCAACGATATATGCCGTTGAATTGCTGATCGGCGGCCCGATCGGCACACTTTTCTCGTAAGCCTCTTCGATGATGAAGCAGCAGGAAAATGAAGTATTCTCTGTCGGTCCGTACCCGTTTACCACGGTTAAATGTTTGCAGTGTTCCCTTACGAGCTGAATATGCTTCGGTGAGAGAACATCTCCGCCGACGATCAGATAGTTTACGGTGCGGAACATATCCGGCTTTTGCTGAGCGAACTGAGTGAAGAGCGGCGATGTTAACCATAAAGCCGTTATGCGATGCTGCCGCAGTACGGATTCAAGCCTGTCCGAATCAAGCAGCGTAAATTTATCGACCAAGTACAACTGCGCTCCGTTCAGCAAAGCACCCCAAATATCAAATACGCTGACATCAAATACAGGAGCTGCCGTTTGCAATACACGGTCATCTTTAGTAAAACGCACATAATTCGTATTTCTGACCAGTCTGGCAACACCGAGATGTTCGACCATGACCCCTTTCGGCAATCCGGTTGATCCTGATGTATACATGACATAGGCGAGATGACTGGTGGTTGTCTCATGGTGAAGATTAGGCGCATCATCGTCACCCAGCTGCCGGTGATCGATCACAATAGTTTCCACGCCATCCATCGCTCTGTCCGCATGGCCGTTCCCGACGAGCAGCAATTTGGCCCCGCTATTGTTAAAGAAATATTCAATCCGATCTTTCGGATAATCCGGGTCAATAGGGAGATAGGCGCCTCCTGCTTTTAAAATGGCAAGCATGCCTATAATCATTTCCAAGCTACGGTCTCCCATGATCGCAACGACCCTGTCCGGACCGATGCCTTTGTCCCGCAAAACTTTGGCAAGCTGATTGGCCTTGGCATTTAATTTGCCGTACGTCAACTCTATGCCGTCACATACAACCGCAATTCTCTCCGCATGCCGGGCCGCCTGCTCCTCGAACAGTTCATGTATCGTTTGACGGGGATAATTTGTTGTTGTGCTGTTGAAATCCACAATGATCTGGCGCCGTTCTTCCTCCAGCAACAATCCGATGTCCGACAGCAGTATTTCCAAGTTTGCCGCCACGGTTTGCAATATTTGAACATAATGGGCAATCATGCGCTCGACCGTACCTTTACGGAACAGTTTCACTGCATATTCAACGTCCAAGCGGATATGCGAACCTTCTTCGGACGCCGTAAGCATCAAATCGAATTTGGATGCGCCGTTATCGAACGGGTACGGCTCAATGTGCAGATCATCCATCCGAATTTCCTCAATGCCGACATTATCCACAGCAAACATCGTATCGAACAATGGATTTCGGCTTACATCCCGCTTGATGTCCAACTTATCGAGCAAATCCTCGTACTGGACCATCTGATTTTCAAACGCTTGCAACGAATGCTCCTTAACTTCCTCCAAGAAGACCCTGAATCGTTTTTCCCCTTCAGGCCGGTTCCGAATCGCAAGGGTATTCACGAACATGCCTACGACGGTCTCCAGTTCTTTCTGCCATCTTCCCGCCGTCGGGGTGCCTACGATGATATCCTCCTGATTCGCATATTTTGACAAGAGAATGTTGTACCCGGCAAGAAGGAACATATACAATGTAGTTCCCGTTTCGGCAACCGCCTCTCGAATCCGGGAGCTCAAATCAATATCGATTACAACAGAGAAAGCATCCCCTTCGAAGCTCTGCATTAGCGGCCGCTGGTAATCTGCCGGGAGAGTTAGCACAGGCAATTCTCCCGAGAAGCGTTCGAGCCAATATTGCTCTTGCTTCTCATACGCTTCCGTCTGATGCATTTTACTTTGCCATGCCGCATAATCCTTATATTCGATCCGTGTTGCCGTTTCAGCGAGCTGTTCGCCGTTGTATAACCAACCGAGCTCTTCGACCAGAAGGCGAACCGAAGCCCCGTCTGAAACCGTATGATGAAGATCAATCATTAAAATATGCTTGTCCGTCCGCAGACTGGCCAGGCTCGCGCGAATTAACGGCGCTTCCTGCAAGTGAAAAGGCTGGACAAATTGCTGGACGGCTTTCTTTATTTGGCTCGAATCATCCGCTAACTCTATCTGCCCAATCGCAAATGAGACTTCCGGATACACGATTTGAACCAACTCTCCCTCTCTCATATCAAAAGAAGTTCTAAGCGCTTCATGTCTGCGAATCAGACCATCAAACGCCTGCTGTAACCGGAAACGGTCTATATTTCCTGATATCTGCATAACAAAAGGCATATTATAAGTTAGACCGGCCCCTTCGAGCTCATTTAGAATAAGCAAACGCTTCTGTGCTGACGAAACTGGATAGTACTCCTGGTCGGGTACACGTTCGATCAAGGAGTATCGCGTCCGTTCGAGTGCATCGATACTTGCCGCCATTTGTTCCAGAACCGGATATTGAAAGATTCCGCTTATCGGAAAATCGACATGAAAAGCTTCTCGAATATGGGCCGTCAGCGTTGCGGCTTTCAAGGAATGTCCGCCCTGTTCGAAGAAATGGCTGTATGCCCCAATAGGAGAAGCACTGAGCACCTCTGACCAGAGCTCCGCCAGCCGCTGCTCCATTTCACTGCGCGGCGGAACATAGTTAGCTGCAGCTGCGAAAGCAAAATCGGGCTCAGGCAATGCGCGGCGATCCACTTTCCCGTTCGCGGTCAACGGCAATTTATCCAGAAATACATAGTGGACGGGGAGCATATATTCCGGCAGCTCCAAAGCCAGACACTCTCGCATTTCCCTTACCGAGAACTTGCGGGACGCCGAAACATAAGCACAAAGTTCCTTTTCTTGTTTCAAATTCTCCACGACCGTGACAACTGCCTCACGGATTCCTGCCTGTTTCAGAAGGACATTTTCAATTTCACCCAATTCGATACGATATCCGCGGATTTTGACCTGTTCATCCATCCGGCCCAAATATTCCAGGATACCTTCCGGTAGCCATCTCGCCAAATCCCCGGTTTTATACATCCTCTCGCCTGGATAGAAGGGATCCGTCGTAAACTTCTCCGCCGTCAGGTCAGGGCGATTCATATATCCCCGTGCCAAGCTGTCCCCCGCTATGCACAGCTCTCCCGGAACCCCTACAGGGAGAAGCTTATTATTCGGATCAAGAATATAAACCCGCACATTGTCGATTGGTTTACCGATCGGAATATTGTCGTATTCCCCATTCACCTTAAATGCCGTAGTTACAATCGTATTCTCCGTCGGGCCATAGTTATTGACGATTTCGTAGGACCCAAAGCGATATGTTCTGAGTTTATCCCCTCCGGTAATCAAAACGCGCAGCGAATCGTTATCAAGCTGGCAAAATTGCTCGCAAACCGCTGTAGGCAAGAAACTGACGGTAATATGCCGGTTATTATAATAATCCGCCAATTGATGCACATCATATCGAATTTCATCCGGTATAATATGAAGCTCGCTGCCTGATAATAGAGCAGGGAAAATCTCCCATACAGAAGCATCAAAACCAAATCCCGCATACTTTGTACATTTGTCTTCTGTTGTCAGCTTATAATAGGTTTGATACCACCTCGTCATATTCAGTAAGGAGCGATGCTCGATCATGACCCCTTTCGGCTTGCCTGTGGAACCGGAGGTGTAAATCATATAGGCCAGGTCTGATGAGGAGCAATGTACCGGTGACAGCGGCTTCCCAACTTGGAAATCTGCCGGCAACGCCAGTATTTCTTCCAGGTCTATGTTTTCGATCTTCCAGCCCCTTGAAGGCATCAAACTATTTTTGGTAAGCAGCAAACCAGCCCCGCTATCCTCCAAAATATAAGCGATCCGATCCTCCGGATATTCATGGTCAATCGGAACATATGCACCTCCCGCCTTCAACACACCCAGTACAGCAACGATCATCTCGATCGAATGCTCGATTAGAATCGCCGTAACTTGTCCAGCCTTGACGCCTTTTTCTTGCAAAATAAAAGCAAGCCGGTCCGCTTGCTTGTCCAATTCCCGGTAAGTCAGCTGCCGGTCTTTGAATACGACCGCAATATGCTCCGGCGTTCGCGAGGCCTGCTCAGCAAATAATTCATGAGCCGTACGATGCTGCTCAAAATTCTGCTTTGAACCATTGAAATGAATTAGTACCTGGTCGCGTTCCTCAGCAGACAACAACTCGATATCTGACAGCTTGATCTGTCCATTCCCGGCAATTGCACGCAAAACCTCGACAAAATGCTTCAGCATACGAGTTATCGTTTCGGGCTTGAACAGTTTGACCGCAAATTCTGCATCGACGACCATTCCTTGATCCTTCTCTATAACCGTTAATGTCAAATCAAATTTGGACATCCGGCCATCCCAAGAACTGGATTGAACAGTGAGTCCGTTTAGCGCAGCCTCTTGGATATCGATGTTCTGCAGTGTGAACACCGTATCGAATAGCGGATTGCGGCTCAAATCCCGCCTTAACCTGAGCTTCTCGACAAGTTCTCCATACGGGTAGTCTTGATGCTCGAAAGCTTGAAGTGCGCTTTGCTTCACCTCATTCACGAAAGCTGCAAACGACTTATTCGCTTCCGGCTTCACGCGTATAGCGAGCGTATTGACAAACATGCCGATCGTTTGAAGCACATCCGCATGGGATCTGCCGGCTGTCGGGGAGCCGATGACGATATCCTCTTGTGAGGCATATTTGCCCAGCAGAATGCTGTAGGCGGCAAACAGTACCATATATAAGGTCGCTCCCGTGTCATTTGCCAGTTGCTTTAACTGGGATGACAGCTCCCGGTCAATATCCACGGAGACTACTGCTCCTTCAAAGTTCTGGATTTGCGGACGAGGGTAATCTGTCAGCAAATTAAGCACAGGAGGTTCATCAGCAAATTGTTCAAGCCAGAAGCGTTCCTGCTGCTGCAACAATCCGGAACCGAGTTGTGTATTTTGCCATACGGCATAATCCTTGTATTGGATTCGCTGAGCTTGTGAGCCAAGCCCATCCCCGTTATCAGAACGATCTGCACCGCTGTTGTACAGATCGCTGAATTCTTTTACGATCAGGGCGATGGAGGAACCGTCGGCAACGATATGATGAATATCGATAATTAAGACATGCTGCTCTTCCTTCAGCTTGGCACATCCAGCCCGAAGTAAAGGAGCTGAGCCAAGCTCAAACGGTGCGACGAACGAATCCACGATTTCCTCCACGCTCTGACCGGGATGAGCTTCCAAATGCTTTATGGCAAAAGACACGTTCTCATGCACCCGCTGAATCGGCTCGCCCTTCATGAAATCAAAGGAGGTTCGCAATGATTCATGACGTGAGATCAGCGTTTGAAAAGCAAGCTCCAAACGCTTAACATCAAGACATCCTTCCAGCCGCATAACAAACGGCATGTTATATGCGGTATCCATTCCTGCCATTCCATTTAAAATAAACAGTCTTTTTTGCGAGGACGACACCGGATAAAATTCCGCCGCCGGAGCAGGTTCTATTGCGGAATAATCCGTTTCCTCGTTTCCGCTGATCAGAGCCGCCATATCTGAGAGCACAGGCGTATTGAACACATCTTGCAGAGGAAGCTGAATTTGAAACTGCTTCTTCACTTCCGTGATGAGCTTCAAGGCAGTTAAGGAATGCCCGCCTAAATCAAAGAAATGGTCGTACGCCCCAATCGTGGACACAGCCAGAATAGAGCTCCAAATCTCAGCCAATTTCTGTTCGGATTCATTCCGGGGCTCAACAAAAGTCCCGTCATTATAGGTGATGCTCCACTCGGGTTCAGGCAATGCCTGACGGTGCACCTTCCCATTTGGATTAAGCGGCAGCTGGTCCATGAATGTCCAATTGGTCGGAATCATGTAATCGGGAATACTGCGGGACAAATATTCTTTTAAGTCCGCTGCGCTCAAGCTATCGCCACATACAACATAAGCACATAAAGACTTGTTGCTTTCGCCCTTATCCCAAATTTTGACCGCCGCTTCCTTTACACCTTCATGCAGTTGAATTCGGGTCTCAATTTCCCCGATTTCGACGCGGAATCCCCTGATCTTCACTTGCTGATCAAGCCGGCCAATGAATTCAACAGCTCCGTCCGGAAGCCAGCGTACGGCATCACCTGTACGGTATATTCGATCCCCGTCCGCAAATGGGTTATTCATGAACTTTTCTGATGTTAATGCCTCATTGTTGATATAACCCAAGGCCACACCGTCACCGCCAACCCACAGTTCACCCGGAACGCCGATAGGGGATAAATGGCCGTACATATCGACGACATAAACTGTCGAATGGGCAATTGGCCCGCCGATCGGAATGTTTGTCTCTTCATACGAGCGGATAGTATGGCATGTTGAAAAGGTAGTATTTTCAGTCGGACCATATCCGTTTATCATCGTTGTCTTCTCGCAATGCTCCGCTACGAGTTGGATATGCTTGGGTGAAAGGACGTCTCCTCCAATGATCAAGTGGCGTACCGGGCGGAATAATGCCGGCTGCTGCTGGGCCAGCTGATTGAATAACGGGGCGGTCATCCACAACGTCGTGATACCATAATCACGCAGCGCCTTGCCCAGTTGCCCTGCATCCAAGATGGATTCCTTGTCGATCATATAGAGCTCCAACCCGTTTAATAGTGCACCCCATATCTCAAACGTACAGGCATCAAACACGGGAGCTCCCGTCTGCAGAATTCGGTCCCCTTGCTGAAAAGGAACGTAGTTCGTATTTTGGACAAGGCGTACCACGTTTCGATGCTGAACCATCACTCCCTTGGGCCGCCCCGTGGAACCGGAAGTGTACATCACATATGCCAGGCTTGATGGCGTCAAAGCATTTGAAGCCGGGAGCTCATCACTTGGCAGCTGCGAAATTGGCGGCAAGTCTTCTTCCCGTTCTTCCTCATCAAGGATAATCATTTCGATGCCGCCAACCCGGATATCCTCATAGCATTTCGGAGTAACGATCCACTTTGCTTGACTGTCATACAGCATATATTCCATACGGTCCGCCGGATATTCCGGATCAATAGGCAAATAAGCTCCGCCTGCCTTCAAAATACCCAGCATCCCCACCACCGTTTCAGCGGTACGGTCACCGATTAAACCGACAATCTGTCCGGGGCCGACTCCTCTTCTTCTCAGCCTGGATGCAAGCCGATTCACCTTCACGTTGAGTTCCCCATAGGTCATCCTGACATCCTTATGAACAAGTGCAGTATGGGACGGAACTCGTCCAGCCTGCCGTTCGAACAATTGTACAATGGTTTGATCCCGGGGGTACTCGCCCGCTGTATCGTTAAATTGATGCCGTATTTTCCGGCTTTCATTGTCTGTTATGATCGAAATCTCTCGAATCCGCACATTCGGATTCCGGCTAATTTGACTCAGCACGTGCTCATAATGCTCGAACAGCCGATCCATTGCCGATGAATCATACCGGGCCGCATTGTACTTGAATTTGACCTTGAGCCCTTCGTGAGGCATCAGGATCAGGTTGAAATCATAATGCGTCTGTTCAAAATCCTCGAGCTCGGTAATGGAAAAGGGCGGCTCCGATTCATCCACCGGATCAGCGCTGACCGGGTAATTTTGAAAAGCATAAATATGATTGATTAGATTTCGCTTCATAGTTGAAAGGTTCTGAATTTCTGCAAGCGGATAAAAATCATAGTTTTGCGTTTCCAGAGAGATTTGTTGGACTTGTTGTATTAAAGAAGAGAACGATTGGTCGCCGCCAAAGGTGACCCGGATCGGAACCGTGTTAATAAACAGCCCGACCATTTCCTCGACACCTTCCACTTCGGCCGGACGGCCGGAGGTGACGGAACCGAAGACCACATCCTCGGTTCCGTTATAGCGGCCCAGCAACAGAGCCCATGCCGACTGAAGAACTGTATTCAAGGTCACTTGATTCGCCCTGGCGAGCTGTTCAAGCCTGAGCGTCGTCTCCTCGCTTATTAAATAACTGCAATCGACCGGAAGATGCTCCTCTTGCTGCTGCAAGCCACGGCTGGAGCTAGCCTTGCCGTCAGGAGTCTTAATAATGCCCCCAGGTCTCATGCCGAAGGACGGCAGCTCAATTGTGGAGTCATAGTCCTGCAAATAATCGGCCCAGTAGTTTCGGGCTTCATCACGGTTTTGCCGATCCAGCCACTGAATATAGCTCGCAAACGGAGGAGCCTCATCCAATTCCACAGCTTCCCCTTTACTTAGCGCTCCATAGACCCCAAACAGTTCCTGCACAATCGTTTTTAAACACCAGCCGTCCATAATGATATGATGGTAGCTCCAAATCAGCTTATACCGGTGATCATCCATTTGCAGAACGGCTGCGCGCAGCAGCATTTCCTTGGCCAGGTCGAAGCCTTTCTTCTGGTCGGCTTGGACAAAGCGTTGTATATATTGCACCTGCTCCGCTTCATCCAGATGGGATAAGTTCTCGTAGAAGACGGACATGGCTCTTTTTTTGAATACGATCTGCTTCGGGTTTTTCATATTTTCATGGAGGAAGTTCAGTCTTAACACATCGTACTTTTCGATCAGAGCATTAAAACTGCTTTCCAACAACCCAACATCCAGCTGCCCCGAAACGGTGCAGGAAAACTGTTCAAAATATGCGGCAGACTCCGGGTTTAAATAGGTATGAAACAGCATTCCCTCTTGCATTGGCGTTAAGTTGTATATCCCCCCGATCGACAGCTTTTCGTTCATGACCATCTCTCCTTGAATTTAATTTTATTGATTATAAAAATTCATTATGGCTTCTAACTCCTCAATAGACAGATCGTTTCCTCCCACGTCGGAAGGCGTCAGTTCCTGCGTATCCCGTTCCATACAGTGATTAATGACCTCTGTCAGCTGCATCTTGAAGTACCGGCCAAACCGGCTGATATCTGCTTCGGAAAATTCCGCGAGATTGTACTCGATCGTCATCGTCAGTTGGCCATTTTCAACCAACCCCGTAATATTAAGAGCAATTTCCCGCTCCGCCTCCGGGCTCACAGTTTGTCCGTAAGGAACATTGGAGCCCTGGAACACACCTGTGTTTAAATCGTTATCGAATTGCCCCAGGTAGTTGAACTTGATTTCAGGCTCCAAGTGAAATTTCATTTCCCCAAGCTGGCGTTGCGAAGCCAGATATCTCAGTAAACTATAACCGATCCCCTTGTTCGGAATATGCCTCAGGTTCTCCTTGATCGATTTGATATGATAGGATACATCTGCCGAGCTTGGCACGTTGAGTATGACGGGGTAAATCGAAGTAAACCACCCCACCGTTCTGCTGATATTTATGTTCTTCAAAATCTCTTCTCTTCCATGACCTTCCAGACAGATCAGAACACGATCTTGCTCGCCTGTCCACTGCCACACGGCCCTTCCCAAAGCTGTGAGCAGGATGTCGTTTATTTCCGTGTTATAGGCTTTATGCACTTTACCGAGCAGTTGCTCCGTCGCAAGCTTTGGTAATTGGAAGGAATAAGTCATGTTATCCATCACCTTGGCCGGGCCTGTTCTATAACTTGACTTGGGCAGCGCTTTAGTTGGCGTTGATTCGATTTGTTTCCAGTAGGGCAACTCGGTTTGCATGGACTTGCTTTCAGCGTGATCTTTCAAACGCTCCGCCCACGTCCGGAAGGAGTCCGTTTTGGCGGGAAGCATAATCGGCTCGCCTTTGGCGGCTTGCTCATAAGCCAGTGTCAGGTCTTCGAACAAAATTCTCCAGGAAATGCCATCGATGACCAAATGGTGGATGATAACCGCCAGGTGATCGCCGTTATCCGTCTTGAATAGTCCTATCTTGACCAAGGGGCCCCGCTCCAGGTTGATGCTGCCATGAAGCTCATCGATCCTGCGGGACATTTCCATTTTCCCTTCATCCCCATCCGGTACTGCCGTTACAATCAGATCAAACCAAGAACGCTCGGTCTGTCCGATTATCCCTTCATTATATTGCGTCCACTCTCCGGTTTTCTGTCTGTAGACCATTCTCAGCGCATCATGGTGACGGATCAGCTCAGTGAAGGCTTTGGACAACAATTCTTCTTCAAAACCGTCCTGTTTATAGAGCACAACAGCCTGGTTCCAATGGTTTGCCGGCGAGAAGCCGCATTCAAAGAACCACTTTTGAATCGGCGTAAGTTCAACGAATCCTTCGACGGGTCCCTGATCGATTTCATGGTAATCCAACTGAATATATTTGGATAGTTTCCTGATCACCGGATTCTGGAACAAGTCTTTCATTTTTAGCGTATATCCCTGGCTGCTCAATTTGGAGGAAATTTGGATGGCTCGAATCGAATCCCCGCCAAGCTCGAAAAAATTATGGTCGATTCCAACTTGGCTGACACCCAAAACCTCTTCCCAAACCGATGCCAGAATTTGTTCTATTTCATTACGAGGTGCGGCATAACCGCTTTCCAACGCTGTGTTGCGATCAGGAGCCGGTAAGGCGGCACGATCGATCTTGCCGCTGATCAAGAGCGGCAATTGCTCCAGCGTAACGAAATAAGAAGGAATCATATAGCCCGGCAGCGCCTTCTCCAACTCATTTTTAAGCTCCTGGATGCAGGTTTCCTCTTGACCGGTCTTCGAGTCGTTGAATACCAGATAAGCGCATAAGTATTTATTTCCGGTTTCATCTTCCCGAACCAGTACAGCCGTCTGCTTAATATGCGGGGACTGCAAGATGCGGACCTCGATTTCCTCCAGCTCGATCCGGAAGCCCCTGATTTTGACCTGGAAGTCTTTCCGGCCAAGAAACTCCAGATTTCCGTCCGGAAGCCAGCGCCCCAAATCTCCGGTCTTATAAAGACGAGTTTCGGTATCGGATGCAAAGGGATCCCTCACGAACGACCGAGCCGTCCTTTCCGGATCATGGATGTACCCGCGTCCTACTCCGATGCCGGATACGCAGATTTCGCCATAAACACCTGCCGGACACAAATTCATTTGTTCGTCGACCACATAGAGATTCAGGTTCGCAAGCGGTTTGCCGATTGGAACTGATGTCATCCCCTCCGGCAGGCTTTGTTGGATGATGCACTGGCTGACATCATCCGCAGCCTCAGCAGGACCATAAGCGTTTATGATGCCGATCTCGGGGTAAATATCCAGCCACCGTTGAGCCAAATCTGCCTTTATCGTTTCGCCGGTAATCATTAAATAGCGAAGAGAATGAAGTTTTGCCCGGGTCTGTTCCAGCACATCCAGCATCACCGCCAAATAGGATGGAACCACTTCCAGAAGTGTTACTTGGTCTTCAATCACCGCCTCGATAAACCGCTCTACTTCCAAAATGAGATCCTGCGGGTAAATTGCCGTTGTTCCGCCAAGAGCCAATGCGCCAAAACACTGCCAAACTGAAATGTCAAAGCAAATATTCGCGTTCTGGGCAAAAACCAGACGTTGATCCAGCCCCAGTTCATCGGCTTCCGCCAGAATATGGTTCAGCATTCCCTGATGCTCAATCATCACGCCTTTTGGCTTTCCGGTAGAGCCGGAAGTAAACAAAATATAGGCCAAGTTGTTCGCAGCAGGGGCGATGCCGATATTATCCGGACTTTCTCCCATGATCTCCTCCATTACTTGGTCCAGACACAGAATGATGCCTTCATACAGCTCGTCCAAGCCATCCTGTATATACGCTGAGCGGGTAATCAGCACACGGGCACGGGAATCTGCCAAAATATCCGCTTTTCGCTGCACGCCATACTCCGTGTCGATCGGAACATAAGCGCCGCCAGTCTTCCAAATGCCAAGCACGCTTTGAATAAAGTCCGGAGACCGTTCCAGCATGACCGCAGCAATCGCATCTGCTCCAAGGCCCCCCAATCGTCTCTGTAAGTAACGACCAAGCCGGTTTGCCCGCGAATTCAATTCATCATACGTCAAAGCGTTTCCGGCAAACTTCACCGCCGGCAGATCCGGTTGCTCCAAGGCAAGTTGTTCAAAACGCCGGGGCACGGTAAGGCTAAAGTCATATTCTACGGCTTTCCCCCGACTTAACCCCAATATTTCCTCCTTCTCGTCTGCCGAAAGCATGTGGAGCCGGGACAACGGGATATCCGGATTAGCTGTAATATTGTGCAGAAGCTCGATGTAATGCTGCCCGATCCTGTTTGCGGTATCAACGGAAAAAAGATCGGTATTATATTGCAAATCAAAGCTGATTTCCACATTGTCCATACACACATCCAGCATAAGATCGAATTTGGAAATATTATGCTTTAGTTCGTATGGGGTTAAAAGCAGTTCGCCGATGTGAATTTCCTGTTCCTCGCGGTCCGTCAAATTAAACATCGTGTCAAAGAGAGGATTGCGGCTTGTGTCCCGCTCCACATCCAGCAGCTCCACCAATCGCTCAAACGGCAAGTCTTGGTGATCGATCGCGGATAATGTGCTTTCCTTAACTTCCTGGACAAACTGGCGAAACGTCTTATGCCGCTGTGGAAAATTGCGAAGCGCCACCGTATTGATGAACACCCCGAGCATGTCCTGCAAATCTTGATGATTTCGCCCCGATACCGGAGATCCGACAACGATTTCCTCCTGGCCCGTGTATTTGGACAACAGGACTTGGTAAGCGGCCAACAATAACGCATATTGGGTAGTCCCTGTATCTTGTGCCAGCTCCCGCACTGCCCTTGCAAGCCCGGGCTGCAACGCAAATTGCAGCGTTTGTCCGTTGAAGCTTTGCAGCGCCGGCCTGCTATAATTAAGCGGCATGTTCAGCACAGGCAGTTCACCGCTAAATTGTTCCTGCCAGTATTCCTCATGCGCTTTCATCTCTTCGCCGGCTAGTCGTTCATTCAGCCAGACCGAATAATCTTTATATTGAATTTCGAGCGGCGGAAGCTCATCACCCTTATACAACTGTTCCAGTTCACGAAGCATGATAGGTCCTGACAAACCGTCAGAAACAATATGATGCATGTCGATCAGCAGCACCGTTTCTTCGCGGCCGGTAAGAAGCAACTGAATCCGCATCAGGGGCGCTTCCTCCAAATTGAAGGGCTGTACGAACAACAGTATTTGTCGATCAATTTCTTCCTTGGCCGCACCGGTCATCTCTACTGTATCCAGCTTACACTCCGCCTCGGAATGTATCATTTGAACGATTTCGCCGTCCATTAATTGAAAGGAAGTTCTGAACCCTTCATGACGCTGGATAAACCGGTTGACGGTTCGCTGGAATTGCGCAATGTCCAACGGACCTTGAATCCGGTAGGCGAAAGGCATGTTATAAGTCGTTGACCCTGACTCTTCCAGGGTCTGCAATACATACATTCTCCTTTGCGCAGGGCTAACCGGATAATAGTCCATAACCGGGGCAGGGGTGATGGGTACCGCAATGCAAGGCTGTCCGCTTAATTCCTGAATCCGCCTTGCAAGGAGCTCTAAGGTCGGATACTGGAACACATCCTTCACTTTCGCATCCGCGCCAAACTCCCCGTGTATTCTTGAAACGATGACTGTCGCTTTCAAAGAGTGCCCGCCCAATTCGAAGAAATTATCCTCCATGCTCACCATGCTTACGCCAAGGACCTCTTCCCATATGGAAACCAGCGTCTTCTCGACTTCGTTGCGTGCCGGGACAAATGTACGATCAGACCGGTCAGGGCTGGGATCGGGCAAGGCATTGCGGTCGATTTTCCCGTTTGCGTTATGCGGCATTTCTGCAAGCTGTACAAAAACGGAAGGAACCATATATTCCGGCAAACAAGCGTTTAAATACGCCTTCATTTCGGATGCTGTAAGATCGATATCCGCGGTGTAGTAAGCGCATAAGTACTTTTCGGCTTCACCCGCCCCCTTAACCAAAACCGCAGTCTCACGCACTTGTCGATGCTCAGTCAATCGATGTTCGATCTCTCCCAGTTCGATCCGGAAACCTCGTATTTTCACCTGATAATCTTTACGGCCTGCAAATTCAATATTGCCATCTGGAAGCCACCGGCCCAAATCTCCGGTTTTATACAGTCTTACGCCAGGCTGTGAGGCAAACGGGTCCTCAATAAAAGACGACTCCGTCCGCTTTGGATCATTCAGATATCCTCTTCCTACTGCAATCCCTGCAACGTATATTTCGCCAATGATGCCCACAGGACATAAATGCATTTGATTATTCACGATATAGATCCGGATGTTGGGCAGAGGTTTGCCGATTGGAATGACTCCCCTGTTCTCCGGCACTTGGTCCATGACATATTGGCATATATCATCAGAAGCTTCCGCCGGCCCGTAAGCATTGATCATTTTGATTCCCGGGCAGAGTTCAAACCAGCGTGCGACTATAGCCGGGCTGGCTGCTTCTCCAGTAATCATCAAATACTCCAGGTCTTCAAAACGAATGGAACGTGCTTTTACTAAATCCAGCAAAACTGACAAATAGGAAGGGACAACTTCGAGTAAAGTGACCCGATCAGAAATAATTTGATTTAAAAACCGATCAGGTGCCAGAATTAACTCATCGGGATAGATCGCCGTTGTCCCGCCGAGAATCAAGGCCCCGAAAAACTGCCATACAGAAATGTCAAAACAATGGTTTGCTGTTTGGGCAAATACGAGATTGTCGGATAACCCCAGATCGTCCGCTTCCGCATAGATGTGATTCAGCATTCCCAAATGCTCAATCATGACCCCTTTCGGTTTCCCCGTTGACCCGGAGGTAAAAAGTACATACGCCAGGTCGGTAATTGCCGCCTGCAGCTCAAGATCCCTGCCCGATTCTTCATCCGTCGGATAAGCAAGCCGGTCCAATTCGACTAAGCGGTCCGGATAATGGGCGTGCAGACCGTCCTCTGCGAATTCAGATAAGGTGACGACAATTTTGGCATTTGAATCAGCAAGGATTCCTGTTTTTCTGTCTTCTGGATAGAGGACATCCACCGGTATGTATGCCGCCCCCAATTTCCATATTGCCAATATGCTTTCTACCATGAGCGGAGAACGTTCCAGCATAACCGCCGCAAAATCACCTTGTCCCAAACCGCGCTGCATAAATAATCGTGCCAACCGATTCGCATTCCGGTTTAACCGGTCGTAAGTGATTCGTTCCTCTTTATAGATAATCGCCGTTCGATCCGGATGGCGGCGCACTTGTTCTTCAAATAAACGGTGCGCAGGCTTGTCGATCCGATAATCCCGATCCGTACAGTTAAAGCTGCCAATGATCGCTTTCTTCTCATTTTCAGTAATGATTTCAATATCCCGGACGAGAATCTGCTCATTTTCTAACACGCTGTTTGCAATTTTCCGCAAATGCCCTTCCAAGTTTTGCAGAAAAGCCTCGTCATATACGAATCCGTTATATGTAAACAAAACCTCAAGCTCATCTTCCGGAAACACGGCAATGTCGAGATCATAATTCGTGTGCTCAAGCATCTCGCTTTCGGTAATGACCAGATGATTTTCCCCATCTGCGCCAAGCGTGGTCTCCAGCGGATAATTCTCGAAAACAACGATATGATTAATAAGATGATTTTTCAGCACAGTCCTCGATTGAATATCTGCCAGCGAAACATAGTGATGCCGGTTTGCCTCCAGCATCGAATCATGCACAATGCCCAGCAGCCTTTGGAAAGAGGTGTTTGCATCGCTCTTGACCCGCAAAGGAACCGTATTTATGAACAGCCCGACCATGTTCTCAACTCCGGACAATTCAGGAGGTCTGCCTGACACTACCGAACCGAAAACCACGTCTTCGTCATGATTATATTGCTGCAGCAATATTCCCCACATCGTATGAAACAACGTACTTAACGTCACCTGGTTGTTCACGGCTAGTCTTTGGAGCAGCCTGGTTGTGTCCGAATCCCATTTGAAACTATATTTTCGATGATCAAATTGCTTTACTCCTCCCTGAGGCGACGGAACCGAGGCTTGGAGTTCATAATCCTTCAAGTATTCGCTCCAATATTGCAGAGCTGCTTCCTGATCCTGTTCGCCCAGCCACTGGATGTAATCGTTATACGGATACGGCGGCGGCAGCTCGAGCGGAGCATTATCGGCCAAAGCTTTATAAATATGGAATAAATCCTGGGCAATAATGCCCATACACCAGCCATCCATTATAATATGGTGAAATCCCCATATCACTTGATGGGTTTGTTCATCCATTTTGAAAAAAATCATCCGGATGAGCGGCCCCGCTTCCAGATCAAATTTATGCTCCTGATCCCGGATTTTATGAGCTTCTATCCAGCGGGCCTGTTCCTCTTTGGAATACGCCGTTAAATCTTTGTAATCGATTTGCGGCTCACGCTGGGTAAGCACAAGTTGTAAGGGCTGCTCGACCTCCGTATAAACGAATACCGTTCTTAGCACATCATGGCGTTCAATCAGCTTCCGGAAGCTGAGCTGCATCGTTTGAGAACACAAGTTTCCCTTGATCATAAAGGAAACTTGCTCGTAATACGCTTTTGAGTCAGGGTCTATTAAGGAATGGAACAATATCCCCTCTTGAGTTGGCGAAAGCGGATATATCTTTTCTATTTCGTTATTGCTCAATTCGACTCACTCCCCATCTACTTTAGTGACCGGATTACTGCAAATCCGGTCACTCCACTTCCGGAAAACTACAAATTTTTCTTCAGTTTTCTCGAAATTGCATCCAATTGCTTTTGCGAAAGTTTATTGTATTGGTAATCTGTAGGTGTGATTTCTTTCGTTTCCTTATAAGAGCAATGCCGAATAATCTCCGTCAGATGTCCGGAATAGCGATCTGCCAAACCTTGAATCGTCTCTCGACGATATTGCCTCTGGTTGAAACTGATTTCCATTGTGAATTGGTTTCCAATCACCATGCCGTTCATTTCGAGTTTATGGGCCTTTTCAATCTGAGGTCCGACTTCAGGACCGGTCGATATATCGGACAACCGGAACAAATCCGTTTGGGCAGCCGCTTGGTCAAACTGTCCAAGGTAATTAAATACAATTTCCGGCTTTAGCTGGAACTGCAATGGAAGATTTACGGCATTGTTCTTGGCAGTTAAGTACTTCATAATTTCGTATCCCAGCCCTTTACCCGGCACCCGCCGCAGGTGATCCTTGATTCCCTTGATGAGATTGGCGGTATCCGTTGTTCCTTCATCACCAAGCACAAGCGGGAATATGGATGTGAACCATCCCACTGTTCTCGATATATCCAGCCCTTTTACGACATCCTCCCGGCCATGACCTTCCAGTTGGATCAGCACAGAGGCGGATCCTGCCCATTGTTGCAGCGTCCGGCTCAGGGCAGAAAGCAGAATATCGTTGATGTTCGTGCTGTACGCATGATGGACATCCGTTAACAGGCTCCGGGTTACATTCTCGTCCAGACTCAGCTTCACCTTCGCATGATCTCCGGTTTGATTTGTTGAGATTTCATGGTCGACCGGCAGCTCGATCGTAGATGCTTGCTCAACTTCACTCCAATAGCCGGATTCTTTCAGCAGCTTCGTACTCACCGAATATTCAGCAAGCCGCTGAGACCATTCTTTGAAGGAATCTGTTTTATCCGGAAGCTTGACCGGGGTCTGTTTGATCAAATTATTATAAGAAGATGAGAAATCCTCCAGAATAAACCTCCAGGAAACACCATCGACTACAAGGTGATGGATGATGATCAACAGATAGCCGCCGGATTTGGTATGAAAAATGCCCAGTTGAATAAGCGGCCCGTGTTCAATATTCAATCCTGCCTGCAGCTGGGCCGAATGTCGTTCGATTTCTGCCCGGGCATCTGTGCTTTCCGTGAGATCGATAACATTTAGTTTGTAAAACGCCTGACCCTGAGCACCCTGATTGACTTGCACCACCCTATGTTCCTTCCAACTGAAGCGCATCCGCAACGCATCATGATGTTCAACCAAATGATCAAATGCTTGCGCAACCAGCCCTTCATCAAACCCTTCTGCTCTGAACAACATGACGGAATGATTGTAATGATGGACATGCTCCCGTTTCTGCTCTAATAACCGGTATTGGATCGGGGTAAGGCCCACTTCTCCCGTCACCGCTTCCTGACTGATTTTACGGGTAAAAGTCTGAACGTACTTACTTGATTCGCGAATCGTCGGATATTTGAGCAGATCCCTCATTTCCATCTTCAATCCATGGGTCATCAATCGTGAAGATACCTGTAAGGCTTTAATGGAATCGCCGCCGCATTCAAAGAAGTTATGTTCGGTTCCAATGCCTTTTACACCCAAAATCTCCTCCCATACCTGAACCATAGTTTCCTCGATTCCATTGGCAGGAACAACGTTTTTACTTGAAGATTCGATGTCAATCACAGGCTCAGGAAGTGCTTTGTAATTCAATTTCCCGTTCTCGTTCAGAGGCAGGCGGTCAAGGAATACGCAAGCGGATGGGAGCATATAAGCCGGCAGTTTATGCGCCAAATGATTCCGCATGTCCGAGGCCGTCAAGCCTTGAAGCGTAACCATATAAGCGCATAAATATTTCGCTCCATTCCCGGTCTCCTTTACGGTAACCACCGCTTCCCGCACATCCGGGTGCTCCGTAATCCGGGCCTCGATTTCGGCCAGTTCAACCCGGTAACCTCTGATTTTGATCTGATGATCGATTCGGCCGATGAACACAATCTCGCCGCTTGGCAATCTTTTGACCCGATCCCCCGTTTTGTACAGCCTTAATTCCGGAATGAAAGGGTGTCGAATGAACTTCTGCTCTGTGAGCTCCCGTTCATTCAAATAACCGCGTCCAAGCCCTCCGCCGGCAATGACCAGCTCTCCCGGCACTCCGTCCGGCAACAGATTGCCATAGGCATCCATAATATAAGCTTCCGTATTGAAAATCGGCTGGCCGATCACAGGCTGCCGGCAAAACGCTTGAAAATCAGCCGGATTCAGAGGATGGGCAATACAACCGATAGTTGCCTCAGTAGGACCGTAATGGTTGACGAATCTGACCAAAGGATACTGCTCATAATACCGGCTGATATCCTGCACTTTGATTTTCTCGCCGCCAAGCACGATCAGTTCAAGGGAATCCAGCAGACCATTCATTGCGAAGTACTCGTGATTTACCATCATGTGAAATAACGACGGCGTTGCCTTGATGAACGTAATGCCATGACGCGAGATGTAATCCATCACAAATTGCGGATCGGAATAATCGTAGCGGTTGAGCAAATGCAGCTCGCAGCCGCTGACAAGCGCCGGATATAACGCGGTATAGCACAGATCAAAGCCCGCCGAGGAAAGCAGCATCGTTTTCCCCTTGTTATCCACCTTTTGAGTCGTCGTAAACCAATGTACATAATTGACCAGGTTCCGGTGCTCAATCATCACACCCTTAGGTGTACCGGTCGTCCCTGAGGTATAAATAACATAAGCCAAGCCGTCTTCTCTTAACGGAATGTTTAAATTTTGCTCCTGGCCTTCGCTTGTTTTTAAATGATCCAGTAAAAATAGCTGCTGCTCCGTTTCCGTCTCAATCAAACTGTCGGCATAAGTCAGCAGAAATCCGGATCCGCTGTTGGCTAACATATAACGGATTCGTTCTTGCGGAAACTCGGGATCGATTGGCAAATAGGCTCCTCCCGCTTTGAGGACAGCTAACAGGGCCGCAAGCGTCTCCGGCCGGTTCTCCATCATAATCCCGGCAATGCCGTTTCCTTCTGCAAAACCGCTCTCCAGTATCATTCTCGCCAGCAGGTTCGCTTTCGCATTCAACTCGGAATAGCTCCATCGATCCTCCCCGTAAACAAGGGCCGTTTGATCCGGTGTGAGTTCCGCCTGAGCTTCAAACCACCCCACAACGGTATGGAACTTTGGTTTTTTTGCTGCTTCTTTACGGTCGCCCTGAAGGGGGGCTGCCCCTTTCACTTTTTCTTCATCCGACAATAGGGAAATCTTCGCCAACTGCAGATTCGGTTGATCCGCTCCGGTATGAAGCACCTGGACGAGAAGCCGTGCAAACCGCTGCATCGTATCGCCGGTAAATAAATCTGTGCAGTAAACGAATTCCAGCACGATTTCTTCCTCTGTTAATTTGACGAGCAGTGAAATATCGAATTTGGCCGATTGCTGTTCGATCGGGTAAGGTTTTATGCTTAATCCTTCTACTTGAAAGTCTTCCTCGCCCGCATTTTGCATCGTTAACATCACATCAAACAGCGGGCTTCGGCTTAAATCTCTAGGGAGCTTCAACTGATCTACCAAGCTTTCGAAAGGGTACTGCTGATGCTCGTAAGCATTCAGGCAAACTTCCTTCACTTCCTCCAAATAAGCGCGGAAGCTCTTCTGTCCTTCCGGTTTGCTTCGCATTGCAAGGGTATTGACAAAGACCCCCATGACTTGACGCAAATCCGCATGATCCCTGCCGGCCACTGCTGATCCAACAATGACTTCTTCTTGTCCCGCATATTTTGACAGAAGGATGCTGTAACCGGCGAGTAAAATCATATACATGGTTGTTCCCGTCTCTTGAGCCAATTGCTTTAATCGGGCTGTCAGCCCACTGCCGACTGCATGCACCAGCTTTGCCCCATCTTTACTATGCTGCTGCGGTCTCGTGAAATCGGTCGGCATGCTCAACACGGGAATTTCTCCGGAAAAATGTTCAAGCCAGTATTGCTTGTGGGTCTCCAGTTCCCTATTGGTTAGCTGTTCGTTGTGCCAAGCGGCATAATCCTTATATTGAATGCGCAGCTCCGGCAGCTCTTTTCCGCTGTACAGCTCGTTGAATTCCTCGATAAATAGTCCGATGGAGGTGCCATCTGAAATAATGTGGTGCATGTCGACCAGCAGCACATAATGATTTTCGGTCCGTTGAGCCAGACTTGTCCGGAATAAAGGTGCCGTGCTTAAATCAAAGGGAACTGCAAATTCCTCAACAAGCCGTTTCATTTCAGCGTCGTTCACATTGCCATATTTTTTGATCGAAAACGCAGCTTCAGAGTGAATAATTTGCACCGACTCCCCGTCAATCACCCGGAATGAGGTGCGGAATGCCTCATGCCTTTGTATCAGCGCGCGGAAGCAGGCTTCCAGCTTGTCAATGTCCAGGTCTCCTTCGATTTCAAAGGCTGCCGTCATGTTATACGAAGTGTTGTCTCCGTTCATTTGTTCAATCAGGAACAAACGCTTTTGTGCAGCCGACAGCTCATAGAAACTTTGGGTGTCTGCAACAGGAATTTCAGCAAACTGCTTCTGGTCCGATTGTTCAAAAAGCTGCGCCAAGCCCCGAACAGTAGGAGATTGAAACAGTCCTCTTACGGGAATCTCCACGCCTAACTCCTTATTGATTCTGGCAATCAGAATCGTTGCTTTTAAAGAATGGCCTCCGTGTTCAAAAAAGTTGTCATGGATCCCGACTCGCTCAAGACCGAGTTCTTCCTTCCACAGCTGAGCCAACCGTTCTTCCAGCTCATTACCAGGCGGCGTATACACCTCGGATGCGAATTGGCCGGATTCCGGTTCAGGCAGCGCCTTTTTGTCTATTTTTCCATTTGGCGTCAACGGCATCTGCTCCAGCGGAATGAAATAGGACGGCACCATATACTCGGGCAGCGATTTCAGCAGACTTTCCCGAATTGAATCCGTTTTTGCTTCATCTGCCGGTACGTAATAAGCGCATAAGTAATAATTTCCATGTTCATCCTCTTTGGCTGCTGCGACAGCTTCTTTCACGGGCAGCTGCCGGATCATCGTCTTTTCAATCTCCTCCAGCTCAATCCGGTATCCGCGAATTTTAACCTGAAAATCTGTTCTGCCTATATATTCAAGAGATCCATCTTCTCGCCATTTTGCCAAATCGCCGGTTCTGTACATTTTGCGCTCCGGAATATGCGGATTATCGACAAATTTCTGTTCCGTCAAATCTTCACGACGCCAGTAACCCGCCGCCAAACCTTCCCCTCCGATGCATAGCTCCCCCGGTACCCCGACGGGAACAAGCATGTCGTTATCATCAACGAGAAAGACCTGCGTATTGGCAATCGGCCTGCCTATGTCCACGTTCGATTTGCTGGTCAAATTGCTGACACAGGACCAAACCGTCGTCTCTGTCGGACCGTACATATTGTAAATGGTTAAGCCGGAGATATTTTGCAGCTTATGCAATAAGTGAATCGGCAACGGCTCTCCGCCAAGCATGATATCAGACACTTTATTTAGAAACTTCATCTCCGGATCGCTGGTCATCAGCATTTTCAAACGGGATGGCGTAATTTGCAGCATTTCCACATGATGATTCGTAATAAGCCGAGAAAGTGCCCGCGGATCAATCTGGTCTGTTTCACTGGCAATAACGACAGTCAATCCTTTCGTTAACGGCACCCATGTCTCCAGAACGAAAATATCAAAGGAAATGGTTGTTAGGCCCAGGATGCTCTTGCCGGGATTAAAGCCTATTTCCTCAGCCATCGCTTTAGTGAAGTTGTGAACGGCTTGATGCGTAATCATGACTCCTTTTGGATTGCCTGTGGAGCCGGAAGTATAAATGACATACGCATGATGATCGGCGGTATGCAGCCGAAACCCATGACCCGGTTCTTCTTCTTGGTACAGGCTTTCGTCATGGACACACAGAGTTGTAGCGTTGCACTTCACATCATTTGACAATTTCTCTTCAGTCAGTAAAATTTGCGCACCGCTGTCGGCCAGCATATATTCAATTCGATTTACCGGGTAATCCGGATCAATCGGCAAGTAGGCCGCCCCTGCTTTCATTACGCCCAGCAAAGCAACGATCATATCAAACGAGCGGGTAACCATCACGCCGACAATTGTTCCAGGCACGACCCCTTTTTTTCGAAGGGAAGCCGCAAACCGGCTAGACTTCATATCCAGATCCTTGTAAGAATAATGCTTGTTCTCCCAGACCACTGCCACGCTGTCAGGAGTGCGTAATGCTTGAAGCTGGAACAGCTCATCAACCGTTAAATCCCTGTCATAGAGCAATTCCGTTTTATTGAAGTCCATCAGCAAATGCCGGCGTTCTTCTGCGGATAACAGATCAATCCGGGATAGCCTTACATCTGCGTTATCCGCCACGGCATCTAAAATATTCACATAATGGGACAGCACACGTTCCGCTTTATCCTGTTTGAACAGCCTGGTACTGTAATCCAGGTTTAACGTTATCTCTTCCCCCTTCCAATCCTCTGCGCTCAGCGTCAAATCATACGGCGAAACCCCGGGATTCTTCTCTTGCGGCCTAAACGTAACCCCTGCGCCGGATATCGTTTCCATGTCCATATTCTGCAAAATAAACATCGTGTCAAAGAGCGGATTACGACTGGCATCTCTCTGTAAGTTCAGCTTCTCCACCAACAGTTCGAACGGATAGTCCTGATTGTCGAATGCGGCAAGACTGCTTCTTTGGACTTCTTCCAAATATTCGCGGAAGCCCTTATCTTTCGCGGGAAAACTGCGGATCGCGACCGTATTGATAAACACACCGATCAGCGGTTCGATATCGGGATGACTCCGTCCCGAAACCGGAGTTCCGACAACCAGGTCATCCTGGCCTGTATATTTATTTAAAAGCACTTTATAAGCGGAAAGCATAACCATGAACAGAGTGGTTCCCGTATCCGAAGCAAGCTTTCGAAGCCGCTTTGTCAATGGTTCGTCCAGGCGCATAGTCAGGCGCTTTCCTTCCATGCTTAACTGACTCGGGCGCGGATAATCTGCCGGCAAGTCAAGGGCGGGAAGATCCCCCTCGAATTGATGAAGCCAGTATAACTCCTGTTCTTTCGACCTTTGTTCATTCGCAGAGCTGGTCTGCCATTCGGAGAAGTCGGTGTACTGCACTTTTAGTTCCGGCAATACTTGGCCCTCATACAGCCCGACAAGCTCCTTCATAAACACGGACATGGAATAACCATCCGAAATCAGATGATGCATATCGATAAACAAAACATGCGACGACTCGGTTATCTTAACAAGCTCCGCTCTGAACAACGGCGCTTTGGCAAGATCAAACGGCTTGACGAAATGCCCGAATCTATCCTCCACGGTTTCCGAAGGCTGCAGCTCCGCGTACGGTACACCCAGTTCGACGGTTTCACTAATGCGCTGTACGATTTTTTGATCATGGATATCAAATGTCGTTCTGAACACCTGATGCCTGCTGACGATATGCCGAACAGCCGAGATCAGCCGATGCGGGTCAAGCTCTCCATGAAGTTCGACCTGGCCGGGGATGTTATGAACTAACGTTTTTGCATCAAGCTGCTCCAAAATGTAAATGCGCTTTTGGGCTGCGGAAGCCTCATACATATCCCGCTTCTCTTGTAACGGAATCGGCTCAAATGCATCCGTCGAGCCGCCTTCAATCGTATGGGCAAGCTGACGAATCGTCGGATACTGGAACCACTGCCCGATCGGGATCCGGACCCCGAACTCCTGATATATTCGCGATAGCATGACCGTAGCTTTCAAAGAGTTTCCTCCGAGCGTGAAGAAATTGTCCTGAACGCTGGCACGCTCGATTCTTAGGAGCTCCTTCCAAATCCGGACAATCCCTGTCTCGATCTCATTAAGCGGTTCTTGATCCTCCGCAAACTGATCCAATCCAGGCAGCGCACTGTCGTCAATAGCCCCATCCTCCAGCAGAACATACGAATCCAGCATGACCACATGAGAAGGGATCGCATATTCCGGCAGATGATCCGCCATCTCGGATCGCACCAGCGAGACGTCTATCCGTTGGACCGGAGAGACAATATAAACTGCCAGCTCAGGCGAGTGATATCCATCGATCCGCCGGACGGCAGCTTGAGCGTGCCTCAAGCTGGGCAGCCGCAGCAGCGCCTCCTCCAACAGAGATAAATTGACGCGATAACCCCTGACATCGGCCGTCCGGTCTGCCTCGCCACAAAGCTTCATTTCTCCCGACAGCATGATCATTGCCAATTTTCCCGAAGGCACCATACTGCCTGACCCGGAATCCAGCGTATGCAGTTCACCTATAACGCCTACAGGAGCTGAGGTTTTATAACAATCGAGAATCGCCTTCCCGCCGTGATCATTACTAAACTGGCTCAAAAGCTTAGCCTGCTTATCTGTAACAAGCGAAAGACGGGATATCTGTAATGAACAATCTTGAATCATGGCGAGCAAAATATTCTGATACCCCTCTACCCAATTCCTCATGACTTCCGGCTCGATTAAATCTCTGCTGTAGTCAAAATCAAGCATTAATTCCTGATTGATCTCTGTCACATTCAGGAACAAATCATAATGCAAATGCTGAACAGGGTATGAAATTAATTCAGAATCCAGTCCGCTGAAGTTCAATTTCCGAATCGGCCGATCCATATTAAACAATATATTTATGATTGGCATGTGCACTTCCGGCATGCGTTCCGCCAGGCTCGCGAGCGAGAAGCTCTGATGCTGATCCAATTGCTGCATTGCCGTCTTCACGGCACTTATGTAATCTGCAGCCGATTCATTACCGTTGATTTCGGTGTAAACCGGAAGCATGTTTACACAGTTCCCCATCAAATGGGTCACGCCCATATGGGACTGACCTGCCGTAGGAATCCCGACGACCATGCGATTTTGCCCGGCGAGACGATGCAAAAACAAACCGTAGGCGGCCAGCATGGTGATAAACAAGCTGTTTTTGCTCCGGATGCTTAGCGCTCTCAATTGCTTCGTTATGTCCCTATCAAGAATTAAAGTATGCCTGCCGGCGCTGAACGTCTTTTTGACCAGATGCCCGTGCGGCGAAGGCAATTGCAGGATGGGAACCGGCCGGGCAAATTGCGCAGACCAGAAAGCTGCGGCATTGCCGGCATCAGGTTGACGCATCATCCGCTCCTGCCATTGCAAATATTCACGAAACTGAACGGGCTGCGACAGCTTGGGATCCCGCTTCTGGCAAATCGCCGAATACGCCTCTTCCAGCTCGCCCGCAAATATAGCGATGGACCAGCCATCAACAACGATATGATGGAAAGTAAGGGCAAGAATAAATGCCTCATCGGCCATTTGCAGGACGGTGATTCGAAATAAAGGCTGCCCGGAGTTCAGATCAAATGTGTTCGAGGCATCGGCAGCCAGCCATCGGTCCAGCGCTTCCTTGCTCTCATCTGAAGATGGGCAGCGAAGATCACAGACAGTGACGGGCGCTTGTATATCCGGCAGAATCTCCAGGTACTCACCGCTCGCATTGATGATCGTCCGCAAAGCCTCGTGCCGCCGGATTACTAAACTCACCGCTCGCTCCAATGCCTCTTGGTTTAGCACACCATTCATTTTGATCAGAACGGATTCATTGAGCGATGCGGAGGCAGGTCCGCCTGATACTGAGGAAATCCACAGCTGCTTCTGTTCATTGGACAAGCTTGCTGTCTTCCTTCCGCCACCTTTACCCGGCGGCTCGGGATTGCCAGGCAGAAAGCCGCCACGCTGCAAATCGCTTACGCTCTCTTTTACAATACGGATGACTGCATCTAAATCATCTTTTGTATGTGCGGTGGACAAGAAACAGTTGCGCCCTTCCCACACATACAATCCCTTATGGTTCAAATGATAGAAGAGCAGCTCAATATCGCCGAAGGATACGAAGCGGAACAAAGAACCGAAATTCACCATGTAAATCGGAACATTTCTTTCCTTGAAGAAGGAATTCAATTCCTGAACAAGATACTCTGTATTGCCATTCAGCTCATCGTACAATGCTGATCCTTGTGACTCCAGATGGTTAATCGTCTTTAATGCTACACGCATTGTGAGGGGATGAGTGCAGAAGGTTCCCCCGACAAATGTCTTTTGGGCTGCCTTCACCGGATAGGAGGCATCACCGAAATTCCACTTCCCGCCGTCAATCGGGTCCATGAAGTGCTCTTTCCCGGCCACGATGCCGATCGGGAGGCCTCCGCCAACCACCTTGCCGTATACGACCAAATCAGCCTGCACGCCGAACCAGGCTTGCGCCCCGCCAAGACCAATACGAAAACCGGTAATGACCTCATCGAAAATAAGGGCGGTGCCCGAGCCGGCTGTAATCTCCCTGAGCTGCTGCAAAAATTTGCGAGGTTGCAAATCCGGCCGGCGGCTCTGGACAGGCTCCACCAGCACTGCGGCCAATTCGTGTCCATGCTTGCGGATATATTCCAAGGATTCAGGCTGATTGTAGTTCAACATGACCCCATCCCGTACGTAACTCTCCTGGATGCCGGGTGCCATCGGGAGTGTGGAGGCCTCATCGGATTCCGGGTTAGCCACTCCCAAAACCCCGTCAAAAGTGCCGTGATACGAGCCGGAAAAGATGACGACTTTTGAGCGGCCCGTAGCTGCCCTCGCAGTCCGCAATGCAACCATTACGGCTTCTGTTCCCGAATTATAGAAGGCGATGCGTTCTACTCCCGTAATCCCGCTGATTCTCTCCGCCACTTCGCCGGCCAGGTCTGACATCGGACCTAGTGGCGGAAGTGAAGAGGAGGCGTGTGTCTTCATTTCCGATACGATAAAATCCGGATTGTGGCCGAGCAAGTTCACACCGAATCCCATCGTTAAATCGATATATTCATTACCGTCGACATCCCACATCCGCGAGCCGGAGGAACGCTCGGCCACGATTGGATAAATGGCTTCCTTCCAATATGAACGGAATCCCGGAACATTGCGGTTGTTGGCATGAACATAGCGCGTCTGTTTCGCATAGGCTTTAGATCCCCGGGTGCGTTTTATATACTCCGAAAAAAACTGGTCCAAATATGCCTTCTGCTGCTCCGTAAAATTCCCGTCTTCACCTATGATCATCGGCTGATAGGGGATGAACGGCTTTGACTCCTGCGAAGTCTTGCCGGCTTCAGCAGCTTTAATCTTCGGGGGCGTTTGAGCCGGTACCGCCTTCAGATAGGGTTTGAATCCCGGTTCCTTACCAAGCTTCTGCCCATTTCCTTCGGTCAAGTTTCCCTTCATTTCACGGCCGCCCAGCAGCTCCAATTGTTGTCCAAGCAGATCGGTGACTTGACGTTGCTGGAGACTCAATAATTCAATTTGCCGTGTCATAATACGCTCTATTGCTGAATTCCCCATTGCTGATGAGCTCCAATTTTCCATTTCCATAGAAACAGCCGCCGCTGCTTGAAGCTGCTGATCCTCTACCTCCTGCCGCGCTATTTGCTTTTCCATTGGTGCTTCCTGGACCTTAGCTGCGGTTTGGACCCGTTCAGGCAACTCGGCATTTTGGATAATAAACTCCGTTAAACTATTTACATTGGTGATCGAATCAAAGAAGCGTTCGATTGCAATATCCAAATGAAAGACCTCTTCGATTTCCTTCCGAATTCGGGCAAGCATAATGGAATCGAGCCCCATTTCAAGGAAGTGGGCATGGCTGTCAATTTCGGACACATCCAATCCTGAAGCGCCGCTTACCATTTGACTAATCGTATTTTCTACTTGATTTGATAAGGCCTCAGTTGCACCAACTGTCATAAGCATCTCACCTGAATTCGTTTTTGAATATTCCTCCGCTGTTTGGCCTTTGCTGCGTTCGATCTCGACCCAGCAGCGTTTACGCTCAAAAGGATATAATGGCAAGGGGACTTTTTGGGCGGATTGCTTGGAATAAAGCTTATCAAACTCCACACGTGCCCCTTGAACATACAACTCACATATTCGTTCAAGCTGCTCCCGGTTCTTTGCTTCGGCCGGTCCATTTTCCAGTATGACTTGACCCGCTTCTTCACTGATTCGGTTTATTTCCTCCTCTGTGATTTCTCCCTGCTTGCGTCCCTGCCCCGAATCCGAAACTACCCGATATACGCCTCCAAATACTCCCTGTTGCCCTTGGCCCGAAGCGAGGCTGATCAGTTTGCCGGACAATTCCACTTGTGTCGCACATACGAAAGCGATTCGATGTTCAAGATGAGCCCGCCCTGTGCTTGCCGTATAGCAGATATCTGTTATGGATTGCTGCGGATACGAGTTCAAGTGACTTATATACCTTTGCAATAACTCTTGAAGGGAACCCTCACTTTTAGCCGATAAAGTAAAAATATGTGGTTGGCCATGATCATGAATTGACGTTCTCGGGACTGAATCTATGTATTCTTCCATAACCACATGACAATTCGTACCGCTGAAACCAAATGAACTGATTCCGCAGCGTAAAGGCTGTTGAGAATCATCGAATGGAGCAAGCTCGGTATTAATATAGAAAGGCGATTGTTCCAAATCTATTCTTTTATTCGGCTCTCTGAAATGAACCAACGGCGGGTTTTTCCGATGCTTCAGCATAAGTGCCGACTTGATCAGGCTAGCGATCCCTGAAGCTTCAAAGGTATGTCCAATGTTTGCCTTAACGGAACCGAGCGCACAAAACTGCTTCTTATCCGTATAACCGGCAAAAGCTTTTGTCAGCGCGGAAAATTCGACAGGGTCCCCCAGCTTTGTCCCCGTTCCATGAGCTTCAATAAAAGCAAGTGTTTTCGGATCCACCCCCGCATCCTTCCATGCCGACCGAATCACTTCCGTCTGGGAAATCGGGTTGGGCGCCGTAATTCCAACTGTTGCTCCATCTTGATTCATCGCGCTTCCCTTAATGACCCCATACACATGGTCTCCGTCCTGGAGCGCTTGACGAAGCGGTTTTAGCAATACTGCCGCTACCCCTTCGCTTACGCCTGTGCCGTCCGAAGACAAATCAAAGGCACGGGTACGCCCATCACCGGATTCCATATCCAGGCCTAAAGACAAAGGCAGCAGCGATGTTCGAACCCCTCCGGCAAGTGCCATTTCACATTCGCCGTTTCGAATCGCCTGACACGCCATATGAACCGCAACCAGGGAAGAGGAACATGCTGTATCGACTGTTACAGCAGGTCCTTTCAAATCGAGAAAATATGCAATGCGGCTGGCCAGAACCGATGGTAGATTTCCGACAATATAATTCGATAGCCTGTCTGGTTCATGCTTGGAAATCAGACGTTCATAATCATATCCGACCTTAGAGTAGCCAGCATAAACTCCCACTTTCCGGCCACGCAGCCGATCTCCCGCATAACCTGCGTCCTCCAGCGTCTGCCAGGCCTGCTGCGTAAATAAGCGCTGATTCGGATCCATTAATTTAGCTTCATTTGGAGACAATCTGAAAAACGCATAATCAAATTTATCGATCTCGTCCAGGTAGCCGCCTGCCTTGAAGTCGGACTCCCGTCTGTCCAAACCTATGACCGATAAATAATCCTTGGCATCTTCCCGTCTCGCTGAATCATATTCCCCGATTAAATCGCGGCCGTACGCCAGGTTGTCCCAATATTGTTGCAGGTTTGAAGCGCCCGGAAGACAAACGGACATCCCGATAATGGCGATATCTTTTTCGTTTTGCGAATCTTCCTTTTCGTTCCTCTCCATGCAGCTATACAGGTTTGTTTCGGTGATTAGATATTTGGCAAGCTCTCCAATAGACGAATATGAGAATAAATCAGCAACCTCCAATTTGACCGAAAACTTCTGCTCTATACGATCCGCAATTTGGGCTAACTGAAGAGAGTTTGCACCCATCTCGAAATAGCTGTCCCGGGTGCCGATCCCGTTTTTCATCAGCACCTCGCTGCAAATTCGTTGAATTTCCCGTGCGATCTCTGTTTGTGCAGCCCCCGTACCGCTTGACTCTGCCCGCTTCTTTGCTTCAGCTTCACGGGCTATATTATTCAATTCCCGCGAAACCTCGACAAACTCGCCTTCCTTATACTTCTGTGCGAGTGTATAGCGCTGCACCTTTCCGCTGGTCGTTTTCGGCATTCGTTTAAGCGGTACGACATCTGCAATTTCCCAGCCCCCCCGTTTATTCAAAAGCCGCTTCACTTCAACCATGATCGGATAAAAATGCTCCAGTTTTCTCTTCGATACAATAAATAAAACAATGTCTTCTCTCTTCAGCTCCGCATTGTAGACCCCACACGCAGCAACCCTGCCGAGTTCCACACCATCGATTTCCTCCGCAATTCGCTCCAGGTCATGAGGGTATACGTTCTGCCCGTTCACAAAAATAATATCCTTTGCCCGTCCTGTAATGACCAATTGACCGTTTCTCAAGAAACCGAGATCCCCCGTACGCACCCAACCGTCACCCGCCAAAAGTTTTTGGGTTGCCTCCCGATTGTTATAATATCCTTGAGTAACATTCAGCCCTTTAATATGTATATGACCGACGATCCCATCACTCAATTCGACATCCTCATCGTCACAAATTCGGAACTGGCAGTAATCAATCGCATAGCCAACCTCTACGAACGACAGGGCATTGGGGAATTCTTTGTCTACTTCAACAACCGGATTTCCGATATTAAGATGTTCACGATCTACATATATAGTCACAAATTCATTTCCTGGAGGAGGCAGGGAAACACCCACTGAAGCTTCCGCCAGCCCATAAACGGTGTACATCGCAGTCCGATTCAACCTATATGGTGCGAGGGTATCCAAAAAAGAGTTGCATAAATCTGTGGAGATCGGCTCTGCACCGTTAAAGATTAGCCGAATATGCGATAAATCCCAGCCGCTGGCCTTTTCCGCTTTAAAAAATTGCAGGAAGTATTTATAACCAAAATTCGGGGAAGAGAT
This sequence comes from Paenibacillus pinihumi DSM 23905 = JCM 16419, assembly GCF_000422505.1. Classification (GTDB taxonomy): domain Bacteria; phylum Bacillota; class Bacilli; order Paenibacillales; family Paenibacillaceae; genus Paenibacillus_D; species Paenibacillus_D pinihumi. The sequence goes on along the minus strand of NZ_AULX01000019.1, from coordinate 142,698 downwards.
TATGCTGACCTGATGCTCGCTCGCCTTCTTAATCCACATTAAAGGTTGTCTTATAAATAAGGACGTAGGTATGATATATTGATTTAAATTTGCTAGAAAAGGTAACATATGATTACAGATCAATCCCATATCATGCGTTAGGGGCATCCATTGTAAGTAGGAGTCCTCCGCAGTAACTTGAGAGGCGTTAATGATTCCGCAAACGTTATGGAGCAGATTCTTGTGTGTCAGCATGACTCCTTTGGGATCTCCCGTGGAACCTGAAGAAAACTGGATAAAAGCGATATCCTCAGCATGGGGATTGTGAATTTGCGGAGAATACTCTCGTGAAAATGCCTTTTCATAATCGACAAACGCAACCTTGTCTCGAATCATCTCAAATAACTGAGGTTGTCCACTCTTATTAGAGAATTTCTCTAAAGAATGGAGCATTTTCGATTCTGTAAGCAGATAGGGATGATTCAGCCCCTCCCAAATTCTGAATACCTTGCTCTTATGCTCGTCATTGTTTCCCGTACTGACAGGAACCGCGATCATGCCACCCAAGATACACGCCCAAAAAGAAATGATAAAGGAGCGGTTGTCTTCGATTTGAAAAACGACTTCCTGTCCCGGAACTACTCCCTGCTTTTGAAGATAACCGAGGAACCCGCATGATTCTTCATACAGCTCTTTATAGGTCATTCGAACCTCTCGATCATCACCATCAATAAAAATAATACCTCTATTATCTGATTTCCCTCTTTCTTTCATAACATCGACCAGACTAGTAAATTGCTTTGTGTACACATTCTCCCCTCCTAAAATGATTATCCCTTAATCAAAGTTACGACGTTCTTGCTTGTCGGTAATTTGCGGACGATCTTCATCTGTTCATCCGATGACAATTGTTTGGCGGTCAGCACGATCTGCAGCAGATCCCTTATCCGATACAGCGTTGAAGTCATATCCAAATTTCGATCTTGGCGAATTTGTTCTATTAGCTCTCTGATTTGTTGAATTGGCAGGATGACGCCATTGTTATACTCCGTCATGTCCTCATTTCGGTTCCGGGCAATGGCGGCTGCCATTAGAGCCTCATGAATGCTGACGGCAATGGTTTCACGGCTATAATGTCCTGAAGCAAAGATGGAGTGTAAATGCTCTAGTTCTTGAGGATTATCAAAGTGGTAGGTTTGTATAGAAGAATAAGTATCGTTCATTAGTTGAGTCAGCACCTGACGAGGCCCAACTTCCACGGTCCTGCTGACTCCTTGACGGAACAGGAATTCCATTGTGTCCAGCCAGCGAACCGGATGAGTCATCTGACGGTAAAGAAGAGAAGCCAGTTCTTGCAACCCATACGGCCGGGCAGTTACGTTGGATATGACCAGGCAATGGCCCTCTCGAATTTCATGCTCCCCCAAATCAGCTGCAAGCTTGTCTGCTGCTGCTTGCATCAGAGGGCTGTGGAAAGGAGCGCTGACGTTTAAATATTTCACACCGGCTTGTGGAATTTTTCTCTGGATGAGCTCCGCTACAACACCGACTGCCTCTTGATGACCCGCAATGACGTGCTGATTCAGCGAATTATAACAGGCGATAACAACCTGTGCAGTTTCTGTTGCGGACAAGCGGCACCATTGCTCCAGCTGATCTCTTGGGACATGAGTCACAGCTGCCATAGCCCCAAGACCCGCGGAAACCGCGTCTTGCATCAACATTCCACGTTTTCTGACAATACGGAGCCCGTCACGAAAAGAAAACACTCCGCTACACACAAGCGCCGAATACTCGCCAAGACTGTGTCCAGCCATCAAACAGGGCTCCCACCCCAGTTCTTGCCTCCCCATTTCAAAGGCAATGACACTTACAGCCAATATCGCAGGTTGTGTATTCATTGTTTGCATAAGCTCCAAGTGGCTTCCCTCAAAGCAAAGTGTGGCAAGATCGAATCCTAAGGTATCATTTGCTTCTTCGAACATATGCCTCGCTGCAGCGAATTGGTCATACAGTTTTCTTCCCATACCAACATATTGTGAACCCTGCCCCGGAAACAAAAAAGCCGTATTCATCATGCGCAAACCTCGCTTCTGTTTTATTTTGTAGAAGAGTCTGCGTTGCAAGATTCGACATAAAATTACCTTTTTTTATCATTTGATTATAAAAATACAAAAATTAGATATTTTAGTATTAATACATAATAAAAGTATACTATAAATTCTGTCTTGTCAATCCATTTGTTATATTAATTTGTATTATTTAGTTGAATTTTCACATCCAGGAAAGTGAGAAAAGGCTCCGAAACTAAACGGGTCCCCATAGACTGGACACTTAAAAAAGTGTTTAGACTGTGGGTATCAATGGGGACTAAAAAAAAGATGACTCCTGTTCAGTACTCAGTACAGGAATCATCTTTTATTGACAGCCTAATTCTTTTTAAAAAGTGTCCTTGACTAGAGGACCAGTTTAAACAGAGCGGAAGCCACGCAGTTATTCAATTGTCAGAAGTCGCGGTGATGTGGTTTGAACAGACTTGGATGCGAACCATGAACCCAGGCATGCGGCTGCAATACTTAATGGTATCATTATCGCTATGCCTCCTCCATTCATAACCAACGGAACTTGGACAATCCCGTAATCGGCCAAAATGAAATTCAGTAAAGGAGGAAGGCCCGACAATCCGAAAGGAACTCCGACTAAAGCACCGATCGCCGATAAGACCAAAATTCCTGTAGTTTCCGATAAGCGAATCTGTCTGGAGGTCATGCCTACCGATTTATAAATGCCGTAAGTTCGACTCTCTTTCTTCATGTTTATACGGCAAATGCTGTAGATAATAATAAACGTAATCAAGATAAACGACAAAGCCATGACGGACATCGGCAGTACGATGATGGTAAAAGCTTGTGAAAATACCTCGTCAACCAAAGTGGCCTGACTTGCTGCCCAGATTGCACTGCCGTACTTTTGGTGCAGTTCGTTCACAAATTGGTCGACCGATGTACCATCTTGAAGATTAATAAACATCGTATTCATTGCGGCCCCATAGTCGGGATTGACTGTTCTGACTGCTTCAGCAGTAATTCGCCCGGTGTAGGCCATATTCGCAATGGCCTGATAAATCCCGGTAACAGTAAACGTACGCTTTTCCCCGTTAATATAAATATCCAGCGGTTCACCTACGTCCACACCAAGGCTCCTGGCAATATTTACTCCGATCGAGATTTCACTGTCAGAAGCAGGGTTTCGGCCCTTCACATTTTCATAGCCGATTTCATCAAAATCCCCATCAGCCACTGTCAGCAAAACACCAATTGTGTCCTGTTTCATTTCGGCCGAAAGTTCACCATTGATCGGCAATACAGCATTGGCATCCCCATAACGGGAATAATTCTTCACCCTTGGATCCAATAGAACTTCCTCATGAAGCTGTTCATAGGTCAATTTATCCGGGTTATCGATTCTTACCGATAAATCAGCTGAATCATATCCCCACTTCGCAATCGTCTCATGGATCGAAGATACACTATACACGAACAAGAAACCAAATACGAGCACAGAAGTGGACAAAGCTGAAATCATTACAATCAGCATGGAGCCTCGGATATTTTTGGTAACCCCTATTAGCCCGATAACCAGTAATGTTGGAAGGGTGCCGAGTTGAAACAGCTTTCTTTTGCGTCCCGACTTTTGTGAATACTCCTTCTCCGACATACCGTAACGAACGGCTTGTGCCGGCTCAACACTGCGCGCTTTATAGGAGAAGAGCAGCGCTGAGAGGAATATAACAGCGATTACCAGAGCTCCCAGCCCAATCCCTACAGTCGAATAAGAGGAATTCATTTGGGATGCTCCTGTACTGAGATAGGCCATAGAACTGTCGACAATCTTGCCCGCAAAAATATGGCTGGCCCAAACCCCCGGGATGACCGAGACAACTGCCAAGAGCGTATATTGCGTTACATATGCCATAATCACATTACGCGAAGATAAACCAACGGACTTGATGATGCCTATCGTTCTGTAGCTTGAGAGAATCGCATCGGAGATCGTAAAACCCAGTGTGTAGAGAGCGACAGCAATCATGACCACAGCAAGAAAAATCATGACAAAACCAATGAGTTGATTCGCGATCATATAATAAGAAGACAAGCTCTCAAAATCTTTTACCGATTCCAGGTAAGGAGTTCCTAAGAACTGCTCGAATCTTTCCCAGTAGTCCCTGTTATGACTGAAATCATCAAATCTCAGACCCACCATATAATGATCATTGCCCTGCAAAGCAGACAGCTTGGCGTCATAATCCTGATGGCTTAGCCATATTCTCCCGCTGGTCGCAAACGGTGAACAATAAGAGATGTCCACGACGACTGCAGCAACGTCCAATTGAAAGACTCCCTGATCGGTTTTAAATTCAACCCGATCCCCGATTTGAATATCATTGGAATATGCAATCGACGTAGGAATCCAGACCGTACCCGGCTCCGGTGTTTGTCTCTCTTCCCCCTGTACAAACAGCAGCTTATCGACAGGAAAAGGAGCGTTCGGTGTATCCATCATAAACAAGTCGACATTCGGTATTTCCTCTCCGCCATGAGACATACTTGACAGATATCGATACCGCATCAGTTCTGAAGCGGAAACCCCATCCTGTTTTGCCCACCACTGCTGGATCCTTACCGGGTTTTGAATACCGTTTTCCATTTGTAAAATTTGGTGGGCTCCATCGACCTTGCTGTGCATATTCTCATATGCGCGGTTCGTATTGGTAATGACTAATACAGCTGTTGAAAGGAGCAGGGCAGCGAGCATGATAATGATTGCAATAAAGCTGTTTTGAACTTTTTTGTTTTTCAGGTTTTTCCAGCACAGCTTCCATACAGCATACATTCATTATTTCCCCTTCCCTGACATGAACATGAATATTTGGTTTTCTCTTGCTTTCATATCTCCTTGTGAATATTTTCCAAGCTCCAAAATCCCATCGATGGCTCCATCTTTAACGAGGATGAGACGATCAGCCCTGCAGGCTGCCTTAATATCATGTGTTACCATTACGATGGATTGAGAGTCCCGGTTCATCTCGGTCAATATGTCTAGAATGATCGCACCTTGTTCCTGACTTAGCGCCCCCGTTGGTTCATCGGCAAAAATGACTTCAGGTGAGTTGATTAATGCCCTGGCAATGGCGGCTCTTTGCTGTTGGCCTCCGGACACCTGAGAAGGCAGACGATTCGCTTGATCCCCGATTCCCATCCTTTCCATCAGCTTCAGTGCCTGATTGTTAACATCGCTTTTGCCGCGGCCGGCCACATATCCAGGAAAGGCTATATTTTCAAGCAGAGTAAAATCCGGAATTAAGTTTATGGATTGATAAACATAGCCGATTTTGTTGGACCGAAAATCCGAGATCCCCTTCTCTGAGTATTCGTCAATCCGCTGGCCCTTAAAATAAATCTCTCCGGAAGTGACCGTATCCAAGCCGCTGAGGAGATATAACAATGTTGACTTTCCAGAGCCTGAACTGCCCATAATGACCGTAAAATCCCCTTTATAGAGCTCCAGATTAACACTCTTTGCCGCTTGGAACTGTTCTGTTCCCGTTGAGTAAGTTTTGCATAAATCGACCGTTTTGATCAAAATGACTTTACTGGCATTTGCTGTTATCATAAAGAAACCTCCCATACAAAATTAGATTTCAATATTCACTTTTGCTTAATTGTCAAATTGCCGGTGTCGGAAAAAAGATCTACCAACGGCCCGCCTTCTCCAATCTTTCCATCGTGGTAATCGGGCAAGGACACATTGACTTTTCCGGAGTCCGTTGTGAGTTTGGTGTGAAGCGATTTAGGTACTTGGGCAGTTTGCACAGTGATGTCTCCGGTATCGGTTGCAACAATGATGTCATGATCGATGTGGTCAAGTGCAGCAACGATTTCTCCTGTGTCCGTTTTCGCATGGATGTGTCCTTTTTTGATGTCCAGTTTAATAGAACCGGTATCGCTCGTCACTAAATACTCACTGGCATCAACTGAACCTATGTGAATATTTCCCGAGTCGGTTTCTACCTGCAGTTGATTCAATTTTGCAGCAGGAATTCCTACAGTCAACTTGAAGTCCGTATAGATATCAATAAAGCGGAATCTGCTTTCTTGTACAACTTCAATTTGGGCAAGGCCTTGATCCTCGTCCACAACTAATTGGTAATCCTTCATCCATTTCTTCGTCGTCTTCCCCTCCAGCGTTGCCCGGATTTCATTCCCCTCAATCGGGACCACGTCTACCCTGCCTATTTTTGTACGGATTAAGACCCCATTCACCTGATTAGACCGAATCGTTTGTTCGATGGACAACTCATGCACGTTAAAAGGCGAGTTTCCCAGAACGTACATCAATGCGTTTCCAATAATTGCGACTGCAATCAGCATAACGGCCAGTCTTGTTAAATTACGCAGTCTATTGCTCAACTTGAATCACTTCCTTTTAATTACTTTCAGGCAATACCTTAAATACCGAAGCACAAGATCGTAGTATAAACGGGTAAATTTGACGGCTCCGATGAAAAGCAGCAGCCCTGCACCGACTAAACCTGCCATAAGAAAAAACTCATTTGTGAGGATCATGATGGATTGGTGTTGGATACTTAAGAGGATAGGTGACACGATTAAAAAGAGGGCAAAGCCGAATACTCCGGCAAGTAAAGCTAAAGAGGCCGCGAACGGCAGCAGGACAATAATTAGGTTGAACAATCCTAAACTCATTGTCGCAATCACCGCTTTAATTACACCGGAAAGCGAGAGGGATTTCCCCGCCTTCCGAATCTGGTACTGGGCAAGCGCTTCACGTGCGACAAGCCTTGGATTGCCTAACTTTGCGATCACTTCTTCCTTGGACCGTCCGTTGAACTCCGCGAGTTCAAAGTGCTCTCTGAACTCGGCAATGATATCCGCTTGTTCAGCAGGAGGAAGCGGCTTTAAATATTGAATAAGCTCATTCAAATAAACCTCTTTACTCATCTGATCCCTCCTCGATCATCTCCTGAACTCCTTTAGCAAATTTGCTCCATTCGCTTACCAGTTCATTCTTGACTTTCTTTCCTTCATCCGTAATCTTATAATACTTCCGGGGAGGCCCCTCATCAGACTCGAATAAATAGGTTGAAAACAATCCTTCCGCTGCCAGCCTTCTTAATAACGGGTAGATCGTGCCTTCTGCAATTTCAAACTTCTGCGATATCTGTTCGACCAGCTCATATCCATAGCGATCTTTCTTTGCCGTCAAGACAAGAACGCAAAGCTCTAACACACCCTTCTTGAACTGAATATTCATTATCTCCACCACACTTTATTTAGTACTGTGCAATATGCAGTAGCTGGATATACATAATATACCATCAACTACTGTTCATTGCAAGGTACCTGTTATAATTTTTCAAAAATGCTCCAAAAGCGTATAACGATGGAAGTATGCCGAAATGTTGTCGTTGGAATGCACTAAATAAGCTCGATTGGGTAATTTGCGGCGAATCCCGAAATAGTTCCAATTTTTATCAAAATTTCATACATTAGGAATCTATATTTGAACGGTTCCATTTACGTTTAGCCAAGTATTAAACTGGCATTTAACTTTTTTTCAAAATTTTTAAGCTATGCGTTGTAAAAAGACGGTTGGTTTTACCCTCTATTGTGAGAGCGAATTAAAATGGCAATGCCAATGTGGGATCGTTGGTCATGGTCATCATCCCTTTAATTTCTCTTAAATAAATTTTCATAAAAGAAAAGAGGAATTCATTATGGCTTGTAATCAAAGTACAAAAAGCATTGTAAATATCCCAAGAATTTCCGCCGGGACTTTTCCCATCCGATGTTGGGGGAGCCAAGCGAATCAAGGTACTCGTTTTTTTCTTTCGGATAACCCTGAATCCATTTTTCTTAGTCCTCACACGCATGCCACCCCTTTTACAAATGGATTTGCTACGTTATGGAGTGATACGGTTAATGGCAGAAGCAGTGTTCGATATCGTATGTTTGTTTGGCACCTCAACCGAACAGGACAAAACTTGAAATTTGGAATTACCGTTGGCAACGCTGGCACCACCTCTTACTCCATTCATAACATCCGAAGCTCCGTCCAAGTCGTTACAAACTTTATTAATCACGGGATTTGCGCAGCTTCAGCGTTGGTAGGAGATTCGCTTGATGCGCTATCTCCTGTAGATTCCTCCATACCCGCCGGCGGGGTTGGGGTAGTAAGAGAATGGAGTGTCCCTGCCCCTGTTCCCCCTAGTACGGCAGAGTCATTGGTAGGAGGAATTATTGAGTTTACCGTTTCAAACACCGCTCCGGGAGTTAGTCTTAATTACAGAGTTCGTACTTCACTCGCACTAGGAACAACCGCAAACCTTCGCTTAAATCAAACGCCTGTTGTACCTTATATTAGCTCCAGTGATGGAACTCATCCACGTGGCTCTTGGGATTTCACAGACATCACGACAAGTTCCGATTACGCTGCCGGTTCAGGATGGCGACATTTTAGTATTTCGAACGGTAACCCTACGCCTAGCAATCCCGCAACGGACGATATCATGAAAGATACTAATTCGTATCGAATTATTGGCGCTCCTGATAATCAAGGCCCCGCAGCAAGTAATAAGGGGCATTTTGGAACCCGACATATTCACACGGTTAGACTCACCAACACAAGCAACGCTGATCGGCAAGTGAAAATTTACATCGCCCCACAAGTGTATACGTATGCCGGGGCGGTGCTATGGAGCGGAGACGGAATTACGTACAAAGTCCCGAGACTTACTGGCCCCCAAAGTACTGGTGCTTCACCTACAATGCAACAGGCCGTTGAAGTTGCAACGGTGACTGTACCACGAAATACCGTTTCTCCGATGACGCGAACGATTACGCATTCCACGGGTGGTTCTTCTTCAACACCACTGATGGTGATTTATCAGACTCTCTAATAAACAAAAGAAGCTCCTTAACTGGCCTTCCCAGATCAAGGACACTAAAAAAAATTAGGATGTCAATAAAAGATGATTCCTGTTCTGAACACTGAACAGGAATCATCTTTTTTAGCCTCCATTGCTGCCTGTGATGGTTGTAGTAGTGGATGTTGCGATCGTCGGGCTTTCCCCATGATGACCGCCAATGGGCTGGCAAATAATCGTATTTACGAAACTGAACGAACCCTCATTCTGATAGTGTAATCACCAAGTGAGTTACCACTCTACCTGATCAAAGCGCATGTTTTTGTAATAATACACCCTGTCGTTTTCCGTAATCTCACGGAGAACCTTGCATGGATTACCGACAGCTATTACATTGGCTGGAACATCCTTGGTTACCACACTCCCTGCTCCGATCACACTTCCCTTTCCGATTGTGACTCCAGGAAGAATAATAGCTCCACTGCCAATCCAAGCCCCATCCCCGATGACTACAGGCAGAGCAAACATTCCACCTTCTTTGCGCTTTTCCGGGTGTACGGGATGACCAGTCACAGCGATCGTTACGTTTGGGCCAAACATCACATCGTTGCCAATGGCAACTTTATAATCGTCTACAACAGTTAAATTAAAGTTGATATACACATTGTTGCCTATAGTTGTATTCGAACCATAAGCCATACGAATTGGAGGCTCCATCCATACATTATCGCCCATACCCCCAAAGAGCTGACTCATTAAAGTCTTGCGTCCTTCCAGATCATTTGGATGCAAGCGATTGATCTCATAACAAAGCGCCTTGCCACGTTGACGTGCACGTGCTAAAGCTGCGGCTTCCTCAGGATAATTAGCATCATGGTCCGTAAATAGTTGACAGCTTGCCATTCGTTCTTGAATATTCATAGATCATTCTCCCTTTCAAAATTGGAATCTCCCCCAGCGTTCCACCCCAAACAATATATAGAGATGCTCATTGCAAAAGAGAACGCATACAATTGCAAAAACCTTGCACCGTACAATAATCTCATCTAACAAAAGGTCATTACAAAAGTGATCTGCCGCCAAACTCATCCGCTCGCTATAGAAGTACGATTCACAGTTGATACTATCAGGATAGAATAAATGATTGCCCTTTTCCACCAATATCGAATATAATCCTATAAAAATCGTATATAATTTAAAGGGGTGCTCCCTTTTCGAAGAGAACTCTTTCTCTAGGCATACAGCCAGCCTCGTCATATAAACGGGATTCATCTTATACGCGCCCGGTTTGCTATCACCACTGCGAATCATGTCTCCATCACGATGAACTTCATACGACAGGAAGCCGCTTCATACATAGAATGAATACTCGGCCTCACAACAGCAAGAGCCTCCTTTTCCCTATTATTTGGGATAGGAGGCTCTTGCTGTTCGATTACAAAATAAATCGATAAATCTGTTTCAGAAAAAATAACATCCCGTCTTACTAAGGTGTGAACTTGTACAAAACCGACTGTCTAGCGGTAAGCGACAGCTTAAGTTTGCCTTCCTGCGACTCAATAGGCTTATTCGTCCACAGATCGATGATGCTTGCATTGGCTGGAATACCAGCACGGGCGAGATCAACCGTCTTTTCGGCCGAATCCTTGCTGAAGTTGAACACTGCCAGGTAATAGCTTCCTTTATCCTCCATCACGAATATATCCGATGATGCCGTATCCGTGTTGCCCTCAACGGAGCGGAATGCTTTTCCTTTCATCGCCAACTCATTAATACGCGGGTTGGTCATGAGCTCCTGCATGAGCTTTTGCGCTTTCTTATCATTCACATCATCTGATCCCAAGTAGAGGGTACCAGAGATAACAAGAGAATTAACGCGTGTCTGTGATCCTTCGAAGGTTTCACCATTAATCAGCGTCATATAGTCCGGATCGGTATAATGATAGATCGTTCCGTTCTGCCACCAGCCATAAGTTAAGCTGTTAAGCTGGTATTCTGTATTGCCAATCGAACTGTCAATGTCACAGGAAATTCTGCGGCTGTGCGCATATTGACTCGGGAAAATCGGTGCAATAGAGGAGCTTACAAACATGGTGTCACCAATTTGCTCCAGCAGGTACGACATCCCGTGATTGTATGCCTGAATTCCTGTTGTAATGCTCTTATCATAGTAGTCTCCTTCCATCGACGCATGTGTGACGAAGTCGAACTTGAGAAATTCATAGCCTCTCTGTTTGAAACGATCCATATTATATGCGATCTTCATTTTTGTACCCGGATGGGTTGGATCAAGTGGTGTGCCCATCGTATGGGGCACAATTTTACCTTCTTTGTCTTTGAGGACAATATCTCCGTACGTATACTTCCCGTCCGTTCCCTCAACCTTCTGCAGCATATTTTTACCCCAATAGGCGAATGGTGTATAATATGACCCCGCCTTCTGTCCGTTCCTATGAATGGTCTCCGTCACGTCAGCAAGCTGTTCATCCGTCAAGTTATCCCAGAAGGAATCCATGTTGATATATAGCACACCATCATTATTAAACGAAGTGTGCTGCAAATGATCGTGGAAGTAATTGGATACATCTATCATATTCTTATAGGTCAGATGCTCGGCATATGCCCCCCAGCTGTTCCAGCCGACTGGAACACCTTGTGGAATAGTCGGTCCGAAGGCAAGTGGTGGAGCGACAACGGCATTGGCACGGCCATACGCCTCCAATCCATCGCGGTAACCACTGTATTGTCCGACGAAGATTTGCGGCGATTTGAGCGTCGTTCCCGAGATGGCACCATGCTCCATACGATCATAGGTAACGGTAGGCGAAGTAAAGCCTCCATATACCTTCAACTCATTGAGGCGATTGTCCGAACCACCCCAATGAATTCCCGTTTTCCAAGTGTCATGTGTAATCGATCCAATAATTAATCCGTTCCGGCTGTCATTGTCAAAGATAGCGGTTACTTCAGAGCTGATATAATTTTTCGTGTTCAAGTGCGTATTCATCGTTTTGGACAAATAACGCGTGAAAGCGTCATTATCAAACGGTACAACTAGAACCCTATTATCCGTGTATTGGCCGAGATCGACCCCTCCTGCTGTCTTCAGCACAATCGGCGCCATATAGTTCGTGCTGAGTTCGCTGCTGCCGCTCACTTCCTCGGACTTAAGGAAGTAGAGGCTGTTCTCATAGACATGATAGATTTGGTCCAGCACCGGCAGCCCCTGCTTCTCACTTCGAATAACCAGCTTGATGCCCTTGCCATGACCATCCTCAATTGCTTGGATCTGCTCGTCTAAAAGCTGATGGGTATCATATTTGTTGCTGTTGAGAATCTCGTCATTCAGTTTAAAGCTACTATAGACGCCCTTGGCAATCATTTTGCCACCCCAAGAATAGGCGGATAGTCCGTTCTTCGTATTATAGATAATCTGGTAAACCCCACTCTCAATTGTAATGCCCTCATGATGCTGCGTAACGCGAATCGCTCCATAGTGCGACGTCGAGGTTACCTCACCGATATTGCCTGAGTCTCCCCAAGCAAAATCCGGGTCCTGCTCTTCATTGGAGTTTGCAGGTGCTTTTTTAATGATGATTTTATCTAGGTTCGGTGCATACCCATCTCCATCAGAGAATATAAGAACATTATTGCCACTATTTAATTCAACCTCAAGTTCATACGCTCCCACACTATCCCAATCATTCTTCCCGACCTCGGGAAAATCGTACTTCTCCGGTTGAGCGCTTCCATTGACTTCTAAGAAAATAGAACGGGAATCACCAGATGTATAATAGACCGTCATTATATATTTACCCGCTTCAGGAACCTCAACATGATTGAACTGGACAGATCCCCCTTCAAAAAGGCCAACTACCTGTTTCCCGTTGGTACATTGATGGCAATCAGCAACTTCGGTATGAGGACCTTTTAGTGTATTGCGCAGATCATCACCTTCAAAGGAATATTCCACTACAGTTTTATTCAACAAAATATTTTCCTCCAATTCTGCATTGTTAATAATTAACCCCGGTTGAAGCAGTTGCTCGGCCTGCGGAGACGAAATGCGGTATATCAACATAGATATTCCGATAATAAAGGCAAGAGCAATAGTAATCGTAATAACAGCCGACCTTCCTGATTTCAACCGCATCACCTTTCCTCTAATAAAATTTTATTTCAATCGTTATGCAGTTCCCCTTGTTGCTGTCAACCTTATGCCTGACTGCAATTGGTGGCATGCGGTCATTGGAGAAAATAAGCTATAAGTCTCAAGCTGTGGTGATTTAGACAATATCAAGGCTAACAATTATAACTATTGCGTTAACTACAAGTCTAATGCCCCTCCGGAAGCGCTCTCAGACAAAGCTCATAGTAGAGAGGATGCAATGTGCCGTTCTCACGAATGGATAGGCCATACAACAAGTTTTTTGCCTATAGCAAGCCAATGTGAGGTTTCTTTATCATATAGTATTGTCAACCTAATTCACCCCTTTCTTTTTCAGTGAATAATTACCATTCAATCGTACACTATTTCATCCTAAAAATAAATAATATATTTAAAAAATACCTTTTTTTATAGTATTATAGAGATAAAATTAGATTTACCCAAAATTTTTCCGTGAAAAAAAACATGTATATAGAAAATTTAAGTGAATATTTACTTAAATTTTACTGATCAAAATATAAAGGTATCTAAAACAGCTAAAATTATTGTGGCCGAAGGAGGGGAAGCAGTGTATTTGCCTCCAGATCCCACCTCACGATGGACACCATTGTACTTGGCTAGCGGCAGGCGTTCGCCAGCCCTCGTTCGGGGCTTTCACCCTTGAGATGACACCCCTGCTGGACGTAAAACAGAATTTAGCGTTTTTGCTTCGCCATACTTCATCAAATGGAAACTAAAAATTTAAAACCCGCAAAAGGCCTTATAAAATTAAGGTTTTTGCGGGTTTTTATATCCATTAGGATTACAGAAATATTTCATTAACAAAAGAACGGAGCGAAAGATATCGAGCCTTGATAAGGAAGCAACTGAAGTCCTAATTCCCCAAACCTCAACCAGCAAAACTTCCTGTAAGAGCTATTTTTAAAGTATCGCTAATTACTCGAAGTTCTTTTTCCGAGGAGTCAGCTCTGGTCCGGTTCGGCGAGTGGTGAACCATACAATTGCAGTGATGAGGATAACCGCGGCACATTGCAGAAGATATAGCGGCGTTCCCGCTCCAACCGATCGGTCGGCGGCACCCAACAAATCGACGTTTAGCAACAACACGATAACGAAGTAAAGCGTGTTATTAACGGCATGTAAAACAATTGAGTACTCTAGGCCACCCGTACGCCAGGTTATCAACGTAAAGGTAATGCCGAGAACCATGTAATACAGGTTGAACCACGGGTCGGTCGATAAGTGAATAATGGCGCACACCACACTCGAGACAGCGATTCCGACGATAAGCGACGCCCTTGGACTTCGGACCCAACTGGAGGCAACCTGGAATATAAATCCCCGAAAGGCATATTCCTCCCCTGCGCTTTGAAGCGGCGCCAGCAACACAGAAATTGCGAAGACAGCAAGCAGATCATTGACATGCCATTCCGTAGTGGTGTATGGCTCGAGCATGTGGAAGATGACCATGCAGACCGTCCAGATCGGAACAATAAGCAACACCGCACGGCCGAAAACGGCTGGACGGAAGGATGAGCGCACCGAGTGCAGTATAGATCCTTTCACGCCATAGAGCCAGCGCAGTAACAACATGCTCCACGGGATGAGCATAGCAGCCGAAAGAAAGATCCCAGCCGCGAAAACCGGTGTGTATTCCGTACCCCCAGCTAACGGACTAACCCGCCCAAAGACTTGGGCGTCAATTATGCTTGAAATAAAAGTGATCGTATAGATAAAAAAGAACATCCCGCCGATGAGGAGCAAAATAGCGAAAATACCACGTGCTATGCGACGTTTGTCGCTTATGAGTACGCGATGGTAGGGTACCTCTTCCGGCACAGCCACCGTCCCTCGCCCAGTTTGATTTGCCATTAAAAATCACCTCTATTTTCTTTTAAAGCATTTTAGTATCAAGTCAAGTTTCTCATTGACCTCTGAGAAGGCTTGTACAGCGTGAATTGGCTGATTGCTGTTGTTGTCAAAACCCAGTGTGCTCCTCCTAAATATTTTTTCACTTCTCTTTCTCAGCCCCTTTCTAACATCAGTATAGTGCATGACGTTGCGTCAGGCACAAGCATTGCTTTGAATAAAGAGTCATAGCCAAAATGCCCAGGTATGATTGGATTTGCCTGGACAACTATGAATTAGATTCATTGTTGACATAAAAACCCGTAAGATGGACACTTTGAAAAGATGTCCATCTTACGGGTCACAGCTCATGCGCGGTGTTCAGAACTTTCGTTTTCACAACGATCGTGCATCCTATTTTAAAAACAGCTTTGCCAGACTTACATAAATCGGGTTGACCTGGATTCCTTTTGGGTCTACAGAATATCTTTTTCCTGTATCTAATTTAGCAATTTGCTGCATTTCCTCATTACTCAAATTGAAATCAAACACATCCATATTTCCCCTTATACGTTGAGGATTCGAAGACTTCGGAATGATGATTGTATGACGATTTAAATGCCACCGTAACACAACTTGTCCAACCGTCTTTTGATGATATATAATTTCTCTAAAGCCTTCCAAGACTCAACAAAATGGGGGCCGGCGAAATGAATGAGAAACATATCAAGATATGTCGTATTCAGCTTTTTACAACTCTTTTCAAAAGCCCGCAGAGTTTGTTCATACCCCAAATCCGTTGTCCACACTTTGGAGGTTAGAAAAAACTCTTTTCTGGCTATACCGCTATTACTGATAACCTGGCCCAATGCTTCTTCACTGCCGTAAATGCGAGCTGTATCAAAATGGCGATATCCTGCATAAATCGCCTCGTTAATGGTTTTTTCAAAACTGCTATCTCGCTTGATTTTGTAGACTCCAAATCCCAATTGAGGAATTTCAACCCATTGACAGCTTCAATGAAATGACTCATGTTTATGCTCCTTTACATGATGAATCGTTTATTCACATAGCAGCAAGACCTGGTCAATCAAACTGCGTAAATTCAGCATTGCGTGTTTAGCATTTAGTCGATAATAGTTTTTAGTTCCCTCCTTATGTACGCTTACGATGCCAGCATTCTTTAGTACCCGAAGATGATGTCAAACCAAACCGTTAATGCCCTGAATGTAAATAGCTTATCATAAGGTACAGATGGATAATACATCGGGAAAGAAAATCAAGACCATTAAATGGAGTCGCACCTAAAACCCGCGAAAAGCCTTGTAAAATCAAGGTGTTTCGCGGGTTTTTATGTTTTCTCAGAATCCGAAAGAGTCTGCCTGTATAGCTATAACCCCCAAAGTCTTTCTTGCGCAAACGATTACTAATCAATTATTGTTTAGTAGTTAATTAATGACTACTGTGATAAGAAAAAGGAACGTGTTGTTTATTGCATGAAGGACGATAGCATATTCTAATCCGCCAATACGCCAAGTACTAGATCACCACATAAACACAAAAAAGCCTATGACATCCGCCCTTAAGGACAAGCTGCCACAGGCTTATTTTAGCATTCCTAGCCTACGATCCCCGTCCGTTCCACACTCTCAACAAAATAGCGTTGTGCAAAGAAATACATGATGATCAGGGGCAGGATTGCCATCAAAATCAATGTATTAGACAGCATGGATAAATAAAACGGGTCTACGTTCCCTGTACTCGTGGCAATGCCTGCTTCCGAGGCCAGGTACGACGCAATCTGGCCCGCAACTGTGGATACTTTTACAGCCATCAGATCCGGATTAATGAGTACTAACGTCGTGAAATACGTATCATTCCATTGCCATACAAATGCGAAAAGCATCACCGTCACAATGGCGGGAACCGCATTAGGCAGCATGACACGAAAGAAAGTGGTCAGTATGCTGGCGCCGTCGATATAGGCTGCCTCTTCGATTTCTTTGGGAATTCCCCGGAAAAACTGTCTGAAAATATAGATGAACAGCCCGGTCTTTAAGCCCATTGCCAGTGCCGATGACAAAACGAAGGGCCAATATGTGCCAATCAGATTCACACCCGGACGTCCCGTAATCAGCTCATAAATACCGAAAATATCGAAGTTCTTATACAACGCATAGGTCGGAACCATTATCGTCTGCGGCGGCACCAGAATAGTAAAAATGACGAGCATAAACAGGATATTGCTGCCCCTGAATTTCAGCTTGGCGAAGGCATAGCCTGCAAGCGCGCAAGTAATCATCTGAAGCAGCATCGTCCCCCCTGACAAGAGAACAGAGGTAAGCAGCACCTTTGGATAATCAATCACTTGCAGCACGAGGCGAAAATTATCCAGCGTGAAATGTTTTGGAATCCATACAACTGTACTGTTATAGAGGTCCTTCTTATCCTTGAACGCAATCGAAATCTTCAGCAAAATCGGATACACAATCACATATGAAATTCCAATGAGCAGTACGAACCGTACCAGCTTCCACAAAAAGGCTGTAACCACCCGGGAGGCCCATTTATTGCGGACAGCAGGCTGCTTGAACTGAACTACAGGTTTCACTTGGCTCCCCCTTGTTAATCGTAATAGAATACTTTCCTTGCAATCAGCATGTACAGGATAAACAAAATGACCGAAATACACATGAAGTAAATCCACGACATCGCCGAACTGAGTCCAAAGTCGAAGGTTTTGAAGGCCGTCTCTTGTATAAGCCGCGTCATCTTATTGCTGGAGAACGCATCGATTATCGAGTAAATAAGATTCGTCAGAATCAGCGGGCTGATGACAGGGAAAGTAATCTTCCAGAAGGCTTCATACCCTGTCGCGCCTTCGATTCTGGCTGCTTCATACAAGGACGGAGAGATCGACTGGAGCCCTGCCAGAAAGATCAGGATTTGCACCCCTGACCGGCTGATAATCTCATAAATCCGGTTCACCGCATCAGTCAGATAAGCGACAACCGACTCATTGGCTCCCGACTGGATCAGCATACGTTCCAGTTCAAAGCTCTGAAGCAGCGAGAGATTGCCCCCTTGCTCACTATTGGCTGACTGCATGACGCTTTGCATAATATCCCCGCCCTCGACACCCAGCAAAGCGCCTGAAGCCAAAATAACAGGGAGGAAAAAGATTGCCCTGGCAAGGCCCCGGAACCTGAATTTCTGGTTCAGCAACGTTGCAGAGAACAGACTGAAGAAAATAATTAACGGCACGTTGACCAGCATATCAACGATCGACTCGGTTAAGATGCGGTTGTAAGCAGGATGCTCAAGAAAAGCGGTCTTGAAATTTTCCAGGCCAATGAAGTGAAGCGACATCCCTTCTGCCGTCAGCTCCAACTGGCTCAAACTGTACTTGAGCGATTCCACAATAGGCAAGGCGAACAATAACAGGAAGCCAATCAGCCAGGGAGCCAGAAACAATACGCCCATTCTGCCTTTTTTCTGCTCTTGTGTTAAGCGGACTTTAATCATTTATGCTTCCCCTTTCCTGATGTAGTTCTCCGCTTCGATACGTTTTCCATCAACGGTCACCGCCGCTTTGTTATAGTTCACGATAAAGGATGAACCCCCATCATACCGGGTTTCGAATACACCCTCTTGAATTTTCTCATGGCGTTTGATCGTCTGTGAACGCAGCTCCTTGAGAATCGGGTTCAACTCCTGGTAAAGCTGCTTGGCTTCTCCAATCCAGTCTCCGTAATGGGAAGCGTACATATGGTTGAATGCCGTATCCTTTACCGCATGAGACGGAGCGTAATACCATTGATAGTGAATACTGGCTCCGGTCTCCAGCAGCTTCAGCATATTTTTACGGACATTCTGGTCTTCCATCACATTCAGCGGCTCTCCCGCATAATCGATATACCCATGGATTACCATCTCATAGAATGGCACGCTTTCATCAGCAATGGCAAATCTGCTGGACGTTAGCGGCGCATACAAGATACTGGCTGCATAAGGCAGCACTGCTGCATTGCCTCCAATTACCATCACATCTTTCACCTGTTCATGTATGACGGCCATCTGGCCCGCAATGATGTCCTTGGCTTCCTGCCTGTCCAGCACAAGGGAATCACGATAGTCCGCATTGATCTCATAGCCCATATCCCGCAATGAAATGCCCTCAGTCCGATATTTACTGAAGCTGTTCAGGAAGCGTTCTACGTAAGATGGCAGAGCATTGGGCGACAATACGTAATATGGACTGGCCTTCTTGTCCCACTCATAGGTAGCTCTCGAATAGGGATACAGCTTGGCAGGGCTCCGGTTAATGTATCTGGCGGCCTCCTTCGAAGGACTGAACGTGAACGTATTCTTGTAAATGTTCAGAAACGCCACATCCGGGTACAGTCCGATGCCGCGCGCCTCTGTATAATCGGCCAGTTCGCTAAAACCGCCTGCCCCGCCCAATTGCTTATCGATTGTGACACTGCTTGGAGGCTTATGGCTGACACCCTGATTGAACCACCCCGTATACCTGAGCTTTACCTGCTCTACCCCGCCAGCCTGCAACTCCTCCAGAATGAGTCTGGCCTGTTCAAAGGTCGTAAGCGGCTCAAGTGACTGGTATGGGATGCCTAGGAAAGAGGTTTGTTTGGTGATGCCCCCGACCAGCTCCAAAAAGAAGGGAATCGATCCGGCATCCGGCAATCGCTGCAATTGATGCTGTTCTACCAAATAATTGCGATAATAGGCAGCCATCCCCGAGTAATCCGCCTGGTCCCCGGATAAGAAACCGTAACGGATCCGGATATCCCCCTGGTAACGCTCTGCCTGAAAGATCGGCGTAGTCTGCGTAGTCGCGTTTCCAGTCAGTGTCAGTTCATCCTTCGCCGCTAATTGATAGCTGGAATAGACCGTATTGTAGGCATGACGCCTTCCGCTCACGTCCGCTTCGATTGTGCCGAGTGCGTCGCCTTGCTCCAGAATGGCAATGAAGGCATCGTCATCCTGCTTCATGCCAAACACAGGCAATCGTGAGGATTCATCAAATTGCCGGAGTTCTTTCCGGTAACGGCTATTGTCCATTCCATAGAGGGACGACTGATAAGGATCGGCTTTCAACTTTCCGTTATTCAGGTAAATTAGTGCTCCCGATCCGTCAGGGACGAACATATAGCCTTGCTTGCTCTGATTTGCCGCGCCGAAATATTCAAGCAGGCGGAGGGATTGGAGAACATACGACTGTGGTGACGCCACCTCATTTCCCGGAACAGTCACAAGCAGATTATCTCCGTCCAGACGGTATTCAACAGAGACATGGAACAACGGCTTCTCTTCCGTCTGGTCCGCTGCAAAACCGTTCGCCGCATTATCCTCCTGCAGCTCCTCCATGGTGTAGCCCGTCTCTGCAAAGACGTTCATCAGCCGTTTCAGATGTACCTCCTGAATGGCATTATCCCGCCGTTCATAGACCTGCTCGGCCTCTATTAATTTGAACCGCTTCAGTACGTCTCTGCGAACGGATTCGTCCTGGAGTTTGTTTAATATTTTCTCTTTCATCCGCATGACGCTAATCCGCTTGGGAATCACATCAATGCCCTGGGACATGTCCCCCAGTGCATAGCGCACCTTGACCGCACCGTCCTTGATCTCTGTCTCGAATTGGCCGCTGCGTATGCTATCGTTGAAGTTGTCATATTCTTTGACCAGTCCAGCCTCGTTATAATAGGCGATGGCAAGCTGTGAATTGAGTTTGGTCTTGTTCGGTCCGGCGGCCAGCGCATCCTGCTCCCGGTCTTCCGGATTAGTCCGCCATAGCGTTTGCGTCCGCTTGTCTTTAACAGCCACTTCCGTCGTTTCTGGTTGAAAATATAAGGTTAAAAATTCATTCTCGGCCACCTGTTGCATTCCGGTCACCGCATCGGCCATAGCATCGGTTATGGCATCGGCCCCAACATCGGGTATAAGTGCCTTCCGGGCTTTATCAGCCTCCGCCTCCCCGGCTGATAATGATGTTCCTGAAGCGGCCGGATACTCATTGCCCAAGACTGTTCCCAGCAGCAGCAGGTTCGCCAGAACGGCGATGACAAGCACACCGGACAAAACTTTATAGCGGTTCATGCTTCGTACACCCCCTGTCCTATACGCGGAAAATAATTTCATAATAGATCGTCGAGACAAAATTGACGATTTGCTGCACCAGGCTGAAAAACAGCAGGCCCAGAAAAACAATAATCCCCATCACAATAAGCGTTAACAGCATCGTTATGACGGTCTTGCCTGCCGTATATTGATGCGCGTTCATGGTCCCTACAAATAGCAGATATATAAACCACAACAAGGCTATGCTCTCAAACAAATAATAAAAGGGAGCTTCCTTAAGCGTAATAAAGTTGCTGATAATTGTAATCGGAATGTAGATCAAAACTAACGGCACCAGGGAATAGCCCGTGGCAATGACGATATCCCGGAATTTGCCTTCCCCGTCCATAAGGGTCGTAAGCGACCAGTTCGCCACACACCATAAGAGGAACGGGAGAACTACAAATTTTAATTCATCCAGGCTATTCAGTTCCGAAGGCCGGTTAAAATTGACGTGAAAGCCAGCCATTTGACGTTTTATAATGTTGCTGATTGCCAGCATGAACAACAACGACAAGGCGATTGCCAGTTTGCCCTTATTTTCATTCTTGAGTTCCCAAAATCCGTTGAACGGATGGAAAATGACATACAACGGATATTTAAGGAGTTCGATGGACATAGGCATCCAGCCTCGCTTTCCTTCTTCTTTTCACAAAACGGTACACCATTACAAGCAGCACCAGTGCGGATGCGCCGGTCAGAAAGAGGCCCAGCTTGTCCCGCAATACTTCTTTCCGGTAACGCTCATAGGCTTTGGAGTGGTAGGTGCGGCTCATGCCCAGCTTGAAATATTCCATCGCTTCCTGGTTTCGTTCCTGGCGCAGCAGCGCTTTGCCAATGCCAATGTAAGCAATCTCGTAATTGGCATTGGTGCGCAGAACCTCTTCCCAGGCCCGGGCAGACTGCTCTTCCTGTCCCTCGTAATAAAGCCTTACCGCCTCATTGACACTTTGCCCGAACTGCGTCGGCTCGAATACCGTAATCTGATTCATATCACGGTCCAGCACCATCATTTGATCCCCGATCCGCTCAATAGCAACAGGGACCTTGAATGTGCCGGCCTGCTTGCCGATCTTCCCGAATACATACAACAGATCCCCATCATCGCTGTAAGTGAAGATGCGTCCGTTCTTGATGTCCAGTGCGCTGTACATCCCGTATTCATTCACATCAATATCCATAAAAATCGAGCTTCCGCCATTGGTGCCGAAGGTATACTGCAAATCGCCCTGCGGCGAATAGTAGCCTTCCCTCCGCAGGATGTCGATGCCGCTCGGATTCAGCCTTTTGATCGGAGTGAGCGAGTTCCGCTCGGAAGTCGTCGTATAAATAAAGCCACCGTCATCCAGATCGAGGTTGCTGAATTCCACCGGAATGAACTGTTCCAACCGATCACGCTGCGCTCGTGTAGACAGGCTTTTCCAGAAGTAATCCAGAACGTCAACTTTGACGCGGTTTGCTCCTGTAAATTTCGTAAACTTCCCGTCAGCATCAAATTCAATCAGCCCGTCGAATACACCCCTGCCGACGACATAGACACGATTGGCTTTATCAACAGCTACCTTCATCGGGAAATATTCAAATCCTTGACGAAGCACATCTGACACGGGAGCGCCGATTTCACGCTCGAAGCTGCCATCCTGCCGCAACTCCACAATTCGGCGGTTATCCGTATCAGCTACATAAATAGCGCCATTCCCGGTAACGAATATTCCTTGCGGATTGCGGAATTGGTCTTGCACCCCGTTGCGCTGGAATGAATCGATAACGCGAATAGGCTCCCAGGCCGCATTCATGATGATGATCCGGTGATTCCCTGAATCGAGCACATAGATTTGATTCTTCTCATCCACGAACAGGTCGACTGGCGAATTAAAAGCTCCAATGCCCAGGCTGTTACCGTCAATTACCCGGCCAGGCACGTAGGCTGCCGGTGCGGGCACGGCCTCTCCCCAGTACGAATACGTATAGCCCTGCTGAGAGGCGCCATGCGAAACTGGCGTATACAGGCCAGATATAGCCAGTGAAAGGACAAGCATGAGCAAGCCTATTTTGTTGGTCATGTCCCTCCCCCTTTCCCTTTATTCCTTCATGCCGGAGGTTGCCATGGTTTGAATAATTTTGGACTGTGTAAAGACAAACAGCAAAATCGGTACAGACATCAGCAGCAAAGCAACAGCCGCCCCCGCCCCGGCCCTGGCAATTCCCCCGGACACAATCTGGCCGAGCGCATAGTTCAGCGTCTTGAGTTTCTCGCTGTAGATCATCGTTCCCCCGTCCGTGCCCCATAAAATCTGGAAGAGTAAAATCGTCAGGGTCAACCAGGCCGGCTTCACGAGCGGCATCACGATCGTCCAAAAAATACGGTACTCGCTTGCCCCGTCAATCTTCGCTGCTTCCATCAGCGCATCCGGAATTTGCTCCATGAATTGCTTCATCAGATACAGCCCTAACGGAAATGCGAACGCCGGTATAATAATAGCCGAGTACGTGTCAATCCAGCCAAGCTGTCCAATCACCATATAGTTCGGAATGGCCGTTACATGCGGCGAGAACATTAACGCCAGCACGATAACACTGAACAAAATCTTATTGCCCCTGAATTTATGCTTGGCCAGCGGGAAGGCCGCTGCAGATGCCAAGAGCACATGACCAATTGTTCCAACGGCGGTAATAAACACCGTATTAAAGGCATACCGCAAAAACGGAACCCAGGAGTTCGACAAGAGATGGAACAAATCCGTAAAATTGCTCATGGTCGGGTTTCTTACGAAAAACCGCGGCGGAAACAGGAAAAGCTCATCCAGCGGTTTGAATGCGTTGTTGATGGAATACACGAGCGGCAACGCCATGAAAGCACCGAACACTGCAAGAAACAGGAATAACAGCAAATCTCCCCATACCGATCGGTTCACTTTACTTTGCAGGCGCAGGGAAGCGAGTCTTGCCACGAATCTCATGCCGTTATTCACCTACCTTTCTCAGCAGTTTTTGAGTGAGTAAATTGGTACCGAGCATAATGGCAAAGAGAACTGTGGCAATCGCCGATGCATAACCCATCTCGAAACGGATCGAGCCGTAATCAATCAGATGCGTTACAATGGTATGGCCAGCGTACTGCACACTTGGGAAGCCGGCCAGATTCATTGAGACGTCCGCTACCGCGAATGAAGACGTAATCTGAATAACGGCGCCAAACATGAGCTGAGGCCTCATCGACGGAAGAGTAATATACCAAAGCTCCTGCCAGCGGTTTTTAATCCCGTCGATAGCACCCGCTTCGTACAAGGTATGATCCACATTCTGCAAGCCCGCAATGAAGGCCAGGAAACTGGTACCGAGGCTCAGCCATACCTGCACAACCATAATAATGGCCAGGACATACTTCGGATCTTGAAGCCATAATATAGGCTCTTCGGTAAATCCTGCTTTCATCAGAAAGCCGTTGAAGTAGCCGTACATATCCCCGGAGAAAATAATGAGCCAAATAAAATAAATATTCCCGGAAATCGACGGCGCATAAAACACCAGCGTAACAAACGCCCTGACTTTCGGCGACAGATCATTGATCAGCCAGGCAAAAATAAAACACATGATATAGCTCACCGGCCCGGTAATGACAACGAAGAGCAAAGTATTCTTCAAGGCGATCAGAAAAACATCGTCCTCCAAAAACAGCCGGGTGTAGTTTTGCCAGCCGATCCACCGGGGAAATTCCAGCATATTGAAGTAGGTAAAGCTAATTACCAGAGACAAGATGACCGGAATAACTGTGAACATACAGAACAACAGGTAGTAAGGAGCCAGCAGAATATAAGAATGCTTCTGCCGCCTCATATCGTTCAACAAGATCGCCAGCTTGCCGGGTTCTTTGTGAACGGAGCGGCTTGCAGCAACAACAGGTGCATCCGATGATTTCATGAAGCCGTGTCCTCCCCTTCTGCCGGCAGGCCAAATTCTTTGCGTTTCAGCGTAATTTCTTCATTGATATAGCGAACATAATCATACAGCGCTTCGCGTGGATTCATACCGTTCGTGACAACCTCCCGGAAGGCGTTATCCAGATGTCTGCCCGTAAAATATCCACCCGGAACCTCGGGGATCGCCCGGACGGATTCCCATTGCTCATTCAGAGCCATGTAATCCTTCACCGGCCAAGGCAGTTGCTCCAATGCCTCTACGTTCGCCGTCGGATATCTTGCAGCCGCCCCCATCAAGCCTTCCATCTCCCGGCCGAACCGCACCTGTGCCTCCTTGCTGGTCCACCACTTCATGAACGCCCAGGCCTTGTCCTTCTGGCTGCTGCTGTCCAGCATGATCACGCTGCTGCCTCCGCTTGCCACATCGCGACGAATGGAGCCGTCAGCAGCAGGGATGCCGGGAACGGGAACGAAGTCCCACAAGCCTTTAATCTCTGGCGCCGAAACCGACAGATGATTGTAGAATGTATAATCAGCGATGCCAATCGGCATCTCGCCTGTGCGGAAGCGGTTCGGGAAATCGAACTGGAGCGGAAATTTGTAATTGGTATAGAACTCTGTCCACTTCTTAAAGGCTTGCATGGACAATTCCGTGTTCAAAGCACTGAACTGGTGATTATCCGAATAAAACTCACCGTCTGTCTGGTACAGCATCATCGCAAATGCCTGATTCGGCTCAAGATTAACAGCGACCTGACCCTGCGCAGGCTGCGCGAGCGGTAACGCAAACTCCAAATGGTGCTTTTGCAGCACGGGAATCATCTCGTATACATCATCCCAGGTTTGCGGAACGCTCAGCCCAAGCTCCTCCAGAATATCCTTCCGGTAAAATAGCATACTGAACAATTGCTGCTCCGGCAGCGCATAGACCCCATTCTGAAAGGTATAAGGGATAAGCGCACTCTCCTTGAAACGTCCTGCTACTTCTGTGTAATCCGGGAATACGGTCAAATCCTGCACGGCCTTCCGGCTCGCATAGTTGACCGGGAGATCATTGCCGATTTGCATCGCAACATCAGGCCCTTGCCCCGACAGAGTCGCCGGCAGTAACACGCCCATATTGACCAGCTTCAAGTTAATATCAATGCCGGTCTGCGGTGTAAACGTATCATCAATCATGGCCTTCAAAACCTGGGCCTGGTCCCGGCCGGCTCCAATCCACACTTCTACCGCTTGTCCGCTGTCAGCTACGTTGCCGATGCTGTCGTAATCCTCCGTGAAGGAGTGGAAGAACGCCGACACCTCGTGCATCATCCGCTGAAATAAAGGCGCTTCCGCCTTTGGCAGCTTGCGGTCCGGGGAAGAGACAACGAGATAATCAATCTCCAGCGGTTGTTCTCTCGTTTGCAAAATCCATGTGCCGAGTCCGCCGACATTTACCTTGAATGTGTCCAGTCGACGGGGTACCGATTCCGGATTTTTCACCATCCCGTTAAGCTGATGAACCATCGTGTTCAAGATCGCTACCCGGTCACTGCTCTCGCCAGTCAGCTCTTTCAGCGTAGCTGCAACCTCTGCAAGCTGCTCGCTCTGCCGGGTGAATACATCGATCATATCCGGAATTTGCTTGTCGAGATTGTAATCACGAAGCCGGTCGGGCATGGGTCCTGTGACCATGAGAATTTTCCGGTAAATATAATTCAGCTCCAGGACGCTGGACTCCACCTGGCGCAGCAAGGGAGATAATGAGCCGAGCGTAACCTCCAGCTTGATTTCATGCTTGCCCTTTGATAGATAGAATAAGAATGGCTGTTTTTTTGTCCCAAGCGATTTCATTTGAAACAAATCGTTGTATTCAAATGGAATCGCCTCAACTTCAGCAAACGGCACCTTGCCGTCGATGTACAATTTCCTGGATGAGTAGAGGCCCCGAAGAAAATTTTGCTTATATTTCAGGCCAAGCTCATACAAACCGTCTTCCTCAACCTCCACTTCCCATGCCAGCCATTGGGATGGCATACGCCAGTTGAAGCCGCCAATGGTGTTCATCCGAATCTTGGATACATCATAAGGCTCGACTGAGGGACTGCTGCGATTATTGAGCGGATATAGTGTCGGATCAGACTTGATGACGGCATTTTCTCCTTGAATTTTAAGCAGTACATCCTTCGCTGGCTGATAGCCCTGGTTCTCATAGACTTGATATACTTGCTCGTAGGACAGAATCTCTTCTTCCTGGAACAGTACCAGTTGATTGATTACCATCGGTTCTCTTGAAGATACCAGCGAAAGGGTATGCCGTCCCTCATCCAAATAGAAACGGTACGGCTCACTGTAATAGCCCTGGTGGTCCCTGAATGTCGCTTCTATCCAGATCGGCTTCTCTACCTGGCCGGGCCGGAGATCATTTCCGCGATTGTCCTGTACAATCTTCTCCCGCGCATTGGCCCAGACCCGGGAGAAAGTAAGCGTACGTGCACCCTCAAATGGGGACTTGCCGTCGATTAACAGCTCCCGCTCAATGGCTGAGCTCTTCCCGGAAATCGGGAAGTATCTCAGACGAATGTTATACAACCCGGCCTTTGGGACATCTACCTCCCAACTGACAGAACCTGTCTCCTCCGTCAGAATCGATGGAGATGCGGCTCCTTCAAATTCAGGCAGCGTTTGTACCGTCATTCCTTCCGCATGCACGTATGAATCCGCCTCTATGACGATTCGCTCTTGCGGTCTTGGATGATTTTCGTATGTACGCATGTAATGATCATATCCGTCCTTGCGGAAGGAGACGATCTCCTCAGCCTGCCTGGCCGTTTGGCTTGCTCCCTGCGCAAATAACTCATGGCTGATGACCGGGCCGACAGAAAGCGTCAACACCGATATGAACAGGAGGACGACACCAAGATGACGACTGTGTCGATTCAGCAGATTTCTCATCCGATTGCAACGCTCCTCATGATACGTAATCAGGAAAAACAAGAGCCCATTCCATTGATAACCGCATAAGTGAAATCAATTCAGCAGGGCTCTTGCATTCACTGTTTGATTACTTCTTCAGTATTTCGTTCATCTTGTTTTGTGCCACTTGCTTGATTCGTTCTACAGCAGTTGCCGGAGGCTCTTTTCCACTGGTAATATTGACCACCGCATCAATGAATTCGCCCTCGAAGCGATAGCCTCTCCAGCCTTCAAAAACTCCTTTGTCCATCATTCGTTTCGCTGTGTTGATCGAGCTTTCATCCGGCAGGTTGGCCTCCAGGAAGTCTTGATAGCTCTCTTCCTGCGTATCCCACAGAACAAGCTCCTTCCACATTTCAAAGCTTTCTTTGGCGTGGGGCGCGCCTTTTGGAATGAAGTACATATCGGCAATCGTTACCGGCACAACAAAGTCTGCCGCTTTCGGGCCTTTCGGGAAGAAGACATATCCCCAATCATCCGTCATCGTCTTCATACGCTCTTCGCCTTCCCATACTCCAGCCTGGGTCATTGCGACATGGCCTTGTGTAAAGAAGTTTTTCGGGTCGAGCCAATTGTTGCCTTCGTTCGCCTTGACTACTTTATGCACATTGTACAAATCATTCATGAATTGAAGCGCTTCCATCGATTCGGCAGAATCGAAAGCAATTTTACCGTTCTCCGGATCGACGATTCGTCCGTTATTGGAAAGAATCAGATGCTCGGCTAAAACCGCCTGGTCAAAGCTAAGACCGTACTGGTCGATTTTACCGTCGCCATTGGTGTCCTTGGTGAGCGCCTTCGCCGCATTCAGCAATGCCTCCCAGGTCCATTCGTCCCTCTCTTGCAATTCATAAGGATCAGGCAAGCCGGCTTCAGCAAACATGCGCTTGTTGTATACCAGACCGCTGCTCGGGTTAAAGGAATCGACAAAGCCGTACTGCAATCCGTTAAACTTGCCGACCTGCTTGACCGATTCCGGAAGCAGAGATTCCTTGCCCACATCTGTAAAATCATCGAGTGGTGTTAAGTAGCCGCCGGCAGCAAGTCCCGGAATCCACTTGAGGTCAAGACGAACCATATCTGCAAACGGCTCGCCCGCCATAACAGTTGAGGTCAATCTCTCCTCCAGCTCTCCCCATGGGATGGTGATATACTCGATGTCCGCATTAAATTTCTTTTTCACTTCATCATGTTTGGCTACATTGCGGTCTCCAAGCTCTGTTCCTGCTGCCGGAGCACCATCCCACCACATTGCCATTTTGATTTTATCCCCACCCAGATCAAAAGCAGGTGTCTCTTCACCCGCCGGAACAGACTCTGGTTCTGTCGTTGATTCTGCTGCCTGCGGTGGCGTCGCCTCCGGCTTGGAACCTCCGCTGCACGCTGCAACAAATACAAGCGCGAGCACTAACCCCAGGCTCAAAAACATTTTTGCCTTGTTCACTGAAATTGCCTCCCTTTTATCTTTGTTTTTATCTGAATGAATTGCCCGGCAAAAGAGAACCGGGGCAATCCATTAAGATCACGTCAACCTCTATTGATCAATGTTCCTTGACGATAGTATAATATCCTACCTTGGTTTGCTCATGTAGGGATTTGTACTTGAATGTAATCATGTCACCGTCGGAATGCGACTCTACTTTCCCAATCTGTTCACCGTCGCAGGTGTAAGAAATTACGCTGCCACTGTTCCATGACTTCGGAAGCTTGACCGATAGTGATGTTGCCCATCCTACAGGCTGGAATACCTTTACCTCATCCTGAGACCGGACTTCCAACAAGTAATGCTCTCCGGTGTCGAGTGGCACACCGTTGTAGGCGTCAAACACCCCGCCTGTAACCGTGCCATCCGCTGATGCAAGAGCCGCCCCTCCCTTGGAGATGACATGCTCTTCCCATGGGTAAGCATCTTCCTCGTTCCAATTCGCTACGACCTGGAAGGTTTCAAACTTTGTTTGTGTGATATCCGGAGCCACCCGCTCAAAGCCTGTCACCAACTCATCCGCATAACGGGACAACGCATATTTTTGGAAAACACCGATTAATTGAAGCCATGAATCGAATTCCAGACTGGAGGGACTGGCAATTTCACCACTAAATTGATAGCCCTGGGCCAGATTCCAGCGGAACATCTCCTTGTCATCCGTCCATGTATCCGCAGCCAGATCATGCTGATACAGCAATACTTTGTCACGGGCAAGCATTCCGATCATCGGATAGTATTGTGTAAAGTCTGCTGTCTCCTTGCGGTAGCCGGCTATATCCCACAAATAATTAGTGCCCATAAATCCGACTTCATGCTCCGCCAGCATATCGATGCCGACCTCTGTCATCAGCAGGTTATCTTTGTGTCTGCGCGCATGGTCCAGAACGCCTTCAAAGTAAGCTGTCGACGGATCATATCCGCTCGTTGGAGCCTGTGCGAAATGGTAGTCCATCGGTGCCGTCCGCGCCCCCCATTGATCCTCGAATATGCCATCCATCCCGATTTCCTTCATAAGCAGGCCGTGCTGTTCTGAAATCGTCTGTTTCACATATTCATCATGCGGATTGACAACGTAACCCTGGTGCGGTCCATATTGCTCCATTGCCGGCAAGCCGTCCGCCCCTTTCACCGTCGCTTGCTGAAGGGCTTCCGGTGACAAACCGGCCATGTAACGGGATTCCCCGTCCCACCAGGAGAAGTTCGTATACGGTACGACCAGGTTTCCGCGCTCCTGGGCATACGTTGTAAATTTTCTGAAGTCATCCACTGTACCCCATCTCGCATCCGGAGGAACAAAGTCCGGATAGCTTTGATCATGCCCTTGCTGCTGGAAGGCAACCGGGTGGATCATCCCGGGAATTTGAATTTGGTCCACGACCTCTGTCTTCAACTCGTTGAATGAAAGCCCTAACCGCTCCAGATCGAGCTTATACATCGCAGAATTGAAGTAGGCTTCGCTCTTCTCCCCCAGTTTAGCCGCCAGATTCTCAAACTTGTCAAATCTATTATCTGACCGGTAGCCTGCAATCGTGTCCCCGTAATCCTGCCCGACGCGGATTGCAATTCGGGGAGAAATCCACTCTTCCTTCCCATATGTCCGAAACTCCCGGATGATCCGGGCTTTATCCGAATCGCTATCCCCCTCGAGACGGAAACCGATGTTTACAGGCTGTACAGTATCCCCCCGGATACCATAAACGGATAAATTGCCATGCGCCGTGCGTAACCCCATATAATCTGCGAACATTACACCGGGGTACAGTGCGCTGAACGTCCGTTTGGCGTCGAAAAATCCCCTTGTGAGAAGCGCGCCAGGCAGCATCGGAACCAGACCATCCTCAACTGCTTCTGCATCGACAGTCAGCTCATGCGGGAAGCTGAACTTCTCCAGCACTTTATCCGACCCGTTATGAACAGAAGCCTGCATCAAAAGTTCATGTCCCCCGGTCAGCTCGACCACCACTGTTACAGACAACTCACCGTCATATTGAAAGGTCAGTTTTGAATCGTTTTTGTCGAACTCATAACTGAAAGCGCCTACATATGTATGACTGCTTCGTGTCTCTCCATCGGATAGAGTGGCCTCCCATAGTTTCCCCTCCTTATTTCCCAAAGAGATTTGTTGTTTTGTCGTGTTATCTATTATGTATGCGATTTCACCAGTAACTTTTGAAAAGCTGATCTCGTAGAATTTGTTTTTAAATCGGATATAACTTTGATCGCTTTGGTCCATAATCAATTGGGATTCACATCCTGTCGCAAGTATTATGAGGATTGAAAGACAAAGCAGGAATATGCGCTTATATAAAGCACAGAAAATAGGGTACACCTCCCTTCTTGTTTGGCCCGGTCCAATGTGTTGCTCTTACAGGTTTCTTGCCGTGCTCTGTCTTACCTTTAACGTGATGGGAAGCACGATATTTTTCTGAATTGGGGGCACGCCTTCGATTTGATCCAGGAGCAGACGTACGGCCCGTTGGCCTTTATCAATAATATTCTGGTTGATCGTTGTCAAAGGGGGAGAAGAATATTCCGTATAACGGATATCGTCAAATCCCAATACCGAAATTGTACCCGGGACGGAGTACCCCAGTTCAGTTAATCCTTTAATTAATCCGATAGCTGTTACGTCAGACAGGACAAACACTGCCGTTACGTCCCCGTCTTTTTGAAAAATCTGCTGGGCAGCATGATAACCTCCGTCGAAGGTCAGGCCGCTTTCGATAATCAAATTCGGATCGTACTCAATCTGATGCTCTTCCAATGCTGTCTTATAGCCCAGCCACCGTTTATAATTTAACCCACGGTCCAGCAGCAAATCTGTAATGAACGCAATTCTCCGGTGTCCTAAATCAATGAGGTGCTTGGCACCGACATAACCGCCCATCCTGTCATCCAGATGCACTTGAAAGACCTCGGGGTCGGACAAGTAGCTGTCCAGCACAACGAAGGGCACGCCATAACCTTTGAGCTGGGCAACGAGCGGAGATTCATCACTGGTACCGATTACAATCACACCGTCCAGATTGCGGTCACGCACAAAGGAGACATCCTGATCTTTATCAAGTCCGGTAAGCAAGACATGCAAATTATGATCCCTCGCCCCCGCCTCGATGCTGGTTGCCAGTTCCCAATAAAACGGGGAATCATGAATGGTGGATTTCTCAAGAAAAGGTACAATCAGAGCAATAAGATGCGACTTTTGGGCCCGCAAATTTCTTGCTGAACTGTTGGGCGTATACTTCAGTGCCTCGGCTACCTTTTTCACTTTAAGAATCGTATCTTCCGCTACACGGCCTGTTCCATTGAGCACATTGGAGACTGTACCGATCGACACGCCTGCTTCCCTGGCGATCGATTTAATCGTTATTTTTGAGCTCTCTTCCATTTGTTCTCCTGTTATTCATAGTTTAATGAAACGTTTTATCATTATTTCATTTGAATTATTGTACTTCAGAATAAATTGATTATAATTTCATCCTTTTCATCTGTCAATAAAAATAATGAAACGTTTCATCAAAAATTCATTTCAAACGGCAACAATTGATTTAAGAAAATGAATAAGACTTATAATCAGCGCAAAAAGAAGCGTTAACTGTGACCGAAGTTTCCTGATCATAGTTAACGCTTGGCAGGTCTTTATAAAACCTTCTTCAATAACATAAAAATCTGCAGATGAAGACATTATTGAAGTTGGATCGCTGCAAGCTTGCATCAAGTAGTGGGCAGTGGGATGGGAGCATTTTTTCGTATAGCCTGTAACCAATTGCCTCCCCATAATACTATGAATTATTGTAAATCAAAGGCAGCGAGTACATCGT
The DNA here is from genome assembly GCF_000422505.1 of Paenibacillus pinihumi DSM 23905 = JCM 16419. Classification (GTDB taxonomy): domain Bacteria; phylum Bacillota; class Bacilli; order Paenibacillales; family Paenibacillaceae; genus Paenibacillus_D; species Paenibacillus_D pinihumi. The sequence goes on along the minus strand of NZ_AULX01000019.1, from coordinate 109,436 downwards.
CGATTTTCATACTGTCTGCTGTAGGTCCGTTCAGCATCCAATGTCTGGATGACATCTTGTACACATGTCCTTGCTTAACCGCAGGAATTGACTTCCATGCATTCAGCTCTTCCACTGCATTCATTTCCTTTAAAGCAGCCTGCGCTTCAACCTCAGAATCAAACGAGCCGCCTACCGTGACAAATAAATAGTCCGCGGTCAAATCAGGCAGTGTCTCAAGCGATGCTTCTATCCCCCAAGCTCCTTCTTCCTCTTTATCCTGCAAACTTGCCAACATCGGTTCAAGTGTCAAACCTAAATCTTTGTAAGCGATGCTCGTATAGGAGAAAGCCGGAAAAAATAGTTGAACATCATGCTGCGATGGCCGGATAAAAGCTAGCGTTCGATCAGCCCCTATTTTTGCAACAATAGCCTCTTTAGCCTTAAGCAACTTTTCCTCGTAGTCTTGAATGACAGACTGAGCTTTCTCTTCGAGGTCAAGTGCTTTGCCGATCGCAGCTATGGACGCCTTCCAGTCGCTGCGATCATAGACGATAGTCGGGGCAATTTTGCTTAGCTGTTTATATGACTCTGTATCCGAGGCCAAAAGATTGGCAATAATCAAATCAGGTTTAGAATTGAGAATGGACTCAAAATTCAAACTGCCTGGCGTGTAGACGGACGGAACTTTTTTTGCTTGCAGTGTTTCATACAAGTATTGTCCCTTCATGGATTGGGCATGAACCATCGGAGCATCAAGCGCAAGCATAATGTCTTCCAGCCCGTTCACGGCTATGCGCTGCGGGTTGACTGGAATTTCGCTTTCTCCCATCATATGATTAACCTTCTTTGTATGCTGTTGCTCCTGTGCGGCAGTTGCTGGAGAGCCAACTGCAACGGATGAATCATTGAAACCTGTTGAAGCCCCGCAACCACTGAATAACAAAGTCATGCAGAGCAGCATCACTGCGCCTGCTGACAGCTTCAAATCTTTGTACATCGTTAAATCTCCCTCTTTTTCATAATGAGAATAATTATCATTATAGCTGTGAGCTTTGCGAGGGACAATAGCTTGTTCTGAACTATTGAATGGATTTTTCTGAACCGGTTTCTGTGCTGCCAGTGATCTATAGCGCAGCGGCGGTACACCGGTTTGTTTTTTGAACACGCGGCTGAAATAGTAGACGTCCAAATATCCTATGCTCGATGAAATTTCTTGCAGAGATGCCTTCGTTTCTGTCAACAGCCTGCTGGCATGCCCGATACGAACTTGGATCAAATATTCATTAGGCGTTATTCCTAGCTGCTTTTTGAATAAACGGGACAAATAACTGGAGCTGCATCCGAACAGCTCGGCCAGACCCTGAACCGTAATGGCTTCCGAATAGCTAGTCTCTATGTAATGTGTAGCTCGGGACACAAGGTCAACTCGTTTCACCCCTAGCTCCTGCCTTGCCATCTGACCAAGGCATTCATGTACAAATCGATAAAGAACAGCTTTTGCATACAGCTTGTCCAACAGCGTAAGCTTGCGCCAGCTTTGTTCCATGATCTCGAATTTTGAATGGAGGGCAAGCGGAGCATGAGGCGTGAATCCATATTGAATTTGGAAAGGATTGCTGCGTTTTAACAAGCGGTCCACGTAGCGGTTGCCCGGGACAGCTAACAGCGCCTTGTACATAATAAGATCATATTCGAGGCGATCCCCTGAGGAGATAATATCCAGATTCATGCCTTTGCCGCCGTGAAGCAAATGAAAGCCATCGATGGCATAACCAACTCCGTCCAGCATCACCCGCCCGCGTCCGTATGTCACCCACAGAAAAGCATTGGATGGAAGCTTGTAACTGCGAAGCTCGTCTCCTTGTGCCAACGACTGATGTCTAATGTCGAGCAGCTTGACATTAGCTTCGTTCCACAGCAACAGATGTTCATCCCAATTCATACCCATCACTTCCTGCTACTAAAAAATTGCCTATCCATTGAGACTGTACCTCATTATAATTGAAATTGATTCTCATAACTAGTATTTTGTATGACCTATGAAAGCTAGTAAGAAATTTCCCTGAACTGTTCAACGGTAAGAAACATCATCTTTAGGATTCGACTGTTACATATACAAGTAAATTTGTGAAAGATGGAACTACAGTGATTGGGGAGTTTAGACTATATTCCTCAAGAGGCGCACGCATCGACCGTTCTGGTTTCTTCTTTTCCCCTTACGGATACGGCCAAACACCAAAAAGAAGAAATACAAAACTGTATTTCTTCTTCCCTGCTGCTTTTATTCTATTCCATGTTCTGTTTTGCAAAAAGTGACTCTTCAGCAACCTGAGCCAATTCCTCTGACTTCACGCTAATCTCTTGGATCGTAGCAGCAAATTCCTGTATGGCTTCGGATTGGCTATCTGTTAACTTGTTAATGTCAGCAAAAGCCTGGTTTAAGCGAAGTAAGAGGTCCTGAATATTGTTCGTAACCTCATTAATCTGATTCACATTTTCTTTGGAGCTCGTTGCCAGCTTCCGGATCTCATCCGCAACGACGGAGAAGCCTCTGCCCGCTTCGCCGGCTCTTGCCGCTTCAATGGCAGCATTGAGCCCCAGCAGGTTACTCTGGTCGGAAATTTGCTTGACTACCGAGGAAATCTTGTCTATCTCCTGTGCACTGGAGCTGACGTCCTTCATTTGATGCGTTACGTCCGACACACTGTTGGTAAGATGTGACACGGACTGTCTGATATCTTCAATGGACGCCGTTGTCTGTTCTACAATAGCTGAAAAACTTTCCGCCATCTCAAACAATTTATTCGCTTTCTCGAGACTAGTCCCCATACCTACGCCACCGATGACTCTCCCCTGCTCGTCATGCAGCGGGATGGCGCGTGCAGCAAGCGGAAATCCAAACAATTCTTTTGGAACAAGAGCCGACAGAGCCGTGTTATTCCGAATCGCGTTGTACACGATATCCCCTTCCACTAGCGGGTCGCCGGGGCTGACATTCAGAGAGAACGTTTTGCCCGGAATGTTGATGATCAGCTTCTCCGTGTCATAAATGCCAATTGTAATATCATCATTCGTAAGATTTTGCAGCAGCGGCGCTATCTTTACGAAAGCTCCGACCAACTCATGCTGTGCTTGCTCTTCTTTAACATTGCTCATCCTTGATCCCCCAGACCTTAATACGGGAATTTTCTTTGACCATAATTGACTGAAATCCATTTCAACGTTGTAAATTCATCCAGACTCCATTGACCATTCAAACGGCCCAAACCAGACTGCTTCTCTCCGCCAAAAGCTACAATCGGCTCGTCATTGATCGTAATGTCGTTGACGTGAATCATACCGGTGTGAATCTTCTTCGCCATTTCGACACCACGTTCAATATTGGAAGTATGAATAGCCCCGCTAAGCCCGAAACGAGTATCGTTAGCGATTTCAATTGCTTCCTCTTCCGTTTCAAATGGAATAATACATACAACCGGACCGAACAATTCCTCTTGGGCTACATCCATTTCTGGTGTCACATTGACGAATACAGTAGGCTCTACCATTCTGCCGGCAATACTGCCTTGTACAAGAGGAACGGCTCCTTGCTCAATACCCTTGGCAATTAACTTCTCCAGCGTCTCTGCTTGGCGGTTGTTTATGACCGGGCCAATAATGGTCTGCGGATCACCCGGATCACCAGTTGTAAGTGTAGAAACTTTCTCTTTATATTGGTCCACAAAATTTTGATAAATAGCCTTATGTATGAGAATACGGTTGGCGGACATACAAATTTGGCCTTGATGCGTAAATCTGCTAAATGTAGCCGCTTGTACTGCATAATCGATATCGGCATCCTCCAGAATGATGAATGCACTATTTCCTCCGAGCTCCAGCAACGGCTTTTTGAAGTGTTTGACTGCTATTTGGCCAATATGGCTCCCGACCTTTGTCGAACCCGTAAAGGAAATGATACGGGGAATCGGATGTTCGACGAATGAATCACCAATCTCCTTAATATCTGTCACGACAACATTCAATAGACCTTTGGGTACACCAGCTTCTTCAAAGATTTTGCCGATCAGAGTGCCTCCCGTAATCGGTGAATCCTCATGCGGCTTCAACACCACGCCATTTCCTGCACCGAGCGCTGGAGCAACGGACTTTATAGATAAGAAGAAAGGGAAGTTAAACGGACTGATAACCCCAACAACGCCAGCCGGAATCCGGTACAAGCGGTTCTCCTTCCCATCTTCTGTAGAAGGCAAAATTTTACCCTCCATTCGAAGCGGGAACGTTGCCGCTTCTTTAATCATATTTTTCACAAGACCGATCTCAAAGGCGGCCTTCAGCCGGGTCCCTCCGAGTTCCTGAACAATAATAGAAGCAATCTCTTCCTCATGCGCTTCAATATATTTGACAGCATTCTCAAGAATATCACGTTTGTTGTATGCGTTAACTTTGTCCCATTCCAGCTTAGCTTTTAGTGCAGCCTGATAAGCATCATCGATATCTTCAACATTGGCAATTTTAAAAGATGTGATAACCTCACTAGTATATGGATTGATATCAATTAGCGTGTTATCGCTCTTTCCGTCTCTCCATTCCCCGCCTATAAATTGTTGTCCTAGCTGTGAGTAGATCATACTTATCCCTCCAATGTCAATAAACCTCTATCTATACTTATTATTTATCGACATAATACCCTTAATTGTTAATTTTTTATATGCAGTTGTTCAATTGAATGACTCCCCACATGTTTCCATTAAGATCAATAAATTTAAGAACCCATCCAAACCCTTCATCTTGATAAAACGTTATTTCAACATTCTTCGACTTTAAATGATCATGCAATGTATGTATTTCCCTTGTATTAAAGAGTAGTACCGGCATTGTTTGTCCGTTAAATTTAAAGTTTGCATGGGTATCTTCCTTGGTTTCCCATAACATCAGCATGGGGCCTTCTTCTAAAGATAGAAAAGCATGATGATGTTCTATTGATTTACCTGTTAATTGAAATCCCAGATTCGTTACATACCAATGAATAGATTGATCTAAATCTCTAACAGGTATTTGCATGTGTTCCAGTTTGGTTAAAAAAGCATCGTTCATTTTATTCGCTCCTTTTGGTTCAGAAGACCAGCAGCAAAAACGCCGCGGCGCCGGATGGCCATCCTCGTTCAGCAGCTCCAGCTCTGATTTTTGCCATGCCTTCACTCCATGTTCTTCTGCCGGGATCTAAATCGACGAACTTTCATCAAGTTACCGCATTCTTTGTCATCGCACCAACGACGTGCTCGGTTACGGCTCTGATCAAAAAACACTTCATTCAAATCATCAAATTGATTCTGATGCACCTCTTGTTATACTGGCAGGTGGTTTTGAATTAGTCTATTTCTTTTAATCTATACAGCGAAGAAGCTGCCAACCAGTACGGTGTATGCCGTATTTGTCGGTTTAGGCACAATGGGGACAGTCATGAATGAAATGACATTTTTTGATGAGCCGTTTCGTTGGAGCAAGATTGGACTTATCGTCGTTCTTATAATAGGCATCTTGGGTCTTAAAATGGTAACGGATGAAGCCGAAATTTCCCCATCCAGAACGGAGCTAATTTATTTGTTTTCATCTGTATTACTAGAAATTATCCATCATAGCATCCATGATCATACTATTATGGATATAAAATTAACATTGTAGTTCTCAAAAGTAAAGCTCACCTTATGAATAGTTTCTGCTACGCTTTTTTGAAGCACATAGTAAAGCACCAATTTCAGTTTTGCTCAAAACACTGTGGCTGGAGCGGGGAGAATTGACCGCTTGGGGACGGCTTTCATTCCCCGTAAAAAAATAGAGTTCACAAGCCTGCCGCTTGTAAACTCTATTTTTTCGTTGATGCAAAATATCTAACATAACCTTCGGGAAATATTTCAGTATCCCATATCCTTTAATATTTTGGATAACGTACGCAGACGTTCGCCGATCAGTTCATCGTCATCGCTCAAAGCTTGGCTGAACAGCTTTATGTCTTCATTAATTTTCTCATTGTCCGTACATATCTCTACCGTCATGGCATCGCCTTGCAGGCCAATCCGGTCAATGGCTGGTTGTTCCGGGTCATATAAATGCTCATACCGGTAGGCTTCGCGAAAATGAGCCAGAGACCGGCAAATTAGAACAGACAAATCAAGCACGCGATGGAGAGGCAGTTCTTCCGATTGCCTGGACCATTTTTCACCTGTATATCTCCATACCTTGGCCGAAATATCAATCTTTCCTCTATCGTTCCATTGAGCCAATCCCAGGGAAAGACCTTTCGCATCCGTGTTCATGGCTAATCGGCCGTCAACCTTCTCATAATTTTCCACAACGACAACCGGCTTATGCTTTAACGTCGTAGGTATTTTCATCTTTCCCCTTCTTTCCTCTTTCCAATTTACTAGTTCACTAAACGTCGGTTTCATCTTATCTTGGATTTCATCGTTAGTCAATCCCGCGGCTGCGAAGCAAACCATGGTTTTGGCAACTCGAGTGCCCCGACATTTAAATATTGTTACAAATGATGAAAACCCGCCAATTTTCAGATTGGCGGGTTGCTTTATTCTAACCTTTTTACTGTATATTATATTCTCTGTCTTTGTTGACTATAATACTCGACCATTCTCTGCTTTTCTGCTTTTATCAATGACAAGAGGAAGCAGCAGAATCGCACCGGCAATAATCAAAACGCCGCTCGCGGCATACACCGAAAGCAAGGAGAACGATTCCTTCAGGTAGCCGGTAATGAACATCCCCGTTACCATCATCCCCATAAACACTGGCATGATGGCCCCGGATACCCGGCCAATAAAAGAACCTTCTGTATTCCGTACAATTAGCGTCTGAATTCCCCCTTGAATACAAGGGTAAACCAAACCGCTAAGTACTAAAAGAACGATTGTCAGCCAAATCATCGATGACGCCCCGATTCCAATTGTACAGACAGAAGTAACAAGCAAACCGATGAAGAGCAATACCTGTGGCTTCACTTTCTTGGCGATCCCCATAATGACAGCTCCGCCTGCCAGCATTGCTGCACCATTGGCCATAACGAGCCACTGAAGGAATTGTTTGTCCTGTCCCAATTTCTCGATGACAAGGAATATCTGCAGCGGTTGAGTCAGTCCTGATGCCAATCCGACAGCCGCGAAAGTCACGCTTAGTGTCCTCAAGGATTTGTTGGACCCGATATATTTCAGCCCTGCGGTCAATTCCTTCATAAAGCCTCCTGCATTGCCGGACCTCTCTTCTGCTCCGTCACGCGGAAGTGACAACAGAATAAGCGAGGAACCCAGGAACATAACTGCCGTGAGAATCAGGGAGACGTGAATTCCAAACTTAATGAAAATAAATGTACCGATAACCGGACCCAAAACCGTAAAGACAGCAACAACCGTTTGGGACATTGCCATAACACCCTGAAGCTGTTCAGCCGGCACATGACGCTTATATAGTTTCATGGCCGAAGGCTGAGAAAATTGAGACAAACTCGCAGAAATAAACGAACCGACAAGAAGTGGAATCCACCCCCCGTTCATAACGGCCACCAGCACAGCAACAACGGACAAGGAAGAAAGCAGATCACTCCATACCATCGTCCGCTTTGGCCGCCACCTGTCGGCAAAGGTGCCGCCAATCAGGCCGAACAGAAAGATGGGCGCGAATTCCGCTACCGAAATCAAAGAAACATATACCGGATTATTATTCGTTAATTCGGTAACAAAAAGAAGGACAGAATAATTTCGGATCCAAATTCCCAATTGCAGCAGCACCCGGGAAAGAATAATAGTTCGTACATAACGATTGGCAAACATACTAATACCCCATATCCACTAAAATTTGTGATAACGACCTCAGGCGTTCGGCAATCAGCTCATCGTCGTCGCTCAGAGCCCGGCTGAACTGTTTGATATCGTCATTAATGCTTTCATTATCCGTGCAGATTCCCACCCTCCTATTTACTAATTTACTTTTTTACTAAATTACTAATTTACTAAATAACTGCTTTATATTAACTTGGATTTTTTCGTTCGTCAAGCCGTTTTTTCTTTCCGTTTTTTTACAGCTGTTTTTTGACTGCTTGTCAGGTAACTAAATCGTGCAGCCCAAGCCGACAGCGAATATTGAGCAGAATCGAACGCAAAAAAAGAAGCAGGCAAAGCTGCTTTTTAAGGGAATTGATATTTCGCCCTATCCTGTGCAAAATATCAAAAAGGATAATCGTTCCATAAATCATAATTTCAGAAGCCATCATCTCAAACTCTACCTTTAATCCTCTTTGCTTGATATCGACTACTATTAATTATTTTCAAGAAGTAACTTGCCTGTCTGACTAATAATAAGGTCATTTACTGTTGAACTTGATATTTATATATGTATGCGATATATTACATATTAGTAAACGGGACGTATTATGTCATGCTTGTGATAGAACCGTCATTTTCTGATATCTCAAAGCTTGAAGGGAGCTGCTAATATGCCAGACCAGAACAATGAACAGGACCTGCGAATTCGAAGCAAGGTCATCAGTGAAGGAGTCAACCGGGTTCCGAACCGGGCGATGCTGCGGGCTGTAGGCTTTACCGACGAAAGTTTCAAGAAGCCGATGATCGGCGTGGCAAGCACCTGGAGTGAAGTTACACCGTGCAATATTCATATCAATAATCTCGCGGTTCAAGTTAAAAATGGCGCACAGTCCAATGACGGCTCACCTCTAATTTTCAATACTATTACCGTGTCTGATGGCATTGCCATGGGTCATGAAGGGATGCGTTTCTCCCTGCCGAGCAGGGAGATTATTGCCGATTCCATTGAAACTGTCGCCAATGCGGAACGATTCGACGGACTTGTCGCCATTGGCGGCTGTGACAAAAATACGCCCGCATGCCTGATGGCTATTGGCAGACTGAATATCCCTTCTGTCTATGTGTATGGGGGTACGATTCAACCTGGCAAGTTGGATGGCCGCGATCTTAATATCGTTTCCGCTTTTGAGGCAGTCGGCCAATATCAGGAAGGTTTGATCGATGAACATGAGCTCCATCAGGTTGAATGTCATGCCTGTCCGGGCGCAGGCGCATGCGGCGGGATGTATACAGCGAATACTATGGCGGCTGCGGCTGAAGCAATGGGCATGACTTTGCCGGGCTCTTCTTCAATTCCGGCTATTTCCCCTGATAAAGCTGTTGAATGCGCCGAAGCCGGCAAGGCGGTCGTCGAACTTCTTCGTCTTGGCATCTATCCGCGTGATATTATGACGTTCAAGGCTTTTGAGAATGCCATAACGGTCGTCATGGCACTTGGCGGTTCTACGAACGCACTGCTCCATTTGACAGCCATTGCCCATTCCGTTCAAGTGAAGCTGACGCTTGATGATTTCGAGCGGATTCGGCTCCGCGTACCGCATATCGCCGACTTGAAGCCGAGCGGGCAGTATTTAATGCAGGATTTAAACGATGTCGGCGGCGTTCCGGGCGTGATGAAGCTGCTGCTCGCACATGGCCTGCTTCATGGAGATTGCATGTCCGTCACAGGCAAGACACTGGCGGAAAATCTGCAACGTATTCCAGATTTGCAAGAAGGGCAGAAAATCATTTATCCGCTGGACAATCCGCTGAAAGCAACCGGCCCGCTTGTCGTCCTTAGAGGCAATCTCGCGCCGGAAGGTGCGGTAGCGAAGATGTCCGGCCTGAGCGTTCACCAATTCTCCGGTCCTGCACGTGTATATGACAGTGAGGAAGAAGCAGCGGAAGCGATCATGAGCAACCAAATTCAGACCGGCGATGTCGTTGTCATTCGCTATGTCGGTCCCAAGGGCGGACCCGGCATGCCCGAGATGCTCTCCGTGACCGCCATGATTTCGGGCAAAGGCCTCGGCGGCAAAGTCGCGCTCATTACAGACGGCCGATTTTCCGGCGGTTCGCACGGTTTTGTTATCGGCCACGTTGCTCCGGAAGCGCAGGACGGCGGACCAATCGCCTTTCTGCAGGAGGGCGACCGGGTAACAATCGACAGCGACACACAGCAAATTACGTTCCATGTATCGCCGGAAGAGATTGATGCACGGCGACGGCACTGGCAGGCTCCCCCACTCAAGGCAACCACAGGCGTACTTCGTAAATATGCCCGTCTTGTCTCATCAGCCTCTACAGGAGCAGTTACGGACGCTTAATATATGCCAGCAATAAGAGCCGCTGCTGCACGGATTCCAGCCGGCACCCGGTATTTCCAAAGACATTAAACCGAAGCTGCTCAATGCAGCCTCGGTTTTTTTGGGATATCAAAACGCTCCTTTCAGTCTTTGCAATCTTCTGTCGTGAACCGATTGATTTGCTTGGCAGAATGCGATATATTAAAATTTAAAATATGAATGCACTATAATTACATTCAAGATGTCAACGAAGAGGATGAATGCTATGCCAATTCCTTCCGATTATCCGACTCCGGCCCGTACAACAGCCAAAGACCGGGCTTTGTCCCAATTGCAGAAGTGGATCATTGAAGGTACGCTGCAACCGGACGAAAAGCTGAATGACGCCGAGATCGCCAATGCTCTGGGTGTCAGCCGGACACCTGTCCGGGAAGCGCTGCAACTGCTCGAAGCGCAAGGTCTTGTGCAGATGTTTCCTGGCAAGGACACTCGGGTAACGACCATTAATAAGCACGAGATCAGCAAACTGTACGAGCCGCTTGAGGCACTCCATGCAGTAGCTGTCAAGTCTGCGGCCAATAACATTCAGCCTGAGCAAATCCGGCAATTGCGTGAGCTGAACCTTTCATTTAGCGAAAGCATTATGGACAAGGATCCCTATCAGGCTCTGAAATATGACGAACAATTTCACGACCTGATTTTGGAAATTGCGGATAACCCCTATATCATTTCTTTCTGCTCATCGCTGCAAATGCATATTCGGCGCTTCAAATTTCTCTTTTTGAATCAGCCTCTTGGTCAGACACAGACAGCTGTCCATGAGCATGAGGAAATTATTCAAGCCTTGGAAGTGCAGGATGCAGAGAAAGCAGCCCGCATCATTAAGCAAAATTTGACCCGGCCGCTGCATGAATTTGAGGGGCAGCTATAAAAAAAACCTCCCCGGTCACGGGATGAAGTCCACTGTCGGCAGTGAACTTTCCCGGCTCAGGGAGGTTTTTTTGAGAATTGAACCGGATAAGGCCCGCCAATGCATGCTTCAGTTTGCATTTTGATGTTTATATGATAATCTGAGCAACAGGAGTCGTTAGAGGAACACTGTGAGGAGTGAAAATGAAATGCAGCCGTTTACAAGCAAAGTCATCCATATCATAAAGGCAATCCCGCCCGGGAAGGTCATGACATACAGCCAGATAGCAGCATGCGCAGGCAGCTCCAGAGCGGCAAGGCAAGTCGTCAGAATACTTCATTCGATGAGCGAAAAGCACGGCCTGCCCTGGCACAGAGTGGTGAATATCCGGGGTGAAATCTCCCTGGCAGATACGGGAGCCACTCAACAACAAAACATGCTGGAAGATGAGGGCATTGAGTTTGTCAAAGATCGTACTGTCGATTTGTCCATCTATCAATATAAAGTAGACGCTATGGATTTTGAATTTAATAGTGAATTTTTTTAAGCCTTATTATTGTTTAATCCCTGATTGCAAAGTAACCACCAGTTCCCCGGCAGATAGTCAGGGACTGGTGGTTTTAGTTTGTCCTATGGCAGACAAAGAAGCTAGAGTTTAATCGTTACAGTCTCCGGCAAGCTGACCTGCCCGGCTCCAATTTGTTTTGCAAACGTGTCAAAGGCTTCAACCAGGCGGGATTTGTGGCTGCTGGACCAGGAAATGTCCGATTCAAGGGAAATTAATTGAATATTCAGGATGCCGTTTTTTCTGTCAAAGAGGGGGTCCATCCTCCCAACCAAGTTCCCGTCCATCAAGATCGGCATCACATATGCCCCATATGTCCGTTTTTCCTTGGGGGTGTAGATCTCCCAGCGGTAATAAAAATCATACACATCCACGATACGCTCCCTGTACCATAGCAGCGAGTCAAGCGGAGAAATAAAATGGATGCCCCTTGGCGTCTCCAGTTCCAGGCAATTCAGAAGCTCAGGCAAATCCTCGGTTAATACCGCATAAGACCGTTTTACGCCTTCGATTTGAATTTCCGTAAAGGTTCCATTATCTACAAACTGTTGATGCAGGCCTCTGCGGACTGCCGCCGGGCATTTGGGCTGCCAGCCGTAGCGGGCGTCGTCGGCACTGAACAAACGGTACGCTCTGGCATACTTTCTGAGCAGGGCATGGCACCTCTCTTCACTGCTTTGCTCCAATTCCTGCTGTTGCAAGGCTAAAGGGATTGCTTCCTCCGTTCTGGCGAAAAACCGCGTTGCTCCGTCACGGCCTACGACTTGAATTTGCCCGGACTGGAACAACAATGTCAGCACATGCGAGGTTTCCTTTGTCTTCTCCTCCCCGGTATGCCACCCTCCACGAACTTTAGTCTCACTGGCAAAAGCATTGGACGGAAGCGGGCCTTCATCGGCCAATTTGGATAAAATATAGCTGGCAGCCGATTCATACCGCTTTAATTCATCCTGCGAACCAGCTCTCATCTGCCCCCTAAGATCCGCAAAAAGCGGATAGTCCTTCATCGGCAGTATGCAAGCAGCTTGTGCGAAATATTCAAAGGCTTGTCCGTTCTTCAATGTATTTTCCAGGTCCGCCGGTGTGAATGCAGGCAGACGCAGACCGGCCACCAGATGGTGGTTGCGTTCTACAGTGGCCACCGGATCAAGCTGGATGGCTTCCAGACATTGCAACAGTTGAACGACGCCCTGCTGCTGCAATTCCGGGTAAATCATGCGGCGCAGCAAAAAATTTCTCGCAGTTTGCTTTGTAATGGTTATCATTCAGACAACTCCCTCCCTTCTTTATTTCTCCAGAACTTTTGTGTCTCTGCACGTGGCGCCATATGTCAGCACTGATTCTGGCATCATCTCTTTGTATCAGAATTGTCGTTTATAGGTATCATATAAAAAAAGTACTGCCAACTCAAGACTTTATCAGAACTTACGTTCTGGAAAATGAGTTCAAGACTGCCATTCCGAACCTGAGATTCAGGTGAGCAATGTATGGAAAGAAGCATATCTGAATCATTCTGACATGTTTCTTGTTAGAATAACTTTGTCACTGACGAGCAGTTCGACCGCATTTTGCGATATCCTCCGGTTCCCCAAGGCACCCAAAGGCATTCATTCGACTGAACGAATCGATTAATTGTCTAGTTAAAATAAAGTTATAGACTGAAAGACTTGATCTAACGGGGTTTATGAGGATTGAAAATCGTCAGACTTCGAAAAATAAGTATTAGACTGACTATAAAAATGAAACAGCGGCGGACCAAGACTTGAAAAATAAAGTCTTAGACTGCCGCTGTATTTGTTCAAATAACGTCTCCCGTTAATTCAACTGAACGTCAATAGCTTGATTGTTGGCCTTACTTCACTACCCCATATGTGTTCCCATCAGGATCCTGAATTGAAAACCCTTGCATTCCGTCGAACTCCTCAATCTCACCAACATCGGCTCCTCGCTGCCGTAGCAGGTTATATGCCGACTCTACATCGTACGTATGAAAGTTATAATACTGTCCTACACCATAATCATTTTTCGGAAACGGTATCTGTTCAATGTTATAGGAACGCACGAGACAAAAAATGATCTTGTTATCATTCATCATAGTCACAGTAGCGTTCGGTTCATCTTTATGCCTGATTTCAAATCCTAACACACGGGTGTACCATTCAGTTGATCGATTCAGGTCGCTGACCGGGACGAAAATACCAACTCCAAAAAATGGGCTTTGACTCATCTTGAAGATTTCCTCCTTAAGTATTAATGTGAACTCGACTTATAAACGACACACTCACTGAAAACCAAACAGAGGGTTTAGTATTTTTTTCTGTAACCATAAATTGATTCCCGTCTGGATCTTCTATTTACACATAATTCTTGACAGACCCATTTTCGCCGCGGCTCTCACCCTACTGCTCCATTCTTTTTTCTTCTTTTCATAGATAATATTCCCTCTTTGTTTAATAAATGAGAATTCAGATGATAAATTAATTTTCTGTTTACTCTAGTATTTTGACCTCTTCTCTATGGAGAAGATACAAACCTTCAAATACCATAAACAATTCATTAGGATATGCAAATTTCCTCTATATTTCTCTTTTATTTTACAATAAATCCAATAAATAAGCACTATACTTTGCCACAAGAGAGCTCGTCTAGATTTAAGCCTTACCCGCCTAAGAAAAACCGTTCGTAGCTAAAAACAAAAAAATAAGGCGCGACGAATTTCTCTTCTTTCGCGGGCCTTGTTTGTCTTCTTTGCGACCAATACTCCAATACAAGTTGCAAGAAAAAAAGCCGCAAACGCGGCTTGAATACTTTGTCACTATAAAATTTTGTTCACTATTCAACCTCGCAAGGTTCTTTCTCTTCCTTTGCAGAACGGCTGTCTTTTCCTCCATAAGCGGTCCAAACCAGCGCGGTAACAGTTACCACCGCAACAAGCTGCGGCCATTTGTTTTTGTTTTTCATCACGTTCATCATCTCCTTTACAGATCAGGTGATTCTCACACCCTTATATTACCCCGTAAAGAAGCTTTTGAATGTGACGGATATCACGGCTTGGGCAGCTGCCCCAGAACGTTCGAATTCTGACATAGTCCTATCTCTTTATTTTTTTTCTAAACGGATCATTACGCGAAATTAAGAAAAAAATTATATTTTTCCTACTTCTTTTTAAACGTTGTTTCTTATTCTGGTATATATCATCCGATCCAACAGGATCACATCCACAACACATAACAGGAGACTACCATGAGAGACAAGAAAATGTACAGCGGACTGGACTGGCTGAAAATCATTGCCGCCCTGCTGGTCGTCGCGAATCACACAGGACCGTTCAGCACTTACAGCAAGGAAGCAGATTTCTTCTTTAGCGGAATGCTTAGCCGTGTTGCCGTGCCGATCTTTTTTATCTCTGCCGGATTTCTATTGTTCCGCAAGTTTACAGAGGATACACAATATAACCGGACGTTATTGCGCAGGTACGCCAAGAAGATTGTGCTTCTCTATGCGTTCGCCATAGCAGCGTTTATCCCCTTGAACCTGTATACAGGCTATTTCACCAAAAAAGTTACCTTTTATTCAATTGTCAGGGATATCTTGTTTGACGGAACCTTCTATCATCTGTGGTTCTTTCCCTCTCTGCTGATCGGGGTTCACATTGTCTATTTCCTTTACAACAAAGTATCCAGACTGATGCTGCTGTTAATTACAGGTACCCTATTTTTGATCGGCCTGTTTGGGGACAGCTATTACGGGCTGGCCGTGCAACTGCCTGGCGTGAAGCAAATGTATGATGGAATGTTCCAATGGTTCGACTATACACGCAACGGTCTGTTCTTCGCCCCGCTGCCGATTGCACTTGGAGCCATCGTTCTTAAAAAGGCAGATACCACCCCGCCCCGTCCTCTGTTCTATGGTGTCATTAGCCTGCTATCTCTGGCGCTTCTAATGGCCGAAGGCAGCTGGCTGCGCGAGGCGGGATACCCGCGCCATGAGAGCATGTATGCTGCCGCGATTCTGGCTAGTTACTTTCTCTGCCGGTGGGCAGTTTCCTGGAAGCTGAAAGATGTGGCGTCATTCAGAAAATGGAGAGTTTGGATCTACCTTGTACATCCGTTAGCGGTTGTACTGGTTCGAGGGGCATCCAAAGCCGCCAATCTGGATCATCTTTTTATTGCAAATACGCTGCTGCACTATCTGGCTGTCTGCCTGCTGTCAATTGTCATGTCCGCTGTCATCGTACGCATTCCCATACTGCGCAAGCTGACCGGATGATGAAACACTGTACCTGCACGCTCCCTGACCGTGAAGGGTCACTTCAGGGGGTTGCAGTATTCTCGAACAGCTGTCAAGGCCGCTTCTATATCCATAAGGCGGCTCCCCTCCTCCGCTCTGAACTTAAGCTCGACCTGCCCTTCGCCTGCCAGCTTGCCGATCACGATACGGACAGGAATACCGATCAGGTCGGCATCCTTGAACTTGATGCCCGGGCGTTCCTCGCGATTATCCAGCAGCACCTCAAGCCCTGCAGCCCGAAGCTGCTTATACAGACTGGATGCTGCCGAAGCCTGGGCTTCATCCTTGTCCGAGATTGTCAGCAGATGTATCTGAAACGGCGCAATAGCCAGCGGCCAGCGAATACCCCCGGTATCATGATGCTGCTCGGCAATTGCCGCCATCAGGCGAGAAATGCCAATCCCATAGCAGCCCATCATTACATCCTGCTGCATGCCCTCCCGGTTGACGAACTGGGCGCCAAGCTTCGCACTATATTTTGTACCCAGCTCAAATACATGCCCGACCTCAATACCGCGGTGGAATTCAAGCCTTCCTTCCGCACAACGCGGACAACCTTCGCCTTCCAGCACATTGACAATATCCCCGGTCAGCTCCACATTGAAATCCCGGCCCGGCTTGACATGACGGAAATGAACATCCTGCTCGCCGCCGCCAGTCACAGCCTCATTCATGACCGCTGCATGCCGGTCGACAATCAGCGGAATTTTCAAGCCGACTGGACCGACAAATCCGCATGGCGCCCCGGTCAGCCGCCGGATGGTCTCTTCATCTGCCAGCTCGAGCTTTGCAGCCTTGCAGAGCTGGCCCAGCTTGATCTCGTTCACCTCATGACCGCCCTGTAACAGCACTGCTAACGGCTCACCATCAGCCATATAAATCAGTGTTTTGATGATATTCTCCGGCTTTAGTCCAAGCCCGCTGCACAGCTCATCGATCGTTCTCATACCAGGAGTAGGGAATCTCTCGATAGGCCGTATCTCTGCAAGAGCATCCAAGGAATCAGCAGCCAACGAATCCGCGACTGGCATAGCCGATTCAGCTCTCTCCAGGTTGGCCGCATAACCACAACTGCTGCAAGCCGCGATGGTATCCTCGCCAATCTCTGACAAAACTATAAATTCATGCGTATCACCTTCTCCGCCAATTGAGCCTGCGTCGGCTTCCACCGCACGGAAATTCAGTCCGCATCGTGTCATAATCCGTTCATAAGCCTGAAACATCTGCACATAGATTACACGAAGGTCTTCCCGGCTTTCGCTAAATGAATACGCATCCTTCATCATGAACTCCCGTCCGCGCAGCAGGCCGAAGCGGGGGCGGCGCTCATCGCGGAATTTGCTCTGAATCTGATACAGCGTGAGCGGGAGCTGCCGGTAGGAGCTGATTTCGCTGCGCACCAGAGCCGTAATAATTTCCTCATGTGTCGGACCGAGTGCAAATTCCCGTCCGTGACGGTCATGGATGCGCATCAACTCCGGTCCATATTCATGATAACGGCCAGACTCCTCCCACAGCTCAGTCGGTTGAAGCACGGGCAGCAGAAGTTCCTGGGCACCCGCCGCATTCAACTCTTCCCGGATAATGGCGCTAATTTTATGCAATACTTTAAGTCCCAGGGGCAAAAACGTATAAATTCCCGCTGCCATTTGGCGGATATATCCGGCACGTAGCAGCAGCTGGTGGCTGGCAGCCTCTGCATCGGAAGGGGCTTCACGCAGTGTAGGCACTAATAATTGATTTTGCAGCACGTTCATTCATCCTCTCTCTTCGCAGTCAGGGGCTAACGTATATTCGTGAAGCTTGCAACTCTTATCCCTGTACCTGTATAAGCTTGGCGGCTATTATGCTCATTCCATCCTTGCAGCAGCCCATGTCCTGCACGGTGGAACAACAAAAAGACGCATCCGTCAGGGACGAATGCGTCGTGGTACCACCCTAATTTGAGCACAGCAAAGCAAGGCTGTACTCCTTCAAGCTTATAACAGGCTCAGCCTGGAAACCGCTACTTGACTAACATCGTTCGCCATTTCTGCTCACAAGGCGGGTGGAATCAGCCTGAACCGAAAAGCCTCGCAGCCTTGGGCCCTCTCTCTGGAACGGCAGTGCCTGATTTCATTCCTTGGTCATCACATTTTACGTTTGAAATTTTTTATAACTTTACAGCATTTCCCACGGACCGTCAAGAACAGATTTTTTCATATCGCCTATAAGCTGCCCGGGTGGACCGGTGGCTAATCTGCCAGCCAGGGCTGCATGACAGGCAACATCTGCCGCAGAAAACCTCTGGTATTAGGCAATTTCACTGCAATTTACCCTTGATGCTCCCGCACCAGCCGCTTCTTCAAATCCCATGCCTCATCGCTCAGATGGACACGGTAAACCTCCGGGTTGAGCTTGCGCAAATATTCCGGCCAGAACAGCTTCTTCTGCTGCTCGTGGTGCCTGCGGATTTGCTCCAGCGACGGCAGCGCGTACACCAGCTCTCCCTCTTCAAAGACCGGCTCCAGCAGCGGCACCGCCTCGTAATTCTCGATTTGCTTTTGGCGATAAGAGTGAAGCGGATCGGTCAGCTTGATCGGCTTGCCGGCAGCAGGCGGTGCCTCACCGGCAAGTGTAATATAATCGGCTTCGGCTTTGCCGGTCTCCGTGTTAATAAGACGGTACACATCCTTGGCTCCAGGATTGGATATCTTCTCCGGATTGCCCGAAATCTTGATGACGGGCTCGTACGCGCCATCCTTCTCTCTGGCAACCAGCTTGTATACGCCCCCGAGCGCTGGCTGGTCGGCAGCCGTAATCAATTGTGTGCCTACGCCCCAAATATCGATGCGTGCCCCTTCCGCCTTCAGATTGAGCATAATATTTTCGTCCAGATCATTGGAAGCTACAATCTTGACCGCAGGGAACCCGGCATCGTCCAGCATCTGTCTGGCCTGCTTGGACAAGTAGGCCAAGTCGCCGCTGTCCAGACGGATTGCACTCAATTCCTTCGACTGCTCCCTCAGCATCCGGGCGATTTTGATCGCTGCCGGAACACCGCTTTTCAGCGTGTCATACGTATCGACCAGGAGCGTCACCCCGTCAGGCAGCGCCTCCGCATAACGGCGGAACGCTTCTTCTTCTGTATCATGGCTCTGCACCCAGGCATGTGCGTGCGTGCCCTTGGCCGGGATGCCGAACAGCATGCCTGCCCGCATATTCGAGGTCGCGTGGAAGCCCGAGATGTAAGCGGCCCGTGCTCCCCATACGGCGGCGTCCGCCTCCTGCGCCCTTCTCGTACCGAACTCCAGCAGCGTATCATTCGGCGCAACCTGCTTGATCCGTGAAGCTTTAGTCGCTATCAGCGTCTGATAATTCATAAAGTTCAGCATGGCGGTTTCCAGCAAATGCGCCTCGAACAGCCTGGCTTCCACCCGGATCAGCGGTTCACCGGGGAAGACGAGTGTCCCTTCCGTCACTGAATCCAGTCTGCCGGTAAACCGGAAGCTGCGCAGCTCTTCAAGGAAGGCATCGGAATACTGCTCCTCCTGCATCCGCAAATACTCGATTTCGGCATCGTCGAACTTCAGATTTTGAATATAATGGACAATCCGCTCCAGTCCCGCAAATACAGCATAGCCGTTGCCGAACGGCAGCTTGCGGAAATAGATTTCAAATACAGACTTGTTGTTATGCGTTCCCTGAATCCAGTGGGCATACATCATATTCAGCTGATATTTATCGGTATGAAGCGTCAAATTCTCGTAATTCATGTTGGGTCCCTCCAAGTCTCTCCTGGCAGCTCATATCTCATCTGCACTGCACTCCGTGCTTTGCAACTTGCATATTCTTTATCTTACCCGTTATTGTTGCCCGCCACCTGCGCCCCCAGCGTATGCTCAAAATGCCCCAGCGCCCATTCATGGCCCGCCTGGTTAAAGCTCGCTGTCGCATCAGCATGAACGGTAATCGCAAACCCTTTGTTGTAAGCATCCACAGCAGTATGCAGCACGCAAATATCCGTACATACGCCGACAAGATGAAGCTCTGTAATGCCTCTTGCCCGCAGCTCCAGCTCAAGGTTCGTCCCGCAAAACGCACTGTATCTCGTTTTGTCCATCCAGACGATCCGTTCCTGTAATTCCTCATAGACATCGCTAAGCTTGCCATACAGATCGCGTCCCTCTGTGCCCCGGATATTATGAGGCGGGAACAGCTTGTGCTCCGGATGATAGACATCGCCCTCATCATGAAGATCGACAGCCATGACGACAAAGTCGCCAGCCCCGGCAAACTGCCTGGTCAGCTCCGCAATCCGCCCCTCAATGGCAATTGCAGGATCACCGCACGGAAGCTTGCCCGTTACAAAATCCACTGTATAATCCACGACAATCAATGCTTTCATATCCTTCATCCTCCCGGTGCAGACATGTCTGCAATATTAGCTGTACAAGGACAACTGGGGCTTATAGCCTGTAAACCGGTAAAGCTGTGCAGCCCGCTGGGAATAGCGATTGGACATTTTGCGCTTGCCGTCCTCATCCAGCACTTCTTCAATAATTCCTTTGCGGCTTTGTGTCGATGTAATTTTCCTCAGAAAGTTCTGATCCGCGAATTCCGGCACAATAGTCTGAATCACCTGATACAGCTCACTGACGGTAAATTCCTCGGGCAAAAATTCCTTGGCAATCGTCGTCGTCAGCATTTTGTGGCGGATATGGGCGAGCGCGTCCTCCAGCACCTGATTATGGTCAAAAGCAAGCTCCATCTTCTGCGCTTCACTAACCGGAAACAGTCTGACATCGGCAGCATCATCGGCCGCCCGCCTGCCTGTAAGCTCTGTCTCATTAACCAGCGCGACGAAGGCGTGAGAGATAATCCAGCCACGCGGGTCGCGGCCCGGCGCACTGTACACATTGCAGTATTCAATATGGACATCGCGCACCCCGGTCTCTTCCTCCAGCTCCCGCCTTGCGCAATCTTCCATCGATTCGGATTCATTGCAGAAGCCGCCCGGGAGCGCCCATTTGCCTTCATAAGGCCAGCGCTTCCGTTCAATCAGCATCACTTGAAGTTCCCGGGCCGGCAGAGCTTTCTTCGCACCTGCCCGTTCTTCAGACGTAATGGTGAAAATAATAATATCTGCCGGTGCCCCGTCAGGCGTACGGTATTTGCCTGCTGAATAATTGGATTCGTTCTCGATTTGTTCGCTCAATCTGTCACCTGCTTCATCCCGGTCAAAAGGGCTTTGAATTTATAATGTCATTTAGATATTATCATTATGATATTATGAAAACAATTTGTCAATGGCCGGCCTGCTATTTTTTTCAATGACGATCAGACAAGTGCTGTCTGGCAGCGGCACCAGTTGCCCGTCCTCATCCATAACTTCCACCTTGCGGGCCAATGCTTCCGTATATCCCTCCTGCAAGTAGTGGCGGCTGACAATAATTTTTGCGTTGTCCCCGAGCACTTCCTCAATGAATGCCACATACTCGCCCGGGGTAAAGTAGCCAAATTGCTCTTGCACCTCATGGATATAGGACTCGTCGCCCCAGGTATACGTATATAAAAATTCCATGGCGTCATTGACCGGCATCAATACCTCATTGTCTGCAAGCCGTTCGAATAAAATTTCCCTCCCCTGAAAGTCATCCGCATACCGCTCCAGCCGTTCTATGCCCAGCGGATCCAAAAAACGGACACGCCGCATCAATGTGACCGGTTCTGTCATTATGCCGTCGCGGATAATGATTCTGCCGCCTTCATGAAGCACCTCGAAAGCGCTCCTTAAAGCGGCTGCGATCGTATCTCGGTTGAACCGCTGTCCATTGAACGGAATATAGGAATACAGCTCATGGATGATGGAAGAGAAAATGACGGTGCCCACACTGCCGGGCTTGACGTATTCGCTCAAGCGCAGCGCATCCCCCTGCATGACCCCCCAACGACGTCCCTCCAACTGCTTGCGTTTGCCAAGGGTCTCAATAACATTAATTGAAATATCAATTCCCAGCGGCTCTGTATCCGGCATTTCCTGCTCCAGCAGGTCAA
This sequence comes from Paenibacillus pinihumi DSM 23905 = JCM 16419, assembly GCF_000422505.1. Classification (GTDB taxonomy): domain Bacteria; phylum Bacillota; class Bacilli; order Paenibacillales; family Paenibacillaceae; genus Paenibacillus_D; species Paenibacillus_D pinihumi. Next base: position 87,482 of record NZ_AULX01000019.1, on the reverse strand, counting down.
GCAGCACCCCGCCCCCCGGGCCGATATCCATAACCTGCTTGCCGGTCACATATTCCAGAATGACCCGTTTGTAATCGACCGTCTGATTCATCGTCTCCAGATAAGCTTCCTCATTGTGGAAACGGTCATAAGCGTCGCGGCGCAGCCCGAACAGATCAAACAGCATCAGTACCGCCCGGTCATATAATGGCGACTTCTCCGCTTCGATGCAAAACTCAATGAGCTTCTCGGCAGCCGGGGAAAACGCCAGATTGAAAAAGATCGTATCCTCAAGCCCCTGCTTCTTGTCCAGCCGATGGCTGAGATGCGCTGTAGCCGAAGCATCCGCTCTGCTCATAATATCTTCCCAGTCAAGCTGCTTCAGATAATGCTCAATCATCCGCTGCTTGTACACGTTTATCTTCTTGGCGCCCTTGTAATCATAGTACATCGTATTCATGAGCGGCTCGAAGCTGATATGATGAATGCCACCCGCATACGGCCCGTTCAGGGCAAGAGCCATTACCTTAAGGAAGTGGTCCAGCGAGAAACTGCCGAGCGCTGATTCCACATACCAGAACGTCTTATCTGCCATGCCGGATAACAATTGCTCCAGATCCGTCTCCTGCATAATGACAGCAAGCTGGCGGTCAAAGTCCTCCCCTCTCTGAATCGGGGCGGCGCGCAGCTGGCGAAGCCGGTCCGGCCAGGGAATCTGGGGCGCTTCCTGCTCATAAGCCAGCCCTTCAATGAGCCGCTTAACCTCATCCTTCACCTCATTCCACAGCTCTACGGATACCGCGGCAATGACGCAATAATTCAGCGCAGTCAGCAGATGGAACAGCTCCTCTGGAGCGAGCAGCCTATCCTGTACCAGAGCTGACAGCGGGAGGTTGTCCGAAGCCGGGACCTCTCCCCTCAGCTGCTGTCCGATCAGTCCGTGAGTGCGGATTAAAGTATGTATGACTCTTGTCCTTTCGGTGTCCGACTGCCCGGATTGCTGCATATACAGCTGTGCGGAGCCCATATTATGAACAAAAATATTGACCCCCTGCTCCTGCCAGCCGATCCGCTCCTTCACAGAGCCTCCCTTGGCCGTCTCCGACCAGATAAGCACCTCTTCCAAAATATCCTTCATCCAAAATGACAGCCTGAGCGGCTCCAGCAACTGCAGGCTGCGCTGCACATAATCCAGAACCGGATTGGCATTCGTCAGTTCCTCCAATGAGGCAATCCGTTCATAATTGACAATCCTCTCCTCGGCTGATGCCAGATAGTGCAGCCACAGATGCCGGTTCAACACCTCCTGATTGCCGCCCCTGTATGCTGCGATCGCCTGAAGTGATTTTAATGTCATGCTTGTTGCCCCCTGTTTCTCCTAAATCTGATCTTCTTATTTTACAACAATCATGCCGTGGCAACAAAGCCTCAGCACAAATCTGAACGGCTGCGCATTTCATCGCCGGCTAAGACGATGGATGGACCGCTTTAACGGTGTGGCAAGCAAGTATCTGCAAAACTGCTTGGCCTGGTTCTGTTATTTAGATAGCAAGGAATATGAGAACAGCACGTCGAATAAGAAAAATATGTTAGTTTCTTCCTGTCTGTTTTCTGTAAGAGAGACAAATGCTCATCTTCCTCAAGCATCGTTTGCTTGCTAAGGGAACGGGGCGCTTCCCTACTTATATTTTGGAGTTGATTTCAATGGATTTGGAGCAAAGAAGGGTTTGGAATGAAAACCATAAGAAGTTAACTGAAATCATATTAAATCCACACGAACATGTTCGAGCGATTGAGCTATTTCTCAATCACCATGCTTTGTTATACTCAGCGAAAATGAGTAACGGCTGCATCAATACTTTGGAGGATATCGTTTTGGAAAGTTTGGAGGAAAGTGCATTAAGGAGGTATCCAGTAAATGCTTCAGATACAAAGAACTCAATCGTATGGCATCTCTGGCATATTGCAAGAGTCGAGGACATGACAATGAATATTTTGGTTGCAGACAGTCAGCAGGTGCTTCATGCTGATAATTGGCTACAAAAAATGAACATCAGATTTCCCCATAGCGGAAACAGCATGAGTGATAACGATATCGCAGAACTAAGTTCAGTTATTCATATAGATTCACTATTGGAATATAGAATAGCTGTAGGAAAACAAACCCGACAAATAATTTCGTCACTGCAACCAGGCGAGTTCAGAAATAAAGTTCAAGATTGCAGAATCAAAAAGTTGTTTGATGAAAATGCTATTCTTCAAGAAGCAAGCGGTATCGCTGATTATTGGAGCAAAAAAACAATTGCTGGACTTGTGTTAATGCCATCAACAAGACATAATTTTTTACACTTAAATAAATGTGCCCGTATAATGGAAAAGTTGCAAAAGGAAATGAAAAAATCAAAACATTAACATAGCCTATTAAATTTATAAAAAAACCGTTCTATCGGAAAATTACTCCTTAGAACGGCCTTTCTGGTCTCGTATGTACGATGTTTCCCTTCGGTTCTGATTCTGATATATGTCTGCAAATTCACATGCTCGTCCATGTTGCGCGCGTATAGCCGAGCTTCATGCCTGAGCGCTCCATATTCCGGGCGCTGGCAGACACATAGGCCGCCTGGCCGACTGCCAGCGTACATCCGGACCGGCTAGCCTGATCCAGCCGTCTCCTGATAAGCGCCTGATGAATACCCCGCCCCCGATACTCCGGCAGTACAGCCGCAAACGTCAGACTGGCTGTGCCTTTATTCATATACATCACGGCTGCGCCCGCCGGGGTCTTCCCGTTTACATAGGCAATACAGAAGCTCCATTCCCCCTTTTTGATAGCATTTGCGCTACGTATTACGGCCCCCAGAGCTGAATGAAGCTTTGCTTTCAAACAATCAAGAAGGGCTAACAGAAACAAGCCCGCATCATCATCTCTGATGCGGACTCGTCTTACAAAAAAGCCCTAATTTGCAATTACTTCGACAGCCGGTCAAAAAAACCTTCTGCAACTCCATAATAACTTAAAACGCACTCGCCTTATGCGTATCCGGACACCAGCGTGCCGAACGGTACGCACGAACCAGAACATCGATGGCTTCTTCTGTCCGAAGATGGGCAAGCGCTTCGAACGCATATGCCCGGACATAACGGTCCTTGCTGTTCAATGCGGTATTCAAAGCGTGGACGACAACTTTGGCGTCTCCCAGCTTGCCCGTACGGAGCAAAGAAAGCGCTGCTGTGTATCCAATTTTATTCGTGATATAGCCTTGACTCTGCTCATGCGGATCATCCTCTGCGGAAATTGTGGCAGACTCTGCCTCAACAGCTGTAATTAATGCTTTTGCGAGTGCCGGGACCACCTGCTCCGGATGTTCACCGATCATTCCGAGCGCTTCTGCAGCGTTTCGGCGGACCCAGGCGCTCTCATCATTCAAGGCATCAATCAAGAAAGGAATGCTGCACCTGGCGGCAGACCCGATACTTCCAAGTGCAAACGCTGTCAATGCCCGGCGTCTTGCATCCCCGCGACGCAGCAAATCCACTAGCCCCGGAACAGCCTCAGCACCGCTTGCCTGTAATCCGTAGGCAGCACGCAAGGCGGCCAGATTCGTGCCTTCTTCCAGCAGTCCGAGCAATTCTTCGGCTCCCTTTGGCCCTAATCTTCCGAGTGCATAAGCAGCGTTCAAAGCGACCGTCTCCACCGGGTCGGAAAGCAATTGCCCCAGGACCGGCGCATATCCGGCCGCAGCTTCTCCACCTGTCCCCAGCCCGTCCGCCGCCTGTTCCCGTACAGAAGCATCTGGCGATGCAAGTTCATTCGCCCATTTTTGCAATAGCTTCTCTTCTGCCTGCTGTCCGTTTGCGCCCGCTGTCTTGTCTCCACGCAGCCAGTCCCACACATCCTGCCAAAGACTGCGGTGGACAATTGATGCCCCCTCAGGAATAATCAATTCTTGCTTCTTATGATTCCAGCTCGGAAGTTCGGGAGCACGCAGCCTGACAAATTGAAATTTGAGCATGTAGCGGTCATACTGGGATACATTCAGGGACGCTTTGTGCCACAGGTCAAAATGCACCAAAACCATGGTTCCGGCTTTTCCGGTCGGCAAAATCGTCTCCCCTCTGTCCCCCAGAAACTTTTCATAATACTGCGTTCCCGGCATAATGGCTGTCGGTCCCAGTTCCTCGGTGACATCCTGCGTATAGTAGAAGACCATCGCCCACCATGGGCGGTGGCTTCGCATGGATGACCAATATCCGTCCTTATGCCATTGACCTCCGCCAGGAGCCTGGTTTCCAGGCTGATTGTAGTGGCAGTGCCGGTGGGGATGCATGTAATAATCCGGCCCAAGCACACTCGTCAGCGCCCCGCGAACGGCTGGTGTGTCGAAAAACTGCTGAATGTCGGGTACCCGCGGCAAAATGTTGTTTCCCGGATTTCCTTCCTCATGAATGACATTGTAAATACGCTTCATAACATTCTCATGCAACTGCTGAGACAAGTCGTTCTGGAGGACCAGATATCCTTTTGTAATAAATTGCGTCATTTGTTCATCCGTCAACAAATATTTCGTATCCATTATGATGCACCTCTCTGATTTTTACTTATCCTTACAGTGATAAGTGTAACAAGAGGGGGTAAAATTGTATTTACATAAAAGTCATTCTTTTATACAATAGTCAGATTAATATTCGAATAAAAAGGACTGACACAGGATGGATTTCACCGCTTTGCATCCCTATGTGTACTATGCAACAGAGTATCGGTTCTCCAAAGGGCAGACCAGTTATCCTAGAATTTGCTATACCTCATCCCTATATCTGATCAGTGAAGGCAAGGGTATTATCAGCACTTGCGGCCGCAAACATGAGGCTGCCTCCGGGTCCCTTGTATATATCCCGGCCGGACAGCCGCATGAATGGATTGCGGATACGCAAGACCCGATGGTCCACATTTGCTGTTATTTTGACTGGGCTTTTATGGACCGGAGTTCTGTCTTTGAGAATGCCAGCGCAATCTGCTACGATTTCCCCCAGCTTCGCACAACCCTTGTCGGGCCTGCGTTCCCTTACCCGCTCCCCGAGTATTCAAGGGCAGAGAACTTGCGCGTATGGATCGACTGGTTCAGGCGTTTCTATACGGCCAATGATTATACCAGTGAGCGCTCCTTCATGCGCAACCTGAAGGTACAGTACCAATTCCAGCAGTTCATTGATTTTTTCCTGACCCAGGTGCTGCCGGATGATAACTTCCCTGATCCCCGAATGTACAAGCTGCTGGACCGGATGGAGCAGGATATGGTGCAGGGCAATCTGAAGCCTTTGGAGGCTTATTATATGGAGCTGAAAATCAGCCGGGGCTACTTTTTCGAGCTGTTCAAGCAAGCCACTGGACTGTCCCCCGTACAGTACATGAATAACTTTCGGATCAGCAGAGCCAAGGATGACTTGGGCTCTGCTGATCTTAGCATTACGGAAATTGCAGAGAAGCATGGCTTCTCGTCCATTCATTACTTCTCCAAGCTTTTCCGACAGCTTACAGGCTTGACGCCACGGGAGTTCAGGGAGAAGCAGCATACGGAATAATGGTTGCGGGAGCAGCCAAACAACAGAAATGGTATGCCTCTGTTCTTACTCCCCCATCTGTCTGCGATGCATCCCGCCATCCCATGCCTGCTTGAGTCTCGCAGTCCCTTCCTTCAACTGCTGCTCGTTCAAACCGGCGAAACCGAGCAGCAGCCGCGGATACCCGTCCTCCTGAACCATCCGGTAAGGCGAAAGCGGATAGACCTTTACCCCATGCTCCATAGCAGATTTCACAAGTTCAGCCTCGCTGAATGTGGTACGGACTTCTACCGTCAGGTGCAGACCGCAACGGTCGGATATGATGCGTATTTCATCTCCAAACTGATGTCCAATAGACTGAACGAGCACATCATGCTTGCGGCGGTAAATCTTTCTTAAGCGCCGCAGATGCCGCTCCCAATGTCCGCTGCCCATGAAAGATGCCAGTGTCAACTGATGGAGCTTGGAAGCCGTCTGTTCCAGCAGCGCAAACCTGTCCGTGTAGCGGGCAAGCAGTTTCGGCGGCAGTACCATGTAACTCAGTCGCAACGAGGGGAGCAGCGTCTTGGAGAAGGTTCCCAGATAGACGACTCTCCCGTTCATATCGAGCCCTTGAAGCGCCGGAATCGGCTTTGTCCCATACTTGAATTCCCCATTATAATCATCTTCAATAATGAAGGCATCCTGGCGTTCCGCCCATTGCAGCAGCCGCCTCCGTTTGGCGAGCGGCATGACTATCCCGCACGGGAACTGATAAGGCGGCGTGACATACACAAGCTCCGCCCCGCTCTGCTCCAGCACCTCCATGCTGATCCCGTCCGGCTCCAGAGGAATCGGGGACAGCTTGAAGTTAAAGCTGTCAAAAATGATTCGGGCCCCGTCATAACCGGGGTCCTCCATCGCGATGGTCTGCCCGTTGATCCCGATCAACTGCACAATACGCATCAGAAGCTGCTGGATGCCTGCTCCAATTACTATCTGATCAGGCGTACAGACTACACCTCTCGCCGGGTATAAATAAGCTGCAATCTCCTCACGCAGCCGCAACTCACCCTGCTGCATCCCATATGTTGTAGCTTCCTTAAGCTGCGTCTTAAACAGTTCATTGGAGAATTTGCGCCACAATACCAGCGGGAAGCTGTCTGGGTCAACGGAGCCGTGACGAAAATCAAGCAGGGGCTGCGACTGCCCCGCAGTTGCAGCCACAGAGCCCAAACGATTGCTCCTTGCTCTCTGCCCGGCGGCAGGGAGCTTCGGCAGCAGCGGAAGCTCCTCCTGGTCCCAATCCGCAACGAATAGTCCCTTTTTAGCCCTGCTCTCCACATAGCCCTCAGCGATCAGCTGCTGATAGGCTGCCTCCACCGTATTTTTGCTGACACCCAGATTGTCTGCTAGTCCCCGCACAGACGGCAATCGGGATAAGGCAGGCGCTCCTCCCTTCAAAATTTCTGATTTAATATAAGCGTAGATTTGCATATATTTCGGCTCTGTATGATTGTCATACAAAGGAATAGTCCATTCCAGCATTTGTCCCCCTTCTGTCCCTGTCCAAATCTATTAATCTGTCACTTCCCAACAGGACAGAAACTTTATAAACTATATCAGACCGCAAGCAGATTTGAAAGCAGGCAAATCTGCAGGAACTTTACTTCATAGACAAGGAGAACAAGAGAATTGAACAACTTTTTTACAAGCGCATTGCTGGGGCTGTCCATCTCGATTCCGGTAGGGACAGTTACCATTCAAATGATGAAACAGGGACTGCGCAATGGATTTCTTTACGGATGGATGGTTGGACTTGGGGGGATGACCTTTGATCTCCTGATGATTATGCTGATCTACTTTGGATTTTCCACCTATCTGAATCTGCCCGCCGTCCAGCAGGTAATGTGGCTGATCGGCTGTCTGTTCCTGCTTTATTTAAGCATTGACTCTTTCAAAGAGAGCAGGAGAAAAAAAGAGATGGACGGCGAGCCGAACTCCCGCTCCATAAAAAAATCCTATCTGTCCGGTCTGCTGGCTGCTATTTCCCCTTCCAATATTGTGTTCTGGATTGGCGTATTCGGGACCGTGCTTGCCGCTTCCTTCGAGCAATCCACGACTCCGTTCGGTTTCTTGACGGCAGCCGCAGGCATACTGGCGGGCATTTTGCTGCATGATGTATCATTAATGGGATTTGTTCATTATACAAGACGTTTTGTCAGTGAGACCTTCCTGAGATGGTTCTCCATTACAGCCGGCTGCCTGCTGCTTGGCTTCAGCTTCTACTTCGGCTATCAATTTTTCCAGGCAGTGTTCAGCTAACTTCACAAGTGTAAACGGCTGTGCCGTCTTTAACAGGCACAACGTCGTTTCATATAAAACCAGAAGCCGTTTATAAAGTGAAACTTATACTAAAATAAAGATGAGACAGGAGAGTTTTAGATCTCTCCTGCCTCATCTTTTTTTCAAGTGGTCAAACAATTTCACCTGCACAAATCACATCATAACCTTATACATATTTACTACCGCTGCCGGATAAGGTAGAATCATTCATAGCTTAACGGAAAGTCATCCGTACTGATTTCACGGGATACTTGTTATCTTCCATCATGAGAGAGGGGAATTGCCCGATGGTTCGATTTGGAGTGATCGGAACGAATTGGATCACAGAATCATTTATTCAAGCTGCAAGGCTGGTTGATTCCTTCCAGCTCACTGCCGTCTATTCACGTACAGAGGAGCGTGGAGCTGAATTTGCCGCCCGTCACGGAGCTGATCATGTGTTCACGGATTTGGAGACTATGGCCGCAAGTGATCTGCTGGATGCGGTCTATATTGCCAGCCCGAATTGTTACCATGCCCAGCAGGCCATCATATTGCTCCGGCACGGCAAACATGTGCTGTGCGAGAAGCCGATAGCCTCAAATGAACGGGAAGTTCAGGCCATGATTGATGCGGCTGCCGAAAGCGGCGCTGTCCTCATGGAAGCGATGAAGTCCACCCTGCTTCCCAATTTCAAGGCCATTCAGGACAATCTTCACAAGATCGGTCCGATCCGCCGGTATACGGCGAGTTACTGCCAGTATTCATCGCGCTACGATGCGTATAAGAACGGCACCGTTTTGAATGCCTTCAATCCGGTATATTCCAACGGATCGATGATGGATCTGGGCATCTACTGCCTGTATCCGATGATTGTCCTGTTCGGCGAGCCCCAATCTGTCCAGGCATCCGCCTATATGCTGGAGTCCGGCGTCGACGGCGAAGGCAGTGTCATAGCGACATATCCGAACATGCAAGCTGTCATTATGCACTCCAAAATTTCTGCTTCCAGCCTGCCTTCTGAAATCCAGGGCGAGCTTGGCAGCATTGTGCTGGACAAAATCAGCGAGCTTGGCAACGTTGAAATTCAATACCGCGACGGTACTGTCGAGAACCTTTCGGTACCTCAGCAGGAGCAGGCGATGATGTATGAGGTGCAGGAATTCATCGGACTTGTGGAAAATGGTGAAAAGCAGTCGCCCAATAACAGCCACCGCAACTCACTGCTCACCATCAAATGGATCGATGAAATCCGCCGCCAGATCGGGCTGATCTATCCTGCTGATGCCCGTTAATGCATGAAATGAGAGCCGAATGCGGCCCGGGAATCTGTGATTTGCTGAGCTACATAATACCAGCATCAAAATGGACCAATTTCTGAGTCCAGTAATCAATCTGATAAGTACGCTTGATCGGTTTCCTGTTTCTTTTGCTGTCGGAGGAGCCGAATAAAGCGGGGGCGGCTGCAGGGTAATCCTGCAGTTTGCCGCTTTCTACAGCAACCTTCAGCTTTTGCTTGGCATGGTACAGCACCATCTTCACCGTCGATACTGTACAGGAATGGGCCTCTGCAATTTCTCTATACGTATACCGGTATACCTCATACAAAATGAGCATGCGAATTTCCCTGTCGGACAAGTATTCCGTAATCCACTCCAATGTGATACGGATCGATACATAATCGACCGACTGGACGACAAACGTCATATTTTCAATCGGCACAGTTGCCGTAAGGCCTTTATTTTTGCGATGCTGGTCAATCCATATATTTCGGGCTACCGTAATGATCCAGCTCTTGGAAGGAGCTACTTTGCCCGTCTTTTTAAAATGCCCCAGCAGCCGGAGCATGGTCTCCTGATATAAATCCTCCGCATCCCACCCGGATGCTGTCAAATAGGAACAGTAGCCCTGCAGGTCAGTTAAATAGGGCGCTACTGCCTGTTCAAATCGTTCCATATCCGCTTTCAAGCCGTCCCCTCCTTTTTGTGCTGCCCTGGCCGATTCAGCCAGTCCTGAGTCGGGTCCCAATTTAATTACAGGGCAGGATACAGCTAGCGTTGCACCCTGCCCTGCTCATTTAACTTATAATTTCAACCTGATCAGCATCCTTCAATTGATGCTGTCCGCTTGTAACCAACTGCTCCTTCTCGGAGAGTCCTGAAATAATTTCCTGATAGACTCCGTTCAGGCGTCCGAGCTGTACTTTGCGCTTCTCCGCTTTTGTGCCTTTCACGACATAGACGAAGGTTTCATCGCCTTCACGAACGATACTGAGCGACGGAACGGCAACAACGTTTTCCTCATCTTCTGTCGTCAGCTGGACATGCACACGTCCTCCCGGCTTGATGATGCCGCCCGGATTATCGGCTTCCAGCTCCATCGCATACATTCTGGTCTTCGGATTCGCAAACGTGTCGAGAGAATTAATGTTCGCCTTCAGCTTGGTGTCCCTGTGGTCCGGGGTGTAGAATACCAGCTCTTGCTTGCCCCGGACGAGTGAAGCCGCCTGCTCGGTCAGCTTCACCTGAATCACGACACGGTCTGTGCGCTGTACAACCCCGACGACTTCACCGGTCTGAAGATACATTCCCTCACGGAGAGACATATTCGTCAATACGCCGTCGGACGGAGCCTTGATGACATAGTCGCTGAGCGCGATCTGCGTGTCCTTGAGTGTGGCTTCAGCATTAGCCACTTGTGCTTCCAAAGTCGTATTGCTATTGGCGGTATCCATCACAGATAGTTTCTGCTTGAGCAATTTCACGGCATCCGCCGCTTTTTCAGCCGCCTCATCATCCTGGGTCATACGAATTTCCTTATAGGCACGTTCTGCATCCTTGATTTGATTCAGCAACGCATTTCTTTCTACCTGAATTGATTTTTTGCTTGCTGCAAGAGCTTCTTGAGAAAGCTTCAACTGTGTTTTGGCACTATCAAGCTTCGTGTCAACACGCTCAGAGCTGAGTCTTGCAATCACATCATCTTTTTTTACCTGATCGCCGTTTTGCTTGACCCGCTCGACAACTTCCCCGCCTGCTTTCGTAATCATGTCGAACTTCACGGCAGCCGCTACTTCTCCGATCTGCTCGCGCGGATCGCCCATGCTGTGCCGGGCTACCTGTTCAATTTTCACCTGTTTGGTTGCATTTTGCTCGGCAGCCGCATTTTGCGTTTCGGCAGCCGGCACGTTTGTGCAGCCGGCTGCAAGAATCGCAGCCGCCACCAGTAACGTAACAATTTTCAATTTATAATGAAAAGGCCTTGCTTTTCGGTTCATGATCGATTGTTCCCCCTTCTTATACTTCCACCTTGGCTTTTTTGGCTGATTTGCGGTCCCTGTTGCTCCAGTCCGAGAGCTTCGTCTTCCACAGCTCCAGCGTCTCATAGATAACCGGTACAACGACGAGGGTCAGCAAGGTCGAAGATATCAAGCCGCCAATAACGACGATCGCAAGTCCCTTGGATACAAGCGATGCACCGCCGCTATCCGAGTGGAATAAGCCGATAGCCAGTGGAAGCATGGCGGCTACTGTCGCTCCGGCCGTCATAATAATTGGACGAAGCCTTACCATACCGGCCTCTACAATAGCGTTTCGGACCGTCATGCCTTCATGCAGAAGCTGCTGGGCCCGGTCAAGCAATACAATGGCGTTCGTAATTACGATACCGATCAGCATCATAAATCCGATCAGCGTCGTGACGTTGAGTGTCTCGCTCGTTATCAGTAGTCCAATGAGTCCCCCGATCACCGCAAGCGGCAGAGAGAACAAAATCGCGAATGGCGTGCTGGCATTCCCGAACGCCAATACCATGATCAGATAAACAATACCTATGGCAATTCCCATCGCCACAAACATTTCGGTAAAGCTCTTCATAATATCATCGGTTACACCGCTCACCTGCGTATTCACGCCTTCCGGCAACTGCAGCTTGGCGAGCTCTGTGCTGACCTGAATACTGACTGCCGCTTTGTTTTCCGATTTGATACTCGCCGTAATTTTGACATGCTGCTTCAAGTCTTCACGATTCAAGGCTACCCGCGCCTGTACTTCTTTAATGTCCGCCACTTCATTGAGATAGACGGTCTGTCCTGTCGGAGATTGAATCGGAATTCTTCCGAGCTGTTCCAATGAGTTTTTATGATGCTCGGCCAATTGCAGAGTTGTTTTGTACACTACATTGTCAAAACGCAAGTCCCCGAGATTTTCCTTCCAAATCCAAGAGCGGACAGCGGTTTGAATTTGCGCAGTGCTCAGCCCGAATTGCTGGGCCTTTGTCTGGCTAACTGCAATATTGACCTCTTTTTTGGCATCGCCCATCGTAGATTTCACACCATTCAGTTCAGGGAAATCCTTGAGCTTATCCATGACCAATTGGGCCCCCAGCTCAAGCTGCTCCTGGTTATCCCCTTGAAGCGCATAAGAGAAGTCCGTCGTACCGAAGCCACCGCCTCCGCCCAGTGAGTCCTCCTTGAGTTCCGAGCCTTTTGGAAGCATGGTATTGATTTTTTTCACATATTCCTGACGTACTTCTTCACCGCTTGAATTCTCATTCACCTCGGCCACAATTTGGGCCATATACGGAACCTTGTTGCTAGTACCGTCATAACCTACCAGTGATTGATAGAATACAAACTGCGCATCTCCATTTGGATCTTTGGCTTCCTGAAGCAGTTTTTCTATCTGCTGAACCTGCAAATCCGTGCTTTCCAGCGAGGTTTCGTAAGGAAGCTTAATATTGAAACTGATCTGCTTGGAGCCTTCTCCTTCCGGCATGAAAGTGAGCGGAAGAAACGGTACGGTTCCAATAATACTTACAAGGAAGAAGATAATAGAAAACACAATCGTTTTTACACGGTGAGTCAAACTCCACAGTAATACTTTTTTATAGAAGCGATTAAGTTTGCTATCCGTATGCTCAGAATGCTCGCCCTTGCCTACTTTCTTCAATACAAGCAGCTTGCTCAGCATTGGAATAACGGTCAAAGCGACCAGCAATGATGCCAGCAGCGCACAAGATACGGTAATCGCAAACGGTCGGAAAATTTGTCCGATAACACCCGATACAAGGCCGATTGGCAGGAATACAGCTGCGGTTACGAGTGTGGAGGATGTAATGGCCATTGCAACCTGTTTGGTTGCCATCAGGACGACGGATTCATTCCGCTCCTGAGCCTTCTCCAGATTGCTGTACACATTCTCAATAACTACGATGCTGTCGTCTACAATCCGTCCGACGGCAATGAACATGCCCCCTAGCGTCATAATGTTCAGGGTAATATTAAAGGCATGCATTAAAATCAGCGTCAGCAGAATCGATAACGGGATGGAGACGAGCACAATCAATGTCATCCGCACATTGCGCAGGAAGAACAAAATCATCGCCGCTGCCAGTATCATACCGATGATCCCTTCGCGCAGCAGGCCGCTGAGTGAACTTTTAACTTCATCTGCAGAATCATAAATCTTCTTGAATGAGATTCCCGGGTACTGCTTCTCCCACTGCTCAATCATCTTTTTTGCCTGGGCGGAGAAATCCACGACGTTGGCGTCACCTGTTTTGTAAAGGTTAATGCCGATCGCAACATTGCCGTCCATGCGAGAGATATATTCCGAGTCGGTAATCGCCTTGATATCGGCTACTTCACCAAGCAGCACGATCTGACCGCTGCTGTTCATAATCTCCATATTTTTAAAGTTATACAAACTTTTCATGTCGCCGGTAATACGCGCCATCTGGGTCTGCCCATTGAATTCAACTGTACCGATTGCACCGTCTGCCAGATTTGCTCTAATGGCTTGCGATACCTCTGAAGGAGTCAGTCCGTAGGAATTCAACACATCAACATCCAACTGGATATCGAGTTTGGTCTCCCGCTGGCCGACAGAATCGATATGGTCAATTCCGTTGATTGACTCAAAGCCCGGCTTGATAATATCCTTATAAAGCTTGTCAAGCTCTAACTGGCTCATATCTTTGGCATTCAATGCCAGGTAATACGAAGGGAATGAGGAAAAGCCGAATGTTGCAGCCTTTGGCTTGCTCGCACCTTCAGGCAAGGAGAGATCAGAGAGCAAGCTTTCAATCTCACGCTTTTTCTCCTCTTCATCCTCGCTTTCTATCAGCTTCACCATGACATTGGAGACATTATCACTGGAGACCGATGTGATAAGCTCAACGCCCTGCACATTGTTGATTCTTTCTTCAATCGGCTTGGTGATGTCATTCATGATATCCTGGGGTGAAGCTGCATATGTAGTTGTAATTGAAACATAAGGGGCTTTAATGTTCGGCATCATCTCCATTTTCAATGAAGATCCCGAAAAAAGTCCTACCCCAAAAAGAAGTGCAATCATGATCATCATGGCTGCTATTCTTCTCATGGAAAAACTGATTAATCCATTCAACCGGTTTACCCTCCTCTTATCTATTTACGCTCATTATAGCGCTGCAATATGAACGGAGTATGAACCAGGGTTAATTGGATCTTCCAAAATAATTGAACAAATTGTGACAAAAATTCTCAATTATCTTTGATTTCAGTGGAATAATCAGGAATGATAACAGTAAATGTGGTTCCTTCACCGGGCTTGCTTTTGACAAAAATAAAACCTTTATGCAAAAGAATGATTTTACGGACAATCGCAAGACCCAGCCCGCTGCCGGATTTGGTCTTGCTTCTGGAACGGTCTGATTTAAAAAACCTGTCAAATATCCGGTTTAAATCTTGTTCAGCAATACCGATGCCCGTATCGGCGATCCTGATTTCGACCTGGTCAACTCTTTTTTTGCATGTAATCATAATTTTCCCGCCATGGGGTGTAAATTTGATGCTGTTGCCTATCAGATTCGTCCACACCTGAATGAGCTGGTCTTTATTGGCCTGTATGCGGACCGGAGGCAGCTGAATGTCAATATCGATCTCCTTCTCCGACCATTGCGGCTCCAGCGATAAAATAATTTCCCTGATTTGCTCATCCAACTCATAGGACTCCGTGCTGACCGGGGCGCTGTTATTATCCAGCGAGGCCAGACGCAGCAGATTATCACAAAGCCTGGAAAGCCGTTCGCTTTCCGATTGAATAATCGCCAGATAACGGTTCTTGTCCGCCTCCGACACCTGCTGATGCTGAAGCGCCTTGGAAAACCCGGAAATGGAGGTGAGCGGGGATTGGATCTCATGAGATACATTGGATACAAATGCCTGGCGCATATTTTCCAGCTGCTTGATTTCATGCGTCATATAGTGAAAGCTCTGGGCAAGCTCGCCCAGCTCATCCTTGCGGTTTTCCAGCTTCAAGGAAATATTGAAATCCCCCTTGGCAATTGATTCGGCCGCACGCTTCATTGCCCGCAGCGGCTTGACCAGATATCTGGCTGCAACGCCCATAAGCAGTGTCCCGAATACGAGTGCCAGCACCTGCATGCTGACCAACACAAATTCATAATACTGCCCCTGAATTCCGGGTTGGAATTCCAGGATCAGTGCATATGGCAAATTTTCAACCTCGAACGGGAGTCCGACCAGAAATCCCTTGCTGCTTCGGTAGCTTTGGCCGGACAATACGGTATCCAGAAATTCCGTGGTGTCCGGCTCGATCTGCTGCTTCTCCTGCCCGCCGGCCGCATAGATATGTGCTCCTTTATTATTATAGATATGAATGCGGAAGGTATTAAAATAGGTCATGCCGAGCAGCACGGAATTGACTTCCTCCACTCCCTTCTCCTTGTACATGCGGATAATATCATGACCATTGCGGATAAGATTTTCATTCTCGGAATTAATAATATATTTCTGGTAGGACAGGGCAATCACGAACGAGGCCGCAATGAGTGCCAACGCGGTTACGGCCAGATAAGTCAAGACGACCTTGACGTAAATCGTCTTGATCATGGCTTCATCTCCAGTTTATAGCCTAGCCCGCGCTTAGTCACAATGATGAAAGGCGCTTCCTCATCGGGAAACCGCTCCCTGATCCGCTTGATATGTACATCAACCGTCCGGTCATTGCCGTCAAAATCAGCACCCCAGATCTGGTCAATAAGCTGATTGCGGGTGAAAATTTTCCCCGGTGCGCTCCCTAGCTTGAACAGCAGGTCAAACTCCTTAAGAGGAAGTGTAATCATCCTTCCGTTCCACTCCACCTCATAACGCTGCTTGTCCAGCACCACCTGACCGAGCTGCACCTTCATCGAGGCCTGGATCCGGTACCGCTTGAGCAATGCTTTGACCCGCATGACCAGTTCCAGCGGATCGAAGGGCTTGACCATGTAATCGTCTGTCCCGAGACGAAAGCCGCGCAGCTTGTCCTGTGTCTCCCCTTTGGCGGACAGCATCAGCATTGGCATTTCTGGGTAGTCCTGACGAAGCCGCTCACACAGCTCCCAGCCGTCCATATGAGGCATCATAATGTCGAGAATAACCAGATCCGCCTGCACGTTCGAAATGATCTCCATGGCTTCCACACCATCGCTTGCTTCCGTTACCGAATAGCCTTCTCCCGCCAGATAAATACGGATTAGCTCGCGTATATCCTCGTCATCGTCCACGACCAAAATTTTTGCCACGTTGGTTCCTCCTATAGTGTGTTGGTATAGATTTAATTTCTAAAACACAACCAACAAATTGGCTTATGATTCCAAGTTTTTTCTAGTTGTGTTGTTTATCAATTCCTGCACTTGCACTACTCATTCTCATAGCAAGTCCAAGGACTTGAGCATCCCGGTCCGTCTGCTTCGCGCCGCTGCTGGTCGGCGGATATGCAAGCTCATAGTAGAGACCATTCTCATACCAGCTTACTTCATTAGCAGTTGTCGTAATTAAATGCACTTGATCATTCTCTTCATCCGTCCCGTAATAATGATAGGTATAAGAGCTGGCGGTTGTTATTCTATGATGCACAATCGGTGATGCTGCTTCTCCCGGATATGCCTCTACCAGATTGCCAAAGTCGTCTTTGGAGACGCCAAGTGGCGGCAGCTTGCTCTCCATCGGGTTTTGTGGCGCCTCGCTGATACGAATGACAAAAAAATCACCCGTGGCGTTTTTTTCCGGCAAATAGGTAAGCTGCAACTGGTTGTATAATTTATCATCCCCAGGCTTGCTGTAAGAGGTTGAATAAGCCAGTCTTTTGGGAAACTCAAAAGGCAGCCATTCGTTGGCAGGCAGCACCGGCACATATTGCAGCAACTCCTCATCAAACAAATCTTCCGCAATCAGCTCCCCTTCACTAAAGTCAAACGAACGGAGGAAATTAGGCTTGATACCTGCCCCTCCCAATTTGTAATGTCCGCCTTCTGCCAGTGT
Source organism: Paenibacillus pinihumi DSM 23905 = JCM 16419 (assembly GCF_000422505.1). Classification (GTDB taxonomy): domain Bacteria; phylum Bacillota; class Bacilli; order Paenibacillales; family Paenibacillaceae; genus Paenibacillus_D; species Paenibacillus_D pinihumi. The sequence continues at coordinate 70,333 of NZ_AULX01000019.1, read as the reverse complement.
ATCCGGCCCTTCCACGACCTCAACAAGCGTGCTTGAACTGCAGCCCCATAAAAGTAAAGCCAGCCCCATAAGCACAAGAATGATCTTATGTTTCTTCATCTATAACGTCCTCCCCAAAATTATTGCCCGCTGAACATCTCGCGAAGCCGCTCAGGTACAGCAACACTCTTGCGGGACTCTGTATCTACTGTTACGCAAGTAACCAGCGCATCGATACAAATTTCGTCCGCTGCATTCGCAATTTCCTGACGAAGAACGAAGCTCTTGTTCCCGACCTTCTCGGTAAAAGTCCTAATCGTCAGTTCCTCACCCTGTACGCACTCCTTGCGGTAATTAATATTGATGTTGACGGTGACGGTCAATACGCCAAGGTCGCGCAGCACCTGATAGTAAAGGCCCGCCTTCTCGTACCATTCCTCCCGACCCCATTCGAGGTACTCCAGATATTTGGCATTGTTCACATGCCCGTTCACATCAATTTCCGTGGAACGGACTACAATGGTAAGTGACGCAGTTGTCATGTTTCTCTTCCTTTCCGGTCTCATGCCCATGCTGGGAATCTTTTGTATTTTAACTTACCGCAATGGCGCCTGACAACAGAACTCCCCTTTAATATTTCCTAAATTTGCAATGAACTCTGTTTTGCGAATGGATCTTCATGGATAAACGATTCAATGAACTCGGCAATCCGTTTTATAAAAAACGGCATCTGATCGTTAGACAGATGCCGTGATGGTATAAATGAAGTTTCGTATAGGAGGAGATTTATTCTGCTGTCGTTGTCACAGTCCTAAAAGCATGACTCTTACGTTAACCATGTTAAAATTATCAAAATTATACCATTTTTGGCTCAATCTAAGAATCAGTGCTTGATAGCCTAACGTCGAACAAGCGGAGAGGAAGAGGGAGGCTGGAGAAGTGAAACGTTCGCCTTTGTCCCCGGATTTCAACCGGTGAGGCGGTTAAAATCCGGGGACAACAGCGATCGGAAGCCCCCCTCTTGCTCGCAGCGCTCCCACCAAAGTTGGTGTCAAGCACTGAATTCTGTATCTCTCACATTCTCAAACGGTATTCCGTAGGCCGGTAGCCCGTCTCCCGCCTGAATGTTTTGGAGAAATAATTGGCATCGTCAAACCCTAACGACAAAGCAATTTCTTTGATGCTTGCAGAGGTCGTCTGAAGCATAAATTTGGCGCGCTCCATCCGCTTCAGATTGATATACCTGAGTGGCGGTATGCCAAAATGCCGCTTGAAGTACTTAATAAAGTAATTCGGATGCAAATGCAAAACAGCGGCCATGCTCTCAACCGTTACCTCTTCATGGAGATGGCTGTCGATATACTGCTGAATGGCAGACAAACGTTCCATTTCGTCGGTTTTGCTCTGCATGATTTGCAGCGGCTCCTGCTCGATAATGCGGGACAACAGATCCAGCAGAACTGATTTCTCCTTGAGCCTTGCCGTTACCGAGCTTTGCTTGTAAGCATCAACGAGCTCTCCGAACAGTGTTGCCATGATGTCCGGGTCCATATCATCAAAGCAATATGGAACCTTCAGCCATTGGAAGACATCGGATGTGCCTACCGTAGCAGAGAAATGACACCAATATTTCAGGAATGGCCTGTCACTGATCGTTGAGTAAGACTGCTGCATATAGGCAGGCATCAGAATGAGCTGCCCCGGCGTGGGCCATAGCTCATAGTCCCCGATTTTCAGCCAGCCCTCCCCATCCAAAATATAATAAAATTTATTATAGGCGGGCGTATAATCAAGCTCCTGCCATTCCGGCCAGCATTGGGATTTGTTCGCGTCCCATACTTGTACCTGCATGTTGGCAACCATCTGCTGAATTGCCATATTGCCAGTATTATGGTTCATGATGCGGCTCCTCATTAAAGTTAATTTTCTCCCCTTACAGGTTAGGCATCTATCTGTCTATTCTATCACAAGCTTGCTAAAATCAAAGGCATTCCAACTACGGGAGGCCGATTCCATGACAGCATCATCCAAGCTGATTGAAGAGAGAGAAAAACGTACAGAGTGGTTCCGCAAGGACCGCTTCGGCATGTTTATCCACTGGGGATTGTATGCGATCCCAGCCAGAGGCGAATGGATACGAAAAGATGAGAATATTACCGTTGAAGAATACCAGACTTACTTTGATGAGTTCAATCCTGTTCATTACAATCCGCGTGAATGGGCAAAAGCAGCGAAGCAGGCCGGCATGAAATACGCTGTCCTGACCGCAAAGCACCATGACGGCTTCTGCCTGTTCGACAGCAAGCTGACCGATTATAAAGCGACCCGGACAAAAGCCGGCAAAGATCTGGTTCGCGAGTTCCTCGACGCCTTTCGGGAGGAAGGGCTGAAGGTCGGCCTCTATTACTCTCTGATTGACTGGCATCATCAGGACTATCCCGCTTACGGCGATGACTTTCATCCGATGCGCGCGAACGAAGCCTTCCAGCGGGATCCGGATAATTTCAGCCGCTATGTCGATTATATGCACGGCCAGGTGCGCGAGCTGATCACCAATTATGGGAAGCTGGACATTATGTGGTTCGACTTCTCATATGGCGAGATGAGCGGCGAGAAGTGGCGGGCCACCGAACTGATCAGCATGATTCGCGAGATACAGCCGCATATTGTTATCGACAACCGTCTGGAGAGCAACAGCCATGTCAGCAGCATCTACACCGATAATCCGACGTTATACTCCGGTGATTTCGCATCTCCCGAGCAGACGATCCCTCCCGGCGGCCTGACCCGCAAGGACGGAGTCCCGATTCCGTGGGAAGCCTGTGTGACCCTGAATAACAATTGGGGCTATGCGGCAGCGGATCATAACTACAAATCTCAAACAACGGTTATCCGCAAGCTTGTGGAATGCGTCAGTAAAAACGGGAACCTGCTGCTCAATGTCGGCCCTGATGCAAAAGGGCTCATCCCCAAGGCATCACTGGATATTCTTGCTGAAGTCGGGGAATGGATGAGCCTTAATAGCGACAGCATTTATGGTTGCGGTGCCTCCAGCTTACCGAAACCTGACTGGGGGCGCTACACACAGCGCGGCAATACGCTATATGCCCATGTCTTTGAGGAGAGCATCGGAGCCATAAGTTTCCCCGGACTTGCCGGCAAAGTAAAGCATGCGCGCCTGCTCTCGGACGGCTCCGAGCTGCAGATCAGCCAACCTTGGAATACAGCGGATTATACAAGTGCTGCCTTTGTCAATTTTGCGAAGCCTGAGCATTTCAGCTATCCGCTCCCTGACCCCCGGAATACCGTAATCAAGCTTGAACTAATCGAACCCAATTAAATGATCCGGATCAAAGAACCCGCAACCTTCGCGGGTTCTTTCGTTTTTTTCAGCCCGGACACAACGCCAATATATAAGTAAATAGTGTTACGCCACGCCAGTACGAAATCGTCTCTGGCCTCCCGGTCCAGACTTTTTTACTTCGTGTCTATTGACGGTTGAATTCATTTCTTGTATGGTTATATACATAACTATATAACCATATAACAAAAAGGGCGACTGAGGCGGTGAGAACTTTTGAGTATGCCATTTGATGAACATAAGCCGATATTTTTGCAAATTAAAGAACGGATTGAGGATCAGATTGTGAATGACCAACTCAGGGAGCAGGATCAGATTCCGTCCACAACACAGCTTGTCAATTTTTATAAAATCAATCATTTAACGATCTCCAAAGGAATCAGCCTGCTCGTGGATGCGGGGATTATTTACAAGAAACGGGGTGTCGGAATGTTTGTAGCTGAAGGAGCCAAGCAGAAGCTGCTTGAGCAGCGCAAGGATGTATTTGTAGACGGATACATCGTGCCCATGATGCAGGAGGCGGGCAAACTGGGCATATCGGAGAGCGACATTATTGCACTGATGAAACAAGTGAAAGGAAGTGGCAGAAATGAGCTATGAAACAGCTTTCCATCAGGTCAATATGACCTATGGGAATTTCCAGGCGCTGAAGGATATCAGCTTTCGTCTGGAGGAAGAGAAAATTTACGGACTGCTCGGACGCAATGGCGCAGGCAAATCAACCCTGCTTTCTCTTCTGGCTGCCTACAGGAAGCCATCTACGGGTACCGTTACAATCGGAGGGCAGGAAGTATTTGAGAATTCGCAGCTGATGTCCCAGGTAGCCCTATCCTACAATACGGATTATAGTGAAGAGTCGGATAAGGTGAAGGATATGCTGGATGCCGCTGCCTGTTACAGGCCGAACTTTGACAGCAGCTATGCGGAGCATCTGGTCAAGCAATTCAAGCTTCCGCGGGATAAACAGGTCAAGAAGTTGTCCAACGGCATGAAATCTGCGCTCAATGTGACCATCGGGCTTGCAAGCCGCTGTCCGGTGACGATTTTCGATGAGGCCTATGTCGGCATGGATGCGCCTACGCGTGAGATTTTCTATAGAGAATTGCTGGAGGATCATGCACGACATCCGCGCACAATTATCTTGTCTACCCATCTGGTTTCGGAGATGGATTATCTGTTTGAGGAAATCATCATCATTAAAAGAGGGCGGCTGCTGATGCAGGAGCGCTCGGATCAATTTCTTGAGCTTGGCGTGTCGGTCACTGGCGCAACACAGGTTGTCGAAGACTTCGTACGTGGAATGAAACGACTCAGTACCCGGCAGCTAGGCGGCACGACATCCGTCCGGATCTACGGAGAACTGTCAGAAATGCAGCACAAGGAAGCCAGAAAGCTGGGACTGGAACTGGGGAACGTGTCGATGCAGGACTTATTTATCCATCTGACCGAGGAGGAGGATACGGATGACGTTCAAAAATAGAATCGCCCAGGTAGCGTCTGATTCAGCCAAATATCATCTCTCTGTTGCTGCATGGTTTATCGTTGTGGTAAGTATTATTTACATCGTGCTGGGAAGCATTTTTACAACGAATGATTTTACACCAAGCGGTTTTATGGCCTTTATTTACCGCCCCGCCAAAATTTTCAGTCTCATATATGCCATTTCGGCTACGGGCAGCTTTCTTACCTTTTTTGTCAGACACGGCGTGACGAGAAGGGACTACTTTTTCGGTACGGCGATTGCCCTGGTCCTTGTATCCTTTGCGATCATGATCATAGCTGCCATTATTGCTTCCATCGAGAATTTCATCTTCCCGGCGGCGGAGTCCGTAAGCTTCTTTGGCTCATCAGGTTTGGCCCTGGCAGCAATTGCGGAATACAGTTTGAATATCATTTGCTATTATTTAACCGGCTGGCTGATCGCAACGATGTTTTACGGATACGATATGCTCAGGAAAAACCTCTCCATTCTGGGGGCTGCTCTGATTGTCATCATGTTAAGCATGCTCTGGGGAGAATCCGGGTTTGAACAAAGTATCACAAAAATGTTCAACCCCCATAGCCCTTGGGAACTTTCCCTGGCCATTTCCATCCTTGGCACGCTTCTGCTGATCGCCCTGGTGCTGTGGATCATACGTGCATTTACGAAAAGCATCACCATTAAAATGAAATAAAGCAGGATAGGTTACAAAAGACGCCTCCATTTCGCCGCATTTCATACGGCTTTGGAGGCATCTTTGGTTTTGAGTATCATCGGGCAATCCGAACGGTCTCCCTCTTGCCTCACACTTATTTTTTCGCCATATATTTACGAATATCGAAGGCAACGGCAGCCACAATGATCAGACCTTTGATAATCAGCTGCCAATAGGCACTGACGCCGATAAAGGTCAAACCATAGTTGATAACACCGAAAATCAACACACCCGCCATCACGCCCGGCACTGTTCCGATTCCGCCCGCCGTGGATACACCGCCAACAACACAAGCGGCGATGGCATCCAGCTCGTACATATTGCCGTAGTTATTCGTTGCTCCCCCTGTACGCGCTGTCTCCAGCACCCCGGCCAGTCCGTACAAGGCACCGGCAATGGCGTAAATCATAATAATATTGCGGGCGACGTGGATACCTGATACATGGGCCGCCTGTATGTTGCCGCCAATGGCGTACATATTTTTTCCCAGCCGTGTTTTGTTGAAGATGACCCAGCAGATGAGAGCAACAGCGATCGCAATAATTACAATGAACGGAATCGAGTAATCTCCCCATAGCGGGATTGAGCCGGAGCCGATACTCGTGAAGTCTTTCCTCAGTCCTGCAATCGGCTGTGAGTTATTCGGGTCCATATCGAAATAAATAGAGTTGACCCCGTAGATCGCGACCATCGTCCCCAGCGTTGCGATGAATGGAGGTACGTGAAGCTTGGCGACAATGATGCCGTTAATCAGACCGACAACGAGACCCGCGGCAATCCCGATGACAATGGGCATCCAAAGCGGAAGCTGCGGCAAATCCGGAAAGAAACGGTTCGCATACGTATCCAGTTGCAGCAAGGATGCCGAGATGACTGCCGTCAGCCCCACTACTCTGCCTGCCGACAGATCTACACCGCCCGTAATCAGAATAAAGGCAGCCCCAAGTGCAATAATGGCGCGGGTGGATGACTGCTGCAAAATATCCCGCAGCGTGGAAAACGCCAGAAAATTCGGATCGGCAATGGCAATTCCGATCACAAGCAGCACCAGGACGACAAAAATCGCCCGGTTCATCAAATAGTCCTTCACTTTAAAGAATACATGCAGATTCATGGTTCCCCTCCTGCTATGCTCTGCGCTGCTGTGCAGCCAGCCGCATAATATCCTGCTCCGTTGCTTGCCTGCTGTCTACAATCCCGGTGAGCCGCCCTTCACTCATCACCATAATCCGATCCGACATGCCAATCAGCTCCGGCATTTCGGACGAAATCATAATAATGCTCTTCCCTTGAAGGGCAAGCTGGGTAATGATCGTATAAATCTCGTATTTCGCGCCTACATCAATGCCCCTGGTCGGCTCGTCTAGCAACAGAATATCCGGGTCAGTCAGCAGCCAGCGCGCCAGCAGCACCTTCTGCTGATTGCCGCCGGACAGATTGCGTATCGGCGTATCCACCGATGGAGTCTTTGTGCGCAGCTTATCCACATGTGCCGCCGCCTCCTGCCGCCCTTTTCGTTCATTCAGCAGAATAAAAGCCGAGCGGTAGCGAGTGAGATTGGCAATGATCGTATTTTCATAGATGGACAGCACAGGGAAAATTCCCGTCGCTCTCCGCTCCTCGGTCAAGAGGGCAATCCGCTGCTTCTTCGCATCCGCCGGTGATTTGATCCGAACTTTCTTTCCGTTAATCCGGATCGTTCCTCCAGAGATCGCGCGCAGGCCAAACAGTGCCTCGATCAGCTCTGTCCGCTGTGCGCCGACAAGACCGCCTACTCCCAGCACCTCGCCCTTGCGCAGCGAGAAAGAGACATCCTGAAAGGACTTCAAATTTGGCGAGGACAGCCTATCCACCTCCATGACCACCTTGCCCGGCTGATGAAGACGCTCCGGGTAGCGCTCCGTGAGGTCGCGTCCGACCATGCGGGTAATGATCAGGTCGGTGGTCAGCTCTTCTGCTTGCCAGGTTCCTATGGGCTTGCCGTCTCTCATAATGGACACCTCATCAGAAATACGGAGAATTTCCTCCATTTTGTGAGAGATATAGATAATCGATACGCCACGGTCACGAAGCCGGTTAATAATTTTGAAGAGCTGCTCGACTTCATTGCCTGTGAGCGACGAGGTCGGCTCATCCATTACGATAACTCTGGATTGAAAGGAGACGGCCTTGGCGATCTCAATGGATTGGATCTTGGAGACAGACAGTGATCCGGTTCGGGCCAGCGGGTCAATATTCATTTCCAGGTCTGCGAACAGCTTGACCGTTTCCTCATACATCCGCCGGTGATCCACAAACTGGAGAGGCCAGAAGCCCTTCATAGGGAAACGGCCGAGCCATATGTTCTCCATCACATTGCGGTGAGGGACCGGATGTAGCTCTTGATGAATCATCGCCACACCGTTGTCCATTGCCATGCGCGAACTATGAATGTCCTTGCGGACGCCCTGAATATAAATCTCACCCGCGTCAGGACGGTAAATGCCGAAGAGGCATTTCATCAGGGTCGATTTGCCTGCTCCGTTCTCACCCATCAGCGCATGGACTGTTCCGGGCCTGACCTTCAAGGTGACATCGCTTAATGCCTGAACGCCCGGAAATGCTTTGGATATGCTCCTCATCTCAAGTGCATACTGCTGCGTCATGGACTTTCCTCCCTTCTTATGGACTTCCTGATTGAAATAAAAAGGGGCAACGCCTATTTCTTGAACGCTGCCCCTTCTCTATTCCTATTGCGCTTCCGAGACGTTGTCCTTCGTAATTTTCTTGTAAGCGATCCATACGTATTTGCCGTCAATAAGGTCGTAGCCCGTATTTTCCTTGCTTGGCGTCTCGCCTTTGCCGAGTACGGAAGCCAGAGCTACCGTTGCCGCACCCTGGTTTTTCGCATCATTAAGCACCGTACCGAGCAATGTGCCGTCCTGCAGCGCCTGAATAGCTGGAGCAGTCGCATCAACACCGACAACCGGAATAAATTTATCGCCTGTGAAATAACCGGCTGCTTTCAGCGCTTCGATTGCTCCAAGCGCCATGTCGTCGTTATTAGCCAGCACAGCTTCGATTTTATCGCCATGCGCAGCGAGGAATGCCTGCATTTTCTCCTGCCCTTTTACACGGTCCCACATGGCCGTATCATCCGCCAGCGCTTCGACTTCGATCCCTGCATCCTTGATCGCCTGGATGGAGAACTTGGAACGCAGCTCCGCATCCTGATGGCCCGGTTCACCTCTGAGCAGCACATACTGGAGCTTGCCGTCCCCGTTTTTGTCCGCCTCCGGATGTGACTTCCAGTAGTCAACAATGAGCTGTCCGGAGATCGTACCGGATTCTTCAGCCTTCGCTCCCACATAGTACACCTTATCCCACTTGTTCATATCCTCGGCCATGGGCTCGCGGTTCAGGAAAACGACGGGAATATTAGCCGCTTGGGCCTTGTCGATAATGACGCCTGCAGCTGTACGGTCAACAGCGTTGATTGCCATGGCGTTATATTTTTTGGAGATGAACAGGTCGACCTTCTCATTTTGCGTCGGTTGTGAGTTTTGGCTGTCGACAATATCCAGGGTTGCCTTGCCCCCTGCCGCGCTCTGCATCGCATTGCGCACCCCGGTCATGAAGGTATCGTCGTATTTGTAAATGGCCACCCCGACTTTTGGGGTCCCGTCTCCACCGGAAGCTCCTTGTCCCTTGCCACCCGTGTCGCTGCTGCAGCCTGCCGTCAGCAATACGGCGCCCGCAAGAGCCGCGTACATCCATTTTCTCATCTGTTCAATGACCTCCTTTTAAAATTGGCTTACCGTTATTATGCAGGATGCAGCGCCTAGTTCGAATTCAAAATTCTGCTGTTTTCTATTAAAATTCTCATGAAATGAATATTTCGGATAATACGGGTCACTCCACAAAAGGAAAAAGCAGCTTCTGGTTATCCATCCAGAACATATTGTCCGAATCGATGACTCTCGTATCCAGCCTGGTCAGCTTGTTCACCCGCTCGCCGTTCAATAGGGCGACCGCCTGCTTAACGCCGAGATAGCCGACGCTAAAGCCGCTCTGAACGACTGTTTTTTGAATCAGGTTATCCTGCAGCAGCTCCAGCTGCTCAAATTCATTCCCAAAGGTCACAATCTTGAGCGTCCCGGCAATACCCCGGCGCTGTGCCTCCTTCACAGCTCCCAGCGAAGCCGCTTCCTCCAGCGCAATAATCCCTTCTACGGCAGAACGGCCCAGCATCTGCATCACCGCCTGCCAGCATGCATCATGAGAGCTTCCGCATACGGCCCTATCGGCGACCCGGATGCCCGGATAACCGGCAATGGCCTCACGCAGTCCGGCCTCCCTGGCTGCCAGATCCGGGTCATCCAGCTCCGAGCCGATGACCGCCACCCCTCCGCTGCCGCCCAGCAAGCCCGCCATTGCTTCACCTGCCTTGCGTCCGGCTTGCAGATTGTCGACGGAAATTGCAGCCATAACTCCCTTCGCTGTACGCTCATCATTGAGTAGAATCACAGGCGCCTGCTTGGCTGCGCTCAGCTCTCCGATAACCTCCAGGATTTCATTATCCGCCGGGTCAATAAGAACAGCTGCTACATCATTCTTGAGCGCTTGCTCCACCGCCTTTCGCTGCTGGGCAGCCCCATCCTGCTGCTTCAAGCCGATATAGACCAGTTCCACCCCAAATTCCTTGGCAGCTGCGTCTGCCCCCAGCCTCATCGCCTCCCCCAGCTCGCGGGCATGAACAGGAGAAATGAGGGCGATTTTATGTACCGTTTCCTCGGGAAGCTGTGTGCAGAAGCGGAGGGCGAAGAAGAACAAGACCGCTGTTATCAAGATGCCGGATACCGTGAACCAGGTTCTCGCTTTGCTCATGCCATGTCCCCCTCTTCCCGCTCTTCAATAGGCTCCCTTAGCACAGGGATGCGTACGCGGGCGATTGTCCCTTCCTCCGGTTCGCTCTCAAATTCCAGGCCGTACTGCGGGCCGTAATAGAGCTGGATGCGGTCATGAATATTTTTCACCGCTACGCCCGACCCGGTTCCCGCTCCCGGGGATTGCTCAACACTGCCCGACAAGAGCCTGGCGCATGTCTCCGGCAGCATCCCGACACCGTTATCCTGCACCTCCAAAACAAGTACCCCCTCACGAATGTCCGCTCTGACCCTGATCACGCCTTCATCTACGCTATATTCAATTCCATGAACAATCGCATTCTCAATCAACGGCTGAAGCACCAGCTTGAGGGTCATGCAAGTAAGCGCTCCCTTATCTCCCTCGATTGAAAATGTGAACTTGCGCCGGAACCTCATCTGCTGAATGTTCAAATAATGCCGTGCATGCTCAAGCTCCTCCTCGACTGTAATGACGGTCTTTCCCTTGCTCAGACTAAGACGGAACAACTTGGATAACGATGTAATCATCGCAATAACCTCTTCGTTTTTGCTCATGCCGATCATCCGGACAACCGAATTCAATGTATTGTACAGAAAGTGCGGATTAATCTGGGCCTGCAGCGCCTCCAGCTCATATTTGCGCTTGGACTCCTGCTCTACAATAATCTGGCTCATCAGATGCCGGATTTTGTCCAGCATCAGATTGAATCTTCTGGAGAGCCGCTCGACCTCCAGCGGGCCTTCAACCGTAAGCTTCACATTGAAATTCCCTTTTTCCACAGCCTTCATCGTTCGCTCCATGCGCCGGATCGGGCGGGTCAACACAGCGGCAAGCAGCATGGACATCACCATCACAAACAGCAGAGCCACGGACAGTACGATGATAAGATAGCGGTTCAGCTCGCCACGGGTGGTCAGCATTTCATTCATATAGGCAACCCCTACTACCTTCCAACCGATATTGGGAATGGATTGAATCGCATTCAGCCGCTTTAGTCCCTCGGATTCATCAATATAATAGTGCTGCACCGATTTGAGCGCCTGTTCGACATTTTCCTTCTTGAGGCCCATGTAGATCAGCTGCTGCTGTGGATGAAACACCATATTGCCCGCGCCTTCATCGATAACGTAGACGTACCCCCGTTTGCCCAGACTGATGCGGCTGCACAGCTCATCGATCTGCCGGAAATTGATATCCACCAGCAAAATAACATTCGTCGGGCGTCCCTCATGCATAATGGTAATGCCCTTGCTCATCGAAACCACCCACTTGTATACCCCGTGATACAAATTCTGAATATGCGGCAAGGAGAAACTGAGATGCTCAGGAACGCGAATAGCGGAGTGAAACCAGCTCTGTCCGGTCACGTTCGCACTGTTCCTCAGCGGCGCATCCGGATAATTGCGCAGCAGGCGGCCCTGCTCGTCGAACAGGGCTACCGATACAATATCATCCCGGCTGCTCATGATCATATCCAGCTCATGCGTCACCCGGTCATCCGTCCACAGCCCTTCAGCCAGCATATTGCGCTCTATTGTGCGGTACAGGCGTGACATGCCTTTTACATAATCCTCCAAGTTATAGCTGACCTGATCCACAATCTGCTGTGTGCTCAGCACTGCGCTTTGTTCGGCTGTACGTGAAAACTTATCGTAAAGGAGCACAGCCACCGTGAGCAGCAGCAGTACAATTAACACGGAGAACGACCAGGCCATTATGGAGCGGATGCTGCTCTTCAACAGCTTCTGTTTCCATTCGGAGGGCCGTACCAACCACCTGAAACGGCTGCGGCTGCTCATCCGTTCACATCCGCCTCCATCCTGCTTATTTTGTTCCGGTACTCCTTCGGAGAAGCACCCGTCTGCTTCTTGAAGCAAAAGCTGAAATAATTGGCATCGGCAAATCCCACCTGTTCGGCAACTTCGAATGCCCTCAGCTCTGTCGCCCGCAGCAGCTCCCTGGCCGCTTCCATCCGAAGCTGCATCAGATACTGGACAAAGGTCATTTTCACTTCCTTCTTGAACAAGAAGCTGAAATACCCGGTGCTGATATGAAGATGCGAGCATACCTGCTGGATTGAAATATCTGCACTCTGATAATTGGCCTTCATATAGGAGACAGCCTTTTCAATGATTTCCCTGTACGCATGCTGCCGCCGGCTGGACAATTGCTGCATTAGCGCTCCGCATCTGTCCGCGAACCATTGCCGGGCTTCCGGCAGGCTCTGGAATCGGAACAACTCCATATAGAGCTGGGTTCCCGGGCCGAACCACTGGTCGAAATTCACATCGGCATCTTTTGCGGTCTTGAGCACTGCTGTCAGGAGCCCCATCAGATAGACCTGGATATCCTTGTAGCTGTGCTCAAGCTCTGAAATATCGGCGAAAATGTCTGTTATCGCCTCCTCCAGTTCTTCCTCCGTTCCTACCTTCAGACAGCGGATCAGCGCCTGCTCCTTCAGTTCATCCTGCCTAAGCTTCTGTGTCGTGCGGTTTTCTACGTCCTGAATGTAAATCAGCCGCCCTCTGCCGAGCACCAGCCGGTAGTCCAGTGCCATTACGGCCTCATCATATGACTCCTTAACCTCTGACAGTTGGCGGGCAGGAGAACCTGCCCCGATCGTCACCTTTAACTTCAAATAATGCTGGACGCTCCGGATAATGCCTTCCAGTGCCTCTTGCAGGGAGCTTAGCCAATGCTGCTCCGCTTCATTCTTCTTTATGGAAAGCAGCACAATATAGTCCTGATAGAGAAAGACGTTCCCCAGCTTTTTGCCCTCCCATACTTCCTCTGCAATATTCCGCACAGAGAACAGCCTCAAATCCGTATCATCCGAATAATAGAGAGAATGCTCCTGCCTGATGCCGTCTTGCGGGTCAGGGGCGTGTAGCTGTATGACTTGCATTGCGTAGTGCGATCCCTGCAAATCCAGATTGAGATTGCGCGTTCTCTCACGGATCGTCTCCTCCGACAGCTTACGGGTCAGCAAGGAGGCGAGGAAGGTCTCCTTGAGCACAGGAAGGCTGTTATAATAATGCTGCTTCAATTGCCGGATATCCTCACGTTCTGCGATTTCAGCCTCGATTTTGCTGCGGATTTTGACCAGAAGCTCTGACAATTGCCCTGACGAGAAGGGCTTCAGCAAGTATTCGTCCACACTTAGTGTGACCGCCTGACGGGCATAATCGAACTCGTCATAGCCAGTCAGAATAATGATTTTGACAAGCGGATGATGCTCGCGCAGCCAGGCGGCCAGCTTCAAGCCGTCCATAAACGGCATGCTGATATCCGTAATGACGACATCCGGCTCCAACCTCGAACATTGCTCCAGCGCTTCTCTGCCGTTCTCCGCTGTCCCTGCGACTACGAAGCCATGCTCCTGCCAGTCCACTTCTTCCAGAAGTCCCTCCCGGACGTCGATTTCATCATCTACAAGCAGTATTTTGTACATTGCAGCAGCCACTCCTATTCTTTCATCTCATTGCAACTAATCCGTTATATGCTTTGATTTTGCCGGTTCATGCCCCTTTTAGCAGTGAAGTCCGCACGTTTTTTTAAATTTTGGAACCATCTGGCCCGTAACTTCACTCGATCCTGTGTTATGATGATAGGACAGGCACGGAGCCTGAATATTTTTGATACGGGAGTGCGGCCCTCATGGTAGTGGTGTATTACATTCGTTGGAGGTAATGTGAGGTACAGCTGAAGTGAACCTGGCTTTTTTGAAGAAATCGCCAGGCTTATTTGGTTGTGCCTTCTTTCATTTACCTAAAAATGAATGGAGTGCATCAAAATTGAATCTTGACCCGAATCCATCTCATCCGAAGCAAATCTGCGAATGGGAGCATTTATTGCAATGCCCGATCTGCACCAGTCCCATGAAATGGACAATACCGGGCAGCTTTACATGCAGCAGCAAGCATGTCTTTGACTTTTCCCGGCAAGGCTATCTCAATCTCTCCACCCGGGCAATTAAAACCAAATATATGAAGCCGTTATTTACGGCAAGAAGAGCAATGATTGACAGCGGCTTCTTCAGTCCGCTCCATGAGCTTGTCATCGATCAGATTATTTTGAATAGAGCGGAGCGAACGAGCACAATGCGAATGCTCGACGCCGGATGCGGAGAAGGCTCGCATCTGCAGCAGATAACGGTAAAGCTGCCCGATGCAATGAGGCTGGGCGTGTACCAGGGCTGCGCGGCGCAAGCCTGCTCATATCCCAATGTGCGCTCGCGCGCGGAATCGACATGGGCGGGGCCGCAAATATGGGCGATTTTGCGGCATCCCCGCTCCAGCAGGTGCCGGGATGCCAGTTCACCACCCTGCCGGTTTGCTGTGGTTACGCAGACGATCGGGTCTTCCGGGAACGCTTTATCCAGCGCCACTACAGGAATCGAGCGCTTCTGCAAATCCAGGATCTGCTGGGGATGCATCGTATACGAGGAGATGATAATGCCGTCGATCCGTTTTCTGACAAGCGCCTCCACATACTTCTTCTCCTTCTCCGGATTGTTGTCTGTATTACAGAGCACCAGTGTAAATCCGTGTCCTGCCGCAGCATCCTCCGCCGCCCTCGCAATCTCCGGGAAGAACGGATTCAGAATGTCCGGCACCATCAGCGCTACGGTCGCAGTCTGCTTGCCGGCCAGACTTCTGGCGATATTGCTCGGTTTGTAGTTCAGCTTCTCGATCGCCTCGGTAATGGCCATCTCAGCTTCCTTGCTCACATAGCCGCTCTGGTTCAGCAGACGGGAGACAGTCGCCACAGATACGCCCGCCAATTTGCCTACATCTCTTATTGTCGTCATCTCAATCTCCTGCCCTCGCGCAATCTGATCCGCCATAAAGAATCATATAATCAATTACCTCACTAACTTAAAGCAAAATATCCGGTTATACCGAACCTGCAGCGAGATACTTCTCCACCTCATTGCGAAGCGGCATTCCGCTTGTTGCTCCCAGCTTGGTGACAGACAATGCACTGGCGCCTACTGCAAACCGGACAGCCTCCTCCAGCGTCTTGCCTTCACTGAGCATGACAGCCAGCGCTCCGTTGAAGGTGTCCCCCGCCCCTGTTGTATCCACAACCTCGACCTCCCGGCCCGGTTCATGGCTGATTTCACCGTCCGCAGGTTTGTAGAACGCGCCGTCCTTGCCATGAGTCATGACGATCTGATGCGGATAAAGTCCAATGATCTCCTCCGGACTGCGCTCGCCATCCCCGTCCAGGCCCAATACAATCGCCAGCTCCGATTCATTTGGTGTAATCACATCCACCATCTCCAGCAGTTCCGCAGACAGCTTCACGGCAGGAGCCGGATTCAAAATCACCCGCACGTTCAGACTTTTGGCCAGACGGATCGCTGCTTCTACTGTTCTGAACGGAATTTCCTGCTGAATCAACACCATATCCGACGCAGCAATAACATGCTCCAGCGCGGTCACATCTTCCGGCTCCAGGCAGTGGTTGGCTCCCGGAATGACGATAATCCGGTTATCCTTGTCACAGACGGTGATCGCCGCGATCCCGGTTGCTTGATGAGGAACCGGTTTCACATAGTCGGTAACGATGCCCTCCTTGCCAAGTGCGGTTATCAGTTGATCCGCCATGCTGTCCTGTCCGACACAACCGACCATTGTAACTTCCGCTCCAAGGCGCGCGCAAGCAACCGCCTGATTAGCTCCTTTTCCACCTGTAAAGCTGGAGAAAGCAGTTCCAATAATCGTCTCGCCCTGATTGGGCATATATGGAGTTTCCGTTACCATATCAATGTTCAAGCTTCCGATAACTGTAATTTTTGATTTATTCACAGCTGCACCTCATCTTCGTTTATTATGAGCAACACGACAATGTGGTATCGGTTACACATCACTTTGCCTTCATTGTATTATTCCCGCTATCCCTTGTCAACAACACTTCTTGAACTTAGCTGCTAAAGGTCATATCCCGTCAAACTCTAATCTATCCGTAGCTTACCTTTGTCTGGAAAAAAGTATGCAAAAAAAAGCAGCTCTTGTGCCCGCGACAGGGTTGTGTCCGGCGGGAAAGACACTTTTGAGAAAAGCGTCCTCCCGCTGGCCACAGCTAAAACGGGGAAAAGAGCTGCCTTATAATTTACTTTATGTTCCAATACCATTCGCGGTACTAGAATTCATAGCGATCAAGTACGCTTACTTCTTGAGCCAGGACAGGTATTCGCCATACCCTTCCTTCTCCAGATCATCCTTCGGAATGAAGCGGAGCGCAGCCGAATTGATGCAGTAACGCAGTCCATTAGGTCCTGGACCATCATTGAAGACATGTCCAAGATGGGAGTCGGCCTCCTTGCTGCGAACTTCTGTGCGCACCATATTATGCGTCAGATCCATCTCCTCGACGATGGCTGCTTCTACGAGCGGCTGTGTGAAGCTTGGCCAGCCGCAGTGGGAGTCGAACTTTTCCTTGGAGCTGAACAACGGCTCGCCGGAGACAATATCAACATAGATGCCCTCTTCCTCATGATCCCAAAATTCATTGCGGAACGGCGGCTCGGTGGCGCTGTTTTGGGTCACTTCATATTGCATCGGGGTCAGTCTCTCGCGAAGCTGGGCTTCATCCTTCTTATAGCCCCAATGCTGCTTGATGAAGGTGTCCCGGCCAGATCCCTTCCGGTACATCTTGTACCGCAGCGGATTCGTCTTGTAATAACCCTGATGGTAATCCTCTGCCGGATAAAATTCCGGTGCCGATGAAATCTCGGTCACAATCGGCTTATCGAATCTTCCGCTCTGCTCAAGCTCGAGCTTGGACTTCTCGGCCAGCTCCTTTTGATGTTCATTATGATAGAAAATTCCTGTACGGTATGAGCTGCCGCGATCATGGAACTGTCCTCCGGCATCTGTCGGGTCAATCTGCTGCCAGAAAATATGGAGCAGCTTCTCATACGGGAACTGCTGCGGGTCAAAAGTGATCTCTACCGCCTCGGCATGGCCTGTAGTCTCACTGCACACCTCTTCATAAGTCGGGTTAACGGTATGACCGCCAATATATCCGGAGACGACCTTCTCAATGCCCGGCATCTGGTCAAACGGCTTGACCATGCACCAGAAGCAGCCTCCTGCAAATGTCGCCTTCTCCAGCTGGCGATTTTCCTGTATATGTTCTGTCATCTTCACTTCACCGCTTTCTTGCAGGTTCTAGAGCAATTATGCTCTGCCTCTATAGTACCAGAAACAACCTCCTGCAATCAAAGCAAAACATGAAGCATGATGACACACCCGAACCCTTCCCTGGTCAATACTCGTAACGGCTTCGCCGGTTATGGCTTGTGCTTTGGCGTTGTCTTCGTAATCGTTAAAAAGCAGTCTTTTCGTTCAATATACAAAAAGATCTGCTTTTTTCGGCAAGCCTACCTCAACGCTTTCAGAAATTTCTCGATTTGTTTCCGATGGTGCTTGTCATGAGAGATAAAGGAGCGCACATAATTGCGAATGTTGAACTTTTTTCTGTCGCCGTCCACGTATTCTTTCTCGAACTCTGAATCATCCAGCCCGCCAATAGCCTCAACAATTTTCGAACGCCAATCTATAAATTGCGCGATTAATTCCTCTTTGGTCTGGGTCTCGGAATAAATCCGGGCGTTATAATTAAATTCATCAAAGTTCAGATGTCTGACCGTCAGCGGTTCCTGCCGCCTGATTTTAGCAATTGCTTCCTCATAAAAATATTGATCCCACTTCAGCAAATGAGCCACTAGCGCCTTCAAAGACCATTTTCCTTCCTCAATCGGCCTGTCCCAAAGCGTTTCGTCCAATGCCTGAAGCCCCTCTATGAACGGGATATAGGATTTGAATTCCGCTGCCATCTCCTGATTTGTCTTAGCCATATGCTTGTCTCTTCCTCCCGGTAAAAAAGTCTCCAAATTTGTCCGACTGCAGCGCTGCTGCTTTCATGTTACAATCTTTCCCCTGCCATTCGGATACCCACAGTCTAGCATACAGAATATGACAAGTGTTTGTCATGTTTCAGCAGACCAATGAAAACATGACCCCAGGAAAAAGAAAGCAATCATAAAAAACTTCTATGCCCCGCAATCGGAGATCGAAGTTTTTTGCATGCTAATATCGCATCATCATTGTTCCAGCAACACAGACGTATGAGCGGCTTCCATTCCATTAACCACCAGGACAATGCGATGCGGGCCTGGATAATGCTTGCGGGTGGTGAGATCAGCCCAGCTATGCTTTCGCGTCCCCTCAAGCCTCTGCCCTCCCGGTACAGTCTTGTCCGTAAGCAGGAACAGCTTGCGTGAAGTCTGTCCGCTGGCCTTGACAAATTCGATGCCATACTCGACACGAATACGCACCGCCTCCCCTTCCCTAACCCTCAGCTCATACTCCAGCCTGCTGATGTCCCCAATCTGCAAAGCAGACGGGGCCGCTGACAGCCTCGCCGCCGTCACAAGCGGCTCGTCTGCTGAAGTGTCTGAGTAGCCGAACAGCCTGAGTGCCTCCGGCACCGCCTTTCGGATCAGAGTACGGCATCCATGCCGGATAATCCAATCCGTATGCGGGTTATTTCCCTGCCAGCGTGCGGCGGTCTGAATCACAAGTTGGGGATGATCCTTGGCAATATCATTTAAATTATTGGCCACGCTCTTGCGTACATACAAGGACGTATCTGCCTTGAGCAGCTCAAGCACGGCCAGCACAGGCTCCGGATCACGCTTGAACACCGGCAGTGCTTGTCCCCAAGGAAGCCGCGGACGGCAACCCTCACTGGCAAGCCTTCTGACATGCTCATTCGAATCACCGGCCCATTTTGTCATTTGCTCCATCATCCGCTTTGGATCACGCAGCAGAAATGAACGAACTGCAAATTCTGCGCTGGATTTGCTTGTAAAACGCTCAAGTGCCTGCATGGACAGTTCCCAATGCTCCAGTGCTTGCCCGTGAACTTCAACGAAATCCGGAAAGAACAAATATGGAAAGCCTGTGCAGTAAGAATCAATCGCATACAGAATCCCCAACGCATCCTCATAACGCGGCGGCAGACATTCTCCCAGAACGGTACTGATTTTACGAATCCGCTCCTTCAGCTCCAGCCCTTCCCAACTTTCATCCATTACTTGTCCTGCAAACTGTTCCGGCTCAAATACCGGATACACCCCCTGGACCCTCCTGCCAAACCATAATAAAAAATCAGTTGTATACATTTCTTTTAATGGCTGAGCCATGAACGATCTCCCCTTCTGCAGCAACTCTTCAATATGTGCTTGTATGTTGTCCAGCTTATCATAGTAAATATGACGATTGTATGTCAGGTTTAAAAAATACCCCTGCGGGCATCAAGCAATGGATCTCAGCAACGTCTTTTTATTGTATAACGGAAATTTTTTTGGTTAAAGTAAACAAATGAAATTCCGGGCATCGTGATCCATCAGAGTTGAGGAGGAATACAAGCATGAATTATGTGTACAGCGGGCTATTGCTCCTTGCAGGATTACTGGGTGTGAATCTGGTCATTTCCTATCAGAGCAAGCATATTGACCCTAATTTTTGGATGACGCTTAAATATCAGCTTTATGTGCTCCCGCTCTATTTGATTATTAATATGTGTATCGGTTACGGGATAAAGCTCGGCTATAAGGCGGCGGGAAGCCTTTCTTTCGCATTGATTGCCTCCAAAGGGCTGGAAATTTTCATTTCACTGCTTATGGGATTCATTTTTATGAAGGAAGTGCCTGGCTGGCGGACCTGGACGGGCGTAGCTCTAATCCTGATCGGCTTTGTAGTAGCCAAGGGCAAATAAACAGCTTCGGATCATCTTGCAAAAACAGAAAAACCGTATAAGAGAAATTCCTCTCATACGGTCTCACAGGGATAAAAGTAAGGGATAAGTTCAATCATTTGTAACGATAGCCCGTTATTTGGAGAATCGTTTTAGCGTGTATCCTTCCAGAAGTTCAACGGCTTCATATCCTTGGACAGCGCCTCGAACCGGTAGCCTTCACTTTGCAGCTTGGCAAGAATTTTCGGCAGTACGCCGACTGTTGCCGCTTGGTCATGCATCAGGATGACAGGGGTAATTCCTTTTTTCTTCAATTGGGTTACTGCCGTAATGACTTCATTATAAATTTTGTCCGGCTGGTCCGGATGCTTCCAGTCCTGGCTGTCAACGTTCCAGTCCCACAGACGATAGCCCTCTGCAACCAGCTTGTCGCGGTAGCCCTGTGTCAGATAAGGCTTGCTGCCATACGGACTGCGGATCAGACTCGTCTCCACGCCAATCAGGTCGTTCAGCTTATCCCGTGCCCCATTCATTTCATCCAGGGCTGATTGCGGTGATTTATAAAATTTATTGACTTCATGGGTCATGCCGTGCAGCGCCACCTGGTGTCCTTCTTTGGAAATCCGTTTAAGTACGCTTTGATGCTTTGGCATGTTCTTCCCGAGCATGAAGAAAGTTGCCTTCGCATCATATTTTTTCAATACATTCAACAGGTTGTCTGTATGGGCGGTCGGGCCATCATCGAAGGTCAGATAAATAGGCGGCTTATTCTCGCTCTCTTCCTTCTTCAGCAGCGCTTTGTGTTTCTCTGCAAACTTCTCATTGCTTAATGCCGCTTCACCATTTGTCGCTCTGACAAGCGTCCCGTCAGCCAGCGTTGTAAGCTTGTAACCGAAATACTGGGTCACATAATTAAAAGGCACCATCAGACGGTTATCTCTGGTAAACATCCACAGCTTCGCTTCAGTCCCGTCTCCGGTAACGACTTTATTATCATTGCCCTTTAGCGTCAGCTTTACATTGCCTTTGGATAAGCGCACTTCATTATTGCTTGCACTCATCGATAGCTTCATGGCAGCGGCTAGCTGACGAATCGGTACAAACGAAATGTTCGAATGCGTCTCCGGCTTCACTTCCGGGAATGTCATGCGCTCATCATTGACGCCAAAGTAGCCGGCCTTGCCGGATGCAGCGTGCGAGATATACGAAGTATGAGAAATCATAATCGTGCACAGCAACAACAAAGCTAATGAAAGTATAAGTCCTTTTCTCATACCTAACACTCCTATTATAAAAGATATGTCCTGCTCTTCTTCTCCATCAT
Organism: Paenibacillus pinihumi DSM 23905 = JCM 16419; assembly: GCF_000422505.1. Classification (GTDB taxonomy): domain Bacteria; phylum Bacillota; class Bacilli; order Paenibacillales; family Paenibacillaceae; genus Paenibacillus_D; species Paenibacillus_D pinihumi. Next base: position 48,816 of record NZ_AULX01000019.1, on the reverse strand, counting down.
TTGACGAAAATCGCCATCATGAGGTTCAAACCTTTTGAAACCTATTCTATTATACATGAATCTGGATCTTATTGATTAAACGATTCTATTCTATTAGAAACGGCTCAGCAAGAACTGTACGCCTGCACACCAAAGAGAGCCTCCCAAGACATTCGAAACAGATGACCTGCAAGACACATACGCAACATTTGCAAATGTCTGTTCAAGCAATCATCATGCTTATACCTCAGGGACGGCTCTCTTCTCTTACTTCGGATTAGTGAATAAATGTATTGCGCACACGAACAGAACGCTTAAAATACGGAATCCAGATAGCAGCTCCAAGAATAGCCCTGACAACCGACTTCAAGTCTCTCTCTTCTTCCAGAGCCGGGATAATCATCGTAGCCGCATATTCGATGCAGGAGATGACAACACCGAAATTTCCAATCCAAAATTTTTATTCTGTGTTGCAGTTTGCTGTGTGTGTTCTGACTGCATCTTTCCGCACTTCCCCCATAATTAAATTAGCAGATGAAACCTGTAAAGCATTTCCTTCCACCCCGCCAGTAATTTCGCCGGAAGGAATACCATTTCCTTCTTTATTCCGACAGGAACAAGAAAATATTGCACAGATTTGGCTGAATAAGCTAATGATTTACCCTTTGAACCGGTTCGTGATCACAGGAATTACGGAATGTAAACCAGCAGGAACCTAAGATAAATGAATTTGTCCGCACCAAAATGGAATAATAAGTTCACAGCTAAAAAATGTCACTGCTTCACCTTCCTTCCCTCATGTTAGAAGGCTAATGGTCAAGGGCTGTAATCCGGCTTATTGGTTATCCCAAATTTTCTTATTGACAGAAAACAGTGATCTTCTTAATATTAGTCAATATATTGACTATATAGCAGTCAAGTATTGAAGGGCGGGTGAAGAATGAACCAGCAGGATGAACAAAGAAAAGATATTATATTAAATATTTACCGTGCCTCCAATCTTCTGGAGCGAATCGGACGGGGAATCGCGAGCAGACACGGACTATCAAGCGTTCAGCAATGGTTCATTATCGGGACGCTGTTCCACAGTCCTGAGGGTGAGCTTCCGCTGAAAGAACTGTCCGGCAACATTTTGGTTACCAAACAGAACATGACCGGCATGGTCAACCGGCTTGAGCAAGCTGGACACCTTGTAACCTGGAAAGACCCTGCTGACCGGAGAAGCACACGCGCAAAATTGACCGAGTCAGGCATACAGGTGTATCACGATCTGCGCAATTCAGGTATTCCAAGCAATATCAGAACCTTTTCATTTCTGGATGATGAGGAAACCCGCGGCTTTGCCGCTCTGCTGGAACGCCTGGTAAGCGAATTACAGCAGATGGATGCAGACAAGCCGGATCAGTCCTGACTTATGATTCCTTTATCTCTTTGCAAGAAGCGCATGCACACTGTATGACCATCCATGATTTCAAACTCAGAGAAAGAAGGCTTTAACCTTATGGATAGAACGAGAACCAATACAACCTGGACGGTAGCCGGTCTGCTGCTTGGCCTATTTATGGCCGCATTGGACCAGACCATCGTATCCACTGCCATGCCAACCATCGTCGGGGAGTTCGGCGGCTATGAGCAGCTGGTCTGGGTATTTTCCGCTTACATGATCGCCAGTGTTGTGACAACCCCAATTTTCGGGAAGCTGTCGGATATGTATGGCCGCAAACCATTTTTCCTGCTCGGCCTTGGCATCTTCCTGCTCGGCTCCATTCTGTGCGGCATGGCGAACGGGATGACAGAACTGATTTTGTTCAGGGCGTTGCAGGGGATTGGCGGCGGAGCCATTATGCCGCTTTGCTTTGCTGTAATCTTTGATATTTTCCCGATTGAGAAGCGGGGGAAAATGAACGGGCTGTTCGGCGCCGTATTCGGCTTATCGAGCGTATTCGGGCCATTGGCCGGCGCATTCTTCACCGATTATGTGGACTGGCGCTGGGTGTTTTATATCAATGTCCCGTTTGGCATTATTGCCGTACTGCTGATTATCCTGTTTTATAAGGAAGCAGGCGAGAAGAAGAAGCAGGTTATCGACTGGGGCGGCGCCGTCCTGCTGACAGCAACGATTCTCAGCCTCATGTTCGCATTGGAGCTCGGAGGCAAAACCTATGCCTGGGACTCGGTGCAAATTCTCGGATTGTTTGCGGCCTTTGTTGTGCTGCTGATTGTCTTCCTGATCGTCGAGGGCAAGGTAGCGAATCCGATTATTCCCTTGCATCTATTTAAAAACAAAGTATTTACCGCAAGCCAGGTATGCAGTTTCCTGTACGGGGCAATCCTGATCTCCGGCGCTACCTACATTCCAATTTTCGTGCAGGGCGTATATGGAGGTTCCGCAAGTTCAGCAGGCCAGACACTGACACCGATGATGCTTGGAGTCGTCGCAAGTTCAGCAATCGGCGGGCGGTTTGTAACGAAATTTGTGTTCCGCAACATTATGCTTGTGTCAGCAGCCATCCTCATTATTTCCCTGTTCATGCTGGGAACAATAGATGCGGATACGCACCGTTGGATCGTGACCCTATACATGATTTTTGTCGGACTTGGTATTGGGGTTTCGTTCGTTATCTTTAATATTGCGACCCTTCACGGGATTAGCCCGCAGTATAAGGGAGCCGCAACGTCTCTGGTCGTGTTCTTCCGTACGATCGGTTCCGCACTCGGTGTTACCATCTTTGGTGTCATCCAGACCACCCGTCTGAAGGACAACATCGCAGCCGTGCTGCCGGACCCGGCACAAGCAGAAAAATTCGGTGATCCGCAAGCACTGCTCAACCCGGCAGTCCGTCAAATGTTCCCGGCTGAAATCCTTCAACGCATGATCGCAGGTTTGGCTGACTCCATCGCTTTCTTGTTCGAATGGAGTGTTGCGCTGCCGGTTGTTGCGGTGATCTTTATTCTGATGCTCGGTCGTGCCAGAGTGCCGAAAGGAGCCCAGACGGAGGCTCCGCGCAGTTTTGAGTAGGATGAAAATTGCATGATACAGTTTTAAAAGAATCTTTGAGCGCCTTGCTCAAAGGTTCTTTTTGCATAGCAGAATTCGCCTGCCCTCATAATTGCAATCCGCTCTTCCTGATTGATTTCCCGCTATCGACCTCTTCTCTATAAGGATGCATAAACTCTTCAACAACACCCGACTGTTACTGCCCTTGCCTTTAGCAGAAGCACCAGAAGATTTGCTGCTTATACGGTTAATACCTTCGTCTAAGCAACAACTTTACACACAAATAATCGCCAGGGCGGGGCCCTGGCGATTATTTCACGCTTCTTTATTTCCGGAATCGGATCGTCATCCTTCTACCGGATTGATGAGCGGCCTGAAGCCCCCGATCCGGCATTCGACCTGGTCGCCTGCCCGAATCAGCACCGGCCCCGGCGTACCAGTAATGATAATATCGCCTGGCAGCAGTGTCATCACCCTGGAGTGAAAGGCTACCGTGAACCACGGCCGAAACCGCATATTCGAAATAACATTGCGATGCCTGACTTCACCGTTAATCACTGTCTCTACGGCTGTGTTCAGAATATCCGGGCATTCCTCAAGCGTATGAAGCTGCGGCCCGTAACTAAAGAACGTATCATAGCTTTTGGCACGGGTCAGAAACCGCGGATTTCGGGCATGAACAGCCGCCTCCGTCATATCCAGCGAGGTCGTAATGCCTGCCACATAACCGGGCGCTTCCTCCTCGGTAATGTGACGGCACTCCTTGCCGATGATGATGGCCAGTTCCGCTTCCGCCGTCGTATGATCCGAGCCCTCAGGTATTCGAATGGCATCCCCCGGACCGATAATCGACGTATCCGGCTTCATGAAGCCTACCGGCTCCTCATCGGGACTAATCGAGTCAAGCTCAGCAGCATCACTCACATAGTTCATGCCAATGCCCCATATTTTGCGCGGATGCCGGTACAAGGGTGCAAATACGGCCACTTTCTCAGGCACAGCAGACATTTGGGCAAGCTTCTCCCGTCCGCCATTGCTGTACCACACTTTCAGCTTGTCGAGCTCGCCCTTCCGCAGCAGCTCATACAAATCTGACGGCCAATCCGTCCCTTCGGTCCGGTTAATTTGCTCCAGCGTTACAAGTCCTGAAGGCCCGGCTACCGCTGCCGTTTCGCGTCCTTCTATTTTTATCGTCGACAGCTTCATGCTGATTCCTCCTGCGCCATACCCGGCTGCATCATCTGTTAGGTTTAAGGATTTACGATTTGCGTAATTTCAAAGGAAGCCATCTCTACAAAAGCATCCGCAAGCATATCTGAGATGCGCTCCTGAATGGTTGCGCCCATCTGAGCTGTTGCAATTGTTGCATCTCCGGCAATACCGCTGCGCGAAATATCTGTCATCTTCCAGGCGAAGCGGATTTTGCCTTCTACGGTCAAATATTGAAGACCCGTCAAATCCGGAAACTCGCTGGTTGCCAGATCATCATGAACCCAGCAAGGCTTGATCGACTTGACGATGGACGTCTCATACGCGCCGCCATGGATGCCGTCTTCCAGTTCCTTTTCCGACAGCAAGTCGGAAGCTGCATTCAGGCTTCCTGGCGAAATGAAAAATACCATCAGATCGGTAACAATCCGGATTTCACGCGCAACGACAAGCAGCAGGTCCGTATTGCCGCCATGCGTATTAAACAGCAGCAATCTGCGGAAGCCGCTTTCCTTCAGGCTTTTGGCAATATCCATAACCAGACCGCTCAAGGTTTCTGCTGAAAGAGAGATTGTACCCGGCAGCCCCAGGTGTTCATTGCTTTTGCCGTAGGATATTGGAGGAAGCATCCAGATATTCGCAGACGCATCCAGCTTTTCGAACACGTCCGTCAAGGTGGATTCACCGATCAGAGAATCGGTCATCACCGGAAGGTGGGCTCCATGCTGCTCCACCGCACCGATCGAAAGCACGACCAGCGCATCCTCCTTGTCCAGGTCTCTGATTTCATGACTGGTCAGCCGCGGCAAAAACTTTTCTTCCCATGCTTTACCCTTATATCTTAAGAACATCTTCATTCCCCCTTAGTAACTCACGAGCTTGTGCATCATGAATCCATTCAAGCAGTCTCATGTCCTGATGCCGTCCCGCAATGATGGACAAGCCTACTGGCGCACCGTCCACCGTTCCCCAAGGAATTGTAAGCTGAGGCAGGCCGGCAAGTCCGGCAATACAAGACAACTGCATGGTACGGGAGCGCCGCTCCTCATTTGCTTCTCCGCTAATTGTAAGCTCTGGAGCAGGACCCGGGGCAGTCGGCAGCACCAGCAGCCCGTCAATCCCAAGCAAATCCGGCAAACGCATCTTTATTTCATCCCGAAGTGCAAGCGGGGCCAGGCCATCTTCCTTCTGCAAAGACCCCGCCCAGGCGAAGCGCTCGGCAATGCCGGGACCGAAGGACGGATTTTCCCGGCTGATCCATTCTCCATGCGTCTTCCAGATTTCCAACCCCTGAATGATGCGGAATGACCGCATCCATGTCTCTAAACCTTCCGGTGCAATATCGGTCCAAGCGAGGCTGCCAGCCAAGCGCTCAAGCTCAGGCCATGCTGTTCGAAGCACTTCTGCAGCCGCAGGGTCCGCCGCCTCCCATGCTTCCCGCGGCAGAAAAATTCGTGAAAATCCGCCAGAATGGTCAGCATCCGCACGTCGGACATCCCCAATCAAGGCACGTCCAACCTCCAGCATCAGCTTCATGTCACGGGCCATCCAACCGACCGTGTCAAAGGATGATGCAAGCGGAATGACCCCCTCTGCCGTTACCAGATCATGCGTCGGGCGAATGCCATATATCCCGCAATAAGAAGAAGGGATGCGTACAGAGCCCCCGGTATCTGTACCCAGAGCGAAATCCGCCATCCCTGCTGCGACAGCAACGGCAGATCCGCTGGAGGAGCCCCCGGGTATCCGGTCAGCCGCACGGGGATTAACCGGTGTGCCGTAATGGGCATTTTGACCGTTGAGGCTGAACATCAGCTCATCCGTATGCGTCATTCCATCCAGCGCCGCACCTTCTTCCAGCAGTTTGACGAGACTTGGCGCTGTCACGGATGCAGGACCATGGGTACGCAGCCAATCCGGATTTCCGGCCCCATTCGTATGCCCTGCAAGCCCGAACACATCCTTGACGGCAAATCTCGTCCCCGCCAGCCTTCCCTCTCCAAGCGGAGCGGCCTTTACATCTTTATGCGAGTAAGCGCAGTAGTCATTCATTACCCGATCACCTCCAGTATCGAACCGGAGTGGGCGGTAAACCCGTAACACTGTTTGATGTTGTATAAAGCCGCTTGTACACAATAATCAGGCGAATTCGTCGCGCAGCAGTCCTCCAGCAAAATGCTGTCATAGCCGCAATTCACCGCATCCTGGAGGGTAGCCATCACACATTGATCGAGGTTGACACCTGCGAACAACACTGTGGTTATGCCAAGATTGCGCAAGATACTGTCCAACGGCGTATCCCAAAATCCGCTCATCCGGTACTTGTCCACCTGGATATCTTCCGGATGCACATTCAGCCCGTCAATAATCGCGGCCCCCCAGCTCCCTTTCTCCAGCACCCGGGACTCATTAACCGGCAGCGGATCACCAATGCCGCGCCCGGTGCCGTCCCCGTTATATACATGGAGCACAGAAGGGCTAAGGTTAAGCCTGTCCGTCCGGTTCCCCCAGTTCAGCCACACGACAGGAACTTCTGCACCACGCAATACAGGCAGCAGCTTGTTGAGCGGATTTACGGGTGTTTGCAGAACGGCATAATCACCCCCGATATAGTCGACCCAGCCGCCTTTTGAGCAAAAATCATTTTGCATGTCCACCACAATGATGGCCGTGCGATTCAGGTCCAAGGTCAGCTGCTGCGGCCGGGCAGTAATTGTAATGCGCCGGGGTTCTTTCATTTCGCGGCTCAGATCGGCGCGATCCTTGGAAACCTTCCAGCCGCTTTTTCGGTTTCCCAGTGTTATCATATGCGTCCCCCGCTTAATTGGAATGGTTCATTGCCGATTCATGCCAGGAGCTGAGCAACCATTTGGAAGCCTGATTCACCAGCAGGAAGAATAAAACCCCGAGAATTGCCGCAGATAATCCGCAAGCGAACAGGTATGGCGTTTGCAGACGCGAGGCGGCAATTGTAATTGCATAGCCCAGACCGCCCTTGCCGCCGCCGATACCGGCAATGTACTCTCCAACAATTGCTCCGACTACAGACAGGGAGCAGGAAATTTTCAGGCCCGCTACAATATAGGGCAGCGCCGCCGGGATGCGCAGCTTCATAATCGTCTGAAACTTGGTGGCGTTATACAGATAGAATAAGTTTTTCATGTTCTGTTCCGTAGAATTAAGCCCGATCAGCGTATTGGACAGAATCGGAAAAAAGCTGATCAGGAAGGAAATAATGACGATGGCGTTCAGCCCCGCTCCGAACCAGATCACAATAATCGGCGCAATCGCTACAATCGGGATAGTCTGCAATATAATTGCATATGGATAGACGCTTCGTTCCACCATTTTGGAGAGGGCCAGCAAAATCGCAAGCGAGATGCCAAGCACAACACTAACCGCAAAGCCGATAACCGCCTCCATGACCGTCGTTCCGACCGATACCATCAGGTTGCCGATATTGTCACGGGCAGCAAGAAAGATATCGCTTGGCTTCGGCAGCAAATATGGCGCGATGCCAATCAGTCTCCCTATAAATTCCCATCCTCCGACAAAAAGCAGCAGGACAACGAGCGGCGGGATAATTTGTGAAGCGAGCTGCTTTCCTTTCCCCGGCACCGATTTGTTGACCATTTTTTTGGGCTGTGCGGGCCGCGCTTCCGAATACGCATGATCTGTAACATTGCCTGCATAAGATTTATTCACGCCAACCTTCTCCTTTCAATAAAACCTCTCATGATTGCATGTGCATTGAAGCTCAGGTATGGATTAGTGGTTTAGCGCACCAGACACCGCACGAACGTAGTCGCTAAACTCCGGAGTTGTGCGGAAGTCCTCACCTCTGGGGAAAGGAACAGGAATATCAATCATCTGTGCGATTTTACCGGGGCGCGGTGTCATGACAACAACCTTGGTCGACAGAAACACAGCTTCAAATACATTATGTGTAATAAACAGCACGGTCATCTTCTTCTCCCGCTGCCAGATGGACAGCAGCTCATCCTGCAAGGTCTGTCTTGTAATCTCATCCAATGCTCCAAACGGCTCATCCATGAGCAGCAGCTTCGGACGGGAAATGAGCGCTCTTGCAATGGAAACCCTCATTTTCATCCCTCCGGACAGTTGCCTCGGGAGCACCTTCATATGTTCTTTCAACCCGACCAGTTCCAGCACACGTTCCCCTTCCTCCTTGCGGACCGATTGGGGTACACCGCGCAGCTTTAGCGGCAACGTTACATTCTCCAGCAGATTGGCCCATGGCAGCAGCGTATGCTCCTGGAAAACAAAGGCGATCTCATTTTGCTTGCGCGCCTCTCTCGGGGTTGTTCCAAGCACAGCCAGTTCGCCTGCCGTATGGGAGGTCAAGCCGGTAATCATGTTGAATATTGTTGATTTACCGCAGCCGGAAGGTCCGACAAAGCAGAGGAACTCTCCCTCACCCGCCCGCAGATTGGCATTCTGCACCGCAACCGTACCGTTCGGATAAATCTTGTCCACATGATCCAGATGGACGAGCAGTCCCTTGCTTTCTGAGGAATATGGTGCAGCTAGTTGTTGAGCAGATTGCAGCGTCATCTTCTCCACCTCCATATAAAATAAGAGCTTCGCTTTTTATAACTAACACATACTTGACACAAACTTGCAAAAAATTCGAAATTCCTAAATTCAAATTAACTATATGACGATAATAAAGAAATAAATCAAACTTTTAGATCGAAATATAAGTTATAAACAATCAATTCGCATATAATTTTAATCTTATTATAACGATACGAAAAACAAGTGTCAATCCATATGTAAGGTTTGTTGACGTAAAATTATGATTTTTGACAAATAAAAAGCATCTATTTCATAAGGATTCAATGAAATAGATGCTTTTGTGTTAGTTTATTTTACATATTCACCATCCAACTGCTCTGCCATCACTCCGAGGATCAGCACCGCCGCTGCGGAAGCCTTGTTCATCCACAATAATGGCATGAGCATGTCCCATAATGCCGTCAAAGTCCTTCACAGTCCGCACAAGGTGGCCTGCACCGGACAGCCGGTTAAGCACAGCTAAAGGTATTCGGCCCTCAACCTTTAATTCCTGAGTCGGCGCTCCCCATGTCCGGCCCCATACCCATCTCGGCTCATTAATTGCCCGCTGCGGGTCCATACCGTAATCGATCATGCGTGTAATGAGGGCTGTCTGTGTCTGAGGCTGCCCTTCGCCACCCTGCGTTCCATACAAAATACGCGGCAGTCCGCCCAAGCATGCCATAGCCGGCATCAAGGTGTGAAACGTTCTTTTATGAGGAAGCAGCGTATTCACATGACTTGGATCAAGCGAGAAAAACGAGCCGCGGTTTTGCAGCAAAATGCCCGTATTGCCAGCAGTAAAGCCTGAACCAAACTCAAAATAGAGACTCTGAATGAATGATACTGCATTCCCGTCCGCGTCTACGACCGCAGCATAAGCAGTATCACTGCCAACAGGCTGTGAATCCAGACTCAATGCCACATCCATGCGGATCATTGCCGCCAGCTCCGCTGTATAAGCAGGACTCAGCAACCGCTCAAGCGGGATATCTGAAAACAACGGATCAGTCAAATAACAATTACGGTCGCGGAAGCTCAGCTTCAGCGCTTCAATCAGCACATGGTAATACTCATAGGAACCGTGCTCAATTTGGCTGAAATCATACTGTTCCAGCATTTGCAGCGTCATAATTGCCGTAAACCCCTGAGAGTTGGGCGGAACCTGATAAATCGAATATCCCCGGTATTTACCCGTCAGCGGCTCTGCCCATTCCCCCTGGTGATCAGCAAAATCATCCATAGTGAGCAACCCCCCAGCGCCTTGCAATGAGGATATAATTTCCTGGGCAATATTACCTTTGTAGAACGCATCCCGGCCACCTGCAGCAAGCTGCTTGAGTGTACGGGCAAGATTCGCTTGAATAAACCTGTCCCCGGCTTGTGGTATATGCCCCCCCGGCAAATAAACAGACTTGGTCGTATCATATCTCCGCAACAATTCGTGGCAGAGAACCGTATTCTCATATTGGTCTGCTGACAGCGGAAAACCTTCTTCTGCATAAGCAATTGCCGGCTCCAAAACTTCTGCAAAGCTTAATCTCCCATACTTGCTGTGAACAGCCGCCCAACTGTCTGCCATGCCGGGAACCGTGATCGCACTTTTTGGACCGCGAACCGGAATGGCATCAAGTCCGGCATAGGCTTCTGGCATAGCCAGATAGCCAGATCTCCCGCTTCCATTATAAGCACGCACCTTGCCCTCTCCGGTCTGATAGGTCAGCCAGAAGGAATCGCCCCCCAAACCTGTCATATGCGGGTAGACGACTGCCAGACAGGCACTGACGGCTACCGCAGCATCAAAGGCATTGCCTCCCCGTTCCAGCATACGCGCGCCTGCTGTCGAGGCCAAATAATGAGGGCTAACCACCATCGTTTTGGAGCCAGTTACAGTTTGCATCGTTCTCCCTCATTTCTTAAGAAGTAGTTTGTCTGGATGCAGCCTTGTCATATAAAATAACATAAAACATTGGAATACCTCTATCGGTCTGCTATTTCGTCAGATTTCTTCGGTATATTGCAAGGTTATTATTGAAAAGCTTAACCTGTACCTATATGATAGATTTAAGTCAGATGATTACATAGATAGAGAAGGAGTGTGAACGGATGCAGCCAAAAGCTTCGGCGAACGGAGCATCAACCTTTGCGGTGGATGAGCTGGATCGTAAAATTATGTCTGCCCTCAATGTGAATGGAAGAATCTCTTACACAGATTTAGCAAAGGAAATCGGTCTATCCCGTGTAGCGGTGCAGGCCCGGATCAACGCGCTCATGGAGCATGGGGTTATCGAGCGTTTTACTGCTGTGATCAATCCGGAGAAGATCGGTATACAGGTATCGGCCTTTTTCAATGTTGAGGTGGAGCCGAAGTTTTTGCAGGAGGTTGCCGATCTGTTGTCCGAGGACCCCGCCGTCACCAGCCTGTACCATATGACCGGGCCTAGCAAGCTGCACATGCACGGCCTGTTCATCAACAACGCAGCGATGGAGTCCTTCCTCAAGGACAAGCTGTACACACTCCCCGGCATCATGAGCGTTGACTGCCAGGTGCTAATCACCCGCTATAAGAGCCGCATGGGCATGCGGTTATAGGCAGAAGGAGGGATTTAAGTTCCCTCCTTCTTTTTATTTCTGAAATACGAATTTTACATTCGTAATGTAATAATATTACCCGTTCAGTAAACCTTTTATTTCATTATATAGGGATGAATCGGACAACTTGCTCTTTTGTCCTTTATTATAATGAGAGGATAAGCGGGTGTCAATGAGTTCGTGTTAGATTACATGACATTATATTAAAACACTCTTCTTAAGCTGACTTTTATTGGGCCAAAAATAACCACACGGAGTTCGTTGTTCCCTGTGGTTGAGTTGGAAAATCACTCTTTAATCTTCTTTTAAAAATTTACTTAAAATCAATCCTGCCAGATTTCCTATTATGATTGATAAGACTAATATTAAAAATACCATCATTAGCAAAATTCCTTCTGTACTGCTCCCCTGATCACCTTGACCACTACCCATTGTTATTTGAACTATTAAAAAAACTAACAACAAACATAAAAATAAACCAATACTACTAAAATAGAATTTCCAGGCAGTTTTTTTGTATAGAATTTTAAAAGTGGTTGCATTAATTACTATTGTAAATCCGACAAAAACTATTATAAAAGCCAATGTAAATGCCCAATCAAAATTAAGAATAAGTAAGAACAGAATAAACATCATTATCAAATTTACAAACGGATTCAGCAGTATTCTTATAAAATTGTGCATTGGATCTCCTTCTTTATGAGAAGAATTGTATATATTTATAACCAATTGTATCATTGTGTAGTTTGTAATAGCTCTATATCTTATTAATGAAATCAAGTGCAGTTTTATTGTTAGGTTCAATAAGAAGAATCTGGCTTGCGTAATTAGTTGCTTCTTCTTGCGTTATTAATTCGTTAGGAATTAATGAATAAAATAAAATTAACTCCTTAAGTGATACATCTGTTGGATTAAGCTCAATTGCTCTCCTAGCATGATATAACCCCGTTTCATACGCACCTTTTAGAAAACAAAGAGGGTTACTCATAATTGTTGAAGCAGTGCTATGCAGAATTGCAGTCTCATTACTTTCAATTAAATGACATACAAAATGATAGATTAAAATATTTTCAGAGTCTTATGCTATTCCGAGAAGTAAACGCTCCAATTGTAATGGTGAAATATCTATTATAATTCGTCTAGCCTCAACAAAATTCTCTTCTAGAATAAGCTTTTGTAACTGTGATATGATCATTTTGCAACCACCCATCGGATATTTTTATCCTAGTCTATAAAGCCTCACTTATGTATAAACAATGGGCAGTATTACCCGGCAGTTTCCCCATATATTTTATCATCTGGTATTATAATTGGATACTTCTGGATTGATATATGCCGCCCTTTTTTTCATGAAATAACGGATGATATTCATCAGCCTGCGCATGATGCACACAACGGCTTGCAGCTTCATCTTTCTGGCTTTCAGCTTCTGTACGTAATAGTGATGAAAATATAGATTTCGAGGCTCTTTCTTCGTCCTGTTGACGCCAATTGGCGAATTGCTAACACTCTTACAATGGCATACAACTTTCGCTTGCCCTGTTTGCTCTTATAATTGCGCGATTTATTTCCAAGCCTTCCTTGCCAGGTGCTATTCCGAGAATAGGCCCATTTTGTCCGAGTTGGCAAAAACGATGAATGTCCACAAGCTCAGATCCGCAGACAGTCCATTTTACTCCTCACTCGGAGGAATTGAGTCAAACTTTTGATGATGCTTGCTCCAGATGATCAACTGAATCGCATCTACCATCAATTGTCCTGACATGACTGAACCGCATTACGGCAGTTTACAGCCTTCACAGATTCAAGTATGAACCACCTATAAATGTGTCATTAGAAATATTGATAATTTATAATAAATATGGTAAAATTTTGCGTGTTGTCAACATCCACAAGTGGATCAAACGCTGGCCAGCATTTCATTATAAGATTTATTGAAAGGATGATTTTATTGAAAAGAAGAAAAATTTTACCTGCACTCATTCTTGTAGGAAGCATAGCTCTAGGATCTATTTCTCTCAGTTCATTTGCAGCACAGTCCAATTTACAAGTCGTTTCCGGGGGCTGGAGCGAAAATGAAGGCTATTTCGTAAATTATGCACCAAATCTAAAATCCAACTCGGTTGTATCATCATCAAATTCAACACCTGTTCATTATGGTAGAACTGAAAGTCGCGAACGAGGTTCAGTTCTTGAGAGACGCGTTATTGCAGATACAAAGTGGTTAGGCGTGTATCATTATTCTCGTGCACGCTTCGAGAATATTTTTACAGGTACTCCTTATGCAGATAGTGGAAGAGTGTATGGAACTAGCTATACAACAGCATATAGTGACTGGAGGGACTCTACCGGGGAAATTGCTAAAACTTATTACGGCATAGACTAAATACTTGTAGAGGAGTTAAGAGGGATAGTCACTGACTATTCCTCTATCTAACCCATTGAAAAAATATAGTGAACTCATGGATAAAACCCGTTTTATTTTTATTTTGCAATTCATTTGCTTGCTTGCAGGCAGCGCTTTTTGGTTCATCTCGTACTTAGATCAGATTAATATGATTAATAATGGTTATTTGAATAAAGATTCACTTTCCTTTCGTACTAAAGGATGGGAAGGCGAGCTGAATAAACATACTACCAATTATATCTTAATGCAATATGACACCATTTCCCCTAATTTTAAGTATGTGCACGTAAAAGGTCACGTTAAGCTGCCACCAATCGACTATATTTCAGGCATGAGCACAACAGGGCGAACCAAATATGCGATTATTGGGAAAATGGTCCGTACGACAGCCAATATACCAAAGTCCTATGAAATCATTGGCTATTTCGATACACCACATTCCTATCGGCTCCAATTCCAAACATGGTTGATCAGCAAAGAAGCATCTATCGATCTAACGAACGGAACAAGCTTCGATTTCTCTACACCTAATGGAAATGCCAGGAAAGTATTGGATAGCCTTATTGACAGTGAAAAGGTTGAGCTGATTCCCCGAGATCAATTCGGGACCTATGTACTGGAGTCAAACCGGATGTTCCCTGCTTTGCTGGCCGCTTCCCTGTTTTTTTTGTTCATTATGAAAGTCATGATGATCTATATGTGGATACGGAAAGATAACGCCGTCATAAAGGTGTTGTATCTTTCAGGAAATACTTATTGGCGAATTGCCGGTTTTTTGGCGCAGCAGAAATTGCTGCCGTATATTTTAGGCTCCGGCGGATTAATCATCTTACTCTTCACATTTAAATTTATGAACCCGCTATGGGATAATGTATGGCTTAATAAGTTGATGTACTTTGTCATCGCTGGCTGGCTGGTTCTGCTGATTATTATCGGGTTTACGATTATTAAGGAGTCGGTTCAAAAAGGTGGTAAGCGATTTTGAAGGTTCGCAAATTATTATTCAAGCAGACCCCATATTTAAATGTACTTAGTGGAGTAGCAGCCATACTATTTTGTTCACTGATCCTCGCATTTATCATTAACCTGCAAAAATCGAACATAGAGACAACTGCCCCTGATCAGTTCAAAGAGAAAAATGTATACCAAATATCCGATAAATTATACAACGGGCAGGAAAAATTGTTTTTCTCAAATCCGGACAGCTTTTCGATTTTGCATCAATTCGGCCAAAAGCTTCGCCAATCCAATAAGTATGACTATTACAATGCCGTGTGGCAGCCTATAGAACTTGCGGATTTCAAAATAGACCCGCAGTTTGGTCCTTACTATGAATTTGGCAAAGGGCTTCAGATACGCGAGTTTGAAGGAAAACCATATGCTACAGTCGCATCGTTCCAGATTAACGCAAAGGTATTCGAATATAATAATATCGGTTTGCAAGAGGGTCATTTTTTCCCCTCGGATGCCTATTTCTTCGAAGAAGATGCGGACATACCAATTTTGCTTGGTGCAGCTTATAAAGGCATCTATCAGGTAGGAGATCATTTAGAGCTTCTGCACTATACCCGGCATTTTAATGGTGTTGTAACGGGTATTCTTAAGCCTCAACAAAGAATATTTACGATGAATAACCCGGAGGCCGTACTTGATCGAAGCGTAATTTTGCCTGTCCGGTATTTCAAGGAACCTCCCAAGAATACAGAGGGGATCTTTGTAAAAGCCTCTCTGTATAGCCATATGAATGGCACGATAATAACGAATCTGTCTCCTATGGAGCTGAGGGATGTGCTCAAACCGATCAATGTGGAGTCAAACTTTGAAGCGTATCATATCATCGGAGCGGAAAGCTTACCCATTCTGGCACTATCGAAGATGACAGATACCAACCGCTTGCTTCTTTTTATTGCCAGCCTAACGACGGGTTTCATGTTAGCGGGACTCTACCTCTGGACCTTATCCTTGTTGGTCAAGCGTAATATACCGGTATATATGGTGTTGTTGATTAGCGGTGCAACAATGGATTCTATTCAGATGTTGTCAAGCAGAAGACTGATGCTGACAATTGGGATCGCCAGTTTGTTTCCGGCTGCTCTTCTGATGATTATTGTAGAGAATCCCCTCTATTTCTTGATTACCTATTACGTGGTGGTTGTCATTGTAGTACTCTTGCTTGCAGGAATGGTTAAACTTATGACGAAGAAGTTGTTTCGCAGGCTTGATCTCGTGCAACAATTGAAAGGTTGATCCCATATGCGGCTAGTGCTGGAGAATGTAAAGAAAGAATACAAGGATACGCTTTTATTCCAAAATGTCCAATTGCGGGTTCCACCCGGCGAAATGGTCGCCCTGCAAGGCAGGAGCGGGGTGGGAAAAAGCACATTGCTTAATCTCATTGCCGGATTGGAAAAGCCGACTTCCGGCGAAATACAGGTGAACGGGATTTCACTTAGCGGTAAAAGCATGCACGAATTAAGTTCTATCCGAGGCCAGGAAATCGGATATATTGCTCAGAATAGCCCGATGATTCCGAAGCTAACCGCGCTGGAAAATGCAAAGGTTCCCCTTTGGTTAGTCAAGCAGACGCCGGATGAAGAAGCCGCGGCTGTACAACGCCTATTACAGTTTGGCGATTTGCTTGGCGTAGCTCATCTGTTTGAGAAGCGAATCGAAAAACTGTCCGGCGGCGAGGCACAACGAATCGGTATTTTACGGGCGCTTGTTCGAAACCCGGGACTGATTGTGGCGGATGAACCAACCTCTGCGCTGGATGATGAATCAGCAGAACAAGTTATTGCCAGTTTTCATCATATACGTTCGCAAGGTGTGACAATTATAGTGGCTACTCATAGTGCGCAAATCGCAGCCAAATGCGATAAACGTTATAGGATCACCCCATCCGGTCTTGTCAGCATACCCTAAGTGAGTCAGATCTAGCATTCATGGAAGATGAGGGCCCTTGTTCCGTAATTTGCCGCTCCATTTCCCTGTCGGGGCAGGAGCGGTTTTTCCCTTATCAAAGCTGTCATTAATACTATTCCATTACCTAGCAGATAACTCGCTTTTTCCGTACTATATACCTTTAAACCCTCCAACAAAAGTAATAATTATTAAAATCACACCAATTAAGGCCATAACGCAACTGCTTATCTTATAGCGTTTTATTGCTCCTTTACTAGGTTTCTTTTTTAAAGTATTTGTCGCAGTAGTTCTTACCTTAAACTCAGGAAATATATATCCGAGTATTCCTCCAACCACAAAAATAATAAAGATAAATGAAGAGAGTAAAAATTTATCAGTCATTAATATAGCTCCTTCTTAATGATGGCCAGTATTCCTCATATATCATTTAACTAAAATAATGATGCAGATGACTGCACTCACAATAAAGAATACTCAAATCCCCCAAACAATTGATTTTTCGGGTTTAATCTCATCGCCTTTCTCTTCAAAAGGCCTCATTCCACCCCATAAGTTATAAATACCGATTTTCCAATACTGTTGTGGAAAAACTGCGAAGTATACAGCAATAATGCATAAGAAAACAAAAAATAGTTTCGGCACATGCGTTAACTCCTAAACGTTTTTTTCAAAAGATACCGGGCGAACATCACGGTTTCCAGATCAAACTCTTATTAGACGGGAAGCAATCATATTCACCCTTCAAGTTTATTTCGCCCTCTTAAAAAACACTAATAAATGGTTAATCCGTGCAACCTACGCTTACATCCTCGAATTACTAATCACCAAAATACATATGCAACATGCCTGCTAAAACTAAAATTACACCAACAAATCTGGCTATCAATATTGAAGACTTATTTGGCTTACTGGAATAGAACTTGATGTCCCGTTTCTCTATCAAAAATGCAAAACCGGATATCAACAACAAAAGCCGGGCAAAAACAATCTGTAGTATACCAAATAGGATTGCAAGGATTCCAAAAAGCAATTTTATCCCCCTAATCGTGCAACTTTAAGATTTTATTTACGAAAAATACCTTTATTAAGTTTCAAAAGAAAAAATAGTAAATTCATGACACTATCCTCCAATACATTCCTAATCCATCTTGTACCTAATTAATAGATCAGCAATTGAAATTCCCGACGCTTATGAATTATCAAATTTCACCCCTTTATTATGACAAAATTACAAACTCACCTTCTTTATTGTGCAAATTAATAAAATAAAAGTATAATAAGGAAGCATACATATATGATGAAAGGGGTTTAAAGATGTCTGAAAAGCTGATTAATATTTTCTACCAGTCCCATTCAGGCTCGTGGGCGTTTCTGCTGATTCTGTTCGTGGTCGCATTCCTGCTGGCCAAGGGCGGCAAAGCAAAAGGCGCCAAAATTGTCGGAATGGTGCTTCGGCTGTTCTATATCATCATGCTGGTCTCCGGGGTCGGCATGCTGATCGGATTCAGCTTCCCGCTCATGTTCATTATCAAGGGCATTCTGGCGGTAATTCTGATCGGCCTGATGGAGATGATTCTCGGCCGTACACAGAGAAGAGAGAATACTGGCATGTTCTGGATTTTGCTGGTTATCATCGTAGCCATCGTCGTTCTCATGGGCTTCGGAGTTATCAGTTTTTAAGCATGCAACTCCACATACATGCTCCAATTGGACATCAAAATGCCGGCGCTCTCTGAGTGCCGGCATTTTGTGTGTATCATTTTGTGTGTATAATCGGCAAGGGCGGCCTGCCAAACATGATCCGCAAGAAGACAGTAGCCGTACTTGTCCGCATTCCCTTCCCACAATTCAAAGAAGGTTCAACTCTTTACAAAAAATGAACAAAAAAGATGCCTCTCCAGCTAATAATAGCTGAAAGAGGCACCCCATTTCCAATCTTAAAACGCAATAATTTGCCTGACAGTAAACCAAACCGATTATTCCGCCTGCTGCTGGCATTCGCCGCAAATACCATAAATCTCAAAGCGGTGGTTCATAATCTTGAAGCTCTCCGGCAAGTCCATGCTCTGCTTCATCGGACAGTAATCAAAGGTGATCGTCTTCTCACATTCCAGACAGATCAGATGATGGTGATGATGCTTGAAGCAGCTTCCCTTGAATTTCAGGCCGCCTTCCATAAAATAAAACTGTTCCAGCGCGCCCATCTCACTGAGCATGCGCAAATTGCGGTATACGGTATCGAAACTGACGCCGGGATATTTATCCTTCATCAGATCGTAAACATCCTTTGGAGACAGAAATCCTTCGTTATCGGCAAAAATTTTCGCCAGTGTACGCCGTTGATCCGTGATTCTCCATCCGCTTCGAGACATGACAGCAATCATATCTTCCACTTTATCGCTTGTCGTCATAGCTGCCCCCTCTTTACTTGTTTATCGTTAATCCCTATTGTGTTAAAAGCCGCGCCAAATGTCAAGGCTTTCCCTCTCGCCGCTGTTGCGGGCCTGACTCAACTTTTGTAAAATATAAGTGATAAATAATGCGTTATCCATTACACGTTTGAGAGGATGACCCGACAATGAATTGCCCGGTATGTGACAATGTGAAAATGCGTGAAGTTGAAAAAGACGGCATTCTGATCGATATTTGCCCGTCGTGCAAAGGCGTCTGGCTTGACCGCGGCGAGCTGGAGAAGCTGATGGAGGGCGTTCGTGAAGTCCGTGAGCCATTCAACAAATGGTACGAAGAACAGGAATACAGGCAGCAGCCTCCCCAGCATGAGGAACAGCGTCCCCAAGGTTACCGCCAATCACCTTATAAGGAGGGCTCTGCTTACAAGGGCGACTACAATGGTTCCTACAAAAAGCCGTACAAAAAGAAAAAAAGCGTGATGGATATATTCGGCGACTTATTTGATTAGAAGACAAGCCTGTTATTGCGCCGGCAGCTTCAGCAGCCTGTAAATATGATCTACCGAGCGCAAAGCATATTCCTTATGCATCAGCCCTTCTTCTCCAATAATTGCGAGACAAGGCACACTGGCCACCTGCCACCGTTCACGCAGCAGCGGTGCGTAATTGATATTCAGCTTGTGCAGCGGCACTGCTGCGGAGGTCGCCTGGACGATATCCAGCATCCGCTCCGCCAGCTTGCATGTTCCGCATAGCGGCGTATACATGAGCACCGCTTCCGTGCCTTGAATCGCATTCATATGCTCCAGGAGCTGCTGCTCCGTCATTTCTTGTATGGGCAAGGAAATTCGTCCCTTTCTATTGCGGCCGGATGGCAAATGGGTCTGAAGCGGTGCACTGTCATCTGCAGTCAGCTTTCTTCAGTCCGCATCCGGTCGCTTCGTGCTGTCATTTCAATGTTATACGATCTATTATTTGCATCCAAAAGGAGTAGCACAATGTCTCACAACAAATCCGTAGAAGAACAGGTTATTAAAAGCTTTCAGCAGGACGAGCAAATGATGGTGCTCGTATTTGCCCAATGGTGTGTCAACCATGACCTGGATCCGCAAGAGCTGTATCTGAGAGCCTATCCCGATCAGGAAGCCAATCCTGCGCTCCTTCAAACGCTGAAGCTGACTGTATCCAAGGAAGAAGCCGGCCCGGTGCCGGATGATACCCTGCTTGGCGTGCTTTCGCTGTTTGGCAATGAGGATCTGGCATTTGTAGTTACAGAGGAAATCGGCAAACGCAAATCCAAGTGACGAATTCTGATCACAGCCGTTTTATTTTACCATATCATGCTTATCGATTACAGTGAAAAAGGGTCAGTCCGGTTCCGCCTTCAGGCAGACAAAATGGACTAACCCTTTTTCTATTTAGCAAGACAGCGCCAATGATTCACCACTATCCGGCCCGTTAATCAGCTTGCAAGACCAGACAATTTAACTGCAACTACAGCCGCCATTTCACGGGTAACTGCAGCGCGCGGCTCAAATCGGCCATTGTAGCCGGTCATAATGCCTTGTTCATACACCGCTTGAACCTGGGCTTCTGCATTCTTATACAGCTCTGCACTGTCCTTGAATACAACCGGCTTCGTGCCCGCCTTCAAATCGAAGGCTCTGGCAATCATAATCGCCATCTCCTGGCGGCTGATTGCCTGTTCAGGCTTGAAGGACGACGGGGTTATCCCTTGCAGATAGCCAAGCTCTCTAGCCTTCATAACATAGCCGTAATACCAGCTTGCCGGAGTGACATCCGTAAAGATCTGTTTCGCATCCTTATCAGCAGTCTGGCCAGTCAGCTTGACCAGCAGTGCGGCAAACTCTGCTCTTGTCATCGCCTGCTTCGGCGCAAAGCGCAGTTCCTTGACGCTTACTCCGTTCATAATGCCTTTATTCAGTGCCTCATATACCGAAGCTGCCGCCCAACCGGAAATTGCAGCATCGTCCACATATCGGACTGTTGGTTGCTCAGAGGCCGGGGTCAGTGCATACAATGGCGAAGCTCCCTCCGCAAAACGCTGATAGGCAACCAGTGCCAGCAGCGCCTGTTCGGTAGCCATTCCGTTGGATTTCTCACCCTTCGAATGTGCAAAGCCCCCATCGGCATTGCGGTACGAAAGCAGGTTGGCAAGTACATCCCCGCCGGACTTTGTGAACCGGCTCTCCTTCGGATTAATGCCGAGTGAAGTCAGTGCGATGATGACCTGAGCTGTACTTTCGCTGTTTTCATCTCCAAGCGACTTGAATCCGCCATTGGAATTTTGCACAGTGGACAGCCACTTCAGCGCTTTGTCTGTAGCAGCCTTGACATTCGTGCGATCCTGGTAAGGAGCAAGTGCAGCCAGAACCATCGCTGTCATATCGACATCCGAATCGCTGCCGCTCACAAGCGCGAAGCCGCCGTCTGTATTTTGAACACCGAGCAGCCAATCGACCAGCTTATCGCGGTTCCACTTGGCATCTGAAGGGACCTCATAACGTCCGCTATCCAGCGCAACCAGCGCAAATGCCGGGCCATTAGCTCCCTGATTCGTCATTCTGTCATGATTATAGATTGCAGCAATAAGATTGTATCCGCCAATGCGGGCCGGGTCGCCCCCGGCTGCCTTTACAGCCAGAGCGATGCGCTCAGCATCCGTTACTTTGTTGAACTTGCCAGCCTCATCCTGTACATGCTTGGCTGCGTCCTGCAAATAGCTTGCCGGAACACTCTTGCCTGCACGGGCAAGTGCAAAGGCTTCCCAATCTGACAACTTCCCTTTTGCCAGCACATGCTGGACAGCACTGTCAATTTCCTTGGTTACATCGACTCTGCCTGCAATTCCGCTGACAGCCTTGCTGCGGTCAATAACCGCGTATTTGGTGAAATGATCCGTCTTCCCGGTCAAAATACCCGTCTTGGCGTCAATGACAGCGGGAACTGGAATCCATTTGCCTGTTGACTCATTAAGCCATGCCAGAACAAGCTGGTCAGGCTGGTTCGTCTGTACCGGAACCTTCACTTGAATCGTCACCGGAGATTTAAACTTCGTGCCAGCCGGTGTAAAACGGTAAATCCCCGATACCAGCTCAACGCCGCTCGATTGAATCTCTTCAACCTTGATCGTCAGCTTCTCGGCCAATGCGCCAGCCGGAACCGTCAGCTTTACTTCTTCCTTGCCGTCTGACAAAACAGCTTCAGAACCCGTGAGGAATTCCTTCTCCATGTTCACCTGGTTGCTCTCCAGCGTTTTACGAAGCTGTTCTGCAACAGAAGCTGACATACGTTCCCCGGCGTTCAGAACAGCTGTCGTGCGGCTGACCTGATCGAGCGGAAGCTCATTATTCGGTAATAGCGACAGTTGTGCGAAAGCCTCTGCTACCGTCTTGGGACCGTTGCTATTGCCGCTTCCCGGCCCCGGGTTCCCGCTGCCGCCCGAAGGTGGAGAGGAAGAATCGTCAATAGGAGTTGTCGAGTCGCAGTCTTCGCCATTCAGCGTATAGCACCAGGACACGGAATCATTGGCACGCAGCTTATAGGCTGCTGCACTCATATTCGGGAACGTGCCGTTAACGGCATACTTCCAGCCGCTTTTTGGATATTTGGAGCTGAATTCTTCAGCGAGACCATCAATGCCAGACACATAGAGCGAATCTCCGGAGCCTCTTTTGGAGTGACTAATGCCCCGCTCGCCCAAAATCCGTACCAGCACACTATAGGCGGTGTCATCTTGCTCAAAACGCGTGCTCACCCTGCTGATAATTGTACCCTTCTTGCTGTGCCCGGTTACCGAGAGGGACACCGTGTCCGTGACCGGGCCGCCACCTCCCGGGTTGTACGGGAATACTGATAAAGGCTGCTCTGTACGGACAATGCCCGGTGATTTGTCTGTATATTGCGAGACAATCAGCTTATAATTGCCGGATGGCAATCCGCCTGTGAATGTGGCAACGCCGTTTTCATTTGTCGTCGCTTTCTTGCCGCCAGCCTCTACGAGCACACCGCCAGCCTTGCTGGATACAAATTCAAACTTGTTCCAATCCCACTCCAGCTTTGTTACAGCGACTTCAAAAGTCAAACCGGACTGCGGCTGCGACGGGCTTACTGTGATCGTACCTGGAAGCTGTGTAGAAGAACCGCCAAAATAAACGACAACTTCATCCTGATTCTGCAGGCTGAATTCGCCAATGCCAACTGGCGGGTAAATCCATTCTCCTCCCCTGCGGATCGCATAATTCCAGCCGTCATAAAGCTCGTAAGTTCCTGCATGAATACCGTTAATAGAGGAAATATAGCTGCCATATACGCTTTCTTTGACAACAGATTCGATCTTCTCTTCTCCGAGAAGCGCAAGCAGTCCTTCTAACGGACTGTATGCTGCTGCTTCTTTGGAAGCAAGAATAATGCCCTTCGGCCCTTCTACCCGGTACGTATTTGTTGTCTTCGGAAGACCGTTCACCTGGAGAGAAGTGACGTGACGAACCAGGAAAGGAACCTCATTTGTCTTATAGCCTGTTACCGTAAGCTTATAGCTGCCGGCAGCCTCAATGCCTGTAAACTGTGCTACGCCTTCTGCATTTGTAACAGCTTTGGAATCCCCAACCTGAACCTCTGCTCCTGCTGCCGCAGAAACTACGGGCTCGCTGGTACTTTTCTCATTATTCCAGACCCATTTGATTTGATTTACCAGTACCTTGAATGGCTGTCCGGATTTCGGTACCGAAGGGAGTACAGTGACAGAGTTGACAAGCTGAGTGTCAAAGCCTCCGAAATAGACAACAATTTCATCATCCGCAAGCGGCCGAAAGCCATCCATACCCACGTCAGGATAAATCCACTTGCCTTCACGATGTACCGCGAATGACCAATACTTAGTAGAACCCTCTGCTTTTTCGTTATTAATAGAATTAATTAACTTGCCCCAGCTGTACACTTCTTCCGTAAAAGGAATATCCTTCGCATTCAGCAGGCTTACGACAGCCTCATACACATTCTTGCCTGCCGCTTCACCGCTTGTAATTTCTCCAGACGCGCCTTCAATCCGGTAATGGCTGGCAGTTGATACCTGCCCGGCTACCTTCAGCTTGCTTGTATGGCGAACGACAGTTGGAACTGCATCTTTTTGATAACCGGTAATGATCACATCATGGCTGCCTGCCGGAAGCCCCTGCTCCAGAACAGCTTTGCCATCCGTATCTGTCGTAACAGAGATATCACCAATTTGAAGCTTTACCCCGGCTGCAGGGCCCTCTTCAATGATCTCCTTATTAGCGTTACCGTCCCACACTTTGCCCTTGGCAGTCACTGTCAGTGTAAATGCTTCCCCATCCTGCGGTTCAGCCGGAGTCGACATTATCGAGCTGATAATGCGTGTATCGGAGTAGCCTCCATAATACACAACGATGTTATCGTTTGACTCCAGTTTGAATGCTGCCATTCCCACGTCTGGAATAATGAGCTGATCTCCGCGTTTGACGGCAAACATCCAACCGTTCATTACACCCAGATAGCCTGCTGTAATGCCATCAATTGAACTTACATAGGAGCCGGCAGATGATTCCGTAACTACATAAGCAACCGATTTTCCCTTGAGAAGCGACTCCAATGCTGCAAGAGCGTCAGCACCTTTCGCCTCGCCGGACGCAACCGGACCTTGCAGTCCTTCAACCGTTACCGTTACATTTGCTGTAACAGGCGCTTCCTGATTCGGGAAGCGGTAAAGCGGACCTTCGCCCTTTGTGAACAAGTCATAAGCGACCAGTGCCTGCAGAGCCTGCTCTGTTGCCAGACCATTTGCGCCCTGTCCTTTGAGATGGCTGAAGCTGCCGTCATTATTCTGGTACTCCAAAAGCTCCTGAACCAGATTTACGCCGTTACTCGTAAAATCTGTTCCCGCAGGGTCAACGCCATACGACGTCAATCCGATGATCGTCTGGGAGATGCTCTCGGCATCCACGCCACGACCGGACTTGACCAGCCAGGCGACAATTTGATCAGCAGCGGTTTTTATTTCCTGCTGCTCTTTATATGGCGCAATACCGGTCAATGCCATGGCTGCCATATCAATGCCCAGTCCGAACGAACCGTCAGGAAGCTGCTTGTCCGTAATCAGCTTGAGCAGCTTGGAGCGGCTTGCCTGCGCATCCTCCGGCACGTTGTAGCTTTTGGAATCATAAGCAATTAACGCATAGACAGCAGCGTTAAGCTCAGTAATATCCGAATTATAAATGCTCTCAATCAGATTACGGCCAGCGACATCAG
This sequence comes from Paenibacillus pinihumi DSM 23905 = JCM 16419, assembly GCF_000422505.1. Taxonomy (GTDB): domain Bacteria; phylum Bacillota; class Bacilli; order Paenibacillales; family Paenibacillaceae; genus Paenibacillus_D; species Paenibacillus_D pinihumi. Next base: position 23,432 of record NZ_AULX01000019.1, on the reverse strand, counting down.
CCGCATTCCCGGTAACCGCAGAAGCAGCCAGTGCCAGTCTGGCATAATCCGTTACAGGAGCTTTCGGACCATCCGGCTTGTACAGCGCGGCAATATCCTGCTCCAAAGCTGTCTTGTAGCTTTGGGGAACCTGCTTGCCTGCCCGGACAAGTCCGATCGCCTGCCAGTCATAAATTTTATTTTGTCCAAGCAGATAGCTGCTCACCTTGCTGATTGCTCCCGTGACGTCCGGCTTAGCCTCCGGGCCATCCGCAGCATAAGCGCGATCCATGACCGCTACCGGAGTGGCCAATGTAGAGAATACGTACAGCCATGCCAGCATAAAGGCTGCAAATGCTCTCGATTTGAATCGAAATTTCATTGCGATTTCATTCCTTCCCATTTCTGTAGTACAGACCCTAACCATTTCATTCTTTCCGCAATTTATCATATAGCCCCTTAAAGAAGTTGTCTAGGTAGATTACAGGAAGCTCAAGCAACCTTCTCCAATGTCTGGACATTGAAAAAGGCCGCTATTCCGCTGCATGGAATAATTGGCCTTTGCCAAAAGATATATAGTTGTATGAATCTGAATCAGTATCCGACCTCGACCGATGCGATGACAACATAAATCAGATCGTTCTTGTCATCCTTGTCCGGCAGCACAATACCGCTTGTTGTCAGCATGCCACCATCCGTCACCTCGATGCTTACTTGCCCGTAAGGAAGCACCGCCTTCACTTCTTCCTCACGAAGAAGCTCCTTGTCGCATGGAACCGCAAGCTTCACATGCACCTTCAAATGATCCAGCGTGCCGCCCGGCAACACCGAGCGCAGCCCCGGCATGGAATTATGATGAATTGCATTTTTCACCGCACGTACAGCGGCTTTTGTAATATCCTGGCCGTGAAGATCCGTTCCCATCCCAATTTCAATAAACATCAGATTTTCCATCGAAAGGCCTCCTATATTCAGACTGTTATCCGGGAATTAAGATTTAGCTGCACGAATGCGGTAAGCGAGCATATATATGCCGGCGAGATCGTGGCGGTCCTGCTCTTCAAACCGGCTGACAGCCTCCTCAATATCCATCAAAACGACAGCTGCCACCTGCTCCCCGTCCGGAGGATTGAGCGGTTCCCCGAACAGCTCCACATCTCCATAGCCCACCAGTCTGACGAACTCCGGATGAGGAATATGGGGACGATAAGCCTTTTCCGCCAGAGAACGGCAGTTGAATTGGCCAAATACATAATAAGACTTAAGCTCGGCTCCCAATTCCTCCGCAGCCTCCCTGCGCAATCCTTGCATGAATTGTTCTCCGGGCTCCAGTGTACCGCCGGGAAGCTCCCAGCGTCCATCTTCAAGCTGGAACATGACGCACTGCTCCCCAATGAATGGCACCATGCTGACATTGCTGATTCTCTGGCTGTCCAGATCATAATCGCGTGTAAAGTCCGCCCTGACCGGTCCCCATTCTATCGTCTTCGCCAATGCCTCCGGGAGTTCTGCAACCTTGCTGTTTGTTTGAAACTCCAAGCTCCTCTTGGCCTCCTTCTCTTCCATAAGCAGCGCCTTGATTTCTTCGATGTCCTTTTTCAGCAGGTTCTGCTTCATAATCATATGGATTACCATCGTGAGCAGAAGTGCCCCTATAATCAGAATTGCATACGGGCTAATCATTATTAAAATAATACTTCCGACCAACACTAGGGCAAATAGCAAAATCATCACAGCCTGTTCCTCCTTAATTCCTGGAACGATAAGCACATTGATTTTGTCGGTCTGCCATGCTAGTTCAGCTTCAAATAATGAATCGTTCCGATATAATAGCCGATGGTGATAAATACTGTACACCATATAATTGCACCCAGTCCGGCAAACAGGATATAAGTACGCGGCCTAACGCCTGTCACACCTGCCATATAGCAGGTCAAATGCCGGACACCCGGTACATAATATCCGAATACGACCGTCCACATGCCATATTTTTGATACCAGCCCTCCACCCTGGCCAGCCGTTTGGGCGTAAGAAAGAGCCATTTTCCATACCGCCACAGCAAGGGCTTGCCGACCTTCTTCCCGATAAAATAACTGAACAGCATGCCAAACATGGCACCAGAGAAGGCTACTGCGACTGCGAATATATAAGTTAATACGCCTTGCGAACATAAATAGCCGACGAAGGTCATCAGCACCTCATCGGGAATTGGCAAACCGATAATACCTAAAGACAGCAGCAGGAAGATTGCAATGTAGCCGTATTGTGTAACAAACTCTTGAAGATTCTCCATTTCTCATTCTCCACCAGCCTAAAATTTTCAGACTTGTCCATTATAACCCATGAGTCGAAAAACTGCTAACATTTGTCTGTTCTTCTCTCTTGAATTCGAAAACATTAGCATGCCACATTGGGCACATCATATTATACTGAACTTTTATTCAGTATATATGATAATAAGCAGCCATATCAAGTCGACACAAACAACAGCAAGACTACCAATCTAAGCAACGGGAAAGCTGCTTTGGCATACAATTGGATTTACTCATCTTAATAGATCAGGCCCGCGGACGGATGTCCGCGAGCCTGTATTTGCTCTGTCACAAAGTTCCTTTAAATGTTTCAAAATTCAAATACATCTAATCATTGATCGGCCGCTTCCTTCTGAACCATACCGGCGCGGTTCTCATCCACAATTGAGACATGCTCCCAATGGCCTGTTCTGGCAATATGCCGTGTCCGCAAAATAAAGACTACCGCTGCCAGCAGCAGGAAAGCCGCGATATAGCCAAGCAAGATCCCGGCCTGCTCCCACACAAGACTGTAATCTGTGCCAATCGAGATAATCTGGCGGAAGCCGTTAATCGCATACGTCATTGGCAGATACGGATGGATGGCCTGGAAAAAGTCCGGTGTCAGCAAGCTTGGGAAGGTTCCCCCGCTTCCCCCGATTTGCAGCAGCAATAGCAGGAAAGCCGCATAGAGACCCACATTGTTCAATGCCGCATACAAAAAGAATATGATGGAGAAGAAAGCCATGCTGGTAATGAAGGTAAACAGGTAGAACAGCCAGGTGCTCTGCACCTCAAGCCCGACTCCCCATATAACGATGGAGTCCGCAAGAATGGATGACAACAAGCTGACAAAAACAATGACACTCAGCTTGCTGGCAAACCATGCAAGCCCTCTCTGCGGACGAATTGCAGCTTCCTTGAGTGAATAAGCCGAAGCGAACATCATTGTTCCTGCATAGAGCGCAATGCACAATATATAAGGTGCAAGCCCGACACCATAAGAGGCAATTTCATGCAGCTTGTGACCGACAAGTTCGGTTGGCGATGCGAACATATCATAATTGCCTTCATCGGCATGTACCCCGGTTTGCCCAGCGCCATCCTGCAAAGCGCTATGAAGCTTGCCGGTTCCGTCAGCAAGGCTTTTCGCACCTGTATGCAGGCTTGCAGAGCCGTCTGCAAGCTGGCGGGAGCCGGATTGCAGCTTGCCGGAAGCATGCTCCAGCTTATCCATTCCATCTATCAGGCTATGCTGTCCCTCCACCAGCTTGTCCAGACCGGCAGACAGATTGCCTCCGCCCTGAACGAGCTGTACAGCTCCTGCCTGCAGCGCATCGCTGCCGGATGCCAGCTGGCCTGCCCCGGCTTTGGCATTGCCAATCCCGGCTCCAAGCTTGCCTAGGTTATCCTCCAGCTTGCCGCTGCCTTCAGACAGCCGCTGTGCGCCTGCCGCTAGCTGCTTCTGGCCTTCTGCCAGCTTGCCGGCTGCACCCTGCAACTGCTTGCCGCTTTGTTCAAGCTCACCCAGTGCTGCGGACAGCTTCTTCAGCTCCGCAGGATCAGGAGAATCCTTCTCTGCCGCATTCTTCATTGCCGTATTCAGCTCATGCAGCTTGGTATTATAAGCTGCCATCTGTTCATTAAGCTTGTCTGATCCGGCCGATGAAGATTGCAGGCCAGTATTCAGTTCGGCAAGGCCGCCGTTAAGCTCCTTCGCACCGGCATGCAACTGGCCGCTGGCTGTCGCAAGCTCGCCCAGCCCGCCTTGCAGGTTGGCCGCTCCTTGCTGAAGCGACTTCGTCCCGTTCTCCAGCCCCTTCAAACCGTCCTGCAGCTTGACAGAACCGCTCTTCGCATCCTGCAGGCCGTTTTGCAGCTTGCCCGCTCCGCCCGCAACATCTGCCACCCCTTTGTTGAACGTGATCGTGCTGGCTGCCAGCTCCTTCAATTTATTGCTTAGCTCTTTCGAGCCATTCTCCACCTTTTGGGAGCCGTCATCGATTTTCCCGGCCGCATCGCTCGCTTTATGGAAACTGGAGGACACATCCTTCAGGCTGTCAAACAAGGAACGCGTGTATTCCTTGGTCACTTCAGCATCAATCTGCTCATTGATTTTGACCATTGCCGTCGCGCTGATCTGCGATCCGGGATAGTTCTTGCCGGGATTGGTAAAATAATTGAGCTGCATCTTCTTCGGCTGCTTGTCCATTACTGTAGCAGCATCCCGGGAGAAACTTGCCGGAATCTCGATGACGAGATAATAATTTTCCTTTTCCAATCCTTTCAGTGCAGTCTCCTTATCTGTAAACGTCCATTTAAAGGTCGTATTATCCTGCAAGTTATCCACGAAGTTTTTGCCGATCTCCAGATGCGACCCGTGATAATCCGCACCTTCATCCTGATTGACCACCGCTACAGGCAGCTGATCCGTATTCCCATAAGGGTCCCAATACGCTGACAGGAAGATCAGCCCGTAAAAGAACGGCACGAACAGCAATCCTACAATCGTAATAATCGTCATGGGCCTGCTAAAAATCTTTTTCCATTCTGCCTTCAGCATCTGCATTGAAATCATCCCTTGTTATCGATTGGAAACCACAGAACTAATTTGATATTTTGGTCATTTTAATGCGCACGAAACTTGCCCGCTGCCGTCCCGGGCAGGGACAGCAAATATTTCACACGAAATAGCCCTTACTCTACTTTAGGGTACCGTGTGAAATATTTGTTCCGATTGCTGTTGTTCCCGGATTTTTCAGTTCTTACTTGCAACCCCATGCAAAAAGTAAAATTCCACAAGCTCCAGTATACGCTCATCTTCCAATGGTTCACGGGTACTGGACCATTCCCTCGTCAGCGTCAAATAGGTTTTGACCAGCATGTAGGCCGTAATTTCCGGATCGCTTGGCTTCAGCTCGCCGCGTCTTGTATACTCCTCCACCTTGATCTTCACATATTGAATGAGCGCCTCCTCCGTCTGGCGGACACCTTCCATCGCCTCCGGAGTTCCGATATCCCGAATCTCATGCACCAGTTGGCAAATTAACGGATGATTGCTGCGGTAGGTCAGCACCTCGCGCAGGATTGTCCTCATATTTTCCTGAAAGGACTTTTCCTCCTTGTAAAAATACTGGGCCAGCTCTTGAATTTCTACATTAATTTGCATCATAATTTCATGAAACAAAATTTCCTTGCTCGGGAAAAAGGTATAGATCGTGCCTTTGCCGACTCTTGCGATTTTAGCAATCTGGTCCATTGTCGTCGCCTTGTAGCCGTATAAGGAAAAGGACTGTGACGCCGCCTTTAAAACTTCCTTCTTGCGGTCAACTTCGGGCATTTTGCTGCCGCACCTCCTATATGACCAAAATAACATTTCAGTTCTGTGGTCTTGAATGAATTGATTATAGCCGGATTTAATTGTACATGCAATCTTTTTTTACCGGTATTCTATTCCAGCTTCCTAACATGAGAACAGGCTGTTGGCGCATAGCCATATGTATTGCAGTTTTGAAAAGGAAACAGAAACTTGACTTCATTAAGCGAGGAGTAACAAGGAAGGGAGAATGATTGTGCGGACTAGCAGGAAGACAGAAACCTTCATTATGATCGTTGTGCCCCTCTCATCCATCAAAGAGTTCATTGCCATTGAATTTATTGGCAGCACGGCAGCTTATATGATCATCAAGAAGATAACGCATGTAGAAGTGCTGGCCATGGCGGGCAGCTTTGCGGCATCAGTTATACTTAAAAAAATGATGTTGTTTCTCCGCTCGCTGCCAGCCGGCCGGTACGCTTATTTTTTCAAAAACGAGAAAACATCAATATTGCCGAGAAAATATCCGATCAGGATGAAAAAAGTGCTCCAAAGCAGAGCTCCAGCTCCGGCGAACATAATGTACTGACGGGTCCGAACGCCGCTCATTCCTGAAATGTAACACGTAATATGCCGGACGCCAGGGATGAAATAGCCGAATACGATCGTCCACATCCCATAACGGTGGAACCAGCCCTCAACCCGCTCCAGCCTTTTTGGTGTCAGCTTGACCCATTTGCCATAGCGTTGAATTAGCGGCTTTCCGACTTTGCGCCCGATTGTATAGCTGAGCAGCATGCCGCATAATGCCCCGCTGAAGGCCACCAGAAAAGCCAGCGGCAGCTTCAGAACATAAACCGAGGCCAAATAGCCGACAAAGGTCATTAACACCTCATCCGGAACCGGCAGTCCGACAATGCCAAGCGCCAGAAGGCAAAAAATAGCTAAGTAGCCGTAATGTGAAATTAATTCCTGAACCATTTCCATAAGCGTATTCTCCGATCTGGTGGCTGTACTTGGCTGTAGTCATACGGTTAATGATGGCCGGAGCTTTCCACGGTCTTGACCTCCAGCACATCGAGCAGGAAAACAAATACCGGAATTCCGATAATCAGTCCCCATATGCCGAAGAAATGCTCCGAGAATAACAGGACGATAAACGTATAAAAGATCGGCAGGTGTGTCTTGGAAGACATCAGCTTCGGATTGAGCACATACGCCTCGATCGTATGCAGAACGACAATGAGAACAAGCAGGTAGACCAGATAATTAAAGCCTCCAATACTGTAGGCAATCGTTCCGAGCGGAATTAGCGAGATGAACACCCCGGCAACCGGAATCAGTCCGAGCAGGAATACAATCAGCGCAAGTCCGAGCAGATGCGGGAAGCCCATAATCCACAATCCGACTGTCGTTAGTATGGAATTGATCAGGGAAATTAAAATTTGGGTCTCAATCACTTTGCCGAACGTATGGATAAATTTGTTGCCAAAATAGCTGACTTCCTCGAACAGCCATCCCAGCTTGCTTTTTTTGAACTGCGCAGTGAAATGCGTAACCTTTGATTTCTCCAGCAGGAAGAACAGACTGAGAATGAGGGCGAGAAATACATTCAAAGCCACATGGCTGATTTTGACGACCAGATTAAAGCTCGGGCCAATCAGCTTCTGAAAATCAATCGAATTCAAATAGCCGAATATGTATCTTGTAAACTCCGTGTCCGGCGGATTAAAGTAAAACCATTTAAAAATTTTGTACAGCTGAACAATTTGATCCCCTATTGAAGGAACAAACTTGTAAAAGCCAAAAATTATAAGCAGCAACAGCAGGATATAAAGCAGCGGCAAAATGACTTTGGAAGGTACCGAGTAAAACCGGTCGAGCTGGCGCATGACGAACATATGCAAGCTGCCCATCAGAAACGTAAAGAGCAGCGTCAGCAAAATGAGATTCATCATGCTTCTTACACTAAAAATCAGCAGGCAGATCAGGGCCAGAATTAAAAAACGCCGCACATCCTTTTGCTTCAACCATCCTATAAAATCCTGCATTATGATTCCTCTTCCTTCAGGTTGTATTCGTAAAGCAATTACCAACCCTTTGTTCCAGCTTCGGCCCAAACAAGCGGAAATATACGTTACGGTGTTCTTTAAATATTATAGCAGGACAAGATTCGTTTGAATACCAAGCCGGCGCAACACCACTGGATCAGGTCCATCCTTCGAAGCACAGAAAAACCAGGTCCGTTCCCCTGGCTTAGTGTTTGTCATTCCCGCCATGATTCATACGCCTAACCCCAGTCGACGTCTGAATCGAAAAAAACCCTCCAGCTAATGGCCAAGCCACTCGCGGAGGGTCATCAGATTAAGTTATCCTTCTTTGCTGTGATACTGTTCAAGCTGCTTCATTTTTTTCAAATCATCCCTCAGCTCATCCTTGACACTGGTGTCGGACAGCTTGACTCCGGAGCGGTAGGCAGAGCGAATAACCAGATGGCCCGCTACCGGAGCGGTAAGGAATACGAATAATATGCCAAGCAGCAAGCGAATGCTGATCAGACCGTGCATAAACCAGAAATAGATGAAGGTGCCCAGAAGAATGAACAAAATGCCGAGTGTAACACTCTTGGTAGCAGCGTGGGAACGGGTGTAGATGTCCGGAAGCCGTATAAAACCAAGCGAGCTCAGCAGACTTAGCACCGTGCCGGCCAATACCATGACAGCGACAATGATCTCAATGATCGCGCTCACGTTCAATGACGACACCCCTTTCAATAAACTTGCACAGGGCAATGGTGCTCAAAAATGCCAGAATGCCGATCAGCAATATCGTCTCCAGATAGGCATGGGAATCCATCATAATACACAATACCGCTACAATGCCAATTACGCTGTAGCCGAGCGAATCAAGTGCCAGGACACGATCCGGCATCGAAGGGCCGCGGATAACCCGGTACAGGGAAATAACAATTGAGACCGACAATAAAAACATCGACAGAAGCATCAGGTAGTTAAACATCAGCGCATCACCTCTATAATCGCTTCTTCAAACAAATCCTTTGTCCGGACAATGGATTGCTTGAATTCCGCAACGTCCATCGCATGGATATACATAATTCCTTCTTTTGGCGCAATCTCCAGTACGGCCGAACCCGGAGTTAGCGCCAGCATATTGGTGAGCATAATAATTTCCCAGTCGGATTTCAGCTTCGTCTCAAGCTTGAAAATACCAGGCTGGATGTTCAGCTTTGGACGGGTAATTTGTCCGATGACAACAAGGCTGGATTTCACCAGCTCAATATTAAACAAAAGGAGCAGCTTGATAATCGACCAGATTTTGATCCCGTAGAACCGTCCCGGAAAAAATCTTCGCAGCGCAAATATAAAAATCATACCGATCAAATAACCAATTGTGAAGGTGAGCATATTCCACTCATCGTGGAGCAGCATCCAAACCATTCCAATAACGAGATTCAATAGAATTTGCAGCGTCAAACCAACAGCACTTCCTTCCTGCAGCCTGACTGTCTAAAGCGGCTTGCCCCGTCTTTGACAGATACAGCTTCGTTTCGCGTTGAAATATAAGAATCTCCAATACTCCATTTATCTATATCAGTTGGACGAATGACTTTCGGGCAGGACCCGTCGTGTGAAAGGTTCTTCCGATCGCCGTTTCTATTGTTCAACTTGTCTATATTGTTATTCTTATATTTTTTATATATCCGTTTGGGGCAGGACAGCCTCAATGTAAAGTGTAGGATTGAGCATGACTTCAACCGCCTGTCTGACGTATTCCATAACCGGCTCAGCCCCTATGCCGAGGCCGATAATAAGCGCTGCGAGAATGGACCCGGGCAGCAGATAGCCTTTGCCAGAGCTCTTCTCTTCTCCTTCGCTGAGCAGTGTCTCCCCCCAGAAGCTGTTGATGAATATTTTCATCGCAGAGTACAACACTAGCAGACTCGTAATCAAGCCGACTGCCGCCATTACATAATACCGCTGCTCTACACCGCCCTGCAGGATCATAACCTTGCCAACGAAGCCGCTCAGCGGAGGCACCCCTGCCAGAGCAAGCGCGGACAGGAAGAACAACCAGCCAAGCGTCGGACGGAATCGGATAAGACCCGGCATATCTCGCAGCTTGTCAGTGCCTGCAATACTGATGATTGCGCCGCCAAGAATGAAGACCAGGGCTTTGGCGAGCATGTCGTGAATCAGATAGAACACCGCCCCGTTCAGGGAGGCTTCGCTCGCAACCGCCACCCCGAATACGATGAATCCAACCGATACAATCACGTTATAAGCGAGAATCCGGCGAATATCCGTATAAGCGATGGCACCTACCGCTCCCAAAATCATGGTAAGCGCCGACATCCAGACGAGTATCGTATGGGTCAGCTCAGACTGATGATAGAAGATAAGTGTAAACATCCGCATAATGGCATAAATCCCGACCTTGGTTAGCAGCGCAGCGAACAGCGCCGATATGGCAGCCGGTGGAGCGCTATAGGAGCCTGGCAGCCAGAAGAATAGCAGCAGACCGGCTTTCAGTCCGAATACGATCAGGAACAGCAGGCTGACGGTTGTAATAAGTCCATCCTGTCCTGCAAGTGCAACCCGCTCGGAGAGATGGGCCATATTCAGAGTACCCGTTATGGAATACAGATAAGCAATCGCAATAACGAACATCGAGGACGCAATGATATTGGTTATGACATATTTAATCGTTTCCCGCAGCTGAATCTTCCCGCCGCCCAGACTAATCAGCGCATAGGAGGAAATCAGCATCACTTCAAAGAAGACGAACAGGTTAAATATATCCCCCGTCAAAAACGAGCCGTTCACCCCGCAAAGCAAAAACATGATTAGGGGATAAATATAAAACTTTTTCCGGTCCTGATTCGTCGAATAAAAGGCATAGAGCACACAAATAAGCGTTACGACTGAAGCTGTTGCCACAAGCAGGCCGGCCAGCATGTCTGCAACAAGAGATATACCAAATGGGGCTTCCCAGCCGCCCATATTCAATATTTGAATCCCGTTATCCGATATGGTGCTTACCATCAGCAGCGATGCAATGATGGTAGACAGCAAGCCTGCAACTGCCAGCGCTTCCTGCAGACGAATTTGACGTCTGATAAAAAACATCAGTATACCGGACAATAGCGGGAGAAGGATCGGTAAGATGACAAAATTATTCATTCGGATCTCCCTTCAACTGTTCCAGATCATCGGTTCCTAGCTCTACGTATGTCCGGTATCCCAGTACGAGGGAGAACGCGGTCAATGCAAAGCTGATTACAATGGAGGTCAGAATAAGCGCCTGCGGCAGCGGGTCGGTATACACATCTGTACCCTCTCCAAGAAGCGGCGCGCCGCCTTTCTTGAGCCCGTTCACTGCCATAAGGAGCATATGCACCCCATGCGTAAACAGCGACAAGCCAAGAATAATGCGCACAAGACCTTTGCTCAAAATAAGATAGGTCCCGATCGTAAAAAGTACGCCTGCAATAATTGTTATGAAGGTTTCCATATTTACTCATCCTCGCCTATGCTTAATATGATGGTCATCGTTGTACCGACTACAGCCATATAGACACCAAGGTCAAATATAACAGCCGTAGCCAGTTCTGTTTTGCCGAACAGAGGGAGAGTTTTGTAGGCGAATGTCTGCGACAGAAACGGATAGCCTAGCACCATTGAACCGATACCGGTCAGCAGGGCTATGAGCACACCAAGCGCACCGACAATCTTGAAGTCGACAGGTATAATTTCATGCACGGTCTTCACATCAAATGCAATGTAAAGCAGGATAAGAGCGGAGGCTGTAATCAGCCCCCCGATAAATCCCCCGCCCGGATTATGGTGTCCGGCAAACATGACGTAAATGGAAAACGTCAAAATAATAAACACCAGAATTTTGGTTGAAGTCTGTAAAATGACGTCTGTGAATTTCATTAGTTATTCCTCCTGTTCTCACGCAGCTTGATTAGGTTGTAAACCCCTATTCCAGCGGCGAACAGGACTACAATCTCCAGCATGGTGTCGAAGGCGCGGAAATCAACGAGCAGCGAGTTGACGATATTTTTCGCCCCTGCCAGCTCATATGAATTCTCAAAGTATCGGGAGATTGATTCAAACAGGTTATGCCCTTGCACAGACAGCCCGATCAGTGTCAACGTAATCCCCACACCCAGCGAGATCAGCAGATTGGACAGCTTGAACCTCAAGCGGGTAAGCTCCTTCTTCATCTTTGGCAAATAATAGAAGCAGAGCAGGAACAAAGCGGTTGTAATTGTCTCGACTACAAGCTGCGTCAAAGCAAGATCCGGCGCCCGGAATATGACGAAAAACAGGGATACCATATATCCGATGCTTCCTACAGCGATAATCGATGTCATTCTGGAACGGCTGAATACCATAAACACTGCTGCAATGATGACGGAAATTCCAAGCACAAATTCAAACCACTCGATGCTTGAATTCGTCGACAGATCAATGGTGAACGCACCTTGGCTGAGCAGCGTGCCTGCCGTCAGGCAGATCATGACAACAAAAATATATGAAAGGTAATTGTGAAGGAAGCCTGTCATGTACGTGCTCGTAAATTTCAGCGACATGCGTTCCAGCCCTGTCAGTCCTCCGTCATACGCATTGTTAAGCGTGTACTTGCGCGGCAGGGTATCATAAATACCTGACCATCTTTTCAGATATACATACAGCGTAGTACCCAGCAGGATAATCCCGAAAGTCATCAGCAATTCGGTATTGAAGCCATGAAATGCGGAAATATGGACATCAAACCGTTCTCCCGGAGCAAGCAGGTTCGGCATAATGGAATGCATAGCCGGCTCGAGCAAGCTTAAGGACAGCAAATTCGGGAAGAAGAAAAACACGATGACAAGTACAGCCAGAACGCCCGGTGAAATAAGCATTCCGATCGGAGCCTCATGCGGTGCTTTATCAAGCCGCTCCGGCTGGAACTTCCCTGTAAACGTCTTGAATACGAGAATCAGGCAGTATACAAAGGTCAGAACACTTGCAATCCATGCAACTACAGGCAGAAGCATAACCCATTGATCCATATTCCGTGCCGCGGTGAGCATCCCGGTAAAGAACATCTCCTTGCTCAAAAATCCGCTGAACGGCGGAAGCCCGGCCATCGATAATCCCCCGATAACGGTAAGTGTGAAGGAAATCGGCATAATGCTCATCAACCCGCCAAGCTTACGAATATCTCGAGTCCCTGTCTCATGGTCCAATATTCCGATTACCATAAACAGACAGCCCTTGAAGATCGAATGATTGAACAGGTGGAACACAGCTGCCAGCGTGGCGCCTGAGAACAGTATCGCCTGATCGCTGAAATTCGCATTCAATGCTGCCGAACCGATTCCGAGCAGCGACATTATTAGTCCAAGCTGGCTGATTGTCGAATAAGCCAGCAACGCCTTGAGGTCATTCTGCCTAATGGCCATGAAGGAGCCCCAGAACAGCGTTATCACACCGAATATTGTAATAATCCAGAACCATTCCATACTGCCGCCGAAGATCGGCGTAAGCCGTGCAACCAGATAGACACCGGCCTTAACCATTGTGGCCGAGTGCAGATAAGCGCTGATTGGCGTTGGTGCTTCCATCGCGTCAGGTAGCCAGATATGAAACGGAAACTGTGCCGACTTGGTGAATGCTCCCAGCAGAATAAGCAGCATGGCCGGAATGAACAAGGCATGCTCTGCGATCTGTCCGGACATCCCGATCAGTTCCCTGACACTGAATGTGCCAGTCATTGTATAGAGCAGAATAAATCCGAACAGCATGGAGAAGCCGCCCGAAACCGTAATGAGCATCGATTTTTGCGCTCCATAGCGCGATCTGCTCCGCTGATACCAGTAGGCGATGAGCAGGAATGACGAAACACTGGTCGTTTCCCAGAATACATACAAAACAAGCAGATTATCCGAGAGGACAATACCAAGCATTGCGCCCATAAAGAGCAGTAAATAAACGTAAAAGTTGTGCAGCGCTTCCCGTTCCATGGACATATAATAAATGGAATACAGGACAACTAAGGTTCCAATACCCGTAATAATAAGCAGTAATAATAATGCTAATCCGTCAAGATATAAGGTGAAGTGGATATCCAGGGAAGGAATCCAGGGTATGGAATGAATGACAGGCGCCATGGTGGGATCAAGGGGAAAGTGTCCCAGGAAGTAAATAAATAATAAAAGAGGAACTGCAAGTACGAACCACCCCGTATGGATTCGGCGTATGTTCTTGTTGAGCAACGGTACTACCAGTGTGAAAAGAAAAGGCGTCAATACAGCAAGATGCAACCAGGACAACGTGGAACCCCCTATTACTATAGTTTAGGCTTGTTCCAACTTTGCGCACTTTTAAAAATGAATAAAAAATTTTCTATATGATAATAAATTGTAATAAAAACCCAACTATAGCTATGATTTGAAATGCTGAATTTTCAAAAGTGCGCAAAGCCGGTCGGTTTTGGCAAGCAATAGCTTATCAAAAGGGTAAAAGATGGGCTAATTGGGATTACTAAAACATTATACACTAAACAGATTGACAGGGCCAATCAAAAAATGTACCCTGTAGCTAATGTCTAAATTTCCAAGACTCTTTGTGAACAACCTGTTACAAATTTCAGATGAGGTGAGCGTTTAAAGTGACGAATGGAAAAATGGATGAGGTCATACTGGTTTGTGTTTATTATGGACCAAACGGTGAGCGTCTGATTCGCAGAGGCGGAAAAATAGCCAACATGCTGAATTGTCCGTTGTATGTATTGACTGTCGATCCTTTGCCGGAAGATGAGCTGGATATAGAAAAAATTCACTATATCGAGAAGTGGAAAATAGCGGCCAAGGAACATAATGTCCAGGAGTTTATTATCAAGTACAATGAAAAACGTCCGGTAGCAAAAGTAATCAGCGAGGTTGCCAAACAAGAGCATGTCACCCAATTGGTCCTCGGCCAGACCGCCCAAAGCCGGTGGAAAGAAATTACCAAAGGTTCGATTATCAATGTTCTGCTGAATGAGATCCCCTTCGTTGATATCCACATCGTATCTGTATCCCGCGAATTGAAAGACCAGGAAGGCTTTTTCGAGAAAGGCGTCCGCGCCTATTTGCTGAAGGACAACGAAGGCTACAGATTATGTTTTAACCACACGCAGCAGGATGTGTATGAGGGCATTTTCTACAAAGAGGTTGGGACGGATTTTAATAATGGCGTCTTTAAGTTTATGAAGGACAATCACATGATAGAAGTTCATGTCTGTGATGATTATGTGAAGGAATTCAATGAATTGATTCCTGAAGCGACGGACACCAAAATTAAATCCTGATCATCCCGTTTGCCGGGGTGATCTCTCTTTTTTATCCCGGTTTCCTTGCTGAAAAAGCATGGACAAACAGACGAAAAGCGTAGCACCCGCTTTATATTAAAAGCAGGATGCTGCGCTTTTCGTTTTCTCAAAAAACCGGTATTGCTGATTAGTGAATGTTCTTCTTCTCCATGTTGCCGCCCAGCACATCCGACACATGCTGAATGGAGATAAAGGCTGACGGATCGATTTCCTGCACAATTGTCTTCAGTTTCGCCAGCTCCAGACGGGTTACAACACAGTAGACGACCTGTGTTTCCGTTTTGGAATAGCCCCCCTTGGCGTAAAAATACGTTGTGGAGCGCCCCAGCCTGTCCATAATAGCCTGTGAAATTTCCTCAAATTCGGATGAAATAATCGTAACGGATTTGGATTCATCCAAACCTTCAACAACGATATCCATAACTTTGGCAGCTATGTAAAAAGAAAAGATCGAGTACATCGCCGAATCAGGTCCAAATACAAAGCCTGCCACAATAAAAATGACCACGTTGATCATCATAATTATTTGACCGACCGGAATGCGCGTTTTTTTGGAAACGAGAATGGCAACAATTTCGGTCCCGTCCAGCGCGCCACCGTACCGGATGACAAGCCCTACACCAGCCCCCAGCATCACACCACCGTACAATACGGCCAGTATCTTCTCATGGGTAAACGGCTCGACATGATGTAGGAAAGCAGTTGTTAATGACATAACAGCTACACCGTAAAGGGTAGACAGTGCAAAAGATCGTCCAATCTGTTTGTAGCCGATCAGCAGGAACGGTACGTTGATGACAAAGATAAATACCCCAAGCGGAATCGGGGTAATCTTGGATAATACGATCGAAATACCGGTAATCCCGCCATCAAGAATCGTGTTCGGAACAAGGAAATATTCGAGGGCAACGCCCATCATGACGGCTCCGATTGTAATAAAAATCAGTTTTTTAATGAGCTCGCCTATGCTCTGTTTTTTATGCGCTCGCGGCATATGTACTCCTCCAGTGCGTTTATGAAGTATAAAATTATTATATTATAAATAAATAAGCAAAAAATTGAAAGCCCTGGTCCGCACCTAGAGAAACCTGCCGCCTTTTTCCAAGCTGTAACAGGATCATAAGACGAAAGTCTGCCGCTGCCTTGCAGCCGCCACTATTGCCCGATTTTGTCCGCTTTGACCGGAACGGACAGCAGGTCGCTCGCCGCCTCTGTTGCCGGGAATATATGCTGAGCTTCTTCCACCAGCCAGGCCATATCCTCATCGCTATAGCGTGAGCTGAAATGTGTCAGAAATAACCGCTTGGCTCCTGCTTCCCTGGCCGCCTCAGCAGCATGCTGCGTCGTCGAATGACCAAATTCCACCGCTTTGTCCCCGAGTGCAGCCTCAAAGGTCGCTTCATGTACAACGAGATCGGCATCGCGTGCCAGTTCAACCGCATTACCACACGGCTTTGTATCTCCGAGAATGGCAATGACTCTGCCGGGAACCGGCGGATCGGTCACGTATTTGGCATAAATAACCGTACCGTCGCTCATCACCACATCTTCTCCCCGCTTCAGACGCCCGTACAGCGGCCCTGCGGTTAATCCCATCTCTTTGAGCAATTCCACCTTCAAACGGCCAGGCTGGGCCTTCTCGACGATTCTGTAGCCATAGCAGGCGATCCGGTGTTCCAGTTCTCTCGCCTCAACAGCATAACGTTCATCTTCAAATATAATCCCCTCCCCGACCTCGCGGATATCCAGCTCATGCCCAAGATGAGTCTGGGAGATGGACAACGTTGTGTCCAGCCACTGTTTTAACCCCTTTGGTCCAAACAGCACCACCGGCTGGGTTCCTCCTTGAAAAGCGCGGCTGCTCAATAGACCCGGCAGTCCAAAAATATGATCTCCATGCAGATGAGTAATAAAAATATGAGAGATCCTGTTGATTTTGTAAGGGGTGCGCATCAGTTGATGCTGCGTCCCTTCGCCGCAATCAAACATCCATAAACCGTGCGGCGGTTGCGAGAATTGGAGTACCACCGAAGTGACATTGCGGTTCTTTGCAGGCCTTCCTGCTCCTGTTCCTAAAAAACACAGCTCCATTCAACCGGTCTCCTTCCTTGATTTTCGTAATTTATTCAGATTGCCAAGCATACAATGGACATGACCCCTCAAGACAAAGTACCGTCGGGAGTGAAGCTTATCAATTATTATCGGTTAAAAAGACTCAGTTCTGTCGTGATAGGGAGCTTTATCATTGTTTTTGGCATTCACCTGTTCATACTGCCCCACCATATTATTGAGGGTGGAATGCTTGGTATCGGCTTGCTGACAAGCTATATCACGCCCATCCCGTCCGGGGTCGCAATCCTTTTGCTCAGTCTTCCGATTTACATCTTTACCTGGTTTTATAAAAAGTCGCTCTTCTGGTTCAATATGCTTGGAGTCATTTTTATCTCATTCCTGCTGGAGGTCATTCCGGATTTCGAGCCGCCATTCCACATTCCTCCGCTGCTCAGTGCCTGGCTTGGCGGTGTAATGATCGGCACGGGAATCGGGGTACTGCTGCGCTCTCATATTACTACAGACGGCCTTGATCTTCTGGCCCATCTGCTCAGCTTCAAAACGAATATGAATGTGGGCATTTTGATTTTTTTCCTGGATATGCTGGTCATATTCGGCGGCATGTTTGTTTTGAACAAAACTCAAATCGTGCTGTCCCTCATTACCATCTCGGGAATTGGCATAATGACAACACTCGTAACCTGGAGCAAACGGCACTAACAGGCTCTCCGCCCTCATCTGCAAAAGGGGGCGGTAACGCAGCACCTGTATACAATAAAATAGCAGTATTTACTCCATTAAAGCAAGCTTTTATGTATCCAGATCGCCGCTTGTGAACCATCTCCCATTGCAATTGCAAGCTGTTCGGAGTGAACCGTGACATCTCCTGCAGCCCATAAATACGGCACACTGGTTTGTTTGGAGCGGGGATCTACTTCAATATGTCCATTTTCCGAGACAGCTGCCCCGAGCTGCACAGCAAGTCCGGAGCGGACTTCATTGCCGCCAAATGCAAGGAAGGCTTTACGGCTCTCAATTTGCTGCCCGTCCATTAATACGACCCCTTTAATACTTGTATCCTCAACAATTGTCCTGCTGACCGGCTGCCCGATATATGAAATTCCATGTTCCTCAAGTCGGCTCAGTTCGGAAGCTCCAATCCCCCCGGGTTCATGCTCAATATAAATCAAGTCCCGTGTCCAATATAGAAGGGTCAGCGCCATATTTACACCAGCTTTTCCCGATCCGATAATCAAGGTACGCTCCCCCCTTGCCTCATAGCCGTCACAATCCGGGCAAATAAATACGCTTTTCCCCATACATGGCCGCAACTCTTCAAACCCTGGAATCCGGTCCTTTACCCCTGTGGCCAAGAGCAACCGTTTAGCTGAAAATGTCACTCCCTCCCCGTTTTTCACCGACAACAGAAAGCCCTTCTCTGTCTGATATGCCCTTTCGGCTTCCATTTCCATAAATTGAATTCCCAAACGCTCTGCCTGAAGCCTGCCTGTCCTTCTTAATTCTTGCCCGTCTACCCCTTTCGGCCATCCCAGTACATTGCGATAGGAGCGGCAAATCGCAGAGCGTCCATCCGCAGCATCCAGCACTAACACCTTATGCTCATACCTGCCTAATTGAATCGCTGCCTGAAGCCCGGCAATGCCCCCTCCGACGATGATGCAATCGTAGAGCAATTGTCTTTCCTCCCCTCATTTTTTGGAACATATCCTTTTACTATCCCCAATTTTTATGTCATAATCAAAATTTGAAGGCTTTGCTCAGCATCATAGAATGAGAAAGTTTGGAGCAAAATATTCCAATAACAAAGCAATAAACCGAAGAAGATGGAGGAATGATCCGGTGGATCAAATTTTGGTCGTGTTCACAGGTGGAACAATCGGCAGCATGAAAACAGACCGTCAAATCGATGTCCGCTCATCTGCCTCATACGAGCTTATCGAACGTTATTTGAAGCTGGTTGGTAATCATGCACCGCAGCTTGAAACCATTCAGCCTATCAATATTCTTAGCGAAAACCTGCTTCCACAGGACTGGAACGCTTTAAATGATATTATGAAGGCCCGTCCGTCTGCCCATTACGCGGGGGTGATCATTACGCATGGTACGGACACGCTTGCCTATACGGCAGCAGCATTAAGCTATCTATTCCATGACAGTCCGGTACCGATCGTCCTGATTGCCAGCAACTACCCGATTTCCGACCCGCGCAGCAAAGGGGTCAACAATCTGGACAACGCCGTCCGCTTCATTACCGGCACCAGGCTGCCAGGCGTCTATGTATGCTTCGAAAATTCCCGGGGCGAGGTGCTGATTCATCTGGGAACGCGCATCCGGCAGTCCTCCCCGTTTACCGATGAATATGAAAGCTCTTATGGGGTCCCATTCGGCTACATGGAAAATGGCAGCTTTGTTCCGGCAGACCATTCTGCTAATCCTGAAATAGGACTTGTCCGCAAACCGCGTACCCCAAGCCTGCCAGGGGATGCCCGGTTTTCCTCGGAGGTGCTTCATATCCGTCCTTATCCGGGACTGGACTACAGCTATTTCTCTTTCACAGAAGGAGCCAGGCCAAAAGCAATCCTCCATGATTTGTACCACTCCGCTACTGCAAGCACGCGAATGACGGACCAGGACGGGCGCTATTCCATCCTTGCTTTCATAGAGCGGTGCAAGAAGGAGCAGGTTCCTGTATACATATGTCCATTCAAGGAGGAAGGGGATGATCTGTACTCCACCTCTATGCAGATGCTTGACGCAGGAGCTATTCCACTCCGGGGGATAACCGTAGAAGCGGCGCTGGCGAAGCTAATGCTCGCTTACGGCACACCTTCAATCCGATCAGCTCCAGAGGCATGGATGAATACGTCCCACTTGCTGTTCGAGCATATCTGGCACCGGTAAGCGGATTATGATTTGACCAAATAACAGGAAATAGATGTTCCCTGTTGTTTTCCGGCAAGCTTGGCACGGCCTTCCTGTTTTAATGGATAGTGAAAGCAAGAGGAGTGTCAATAGTCAACCAACGATGCAAGTATTGGAGTTGAGCAATTGTGCAGAACAATATGACGGAAGAACAGCTACAGGCGGAAATGCGCCGATTGCTTGAAAGCAAGCATTCAGAAGAGCTTGAAACCATGGTTCAGGAGCTCCAGCCCTATGACGTGGCGACCCTCTTCAAAGATCTTCCGCATCCGCTGAAGGAGAAGCTGATCACTGTGCTCGATCCGGTGATGCTGACGGATCTTGTGGAAGAGCTCGGCAATGAGCAGCAATATGAGATATTCCGGCTCCTTGGGCCGGCCAGAACCGTTGAGATTATGGACCGGATGGATAACGATGACCTGGCCCAATTTCTCGGTTCGCTGAGCGAAGAAGACTCCAGGCGATTCCTGTCTTCCATGAAGCTGAGTGAATCGGCAGCGGTCAGACAGCTTATGAATTACCCGCCAGAGACCGCTGGCCGGATCATGAACAACCGGTACGTATGGATACCTCAGCACTATACCGTTACCGAAGCTATCGCCAAAATTCGCGATTTTGCTGAAATTTCCGAAGCCATCAGCTACCTGTACGTGATCGATGACAGCAAGAAGCTGCTCGGTGTTGTATCGTACCGGGACTTAATTCTCGCGATGCCGGGCGATAAAATTTACGATATCATGTATACTCGGGTTATCTCCGTTGCGGTGGATATGGACCAGGAGAAGGTCGCAGATGTCATCCGAAATTATGACTTTCTCGCGGTCCCTGTCGTGGATCATGATGACCGGTTGATCGGGATTGTCACCGTCGATGATATTATCGATATCGTTATTCATGAAGCTAATGAGGACATTCAGAAGCTGTCAGGAAGCGGCCGCGATATTGATTTCAATACCAAGGCTTCCGTCGCAGCATTTCGGCGTTTGCCGTGGCTTGTGCTACTGCTGCTGATCGGGCTGGTGTCCGGATCCATTATCAGCCAGTTTGAAGAAGTTCTGGGAAAAGTCGTAGCACTGGCCTATTTCATGCCGATGATTGCCGGAATGACGGGAAATACCGGTACCCAGTCGCTTGCAGTTGTCGTACGCGGTCTGATCAGCAATGAAATTACGGCTAAGGCCGTATTTCAGCTTATCCGGCGTGAGCTGCTTGTGGGACTTATTATCGGGCTTACATGCGGCATTCTCGTGACCCTGATCGCCTTTATCTGGCAGGGCAGCCTGATGCTCGGTCTCATTGTGGGCCTGTCCCTCATTCTTACCCTTATTATCGGGACGATGGCCGGGACGATTATTCCGCTGCTGCTGAACAAGTTCAAAATCGACCCTGCTGTCGCATCCGGACCGCTGATTACGACCTTGAATGATGTCTTGTCTTTGTTCATTTATTTTGGAATAGCATCGATGTTTCTCAAATATTTGTTATAAGCCATACTCTGTGGCACAAATATAAAGGGCTATGACGTCTCTGGCATGCACAACGTCATTTTCGAAGAAATAAAAGCCATTTATAAAAAAAGTGAAGCTTATCAATTCTTATATTAGACAAAGACCCTGGACAGGAAACCAACGTTTCCTGTCCAGGGTCTTTTATTTAGAAGCGGTTCATCCCGCTATATTCAGCTACAATCTTCATCAAGCCGTCTGATAAAGGAATAATAAACTGCATCGGTCCCGTCTGAAAATGTCCGTTCCGATTGTGCACTGTTGCATTGCGTACATACAGCTTGTACGAATTGGAGTTGACGGAGGAGCTTGATAACTCAACTTTCTCATCACGGCGATTCTCGAATGAAATTGACCGCTTGCCTTTGAATTCAAAAGGGACAATGCTGATCATATCCTCGAACTTCATAAAGTAATTAAGATGCGGCTTATGAAACACCAGCTCTTTCGTTGAAACTGTAATCCCATAGTCGGTTTTCTTCTGTGACAGCTTTAATTCACCATCAAGTGTCTTCACTTGAATAAAATCACGGTTCATGATTGCTCTCTCCTCTCCCGCCAGGGTATCTATTAAGCATACCATACTTAAGCGGCAGAATCATCCCAGCATTATCTCCCTCATACAAAAGGGGCGAACCACAGTCCTCAGCCCAACGGTCCGTCACACGCTATCCTTTTTCCTTCAGAATATGTTCAAACAACAGCTCTTTGCAGCGCATCGCATTATTTTTTCCGTCTACTTGCTTGCGGATGACGGCGACCAAATTGCAGGGCGGTATCACTACAAGGTACTGGCCGCCGTAGCCCAGGGCAAAATAACAATCGGCTTTGCCGTTATGATCCTGAGGAGAGCACCACCAATGCCACCCATAGTAACCGTAAATAGGCGGCTTGTAATTGAGCAGCCCTTTATGTTGAATGCGGGTGGATTCCCTTACCCAGTCAGAAGAAATCAGCTGTTGTCCTTCCCAGCTGCCCTCCTGCAGATACAATTGGCCGAACCTTGCCATATCTCTCGCTGTCATATGCATACCGGCACCGCCCTCACTAATGCCGGCAGCATGATTCCATCTGGTCTTGCCATCCATGCCGATTGGCCCGAACAGCCGCCCCTCAGCAAAAGTCAGAGCCGACTGCCCCGTCACCTTCGTCAAAATAGCCGACAGCAAATGAGAGCATCCGGAATTATAGGCATAAATTTCTCCTGGCTTATGAGACTGCGGCTGGTTCAGGATATAATCCAGCCAGTTCCCAGATTTGCGCATTTCGAAGTAAGGCTTGTCAAAATCCGGCCATTCCATCCCGGATGTCATCGTTAGCAGATGCTGAATGGTAATACCAGCTTTATGCTCAGGCACTTTATCAAAAAACTCAGACACAGTCTGCTCCAATGACAAATGTCCGTCATCTGTAACAATGCCAATCAAGGCTGACAGGATACTTTTCGTGCAGGAGAAGACAGGCGCAACACGATCGGCTCCTTTGTCGTACCACTCCCAGAGGAGATCGCCATCCTGCACAAGCACAACATCTTTAATTTTGGCCTCACGCAGCCAACCATCCATCCTATTCAACTCTGGGACATTAATGCTCAACCTTGTCTGGCTGTTGTCGTTCTGCTCAACTGCCGCAGTATGGATCATAGAACGTACCTTCCTTATATGTGTTAGAAGCTGTTATACAGTTCTTATGTTAGCCTGCTGTTCGAACAGGTTGGACTTGCTCTTGTAGTATGCTAAGCTGACTATCGGCTCATGTAACCAAACATCAAATAGCGGCAGGAAACAAAAGGGATTCCCTACATTATATAAGTTAAAAAGTGAGCTTTTCAAACATTAAAAGATGACAAAGTCACTGAAGACAAACAAAAAACCCGTTGAACCTAAAGTTCAACAGGTCATTCGTGCTTGGCGACGTCCTACTCTCCCAGGACCCTGCGGTCCAAGTACCATCGGCGC
>NZ_AULX01000018.1 GCF_000422505.1 Paenibacillus pinihumi DSM 23905 = JCM 16419 | reverse complement strand
CACGCGGCGTTGCTCCGTCAGACTTTCGTCCATTGCGGAAGATTCCCTACTGCTGCCTCCCGTAGGAGTCTGGGCCGTGTCTCAGTCCCAGTGTGGCCGATCACCCTCTCAGGTCGGCTACGCATCGTCGCCTTGGTGAGCCGTTACCTCACCAACTAGCTAATGCGCCGCAGGTCCATCTGTAAGTGACAGATTGCTCCGTCTTTCCCGGTTCGACCATGCGATCAAACCGCGTATCCGGTATTAGCATTCGTTTCCGAATGTTATCCCAGTCTTACAGGCAGGTTACCTACGTGTTACTCACCCGTCCGCCGCTAACCATCCGAGAAGCAAGCTTCTCTTCAAGTCCGCTCGACTTGCATGTATTAGGCACGCCGCCAGCGTTCGTCCTGAGCCAGGATCAAACTCTCCATAAAAGTTATAGATAAGCTTGTTAGCTCATTACATTTTGTTGCTGTTCTGCGACTCTTTCAAGTCACAGGGCATTTCGCTCGTTGTTCAGTTTTCAAAGAACAAATTTGTTTCTTTCTAACTTGTCTGCCGTTTCAGCGGCGACTTTTATAATATATCACAGGTCTCTACAAGAGGTCAAGTAGTAATTTCAACTTTTTTTTCGAGAGTACCTTGTCCCAAGCGGGACGAATGCTAATTTACCACATTTTAACCGCAGACGTCAAGACCTGTGAACCATTTTTTTTGAAACAATTCAAAATTAGCGGTAGTTCCGGTTATTCAGCGCATATCTGGATAGTTCTTTAGGCGAAGCAATACGCGCATACATACGGAAAATTACCTTGTACCTGCTTGCAATTGCTTTTTTAATCTCCCCATCCATTCTGGAATCATTCAGGTCCAGCAGCATTTCGTCCAATTCTTTTCGGAGCACGTAATCAAACTCACGACATTCTTTGTCATTAAATAATATCCCTAGCATGTTCTCCTGGTGGACCTCCTTCTGATTAACAACCAAAAAACAAAACACAGGCAGTCTGCCCCTACTCATTTATTCCATAATGCAAACATTGCTGAATAAGGTGTGCCCTTATATGAGATACGCTGTGTTTTGAAATTTAAAAAGCAGCGCCCGCGATTATGCGTTCACGCTGCTTTATTGTTATGCTCAGATTTTGGAAGTTTTATTACATGGAAATTACATTTTCATTCCTTTTAATAACCAAGGGGTAATTGTTGCTTCAATAGCAGCTGCCGCCAACAGCGCTACAACAAGGGCTACCATAAGCGGTACTGTACGAATTGCAAATTGTTCATAGACCGCTCCAAACCCTTTTTTGCGCTGAATCAAATTTCCGATCCCTGAAAAAGTTAAAGTCCCGAATTTGATGCCATATGCAGCAGCGATTACAATTGCTGGTATTTCCAAAATGCCATGCGGCAAAATACCTCTGGCAATCAGCTCAAATGTACTGTACAGCGGATCATGATGAGTGAAAACATAACCAAGGACCAGACCATTCACAACAAGGAAAAAAATCGGGATCAGTGCAAAGGCAGCTCCCAAATACATAATTAGAATGCTTTTTATGGCATTATTCAGAAAAATAAAAGCAAACGCACTCATCGCCGGATTATTACTCTGATCAATCGCATTAGAAATATTGCCGAGTGCCTGAAGCTGGCTTGTAATATAAGCTTCCAGCTGCTGATTCGTTCCCCCAATCACAATTCCCGCCAAAAGCAGGATAAAGGAAAAAGCGATATAGCCGCTCATGGAACGAAGATGGGCAATAAAAGCTTTAGGCGAAAACATAGACGAGCCCTCCCAACATTTTGTCCGATTAAGAATAACTGAAGCGTACGAGCATAGATTGTACTAAACAAGCTCTTACGAGAGGAGTGCCTGTACCCAATGAACATGTTCTATGTCATTAACGGAAGAAAAGTCAAACGCTACATGCTGATTTTTGTCGCTCTGCTTTTTGCCGCGGGAGTGGTATATGCCGAGAAAGACAATATCACGGTGTTCTCCATGGATCAGCCGGCTGCTATTTACAGTGTTCCGACCGAGAAAAAGGTTGTTGCCCTTACGTTTGACATCAGTTGGGGTGACACGAGAACCGAGCCGATTATTAAGACGCTTAAAGAAAACGGCGTGAATAATGCGACGTTCTTCGTCTCCTCTGTCTGGAGCAAATCACATCCTGAAATTGTACAGAAAATTGTAGAGGCGGGCTATGAGATTGGAAGCCATGGCCACAAGCATGAAAACTACAGCAAGCTTAGCGATGAAGAAATTCGCAATCAGATTCAGACAGCCCATTCAATTATTAGCCAGGTCACCGGCAAAAATCCTGATTTGATTCGTCTGCCTAACGGCGATTTTGACAAAAGGGTACTGCAAATCGCCAGTGAGCTGAATTACAAAGTCATTCAATGGGATACGGACTCCATGGACTGGATGAACATTGGCACCGAGAAAATTGTAGAGCGTGTAGTCAGCCGCGCCCATCCTGGAGACATTATTTTGCTTCATGCCAGCGATGCCGCTACGCATACCCATGAGGCTCTGCCCGGTATTATAGAGAAACTCCGCTCCCAAGGGTACGAATTTGTCTCTGTCAATCAGCTGATTAACCAAACTGAGGTAAGCGGCAAGATTGTGCCTGACAAGTCAGCAGCCTCCCCGCTTGATTTGAATAAAAACCAGTTCTAATTTATGCTTCCTCAGTTACATCGTTAAAATATTTAAGCGACTGTATTTGCCTCACTGGCAGATTCAGTCGTTTTGTTTTTCAATACACGGTGAAGCATCATAATCTGATAGGCATTGCATACGAACAATGGCACGAACATGAAAATTATGCCTGGTGTGTTGGCATTGCCGTCGCTCATAGCCGGCCAGGCCTCGATAAAGGTGACGGTAAACATCAGGAAGGCTGTCGGAATGAATGCAGACGGATTGGTCTGCTTCACCTTGAAGAAACAAACGGCCAGCGTGCCAAGTACAAGCACTGCAGGAACAATTATGAACAGGTAACTGCTCAAAATTTCACGTTTATTAAAGAGCATATAGCCAAGCCCGATGATGCAAAATACAGTCGTGTAGGCCTGAAAAGCGTTCCATAAATATTTTTTGCGGAAGATGCTTAAGGCAATGTAATTCAAAATGAGATAAGCAAAGAAGCCCATCTGGCTGAACGCTCCGATCATCGTACCGACCAGGGCCATCATTGCAGCGTTAAAACCGGCGACCTTGAAGCCCAGGAAGCCGAAAGACGGATCCGTCCATTGCATGATGGCACCGGTAACCGTCGTTGTAAGCGCACCAACAGCCATACAGCTCCAAAATAAAAAGAACAATTTTCTAAGGTTCACTTCGTAATACCCTCCTCTTTTCACTCCGTTTATTTTACCATGTCTAGCGAAAAAAGCTAATTCCCCCTAATGATAATCCAATGAACATTGAAGCATACTAACCCCATGAAACGCAAGCTGAGCAATATGAAGGGAGAATCGCGTATCATGCTGAAAAAATGGCCTCTTTTAGCCCTTTCCGCTCTTATGGCCTTTTTGCTTTCGAGCTGCGGAGCCGAGCCCTCATCAGGCGGCCAGCAGCTCAGCTACAAGGATATGAAGTCGATGGTAATTGACATTCTAAAAACAGAAGATGCCCAGAAGGCACTTCAGGAATCGACGATCCAATCGAGCGGAGCCTCCGGCAGCCAGATGGGCATGATGTCTGTCCAGGATCATGAACAGGTCAAATTGGCGGTCAAGGAAGTGCTCATCTCTCCGGATTATGATAAAGTGATTCAGAAATTGATGACAGACCCCCGGTTTGCGGGAGAGTTTGCCAAGTCTGTCAACAAACAAAACAAGCAAATTCACAAGGACTTGCTGAAGGATCCCGCTTATCAGCAAGATTTGCTGAAATCGATGAAAAGTCCAGAGATGGAGCGCATTATCCTCGATGTGCTGCAAAGCACCCAGTACCGCAAGCATATTAATGCCATTATGCAGGAAAACATGCAAAGCCCGCTTGTCCGCCTGCAAATGCTGGATTTGCTGAAGAAAGCTGTTCAGGAGGAGCTCAAACCAAAGCCGGACGAGAAAGTAGATTCTGGCAGCAAGGGTGGAGACGAAGAAAATCAGGACAGCTCAGACGGAGGCGGCGGCAACTCATAATGCGGCAAATGCCAGCCGATAGTTAGACATTGCAAATCGGACTAACCTGCTATAAGCGCGGTTAGTCCGATTTTTTTGTGATTCTATGCTTGTGCCGTTGTCAGCTCGCACTTGGCGATGACTTGTCCGGCGAGATCCATGTACAACTGGCCTGTCGGCGTATCTTCTTTATAGATGGAAGGCGAGAAATCCGGTTCAGACGGATGATTGTCCGGTGCTCCAAGCGGAATCTGTGCCAGCAGGTCCGCATTAAGCGATTCTGCCAGGCGCGCCCCCCCGCCACGCCCGAAGATATATTCTTTCTCTCCGCAATGGCCGCAAGTGTAATAAGACATATTCTCGACGATACCGACAATCTCATGCTCTGTCTTGATCGCCATCGCACCCGCTCTTGCCGCTACAAAGGCCGCTGTCGCATGAGGTGTTGTGACGATAATCTCCTTGCTGTGGGGAATCATTTGATGGACATCCAGTGCAATATCCCCTGTTCCCGGCGGAAGATCAAGCAGCATATAGTCCAGTTTGTCCCATTCAATTTCATTGAAGAAATTGCGGAGCATCTTGCCGAGCATTGGTCCCCGCCACACAATTGGATTATTATCCTCTACGAAGAAGCCCATGGACATTACCTGTACCCCATGGCTGCGGATCGGAACGACTCGGTCATTCTTAATATCCGGACGTTGTTCAATTCCCATCATATCCGGTACGCTGAAGCCGTAGATATCGGCATCAATAATGCCAACCTTTTTGCCTTGCCTCGCCAGCGCCACAGCGAGATTGACCGTAACGGTCGATTTGCCGACACCGCCCTTGCCGCTGGCAACAGCTATAAATTGAACACCACTTTCAGGATGAAGCAGAGGGTGCTCCTCCATGCCTGCCCCGTGCCCGCGGACCGGGTCCCCGGATGCCTGGCTGGCGGCCCCGTCTTTCTGGTCCGTCTTGCCTCCCTGGGCAGCATGAGACGTCTGAGCACGCTCTCCGAGGGGACGGAAGCGTGCATGGACGGTCTCAATACCCAGTGGCGCCAGTGCCGCGCTTAGAGCCGCTTCGACTGTGCTTTCTGCAGAGTCGCTATTAGACATGACTGTCAAGGACACTTGCTGTTCTTTTACTACAACATCACGTATTGTAAACGCATCAGATTCAGCCGCTGCCTCTCCGGCTTTTATGAGAGGAGCAATGGCTTCCAATACTTGTTCTCTTGTTGCCATACCGAAAATCACACCTTTTCTGCGCTTGCCATTATAGTAGAGCAATCCTCATTATTATACCATATATTGTGTTGGTATAACGAATCAAGAGCCTGTTTTTGAGGCAGGCAGCCGCTCTCCGGAAGCAAACCTCAATACACCCTGATAGACAGAAGCTGCGACCTTGCGCTGATAAGCAGCATCACCAAGCTGCCTCGCCTCTTCCGGGTTTGACAGGAAGCCGACCTCAACAAGTGCTGTCGGTGTCTTTTCGATCGATTTGAGCAAATAGACGGTTTTGGCCGTGTTGGCAGCACGGCTGGTGTTTTCCAGATTCCGCTTGATTTCTTCCTGAATTAAAGTAGCAAGCGAGAAATTATCCGGATGGTTCGGATAGTAGAACGTTTGAGCCCCTCGCCACCTGGATTGCGGAATACTATTCATATGTATACTTATTACAACATCAGCTTCACGTTCCTTAATCAGCTCCACACGCTTGACCAGGTCTTCCGTCTTGCGTTTCTTATAAGCGCGTGTCCCTTCCTCTGCGAGGTCATAGTCACCCTCCCGTGTCAAATAAACCAGCGCCCCGGCCTCCTGTAAAAAATCACGCAAATACAGTGCAATAGCCAGGTTCAGGTCCTTTTCAACCAAACCCTGCTTACTGACAGCACCGCCGTCTACGCCACCGTGTCCTGCATCAATTGCAACGACCTTCCCGGACAGCGGCAGCGTCCAGTAGGTCCAAGTCCGTGAAGAAGGTATCTCCTGTGTGAGCAATACGATTGTCAGCACAACCATCAGCATGCCTGTAGCAATACGTAAGCTTCCCCGATAGTTTAACCATATGACGACCCGGCGTTTCAAATTTTTGCGCATGCCGCAACCCCCTCGCACTCATCCAAATTACAGCCCTGCTCTGCAGCCTGTCAGAAAATTCCGGACCGGCCCTCATGCTCTTTAACATCTATATGGGACGAGAGGATTCATTATGCAGACTGCACTGAAGCAATCGAGGGGCTGTGTAAGTGTAAAAGGCTGTTTTAGCTTTAAAAGGTTCACTTTGTTTCACCTGGAAATATAGAAGCCCTCCATAAATATTATAATTTAATAAAAAACGCTTCTTCCCAGCTTACGGGAAGAAGCGTTTTTTTATTAAAGCGATCAGCCGACAGGCTGCTCCGACATACCTTCGATCAGAATTTTGGCTACCTCAGGACGGGAAAACTCTGGCGGCGGACATACACCGTCGCGGAGTAGTGCACGAACTTTGGTACCCGACAGGGTCAAATGATGCTCCTTGTCGTGCGGGCAGGTTTTGCTAGAGGCCATATTTCCGCATTTCGTACAGAAAAAGCTATGCTCAAAGTACAGCGGAGTGATACCCAGTTCGTCAGCGGTAAAAGAACGAAGCAGATCCTGCGCCTCATAAGTACCGTAGTAATCACCTACACCGGCATGGTCTCGACCGACAATGAAATGCGTACAGCCGTAGTTTTTGCGTACAACTGCATGGAAAATAGCTTCACGCGGACCGGCATAGCGCATTGCAGCCGGGAATACACCCAGGAACACACGATCAGCCGGATAGTAATTCTCCAGCAGTGCCACATAGCTCTTCATCCGTACAGAAGCAGGAACATCGTCCGATTTGGTCTCTCCTACCAGCGGGTTCAAGAACAAGCCGTCAACAATTTCCATAGCACTCTTCTGAATATATTCATGTGCACGGTGAACCGGGTTGCGGGTCTGGAAACCGACGACCGTACGCCAGCCCTTTTCAGCAAACAAGCGGCGTGTCTCAGCCGGATCGAAATAGAACTCATCGAATTTTTCCGGCCGCGGACGATTCAGAACCTGAATGGGGCCGCCGACATAAGTTGCAGGGCGGGAGAACAGCTTCTGCACACCAGGATGCTCCAGATCATCTGTCTTGAATATCTGCACTGCCTCATGTTTCTGATCCACGTTGTAAATACTTTCAATATCGATAACCCCGTAAATGATTCCATCTTCACCAAGAAGGGCAGCCCGTTCGCCCACCACAAGTTCAGCAGCTTTGGCTTCATCTACAGACAGTGTAATCGGGATACTCCATACGGTTCCATCGGACAGACGCATCCGGTCTACAACCGATGTGTAGTCTGCTTCGTTCAGAAAACCCTGGAGCGGGGAAAACGCGCCCACACCGATCAGATCCAGGTCTGACACCGTCCACGTATTAATCGTGATAGATTTCAGTTCAGCAGCTTCCGCTAAAAGCCGCTCTCTTGCTTCACCGGTGACGACCCGGTTAATCAGAGTTCCGCCATGTGGCTTGATTGTACTCATTATCTGGTAATCCTCCCGTTCAATTATCCTTATTTATGAAGTCCGCATTCTGTCTTCTCATTTCCGGACCAGCGTCCGGCACGAGGGTCTTCACCAGGCATAACCTGACGAGTGCAATGCTCGCATCCGATGCTCGGATAATGGTTGTCATGCAGAGGATTATAGATCACATTGTTCTCACGGATATAATTCCATACATCTTCCGAAGTCCAGCCTGCAATCGGGTTGAATTTCACCAAGCCAAACTTGGTGTCATACTCTATTTTCTTGGCATTGGCACGGGTAGGCGCCTGATCACGGCGAATTCCTGTAATCCAAGCCTCATATTTGCTCAAAATTTGGGTCAGCGGCTGCACTTTGCGGATATCACAACACTGATTCGGGCTGCTCTTCCACAGCTCTGGCCCATGCTCGGCCGCTTGCTCCTCAGGTGTAATGAGAGGTTTGACCTCTACAAATTTCAAGTTGTAATGCTGCTCAAGCTGGACTTTGGTTTCATAGGTTTCCTGGAAATGAAAATCTGTATCAAGGTAAAAAATGTCCGTCTTCGGGCTGATCTTTTGAAGCATATCGACAAGAACAACATCTTCAGCACCAAAGCTGCAAGCAAACGTAATATTAGGGAATGTCTCAACTGCATAGCGAATGATGTCTTCTGGGCTGGCGTTCTCAAGCTCTTCAACCTTTTGCTTGATAAGCGCTTCTTTCTCAAACAGATTCATACGTATGACCTCCGTTATTAATTCCTAGTAAAAAGATGTGCTTTTGTTACTAGTATACGTCTTCCAGGGAGAATGTTCAATAACTTTAATTTCATGGCTATGCAGATTGACTATTATCGCTAATATTGAATGAAAGCCGGACAAACAAAGAAAGCATACGGATACACATTCGGATAATGTATATCAGTATGCTTAGAGACCTGTCCCGGGAACAAATAAAAAGCCCTTGAACCATAAAGGCCAAGGGCTGAAATTCTTGCAAAACAAGAATTAACGTTTGGAGAACTGTGGTGCACGACGAGCCGCTTTAAGACCGTATTTCTTACGCTCTTTCATACGCGGATCACGAGTCAAGAATCCAGCACGCTTCAGTGCAGGACGGGATTCTGGATCAGCTTTCAGCAATGCACGGGAGATACCGTGACGGATTGCTCCAGCTTGACCAGTAGTACCACCGCCATGAGCCAAAACAAGAATGTCATATTTGGACAATGTTTCAGTCAGGGCAAGCGGTTGTTTAACGATCAATTTCAGTGTTTCGTGACCGAAATAGTCGTTGATATCGCGTTTATTGATAATAATTCGTCCTTCACCCGGAACGAGACGTACACGTGCTACCGAGTGTTTACGACGACCTGTTCCATAGTATTGTACTTGTGCCATGAAACTGTCCTCCCTTTATTTAACCGCGAAGTTCATAAACTTCTGGGTTTTGTGCTTGATGTGGGTGTTCCGGTCCGGCATAAACTTTCAGCTTCAGCTTCATTTTATCGCCCAGGCGGTTTTTAGGAAGCATGCCATGAATAGCTTGCTCGATTACGCGCTCTGGCTTTTTGTTGATCAGTTCTTGAGCCGATGTCACTTTCAATCCACCTGGATGCATAGAGTGACGGTAGTACATTTTGTTTTGCAGCTTTTTACCAGTCAAAACAATTTTCTCAGCATTGATGACTACTACGAAATCTCCAGTGTCAACATGTGGAGTAAATTGTGGTTTGTGTTTGCCGCGAATCAATGCAGCAGCTTCACTTGCCAAACGTCCGAGCGTTTTGCCTTCCGCATCGATAATGTACCAATTGCGCTCAACTTCATTAGGCTTGGCCATATACGTGGTACGCATGGATGATCCTCCTTCATTCGTTCAAACAAATCGCATGTATGGTTAACTAGCTTATTTGTTTCGAGTTCGGTTATTCATAGTCGCAAAGCAGTTTAACTGCCTGCAACACCTGTTTATTGTCAAGTTGTTATATGTTCATTCAATGGCCAACTTAGTCGGGGCTGTGGGAGAGCCACTAAGAAAGCACAAGTTATATTTTACAATATAACAAGAGAAAGCGCAAGCGAATTTTCAGCCGCGAACCTGTTCAGCCACGGTAAGCGGAAAGTTTTCGTATTCATATTCTACACTCCATAATATCAAGCCATGAGCCATTGCTTTCGGGCCTGCTTTGGAGCGGTCACAAGCAGCGAGAATCATTGGCATATCGTCCGCAATTATTTTCCCCTCACCGATTTTCATCAGCGTTCCCATAATAATGCGAACCATATTATACAGAAAACCGTTGCCTGTAAAATAGGTATGAATGACGTCATCTTCCTCTACCAGCTTTGCCTCGTAGATTGTACGAACATGACTTTGTTTCGTAGAATGAATGGATGTAAATGTCGTAAAGTCATGCTCCCCGACAAGATGGGAAAGCGCGGAGCGCATAGCTTCCGTATTCAATGGACTGTAATGATGGAATTCAAAATGTCTGTTAAAAACATTCGGATGCTTCCCCGTCCGGATGGAATATCGGTAGGTTTTGCGCTTGGCTGAGCGTCTTGAGTGAAAATCCAGATGCTTCTCTTCAGCCGATTGAATGACAATATCATCAGGCAGGCGCGAATTCAGGGCTATGGCCCAACGCTCAACCGGAATTTGAGACCCCGTATGAAAGTGAAACACTTGACCGCGCGCATGCACACCGGCATCTGTCCGTCCTGAACCGTGAATCTTGATGGTTTCCCCTGTTAACAGATGGATTACCTTCTCAATTTCCCCCTGGATCGTCCGTCCTATCGGTTGAATCTGAAAGCCGTTATATGCCGTACCGTCATAGCTTACTGTCATACAGATATTTCTCAAGATCTCATTCTCCTCTTACCCAAGCATTACTTGTTGATTCGAATCTATGCACAAGAACTTTGCAGCCCTTGAGCATTCAGAGCAACGGCTTAGCTGCCTTCAATGTAGGACTTGCTTGTTCGCGAAAAGCTTAAGAACGTGCAAAACGGCAGTCCTGCCTGCTCTTAAATTTAAAAAAAGGTGGCCCCATTGGTCCACCCTTTCTCAAAATCTAAGAAGTATAAGTAAAATACTTATACTAACTTAGATTTCATCGCGAAACAGCGCCGCCTGCATAGGCTGACGAAAGCCGTTTACACTTGATACGGTCAACTACGCACGGTCAACCAGTTCCAGATAAACCATAGGTGCCGCGTCTCCACGACGAGGACCCAGCTTCAGAATACGCGTATATCCACCTGGACGCTCTGAGTAACGAGTAGCCAGTTCGGAGAACAGCTTTTGAATTGCATCTTGCTCCCCATTAATGGATTCACGACGTACGAATGCAGCGACTTGACGGCGAGCATGAAGATCTCCCCGTTTAGCCAGCGTAATCAGTTTCTCAGCGATAGAGCGAACCTCTTTAGCCTTTGCTTCGGTCGTTTGGATGCGTTCATAAAGGAACAGGTCGGTAACCAGATCACGGAACAACGCTTTACGTGCGCTGGAATCCCGGCCTAACTTTTGGTATGCCATCGTTTTTCCCCTCCTTCAATCCTTAGTCTTCCGTTCGGAGGCCTAAACCTAGCTCCTCGAGCTTTTCCTGAACTTCTTCCAAAGACTTACGGCCCAAATTGCGGACTTTCATCATGTCTTCTTCCGTTTTCGTAATCAGCTCTTGCACGGTATTAATGCCTGCACGTTTCAGACAGTTATAAGAACGTACGGAAAGATCGAGTTCCTCGATCGTCATTTCCAGTACTTTCTCTTTCTTGTCTTCTTCTTTCTCAACCATAATTTCAGCGTCTTTCGCTTCGTCGGTCAGACCGACGAAAAGATCCAGATGCTCGGTCAAGATTTTTGCCCCCAAGCTTACAGCTTCTTCAGGACGAATACTGCCATCGGTCCATACTTCAAGCGTAAGCTTGTCGTAGTTTGTTACCTGACCAACGCGGGTATTTTCGATACTGTAGTTGACACGCGTAATCGGTGTGTAGATCGAATCTACTGGAATAACACCAATTGGCTGATCTTCACGTTTGTTGCGGTCTGCTTGCACATAGCCGCGGCCGCGATTTGCGAAGATTCGCATATGAAGCCGCGCACCAGGAGCCAATGTCGCGATATGAAGATCTGGGTTGAGAATCTCGACATCGCTATCCGCGCGAATGTCCCCCGCCGTAATGTTTCCTTCGCCCTCAGCATCAATCTCCAGTACTTTCTCTTCGTCGGAATGAATCTTCAACGAGAGTCCCTTGAGGTTCAGAATGATTTCAGTAACGTCCTCAATCACTCCGGCAACCGTCGAGAATTCGTGGAGCACTCCGTCGATTTGCACCGACGTCACTGCCGCTCCGGGCAAGGACGATAACAAAATACGACGAAGTGAGTTTCCGAGCGTCGTACCGTATCCGCGTTCCAGCGGCTCGACAACGAAGCGGCCGTACGTGCCATCCTCATTCAGCTCTACGGTTTCAATCTTCGGCTTTTCGATCTCAATCACTAATTTAAACCCTCCTTCAAACGTCGCTACCTAATCCTTAACCGTTAACAGGTCAAATCATGTAGTATGCCTCACCATTACAACCATTATTCACAAGTTGCAGATATTTGATACCACGATGAAAGAACTATACGCGACGACGTTTTGGTGGACGGCATCCGTTATGCGGGATCGGTGTCACGTCTTTAATCAGGTTAACTTCAAGACCAGCGGCTTGAAGGGAACGAATTGCAGCCTCACGGCCGGCACCCGGACCTTTAACCATGACTTCTACTGCTTTCATACCGTGCTCCATTGCGGCTTTAGCGGCGGACTCGGCTGCCATTTGCGCTGCAAACGGCGTGCTTTTACGGGAACCTTTATAACCCAGGTTACCAGCACTTGCCCAAGAAATCGCGTTGCCGTGCGGGTCGGTAATCGTAACGATAGTATTGTTGAACGTAGAACGGATATGAGCTACGCCAGATTCAATATTTTTGCGGTCACGACGTTTTGTACGAACCACTTTTTTCGGTTTTGCCATTTCAGTTATCCCCCCTTATTACTTCTTCTTATTCGCAACAGTCCGACGTGGACCTTTTCGTGTGCGTGCATTAGTCTTAGTACGTTGACCACGAACAGGCAAACCACGACGATGACGGATTCCGCGGTAGCAGCCGATCTCAATCAACCTTTTAATATTTAACGAAATTTCACGACGCAAGTCACCTTCCACTTTGACCGATTTATCGATCGTCTCACGCAGACGGCTCACTTCATCTTCCGTTAAATCGCGAACGCGGGTATTTGCATCGATGCCTGTAGTAGCAAGGATCTTCTGGGAAGTTGTTTTACCAATCCCGAAAATGTACTGCAGGGCGATTTCGACGCGCTTATCACGCGGCAAGTCTACACCAGCTATACGTGCCATATTCCGATATCCCTCCTTCTTTTATTATCCTTGTTTTTGTTTGTGTTTAGGATTTTCACAAATCACCATAACGTTGCCTTTGCGGCGAATGACTTTGCATTTCTCGCAAATTGGCTTGACCGAAGGTCTTACCTTCATTGTGATTACCTCCCGAATACTTCGACAGCAGAATTGCTCGTTCTACTTCCGATAGGTGATACGACCTTTTGTTAAATCATAAGGCGACAACTGAATAACCACTTTGTCTCCTGTTAGGATGCGGATAAAATGCATTCTAAGCTTTCCGGATACATGGGCGAGAATTTGATGTCCGTTCTCCAGTTCCACCTTGAACGTAGCATTGGGCAGCGGTTCGATAACCGTTCCTTCAACTTCAATCACATCTTCTTTAGCCACAGTCATTCCCCTTTCCGCTCTATAAACTTCTGAATCACATAACGCAACTTTCCATTTGTAACTCTACCGGTCTCATGCATGCTGTCTGCCACTTCACTACTCGTTTCAGGCTGCAGTTCCAAATGCAGGATATTCTTTCGCTTGCGCTGGTCAAACCGTCGTTTGTTGCCGTCTGCAATCCATACATACGGCTCATTCTCCGACAGACCAACAACAACTGCAAAGCTTCCCTCATCCTTACCCCGCAATACCTTCACGATCTGGCCAATCTGAGGCATCGTCCGCATCAGCTCTTCACCCCTAGGAATCAGAGGAGCGGGTCAAAATCTCATAACCGTCAGCAGTTACTGCAACGGTATGTTCAAAATGAGCACACCAGGTTCCATCCTCAGTAATAACCGTCCAGTTATCCTCCAAGGTGCGAACATAACGTTCGCCGAGAACAACCATCGGTTCGATTGCAAGAACCATTCCTTGCTTCAGGCGCGGTCCGCGGTTCGGTGCGCCATAGTTCGGAATTTGGGGCTCCTCATGAAGATTGGTGCCAATTCCATGACCGACATACTCCCGGACAACCGACATCTTCGCATCTTCAATTACCTGTTGAATGGCATGAGAGACAGTAAAGAGACGAGTATCCGGTTTGACATGCTGCAGTCCGGCATAAAGCGACTGCTCTGTTACTTGGAGAAGACGAGCAGCTTCATCAGAAATTTGGCCTACACCATAGGTCCAGGCAGAATCTCCATGATAGCCCTCGAATTGTGCGCCGATGTCGATGCTGATAATGTCACCCTCGTTCAGCTTGCGCGGCCCAGGGATCCCATGCACCAACTCGTCGTTTACAGAAGCACATATGCTGCCAGGAAACTGATTGTAGCCTTTGAATGAAGGGATGGCCCCTTGACTGCGAATGTAGGCTTCAGCGATCCGGTCCAGTTCCCTTGTCGTGATTCCCGGCTCGACCGCCTTTGCCATCAATCGGTGTGTATCCGCAACAATTCGTCCTGCTTCCCTCATAAAGACCAGTTCGGACTCGGACTTGCAAATAATCATTACGATAACCCTCGCATATAAGATATGATATCGGAGGTTACCGTATCAATTTCTTTCTCGCCGTCCACTTCGCGAAGCAGCCCTTTGTCAGAGTAGTAGGCAAGAAGCGGCGCTGTTTTGGAGATGTACTCATCCAAACGTGTGCCAACCTTCTCTTCCGTATCATCCGAACGCTGATACAGCTCGCCGCCACACTTGTCGCAAACGCCATCCTTTGCAGGAGCGTTGAATAAAACATGGTACGTTGATCCACAGGCTTTGCAAATCCGGCGGCCAGTAAGGCGCGCCAGCAGCAGACTGCGGTCAACCTTCAGGTTGACAACATGATCAATGCTGCGGTTCATCGCAGCAAGCATCTCATCAAGCGCTTCAGCCTGAGAGAGTGTGCGAGGGAATCCGTCAAGCAGAAAGCCCTGATCACAATCCGGCTGTTGAAGCCGTTCCCTGACAATACCGTTTGTTACATCATCCGGAACAAGCAGTCCCTGATCTACATATTCCTTTGCCTTTTGCCCGAGCGCTGTGCCCTGCTTCATAGCCAGACGAAACGCATCTCCGGTAGAGATGTGAGGAACCTTGAATTCATCAACGATTCGCTCAGCCTGCGTTCCTTTGCCAGCTCCGGGTGGTCCCATGAATAGAATATTCATCACGTGTTCCTCACTTTAAGCACAATAAGCCCGAGCGGGCTTCCGATCATCTAAAATGACGTCCGGGTAGCCCCGCACAAGTGCCTATTGTTATTTATTGATAAACCCTTTGTAGTGGCGTTTGATCAATTGTGTCTCAATTTGCTTCATCGTATCCAGTGCAACACCGATTACGATCAGCAAGGAAGTACCACCGATCTGAACAGAACGCGGCAGCCCAGCCAGAGCGCCAAAGGCTACTGGGAGAACAGAGATAAGAGACAAGAACAGTGCTCCGGAGAGCGTGATCCGCGACATTACACGAGTAATGTAAGTCGAGGTTGGTTTGCCAGGACGAACGCCCGGAATGTAACCACCGTTCTTTTTCATCTGATCAGCCATTTGCACCGGGTTAATTTGGACAAAGGTGTAGAAGAAAGTAAATCCGATAATCAAGACGACATACAATACCATGCCAAGCGGCTGGTCGTAGTACATATGCTTGGTTACCCATTGAGCCCATGGTTTATCTGCCCAGAAGCCGGCCAGCGTTACAGGGAACATCAACAAGGATACTGCAAAGATAACTGGAATTACACCTGCGCCATTTACCTTCAACGGAATGTGTGTGGACTGGCCACCATACATTTTACGGCCTACAACCCGTTTTGCATACTGCACAGGAATTTTGCGAATCCCTTGCTGTACGAAGATGACACCTACAATGATCGCGATAATCGCAACAAGCATCACAATGACCTTGACGATATTCAGGAACAATTGATCGGAGTCAATAAACTGATCAGCGTAAATCGTACGGATATGCCCTGGGAATCCAGCGACGATACCGGCGAAGATAATGATTGAAATCCCGTTACCAATTCCTTTCTCGGTAATCTGTTCACCGAGCCACATCAGGAATGCAGTACCTGCGGTCAAAATAATTGCAATCATCGTATACGTTGCAAAGCCAGGATCAATGACGAATTGGAATTGATATTGACGGTTGAAGCCCACTGCCGTTGCAAAAGCTTGAATCAAACCGAGAATAATCGTTCCATAACGTGTAACCTGAGCAAGCTTTTTCTTACCATTTTCGCCCTCTTTTGCCCATTCCGCAAATTTAGGTATAACATCCATCGTCAAAAGCTGCACGATAATGGAAGCAGTAATGTAAGGTACGATCGACATTGCAAAAATTGAGAACTGGAACAAAGCTCCTCCGGAGAAGGTATTCAATACCCCGAACAGATTCGCTTGCTCACTGTTGATTTGGTCGAATACGGATTTATCGATATTGGGAACCGGAATAAAGGCCCCAATACGATAGACTAACAGGACAAACAAAGTGAACAAAATTCTTTTGCGCAGATCTTCTACTTTCCATATGTTGGACAAGGTCTTGAACAATTAGATCACCTCGGTTTTACCGCCGGCAGCCTGGATTTTCTCTACGGCAGATTGAGAAAACTTATTTGCTTTCACAGTAAGTTGAACCTTGATCTCACCATCACCCAAGATCTTGATGCCGCTGAGCGAATTTTTTACGATGCCTTTCTCCTTCAGAACTTCTGGAGTAACTTCGCTACCTGCTGCGAAGCTGTTCAGTTCTTCCAAATTCACAATGGCATATTCCTTGCGGAACGGATTGTTAAATCCGCGCTTAGGCAAGCGACGATATAACGGGTTTTGTCCGCCTTCGAAGCCTGGACGAACACCGCCGCCGGAGCGGGCGTTTTGTCCTTTATGACCTTTGCCTGCAGTTTTACCGTTACCGGAACCGATACCGCGGCCTTTGCGTTTTGGTTCTTGTTTGGAGCCGAGGGCTGGTTTTAGCTCATGCAATTTCATCGATCGTTGCACCTCCTTATTTCTTTATGGCTCTAGAAGCCTAATTAAAGGCGAGTCGCCTTAAACTTCTTCTACTTTAACCAAATGGCTGACATGGTTAACCATGCCGCGAATCGCCACATTGTCAGGTTTAACAACCGAATGATGAAGCTTACGCAATCCGAGCGCTTGAACGGTTGCACGCTGCTTCTCGTTACGGCCGATCAGACTGCGAACGAGGGTAATTTGCAAGTTTGCCATTGTATACCCCTCCTTAACCTAATAGCTCTTGAACGGTTTTTCCGCGCAATTTTGCTACGTCTTCCGCACGCTTCAGACGGGAAAGTCCTTCAAGCGTTGCGTTGACCATATTGATGGAGTTAGAAGAACCAAGAGATTTCGTCAGGATGTCGCCTACGCCTGCCAGTTCAAGAACTGCACGCACAGGACCACCTGCGATAACTCCAGTACCTTCAGATGCTGGCTTCAGAAGCACTTCGCCAGCGCCAAAGTGACCCAGCACAAGGTGAGGGATTGTTGTTCCAACAAGCGGAACATGGATCAGGTTTTTCTTCGCATCGTCAATGCCTTTGCGAATTGCATCCGGAACCTCGGATGCTTTACCGATCCCTGCGCCAACCCAGCCCTTGCCGTCACCGACAACTACGAGCGCACTAAAGCTGAAACGGCGTCCGCCTTTTACAACTTTAGAAACGCGGTTGATATGAACTACTTTTTCAGTAAGCTCTAACGTATTAGGATCTACACGCAAGTCGTTTTACCTCCTTATTGGGGAATTCGGATTAGAATTCGAGACCAGCTTCACGAGCTGCGTCAGCCAGTTCCTGAATTCTTCCGTGATACAAGTAACCGCCACGGTCAAAAACCACTTTAGTTACGCCTTTTGCTTTCGCACGCTCAGCAATCAAAGTCCCAACCTTGCGGGCTGCTTCTTTGTTGCCGCCGTTAGCCACGTCTTTCAGCTCTTTATCTTGTGTAGAAGCGGCAGCGAGAGTAATGCCGTTAACGTCGTCAATCAGTTGAACATATACATGTTTAGAGGAACGGAATACGGACAAACGTGGACGTTCAACCGTTCCATTGATTTTTTTACGGACACGCAGGTGTCTTTTCAAACGGGCTTTTTTCTTATCGCCTTTAGTAATCATTCGAGGTTCACTCCCTTCATCTACCTTACCGATATAAGAGTTAAGCTGCTTTTACAAGCGGCTTACTTCTTCTTACCGGCTTTACCTTCCTTGCGAAGGATGCGTTCGCCTTCATATTTGATCCCTTTGCCTTTGTAAGGCTCAGGCTCACGTACAGCGCGAATTTTTGCAGCAAATGCGCCAACCAGTTCTTTATCGATTCCTTTTACGATAATTTTCGTATTAGCAGGAACATCGAATTCGATACCGGATTCTGGTGTAATTTCAACCGGGTGGGAGTAACCAACGTTAAGAACGACCTTATCGCCGGCTTTGCTAGCGCGGTAACCAACGCCAACAAGCTCCAATGTTTTTTGGAAACCTTCAGTTACGCCGTTTACCATGTTAGCAACAACACTACGTGTTGTACCATGCAGGGAACGGTGCAATTTATGATCAGAAGGACGCTCTACAGAAATCTCGTTCTCCGCAATGATAATTTTCATATCTTTGTGAAGTTCACGGGACAGCGTTCCTTTTGGTCCTTTAACAGTAATTAATGTGTTATCCAAGGTAACGTTCACGCCAGCAGGCACTTGGATAGCTTTACGACCAATACGGGACATTGTTACACCTCCAATCGTTGTAAATCTATATTACCAAACGTAGCAGACTACTTCTCCGCCAGCTTTGGATTGACGAGCTTCTTTATCCGTTACGACTCCTTTGGATGTGGAAATAATCGCAATTCCCAGTCCACCAAGTACGCGAGGAACTTCAGTGCTTTTCGTATAGACGCGCAGTCCAGGCTTGCTAATACGTTTCAGTCCTGTAATTACACGCTCATTGTTCGGGCCGTATTTCAAGAAAATACGGATAATCCCTTGTTTGTTGTCCTCGATATATTCAGCATCGCGGATAAAGCCCTCACGCTTCAAGATTTCAGCGATTTGCTTCTTAGCTTTAGAAGCAGGCATTTCCACGGTCTCGTGACGAACGACATTCGCATTACGAATACGCGTCAGCATATCTGCAATCGGATCAGACATAACCATTCTTGTAAACCTCCTTCCCGAACTAGGCTGATTACCAGCTTGCTTTTTTGACGCCAGGAATCTGGCCTTTGTATGCTAATTCACGGAAACAAATCCGGCAGATTTTAAACTTTTGCAAAACGGAGTGCGGACGGCCGCAACGTTCGCAGCGCGTATACGCGCGCACTTTAAACTTTGGCGTACGTTGTTGCTTAACTTTCATCGAAGTTTTTGCCACTTGGTATTTACACCTCCTGTGGATTACTTCGCAAACGGCATGCCCAATTGGGTCAGCAGTTCACGAGCTTCTTCGTCCGTTTTTGCCGTCGTGACGATGACGACGTCCATTCCGCGAACTTTATCGACTTTATCATACTCGATTTCCGGGAAGATCAATTGCTCTTTCAAACCGAGTGTATAGTTACCGCGGCCGTCGAAAGCTTTATTTGAAATTCCGCGGAAGTCACGAACGCGCGGAAGGGATACGTTGAACAATTTATCAAGGAAGTAGTACATACGCTCGCCGCGCAATGTTACTTTAACCCCGATAGGCATATTTTCACGAAGCTTGAAGCCCGCAATGGATTTCTTCGCACGTGTTACAACCGGTTTTTGACCGGAAATCAGACGAAGCTCTTCAACTGCAACATCCAGCACTTTGGAGTTGGAAACAGCTTCACCTACCCCCATGTTGATAACAATCTTCTCTACCTTCGGTACTTGCATAACTGAAGAGTAGTTGAATTTTTGCATCAGGGATGGAGTAATTTCATTCAGAAAACGATCTTTCATTCTTGTAGCCATGATTCATGGACCTCCTTTCCATCAGACCTGAATTAATCAATAACTTCGCCGGATTTACGAGCGATCCGGACTTTTTTGCCGTTATCAAGAACTTTAAAGCCGACACGGGTCGGTTTTCCGCTCTTAGGATCAACAAGCATGACGTTCGAAACATGGATCGGAGCTTCCTGCTCGATGATTCCGCCTTGCGGATTAGTTTGCGATGGACGGGAATGCTTTTTCACGATATTTACGCCTTCGATCAGAACGCGGTTTTCACGTGGATATGCTGCGATAACCCGGCCTTTTTTGCCTTTATCTTTACCTGTGATTACGATGACATTGTCATCTTTTTTCACATGCAGTTTGTTGTTGTGTGATTCCAGCACTTTTTTCAGCCTTGGCATTTGTTACACCTCCTGCTCACTTAAGCGTTAAGGCAATTACCTTTCCCCTGGCCACGCTTTGCTTAACTGCCTGGGGATGAATATTAAATAACTTCCGGTGCCAGCGATACGATTTTCATGAAATCGCGGTCGCGAAGCTCACGGGCAACTGGTCCAAAAATACGGGTACCGCGCGGGCTCTTGTCATCTTTAACAATTACCGCTGCGTTCTCATCAAATGCGATGTAAGAACCGTCTTTACGACGAACTGAACGCTTCGTACGAAC
Source organism: Paenibacillus pinihumi DSM 23905 = JCM 16419 (assembly GCF_000422505.1). Lineage (GTDB taxonomy): Bacteria > Bacillota > Bacilli > Paenibacillales > Paenibacillaceae > Paenibacillus_D > Paenibacillus_D pinihumi. Next base: position 242,106 of record NZ_AULX01000018.1, on the reverse strand, counting down.
GATTACCGCTCTTACAACGTCACCCTTTTTGACAACGCCGCCTGGTGTTGCTTGTTTTACGGAACAAACAATCAGATCACCGATGTGTGCTGCACGACGACCAGTGCCGCCTAACACACGAATACACATCAACTCTTTTGCTCCAGAGTTGTCAGCAACAGCTAAACGTGAAAATGGTTGAATCATTTAATGCGTCCTCCTTTCAAACATTGCTATATAAAATCTGGTTTCAACGTACCGGCGTCATCCGCCGCGCTCGCTTTACCTTTAAGCTTAAAGGACAACCGCAACTTCAACGACTTCAACCAATCTCCAACGTTTGTCCTTGGAAAGCGGACGAGTCTCCATGATTTTAACGGTATCACCAATTTTAGCTTGGTTGTTTTCGTCATGCGCTTTGAATTTCTTCGTGTACTTGATGCGTTTATGGTACAGATTGTGCTTTTTGTAGGTTTCTACAGCAACAACAATCGTTTTATCCATTTTATCGCTCACGACTTTGCCGATTTGAACTTTGCGGGCGTTGCGCTCTTCGCTCATGTTCTTCCTCCTTCCTTCAGCCAAGCAAGATGGCTTAAGGCTTCTAATTCAGGTTAAAGGCTAATTAGTATCTATTGATTAGCTGCTGATTCCGAGTTCTCTCTCACGCAATACGGTTTTAGCACGAGCTATTTCCTTCCGCACATCACGGATCCGAGTCGGGTTATCCAGTTGGCCAGTAGCCAATTGAAAACGAAGGTTGAACAGCTCTTCCTTGAAACCGGCGACTTTCTGTTCAATCTCAGCAGATGTCAGGTTGCGAAATTCACTAGCTTTCATTTGCTTCACCACCCACTTCTTCGCGTTTCACAAACTTCGTTTTTACCGGGAGCTTGTGGGACGCGAGGCGCATTGCTTCACGTGCGATTTCTTCCGAAACACCAGCAAGTTCAAACATCACTTTGCCTGGTTTTACAACCGCTACCCATTTCTCCACATTACCTTTACCGCTACCCATCCGTACCTCAAGCGGCTTTTGCGTAATCGGCTTAGCTGGGAAGATTTTAATCCAAACTTTACCGCCCCGTTTAATATAACGAGTCATCGCAATACGAGCTGCTTCGATTTGACGGTTCGTAATCCATGCAGGCTCAAGAGCTTGCAGACCGAATTCACCAAAGTGTACCTCAGTGCCGCCTTTAGCACGGCCTTTCATTTTACCGCGATGTTCTTTGCGGTGTTTGACGCGTTTAGGCACCAACATGATTAGTTGCCTCCTTCCTGGGGAGCTTTCTTCTTCGTTGGAAGGACTTCGCCACGGTAGATCCATACTTTTACGCCGATACGGCCGTAAGTTGTATGAGCTTCTGCTGTTCCGTAGTCAATATCGGCACGCAGCGTATGCAGCGGAACCGTTCCTTCGCTATATCCTTCAGTACGAGCGATCTCAGCGCCGCCAAGACGACCACTAACAGATGTTTTGATCCCTTTAGCGCCGGCACGCATAGAACGTTGAATCGCTTGTTTCATTGCACGACGGAAAGATGTACGACGCTCAAGTTGTTGAGCAATGCTTTCAGCAACAAGAATAGCGTCAAGATCCGATTGCTTGATTTCTGAGATGTTGATGTGTACCTTTTTGCCGCCGGAGATTTTAGCAAGCTCCGAACGCAGGTTTTCAACTTCAGATCCGCCCTTACCAATTACCATACCCGGCTTGGCAGTGTTAATGGTTACATTAACGCGGTTAGCCGCACGTTCGATCTCAATGCGGGAAACTGCAGCGTCTTTCAGTTTGTTTTTCAGGTACTCACGAATTTTTACGTCTTCCAGCAAAAGATCACCAAAGTCTTTGCCGGCATACCATTTCGATTCCCAATCACGGATGATACCGATCCGAAGACCGACGGGATTTACCTTTTGACCCACACGTTATCCCTCCTTATTTTTCAGATACCACCAAAGTAATGTGGCTGGTTCTTTTGTTAATTCTGCTTGCGCGTCCCATCGCACGTGGACGGAAACGTTTCATCGTTGGCCCCTGATTCACATAAACCTGTGAAATAACCAACTTATTAACGTCCAATTGGAAATTGTGCTCTGCGTTAGCAATCGCGGAATTTAGAAGCTTCTCCACAATCGGCGATGCTGATTTAGGGGTGTGGCGCAGAATCGAAATTGCTTCGCCAACTTGCTTGCCGCGGATCAAATCCACAACCAATTGCGCCTTGCGGGGTGCAATTCGAATGAAATTGGCACTGGCTTTAGCTTGTGACATGGTTGAACCTCCTCTCAGGTACAATTACTCATAAGCAGAGATTATCTTCTGCCTGTTTTTCTATCGTCGTCGGTATGGCCTTTGTACGTACGAGTTGGTGCAAATTCACCAAGCTTGTGTCCAACCATATCTTCAGTTACATATACCGGCACGTGCTTGCGGCCATCATAAACTGCAAACGTGTGACCAATAAATTGTGGGAAAATGGTGGAGCGACGAGACCAGGTTTTGATTACAACCTTTTTGTTGGTTTCATTCAAATCCTCGACTTTTTTCAGCAGGTAACCGTCAATAAACGGCCCTTTCTTCAAGCTGCGACCCATTTGTGTTCCTCCCTTCGTCTAACCTTTGCGCAATTGCTTACGCGATTTTTATCAGAATACAACCGTTAGTTCTTAACCGGTCATTACTTCGTGCGGCGACGAACGATGTATTGGCTGGATGCTTTTTTCTTCTTGCGCGTTTTGTAACCAAGGGTTGGTTTGCCCCAAGGAGACATAGGCGATTTGCGTCCGATAGGAGCACGGCCTTCACCACCACCGTGTGGGTGATCGTTAGGGTTCATTACTACCCCGCGAACTTCAGGACGCTTGCCGAGCCAACGGGAACGACCAGCTTTACCGATCTTAATGAGTTCGTGGTCTTCGTTACCTACGGAACCGATAGTAGCGCGGCAAACTTTAAGAATGCGGCGAACTTCACCGGAGGACAAGCGAATAACAGCGTAGTCATCTTCTTTACCCAGAAGCTGAGCCTCAGTACCAGCAGCACGAACCAATTGTCCGCCTTTACCTGGTCTCATTTCGATGTTGTGGATAACTGTACCGACTGGAATGTTTTCCATAGGCAGTGTATTACCCACTTTAATGTCGGCAGTAGGGCCGGACATAATTTTGTCTCCAACTTTCAGACCTTTTGGTGCGATGATGTAGCGTTTCTCACCGTCTGCATAGTTGATCAAAGCGATATTGGAAGTACGGTTTGGATCGTACTCAATTGTTGCTACGTTACCAACGATTCCATCCTTCGTACGTTTGAAATCGATGATACGGTATTTACGTTTATGTCCGCCGCCATGGTGACGAACTGTAATTTTACCTTGGTTATTGCGGCCTGCTTTTTTGAAAAGCGGAGCCAGCAACGATTTCTCCGGAGTGCTTGTCGTGATCTCTTCAAATGTGGATACAGACATCGCACGGCGAGCAGGAGAAGTCGGTTTATACTTCTTAATTGGCACGTTTATTCCCTCCTCTTATACCGTTTCGATTATACAGTTTCAAAGAATTCCAATTCTTTGCTGTCTTCGCTCAGTTGAACGAAAGCTTTCTTCCATTCGGAAGTATATCCGGCGTGGCGACCTTGGCGCTTCGGCTTACCTGGTACACGCAACGTGTTTACATTTGCTACTTTTACTTTAAAAATTTCTTCGATCGCTTGTTTAATTGAAGTTTTATTCGCACGAATGTCTACTTCAAAAACATAACGCTTGGAAGCCATCATTTCCGTTGTGCGTTCGGTAATAACCGGGCGCTTGATAATATCGCGTGGATCTCTACTCATTATGCAAGCACCTCCTGAACTTTTAGAGCCGCTTCCTTAGTGATGATCAGCTTGTCATATTGCATAACATCAAGAACATTGATGCCGTCTGCAGCTACAAACTTAACACCAGGAATATTGCGGGCGGACAATGCCACATTGTCTTCATAACCTGCAGTTACAACCAGCGCTTTGCGGGCAACTTTCAGGTTATTCAGGATGTTAGCAAATTCCTTTGTTTTCGGTTGAGCCAATGCGAGTTGGTCCAACACGATGATTTCGTTATCGATAACCTTGGAAGAAAGTGCTGATTTGATAGCCAAACGGCGAACTTTCTTAGGCAATTTGAAACCATAGGTACGTGGAGTCGGTCCGAATACAGTACCGCCGCCAACCCATTGCGGGGAGCGAATGCTACCTTGACGAGCACGACCAGTTCCTTTTTGTTTCCAAGGCTTACGACCGCCACCGCGAACTTCGGAGCGACCTTTAGTCTTGTGTGTTCCTTGACGCTCTGCAGCTTGCTGCAGAACAACAGCACTGTGCAATACGTGAATATTAGGCTCAATTCCGAATACGCTATCGGACAATTCGATTTCCTCGACTTGTGAGCCGCTCACATTAAATACTGCTACTTTTGGCACTAGATGTTCCTCCTTTCTTATAAGGCTTTATTTCTTCACCGTAGATTTCACACGAACAAAGCTGTTTTTAGGACCCGGGATGGAGCCTTTAACGAGCAATACGTTGCGCTCTGCATCGACACGTACAATTTCAAGGTTTTGAATTGTAATTGTGTCTGTACCCATATGTCCTGGAAGACGTTTACCTTTTGGTACGCGGTTCGCCTGGATAGAACCCATGGAACCTGGTCCACGATGGTAACGGGAACCGTGAGACATAGGACCCGTGCTTTGTCCCCAACGTTTAATAACGCCTGCAAAACCTTTACCTTTGGAAATACCCGTTACGTCAACGAATTCTCCTGCAGTGAACAAGTCAGCCTTTACCTCTGCACCTACTTCGTACTCGCCGATGTTAACACCGCGGAATTCACGAATGTAGCGCTTAGGAGCCGTGTTGGCTTTTTTGGCATGGCCCGTTTCAGGCTTGTTTGCTCTGCTTTCTTTCTTATCGGCAAACCCAAGCTGAATTGCTTCGTAGCCATCGTTCTCTTGGTCTTTCTTTTGAAGAACTACGCAAGGACCAGCCTCGATAACTGTAACAGGTATTACATTACCTTCTGGAGTAAATACTTGCGTCATTCCAAGCTTTTTACCTAAGATACCTTTCATGTTGACACCTCTTTTCCTTTGCTAATCCGTTCTTATTACAATTTAATTTCGATATCTACACCGGACGGCAGGTCCAAGCGCATCAATGCATCGACCGTTTGCGGCGTTGGGTTAACAATATCGATCAAGCGCTTATGTGTGCGCATCTCGAATTGCTCCCGCGAATCCTTGTACTTGTGTACCGCGCGCAGAATGGTGATGATTTGCTTTTCCGTTGGAAGCGGAATCGGACCGGATACGCCTGCACCGGAACGCTTTGCAGTTTCAACAATCTTCTCTGCGGATTGATCAAGAATTCTGTGATCGTAAGCTTTCAAACGAATACGAATCTTTTGCTTTGCCATATAATTCCCTCCTTCTATCGCCCAATTTGTATCGGACATACTCCGTGAGAAAACCCGACCATCGCCCCATGGCAAAGGGGCCGGGTGTGTCGGCAACCTCTCACATCATCGCACAGTCGCAGACCAACGTTCACTATTATACAAAAAAGTTCGGGCTATTGCAACAAATTTTCATATATTTTTTAAATCTCATTCATAAAATCAAAATTCATGACGTTTGCATCTATATTGTGATGCTGGAGCTTCTATTATCTACTTTTCAAAACGCAGCACAGCTACAAGCGCCCATTCAGTTTTGGACAGACCCTCATCCGACAGGTCAGATGAATAAATGCCGTTTCCGGTAGTTGCCTGAAACCCCCAGAGCCTGACCTCATCTGTATCCTCATATGATGCTTTAGGTCCGTGGCTGATCATCCCCTTCCCGTTGTATACCTTATCCAGAGGGATAGTAACTGTGCTGTTGCCCCCTGCGCTGGCGATTTTAAGGCGGAGCTTGGTTGGGGAATCCATATCCTCGATTGTCTCGACGGCATAGATGATTTCAGACTTATATTTTTCAGTCCCTCTTCTATTAAATAGAAGATCGCTCATGCCGCCTGCATTTGCTTTCTTAACGCCGTTCTCCCATTCCTCCAGGTCAATCTTCATGTCAGTTTTGGAGCCTGTGTAATCAAGCTTGATCGCTCCTGACATGCCTCCCAGGAATGGACGGAATTTCACGGCATCTCCCTCAAACAATTCGATACTCTCAACGGCAAGAGGCTTTGTGCTGTTCCCGGTGCATCCGGAAAGAACCAGGAGTAAAGCTGCCAGAGTTAACATCATCGGAATATATCTCTTCATTTATACCTCCTTGTTGCCTTGATCTAAGTTCAACATAGAAAAGAATGGATCCCCTATCCTTCTAACAGAAGAATTCTATTCACTCCATTCTATCAGATCAATTTCCAATATTAGCTATTATAACAAACATAAAAAAGAACCTCCACATCAAGTGGAGGTTCTCTCTAAAGCCAGCGCAGCTTATGCTGCGATTGACTTATTTTTGGATTGTAGCAACTGCGCCAGCGCCTACAGTACGGCCGCCTTCGCGAATCGCGAAACGAGTACCTTCTTCGATAGCGATTGGAGCGATCAGCTCAACAGTAACAGTGATGTTATCACCAGGCATTACCATTTCGCTGCCTTCTGGCAGGTTGATGATACCAGTTACGTCAGTTGTACGGAAGTAGAACTGTGGACGGTAGCCTGTGAAAAAAGGCTTATGACGGCCACCCTCTTCTTTAGTCAAAACGTAGATTTGAGCAGTAAAGTTAGTGTGTGGTTTAACGGAACCTGGTTTGGAGATTACTTGACCACGCTCGATGTCTTTACGCTCAACACCACGAAGCAATGCACCGATGTTGTCACCAGCTTGAGCGGAGTCCAGCAATTTGCGGAACATCTCAACACCAGTACATACGGATTTACGAGCTTCTTCAGCCAGACCAACGATTTCAACTTCGTCGCCGACTTTAACAGCACCACGCTCTACACGGCCGGTAGCAACTGTACCACGACCAGTGATTGTGAATACGTCCTCGACAGGCATAAGGAAAGGCTTCTCAGTGTCACGTTGTGGAGTTGGGATGTAAGTATCCACTTGCTCGAACAACTCAACGATTTTGTCAGCCCAAGGACCGTCTGGATTTTGCAGCGCTTCACGAGCAGCACCACGGATGATTGGAGTGTCGTCGCCTGGGAACTCATATTCGTTCAGCAGGTCGCGAACTTCCATTTCAACCAGTTCCAGAAGCTCTTCGTCTTCAACCATATCACATTTGTTCAAGAATACAACGATGTAAGGAACACCTACTTGTTTGGACAACAGGATGTGCTCACGAGTTTGCGGCATAGGGCCGTCAGCTGCGGATACAACCAGGATAGCTCCGTCCATTTGTGCAGCACCAGTGATCATGTTTTTAACATAGTCGGCGTGACCTGGGCAGTCAACGTGTGCATAGTGACGGTTAGGAGTTTCGTACTCAACATGAGCAGTAGAGATAGTGATACCGCGCTCGCGCTCTTCTGGTGCTTTATCGATTTGGTCAAAAGCGATAGCTGCACCACCGTATTTTTTGGAAAGAACGGTAGTGATGGCAGCAGTCAGAGTTGTTTTACCATGGTCAACGTGACCGATTGTACCGATATTAACGTGCGGTTTATTACGTTCAAATTTAGCCTTTGCCATTGAACTTAATCCTCCTTAATAGTTGGGAATTATATGTGTGGGCCGGACAAAAGCGGTTTGAAGGCTAGTGTCAGGCCAAATGCAAGGTTTTAGCTAAAGAACTCTTATTGAGCGCCTTTAGTTTTGGAAATGATCTCTTCAGAGATCGATTTTGGAACTTCTTCATAGTGAGAAAGTTCCATTGCGAAGACACCGCGTCCTTGAGTACCGGAACGAAGCGTTGTGGAGTAACCAAACATCTCAGCCAAAGGCACCTTAGCACGGATAATTTGTGCACCTGCACGGGAATCCATACCTTCGATACGGCCACGACGGGAGTTCAGCATACCCATTACGTCACCCATGTACTCTTCTGGAACAGTAACTTCAACTTTCATGATTGGCTCAAGCAGGCAAGGACCACATTTGTCTTTAGCTGCTTTAAGCGCCATGGAGCCCGCGATTTTAAACGCCATCTCGGAGGAGTCAACATCATGGTAAGATCCATCAACGATTCTGGCTTTGATATCAACGAGCGGGAAGCCGGCGAGAACACCGTTCTTCATAGACTCTTCAATACCCGCCTGAACAGCAGGAACATACTCACGTGGTACAACACCACCGACGATTTTGTTTTCAAATACGAATCCTGCACCTGGCTCTTGAGGTTCGAACTCGATCCAAACGTGGCCGTATTGACCGCGTCCACCGGACTGACGTACGAATTTACCTTCAACTTTAGCAGGAACACGGAATGTCTCACGGTATGCTACCTGAGGCTTACCAACATTAGTTTCCACTTTAAACTCGCGACGCATACGGTCAACGATGATCTCAAGGTGAAGCTCACCCATACCAGCGATAATCGTTTGATTCGTTTCTTCGTCTGTATAAGCGCGGAAAGTTGGATCTTCCTCAGCAAGTTTGGAGAGCGCTACACCCATTTTATCCTGGTCGGCTTTCGTTTTTGGCTCGATAGCAATCTCGATAACCGGATCAGGGAAGTTCATGGACTCAAGGATTACCGGATTTTTCTCATCACAGAGCGTATCGCCTGTAATCGTGTCTTTCAGACCGACCGCAGCAGCGATATCTCCGGAATAAACTTCCGAAATCTCTTGACGAGTATTCGCATGCATCTGGAGAATACGTCCAATTCTTTCGCGCTTGCCTTTAGTGGCATTAAGCACGTATGAACCGGAAGAAAGAACACCAGAGTACACACGGAAGAACGTCAGTTTACCCACGAATGGATCTGTAGCGATTTTGAACGCCAATGCTGCAAACGGTTGATCGTCAGCAGATTTGCGAACTGTTTCTGTTCCATCTTCAAGAATACCTTTGATATCTGGAACATCGATTGGTGCTGGCAGGTAGTCTACAACGGCGTCCAGAACGAACTGTACACCTTTGTTGCGGTAAGAAGAACCGCAAACTACCGGGAAGATTTTAACCTCACATACGCCCTTGCGGAGCGCTGCTTTAATTTCAGGGATGGTTATTTCTTCGCCTTCAAGATACTTCATTGTAAGATCTTCGTCAAGCTCGGCTACTTTCTCAACCAATTCAACACGAAGTTCTTCAACTTTCTCTTTCAGGTCAGCAGGAATTTCGATTTCTTCCGGGTCTTTGCCCAGATCATCCTTATACCTGTAAGCTTTGCGTTCAACGATATCTACCAGGCCAACGTAGTCGTTTTCAGCTCCGATAGGAAGCTGAATGGCAACTGCATTAGCTTGGAGACGATCACGCATGCTTTGAATTACATTCAAAAAGTCTGCGCCGATGATGTCCATCTTATTAACATAAGCAATACGTGGAACACCATAGCGGTCAGCCTGACGCCATACGGTTTCAGACTGAGGCTCTACGCCCTCTTTAGCACTGAAAACCCCAACGGCCCCGTCCAATACGCGAAGGGAGCGTTCAACTTCAACTGTGAAGTCAACGTGACCCGGAGTATCGATGATATTGATGCGGTGACCTTTCCATTGAGCGGTAGTTGCAGCGGAAGTAATTGTAATTCCGCGCTCCTGCTCCTGCTCCATCCAGTCCATCGTAGCGGCGCCTTCATGCACCTCACCGATTTTGTGAGTACGGCCTGTGTAGAACAGGATCCGTTCGGTAGTCGTCGTTTTACCAGCATCAATATGCGCCATGATACCAATGTTGCGCGTATCTTTCAAGGAGAACTCTCTAGTCATGAATTTGTCTCCTTTCGGTTTTTAAATCCTACCAGCGGTAATGTGCAAACGCTCTGTTCGCATCCGCCATTTTGTGTGTATCTTCACGTTTTTTAACGGAAGCACCTGTGTTGTTGGATGCATCAATAATTTCAGCAGCCAAACGCTCAACCATAGTTTTTTCACCGCGGTTACGTGAGTAATTCACGAGCCAGCGGAGACCAAGCGCTGTACGACGCTCAGGTTTAACCTCGATTGGCACCTGATAGTTCGAACCGCCGACACGGCGAGCTTTAACTTCAAGTACAGGCATGATGTTTTTAATCGCAGTTTCAAACACTTCCATTGGTTCATTACCAGTACGTTCTTGAATCAGGCTGAACGCATCATATAGAATAGTTTGAGCTACGCCGCGTTTACCATCGATCATAATACGATTGATTAAACGCGTAACAAGTTTGCTGTTATATACCGGATCTGGAAGTACATCCCTTTTTGTTACTGGACCTTTACGTGGCATTGAGGAAGTCCCCCTTTCTTCAAATAGTCATTTTCTGTTATATCGGGGAAATTGCCCCGCTAAATTATTTCTTTTCTTTCGGACGCTTCGTACCGTATTTGGAACGAGCTTGTTTACGGTTGTTAACACCCGCAGTATCAAGCGCACCACGAACGATATGATAACGTACCCCCGGAAGATCCTTAACCCGGCCACCACGAACCAATACGACGCTGTGCTCTTGCAAGTTGTGTCCGATTCCGCCAATGTAAGCCGTAACCTCAACACGGTTAGTCAAACGTACCCGCGCATATTTCCGCAAAGCGGAGTTCGGTTTTTTCGGAGTCATTGTACCTACACGAGTGCAAACACCGCGTTTTTGCGGGGAGCTTTGACCGGTTTCTTCACGTTTCAACGCGTTGAATCCTCTTTGTAGTGCAGGAGATTTGGATTTCACAACTTTAGCCTGACGGCCTTTGCGAACTAGCTGATTAATTGTTGGCATGCATGCCACCCCCTTCCTATAATTCACCATGAACATTGCCTTGCCTAATATAAGTTTAAGCCCACAGACCCAGGCGGTTCATTAAAAAACAAAACAAAAGTTTCTACCAGCTAATCTTATGTTTAACCGGCAAAAACAGGTCTTTCATTCTTCATCAGGAATCCATGCAGCCATGGCGGCTCCTACTTCAATCCCGCACTGGATGCCGAGATTCTTCATAGTGTCTACCCAGATCACATCGATACCCGCTTGCAAGCTGAGCTGCACAACATTTTGCGTCATTTGCGGGTCTGCATCTTCAGCGACATACACAGCGGCTGCTCTTTGCTGCTCAACTGCTTTGGCTGTCTGCTTCGTGCCAATCTTAAATGCCATGGTAACTCATCCTCTATACTATCTATTCTAAATTCAAGTACAGAATAATCCACACATTTAGGCACACTTCGATATATTAGCATCTCGCATCCCCTAATGTCAAGGGATTTCATAAACTGCAAATGAAGTGTAGCAAACTATTCTATAATACCAGATGAAAGGGATACAGGTCAAGACAAGCTTCGTCTCACCCTGCATCCCCACACCTGATTAAATCATTAAGATTCTACCGGAATGCCTTCAACCTGCTCTTCTCCAGGCTGTACTTCTTCTTCCATGCCTGCGAAGCGAACGCTGCGATAGCGGTTCATGCCTGTACCGGCCGGAATCAGCTTACCGATAATAACGTTCTCTTTCAAGCCAAGGAGTTGGTCAACCTTGCCTTTGATAGCTGCGTCTGTAAGAACGCGGGTTGTCTCCTGGAAGGAAGCTGCAGACAGGAATGAATCCGTCTCCAGCGACGCCTTAGTAATACCAAGGAGTACCGGTTTAGCGACAGCAGGCTCTTTGTCAGCCAGAATCGAGTCACGGTTGGCCGCTTCGTATTCATGAATGTCAACGAATGCGCCCGGAAGCAATGTCGTATCTCCAGCATCTACAATGCGGATTTTACGTAGCATCTGCTTGATCATAACTTCAACGTGCTTATCGTTAATTTCTACACCCTGGTTACGGTAAACGCGTTGTACCTCTTGCAGGATGTAGTTTTGAACGCCGCGGATACCTTTAATACGCAGCATATCCTTCGGATCAATCGAACCGTCTGTCAACTCGTCTCCAGCTTCGATCTGCTGACCTTCGGTTACGCGGATACGCGATCCATAAGTAACAGAGTACACTTTGGATTCCGCTTCACCTTGAACTTCGATTTCACGGCGGTCTTTTGCTTCACGGATTTCTTTAACAACACCGTCAAGCTCAGTAATAATCGCTTGACCTTTCGGATTCCGGGCCTCGAAGAGCTCCTGAATCCGCGGAAGACCTTGCGTAATATCGTCTCCGGCAACACCACCGGTATGGAACGTACGCATTGTCAGCTGGGTTCCAGGCTCACCGATGGATTGGGCAGCGATAATACCTACTGCCTCCCCGATCTCTACATGCTTGCCTGTAGCCAGGTTACGGCCATAACAGATTTTGCAGACGCCATGACGCGCACGACAGCTAAGAACAGAGCGGATTTGCAAACGCTCTACGCCGGCTTCGATAATCGCATCGGCTTTATTGGAATCAATCAGCTCATTGCGGTTGACAATGATTTCGCCAGTTTGAGGATGGCGTACCGTTTCGAAGGAGTAACGGCCTTCAATACGATCGTACAGATCCTCGATAACCTCTTTACCATCCTGGATTTTACTAACGCTAAAGCCTTTATCTGTTCCACAATCATCTTCGCGAACGATAACATCCTGCGCTACGTCAACGAGGCGGCGTGTCAGGTAACCGGAGTCAGCCGTACGAAGGGCTGTATCCGCCAGACCTTTCCGCGCTCCGTGAGTGGAGATAAAGTATTCCAATACCGTCAGACCTTCACGGAAGTTCGATTTGATTGGCAACTCGATAATACGACCGGACGGGTTCGCCATGAGACCACGCATACCGCCAAGCTGTGTGATCTGGGATTTGTTACCCCGTGCCTTCGAATCAACCATGAGCATGATGGAATTGTAACGGTCCATCGATTTCATCAGGATTTCTGTAATTTGATCCTTCGCCTTACTCCAGATACCAATGACACGGTCATAACGCTCTTCATTGGTGATCAGACCACGACGGTACTGATTTGTAACAACTCTAACCTTCTCATCGGACTCGACAAGAATTTGATCCTTCTCTTGCGGAACGATAACGTCCGAAACAGCGATCGTAATTCCCGCTTTGGTCGAATAAGTAAAGCCGAGCTGCTTGATTTTGTCCAGAATAATCGAGGTTTGTGTCGTATGGTAAATACGGAAGCACTCGCCGATAATCTGACCCAGGTACTCTTTGCCGACAGCGCCGGCTATAGACAGATCCTGCATAAACTGCTGCAAATCCGTACCTTTTTCAGTAATAAAATATTTGTCCGGCGTGCCGCCCAGCAAGTTGGCTTTGGTCGCCTCATTGATGTACGGGAACGTATCCGGGAAAATTTCATTAAAGATTACTTTACCGACAGTTGTTGCAATCAGAGAGTTCTGCTGTACATCAGTAAAGGTTTTTTTCTTCAGTACTTTAACAGGAATAACAATTCTGGCATGAAGGGATACAATCCCCCGCTGATAAGCGGAGATGGCCTCATTCACGGTTCCGAATACCGATCCGGACCCTTTCGCCTCCATATTATCCATAGTCAGATAGAAGCTTCCAAGAACCATATCCTGGGAAGGCGTAACAACCGGCTTGCCATCCTTAGGGTTAAGAATGTTGCCGGATGCAAGCATCAGCAAACGGGCTTCAGCTTGTGCCTCAGCGGATAATGGAACGTGAACCGCCATCTGGTCACCGTCAAAGTCAGCGTTATACGCCGTACATACGAGCGGATGCAGCTTGATTGCGCGTCCTTCAACCAGAATTGGTTCGAAGGCCTGGATACCGAGTCTGTGAAGCGTAGGTGCGCGGTTCAGCAGAACCGGGTGCTCCTTGATTACTTCCTCCAGCACATCCCATACCTCAGGGCTTACACGCTCAACTTTGCGTTTCGCGCTCTTAATATTATGAGCAAGTCCTTTGTTTACAAGCTCTTTCATTACGAAAGGCTTGAACAGCTCAAGCGCCATTTCTTTCGGCAGACCGCACTGATACATTTTCAGGCTCGGTCCGACAACGATAACAGAACGTCCGGAGTAGTCTACCCGTTTACCGAGCAAGTTTTGACGGAAACGGCCCTGTTTACCTTTAAGCATATGGCTGAGCGATTTGAGCGGGCGGTTACCTGGTCCGGTAACCGGACGGCCGCGGCGGCCGTTGTCGATCAACGCATCGACAGCTTCCTGCAGCATCCGCTTCTCATTTTGTACGATAATATCAGGAGCGCCAAGATCAAGCAGACGCTTCAGACGATTGTTACGGTTAATAACACGACGGTACAGGTCGTTCAGGTCAGAAGTCGCAAAACGTCCACCGTCCAATTGCACCATCGGGCGCAGCTCAGGCGGGATAACCGGCAGCACGTCAAGAATCATCCATTCCGGCTCATTGCCGGAATTGCGGAACGCTTCGATAACTTCGAGGCGCTTGATTGCACGGTTACGTCTTTGGCCTTGGGCCGTCCGCAACTCTTCCTTCAATGTATCCAGCTCGCGCTCAACATCGATATCCTGAAGCAGCTTCTTGACAGCCTCAGCACCCATTCCAGCCTGGAAGCCGTAGCCATACTTTTCACGGTAGCTGCGGTATTCCTTCTCGGAGAGCAGTTGCTTCTTCTCAAGCGGTGTATCGCCTGGGTCTGTTACCACGTAGGATGCGAAGTAGATAATCTCCTCGAGCGAACGAGGTGACATATCCAGTGCCAGACCCATACGGCTTGGGATACCTTTGAAATACCAGATATGAGAGACAGGGGCCGCAAGCTCAATATGGCCCATGCGCTCACGGCGAACCTTAGCACGTGTTACTTCAACGCCGCAACGATCGCAGACGACGCCTTTATAGCGGACACGCTTGTACTTACCGCAGTGACATTCCCAGTCCTTCTGGGGTCCGAAGATCTTTTCACAGAAAAGACCTTCTTTCTCCGGCTTCAATGTACGATAGTTTATCGTTTCCGGTTTTTTAACTTCCCCGCGAGACCACGAACGGATTTTATCCGGAGAAGCCAAACCGATTTTCATATACTCGAAGTTGTTAACGTCCAACAAGGAGCAACCCTCCTTAAGTCTGTGTCAGTACCTTAGGAAACCCATTCCATCCAAAGCCTGTTACTCGGCGCCTACCTCTGCCCCTTCAAGGTTCAGATTCAGCTTATCGCCCGTGTTATCATCTTCATCATCGATTTCTTTCATTTCGATCTCTTCTTCATTCTCGGTCAGGATTTTGACATCCATGCCCAAGCTTTGAAGCTCTTTAATCAGAACCTTGAACGATTCCGGTACGCCAGGCTCCGGCACGTTCTCACCTTTAACGATGGATTCATAGGTTTTCACCCGTCCGACCACGTCATCGGATTTGACCGTCAGAATTTCCTGCAGAGTATAAGCGGCACCGTACGCCTCAAGCGCCCATACCTCCATCTCCCCGAAGCGCTGTCCGCCGAACTGTGCTTTACCACCGAGCGGCTGCTGCGTAACGAGAGAGTAAGGACCCGTGGAACGGGCATGAATTTTATCATCAACCATGTGCGCCAGCTTGATCATGTACATGACACCAACTGTAACTTCACGCTCGAACGATTCACCCGTTCTTCCGTCGTACAGAATGGTTTTACCGTTGCGCTGCATGCCTGCTTCTTCCATCGTATCGAACACGTCGTACTCGCGTGCTCCATCGAATACCGGTGTAGCAGCGTGAATACCCAGGTGTTTACAAGCCATACCAAGATGGACTTCCAATACCTGACCGATGTTCATCCGGGAAGGTACCCCGAGCGGGTTCAGTACAACCTCAACAGGCGTACCATCCGGCAGGAACGGCATATCCTCTTCCGGCAAAATGCGCGCGATAACCCCTTTGTTACCGTGGCGTCCCGCCATTTTATCTCCCTCGGAGATTTTACGTTTCTGGGCAATGTAAGCACGAACCAACTGGTTAACCCCTGGTGGCAGCTCATCGCCGTTTTCACGCGTAAATACTTTTACGTCAACTACGATACCGTCTGTACCATGCGGTACACGAAGCGAAGTATCACGTACTTCACGGGCCTTCTCACCGAAAATTGCATGCAGGAGGCGCTCTTCAGCCGTCAGCTCCGTAACTCCTTTAGGTGTTACTTTACCGACGAGAATATCACCGGCGCCGATCTCCGCACCGACACGGATAATACCGCGTTCGTCGAGATTTTTGAGCGCTTCTTCCCCTACGTTCGGGATATCGCGCGTAATTTCTTCAGGTCCAAGCTTCGTATCACGAGCTTCGGACTCATACTCTTCAATATGAATAGAGGTGTATACATCCTCTTTAACAAGCTTCTCGCTAAGCAGGATCGCATCCTCATAGTTGTAGCCTTCCCAAGTCATAAAGGCAACTACGACGTTGCGGCCCAGTGCCAATTCACCCATCTCTGTGGAAGGACCGTCAGCAAGGATGGTGCCCTTCTTGACGTATTCGCCTTTGCGGACTATTGGACGCTGGTTAATGCATGTTCCTTGGTTGGAACGCATGAACTTATGCAGCTTATGCTTCACAAGATCACCGGTAATTTGCTTGCCGTCAACAATTTCAATGCGGCGAAGCTGAACTTCATTAGCGGTTACACGCTCAATGACGCCATCGAATTTAGATACGATACATACACCGGAATCCTTTGCTGATTTATGTTCCATACCTGTACCAACAAGCGGCGCCTTAGGAATGAGAAGCGGTACCGCCTGCCGCTGCATGTTTGATCCCATGAGCGCACGGTTGGAGTCGTCATTTTCAAGGAACGGAATGAGCGCAGTCGCCACGGAAACCACCTGCTTCGGCGAAACGTCCATATAGTCAACGCGCTCGCTTGGCATGGTCAGGATGTTATCCGCCTGCTTGTTGTAACGGACGATAACATTCTCTTCCGCAAACCTGCCTTCCGCATTCAGCTGCGCATTCGCCTGTGCGATAACGTAGTTGTCTTCCTCGTCTGCTGTCAGATAAGCGATTTGTTCGGTAACAATGCTTGTCTTCGGATCTACCCAGCGGTAAGGCGCTTCAATGAAGCCATACTCGTTAATACGGGCAAACGTGGACAAGGAGTTGATCAGACCGATGTTCGGTCCCTCAGGCGTCTCAATCGGACACATGCGTCCATAGTGGGAGTGGTGAACGTCGCGGACTTCAAAGCCTGCGCGCTCACGCGTCAAACCGCCCGGTCCGAGTGCCGAGAGTCTCCGTTTATGTGTCAGTTCCGCCAGCGGGTTCGTCTGATCCATAAACTGCGAGAGCTGGGAGCTACCGAAGAACTCTTTAATTGATGCGATAACAGGACGGATGTTAATCAAAGCCTGAGGCGTGATCGCATTCGCATCCTGGATGGACATCCGCTCGCGAACGACTCTCTCCATACGGGAAAGACCGATACGGAACTGATTCTGAAGAAGCTCTCCGACAGAACGCAGGCGGCGGTTGCCCAAGTGGTCGATATCATCCGTGCTTCCAACCCCGTGAAGAAGGTTAAGGAAGTAGTTAATGGACGAAATAATATCAGCCGGTGTAATATTTTTAACGGCCTTGTCAATGATGCCGTTGGCAATGACTTTGATAATTTTACCGTCTTCGTTCGGCGAGAATACACTGATGGTTTGAAGAGGTATACTACTAGCATCCATAACGCCACCGGCGACATGGTATGTCTTGAAGCCTACGTTCTTCTCCAGCAGCGGCAAAATTTCATCCAACAGGCGGCGGTCAATCATTTGTCCGCTTTCCGCGAGAATTTCACCTGTAGCCGGATCAATCAATGTCTCAGCAAGACGCTGATTGAATAGACGATTTTTGATATGAAGTTTCTTGTTGATTTTGTAGCGGCCAACATTCGCCAGATCATAACGCTTTGGATCAAAGAAGCGTGCAACGAGCAAGCTCTTCGCATTATCAAGCGTTGGCGGCTCGCCTGGACGAAGACGCTCATAAATTTCAATCAGCGCTTTATCCGTCGAGTCAGTGTTGTCCTTATCCAGCGTGTTGCGGATATACTCGTCATGTCCGAGCAAATCCAGAATTTCGGCATCAGTGCCGAAACCCAGCGCACGAAGCAATACCGTTACAGGGATTTTACGTGTACGGTCAATACGGACATATACAATATCCTTTGCATCGGTCTCCAGCTCAAGCCAAGCACCCCGGTTAGGAATAACCGTTGCCGTGTAAGTCTTTTTGCCGTTCTTGTCGACCTTCGTGCTGAAGTAAACGCTGGGTGAGCGCACCAATTGGCTGACGATAACCCGTTCCGCCCCGTTAATAATAAAGGTGCCGGTTTCAGTCATCAGCGGGAAGTCGCCCATAAACACTTCTTGTTCCTTCACTTCGCCAGTTTCTTTGTTAATAAGCCGCACCTTAACCCGTAATGGAGCAGCATACGTGACGTCGCGTTCTTTCGACTCATCAACCGAGTACTTCGGTTCACCCAAACTGTAATCGATAAATTCCAGCGACAAATTGCCCGTAAAGTCCTGGATCGGTGAAATATCTTGAAACAATTCGAGCAAATCACGATCCAAAAACTTTTCATACGATTTTTGCTGAATTTCAATCAGGTTCGGGACCTCGAGCACCTCGTTAATGCGAGCATAGCTTCTACGCGTGCGTCGGCCATACTGAACAAGTTGTCCTGCCAACTTAACCTCACCCCTCATGTCTGCTTCAACGCTCAGGCCTTGTCAACCAAGAACCAGGCGTATACGATTAACACTGTCAAATCATATCAACAGCGCATATGAATAAAATACAAGAAAGCATCTTTGAAAATAAGCACTTTCTTACATCCCAATAAAGAAAAGCCCTTATCGAAGTAGTTCGAAAAAAGAGCATGTTTCCCAGCGGTCGTCGCGGCATAACTGCCGCATAATCTCATATCAAGTAATTTTGCCCAAAATCTAAACATTATACGTTAAATGCTAAAATTTTATGCATTGTTGCTTTTAAAAAATAGCACTTGACATTTTAGCTAGCTAAAGAGTTTTCACCTAGCATAATACTGACATTTTATAATAATACCACAAGCAGCAAACCGAGTCAAATCTTTTTTCTACTTACTGCTTGACCGCACGATAGATTCGATAGCCTTTGTCTTTCGTTACTTCCTCAACCTTTGCAAAAAGAGTCTCCAGCTTCGCAAGCGCCGAAGGAGCCCCTTGTTTCTTTTGGATGACCACCCACATCTGTCCGCCCGGGTTCAACAAAGACCATCCTTCCTCAAAGATCTGATGTACGGTCGCTTTTCCTGCCCGAATTGGCGGATTCGTGAGAATAACGTCGAACTTTCTCTCCTTCACTGCCTCGAACAAATCACTCTGAATAACTTCGACATTATTTATGCCGTTTAGTGCAGCATTCTCTCCGGCAAGCTCCACGGCCCGCTCATTAATGTCAATCATAGTCACACTTCCCTGCGGGACAAGAGCAGCTGCCGCGATTCCGATCGGTCCATAGCCGCACCCGACATCAAGAACTGCTGCCGAAGAATCCAGTGAAAGTGCTTCAATCAACACTTTACTCCCGTAATCCACACCGCCTTTGGAGAATACACCAGCATCTGTTGCAAAACGGTAATTGCGTCCTTTTAACACAGCATCCTGAATCCGGCGGTCATGCTTGACACCCGGCTTCTGTGTGAAGTAGTGGTCCGACATGATTTCCCTCCCTCCTTAAGAATAAGCGTAAGCAAACCCCTTGAAGCGAGGCCTCAAGGGGTTTGCTATGAATTCAGACTATTACTTTACTTCTACAGCAGCGCCAGCTTCTTCAAGCTTAGCTTTAAGAGCTTCAGCATCCTCTTTGGATACTTTTTCTTTGATTGGTTTTGGTGCGTTGTCAACAACGTCTTTAGCTTCTTTCAAGCCCAGACCAGTGATTTCGCGAACAACTTTGATAACGTTGATTTTGGAAGCACCAGCGCTAGTCAGGATTACGTCGAACTCGGATTGCTCAGCAACTTCTGCTGCTCCGCCACCTGCAATAACAGCTACTGGAGCTGCAGCAGTTACGCCGAATTCTTCTTCAATTGCTTTTACAAGTTCGTTCAGTTCAAGAACGTTCATGCCTTTAATTGCTTCTAAGATTTGCTCTTTACTCATGGTTGAACCTCCATAGTTTTGAATTTGTATAGTTATGCAATGCAAAGATTAAGCTTCTTGCTTTTCAGCAACTGCTTTAACCGCAAGCGCGAAGTTGCGTACTGGTGCTTGAAGCACGCTGAGCAACATGGAAAGCAAGCCATCGCGGGAAGGAAGATCAGCAAGCGCTTTGATCTGATCCACGCCAACAACTTGACCTTCAACGACTCCGCCTTTTACTTGCAGAGCCTCGTTCTTTTTCGCGAAGTTGCTCAGAATTTTAGCTGGAGCAACAACATCGTCTTTAGCAAATGCGATTGCAGTTGGCCCTGTCAGAACTTCATCAAGCTGAGTCAGTTCTGTAGCAGCAGTAGCGCGGCGAACCAAAGAGTTTTTCAACACTTGGAACTCAACGCCGGCTTCGCGCAATTGTTTGCGGAGTTCAGTAACCTGCGAAACGTTCAGACCGCGGTAGTCAGCAACAACTGTGCTCTTGCTCTCACGCAGCTTCGCAGCGATCTCTTCAACAGCAAGCTGTTTTTCTTGAATGATTTTTGCGTTAGCCAAGCTTTACACCTCCTGTAAAATTTGTACAAACCGTAACGGTTATCTTACTTCCGGTCCCGATGCATGAAAAAAGCCTTCGCAACCGAGCGAAGGCCATGATTATGTTGTGTGTACGAAGCCATAACGGCCCCATGCACACAACTTATATATCATAACACCTCGGTAGGAAATTAAGCATAACGCACCTACTGTCTACGGCATGCATGTTCAATTGTTAATGCGAGTTTCTCTTAACGGAAAGCAGCTGTGTTAACACGAGCGCTTGGTCCCATTGTAGAGGAAACCGCGATGTTTTTCAGGTAAACACCTTTTGCAGCAGCCGGCTTAGCCCGGTTCAGTGCATCGATCAGGGAACGAAGGTTTTCGTTCAACTGCTCTTCACCAAAGGATACTTTACCGATTGGAGCATGGATTTGACCTGCTTTGTCAAGACGGTACTCGATTTTACCAGCCTTAATCTCTTGAACTGCTTTAGTAACGTCAAACGTTACTGTACCAGCTTTAGGGTTTGGCATCAAACCTTTACCCCCGAGAATACGACCCAGTTTACCAACTTCCGCCATCATGTCAGGTGTAGCTACGCAAACGTCGAATTCAAACCAGCCTTGCTGAATTTTGTTGATCATGTCAGCATCGCCAACATAATCTGCTCCAGCCGCTTCGGCTTCCTTCACTTTTTCACCTTTTGCGAACACGAGAACACGTTTAGTTTTACCAGTTCCGTGAGGCAGTACAACTACACCACGAACAGCCTGGTCTTGTTTCCGAGGGTCAACGCCCAGACGGACGGCAACTTCAACGGACTCATCAAATTTAGCAGATGCTGCTTTTTTAACCAGTTCAATTGCTTGAGCCGGCTCATAAGTCGCTTCGCTGTCAAACAGCTTCACGGCTTCTTGATACTTCTTACCACGCTTTGCCATTTAAATCTTCCTCCTTATGTGGTCATAACGGAAAATCCTCCTAAACGGATGATCCTCCCACGCAAGCAGACACGATTGTCCGCCTGGCAATCACTGTCTAAAATTAGTCAGTAATTGTAACACCCATGCTACGGGCAGTACCTTCGATCATTAACATTGCTGCTTCAACTGAAGCCGCGTTGAGATCCGGCATTTTTTGCTCAGCGATTTCACGAACTTTCGTACGAGAAACGGAAGCCACTTTCTTTTTGTTAGGCTCGCCGGAACCTTTTTCGATTCCTGCAGCTACGCGAAGAAGAACGGCCGCTGGTGGTGTTTTTGTTTCGAACGTAAAGGAACGATCCTCAAACACTGAAATAACAACCGGAATAATCAATCCCGCTTGATCTGCTGTACGAGCGTTGAACTCTTTACAGAACGCCATGATGTTTACACCTGCTTGACCAAGCGCTGGACCGATCGGCGGAGCCGGGTTCGCTTTACCTGCTGGTACTTGCAGTTTCACCATTTTGATGACTTTTTTCGCCATGTTGCACACCTCCTTGCCCTAAAGTGTGGTCAGACGGGTCGGCTTTCGCCTTTCCCTCCCACCATCGCAGCCGCATGTCAGCAAACTGCGATCATCAGAAAACCGGATATTATATCTTTTCCACTTGAGTGTAGTCCAGCTCCAGCGGGGTTTCCCTTCCAAACATGTTAACGTGAACCTTCAGCTTGCTTTTGTCCAGCAGAATTTCTTCTACTGTGCCGACAAAGTTGGCGAAAGGTCCGACTTTAACACGAACCGATTCCTTCAGATCAAACTCGATCACCGGCTTCGGCTCTTCAATACCCATATGCTTCAGGATTTGGTCTACCTCATCCGGAAGCAAAGCAGTTGGTTTTGAACCAGATCCTGTAGATCCGACAAAACCCGTTACTCCAGGCGTATTACGAACAACATACCACGAATCATCGGTTTGGACCATCTCAACAAGAACATAGCCAGGGTAAACTTTACGCATGACCGTCTTCTTTTTACCGTCCTTGTTTACGATCTCTTCCTCCATCGGTACGAGAACACGAAAGATCTTGTCCTCCATGCCCATGGATTCAACCCGTTTTTCAAGATTCGTTTTCACCTTATTCTCATAGCCCGAATACGTGTGAACTACGTACCATCTTTTTTCCATAACAAGCCACCTTTTGACACTTCTTAATCAATCAGTTCGACCAATCTAGAGATCCCGATGTCAAGAAGCCAAAAGTAAATGCCGACGGCCACAACTGTAACTAGCACTACAATTGTATAGCTTGTCAACTCCTTACGATTTGGCCAGCGAACTTTTTTAAGCTCCGCCCAGCTGTCCGCAAAGAAGGCAAACGACGAGCCAAAACCCTGCTTCATCTTAGCTAGAAATGTCACGTCCACACCTCCATTAACTATCGAGTCTCGCGATGAGGAGTATGCTCGTTACAAAACTTGCAGAACTTCTTCATCTCGATGCGGTCGGGGTGATTCCGTTTGTTTTTGTTGGTCGTATAGTTCCTTTGTTTGCAGTTTGTGCATGCCAACGTAATAATTACCCGCATTCAAGTACACCTCCCGAAACTAACCATCTCAATAAACATGTCGATCACTTGCATAAACGTTTATGTTGAATCCGAAGATTCAAAACCCGTTCAAAACATATGCATATTTTGGGCTACCTAAAACACTTTATCACAATCACCATACCATGTCAACGAGAAAGTGCTCCGGGAAAATACCTCCCAGCCCTTGACCTGTCTGCTATCTGAGGCTCCCCGCGCCTCTCACCAGCATTTCCAATTTCCTCTAGTTTTATATCCTGAAAGGTAAAATTCAATCCTATCGCACAAAAACTCTATTGCCGCTGAATGAAATTGCTATTTGAGAGAAATAAAAAAAGACCCGATTTCGAGCCTTCCGCATTCAACCTATTAAGCAGCACAAGCGCGAATCCGCAGAAGCGCGCAGGCTGCAACAATCAACAATCCTAGATAATCTTCAATAACGTCAAATAGCATTCAGAAACATTCAGGGCAAAATCGCTAACCGGATACGTCACGAATTTCCAGATACCGCTCCAACTTGCGCTTCACACGCTGCAGAGCATTATCGATGGATTTTACATGACGGTCCAGATCAACCGCAATCTCCTGATAGGAACGTCCGTCCAAATAGAGACGAAGCACCTTGCGTTCCAAATCACTTAAAATTTCAGAAAGCTTGTCTTCCAGCCCGACAAACTCCTCTTGATTAATAATTAATTCTTCCGGGTCGGATACGCGGGAGCCGCAGATGACGTCAAGGAGAGTCCTGTCGGAGTCCTCATCGTAGATGGGCTTATCCAAAGACACATAAGAATTAAGAGGAATATGCTTCTGTCTTGTCGCCGTCTTAATGGCAGTAATAATCTGTCTGGTTATGCACAATTCTGCAAAAGCTTTGAATGAAGCCAGCTTGTCTCCTTTGAAGTCACGGATGGACTTGTACAGGCCGATCATACCCTCCTGAACAATATCTTCCCGGTCGGCTCCAATAAGAAAATAAGAGCGCGCCTTGGCCCTGACGAAGTTCTTGTACTTGTTAATCAAGTACTCCAGGGCAATACCATCGCCTTCACGGACTGCTTCAACCACATCTTCATCCGTTCTGCATTCATATTCGTGCACATTCAAATCTCTGAGGTCGATGCTCACTAACTATCCCTCCGGCCTGCAAGGCATACATTGCTCTGACCTAGCAACGAATAATCTAGCGTAAAGGTGGCTGCTGCCGTCTGATAGAACTTTCATCGTCCACAGCAAACAAAGCGATCAAAACAGTGATATTTCATAGAAATCAACATTAATACATAGAGTCAGTATACATTATGTAACCTAACCCCGTCAATAAGGGAGGTTCTGAAAAATAACCATAATATACATTTAATTGTTATAAAAAGAAATCTTTCATTCTCCTCTGCGCATTTTTTCGAGTCGGCTCCAAACATCCAGACTCACAATACCGTCGAGCGAGTTGCGCTTGCCTGCATGCTCTGTCTTCACCTTCACATCGATCGCCTTCTGGTTCTGCTGAATGTTAATCAGCAACTCCCGCGCAGACACACGGAGCGCCCCTTTGCCAAAGGCGACATGCTGCTCAACCAGATCAGAGGTGGCAACATAAATGTTGCGCCCCCTCTTGGTCAATTCCACTACGAGCCGCTCAATGCATTCGTCGGCAGTCTCCTTCTCTTTGGTATACAGCACACTGAGCTGATGCTGGCGGTAAGAAGCGCCGAGCCCTGGAACCTGATGCGCATCAAAAATCACGTAGATCTGCATCCCTGTAAACCCCTGATAGTCTGCAAGCAGATCAAGCAGACGGTCACGCGCTTCTTCCAGACCGAGTTCTTTCAGCCGCTCCAGCTCGGGCCAGGCACCAATAATGTTGTATCCGTCCACTAGAAGGATGTCACGATGCCGACTCATGGTCTACTCACTCCGCACTGCTTCTTTAGAGGGCTTCCCTTGACTTCCATTCCGACCAAGCCGCTGTCTTACAACTTCATACATCAGCACTCCCGCAGCTACAGATGCATTCAGTGAATTCAGCTTGCCGAGCATTGGCAGCTTGACCAGAAAGTCACACTTCTCCCTTATGAGTCTGCCCATCCCTTTGCTCTCATTGCCAATGACAAGGCCAAGCGGCATATTGAAATCCGCCTGATAGACATCTCCTTTGGCCGCCACGTCAGCTCCTGCTATCCATACGCCTTCTTCTTTCAACCTGTCAATGGTTTGCGCCATATTCGTGACACGGGCAACCAATACATGCTCAGCCGCACCAGCTGATGTTTTGGATACCGTTGCATTCAGCGATGCTGATCTGCGTTTGGGAATGATAACCCCGTGCACGCCCGTGCATTCTGCAGTCCGGAGAATCGAACCCAGATTATGCGGATCTTCAATCTCATCCAGAAGCAGAATAAGCGGTTCCTCGCCCTTGGAGCGGGCGTATGCCAGCAGTTCATCCACTTCAGCATAGCGGTAGGCCGCCACCTGAGCAACGACACCCTGATGCTGCACGCCACCGGCTACCTGGTCCAATTTGCGCTTGTCCACGTTTTGAACTACAATTCCGAGTTTCTTTGCTTCGGTCATGATCGGGAGCACCGCATTTTTCTGCGCCTGCTCGGCAATCAGAATTTTATTGATTTCCCTGCCGGAGCGCAGTGCTTCCAGCACGGGATGCTTGCCCGCAATCCATTCTTCCTGTATTTCCTGCTTTTCCTGTTCTGTCATGTCTTTTCCTCCTCTTCGCGCGCAACGGCCGAAGTTCTGTGAATCGCAATGTCTAGTAGCTCATGTATTCGTCCGCTGCGCCGCTGGTAGTATAAGTAACCGAACAGGCACTCTAACGCTGTAGCTTGGCGGTAATCATGCGGGTCTGCATTTTTAGGCGGATTGCCGCTTTTGGCATTGCGTCCCCGCCGCACAATATCCGCCTCTTCTTCCGTCAATACCGGCATCAGCCGCTGCAGCAGGGCGCACTGCGCCTTTGCCGATACCCGCGAAGTCGCTTCCCGATGCAGATGATGCAGCTTGTGGTTAGTCTGAGAAATCAGATATTGCCGGATAATCAATTCAAAAACAGCATCGCCGATATAAGCGAGCACGACCGGACTCAGTTGGTCCGGCTCCTTGGCAGGCGGGTGAAACCACAATCCCGCCGCAAGTTCTTCCTCACCTGCCAAAGGCCCAGTACCTCTCACATCATCCTTATTCATCATTTACGCCGCCAACGAATTCCCTGAGGTGTATCCTCAAGCAAAATCCCCTGTTCTGCAAGCAGATCCCTGATCTCATCGGCGCGGGCCCAGTTTCTCGTCCGGCGAGCCTCATTCCGCTCCTCAATCAGCCGGTCAACTTCTTCATCCAGCAGCCCCGCCTGTGCGGCCGGCAACGGAAGCAGTCCCAGCACTTCATCAAACTTGCGCAGTTTTGCCAAAAACGTCTCCAGTACGACGGATTCTGTAACTTCTTGTTGCAGATACTGATTGGCTTCATTCACCAGCTCAAATACAGCTGTAATCGCATCCGGCGTATTGAAGTCGTCACTCATTTTGCTGTGGAAGCCTGATTCAATCTTTCCAAGCTTCGCCAGCAAAGCTTCCCTTGCTTCCCTGCTTGTTGCAGACGGCTCATAACCAGCCAGATTGCCCAGCGACTGCAGCCGGTGCGTCAGGTTAGCCTCACAGTTGGCGATCCGGTCCACACTGCTTTGAGCCTGCTCAATCGTTTGATCATTAAAGTTAAGCGGACTGCGATAATGCGTGGAGAGCATGAAATAACGGATAGCCTGGGGTTTGGCCCTCTCCAGCAGCACTCTGACCGTAATTCCGTTCCCGAGGGATTTGGACATTTTTTTATTGTCAATATTGATATACCCGTTGTGCATCCAATAATTGGACAGCTCATGGCCTGTGCAGGACTCCGACTGGGCCACTTCGCACTCATGGTGCGGGAACTGCAAATCAGCTCCGCCACCGTGAATATCAAGGGTATCGCCCAAATATTTGCGCGCCATTGCCGAGCACTCAATGTGCCAGCCCGGTCGCCCCGGTCCCCATGGGCTATCCCATTTGATTTCACCTGGCTTGGCGCCTTTCCAGAGAACAAAATCCTGCGCATTCTCCTTGCGATCGCCAATCTCGATCCGGATTCCCATCTGCAACTCTTCGATATTTTGATGGGACAGCTTGCCGTAATCGGCAAAGCTTGAAGTCCGGAAATAAACGTCGCCTTCACTGGCATAAGCAGCGCCTTTATCAACAAGCGCGGCGATTAAATCAATAATCTCCTGAATATGTTCCGTAACCCGCGGATTGCCTGTTGCACTCCGGACACCAAGAGCAGCCGTATCCTCATTGAACGCATCAATAAAGGTTTGGGCAACCTCAGGCACAGTCGTACCCATTTGCTCCGCCTTGCGGATCAACTTGTCGTCAACGTCTGTGAAATTCATAATGTAATTGACGTCATAACCGCTCTGCTCCAGATAACGGCGCACGGTATCAAAGAAGATCACCGGTCTTGCATTCCCGATATGAATATAATCGTAAACGGTAGGACCGCACACATACATCTTAACTTTGCCCGGCTCTTGCGGAACAAAAGCCTCTTTTTCACGGCTTAGCGTGTTATAAATATAAACTGTCATTCGTCACTCTCCTCCACTGCCTATCGGCTGCCTGGCTTTTTCCTTCATTTTATCCATTTGGTCCCGCATTTCATCCAGCTCGTTCTGAAGCTTGCGGCAAGTTTCAACAACCGGATCGGGCAGTTGGGTATGATCCAACCGGTCTGCAACCCGCTTGCCGTTGCTGCGGACAATTTTGCCGGGAATCCCGACAACCGTGCTGTATGGCGGCACCTCGCGGACGACGACCGAATTGGCACCAATGTTGGAGCCTTCGCCAACGTTAAAGCTGCCGAGAACCTTCGCCCCGGAACCAATCACGACATTATTCCCTATAGTCGGATGCCGCTTGCCCTTCTCTTTACCCGTCCCCCCAAGTGTAACCCCTTGGTAAATGACAACATCATCCCCGATCACACAGGTCTCGCCGATCACTACCCCCATGCCATGGTCAATAAAAAAGCGCTGGCCGATTACCGCTCCGGGATGAATCTCGATTCCTGTGAAGAAACGGCTGATTTGAGAAACTATGCGGGCGAGAGTGAACCAGCGTTTCCGGTACAAAAAGTGAGCGATGCGATGCGACCAAAGCGCATGCAATCCAGAATAGGTAAAGATGACCTCGAATTTGCTGCGCGCCGCAGGATCATTCTCAAAAACAGCCTGAATATCGGACTTGAATTGCCTGAACACCGCACGCCCCCCCCTTTTTACAATACGCCTCATGCCCTGTACACAACACCGCTGCCGATACTGAAAAGGTTTGTTAATTCACGCAGGTACGGGAACCAAAATGCTTTGGTTTAGGCATAATGATCTCTATTTTTATAATAAAAAAACGTCCCGCAGCCATTGGCTGCGAAGACGTATGATCGTGGTTCCACTTCGCTTTCGGACGAAAAAAGCCAGACTTATCCCGCCCCTTGCATGCCCGTTAACGCGGGCTTTACGTTGCCGCCTACCCCGGATTCAACCAGCCGCCTTAGGGGGCTCATTGACTTCGGATCGGAGCAAGGCTCCCAGGTGCATTTTTCGTCTTGGGGACTAGACAACTCCCAGCCTGGCGCACCTGAATATACTTCAAGAAGCATGCAGGGTTTCACGCGCCGGTTGTCCTCTCTGAGAATCCCTTCAAAACGTACTTTTCCTGTTCAAAGCCTTCATATGAAAGTTATAGAAGCGCTATTCACGCTTGATGACCCTAGTATAACTGTTTAGATTGGGGTTGACAAGAACAAACCGCTAACCCAGGCGGGCTCCTAATCTTGCCAGCACTTTCTGCTTGCCAAGCAGACGAATCGTCTCGTTCAGGTCAGGACCATGCGTCTGGCCCGTCAGCGCAGCACGGATCGGCATGAACAATTGCTTGCCCTTGAAGCCCGTCTGCTGCTGAACGGACTTAATCATCGCCTTAATCGCATCCGCTGAGAACTCTGCATCGCCCGCCGCTTCAATCTGGCCGGAGAATGCAGACAGCACAGCCGGAACCTGCTCTTCGGCAAGCACGACAGCTGCTTCTTCTTCATCGGCCGGATCTTCGCGGAAGAACAGCTCGGTCAACTCCACAATATCCGATGCACTGCGCAACTTGTCCTGATACAGCCCAACCAGGCTGCTGGCCCAATCGTACTCGGCCGCATCCAGTTCCGCACCAACTCTGCCCGCTTTCTGAAGATGAGGCAGACAAAGGCCGACTACGCGTGACAGCTCCGCTTTCTTCAGGTATTCATTATTCATCCAGGCCAGCTTCTGCGTGTCGAACACAGCAGGACTCTTGCTCAGACGGGAAGCGTCGAAGATATCCGCCAGTTCCTCACGGGTAAAGATCTCCTGTTCCCCTTCCGGCGACCAGCCAAGCAAAGCAATAAAGTTGAACAGCGTCTCCGGCAAATATCCCAGATCATCATACTGCTCAATGAATTGAATGATGGATTCATCGCGCTTGCTGAGCTTCTTGCGCTGCTCATTGACAATAAGCGTCATATGTCCGAACTGTGGCGGCTCCCAGCCCAGCGCTTCATAAATCATAAGCTGGCGCGGCGTATTGGAGATATGATCCTCTCCACGCAGCACATGGCTGATTTTCATCTTGTAATCATCGATAACAACCGCAAAGTTGTAGGTCGGGATGCCGTCCTTTTTCACAATAACAAAGTCGCCCATCTCCGCGGTATCAAAGCTGATTTCACCTTTGACCATATCATTAAAGGTGTAACGCTTGCCTTCCGGTACACGGAAGCGGATACTTGGCACACGGCCCTCAGCCTCAAAACTCTGGCGCTGCTCCCCGGTCAGATCACGGTGGCGTCCGGAATAGCGCGGGGTCTCGCCGCGGGCCATCTGCTCTTCCCGTTCCTGCTCCAGCTCCTGTTCCGTGCAATAGCAGTAGTAGGCTAATCCCTTCTCCAGCAATTCCTCATAGCTTGCTTTGTAAATATCAAGACGCTCAGTCTGACGGTAAGGGCCATACCCGCCGCCTACGTCGATGCTCTCATCCCAGCTGATGCCCAGCCACTTCAAATAAGTGAGCTGGTTCTCCTCGCCGCCCGCCACGTTGCGCTTCACATCCGTATCCTCAATGCGGATAATCAGCTTGCCGCCATGTTTGCGCGCAAACAAATAATTGAACAATGCGGTGCGCGCATTGCCGATATGTAAATGCCCGGTCGGTGAAGGCGCATAACGTACTCTCACTTCCTGTGCCATCGCTTATTGCCTCCCTTGATTATCTAGATATAAGTCCTGTGCTCCTGCGCACAAGATCAGCCGTTATCGCTGGTGCCCCAAATCATAGCACATCCTTGACAAGGCAGACAACCGATTGCGCTGCAATCCCTTCCCCGCGTCCTGTAAAGCCAAGCTGTTCCGTTGTCGTCGCCTTGACATTAACCTGTGAGATATCCGCTTCCAGCGCACGGGCGATAACTTCCGCCATTTGGGGAATGTACGATGCCATCTTCGGACGCTGGGCGATAATCGTGGAATCGATATTCCCCAGCTTGTAGCCGCGCTCCTTTACCAGCTGCCATACCTGCTCCAGCAGCTTTAGACTGTCCGCATCCTTGAAAGCCTCATCCGTATCCGGGAAATGCTTCCCGATATCCCCGAGTCCGAGCGCCCCCAACACAGCATCGGTTATTGCATGAAGCAGCACATCGGCATCGGAATGGCCGAGCAGTCCCTTCTCATAAGGTATCGTCACGCCTCCGATAATACACGGCCTTCCCTCGACCAGCTGATGAACATCAAAGCCTTGTCCTACACGAATCATGTATAAGTCCCCTTCCTTGCCTTACCTCTGTCCGGACAGCCACAGTTCGGCCATCGGCAAATCCTCAGGTGTCGTAATTTTAATATTGGTATATTCCCCTTGCGCAATTGCTACCTGAATACCAATTCTCTCCATTGCCATCGCGTCATCTGTACCCAGGAAACCATCGGCGGCTGCCCGCTCCAATGCCTCTGCAATCTGGGCACGCTTAAAAGCCTGCGGTGTTTGTATCGACCACAGACTTTGCCTATCCGGTGTACCGGTTATAACACCATGATCATTCACTTGCTTGATCGTATCTTTGACAGGAACAGCCAGTACGGCGGCACCATGCTTATAGGCTGCCTGACAGCAGCGCGTGACCGCTTCTCTGCTTACCAGAGGCCGCACACCATCATGAATCATAACCCAGCGTGTATCCAGAGCCTGCAGTCCGCGATAGACCGAATCCTGACGCTCAGCCCCGCCGGCTACGACCGCCTTGACTTTGGCCAGCTTGTATTCAGCCACATAGGAGCTGCACAGCTCCACATCCTGTTCTCCGACAACCAGAACAACCTCGGCAACCTCTTCAATATGCTCAAACTTCTCCAGCGTATGAACGAGTATAGGCTTGCCGCATAACGGCAAGTATTGCTTGCTTTGAACGGTACCCATGCGGGCTCCCTTGCCGGCGGCAACAATGACTGCGCCCCAAGCTTCGTTATTCATCCTTCATTCCCTGCCTTACTGCCAGGCTGAACAAGCAGCATCCGTAAGCATCGGTTCTCCAGTCATCCCAACCCCGTCCGGATGCCGCCCCTGCCTGATTATAGTTATGTATGACTCTATCATACCACAACCACAGGTTTTATTGCGCCTTCTCCAGCAGCTTTGGCTTGGCAAATATCATACGGCCCGCAGAGGTCTGCAGCACACTGGTGACCAGGACCTCCATCGTTGTCCCGATAAACTCGCGTCCGCCCTCAACAACAATCATCGTTCCGTCATCCAGATAAGCAACGCCTTGACCATGCTCCTTGCCATCTTTAATGACCTGAACAACAATTTCCTCGCCCGGCAGCACGACCGGCTTCACCGCATTCGCCAAATCATTAATATTGAGTACAGATACACCTTGCAGTTCACATACCTTGTTCAGGTTGAAATCATTTGTGACAACCTTGCCGCCAAGCGCTTTTGCCAGCTTCACCAGCTTGCTGTCCACTTCCCCGATTTCCTCATAATCACCTTCATAGACAAGTACGCGGACATCAAGCTCCTTTTGGATCTTATTCAAAATATCAAGTCCACGGCGGCCGCGGTTGCGCTTGAGCAAGTCCGAAGAGTCCGCAATATGCTGAAGCTCCTCCAGTACAAATTCAGGAATTACCAAAGTGCCTTCAATAAAACCGGTTTTGCAAATATCCGCGATGCGGCCATCGATAATGACGCTGGTGTCCAAAATTTTATGCTCTTCAAAGCCTGCTTCCTCCGAAATCGGCTGCTTCGCCCCACGGGAATCTACAAAACGGCTATAACCCGCGGAAAGCTCCTCCTTTTTCAGCCCGCCAATTCTCAGTCCCATATAGCCAAAGAACAATGTCATGACAGCAGGAATCAACCTCCCCGCTCCCTCCAGCCCGGCTACCGCAGGATACAGCAGAGCTGCAATGCCCAGTCCTGCTACCAGACCAACTCCCCTGGAAACCATATCCGTCATCGGCAGTTCAGCCGCCTGATCCGCCCTTTCCTTCAAGAACCGGGTAACAGGCTCCGCAGCCACTGTAGCTGCAATCAGCCCTGCAAATATTCCCAGCCCAATGCTGGCATAGTACAACCCGCTGTTTTGCAGCATGGCTAGCGACGGGTCCATCCAGATTCTTTGACCGCCAAATCCATGATATAGCTCTGCACCTGCATATCCGCCTGTAATGATTCCGAGAATTTGTATGATTCGTTTTAACACGACGATCACCTCCATTACAATTATGATCCAAATAACGGAAGGCTAATCGTAGGCTTCAAAAATTTTCCACACATTTATTTTCAAACTATTTTGTCAATTTGGGTTTCCTTATTTTATAATGGAGAGGTCAGCAAATTTGAAATGAGGTGGGAAATTGAACGCGCCTACACTGGAGCATCTTCAACAGCAAGTGTCTGAGCTGCTGCTGCGTCATCGCAGCCTGATGGACGTCATGTCCAAGTATGGGCAAACCGGAGCTACTGTTAACCGCGCAGTCACCAAAGCTGTTACCGAATGCGGATGTATACAGCTTCATGCCAAAAAGCAAAACTTCCCGGAGGAAATCGGATTACAGGAAGCCAAAAGCAATGTGGAGAATCACCTCTCCGGACAATTATGCGAGCATTGCAAGGAAGCCATTAAGGATGAGCTGGGGCGAAATCTGTTCTACATGTCCGCCTTGTCCAATCTGCTCGATATTAATTTGAATGATGTTGTGGATCACGAAACTCAAAAATGCACTACACTCGGCCTCTTTAAGCTAAGCTAATCTTCACTTGCCCTTTGTAAGACTTTTCATGACCTGCAATTTGCAAGATGTCTTTATACAGCATTAAAAAAAACAGTGCCGCCGGTTTGTCGCCGCGGCACTGTTTTCATATACTTTGCTTATTATCGACCTCTTCATTTGCAAAACAAGCTATTTTTTCAAAAACTCCGTCGTGAACGCCTTCTCCGCATCCTGAGGCTTGGTGAGCACGCCCATATCCGTCATTTGCTCCATGATTTTTTGCCATCTATCCTTGGTCATATATCCGATCCCGTTCGATTTCGTCTCATCTGTAACAATGAACTCCTTCTGATGCTCAGCCTCATAGTCCATGGCGGCGGTTGGCATATCCTTGTTATACGTCTGAATGAACGGATTGACCGTCTTGTAATTTTCATTATAATAGCCCCAGCCCTTCTGGGTTGCCTGTACAACTGCAGCTACAACATCCGGATGCTCCTTGATAAATTTTTCTGTTGTAAACAGGACGTCCGCGTAGTTGGCATATCCGGAATCCTTCACCTTAAGGAAGGACACGTCCACATTTTCCTGCTGAAGAGCGTAAGGTTCATTGGTAATATAGCCTTGGTTAAGAGATTTGCTGTCATTAATAAAGTTAGCAAGCTGCCCGGTATAGGCGAATTCCTTCACCTTGTCCAACTTATACTGCTTCTTAATGAATTCCCAATAAAGAGCACCCGGTGTCGTATAGACGGCACGGCCGTTCATATCCTTGAAGTCGGTAATATTTTCTCCTTTATGAAACATGAATACTTGCGGTGTGTACTGGAAAGCAGCCAGCAGCCCGACTACCGGAATCCCTTCCTCTCTCGCCTTCAAAATCTCATCCCCATAGGAAATTCCGAAATCCGCCTGACCGGCAGCTACCATCTGCAAGCCGGAAACTTGCGGACCGCCAGGCTGAATCGACATGTCGATCCCCGCATCCTTATAGTATCCTTGTTGGAGAGCTGCAAAGTACCCTCCATCCTCTCCTTTGGAATACCAGGCTTCAACCAAACGGACCGGAATAATTGCCTTGCTGCCGCTTTCGCCTTCCTGCGAGCCAGATCCCGCAGTATCAATCCCCTTCGCGCCACCAGTGCCGCATCCGGCAAGTAAAATCAGTGTAAGTGTTAGTAATAGGCTGACTGCAGGCAATCTTCTTCTGATCATGTCCAATCTCCCCTATTCATTCTGTTATAACTCCCGATAAATTGTCAGATTAACTTACAAAAACAATATTTTCCTAAAATAATTACTATACGTAATTAAAAAACATAATAAATATTGTTTTCGTAAATAAAAACTGATTTAAACCATCATAAAGCTCTATGAATGGTTTCATTATAGATTGATTTCGATTCATCGTCAATCATTTTATGTTAGTTTTTATTACATAAAATATATTTATTTAAATCAAAAATGAGACTTTATAAAAAATAATCAAGAAATCATTATTATAACGTTAGATTATATTACACCAAAATCATTCACAGCTTGGCTTTATCATCCGCCTCATCCAAATTCTTATAAAAAAAACGTGACTGTGATTGCAAATATGCAATCACAGTCACGTTCCTTATGAAAAACGCATGAATATGAACGAGTAAACTTTTAAGCACTGTGGTCAGAGGACACCGTTTCCTCAGAATTTTGGCGTTTTTTACGTCTAAGCCGCAAAATACGGAGCTTAGCGTTTTTTTTTAGGCCATACAGCGCGTAAAGTACGAGCGGCACGAAAATAATTTTTGTCAGATGCTCACGATACATCAGGCCAAGTACAACGGCAACGATGATAATAAGCGGAATCAGCCAGAGCGAGCCTTTCGGCAATCCGACTTTCTTGAAATTCGGATACTTAATATTACTTACCATCAAATACGAAAGTGCAAGGGTACTGATGAGCAGCACCGCTACAGGCATATCTTTATGAAACAGCGCCAGCGTACACAGCACTCCGCCCGCTGCCGGAATCGGCAAACCGATAAAATACCCAGGGGTGCCGGATACCACATTAAATCTGGCCAACCGCAGCGCACCACATATCGGGAACAACGCAGTAACAATCCATGCAGCAGCTGTATTCAGATCCTGAAAAGCCACGACATACATAATGAATGCCGGAGCGACACCAAAGGAAATGACATCCGAGAGCGAATCAAGCTCCTTCCCGAATTCGCTGGTCACATTCAGCGCGCGGGCCACACGTCCATCCACACCGTCCAGAAGCATTGCAATGATAACCATAATTGCCGCATATTCCGTCTCTCTGTTGAATACCAGAATGATGGCAACAATACCTAAAAACAAATTCCCAACCGTAAAAAGACTCGGTATCGATTTTGTTATCATCAATTCCACCTCATCTTTACTGTGCCCATTACGTTACTTTAGGTTTCAAACAATTTTTTCCACCTGTATTTGGGCCATTCTAACATTGTATGGGATTTAAATTTGTCTGTCAATCAACACTTGATCCTGAATCCGTTTCATGCCTTCTTTAATGGCCCTGGCTCTAACCTCGCCAATCCCGTCCACTTCATCCAATTGATGGATTGTTGCAGCGATAATATTTGGCAGATGACGGAATCTCTCCACCAGATTATGAATAATAACCATCGGCAGCCGGGGAATTTTATGCAACAGCCTGTAACCCCGCGGCTGGATGGATTCCTCTGTCACTGAAGCGGTATACGGGTAGCCGAGCAGACGAATAATGTGATGAATATCAAGCAGCTCCTCGGAGCTGATTTTTTTCAGGGCTGCACGAATTTCTTTAATTTTATCATCATGGTTATCCTTGGAGTAATCCTTGAGAAGGAACCATGCATCCTCTTCAACGCCGCCTACCAGCTCTTCCATCTGCATGCTGATCAAGCGGCCCTCAGTACCCAGCTCATTAACATAACGGTTAATTTCCGTTTTGATTCGAAGCACCATTTCGACACGTTGAATAACATTGGCGACTTCCTGCAGCGTAACCAGCTCTTCGAATTCAGAGGCGGACAAATTCGTGAAGCTTTGACTGAGCACCGCCTTGTATTTCTCCAGCGTCTGGATCGCCTGATTCGCCTTGGTCAAAATGACACCGATCTCTTTAAGCGAATATCTCATGTTGCCCTGGTACAATGTAATGATATTTCTTCTCTGGGAAATGGAAACGACGAGCTTGCCCGTTTGCTTGGCAACCCGTTCAGCGGTCCGGTGTCTGATTCCGGTCTCAATAGATGGAATCGTACTGTTTGGAATCAGCTGCGTATTTGCGAACAGAATACGCCTGAAATCCTCGCTCAATATAATCGCGCCATCCATCTTGGCCAGCTCATACAAATAGTTCGGCGAAAAATCGCAATTGATGGAGAACCCCCCATCAACGAGTTCCATCACTTCCGGACTGTACCCGACCACGATCAGCGCACCCGTCTTCGCCCGAAGCACATTTTCCAGGCCTTCCCGAAAGGCTGTCCCGGGTGCAACCAATGGCAGCAGCTGGTTCATAATCTCCTGTTGGTTCAATTCTTTCACGATTTTGGTCCCCCCTTCTAGCTGAGTGCTGCTGCAAGCGCCTCGGAAACCGTGCTCACACCAACGATTTGAATTCCTGACGGAGGCTTCCAGCCCTTGAGACTGTTCTCCGGCATAATGACACGCTTGAAGCCAAGCTTCTCTGCTTCCTTCACCCGCTGCTCGGCTCTGGACACTGCCCTTACCTCGCCGGTCAGTCCCACCTCGCCGAAGATGACATCATAAGGCTTGGTTGGCACATCGCGAAAGCTTGATGCCAGACTGACTGCCGCGGCCAAGTCAACCGCAGGCTCATCCAGCTTGACCCCGCCTGCCACATTTAGGTAAGCGTCCTGATTTTGCAAAAACATCCCCATTCGTTTTTCCAGTACCGCAATAATAAGCGCCATCCGGTGATGGTCTATTCCTGTGCTCATACGGCGGGGCGAAGGGAAATTGGTCGTTGCAACCAGCGCCTGAAGTTCGACAAGCACCGGTCTTGTGCCTTCCATGCTGGCGACAACCGTAGAGCCCGATACTCCAAGCGGACGCTCGGAAAGAAAAAGCTCCGAAGGATTCGTAACTTCCCGGAGTCCGCCCTCCATCATCTCGAAAATCCCGATCTCATTCGTAGAACCAAACCGGTTCTTCACAGCCCTGAGCAGACGGTAGGAATGATGCCGCTCGCCTTCAAAGTACAATACGCAGTCCACCATATGCTCAAGCAGCCGCGGCCCTGCAATTGCCCCTTCCTTGGTCACGTGGCCGACCAGCACGGTAGCAATCCCCTTTACTTTGGCAATGCGCATAAAGTGCGCCGTACATTCCCTTACTTGGGCCACACTGCCCGGGGCAGACGGTACAGAAGGTTCATAAACCGTCTGAATGGAGTCAATGACCAGCAGGTCAGGGGAAATGGAGCTGATCGCCTCGTCAATCAGCTCCAGGTTCGTCTCGCACAGAACATAGAGTGTCTCTGAGAGAGCCCCCAGACGGTCTGCACGAAGGCGTGTCTGCCGTACCGACTCCTCGCCGGAAATATACAACACAGTCAGCCCTTGGGCTGCCAGCGCATGGGAAGTCTGCAGCAGCAGCGTCGACTTGCCGATACCAGGATCACCACCGACAAGAATCAGCGAGCCCGGGACGACACCTCCGCCCAGCACGCGATTCAGCTCGCCAAGGCGTGTTTCGATTCTCGGCTCCTGCCCGCCTTCTATATTTATGATTGGACGCGGCTTTTCTTTCGTCCCGAGAAGAGAAGATTTTACGCCTTGGGTACGTACGGAAGTCTCCTTCTCCTCCACCATCGTATTCCAGGAGCCGCACCCCGGGCATTTGCCCAGCCATTTAGGCGATTCGGTGCCACACTCCGTACAGCAAAACTTTATTTTTATTTTAGCCATCAGAGGCTCCTTTTAACTGTGGATTTTGTTGCTCATGCTGTTCAGGCAAGCGCAACGTAAAGGCGCTTCCCTGCTTCTCCCGGCTGGTTAGATAAAGCGATCCGCCCAGCAGCCTGGCCAGTTGCAGACTAATTGACAAGCCCAGGCCTGTGCCGCCGTAATTCCGGTTAATTGCTCCATTCGCCTGCCGGAATGCTTCGAAAATAATCTCCTGCTTATCCTGCGGAATGCCGATTCCCGTATCTTTTACCGTAAATACCACATAAGCGTTGCCTTGCTCGCGGGTTCGTTCGACGAGAAGCGTAACACTGCCCTCTTCCGTGAACTTGAATGCGTTCATCAGCAGATTGCGCAATATCTGATTCATTCTTAGCGCATCCGTCTCAAGCATATCCGGAACATCCGGCCGGATCTCCAGCTTGAAGCTAAGCCGTTTGGCGGCTGGAACCGGAGCAAGCTGGTCATACAGCAATTGCATCGTTTCCACAAGCGGTACGTGCTCCAGATGAATATCCATCTTCCCGGCCTCGACTTTGGACAAATCAAGAATGTCATTGATCAGCGCCAATAGCTCATTCCCAGCAGAATAAATAATGTCAGCGTAACGGCTCTCTTCTTTGGCAGCGCTGCTCTGCTCGTCCTCCGGTACTTCACTCCGCTCCCTGATCATCTGCGAGAGCAGAATAATACTATTAAGAGGCGTTTTCAGCTCATGTGACATATTGGCAAGAAACTCTGATTTGTACCGGGAGCCCTTCAATATCTCGTTCGCCTTGGCCTCCAGATCCCGCTTGGCTCTGTGAAGCTTCTTCGCCTGCCGTCTCAGCAGTATATTCATCTGATGCAGATCAGCCATCCGCTGCTGCTCCAAATAAAAATCACGGACAATAAATACAAACATCGCAGTAAGCAAAAGCCCGAGCGGATAGGTAATCCATGCAATATGCAGCAAATACGCCCAAAAAGGAATGACTCCGAAAATGCCAATATTCAAAATATTTAGTGTATTCAACACCAAAATGGCAATCAAAGCTTTCGTCCGGAAGTTAAAATTGGAGCCTTCAAAATAATAAACCAGCACCGCAGCTGCTGCTCCAAGCAGCGTCATATTAATCAGCCCTGCAAAGGCCGCTTCATTTACGCCGAAAGCCAGCCGGGCCAGTCCGATTCCACTGCCTATGACCACAAGCAATAGAGGTCTGCGGTAGACAAGAGCCGCAATAATAACGGGTATGAACCGCAGATCGAACAATACATCCTCGGTAAGCTGAAGACCAAAGAACATCGTCATCCAGCCTGCCAATATGAATACAACTACCGAAGCGATCATCCGGTTTCGTGTCGAAGTCCGGTAAAATAAATACTTGTAAATCAGATTAAGCAAATAGCCGAAAGTAATGAGCAAACTAATATGCACAAAGAACACTTTGGAGAACTCCATAACGTTCCTTTCCCGTTCTATAAGACCATCAGGCATCTGCAGGAGATGACTTATAGTTTGTATGGGAGCCTTCAATATATATGGACGAGAAAGAATAAGCATCAGGCTCAGCCCGTTTCAATTTTCTTTTTATTCTTTGTGACCGGCTGGAATGGACAATCGGCAAAGCATGCTATTCACTGCCAGACACCCGGGCAATTTCTTCTCTTTCCTTATATCGGCTCCATTGCACGTTTTGTTCAATGAAAACAGCCTTGCACCGCTTATATTTTTATCATGCTTGCAACAGCTTACTTGTCTGCTGATGCTTTCCTTCTATTGTACACTAATCCATCCAATGCATTCCAGCAACGGTCGGCAAAATTGAGTCTTTGGGCACATATTCCCATCATGAGCCAGTCATTCACGCATGAACGGTGTGCAGACAAAATCCAGTTCTTCTACGCACTTCCGGAAGGCTTATTTATAGCGCTTCATCCATTCAAACAGGACAACACAGCAGCTTTCCATGGTCTACGGCGGTTCTTCCCCTCATAAATTGGGGTAGAATTAGAAATGAGGTGACAGACACTTGTTCACACGCATCAATAAGCTCCAAATTGAGCTGCCTTCTTCCACGTACCCGGACGCTAACGCTGCTGCTGCCACTCAAGAGCTGATGGGGGGCCGGTTCGGAGAAATGTCCACCCTGAACAATTATTTATTCCAGTCCTTTAACTTTAGGGGAAAGAGCAAACTCAAGCCTTTCTATGATCTGGTGGCAAGCATTACAGCCGAGGAATTCGGGCACGTTGAGCTTGTCGGGACATCAATCAACCTGATCCTGACGGGGACGACACGTCCGGGCAAACCGGATTCGACCCCTTTAAATGAAGGGCTGGACAAACGAAATTCCTATTTTTTTATTCAAACTGCTCAGACCTCTCTGGCTGGTGACTCTATGGGGCAACCCTGGCGTGGTGACTATGTATTCAATAGCGGCAACCTGATCCTGGATTTGCTGCATAACTTTTTTCTTGAGTGCGGAGCAAGAACGCATAAAATGAGAGTCTATGAAATGACCAATCATCCTGTCGCCAGGGAAACCATCGGATACTTGCTGGTGCGCGGCGGGGTCCATGTGCTTGCCTATGCAAAAGCGCTGGAGATTGCCACCGGTGTGGATATGACCAAACTGATTCCAATACCAAACTTGAGCAACCGCAGCTTCGATGCGGCCAGAAAATTTGAAAATATGGGGCTGGGCAACAAACTGTTTACCTTCAGCACGGACGATTACCGGGATATCAATCAAATCTGGAAAGGCACCCACCCGGAGACCGGTCAAGATTTGGAGGTGATTATCGGTACACCTGAAGGAGGGCCCGTGCCGAATTTAAAAGAGCTGCCCGAAGAATTTGCGCCCGGCATTTCGGCTGAGGATTACATTGAAATTGTGAAACGGCTGCAACGGGGCGCGGGGCTTAAGCCTGATTAATATTTCACTTCTGGGGTAATACTTTGTTAATTATTTGTTAGCAAAAACAATAATGTTCTCATGCGCCCTTTATAACAAGCTAAATGATCTGCTGTATAGTAAGCTTAAAGAAATGGAGGTGACGCGTGATGGTTAAAATGATCACGTTCAAAAACAAGTCAATTCCGGTCTATCTGGCCTACGATCATTCGGAATATCTGGAGATGCTGAACGCAAAGCTCGGGGAGATGTCGCTGCAATTCGACTTCTACAAGAAGTGGAAACGAATTAAATCTGTGGAGTTAATTCGCGACGTTGCCATTTTGAAGTATACAGACGGAACAAAGCTGTATCTTGAAGTTTCCTGACCGTCAGTTTATCCACAGTCCGGCACATGCGCCTGTGTCTGCCAGGTTCGCGTCATCCCACAGGGACCCGAATCCGCCATTCAAACAAGCGTTGCTTCTCATACCAATGAAAAAGCTCACTTCCCAAGGGCCGGATGCTTCCGGTACGCCGCCCTTTAGGAAAGTGAGCTTTTTTGAACAGCTTCTAGACTTCTGGGAGCATATATTTATAACCGACTCCCCATACGGTACGAATGAACTGCGGGTCCTTGGCGTTGCGCTCAATCTTTCTGCGCAAATTCACGATGTGCACATCAATCGCTCTGTCGGTGACGAAGGATTCATCTCCACGAATCGCATTGATCAAATCCTCGCGGCTGAACACCCTCCCTGGCTGGGAGACGAACATGCGCAGCAGCTCAAATTCAGAGAAGGTCGTTTCCACACGTTCCCCGCGTACCTCCACCGTCCGCTTTTGCGGGTCCATGACAACTTCCGCGGCCGGCGGCAAACTTGAGGCGGTGGCACCTTCATCCGGGATGAAGGTTGTCCGCTCTGCCGAAAGTGTTTTGGACCGTCGAATCATCGCATAGATACGCGCCGTCAGTTCATGCATGCTAAAAGGCTTGCACAAATAATCATCAGCCCCTGCTTTTAGCGCCTCTACACGCTCGGAAACTTCCGTTTTCATGGATACAACCATAATCGGCACATCAGAACGCCTGCGCATTTCTGTACATAGCCGCACGCCGTCCCAATCAGGAAGCATAAGATCCAGGAGGATAATATCGGGTGCGTACACGGCAAGCAGCCTTAGGCCTTCAATGCCCGTATGCGCCTGCTGAACGAGATACCCCTCCTCCTGCAAATACATTGAAAGCATGTCCCCCATGATAGGATCATCTTCAATAATTAATATTTTGTGCATTCTACATCCCCCTGACAAAAGAGGCTGACAAAAGCTTTATTGGAACTCAGACGACATCAACACATGCATTAGATGATCCTGCTAGTTTATATTACTATATGCGGCGAAGCGTCACAATAAACCGTTAGTAATCTGTTAGGAGGACTATTGCCGCAAAAATTATGAACTTTAAAAATAGGCCGCAGCCGTTCTTTACAAAACGGTGCAGCCTATCCGGACAATGATCATTCATTTTTTCCAAGTGTAAAATTTCCTGAACCGATCTCAGCCCTTAGCGGCACAGCGCCATCTCCATAGCTTGCTTTCAGCAAGCCATCTTCTTGCGACATATCATTATAGCCGCTCCATTTCAGATTGGAATTGCCCCATCCGATAGACGCCTCCACACTAAGTGATACCGGCTGCTCACTCAAATTAACATCGATATTTCCGCTGCCCGTTTCGAGCTCGGTGCTGCCAGCAAGACGGTCCGCGGCGATAACAATATTTCCACTGCCCATGTTTATCCGGGTTCTCTTCAACTCCGTGCCCTCTACCCTGATATTACCTGATCCATTGCTGCCGTCCAGCTCATTTGCCGTAACTCCATAAAGCTTGGCGTTCCCGCTTCCAAGCCTGAATTGAAGCTCTTCAGATTTCGCCTGCCCGATTTCCAGATTGCCTGAATCTACGTCCAGTTTGATATACCTGGATTCCACACGGTCAATCCGTACATTTCCGCCACCCGTTTCGACCTTGAACTCTTCCCAGAGGCGGGGTGGCAGAGTAATATTAATTGTGAGTGAAGTATAGTTAAAACCAATGCTAAAACTCGGATGATCAACATTAATTCCCAACTCGTCTCCTGAGCTTTCCACTTTAAGCTTGACCTTGCCGGTCATGCTTTTGCTCAGTTCACCGGTCATTTCTACTTGCGCTTCATCCGCTGAACCTTCTGTAATCCGGATATTCGCACTAGAAGGCGAAATGGATATTCTTTTTATCCCCTCCAGACTAGCCGTCTGCCGCTCCGACACATTATTCGTCTGAATGCCTTCCTGCAAGCCCCCTTGCTTGTAAGCAAGAAACAAACCTATTAGTCCGGCTGCAATGAGCAGCACCCCGACATATACCGATTTTCTCATCGCCTATTTCTCCTTTACCACGCGTACGACGCGAGTATTCCATTTCAAATATTTCATTGTCATTGACAATAAACCCTTGGTCAGTTTGGTCATGCCTACTCCAGCCAGCAAAGCCAATCCGGCAATTAGTGCACAAACGGATAATACGGCGGTCAATGGAAAGGTTTCGTTTATCGCCCAATCTGCCAGCAGCAAAACCGGGGTCGCCCACAGAACGACAACTACAACCCATAAACTAAATAAAATACCCATCAGGGCCAAATAAGGCCCCAACATAAAAATCAGATTAAAAAAGCCCAGACTCACCGCTGAAAATACAGCTCGCGATACCCGTACAGGGCTCTGTTTAGTTTCAGCCTGATGAACCCTGTAGCCCAGCAGCAGCTCCTTGGCAATTACCCGCGGATCTCCAAGTTCATGGGCAATTTGCTCTTCAGGCTGCCCGTTCTCCATTGCCATCTGAAAATGAAGCTCGTAATCAAGCAGCAATTCCTGTCTTTGTTCAGACGGAATGACATGGAGCAGATGATTCAATTCGCCAAGATATTGGTCTTTGATCGTCATGGTCGCAATCCTTCCTCAATAATTTCATTCACAGCTTCCGTAAACACATTCCACTCGTCAATCAGCCCGCGCATATAATGCCAGCCAGGCTCTGTCAGCCGGTAATACTTGCGCGGCGGTCCCTCCTTGGATTCCTGCAGATACGTCGAAAACAGGCCTTCCTGAGTCAGACGGTTAAGCAGCGGATACACACTCCCGACAGCCACCTCAAACTTCTCGGATAT
This sequence comes from Paenibacillus pinihumi DSM 23905 = JCM 16419, assembly GCF_000422505.1. Classification (GTDB taxonomy): domain Bacteria; phylum Bacillota; class Bacilli; order Paenibacillales; family Paenibacillaceae; genus Paenibacillus_D; species Paenibacillus_D pinihumi. Next base: position 197,572 of record NZ_AULX01000018.1, on the reverse strand, counting down.
CATGACTGCAAGCTCATACCCGTACCTGTCCTCACGGGAGGCCAGCACAAGCACACAAATTTCCAGAACGCCCTTTTTAAACTGAACATTCATTGCTGTAATTCTCCCTATTATTTATTGTCAACTATTCAACATTGATGAATAGCTGGTAATGACGGTATAATCCTGATTTCAAATATTTCCTCTATACTATAACACTTACTATTCAACATTACAATATAGCTATTGTTTTTGAATGCTATTCCTGCCAAATGGTTACACTTTCTATAAACATCCAGAAGCAGGTGACTTCACATGGGCATTTTCCGTAAAGCAATGATGGGAGTTATCAAAAGCCTTACCCCCCAGGCAACACAGCAGCCCAAGGTATCCCGTACACCTCTAAAATCCAGCCTTGAGGAGGTCCTGTATGAAATCCAGCACAGGCTTGGCCATAGTAACGATGTCATTGTCCGCCGTCTCAGTCTGGATGCCTCATCCGACCCGGATATCGCCCTGATCTATACAGAAGGACTTGCGAACACCAAAGATATCCTCGTTTCCCTGCTGGTAGACCTGCAAAAGATTCATCCCGAAATCAGTCGGTATCCGAAGGATCAGCAGCTTCAGCTCTTAAAAAACAGCATTCTGCGTACGGGTGATATTCACGATATTACAAATTATGAGTCGCTTATTTCCGCACTGCTTTCCGGCGATACGATCATCCTGTTAAACGGCTGTACGCAGGCAATCGGCGCCTGCACAAGAGACTGGCAGGACCGCGGCATTAATGAGCCCGCTTCCCAGACCGTCATTCGCGGGCCGCGTGAGGGGTTCACCGAGACACTGCGTACCAATACTATGCTGATCCGCCGTAAAATCAAGGATGAGAACCTATGGCTTGAAACGATGCCCATTGGCAGAAAGACAAGGACGGATGTCTCCATCATGTATTTGAAAGGAACAGCCGATGAGGAACTGGTGAACGAGGTGCGCAGCCGTCTGAAGCGCATTGATATGGAAGCGGTGCTGGAGAGCGCCTATATTGAAGAAATGATTCAGGATGACAGTCTCACCCCGTTCCCGACGATTTATAATACGGAACGGCCGGATGTCGCGGCTGCCGGGCTGCTGGAAGGCCGTGTGGTCATTCTGGTTGACGGCACCCCGTTTGTATTACTGGCCCCTGCTCTCTTCACCCACTTTATTCAGACTGCTGAAGATTACTACCAGCGTGCGGACATTAGCAGCTTGCTCAGATTGCTGCGGTATATCAGCCTGTTTATAGCAACGCTTGCTCCCGCAGCCTATATCGCAGCCACTACCTTTCATCAGGAGATGATTCCGACTACCCTGCTCATCCGAGTGGCAGCCCAGCATGAAGGCATCCCTTTTCCCGCATTTATTGAAGCTCTTATTATGGAGATCATCTTTGAGATTCTGCGGGAAGCCGGCGTACGAATGCCCCGGGCAATCGGGCAGGCAGTGTCTATCGTCGGCGCGCTCGTAATCGGACAAGCAGCAGTCGAAGCCGGATTGGTAGGAACAGCCATGGTAATTATAGTTTCCTTGACTGCGATTTCCAATCTTGTCATTCCCTCCTTCAATATGGGGATTGCAATTCGGATGATCCGGTTTGTCCTGATGGCGCTTGCCGCCAGCTTCGGACTATTCGGCATTTTGATTGGACTTTTCGCGTTAACGCTCCATTTATGCAGCCTGCGTTCCTTCGGGGTCCCCTATATGGCACCGCTCGCCCCTTACATCAGGCAGGATCAGAAGGACAATCTGATCCGGCTGCCGCATTGGGCGCTGACCGTCAAGCAGCGGCTGATCCGTCAGCGCGGTACAGTAGATAAACAGCAGCCCAATGAGAATTAAAAACGAATGAAAGGAAGTGGCGAGGCAGCCATGCGGCATCTTGTAAAATTGACCGTTACATTCATGGCTCTGCTGCTGCTGACCGGGTGCTGGAGCCGCAAGGAACTGAATGAGCTTTCGATCGCCTCTGCACTCGGCATTGACAAGCACGGTGACAAATATACGCTATCCGTTCAAATTGTGAACCCTTCGGTCATTACAACGGTTACAGGCAATAACGGCATTGCTTTGCCCGTCGTGACCCGGGACATCACTTCAACCGAAACACTGTTTGCCGCGCTGCGGGAGGTCACCCGAATCGCATCACGCAAAGTGTATGCCTCCCATATTCAGATGCTGGTTATTGGAGAAGAACTTGCCAGAGAAGGCATCGCGCCGGCACTCGACTTTCTGTCCAGAGACCATGCGATGAGGACGGACTTTTTCATTATCGTCGCCAAGCAAACGACTGCAGAAAATATTTTAAAAATATTGACACCGCTTGATAATATCCCGTCCGATCATTTGCATTCCTCTTTGATAGCAGCGGAGAAAAACTGGGGCGGAACAACCCAGATCAACCTCCATGACCTGATTTATGATTTGCTAAGCCCTGGAGCGGATCCCGTACTTGCCGCCTTGAGAATCAAAGGGGATACCCGTGCTGGAGCTCTCAAATCAAATACCGCAAGGATTACACCCGCTGCCCTGCTGTCTTACGAAGGGCTGGGGGCGTTTGACAATGACCGGCTGGTAAGCTGGTATACTCCACAAGAAACGAAAGCTTACAATTTTCTAAAAGGAAAAATTAAAAGTGTTCCGGTCAGTATGTCATGCCCGGGCGGCGGCAAGGCGACAATCGAAATCTTCCGAAGCGGACGCAAAATGAAAGGAAGCATCGTGGACGGGCAGCCGCAGGCTTCTGTACATATTAAGGCCGAAGCAAATGTAGCCGATCTGGAATGCGAACGTCCGCTGAGCAACCTTGCTGCCATGAAGGACATGGAGCAGGCGGCCGCCCAAAATATTGAGGCCTTCATCAAGGCTGCCATCCATAAGTCACAGCAGCTTAAAACAGATTCTTTTGGTTTTGGCGATATGATTTACCGTTCCCGGCCAAAACAGTGGAAGAAGATTTCGAAGGAATGGAAATCCGTCTACTTCCCAAAGCTCAAGGTCGATGTAGTGGCTAATATCAAGATTGGGGGGACCGGCAGCGTGACCGATTCGTTCCTGCCCAAGATGAAGGAGAAATAAATTCTAATGTGGCTTGTTGTCGTCATTTTGTTTACAGCGGTTATTATCTGGTATGAAGCGCCCGCCTTGCTCAAGCACGGACAGTTCAGAGAACTGGCTTTCTTTGGCATTCTGATGCTGATTGCATTTGCCCTGACTGCTGCCCAGAGTCTCAAGGTAAAAATGTCCAATCCGCTGGATGCGATCGTCGCGCTATACAGCCCCCTAAGCCGTATTATTTCTGCCTTTACAGGTTCTTGAGGGAGAGTGAAGAAATGCAAATGGAAAAAGGGAAAATCAGCTTGTATCAATTCAAGGTGCTCGTAGTCCTGTTCAGTCTTGGCAGTTCCATCCTTATTGTTCCCTCGGCACTGGCCTCTGTTTCCAGGCAGGACGGCTGGATCTCTTCGCTGTTTGGTGTGGCTTGCGGACTGCTGCTGGTCTGGTTGTATGCTTCGCTAGCACAGCGCTTTCCGGACAAGACACTCATTGAATTTTCCATTCTCATTCTGGGGAAAGGTCTGGGTCATGTTGTCGCCTTTCTTTATTTCAGTTTTTTCCTGCTGATAGCCTCTCTTGTGCTGTGCACCATCGGCGACTTTATTTCCAGCATGACCCTCCCTGAAACTCCGATCGAGGCCATTCATATCGTTTTTATGCTAATTATTGTGATGGGTATCAAGCTCGGGCTGGAGGTTGTAGGCCGTGCTTCGGAAATCTTTATTCCCTGGGTGCTTGTGATGCTCGGATTTATGCTGGTTGCTGTGCTCCCGCTCATCGATATGAGCCGGACAGCTCCGTTTCTGGAAAACAGCATCAGACAAATTGCAGGAGGCAGTATTACAATCTTGGGCATTCCTTACCTGGAACTTGTTATTTTCCTGATGATCCTGCCGGCAGTCAGTAACAGAAGCAAGGCTACCAAAGGCTTTCTCAACGCGGCTCTGTTCAGCGGCTTGATTCTTACTGCCATTACCCTATTGTGCATTCTCGTGCTTGGTCACGATTTTACAGCCCGCCATTCTTTCCCCAGCTATACGCTGGCCAAGCAAATACATATCGGGGATTTCTTTCAGCGGGTCGAAATCGTTATGGCCGTTATCTGGTTTGTGACGATTTTTTTCAAGCTCATGATTAGCTTTTATGCCGCTATCCTTGGCTTCGGACAATTGTTCCGGTTAAAGTCCCACCGCTCACTTGTGACTCCATTTGCCATGATTGTATTTGTGATCTCTCTGCTCGTTTTTCCGAATGTGATCTATTTTAAAGATTTCTCTGCTCACACTTGGCCTCCATTTGCCAGTACGTTCGGCCTGCTGCTGCCTGTTCTGCTCGCCGTGGTAGCTGCTATTCGAAAATTATGACAGGCTATGGTATGCTTCAAATAGAATGCTTATTATAAGGAGGATCATGCCATTATGAGCAACTATGCTGTTCACAAGCTGGAAAATACATTTACAATTTATCAATTGACTGAAGCAGATACCCGCTCTTCGGTAAGCATCTGCCCGGAACGTGGAGCAATCGCTATACAGCTGGCACTTGGCGGCAAGGAGCTGTTCTATCTGGATCAGGCTACTTTCATTGATCCTGAGGCCAACATCCGCGGAGGCAATCCGATCCTGTTCCCGATCTGCGGTCAATTAACAGACGGCCAATATGAATGGGAGGGCCAAACCTATGCGATGAAAAACCATGGTGTTGCCCGGACTAATCCTTGGGAGGTCGTATCCACCAGCACCGATAGCGCAGCCAGCTTGACTGTCCTTCTCCGCAGCGATGCAGCGACACTAGTTTCTTACCCATTCGAATTCGAGCTGGAGTTCACTTATATTCTTCAAGGCGGCAAGCTCCGTCTGGAACAGAAATACCGCAATCTGTCCGGCAAACCGATGCCGGTCTATGCCGGATTTCACCCGTACTTTGCAACTTCCAACAAGGAACTCGTCTATGAAACGGATGCGACGGCTTACTTGGATTACAATGATATGGAAGTCAAAAAAATCGGCCATGCAATTGATCTGAGCGGAAAGGTAGAATCCCTGACGCTGCTGGATGCCCGCAAGCCGGAAATCGCCTTCTCCATTGCAGAGGATACCCGCGTCAAACTATCCTACAGCGACGTATTCAAATATGTGGTGCTGTGGTCAGTAGAGGGTAAGCCATTCGTATGTGTCGAACCATGGATGGCTAAAACACATGAGCTGAACCACAAGGAGGAGCTTCCGCTTATCGAAGCCGGAACCACGCTGGAAGCGTGGATGGAGATCGCTTCCGAGTAATAACTGGATGCTGTTCAATTCGGGAAACGAGAGGTACCAAGTAAATCGGTATACTTAAAAATGCAAAAAGTGTATCCCCGCCAGCCAGAGAATGAATGGCTGCAGGGATACACTTTTTTATGGAGCCAAATCCGCTTGTAATTGGCTGTTCACATGGAAGAAGTCGTGTCACGGCTTTTGGCAGCAGGCTTGCTCCCAAATAATTCAATCAGACTGGCAGGCTTAGCAGCGGCATAGTAGCCGGAGCTTTCGTCCGGCGCCAAAATAATGCCGAGCTGGTGATGTTCCCCGGCAAACCGGGCACGCTGCAAAAATTTGCTATGTCCCTCATGATTGATGACCTCCAGCTTGCAGAAGGCGGAATTCGTATGCATCGCCTGATGGAACACCTCTGGAGTCAGTGTTCTATAACCGTTGACCTTATGTACAATTTCTCCAGGCGCAATCCCGAGCGCCTCTGCCGGCGAACCCGGCACGACCGCGAGCACTCGAAGTCCCTGGTCATTATGCACATAATATGGACTCCGCTTCTGCTCACCAGCCGAGCTTATCCAGCCAATTGCCTCATGCAGCAGCAGGGCACAGAGCGCTGCAACCAGTGTCAGCGGCGGCCACCATGCGGCCGCTGCTGCAACAGCACCGAGAAGGAGACTGTAATAGAGCAGAGCCTTTGCAGTCTGCCTGGCCCGCTGCTCCGGCAGCAGGGAGCGGGTCAGCTCACTGAATCCGATCACCATCGGAACGCCCAGCATCGTCCAACTGCCTGCCATAATATCTCCTCCCAGCAATGGGGCCCAAGGAAGCATGGCATCAGCGGCTGCGCCAGCCTGAGCCGGAACCAGCAGCAGCATCGGAATCGGCCAATACCCCTGAAGCTGGTAGCCGCCAATCAGCTTTCCGCGCTTGCCTGCCAGAAACAGCGGGTTGGCAAGCTCCCTGCCCTGAAGGCGTACAAGAAGCGCCTCCGCCAGATGCAGCAGAGCAATGATAATCAGCAAACCGGGAATTTCCAGCTTCTGCAGGGATGAAACAAATGGAGCTGCCATCTCTCCCAGCGCCTGTGGTTCGAACCATCCGGCGATCCAATGGAGGATGCCAATAATTCCAGCACTATAAGCAAAGCACAGGTAGCGGACCCGGAACAATGCGAGCACTCCCGCAACCGCCCACAGCCAATAGATGGTCTGCATCGTAACCGCCGCCCCGATTCCAAAGGAAAGAACGGATACACACGCGCCGGCAGCCAGGCCGAACAGCATAGAGCGAAGCAACAGCACAGGCCACACCTGCATGCGGACATGAAACAATTTGCGTTCTGTCCGGGTTTGCCTAAGGTAGTGCAGCACCATAAGCAGTACCGCGATGTAATAGAAAGGCTGGAGCAGCAGCCCTAATACTGCCGAACCTGCCTGCCGCAATATTTCAAAGGTCAGTTGCATCTGTTCACTCCTTATCTAAAACGTAAACAGGATCATAAATCCGGAATAAAACGCCCGTGGCTCCTCAGATTGAAAAAGAAGGCTGTACTGCCGCCCGTAATCAAGACAGCAACCAGCCTTCTAATCATTCGACGCATGCATACCAGAATCCTGCCGGTGTGCTAACGTCCTATTTTTTCCTTCACAGTCTCAACCGCCTGAATCAGTTGAACATCATTGTTCTCGTCACGCACAAATTGGACCAGCTGCTGCTCCAGCTTCTCGGCAGACGTTCTGTCCAGTTTGCCGGTAGCGGGCAGCCCTTGGCTGCTCTGGAACGACTTGAGAGCAGCTTCTGTATCGCCGCTGAAATAACCATCCTTGCGGTCCAGTTTGTAGCCCAGCCCGCCAAGCATAAGCTGCATGCTTCGCACCTCTTCACTGAGCATATCTTTGGTCAGCACCTTGGTCTTGGACAGGCGCGGAGCACTGTAATAGTCCGGCGGCAGAACCTCGACATCAGGGTTAATTCCCTTCTCATGAACCCAATTGCCGTCCGGCGTGAGCCATTTGGCAATGGTCATTTTCACCAGGCTTCCATCGCCAAGCACCTTATTGTAGCTGACCTGAACCGTGCCTTTGCCATAGCTGGTTTCACCGACGATGATTGCTCCCGCCCGCTCCTTGAGCGCGCCTGCAAGTACTTCAGAAGCACTGGCGCTGCCCTTGTTGATCAGAATGACAACAGGATATTTCCGGCCCGTTCCCTTGGACAAGGTCTGCTCTTTGGTGCCGCTCTTCTCTTCCACCTGTACAATCGGCTCCCCTTCAGGAACGAACGGCTGGGCAATAGAGACGACTACCGGGAGCACGCCGCCCGGATTATTGCGGACATCAATGATGAGCCCCTTCATCCCCTTCTTCTCAAGCTGCTCCAGCTCACTCAGGAAGCGTTCGCCGGTATGCATGGAGAATTGGCGTATCTCAATCTTGCCGATATTATCTTCAAGCATTTTGGCATAGACAGTCTCGACATCGATATCATCCCGTACCAAAACAAGTGATATTGGCTGGGATACGCCGCTGCGTCTAATTTGCAGTTTGGCTTTGGTCCCTTTTGGTCCGCGGATTTTGGCTACCGCTTCGTTAAGCTGCAACCCTTGAAGGCTTTCTCCGTTCACCGACAAGAGCACATCCTTCGGCATCAGGCCTGCACGCTCCGCCGGTGAATCTTTGATTGGCGACACAACAGTAATATCACCGTTATCTATCGTCACCTCCGCACCAATTCCGGTAAAGGAACCTTCGATAGATTCGGTGAACTGTTCAGCTGTTTCTTTTTCCATATAGGAGGAATAAGGATCGCCAAGAGCGGATATCATGCCGTTAATGGCGCCGTCGACCACTTTTCCCCGGTCTACAGCCTTGTAATATTTTGTTTCAATCAGAGACAACACTGCACCGATCTTGCTTTCCTCCTGCTTGGTCAACCCTTGCGGCTGTCCGGATGGCAATACGGCTGCCAGCCCGTTGCCGCTCCCCAGCCCTCCGAGGACCAACCGGTCTGCAAGCACCAGCGTCGCCAGTACAGACGCCACCATAGTAAGCAGAACAAAAACAAGCACTGTCCGGCCTTTGAAATTCATCGTTCTACACCCACCCTCACATCATACCGGTTTGTTTATCCATGCTAGTATATGACAAGCCATTGGGAATTATTTGTTGTTGGTTTCCGGCCGTTCCATCAGCTTCATTATAATGGTTTCGTCTGGGAATAGATAATCCATCAAAAGAAAAAACCTTACATAAACATAAGGTTTATAAAAAGACCACTAAGTTTAATATAGGGATGATTTTTATGTATAGTGAAGTTCAGAGAGGGCGTGAGCCCCCTCTATATCAAGGAGGCTCACGCCCGTCTGGTCATCGTGCAGGAAGAAATTTGAGGTGCAAATTCTATAATCATTCAAATCAGGGATCCAATTTAATTCATGTGTTACCGAATATAGCTCATCGGATTTTGCGGCTTCTCGTTCATCCTGACTTCGAAGTGAAGGTGAGGACCTGTGGAGTTGCCTGTGCTTCCGACCTCAGCGATTTTTTGTCCTCGTTTTACAGTTTGGCCCGCATCTACCTTGATACCCCCATTGCGGATATGCCCATAAAGTGTCCACATCCCGTTGCCATGGTCGATAATGACGGTATTGCCATACCCACTGGTAGCTTGGGCAACCAGAACAACGCCAGACTCAGCCGCATAAATTGCGGTTCCCTGCGGAGCGGCAAAATCGACGCCTGTATGCATCTTGCCCTTCTTGCCGGTAATCGGATGCGTACGCGGCCCGAACCCGGAGCTGATCCGGTATCCGTCGCCAATCGGACGCAGCAGTTTTCCTCCCGATTTGTAATGGGATTTCACACGGTTCCGCTGTTTCTCCAGATCCGCAGCCTTCTTGGCCAGCTTCATGATGAGTTCTTCCTGCTCCGCCGAGATATCCTCCAGCTCTTCCATCTGCTCGGAATAAGAGAGAATCATTTTTTCCTTCTCCTTTTCCTTGTCTACAAGCTGTGCATAGTAGACTTCCAGACGGCCGTACAAATCTTTGACCTCAGCAAGTTTCGTTTCGACTTCAGCTTTTTTGACCTCGATAAGCACCTTATCCTTCTTGTGCTCTTCAAGAATGGTCTTGTCCTGGGACAGGATGGATTGAATTGAATCAAAACGGTCGAGAAAATCGATGAAGCTGGTCGAACTGAGCAGCACATCCAGATAAGAAACGGAGCCGCTCGTATAGAGCAGCCGCACTCGGGATTTGAGTAGCTTGTCTCTGGCTTCAATACGCTTCTCCGCTTCCTGCAAGCTCTCTCCTGCTTCCAGCAGCTGGCCCTCTGTCACTTCCAAGCGGTCACGGACATTCTGCATGTTGTCTGTTGTCTGGTTAATCTGGCTCATAATTTTGGTGATGGACTGGGCCGTCTCTTCCTTCTTTTGCTCAACCGCCTTGTAGTCCTGTTGGGCTTGCAATTTGCTATTGGCAGCAGCTTTCATATCCTTCCGGACTTTATCCAGCTCCCGGTTAATCCGATCCACTTCAGAGGAGGCCGCCTGTCCGCCGGATGGCTGAATCAGAACAACCGCCATTATAAGAACCGTAAGAAGTGTTAATGCCTTCTTCACCAATATCTCACCTACACTTTCAGATACTTACGAACCGAAATTGTGCTTCCCCAGATTCCGATTAATGTACCGATCGCAAATAAAATTCCGGAAATCATCCAACCCGCATCCTGTATCGTCACAAGCTTGATCATCATTAGCCCCAGCTCAAACTGTGTCATTTGGACCAGCTGTTGATAGAGTACCAGCAAAATCGCAGCTGTAATGCTCGAACCGATAATACCGATCAATGCTCCTTCAATGAAGAATGGCCAGCGGATAAAATGGTTGGTCGCTCCGACCAGCTTCATAATGGCAATTTCACGCCGGCGTGCCAGAATCGTAACCTTGATTGTATTGGAAATAAGGAACATTGCCGTCAATGCCAGACCAGCCACAATAATCAGACCGATATTGCGCACTGCTGTCGTGAACTTGAACAGTGTCTCTACGGTGCCTTGTCCGTATTTGACATTCGTAATCGGAACGGTTGCGTCCGCCTCGTTAATCGCTTTGATTTTGTTTGCCACAAACGAGATTGTCTGCGGTTCGATTACTTCGACGGTAAAGGAATCCGGCAGCGGATTCGTCGTCTCATCGAAGCCTTCCAGCAGTTCTTTGCCGTCTTCGCCAAGACTTACTCTCAGCAGTTCCAGCCCGTCCGCCTTGGAGATAAATTGAACGGAACGCACTTCCGGCATATTGGCAATAGCATTATGCAGCTCTTCAATTTTGCTTTGCTCGACTCCGAGTTGCAGGTAAACCTTGACCTGCACCTGGCTCTCGATCTGGTTGGCGAGATTATTAACGTTGAGGGCGAGCAATAAAAACACACCCAAAATAAATAAAGAAATGACAATGGAACTAATCGAAGCAAAGGACATCCACCCGTTGCGGATAATATTCTTCGCCCCTTCTCTAAAGTGCCGGAGGATTGTGCTAAATCTCATAACCATACTCCCCTCTGGCTTCGTCACGGGCTATAATACCGTCCTCAATCGCAATAACCCGCTTGCGCAGCTTGTTCACGATATCCCGGTTATGTGTCGCCATGACGATCGTCGTTCCCCGGAAGTTAATTTCTTCAAGCAAGTTCATGATGTCCCATGATGTCTCAGGGTCCAGGTTGCCCGTAGGCTCATCCGCAATAATAACCGCCGGATTGTTGACAATTGCCCTTGCGATGCCGACGCGTTGCTGCTCACCGCCGGAGAGCTGCGCAGGCAGGCTGGCATGCTTGCCTTTGAGTCCGACGAGTTCCAGTACCTCCATCGTCCGCTTCCTAATCAGACGCCGGGGCGTCTCGATAACTTCCATGGCAAAAGCGACATTCTCATAAGCCGTCAGCTTCGGCAGCAAACGGAAATCCTGAAAGATAACGCCGATATTTCGTCGTACAAATGGGATTTTGCGGGGCTTCAGCTTGCCAATATTAAAGCCGTTCACGGAGATTTGGCCTTTGCTAGGGACCTCTTCTCTATAGATCAGCTTCATAAACGTCGATTTACCGGCCCCTGAGGGACCGACCAAATATACAAATTCATTTTTTTCTATGAGTACAGAGACGCCGCGCAGTGCGTGCGTGCCATTGGCATACGTCTTCCAAATATCTTGCATTTCGATCACATTATCACATCCTGTAGATTGTCAGCTTTATCTTCTTCGACAGGAAACACTCAATTCCTCTCAAAAATTTCTTATTCGACAATATTCTAATAATTTTAATTTTTGATCCGGACCCGCAATATTCGTTTTTTGTTAGCAAAAAAACCGGGACCACCGCATATCTATAGAATGATATCGCTTGGCAGGCTTAACGACTGGCAACTGCTTTTATCCGGCAGCGGCAGTGCCAGCCCTCCCTTTTGATAACGGAGAAGATGAACGGCTCATCGCTTAAGCAGACAGGCCTTGCCTTTTCAGCATGCTTTGGCGAATACTTTAACGCTTATTACACGCTCTTAACAAGGAGGGGAATCCTATTGAAGAGGCTCCATGTCGCCTTCATCATTGTAGGCATTGTAATCTTATTGGCAACAACAGGCTGGGGACTGCTCTACCTCTATGCCTCCCAAGACAGCGTGCCCGACGGTACAACAGCCGGGGACGTGCAGATTGGAGGACTCGGGACGAAGCAAGCGCTGGATAAGCTGGATGAGGCCTGGGATGATTTTGAGCAAATGCAGGTGCGGATTTCCCTGAACGACACTGCGGAGAACAGCCGTCAATGGACACTCCGCGAGTTGGGCTTTACGGTCAGGCGGGATGAAACCCGGGACAAAATTCTGGAGCTGAACGAAGGCAGTCTGGCTGAAAAAATGTCCTACCGCTACCGCTTTCCCCGTCAAATCCCGGTTCAGCTGTCAGAAGATTCAAAGATGCTCGAAAAGACCATTCGCTCGCAATGGGGCTGGCTGGAGTACAACGAGCCTGTCAATGCCAGACGCTCCTTTACCGCATGGGACCAGATTGTCTATGAACCGCATCAGGACGGGCATCGTCTGGAACTGAACAAGCTGTTCTCCCAGCTCAGCAAATGGGCGAGTCAGGCGATAGAAGGACAAGCTGACCACCGGCAGTTCGTGCTTCAGGTGGCCGCCGTGCATCCCCCTGTCACTTTAGACCGCTTGAAACAGCAAGGGGTCGAGCGGAAAATCTCCAGCTTCAGTACCGATTTCGCCCGCAGCTCGGAAGGCCGGGCTTATAATGTGACCTCTACCGCAAAAATATTAAACGACTGGGAGCTCGCTCCCGGGGAAATATTCGACTACAGCAAGGTCATTTCCGCTGCACAGGAGCACTACGGCTTTAGGGAAGCGCCGGTCATTGTGAACGGGCGTGTGGTGCCGGGCATCGGCGGCGGTATCTGCCAGGTATCCAGCACCTTGTATAACGCAGCCTTGCTCGCCGGGCTGGACATCGTCGAACGCCGCAACCACTCCAAGGCCGTTCCTTACCTGCCTATGGGGCGGGATGCGACTTTTGCCGAAGGCTATCTCAATTTTCGCTTCCGCAATTCAACTGAACATCACATGGTCATTCGTACAGAAGTGAGCAACCGGACGCTCACAGTCAAGCTGTTCGGCACCATGCCAAAAGCAACCCGTTACATCATAGAGACAAAGCTGGTCAAGACCATTCAGCCCCCTGTCAGGGAGATTGTGAGCAGCTCAGCCGGACGCGGCGGACGTGTTGTACTGAAGCAGGGTACTGTCGGCTATATAGTCGAGGTGTACCGCACCCGGATGGAGCATGATAAGAAAACGGAGCGGGAATTGATCTCCACAGATACTTATCCCGCTCTGCCAACGATTGTAGGGGTTTCCCGCAAGACAGATGTAAAACCGGATGAGGACCCGTTCACCTCCCCGGACGGCCTTCTGCCTGACCAGGGAGCCAACCCGATCGTAGAGGATGGACTGTTGTTGCCTGAGAAACAGTAATTGCATCAATTCGCATCCCGGGCTTCATTGGCCTCATAGCATACAAATAAGGCATCCGCATGCATCCGCCTCTGGACAGAGACGGCGCTTGCGGACGCCTTTATTTTCATATATCTGAATCCATATGCCCCTTCGCAGTTATTGCGGCTCCTTGGCACGGTCAGGAAGCTGAGCGGCATAACTGTTGGAAAGGTGAAGCAGTTCCAGCGCTTTTTCATACTCATCTTCTGTCGCCTCGCCGCTATGAAGTCCTCCATCGCCTGCGAGCGGATACTCTGTTCCATCCTCATAGCCGCTTCCCGGCATGAACAGCGATTTTTCGCTGACGAAGGACCCGGAAGGCAAATAATAGCGCTGCGGCAGCAAGTTATAGGGCTGATTAATAATATCCTGGCCAAAGTGGATTTGCTCATCCAGCGAAATGCCGAGCAGGTTGGCTACTGTAGGCAGCACATCCACCTGGCCGCCAATTTGCCCGAACACTTCCGGATGCGTAAATCCGGGGCCGATAACCGCCAGCGGAATGTTAATCATATCCGTATAGCTGTATTCGTGTCCGTAAATTTCCGCCATCAATTCCTTGTCCTTGCGCTCCAGTGAGTAGATCGGGAGGCCAAGATGGTCTCCATAGATAACGATCATGCTGTTATCCCATACCCCGCTCTCCTTCAAGCTGCCGATGAACTCTCCAAGTGCGTAGTCCGCATAGTTCTGGGCACGAATATAGTCACCGACGAAAGTCCCTTCATAACGCTCAGGGAGCGTCATCTTATACTTTTCAGCAGGAATGGTATACGGATGGTGGGCCGTCATTGAAATGATGTGGGCATAGAACGGTTCCGGCTGATGATCCATTTCCTTGAGCTTATCCAGCGTCTTGCTGTACAACACTTCATCTGAGGCGCCGAAGAAGACCGTGTCCTCTTCGCCAAAATATTTCGCATCATAATAATTGTCGAAGCCGAGCGCCTTGTACAGCTCCCCGCGGTTCCAGAATTCCACAACATTCGTATGGAAGGTTGCCGTATTATATCCTTGCGATTTCATCAGCTTCGGCAGACTTGGCAGCTCCTTTCCGGCATAGACGCCGGTAGCTGCACCGCGCTGCGGAATGTACAAGGAGGTATTCACGACGAACTCGGCATCAGACGTATTGCCCTGCCCCACCTGCTGATAGAAATTGGAAAAGTAAAAATTATCCTTCACCAGGCGGTTGAGATTCGGTGTAACTTCCTGTCCGTCAAGCTTGAGGCCGACCAGGAAGTTCTGGAAAGATTCCATCTGGATGATAATCAGATTTTTCCCTTTGGCAGCGCCTTGAAGCTTGGGCTCCTGCAGCGGCCTGGTCTGCTTGATGCCGTCAATTTTAGCCTGGGTAATATCCGCAGCCGGCGTCCATTCCTGATCCTTTTTAGAGAAGATCGTATATGCCTCGTAGTTGAGAATGCCCATCTCCTCCGCCTTTTTCAGCTCGTTCATGCTGGCGCGGTTAGGAAATATATTTACAAAGCACATTACGAGCGAAACAACGAACAGCGCGGTCACATACCTTCTGCGTTCTTTTCCCGAGGAAGGCAGCTTCCATTCCAGTTTCTTTCTCCCTCTCAAATAGAAAAAGGCCAAAACCACAATATCAGTAAAAATGAGCAAATAGTAAGGTTTAATCAAAGAAAATACGCTGTTCTTGACAGCTGTCACCTGATTGACCTGCTCCAGGGCATGATAGTCTACAATAACCCCGTAATATTGATAATACATAATCGCTGCAAAAAAGATCACTGTCACCAGAAGATTAGTCAGAAAGTAATAGAACAGCTTTCTTTTGGAAGCAAACCACTCAATCAGGCAAAAGATCAGCCAGATGAATGGAATCTCCGTCAATAAAGGCGCCAGAGATAATTCAGTTCCGAAAATGGACACATAAGCCAGATAGCTCTTCAAAAGCAGCAATACAGTGAAAAATCCAAACGGCTTCGTCCGTAAACCCTGAAATGCCTTCGACAGCGACATCATCAGCTTCCTCCCTTTCACAGCGAAACAGACGAATTCGCTTCATTCGTCTGCCTGTTATCCGAAGTTTCAAATAAAATTAATTATGCTGCCCGGACATTTGAAAGTCAAAGCCGGGGAAACGCCTCCATTTTAACTAACAGACGGAATAACCGCATTGCCGCAGCTTTTACATCCTGTTTCACTTTATACGGTCCGTTTACGCAGCCAACTGATTATTTCATCGAGTGTCCGCACAGGGACAATTTCGAGCTTCTGCGCCCCCTTGCGGGCATCATTCTCTTGTCCGGCCGGAACGAAGAAAACATCCGCTCCAGCCCGCTCCGCGGTGAACGCCTTCTGTTGAATGCCTCCGATGCGCCCAATGGCGCCGTCAGCCTCAATTGTCCCCGTCACAGCTACGCGATGCCCGTTGGTGATTCCTCCGGGTGTCAGCTGATCGATCAGCGTCAGCGCAAGCGCAGCCCCGTGCGACGGCCCGCCCTCATGGGCAAAATAAGCATTGAAGGTGACCTGCAGCGGCAGATCCAGATGAAGATTATCCATGGCCTGAATGCCCATGATTGCCTTTTGCGGATCATCCGCATCCCGAATCGTATAGAGCTGCAGCGGCAATTTCTCTTCCTCCCGCAAAATCACGATCCTGACAGCCTCCCCTGGTACTACCTTTGCCATCTGTTCTTTCAGCCCGTCCATCGAGGTTACCGGAGAATCGTTCACACTTATGATGACATCCCCTGGATGGAGCTTGCCGGAAGCAGGACCGGAAGTGTCGACCAGTAATACCTTGGCCCCGTTCTTCACAATCCCTTTCCCTATACCTGCTTCATGGAATGCGATGGCGCTGCCGAGTTGATCAGCCTCTGTCTTCAGGTCCCTTACGAGGCTCTCATATTCACCTATCGACATCCCTAGCGACTCCAGCGGACGGAATTGGTAGCCCGGAAACAGCTTCGCATACAGGTAATCGGCGGGAAACGCCGGACGGTCAAAGACGAGCAGACCCATAATTTCCCCTTTCGGCTGGCCGCCCTCCACATGCACATAACGGTTCATATTAATGGTTAACCCCGGATAGGTCACAAGAGCTGCAGTCGGCCAGAACAAACCGCATAGCAGCGCCGCTGATACTGTGAATAGCGTCAGCCCGCGCCACGGGAATTTTGCTCCCCGCGTGCGAATTTCATAGCACATAACATCCCAGACTGCTCCAAGCCATACGAATATCATTAACCCGGCCAAAACAATCAGAAACATGACCGACAGCTCCCGCCTGATGCCCATATACAATAAGATCAGGATACAAACCGTGGAAAGGATCAGAATCGCCCCTTTGCGGATGATGCCGGTCCTTCTCCTCCATTTGCGGCGTGTACGCTCTGCTCCTCCGGCCGCATTCTCCTGCTGAAGCTGCCAGCGCAGCCCCGCAGCAGCTCCTGCCGCCCATAACAGCGGCGGAATGAGCAGCAAGAAGACGAGCCAATTGAGCATATCAAGCCAGTATATGCCTCCCCAATGGAATACATCAGGTATCCAGATCAATTCTCCCGTTATGCACAGCAGGATTGCTGCCGCCATTCCGTAGCCATACCAACGCTGCCATCTTGCCACCGTTATCCCCCGTTCCCACTGTTTCACTATTCAATTATAATACCATCTTACAATACCCGGATGCGAACAGGCTGCATGTTAATTTTCGAAAAAGAGCTTTTCAAGCCAAGCTGGTGTATGATATAATTTGTAAGCGCTAACATAAAAGTCGCGAATCTCTAATGGGGGGAGCTTGAAAAGGATGAGTGTAGCGTTGGAAACCAAAAACGTGTATGAAAACTTTGAGGTTGAGACGGACATTCTTTTTTTCAAAGTCGGCTCACTGGGCATGGTCAGCTTCCACGGCAGAAATTACAATATTAAAAAGAGGATGTCTGCGGAGCAGCTCAAATCTATGATTGCCAAAGCCTGCTTTGTGCAAGTGAAGTCGGATTGCTATGTGAATCTGGGAAAAATCAGCGCTATTGAGAATGATCTTCTCTACTTCGGCTCTGAACTTGGGGACGGCAAGACGATTCCGGTCACGAAAAGAAAACAGGCCATGATCAGAGAACTGCTCAAGCACAAGCAGTAGCAATACAGACGGATGGCTCGCCGCATATGGCGGGCCGCGTCTGTGTCCGCAGCCAAACAACCTGGAAGCCGGGAGAACCCTGGTCATTCGTATGAAACATACGGATGACCAGGGTTCTTTTATATTATCAGGCCAGCCGCCGCGAACATTTGGCAACCACAGTTAAATGAAGCCCCTTGTTCAGACAATGCCGGTAAAGTGAAGGCCCCCGCCGCATGCTACAATGGGGTCATCATATGACAAAGGATGTGCATACAAACGATGAGCAAGCTCAGAATCGGAATTATCGGGCTCGGCAATATGGGTAGCGGACACGCCCGCTATTTGATCAAAGGCGAAGTATCAGGCGCAGTTTTGACAGCGGTTTCAGATCCCAGACCGGAACAACTTCAGTGGGCCGAAGAAGAACTTGGCAGCGATGTGGCCCGTTTTGCTGATTATGGCGAATTGCTCCGCTCCGGGCTCGTAGACGGCGTCATTATTTGCACTCCTCATTATAATCATCCGGAGCAGGCAATCGAAGCGTTCCAGGCAGGACTTCATGTACTGATTGAAAAGCCGGCCGGTGTCTATACAAAGCAAGTGAGACTGATGAATGAAGCTGCCGCAGCCAGCGGCAAAGTATTCGGAATTATGTACAACCAGCGCACCAATCCGTTGTACCGGAAGCTCAAAGACCTGATCAGCTCCGGCGAGCTCGGGGAAATCCGCCGCACGAACTGGATTATTACGAACTGGTACCGAACCCAAAGCTATTACAATTCCGGCGGCTGGCGCGCTACCTGGGCAGGAGAAGGCGGCGGTGTGCTGATCAATCAGGACCCTCACCAACTGGATCTGTGGCAGTGGACGACCGGCATGATGCCGAAGCGGGTGCGGGCATTCTGCTCCTTCGGCAAGCACCGGGATATCGAGGTTGAGAATGATGTGACCGCTTATGTGGAATATGAGAACGGTGCCTCCGGCCTGTTCGTTACCTCCACCTTTGAAGCTCCAGGCACGAACCGCTTTGAGCTGTCCGGGGACCGCGGCAAAATTGTAATTGAAGACGGAAAAATGACTTTTTGGCGGACAAGAGTGTCCGAGACGGAATTCAACCGCAGCTTTGCGGGCGGCTTCGGCCAGCCGGAATGCTGGAAATGCGAGATTCCGATCGACGGACACGGTGAAGAGCATAAGGGGATTACCAAGGACTGGACCAATGCCATATTGAAAGGCACGCCTCTGCTCGCGCCGGGCGAGGAAGGCATCCGCGGACTGACCTTGTCCAATGCCATGCTGCTCTCTACCTGGACCGATGACTGGGTCGATCTCCCGATCAATGAAGATTTGTTCTATGAGAAACTGCAAGAGCAGATTCGCGCTTCCAAATCCAATAAGCAGACAGACGAATACCAGACACTTAATGTCAAAGGCACACACTAGCAAGGAGGAAGCTTCGAAATGAGCAAGCAGGATGGGATGAATTACGCCCCCAAGGGCAAGCCACGCCCGGTTGTAGAGCCGGGACAGTTCACCTTTGCGGCCATGGCCCTTGAACATGGGCACATCTACGGGATGTGCAACGGCCTCATTGAAGCAGGAGCCACGCTGAAGTTCGTATACGACCCGGACCCGGAGAAGGTGGCGGCATTTTGCCGCCAGTATCCGGGGGTTACGGCCGTCTCGTCCGAGCAGGAGATTTTGCAGGACCCGGACATCCGCCTTGTCGCGGCCGCGGCGGTCCCTTGCGAGCGTGGACCGTTAGGCGTCAAAGTCATGCGCCACGGCAAGGACTACTTCACAGACAAAACACCGTTCACGACTCTGGAGCAGCTTGAAGAAGCGAAAGCCGCCGCCGCTGAGACGGGAAGAAAATATACCGTTTATTTTAGCGAACGGCTGCATGTGGAGAGCGCTGTATTTGCAGGACAGCTCATCGCCGAGGGTGCGATCGGCCGCGTCGTTCAAGTAATCGGCCTTGGTCCCCACAGGCTCAATGCCCCCTCCAGGCCGGACTGGTTCTTCCGGCATGAGAAATACGGGGGTATCCTGTGCGATATCGGGAGTCACCAGATTGAGCAGTTCCTCTATTACACCGGCAATACAGACGCCCGCGTAGTGAGCAGCAAAGTCGCCAACTACCACAACAAGAAATACCCGGAGCTGGAGGATTTCGGCGATGCGACGCTGGTCGGCGGCAACGGTGCTACCCAATATTTTCGTGTCGACTGGCTGACTCCGTCCGGGCTATCCACCTGGGGAGATGGACGTACGCTGCTGCTGGGCACGAATGGATATATTGAATTGCGCAAGTATGTGGATATTGCGCGCAGCAAGCAGGGCAATCATCTGTATCTTGTTAACGCGGACGGCGAACAGCATATCGAGCTGGAAGGCAAGGTCGGCTACCCTTTCTTCGGGGAGCTGGTTCTGGACTGCCTGGAGAGAACGGAACGCGCCATGACCCAGGCTCATATATTCAAGGCCGCAGAGCTGTGTCTGCTTGCCCAGCAGCAAGCGGTTCGTGTGGAATAACGTTTCCAAGCAAAACAGAACAGGAGGACAATCATGAAGCTATCTGTATTTACTGTGGCAACTCCGGATTTGACCCCGGAGCAGCTTGCTGCTGCCGCCAAGGAAGCCGGGTTGGACGGCATTGAGTGGCGCTTCAAGGAAATTCCCGAGGAAGCTAAGGACGAATCTCCCTCCTTCTGGCGGAACAACCTCTGCTCGCTCTCCCCATTTGAGGATGAGAGCGGCTGGGCACGCTTCAAGCAGGCTTCCGCAGCGTCTGGGCTTGAGAATGTCAGCGTGACCCCTTACCTGACGGCTGGCGATCTGGAGGCCACAGAGAAGGTGCTGCAGGCTGCAAGCTATCTCGGCGCATCCATCATTCGTCTCGGTGTGCCCGGCTACAACCGGACGGAGAGCTTTAACAGCCTGTTCCAGAAGGAACGGGAATATTTGAAGGCAGCTGAGTCGCTCTGCAAGCAATATGGAGTCAAGGGCGTTATCGAGACCCACCACGTGACCATCTCCCCAAGCGCCTCTGCCGCTTACCGGCTGGTTGAAGGGCTGGACCCGGATTGGATCGGCGTTCTATACGATCCAGGCAATATGGTGCACGAAGGCTTCGAGAATTACCGGATGGGAATGGAACTGCTCGGCCCTTATCTGGCCCATGTCCATATCAAGAACGCAGGCTGGTTCAAGCAAGATGAGCCGGGTTCAGCAGGTGAAAGTATTTGGGGAAGCAAATGGGTCGGATTAATCGACGGGATCGTCCCGCTTAGACAAATCGTTGAGGACTTGCGTGCAGTTCATTACGAAGGGTATCTGGGTCTGGAGGATTTCAGCGGACAATTCGCTTCCATCCCGATGCTGAATAATTATGTGCAATATATGAAAAGGCTGCTGCAAGAAGGCTGATCTCCTTTCAGTGAGAACTAATCACGAGGCAACTGGTGTGCAGCACAGTTAAGCCCGGATACAAAAAACGGTCCCTTGAGGGACCGTTTTTTGTATCCTATTGCTTCAGCTTTCATGGAAGCACGGGACTGTCCGTCCCGGTTCATCAATCAGCTTTTTAATACAGGCAGCAATTTAGTCCCTTGGCTCATCTCCGATTTGCAGATGGGACATAGAGGCTCTGTGTCGAACGAAAAATCATTTCTCATCCAACAGCTGCAGCTGTCATTACTGCATGTCCAGATTGCAGTTTGTTCCTCGGGCGTCGGCTCTACATTTTTTTTCGAATAATAGATATCGATCCCTCCTTATGCTGCGGTCTCCCAGCCAAGTCCTGAACCTTTTTCACAAGCAGGGGCCATTTGAAGCCGTTATTTTATTGTATCCCGAACGTTCTGGAAATAGTACCAATTTTTAAAATTAATCCATTTTCAGCCGTTTCATAAAATCCTCTGCAGCGCTGTAACCCTGCTGCCTTAAATACCAGCTGTTTGCCGCAGCTTCAATCAATCCGGCGACATCGCGCCCCGGCTGAAGCTGAATTTCAATATGCGGAATTTTGACATCCATATACTCTGTATATTTCTGCTCCAGTTCCAGCTCATTATTCAGCGCATTCTCCTGCCACTTGGTCAGCTCGATGTCGAGCACGATACGCGTCTCTTCCTGAAAAGCCTTGCGCCCGTAGAGCCGGGACACATTAATCAGTCCGATGCTTCGCAGTGCCAGCAGTTCCTTGGTATTCTCGTCATGCGTACCCAAAAGCGTCTGCGGACTCAGCTTTTTCAGCACCACAATATCATCTGCAACAAGACGATGGCCGCGGCGGATCAGCGTGTGCGCAGTCTCGCTCTTCCCTACCCCGGATTTACCACGCAATATAATGCCAATCCCCGACACATTTAGACATACGCCGTGAATCGCAATCTGTGGTGCCAGCGTCTTCGTCAGATAAGCATCCAGTCTGCCCATGAATTCGGTCGTTGTCGCCCCAGTCCGCAGAAGCGGAATCTGCTCTTCCTCACAATACTTCGTGAGATAGGTAAGGCCTTCCTGATTGGCTGTTACAATAAAACATGGAGGATGGTACTTTACGATATTTCCGATCCGCTGCTTCCTTTCATCCAAATCCAGTTTATGCAAGTAAGTAATCTCTTTCTTCCCAAGCACCTGCACATGCTCTTGCGGGAAAAAATCAAAGTAGCCTACAAATTCAAGCCCCGGCCGGTAAGTACGCGATTTTCCAATCGTACGGTGCATGTGATTGCAGCCTGCCAGTACTTCCAATGAAAACCTGTCTGCAAGCTCTTGAACGGTAATGGTTTTCATTCTACATCCTCCTACAGCCTCAAATTTCGTCCTTTCTCGTTCCTCCTTTACTATTATTCGTTACGTGAGGCCGATATCCCTGCTCCGGCGAGGCTTGGAAAGGTTTACTCACCGTAAAAAGACACGTATACTATAAGGTATGCTATCTAGTTGCGAGGTGAAGCACGTTGGAAAATTTAAAGCAAGCGTATGAAACTCTCGGACTTTCCGAAGACGCTTCCAAAGAAGAAGTAGAAAAACGCTATATGACTCTTATCCGCCAAGCCAAAGCACGCGAGATGAGAGAAGAAAATGAAGAAAATGAATCTGACTTTAACTTTGAAAAGATTAATCGTGCCTACAAATTCATATTGAATGCGGATAATCAGCAAGTTCTGGACGAAATGACCGCCAATAAGTACGGAAAGTATAAAAAAATGGCCGGTGCGGCCGAGAAAACCGACCATTTCTTCCACTATTACAAGTTTCATTTGCTGGGTGCCCTAATACTGCTTGTATTGATTGGTTATGGAGTGAAAAGCTATATGGATAATCAGGCGGAGAAAGCCGAGCTGGCCAAGCTGCCGCCGATTGATGTGCATGTCATGTATCACGGACAATTTTTTCTTGCAGACCAAAATAATGATATGAAACTGGCCGAGGAACAACTGCTGGCCCTGTTTCCCGACTGGAAGCGCATTAAGGCCGACCTGACCTATGTGCCAAAGGAGACGCGCAGTGAAATGGACATGGCCAGCATCCAAAAGGCGATGCTGAATATTATTACGGAACGGGCCGATGTCTATGTGTTTGATAAAAACACATTCACTCAGCTCGCTGCGCAAGGGCTCCTCATACCATTGGATGAAAAGGTGAAAGGACCGTGGAAGGAACAGCTGCAGCCTGATCAGCTTATGACCTCCCGGACGAATGAAGACACTGAGGATCACGTTTATGGCATTGATGTTTCCCGCAGCAAGCTTGTGGACATGCCTCCAAAATCGGATGAATATATAGTTGGCATTCGTGCCGACACAGAGCGCAAGGACCAATCGTACGAATTCATCGGTCGGCTGCTCGAGAAGCCGTAGAGGAACTGTTCTTCCCTCTTAAAAGCCAAGAAAGCAGCCGCTCGGCTGCTTTCTTGGCTTTTATACAGTCACATGCGGCTGGAGCGGACAGTCTTCACCTTGAAAAACCAGAGATAGAGTCCCCTGCACAAGTACAACGTCCCCATCACACTGAAAAAGGTCCAGTACCATCGCCACTCATGATATTTAACCAGTTGGGTATAGTTCTCCAAGATTACCTCAGGAATACAAATTCCGCCTCCAAATGCGACAGTGTACAGTGTTCTTCTGAGCAGGCTTTCGCCTGTCGGGAAATAAAGTGAGAAAAATATGGAAAGGACCGGGAAAACCAGAAATTCAAAAACAAAGCTGCTGTGTGTCGCTTCCTGCAATTCGCGGGCGGGATATTCGATCCAGCCGAACTCAACTGCAACCAGCCCCAGAATCCAGGTGATCAAGCCCTGGCACAAAAAAATAAATTGCGCCTCTCTCGCCTTTCTTCGGGGTACCCAGAACAGTGAAGCGAGTGTCACAACATAAACACCGGCCAAAATAATTTGCTCCAGGGTCAGCTTCATCGGAAAGCATCCCCTTGCAATCTTTGCTTACGGAAAAACCAGTCATAATAATGATTGACACTATTAAAGCTTGTCCAGACGCTCATAATCAGGATGAAAATAAATAAGGGTTTGAAGCTCATCAGCTCTGTATACTTTTCGCACAACAGAAAACCGGCCACAAAAGCGGCGGCAAAAGCCAGATTATAGCCTAGACGCCTGATGAGCGAACGGCGGGCAGGATAGAAAGCTGCAAAATAAACACCGATCGCCGGAAACAAAACGTAGTGGAACGTAAAGTTAACCGAAGTGGCAATCGAAAAATCGCGCACCGGGTAATCAATCAGATCAAACTCTACATAAATTAAGCCGAGCGACCAGGTGAAAAACTGCACGGCAATGAACAGAAGGAATTTTTCCCGCCACGACAGCCTCTTCAAAACGAACAATGCAATCAGGCTAATGACCCAGGCTGAAATGATAATGATACGTTCAACAGTCAACAGGCCCGCCCCTTTCTGCGTAAAAAATGCCACATGGACATCATTTCCCTACCGCAGCCAAGTTATGCAACCCTGCTTTTCCTGCCAAAACGTTCAATGAGATGACTTCCCAACAATGTGCTATGGACGCAACCTTGAGCAGAGCCTCCATATTTCATCTGCATCGACAGCCGCGCTGACCAGATAGCCCTGTCCTTCGTCACAGCCCTTGGAACGCAAAAACTCAATTTGCTCCTGTGTCTCAATTCCCTCCCCTATAACCTGGATTTTCAAATGATGTGCAAGCTCTATTAAGGAAGCCAAAATAATATTGTTGTTCGCATCGTTATTGATATCACGAATAAATGAGCGGTCAATCTTCAAATAATCAATCGGGAAATTCTTTAAATAGTTCAAGGAGGTATAGCCCGTTCCAAAATCATCAATCGCAACATGGACCCCAATCGACCTTAGCTCGGCAAGCCGTGCCTTCATTTGCTCCTGATCCTCAATCAGCACACTTTCCGTGATTTCAATATCCAGCCATTTGGGTTCCAGTCCCGCTTCATCCAGCACACGCTTCACAAACAGCGGAAAATCCGGTTCCCGCAACTGGAGCAGCGACACATTGACGGCAATACGCAGTATAAGCCCTTCATCATGCCAGCTCCGGATTTGCCGGCAGGCTGTACGCAGCACCCAGCCTCCAATAGCGATAATTTCTCCGGTTTCCTCGGCGATCGGAATAAATGTATCCGGCGGGACGATGCCGAGCTCCGGGTGCTCCCATCTGAGCAGTGCCTCAACCGCCTCAATCGTCCCGGTATAGACGTTCACGATCGGCTGGTAGCGCAGATAAAACTGGTTCAGCAGGATTGCACTGCGAAGCCCGCTCTCCAGTTGGAGCTGGCAGGACAGCCGGGCATCCATTTCCTCCGTATAGAGCGCATATTGCAGCTCCGGGCGGTGTTTCTTGGCGTGCCGCATGGCCATCACGGCCTTGCCGATGAGATTCCCCGCCTCCACGCTGCTGGAGCCGTTCAGCAGTACAATCCCCATGCTGGCCGAAGCTATGATCTCCAGCCCCAGAAGCTGTAATGGTGCGGACAGCATAGAGGCTGCCTTGTCCGCAAGCTCCGTGGCCGCCTGTGCTTCACCTGATGCCGGGGATAGCAATGCAAATTCGTCCCCGTTCATCCGGGCAACAAGTCCACCGGGCGTCAGCAGTTCCCGAAGCACAGCTGCTACATGCTGCAGCAGCAAATCACCCTGCACATAGCCCAGTGAATCATTGATGAACTGGAGGCGGTCGACATTCAGGTATATCAGGGTGTAGCTCCCGGCTTGTCCGGCACCGCCCCCTTCGCCGGCCAGCTGCTCCAGCCGCCTCACAAATTGCTCCCTGTTCGGAAGCCCTGTCAACGGGTCGGAATTGAGAACCACGCCTGACTGGACGTCCATGATCTGAGGAGCGGTTACATCTTTGACAATGACAAAAAACGATTCGATATGACCATCAATATCAACTGGTATCATGTTGCATTCAATATGTATTCTAGCAGCATCCTTGCGCACCATGACCAGTTCGAGCCGGTCGAAATGACCCTTTAATACAAGCGGATAATAGACCTTCGCCTTCTCCCGGCTCTTCTCATCCAAGAGACTGAGCACATCCATGTGCAGCAGTTCTTCCGCGGAATAACCGGAGATTAACGAACAGGCAGGGTTGACCCTAATCAGCCGCCCCTCCCGGTTCATCTCAAACACAGCATCCGCAAGAAATTCACATAAGGACAAATAACTCTGTTCCATTACTTTCAGCCTTCTGGCTGCGCTGCTTTTACCCATCGTCTCCATCGCTTTCCGTACAAGAATTAACCTGCTTTGACAGCCGATTGAAACATTGCAACAACGGACAGTGACCTGCATATCGTGCAAGAGCCCGTCCCCTGAACAGGGAACCCGGCTGGTCGTGTCCTGTGCAGCATACGCTGCGATCCGATTGATGAAGCCGATTGATCATGTTCTGTACCCCTTTGGTGTCTTTGCCCGCTCTTCATATTATCGGAAACACACTTCCAAAAACGAATATTTTTTACATTTTGTTTCTAATTCTTTATTTACACCAAGTATAGCTTAAAAAACCTTGCGGATAAATGAATATAATTGTCCAGGCTGACATAGCTGCTGCGCATTCAAAAGGCGCTGCCCGGATCCGGGCAGCGCCTGCTTTTTCAACAATTAGTCTGACAAGATAAACGAGGGAATCAGATCCGGATCGATACAAATTTGGTCTCCAGAAAGTCTGCCAGACTGTCCGGACCGCCCTCTCTTCCGGTACCGCTCTCCTTCACACCGCCGAAGGGACCCTGTACTG
Source organism: Paenibacillus pinihumi DSM 23905 = JCM 16419 (assembly GCF_000422505.1). Classification (GTDB taxonomy): domain Bacteria; phylum Bacillota; class Bacilli; order Paenibacillales; family Paenibacillaceae; genus Paenibacillus_D; species Paenibacillus_D pinihumi. The sequence goes on along the minus strand of NZ_AULX01000018.1, from coordinate 170,818 downwards.
CCGTCGGCACCGCATCATTACAGCCGATAATCCCGTACTCCAGCGCCTCGTACACACGGATTGTCCGCCCCAAATCCTTGGTGTAAAAATAAGCAGCCAAGCCGTAGACCGAATGATTGGCCTGGCTAATGGCTTCTTCCTCCGTATCGAACAGGAAGATTGGCGCAACCGGCCCAAAGGTTTCCTCCTGTGAAATCGTCATCGTTTGATCCACACCATGCAAAATTGTCGGCTCGAAGAAGTTACCCGGCAAGCTGCCGATTGGCTTGCCCCCTGTCACAATGCGGGCGCCTTTGCTTACGGCATCCTCAACCTGACTCTGGATTTTGTGAAGAGCCTTCTCATCAATAACCGGACCGATCGTTGTTTCCTCTGCCCGCCCGTCACCGATTACAAGCTTCTCCACTGCTGCCTTGAACATCTCCATAAACTTGTCCGCAACCTGGCGCTGAACATAAATCCGGTTGGCGCAAATACAGGTCTGCCCCGCATTGCGGAATTTGCTGTTCATGGCTCCTGCAACGGCCTGCTCCAGATCTGCATCCTCAAATACAATCAGCGGCGCATGTCCGCCAAGCTCCATCGAGACTTTCTTCACTTGATCGGCTGCCGACTTCATAAGCTGCTTGCCAACTGCCGTGGAGCCGGTAAAAGTAATTTTCCGAATCGCAGGGTGGGTCAGCAGCTTGTCCCCGATCGCTTTCGGATCGCCGGTCACCAGATTCATTACGCCCGCGGGAATGCCTGCTTCTTCTGCCAACTCAAAAAATTTGACCGCGGCTCCGGGCGTTTGCAAGGCAGGCTTGAGCACAATCGTGCAGCCGGCTGCAAGTGCCGGGCCAATCTTGCGCGCAGCCATGGACAGCGGGAAATTCCATGGCGTAATTGCAGCTACCGGACCAACAGCCTGGCGGATGGAAAGCAGGCGTTTATCCGCAGACGACGACGGGATCACCTTGCCATAGCTGCGCACAGCTTCTCCGGCATTCCAGCGCAGATAATCAGCAGAGATGGCTACCTCGCCCCGTGCCTCTGCAAGCGGCTTGCCCATCTCCAACGTTATCAGTCCGGCAAGCACTTCCTTGTGCTGCTCCAGCAGATCCGCAAGCCGGTTCAGATAGCCTGCCCTTTCCTTGGCCGGGAGACCGGCCCAGCCCTTGAATGCCGCTTGGGCCGCTTCAATAGCACGCGCCGTGTCCTCTGCACCGCCGTGCGGAGCCGTGCCTGCAACCGAACGGTCAGCCGGATTGATCAGCTCGTATCTCTCTCCGGACCGGGCCTGCACCCATTCTCCGTTTATATACATCAACCATTGATTCATGTTGTTCACCTTCTTCTCGTTATCCTTGTAAAGAATATAACACGACCGGCCAAAGTTGAAGCAGCCGCCACAAATGGACCTTGAGGTATGGCTGACCTGTTACCCCTGGCGAAATCAAAGCCGGACCCCTGTCCCTTCTCAGAAGGATATCAAGTCCGGCTTTCCAAATGCGTATTAGAGCTGAAAAACAACCTCATGAATGCTCAATTTTGCCCCCAGCATAATTCCTGAGCCGGGTCCGCCTGCAGACGGGTGTCCTTCCGGCTTTCCTTCACCGGAGCCTTCCGTACTTTTGCCTGGGCGTGCGTGGGCCTGTTTGAAGGCGTCACTATTAACCCATGCATCAAAAGCTTCCTTGCTCTCCCAAGTCGTGCATACCTTCAATTCATCATGTTCCTCACCGGATTGCTTGAGCAATTCCAGCTTTACGAAACCAGGGGAATGCTGAACACCTTTTGGATTTTTGAACCGTTCTGCCACCTCATCCACATGACCCGATTTAATCCGTATTGTATTCGTTGCTACGATCATATCGCACCTCCTTCTCCATATCCGCACCATTGCAAATTACTGCATATTGCTACCTTTACAGTGTACCAGATGCGAAACATCAATAGCAAAGCAATGAAGAGCGCAAGTCCTTTGAGCGCAGGATTCATGTTATACATGATGACATGAATTTACGAAACTATTGCTAAACACAGGCCATTTTTCCGTTATGAACCGCGAAATGGCATGGAATTTCTAAAGGGAAACAAAATTTAATCATTGATATGGTTAGTCATAGTGATTATAATTCTATCATATAGAAACCAAATATATATTTTTAATTGCACTTTGTTATTTATATGTATAGGAGGGGCATTAAATGGAAGAAAACATCAGTCATGTTCAAATAGATGACATTGACCGCTCTATTATTCAATTATTGAATAAAAACGCACGAATATCGTACACCGATCTCGCCAAAGAGGTCGGCTTATCGCGTGTCGCAGTGCAGGCTCGAATCAATGCCCTCATGGAGCATGGCGTAATTGAGCGCTTTGCGGCTGTTATTAATCCCGAGAAGATCGGAATTCATGTCTCAGCATTTTTCAACGTAGAGGTATCTCCCGCCCATCTTCATGAAGCCGCTGCATTGCTTGCCGAAGAACAGGTCGTAACCAGCCTGTATCATATGACCGGTCCAAGCAAGCTCCATATGCATGCGCTGTTCATCAATCATCAGGAGATGGAGCAGTTTATGAAGGAAAAACTGTATAAAATGCCCGGCATTACAAGCGTCGAATGCCAGGTGCTGATTAACCGGTACAAGAGCCGGATGGGAATGAGGCTGTAGTTATGCCGGAGACACCGAAAGCAAAACCTTATCTGGACCTGTCCTGGGCCATGCTGAAAACCGGAATACTCGGCTACGGGGGCGGGCCGTCGGTCATCCCGCTCATCCGTCATGAAGCAGTCACCCGTTACAAGTGGATGAGCGACGAAGAGTTCGGGGAAATACTGGCCTTCGCCAATGCACTGCCCGGTCCAATTGCGACCAAAATCGCTGCTTATCTCGGTTACCGCCTCAAAAAATCAGCGGGCGCAGCTGTTGCCATACTGGCCCATATCCTGCCATCTGCGATTGCCATGATCGCCCTGTTGTCCGTCGTTAATGTACTAAGCCAATCTCCCATTATACAAGGAATGATCGGGGCGGTAATACCGGTTATTGCTGTCATGCTTGGCATGATGGCCTATGAATTCGGAGAACGCACGGTCAAAGGCTCAGGCAAGGCCGTCGGCTTCATTTTCTTCCTGCTGGCCTTCGGTCTGCTGCAATTGCTGGATATCCATCCGGCTGCGGTTATTGTTCTATTTTTGCTGTACGGAGCCTTCCATTACAAGCTTGCAGGCTGGCTTAAGAAACGCCGGCTTCGAAAAGCTGGACGGACGAACGAAACAGAAAAGGGGTCTGCACCGTGGAATGGTTAGATCTGCTTATCAGCTTCCTGGTATCAAACTTGCTTGGATATGGGGGCGGACCGGCATCGATCCCGCTTATGTATCAGGAAATTGTAACCCATCAGCAATGGACAACTGACCAGCAGTTTTCCAATCTGCTGGCCCTTGGCAATACGCTGCCCGGTCCGATTGCGACCAAAATCGCCGCATTTATCGGCTACGATGTATATGGTATCAGCGGCTTGATTATTGCTCTTATTGCTACTGTTGTTCCATCCGCAGTTGCCTTGATTATGCTGCTCAAGGTACTGGAACGCTACAGGAATTCCGGGGTCGTGAAAGGAATGACCCTGCTTGTTCAGCCTGTAATCGCCATTATGATGCTGCTCTTAACCTGGCAGATGGGCGCAAGCTCGCTTGAATCCATTGGCCTGTGGCAGTCGCTTGGCATCGCTGCTGTGGCTTTTTGGCTGATGTCCATCCGGAAGGTGCATCCTGCGATCGTAATCGTATTGGCATTTGCATACGGGGGTCTTGTTATTCCTTTTATTTAGATTAAAATTCAATCCTTTCGCCCGGGGTCAGGGAATACAGTCCGCAAAATCCTTCATCCCGCAACGCATCTATCAGCCGGTCCGTGGCGGTTCGGGATGCATGAGCCAGCACGGCCGCCTTGACAGGAAGCTGCCGCAGCATATTGCGTACATCCGGCATTCCTTGATGCACCTTGAACTGTACATGCTCGATCTTCGCCATCCCTGAGGGCTGATGAAGCAGCTTGTCCCCGAATGAACCTCGGGCCAGATGTCCTGTCAGTATAATTGTATTTCTGGAAGAAGAGGCGAGCTGTGCGTAGTACCATTTGGCTGTTTCCGTCTCCATCATGCCGTCAGCAGTGAAAATTACCGCACTCTCGCCGTTTGCGATCTCCTCCTCCCTTTCGCGATGGCTCGATATGCAATGGAGACGCCCGGATGCGAGCAGAGCCTTTACACGCCGGGACGTCCCGCTATGAAGCCATTCGGACTTGACAGCTAGCTGCTCCAGCGGCTTCAGCAGCGTTTCCTCAATGACAAGGCGCGCATCAGGGAAGGTGTCATACGCCCACAGCATAAGTTCCTGGCCTCTTCCATATACCGGAACCGGATAGAGCACGCTGCCGCCCTGCTGCAAAGCGCTTTGTGTTGCCTGCCGCAGCCTGTGCAGCTTGGCAGACTGTGAATCCGGGTCTGCCCCGTAGGCTGCATCCATAATCGCCAAGTCCGCAGCGGCAACCCCGTCCGGCAGTTTTGGACGGTCTGCGGCAAGCACCATGGACTCTTCAGTGTAGTCACCTGAGAAGTAGATAAGACGCCCCTCCCAATTCAGCAGAAGCCAGACTGAGCCAGGCAAATGTCCGCTTCTCCCCCATCTGAGTTTTAGGCCCGGAAACACCTCCAGCCACTCGCCAGCTGTACCCTGCTCTTCCAAGAATACGAACTCCAGCCGTGCTGCTGCATCTTGGTCATACGGCAGCTCATGTCCATGCGAACGGGCGTAACGCTCCCATGCCGCAAAATAGGATGGCAACTGCTGTGCTGTGGCGCGGGTTGCCCAGATTTTCCCTTGATATCCATATTGGTACAGCAGCGGCAGCGCCATCGAATGATCCTCATGTGCATGGGACAGAAATACGGCCTGAATCCGTCCTGCTATTTCCGGATCAATGAGCGGATACACGCCGCCGTCCTCTTTTTTCCCTCCACAATCGAGCAGTACCGCCTGCTCTCCATGCTGTAACAAATAACTGGAGCGGCCGTGTTCGCCAGCTCCGCCCCAGATCGTCAAATACGCCATAACATCATTCCACTTTCTGTTTAGAACTGAAGATATTCAAGATTACCAGCATGACTGTCGTAACTCCAACGGAGACAACCGCCATAGCCATCCCCATCGAAACCGCGCCCTGCTCGAACTGCGCGTAGATATAAGTAGCCGAGGTTTGCATCGATGGCGGCAGAATAAGCAGCGAGCCGACAAGCTCGCGGTTCGATATGGTGAAAGTCATCATCCAGCCCGCCAGCATGCCGGGCAAGAGCAGCGGCAGCAGTATTCTGCGCAGAACATACAGCCGGCGTCCGCCGAAAACATGCCCGGCCTGCAGCAGTACCGGATCAAGCTGATTAAAACTGGATTTCACATACTGTACCGTATAGGGCAGGAACAGAATGACATACGTAAGTACAACCATGCCGTACGTATTGTATAGCGGGATTGGCATCCATTTGGCATTCCAGAACAGTATCAGCCCCACAACAATGACGATTCCCGGGACAGTGTTGGGCAGCAGACTGAACAAATCCACCAGCTTTTGCCCCGGGCGGCTGGAGCGTCCAACTGTTAATGCGAACCAGGTCCCGAGCACAACCGCGATTGTCGATGCGACTACCGCCAGGCCGAGACTGTTCAAGATCGCCCTCAGGCTCTCCGATCCGGGAGCCAGCAGATCAGCGTAGTGGCTGAGCGTCAGATTGCTCCAGGCCAGCCCTTCGCCGCGCAGCTTCAACAGCGAGGCTGAAATGATGGAAAAATACGGAATGCCGATCGAAGCCAGCAGCAACAGTCCCACATAGAGCCAGCAGATCAGCCCGCGCCAGCCCCGAAGCGGCAGCATTCTGGCTCCAGAGCCCTTCCCGCCTACAAGCCGGTACGAATAACGGCTGCTGATCACGCTCTGGATGTACCACATTACCAGACAAGCGGCCAGCAGCACGGAAGCGAGTGAAGTCGCTTTGCCGAAATCAAGCGGCCAGCTGGAAATATAACGGTGAATTTCGCTCGTCATGACGTAAAAACCGATTTTGCGTCCGAAGGTAGCCGGTGTCCCGAACTCGGCTATCGTTTTAACGAAAATGAGCAGTGCCCCCATCATATAGCCGGACAGCAATAGCGGCAGAATAATCCGTCTTGTCCGGTACAAGAAGCCCCCGCCGTGCACCGCCGCAGCTTCTTCCAGACTTCCGCCAATTTGCAGCAGGGAATTGCGCAGCAGCAAATAGAGGAAGGGAAACAAGTGAAGGCTCATGATCGCCACCATGCCCCCGAAGCTGAAAAATGCAGGCGTCACCGCAGAGGAAGCCGGGAAAAACTGCTCCATATAGCCGTTTTTCTGCATGAACAGCATCCAGCCCATTGAACCGATATAGGGCGGCGTCATGAAGGGAATCAATAATACGATATCCAGCCATTTGTGCCGTCTTAAAGCCGTCTTGGCCATCATCCATGCCAGCGGGAGCGCAAGGACCGTAGTTGCTGCAATGACACATAGTCCAAGCCAGATCGAATTGAACAGAACCTGGCTTAGGTCATGCTCCAGCATATTGCGCAGCGGTGCTCCCAAATCAATGGACGAACCCTTGCTTACGCTTGTCCAGAGAATAAACAGAAGCGGCAGTACAATAAGCAGGCCGAGCAGTATCAGAGCCAGCATCATGCCGATCCGGTTATATGGTTTCAAAGAATTTAACGGCATTATTAGACCACCTGTCATTGCCCGGTACACGCTGTACCGGGCGGTATCGCGCTTACGCTTTATTTATTTGAACAATTGGGTAAACCGTGCCGCAACCTCTTCCGTATGCTCATTCATCCACTGCCAATCGACTTTATAAGTCTCAATGTCCTTGTAATTGGCACGGTCCTTGGCCTCTACATCGGAGCGGCCGGGCATCAGATACGCCTTTGCAACCAGTTGTTGTGCCTCGTCGGACAGCAAATAATCGATAAATGCTTTGGCGTTGTCTACATTTTTGCTTGTATTCACAATCCCTGCCGGACGCGGGCTGATAACCGTTCCTTCCTTCGGATACACGATATCGACCGGTTCACCTTGGGATTTGGCTTTATACGCCATGTAGTCCACACCAGCGGCTACGACTGATTTCGCACCTGTGATCACCGGATCCAGCGCTTCCTGATTTGCTCCAGCCATGGCAACATCATTTTGCTTGTACTGCTCAAACAGCTTCCAGCCGTCTTCTCCGGCAGCACTCAAATAGCCTGACATGAAATCAAGGGCAGAGCCTGAAAGGGACGGGTCGGGAATGTTAACCAGTCCTTTCCACTCCGGCTTGGCCAGATCTGACCATGAGGCAGGCGGGGCCTGCACCAGCTTCGTATTGTATACAATGCCAAGCGCGGAGGCGCTGTAGCTGAAATAGCCTTTAGCGGCATCAGACCACTCAGGAATCAGTTTGTCTGCATTCTCAGCTTCGGGATAAGCCAGAAGCTCGCCGTCACTGCTAAGCGCCTGCATTGTAGGGAGCGAGGCCAGCACAATGACATCGACCGCAGGATTGGATTTCTCAGCTTCCATGCGTGCCAGTATTTTCCCTGTCGTTCCCTGGAACATCTCTACCTTCACGCCCGTTTTCTTCTCGAAGCCCTCTTTGATCTTGTTCGCCAGTCCTTCCGGCCCTGCACTATAAACGACTACACTTCCGCTTAACAGCTTGTCCTGCCCTTGTCCCTGGTCCGCCGCAGCATTAGACTGGCTGGTCTGGGCAGGCGCTTTTTGATCTCCCGGATTCGGAGTATTCCCTGCTCCCGCTGCTCCGCAGCCTGCCAATCCAATTCCCATCCACACAGTCAACGCAAGCATGATGCCTTTTTTAGCCATTTTCATTCTTCAAACCTCCCTATTTGGTGTTTAAGCTTGAATCTCGTGAATATGTTCTTTCGATACATATACCTGTACATATTCTCCCGCAGCAAGGCGGGTTGGGGAGTAGGCAATCCAGGAGCCTGAGCCCTGATGAATGTCCAGCTCGAGTTCGTAGCGGTCCCCCATGTAGCTGGCATGTTTGACGATTGCGGTAAATTGCTGATCTGACGCAGAATTTTCACTCCATCGCACGTGTTCCGGGCGCAGCATGCGCTTATCCGGCTCCAGCCAGTTGGATTTGCCGATAAAGCGGGCTACAAAGGAATGCGCAGGGGTGCCATAAATCTGTTCCGGTGTGCCCATCTGCAAGATCTCCCCCTCCTTCATGACCACCACTTCATCTGACATGCTCATCGCTTCTGTCTGGTCATGCGTCACATACAAGGCCGTCATGCCCATCTGCTTGACAAGGTGAATCAACTCCGCTCTCAACTCGTCCCGCAGCACAGCATCCAGAGCGCTCAGCGGTTCATCGAACAGTATGAGCCCTGGACGGATTGCAATCGCCCTGGCGAACGCGACACGCTGCTGCTGCCCGCCTGAAAGCTGGTGGGGGTATCGCTTTTCCATTCCCTCCAGCCTTACCGTTTTCAGAGCGTGCATCACTTCTTCCCTGAGTCCGGTTTTCCGCTTTGCAGCCCGCAGCCCAAACGCAACATTTTCAAATACGGTCATATGCGGCCACAGCGCAAAATCCTGAAACACCATGCCAAAATGGCGCTTATGAACGGGCCTGTTCGTTCGTTTATCTTTGGAGAAGAAGCATTCCCCATTTACATAAATTTCTCCCTGGTCCGGCTCTTCCAGCCCTGCCAGCATGCGCAGCAGCGTTGTCTTCCCGCAGCCCGAAGGTCCAAGCAGTGTTGTAAAACTGCCGGAGCGGATTGTTAAATCAACCGGCTTGAGCGCCTTGACAGTCCCGAAGGCTTTTTCCAGCCGGCGTATTCTAATTTCTCCCATCGTTATTACCGCCTGTTCATTAGCTTGGTTCTAAGTATAGGCGGTAACTGTTCGGCTTTTATTTGCGTTGTGTAAATGAAAGATTAATCTTTTAGTGGATTTATTTTAACATTCATCGAATTTTTCTATGGTATTTTGGGAACAGAATCTGAAATACGGAGGCTGACCCGAGATGAATCTGTTAAAGCTGCAAATTTTGGAGTTAATTGAGAAACACAAAAAAATTACAGCCGTTGCGAATAAGCTGGGGCTCAAGCAGCCGACCGTCACGTACCATATGAAAAGCCTGGAGCAGGATATGGGAGTCAAGCTGTTCGAGACACGGACAGACAAAATTTTCCTTACCGAGGCGGGGAAGGCGATGCATCACTATGCCTCCTTGATTAACAGGCTGGCATCCGAAGCGGAACGCATTGTCTACGAGTTCGGCACGCTTACACGAGGCCATTTGACGATCGGAGCAAGCTATGTTCCGGCAACCTACCTGCTGCCGCGGGTGCTGAGCAAATTTGCAGAAATGAATCCGAATATCGGCCTGTCCGTATCTGTAAAGCCGGCCCCTGTGATTAAGGAGAAGCTGATGAATCATGAAATTGATCTTGGGATCATTTCCGCCGAGCCATTCGTACTGCCGCCGATCTCGGCCCGAAACTTGTGCAAGGATGAGCTGATGGTCATTTATTCGCCGGATCATCATCTGGCTGCGCAGGAGAAGATCGATCCGGGCTGGATTGCCGCATCCAACTTTGCCCTGCACGGCTCCACCTCAAGCACCCGCGAAATGACTGACCGGTGGCTGAAGCAGCATCGTGTCAAGTTGGAGCGAACCCTTGAACTGGACTCGATTGAAGCGATCAAACAGACGGTCCGGCAGGGCAATCATATCGCTTTTATTTCAAAGCTTGCTGTACAGGAGGAGTTTCGCCAGGGCGTTCTGCTTGGACAAGCTGTTCCTTATAACGACTTTCAGCGCTCCATCTATTGCTGCTACAACAAGGAGCGATATGACTCCAGGCTGACAGAGCAATTCATAACAGCACTAATGGACTGGAATGAACCGATTCAGGAAGAATGACAATCGGCTATGCGAAAATAATAAGGGCATCCAGTCAGAGTTGACGGCCCGGCATGTGTATAGTACAATTAACAAAAATTACAAATGGACGGACTTACGCCGGAAGCACCCGTAAGAGACTGCGCATATTTTGCGCTTGTCTCTTGACGGGTGCTTTTTTTTTGCGTTTGCCCGCCATAAAAGGAGGTCAAAATGAAGCAAGCTATTTTGAGAAAATTTCTTCCCCTGCTGATAATTGCCGGGGCGGTCCCACTCCTCACATGGACAAGTCCGCTGCCTGCGTCTGCCGCTTCGCTCCAGTTGGGATCATCTGTTCAATCAAGGCTGGACGCGGCATTGGAAGGGGCAGACACCCCATCCAAGTCCAATATCCAACAACAGTACAGCAAGCTGGTGCAACTGCAAAGACAAGATACTGATTGGGAAGCCAGAACCAAAAGCATCCAGAATCAAAATGAGTCCGCTATCCATAATGTCCGCACCCGTATGAAAGAGTTGGACCGGGTAAAAATCGAGAAGCTGGACACACAGGCCAGACAGACCCGCCAGCGCTATCAGCCGCTCTTCACACTCCACAGCACACTGAACCAGCAGGCCAAGTCCGCCCGTACCAAGGGCGACAAGGAGCTCGCCAAGAAGCTTGCAAGCCGGGCTTCCGACTTGCAGTTAGCCGTCCAGCTTGCCCGTCAGGATATTAAGCTGAAGGACAATGCGCTAAAGGCAGCCAAAACTGCAAAATCCCGCTCCGCAGCTGCCATCCGCAAAATATTAAGTGAGACCGATGCCGTCAAAATTCAGATGAAACAAAGCCGCAATGCCATCAGCACAACGAAAAAAAGCCTCTCCACAGAGTGGAAAAGCTTTAATCAACGTGTAAAAAGCAAGGACACAACCGGAATCAGCCGATCCCTGGCCACACTGAACGCCCAGTCACAACAAATCGTGAGCCTGCGCCAGCAGCTGTTTCAACTGGAGCAAAAAAACAGCAGCATCATTGCAAAAGCGATGGCGCTGCTGCCGAAGTAAAATCAATTGATGTAATCATCCCCGGGGCTATTCTTCTGCCCGGCTGCCACTCTGGACCAACGGTGACCGCTCGCCCTGATAGACAAGCTCAAGGCGGTGTAAAGCGCGGGTGCAGCCGACATAGAGCAGCTTGGCATCCTGCGGCGCAGACGTATACCGTCCGGCATCAACGTCCAGGAGCAGCACAGCATCGAATTCGAGACCCTTCGTCAAATGCACTGGAACCACCGAGATACCGCCTCTGTATCCGCGCTGTCCCTCGGCGATCAGGCTAACTTCCACGCCCTGATCCAGCAAGGCTTGATGGAGCTGTGCACTCTCGTCTTCCGTCCGGGTAATGACAGCGATAGTGGCCATGCCGCCCTGTTCATTTCCGGCAATGAAATTTCGGATATGGCTCAGCCTGTCCTCCCCGTCTGCGAGCTGCCGCACGTGTACAGGCTCTCCGCTGCGGAATACAGGCTGTGCCGGCGGGAGAAGCGTGTCGGTAAAGGGCAGAATGGTGTTGGCGAACTCAATAATTTCCATGGTTGAACGGTAGCTTTGCCGCAGCTCATGATAGGAGCAGCGCTCCGAGCTAAAAAGTGAAGTGAATTCCTCCCAGCGGTGAATGCCCCGATACGCATGAATGCCTTGCGCCAGGTCGCCAAGGATCGTAAACGACGCTTCGTTCATACACGCCTTCAGCACTTCAATTTGCAGCGGCGGCACATCCTGTGCCTCATCCAGCACGACATGGTCGAACTTCTGGGCCGGCGTGCCGTGGAAGGCCAAATGAAGCCAAGCCAGCGGAGCCAGATCTTCCTGTCTGACAATGGATTTCTTCAAATTTTTTCTCGTCTGTTCCACGACAGCTTCAGGAACAGCACCCGGCATATTCGCCTGGTCTGGAGATTCAGATGCCAGTTCATCGAATAACTGCTTGTACAGCTTTAGAGCATCCAGTTCGCCAAGGCGCTTCACATAGGTTCGCATCCGCTGCTTGGCCGTCTTGCTGCGCTCCTTGCGGATTTTCGGATCGGCAATTTCATTAAGCGCCATCTCCAGCCATCGGTTCATTCTCGCTGTCAGCCGTTCACGGCGCGGCGCGAGCGGATAGTGGCGATACTCCACACGGAACCAGGCCGTGATTTCAGCAGCAGCCAGCACCTTGCCCGGCCAGGCCTCAAACTCCTGCTCGGGGAGGTAATCCGCTTCATAGCGGGCAATGAATTGGTCCAGCTTGTCCTTGAAGGCAAGCGATCCTTTGCGGCGTCCCGGCGCGAGATCAAGCTGTTCCTCAGTGCTCTTGCCAAGCGAAAACCACATCTTGCCCTCCGCATCATCCTTCTCCAGCAGTTTGGGTTTATCCAAAAGCTCCATGACCCAATCTGTAAAGGTAGCCTGTCTTACATCACCAACACCAAGCTCTGGCAGTACCCCGGAAATGTAGTCCAGGAACATCGCGTTGGGAGCAAAAATAACCATCCGCTCCGGGCGCACCTGCCCTTGATATTGATACAACAAATAAGCGAGGCGATGAAGCGCAACGGTCGTTTTCCCGGAACCTGCCGCCCCCTGAATAATTAACGCAGCCAGCCTTGGCGCACGGATTATCCGGTCCTGTTCCGCCTGGATCGTCGAGACAATATCCCGCAGACGGTTGTCCTTCTTCTCCCCTAGGCGGTAGAGCAGGAATTCATCACTCAGACCCAGATTATCACCGCCCCGCACATAACTGTCTACGACCCGTTCAAGCGATTGCTTGCGGATCGACAGGTTGCGCTTAAGCAGGACCTCTCCACCCACAGGCCCTTCAGGGGCTTCATAGACAACCGGCTCTTCCCCGCCTGTAAACGTATAGAACAGGCTTGCTACAGGTGCTCTCCAGTCGATGATGTAGGGTGCTCCGGTTCTGCTGTCTTCCATCCCGCGCTTGCCGATATAGAGCGGGAGCGACTGATCTGATTTCTCTTCTACAAAATCCAGCCTGCCAAAGTAAGGCTCTGTCTGCAGCAGGCCAAGACGGACCCGGTCCTCCTCACGCTTGACATCCAGAAGCTGCTCGAGGAAGTTATCGCCATAATAGCGGCCCCCGATTCCATCTATTTGTTGTGTAATTTCCCCCAACGTCTCTCTGAGCCTGGTCTGTTCCTCTTCATAGATGCGATTCGATTCCATTGGTTCATACCTCCTTAATTTGAAATCGTTTTGATTCCCTTTCGAAAAGGGTGCAAAAGCTTGTATAATAGAAGGGTATGTGCATCATTCCATTTTTCGGATGAGGAGCTGAACAATTTTGAAAACCCTTCCTTTAAACCAATACGGACTTAACGCAAGCCAGCTTGTGCTTGGATGCATGGGCCTTGGAGGCGGCTGGGATAACAGTCCTTTAACTGCAGACCATTTGAAACAGGCACACGAGGCGGTAGATGCGGCTTTGTCCAGCGGCATCACCATGTTTGACCACGCCAATATCTATACACTTGGCAAGGCGGAGCAGGTATTCGGACAAGTGCTTGCCGAACGTCCCGGCCTGCGGGAGCAAATGATTATCCAATCCAAATGCGGCATCCGCTTTGAAGATAACGGTGCGCCGAAGCGCTTTGATTTTTCAAAAGAGCATATCCTGGATAGTGTGGACGGAATCTTGCAGCGACTGGGTGTTGAATATTTGGATATCCTTCTTCTGCATCGTCCGGACCCGCTCATGGAGGCTGAAGAGGTCGGAGAAGCATTCAGCAAGCTGAAGGCTGAAGGCAAAGTGCGTCATTTTGGCGTATCCAATATGAACGAAGGCCAGATCCGCCTGTTGAAGAGCGGCTCCGATGTACCGATTATTGCCAATCAGCTGGAGATGAGTCTGGATAAGACCGGATGGCTGGATCATGGTGTCCATGTCAATCAGGAGGCTGCAAAAGCGAATATTTTCCCTGACGGCACGCTGGAGTACTGCCAGTTGGAAGGTATCCAGCTTCAATCCTGGGGCCCGCTGGCACAAGGAATTTTCTCCGGCCGCCTGCCTAAAGATCCAAGCCCGGCTACCGAGAAGACCGCCCGCCTTGTCGGCGAGCTGGCCAAGCAAAAGGAGACAACAGCAGAGGCAATCGTGCTGGCCTGGCTGATGCGCCATCCGGCAAAAATCCAGCCGGTTATCGGCACAGTCAATCCGGAGCGTATCCGCGCCTGTGCAGAAGCGGCCCGGATTACCCTCAGCCGCGAGGAATGGTACAGCCTGTACGTCAGCTCCAGAGGCACCGAGCTGCCTTAATGTCCATTAGCGGTGAAAGCAGCCGGCGTATTATGCGCCGGCTGCTTTGCCAGATGGCTTAACCATGTGGGCGTAATGATGGCCCGCGATCATAATCTGCTTTACTTCCTGGTATCCCAGTGCTTCATACAGCCTGCGTGCGCCCGTATTGTCCTGCTCCACATTCAGTGAAATGACCGCAAAACCCTTCTCTGCCCCATATGACTCTGCTGCCTGGAGCAGCTTTGTTCCCAGCCCCTGCCCCCGGTAACTCTTGTCTACACATACTGCGTCTATATACAGCTCTCCGATATCCGCTTCCTGGTCCGCTTCAAACGGCTCCCGCAGAAAACACTGCCGCAATATCGCAATCAGACGGTCATGCAGCACGAATTCCCTGGCTCCATCATAGATGGCAATCATCCCGGCTACCCGGCCATCCTGCTCCTCGACCAGAATGTTCTGATGGCTGAATTTATTATCCTGATCTGCCACCGCCTGAATCAATCCCTCTTGGATGGCCTCCCGGCTGTAAAGCTTCAGAATGAACAAGTCCATCCCTTCCCATATTTCATAGATTAACCCTGCAATTTCCCTGCTGTCTTTTATTTCCGCTGGACGAATCATCATTTCGCCTCCTCTTTGCTTGCACATTTTGAATTCCGCTATTATACTACTAGCAACCTTACCGCTATTCGCTTAAAGGAGTGGGAACAACTAGATGGCCTACAAGATTGCATTTTTTGATATTGACGGTACGCTGGTTAATGAGGAGAAGCAAATTCCCCAGGATACCATTGATGCCATACATGAGCTAAAAGCCCGCGGCATTGAAGCTGTCATTTCCACCGGCCGTGCGCCGTATTTTTTCACGCCAATTGCCGAGAAACTTGGTATCGACTCTTATGTCAGTCTGAACGGCGCCTATGTCGTGTTCCAGGGCAAGCCGGTATTCAAACGGGCAATCCCGAGAACCAGCATGGAACAGCTTGTCCGGCATGCCGCCAGCAATAATCACTCCCTCGTCTTTGAAGGGGAGGCATTTTATTATTCCAATACGGAGGATCATCCGTTCATGATCTCCTCTGTTGATTCACTGAAGGTAGACCGTCCGCACTATGACCCTGAATTCTGGGAAAACTCCGAGGTATTTCAGGTGTTCCTGCATTGCGGGGAAGCGGATGAGCATCACTATATCGAATCCATCCCGGAGCTGCGCTTTGTACGCTGGCATCCAAACGCGATGGACGTGCTGCCGACTGACGGCTCCAAGGCTCTGGGTATCCAATTTTTGCTGGAGTCGCTTGGAATCAAGCCGGAAGAAGCAGTCGCTTTCGGAGACGGGCTCAACGACAAAGAGATGCTCGATTATGTAGGACTCGGCATCGCAATGGGCAACTCGCATCCCGAACTGCTGGCACATGCAGATTTTGTGACAAGCTCCGTAGATGAGCAAGGTATCCGCAAGGGCCTCATTCACGCCGGATTGCTGGAAGCTTAATTACAGTCTGACAGTCTGATTCGGTTACGCCAGAATACCATGTTTTGCGCTTTGTTTCAATGCCAACGGGTATTGTCTCAAAAAGGCAACACTATAATCACACCGGCGATGGCGAATTCATGCATAAACCAAAACGGGACGAAGCAGGATAACCCCTGCTTCGCCCCGTTTTCTCATTTCAGAGCAGCCATTTAAACCAGACATGATTTGCCACGGCTATCGAGACAGCTCCGTATTTCTATTGCTTTAATCCCCATTAAGAGGCCAGAATATCCTCAATCAGCTTTAATTCTTCATCTGTAAAATGCAGATTATCCAGCGCGCCCACGGCGTCCTCAATCTGGCTGACACGGCTTGCGCCGATCAGCGCCGAGGTTACACGGCCTCCGCGCAATACCCAGCACAGCGCCATTTGGGACAGCTTCTGTCCGCGCCCGGCAGCCAGATCGTTCAGACGGCGGACTTTATCCATAGTCTGCTCAGTCAATTCCTCCGGGCGCAGAAATACACTCGGACCTGCAGCACGGGAATCTGGAGTAATTCCGTTCAAGTAGCGGTCTGTCAGAATGCCTTTCTGCAGCGGTGAGAACACGATGGAGCCGATGCCTTCTTCCTCCAGGACATCCAGCAGCCCCTGCTCCACATGGCGGTTCAGCATGGAGTAGCTAGGCTGGTGGATCAGGCAAGGCGTACCGAGCTGGCGCAAAATCGCTGATGCACGGCGGGTATCCTCAGGGCTGTAATTGGACAGGCCGACATAGAGTGCCTTTCCTTGGCGAACGATCAAATCGAGCGCCCCCATCGTCTCTTCAAGCGGTGTATCCGGGTCCGGGCGGTGATGGTAGTAAATGTCGACATAATCGAGCTGCAACCGCTTCAGACTCTGATCAAGGCTTGCTACCAGGTTTTTCTTGGAGCCCCACTCACCGTAAGGCCCCGGCCACATATAGTAGCCTGCCTTGGTTGAAATAATCATTTCATCGCGGTAGGCGGACAACTCTTCCTTCAGCAGGCGGCCGAAGGTTTCCTCAGCAGACCCGGCAGGCGGCCCGTAGTTATTGGCGATATCAAAATGAGTAATCCCCAGATCAAATGCACTGCGGACCATGGCTTTAGCATTCTCGTATACATCGATTCCTCCGAAATTATGCCAAAGCCCGAGTGAAATGGCGGGCAGCTTCAGGCCGCTTCGGCCGCTGCGATTATATATCATGGTGTCATAACGATTATCCTGCGCTTGATACGTCATTCCATTCAATCTCCCTTCCGTAAAGCGGATCATTAAATTTCCGGCCGCCAGCCGTCAGGGCTGATATCATGGCAATCATGACAGTCCCTGGCGCTCTGGCCCCTTTCACTACCTTATCTTAAAAGTAGCGGACATGCCTATAGCAGCAAGGAAGTTCTTTATGGATTAATGTCTTCTTCCTGCGCTTGCTCCCGGTACTGCCTGGGTGAGAGGCCGACAACTTTCTTGAACATTCGGGAGAATAGCAGTGCATCCCTGTAGCCTACCGAACCGGCGACCTCGCCAATTGAAAAGCTGCTGCTGCGCAACAGCTTGCAGGCCCGTTCCATACGGTAATGGAGCAGATATTGCTGAGGGGGCATTCCGACTGCTTCCTTGAAGATGACGGACAAGTATTTGCGGTCAAGCCCCATATAAGCCGCAAGCTGGCTAATCGATACTTGCTCGCTGTAATGGGCATGCAGAAACTCCAGTCCTTGATGAATATAGCCGTCCTGCTTCTTGAAATCCGTCCGGGCTTTATCCGGTGATACCGGGAACTCGTCAATCAATGCCGCCCAAAATTGCTGCAGTAAAACAGACAGCCTCAGATCAAGCGACCCTGCATGGCTGAGTGATTCTGTCATATGCTCCACTAGCGAGGGCATAATCTGCAGATCCATCGGGAAGACCGGCTGCTCCGGCAACAGCCTGGTTCGTGCCAGCAATTGCGGGATCTCCGTGCCATCGAATCCGATCCAGGAATAGGTCCACGGATTGCTGGGGTCGGCCTCATAGTACGTTACAATCTGCGGATAAATCAGGAACGCCTGCCCCGGGCCGAGCTGGCATACGTTATCCCCGATACGCACAGTCCCCTTCCCCTGATGAATAAAATGCACCTTATAGACATCCCGTATACCAGGGCCGACTGCATGACCGGGAGCACAGGCCTCTTTTCCCCAAAACAACAAATGCAATTCCGGGTTCTCCTGGCTGGGCTGCGCCGGATTATATTGAAAGAACGCCATAACTCGCCTCCATGTTCTCATGAACAAACCTTGGCAGTTCAACTACGAATTTATTAATTATAACTGCACAGTCACACCAGCGTCCGGCCAGCCCCAAGGAGACAAGCTTCTTGTGCGAAGCCCCGGAAGCGGCGGACATGAAAATTTAAACATAATGTAAAATTATAGCATGATCCTGTTTTTTTCAAAAATACATTTCCCGGCGGTAAAAGCATCCTTATACAAAAAAACGGAGGATGAGCAATCTCATCCATCCGCTATTCCGGTTGATTTATATGATAAACCATTTACAACATTAATGGCCTAGGATTCTTTCGGCTGTCCCTCGCCCGGGTGCGCTTTAATATACTCCACCGCATTGTAGATCAGTTCCGCAGCTTCCGCACGGGTGATTTTTTTCTGCGGATTAAACTTCTCATCCTTATCCAGTGTGGCAATGCCAAGCACAAGCGCACGCTGAATATTTCCGTCATATGCGATGCTCAGATCAGCCTGGTCAGCGAATTCCATTGGCTTGATTTTGATCATTGGCAAATTGCTGTGCTTCTCAATTGCCAGAATCAGCTGATGCGTGAACTCTTCTTTCGTCCAAATTTTGTTTGGGTCAAGATCATTTGGCAGGCCGATATCGTTAACGGCAGCAATAATCAACGCCTGTGCATACCATGCATTATTATCCGCACTCTTGAAATAGTCTGTTGCATGCGGCTCTTTTACGAAATTAATAAGATCCAGATTCAAATGAAGAGCATTCACAATCAGTTGAGTTCCCTCTGCTGCGGTCAATGTAGCATCCGGGTTGAATCGATCACTGCTAACTCCTTTTACAAGGCCGCTCTGTTGCAAAGAAGTAATTTTATCTTTAGCTGCTGTATTGGCAAGATCAGTAAATGCCGTTCCTGTTGCGGCAAAAGCTTGTCCTGTAATGGTCAAAGCGAGTACGGCAGCAATTGGACCACCTACAGAGGAATACAGGAAATCTGGGAACGACAGCGATCGGAGTTTCTCGCAGCGTTGCTTCAGCGTACCGTGTCAACCACTGATTTCGGTTTTGAGCCATTATTTTAAAAAAGATTAACGTTTATTTAAGGTTCATGTGTTATTTTTATTTCAGTACCCAATGCGCAAATGCCGACCTTGATAAATATATTGAATTGAAATACGGAGGACTTATAATGAATCCGAAACGAATTGTGATGATTGGGACCCTTGCCTTTGCCCTGACAATTGGCAGCTTGACTGGCAACAACGTCTCACGTGCCGGAGCCGCAACTGATATTCTGAACCAGACGGACAGCTCCGACTCAGATGCCAGACTGTCCAGCGAGGATGATTTTCTGAGTGCGCTTGGCGCAGGATCTAACGATGAGGTGTATACATCCCTGCAGAACGGGCTCACATTGGCTGAAATCGCCCGCAATAATAATAAAAATGCTGATGAACTTATCCAGCTCCAATTGGGTGAGATGATGGAGCTGCTTAATGACCGGCTGCTGCAAGGGCAAATTTCCTTCCGCGAGTACGAAGCACAGGCTGGCGAAATGAAGGATATACTTACAAGAAGCGTCTACGGACAAGCTGACGGGGAACGTAACAACTGAATTGCATAAGCAGCAAGGGACGAACAGCCGGCAGATTGAATCTGCCGGCTGTCTTGTCGTGCGCACCCCACATGCAGTCCGGGTCCTTCAGGAGGTTCCGGTGAATACTGCAGAGCCCAGCTTTTTCCCGTACCGCTCCAGTATTCTTGCATTCATCTGCCCCAGATAAAACGCCTGATCGTCAAAGAAGACAGTTGGATCGACCTCCCGGTACATATCCACATCATCCAGCGTGACCAGAATTTCCGCTTTTACATCAAGCGCCGCAGCATTTTGGAAGCCAGCTTGCTCCAACATCTGGAGCCACCCCTCCTCACGGGCCAATGTTTTCATGCCATAAAGCGCTTTGAGACTGCCCCGCAGCAATGTGCTATCCGCACCCGTAAGAATCATTTCGCGATCAAGCAGCTTTCCGCCAGGCCTCAGTACCCGCCGGTATTCCTTCAAAGCCACCGCGGCCTCGGTAAAGACCGTGACCGATTCAATAAAGACCAGATCAAACGTATCATCCTCAAACGGCAGGTTGCAGGCGTCTGCATGGAGCAGTCTGACCTCAGCCTCTTCTCTGGCAATCCGTTTGGAAGCCTGCTCAATCATGGCTTTATTGCTGTCTACAGCAGTAACTTCACAGCCGGAGCGGGCCAGATAACAGGACGTCCTCCCAGTGCCGCAGCCGATTTCCAGAACGCGGCTGCCCTGCGGAAGCTGTTGCTGCTCCAGCAGCCGTTTGGTAGACAAAAAACCGCCGGGATGCGCGCTGCCCTCCCCCAGACGGGCCAACAAATCGTGATAGTTCACGCTTTACCGCCTCCTCTGCGGCTATTATATGCACGGAAGACAATATGTGCCGTTCGCAAATTTGCGCAATAAAATTTTTCTTTACCCGGTGTTCGTCCAATCCAGCCGCCCCTCTGTTAAGTATGCTGTAGCAGGAAGCTCTGTCTTCATCTTTTAACCATTTGAAGCTGCTTTCGGGTTCATTCTAAAAAAGGAGGGATATCTATGCACAGAATCCACCCTGTTTGTGCAGAAACAATCCAGCCCCACATCGGCCAGCATGTCTGCATCATCACCAACGACGGAAAACACCTGTACGGCAGTCTGGACGGTATCCGCGGCGGTAAGCTCTATTTGCGTGGAGGACTGGAGGGACCGAGATTGTCCGCTGTCCAAAAGCATGCTAAATCTGCGGGCGGTTCAAGAAGAAAAGGCCTGCAAAAAACAGCTAAAACCAAATCTTATCCTTACGGATACGGCTCCCCTTATGGAGGTTACGGAGGTTATGGAGGTTTTGGAGGCCACGGCTTTGGTTCCGGATTCGGTATTGAGCTGGCTTTAATTGCTACATTATTTTTGCTTCCTTTCCTGTTCATCTAATTTCCGCGCCAATACGCGAAGCCAGCATCACCAGTACAGGGCCTCTACCATTATGAACTACGGTAGGGGCCCTATTTACTTGCATCCTGTTCTACCGGGTCGCTCCGGGAAGGCCATTGGCTGAAAGATGGCAGATTATGCTATACTAACCCTTGGACAAGCTTCAAAGGAGGATACGACGAATATGGCGATTCGACGCAAGAACTGGACGATACTGGCACTCGTTCTGACTTCTTTGCTTTTAATGCTTACCGGCTGCGGCAGCCGCACCGAAGCGCCTCAACCCCCATCTGGAGAGGCAAACACATCGGGAAGCCAGACAGACAGCTCAGCCCAAAATCCCGTTGCAACAATTGAAATGGAAAATGGCAAAACCATCACCGTTGAGCTCTATCCCAAGGTTGCACCGAACACCGTCAATAACTTCATTCATCTGGCAGATCGCGGATTCTATGATGGAACGATCTTCCACCGTGTGATTAAGGGCTTCATGGTCCAGGGCGGAGATCCGAAAGGGAGCGGAACAGGCGGGCCGGGCTATGATATCCGGGGGGAGTTCACGAATAACGGCTTTAAGAACGATCTGAAGCATACCCGCGGAGTGCTTTCGATGGCCCGTACCGAGTCCCCGGATACAGGCGGTTCTCAATTTTTTATCGTGGTAGCGGATTCCCCTCATCTTGATAAGGACTATGCGGCCTTCGGCAAGGTTTTAGAGGGCATGGACGTGGTCGATGAAATTGTAAACCAAAGCACGGCTTCCAGAGACCGTCCCGCGAATCCGATGGCTATAAAGCGTGTAACCGTCAATAAGTTTGGCGTCAACTATCCGAAACCTGAGATCATTTTGTAACAGATTGATATGTTCCTGCACTGAAACAACAAACAGCCCGGCCTGCCCTGGAAGTAACGTTCCATTGAGCAAGCCGGGCTGTTTTTATTTCATATGTGCCTGGTATCTGGTTATAAGGATTTTTTCCTGGACATCATGACCACAGCTCCGGCGAGGATCAGCACGATGGCAATTAGTGGTTGTCCAAGCAGCTTCTGATTCAAAATCGTCCCCATCGACATCACCGTAAAGAACAGTACCGACAGCACCGTCAAAATATTAATCGGGATCAGCATCCATTTATTGCGGCTGCCGAACCAGTAAAATTCGAACAGTCCGACAGCAACAGCCAGCAAGTAGCCCGGCCAGAGATTGCCCCATGCTCCTGTAAGCATCGCAATTTGGCTAACTACGCCTGCCGTGAACAGAATTCCTCCAGGGATGAGCAGGCCTACCCCTTTTCCGCCTGTCATGGAAAAATACAGCCAGTGGAAAAATAGTCCAAGCGGAATAACAAATATCGTCGGCCAAAAATAAGCAAATATGCTTCCTGTGCTCATCGTTCCTCCAGGCTGCAGAAATAAGTACACCCCAAGCAGCAGCAAAACGGGACCGATAATCGCTTTTTTAACCATAACACCCTACCTTCCCTTAATTATATTCTTCTCTCATTGCCATCCACACCATTTCGTTATCTTGTTCTCTCTGCATCAAGAATAGCATAATTCTTCCGCAATCTCCTCATTCTCTGGGGAAAGAAAAAACTGGACTTTGGTCCAGTAATGGACAACGCAACACGCAGCACAAAAAAAGCGCCCCTGACAGCCAAATAGCTGTCAAGAGCGCTCATATCAGGATTTGTCTTGATTGCTCTCCGATTCAGGAGCCGCAACAAGAAGATATTCTTTATCTTGGATTTGAATGACACTAGCTAAAGGAATCGCAAGCGGCTCATTAAGCTGCACAGTAACCTTATATGGCGCATTACTCAAAAGGGAAGTATTCCCGTTTTCTGCATCCTGGGCAGAATCACCATCACCTGCCGGTTGATTCTGCGTTTCGGACTTTCCTGAAGAATCCGCGGAATCCGTACCGTTGCTGCCGCCTGAATTCTTCACTTCCCCTGAGCTGCCGGACTCCTCAGTGTTCGAGCCGCAGGATGACGTATACTTTAGCCCTTTTAGCTCAAGTTGCGGACCGGTCGAAGAAATAATTTTCAAATGGTCCGGCTTGAAGGCTGAACATACGGCCGCATCCTCAAATGGAAAGACAAGCGCAACAGCGTTCCCTACCCCGTCCACAAGCTCTTCTTCAGCATATACGGCAGGCTGGGAAGCAGTCCCCTCGCCCCCGTTGCCTTCGCCAGTGCCCACGTCCGGCGAGTCAGACGGCAAGACGGATACATCCGCGCCCTTGCCGCCAGCCGGCTCCCCTCCGCCGGCCATCCAGATTCCTCCGGATGTAAGGGCAACTCCGGCAACCAGAACTACAGCGATCACCGTTAGCTTGGGATTTTTGCGGAACCTGCGCATCATCGGCGAGGACAGCTCCATCCTGGCGTATTTATAAATCTCTTGCAGATCAGGACCTGCCTTGGAGAAGTACCGTTTCATATTCGCACGTTTCTTGAAGGCCTCCCTGTCATACTGCTTGAAGTAGGCTATCACTGCTGTCCGGAAAGCAGGCACAAATCCCCGCGGCCGCATAAAGTCAGGATGCTGCTCCGACCACCTGAAGAACGTATATATGGTCTCTTTTTGCTTCGCATTCTGATGCAGAAAATCAATCAATGCCGCATAATTCACAGCTTCCAGCTCAGGGCTGCGGTAGAACGCCAGAATAATGCTCTCAAATGAGGCCGTATCCGCCTCACTTGCCAGCATCTGACGGGCCAGCTCCTGCACCTCGTCTATCGCATCAGCGGGCAAATCGGAGAGCAATTCCGGCCCCGGACCCGGCTGGGTCACCCAGCGGTAAGCCGCCAACAGCTTGGCTGCGGTGAGTCTCTGACCGTCTTCAGTCAACTCGGCATTCCATATGCGAAGCTGGTCCGGCCAGCTCAGAAACAGGGCATCAAGCAGTTGCTGCCTTGTAACTGTGGACAATTGCAGTACGCTCATCAGCTTGCAGTAAGCGGCGAGTTCCACCCCCTCAAGAAGGCTGAGTTCACCGAATGACAGGACCCCGCCTGCCTCCTTGCGCTTGCGAACCTCGTCCATAAGTTTGCTGGCTGTCTCCAAAAGCCGCGCTCCCGGGCGGAGCTTGTCCGCAACCTGTGTACGCACCAGTTCGTGGAATAGTTCAAGCTCATAGAGAACCGGGTAGGCTTCAGACCACTGCTCTGCCAGAGCCAACGCATCCTGCACCGACTTTGTCTTGTGAAGCTGGTCTTCGAGATAAGGCCCGAATAAAAGCTTGCAGAGCCGCACATCCGTCATTACCCTGGTGAAAAATGCCTTGCTGAGTACTGGCTCCTCAGTCAGCACCCCGTAGAGAGCTTCAAAAGCCTCTTTATCCCCTTGTGCTTGCGCATGATTCAGCGCATGAATGAAGTAGGCGATAATTTTGTTGCCGCTATGCTTGCCTTCCAGACGATAGTAATCTCTGAAGCTCTCCGCAACAAAGATTTCGGGCAGGCTGCCCTGACGGACGCGGTCAAACTCCCGGTCAAAACAGGACAAATATAAATCATTAAGCCGCACCTTCCCCATAAGAGCCGAGGGAGATGACAAATAATTCAGCATGCTTTGCAGAATGCCGCTCTTGTGCTGCCCGTAGAGCTCCTCCTGTCCTCCTTCCAACTGGAACAAGATAGACAGTTCATTATAACTGCTAATGGACAGCTCACGCCCTGGTTCCATGCCAGACAACATGCGCTCTGCAAATTCAAAGAAAACCGCCATCCTTTCCGGCTGCTCCAGGTTGCTCCAGGCAAAGTCAAGGAAAGCATGGCTATTGGCATCCATATCTGCATTGGCAATGCGGTCATTCTCCAAATCAAATATAAATTCCTTCTCAATATTGCGGTCGCCCGGACGCAGACTGCCCCGCTCCACAAAGGTCAAATGTATGGACTTTTTACTTTGGGGCTCCTTGGCATAGGTCATGAATCCGAACTGCCGCCGGAAAGCTGGCGGCAAACCGGCATACAACAGCTCAAGCAGCAGTGCCGCTTTCACAGAGAGCTGCTCGACCGGCACGTCCAGCGCAATATAGACTTTCTTCTTCCCGGAGACCGAAGACATTGCCGCATACAGCAACTGCTCGAAACGGCGCTCGCCAAGGTTCAGCTCGGACAGGAGCGCTCGCGGCGGAACAGGCTCCCCATCAGGGGATTGCAGCGGCAGCGACTCCAGCGCGGGCAGCTCTTCTCCCTGTTCTATATCGTATTGCTCTGCGAATGATGCCCCAATAATATCCTTGAAGCTGACTTCTCCGGAGTCCCAGCGGCTTCCGGGAATGACGTAATGATGCGTAAAGAACGTACTGCGCAGTCCTGTAAAATCTGCGGCCTTATAGACACTGCGGCCAAGCAACAGATCACCGTTGTCCAGCCGGAGCAGGTGAAGCTCTGCCGGATAAGCGGACTCATTCTTCTCTCCGCTTGCTGTTAATACGGCAGGCGTGTCATACACACAGAGGGGATGAATCTGCTTCTTGATCAACTGGCCGTCCAGCCCCGCAGATTTGGCTATCGTGTCGTAGCCCTCCGTCGAACGAAACACACCGCGCCGCTCCCGGGTATACATTTGCTGCTGAATGGCAGCGGGAGCCGAATGATTCATCAATCCCGTCTCCCTTCAATGTAATTCAGCTTGTAGAGGAGCCAGATAAACGGCTCATCAACGCGGATCGGACTGACCACCGTCTGCATCTTCTGATTCATCGGGTTGCTGCCCAATGCTGATACGGCATAATAAGCCGTGTCCTTGAAATAAACATCCATCGTTCCTTTGAACGGACGGTCGACTCTTTCCATGAAGCGGCGGATTTCACCGTCAATATTTTCAAACTCGGTCAGATTGAAATAATTGCGGTGCACCATGTTATTGAAAATATTGCTGTTGGATTTGATATACTCGCCTTCCTCGTCTTTGAGAATATGGAGCATATCGCTTTTGGTCAGTACGACAGCGGTCGGAATATCCGTCTTGCTGTTCTCCTGATAGGCGATGAAATCGCCAAACAGTGTCAGCACTACATCACGCGGCTCATCGTACTGGGATACCCATTCGCCCGGCTTGTCTCCAAGCTGAATCCGGATCTTCTCCCGGATAGAGCGAATCTGCAGCGGATCAACCAGCAGCAGAATGCCGGAGGAGTTTTTAATATGCTGGCCATGCAGCCCAAGATAATCCTGCTCCACCATGCCTTCACCGGCGACATCAAAGAAAACGAGTGTCAGCGGCGGCTTCGATTCGTCACGGAATACGAACTGGAAGATAAACGGCTCCTGCATCTTCTCCTTTTGCGTGGATGCGAGCAGGTCGCCCCGTTCAAATAGCGGCTCCTCATAGTTCGTCCGGAACTTGCGGCTGATTTCCGTAGTCAGCGGCATGCAAGCCGCATCGAAATGATCAGCCGTAGTATGCTGAAGCGTATGAATCAGCGAGGTCATGTACACCGATTTGCCCACTTGGGATGCGCCAATAATTGAAATAATATTGCTTGGTACTTTTCCGGCTGTAACCGGAAGTTCGTTATGGCATTTTGGGCACAGTCTGCGCCTTGTAAGCTCTCCATAGCGGTCCGTCATGCCAACAAGCACATGGTCCGAGTATACATGATGCTCCTCCGGTACATTCTGCGGACGCAGCACCGCCTCCATGTCATGCACTCTGTCAAGCCCAAACCGCTCCCGGTAACGGTTCAGTTCCTCATCCTCTCCAAGCGCGTAATCCTCATCATCCTCCCTGTGATGGGTTGCACGGAACACAACCTCCTCCGGGGAAAATTTGCTAAAGCAATAAGGACAGACAATATCGTGGAACAGCGGCCTCTGTTCAGCTTGTGGCCGCTTTTTAAACCAGTCCATAATTCCCATCGTTCTTCCCTCCGTTCACTACAGCCCAGGTCTCACATTGGAGCCAGTTCGTACAGTTGTCCGTACTTTTGCCCGTCTGTGAAAAACAGGCGTACAAAATCCTGTTTGCCAATCTCGAACGGCGGCAGCACCGTTCTTCCCGGCGCAAAATCCGAGACGAACGGATACAGCACCCCGTCCTCTTTACCCGCAGGATAGCTGCCCTGCTTTTTTACATAGCAGAGCACGTCCTTGCCGATTGGCACCTCTGTCATCACCTGAATTTGAATCGTCTTGCTGCTCCTGAACCAGCCGCTCTTCTGCTGGATTTCGTATTGAATCCGGGCTTTGCCAGAACTGACGGCCAGCTCATTCTCCCTATCCGCCTGGCTAATCAGAAGCGGGCCCTCTTCATCTTCCTGATAGGCATATACCGTATAAATATATCGTCCGATGCCCTCCATTCGGCCCGGATAGCCGTTATTCGCTTTATATTCAGCCTTCGTATACAGCCTCAGACTGCCGCCTTCAGGTCCGCCGTCCACAGCGGAACGCCCGATATACACCGCATCAATTTCTGACGGCCAGTGCCAGCGGAGTGTGAAGCGGTCGTCCTCCTGCTGGCAGGACAGCCCGCTCACTCTGGCTGTATGAGGCGATGCTTCCATGAAACGCATGTCCATCCGCCTTTCCGCTTATCTAGCGTAAACGGCCTTGCCGTCCATTGACGGGTAAAAGCTTCGTTACGCTCAGAGGTAGAAGCTATTTATAAAGAGAAAGCTTGTAACTTCTTAATATTTCTAAAAACCGCTGCTGCGGCTGTTTCTTGCTCTGCCTGGCGTAACGGGAGTCCGGACAGCGCTACCCCCGCTCCGATACAGCCGGCTGTTCTCTTTCACAGGTATCACCAGTGTAAACAGCGCAATCACTGCAGCCAGCACCAGGGCTGCGGCAAGCCGGACAAGACCGTCCGCAAAGGGGCCGCCGGACAAGCCGTTCTCAAGTATCAGACCGGCCAGCAGACCTCCTGCTGCACCGCCAATCCCGAAGCTGCGTGCAAGATAACGGTTGTCAAAGATCATTCCGAGCGACAAGCCAATAGCAGCTCCCAGTAAAACTACAGCTGCAATACGGAGTACGCTGTATAGCATACTGTCCCCGGTCAGCCCTTGCCTCCAGGTCACAAGCAGCCGGTCATCCAGTGCATCATAGATGTTTTGGAATACATGCGTCAGCTCGCCTGCCTCCGTAACATCATTGTAGCTTCCGCCTGTCTCTGTCGCGATTTGCTCCAGCAACCCGGAGCTCTTGTAATCCCCGACGCTTAGTGCAATTGTATGCACTTTTATCTGCTGCTCCTTCAATTCCTGAAGCTGCTGGTCAATCGGTGTCTCACTGAATCCGTCCGACAGCAGGATAACTGCCGTCCCCCTTCCCGGATCGTCCTTCGTATGAATAATATCCAGTGCTTTGCCCAGCGCCAGGTTAAAGTCCGTTCCACCATCCGGCTGCTCCACAGCATTCAGATCGGACTCAATCGCTGTACGTTCTGCAGTGTTGCCGACATTGACAAACGGTTTAAGCACCTCCGCCTTATCAGAGAACAGCACGATGGAGACACGCATATCATCCTCCATTTTGCCGATCAGCTTTTTGGCAGCCGTGAAGCGTTCATTCCCAGTGTCCGTCTCCGTCATGCTCCCGGAGTTGTCAATGACCAGCACCAAATCCTTTGGCGGCTCAATGCCCCCGTAATTCACCTGATACAGCACCTGCAGCAGGGCTCCTGCGACAAACAGAAGCACCAGTGTTGCAGGTACAAGCAGCTTCCATGACAGGTCTGTATAACGCTGCCGCCAGGATGAACCGCTAAGACGCGGCGATATGAGCTCTGCAATCAGGCTGAACAGCCCTATAAATAAGGCAAGGACACCGAAGTACAGCCCGGCTGTCACGAATCGGGGCGCTTGGTCTTCCAGAGCGGCCAGCAGGAACTCGCCGGCGGCAAATCCGATACCTGCGCCCAGCAGACTAAACAGAAGCAGAAGCAGATTTACTTTTCGCTGCATGAAGAACGCCTCCTTCTATTTAAAATTAGCGAAGCTGCGGCAGTTTTTCAGTGTCCATGCTGTGGAACTGGCCGCCATTTTGAATATAGGTCTCGTAATATACCTTGTTGTTGCGATAGAACCGCAAATCTTCAATGTGGAAGCCGCCCATTAGTTGCAGCTTATCCACGCCGCTGCTGCGGTTCTCATGCACACAGCCCAGTTTATGGGCGAGCGACGAGGCTTCCCCGGCTTTTAGAGCATAGCGGATGAATTCGCTGCTGCTGTCTCCGAATAAATAACGCTCCTCATAACGGTGCTCATGCGTGTAATCGAGCAACCGGATATTAATGCCCGCGTTA
Organism: Paenibacillus pinihumi DSM 23905 = JCM 16419; assembly: GCF_000422505.1. Taxonomy (GTDB): domain Bacteria; phylum Bacillota; class Bacilli; order Paenibacillales; family Paenibacillaceae; genus Paenibacillus_D; species Paenibacillus_D pinihumi. Next base: position 141,555 of record NZ_AULX01000018.1, on the reverse strand, counting down.
TCATTCAGCGTACGCAGCAGACGGCTGAACAATTCCTCCTTGGACAACGCTTTGCGGTTGCTGTATTCAATGGATACATTCGCCCGCTCCAACAGCTCTTCCTCGAAGGTTCGGGAGAACGGGGCACTTGTCAGCAGATGCTGCCGGCAGACCTGCATCAGCCGCTCAGCAAGCGTATGGCTTCCTTCTTCCAGCAGCTGTTCAATTCTGCCAACATATCGCTCCTCGAAGAACACCCCTGCGCCGCGCCGCGATTCCAGCTCCTTCATGACATCCTCTGTAACCCGTTCATAGTAATCAAAAATATTTTGTCCGGTATAGTGATCGGTACGCTCTATGCTGGCAAGCGCGGCCTCCTTGAACGTCTCCTGCAAATCCAGCAGCTGCTGCACCCGCCGCTGATAGATTTCATGCACCCGCTCCAGCTCAGCTGAGAAGCGGCGGCAGACGGCCAGCTCGGCCTCTAACTGCAAAACCGCCCGCTTTTTCCGGTAGACAAGATCGAAGAATGCCCTAAGGAAGGCGCGTAAATTATGTTTGTCCATAAGAGGCAGCTTCTGAAACTTAATGTCCTCGGCCCTGGTGTCCCGGACCAGTTCCAGCTCCCCTCGGAGCTGGTCAAGCTCTGCGGACAGTTCCCGCACCCTTGCGTGAACAGCTTGAACCACGCTGCCGATCTGATTGTTCTCAGTCATCCGGTCATTTGTCCAGTCCGCAATCTGGCAGCAGGTAATGCCCGGGTTGATCTCAAGCTTGCGGGCAAGCGTACGGCTCAGCAGCTCGCCCGTCTTCAGTGCTGCCAGCCGCTGCTCGGCTTCCTGCTGGAAGTTCTTCGCGAAGAACCGCTCGCAGCTGTCACCGAACAATTCCTCCTCGGCTTCCCGCAGCGACATTTTGCGGATCTGCTCATAGCGTACACCTCCCCGTGTAAGCAAGGCGCTCATGTCCGCTACCTGTTCTTCGGGCGGAACTACCGCAGACAGCAGCTCTGTCATGGAGGCCGGATCAAGTCCGAAGAATGCCAGCTTCTCTCTGGCATCAGGCTCCGGCGCGCTCTGCATCCGCCGGATGAGCTGCCGGGTAAAATGATAGAGCACGGTCAGTGCAATAGCATAATTCGGCCTTGTTACCGAAGCCAGCCCTGCCGAGACCAGGCCTTGTCTGCCTGAATCGGCCAGCATGCTGTTGCGGAAGGAAGCATTATTATAGCCGGGCGTTCCTTCATCGGCCGCACCTTCCTTGCGCTTGCGGTTCTTCAACAATAAGACCAGGCAAATAATCGCATAGTTGGCCTGCATGCCTTGGACGGCCGTCATGCCCTTCTCATTGCGGTCTGACAACAGATAGACCAGATCAAAGAGCGGGGAAGCAGCATGAGTGACCGGAATGGAGAGCCCGTCGCCCGTCACCTGCAGCGGCGCAGAATAGGAAAATTCCAACTGCTGCATATATTCCACCTCGCGCAGAAAGCTGACGCCCGTCGCCCCCGCAAGCGCATAGCTGTCGGACTGCTCGTTTTCATTAACGAGTACGTAAAGATCCTTCTGTACCGATTTGAACGATTGCAGGAGAATCGACTGGGCCAGCAATGTAATATCGGGAACCAGCACATTCAGCGGATCATCTGCTCTCGTAATAACAGCTAGGTGCAACCGGTCAAACGACACGTACATTCTGCCATAATCGGCAATAATGCTGTTTACCTGGCGCAACGACCGGTTCAGATCGACCCGTATTTTCGGATTTGCATGGAAGCTCTCTCCCAGCTCCCGGCGCACAGTCAGGCGGCTGTCCCAGGCAGACTGCAGATCATCAAGCACAACCCGTGTAATCTTCGCGTTAACAGGACTATCAATAGAGCGGGCCGCTACATGTAAATAGACGACACCCGCGTTGTTATCCCATTTCATTTCATTAGAGCGAATGATAGGCTCTATAGCTTCGCCGGTCTCATCCCCAATGAACAGGAAGACGGTCGGATAGTGGATGCTGCTCTGGTCATCCCCGCGGCCGCTCTGCTTCAGTTCGTCTGCGGCATAGCCTGCCGCGTATCGGTCCAGCAATACGTTCATAGCTATCTCAACTTTCTGAGGATGTCATGTAGTTTGCTGGTCATATCCCGGTAGAATTGATAGGCTTCCTCCCCGTTTGCCAGCTCAATCCGTTCATATTCCAGGCGCTCGCGCGCATCCAGGAAGGTACCGTACAGCTCCTCCAGCTTGCCGAGCAGCGGCGCTGTATCCTCGGAGGCCGTCATATCGGATACCCGGCGCGCCGATTTGCGCAGCAGCGTGCTGCGGTATTTGTCCTCCAGCTTGCCGAAGCTCTCATAGATCTCAAATTCGACATAGCTGCTGCTCTTCATAAGATTGGCGAACGGCGGCCAAGACTCTTCTTCCTCATCGCGATCATAGACGTAAAGCGCGCCCTTCTTGCAAATTGTTCCTGTGTAGAGCGCCTCGATAAACTGATCCATCGCCTTGCCCTCATTTTGATGAACATCCAGCAATTGCTCCAGCTCTTGGGCCTTCGCACTGATCTGCTCATACTTGGCCAGCTCTTCCCTGACACGGATCAGCAGCTCCGGCGAGCGGATCAGATTCTCTTTCGCCAGCTCCTCGGTGAAACTGCCGAAAATATCCTTCTCTCCCGCCGGCTCCAGTCCTTCACTCAGCAGTCTGCGGAGCTCAAGCTGTGCGCGCTTCACCTCGCCCAGATTCGGCTTGCCTGTGGAAGACTGCAGAGCAAAAGCTGCCAAAGTGTCTGTCAGGCTGAAAGGCTTGCTGAAGCGGACCGTGTAACGGCTGCTTGTCGTATTGTCGACGTCCTTCTGGACAATAGACTTGAAGCCGGCAGCACGGTCGAATTCGCTGCGCACCCGTGCATTATAGGTTTGTACGCGAGGGTTCACATACGTATCGCCCCAGGATTTTTCCGGAATCGGAGAAGGGAGATACGTCCAGTTCACCTTGTCGGTCTGCACCAGATGCCGGCCGATGCCCTCTTTGTCCAGAATCGTCCGCTCATAGCTCTCCTCATAGACCTTCAGCGGCGTATAGACAAACAGCGGAACCCCGTTTTTCGTATTCAGCCAGAAAATCCGGTTCTTCACTTCACTTTCCTTGATTGTGAAATGGGATTTGCCAAGCGCATTATTCTGGTAATTGCGAATTCCCTTCAGGATGCTTGGCGCCTTCACCGGAACGGAGACAAAGCCCCATGACGGGAAGTGCAGATTGCCGGAGCTATTGCTGAGATGGAACACAGCAACTGCTTCGTCATCGAGCTTGCTCGCGATTTGACGCTCGACGAATTTCTCCACCGGCTCATCATTGCCGTATTTCAAAACCAGGAATTCTTCCATAGACTTCGTAATCAAATCACCGAATTTATCCGTCAGGAATTCCGAGATGGAGCTGACAATATCAATCTCCTGCTCCTTCACCCACTGGTTGGAACGGTTGAGCAATTCCTGGGTAAAGTCGCGGATCAGATCGTCGCCGTCCCGTTTATCCATCATACGGGTAATCATATCCGAGATATCCGGCACATTGACCAGATTCCAGTAGTACGATTTGTTCCCGCGATGATCCAGTTCCTCATCACTGTTAATGAGCAGATCGCCATTCTTGGCAAAAATGCTGTTGAGCACATTGAGTATTTCCGTAAATACTTTATAAATCCGGTTATTCTCATTGTTAAGCAGCTCATGAAGATCTTCGTAGAACTCAATCATCTGCTCCATGCGCTCCACATCGGCGTGGAGCCAGTATTCATTGATTTTGGCCTCGATATAGAAGTTTTTCTTCTTCTCCTTGGAGACAAACGCGCTCTTGGCGTCACCCATCCGCTCTTCGGCCTGTTCCCTAGCTGCTTCGATATCGCGCGGCAGGCGCGTCATACTTTCTTTGAGCGTCTCAATATAGGACAGCAGCATTTTCAGAATGCAGAAGCCTTTCTCACTATACAGCAGGCGCGACACATAGAACGGTCCCTGCTCCGGATGAAGAAACATGCGGCGAATCTGTTCGGTGAATTGCCCGACAATCTCGCCCGGGAGCTGCTTCTTCGCCTTGATATATTCCTCACGGGCACGCGCCAGGAAATTCTGCTCCAGCTCCGTATCCATATTCACGACCTGAAGCTTAATGACGTTGCTATAACTCAGACGCTCGCTGTTCTCATAGCCGGGCAGCGGCTCCGGCACGCGGGATTCAAAGGTCTTGACCATCGTATCGAGATCAATGCCCATCTTGCGGGCAAACTTCTCCACATCGTCCTGGCTCGGAGCTTTGACAAACATTTTGTCCATCTTGTTGAACAGCCTATATGCGAGATAAGTTGTCATTTCCTCAATCGGCAGCACTGCCGAGGACGCCCCAATGATGTTGTAGTCGTAATTGGCCGGGTACATCTTGTTCATCTGTGCAATATTGGTGCGGATGTTGCTGATATAGTCGTGAATGGCGAACTCTTCACCGGACTGCTTGTCCTCGCTCGCCATAAAATTCGTAATATTCTCTGCGGTCACATTCATGCAGTAGTCATAGGCATTCTCCAGAAGCTTGCCCTCGGTATTGGTCGCCGAGATCAGATGGCACAGGTTGAACGGCGGCAGCGGCGAGTTCACGCCCAGAATGCTGCCGTACTGCTGCTTGAACCGGTCGCCGCGGCTGTCCACATTCATCCAGTAGTCCAGTTCCTTGAGTGCCGCATAGCCGTTTTTCTTGATATATTCGCGGGTATGTTCGCTGAGGCTCTTGTTCGCCAGATTAATATCCGGCGTGAACAAGTAGCCGAGTATATTCACACGGTCAATTCCTGCAGATCCATGGTCCCGTTCAATAATTCCACGGACAATATAGGAAATATCGAGGAAGCAGCCGCTTCCCGTCCCCCCGGACAGACCGGTGAGCAGAAACACCATCAGCTTCTTGTTCGTGCCGACGGAGAGGGCCTTGATCTTCTTGTCGATGCTTTGCACGACTTGATTGATCTTCGTGAACAGCAGCAGCCGGCCGGCCTGTCTGACACCTGCCGCCCCGTTCATTCCGTCCGTAATCGTCAGTTCAGACGAGAGCCAATCGGTAATATAAGGCTCTAATATGCTGCGGTTTTGCAGCAGTCCTCCAACCTCCGGGTTCGACAGCAGTACAAATTCGTTGATCGGATCAAGTCCGATTCCTTTATATTTCTTGTTGCGGTCCTGTTCATTCGTCTCAAAGGCCAAAAACTCCACGTTGCCGGGTTTGTCCTGCTTACGCTTGGAAATCGGGTCCTCCGGCAGCTTGAAGCGGCGGTTAATCTGATATTTCAGACGCAGCAGCGCATCAATCCCCGTGCCGCCAAGCCCGATAATCAGGATCGGATTGTCGATCGTGTCGACACGAATTTTTTCGCTGACAATGCCGCCTCCCAGCGACACATCCAATTGCTGTATATGCTCTCTGACGATTGGTTTCATCCTCTATGCCTCCCGAAACAATTTAATTGATGAACATTGCTAATCTATATACTTGAAGCCGGTTATGCTTTCTTACACGAGATATTCTACAAAAATCGTCTTATCAACCTGTTGCAGCGCAACTGTAATCCGGTCGCCGCTCTTGAGCTCCACACCGCGGCTGGCATCCAGCGCCCGTCCCGATCTCTCAATCGTACAGCCTGACTGGTTCAACAGGCGGATGCGGTCATTGGTGCCGGGCAGGAACAGAACCTTCTCGGTCTCTTTCAACTCAGGTGCCAGCTGCAGAAGCTGATGGAGATGAAGCTTTCCTTTGAAGGAAGACAGCTTCTTGTATTGCGGGAAGGACTTGTCGCCCGTGTTCTCATCCCGTATCTCCACCACAAGCTGCCCGACAAATCCGCGGCTGGCCTGCTTCATGTAACGCCTGATGAAGTAGGCTGCAGCCAGTATAATGATCAGCGCCGCTACACTGAGCAGGACCGGAACGAGAGAGAACGGCTTATTCTCCCCGCTCCCTGAGACGGCGCCCGGTTTGGCGCTCACCTTCACGGCTGCGGTTTCCCGGTAAAAGCTTGATTCTTCAGCCTTGACTCTGATTTCGTAATCATGCTCCTGCGCAAGCTTGAATGTACCTTCGAACTGCTCCCCCGTATTTTTCATATCGAATTGTTCCGTTGTTCCTGTATCCAAATCTTTGACGAGCAAGACAGCCTTCATGTTGCTGTATTGTGCCAAATCTTGCAGTTTTTTGCCACTGCTGACCAGGTATGAAACGACGTCAACCTGATCTCCTTTTTTATAGGCTTTTGCAGGGAGCGGATCGATCGCTAATTCCAGATCATAGTTAAAGACGAGATTAATGTCGATTTTGTCCCGGTTGACCCCTTTAATCTGCAATTTCCAGTCTCCTTCTGACGGATGCAGAAGCTTGACAAGGGAATAACTCTTGGACTTGGACAGCAGGACATTATCTGATGGAACAGCTACCGCAGCTCCTGATGGGTCGACAAGCCTGGTCTCCACGGGCTTGGAGGACATAATGGAGATGTTGGCCTCCAGCACATTGGCATTCGGAACCGACACCGTCACATCCTGGAAGGCGCCGTTAGCCGTGATGGAATTGACGGGAACGATATTCAGCTCCATATGGCTGGCAAAAATTTCGCTTAATATTTTCGGCAGATCATCCGCCGTATCGGTCGAAAATGATTTGGCTCCCGTCTTCTCGGAAATCGCAGCGAGCGCATCCTTGTTCAGCTTGCCATCCGCATTGAGCCCGATCGTATATACGGGAATCTGGTTATCCCCTGCTTCCTTGAGCGCCTGCTCCATATCCTTGTCGGAATCAGCCTGCGTCCGTCCGGACTGAGGATTGAATTCGTTGTTGCCGTCTGCCATCAAAACAATCATGGGCTCGCGGCCTGTTCCTGCCCCGTCCTTCAGAATCTGTACCGCCTCTTTCACCCCGACAGCGATATCGGTATAAGAGCCTCGGTTAAGCTGATCGATAAATTGTTTCAGATTCTCCTTGTCCTCCGGCGAGCGGATTTCGAGCAGCGCCTTCTCCCGTTCGATCCTCTCCGAGTAGGCAACGATACCGACCCTGTCTCCCTTGGCAGACAGCATATCAATAAACAGCTTCATCGCCTCATTGCCAATACTCCCCGGATCACTGTTGCTCATGGAGTGGCTCACATCAAGCACCAGCACAGCATCGATTTGCGGTGAGGATGCCGCCGCGCGTGCTGCCGGCAAGCTGCCCGATACTACGAGCACTACGGCGCAAAGCACTGCGATAAATAGTCGAAACCGGTCATTCATTCGAATCATGGCTGAACTCCTCTTTCACGATAGTTTATAGGTCATGATGACAAAATCTTTATATGTCCCCCATATGGTACAACATAAAGCGTCAAATTCCGGCACGGCACAGATGCTCAGAACTGACAGGATACCACTAGAAATTGCGCGATTTAACATCGCCTCTTGGATGGTGATATACTAGTTAGTATAACGGATCGATTATTATAAATCACTTCTGTGCAAGAGAGGAACTTCCTATGATTACATACGTTTGTCTGGGACTATTGTTTCTTTTTGTCGCCTCCAGGGCGGCAGCCTATTATTTCCGCAGCAGACGTGCTCTCTCCCCGGAGAAGCTCGACCAGCATGTCCTGACGGTACTTCAAACACGAGAGCGTGAAAACAAATGAACAAAAAGATACCCGTTCAGATATCCCCTTATATTAGAACACAATATTCTTATGAAAAGCTTAAAATTTGCCGCAGCTGCGGAAATTTTACTGTTCTTGGCGATGAGGAATGCGGCGCATGCGGCAAATCAGCCCTTGTCCCGGCCCAAGAACGTGCAGCTTACTTGACCGGAAGATCCGCTTGGCTGGAACGCCTCCTTGCACTGGTGTTATGGGGTGCCGGCATCGGCCTCGGAACGAATGATATGGAATGGGCTGTTGCGGGAGCGGCAGGCCTGATCCTGATGGTGCTGTTAATTGTCATGCAAAACAAGTTTGCGGAGACGCGCTACAGACACCAGCTGGCACGGCTGTTCAAACGGGGCGAGGAACAGTTGGTGGAAGGGCTGGGCATCGACCACGATGAGGCAATTGAAGTATTCAAGGAGGGCGATAAGCCGCTCGCTTACGAAATGCTGCGCGAGGTCGGCATGCTCGTCCGGACGGACCAGCTGAGGATGGAGCAAATTTTACTGCTGCAATCATTCATTTTGCGCAAGGATATGGATTTGATGCTGGAGCCGTTGCTGACGCACAGGTTCAGCGCTGATCTGGTGGAATACATCGGGGAGCTGGCCAAGGTACGAAAAGATTTAATCAAAGAAAAAGCATTCCGGTATGTGCTCGTCCATGAATTACAAATTCTTCGTATGGAGCAGGGCGAACAGATTTTGACGCGAGTAGCTGGAGCGGCGGTGCGCATGAAGCGCTACGTCATTATGTATCCGCATCTGCTGGTACGCTATGCGGGCAAGCTGCCCAAGGACCGCTTCCTTAGACTGTGCATGATTCTAAAATCTGAGCCTGCAAGGAATTGGGGCGAGGTGGGGATTGAAGTCTACGCGATTTTTAATGCCCGTTACAAGCATGACCCGGAATTTCAATCGCTGGGCGGGATGACCTTTCTGGCAGGTTCGACCAGATATTCACGCCACTAAAACCACCGGGAACAGGTTAGCGGCCTCTCATCCGGTGATTTATCAGTCCCAATGAATCTCGCCGTGGTTGCCAGTCGGCCTTTGTCTGAAGAAAGCCTTGATGTTACCGCATCATGGGCTTTTTTCATAGTATAAGATCGCTCTCAGCGAATACAGCCGTCATGTCCGGATGTTTTTCCAATAAGGATTCCGGCATGAAGCTTGCAGCTTTCACAACGACTGTTCATTTAAACTGGCCGTACGTTGCTCGCACAAAGCATTCATTTTCTTTTTACAAGTCTGATGATGCCCATTACGGCCTCCAAAATCAGCCCCGCCAGCAACCCTGCTCCAACGAGCCAAAGAAAGGTCAGCAGACTGATCAAGTCCTCCCAGCCTGAATTACCGCTTGTTAACTTAGCCATAAACACAAGGCCGACAGCAATTCCTCCTGTTCCTCCCAGCCACAGCCATTTGGCTCCAAGCCAGCCGAACAGACCGTAAAACGCCGCCAATACAACTCCCAGAAGCATGAGCCTGAAGGCAATCCCCAAGGAAAATGGCTGCCCGGCAAGGCCAAAGCGGATTCCCCAAAGCAATCCTGTCTGGATGAGCGCCGACAAAACAGTCCACGTCCACCACCTGCCGTTTCTTGCATCGGGCCATCTGACCATCGCTGCTCCTCCTTCTATCTTGATCTGTTACCCATTATACGCAGGGAAAATTCAGTTTGTTGCAAGTTGAGCTTGACCATCTATTAAGGCTCAAGCTTCCGAATCGGTTCACCTGCAAGTGGTTAACCTAACCATATTCCATCACTAGAAAAGGGCAGGGTTATATAATGGAGCTTTGGAAAGAACTCGGCATTGTAACCATGCGTATAGCTACTTTGTTTCCGCTTCTGCTCGGCGTTACACTTTTTATGGGGAGAAGGTCAATCGGGGAGCTGCCTGTATTTGATTTTCTGATTATTTTGGCGCTTGGTTCTGTCATCGGGGCTGATATTGCGAATCCGCAGATTGAGCATCTCCCTACCGCCTTCGCAATCGTCATGATCGGCCTGCTGCAAAAGCTGGTCGCAGCACTCTCCATCCGCTTCCGGACCTTCGGGCGGTGGATTACATTCGAGCCGGTCATCGTCATCCAGGACGGCAAAATGATGGAGGAAAATCTGCGGAAGCAAAAATATTCGGTGGATAACATTTTGCATATGCTGCGGGAACACGATATTTTCAATATTAGCGCCGTCACGCTCGCTGTTCTGGAATCCAACGGCAAGCTGAGCGTGCTTAAAAATCCGGCCAAAACACCGGTGACGCCCGAACTTCTTCAATTAGCTGCAGGTGAACCGGATATGGCTTACCCTGTCATATTAGAAGGAAAATTCGAGCAGGAAGCCATGGAGAAACTCCATGTGCAGCAGAATTGGCTGGTAGAGCACCTGCAGGAACAGGGCTTGCTGCCGGAGGATGTGTTCCTTGCCACACTTGATAGCAAACGCAAGCTGACCATTACCCGCTATCAGGAAAATATCGAGCCCGCGCCTCTTCGCCACTAGATTTCATAAGCTCTGAATAAATTACGTTTTCTATGTAAAAACACCGCCCTGCCTATCGCTCTCTGGCGGCAGCCGGCGGTGCATGCAATCAGGAATCCTTTCGGACGGCATTCAGTTCCTGTTCGGTCTGGTGCAGCTCCCTGAGCAGTGAATAATAGAAGTTGCTTTCTTGTCCGCTCAAGCCGCATTTGTTCTGTTTCCGGATCATACTGCCGATATTCCGCTTCAAAATTGTACTCCGACGTCCAAGCATTTCTGTGTAAGTCACTTTTGCTAGCCTCCAATTTAATGAATGAGATCGGTCTATTTAAGTATATCGAACCGTCTGCAGGATGGAAAACTTGCTCTGCCTGTATGACCTACAATCAGACATCCTCAGCAATAAGGAGCAACAGCAAAGGGCATGCAATCAAAGATATCCTTCTTTTTCCTCACGATAGCTCTGCCTCAGCCATGAAGCAGCCTCCTTTTGCCCTTAGCGGTAAAACTTTTTCAGCAGCTTCAACGCATTTTTATAATGCGGGTAACGGAATTTGAAGTCAAAACGGGTCGTCTGCTTGAGTACGCTTTTCTTATGGCTGAACAGATCAAAGCTGGCGCGCCCGTGGTAGGCCCCCATGCCGCTCTCGCCGACCCCGCCAAAGGGTAAATGCGGATTTACCAGATGATAGATCACATCGTTCATACAGCCGCCGCCAAACGGAATCTCCCTAAGCACCCGATCCTGCACGGCCTGCGATTCCGTAAACAGGTACAAGGCCAGCGGCTTGGACTTACTGTTAACCTGACGCATTGCCTCCTCCAGCGAATCGTACTCCAGAATGGGTAAAATAGGTCCGAAGATTTCCTCTCTCATAACGCGATCCTCCCATTTAACCTCCCCCAGGAGAGTCGGTTCAAAGAGCCTCGAATCCTTATGGCGTCCGCCCCCATAGATAATTTTTCCGTCCTCCAGATAAGTTTCCAGCCGCTCAAAATGCCTGTCATTTACGATATGTGTAAACTCTCCGATGCTAATCCGTTCCCCGTGCATTTCTTCAATCGCCCGAATTAGCTTGTTAACCAGATCATCCTTTACAGAGCGGTGAACGTACAGATAATCAGGCGCCACACATGTCTGGCCGGCATTAAAAAATTTGCCCCATACTATGCGCATCGCCGCAACATCAAGCCTGGCATCATGATGGACAATGCACGGGCTCTTGCCGCCCAGTTCCAAAGTTACAGGCGTTAAATGGTCTGCTGCCGCCTGCATGACCAGACGTCCGACATGCGTTGATCCGGTATAGAAAATATAATCAAAGCGCTCCTTAAGCAAAGCTGTGCTGGCTTCTGCATCCCCCTGAACAACTGCAATATAAGTATCCGGGAAATATTCTGCGATCATGTCCGCTATGGTCTGTGATGTATGCGGCGCCAGCTCTGAGGGCTTGATAACCGCACAATTGCCCGCAGCGACCGCCCCGATCAGCGGAGCCAGAGCCAATTGAAACGGGTAATTCCAGGGCGCGATAATCAAAGTCACACCGTAAGGCTCTGCATAAATATAGCTTCTGGAGCCAAGATGGGTCATCGGAGTCCGTACTCTGGCCGGCTTGCTCCATTTTGCAAGATGACGAAGCATCAAGTTGATTTCCATTAAGACCGAACTGTATTCAGAAAGGTAACTCTCGTACTCAGACTTGTTGAAATCCCGTCTGACCGCCTCCATAATTCTTGACTCATACCCCTGGACGGCCTCTTTGAGACGCCGCAACTGTCCGATCCGAAACGACAGCGACCTGGTCTCCCCCTCCGCAAAATAACTGTGCTGACGGCTGACCAGCCCGTTAATATCCTGCTCCATAAGCTCACCCATTTCCGGTTGCAATTTCCTTCCAGTATACGGTTAATTTCATTGTGAAACAAATTAGCAGCTCATACCGGGACAAGCTTGGAGGTTGAAGATTTCTTCCGTGAGGACTATGATGAGAACATCAACGACAACTATATTCGAAAATAAGGTGAATACGATGAATGCTAAATTTTGCTTAGTGTGCGGAGCCGCACTTAAGAGCCGGGATGTAGACGGTGCAGTCAGGCTGGCTTGCACAGCATGCAGCTATGTGCATTGGGGCAACTATAGCGTAGGCGTTGGGGCGCTTGTAATGAAAGATGGGAAGCTGCTGCTGGTACGGCGTGCACAGGAGCCAGGCAAGGGCAAATGGACCAACCCCGGCGGTTATATTGAGCAAGAAGAGCTAATTGAGGATACGATTGTCCGGGAAGTCATGGAAGAGGCGGGCGTCAATGCCCGTGTGCAAAGCATCGTTGCTGTCCGTGATCTTCCGCGCTCCATTCATAACATCTATTTGGCGTTCTCCATGGAATATATCTCTGGTGATCCGTTACCGGACGGCGTGGAAGTAGATGATGCAGGATTTTTCAGCCTGGAGGAAATGGAACAGATGAATGTGGCTGACTTCACCAAATGGCTGGTGGACGTCGCGCTCAAGCAAGCGGGTACCGGACTCGTCAAGGATGAAACACCTCTCATTCCATTCCCTGGCTACGGATTATTCAGGGTGTGAAAACACAAAAGCGTCCCCCGTTCAACGGTAGAGGACGCTTTCATTTTTCTGCACTTAAACATAAAGAGTGTTTTTCTGGTTTTTATTTCTTTTTCTGTATGTGATAGTTACTGGAAGTCCGGACAAGCAGTTCAGAATCAACGGTAAAGACCCGCTTATCCTCGAATTGATTCTCATTCATCTGGTCAATCAGCTTCTCCACGATAATCGCCCCCATCGTATACTTCGGCTGGTTTACCGTACTTAGGCGCGGCGTCAAATATTTGCTGATCCTGTTATTATCGACGCCGACAACGGCGAGCTGCCCCGGTATGGCGATCCCCCGCTCCTCACAGGCCCTGTAGACGCCCAGGGCCATTTCATCATTCGCTGCAAACACCGCTGTAAAGGTCAGCTTCTTCGCAAACAGTCGCTCCATCGCTTCATATCCGCCTGTTTCATTGAAATCTCCATTCTCCACAAGCTCCGGCCGGAACGGGATATGATTGTCCTTCAGCGCCTTCAGGTAGCCCTCGAGACGTTCGTAGCTGTCTGTTGCCTCAGGGTAACCGCTCAAGAACACAATATCACGATGTCCATACTCCACCAGATGCTCGACCACCTGACGTGAAAACTTGACGTTATCGGTATAAATGCACGGAACTTTCGGATGCTCCACGTTCCGGCCAATCACTGCAATATGATAGCCTTTGTCTACGACCTCGCAAATTTCTTCATCCGAAAGCTGAGGTGTAATCATAATGACCCCATCCATCGTACGGTCCATCAGCAAGGACAAATAATCCCGCTCCTTATCCGCCTGATTTTCAGCATCACAGATAAACACTTTATACTTTCGCGCATAAGCCATGTTTTCGATGCCTTTAATAATCTCGGTAAAGTAGGCGTTATTAATGTCTTGGGCGATGACCCCAATGGACAGCGATTTTTGCAAACGCAAATTTTTGGCCGCAGCGTTAGGGCGGTAATTCAGCTCGTCAATGGCTTTCATGACTTTACTCCGAGTCTTGGCCGTGACACTGCTGCCCTGGTTCAGCACCCGGGATACTGTGGCTGGCGAGACGCCGGCTTTAGCCGCAACGTCAATTATTTTCGCATCCATATATTCATCAACCTTACTTTATTTTTGTTTGACAAACGGCTATTGCGTAATTATAATTCAAAATAAAATCGATTTCAATAGCCATTACGTTCCTTGATTTGTCGTTATTCTCATGTCTAAAGGCCTAATCTTCTAAAAAGAAAAGGCTTTTTCAATAAATTTCTAGGAAATCGATTTCATTTTCTGACGAAATGGTGTAAAATCTTATCAAAGGAGTGGTGCTTTAACGTATTTCTTTAAGTAGCCTGAAATCGATTTCATTAATTTCATTCATTCTCTTTAGAATTTCGGGCAAGCTTACATGCGATCTGCATCCATCTTGCTCCAGAGTGAGACGTTCGTTGTCAGACAACACCACCGCTTCTATTCAACAGGAATCTAACGCTGCAGATAATATATGTATGCGCTATCAATTCCATGAATTCCTGTTGTTGTTGAAACGGCGGGCCAGACATCATTAATCGCGATTCGAGGTGAGGGTTCATGTCAGGTTTCTTCAAGGAGCTGGGTAAAAACAAGGTTTTATTTTTCATGATTTTGCCGACGCTTCTATTCTTCGTTACATTCAGCTACATACCAATGGTTGGTGTCTATTACGCCTTCACAAACTACAGCTTTGACGGCGGCTTGTTCGGAAGCCCGTTCGTCGGCATGCAAAACTTCAAGTTCTTGTTTGAGTCGGGAGTTCTGCTTCAACTCACTAAAAACACCGTTCTCTATAATCTGGCTTTCATCTTCCTGGGGAATATTCTGCAGCTCGTCTGCGCCGTGTTCCTGAGCGAGATGGTCGGCAAGTGGTTCAGGAAAACAACGCAGTCCGTCATGTTTCTGCCGTTCTTCATTTCGTTTGTACTTGTCGGTGCATTCGTATACAACCTGTTCAACTTTGAAACTGGTGCCGTAAATGCGTTGTTACGCCAATTGGGGCTCCAACCCTATGATTTTTATATGAACACAACGCCGTGGATATATATCATTATTTTCTTTAACATCTGGAAAGGCCTTGGATACGGAACCGTTATTTATCTGGCTGCCATCATGGGCATTAGCGATGAATACCATGAAGCGGCCAAGATCGATGGAGCCAACATCTTCAAGCGCATTCGCTACATTACGATCCCGATGCTCAAGCCAACCTTTATTTTGCTGATTCTCCTCGCGCTGGGGGGCATTCTGAAAGGGCAATTCGACCTCTTCTGGCAAGTGGTCGGCAACAACGGAATGCTGTACGAGACAACAGATATCATCGATACCTACGTCTACCGCTCACTTGCAATCAACTTTGATATCGGTATGGGTACAGCAGCCGGTCTGTATCAATCATTCTTCGGCTTCGCACTTGTTATTACTGTAAACTGGATTGTCCGCAAAGTTCAGAAGGATTACGCGCTGTTCTAGGAAGCTGCCTGGAGCGCTATGCTTCTGTGCAGCTTGCCAAAACCGGCTGAAGGATCGAAAGGCTATCCTCGCCGGATGCTCCCAACTTTTCATTACGGAGGTGCCCTATACATGCGTGCTGAGCGCTCTACTATCGTGTTTAACATTATCGGCTACATCGTCATCACCATTTTCACCGTGCTGTGCGCCCTGCCATTCTGGCTGATCATTTCCGGCTCCTTGTCTGCGGAGAACGATATTATCAGGGACGGCTTCAAGCTGATTCCGCAAAACTTCTCGATCGATGCTTACAAATCGGTATTTCAGAATCCGGAGCAGATTTTCACCGCCTATCGGGTTACGATTCTGCTCACTCTTGGGGGAACCGCACTCGGGTTGTTCCTGACCTCAATGGCCGGCTACGTGCTCTCGCGCAAAGATTTCAAATATCGTGACAGTCTGGCCTTCTTCATTTATTTCACGACGCTGTTCAGCGGTGGACTGATTCCATGGTACATCCTGATCGTGAACTACCTGGATTGGAAGGATAACTTCCTGGCTCTCCTGATCCCGGGACTGATGAGCGCATGGAATATCATCCTGATGAAAAACTTTATGAAATCCATTCCCGAATCCATTACGGAATCCGCCAAGATTGACGGCGCCGGGGAGTTCACCATTTACCTGAAACTGATTCTGCCGCTGGCCACACCCGGCCTGGCAACAATTGGCCTGTTCCTCGGGCTGTCTTACTGGAACGACTGGTTCGCAGCAAACATGTTTATTACCACCGAATCCAAATACCCGCTGCAGTTCCTGTTGTACAAGATACTCGCCAGCGCTGCGGTACTGAAAACCGATATCGCGGGCAATCTCGGACCGGACTTCAAGCCGCCTGCCGAGACGCTCAAGATGGCTGTCGCCATCATCGTTACCGGGCCAATTGTCTTCCTCTATCCGTTTGTTCAGCGTTATTTTGTCAAAGGTCTCACTATTGGCGCCGTAAAAGGTTAAGCTCCGGCTTGTCTGAACAGAAAACGGTTGCCAGTTTTAAAAATATTATTGATTTCAGGGGGAGTAAATCGATGAAGAACAGGTTGTTTAAATTGCTGACCTTATGTATCACCACAGCCCTGCTGACAACGATGCTGGCGGCCTGCGCCGGCGGCAATAGCGGAGGCAGTGGCAAACAAAGCACTGGTGGCAGTACCCCGGTAACAGACAATAAGCCGGACACTTCCAAAAAGGTGGAGCTGAACTGGTATCTGGTCGGCGATGCTCACAAAGATACACCTGAGGTCATCAAAGAATGGAACAAACTGCTGGAGAAGGATCTGAACACAACCGTCAAACTGAACTTTACAACCTGGAATGAGTGGCAGACCAAATACAACCTGTTGCTGACTTCCGGTGAAAAGGTTGATATGATCTTCGCTTCATCCTGGGCGGACTTCTTCAAATTTGCCAAGCAGGGAGCATTCCTCGATCTGACTGAATTGCTGCCAGTCTACGCGCCTGAGACCTTTAAGGATGTGCCGGAGCATGACTGGAAGGACGTTACAATCAATGACAAAATCTACGCAATTCCAAGCACGCATCCGGAATACACACCGGATGGCATCGTATACCGTGAAGACTGGAGACGTGAAATTAACGCTCCTGAAATCAAGGATCTGGATTCCATTGAGAAGTATATGGAGCTTGTGAAAAGCGTTAAGAACGTAACGCCAATTAAAGGAAGCGCATGGAACGAAGTGAATACGCTTTTCCGCAACTATAATGATTTCAAAAACATCGGTGGGGACAGCGGCGTTATCGTCGCAAAATCTTACGACACTCCGCGTGATGTAATTGCTTACCCGTTTACAACAGAATTTGAAGAGTGGGTTAAACGGATGAAGACTTGGGCAGACAAAGGCTTCTGGCCTTCCAATACCCTGTCCATCAAGCAGGAATCCGGTGACTTTATCAAAACCAATACAGGTGCCGTCTACTGGCGGAATACACCGGGAGCAGCCGGATTTATCGCCGATATTGACAAAAACTACAAAGGAATCGAGATGGGCTACTTCCCGTTCTCCCGCTTCCATAACTATGTTGTACCGAATCTTGGCATTAACAACGGAATGGCAATTCCTAAAAACGCTGCGAACCCTGAGCGCTCTCTGATGGTTCTGGAGAAGCTCCGCAATGACAAGGCTTACTATGAGCTGATGACCTATGGTCTGGAAGGCCATAACTACGTCGTTGATGAGAACGGCGCACTGGTCTCCCCTGCTCCAGGCAAAGATCCGGCAAAGGTAACCGCTTATGGTATTGCAAGCTGGGGTTGGAGAACAGACAAAAATGACCGTCCATCCGCTGACCGCTGGAAAGGCGAAGATGCTCTCATTGAGGAATACAAGCCAATTGCCAGACCAGACATCTTCTCTCCGATTTTGATGGACTACCAGCCTGTAAAAGCCCAGCTTGCTGCGGTTAACCAGGTGTACCAGCAATTCGGCCAGCCGCTGATGATGGGGCTTGTGCCGGATGTAGACAAGGCGATTGAGAACTATCGCAGCAGACTGAAAGCAGCAGGCGTAGATGCCGTTCTGGAATATGTACAGAAGGAAGTCAATACTTACGCAGATGCAAGAGGCCTGAAATAAACTTGAAATCATAACAACGGGCAGCGCCTTAGTCTGCGCGGCGGAAATCCGGGAAGGATCCAGCAGGAGCTTCCGGGGCATCCGCCGCCGGGGGGCGCTGCCTGATTTGTAAGGAGGAACATTAATGCGTCAATTTGCAGAAGCCTGGTTGAGTACAATTGATCAAGCCCAGGAATTGGAGAAACAAAAGGAGATCGAGATTACGGAGTCGCCTGCAGTCAAGCAAATTACAGACCGGATTCTGGTTGATACACGTACGCGTTTTCAGGAAATGGACGGATTTGGCGCCTCATTTACCGATGCATCAGCTTATCTTGTATATAAGGTACTTCCGGAGGATGAACGGAAGAAGGTCATGAAGCATCTGTTTGATCCGAATGAAGGAATCGGCATCAGCTTCCTGCGGCAGGTAATCGGGGCATCCGATTATACATCCGAAATATACAGCTATAATGATCTGCCGGAAGGCCAGGAGGATTTTGAGCTGAAGCAATTCAGTATCGATCATGACCGGGATTACATTATTCCCGCTGTCCTCGAGGCTTTAAGCATTAACCCCGATATTAAAGTCATGGCCTCTCCATGGAGCGCACCCGGCTGGATGAAGACGACCGGACAGATGATTAAAGGCAAGCTTCGTCCGGAATGCTACAGCGTCTATGCCCAATACTTTGTGAAATTCGTTCAGGCTTATGAGGAGGCCGGGATTCCGATCTATGCCGTTTCCGTCCAGAATGAGCCGGGATATGAGCCGAAGGAATATCCGGGCATGCTCGTATCTCCTTCCGAGGAAGCAGAGTTCATCGGGAAGCATCTGGGCCCGGCATTTGAGAAGGCTGGGATCAAGGCCAAGATTTTATGCTATGACCATAACTGGGATGTTCCACTGCATCCATTGACCGTGCTGTCCGATCCGGGTGCCTCACGCTATACCGCAGGTGTTGCCTGGCACGTATACGGAGGCGAGCATGAGGCGATGTCACGCGTTCATGAGGCCTTCCCGGATAAGGGCGTCTGGTTCACCGAGGCTTCCGGGGGAAGCTGGATTCCGCCTTTCCGCACCGCTTTTCTCGATCAGATGAAGCATGTCATCCGCACAACGCGCAACTGGTCCAAGAGCGTCGTCTGGTGGAATATCGCTCTGGATGAACGCAATGGCCCGACGGTACTGTCGAACAGCACCTGCCGCGGACTCGTTCAGATTAACCAGCAGACAAAGGCTGTGAAATACGAGCTGGATTACTACACCATGGGACACATTAGCAAATTCGTTAAGCAAGGCGCCCATCGTATCGATTCCACCATGGTACGTGACCAATTGGAGAGCACTGCATTCCGCAATCCGGACGGATCAACGGTATTGATTCTTTCCAACCGCACGGATGAAGAAAGAGTCATTGAGATTAATACCGGCAAAGGATACACCACCTATACGCTTCCCGGGGAAGCAGCTGTAACGCTGTATTGGACTTAACACTTACGTATAACGCAGGGGCTAAAGCCTAAAGGTCTGTTTCGACCAAAAGGCTTTAGCCCCTGCTTGTGTCTTTCCTACTTGCGGTCATAGTCCGCTTTAATTTCGCCCCACACCTTCGTTTGCCATTTGAGCACCTTATTGTCGTAGGTGTTGTTGCGCAGCCACTCCTCCGCCCGTTCAATCAGCTCCCAAATCTGGCGTGTCGATTCATCCTTGACGAGCGTAGTGGATACCTTCTTCTCTCTCAGCCACTTCAGCGCATTGAGCGAGTCACTGTAGATCGTCTTGCTGCTGCCTTGCTGCTTGAGATAGGCAAGACCATGGACAATCGCGAGAAATTCGCCCAGGTTGTTCGTCCCTTTCCCGATCTTCTCATTGGAGAACAACACTTGTCCGGTCCGGGTATCAACTCCACGATATTCCACCGGCCCGGGGTTCCCGTGTGTGCCGACATCAACGGAGATGCTGTCATAGTCAATTTCACCGACAGCCGCAATGTCTGCAGACTTGCGCTTGCCTGCTGCTCCGCTGTATTTCCCGGCAGAAGCGCTTCCCGGCTGAGCCCCTTGACCCCAATGCTTTTTCCAGCCCTCCTGAAAGGCTTTGTCCGCTGCTGCCCTGGACTCATAGGATTTATATTTGGCTCCTGTCACTCCTCCTACCTGCTTCTGGCATTCGGGCCAGCTCGTATAGACACCCGGCTTTTTGCCCTCCCATACAACATAAAACTTGGATTTTGACATGTTCGTTTACCTGTCTTTCTATTCGGCTTTTGTCTGTCATTCTATCATTTTTTAAGCGGGGCTTACAATGTCTGGTACACGCCGGATCATTCATTCCCGGTTAGAATTAGGAAATCCCAAAACCGGGCTTACGAATTGTATAATATGTCACAGCTGAATGAAACATTTTGCACTATAATAAAGCTATACTGCTTCAAGATAAAGGAGTGAGCACTCGTGATGAGAGAACATACGGTATATTTCAAGGTCATCCGCAAGGATGAGACGAAGCGGCTCAGAGGATTGATTTATCTGGAGGAAGGCAAGGAGCCCGGCATGAGGGAATTCGAGCAATGTCTTCGGGATTGCGGGCATGATGTTCAAATTATGGACCCCGAACATTATATTTTCAAAGCTTATCAGGATGGGGAAGAATATCTGATCGATGTGCTGGAGGACTACAGGCCGGCACAAAGAGACCGCGACACCGAGAATTTGGCCAAAAGCTTTATGAAGACGGACCCTCTGCTCTAGCAGCTGAGGGTTCGCCCTATTTGCAAAAGCTGCGGCAGTTGTGCATGAATAGACTCCGCCTGCCAACCTTACCAGTTTCAATACCCGTTCAGGATGACTAGCCGTGTAGCGGCTGGCCATGTAAGCTCCGTAAGACACACCTGCTATATATAAATTTCTTCAATATCTCTCCTTATTGTCTGGTTCTTTCCTATACAAGCGGGGATCGCTCATGGAAATAATCTGATGGCGAATGTCCGGTTATCCTTTTGAAGATACGATAAAAATAAGACACATCGCTATAACCCAGATATTCTGCGATTTCAATTATCGTCAGCCTGGATTCGGTAAGCAAATACAGAGCCGTCTTGATCCGCTGATGATGCACATATTCGCTAATGGTCTGCCCCGTTACCTGCCGGAAAAGAGCTGCCGCATAGTTCGGCGTCTTCTGGATGGCGTCGCCAAGCTCCTCCTTCGTCACCTTCTCGCGGTAGTTTTGCTGAATATAATGCTTCATCCGTTCTGCACAGCGGTGCTTTTCCGTCGGAATAATACCACGGTCAAGCTCCTGGCTGATCTGCACCAGCACTTCGGTGAACAAGGCTGTGGCCATCAGCTCGTAATAGGAAGGCCTCTCCATCCACTGATGCAGCATTCCTTTCAGACGCTCGACCACAACATCATAACAGCCGAGCTTATGCTTCAGCAGCTCGGGCTGCTGCAGGATTGTCAGTTTCAGCGCCTCTTCCTGCGCCTGGAATTTGATTTTATATTTGGTATGGAAGACAGTCGGAATGCTCTTGCCGTAAAAAGGAACACTACTGGAAAGAAGCAGCAGATCACCCTTTTCCATGATCATCTTCTCATGATTAACCCAATAGACACATTTACCGTACGTTACAACAATCAGACAATACCCGTTCTGATGCATCTGCCCTTCCTCATACCATTCTACGCCATGATCCTGACGAACCTCAGATACCCCTATCATCATCCAAGCTCCCCGTTACTGTACTATGTTTCACTTAGTATACTATAGTTCATAGTTTCTTATCAAAAGAACAGCTACAATAAAGTTATTCTTGGAGGTGCTTCAAATGCAAAAAACAAAAATCATCTGTACAATGGGACCCTCATGTGATTCGGTCGAAGTCTTAAAGGAAATGATTCAGGCCGGGATGACAGTTGCCCGCTTAAATATGGCTCATGGTGAACTTGAAGATCATGTAAAACGTATTGAAAATGTCAGACAAGCAGCGCGCGAACTGAATACATTCGTGCCTATTATGATGGATATTAAAGGCCCTGAAGTGCGCATCGGCAAGCTGAAGGAAGCAGCTGTCGATTTGAAGGCAGGCGGAGAGCTGACGCTGACGGCTGAAGAGATTCTCGGCGACGCGAGCCGCATCGGTGTAAACTATGCGGAGCTGCCGCAAGTCGTGAAGCAAGGCGACCGCATCCTTATTGATGATGGTCTTGTTGATTTGACTGTACTGTCCAGCGAAGGAACGGAAATCCGCTGCGCAATTGTTAGCGGCGGACTGCTCAAACCAAGAAAAGGCGTTAACCTGCCAGGCATCAAAACGACGCTTCCGGGTGTAACCGACCGCGACGTAGCTCACATCAAATTTGGATTGCAGCACAATGTGGAGATGATTGCCGCCTCCTTTGTACGCAAAGGCGAGGATATCCTGGAAATTCGCCGCATTCTTGAAGAGCACGGCGCAGGACATGTGCAAATTATCTCCAAAATCGAAAATGAAGAAGGCATGAACAATCTGGACAGCATCCTCGATGCTTCTGACGGCATCATGGTAGCCCGCGGCGACCTTGGTGTAGAAGTACCGGTTGAAGAAGTGCCGATGATGCAGCAAGAGATGATCACCAAATGTAATCTGGCTGGCAAGCCGGTTATCGTTGCGACTCACATGCTGGAGTCCATGCAGCTTAATCCGCGCCCAACCCGCGCAGAAGTCAGCGACGTGGCGAATGCGGTTCTGCAGGGCGCTGATGTGGTCATGCTGTCCGGCGAATCCGCAGCAGGAAAATACCCGGTCCAGTCCGTACAGACGATGGCATCGATCGCTCGCAAAGCAGAGAGCATGATCAATTATCAGCAGCAGTTTGCCAAGAAAAAATCCCAGCATACCCCCAACATCACGGAGGTCATCAGCCAAGGCGCTGTCAGCGCGTCGCTGGAACTGGGAGCACGGGCTATTATTACGGCAACGGAAAGCGGATTTACGGCTCGCATGATATCGAAATATCGTCCGCAATCCCCAATTCTTGCGATTACCCGTCATGAGCATGTCCTGGCGAAGATTTGCCTGCTGTTCGGTGTTATACCGATCAAAGGCGACAGCTATGCTACAACAGACGAGATGTTCGAAGCTTCCACACGCCTGGCGTTGGAGAATGGGCATATTGCTTCCGGGGACACGGTTGTATTGTCGGCGGGCATTCCGCTTGGCGAATCCGGCCGCACAAACCTGCTGCAAATTCAGCAAGTATAATTTTACCCAGTACAGGATGTTAGTATAAGAAAGGAGCACCTTTTGAAGGGTGCTCCTTTTTGAATTCAAGTATAGAGTTGCGTTGATTCCCGATCCCCGCTACTCTACGCCATCTTTGAAATTTTTATCGTAATGCTTATCCCCTTTATGCTCGAGGTCGCTCAATGTTCTCTCCAGGGTCACCACAATCTGTTCCTTGGCCTCGGCAATTGTTTCGTAAAACAGGGATTCTTCACTGCCTACAATCTTCACGCCGCTAATGGCCTGCATAGAGGTAAAACGCCGATGCTGCTCTGCAAGATCGTCCAGTGCTTTCAGGGTATGTTTCGTCTGAAGAAATAAGTCCCGGTGATGCTGCGCTTCCAGTCTCTGTTCCAATTGTTCCAGTCTTGCGTTCATACGAATCGTTCCCTTCATTCGAAGATGTTTCGCCCCAAAAGGCAGAGCTTGTGGTTCCTTTATTTTTATTTTATCCGTTTATCGCCCGATTGCAAACTTTACTATGCAGGTGCCTGAATTGGATGCTCGGAATTTATGAACGGCCATTACGCAATGGTTGTAAGGCTCCTTTACAACTATGTATATGATCTAATATCTGTTTGAACCATCGAAAACATACAACGCCAAACAAGACAACAATATGTCCACGTACATATCACATAACCATTCCGAAGCATCATTATATAATGAATTCTTAAAAATACAGTCCGCCCGCCGGGACTCCCAGATAAAACAAAAGCCCCCAAATGGGGTGCGCCCAGGCTTTCTGGACGGTCTACAGGCAGCTTGAACAAGCAGCCGCAGCTTGTATAGCCAAACAGATCTTTGCCATGCTGCTCTGCACGGACAGACGGGTTGAAGCCGGTAAAGAAGGCACTCCAACCCAGCGATTGTCCATCTGCAGAAACCCGGGCTATAACGTTCCCTATCAGGCCATCTCCAAAAATATACTGGTCGCAAGTTTGCCCGTCCAGATCAAGCACAACGACACACTCGTCACCAAACAAAATCGAATCAAAGCAGCCGGTATGGAGAAGCCTAATAGATCACATTGTTCATTATTATTCTTCCCTGTAATCCTCAACAATCAGTTCCAACGCGCCCGTCTCCGGGTCAATGACAAAACCGTGTACCGGAACAGCCTTCGGAAACAGCGGATGCTTGCGGATCATTTTGACACTGTGCATGACGCCTTCCTCGGCACTGGTAAAGCCGCGCAGGAACTTGTCCATACGAATTCCCGAGTTCTCCAGGGTCTCAACAGCAAGCGGATCAACTCCATGCTCTGCAAACTTGCTGACCATGCCCTGCGTATCCAGATTCGTCATACCGCAGCCGTGATGCCCGATAACCAGCACTTCACGCGCACCCAGCTCGTACACTGCAACCAGAATGCTGCGCATTGCGCTGCCGAAAGGCTGAGTCAGAATCGCGCCTGCATTTTTAATAAACTTGGCATCGCCATTTTTAATGTTCAATGCCTGAGGCAGCAGCTCTACAAGCCGGGTATCCATACATGTGAGCACAGCTACCTTTTTCTTGGGAACCTTGCTTGTCAAGTAAGCTTCATATTGCTTCTCTTCTACAAACTTTTTATTAAACGCCATCATATCCGGAATAATTGACATCTCAAAAGCCTCCTCTGGCATTGGCAAAATATCATGTTTCTATTATTCATAGTTTCAAGACCGCCGTCAACGGTTTCCCGCTGGAATTTTCGGGCTTCCGTCCCACTATTCTCCCTTAAAAACCCAAATTATGCGTTTTTAATTCATCCAATTAACCTTTTAGAAGTGAAATTATATTTATACTATTAACTGATGATTATCTGATCTTGATATTGTGGATATTAATAATATTCATGATGAGTAATAGTGTTTTCATTGAAATAAGGAATCATAAATTTTTGCATAAATATACATATCAATTGCTATTTAGCTTGTCCCGTAATATTTACAAGTTCTTCAAGCTCAAAAATTTCATAAGTCGGTATGATTTTTGTCACGTTTGGCTTGCGGTGCGGATTATACCAGCAGGTGTCAATTCCATAGTTATTTCCGCCGAGAACATCTGAAGTCAGAGAGTCTCCAACCATCAGTACCCTGGATTTATCCGTAAGATCGAGCTTCGCAAAAGCATAATCGAAAATACCCTTGTCAGGCTTCTGAATACCTGCATCTTCCGATACGATGATTTGTTCGAACTTGTCCCTCAGCACAGAGAGAGTAATTCTTGAGGCCTGTACTTCCTTAAAGCCGTTGGTAATTACCGCGAGCCGGCAATCCGCTAATTGCCCGCACACTTCTGCCGCTCCCGCAAGAAGATGGGATTCTGCCCCCAAATACCCGAGATAAATTCTGTTGAACTCCTCCCCATTGAACGGGAGCTGATGGGTCAGAAACAGTCTTCTGAATCTCTCCGCTCCCAGCTCATTCAAGGTCATCTTCCCCTGCTCCAGCTCGTCCCACAGCACCTTGCTGATTTCTTTATAACTTGCTGAATAGTCGTTGACCCCCTCAGAAAGCTTAAAATCTACAAAAGCGTTGTGAAGCGCCCTCCTTTCCGACTCACGAAAGTCAAATAGCGTATCATCGACATCGAACAAAATGACGTCATATTTCACTTATCTTCCCCCCTCTTTAAAATTTGCTGCCACAGAACATAAGATTCATAATTAAGCCTGCAACCTGTAAATTCCGGTATGGAATCATCACAGGCTACAGGCTGTAGTCATTAAAAAGGCCGACTAACTACACATGTTCCAGTTCCAAGAGCAATTCCCGGCCAATAAGGGACAGCGCGGCTGGGTCAGCCGCTTCCTTATACAGCTCTTCCAATCGTTCGCGAAGCCGCTTAACCTCTGCCAGCAGGGCAATCGATTGCTTCATCGATGTTTTGTACCGGGCGCTTACTTCGGCTACCGCTTCACTGTGCTTCTCATCCGTCCCCTCCGGAATTGCAAGTCCGTACACATCCAGGATGCTATCTCCTTCCCGTGAAGGAAAATGCTCATGCGGTGCAGTGCTGTCAAAGATCGCCAGGCTAAGTTCCGGGAAAATCAGCATATCCAGACTGTTCGGATCAAAGCCGCAATGATACACCTCCACATCGATCCCTCTGCCAGCTGCCGCTGCCGCAAGCTTCTTGAATAGCGTGGATTTGCCCGATCCCGGGCGCCCCTTCACGAATACGCGGGTGTTCAGGTCATCCGTCAGATTAAGCACATAGTCGACGGCCCCTCGCCAGGTAGCTGCTCCGAGAAAACGATGGGCGACTTTGGCTGTCTTTTCCCTGGCAGGCGGGGTCAAATGGCGATTGGCCCAATCAGCAGCGAGACCGTTCATTATGTCATGGTCCAGCGCCTCAATATAGAAAAC
This sequence comes from Paenibacillus pinihumi DSM 23905 = JCM 16419, assembly GCF_000422505.1. GTDB lineage: Bacteria > Bacillota > Bacilli > Paenibacillales > Paenibacillaceae > Paenibacillus_D > Paenibacillus_D pinihumi. The sequence continues at coordinate 115,056 of NZ_AULX01000018.1, read as the reverse complement.
TTCCCATTCGTCATGGATCCGCAGTGTCTGCTGGAATAACGCATAGGCAGCTTCGCAGGTCCGACTGATCTCCAATTCCAGTGCCGTTATCGTCTCACGCGCTGCGGACAGGATATCATCTTGCAGCGCCTGGTTTAAGTTCACGATGTGGATGACCGCTTCTTGCGCTGCGCTATTGCCGCCCCATGACTCTCCGTCTACAATCGCGAGCTGGTGATCCGGCAGAATGATTCCCTCCAGCAATTCGCTGTCCAGCGGCTGATGAATCCATTGAATATTCCAATCCTTCCCGCTCCAGGCCTCTGCCAGCTGCCCAAGCACCTCCGAAGAGCTTCCCGGGTATCCTTCCAGCACATAAAAGGTTTTCACTTCTTCATAGACCGAGTCGTTCAAGCTATGCAAGCCTTCAGCCGTATTGCCGCGTGCGAAAAAATGCAGCTGCTGTGTCATGTCGATCCGCTCCCTTTCTTTTCACAGGTCACTTCATCCCTTACACCCTATGCAAAATTGGGCGCTTGTGTGTTTGACCAAAGGAAGCGTACATGCAGCCCGCTGCTGCACCAGGTCAGTCTATCAGCAGCCGGCCCAGTTCCTCATAATCGGCTGCAATGTGCTGGGGAGTATGTTCCGATTCCGGCTCTACCCCGCGATGATTGAACCAGATGACGCGCCAGCCAGCCTCAAGCGCTCCGATAACATCGTTACGCCAGGAATCCCCGATATACACACTATTGGCCGGAACTGTCCCCGTGCGTTCATTAACATGGCTAAAAATCCGCACATCCGGCTTGTCCCATCCTACGACCCCCGAGACAAACTGATATTCAGACGGGATCAGATCATCCAAATTCATGGCGCTGATTTTGTTCATCTGATGTCCGCCTGCCCCATTTGTAATCAGGCCGACAATATGTCCTGCCCGTACCAGCTTCTCAATTAATTCTCTGGCCCCGGGGAACATGGTAATTTCGTATTGGCAGCCGATATAAGCGGCCTGCATTTGTGCGGCCTGTTCCTCGCTCAGCTCCATGCCGAACTCGGCGAGCGCCAGTTGGAAGCGCCGCCTGCGCATCAGCTCTGTCGCACTGCCTGTTTCCATAGCTCCTGCGCCGCCCAGTTCCAGAGACAGCATATCACTGTAATAGCGAAGCCGATGGTAAGCCGCATCATAGGGGAAATCGCTGCCTGTATCTGCAACCTCCTCAAGCGCTTTTCGCAAAGGGGTTAAATGATCATATAATGTATCGTCTACATCAAAAAAGATGCCCTTGGCCTGCATTTGCTCATTCATGCTGCTGTCACTCCTGTTTGTATGCCTGGTGTATATATTAGCACTACCTGTACAGCCTGAACATCCCCCTGCATGGCTCCTCCCCCGCCAACACGGCTCTCTTTGCATAGAAAAGGAAGCAGACCTTGCGTGCAAAAAAACATCTGCTCTTGCATAGGCAAAGGATTGTAAGATTAAAAAAGCCGAAAACCAGCTGTGTCCGGTTCTCGGCTTTCCTTCAATAAAATTACCGTATGCAGGTCTGATTATTTGACCAGACGGAAAGCAAGCGTCTCGACATCCCGGCTGTTCGGGCCCACAAAGACTTGAAAATCGCCTGCATCACTGTCATAGCTCAAATCGGAATGGTAGTAACGGAGCTGTTCCTCCTGAATTGTAAAGGTTACGCTCTTTGTTTCACCCGGCTTGAGGCTGACCTTCTCAAATGCCTTCAACTCTTTGAGCGGGCGCACGACTTCGCCCACGATGTCACGTACATAGAGCTGCACCAATTCTTCTCCTGCACGCTCCCCGCTATTTGTAACGTCTACGGTAACGTTCAGTTTCTCCCCTGCTTGCAGGATGTCGGAAGACAGCAGCGCCGGACTGTATGTGAATGAGGTATAGCTTAAACCGTAGCCGAACGGCAGCAGCGGCGCATTCGGAATGTCCAAATACTTGGACACATAACGCTGGTCCGCATTCTCAGGCGTAAGCGGGCGGCCTGTATTGTAATTGTTGTAGTATACCGGAATTTGCCCGACCGAATGCGGGAAGGACATGGCAAGACGGCCTGACGGGTTAACATCTCCGAACAGCAAATCCGCAATCGCGCTGCCTCCCTCTGTACCCGGATACCAGGCTTCCAGAACCGCATCTGCCGGATCAATGACACCATGCAGATCAAGCGGGCGGCCATTGAACAAGACGACGGCAATTGGCTTGTCAAGCTGCTTGAGACGGGCGATCAGATCAAGCTGTACCTGCGGCAGCCGGATATCCGCCCGGCTTCCTGCTTCGCCGCTCATCTCGGACCGTTCACCGAGCGCGAGCACAATCACCTCAGCAGATTGTGCGGCCTGAACCGCTTCTGCCAGCTGCTCGTCTGTACCCGTCTCGATATCGCAGCCCTGGGCCACGGAAATCCGTGCTGGCGCTGTCTTCTCGGACAGGCCTTCAAAGAGCTGAACAGCCTCTTCTCTGGAGCCCCAGATCGACCATGGACCGAGAATATCCCCGCTTTGGGCGAATGGCCCGATCAGGGCGATCCGCTGCCCCGGATGCAGCGGCAGCATCTGCTCATTTTTCAGCAGGACGCTTGACTTCGCCGCAATTTCGCGGGCCGCCTGACGATGCTCGTCGCACAGTATAATTTCTTTCTCCCGCTGCTCGTCCGCACCGCGGTACGGATTTTCGAACAAGCCGAGCTTTTCCTTTAAACGCAGCACCCGCAGCACGCTCTCATCGATTAGAGCCTCATCCAGCTTGCCGGATTCTACTAATTCCTTCAGGTTGTTAATATAGCAGGAGGACATCATCTCCATATCGACCCCGGCCTGGATCGCTTTCTGCGCGGCTTGTTCTCCGCCCTCTGCCGCACCATGCGGAATCATTTCATGCACAGCACCCCAATCGGAAATCAGCATGCCATCAAAGCCCCATTCCTCGCGAAGCAGCTTGCGCATCAGCCACTTATTGCCGGTAGCCGGAACACCGTCAACGACGTTGAAGGCCGTCATCACCATTTCACAGCCTTCATCTAACGCTGCCTTGTAAGCCGGCAAATACGATTCTCTGAGCTGCCTCTCCGACATATTTACCGTATTGTAATCACGCCCGCCTTCCGAAGCCCCGTATGCGGCAAAATGCTTGACGCATGCAGCGATCCGGTCGGAATCCCGGCTCAGATCATGGCCCTGAAAACCGCGGACAAACGCCCGCGCAAACTCGCTGTTCAAATACGGGTCTTCCCCTGTCGATTCCATGACCCTGCCCCATCTCGGATCACGCACCAGGTCGACCATCGGCGCAAAGGTGACATGAATGCCCGTCACTGCGGATTCCTTCGCTGCAATAGCCGCACTCTGTTCCGCAAGCTTCATATCCCAGGAGCAGGCAATGGCGAGTGTCACCGGGAAGATCGTCCGGTATCCGTGAATGATGTCAGCCATGAACAGCAGCGGAATGCCGAGGCGATTACCCGCCATATATTTCTTTTGCAACTCAATGACGTCCTTGGCTCCTACAGCACTGAGCACGGAACCAACGTTGCTCACTGACTCTTCCGTCAGTCCCATCCATTCCATTGGCCCGGTAAGGTCGGCTTTGTTATCCGTCAAAAAGTTCGGTGTAATTTGCATCAACTGGGCGATCTTTTCCTCCAGCGTCATTTGTTCCAATAAAGCGGTTACAGACGTTTTTAACATGTGAATTACCCCCATCCTGGTCAGCTTCTTCCTTCATTATATCGGGATGCCACTTTCGCCAATAGTGGAATTCTGGTCAAAAACATCAACAATTTGCCGGAATTGCAGATTAGAAGCTTCTACCCGGCGGAATTTTGCTATACTGGGAAGGGCTGCTGTAACAGAGCCTTTTGTTTATTGTAAATGGCCTGAATATGAACATGACTCCAGAGAGGAGCTTTCCTGTGAAAGTCCGCTTAATCTACTTTATTTTGTTCTATGTGTTCATTTATGCCGGAAATGCAGTGTACGGCACCTTCCTTCCGGTATATTTTCAGGATATCGGCTTTGACTCGATCCAGATCGGGACACTGCTCAGTCTTGGCCCGCTTGTAGCGATTCTGGCCCAGCCGTTATGGGGAGCATTGGGGGACCGGGCGCGCACGAAAAATATGATTCTGCTTATTCTGCTGACAGGCAGCGGTGTCGTTGCCCTGCTATATCCGCTCTCGACTATGTTTTTATACTTATTATTAATGATCTGCATCTTCACTTTCTTCCAGACTTCAATCTTCGCAATGAGCGATACCATTACGCTGGAGGTTCTGGACCGGCAAAAGCTGCAAAGCTTCGGCCTGATCCGCATGGGCGGGACGTTCGGCTTCGCCGCCATGTCTCTCCTGTTCGGAGCGATTGCCCAGAAGCATATTGGTTCTCTGTTTTACGTGTATGCGCTTATTGTGCTGATCTGCTTCCTGCTCGTACTGAAATTTCCGGTCATTGAAGGCCACCAGTCCAAGGGCGGCAGCAAAGTGTCTATTCGGGTACTGTTCCGGAACAAGCTGCTCATGCTGTACCTGGGCTTCAGCTTTATTTTGCAGGTGACGCTCGGCTATTATTATGCGTTCTTCCCGATGTATTTCAACGATCTGGGCGGCAACAATCTGCTGCTGGGCTGGTCGATGGTGATTTCTTCACTCAGTGAAGTGCCGTTCCTGTTGTTTGCCAACCGGATTTTCCAGCGGGTGAAGGTTCATTATATTTTGCTCGTCGCAGCCGTAGCTACGGTTATCCGCTGGTATCTGTTCTCGGTCATCGATTCCCCCTACTGGGCGCTTCCGGTGCAAGCGCTGCACGGTTTGATCTTTATCGTGCTGACAGTGACGATGGCGTATTATATTAATCAGAATGTGCCCAAGGAGCTGAAAGCGAGCGGACAGACGCTCAACGGCCTGCTGACGCTCGGTGCAGCCCGTATCATCGGCAGCTTTGCCGGCGGAATCGCCACCCACCAGTTCGGCATGCGCAAGGTGTTTATGTATAATTCCGTGATTGCTGTAGTGTGCACGGTCGTTTTCGGGTTTATTGTGTGGAGAATGCGGGGCCGGAAGGACGCTTTTGGCAACCGGTAAGGTCAAATGAAGAGAGCCAAATATATGCGGTACAGTCAACAGCTGCATCAATCGGGAGCCTCAAAATAGCCTGTACAGCAGCTGACTCATTTCATATACACAGGAGAGATCAAAAGCGTCATGCTTGCCATCAAAGACCAATGGCTATGTAGTCCGCAGTCGTTGCAGACATGAAGGACATGAAATCATATGATTTACAACAAAAAACCAGTCCACACGTTAGAATGGACTGGTTTTTCAAAACGATTACAGGTTCAACTATAGCTTAGTTTCCATCTTCTTAATTCCCATCTTATTCCCGTAACTTGAATTGATGAGAACCGGGAGGCTTTTCATGCTGCGGAGCATCGGGGAATTGCATTGTGAGCAGGTAGGAACAACTTCAAACGAAAAATCATCCCTCATCCACCCGTTGCAGGATTCCTGTGTACATGACCATATCGCTGTCATTTCCTGCTCGTAATCCCCAACAGGCTTCTTCCGGGAATAATACATAGACAAGCCCTCTCCTTCTGAATTTCTCGTACGCACACAAATGCTGCACACAGGGTCCGAAACTGGCTTGGCTTCCATCGGCCTGTTTCTCTGCCTCTTGAATTTCTTCATTGTACAGCAGTATTGTGTAGAGAAATGTTAATTAACGAACAGACATACAGCATATTCGCGCAGACACATGAGAACAACTGCTATACAATTTTCTGCATCCTGATAAGAAAAAAAGCTACCCTACTCTAGGCAGGGTAGCTGGTAAATTATAGTTTTACAACATTTTCAGCTTGCTGACCGCGGTTGCCTTGAACGATGTTGAACTCAACACGTTGTCCTTCATCCAGCGATTTGAAGCCGTCACCTGTGATTGCGCTGAAGTGTACGAATACGTCTTCGCCGCCTTCAACCTCGATAAAACCAAAGCCTTTTTCTGCATTAAACCATTTTACTGTACCTTTTTGCATGTTATTTCCTCCAAATACTATATTTTACGTGTACGTTTTAAAAAAGTCACATATCGAAAAAAGGCAGCATCGCAACCCTTTTCAATATGTGACTTGTAGTCTCATATACGATAAACTAAGTATAACACTATTTGTTCAAATAAGCAAAGCACATTCCAAATCCTTTTTTATAAACCTTATCCAATCGCCAGTTTAATAGGCTTGCGCTCTCTAAATACAGTCAATTCGGTGTAGCCTCTCCCGATCACAGCGGCGGCGGCTTCATCCAGCAGAGTGCCAATATCATCGGGGAAATGGGAGTCCGACGATAGTGTAATAGGCACACGGTGCTCTGCAATCACGGTCAAGAACATCGGACTGGGGCAACTCTCCGCAATCGGGTACCTGTAGGCCAGCCCCGTATTGACCTCTGTCGCTACACCATGTGCAATCATCTCTTCCGCTACCGAATGATACAAGGGGAGCAAATCCTGCTCATTCTCCGGACGAAATCCGAATACTTTGAGGTTATCCGGGTGGGCAATGATTTCGAACAAGCCCGATGCACATGCCTGGCGCAGCAGATCGAAGTAGCCCGCATATGTCGTAATCGGGTCCAGATTTGCGAATTGCTCCTGTGTCTCCGGGTTGTCGAAGCCCCAGCCGTCCATAAAATGCACAGATCCGATCACATAATCCCAGTCATAGCCCGTAAGCAGTTCCCGCAGCTCCTCTTCGCCGCCCTCAAAGAAATCCGCTTCGATACCCATTGCCAGATCGGGACGGGTTTTCTTCGCTTCCGTAACAAAATTCACAAAATCCGTAATCGACGCTACGCATACCTGATCCAGCCACTTTCTCTGCAATTTGCCCACCGGGCTGTCATCCAGCAGCATATGCTTTTCATAATAGGATCGGCATTCCCGGAAACGGTACAGGTGGTCCACAACGCCGAAGGCCTGAATTCCCCGCTCGCGGCCCGTTGCCAGATAACGGTCCAGCCACTCCTCGCTGAAGCAGCCCTGCTGCATTCTGCTGCTTAGCTGATTAGAAATATGATTGATATATTCAAGGCTATGATGCCCAAATTGACCAGCCACACCGGATTCCGTGGAAGCCAGCGCCTGCACAGTACGAGACAGCCAGCGTAGCGAATAAGGACCTTCTTCAAGATGAAAATGCATGTCAACCTTCATTGGCTGCCCTCCATTCATATATATTTAATGCTGTAAATTTATTTGTTATGCCTTGCAGACGGGTCAATCATCGCTTCAGACGGCCCGATACCGAGATAGCTGCACATAAGAGGAGCCATAATAAGCTGGGACAATCCGCCCGATTCATTTTGCATCGCATCAAAAGGCAGCCCGCCCCATACATACAGCGGCACATTGCGCTCCTCCGGCTCCGTGCCTCCGTGCTGGCCCATGGCATTCATTCCGTGGTCGGAGGTAACAATTACCTGGTAGCCCTGTGCAGTCCACTGCGGGACAAGCGCTGCAAGAATTCCATCGGCCCCGCGCACAGCACCTTCATACTGCTTGCTCTCTCCGCCAAACTTGTGTCCGGCATCATCAATATTCATCGAGTGAATGTATAAGAAATCCGGGTCATATGCTGTGCGCAAATATTCTGCATCCAGGAACAGATGATTGTCCGGATAATGATCTTCAAAGTAAAACACCCCATGCTGAATCGGCTTGTCCGCATGATGCTGATGGCGGTCGGTAACCGGATTAAAAGGCGCCGAGTTGTAAAGCTCGCTAACCCAGTGATATGCCGCAGCAGCTGTGGTCAGACCTGCCTGCGAAGCCAGATGAAATACACTCTCTTCATGGCTTAGACGCGTCACATGGTTCGCGGTAATACCATTGCGTGCAACCGGGGTGCCTGTAAGCAGCACTTCATAGAGCGGGCGCGAGAGGCTGGGAAGTTCGGATTGAACCGGGTAGCAGCCGACAATGCCCTGCTCCACCAGATGCTCTACATAGCCCAAATATTTTCGCGCTGCATCAAATCTTAACCCGTCCAAAACGACAACAATCAGTTTCTGCCTTGATTTTTCCATATTGCTTTCCTCCCTATTTCGCTTCAATCCAATGTACGTGCTGGCTTCTGAGCATGGCTGACCATTCCTTCGGAGCGGCAGTATTACTGACGATAATGTGCGCATTATGCAGCGGGGCAATCTCTGCAAACGCTTCCTTATCCAGCTTGGAATCATCCGCCAGAACAATGGTCTGGCACGCCGATTCCACCATCCGGCGGGAGATGACAGCCTCGCCGAGGTCATAATCGCTAATGCCCCGTTTAAGAGAAATGCCGCCAACCGATATAAATGCTTTATCCACACGGAACTGGGAGATGATCCCTTCAGCGAGCGGACCTGAGATCGATTGCTGCTCCGGGTTCAGCTCCCCTCCCATGACAATAATTTTACCAGAAAACCTCCCGCTGCTGACAGACTCCATTAAATGATAAGCAACCGCCACAGAATTCGTCAGAATCGTAAGCCGTTCGCGTCCGGCAATTGCTTTTGCCAGCTCCAGTGTCGTGGTTCCGACATCAATGGCGATCGTGTCTCCGGATTCAATCATCTCAGCCGCTGCCCGTCCGATCCGTGCCTTCTCCTCTGCTCTGACCTGCTGACGCTGCACATACGGCGGCTCATAGCCCGACGACTTTTGGAGCACTGCCCCGCCATATACGCGCTTGGCAATCCCCTCCCGCTCCAGCACGACCAGATCGCGGCGGACCGTTTCCTCCGAAATGGTCAGACGCAACGACAGCTCAGGCACCTTCACCTGTCCTTCTAGCTTTAATTGCTCAATGATGATTCGTTTGCGTTCTTCCGATGAAATCGACATTGCACTTACGCTCCTTCCCTCTCCAAATGCAAGAGCTGGGAAGCATCCAGCGCAATGCTGACCGGACTGTTCTCGCCGATTCGCAATGAACGGCTGTCATTAAGCGCATCAACCGTCAAGCTCACACCCGCAGCCTGAACCGAATAGCGGAGCACGTTGCCGAGGATCGAGATTGAACGGACAGTACCGTCCACGATTTGCTTGCCTGTACGAACAGCTTCACTTCGTGATTCCTCGTTCAGCAACGCAACAGACTCGGGACGAATGGCAAAACTCTCCGACCCGCTGTCCACTTGACCAAACAGATTAAGCACCTCAGGGCGTGTCAGCACATTGTAGCTGCCCATGAACCGGGCAACAAATTCAGTTCGGGGCGTTGTATAAATGTCCTCTGGTGTTCCCTCTTGTACGATATTCCCCTTATTCATCAGACATACCCGGTCTGATACAATAAGTGCCTCTTCCTGGTCGTGGGTAACGAATATGGTGGTCATATTAAACCGTTTTTGAATCTCCCTGATTTCTGTCCGCAGGCTCTTGCGAATCTTGGCATCAAGTGCGCTGAGCGGCTCGTCGAGCAGCAGTACCTTAGGTTGAACGGCAAGCGAACGGGCAAGCGCCACGCGCTGCTGCTGGCCGCCGGACAACTGCCGTGGATAAGATCCGCGCTTGTCCTCCAGATCAATAATGGCCAGCAGCTCATCCGATCGTTTGCGGCGTTCCTCTTTGGAGGCTCTCCGCATTTTCATCCCGTATTCAATGTTCTCGATGACCGTCATATTCGGAAATAGCCCATACGATTGGAAAACCATCCCGATCTCCCGGTTGCGCGGCGGAACATTCACGATATTCTTCTGCGCCAAAATAATTTGCCCGTCATCAATTTCCGTCAGACCGGCGATGCAGCGCAAAAGTGTGCTTTTTCCGCATCCGGAAGGACCGAGGAGCGTGACCATCTCTCCTTCGGCAATTTTTAAATTTACATGATTCAGCACATTGGCATCTCCAAACTGCTTGCGGATGCCCTGGAGTTCCAGATAGGCGTTCATCCTTCAATCCCCCTGTTCATTTTCTGGCCAAGCTTCATCAGGATCATGGACAACGCGAGGATAAATATGAAATACGAAATCGCAATGGCGCTTGCCAAATGCCCGCTCTCCCCGAGACGCTGGTACAAATAGATCTGAACCGTCTGAATATGCCCGCCTACCAGCATGTTGGTCAGTACAAACTCGCCGAACAGCACGGAGAAGGACAAGAGCGTAGACGTAATGACACCCGGCCATATATTTGGCAAAATAACATTTATAAAGGCCCTCGCCCGGGTTGCGCCCAGGAGCTCAGCCGATTGCAGCAAATCAACCGCAGAAACGGTCAACAGGCTGTTCCGTATTCCCTGATACATGTATGGCAGAATGACAATGAAATAAGCACCGATCAAAATATAAGCCGTGCCTGCGATGTTGACCGGCCCGGAAGAATACGCCCGAATGAGTCCTACCGCTGCTACCACGCCAGGTACGGCATACGGAAGGACGACGATCCCTTTCATAAAGCTCTCCCATTTCGGAAAATACACCGTTATGACAAACACCGCAGGCAGCATGACAGCCAGGCTGAGCGCTACGCTTATAGCGCATAAGTAGAAGGATCTCCACAAGGCATCCAGGAACCGTACATCCCTGAACAGCTCGCCAAACCATTCCAGTGTCCAGCGCTCCGGCAAAATTGTCGCTTGCCAATCCTTCGCAAACGCATAAATAAAAGTCGCCAGCAGCGGCAGCAGCAGGTACACCATAAGCACAGTCACAACGATGCGATGCGGCCAGCCGGCCTTCCTCACACTTTCCATTACAGCTCCTCCTTCACAACCGGCGCCCATGGCCGCAATAGCTTCCGGCGTTTGCGCACCGGTACGGATGCGGGTCCTGATTGGAATAATTGATTGCGCTGAGTCATCTTATGATTGAGATACACGGCAATCAAAGTCGTCAGGGCCAGAATAACGGCCAGCACATTGCCAAGCTGCGGCTCATTGATGACATTTCCCGCTACGAGGGAGCCGATCCGGATCGCCAGCAAATTGTAATTGCCGCCAACAAGTGCATACGCGGTGGCATAAGCCCCCATGGAGTTCGCGAACAAAATGCCGATAGTCCCAAACACAGCCGGCATCAGAACCGGTATGCCGACCGTTCTCCAGAACTGCCATTTGCTTGCCCCGAGCAGGGAAGCTGCCTCCTTCCACTGTTCACGGATGCCATAGAAGGAAGGATAGAGCAGCAGAAGTGCCAGTGGAATCTGAAAATAAATGTAGACCAGGATCAGTCCTGTCCAGCTGTACAGGTTAAAGCTGGCGAATACATCCCATCCCCACTGCTTGAACAACAGCGTGAATACGCCGTTGCTGCCAAGCAAAATAATATAAGCAAAGGCAAGTGGAACACCTGCAAAATTCGATGTCATATTGGATAGCATGAACAGACGGTTGCGTATTCCTGGTGCGAATCGCGTAATCGAATAGGCACACACCAGACCGATCACAATCCCGGCAAGGCTTGAAGTCACTGAAATGAGCAAGCTGTTCTTGATCGCTTTCAAATAATAATCACTGGTTAAAACTCTCGTGTAATATTCCAGTGTAACGCCTGAGCCGTTCTCCGCTGTTACACTGCCCGTTAACATCGATATAATTGGAGCCAATTGAAACGCAACGATCATGACTGCAAAGGGAATCAGCCCTGCAAAAATCCACCGGTTTCTCCGTTTCATGTCTCTCCCCTTCCTCGAGCGCAAGACCTTCATTTTAAAAACAAAGGAGTGTCTCCGGCCCGAAGATGAAGACACTCCTTTGCAGGGCATATTGCATTCTTACTGCTTGTTTAGTTCATATGAACAAGTACACGTTCCTGCCAGAGCTGAGGAATCTTCTTCGCAGTCTCTTCCCAGACTTTGTAGTCTCCTACCGGCTTCACGTTCGCATATTCTTCTTTAGGCAGCAATTTGGCTGCTACATCTTCCGGCAGCTTGACGCTCTCACGGATCGGTCTTGCATAGCCTTTGGCCAGGTTGATTTGTCCGGCATCGCTCAAAATATACTCACGCGCCAGCTTCGCTGCGTTCGGATGCGGTGCATACTTGTTGATGATTGTCGCATAACCGCTCACGACGCTGCCTTCTTTCGGAATGGAGACATTGAACTGCTGCTTGCCAAGCTGGTCACTGTAGTTCAGCGCGTTGAAATCCCACAGCAGAGTCACTTCAACTTCGCCCTTCTCGATGTTTGCCAGACTTGCTTCGGCATTGGACAAGCGGCCCTTCTTGGCAAGGTCTTCGAAATACGCGATTCCCGGCTCAATGTTGGATTCATCTCCGCCAAATGCGATCGCAGCAGCGAGTACCGCCATTTGAGCTTGTGCAGCTTTGGTTACATCGCCCACGATAATTTTATAGTTTCCGTTCTTCAGATCTTCCCAGCTCTTAGGCGCACTAGGCACAAGCTTTGTATTCGTCAGGAAGGCGATGGAGCCTTGGTATCCGACCAGCCAATGTCCGTCCTTGTCCTTGGCCCATGCCGGAATCTCATCCCAGTAAGAAGTTTTATAAGGCTGTGTTACGCCTTTCTCTACTGCAACCGGACCGAATGCGATACCGACATCCCCGATATCTGCGGTAGGCTTGTCCTTTTCCGCTTCAAACTTGGCGATTTCCTCCGCACTCGACATGTCTGTATCGGTATGCTTTAACGAATACTTGCTCTCCAGGTCTGCCCAAGTGTCCTTCCAGTTCGCCCAGGAATCCGGCATCCCGACACTTGCAATGGCGCCTTCTTCCTTCGCCTTTTTCTCCAGATCAGCGACAGAAACTTCTTCCGTTTGAGCCGGTGCTTCTCCGGCAGGCTGGCCGTTAGCTCCGCTCTTGGTATTTGTACCCCCGCATGCTGCCAGCATTAACACGAACACAGACATGATAAGACCGAAAAACAGTTGTTTTTTCACCCAAGGTTTCATGATCTTTCTTTCACTCCCATGTGGATTATTGTGGGTTGTCCATGCATTGTTGTTGTTTTTGACCCAACTTGAGTATAGATCGTGTTTATTTGCTGAAGATTATCCGAATGATTACGGTTTGTTAAAACAGGCATGAAATCTCATAGCATTTAGCTTCTACAGAGATTTCATGCCTTCATCACTTGTGTAAGACTCCGTATATCTTTTGAATCTCTTAAACCGTGCCAAGCTTTACAAACCTGCGGTTGACCGGATCTCACTCACTTTTCTATGTTCCTGTTTATTCATTGTTCCGCCCCCTTGGCCCTTGCCTGCCAGCTATTCGACTCGAACCCGGTTGCCGTCCTCCAGCGGTTCGCTTGAATCCGCAATTATACTGTCCTGATCAGAAATTCCGCCCAGAATGATGATTTCATCGCCGTTCTCTTCCCCTGTCATCAAATATGCTTTTTGCGCTCTATAGGTGTTGCCGAGTGCACTCTTGGCCTCCCGAACGACAAAGACATAACTTCCTGTGCTGTCTTTCTTGACCAGCTCTTTGCGAATGACCAGCCCCTGCTCTGCAGCCGGTTTTTGCAACTCTACAGTGGCTTGCTCGCCGCCTTGAAGCCCCTGCCCCGATAGTGAAATGATGACCGTCTTTTTCGGCTTCGCCCCTTGAGCTCCTCCCTCTCCGTCATTCCCACCCGGATTAGGGCCTGCGCCGTCGCTATTATCAGGCTCTTTGATTTCAGTTATCGTTCCTTCTACCCCCTTCTTTTTCATCGCTTTTAAATTCAATTTCACTTGTTCACCTATCTCCAGCAAGTCCGCCTTCTCCTCCTCTACCGTCAAAGTGAACTGAAATCCTTCCTCCGTCTTTACTAATTTAAGGACGCTTTGTCCAGGTGCCATGCTGACCCCCTCCTTGGCCTCAAGCGTCTTCACTTTTCCGGAAAAGGGAGCTTTTAAGGTCCGTTTTGCTTCAAGATCCTTCCGCATAGCTTCAATTTTGCGCCTGGCAATATCCTGCTCCAGCTCATCTGCTCTCAGGGCACGTTCCGCTGCCCGAATGTCCGCCTCCTCACCTTTTTGTTGTGCGGTGATAAATTGCTCCTGCAGCAGTTCCCGGTTCAATTTCGTTTTCTTCAACTGGTCTTCAGCATCCATGATGTCCTGCTCTGCTTTTGTGGTGTCATAGGTCAGGAGCAATTGTCCTTTCTTAATTTGATCATTTTTGCTGATGTGGACCTTGATTACCTTCCCGCCGCCTTCACTCAGAACATCCGCTTCTTCCTTTGGCGTAATAACGCCACTGCCTTTTATCTTGTGCGACAGCGGCTTTTTGACGGGCTTCTCTGTGGTAACCTTCGGCAGCATGGCATTCTGGAACGTATTGCTGAAAAACGTCAAACCTCCCAACAGCACGAAAAATAAAATAAACAGGATGCCTGCAAGTCTTTGTCTCCGATTCAATTGTCTAACCCCTTTCTGCCTGCTTCCATTAGCCTTTTACTCCGGAAAGCTGGATTCCCTCGATAAAATAACGTTCGGCGAATAAGAACAAGAGAACCATTGGCATCATATACACAACGGATGCGGCAAATGATACGCCCAATAATTCCTCCTGAATCCGGGATAAGAAGATGGATAAAGGCTGTAAATTTGCATCCTGCAGAAAAATAAGCGGCTGCTCCACCATATTCCAATAATCTGCGAATAACAGCACTACGAGTGCTGCTACGCCCGGCTTGACCATCGGCAGCGCAATCGTAAAAAAAATGCGAAGATAGCCGGCACCGTCCATTTTTGCAGCCTCCAAATATGCCGAGTGAATATGCATCATGAACTGCCGCAGCAGGAAAACTCCAAAGGCACCGAACACACCCGGCAAAATAATTGAGCTATGGGTGTTAAGCAAGCCTAGCTGATCCGCCATAATATAGTTGGATACGAGCGTAACCTGAAACGGCATCAGCATCGTGATCAAGTATAAGAAGAATAATGATTCTCTGCCCGGAAACTGGAGCTTCCCAAATGCGAAGGCAGCGAGTGTTGCAACAAGGACTTGTCCGGCAATAATAGGCAGTACAAGCAGCACCGAGTTCCAGAACATGAACAGAAACGCAGATGTAGAAATAAGAACCTTATAATACTGGTCAAATGAAACCCAATCGGGGATGAGCTTCATATTCACAATTTCATTGGTACTGGTCTTGCCCAGCATGCTGTAGTTGGCTTGAATTTCTTTTTCCGTCATGAACGAATTGTCTACCATTAAGATAACCGGCATTAGCATAACTACCGCCAGCATTAAAAGTAAAACGCTCCGGAGCATAGTAATGCTGATAAGCTTTTTCATCATGATTGCATCCCTCCTTTTCCATAACATTCAAACCGGCTATTCCATAAAGGAACGGAATACCCGCTCGGTGCGGAACAATACGGCCACAAGCACGAGGATACTAAGAGCCATCAGTACGGCTGCGGCCGAAAGCTTCTGAATATCCAGCGAGAGGAACATATTGTTCATATAGTGCTGCATCAAATAAATCTGGTCATGCGGATATGCGCCAGCCACAAGATACGTCTCCCGAAAGACTTTGAAGGAGTTGAGAACGGACATTAAGATGACCAGGAATGTGGTTGGTGTCAAATAGGTCAAGGTGATGCCAAACAGCGTGCGCATCCGCCCTGCCCCTTCCAAACTGGCAATTTCATAATACTGATCCGGAATGTTCTGCAGTCCCGCCAAAAACAGTACGACATTATAACCGACGTTTTTCCATATATAAATAAGAATGATGACAAGACCTGCCCAATCAGATTTCATCCAGTCAACACGGTCTTGCCCAAAATGCATTAGCACGCCATTGAAGGCTCCGTTCCAATCAAATAATATCTGCCACACCAGTACAATCGAGGCAACTGGTACTACAAGCGGCATTACATAAGCGGTTCGGAGCCAGTCCCGGAAGAACACACGCTGGTTGAGAAGCAGTGCCAAAACAAGAGACAAGACCACAAGCAGCGGCACACTGACAACCGTAAACCAGAATGTATTGGCTGCGGCCTTTTGAAAGGACAAGCTCGTCAGCACATCCTTATAATTATCGAGTGTCAAGCTCCCTCCTCCACCTTTGTCCTGAAAGGAAAGAAGTACGCTCTGTACAAAAGGGATCAGATAGAAAACCGCAAATCCAACTAAACTCGGGATGAGAAAAGCAAATGCGATCATAAGCTCCTTGCGGGCCAGACGGTGAATTTTCATTATGTGAATCCTCCAATAGGCAGCAATTATTCTGCTTGCGCAGCCTGATTTGCCTTGCTGCTCTTAATATACAGACCATCTCTGGTAAAACTGCGGGAGAAGTGTGTAAAAAGTATGGGATTCAACTTATCCGGATTTATTTCTGCTACAATTGTGAGAATTAATGACTTGGGGGAGACTGAAATGAGGTCCTATCAGATTGCTATTGTAGATGATGATATTCAAATCAGAGAGATCGTGGAGGCTTACTTGCAAAAGGAAGGCTATCGTACGGTCTCACTCTCTTCCGCGGAAGAGGCATGGGAATTGTGGAAAAGCGATCCGCCCGATATGTGGATTTTAGATATTATGCTGCCGGGAATGAGCGGCTTCGATTTTTGCCGTCATATCCGCAAGGAAGCTGAGGTGCCCATCATTATGATCTCGGCACGGGATGAAGAAGTCGATAAAATACTGGGGCTGGAGCTTGGGAGTGACGATTATCTGACTAAGCCATTCAGTCCAAGGGAATTGGTAGCACGGGTGAAAAGGCTGTTTTACCGGTTTAGCTCCTATATGCAGTTAAGCGAGCCACACGGAGCATCGCCGTCCAGGAACAATGAGATTCGAATTAGCGAGCTGCGCCTTTCGTTGAAGGAGCGGCGGGTGTTCTGGAAAGAAGAAGAGGTGGAAATGACCCTGAAGGAATTTAATTTGCTGCAGACGCTGGTAGAGGAGCCCAACCGCGCTTTTGCCCGGGATGAGCTGCTCACTTTGGTCTGGGGGGACAATTACTTCGGCAGTGACCGCGCGGTAGACGATCTTGTCAAACGATTGCGAAGGAAATTAAACGAACTGCCGATCGAAACGGTGTGGGGGCACGGTTACCGGCTGCGTATGGAAGACAGGGTGGAATAAGATGAAGCTAATTTACCGGATGAGCTTGTCGTTTGGCCTGCTGCTCATTTGTATTCTGGGTATTACAGCAGCCCTTATTTATCCCTTGATGTTCAATACGCTTGTCACCAGCCAAAGACAGGAAATGCGCAGCCAGGGTCAACTTCTGACGCAATACTTCACACCAAGATTGAGCGCAGCATTGCCCGGAGTGAGGCAGATTCCCGCGCATGAAGCTTCACAAACCCAAAATGTTGTCATCACAACACCAGCACAGCAAGTCGTTTTCAGTACGCAGCCCAGGTCACAAACGCCAATTTGGATGGATTGGTTCCAACTGCAGCAAGTAACGGACAGATACTGGCAAACTGCAGGTGAACGTTATATTGTCGAAGCTGTAAGAGCGGATGATTTTAGTGTGCCGGGCACGAACGCCGTCACTGCTATTTTGAGCACCCCCGTAAGTAAAATTCAGAGCCTGCAAATGGAATTGTTTAAACGAATGATGATGATTTTATCCATAGGGGGGCTTATGACCTTCCTGTTATGCATGCTGATTACAAGACGGCTCGTGAACCCTCTTGCCAAGCTGAGAACCGAGTTGAAGAAAGTGGAATCCCAGCGCTTCTCTGACGTTCAGATGGTCAAATCAGGGGGAGAAGTCGGGGAGGTGGCGAAGAGCATTTATCAGCTCGCAAATGTGCTGGAAAAATACCAGCGAACCCAGAAGCAGTTCTTCCAAAATGCTTCCCATGAGCTGAAAACGCCGCTGATGTCCATTCAAGGTTATGCAGAGGGAATTAAAGATGGTGTCTTCAAGGGGGAGCGGGCTGAAAAAGGGTTAAGCGTCATCGTCAATGAATGTGAGCGCCTGAAAAAAGTCGTCACGGAAATGGTTTTGCTCGCCAAGCTTGAAAGCGAGGAAGGCATCTTTCATATGACGGATGTGCCTGTGGAGGATCTGATTTCCCAAACGGTCGAGCGCATGAATCCGCTGCTGATGAACAAAGAAATAAAAATGGAGGTCGTTAGCGGCAGCGGCGGACCGCCTTCATCCATCCATGTCGACCGGGAAAAGGTTTTGCAGGCGCTGATTAATATTACCGGCAATGCAACCCGCTATGCAAAAGAGCGGATCTGGATCAGAACTTCTGTTCATAACAAAAATATCGAAATCGAGGTTTCAGATGACGGGGAGGGGATCCCGGAGAACCTGCTGCCCCATTTGTTCCAGCGTTTTGCAAAAGGAAAAAACGGGGAGACAGGACTTGGGCTGGCGATATCCCATGCCATTGTAGAACGATGCGGCGGACGAATTACGGCTGCAAACCGGCCGGAAGGCGGAGCTGTATTTACACTGCGTTTTCCTGTACGTTAGAAGCTGCTTAGACAAAAAGAGTGCATAGTCTAATGCCCCTATGCACTCCTTCAATATTTTGATTAATTACAGGCCCAGCTTCTGGCCTCTTTCCAGGCGCAAAATCTGCTGCTCGCCGTTATCCGCCATTTCTCTGAACTGGATAATGGTATCACGCATTTTCGGCAGTGCTTCCTGCTTGTAGCTGCTGATCGAGTCCAGCGCCGCCATAACATCTGTAAATGCCTGCTTCAGCGTATCGACAGAAATACTCGTATTCAGAGCCTGCTTATGAATCGCCGCGCCCTGGTCCTTGAGCATTTTGGAAGTGCTGCTGATCAGGTTGTTCGTTGTTTCATTCAGCATCTCGATTTTCTTCAAGACAATCTTCTGATTGTACAGCGCACTTGCGACGGTTATGGACACTCTCAGAGCCGCGATGGTTACATTTCTCGCCCGGTCTACCCCGCGGATCAGTTCTTTATTATTCCGCATCACGACTTCAATCGCCATGATGCCCTGCTGATTGACCACCAGCATTTGCTGCATATCCATGACACGCTGACGCAATGGGAACAGCACCTCTTCGGTAATAAAGCGGACTTTCTCTTCCTCTTCAACACGCAATCTGGCCGCTTCAATCTGGGACTCGATTTCTGCATCCATCAGCATGCCGAGCTGAATTTCCTTTTGCAGCCGTTTGGATAATTCACGGAGGGTGTGCTGCTCAAGCTCAAGGGTCGTATTATCATTTTTCAGTACGGTCTTGCCCTTATCCAAAGAAACAATAATGTCCGAAATCACGATATCCGCCTTCTGATACTTCGCGAAGTAGCGGCGCAGCGGATTGAATAAATTCCCCAGAATCCCGCTCTTGGCAAAATCGACAATGCTCGGGTCCAAATCCTTGAGCTGCAGTTGCAGCTCCGTAAGGCCTTTGGCCACCTGGCCGCCTTCATCCCCGGTCTGGGACAACTTCCCGACCTGAACTTGCAGCAGGGAATTTTTTTGCGAAGAGACTCTCATAGTGCCTAAACCGAAGTTCTCGATGGATTGCAACATTTCTCTCCGCTTGTCGAGCGAGTCCAAATCCAGATTCAATATAGCGGACACATTATTTTGAGCCTGCTCCTTGAGCTGGGTGACCTCCGCCGGTTCCGGCTTCACCTCTTCCTCGATTGCCGCCTTGATCTGCTCCTGGTTTACAACCTCCATAGTGAATGACATTGCAACCCCTCCTTATAATTTATCTATCTACATTTGAACGTTAAGCAGATTGCCGATTTTATAGACGACATCGTCTGTATCCGCGTTGATGCTGGCAGCCTCATTAATGCTTGAGATGTCTTGAAGCGCCTGGATATTGGCGTTGTATCCGATGGTGTAGATCGGAACCTTATAGCTCTCGATGAGTTCCTTGATTTCCTTGAGCGAATTGCCTTCATTGGTCTCACCGTCACTAAGGACGAAAATGACCGGCTTGGTGTTCGGATTAGCCGCCAGCTCATCCTGGAGCATCTTCAGTGCGACAATAATCGCATCAAAGGTCGCTGTCTGGCCACCGGCCTGCAAACCGTTAATCGCTCCGACGAACATAGATTGCTGGTTTGCATCATATTTGCCGATTGGCAGATTGATCGAGACGCTGCTGGAATAGGACACGAAACCGATGCTGTTATCCCGTCCGAGGAATTTTTGGCCCTTCAATAGCGATTCCTTGAGCCGGTTCAGCCGCTCTCCGTCCATGCTTCCGGACACATCCGCCACGAACACTGCGGCAGTCGGTTTATTTCCGTCTTTCTTTTCCTTCCACAGCTTCTGGGCAGCAGGCAAAATGCTGCTATCCTTCAGCTTCAGTTGCGGTTTATAATCATTCAGGCCATTGAAGCCTTTTTGAGTGCCCAGACTCTGGTACTTCTCCCCTTGTACAAACTCTGCAAACTTCTTGATAATATCGATCTTCTCTTTCGGCAAATTGCCCAGCGCATAGAGCGGGCTGTCATGCCGGACGCCGAACGGTACAAAGACGTAACCGCCCTTCAAGTCCGCGGCGTTCACGAAGGTCTGGTATTCGAGAATAAAAGCATCGAGCATACCGGACTTGGCTGCGTCCCGCATTTGAATCGTAGTCGAAGCAATGAATGGCACGTTCGCCTGGAATCTCTCGAAGCCTTCCACCGCTTTCTTGCTCAACAAATCCGAACTGTCGAAGGTGTTTAGTGCTGTCACCAGGAAATTCAAACCAGCCGAGCTTGCAAACGGATCGGTGTAGCCCATAGCCAGCTCATTATTTACAATGGCATCTGTCAGTGTTTTTACATTAATTTCTTTATATTTCTCCAACAGCTCATCATGCTTTTTCTTGCTCATGACGACACCAGGCACGTTGCCGACAAGTCGGCTTGAGATGAGTTGTGTTTTGACTCCGTAATCTTTGACCATTTCTCCCCACAGCTCGTTGGACGGTGTGAAGGCGTCCGGCACATACTTGCCTGAACGAATGTAATCTGCCGCTGTGCCGGAGGCGATATTACGAAGCTTGACAGAGGCCTGCTTGCCGTTGACCATGATTTTGGCTTTATTAAAATCTGCCGCGGCTTCTGTCAGCCAGCCGTCAATTCCGGTTCCACCCTTTTCTATTGAAGAAAAAATTTCGGCGAAGCTGTCCGTCGTATTGTCTTCCGTGATTGGATACTTAGAAATATCCGGCAGCGAAGCGCCTATATCTACCGGGTCGAGGTCGATTTGGCCCTTTACCGGCTCTTCAAATTTGACAGAAATATTTTTATACAGTTTATCCAGCTTCTTGGCCGCATCCTCGGTGTTTACCTGCAGCTGTGTTTTCCCCACATTAGTAGTTAAGTTGACCCCTATATAGACCAGTACAAACACGACAACGGCAATTGTACCGAGTACTACAAAGGGACTGCGTTTCTTTTGCACTCTCATCTCCCCCAATTACTTATAAAATTTAGTCTGTTTAATGAGCAAATCGATTTCTTTCATGCAAGGCATTTCTTCCACATCATTGTAATCCGCACTTCCCAGCAGCGAGATCTCCAGCAGCAACTTGTCTAGCTTAAGCAAAATCTCTTCGTTCGCATTCAGGTAGCCGGACACATAAGACAGATATTCATTGTAAAGCGCTGTTTTCTCCTGTACCAGCCTGCTGGAAAAGCGCATCGTCTTTTGCTGTTGGGCAAACTTGATAAACTCCGAGACATCAAAGACGCCAAGTTTGTTCAAAATGCCCCTGATATTCAGGTAAAACAGCTTTTCAACCTCGTAAATGACCGATTTAAACTTCCTGTAGCTCAGCTCTGTCTCTTCAAATCGTTGGCCAAGAACGTCCTCAAGCGTGAGCTTCTTCTTCTCAATCCTCTCCAATTGATCAAGGGCAAGCGCAATATCTTTATCAAGCACCGTAACTTGACTGTATTTTTGAAGAGCTGCTATGTAATCCTCACGTGTCTGGATATTCTTGACCGGGACAGGCTCGACTACAGGCTGCGCGTAGATCACGACATAGCTCTGATATAAGATGACGATCAGGCTGATTACCAGTAGTGTCACACCTGCCGCAGTCTGGAAGACGCTGTCCCCGCCAATCTCTACCCCTATAAATCCGGGGGACAAAACCACTATATTCAGCAGCACAATCCCGGTAATGAGCAGCAGCAGCTTGAATAATTTCCAGATATTTATCCGACTCACCCCATCCACAATGACAATGACTTTCACTGCTATCGACTACCATACTAAAGGATTGTAATTAAATAATGAGCAGCGCAGGAAGCTTGCTGTCCCTCAGCTCTCCAAACGACTGCTTTTGTAACACGGGCTGATACCGCAGAAGCATTTCATTCTGTTATCTAATCATTGTTACGTACGATGTATCCAAGAAGTAGCATTTTTTTCGGCAACTGTATGAACGCATGGTTTACAACATTATTTTCACATCAATATCGAGCATCGCTCATGGCCCCAAAATGCCCGTAATATCAGCATATTTCTTGTATTCCCTTTTTATAACAGCAACACTAGCGTAACTCAATTGGTAGGAAAGATCAATGAATTTCACGCGAAACGCAGGGCGTTAAACCTATTTTTTGTAGAAATTTAGCGAATGTAATGAAGTCATTAATCATACTGCTATTTTAATTGCAGCTATTCTGATTGCAGAACTGAAGATACAGAAAAAGTATGGATGAGCGGATATGTCCGACAAAAAATAACATATACATATAATAGTAGTTTTAGTATAATTAGAGACAGAAGGTTTCATAATAACTCAATAGAACGCTGGCCAGCATTCACACTTCCAGATTCTCCTTCTACTACTCCCTTTGAAAGGATGAGTATCATGAAAATGAAGAAGTTAGTGACTCTGATGCTGTCAGCTCTTATGCTTATTATGTTCTCTAGTGTTGTAAGCGCTTCAACCCCGTTGAACACCACGACTACCATTACAGGGCAAGGAACTCTCAAAGTTACCGGGAATGCGTATTTCGGTTCTGCTTCAGCAGGCGGAGTTATTTTTGCGAACGTCTATAAGGTAGAAAATGGAACCGAAACCCTTATTGAAAGCAGTCGTTCGAATATTTTTAGTACGCCTGCTTTCGTTAGCTACACAATCAATTTTAGAACGGATTTTCCGCAAGGAACCTATATCATCAGATATTCCTATGGCGGTCAACTTATTGACTTTACGATCAATGCATCTTTTTCCTAATCAAAGTCAATAGCTCAAGCTTCATGGAATGCCTCTGCTAAATCTCCTATTCGAACAACGTTGTTAATATCTCTAACTATAATGGCCTCTGACTCGGGGGCCATTTTTTATTCGGAAATTGATTATTAACATAATAACAGTTTGCTTTTCGAGGAGATAAACGAAAAAAACAACGCACTCCTGGTAAAGTTGCGTAAAAACCAAGAATTAGAATATTTTTTTCTGTGCAAAACGATCTATTTACATAATATACAAATTAAGTATAATAGAAACAGAAGGATTGATACCGATAAATCGAACGCTGGCCAGCATTCAAGCCCCCTGATTTTCCTTCTACTACTCTGCTGTTTCCTTGAAAGGATGAGAATGATGAAAATGAAGAAGTTAGTGGCTTTGATGTTGTCAGCAATTATGCTTGTGATGTTTGCTACTGCGGCTAACGCGAACCCTATTTCCAACTCGTATGTGATCACCGGGCAAGGCACTTTGAAAGTTACCGGGACCGCTTATTTCAACCAAGGCTCCCCTGTTGGGCTCATTCTGGCGGATGTTTACCGGTTGGAAAATGGCACAGAAGTGTTTGTAGAGGGCAGCCGTTCGAATATACTTACCAATCCTACAGTTCATAACTATACAATTAATTTTGACACTGTATTTCCTCCTGGCACTTATATCATCAAATTCCAATATGCCGGTTCCCTTAACTACATTACACATTATGCATCGTTCTCTTAATACAACCTGGTCGCAGCGGGTGCCATCAGATGCAGTAGTCTGGCGGCCAGTTGACTAAAATTATGCACAGATCCATTTCACAAATGACCCCCTGATTTTTCGAGGGTCATTTTTTTGTTGGCTGCTTTTTCAAAAATCGAACGCTGACCAGCATAAATCTTAGTCATAATCTGAACCTCTCCCTCTGAAGTTCATTATCTATAGGCAATTGCAAAGTCTAATCTTATGAATAAACTTTATAGCCTTATCAGGGATTTTTAGACATGAGTTTCCGTTATCTAATTAACCTAAAAATTGTATTTATACCTTTAAATAAACAAATTTAGAAAAAAGACTTCCATAAAAGAAGAGTCTATTGTAAAATGATGTTATTAATTAGTCACACATGGTAATTTAGTCACAAAAAACCTAATCGGTTTAATAGAAGCTGTTCCGACCTCACAATTTAAATATTCCTTTAACTGGTCTCAAAGGGGGTTTATAACGAATAGAAGTTTCAAGAATACCAATCTTTCACTATCCGGATTTAAGCAAGGCGACAAGCTACCTTCTTATTTAAGTTGAAACTGGAGGAGTTTACATGCAGCCCGAACGTCCGCTTGGAGAACATAGACGTTTCTTAAAACAAATTTCCGAAGAATACAAACTGGGAACATATTTCCCTCGCCATCTCACGTTGAATATTAAATCTGAGCCTGAATCTTTCGAATGGCTTCGAGAAACCGAACATGGATCTGTTGTCTTTCTAATGAGTGCTTACTGTTCGGCATGCAACATGAAACCGGTCCAAGAATTTGTTGAGCAGTATACGGCTTTTCGTTACTGTGTCTTATTTGAAGGAACTTTGCAAGAAATGGAGCAGCAGCGTGACATTTATGACCTTGATATCCCATTTCATATATGTGATGCTGCTAAAATCACGACCCAGCTAATGGTAAACGCCATGCCTTACGCCCTGGTCCTGAATAAAATTGGACAAGCAGTTGGTGCGGGAATATTTAATGATTATGAAAAACTGGAGATACTGACAGCTCCTTTGATTCGTGTATATGAGAATCAGCTTGCAAAGATATGAAATCTTTCTTTTATACAATGAAGTGCGCAGGCCAAGCATTTTCAAAAGTTTACCGATTTGATAAATCTGTTGTTTTGCTTGCATTATTTGCATACACTATTGTCGCTTTTCAGGCCAACATCAATATCTTTTTTAGCAAATGGATTGTTGATCAGCTATCTTCAAATAATATTCAATTAATCATGGGAATTATTGCGATTCTTATTACATGTCAGCTTTTTCGTCTTGGGCTGGAATCATATTCGCAGTTCAAGAATCGAGAAATGCATATGAAGTTTGGCATTCATTGTGAAAATGAACTGATTGAGCTTGTCGCCAGGACAGAACTTCTCGACAAGGAACATCCAAAATTCACAGGAGATTTTTCCTATTGGTCCTTTATCAACGGTAAATATTTGGAATCTTATAACGCCGTGACCCAACTCATCAAGCAAGGTCTCGTTGCACTGCTAAGTTTGTCTTACCTGCTTTATTATCACTTGTATATCGGCATC
The DNA here is from genome assembly GCF_000422505.1 of Paenibacillus pinihumi DSM 23905 = JCM 16419. Taxonomy (GTDB): domain Bacteria; phylum Bacillota; class Bacilli; order Paenibacillales; family Paenibacillaceae; genus Paenibacillus_D; species Paenibacillus_D pinihumi. Next base: position 89,641 of record NZ_AULX01000018.1, on the reverse strand, counting down.
GTTGCATTACTTGTCGGAACGCTCAAGGGTCTCTATGACCTTTATGCTGTACGTCAGAGAGTGTCCATTGATGAGAAACTTATGCGGCAATCACGGGGATATTATTATTTTTTTGATTTATTGACTGGCCCCCAGACGCAGAAGGAGATTACATTATTTCAGCTAGTCCCTTATTTTCGTCAAAGGTGGCTGACAAAGAAAAACGAGGCTACTGCTTTATCCATGCAGCTTGAACGATTAAATCTTAATAGAAAATTCGCAGGCGAACTGCTCTCCATTTTCAGTTCCGGTTTCGTGATTGTTATTATAGCTTTTTTGATATTTAGAGGCACTCTGACGATCGGCGATTATGTGGCAATCACGATGGCATTAACCATTACCGAGAGTAATATTTCCATGATGTTTGCTTCCGTATCAGGTTTGACAGAAAATGCAACTCATATCCGTAAACTGCACAAGATTGAGCGTGATATCCAGGCTGCGACCCGCTTACAAGAGCAGCACAAACCCCGGACCTTCCGTTTTGAAGATAAACTTGAAATCCGGAATCTCACTTTTCGTTATCCAAACCGGGATGAACCAACTCTCCATGAGATTACCGCAGAAATAAAAAAGGGCGAGATGATCACTATACTAGGAGAAAATGGATCTGGAAAATCCACTTTGATCAAACTGCTGCTGGGTCTTTACCAGAGTAAAGACGACTCCATATTCTATGACGGAGTCAGCATTCGAGAGTTGGACAGAACCGGTATGTGGGAGAAGACGAGTGCGGTATTTCAGGACTACATCAAATATATGACAGATGTAAGGGACAACATCGCTGTCGGGAATGTTGCGGAAGCAAACAATACCTATAAGCTGCACGCAGTACTCGAAAAAGTAGGGCTTTCTAAAACATTCAAGCACGGGCTGGACACCAAGCTTGGTATGCTTGAAGATAGTGCAGTAAATCTGTCCGGGGGGCAGTGGCAAAGGCTTGCATTATCACGGGTGTTTGTCTCTGATGTTCATGAATTAGTCGTGTTTGACGAACCAACCTCTGCACTTGACCCGGTCAGCGAAGTCAGACTTATGGATGAAATCCTGCATTACTGCCAAGGGAAAACCGTTCTTATGGTATCCCATCGTGTAGGCATTGCAAAACGGGCTAACCGAATCTTCGTTATACAAGGCGGCCGGATTGCCGAGTCAGGAACTCATGAGGAACTATTGAAGCAAGAAGGCCTATATCATGAAATGTGGCATCAGCAAAAGCAGTGGTACGACTGATCATCCACTGAAATGGAGGGAGAGACGATGTCAAATCGTAAGACTGGCGGTTCAACTGACAGTGGCCCGCCAATCGGATCAACACTGCCGGGTTTCCCGCCTGGAGTTAACAAGTACAATAACTCAGCTCAGACGAAAGAAGCAACGGCCCGGGTCTTGCTGTTTGTATCCATGCATTGTGCCCATTGTATTGATCTGCTTCCTCATATTGAAAACATGGTCCAAAGCTATCGCGAATTGTCATTCCAGCTCTTCACTACTGGTGATGAGGCGGATAATCAAAGCATGATTGATTATTTTGGATGGGGATTCCCTGTTCACTCACTGGACCAGAGCGATATGGAAGCCTATTTTACAGTAACCTACCTTCCTTTTATGATCTTCCAGGATGCGGCAGGGGCCGTAGCTGCTAAAGGGGTCATTTATAATGCAGATGAATTTTATCAAATTATGAAGGGGTTTAAGAGCCATACAACAGCATAAATAGAAGCTACTCGTTTTAAATCTGACTTTCACTTGAAAGGAGGTGAACATAATGGCTTGTGATATTCCAGGATGTGTAGTTGTATTGAGAAATGAAACTTATTGTTATACCAGCCCTTGCAATTCTGGTGGTCAAAACTATCCAAAAACAATGGCTTCAAACAAACTTCTCGGCTGTGATGATGGATCAACAGTACCATGCCAACAACCAAGAGTCGGTTGCTGCTATTAACACAAATGGAGGAGGGGAAATTTCCCCTCTTCTCTTTTTATGCCAGGATAACAACGGAGGGATGAAGTTGAATACGCAGATTATTGTGTGTGACCGTATTACCAGTAATCCACAATTGAAGGGCCACGAGTTGGGAAAAGTACTCAATGATATAACGATTCCGGTTCTGCCCTATGCCGTCGAATTGAATATACTTTTGAAAATTTTTGATTTTCCCGCAGGAGAGGCCCTCGATACTCATTTTATATTTACGAATAGCAGGGGAGAAAAGATTGGTCAGACAGGCTTGACTGTTCTTCGGAATTACCGGATGGAAGATCAAGTTCCAGGGGTCGATAAAGATTTTACAGTAATTCTTGTACTTACAGAGCCAGGAATCGTCCATATCCGATGCTTGGCTAACGGTAAAGAAGCAGCATGGTACCCCTTAACAATCCGGCTTCAGGATGAGGAGCAGCATGCCTCCTGATAGTTGAACTATTATCTGTACTGGGGGAGTAACAATGGCAAGCTGGATTGAATATATTTTGGGCCTGGTAATTGCCGTTTCCTTTTTTATACCTTTTTACATGAAGCTTCAGAGCATTCAAGGATTCAGGGTAGAAATTTATGCCTATAAAGTGCTGCCAGCGGCTTTTCTAACCTGGGCGGCAGCAGCCATATTAATAATGGAATGTTGGCTGTTTATTTGCTTTGCAACAGGTCTGGCGGAGGGATGGAAACATATACTAGGGATCACTCTGCTGACTTGCTTTACCTGGTTAACATGGAACAAGAAAAGGAAAACCGGAATAGAAGCCTGTGCCTGCTTTGGCAATATCGGATTTCTAAATCGCTTTCCTATTTATCGGAATATTATGCTGATTATTCTTTTACTCATTGATTTTTTCTTGTCGGGACAGGTTATTCAAGATATCTACCTGATGGTGCTATCCCTTGCTCTGGTTATGGCGATGTCTTTTTCAATTGACATCATGCAGCACATCGGAAGACGAAATGAGGCGTAGCAATGTTTAATTTAATTTTTGGATTCGTGATAGTTTGGCTTATCCTATCCTCAGCAATCCTCATCCACTTGAAAATAAAGGAACGCCGGGACATTCAACAACAAATCAGACAAGTGGCGCAAACATTTAATACAACACCAGAACTTGTATTGTTTCTGGATTATACTTCCCCGGACTTCAAAGAAATAGATGAATTATTGCTATCAGAGACGCCTGTCAGTTTTGTTGTTGTATTCCGGGCACCTATATGGTTAATTGAAGTTAAAAAGAAAAAATGGGTTACCCACCATGTCCTATCAAATACTAATATCATTAGCTTGCTGGACTCTGGTGGAACAGGAACAAAGGCTCTTCGGATACAGAAAGAAAAATTTCAAGTTTTTCATGAGATACCTGCTTTAATCAGGCTGACTGCACTACAGAAATAAAACATAAAGAAAAGCGGCCAACAAGGCCGCTTTTCTGAATTTGTTGCCTAATCCTAACGAAAGCGAAATATTCACAACTCTCACTTTAGGGGAGCCGCTACGGATAGCGGATGATCATCCGGCGCCAGCTCAGCCGCTGCTGCATTCGCATTGACCTGCGCTTCGTCTTTGCAGCCGGGAATTACGCAAGTAACCGCATCATGCTTAAGGCACCATGCCAGTGCCCACCTTGCCATGTCTGCACCTTCAGGCACTTCGTTTTGCTGAATCTCCTGTACCTTGCGCAAGCGGTCTGCCGTTTCTTCCGGGTTATGATTTTTGCGCACATCATTGTCGGGGAATACCGCCCCCGGCTTATACTTTCCGCTCAGGTAGCCGCTGGCAAGCGGAACACGTGCAAGCACACCAAGATTTTGCCGGATACAAGACGGGAAGACCCCCTCTTCAGGCTGCTGATCAAGGCGATTATAGACCACTTGAATTGTGCTGGCATTGATTTGCGTTGCCGAGTCAACCTGGTGCAGGCTGTTCTTCTTATTCAGTGACAGGCCGAGATGGCGAATTTTCCCTGCCTGAACCTGCTTGTCCAGCATCGTCCACAGATCGTCCTTATCAAAGGCCTCGTCAGGGCCGGAATGGAATTGGTACAAATCGATATAGTCCGTTTGCAATGCGCGAAGCGAGTCTTCCAGCTGCTGCTGAACCTCTTGTGCGGAATATTGATCCGTCCGGTTGAGATGACTGTGAAATTGATGCCCGAATTTCGTCGCAACGACCCAGTCCTCCCGTCTTGAGGCCCGCAAATATTGTCCAATCAATGCCTCGGACAAGTGGTCCCCATAGCATTCGGCCGTGTCGATCAAGTTGATGCCCAATGATTTGGCTGTATCCAAAATGCCGTTTACCTCAGCTTGGGTGTAGGATTTTCCCCATTCCCCGCCAAACTGCCATGTACCCAAACCGATGACCGACACATCCAGATTGGTCCGCCCCAATTTACGATATTTCATTCCACATCACTCCTTTTTCAGGTAGCATAATCGATTTGGGCAAACAGATCAAGACAAGCATCTCAGTACGAGAGCAAGCTTTAAGATATTCCGCGCTTTCCTTTTTCCAAATATTTGAACTCATTATTAGGCATTCGCATAGGATGAATTAAAACTTTTTGAGGTGATAAATTTGAATTATCCGCACTACCCAACTCAAGTCAGCCCTGCCCAAGTCAGCCCGACTCATATCCAAACAGTTTCCTCTATTGACCCCTACGTTGTCGAGGCACTTATGCGTTTGAAGGGACGCTGTGTCGTACTTGAAACTACCCGGGGCGCCATTGAAGGAGCCATTGTTGACGTCAAGCCTGATCATGTGCTTTTACAACTTCACAGCCGGCAAGCATGTGTGCGAATTGCTGAAATTGTCTGGACAATGCCCTTATAAGACGGATTTGGGCTACACGTTATTCCTCCATTGCGACCCGCTAAGCGGGTCTTTTTAATGAGTGGCCAAACCAGGCCGGCTTCATCAAGAGGAATAGCTCCTCCAAACGGGTATAATGACCGACAGGATTGCTGCGGCAAACAATTCATTCCAGTATGTGCCATACTCGCACGAATGACTTTCGAGCCGGGCAGCCATTTGACAAGTTATACATTAGTACTATATAGTTCTAAACATGAAAAGAAACCAAAATTCCGGTAACCGGCACATCGCAATGCGGACAGCCACCGCCCTTTTTCTGGAGAAAGGTTATTCATCGACCAGCATGGACGAGATTGTAGCCGTCAGCAAAGTCTCCAAGACCAATATTTATTACCACTTTAAAAGCAAGGAAGAGCTGTTAACCGCCATTGTCAGTCAAATGATTGATCAGTACAAACAGATGATTGATGACATTGTAAGCCAGAACAGCCGGACTGTAATGGAACGCATGAGTGAATTTGCCATGCTGCTCTCCGAGCGTACGCCCAGCAGTTCAGGCGGATGTCCATTCCTTACGCTTTATGTCCAAACCTCGCATGAATTTGGTTTTGTCAGAGAGATGATCGGGAACTTTTTTCAGGAGCAGACACAGACGATAGAAAAGCTGCTCCAGGAAGGCGTCGATCGCCATGAATTCAAGTCCGAACTCCCTCTCTCCCGGCTAGCGGCACTCATTGTCTCGACAATTGAGGGCAGCCTTTTTTTGCAACATACAACAAAAGATCCTTTGCTGCTCACAAACACACTTCAAACTTTGGCATTTTTGCTGAAGTAATTTTTTTACTCTAAATTAGTACTAATCAGTACTATTAAATAGACAAGGAGGAATTTCAAATGCATTCTATTTTTATTACTGGAGGAAGCGGATTTATCGGACGGCATGTGCTGGCAGCCTTGGCCAAAGCGAACCATAAGCTGTATGTCCTCGTCCGCTCCAGGGAGAAACTGATGGAGGCCATGCGGGGAATCGGGTGGAATGACTTCTCATTGATTACACCTGTACAAGGCGATCTGACCAAGCCTTCTCTCGGCTTGAGCTCTGCTGATTTGCAGCTGTTGCTGGGTGTCGACATCATCATACATGGTGGCGGGCCAATGAATATTCTCCTGCCTGAGAAAGAAGCTGAGCAAGTGTTTGTCCAACCCGCTGTTGAAATTGCCGGGCTTGCCAAAAGGATTCATAATACTAACCCATTGAAGCAATTTATTCATGTCGTCGGATTCAAGTCGCCTTATACGGAATCAAATAACGGACATGCCCGGCAGGCCAGCCAGGACCAGCTTCATTCATTGCCTCCCTATGAAAGAATGAAGTTTCAGGCCGATTATATTATTCGGCAAGCCCTCGGTGAGTCGGGGATTCCACTTGCTATCGTCAATCCGGGGGTCGTCATCGGAGACTCGCATACAGGGGTAACCGAACAAGTAGGGGGATTAGGCATCCTTGTCAACAGCGTGCGCCGGAAGCTGATGCCGCTGACTCCCGTAGGGGATGATTACTGGCTACCGCTGGTGCATGTTGACCACGTGGCTGCTTTCATTGCGGCATTAGCTCAAGAGGAGCGGCCCATCAATCATACGTATTATCTATTGGACCAAAAACAAAACACGCCCAATATAATCGGGCTGACAAAGCTTATTGCCAAAGAAGTACGGGTTAATGGCCCCATTGGCGCTATGCCCTATGATTTCACCAAAAAAATGCTGAATCTTGGAGCAGGCAACATGTTGAACATGCCCAAGGAATCCATTGATTTTATTACTAATGCCGATTTTCCGGTTTCATCCAAACTTGCAATCGAAGCCAGACATGACATGGACCTGTCAGTCGTTCCAGCCTCCTTGCCCTTTGTTATCGCAGACTTGGATTACCGGATTTCGCATGGAAGCCTCCATATACCTGATCCCTTTCATCTGAATAGAAGAGCCAATCTGGCTACCATTGAAAAGGAAGGCAAAGGGACGCCCATTATTCTCTTGCATGGGACATTCAGCACATCCTATGCGTTATTGCCGCTGGCCCGGCATTTAGCTGAGGCTAAAGCAGACACGCCCATCTATATTGTGGATTTGCCGGGGTTTGGCCGTTCTCCCTTTCATCATGCTCCTTCGTTGCTGGAAGGCTATGAACAGTCCATTCTGGACTTAATTACTGGCATAGACGCTAAAGTCATCCTTGCCGGGCATTCATTCGGCGGTTACCTTGCAGCCAAGATGATGGAAAAACTGCCGGATTATATTCAGCAGACCATTTTGCTGCAGCCTATGCTGGCGCCCGTCTCGTCCAACTATAAGTCCTCCCGCTTGACCCGCACCCTATTGCGGTGGATATCCGAAGCTTCATTAAGAAAGAGCATGGTAAAGGCCCAAAGCTTCGCCCATAAGGACGAAATCCCGGACAGCTACGTCTCGTATATCCATGAGGAGTTTCGATCTCCCCGGGTTAGAGCCGCAACAGCAGAGGTTATGGCGGCCATTACCCGCGCAGCTCAAATATCGCTTCATCCCGACAGCTGGGATGCGGACAAAGTATCGATCTTTTGGGGCACACAGGAGCAAGATTATAAAATACCGGATGCCTATCACAGGTTCAATATGACCGCATTGCCTTACGCCCATCAATTCCCTATTTCCTACCCGAAGGACACTGCACGTCGGATACTCAACGTTATGGGGAAGTAATTCTTCAATGCCGTGGCGAAAACCATGAGTAGCGGATGAGCTAAATGCGGCTGTGGGAAAGGGATGAATAGTAAAGAAAAAAAGCGGTAATGCCATGGGAGGAGGTGAATCCGGACAATGGAATTCACCTTGATGGCAAAGCGGAATGGGTACGTATGTCCCATACGGCACAATTATGAGGGGAGTAAGGAGCAAGAGGGAACAAGGGGGATAAGCCTTTTCGTTAAAAAAGAGGAGAAACCCGGAGTTTTGTTAACAAAACAGGGGTTTCCCTTACTCTGAAACAGGCAAGCCATTTATATGACAGATGCTTACAACAGATCGCGCTCCAGCCAGTTGGTCGGGAAGAAAGAGTTGATTCGTCCGACCTGCTGTTCCAGTGCACGCTTATATACGTAATCACCTAGGGCAATATCCAGAATGCCAAGACCAAATGCACTATAAACAACCGGCTTTCCATGCTCCCGTGCAGGGGCATTGCCCAGCAGAATATCCCCGATCGTACAGCGTATGAACGACCGTTCGCCTGCATGCTGCTCCGCCAGGTGGACAGATGTCTGTGCTCTGCAGCAATGATCCACATCATCCACTACATTATCGACGCTCAGTATGGCCTCAGGACTAATATCACGCAGCGACGTATGGAGGATGATACTGTCCGGAGAACACATCGACAGATCATGGATATGAGGCTGAACAGCTGTTGTAGCCAGTGAGATCACAGTCGATTTAGCCAGCACGGATTCCATATCCGGTTGCACGACAATATCGATATTTCCCGCATATGTCTGGCACTTACGCTTGTATTGTTCAGCTCTCACAGAGTCCACATCATATACATATAAGGTTTGAAGCTCCGGATTGATACTCACCATAAACCTGAACGTCTCGTAATTAATAAGCCCGCAGCCAATCACTCCCGCTGTATGAAGCGGCCTGCTCTCCAGCAGGCGATTTGCAGCAAGAGCCGCTCCTGCTGCTGTCCGCTGCGCGCTGATGACCGAGCTTTCCATGATCGCCTTCGGGCGGCCGTTGCTCATGTCATTCAAAATAAGTGTCGCGGAAGCTCTCTCAAGCCCCTGCTGAATATTGCCCGGAAAGGAAGCAATCCACTTTATACCTGCTACATTAAACTCTCCCCCCAAATATGCCGCAAGGGCAATAATACGGTCCCGCTCCTGCTGCGGGAAGCGGAGAAAGGTAGAGTGCGGAAGCTCGCTGTCACCAAGGCTGTGTGTCTGATATGCCGCCTTGACGATTTCAATCGTCTCCTTTTCATGACCCTTAAGAATGTCAACAATCTCATCGCCGGTGACAATTACGATCTGTCCCTGGTCTACCGCTACGCTACTCATAAGCTAATCCCCCATTTAAATTGGTCTGCACCCACTCGTCCGAATAAACGGTATCCATATAACGCTCGCCGCTGTCCGCAAATATGGCAACACATGTGGCATTATCCCTGATCTCGGGTTCAAGCCGCCTGATCGCTGTAACGATCCCTCCGGAAGACCCGCCCGCAAGGATCGATTCGCGCTGCATCAGCATTCGGCAGCCTTCTACGCATTCCATATCGGTTACATGCATTTGCCTGTATTCCATCCCCGGCTGAAACAGTTCCGGCACCCGGGCGGCGCCATGGCCGGGAATCAGGCGCTTGTTGCGTCCTGTGTCGCCGAAAATAACGCTGCCTTTTGCATCCACTGCCACAATTTTCGTATTGAGCCTGTTTTGTTGAATATATTCGAAGCATCCCCTGAAGGTTCCGCATGTGCTGACGGAGAGGAACAGGTAATCAACCTCGCTATTCAAGGCTCCCATCACTTCCCCCATAAGATTGCGGTGCGCCAGCGGATTGTCGGGATTTGCATACTGGTTGCACCAAAAACTGTTTGGGGTCGTTTCTTTAAGATAACTGACGCGGTTAATTCTCGCTTGAAGATATTCGCCAGTGACCGGATCAGGGTCACGTACCATATCAATGACCGCGCCATATGCCCGCAGCACCTTAATCGTCTGCAGGTTCGTCTTCGGATCAAGCACACATATAAATTTCAAGCCCAAATAATTGGCCAGCTGCGCAAGCCCTACAGCCAGATTGCCGGAACTTGATTCAATAATCGTTGTTTCAGAATTGATATTCCCGCGCTTCCATGCCTCTTTGATCATGCTGAGCGCTGTGCGGTCCTTGATGCTCGATCCCGGATTGCACATCTCAAGCTTGCCATACAGGTGAAAACGGTTCTCTGACAGGATACGCTCCAACTTCAAGAGAGGCGTATTGCCGATTAAAGAAACAACCCCCGTATCAGGAAATGCGAGGGCTTCTGTTGTGTTTATCATCTTATCATCTCTCTCCACTAATCATGGTTTTTCTTGCTACCTGCCTGCAACCGCATTTTCAAGTATTGTGGAACTCTCAACCCAATGACGCTCTTTGTGAAAAGGATACGTTGGCAGTGGCACCCTGTCAGGCCTATCCGTTGCATAGAGAAGATGCCACCTTACAACAGCGCCGCTTGCCCATTTCTGAATCAGGTATTCCGCCGCATGATCTGAAGAGGGCTCGATCATGAATGATGCCGATTCCTCATTATTGCCAGCCCAGTCATCAGCCGCAGCCTCCGGGACATCCACCGTGCCCCGATAAAACTCATGCGCAGCGAGTTTTCCCTGCGAATACAGAGACAGCTTTCGATGAAGCTCCGTCAGGTTAGAGGCCGTAACCCCAAGCCTCTCCCCAAATTCCTCCCGGCCGGCCTGCAGCGTATAGGCGATTTCAGGCAGTGTGCATGAGCCCGCGGGAATCGGCTCAAGGCTATAATTGATATGCAAGAATCCGTTGCTCTGAGCGCTCCGGCTGATAAGCGGATGGATAAAAGCAGCCAAATCAGCAGCATATTGCCGCAGGGACGCTTCGCTCTTGGCCGAAATCGGAATGGCATAGTGATGCTGCTTGTTGCCAGCTTCCGCCAGGGACCGCTCCTTGGGCTGCTGCGGCTGTCCAATAAACTCCTCCACTATGGCATGGGCAATGACCCCGCCTCCGCCAAAAGAACTGATTCCCGCTCTTCTTGGCTGGCGCTGTCCATCCTTCGCCATTTTGTCCGGCCATGGGGTATTGGATTGAATAATGTGCAGCGGGCTATCGGCCAATTCCAAATAGGGATTGATCTCCTTCAGATTGACATTGGCAGGTATGACGCCATGCTGCATCGCAAGTACAATTTTCAGCAGACCTGCGAGACCGCTCGCCGCCTCCATATGCCCCAGGTTGGATTTTACTGATCCAATTCCGCATGAATACGAAGCCTTTGCTTCCGGAGAAAGCTTGTTCATTGCCTCTTTCATCGTTTTGGAGAGTGCATTGACTTCCACAGCATCGACCAGACTGATTCCCGGCCCATGGAGCTCCACGTAATCGAGCGATGTGAGATCAATGCCATGACGCTGATAGGTCAGGTTGATAAGGTCCGACTGGGCAGTGGACTTTGGCGCGGTAAATGCACTGGAACGGCCAATATGACGGGTTGTACAGCCTCTTAAAACCCCATGAATATGATCCTGGCCTGCTATCGCCGCCTTCAAGGGCTTTAAGACAAAGGTGATGACTGCCTCGGACCTGACATAGCCATCTGCATCTTTGTCAAAGGTTTTGCAGCGCCCGTCACTGCTAAGCTTGCCAAGCTCGTCGAACACCTGGAACAAGCGCGGACTCAAAATCAGGTTGCTTGCCCCTACAATTGCCGTATCGCACTCCCCGTTATGCAGCGAATCCATAGCGCGGTTCAAGGCAGTCAGCGAACTGGAACAAGCTGTATCAATGGCTTCGCTTGGCCCCGTAAGATTAAAGTGGTGGGAGATCAGATTCGGGATCAATGTCCGCTCCATCCCGGCTGCTGCAAATAAGTCGAGATTATTCCCGCTCTCGCGGAGTACATCCATGTAGTCGGTATAGGCTACGGCCGTAAATACACCAACTGGCTGCTCTGACAGCTCCGACATTTTGTATCCGGCATTCTCCACGGCCTTCCAGGCCGTCTCCAGCATGAGACGCTGCTGCGGATCCATCTGTCTGGCCCTGTCTTCCGGCACGCCAAAAAAGCCAGCGTCGAACTTATCCACATCGTCGATAAATCCGCCCCATCTGGCCTTCGTTTCTTCGCCGGATACACGCCTCCAGTCCCATCTCCCGGAGGGAATCTCTGTAATGACATTAGCGCCCTCTATCAGATTGCTCCATAACTTTGCGGCATCGCCCGCTCCTGGCGTGCGCGCAGCAATACCAACAATGGCAATTGCCGACTCCATCCAGGACGGATCTTCCACTTCAACCCTGTCATCTTCCGCTTGAGAATCAGATTTCGGAGGAGACGGCAGAGACAAGTTGTTCACTGTGCACGTTTGCTGCAAACCTTCCGCATAATACGATTTTAATTGGTCCCGGCAGTGACCCAGCAAATATTGAATAATACCCAGAGTGGTGCCAAAATCAAAAAATTGTGGCGGCGCAATCCGTATCCCGTACTGTTCGTCCAGCCTGGCGCTCAGCGTAATGAATTTGATAGAGTTAAAGCCGCTCTCTATCAGATTGGCGCGCTTATCAAGAACGGCATCACCCTTGTTCATAATATCCGCAATGATTGCACCGACATCCCGTTCCAGCCAGCCAAGCAGCAGCCCTTTGATGCTTTCCTCAGATAAACGGGCCGCTTTCTCGCCAGCATTCAGGCTGGCGGATTTCCCGCCCTTATCTTCTGTTACGTGACTGCCTGGCCTTTGCAAACCGCTAACTCCGAATTGGTTTTCAATTTCGTTCAGTGCACTGCCGGTTAAAATCTTGCGGTCGATTTTGCCGTTAGCTGACAATGGGAACTGGCCTAGCTGCACCCATACATCTGGCACCATGTAATCCGGCAGGGTCATCTTCAAGGCGTCCTTGAACGCTTTTTGAAGATTCGCAGGCGTGGAAGACGCCGCTTCAGGATCAGCAGCAATCCAGTAGGCTACCAGCGTTTTGTCCTCCAGAGACTCCCCTCTGGCAGCCACCGCGGCGTCCTTTACTTCACCCAGCCTCTGAATGGCTGCTTCGATCTCTCCCAACTCGATCCTAAAGCCGCGTACCTTGACCTGATAATCAATACGCCCGTGATACTCGATATCGCCAGTGGACAAATATTTGGCCCGGTCCCCCGTTCGATACAGCCTCCCGCCAGGCTTGACAGCCAGATGATTAATGAGAAAAGCCTGCTCTGTCCGCGCCGGATCATTCAAATAACCGCGTCCTACACTCTCTCCTGCTACATAAAGCTCGCCGACTACACCAATCGGCACAGGTGCCAGATATGCATCCAGTGTATACAAGCTTGTATTCTGAATCGCCCGTCCGATCGGCATAATCGTGCAATGCTCCGGTGGCGGCCCATGCAGTACATAATGAGCGACATCATCCGAGCATTCCGTCGGTCCATATGCATTGATCATGGGGATATGCGGATATTTCTCAAACCATCTGACGCAGAGAGTAGGCGGCAGCGCTTCGCCTGTGACCATCATCCATCGCAAGCCATGAAGTTTGGCCGCCAGATCTCCCCTTGAGCCCACAACGTCAAGCATAGCGTGAAGCAGGGAAGGGACCGTCTCCAGTATGGTTGCACGGGCATCGGCCAGAGCTTCCAGCATACGGAGAGGATCTCTAACGAGATCATCCTCTACAATCCGTGTCCGGCCGCCTGCTACAATCGCAGAAAGAAACTGCCAGACCGAGATATCAAAGCACTGGGATGCATTTTGTACGACGACGTCGCCGGGACCGATAGACATTTCGTTAATTTTAGAATACAGATGGTTCAGCATCCCGCGATGTTCCACCATCGCTCCTTTTGGCTTGCCTGTAGAGCCGGACGTATAGATGACATACGCCAGATGATCAGCCGTGACCCGAATACCGGGATTGCGGCATTCCGTCTGAAGTCCGTATAACCGGGCAACAGGCAAAATGGCAACCTGCTCGCTTTCCGTCTCCTTCGCAACCGTTTCCGACCCGCTGAAGGCCGTCAACAATATAGCCGCTCCACTGTCTTCCAAGATGCCGGCATGCCGGCTTGAAGGATGCTTGGGATCAAGCGGAATATAAGCCCCGCCTGATTTTAATACGCCTAATACAGCAATTAAAAAGTCGCAGCTCCGGTTTCCCAGAATACAAATCCGGTCATCCGGGACGATGCCCCTGGCAATCAGTGCCGCCGCCACTTCATTGGCATAGCGGTTCAACTGCTCATAGGTCAAGGAAGTTTTGCTGTCAAACGCAGCTACTTCATGAGGCGTTCTGGCTGCCTGGCGTTCGAATAACTCATGCAAGCGAAATTCATGGGGATAGGACAAAGCAGTATCGTTCCACTGCAGTTGAAGCATCCGCTCGGATGAGCCAAGCAAAGTCAGCTTGCGGATTGGCAAATGCGGATGATCAGCGATACTTTGAAGCAGGGTCACAAAATTTTCAGCCATCCGGGATATTGTATTCCGTTCAAACAGGTCAGCGTCATAGCGCAACGCGCCTGCAAACCGCTCTCCCAGCTTTGTCATGACGAGCATCAGGTCATTTTGCCCTTCTTCGCTCGGCAGATCAAATGGCGTCCACAACTCTGTACGGGTATTTTCCGCCTGCTGGGCTTTGCGGATATCGTCAATAAAAACGAACATCACCTGCAGCAGCTGCTGATGTCCCGGATCAGCTTTTAATCCCAGCTTTTCCGGCAGCAGTGCATAAGGGTATTCCTGGTGCTCCAGCGCCTCCAGTACATTCCGCTTGATCTGGCGTGCAAAATCGGCAAAGGTCGGATTACTGCCACAATCCGCTTTGATCACCACTGCGTTGATAAAATAACCGATTATGCCGGCCCATTCAGGCTGGGTCCGGCCGGTTGCAGGCGTTCCGACAACCAGCCTGTCCTGGCTGGTATAACGGTGCAGCAGTACTATATATGCGGCAAGCAGCGTGACATACAGCGTATTGCCTGTCTCATGCGCCGCCGCAGTCAGCCGCAGCAGCAGCGGGGCGTCCAGCTCGAAAGCCACAGTCGCGCCATTGCCCCTCTGTACAGGGGAGCGGGGGAAATCAAACGGCAGCTGGAGGGCATGCAGCTCCCCGTATAATTGATCGTACCAGTAAGCCGACAAAGATTCCCCTTTGGCTCCCGCAAGCATACGTTGCTGCTGAAGCACATAATGGTCATACTGGCATTCAAGAGGCGGAAGAACAGCCGTCTGCCCGGCGGTTAACGCACGATAGCAGTCTTCCAGCTCCCGGACAATCAAATGATAAGACCACGCATCCATAATAATATGGTGGGCTGTTAACACCAGACAGCTATGATCAGCCATACGAAACAATTCCGCACGGAATAAAGCGCCCTTGCCGAGGTGGAATGGCTCTTTGCCGCATCGGGCCATCTCAGCTCTTGCCTGTTCGGCGGTCAGCGCACGGCAATCGTATACCTGCCACTTCACGCGTTGACGGTTATAAATGACCTGCAGCACATCCGGACCATCGCTTTGAAAGACGGAACGCAGCGCAGGATGGCGGTCTGTCAGCTGCTGGCAGGCCTGCTCCAGCATGGATTCATTCACCTGCGAATTGAGTCGCAAGCCGAGTACGGTATTGTAGGCCGCGCTTGCCGGTTTAAATTGATTCATCATCCACATGGCCTGCTGGGCTGGAGATACAGGCGCCAGTTTAAAAGCATCCCCGATTTTCGTCAGCTTGACAAAGTCAGGGCGGTAAGCAGTCAGCGCCGAGAGCATCGATTCTGTCATGACGCCGTTCTCATCGCTGAAGCGCAGCTTCCCGTTCTCCACTTTGAAGGCAATCCCTTGCAGCATCAGATCGTTAAGCAAGGAATAAAAACGCATAGTTCTCCCCCCTTTTCGTCAAAGCTCCATCCAAACGGCTTTTTCCTGTTTTTGTTCGGATTGTGTCGCCACCTCTTGCCATTGCTGCCCTTCGTCTAGTCCCCGATTCTTTACTTCGCCAATGCTTTGGGAATTCACAGGACCGCTGCGCTGGAGCAGCTCTATGAGCCCTTTCGTATGCAAGCCGTCCATAAGCTGGGCCATTGTCACCTCAATGCCGTAATCCTTCATAATGGTATTTTGGATGTGGATACCGACTAATGAATCCAGGCCCAAATAGATTAATGGACGAAGCTCATTCAATTCATCCGCAGACTGCCCGGGCTGAATACCCAGGCTGTGCCGTCCAAGCAGCTCATATACATAAGCTTTTGCATCGGACAAGGGAGAGGCGGGTGGAACGATTGCTTCGAGGGCAGGGGCAGCTTGAATGGCGGCGCGATGAATCCAGAATCGCTCCCTCTTGAAGGGATAGCCCGGCAATCTCAAGCGCATGGGACGGACTGTGTACAAATCACGCCACACAACTTCGCCGCCGCTCACCCACTGCCGGCTAAGATTTGCTGCATATTCCTGCCCGCCCGATGCCGGCCCGCCTTGAAGCCTGTACATGTCATGCTGCTCGCGCCCGCCTGCTGTTTGCGGGCTTGAGAGGACAACAGGCGAAGGATGGTCATTGAGAAAATGATCCAGTCCCTGAATAAGGTCCGTTACATGACTGGCCATTACGGCCATGCGCACCTTCATTGCTTCGCGCCCGGTTTGCATTGTATATGCAAGAGGCTTCAGCATTGTGGAGTCATTGGATGCTGCACTGCTGACTGCCCAATCCCGGAGCTGTTTTGCATAGCGCTTGAGGCTGTCGGCATCCGGTGCAGACAATGGGAATATCAAGGTTTCCCCGCCTGATGGGAAGGACTGGCCCCCGTTCGCTCCCCCTTCTTCCGCGCTATTCCGATTAGCATATGGATATTCCTCAAGGACGAGATGGGCGTTCGTTCCGCTGAAGCCAAAGGAGCTAACCGCTGCACGTCTTGTGCCGGATGCTCCAGGTTCCCATGCTTTCAGGCTGGCGTTCACATAGAACGGGCTTGCATCCAGCGAAATATGATCATTTAAGGACTGAAAATGAATCGTCGGAGGCAGCATTTTATGCTTCATCGACAACAGTACCTTGATCACGCTTGCTGCCCCTGCTGCCGTCAGCAAATGGCCGATGTTGCTTTTGACCGAGCCAAGAGCGCAATAGCCTTGCTTCCGGGTGAATGTCCGCATGGAAGCAATCAAGGCTTCAACCTCTATCGGGTCACCCAGCTTTGTCCCTGTTCCGTGCGCCTCAACCATCGTGATCGAATCCGGGTTAATCCCGAAGCGTGTATATACATCACGTTCCAATTCACTCTGTGATTGGCTGCTGGGAGCGGTAATTCCGTTTGTTCTGCCGTCCTGATTGACGCCCCAGCCACGAATGACCCCATAAATCAGATCCTCGTCGCGAACAGCATCAGCAAGACGTTTCAGCAGAATGACACCTGCCCCTTCTCCCGGGACAAAACCGTTGGCCCGGTTATCAAACGTATAACAACGGCCGTCCGGGGACAGCATCCCGGCCTTGCTCGTCATAATATGCATATCGGGGGTCGTAAGCACGCAGACACCTCCTGCCAGCGCCAAATCGCTGTCCCCGAGCTTCAAGCTGTTGCACGCCTCGGCAATGGCAACCAATGAAGCCGAGCAAGAAGTATCGATCGCCAGGCAAGGGCCTTTCAAATTAAGCAAATACGAAATTCTTGCGGGCAGGATGGCGATTGATCTGCCGACAAGGCCATAGGCGCTAAGCCCCTCGCTGCCCATATGATGATCATAATCATTCACAGAACAGCCCGCGAATACGCCGCACCGGCTGCCTGCAAGACTGGATGGAGCTATGCCTGCATCCTCCAGACTGCGCCAGCAGTGCTCCAGAAATAATCTCTGCTGAGGGTCCATCAGCTCGGCTTCGGCCGGAGACAATTGAAAAAAATGCGGATCGAAACGATCCGCATTTTCCAAAACCCCCATCCATTTGGAATAGCTTTTGCCCGGAGACTTGGGATCGGCGTCATAAAAGCTCATATCCCATCTATCCGCAGGAACTTCGCTTATACAGTCGCGCCCTTCCTTCAAATTATTCCAGAACTGTTCCAATGTATCGGCCATCGGGAATTGCCCGGACATCCCGATAATGGCGATTGCATCGGACTCAGGCGCTGCTTGCCTTTTGGCCGCTTCATAGCTTTCACGCTCTGAGGATTGATGCTGTTCCGGAGTTGGCCCGCTCTCCCCAGAAAGCGTCTCACGAAGTCTGCGTTTAGCCTCTTCCTGGCTTATTACTCCCTCCTGCAGGGACCTTAGGATCGCTTGTGCGTTCATTTCTCTCCCTCTTTAACTGTCAATTTGATAACTCAATTTCCAAACAGCTGCATGATTCGCTCTTTAACCTCTGGCCTGTGGATCGTCTGCTCGTGCATCTCAATCTCCTGCTGAATGATTGACGGAAGCATCTCCCGGATATTTTTTGTCAGATGGCGCTTGAGTGTTACCAGCGACTCCCGGGGCTTCTGCGCAAGATCACGAGCCAGCTCCAGCGCAACGGACAACACTTCTTCCCTCGCAACGACGGGAAATGCAACCCCGCGCCGCTCCAGGTCGGCGCCACGGTAGGCGCTTCCGGTCATCAGCATCTCGCTTCCCAGCGGATAACCCAGCTTGTGAGGCATGACAAGAGTTGCCCCCATGCCGGGTGTAAAGCCGTATTTCATATAGTTGGCTGAGTACACGCTTTCCCGGCTTAACACAATGAAGTCGGCAAACAGCCCCATGGACAAACCGCCCCCGATTGCATGCCCTTGCATCGCCGCAATAACGGGAACCGGGCATTCCAGTGACAATTGGAATACAGATGCATCTGTAAATACGGCTTGTCCGGTATGGATAGACAATAGGCCTTCCTTGGTGCCGCCGGTCGAGAAGTAGCTGTCATATCCCGTCCAAATGACGGCACGGCATTCCGGCTTATCCCCGGCTTGCCGGAATGCCGCTTGTAAAGAAGCGGTCATATCCGGGGTCAGCAGATTTTTATGTTCCCGGTCCTCCATTTTCAACAGCATAATGCCCGGCTCTAGCTCAATGAACTGAATAATAGAGTCATTCATAACTGGTTTCGCTCCTAAGATTCCCATGGAAATTGTCCTGTCACGGCATATCTGCTGATATGCGCGGCAATGACCGGATCCGCAAACATCCGCCGGTTCGCGGCAACAGCCTCGGCTCTGGCGGATGTGATATCGTTGCGCAGTCTGGACATATACTGTTTGTAATTAACAATCGCTTCCTTCGACAACCGTGTCAGCCGGGGCAGATGCCTGCGAAGCAAATGCTCGCTGTCCGGGCCGCCAGCATCGGCAAGCCCCCACTCGAGTGCTTGTCCGGCGGTAATCGCTTGCGTGGATAACGTCATATAATGGGCTCTCTGATAGCCCACACGCCGGATTAAGAAAGGCAGCACACAGGCCGGGAACAGCCCGAACAGCATTTCGGAAAGGCTGAATTGTGCGGTTTCATCTGCGATAACCATATCGCACGCTGCCGCAAAACCCACACCCCCGGCATTAACCTTGCCCTTTACATGGGCAATTGTGACATAAGGCCCTTCGGCAAGCCTTTCCCACAATGCATATAGGGGTTCGGCAATATCCGGAGCCTGTGTCCCTGTAGTGTGATACTCGCTCACACGGTGAAAATCGGCTCCCGAGCAGAACACTCCCGGCAGCCCTTCCAGTGTCACAACCTGAACCTGCTGCGCACAATAATCCAGCACTTCCGTGCACTCTTCGATCATGCGGTCATTAATGGCATTGTCCGCATCCGGCCGGTACAATTGGATGTTCGCTACTGCGCCCCGCATGTGGACACGGATCGTTTCATACGATGTCCTCATGTGAAAGTCGACCAGTTGTACAGGCGGTGATAATCACGGATTTCATCCAGCACAAGCAAAGGCGCATCATGCCTGCTCGCGGCTTGAGGAATGCTGAGCGGATCCAGCTTGACATTGCGTATCCCAAACCTGACAATGCTGCTTGCGTGCAGTACGGCTTCATACTCATCCATCGCCAGTGAGTACCGGGCGGCAAGCTTGCGGCCAATGTCCATTTGCCGCTGGCGCTCTTGTCCTTCAGGAGTTACAATGCCGCTGAAAAATTCCGAGCTGCATCCGGAGCCGTAAGAAAACAATCCGACACGTTTCGGAACGGAAAAGTCCCCATTGTCAATTACACCGGCCAATGCCAGGAATAAGGTGGCTCCCATAATATTTCCTACGCGCTGGCAATAGTACAGGCCGGGAAGCACACGCTTCTCAAAATCCGCTTCTATTTCTGCGGGCTTGGCCTTTACCATCTTGCGCATCATCGTACGGTGGGCGCCTTTTACCATCCCTCCAAAGGGGGTGTGGTAAGCCATGTAGTCAAACGTATCGCGATAGTGAGCCCCTCTAACCCTTCTCTCATACTCCAGATAGGTTTGCTCGCAGCAGTCGAGATAAGACAACAGCGACAAATCGGCATCTCCCGCCTCACTGTCCGGCACCGGGCGGCAAGTATCCATGACCTCATATCCGTAATAGCCGTTAGCTCCCGGATCAATCTGGAATACATAGGGCTGCTCCGATACAATCATCGCTACAGCACCTGCCCCGCCGCTAGGTTCTACAAAGGACCAGTCCGGCGCAAGCGGATCTCCATCCTCAGCTTTTAAATGCCGGGAGATATCAGTGGCTACAACCAGCACCTTCGCTCCCGGGGATACCTGCGACAATACAAAATTGACCGCCATCTGCAAGCCAGCCGTCCCTGCGTAACAGGCTTGCTTAATTTCAAATAACCGGCAGTTGCGGGACAAGCCCAAATAGTGATGCACATACGTGCTGATGGATTTCCCAAAATCTATGCCTGATTCCGTGCAGGTAATCAGCATTTCAATGCGATTTTTCTCCGCTTCGGACATCCTGTCAATAAGCGGCTTGGCTGCATTGACCGCGAATGTGACCGGGTCCTCATTCGGCAATGCCACCGTTTTTTCCAACATTAATAAGTTCTCAAACCGGGCCGTATCCAGCTTCCGATACTTGGCCAGCTCCATCACATTTAGGCTTGCAGTTCCGCCAAAGGCATTCATTACTTCTATTCCCGCTGCAATCATCTGGACTCTACCCTACCCCCATTCAGATTCGCTGCAAAATGACAGCTGTGTTCATACCGCCAAATCCCATGCTCAAATTTAAAGCGTGCTGCACTTCATGCCCGATTGCCTGTCCGGCAACCCAGCGCAGTCCGGCATCAATCGGGTCCTGTAAATTGCGGGTCGGATGCAGCCGGGATGCCTTCATCTGGAGCAGTGTAGCCACCAGCTCAACATTACCGGCCGCACTCAGACCATGTCCGGTTATTGACTTCGTTGCATTGAGACAGGCATTTTCAAGGCCGCTGTCTCTGATCACCTGTAATTCAATTTCATCTCCGATTATTGAGCCTGTTCCATGCATATTGATATAATCTATTGCCCGCGCATTCACCCCTGAGGAAGCCAGAGCCTGATTTACAGCCCGCGCCTCTCCTTCTGCGGACGGATTCGGATTGCGGTTGCCATCCGCAGATATTCCCCAGCCGGCCACTCGCGCCAGAGGCTGCTGCCCCCGGCTGGCAGCATGTTCCGCGCGCTCAAGCACGATGGCGCCACAGGCCTCGCCATAGATGAAACCATCCCGCTGACGGTCAAAGGGGCGCGAGGCGGAAGCCGGGTCACCGGCATACCGCTCCGATCCCATTGCGCCCAGCGAGCTGAACGCTTGACACTCCAAATAGGACAAGTCCATTAATGCGCCAATGGCAACGACAACGTCGGCTTGCCCTGAACGAATCGCTTCAGCTCCGGCTATTACCGCCGCTTGACCGCTCGCCGAGGCGCCGCCCATCGTATAAGCAAATCCCCTGATTTGGAACTGCTCCGTACAGAGCCCGCACAGGTCGCTGTCCATAAAAGTCAGACCGTAGGTCGGCTTCGTATACAAAGGGCGGTCAGCATAGCTCGCATACGTCAGCAATTGTTCCCGCTGCTGAACATTGGAACCGCCTATAATCAAACCGATGCGAGCCGGGTCCATATTGTCCAGCCCTGCCTCTTCCCAGGCTTCCAGCAGTGTAACAAGGGCGGCCTGTGCAGTTAGCGAGGCTCCCCGCCATAATCGCCGGGAAATTCGGCTTCCCGGTGCCAAAGGTGCGAGTTCAGCCCCGATGAATTGCGTATCTTTTTGCCTGCCTGGCCGCCGCATGATCCCGAATGCATGGTCCCCGCGGAAGAGGGCCTCCGCAAAGGCTTCTTTCCCTTGCCCTACGGCAGATGAAACTCCCGCACCGGTAATCCAGACATCAGACGAGCTGTAATTTGTCATAAATAATGTCCACCAATTCACCTATATTGCTTGCCCCGAATAATTCGACACGCGGGATTTGCAGCGATAAGGATTCCATCGTCATCATGACGATTTCTGCCCGGTCTACCGAGTTGGCCCCCAGGTCCGCAAGCCGGTCCGTAAACTGGAACGTATAGTCTTCCAGCTCGGGAAGCAGCTCGCGGCTATGATTCACAATAATGTTAAATATCGTTTCCTTCGTCATTTTTAAATTCCTCCTAATGCAATAAGCAGCTTCTCTGCCTGCTGAATGTCAAGTTTGCCAGACTGTACCTGCTGGAGCACATCGTCCACCGATTGCTTGCCTCCTGCTGTCCGGGAATGACTGCTGTCTGCAGCCGGTACTTGTGCTCCGCTTGTGAAGGCCCCTTGTGAAGGCTGTACATAGGTTGACAAGTAGCGGGCGAACTCGTTAATGGTCGGATAATCGTATACCTTCGTTACAGGTATTGCAGTATTAAACAGGCGGTTGATAGTTCTCAACCATTCAACGCCTACAATGGAATCAAGCCCCAATTCATTAAACTTCGCGCCGGTGTCTATCTTCCCGCGATCCAGATAGAGGGCGTCGGCCAGACTATCCGCCAGCTTCTCCACCAGACCGCTCATAAGCGCCTCTTCTCCCTGACTTTTTGCATGAACGTGCTGCTGAGAAACCTTTCCATTTGATACAGTTACACTTTGTGCTTCTGCAGAAGCAGGGCTCCCCGGGACATTTACGGCTTGCACCTGCTGTGCCAAATAGGAAGCCAATGTGCGCAAATTCGGGTAGTCATATACCTTGGTGGCCGAAATATCCGTTCCGTACCGGCGATTGATCGTGCGCATCCATTCAACACCAACAATCGAATCCAGTCCCATATCTGTAAAAGGCTTGTCCATATCGATAGCCGCTTCATTCAGGTACAGCGCCTCTGCCAGACTTGCAGACAGCTCTTGCTGCAGGCGCCGTATCGTCGCTTGAGTGTCTTCCCGACCAGCAGCTGCCTCAGGACTTTGAGGCTCTTGGCCGACACTCCCAAAAGCTTTCACCATTTCGCGTGGTTCCGGTCCAGGTGCTATCGTATTGAATGTCCCTGTGTTCTGCCCCCCTGCCATGTTGAAAGCTCCTTCCATCGCTGATTGCCCCGGAGAGCGGAGCGTTACAGGTGCAATGCCGGAAGGCTTGTCTGGCAAGGCCCCTGAGAAACCTGCATGGGGAGGCTGGAGTTTAATTCCTGTCGGCTTATTGAGCAACTCACGTGCTTCAGTCGTGACTTCCTGAATGGCAGACTTGTTCAAGCTTTCAGATGGAGAAGGCTCGCTGTGCATCCTGGATTGGGCCAGGCCGACCGTAAGCTGCGGTTGAAGCTGCGGTTGAAGTTGCGGCTTACGCTGCCCGATCCAATAGCGTTCACGCGCAAATGCATACGTCGGCAGACTCAGACGCTGCCGCTTGCTGCTGCCGTACAACGGACTCCAGTCAATATCCAGCCCGCGCGCCCAAATTTCCGCCAGCTTATGATGCTTGCCTTTGTCAAACCAGCTCTCAATAGCAGACTTGAGATCATCATCTGCAAACAAAGACACGATATCCTTGCTCCGTTTGGAATGATCCCGGTACAGGCCGGGAATGGATGTCTCACCTTCGATATAAAGCTTGAGTTTGTCAGCAAGCTCCTGAACAAACCCGACAACAACGCCCAGTCTTTCTTCAAAAGCGCTCCGGCCCGTCTGGAGCGTATAGGCAGCATCCGTCAGGCAGACATCCTCAAGTTTGCCGGCTGCCAAATATGACAGCCACTCCCCGGCCAAATCGCGCAGGCGCTCCTCGCTCCTGGCCGAAAGCACAATGACAACATCCTTTTTGTCCCCCGGCATGTTAGCCTGCGGTGGCAGTTGCGGCGGAATATATTCTTCTATGACAGCATGTGCGTTGACACCGCCGAAGCCGAAGGAACTGACCCCCGCCCGCCGTGGAACTGCCTGTCCGCGCTCGTCGCTAAGCGCCGGCCATTCCCGGCTCTGCCTCACGATATAGAATGGACTGTCCTGCAATTGAATGTACGGGTTTATCTGGTCACAATGCAGGCTCTGTACAAGTGTTTTATGCTTCATCTGCAGCAGCACCTTTATAACCCCTGCGACACCGGCGGCAAGTTCCAAATGTCCGATACTCGTCTTGATTGAACCGAGCCCGCAATGCGGCTCGCTCTCCAATTCCAATCCATGATGTTCATACAAATTCTGGAACGCTGCTTTCAACCCGTTGATTTCAATCGGGTCTCCGAGCGCGGTACCTGTCCCGTGCGCCTCGATGTACGTTACGGTACGCGGGTCTATCCCGGCCTTTTCATAGGCTTTTTGCAGCAGCGCCGCTTGGGCTTTCGGATTCGGTGCCGTCAGAGATTGCGCTCTCCCTCCGTGATTAACAGCCGTCGCACGAATGACGCCATGAATATAATCGCCGTCCGCTTCTGCATCAGCCAGACTTTTGAGCACCAGCATCCCGACTCCCTCGCCGCGAACATAACCATTGGCTTCACTCGAGAATGTCTTGCAGCGCCCGTCCTCACTCAGCATGCCGGCTCTATTGAAGCTTATATGCGGCTCTGGCGCAACCAGCGTATTGACTCCACCTGCAACCGCCATGCGGCAAACGCCGTTCTGGATGGCTGTGACGGCCCGGTCAATCGCCACCAGTGAGCTGGAGCATGCTGTTTCAATCGGCTCGCTCGGACCGTGGAGGTCAAGGAAATAGCTCATTCGGTTCGGGCCTACTGAGGATACGGTACCTGTTGAGGTATATCCTTCGATCGGCATGCCCGACCTGTAAATGCGCTCCCCATAGCCACTGCCGGCAGTACCGACAAATATGCCCGTATCTGACCCCGCCAGTCTGCTTGCCGCATAGCCGGCATCCTCAATGGCCTTCCACGCATAAGTCATCAGCAGCCGCTGCTGCGGATCCATGAGCTCTGCCTCCCGGGGGGAAATACCGAAAAATTGCGGATCAAATTCTTCAATCCCGTTTATGAAGCCGCCCCATTTTACATTGGACTTGTTCGCTTCCGCCTCAGGATTACCGAAATAGGAACGCCAGTCCCAGCGTTCGGCCGGAATTTCAGAAATACAATTGCGGCCCTGCAGCAGGTTCGCCCATAGCGCCTCCAAATCATCTGCCATCGGAAATTTTCCGCTCATGCCGACAATTGCAATCGGCTCGTGCTTCAGTCGATCTTCACCCGAATAGGAACGGAGGGGCTCCATCCGGCCGCCTGTTCTTGCCTGCTGAGCCTGTACAGATTGTTTAGCGGAACCTTCCTTGACAAACCGGCTTGTGGATGACGGCAATGGTGCAGCTTTTGCAGCATCCGTTCTCGCCGGGATTTCAGAAGGCTTCTTATTGGAAGCCGGGCCGGACAGCAACAACGCTTCAACACGCTCGCGATGCTCCTCGGCCATATAGCCGGCAAAGCTTTGAATCGTTGCATATTCAAAGAAAATCGCAGGTGTCAATTCAACATGGAACTGTTCGTTCAACCGGTTTGTCAGCTCCGTGAAGGTGACCGAATCGAAGCCGTAATCACTCAGGTTAAGCTGAGGCTCAATATCTTGAAGCTGTACTTTAAGCAATTGGGATACCA
Source organism: Paenibacillus pinihumi DSM 23905 = JCM 16419 (assembly GCF_000422505.1). Classification (GTDB taxonomy): domain Bacteria; phylum Bacillota; class Bacilli; order Paenibacillales; family Paenibacillaceae; genus Paenibacillus_D; species Paenibacillus_D pinihumi. The sequence goes on along the minus strand of NZ_AULX01000018.1, from coordinate 64,007 downwards.
GTTGGCCGAGCGCATCCTCCATCGCTGCCGCGACAGATGCTTTGTCCGCCGGTATGCCGTCGCTACTGCCGCTTGCAACCAAAGCCGCTGCCTCGTTCCAGCCGCCCGGCATTATGGCGTGTCCGGCACCTTTCTCATTCGCTGTGACTCTCTCTCTTATCCGCTTCAAGTCCCCTCCCAATACAATCAAGCGGGAACCCGGAAGAGACAGGCCGTCGGACAGCGCCCGCAAGCCGGTCGCGGAACTCATCGGAATGATGCCGATATGGCGGCGCAGCCGCTCCTCATTCTCTGCATCGACAAGCATCCCGCCCTCCTGCCAAAGCGGCCAGTCGATCGTCAATGTCTTCCCGGCGCAAAGCCCTGCGCGGACAGCTTCTGCCCGGTAATCCGCATAGGCCGCTGCAAAAGCGTTAGCCGCTGCATAGTCAGCCTGCCCGGCATTGCCCAGCGATCCGGCAATCGAGCCAAAAATAATAAATTGCTCAAGCGGGAGATGGCGGCTCGCCAAATCAAGATTGACGGCACCTGATACCTTTGGTGCAAATACGTCCTTCAGCTCCTGCGGCACCTTTTTAAGCAGGTAGCTGTCCCGTGTTACACCGGCGCTGTGAATAATACCGTGTAATGCCCCGTAACAGGTATGGATACGCTCCACAAGGCTGTCTGCCTGGTCACGGTCTGACACGTCTGCCTGTACATAATCAATAGTGGCAAGAGGCGCCTCAGCTTGCAGCACAGCCAGCTTGTCTTGCACCGTCGCCTGCTCCGGCCCCGAACGCCCGGTCAGCACCAGCGTTGCCTGAGGGGCGCGGGTTACAATATCTTTGGCAACGATTATCCCCAAGCCTCCGGCGCCTCCCGTAATGACATATACCCCGTCATTCCGCCAAGGGTTCGTGCCGGAATGACGGAGAGCAGCTTGTTCCTGCCAGTCCTTCACATACCGCTTGCCGTTGCTGTAGCGAATATGAAGATCCTCCAGGCAGCCCGCATTGGCCTGCAATGTGCTTGCAATCTCAGTTGCCGTCAGCTCAGGCTCAAGTTCAATGAGCTGCCACAACAGGCGAGGGTGCTCCAGATGTGCGGTTCTGAGCATTCCGCTCAACCCTGCAAGAAGCTTGCCGCTGCCTGATGAAGGAACAGCGACCTGCAACAGCGCTTTGCCTGTTCCGCCTGCAGCCAGAATATGCTGAATCTGCTCCAGAAGCTGAATGGCATACTCCTGGAATTGCAATCCCTCATGACGCTCCTCTGACCGCAAAGCCTGGCAGCTGATGCCTGGCAACTGCGCTTCTACTCTTTGAAGGTCCGCATGATCCCGCCCGCAGAGCAAAACAGAATGCCGCAGCGGCAAAACGCTTTGTGGTGAAATTGGTGAAGTCAAACTGCATTCACGCCAAATAGGCTCATAGAGAAGCACGCCCAAATCAGCCGCCTTCTCTTCCGGCTTTAACGCTGCCGCCGTCAACTGCCGGACACGCCAAAGCACCAGCCCCTCTTCATCGCAAATATCGATGTCAAAGGCCCGGACATTTTCGGCAGAAGGCCCGCTTGTACTATGCCGGACGACGGCCCACATTGCAGGTGCAGCCTTGCCGTATATTTGCAGCTCCTGCAAGGAATACGGGATCATCAAAGGGAGCTCCGGCATTTCGTCAGAGCTTGGGCTGGCCGGATGGTTAAGAACAAGTGTCGCCTGCAGAGCGGAATCCAATAAACCCGGGTGCAGCATATACGAATCCCCGTATGCGGCATTTGAAGCTGCTCCATCGCTTACAGGCAACCGGAGCTTCACCAAAACGGTGTCTGTGCCCAGGTGAACGCTCTCCATACAGCGGTGCTCCGCTCCATATGACAAACCGCAATTTTGAAAGGCCGTATAGTACTCCCCTGCGCTCCACCGGCTAGGACGGGACTGGTGAATCAGCTTCTCCAATGCAAGGCGGGGCTGCTCCTGTTCCGTACCGATCATTGCCGTCCCTTGTGAGTACAGCTCATTTTCCTGCTCCCCATAAATTTCAAATCCAATGCCGCCATTGCTTTGCGGTGAAAGTCCGATATGAAGCAGCGTATTTGCGCCTGCGTCATTGGCAACGATGGGCTTTGTCCACACGACTTGCTTCAGCGTCAGTCTCCGTTCATCCGCCATAAGCGGAGCAGCAGCCTCATATACGGCCGCACGCACCATTTCCAGAATCGCAGCAGCCGGCAGCACACGACGGCCGTTCACCACATGGTCGTTCAAAAACGGTTCATGGCCATTGAAGGCCGATCTAAACCGCTGCTTCGTCAAATCGGACGTATTGCGGTGCACTAACGGATGAATCATGTCCTGCCCTTGGAATCGCCGTGACCCGGCAGAACTGGCCAACTCCGCTGCGGGAACCCAATACCTTTGCTCTGCGAATGGATAGGTTGGGATATGAATTCGCTGAGGAAGAGCTTCATATTGTCCTTGCCAGTGTAAGCGGGCTCCCTTTGTCCATTGTTCTGCCGCTGTACTGAGCTCCTCATCGCTCATCCTGGTGTGGAGTTCAATAACAGTGGCGTTCCTGCCAGTTGACCCGGCACTTCGATAGCCGTTCAATGGCGTATGCCCCTCTATAACCGCTCGCAGTGCGCTGATTAATTCGTCGGTCGACCGGACAACACAGGCTAACCGGACAGCCATCGCTTCCCTGCCAACCTGAAGTGTATAAGCCAGCTCATTCAAATTATCAGGTATTGGAAGCTCTGTCCCCGCTTGGCCTGCCGGAGCCTCTGCATATTGCATGGCCAGCGCAGCCCGATGATGCTGAAGCAGAAGATCGGCTAGCTCTTGAACGGAAACTGCCTGACAGGTTTGCCCTTCAAGGCCGGACAGCTCCCACTTTTCCTCCAGCCGCTCATACAACCGGAAGCGGGTCAATGGATCAACATTCTGGTCGACAAAAGGCTGCCAATCATCCAATTCGCTTGCCGGCACATCCAGCAATCCGGCCAGTTGCTCCAGTATGTCCGCAAGCAATTGCTCGCGTAACGATGGACCGGATATTTCTTTTGCACCCTGACCGTCAGCAAGCAGCCAGTCAAGCAGCCGCCTGGCAACAGCTTGCAGCCTGTCTTCATTGCGGGCGGACAGCGGAATGATAACCGGCTTGCCCTCCCGGGTGGTGGAGGCTTTCGCTTTTGGTAGCGGTATATATTCCTCTACAATCAGATGGGCATTGCTCCCGAATGCGCCAAAGGAGCTAAGCCCGGCCCGTCTTGAATAGAAACCCCGCTTGCCGCCCGTAACTTTCTCAATCCTGCTCCATTCCTTCCCGTCCCGTTCCAGATAAAACGGCGTATCTGCAAACGGAATGAACGGGTTCGTTTTCTCCGCATGCAGAGAAGGGAACATCTCCCCCCGCCGGAACTGTAAAAGCAGCTTGGTGAGCGCAGCAATGCCTGCCGCCGCCTCCAGATGTCCAATGCCCGATTTGGAAGAGCCAATGGCACAGTAGGCCTTGTCCTCTGTCCGTTCGGAAAAAGCGCGCGTCAAGCCTTGAATCTCTATCGGGTCGCCCAGCGAGGTTCCCGTGCCATGCGCCTCCACATAGGTAATGGTGCGCGGGTGTATGCCCGACTTGTCCAGCGCATTTTTAATGACTTCAGATTGTGCAACCGGATCAGGCACAGTTGCCCCTGATGTTTTGCCGACATGATTGATAGCAGAGCCTTTAATCACCCCATACACCGGATAGCCTTCACGCTCCGCCCGCGCTACTGTCGTCAGCAGGACAGCGCCCACGCCTTCTCCCGGCACATAGCCGTCGCCGCCCTCACCGAAGCTGCGGCAGCGCCCGTCGGAAGCCAGAAACTGTGCCTGCCTTAAAAACATATATTTATGCGGATGCGTGACCAGATTAACGCCCCCTGCGATGGCAAAGTGGCACTCTCCGCCCTTTATGCTTTCACTTGCCAAATGGATAGCTGTCAAAGATGAGGAGCACATGGTATCCACCGCCATCGAAGGGCCGTGCAAGTTCAGATTATAGGAAACCAAGTTCGCAATAGCCGCAGGACTGTTGCCAAATGACATCGGCGTCCCCTGATGGGCCAAATCTGCACCAAACAATTCATAATGGCTCCAGAATACACCCGCAAATACACCGACGCTCTGTTCGCCGCCTGATACATAGTGATGCTCTCCACGGTTCTGATAGAAGCCAGCATCCTCACAAGCAGACCAGGCTGCTTGTAAAAACAAACGGGCCTGCGGATCGGTTGTCTCGGCCTGTCTAGGCGACATATTGAAAAACAATGGGTCAAACTTGTCCATATGGTCAATAAACCCGCCGAATTTATAAAACTGATCCACCTCATACCCAAAATCATGTCCTTCCCATCTGTCTTGGGGGAATGATGTTACACAGTCCCGCTTGCTGCGAAGATTGGCTTCGAACTCGCTGATCGTCCCGGCAAGCGGATAACGTCCGGACAAGCCGATAATCGCAATATCATCCGGGCCATAGCTGACCTCGATCTGCCCGTCAAGACTTGTGAATTGTTCGACCTGACCCGCATTCACGCTCGTAAATGTATGTTGAATCCGGCTCTCTTCCCCATACATGACAATTGCCTGTGCCGCTCCGGCTGCCAGCGCAAGGTCCAGCGCCTCCAAACCTGCCAGCGTTGGCAATGGCTTGAGTCCTGATGAGGCAAACAGCATACGCTCCATGGCTTCATCAATATGCATGCCTCCGTCCGCCCAAAGCGGCCAATTGATGGACACAGTCATGCCGCTGCGCTCGCCCCGGCTTACCCGCTCTTGGCGAAGCTCTGCAAAGACGTCCATAATGGCATTGGCACTTGCATAATCAGCCTGACCTAAATTCCCAATGACCGCGGAGATTGATGAAAATAGGACAAAAAAGTCGAGCTGCTCCTCTCGGCTCACATTATCCAGCGCAAACAGCCCCTGTACTTTGGGCAGAAATACTTCTTTTAATTCCGATGTCTGTTTACGGACGATGAACTCATCCTTGATAATGCCTGCACTATGAACGATGCCGTGAATCGCACCAAATTGATCTTTGATGCGGGCATAAGCCTCCTCTACCTGGGCTTCAGAGCCTATGTCTGATTGCAGCACCATAACCTCCGAGCCAAGCTCCCGCAATTGCTGAACCCGCTGCTCCTGTTCGGCACGGATAGGCGAACGGCCGATAAGCGCCAGCTTGACCGGGAATTTCCCTGCTATATGCTCAGCCACAGCCAGTCCCAAACCGCCTAAACCGCCCGTGATCACATACACGCCGTTTGGCTTAAAGGCCAGTTGGGCAGGGGTGGGTTCAACACGGGCATCGGCAGAAACATTAGCCTTTTCACCAGTTATCGGTGTCCAATGTCTAGCCATCCGGGAGAGCGGTTGTCCGCTATACCTGACCGTTCCTTCCGTACGCTGCGAGAATACGGCCTCTTGCAGCAGCAGTCCCCCCAGTTCGGATAAAGGCAGTTCCAACAAATGATCGATCAGAATCACTTGGCCGCTAATGCGGGGCTGCTCCAGATTAGCCGTTCTCAGCATAGCCTCCAGGGCTGCCGCGTACTGGCCTGATTCGTCCAAGCCATCTGCAACGATCAAACATTGAATATGATCCGATGTCCGTTGTAAGAGCTCATGCTGAAGGCGTTCAAGTGATTGCCTGAATATCTGTTCCAGACTTGCTGGCGTGTCATCCCCCTCAGATTCAAGCAGGAACATTTCGGCATTACCAAGCTCTGCGGACAACACCGAGGGCAATCCGGCATGAAGCCGGGCAGCCGGCCCGTACAGCCAGATTTTGTATTGCCGTGCTATTGGAGTGCCCTTGGCATCGGTTGCTTCCTCGGCCTTTTCACGTTGTCTGATTGCAGCCTGTTCCCAGTGCCGGCGGTAAATCAACAGCTTGCTGCTCTCCCCGGTTACAGCGAAACCGCTGTCTCCGGCGGACAAATCCGGCTGGGCACCGGCACCCGTATCCGTGGTCATATCAGACGAGAGTGATTCCGTTGCCTGCTTTTTATCTGCAGTCTCATGCGGCTGCTGGAATGCCGCAGCATGCTGGTCTGCCAAATATTCAGACAAGCGTTCAATCGTAGCGTACTCAAATAATAGCGTCGGATATAATTGCGCCTCCACCCGCCGTTCGAGTTTCTTCACCAGAACGATCAATTCGGTTGAATCCAGGCCCAAATCATAAAAGCCTGTCTGGGCATCCAGAGAAGCGGGGTCTGTCTGAAGAACGTGTCCGATCTGTTCCTGCAAGTAAGCCGCAGCACACTCCGCAGGGTCCTGAGATTCACCCGCGATGGATGAAGAAGCCGGATTTTGCCCCAAAGAGCTTGAGACTGCCGCTTCAGACTGACGCTCTGAGAAGCCGGATGCACTTACGCTCTCCTCCAGAAGTTCAGCAGACGCTTCATTCCCCGCATCCAATTGAATCAGGCGCTGAATAGATTGCAGCCCCCGGATTCGCTTTAACGTCAGGTGTTCAAATTCAACCAGCAGCTCTCCTGCTTGATTCCGAATCTCCAGGCTGGCTGAGAATACATCCCGCGCTTCGCCTGATTCCGCCTCATCCGCAGGCGACCTGCGCGTATACGTATAGATCGTATCGGGCAGCGTTTTATAAATGCAAAAGCGGCCGATCATAAACGGAATGTACGCCTTGCCTGCATCAAAGATATGATCGCGTTCCCCGCTCAGACGAAATGAGTAGCCGGCAAAGGTAGAGCCGTCCAGAAAAGCCGGATGCGCAACAAATTTGGAGCGATACTTTTCCGCTAACTCCCCGAGCTGCAATTCCATGACTTCTTCCTGACCGCGACGGTAAACTTTCCCCAGCGTTTTCATAAATGCATCATGGCTAATGTCTGCTTCCCGTGCTACGGCGTACACATCATCCATATCCCACTGCTGATCGTGTTGGCCGATGATTGCCTGCATATCCCGGATTTGGGGCAGTTCGGCCTGTTCCGGCCTGACGGACAGGATGCATTCCATGTTGGCCTGCCACTTCGGATCGACGATTGTATTTCCGGTCACCTTGCGGCTTGTCACCTGCACTTTATAATGGGCTTGCTCAGGCGTAAAGGTTACACTCACTTCCTGATCAAATTGCGGCGAGGTGACGATTGGCTGGATAAACAATATATTTCGAAGCTCAATCGCCTGTGTACCCAAGTAGGGCAGTGACAGGCGGTATACCATATCCAGCAGGGTGACGCCCGGGAGTGTACGAATTTGATGAACCCGGTGATCCCGGACAATATAGTTGGCGTGCGTAATGCGCTGGACATAGCTTTCTTGCTTTTGCATTGGACTGGTCATTAGCGATACTCCTTACCTTGTAATCTGGACAGGCTCAAAAAATCCCGCAAATCCGTCATCCTCCGCTTCCGCATACGCGTGCTGCAACTCTTCTTCAAGCGGCGGCTTCGGCCAAAATCTGCGTCTGTTGAATACAACCTTCTCTCCCTTAGGCGCAAGTGATGCCCGAAGCCGCCCGGGAATTCCCTCATTGCTTACAATAATGTGCGCATTGTTGCCGCCCAGTCCAAAAGAACTGATGCCCGCCCGGCGTACATTCTGTTCGCCCTGCCAAGGCATCGTCTCTCTCACCAGGTAAAAAGGAGAGTCATTGAAATTAAAGCGGGGGTTCGGCTGGTCACAGTTCAATGTAGGCGGCAGTTCTCCCGCTGTCATTGACAGAAGCACTTTAATAATGCTGGCTGCTCCCGCTGCGCTCAGCAAATGCCCCAGGTTCGTCTTCACACTTCCAACACCGCAAAACTGCTTATTGCTTGTGTAATTGCCGAAGACTTGGGTGAGTGCCTTAAGCTCAATCGGATCCCCGATCAGCGTCCCTGTGCCATGCGCTTCCACATAGGTAATCGTGTCCGGATGCACATTGCCGTCCTTGATCGCCGCTTCAATCAATTCCCGCTGCGCTTCGGGATTCGGAGTCGTAACACCCATTGTATTCCCGTCATTGTTCACAGCTGTACCGTCAATAACACCGTAAATTTTATCCCCGTCTGCAATAGCTGATTGTAAGGATTTAAGCACCAGCACACCACAGCCTTCCCCAAGGCCTATTCCGTTTGCACTGGAGTCGAATGTACGGCAGCGCCCTTCCGGCGACAAGATTTTGGCTGCGCTCAAGTCCAAATACATGGATTCATCCAGCAAAATCTCCACCCCGCCTGCAAGGGCCATCTCCGCCTCCCCGCTTTGGATGCTGCGTACTGCCAAATGAATGGCAGTCAGTGAGCTTGCACAAGCAGCATCTACCACCATATTCGGCCCTTTGAAGTTATAGATGTGCGACAGATGGGCCGCAATAAAATTCTGGCCTGTAGCCACGAGAATGTCCTTGTTTGCAGCACAATACTTGAGACCGAAATTACTGGTGCGGGCGCCTACAAATACCCCCACACGTTTGCCCCACACATTCTTTTTGCCGTAACCGGCATCCGCGAGCGCTTCGGCGCTCACCTCCAGCCATTGCCGCTGCAAAGGATCGATCTGCTCGGCCAATGACTCGGCGATATGGAAATAGCCAGGGTCAAAGTATTCGATCTGCTCCAAAAAGGCGCCAAACTTGCTAATACTCTTGCCTTCCCGATGCCGGCCGGGTTCGTAATGACGCCGCCAATCCCATCGCGACAACGGAACTTCACCTATACTGTCCCTTCCAAGGCGCAGGTTGCGCCAGTACGCATCCAACGTAGCCGCCTCCGGAAAGTGGCAGGCCATGCCGATAACAGCAATCCTGCTGCGTATGTCAGCGCTGCCAGGTGCCGGCTGTCCCTTTCTTTGCCGTATAGAGACAACAGTCTTTTGACTGGAAGCTTTGCTTGTATACGTGAATGTACCGCTGTCTTCATTCCCCGTTCCTGCTGAAGGCTCCGCAGGGGTATGCGATTCGGAAGGCACCAGCGCCGATACAGCCTCCGCATGATTCAACACCAGGTAGCGGGTCATGCCCGCAATTGTTCCATGCTCAAGAAAGGCTGCCGGATCAACGGCAAGTCCCTCTAAGCTTCGATCCATTTGCCGGACAACTTGCGCCAGCATAATGGAATCCATCCCGAACTGCTGGAACGGCGCATCGCTTGCCAGCTTTTCAGCATCCGTTTTTAATTCTCTGGCCAGCAAGGATGTCAGCCATGCCTTCGCAGCTTCAGACAGCTTTTCATCAGCCTGGCTATCTTCCGGATGATGTGCTGTCACTCTGCCTTCTTCAGCTGTGGAGGCTGAAGCGAGGTACCGTTCCATTAACTTCTCGGGACGCCATTTATCCGGCTGTACGACAACAGGCATTACGACCGGCCCCTTGCCTTCCGCGAGAAGCAAATCCAGCCATTTCAGGCCTTCTTTATTCGTAATGCTGCACAGTCCCGTATCGTCATAAGCTTTATTGGTCACCTCGCCAAGTCCTGTTTCCTTCCAGCTCGGCCACTGAATACTAATGATCGGGCACGAATCCCGGTGGGCTTCCGCTGCGTAATCCAGATAAGCGTTCGCCATCGCATAATCGCTTCTCCCTGCACCCAGGGTTGGAATAATGGCAGATACCGATGAGAACAGCACAAAGAAACGCAAGGGCTCCGCCTTTACGCTCTCAAATAATACTTCAAATCCCTCCGTCTTTGGCTCCATTACCTGCTTAACAACATCCAGCGGTTTGCGGATAAAGGCCGGATAATCCAAATCCCAACTGCCGGCGCAATGAATGACACCTGCTATCGGGCCCCAATCGGTACGTATCGTTTGCACATGCCGGTTCATCGCCTCACGGTCGGAAAGCGGAGTGGACAATACCTTAACTTGGACACCAAGCGCTTCCAGACGGAGGATCGCCTCTACCTTGGCTCTTTGGCCCGCCGGCAGCTGCTGGTTCCAATGCTCGCGTGGCGGCAGTTCCTCTCTCCCGCTAAGAACCAGCCGTTTAACACCATGATGCTCGACAAAATGCCGGGCGCACAGATAGCCTAATCCCCTTGTTCCACCTGTAATCCACAATACCTCCTGCTCTGAAAACCGGAGCTTAGACGATTGCTCCAACTTTCCTTCAGGCAGTTCCATGGCATTCAGCACCGCCTTGTAGCGGGTGCCATGACGGTAGCAAATTTCACTATCTTCCCCGTGAGACGCCAGTTCTCCGGCAATAACTGCTGCAATGCTTTCCGCTGTCGCAGAGGCTTCCACATCAATATGCCTGGAGATCAGATGCCGGTATTCACTTTGCAGCATCCGGTACAGTCCTGCACGAGCCGCACCCGCCCGATGGATGCTTTCATTTTGCAATGACTCCAGCCCTCTGGTAATGCCCAGCAGCCGTATTCCGTTCTGGCGGCTGTTCTCCACTGCCTGCTGCAGTACCGTAATCCAATCCCAGCTCGGCTCCATCTGATTGCCACAGCCAGTCAAGTCAATCCAAGCGCTGTATCTGCTCCAATCCTGCCCGCCATACTGGTCCGCAGAAGCATCCGCCCGGATGAGCTCTACCGAATGAGCATTCAGCGTCTTCTGGAGCGATAATGCCAGGCTTTCCGTATCTGAATCCGCCAGCACCGCAATAGCTCCTTCTGCCAGTTCCCCGGGAATGAGCGGCTGGGGCGTCCAGCTCTTCTGCACACTAAACCATTGCCTTTCAGTATCCTTGATTTCTTCATCGGGAATAGACTCCGCACCGTTTCGTTCAAGCTCCATCCCTCTAATTGCGAGCCGGCAGCTTCCCTCTGAATCATACAGCATCATGTTGACATGAAGGATCCCGCTGTCCTTGCTGTGGTCTGCATGGATAAGCACCCACATCTCTGAAGAGCAGGCCCCATAAATTCCGAGCTCTCCTACAGCAACAAGAACTGTATTTGCCGCTTCAAGGTTCACGCCGACAGCCGTCCAGGCGGCCCCAATAACGGCATCCAGCATGCCGGGATGCAGGAACATAGCGTCTGTTTGTACAGAATTATCGGCCACATGCAGGCGTACAAGGAATTGCTTATTGTAACGGTAAGACTCCTTAATATACGGCAAATGTCCGGGAGAGACTTCTGCCGTCCAGTTCCGGTCCAGCCCGGGCAAGGTCAGACTCGCGATGCCCGCCGCTCCCTCAACCAGCCGGCGGGCATGACCCTGACAATAAATCACACCCGGCTGATCGCCTTGTGCATCCCTGTAGATTTCAAACCCTACAGTTTCATCTCCGAATGGAATTAATGCCGTATGCACTTCCTGCCCTTCCACCGGAGCAGCCATCGGTTGCGGCCAGACAATCTCCTGCAGCCTGATTGCACTCCCAATGCCGCTGCCTGTCCCGTCCGATAAAGAGAGCGCAGCCCGGGCCATTTCCAATAAGAGCAGCGACGGCAAGGCAGTCCCCGGCTTCTCTATCCCTGACAGGATGCTGCTCTCCCTGCCTGTCCAGGCTGTACTGTAGCGGTGCTCTTGCAGACTCGAAGTGTTCCGGTGCAAAAGCGGGTGAAGATTATGGAACTGTGAGGCGGAGAGGTCCTGTGCAACAGCCGGGGCTGACTCAAGCTCAGGCAGCCAGTACCGCTCCTTTGCAAAAGGATATGCCGGCAAAGTCAGACGCTGGTATGGAATACGCTCCCCAAGCCCCGTTGTATCCCATCGTTCTCCGTTAATATAACGTTTGGCAAGGGCAATAAGCCGGTTTCGGTATGCCGTACTACTGCCTTTTTTATCCGCAAGCGCCGCAGCCAGCTTGAGCGGAGCATCGTTATCCGGCTGCTGGCTGACTGGTTCCTGTCCAACGAAAAAGCCCTCCGGCGTTTTCCCGCTGAGATTCTGTTCCAACTTGGCAATAAGCTCCTCTGTACCGGAGACTACGAATGCCGCTTTCGTGTTAAAATGCTCCTTGGCTACCAACAGGGTAGCACTGACATCCAGCAGATTCGCCTCCCGCCCGTCGCCCTGAAGCCAAAGGGCAAGCTCACGCTGCTTCTCCTTCAATGCCTCCCCTGTCTTTGCTGACAAGCAGATCAGATAAGCGGAAAAGCTGGTCCTTCCTCTGCGAAGTGAAGGTATTTCCGGAGGTTCTTCCAACAAAATATGCGCATTCGTACCCCCGAAGCCAAACGAGCTGACCCCCGCCCGCCGCGGCAGCGTTCGTCCATCCTGGTCCTTAAGCGCTCTCCACGGTTTAAGGGCATCTAGCATATAAAAAGGGGTGGAGCGTACCTGAATCCGATGATTCAGCTTGTTATAATGGTGCAGTTTGGGCAACTGCTTATGCTTGAAGGCGAGCAGTGTCTTGATGACACCTGCTATGCCGGCTGCTGCTTCGAGATGTCCGATATTGGACTTTACTGCTCCCAAGGCGCAATAGCCATTTTTGAGTTCAATTTCCCCTTCTTGCGCCAGCTGTTCGAATGCCCTGCACAGTCCCTGAAATTCCAGGGGATCACCCTTCGGCGTCCCCGTTCCATGCGTCTCGATATAACTGACACTTTGCGGTGATATCCCGGCCTTGCGGTAAGCTTCGCAAATGACCTCCGCCTGGGCATCCGGATTTGGATAAGTCAGCGTATGAGTTTTGCCGTTATGATTAATGGCGCTGCCTTTTATAATGCCATGGATGCGGTCCCCATCTTCAAGTGCCTGTTCCAACGGCTTGAGAATCAGCACACCGGCCCCTTCGCCGCGGACATAACCATCTGCACTGTCGTCAAATGTTTTACAGGAGCCCGTAGGCGATAGCATGCCTGTTTTGGCAAACGAGATGTAGCGCGTCGGGGTCAGCAACAGATTGACACCGCCCGCAAGTGCGATCTTGCATTCACCTGCCTGCAATGACTGTACAGCTGCATGTATAGCATTCAGGGAACCCGAGCAAGCCGTATCCAGAGACAGGCTTGGGCCCTTGAAATTAAAAAAATACGAAATGCGGTTCGCAATTACAGCGTTCGCAGTTCCGGTAGAATGATACGTCTGAATAACCTGTGCCTGTTGTTCCTGAAGCTCTTTGTAATCATAATTGAACGCACCGATGTATACGCCGACATTCGTCCCCGAAAGACGGGAAGGGACGATTCCGGCATCCTCCAGACTATTCCACGTCAATTCCAGCATTAATCGCTGTTGCGGATCCATCGTCTCCGCCTCTCGTGCCGACAAGCCGAAGAATCCGGGGTCAAAAGCATCGACATTGTCCAAAAATCCGCCCCACCTGCTATAGCTGGTATTGCCCTCTCCTTGTTCATCTCCCCAGTAAGCCGACCAGTCCCAGCGCTCGCGCGGTATTTCCCCTACGCTGGAACGGTCCGATACAAGCAGCTCCCAAAAAGCATCATAATGGCCGGCTCTCGGGAACCGGCATGCCATGCCGACGATGGCAATATCATTTCGCCCATCTGCACGGCCTAATTCCTCAATTACTTCGCTTTTATGCTCCATATTGAACTTTTCTCCTCTTAAACAGGTTTAGAAGCACACAAATAAAGCAAATGCCTGGCATCTTGAGATGTCTGGCATTTGCTTTTTCTACAACAGCTGCTGCGATGTAAAAGCTTATGTCGCATATTGCAATACTTGACGCTGAAGCAGGCCAGCGGTCTCGTCACATAGCTTTTGGCCGATCTCATCTACATGGCGCTGCCGCCAATCCTCCAGGCTCGTCCCTTTCACCCATTGATTAAATGCGCCCAGCGCCGGTCCGCAATGAATTTGATAGTTGAGACGCTGGACAGGATCACCGAGAAGCGCCGCCCGGTTAGACATGGCAAAATACCACTTGAAAATAAGCGCCATCTTATGTTTGGGATTCTGCTCCGCTTTCTCAATATCACCCGGCGCCTTGTAGGCCCTTACTTCCCTGTACACGTCATCAAATGATTTATGAAAGAACTTCTCCTCAATCATCTTCCGTGTCTGGGCATCAATCTGATCAATCGAATTATAATTGCGGTACAGTTCATACAATTTATTCGCACGTGCTGAAAAGAATCCGCCCTTTTTCAACACTTGAACCTTGGCTCCAAGCTCGAACATGTCGCCGGCCGGGGCATAGTCCATATCTTGAATATTGGCCTGCTGGAGCAGATCCTTGACCGGCTCGCTCGTATCGGCCTCAACTGTGCAATGATTGATGGAGCCCGTGACGATGTAATCTGCACCCATCATGTAAGCCGCAAGTGCAGCTTCTGGCGTCCCGATACCTCCTGCTGCACCAACACGAATACGCTTGCTATAGCCGTAAACTTTCATGAACTGGTCCCTCAGGCGGATAATGGACGGCAACAGGGTGTAAGGCGAGCGATGATCCGTGTGTCCCCCGGAATCGGCTTCTACCGAAATATCATCAGCCATCGGGACCTCCCGCAGCAGTTCTGCCGCCTCCGCTGTAATAAGCCCTTGAAGGAGGAGCTTGTTGATCATCCGTTCAGGGGGCGGGCTTAAGAAGGACTCCGCCACTTCCGGGCGTGATACCTTGGCAATAATCCGATTTGCAATGGCTGGACTTCCATCGGAATTCCGGCTTAATCCCAAGGCGCGATACCTGACCAGGGCTGAATTTACACTCATATAGGCAGACGCTTCAATTACGCTCACCTTATATTTCACATACAAATCTACCAGTTTATCTTCCCTCTCCGGTTGTTCAGGATCATGCAGCAAATTAAAAGCATACGGCTCCCCGTTCTGCAGCTGCTGCTGGATGGTGCGAATAGCTGTTTCAACACGTTCAATTTGCAATCCCCCTGCCCCGAAGACACCCAGCATTCCTGCCTTGCCCGTCCGCACGACCATCTGCTCGGAAGCAATCCCTTTGTACATTGCTCCTGTCACATACGCGTAGTTAAGCCCGTATTCGAGTTTGAATTGCGCATCGCCCAGCTTCATGCCCATGCTGTCACTATCCAAAGCCTTCGCTTCCACCGAAGACAAGCCGCTTGAATGTTCCTGTTGTTCACTCGGCTCATCATTAATAATTAATGGTGTTCCGTCCTTGCGGATTGCGGCAACAAGCTTCGTTAACACATTGCCCGGCCCGACCTCCTTATATTCCGTGACATTCAAGCCCATGCAATATTGAATAGTATTCGTCCATTGTACAGAGTGGGTGATTTGGCTGCTCAAGTATTTTTTGAGCTCATGCTGCTTATATGGTCTCGCGGTTACGTTAGAGATAACAGGTATTTGAAGTTCTTTGAATGAAAATTCCTCCAAAAAAGCAGCAAAGCGTTCCGAAGCAGCCATCATCATACTAGAATGGAATGCACCGCTCACTTTTAGCGGAATGACGATTCGGGCTCCGGCCTTCTCGCAGGCTTGCTGGGCCTGTTCGATTTGAGCTTGCGGACCAGAAATCACAATTTGTGTCACATGATTATAGTTGGCAATGTCTACCTGCTGCAGGCCATGATCCATAAGTGTCTGTCTAAGCTTATCCTCGCTCAATCCGATTACGGCCGCCATGCCGCCCCCGGTCGCCTCGCTCATCAGCTCCCCACGGTGCCGGACGAGCCGCAGGCCCGTTTCAAAATCAAACACACCCGCTGCGTAAAGTGCCGTGTACTCTCCCAGGCTGTGACCCGCTACAATGTCCGGAGGGCCTTGATCGTTTACCATCTCCAAATAATGGAGTGTATTCACAACATATAGCGCGGGCTGTGTATATTTCGTATTGCCCAAAACACCGTTTGGATCCTCCAGACACAGCTCTTTAATGGAGTATCCCAGTATCCGGTCTGCTTGAGCTGTCAATTCGGGATATTTATCAAACAACCCCTCACCCATACCAAGGTGTTGGGAACCTTGTCCAGGAAACAAATAAGCACGCATTGACCGTTCCTCCTTACCCTGTTGGGCCTTATGGCGTTTATATTTTGGCTCTCTCTTTAATATTTCCCAGTTTGCAGCGTCTTGTTGGAAGCGCGACATAATCGTCCTGCTCTCCGATCGTGAGCCTTGACGCAAACTTCGCTTGGCCAGATTGGCCATACCGCCGGAGGGCCCAAGATCGAGATAAACTGCCGGGCCGTTGTCTTCCACTATCCCTAAGCTCCGGGCAAGCCTGATCGGCTGCCGGACCGCTTGCCATAAATACCCGGAGGGCAGTTCCCGCAGCATGGCGCCGTTGATTCCCGATATTAACGGTACGGTTCCCTGACGGAACTTTTTTTGAGAATAATTACGCTGAACACTGTCTTCGGCAGCATGGAGAAGAGTGGAATGGAAGGCATGGGAGACGGGCAGCGGCTCCTTCATGATCTGCTTCCGGCTCAGCCATTCAGCTATTTCCCCAATCGCGTCTTTGCCTCCTGTAAGAACAAAGTGGGAGTTGTGAAGGACAGAAGCCAGCTCGCATCGCTCACGAAGATAGATGCTATCCGTGTACAATGAAATATCACCAAGTACCGCAAGCATGCCACCCTCAACGCAACAGGCTTCAATCGTCCGGGCCTGCTGGATTACCATCTCCAGGCCGGTTTCCCAGTCCGTTATCCCTGCTGTTGTTGCCGCTGCGAACTCCCCCAGACTTTCACCCATTACATAGTCAGGATGAATATCATTGGCCAGCAGGAGCTGTGTCATCGCAATTTCAACCATGTAAATAGCAGGATGGGTGAATAGCGTGCGGTCAAAAACCTCTGTTATCTTTCGCTTGCCATCATAAAGTTTCTCTAACAGAGATTCGCCAATCAGGGCGGAAGCGGCTTGATCAAGACGGAGCATCCAATCGCGAAATACCGGCTCCTGTTCAAACAGTACGCGGCCCATATTGTAATATTGCGACCCCTGACCGGAGTACATAAACACAATCGGCTTCGATTCGCTCATCCGTTGCTATCCCCCGTTTTTAAATACCTGTGGAAATTAGATTCCAGTGGTTGTCCATCAATATCTGTGATTATGGTGTGGTAAGGATACGTAATTGCATAGGAATGGGACTCTGTGGCATAAGCCAAAAAACGATGCTGAGGAAAATTTGCATAGCGACCATAGAAACCGGAGGAATTGACCTCCAGCTCTATGGTTTCATAATAATGCTGCGGCATAGTCAATCCGGTCCGTAGCACTTTGGAGAGCGCCTCTTTTCCCGACCACAGCATTGTCAATGAAGCCTCTGGCGCAAATGGAAGCCGGTTCCACACATCACGTTCCCGGTCTGTAAGCTGGTTGTACAGCACATCAAGCCTCGACGTACAAATCAGCTCTACATCAATTCCGAGCGGAACCGACTCAGGAAATGCAAGGGCTGACGCTGCATCATCACAATGCGAAATACTTACCTGAATATTGGGGCGCCCGGCAGCAGTCACGACCGGCTGTCCCAACAGGCCGTGACTGATTTCGATTTCATGAAACGGAACATATGCGTCAATGAATCCAGCCACGGCATGTTTGGCAACATATCGGCCTGCCAAGTAGCTGTGCCTGCGTCTGGGGAAGTTCAAGGTATGCAAATATTCAAATTCGCCCGGATGAAGCCAATCCAGGTTGTCCTCCATCCTGCCCGGCGAATTAAACACGCTCATCACGACAGGATAGTCTCTTTCCGCTGTTTGCAGCCTTAGATGCTGCAATACGCATTCTGTACGAAACATATAGAACGTCAATTAACTCCCTTCTCCTCTGCTTAAGTCGGATAATTCCGTTAATGGATTTAACGCTTCATAGCCAATATCAATCAAATTCTCCTTTCCCAAAAAACGAATGGATATTTTCGCTCTCTTCTTCCGCTTGTCGATTTTCTTTATCTTCTCTTCTCTGCCAGCCAAGGGACCGGATAAAATAGTCATACTGCCATTTTGAAAATAGAATTCCGAATACTCCATCGTATCGTTTTCATTATTGATCAGTGTCAATAATTCTGACATTTCTTCGTCGGGGATATGCTTGAAAAAGGCCTGTTCATCTTGAATAACCTGGTGAAACTTCAAATCCTTTTGATTTGAATAATTCAGGAAGGATACGATATTCGGAATTGTCATCAACTTATAATAGAATTTGAAATCCATTTTTGCATGAACAAAAACATAGCCAGGGAACATAGTCCTTACCACGTGACAAGTCTGGCCGTCTTTCTTTTCAGGAACCTTTCTTTTTGGAATACAGCATTTACAATTTTCCTCCCCCAGCTTGCGTTGGAACATTCGTTTGACATCCTCTTCCTTGCCGGTCGTAACAAACACAGCATACCACTTCATCCAAACCCCACCTCTTACGGTTATCCTTCTGTAATGAAAATTAAAAAAAACCATTTTCATCTCATCAAACGCTTAGACGTTGATGATATGAAAATGGTACAGAAGTTTGGGCGCCCGGCTTATAACCCTTAGTCATAGCTTCGCCCAATCGTGCAAGCAACAGTTGCACTACCCGAACTGGTGTGTGGCTAAGCGAATCACTTAACGTGCCGAAACAGCGTTTAAATGTCTTGGTTTGCTAATAGTTATACTAACAAATCAAATAGCCTTTTCCTCTTCTTGTGTAACAAAACCTTCCTCAAAACAGAAATTCGAACTATATTTATTATAAATAGGATAAATAGGTTTGTATGTCGTAATTTGTTGTCGATTTTATTTTTTTGTATATTTATGCTTGACCCTGGACAAACAGCCACCCAAGCAGAACCTCTCGTACATGGACAATGCAAGTGATAAACTTCTATATGCTATACTTTTATCTTAAAAAAAACAATGAAACTGACAATTCAGAATATATTGACATAATCAAAATAGAAATATAGAATAAAAATGTAATTTATATACTTATTTTGAAAGGGAGTGTAATTATGAAAAAGTTTTCTGTAATCGCCATCATGATGATCATGCTGCTTTCCTTATCGTCCATCGCTTCAGCCGGAACATCCCCACCTATCCCTCTTGCGGGCAATGTTTATTACAAGTTCACTGCCTACAATCCGAGCTTTAATGGGCATGGAGCTGTTCAATTTACGTTGCTCAGAGTAACTCCTAACGGAGATATTCCAGTTACTTCCAGTTACTTCACTGTTCGTCCGCTTGAGACAACTACCCAAAAATTGCTGTTAGCTTCCAACCTCCCGGCGGATTACTACAAATTGCAAATTACGAATTCCTTTGGCACCGTTTATGTTTACGCAGACCAGCTGATTCAAGAATAAAACCGGAATTATAAGACGACAACTCTAGCTGTCGTCTTTTTATGTTTGAATTAGGCTCAACACTGAAAGTTGACTACGCAATCAAGAAGAAGCATACCTGCAATCACCGCAACTATAAAGACAGGATTCTATTGGAATGTAACCGGCATCGGATTCCGGTTTAAATCATCAAGAATTAATTTTCAGATTGAGCATTAAAATCAATAAAATTACTAATTAAGAATATATTGACATAATTAAAATAGAAATATAGAATGAAAATGTAATTTATATTATAATTTTGAAAGGGAGTATAATTATGAAAAAGTTTTCTGTTATCGCCATCATGATGATCATGCTATTGTCCTTATCGTCCATCGCTTCAGCTGGAACATCGTCACCTATCTATCTTTCAGGCAATGTTTCCTACAAGTTCAGCGCCTACAATCCGAGTTTTAATGGGCATGGAAGTATTGAAATTACGTTGCTCAGAGTCACCCCTAACGGCGACGTTCCAGTAGGCTCCAGGTATTTTACTGTGCGTCCGCTTGAGACAACAACCCAAAAATTGTTGTTAGCTTCCAACCTTCCGGCAGATTACTACAAATTGAGAGTTACAAACTCTGTTGGAACCGTTAATGTTTACTCGGATCAACTGATTCAAGAGTAACACCTTAAAACCATATAACAAATGTAAGACGACAGCTCTGATGCTGCCGTCTTTTTATTTTGAATGCGTATGAATGGAGCCCTTTTTTATTGACCTGCTAGACTAAGCCTCAGCTGAGTTATCGAAATTCCTAGCAAGCAAGATTTATAGATTTTCATTCCATATATTGCATGTTAATCTCTTTGAAGGTTAAAATGCAATTGAACACGTTTATTTCCATTTTAGAGATTTAATTATAGATTCATATTCAGGAGGATTACACTTTGCTAAAACAGGAACGCATACTTTTGGTGGACGATGAGGAAGGCATACTCACCTTATTAGAAATCACCTTAAAAAAAGAGCGATACATTCACATTACTACCTGTACATCCGGCCAGAAAGCCTTGGATTTAGTCCGCGATCATGTGTATGATGTCATTTTATTGGATGTAATGCTTCCAGATATAAGTGGCCTCGAATTGTGTAAGCAGATTCGTAACTTAACAAATACTCCTATCATTTTTGTAACCGCCTGTTCAAGTGATTTTGACAAATTGATCGGTTTTGGAATTGGCGGAGACGATTATATTACCAAACCGTTTAACCCTCTTGAAATTGTAGCCAGAATTCAAGCTTTGTTACGGAGACAAAACTCGTTAAGACACCCCCATCCCGACAAAAATGAAAAAAATGAGCTGCGTTTTGGACCCGTTGCACTGTTGCTTGACCATGCAACGCTTGTAGTAAATGAACATCATCTGGAATGCACAGCCAAGGAACTGGATTTACTTCTTTTCTTTTTTAAGAATCCGAACCGTATTTTCACTTCATCTCAAATCTATGAATTGGTTTGGAAAGAACTTCCTCAGTATGGGGAAGAAAAGACCGTTGCTATGCATATATCTAAAATCAGAAAAAAGCTGGAGTCCAATCCTAAATCTCCTGAGATGATCATCAATTTAAAGGGGATAGGGTATAAATTTGTACCGCCTTTTCATGGAGAACCACAATGAAGATCAAGCTTCGATTTGGTATCCATTTTGTAATTGGTCTCTTTATATGGCTGATGAGCATGGGAATATCAATTATGCTGACGATCGAATTTCTCTTCCCTCTTTTGCACGTGACTGATGGGGATCCTTACTATGATATCTGGGTGCTCCTTGTTTTTCTGATTCACATTACCGCCTGTAGTATAATCTTCAGCTGGTATTTCGGCAGCCCTCTTTGGTATATGATGGGATGGATTTCCAACTTGTCACAAGGAGTTTACTCCCCTCCGGAACTCAAACGATCCCTACTTACCGGAAGTCATACGCATAGGAGACCATATCGGCTTTATCATGAGGTAATTTCTAATATAGACTCTTTATCCATATCACTTCAAAAAGCTAAACAGGATAGAAACAGATTAGAAGAAGCTAAAAAAGATTGGATAGCAGGCATTTCCCATGACCTGAAAACCCCACTTACCTACATAACAGGATATTCAGCCCTGCTCCTGAATGAGGAATACACATGGAGTGAAGAAGAGAAAAAATCTTTTCTACATGAAATCCAAAAAAAAGGATTACATATGGAAGCATTAATACAAGATTTAAATATTTCGCTTCAAATTAATGGTGCACAATGGAAATTACCACTCAACCAAAAAGAAACCAATATCATCTCTTTTCTTAAAAATTTGTTAGCAGATACATGGAATGATCCGCGAGCTTTTTCTTATGAATTGCAATTTAACTCGAAGGAAGAATACATCCCCATAACTTTCGATGAACGATTGATGTACCGTGTCCTACAGAATCTCTTGATGAATTCTATTCTGCATAATCCCCCTGGTACCGCAATTGACGTCACCATACAGAAGGAATCCAATCAGTCCATCTCTATCAAGATAACGGATAACGGGGTAGGTATGGATCAAGAGACCTTAAGCAACCTGTTTCAAAAATATTATCGTGGAACCACAACTATTTCTTCTGAATTTGGTACAGGGCTTGGCATGGCTATTGTGAAAAATTTAATACATGCCCATGGAGGACAAATCTCGGTGGAAAGCACTCCAGGTAATGGTACTTCCTTTACAATTCTACTTCCTTCTGAACTCGTTCCTTGATTAAAATAAAAGTGACCCGCAAGAGGGTCACTTTTATTAAGGTCTTTCCTATAAATAAAAACCGCCCATTCGAATTGAATGTTTATACTTGCAACATTACTTTAAATTGATGCTGCCAGATGAGGAACGGATCGTGAGCAGAGGAACTCCCCCGTCTTCCGATCCTATGACTGCATTTAATCTGCTCCCCGCTCCTTTGGGAATAATATCCTCGGGAGAAGTAAGAGAGGATTTAATACTCCCCGATTCAGTCGATACGTCAAGCTGCAAAGAAGCTGGTTTATTCTCAAAGGCGAAATCAACTGAACCTGTTTCCGTTCTGATCACGCTCTCCTTACCTATTTTCCCATTATGAGATATTTTTATATTTCCAGTGTCATTATTAAGAACAATGTTGCCATTAACGTTTTTCAGGTCGATGCTGCCGGCCGCTACTTCGCCCGTAATCTGACTTCCATCATATCCGTTGATTTTGATGTCACCTGAATCTGTTGAGAGTTGCAGCTCGTCTGCTCGAAGCTCCTCACCAGTAATCTGGCCAGAGGCAGTAATCAGACTCAATTTCCGGTAAGCCTGGGAAGGCAATTCCACATGGAGCGTGGAGTTTTTAAAGTTAATAAAGTTTGAAGATGATCCCAGTTCAATCGAAAGTACACCTCCATTCAGGTCCATTGGCACTTCCTTATCCGCATCAATGCTGACTTTCACCTCTTGACTGCTGGATGGTCGCACTGAAATATTTTGTCCCTCAGTCTTGATGACGACTTCCTGTACCTGCTTTCCTTCAAAGGCCTTGACCTGCTTAGCCGAGCCTGTCTCTAAACCGCATCCTGTTATAAAAACCATTAGGGTAATCGCGCAAACAACAGTAAGTCTTTTAATGTTTTGCTTTTTCATTATATTCTCCTTTAGAGTATTGTTTTTTGTAATCATTTACTTGAACGCCCTTTACTTTTAAGCTTCCCCCGTCCCTCACCTGCTGAGCTATCAGTGCCACACAGAGCGCCAAGAAGATCAGCATTATATACAATCGGTGATTCGTGCTGGATAGTCCCAGGAAATCAAGATACGGAATATTATTGACCGGTCCCAGATACCACCACAACATGTAAATAACCTCAAAGAGTTTGCGAGAACCACTGGAGTATCCAAAAGCAAGAGCCGTTGTTGGAATGAATATTGCGCCGACAATCCACGCAACAAACGATGTCCAACTGCCGTTCAATGCAAATTGAATCAGCACCCCCGATGAAATCAACATGGTGACAAGAATGCCTGAGATCAAGACAGCCGTGAATTTATAAAGGGGCGGACAACTTGATAGCAGCAAATCTTTTGTAAAGAATTGCTGCTCCCTTGTTCCCATTTGCGACCAAATCGCAATAGGAAATAACATGATGACCGGGAGCCAGCTATGGATCTTATCAAGTGGAATCAGTATGCTCCCCACTATGGCACCAGCCGTAAATATATACCACCAGATGGAGAAACCCTTTAACATGATAAGCAATTCCGCCCTGATAAGACGGGTGATTCGGATTTTCTTATCCCTGATTACTGGTGATAACTGATAATCCGTTTTCCCCCTAGGGCTTCCAATCGGGTTCTTATTGCCATGTACATTCACCATCATCAGGCTTCCAATTGCCTTCCCGTCCTTCTGAGACCTGAAACGGGTGAATAACAGCGAGGTCAAGATAACAATCAGGAACGCGATCCCTACCCAAGCAAACCGCATAGTCAACAATTGCGAATCCCATTCAACCCCCTGCCAGTTGAAGGTAGGAATACTTCCTTCTACCGGGTAATAACCAAAACTTCCTCCCTCCTGGCTTGACTCCAGAAACGGATAATGTTCCGTAGCTACCCGAACCATATCAGATCGAATAATATCCAAGCCGAAAACATCCCAAAAACTGTTAGGAACCGCTATTGAAATGACGCTGAACATTATCCAAATTGTGAAGAATATAATATTTCCCACAACGCCCTTCATCCCTGGAAGCACGTCGAACAACACTGTAAGCGCGGCTAGGACAAACAAAGATGGCAGCGCAATAAACAGCAGTGGCAGAAGGTATTCTTTGAGCTGCAAACTGTAGTCTTCCCCCCGGAACATCTGCATAGCTATAAACGCTAGAAGCAGAATTACTTCAAGGACGGCAAGAACTACAAAATTGGACAAGGTTTTTATAAAGATATATCTGAAATTACTGGTTGGCGTAGAAGCTATAATCTGACCAACTTTCAATCTTCCATCTTCGGAAATTTGGCTTCTCAGCATATAGAACCCAAACAACCATAAAATCAAAGTGGATATCATTGCCACCATGCCGCCAAGCCAAGCGGAATTATAGATTCCCCTTACGCCACCAATATAGAATACTTCATATCCGTCGGAAGCAGCCGGCACACAAGCATATCCAAGAAAGATACTTAGAGCTACAACTATCAGGAAAGTGTAGCTTCTCATCTGTTTGATCAAATTATTCTTAATCAAATAATAAAAGATGGTCCAAGTTTTAATCATGATCTGGCCTCTATTGAAGATACGGCGTATAAGTAAGCATCTTCCAATGATGATGGGAGCGGTGAGGCATTCGGTGAAGGCCTAAAATTAGATACAATTCTTGCATGTACTCCGTCACTACGGTGAATCGCACTACTGACCGTGAATTTCTCCTGCAAATCCTGCAAATCATCGGACGGAATAACATTGAGCCATACTTTATTTTCCGCACCTTGGATAAGCTTCTCTGGGGTTGAATACGTAACAAGCCGGCCTTTTGAAAGAATTGCAATGTGTGGGGCAATTGACTCAATATCGGTCACAATGTGAGTGGACAGAATCACAATCCGGTCGGAGGACAAAGTCGAGAGAAGATTCCGGAACCGGATTCGCTCCTCCGGGTCTAGGCCGACAGTCGGCTCGTCGACGATTAACAAGGAAGGGTCATTGAGTAGTGACTGTGCTATCCCCACCCGCTGCTTCATCCCTCCAGAAAAGCTACCCAGAAGTCTTTTCCGGTCATTGGACAGATTTAGCAGTTCGAGTAGTTCATTAATCCGTTGGCGGGCCGATTTCATCGTTAAGCCTTTCATCGCCGCCATATATTCTAGAAAGTCTAATGGATTCATATTAGGATAAACCCCAAAGTCTTGGGGCAGGTAACCGAGTCCAAAACGCAGTTGGTCCGGATTTTTCGCTATATCCATACCATTCCAGGTAATTGTTCCTCCACTAGGTTTCTCGATCGTGGCCAGCATTCGCATTAGAGTAGACTTACCTGCCCCGTTTGGACCTAACAATCCGAGAATACCCGATTTCAATTTTAAATTAATGCCATGCAAGACTTGCTTGGATCCATACACCTTCGTAACATTTTCAATAGCCAGTTCCATTGTGGTCCCCTCCGGCACGTCTAAATTTATTTTCTATTTCATCCATTATTTATTTTCACTATCCTCTGCAAAGTATACTAATTGAAATTAAAAATAGAGTAAAATAATAGCAAATAAAAAATATATTTTAAACGCTCTTAAAATACCAAAATCAACTGTTACACAATACAAATAATAAAGAGCTTGTAAAAATCGATTCTTCAGGGAGTATTCCAATATTTCAAATAAAGCCCCGCACTTACATAGAAAATGTTTAACTGAATTTTATATTTCTAGCGAAATAGGGAAGTATAATAGTAGAAGCATGTATGAAGTCAAAACATTGGAGGACAATCAATATGGGAAGACTTGTTCATTTTGAAATTCATGTCGGGGACATGGAGCGTGCTAAGAAGTTTTATGGCGAGGTATTTGGATGGACGTTCGAGGACTGGAGCGAGTATGCCGGAATGCCTTATTTCGGTGCGGTGACCGGCGATGCGGATCAACTCGGCATCAACGGGGCGTTGGTCCAGCGTAGAGGTGATTCTCCACAACCTGGCCAGTCTGTGAATGGATATGCATGTACGATGGGAGTAGAAGATTACGATTCAACGGAAACCAAAATTATTAATCTTGGCGGCAAGCTCGCACTTCCAAAATATGCACTGCCGGGAATGGCATGGCAAGGGTATTACATGGACACAGAAGGAAATATTTTTGGTATTCATCAGCCGGATAAAAATGCGAAATAGAGTTTGACAATTGTTCGGAACTGCTCATTTTATTCATGCTATGCCTGAACCTGGTGTTTTGAATGAAGGAGTGACTGCAAAAATCCACAACCATATGGTTGTGGATTTTTGCATGGTAAAGAACGTTATACCCCGATCCAACAGCAGCTGACTATAGCTATGAGGTTCGGATTGCCTTTACAATTTAAATTTTAGATTTTAAAGTCGCAGCGCTTCTTAGTTGACGTCCGGATGACATTGCAGCGTATAAGACTTACCGGCTTGTGTTTGAAAAGAGATGACGTTTGCAGACAACTGCCATTCAATTGTTCTTCGGCGCTCACCGTCTATTTCCTCAATAGAGAATGCGCTGTTCGGCCAAGGATTAAAGATGCGGCAAGTTCTGCCCTTCTCACTTTTGATCTCAACGTGCGTGATGTTTTCGTCCGACAGCTCACTGGATACAACAAAAGCCCCAACAGCTCTTAGGTTTTTAAAGCGGGCATTTTTGTCTCCAGGCCAAACAGGGAACAGCCTGATTGCCTGCTCATGACTTTGCATCAGCATTTCGTTAATTGCCGAAGGGACTCCGCTGCAGCACTCGATTCCCCCTCCGCCGAAGAAAATAAACAGGTTCGGGAAGCTATGCTCCAGACACTGGCGGCGAAGCTGCCTCAAAATAATTTCAGGATCATAACCGACACGTGCAGCGGCGGTAAATATCGTTGGGAATCCGTTATAATCCGTCCAGCGATTAATAACCGTAATCGTATCCTTGGCAATTTCCAAAAGCTGTGGATCTGAGTCAAGACCTATCCCGCCTGCGGGCCATATATGCTGGATAGCCAGGGTATTATCCCCCCACCAATCGTACCCTTGCTCTGTTAAGCGGAATATCGTTTTCCCTTCGCGCTCAAAAGTCGGATAATCGCTAATGTGCCCTAAAATATGCGCCCACTTCTCATGCCGATCCGCATCGAGCTGTAACTGCCCGGAAATATCGATTAGCCCTTTAAATAACATCCGGATGAGCGCTAATGAAAGGATCGGATTCATATCCTCCAGGCCGCGGTCCCAATCATCATTATCGTGCGACTCTGTATAGGTTCCGACTTCATGGATAGCATCACGGTAAATGACGTAACGGCCATCCTCGAAGGTCAGATAATCCTCCCAAAAATTCGCTGTCTCAATCAGGAACGGGTACACCAGGCGGGCATAATCCAAATCATACGTATAGTAAAACCGCATCAGCATGTTGACTGTACTTAACGCCGAGTTGCTCTTCTGTCCCAGAAACATGTGACCGTGCTCATAAGGTGTATTACACAATGCAGTAGGCAAACCTTTCGGGCCAATGCCGACATCATAATAGATCCCTCTGCAGCCCAAATATTCATCGGCATAGCGGCGGCCATTCTCCATATACTCCAGCAGCGGCGTATCATACGGTTCGCTCAGTTCGACGTGGTTGGACGAATAAACACCCCACCATGGGGCCTGATAATTGTAATTCAAATGATAATCTCCAGCCCATTCCGGGTTATCCGTCGTGATCCAATTGCCAAATAAACCGGGAGCGAACTTCTTGTTGCGGCTGCAGCAAGCCATAATGTAATGGGAGCCATACCAGAACTTCTCGAGCAGCTCATCCCCGATTTCGATAGCAGACTTTGCCCAGAACTGACTCCACCATTGAGCGTGCTCCAAACGCATCGAATCAATCCGATTCTCGTCAATACGTCCTACTTTCCCGATCGACCCCTGAAAATAATTTTCCTCATCATGATTCGTTGCCACATAAGCAATAATATATTGTTTCGTTCCAGGCTGTAATTCAAATGAATGACTGCCCGCCGAGCAACGCATGGCAATAACACCTTCTGTCGGCCATTCGATGTCCTCACCCGTGAATTTCCGTGTCGCCCATGCAACATCGCCATCTTGGCCGTACCCCGTTGCCGATTCATTCCCTTGCTGTACCCACAGGTCAAGCGTCACCGATACCGCTTGTCTTTCACAATTCAGCTCCACGATTAGCGCATTTTCCATTGCTGAAATCCAGGAGGTCATGCTGACCGATGCTGCAGCTCCATGAAAGGTCGACACGACGTTTGCTTCATCCAGTCTCTGCTCACTATAATAGGAAGCATTCTTCAAATCGGGCATATGAATATCGATCCCGCCGAGCAGGCATGGACTTCCATTCGAATACATCAGCTTTGCCTTCCAAAAATCCGTTTTCGATATCCATAACCGCTGCTTTTCAGCATTGCCGCTAATTGTAACACCAAGATCGCCATTCCCGATTACCGGGCTGTCGACGACCTTGTCCGTAGGTACTATTTTCGGCGGTTCCGTGAAGACCCCTTTATATTTCTCCAATCTTTGTTTCCATTCCAAAGCTTTCATGCTATAGCCACCACCAATTTTTAGTGTTCGAATTATGCCTGTCTCGCTATGTTGCGTACATTGCCGTCTCTCCATAGTTGCTCTAAAAAATCTGGCAAAACCAATTTTGCAGAATGAGTTTTAATATGTTTCCGCTTACAATAAACAATACAATTATTGAACATCTGTGTCAATAAAATAATGATAAAGTTTGATTTACTCAATAATTATAATACAGAAGTCAATTGAAACACACGAATATACCTTTAAATTCAAAATAAACAGCGATTTCTTGAAATTCAGAAAGAAGTTTCAAAAGATCGCTGTTTATGTTTTTATAGAGCTGGCCTTTCAGGCTTTAAATGACAGTCATGATGAAATCGGGTTCACAGACTCCCCGATATAAACTTTCGAGTTGCACACTTGGCCATAGGAATACGGGTCTTCATTGCCGTCTATCAGGTTCAGCAGCATTCTTGCGGCACATTGTCCCATTTCATAAAACGGCTGGGTGACTCCAGTTACATTTAATTTAATTTTACGGTTTAAATTCTCGGCATCATAGGTCACAAGTGATATATCTTCAGGTATACGATAATTCAAATTTTCAAAGGAACGGATTGCAGCCTCGGCAATTTGATCATTCGCTGTAAAAACGGCCGTGAACCTCATCTCCTTCATTTTTTTCTCCAGAACTTCACAATATGTATCAAATTCATCGGAGAAATCCTCAAACCTCGTTGAAATGAAGACTTCGAATTCATCGTTATATTCCAGGTTTGAATCAATTATTGCCTGTTTGAATCCCAAAAGCCGTTCATTTACCGTACTTACATTTGAATTTTTAATAAATAATATTCTCCGATGCCCTTGTTGAATCAGCAGCTTGGTCAGGTTGTAAGCACCAGCAATATTATCGCTTGTGACATACGGGACATTCGAGTTGTAGATAATCCGGTCCAAACTTACATGTTTGATCCCATTGTCCTGAAGCAAAGAGAAGATCCGATTATTGATCTCTTCGTGCCCTTGGCTCATGAACGGGCTTAAGATTACCCCTTCTACTTTTCTTTCCACCGCCCCCCGTACAAGGGACTCCAGCTTTTCAAGATTGCGGTCATCACTTGAGCTTAGCAAATGATAGCCGCGTAAAAACAAGGCATCTTCAACGCCTCTCAAGGCGGTCGCCCAGATCGGATTATCAATGCCGAAAACAAACGCAGCCACTAGACGTGTGCCGCTTTGCAGAGGTCCCCTCCCTTTATTCATGAAGGTCCCTCTCCTGCTATCCCGAATGAGCCAGCCTTCCTCCGCCAGTTCTTTGACAGCCTTTTCAATGGTATTCACACTAGACTCATAATATTGGGCAAATTCCCGGCTGGATGGCAATCTGTAGCCTTCAGTCCATTCTCCGATCATCAGCCTTCGTTTAATATCTTCCTTGATAACCGCATACTTCGCCACGCCTTACATTCCCCTCGTCAGATCTTATTTCCCACTGTACCCTCCGCATTTATCTGTGTCAAGTTTATTGATACACGGGGAAAATCAGTTGCCTCCGATTTGATTGGCCAAAACACACATTTATTAATCACTCATCCGAATTGAACAGGCTTCTACCTGCCGCGGTGTGATGCTGGGAACTTTGCATACAGGTTAATCCGCTTTGGCTAACACGCTGATTAATAAATCTCGAAGTTTTTGTTCTTCTGAACTGCCCTCTGTACGAAATCTTTTTAGTTCCATTCCAAATTTTTTAAAAATATTTTCCTTTTTCCTATCTCGATCCATTTGTTCAGGATTGTTCTCATGAAAAGCGAATCCGTCCACCTCAATTGCCAGCGATATCGACCTATCAAGTTTATGATAAATGACAAAATCAACAGATGATCGATGCTTCACAAACTTGCGTTCTTCTTCATCTAAACGATCTAGGTCAGGAAACAAGTTTAATAACAATATTTGGTTTCCGACTTCAAAATCATTAAAAATAGGCTCCTTCAACACTTTATCGATTAAGGCGTGCATAATGTTCTCGCTATGATGTCTTGATTTATTAAAAAAACGCACACGTTCACGAAAGCTTTGAAGCGTTTCTGAATATTCCTTGTACAATAAGTCAAACACTGAAGTAATCTCGCTGTTTACTACATTGTCATCCAGCGTGCTATATTCCATATACCGCATGAGATCTCCCACTTCATTCCCATACTTGTGAAAAGCAGATTGATCGGTCACTAAAATAAATTGCTTCTGCGCCCTTGATACTGCCACATTAATCATGCAAGGATCATTCACAAATTTCATCCCCATGCTTCCAGCTCTTGTCCGATCAAGCACTGTAGACATGATCATAATGGGCTTCTCGCGTCCCTGATACTTATGAATAGTGTCGATCTCAATATTTGAGGTGAATTTCTGAGCGGCTTTCTCCACCTGCTTACGATAAGGAGTCACAAAGCCGATATCCGCATGACCGGCTGCAGTTTCGGAATACCCCAACAGAATTTCCTGTTCAATAACGTCAAGTTCTCTCGCATTGAACTTTCCTTTTTTACCGTGGGTTAATTCCCTCATATGATTTCCTAGAGCTGTCCTGTAGATCAATAGAGGCGATTCGGAGGACTCCAGACCGGTAAAAGCAATTAATTCGCCGTTATAATATTTTCTGTTGCAGAATTCAATAATATGAGGGTGACAGCGATAATGCTCTCTTAATATTATTTTTGGAACAGATTCGCCATATAAAGCCAACATAGATGATAATAAGCTATGCTCAAAATATCCGTAAGCTGGATCCATATATGAAGTTGCCGCGGATTGAATTTTCTGTTCGATTCCCTGGTCAACGATCTGCGGCAGCTGCTTGGTGTCCCCTACAATGATGGCCTGCTTGCAGCAAGATAGAGCCAACGCACCTGTCAGCAAATCAACCTGTGAGGCTTCATCAATAATACAATAATCAAACAAATAGTTCGCGGGGACACAATTCCGTAATGAGTGGGTAGTACTCAGTACGATTGGGTAATGCTCGATGAAGGTTTTAAAGTTGTTGCTGCGAGTGTATGTCTTTTCATTAACGTCAACAGCTCTACGATTATAATATTTATCATGTAAGCGATGACGAAAGAGCACTTCAGAGTACCTCTGGTGCTGATCCATTAAGGCTTGATAGTCTTGAGAATTCAATTCTGCCTCAAGTTCTTTAATACGACCGTTTAATTCCTCCACCCTTAAAACGTAAAAATTCCTTTGAAAATTCAAAATAACGTCCAATCCCTGATTTTTCAATCGCTTGAAATCCGTAAAACCGTGTTTGAAAAATAACTTAAATTGATATAAAAGCTTATATTTCCTTTTGATCTCTACAGCCAGGAAGCTGTCTTTCATAAACTCCAAAACACGCTTTGATGTTTGCCGATAGAATGAAAGCTTCTTTAGAGGCTCAACATTCTGCTTTGCATAATAATGCTCAAAGTGCTCTTGCTCAAGCAAGTAGGCCATTAATTGTTGTTTAAGCTGCGCCTTTTCTCTATCAAGGTTCATCAAAAGTAGAACACGTTGATCCAACTCTTTGATTTTAGCGTTTAATTCGTCTTCCGACATATCGCTTGACCAATCCGATACGTCCCAATCTGGCAGATTGGCAAAAAACTTTTTCTTATTGTCTTGCTTGCCTAAACTGGCAACAAAAAAGTGATAGCCTTGCTTTTCCATCTTTTCTTGTACATTCAATACAGCAGCATTGTTACCAGAAACAACGGCTACCTTTTTACCTTGCATAATCGCCAAATTTGCAAGAATGTTTAATATCGTCTGGGTTTTTCCCGTACCTGGAGGCCCTTCAATTATGCTGATCGAGCTTTTTAATGCATGCTCAAGCGCAGCCCTTTGGCTCAAATTGTACCTGAATGGAAAAATAGGTTCACTTGTAACCAATACATCACTCTTTATGGGATTCTTCAATAAATAGTGGCTCAAGGCGCTATTCGGATCTACATATTTTAATTTAGCAAATTGCTTACTCAAAAAGTTTTCCTTGTTTCCCTGGTCATCCTCACTCTTTACAAATTGAGAAATAGCTCTCCAGTAATCCATGATATGGTAAGCAGTAACGTTCTTTATAGTACTTTGTTTAACTTCTATTCGCTTGCTATCATATGTCCGAATATCTCCATTATTAAAACATACGCGAACCTTAACACCGAAATCTAATATCCGTTTCACATTATTAAAGGGATACTCATCACAGAAAACAGCCATATCTTCCTGTATTTCTTGAACGATTGGCTCTAATATTTGAATATCAATAGGCTGGTATTTATAGACCTTGGAAGACCCTTTATAAACAATATATACAAACGGAGAAACTAAATCATATGAGGATATATCCTTGGTTTTGTCGTCACCTTTAATGATGATCATAAATCTCTCTTCGTCCATAGCAGCC
Organism: Paenibacillus pinihumi DSM 23905 = JCM 16419; assembly: GCF_000422505.1. Classification (GTDB taxonomy): domain Bacteria; phylum Bacillota; class Bacilli; order Paenibacillales; family Paenibacillaceae; genus Paenibacillus_D; species Paenibacillus_D pinihumi. The sequence continues at coordinate 31,174 of NZ_AULX01000018.1, read as the reverse complement.
TCTCAATACGTGTAGTCATGTAATATACTGAGTCTTCTATAAAATGGATGAATATTCCTGCCTTGAGAGAAAATATTGACTGAGGATATCTTTAGATGCCGTGAACTCCTGTACAGAGGTAAAGTCACATGTGCTTCTGCGGGTGTAGTTGTAATTTAAACACAAATATATCACAATACCATGCTATAGTGAAAAATCGGTAATGCCCTTTTTATATGCATATTTCAGCGTATATGTTTCTTCTTTTCCATATGGCATTGTAGCAATTTTTATGCGGGTATAATCAAGTCTACTTTCTCTTAAAACTCTTTTTACCAAGGCTATACCCCGCTCTTCTTCCGTAACTACACAAAATATATTAAGAGCATATCTTTTCGGGTCGGAAATACAATTCCCCATGTCAAAGCCATCAACATAGCCTAAGTTAGCATCGGCCAAAGATATTTCTAAGTATTCCATTACTTTTTCTCTTAACCAGTGGTCACGTTGGCTGCCTTTTGCACTTTTCAGAGGGTACTGTACCACTAGCCAGAATTTTTCACTCATTTAGACTCACCAGCCCAAATATAGTTATATTTATAAAAAGATGTTAATGATTAGAGATCCGTCGTTAACAGTGAATACACTCTTATAAATAATTATAACAAAGAAGCTTTGTAGAAGGGGCTGCTGATGAACAATAGCAAAAACACCATCTCCGCGAGGGCTGAATCCCTGTCCAAGGGTCGTATTTCCCTATAGGTATGGAAGAGGGGGAGGAGCAAGTTCTCATTCCTTCACTTCGTAACTCCTCCAAGTACGCGCTTCTATATTAATGCTCTTAGTTCACTCTGCTTTTTTAAAAGTTCATCTCTAACATGATTTATATGAGCTAATGCCTCTTGAATATTTGTAATAGTGTCTACATTAAGCTGATTGAAACATGCCGTTATGCTTTTAAGTGTCTGTTGATATGACGAAACCTCTTTTCTCCCTTCTAAAGTATTTCCGACTTCCGTTGTCAGTAAGCAATCTGATAATTTCATTTTACTATCCAGCAAAAATCTCTTTATTTGTTCATCACTAGATTCACAAATAAATCTTTCATTTTTTAAGTCTTTAATACTGACCAATCTGTTTTCTATTTTTTGTAGCATAGTAGACCTGATCATGCTGAGACTGAAAGATGCAACTAATCTCGATTTTTGATTTGATAACTTCTCAAACCACCCGATCAAACGATATAACACCGCTACGCTCAAGGATCCTTTGATGAATCCATCTTCTATTTCACTATGAGGATAATATTGAAAAACCCTTACTCTTTCAGCAACCCACCTACTACTTTTTCTCATTTTTTTGGCAAGCTCTTCAAAAGAACACTTTTCCCAACCGATCCATAACTCGTAAGTATATTTGGCCCACTCATAATCAGTCCAGTCTTCTTTTCCTCCTTGAACACTCCATAAACGCTTTAATTCCTCTTCTTCTGATTTTGGAACTTCAACCAAAATAACAGGAAGCTCTTTCATTTTTAACTTCTTCGCAGCATGCCACCTACGATGTCCTGAAAGAATAATATATTTGGAGTCCTTCTCATAGCATGTAATCCCTGTTTCCCAACCTTTACTTTTAATAATCTGTTGCATTTCATTTGTCTTTACAGAAAGATCCCCCCTTGGATTCTTTTGATTAGGAACGATTTTACTTATACTCGCCCAAATCATTTTAACATTTCCCAATTTTATCTACCTCATTCTATAAATTATTTTCCAATTGCTCTTTCTTATGTTCAAGACTCGCCAACAATTTTTCTAATCCGAACACAAGTAATTCCGCCTCATTTTTTGTATGTGCTTGGAGACCTTTGATTTCAGAAGCAATTGCTGAAGAATTGATCTCATTATGCCTAATATAGGTTAATTCTACTTGGCAATCTTGTAGCTTTTTAGTTATATCTATTAGGAACTCACGGATAACTTGAGAATCTGCGTTTATAACAAATGTATCATGTACTATCTTGCTATTAAAACACCGATTTTCATACTTTTTCAACATTAACCGTCTTATATAATGTTCCCCCAACGATTCGACTAAGTCAGGATGATTTTTATCAAGCCGTTTGATCCATGTATAAATATAATCTAACATCGTTATAGAATACATCCGATTATTTAGCTTATCCTCAATTTCATCCTTTGGATAGTATTTGTATATACGAATTCTTGCCGCAACCACTCCCTTTGAAATACCTAGTTCATTACCAAGATAATCACAAGATCTTTTTCCAGAAGCAACCCACCTATCATAGGTATATTTGACCTGATCATATTGACTCCATTCCACCTGTCCACCTTGTACCGAACCAATGCGATCCAATTCCTCTTTTTCGCTTTTTGGAGCCTCAACAATGTACACTGGAATTATTGTTTTCTTTAACTGTACCGCTGCATTCCATCTTCGATGTCCTGATATAATAATAAAGTTATTTCCCGACTCATAACACGTAAGCGGCTCTTCCCAGCCAATTAATTCTATTAGATCTTGTAAATGCTTTGTCTTGACAGTTAAATCCCTTCTTGGATTTTTCGGATTAGGCAACACTTGGTTCAAAGATACCCACTTCAGTTGGGCTCTCGCTTTTTCTTCACCATCATCCAAATCTATTTGATCAAGATTCATTAACCATCCCTCATTTCTATTCAAAATAGCTGTGCAGTCATACCCACAATTAATTACTATTTTCTTCAAAATGTTGTTTAGAGTATACTTTGATATTTTGTAATGCCTAATGATATCCCTAACGCTATATCGGTCTATCAACATTTTTATGACATCTTGTTCAATTGCTGAAAATTCATTAATCACTTCTATTTGAAATAGAATATCTCGTTCTTCATTAGATTCTATCAAATCGATTAATTCCAAGGTTCCGTGAGTATCATTATGCAATAACGGCTGATTAAGTGATTTAACATTGCGAATTCTAATATATTCCAACCCCTGTTTAGCCATGCCGAGTGTGCAGCCAAGGTAGTTAGCAATATATTCAGGTTTAGAATATACTAAATCTTCCTTATAAATTTGAAGGATAATTGAATTTAGTTTTTGGCTTGGACGAATATGATTCATATTGTATATTATAAAATCCTTCATTCTTCCTATTACAAAACTACACGCATAACTCCAAAAGCCATTATTATTTTTACTACTATTAAATCCTTCACGAGCCTCCAAAAGTCCTAAATATCCCTGTTGAACTAATTCTTCTTTTAAATCTTTACTGCCTCTCCACTGTTTAATAAATCTATGCGCTCTCCTTTCTATGTGTTTTGAGTAGCGGTAGACTATTTCGTCCGATTCTTCCACCTTACGGCAATTAGGTGCTAAAATAGTCCTCATTCCTCTCCTGGTCTATTGAACCCAAGACTTCATTCACTATTAACCCATTTTCCCTTAGCATTACATTTTCATTTGATGATTCATTTAACAATAGTTTTTATCTTTCTCTCTTTTTGGAAATTATATTTTTCTAAATTAGTATACACTTACCAAAAATATACTTCAATATAAAATTACAAAATAATTAAATTGAACTTATTTCAGACACATGGTATCATGTAAGAGTCAGATATACATCTGTGGATTGAAATAATTTTATTATCTTGTATAATACATCAAAGAGCTACCCGTTACAGATATCTGTGGCGGGTAGCTCTTTATTTTGAGGCAATTGGCGAAAAGATTTCTATTTTGTATCATATACTCTGAATGTCTGTATTTCTCAGATTCAGATGCTTCATTGTTACCACTGAGCCTAACTTCATTATTGATTTTCAAATGTCTATGTGGCCAAAGAAAAAACTTGACTTTAGTTTCACAAATAACACTATGATTATAGAGAAATAATAAGGCTGAGTATAGCTTCTCCACTTCATTAGCAAGAGCTGACTATACTCTTGAAAACCTTCCCCTCCTTCGTCATCAGAGCTAGTTTTTTTATTTTGCGCACGTAATTCGCACGGTGTTACTAGCCCCAACACATAAAGAACACAAAAAAACGATCGATTAAGATAGCTTTTTAAATCATACAAATGAAGGCGATAGGAGTATACAAATCCTTATTAAACTGTAGTTGAAGTCTTTGCCACGATGACATCCTTATTGGTAGATTTGGATGCTGTGCTCGTACACGAAGTCTATCATCATCGAGTTTTTCATTCTTTTCCTGCGCGCGGGCTGAGCCCCGTCCGGAGATCCCGCCACAAAGGCGTCTGCGGGTGTAGTCACAGTTTGGATGTCATCCCCCCCCTTTAATCAGCCTACTCTTGTCTTGGCAGCATCTATCAAACTATGCAAGCTTAATTTCATTCCAAGAGCAATTGCTAGTCGAAACACAATGTCTAACCGAGCGATTGATCCGCCATTCTCAATATGTGTAATAGACTCTTGATGATGTCCTACTTTGGCCGCTAAACGAAAAAGAGCTTTGCACCCAAGGGCTGCAAAGCTCTTTCTTATAATTAATAACGCTGCAAGATGGTTGATGTTTTCAATGCGTCCTGTGGAAGGAACCAACCGTGGGACTGCAGGAAAGAAAACAATTGGCTGGAAGAATTAGCTGCATCGGTCTCTGTGTCAACTTTGAACGAAGCCTCTACAATATAATCGTATCCTGTTCCGGACGTATTTTTGATCGGCCAGACTTCAATGTACGTCTTCATTCCGTTAAATGTGCCTGTGTAACGTGTAGCATATACGGGTCCGTATACTCGCGATTGGCTCAGAACCGAAGTTCCCCAGCCTGGGCTTGTCCATTTATTCAGCTTGCCCGGAATGTTGTTGACAATTGCAGCGACCGAATCTGCCTGGTTAGGCAGGGTCACGCCACTGTAACCGGCGATGCTGACATTCTTGTCGATCGAGATGCTGAGTGTCTTAGAGCTATAACTCCATTCTACCTGTGCATCATAGTTCGTGTCACTGGAGTCGAAGCCATCCTTATTGGCTTGATTCAAAGCTGCGGTAATGTTGTTGCCTGTGATCGGGTAACGCTTCTTATAGTTTAATTTAAATTTGGTGTCACCGGTCATTTTGCGAATGCGTGCGGACCAGCCTTCTTTATTGAGGTCTTGATTGTTAGTATCCATATACTGAACATTCATTTGGACCGGAGCGGCGGTAATGTTGAACACACTCAGCACCGTGCTATTCAAAGTGTGATCCGGATTCAAAGCTGCATTAGGATCCAGCAGCGCGTGAATCTCATAATTCGGCGTCATGTTAGGCTTCGCTGCAACAGCAGTACCGGGTCCTACATTGACCAAGCTGGCGATTAAAGCGGTACCGAGTACAGCAGCGGCAACTACAGAGGTAATGCTTTTACGGATGTTCATCAATTACATCTCCTTATTTGTTAATTTTAAAGTGCGGTATTCGCAACCTCAACTATAGTTTACAAGGAAGAATGTGGAATTGTATTAGCTTGAATTAAAATAAACATTAATATTATTTATATAAAATCTTTGTATCCATACATTTTTTCTATGATGTGTTATAACAAGGCAAATCGAAATCATTCATAGCAGACTACAAGAATGCCAGATCAAATTATCCTTCTTTTTAATAATAAATAGAAGAATCATGAATAGGCCGGGGAGATACTTCTGTTTAAACCATGTTGTCTGTTGACTTCCATATCTTCCGTGTATTTCAGAATGTGAGCTACCCTCTCAAAGTATCCCTAAAAGTACGTGAAATAGACCTCAAGTTTTATATACATTTTACAAATGGCAAGATCGCAAATTACAATTGACTGTTAAATTTAGAACAAATACATAGTTTTATACCTTACAAACTTAATTGGTATCGATACCAATTAAAATAAACACCCGATTAGGAGTTGACCTGAGTGCACGAATTACTGGCGGTGGAAGGCAAGCTGTACCCATCGAGCTCCAAAACCCATATTACGTATCAATTCCATATTCCCACTCCACTTCCATCACTTCAAATCGATTTTCAGTACGCTCCGAAGAAGTCAGAGGACAAGAGTGGGTCCCGCCGATTAATTGAGCAATCCATCGAGCAATATGTACACCCCTCCATGCAAGCAGCTTATATGGATAAATGGGAACAGTATATGCCTCTGCAGAACTTATTGACGATTTCGGTGGACGATCCGAGTGAATTTCGGGGATCGGCCCATCGCCACCCCGAGAAGCAAAGTTATCTCCTTGCAACATCGTCAGCATCGCCTGGTTTTATTCCGGGTGCTATCCTCGAAGGCATCTGGCGCATAACCATAAGCGTCCATTGCGTCGTTACCCCCGACTGCAATTACCTGTTGCGAGTTACGGAAGGAGAACAACACCTATGAAATGGCATCCTTTCGAGCTTCACACGCATACGCCGCATAGTGATGGTACTCACACGTTGCTGGAAATGTGCAAACAAGCGAAGGAACTCGGATTAAGCGGCATCGCGCTCACCGACCACAATACGGTTTCTGGATTAATCGATTCGGACGAGGTAACCAAAGAGACCGGAGTGGCCATTATTCCTGGTATGGAATGGACGACGTTCTACGGACACATGCTGACACTCGGAGCGCCTTATTGTGAATGGCGTGATCTGGGTCCTGCCGATATCGGCAAGGGAATAGAAAGGGTTCATCAAAAAGGCGGAATTGTGGGGATTGCTCACCCCTACAGCATGGGAAGTCCAATCTGCACGGGATGCCACTGGGAATACGAAATTACCGATTGGAATCAGATTGACTATATCGAAGTTTGGCATGAGACAATGCCTTCTCTGCGGAACCACAACGCACAAGCATTCAGGCTGTGGACCGATTTATTGAACCAGGGCTTTCGAATAGCTGCTACGGCCGGACGTGATTGGCATCGTTCCGACAACGACAAAAACTTGGCCGCCTATACCTATTTAGGCATTGAAGATTCTGAACCACTGTCAGCTCTCAGTGTCGTTGACGCGATAAGCCGCGGCAGATTGTGCATTAGCATGGGCCCTTTGCTGCTCTTCAAGATCCTGTCGGATCAACGCGCATACGGAATTGGGGAAGTCATCGGGCGAACTGGAGAAGAGCGCAAGAGAGCTTTAACGATTAACGTTTCGCTCCAGCAAGCAAATATTCCCGAGCGGCAATGGATCGCTACGGAGGCACACTCCGTTATCATTGAATCGAATCAAGGTGAGCTGTGCCGAGGTCCTTTATCGGGTGAGGACTTCCAATTCAGTGAAACGATTGAAGCGGACAATTTGCTGTGGGTACGGGCCAGATTGTATGGCTTGCAGGAAGGACTATTAGCGACGCTGGCATTTACAAATCCGATTTATTTGGAAAGTCACTGATGGAGAGTGGGCAAGGACCATGAATTATCCTTTAATCATCGCGCATACAGGGGGCGAGAATACCCCTTACAACACGCTCCTTTCGGCTCAAGCCGGCAGGCGTGCAGGAGCAGAACTGCTCGAGGTCGATGTTCGGGTAACTAAAGATCTCGTCTGTATTCTTAGTCATGACGAGGAGCCAGGGTTCTCACAATACACCTACGAAGAATTAACCCGAAACGGAAGACGATTAGAGCGGCTGGACACGGTTTTGAAAGCTTTTAAAGGAGATTCCGTTCAATTCAATTTGGACTTGAAAACCACCTTTTCAGCCGATCCGGCCATCGCACTCATTCATTCATTAGACATGTGGGAACAAATCTACTTTACAGGCGATACTCAGGCTATCGAATCTTCTCCCTATGCCAATCGGGTCGTAAAGAATGTTCCCGAATATGACGGAGTAGCAGATGGCGACTACGAGCAATGGGTGCAACAACTATGTGCTCAAGCCACAGAACGGGGATTCGCAGGCCTAAATGTTCATTATGAAGCTTGCACGCCTACACTGACCAGATTAGCCCACGCTTCTGACATAATAATATGGATTTATACGCTCCCTTGCCAAGAAGAGCTATTCGCTCTTTATGCGGGAATGGGAGTCGATGCAATATCCGTATTCGAGGTAACCGAATTCGTGTCCATGCGACAACTAAGCTTGCAACATGAATAGACAGAGAGGAGAGGCTCTATTGAGTGCCAAAATCAAAGATGTAGCGCGAGTTGCGGGCGTTTCCGTGACAAGTGTGTCGCGAGTCATTAATGGCGGGGAACACATCAGTGCGAAACTCGAAAAAAAAGTGCGACGCGCGATCGAAGAATTGAACTATTCCCCCAGTCTTATCGCCAAGAGTCTCAAACGGAACAAAACAAATCTAATTGGGGTTATTATACCTGATATCACCTCTAACTTTCAGGCATCCATACTAAGTTATATTGAAGATACGGCAGGTAAAAAAGGGTATAACCTGCTCATCTCCAACATTGTCGAGGATACAGATAAAGTCGTGAAGTATTTGAACATCTACCAGGAGATGCGTGTAGACGGCATTATCCTGATGCACGGTAAAATGAACGAGGACATTCGAACATTTTTAGAACGAACAACAATCCCTGTGGTGACCCAAGCAGACTTGGGCATTCCGCTCACTTCCGTACATATTGACGACTATCAGGGAGCCTATGAAGCCACTTCCTATCTGGTCAACAACGGACATCGCCGCATTGCTATGATCACCGGCGATCTGCGCGATATTAGCGCAGGAAAGCACCGGCTTGAGGGCTTCTTGGCTGCTTGTCAGCACTATCAAATCGAAGTGGACTCTTCCATGATTAAGTACGGAGACTATAAAATCAATACCGGCTACCGATTAATGAATGAACTTTTGGATGAAGGAAGTCCGGTACAAGCTGTCTTCGCAGCGAGCGATGAAATGGCCGTCGGTGCGATCAATTGCCTCCATGATCGCGGGCTCTCGGTTCCCGGCGATGTCTCGGTCATCGGCTTCGACGGAAGCCAAATCGCCGATATTATCAAACCCGCTCTGACAACGATCCGGCAACCGATCAAGCAGATGGGTCAGGTCACAGTCGAGCTCCTGCTCGATCTTATTGAATCCGTAAACGATACAATTGATGCTGGAAAATTCAAAAGGGTCGTCTTGCCACATCACCTGCATGTAGGCAGCAGTTGCCGCAAGTCAGACAGCGATAGAGAGCGGAATTGATGGAATGACAGAAAAAAGGCAAATTGGCTTGCGGGCGAGCCCATGGCAACAAATCCGAATGGAGAGCCCGTGTCATGCCAAATTGGTATCGATACCAATTTTATTGCACCAACAAAATAATCTTGAATTAAGGAATGAAATGGGGGAATGGACAGGAGCACATCCGTCCGACTGAAATGCTGAAATCACTCAACCGCTTCAGATCCAAAAGGGAATCTTATCTATTCTGGTACATGTTTCTCCTTCCTACTATTTTGGGGATAGCCTTGTTCATGCTTTATCCCATGATTGAATCGTTTCGTCTAAGCATGACGCGCGGTGGAAATGAGAAATTCGTAGGTCTCGATAACTACTCTCGTGTTCTCACATCCGAGACGTTCTATCATGCCGTATATAACACTTTGTACATAACCGTATTCCAACTTTTGATTGCGTTGCCGCTAGGCTTCATCATCGCCTGTCTCATTAACTCGCTTTCAAAAGGAAAGAACTTCTTTAAAGTGTTGTTCTACCTGCCTAACGTTACATCTATGGTTGCAGCAGCAACCGTATTTTTAGCTGTCTTGCACCCGGAAGGACTGCTGAACTTCGCTCTAAGCAAGCTTGGTTTTCCCGCGACGATTTGGCTTGCCCATCCGACTACAGCCAAGTGGGGCGTTATCCTTCTGTCTGTCTGGAACTGGCTGGGATTCGTCATCATTATCAATCTCGCTAACTTGCAGAGCATTTCATCGGACTACTACGAAGCAGCATCCGTCGATGGGGCTACCCGGTTTCAACAGTGGTGGAAAATTACGATACCCAACATGACAGGAAGTTTAGGCATTCTATTCATCGTAGGATGGATCGGCGGCTTGCAACGTTTCTCGGATGCCTACATGCTGGGCGGTCTTCAAGGGAGTCCAGCGAGATCTTTGCATACGATTGTGGGCTTTATTTTCGAAAGAGGCTTCGGTGGACATGAATATGGCCTGGCGTCAGCTGCATCCTACGTCCTCTTCGCGTTTATCCTTTTCATCACTTTCTTGAATACGAAACTATCTAAAATGAAAATTTGAGAAGGAGTGAGCTGCGATTTATGTTCAACTTCATATTAAAACGTAAAACAGTCGATTATGCGGTTACCCTATTCCTCCTTGCTTTAGGTATCATGATCATTTATCCATTCCTATGGATGTTGAGTGTCAGCTTTGAAAGACTGGCCAATGTGGAACTGCCGTTCCCTCCCCGCTTAATTCCGGAAAACTTCTCTTGGTTCAACTATAAGCTCGTTTTCGAGAACGGCATGCTGATCAAAGCCTATCTCAACTCGTTGACCGTCGCCGTCTTCAACGTACTACTCAGCGTCGGAGCTGCACTATTAGCTGGATATGCTTTCTCCAGAGGCAGCTTCCCCGGTAAGAAAATATTGTTTTTCGTTGTGCTGGCGACCATGATGATTCCATTCGAAACACGATTGATTCCTATGTTCACGATGTTCAACAGCGCCGGAATGATCAATTCGAAGGCACCGCTTATCTTCCCTTCCATCTTAAATGCTCTAGGTATTTTGCTGGCTAAGCAATACTTTGACCGGTTACCGGAAGGATTAAGAGAATCAGCCAAAGTCGACGGCGCTAGGGAATTCACCATCTTTATCCGTATTTTCGTCCCATTAACGGGTCCCATTACAGCTACCTTGGCGATTCTAGCCTTCCAAGACAGCTGGAATTCCTTCTTATGGCCGCTTGTGGTCATTAACGATCAAGCTTTGAAAACCGTACCCTTATTTTTGTCCAGCTTCTCTGGCGAAGACGGTCAGCGTCTTCTCGGATTGACGATGGCCACTGCGACAATGAGCATTCTCCCTATCCTTCTTGTGTTCCTGTTTTTCCAAAAATACATTATCCGAAGCGTCGCACTAAGCGGCTTGAAAGGAGAGTGACGCTAGGAGGATATAGGAGTGGGAGAGACAATAGCCAGATCGGATTACAAAAAAACAAAACCATCTCATTCGGAGGCGTCTAACATGAAAAGAATGAAATCCGTTTCTTTTATCATCACTTTAATGACCATTTTGACTGTAATGCTCAGCGCATGCGGAAGCAATAACAACGCATCATCCGTGCCGGGTACTTCTTCCCCTTCAGCAGATGCATCTTCCAGCTCCAGTCCAAATGCCAATCTCACAGGAACGTTAAAAGTTCAAGTCATCGGTGATTTTTCGGTCGAGGATAAAACTGATCCTAAAACAGGAGTCACTTCGAAAGGACTTCACGTCGTCAAAGAAGAATTCGAAAAGCAATTTCCAGGAACTAAAGTTGAATTCATTACGATGGGATGGGACGACTACAACGAAAAAACACAAACCATGCTGCAATCCAACGCAGCCGATGTTTATCAAGTGCCCGGCATCGCGAAGTTCGCTGAACAAGATCTGCTTGAGCCGCTTCAATCCTACATCGATCGTGATAAATTTGATCTCGATCAATATTTAACGGGACAAATCGACGGTTGGAAAGCGATGGGGTCAAAGGATCAAAATCCGGAAATCTACGGTTTGCCCTTCATCGGTGATGCTCGCCTTATCGTATATGACAAGCAATTGTTTGACGATTGGGGAGTCGAATATTTATCGGAAGCGCCAACTCCTGAAGAACTCATGGAAAAAGCCAAAAAGATGACGGGTAAAAACCCGAAGACAGGCGAACAAAACTTCGGTATTACATACAAAGCCGGTGACGCTGCGGATTCCGTCATGAACATTAACGAATCCAAAGGCGGTCAATGGGGAACAGGATTTCTTTGGCAAGATATGAAGATTGATTTTAATAGCCAAACTATGGTAGATTCTCTGAACTGGTTGGTTGAAGCAACGAAATATGCACCGACAGGTGTCCTTGCCGGGCAAGGCTCAGAGAACTTCCTGACAGCCAAAAACAATATCGCTATTGCCCTGCGCATGCCGCCGGGATTCGTCAATGATATTGCAGTAACCGGTACTCAAGATCGTTTCCACGCCGCTCTTCTCTTCAAAAACCCTACCCAAGGCATGGGAGGTATGTTCGCAGGCAGCCCTTTTGCAATCGGTAATACTAGCAAAAACAAAGACCTCGCTTGGGAATGGTTGAAATTCAGCGGCGGTGAATTCTTCCAAAAGTATATGTGGGAATCGCAACGCAACCAAAGCATGCCAGTCATCAAATCCGCTGCAAATTGGGATGAAGTGAAAGCTATCCCACAAATGAGTGTCATTCTGCAACAAATGAGCCAACTATGGACGCCGCGTTACCCTTACCGTTCTGGTCAACCAAGATACATCTTGTCCGAAAACGTAGAGAAAGCATTGCTTAATAAAGCAACGGCTAAGGAAGCCTTGGACAAAGCTCAAAAAGATTCGACCGATTGGATCTCGTCTCAATAATCAGGAAATCAGAAAGATAACGAAGAAGCTGCCGGGGAGTAACATTCCGGCAGCTTCTTTAAGCACAAGTACGGAAATTGCAAGATTGTTACCTGAATCTATATATTGATACCGTTATCGGAGTTTTTTCTAATCCATAAAAGCAGTTTTTTATTTAATTAATAGAATAGTATAACTTCTTTTTTAATGTGTCACAATGATATGAATCGTATTTTATTACTGATCAATTTTAAGACATTTTATCTACTCTTTCCGCCAACTTAGTAATCAACTCAATGTCTTGATCTGTTAATTGATCAAGAAAATGTTTGTGTACTGCCTTTGCGTATATGGGACGAGAAGCATCCACTGCTGATTTTCCTGAGGAAGTTATGATGACTTGAACACCATTACCTGTGTCTAAAGGTTTCCTTAGAACAAGCCCACGTTGTTCCATCCGCGTTAGATGATGGGACAATCGACTCTTCGTCCACTCCATCGATTCGACTAATTCCTGTTGGCGAAGCTCACCATTCCCTAAATCAACTAACCTAACTAATACTCCAAAATCACCCTCTTCTGATAGTCCTGTTTTCTCGGACATTTCTTTTACTACACGATCCATGATTTTCTTAAAGGTGTTTTTCCACATATACCATAATTGCATTTCCTCTTCATTTAGCTCATTCTTATCCATATTCTCATATCCTTTTCATTTAGTTTCGTTATTATTCATGGGAAAATTATTACTAGCGTTTCATAAAGAACAGCACTCTTAGCCAACAATATAGCTTTAAAACAGGATGTGATGATCCGGCTTCCTGCTTGAACAACTCATTACTGCATGCTCGCTTGTGCCATAAAACGATTTAATCCAAATATGCTGTTTCATGACCCATTGTGTACGATACCGACCGATGTAACGATCTCATCGGTTAACGCCTTGCTTTCATCATCACAGTTTTTTTAGGAACAACGTCATCTTGGTCTACAAAGACCAAACGCACCGAAAAGGTTCAACACATGGACAAGGATACCCTATTTTCTTCATTCGGTAAATGGCTAGTACCCATTGTTGTTGATGTGCCAACTTCAATATATTCATAGTAAACTTTTCTATAGGTTGACGTGTCAACTTTATTATGTTACAGTGAACTTGTCAATAAGGTTGATGCGTCAACTCAATTGACTTGTCAGATATATTACAAGGTTGCACATTGATGCAAGAAAGGATGGTATTACAATGCATAATAAACGTGTGGCCTTGGTTACCGGGGCAAATCAAGGAATCGGTCTTCAGGTCGCAAAGGATCTTGTAGCAAACGGCCTCACTGTGCTGGTCGGATCGCGCAATTTCGAGCGAGGCGAGGCTGCAGCCAAGGAGATTGGGCCGGGCGCCATCGCGCTCCAACTGGACGTGACAGATCAGGCTTCAATCACCGCAGCAGCAGAGCGCATCCGCAAGGAGCTTGGCCGCCTCGACGTGCTCATCCAAAACGCAGCTATCTCAAATACAAGAAAGGGTTCCATGTCCGTCGAGGAGTATTCTAAATTGAGCCTTGCGAGCAATGTGTCCTTAGATGAAGTGCGCGCAGTGTGGGAAACCAACGTGTTCGGCGTCCTCGCCGTTTACCAGGCGATGCTGCCGCTCCTTCGCGAAGCACCTCAAGCAAGCATAGTCAACGTATCAAGTGGCGTTGGCTCGCTGACGAGTAACTCGGATCCGGCCTATGAATACCGCTCGTTCTTCAGACCCGGGTACCCTGCTTCCAAGACGGCTCTCAACGCTATGACGCTCGCCATGGCGATCGAGCTGGAGCCGACCGGAATTAAGGTCAACGCAGTTTCCCCAGGCTTCACCAAGACGGCTCTCAATGGACAGGGCACGCAGACTGTCGAGAATGGCGCCTCCGAGATAGTGCGCGTTGCGCTGCTCGGACCGGACGGCCCGACAGGTACGTTCACGAGTGCAACATTTGGAACGATCCCTTGGTAATCGGTTCGCCGTATTGTGCTGTCAGAGGTCAATTGCACTGAAGTTGGGTCTTTCATAAAGCAAAGGGGCAAATTATCGGATCATTTGGTAGTTAATTGCCCAGGGGAAAACAAGAAAGGTTAGCACCATTATGGGGTCAGTTCCCATAGTGCTAACCTTTTTTGTCATTAAGGACAATGGCTCTAAACCACTTGCCACCCACTTAAACACATAAAAGAATTTTATGTATATAAGTGGAGGCAAGGAGAACATCGTTCCCTCCGCGCGGGCTGAACCCCGGGTTCGACCCCTTTAGCCAATCCATAGATAGAAAAAGAGCCCCAGCTTAATGCTGGAGTTCTTCTTCTATCTATGGAGGCGAGGGGATTTGAACCCCTGTCCGAAGATAACGGCATATGTGCTTCTACGGGTGTAGTCACAGTTTTGATGTCACCCGCAGTAAGCTGATGAACGAAGCTTTTCTCCCCCCGCATGTGTTTCGGACTAATTCGTCCCATCCCACAGCTATGCTTCTTGAATCACATACTATTCATCGTACATGATCTAAATCAGCTTATTCCACTTATAATTCCTTGCCTTGAGTTCTTTGTTTATAAAACTCCGTGTCTACTGTGATTTACGATTAGGAATCGTAATTACTTTCTGGAGATCAAAATCTAACTCCTTATTTACATATTTATCAAAAAAACCACCATCTAATCCTGTCATTCGATTAAAAAAAGATACTTCGACATTCCAATCCTTTTCTATCATTTGACGAACATCTACAAGTTTCTTATTCGCTAAAAATTCAATAATTGTTTTAACTTTCATTGGTTTCTGGAGTGGAATTGATTTATCCAAAGGTTCAACTTCCAAATAATTCTTTCGGTGTAATGCAGCATAAAAATTCCGATGTTTCTTGGCTTCAATAAAACCTAATTTATGAGCTCGATAACCTAATACTTGCAATGACACCTTCCACTTTCGTTTTAAATCTAAGTAAGCATCTGGATTTGTAATAGCAGTAACTTCTACTATATCATTTATAAAATCATTTTCTGGCAACAAAAATTCCCCTGCAAATAAATTTGCTTCATTCTCAAAATGTTTATGTTCTTTCCTATCTAAATTTACAAATTCAACCCGATAATGAAGCAATAAATGACCCAACTCATGTGCGAGATCAAAGTTTCTACGTGCAGCGGATTGTTTTATGTTACCCAAAATAATATAAGCTCGATTTTTTCGGGTCCATAAACTGTATGCATCAATTTCTTCGCCAATTGCTTTTTCAAACACAAAAATTCCGCTTTTTTCAATTAAATACATAAGTTCATCGTTTGTATCATGTGAAAAGTCCAGCTTTTCTCGTGCTAACTGGGCTACTTTATTTATTTGAGTCATCCTATTGTCATCTGTTCTGTTTAGGTAATCCACTACTTCATCACGCAACTGAACAATTTTCAAGGTCGGCAGACTAATCTTAGCTGTAATTTGTTCTACAAAAGCATCTAAATATTCAACATGTTTTGCTTCCGACTGCGTCTTTGAGAATGTATTTATGATCTTTGAACGATAAGCGATATTCATTACTTCGACATTCGAGGTCACATTATACAGCGATACCATATCCCGAGTATAAAAATATTTACTCTTCACTTTAAATATCCTTTTTAACTCGTTTACAATTTGCACTTTAGGGGCTGTATACGAATTTTCATACTGCCAGATCGCTTGTTCTGTCACATCTAACATTTCAGAGAGCTGTTTTCTAGAGTATCCATGCATGATTCGTAAATTGGTAAGATTCTCACCAATGAACATGCTTGCTCCCTCCTTACCTCTAACTACTCAATTTGTTGTTCTTCATCCAATATTCCGATATCATAAGCTGCTGGATCCATGATCTCCTCACCCATTTCTGGTGCTATCACTTCACGATCCTCATCAGTTAATTCGGCACCATGTATAAAATCAGACATATCTTCAACTAAATAGGCCACATTATCACTTGGATTAGGTAAATAATGTTTTACTTCAGAAATCTGATATGCTTCATCAAGCGTATATGTTAGGATATGAAATTCAGTAAAGGATGATTGAAAATTTTCTAATTCCTCTTTTACTTGGTTCTCAGAAACGAAAAATGAAAGTTGTTCGTAACTCTCGAATATTTCACCATCCGTTACTTGACGAAACTCTGAGAACACCACATCTTTATTGATTTTAGACAACTCATGTAGATATGTTCGATGAAATCCTTTACTACCTGTATTCGCAGGTAATTTAGATTGCGAGAAGCATTTTTCATTAAAATAGGCTGCATTCTTAATCAGGAAGAGAATCTTACACTCACCATGAATGAATTGAAGATAGTCCCATGTTAAGCCTGCTTTAGATTTTCTATATTTAAAACCGTAATCAACACACTCGTCTGCAACTTTACTTTCAATAAAATTTCCTTTAGTCCAAGCAAAAGCAGAACTTATCTTCATTTTAGCTTTTCTATCCTTACGATGTTCAATGTAATCATGATATCCTTCTACAATAGCTTCAACAATCATTTTATTATGCTCAGAACTAAATTTATATTGTTCCAAATTAATCGCTCCTATTCATGATAAATAACTCTCCTTTAGTCTAAATCAAAATCACACATATGGGAATGATTTTTTTTAAATTTATTAAAGTTTTTCTGAAATATAGGACAAATCTTAAACTTAAACATATCCGACTCTATGATGCACATTGCTCTGGCTATTTCCAACTGTCCTTTCGTTCATTAGATATGGAGGCGAGGGGAGTATTGGAATCCTGATTAACCTCCTCACGAAGTCTTTTCCCCGATGACGACCTTAGCGGTAGATTCCAATGCCGTGCTCACTCACGAAGCTGATCATAGAAGCATCTCATCGTTCCCTCCGCGCGGGCTGAACCCCGGGTTCGACCCCTCTGGCCAATCCATAGATAGCAAAAGGACCTCAGCAAATGCTGAGGCCCTCTTGCTATCTATGGAGGCGAGGGGAGTCGAACCCCTGTCCGAAGATCACGCCACAAAGGCTTCTACGGGTGTAGTCACAGATTTGATGTCACCCTAACAAGCGCCCCGTAACCGGCTATCGCTAGGGTCAGCCTGATTGTCTTCTTCCGTTTGACCCCAGGCGGAGACCAAACGGCGTATCCCACTAAGAGTGAGCCCCTATTCTAACACATGGGCGATGCTAGGCAGGAGCTTAGCATACAGGTTATTAAGCTGCTGCTAAAGTTGTACGTTGGTTGCCATTTAATAGGCTTTAGCGTTGATAAAGCGGCCGCGTCCCCACTACCCGCAACCCTTGCTCGTACTATCCCCGTCGAATCCAAAAAACGCCCCCGAGTTATAAAGGCGCTCCGTTTCGGGGCAGCCTGCCATGCAGCATCGTTCACTGCACTAGCCGCTTGCTAAATACCGAGCAGGTGCTCAACGGCACTCGCACATGCATGACGTACATTCATACATGACGTATATCACCGTCATATATATAGTATAACACGTTTCCCTTCGTCTTGCTCGGAGGATTACTGGTACCGGTAGCGACTACTGGAAACATTGCTATTCTCATGTTTTGCAACAAAAATCCGCCAATATTATCTGGCGACCTTCTGCTTCTCGCGCAGTGCACGCTGGATATCACGCTGTGCGTCACGCTTCGCCGCGGTATCGCGCTTGTCATACTGCTTCTTACCTTTACCAAGGCCAATTAGCAGCTTCGCATAACCATTCCGCGTGTAAATCTTCAGTGGAACAATTGCATAACCTTCCTGCTTCGACTGCCCAAGCAGCTTATGAATCTGCACCTTGTGCAGCAGCAGCTTGCGCGCTCTGGACGGGTCCGGATTATGCCGGTTCCCCTGCTCGAACGGACTGATATGCATGTTGTGAATGAAAATCTCGCCATTACGAATCGTTGCAAATGCATCGCTAATGTTAGCTCTGCCTTGACGCAAAGACTTGATTTCTGTTCCCGATAAGACCATCCCTGCTTCATAAGTTTCTTCAATGAAGTAATCATGGGAAGCCTTCTTATTCTGGGCGAGCGGACGATCATTACTCTTATTCTTACCCATGAATTATTCACTCCTTTTCTTATGAAGTCAGCATGATTGCAAACCTTGCCGGACAGGGTGCATATATCCCCATCATTATAGCAGGAAAACAATGGACTCCTAATGGTATCAGGAGTCCATTGTAACAAGTTTATAATTGGAAATCAAGCACTGCTGTCCGGATTCACCTTATTCCTTGCAACAGTTACTGGCGCTTGCTTTTCTTTCTCACAAAGGCCGCCATACTGGTACCCGTGCCTTTCTTCTTGCGCTTCGGCTTCGCAGCAGCATCGCTGCCCTCAGCCCCGGCACTCCCGCTTCTGCTGCGGGGAGCATCGCCAGAACCGTCCTCACCGCCGCGCTGGGCTTGCGCGGTTATCGGCAAGCCCCACATATCCTTGCGTCCGCCTGAACGGCCGGACGCCCTGCTGCCGCGACCAGCTCCGCCTTGGCCGCCATAACCGCCTCGCGCCCCGCCTTCGGCTATGCGGTCGCTCTGCCGTTCCGGCCCTGCCGGCCTGCCGTTC
This sequence comes from Paenibacillus pinihumi DSM 23905 = JCM 16419, assembly GCF_000422505.1. Taxonomy (GTDB): domain Bacteria; phylum Bacillota; class Bacilli; order Paenibacillales; family Paenibacillaceae; genus Paenibacillus_D; species Paenibacillus_D pinihumi. Next base: position 12,082 of record NZ_AULX01000018.1, on the reverse strand, counting down.
CGGCCGCCTGCCCGGTCACCTCCGCGCCCGCCGCTGCTGCGGCGCGTCGGCGCAGGCACAGCCTTGCCGCTCTCGTTCAGAGCCTTCGCAGCGGCATCAATCCAATCGCCGCCCTGCTGCGCCTTTTCGCTGCCCTGCTTGCGTGGCGGCTTTGCAGCCGTCCACTGCTGCTCTTCTTCAGGACTCGCCCAGTTCGTCGGCGCTTGCACCTGGGAAGCATCCGCTCCGGCAGCACCCCTCTGGCCTCTTTTCCTTCTTCCGGAACCTCCGCCGGACGGCGTTTCTGCATGTTGCATCCGCTCACCAGCCCCAGGTCCACCCGGAGCAAGCCGTAACGCATCATTACCCTGTGCACCTTTTTTGTCCTGCTTGCCATTGCTGGACCAGCCAGCCCCTTTCGCCGGGCCGCCCCGTTTGCCGCCTGCTCCGGCAGCAGTGCCAGTGCCTGCTGAAGGCCGCTCCCTGAAGCCTTTGCCGGGCTTTCCTTTACCGTCACGGCCGTTTTGCTCTTTGCCGCCTCTTGGGGCGAGCTTGCCCTTACCGCCCTTCCCTTTCCAGAACTCCCCGCCGCTGCGGGACTTGGCATCGACCATTTCAAAATCAATCGTATGCTCGTTCATGTTAACCCGGGAGACCCGAATTTTGACTTCATCGCCAATGCGGTAGACTTTCGAGGTCCGCTCTCCAACCAGGGCCATATGCAGTTCATGGAAATGGTAATAGTCATCATGCAGATCACTCAGGCGGATCAAGCCTTCAACGGTATTATCCAGCTCGACGAATATGCCGAAGCTCGTAACACTGCTGATAATGCCCTCGAATTCCTCGCCGACCTTGTCCAACATGAATTCGCATTTTTTAAGCTGATCTGTATCACGCTCGGCATCAACCGCCACACGTTCACGCTCCGAGGAATGCTGGGCAATATCCGGCATCCGGGCTTCCAGTGCTTCCTGACGGACCGCCGGCAAGCTTCCTTTATTCTCCAGCACCTCACGAATGACCCGGTGAATGACCAGGTCGGGGTAACGCCGGATCGGGGACGTAAAGTGCGAATAGAACTCCGCCGCGAGGCCGAAGTGCCCCAAGCTTTGCGCATCGTACTTCGCCTGCTTCATCGAACGCAGCATCATTGTCGAGATCACAGTCTCTTCCTTGACACCTTTAATTTCCTCAAGCAAGGTTTGCAATGCACGCGGATGGACAGTATTCGCTTTGCCTCTGACGGTATAACCCAGGTTGGAGGCAAACTGCACAAAATGCATTAGCTTCTCGGCATCCGGATCCTCATGAATCCGGTACAGGAACGGAACACGCAGCCAGTGGAAATGCTCAGCAACCGTCTCATTTGCAGCAAGCATGAATTCCTCGATAATCTGTTCTGCTACCGAACGCTCCCGTTTCACAATATCCGTCGGCTTGCCATCCTGATCGACAAGGACTTTGGACTCCTGAAAATCAAAATCGATTGCCCCGCGCTTCATGCGCATCGAGCGGAGCCGCATGGCCAGTTGTTCCATCAGCTTGAACATATCAACGAGATCCGCGTAGCGTTCCTTGACTTCCTCGTCTTCATCCTGCAAAATTTTGCGGACATTCGTATACGTCATACGCTCCTTGGTGCGGATTACACTCGTGAATACGTCATGGCGGACACGCTTTAAAGTTTTTGCATCAAATTCCATTTCACAGGACATCGTCAATCGGTCAACCTGTGGATTCAATGAGCAAATGCCATTGGAAAGCCGGTGCGGCAGCATCGGAATGACCCGGTCCACCAGATAGACGCTGCATCCGCGGCGGAAAGCTTCCTGATCAAGAGCAGACTTCTCCCGCACGTAATAGCTTACATCCGCAATATGTACCCCAAGCAAATAGTTGCCGTTCTCCAAAATTTCCACGTTAACCGCATCATCAAGGTCTTTCGCATCTTCACCGTCTATGGTGACGATTACCTTGTCACGCAAGTCACGACGTCCCTGCTGAATAATCTCCTCTTCCGTAATGGAATCCGGAGCACTCTCCGACTCAGCCAGCACTTCATCCGGGAAGCCTTCCGGCAGCTGATGCTTGCGGATAATCGATAGAATATCGATTCCCGGGTCATCCTTGTGTCCCAGCACTTCTACGATTTCGCCTTCTGCCGCCGATCTGCCTTCAGGGTAAGAAACGATGCGCACAACAACCTTTTGGCCGGTCACCGCGCCCTGGAAGCCTTCTTTTGCTATGAAAATATCCCGGTTAATCCGTTTATCATCCGGCAATACAAAGCCATACGTTTCATGGCTCTCAAAGGTACCGACCACCTGTGTCACTGCGCGCGTGACAACACGCACAACCTCGCCTTCCATGCGGCCGCCGCCCTGGCTCTGGGCGGTAACACGGACTAGCACAATATCCCCGTTCATCGCACTCTTCAAGTCATTCGCATGCAGATAGATATCCGGTTGCGTTTTATCATCCGGAATCAGAAAAGCAAAGCCCTTCGCATGGGCTTGAACCCGGCCCCGTACCAAGTTCATGCGCTCGGGGACACCATAGCGGTCATTGCGCGTACGCAAAATTTGGCCCGACTCCTCGAGCTGATTCAGAAGCTTCAAAAAAGACTTGATTTCCTCAGCATCCTCCGTTCCCCAATGCTGCTCCAGCTCCTGATAGGTCATCGGCTTATAAGCGGTCTCCCGCATAAAATCAAGCAGTTCCTGTTCTGTTACCATAATCTCTCTTCTCACCAGCCTGCCCTGTATATTGAGGTCATTGCATACCTAAACAGCAATTTCATTTACACATCTATCCGTAAGTATATACAAAAACCTGGTCTGTCATCCGTTTCATCACTGCACGCAGGTCATCCTTTATACTTGCAAATTAAAAAGCGGTTTCAAAATAAGGAATGGAAGTTTATTATCTTTTCACACCATTTCATACCTTTGAAACAAAAAAAGCGGGGGACTCCCCGCTTTTTGCTTGTTATTCTGTACGTTAAGAAGCCTTGACCAAATAAGCCACAGTCAATGACAATAGGAAAAACCCGACAGCCAGTACAACAGTTAAACGCTGCAAAAACAGATCCAGACCGCGAGCCTTTTGTTTTCCGAACAAATGCTCAGCTCCGCCCGAGATTGCTCCGGACAATCCAGCGCTTTTCCCTTTTTGCAAGAGAACAGCCGTAATCAGTCCCAGCGAGAAAATCACCAACAGAATCTTCAATGCAACCACAGTTCCACCTCCTGCTTCAGGAGCTATAAAGCTAACCCAAGCCATATCAAAACATACTATCCTCAGTTTATCATAAACAATAGCCTAATGGCAATTCCAAAATCCGGTGCCATCGCCGCTCCACTCCCTTTTTTATACCAATCCCCGGCTTTTAAAATAAAGCAGACTCAGCTTCGCACTATCCATCGAAGAAACCTCAAACTGCTCCTGGGTTACAATAAAATACTGTACACCGGCAGGGTCAGCTTCCTTGAATACCTGATTAAAATTCACAATCCCGTTCCCGATTTCGGTGTCCTTGCGCTGCTGCCCCAAATCTCTGAAATGAATCAACGGCACCCGTCCCGCATATGTCCGTATGTATTCCGCAGGCTTGTATCCGGCTATATAAACCCAGCCCAAATCCAGCTCCAAAAACATTAGTTCTGACGGAATTCTGTGCATCAGATGATCAATTATCGGCTTGCCATTAACAGAGATGAATTCACCCACATGGTTATGATAGCCGTATTTCAAACCTGCGGCATGTACCTGCAAAGCCACTTTTTCAATAACTGATGCCAGATGGTCTACGTCGTCCATTGCAGGATTTTCCTGAATCGGCACCCAGGGTGTCACAATATTGGGGATACCCAGTTGCTGAGCATAGTCAATTTCTCTGGCTAAATCCCTGCCCATATTTTTAAGATCCTGCCAGTTGATGCTATAATGGCTGCCTATGGCCTCCAGCCCGGATTCCGACAGTGCCTTTTTGACTTCACTGATTTTGGCCCCATAATAACCTGAAAATTCAATAGCCGGATACCCCATTTCTCCCGCCCGTTTAATCACCCCTAATAAATCCTTTTGGGCAAAATCCCGCAGCATGGAGAGCTGTAGTGCAACTTTTGCCATAATCACATGCCTCCTGAACCCATCGTATCGCCTTTGCTTCTAGTATGAGATGAAGACAGCAGAAGCATACCCGCTTTAACTTTGAATATTCAATAATTTGGTATCAAAAAAAAGCATGCAGCAGTTGCGTAATAGACAAAAAAATATCCCCGCACCGCTTGAAGCGGCACAGGGATACTTTTCAGTCTGATAAAAAAGACTTATTTTTTAAAGTTTTTCAGGTTGTAGAATGCAGCTTTTCCGCCGTAGATTGCAGTGGAGCCCAGTTGATCTTCGATACGAAGCAATTGGTTGTATTTCGCAACACGGTCTGTACGGGAAGGAGCACCTGTTTTGATTTGGCCAGCGTTAGTTGCAACTGCGATGTCAGCGATTGTGCTGTCTTCGCTCTCACCGGAACGGTGGGAGATAACAGCTGTGTAACCAGCGCGTTTTGCCATTTCGATTGCATCGAAAGTTTCAGTCAATGTACCGATTTGGTTAACTTTAACCAGGATAGAGTTACCTACGCCTTGGTCGATACCGCTGGACAGACGCTCCGTGTTTGTAACGAACAGGTCGTCACCAACGAGTTGAACTTTGTCTCCCAGTTTCTCAGTGAGCAATTTCCAACCTTCCCAGTCGTCTTCGGAACAACCGTCTTCGATCGAAATGATTGGGTATTTGTCTACCAGGGAAGCCAGGTAGTCTACGAACTCAGCGGAAGTGAAGGAACGGCCTTCGCCTTCCAGATGGTATTTGCCGTCTTTGAAGAACTCAGTGGAAGCAACGTCCATACCCAGGAATACATCTACACCCGGCTTGTAGCCTGCTTTTTCGATAGCAGCAATAATTGTAGTAATTGCTTCTTCGTTGGAGCTCAGGTTAGGAGCGAATCCACCCTCGTCACCTACAGCAGTGTTCAGGCCTTTGTCTTTCAGAACAGCTTTCAGGCTGTGGAAAATTTCTGCACCGATACGCAGAGCTTCTTTGAAGCTTTCAGCACCTACAGGCAGAACCATGAACTCTTGAACATCAATGTTGTTGTCAGCATGCTCGCCGCCGTTTACGATGTTCATCATTGGTACTGGCAATGTTTTGGAGTTGAATCCGCCCAGGTAAGTGTACAAAGGCACATCCAGAGCATCAGCAGCAGCACGGGCAACAGCCATGGAAACAGCCAGGATTGCGTTAGCACCCAGGTTGCCTTTGTTGTGCGTACCATCGATTTCGATCATTTTGCGGTCGATAGCTACTTGATCCACTGCATCCAGACCGATAATTTCAGGAGCGATAGATACATTTACGTTCTCAACAGCTTTCAGAACGCCTTTACCCAGGTAACGGCTTTTGTCGCCGTCACGAAGCTCAACAGCCTCGTATGCGCCAGTGGAAGCACCGGATGGTACGATTGCACGGCCTTTGCCGCCGGATTCAAGTGTAACTTCTACTTCTACAGTTGGGTTACCACGGGAGTCAAGCACTTCGCGTGCATACACATCAGTAATGATAGACATGAAAAAAAACACTCCTTTATTATCGTTAATTTTTTGGTTTACTCGGAAATCAGGGTTTTGCCTGTCATTTCTTTCGGTTGCGGAAGCTGCATCAGATCCAGAATGGTAGGTGCGATATCAGCCAGAATTCCGCCTTCACGCAATTTGGCATCCTTGGAAGTGATAATCAGAGGAACCGGGTTTGTCGTGTGCGCCGTGAATGGACGCTCATTATCATCCAGTACCAGATCCGCATTACCATGGTCAGCAGTAATGATGCACACGCCGCCTTTTGCCAAAACAGCCTCAACCACTTTGCCCATACACTCATCTGTCACTTCAACCGCCTTGATCGTCGGCTCCAGCATGCCGGAGTGACCTACCATATCAGGGTTAGCGAAGTTCAGAATGATGGCATCATGCTTGTCTGCTTCGATTTCCTTCACAGCTGCCTCAGCAACCTCATAAGCGCTCATCTCAGGCTTCAGGTCATACGTTGCAACCTTAGGCGAATTAATGAGGATACGGGTCTCTCCAGGCAGCTCAACATCGCGTCCGCCGCTGAAGAAGAACGTTACGTGAGGATACTTCTCGGTTTCGGCAATACGCAATTGCTTCTTGCCATGCTGAACGAGAACTTCACCCAGCGTGTTGTCGAGGTTTTTCGGCTTATAAGCAACCAGGCCGCCGACAGTCTCGCTGAACAGTGTCAGACATACAAAGTACAGGTTTCTCGGACACTTCTCTCCGCGGTCGAAGCCCGGGAACTCGTCATTCGTAAATACCTGTGAGAGCTGAATCGCACGGTCAGGACGGAAGTTGAAGAAGACAACAGCATCTTCAGATTCAACCGTTGTGACCGGTTGGCCGTCTTCACCAACGATGACAGAAGGAACGATGAACTCATCATATACTTTGCCCTCATACGATTGTACAATAGCTTGAACCGGATCGACAAATGCAGGTCCTTCCCCATATACCATTGCACGGTAAGACTTTTCCACACGATCCCAGCGCTTGTCGCGGTCCATTGCATAGTAGCGCCCATGAACCGTAGCAATTTTACCTACGCCTGTCTCTTCAATCTTCGCTTGCAAGGACTCCATGAAGTCTTTACCGCTATCGAATGAAACGTCACGTCCATCCATGAATGCATGAATGTACACATCGTGGAAATCCTGTTTTTTCGCCAGCTCAAGCAGCGCGAACAAATGTGCAATGTGGCTGTGTACGCCCCCGTCAGAGAGCAAGCCATACAGGTGCAGCTTCTTTTTGTTCGCTTTGGCATGATTGATTGCGCCGAGGATGGTTTCGTTCTCGTAGAAATCCCCTTCACGAATCGACTTCGTAATCCGGGTCAGATCCTGGTACACAATACGTCCTGCACCGATATTGAGATGTCCAACCTCGGAGTTGCCCATTTGCCCTTCCGGCAAACCTACCGCTTCCCCGCAAGCCGTCAGCGTCGTATGCGGGAAATTGGCCAAATAACGGTCATAATTCGGCTTGTTCGCTTGTGCCACAGCATTGCCGTGTTCAGTATCACGAAGACCGAAGCCATCCATAATAATTAACGCTACTGGTTTTGGCGCTGTCATCTTACTTAGCCCCCTGAACAAGCTCAATGTATGAAGCAGGCTCCAGGCTCGCGCCGCCTACCAATGCACCGTCAATGTTCGGTTGTGCCATATATTCCTTGATATTGTTCGGTTTAACGCTGCCGCCGTATTGAATGCGTACCGCATCAGCCGTTTCTTGATTGTACAAGCCTGCAACAACACCACGGATATATGCAATTACATCCTCAGCATCAGCAGCGGTAGAGGATTTGCCTGTACCGATCGCCCAGATTGGCTCATAAGCAATGACAACCTGTGCCGCCTGCTCAGCCGACAGGCCTTGGAATGCAGCTGTCGTTTGTACGTTACAAACTTCCTTCGTTTGATCCGCTTCACGCTCTTCGAGCTTTTCGCCTACACAAACGATTGGAGTGATCCCGTGCTTGAACGCTGCATGAACTTTTTTATTTACAATTTCATCAGTTTCCGCAAAATAGGCGCGACGCTCGGAGTGGCCAATAATCGCATATGAAACATTCAAATCCTTCAGCATAACGCCGCTGATTTCACCGGTATATGCGCCATTGTCCTCAAAATGAAGATTTTGTGCGCCGATGCCAATCTTTGTGCCCTGAGCTGCTTTTGTCAAAGCAGGCAGCGCAATGTAAGGTGCGCAAATGACACTGTCAACGCCCTCTACTTCAGCCTTGCCCTTTACTTCAGCCAGGAAGGCCTCTGCCTCCGAAACTGTCTTGAACATTTTCCAGTTGCCCGCAATAATCGGTTTTCTCACTTACGTACACGTCCTTTCCATTTTGAGAAGGGTAAGCCTAGCGAAAAATAAACTCCATGTTCTATAATAGCCTATTTTTCGCGTTAAAACGACGTCATTTTCATTAAAGAAAATGCGTCGCACATTTGTTGGAATGACAAGGCTGCTTATTGGCACTCAGGCCATCCATCAGCCTTGTCATTTAATAAAGCAGATCTTATTTATCGTTAAGAGCTTCTACGCCCGGCAATTTCTTGCCTTCCATGAATTCCAGGGAAGCGCCGCCGCCTGTGGAGATATGGTCCATTTTGTCAGCCAGATGGAACTTCTCAGCAGCAGCAGCAGAATCACCGCCGCCAATAACCGTATAAGCCGAAGTTTCAGCACATGCTTGAGCTACAGCGCGTGTACCGTGAGAGAATGGCTCGATTTCGAATACGCCCATCGGTCCGTTCCATACAACCAGCTTGGAGTTTTTAATCACGTCTGCATACAGCTCGCGTGTTTTCGGTCCGATGTCAATGCCTTCCCAGTCCGCAGGGATCGCATCGATGCCTACTTCATTTGTGTTTGCAGTCGGGCTGAAATCATCAGTTACGATAATATCAACCGGAAGCAAGAAGTTTTTGCCCAGGTCTTTTGCTTTCTGAATAAAGCCAAGAGCCAGGTCCAGCTTCTCGTTATCTACGAGGGATTTTCCGATTTCGTGACCTTGAGCTTTGAAGAACGTGTAGGACAAGCCGCCGCCGATCAAAACATTATCTGCAATTTCAAGCATTTTGTTGATGACTTCGATTTTGTCTTTAACCTTGGATCCACCGACAATCGCTGTGAACGGACGGTCAGGATTGCTCAGTGCTTTGCCCAGTACAGCCAGCTCTTTCTCCATCAACAGGCCGGATACGGCCGGCAGGTGGTGAGCGATGCCTTCAGTGGAAGCATGTGCACGGTGAGCAGCACCAAATGCATCATTCACGAACAGGTCAGCCAGTTCTGCAAACTGCTTCGCCAGCTCAGGATCGTTTTTCTCTTCGCCCGCATAGAAACGAACATTTTCAAGCAACAGCACATCGCCGTTGTTCAGAGCAGCAACTTGTGCTTTAACCGCTTCGCCTACTGCCTCATCAGCCTTTGCAACTGACTTGCCAAGCAGCTCGGACAGACGAACAGCAGCAGCAGTCAAGCGGAGAGCTTCCACAACTTCACCGTTTGGGCGTCCCATGTGGCTCGCAAGGATGACCTTTGCACCGTTTTCGATCAAGTATTGAATCGTTGGCAGTGTTTCACGAATCCGTGTGTCATCAGTAATCGCACCATTCTCAACCGGTACATTGAAGTCTACGCGTACAAATACGCGTTTTCCGCTAACTTCAACATCTCTTACACTTTTCTTGTTCATTTGCAAAAACCTCCTTAGGTTATGGGGTGTAGAAGGCTATATAGCTTAAATCATGACATTGTCCCGGATTTGCTGGCAAATCCGGGACAATAAGGTGAGCATCCGCCCGCCTTGGCTAAGGCAGATGCATCACATATATAGGTTCTTACAGACCTTTGGAAGCGATGTAAGCAGCCAGGTCAACTACGCGGTTGGAGTAGCCCCACTCGTTGTCGTACCAGGAAACAACTTTAACCATGTTGCCTTCAACTACCATTGTGGACAGAGCGTCAACAGTGGAGGAAGCTGGGTCGCCGTTGAAGTCGCTGGATACAAGCGGCTCTTCGGAGTAGTTCAGGATACCTTTCAAAGGACCTTCGGAAGCAGCCTTCAGAGCAGCGTTAACTTGCTCAACAGTAACATCTACTTTCAGTTCAGCAACCAGGTCAGTTACGGATACGTTAGGTGTAGGAACACGCATAGCCATACCGTTCAGTTTACCTTTCAGCTCTGGCAGAACTAGGGATACAGCTTTAGCTGCGCCAGTGGAAGAAGGAATGATGTTCTCAGCAGCTGCACGGGCACGACGCAGGTCTTTGTGAGGAACATCCAGTACGGATTGGTCGTTAGTGTAGGAGTGAACAGTTGTCATCATACCTTTAACGATTCCGAAGCTGTCGTTCAACACTTTAGCAAATGGTGCCAGACAGTTTGTTGTACAGGAAGCATTCGAGATGATTGTGTGTGCAGCAGGATCATATTTGTCCTCGTTAACACCGATAACAACAGTAATATCTTCGTTGCTAGCAGGAGCAGAGATGATAACTTTTTTCGCTCCGCCTTTCAAGTGAAGCTCAGCTTTTTCTTTCGCTGTGAAGATACCAGTGGATTCAACAACGATTTCTGCGCCAACGGAAGACCAAGGCAGGTTTCCAGGATCGCGCTCAGCGAATACTTTGATTTCTACGCCGTTAACAATCAGCGCGCCTTCTTTAGCTTCAACTGTTGCATCCAGCTTGCCGTGAGTCGTATCATATTTCAACAAATGAGCCAGTGTGCTTGTATCTGTCAGATCGTTTACTGCTACGATTTGTACATCCGGATTGTTCAGAGCTGCGCGAAATACGTTACGGCCGATACGACCAAAACCATTAATACCCACTTTAACCATTGTGATTTCCTCCTAGAATTGGGTTTGAACTTCATTTATCTCAACACCGGCGGCGCTTTATGCTTCCTGTACCGCTAGTGTCATGATTGCAATTAAATCTTATTAATTATAACTGGTAGTTGGCGATGATTTCCTCGGCGGCCGCTTCGTCCGTAACAAGAATATCGTTATGTCCAAAGCTCATCACTGCGCCGATCGCCTCACCCTTGCTGCGGCCCCCCGCAATGCCAATTACAACTTCTGCATCCTGAATGTCTTCAAGCCGCAGTCCCGCTGTCTGCATCCGGTGTACGACCGAGCCTTCCTTATTAAAATAAAACCCAAAAGCCTCAGCAAGTGCGCCTTCCTCTTTCAAAGCGGTGATCATTTCCTCTCGGACCTTGCGGCGCCGTGCCATTACCATGGCATCTCCGATCCCATGAAACACGATACGCGCGCTGCGGATAACCTCAACAATCTCGCGAATATTAGGCTCCTGCATCAAGGACTGATAGGCTTCCTCACCCAGATGGTCAGGTACATGCAGCAGACGGTATTGTGCACCAATCCGCTTGGCCATGGTAGAAACAATCGTGTTGGCCTGATAATCCACACTCTCGCCCAAGCCGCCTCGTGCGGGTACAAATTTAACACCCTTCAGCGGTACCTGGGAATGAAGCTGATCTGCCGTCATCGCCAACGTTGTCCCGCCCGTTACCGCGATAATATCATCGCCGGACATGGCCTTCTTCAGCGCTTCGCAAGCAACTCTCCCAAGCTCCTTCTTCGTGTGCAGTGAGGTCTCAGAATCTCCTGCTACCACCCACACCTGCTTCAGGTTAAAGTGCCGTCGCAGCTTCTCCTCTAACTCGGATAACGCGAACAGTCCCTTCAACTCAGGTTCAAGCTCTTCCAACAGCCGGATACCAGCTTCGCTGATTTGCATGCCGGAAGTATGAATTTCAAGCAAACCTTGTGATTTCAAAAAATCTGTCTCAGCTCTTAGCACCCGTTCCGACATTGACAGTGAAGCAGCCAGCGCCCTGCGTCCAATCAAGTTCGAGTGTCTGACCTGCTGGAGAATAGTGTAGCGTTTCTTCATAATCTCCATGACGTCAGGCATGAGCCGTTTCTGCAGTTCAATACTGTTGCGCATTTGGCAGTTCACTCCTGTAGCCCGGTTTAACGGGCAGACTGCTATGACAGTTCTGCAACAACACCTGGACATTTCGTGTCCCAGTATTGCAGTTTTAAGTCCCACTAATATTGTATCGAATTTTATCGCAAAGTGCAACCATGCTTTTCATCCTGTCTGAACTTGGCAGCATAGGACTGTCCACCCCAGCCTTTGTCCTATTACCCATTTGCAGTCCGCTGAAAATCACAAAAAAGCAATCCCTTGTCCAGTCTGCCCTATCATCCCGCCTCTATTACGCCAAGCAAAATTTATATCTTTTCTAAATTAAAGAACAAAGGAGCCATCCTTAGCATAAAAATTGAAGCAGCCGAGGCCGGTCGCCTTTGATACCCTGATTTCAACATCCTTTCATCATCCATACAGATTACATTCGGGAGAAATCAGGGGATCAACAGCGATCGGAGGCCCTAACCTTTTACGGAGGAACAGCCTTCCTC
>NZ_KE383869.1:262097-270806 GCF_000422505.1 Paenibacillus pinihumi DSM 23905 = JCM 16419 | reverse complement strand
AAAACCAGCTAATACTTTGTCAATAGGCGGTTTTATTAGACAGCTGTTTTTGTTATACTGAATTCAACGCATGACAAACAAACCTCCACCTCATGGAAGTTTGTGGAAGAAAAGGCTTTAAGAAGCGAAAGGTTGCCGTTTTCTAAGCATAGCGTAGACGTGATGTAATACCTTGTTGGCGCAAGCAATCACGGCTACCTTATGGGGCTTACCTTCGCTTCTTTTCTTGTCGTAATACGCTCTTAGGAGGGGATTCAAGCCCTTCCTTAACCCGCATATGACCACCAGATAAGCAGCTCTGCGCAAGCGTTTTGAGCCCCGTTTCGTGATTCTATTTTCACTTGCCGTAAACTTCCCGGAACTAAAAACGCTTGGATCTAATCCTGCCATGGCGACGATTTGTTTGGGATTACGAAACTGTGACCCATCCCCAATCTCTGCCACTATTGCAGTGGCTAGCTTGGTGCCTACTCCTGGGATTGATTCCAGCAACTGTACCTGTGGGATCGTTTGAGACACTTCATAAATGACTCGTTCTAAATCCACAAGCTGTTCCTGAAGCTCACGAAGCACCTTAAGCATAGCTAGAAGGGATTGTCTCAAACCGAAACCTATCGTGGTAACAGGATTCATCTGACATACGGTGCGCATTAACTCCACCTTTTTGTCCATCCAGGCATCTGAACGTGAGGCTTTGGTGGCTTTCGCAATGATCTCATACCAGTTATCCCCCTGTTCTTGAATCCCCTTGGTTGACAGACAGGCCTCCAGCAGGTTTAAAGATGTTTTAGAAAACATATCTCTAAAAACATTTTCATAGCCAGGGATCACTTGATCAATCAGAGCTCGCATATTTAACCTGGCCTGCACATACAAGCTCGTAACGAACTCATGCTGACGCGTTAAGAACTGCAAGTCTGTGAAAACTTCCTTTTGGATGCAATGAGTCAACCAATTTTCTTCCTGATAATATAGATCGCCCAGATGCCATGCATCGGATTCATCGGTTTTAACCTTGCGCAGCCCTGTCCTTCTAGCTCGCTGTGCCTGCAAAGGGTTCACCAGGATCACTTCAAAAGCCTCGCCTTGTAAATACTGAACAAGCGCACGATGATAATGACCCGTAGGCTCAAGAATGACTTGGGGTTTAAAGCCACTCTGCTGCTCTAATTCAGTAAGCAAGGACTTGAGCCGCTCGAATCCTTTAGGCGTATGCAAAATGGTTTCTGCTCGTCCTACGGGGTGGTTACGTTTTAAAAAACACTGTACGACAGACTTTCCCTTTGCTACATCTATTCCAATAACAGGTTTCATCCAATTCTCCTTTCGAAATCTCTGCCGGTCGTTCCCACAATGGTTCCAACTCCACAGCTTCGCTTGTAATACGAGGTCAACGCCTCAACCAGCTCAATCGTGATGGTCGGTGGTAGTGGGAGAACAGTTTTTGTGTACGGGGTTGTCCCCAGGGGCTGTCACGTTCTCCCGGCTACCGCCATCATAGAATGACCATAAGAATAGGCCAACCAGTAATATCTGGCTGACCTCATAATACGAAGGGGCTGTCCCAAAAGCAATTTACAAAAAATTCAGCCCCCACTTTTTGTGTAATATTCGCGTAAAAAAGACCCTTCAAATCCACTTTCTTAGTGGTTTTGAAGGGTCTTTTGCACATAATATGGGATTCTCTTACTCAGGCTCCCCCTTTTGAGACAGCCCCTTTAATCAATTAAAAAAGACGACAAGGATTTCCGTGTCTTGTTTAATGTCCCCACGGCGTGGAATCAAGGGTCGTCTCCCTGATGACCGAATGGTCCTTTTACTTCTATTTCCATTATAGAACTTATTATACACTTACGAAACTACTACTTACGGGAAACTCAGTTTTCTATACTGCCCTAATCTCCAGCAGCTCATATTGAATTTCGCCCATTGGTGCAGCTACGCGGATCTTGTCGCCGACCTTTTTACCCAACAATTCCTTGCCGAGCGGGCTTTCATACGAAATCTTGTTGTCTACTACATCCGCCTCTGCCGGACCAACAATTTTGTACTCCACCTTCTCGGAGAACTCAATGTCATTGAGAATGACCGTGGAACCAATCTGGACGTTGCTCAGATCCATCTGTCCCGCCTCTACAACTTTGGCTTTGTTCAGCATTTTCTCAAGCTGCATGATCCGGGTCTCCATAAAGGCCTGGTCATCCTTGGCGGAATGGTACTCGCTGTTCTCCTTTAAGTCACCATAGCTGATCGCCAGCTTGATACGCGCTGCCAGCTCTTTGCGTTTTACATATTTCAGATCATCGAGCTCAGCCTGCAACTTATCCAATCCTTCTCTGGTCAAAATAATTTCTTCGTTAGACATAGGTATACTCCGTTCTTTCATATCATTTATAGGGTTACCTTATATTGTACGGTTATCTTTCCCGGAAGTACAGCAGGTAAAACAATCTGTCTCCTGCTTCTTATCCAATGCAGCTGAAATAGCACCCGGATCATTAAAACAAGGAACTGGCATGATGGCTGTCGAATGTTATGGCTGAAATGATTTACCAGGTGGCCGTAAACCAAATATTTCCTTGCTCTCACCTATTCCTAAACCTGAATATTGGAGACCTCAATGAAGAAAAAATTACTTCTGACAAGCGCAATTGTGCTGTTGTCCATTCTCCTGCTGGCGATTGGATTTTTGATTATGATTACAGTAACCGATTATATTCCGGAAGAAATTGAAGAGATTGAGGTAATTAACAACCCTCAGCGTATACTGCATCACCAACAACCCTTTAGTGTGGTGACTTTTAATATTGGCTATGGAGGAATGGACCGGGACCAGGATTTCTTCATGGATGGGGGCAAAATGTCGCGTTCGAGCAGCGAGGCTCAGACACAAGCCAATTTGACAGCGGTTACTTCTCTGCTGATTGAAGCTAAAGCCGACTTTTATCTGCTGCAAGAAATCGATACACATTCATCCCGCAGTTATCATATCAATCAAGCCGATGCCATCTCACAGGCCCTCCCCGGTTACAGCACTGTATTTGCGTATAATTACAAGACACTGTGGGTCCCGGTCCCGGTTTTTAATCCGATGGGCACTGTAAACAGCGGACTGCTGACATTATCAACGTACAACAGCAACCGCAATCGCAGATTTGACCTGCCGGGCAAGGAGAGCTGGCCGATTCAGCAGCTTGATCTGGACCGGGCATTCATCGAAAGCCGCTATCCTGTAAATAACGGCAAAGAGCTCGTACTCGTCAACCTCCATCTCTCTGCCTTCGACAAAGAAGGATACATCCGCAAGCAGCAGCTTGATTACCTCTCTCGCTATCTCGAACAAGAGCAGGCCAAGGACAGCTATATCATTGTCGGGGGCGATTGGAATCACTCCCTTCCGGGTACAGACACAGATGATTTCACCACTACACAGGAGTGGCCCGAATGGCTTGCAGAAATGCCAGAATCATTCCATCCCGATGGATTCCAGTGGGTGGCAGACAAGACCTCTCCAACTGTGCGGACAGCAGATATTCCTTATGAAGAAGGAATCAATTTCAGAGCGGTGATTGATGGCTTCCTCGTCTCATCCAATGTCGGGATTACATCCGTTCATACAGCCGATCTCCACTACAAGAACAGTGATCATAACCCGGTTATAGCCCAGTTCTATTTAAAATGACCGCCTTTTCTACAAGAGCTGCTATTTTGGCGCTTCATGCCAGCTCCCGATAACGATGGGGCCGCGCTGAAAAAACAGGGAGAGCTCTACCCTTGCCGGGTAATGCCCTCCCTGTATAATATAATAGCCGTGAAATTCAGTCCTGACAGTTCCTCAAGTAAAAATAGTCCTCTATTAGGGTTGAAGTTCCGGAATAATATAGGTTTCTCCCTCTCCGGTCAAAGCATGAACCAGATTGCGGGCAGCAACATAGGCCATTTGGAGACGTGTATTCGCAGTAGCGGAACCCAAATGCGGCAATGTCACGACATTATCCAGCTTAAGCAGCGGATGCTCCGGGTTGACCGGTTCCTGCTCGTAGACATCCAGTCCTGCCGAGTAGATTTGACCACTCTCCAGCGCCCGCACCAGTGCCTGTTCATCCACAGTCTCGCCGCGGGATACATTAATAAAGATGGCACTGCGTTTCATCATCGCAAACTGGGCTTCGCCGATCAGACCTCGCGTCTGTGCTGTGAGTGGTGTCATGAGCACAATGAAATCGGAGGTTTGCAGCAATTCCCCGAAAGAATTGTACTGAATTCCAAGCTGCTCCTCCACATCCGGCTTGCGGCTGCGATTATAGTATGCGACATCCATTTCAAAGCCTAACTTTGCCCTTCTGGCAATCGCTTCACCGATCCGGCCCATTCCGATAATGCCCAGCTTCGCATGGTGGACGTCTACACCGAACAGCACACTGTCCATCCCTTTGCGCCAGCGGCCCTCCTTCACCAGCTTGTCCATCTGAGGCACCCTGCGGGCTGCCGACAAGATCAAGGCAAAGGCCAGATCCGCCACCGTATCGTCCAGTACATACGGCGTATGCGATGCTGTAATTCCATATCGCTTCAAAGCGTCTATATCCAGATTGTTATATCCGACAGATAAATTGCTTATAACCCGAAGCTCCTTGCCTGCTGCCAGAACCTCATCCCCTACAGGTGTCCCCGTCACAAGCAGCCCCTCCGAATCACCAAGCTCAGTTGCCAGCTGACTATTCGTAATCGCTTGCGTCCCTTGCCATTGTCTAACTTCACAATGCTCCTCCAGATATTGAAGCACTTCCTCAGGCAAGCCTCTTGCAATATAAACACGCGGCTTCATTGGCTTCTCTCCTCTTTAGCATGTTAGTGTGTCCAACTGTCCCGTCTGTTCAGACTCTACAGCCTTTCAGCTTAAAACGGCTTATGCGGTATCATTCAAAACAATCGCTCACGTTAGGCCAGAAGATCCGGCCGGCATCTTTTCTCCATGGCATCACTTCCATTACTTTTAGAGTGATGCATGAAACATGTCGCCTTACCACCTATCATAACAAAAAAAGCGTATACATGAGGAAGACTAACGGAAAAAAGGCGAGTACGGAACGGACATGAAAGTTAACTTGAGTATCCTCCATGCGTTCTTCCACGGAACGCTATATATTCAAATGTCAAATAAGCGCACCCTGCGTACAGGGTGCGCTTGCGTTATTGGCGACGAGACTCGATCATATGAATTCGTAAATTTTGTAATCCATAGTGAAATCGCGAAAGCCAGTCTCTCTTACAATTAATTCTGTGCAGCCTCAGCCAGTGCGGTACGGCCCGGCTTCTTGATCTGCTTGCTTCTGAGCTGTCCGCAAGCGGCATCAATATCCGTTCCGTGCTCGAGCCGCACACTGCAGCCGATGCCTTGCTTTTTCAGGGTGTCATAGAAGCCGCTGATCGACTCTTTCTCACTCCGCTGGTATTGGCTGTGCTCGTCTACCGGATTGTAAGGGATCAAATTAACGTTCGCCTGCTGGCTGATATCACGGATGAGATCCGCCAGCTCCAAGGCATGCTCCTGTTGGTCGTTGACATCCTTGAGCAAAATATATTCGATCGTAATCCGGCGCTTCGTTTTATTCAAGTAGTAGCGGATCGACTCCATTAACTGCTCGATCGGAATGGCCCGGTTAATCTTCATAATCCGGGTACGCAGCTCATTATTCGGCGCGTGCAGAGATACCGCCAGATTTACGCCCAGGCTGCTGTCGGCGAATTCCTCGATTTTCTTCGCAAGGCCGCTCGTCGATACCGTGATGCGCCGTGCGCCAACCGCCAGTCCTTTGTGATCCTTGATCACTTCGATGAAGTTGGACATATGCACATAGTTGTCGAATGGTTCGCCGATCCCCATGACAACGACATGACTGACTCTCTCTTTGTTTTGCATCTGATCCAAATGCAGCTGAACCTTCATAATCTGGCCGACAATTTCACCACTGGTCAAATCCCTGCTCTTGGCAAGCAAGCCGCTGGCACAGAAGCTACAACCGATATTGCAGCCAACCTGTGTCGTCACACATACGGATAAGCCAAATTTATGTCTCATCAGCACTGTTTCAATCAAATTGCCGTCCTCCAGCCGGAACAAAAACTTGATTGTGCCGTCCGCAGATTCCTGTCTCATGTGCTCACCCAAGGTGTCGATAGCGAAGTTCTCTTCAAGCAGGCTTAGGCAGCCTTTATTCACATCGTTCATTGCGGAAAATTCCGTAACCCGCTTTCTATACAGCCAATCCCACACTTGCATGGCCCGGAATTTTTTGTGTCCCCGTTCTGCCAGCCATGCCACAAGCTGCTCTCTCGTTAATCCATAGATGGATTGCTTATTCATGTATACCCTCTTTTCAATGCTGTAAATTCTTACACTTTCTATTGTTCACCGGAGCGATTCTCCGGGTATGAATTCATAGTCTATATCATTATTATTGTCCCAAAGTTTTTTTATTAAAACAAGAGGGAAATTCCTGCGTATTCCGCAAGTCCGTACATGCTCGCAACACACAGGGCTGGTCCACCGCAACTGCGGATTTTTCAATCTATAACTCTATGATAATGAAAATGACTCGGAACGGGTCGGCTGTAAGTTTCATAGAATAAAGGGACTTCACATTCCGTGAGGTTAGTTTTAATAGAGAGGAGACGAGCATCAAAATTGTAAAGTGCAGCTGAGAATACTGGGGTCGCTATTCCGGAAAAGGGATCTGCGCAGGGAAAGTTCATGCTGCATATTACGGGAGGTATGGATATGGCAATTGAAAATTTGGTTGTCAACGGAGGGTTTGAGAGCGGCTCATTCACACCCTGGATTCCGTCAAATGCAAGTATAACAAGTGTATACAAGCATACGGGCACTTATTCGGCACAATTGCAAGGCGGGGCAAGCACTTCCTATATCTTTCAATACGTGCCTGTTACAGCAGGAGATACACCTCAATTTCAAATCGCTCTGGCAAAGGTTGGAGCTTCTCCGGCCCCAACTGTGCTTGTACAAGTATCCTATTGGGATAACACGTACACGCAGCTTGGACAAGGCCTGACGCTTACCGTCACACCAGGTCAAATTCCTGATGTTGCGGGCGGAATCTGGGCTGTGCTTTCCTCATCGGTCAGCCCTGCTCCTGCAGGCTCTGTAGTGGCATTCCTTCTTATTAATACACTGCCCGCTGCAGGTACAGCCGATGTACTGGTCGATGATGTCGCATTGCTGGTGGAGACTGGAGGCGGCGTTACAGGGCCAACGGGGCCAACGGGGCCAACGGGGCCAACGGGGCCAACGGGGCCAACGGGGCCAACGGGACCTACGGGTCCGACTGGGCCGACCGGCGGCACAGGTAGCACAGGCGCTACGGGGAACACTGGACCGACTGGAGCTACAGGGGCAACTGGCGGCACCGGACCGACTGGAGCTACGGGTGACACGGGCGCAACTGGCGATACTGGGCCGACAGGTGACACAGGGGCAACCGGGGATACCGGACCGACTGGCGACACGGGTGCAACTGGCGATACCGGGCCGACGGGTGACACGGGCGCAACTGGCGACACCGGACCGACTGGCGACACGGGCGCAACTGGTGATACTGGGCCGACTGGCGACACAGGGGCGACTGGCGATACCGGACCGACTGGAGCTACGGGTGACACGGGCGCGACTGGCGACACCGGACCGACGGGTGACACGGGCGCAACTGGCGACACCGGACCGACGGGTGACACGGGTGCAACTGGCGATACCGGACCGACTGGCGACACGGGCGCAACTGGCGACACCGGGCCGACCGGGGACACGGGCGCAACTGGTGACACCGGACCGACCGGAGACACGGGCGCAACTGGTGATACTGGGCCGACTGGCGACACGGGCGCAACTGGTGATACTGGACCGACCGGAGACACCGGTGCAACTGGTGATACTGGGCCGACTGGGGACACAGGTGCGACTGGCGACACTGGCGCAACTGGCGATACCGGACCGACTGGCGACACTGGTGCGACTGGTGATACTGGGCCGACTGGCGACACCGGCGCAACTGGTGATACTGGGCCGACTGGCGACACCGGCGCAACTGGCGATACTGGGCCGACTGGTGACACTGGCGCAACTGGTGATACCGGACCGACGGGTGACACGGGCGCAACTGGCGATACCGGACCGACCGGCGATACTGGGCCGACTGGCGACACGGGCGCAACCGGTGATACCGGGCCGACTGGCGACACGGGCGCGACTGGCGACACTGGTGCGACTGGCGATACCGGACCGACTGGCGACACCGGCGCAACTGGTGATACTGGGCCGACTGGTGACACGGGCGCAACTGGCGATACTGGACCGACCGGGGACACTGGTGCGACTGGCGATACCGGACCGACGGGTGACACGGGTGCAACCGGCGACACCGGACCGACCGGGGACACTGGGCCGACGGGTGACACCGGACCGACTGGCGATACAGGGCCGACGGGTGACACGGGCGATACCGGACCGACGGGCGACACGGGTGCAACTGGCGATACCGGACCGACTGGCGACACGGGTGCAACTGGCGATACCGGACCAACTGGCGACACGGGCGCAACTGGCGACACTGGACCGACCGGCGATACTGGGCCGACTGGCGACACGGGCGCAACCGGTGATACCGGGCCGACTGGCGACACGGGCGCGACTGG
>NZ_KE383869.1:261301-261807 GCF_000422505.1 Paenibacillus pinihumi DSM 23905 = JCM 16419 | reverse complement strand
GGCGACACGGGCGCAACCGGTGATACCGGGCCGACTGGCGACACGGGCGCGACTGGTGACACCGGGCCGACCGGGGACACGGGCGCAACTGGCGACACGGGCGCAACTGGCGATACCGGACCAACTGGTGATACCGGACCGACTGGCGACACCGGACCGACTGGTGACACGGGCGCAACTGGCGATACTGGGCCGACTGGCGACACCGGACCGACTGGCGACACGGGCGCAACTGGCGACACCGGACCGACTGGCGACACTGGTGCGACTGGCGATACCGGACCGACTGGCGACACCGGCGCAACTGGTGATACTGGGCCGACTGGTGACACGGGCGCAACCGGAGACACCGGACCGACTGGCGACACGGGTGCAACTGGCGATACCGGGCCGACTGGCGACACGGGCGCAACCGGAGACACCGGAGCGACTGGGGACACTGGCGCAACTGGCGACACCGGACCAACCGGCGATACCGGACCAACTGGCGACACGGGCGCAACTGG
>NZ_KE383869.1:0-261086 GCF_000422505.1 Paenibacillus pinihumi DSM 23905 = JCM 16419 | reverse complement strand
CCGACCGGAGACACGGGCGCAACTGGAGACACCGGACCGACTGGGGCCACAGGTGCAACTGGAGCTACTGGAAGTTTTGCTACGGCCTATATTTATGTCTATGCCACAGGCACCCAGCCTGTAGCTTCTGGCGAGGACGTTGTGTTCAGCGGGGTCGGACCTTTGGCAGGCGGCCTTTCTGCCGCACCAAATACGTCTCCGGTTGTTATCGGCGCGACTGGCGACTACCATGTTCAGTGGAGCGTAACGGTTAGCGAGGAAGCTGATACCGCCTTCGCCATTGCGATTGATAACACAGCACTCGCTCAAACAACCTACGGCTTTGCAGTAAGCGCCGGGGCAGGGAACTTCTATCAAACAGCGGGACACGCAATTGTTTCGATTCCTGCAAACGCAAGAGTTACTCTGAGAAACGTGGGCACGGACAAAGATTTGGCCACCAAGATTGACGGTCAGAACATTGTAAATGCCTCACTTGAAGTATTTAAGTTAACACCGTAATTGCAATAAGCTGCAACGAAAACCAATCCTTCAGGCTCTAGCCCTTTCAAGAACCGTCTGCGAAAATGAAACATCTTTTGCAGATTGTCCTGAAGGGGTTTTTTTTCACGAAACAAATCCCATTTAAGTTCAAAAAAAGAGCATCCTGAACAAAAGGATACCCTTCTCCATCTAACTATACATGTCCGGACAATCCACTGAATCAGCTGTCATACCGTCCCTATTTCTCAATATAATACTTGATCAGCGCCTGAGTGCCTTTATCCTCATAACCCTTTCCGGCAAGCTGCCTGTATAATGATTCTGCCAGTGCCAGCCCTGGTGTATCCAACCCCATCTCCTTGGCTGCTTCCAGTGCAATGCCCATGTCCTTGATGAAATGCTTCACGTAAAATCCCGGTTCAAAATTGCCGGCAATAATGCGAGGCGCAAGATTGCTAAGGGACCAGCTCCCTGCTGCCCCGCTCTCAATGCTCTTGAGAACAGAAGTGGCATCAAGCCCCGCTCTTTCAGCATATGCCATCGCTTCACAGACCCCCATCATATTGGAGGCAATGGCGATCTGGTTGCACATTTTCGTATGCTGACCAGCCCCTGCCTTCCCCTGAAGCACAACATTGCTGCCCATCAGCTCCAGCAGCTTGCGAACAGCGTCAAAATCCTCCTGGTCGCCCCCGACCATAATCGACAGCTTACCTTCCCTTGCCCCGATGTCACCGCCAGATACAGGAGCGTCGAGTCCGTGAAGCTCTTTCGCTTTGCAAGCTTCGTAGATCCGTGCGGCCAGCAGCGGACTTGAAGTCGTCATATCGATCAGGTAAGCTCCTGCCTTCGCATGAGCAACTAATCCATCCCCTCCCAAGTAGATTTCCTCGACATCCTTCGGGTAACCAACCATCGTTATTACAACGTCACAAGCCTGTGCAAGCTTTGCTGGCGTTTCATGCCAATACGCGCCTTCCTTTACCAGCTCCTCTGCTTTTGAGGCTGTTCGCGTATAGACATGCAGTTGATAGCCCGCCTTTTGAATGTGACCCGCCATGCTTTTTCCCATAACGCCGATGCCGATAAAGCCTACTGCCGTTTTTTCAGGTGTGAGTGTCATATGGTTCTCTCCCTTTTACAAGTAAGTTGAATCGCTGGTGACGAAAACTAACGCCAAATGCAACCCAAATATGATATTGCATGAGCATGACCGCTATTTGCCTTGTCAGTCTCCACGCCGTTCGGAGATTGTACCACTTATAAATTTCGCCCCGCTGATTCATGCCAAATTCTTTAAATCTCTTTTACCCCCGACCAGATGATACAGCAGGAGCAGGGGAAGCTTATACTCCTTTATGGTATCCATTTTGGTACTACATAACAATAGTGCGCATTCTTAACATTAACCGATTGTATCAAATATAATACAGGCATCGGACAAAAACATCTTGGCGAGACACAGGAGCAGACAAGAGTGACATTCTCCCGTCCGCTTTTTGCATCTGAGAAAAAAGTATTATTGCATCATGAGATGGAATACTGCTGATTCGGATTAAAATGATTTTGTTGATACAGAATAGGGATGTGACACATATATGAGAGTGGTATTGGTTAAGGATGGAGGGCTAGTTTAAGATGTGAAGGTCGGCTTCAGTTGGACAACCTTCTTTTTTGCATTCTTCCCGCCTTTGCCTTTATTTCGGGGAACCCTGAAGCGGGCGATAATTATGTTTATTATGGCAGTTATTTTGGGCTCATTACATTAGGGATTGGAGCCAGGATGTGCAACATTGTATTTTCCTTTGTTTACGAACCGCCGGGAGAATCCTCGCGGTTTTGTTGTTTGGATCACGGGCCGCTGCACGCATAACTAGCAAGAAAAAGAAGGCTTAAGAACGCCTTTCTTTTGCTGTCGCCCCGGCCCAGGGAAGCTTCAACATGAAGGTGCTCCCTGTATCGCAGCTGCGGCCCAGAGTCAATTCTCCATGCTGAGACCGGGCCAGCAAACGGCTTAGGGTCAGTCCAAGACCAAGGCCGCGAATCACTCTTTTCTTCCGTTCCCCACGGTAAAAGCGTTCAAATATATGCGGCTGCTCCTCACGCGGAATCCCACTGCCATTATCTGATACCTCGACGGATATATAGGACTCGCTCTTGTCCCTAATAGTTTTCAGGCAGATATCTATTCGAAGCGGCCGTCCCGGCACAGCGGCTTGCAGTGCGTTGTTCAGCAGGTTGACCATAATTTGCTGCAACCGGAGCGCATCACCGATCACCGTCACAGCTTCCCCTGTTCCCTGAAAGTTGACCGTCATCCGGTTATGCTCATTCCCCAGCCTCCATTGATAGACAATTTCCGAGACAAGGTTCTCCAGTTCAATCCGGTCTTCCCTTACCTCCAGGCTTCCTGAGGAAAATGCGTTGTAGTTCAGCAGATCCGCTACCATCCGCTCCAGCCTGTCGGTCTCTTTAAGCGCAATTTCCAGGAACTCTTCGGCTTCCTCTTTGGCTACGACCCCTTCCCTTACTGCCATGAGAAGTCCCTTAATAGAAGTAATCGGCGTTTTCAGCTCGTGCGTCACACCAGCCAGGGACAGCTCTCTCCAATCTTCCAACTGCTTGAGACGGATCGCCATGTTCTTAAATGACCCTACCAGTTCGTGAATCTCCCGTTCCCGTGTTTTGACGTTCAAGTCCACCTCATATTGCCCGTTGGCAATTTGCATAGCACTGCCCGCTACCTTCCGAATTGGGTCCGACAGCTTGCGGGATAATAAATACAGTGTGAGCCAGCCGCACAAGATGAGGGTCAGAAGCAGCACGGCAACGAGAATAATTTCGTTGGGACTATAGGTAAGCGAGCGCTTGGATTGAAGCAGTGTGACCTGTCCTTGCAGCTGCCCGCGGCGGAAAATTGGCGTTGTGATCGCCATGAACCTTTTATCCCGGGCATACGTAAAGTCATCGGACAAAATTCCTTCCACTTCCCTGCCGCTCAGCTCCGGGCGGGAGAAGACCACTTCCCCTTGACTATTTGTAATGATCAGGGACAGCTCTTGCTTGTTAATATTAAAATAGGCAAAGCGGCTGTTCAGCAGCTTGTCAAAATCGGCTGGAATACTGATCTGGCCATCTACTGTAACCACCCGGTCGACAATTTCCTGTCCGAGCAGACCTGCCGTCTTCAAACGGCTGTTCATTGTAGCATCCATAATCCAATACATCGCAGATAGCGCAATGATAGCAAGACTTACACACAGTATGGCGAAATAGCGAATCGTCCAATAGGTCAAAATGGAAATCTGCCCGTTGCTCATTCCTTGAGCCAAAATTGATACCCCATTCCACGCAGCGTACGAATCTCTCCGGCGCCAGCCGACCAATGGGACAAGGACTGGCGCAGCCGCTTGATCGACAAATCTACTGCCCGGTCACTGCCATCATAATCCATTCCCCATACCTGCTCAATTAGCTGCTCTCTAGTAAAGGTACGTCCCGGCCTCTCCGCCAAAAACAGCAGCAGAGACAATTCACGCGGACCCAAAGCAACCTTGGCCCCATTGACCAGGACCTCCTTGGCAGAAAAATCAATGACCAGGTTGCCGTACAGCCTCCGGCATTCACGGTCTGTCCAATGCGGCCGTCTGCGCAACACCGCATTGACTCTCGCTACGACCTCCTCCGGAACGAACGGCTTGCTCATATAATCATCCGCACCTCCGTCGAGCCCTGCCAGCCGGTCGCCAATTGCGTCTCTGGCCGACAGCATGATGATGGGGCAAGCACTCTGCAGCCGGATTCTGGAGAGCAGCTCCAGGCCGTCGAGATCAGGCAGCATAATGTCGAGCAGGACAAGTGCAGGGTCCTGGGATTCAAATTGTGCAAGCGCCTCTCCGCCGGTTGAGGCCCTGACAGGTGCATAGCCAGCCCTTTTCAAATAAGCAGCCAACACCCGCGATATCCCCTCTTCATCCTCTATAATCAGTATCGTCTTCACTGTACCCTCCTTTCTTTCAGGCAACTGTATTTGTAATTATCATTACCATATCCTTACTGGCGCTGCAAGCCTTGAAATTCATTTATAATATGGAATTTAAAGTAATATTTTCGCATTTCGACTTCGTCCCGACACAATTCACTGCTACAGTTAGAGCAGATTGTCTGTTCATGATGAAAGGTGGCGTATTTAGCCTGAGACAGAAGGTTAAAATCCGATAAAAAAGATCACACAGGAGGGAAATCGTTATGAAGAAAAAAACCAGAAATCTGGTCATTGCAGGAACCGCTGCAGTGATACTTGTCTGTACCGGCGGATACATGTTCATGCAGGATTATTTGGGGAACAAAATAAAAATTCATCAAGTCATTGCGTCTGCCGACTCGGCAGCAGCCGGCGGCTCCAACACGGCCAATACCGTGCCAGGAGCCCGGAATGCAACCGTCTCCGGTGAACAATTAAATGGGAACTGGGCAATTACGGGCGATTCCAGAGTCTATTTCTCAGTCGACACAACCAAAGAAAAGGTGAATTTTGAAAATGATGCGGTCAACGGCAAATGGATCATTAATTTGAACGATGCAGGAAGTATGAAGGGCCAGGGGAGTATTGATATGAGTCATATTAACTCCGGCAATGAAAAACGGGACAGGCATCTAAAAGAACCGGATTTCTTTGATATTGAGAAATATCCGAACGCTGAGTTTACTGCTTCTTCATTTGAAGGACTGCTGCCTGAATGGCAAGAAGGAACAGCCTATGATTTTACGATGAACGGTGTATTGACCGTTCGTGGAATTGATAAGGACGTCACCTTCTCCGGCAAAGCCCTGTACGAGAATGAACAGGTGAAACTGTCCGGTACGACTTATGTCACCTTCGGGGACTTTGGACTGGAACGGCCAAAATCCGTCTTGCTCAGTGCGGAGAAGGACATCACGGTGCAATTGGAGCTTGTATTGAAAAGGTAATCTCAAGGGGATGTAACCCCTCCATAGCTGCGTATGGGCAAAGTTCGAAAATCTCAGACAGACAGGCCCGGATATTTAGAGATGCCCGGCCTGCCTGTCTTCTAATTGGCGGATTTAACAATCCGGCATTTCAACCAAACTGTGTCTGGCCTCGTCCCAGCGCCAGCACGGGCTTGTTCCTTGCACATGCACACCCCCATACCATTCATCAATGCCTTGGTGCTGCATCCAGTCTGTCTTGCCTTTCATTACATCCTGCCCTAGCTCAGTCAGCGTCAGGGTACAAGATTGCATAGCCGATGGTGAATCATGAAGACCGGGGAATGCCTCCAAACCCTCCAGCTGAAGCAGTGGATGCGAGCCTTGAGACATGTCCCGCAAAACCGACCAGTATTGCAAATCTCCCATACCCAAAATATGCAGCCTGTCACCAACGCTCCGAAACAGCTCGTATGGGGACGTTATTTCAGAAGCTGCTAGCTTCAGCGTGGTCTGCTCGACAATCCCAAGCCCATTGGATACGGACGGAAACCGGGATAAATGGGCTTGATAGGCCGCCTTGGCAAATGGCAATATGGAGGTGTCCGCCTCCACCAGCCTTTGCAGAAGGTGCGGGTCCGGTGATGTGTAAGCTTCCCAATAGCTGCTCCCTGCAGCCAGCTCAGTCTCCCCGATCGTCTGCCAAGTGCCGGACAGCGAACCGATCTGCTCCGGGGTTAGCTGCCCAAGTCCGCGGAACAGCTCAATGCCTGGATACTCGCCAATGCATAACAGGCTCAATCTCGTATTCTTTAACCGCATGCGGGAGAACTGATGCAGAAGAAAGCATAGCATCGTCTGGTCAAACAGATCATGCTCAAACCATAGCACAATTTCATCATATTGATGAACGGCAGCCAGCTTCTGCTCTTGTGCTTCGCTAGCCTTTAAGTACTCCTGCTCCGGAACACCCATAGTCCGTTCCAAATAGCCGGAACGGAATGCGCGATGCTCCGGCACTTCAGGCTCCGCAAATACCGGCCCATGCGAGTAGACCTCTCTCCAGACAAGAATATCCCCGCTTACCCCTGCTTGACGCAACGTCTCCCCTACAGAATCCCCATTCACAATATGCAACATGCTTGTTCCTCCCTCATGCAGATGGTTGATAACAGCAAATACATCCGGGACTCGAAGCGAGCCCTTCAGTTTATGCCGGGCATCAAACAATCTTTTTTTCAATGCCGGGACAGATACACCCAGAAAGTCCGACATCTCTTTTAATGAATAACCCTGAAAATAAAACAGCTGTACTGCAAGCCGCAGATGTGTTGTTAATCCCCCGATTTTATCTTGAATCAACCGCTTAAGCTCTTTTTGCTCCATCATGTCCGCGATATCCGGCATCAGATTCCCGTCCAGTCCAGCATTTTCACAAGGAACCTCAATTAGCGGGTTTCTGCGGAGCATGCGAGAGCATTGGCGAACGACAATTACTTTGAACCAGCCCGGAAATGCTTCCGCCATGCGAAGCTTGTGCAAATTCAAGAACGCCTCTGTGAAGGCCTCCTGCACCGCATCTTCCGCTAACTGGACATCCTGAAGCTTCTCATAAGCAACTGAGCCAGCCATCCCTGCATAATGCCGCACCAGCCGCTCGAAGGCCTGCCGGTCGCCCTGCTGCGCAGCTTTCACATCTTTCTGCATCGTTACCTCCCCTCTTCCCTATATACTTAAGTGCCGCCATAGCCCTGGAAGGTTACAAATCATTCTGATTTTTTTCAATAAAATATCATACTTCCTTCCTCCAGCCAAACTTGGCTACAAATACCCTCCTTATTCGCGGATCATTTTGAGGAATATGTGATTGAGCGCCCGGGGGGGACGGTTCGCTTTTGATCAGAACGTCACTTCCGGATGAAAAGTGGCTGTTTTGGCTTACAGTGTCTTTGTTTGATTTGATGCAAAAAACTACAACCCCCTGACAGGATTCTTGTTCCCGCTTGCAGCAGCTGGTGTCTCTTCAATAACATGAATAATTTGCTCCGCATTAAACCTTAATTGGAGGCTTAAATACGGCATTTCCGGCGTTGCCTGGATAACTTGTCCCGTGACTGGCAAATGAACGGAAGCAATCAAATACGACATCGGATCATAGGTATAGGTTTCTTGTCCGAGCATCACGATCTTGGAGCCTTGCGCAATCAGACATAATGCCGGATCATACACGGAATGAATCGGTCCAGATAATTCCGATCCGCGAATGAAGCTGAGCATGGGTATAGCCGTCTGCTGCTTGCCGTCTGACGTTGTAAAACGCCCTATAATAGACGAATATGTTTTTGCTTTTTTTAAACCTCATAATTCGTCGTTTGATGTGACATTCCGCTCACCCTTCTCCACGTCCTCTGATGACTTATATTTTATTATGCCTTGGACGATTAGGCAATCATCTGCTGCGGTCAGCTATCGCTGGCGGATGCAACCGTCTCATAATGAGCCCGCCAGGTTGCAAGCAATTAAATCAACGGAATCAAGAATTGTTGAAACTGAACGGCATCACTTACAGCGCAAAGCTTGATCGTTCATTCGGCACAACTTATTGACAAAGCCTGGCTTACAAAGAGTGGTTTCAGGCCGAAAACATAGTTTTATGTCACCTATTATCGAAGATAACGACAGGATAAAACGGTATTCCCAATCATTCTACATTATATATTTTTGCATATTTTAAACTATTAATGAGATCGATTCATGTATGAAAAGCGGTAAATCGGCAGGCAAAGTGGCGATTGTAACCGGCGCTCCAGGAAGGGATAGGGAGCGCAATTGCAGCGGGGTTGGCGTGGCCTGGGGCAAAGTTGTCGCAAATTATAGCAATAGCCGGGAAAAAGCGGATGAAGTGGTGGCCCAAACATTGAAAAAGAGGGAGAAGCGGTA
This sequence comes from Paenibacillus pinihumi DSM 23905 = JCM 16419, assembly GCF_000422505.1. Taxonomy (GTDB): domain Bacteria; phylum Bacillota; class Bacilli; order Paenibacillales; family Paenibacillaceae; genus Paenibacillus_D; species Paenibacillus_D pinihumi. The sequence continues at coordinate 252,713 of NZ_KE383869.1, read as the reverse complement.
GCATTCAAGCGGATATCAGCAAGGTAACAGAGGGAGAGAAGCGGTTCCAGGAAACACTGGATACCTATGGACAAGTCGATATTTTAGTCAATCATGCAGGAACTAAAGGAGCTGTAGAACAATTTAGCCGGTTAACACGTATAAACGGAAATACATGGGGGGTTAGGATAAACGTATCGTATGGCTGATCACAAGTAAAAGACGCAGTCATTCTGGCCCCGGAGGGGGGGGAAGAGCGACTCCGTCTTTTACTTGTCTTATTCAGTAATCTTATGAACCTGCCCACACATCCTTGGCATAGCGCCCTTCTTCAGTGAGGCGCTTCAGCCAGAACATGGCCGCTTCCTGATCTGCCCCTTGCACTGTCCGGTAAGCCTGCTGCAAAGCGGCCTCCACATCAGGCGCCATTTGGCTCCCGTCTCCGCATATATACAATCGTCCGCCATCCATCACACAGCCGATAATCTCCGCCGCATGCTGCTTTATAAGATGCTGGACATAGACTTTAGGTGTTCCTTCTGCGCGGGAGAAGGCGGTATGGAGCTGCACTATGCCTTCCTGGTCGTATGCTTCCAGCTCTTCCCGGTAGATAAAGTCCGCTTCATTCCGGCATCCGAAGTATAAATGAGCTCTGCCCAGCTTCCCGCCTCCCTGCCGGATTGCAGCCCTCGCCTGAAGAAAGGCTCTGAACGGAGCGACACCCGTCCCAGGCCCAATCATAATAACTGGCGTTTCCGAATCATTCGGAAGCCGGAACCCGGATTCCGGCGTGCGGACAAAAACCATGATCGGGTCTCCGGGCTTGCGATCCGCCAGATAGTTCGAGGCTACGCCGCAGTATTCGCCGTATCCGCTCCAGGCGGCATCCCGTATAACTGCCACCGTAATACTCGCCTGATTCTTATTTGCCTTCGGTGAGCTGGAGATCGAGTAATATCTGGGCTTGGGCGGCGGGAGCAGCTCGACGAACCGCTCGAATGGCAGCTCGCAAGCCTCGTACCTCTCCATCAGCTCCAACATCGTAACCCGTTTCCCCAACACTTGTTCCTTATACGCTTCTTCCGCAAGCAGTGCCTCCAGCTCCCGCTTGTGAGGGGGACAGACGGTATGCGCCGCCAGCTCCCGCAGCTGAGAACGGGTTGCAGGCTCCTGCACTTCCACGCTGTAGGTCAGAAGATCAGAGAGGCTGACCGGCTGATTCAGCGGCAAATGTGCTGCATGCTGCCCGTCAGTCATCAAGATGGCCTGATCCTTCCCGTTCAATCCGAAGCGGCGCAAGATACGGTTCACATTCTCTTTGCTGTTTCCGGGCAGCACTCCCAGGTGGTCACCCTCCTGGTAAGCCAGCCCTTGCGGCAGCGCAATTTCGAGATGGCGTGTGCTGCGTCCGCTGCCTGCCAATTGCAGCTCGCAATTTCCCGTTACCCGGGCATATACAGCATCATACGCCAGTGCCTGGGGAATTGCGGTCAGCCCGCTTGTGAAGGCAATAGATAGCGTGCTGCGCTCCTTCGTGGCCGCAACCTCCATCTTCAAACTGAAAGCATCCATCACAACCGGCCACAAGTGCTCACGCCACGCATCCAGCTCCTGCTCAAAGTCTCCTCCTGCATCTGCCTCGCCATGTACGGTCAGTCGGCTTGCTCCCTTTAGAGCAAGCTGCTCATCAATGAACCTCGGCACCTCCTGATAAGAGGCCCTCCAATTCCGGTCCCCGCAGCCAAACACTGCATATCGGACACCTTCAAGTTCACCTGGTGCCGCCTGCTCCAGCCATTGCACGAACCCCCGTGCGTTGGAAGGCGGCCTGCCGTTGTAGGAGGCTGTCACAATCAACACCGCTCCGTGCCTGGGCAGTCTTCCAGCCCAGGCGTCCAGCGGCCCGGCCTCGCTGTGGAATCCATAAGCGCGTGCGGTATCGGACAGCTCGCGGGCAATGCCCTCCGCAGTTCCCAGGTTGGAACCGTACAGCACCAGCAGCGAGTTCTGCTCAGCCCCGGCAATAGGGTTCGCCGCAGCTTGCTCTTTGTGAGCGGTGCCTGCAGTTGCAAGTTTGGATCCTGCGTCCTGAATTCGGGCGGATGCAACCTTCTCCCGAGGTTTCACCCGGATTTTGAAGTCTCCCGGCTTAATAGTTAAGGTCTGCTGCACGTCCAATTGATAATTCGTATAATCTATCAGTTCGAAATGCTGGAGGATCATGCCCAAAACCAGTGTCGCCTCATGCAGTGCGAACTGCATGCCGATACAGGCCCGCTGCCCGTTCCCAAACGGCTTGAAGGCATGGCTGGGCACCTTCTCCGGGTCCTCGAACCTCTCCGGACGGAATTCCCCGGCGTCCTCGCCCCAGGCCGCTTGATCCCGGTGGAGCTGCGGCAGCAGAATGCTAACGCTGTCCCCCTTTTTGAGCGGATACTTGCCGCCGATGACCGTGTCCTCCTTGGCATACACATCAAAGCCCGGCGCTGTAGGCCATAGACGCAACGATTCGTTCAGGATCATCCGGATATATTTCAGATCAAGCACCTGCTTGTAAGTAGGGGGCGCGCTGCTTAATACCTCATCTGCTTCCCGATACGCCTTATGCAGCACTGCCGGATTTTTCAGCAGGAAATAGATGGCGAAAGACAGCAGGCCGCTTGTCGTCTCATGGCCGGCAATCAGGAAGGTAATGATCTGATACCGGATATTTTCATCATCCAGTGTCTCGCCGGTATCCGGGTCCTTGCCGTGCAGCATGCGGGCCAGCAGATCCATCTCCCCATTGTCCGCCCCGGCCTTGCGTTCTGCAATAATGGTGTCCACCAGGCTAAACATCGTCTGAATATCCTCGTTGTACTGGCGTCTGTTGCGCACCATGAGGAGATCTTGAATTTTCAGCCGCGAGCTTTTATGCATGGCTTCATTCAGCGCACGGACCATACTGATGATGAACGGACTGTGTCCCTCCCTGTAATAGCTGTTGAAGCGGTAATTGAATCCGCAGAGCCCGATTGTATCCAATGTCAGCCGGGTCATATCATCCGGAACATCCACACTCTCATTCGCATTGAGGCGCGACCACTTCTGAACAAGCTGTTCCGCGATATCCACCATCATCGGATGGTAGCCTTTCATCGCCTGCTGGCCAAAGGTAGGCAGCAGGATATTATGCGCCTTCTTCCAGTTCGGCTCATCCGTCCGGCTTGTAAATAGCCCGTCTCCGCCAAAAGCCCGCACATTCTCCAGCTCACTGAAGATATGCTTGTCAAAGCGGGATTCATCACATGCCTCTGCGACCAGCTCATGACCGGACACAACCAGGCTGGTGAAGCCGGGCGCAGTCAGACGGTAGATTGGACCCAATTCATCCGCCAGCTTGCACATGGACAGGGTGGGCCGATCCTTATCAATGAGCGGCAAATTGCCGAGGGGGCCGTACTTTTTGGGTTCAGGGACAACAGCAGCTTCTTTCATCATCAGCACATCCTCTCCGGGATTTAATTTACGCGCTCAGCATTCGGCATTCGGCAGATCAGCCGGATTCACAAGCTTTCTTATTTATTCAAAGGCGCGTTGCTTGCCTTCACACCGTTGAACAGCGTATCAACGACCAGCGGCGCTGCTGCTTTTCTGGCAACATGCCCATCCTGAACCTGCTGCCACGTGACAAACAGCAGCCAATACAGCACATTAAGTATCCATTCCGTAGCCATATCACTTCGGAAATAACCCTGCTGCTGCAGCTCCTTGATTGTCTGCCGTACCGGCTCCTTCAGCACCTCTTCAGCCTCTGCCAGTTCCTTGCTGTAATTCAGCGAGGTATCATGGGCGAGAAAATAAATTTTGTCCCCCAATGGAATCAGAGCCTCAATCAGATCAGGAATATAACGCTCCAGGGCACTCTCGTCGCGGGGAACAGCTCTCATCGTCTCTTTGACCACATCAACCGCCCTCAAGCCCAGCTTCAGCATAAGCTGGTCCCGGTTCTCAATATAGCGGTGGAGCGTAGCAATGCCGATGCCAGCGTGCCCGGCAATCTCATTCAGGGAGGCTGTCGGCTTCTCCACCAGCAGCTCGGTTGCAGCGTCCAGAATTGCATTCATCCGGTTCTCTTTTACGCTTGGTTTGGCATTCCTCATCATCTATTACCTCTTTCGCAATTATGAAATGCATGATTATTTTTGATAGATTAAACTATCATTTGATATTATATTAACTTATTCATTATGTTATTTCAACCTCTGCTGTTATCATGACTATCGATGAATAAAGCATGAGCGCAATAAAAAAAGCCTGTCCAAGTTTAACTTGAACAGGCCTGGCGTATCCGGTAATCTCACTAGAGCGTTACCTTGCAAGGAGATCATCTATTATATTAAAAGAGGTATGCGCAGAAGCAACGTTCAAGGACTGTCAGGCATTAATAGCTGCAATGGCAGCGTCCAGAGCGCTGATGACCTTATCGCACCAAATATCGAATTCCCCATCCTCCACCTGATGTTCCGGGTGTGCAAGAATGTATTCAATAGTCTCCCGGATGCCTTGATCCATACGGGTTGTTGCTACGAAATCGGGTACCAGCCGTTTGATTTTGGAGTTGTCGAACACCACCGTATTGGACTTGTCTCCAAGCAGGCTGCCACGGTAATCCTCCTTGCTGCATGCAGCCAGAAATTCGGAAGATACATGGACCGCATTCAGCTTCACACCCAGTGCATCCGCAATCACCTCATAAATCTGGTTCCAGGTTACCGATTCATCGGATGTAATCTGGACAGACTCTCCGATGGCATGAATATTGCCCATTAACCCGATAAATGCTTTGGCAAAATCGCGGTTATGGGTCATCGTCCACAAGGAAGTGCCGTCACCATGGATGATTACCGGCTTATTCTCCAGCATACGCTTGGCTACCTGCCAGGTTCCATTGCTGCCATGGACACCCATCGGAATGGTACGCTCATCATACGTATGACTCGGCCTTACAATCGTAATCGGGAAACCATCCTCCCGGTACAGCTTCAGCAGATAATCCTCACAGGCGATTTTATTGCGGGAGTAATCCCAATACGGGTTGGATAACGGCGTGCTCTCCGTTACTCTGTAGTCCGATAACGGCGTCTGGTAGGCCGACGCAGAGCTGATGAAGATGAACTGCTTCGTTTTCCCTTTGAACAGACGGTAATCCCGCTCCAGATGCGCAGGTTCATAGGCGATAAAATCAGCTACGACATCAAATTTCATTTCTCCGATCAGACTGGCTACCTGAGCCTCGTCATGAATGTCTGCATGGATAACGTGTGCTCCCTCAGGCAGAGCATCATTCCGGCTGCCCCGGTTGATCAAATACAGCTCGCAACCCTGCTCCAGCAGTTGTCTGGTAATCGCAGAGCTGATCGTTCCTGTGCCTCCGATAAATAGCGCTTTCATAGATGATCGACCTCCGTTAGTTGAATAAACAAGCGTTCCTATCTTCCTCATGAACACAAGGACGCAGCAGCGGCCCTGCTAGACAGTCTTATCGTATCATTTCCCCCGATAACCCTGCAATGCATCCTTATTTTAATTGGCTCTTCGGAAAATGTAGTGGAAAACCAACCAACGTAATATGATTATTAAATCGGATTTTATGGTTGAACGATGATCCTGATTTTGGTAATTTAAAAACATAAACCTTAATGACATGGAGGATAAATGATATGTTGAAAAAAGGTGACAAAGTTACGTTTGAAGGAATAGAAACAAACGTGTCACCTACAAGAAGCTTAAACGAGAGTAGAACCGCCATCCACGACAACGATCTGACCGGTAGAATAGTTCTCCCGCATTAAGTATAAAAATGCTTCGGCACCATCCTCCGGTTCGCCGATTCGCCCAACTGGAAGTGATTCCCCTACATTTTCATACATTGTGTTCCGGTGTTCCTCAGGAACGTCATTCCAAAACTCGGTACGCATAATGCCGAAGCAAACGGTGTTGACGCGAAGCGGGCTCAACTCGACGGCCAACGCTCTGGTGAGCGACTCGACAGCACCGCATATGCTGGCTGCAACAGTAACTCCCTTCTGTGGACGAGCTCCGGCAACGCCGGAAGTCAACGTGATCGAACCACCCCGTCGGATGTTTCGACTGCCATATTTGGCAGCCATAAACGCTCCCCAGTATCGCAAGTTAAACAATTGCTGCGCTGTCTCGACGTCGGTGGTATCGAGATTTTCGATCATCATTGGGTCGCCGGCAGTGAAAACCAAGTGATCGAATTCCCCGATATTACTAAAAAATTTTCTAACCTGTTCCTCATTCGTCAAATCAACCGCATACCCCTCGGTACCTTCGGGCAAACGCGAAACGGCACGGTCAACTTTTTCTTTTTTACTGGACACGACGACCAGGTATGCCCCTTCCCGAGCGGCGGCTTCGGCAGTCGCAAACCCGATTCCGGACGTTCCTCCAAGAATAACAACACGTTTGCCTTTGAAACTATGCCCATGTTCGATCTGCATTGTTTTCACAATAAAAATCTCCTTCGTATTCGATATTTGGATTGACCTTGCCAAACGATTCTCATCAGCCGCGATCAGCCGATCAATGGGAAATTCGGTACAGCTTGTTTAATCTCCGGCTCCTCCTTAACAACGGACGATAACACGATTATAATCAGTCATAGAACCGATATACAGGTGTGCATTTATAGTACTGTTCCGGATACTATTGGCACGAATACTAGTATAAATACTATCACCAAATGGAGAGGATATAACATATTTATGAATGATGAAAGAAGACGTAAACAATTGGCTGATTTTCTCCGGTCACGCCGCTCGCGTTTATCCCCAGGAGAGATGGGTTTGCAGGTTGAAACGTCACGCCGCCGCACGAAAGGCTTGAGACGGGAAGAAGTGTCAAGCTTATCGGGTATTTCCTTGCCGTGGTATACAGCACTGGAGCAGGGCCGGGACATTCATGTGTCGGAGCAAGTCCTGGAAAGCTTGGTACGAACATTACGTCTTAACAGCGACGAACGCAACCACCTTCTCGTATTGGCCAACCATTCCCCGCTTCCGCAGTCAAAAGCGGATGATGCCGTTCCTCCTTCCCTGCAGAAGATTCTGGACAGGATGGGAACCTATCCGGCGTACATTATTGATAGACGCTGGAACGTTATCGCTTTGAACCAAATATCGGATACGTTGTGTAGAGACTTCAGCCGAGACCCGGAGCTCGGAAGAAATATTCTTTGGCATGTCTTCGCGGTGGAGGACAGCAAGTTTCGCATCGTGAATTGGGAGAATGTCGCCTCTACGATGGTGGCCCATTTCAGAAGCCGGTTTGCCTTTTACATGAACGATTCGTGGTATCAAGAACTGGTCGACAAGTTATGTGACAGGAGCGAAGAATTCAGGACGCTATGGGAACGACATGATGTTTCCGATACTTTGGAAGGTGAACAAATAATCCGTCTTTCCGAAACTGAGCTGCTGACTTTCCGATACCATACTTTTAAAATCTCTGAGAGCAGCGATTTAGCAATGAGGGTGTTCACGCCATCTGACTGATGAATTCAATTTTTTAGGCACAGGACCATTGGTGGTAGAATTGGAGGATGTTGAGGGATGGTTGAATGCATAAGTACCCATAAAATTACTCACAACGGATGAATAGATGAGAAAAATCAGGTGGCTACATTTAATCTTTATTTCTGGAGGCATTGTTTCAGGTTGGCAATTTAAGACTCTCCTAATTAGAAACAGCATGAGTGAGTGGCAGTTATTTGCCTGGCAAGTATATGGATTGACTTGAAACCTGATTCCAATGAAAAATAATTTGACTTAAAAAGGAGAGTTTCAGTTGTTCAATGATGTTCTCTATAGCAAAACCTACTACGTGTTAAAAGAGGCTATGCCACAAGTAGTCGATGCTCCGACAGGAGAAAAGCAGTCTATTGTTGAGAAATTGGTAGAGTTAGGTAAAGCGGTAAAGCAGCCAGAAATCAACGGTAGTGGCAAGTCTCTGATTGGCTACAAACTTATGTTGGAATTTTTCTCTCGGTACGATCAAGATACTACGAGAGGTTTGAAATTCAAATCAGAATGTAACTACTACAAGAGGAAGAAAACATGGATATATTGAAGTTATCAAATTTTAACGTAATATGCATCGCTGAAAATGAATATGACTTTCAGATACGGGTGGTGACAAACTCTCACCTTTAGCTTGTCCTCATTGCGGGTGCGTAGCGAACCTTTACAAGCACGATAACCGAGAGCAGTTGTGTATGGACTTACCTATCCACGGAAGCGTGTAGGGCTTCTCGTAAAACGTCAGCGGTATCGTTGCCGTGAATGCTCTCAGACCTTCTGGGAACGCTTAGACTACACCATAGATGAAAAGCGGAACTGTACAAAACGTTTGCTGTCCTATATTGAGAAGCAGAGCCTTAAACGCACGTTTGTCAGTATTTCCGAAGACGTTGGTCTTAACGAAAAGACGATACGCAACATTTTTCGTGATTACATTAAACGCTTGGAAGAGACATTGAGGTTTGAAACCCCTAAATGGCTCGGGATAGATGAAATCCACATTATTAAGCCCAGGTGCGTTCTAACCAACATCGAAGAACGGACACTGTTAGATGTTCTACCGAATCGGAACAAGGAGACAGTCGTACGATACCTCTCTCGGCTTCCAAACACGGCGAGAATCGCCTATGTCACTATGGATATGTGGCAACCGCATAAGGACGCTGTGAAGGCTGTGCTGCCAAAGGCAATTATCATCGTTGATAAGTTTCACGTTGTCCGTATGGCGAACCAAGCATTAGAAACCATCCGCAAACAGCTTAGAGAAGGTTTATCACCGAAAGTACGGCGTGGGCTTATGCACGACCGATTTATCCTCCTTAAGCGCCATAAAGAGCTTACAGAGATGGATAAGATTACGCTTGACCTTTGGACTTAGAATCATCCCTCTCTCGGCATTGCTTATGAATTGAAGGAGTCCTATTTCGATATTTGGGAAAGTGATACAAGACAAAAGGCATTTCTCAAATATCACGACTGGAAAACCAAGATACCAGAAGAACTCCAATCCGCTTTCGAGCCTCTTACAAAGGCTATGGCGAACTGGGAAACAGAGGTATTCGCTTACTTCGACCACCGCATCACAAACGCTTATACTGAGTCACTGAACAGCCTCATACGTGTAATGAATCGTTTGGGCAGAGGATACTCATTTGAAGCTTTACGGGCAAAAATGCTCTTTACAGAAGGGCTTGTTAAGGAGCGTAAGCCTAGGTATCAAAAGCGTCTGGATGACTATGAACATCGGGATTATAATTTCCCGATGTTCGACAAGTGGCCTCCTGTCGGTTTAGTTCGTGAACATAGTGAACAGCTTCTTGGTATCGACATTTCCACCTTGGTTGAGAAATTGGAGAAGGGCGAATTATAAGCCCTTTTCCACCATAAAATCCGAATACCCTTTTAATTTAGCTTGCCTGTATGGAAGGGTCAGAGCGCTTATGCATGCACATCTGCAAAAAATGCTCGATTTTCACATAAATCAAACCCAATACACCGAAAATAACGACGGCGCTGAAACCGTTCAGTCCGTATTGCTTAACAAATCCTGCATCATACATCTCGTGGAAAAGAAACCAGCCTGCTGCAATCCACAGCAAGACCATAATCAATCCGCGAACCAGGAAGGGCCGTGTGATCTGCTCTATTCTCTGAATTAGCAGCGATAGCGGATAGATTAAGATTGGATAGGCGGGTATAGCCGGTAATACTATGATGAGAACAAAAGCAAAGCCTAAATTGCGCAGGCCATAGTATTCAGTCGTGGTGATCTTATAGCCCTCTACATACTCCAGCAGCAATAGGGCTGAGGCGAGCAGAAAACTAAAGCAGAACCACAGAATCAGATAAGATACAAATCGCAACATAACACCGCCTTCATCTTTTAGGTATTAGACGGATTCCGGCTGGAATTAGTTTCCTCAATTAGTAGCCCTCACAAGATAGCATTCGGTACTAGACGAACCGAATGCATGCCTCTAGCTATGAAGTCGGAATACGCTCGTCAGGATATAGAAAAAGCCCTCTGCCGAGAGCTTTCATTCATTTCGTAAAACCAGGGACGTGATCAGTCGCCACTTCTATGCGTAAAAACTGGACTTAAATCTTTTTCACAAATTCGGATTTGAGCTTCATTGCGCCGAAACCGTCAATTTTACAATCAATATTATGATCGCCGTCAACCAGCCGGATATTTTTAACCCGGGTTCCGATCTTCAGCACGGAAGAGCTGCCTTTGACCTTCAAGTCCTTGATTACAGATACGGTGTCTCCATCCTGCAGAACATTCCCGTTGGCATCTTTGACAGTCTCAGCATCAAGATCAGCCGGGCTATCTCCTCCAGGCACCCATTCGTGCCCGCATTCCGGACAAATGATCAGACTGCCGTCCTGGTAGGTGTATTCAGAGCTGCACGCCGGACAGCTTGGCAAACTGGACAATAATATTCCTCCCATTCCTGGAAAATCTCTTTCCCAGTATAGTGGATTCGCTTCTGGGATGCCAGCTTCTCACAGCATATTCTTCATTTAGAGTCTAATTAATCTAATCTGGTCCATATTTAAGTGGAAAGGCCCGATTTGTTAAATCAATACAAGCTATGCCACAGATAAAAGGTCGCGTATGCTTCCCAGCCGGACCAGGGCGCGAACAGATCCTTCAGCTCGGCGGTCGTAGGCTTGCGATCCATGCCGAGCTGTGCCCGGACGGCATTTTGCAGGCCAACATCCCCGATCGGGAATGCACCCGGGTCACGCAGGCAGCGCATCCTCACATAATTGGCGGTCCATGGTCCGATGCCGCGGATGCCAACCAGCGCCTTCTCTGCGGCTGCAAAGTCTCCCAGCGCGAGCAGACCCGCACGGGACAGCTCGCCGCGCGTCATCAATGCAGCCGTCTCGATAATCGCTGCTGACTTGGCACGCGTAAATTGCAGTGACTGCAGCTCGGCAATATCCGCCTCTGCAAGGGCTGACGGATCAGGGAAGCGCCGATAGTCACAGCCCTCCCAGGACACACTCTCTCCATACGTCTCAGCGAGTCTTGCCTTGAGCTTGTATGCAAAGGGCAAATTGACCTGTTGGCCGGCAATTGCCCAACAGAGCGCCTCATACAGGTCAGGGATGCCAATGATACGAAGTCCGTAAAATTCCGCAGCCAGCTTCCCCATTACCGGATCGCCGGAGGACAGCTGATGCCAGTGCTTCATATCCCGGTCCAAATCGAACCATTCCCGGATATAGCGCTTGACGCCCTCCAGCTCCTGCCCGCTTCCCGGCTCGTCCTGGAGGAACCGGACGTAAAGCGCCTCGTCATCGGGACAGGTGATCTCCACGAGATAGCTGCGGACGGGACCGTATCCCTGTTCCGGCTCCTGTGCTGCCCTGACCAGCCGGATTACACTGCTGCCGCGCACCTCATATAAACTCTCCAACGGAGACCTTGCCATGTACTCCAAACAACGCGCGAAGCTGAAGGGCTGACGGACTGCAAGCTCAAAACTGGAACCGGGCATGACCGCCGTCCCCCACACCCTTGATCCCCTCGAGATCAAGCAGCTTGCGTTTCATCTCCAGCCCTCCGCGAAAGCCTGTCAGCTTGCGGTCTGCACCAATAATCCGGTGGCAGGGCAGCAGAACCGGAATCGGGTTGGCGCCGTTGGCCGCGCCGACGGCGCGGACAGCCTGCGGTTTGCCTATCGCGGCTGCAATTTCCCCGTAAGTGCGGGTCTCCCCGTACGGCACCCTCCCCAGTTCCTCCCATACCTGCTGCTGGAATGCCGTCCCGATAAGATCAAGCGGGATACCGCTAATCGGGTTGTGCTCTCCTGCAAAATACGCCTGTAGCCAATCGGAAATCCCTGTCCGTCTCAGAGCCTCCTCATCCTCTCTCGGCGTTCCCCCGGGGATAATACGGCTGATCCAGCTCTGAAAATCCTTCAGCCCTTCGTGCGGGAATATAATCCGGCACAGCCCGCGCTCCGTTGCCAGCACCAGCCAATCACGACCCTCCAGATTCTGCTTTGCCCACATCAAATCTGTTCTCATCCTGCTCCATTCATCCTTCCTATAGCTAATCATTCTTCATCATGCACAACCGCTTCTGTTCCAATGATTTATCTATTGTTGCTTCCGGCTGGCTGCTCCCCCTTGGCCTGCACGCTATCCCGGTATTCCGTCGGCGAAGCCCCTGTCTGCTCCTTGAACCACGCGGCAAAATGCGAGGCGTTCTTGTAGCCGACAGAGGCAGCCACTGCCTGAACGGGCAGCTCCCCTTTCTCCAGCAGTGTCCGGGCTGCGCTCAATCTTGTCGCATGCAGCCTCTCAATTGGCGTCCTTCCGCTTACCCGCTTGTACGTGCGCTGCAAATGATACGGGCTGACAGCCAATTGATCCGCCAGTTTCTGCAGCGTTAGCGCCGATTGGTAATTGGCTGCGATCAGGGCATCCGTCTGCGCCGCAAGCATGGCATCCGGGTTCAATGCCCCGGGAGTATCCGGCTTGCACCGCTTGCAAGGGCGGAATCCTTCTCGCACAGCCGCCTTCAGGCTCGGGTAGAGCGTAATATTCTCCTGCTTGGGTGTGCGTGCCCGGCACGAAGGCCGGCAGACAATCCGCGTTGTTTTTACACCTGTATAGTAAATGCCGTCGTACGTCGATTCCCTCTTCACGATGGAGTCGTAGACCTTGTTGAATAACTCAGCGTCCATGCTTTACCCTCCCTTTTCATAAGGAGATCTCCTGTTGCCAGTATAACCTTGTTAAGCCGGTAGCCCAAGCTTTCCCGAATACGACAGCAACTTTTCGATAGTCTTCCCTGTACAAATTCTGATACTCTTCTGCCGCCCCTTGCAAAACTTATGAAAAAGCGAAAGCAGGGCCCGGACCGGCTGCTAAAACACAAAAAGAACCCCTGAATAATGGGGTTCATCACAAGAACACAAGAATCAAGCGAAGACAAGCGCCAAATAGAGAAGGAGTGCGATGGCCATGACCGCTGTAAATTTATAATTCGGCTTGGCCAGCTCGAATACCGACCTGTTCAGCAATCCGGCCAACAAGTTATTCACCGCCGAAGCCGGTGAAATCGGGTTGGAAATGCCCCAGCTGCCAAGCAGCAGCACAGCGAAGTAGACCGGACTGATGTGAACGACTGCCGGATCAATGCCTGTCGCAAGGACTGTTACGGGTACAATCGGATGCAATCCGATAAGCGAGGACAATGTAATTGCGAGAACAGTCATGACGGAAAAAGACAGGACAACCGGGAGCGGAATATGCTCCAGCAACCCGGGAATGTAAGCTCCGAAGCCTGTTGCGGCGATCGAACCGCTGAAAAATCCGGCTGCCAGAAACAACGTAATCTCCTTTTGTAGCGCCGGCAGTGTCACCGTCACATGATTGCGCAGCCCTTGCCAATAGGACGGCATGGAGCCCTTGGACAGGCACCAGACGACAGGGAAGATCACCGCAGTCATACAGGTAATCAGCACCATCGGCAGTTCTGCCAGCTCCTCCATCAGAAGAATAATGGCAATAGCCAGTATCAGGTATAGCCCAAGGCTGAGCGGAAATGCTGCGGACTCCCGTTTCTCTGCCCGTACTCCTGACTGCCTGTGCATAGCACTGTCACTATCTGCTGCTGCCGGGACTCGCTTCTCCTCCGGTACATTCGCCTTTTGTCCCAGCCCCTTCCAGTCTACCGCTATACTTGCCAGAAGACTAAGCAAGGACAAGCCGATCAGGTAAGGCAGCAGCGAAGACCAGGACACGGCAAGCGCCGAGGTGACCAGCGCCATAGCGGCAAAATAGGGTGACCAGAAGATCGCGCCACCGAATCCGCGGTTCATGGCACTTGCAAGGAGTCCTGACATGCGCGGTGAATATGACCTGACAAAGGCTAAATGATACACGACAGGTATGGACCCCACATTAATAAATGCCCCCATGATCTGTGTCAAAATCTGTGTGCCGATATATAGAACAGTCCCGCTGCTTACACGTCTGGCATAGAAGCGCTTCAAAGCTTCCACATAAGCGGGAATACGGACCGGAATCCCAAACAACGGCGCAAACACAAACAACGTAACCAGCGTGACGTTAATACTTGCCGCTTCCAGCCAGTAATTCAAGTCTGCCCGCTGCACCAGCATCAGTGTGACGCCGCCCGCCAGGAAGAGCACCGACAGCCATAGCGCCGCTCCTTTCAGCTTGGGCAGCAGCATCAGCATCGCCACAAAAACAAGACCGCCAAGCACTCCATTTAGCGGTCCCCAATGCGTAAGCTGCTGTGCAATGTACACAGCAGCCAGCAAAAATATAATCATTCTGTCCATAGAAGCTTTTACGTTCATTGCCACACTTGCCGCCTTCTTTACTCAGGGTTTTACGGCAGCATCTTAGTTAAACTGCCAGCAGCTCAGGCTCAAATTGCCGTATTGGTAGCTGCGGTGCACCAGCTTGGCCTGCCGCTTCGCATCCCCGCTCCCCATCGCCAGCAGCAGCGGAATAAAATGCTCATTTGTCGGAACAGCCTCAGCAGCATAAGGGGCCAGCTCCCTGTAATTGAACAGCGCTTCTGTGTCCCATGCCTCCAGCTTGCTCTGAAGCCAATTATCGAACTCCCCGGCCCATTCGTCAACCCCGTCTGCCCGCCAATCCAGTCTCCGCAAATTATGCACGGTGCCGCCGCTGCCGATAATCAGTACATCCTGCTCGCGAAGCTTCGACAGCGCCTTGCCGATCTCATACTGCTGCGCATTGGTCAAATGACGGTTGACCGACAGCGCGACCACCGGAATATCCGCCTCCGGATACAATAGTTTCAACACAGCCCATGCCCCGTGATCAAGCCCGCGCTCATTGTCGCTCTGGCTTTCAATTCCATGCTCGGCGAACAGCTCCTGAATCTGGCTGCTCAGCGCCTGCTCTCCTTTTGCAGGGTAGGTCATCCGGTATAGCTCATCCTGAAAGCCTCCAAAATCATAAATGGTGCTGTATTGATCTGCCGTGCTCACCGTCTGCACCGGCTGCTCCCAGTGTGCGGAGAACAGAACGATCGCTTTTGGTTTTGGCGTTTCTCCTGCAAAGTTTTTCATCAGTTCGGTGTATCCATTATGTTCAAGAACAATTGAAGGCGCACCATGCGCAAAAAAGTAAGATGGAATCATCGTCATCACTCCTTAGTTTGAATGGGCAAATCCGCTTGCAGCCACTTCACATAATCCTGCACATTTTTCACAGATACGGTATGGTCGGTCGGATATAGACGGAAGGTCAGCTCCTTGGTCCAGCTCCTAAAATAATCTGCTGTCTCATGTCCAATCCGGACCGGAAATACGTGGTCAAATTCCCCGTGGGAGAGGAACACCGATACCTGCTCCCCTGGCGCAAGGATATATTCGCTCTTGACGAACTCCGGCACATAGCCGTTCAGGGCGACGATGCCCTTCAACTGCTCCCCCATCAGCAGCGCCAATGTCATCGACAGAATGGCACCTTGGCTAAAGCCGAGCAAATACCGGCGGTTGACATCAATCGGATACTTGCCGGAGGCATAACGGATAAATTCCTGAAGCTGCTGAACGGATCGGTCGAACGACTCCCGGACCGGGTTGCCCAGGCTTTTCAGCTCATAGTATTGATACCCCGCTCCTAACGTAAGATCACCGCGGATGTGAATCCGGATAAAATCTTCAGCAAACGGCGCCGTCAGGCCTGACATGTTCTTCTCATTGGAGCCTTTGCCGTGAAGGGTGAAAATCACCGGATACTGCCGGTCCGGCTTTATATTGCGCGGCAGTTCAACATCATAGACATAATGCGGATTCATTCTTATCAGCCTCCCATGCCGCTCATCGGGTTTGCAGCGACGACGTTTATTTAATAAAATATTAGTAATATAAAATTTATTTTTATATAAGTAATATAATTGTTGTATGCTGGCATGTCAATCAGAAAATTGTTACTATGAATTCAATAAACGGTACGAGCATTGAAGACAAGTTTCTTTCGATAAAGCTCCCATTTCCTTTCAACGCCCGCGATTCCCAACAGCCCCACCCGGGTTGTCCTGTCTCCTGATCGAATAGGAGCGCAACATTTCCGCCCTCACCTTGTGCTATAACTTTTATGAACACCAGACAAGGAGATGAAAGCATGGGTAAGTTAAATGGAAAAATTGCATTGGTTACGGGAGCCAGCCGGGGGATTGGACGCGGAATTGCGCTGCGTCTTGCCCAAGATGGTGCACTGGTCGCCGTACATTATGGAAGCAGGCAAACGGACGCGGAAGAAGTTGTTCATCAAATTCGGCAAAATGGCGGCTTTGCCTTTGCTGTCGGTGCGGACTTGAGCACAGTTGATGGGGTGCAAGGTTTGTTCTCGTCTCTGGATGAAAGGCTCCGGGAACATACGGGCGACAGCCGCTTTGATATTTTAGTCAATAACGCCGGCATCGGTCAGATGTTGACGATTGAAGAGATGACCGGGCAGGCTTTTGATGAAGTAATGAATATAAACGTCAAGGGGCCGATATTCACAACCCAGCAGGCCTTGCCGCGTTTGAATGACGAAGGACGGATTATCAATATATCTTCCTTTGTTACACGGATGGCTCTGCCGGGCGTGTTCGCTTACAGTATGTCAAAGGGCGCTATCAATACCATGACGAATATTCTCGCGCAACATCTGGGAAACCGCAGTATTACGGTGAATGCCATCATGCCTGGTTTTATTAATACCGAAATGAATACAGCAACCTTGCAGGACCCGGAAGGGCAAAAATATGCGGCTGGCTTATCTGCCTTTAACCGGTGGGGCGAGCCGGAGGATGTCGCAGATATCGCTTCCTTCCTGGCTTCTTCAGACAGCCGTTGGGTTACCGGACAACTGCTTGATGCAAGCGGCGGTTCCCATCTTTAATGGGTAAAAGGCGCACAGGCCCGGCTGTACAGCCGGGCTTTACAACCTGAGGCCGCTCGCCGGAAAGCATCGATTATTATAACTTTTGAAGGGTGTGTATCAAACATGGATATCGGCTCCAACATACGGGCCATCCGCAAACGCAAAAAAATTACAATCTCACAAATATGCGAGGAAACAGGACTTTCGCAGGGCTTCATGAGCCAGGTGGAGACGAATAAAACCTCCCCCTCCATTGCTACACTGGAGAATATCGCCCGGGCGCTCAGGGTGCCGCTCGCCTATCTGCTGCTGAAAAAAGATGAACGGATGCAAATTGTCCGCAGTCATGAGCGGAAGATGACCACAAGCGGGTCGGAGAGGTTAAAGGTAGAGCATCTAAGCTCCACAAAAAATGTCCGGATGATGCTCGTTGAGCTGCCTCCGGGAGCTTCTACAGGCGCTGAGCCCCACGCTCATGAGGGTGAGGAAGTGCACATGGTTGTCAAAGGGAGAATTTACGCGGAACAAGGAGAAGATTCGGCTGAATTTACAGAAGGAGATTCCTTCTCCTGGAATGCCTGTGTCCCCCATCTGGTAAAAAACATCGGGGACGAGTTGGCCCTCGTACTCATTTCCGTCTATACAGAGACAGATGAGGCTGTAGAATATTTATAAGCCGAGGGAAAGAAAAAGAAATACCACCCCATTCTAAGGAGTGGTATTCCGGCTCGTTTGAGACCGCCTCTACATGATACGTCCCAGTGTTGCCAGATGCGGATTGTTCTTTATGATTCCCCTGATTTTCGCCAGGATACCCTTCTCTTGCCGGCAAAGCAAAATGCCCCGGATACAAACGATCGCTTCAAAGCTGTCAGCTCTTCTTGCGACATCGGATGTTCACCCAGATATGCTGCACGAAATATGGAAGCCAGCCGTTCAGAGACAAAAACTCTCTGAAGCAGGAGCGACCAGGCAAAATCATATCTCGGGTCGCCCCGCTGTCCGTTCGTCCAGTCAATGACTGTGAACTGCTCACCATCCTCTACAATATTATCTAAATGGTAGTCTCCATGAATGAGCTTGTCCTGCCGGATTTTTACCTGATCGACCAGTGTACGCAGCAACAGATGCTGCGGAAGCTGCACCCCCGGCATTTCTTCTGGCGATAACCGGTTGATTTCAAATAAAATCTGTGCAAGCCTCCTCATCTTCCGGGCATTTAAAGGCGCTGCAGACTCTCCATCGAATGTAGTCAGCAGCACCTGGCAACCTGCTTGTTTCATGCCAATGTATGGCTCCAAATGAATGATTCACTATCGTTCCCCTCCTGTATACAGTTCCTTTTTCTTCTTTTTACAAAATTATACACAATCTCTGTCCAATGGCGCAGACAAAAGATATAATTTATCATTAATAGAGATATAACATCCGAAACAAGCAAGCCTTATCTTTCAGAGGGAAACAAAATGAACAGCATGAGAGGGTGTAAGGATATGAACATCAGACAGGCTGCGGCAGAAGACGCTTATGGAATCGCACATGCACATTTAGAAGCATGGCATCAAGCATACAAGAACATTATAGACGAACAGACTTTGGCCCAAATGAAGCTGGACCATCGAATCAAAATGTGGGAGGAATCACTTCGCAACCCGCAGCCGGACAAACCAATCTACGTCGCTCAGGATACGGACGGCTCTATCGTCGGATTCGCCTCCGGGGGGCCAAGCCGTAAACCGGACAGTAAATGCCAAGGGGAACTTTACGCCATTTATCTGCTAAAAGACTTCCACGGCAACAAGACCGGGACCCGGCTATTCCACCATATTGCGGCAGACCTTCATGGGAAAGGCATGAACTCCCTGCTCGCATGGGTCTTAATTAAAAATCCTTCGCTTGCCTTCTACAAGAAGCTAGGGGGCGCAGAGTTCGAACGGGGTACTTATGCAATCGGCGGGCAGGTACTGGAGAACGTCGCCATGGGCTGGCCAGATATCCGGGATTTGTTAGAGCGGCTCAAAGACAATTAAACACAGCGGTTAGGCCATCTCATCAAACTTGGCGGAACATTCAGTACGGGCGGCACCAATTGCGCAATTCAAAGCAGAGGCACCAAGCAGCAGCATGCGGTAGGCGAAGGTGGAACAGCAGTGAACAAATGGCTGGGCAAAGGAAAAAGAAGATCGCGGCGTTAGTTGACACCCATAAACTTAAAATGCAGAAAAAGCTTTCTTCGGAGCGTTGTGATATACGAGGCATGCCGGCCGGACTCCAACTTTTAGCAGACATGTCATGGCAATCATAGGACGTAACTGGTCTGATCGTTCATACGGTCAATGCGGTTACGTCCTTCTTCATGCCCTTAGGGCAAGAGCGGATATTGTGGAACAAAAAGGAAATTTTTGAGAAGCGGAATATAATGATGAATGACTATAGTTGAATGGGGGTACATGAATTGGCAATTAAAGACGGAGAGCAATATTTGCGTTCGATAAACCAGCTAAAGCCTTCAGTAATATTTAAAGGAGAACCTCTTACTGGCGATATTTCAGAGCATTTTGCCTTTCGCGGACTTTTGTCTACCCAGGCCTCCCTGTATGACATGCAGGGGCAAGAGGAGTATATCGACAGCATGACTTACCTATCCCCGCATAGCAGTGAACCTGTCGGCTTATCATTTATATTGCCAAAAACGAAAAAGGATTTGAAAAGGCGCAGAGCGATGATGTCTTTGTGGGCAAGTCGGCATTATGGATTTTTGGGGCGCTCTCCGGATTATATGAATATTGCCCTAATGGCTTATGTGTCTGCCGCGGATGTCATTTCCCCTTCCAACCCTGAGCATGCAGAAAATCTCAAAAATTATTACATGTACTGCAGGGAGCATGACATTACATTGTCTCACGCGTTTATTCAACCTGCCGGTACTCGTTTATCCGCCTTGACGGACTCGTTTGAAGATTCGATCGCAGCCAAAGTTCACGAATATAATCAGGACGGGATGATTGTCAGCGGGGCATTTTTCCTGGCAACCCAAGCGGCTACATCTGAGGAAATCCTGATTTATCCGCCCCCTACGTTACAGCTCGACGAACACAACCCGTTTACTTTCGCATTCGCAATCCCCATTAATACGCCTGGTGTCACGCTGGTCTGCCGTGAAAGTTACGTACATGGCGATTCAACCTACGATTATCCGTTAAGCTCACGATTTGAAGAAATGGATACCCTGGTGATCTGTGACCAGGTACAGGTGCCAAGAGACCGGATCTTCCTTTACGGAAATGCATCCGTTGCCCACGAGCTGGCTCAAGAAAGCCAATTTCACGCCCAGGTCAGCCATCAAACACTATGCCGCTATATCGCGAAAACAGAATTTTTCCTGGGCACTGCGGAGAATTTGGCAAAGCTTGTCGATTTGCATTCCGACACCATGAATGAACAAATCTCCGAAATCATCGTTGCTTTGGAAATTTTAAAATCCTTGCTCGTTCAAGCTGAAGAGAAGGCGAAGAAAAACAAATGGGGTGTCATGGTGCCGGATAAGGGCACAATGCTTGTCACCAATACCTACTTCCCCAAGATCTATCCGCGAATGGTTGAGATTATTCAACAATTGGCAAGCAGCCGGATCGTCATGATTCCTTCTGAAAAGGATTTGCAGAATGATGCGTCCTACGACCTGAACAAGTATCTTAAAATCTCCGACACGGAAGCTTTTGATGTAATTGCTTTGAATCGGCTTGCTTGGGAATTGAGTTCAAGCTCTTTTGCAGGACGGCAAGTGCAGTATGAACGCTTCTTCTTTGGAAGCCGGCAGAACGTAATCAACCGGTTGTATCAGGGTTACAGCGGACTGAGAGATTCCAGCGAATTGATTTCCCGCTTCCTGGAATCGTGATGAGGCCGAACAATAGCTCAATTACAGGTCATGTATAAAGAACAAGGGGCTGCCTATGGCGGCTCCTTCTTGATTTTTGATCCCGTAATTCCAAAAAAACCAAGGATAAAGACTCAACTGGAGCAAGCAGATTCAATTATGATACAGTATAAGGTGAACGGGAATGGGACCCGGTACGGACGCAGCTCTCCAAGTTCTTGGTGTACAAGCAGGAAGAGCCCGGGCGCATAATTGGAATGATCGCTCTGAGCAACATCGTCAGAGGCCCGTTTCAGTCGTGCTATTTAGGCTATCGGCTGGATCAGGGGGAAGTAAACCAGGGCTTCATGACGGAAAGTCTTGCACGTGTCATCCGTTACGCCTTCGATGAGCTGAGGCTGCATCGGATAGAAGCCAACATCATGCCAAGAAATTCCGCTTCCTTGAAGATGGTTGAGAAGCTGGGATTCAGCTCTGAGGGCTTGGCACGGAAATATCTGAAGATCAATGGAATATGGGAAGACCATATTCATATGGTCCTGCTTAACGAAGCGGTGGAATAAAGAATCCCCGTTCATATCCTACAGCTTGAGAGCCATCCTGCACAGGACGGCTCTCAAGCTTGCTGTTATCCTATACCTCGCCCCAGTAGACCTCGGTCTCATAATCAATGGTCACCTGGCCATCCTGTTCATACCGGTCGAATAAGGTTTTAAGCTCCTGTATCATCGGTTCATAGCCGGGGTGTCCGGGCTCCGGAATGAAGGAGGAAGACAGTAGCCGGCCGCTCAGCCCCTCATAATCAAATGCCTGTTGAATGGTGAACCGCGCTTCCTGCATACTGCCCGGCTTGAAAAATGGCGACAGGTCTGCTGAGGATATTTTCCGCTCCGCCATGTTTTTATACTCCATTCCAAAGGTATGGATCAGACGGTCATAAGCTCCCCGGAAAGGAGTGCCCTGAGTCAGTCTGGTGTTCCAGATCAGCACAGCCTTGCCCCCTGGATGGAGCACGCGTCTGAATTCCGTCTGCGCCGCAGAACGGTCGAACCAATGGAAGGACTGGGCACATACGATAAAATCTGCAGAATGATCCGGGAGCCCTGTCACCTCAGCGGACCCTGCAACCGCATGAAACCGCTCTTGCCCGCCAAGCTTCTCCAGCGCGGCCTCCCGCATCGCCTGATTCGGCTCCACAGCCGTTACACGGCTTCCACGCTCAAGCAGCCGTTCAGAGAAAATACCCGTCCCCGCCCCGATATCTGCCACCTTGCTATCCGCTCCCAGGCCAACAACCGTATACAAATAATCGACCGCCTCCACCGGATAACTTGGACGATACTTCACATAGGTGTCTACCCGGTTGGAAAACCGCTCTTTGCTGTTCATCAGATTCACTCTCCTGATCCTATGAGGAATGGTCTTTCAATGCTGAACTGAGTTTCGCTGGATGAAATTTTATTTCGTTTATTTTTCCCAGTTTATAATAATCCCCGTCGATTAACCACCTCTATTAACCAATTGGGGCAGGTATGAACAGCGGCTGCAACTTCCCCATATAACAAATTCCATCCAGAGCACATCCATACTCCATTCAAACTCCAGATACACAAGCTAAACTTCTAATTGTTCAACAAATTCAAACCTAGAGGAGCTTGATCACAATGAAGAAGAAATTGATGATGTTAGGAACTGTTTTGGTTATTTCCGCCGTGTCCGCACAGGCTGCATTTGCTGCCACACCGAATGAAAATTTGCAGGGTCAAGCAACGCTCTCCGTCTCCGAAACCCAATTTGATATGTCCAAGTTTGACTGGTCCAAGGTTAAACAAGGAAAGGCTGTGGAGGCGGGCAAAGTGTCCGAAGCAGCAAAAGGCACATTGACATCTCCTGGCGGAGGCAAGAGTATCAGTGCTCCTTCGCTTGCAGCGACTGACGCTGAGATTGACCTTTCCAATGTCAGAGAAGGCAAAGCCAAAGCCATCGGAAAAGTGTCCGGTACCTCGAAAGGCGCAACTACAACCAAGAAATAAACAATAGACATGAGGTATTTCCCTGCATGAATCCTCCCCTTTAAGCATTCGGGTTTAACCAAAACCCGGCTGCTTAAAGGGGAGTTTCTTTTGTCACAAAGTGAAGCGACTAATGTTAAAATTCCTTCAGATCCCGGATTCCGGGTGAAGTTCAGGAGACGAGCTTGTATAATAGTTTTTATGGGCAATCGCACAATTCGTTCTCTAACATATACTATCTCGATTACTTTTTCTGGAGGTCGCTATGGACAACTTTCACTTTATCGGCATTAAAGGCAGCGGAGTGAGTGCACTCGCACAAATTCTCTCCGATCTTGGCCACCAGGTTCAAGGAGAGGATACGGATGCCTTCCTCTTTACGCAGACCCCTCTTGATGCACGTAATATTCCGCTGTACCCGTTTGGGGAGGCGCCTTTGACACCCCATATGAAGGTGATCGCCTCTAATGCTTATGACAATAATCATCCCTCCGTCCTTCGATGCAAGGAGCTGGGCATCCCCGTACAGCGTTATCATCATTTCCTCGGCGAATGGATGAAGGGCTATACGAGCATCGCGGTGACGGGAGCTCACGGCAAGACGACAACAACCGGGATGCTCGTTCATGCGCTGCAGGCCGGAGAACCGCCATGCAGTCTCATTGGGGACGGGACAGGGACAGGGAACCCGGATTCCAATTTGTTTGTATTTGAGAGCTGCGAGTACCGGCGGCACTTCCTGGCCTATGAGCCCGATATCGCGGTCATTACGAATATTGATTTTGACCATCCCGATTACTTCACAGATGTTGATGATGTCCGCAGCGCTTTTCAGGCTATGGCTGCCCAGACAGGCAAGCAACTGGTCGTATGCGGGGATGATCCTCAGGTGCGGCTGCTCGAGACCGCCAAGGACACGATTTACTACGGCTTTGGGACAGATAATGAGCTCAGGGCATCCAATGTAACGGTAGAGCGGGACGGCGTAGTCTTCGATGTTCATTATAAAAATACCGCCATCAGCCGGTTCAAAATACCGGTATTCGGGAACCACAACGTACTTAACGCTTTGGCGGTCATCGGTGTCGCACTTGTATTGGATCGCGATATGGAAGGGGTAAAAGCGCAGCTGGCCACTTTCGCGGGAGTGAAGCGCAGATTTACGGAAAGGCAGTGGGGCAGCAACGTTGTCATTGATGATTATGCCCATCATCCATCAGAAATCCGGGTCACCCTTGAAGCTGTCCGCAGCAAATATCCGCAAAGGAAGGTCGTCAGCATCTTCCAGCCGCATACGTTCAGCCGTCTGGAGAAGCTGATGGATGATTTTGCCCTGTCACTCAAGGATGCCGATGATGTATTCCTGTGTCAGATTTTCAGTTCCGCCAGGGAGGGGGCCGGTAACGTCTCGATTGAAGACTTGAGATCACGAATTCCGAACGCCCGTCTTGTCTCCGATGATATTCGCTCTGATATGTCCGGTTACGATGATTCCATTCTCGTGTTTATGGGAGCCGGGGATATCCAAAAATATCAGGACCAATTGCTCCAATCATAAAACGCCCGGCATTTAAAATAGACCGCCCTGCCACAACAGCTACTGTCATGGCAGGGTTTTGTATTGCAAAAATCAGCTTCTCTCCACATCGAGCCGGAACAATAATGAATTCCGGCCCATCTATTCCCAAATGGTCTATCACAAAAATAAATGGCTCTCCCCTGCACTGTCCGAATTTATCAAGCTGACCTTAAAACATGCAGCGGACTGGACCTCGTCGCGTCCATCTGCCTCAGAAGCGATTGGACAAGAATTCTGAGAGCAAACAGGGATTCGCAAATTTGGGAACAATTTTTACACAAAAGTCCTTGATTCCTGAGCCGGAAAGTCACAAAATAGGGAAGGTGGCTGCTGCTGCGGGCAGTGTCCGGCAGCTGAGACCGGCAGCACAAATGACATATCATTGAAAGGTGAACACAGCATCATGGGATTATCTGATTCTGCTCTACCCAATGAGAAGGCCGCGAACAAATCGTTCCCCATCTCATTGATTTCCTTAACCGTCGGTGCCTTTGCCATCGGGATGACTGAATTCGTCATTATGGGCATTCTCCCGAATGTTGCCGATGACTTAGGCGTCAGTATTTCGGCGGCTGGACAGCTCATTACGATGTACGCCCTGGGCGTAGCCGTAGGGGCGCCCATACTGACGGTTCTAACGCGCAAAATCCCGCAAAAGAAACTGTTACTTTTTCTGATGGGATTATTTATTTTTGGCAATGTCATGGCAGTAGTAGCTCCCAACTATTCGATTCTAATGGTTGCCCGGCTAATTACCGCACTCACGCACGGGACGTTCTTTGGGGTTGGCGCCGTTATCGCCTCGAATCTGGTCCATCCCGACAGGCGCGCCGGGGCTGTTTCTCTGATGATGGCTGGTCTTACAATCGCCAACATTATCGGGGTTCCGATCGGGACCTTCATCGGGCAAAACATGGGATGGCGGGCTTCCTTCGCCGCGATTGCCATTATGGGTGTCGTTACGATGATCGGCATTATCATCTTTATTCCGAAGCTCAAGCAGGAGAAAGCTGCAGGCATCATGCAGCAAATTTCGGAACTGGTTAATCCGCGGCTATTGATTTTCCTGCTGATTGCTGTACTAGGGAACGCCGGATTGTTCGCGGTTTTCACCTACATCACACCGCTGCTGGTGCAGGTGACCGGCTTTGCCGAGCATAGCGTAACGTGGATTCTGATCCTGTTCGGTGTCGGCGTTACCATCGGTAATCTTATCGGCGGCAAGCTCGCAGACTGGAAGCTGATGCCTGCCCTTCTCGGCATTTACTTCACGATCTGCGTCCTGCTGACGCTGTTTACCTTTACCGTCTATAATCCGATTGCCGCTGTCATTACCATCTTCCTGTGGGGCGCCGCTTCGTTCGCCGTATTCCCGGGGATGCAGGTGCGCATTATGAGTCTGGCCCAATCAGCTCCTGCCTTGGCTTCCACGACCAGCCATTCCGCCGGTAACCTGGGGAATGCAACAGGCGCCTTCATCGGAGGACTGGTCATTACGCACATGTCCTTAACGGCTCTGCCATGGGTTGGAGCTATACTGGTAGGGCTGGCCTTGTTGCTAGGAATCGCCTGTCTGATGTGGGACCGCAAGTTCGAGCGTGCATAGCAGTGTAGGAAACAGAGCCCCGGCTTCGCGAAGAAGCCGGGGCTTGTATGTGTAATCGTTATTTTGAGTTATTTGCATACCCATACCGGGTTGTATGAACTAACTCATTCATTTGTTAATAAATAAGAAATGATGGTTATTTTTGTCGGATTTAATACATAGCGACTTTATATTCTTATTTCTGTTGACCAAATTTTACCTTATAATTATAATAGAATTAATTTACTAAATAGTAAGTAGTTTCATATATAAAAACACTCAAAATCGACGTTACCTGAACCTCCCGGAGCTCCTTTCTTCAACCCGGAGCATCTGGTAAAATCCTCTACTCTTCTATTATATAGTCGTTGTACAACAAATCACTAAAATGACTACGCTATTCAAATAACCTCATCCTAGTCTTTCTCTCACAGCTCTAGTGCGCATATGTTCAGCCAGGACAAGCAACTCTCCAACAACTTCTCCCTTACACCTTGGTCCGGATGACCTCCAGATCAGACTTTTACAATAACTCAGCAAGATCACCGCTTAAAATTGTCTATGTGCACCATAATTTCCCAAGCTCGCATTTTGATCATGAATTATAATCAATAACCCTATAAGGAGGTGGTGAACAGCTAACCCGGCTCATCAAGCTCTTGGTACAAAATGAATAATCGTTCCACTATTGCTATGCCCATTAATACCCCTTCCCATGCCTCATTGCTATCGTTTGGCTGGCGTTTTTTTGCTGATCCATAACCCAATTACAAGGAGGATTTTGTTATGAAAAAATTAAATTTGGCTTTGCTCGTCATGGTGATGCTTTTCACTTTTGCTACCACAGCATTCGCCTCTCAACGGGAATCCAGCGGGACATACACACACTCCGGCGGGGAGCTCCGGGTGCACTATCAATTCAACGATTCACATGTGCACGGTTTCTTGAGGGTGGAAGTGTATCGGGTAACGGCCAGTGGCGAAGCCTTTGTTTCATCTTTCTGGGAAGAAGGAGGCAGACCCGGACACGATATTCATAACGGGTCCTGGAGCTTAGGCACCCAGCCTGCGGGAACCTACAAATATGTGGCTACCGTTCCTAATGCCTGGATGGGACCTGCAATTTGGTTCAATCTTTAATTTGAAGATTCACAATGACAACGGCCCCCTTGGAATCCGAAAAGATTCCAAGGGGGCTTTTCACCGTGAAGCCGGAGGTTGCTGTAAGCCCCGTAATCTCACAGTTATAAATGTCCACAACGGAATATCCGCTGCCGCTTTGGAATGATTATTCACCGTTTAACGCTTGCAGTTCCCTGATCAGATGGTTCACGGAATCCTCCCTGTCCTGCTCGCTTTGTGTATCAAACAGGAGCTGCTCCACGAACTCCCATATATCCTCCAGCCGCCTGCGGGTCTGGTAAAACGCCAATGCTTCTTCATTCATGACGAAGCCGGGATGTACCTTGGTATAGACAGACAAAAACGTCTCGATATAGGGCTGATCCACAAGCGACATGAAGTCCGCTTCCACCGGAGCCAGCTTCAAGCCTTCCCAATCGATTAGAATAAGCCGGTCGTTCTCCAGCATCAGGTTCCAATGGTGAAGATCCGTATGGCACAGCCGCATGGGCAGGCTGCACTTTTGTAATCGGGAGGAAAGCCGCCGCAGGTTGTTGATCTTTTCCTGCACAACCAGTTCGTATGCCGCAACGATTTCTCTTAATCCTTCGGGAAGCTTGTCCACATTCGTTATCCATTCTTGCAGTTCATTCAGAAAAGGCACCTTGTAATTCTCGGTCAGACTCGAAACAGCATGAGGAATCTCACTGCCATAACGATGAAGCTCTGCAATAAGGGCGGCTAACTGCTGAATTTGGTCATTGCCCGGTTTCTTCTCCCCGATCGTCTCCCCTTGAATATACGGATAGAGCAAATAGTATCCCTGCTCATCCTCACACACATAGCCTCCGTTATTTGAAAGTAGTGGTACCGGGATCTTCCCGGCCAGATTCGTATGTGCATTCAGCCATAATGTT
The DNA here is from genome assembly GCF_000422505.1 of Paenibacillus pinihumi DSM 23905 = JCM 16419. Taxonomy (GTDB): domain Bacteria; phylum Bacillota; class Bacilli; order Paenibacillales; family Paenibacillaceae; genus Paenibacillus_D; species Paenibacillus_D pinihumi. The sequence goes on along the minus strand of NZ_KE383869.1, from coordinate 224,654 downwards.
ATGGGGATATAGGTATTCAGATTGGCTGTAAGCTTCGGGGTGGAAGCCCGCTTTTTATCATAGACTTTGAGAAAATAGGCCCGGTAATCGTCCATTTCAATTTTGTATGCCAAGGAGGCCCAGCCTCCCTGTTGAGAGGCAATCCGGGAAGGACTCAGGTTGTATTGAGCCTCCAACATCGTTTGGATCGGGTTAAGTTCCATTTCCGCCTCCTGAGTATAAGGTATCGCAGCAGGTTTCTGCCGCAACACTGCATATTGCCAACTTACTTCTATTCTAGTAAAATTTCGGACATGCTCTTTTTTTTGGAATTCTGGAATATTTGTCCGCTTCCTAAAAATATAATATATGAAAATGATATTGTCAGAGGGAGAAACTATTTTATGGAGACATCCTTGCTCACGGCTTTAGGAGTTTCATTTGTGATGGTGACACTGCTTACACCATTCCTTATTTGGGGCTTGCGCATATTGAAGCTGACACAGCCGATCCGTATGGAGCTTCCGCCGGACCATCAGGCCAAGCGGGGCACACCGCTTATGGCAGGGCTCATTCTGCTTATTGGCGTGTTCACTTCCGCTTACTTTCATCCTGAGCCGATGGTGCTTTTCCTGGGTGCCACGTTTGTTTTATTTGGTTTGGTTGGATTCCTTGATGATTTTAAGAAAGCGGCCTTTCAGGACCCGGCCGGCATATCCGGGAAGACGAAGCTTGTGTTTCAATTCGCCTTTACCATTGGATTGCTGCTTGTCCTGCTGAACATATTTAATTTGACCTCAGGCATTGCTTTGTTTGCAGGATTTACGCTTGAATTGCCGCTACACGTATATATAGGGATCATGACCCTGTTTATTGTCGGCAATGCCAATGCGATCAATTTTACGGATGGACTGGACGGGCTGCTGATCAATGTCTCGATTCCGACCTTCTTTTTCTTCTTTGCCATCTCAGACCGCATAGAGGTCCAGACCTTCTCGCTGGTGATGATCGGCTGCCTGCTGGGGTTGTTTATTTATAACATTTATCCGGCAAAAGCCTTTATGGGCGATACGGGTTCCATGGCAATCGGCGGCTCCCTTTCCTTTCTGGCGGTTCTTGAGAAGGTCGAAATTCTGATTCCGATCCTGTTCTTCGTCTATCTGGCGGAGCAACTATCGGTCATCCTGCAGGTGTGGTACTTCAGGAAGACGAAGCTGCGGCTGTTCCGCATGGCGCCAATACACTTTCACTTTAGCCTGAAATACGGCTGGAGCGAGAATAAAATTGTAATGGTATTCGGATTTATATCCTGGCTTTGTGCGGGGATCGCCTGGGTATTGTGGAAGTATGTGATGTAGCGGGGGCATCATTTGCTATCGGGAGGCTGCCCGGTGGGTCTTACGAGCCTCCCTCCATCAAAATGTCTGCCATACGTTCTAATCATGTGTTCAATCTCTTGTTCATCCGGAATGCAACCCGTGATTTTCCACGTCAGAAAATACGCCTGTACACCACCGCTATAAAAAACCCACGAAAAAAATCGTTTTGCGAATTTATGAGCCCCATTCGTTCGGAAATGATTCATATCTGTTCCGCTCCTCCACACGGTAACGGTCTGTCCAATTCCGCCCTCCAATTGTCCCGTTAATTCGGCGTAAAGCAATTTTTGATTCCGTATCAGTTGTTTCTTTACAAACTCATTTATGACGCCATTGATCATCAATTTGACAAGACTAAAGTTCTCGCCGCGCGTCACGGAAATGATTGCTTGCTCCGGCAGCTCGATATTTCGGTCTCCCCACGTATATTTGGCTCCATATTTCTGATGCGGATCTGCATGCTTTGTCCACCTCACCATAGCCACACCCCCATGTATCCATATGTATGTGATTCATCCCGCATCAGACCTGTTTGACAGATGATAATATATGACGTATTATTTCCGGTTTTGCTGCAGTCGTGAAAGCGTGGAAATCGCCTTGCCTAAAGGAAAAAGAATGCTCTGTATCGAATTCCCTTGTATGATGCCAATAAAAAAACATGCCGTTTTCAAAAATATAGCAACGATATTACTATTTCTCTTAATTCTCTTTGGCCTGCGGATAGTCTTCCTCCATCATTTCGGAGCGTTCGATCAGGCTCGCATCGTTGGCGGCGTACTGGATATGCGCGGCACCAACATGAAGAATTTGAACTCCATTAAGCTAAATGGCGAGTGGGAATTTTACCCCGGTAAATTACTCTCCCGGCAGGATCAGTCTTGGACTACAGAAGGGCCCCGTCTGATTCAAGTCCCGGGCAATTGGAGCTCATCCATGTCTGACGGGGCGGTCTCATCATTTGGGTATGGCACATACCGGCTGCGTATCCTGATTGATCCGCTTGAGAAGCCTGTCTCCTTTTGGAGCAGAAGCATCGAGACTTCCGCCTCTGTAGAAATTAACGGTCACCAGTCGGCCAATTCAGGGGTTCCGGCAACTACCCATGCTGAATACACTTCCCGGAACGTCCCTTTCACCGCGTCTTATTTCGAAAAGGGTGTAACGGAGCTGGAATTGTTGATTCATGTGGCCAATTTCGATAATCCGTCCAAAGGCGGTATTCTGCGCTCCATCCGTTTTGGCCCTCAGGAGACGGTTGAGTCCTTGCGCTGGTACTCCATGTCCTTTCAGTTGACGACCTTTATTATTTTGCTGCTGCACGGGATATACGGGTGTGTGGCGTATTTATTAAATCCAAAGGAGCGGACGTTGCTTCTCGCGGCGTTGTTTGTGACGGTTACGGGGCTTTCCGTTCTCGTCCGTCATGACAATCTCATGCTGACATGGGTGCATATTGATCATATATGGGCAGTCAAACTGAAGCAACTGCTGCTTATATGGCAGACCTTCTTCATACTGCTCATTTTCAGGAAGTTTTCCCTTGCTTCTGAGAATAACAGGTGGTTCAAAATGTATACGGCCCTTCATGTTGGCTATTCCCTCTTTTTATTGCTTGGGCCAGCACCGCTTGTATATAAGTCTATTGATATTGGACTGGGCAATTTCTTCTATATGTTCCCCTTTGCCTGGTTTCTATACATTATGGGGACCCTGCTCTTCAGAAGGCAGGAGGACAAGGATTTCGTATTCATCCTGTTATCTGTAGCCGGCATTCTCTCCAACATGCTGTGGAGCACTTGGAATTCCGTTGCGGATGTGATCGTGGTCTATTATCCGGTCGATATTATTTCCGCGATTATCGGATTTTCGGCATACTGGTTCAAACAATATTTCCGCAATGCCAGTGAGAACCGGAAGCTGAACGAGCAGTTAAGAGAAGCCGACAGGATGAAGGACCAGTTCCTGGCCAATACGTCACATGAGCTGCGGACACCCTTACATGGCATTATGAATATTGCAGAGGCTGTGGTCACCAAGGAGCGAAACAAACTGGAGGAAAATAGCCTGCACGACATGCGGCTGCTGATCAAAATCAGCCGCCGCATGTCCCATATGCTCGGCGATCTGCTGGATGTGGTCCGGCTTCAGGAACACCGGATTGTGCTCAAGCAGGAGCCTGTGCGATTGCAATCCATCGTACAAGGAATTATGAGCATGCTCAAGTTTATGATTGAAGGCAAGCCCGTCGAACTGAAGAATAAGATCAGGAATTCCGATCTGATCGTAATGGCAGACGAGAAACGGCTGGTGCAAATTCTATATAACCTCGTGCATAATGCCCTGAAATATACAGAGAATGGCACGGTTTCCGTATTTGCCGAGTCCCAGCACGGGAGAGCGACCATTCATGTTTCCGATACAGGGGTAGGCATGGACGAAGAGACGCTTGCCCGGATATTTCTGCCGTATGAGCAAGGGACTTACGGGATGAACGATGGGCGGGGGATCGGGCTGGGCTTGAGCATATGCAAGCAGCTTGTGGAGCTGCATGGCGGCACCTTGTCTGTATTCTCCCAACCGGGCAAAGGCTCTGTTTTCACCTTTGAGCTGCCCTTGGCTGAGGCTCAGCCTTCGGACAGGGTGGACGCAAAGCCTTCAGACTGGCTGGATTACCTGGTGCCTGCGGAAGAGCTCCGCCTGCATACGGAGGCCGTCTTTACTGGTGTCGCGGCAAATGAGTCGGCTGGCGCGGAGGCTGTTCCGCCCTTGCTTCATGAGGAGCCGATCCATATTCTCGCTGTGGATGACGACCCTGTCAATCTGAGTGTGCTTGTCGGCATCCTGTCAGCGGAGCCTTACCATATTACAACTGTGCAATCTGCCTCCGAGGTCTTAAAGCTAATCCAGACAAAGCCATGGGATTTGCTTATTGCGGATGTGATGATGCCCAATATGTCCGGATACGAGCTGACAGAGCGGATACGCGAGGATTACTCCATATCCAAACTTCCTGTCCTGCTGCTCACTGCACGGAGCCAGCCGGAGGACATCTACACCGGATTCTTGTCCGGAGCCAATGATTATGTAACCAAGCCTGTCGACGCAATGGAGCTGAAATACCGGATTCGGGCATTAACGACGCTAAAGCGTTCCATCCATGAACATCAGCGTATCGAGGCAGCTTATTTGCAGGCACAGATCAAGCCGCATTTCCTGTTCAACACCATGAACTCCATTCTTGCACTGAGCACATTGGATATTGACCGGATGCGGGGACAGCTGGAGGCATTTGCTTCCTATTTGCGGATCAGCTTTGACTTTCTGAATACAGGCGAGCTGGTAGAGCTGTCCCATGAGCTGGAGCTGACGAAGGCTTACTTGCATATTGAGAAAGAGCGTTTCCCTAACCGGCTGACCATTGAATGGGATGTCCAGCCCGGAATCAGCCTGCGGATTCCGCCGCTGTCCATTCAGCCTCTAGTCGAGAATGCCCTTAAGCACGGGCTGCTGGGACAATTCAAAGGCGGCATGGTGCAAATCCGGATTGCCCGCACAGACGATGCTACAATCATTGAGGTACGTGATAACGGCAAGGGCATGGAGCAGGAGACAATTGCCCGGATCTTAAGTCCGACAATGGAGGGCAAGGGCGGAATTGGCCTCGCCAATACCAACCGGCGTCTGACTCAGCGCTATGGGAAAGGGCTGCAAATCGACAGCAAGCTGAATGAGGGGACAACCGTGTGGTTTGTTGTGCCGGATGGAGAAAGCAAGAACGAATAACGCATCATATGAAAATAATAATAGTGGTGCGTTCATGTTGAACAGCCTCCGGCGGACAAGTCCGGGGGCTGTTATTGTATTTATTATAGTGTGACCATTCAAATGTCCCTACTGATCCTCACCTTTTGTTGCCGGCATTTCAGTTCTAAGTTCCGCAAAACGTCTGATACGGCATCTTTGAGCTTGGGGGCACTGTGGCATATTCAGCCTGCTCTTCAGAATGTGCATATGGGTTCCGAAGCGCATGAAGCAGTTCTTCCATTACACTGTAATCCGCCTCTTCCACGGCGGCGTCCAGCGCCTCCTCCACACGGTGGTTACGCGGGATTACTGCCGGATTGCTCCGCTTCATCAGTTCCCGGGAGGCTTCCCATGGCTCCTGCTGCCGCTGCAGGCGGGCCTGCCAACGTTCATGCCACTCTATAAATTCGCTGCTGCCATGCAGGCCGGAGCTGTCCTTCCGGTTGAAGGTTAAATCCAGAAATGTATTCGTGTAATCGGCCTGATGCTTTTGCATCGTTGCAAGCAGGCTTTCGATCAGGTCCCCATCCTGCTCCTCCTGATTGAACAAACCAAGCTTCGCCCTCATCCCGTCCAGCCAGTGACCGCGGAACAGATCAGGATATTCCGATATCGCATCCTGGGCAATGTTCACAGCCTCCTCCGGGTTCTCATGAAGGAGCGGTAGCAGTGTCTCCGCAAGCCTTGCGAGGTTCCACCCGGCAATCTGAGGCTGGTTGCCAAAAGCATAGCGGCCGTCTGCATCAATTGAGCTAAACACCGTACCAGGATCATAAGTGTCCATGAACGCACAAGGGCCGTAATCGATCGTCTCCCCGCTAATCGCCATATTATCCGTATTCATGACCCCATGAATAAAACCAACAAGCTGCCACTTTGCGATCAAAGAAGCCTGACGTCTGACAACTTCCCGGAACAATTGAAGATAACGGTCCGCGGAGCCGGCAATGTCCGGGAAATGCCTTTGCAGAACGTAATCCGCCAGCTCCCGGATCTCACCGTGCTTGCCCCAGTTCGCAGCATATTGAAAAGTCCCTACCCGGATATGACTCGCAGCGACGCGGGTCAATATCGCCCCCGGAAGCACGGTCTCCCGCAATATATCCTCGCCAGTTGCCACTACAGCAAGACTGCGTGTCGTCGGTATCCCCAGGCCGTGCATCGCTTCGCTAATGATATACTCACGCAGCATCGGTCCAAGTGCTGCCCGTCCATCGCCGCCGCGGGAATATGGCGTTCTCCCGGAGCCTTTCAGTTGAATATCAAAACGTTCACCGGAAGGTGTAATCTGCTCGCCAAGCAGTAGCGCGCGGCCGTCACCCAATCTGTTAAAATAGCCGAATTGATGTCCGGCATAAGCCTGGGCCAGCGGTTCTGCCCCCTCTGGAACATCGTTTCCTGCCAACACCGCCACACCCTCATCACTTTTCAGCACTTGTGCCTGCAATCCCAGTGTTTTTGCAACTTCCTCATTGAAAATGATCAGCTTCGGCGCACTTACCGGACCTGCATGGAGCTTCGTATAAAATAATTCAGGAAGACGGGAATAGCTGTTATCGAAATGCCATCCCGCTCCCGGAGCTTGTGTATTCTTCACCATTTTTGATCCTCTTCTCTTGTATTGGCTTGAATGTCTCTTCTCACCTAAGTATACCCTTTTATTGGAGAGATGACCTAATGGCCAGAGAAATGGAGTCTACTTTTGAGGTTTGGAGCATTTGATTATCATGGTCGCCGGAAGAAGCGCTGCTTTTGCGGATGGCGGTGTGCTCCCCCCATGCTTCACATTGATGGAGTCCTTCTTCAAAATAGGATTTGGTCATGACAAAAGCCTCGTTCTCATACTTGATCCGGTTGTGCAGCGGATGCTCCCAGCTAAAAATAAATAGGCCTGTGGCAGCCCCGGGTTCGTCTCCATTGGGCCTTGGAAAAGATTGAGGCTTGGCTCATGATCAGCCAGCAATCCTCTTGCCGCGGTAATTTGAGTATCGGATAAATCAAGGCCCCATAGCTCTGCAGCTCCTCTGGATGCCATGTACGCCAGCGAATGCCCGCTCCCGCATCCAATCTCCAATACTTTAAGCCGGGATACATCACCGAACAAATTCAAATCATCTTCCGTCGGCGCAAATGGTCCATACATCGGGAGCGCCGTCCGGCCGAAAAACTTGGGTGCCACCTGGTCCCAGCTCTTCTTGTTGGATGAAAGCAATTCTTCCTGAGTCTGATTTACCAATGGATTTCATCTCCTTTACCAGTTTTAAGATTGCGGCTTTAGCCTTATTCCTGCTAGTGGGGCTGGAGAAGTATTCGGCTGGATTGCCGGACACTGCCGGACATTCAGAATCTGAAAAATCATCTATTTATATTTTAGCAGAAAATGGAACTTTTTGTGATTGGAGACTACCAAATGCGAATGGAATTGGCAGATTATCATAGCGAAACAGATTGGCAGTACACTATTGGACTGAGCTAAAAGCTGCGTCAAGCCTGTGCTTATGCTCTATTTTGTAAATAGCCGTTACCCTTACCTGTTGTGGACATATTGTAGAAGGAGAAGAATCTATCTGTGATTAAGGGGAGCGATATAATGGGAGCCAGCCCGAAGAATTCTGCCAGAAAGCAGGGAGTTTCCATTATTACATGCACAAATCGCCAAGGTTATCTTGACAACCTGTTTCGTAATTACATCCGGCAGGCCCACCCTAAGAAAGAACTCATTATTATTGTGAATCATAACAATATATCTCTTGTACCTTACCAGCGGCTAGCCAAAAAGCTGAAAAACATACATGTCTTCCGCGTTCCGGGGCAATTATCTCTTGGGGCTTGCCTGAATTACGCGGTCGGGAAAGCCAGATACAGCTATATTGCCAAGTTCGATGACGATGATTACTATGCCCCTTATTATTTGACCGAAAGCTTGCAGACATTTCGCAGAACAAAAGCTGATGTCATCGGGAAACGCGCACATTATATGTATTTGCGCGGCTCGAAGACGCTGATCCTCCGGTTTCCCCGGGATGAGTATCGTCCCGCTACCAGGCTTCCCGGCGCAACCCTGGTTATGAAACGAAATGTGTTCAATAAGGTTCGCTTTCCTCATGTAAACGTCGGTGAGGACGATCTTTTTTGCCTCAGAAGCAAGAGAAAGGGATTCAAGGTGTATTCAGCAGGAAAATACAATTTCGCAGCCATTCGCCGAAAAAACTCTTCCAACCATACGTGGATCATCAGCGACCAAAAACTGCTTGCCCATCATCAGAAGGTTCCTTATGTTCACAATTTCAGAAAGTTTGTACAACGCAAGCCAAAGGGTGCTGTGTAATGGTGATTCATGGCCCTAAACTTGACCAGAAGTCCGTCTCGATTATTACCTGTACCAAACGCCGGCCTTGCATGCATACCCTTTTTCAAAACTACAGCAGACAGAATTACAGCCGTAAAGAGCTGATCGTTATCCTGAATAGCAAAAACCTGATGCTAAGTGAGTATAGAAAGGCAGCAAAATGCTATCCGGACGTCAGAGTTTTCAGTGTGCCGGAATATGTATCACTTGGGAACTGTCTGAATTACGGCGTGAAGTTAACAAAATACAGCCTTATTGCCAAATTCGATGACGACGATTATTATGCCCCTAACTATCTGACAGAAAGTGTCCGAAGCTTGTCCAGACACAACGCGGACATTTCCGGAAAAAGGGCCCATTATATGTATCTACAAGGTAAAAAGCTGCTTCTCCACCGCTATTATAATAAGGCGAATCAATATGTCCAACTGGTTCAAGGTGCGACCCTGCTTGTCAAGCTTCACGTATTCCGCAAGGTCCGCTTCCCGAACAGAAACCGGGGAGAATGTGTAAAATTTTGCTCCAACAGCCGGGCCAAAGGCTTTAAAATTTACTCCGGAAGCCCGTACAACTTCGTCGCAATACGCAGGAGAAACTCCCGGGATCATACCTGGATCGTCAGCGACAAGCAGTTGATCTCGCGAAACGTCAAAGTACTGAAAGTGAGGAATATCCGAAAGTATATAAGCCGGAGTTAATTCCTAGCAGTAATTCTCCTGGTTTCTAGAGTTGCACAAACCAAACTTTTTACAGGATGCCGTTCTTTTCATAAAATCACAACTAACCTCCTCGGAGACAGTTATCATCATAATTGTCCCCGTGGTGGTTAGTTGCAAATTTGTAATGAAACTCTACGAATCACAGGTGAACTGCAGCACTGCATCTCCTGTATCCCGCTCATACATAAACCTTGCAAGATCATTCGGATCAAGCGATTCGACAGCTTCGATTTCAAATCCTTTTGCGCCACCTGCTTTAATAGTCGCATCCTTTTCCACAAATCCTACCGGTGTGTAAGATACAACCCCATCATTACGGACAATCCACGCGGAAGCTCCATCTTCATATTCATAAAAGTCTGCAAGGTATACACGGGCACCCTTCCATTTTTCACTTTCAGTACCCTTAGCGAAATCCTCGCAAAGTACAAATCTTAAATATTCCTCCGCGGCAACAATCATTTTTTCTTTACGGGGAGAACTCCCATAGTTTGGTTTGTGTGGCTCTTCTACAAGAACTGAAAAATTGGAAACCACCCTATATTTCCCTTGTGGCCAACCTGGTTCATCTTTAGCCACACGACCGTCCCCATAAACGATACCATCTTTAATTTTCAGGAGTATCAACCATTCCCCAATATTGGTTTCTATGTACAACTCCTTCTCCGGCATATCATCATACTTTCTTACTTTAAAATCAATTATCTGATTTATGTAAGGCTCGAAGCTTTTCTCACTTACCGTCCCGGTGATACGGATAGGATTAACCCACAGCTGATAATTTATATATTCTTTAGTAGCGCTTTTTATATTTTCATGTGAAAAGCCTTCTGGCAGCAGGACATGATTATTATCATTTTTCCCTCTAAAACTATCAATTGAAGAACAAGAAGCAAGTATCAAGATATTACTAATCAATAGAAATAAAATTAGTGCTCTATTTTTCACTTCATACACTCCTGGTTTTTGATTTACACTAAGAGATAGTGCAGCAGAGTACTGTTTCCCTGCTGCACTAAAATTCGATACTAATTATCTAAGTTAAAAAAGATATTATGTCTCAGTCTTTTGGCAGAGTTGTCCAGATTGGAGTGGCTCAATATAGCGTCCTTCTTTGAAGGATTTTGAAATGATGTTGTTGTATCAAAAACAATAACTACATTTTTTATATTAATATAATTACTCCCCATTTTATATCTTAAACCAGTACCTGATGGGGTCTTATCCTGACTAATAGTACCCGATAAGAAATAAGGTAACCCAACAAAGAATAATTGGTTTGAAATTCCTGGTGCTTTTGGTATTAAGCTGTTGTAATCAGAAGTGCTTGACGTGTACATAAGCGTACAAGCAGACCATACAGCAGTATTCCATTGGTTAGAACTAGTGTTAGGGACCCGGGCATTTTCTGTACCATTTTCTCCTCCTGTTATTGGCTCAAATGCTCCTGACTTGGTGGCTACGCCCTTATACGTACTCCCCCCAAACTCAGACGAATTTGCGTTTTTACGATTAATAAGCACCCATGCCACAGCATACTGATCTCCTGCATTAAAAGTATTCTCACCATATAGTAAGCGGGACAATAACTCAATATCTGATAGATTATTATACCAAGATGAACTGTACGTAATAGGCTTGCCAAAATTATTATCATTCAAGCGTGTAGTTTGACAATTTTGAATCTGCATTATTAATTGAACATCTGCAAAAGGTGTAATAACAGATTCTTTATTTTTTAAAACATCATTTAAGGAAGGTGGCTGCAGCTTAACTGCACCTTTTAAAAATTCATTTTTATTTGAATCATAGTACCGGGAGCCCGTATAGTACCAACCAGTTTCTTCATCATAATAAAAAGAATGTAACCGTATCAGATTGATAGTTCCGATAAATGATTCGTCCGTGCCCATATCAACCCAATTACCCTCTTGATCTTGACCTAAATGGAGTTTGCTTTCCCATCAATCTCATACTCATATTTTGCAATAATAGATTGGTTAGAATCTTTAATCGCTACAATATTAAGATCATAGTCTTTCTCATAGTAATATGCCGAGTTGTCTAGCGTAAAGCCTGCTATAGACTCTAATTCATCGTAAATATATGAAATTTTATAATTACCTCTAAGTTCAGAAATAAGCTTGGATTCATTATAGGTGTAAGTGATTACACTATCTCCTATAGTTTTTGAAATTCTATTATTATTTTCATTATATGAATAGAGCACGTCCACATTATTTGAAGTTGCATGGGATAAAGACTCTTTCCCTGTAGATACATCCCATGTTAAATTATATGCTTCTCGCTGACTGTTGATTTGAAAGTTTTGACCCGTTGAGCTAAATTCAGAAGCATCTGCTTGCACAGGGAGAATATTAAATGAACTTAATACTACAGCAATTGCTAGAGAAACTTTTAATTTTTTGAAATTTAACATAACTTTCGCCTCCTATTTACTCTGTTTATAGAATGTCTTCTATTGATTCTGATTTTCAGTTGTTATCGCCCCCTTTGCTAACATCATAAATTCTTCGGATTTGATTTTAACATAAATACCAAAAATATCAATTAAAACTTTTATTTAGAAACTATTTAATCCTGTGACCCATTTGACCCGCGAAATGGCCAAGGTTATGTATAGCATCGATCCAGTTGCTTTGCCTAAGCCGCCTGAGCGCATCGCATGTACACATGGTGAATCTCTCACTGGCATCTACTCCATAAATGACGGGACAACAACCTTGGAAATTTCCATTAATCATGAGGAGCTTTATTTAACTGTATCCAAAATGTACGGAGTGCCTTATAAATTCAAGCTCTTGCCTGTCAGCCATGAAGCTGGGCGCACCACATGCATTACGGAAATGATTCATGAACAGCTTGTCTTTCATTATGTATCGTCCGGTGAAGCCGAATGCTTGGAGTATACCGATTATTATGGAGTCAAGCATATTGGTTCCAGGGTCAGATTGTAATACAAGCATCAGAAGTTGGCTGTCCCGCCCACATTTTCTTTCCTCCCGTTGTATCGGTATAATAATTACCACAACCCTAACAACCGGAGGAAATTATGATTCGAGAAGGCCGTACAGAAGACTTACCCTCCATACAGGAGCTCATTCATCAAACCATAGATATGATGCACGCGGAAGGAAGCGACCAGTGGGATGCATCTTACCCGCAAATGGAGCAATTTGAACAAGACATTGAGCATCACTCCCTATTTGTGAAAGAAACGGACGAAGGTGTCCAGGCTTGCATCACAGTCGATCAGGAAATGGCTCCGCAATATCTGGATATCCCTTGGACGAGTCCGGACGAGCCTGCTATGACCTTCCATCGGCTCGCTGTAAGCCCCCATGCACGTCAGGGCGGTCTGGCCAAAGAACTGATCCGGTTCGGTGAGAATCTTGCCGCGGCACGGGGAATTCGTTGGATACGTATCGATACCTATTCATTGAACGATAAAGCTCAGGCTCTCTTCAACCGATTGGGCTATGCGAAAAAAGGAGAAATGACCTATCACGGCAAAGCCAAGCCCTTTTACTGCTACGAAAAGGATTTGCAGGGGTAGCTCGCCCGCCGCTATTGCGGATGGTATAAGAGTCCCCCGTGAAAAGGATTGCCGATAGAAATCCATAAGACAGCATATAAAAAAGCTAAAATCCCGGCTCAGGGATTTTAGCTTTTTTATAGTGAAACAACTGTTATTTTCAGATGATTTCCATTCAACCTTCCATTTAAGCAGGAATCGTAATCAAAAACGTCGTCCCTTTTCCCTTCTCACTTTGAACGTCAATGCTTCCTTTGACCTTTTGAATTGCACTATAAACCATGAACATGCCCAAGCCTGTTCCTTCCTTCTTGGTGGAGTAGTAAGGCTGGCCCAGACAAGCAATCTCGTCCTTCGTCATCCCGATTCCCGTATCCCGCACGAGGATGATAATATTTTGCTTGTTCTCCCAAACCTCAATATCCAGAATGCCCCCACCCTTTTCCTTCATCGCCTCAACCGCATTTTTGAATAAATTAATGAAGCATTGCTGTATTTCATTGCGGTCATAGTCTTTACTCAAGGTATTGTTAAAGCTAAAATGAATCTCCACCTTATGCGTTGAAGCATATGGCATGATAATATTTTTGGTATACTCCAGCTCCGCACTCATATTTGAATATATCATGGTTTCCGACTGCGGCTTGGCGAACGAAAGATAATCATTTACAATCTTCTCCGCCCGGTTCAGCTCTTGCAAAGATAAATCAACGTACCCCTTCTCCTCTGAAGAAAGGGACTTGGACTTATTCAGCAGTTGGAGAAAGCCGCTGATGACCGTTAGCGGATTCTTTATCTCATGGGACACACTTGCCGCCAACTCACTCACTACATTCAATCGTTCCGACTGCATGATCCGTTCACGATTTTTAATATTGGCAAGTATGCGTTCAATGAGAATCATTATGACACATGTTACCCCCGCATAAGTCGTTAATGCATTCATTGTAAGAATCCAGAATTCGCGATCGACCTCCACCTCAATGATGCTTAACGTGATCAGATAGCATCCTATTGTCAGAAAAGCGATGGCAGCTGCCGATATAATCCGCCCTTTAGCATTGAGCTGAATAAATCTCCGGCTATATAGCGGTACCAGAAGCAGAACCGCTGTTGAAAAGATTAGGGAGCTAATCGTTCCGTCCCCGCCTACCATGAACCGGTGAATGTTCAGGACGATATACAGTGGCAGCACATGCTTATATCCGCCAAACAACGCCACGATAATGAACGGAATGTATCTTAAATCAAATATGAATCCGATATCCAGTTGAATCGGCTTGGCAATACAGAGGCTCATCGTCACAGCCGACAGCAAAACGAGAATTTTTCGGTTATAGGAATGGGCTTTATGTTCAAAAAAGATAAGAAAGGTAACTACGGGAAGCAGCAAAAACAAGAAATTTAACAACAACGTCTCAAACAAAGGGATGACTTCCTCTCGGCCAACAAAAATAGATTGCTTACATTATAAAACATTACATGGCTTAATGGTTATAAATTAAGTTAAACCTGTTAAGCGAATCCTTAATGAATTCATAGCTGAGAGGAATAGCTGATCCGATTGATTCACTCCAATTTCAGACCTTTACCGTCAAAGAGCCGATCTTCTCCCCTCCCTTCGGAGCAGACTTGCTGGAATAAAATGAACTGGGAGACGGCCTATTTTGTCTATTCTATAGGAGGTGAACGCCGGTGGACTATGATTACTTAAAATACGCCGCTTCAATGAATCCCGATATGCTGGAATCGCTCATACGGGATTACGGGCAGGAAGTCTGGAACTATGCCTTCCTGATCGGCCGCAACCGCAGCCTGGCTGACGATATTACGCAGGACGTATTTATAAGGGCATACCGCCACCTTGATTCATTCCGGGGAGAAGCATCCGTGAAGACCTGGCTGCTCCGCATCACACGCAACCTGAGCTACAATTACAAAAATTCAGCCTTCTTCCGCAGAACAATTCTGCCTGGCCGTATTATCCCAAATGGACAACAACGTTCTGCCGAGCAAGCATTCCTGGACGAAGAAGCAACGAACGAGGTTTGGCGGCATGTATTCAGCCTGCCTGCCAAGCATAGGGAGATTCTGCTGCTTCATGCGCGTCATCAACTGTCTATGACGGAGATCGCCTCGCTGCTCGGCATTCCCGAAGGAACAGCCAAGTCGAGATTATTCGCTGCACGTCAAAAGCTATCCCGACTGTTGAAGGAGGAAGGAACCTATGAAACGTTCATCTAACCCGGAATGGTACACTACACTGAAGGAAGATCAGCCGCTCAGAAAACGCATGTTCAACGAAAAACTCGCCACCCATATTTATAAGCAGGCTTTGGGGGAAGGCGACCATAGCATTCGTCCCCGGCACTGGCTGAAGGTGTTTGGAGCCGTGGCGGCGGCTGCAGCCCTATGTGCGGTCTTCATTTTCTCCGACATACTGGCACCTGACAGCGCACCAGCATTCCCATTAATTATAGGTAAATCTACTGTCGTGCTTGAACCCCAAATCCGGGACACATTAATTAATTCCGGCCGGGGTGACGATGAGAAGAAACAGGTGCTCTTAGAAAAGCATATCGCCGGAAATTTTGCATTGATCTATTCCGCTCCGCCAAAAGATGCAGACAACACTGGCGTATATATTGATGTTTTGAAATGGACAGATTACAATGGCAATTATTCGACCGGTACCGGGCTGGGCGGCTGGTCTCGTGATTACAGCGGTCAACGAACAGGGACGGAAAGCTCCATTATGCCCGGAGTTGTATTCGATGGGCAGATAACCTACGGTAATCTGAATATTTTCTCCGGGAATCTGTCACAGTCCGGCATTGCCGGCATTAGGATCAGAGACAGGCTCGGCAACCACTGGGATGCGGATATTATCCCAAGCCCTGACGGCTCCCGATATTGGTTGGCGGACACTCAAAATACGGGAAAAGGGACTACTATAGAGGCTATCGATGGCCATGGAACCGTGCTATCTTCTTATACGCTGCATTAACGGCTTTCTGGCGAATCATACATTCTTCAATAAGCCCCACCGGGCTGATGCTTCGAGAAAAAACGCAAGTCCCGAGGCTTCCTCAGCCTTGGAACTTGCGTTTTTTCAATTGCGGCTACAGGCCAAACCTGCTTGCAATTTAAACTTATCGTCAAACCTCGCTCAATGCGCCCCTTTATAAGCTTTAAAAATCGGATTTTGACCGCATACCATAAGCCCCTGTCCCCAATTCACATGTGTCTCTTCACTTGGCATATCCTCAGGATCGCGGTACTGGAACAGCACATTGCGCCGTGTCCGCTCGCTGCGGTTCGGGCCCGAACCGTGAATCGTCAAATAATTGAAGAACAATACGTCCCCTGCCTTGGCCGGACAAGGAGTTCCCATCGAAATCGGGTATTGCTCATGATTCAAATAGTGTCGCCCTACGTGCCCAACCGGGCCGTCCTTGTGAGATTTAGGGATAACACACAAGCATCCGTTCTGCTCGTCCGTGTCGTCCAGGTGCACGCTGGCAGCCATCATTGTATGCTTCTCATGGGGAAAATACGGGTGATCCTGATGCATTGGGAATGCGGCTCCATTCTCCGGCGGCTTCACCAGCATTTTCGAATGATGAAGCTGTACATTCGGGCCGATCAGCATCGACAGAATCGACGCCATGTTGGGATGGGACAAAGCCCGTGTAAAAATCGCATCGTGATAATGAACATCGTGAAACCCTTTGAGTACCAGCTTCTTCAGTTCCTCTGAAGGCAAAAAATCGCCCTGCCATGCCGCATTATGGTCAAATTTCGTGCTTGCTGCGCGTTCAATAATCCCATCCATCGCCTTGCGCATCATCCCGATCTCATCGGTACTGAAGACACCCTCCACTAACAAATAACCGTTTTCCTTGTAAAAATCCGCCTGCTCCTTCGTAATCATCGAACCCGCTCCCTCGGCTTGTGGTGTTGGCCTTTCGATGTTATTGTAAAATGAATCGGCAGCATCGTATTTGACCGGATCGGACTTCTTTTTGCACTTTTGAGACAGAGGAGGCAGATGATGAGGGCGCTGGAATTCAAGGATCGTGAAAATTGGCTCAATATCGCGGCGGAACGCCCAACTGGCGGTCAGCTTTCGTTTCAGGTTCAATACTGGGGTATCAATCCGAATCATTACGATAATCCTCTGCACAAGCACTCTTTTTACGAAGCATGCTACGTGCGTGAGGGAGAAGGTACTTACCTGGACCACGATACCGAATACCCGCTGTACAAGGATACATTATTCCTGTCCAAGCCGGGCATTCTTCACCAAATCCGTAGTAAAAGTGGTCTTGATCTGTGCTATGTGGCTTTCGAAATCGATGAATCGGGTTCAGCGCCGGAGGCCCTTGCAAGCTGCCGTGAGTTGGAGAGCTCTTCAGACTGCATTCGCTATGGAATCGGGGAGACACCGACTGCGCTCATCTGGCGTGCATTGATTGAGCAGACCCGGAACTATGATTCTCTCAACGATACGCTGCTGAACAGTACCGCACAGTCACTGCTGCTCTCCTTATGCAACGCCTTTGCAGAGGAGAACGAAGGGAAACGGACGCCGCCTCCACGCAAGCTATCGCATCATTCCCTGCGCAGTGTGGTCCTGTATATCCGTGACAACCTGTCAGCTGACTTGTCTGTGGGCGATATCGCCCGTTACATGCATTTATCCAGCCGCAGTGTATCCCGCTTGTTTCAAGAAAATTTGCAGACCAGCTGCCAGGACTATATCCAACGGGAAAAATTAAAGCGCGCCGCGCATCTGATCCGGCACACCGACCTTGGCTTCTCAGAGATCGCCGAACGCGCAGGTTATGCAAGCGTGCATTATTTTACAAGAGTATTTACCAGAACCTACGGAATGTCACCGGGAAAATATAGAAGCGGCCGCTAAGGGCCGCTTCTATATGACAAATTCAGGGGTATCAGCCATCAGCGCTCTACCCTTGCCCGCCTAATAACTTCTTATAGGAATTCATGAGCTCAATAAACATCGCGGCGTCTCCGCCTGCGTCAGGATGGTATTTCTTTGCAAGCTCCCGGAATCTTTTTTTAATTTGATACTCATCCGCATTACACGGCAGCCCAAGATTTGAAAGAATAACAGGGTCATGCATTCCGGACTCGCCAGCCATCCCGTTATCTTTATAATACTCATAATAAACCATTGATGAATATTCATTCATGACACTCTCATACTCTTCACGACTCATCGATACTAACATTCGCAAGGAGTATTTCGCGTTACTGTTATTGGTCTCACGAAGCTCAAAGAATTGATCCCAAATGAGCTTGTTATGGGGCTTCAAGATACCGTTAAACCGAATTTTGACTTCAAGCTTTTTGAGCCTTCTCAACTTTCGCTTTATTTCATCCATTCTATAAACAGCATCCATTTCTATCACCCCCGCTACACTTGATCATACACCGTCTGATGGTTCTCAATGTATTCCTCAGCACCCCTTTTGCCACACATAGAATACAATTTCCTTTTCTTATAACTGCAAAAATCTGATCAATCCACAAAAGTCATAAGAAAATTTTGGCAATTGTATCATATCCATGTCGCAGTGCCAAGATTGCTTTTAAAAATGTGCGTGGGCAACTATTCCGTGCCCTTAATCTTAATTCGTCATTTAACAACAATAATATTTCCCATTTCAATAATAAATTATTGTAAAACAATAAATTTTATGATAAATTCAAGTCGATACAAATGCATGGATTCTATCTGCGATTACTCTCAGAATGGAGAGAAATATAATGCAAAACCGCATATGGCATGCCGTCCAGCAGTTGGTACACTTTGGCTGGCAGCAAGCACTGTCTTGTATTTTTCCCGTGGTCATCTTTGCTTCATTGGCGCTGACCAAGCTGATTTCACTCCCTTGGGTACCCCGTTATGATTTGCTGCTTATCATTTGTCTGGCCATGCAGGTATGGATGCTGCGTTCAGGGCTGGAGACACGCGATGAGCTGAAGGTCATTACGGTCTTCCACCTGATTGGTCTCGCGCTGGAGCTGTTCAAGGTTCACATGGGGTCCTGGTCTTATCCGGGAGAAGGCTGGACGAAGGTCGGCGGAGTTCCCCTGTACAGCGGGTTTATGTATGCGAGCGTAGCGAGCTACCTATGCCAGGCATGGCGGCGTATGAAGGTCGATCTTGTGCGTTGGCCTTCACTCTGGCTGGTCACCCCGCTGGCCGCAGCCATCTATCTGAACTTTTTCACGCACCATTATTGGATCGATATCCGCTGGTGGCTGTCGGCACTGGTGCTGATCGTATTTTGGCGGACATGGGTTACCTTTGAAGTCGGCCGTCATCGTTACCGGATGCCGCTGGCACTCTCTTTCGTGCTGATTGGCTTCTTTATTTGGGTTGCAGAGAACATCGCGACCTTCTTTAGCGCATGGGAATATCCGGATCAGTCTGATGTCTGGCGTCTCGTCCATGTCAGCAAGGTCAGCTCATGGCTCCTGCTTGTCATCGTCAGTTTTCTCATTGTCGCCACATTGAAGCGAGTGAAGGGGCAGCGGCCTCCGGTCCGGGAAGGCAGCCACAACTCCTTGCAGAACTGAAGCAGATTGCAGCTGCATATTTTTAGGAGCTGAACAGCTATGGAGCGAAAAAAGGAGACCCCTATGTTAGAGGTCTCCCCATTTGCGAATTCTATTTCTGCTTTCCTTGCCTGTCCAAACACACAGCCATTATGCATTTGTATAATTCAATATTCCCCTTTAATGACAAAAAACGAACCGCGAATTGTTCCGGCCAGTTTAGACTTCTGCCTGGCAAACTTAAACTTCCCTTCCAACTCGGCTGGTACCTCCATCCCCTCAGAAAGCTTGAAACCAACGGCCCGCTTCTTAGGGTCATCCACCGTATACATCACATTGATCGCAAGACCATCCTCATAAAAGACGTAGGCGAATTGGATATTCTCTACTTGAAAACGCGACGTTTCTAATGGCTTCGCCGCAAATTCCAGATTTCGTTCTTCCTTCAAAATCCGGTTCACATAATCAAGGGTCTCCTGGCTTTCTCCAGCCTGCACAACCGTAAATTCATGCTTGTATTTGTTCATAAAGTAACGGGCTTCATTAGCACGCAGACCGGCAAGCGCATCAACTACAGGTGAAGATTCTAAACCAGCCGTAGACACCTTATTAAAATCAACGATAGGGGACATTTCCATTTCTCTTTTTGTGTCATTATTCCCAAAAAATCGGCCGTTAACTATGATGAGGTTCAGGAAACGACCTGTTCAAGCTTGCCGCACCAACTGCTCCAGCCATACTTGGCTCCATTGAGTGCCGGTTCACTTGAAATTCCGGTCTGTTCAAGATGAAGGTTAATCTTCCCTTCCCCCAGATCCTGCAGAGTCCAGGTAATTGTGTGCTTCTCCCCTCCGCTGTTCCATGTATAGGACAAGTGGTTCGGTTCGTCCACAATAAGGACTTCACCCTCTATAACTCCATTCCACCATTCGGTCGGCTGTGTACGGAACTGAAATGCGTGTCCTACAACAGGCTTAAAATTGTTTTCCATTGCTTCACCTGTATGGATGTTGGCCACCCACTTGGCAAGTTTGCTTGAATCAGTCAAAGCCAACCAAAGCTTCTCGATTGATGTCTTGTATTCAAAATCCAGGGATAATGTCAAACTCATTCTTCTTCCTCCTCTAATAGTTGGTTCAAACGTAATAAATTTGCACTCCAGAACTGGCTATAGAAGGCTACCCAATCTTGAATTTCTCTGAGCGGGGCGGCGTTTAGCCTAAATAGCGTTTCCCTGCCGGCTTTTCGGTCAAGTACCAGTCCTGCCTCTCTAAGTATGGTCAAATGCTTGGATACGGCTGTACGGCCCATCTGAAAGTGTGCCGTTAATTCATGCAGCGGTGTCTCCTTCGCCTCTGCTAACAGACGAATGAGCCGGCGCCTGGTTGGATCGGCAATCGCGGCAAATACATCTCGCAATTGATCTCTCTCGCTCAAAACACCCTCTCCTAAGCATTTTTTGTTATATTTAATTGGACACCATTTGGTGACGGTTTTATTATAGGACACCATTCAGTGTCGTGTCAACAAGGTTTTTAAGAGTCTTTATTAAAACGTTGAAATGTAAAAGACACCCTTGTTGTACAAGAGTGCCCCAGGTTTAAAAAATATGATTGCCGGATAAGAGCATATTATAAATTACTTCGTTTTCACAGGTTTTAGCCAAATCCACAGGTGTCTTCCCGTCTCGGTCTGCAGCTTGAACGTCCGCACCATGCTCTAACAGCATTTCAGTTGCGGCAACATTTCTCCTCATAATCGCTCTATGCAAGGCGGTTTGCTTATACTCATTTCTGCAATCAACATTAGCCCCGTGAGCTAACAAGAATTTTATTCCTGTTGCGTTATTGTAATCCGCGAAGTTATGTAGAGGCGGGAATGGTTTTCTCTCCTGATTCACATCACAGCCCAGCATGAATATCTCTTTCAGCAGAGCTTCATCCTTACAATGATAAGAAATTGAAAATCCCTTCTTTTTTACCTCTTTTTGATAAACCTCCGGAAATGCGTAACTCATATAATTCACAATATCACTTGAGTATCTAAATGCGAGTTCAAGAGGTGTTTGAGTAAGAGCACGTTTTCCTACATTCGCGCCCTTCTCGGCTAACAACCTGAATGCCTCTAAATTATCGTGCTTGCTGCAGAACTGCAATGAAGTACCGGAATATTCAAGAACCTTGTCTAAATCGGATTTTCTCGCTCGGCCTGCCCGTTCCTTGATTTTGTCCATATCATTCATGTAACATGCAAATACCAAGGTATCCTTGATTTTTTCCGCCTTTAAAGATTTCTGCAACGTTTCCTTTCTTTCCTGCCCATCAGGCTCCAACCCATATCTCTGATAAATAATTAATTCCAGGACATCGGAATCAAAAAGCTCAGGATTCATATCGTTCACGATGCCCTGATCGACTATTCTGCCAGCATCTACTTTGACACATAGAATTCCCTTCCCTAGCATAAACTCTTCGATTTGGTTATTATATTTATCAAAAAGAGCAATCGTGATTTTGCCATCATACGAGACTTCATCTCCAGACACAGCAAAATACCCGCTCGTATACGAATTTTTAGTGCCTAAAATCAAATAGACATACGTTTCTCCACTTAGCATGGGTTCATTGATAATATGGTTTACTAACTCATCAAGGCTGTGCATGTTGTTACCTCCATATTTTTACTATAAAGTATACTGAAATCACGCTGCTTTAGCTGCTAATAAAAAGATGGCGAGCATACGAAGGAGGAAGATGAATTAATTCAAACTTGGGGCTTCATGAGGAAGCAACTCCAGTACCAATCATCCTCGTGCCCGGTTTCTGGCTCGGCGCTTGGGCGTGGGATGATGTCGCTGCGGTTCTCAGGACTGACGGGCACGACGTCACGGCACTTACGCTGCCAGGGCTTGAATCGGCGGATACCGACCGCTCCAAGATTACCCTGTCCGACCATGTGGATGCAATTTGTGATGCCATCGAAGCAGCGGGACAACCCGTCGTGCTCGCTGTGCACAGCGGGGCCGGAGTATCAGGCTATGCTGCGAGTGAGCGCTTGCCTGGACAGATCGCAGCTATGATCTACATCGATTCCGCTCCTGCAACAGGCGCAATTAACCCTGGCTTCCACGCTGTCGAAATGCCGCTGCCTCCTTGGGAGGAACTGGCGGACGATGGCATCCGCCTGATGAGCGACGAGCATCAGGAAATATTCAGGCAGCGTGCCATCCCCGAACCGGGTGCCGCGGTACGTGAAGCACCCGTTCTGACGAATGAGCGGCGACGCGGCGTGCGAAGCATCGTCGTATGCACCTCCAATACATCTGAGGAGATGAAATCCATGATCGATAAGGGCTATCCATGGCTCGCCGGTCTCGCTGAACTGCGCGATGTCTCCTATGAAGACCTCCCGACACACCACTGGCCCATGTGGTCACGCCCCGTTGAACTTGCTGCCATAATTGGGGCGGCGGCACATCGGGGGTCCTAAATTAAGATTTTTGTCCCCTAATCAAGAATAGACACTTGCCTATCCACATTGTCCCAAGGTTCAACTATTCATGAATACGAATCCAAAATGACAGGCACGCCATTAAATTTTAAAGAAATGATAGTCTACCGGGCCATCCAACAGCGTCGGTCCAGTTAAGCACATTCGTATCCGTTCACCCTCCAGAAATTCCACTTGAAACGGTAATGATTGTACATGATACAAGTTTGCTGACTTCGGAATTAACGTGGTTCTTGTCCACACTTGGGGAAGTCCGTCTGCGATTAGATTACCCCTTTCAATTTCGATACAGCAGTCGGGCGTGCCTTCTGTTTCTGAGCGATAGGTTCCGAGCAGGCGCTGATAATTTTGTTGAACCACAGAATCCTTATCTGATCCGATAATGCCTAAGAAATCCAATAATATGCGACCATACCCGGACCAATCTCCTTCCGAGTTTTCAATGGCGATTTTATTGCAGCCCAAACCTTGAAAGGCCGCATCTGCCATATTTCGGTAGTCAATCCAATAGGCTGCCATGCCTGCAAATCCATGCAAACCCCGCGATTGTCCATAGGGAGATTGGGTAGCAGCGCGAATAAAGTTTTGTTCTGTACTTCCGCCCCTGCGTGTACAGATTTTTTTGAGCGCTTCACCAATGTCTCTTTAATAGAAATAAATAATGTATGGATTCAAGGGCATGATAATTTGTTCTATATCTTTCACGTATGCCTCAATCTCTTGCCTGGACACCCCGAAAGGGAATAAAGTCCAGGTTAGATACCCGAAAAGGCAACTATCTACAATGATAATTCCATCCGACGACTGCACGGCCTCAACAAATTGTTGCCATTGCTTTAAAGCCTTATGTATAACCTGCTGATAGTTTCCGTCTGACAACTCGTTAATGATTGTCTGCATGACATCGTAGTTATCATATATGTAAACAGGGTGTCCTTTCTCCTCTTCGTACCACCATTTATGACGCAATCCCTGTCGCAACAATTCATGAGAAATCAACTGTGCTGTTGTTGATTTTCCCGAGCCCGGAATGCCCTCAATCATAATCAGTTTGGTATTCTTCATTCTCACACCTCTATATTGAAATGATAACTTCTTATTGTCCAAGTGGTTGGCCTATTCAGACCGCCGGCCTCTCCGGTAAATATCAATACTTTTATACCCCTCACCCAGAATCTTTTTCATTTCTGTCCTCCGGTTGGCTCTGGTGCCCTCTTGTACGGCGCTGTACACATAACGGGCCCAGTCCTTTCGGTAACCTGGGGCAAGAGACTGGTAAAAGGCCAATGCCTCCGGGCTGTCATGCAAATCTTGTTCAACAGCAGGTATCATCGCAATATAGTCATCTACACGTTGACTTGGTTTTGACGACGCATCACGTTTCTTCCGTGTCTCCACTTTAAAACCAACCACGGTGAATACCTCATTTAAACCCGCCATACGCGCAAATCGCAGATTGCCCGTTCCAATATAGCCGTCCTCATCAGCCCCTAACCCTTCAAAAAGGCTGTCTCTGTGAATATAAGTCGGGTACACTTTATTCCCCTTTTTCGGATAAGCTGCGTACAAATAGCCCCCTTGGTCCAAATAGTTGTGATCCATGACTTTGTTGACGAGCTCCTGCATCGATTCCATATCGAGGACGTAAGCAAAAATGAGGTCGTAGCGGCCCCCTGTCAATTCGGTATCATGCTCCTCCAGCCCTGATAGGCCATGTTCACCTTCTGGTTTGTACAATACTGCAATCCTTTTATATTTATGGAGATTCAATTTGTCTACAATGGTTTTCGTCATATAGGGAACCTCCATTAATGTTTTTATTTATCCTGTATTTATCATCGCAGCCATTTAAAAAGGCTGCCAATTAGTTATCCCCATACTACAACATGGGTGTAACCTATAGCAGCCTTTGATTAACAGGAGTCACAATTTTTATATAGACCTTATTCAACATCATAACAAAGCGAAAATTATAAGTCTATATTTTTTTGGAAAAATGTGAAAAAATCTCTATATCTTCAATGAAGGAGTGCGGTTATGGAGATTAAAATAGTAGAATTAAATGATTCTTTCGTGCACGAGGCAGGTTTTCTATTAGCCGCCTACAAATTTGCAAGCGGATGGGACGGTCAGAAGCAGAAGGAAGTGTATATGCTGCCGTTACATCAATGGAACCGTCCACCCCGGCAGGAGGACGCAGATGAGCAATAATAAAACTCCCCTTGTCATCGCAATGGCACGGTGAATTCTCCGAGATTATGAAGACAGTCCGATCGAAGCCGTAAGAAGCGATGCGGGGCACTTAGAAAATTCCACTCCAGATGGTGAAGTGGAGTGGATTCTCTATAATAATTCTTGCTATCCGTCCGTTCCCAAACCGTTGGCTACGGCTCAGATCAGTTCCGGGCCTACAGATCCTTACTGTACATGCTTTGTTCCTGCAAGCGGATCAAAACCTTGCCAAAGCGCCCGCCCTGACGGACCGTCACTTTGCCGGACGGATACGCTTGCTTCAGATAGTCTGCCAGCAATTTCAGGTTTCTGTCATCTGGAGACAGGCCATACCTGGGGAGGAAGCTCTTCAATTCCTGCAACGCCTCTTCATGGGAGAGCTCTGTCGTTTTGTCCTCCCGTGTTACAAGTGACTCGTAGGCATAACCTTTGAGATAGAGAAGATGGAGCAAATACCCCATTTCGAGCGGTCTTGGCTGGATGGGCTTGGCTCCGAGGAGCGGCAACACTTCATTAAAAAGACTATGTTCGGCATGAGCCACCGGCATGCTGATATAGCAAAACTGCTTCGCGCATTGAAGTAACTTCTCTACACCTTCCCAGTCATAAATGACCGGGCACATGGACACAAATACGAGATCAAAGGAATGGCTCCAGCCTCGGGCCGGAACGTCAATATTCTCGAACGGTTCCGGTACGATTTGCACTTTGTTTTCCCTAAATTTAGCCGTATTTTCCTCAAGCAGCTCCACCAGAGGCTGTGAAGACTCTACCGCAGTTACGCGGGCGCCCCGCTCTGCCAGCGGGACCGTAAAAACACCGGAGGCGGCGCCAACATCCAGTACGGAAGCGTCATCGAATTGAACCCCTTGCCCTTCAATCCAGTTCAGGATGCGCGCACTCCTTTTTTTCCCCTCTTCGCTAAACGATTGCCCGTTGAACGTTTTGGCTTTAAGATCAAAAGCGTTGGCTGGCGAGATGCCATCCTTTTTCATCTTCTGTAAAACGGCCTCGCCATGGTCATTCCAGGCTTGTTCCCAAACCGCAGCATTAAAAAAATCGTTCATGGTCATTCCTCTCTTTCACTATGATTTAATGGTCTGCCCGGTAAACAACCCTTTATGCCGAGGCTTTAACTTCTTTGTCTGCAGATTTTGAATTCCGGATGAACAGACCGAGAATGAGCGCGACAACCGCGATAACAACGCCAAGCCAGAACGCCTGATTGATGCCGGCCCCCAGCCCGTTGGCTATTTCCACAGGAGACTGCGGATCACTTGAGCCACTCAAATATTTCTTCTGTCCGCCCGACATGATACTGATGTACAGGGCGGTACCAATCGCTCCGGCTACCTGCTGCAGCGTGTTCAGAATTGCTGTCCCATGAGGGAGCAGAGGTCTCGGAAGCTGGTTAAGAGCGGCTGTCTGTGCAGGCATCATCACCAGCGCAACACCGACCATCAGCGTAATATGCACGGCGACAAGGACGCCCAGGCTGGTCGTGCTGTTAAACTGGGTTAACAACCATAGTGCGACAACAGCTATTGCAAGGCCGGGGATGACAAGCACACGCGGTCCAAATTTATCGAACAATTTGCCTGAGACCGGAGCCATAAACCCGTTCAAGATACCGCCAGGAAGGAGAATCAAGCCGGACTGGAACGCCGTAATCATAAGTACGCCCTGCATAAACATCGGAAGCATGATCGCTGACGAGAAAAATGTCATCAGAAGCACGAACTGCAGCACGGTGACGAGCGCAAATGTCGGATAACGAAATACCCTTAAATCCATGACTGGCTGTTTTAATAGTAACTGCCTCCAGGCAAACAGCAGCAAGCCGACACCACCTGCGGCGATCATCCAGATCACGACCGGCTTCGACCAGCCGTGCTCACCAGCACTGCTGAACCCATAGACGATTCCACCAAAGCCGATCGTCGACAATCCGATGGATAACAAATCTATTCGCGGTTTTGTAACGTCCGACACGTTCTTCAGGAAGACAGCGCCGATAATAATAGCGAGCAGTGCAAATGGCAGCACGAGAAGGAACAGCCAGCGCCACGACAGACCATCCACAATCAGTCCCGACAGTGTCGGACCGATTGCAGGCGCGAACATGATGACAAGCCCGAACATTCCCATTGCGCCTCCCCGTTTTTCCGGCGGGAACATGACCATAATCGTGTTGATTGCAAGCGGCAGCATGATGCCTGTGCCCATCGCCTGGATAATTCGCCCAACCAGCAGCACGGTGAATTCAGGCGCCATCGCCGAAGTCAGTGTTCCGGCCAGGAACAGGCTCATCGCCGACAAGAACATTTGACGGGTTGTGAACCACTGCTGCAATACTGCCGTAATAGGGACAAGCACACCGACAACAAGCATATAAGCGGTAGCCAGCCACTGAACCGTCGGCGCGGGTAAGCCGAACGTTCTCATAAGTTCAGGAAGGGCGTTGCCCATTAACGTCTCATTCAAAGCGGCTACGAACGTGCCTACAATAATGGCCAACATGATCGGACCGCGTTTGAGGCTGCTCAAATCAATCGATGATGAGGCTGTATTTGTATCAGATATGTTCATTCATTTCACCCCATGCCTCGGCATTCAATTCATTGTTAACGGCTGCTGCGGCTACTGAACCGTTAGAGGCGGCAACAATGGACTGATAAACCCGCGATGCCATATCTCCGGCGCTGTAGACGCCCGGAACACTTGTTTTACCCAAAATATCCACAACCACATTGCCCGTTTCTGCGATCTCGCATCCGATGTCCCGGGGCAAGGCTGATCCCATAACCAGATCCGGCTTGAAAAAGATTCCTCTGCATGGAATCACCGTTCCATCCTCCAACACGACTTCCCGCACAATTCCATCTTCAGAGTCGATATGATGAATCGGCGATTCGTATAGTTGCACCTTTCGCCGCAGCACCTCGCGCTCCGTGTCCGACAGCTCATCAGGGCCGTTCGTACAGATCGTAAAACGATCCGTCCATCCGGATATTAACGGGGCAAAATGCATCAGTTCAGCACCCTTGTTAATGATGACAAGCGGTTGATCTCTTAATTCCCATCCATCACAATACGGACAGACAAATGCGCTTTCCCCGTAAACCTCTGCCAGGCCGGGGATATCCAGCGGGCGGTCCTTCATGCCGACAGCTAACAGCACCTTCTTGCTTTCAATACTGCTCCCTTGAGCAGTCGCAATTTGAAAATGGCCATCTGATCCCGTAATCGAGACCGCAGTATCCGCCAAAAATGAGACTGAAGGATAAGCTTCAATTTGTTCTTTGGCTACGCGCCGGAATTCGCCGGGACTTACTCCATCACGGGTCAGAAATCCATGGGCCTCTCCAGTCACAGCATTGCGTGGACGGCCCTCGTCAATTACGATTACGTTTTTCCGGGCTCTCCCCAGTACAAGGGCCGCGCTCAAGCCTGCCGGACCGCCGCCTACAATAACAACATCGATCTTTTTCGAATTTCTCATAATTACCTCCGTGGATCTATTATATCCATAATTAAAGTACAAGAAGTGTATCACTTCTTGTTTGTGTCATGTGTGCAGC
Source organism: Paenibacillus pinihumi DSM 23905 = JCM 16419 (assembly GCF_000422505.1). Classification (GTDB taxonomy): domain Bacteria; phylum Bacillota; class Bacilli; order Paenibacillales; family Paenibacillaceae; genus Paenibacillus_D; species Paenibacillus_D pinihumi. Next base: position 195,951 of record NZ_KE383869.1, on the reverse strand, counting down.
GTTTCCTGGATTCATCCAGTATGGTTTGAATCGTGTGCCCCTTCAAGTATTGACGCAGATGCTGTTCCGCGCCATCCATGACCTTCTCAATCAGGCAACCTTCTCTTTTGGGGCTTTCCTGCTCAGCAATCTCCGCTTCCGTGAGCAACAGGTGCTGCTGTGAGCTGGAATTTGAGCATTCGAACATCCGCTGTCTTCCTTCAATCACCTCAATGATATCCAGAAATGAGATCTGTTCAGCCGGTCGTGCGAGTTCATAACCGCCGTTCACCCCGGGCACTGCCCGCACGATGCCATCCTGCCTAAGCTTGGACATAATCTTGGATAAATAGCTTTCAGAAACACCAAGTGCCCCGGATAACTGCTTAATCCCAACATTATGGCGCCGTTCCGAGTGGCCCAAATGAACCAAAGCATGCAGAGCGTAATCTGTGCTTTTAGAAAATTGCATGGTTTCCTCCCTCCATTCAATATCACTTTAATTATAGATCCGTTATGTCCATAATAAACAATTCCTTTTTTATTTGCAACCCTTAATTTATTTTGCATGTCTCAATTCAAAAATTACTCCTTGTCCCCTAGCGCAAAATCAACGGCAGCTTCGGCATGAATTCTTGTTGTATCATACACCGGGATACTGCAATCTTCCTGCGAGATGAGCATTGTAATTTCCGTACATCCCAAAATGACAGCCTCCGCTCCCTGCAAGGCAAGCCTCTCAATGATATCCAGATACTTTTGCTTTGAGTTCTCACTAACAATTCCAAGACATAGCTCTTGATAAATGATATCGTGAACGACTTCCCGGTCAGCTTCATCCGGAACGGCAACCTCAAGCCCGAACTGCTCAACAAGCCTGCCCTTGTAAAATTCCTGCTCCATCGTAAACGCTGTCCCGAGCAAAGCGACCTTTTTTATATTGTCCGCAGCAATTTTATTTGCCGTTGCGTCGGCGATGTGAAGCAGCGGAATCGATACGGAATTCCTCACTTCCGCCGCCATCTTGTGCATCGTATTCGTGCATATGACGATAAGATCGGCTCCGCCTGCTTCAAGCTTCCGGGCTGCTTCTGTCATGAACCTGGCAGCCTCGCCCCAATTTCCCTGGTGCTGCAATTTTTTAATTTCCTGAAAATCCACGGAATACATCAAGCTCTTTGCGGAGTGATGCCCGCCTTTCTTCTCTTTTACCCGCTCATTGATGATCTGGTAATAAAGCATCGATGACTCCCAGCTCATTCCGCCTATAAGACCTATTGTTTTCACAGTTCGATTCACATCCCGTCCAGTTTTATTCTATTTTGCCATAAACAATTTGGATTTGCATGAATTTCAGGATAAATCTTGTCAAACAAATAGCGGGATTGGCTAACCATGACTTGTCTGGGCTAAGGTAGTTCTATGATATAATTATAAAAAATTGTATTTACATATATGTAAAAGGAAATTCAACGGGGAGCGTGACGAAATGCTAACTGAAAATCATACTTCAAAAAATATAAAAGGAATCAATCCAATTCACTCGGATATCAGGATAATAGCCCATGCGATATGATCTCAAGAGCGCAAAAGAGTTGGCTGTTCGCGTATGTATTGCCGCTGGCGCAAGCAAAGCGGCGGCAACCTCTCTTGCTGAAGCAACTGTAGCTGCAGAATGTTCCGGTCGGAGATCGGTTGGATTTGCTCATCTTCCCGACTATTTGGACGGCTTTTTGTGTGGCCGCATTGCAAGCACAGAAGAACCTGCACTCTCCTTTCCAACCCCTGCGCTCATTCAAGTCGACGCTAAGGGCGGTATCGCCCAACTTGGTTTTGATCGTGCATTTGAGGAATTGCATACCCGGGCAAGCGTTTATGGCGTCACTATATTTACGTTAAAGAACAGCTATACGGCTGGAGAGTTGGGCTATTACGTAAGGCGGCTTGCCCGTAAAGGTCTGGTAGCGCTGGCTGCGACCAATGGATGTGCTTTACTGGCTGCGGGACAGAGCAGCGAAGCTGTTTACGGCACTAACCCGCTGGCATTTGCCGCGCCCGTCGACAACAGGGCACCCTTGGTTATCGACCAGGCATCCAGCGCCACGGCGTTTGTCAATATTCGGCAAGCGGCAGAGCAGGGGGAGATGATCCCCGAAGGCTGGGCAATTGATAGGAAGGGACAAGCCACAATGGATTCGCGTGAAGCGATCAAAGGTGCTTTACTTGCTTTTGGCGGTACTCGTGGAGCTAATATCGCACTCATGGTTGAAGTACTCGCCGCAGGTACGACAGGCGGGAACTGGTCACTGGATGCTCCATCCTTCGAGGACGGGAGTGATTCGCCTGGTGCTGGCCTGTTCATTGTGGCCCTGAATCCTGAACTGCTCGCTCCAGGTTTTTCCGCTCGATTGGCGTCACAGATCGAACGATTGTCCTCCAAAGGTATTCATATCCCCGGAGGCAGCTGCACGGAGGATGAAATTGAAATCGACCTTCCTTCTTCACTTGTTGCCGCCCTTGAGGAATATTGTTTGCCTTAGCTAAGCTTTTTTCTGAACAAAGTTCTTCCCCCAAAGCTGCTGAGAGGGCTATTGCTTTTTCATCGCTATGCAGCCAGTTTAATTCGATTATACAACGAGCATGATAGGTGCCATAACGGGCAGCGGGTCATGTGCCGTCTCAAAAATGGTTGCAAGCCTGATGATCCCGGTAGCAATGTCACCAACCAGATCAGAGTATGCTTGCCAGATTTTGAAATATTGGTCGGTTGTGACGGCAACCGGTTCTGTAATACTGGTAAACGGCACCCGCGCTTTCGGGAGCAAAAAAGAGACTGCCCCCAAGTAGTCATAACAACTACCTCGCAGACAGCCTTAGCCTTTGCATCTCATCTTCTTTTTAAGCCAAAACTAGCGTTTGCTTTTTTTCAGAATCCAGCTTGCCAAATCGTCAATCAGCTTCTGCGAGACAAGGCCCGGAATCCAGTATTCCTGGACAGTACCTGCGCCTGGACCGTCGTATTCCGTAAGGAAGTGATTCATGTTCGGATACAGCTTGAAGGTCGCATTGGATTTGCCCTTGAACAGCTCCTGCCAGCGGACATAATCCTTATCCGCGTAGACTTGGAAGTCGTTCTCTCCTTGCAGCACCAAGACCGGCTTCGTTAGTTGCGCCGCATACTGACCGGCGCTGTGGCTGTCCATTTCCTTATAGTAAATGGCAGGGTATTGGAAGATGGTTGTATTGGCCGCCTCCTCATCCGACAGCTTGGAAAGCGTCTTGGCCCTGGCATATTCGGCCTTTACCCAGGCTTCCGTAGCTGCACGCGCAGGGTCTTTGGAATCCATTGCGTTTACCACCTCGGTCCATTGATCATACAAAATTTCCCACAATGGTCTTGGCGAACCCGCAATCAGAACAAGGCCAGCAAAATCGCCGCCTTGGGCGTCAATCCGCGGTCCGAGTAATCCGCCAAGACTGTGGCCTGCCATATACACGTTGTCCGGATCAATGCGCTTGTCGCTTTTCAGCAGCCTCGCAGCCAGTATGGCGTCATCGACGGTTTCTTCCTTGACGGTAATATAGGCTGCATCTCCAGGGATCGATTTGCTGCCATATACATAAGTCCGCTTGTCGTAACGCAGGACAGCGATACCCTGCCCGGCCAATCCATAGGCAAGATCACGGAAGGTCTTGAATCCGAATGCTGTTTCATCACGGTCATTTGGCCCGGATCCATGAACAAGCACAATAGCCGGCACAGGGCTTGTTGCCCCCTTTGGCAGGGTCAACGTGCCGCCAAGCTCGTACGCAGTGCCTTTGCCTATCGTCAATTCCTCCTCGACGACCGTATGCGGCTTTTCCACGTCAATCGTAACCGGCTGGATTACCAGTCCAATAAGCTGACCGGTACTGTTCATCGGCAGAATCAGCCTAATGCTTGTTTTCTCAAATTTGAGACGGGCTTCCGTCAGCATAATATGCTCATCGATCTTCTCTTGGAATATATGACTCACTTCGATATAGCGGCCGATTATTCCGGCAGCTTGCTTCCACGCTTCAACCAGTTTGTCTGCGGGGAGCGCCTGTTTGAGATTATCGTCAAAATAACGCTCAATGAGCTTTTGGAACTCGCCTGCCTGGAGCAGCGCAGTGACATCCTTGACGATCTCCTCCGGCTGGGCAATTGGAGCCGTAATGGAGACCGTATGCGTTCCTTTGTCATACTTTGTGGTCAATCCAAGCACGTTCTCGAAAAATGATATCGGTACATATACCCGGTTTTTCACCGATATTGCCGCAGGACTGAAAGCCACCACAGCCCCGCCAACTTTGGCCTCTTTGGCTCCTGTCTTGAAGGAGACGTTAAGCCCCGACTTGGCCAGTACGATGCGCTCTGTTTTCTTATCTGAGGTAATTCCAATTTGGAGATATTGTGCAATCGTGCGAAGCGGCAACATCAGGCTGCCTTTTCTTTCAAGAGGCGCTGCGTCGGAGAATTGAACCTGAGTGCCGTTAACCTTTACGATGACCTTTGTCGTGGAACCTGCTGCGAATGCAGGCACAGATGTCAGCAACAACATCAGCGCCATAACTGAAGCAACGTACTTTTTCATCGATTTCTTCCTCCTCTGGAAATTTGCCGAACAGTCCTACATACGGACGTTTCCCTGCCCCGTTGCATCCTTAAGGAAATCTTAAGATAGTAAGGACGTAGAACCTACCTTGCAAAACTGCTAATCTCTTTTAAAAATTCTCTTTGCATAAACCGATATACTTTACCAGCTCGGCTATTCCTTTTAGTTGCACCACCAGTTTTTGGTCCAGCCGTTCAAGCGCATACTGGAACGACCGGTCTACCTCCGTAAAACGATGGAATTCCAATTCACTTAGCAGGTCTTTCAAATTCTCAATATAGTAGATCGTCTTTCTTAAACTGCTGATTACCAGTATCTTGCGCAGCTCCGGCAACGTAAAAATCCGATAGCCGTTTTGCGCGTCCCGTTCGGAGGCAATCAGCCCCTCCTTTTCCCAATGGCGGATGGCAGAAGCGTTGACCCCGGCAATTTCAGCTGCTTGGCCAATCGTCATCGTCGAGTTTAATTTCACATTCCGGTAATAGCCGAAATCCGCACTCCGAATCATACCCATTATTTCCTCTGCACGGTGCTTCTCTTCTTGCGTCAGGCACAACTGCGAATTCACCAGCCAGAGCGCATCCGTAATATCGCCTCTATTGATTTTCCTCATGACGTCATAAGCTACTGGGATGTCATAGCCTATTAATAGCGACCGAATCGTGATAAATGCCTGAAGATGTGCGTGGTTATATATTCTGTGATGTCCGGCCGTTCTCGGCACATCTGGAATTAATCCCTGCTCCTCGTATCTCCTTAGCGTTGTGGTACTTACATTCAGCTGCTCGGCAATTTGTGCAGGTGTGTACACGTTCTGCATGCTCACACTTCCCCAATCTTAAAGTCAAACCCTCAAGTGCTACGTTAATTTTAAAACTTCATATCTATAGCGCTGCCGCTGTTTCTTTCCGAAAAACCGGAATATTGCATTCATGTTATATGCTAGTAGTATATCAGGTTGGGAGTGATCAGATTGAACAAAATTATAACTTTAAATGACGGCTCAAAATTAGAGGCGGGCCTTACCGGAAACCCTGCTAATAAGGTCATTATGCTGCCAATAGCCAAAAAACCGGTATTTGGTGAAGAAGCAGAAACGCTCAAAATGTGGGGTGTCGATCCGGAGCTCGGACGGCATTTTGTCGAAGGACTCTCCGACATCTTTCAGGTTTTGCATTTTGATTATGAGGGCCATCTGTTTGCCAATCCCCAGCCCGATCTGCTCACACCCGGGCACCTTGCACATGATTTTTTGCGCATCGCAGATGAGATGCAGGTGAATACGTTTAGTTATTATGGCTACTCGTGGCTGGCACTTGCGGGTTTGCAACTGGCCATCCGGACAAAGCGGCTGGACAGTTTGATTATGGGCGGGTTCCCGCCTTATGAGGGCCCGTATCAGGAAATGTTGACCGTCACCGCCAAGACGTATGAGCAGGCAATGCAGCATCAGCAGACTTCTGCCTCTGATGACAATTCCCACTATGAAGCGCATCGTAGTCCTGACGAATTCGATTGGGATAACGCCAAGATCTCGATAGACCCGAATCAAACGAAGCAATTTTACACCATGTATCAGAACCTAATGGACTTTGACGATACGAAAGTTCAAGATAGACTGCTTTTTCCCAAACTCGCATTCGCCGGAGAACAAGACAGCATTGTGTATGGCCGGAACTTTGGGGATGTTACAGTCGATATTATCGGGCGCTTGGAAAAAAACGAGGGTCTATTGAAGCAATTCGGGTGGGATGTCCATATCATGCGCGGCGACAACATGGACCATACAAAGGCCATGCAGCCCCAAGCTGTACTTCCCTTGATCAAGCCCTGGTTAATTAAGAACTTGTTGAAATAAAGGACTTGCAACAATATCCTGCCTCAATCCCGCCTAACAATTGGATAATTTTGATTCCCTTAGGTTACGCTAAAACCACCACCTTCCCAAGTTCGACAGCAGTCGTATTTTGGCACTTGACAGAAGGGTCTCTTTTAAAATATAGTAAACCCATCGGAATTAACATTGACTGACTAATCAGTTAGGTGGGGAGAGTGATGGAACCTGTCTGCTACATCAGAACAAGATCAGGACCGCCGTCAGCAATTGATGAACGCGGCGCTCGACTTATTTGCCCGCAAGGGATATCACGGCACGAAGATTTCGGATGTCGTTAAGGCCGCAGGCGTGTCGCAAGGCACATTCTACTGGCACTTTCAGAGCAAGGAACAGCTCACGCTGGATTTAATTGAAGAAGGCAAGGACAAGCTGATCCAGGTCATTCAGCAAGGTTACCGCAAGCATGCAGGCACATTGGACGACATGGTGAATTCATCTGCACGGCTGCTTACGGACTTGTTCGCTTTTGCCGACCAGAACCGGAACTTAATGGCTCTGCTGCTCATGAAAGGCCAGGGCGCTGATCAACCGGTCCGCGAGGCCGTTTCTCAAACCTGGATCACCTTTGAAGAGGCGTTCAAAAGCAACATCGAGCGGGCAACGGAGCTGGACATGCTGCCAAGAACAGAAGATCTTGCGCTGCGGGCCAACATTCTAGTCTGCCTCATCTCAGGCGTGCTGTCCAAGTGGCTGTTCGGGCCGATGCACGACGTGGATTATCAATCACCCTACTCGCCTGCGGCGATAGCCGAAGAAACCGCCAAATTCGAATTCCGGGGCTTGCTCGGATAGTTTTATACAACATTTTGCTTTAGACCCAAGGAGGGCAACTGAAATGTCTATCAACCTGAGCAAATTATTCAAATCTGTTACGGTGTTAAGTATTCTGGCAATCGCACTTGCGGCATGCGGCAGCAAGCCGGCCCCGGACACGAATCCCGGACAGGCGCCATCCGGAACGAATACCACTGCCAATGATCTGGAGAAAATCAAGAAAGCGGGCAAAATCAAAATCGGGCTCATGGGCACCTATGCACCCTACAACTTCCTGAACGACAAGCACGAGGTGGACGGCTTCGATGCGGACGTTTCCAAGGCGGTAGCCAAACATCTGGGCGTTGAAGTCGAATTCATCACCGGTGAATTTTCCGGTCTGATCGAGGGACTGCAAAAGAATAAATATGATGCCCTTATCAGCCAGGTTACAATTACCGACGATCGCAAAAAAACGATGGACTTCTCGGAGCCGTATATTAAAAATGCCGTGAATGTCATCGTCAAGAGCGACAACACGACGATCCAGAAAATCGAAGACTTCAAAGGCAAAAAGATCGGTGTCGGACTTGGCACGAACGATGAGAAATACCTGCGCGACGTCGCTATGCCAAAAGTCGGCACATTCGAAATCGCCACCTACAACGATGTCATCACATCGCTGAAGGATCTGGATGTAGGCCGTATCGATGCGACCGTGAACAACGTATTCGCCATCAAGCCGCTGATTGAGAAGAACCAATTCAAGATCAAAGCCGTCGGAGAGCCGATCAAAGAGGATTTCGCAGGCGTCGCCGTCCGCAAGAACAATCCGGAGCTGGTCGAGGCAATCAATAAAGCGCTGGACGAAATGAAGTCGGACGGCACATTCAAAGAGATTTTCCAAAAATGGTTTGGCGTAGAACCGAACATCTAAGCCAGCGTTAAACCGGGAGGATGCATGACATGGAACTGGTTTTTCAGAACTTCGAATTTCTGCTGACGGGCGCCTACTATACCTTGCTGATCACAGTTGTATCCATGTTCTTCGGATTGATTATCGGCATGATCGTCGCCATCGCCCGTCTCAAGGGAAATTGGCTCATAAGCAATCTGGCCAAAGTTTACGTGTCCATCATTCGTGGAACCCCGATTCTGGTACAGATTTTCATTATCTATTTCGGATTACCCGACTTCGGAATTACACTCGGGCCGCTCACAGCGGCCTTTATTGCACTTAGTGTCAACATCGGCGCCTACTTGTCCGAGACGTTCCGCGGCGCGATACTTTCTGTTCCCAAGGGACAGACGGAAGCCGCCCAGTCGCTTGGCTTGACGCCTTGGCAGACGATGCGGCAGGTGGTGCTGCCGCAAGCGGCCCGTGTAGCCATTCCGCCGATGGGCAACACATTTGTCGGCATACTGAAGGAGACCTCGCTCGTGTCCGTCGTAACGGTGACCGAACTGCTGCGCTCCGCACAGCTGCTGATTGCACAGTATTATGTCGCCATGCCGTTTTATATTGCGATTGCTATCATGTATTGGGTCATGAGCACGTTCTTTACTTATATTCTGGGCCGTATCGAAGCCCGGTTGTCAAAAGCTTATTAAGGGTGTGTGAACTGCATGATCGAGGTCAATAATCTTGGCAAAAGCTTCGGGGATCTGGTTGTGTTCCGCGACATTCATTTACATATTCAATCCCGTGAAATCGTCGTCCTGGTCGGTCCGAGCGGCTCCGGCAAAAGCACCTTGCTGCGCTGCCTGAACGGGCTGGAGGTGCCGGACACAGGCTCGATTCGCATAGGAGATGCGTCATGGGACGCTTCACAGAATGCTGCAAGCAAGAAGCAGGCCATCCAGCAAATCCGCCTGTTAACCGGAATGGTGTTCCAGTCGTTCAACCTGTTCCCGCACATGACCGCTTTGGAGAACGTCACAATGGCCCCAATGATCGTCAAGAAGATGAGTCAGACACAGGCCGCTGAGCTTGGAGAATCCCTGCTCGCCAAGGTAGGGCTGTCGCAGAAGAAGAACGAGTATCCCTCCCGGCTGTCCGGGGGCCAGCAGCAGCGGGTTGCGATTGCAAGGGCACTTGCCATGCAGCCGGAGCTGATGTTGTTCGATGAGCCGACGTCGGCACTCGACCCCGAATTGACAGGCGAGGTGCTGGCAGTCATGAAGCAGCTAGCTGCGGAAGGTACGACCATGGTTGTCGTGACCCATGAGATGAAGTTTGCGCGGGAAGCCGCGAATCGGGTAATCTTTATGAGTGACGGCAAGATTCAGGAAGAAGGAACGCCGGAACAATTTTTCGACCAGACGAAGACTGAACGGGCACGCCGGTTTTTGAGACAAATTGAAGGCGATGCAGCAACAGAGTAACAATGAAGATTGAAGGGGTGGAAATGGTGCTACTCAACAAAGCAGAGCATTTGAGGGACGTCACGGAGCGCGCACGCGCGATCATGGAGAAGGAGAAAGTCGAAGCGATTGTGGCGTCAGGCTGCGAGAATTTCTACTATCTGTCCGGCCACCCCAGCACGTTTATGTACACGCTGCGCATGAGCGAGGTCGCGCTGGCGGTCATGTTCCGGGACCCGTCCCGGCGTACGGTCATCATTATGAATGAGTTTGAAGCTGCAGGTGTACCGGAGGATTTGCCCGGGTGCGAGCTGCGCACATACCCGACCTGGGTCGATGTCGATGATCCGCTCGGATTGCGTGGAAACCGGTATGAGGGGCGCCGGCCTGTGAACCATCAGGTGCAGGAGATGTTCGGACTGCTTGGGGAGGTATTGAACGAGTATGGCATAAGCAGCGGTACGGTCGCTGCGGAGCTGAATGCCATGCGTTACCCCGCTGTAGAGGCTTTGCGCGAAGCCGTTCCTGGTCTTCAATTGACGGAGGCAGGTCCGGTTCTGACTGAGCTGCGCGCGCTCAAGACACCTTGGGAAATCGCACAGCTTCGCAAGAGCTGTGAATATGCGGAGATCGGCATTACGGAGACGATCAAGAACATCCGGGCGGGCAGCTCGGCTGCCGAGATTGCTGATACTTTCCGGCTCGCTCTGCTCACCCATGCGGACGGCTCGAATTCCCGCTTCCATATGATTTCGGTCGGGTCGCATTTTGCGCCTGCCCATATCTTCGACACGCGTCCCGGCCAGCCGGGTGATCTGGTCAAATTCGATGTGGGCGTTGATGTAGCCGGGTATGGTTCAGACATTGCACGCACCTTTGTGCTTGGTACCCCGTCAGATACGGTGAAGCGCATCTACAGCGCACTCCGGACCGGACACGACCGGCTGCTGGAGCTGATTGAGCCTGGAATGCCGATGAAGCATGCCTTTGACGAGGTGATGCCGGTGATCCGCCGTTCCGGCCTCCCGAATTACAACCGTGGACATCTGGGGCACAGCGCGGGCCTGAGCCTGGCAGCAGAGGAAGCCCCGTTTCTCAGCCCGTCCGAGGAGACGATCTTCCGTCCGGGCATGGTTATCTGTCTGGAGACACCATACTACGGTTACGGCATAGGCTCGATTATGATCGAGGATATGGTGCTCGTTACGGAGAACGGCTGCGAGCGGCTGAATAAGCTTTCGCGGGAATTGATATCGCTGTAAAACAATAACAAGAAAGGGCAAAAGACGTGGTGATGCGTCTTTTGCCCTTTTTCATTACGAACGCTCATCGATCAACCGTTCCAAAAACTCTGCAAACGTCGTAGCATACGTTTCGGTGATATCATTCATAAGATCATGAAGCAAAATCGGAAATTCACCCTGTTCATCTCTTGCGGTCGTGTCAAAATGATAAAGCTCATCACTGTCCGGAGAGAACAACTCCAGTCTGCCCGGATACCGGCTTACCCACCAATCCTCGGCCAAATTCAACCTGTGTATATAGAGAATGTCGCTGTCGTCATAGTCTCTGTGTTCCGGCGAACCGACCGTCAGAATTTCTCCGCCGCTCAGCCGGGCATTTCCGTAATGAACCAGCCACCATCTGTATGAAGGCGCAGCTCCTCCTCCACTTCCGTGATCCAGCTCTCTTCCGCCCCATGGTTAGGAAACCATTTTAAAGCCGAGGTCGTCTTCAGTTTTTCTTCTAAACGCTCATACATTGATTTTACCCCTCCCTGCACCTTTATACCTCCGAAACTCTATCTATATATTGTCTCACATTCAAAAGGGCAGTTCCAATAGGGCTGCCCGGTGCGTCAATTTTCCTAATTTGTAAAACAAAAAGAAACCTTTCCCCGGCAAAATGGAGGGACCGCCCAGCCAGTTGCCAGAAGGAGAGGTTTCTTTGTTAACCCGGATCGAATCCGGTTCATCAGCCTTCAAAAACTACAAGAAGATGCAGCATTTGCTTCGCCTCAAGACCGAACTCAATCGTGTCGTTATGAATACAAGATATTTCCGTTTGTATTTCCTCCAGAACATTCGTCTTGTATGCGGCTTTAATGCGTCTTTCCGGAAAATGAAGCCGGACATCCACATGCTCATCTGTACAATTGCCCAGACGCAGTATAATTCCTGCCTCTTCCTCGGCCGGCTTGACATCAAAGACCTGAACCCCGTTGCCGGTGATCTGTATAAACTGTCCGGCCTCCTCCTTCTTGCAGTCAATAACAGGGACAGTGACAACTGGCGATACAGCCTCAACAGCAGCTTGCATTGTAATCACAGGGTCAAATTGAGAAAAAGTAGTCAGCGTATAAGTGAAAGAAGCAAATCCGGGTTGACGCGCCCGGAAATTGGTATCCCAATAATTATTCATTGGCCAAGCCAATAGAAGCGGGTTGGAATCCCTTGTGATCCTTTTTTGCTCCTTGCCGAAGTTAAAATTCCCTACCTGAACCAACGGTGCATCCGGACAAACAAGCGTTGCCCCATGAGAGCCGTCATAGACCGAAACACTCTTGTCTACAGTCATATAATCTCTGCACACTCCCGGCAGCTGCCCGGCGTCCAATTCGACGAATTGTCCGGCCGTATCGTAATGGCATCGCCATTGTTTCAAGTTTAACGGAATCGCGAAATAAGTTCCTTCCGGTGTTGTAATGTCCTGTTTGTAATAGGAGGCTTTCATTTCAATATCTGCGCGATGGCTAAAGAATGTAAACCTCTGCTCCAGATCCTCTACACCGGGTGCTTCGAATTGAAGAACCAGTGTGGCCGAATGCGCACTACGCTCGACGTGGCATGACTTTATTCCAGTATGCGTTAGCCTTCTGGCGCTCCAATTATGATTCCATACGCTGATGCTGTTGTTCCCCTTCTCCAAATCCCTTGGAAAAATGGTGCTGCGATGATTACGCTGGCAGGTTGGATCAATCGTCTCCTGCACATATTGGAATAGACTCCAGGGACTGGATACATCCAGCACCTCCCAATCCGCCTTCTTATCGTACAGACTCAAAATTCTTCCTGTTGAAGGGTCGAAGGAGCACTTATGAAAGGGGGTTTCTATGCTCCCTGCATCTACGGTAATATCTTGGGCGCGTGATAAAGCTTCTGTCATGGATTGAACTTGGCGGAAACCGGCAGGAGACACATCATCAAGACCGTAAATGGCGCCCTGCCCGATGGTTATATCCTCTGACATCGCTGCCTCTTGCAGCCTGTTCAATGGAATCTTCCGCCAACTGAACGGGGGCAGTTCAATAATTCCATAGCTTGTTGCTGAATGGTCCGTTTCCGTATTCATCAGTATCTGACGGCTTCGATCGGCACTAAGATGTCTGCCTCGCGCAGTAAAACTTGAAGGAATACGAATATCATGTGTTACAGGAACTGAAGATGAATTCAGTACCAGAATTCCTTCGGGCTCGTCCGATTGCAGCGGATTACTTGCTATTTTCTCCATCTGTACGCCCAGCAAATAACCGGTCAAGCTGTTTGCCAAATAGGCATAGTGTGCTTTATGCATCCACTGGATTTCCACATTCAAATGGTCCGGCTCGGTGACGGAATTGAAAGTCCCCCATGTGTGTTCATCATATAAATGAATTTGTTCCCAGGCTTGCTTCTCAATTTGAACATAGGACGGGTCATACTCTCTCTGAAAAGCATTTAAGAGCTCCGCTGTCTTCATTCCTTGCTTCGTACGGCGGTTCAGCTTGGTCTCCTTAGCCGAGCTGCCCGAACCAAAATTCCAATAATCCGTCCAATCACCCGAATGAACAGGCAAGTTCTCCTCATGCTTTTTGACCCTCGCATATAATTGCTCCGGCGTTACAAACGATATCTTCTGTTCCCGGTTTTCCCCGTTCCATCTCTTGATTACCCCGGCCAACTCCCGGTCAGGAGGACCATTGTCATAAAGCGGCAAGTTCGTTGCGGTCAGGTATACAAAATCAAAGGGATAGTCCGGGTTCGCGTCGATTTTCTCCAAATACCGGGCAAGTCCCTCGGCCATTATATTCGTATCCAGGGCATTCACATTACAGATTTGGCTGAAAAGTGAATAATGCTCGCCATTGAAAGTCAGCAGCTTTCTCCGATCCGGCGTTTCCCAATGAAAGGCCATCGGCCTCGTCAATGGAATTCCCCCAAAATGAACATTGATGCCCATAATGAAAAATTCCACGCCTGCATCCAACATAAGTTGGCTATAAGGCCAGGGCTGCCCATTCACATCATGATGGATGGCTGTCTTGATCTCATAGCCTAAGCGGCTGCGTATCTCCTTGACCGGCTGGAGCATTCGTGCAAGCTGCTCAGCTGTCACAAGCGGGGTCGAATGCAAGAACGAAGCAGTAATGCTCATTTGTCCGTTCTGCAAGAACTGGCGAAATTTCTGTATCTGCTGCCCGCTTGCTGTGTCCAGCCAGCGAAGTACCGGATAACTGGCTTCACACGTCCAGCGGAATTTATTTTCCTCCGCCCAATCTTCGGTCAATTCGCACATCTCCAACGCCTGATCAATATATTTCTTATGCATCTCAATCAGCACAGGCTGGGAATGTGTATAGCCAACATCCAAGTGACTATGATGGAGAATCAGTATTTCTTTAATTTTAGACACGAGCACTCACCCTATTTCCCTGAATTATTAATCAATCACTGATGTATTGTTGTCTTCTTAAGCCGATATGCGGACTCGTTCATAGCGCTATTTCTTAACCCTGTCCTGATATCTTTTCAGAGCATCGTCATAGATCTGAAGGACTTTATCAATATCGCCCATCTTTTTAATTTTGTCTTGGAACTCTGCCCAGTTGTCGAAGCTCTCTTTACCATTAATAAATTTGTTTTGCATTTCGGCTACGAACGTGTTAACCGGTGACATAACCGCAGTTATTTGTTCCCGTTCATCATCGGTAAACTCCAGGAAAGGTTCGTTCACCATAGGAGGTGTATATTCATTCGGAAAAGGCATATCCGCGAATGCAGTTTCCCACGGTTTTTCAACGATATTGCCATTTACAAATCCAAGGTCGTTCTGGGCAAAATCGACGAATGCCATGGTATCAATCGCCATTTGTAATCCAGGGCGGTACGAGCTGCTTGCTCTCATGCCGTATTTGTCCCCTTCTTCCCAAGCGTTGGCTGCCGTTTTAATCGAATCAACAAAAGTAGGTTTGCCGTCGGCATTTCTTGTAAAGGTCGTTCCCTCTATACCCCATGTCACCATTTCGATGATTTCCGGTTTGTATTGCAAATCCATCAACTCGATTAGATTTTTCGCATTCTTTGCCTTCGAGTTGACGACCATCACGGCATTCTGGTCCACACCTACAGTGCTGAAATCATTGATACTCTGCCAGGCTTTCCCGTATTTCGGGTTGTCCGGAAACAGCGAGATGACAAATTTCTCTCCCCCTGTTGCCGAACGGTTCCATTCTGCTGCAAAGTTAAACCAGCTTTGCAACAATATAAAATTCGTGCCGTTCACGATTTTCTTCTTGACTGCATCATCCTTATCCGAGAACACTTCCGGGTCCAGCAATTTCTCAGCATACAGTTTGTTGGCAAACTGCAGAGCTTCCTTATGCGACTCTTCCATCGGGCCATATACATATGTCTCGCCGTTCCAGTAAATTTTGGCTCCTCCGTTATGATGGGCAAGGAAGAGCGGATCAAACGAACTCCATAGTGTATTGACCGGGAACGATTGAGGATACCGTTCCTTCAGCTTTTTGGCAGCCTCGTACAGCTCGTCTATCGTATTTGGAATCTGAATCCCATTCTGCTCCATAATATCGTACCGGTAAGTTGCCGGAGTATATACTCCCATGCCCTTGTCTTTGGCTTGTCTTGGCAAGTTGATATTCCATAATCCATAAAATTCACCGTCGGATCTAATTGCTTTGGTTTCGCCGTTTGTCGCCTGGCTAACCAAATTCATGTAATTAGGCAGGAGATCTTTATATGGACTAAGATCCATAAACATGCCCTCTGCTTCATAACGATTAAACAGGTCTTTATCCATGATTAATAACAGATCCGTAAAATTGCCGCTTGCGAGCAAAAGCTTCGACTTATCGCTGTATTCGCTTATAGGGATATAATTAAATTTAATATCAAGCTTTTTGCCCGTCAGGGACTCCATTTGGGCTACCCATTCTTTTTGCACCATGGAATCCTCGATTTTCTTGCCGAATGAAGGCAACGTAACGGAGAAACTTAGGGTGTCGCCTGAATCGCTCATATTTGCCTCAGAATTTGTGTCAGAGCTGCAACCCGCCAGGATTGTTCCCGACACCAACAATATCGCAAGCATAAATGAAAAGAACCGATTATGTTGTCTCATATTTACCTCTCCATTATCAAATTTCATCTTTGATTGCCCCTTCTATGCTTATTGCAGGGACTCCCCTTTAGTCACTATCCATATGTGAAATGCCTTTAAACTAACCTTTAACTGCCCCTATCATGACGCCTTTTACAAAATATTTTTGGAGAAACGGATAGATTAACATGATTGGAAACATTACAATGACCACAATTGCCATTTGAATATTTTTCGGATCCATCTTCATTTGCGAAAGCATCGCTTGCATGGCTGCCGAGCCGGAACCGGCTTCAAAGGACAGCGTAAATAGATATTTTCTGAGGATTAATTGCAGCGGATATTTGCTCTCGTCATTGAGATAGACCAGTGCCTCAAACCATCCGTTCCAACTCCCGACAATCCCAAACAACGCAAAAGTCGCCAATAACGGTTTTGAAAGCGGCAAAAAAATTCTAAACAGAATTTGAACGTCGTTGGCGCCGTCAATAACAGCGGATTCACGCAAGTCGGTCGGTATAGATTGATAAAACGACCGGAACAACAATACATTGAAGGCGGAAATACATCCCGGGATAATCATGACCCAGTATGTATCAAGCAGGTTAAGGCTGCGCATAAGCAAATACGATGGAATCATGCCGCCACTAAAGAACATCGTGATGACCAGGAAAATCGCAAAAAACTTTTTCGCAACAAAGTCATTAATGGTTAACGGATACGCCATGAGCGAAGTAAAGGCCAACATACAAAATGTCGATCCTGCCGCATAGATGATCGAGTGCAGATACCCCGAATATAAAAACGGGTCTTTAAATATGTAACTATACCCGTTGATATTAAATCCTTTTGGAAAAATCGTAATATCGCCCCGAAGGATATGTTCGGAACTGCTTAAAGATATCGCGATTACGTTTAAGAACGGATAAAGCATAACGACACACAAAAGCAGCATCATACATGTATTTACAAGGTCAAATATTCTTGAACCGATACCCTCTTTGCCAACCATCCCGCAATTCCCCCTACCAAAGACTGGTGTCTGAAACTTTTCGGCTTATCATATTGGCCGCAACAAGCAATATAAAAGCAACTACTGATTGGAAGAGTCCAATTGCCGTCGTATATTCAAACCTTGCTCCTATAATGCCTTCACGGTATAGAAACGTACCGATTACATCGGCGACTTCGTACGTGTCCGGACTGTACAATAACAGCACCTTTTGAAAGTCCGTACCCAATATGCCGCTTACAGAAAAAATCAGTAATATAATTGTCGTCGATTTAATATGAGGCCAATTGATATGCAGCACTTTTCTCCAACGGCTTGCTCCATCAATATTAGCAGCATCATATAAGGCAGGATTAATACTGCTTAATGCAGCCAAGTACAGGATGGTTCCAAATCCGATTCCCTGCCATATATTTGAACTGATAAATATAGTCCTGAACCAGCTTGGTTCCGAGAGAAAAACGATAGGATCGACACCAAAAAACGAGGCAATCTTGTTAAATAGTCCCTCCCTCTCAGTAAATGTCCTAATAATTCCTATGATGATCACAGTGGATATAAAGTGAGGCAAATAGGAAATCGTCTGAACCAACTTTTTGAAAACAGAGTTTTTGATTTCGTTAAACAGCAAAGCCAGTATAATCGGAGCGGGAAACCCCCATAACAGGGAATAGATCCCCAGCAACAGCGTGTTCTTAAGAACCCTCAGCGCTGTCGGGTCATTAAAAAACATAATAAAGTATTTAAGACCCACCCAATTGCTTTCCCATATCCCTCGTGCCGCACTGTATTTTTTGAATGCAATTTGTATGCCGTACATCGGAAAATAACTGAACACCAACACAATCAGAAAGCCTGGCAATACCATTAAAAATAAGTATCGCTGATTCCATGATTTACCCAAAAAATTACGCAGATTTGCCACCCGCTCCACTCCCCACTAGAACATAAACGATTACCATTCACTAAAGAAAGCGCTTTAAACCCGATTCGGTAAGACAGATGGTATAATAAACAAATTTCTGTGTCAATAAAAAGTTTATTTGTGTCACTTAAACAATAATGTTTAATACAGAAGTTGATGCAGATTTGAATGCAATAAAAATGACTCACAACCTTTGATGTGGTCGTGAGTCATTTTTACTTCGAGAACGTGGGGAAGATTAGAAAAACGAACTGTAGAGTTGTTAGGAGACCGGTACGATATGCAGCTCGACTCCACTATTTTCAATAACCGTTTGATCGGCAGCTTGTATGCCCGAATCGGTAACGAGGATGTCAATATCAGACAAATTCGCTACCATCGTGAAATAACTGCTGCCCATTTTGGAAGAGTCGAGGATCATAACCACTTTTTTGGCCGCCTGAATCATCGCTTTCTTCACCTGGGTATCCAACAGATTAGGGTCGGTAAAACCATATTCCGGGGTGAAGCCCAATGCAGAGATAAACAGCGTATCGGCATTGTAGCTCGCAAAAAATTGCTCTGCCAGCGGGCCAACGAAAGTACCCGACACTTCGCGCAGCATGCCGCCACAGCAAATCATGGACCGCCTTTCCGTCACCAGCGGCCGGAACAGGTTCAACGTATCCAGTCCGTTGGTTAGCAGGTTCAATTCGGAATAGTCGTCCAAAAATTCTGCCATACGGGACACGGTTGTTCCGTTCTCCAGAATCAGCACATCCCCTTCCCGCACGAACATTTTCGCAGAATACGCAGCCAGCCGTTCTTTTACATCGCGATTGCGCGCCTGCTTGGAGGCCGAATCGGGCTCTCCGGGCACCGGCGATGCACCGAGATAGACCGCGCCTCCATGCGATCGCTGCACGTGGTCTTCTTGTTCCAGTGCGATCAGGTCGCGTCTGACCGTCATTTCCGATACGCCGAAATGGTCGCTCAATTCTTTCATAGTCGCGGCGCCATGTTGCGATAAATAGTTTAAAATCGCCTGTTTTCTTTGCAAAGGGAGCATAACCGCACCTCAATTTTTTCACTCATTTTAACACAAATGATCATCGCCGACAAAATAGCCTTTCATGGTGGTAAGCAGATTTTGTTGTAAGGAGACCTTTTGAGAGACGTTAATTTCTTAAGATCAGTTTATTTTTAACGTTAATGGGTGTTTATTTGTGAAATATTATGTTATATTGTGTTAAAACATGATAAGGAGTTTGTTAGTTATATGCGCAAGTTATACAACAAGCATCCGTATACACGGATTAAAAACAAGGAGAACGAGGCGTGGGCAGGTTATGAGGCGATCGCTTCTGTAATTCAAGCGGCCGTGGCGAATAAAAACCAACGAAAGACCATTATCGTAGTCGAATGTTATCCGGGAGTGAGGCAGGAAGAAATCATCTCGGGTCTGGTCGCATCGCTCGCTCCGGCCTTGGTGGTTCGCTCGGAAGACGCGGCAATGGAACCTTCTGAAGTGGATCGTATCGTAGAACGCTACATGACCGATGACAGGGTATTCGGATACATGGCACCGTTTAGAATCGACGAATTCTATGATTCGGACAAGATAGACGGGGTCCGCCGCCTGTTGGACACTGCCAAAGACGGGATAACGATTGTAATCGGATTCGGTGCGTCGCTGATCACCAATGGTGACATTATCGTCTATGCCGACTTGGCCCGCTGGGAAATCCAACAACGCTATCGGGCGAAAGAGATTGGCAACTGGCGAATGAACCGGATTGAGAACGATATTCTGCGTCTGTATAAACGCGGCTTTTTCTTCGAGTGGCGGATGGCGGACCGGTTGAAAAAGTCATTGCTGGGCCGAATCGACTTTTATTTGGACACGAATGTGAAAGATGAGCCGAAGATGGTCACACGGCAAGCACTGTTCGCCGGCTTTGCCCAAACTGCGAGCCAACCGTTCCGGCTTGTACCCTATTTCGATCCCGGCGTATGGGGCGGAACATGGCTGGAAGCCAATATCGAACTGCCGAAAAAGGAACAGCCTTATGCCTGGGGCTTCGATGGGGTTCCGGAAGAGAACAGCCTCTATTTTCAGTACGGGGATGTCAGATTGGAGCTGCCTGCTCTCAATCTCGTCTTTTTCGAATCGGTCAAGCTGCTCGGCGATAGAGTCTATTCCCGATTCGGCGCGGAATTTCCGATCCGCTTCGATTTTCTGGATACGGTCGGCGGACAAAACCTTAGCCTGCAAGTCCATCCCACAACCGAATATATTCGCGAGTTTTTCGGCATGACGTACACGCAAGACGAAAGCTATTATATTCTCGACGCAGAACCGGGAGCAGTCGTGTATTTGGGTTTAAAGGATGGCGTTGAGCCGGAAGCAATGGTGGCCGATTTGCACAAAGCACAAGAGGGAGACTTCACGTTCCCGGCCGAAAAGTACGTCAACGTGTATCCTGCCGCCAAGCATGATCATTTCCTCATTCCTGCCGGAACGGTTCATTGCTCGGCAACAGGCTGCATGGTGCTGGAGATTAGTGCGACCCCTTATATTTTCACCTTTAAGCTGTGGGATTGGGATCGGCTTGGGCTGGACGGAAAACCCCGACCGATTCATGTGGAACATGGAAGCAAAGTCATTCAATGGGACCGTAAGACGGATTGGACAACCTCGGAATGCGTAAACCGTGTAACAACCGTTGCGGAAGGAGAAGATTGGAAGCAAGAGCGTACGGGAATGCATGCGCTTCAATTCATTGAAACCCATCGTTTCTGGTTCTCGGCCCCGGTCATGCATGAGGGCAACGGCAGCGTTCAAATGTTGAATTTGGTTGAAGGCGAAGAGGCCACAATCGAAAGCCCAACCGGATCATTCGAACAGTTCGTTGTGCGATTCGCGGAAACGTTCATCATCCCGGCTTCTGTGGAAGCCTATACCATAAGGCCCAGCGGCCCTAGTGAGGGCAAAACGGTCGGAATCATCAAAGCTTATGTCAGACCTTAAGGAGAGCGGATGAAATGGATCGGAAGATCATACTCGCTTTTGATGTCGGAGGGACGCAAATTAAGGCGGCAGCGGTCATCGGCGGATCAATTGTCGATGAGACGGTCGCACAATACGAGTCACGGGCAGAACAGAGCGCAGAAGACATTATCACTCACTTCGCAGGAATTGCCGCCGATATCGTCAAGAAGATAAGCGGAGAACCTTTGCCAATAGGCGGGCTGGGTCTAGCATTCCCCGGTCCATTTGATTACGCAAACGGCATTAGCCGGATTAAGGGCCTTGGCAAGTTCGAGTCTTTATTTGGACTCCCTGTAGGCAAGTTATTGTTGGAAGCCATCCAATCTAATAGTGAACTGGGGGCCCGGCTTCTTCCTTCATTCGACATCAAATTCGAAAATGACGCCGCTTTGTTCGGGCTCGGGGAAGCCCGCTATGGCGAGGCCCGCTTCTGTGAAAGGGCCGTATGCCTGACAATCGGCACCGGACTCGGTTCCTGCTTCCTGGAAAATGGCAGATTGGTCAAGAATCACGATCTTATTCCGGATCAAGGTTGGCTATATAACGTTCCTTATCAGGGCAAGCTTGCGGACGATTGGATTTCCAAGAGAGGGATTCTGCAATTGGGCGCGGAAATGGGGATCAAACAGGAAGGGCATGATGTCCGCGATTTTGCAAGGATGGCCCAAGCCGGTGATCGCGCGTCAACGGAGCTGTTCGAGGTATTCGGCAGGCGAATGGCCGACATTCTGGCTCCCCCACTCCGTGCTTATGCGCCTGACCGCATTGTGATCGGTGGTCAAATATCCAAGAGCGGAAGCTTATTCGTGCCGTTTTTTGCGGAGGGATTGATAGAGGCGGGTATTCAATCCGACATTAGGTTAAGCAATAACACGCTCTACAGCACATTAAAAGGCATCTATGATATCCTGGTCTTTTAATCTCCTATATTAGCAGGTTCTTAGCGTAATCCTTCAAAGCTGCCATCAGACCTGCAGCATATGCTGTCTAAGCAGCAAAGGAGGACGGCACAGAGGCCGTTCTCCTTTGTATTTAAGTAACACGGTCATGATGAAGCCGCTTGGCCTTGGTAACGCATATGAAAAATCTCCCTGCCCTACTCTATTGTTCCTTGCGTCACCCCATGAACATACGTGAACCACGGGGTATCCAGTGCTCCTTGCCCCGGATTATAGGTGAAGAAATACTCCAGAGTATCGCCGTGCTGCAGATTATTTACAGGGTGGGTGTAGTTGCCGTTCCCTGCTGCATTCATGGCTACGTTCTGCTGCGGACCATTATTCAGCTTATAATGTACATCCGCAAAAGTCGCGCCATTGACGTAGAACTGTATGTTATTGCCTGTTTTCTTCAAGCCGCGCACCGCATCGCCGATGGTGATCACGGTGGATGCCTGCGGCACAACTGTAATGGTGCTGCTTGCGACTTTATTGCCGTCTGCTGTTGTAGCTGTCACTGTCGCCGTGCCCGGAGCCAGCCCCGTCACCTTGCCGGCCTGATTGACAGAAGCAACACCGGAACCGGACACTGCCCAGTTAACCTGCTTATTCGTTGCATTTGAAGGGGCAACAGTAGCGCTTAACTGCACATCCTTGCCAACTTCCACCTGTGCAGCACCCTGATTCAACGTCACACCAGTAACGGGCACATTAGAAGGATTATTATTGCCGCCTTCTTTATATACCCGCACGTAATCCACTTGCATCGTTGCAGGGATATCTGAAGGGTCCGGGGACAGCCCGCCGTCAAAGTACCCGCCGACAGCCAGATTCATAATGAGGTAGAACGGCTGGTCAAATGGCGCATTCGGATTATTCGGTGCTGCTACGGAGTACCATTGGTCTCTGGAGATTTTGAAGAAGAACTCGCCATTCACATACCATTTGAAATTATCTTCCTCCCAGACCATGCTGTAAACATGATAGTCATTGGCAAAGGTATCCCCTTCAGGGAAGTGGTAGTCGCCCGCGATAAACCGGTTCACAGGCCACTGCCCGCCAAAATGGATCGCACCGCTGGTCATGCCGGGCAAGCGTCCTTTTGCTTCCATAATGTCAATCTCGCCCGAGGCTGCCCATGCGCCATATACAGAATCTGTCGGGAGCATCCAGAAGGCCGGCCAAATGCCATTGCCTGTAGGCAGCTTGGCACGAATGTCGACTCTGCCGTACTGGAAGCTGAAATGATCCTTGGTATTAATTTTACCGGAGGAATAGAGCGCATAGCGGCTCGGGTCCTGCGGGAATGACTTAGGATCGTTCAAGACCCGGATATTCAGCTTTCCGTCCTCCAGAAAAGTATTTTGTGCACTGTCTGTATAGTGTGCCAGCTCCGCATTCCCCCAGCCCCAGCTGTTTGGATCGTCATTGATGTAGTAACCTGTCTCATAGCTCCATTTGCTTGTATCGAGCTGAGTCCCGTTAAATTCATCCTGCCAAATGAGCGTCATGCCCTCAATCGCCGGGTCGGTTGGTGTTCCGATGGCAATATCGTCATGATCGCTTACGTCCGGACGCGGCGCATCTGGATTTCCGATCAGGGTATAGTTGACGAAGTTGTTGCCGACACTGCCGCCCGCCTGGCCATTTAACGGATAACCGATACGAATCTGCATATCTTCCTGAATTGGCTGGAACCACAGGCCATAGATATAGTCGGCCCAATAGCCCCACTGATTGGCATCCGACATGTGATTATAGCCATTAGCGGCGTAGGAGAATCCGCTCCGGCTGGAGTCGGCCATATCTACCCACTGACCGTTAATGTTGATCTGATAGACGAATCTTCCAAGCTCTGTGCCGATCGGCGCGCCTCCATCGATCTTCGGCAGCGGGATGCCGATGACGCCCTTTGCATCTGCTGTATACGTCGTTCCATCATAAGGGGTAAGCGTGTATGAGTTTCGGACAGGGGTGTTAAAGGTGATGGTATACACCAGATTGGCTGAAGAGGTACGGGATTCTAATCTTACATTTATAGATTCCGTTACGTTAAACCAGTAGCCCCCGCCTCCTTCGGTGAACTGCCCGAAGTTGACATCATAGATCCAGCCGCTGGCTGCATTATTTTCAATATCGATCCATGTGCTGCTGTTCACAGGCTTTACATACACCTTCAAATCATCAGCTACTGCCGCATAGGGGATGGCCGGATCATTGTTGAAGACCGGATAGGTAAAGCCTGCACCGCCTGTAAAAGCAGCCGTCAGCTGCGGTCCTTGTGTAGGGGTCAACGCTGTAATTGTGGTTTTGTTGATGTTTTGAAACAGAAGCGTGTAGTTCAGCGTAACTCCATTGGCCTTGGAGTACAGTTGAACTTCTGTTGTTGCGGAGAGGATGAACCAGTAGCCGTTCAAGCCGCCATCGGCCCAGTGGCCCCAGTTTTGGTTATAGGTATACCCGGCTGCACTGTCAATGTCGACCCAGTTGCCACCTGCTCTAATCCTGACGCCTACATCATCGGAAACATCATTCCATGTCGCAGCACCTCCATTAAACACAGGCATTACAAATCCGAAGCTGGCTTGCCCGACGCCTGACTCCGAAATGACTGGCCCATCCTGTGCGGAGAAGTAAGCCATCGAGGTTACTGTCGTTCCCGCTGCCTGAGCCTTCGGCGCTGGCAGTAATCCCACGCCTGCCACCATCACGACCGCCAGGATCAAGCTCAATACCCGCTGCCTAAGCCCTGTATTGTGAAATCTCATCATATTGTCCTCCTTTTAATACATTGAATGTTATGGATGTACCTTGCTGGCATTATCGGCTTTTACTGTGAACCAAGCACCCTCCCATTTGCAGATATGCTGGCCTCAAAGCTTATTGTCAGTGCCCCCCGGAACCGGATGTCCCGGGAGCGGTCAGGACCATACCCGCTTATAATCGTTCCTCCCTTGTGATGCCCCGAGCTGATTGCCCCCAACGACGGACCAGCTTTCGCCGTATTTTGCCCGCATCATATGGCTGCGGCTCCCGATGCATGGCTAGCTCATGCAGGGCTGCCGGATCACCTCCTTATGCGGGGTTCACAGGCTTTTCCGGTCTTGCTGGCGGATGAATTCCGCTCTCTGCGGGCTTGCGGCTCCTCTGATGTTTGAAATCATGTATGTATAGCACCTTGTCAAGAAATCGCTTACATGGGAGAACATCTTTATTCTATCCAATCTGTTTAGCCGCTGAAAGGTACATTTGTTTTTGTTATGACCCAATTTTTTGGATTTTGGTTTTATTGGCTGAACCGGTTGCAGGTGACTATGTGTCATGAACAGACACAACAGCGTCGTTTAACGAACTATAAAAAGTTGAATTCGTGTTTTTAGCAAACCTTGGAAAGGATGAGCAAGCTGCTTGTCGAATAAGAAATCAAATGGCAGCCTTGCAACCGGGCATTGCCAATGCGCCCCGCCCGGATTCCCGATACAGAATCATAGCAGACAACCAAGACCCGGCCCAAGATCGATTTCCAAGGCCGGGTCTTGTCATAAACGCCATAAAATTAAAGAAAGAGGGTCGGAGAAAATATGAAACCTAAACATAGATCGCGGGCCCGAATATGGTTGGGATCTTATTATTTTAAATTGAAGCGCTATTTGAAATGGTATTTTGGAAAAGCGAAGTTTGCTAAACAATTCGATTATGTTCTGCAACGCTATTCCGTGTTTAAGCATCAGACGCCCATATTAAGAAAACTAAAAGATGTGGATATGTGGCTGCAGCACAACAAAAAAACAAACTTGACGATTGCTGCTAAAAGAGTTGATGGACTCATTTTAAATCCTGGCGAGACCTTTTCCTACTGGAGGTTGATCGGGAACCCAACCAAAAGGAAAGGGTATGTAGAAGGAATGATCTTATTCTATGGAGGATTCAAACCGGGAATTGGCGGGGGACTCTGTCAATTATCAAATCTGATTTATTGGATTACTTTGCATACCCCGCTTAAGGTTACTGAAAGACATCGGCACAGCTACGATGTTTTCCCGGATGCGAACCGGACACAGCCCTTTGGCAGCGGCGCCACCTGTGCTTACAATTATCTGGATCTACAAATATATAATCCCACGGATCAACCCTATCAATTAATCATCAACATGGACTCTGAGCATTTGACAGGAGAATGGAGAACCGTAAAACCACCGGTAAACACTTATGAAATATATGAGAAGGATCATAAAATTACACAGGAGAGTTGGGGAGGATATTTGAGGTTCAATACAATTTTCAGAAGAATATTAAATCTTGATGGGGATGTACTATCTGATGAATACATAACAGAAAACAAAGCCTTAATGATGTATCAGCCATTTCTGGAAGACGGGACTCGCGGACAAGAAAGTTGAGGACAATGATGAACAAGGCAATGTAATCAGCAAGGCACTCCCGTACCACCAACCGCCCCGGTTGCTCCTGATTAATCGGGGCCTGATACCTCCGATTGCCGAACTTGAACCAGACGGAATATGGGTGCTACCGGGCAAGCTGCCAAATAAAAAAGACGCATGACAGGAGTCATAGCGCCCTGTTCTGATAGCCCTCTTCCCTCTCGAACTTCCGCCGCATCAGCTGGCGGTACTCTGTGGGCTGCATATCCATGGCATCCCGGAATGCCCGGGTAAAGCTTTTATAGCTTTCATACCCGACCATTGCAGCCACCTCGACGATTTTATGCTCCGTCTCCGCCAGCAGCCGCCGGGCTTTATCCAGACGCACATCGCGCAGGTACTCGGCAAAGCCCTTGCCGATATTCTTTTTAAACAAATTCGAGAAATAAGCATAATTAAGGGATACGTGATTCGACACCATCGCCAGGTCGAGCGGCTTGTGGTAGCTCTCGTGTATAAAGCGGATGGCTTCATTCAAGTCCTGCGTATTGCGGTAACTGCACTTGAATTCATAATAGAACTGGTTCAGCCGCAGAAGCTGCTGTTGCAGCGCCTGAATATAATCCCGGATGCCCGGATAATCGAACAGATTGCTCAGGCATTCAATATCGAGCGCTTCTTTCCCCATGTAGGGGCTGATGACACGCTCATATTCCTCCAGCATCTGCACCGTGGCCCGGCATAGCTGCTGCGTATACCCAATGTGATAGCGCTGCAGCACATCCTTGTTGAACAGCATGGAGATGCCCTTTGTGATCTCGCTGCTGTTCTTGGTCCCGACTAACTGGAACAAGGCATATAACGCTTCATAGGGAAGCTGCCACTGCTGCTCAAGCCGTTCCAGATGCACGGGCAGAATGCAGCGCTTATCCGGGAACAGGTAGCTGTGCCGGTACAGCTCCAGCACTTGTGTATAGCTGCTTGGCAGCGCCTTCAATCCCTGCTGCGGGCTGGTCATGGCAATCATCTGTCCGGTCTTGAGCGCGGCAGTCATAGCACCCGTATCGACAGAAGCATCCACAGCCAGGATCAGATAAGGACGGTGTTGAAGGCAGATACAGCCCTCTCTGCCATAAACGCGGTAGGCAATGGATTCAAGGCTGTGGGCGCTGCTGGCTCCCGGCTGGTTAATCCACAGCTCCTCCCGCAGCAGGCACAGGCGATAGTTCCCCCACAGCTCCGGGTTTTGCCGCTCGGTCTCAAGAACCCAAGCCCCATCGCTTTCCGCACCCTGCATATACATGCCGAGCTCCTTGCGCTCCGTTTCCTGGGCACGGCGGGACACATGCATCATATTGCGGGACAGCTCCTGCCGCGTCCGGATCTCCTGCCAGGCCTGCTCCAGAGCAGCCTGCAGATCCTCCCGCTTCACAGGCTTGAGCAGATAGCCCTTGGCCCCCAGTCCAATGGCCTTCTGGGCATAGGCAAAGTCACTATAGCCGCTAATAATCAGGTAATCGACCTGGATGCGCTCCTCTTTGGTGTGCGCCATAAGCGTTAGGCCATCCATATCCGGCATCATGATATCCGTAATGACCAGTTGGATGCTGTGCTTGCGCAGCAGCTCCAGCGCCTCTACCCCGTTCGCGGCACAGTAGATAGTCTCAGGCTGAAGCGGGGATTGGCGCAGCATGGCCTGCAGGCCATCGCGTATATGCTTTTGATCGTCCACAATCAGAATGTTGATCATGCTCTACCACCCTCCAAGGTTCTCATTTTCCCAAGGCAAGCGTATCGTGACACAGGTATAATCGCCCTGCACACTTTCGATCCACAGTCCGCAGTCTGTGCCATAATGCAGCTGCATGCGCTTATGCACATTTTCCAGACCCAGGCCGTTCTTACTGGTGACTATCGGCGTATCCGATTCCCCCCGCAGCACGGCCTGCAAACGCATCAGCATTTCCGGGTCCACACCCGCGCCGTTATCGCGTATATCAATAAGCAGCAGATTGTCATTCTCTACACGTACCGAAATCTCGATATCCACACTGCCCCCCGGCGGTGCCGCGTGATGTACGGCATTTTCTACAATAGGCTGCATGCACATTTTCGGAATTGAATAGCGAAGCACCTCTTCCGGGAGATCCGCGGTCAATCCAATACTGCCGCCTTCCATGAAATTGATAAATTGAATGTAGCTCCGGATGTTGGCAAGCTCTTCACGGAGGGCGACAGTATCGCTTCTCCACTGCATGCTGTAGCGGAGCTGCGAGCCCAGTGACACCAGCGCATCGGCGATGGCAGGCTGCCGCTGAACCTCCGCCAGCATACGGATCGATTCCAGCGCGTTATAGAGAAAATGTGAATTGATCTGCGAATGCAGCGAGTGGAGCTGTGCGTTTTTGGCAATGAGCTGCTTATCCACCACCTGCGTCATCAGCCGCTTGATCTCATCCAGCATTTTATTATAGTTGACGGCTACCTCGTCGATTTCATCACCAGTTTCATGCTCACCAAGGCCGGTATGAATTTTGGCATCCAACTGGCCTTTGCGCACCTGGCGCATGGAGTCCAGCACGCTGTCCAGCCTGCGGAACATGCGCCGCGTTGTATGCGAAACCAGCAGCATAATTAGCAGCAGCACCAGGAGTGTTATGGCTACTACAAATAGATACCAGTTCCGCGGGTCCTTCATCAGGGCCTGATGAGAGGCGATATCCACCACATAGGCGTCGAGCGGAGCGATATAGCGGTACAACGCGTAATAGATATGATCCCCTGCTTCGACCTTAACTGGACTGTTCTGCTCCAATACATCCAGCTTTCGGTGAATGCTGCCCAGAATTTCATTCAGTTCCTCTCCGGCATTTTGGACAAACTCATGCCGGGGATTATATACCGATCGGGAAGGATTGGTGCCATCCATCACAACAGAGAAGAAATCTCCCCCGCTCTCCTCCAGCAGCTCGCCGAAAAATACATTGTGACGGGTGCGAATCTCCATAATGCTGGGGCGCTTCTGCTGCTGGCCCTGAAGGCGAACCAGCCGGTAGTAGGACAGCGTTTGCTCCCCATCCTGAAAGGCAAACAAACGGTAGGATGCGCCGCCTTCATCCCGGAGCGTCATCCAGTAATCCTGCGGTGAGAATTGGTCATAATGATAAATCTCGGGCCAGATTTCATGCAGGTTTGGATTATCAACATAAAAGCTGAGCTGGTCCACCAGCTCATGGCTTTGAATCATCGTACGCATCTGTTCAAACTGAGTTTGCCTGAACTTCACCAGACGCAGACCTTCCCCGCGTATATTGGAGTGGATAAAGTCCACAAAAGCCTTTTGAGTCAGCGCAGTAGAGGAAGCGTTCTCAATCATCTCCATTCTGCTTCGCAGCTGCTCGTTGAGCCGGGAGACATGGCTGCTGCCATTGGCCATAGCATCCTTATACAACTGGGCCTCCTGCGTGCGGATAAACAAAAAGGAAACCAGAATTGCAGGGATGGCAATCATCAGGCTAAAGGCCAGAAACAGCTTTTGAGAAATGCGGGAATTGCGGTACAGCTTCCTCATTTTAGTAATCAGTTCCTTCATTTAACTGTCCTCCCTGTCTCTGTAATATACCATATATTACAAGATGGGAGGTAGGCAAACTGGTATAATGACCGGTCTACTAGAGCTAATAAGCAAGGAATACCGGCTGCCTATTCGGCAGCCGGCGGCAAATTTTGTTACTCCGCCATTCTGGCTTTGCGTGCATCCAGCTCAGTCTGGCGGTATTCCATAACCTTGTCAAAGCCGTAATTCGTGCGGCGTGCAAGGTAACTCTCAAACGTTTTATCAAAGGCTGCTTCATCTTTGGCAGTGATCAGCTCCGGCAGCACTTCCTCCCAGTTTTGAGAGATGCGCGACCAGGCTACCGCGACATCCGAATCACCCTGCGGGTCCAGCCCCTTGTAAATGCCGCTCTCAATATCCGCCTGGGCGTTGGCGAACTCCTCCATTTGCTTGATGACAGGTGCTTTCTCCGGCCTCCACTGGTTAATAATGACCGGATTTCTCACCATCCAATAGGTGTCCATGATACCATATTCCTTCTCCATCTTCTCAATATCAGATTCAAGCAGTTGGATCATCTCCGCCTTCAATTGCGGCTTGCCATCTGCCATCTCCCATGTCTCGCCTTCCTTGCCAAGGAAAAGATCCCGCTGGCCTTCTTCACTCGCCAGGTAGGTCAGGAAACGAATTGCACGTTCAGGGTTTTTGGTATTTTTGCTGATCATCGTAACCATCCAGCCATCCATATTGCCCGGGAACAGCTTCGCCTTGTCTCCCTTGCTATTCTGCGGTCCGTCTACAGCAATATAGTAGGAGTCCGGGTTGGCACCTGCAGCCAGCATCGGGTTGGCTGCTACCATTCCTGTCCACTCGCGTACCATCATGAAATAACGGGCATTGTTCGTTTTCTCCTCCACCTGCGTATCGGAATCAACCAGGAAATCCACATTAATCAGTCCGCGTTCGTAAGCCGTGCGGAAAGTTTTGAGCCATGCAATATAATCCGGGTCAATCATGCGGTCATTGACTTTGCCCTCTTTCTCATAAGGCACAGCGAGCAGGTTTTGCAGGTACTCGGTCATCCCGTAAGGCACATTACCCTGTGCAAAGAAAGGACTGATCGGCTGGCCCTTATACTGGGGATATTTATCCTTGATCAATTGCAAGGCGTTCAGGAACCCCTCCGGGGTGCTTAAGTCCGGTTTGCCCATTTCCTCATACAGATCCTTGCGCACCAGGAAGGTCTGGTTGGCAGCTGACCTGCCCGTCTCATGCATCAAATTAGGGCTGTAGGAATCATTCGGGACACCGTACGTATTGCCATTCTCCTGACGATACCACTTCAGCGTTCCGTCCCCCGCTATTTTGAAGAAGTAAGGGTCGTACTGTTCGGCGAGTTCATTCAAGGCATACACATGGTCGCCTTCCCACAGCTTTTTGACAGCGTTTTCCCAAGAGCCCAGCGTAATCAGGTCCGGCAGCTTGCCGGAGGTCATCATTAATGTGATCTGCTCGTTCGCTTCGCCGGACGGAACTTCAAGCTTGATGTTGACCCCTGTTTTTTCCGTTACATATTTGGAGGTCAAGGTCTCGCCCCAGCTATGCGCATACCAGTTGGCGCCGACGAACCAGGTTAAATCCACAGGGCTGGTATCCAGCTTCCAGGCAGGCTCATCGGGATTTGCTTTTGTTTCGCTCGGTGGCAGCGGCTTATTGTCCCCACTCGGGGAATTCGGGGAATTGCCATTGTCCTCAGACCGGGTACAAGCGGCTGTGCCCATCACCAGTATTACGGCCAGAATGAGGGCCATGAATGATTTAACGGAGTTGCGCTTCATTGCATAATCATCCTTTCTTTCGATCGCTATATTTTTTATCGTTATATCCTTCGCCCATCTCCGTAAATGCTTCGATCAGCTCTTGACGCTTACCCTTTAATTGCGCCAATCATGGCGCCTTTGACCAGATAACGCTGAATGAAGGGATAAACTAACAAAATCGGCAGCGTGGCGACCATCATCGAGGCGAACTTGATGGAATTGCTCGGCAGCCTTGCCCCGAACTGTGCCATCGCCTGTTGCTGCATGAATGACATGGAGTTTTCAGCAATAATCTTATAGAGCATCGTTTGCAGCGGCAGCTTATCCTGCGAGTGGATATAGATGACTCCCTGATAATAATCGTTCCAATGATAGACCGCCGAGAACAGCGAGATCGTGGCGATAACCGCCATGCTGTTGGGCAGTACGATTCGGAACAGGACACCGTAATCCGAAGCGCCGTCGACCTTCGCCGACTCCTCAAGACTTTCCGGGATCGTGCGGAAAAAGCTCATGAAAATGACCATATTAAAAAACGTGTACATGGCCGGAATGATGAAAACCAGGAAATTATCGTATAAGCCGAGCTTCGTCATCAGGATGAACGTAGGGATCAGCCCGCCTGAGAACAGCATCGTAATCAAAGCAATTTTGAGATAAACCTTGCGGCCAATCAACTGGGTCTTGCTCAATCCGTAAGCAACTATGGCCGTGAACAGCACATGCGCTGTTGTCCCGATCACTGTCCGCAGCGTGGTGATGTAAAACCCGTTCATCAGGCTTTTATCATTAAATACAACACTGTAGCTGGCCAAGGATATATCCTTGGGAAACCAGTTGACCGTGCCCAGCACTGCCTGCTCCGGGGCATTAAGCGAGTTGATGAATACAAACCACAACGGGTACAGCGTAATAAAGCAGACCGCCAGCATTACCAGCGTGTTGACGACCTCAAATACACCGATGCGCTTCATCCTTCTGCGCAGCTTCATCTATCTTCCCTCCCCCTTATGAGAAAACCTCTATTGAAGCCTTTCGAAGCATGTTGAATCCGATTTCATAAAAGATTGTCATAGCATTCTGTTGCTGGATTCCGTTACAGACTTTAGCTGTGCATTTCCATTAGAAATAAGCTTAAAAAATACTATCTCCCGTCAGTTTTTTGGACATGTAATTGGCCAGGAACAAAAGCCCTAATGCCACAATCGAGCGGGCAAACAAGACCGCCGTCGAGAACGAATAGCGCCCGGACACCAAGCCCATGTTGTAAATGTACAGGTCCAGACTTTCCGCCATTCTCATATTCATGTTGTTCTTGAGCATAAAGATCTGCTCAAAGTTGCTGCCAAGGATTCCGCTGACCGCGAGAATAAACAGGATGGCAATCGTTGGGCGTATGCTCTGAATCGTAATATGCCACATCCGCTGCCAGCGGCCCGCCCCATCCAGCTCTGCCGCTTCATATAACGCCGGGTCAATGCCCGCGATAGCTGCGATGTAGATGATTGCACTCCAGCCGGTTTCCTTGAGCGTATCGGAGAAATAGGTAATCCACCAGAAGTATTTGGGATCACTGTTAAACAGAATTTCACGCTCCTGAAGCCCTAATGCCATCATCAGCTGGTTAATGACACCGCCCTCGCCCAGCCAGTTAAGCATAATGCCGCCAAAGATCGTCCAGGCGATAAAGTGCGGCAAATATGAAATCGTTTGCACCGTACGTTTAAAACGAATACTGCGGATTTCATTCAGCAGCAGGGCAAACAGGATGGGAATGGGAAAGCCCAGCAGCAGCTTGATGCTGCTCATCCCGAGCGTATTGCGGATCGATCGCCAGAAGCGCTCATCGGTCACAAAGTCCTGAAAGTGCTTTAGCCCGACAAAGGGAGATTCCAGCATGGGCTTGGCGATACTGTAGTCCATAAATCCGATAATGAGCCAGAGCATGGGAATATAACAAAAAATCAGCATCCAGATGATGCCGGGGATGACCATGCTTTGCAGTTGCCATTGCCTCAAAAAAGTCTTGATTTGACCTGATCTCTGTTGAAACATATTTTGCGCCCCCTTCCTCTTCATCGTATGAAAATGGACATCGGAAAAAAAGGGCATCATTTTTGACCCTATCCCATTTTTTTGGATTTGTTTGACCGGGCGTGAAATTTAAGTATGCTGGGAGTAAATGAGAGGAGTGTGCACAGGATGGAAAAGCTGATCTGGCAGCAGGATTTTACTGATCGTAAGACTGATTTGAAGGCATGGAACATTCACCATGGCAACGACTTGCTCGATAACGACGGCAATGCGATTTGCCCGGGCTGGGGGAACGGCGAGCAACAGTTTTATACGGGAAATCCAGGCAATTTATATATCGATGAAAATGGCTTGAACCTATGCGCGCGATGCGAAACGACCGAATTAGAGGATGGGCGGAGCTTTGATTATACCTCGGTGCGTATGGATACGAAAGACCATATGTCTTTTTGCTACGGCAGGCTGGTTGTAAGAGCCAAGCTTCCGGTAGGTCAAGGGCTGTGGGCCGCCATCTGGCTGCTCCCGCAGGACTCGGTATACGGCACTTGGCCCGCCTCCGGCGAAATCGATATTATGGAAACCAAGGGCCGCCTGCCCGGACAGGTATCTGGGACACTCCATTATGGCAAGGATATGGACAACAAGATCATGGATGAGTCTACCTATCAGTTTGAGAGTGGCACGATTAATCAATTCCGTGATTATACGCTCGAGTGGAATGCCAGCTCTATTAGATGGCTGGTAGACGGGCATTGCTATGCCGAGAAACGGCTGAAGGCAGGAGTCACTCCGTTCGACCAGCCGTTCTATTTGCTGCTCAATCTGGCCGTGGGCGGATGGTACGATAATGTAACGGTAGATGATGCGGCATTGCCGGGGGTGCTGACTGTGGCGGGGATTTGGTTGTATGAGTAGAGTAGATTCGGCATCCGTATAAATTACGGATGCCTCCATTTTTAATCCTCATATGTATGAATGAACACTCAACCGCTAGCCCATGATTATTGGGTTATTATTTCTCAATAATCTCCCAGATCAGCCCGTCAGACGAGTCTGCCAGTATTTTGCGGATTGCAGCCTCAACAAGCTCAAGTCCAACGCTATACTGCTGAGGATACTCGCATTATTCCCTGTCAAAATAATCATCCGGCAATTGCAGTTCTCTCAAACCAGCCTCAAATTTTTCCCTAAAATTAGGGTTATCCTTATAATCCGGCCATGCATCCTTATAATAAGGCAAGAGCTTCTCATGAGGGATAATGCCCCAATATAAAATCGTATACTTCATCACGTCCTTGCTGCTGCCTGCCAGCAACTGATCAATGACTTCCCAGTTTGCCGGTTTGTCCTTGCAATTGCGGGTGGCATAGATAGCGGCTTCTTGCATTTTGGGGTCGTCGTGGCATAAAAATGGAGCAAAGTTGTGGAAGGCAGCCGCGTCAGCAGCGTCCAAAACATAACCTGCATGACGCAGCATTTCCGGATCTTGAACCCTCCCAAGACTTTGCACAACAACTTGTATACATTCAGCTAAATAGACAGATTTGCTGTGCCCGTGCAGTATCCCCAGAGCATGCATGAAATCCTCATCTCTTTCAGATTGCAGCAGCTTCAGGAGATCTCCCCTTCCCGCTTTCAAAGAGGTTTTGCAAATAAGCCGAATGGCTGTGATGCGGTGCTTGGAACTAT
The DNA here is from genome assembly GCF_000422505.1 of Paenibacillus pinihumi DSM 23905 = JCM 16419. GTDB lineage: Bacteria > Bacillota > Bacilli > Paenibacillales > Paenibacillaceae > Paenibacillus_D > Paenibacillus_D pinihumi. The sequence continues at coordinate 160,556 of NZ_KE383869.1, read as the reverse complement.
GCTCCACAACATGCTTTAAAAATTTCATGGTTGGCTGCGAAATTTTCTTAAACTTGAACATGGCTTGAAGCGCTTTTAATTGGGTCTCTTCATTGGGATCGTTCTGGTAGACCTGTATTAGTGCATGTTCATCACCCGGCATTTGGTTGCCGAACCACCAGATATCGTAATCGAGAATGATTTCATCCAGCCAGCGCTCATACCAGTCCAGAATACTGTCTTCATAGACAAAGAAGAAAGGGTGGTCAGCATAAACTTCTGACGTATACACGATTTTCCCCTTGTGGACTCCATCAAGTACAAGATACATATCGTATTCGCAGCCTTGAGTACCAATGCACAGCATGCCGCCCAGCACCCGGTTACGGGCATCGTCGTATTCCGTATCCGGAATATCTTCATCATGAATTAGCGCTCCGACCAGATGATTCCATTCCTCTTTTGACATTTCGGGGTACAGGACGCATTTTGCAGCGAGTGCATGTTCATCGGTATAGGCGGTTGCTTTCTCAAGCGGATACAACCCATAATATGGCCCGGCTCCCCCGTTTCCGACTTTGGTTAAAAGCTGTGCATAAGGCTCCGGCAGTTTGATCTGATGCTTGGCTTGCCAGTCTGCAAGCTCTTTTTTCGCAAGCTTTTCATGAACCTTGTATTGATGCGAGGAGGCGCCAAATACCACTAAGCCCGCATCCTTGCGCTTGGCCTCTTCGAGTTTTTTCTTTATTCGGTTAAACCGGGTTTCCTTCTTCCAAAACAACATCATGAACCCTCCTACCCTGTGTTGCAGAGGCTTTCTTCGACAGCTTCAAGCTTAAGATGATGGTGTGTTGAACCAAACTACAAGTACACTAATTTAATTTATTATGGGAAATAATACTTTTGACCAGATATATAAATTCTCGAGAATTACAATGATGAAAATAACATATACAACATACTTGCTAAGTATTTTTTTCCTTTTAAATCTAATTTTTCTCGAAGTAAAAACGGTTCGCTGTTCATTTATTAAATGTTCATTAGCTACAGGAGTCGTCACTCCATATGATGCAATTTTTGAAACGACTAAGCTGAATAGGATAACCTGCGATAAGTATCCAATTAACATTTGAATGACACTCACTATTTTTAAAATGCCCTTAGGTGAAAAATCACCATATCCAACTGTAAAGAAAGTCACAGCACTATAGTAGAGAGCATTTTTTAAACTAAGATAATATTTATATTTATTTTTAACTCTATCTGCAAACTTTACTTCCCCAAGATTTAAAGTTTGATACTCATTGACAGGAATTGCAATATAGTTGCCTTGGGGATCTTCATACCTTTCATTATTAGATTCGAAATACGGCAAGGAATATGCTACCTCTGTTTGTTTTCTGGCCGCATTTGAATATCCTTGATACAAAATGCCAAAGCCAACGACAACCAGTATAACGAAAAGGGTCATTTTAACTGTTATATATATTAAACTTCTTTTACTATTGGAATGAATAAATAATATAAATTCAGTTACTCCTAATAATGAAAATATAATTACAATCGTAGGCGGGGCCCAAAAAAATAATTGTCTTTCATTAAAAACATAAATTCCTGTTGTGAAAAATATAGTCGTAAGCCAAGTTACATACACTGCGATCACTCCTAAGAGTGATCTTTCTTTCAAGTAATATATATAAATGATTACGCTCAAGATAAAATTAATTACAAGTAAACCAAATGAAACTTGTGCAAAATTACTTTCTCCCCATCCTCCATTATCCTTCCTATAAACGATGATATCCCAAAGTCCTGCTTTTAAATTTCGGGCCTCTTCTTGCTGAATCAAAAGGTCTGGTAATTCATGATACTTTTCCGACACCACCACCATGCCATACTTGACTGCCAATTGATTCAAGCTCTGTTTCCTCTCCCGATCCAAATATACAATGTAAGAAGTATCGCCCGGTATTTTTTCCAGGTATACACGCTTTCCTAGTAATAAGCTCTCGTAAAACTCTTGAGCACGGTTAATCAGATGATCTACTGATTCCCCCTTAAAATACGCTTTAGAAACTCCGACTGTAAGACCTGTTTCAGTTTGGGACAGCTCTTCTTCTTTGTAGTCTTGCAGATACTTTCTGTAGTAGTCTATACTCACACCATATAATTTGACTATTGTACTATTTTCGACTTCAAGGGTTTCAAGATCAATAATAGAACTTACATTACTCTCAACGACAACTCTATTTTCATGATTCTCTGCATATCCCTTGAGAGTAAACAAAAACGAACTTAACAATACTATTACTAACAACATAATGTTCGTTTTTACTTTCACGTTCAATGACTCCTCCATTGTGATATCATATAGCACTAATTTCAATATCGTAAGAATAGGTTGCTTTATTTAGCGCTTTTTCTTTTATAGCTACAACTGAAAGCCAAAGAAACCACCCCTGGCCATGGAGCGGCTTTCTTTGAATAGAGCTTCTCAAAATCCTGCTCTAATCTTTGCAAAATAGGCTGAAGCACGTCATCAGAAGCCTTGGCTAATGGTGAAATTCCTGCTCGAAACAAGGAATCCAAGTGCAATTGGGGCTTTCTCCATGCGGAAACAAAGCTTATGGCGCTGCCCGGGGTTTGGATGATACTGTTATTCCTATTCAACTTTCATGGCATGCACTTCGTCTGTATTTTAATAAGGTCATGACCAGAGCTAGCTAGCAAACCCATGAATGGACAGATATCTAATTGAGTTACCGACAATAATCATTGTGGGAGGAGTCTTTACCTATGTTCCTTCGTAGCATTGAGCTGCTAAGAGAAAGCAACAGTGAAAAATCCGATGCGTATCCTTTTTCCATACCTTCTATAAAATCTTTTAGAAAGCTTGAGCTCCGTTCAAATGTCACCTTTTTTGTGGGTGAGAACGGCTCCGGAAAGTCGACTTTATTGGAATCCATCGCATATCAATGCGGATTTAATACGGCAGGCGGCAGCAGAAATGACAGTTACGAGGTAGATTCCTCAGAATCGGTACTCGGGCCTTTTATCCGCCTTTCGTGGCTTCCCAAGATTACGCACGGCTTTTTCTTGAGAGCAGAAACCTTTTACCAGTTCGCTTCTCATCTTGATACCATACCAGACAGCCTTGAATATTATGGGGGGCGTTCGCTGCATAAGCAATCACACGGTGAGGCGTTCCTGTCTGTATTTAAGAATAGATTCGGGAAAAGGGGCATTTATCTTCTGGACGAGCCGGAGGCTGCTCTTTCTCCGGCAAGGCAGCTCGCGTTTCTGCGGGTCATTCATGACTTGTCGGGCAGTGCCCAATTTATTATTGCCACTCACTCCCCCATATTGCTTGGTTATCCTGATGCACAAATCCTAGATTTTGATTCACACCCGGTGAAGGAAGTTCAATATGAGGACACCATCCAATATATTTTGACCAGACGGTTTCTTGAGAACCGGAAAAGGATGCTGGACGAGATATTTAATGATTAAAGGATGAGCCGCATGCACAACATGATGGTGTAAGACAATTTGCACCAAAGGCTGACGATTCCGGTGCCAAGGCACTGTAAAACGTCAGCCTGTTTGATTTTAATTGGCCTTCCAAGGCTTTCCTTAAATGAAGTCCTTTTGGTTTTTCGCCTGTACACCAATCATACTTTACGAACCGCAAACCAGAGTTCGATATAGTTAAGGCCGTCCTTATCGCCGGTCATTTCGAACTCGATCCCGTCCGCCTGCTCATAGCCAGCCGTAGGGAGCCATTCGGTGTAAAAGCGTTTATATAACGTTTCGATTGTCTCGCCAAACTGATCCCATGGATGCGGCTCTGACGGGAAAATCGCCCATGTGTACGAAGGAATCGTCACCGTGTTGTACCCTTCCATGTTGCTGCCTTCACCTTTGAAGGCGCACAGCATGTACGGGAACGTGTCTGGCCCGGTCTTCCTGTAGCTGCATACCGCATGAACGGGATGCAAATTCCGGCTGACGAATGACGGCAACTCGCCTGCACATGCTTCAAGCCGCTTCACAACGCCGTTCGCGAAGCTCTGCTCCCACAGCTTTGCCGGTGTCTGGGGTGCCTCACCTCCCCCGTCAACGCGGAATACACCTTCAATGCCGAACACTTCAAAGCTTTCCTTCGTTTCTATCCGATAATTCATTGCCTCTGCCCCTTTTATGGTGATAAGGAAGGATAGACGAGGATAGGCTTTGAGCGCAATTCCCTCCTGGCGGGCCATAGCCGGTGTGATCCCGTGCAGCGCATGGAAAGCCCGCGCGAATGATACTGGCGATTCGTAACCGTACTTCAACGCGACATCGATCACCTTCGTCAGCCCGCCATGCTGCAGCTCCAGCGCGGCAAGTGTCAACCGCCTCCGCCGAATGTACTCTGCCAGCGTCACGTCCGTAATGAACGAGAACATCCGCTGGAACTGATACGACGAACAGCATGCCATGCGGGCCGCTTCCCTCAACTCAATCTCCCCGGTCAAGTTTGCTTCAATATAGTCTATCGCCCGATTCATCCGCTCCAGCCACTCCATCTCATTCCCCCCTTTCGAATTCAAGTATAGGCGAGGCAGAAGATAGCTTCGCAACATTTTGTGCCCTAAGAAGTTGCATCATTTCAAATTTGCCGCTGCTTGTGATGCGGCTCAGCATATTCGTTGTTTTATTTCTTTGGACAGCAGCTTTTAAGACTTGAGTTCTCCGGGTTTCCGGGACTCGGAACGTTCCTGCCCGTATAGCATATCCATATGCTCAATATGGGCTGTTCCCCAATCGTTTAAGGCCTGTAATACCGTACTCAAACCTTTGCCATATTCGGAAATCGAATATTCCACCTTTGGAGGGATTTGGTTGTAAATCTCCCGATGTACGATATCGTTGTACTCCAGTTCTCTTAATTGCTGGGTGAGCATCTTTTTGTTTATATCCGGTATGGCTTTTTGGAGCTCGCTGAATCTCATCGTGCCATTGGAAATGAGCTGGAGCAGAATGACAGATTTCCATTTCCCCACTAAAATGTCCAGTGCCGACTCGAATTTGCAATACTCTTTCATGGAGCCCTCCACTTCCCTTATGCTATGTAAGGTAACTTTTTATTAACTAAGTTTAGATAAAGTGCCTACTTCCTTAAATCAAGCATCTGCGTCTATTATACCTGTAGTGGATATCGAAAAAGTAGTCAGGGAGGTTGGAACCGTCCATGGATATTGTAATTTGGATCATTCAAGGGCTCGCAGCATTGGGTTTTGTCTATTCGGGGTGGTTAAAAGCGTTTCAGTTTGAAAAAGCCAAGGAATCCTGGGGTTGGGTAAAGGACGTTCCAAAAGGGTTCGTCATCTTTATCGGGCTGGCCGAATTATTGGGGGCACTCGGAATTATTTTGCCTCAAGCGACGAATATTGCGCCTGTTTTAACGCCAATTGCTGCGGCCGCGCTTGCCGCAGTCATTCTGTTTGGCGCCTTATTTCATGTGACACGCAAGGAATACCGGGAGATTGGCGTGAATCTTGTCTTCTTCGTTTTAGCTTTGTTTGTAGCTATTGCTCGTTTTTAAGCCGACTTTATAGTGGAATATAGCCTATCGGACGCGGCTTGGAGCTCTGTATCAGATGCACAGAAGGCCGCCGAAGTCATCGACGGCCTTCTTGCTGATGATTCCACTATTCTTCTCCGTTAGTCAACGGTTTGCAGCAGCTTATGTGAAATAGCAGATCGTATCGCCCCTTGCTATTGCAAGCTTATTCTACGGAGGTTGATGATTTGCCCGCTCTGGCCGATGATGCAAAAAAACTCATCTCGACAGGCGAGGCGGGCCTTGATTTTGGTTTGCCCGTCATTTGTTCGGACACGCCGTCCTGAACTTCATCCGGGCCCTCCCGCCGCCGGTATCTCCCCTCCTCCAGCTTCATGTCGATAAAATCGACGACCTGCTGCAAAGAGGAAATTTGGCTGACGATATTTTCCCGGTGGCTCCTTAAGTGCTCCACCAGTTCGGGATATTCCGCGGGGTCCGTATCGGCGGAGACCGCCAAAAAAGGGCGCATTTCTTCCAGCGGCATCCCCGTTTTTTTCAGGCAGGATATCAGCTGGATTGTATGAATGCCCTCCTGCCGGTAGATGCGGTGCCCGTTATCCTTCCGGTCTGCCCTGGGCAGCAGCGCAATCTTCTCGTAATAACGGATCGTGTCTTCAGAAATCCCCGTTTGCTTAGCGGTTTGCTTTATCGTAAAAGTTTGTTCTTTCTGCATCCTGTCCCCCCAGAGATTAATTTTATGTGCATTATACATCTTGGTGCTGGCTCTAAGTCAAGGTTCTTGTCTTTGGGTCAAAGTCTTTGTTTTCCCGCCTTGACTTGGAGTCGGCTCCAAGTTATAGAATGTGCACGATCAGGGAATATCCCGATAACAGGAGGAGACGTGCAATGAACAAGAGCCAACGTGAAAATATCGCATTGATTACGGGTGCAAGCGCCGGGATCGGGTTGGAATTAACCCGGAGATTGCTGTCGGAGGATTGGCAGATAGTTGCTTTGAACCGTTCCGACTTTCCGCCGGACGATATGAGAATACAAACAGCGGTCAAGAGTGGATGGCTTCGAATTTATAAAACGGCTGATCTAGCGGACTATGCCAGCTTGAGACGGACTTTGGAAGTAATCAAAAGCACGGAGCAGCGGATCGATATTTTGTTCAACAACGCCGGCGGCTCCTTTTCCGAACTGAGCTATTCGCAACAAGGACGCGAAAAGCATTATGAACTGTTGACGGTCGTCCCGTATATCATTCTGATGGAATTAAAGGAACTTATGAAAAGAGGCCGCTTAAAAACGGTGATCAACACCTCATCTTCAGTGTTGAAATTTACGAAGGCGTTTAATATCGAAGTCCTCGAGCGCCCCAAAACCTTCCGTAAACTGCTTGGTCCTTACGCCACCTCAAAGCTGGCGCTTTCGTTATGGACTGAGGCCATCGCGCCCCAGCTTGCCAAGGACAACATCAAGATCCGCATTGTTGACCCTGGCAGCAACAATACGCTAAGGAAAGGAAAAAAATCCGGACTGCCCATATTGATTGAACTGTTAATGAAGCTGTTTTTCTCTCCGCCTGGCCACGGCGCCAACAAGCTGTATGAAGGGGCTCTCGGGGAACACTGTAATGAGACTGGCGTGTTTCTGATGAAAGGCCAGGTTGCGGAGTTAAAATTTAAAGATCAAGCGCGGAATGTTTTGGAAAGATTGAATACGATTTATGAACAAGAATTTTTAATAAGCAATGGTTAACTATGCTGCTTTATGGACCTGCCCGAAAGCTTGATGGCCAGTAACGATTTTTAACACCCTCGTGGCTTCCCAACAACCAAATTTTTCGCTGTTACTTATTGCACAGCTAAGCATATAATCATCTATAGATCAAAATCAAAGGGCGCCCGATTGGACGCCCTTCCGTCTTGCATATTTGTTTCTTGTGCATTGCAATAAGTGATGCATCCGATGCTCTATTTGAGCATTTGATACACTTGTTCAACATCCTTGTCCCCGCGGCCGGACAGATTGACGATAATAATTTGATCCTGATCCATCGTCTGAGCCAGCTTCTTCGCGTGCGCAATTGCATGCGAGCTTTCCAGGGCAGGGATAATGCCCTCAGTGCGGGACAGTTCCTGGAAGGCCGCCAGCACTTCCTCGTTGGTGACCGTTGCATATTCAGCCCGGCCGCTCACCTTCAGGTGGCTATGCTCCGGCCCAATTCCCGGATAATCAAGTCCTGCGGCGATCGAATAGGTCTTCTTCGGCTGTCCTTCCTCATCCAGCAGCACCAGACACTTGAAGCCGTGAATAATGCTCGGGACACCTTCGGTTAAGGATGGAGCCTGCTCAGGCTCCACACCGATCAAGCGGACACCCGGCTCTTCAATATAGTGGGCAAATGCTCCAATCGCATTGCTGCCGCCGCCCGTGCAGGCCACCACCGCATCCGGCAAACGGCCTTCTTTCTCCATAATCTGCAGCTTGGATTCTTCGCTGATGATCGCCTGAAAGTGCTTGACCATCGTTGGGAACGGGTGCGGGCCAACTGCGGAACCGAGCAAATAAAATGTATTTTTATAGTTGAGAACCAGATCGTTCAGCGCTTCGTCTACCGCGTCCTTCAGTCTTCCCTGGCCTTTATTAACCGGCACAACCGTCGCGCCGAGCAGCTCCATCCGGAACACGTTAAGCGCCTGCCGGCGCGTATCTTCCGCTCCCATGTAGATGACGCATTCCATATTGAACATGGCGCAGGCCGTTGCTGTAGCAACACCGTGCTGTCCGGCACCCGTTTCCGCGATGATCCGCTTGGCGCCCATCCGCTTGGCGAGCAAAATCTGGCCAATCGCATTGTTGATCTTATGCGCTCCGGTGTGGTTCAGATCCTCGCGCTTCAAGTAGATCTTCGGGCCGCCCCAAGCCTTGGTCAGCCGCTCCGCATACGTGAGCGGATTCTCGCGCCCGACATATTCGCGCAGGTAATAGCGAAGCTCTTCTTTAAATTCCGGATCATCCTTTAACTTGTTAAATTGCTCACTCAAATAACTCAACACTTCCTGCAATTCCGGCGGGACGAAGCTGCCCCCAAACTCTCCAAAGTATCCCTCTTGCTGAAATTGCTGGTCCAAAGTAAGCGCCCCCATTAAGTAAGATAGAAATGGTGTTTCGTAGCTGTTATTTTACCATATATTATAGCAGGCCTGAATTGCCTTTGATCTCCCGAAATTCAGCGTACATGTAAGCCGCTATATTTTGCCTGTATCCAAATTTCGGCCCTGCTTATGGTACTGTTCTTCACACTATCTATAACGTCAAAATTATGACACTGTACCGAAGGTGATTTTCATACCAGCTGCATAGGTGGCAGCTGTCGATGAGCTAAATTTTTCTGACAAATAACTTTCAGCTTCATATTGGCGCTCAGCCTCTTCAGGCAACATTCCTCGCTCTAATAGACTTCGTACATAAGGGTCACGATCTCCAGGGTGGCTGAATTGCATGGCATCATAAAGCATTGATGCCTGTTCCTTGTCTATCGCGGGATCAAGTACATTTACCTTATCGCTGACTCTGCACTGTACATCACGCAATCCCAGGCGATTGAAATACAATGGAAGTTTTAAGCCGATATTGCCATCTTTACCTGTACGCTTTGCATCCCGTTCAAATAACTCTTGTAACAATCCAAGCGGAATGGCACTCGATTGTTCAATTCCCTCAAAGTAAAAGCTGGCATTATTGCTAATCCAGTGAGGCTCAAAGGAGATAATTTTCCCATCCCGCTTCACACAACGAATCATTTTCTCAAGTACGTTCATTGGATTAACCATATGAAGAAGAACGCCATGACAGACAGCAATGTCATATTGTTTTTCTAGTTGAATGGTATGAATATCCCCGATAATAAATTCTGTCGTATACGGCAGCCCTTTGAACATTTTTTGTGCAGAGTCGATTAGTTTGGCTCCGGCATCAATCCCGGTATACTTTGAGCCATCGGGCAATATTGGCAGCAGCCGAAGACCGAGATGACCGAATCCGCAGCCAAAATCCACTATATGAACAGGCTTATCTATCTTCCATACTGTATCAACCAGAAATTTAATGTAATCGTCATTGTAATATAAGCTTACAGATTTTTTCAAATACTCGATTTGATTATCCCAATAGTAGGTCTCCACGATCAATCTCCTTAAACTTTTTTCAAGCACCGCGGTCGCTTAAAATAAGCGTACAAGAAATTTCCATAAATTAATAGACTGATATAAATTTTTATTATATACTATTATTTATCTATGCCTTCTTTAAGTGACTCTTTACAAAGTCATAAATTTACGGTTCTACCGCAGGTAACAGCACAAATGATGTGCTGTTTTTTTGTTTACTTTACATATGTAAACAGAAAACCGATGTAGCATAGCTATATCGGTCCCCTAGTTCTTTGCTAATCTTTTGTTGATCATTTATTCCACGTATTCGCGGATGGCAAGTTACTTTTGAGCATCAAGAATGAACATCGACGCATCCTGTCCCATGAATAGGTTACTTCCGGTGTAAAAGGTTCTGGATTGAATTTGCTTGAACCCGATCTTCGTCATCTTGCCGGCCAGCTCATCCTGATCGAATCCGTTATGAACAAGATCAGATACGACATTTTCATTTTATTAAAATCTGCGATGAGCAAATGTCCGCCTTCACCCAAAATATCAAACAATCGGGATAACACAAATTCATAATCATCGATATGAAGCAAAACCTGAGCCATAAAAATAAAATCGGCACGCAACGCCGACAAGACCGGTTCCGCACCCAAAATCGATCGCATGCTTATTTTTGGCATCAACCAAATAGTCACGGATGGCATCCGATGATACCTTGGCGATGTGGACTCTTTCCGGCGTATCATATACATCCGCTATCATTTCGAACTTGTTCGTATTCCCCATATTCACCTCTCCAATCTCTTTCATCCTATTTGTTGTTCATAACAAGCTTATATTTTTTAAAAATCCAAGAGTCAATCAAGTCATTCATCGCATCATTGCTTATGCGGACAGATGGTTTTTGCTCTTGCAAAGCATCTGCTGCCGGTACCGAAAAGCGAAGCGGCTTTGTCACCTTCTTGATATGGTCGGCTATTTCATTAAAGAATGCATACTTAACGGCTGATGCTCCCGAATATCCTCGTATATATAATATTTTCCTGTCTCATCCTCCAAATCAATTTGAAAACCCTTGGGGAATGAAAGCATGACACAAGGCAACTCGTCTTCCGCCCATTGCTGGTTATAGGGAAAGCTGATCCCTTCATTTCTGACAAAGAAGCCGCTGCTTTCAGTGCCAGCGGCAAGAGATATGGAATATAGAAAGTGAGGGAAGTATTCGGGCCTTTCCTGCATGGTAAAATACTGATAAAACATTTTATAAGCCTCGTACACCTGCTTTTGATCATGCTCGGTCCGGGCATAATTCGTACAATTAAATTGTGCCTGTTGCTGCTCCAGGAGTTTCATAACACTTCCAAATTCATCTGGGGTCAGGAAGAATTTAAGCTTATAGAATCCGCTGTGTTTCAATTTATTCATTTGTTTCACCGCCAGCTATAGACTCGAAGTCTGATACCTTTTCCACGTGAAGCACATTTTAGCTCCGCTGTTCAATGATTGCCTTAGCGCTTGTACACCGGAAAATGGAGCTCAACTACATTGTCCGGGTGATCGGAACGCTCCCCGGTGTAATACTCAAATCCAAACGAATCGGCGATTCCATAGCCGGAGCCCGACAGCCATGCACTATAAAAGTAATCATAAGCTTTTGATAGCCCGGATACAGGCCCTATATAGGTAACCACGGCATACGTGCGGGCATCGATATTTTTGCGAATCATGCCGTCTGGGAGTTGGGCAGTATCCGGGCTCACCTGCACGCCAGCTATCCACTGAAACGGGTCCTTTGTATAATCATAATTCGGTGGATCGATGAACAACCCATAGCCGCCGCTATCGCAGCGGACATTAGCAAGCTCCTGTACCCGGCTCCCGAAAAATTCATTCATCAGTTTGGGGATAATACCATTGGCCCTGTTGTCTTCCATTGTAACGCTAGTCGTCATTCCAGCTATCGTAAATGCTTCCTTTGCCTCAATTCTTACTTCCATTCTTGAGCTCCCCTTTTAGATTGGATTTAGTTTGAAGCTTATTACCGGAATCACTGTGGTCAGATTGTATACCGGGTTGGAAGGATCACCATTCAAAAAAATTATCCTCGATCAGCGACTCGAATGAGTCCGCCAATAACTTGATCTCCCCGGTATCATGATGACAGATGAGAACTTGTCCGTCCTGACTAATCATAATCGGATCACCGGAGCCATCCATAGAGATGACATAACCGGTTTGCAGAACCTCTGCAAAGGGAAGTTCCCTGAACTGCTCCCGGAACCCGAGCGTCAAATCGACAACCGTTTCATTTCCGAGACTAGAGCCATTAGAGAATGCATGTACGGCAAGACCTGCATACGCTCCCCCAAACGTTCTGATAAATTGTATGTAGTCCTCATGAAAGCTTATATTCAGCTGCTGATGAGCCTTGTCAATTTCCTCTTCGCCCGCCGGAATGCCTACTAATGTGCTCTTATCCTCCCTCTGCAGGAAAGCTTTTAATCTTTCCATTAACGCATCTTTCATAGGCCAGTCTCCTTCTCTGCCAGAGGCTAAGTTCAAACCCTCCTATGTTGTAAAAAAGGCCGTCGAAATGATCGGCGGCCTGGTCTGGTTGTAATATGTCTATTTTAACATAGGCTATGGAGTATTCTATGAAAATACGTTGATCCGATTGCCGTCCGGGTCGTAGAAATAGAACGACTTATCCTGGAGCGGGGAAACCAGCGTGCACCATTTTTGTGCTTTCTGATAGGCTTTCTTCAGGTTATGACGCTCTACAAAAAAGTACTGGCGCACACCAGGCCTGCTGGCAGCGGGATTTGAGCAGTCTGGCTCATGTACAAGCTGCAGGATGTTCACGATTGCGCCGCTATGCCGGTAATTCCCCCGCATCATCGCATGCCCGTCACCAGACACACGACCGGATTTTTTCAAACCGAGCACTTTGGTATACCATTGTACAGACCTTTCAAGATCACTGACGCCGACGACTGGCATATCACAACTGTAAATTCCTGAACCTGCCTGCCCGACATCGGAGTCTTTTCCTTGCGTAACAGTCAGCCGGTTGCCATAGGGATCGTACAGATGAAACCATGTTCCCCCACGCTCCTCAAACAGGCTGCTTGTGCGGATACCGTTTTCTTGAGCGTAGGCATATGCAGCGTTGACATCCTTCGCCTTGAGCTGCATGCGAAAGCTATCCGCTTGTCCCCTGATCACCCGGAAATGCTCTTGATCCTCCGACACTGTAATCAGGTGCAGAGAACCGCGACCATCCGGGAACATCATAAGAATCCCTTTCATCGATGGATGAAGCAGGCAAGGGCCCGAGCCGGGCTTCGGCTCAAGACCAAGATGATCTGCATACCATTGTACCGCTGTCTCCAGAGAACCATCGGGAATAGAGATATGCGTTTCATCGTATTCGAACAACAGCGGTTTGGGCGGGGCAGGCGGCGGATCTGTCTCCTCGCCCGCGACGCAAAACGACTTCACATCCACATTCGAACGGAACGCTGATCCGATTCCGGCCTGACCTATTACGTTCAAAAATTTGCCTTCCAAAAACAACCGTTCTGTTCCATTTACCGTCACTCTCATGAAATCAGGTTCAATCTCCCACACAAAATGATTCCATTCATTGACGGGAATCCTCCCGTTCATATTGTTGTACGCCGCGCCTTTGGACGGCTCTCCACAGCGCAAGGAATCATGGTTACGCTCCCAGTTAAAAATGATTTGCCCTTTTGCATACTTGAGCCTAATGTTGCTGGAATCTGTCCGGGCCACCGCTTCAATCCTTACCGGAACCTTATAGGCTCTAGGGGTGAGCACGTATGTTTTGTCCAGATGATGCTCCTGGTATAAAGACAGCCCGTCATTTGTTTTAGTTGTGTAGTTTTCAATGTTGGCGGTCAAATCTGATAATTTTTCTTCCAACGTTATTTTCATATCCGTCTCCCTTAGGAATTTAGTGAAAAATAAAGAGCGTTCTTCCCAGAACCTTCTTTTAATCACTCCCGCTACGAACTGCTTTTCTTAACACTTACCGTTCAATCACTCTCACACTAGACGGAATCATTTCCTGATTAACCGAAATGTTGTAGTCGCCATAGCTCCGAGCCGACTTGCTTGGATCCTTCAATTCGGTAGTAACTGCATCGAATAGTGTCTGTACTGGGATGTTTCCCATCTTGGACGAATGTTCGAATATAATTAGCTTCCGAGTGCCCATCAGGCCGCGCGCCGCTGATCGATCGTGCTCGAACATGTTCGCGAGCGATTCCCATAGCAATTCCAAATCGACTTCCGAAAATCCGGTTTGACTTGCCAGCGGAGCGGATACAAATCCGTGTGCACGATATAAACCATATGGAATCGTAAACTTTCTTCCCATCGTACGGTTATCGCCACCTTGTTTATCGGCCTCTGCTTCCGTCGCTACAGCCATTCTGGTAATGCTATGCTCGAGCGAAACAATTGGATCGATCGATCTGGCAAACGTAAGCTGTACAGGGCCCCGCACCTGACCGGCATTTGGACCGGTGGATAGTACGGCCCCGAACGTGCGAATATCATAAAAGTTTTGACACATAAATTGTCTTGCGCGATCAATCTCCTTGCCTTGTCCTTGTCCGACTTTATTCCGCTTTTTACCGTCCTGGGGGTCAGCCGGCTTTTCATTCAAATCAATATCTAAACTAATATAGGCTTGTTCAATTGTCTGGTTCAAAATCGATTTTTCTCTTACAAAAATTGAATATGGCGGCTGTTCCTCCATCCTTAAGCTAACATAATTGCGTACTTTTCTCTTCAAGCTAACATCCGTAACCAATCCATGTCCCGTCTCGGGGTCAACTCGCGGCAAGTTGCCGGCATCGGGATCACCGTTGGGATTTCCATCCTGTACATCAAAGAAAACGACAAAATCATATCTTTTGTTCAACAGATCGCTCATGCTCTTTCTTCCTCCTTGATCATGGTTTCGCTATCGGCATTATCGGCTGCTTCCGCCTTCTTGCTCGTAAAAAAGTCCTGTCGCTGATGGTAATAACCCAGGGCGAACATTCCTTGCTCTTGTAGATTGAGATGGGCCGGAAAATTTTTCAGCTTACCCATGATTTCCATAAGCAATTTTTCAAAACTGACAACACGTCCTTTGCTGTCGAGTTTAGCCAAATGATGATTTTTTAAGCGTAGAAGATTTGAAAACACCGTAACCGGCGTTGTACAAGCTGCCCCGTAAAATCTTTCTCGAATCGTGGCTTTAATTGTTGGATTGGCCTCTTCTTGAATTTTTTCCAATACGGCAAATAGCCTGCCGAGATGATAACCAATCGACGTTTGATGAGTGTCCAATACTATTCCTACCTCCTTATAACTTTGGTTGGGATAAAACCGCAAATAGCGGTTTAGATAACCCTTAATCAAAGCTGCTCGTACAGGCTTCACGCGATATTCCGTATCGCTGCGAATACGACGTAACGCTGCCTGCAACAACGTTACCGGATACGGTGTCCCTTCTAATATGGAGCGCATGAACTCGCCTGCTAAGTTCGGCGGGATATTTTCGCTCTTATCCTGGACGGCAATGTTGACCAGAATTCTCCATATCGAATAGTACTCCGGCTCCTTCGCAGGCTTCGTGATCGCTAAATCCTCGAAGTATTGCCTAATGCGGGTGGCAAATTCGGACACGGTTGCAATCTGCCATAACCGGATAGAGATGCGCGCCATATTCGGAGATAGACCGACAATATAAAAACGTGTCTTACTGCTGTCCTCCACGTAGGCTCCTGAATGAACGGATTGAAGCAAGGCATTGATTTTCTCCGTTCCTATGTCGGGATTATCCTTCGGGGGCTCCTCAAAAAACGCGGAGAACTCCGATTCGAAGTCACTCTCCTTTTCAGCCCAGTATACAATTGACATGTCGCCAGCATTTAGCTTCTGTTTAGATTCAAGCAGCATGTTCAATGCCTTTGTATATTGAGTAGCCACTTTTTTACTGACAGGTGCGTTCAGACTTTGCTTTTTGCCATACGAGGTAAAAGCCTCTTCATTGAAGCTTACGATGCTCGCTCCGGCCGACTGTGCGCCTCGTATCCCTTTAATAACCGGATGTGTAATAGCTACCGCAACATTTTGCTCTCCCGTAATCAAACAGGTTGCTATTACTGAATGATCAGTGCCCTCTTCCTCTCGCTCCAAGGCCGAAGCAACTATCGGCGATTGGAATACAATCGGATATGGGGTCTCTTTGACGCGAAAACTTACTCTGACGCTACCTGTCCCTAACGGCTCTCCATACTCGGAATGTTCCATCGCCAGTTTAAAATGATTACGATCTTTCAGCCCCTGCTCCAGAAAAGCGCGCACCGCCACAACGCTGGCATCGTCTGTTGGCCCCAACCATTGGTCGATAGTGTCGATCATGCTTTGCAGATGCAAATCGCCTTTCGGCCCCAGACCAAGAACGAATTTGGCGTTATCCCAGAGCAAGTTAGCGTCCGTACCACTGTTTGTATGCTTCAAGGCTTGATTGCCGATGTTCGGGAGCTGGAATGGGCGAGGCTGTTTTTTCTTGCCTGTTCCTTCTCGTAAATCCGCAATGTCACACAGCTGGCCATCCCGCTCCAGTTCAAACAGAAAATCAATCCCGCCCCCAATCCAGCCGTCTGGGGCGATTTCTCCAATTACTGCTTTGCGATCATAATACTCCTTTAAAGCGTGCAAGATCATCCTCTCACCTCGATTTCCCGCCGGTCGGTATTTACAATTCCATTCTTCATATATGCCCGAAAAAATAACGGTGATGGGTCGGCATGGTGGTAATCAAAATTCATATCGTACAGCATAAAACCTAAATCCCTCGTATCTTGAATGGGCTGCGTCGGCTCTTGCTCCGGATTTTTAATCAGCCGGAAATCGCAGGCAAACTCTCTGCAACCAAGGTACGGTCGGTGGAAGCATTGTCCTTTCCGCGCCCGTCTCTCGAACATAGCCGCATATTTAGCTGGATTCTCGTCCAGTCTGACGATTTCTTTGCGTTCCTTCTCATCTGCCCAATGCTCCTCCCCGTGTGGATGATTGATTGCGCGCTCTTCAGGGGGGATAAACTCAAAATACCCGTAAATACGGTAACGCGTATCCCTCAGCAATAACCCCGCACGTTGAATTCTTTCGCTTACCGCCATTCCCATAGGTGGACCAGGCATGCCCGCCATTTGTCTGGCCGTAGGAATAGCAGCTTTCTTATCCAGTTCATTTCTGCGTACACTGATCCATTTGATTGGATTCAACACTTCTATTTTCGTAATATGCCAACGTATCGCAGGCTTCCACAGGATGGCTTCAAAAATAGCCCGCGCAGCCGAAGGCGTCATGATGTCGTAGCTTACCCGCTCCGCTTTCATCTCCGGGCGGGTAAAACAAGCATACTCACCCCATATCTCCAAACACCAACTTTGCAAATTAAGCCCTCCTCTCTTTACCCTTACAATGAAGCCAACAGCTCAATCAATATACCTACTTCCTCGGAGTAATGAATTTCAGAAGTTAAAGCGAAAATATTAGACCAAATTTCCTTAACTGCCCCTTGTCTCTGTAATGCTTCAAATTCCCGCTTATACAAGGTTACCGTATATCGTTGGAGCTTTCGCATAAGATGGCGGTCAGGGCCGTTTAATCTTAAGTTATCAAGCAATAATCGTCCGTCCCGGTATGGGACCAAGATCGTTCTTTGATTGGTATCATCAATAAGCTCAAATCTTTCCGCAGCCGTCCGAAAAAAAATGCTACACTCCTTTGGATCATTGCGCTGAGGATCAAGCAGCCGAACGATTTCTTTTTCGTCCAGCGAGTGTGCCCTCCAATACAATTCTTTAAAAAACTTTTCGAAAACGGCGGGACTTGTGACCGCATCAGCGGTTGACATGGACAAGATGCTTTTTGTCGTCTCAGAAGCTTTGCGCAAAATCCCAATCGGAGCTGGTCTGGGCGGATGAAATACGACGACTTTGCCTAGTTCAGGCAGCAGCTTGCCATTCCGATTGCATCGGCCGGCTGCTTGCATAATGGAATCCAATCCCGCAAATGCCCGATAGACTACCGGGAAATCCAAATCCACACCGGCTTCTACCAGTTGCGTGCTGATTACCCTCACAGGCAGACAGCTCTCAAGCTTCTGTGTAACATTTTGCTCAAGCTTTTCCTTAATCTCCCGAATCTTGTCGCTGCGATGCTGTCCACACATTAAAGTCGATAAATGATAGGTACCAGCAGGCAGTTGCCCATGTAGTTCGCGACAGCTTTTCCGATCGGACACAATACACAACACTTGATCAAATTGTATCAACTGCTCAGCAATATTTTCCCAACTTTCAATAGCATACGGATCATTCGGAAATTGTATTTCCGTCCGAATAAGCGCGTCGTAGAGCGATTGAACCTGCTCGTCTGTCCCGATAATCTCCTTTACATCTTTTAGCCCTTGGAATAGCTGATCGCCCATCCTTCGCTCTTTTAAGGCCGGCTGTGTTGCGGTTGAAAGAACAATGCTGACATTATAACGATCAACTAACAATTGAAGCGCTTCCAGAATAGGAGCCAGAAATGCTGGCGGAAGCAGTTGTACCTCATCCAGCACAATGACGGAGTTTGCGATATTGTGTAACTTCCGGCAACGGCCCGGTTTGGCCGCAAACAACGATTCAAAAAATTGTACCGATGTCGTCACGATCAGCGGTGCATCCCAATTTTCCATTGCCAACCTGATCTTATCGTCCACCTCTTCTCCAATTACATTAGAATGATGTTCAATGACTTGATCATCACCTACAGCCGTACGGAACACCTCCGCATTCTGTTCGAGGATGCTCATGTAGGAGCTGACATAAATCACTCGATGAAGTCCTTGCGCGAAAGCGTGTTCCAGAGCGAAAGTCAGCCCACTCAACGTTTTACCCCCGCCGGTCGGGACTGTCATAGAATAGATTCCTCGTGCTCCTTGTGCAACTTGGATACATTTCTGGAGAATCTCGCCCCGGATGACATTCACAGGCGTAGGGTCAGCTTTCTTAGCTAAAGCCTCGTTATGCAGTTGGAGTCGTTCCTTTAGCTCCGCAATGGAAAGATACCTTCCTCTGATCGATGCCTTTGCTTGATTCATATAGGATTCCGTATCCAGATAATCAGCATCGATCAAACAGGAGAATAACATTCGAATCCAGAGTGACATGTCCAATCCGCCCTTAAACTTCCAAGGTGGTCGAAGAGGCTTAAACTCTTGCAGCTTTGCAATCAACGAGGGATCAATTTGTTCAAGATCCATTTCGTTAACTTGCGATTTTCTAAATTGTAACGAAGCTTGTCCGGCCCCTTCGACGCTGGACCAATCCGGCAGTCCTGTATGATGACCGGCAATGCAATAGGCAAGCAAGCGGCCGATGCCCTTGCCATATATACGCTCAACCAGTTCCGCTCCATGAATGGCATGAAGAACTTTACCTGTTTTGCCTTCGAGATGGGCTTCCAGATCGTAACCGCTCTTCAGTATCAAATATGCAAGCCATTCGGGTCTGCCTTTGCCTGCATCATGTCCCCATCCTGCTGCTTTGGCCCATTGTTGGGACTGGAATTTGGAGGCGAAAGATTCGGCTCTACTTGCTGTTCCTTCGGAATGATTGGCCAAACCATGCGGCTCTGCCCAACTGCCATCCGTATTTCTTCGCACATGGGCTATATATTTGATACTCAATCGACTCCCCAACTCCTATACTCTAAGATAAAAAAGAGTAATTACATGTGTTGATTACTATATTTAATTGATTATAGAGATAGGAGATTCTAAAGAAGTTTGACGCCGAATTATATATTGGCGTATTAGGCCAAATGCCCACTTCTTTTTACTATTATATAGCAATATTTGATGGAATAAATGATATCTTTACATTTTTAGATAAATACTGCGAGCTGCTTGAATGCAAGCTTCTTTTTAAACAAGCCAATCATTCATTCAATAATCACGTGCCGCATCAAACCAGCGCTGAGCCATCTCCTCAGGTATAGGCTGACCAATCAGGTGGTCAGACTGGCTGAGCTGCCATACCGCTTCACCAAGGTCTTCCCGTTCGGTCGTTTCGATGCCTTTGAGGGTATTAAAGTGCAAGGTGAAAGCCGTAATCGCTGCCTCGGCATCGTCGAAGCTGCGGGACTGGGCCAAGGCTGCCAGAGCAGTATCAAAAGCTTCGTTAGCCACCTTTGCCAGACGTTTGGGCCAGGACGAGAACGGGCGGCCATATTCGGTTATCCACCATTCCGGCTTTCGCAACTGGCTCACGGAAGCATGGCCTGCCCATGGACGGGCTTTCCCGCGCGTTTTCATTTGCTGCCTCAGCCTCTTGCCTGCCGCCTCTTCCACATTGTACGCGATAAAACTCTCCAGAAGCGGCCACGTGTCCAAGGCAGGCAGATCTCTTAGATTAGGCATGAAGCGCAGCTCTAAATTCGTTAACCGGTCATGATAAGCCAACAAATCCAAATCACAGAAGTTCCCCCACAAGTTCAGGGCGTTCAGGTTTGGGAAACGGCTCAGAAACTCCAGTGAGACGGGCTGTCCGAGCGGCGTGTTCTGCAGCGTCAGGCTCGTCACCTGGTGCAGCTCCCCCAGATCAGGCAGCAAATAAGGCGTGTCATCCTTGCGCCGACTGGTGTGCGGTGCCAATGTCAGCAAATAGGGCAGTCCGCCAGTGGCCGAGAAACGTGCCAGATCGCCGGACACACTCAGCCGGAAATGCTGCTTGGGCAGATTGAGGCTTAGATGTCCCCCGGGCTGGTCCAGCATGATGTGCAGGCCATGTATATTAGACTCGCCCGCATCCGCCGCCGTGTCCGCAGACAGGATCGGAGCCCAAGTCATCTCTTCAATAGGACGTTTCTGTGCCCATTCAAAAAAGCCTGCGTCACTTCCTGTATAGTGCAAAAATCGCGGCCAGGGCGAGCCGGCTGGCGTGGCGAAGGGCTCAAATACGGTCCAATCGATATGTGCATCAGGCGCAACATGAAGGTCCGCTTTTTTCCCCATGTGTGGTGGTCCAATGGATAGACTGCCGACACCGGGCTGAGTGACAAGCGTGTGGCTGCCGGGACCTGTCAGGTCGATGGTATAACGGCCTTTTGCTGTAACAGTTCCGGCAACCTCATTGCCATTTGGCATCTCTATCATCCTTTCTTCTGTACCTGTCAAATCTTTTTGGCAAGGTGTGAAAACTGATCCGGCATGAATGGCCTCTTTGACGGCGAACCAGGCATCTCAGGACATCCATCTTGATGAGCTACTATTTCTAGTATAGAACATATATTCGTATTTAATCAACTTAAAAAAGGAAAAAATGGATCTTTGGGCAAAATTTTGACTGAAATGCCCCTTTTCATAAAAAGTATGATAAAAGTTCACACGCTGCCACCCTTAGGTTAATGAACTTACTATTAAAATGAGAGCCCCATCTCAAGATTTGATAATAAGTCAAATTATGAATTTCCAAGAAATAATGAGATTTAAAGAGATTCTTGTATTTGAAAACACTTTGAAAGCAATCTGTGTCTACAATCCTATGAACAAAATAAAAAGCGAACGCTTGTTTTTGTTGTTTGCCTCCTTTTTCCATTTAAGATTACAATTATGACTGTTCTTAGACTGTCTACAATTTGATCATCATTAACAAAGTCCAGTAATTGACAGGTGCTGCTGCTTAATGAGCAGTTCGGGGCGCTCTTGCAGAGTGTTCGTGTTTGATATCTGTAATTAGCATCACACGCAAGTCGGGATTTACGTTTAGACTCATATTATTTAGATTTGGGGAGGGCGTCGGCATGGACAAGAATTCAGTTTATAGAACAAATATTATAGGCGCTGGGGAGGTTGGCAGTGCCATCTCGGTCGACATGGACAAGAATTCTATTCACAAAACAAATAGCATCTTTTGGGACACAAAAGGAAATGAAATCATAGGAGCAACCGCGCTTCCTTTCTATGGAGCATTTGTCTCCGAAGAGAAATGCCAGCTTTTTGGCGATGTCTCCGGGAAAAAGATGCTGGAGATCGGCTGTGGAACCGGCCATTCCTTGCAATATCAGGGGGAACGCAACGCAGCTGAACTATGGGCTGTGGATATATCCGAAAAACAAATCGAAAAGGCAGCGCAACATTTGAAGGCACGCGGCCTCTCAGCAAAATTGATCTGTTCTCCCATGGAAGAAGAATGTGGCCTGCCAGCAGATTATTTTGACTTTGTTTATTCCGTTTATGCCATAGGCTGGACCACCGACCTTGACGGTACTTTTAGCCGGATCGCTTCTTACCTTAAAAAAGACGGTGTATTTATTTTCAGTTGGTCTCACCCTATACACAAATGTGTTGCTGCAGAAAATAATACGCTTGCTTTTAAAAAATGTTATTTCGATGAGTCCTGGTATTCGGTATCTCTTGATGACGGTGAGATTACATTATCGGACCGCAAACTGTCAACCTATGTGAATGCATTGGCAAAAGCGGGATTTGTCATTGAGCAACTGATTGAGGAATCGGATGATGATCTGATGCAACCGCAGGGCGGCAACAGCGATTTTGCGAAAAAAGCAAAGATGCTTCCTGTAACTTTTGTAATCAAAGCAAGAAAACTATAGAATCGGATAACTTAATCCCGTTAGTTAAACAGCTGCCGGCTGGCAGCCGGTATCTATTTTCAACTATGGAATTCCCCGTATCATAATCAAAATCAAGAACCGCTAAAATTATAGCAAAACTATGAAACTGGGATAACACAGTTTTAACACTCCGGTGTTATCCTTCAGTTATAAGTAAATAGCTTTAGGTGGAGTTATGGAGAAACCTTCAATAGATTTCCCTCTTTTTAATAGAGGGGATCTGTTGGAGGTTTTTTGCGAAAGGGGAGGATTGAATGCAGGCCAGAGAGTTTCATGAGCGTATGCAAAAGTATCGGATCATTGCATCCCTCAAAGAGCATAAGTCGTTGGAGAAGGCGTTAAAAGCGCCGGTCAGTGCCGTTGCGCTCTCCGTAGGAAATATCGGGAACATCATCCCGCTGGTCAAATTGTACAAATCAAACGGCATTCCCGTGTTTGTACACATTGAACGAATCGGTGGATTAAGCCTGGACGACGAAGGGATGGCCTTTTTGGCCAATTGCGTAAAGCCGGACGGCATCGTGACCACCAGGAATCACTGCATCAGGCAGGCAAAAAAGGAAGGGCTCCTGACGATTCAACGGGTGTTCCTGTTCGATAGCGACTCGGTCCGATCCGGCATATCTTCGGTCCGGGACACAAAGCCGGATGCCGTTGAAGTGATGCCGGCGCTTTTGATGGAATACATCAGCTTGTACCAGAAAGAAACGGGCATTCCCATTATCGCAGGCGGGCTGATTCAATCCAGGGACCATATCGTTCAGGCACTGCAAAGCGGCGCGGCAGCGGTATCCACGAGCAGTCGCGGGTTATGGAAAGAGCCGGTCACGCTTGAACCGGAAGAGAGCCATGCCGTGGCAGAGGGGGGGACCATAGGTGGAACGTCCGCTAAACGTTAAGCGTCTGGTTAAGCCGTATTTGTTCTTGCTGCCGAGTGTGGCGCTGATTTTTTTGTTCAATTATTACCCGCTGTTCAAAACCTTTTTCCTGGGATTCATGCTGGTGGATGTCGTCGGAAATCCGGTCGAATTCATCGGTTTGGATAATTTCATAGCCGTGATGCAGGACGAACGATTCTGGACTGCCATGCTCAACACGTTCAAATTCGCACTCATTACGATCCCCGCGACGCTGCTGATCAGCTTGCTGCTGTCGCTGCTTGCGGAGAAAAAAAGAAGAGGCAGCTCCATTTATCAGATCATGTTCGCGCTGCCGATGGCCGTATCCATGTCTTCGGCCGCCTTGATCTTTCAGCTGCTGATGAATCCGACGCTCGGGATGTTCAATTATTTAACCGGACTCCAGGTAAATTGGTTCGGCGATGAGAAATACGCGCTGACAGGCATTGCAATCGTGGCGGTCTGGATGGGCATCGGCTTCAGCTTCCTGTTCCTTCTGGCAGCTCTGCGGAACGTTCCGGGCGATCTTCTCGAATCGGCGGAGCTGGACGGAGGCGGCTACATTCAGAAGCTGTGGCACATTAAGCTGCCACTTATCTCGCCAACTCTGTTTTTTCTGTTCACCACGGATCTGATCGGTTCGCTGATGGTATTCGGGCCAGTGGCTGTCATTACTAAAGGCGGACCGATGGGATCGACGGAAACATTGATTTACCGGATGTTCATCGTGGCTTTCGAGAACAGCAAATACGGGTATGGCAGCGCGATCGCCGCCGTCATTTTCGTCATTGTCATGATTTTCACTTTCATTACTTTCGCCTTCGAGAAGAAAGGAGTGCACTATCATTGAGGACAAAAAAACACGCCATGGAAATCATGGTGAACGTCGTTTCCCTGATCGCGGGACTTCTCGTCGTCTTTCCTGTCCTTTACAGCCTGGGCGTCAGCTTCATGAGCGCGTCCGAGCTAAGCTCTTATCCTCCGAAGCTGTTTCCGGATCATGCGATTTGGGATAATTACGCGACCGTCTTCTCTTCGACTCCGGTAATTCGCTTCATGGGCAATTCGTTCCTTGTCGCTGCAGTTGGCACGCTCGGGCGACTGATCACAAGCAGTCTGGCCGCCTACGCCTTTTCCTATTTGGAATTTAGGGGGAAGCGCTTCTGGTTCCTGTTTATTCTTGCGACCATGATGATTCCCGGTGATATGCTCATGATTACGAATTATATGACCATAGCGGACATGGGACTGATCGATTCATACAGCGGCATTATCGCGGTCATGCTGGTGTCGGCCACCTTTATGTTTATGCTGCGCCAGCATTTTCTGACCATCTCGAGAGACTATAGGGACGCCGCATTTGTCGACGGCTGCGGGGATGTCCGGTTTTATCTGCAGATTTTGCTGCCGATGTCGATGCCCGTCCTGTCTTCCATCACGATCGCTTCTTTTCTCGGGTTGTGGAATGCGTATTTATGGCCTCTGCTGGTCACGAATTCGGAGAGCATGAGAACCGTTCAGGTCGGCATCACAATGCTGCAGTTCCCGGAAGGAATGGTTTACGGTCCGATCATGGCTGGTGTAACGGTCATTCTGATTCCATCCATCATCGTGTTTCTAATCTTTCAAAAGCAGCTCGTCTTCGGCGTCACATCCGGAGGCTTAAAAGGATAGGGGGACCTACTTAAATGAAAATCATGACATTCAATTTGCGCGTAGCGGTCACAACGGATCCATATGTGTGGGAACAACGCAGAGATTGGGCCGTGGAACTGATCCGGGAATACAATCCCGATCTCATCGGCACCCAGGAAGCGAATACGGCCATGATGGACTGGCTCAAAGAGCGGCTTCACGACGAGTACGACTGCTATGGGGTCAACCGCAGCAAACGGTCGGATAATTCAGAATATTGCGCAATCTTTGTGAAACGCAGCCGGTTTACGATTCTGCGCCGCGGCTCTTTTATGTTGTCCGAGACGCCGGACAGCATCGGAAGCTTCGGCTGGGATGCCCATTGCGAACGCATTTGCTCATGGGTTGAACTGGCCGCTGCGGGAGAGTCCGAACCTGTTCTGCGATTGTTGAACACGCATTTAGACCATGCCGGACAAACGGCCAGAGAAGAAGGGCTGAAACTGATTCGCGCACGTCTGGCTGAATTGAACAGTGACCGTCGTTTGCCTGCTGTGCTCGTTGGCGATTTTAACGATACTCCGGAAAGCGGCCTGCTGGAGGTTCTGAAAGGCGATGAGCCGCTGCTAAGCTGCTACGACCGATTTACGGATGAAGAACGGGCTCATGCCCTGACCTTCCACGACTATAAAGGGGGTGAGAAAGGAAGCCCGATCGACTACATTTTGTTCAGCCCGGATATCGAATGCCACGAAACGATCATCGTGCGCGACCTCGTGCAGGACGGTTATCCGTCTGATCATTATCCGGTCCAATCGCAATTATTCATAAGTGAAACATCCATCTAACATCCCGGAGGGACACCCATGAAAAAATTAATGCTAATCGTTTCGGCACTTCTGCTTACCGTTTCGTTGGCCGCTTGCGGCAATCCATCCAGCAGCAATCAACCGGCGGCGAACACCAGCACCGGCACTTCGCCGTCCGGGTCTGGGTCAACTTCTGCCGAACCCGTTAATCTGACGTTTTGGCATGCGATGAGTGGTACGAATGAAGAAGTGATCAAACAAGTAGCCGCAACTTACAATGAAACAATCGGCAAAGAGAAAGGGATCACAATTACACCCGTCTTTCAAGGCAGCTATGGCGATCTGATGAAAAAAGTAAGAGCAGCCGTACAAGCGAAAGATTTCAAAAACCTGCCGGACCTCGTTCAATCCCCGGCAAGTGATGTTGCCGTGATGAAAAGCATTCCGAGCATTGTCTGGGCGCAGGACCTGATCGGCAAGGACTCTTCTTTCCAAATCGATGATTTGGAACCGAACGCCGTCCAAACGTTCAGCTTCCAAAATAAAATAGTAGGCATTCCATTCGCCAACTCCACGATCTTGCTTTATTACAACAAAAGCATGTTCGCAGATGCGGGCCTGGATGCCTCGAAGCCACCCGCTACGATTGCGGAACTGGGAGAGATGGCGGCGAGGCTAACCGACAAACCATCCAAGCAGTGGGGCTTCATCTTGACGCCTGAACTGTATCAGATGTCCAGTTGGATCGGGATGCAAGGCGGGTTCCTGGGCAACAACGAGAGCGGGCGGGCCGATACGATGACAGCGGTCGAATTCGACAAGACAGGCGCTATGAAGAACTTTTTGACGGAGTGGAAGAAGGCCGTTGATCTGGGCGGGGTCCAAACCGGAGCCGATGCCAACGTTAAGGAAGAATTCGCAGCAGGCAAGCTGGCCATGTTCGTCGATTCAACTGCCGCGCTAAGAGGCGTGCTCAATTCCGTCGGCGACAAGTTCGAAGTCGGCACCGCCTTCTATCCGAAGGTTAATGCAAGCGACAAAGGCGGTGTGGCCGTTGGCGGATCGGCTCTCTATGTCATGGACAGGGGAGATCAGGCCAAAATCGACGCAGCATGGGATTATATCAAGTACAGCTCGGCTCCGGAAACACAGTTGATCTGGCATCAAGGCACCGGCTATTTCCCGGTCAACCGCAAAACGTATGACTTGCCAGCGATGAATGAACATTTGGAGAAAAATCCGTTATTCAAAACGGCGATCGATCAGCTCCATTCCTCTTCTCCGCAGGTGCAGGAGCCGATGAGCGCGGTGAACAATGAGATCAGCACGTTCCTAAAAGAAGAAATCCTGTCTTTTGTTTTGAACAAAAAGGATATCGACACAGCCGTATCGGATATGGCAGCCAAAGCAAACAAAGCGCTTGAGGAGTATAACCGGGCTAACAAGTAAAAGATGTGCAAGCGGCAGTTCTTTTTCAAAAAAATCATCTATGATGAAAAAATTAAAGGAGGGGCCTATGACTCCCACTAATTTGCCGGAAGCCGTTCTTTTTGATCTGGATGGCACCCTCTTTCAAACCGAATCGTTGCTCGTTCCCGTGCACCGCAGAGTATTCAGAACCTTGAACGAAGAAGGATTGTACGCCGGGGGAGAGCCTCCGGTAGGACGGTTGCTTGGCTCCCTCGGGATGCTGCTCGAAGAAATCTGGCAGCGCGTCATGCCGGGCGGGTCCGCAGAAGCGCGTCAGCGCGCAAACGAACTGCTCCTGCAATACGGGCTTGAAGAGCTGGAGGCGGGGAAAGGGAATCTTTATCCGGACGTTTCCGGGACGCTAAGGACGCTGAAGGACCGCGGCATTCGGCTGTT
This sequence comes from Paenibacillus pinihumi DSM 23905 = JCM 16419, assembly GCF_000422505.1. Taxonomy (GTDB): domain Bacteria; phylum Bacillota; class Bacilli; order Paenibacillales; family Paenibacillaceae; genus Paenibacillus_D; species Paenibacillus_D pinihumi. The sequence goes on along the minus strand of NZ_KE383869.1, from coordinate 132,937 downwards.
TATCGCAAGCAACGGCCTGGAGGAATACGTGAAGGAGATTCCCCGGTTAATGGGGATCGCGGATCTGTTCGATGGCTTTTACAGCGCCGGTGAATACGGTACCTTAACCAAAGTCGAGCTGGTGCGGATTATTCTGGAGGATAACGGCATCCGTTCCGCCTGGATGGTAGGGGACCGCTCTTCGGATGTGGAGGCGGGCAAAAGCAACGGCTTGTTCGTAGTCGGCTGCGACTACGCGGGATTTCGCAATGAAGGCGAACTGGAAGGCGCTGATGAGGTGATCGGCACCTTCGGGGAGCTGGTCGGACTTATTGGAGAATAAAGGATAAAGGCAGGCACATAACAGACACAGGACGGTTGAAGGGTCTCCAATCGTCCTTGTCTATTATTTAACCGTATTGTCTATATAAGTTGAACGAAAGAAACGGAGGTCGGATAGCCAGAGTGTGAAAGGATTCTGGAGAAGCGAAGCGTTCGCCTTTGTTCCCGGATTTCCCCCTTATCTTTCGTTCATTCAAGAAATCCGGGAACAACAGCGATTGGAAGAACCTTTCACACGGCGGCCCTACGCGACATTCATTCGTTCAACTTATATAGTTCAAGCATGTCTAAAATTTTATTAAGAACTGCTGTTTTGTTCGACCAATGAATATAATGTTTCGAATTAGCCAGGGTTTCCTGATGGCTGTCGTTGGACCAATGCAACAGCTGTTGTTGCACCTGTTCCCAGTTAGCACCGCTGTCCGATGTTAAAATGTGCAAAGGAATATCTTTTAAGTACCCACTATCAATGACGAATTGAGCATTTTCATTCATGTTTTTTATCGAATTTAAATTACTATCATCTCCAATGTGATTGTAATACATGGCAATGTCTATATCCTTTATATCATCCGGAAGCCAATTATAACGTATGTTTTCACCTGCAAAAGGAAGTAAAACCCCGATATTCCCTAATGCTCTAACAATTCCGGTCACCCGCAATCCTGCAGTAAATCTATTTATTAGATATGATTTTAATTCCAAATCATTTGCATAATATTCAGGACTGCCACCATCCAGCAACAAGATACCTTTGACTTCGCCTGGATATTTTTGTGCGTAATGAATGACTTCTAAAGAAGCTAGAGAATGTCCAACTAAAAGATAAGGTGGTGTTTCATTCGCTGCCTGAAGCAACCCGTGCAGTTCTTCGACTACGGTATCGATTGTTCTTGGTATAGTTGTCTTCTCACTCCAACCATATCCCGCATGGTCATAACTTACGCTCCTTGCATATTGCTGCAGTTCGCTTTGCAGAAAATAATAATCTGTAAAAGCACTTGGCGTCCCTGAACCTGCTACAAAAACAATTGTAGGCTTGCCTTCACCAATACCATACAAGTGCATGTCATGGGAGTTTATTTGATAAATTTCTCCTGGTGCTGAAAATAATTTTGCTTCTCTTTTCTGCATTATATTTTGCCAGAGGATTCCGCTAGTCAATAGTATTAAAATGGTTGATACCGCAACAATTGTTTTTATATTTTTCGGGGTTTCTATTTTCATAGTTTTCAAATCCGCCCTTAGCAACTCGTATTAGCAACAGCGTAAGTTAAAACAAAATGCGGTTTGGACGTAGGCTCCCCTTTCAGTTTATAACATCAAGCCATAATTCATTGCTTAAATTTGCAAACGAACTTGAGCGTATTGCGCGGCAGCTTGAAGATCCTGTCTTTACATGAAAAAAAGCCCTTGAAAGACTATCTCACAGGGCTCTTTACCGCTAGAGAGCATTAAATATCTCTTGCCTCATATTCAAACCTTGCTTCAACGGAGTAAATTTCATGGAAAAATCCATTGTATGAAATATCGTCCTCCAAACATTTTATGAGATACGACAGTTCCTCGTCACACTTCGCTTCCTCGCCGGTGTTCTGCATCACCTCAAAGGAATCCAAAATATTTTCCATAATACTTACGTTGATAAACAAGGTCAGCAGATCCAGCATTGAATCATCGAGCCCGGTCTCGGACCTGTACCCCGCAAGGACGGTTTCATAATAATCATCCATAAATGCTTTACGTTTAGCGGCATCTGGTTCAAATTGTGTCCAGCCCACTCCTTGTGTCCAGAGACCTGCCAAGTCAAACATATACCAACAGTAGCATGAGTTATCGAAATCATATGCGGTAATTTGCCCGTTATCAAAATCGATGGAATAATTCCCGTCATTGTAATCAAAATGAATCATCCCGAACGTCTCCTGGTTCCTTTCCAATCCTTCTAAGGTATTCAAGAGCTCTGCCATCTTCTCCTTAAGCAGAGATAAGGAGTCGGGGATCAGTTTATCTATATAATCGACATTGAATTTGTCAAAGAAACTATGCCGGCGATGGACTGGCGTATAGCCTTTCGATATCTGGTGCATTTTCCCCAGAACTTTCCCGCAATTATAAAAATATTCGGAAAGTGGAGCGCCTTCCCGGTACTGGTAATGGTTTTCTACCAGCTGTTTTCCCTTGGCCTTGTTAAACAGGCAGAGAAAGAAGGTGTGGTTGTTGCAAGTGATCTCCTCCAGCAGATTCCCCTGCCGGGAGCTGATCACATTTGAGACACTGCCCCCATGCTCAAATAGATACCGCACATATTCCATTTCACCTAGAAAATCATCCCGGCTCCTGTCAGGCAAGAAAGCGATTCTGAGTATTTTGTCGTCAGCGCCCTCTTTCTGGCAGGTATAAACGACATTCCGTCCTCTTTCATGCGGAGGAATGAGCTGAATTGCATAGCCTTCCAATCCAAACAGCTCCGTTGCTGCCGTAAGTAAATGGGTTTCTCCAAGTGAAACAACCTCGTTTTTATTCATTCGATCTCCCTTTCGCACAAACCTCTATTTTTTGTACCGCACAAAAAGAGTACCATAATATGGGCATGTGCAATGAACTTTTTTGATCATTTATGTGTGCCACACGATGATAGGCGCATAAGGAAGCAGGGACGGTGTCACCTGTAAAGCCTTCAGGGATATCGTTTAGATGGTTGAAGCGCATAGACGGCAGATAGCACGTCCGGCTTGAAATTCATCTTCCTCATGCCACAACCCCAGTTGCTCCAAAAGCTCCTCGCCCATCATTCATGCCCTCCCGTGTAAACTCCAATATCTATTTTAGAAGTATACATTTCAAGCATAGCTCTCTCCAGCGCGATCAAGTTCGTACGGCCTTATCCCATAATTAAACGGCCAGCATTCCGTGTAATATACGCGTAGTCCCGCTTCACAGCAAAAAGCCAGGGTACTCAAGAGAGTATCCTGGCCAATCTATCAGCGGATGGAAGCCAAATGAATGCATAGCACCGATCTGCGCCCAATATTTTAATTCTTGATCAGTCCTGCCGTCTGCAAATCTTCAATATTCAGGTACATTGTACCTTTATACTTCTTCACACGGATATCGCTTAACACAAAATCACCATCTTTTGCTTTCTTGTATGCGTCCGTCAAAACGATACTTTTTCTAACGATGTCTCCTCCAATATATTTACCTATCTCAATAGTGTTAGGTTCCATGCTACCAAGATTTTTAACTTTCTCGATCTCCGACAGCAGCGCTAGTGAAATCCAGCCCTGACTCATCAACGGGGGCAGTTTCTCCTTCTTCTCTACAGCCGTAACATAATTGACGTCAAAATAGTCAGGATATCCTTTGTAGCCGGGATCTTTGGACTGCTCCGCTGTCGGCGGCTCACCTACAATACGAACCTCAGGGAAGTTCGCAATGGCATTTTTAATGGCGTCTTCCTCAGCTAACTTGTAAACAATCTTCTGTTCCTTCAGGGCCTCAGAACCGACGAGAACAGCCCCTTTAGCACTGAAATAGATAGGAATACCGTCAATAGTATAAGAAGCCCCCTTAAAGGACGGGCTATTGATTTGAATCACATTTGCTTTTGACGACCAATACACAGCGTTGCCCGTTGCCTCTCCTACAATCCGAATCGGAATATACGTCGTTCCGTTCTCTGTGAAGGGTGCTGCTTGCAGCGTCTTCTTCTGACCATTGACGTAGGCGACCTTGCTGCCAACCGTGAAGGTGATCTTCAGTTTGCTGTTAGTACCTGTAACTTGCTTCAACTTCGCATCAAATTTGATATCCATGTCCAACTTTTCGAACAATTCCCGGAACGGTACGAACGACACATTATTCTTGCTTATAGATTTGGATTGAAGCGGCACCCCATCTACGAAAATGTGAGCACGTTTACCAGCAGCCGAAGCAGGAATAACGCCCACACTGAATAACACTACGCATAAAATAGATAGAATCCAAGCTTTTTTCAACTCATGACCCCCACATATGTATTTAACTACCACTATTTCTCATCTTACTATGGATTAAGAGGCTGTCAAGCCAGAAATCTTTTTTACAATTTTTTCGTTATCGTCGACGTCCCGTATGTTTTCCAGGCGTTTACTGGTATTCTCGATGAAGCCGATCAAACCCTGGATCGTGCTGCGCTCTTTATCACACAGCAGTTCAGATGAATATTTGGTCCTAACGAATACGAGAGTTGAAACCATATAATAGGAGAGCCCTTATATTCGATGGCTCTCATTTGTGATCTTATCAGGACGAAGTTCATTTGCTTGCTCCGCGCATGAGCTCAGCTTAGCATTTGTACTCGACAAATGCGAAATCCGCCTGGTCCTCGAGACCTCCCGGTTCAAAGTGATAGAGTTCCGGTGTGCGAATCTGAAGGTTTCTCAGACAGGCATTAACCGTTTGAAATTGTTTCCCCCCATATCCGGATATGGGTTCCGATTGTTCCTCTTGCTCCAGCTCTTCCCGAAAGTAGTTCAACCGCAAATCCCAAACATACAGAATAAAACGAAACCCGTTCGAACAACGAACCAAATAAACGACCTTCTGCGCTCCGCCGCGCAGTTGAACAGCCTCTTCCGGGCGATAATCCCTTCCAAAAATCTGTTCTACCCAAACCCTGAGTTTTCCCTGTAATATGTGATTCCAATCGTCCATATTCCGCTCTCCTTCTGTTGGATTTCTTGCATGATTAATATAGACAATTTCCCAAAAAAAGTATGTCAATCGTCAGTGAAAATGTCATCTGTTAGAGTTGAAGCCCCTCTACCAAGAGGCTTCAAAATAACTGTTGTGCTGCGAATACATCGCCTCTTGGAAGGTGCTCCGTTTTGTGGTACGCTTAGAAATGTTGTTGTCATACGTGGTTTTCCACGGATGATCGTTGGCGGGTATGCGTGGCTGCGCAGAGCCTGCCTTTTTCTTTTGCGGCCGATCTCGCTTCGGTCGTTCTGTTTGCTTCAGCAAGAGGGCCTGTCCATGATGCCAAACAAAGACATGGCCAGAGAGCGTCTGACGCACTTCAACGACCGTCTTGGCATCTAGGCGTGGCTGTAAAGGGTCAGCGAAGGTGTAGATGATGCCGCCATAGGAAAGCGTGTTGCCGTTAGCAATCTTTCGCGATTCACGAATCGTAAAGACATGTTCAAGATGAACCTCGTCGTGGAGCGGCAAATAAGCCAGGTGCTCCGAACGAGGCGTAACGGCGAATTGTTTATTATGCTTTTGAATAAGGCCAGGTAAGGCTTCATTAGCAGCTTCTATGGTGGTAATGCCAAGCAATCGAAGTTCAATGACCAGACGATCCTGCAGGGTTTGCCATAGCCGCTCTATACGTCCCTTAGCTTGTGGAGTGATCGCTTTAACATGTTCAATGTTGAGTTCGGCCATAGCCTTGCCGAAATGAGAGAGTGGCGCAGTTTCACCGGCAAGTTCCTGTTCAATGGTAAGTACCTCCTTTGGAGAACGAAAGATCGTATGCCTATCGCTGTAGAGCCCAAGCGGAATGCCATAAGTTTTAATGCCTTCTTGCATGACCGTCGAGTAACCCTCACGACACTCGCTAAGTCTGAACACTGCGCCAACTACGGTGCTGGTTGCATCATCAATAGCTGCATGTAAAGCGAAGGATGGAGCGCGATCCTCCAACCAAGCATGTGGCGTGGCATCGATCTGCCACAGCATGCCTGCTTGTGCTCTGCGTTGGCGTGGCGGATGGGCTTTCGTTCGCCGTTTCTGTTTGGCTTGTTTAAAGCCTTTTTCAAGCAGAATACGTCTTGCACTGGAAGGGCTAAGAATGATCGTCTCGTGTTCTTGAAGCAGTTCAGCAAAATGACAGCTGTTGCTGCCGTGATACTTCGACTGGTACAATTCAGTTACTTGGTCTCGTAACGCATCGCTAATCGTATGTGAAGGCTTCCTTCCCCGGTTTTTATGAGCAAGCCCCTGTGCTCCTTCGGATTCATATTTTCTCTTCATTCGGATCATCTGCCGGACGGAAATCCCCCAACGCTATAGCTCCCTCGTTATTTGTCATATGTCCATCCCTAATCTTCTCTACAACGAATACCTTCTTAAGTTCACGTCTGCTCAATGTAATTGTCTCCTGTCCCATAGTGACATTATCTCAGAAGAGTTATGGGATGACATTATCACAGACGAATAACAATTTCCCAAAAAAAGTATAGACTTTTTCTTGGCATTTTGTTATGGTGTTGAATAAGTTCTTTTCAAAAATAGCCATATGAAAAACCCCAGGATTACCATATACTAGGGTTTTTTGTTGAAGCTTTCTCCTGCAAGGGGTTGACCGATCCCCGCCAAAAAAACTTGTCGTTACTTGTGATACGGTTCTCCGCGCTATCTGTAACGGCAAGTTTTAGGGCCATCAACAAGTTGGCCCTTTCTTAGAAATTTATTCAGTTAGTAAATTAGGTTGTGACATATGAACTCTTCGCGCCAAAATGAATCTTGATGAGTGTGTCCAAAGTAACTTTGCCATCAACAACTAAATATTCCTCGAACCATTTACCCGTCATTAAATATTGTTCCTGTTGCTCGAACCATTTGCAAAATGCTTTTCCTGTCGGTTCTAACATACGATGTAATGCAGGCGTGACGACAAATAATCCACCTTCACACTCTACCCGGCTGATAAGAGAATCCTCTGTTATGGAGACATCTCTCCCGGTAATGTCCATGAAAACCTCAAAATAGAAATCCTCTTCCGGAACACCGCCGTTGTTATGTACACGAATCCGCAGACAAGACTGGTCGAAGCCCTGAGAAAAAGCCCAAGCGATCATAACGTCAAACGCTTCTTTCTTTACCCGATGCCATTTCCTTCCTTTTTTGCCGATAGCCCTGTAATAAGCTGCCTGGTAAGGTTTAATATTAATAATCTCTTTTGTTTCCGTTACTACAGTTTCGATTGGAATGTAAATCTCCATTTCATGTTTTTCTGGAGGTGTTCCGAGGTGGGTAGCACAACGCATATCATAATGTTCCATAATCGGACCGGCGGCTGTTTGATACGACGAACTTGGGAACCATTCTTTAAATATGTAGTCATACGTACGTCCCATTGACTTTCCAACGGGTCCTAATGCTGTGAACTTAGCATATTTTGTTTTTGGGATAGTCCGAACTTTTGTTCCAGGCGGTACATGCCCTACACTGGTTACCTCAATACCAATAAAATATGTGTATCCGCTCTCGTTTCGATCAACCGATAATGCATAATCGATTTCTTTCTCTGGATCTACACGCAGATGTGAGATGCTACCAAAAGTTTGCTCCCACTCATCGAAATATTTCTTCCACTGATCGGGCGAAGATACACCATCTTCAATTCTGCTTTCTATACCGATCAGTTTCATAGCTGGTTTTGTAACAATAACAGTACGAGGTTTTTGCTCCATTTTATCTACAGCTCCTTTTCGTTGCTGTGCGAGATTAACAGGGTGGAATGCAGGCAAAATAAACCAGTTCCTCCGATAGTTTTCCGGGGTTATTCCATAAGTACGTTTGAACGCTCTTCCAAAAACGTCATGGGATTCAAAGCCGAAATCATATGCAATATCAACTATTTTCTCCTTACTTTGGTTTAGTCGTTCTGCAGCAAGATGCAGCTTACGACCTCGTACGTATGACATGACAGTGGAATTGGTATAGGCTTCAAACACACGTAAGAAATGAGACTTAGAGAAACCGGTCAATTCAACAAGTGACTCGCACGTAATGTCTTCCTGCACATGCATTTCAATATAATTTAGTACCAATTGAATTGTTTTCTCATATTCCATGGATGTGCACCTCCACGACGTTCATTTTATCAAGGAGTATAGTTGGCTTCTCGATGTTTTTTCTCGTATTGACTTTGATCTATGACTGTTTGCGCTAATTTGCCTGTTGATTCAAAAAACGATTCAAGTAATTTTTGATACATATATCATATTCGTGACCTAGAGCAATACCCCTTTCGGGGGGTTATTTTCATTTCAGGAGGTATGTAGATTGCGAATCATTAAAACGAAGCAGGACAGTATGACGAGGATGCTCCACTTAAAAAGCGATAGTCTATTTAGCCCTAAACCTACACTCATATATACAAATTCATGACCCGCAAGAAATTCCGCAAAAAAAACTTGCCCTTATTTATAATACGGTTCAGCTTAACGGAGCTATCGGCGAAAAATATGATAAGAGCATGCCGGTTGCCTCATAAATCTTGCTAATGAGCCAGCCGAACGGATTGTGCAGCTTGTTCGTCGCGAAATAGACGATCATTCCGGCCATCAACCAGTCTATTAACAGAGATCCAAATTGAAATGTCCTTAATAGGTTAATTTCGTTGAGATCAGTCAACAATCTTTCGGAAGATTGGCATTCGAAATTATTAAATAAAGGGTATCTCCTTCGTGAAGGAGATACCCTTTATTAGATAAGACCTATTTATAATACGAAGTAGTCAATGGTACAAAGACAACAGTATCACCTTTTACGTTTCCGTGAATATACAATGATTTAACGCCAGCGATATCCGCTTGGACCGTAACCAAGCCTTCCTCAGCTTTGATCACATCTATCTTTTTCAAAATAGTATCGGTATCGCTGTCTTGTATAGTAAGGTCCGTTATATCACCGTTAACAGCTGCTATCTGAAGGAATAGCGTTTGGTGCTCTTTATTCGGATAGAGCATAAAGTTGGTGCTGCGGTTACCAGATCCATCGTTGAAATAAGCTTCTTTATAATCTTTGCCTTTATAGGTTGCTTTAGCTGGGTCTTTCGTATAATACATATCTTTGAAGCCATCAACAATAGAAACGCCGTCGACTTTCTCGCCTAAAATAATGGTTTTGGTAGTCACATCATAATCGACTGCTACATTAAGCGCGTCGGAGATGGCGCGAATAGGAAAGTAATTTGCTCCTTGATAGGTAATCGGTGCAATAGTATTGCCCTTAACATCACGCAAATCAACATAAGTTCCATCTACCTGCACCCTTACCTCAGGGTTAAGGTAAGCTTTAATTTCCTGCAGCTTAGTTGCCGCCAAAGCGCCAGTTCCCATACTGGCCAGCATTGATGCACTTATAATAGCTACAAATGCTTTTTTCTTCATTTGATTCACTCCCCTTGTGGTAAGTTATTACAAACAATACTGAATACTATAGAGTAATAATTTGCCGAAGACTATAGTTCTTTGGGATTGTTTTATACAAAATATGAACGAAATACCATCTATATTCATTTGAACAGCAGATTGCTCATATTCACCCTAACACCGCCTTTACTATATTATCTCACTAGCTTCGCATAAAACTTTGAATCAAAGTCGTTAGAACATTCTGAAATCTTATTCTTCGTTAAACAACCCCCTGGGCAAATACATGCAAATGGAAAACAGTGGGCTTAGTTCCACCTACAAAGAACTTAAGAAGCCTTTGGAACCAATGGTCCCAGAGGCACAGTAATCCCTCGCTTTTAAGTTCCTTGACAGAGCAATTTTTCGCCGTCACTTATGATACGGCTCACCGTATCACTCTAATGGCGAATTTTAAGGCACCCAATTGGGTACCTTCGCTTTGTAACATGTACGCTGAGAGGTACCTAAGAGAACCGTTCTCCCTTATAAGCTTTGTTCGGTTACTCCCGTTACCGGATCGAAGGTCAGCATCTTCGTCCCTATCTTATCGATGAAGAAGCGATCATGACTTACAGTAATGACGGCGCCGGGAAAATGGATTAGAGCTTGCTCCATGACCTGAATACTCATGAGATCCAGATGGTTGGTAGGCTCGTCCAAGATGATAACCGCCGCACCCGATAGAAGACACTTGGCCAGCGCCACCCGAGCCTTCTGTCCGCCGGACAGATTGCCGATCACCTTGCTCAGATCCGCCTCCGAGAATTGCAGCATCGATAGAAATTTGGCCACCTTTTTGCGCGGGGCGTCCAGTCCCAATCCATACGTATTCACCGCGTGGCTAACGGTATCCTTGGGATCAAGCTCCTCCCACATCCGGTTGAAGTAGGCGTAGCTAACGCCCTTCTCCCAGATAACCTCTCCTGAATCCGGCTTCTCCGCCCCGGTAAGCGTCTTGATGAGCGTGGACTTCCCGCTTCCGTTCGGCCCCGCGATGACCAAGCGATCTTCCTTTTGAATATCGAAGCTAATGTTTTCGAAGATCTGCCTGCCCTCGTAGGTCTGTCCGATCTTCTTCACTTCACATAGCTTGTCCGGGAAACGCAGCCTCTCGTAAATATCGGTAATCAGTACGTTAACGGGATGCGGCTCGATCCGCTTCTTGTTATCCGCCAGCTTCCGCGAGAGACGGTCCTTGGAGGTGGATTTCCTGCTCGCGCGTTCGTCGATCGCCTCGGACTCCATGAGCAGCAGCTCTTCCTCCCATTTGAACTGACGGTCCAGCTCCTTCTTGCGCATTTTCTTCTTACGGACGTAATCGGTGTAGTTGCCTTCGTATTCCTGAAAATGATAATTCTCGATCTCAATCGTACGCGTGACAACCTTGTCGATGAATTGCCGGTCATGCGACACCAGAATCATGGCTCCCTTGAACCGATACAGCCACTGCTCTAGCCATGCAATGCCTTCCATATCCAAGTAATTCGTAGGCTCGTCGAGCAGAACGACATCGGGCATCTCTATTAGTAACTTCGCGAGCGCCGCACGGTTACGCCATCCCCCGGACAACTCATCGATCGGCTGATTGCGAGATCTGTCGTTGAACCCTAGCTTCGTGAGCACTGTGTTAATCTCTACGGACACGTTCCAGCCATCGAGATGATCCATTTGCTCGAATAACTCCGCCTGCCTTGCTAGCAACCTCTCCATTTCATTATCGTCTGTAACCAAACCCAGCTTATCTCCTACCTCTTGTAGCTCTCGTTCGATAAGGGCAACCTGCTCAAAGCACATTTCCAGTTCTTGCTGAACGGACAAGCTTCCGCTCAATTCCGAGAATTGAGAGAAGTATCCGATTTTTAACTGAGGATTTATTTCTACTCTGCCGGAAGTCGGCTCTTCCTTGCCCATGATGAGCTTAAATACCGTCGATTTACCGGCACCGTTTCGTCCGATCAGGCCGATACGTTCCCCTTGCATAACTCGAAAATAAATATCGCGAAAAATCATGGACTCTTCATACTTCTTCGTGACGTTCTCCAAACGTATTACGCTCATGGTTATCACCCTTCTAGTTCCAACACTCTAAATTTTTATCCTGAATGGAGGTCAGCCTTTGCAAATTGGAGCGCGCAAGTAAGAAATGCATTTTATATTCAGACAGAGCCTGCGTTCAAGTACAGATGTGAATAGTAAACCGATACTTTAGCAAGATGTCGAAAATATAAAAGTTTTTATTCTACTTGCGGCAGCGAAGTTCGCAGCAGGGTCTCCATGTCGGCAATCGGTACAGCCAAACCGGCCTCTATCATTTGGTCTTGATGCCCGACATCGGCAGTGGCGAATACAACAGCGATGGCTTTGCCACGCTTGTTAATGACGGGAGAGCCGCTATTGCCATTATAAACCGGCGCATCAAGAGCCATGACCGGTGTCCGGCGGCCTTGGATCGGGACCAAGCCAATAATAGCGCCTTCGACGGCGATCTGCGTGAAATGAAGCGGATTGCCAATCACGTAGATTTGTTCATCAGGCTCCCACTGCTTGTTGTCTCGCTCCACTTCAATAAACGGCAGCCGTTGATCCCCGATGTCCGCCTTCAGTATGGCGATATCCAGATCGGGATCACTGCCCGACAGCTCCGCTTTATAACTCTGACTTTGCTCCGGGAAGTTCACTATAATATAGCCGTTATCTTCGATGACGTGATAGTTGGTCACAATGTAGCCGCCGTTAATGTGGAATCCGGTGCCCTTGCCGTTATCCGTGCTGACTGTAACAACCGCTTCTTTATAGCTTTGGATCTCAGCTTGGCTGGATAATTCCTTCGACCCGAACAAGAGGGGGAGCGTCTTCATGTTGTAGATTTGCGGCAAGAAGGCCAATATATTTACGGCTAGAGCGGCCACGAGCAGGAATATGATCGTATTTCTGATCCACTTCCGTCGGCTGGCTGATGAACCCCCGTCGTCCTCCTCCTCTTCCGACTCAAAGTCCCACTCCTCGTCTGCATACGGGTGGTAATTCTCATGTTCTTGCTTATCTTCGGAATTAGAAAGAGAGTTCTCTTTGTTTCGACTCGGATTATTTTCCATGCGCATCCCTCCGTAATCGCCGTAATCTTTTCCCGTTATTGTATCATCAAACTGCCTATAATTGGGGGAAGATGGCGGCAACGTCCTGCGTCGCATGGAATACATTATTAGTGCAAAGGAGAATTCAAACAAACCACTTCCGGAATGAAGTGGTTTGTTTGGGTCATACGTTGATATTTTTCTACCATCATCATGTTTTATTGCTGACTGACTTCACTTCGAGGGTTGTCATTTAAAGCAATTTAATCAGCTCTTCCAGCTCATCTACCAATCCTTTTGCAAGTTCAAAATCAGTATTTTTTAAAGCCAATTCTATTTTCATTTCAACTGATTTTTTCTTTTGTTCCGTTTCTAAATAGTCTTTATCAAAATGACTATCATAAATCATCTTTCTAAACTTTGGCAAAGTCATTTTTCTAATCGTTTTATCGTCAATAATTAGAACATAATCCATTCCATTTACAACAGAATAGAAATCATGGGAAATCATGAGAATCGCACCTTTAAATTCTTCAATGGCTTTCTCCAGTGCTAGTTGTGTATAGGTATCTAAATGGCTTGTCGGTTCATCAAGAAGCAATACGTTTGCTTTACTGGCAGAAACCTTAGCCAATTGAAGTAAATTTTTTTCTCCACCAGATAGAGATTCTATCTTTTGACTAAGGGTTTCTCCTTCAAAGCCATAGTCAGAAAGATACAATCCGATCTCATCGTAAGTTTTAAACCCTGCATCGATAAATTCTTCTAGTATTGTATTAGCGTCCTTTAGCATTTCACCTTGAAACTGAGATAAATAAGCTACTTTCACATCAGCATTGATTTCAATTGAAGTATGATTATTTTCGAAAACATCTCGAAGTAAAGTCGTTTTCCCGGTACCGTTTGCACCGATAATAGCTACTTTATCCGTAGATTTTATCTCAAAATTAACATTGTCCAGCAGCAGCTCATCAAAGCCAACACTATAATTATGGACACTTACAACAATAGCGTCTTCCATCTCATGATCCATACCAAAACTGATATTCGGTTGTTTAATTTCAACGAATGGCGCTTTAATCCGACGCGCTTCCAGTCTTTCTTGAAATCTAACTCTGGCTTTTAACGCTCTCCCTCTTGAAGCGTTTGAATTATAAGTTGCGATAACTCTAAGGTTGTTGATGATCGTATCGTTTCTCTCCATCTCTTCTTGTTCAGCAACGGCGAGTTCTTGCAGCTCAATTTTTGTCTGAAGCAATGAGAAGTTATACTCGATATATCGCCCATCAAACTCCTGGATCTCCCTATTTTCAAGGTGTATAATTTTGTTGAAACAATGATTCAACAGATATCGGTTGTGCGTAACAACCAGCAGCATGCCTTTGTACGAATTAATAAGTTTTTTAAGCGCATTTAGGTTTTCGAAGTCTAGAAACACATCGGGCTCATCCATAATCAATAAGTCGGGACGATTAAGCATTTCCTTCATCACTTGAATAAGCTTGAATTCCCCGCCGCTCAGGTCAGCTACCTTACTATCTCTTCGCTTCATAAGGTCTGCTAAGTTTAGCTGCTTATGAATCTTACTTTCAAAATCATCCCCGCCAATAGCATCCAATGCGTCTAAAGCGAATTGATACTTTTCCAGTAACGGTTCTATATCTGTTGAGGTTTCCATTTCTTTGCAGATCGATTGAATTTCATTTTGAAGCTTTATAAATTGTTCTCCTATATATTCAAAAACGGTTATTTCCTTCGTGTTGTCAAGTTCCGGGAACTGACTCACATACCCAATCGTGCAATCGGGGTCCCTCTCTAATTTCCCATTATAAAGATATCTTTCCGGGTCCATCAGTATATCTATTAACGTACTTTTCCCACTGCCGCTTGTCCCGATAAAAGCGCAATGTTGTGCCTCTTCTAACGTAAATGAAATGTTGTTATATAGTTCTTTTTGCGGAAACGAGAAGGATAAGTTATCGACTTTTATCATAGTATTACCTTTCTTTATAACTAAAATAATGGCTATTATTAGATGTATTGCAAACCATAGATTTTGAGTTTGCCGCTGTTAGAGTAACACGGTTTACAACCAACTTCAATCCCCTTGTACCTGTGTTAACGCCCATTGCCGCAACCGGACTTGCCGTCGGCGTGAACATCGTCTTCGTCGCGTTAGCTGTAATTGTCGCGAGCGGTCGTTTTTGAGCCGACGTTTTAATTGAGTCTTAGATCAATGGTCTTTGGGCTGTATGCCGTCTTGACCATTTATCGTTATAATGAAGGAACGGATTATACGAGCGGTCAAAGCTCAAGAAAGGAATAACTGCCATCATGACGAAAATGAATTCGAATTCACCGATCGGGCTGAGCGTTGTCCAGTGGCAGGATCTAATCGCCAGCTGCGCCCGGAAAGCGGTGAACACCCCGTACGAAATAAATTATGGCGCCGAGGTCCGCTCCATGGTGCGCCCCTTCATGTCGGAGTTCACACCCGAGGAAGCCTGGCTGTTCGAACTGAACGTCGGCCTGTTCTTGCTCCGCAAGCAATCGACCGGTCCCCACTTGGGCTACTTCGCCCAGATGGCGGCATCCGAGACGCTACATGCCATCGAGAGTCAACTCCATAACGACTTGCCGCCGGAGATCGCGGTCAAGCAACAGGGGCGACTACTGGAGACGGCTGCATATATTCGTGATACGGCAACCGTGAATGCATGGTTCCCTCCAGCCTATCTGGATATCTACGTGGAGTTGTGGCTGATCCTGGTATCATCCGCTGCGGACAGTCCCCGTCTCGTTCAGGAGGAGCTGGCGCATTTGGCCGAGGGGTCCGGCAAGGAAAATCATCTCTTCCCGCTCGTCGCCCTCGCCTGGATGCGCTTCTGGCTGGGGGAGGATCAAGAGGCTTGGCGGCAGCTGGATGCTGCAGAGCGGCATGGACTCGAGCCCGGGCAGGTATTTCGTTTCCTGCGCCAGCTTGAGGGGAATGACGAATGGACCCGGCTTGAAGCCTGGCTAAGCCATTGCGTGAACAAGCAAGTTGGGCGCAGCCCCGGCAGCCTTAGTGAATATGGTCACTATTGGGATGCCGTCGTCAAGCAACTGCCGGAGGCCGAGGAACGAATGTGGAGCGCGATTGCGAGCCTGCCTCCCTACTGCAGCAGCTTGTACGAGGAGAAACTAATGCGCTATGGCCGTTGGCGGCAGTGGATCGACTATCAGCTTAGCCTCGGCAGCGATCCGCTCGACTTTCGAGCGAAGGATCTGCAGCCCATCGAGAAGGAGGCACCGGAAGCGCTGCTGCCTTTTTACCACCAAGGCGTGGAGAAATACGTGTTGTTAAAAAACCGCGACGGCTATAAGCGGGCGGTCAAGCTGCTAAACGGCTGGCCAAGCTGTACAAGAAGCTGAAGCATGAGCAGCGGTGGGAGGCGTACATCGAGACATTTGCCAGCCGGTATAGCCGATTGCGGGCCTTCCAGGAAGAGCTGCGGAAGGGAGGACTAATTCCATGACGAAGACGACTACTTATAACCTGGATACCATCGCGGTTCGAATGGCGCTGACGTCGCATGGCGACGCGTTATTCTTCGCGGACCCGGATTCGCTGCGGGAGTGGACCGGACTTGGGCTGAAGCATCGGCTGTTCGCCTGGCACGAACCGTCTTTCTATGGCACCGAGCTGGAGCTCGTCAAAGTCGGGGAGCTCGAGGCCGTCGTGCTGCCCGCCGAAGAGGTTATTGCCTTCTTCGCCTCAGGCCCTCTCCTTGCGCATATCGAGTGGAAGTGGGAGGACGATGCCGCGCGTTTGGCCGCATTGGCACCGCTCTTGGGCGAGTGCCTGGAGAAAGGGCTGTACGCGCCCGACCTTGCGGCTTACCGCAGAGGCTCCCTGCGCTGGAGGTGGGATGCGAATGCGGCCTGCGCTACCTTTGGACAGGCGCGCCGCGACGAACTGGACCTGAAGCGCGGCAGCTGGAGCGATGAGGCGCGCGATGGGCTAATGGCGGCCTTCTCGGCGGCCGTAACGAGCCGTTTCTACGGTACGGAGCCGAACGAGGCGGATCTGCGCCGGGAGTTCCCGGCTCTGTTCGCGCGCGAGAACGCGGTGGCCGCTACGGCGGGACTGGACGACGAGACCTGGCTTGTACAGATCGGCTGGAAAGCTGATGTCGCGCCGTTCCGCCCCCTGCTGCAGCTAATGGAACCGTGGGAGGGCGACGAGCACTCCCGCTGGCGGCTGCGGCTCGTACTGCAGGACAAGAGCGATCCGGCTAAGCTCCGAAGAGTGCGGCTTGGCGACGACGGCTCGGCGGCAGGCAAGTGGCCCGACATATGGGCGGAAGCTATCCGGAGCCGTTCGGACGGTTGGCTGCAACGGCTGCGGGTTAGCCTTCCGCACGATCGGCTGTCGCGCGGCGAGGACGTGCTCGGCAAGCCGCTTGACGACGAGGCCGCCTGGCGGTTCCTGAACGAGGACAGCCGCCGGCTGCTCGAAGCCGGGTGGCAGGTCCTGCTGCCCGCATGGTGGGAAGCCGCAAGCCGCAAGAAGCCGCGGCTGCGCGCAGCGGTGCAGTCGGAGGGCGAATCCAAGAAACGGGGCGGTGGCAAGTCTTTGTTTGGTCTGGATGCGATTATGAGCTTCAACTGGCGCATCTCCATCGGCGACGCCGACCTAAACGAGGAGGAGTTCGACGAGCTGCTCGCGCGAGGGGAACGTCTCGTGAAGTTCCGGGACCGCTGGATCGTGCTCGACCCGGCGTTGATCGCCCAGATCCGCCGCATGATGGAAGGCATGGACAAGAGCGAGGGATTAAGCTTCCAGGATGTACTGCAATTGCATCTGCTCTCTCAGAGCGAGGCGGATGGCGGGGCGACGGACGCCAGCACGGAGAATTTCGGGGCCGATGCCGCCCGCGTTGAACTCGAAGTCGAGCTGGGCGCGCATTTGACCGGATTGTTCGCCAAGATTAATCAGCAAAGCGAATGGCCTCGGCTCGATCCGCCGGCCGGTCTGCGTGCCGAGTTGCGCAGCTACCAGCAAGACGGGTTCGCCTGGCTGGCTTTTCTCCGCCGCTTCGGGCTCGGGGCCTGTCTCGCGGACGACATGGGCCTCGGCAAAACGGTTCAGTTGATTGCCTACCTGCTGCACGCCAAGGAGCAGGCGGAAGAGGGCAGGCGGCTCCCTTCGCTGATCGTCTGCCCCACATCGGTACTCGGCAACTGGCAGAAGGAGATTTCCCGCTTTGCCCCATCGCTGCAGGTGGCCATGCATTACGGCTCCGGGCGTAAGAGCGGCGACGCGTTCCGGAACGAGGCACGCAGCGTTGACGTCGTGCTGACCTCCTTTGCTACCGCCTCGCTCGACCAGGTAACGCTGGCCGCTTTCCAATGGGGAGCCGTCTGTTTGGACGAAGCACAGAATATCAAAAACGCCGGGACCAGGCAGGCCGCAGCGGTCAAGAGCTTTCCCGCGCTCCATCGCATTGCGCTCACCGGAACGCCGATCGAGAATCGGCTGGCGGAGCTATGGTCGATCTACGATTTTACCGTGCCCACTTACCTCGGGACCGCCAAGGCGTTTCAGGACCGCTTCGCTACCCCGATCGAGCGCGAACAGGACGGGCGTCGCACGGCTGAGCTAAAGCGGCTAGTGAAACCTTTCATGCTGCGGCGCAAAAAGAAGGATCCCGCCATCCAGCTCGACCTGCCGGACAAAAACGAGATGAAGACGTATGTTCCGCTTACCTCCGAGCAAGCTGCCTTGTACGACAATTGCGTCAAGGAGCTTCTCGAGAAGCTGAAGAAGCTCGACGGCATCCAGCGCAAAGGCGCGATTCTCGGAGCGCTGACACGTCTCAAGCAGGCATGTAACCATCCGGCTCTACTAGATGAGGATGCGGGAACGGAGCTGGGGGAGGGCCCGCTACATACGGGGGCGATCGTCGCCCGCTCCTCCAAACTCGAGAGGCTACTAGCGATGGTCAAGGAGTTGCGCGAGGCGGACGAGCGCTGCCTCATCTTCACGCAATACATTGGCATGGGCAAAATGATTCAGGATGTCCTGCAGCGCGAGCTGGGCGAACCTGTGCTGTACTTGAACGGCAGCACGCCGAAGACGCAACGCGACCGGATGGTGGAGCGGTTCCAGTCACGCGACCTTCCGGCATCCGAGCAGCCGAACGTGTTTATCCTCTCCCTCAAGGCGGGAGGCGTCGGGCTAAATTTGACCGCGGCGAACCACGTCTTCCACTTCGACCGCTGGTGGAACCCGGCCGTCGAGAACCAGGCGACCGACCGCGCCTACCGGATGGGCCAGACGCGCGACGTGCAGGTGCATAAATTCATCTCGCTCGGCACCCTTGAGGAACGTATCGACGAGATGCTGGAGAACAAGCAGCAGCTAAGCGACAACGTGATCTCCAGCTCGGAGAACTGGATTACCGAGCTGTCAACGGATGCGCTAAGGGAATTGTTCTCGCTGCGGCGGGACTGGTCGCGCGATTAAGCGGGATTTGAGCAACCAATGCGACAGGCGAAAACTTTGTTACGGATGAAACTTTTGAAATTGTCCTCCAAGCAAAAGGATCTGGAAGCTTACTTTCAGATCCTTTGTCCAGGGGTAACTAATTATTATTTCGTTTGTTAACTTCAATCGCAATGAACTCCGGCAAATAATTGGGAGTACAGCCCTTTGATACCCTTTCATCTTTATAAAGACCCGTTTTCTCACCAAGTTTAATACAACGTGCACGATTCTTTACATCATAAACGCCTATCCAGCCTGCGGTGAAATTCATAGCCCACTGAACTTCCGGTACTTCCTGCGTAATATTAGCTTCTAATTTAGATAGTAAGTCTGCGGTGTTATCAGGCGGTGTTTGTCCAGTCCATCTCAATCGCGCTTGATAATACCAAAAAGCTCTCCTTTGAAGATCAGAAGGGCTATTTTCCCATGACTCCATCCATGCAATTGTCTTCTTGTCTTTGGTGAGCTGATTAGCCATTAACCAATCCATTAAGTTATTTCGCTCATCAAAAGTGTGCGTCTGCATATCCTTATCAAGCTTATTTAGCACTTCTTGTGAAAGAAGTTTTTTATCCATAATTAAGATTGCTAATAGTCTGGGCAAAAACTCTTCGGTTAACCAAAGTTCCATAGCTAGTTCGTGATCTTTTTTAATGTCCTTTGCGATTTTTCGTAAGTCGCCTAGCTTAGTTTTACTATTGATCTGTAGTAGAATGTTTTCTGCTTTTGAAGAGCATTTCATTTCTGTACTTTTATTCTTATTTATTTGACACAACTCCTTTATTAAAGCACTGTTTTATAATATGTCCTTGGCGTGATATATCAACAACTTAATTTCGTTATAAGACTTTTTGCATAAAGGCGTGATTCATTCGGCCCTACTTGTGGTACGGTTCAGCGTATCATCTGTAGGGCGAAATTTTGGTCGACAAATAATCCTGACATAACCCTTGAACCTTCACTGCCAGTTTGTCGAATTTCGATTTTTTCGTAATTAATAGACATGAGTAAGTCTAAATCCCACTCGAACGTGGTATAATTGAGATAATATCAAAAAATATCTGACGAGGATGATCTCCATGCTTGTTATGTTTCGCTTTAAAAACTTTTCATCCTTTCGGGATGAAGTCATTCTTGATCTTCGCGCTTCTTCCTATACGCAACATCCATCTCATGTTATAAAGAATACACCATTCAGTTTGCTAAAGACACTAGCTATTTACGGCCCTAATGCCAGTGGAAAATCAAACCTAATCAGTGCCATGCACTGGTTTGAACAGATCATATTCAGTCATTTATTTCAAGACACCTCGGGAGACGAGAAGAATGAGGGAATTGAGGCAATCAGAAAACTGCCGCCTATCCGCCCCTTCCTGTTATCCGAGCAGATTGACTCCCGTATTGAATTTGAAATGGTTTTTGTGCATCAAGATCAAGTATTCCAATATGGGTTTTCTTTGAAAGACAACAACATCTTATCCGAATGGCTCAGTGTTAACAATCATTCGGTTTTTGAACGTGATCAATCAGCGGGCATCACCTTCGGCCATAAGTTTAAAGCACAGTTACGTTCTTTCACCAAATACCGTGAAGACCGTCTGTATCTCTCCGTTCTTGATTATTTTGCAACAGATGATGTTAAAAAGCTCATCGACTGTTTTAAAGACTTCTTCCGCAGCCGATTCAATGTCCATTTTGAGCTCATTTTTGAATCAAGTATTAAAGGAACTGTACATGCCATTCCGCACTCTCCAAGGCTTTTGAAGGACGATGCATTCCGTTCCAAAGTGGCAGAGTACATTCGTTTCATTGATGTAGGAATCGAAAATATCGTGATTGAAACAGATGAGGTATTTGACGAGCAAAAAGGCAAAAAAATAAAGCGACCGCTTATTAAAACGATTCATCCCATCTTTAACTTAAATGGTGAACAAGTAGGTACTAAATCATTCGATCTGGCTCAGGAGTCATCGGGTACTTTGCGATTTCTTTCATTTATACAGGAAGTCCTGATTTTGCTTGAGCGTGGGGGCGTTTTTGTTATTGACGAGCTTTCGGCACGGTTGCATCCTTTGCTAACCAAATTCATCGTGGATCTTTTTCAATCAGATCGAAACACGAATCATGCGCAACTGATCTTCACGACTCACGATACGTCGATATTAAATAAAGAGCAGTTCCGCCGCGATGAGATTTTATTTGTTGACAAGAATGAGCTCGGAGTCTCCTCCCTATATTCGCTAGCGGATCTAAAAATGGTCAGGCAAGATGCTACTTACCACAAAGATTACTTTAGTGGAAAGTACGGTGCAATCCCGATTCTCCAGACTTCGTTTCCAGAGAATCGGAGGTGATGGTCATCGCTCGCTTAAACCCGTTTTTACCTAGACAAGTGGAGACACGACCGAGTCATTTAGGAAAAGTGTTGCTCTTTTGCGAAGGGCAAACTGAAGTTATTTATTTTGAGTATTTTGCTGAAATTATTCAAAAAAACCGCAACAAGTACGCTCACTTGGACATCGAATCCATTCCGGCAAACGGCAATGCACAACAGGTATTAAACTTTGCTGAAGACTTTCTTCTTGATGAAGTCAACATGCAGAAATATTCCTTATATGAGAAACACCTGGTATTTGACTGCGATGCACCACGTGAGATTGAAAAGGTCCTTCGTGACATGCTCGCATCAACCAATCATTATACGCTATCTCTAACAAACTTATTGTTTGAAACGTGGCTATTAATGCATTTCGAGCAAGTAGAACCTGAGTATTCCAATTCGAAGAGAGTCATCGGGGAAAGGTTATCTTATGCATTAGGACGGGAATACACAAAAGCGGATTCAGGACTCATCCGCCAAATCATTGGAAATGGCGACACCTTGAGAAATGCAATTAGTCATGCTCATCTACTTGAAGAAAAATACTCTCAGAAAGAATTAGTTTATGAGACGGACATTCGCCAAATGAATCCATTCACAACTGTTCACCTATTAATGGAGCGAATATTATTGGAAATGAGCAGTAGTGAATAAATTAACTCATTATCAAATATAGGCATCTCTGGAACACAAAGCGATGCCTATATTTGTACTTGCTTGTACTGTGCTCATGATTTGATCATTTATGCCTTACAAAAAAGACAAAATAAAAATTGGTTATGCTTCGAATAAGTAATAGTAGAATGTGAAGTATTTAAAAAGGTTGGACGAGAAAGTCTTCTCGCCCAACCTCTTTGATTGTAGGACTTATTGGATAGCTCTGCCAAGAACAATCCGTTAGAACAATTCATTACTGTGAAGCTTCGCTGATCAATTCCAAGATTCGCCGTGCAAACCTACTTACTCACGCTCCATAAGTTGCACACCTTCTGGCAAAGCCTCACGATCGATCGTAAACTCGTAATCGTTAAAGGAGCGGACCACATCGGTCATTTTATTAGCTTTCACTAACGTCAGTAATCGATGTGCGGGCGCATTGCCGAGCTTCGAAGAATGCTCGAATACGAAGAGCTTACGCACAGCCATTTGTCCCCGGGAAGCAGAACGGTCATGCTCGAACATATTGACAAGCGCCTCGAGCAGCGTCTCATAATCGACATGCGAAAATCCCGTCTTATTAGCCAGGTAGGCAGAGATGTATCCATCCATTCGATAGAGTGCGTACGGCACGACATGCTTGCGACCCATTTCGCGCTCCTTGTCGGTTCCTTCCTGCGTAACGGCTTGACGAGTAATGGTAACCTCTTGCGAGAAAATAGGATCGAGACTGCGGGCAAACGTAAATTGAACTGGTCCGCGAACCTGGCCTGTGTTGACCTTCGTTGTCATGACGGCTCCAAATGTACGAATATCGTAAAAATTGGCGCACATCCATTCGGTAAGCCGCGAAGCTTCTTCGGCATCTTTCGGTTTCAGTTCCTTGCTGCCGGAGTCGGTTGGGCGCAGCGCCTTGTAAGCTTTACGATGCTGCTCGTTAAGGACGCCTCCCTCCGTTACATATATATTGAAGCCTTCCTCTCCGCCGCGCGTCAGTTCAATGAAGTTGCGCACTTTACGCTTCAAGCAAACGTCCGTCACAATGCCGTGGCCGGTTTCCGGGTCGATCCTCGGCATGTTGCCGGCATCCGGATCGCCATTCGGGTTACCATTGACAACTTCGAAGAACAAGGAAAACTCTACTCGCTTGGAGAGCAGCTCGGAGCTGCTGGCTTGACCGGGCAATGCTTGTTCAATTGTCGACATGGTTCATCTCGCCTTTCGTTATTGGAATGTGACTATTCGTGTTCTTTGGCTTGCAAAGCCGCGGCAGCTTCCTGCTTGGCTTCGGCCGCTGCTTTGATCTGGGCAATGTAATCTTGCTTCTGATGGTAGTACCCAAGAATAAATATGCCTTGTTGATGTAAATCGAAGCGTGCAGGAAAACCGTCTATTCCTTGCATAATGTCAACCATTTCACGATCGCGCAATTCTCCGTAACGGGCTTTGCTCATATGATGCTGTGCCAGTTTGATTAAAATTGGAAATACAGCACCGGGATTCGATGAGGCAGAGCTGAAGTAGCGGTCTTTAATGGTAGCATTCAGCTTTCCCGAAGCCGCGGCTTCTTGCTGAGCTTTCTCCAGCACGGCGAACAATCGTCCCAGGCGATAGGCGGGTTTCTGATTTTCGGTCTTATCCAAGCTCAACGGTAACTCCTCCTTGACATTGTCGTTAACGCTCCGATTGTAGCGGTTAAGATAGGCTTTCACAATGGAAACACGCAATTGCGTGATGAGACCGTCAGCACGTATCCGGTTTATTATCATCATAAAGATTGAACGCGGATAGGCCGTCCCTTGAAGGACGGAACGAAGCAGTTCTCCGCTAAGACGCTTGGGCGGTTCTTCGCCGACCTTCTTGCCATCTTTACCGACACGCATCGTTTCTGTCACAATTCGATAAATGGACTGGTTATCTTTGTAGCCACTGCCTGGCTCGGGTAAAGCCATGTCATAAGCATGCTGAGCAAGCTTCCGAACCAAATCTCCGAAGCTTCCTTGCCAGAAGAAGCGCACGGCCAACCGGGCGTTGTTCGGCGATAACCCCAGAATGTAGAACTGGGTATCGCCGTATGGGACATTCTTGCCTGGAATCGATTCTGGATCAAACTGTACGCCATGACGTACGCGATCAAGCAAATCATTGAGCTGCGCTGTCGTCTGCGTTTCTTCTTTGTGCGTCTGGCTGGAATGGATATACTTGCTAATAAAAGGGCTGACCTGTTCTTCCACGAGCCTGGAGTCCGCCCAATAGACAACTGTCATATCACCGATTAGCGTTCGATTGCTGTCCGAAGCAAGCATATGATTCAGCGCAGTCGTATAGCCGAACACTGCCGTCTTGCTGATAGGAGAATTGTAGCTTTGTTCCTTGTCATAGGAGTCTGCCGAACGGAAGTTGACCGATACGAGAGAAGCTCCGGCCGATTGAGCGCCGCGAACACCTCTGATCTTGTCGTGCGTTCTGGCGATGGAAACGTTCGCCTCGCCCGTCAACAAACATTGGCCATCGAACTCGGAAGTGCTGTCCAGCCGTTCCCGATAATGAATCCAGGCTGCCTGAACGGCTACCGACTCATGAATAGGGACTCTATCAAGTGCAAAAATGACATTTGTATCGATGCCTTTATCCAAATCTTCCATATGTGCTTTAAGCAGTGGATGATCGCGTACGAGAGACGCATCCCACTGTTCATAGAACAGCAGCATTGCGCGGGCTGCGTCATCGTACACATTCGCTAATATGTCCAAGGCTTGTGCCTTGGCTGCCTCGTATTTTTTTCGCGCGTCCGAACGTTTTTTTAACGTATCGGCTTCTTTCGGCATAATCGGATAATGGCCAAACGCGTATTCAGCCTTGTCCGACAGAAAGTAGGGTACAATGCCGCTCGAACGGCTAGGCTGTTCGGGAACGATAGATCTTACCGGCCTCTTCTTCTTGCCGGTTTCATCTCGCATATCCAGGAATGACTGCAAGCTTCCATCCTTCGCCAAGTCGCACATATAGGTGACTTTACCCAAGCTGAAATAGAGCGGGCTAACTTCCGAGTCTGGATCGGCCAGCAAGTCCAAATATCGCTGATGAAGCGCTTGAATGATCATCGCTCGTCACACCCTTTCGGTTAACGGTGGCACATGGACAATACCTTGACACAGGGTAGCACGAAAAAATTTCGGGCTCATGTTGTTCATAAAGTCGATGTCATGAAGCATCCAGCCCAGCTCCTTATCCGGCTTGTCTGCATAGAAATTGACAGGCATTTCATCAGAGGGCTCGATTAACTTAAAGTGGGCAGCAAATTCTCGGCACCCCAGATAAGGACGATGGAAGCATTGGCCTAGTCGGGCGCGACGCAAAAAAATGTTGTAGTGCTTCTCGGGGGAGTCTTCGCTGCCTGCAGCATCTGTCATATCAAAGTGCGCATCAATGAGATAAGCAGGTTGTTTCAACATAAGCGTCGCCCGTTGTTGCCGCTCTTCATTCACGACTTGAGCGAGCGTTAAAGTTTTCCCGTTCATCGCGCTTTTAATGGCTGATGTCGAAATTTTGTTCTCGATCTCGTTGCGCCGTATGTTCTCGAAGCGAATTTCATTTAAGACATGAATGCGATCGACAACCCATCGAATAGCAGGTTTCCAATGAATCGCTTCCAGCAAGCCCCGTGCCGCCGATGGCGTCATTACATCGTAACTGACCCGTTCGACTTTCATTTCAGGACGGGTGAAACAGGCGTAGTCGCCGTAAACATAAAGTCTGATTCCGTAGCCCACCGCACTTGCCCTCCTAATTGATCGTTTTTCTAACGATTGCATGATACAGAAGTAAGTGGAACTATGATATAATTGTAAGAGCTTTGAAGAATAGAAGAGAAGTGTTGCCGCACTTCCCTTCCGGTACATTTTCTTTGATGCGTGTGAACAACAACGTGCAGATCAGGTCATCTTCTTCGCTAAGCAGAAGATGGCCTGTGTTTGTAGGACACGTAGAAGACGAACGACAGCAGCGCAATAATAAACGATAACAACGAAAGAAGAAATGAACCGAATACAAGCATCAAGTACGTACTTTCAAATGTAGTCATGTGTACCCCCTTCGGAAAATTTTACCTTTTTTATAACTGCAAGTAGATTCTAGCACAATTCTACAGACCTTATCAATATTTTATTATAATTTTATAAGATAGATTGCAATCTACTGAAATTTTATAATATAGACTGTAATCTACTGAACTGATCATGCAATAAAAATGACACCTTCAAAAAAGAAAAGTGTCATTTTTATAAGAATAGAAAGCAACCTACTATTTCAATCCACGCCCAGAGGGCTACCAAGACAACTACTATTCTATGGACTGTTGGACAGCTTCGTCAAGTCTTAATTCCTCATCAGCATAATGCTTGTCGGAAAATGGACGGATGCCAATGTCCCCCTGATACCATTGATCCAGGTGCTGAAGCACAAACACATTATCTCGAAATTCTTGTACAATTCCGTCTCTCCGGAAGGCTTCGAATTCGTTAGGATACAATTGAACGACGTATGGCTGAAGATTGCGCAGAATGCGGAACAGGGAATTCGTTTGTTGCAACTGCTCCAATTGCTGCCGGGCATACGCGTCATACTCGACAAGAACCGGCATGGCAGTCGTATCGACGAGCCGGAATCGTTGTGCCACCTTTTTAAACGGAAATGCCAGCTTAGCTGCATCCCGATTTAACATCGCCATAATTTGATGCTTGTCTGTTTTGTCCTCGGAGGTTCGTCCGAATGACTGATAGCTGTACAGCATACTGAAGTAATGTCGCATGGCTTCCAGGGAAAATGAATCATTGCCGTATCTGCCAATCACTTCCTTGGCGATATCGGCACTTGTGCCTAGCCATCTGTTCTTGTTCAGCACCAGTCTTTCAAATACATATACAATGGAATCTTCAATGGCACCTTCATTATTCCGATTGCATCGCCCGGCTGCTTGCGCGATCGAATCCAGACCGGCAAGATCGCGATAGACGACGGGAAGATCGACATCGACGCCGCATTCAATGAGCTGGGTGCTGATCAGAATGCAGGGCAGCTTGCAAAAAAGTCGTCTCCGAATTCTCCTCAGCCTATGCTCCCGATGCTTGGCGCACATTCGAGCGCTAAGATGGAAGACAGCTTTACAATCGTCGATGCTTGCCAGCACCTTCCTATACAATACTCTTGCCGCTTGTCGGGTATTGACAACACACATCGCCTGGCGATGCCCGGTCAATCGATTCACTAGCTCATCGTCGTCCACATGACCCAGCATTAGCGGACGCACTCGTCGGAATTGTTCGAAGCGCTTGGGCAAGTTACTTACCAGTTCTTTGATCGGTAAGGGGGGCAGGCATGGCTTCTCCTTGAGATGTATGAACTTTCGACGTTCAAACAGATCTGCCATGTTCGGCTGAGTCGCCGTAGAGAATACAACCGTAGCATCATAATTTCTAACCAATTCCTCGAGCGCATACAATGACGGCTTGAAGAAATGCCCGTTCATCATTTGGGCTTCGTCCAGCACGATAACACTGTTAGCCAGATTGTGGAGCTTGCGGCAACGTGAACGCGTGTTTCCGAACAATGATTCAAAGAACTGTACGTTCGTTGTGACGACGACAGGAACATCCCAATTCTCGGTTGCTAGCGTAAGCTTCTTCTTCGCTTTCCGGGCTTCGTCCATATGCTCCCAATCGTCATTGGATGATTCGTGCCGAATGTTGGAATGATGCTCCAGCACTTGATCGGCTCCCAAGGCATCACGGTAGATCTGTGCGTTTTGTTCAATTATGCTCGTGTACGGAATAACGAAAATAATTCGGCGCAACCCACAATGAATGGCGTGGCGCAATGCAAATCCGAGCGAAATGAGCGTTTTGCCACTGCCTGTCGGCAACGTGAGAGTATACAACCCTCTCTCGCTCTCGCCCCCACGGGACAGGCATTCCGCCAACAACTCCGAACGAACGAGATCGATCTCATACTTGGGAGCGGCAAATTTATCTGAAATGTACGTTTCAAAACGTTCCAGTAGCAGCGGCATAGATGCAGGCCGCCCCCTCTGATCAGAGTGTGCGTGGTTGGCGTATCTCTCCGCATCCAGGGAGTCGGCATCGACGACACACGAGAACAGCATGCGAATAAACATGGAAAGCCACATGCCTACATCGAAGCCGGGGCTCAGAGAAAGAGGGATCGGTTCGCCAGTAGCATGAGGCATATGCAATTCCAGCGATTCTCTGTACGGGGGGATTTTGTTTTTAACAAGTCTTCTTGCCAGCACTCCCTCATCAAGAGAAGCTGTCGTTTCGAAATCGGCCAATCCCGCATGATGACCGGCAATCACATAGGCCGCAATATGTGCGATAGCATCTTTCCCCCATTGCTCGTATACATATTGGGCGCCGGCGGTGGAATGATCGACCCTAATGGAAGCGCCGCCAAGTCTCTGCTGGAATGCTTCGGTGAATTTCCCCGCATCATGCAGTTGACCCAGTAGTTTTCCCCACTTCTCTGCCTTGAAATGTGATGCAAATTGGGCGGCATCCTTGCCAACATTGCGCAAGTGAGTTTGTAGAAACTGCCATTCTCTTTTATTCACTGACTCCGTTCGACGGGCGTAGTAAACACTGTATATCGTTTCACCATCTGTTTCGATTTCACGCCGCAACGCCGAATTGTCCAGCTCCTCCATATTAATAATATGGAGTTTGTTCAACCCTGCCGCTTCCCTTAATCGCTTGTGAATGGGCAAAGGGATATGCTTGCCGTACAGAGCCAGGCCGATATCGACATCCTCCTGATGACCTCCCTGCACTCGCACTTCGAACAACATAGCGCTTTTAACGGAAAACTCACTGGAACATACAGCGTACAGTGCTTCAAGAACCGCTTCGGGCAACCGTGACAGCATGTTTGACCTCCTCAGCCAAAACCGATTTCAGTTGCTAATTTACTTTACCCTCTTGACTTTACCTTGAATCTCCCTACCAGTTTCCTTCTTCCTATACGCAACATTCGTCTCATGTTACTGGTTCGTCTACACTTAGTTGGACAATAAAAATAAGGACTTGCATAATAGACCTATCATGCGAAAAAGCAGAACTCTACAATGCCAAAACAACAACGACATAATCTTGACCCCACATTCCCGAGCATCCGAAAATACGGTTTCTAGTGTTTTCCTGAAAGTTAATGTAGTGAGTACCATAGACTCAACCTCGCTTTTTATCGAGTATAGATATCTTGTAACTCAAAGTTACTATCAGAAAAATTTCGCCGTCACTTATGATAAGGTTCACCGTAACATCTATAGGACGAAAATTAACGGGTATCCCAGCAGGATACCCATAATATATATAATATAGTTCCCTTAATTATTATAGATAGCGTATATGATTTGCAAAACCATCTACAGTAGTAGAAAGTTTCTTAATGCTGTTAGTAAATACTTTGAATTGCTTCCTTTCCTTTATCCGTCAATTTATAATAAGGCCTGTTTTTATTGTCTGAGTCTTCCTCTCTTGTCATAAGGCATCTTTCGATTAGTCCCTTTGCTATTCTTGCAACAGATTGGTAAGTGGTATCCAATTCTTGGCCTACTTCTAATGGATAAGGTTTTATCCCAGAATTAGAAGTAAAAAGCCCCACCACATGCAAGATATCTAACTCTTCTTTATAGTAGGTTGCTTTATTAAGATTTTCTTTCACCAGATTTTTCAATTCTTGGTTGTATTTTACTTCACAACTTTTGTGGCCACATCCCATACACATCATATGGAATTTTTCTATACTAGCTAATTCAGTAATATCATATTCAGCATCACAATTTTTGCAAATTATTTTTTTGTTTGATGATAGTGCTTGTATAATTAAGCTACTAAAATCAAATCTCCTCTGTTGGTAATACTTCGTATATTTTGTGTTTCTTTCGGGACGACCGTATAATATCTTTTTATTAAGACATAACCCATAATCTAGTGAATATATTATTGCGTCTGGATTTTGACCCTCTTTTGCACCTTTTTGAGCTAGAATACTGACTTTGTGTACTAGTCCATTTAATTCAATTGAGTCCAAAAATGCAGATAAATTCGTTGCTACCTGAAAATGACTCGAGTAAGCATATTCCAATCCCTTGAAATGTGTATTATCTGTTTTTGGTAATTCAGCCTTTAATTCTAACGATCTATCACACAGAGCTTCAAGTAAATGATATTGACTGTAACTATCAATTTTTTCTTCATAAACACCAAGACTTTTGTACTCTTTTTCAAAATAAGTTTTAGTTATTTTTTTATATACCTGTTCTATTGCTTCAAAAAGTATTCCCTTGTTGATTTTCTTATCATAAACAATCGCATTGTCATAACAGAAACTTAAAATATGTCCAAGTGTCCTCGGAATGTTGTTAGTTGCCTCATATAATAATAAGCAATATTCATCTATTTGAGCATCCTTATAGTCAAAGAAATTATCTAACGATGATTTACAAAAGTAGGCTATTCTATTTTCAAGCAGCCGCATAATATAGTCGCTAGATTTTTTCTCTAAATTTACATAGTGCCTTCCATACAGCTCGAACGCATCAATTGATTGTTGGTCAAATTTACCCGCTTCTAATTCCCCAAAAGAGATCCTTCCTGGATAAGCAGCTATCTTTAAGATCAGCTCTTCTCTTGCTGATCCATAAATGGGATTTATAATTGTTTGGAAAAAAATATCCATATCCTCTGATGATAATTCAGAAAAATCATCAATAAAAATAAACAATCTACTTCTTCCAGTTACTTTCAACAACTCTTTTATATCATTTATAATTTCTGCAACATCAAATAGACGTGCAAACACATTTACTGTTTCACTTTCTTCACCTTTACTCTTTTCTTTAGTTGTAGTTAATTTAGAATAAAGTTTCATCATTATTTCTTTTATCCCAAAGCTAGCTTCACTTTTAACCTCTGATGAAGTCAAATCTTTTTTGCTTTCACTTATTTTACTCTTTTGAATAGAGACACTATTAATCTTAAATAACGTAGGATTATCAATTTTCTCTTTTATTGAACTAATTAACTGTTCTATCTTGTTGTCTCTAAATTTTTGTTGAATCCGTTCAAAAAAACCTTGATCTTCCTTCTTCAGATCTTCAACAATACTTTTAAATAATTCATTTATAAACTGTCGAATCAGAAATAATCTTTCTAATTGAGCAGAGTCGAAAACTTCCTGAAGCTGCGGAAGTTTTATTGTACTATTTTTACTCTTCATATCGTCAACGATTGATTTAGCATTAATATATGCTGATAAGTTCTGTTTTTTTATGGAGATATCATACTGAGCTCTAGCGAATAAAGTTGACTTCCCGGTCCCTTTTCTGCCTAATAAAATAAATGTATTATTGGAAAGTAACTTCCTTAAAGTCCCATCATTTGGGAGTAGATCAACATAAAGTTCCTTTACAATATCCTTACCCTCTTGTTGTTCATCAAGTGCTAATTTATTTGAGGTGATTCTTTTATACAGTCTTAAAGTTTCAAATACTTTAATGAAACCTTCTTTCTCTACATCAGTAAACATATTGGCCTCCTAAAAATACTTAAGTATAGAATACTGATTCGACATTTTAAGGGAATATCCTCCAAATTTCGCCCTACTTATGATACGGTTCCCCCCGATTTATCTTCACCGCCCGATAAACCTGCTCCGTCAGCACCAGCCGCATGAGCTGATGCGGCAGCGTTATCCTTCCAAAGCTCATTCTCTGCTGTGAGCGGCGAATAACCTCAGCAGACAGCCCGTGGCTCCCCCCAATCACAAACACCACATGACTCGTCCCATAGGTTCCGAGCTGGTCCAGCTCCCTGGCAAGCTCCTCCGAGCTCCATAGCTTCCCGTCGATAGCTAGCGCAATCACATGCGCCTCACCCTTAATCTGTGCTAGAATGCGTTCACCCTCACGCGCTTTAACCTGCAAGACCTCTGCATCGCTCAGAGAGTCAGGCGCTTTCTCATCAGCCACCTCAATAATCTCAAATTTGAGGTAAGGCTTGAGCCTTTTCGCATACTCCGCAATGCCGTCAATCAGGTATTTTTCTTTAAGCTTGCCTACACCAATAATCTGAATTAACATATAACCCTCCGTTGTTGCTTCATTACATTTCAAATAACCAAATACTTACCTTGTCTTATTCAATCCTCTATCTGTAATGGACTTTTCAGTCAATTCCATAACCTAAAAACAAGTTAATAATCAGCAAACTAACTCTCGTACTTCTAATCCAGCTCAAACCACCAGTCCAAACCCAACTCTACATGCTCCCTACCCGATCTCCTCCGCCGTCTCCGCCAACCGTGCCAAAATCCTTCTCTTCCGATACAACATACGCGCGGCTTCGCCTACATCCTCCAGCGCCTTACGATTCGTATAAGCTCCAAACACCATCCCAGCCACCGGAATCATTTGCATCAGCTTCTTCCAGCCAAAGTTATCCCGATAGACCGTAATCACCTCGCGCCAGCCCTGAATCTTCGATACAGCGTTATTTGCACCTTCCATAATGTCGCCACTGCCTCCGGCCTGAAGGTTCAACTCCTGCAAAACAGCCTGTTTGCCCACGATATCCGAGGAAGCGAACTGCATCACCTTGACTGTGAAAATCCGCTCCGTCTTGTCAGTCGGGTCATACCCGTAGCACAGGCCGATCTCCTGAATAACCTTCAGGGACAAGCCCAAAATAGCAGGAATATCAGCCGCCAGCGTAAACACACCGCCAAACCCGGTTGTCGCCCCCTGAACCGTCGCAGTATCCCGTCCACTATTAATGAGCTGAAGCGCCGCTTCATCCATGGTAGCCACACTATATGGCCCCTGCTCCAAACCGCCAGCCTTCCGGCTCATGGAAGCCACAAGGTTCTTGACTTTGTTCCCCGCAACCAGATAGTTGCCTCCGTTCTGGATATAGCTGCCGAGCTCGTCCAGCAGCAAGCCCATTTTGTCATGAATAATCTTGGGCATAAGCTTATCTATAAGCTTGAATGGCAGACGGGACAAACGATCCCAGATCATCAGCTTGTTCTGCTCTTTTTCCCATGCAGTGACCTCGGTAAGCGCAGCATGAAGTTGCTCTGATGTCTCCAATGGTACGGATTCATGGTGGGGTTGGGGCATGGAAGAACCTCCTATATTATGTATGGGGCCTCAACAGCCCTCATTTATTTCCTTTTTCCTTAGTGTACCACAAGACCATAGCAAATAAATGAGTCCGTGCCGCGGCTAATAAGCCATATTGGCAAGGATGCATATTTATCCTTACTAACCGTTTCTAAAGCAGCCCTTGCAGTCAATAATTGCTCTTATCGAATGTATCCCTAAACTGCACAATTGCTCGCTTAATCTCCCTTTCCCGCCATTCGGCGGTACTCATTGAGCTGCTTATCCAGCTCTTGAGACTTCAACAGGACTACTGCTGAAGTGATTCCACATCTATCCGCCAAATCGTTTAACTCACCGCGCAGCAATTCGATTCTCTCCTGTATATCCGTCTTGCTCAAGCACTTAGCCATTCCTTTCTTAAGGCAACGCTGACTAATCTTCTGCTTTGTCTTCTGCCAGATATTTAGCTCTTTTCAAGGTTCTCTGTTTTGGGGAAGTGACTCTAAGTCGCAAAAAGAGCCACAATCTCCTCATACCATGCGCTTAAAAGCTCAATCCCAAAGCTTAATAAAATCCATTAGTCTAATTTTGAATCAGACGCATCCTTCTTTTCTTCTCTTTGCCGTTGCTTCGTAACCTTACGGTTGAAAAGATATAGCGAAAAAAAGCTTAAAGCAGCCAGGATTAGAAAAGCAGCACGATCGGCAGGAGACATTTTGAGCATAATTTCATAAAACATATTCTGACCCTCCTAAATGCAAAAATCATTAGTGCAAATAATAAAATTGCAGACTCTAAGGATGAGGTCTAAGATGAATGTTTTCAGTAATTCTCCGCCAAACTCTTAGGCGGTATTGCATGAGATTTAATGATATGGAAATTATATAACATATTAACTCAGGAGTTAAGTTATTTATTAATATTCTTAACTTATGATACTCTCCAAGCTTATGACACCGGTAGTTTACACTTTTTATAGGAAGAAAGAGGTGAACGGCCAACGTGAGTCATCTTGCAAAAGTTATTGGGGAACAAGTACGGCACTACCGCACCTTGAAGGGCTGGACACAGGAACAGCTGGCGGAAGTATTGGATTCGCAAGGACCTTATATTAGCCGCGTCGAGCGCGGTGAACAGAACTTACAACTTCAAACGTTAGAAAAGATAGCTGACGCCTTACATATCAGTGTATTTGCCTTATTTCGTGATCCCCTTGAGTCATTGAATCAAGATGACTGGATATGGCGGACCATTATGCTTCTGAAAGAACAGGATATTCAAGATCAGGAACGTGCCTTCCGTGTATTGCGTGAGGTGTTCAACAAACAATAGGGAAGCTGTATTATTCGTTTTTGGGCATGGCTTTGCTGCTTACCCCTGCTTCCCCTATCTGAGCATACATCCTTACATGTAACATTCAAGTATGCCGATGAGCAGCACAAATTCCGGGATTTCCTTTATTGAAGTTTGTTAAATACAAAAATATCCCCACAGCCCGGCACTTTTTTCTAAGTGTCCAGTCTATGGGGACCAATTTAATGTAGGCGGGCACGGCTGCATCATCGTTCCTGAAGCAGGTGACAATGTCCGCTGCCCCAGCAACGTTGGGTTGAACTGGGAACTACTCATCACCAAAGTCATTACACTTTAGAGGGGCAAAATTGTCCTCCTCTACCCAATGTGAATACTCCCCGCTTCTCCACAAAAGTTTCGCCTTCACTTCTGATACAGTTCAGCTTAACGGGCCTATTCGCCAAAAATCCGCCGCGGCGCTTAATCTCCCCCTTCGTAGCTCTCATTCCCCAAGTGCCGAATGACTTCATTTTTCTTTTTCATCGTTAATCCGCTTACTCTGCCGGACCCATGCCCTAAACGTCTTAGCCTTAACCACGCATCTTCCATTATGGAATGTTAAAAATATTATTATTTTTCATTCCCGTTCACTTCTTCCACCTTGAGCTTGTTCATAGTATCGGGTCAAATTTACTAAGAACATATATGACATAAGATGACATATTCAAATGCTATGATGAACAGGCAAAAAACTGCCCTGCGTATTGCGGCAGAGCAGTCCTATAACTGGGGAAGAGATTAACCCGCTTGTTTTTCTTTTGTGTTTTTTCTTAGAAAGACAGCTACAAACACGGCAATGATCGAAATTACGAAGCCCAGCATGAACGTATCACTGTAGCCTGCGACAGATGCTGTTAATTGTTCAGTTACAGTATCAGGATTCGATGACTCCGCCAAATGGATACGGGAGCGTGCGGACATGGTCGCGATGAACAACGCGGAACCAATCGCTCCGGAAACTTGCTGCAGCGTACTGAAAATAGCAGATCCATGCGCATAATATTCAGGCGTAATCTGATTCAGCCCATAGGTTTGGACGGGAACCAGAACGAGCGCCACACCCAGCATTAATAGACAATGCGTTAAGATAATTTGCATGCCCGTTGACTCCAATGTGAATCCGGTAAAGAGATACATGGCAATGCAGACGATCAACAAGCCCGGAATAATAATGACTCTGGCGCCAAATCGATCGAATAGTTTGCCTGTAACCGGCGACATTAGCCCATTAACCACACTTCCGGGCAGCATAATAAGTCCTGATTGAAATGCAGTGACGAGCATCACGCCTTGCAAAAACATAGGCAATAAAGTGATGGTTGCGAACATCGCCATCATAACAACAATCAATAGAACAATTGAGAGAGAGAACAACGGAAACCGGAAGGTGCGCAATTCCAATATCGGGTTTGGAATACGCAGTTGCCGTACTGTGAATACAATTAAGGCCAGGCTGCCTATAATAATCGATCCATACACTTGCGGATCTGACCAGCCTTCATTTCCCGAAGCGCTGAATCCATATACAATACCGCCGAAGCCTAATGTCGACAAAATAATGGACAGCACATCCACCTTGGGCTTTGTGATCGTGGTTACATTTACAAGATAGGCATAACCGACGAGGATGGAAATGATAGTAATGGGAATAGTGGTATAGAACAACCAGCGCCAATTCATTGCATCAATAATAATGCCTGAAAGTGTGGGTCCGATAGCTGGGGCAAATGTAAATATTAAAAAGAGTACCCCCATAACCGTGCCCCGTTTTTCTGGAGGGTAAATATTTAACAACGTATTCATCAGCAGCGGGATGATGAGTCCCGTACCAATGGCCTGAATTACCCGTCCGGCTAATAGCACCATAAAAGTGGGTGCCGTTGCAGCGATGATGGTACCTATTAAAAAGGTAATCATGGCAATGGAAAAAAGCTGTCTTGTAGTAACCCATTGCTGAATGAGAGCCGTTACGGGAATGAGCGCGCCGACAATGAGCAGGTAAGCCGCGGTTAGCCACTGTATAGTGGTGGCGCCGACCTGAAACTCCTTCATCAGCACAGGCAGGGCATTGCCCAGCAACGTCTCGTTTAATGTCGCCACAAATGCTCCCATCATGAGGGAGACCATAATCGGCATTCGCTTCACTTTCTGTAAATCCAAATCCATGTAAATGCCTTCCTTTCATACAAATGAGGTTAAGTAATGAAGCCGATTCCCATTATAAAGGCCATTTGGGCTGCAAAATATCTTCAATACACCTGCTTTGTATAGTTAGAAGACAGTATCAAATAAATGTCTGAGAAAATGAACGGAATAAAGGGGGGAATAGGGATGGATCTCAGAAAACGCCGCTCCATGCAATGGTTATGGAAAGCTTTTTTTGATCTAATGACAGAGGAAAAGATGAGATTCTCAAAAATTACTGTAGATCAAATTTGCGAAAAAGCAATGGTCCATCGTTCCACGTTCTATAAGCACTTTGATGATAAATTTAGGTTGCTGGAGTACGGGCTGAATCAACTGATGGAGCAATATTGGGATATTCCATTAGAAAAAAGGATTTTAAAGCCCTTTTACTGGTCCCATGAATTTTTTGAAGGTTCGGAGTCTCACAAGTTAGTTCGAGCGCAGCATGGTGATGAGCTTTTCTTTGATTGCATGACAGCTTACTCCATGCGGATATTGAAAAGAGACTCATTAACGTTCTTCCAACATTCCAAAACGACCGATATCCCCCATGACTTGTTAGCCGAATTTCATGTTTCCGCGATGGTTGCTTTAAGCGAATGGTGGCGTAAAAACCCGGATCGGGTGAGCGTAGCCCAGATGGATCAATATTTTCATAGATTGGTGAATGAGAATGCCTACTATAAGGACTATTTCAATCTGCAAACTAATTCCCGTTAATCTCTTTGAGATTCTATCCCTCAAACTGTCACCCATCGTATTCCACCCCCGAATGCATTGTCGGTCAATTTGGGGATAAATGTTCGGAATATCATGATCATGATTTCCCACTCCCAACACAAAAGCCCAAACCATGTAAGTTTGGGCTTTCCCTCGTATCAACTTATCAGTTCAATTTCCATAAAATTGTATTTATTCCTCCGATTGAAACAAGTCAAATTGATTACCGTACAAATCTTCAAAACCGACTCCTCTACCCCCTGGAACAGTTGCTGGTTTTCCGTGAAATGCGACACCGCGTTCTTTCATTTCTTTGTAGTCTCTTTCAATATCGTCTGTTTCAAACATGACCAGGACTTGATCAGCGCTCTGTTTGCCTATCAAAGCTATCTGAGCTGGTGTGTCCGCCTTTACCAGTTCGAACAAGGTCTCATTTTCCTCTCTCGGAGCGACCGTCACATATCGAGATCCCGGTCCAAATTCCATATCCGAGCAAACCACAAAACCGAGTCTTTCCGTATAAAATTGTTTGGCTTCCTGCTGATCTTTCACTAGAATTGTAAACTGGGCTGCTTTAACAATCATGTCTTCATTCCCTTCCTTCTTTAATAATTTGACATCGGACGCCATGATTAAATTATACATAACTCAGAAGGAATCGAATTCTTATCAATTGCGAACCTCAGATTATTACGAGCTGAGGGGATCGAACCCTGACCTCATTACTGCCAGCAATGAGGCTCCTGACAAAGTATAGAGCATCTTGAGTAAATTCTTAATCATTTCCTCAGAACCAACCCTATTAGACACTCACAGATAACGTATACTGCCGCCACTGGTAACCTGCCTGGACAATAGCGCTGCCTGGACATCTTAATAATCCAGCAGACGTCCATTATCATTCCATTGGCCGTACATTTTATTTTCTTTCGTGTTGGTTATGAATTTGTCCAATCTGCTATTAAATAATTCCGGCTGATTCTTATTGCTTTGGATCGTATCGATTCGAACTCTCTTATAAAGATCCGGAAATGCCATGAAATTCTCATATACTTGCCTTTCCTCTTTGAGCCTTTCTTCTATAACTCCATCTATGCTGAATGAAGCCGGATCCATATCAGGAAGAACCATTCTGCCAGCGTCTCTCATGAACCCCAACTTTTCGAGGCGGCGGACACGTTCTTTATTCAATTCCGTCCATGAGCTTTTTTTGCTTCGAGGGGACAGTCTCTGAGCCAGCTCCGTTTCAGATATTTTCTTCTTCACGCCATCGATCCATCCAAAGCACAAAGCTTCCTCGACCGCGTCCAAATATAAGAGCGTATCCGATTTGGGCGTCATACTGACCAAGACCCAACAAGCTTTTTCAGTCTTGCTATTGTCCTGTAGCCAAAACCTCAACTCTTCTCTCGATTTTGCGGGAATTAAATGATCCATTTCCATATGTAAAGTAATTTCCTTTCATAGTTATCATATATCCGTTAATTCATGCTTTCTTTCTCAACACGTGAACTGGAAGTTGCTGCTTTTATTAGAATCTGTACGAAAGCAAGCGGCAAAAGCATAATACTGCTCCAAATAAGCTGCTTGCCGAAGACATTCTTTCCTGAACAGGCATTGAAGGCACCCAGACCAGTATGCCTATAAAGGCCATGACGCTCACAATAGCTCCAAACAGGAAAGCAGCTTCCAGCGAAATTTTGGTGGAGAGATAGGATGTAATCGGCACGCCAAAAGCGAATCCAACGATTACTCCGGCCATAACCCGGGTGACCGCTTTGCCGCGCTTTTCGGGAGGAGAAAGACTGGCAGCAGCCGCAATCGCAATCGAAAAAAAGACAGGATGAAAAAACGCGGGAATAATCTGGAAAGCCAGCATAACGTCGAACCTGGTAATATAAGCATACACCAAATTAGAAATGGCAAACATCAGGATAGAGGAAAGCAAGATTGTTTTTCGATTCATGCCGGAAGCGGGTAAAGTCAAAAGGCACCCAAAGCGGATGCCTTTTTTATTTGTAATTTTGCATCAAGTCCGCTTGAATTTATTCATAACTATGCAGCATCCCTTTTATTTTGTAAATCTACATAAATATACATAATTGC
The DNA here is from genome assembly GCF_000422505.1 of Paenibacillus pinihumi DSM 23905 = JCM 16419. Taxonomy (GTDB): domain Bacteria; phylum Bacillota; class Bacilli; order Paenibacillales; family Paenibacillaceae; genus Paenibacillus_D; species Paenibacillus_D pinihumi. The sequence goes on along the minus strand of NZ_KE383869.1, from coordinate 93,243 downwards.
ATAGGTTGACATGCAACTGGGGAATCTATATTATAGACTATATTAATCGTCGATTGAATGGGTCGACAATATACGTTTGGAGGAAATATACATGACTAAGGTACTTATCATCAATGCACACCCGGATTTTGATTCTAAAACATCTGCTAGTTTGGATGTGTTTCATTTTTTTCTCAAAGCATACAAAGAGAAGCATTCCAATGACGAGGTTATTGAACAAATTAATCTATACGACGACGAAGTACCCTTGTTAGATAAAAATGTTTTTAGCGCATGGTCGAAACGTGGGGAAGCAAAAGAATTAACTAGCCAAGAAAAAAAAGTAACAGATCGCATGAGTGAGTTATTAAAACAATTCAAGAGTGCTAATAAGTACGTCATCGTATTTCCGATGCATAACTTTAATATTCCCTCAAAACTAAAAGACTATTTGGATAATGTTTTGATTGCAAGGGAAACGTTTAGATATATTGGTACCCCGATGAGTGATGGAAGAGCATCCGTCGGACTTCTCGATGATGGAAGAAGCGTAGTTGCAATTCAAGCCAGTGGATCCATTTACACCAATAATGACTTTTATACCGAACTGGAGTATTCGATCAAATATTTGAAGTCCATGTTTGATTTGATGGGAATCGAAGATTTTGAAACCATTCGAATACAAGGAACAGCATTCCTGGACAGAAAGGAAGTCGTACAAAAAGCATATAAAGAAGCTGAAGAGCAAGCTTCAAAATTAGCAGCTAAATAAGAACGTATTTTGCCAGCCGGTCTGTTTGATCGGCTGGTTTCAATTCAATTGGATACGGTTCTCTGCTTAGTCATGCGCCACTCCGTAAAAAACTTGCCGTTACTTATCAGCTAATGTCGCTATCAGCAAAATTAACAAAAGAGTTGACGACGTCAACTCCTTTGTTTTCATTCCATCTGACCAGTGCAGTGTCATTTTCCGGCCTTTTTACCCACTGGAATACTCTGGGCAAAACGAAACACATTATGAGGATCGTACTTTCGTTTTACCTGCTTCAATCTGCCAAAGTTCACGCCGTAATATGCCTTAGGCCAGTTCTTAATCTGTAAATCGGGAAAATTCACATAATCCCCATGAACAAAGGGGCGTAACGCCTTGCGGAACCTTTTTACCCACTGAATATTCCGCTCCTGCTCCCTCTTGTTTCTCCAGCGGGCTGACAGTTCGTAGATGGTCTCAGCCTTCCGATGAGGATAGGCCGTTGCAGTAGGCGACACCCGACTCACCGCGCTTCCAGCACCGCCTAAACTTTGACTCCACACGCTGGAATGCCTGTTGGGTGCTTTGGATAAAAAGTCACGTATAATTCGTACTCCTTCAGGCGGCAAAGGCCGGAACCCGTAGGCACCGGTTATTTTAAACTTCGGTTCCAAATTTAGGTCTGATTCGGCAAAAAACTTGGTGGCTTCAATAAAGGGCACTGTCTTCACCATTACCTTAACCGGAGCACCTGCCCGCAAGAGCGGTCTAATCAATCGACGCAACTCCTTTTCACCGCCAAGCAATTGCCCGGTAGATACAATGGTCCCCACCTGCTTGGCAGCCACCTCAATTGTTGAGGTTAAGCGGTTTGTGACAGACGGGGCCCAGCTCTGCCAAGCCGGCAACACCTTCTGAAGATCAGCCCATTTCCACGTAATACTGTAGATCGAAACCGATGAAATCGGTCTAACCCGAAATGTATATTCTGTAGCAACACCAAAGTTCCCTCCCCCTCCGCCGCGTGAAGCCCACAGCAGATCGGAATGTTTCTTCCTGTTTGCCACAATCGTCTTTGCCCCATACCGCCCCGAAGCTACGACCATCTTCACTTGTTTCAAGTTATCGCACGTAAGTCCGTATTTGCGGGAAAGAAGTCCAATGCCGCCTCCCAGGGTAAGCCCGGCAACGCCTACGTCGGGCGCAGTCCCCGCCGGAATTGCCACACGCTTATCCCACAGTTTTTTGTATACACGGGCAAGCGGATTTCCCGTTTGTACAATAGCCACTCTACTTTTTCGATCAACCTTGACCTTATTCATCTCGCTCACATCGATAATAATACCGCCATTTACAGCCGAAAAACCTTCATAGCTGTGCCGCCCGCTGCGCACTCGCAGCCTTACGCCCCGCTCACGAGCCCATTTGACTGCATGGATTACATCCTGAGTTCGTTTGCAAAAAACAATGACCTTGGGAAATTTGGAAAAACGCCTGTTGAACTCCATTCTGGCCGTATTGTATGACGGATTGCCGGGAATTACGATTCGTCCGGTTAATTGAGTACTTGTCTTTTTCAACTTTTGTGCCATCTGCTTTACACCATCCCTGCGCATGACCTAAGCCTTTCTCATCAGCTTATTTCTATGTAGGGACACCTGTCCTGGTAACGGTAAACGCCCAGTTTGCAGCGTGATATGTTTTCTAAACGTGTGAGCGGAGTAAACAAGGAACTGGATACCAAACTTAACGCAGATCAAAACCGGAACTGGAGCTTCGAGGGGACAGCCTGATCGTGTATCCTGCGAGCTTGTACGGTCCTTGATGACAAACTTTAATAGCCTAATACGTCATTCTCCGTTCCAGTCAGTTGCTTATCCAACTCTTGAGACTTCAATAGAACTACATCTGAGTTGGCCCAAAGTTATCTGCCAAATCGTTTAACTCGCCGCGCAATAGCTCAATTCTCTCCTGTAATTGCTCAAGCGCCTAAAAAGCTCCGTTCAGAAGCATAAATAAACTCCTTTAATCTAATTTTGAATCAGACTCATCCTTCTTTTCTTCTCTTTGCCGTTGCTTCGTAACCTTACGGTTGAAAAGATATAGCGCAAAAAAGCTTAAAGCAGCCAGCACTAGAAAAGCAGCACTATCGGCAGGAGACATTTTGAGCAAAATTTCATAGAACATTGTTTGACCCCCCCTAGTATTCAAAAGACATTAATTTTTTAGTAAAAAATATCTCGTTACAAGAAAGTCTAAACTAGAAGATTAACCCCATATCCCAAGGGAAAGAGCTACACAATTAGAATGCTTGGCACAGAATCTTGTATTAGAGCAACTTATCATTATAGATTTATCGAATCAATCCTACTTATGGTAAATATGGATTTTATATAATTATATCTCATAAAAATTATTGCGACAATTATTTCAATAAAATAGTCGCAATAGACCTCTACTGCCCCTACAGTCCTTCGTCTAAACTTCTCTATAAGAGAGGTTGTGGTAATAGACTTATGGCAACATTTACGGAGCTTATTGGTGCAAAAATCCGATTACATCGAATCGCAAAAAATTGGACTCAAGAACAGCTCGCTGAGTTAAGCAATACTACCGCTTCTTATATCGGACAACTTGAACGCGGAGAGAAAGACATTCGAATTAGCACAATGGAAAAAGTCGCACTTGCATTGGACATGAACATATATGAGTTGTTCCATGACGAACAAGAGGCCTTTCTTGAGAAACAAAAATGGGTCTGGGAAAGCATTTTACTTCTGTTAAAACACCCTGAACATAAGCAACATCAAGCTTACCGTATTTTGCGTGAACTGCTGGAGCCCAGCAAATTAGACTAGTCATAAACAAGATTTGCAAGCAACCCCCGGTTTACCCTTGACCTAATATGTTTACTAGCAACCGACCTTCATTAACTCACACATCTATCAATATTTACGTAAAAGCAAAATAAGGTAGGCTTTCATCATATGAAAGCCTACCTTTTCTATTTCCCAAGCTATATTTCAATTCTACTTCCCCACAATCTTACAGCTGTATCTTAATGCCTCCCTTGTCAATAAACCTAGTGCCGAATTGTCACATGACGCTTTTATAATGGCTGAATATCATGGGTGACGAAATGCAACTTGTTGGCGTGACAACTCCTTTGCCATACTGGGCTCAGCCGATTGTTAAGAGGCAAATCTAATGCTTAAGGAGACATCATCATGAAGAAATGGATTCGCACGAATCTCGCAGTTCTACTATTAACTGCTACCGTCACTACCGCTTGTACGGGACCCGGAGGCGCACCCAATGCCCCGCAAGCCCCCGCACCAATTGCATCTGAGGAAGCCAGTCTGGAGGGGCCGCGGGATGCCAAGGAACTGGAGACCTTTGCAGATGGCATCTTTGCGGACGCGATGAAGAAGTTTAATACGGTAGGTTCTAATTTTGCGGTGGTATCGAATGGGAAGGTGCTGTTGAACAAGGGTTACGGATATGCCGACAAGGAAAAGAAAATTCCGGTAGACAGCAGCACCGTTTTCCAAATTGGTTCTGTGACGAAGCAGTTCACGGCATTGGCAGCTATGCAACTGGTCGATAAGGGAAAGATTGATTTGCATCACGATATCCAGGAGTATTTGGGAGGGTTGAAGGTTCCGAATACAACCGGGAAAAAACTGACGATGTATGATCTGCTTACGTATACAAGCGGCTTTGACAAGCCGGATGTCCTCTCGGAATCAAAACCGGAATATGTGAATCAATATTTCCCGATGAAGGACTCTGTCGAATCGAATATGCCGACTGTTGTCAGGCCTCCGGGGGAAGCGTACACCTACGATAATTTTGGGTTCACACTGGCGGGGTACGCAGTTGGGGAAGTAACGGACATGTCATTCGCCCAGTATATGGAGGAAAATATTTTCAAGCCGTTAGGCATGAACTCGACGAATGTGCGGTTTACCCCCGAACTGCTCAGCAGAATGGCTGCCCACTATGGGCCAAAAGGCGAGCTGATCGCCCTGGAGGGATTCAAACCAACCGATCGGCCTAGCGGCGGCATGGTCTCAACCGCAGATGACATGGTGAAATACCTTATGATGCATCTCAACAAAGGGACGTATGAAGGCAAAGAAATCTTAAGTCCCAAGAGCATCGGGCAAATGCACACCTACCAGGTGTTCCCTGATAAAGAGTTCCCTGTCACAACCATCGGGTTTGAAGGCTACTTCAAAGAGAAGATGAATGGCCACCATGTGGTTCTCAAAGGGGGAAATGTGACCGGACATTCTTCCCTGATTGTTATTCTGCCAGAGAAAAATACAGCGTTCTACATGTCCTACAATAACGACTCCATGATGAGTCTCGACGTGTATGAGGCATTTATGAATCATTATTATCCGAGAACAGCAGAGGCTCCGCAACCAGCCTACTCGGCAATCAGTGAGCAGGAGTCCAAGGACTACGCGGGATTGTACCAGAACACGCGTCTTGGTTCCATAAGGACCCATGTTTCCTATTCAGACGGAAAATTAGTAATGGAGACAGGAGATCTGGGCAAGAGTACGCTGAAAATGATCCACCCTTTACTTTTTGAGGATGAATCCGGCAATAAAGTAGCCTTTCAAAAAAATGCAGCCGGCCAAATCACCTATTTCTATTACATGCAGCTTCCGCACTACGTTGGTTATGCACAAAAAGTAGATATGAATGCGCCATTCACTGATGTACCGGCGGACAGCAAGTATGCGTCCTATATTGATAATCTTCATGCTTTGAAGGTCATGAACGGAAAGTCGGCCACCCTCTTCGATCCGGAAGGAACGATGACGCAAGATGAATTCTCGGAATTGCTGCTGCGTGCCCATGGCTGGCATACCATGCCTTATACGGTTGAACCGAATAAGAAGCAGATGATGTCCGGATTGCCTGATTATCAGCCTGATTCTCCTGTCACCAGACAGATGGCGGCCGTAATGATCCAAAACCTGAGGCAAGCTGAGCCTGGAGCCAAGGTTCCATTGAGTGGCGAAACGGACGCCTGGGCAGTCGAAGCGGTCACAACCCTTGTATCCCAAGGCATCATGGACCCGGATACCAAGATCAATACGGACGGCTCCCTCAACTTCCGGTCCAAGCAGCTGCTGAAGCGCCAGGAAGCGAGTGCCTTATTGGATCTGGCATTTGATTACTACACATTGCCAATTCGTCAAGAACTCAAACCATAATTCTGAAAAAGTAAAAAACAGCCTTTAAAAATACAAATGGCGGGTGTCCGATTATACGAAGCAGAATCACTTCGGAAATCGGCATCCGCCATTATGATAAATAACTAGGAGGTTATTCCAGAAGCCCGGCCTCCCTGGCTTTTAACACCGCTTCCTCCCGGTTGCGGACCCCAAGCTTCATATAAGCCGATGACGCATAATTTCGAACCGTGCCATCGGATAAATACAATTTGGAGGCAATGCTTTTATATCGCAGCCCTTTGGACACGAACTGTAAAATTTCAAGCTCCCGCGGTGTTAACTCATAGGCCGATGACGCTTTGATTAGCGAAGGATCATCCCCGCTATTGTCCGCTTCCAACTGGGCAAACAATTTATGCGACATGCCCTGGTCGATCAGCGTACCCCCGCGGTAGACGGTGCGTATCGTTTCAGCAAGCTCTAACGGCTGCATGGATTTCAACAAGTATCCATCCGCCCCGCTTCGCATCGCCTCCAGAGCCTGCCTGGTATCCTCGAACGTGGTGAGGATCAGAATACGGATGTGAGGCCACGTTTCTTTTATCGTACGGGACGCGGAGATTCCATCCACATTTGGCATGTCCAAATCCATAAGCACCAGCTGCGGCTGAACCTGCCTGCACAGCTCAATCGCTTGCTCCCCATCCTCTGCCGTCCCGACAACCTGCAAATCGTGCTGCTCCTCCAGCAGAGTCCGCAGGCTATCACGGATAAAGGGCTGGTCATCGACGACCAGCAGGCGGATGACTTCATCCTTAAGCTCTGTTTGCCTTGGCAGCGTACAGGTAACGAGTGTGCCTTCTCCCGGCTCCGTATAGACGGCCACATGGCCTTGCAAATTCATCGCCCGCTCCTTCATGGCGCTTAGGCCAAAGCCCTCCCGCCCATGATCCATCCCGCGGCCGTTATCTTGAATTTCCAGCCTTGTCTGCTGAGGCTCAAATTGCACGGAAACTTTAATCTCTGTCGAGTGTCCATGACGCACGGCATTCGTCAACGATTCTTGCAGGCAGCGGTACAGCGCTGTCTTCGCTTGCTTTGTTACAGGGTATTCCTCCCCGTAGGCATGGAAACGAACCGTCACCTTGGCATGCTCCTGAAACTCCTCCGCCAGCTTTCTCAAAGACTGAAGCAGCGGGAGCGCCTCATGCGGCGATTCGATTTGATGCACGTAGCCTCTGACCTCCTCTATATTTTGACGGGCCAGGTTCAAAAGGGAATCAAGCCTTTCCGTTCCTGTATCCGTTGCCAGCTCAGGACGTAACATTTCCAATCCCATAATGAGCGAAGTATAGGCATGACCGACGGTATCATGAAGCTCCTTGGACAGCCGGTTCCGTTCTTCGGCAAGCGTGATGCGCTCGATTTGGGACAGGTACTGCTCCAGCACCGCGTTTTGCTCGCGGATAATTTCGCCTTGGCGATGATTGAGCGCGAACAGATGAAAGGAGAATCCGAAGACATACGCCATCCCGATGTGGACGGCCATGACCCAGTATTCGCTCTGCTCTGTAAGCAGCCTGATCATGGCGGGCATGAGCAATATGGATACTGGCGCTGACCAGAGATAGGCCCTTTTTGCGCTGTGGGCAGCAATGAAAAAGGCATACAGCAGGAATGAGAAATAGGCTTGCGGAAAAAATGAAGCCAAATACAAGCACAACCCGCCCGAGATCACGATTTCGGTAAGCAGGTAGTATTTATAATGGAGCTGCAAGCAAAGCCATGGAACGGAAAATGCAATCAGCTGCCACAACACAAGGACCCAAACCGGCAGTGTGAAATATTCTTGCAGCCCGATAGTCGTAAACAGGAGAGAAATGCTGCATATCAGGCGGATTATGAACATGAGCCAGTCGTACCAGTACCATTGCTTGACCATATCGAACAATACCATCAACCCCTAAAAACCTTAAGTATGACATTACGTAACTAGTATTGAGTAAACTGCTATAGAGTAAACCACCAATAGGCGATACCTGCGAGGCAAAGCCGGGCATGGGGTGTCTACCGGTTCACATGCTTGATCATCAGACGCGTGTATCCGCCTATCAAGCGCGCCAAGCGGTCCGCGAGCCTGTAGCTCACCAGCATCAGTATGACCCCTGCGGCTGACACCATCATGGCTTTGGCAATCGTATCTACCGGCGTACCCATAAAGGAAAGGCTGATAAACGGATAAAGGAACGGGACCGCAATCAATGCAAGCGGCGCCGCATAGAGCAAGGCCGCACTGATCAGACTTAAAATCCCTACCGGAAATTTCAGCAGCAGCCAGCCAATCGCGGTCCAGTTACGTCGATTCAGCAGCTCTTTTTTGGCTTGAAGCCAGTTGGACACTTCGGGGTTGGCGGATTTAACGCACGGCTCGGTGGTAATGTCCGTATAGATCTTGGTCTGTATCCGTTCAAATTGCAGGAAGGCGGTCGTCGTCCGCAAAACGTGAGTAAGGAGAGGAACGCCCGCGACGGTAAACGAAAGGGTCAAACCCAATGTAAGAGCGACCAGATAAAAGCTGAAGTAGAACAATCCGGTGACAAAAGTAAGTAGCAGGAAATAGCCGTTTTGAATAAAGCTGACGACGGTTCTGGCCATCAAAGAGCCCACATCCTTTGCAAGTAGTAGACGTATTCTACGGCTCTTGATGTCAACTCCGCCAGTGTCATAATGTCATATGACGCGCAAAATCAAGGAACTACCCCTCAACTTCCTTCCGCAACTGCTCAAACACCCGCTTCGTCTGTTCGGGCTCCTGCTCATTATAAAATACATACGAATCCTTTAACTGAATCTGAATATAAGGCGGGCTTTTAAAAATATACATTCTTGCTTTGCCCAGCTCCTTCAGCTTGAAGTGGCCGCGGGCAACCTTGCTGGTCCCCTCCCCGTTGGTTTTCACCCCGGAAGGTATGTTATCCACCAGCGATATTTGCTCGATGTCGTCCACATTGAAATCAAAGGAGTACATGGGGTAATTGATCTCGACTTTGCGCTCTGGCGTTACGGTTAGCACTGGCGTATTCAGCTCGGAGCTGATCAACAGGAACGATACCCCGATGACAATCACAGCAACCAGCGGGACAGTTCCCCATATGAACCATTTCCCGGCTGTAGTAGCCGTATTCACCGTTGTCCCTATTCCGACCCGTTTCGGGACGAACACCGTTTTATCGTCAGGGTTGTGATAGGTGATTCCGTTGCTCCAGTATTCGTCATCGTCCGTGTAGACCGTTTTGCTGTCCAGCTCCAATGTCTCCTGCTCCAGATGGGCGATTTTATAATATACGTACAGTACCAGAGTTGCCGGAACCAGGCCGAACACGAAAATAATCCCCAGCCAAATACTGAAGACGGACTCGCTGCCGCTCACTAAGAATAAACTGATAAGCAGGAAATGAATGTTCCCCAAAATCGCCAAAGCTAGCCATAAGTACGAGAGATACCTGCGCCGGGCCTGATTCAAGCCAACGTTCACCTCGCTGCTTGAGCTGTACACTTTGGCCTTCATCCTGCGCATTCCAATCGTCAGGAGCAAGATCAGCAGCGTAACGATCAAACTTCCGATCCCGATCACCAGCAGCTCCTGCTCGTGCATCCCCCACCATACCAGGCCGGCAGCCATTGCCAGCGGGATCGCGAACAACCCTAACGGGGCGGAGCGCTGATTTTTCAAATACGCTGCGCGCAGGTCGCTCTGGATGACGCGCTTTTCGCCAACGAACCATTCGTTTTCCCGTTTTAAAGCCAGCGTAGCCCGGAACCCTTGCCGGAACCAAATGTTGGCGGCAGCATTAAAGCCGAGAGCCCATAGAATAAGATATATCACCTGATAGCCAATCCAATTATAGAGCAGAAGCACCGGGACAAGAGCTGCAGCCATCCACCATAACATCCGTTTAAAACGCTTGCCGAACTCCGCCTGAACGTCCTTGAGCTGCTCATCTTCCATCGCATGGGGCGGCAATGTAACGGCGAACAGCATGCCGTTCTTATATCGGGTCTGGCCCCTGTAGTTCACAGGCACAACAGTGAAAAAGAGGAGCACGACAAATGACAAAATTACTGTGGTCAGCATCGGAATCAACTCATTTCTATTAAGTATGGGCAGGCCGGTAAGTCATTTTGGAAAAAATCTGCGCGCACAGTGTTTGAAACCGGGACTGATCCATCCCTTGAATTGTAGCTTGCGCGATGATCAGTTGAAGCTGCTCCTCCAGCTCCGGAGACGGCTCCGGGCTGTCTTGCAGCCGCGGACTTACTTTGGCTCCATGGCGCCGATCAATGACGATGTAGCCCTCCTGCTTGAGCAGTGAATAAGCCTTATTTACCGTCATCGTGTTGATGCCCAGATCCTCAGCAAGCTGGCGGACAGTCGGAAGCTTCTCCTGTGCGGCCAGCTCGCCGGTCGCAATTCCGATCACGATTTGGTTGCGCAACTGTTCATACAGCGGAATTTCGCTGTCTAACTGCAATGAAATAAGCATAATCGTGTTTCACCACCCAATCTTATTTGTATTACTTATTATAATACAAATAATACTTAAAGTTGACAACTCCACCCGCAAAATTTAAACGTTCACAGAAGGCTAATTCCTGGCGAAGCCAGGCGGCGATTCGTGAAAAAAGAAGCTTACTGCGGCTTACACCAGTGCCAGCTTGTAAAAAAGGGCCAAAGAACAATTAAAAATGTTCTTTGGCCCTTACTCTATTTTCACATCTTGCTTTTGATCAACACCGTCCAGTTGGCAGCCTTTTCGGCGTGATCCTCACTTATTCACCGCAATAACAGCAATCTTCTCATCGACTTGGCCAATCCAAATTTCCCCGTCGCCGACCATAACGCCCTTATAATTCACGAACAGCTTGTCTTCCTTCTGGGCAAGCAGCTTTTTCTTCACTTTTTCGGTCATGATTTGATTGTACTTCGCGATAAACTGCTTCTTATTTTTGATCTCCACACTTTTCCCATTACTATTCACACGCAGCGGATAGGATACCAGATCAGCTACAGCCGCTTTATTTTTTGCTTTTACTTCCTTTTGCAACTTGCTAAAAAATTTGGAGAGCTCTGCAGCGCTGTCGATGCCCGCAACCTCATAAGGATTGTTCTGCTTTACTTCAACCGTTTTAGCCTGCTGTGCCACACCTGCCACTGTCTTGGGAGCAGCGAGGACTTGTCCGCTCAGGGCAGTAACTGCAATAACCAAACTTAGTACAAATGCGCTTTTTTTCATCATGTCTTACCTCCAAGGTTGTTTGTAAGCCAAGTATAAAGGTTTGTTGTGTACAACACGTGTACATCGTGTGTTTCTATACACATCATTTAATCCTGTGTTTGTATTCATCGAAGCACCGTTATCTCAACTTTCATACGGCGGTCTGCTGGATATTCGTCCGTTCAACTTATATCGTGCTGCACGTCTACTTAAATTATCTAAGGATTATAAAAATTAACCCATTCAGATCCCGGTTGAACCCGGGTAAGATCAATTGTAATCAAATCAATAATAATCAGGCAGGTGAGAACATGAGCGAGCTTCTGCGATTGGATGGAATCATGAAAGCGTTCCCGGGTGTAAAGGCCTTGCAGGATGTACAGTTTGATGTAAGAAAAGGAGAAGTCGTGTCTCTCATGGGAGAGAACGGCGCGGGAAAGTCAACGCTGATTAAAATATTGGCCGGAGTCTACCGGAAGGATGCAGGCACCATTCAATTTGACGGCCGGCGTGTTGAGATTGAATCACCCCTGCATTCTCAAAAGCTCGGTATCAGTGTCATGTTCCAAGAGCTGAATTTATTGCCGAATCTTAGCGTGGCGGAAAATATATTTGCAGGACGGGAAAAAGGAAAATTCGGTTTATTCGACAAGCACGGCACGAGAAAGGAAGCGCTCCGCTATATGAATGAGGTGGGGCTGAATTGCCCCCCGAATACGCCAGTTCGTGAGCTGTCCGTCTCACAAAGACAGATGGTTGAATTCGCAAAAGCGCTGTCCATTCAATCCAAGCTCATTATATTGGATGAGCCAACCTCTTCTCTGACAGACCGGGAGGCCGAGCGGTTATTTGAAATCATAGAGAAGCTGAAAAGAGACGGCGTTTCGATTGTCTTTGTCTCCCACAAAATGAAAGAAGTCCAGATGATCTCCGACAGGGTTCACATTTTGAGGGATGGCGCCTATGTCGGCTGTCTTGAAAAAGGCGAGGTCACAGAAGACCGGATCATTCAATTAATGGTCGGCAGAAAGCTCGAGAACATATTTGAGAAAGCGCCGTCCGCTATTGCGGATGAAGTTCTTGCGGTCAAAGGATTGCATGTGCCGGGCAAGTTGAAGAACATCAGCTTTTCGGTTCGAAAAGGCGAAATTGTCGGATTTGCAGGACTGGTAGGAGCCGGCCGTACCGAAGTGATGCGCGCCGTTATGGGGATTGATAAACGCAGCAGCGGCCAGATTTTCATAGAAGGCAGGGAAGTGCACATTACGTCGCCTAGCCAGGCTATCGAGCATGGCATCGGTTTAGTGCCGGAGGACCGCAAGCAGCAAGGACTGGTTCTTGGACTGAGCGTCAAAAAAAACATCTCATTGTCTGCCTTGCAGCAGCTGACTCGCATAGGCGTCTTATCCGGAACGGCTGAGGATCAGCTGGCGGATGAATATATCAATAAGCTGAGCATCAAAACGCCGCATAGAGACCAGAGAGCAGGCAATCTGAGCGGCGGGAATCAGCAAAAAATCGTCATTGCCAAATGGCTGGCTACCCATCCGCGGGTTCTGATTTTGGATGAGCCTACGCGAGGCATTGATGTAGGTGCAAAAAAGGAAATCTACACGCTGATGTCCAAATTGGCCCGGCAAGGGGTGGCGATTATTATGATCAGCTCCGAGATGCCGGAGATTCTCGGCATGAGTGACCGCATTATTGTCATGCATGAAGGGGAAATAAAAGGTTCCTTGGACCGGGAATCGGCAACGCAGGAAAAAATACTCGAACTTGCACTTAAGGGGGCGTAAGCAGTGGACACGGAAAAAATGACCTCTCCTTCAATAGGAAAAGTAAAGGGCAGCATGTCCAAGCTGTTCAGAGGGTCCAACGATATATTGGGTGTTTTCTTAATTCTGCTTGGCCTTTGTGTCGTGATGACATTTGCTTCAGACAATTTTCTGTCGGTAGATAATTTGTCCTCTGTTGCCCGGGCCTTTTCATTTGTAGCCATTATGGCAATCGGGATGACCATCGTCATCATAACCGGCGGCATCGACATGTCTGTCGGTTCCATATTCGCGTTTGCCGGGGTCATTACCGCTTATTGTTATTCAGATCTTCAGCTTGCGCTGCCGCTATGCATACTGCTTGGCATCATTGGCGGAGCAGCATTTGGATTCATTAACGGTTTGCTTATTAACGAATGCAACCTTCCCCCCTTTATCGCCACATTGGGAACGATGAGTGTAGCCAGAGGCTTATCCTATGCCATTACAAGCGGCTTCCCGATCAGCATGCCTTCATCATTTAACAAGCTGGGGCAAGGCATGATTTTTAACATCCCTTATCCGATCATCTTGATGATTGTGCTTGCGATTATCTTCACGTTTATTCTGAACAAAATGATATTCGGCCGCCATGTTTACGCCGTAGGCGGAAGTGAAGAGGCTTCTGCAATTTCCGGCATCAAAGTAAAACGTGTCAAATTGGCCGTATACACGATTTCGGGTTTTCTAAGCGCGATCGCAGGAATCATCATGACAGCCCGATTAGGGGTGGCCCAATCAACAGCGGGCCTTGGCTATGAGCTGGATGTCATTGCCGCGGTTATTATCGGCGGTGCCAGCTTCTCCGGCGGCAAAGGAACGATTGTAGGGGCTATTCTTGGCGCAGCGATTATGGGCGTGCTGCGCAACGGTCTTGTTTTGTTAAATGTATCGGCGTATTGGCAGCAGACCGTCATTGGCCTTGTCATTATCATTGCCGTTACCATCGACCAGCTGCGGTATAAGAAAAAAGCGTGATCCTGGAAGCTCTTAGAGGGGGTGAGGAAGGTATTTTAAGCGGAAGGCTCCCCGCTAGGCTATATAAGTGAACGAAAGCCGGATAGCCAGAGTGTGAAAGGATTCTGGAGAAGCGAAGCGGTCGCCTTTGTCCCCGGATTTCCCCCTTATTTATCCTTCATTCAAGAAATCCGGGGACAACAGCGAGCGGCATCACACGGCGGCCCTACCCGCAAGTCATCATTCAACTTATATAGTCCCTTCTCAGTATGGCATTATGCTTCATCAATATCATTTCAGGAGGGTTCATTCATGAAAAAAATCGTGATGGCACTTGTTTCAATTATGCTGGTATCCGTCTTGTCCGCATGCAGCACATCATCGGATACAAAAACGGCGCAGGGCGGCGAGAAAAAGCTGACCATTGCTGTCGTGCCAAAGGCGCTGGATAACGCTGTATTTCTCGATTCCAAAGAGGGCGCTGAAGCAGCCGGCAAGGAAATCGGCGTAGAGGTGATCTGGACCGGGCCAACAAAATCTGACGCGGCAGAACAGGTTCAGGTGGTCGAAGGCCTCATTCAAAAGAAAGTGGACGGCATCCTGATTAGTGTCATTGATCCGAATGCTCTAAAAGATGTAATCAACAAAGCTGTAGACGCCGGCATCAAGGTTGCGACCTTTGATTCCGATTCTCCCGACTCCAAGCGTTCCTTTTATGCAGGGACGGAGAACTTCAGCTTGGGCAAACAACTTGGAGAGGCCTTTGCCAAGCTCGTAGAGGGTAAAGGCACCGTGAAGCTTGCGACACTGACAGGCGTGCCCGGCTCCTTCAACCTGGAGCAGCGGATCAAAGGGTTCAAGGAGGGTGCTGCTGGCGCCAACATCGAATATTTGCCTGTGCAGGCTTCTGACGACGATGTGAACAAAGCTGTAACGGTATTGGAGCAATACACACAAGCGAACGCCGACTTGAATGCCTGGTTTGTAGTGGGCGCCTGGCCGTTCCTGACACCGACCGAAACATTGCCGACGCTGAAGAAGTTTGCAGGGAATGGCGGCATTATCGTATCTGTCGATTCCTTCTACCCGATGCTTCAATATGTAAAGGAAGGCACCGTAAAAGTTGAGATTGGCCAGGACTTTATTCAGATGGGCGCATTGGGCGTCAAAAATCTGGTGAAAGCAATCAACGGGGAGCAAGTAGAGGCCTTTGTCGATACAGGAACGATTTATGTCGACGAGGCAAATGTCGAGGAAGTACTAAAAAATACAAAGCCTTGGAAATAAAATGTGCCATCCAAAGAATAGGGCGGGAATGGAAACTCATTCTCCTCTATTCTTTTTGAGCATTCCGCCTATATAAGTTGAACGAATGGCCTTCGAGCAGGGCCGCCGTGTGAATGGTTCTTTCGACCTCCGTTTCTTTTGTTCAACTTGTATAAAATAATGCATATTTGAAATTTATGTAATAAAATAGGTACATTCTCGTTAAATAACATTTCTCTTTCGGAAGGAGTCAGCGCATGCGGTTTCTCCCACTTATTTTGCTATTCGTATGTATCCTGAGCGGTTGTGATAATGGTTTTGAAAGCGATTCCAATTCAGCCGTCAATCAGCCTGAGCCCGTAACAGAGACACATAATGTGGACATGACGAACACGGAAACGAAATCCAAGGATATCATCATCTCCTACATCCCCAAATCGCTCGACAATCCGGTATTTCTCGAAACAAAGGACGAAGCGGAGCGGATCAGCCGCCAGTACGGGGTGAAGATGGAGTGGATGGCTCCCATGAATACGCAGGCTGCGGAGCAAGAGAAAATTATGGAAAGCCTTATTCGCCGCCAAGTGGACGGTATTGTGGTCAGCTGCATTGACGCGGACCGGTTAAGTCCACATATCGATAACGCAATTGATGCCGGCATCAAGGTGGCGACCTTTGACTCCGATTGTCCGAACAGCAAGCGGTTATTTTATGTTGGCACGAACAATTATGAGATCGGCAAAGCCAGCGCCTATAAAATGCTGGACACATTACAAGCACACGGGAAAATGAATACCCCCTTGAAGGCTCTTGTCATGACAGGAGACAAGGAAAGCTTAAATTTGAATGAACGGATCAGGGGCTTTCAGGATGTGTTAAATGCTGCTGTCCAAGTGGATTATTTGTCGGTGCTTGAGTGTATGGATGATCTTACATTGGCGGGGGAACTGCTGGAGACCTATATCCGGACAAATGACGATGTGGATTTGTTTTTCAGTACTGGCGGATGGCCGCTGCTTGTCCCTGTGGATGCACTTCCGGAATACCGGAAATGGCGGGAGAAAGGCGGCATGGCCGTTATTGTGGATACCTTTTACCCGATGGTTGTCGCAGCAAAAGAGGGGATGGCCGATCATTTGGTCGGGCAGGAATTTACGATAATGGGCAGATGGAGCATGGAGCATATGGTTGAAGCTATTCGCGGAAAAAAGTTTACGCAGACCGAGTACTTTACCGGCATCGAATATGCGGATCAAAGCAACTTTGATGAGCTGCTGCAAATGAAGGAACCGTGGGAGATCAAATAAACATGAAAAAATTAATCACTTCGAGCATGAAGGTGAAGCTGATCATATGCATTACCACCATCAGCATCGTCCCCATTATGATTCTCGGCTATATATCCTATCAATTCTATATTAAAAATCTGCAAGAAAATACAATTTTGTATTCCGCCGAGGTCATTGCCCGGGTGGACAAAACGATTGAAACCTATGTTAGCGATATTATTAACATATTGAATTTTAGAAACGACTATTATTTATTGCATTATCTCAAACTTACGGAAGCGGGAAATATCGACAATAACCGCAAGTACACAGTCCGCATGCTGGAGCAATTCAATCAATATAAAATGATGAAAACAGACCTTGAGGATATTCGAGTTGTGATGGAAAACGGGTATACGATCGGCTCGATGGGCCAGTATTGGGACACTCAAAGCGATGCGTTTTTTAAATTGATGAAGGATAAACCGACCGATGAAGCCATTATTATGGCCCCGCATCAAAATTTGCTTAATGTGAACGTATTTACGATATGCAAAGGAATAAATGCTTCTTCCTTGCATCAATTCAGTGCTCTCTGCATTGATGTGAATACAGAGTTTTTGAATCGTATTGTGAAGGATATTAATATGGGGACCGGTGGTTATGTGTATTTGACCGACGCCCAAGGCAAAGTCATTTACCAGCCGGCTCGCTCGGATCATTTGAGAAACCATAAAGCCGTTATCGATCATAAAAAACTGGAAGACGAGGAGAGCGGCAGCTTCATCCATGCCATTGAGAAGCAGGATTATATTGTGACCTTTATAACCTCAAGCCTGACAGGCTGGCGCATCGTTGGCGTATCCCTGGAATCGGAGCTGGTTAAGGGTGTTGACCGCATTCGCAGCATAACGGTTTTGGTCATCGCGATATGCATCGTGGCCGTTATTCTAATCTCGGTTTATATTACCAATCGAATGACAAAGCCGATAAAAGCGCTCCAGGAGCTCGCCTCTACGGCAGCAGAGAAAAACTTCTCCGATCATGCCACCGTACAGGGCAGGGACGAAATTGGTTACCTTGCGCTAAGCTTTAACCGCATGATCACACGAATCCGCGAGTTAATGGATCAAATTGTGGAAGACAAGGACCGTATCCGCAAGATGGAAATTAAAGCGATGCAGGAAATGATCAAGCCGCACTTCGTGTACAACACACTGGATTCGATTATCGGGCTGCTGGAAAGCAACCGGATTGATGATGCGCTGGATATGATCGAGGCGCTCGGCAAGCTGTTTCGCACAAGTCTAAGTCATGGGAAGGAGATTATTGCCATCCATGAGGAAGTGGATCATGTGCTGACGTATATCCGCATTCAGCAATTCCGCTTTTTTAATAAATTCGACTATGAGGCCAATATCGATTCTTCCATGCGTGCCGCTCTGACGGTCAAGCTCATTTTGCAGCCGCTTGTTGAGAATAGCATCTATCATGGCATAAGAGGGAAAGAGGGCCGGGGCCGGATTGAAATTAACGGCTATCAAAAAGCAGACCATATTGTGCTGGAAGTTCTCGACAATGGGGGAGGCATCGAGGCAACCCGGCTGCGGCACATTAACCACGTGCTTGCGGGCAGAACCAGTGTGACCGATGCATCCGATTATTTTGGCATTCGCAACGTCAACGAGAGAATCAAGCTTGCTTTCGGACCGGAATTTGGCCTGATGCTGGAACAAGTGCCGGGCGGGGGGATCAAGGCGGTTGTCCGGCTGCCGTTAACTAGTGATTCTAATGGAGGCATTCATTTATGATACGGGTACTGGTCGTTGAAGATGAGGATATGATCCGGGAAAAGATTAAACATAACATAGATTGGGCAGACAACGGGTTTGGAGAAATCTATGAGGCTGCCAACGGGGCAGAAGCTTGGGAGTTGTTCGAGCGGCACCGGCCTGAAATTGTCATTACCGACATTCAAATGCCGGAGATGGACGGGATTGTGCTCACAGAAAAAATAAAGCAGGCTTATCCCGACTGCAAGGTCATCATTATTTCAGGCCATGCAGAATTTGATTATGCCAAGGAATCTATCCGGTTAAAAGTGAGCGACTATATTTTAAAGCCCTTCCGGTCCCGCAATTTGCTGGCCAAGGTGTTAAAGGTTAAAGAAGAAATCGATTCTTCACAGCTTGATTTGCAGGAGCGGGAACAGATGAGAAGGCAGCTGTCAGAAAATCGTAAGCTGTTGCAGGAGAAGTTTTTCCGGGATTTGCTCAGCCATTGTGTGGTGCATGAGCCTTATAAGCAAATATCCTTTTTGGGGCTGGAAGAGCTGCAATCCCGCTCCTATCATACCGTCGTCCTTCAAATTGATTTTTCCCTGGCCGGGACTCAGCATGAGGACATGTATATTACGAATTTACTTCTGTATCAGTGGATGGAACGCCAGATCCAGGAGAACGAAATACAATGCTTTATCATAAACTATAAGCTGGATCAGCTGGTCCTTATCGGATTTGATCATATGCACACATGGTCGGCCTTGTTGGAGGAGTGGATTGAGAAAGCGTGGATGGAAAAAGGGTGCCGGTTGACGGCAGGCATCGGGAGCAACTGCGGCTCGCTGCTGGAGATGCACGGCTCCTACCAGGAGGCCTGCAGCGCGGTTGCCTTAAGTTCGATTCACGGCAAAGGAATTGTATTTACCTACAACGATCTGAATAGTGAACGGGATCAATACAGCAGGCAATTGCAAATGCTGATCGACCATAAATTGTACCGGCAAATGAAGTTTGGGCTTTTTCAGGATATTAAGTCCGATATTAAAGAGATTTTGGATGAAATTAAAAAGGCCCGTTTGAGTACCGATGCTTCCAGCAATATGATTAACCATATGCTGCTGCTGGCGTACAAGGCGATTAATGAATTGGGATTTAATGCATTTTACTTGGCTGACCGGGAGGATTTATATCGCGTAGATGTGAATGATTTTCACGATTTTGAAGCCTTGCATGATCATATTTGTCAAATCTTTCAGCACTTCACCGAGCTTATCCAAACAAAATTGGAGAACCGGAATGTCTCTCTGGTCATGACAATCAAGCAGTATATTGATGAGCATTACAACGAGCATATTACCTTAACCTCGCTTGCCAAAGAATACAAAATAAGCTCCAGCTACCTCAGCATATTGTTCCGGGAACAAACGTCCCAGAACTTTATGGACTATTTGATGAATGTTCGCCTACAGAAAGCCAAGGAACTGCTGCGGACGAGCGATTTGAGAATCTACGAAATTGCTGAGCGGACCGGTTATCGGGACGCGTATTATTTTAGCGCAGCCTTTAAAAAAGCGGTAGGCCTTAATCCGACTGAGTACCGGGAGTACTTGGATACGGGCGGGGGCCGCGCAGCAGAATGATGACCGGCTTTATGCAAAAAACCTCCCTAACTAGTTGCTTGCAACAACTTAATCGGGAGGAATTTGAGCAAAAATCAATTCCACTCGTCTGCCAAAATTGCATAAACACAATCATCATACCACGTGTCATTCATCCGGTAGCTTTTAATAAAATGGGCTTCTTTTCGAAATCCCAGATTCTCAAGTAGCCTGACCGACTTCACATTGTCCGGATCGACGGAGCCTGTAATTCTGTGTTTATGAAGTCCGCCAAACAAGTAATCCATCACGGCCCTGACCGCCTCGGAGGCGTATCCTTGGCCCTGGAATTCAGGAGACAGCGTATAGCCGATCTCGGCCTGAAAACCGTCCTCCATATAGTGAATTCCCACATCGCCAATAAGCTGTCCATCCTTAAGGCACACCGCGACCTGCAGCCATGAATCGCCTGTATTCGGCACTACAGCTATATTCGCGGAGATGAACGACTCTGCATCGCGGATATCCTCAGGCTTCCAGGATTGATACTTATAAACCTCGGGCATCGAACGATAGTTGAAAAAAGCGTCCTTATCCTTCATTTCCAGCATTCGGATGACTAACCGGTCTGTTGTAATGATTTCGAATGTACTCATGTAATGTCTCCAATCGATGTTAGTTAAACGAGTGGCTTTCGGGCATGTACTCCATTTTCCCACAAACATCAACTATTTTCTACGTAAAGAAAAGCTCAAGCTTTATCTTTCGCTTGAGCTTTGTCCTGTATTAATATCGGTCAATGCATTTATTTTTCCTCAGTCCGAAACCATAGTTCACAATACTCGTGCCCGTCTTGGTTTCTGCCGTACATTTCGAAATTGCCGCCATCTACAATATTATAGCTTGACGTGTGCAGCCATTCAGAAAATATCCGGTTTTTTAACGTACCCAAGTCATAGTTGCCGCTGCCGTTCCCATCATTTAAAGTTGAAAATACCGCCCAAGTAGACGCTGGAACATCAACAACCGTATATCCTTCCACCTGACTGTTCTCCGATTTATAACACCCGATAAGATACGGAAAAGTCGTATTGCTTGTGAATTTGTAGGAATCGTATGCAAAAACCGGTTTAATTTCCTTGCTAAAATCCCCCTCGCTCCACCAGTCATCTGTTGCCGACCCGCAGAGTCTATCCAACTTGCCGTCCTGGCCTATGTTTTGCCAAACCTCTGGAATCGATACTCCCTGTTGATTCGCAATCGTATCGTAGTGATATACATCCTCCAGTCCATAAACCTGAAAAGCATCCCGTTTCTCAATGCGATAATTCATCTCGACAACTCCTTTTAATGTAATCTGAAAGGAGATGCGGGGATAGGCTTTTAACTGTGTTCCCCCGTTACGCGCAGATGTAGGAGTCAAGCCATGCAGATGTTGAAATGCGCGCGAAAATGATTCTGGTGTTGCATAACCATATTTCAAAGCAATATCTGTCACTGTATTCTTTCTGTTCTTCAAATCAAAAGCAGCAAGCGTAAGTCTTCTCCGCCTGATATATTCGGATAGCGGCAGTTCAAGCACAAATGAAAACATACGTTGAAACTGGTAAACAGAACACAAAGCTATTCTTGCAATCTGTTCATAGTCAATCTCATGTTCCAAGTTGTCTTCAATATAATCAATAGCAAGGTTCATACGTTGAAGCCAATCCACGGCAACCCCTCCTTTCAATAAAACTATAGCAAGCTGTCGATTCAAGCGCCTGATTTTTGATGCAGCAATATATCAAATGATGGAATGTTGACGACCTCTCAAAAAAAGCCACTGCTTATGATACGGTTCTCCGCTCTGGCTGTAACGGCAAGTTTTTAAGGCCATCCTTTTCGGGATGGCCTTTTCTTTGTAAACGATTTGATGCTTCCCTTGGTCAAAATACCTAATCAAACATTAACTTGATACTGACTGTACCACTTAGGGACAGTAAGCTCAAAGTTGTTATGATCATCCATTACCTTGTGGATCTTCATCAACATCAAATCTAACTCATCCGGTTTTACCTTTAGGACCCATACGACGGATGAGATCAGAGTCATGGCTAGATAGAGTGAATAAAGTTGCCAGAACTCATCGTCAGGTTCACTGTAATTATTGTATCCCTGGATTTGACCGACTGAAAAAGGCACACTAACTTCTGCACTAAAAATACCGACTTTCACAAATTCATGAATGGGATCTCCCCAGTCATACCTGTTGAAATCAATGATACCTGAAAGTTTCCCATCCTTAACGATAAGATTTCCAATATGATAATCATCGTGTTGAAAAATATTGGGCCTATCCTTCATTAAGTACAGTTTATTATCAATAAAGGATAGCAACTTCTCTTCGTTATCTATCGTAACTCCGCATTCGGTATACTCCATTCGGTATCGATGATGCTTGGCGGCCATTCTTTCATCCCAAGACTTCATGTTATCCGGACAAATAACCTGATGGATCTTCTTTAATTCCAAGCCCGACTGAACTCCAATGTTGAATTGCTCTTCTTCCGTTAAAAGTAATAGCTCTTCTGATGCTTCATTCCCCTCAATGAATGAGACGATCATATAACCAAGTTCTTGTTCAGGAAGGACCCCAATTTCAATAGGTCTAGAGCATGTCACATCATGCTTTTCCATCATCTTGAGTCTGCTAAATTCCAATTTCTTGTTTTTATCCTGATCAATGCTGTAGGTTCTTAATATGTATTGGGGGTGGCCATTGCTATCATGTACGATGTACTTACCGTCACTTGAGTATCCCTTGTGAATTTGTTCAAGCTTGGCACTGTTTCCTAGTAGAGGAATAGAGTTGCGAAATCGTTCATACTGATTTATGGAATCACTCATGCTGAACCCTTCTTTCTCTAATTTATCTTACCGAATCAAGTTCAAAATCAGATAAATATCATATTCGCGACCTAATGCCAAGGCCCCTTTTTCGAGGCACTTCAAGAGTCCATGCCCGGCAGAGTGACTCTCCAAGCCTGCTGCGAGATTTTCTGGAAATACTTACAATACGCTTCAGTTTATCACAATAATCTCCCTAAACGAATTTCGCAACACAAAAGCCCAAACTATGTAAGTTTGAGCTTTTCCTCGTGTCAACTTGTCAGTTAAACTTCAATAAAATTGTATTTATTCCTCCGGTTGAAACAAGTCAAATTGATTACCGTACAAATCTTCAAAACCGACTCCTCTGCCTCCTGGAACAGTTGCCGGTTTTCCGTGAAATGCGACACCGCGTTCTTTCATTTCTTTGTAGTCTCTTTCAATATCGTCTGTTTCAAACATGATCAGGACTTGATCAGCGCTCTGTTTACCTATCAAAGCTATCTGATCGGGTGTGTCCGCCTTTACCAGTTCGAATACGGTCTCATTCCCCTCTCTCGGAGCGACCGCCACATATCGGGATCCCGGACCAAATTCCATATCCGAGCAAACCACAAAACCGAGTCTTTCCGTATAAAATTGTTTGGCTTCCTGCTGATCTTTCACTAGAATTGTAAACTGAGCCGCTCTAACAATCATGTCTCCATTCCCTTCCTTCTTTAATAGTTTGACATCGGACTGCCATGATTAAATTATACATGATCAGAGAAATCGAAATTCTTATCAATTGCGAACCTCAGATTATTAAGAGCTGAGGGGATCGAACCCTGACCTTATTACTGACACAATGAGGCTCCTGACAAAGTATTGAGCATCGCCGCTGCCCAATTTGTTCCTTTATCTCTTGCCTTCCTGCCGCTCCAACAGATAAAACATATAATCGGTCGGCACCCCGGCATACCCCTGCTGTCTCAGCATCGCAGTCACATTGCCCCGGTGGTACGTCCCATGATTGACCACATGCCGCAGGATGTCGGAAAATTGCGTTTCCAGACTGCCGTACTTCGGATGTGTGATCGTCATCGCCTTGTCCGGGTCAGGCGTAAGCTGCAGAAGGTCGCGGAACTGCCCGGCGACACCATCAAACAACTGCTGCATCTCATCGATGCTTTTGCCCTGCGCTTCCCCCGTCCAGACCGGAATTTTCGGGAAAATCTCCTCATTCGGAACTTGTGCCAGCACCAGCATATAGAGCTGATCAAACAAATAAATATGCCCAAACGTCTGCGCGACGGACGGGAACACGCTCGTCAACTCCGCATGGAATGCCTCCTTCGGAAGCTCCTTCAAGTGGCCAAACAGCCGATTGTTTGCCCAGACATGATAATCATATAATTGCTGTGCGTGGTTAAGCATAGATAAATTCCCCTTCCCTTTATACGTTCATCTGGCTGCTTCAGCCTTGCCTATATCGTACAACGGGTCCACTGACAACGGCTGTCAGTGAAGTTTAATCCGGATCATTCTCGTAATGTCCGGCAATGCCGGATGCAGCTTCCTGGATCTGGCGTTTCAGCTCCAGCGGCTCCAGAACCCGGATAGCCGTGCCGAACGTCAGCAGATATGTCGGGAGATACTTGTTCATCGTCGGTACGTCAAGCAGCAGCCGCACCTCCCGGTCCGTTCGTTCCGCAACATAATGCCGCAGATGCCAGTGGCCGCAAACCTCGTTCAACGTACCGGGCTCTCCCTCAATGCGGATGTCGGTCAGCGGCCCCTCTGCCTCCCGTCCCTGCTCGGACTGGTCGCGGAAGTATGCGGATGCGGAGAACTGTTCCGGCTGTTCGAACTGCGCTTCGGTCAGCTCCAGCCTCAGGATGCGATCCACGCGGAACGTCCGCACCGCCTGCGCCCGATGGCAGAACGCGACAACGTACCATTCATTCCGGTCGTAGGCCAGCCCGTATGGATCGATTTCACGCTCGCTCTCCTGCTCCGCATTCGCTTTGTGATAGACGATGCGGACGGTACGCCCGTCCTTGGCCGCCTGCTCCAGCTCCCGCAAGAGCGGAACGACGGAAGGCGGACGCGCTGGAGAGATGACATCCAGGCCGCTCGCCTGACGGGACAAATCGCGACGCTGCTCTTCTTGCAGCCCGTTCTCCACCTTCTTCAGCGCGCTTTCCAGCTCCTCCGTATATGGATACCCAGCGCCTTGTGCAAATTTAAATGCGTCCACAAGCGCCTTGAGCTCTACAGAGCTGAAGAACAATGGGGTCTCCTTGAAGCTGTCCAGAATGCGTATGCCACCGTCATGTCCCGATTCTGCGACGACCGGCACGCCGCTGGCGCATAAAGCGTCAATATACCGGTACACGGTGCGTACACTGGTCTCCAGGCTGTCCGCAATCTGCGCAGCGGTCAGCTTTTTTCCGGATCGCAGCATCCATAGCATGGACAGCATATTATCCCATTTTGCCACCCAAGAGCACCCTCTCTTCCTTATGTAAATCAAACTGATTTGAGTATGGCACACTTAGGTTAAAGAGACAAATTTTCGCATATACGCAATGCGTTTATTAGAAAATCGGCACAAGCTTTGTTCCCCGTTAAGCAAATCTTAAGAGAAGCTGCCTTTACCCTCCCGACATTTTCTGCACAGTTATGAAGGGTCGTTTCTTGTGAAAACTTGTCATTCCTTATGCTGCCTCTAAGCCCGGATAACAACAAAATATGGGAAAGACTGTCCAATAAGCCATTATGCATTACATATTTTTCATAATGTGCCATGGAAAACGGTTGCATATGGGGGCTGTCGAATATTGTTATTATTTTTTATCATTTTCTTATTGATATCTGGGCAGTTTATGTTATTATGATATTGCGTTGTTGGAAAGCTGCTATTCAAAATATACGGATCTTTCCCAGCAGATAATTTTTGACCACATCCACTTAGGAAGTAAAGGCCATACGGACAGCCGGGTCAAATGCCGACTGGCAACTTTAGTTGCCTTATTGATTGAGCTAAGAGCTCAAATTTTATAAGTTTGGTTTCTTTACGACCAGTGCATTGCATCGCACATCGACTTGTGAAACGATCAATAAGAGTGGTAAAAGTGATTATTTGCTATATAGACTCTGATCCGTTATCGATATATTTTGAATATTAAGTGGGCTTCCTTAAAAAGCTATGTCCATTATTGGGACATTTTAATATTCCATATTTATATCTAAACAAGAACAAGTGTGATACGCAGTGAAGCGTTGTTCCACTTGTTTTTTTTGTGCGTAAATTAGTAATGGCTTGTTGAGAAATTGCGCTTTCGACAAACTATGAGTAAGGGAGATTGAGAAATGGGAAAAGCATTAGTCATTGGTTGTGGCGGGGTGGCATCGGTTGCCATCCACAAATGTGTTCAAAATAGCGAGGTTTTCGAGGAAATTTGTATCGCGAGCCGTACGAAATCCAAATGCGACGAACTGAAAGCAAAACTGGATGGCGGCAAAACGAAAATTACGACTGCACAAGTCGACGCGAATAACGTGGATGAGCTGATCGCTTTGATCGAAGAGGTAAAACCGGATATCGTTATGAACTTGGCGCTGCCATACCAGGACTTGACCATCATGGATGCTTGCCTGGCGACCAAAACTCATTACATGGATACCGCAAACTACGAGCCTGAGGATACAGCGAAATTTGAATACAAATGGCAGTGGGACTACCGCGAGCGCTTTGAGAAAGCTGGCATTACAGCTCTTCTGGGCAGCGGATTTGACCCGGGCGTAACTGGCGTTTTCTCAGCTTATGCACTCAAGCATTACTTTGATGAAATTAATTATATCGATATTCTGGACTGCAACGGCGGCGATCACGGCTATCCGTTCGCAACCAACTTCAACCCTGAGATCAACATTCGCGAAGTATCCGCTAACGGCAGATACTGGGAGAACGGCGAATGGATCGAAACCAAGCCTATGGAAATCAAGCGAGTTTACGACTTTGCTGAAGTTGGCGAAAAGGATATGTACCTGCTGTACCATGAAGAGCTGGAATCCCTTGCTGTTAACATGCCGGGGCTGAAGCGTATCCGCTTCTTCATGACCTTTGGCCAAAGCTACCTGACTCACCTGAAGGCACTGGAAAACGTGGGCATGACTTCGATTGAGCCGATTGAATTTGAAGGCAAACAAATCATTCCGCTCCAGTTTCTGAAAGCTGTATTGCCTGATCCGGCATCCCTGGGACCTCGTACCGTTGGTAAAACAAACATCGGCTGCATTTTCCAAGGCAAAAAAGACGGCGTAGATAAAACGTACTACGTGTACAATGTTTGCGACCACCAAGAGTGCTTTAAAGAAGTCGGCTCCCAAGCGATCTCTTATACAACAGGCGTTCCTGCCATGATCGGCGCAGCTATGGTTCTGACCGGCAAATGGAACAAACCAGGCGTATACAATGTTGAGGAGTTTGATCCGGATCCATTCATGGAAGAGTTGAACAAATGGGGACTTCCGTGGGTAGAAGACTTTAATCCTGTATTGGTTGATGACGGTCAGGAATCGCCAACTACTGCAAAACAACCGGTGCTGGTTCGATAAGATGCGTTTTAACGAATTACCGACACCTTGTTTTGTCGTCGATGAGGCACTCATTGAGAAGAATCTGAAGATCCTCAGCGGCGTCATGCAGCGCACAGGAGCCAAGATTGTTCTCGCACAAAAAGCATTCTCCATGACAACCTTTTACCCCCTCATTGGCGAATACTTGAGCGGTACAACCGCCAGCGGCTTGTTCGAAGCACGGCTGGGCTACGAAGAAATGGGCAAAGAAACACATGTCTTTGCCCCTGCTTACCGTGAGGAAGAGATGGATGAGATCCTCTCCATCTGTGACCACATTATTTTCAACTCCTTCTCGCAGCTGGAGAAGTTCAAAGACAAGGCGCTTCAGGCCGGCAGGAAGGTAGGCTTGCGCATTAACCCGCAATGCTCGACCCAGGTTGGGCATGAGATCTACGATCCGTGCTCGACGGGCTCCAGATTCGGAGCCATCCGTGACGATTTCCGTCCGGAGCTGCTGGATGGCGTAACCGGATTGCACTTTCATACCCTTTGCCAGCAGAACTCTGATGACCTTGAGACTACGCTGAACGCAGTCGAAGAGAAGTTTGGAGAATGGCTGCCGCAAATGGAATGGATCAATTTCGGTGGTGGCCACCATATTACAAGAGACGATTATGATATCGCCACTCTTGAAGCTTGCATTAAGCGAATGCAGGATAATTACGGCCTGGAGGTCTATTTGGAGCCAGGGGAAGCTGTTGCACTCAACGCTGGCTACCTGGTCACATCCGTACTGGATTTCCATAAAAACGGGATTGATATTGCAATTCTGGACACCTCCGCAACCTGTCATATGCCGGATGTATTGGAAATGCCGTATCGTCCCCCTCTTCTGGGGTCTGGCGAATCGGGAGAAAAGCCGTTTACGTATCGTCTCACAGGCCAAACCTGCCTGACGGGTGATGTGATCGGGGATTACTCGTTCGATCAGCCATTGAAGAGCGGCGACCGTCTCGTTTTCGGGGATATGGCGATTTACTCCATGGTAAAGACCAACACATTCAACGGCATGCCATTGCCAGCCATTGCGGTCCAAGGCAAAGACGGCGATTGCCGCGTGGTACGCGAATTTGGCTATCAGGATTTTAAAATGCGCTTGGCGTAAACATATAAATGCTTCTCATTGCTGGCACCGGTATTCAATCGGTGTCAGCTTTTTTATGTTGATCAGATTTAAACGTGTCTGTTTATTTGTACGGCTAACTTAAGAGGAAAAATCAGGGATAAAATTGGCGGGGCTTATCGGAGTTGGTATCTTGAACAGCAACAATTCAATAATACAAAGACATGCATCACGAATTTGGCAGTTGGCCTTGTTCCTTTCCTTTCGTGTACTCCGCGTGGTAGAACCCCCATTCACACATATCGCCAAGCACCGCACTGAGCGTGTGTCCGTGTTCAGAGATGTAGTATTCGACTTTGGGCGGAATCTCCTGATACACCTGCCGGATGATCAGCCCGTCCCGTTCCAGCTCGCGAAGCTGGCTGGTCAGCATGCCTTGGGTAATCGACGGAAGCATCCGTCTCAGCTCTCCAAACCGCTTGGTGCCTTCATTTAATAAAATATATAAGATAAGCGGCTTCCATTTTCCTCCAATTAATTGAAGAGTAACCATGACCCCTTCAGTCATGAAAGACTTGCTTATATCCTCGGACATATTCGTGCTCCTCGCTTGCTGACGTGTTTCTCCGTTATTGTAACAAATGTTGCGGTTTTAACCAACTACGCTGAAAAAACGTACTAAGTATGGTTTTCCGTACTGCCTTCAGAAAACCCGGACGTGGTCTATAGTACGCTCAACCCGACGTAGTACGAAAAAAGAGCGTACTTTACAGTATCCGGATTCTCACGAATAATGGGGCTGTCAGGTGAAAAGCCCTGATGCCATCATTTAAGAGAGAGGAAGATCTCCATGAAAACTCTGGTAATTGTCACACACCCGTTCTTAAAGGATTCCCGGGCCAACAATGCTCTTATTCAGGAGTTGAATCTGCATGAAAACATTGATGTCCACAACCTTCACGAAGAATACCCGGATTGGAGCATCGACATAGAGAAGGAGCAGCAGCTGCTGGTCAAGTATGACCGGATCGTGCTTCAATTCCCTTTGTATTGGTACAGCGCCCCTCCGCTGCTCAAAAAATGGTTCGATGAGGTATTGACATACGGATGGGCGTTTGGATCGGAAGGAAATCATCTGAAGGGCAAGGAGTTCATCTTGGCGACCACAGCGGGCGCCAGCGAGCAGAGCTACCGTTCAGGCGGCAGCAATGAATACACGATCAGCGAGTTCCTGAGGCCGTTTGAAGTATCGATCAAATACACCAGCGCTGTCTTCCTGCCTGCTTTCGTGGTATACGGTACAATGGAAGCTACGGATGAGCAGTTGAAACTGGATGCCCGCAAGTATGTGGAACATATCACTGCTTCGGCAGAAGCGCTTGTGGACTAATCCAATCAAAAGATCGTATGTTCTGTGAACTGGGTCCAATAAATAAAGCAGCGGCAGTCTAAGACTTTTTTTATCAAGTCTTAGACTGCCGCTGTTGTTGTTCAATTATCGTTTCCCGTTCGTTTAGTCAAGGATGCTACGAAAAAATTACTGAACATGTATTTCCGATTTGATATCATTTTGACTTAAAAATTTCATTAAATCATTACTCAGCTGCACAATCTCATTGTTAGCATTATTCGCATAATCCGGCAACATCATATCCCTAACCATTTTAGTTCGTAGCCATGTCATAAAGAAAAGATCCAAAAATAAGTTTGGAAGTTTAAGCACCATTTTAAGCATTGGTGGATCAATCGAAACGCCAGCTTTTTGTATTGCCCTTAGATACGCTTTTAAAGTAACTGTAATGTTGCGTGCCGTCTTTCTGGTTCTGGCTGTTTTTTTGTCAATTATGTTATTCTCAGAATGCAAAAAGCTCAACATGGCAATGTCTGATACGGAATGTGTGATTAGATACGATTGCATATCCTTTTTAATAACGTAGGGAAGCTTTGCTGTTTTAAATAATTTTGCGAGGTTTTCTATGCGTTCTGTCACTACACCATTAATTTCTCCAAATACAGTTGCCGCTATAATCTTTGGTAGAAATCGAGCATGCAATACTCTATCTTTAATCTGTCCGCCGAAGCCAGGAAAAGCTGGTAAAAGTCTATCCCCTACGATATCCAGCCACGAAGAAAATCCAATTGAATTACTAGTCATCGTAACTATATTTTTGCTTTGATTTTCTTTTAGCGCTAACAACGCTGATTCGGAGTTCACTGCCGCCCAGTCTCAAATCTGCAAACAACGTTTGCGTCAAATTTAAATTGCTAAACTTTGAACCGCTAAGATTGCAATCTGTAAAAGAACTGTCCGCCAGGTTGCTGTTGGTATAGCTGCCCCTCTCCATCTGCATCCCATAAAAATCTGCATCATTCATCCCGCAGTTCGCAAGCTCCATCCTGCCCAAATTCTGCTGCTCTGCCCCAGGTTGTAATCTTCCCCTGGCTCCAGTCCTGTCTGCCAATCCCGCTTTCTGCTTCTCATACCCAAACTCCCACTCCGACTCATACAACCGCACATACCCGGCCTTCTCGTAAAACCTGTGGTTGCCCGCCTGTTTGCTGGACGTCTCCAGCTTCCATAGCTCCACCATCGGAAGCTCCGCTTCAATCAGGCTCAGCACCTCAGAGCCTATGCCGCTCCCTTGGTAATCCGGATCAATGAAGAGCTTGTCGAGCCTCGCATGTCTCCGGCCACTCCACTGTACACTAACTCCGCCGATAATCCGCTGCGCTGCCACCACAGCATAATAATGAAGCTCCCGCGCCAAGTAACGGTGCATCTCAACCGAATCATACCCTGGCGGACACAGATGTCTTTGGCCTTCCTGCTCACAACCTGCAAGCCATTTCTCGATCTCCCGGTCAAAAGTCTTCTTCATAATCGCAGCTAACGTCTCGGTATCTTCTTCGACAGCCCTGCGCAAGCAGACATCATGCTTCGCTCCAATTCCCGGTTCTCCGGCTCGGACTGTCTTGCGCCGCTCCAGCTCAAAGTACATCTCTCCATCCGCCAGCTTAACCTGACGCACATGGACAAATCCCGCCTTCTCAAGCACCCTTTTGGAGGTTGGATTGTGCAGCTTCACAATCCCGGTTACCGTATCCAGCTTTGTCTGCCCGAAGACAAAGCCCATAATCGCATTAACCGCCTCCGTCGCCAAGCCTAGATTCCGATAATCCTTCGAGATCGCATAAGCCACCTCTCTGACATGCGGCTCCAGCATATCATTCGGGAATACACCGCACCAGCCGATCAGCCGCTTATCTGTCTTATGCTCCACTGCAAGCAATATCCGTACATCCTCAGCGCTAAACTGCTCATAGCTTCCAATCACAAAGCTCATAAATTCCCCAAGCTGTTCCTCCGTCATATCCCAGTCCGGCAGCAGGCTTGTAATCTCTGTCTGGTTAACCGGTATAGCTCATTTTTATCTTGCAGCCGGAATGGCCTTAATACAACGGATGGCGAATCAAGCTCTAATCCATGCAACGTCTCTATTTTTATTTGTCCGGCTTGCCATTGATCCTCAGGCCGCTGATTGTTTTCGCACACATCTGCCGGCTCCTGGTTCTTCTCATTCTTCTGGCTCATATTTACACCTCACAGGGATATTTACAGGCTGATTCAAGATGACATTCCTCTTAACCGCACAGCGCACACCCCATGTACAAGCACAAACCTGCACAATAACCTTTTATATACAAAAAAGGAGTGCCTCAATAAAGGCACTCCGCAAGTATTGTCATCATACCTTGCCTGAAGTCCTTGTAATGGGGTCAAGAAGACACACGTATCCCGTTGTCCGATCATGGGATTTTTTTGTGCGCTCTGCATCCATTACATGAAATCTGGCATAAGGTTGAATTCCCCTTCCGAGTTAAACTTTCTATATTGTACAAATTTTCCACATTCCTGTAAAGTACTCAAATGCAAAACCGATTATTAATTTACTGCCGTCCCTGCAAATTGATTAAACCTTAGCCGCGCCACCGCAAATCCGGCCAGCCCGATGGCAATCAGAATCAACGCATTAATCCAGACGCTTCCGATATGTCCGCCGCGGATCATAATATCCTGCAAACCGTTTTGCGCCCAGTATTGCGGGGTGAAACGGCCCACAGCCTGCACAGCTTTAGGCAAGAAATCATACGGGAACCACAATCCCCCTGTAATGGCTCCGCCCATCGTAATAATCTGGACGAAAGCTATGCCCTGATTCTCTCCGCCCACCAGCATCGCGAGCATCAGTCCAATTCCTGTACAGCAGACCGCCAGACTTAAGATAATCAAAGCCACCGCTGCCACATCGCCCAAATTCAGTCCGTACACGAGTTTTCCGAACAACAGCAGCACGGTACATTGCACGATAACGACGAGAATATTGGGTACCCACATGCCGATCAAATAATGATGGGACTTCATCGGCGTGCCGCGCAAGCGCGAAACCATTCCCGAATCCCGGTCCCGCATGAAATTACGTACCATCGTAATCATAATGAAGAAGACGAACATCACCGTATACCCCGGCACCACCTGCGTAACCGTACTGAGCTTTACGGCATTCTCCCGGATATCCTTCACCTGCAAGGGCGGTTGCATCATGCCGGCTATCTCCTGATCATTGTTGCCCAAGCTTTTCAATATCGCGCGCAGATTGCCTTCCTTGTATTGTGCCGCTACGCTATTCAGCATTGCCACAATCGGCGCCACAGCGGTGTCCTCCGCCGCATCCCGGTACAGCTCAATTTCTGCTGCGGCCCCGCTTTCATACTTCCCGCCATACCCCGCAGGGACGACAACCAACGAGCTTAGCTTGCCGCTGCGAATGTCCTCAATCTGCGCCTCCAGAGACTGGCTGTCATCCTGCTTCAGCTCGAAGCCTTTAATTCCGCCCAGCGCCTGAATCAGTTCCTTTGAGGCCACCGTTCTGTCCGCATCATAATAGCGCACCGTGACCGTCTGGCTTGTATTGCCGAAGATTGCCGAGAACATGACAATGAACAGAACCGGCAGCAGAAACAGCCAGAAGAAAGTCCCCTTTTCCTTTATCAGCACCTGAATTTCCTTGCGTACAATGCTTCTGATCATCCGCCGCATCCACTCCCTTCATCAAGAAATCCAACCTCTATGCCCTTCTGTACAGAATACTCCCGCACAACGCAAAGCATAGGACACACGTAAGGACATACTCTCGCTCATACACTTAATCCCTCAATGATGTCCCCGTCAGAGTCAAAAACACACTCTCCAGCGACGGGCGCTTTAGCTCCAGTGAACGCACCGTCCTGCCCGTCTCTTCCAGCCAGCCGGATATCTGCTGCATCGTCTGCAGCGGCCGCTCCGTCTCCAGCAGCCACCCGCGTCCGCTCCTGACCGCACTACGCACGCCTGCTCCTGACGGTTCATCCTCCAGCCTGTCCGCCTCGACATAGACTGCCTTCACCGCATACTGCTCCAGCAGCTCATGAAGGCTGCCTTGTACGACAACCTTGCCATGATCAATGATCGCGATATCGTCGCACAGCGCCTCTACTTCTTCCATATAGTGCGTGGAATAAATCACCGACATTCCGCTATCCCTCAAACTCCGTATCATTTCGAAGATATGATTGCGGGACTGCGGATCAATGCCGACGGTAGGCTCATCGAGAATGACGATCTTCGGATGGTGCAGCAGTGCTGCGGCAAAGTTGATTCTGCGTTTCATCCCGCCGGAATAACTCCCGACTGCTTCTCCTGCACGATCCGCAAGTCCTACCTGCCCCAGCACCTCTTCAATACGCGACTTTAATTCCCGGCCCTTCACGCCGTACATCTCACCGAAGAAGGTCAAGTTTTGCCGCGCACTGAGCTTGTCGTACAACGTGATCTCTTGCGGCACATATCCGATATGATGGCGGACGGCATCCGCATGCTTCATCATATCCTGCCCCATTACCAGCGCCTCACCCGAGTCTGCACGAAGGATGCCGGTAATAATCTTCATCGTCGTGGATTTCCCTGCACCATTCGGCCCGAGCAGCCCGAAGCAGCTCCCTTCCTTTACCTGAAAGCTGACTCCGCCCAGCGCCTGCTTGCCGCCATATTGCTTCGTCAACTGCACAACCTCCAGCACCACCTTGCTCATGCGCCTGGCCCTCCTTTACCTTCGTACCGATTTGTTCATGGAATTGGCTTGTTTGATCAAATACCAGCGGATCGAAAACCAAAATCCCGCATACGTCAACGTAAACAGCCCTGCCCCAAGCAAAAGCGCCAGCGGCTGCAGCGGTATCCAGCCAATTCCAATCGCTACCGGAAAATATACAGCCATCGACAGCAAATAATGAACGCCCAGTTGCTTCAGCAGACTCCAGCGTTCATAACCGAACAGCAGGGATGCCAGCCCAAAGTAGATTCCGATCGTCAGGCTGCCCGCCATATGCAGCCACAGGTCCTTCATCGGAATTTCGGTCTCGGTCAGCACCAGGACAGTCACTGCGGAGAAGCTGACTACAAATGCAAGGGACGTCCCCCATGCCATGCGCCGTAATATTTCAAACACCATCCCGTCCACCTCCCAATATGAGACGCTGCTTCAGCTCTGCAACATAGCTCCTGGACACATATTCCTTGTTCCCTGAGCGAAAATATACACATAAATTCCCGTTAAACGACAGCTCAAAGCGGTCAATTTCATCCAAATTTCCGATCACCGACTTGGAGAACCGCATATAGCGGTACCCTGCAAGCAGCTCCTCAACCTCATACAGCTTCATTCGCAGTTCAATTCTGCGCTGCTTGAGCGCAGCATACACTTTGCGGCTCTCTGCATATACGTAATCCAGTTCGGCAGGATCCAGCAAAACAGAACGATCCTCTTCAATCCCGACAAGCCGCCGCGGCTCTGAGCTTTGCAGCTTGCTGACCAGGGCAGCCAGTTCCTCCGTCCATTCCTTGGCATGAATGGTGATCGACGTTTCCTCATGACGGTCATCGATATCAATTCGAATTTTCATCTGTCATCATCACGCTCCGGTCACTTCCTATTATGGCTTAGCTTTATCATTTTAGCGCCGTCTTTGGTCTAACCCGCAGCATTTGCTGCTTCACCTGCCGGCTTTTCAGGATGAACAGGTGAATCCCGAGCGCAGCAAAAAACTTACTCCGTTCTACATAACAAAAACCCC
Organism: Paenibacillus pinihumi DSM 23905 = JCM 16419; assembly: GCF_000422505.1. GTDB lineage: Bacteria > Bacillota > Bacilli > Paenibacillales > Paenibacillaceae > Paenibacillus_D > Paenibacillus_D pinihumi. The sequence continues at coordinate 57,628 of NZ_KE383869.1, read as the reverse complement.
ATCCAAGCGCCCGCCACGGCAAACTAAAATGAGGTCTCACAACATTTATGTATCCATATATCCATCATTCATGCATAAAACAACGTAGAAACGCCTGCCAGTCCCGCGAGGAAGAAGAACAGTCCGCCGAACCGGGTAGAAAAAAGATACAAACCGGAAGGCTCGGTACCGTCGTTGCTCTTCCAGCTCTCGGTCAGCACCCAGAGAACTTTCGGCTTCGTAAACATTACAGCCCCCACCAACAGCAGTAAAATATATAGCACAGACATGACAACATCTCCTTTGCGAGGAATCGTATCTTTCGTGCACACGCCACGCGGACGGACTTCCCCAGCCCAAAATTGGCATATGCAGAGCAGCTGCTTTTCCCCGTACGATTGGTGTTCCCACCTATGGGGCTTTGTCCGGGTAGCAGTCTCTTATTTAGCAAAAGCGCCAGCCGAAAAACGGCTTATGACCGTGTATCAGACTGGCGCAATTTTCTTGTATCCTATTCGGTTAAGCCAAGCAGAATCCATCAGACCGTTCCGCCCTGGACAACCATTGCTACACGACGAGGAATATCGCAGGCTCCTCGCAAAGCTCGCATTTTACCGGCGGGTCCCAGTTGGCAAAATGCGTCTCCTTCAGATCCACCACATCCGGTGCATCCTCAAATTCATCTACAAATTTGTCAATCGCCAGTTCAACATGTTTTTTACAAATACAGTACATAGTCGGGTATGCAGCTCCATCTCTTGCGGCGTTCAGCCCTTGGTTAGTTGTAGTTGAAATTAATCCTCTTCTTCTGTCATCTCAGCAAGGGTGAAAGAGGCTGTGTTGAGCTCTCCGTCACGGTAATAAGTAACTTCAATTGTATCACCAATTTGTTTTTTTGTGTACAGGTACTTGCGCAGCTCCATCATGCTGCCAATATCCTGGCGGTCCAGCTTCACGATTACATCGTTGAAGTTCAGTCCTGCCTTTTTCGCCGGGCCGACTGCCTCCAGGATGATCACGCCGCGCTTGACCTCTTTGGGCAGCTTGAGCTCCAGGCCGCTGTCCTTGCTGTCCGGCTTCTTCTTGCTCGAATCGGAGAATGCCTGCTGAGCGAAATACTGCTCCAGATCAAGTGTATACACACCCAGATAAGGCCGCTTCACCTTGCCGTATTCAATCAGGCTATCCACAATCGGCATCGCATTATTTATCGGAATGGCGAATCCTAATCCCTCTACGCCGTAATCGGCTACCTTCATGCTGTTGATGCCGATCAAGCGTCCGTTCAGATCAATCAAGGCGCCACCGCTGTTGCCCTGGTTAATGGAGGCATCAATCTGGATGACCTCCTGCTCCCAGTCGTAGACGCCATCCTGATTGAGCGAAACCGGAATAAGCCGCCGGGTCTTGCTGACGATCCCCATCGTGAGCGAGTCGCCCAGTCCAAGCGGATTGCCAATCGCAATAACTGTCTCTCCATCCCGCAGGGCGGTCGAATCTCCGATCTCCGCGGTCGTCTCAATTCCCTTCCCGTCTACCTCCAGTACCGCCAGATCCGTAATCTGGTCTTTGCCAAGCAATTTCGCGCTCCGCACTTGTCCGTCTGCGAGCACGACTTTAATCGACTCCGCACCATTGATAACATGATAATTCGTAATAATCCGTGCTTTGCCGCCTGCCTTTTCATAGATAACCCCCGAGCCAAGGCTGGCAGTCTGGTATGGCGATTCTCCATTTCCTTCATCCGCCTGCTTGCGGCCGGGGCTGGCCTTCTGCTCATTAATAATGCTGACCACAGCCGGTCCAATCTTCGCTGCTGCATGAATCGGCCGCTCATAAGGGTCCATCACCTGGATCGTGTTCGCCGATACCGGCTTGATGGCTGCCCTGCCGCTGGAATCAAAGATCAGGCTGAACAACAGAACTGCGGCGAGCGCACTGACAAAAGAAGACATGAAAGCGATTCGCACCGGGGTCCAGCGTATCTTGAAGCCATACCTCGGCGGCATGGGCTCCATCTGCTCTGAGCGAGCCCTTCGCGACACCTTGGTCGAATAGAAATCGTCATCGAACAAACTCATGATTGATCGCTCCCCTCGATGCAGCACACATCAAGACTATTATTTCCATATGATTTTTATTGTAATCCTCTTATTTTTCAGGAATGTTTTCAGAACTTGTAGACTACACTGTTAGTAGAGTCGTATTGCAGTTGCTAGATTGTCCAAGTGACTTCGCAGTGCATCACACAATACTGCTTTCACTATAAGAAACGTTGCTTGCAAGCGTCGAAACCTATTGCTATTTCAATTATACCTTACTTCCATTAAAAAGGAGCGATAAAAATGAGCACTTCCAAAAATGCCTGGGAACAGGTCAACCTTGCCGCCTCAATTGCTGATCTGAAGGATAATCACTACCAGTCCCTGCTTGCACTCAGCGCGATGCTGGAGCTTCTTATCGATAAGGGCCTGCTCACCAGAGAAGAAGTCGCCGCGAAGGCCGCCGTCCTTGACCAGGAGCTGACCAACACTATCTCCGCTTCACTTCGTCCCATTCGGTAGGACGGTCATGATATGTATCCTTGATGGCAAATTCATCCCGCTTGAAGAAAAATCCGCGGTTCTCTAATATACTATTCACCGTAAGCTTGGCCAAATCCATCTGATTATGGTCCAGACTGAGGTGCGCCAGATAGACCCGCTGCGTCCTGTCCGTCATTAATTCGCATAGCGCATCGCCCGCAGCTTCATTGGACAGATGGCCCATATCGCCGAGAATGCGCCGCTTGATATTCCACGGATACCGGCCTACCCGCAGCATGTCCACATCATGATTGGACTCCAGCACGATCACATCGGATTCAATGACCTGCTGCTTGACCTTCTCGCTCATATAACCAAGGTCCGTCACCAGGCTCAGCTTCGTATTCCCATTGTAAATACAATACCCGACAGGCTCTGCCGCGTCATGGGATATCGCGTACGATTCCGCCCGCAGCCTGCCCAGCACGCCGCCGAACTCTACCGAGCTGCCGGTCGGCAATATTTTGCGCTTATCCTCGGCGATTGCACCGACATGCTTGTGCATCTCTTCCCAGGTCGCTTCATTGGCGTAGATCGGCAGATCATACTTGCGCGCCATGGCCCCAAGCCCCTTGATATGATCCGAATGCTCATGCGTAACCAGAATCGCGTCCAGTCCGCTGGCTTCTACCTCGCGCTCCTTCATAAGCTGCTCCAGCTTCTTCGCGCTCAAGCCCGCATCGATCAAGATCATTGCATCATCCGACTGGACAATCGTCGCGTTCCCCGTCGAGCCGCTCGCCAGTACTGTAAACCGTAATCCCATACTTCTCTTGCCTTCCCTCTCCCTACGGGCCTTCTTCTGCCTTGCCGGCAGCTTCATTCTGTATGACGACCTCTGCGGTCAATGCATTAATATAATAGATTTCCCCGTCCTCCAGCAGCACCCTCCACGATGGAGTAGCTACCTGCATATCCGTATCAAAGAACAAGCCATGATAGCCAAGGCGTATATCCTTAATCGCCGATCCCGGCTGGAGATACTTCTCGATCAGCCGCCCGATCGCCTTCGAGGCTGACAGCACCGCCTGCTCTCTCGACTTGCCATGCTTGACCTGCTCTACTGCCAACTGTCTAAAAGCAATGATCTTCTGATTGCTGTAGCGCAGCTCAAGCCGCACATCGAACATCGGCAGCTTGTCCTGCATCCGGTACAAGACGAATACACCATCCGTGCCATACGTGCTGGCCTCCGAATCAAAAGCATAATCCCCCAGCGAAGGAATCGTGTCCCCCAGTTCGTCTAGAAGCTCCTTCTCATTGAAGACAATCCGGGTGTTGACTGGCGTCTTAAGCGGAATTTCCCCTGACGTATCCGGAGATTTCTTAAAACGGTACTCCAAATCCGGCAGCACAGGCGTCCCCGCCGGTATCTTGCCGATCAGACGCACATTTTTCTCCTGCATAATGCGCTGAATTTCCGGAGGAAGGTCCGTCATATCCATATTGGATTCGAGCCGCTCGCGGACATCCAGCCACAACTGATAGCCTAGCAAAATATTCAGCATAATAAACGCAAATATCAATACGCTCTTGGCTCTCCTCCAATCCATGGACCTTAACCTCCCAACCATTAAATTTGCAGCTGTATCCTTATCCGCCCTGTACCGCTTTTTGCTGCTCCTTGTCCTTGGACAGCGCCGTTCCGGCAGAAGAATGGGACGCTGCATTTGCAGGCGTATTCTCGTTCTGCGGCGGCAGGCTCCCTGCCGGCAGCGCCGGACTTAGAATCTCGCTTGTCCCGTCCTTTAACCGGATTGCCCATACCGGAGTCAGCCTGATCTCCTTCTCCTTCGTCAGCGAAGGTCTGAGAGCCGGATATACTGCTTCCACCTCAGATCGTCTGTGATAGCTGGAGAGCACCTGCTCCAGCTGCTCTCCCCCCGGCAGATACCGGATACGCTTATCAGCTTTGCCATTGCTGATCGTCATGAGCGACCGCTCATATTCCGTGACATTGCCCTGCTGGAGCATCAGCTCCATCAAGCCAAACCGGAAACTCGGCAGGCTCATGATAGGCAGCGACTGATAATATTGCCTGAACTCAATGACGCCGCTCTCCTTCGGATTGATGAACCGGTGCAGGCCATCCCAGCCGCCATGCTGATTGATGAAGGAAATCGCCGAGTACACATTGCTGCTGAGCTGATCCTTGCTGCTCGAAGCCGCGACCGGGTCTGTGTACTTAATCCACTGGCCGTCCTGTTCAACCTGCATTCCCCGCTTGCCGTCCGTATAGATTTGCGTCCCGCTGCGATCTTCGATCGTGCGGGTGCTGCTTGGATCGAAGAACAGATTTTTCTGCATCTGTTCCGGTGAGTAGGTCTCATACTTGATCACCGACTCGACCGCCTCCAGCGGCTTCATTGGCAAATACAGCTCGCCATCATTGGTCTTATAAGGCGCCCAGTATTCTCCATATCCTACATATTCCTGCACATCGCTGATCGTCAGATCCGCGCGGATCGATTCATATACAATGCCGGACTGCGAGCTGAAGAAGTATACCCGCACCTCATCGCGGTCCGCGACCTTGTAAATCCAGATCCGGTCAATATGATCATTCAGGAACACCAAATCGCCATCCAGCTTCATGATCTTTTGCAGCAGTTCTACAGGTACGCCATAGCCAAACCGCAGCTCAAGACCCAGCTCCCCCTTGCGGATGGAGCTCCAGTCCTGAACATTCACCATATTGCGCTCGAAGCCCTTGAACTCCCGGCCCCGCAGCTTCTCCAGTATACGCTTGTAGAACTCCGTATCCGGATACAAGACCGTATGCTTGTCCTCTCCCAGATGAAGCACAATATCCTCAGGGAAGACCAGGTTTTCCACCCGCTCCTCCTTGCCGATCTTCTCCGTCTGCACATAATCCTGCTCCGAGGAGACGATCGGGCCAAGGCTCGGGAAGCTGTAGGCGAGAAAATAGCTTTGCAGCAGGCTGAGCACGACCAGGAAAGCCAGCAAGCCTGTCTTGAACTTCTCTATCATTCTGCCGCCCCCCTCTCCTGCAAGGTAGGAAGGGTGAAGGTAACGATTGTGCCCTCGTTCCATTCCGACTCCAGCGCAATCGTTCCTCCATGCGCTTTGATAATTTCCCGGGCAATGGACAGGCCAAGGCCGGTGCCGCCCATATTTCTGGAACGTGCTTTATCTACACGATAGAACCGGTCAAAAATCCGGCTCAAATCCTTCTTGGGGATCCCGATTCCCGTATCCTTCACGCTGATGGAGATCGAGTCCGCACCTGTCATCCATGCAGACAACTCTATATGCCCGCCGTCCACCGTATATTTGATCGCGTTGGATACAAGATTATCCAGTACCTGGTCAATCTGGTCACGGTCCAGCCATACCGGCGTAATCTCATCTGCGATCCGCACATCGGCAATAATGGCCTTCTGGCGAAGCTGGAATGAGAAGCGGTCGGCAACCTCCTCCAGCATCTCCGCAATATCCGTCTCCTGCCGCCTTAGCGGAGCCTGGCTGGAATCCAGTCTCGACAGATGCAGGAGGTCCGTCACCAGACGGATCATGCGCTCCACCTCCGTGCGGATAACGCCGACGAACCGCTCGCCAAGCTCCTTCTCCTGCAGCGCGCCGTCCTCCAGCGCCTCCGCATAACTCTTGATCGTCGTGAGCGGCGTGCGCAGCTCATGGGATACATTCGCCACGAACTCCCGCCGCGACTGCTCCAGTTTCTCCTGCTCCGTCACATCCTGCAGCACGACAATCGTACCCGATGCACTCTTGTCTCTTCTGTGGATCGGTGTGAACGTTACCCGCATCGTGTAATCATGCTCATACTCCGGTGCTTCCTTCCGGATCATGATGACCTGCTCGGAAGGGCCGCGAAGCTGTGCCATCCGTTCTTCACTCAAGCCAAGCAGCTCTGTAAGAGACACACCATCGCCGGTCTCAATATCCAACATTTCACGTGCCCTGCGGTTCGTCACGACCACAATGCCGTGCTCATCCGTCGCGATCACGCCATCGCTCATATTGGTGAGAATGGAAGCAAGCTTCTCCTTCTCCTCCTCATTGGCCGACAGCGCCTCTTGCAGCCTGCTCGTCATTTCATTGAAGGCCTCGCTGAGCTGCCCGATCTCGTCATCGCCGTGCACCGGCACCTGCTGGTCGAACCGCCCCTCCGCCACCTGTGTCGCATGCCGGGTCAAGCCCTTGATCGGGTTCGTAATCGTATGCGCCAGCAGCACACTTAAGATGCCGGTCAATCCAAGCGCAATCAGCATCCCCGACATGAAGATGCCGTTCACCCGGTTAATCGTCTCGAACAGCTCATTCATCGAAGCGACAATATAGACTGCGCCAATGATTTTGCCTTCGTAGAAGGCAGGTTTGGCGACCACCTTTTTGCGGACATTGTCCTCCCCGATCATTTCCTGCTCATTGTCCCGTATCCCCTGCAGCGCACGGCTGACCGCAAGTGTCGTATTTTTACGCCCGACATAGGACTGATGGGACTGCATGGAGGTTGTAAGCACCTTGCCGCTTGCATCCAGCACCTGAATTTCCGCTTCGTTAATACTGAACAAAGTGCTCACAATATCCCGCAAGTCCTCAATCGTCTGCTCATCCGTCATATTCGCATTCTGCGGAGAAGGCGAGAGCGTCTGCTCGACAAACTTGGTTAATATATTCGCTTGCTCATTCAGATTATTCGTAAAGGATTCCATCAGCGATGTCTTCATCGTGCTAATAAAATATACACCAATCAGCTGCATGCCGATCAAAATCAGCAGTACATAAATAATGATCAGCTTCACCTGTATCGTGCGGAAGATACGGGCTCCCTTCATCGATAACCAAAGCCTCCTGACTTCGGATTGCGCATCAGATACCCAAGGCCTCTGCGTGTCAGAATATATTCCGGACGGCTCGGGTCATCCTCAATCTTCTCCCGCAGTCTGCGAATCGTCACATCCACCGTCCGCACATCGCCGAAGTATTCGAAGCCCCATACAGCCTGAAGCAGATGCTCCCGGGTCATGACCTTGCCGCAGTTGCGGGCCAGATAATAGACCAGCTCATATTCCCGGTGCGTCAGATCAAGCGGCTCCCCGTCTTTATAGACCACATACATATCCGTATCGATAAACAGATTGAACAGTTCCAGCCCCTGGCGTTCGGCAGGCTTGCTGTCCGCGGACTGATTGTCGCCTCCGGCAGCTACAAGCTCGGCTGTCTTCTGCTGTCTGCGCAGATGCGCCTTCACTCTTGCAAGCAGCTCGCGGGTGCTGAACGGCTTCGTCACATAATCATCCGCACCCATCTCCAGGCCCAGCACCTTGTCCAGCTCCGTATCCTTTGCTGTCAGCATAATGATCGGCGTCTGCAAGCGGGTTCTGATCTCGCGGCATACATCCATGCCATCCTTCACCGGCAGCATCAAATCGAGCAAAATCAGATCCGGCTCTTCCTCAAAAGCGAGCTGCACCGCTGTCCCGCCATCAAATGCGCAGATGACCTGGTGGCCTTCCTTTTCCAAATTAAATTTGATTATATCTGCAATCGGCTGTTCGTCATCGACAACCAGTATTTTTCCACGCATCATTTCACCGCCCCGTCCAAGCTTTGTTTCCTTTTATTCTAACATACCTGCCTGCCTGTATCCCAATTAAAGTTCTTTTAAAAGATTGTCCGGGAAGCTCCCATTTCAAAACATCCGGCATACTCGGTTGCGGCCGGCTTTAGGATTCAGGAGCATCTATACATGCGGCCATTTTTGATTGTTCACGGTATCTGCTTCCCGGTCAGTCCGAACATGAAAAGGCATCCCCCCGGGCCAAAGCCGGTAAGGATGCCTGATATTAAATAAGTGCGGGAATCTTCTGCTCGTTATGATTCGCTGCACCAGGCAGCGGTTTATAAATAACTAAGCGGATTTTCTGAGGTTCCGTTCTTAATGATTTCGAAATGCAGATGTGTTCCGGTCGATCTTCCTGTGTTACCCATAACACCAATCTGATCGCCCTTCTCCACGATTTCGCCCTGGCTCACTGTGAAGCTGCTCAAGTGGCCATACAGCGTCTTATAACCGTTCTTATGATCCAGGATGACTACATTGCCATACCCGCTTTTTTGTCCTGCGAATTCAACAACCGCTTCATCCGAAGCCTTGATTGTTTTGCTTCCCAGAATGTCCAGTCCCTTGTGCTGGCGTCCCCAGCGCTTGCCGAAGCTGCTCGAAATCTTCGCATTGCTGACCGGCCATGAGAACTTGCCGCTTCCTTCACCGCGAATCACCTTCGTGCCTTTCACAATAATCGAAGGAATTGCTGCTTCAATTACTTCTTCATTCACAATCTCTTCGCTCATCAGATAGCCGTTCTGCTTAACCAGCTTATAGGTGACGAGCTTCTTGCCCGGCTTGCCCTCCGTTATGACCTTGGATTCGCCGGCCCGCATCTCTTCATTCTTCTGCACTGTAACCGGAGGCTCTACCTTCTCCGTCTCTTTCAATTCTTCTTCCGTCTGTACCGTTACCGCCGGTTGAATGACCGTTAAATCCAGCACATCCCCGACTTTAATAATATCGTCTTCAATCCACGGGTTGTTCTGGTAAATGACTTGTCTGGATATATCAAACTTGGACGCGATGCAGCCTACGCAGTCGCCTTCCTGTACCGTATATTTCGTCGGCTTGTTCGTTCCCTTCGTCAACCGCTTGAACAGCTCATCCTCAGCTGTAATACGGTCAGGCGAAATATCAATATTGGCTGTGGCAACGTTCTCCACAATTTCAACTTTCTTCAGTTCCTTGGACTCTACTGTGACGGTATCACCGCCAAAGGATAGAGCCTTTACCTGCAAACCGCCCTTGGAGGACTTGGCTGCTGAAGCGGAAGCATATTGTGCCTGGACCTTCTCCAGCACACGCTCCGCGGTCTCACTGTCGGGCGCAATGCCGATCAGCTTGCCTTCTACCCGTACTTCAACACCAACCGCATGGGTTTTTACCAGTCCGCCCAGCTTCTCCAGTGTCTCCTCGCTGTTCGGTACCGCCTTGAAGCCGCTGCTCTCGGTGTATTCCAGCTTCCCGGCTGCCAGCACCATCTGGATGCCCGGATTCGCCTGTTCCACCTGCTTCTGCTTCTCTGCCAGCAGATCCTCTACCTGCTGTGGATTGCTAATCGTTCCGATTTCTTGCCCGTCTCTATATACATGATAGTAATCAACTGTGTTGGAAGAGATATATTGCTGTGTGCCAAACCCCGCTATAGCCAGCAAAGCCAGTGCGCTACCGGCAATAATGTATGGCTTTCTTCCGCGTGATACGGTCAGCGGTCTTGAACCTGCGGTGCTGCCTGCAGTCTTGCTCTGTAGATTTGTTCCTTTGAATCCTAGCTTGCGAATGCCGGTATGCAACCATTGTCCTACTTTCCGCAATGGATTCTTATCCCTGAAAACGGCCATGATCTGCTCCTTCTTAACGCATTCTCTAGTAATGTACAAAGTTTCGACAAAATCAATAGGTTAAAATCACCAAATCTTGTCACCCTGTGCTCTACTTTATCACACGCCAAAGAGGATGTTCAACCGAATCAGGGATAATGAAAGATTAATATTTTTTTAGAATCTTCATTAAGGCCTGGTATTCTTCGTCATTTAAATACTGCGCGACAATCTGCTGAATGTCCTGAAGCTCGCTCTCCGTGAGGCCGTCCTCCATATAAGTGGAGATCTTCTGCCACGCTTCCTGGGGCAGCTTGTCGATTAATAAAGTGAAGAGCTGCTGCCTGTCCTCGCTGCTGAGCTGCTCCTTGGTGCTGGTCAACTGATCCGGAGACATCACCAGCGGGTCTGAACCCGGATCTCCATTTCCCGGCATCCCTCCGGCGCCAGCCGCTCCTCCCGATACAGCGCCTGAATTCGCCTTCGGTCCGGTACCACCGCCAATCTCTACTGACAACGGAGGGGTATTTTCCTCATCATCTTCTCCGGCAGCCCCGGAAGCTCCTGATGCACCAGTATCCTCTGCTGTCGGCCCTTTCCCGGCCCCGGTATTCGCGTCCCCAATTGCGCCGGCTGAGCCTGTATTCCCGCTCCGTGTCTGTCCAGGCTCGTCTGCATCTCTACTGCTTCCGGGGCTGCTATCGTTCATCCCTTGCTTTGTGTCTCCTGTACTTGGCTTGCCGGAAGAAAACGGCGTCTGCCCGTCAGTATCTGTGCTGTTCCCGGTTGCCGTAATCGGGCCTTCTGCAGTAGGGTTTCCGATTTCCTTCGAACCGCCCCCGGAAGAGGATCCCCACAGGCTTTTCCATACGCCGGACAACGCAATCGGCGGCACCTCAATCGGCAGATTATACTGCTTCACCAGATTTTGCACATAGCTGTTAATAATAAAACCCGTCGTCCATATCGAAATTACACTCACTACCAACGCCGCTGCCGCCCATTTGCCAATCCAACCTGCAATCTTCCACATCTGCATCATCCTTTCCGTTTGCCCATGCTCTCTAAGCCATGCAGCGCAAAAGACCCCATATAAGATGAACCACTTATTTGCCGAAAGAGCCTTGTGCCTCTACTAGCATTATGGGCAATCCGGAGCAGAGCCAACCGTGCAAGACAAAAAAACAGCCCTCCCTGCTTCACAAGGGGCTGACCCCAATGAAGCCGGAAAGGCTGCTTAACGATAGGTTTGATTCTTATTCGTAGATAGACACAACAGGGTTTGTCTGCTCACGGTTGCGTCCTACAGAGAAGATCGCAATCGGAATGCCTGTCAGCTCGGATACACGCGCGACATAGCGTTGAGTGGACTCTGGAAGGTCCTCAAGCTTCTTCGTGTTCGAGATATCCTCGCTCCAGCCTGGAAGCTCTTCATATACAGCTTCACATTCAGCCAGCATCTTCAAGCTCGCAGGGTAGTGCTGAATCACTTCACCGCGGTATTTGTAGCCTGTGCAGATTTTGACGGTCTCAAGTCCGGTCAATACATCCAGAGAGTTCAGGGACAGACCTGTAATTCCGCTTACGCGGCGCGCATGGCGCACAACTACGCTGTCGAACCAGCCGACACGGCGCGGACGTCCGGTTACCGTGCCATACTCATGGCCAGTCTCGCGGATTTGATCGCCAATCGCATCATGCAGCTCTGTAGGGAACGGGCCGTCGCCGACACGGGTTGTATAAGCTTTCGCTACGCCGATAACCTGCTGAATTTTGGATGGGCCTACACCGGAACCGATACATACGCCGCCTGCAGTCGGGTTGGACGAAGTAACGAACGGATAGGTACCTTGGTCAATGTCCAGCATAACCCCTTGAGCGCCTTCGAACAGAATGTGCTTGCCTTCATCGATTGCATCGTTCAGAACGACCGATGTATCGGTGACGTATGGGCGAAGCTTCTCGGCATAGCCCAGGTACTCTTGGATGATCGACTCAGCATCTACCGGCTCACCGCCGTATACCTGCTGAATCACTTGGTTTTTCTCTGTAACCAGATGACGGACCTTCGCTTCGAACTCCTCCGCATCCATCAGGTCGGCAATGCGGATGCCCGCTCTCGCCGCTTTGTCCATATAGCACGGGCCGATCCCTTTGCGGGTCGTTCCGATCTTGTTGTCGCCCTTGCGATCCTCTTCCAGACCGTCCAGAATCATATGATACGGCATGATGACATGCGCGCGGTCACTGATCTTCAGGTTGGCGCTGGAGAATCCATTATCATGAATGTATTGAATTTCATCAATTAATGCTGCCGGATTGATTACCATTCCGTTACCGATGACACAAGTCTTGTCATTGTTGAAAATACCGGATGGAATCATGGTCAGCTTATATTTCTTATTGCCGATAAGAATGGTGTGGCCAGCGTTGTTTCCGCCTTGATAACGAGCGACGACATCGGCGCCATCTGCCAAATAATCCGTGATTTTGCCTTTACCTTCGTCTCCCCATTGCGTTCCGACAACAACAACTGTTGACATTCCCATACCCCCGATTCAAATATAAAACATGAAGTAATATGCTTGATTAATAGTGACAAATAATATCCGTATGCCCGCACGCTTGCAAGCAAAACGGCTGCCAAGGCCTTCAACCCGGCAGTAAATGATAGCACGCGAAGAAGAGGCTCTTCTTCCCGACCGTGCTTGGTTATCAACACTGCATCTCGATAAAGCAGCACTATAAGTGTAGCAGTATGAAAATTCAATGTCAACAAAAAACGAACAATAATAAGGACTAACCTATTATTGTTCGTAAACCCCACTCATGAAGCAGCTCCCGGCTCCTGATGGGTCCGGTCGAGCGACACGAATTTATTGTAGTTCTTCAGGAAAGCCAGTTCTACCGTTCCGACTGGCCCATTCCGCTGCTTGGCAATAATGATCTCGATAATGTTCTTCTTTTCGGATTCTTTATCGTAGTAGTCATCCCGGTAAAGGAACGCGACAATATCGGCATCCTGCTCGATCGAACCGGATTCCCGAAGGTCAGACATCATCGGACGCTTGTCCTGCCGCTGCTCTACGCCCCGGCTGAGCTGTGACAGCGCAATAACCGGAACCTCCAGCTCCCTGGCAATATGCTTGAGCGTCCGGGAAATTTCGGATACTTCCTGCTGGCGGTTCTCCCCGGCTTTGCCCCGGCCCTGAATCAGCTGGAGGTAGTCGATCAGAATCATCCCGAGTCCCTTCTCCTTCTTCAGCCTCCGGCACTTGGCCCGGATCTCTGCCACCGTAATACCCGGTGTATCATCGATAAAGATTTCCGCCTCCGACAAGGAGCCAATTGCCATCGTCAGCTTCTCCCAGTCGTCCCCCTCCAGATGACCTGTACGCATTCTTGTCGCATCGACATTCGATTCCGCACAGATCATCCGCTGAACGAGCTGGGCCGCGGACATCTCCAGACTGAATATGGCAACCGTCTCCCGCGCACGCACACCGACATTCTGGGCGATATTAAGCGCGAAAGCCGTCTTTCCTACGGAAGGACGGGCAGCAACAATGATCAGGTCGCTGCGCTGGAAGCCCGAAGTCATTCTGTCCAAATCCGTGAAGCCCGACGGAATCCCCGTCGATCCCCCTTTATTGGAATAGAGATGCTCCACCCGCTCGAAGACCTCCATCAGCACATCCCGAATGGAGATGAAGCCGCTGCTGGCGCGCCGGTTGGAGATTTCCATGATCTTCTGCTCAGCTTCGCTCAGCAGCATTCCGATATCATCCGAAGCCGCATAGCCATTCGTCACAATTTGGGTCGCAGTGCGGATAAGCTTGCGGTACATGGATTTCTCTTCGACGATCTGGGCGTAATAATCTACGTTGGCCGCCGTCGGCATACTGCCTACAAGCTTCGCCAGATAGCTGACGCCGCCAATCTCCTCCAACTGCTGCTTGTCCTGCAGACTCGCGGTCAATGTGACCAGATCAATCGGCTGATTCGCCTCTCCCAGCTCAATCATCGCTTCAAATATCAATTGATGGGCCGTGCTGTAAAAATCCTCGCTGCGAATGCGTTCCATTGACGAGATCAAGGCTTCGCTTTGCAACAAAACAGAGCCGAGCACAGCTTGCTCGGCTTCCATATTTTGCGGTGGTACTCTATCAAACATCAGATCCGGGTCCATGGTTCCAGCTCCTTACCCGAGTTCATTATTCTTCAACTGCGTGTACACTTACCTTTGCTTTCACCTCAGGGTGAATCTTGATAGCAATCTGAGTCACTCCCAGCGCACGAATCGGCTCATCCATCTCGATTTTGCGCTTGTCGATTTTGACACCCTGTGCAGCCAATGTCTCCGCTACCTGCTTGCTTGTAATGGCTCCGAACAGTCTGCCGCCTTCGCCGGCTTTGGTTTTGATGACAACCTTCATCTCCCCAAGTTTGACCGCAAGCTTCTCGGCATCCTCTTTTTCCTTATCCTTGCGCTTTTGCTCGGCCGCATTCTGCACTTCCAATGTTTTCAGGTTTCCATCCGAGGCCAGCTTGACGAGATTTTTCGGAAACAGAAAATTGCGCGCATACCCTTCCGATACTTCCTTGATTTCACCTTTTTTGCCTTGACCCTTTACATCTTGCAGGAAAATGACTTTCATTCGAACAACCCCTCTTCCTCTTCGATTTCTTTAAGCACCTGCTTCAGCCGCTTGGCTGCTTCCTTTGGCGAACACTCAAGTTGAGCAGCCGCATTCGTCAGATGGCCTCCGCCCCCCATGCGTTCCATAACAACCTGGACATTCATATGTCCAAGCGAGCGGGCGCTAATCGCGATAAATCCATCCGGACGTTCCCCTATAACAAAAGAAGCAAGCACATCATTCATATTGAGCAGCGTATCCGCTACCTGTGCAATCATCAGCTGCGAATATTTGCGATTCGGCTCCGTCACCGCAATCGCAATATGCTCGTGCACGATCTCCGCCTGCTTGATAATATCGGCTTTCTTCACATAATCATCAAGGTCTTCCTTGAGCATTTTCAATATCAGCGTAGAGTCAGCACCGTTGCGCCGCAGGAAGGAAGCCGCTTCAAACGTTCTTGCTCCTGTACGCAGCGAAAAACTCTTCGTATCAACCGTAATCCCTGCGAGCAAGGCGGTCGCCTCCGTAACATCCAGAGATACACGCTCATGGATGTACTGGAGCAGTTCGGTAATCAGCTCGCATGTCGATGAGGCATACGGCTCCATGTAGACAAGCAGAGGGTTATGAATAAATTCCTCGCTGCGGCGATGGTGGTCGAGCACAACGACCCGCTCTGTCATCGACAGGAGCTTCGGCTCCTTAACCATTGAAGCGCGGTGCGTATCAACCACGACAGCGAGCGACTTTGGTCCGATCAGCGTCAGCGCCTGCTCCGGCGAGATGAACCACTTGAACAGCTTCGGCTCCTCCCGGATCATCTCCATCATTCGTGTGATCGCAGGGTTGATACCCTCAATTACGATGTATGCCTCTTTATCAAATATCTGCGCCGCCTTGAGCACCCCGATTGCTGCACCGACCGAATCCATATCCGGCATCTTGTGGCCCATAATGACCACATTGCTGCTCTCCTTGATCATGTCACGCAGAGCATGGGCAACAACACGCGCTCTGACACGCGTGCGCTTCTCTACAGCTCCGGACTTGCCGCCGTAGAATGTTTGCTTCTCGCCAATCTTGATAGCAGCCTGGTCGCCACCGCGTCCTAGCGCAATATCAAGGCTGGTCTGCATCCACTGCCCCAACTCAATCGCATTCGCGCCGCCTGCTCCGATGCCGATGCTCAGTGTCATCGGAATTTTCTGTTCCTGCGTCATCTCGCGGACCTGATCCAAAATCGCAAATCGCGATTGCTCAAGATGCTTGAGCGTAGCGTAATCTGTAATAAATAAATAACGGTCGGAGGTCAGACGCTTCAGGTACAAGTGATGCTTCTGCGCCCAATCCGTTATTTCACTGGTTACCTTGGACAGCAGAGCGGCACGCTGCTGCTCATCCATCCCTTGCGTAACCTCTTCCAGATTGTCCATCATTACAGTACCGATCGCAAGCTTCTCATCCTCGTACTTCCTCTCCAGCGTCCAGCGCTGGGTGATGTCGCGGATGTAGATCAGACGTTCATCCGGCTTCACTGAAAAGGAGTACATTTTGGAGCCTACAGCCACCTCGCTCAACAGCTCTTTCCCTTTTACAGGCTGCCAGGCAGGAAACAGCTCCTTGAGCGGTTGCCCGATGAAGGACTCCCCCTCCAGCATTTCAGCCACGAAAGGATTATGCCACTCCACGATCTTGTCTTCGTTATAAAGGACAACTCCAAATGGCAGCTCGCTGATTACCTCATTGCCTGCCTTCTTGACACGATAGGACAAGGTGTTCAAATAAGCCCTCAGATCTTTGCGGAACGCACGCTCTGCAAAGAGGGTAAACAGCCCGTATCCGATCGTTGCCAGCAAGCCGAGCACTGCTGCAAGCCAATGAAGCCAGCTTAAGGCAGCCGTCATTGCAACCATAACAACAAAAGCGCAAATATGGTGCAAGCCGTGCCATCTTTTTACCAAAAACTTCGGCATTCTTTATCCGCCCCTGTATTTATGTTCTTTTGAACGATTTGCGAATCGGAAATGCTGTATCCAGCACCCCGATCAGACTAAGCGGCGGGAACAAGAAGACGGGTACCGCCAGTAATAGAGGAACAGCCTTATGCCATCTCTTCTGGTCGGCCACAAAAAAGAAGAAGCCTACAGTTTGAATCGCAAACACTAACCGCAAAAGAGGGATCATATTAATGAGTACAACACTGATGTAAGAATTATGATCTCCTGTCATGAAAAGTTCCAAAATCAGCGCCGCGACATAGTAGAAAACAAGCGACTTGGGCATCATCCAGTCCTTGGCGTGCGGCATTCCTGAAATCTCCTGACCATAGGCCCTGTTCAGCACTCTTCTGCTGATCCAGTGCGCGCTCACAGCCAGCACGAATGACAAGATGATGAACACAAGCGGTATGGACTGCATCATTAACTTGATGAGCGCATCGGTCATCGCATCATTCCATACCGGAGGCATCAGACCTTGCTGGCCCAATTCACGGACCGAGTTGCGGAACAGATTGCCAAGCTCCGATACCAGAGATACCCTCAAAATAGCGGAGAACAGCAAAAGCTCCAGCAGCATCTGGGCTAACAGTACAATCGTCGTTACCGTCAATACGGTTCTCGCCTGCGCCTTCCGCTGGTACATATGCCCTGCGACAATCGAAGGCACCAGGAAGAACAGCCCGAAGATCAGTACCGCCGGACCCATCAAGGCATACGCTAAGCCAAGTGTGATGACAACATAAAGAGCAAACAGCTTGCGCGGCAAAGTGGTGTACAGCACAATGAAAGGAACCATGATTAAGACACTTGCTAAAATGTTGATGACCGGTATCGTCATCATTAACAGCAGCACGATGGCTGCGGCGCTCCATAGCACCGATTTCAAACCGGTATTCAAGCCGTTCACCTCTTGCATTTTATAAGCTTGCGGACAAGCTTTACTCCCCATTATACCATAAACATGGCTCTGCCATAAACTTTTGACCGCTGCCAGGCCCTTGCGAAGAAATGCCAATCTGCAAACCAGGCCCGGGCGTAAAGTATAAATCAGGCCGGTAGCATCTACCGGCCCTGCAAATTTATTATGCCTCTTGTTTCATAGAAAATTTCATCATGGCTTCCGAGCAATAATCAATAATATCGCTGCGCCGCACAATTCCGATAAAGCGGTTCATATCATCGACGACGGGTACAAAGTTTTGAACCTTGGCAAGGGAAATCAGGTCCTCCATATTGGCATCGATCTGCACAGCCAGATTTTTCAGCCGTCTGGGGATGTCGGCCAGCTTGACCTTATGGCACTGCTCAAATGTAATTTCCGGATGATTCTTCATAAACCAGAGCAAATCACCCTCTGTTACGGTGCCAGCATAGCCGCCCTCCTGATCGAGTATCGGCACTGCGGTGTAACGGTGATATTCCATGCGCTCCAGCGTCTGTCTAAGAGTCACTTCCTCAGTAACAAATATAACATCCTGTTTAGGTAACAAGAAAAACGCAATATTCATAATTGTAAAACACTCCATTCCTAAATGGTAAGTTGCACTCTTACCCTGCCTAGTCTATTTTAACGTTTTTTGGCATTACAGTTCAATGGCATTCCACCTGAATATTAAACCGCTGCCATATCGCTCAAACCGAAATTGTTAAATTGAAAGCCCTGAACGGGCAAGGAAATTATATCCTGCTCATTCAGGGCTTCGTTAGCCAGGCTATGGATTATTCCTTGCCGGATTGATCCGTCTCGGGGACAGGCAGCTGATTCAGCGTGAGGGAATCATCCATCCAGCTCTTGATCCATTGTTTGGCTTGCTCTACATCTTTGTCATTCAGGAAGAAGTACCATGGCCCGCCATTCACCAGACGATGTCCGTCGCCTTTAAGCGTGTAGCTGTATACCGTACGCTTATCGAGCATGGATTTGCCAAGACCGATGATTTGCTCCGGATTCAAGTCGGTAGTAAAATTGTCCCCCATAATATCAAATAATCCGGGAAGCTTCGACAATTGGGATAAGTGGGTCGCTTCATTCATCAAGTTGGTAATAAAAATCTGATGGCGGCCCGCGCGGCTGCTGTCGCCTCCCGCATCCTCACGGTAACGGACATAATTCAGAGCATCCGTCCCGTTATAGCGGTCCTGTCCGCCTTTGATCGTGAATTTTTCATGATCATATCCTTTATTGACAATATCCTTGTCAATCGGCAGCGGAATGCCTCCAAGCGCATCAATCGCCTCACGGAAGCCTTTGAAGTTGATCGCAGCATAATGATCGATTTTTATCCCCAGCAGTTCCTCTACAGTAGCTACCGAAAGGTCGGCCTTGCCAAATGCATAAGCGTGCGTAATTTTATCCTTGGACTTGCGGCCCGGAATGTCCACAAAGGCATCACGGGGAATCGAGAGCATCAGCAGCGCGCCGTCCTTCGGCCGCACCACCGTCACAATCATGGTATCCGAGCGCCCTCTCTCCTTATACCTCTGGTCAATCCCAAGCAGCAGCATTGTCATCGGCTTCTTGTAAGCTTCGCTTAATTCTCCCCCGGACTTGTTCGTATCCGGCCGCTGCAGCGGCTTGTAGCTCTGCCCCAGTTTATTTTCCACATGATCAGACAGGAATTGATCAAAGCCCCACAGTGCCAGCGCAGTCCGGTTAAAGTAGCCCACGCAGCCCAGCAATACAATAAGTGCAATGATAGCTGTCAGCCATACTTTTTTATTTAATCGACGCATGACGCATTTCTCCTAACCCTAATTTGTAAATCCCTACCCCAGTTGACGATCTAAAATTGCAGGAAGTTACAAAAACCAAGCGGTCAAATTATTCCTCTCCCCTTTAAAAAGAGGAAGTCACAGGTCTTTACTATGTGTAGGGCGGGACATTTTCATGTGTGCGTATAGACCGTTGTCAGCATTATGCAAGATAGGCGTTTCATGAAAACCTGTAGCGACGGCTGTAATTCTCCTCCATAAGCAGCCATCTGTACCGATACAGTTGGCTCTGAAATGCATTGTGCAATCTATCACCCGCGCATACAATGAGTCTATCAATAACGGTTGAGATTATTCTAAAGAAAAAATAAAACTTTATTAAATAAGGGGGAACCAATCATGTATACCATGACAAAAGAAGAAGTCAAGGCATATCTGAACCGTATTGGAATCGCAGAGATTCAGCCGCCAACCAAGAATTTTTTATTTGAGCTGCATAAGGCGCATGTAAGCAAAATTTCCTGGCAGACTGTCGATATTTATATGGGGGATCCCTCCGGCATCGATATCGAGCAGTCCATTGCGCTTATTTTAGGCAATCGAAGCGGCTATTGCTTTCATCTGAATGGGGCATTCAGCACTTTGCTTCGCACCCTTGGCTATCAGGTTTCAATGCACCGGGCAGGAGTACAGCCGCCAGGCACAGAGCCGCGTATCAATTCTTTCCATTTAGGGCTTACCGCTACCCTGAACAATGAGCAAGGGGAAACAGAAACCTACATTGTTGACGCCGGGCTCGGGGACATGCCTTATGAACCGCTCCCTTTACGCTTCGGAACCTATAAGCACGGCCCGCTTACCTATCAGGTGGTACAATCTGAAGTGGCTGCCCAAGGCTGGCGTCTGCTGCATGATCCGCGGGGCTCCTCTGTCGGCGTAGACTTTGATTCTGCTGTTGTTTCAGATATGGAGGAGTTCAAGCCGAAGCATGAATTTTACAGCCAGTCGGCAGACTCGCCATGGACCAAGCTATTCCTGGCCAAATTGCGCAATGAACACGGAAGCTATGAATTAAGAGGCTGCATGTGGAATACAATTGATATTAATGGAGTCAAAAAAACGGAGATTACGAACAAGTCCCAATGGCTGGAGTTACTGGGTGATGTGCTTGGAGAACAGCTCGTCCGGTATAACAGTCTGGAGCGGGATGAGCTGTGGAAAAAAGTATATGCTTCACATGTTGAATGGAAGAAGTCCGTTGAACGAAGCAAATCATAAATCTCATCCAAATCATTAATCATTATCAAATAAAAAACAGCCCTGAGGGGCTGTTTTTTATTAAAGAAAGGCTGCTCAGCCAAGTGGCAGGGCAGCCTTTCAATGAAGCTCGAACTATTCCGTTGTGTATGGCAGCAACGCCACTTGACGTGAACGTTTGATGGCAACAGTCAGCAGGCGCTGGTATTTAGCGCTAGTGCCTGTTACACGACGTGGCAAGATTTTGCCGCGCTCGCTGATAAACTTACGGAGCAAGTCGATGTCTTTATAGTCAATGTGAGTAATTTTGTTTACAGTGAAGAAACATACTTTACGACGTTTGTTACGTCCGCCTTTACGGCCGCCGAATTTGCGTTCTGGACGCTCATCGCCGCCTTCTCTTTGCTTAAAGCTCATTCGTCATTCATCCTTTCATCTAAAATGGCAGATCATCTTCTGAGATATCGATCGGGCGACCGTCATCCGAGAACGGATCATTGTTGTTATTCCGTGATGGAGCATTCCCGGAACGGCTTGAGCCGTACGAAGAGTTTCCACCGCCTGCATTATTGCCCCCACCGTAGTTGTTGCCACCACCGCCATGTGAGCCGCCGCCACCGCCACCAGCACCGCCGCTAAATTCCTCACGGGGCCCGTTGTCACGGTTGCCTGACTCCAGGAAGCGAACATTGTCTGCGATGATCTCTGTCACATAGACACGTTTGCCTTCATTGTTGTCATAGCTGCGCACCTGGATACGGCCTTCAACTGCAGTCAGACGTCCTTTGCGAAGATAATTCGCACAGGTCTCTGCCAGCTGACGCCAGGTAACAACCGGGATAAAATCAGCTTCACGCTCGCCTTGATTGGACGTAAACGGCCGATCTACAGCCAGTGTGAACTGCGTTACCGCTACACCGGAAGGTGTATAACGCATTTCGGGATCTCTTGTAAGCCTGCCTATCAGAATAACACGGTTCAACATCGGTTCTCGCCTCCAATCGAAAAAACATTCTTGCGTAAGAATTAAGCTACATCTCTAACGATCAAGAAACGGATAACTTCATCCGTAATCTTCATGACGCGGTCAAGTTCAGCAACAACTTCGGAAGTTGCATTGAAATGTACCAGGACGTAAATCCCGTCACGAATCTTATTGATCTCATACGCAAGACGGCGTTTTCCCATCAGATCGGATTTTGTAACCTCTCCGCCATTATTGATGATGCCTTCGAATTTCTCGACGATAGCTTGTACAGTTTCCTGCTCAGCTTCTGGACGAATGATGTACATCACTTCATATTTGCGCATATTGTTTCACCTCCTCTTGGACTAGCGGCCCTCACCAAAAAAATCGAGAGCAAGGAGCGAGCTGACTCGCATTCCATAATACTATACCAAATCAGGTTTCCTGTGGCAAGTCGCCACCCAAAATAAATCCCGGATTCCCTGTATAAGCACACTGGTTTGCTTTCGCAAGGTCGGGCGGCTGCGACACCAGATATCCTGACAGCTCGATCATTTTGTTCTCAACCTGCTGATACGCTGACTTGGACCGTGTCGATATCTGGGTCTCTACATTTGGCCACTGCAATATGAATTGCTGTACCTTGTCATAAGCGGCAGAAGCATTCCCGGCTGCAATCTGTGATTGCGCATCTTCTAATAGAAGAAGCATATCCGTGACGGTTATTTGCTGGCTCACAGTGTCGGGCTCATCCGCCTCGTCACCATATAGCTGCCATTTTCCATCCATGCCGGACCATCAGCTGAAGGAACCCACACTGTTTTGGCCATCGCCTGCGTATCGTTCACATTAGGATTGCCGGTGCCATCCTTGAAGCCAAGCAAATTACGCGGCGTCTGCCCCTTGGGATCGGCCCCTGCCGTACGCTGGAACCCTTCCTGAGTCCATACAGCACCGCTATTCCCCGGGCAATACGCGCCAGGTTGCGGATCGCATGGAAAGCGACCTGCAGATCATTGGCACATACCTGAATACCAATATCTCCTCCACACCAATCCTCGGATAGCTGATCCCCGCTATAGGAAGGCAGATCTTGAAGCTCGGCCGGACGTTTCCCTGCCAGACCAAAACGCCCGTCAAAAAAAGACGGGCCAACTCCAAAAGTAATCGTAACCTTGGAAGCAGACAGCCCTTCGGCTTCTTCCGTGTCTAAGGGCGGTGCATTATGCTGCTCATTCAAATCGCCGATCATCTGTCCCGTCGCCATCTCAGCCGCTGCAGCGGTCCATTTTTGAAACAGTATCCGCACATTAATTTCTCGCTCAGACAGTGTCAACACGATTCTTTTTGCTTGGAAATCATTTCCGATTATAAAAAAACGAGTGCAGGGTATGCTATTGTTGACGGTGAAAAGAGAGGTGTGGTTCCGTTGAACCATTTGGAGCAACAACCGCAGGTGGTATAGTTTCACTAAGCATTTAGAAGCGGAGGGTTGTGCCAAAGACAATTAGTCTGCAACACAAGCATCGTATAAACGGTGGGCCAAGGTTTCTTAAGGTGAAAAGTGCAATGCTTTACCCGATCCAAATCAATCACCGTCAGGAGCCAGTATTGCCGAGAGGCAATGCTGGCTTTTTTGCATTCACTCCCCTCTTTTTATACGGGTATGAAATCAATGTTGCCCTTTCTTCTCAATTATTTCCTCCTGTTAACGTCACCTGTCCTTTATCTTTATAAAACCGCTCAATATTTACAAATGATTATTGCTGAGCATATATTGCTCAAACATTACGGCGTTAAATTGAATTCATGGGAACGATCCCACATAAATGAAATGAATCGAAAAGGAAGCGTCTTATGTTCATTGATATTAAAAGTGCCGTTAATCCCAATCACAGCCAAAGCCATATCCGTTATTCATTTCCGCTGGACAGACCTGTTAAAGCTCTTTATCTCTATTTCGAATACGAGCCCAAATTATTGGATGATAACGCTCAGGGCCGCAAGCTTCTGGAACAAAGTCTGGAGCGGTATGTTTTGCCGGAACAAAAAGAATTGGCCTTATCCGGTATAGACCGCTACCTGCCCCTTAGCAATCTCATTACCATCTCGGTAGATGATCCGAATGAATATCGCGGAGCCTGCCATCGCCATGATTCCATACAACAGCTCTTTCTCTCGGAAAGTGCCGCTTCTCCGGGATTATTGCCTGGAGAGATCATCACAGGAACATGGACAATTACGCTGAGTCTTCATTCTATTGTAACCGGGTCATGTACCTATCATCTGAAAGCATGGGCAGAAGAGGAGGAAGCGATATGAGGTGGCTCGCTTGTGAGCTTCATACGCACACCGTGCACAGTGATGGCAGACAAACCTTGCAAGAGCTGGGTAATGGAGCAGCAAGGCTGGGTTTTGACTGTCTGGCACTCACCGATCACAATACGATGTCAGGCCTGGCAGACAAGCAAATCGTCGAACAATCAGCGGGGATCTTCATTTTGCCGGGTATGGAATGGACCACCTTTCACGGGCATATGGTTACCATCGGACTAGACGATTACGTCGATTGGCGCGAAGCGCAACCGGCCAACATTCATGATGGCGTAGCCGCCGTTCATCGGCATGGCGGCCTTGCAGGGCTCGCACACCCGTTCCGCATCGGCAGTCCGGCTTGTACAGGCTGCTATTGGGAATATGCCGTGCAGGACTGGAATGATTTTGACTATATCGAAGTATGGTCCGGTACGTTCGCGCCTATTAAAACGGACAACAGCCGTGCATTCTCACTTTGGACAGATAAACTGAATGAGGGCCACCGCATTGCGGCAACTTCGGGGCGGGACTGGCATGAACAAGCCGATACAGAAGAGCCAATCTCGGTTACCTATCTGGGAGTGAAGAATGAGACAACAATAGATACTGAACAAGCCGTAGCAGCGCTCCGTCAAGGACGGGTATCCGTCACAATCGGTCCGCTCGTGAACCTGGAAGTGATAAGCGCTGCACAGGTCTACGGGCTGGGCAGCATCGTGCCTGCCGGTGAAGGGGCCGTTACCGCACAGGTCTCGATTGATTGTACAGTTCGCAGCGGACTGTGGGCGCTCCCCCACCCTGATTACCACCTTATACTAATCAGCAATAAGGGGGTCATTGCCGACTATCCGCTCGGATCATCTGACGGTCTGCTGGAGCTGCAAGCTGAACTGCCAAGGGATGGCCTGATCTGGATGCGGGCTGAATTACGGGGTATTGTGCGCGGGATACGCACGATGGTTGCCTTTACGAATCCCGTTTATTTTGAATAGGAGTTGAATATATGGCCCAATTTCCACTGATTACTGCCCATACCGGATGTATGGGTACGCCTGATAATTCGCTTGCATCGGCTCAGACTGCCCTTTCCCTGGGTGCTGATATTATTGAGGACGACATTAGAGTAACGCGCGACGGCGTCCTTGTGCTTAGCCACGATGACCATGTACCATGCACAGACGGACAAACCGGAAGCTTGTCCTCCCTGACCCTCCAGCAATTGAATGACAGAGCGGCAGAGCCGGTTGTTTTACTGGAGACCGTACTTCAACTGCTTCTGTCACATCCCGGCAAACGAATGAATCTCGACCTCAAGACAGACGCATGCATCGCCCCGGTCGCCGATCTAGTTCACAAGCTGAATGCAGCCGAACACGTATTTTTGACCGGATGTCCTTACAGCAGAGCCTTGCAGGCCGCGCAGCAGGCCCCTTCACTCAAGAAGCTGTTGAACATAAATACCGACCGTTTCCTGTCCGGTGACTATTTAAGCGGGGTGAAGCAGGCTTGTGAAGAAGCCGCTCATGCAGGCTGCTTCGGTCTTAATGTGCCCTATCAGCTAATAAGGCCTGAACTGTTGGAACATGCGGCTGACCTTGAACTACCCGTCTATATCTGGACGGTGGGCACAGCCCGGGAGATGAGTGAATATGCCAAGATGGGTGTCCACTCCATCACGACAAGAGACGTGGCAACACTGATGATGGTGAAACAGCGGTGGGAAGAGGAGCTTTAGTTCTTATGAAATATAACATCAAGGAGATTGCTTTGCTGGCGGGTGTATCCAAATCTACCGCATCGCGCGTAATTTCCGGTAAAGGATACGCCAGCCCCGAAGTGAGGCAGCGGGTCAATGAAATCGTAGAGCAGCTGCAATACAGACCAAATGCGGTAGCCAGAGCTATGGTAGCCAAACGGACCAACAGCATCGGAGTAATCATCTTCCGGGAAAAGCAGCCGATTGTCTCCCACCCCTTGTACGGAAAGCTCATCGATTCTATCCTGATGGCCGCCCAGCAGCGGGGCTACTCGGTATTTCTAAAGACGGATCAAGAGATGTCCATACAATCAACCGATTATATGCTGGAGCAACGCGTAGACGGCCTTATTCTAATTAGCAGGCTGCAAAAAAACGTCATTGAACATGTGAAAAAATTTAACGTTCCTTACCTGATGGTCAACGGTTCGACTGATGATCCGGAAGTCGTCCATCTGGTCAGCAAGGATGAAATTGGCGGAGCCCGCGCCGCCGCTTATCTGCACAGTCTCGGGCACCGGAAATTTTTTATTCTTGCCGGACCTCAGGAGCACCGGAGCCACAATCTGCGGCTTCAAGGCTTTCGTGAGGAGTTGCGGCGGCTGAATGTTGAAGAGTCTCATATCCATGTCGTCCCTGCAATGGAATCCGATTTTGACCAGGGTTATACCCTGATGGCCAAACACTTGAGCACCTTTATTGGCGAGGCGTACAGCGTCCTCTTCACTACCAATGATATGCTGGCGCTCGGTGCCATGAAGGTCATGCTGCAGAACGCTATCCGAATACCCGAACAGGCAGCAGTCATGGGTTTTGATGATATTGATTTTGCCGCCGCTTACTCCCCTTCCCTGACGACTGTGAAGGTGGACACAACGCGGATGGGCAGGGATGCCGTGGTTCTGCTGGATCGCCTGATCAGCCGGAATCAGGATATGTCCAAGCTGTATGAATACGCAAGCGAAATAATAATTCGTCAGTCAACCTAAGAAGGAGTGATTTCCTTGGGATGGTATTTTAGAGCGCTCAGCAAACGGAGAATTATTGAATTTGTTCTATTGACCGTGTTTGCCGTGTTTTTTGCCGGTCCGTTGCTGAACCTGGCCGTACTCGCATTCAGTGACCAATGGAGATATCCGGACATGCTTCCCCAGCATTGGTCCCTCAGATGGTGGAGCTTCGTTCTCGGTCAGGATGATATCGCCAAGTCCATCGGCCTTTCTTTCCTTATTGCAACGATAGTCACGGCATTGTCCATCGTCCTGTGCATCCCGGCGGCATATGCTTTCGCCCGGATCCGTTTCCCTCTTAAGAAAGTGTTTCTATTCTCGTTTCTGCTCACGCATGCTTTTCCGAAGATGGGTCTTTATGTATCCATTGCCGTTCTGTTCTATCAAGTCGGTCTAATGAACACGCTGCTTGGGGTAGTTCTCATTCACATGATCAACGTCCTGATGTTTATGACATGGATTCCAACGGCCGCTTTCCGCAACGTACAGGCTGCCCAGGAAGAGTCCGCCCGTGATGTAGGGGCCTCCCCTTTCCGGGTATTCCGCAGCATTACGCTGCCGCTCGCCATGCCCGGCATTTTGGTCGCATCCGTATTTACCTTCCTGAACTCGCTTGATGAGGCACAAGGCACCTTTCTGGTCGGAATTCCCGATTTTAAGACGATGCCCATCGTCATGTACTCGATTATTTCAGACTTTCCAAGCAGTGCAGGCGCGGTCTTCTCAATCATTCTTACAGCCCCTACCCTCATCCTGCTCCTGGCTGCCCAACGGCTGGTAAGCGCGGAGGTGCTGTCCAGCGGGTTTCAAGTGAAATAAGGGCTCACACAGATTTCGCATACGAAAGGCGGAGGATTGGAATCAATGAGTATTCAACTGGCTGTTCGCAATATGACGAAGCGCTATAAGACAGGTGAAGGCGTCACCGGCATTAATCTGGAGATTAAAAAAGGGGAGCTTGTCACTCTCCTTGGACCATCCGGCTGCGGGAAAACAACGGTTCTCCGCAGCATAGGAGGCTTCCTGGAACCCGATTCAGGGGACATTCTGATTGAAGGCCACAGCGTAATCAGTCTGCCGCCTGAAAAGCGTCCCACTTCGATGGTTTTTCAGAGCTATAATCTATGGCCGCACATGTCAATATTCGATAACCTGGCCTTTGGGCTGAAGATTCGCCGCACGCCAAAAGCCGAGATTCAAAGCGCCGTATCCGACGTGTTGAAGCTGGTACGGCTGCCAGGTTCGGAAAAGAAGCTGCCAGGTCAATTGTCTGGAGGCCAGCAACAGCGGATCGCATTAGCCAGATCGCTCCTGCTAAAACCCGCCGTATTGCTGCTGGACGAGCCCTTTTCCGCCCTGGATGCGAAGCTGAGACATGAAATGCGGGAAGAACTGCGGGAAATACAGGCGCAGACTGGCCTGACGATGGTATTTGTTACGCATGACCAGGAGGAGGCATTGTCTTTATCCGACCGCATTGTTGTCATGAACCATGGACATGTCGAGCAAATCGCTGAACCGCAGCAAATTTACAATCAACCGGAATCACTGTATGTTGCTCAATTTATCGGCAAAATGAACTTCTTGCAGGGGGTGGTGAGCGAGGGCAGCATTCACGTTGGACATTTAAAATTGCCCAATGAGAAACAGCTCTCGGGACAAGTTAAAGTAGCCGTAAGACCGGAAGATGTCAATCTGAATCCATCAGCAGATGGAGGAAACGGGCAGACGCTGCCTGGTGCAATCAGGCAAATTATGATTCTTGGGCATTATGCAGAGGTATCGGTGGAATTGGATGATCTGGCAATGATACGTACGTTCCAATCCAAAGAAGCAGTTCAGTTATTGAAGACCGGACAAAGGGTTCACGTCAATTTTGCCTCAACACTTGCTTTTCCAACCCAGTAAGCTCAACTCAGGAGGATGATGAGAATGATTCGTCTGAACAAAATGGTGAAGATGCTAACGGTACTTGCATTAACAGCAACTGTAATGGCTGGTTGCGGCAGCAAAGACAACGCGGGCACAGAGGTAAACCCTGCGGCTTCTCCGGCTGCTTCCACAAAACCGGTTGAGTTCCAGTTTTACTTTACAGGCTCCCAGAACGTAAAAGACCTTTGGGATACCCTCGTTCCGATGTTCGAGAAACAGAACAGCAACGTAAAAGTAAAAACCGTGTACATTCCTTCCGGAACCGGCGCCGATTCTACGTATGACCGGATACTTGCAGCCAAAAAAGCAGGCAAAGGCTCGGGTGACATCGATTTGTATGAAGATGGAATCAACGTTGTCAACCAGGGTACCAAGGAAGATGTATGGTCGCCGCTAGATGCCCAAGGAATCCCTAACCTGAACAACATCGACTCGAACACGATGAACGATGTAGCAAATATGGCAGTGCCTTACCGTTCCTCTGCTGTCGTGCTGGCTTATGACAGTTCCAAAGTAGCTGCTCCTCCAACCACACTGGATGCATTGCTGGACTGGATCAAGCAGCATCCGGGCAAATTTGCCTACAACGACCCGTCTACCGGGGGTTCGGGAAGCTCCTTCGTCACAACCGTACTGTACAAAGATCTTCCGGATGCCGACATTCATAACAGTGATCCTGCCGTTATGGAGAAGTGGAGCAGCGGGTTCAATACGTTGAAGGATTTAGGCAAATATGTATACGGCAACGGAATTTATCCGAAAAAAAATCAGGGAACACTTGACTTGCTTGCCAATGGTGAAGTAGAGATTATCCCGGCCTGGTCAGATATGGTACTCCAGCAGCTCGGCCAAAATTTGCTCCCGGACACAGTAAAGCTTCAACAAATTACACCGGGCTTTAATGGCGGACCCACGTATTTAATGGTGAACAAACTTTCCGAGAAAAAGGATGCAGTCAACCAGTTCCTGAACTTCGTCCTGTCCCCGGAAGCACAAGCTGTAATCGTGGATAAAATGAATGGTTTCCCTGGCATTAAACTCTCCAATATGTCACAAGACATGCAGGATAAATTCAAAGGCGTTGCCGAAGGTTTCCGTACCTTTAACATCGGTGATCTGAGCAATGAAATCAACAAACGCTGGCAGAGTGATGTGGCAGCGCAATGAGGAAAGAAGTCAAACAAGCTATCGTAGGGCTGATTATGGTCAGCCCTGCTTTCCTTCTGCTGCTGTTCACTGTCGTCATCCCCATCATCCAATCCTTTGTAACCAGTCTTGGCAATGGATCAGGAGGCTATGATTTAAGCCGCTATCAGAACCTGTTTACAGACAAGGGACTGCGCTCCAACATTCTGTTCACTATTAAGGTTACCCTGTTGTCTTGTGTACTGGTGCTTTTGGTCAGCTACTCGCTCGCGCTTTATATGAGGTTCAGTTCAGGGAAGCTGGTGGAGCTGATCCGCAAATCCTATATGATTCCTTTATTTATACCGGGAGTTATCGCCACCTACGGACTCATGAATCTTTTAGGCAATAACGGCTGGCTGGCCCGGCTGCTTTTACCGGTCGGGATTACTTTGCCACGCATCATTTTCGATGAAAAAGGGATTATAATTGCGAATCTTTGGTTTAACATCCCGTTCGCGACGATGCTTCTCAGCTCTGCCCTGGCATCGATTCCGGCATCGGTTATCGAGAGCGCCCGTGACATAGGGGCAAGCAAGCTCCGAATCTTTTTCAGATTTATATTCCCGTTGTCCTACAAGACCTTCCTGGTTGCGGTGACTTTTGTCTTTATGGGTGTGATCGGTTCCTTTACTGCCCCTTTCCTGCTGGGTGCGAACTCGCCTCAGATGCTGGGCGTATCGATGCAGCAAGTATTCAGCGTATTTCAGGAACGGGAGCAAGCCGCAGCCATGGCCGTTTTCTCCTTTCTGCTTTGCTCATTCTTAGGGTTTTTCTACATCCGCTCCATGGCGAAAGAAGATCAATTAAATGACTAAGTCGAACATGCTATGGAAAGAAAACAACAAAGGGGTTGAGCGCAGTGGGACACTTGGCTCAACCCCTTTGTTTGTCCTGATGCAATGACTGCAATCATCTGTTCAGGAATTAGAAATTAAAAAACCCCCCACGTATAAACGTGGGAGGTTAGTAAGCAAATTCATATGTAGGTGGTAAAGATATATGGCGGAAAGAGTGGGATTCGAACCCACGCACGCCGTGAGACGCCTAACTGATTTCGAGTCAGCCCCCTTGGACCACTTGGGTACCTTTCCGCGTTGATAACACAAGTAAGATTGTATCACAGCCTGTACGGGGAATGCAAGATGCTTTTAACGAAAGTTTTGGCCAAAAATCATCCTGATTTTATGCACCTGGCGGTTCTTATTCCAAGCCGGACACCAGCACAACATCCTGCCCGTATCCCGTTACTTCTTCAGCTTTTACCCACAAAAAAACCTTCCGCAAGCAACATATTTATTGCAGAAGGCTTTGGGAGGCTAGCTAAGCTCATTACTGCCGCCGCCAGCTTTATTTTCTTCCTTGCTGCGGAGCACTTTTTTCATGTTTTTTTCAAATTTCAGCCGGGGAATAAGGACGCTATGCTTGCAGCCTACGCATTTGATGCGAATATCCATCCCCATCCGAATGATCTCCATTTCGTTCGTCCCGCATGGATGCGGCTTTTTCATCTGGACGATATCTCCAAGCTGGAATTGCTTACGTTCCATTTGATACTCTCCCCTCCTTATTTTGCTGATACGTAATCATTCGCGGATAAGCCATTTCAATCCTGTTTGCTTCCAGCGCTTTTTTTATTTCCCTGTTCAGCAATCGGGATAACGCAATCTGGGTTGTCGGCCGGCATTCCGCAACAATGCGCAATGATGCTTCCGTTGCGGTCAACGTTTGTATGCCCAGCACTTCAGGCTGTTTGACCAGATTCACATCTTCAATCTTCGCCAAAATGCTATTAATCACAGATATGGTATGGTCAATATTTTCTTCAAAGGCAATCGATATATCCAGTACAGCGAGAGAGTTATTAATGGAAAAGTTCGTAACCTCATTAATCATGCCGTTCGGGATAATATGAATTTCTCCAGTCCAGCTCTGGATGCGCGTGGAACGCAAGCCGATCATTTCTACTGTGCCTTTGAAATTCCCGGTCTGAATCACATCTCCTACCGCAAAGTGATCCTCCACAACGATAAAGAAACCTGTAATGACATCCTTGACCAGACTTTGGGCACCGAACCCGATTGCCAGCCCGATAACACCTGCACCAGCTAGCAGCGGTCCCAGATTAATATTGAATTCGGAAAGAATAAGCATGACACTGACAAAATGAATCGTATACGCCGCTATATTTTTGAGCAGCTTACCGATCGTACGTATGCGTCTGACCTGCTGCCCCAGCCTTTCCGGTTCTCTATTAAACACGACATGGTCAATCGTTTTGTTGACGATAATGATAGAGACTCTGGCCAAAATAAGAATCATAATAATTCGGAAAGCCGACCAGCCGATGCTTTGCCACAACTTTTCATCGCCCAATTCAGTTTTGATCGAATCATACAATGATTGAAGCCACATCTTCACTCTCTTCCTTTCTTCCCCTCGCGAATACTAAAACTATATCTCGAGATAACCTTCTTCTTGCCGGATAAAGATTCCTCTAATCTCGACCTTTTCACTTGCTATGACGGATTTCACCGTCTCCAGATCGTCATCAGGGAATTCGATGGAAAGCGCACAGCCTGCTGTGATTTCCTTTGGTGTAGGACAAATATCGATTTCGATATCTGCATACTCCAGAAGCATCTCTGCCCTAAGCGCCTGCTGCGTTGAATCAAATGCAATCAGCAAGTCCTCTTCCCCCTGTCTCTCTTGCATGCCCGATTTCCGGTGATGAAAGTATAAAACATCCTTTTTGTCCATATACTATTACTATTACTTTAGCCGCGGAGGGATTCTATGAAACTCGCATCCTCTCATGCTTCATCCTTTAAAATAGCTTCATCTGAGCCGAACGTCAATGGTCAGTTGATTAACCGTATACGGCCGATGGTCAGGAATGTGCCTGCCGGCCAGCGTATCGCTGTTGTATGCATCGGGACAGACCGCTCCACAGGCGATGCGCTTGGGCCGCTGGTAGGCACCGCACTAAGCCGGCATCAAAATAAACCTTTTGATGTATATGGTACGCTCGAATCCCCTGTCCATGCCATGAATTTGGAGGAAACAATTAATTCAATCAGCGACACGCAAAATCCGCCCTTTATTATTGGCATCGACGCCTGTCTCGGCCAGGTTGCCAGCGTTGGCTGCATTCAGGTAGGTGAAGGCCCTGTCCGTCCCGGAGCAGGTGTCAACAAACAGCTCCCCCCTGTTGGCGACATGCATATTACCGGCATTGTTAACGTTGGCGGATTTATGGAATATTTTGTCCTGCAGAATACCCGGCTGCATCTCGTCATGAACCTGTCCGAGATTATTTCCTTCAGCCTGTTTCATGCGATTCTCTCCGAGAGCACAAGCAGCCTCTCCGCACTGGACGGATAAGGCCGCTCTTCCTGATGCTTGTATGGATTTCAGGCTGTCTTGCTGTCCCTTCACGTCAGCCCGAAAGCTCATATATAATTCTTACTCTTGCATTGCCAGACTGACTGCTTTCTTCTCCTCCGGTGAGAGCGCGTAAGCCGAATCTCCCTGCTTGAGCGGCTTCGCATATACATACGTCTCTTCCCGCCCGTGAATGCCGCTGACAACAACGCCATCCTGCTTCTCATTCAGAATTGCCAGCGAGAAGCTCAGATCGCTCCCCTGATCTGAAAATGCATTATATCGATGAATGCCAACACGCCCTTTAATAGTAGCCAATGAATCCTTCATAAGCTGCAATTGCTCATTTTGCAGTTGCAGTTTGTCTTGCTGCTGCTGATTACTCTGCTGCAAATGTATAATCAGCTGCTCCAAGTTATCAATTCCTGTGTCTGCTATCATTCTATTGTACCGCTTGCGAATTTTACCAAACCGGATACTGAGCACCATCAGCCACACAAACAACAAGAGCAAGATAGCCCCCGCCGCTGCGACTACCCAAGCTTCAACTGAGATTGATGTTGATACTTCTGACATTCTCGCTTTGCTCCCCCTACAAATAATTCATTTTGCCCTGAACTTGTTGTGCTCTCCCTCTTTTGCCTGCTCCTCAAACTCCCATAACCCTGATTATGTTACCGGTTCCCTCTGACGATCTCCTTCACCGCTTCCGCGAATGCCTCCACCTCATCCATCGTGGTGAAACAGCCTACACTCGCCCGTACCGCTCCTGTACCCTGTGTACCTGCCTGTATATGAGCCAGCGGTGTACAATGATAGCCTGTACGTACGGCAATGTTGTAGTGCTGATCGAGAATGAAGCCCATCTCGGATGAATCCAGTCCATCCACAACGAAAGCGACAATTCCTGTTCTAGGCTGACCCAATTCCGGTCCAAGCAGCTGAAGGCCAGAGACAGGCTTAAGCTTCTCCATCAGATGCTGTGTCAGTGTCCATTCTTTAGTATGGATGTTTTCGACCTTCTCATGCAGTACATATTCGACCCCTGCCTGCAGCCCTGCCAGCCCAGGCGTATTCTGTGTACCCGATTCATATCTGTCCGGACGAACCTTAGGCTGCTCAATGGCCTCGGACTGACTGCCAGTACCGCCATGAATAAACGGCTCCAGCTCCAATTCAGGATGAATGTACAAACCACCCGTCCCCTGAGGCCCCAGAAGCCCCTTGTGGCCCGGGAAGGCAAGCATATCAATACCCAACAGCCCCACGTCTATATCGACCACTCCAGCGCTCTGAGCGGCGTCTACAAGCAGCTTCACACCGTGCCTGCGGGCAATCTCCCCCACCTCGGCAACAGGCAGTATGCTGCCAAGCAAGTTGGAGCTGTGATTCATGACAATCAGGGTTGTAGAAGATGTAATTTCAGCCTCCACCCGTTTGGGGTCCAGTCTCCCTGCCGCATCAGTCTCCACATAACTCACCTGAACACCGGCAGTCCGTTTCAGATACTCCAATGGACGACGCACGGAATTATGCTCGACGGAAGTCGCAATGACATGATCCCCCGGCTTCACAAAGCCCTTGATGGCCTGATTCAGAGCGCCAGTCGTATTGAGTGCAAAGGAGATATCATTCGGGTTACCGATGTGGAACAGCCTCGCCAGCTTTTTGCGTGTATTGAACAATATCCGGCTGGCTCTGACCGCCATGGCATGGCTGCCCCGTCCCGGGTTGGCCGAGTCATGTATAAGCGCTTGCTGCATGGCCTCAATCACCTGCGGGGGCTTCGGCCAGGAAGTAGCCGCATGATCAAGATAAATCACTTCACTCCCCTGTTCTCTAACCATCCCTTTACACCTCCATATAATCTCATTTGCTCTTTCCCAAGCATCTTCTTGTCCTTCTTATTCTACTATCAACCAGCCTTCCGTTCCAACCCTGCATACAATGAGAGTCAACTTGCTGCCACACTCAATCACCCATTCGAAGTGCATTCAGCAATATTATCTGCTCTTCCCTCAAGCAAAAGGACATACTATCCTTACACCCTTCCCTTTTACAAGCAGTAGCACCTAGAGGCATACTCCTAAAAGAAGCCGATTCATGTCAAGTATCTCTTCTACGGTTTGCATGGCAGATAGAATATTGAAGCCCAAAAAAATAAGCACACCTTGGCTTGTCTTCTGTCCAGAAGGTCAGCGCCCGGCATGCTATTACGCAGCTAATTTATTACTGTTACACCATTCCATATAACACCCTCAGAAACGGCTTAGAGCAAAAAAGCGTAAACGGCCTTGCCGTCTTTAACAGGTACAACATCGTTTTGCGTAAAATAGAAGCCGATTATGAATGCGAACCTTATACTTCCCATAACTCCAACCACAAACGGCTCGTCTACCCGTAAAACAGAATAACTGCACCGTCCTGTAATGCACCTTGGATTTTACGCCATGCGATCGAGCAGTTCCAATAAACGCTCCAAATCTTGTTTGTTGTAATACAACAATTCGATCCGCCCGCGGTCCTTTTGCTGTTTCACTTTAACCGTTGTTTTAAACCGTTCTCTCAACGATTCTTCAATGTGCTCAATAAAAGGATCTTTTTTCTTAGTTTTCGCCTTTACCTTTTGGTTTTCCTTATTCGGCTGATCGAGCTTCTGAATCGCCTCCTCCAGTTCCCGAACACTCCATTCATGTTCAACAATCTGACTGGCAAGCTCTTTGCGGACAGCCTCCTCCTTCACACCGACAAGTGCACGTGCATGTCCCATGGAAATTGTTCCACGTGAAACATCATCCTTAAT
This sequence comes from Paenibacillus pinihumi DSM 23905 = JCM 16419, assembly GCF_000422505.1. Taxonomy (GTDB): domain Bacteria; phylum Bacillota; class Bacilli; order Paenibacillales; family Paenibacillaceae; genus Paenibacillus_D; species Paenibacillus_D pinihumi. Next base: position 21,683 of record NZ_KE383869.1, on the reverse strand, counting down.
CTCAGAAGGCAAGGTCAGCAAACGAAGAAAATTAGCAATATGAGAACGGGACTTACCTACTTTCAGGGAAAGCTCTTCTTGAGTAAGTCCAAATTTTTCCATAATTGCCTGGTAAGCAATTGCTATTTCGATAGCATTCAAGTCTTCCCGTTGAAGGTTCTCAATCAGGGCGATCTCCATCACCTGTTGGTCAGAGAACGAACGGACTACTGCCGGAATTGTCTGAGACCCAATAAGACCGGAAGCTCTGAACCGTCTCTCCCCTGCAATAATCTCATAACCCTTCAATACACTGCGGACAATAATCGGCTGGATTACGCCGTGTTGCTTGATCGATTCTGCAAGTTCCTTAATGGAATCGTCATCGAAGGTTTTGCGGGGCTGATACGGGTTCGGCCGAAGCTGGTTTAGAGCGACCTCAATCACTTTATCCTCATCGCTTACAGATAAGGATGGAATCAATGCGTCCAACCCTCTACCTAGCCGCTTGCTCATATGTGATCACTTCCTTTGCCAATTCAAGATAAACCTCAGCGCCCTTCGATCTTGGATCATACGTTATGATGGATTGACCGTGCGATGGAGCCTCACTCAAACGGACATTTCGAGGAATAATAGTCTGATAAACCTTCTGTTGGAAATACTTTTTAACCTCTTCGATAACTTGTATACCAAGATTCGTCCGGGCATCAAACATCGTCAGCAGAACACCTTCAATTTGCAAATTCGTATTTAAGTGCTTCTGCACCAGACGAACTGTATTGAGCAGTTGGCTCAAGCCTTCCAGCGCGTAATACTCACACTGAATCGGAATAATCACGGAGTCAGCCGCTGTCAATGAATTAATGGTCAAAATACCGAGCGAAGGCGGGCAATCAATCAATATATAATCAAACATATGCTTGACCTGATGAATCGCTTTCTTCAGTCTGACCTCACGGGATATCGTGGGTACCAATTCAATTTCTGCTCCGGCAAGTTGTATGGTCGCTGGTATCATGGTGAGTCCGGGGATATTGGTTTCAACCATTGCCTCTTGTGGATGAACCTCATTAATGAGCACGTCATAAATACAATTTTCCACATCAGCCTTATTGATGCCTATTCCGCTAGTTGTATTGCCTTGCGGATCAATGTCTATTAGCAGTACTCTTCTCCCTAACGAAGCCAATGAAGCGCCTAAATTAACAGAAGTTGTTGTTTTGCCAACTCCGCCCTTCTGGTTCGTAATTGCTATTATTTTGGACAAACCAGTTCACCTCAATATTATTAAAGCTAGCGTTCAAGCACACAAAAGATGATAGCCGCCCCTGCCCAAGGGCGGCCGTCTATACTTTATTATGCTACTCTTCTTATTTTAACGCTTTGGAATGCGAATAACAATTTCATAATGGTCATCGTTGTCTTTTTCATCGGTTTTGATCTTCAAGCCTGACCCCGATACCATCTCAATAGAATGGCGTATTGTATTGACAGCCAGCCGGACATCCTTGGAGAAAGATACCCGTTTTGACTTTTTGATTTTGGAAGATTCTTTATAAAAAGCAACCCTGGCCTCTGTCTGTTTCACGTTCAGCTCTTTAGTTATTACATCTTCTAATACCTTTTGCTGAAGCTCCTCGGTATCCAGAGCAAGCAACGCACGGGCATGACGCTCCGTAATTTTCCGCTCTATCAATGCATTTTTGACCGGTTCACTCAAATTCAGCAGACGAATCTTATTGGCGATTGTTGATTGGCTTTTGCCTAGCCGTTGGGCCAAGCTTTCCTGGGTCAAATTATGCAGATCAATCAGCTTTTGGTAGGCAACCGCCTCCTCAATCGCCGTCAATCCCTCACGCTGCAAATTCTCAATCAAAGCAATAGATGCTGCTTGGGAATCATTAAAGTCACGAACAATGCCGGGAATTGTTTCCAGACCCAGTTTTTTGACCGCACGAAACCGCCGCTCACCGGCGATGATCTCGTACCTTTGGTTTCTCATCCGGACGACGATTGGCTGAATAACTCCATGAGTTTTGATGGTCTGACAGAGCTCATCAATTCTTTCATCATCAAAAATCGTTCGTGGCTGGTACGGACTAGGATCGATGTTTCCAACTGGAAGCTGCTTCACTTCATCCTGAGCAACCTTTTCCCCAAGCCCGAACAAACGCGAGAATTGTTCTTTCATACTTTTGTTAACCACCCAATTTCTAATATGCCGCTATTCGAAAATAGCCTTTCCTAAAAACGCAATCAACAACTGACAAATCAGATCATATACACCGTTTTTCCGACCATTAAATCAGAGGCCCACGGCCTCTTCAGTATCGCTTGCCTAATTGTCTGCATTCACAGCATCCAGGATTTCCATACACATCCTGATTTTTAAAATATAAGGATGTATACGTCTTAACTATACATTCTTATACTTCTACTCCCTGCTTACTATTCAGGCAGGTTGAAGCCCTTTGCGCGTATCTAAACTTCGTAAAATTAAATTATGAACTAACTTTAATATTTCGCCAAGTCGTTCTCATTTTCCTGCTTGAAACTTTGGCAAAAAAATAAAAAATCAGCTATTGTTTCACGTGAAACAATAGCTGATTTAGAAAAACTATAATCACTATATAATTGGCATTTTAATAGGAGTTCCTGCTTTTCGCGGATATTTCTTTGGCGTAGATTCAAGTTTTTTAATCATCACGATATGCCGCTCAGATTGCTCAAATGGCAAGGCCATGTTGAATACAGCTTCTACCTTTCCGCGCAGCTCCTTTAGGCTTTTCACTGATTCATCTACCTCTTCTTGCGGAGAGGCTCCTTTCATGGAAGCGAAGTGCCCTCCCTTTTTCACAAAGGGCAAGCAAAGCTCATTCAAGGATGCAAGTCTCGCAACAGCTCTGGCCGTCGCCAAATCATACTTGTCTCTGTGATCAGCCTGACGCGCTACATCCTCCGCTCTGCCGTGGATACAGGATACATCCGTCAAGCCAAGCTGTTCCACAACATGCTGCAAGAACAATATCCGCTTGTTCAATGAATCCACAATTGTAACCTTCAAATGAGGGAAAGCAATCTTGATGGGAAGGCTTGGAAAGCCTGCCCCGGATCCAATGTCGGCGATGGATTTAATTTGATTGAAATCTTTGAAAAAGGTGAGGGAAAGAGAATCGTAGAAGTGCTTTTCATAGACAGCCTCCTCCTCCGTAATTCCCGTCAAGTTCATCTTCTCATTCCACTCAACCAACAGCTTGAAATACAATTGAAACTGTTCGTTCTGCTGATCGGTTAATGATATACCCCGCTCTGACAACATCTGTGCAAACCATTGAATTCCCATCGATTACCCCCGTGCCGCAACCACACGGTTGTAATGCTCTAAGTAGACTAGCAAGATGGAAATATCAGCTGGTGTAACCCCAGCAATCCTGGAGGCTTGCCCGATCGACAACGGCCGGATATCGGACAGCTTCTGCTTCGCCTCGGATGCAATTCCGTTGACATCCATGTAATCAATGTCCAATGGAATACGCTTCTTCTCCATCTTCGCCAGGCGCTCTACCTGAAGCAGCTGCTTCTCAATATAGCCTGCATATTTAACTTGAATTTCAACTTGCTCCTTCATTTCCTCGGTCAATTCAGCCGGAGCATCAATAAATGGCTCCAAATGAGCATAAGTCACCTCAGGACGACGAAGCAAGGATAGTGCATCGGTCGAATGCTGCAGCGCCGTTGAACCCAGATCAGCCAGCATTTGCTGAGCTTCACCATCCGCCTTGATTTTCGTCTCCTTCAAGCGTTCAATCTCCCGCTCGACAAATTGCTTTTTCGCCAGGAAGCGGGCATACCGCTCGTCATTAATCAGACCGATTTCATAGCCTGTTGGTGTTAATCTCAGGTCTGCATTATCATGGCGAAGCAGCAGTCTGTATTCAGCGCGGGAGGTCAGAAGGCGGTACGGATCATTCGTCCCTTTCGTTACGAGGTCGTCAATCATAACCCCAATGTAACCTTGAGAACGTGATACAATGACCGGCTCTTTGCCAAGCACTTTGCAAGCAGCATTGATGCCCGCAATAATCCCCTGCCCAGCCGCTTCTTCATAGCCGGACGTTCCGTTGATTTGACCTGCTGTGAACAATCCTGGAACAATCTTCGTCTCCAGTGTCGGCCAAAGCTGTGTCGGCACAACCGCATCATATTCAATCGCATACCCTGTCCGCATCATCTCGACTTTCTCCAAGCCAGGGATCGAGCGAAGAATGGAGAGTTGAACATCCTCAGGCATGCTTGTAGACAGACCCTGAACATAATATTCAGATGTGTTCCGTCCCTCCGGCTCCAGGAAAATTTGATGCTTCGGCTTATCTGCAAAGCGTACAACTTTATCCTCGATCGACGGGCAATACCGTGGTCCTGTCCCCTCTATTGCACCAGAGAACAGCGGCGAACGGTGAATGTTATCGTTAATGACACGGAGTGTCTCTTCAGACGTATAGGTCAGCCAGCATGGAAGCTGTTCATTCTCCGAATATTGCGTCTCATAAGAGAAGAACTTCGGATTCTCATCTCCAGGCTGAATTTCCGTTTGGCTAAAATCAATGGAATCCTTATGCACCCTTGGCGGCGTTCCCGTCTTGAAACGCGCAAGCTGGAAGCCGAGCTGGCGCAGGCTCTCCGACAACTTAACGGACGGCTGTTGATTATTTGGTCCGCTGTCATATATCAGCTCGCCCATTATAATTTTACCGCGCAAATACGTGCCTGTCGTCAGAACGACAGTCTTAGCCCGATAGACAGCTTGGCTCTTAGTAATAACGCCAATGACAACGCCATCCTCTACAATCAGCTCCTCCACCATCCCCTGGCGAAGTGTCAACTTGTCTGTTTCCTCAATCGTTTGCTTCATCGTGTGCTGATAAAGGAACTTGTCGGCTTGTGCACGCAGTGCATGAACTGCTGGTCCTTTCCCTGTGTTCAGCATCCGCATTTGAATAAATGTTTTGTCGATGTTGCGGCCCATTTCCCCGCCCAATGCATCAATTTCACGAACGACATGCCCCTTCGCAGGTCCGCCAATCGACGGATTACAAGGCATAAAGGCTACCATGTCCAGGTTGATCGTCAGCAGCAATGTTTCACAGCCCATCCGGGCTGAGGCAAGTGCGGCCTCACAGCCTGCATGGCCCGCCCCAATTACGATTACGTCATACTGACCGGCTTCATAACTCATGTTGTACTCTCCCCCACTTTCATAGATGAGGATTTTGCAAGAACTCAAAAGCGACTTCTACAACGAACAATATAGACCGAAATCGGTTTGTTTGCGAATCTTGCAAAACCCTTTGAGATGGATTTCTTCTATTTGAATATTAGACCTTGAATGTTAGAACATTAAAATTTGGATTACTTGCCGAGACAGAATTGGGAAAAGATCTGATCAATTAACGAATCTCCCGCAGAGTCGCCAATAATCTCTCCCAACTGCTCCCATGCAGTTCGTACATCAATTTGAATAATATCGATCGGAATTCCCGAATTCGTTGCTTCTATCGCATCAAATAACGACTGTTTAGACTGCTTCAACAATGCAATATGTCTTGCATTACTCACATAGGTCATATCGGCCGTTTCCAGCAAGCCGCTGAAAAACAGCGACGATATTGCTGCTTCCAGGCTTTCCAGCCCCTGTTCTGCCAGCACGGACATTTTTACAATTGCCTCCGGAGGATACAATTGTTCCAGGCGATCCATCTCCAGTTGGTTCTCCAAATCCGTCTTATTCACAATGATAATCACCTGACGGCCCTTCAATAGTTCCATCAGTTCAAGCTCATCCTTGTTCAGCTGTTCGTGATTATTCAACACGAGCAGAATCAAATCGGCATCATTCAGCGCATTCCGTGACCGTTCGACACCAATCTGCTCGACAAGATCCGTCGTCTCCCGTATGCCTGCCGTGTCCAACAGCTTGAGCGGAATGCCCCCGACCGTGACGAACTCCTCAATGACATCTCGTGTCGTTCCCGGGATATCCGTTACAATCGCCTTATTGTCCTGGGCGAGTGCATTCAGCAAGGAGGACTTACCGACATTCGGGCGGCCGATAATTGCCGTCGTTATACCTTCTCTTAATATTTTGCCTTCATCTGCAGTTTTTAACAGTCTATCCACCTGAGTGATGACTTTATTACACTGCTCTCTAATATAGCTGCTCGTCATTTCCTCGACATCATGCTCGGGGTAATCAATGTTCACCTCAATATGCGCGAGCAGCTCAATGACTTCGCCTCTTAACGTCTTAATCTGACGGGACAGCTTGCCATCCACCTGCTTGAGCGCAATGGAGAAAGCCCGGTCAGATTTGGAACGGATCAGATCAATTACGGCCTCCGCCTGGGCAAGATCAATACGCCCGTTCAGGAAAGCGCGCTTGGTGAATTCTCCCGGCTCGGCAGCGCGTACATCCTGCTGCTGCAGCACAAGATCCAACACCTTTTTTACCGATATATATCCGCCATGCGTGCTGATCTCCACAACATCCTCGGCAGTAAAGGAACGTGGTCCTCTCATTACGGTCAAGAGAACCTCCTCCACCACTTCACCCGTGCGCGGGTCTGCAATATGCCCGTAATGAACGGTATGGGTTGCAGCTTCGCGAATATCTGTGGCGGACTTGAAAATTGCATATGCCGAATCGACAGCCTGCGGCCCGCTAATCCTTATTACTGCAATGCCGCCCTCTCCGACAGCTGTGGATATGGCGGCAATTGTATCCTGTATCATCTTTATTACACCTCTATTTTGAAAGTACGGTGCTGGCTCTATCTAAAACCTATAACCAAACCCTTTGCTACACGCCTCTCCCTCTTTTTCAGCACGTCGCATCTAATCACAATGATCAGCTCTTGAGGGGAATTTCCTGTTCGGGCTTTGCGTTCTCGATATCCGGATAGATGGCCACCTTACTTATATTTCATCATCACCAGTCTTGCCGGAAGGCCTTCATTCATTTTAGCATTTTATTGCGGCTTAAGCGGAAACAATTGAGCTGAAAAATTTTGACACTGGCACTTTCTTCTTCACGAAGCAAGTCTCAATGTTCAGCTTGATCCCTCAAAATTAAGGCCTTAAATTGAAAAAGAGCAATGCCTCATGCGAGCCATTGCCTTGAATAGTAATGTCTATGATTTCACAGAGATGACCACACGTCTGTATGGTTCATCTCCTTTACTGAAAGTTCTCACCTTGCTGTGATTCTGCAGCTTCGCATGAATCACCTTGCGCTCGGCCGGCGACATCGGTTCGAGCACAACCTCCTTGCGCGTTCGAATGACCCGCCCAGCTAAGCGTTCAGCTAACTCTTCCAGCGTCTTGCGCCTGCGTTCCCGAAAATTCTCTGCATCAAGCACGATGCGCTGATGGCTGTCGGAATAACGATTAGCCACAATGTTAGCCAGGTATTGCAATGCATCGAGTGTTTGGCCGCGGCGTCCAATCAGCATACCCAGATCTTCTCCACCAGATAGCTCGTAGACCCAACCATCCCGGGCCTGGCGCCGCTCAATTGTAACTGACAATCCCATTGTCCGGGCAACGTCCTGAAAGAATTTCTCCGTTTCTTCCGCCGCATCGGGAATAAGCTCCAATTCCACTTTCGCTTCCTTGGCTCCAATTAATCCGAATAAACCTTTAGTGGGATGTTCCAATACAGTAATGCGAACACGATCTTCTGACACTTGCCATTGTGCTAATCCTTTTTGAACAGCATCGTTCATCGTTTTTCCTGATGCAATGATTTTCTTCATTTTGCAGGAACCTCCTTGCCCTTGTCAGAGGAGCGAACATACAGGAAGTAGTTTTGTACAATCGTATAGATGTTGCTGTAAATCCAGTACAGCGGCAGTGCTGCCGGGAAGTTGAGCGCCATGACGAAAATCAGCACAGGGAAAATAAGCAAAATCGCCTGCATCGGATTGTTCGGCTGCTGCGGCATCATCTTCGACTGGACAAATGTCGTAATTGCAGCGATAATCGGCAATACATAATACGGGTCTTTCGCGCCGAGCTCCAGCCAAAGGAACGTATGGCTCCGGATATCCGGATTCATGTAGATCGCGTTATAGAGTGCGATGAAGATCGGCATCTGGATTAATAAAGGAAGACAGCCTGCCAGCGGATTGATCTGATTCTGCTGGAACAGCTTCATCGTCTCCTCCTGCTGCTTCTGCGGGTTATCCTTATACTTATCCTTGATCTTCTTCATTTCAGGCTGAATTGCCTGCATGGCTTTGGAACTGCGGTACTGCTTCAATGTCAATGGCAAAATCGCCGTTCTGACAATAATGGTCAGGAGCAGAATGGATAATCCATAGGAGCCGCCGAACCAGGTGGCAAAGCTGTCGAGCATGGTGGCGAAGTAGTAGACTACGTTACGCTCCCAAAAGTTGCCCTTTTGCAGGTCTGCTGTCGAAGTCGTGTGATCCATGGGAACACAGCCCGCAAGCACGACCATCAGCATGACCAATGCGAGTACAACTAACCATTTTTTCTTTGTCAATCGGGACAACATCAAAACTCCTCTCTAAAGAGCAACACATCTAACCTATAAGACACCTGCAGTCATTGGCTGCAAGGGCTTGTCCATCAATTGGGAACACTCTCAGATCACTCGTATTCCAAGATAAACTATACCATATTATCCTAAACAAAGAAACAGCCCGTCCATCCTTAAAGCTGCTTAGTTTTTCACAGCGGCCGGGTTGGGCTGGGCTTGAATTAATTTTGCTTTTCGGAGAAGATGCAGCACGCTCTTTTCAAGCTCTTTTGACGTCATCGATACCGACGGCATCCGCGCAATCAGAATGAAATCAATGTGAGGAACAATCTTGTCCTTGTTATGCCTCACAATCTCCTTCAATATCCGGCGCATCCGGTTCCGTACGACCGCATTGCCCAACTTTTTGCTGACGGACACTCCCATCCGGAAGTGCTCCACCTCAGGCTTGCGGGACCAGTAAATGACGAGCTGGCTGTTCGCGAACGATCTTCCTCCTCTATATATTCGGTTAAAATCCTGTCTTTTCCGCAGACGAAGCTTTCTATGCACGGGCTTCCAACACCAGCCCTTCCCTGACTTCTACATTATATAGTTGAAAAAAAGACCACCCTATTGTGGTCTTCATCCAATTATGCACTTAATACTTTTCTGCCCTTCTGGCGGCGTGCACTCAACACTTTGCGTCCGTTCTTTGTGCTCATCCGCTTGCGGAAGCCATGCACTTTTTTACGTTTGCTTACATTCGGTCTAAAAGTCGGTCTCATCTCTTCGCACCTCCTTACAAAGGAATCGTTCGGACATGTCCATCTATGCTTTACAATCCCTTGAACTCTCAAGCGTAAACGGCCCCGTCCTTTAAGAAAGACGAAAGCAACGCTTCACGTGATATGAAGTCCGCACACCTGCCTTAACAAGCATACTTACCCCGTACCCTGAAAAAACGCCTTTTTTAATTAAACCATGCGATTGTGCAAAAGTCAACTGTGGTAATAATCAGACGCTGTCATTTGGAGATGTGCCCAAGCGAGAGCAATTTTTGCTGTGGATAATTGTAAAAAGTCACGAAAAAATGTCCACATCCGAAAATACCGGCGAAAAATTAGTAACATGTGGACATTTTTTTCTGAAATTCACGTTGATCTGTCGAATTTGCACAAGATATAAACAATATCTAGTGTTGTACATAACATTTATACACAACCTATTGAATATGTGGATAAAATCGAGCAATTCGTTGAAATCAAGGGCTTATTTTGCTATGATAGATTTGTTTTCTGTGTGGATGACTGGAAAGGTCAAAATGAGTTATTAACACCCTGTGGATAATATTGTGAACAATTTTCATCCTCTTTTGATAACTATTCATACAGCATTCTTAGTATTGTGGATATTTTCTACGTTTTTTTTGTTTTTTCGACATTTCCTCGATATTGGCGCCGCCAAACTGGAGTCGGAAACACTTGGATAAGGAGTGACAGTCTGTGGATAGCCATACCCAAGAAATATGGCAACAAGTGTTGTCTATTATCCAAACCAAATTGAGCAAGCCCAGCTATGATACCTGGTTCAAAGCGACCAAGGCTTCTTTTCTAAAAGAAGACCTGATCGTCATTACAGCGCCGACAACCTTCGCAGCCGAATGGCTCGAAAGCAAGTACACCAAGCTGGTTCGCACAACTCTATTTGAATATTTGGGTAGACAAATCGACATTAAATTTGCAATTGAAGAGAATAAGCCCCCGGAACCCGCAGCGCCTTACCCATCAATCGCTCCAGCGGCAACGGTCGTCCAAGAGGAAACCTTCTCTCATATGCTGAATCCGAAATACACCTTTGACACCTTCGTCATTGGTGCAAATAACCGGTTTGCGCACGCAGCCTCGCTGGCTGTCGCGGAATCACCGGCCAAAGCCTATAACCCGTTATTTTTATACGGGGGCGTCGGTCTCGGCAAAACACATCTGATGCATGCGATCGGCCATTATATTTTGGAGCATAACCCGAGTACCCGAGTACTTTATATATCCTCCGAGAAGTTTACGAATGAATTCATTAATGCCATTCGGGACAACCGCGGCGAAAGCTTTCGCATGAAATACCGGAACATTGACATTCTTCTTATTGATGATATTCAGTTTCTGGCCGGCAAAGAACAGACACAGGAGGAATTTTTCCACACCTTTAATGCCCTGCATGAGGAGAGGAAGCAAATTATTATCTCCAGTGACCGGCCGCCCAAGGAGATTCCAACACTGGAAGAAAGGCTTCGTTCCCGCTTTGAATGGGGCTTGATTACCGATATTCAGCCGCCGGACCTGGAAACCCGGATTGCGATTTTGCGCAAGAAGGCAAAAGCCGAGAACCTGGATATCCCGAATGAAGCCATGGTCTATATTGCCAACCAGATCGATACGAACATCCGTGAGCTTGAAGGTGCACTCATTCGCGTTGTTGCTTATTCTTCACTCATTAACGAAGATATTTCCTCGCATCTGGCTGCCGAAGCGCTGAAGGATATTATCCCCTCTAGCAGGCCTAAAATGATTACCATCCAGGATATTCAACAAAAGGTTGGAGAATTTTACGGATTGAAGCTTGAGGATTTCAAAGCCCGCAAACGGACTAAAGCAGTGGCTTTCCCGAGACAAATTGCGATGTACATTGCGAGGGAGCTGACCGATTATTCGCTGCCGAAAATCGGAGAAGCATTCGGAGGGCGTGACCATACGACAGTCATTCATGCTCATGAGAAGATTACACAGCAGCTTAAAGTTGATTCGGAATTATATAAGATTGTGAACAACCTGATGGATAAAGTAAAAAATCATACGTGAATAACAAGCAAGCCTGTACACATTGTATGCACATGTGGATAAGCTTGCTTGATCACCTTTTAGACCACTTATCCACATATCCAGCGCCCCTACTACGACTACTAACAAAATAATGTTAAAATAACTTAATATATAGGCGCTAAAAGCATTAACGCTTCGCTTCCCAATAAAAACGATGACCCTTTCTTTCGAGACCTCACAGCCATATGATTTTTCCCTAGGAGTGAAATTATGAAATTAATGATTTTGAAGGACCAGCTGAATGATGCGATTCAGCAAGTATCCAAGGCAGCCTCTTCCAGACCGGCCATTCCTATTCTTGGCGGAATAAAAATCGATGTTACGCATCATGGCATTACCTTAACAGCAAGCGATACGGATATTTCCATTCAGAGCTTTATTGAGACTGAATCGGGCGATAAGGTGAATGCAAGAATCGACAAACCGGGCAGTGTTGTGCTTCCGGCCAAATTTATTGTGGAAATCGTCAAGAAGCTTCCGGCTGATGAAGTAGAAATCGAGGTTGGGGATAACTTTCAGACTAAAATCCGCAGCGGCTCCTCCGATATCCAGATGGTAGGTCTTGATCCGGAGGAATTTCCTGTGCTTCCGTCCATTGACGAGAATGAAAGCTTCTCCGTTCCCGGCGATCTGCTTAAATCGATGATTCGCCAGACGAGCTTTGCAGCTTCCACGAGCGAGCAAACGCCAATTCTGACGGGTGTACTGTGGAATCTGATGGAAGAGCAGTTCAAATTCGTGGCCACAGACCGTCACCGTCTGGCAAGCCGCAACTCCCACGTCGAGACAAGTTCCGGCTACCGTTTTTCCAATATCGTCATTTCCAGCAAAACGCTGGTCGAGCTCTCGAAAGTTGTTCCGGACAACCAATCCCTTGTGGATATCGTCGTAACGGACAACCAGGTGCTGTTCAAGCTGGGTCATGTCCTGTTCTACTCAAGGCTGCTGGAGGGAACATATCCGGATACTTCCAAGATTATTCCGCAAGTGTTCAAAACAGAACTTGTTTTGGATACAAAAAAACTGATGGACGCAATCGACCGTGCTTATTTGATGTCCCGTGAGGAGAAAACTAATATTGTTCGTCTGATTACGCTTGAGAACGGCGTGATTGAGATTTCCTCCAGCTCCGCTGAGCTTGGCCGCGTTACCGAGCATCTTGATGCATCCGATCTCCAGGGTGACCCGCTTCGCGTAGCCTTCAACTCTAAGTATATGCTGGACTGCCTGAAAGTTATCGACAGCGAGAAAATCTTTATCGGCTTCAATGGTGCGATGAGCCCCATTATTATCAAGCCGACCGACCATGCGCACAGCCTGCACATCATATTGCCATACCGGACAACGGGCTAAGGAAGGATATAAGCCATGAATGAGGTAAAAATTTCAACGGAATACATTACGCTGGGACAGTTTTTAAAGTTAGCGGATTGTATCGATTCAGGCGGACAAGCAAAATTCTTTTTGACGGAAACGAAGGTTCACATTAACGGGGAGCCCGATAACCGCCGCGGCCGAAAATTGTATAAGGGAGACCGCGTCGAGGTGGAAGGGCACGGTTCTTTTATCGTTGCTGAGCGTTAACCCTGGCGCAACTTTCCCGCAGGAGGCTTCCCACATTGTTTTTAAAACAAATTGCACTGCAAAACTACCGGAACTATGAGCGGATCGAATTAAATACAGACAGCCAGGTCAACCTGTTTGTCGGAGAGAACGCCCAGGGCAAAACGAACTTGCTGGAGGCTATCTTTGTGTTGGCGCTGACGAAGTCTCACCGGACGAACAAGGATAAGGAACTGATCGGGTGGGAAGGCCCGCATGCTCATATCCATGGCGAGGTCGAGAAGAAGTACGGAACGGTCAAGCTCGACCTCATGTTCTCCGGCCAGGGCAAGAAGGCCAAGGTAAATGGGCTGGAGCAGCGCAAGCTGAGTGATTTTGTCGGGGCGCTGAATGTAGTCATGTTCGCTCCGGAAGACCTGGAAATTGTTAAAGGCGCGCCGGGCATCCGCAGGCGGTTTCTTGATATGGAAATCGGCCAGGTACAGCCCGGCTATTTGCATACTCTTCAGCAATACGGAAAAGTGCTGGCGCAGCGCAACAATTACCTGAAATCATCAGGTCCCGGCTCAGCCCAGCAGCCGCTGCTTGATGTGTGGAATATGCAATTAGCAGAATTTGGTGTTAAAATTATTAAAAAAAGGCAAAGCTTTATTCATAAACTGTTACGCTGGGCAAGAAGCATTCATAGCGGGATTACAAACGGGGTAGAAGAGCTGGATATCCGGTATCGGCCGTCTCTGGATGTTGACCTGGAACAAGATGAATCTGTTTTATTTGAGCAATTTATGATAAAGTTAACACAGGTGAAAGACCAGGAGCTGCGCAGAGGTGTAACATTAATCGGCCCGCACAGGGACGATTTGACCTTTTATATAAACGGAAAAGAAGCGCAAGTATACGGTTCTCAGGGGCAGCAGCGAACGACGGCGCTGTCGCTTAAATTGGCTGAGATTGAGCTGATACATGAGGAAATCGGGGAATATCCCCTGCTGCTGTTGGATGATGTGCTATCGGAGCTTGATCAGAACCGCCAGACCCAGTTGATCGAGACCTTTCAGACCAAGGTTCAGACCTTTATTACGACAACTGGACTTGAGAGCGTTAATTTAAGCAAGCTTAAGGATGCGCGTGTCTATCAGGTGAGCAAAGGACAGGTTGCAAGCGCAGGACGTCCTTCAGAGACGGAGTAACGCAGCGTTTTTCAAAGGGAATACAGGCGGATATGCGGACAGTTGGAATACTTCACTTGTATTTTCAAACAAAGGGGCGAATGGTGATGTATATCCATTTAGGCGGAGAGAAGATTATTCGGGCCATGGAGCTGGTGGCCATATTTGATATTTCCATTGAGCAGTCCTCCAAGCTGTCGAAGCAGTTTGTAGCCGGCGCGATGAAGCGCAAGGATGTCGAAGTCATTGGCGAAGAAGAATCCAAATCTATTGTGATTACGAAGAAAAAGGTCTACTACTCTCCGATTTCATCCTCCACTTTGAAGAAACGGGCCCATAGCTTTGCGGCCAACTAATGCCTAGAACTTCGCAGCAATCAGTAGCAAGCAGTTGAGAGGAGCAGTGAAAGAGGTATGTCTTTAAATCAGCATACGTATGATGAGAATCAGATTCAGGTTCTCGAAGGATTAGAGGCCGTCCGCAAAAGGCCGGGGATGTACATCGGCTCCACCAGCGGCAAAGGCCTGCACCATCTTGTATGGGAAGTTGTGGACAACAGCATTGATGAGGCGTTGGCCGGTTATTGCGACAAGATCCAAGTGATCATTCATGAGGACAACAGCATCACAGTCATAGATAACGGGCGCGGAATTCCTGTCGGCGAGAATACGAAGCTGAAGAAGTCCACGCTTGAGGTCGTTATGACGGTGCTTCATGCCGGCGGTAAATTCGGAGGCGAAGGCTATAAAGTATCCGGCGGTCTTCATGGTGTAGGGGTATCGGTAGTTAATGCGCTTTCCGAGCATGTCACGGTGCAAGTTAAACGCGACGGCAAAATCCACCAGCAGGAATACAGACGGGGTGCGCCTCAGTACGATATCAAAGTGGTCGGGGAAGCGGCAGATACAGGCACAACGACAAGATTCAAGCCCGATCCGGAGATTTTTACCGATACGACAGTTTATGAGTATGAGACGTTGCAATCCCGTATTCGCGAACTGGCATTCCTGAATAAAGGCATTGAGATTTCTTTGCTGGATGAACGGACAGGAGCCACCAATACGTTTAAATATGAGGGCGGGATTATTGAGTTCGTAGCCTACCTGAACCGCAACCGTGAAGCTTTGCATGAACAACCAATCTATGTAGAAGGTTCCAAAGATCATATTCAGGTTGAGGTTGCTCTGCAGTACAATGACAGCTATACCGAGAATATTTATTCTTTTGCCAATAATATCAATACGCATGAGGGCGGTACGCATGAATCCGGCTTCAAGAGCGCTTTGACACGGATTATTAACGATTACGCCCGCAAGACGGGAACGATCAAGGACAATAACTCCAATCTTTCCGGTGATGATGTGCGCGAGGGATTGACGGCGATTATTTCCGTGAAAATTCCTGAGCCGCAATTTGAAGGGCAGACGAAGACGAAGCTCGGCAACAGCGAGGTTCGCGGAATCGTGGAATCTTTCTTCGCTGAGAAGCTTCAGGAATTCCTGGAGGAGAATCCGGCTGTATCGAAAAAAATTCTGGAAAAAGGCTTGCAGGCTGCGCGTGCACGTGAAGCAGCACGCAAGGCGCGCGAACTGACACGCCGTAAGAGTGCGCTTGAGGTCAGTTCATTGCCTGGGAAATTAGCGGACTGTTCCTCCAAGGATGCAACAATCAGCGAGCTGTATATCGTAGAGGGTGACTCTGCCGGCGGATCGGCCAAGCAAGGCCGCGATCGTCACTTCCAGGCGATTCTGCCGCTGCGCGGTAAAATTTTGAACGTAGAGAAGGCGCGTCTGGACCGGATCTTGGGCAACACGGAAATCCGGGCTATTATTACAGCGCTAGGTACAGGAATCGGCGACGATTTTGATATTGCCAAGGCAAGGTACCACAAGATCATTATTATGACCGATGCCGACGTTGACGGCGCCCATATCCGGACGCTGCTGCTTACTTTCTTCTACCGTTACATGCGGAAAATCATTGAAGCCGGCTTTATTTACATCGCACAGCCGCCGTTATTCAAGATTGAACGCAATAAGGTCGTCCGTTACGCACAAAGCGAACGGGAGCGCGATGGAATTATCGCTGAGTTTGGCGAAGGTGTGAAGATCAATGTTCAGCGCTATAAAGGTTTGGGCGAGATGAACGCAACCCAGCTTTGGGAAACAACGATGGACCCTGAGAGCCGTACAATGCTTCAGGTCACGATCGAGGATGCGATCGAAGCGGATGTTGTGTTCGATACCCTGATGGGTGACAATGTTGAGCCGCGCCGTGATTTCATTCAGACTTACGCGAAGACCGTTAAGAACCTGGATATTTAATAGAGCAGGCAGCCTTCCTGGCATTAGGAAGGCTGCTTTTTTTATTGATTAAAATTTAATAAGCAGTCAGGCTCGTTTTCCGATCCGGCCGTAAGCTACTGCATACCGGTATACTTTGCGGAATACTCTCCGGTCCTTGAGCTTGCGGAACAGATAGGGATCCGGCTTTGTATTCACCTCTAGAATCCACGGGTTTAGCTTCGTATCAATTGCAACATCAATTCCGATCTCTTTAATTCGGGGATAGGCGCTTTGAAGCTGATGTGCAACCTGAACCCCCATTTTGCGCAGCATTCCCAAGTAATTTTGCTGCTGGGAAGTGTTCATGTGGGTGGACATCAGTCTTTCGAACGGGAGAGGGGTTCCGCCGCTATGATAGTTCGTGACGATCTTCTTCGGGTGCGCGAGCCGTCCGATAATGCCGGTCGTCTCCCATTTTCCCTTCAGATTCACCTGTACCATGACCCGGAAGTCAAAGCGTCTTCTCGAATGCTTCAGCAGATGAATCCCCTTCTGAATTAAAAACAAGCGGTTCCCGGTCACGCTTCGCATATGGGCATACAGCGAATCCAGTTGGGGAAAGCTGCGGGTCTGTGTCCCCGTTTGGTATTTATAGCCTACACTGGTCTTTTCCACACGGATAACTCCATTGCCGAACGTTCCCCGGTTTGGCTTCACATACACCATGCCATAGCGGTTGAGCATTTCTCCCAGCCGGGTTTTGCCCAGCTTTGCAGTCTCCGGGATCAAACGGTGAAAAGCGGAATTGCGCAGGAGGACGTTCGTTTTATCCCATTTGCTTGTAATGCGCTGGATGGCCAATTGTTCCTTCCACCTTTCGCCAAATGAAAATAAGTTCATTGATTTTTACACACAGGGGAGTGAATGAATGGTATAATGAAATTTGGCAAGCTGCTTAACAGGACGCGGATTTTATCACCGCTGTGAACCCCAAAGACAGTTCCTTTTTCCTGTTTTTATAGTATGAAGCTTGGGTCAATGCGGGTAACGGCAACTGCCTAGCATAAGTCCAAGGTTTAATTGTGCTGGGTTTGTGAAAGTAATATAATAACAATAGTGTAGTTTTTAGATATGTCAGGAGGTAAAGCATGGCGGAAGAGCAAAGTTCCCAAACACGAGACCGTGATATAGGCGTCGAAATGCGAGAATCGTTCATGGATTATGCCATGAGCATTATCGTTAGCCGTGCGTTGCCCGACGTAAGAGACGGGCTTAAGCCGGTGCACCGCCGTATTTTGTATGCGATGTCGGAGTTGGGGATGTCCCCGGACAAGCCTTACAAGAAATCCGCCAGAATCGTAGGCGAGGTCATTGGTAAATATCACCCGCACGGTGATTCGGCTGTTTATGAGTCTATGGTTCGTATGGCGCAGGATTTCTCGCTGCGTTATATGCTGGTAGACGGGCACGGAAACTTTGGTTCGGTTGATGGCGATATGGCAGCGGCAATGCGTTACACCGAGGCTCGTTTGTCCAAGATTGCCATGGAAATGCTGCGGGATATTAACAAGGATACCATTGATTTTGTTCCTAACTATGACGGAGAAGAGCACGAGCCTGCCGTATTGCCTGCCAGATATCCCAATCTGCTGGTCAACGGTATCTCCGGGATTGCAGTAGGGATGGCAACGAATATTCCTCCCCATAATCTCGTTGAGATCATTGACGGTACACAGGCGATTATTGATAATCCGGATATTACATCCCTGGAGCTCATGGAGTATATCACAGGCCCGGACTTCCCGACGTCAGGGATTGTCATGGGACGGGAAGGTATTCGCCAGGCTTACATGACCGGACGCGGATCTGTGACGATGCGTTCCAGAACGAACATCGAAGAGAACGGCGGCAAAGCCCGGATTATTGTGACGGAGCTTCCGTACCAGGTGAACAAGGCAAGACTGGTAGAGAAGATTGCGGAGCTTGTCAGAGAAAAGAAGATTGATGGCATCACCGATCTTCGTGATGAGTCCGACCGCACAGGTATGCGGGTTGTTATTGAGCTAAGACGCGATGTTAATCCGAATATCGTGTTGAACAATCTGTTCAAGCATACGCAGATGCAATCCAACTTCGGCATCAATATGATCGCTCTAGTGAACGGCGAGCCGAAGATGCTCAACTTGAAAGATGCTTTGTACCATTATTTGCAGCATCAAATAGAAGTTATTCGCAGACGTACGGAATTCGAACTCAAGAAGGCCCGTGCACGGGCGCATATTCTGGAAGGCTTGCGCATTGCGCTGGATCATCTGGATGAAGTCATTGCTCTGATTCGTGCCTCCCAGACGGCGGATGAAGCGCGTGAAGGACTCATTGAGCGCTTTGCCCTCAGCTACGAGCAGGCGCAGGCTATTCTCGATATGCGTTTGCAGCGTCTGACAGGACTCGAGCGCGACAAGATCGAAGCCGAGTATGCGGAACTGCTCCGCAAGATCGCCGAGTATGAAGCGATTCTGGCTGATGAGCGTCTCGTATTGCAGATTATCAGCGAAGAGTTGAATGAAGTGAAGGAGCGCTTCGGCGATGAGCGCCGCACTGAGATTGCGGCCGGGGAGAATGAAATTCTTGACGAGGACCTCATTCCTCAAGAGGATGTAATTATCTCTATTACGCATAGCGGCTATGTCAAGCGTCTGCCGGTCACCACGTACCGCAGTCAGAAGCGCGGAGGACGCGGTGTAGTGGGCATGGACACGAAGAATGATGACTTCGTAGAGCATCTCTTTGTTTCCAATACACACCAATTCCTGCTCTTCTTCACCGATAAAGGGAAGGTATACCGGCTCAAGGCATATGAGATTCCGGATTTGAGCCGAACTGCGCGCGGAACGCCAATTATCAATCTGATTCAGATTGAGCAGGGCGAAACTGTCAACGCGGTAATCCCGGTACAATCTTTTGAAGAAGACCAGTATCTCTTCTTTGCGACCCGCCAGGGAATCGTCAAGAAGACCCCGCTGGAGGACTATTCCAATATCCGCAAAGTCGGTCTGATCGCTATTTCCTTGCGCGAGGATGACGATCTGATCAGCGTGAAGCTGACAGACGGCAAGCAGGAGATTATTATG
Organism: Paenibacillus pinihumi DSM 23905 = JCM 16419; assembly: GCF_000422505.1. Taxonomy (GTDB): domain Bacteria; phylum Bacillota; class Bacilli; order Paenibacillales; family Paenibacillaceae; genus Paenibacillus_D; species Paenibacillus_D pinihumi. Next base: position 2,135 of record NZ_KE383869.1, on the reverse strand, counting down.
GGTACAGCCCAAGGGATGTCCATCCGCTATTCGGAATCCGATGTCCGTTCGATGGGAAGATCGGCTACCGGGGTAAAAGGAATTCAGCTCGATGAAGGCGATATTGTCATCGATATGGATGTGGTCGTACCGGATAATGACGTACTGATCGTAACCTCCAAGGGATATGGCAAGCGTACGCCAATTTCCGAATACCGCATTCAGACCCGTGGCGGTAAAGGGATCAAGACCTTGAATGTAACCGACCGCAACGGTCAGATTGTTGGCTTGAAGGTCGTGAACAATGAAGAGGACCTGATGATTATGACTTCTTCGGGGACATTGATCCGTACCAGCATGGCCGGAATTTCCACAATGGGCAGAAACACACAAGGCGTCAAGCTGATTAACATCCGCGATGACGATGCAGTGGCTACCGTATCCCGTGTAGACCGCAATGAAGAAGCAGAAAACAGTGACAACGCTGAGTTGGAAGCTGAAGGAGATATCAGCGAAACACCGTCCGAGGAATAAGGGACGGTGTTTCCCATTACTGGCGTAAGCTAATGCAAATTAGGGGTGGAACCCGATAATCATAGAAAGCTTGTAAGCAGACCTACATATTGAATCGTGCAGGGAGGAAACATTGCATGCCAACAGTCTTGCTTCATCAGGTAAAAGCAGGCGACAAGCTGACTCAGGACGTTCATACCAAGCTGGGCGGCACATTGTTTTACAAAGGCAAGGTTCTGATGCCAAGAGAGATGGAGATTCTTCAGGCATTCATGGTACCTTCGGTTATCATTGAAGCAAGAGAGGGAACCGGGGAAGCACCGGCTGCTCCTGACGCTCCGGCTCCGAAAGAAGAGCCTTCTGCCGGGCCCGCTGCTCCAGTTACGACTTTTGAGCAGGAGTATGTGAAAATGGTTGAGCTTCTAAAGAAAGTTCATCGCCAGTATTCACCTGGAGAAGTGTTCCCGATTCTTGAAATTCGAAAACAGCTTGAGCTGCTGATCGGTCATATTGGGGAGTATAATGTACTGACCTTTATTCCTACCGTAGACGATTCCTATGATTATATGTTCCATAATAGTGTGCTTTCGGCCCTGACCTCCTATTTGCTGGCCCAGTGGGGCGGATTCAAGCAAAGGGACTGGATACCTGCGGCGCTTTCCGGGCTATTTCATGATATTGGCAACCTGAAGGTGGATCGTGATCTGCTCATCAAGCCGCTCGCTCTTACGGCAGACGAAATTGAGGAGATCAGGAAGCATACTGTACTCGGTTATCAGCTTTTGAAGTCTGTGCCGGCTATTAATGAAGGGGTAAAGCTCGCTTCCCTGCAGCACCATGAGAGAGTGGACGGCAGCGGCTATCCGCTGGGGATGGGGGGCGAGCAGATTCATCCGTATGCCAAGATCGTGGCAATCGCAGACATCTTCCATGCCATGACCCTGAAGCGCTCCTACCGCGAGCCTACGTCTCCCTATCTGGTGCTGGAGGAGATCCAGAAGGAATCATTCGGCAAGCTTGATCCTGCCCTGGTACGTGTCTTCATAGAAAAAGCGACCCGGTTCCATAACGGGACCGTTGTGCGTCTTAATGATGACAGGGTCGGCGAGATTGTCTTCTCGGACCGTGATCACCTGACACGACCATGGATATCGGTTGACGGGACGATTATCAATCTGACCGTAGAGAGACAGCTCTATATCAAGGAAATCATTAAATTATAAGATTTATAATTTATGCTTGACTCTTACTTTGAAACTGTGATATATTATTCCTTGCCGCTTCTGAGGCGGTGAATAATGCATCACAGTTTTTGTTCTAGCGAGAAGGGCTTTGAAAGACTTCGAAAAAAAAGTTTTAAAAAAAGCTTGCCAAGACATAGTGAACTGTGATATATTATAAAAGTCGCCGCTGAGACATGGCGGTAACGAAAACAAAGTAATTTGTTCTTTGAAAACTGAACAACGAGCGAAATGCCCTGTGACTTGAAAGAGTCGCAGAACAGCAACAAAATGTAATGAGCTAACAAGCTTATCTATAACTTTTATGGAGAGTTTGATCCTGGCTCAGGACGAACGCTGGCGGCGTGCCTAATACATGCAAGTCGAGCGGACTTGAAGAGAAGCTTGCTTCTCTGATAGTTA
>NZ_KE383868.1:72201-316574 GCF_000422505.1 Paenibacillus pinihumi DSM 23905 = JCM 16419 | reverse complement strand
AGAAAGACAACTGCATAAACGCTCTGTAGCGGGCGATTCTGCCATTCTTTGATGAGCGGCACGATCTTATTCGTCACATTGGAGATCATCGTCGGTGAGACGTCGAGGCCGTACAGCTGTTGCAGGTGGTCTTGAATCTCTCGCGTGCTGACACCTTTGGCGTAAAGGGCAATGATTTGATCTTCAATGCCGGTTACGTTAGATTGGTGCTTCTTGACAACGACAGGTTCAAACTCGCCTTGACGGTCCCGTGGCACCACGATTTCCTGCTCGCCGTATTCGCTCGCGATCGTTTTCTTGCTTTTTCCGTTACGGCTGTTCGTGGTCTGTTTGTTTTTTACGTCGTGTTTCTCGTAGCCCAGATGGGTGTCCAGTTCCGCCTCAAGCATCTCTTGGATCGTCTCCGCAAAGAGGTCTTTGAGTGCGTTTTGGGCGTCCTGAGCGGTAACTAGCTTGTTCTCCTTGATAAATGCCCGAAGTTGTTCTTTTGACCACAATCCCATGTGTGCTCCCCCAACCTTTCTGTTACTTTCATTTTAATAGGTTTTGGAGTTTACACAATTAATTTTACAGACTCTCCTGTCCATATAAAAAAATGATTATTATAGGCAGGACCGGTTTATTTTTTGTTTTAACCAAAAACGTTGAAAAATATAAAAAAAAGTTGAATTAAGATATGTATTTACATTTGAATAAAAGTTAAAATTTACATAAATTACTTTTTTCCTAAATTACAAAAAAAATCTAAAGGAGAGTTGGTATTGGATCACTTTCTAACAAGTAATTTATTTTTTAGTTATATGAATTGCCGCAAATCACAAATTTTAAGATTATTAAATAAGACAATATCTGTGGATTCATTTTTCTACAATACTTATGAGACCCCAAATCGTATTTACAAAGAAATTTTTATTAATAATGAAAATGGATGGAGCTATCCATGGGATATCAATTTTGAAGAACAAGGAATATGTCAAAAAGTAGAAGTTTATAATGATTTTAATTCGGCAGAGACTGATTTAATGAAGACGCTGGGTGATAAATTAGAAGTTTATATTTGGATTCGAAATAAATATATTCCCCATATGAAACAAACACAAAGCCACCCGGACGGTATACATTCAATCACACTTACACAATTTCACAATGACCAGTATCAAGTTGTAGACTACCCTTTCGAACATATGTATTCCTCAGATATTATTAAAGCAGCTTTTAATAATACCCCGAAAGAAATTAGAACTTTAACATATATTTCCCTAGACAATTATTATCAAGATAGTTCTGCTGCTCAAAGATATAATAAAAATTTTCAAGAAAAAATATTGAATTCAAGAGATGAGTTTGATTCTTACGATGCTTTAATACTGAAGTTTGAGAAAAAAGATAATCTTGAGCAGCTTATCAATCGTTCAATTCAGTTTCTAGGAGTGATCAGCCTATCAAGAGCATTAACAGGAATTTTTATGGAGAGTAATCAATATTCAGAGGCTGCTGTTCAGGGTATCACAGAGATTTCAAAAATGGCTGAAATTATGAAAAACTATTTTCTCAAAATATCTGTAAACCCCAAATTATTTAATAAAGAACAATTAATAGAGAAATTTTCTAAATTAAAAAAATTAGAAATTAATTTTTTTAATATGATGGAGTTAGAAATTTTAACTGGAATTAAAACAGAGATGAAAAAAAATGTCATTGAACCAATCACCAATCTAAAAGTCCTGGGTCAATCAGACACCAGTGTATTAATAGGATGGGGAGATGAATCAGGAGAACATCAATTAATTGATTATGAAATTTATATTAATGATAAGTTTATTGGGAGTACTACTTCGCATCAATATTTAATTGATAATTTGAACCCGCATAGCCAATATGAAGTTTCAATTATAAAAAAACAATTACAACAGAAAAGTGATCCGGTAAGTATTACAACTTTAACTGAGAAAATATTGACTTCAGGGAATTTGGCTCTGTACAAGCCTGTGTATGCGTCTTCTATTGAAGGAGAAGAGTTTACTTTCATTCACGTCATTGATAACAACCCTAGTACTAGATGGAGTAGTCAGTATACGGACAATGAGTGGATATATGTAGACTTGGGAATGATAAAAGAAATATCTAGAATACGGCTTCATTGGGAAGGAGCCTGTGCAAGCGAATACAAAATTGAATGCTCAGAGGATGCTTTAACTTGGAAAGTAATAAAATACGTTCAAAATGGGATAAAAGGGGTTTATGAAGTCAATAACTTAGATATTCAAACCAGGTTTGTAAAGATTACTGGTATAGCAAGGGCAACCATTTTCGGTTATTCATTGTGGGAATTATCTGTTTTTAACTGAATTATAAAGACTAAGATTATATGTTAAATTTGGTTTTTTGCCGCGCTTTGCGGCTTTTTTTATTCTTCCATTCTCTATTTAAATAAAGCTCCTGAGACAGATTGATGATTCTTATTACCTGCTAGGCATATCATTCGATTTTTGATAACATGGGACAAAAGAAAGGTGTTGACGGAGGGCTGGCAGTGAAGAAAATTCTCGTAAGCGATGACGATGCAAATATTCGCACGCTTCTCAGACATGTGCTAACCAGAGAAGGCTATCTGGTGCAGGAAGCTGCGGATGGTGTAAAAGCGGTAAAGTTGCTGCAGGAGGAACGGATTGACCTGGCTGTTGTTGATGTGATGATGCCGCATATGGATGGTCTTGAGCTCTGCCAATACATTCGGGAGGCCTATGATATTCCGGTCATTCTGCTTACAGCGAGGCAGCAGTTAAGTGATAAAGAGCAAGGCTATATGCGGGGGACGGACGATTATTTAACCAAGCCTTTCGAACCGGATGAGTTGTTGTTCCGGATTAAAGCGCTGTTTCGCCGTTATTCGGTCGCCTCTGGTGATATTATCCGTCTGAATTCGCTGCTCATTGACCGCAAAAATTATGAAATCCGGGATGGGGCTGAGATATTGCTGCTTCCGGCGAAGGAATTCGAACTGCTTGCCCAACTGGCCCAATATCCAGGCCGATTGTTCTCTAGAAGTGAGCTTATTGAGCTGGTCTGGGGTGCAGATTATACGAAGGATGAGCGGACTGTAGATGTACATATCAAAAGAGTGCGTGAGCGCTTCGCGCCGTATCAGGGTGATTTTAACATTCGCACCGTCAGGGGAATTGGCTATAAATTGGAGTTGATAGGCCCGTGAGATCACTCTACGTCAGAATGTGCCTCATTTTCTGTTCGGTTATTATGATTAGCAGCCTGCTTGGTTTTTTGGCATCCAATCTCTATTATCAGGTAAAGATCAAGCCGCAAAATGATGCGAAGGTGACGAGCATGGCCCGGCAAATCCAGCAATTTATTGACACGCATCCTGATGCGTGGGATGAATATTTGTCAACAACGGCGGCGCTTGGATACAAAATCTATTTGACAGACGGCAAGGGCGGAGATCACATTTACGGCAAGCCGTTTCGGGTCATGGACCTGGAGCAGGCGAATATCATTAAGGTTCTGTCCGGCAAGGTATACCATGGTATTGCTGAATTTCCAAGCAAACCGTTCATTACCGGATTTTTTGACAATCAGCTGCAAAACTCGGTCGGCGTACCGATTCAGGTCAATAGGGAGCCGCATGCGCTTTTTCTGCGCCCGGATGCCGAGGTTCAGTTTGGCGAGCTTAGGGTCTTTTTCTCTCTCATACTAGGTTTGACCGTATTATTCAGTATGGGCTTCGTCATTATGAGTGTGCTTCATGTGGTGCGTCCGATTACCCGGCTTACGGAGGCGACAAAACAGATTTCCAAAGGACGATACGATATTCAGCTGAATACAAGGCGCCGGGACCAGATTGGACAACTAGCCTCCCACTTCATGGTGATGAGCGGCGAGCTTGAGCGGACGAACCGGGCGAGGCAGGAATTTGTGGCGAATGTCTCTCATGAGATTGAATCGCCGTTGACATCGATCCAGGGTTTTGCCCATGCGCTCAAGGATGACAGACTCCCGGAGGAGCAGCGGCTTCAATATCTCGCGATTATCGATGGGGAGAGCCGACGGTTGTCGCTGTTGAGCAAACAGCTGCTGACCTTATCCTCATTGGACTATGATCCTGAGGCATTGCAAAAGAACAGCTTTGACCTGCGTGCCCAGCTCCGCCAGGCTGTTCAGAGCATGGAGTGGCGGATAGCAGACAAACAGCTCGCTGTGCGGCTGAATTTGGAGGAAATGAAGGTTAGCGGCGATTCCAATCTGCTGTATCAGGTGTGGATTAATCTTTTGTCTAATGCAGTCAAATATACGCCAGCAGGAGGATCGGTGGCATTGACAGCCAAGGCAGCAGGTGACAGCTGTGTTGTCACCGTAACGGATACCGGGGAGGGCATTGCCAATGAGGAGCTGCCGATGATTTTTGACCGGTTCTATAAGGTCGATCGCGCCCGCACGCATGAAACACAGAGCAGCGGGCTCGGACTTGCCATTGTGAAAAAGATTGTCGGGGCCCATCACGGAACGATAGAGGTGTCGAGTACAGTCGGAGCGGGGACGACATTTACGGTAAGGCTGCCGATTGTACTGGTCACAGGGCACTCTTGAGTGAAATTACAATAACAGAAAACAGAAGCGTACGAAGACAGGTCTAATCCTCTTCGTACGCTTTTTGCTTGTTCAACGAAATGGTTCACCGATGCTTACTGCGGACACTTATACCCATGCCATCTATTGGCTCAGTACCAGGGAGTTGGTCGATTGTCTTGGTGTATGCCCCTTTTTGCTCCAAAACAAATTCATTGAAAAAAGAAATAATAGCCGTATTAATAACCTGATGCCTAATTGCGATATCAGCCTCATTAAAGTGAATCGGAACATCACTGAAAGTAATATGATTAGCTCCATTGACCTTAATAAAGGATTTGTAACCCTCCAGAACACGAGCCAAATACTGCTGGCCTTCCATTGTTCTACGAGCCATGACTTCATTCCAGCCGTCATTTATTAGCATCTCATAAGTGGAGGAGTGCTGCCGCATAAGCATCACAGGCGTAGTAACCCGTGAAATACCGGAACCCAGAAGATGAAGGCTTGGATCTGCTAAAATTCCTGCTTTAATAAGCCCGTTATTGTTTAAGGATCTGAATACTGCCGCCCCGCCCAAGGAATGTCCGATTAGACCAATTCTCTGTACATCCAATTTATTTTGCAGCAGCGGGTCGGTGGTATTTAGTTCGTTCAAAGCATGCAGGACATAATGGATATCCCGGGTTCTGACGTCTGTTAACTTATCCCACTCCACGAAATCATCGTTTTGCAGATCAGCCAGCGGCTTTAGTTGGGGTGCATGTCCGCCATCAGGAAAAACGGTAAATACCGAATCAAAAGTTGCTCCGACAGTCAGCACAATAAATCCATTTATCACAAGATTGGAAACATTAAACCAATACATATCTCTTTCTATGCCAAATGCAGGTGAATAAATAATGACCGGGTACAGAGCTTCACTTGCTATTCTGGCATTTAAATGGACGTTTGTCTTTAAAGTGTTCAAATAGGAGAAATCAACGCCCATATTTTTAAAAAATTCAGCCGCAATCTCCAAGCCGGGATCAAACAATTCGGGATATACAGGTTCGTGATCCAAGCTGGCTGAATCCACAGACGGATAATAAATGCTGATCATAAAACGCCGTTTTGTTGCATCTTCCGTAAAAGGATTAGCCCGATTTGTATCTGTCATCATGCGTACACTTCTGCCGATTCTCATGAATAACCGCCCCCAAGAACAATTCATACATTTCTATAGATACCATTAATTCCCCTCCGGAATCAAGCGAATATCAATGGCGACAGTCTGTAAACCTCTTATATTCACGGATAAATTGTGCCGGGGTTTGATATTAGCACACCATGCAGCCTCTGCCGGCGATATGGTTGCTGCGGACCTGCTGCTTATGGGCGGAGAGATTGAGTGCCGGGATTGTAATCTAAAATTCATTTTCCGTTCATTTTCGCTTCCTAAACTAAAGCCATACAGATGTGGAAGGGGAGATGATGTATGTTTTTAGCTTTACGGGAAATGCGGCATGCGAAAGCCAGATATATGCTTATTCTGGTTATTATGCTCCTGGTCTCCTTTTTGGTGCTGTTCGTAACCGGACTGGCCAAAGGGCTGGCCAATGCGAATATTTCTGCCGTCGAGAATATGCCTGCCGGCTATTTCGCGGTCCAGGAGGATGCCGGACATATTTTCAGAAGATCCATGCTGGGGGAACAGGAGCTGAAGGTGGCCAGATCCGTTGCAGGAGAAGAAGGTGCTACGCCGCTGTCTCTGCAAATGAGCACGATTACCGCAGATGCCGGAGCGGCAGGAGATAAAGGATTAAAAGCGGATGTTACCTTTTTTGCAGTCGATATGAATGGCCTGCTTGCTCCTTCAGGTGTGAAAGGTGAGCGAATCACAAACGAGACAAAAGGACAGGTAATTGCCGATGAGAAGCTGGAGCGCTTAGGCGTGAAAATTGGCAGTTTCATTACAGACCAGTCAACAGGGAAGAGCTTTCAGATCGCCGGTTTTGTGAAAAACAGCTCATTCAGCCATACGCCGGTGGTCTATATGAATCCGCAGGATTGGCTTGAATTTCGACAGGGGACAGCGGGCGGCCAGGGGGCGGCGGCTTCCTTTAATGTGATTGCACTCCATATCACTGCCGAGCAGGCAGCAGAACTGTCAGGGAAGCTTAATCATGCCGAAGTGATAACCAGGCAGCAAGCAGTCTCCAGCATTCCGGGATACTCCGAGGAGCAGGGCTCGCTGATGATGATGATTGTATTTCTGTTTGTCATTGCTGCCTTCGTACTGGCTGTATTTTTCTACGTCATCACCATTCAGAAGACCAGCCAGTTCGGTATTCTGAAAGCGATGGGAACCAAAATGTCCTACCTCGGCTGGAGTGTAGTGGGACAAGTTATGATTCTGTCTGCAGGAAGCCTTGCCGTAAGTCTGCTGCTTGTACTGGGCATGAATATGGCGCTCCCGGCTTCGATGCCATTCCGTCTTGAGCCGCTTACGATCGTGGGGACGAGTCTGTTGTTCATCGGCATGTCCTTGCTCGGGTCGCTGGTGTCGGTCATACGGGTTGCCAAGGTAGATGCACTGGAAGCGATAGGGAGGGCGAACGCATGAGTGCCAAACTGATTATGAAGCAGGTAACGAAAACCTATGGGGACGGTGCAGCTACAATGTCCGTTCTGAACAAGCTCAATCTCGAGGTCAAAGGCGGCGAATTCGTAGCGGTGCTCGGTCCATCGGGCTCAGGGAAGAGCACCTTTTTGTCCATCGCAGGAGCGCTGCTTACCCCCACAAGCGGCGAAGTGGCCATCGACGGCGAATCGCTCAAGGACAAAAGCAAGGGGGAGCTGACCCGGCTGCGGCTGGAAAAGATCGGATTTATGTTTCAAAGCGCCCAGCTTCTGCCGTACCTGAAGGTGGAAGAGCAACTGCACTATGTGGCCAAACTGGCAAAGCTTGATGCGAAAGAGTCACGGGAACGGGCATCCTACTTGCTTAAGCGGCTCGGAATCTGGGAGCGAAGGGATCATTACCCTGAGAAGTTGTCCGGCGGGGAGAAGCAGCGGGTAGCTATTGCCAGAGCCTGGATGAACAAACCGGCAATCCTTTTCGCGGATGAGCCGACTGCCAGCCTGGATTATAAGCGGGGCAGGGAGGTCGTCAGCATGATTGCCGATGAAGTCAAACAGGAAGGCAAGGCGGCGGTTATGGTTACGCATGATGAACGAATGCTGGAATGGTGCGACCGTGTGCTGCGGCTGCAGGATGGCGTGCTGATTGACATGTAATGAAGCAGATATAGAGTCCAAAGATACATTCCAAAGATAAGCGTTGAATTAACTATTTAGCTTCGTTCCGCGTTACCATTATGAGTGATGATCGGACATTGATTCCTTTGACTAAGATCTCATTCAAATTTTTTTAGTATTTCTATATTCGAAATATGACATTGAAAAAAGGATGAATGATTGATTTCAATTCGTATATTACCATGGATAACATTGAGCACATCATTGTTATCCGTATAATTAATTTGTTCAATGCTTATTAAAAACTCACTGACTCTATTCGTTTTATTGATCAACTTTATGGAGCTTTGAATATGATTAGAGGGCGCTATATTACTAAAGAAAGAGTACAGTGTATTTTTACTTTCTTCACTTATTTCCAAATCATTAAGCTTACCTCCAATAGATTTTTCAATAGTGTCCTTCACTAGTAATTCAGGACATTTAATTTGCTGAAAGAAATATATTGAACCTAACAAGATAACGATGAATAAAATAGCAAATAAAGAATATCTAATTAATATTTTGTTCACTTTAATTATTCCTTCCAATATAAAGTAATGTCATCTGTTTTCTCGCTCATTCTCAGGATTTTTAAATTTCACTGTTTAAGAGGTGCTGATGGAGAATATGGCTGCACCACGATTTACTGTAAGAGCGTAGACGGGAAACAGAGTTTGGAATCGGATTCTGGCTCCTGGTAGATATTATGTTATATAGATAATACTTTATTATCATTAGAACAAAAAGGACCTAATGGGTCCTTTTTGTTCTAATATGGGAAGCTTCCTAACGCCAATAACTTGTACCTGCTGTTGAATAATAGTTAGTTACAGCACTTTTTAAAGACCCGTTGGAATACACTACCTCAACTCCCGCAAATGCACCAAAACGCTACTCCGTCTGCAAAAGGAATCCAAGGTCATTCCTACGATTTGCTGATCAGCCATATTACGATTGTATTTTCGCACCATACAAATTTTAATTTAAAAAATTAACCATTTTTGATCTATTTTAGACATGGTTCTGAGAAAAGTCCCCCTAAATCGTAGAAATCACCACCTGTCCCTGTCAAAAAACTTTCATTATAATCAAGAGAGAAGACCATATACTTGCATTAGGGAGGCGATAAGCATGAAGATTTCGATTGGAGGCTATTCGTTCAACAACACATACCTGGAAGGCAAGATGGACATATTCGGATATTTGGAAGCGGTTAAATACCGCTACAGGCTGGATACAGTGGACCTGTGGAACGGATTTTTCATCGACCGCAGCGCCAGTCCAATCATGACACTCGCTGATGAAAGCTATATTCGCAAAATTCGTGAAGCGCTGGATGAAAAAGAAATGACGGTTGTCAATTTCGCCATCGACGGCGCCCACATATGGGACCCGGACCCGGATATGCGAAAGTTGCTCCATGAGAATGCGATCAAACATCTGCGTGCAGCAGAAATTCTCGGCGCAAAGACGGTCAGACTCGATACGGGAGGCTCCTTTAAAGAGGCTGAGCCCATGAGCGAGGAACAATTTGAATGCGTTGTCAAACGCTATCAGGAGTATGCGCAGCGCGCGGCGGATAATGGTTACACAATCGGGCCGGAAAATCATATGGGCGCTTCGCTGCTCCCGCGAGAAATGAAACGGCTTGCGGAAGCCGTCGATCATCCGTCCTATGGCATATTGCTTCATATCAACAGATGGAGGGAAGACCAGGCTGAGGGCGATGCGCTTGTTGCCCCATGGGTAGTGCATACGCATTTCGACGCGGGTACGGCCGATTTGCCTGATGCTGCCGGCAAGATCAGGCTACTACAGGCAGCGGGGTATGACGGCTATTGGGGGATCGAGCATAATGCTCCAAGCAACCAGTATCTTGAGATGGAGCTTCTTATCAGCAAGGTGAAGAAGATTATATCGGATTCGGCTTCTTAATACGCAGGCATAGGCAACTGGAATTATTGAGCATGAACCAGCAACTTCATAATGGAACGGGAGGCTGTCAATACGTATGAACACTCAAGCGCAAGCGCCAATTCGCATTGGACTTATTGGCACGGGTCAAATCGGCAAAATGCATCTGGACCGCTATAAGGATATTCCGGGGGCGCAGGTCGTAGCCGCTTGTGATATCTATGAGCAGGAGGTCAAGCGGGTAGGAGAGCTTTACAACATTCCTCATACGTATACGGATTTTCGCAAGCTGCTGGAAAGAGACGATCTGGATGCTGTAGATGTCTGTCTGCACAACAACTTTCATGCTCCGGTTACGATTGAAGCATTGCGCGCGGGCAAGCATGTCTATTGTGAAAAGCCGATTGCCGGTTCATATGCAGACGGCAAAGCGATGGTTCAAGCCGCGAATGAAACGGGTAAAATGCTTCATATCCAGCTTGGAACGTTATACCGCAAGGAAACAAAAGCGGCCAAGACACTCATTGACGACGGCAAGCTCGGCAGGTTGTATCATGCAAGATCAACCGGATTCCGGCGGAGGAACCGCCCGTTTGTAGACGGCTACGGCACCCCTCATTTTACCCGCAAGGAAACGGCTGCTGGTGGTGCGCTGCTGGATATGGGCGTATACCACATTGCCCAGATGCTTTATTTGCTTGGAAATCCGGAAGTAACGCGAATTAGCGGCAAAGTATATCAGGAGCTTGATATGCTGGAGGACCGCAGACAGCAGAGCGGATTCAACGTAGAGGAGCTTGGCATCGGCCTGATCAAATTCAAGGGCGGTCTGACACTCGATCTGATTGAAGCATGGGCCATTCATGCAGGGGGCTTTGAAGGAGGAACCGTTTTTGGCTCGCAAGGCGGACTTAAGCTGCCGTCGGAAGGGCCGGGCGGGGAGAAGGTTCCGTTTACGTATCATACAACGGTAAGCGATATGGATATCGACAGTACGATTAACCTGGATCTGATGGATTTACGCTGGCACCGCCTCCGTGAGCATGAAGATGCGTATGATTCCTCACAGCATCACTGGATCGCTGCCTTGCAGGGGCGGGTGCCGCTGCTGGATACCGCTGGCATTGCGCTCAGAACGATGCTCATTAGTGAAGGGATTTACTTGTCAGATGGAGAGGATCGTGAAGTGACGGCTGATGAGGTGGATGCTTTGTCGGTCTCCCAGGCCGTTACCCTCTAATTCGCAAAGGAGTTGTGCTTCATGTCTTCTGTAGCTGCGCCACCGGAACAGGAAGGGAAATTGCCCCCAAGCCGGGCGGATACCCAAGCGGAAATACGCTCGGCAGGCACGATTAAGGCTTTTAATTTCTTCGTCTATGGGGCGATTGCCGTATACAGCACCTATTTTCCGCTTTACCTGCAAGGGATCGGCATGTCCAAAATCCAGATTGGCGCACTGCTGGCCGGAGGACCGTTCATCTCTTTGCTGGCCAATCCGTTCTGGGGATACTGGAGCGACCGGCTGCGCAATATCAAGCGTATGCTGTTGCTCATGCTGATTGGCAATCTTCTGGTCATGCAGGCCGTATTCCAGCTCGGAAGCATCCCGTTTATTTATGGGGCAATGCTGGTGTTCTTTTTCTTTCAGATGCCTCTCTTTTCGCAAACCAACAGTCTGATCTTAAACAGTATTGAGGGAACACGCCATAAGTTCGGCGCATTCAGGCTGTGGGGATCGTTAGGATGGGCGCTGCTCGCGGTCGGAAGCGGGCCTGCTGTGGCCGCTCTCGGGGTTAATCGGCTGTGGGTCGTTTATACCCTGCTTATGCTGGTTTCAATTGGCTTTGCGCTAGCCTTGCCCAAGGGAGAGAGCAAAAAGAAAGAGGGATTCTCCAACTCCGGTTACGGAAAAGTATTTACCAACCGCGCCTTTTTAATGCTGGTTTTGCTTGGCGTGCTGATTTCCGTGCCCAACTCGATGAATATGACCTTCGTCGCCATCTTTATTTCGGAAATGGGAGGTAAAGAAGCGTTAATCGGCTGGTCTGCTTTTTTGTCGTCGATCTTTGAGATTCCGATTTTTTTGCTGCTCGACCGCTATTTGAAGCGGAATGTCAGCACCATGGTTGCAGGTTTGATCATCATCAGCGGCTTATTCACACTTCGCTGGCTGCTGATGTCCGCCGTGGCCGATCCGTATATGGTCGTATGGATTCAAGGACTGCATTGCCTTACCTTTGGCGGTTATTATTACATCGGCACCCAGTTGACCTCAATGTTAGTGCCGGCTGAATTCCGTTCAAGCGGCCAGGCAGCCTATGCGCTGACTTGGGGCGGGTTATCCGGAATCGTGGCTGGCATTGCCGGCGGCTGGCTGTTTCAGGAGATGGGTCCGCAAGTGATGTACCTCGTCGGAGCGGGCATGTCCGTGCTTGGAATCATTGGTTTTATCGTCATGTATCGTTTGGTGAAAAGGAAAAATTAGTTATTGACGGCGCTTTTTCATTGTGTATAATATAGTGAAATAGCATATGAAGGCTTTCTAGGGTTCCGCAGCAAGCAATTGCCGGTCTGGTCCGAGAGAAAGCCCGCAGTCCAATGGACTGTGCCACGGAGGGATAAAAGCCTGGGAGATAGCTGCATGCATGCAGTCTATTTCCCGGGCTTTTATTTTTATTTCCGCTGGAGAAGCTAATAAAAAACTGTATTGAAGGGGAGTGGCAGGTATGAACAAAACCTGGACGGCAGTAATAATTGCTGCCATTTTTGAGGTGGGCTGGGTTATTGGCTTGAAGCATGCAACCAGTTTTTTGGAATGGACCGGCACAATTATTGCAATTATTATCAGCTTTACGTTAATGATTATGGCTGCGCGTACTCTTCCGGTCGGAACGGTATATGCCGTGTTTGTCGGATTGGGTACAGCAGGTACAGTGCTGGCAGAAATCCTGTTGTTCAATGCTGAGGTTCAGGCTGCGAAGATTGCATTGATCGGCTTGCTGCTGATAGGCGTCATTGGTCTGAAATTGCTTAGCAAGGAGAAGAAGAAAGAGGTGAGCAGCTAATGAACTGGGTATTTTTGATACTGGCAGGCGTTTTTGAAATGATCGGGGTCCTGATGATTAATAAATTATACAAAGACCGCAACTGGCAAGCCTTCGCCATGCTGGTCGCCGGGTTCGGACTAAGCTTCCTTTTCTTGTCCTGGGCAATGGAAACCCTCCCAATGGGTACAGCTTATGCTGTGTGGACGGGGATCGGCGCATCCGGCGGAGCGATACTGGGGATGATCTTCTATGGAGAACCCCGGAATGCATTAAGAATTCTTTTTATTGCGATGGTGCTTGGAGCGGCTGTTGGCTTGAAGCTGGTAAGTTAATAAATTCACATGTATCACACATCAATCCTTCTTGCGGGCATATATGCTACAATGGCATTAAGTGAAAATCAGGAGGGGTTTATGATGAAAACAACGGTACTTTTCGGGCAAATTTTAATGGGGATTAGCGCATAGTTGCCCCTAAACTGCGTACTTTCCCTATAAGAAAAGGGGAAGCTGATTTTGAAAACATTTATGCTTCAGCAGTACGATTACCATGTGTGGGCAAACCGTAGAGTTTGTGAACATTTGCAAGAGCTCACGGAGGTTGTATACCGTCAAGAAATGGTCAGTGTGTTTCCTTCGATTTACGATGCAATGGTGCACATCTATGTGATTGATTCAGGTTGGCTGTCATTTTTCGCTTCAGGCGGGATTACGGAGATGACTGCCGAATATGTGGAGGGACTAAAGTCATCCATTGATGTTCTGGTTGCGGAAACGGAAGGCAAGGGTATTGAAGAGCTGGGCGGGCTAATGAATGATCTGGCTGTGCGTTTCCGCAAGTTTATAGCAGAGCATGAGGATTTGGGAGCCATCTATCCTTCCGGAGAATTTCAGGCAAGCTGTCAGGATTATATTCAGCATGTCGTCAATCATGGAACCTATCATCGCGGCAACATAACCGCCATGCTACGGCAAAATAGCCTTCCCGGCATACCTACGGATTACGGTTATTACTTGTATACTTTAAGTCAAGCGGTTTCGTCTTAACCAGGTTCAGAACAAGGAGTTGACTGCCACTGGCAGTCGCTACGAATTAGCCTGTTCCGGTGATACGTCTAACCAAATAGAACGTGAAGCAAGGGCTTCCCGACAGTCATGGTGACTGGGGGAAGCTCTTTTGCGAATTGTATTCTAACTGAAATGGGTGCGCATTTCGGATAAAAAGGCGGATAAGGCTGGTGTCATTAAGGTATCCTTACGCCTGATAAAGACGGTTGTAACAATCGTTTGCCGATCCTGTAATTCATGGCAGCGGATTTTGCCCTGCTGCACCGCCTCGGCTACGATGGAACGGGGCATCAGAGAGATCCCAAGGCCTGCGCCTACACAGCCAATAATGGTTTCAAGCGAGCCGAACTCCATCATTTTTATCGGCAACAGCCCTTCTTCCTGAAGCAGCTGAAGCAATTTGGCTCTGTAGGCACAGCCGGTTTTAAAGACGAGCAGCTTTAACAGCTTCACATCATGGAGGGAGTTGACCGACGAATGCGAGAGCGGAGTGACGATCACCAGTTCCTCGTCGATCACATTTTCCTGAATCAATTCAGGATGCTCCACAGGACCGGCTACGAATGCCCCGTTCAGCTCATAATGGAGCACCGCTTGAAGGCTTTGCTCAGTAGGGCCTGTGGCCAAAGACAATTCAACATCCGGGTATGTTGTATGGTAATGGGCAAGCAGCTTCGGCAGCCGAACTGCAGCGGTCGTTTCCATAGATCCGATATGGAGCGGCCCCGAGGGGATGGCGGAGTCTCCGACGGCTGCTCTGGCCTCATTGTTACATGCAATATTTTTTCTGCATACGAGAGCAGAATTTGCCCGGAAGGGGTCAGTGTAATGCCCCTGTTGTGGCGATAAAAGAGCTGTGTCTGCAAATCAGCCTCCAGCTGTTGGATTTTATGCGTAACGTTCGATTGGACAAAATTCAAACGTTGCGCAGCTTTGGAAATGCTGCCTTCCTGGGCTGTAGCGAAGAACACTTTCAGTAATTGAATATCCATCTTGGCCTCCTGCAATGTTTGGCTATCTGTTATTTAGATATCCGACATCATGATTCTGTATTATACATGATAGCAGAAATGGTTGTATGATCAATGGGCACACAACAGAAAGGAGGAAGGCCATGAAGGGACGGACGATGACTGTATTGCTGGGAGGCATAGCTTCTCTCATGGTTGCTATGGGAATTGGAAGGTTCGCCTTTACGCCCGTCCTCCCGATGATGATGGATCACAGTCTGTTCTCTGCCGAAGGTGCAGGTTATCTGGCAGCAAGCAATTATTTGGGGTATCTGATCGGGGCACTAGTGCTTACGCTGATCCAAGTAAAAAACCGGTCCGCGCTGCTGCTCGCAGCCCTGATCGCCAGCATAGCAACGACTTGGGGAATGGGTGAATTCCATACCCTTGAGCCCTGGATTCTGCTCCGTTTTTTATCCGGTTGTGCCAGTGCGGTTGTCTTTGTGATTGCATCAGGCATTGTACTGGAACGGCTGTCAGCACTTCAAACCGGCATTTTTTACGGCGGGGTGGGAGCCGGTATACTGCTGACCGGAGTAGCGGTTCCGCTGCTTGCATATGACGGAAGTTGGGTCATCGTATGGAAGGGACTCGGAATCATTAGCCTTATTCTGGGATTGGCGGCATGGTATTTGTTGCGGGACAGCCGTACAGTTACAGCAGCGCCGGATGCCCCGAAGAGCATTCATCCTGCAGGTGTCCGCCGCATTCTAATCTGTCTGAGCATTGCCTATGGCCTGGAAGGACTGGGCTACATTGTGACCGGGACTTATCTTGTAGCATACGCCAAGACAGTTTCAACCATCCCTAATTTTGCAGCCCTTAGCTGGATTTTTGTCGGGCTTGCCGGAATTCCTTCTTGCATCGGCTGGTCTGCGCTCGCTTCCCGGTGGGGCAAGAAATGGACTTTGACTGCGGCTATGATATTGCAAGCTGCAGGCATTGCAATTCCTGTGGTGATTCCTTCTACAGCTTCCATCATCGCAGGGGCGATTTTATTTGGTGCAACATTTATGGGGATTACGATGTTGTTCGTGTCGTATGGGAAAGAGCTGTACCCGCAAGATAACCGCAAAATTGTGGGCTTGCTGACGGCCTGCTTTGGACTCGGGCAGATCGTAGGACCACTCGTTGCAGGGATACTGATTGAGGGAAGCAGCAGCTACATGACCGCTCTGATTGGTGCAGCAATTATCGTTTTTCTGGGGGCAATCAGTTTGCCGATAGGTATTGGAAATAGGAATGGAAAAAATAGATATACTAAACAAAGGAGAGAATCGATATGAATTTTCAAGATAAAGTGGCCGTCATCACAGGTGGAAGCAGCGGTATCGGGAAAGCAGCGGCAATTGAACTGGTCAAACAAGGGGCAAATGTCGTAATCAATGGACGACGTGAAAATCTGCTGGCGGAAGCTGCGAAGGAAATCGATCCTACAGGCGCACATGTGGCGTATGTTGCAGGGGATATAGCCGATCCTCAAATTGCGGAACGTTTGATAGCTGAAGCTCTTTCACGCTTCGGACGCCTGGACACACTCATCAATAATGCGGGCATTTTTATTGCAAAATCATTCACAGACTACTCGGCAGCCGAGTTTGATTCGGTATTATCCGTTAACCTGGCCGGGTTCTTCCATGTGACACAACGCGCTGCTGATGTGATGCTGAAGGCGGGTTCCGGCCACATCATCAACATTACGGCCAGCGGTGTAGCCGAGCAGCCGATCAAAGCTGTACCTTCCGTTCTTGCAGCCTTGACCAAAGGCGGCCTGAGTGCAGCGACAAGATCGCTTGCGATTGAATATGCCGATAAAGGAATTCGTGTAAATGCAGTTGCCCCGGGAGTTATTAAAACTCCCATGCATCCGGTAGAAACCCATGACTTTTTGGCCAAACTGCATCCGGTGGGCCGAATGGGTGAAAATCAGGATATTATTGAAGCGATTGTGTATTTGGAGGCTTCGAAATTCGTAACCGGAGAGATTCTTCATGTTGATGGCGGTCAAAGCGCAGGACAGTGGTAAAAAATATTCCGTAAAGGGGATGACGAAGATGCTGTATGAATTGCGGATTTATGATGTGGTACCCGGAAAAATGCAAACGATTTTGGACCGCTTCCGGGATCATACCATTCAGATTTTTGCCAAGCACGGGATGAAGGTTACCCAATTTTGGGTAGATGCGGACGAGACGAAGAACCGGCTGTATTACGTGTTGGAGCACCCTGATGCAGCTTCTCGTGAACATAATTTCAAGGCATTCACGGAGGATCAGCAGTGGCTGGATCTCAAGGAGCGAACCGAACAGGCAGGTCCATTATATGAGAAGATCGAGACCATTTACATGCACAATGCTCCTTTTTTTAATTGATTGTTTTCCAATTGAACAATCAGCGAGAGCACTATAATAGCGGAAGAGAACAATTTAAAAACAAGCCATTCCCTTGACTTGAATCAAAGGGGATGGCTTGTTTAATCAGCGCTGGCTGTCATTGGTGAGTAAATTGCTGAAACTCTGGCTTTATAGTCCTTGGCTAAGTCCTAATAACTGTTCCTTAACATTTACATTACTTAATCCGCCATGATAGCAAACCACGGATGCAATGTCGAAATTTTGATGGAGAGCAAACAGGGCTTAATACAAGGCGGATGCTGGCAGGGGAACTGCTCCCCGATGCCGGCAGTATTGCGTGGCTGCCGACTGTCCGGTGCGGATATTTGCGCCAGCATTCAGAGCTTCAGCCTGGCACAACAATTTTGCAATGTCTGCAGGGAGCGTTCGCTTCACTTTATGAGACTGAACGCAGCATGATGGATATTGCGGAGAAGCTCAGTCAGCGGACGGAGGATATGGATATTCTGCTTCTGGATGAGCCGACGAACTATCTTGATGTGGCACATATTGAGTGGCTGATTGCGTACATGAAGCGGTATGAGAATGCTTATGTCGTGGTTTCGCATGATGAGCGCTTTTTGAATGTGCTCGTTCTCGATGAGCCGACCAATCACCTGGACGTTCCAGCCAAGGAAGCACTTGCCAAGGCGTTGGCCAGTTATAAGGGAACAATCTTGCTGGTATCTCACGAGCCTGAATTTTATGAGGAATGGATAACCGCAGTGTGGCGGGTGGAGGATTGGAAATAGGAGATACTTGCTGCAAAGTTAAGAAGGGCTTGAACCATTAAACAATCCGCTTGAAAGATTGAAGTGATGAATCTCTAAAAAACAGGGAAGCGAACCATAAAAGATTCGCTTCCCGCTACCTGTGTATGTAATTTCAACGGTTCAATTATTCATCATACTCCCATTTTATCACATTTGTCGCTTTGCTAATGATTTTACCCTTCGTATTAATATAATAGGCCTCTTTACCTTTATATACGATTGCCTGGCCATTACTAAAGTTAGTTGCAGATTCATAGTTCTGACCCCAACCGTCAAGTTTGACAGTGGCTTGAACTTTCATCGTTTTGTTGCCACTATTTATATATTCATAGGGCTTAATTTTTTTCTCTTCTCCAGTTTTAATGGAGATGGTCTGTTTGACTTCCGGTGCAGCATAAATGGTTGAAGGGACAGATACACCGAATAACAGTATGAACACTATAAGGAAACTTAAAATCTTTGCATGGATCCTTTGCACTTATTAACCCCCATTAGTAATTCTTTTTTTCGATTATACAGCAAAATACCTAAAACTGAAGACAATTTTTTACATGATATAGTGCTTTAGTCCTTTCATATGCTAAACAGGTTAGCACCCATTTTAGAATAGGAATGTAAATTGTGAGACAGGAATGGGCAAGCAAATTGACGAATATGCCTTAAAAGGCGTTTAGAAAAAAGCTGCTTCGGGGGAATTAAAGCAAGACTAGTCCTAATATTCCTCATAATCCTATATGAACATACATATTTAGAGAAAATTTTCTATTATGACTTTGACAAATTGCTTATTTAGCAGTAGGATGTACAATAAAAAGGAGAATTAGGCTTCATGAGTATTCCAAAAACATTAACAATTGCCGGTTCGGACACGAGCGGCGGGGCTGGCATTCAGGCCGACCTCAAAACTTTCCAGGAGCTTGGCGTTTACGGCATGACTGTACTGACAACTATCGTAGCTATGGAGCCTGAGACATGGAACCATCTGGTGTATCCTGTTGAGCTTCATATTGTAGAAGCGCAGCTTCGTACTGTGCTGGACGGCATCGGCTTCGATGCAATGAAGACCGGAATGCTCGGATCAACCGATATTATCGAGCTTGTGGCTTCCCACCTGAAGCGGACTGAAAGAAAAGGCATAGTCATTGATCCGGTTATGGTATGCAAAGGTACAGATGAAGTGCTGCAGCCAGAGAATACGGATGCGATGATTAAATATTTGATTCCGGGTGCAGATCTGGTAACACCTAACCTGTTCGAAGCTTCGCAGCTGGCGAAGACCGGTCCAATCCGTTCGCGCGAGCAAATGCAGCAGGCAGCAGCTATTATTCAGGAGCAAGGCGCCAAGCACGTACTGATCAAGGACCGCGGTGTAATTGAGCCAGGCCGGGCTATTGATCTGCTGTATGATGGAAGCACCTTTGACTGGCACGAAGCTGATGTTGTACAGACGACCTATACGCATGGGGCAGGCTGCACGACATCCGCGGCAGTTACAGCAGGGCTGGCAAAAGGACTATCGGTTAAAGATGCTGTTCGTGAAGGCAAAGTCTTCATTACGAAGGCGATCGAAGGCGGCTTTCCGCTGAATAAATTCGTAGGACCGACACTTCATGCCGCTCATCGGCTGTAAGTCGATTGAATCGAATTCAAGTTATTTTAATCGCTTTGCCTAGTTTATGATCCAGGCTGTATGGCAGCAGATTTCTGTTGCTGTGCAGCCTATTTTTAGGTTCATCTATTGCGGGTGGTGCAGCCTCGCCATCCCTTCCTTAGACGAAATAACGCACAGCAGATAACAGCATAATCACTGCGATGCCAAAACATAACCTCATCAGCCATTTATCCTGACGGTCAAATATATTCATGATGTTTCTCCTTTCACATAACTCGCGTTAAACAAAAATAACCGAAGCAGCAGCGCCAATGCCGGAATCAGCAATACAAGTCCTGCCACAAATGCAATGACCAAAGCGCGTCCCATTACCGGATTGGTGACACTGCTTGAAAGCGTCAAATACGGATAGAGCAGGTAAGGGAGATGGGATATCCCATAGCCAAAGAACGCAAAGGCAAACTGGAGCATGACCAAGATAAAGGCTGTTCCATAATTTTTACGGTGCCAAATCAGCCAGATGGCAACGATAAAGCTGGCCAGTGAAAGTGCAAACATCCACCATACATCAAGCGTGTGCCGGAAATGATCCAGGTTATGGTTGCGCAGCGCAATAAAGACGAACAAGCTGGAAATTATCGTAGGTACACCGCCCCAAATCGCAAAGGTCCGCAGCCATTCGAGCGCCCGCTTGTCACCTGCATAATGCGCATAATACGTTAAAAATGTCGAGCTGATAAACAAAACACTGGAGACAGCCAAAAATACAACCGCCCATGAATAGTCGCTAAAAAACAACTCCTCCATAAGCAAAGAAACGGAGCCTTCGTGAACCGTCAAAAAACCGCCCTCCGAAATGGTAAATACCGTCGATAAGGCAGCCGGAATGAACAGTCCAGTTGCTCCATAAGCCAACAGATACAGGTTGCTTTTTCTGGCCCCGTAATTGGCAAAAGCATAGAAGGAGCCCCGAATCGCCAGGAGAATCAGCGCAATGCTGCCGGGAATGAGCAGGGCGGTTCCGTAGTAATAAGCCGTCTCTGGAAAGAAGCCGACAATCCCCACGAAAAAGAAGACCAGAAATACATTGGTCACTTCCCATACCGGTGATAAATATCGGGAAATCACGGGGCCAATCACAGTCTCAATCCCGATAACCCTGCCGTAATAGGCATAAAATCCGGCTCCAAAATCAATGGATGCCACGATCAAATAGCCGTACAGGAAGATCCATAAAACCGTGATCCCAATCTGCTCAATCGTCATCTGCATCTCCTCCTTACAAAATAATTCGGCGTTCTTCAAGCTCCAGCTCAGCCGGCTTATTGCGGAACAGCCGGCCGAGCACCACGAGGCAAACAATGCCTAACAGGAGATACAACGCGGCGAACAGCCAGAACGTAATCGGGGTATTGGGATTCGTCGTAGCTGCTTCGGCTACACGCATATAACCTCTTAAAATCCATGGCTGTCTGCCGACTTCGGCGTAGAACCAGCCAAGCTCGATCGCAAGCAGGGAGAAGGGCCCGCCTGCAAGAATAGCTCCCAGTATCCAGCGGTTGTATGTATTCCATCGCTTTACTCTGCTGATTAACAGAAACAGAACAGGCACGGCCAGCAAGTAAAACCCGATGCCGACCATGGCATCAAATAAATAATGGACATAAAGCGGAGGCCACTCGTCCCGCGGGAAATCATTCAAACCGACAACAACTCCATTCGGATCATGCGAGGCCAGCAGGCTAAGGCCATAAGGGATCTTAATGGCCCCCGTGATCTCATGAGTAATAGGGTCCAAATGGCCTCCAATGACCAAGGCTGCCTGACTGCCGGTCTCAAAATGCCATTCGGCTGCTGCCAGCTTCTCAGGCTGCTTTTCAAACAGGAATTTGGCGGAGATATCCCCGAACAATATCGTAGCTGCCGCCAGAATAAGTCCGGTTATCATATTGAGGCGGATCGATTTTTTATTGTAATCGTTATTTCGTCCTCTCAGCATGGAAAAGGCTGCAATCATGCCGAGTATAAAGGCGGACGTCAGATAGGCAGAGGATAAAACATGCGCTACCTTGGAGGGCGTAGCCGGATTGAACATGGCTGCCAGAGGGTCAAGATTAATCAGCCTTCCATTCTCAAGCGTAAAGCCTTGTGGCGTATTCATAAAAGCATTAACCATTGTAATAAACAATGCCGATGCCGATGACCCGATAATAATCGGCAGGGTCAGCAGCCAATGCCGATACGGATTGGAGAACCTGTTCCAGGTATACAGATAGATGCCAAGAAAAATCGCTTCGAAGAAAAATGCAAAGGTCTCCAAAAAGAGGGGGAGACTGATCACATTTCCTGCAAAACGCATAAACTCCGGCCACAGCAAGCTAAGCTGAAGTCCAATGCATGTCCCGGTTACAACGCCAACTGCAACCGTAATGACAAATCCCCGCGTCCAGCGTCTTGCCATAAGGGTGTAATGGGGATCCTTTTTGCGGATGCCGATCCATTCGGCAATAGATATAAAAATGGGGATGCCCACTCCGATTGTTGCGAACAGAATATGAAACGCAAGTGTCATTTCTGTCAAATAGCGGCTCCAGTTCAGCTCACTCATCCTAACCTCTCCTTGTCTCCATAAGCAATGCATGCCTAAATATCCAAAACTTCTTTTATTTAACATGCCGGACTTTTCCAAAAAGTATGCATGCTTGTAGTTTTGACTTTCAGGGTCAAGATTTTGTTGACAGATGTTTGAGACAAACATATACTTAACAAAGTGGTTAATTAACCATTATGTTAAATATTTGCGGAACCCTTTTAAAAAACAGACGGGAGGAACTTGCATCATCAGTTGAACGAATAAAAAAAGTATCATGTTTGTGCACTTCAAAAAAACTATACAAGGCAGGTAATTCAATATGGCAACTGTATTATATATCACGGCAAATCCGGGCAATGAAGAGACTTCTTACAGCTTGGGAGTAGGACAAGAGTTTGTAAGGGAGTACCGGAGTGCTAATCCGGAGGATGAAGTCATTCATCTTGATCTGTTCAAAATGGGGATTCCGCACTTGGATAGCGATATTTTTGCAGCATGGGGGAAATTGGGGTCAGGAATAGATTTTAATGAGTTGACAGATACAGAAAAGATTAAACTATCACGTCTAACTGAACTTGTAGACCAATTTGTTGCTGCAGATAAATATGTATTTATAAGCCCGATCTGGAATTTTTCTTTTCCCACTGTGATGAAGGCTTATCTGGATGCTTTATGTGTCGCGGGCAAAACGTTTAAATATGTTTCCGGTCAAGGCAGAGTCGGCTTGCTGCAAGATAAAAAGGCGATTCATATTCAAGCAAGCGGAGGTGTATTATCAGGAGACTCCATCAATGCCGACTGGGAAATGGGACACCGGTATTTGCGCATCATCATGGATTTCTTCGGAGTGCCCAGCTTTGAGGGCATCTTTGTGGAGGGCACAGCAACTGCTCCGGAACAAGCGCAGACGATCAAAGAAAATGCCATTCAAAAAGCCCGTCAAATGGCCAGCTGCTTCTGATATGTCTACTAATAGTCTTCGCAGGCGCAGGCCAGCTTGACAGTGAAATGTACCCGTTTTATAATTAAACACATGGTTAAATATAACGATGAATTATTAAATGATGTGTTTCATGTTCTTTCCGACCCGACTCGGAGAGAAATCATCCGGCGTTTGGCGGATGGTGAAAAGACAGTCATGAGCCTGGCTGAACCATTCGAAATGTCATTGCCCGCTATTTCGAAGCATCTCAAAGTATTGGAAACTGCAGGGGTTGTTTCCAAGAGAAAGGAAGGGACGTTTCGTTATTACAATGTGAACCCTGACATTGTGGATAGCGCTAAAGAATGGTTAATGGATTTGAGCAAGTTCTGGCCGGAGCAGCTCAATAACCTTGAGCAATTTCTGAACCAAAACTCTAAAGACCGTTAACGGAGGCGCTATTCATGATAACGATGCAAAACGGGAAGTTTCTGCTTGCCGTCCACCATATTTACCGTACTGACCGGGAACGGGTTTTTCAGGCCTGGATAGTCAAAGAGCAGTTGGAGCAATGGTGGGGGCTAAAAGGATTCAAGACAACGATTGAACAGATGGACGTTTCTCCAGGGGGCAAGTACAGGTTTGTCATGCAGGCGCCGAATGGCTTCGCTCACGTATTGGAGGGTCATTATGTGGAAATCGTCCCGAACGAAAAGCTTTCATTTACCTGGCATTGGGTAAATGAAGTGGATGCTGAAGAAACACTGGTCACGATTCAATTTCTGGATAAGGAAGGTCAAACGGAGCTTATTCTGAATCACACCAACTTTTCTACAGAGAAAGAAGCGAAACGGCACAACAAAGGATGGAAAAATTCTTTAAATTCCGGCTTGTGCGATTATATCCACTAATTCAACAGTAGTAACTTTAGTTGACTGAACCGGTATTCACAGAGAGGCTATAAGCTCTTGTCATGATGAACATGAGCTTATAGCCATTTTTTATTATATAATCAGCTTTCCAGTTCTAAAGCAAATTCGGAACGGGTGCCAATTCTCAAGGAATCCCGAATGGATAGCAATTGCTCATAGCTGCGTACGACCTCATCAGCAAGGGACAAGTCCTGATTTCCGGAACCGGGATTATGGTAACCGACACAGCGTATGCCTGCACTTTTGGCAGCCCGCACACCATTACGCGAATCCTCAATTACGAGACAGGAAGCAGGTTCTACGCCAAGCAGACCGGCTGCATGGAGAAAAATATCCGGAGCAGGCTTGCCGTGCGCAACTTCCTCACCGGTGACGAAAGCATCAAAGTATATGCCAAGTCCGGTTTTATCCATAATGAGCTCAATAAGCGCCTTGGGTGAAGAGGAAGCGACCGCAAGCGGAATATTTTGTGTCTTCAACCAGCTCAGCCACTTCCCGACATCGGGTATAGGCTCCAGACGTTCATAGCCTGACATCGTGGTCATGACATTACCCTTGTGATAGCTTAAGGCGTCTTCCAGTGTGCAGTCCAAAGGCTTTTTGCCCAGCACCTGCTGCCACATCGATTCCAGCGTTACACCAACAAAAGTATGATGCTCTTCTTCGGTTACATCTGCACCGAAATGGTTAAAGGAGCTTCGTTCAATTTCAAAATAGATTGGCTCACTGTCGATCAGGACTCCATCCATATCGAAGATGACCGCTTTTATCGGAGCTTCTTTCCAATCAGTTTCATTCTGAAGCTTCATGCTCATCTCTCCTTGACAGTTTGAATGTTGGAACCGCTGGTGCTGCAAAAACTCAGCCGGATTGAAGAATGACTTTAATGGCTTGGGAAGAAGGATTCAGCGTACGCTCGCCAATATTGCACCCCAGTGCATGAAATGCCTCTTGATACTGGTCCAGAGGGAACGTGTGCGTAATAATTTTTTGCGCTGGAACAATGTTTTGCTCAATCATATACAATGCAGTTGCGAATGTGCCCAGGGAATCAATGGAGCCGATAATTTTCAGGCTGCGGTCCACAACTTCCTTCGGATTAAAGGAACTGGTTCCGTCTCTCAAGCCCACAAGCATCAAGTAGCCGCCATGCGCCAGGTTGGACAGCACCTGAGTACCGACGACACCTGTCGTATCCACAATGAGATCCACCTGATGGCCATCCGGATTGGCAGCCTGAACCGCAGAGTCAAATGAACCGTGCACTTCCCAGCGTTCAGGGGCTATCCTTTCGGCCAGGGCAAGCCGTTCACTGGAAATATCCACGAGGCTTCCGGCCACACCTTTGGAAGCAAGCGCGTAGCTGTAGAGAATGCCGATTGGTCCGGCCCCGAGGATAATCGCTCTGAAATTGGGCAGCAGCTTAATCTGGTTGATGCCAGTAAGAATGCAGCTCAGTGGCTCGGTTAATGTCGCTGCCTCATAGGTGACATGATCTTTCAATTTATAGAGAAAGCGGTCCTCGGTAATGTAGTAGTCGGTGAATGTTCCATCTGCACTGACCCCTGTTTCCGTGACGGCTTTATGGGTACAATGGTTTTGTCTGCCGGTCCGGCACATGGAGCAATGTCCACAGTAGTACGTCGGATCGATGACGACACGGTCTCCGGGCTGCAAGGTGCTGACTGCTGAACCGATCTTGATGACTTCACCGGCTGATTCATGACCGAGAATAATGGATGATACCGCATGATATTTTCCGCTTATAATGCCAAGATCCGTTCCGCATACTCCAGTTGCCCGGATACGGACAAGCACCTGATGATCCTGTGTAATCTCGGGAACAGGCCTTTCCTCCAGCGCAACATCCCAAGCCGATTTATATACCAATGCTTGCATAGTCAAAACCTCCTCAAAGTTTTTTAGCCGACGTTACGAAGAACGGTTTCCAGTCTGCCGACAATCTCGACAATTTCATCTTCGGTTGCGGTAAGGGAAGGGCGTACCTTCACCACGTTGCCGAAGCCGTAGCGGGACCCACGCAAAATTAGGCGCTGATCGGAGAAGGCCCGATCGATAATCGAATTGGCTTTTGCCACATCTGGAGCATCGTCGGAATCGACAATTTCAAGGCCCCACATTAATCCCACGCCCCGGGCTTCGCCAATGCAGCTGTATTTCGTCGCGAGTTCCTCCAGCAAATGACCTAATATCTCTCCTTTCGATTTGACAGCATCGAGGAAGCCCGGCTCGGTTACGACCTCCAATGTTGATTTGGCAGCCGTAACCGAAATTAGATTGCTTCCGGATGTGAACGAGTGCTCATGCTTCTCCAGAACATCCAGACGGGATTGCATGATGACGGCAGCGACCGGAACGCCGATCCCGCCCAATCCCTTGGCTAGTGTAATAATATCCGGCTTAATATCGAACAGCTCGCTGGCGTACATATACCCGGTTCGGCCGATTCCGGTCTGCACTTCATCGGCAATGAGAATGATATCATGTTCATCACACAGCTTGCGCAGAAGCTGGAAATACCCTTCAGGCGGAATAATATTGCCGCCATTGCCAAGAATCGGCTCAATAATCATGCAGGCAACGGAGCCAGAGCTTGCATATTCAATAGAATCGGAGATCGCTTCAATGCATTGGTAACCGCAATCGGGTCTGGAGGAGTTAAATGGGCATCTGTAGCAGTAGGGAGCAGGTACATGAAGAGAATTGGGAGCAGATGAGTTCGGAAACTTTTTGCGACGGAAGGCGTTGCCGGATATGCCGGTCGCAAATTGGGTCTGGCCATGGTGGGAGAGGAAGAGGCTGATAATGTCGCTGGCCCCGGTATATTTCTGGGCAATTTTGGTGGCGCATTCGTTGGCGGTTGATCCCGTAATATCCCGCATCCAGCCTGCGTTGATATCGTTGGGCGCATATTCGGTCAGATGGGCAAGCACTTCATTCACATAAGGCTCGGTAAACGTGGAGGACATGTGAGCGAGCTTGCCAACCTGCTCCTGCACTTTCTCGACAACATGAGGATGATTATAGCCCAAGGACAGATTAAATGTTCCGGATACGCCATCGATATACTCTACACCTGAATCGTCAATTAACTTGATTCCTTTTCCATATCTGAACCGGTCTTTCGTTATTGTTTGCATAATCTTCCCTCCAAATGGTTAAATGGTTAGACTGTTCCCTGACGTTTTGCTCCGCATATTCCATTGGTAAGACAACCCGATTGCCAGAAGCAATACAAGGCTAAAACCTGCTAAAATCCAGATCGCGCTGCTCGCAGGCCATCTTGCCATTCCCCAGCCGATTCCATACTGCAGGACGGCTCCGCCAATTCCTCCGGCTGCAATGAGGATGCTGGTTGTTCGTTCGGTCATTCCGGGAATGAGAGAGTTGGCATAGACAAGGGTGATCGAGAAGAGGCCGCACATACAAATTCCAATTGCGAAGATAAGCAGGTAGGTGGCAATTACATTGGAGATCAAAAGCATGGCAATCGTAAAGAAAAGTGTGCCTATTGTACTCCACAGCAGAAATGGGATATACCGGATGGACTCTGCGATTTTCCCGACAAATAGACGGCCGATAACCATCGCAACCCAAAGCATGGTCACACTTAATGACGCCACAGATTCATTGACAGAAGCAGTTTCGATGAGAATGGACGGAAGAAAATTCATAAGCCCGAGCTCCAGGCCCATGTAGATGAAGAAGAAAAAGACAAAGATAGTCAGCAGACTAAGATGTCTGCGCTGATAGCGTTTCTTGTGTGCAGGAGCCTCCGGGCTTTCAATGCTTTGAATGCGGAGAAGCTTAGAGCTCTCAGCCGGCATTGTAATCCATAGAAGCATAAGTACAAGTGTAATCACTGAAGTGCTGAAGAACGTAAACTGCCAGACGTCAAAGCGGATGTACAGACTGGCTGCGATCGGGATAAGCAGGGCACCGACACCGAAGTAGACGTCCAGCTTGGTCATGGCGACCGCTTTACCCTGTTCGGCGAACTCAATTGTGAATGCCCCAATGGAAGATTCGATCATGCCGGAGCCAAATCCGATGATGATCGTCATGCACACGACCCAGATCCACATAGGCAGAAAGCCAATGACCGCACAGGCAGCCGTGATACTGATCAGCGCAATCAGAAGCATGGACTTTCTGCCGAGCCGGGCGGATATCATCGGAGACACAAGAACGCCAACCAGAAAGCCGATGAATTGCAAAAACAATAGCGTTCCCCCATCACTGTAATCACGCCCGTAATGCTTCAGCAGCGTAGGCAGTAAAGGACCCAAAATGACACTTGTAATTCCGATAAGCAGATAGAATCCACAGCTTAAAACAAACAGTCTTCTCAATAATCCTCCTCCTCTAATTCTAGTAGCTCTTCAAAAATATGGGTGAAACTTAATATAATTTATACCATATAGACTAACAAATAGAAATAGACTTTGTGTTAACTTTGGACACGGGTTGTTAAAATTTTATAACCCCAATTTCATTGGGATTTTTTATGCAATTGAATTGTCAAGATGGATAAAAATAAGAATCGAGAAAAAGAAGATGAGGAAAATTTATGTAGAGAGGACTCGAAGAAGGGGTGTAGCAACACTTTGATACGACAAAAATAGCGTTTTTACATACATATATTACATTATTATCCATAAATCAAAATAGCTTATAGTGTTGTTCTTATTTCATATATACAAACAATCCCATGGAGCGTAATGATGAACCATGACAGGTCCAATCTTAACTTCTCCATGGGATCTATGGGGGCTAAATAAAAGGATGGTTACAGCTATTGAAATTCGCCCTTTTCAGGCATAAGCGGATCATACAAAATTTCGATGGAACCGAGTTTGACACGTTCGTCCCACGGCTTGGACGGGCATTCCATATTCAGTTCCGTAATTTCATACTCATACTTGTTCGTCAGGGGCACAAGGTACAGGCATAGCTTGACATGTCTTGCCCGTGGCGGTACTTTCTCTAAATTCCCTCCTTCTACAGATGTATTTGATTCTTGTGTAGAATCACAAATATACATGGTGACGTAGGACAGATTTATCTCAACCTCCTGGTAATACAATCTGCCGCTTGGTTCCCCGAATAATACACAGCCGGTTACGGTGTTCGGTTTGCCTTGTGTTTTATGTTTGACATAGATCCAGAATTCCCCCCAGTTCGAATGTGTCCACACGTAATTCCATGCATGGTAACAAATGGTCTCCAGTGTCGGGGGCGTGGGGATAAAGGGTGCATTGGGCGTGTAATTTGGCGGCCATCCGATGGTGCTTGTTTGACAGGCATGCGATGATGCAATTTGATGTTCCAGAACGATCGCTCCTTAAAATTGAAATATTTGTAAGTTATATGTATGCAGATGCCTATCGAATGTTCCGTTTTTGACTGGAACGTATGATTGAATTTATACTTGCATTTTGCAAGTTTTTATTATATATTGGTTAACAGATGAAGGAGGGCGTGCTATGGAAAGTAATCCAAGAGAGTTGCTCCAAATGACTGCAAGGCTCTTCGGCCTGTTAAATAAAAACTGCTGCAATATTGGGGAGTATGAGATTTCAACCATCCAGAGTCATATCATGTACGAAATTAACCGGCAGCATGAGCCTTCGATGCAGCAGATTGCAGATGAAATTGGCATGGATATTACAACATTCAGCAGACAAATCCAAACGTTGACGAAAAAGAAATTAGTTAAAAAGACTGCTTTGCCCGAGGACCGCAGAGTTTATATTCTTCAATTGACGGAAGAGGGCCAATCTGTCTCATCAACGATTGATAAAATCATGAATGATTACCTGGAAGATGTCTTTTCCCATATGAATGAATTTGAAAAAGAGACGGTTCTACGTTCCATTCAGCTTCTGAACACAAGCATGCTCAAATCCAAAATGTGCTGTACACCGATGGGGTAATGAAATCATTACTCCACACTTTAAAATTAATACTTGCATTTTACAAATAATTATTAATAATGACTCTGTAATTAAAGAGGTTACCCATGAATAACACATACGCACTTCTGCTTGTTCTTGCATCGGCAATCATGCATTCCGTATGGAGTTTGCTAATCAAAAGAAGCGTTCATAAAATTAGCTTTTTGTGGCTCATTCAAGTCATTGCAACCATCGCTTTTATGCCCTTCTTGGTATCCGAATTGCGGACAGCCGAACTCGATTTTCAAAACTATATATTCATATTCATTTCCTTTTTGTTTCAAAGCGTGTATTTGCTCCTCCTTGCTTACGTGTATAAGGGAGGAGAAATGTCGCAAGTTTATCCGTTGATGCGCGGGACTGCCGCGTTGCTGATCCCATTGACAAGCATCATTTTATATCATGAGCGTTTATCGTGGCCCGGCTGGCTGGGGTTAAGTCTAATTGTAACCGGCCTGATTGCGATCAGCGACATCTTCAAGCATCGCATGGATAAGCTTCTATTACTACTTACAGGAGGTGTTGGTGTTGCGATAACAGGTTATACGTTAATCGACAAGTCTCTTCTCAGCGTAATGTCCCCTGTGGCACTGTTGCAAATTTATAATATTGCCGGCTGTACTGCATTGATGATCCCGGCTCTGCGCAGCAGAACTGTAAAACAGGAATGGCGGACTAACAAGTGGTTTGTTCTATTGGGGGCCATGGCTGCTCCCGGATCTTACTTCTTATTTCTTATAGCCATGAAGACTGCGCCTCTAAGCTATATTTCACCGATTCGGGAATTGAGCATTGTCTTTGGCTCTCTGCTAAGCTGGTTCGTTCTAAAAGAGGGGCAAGGTCTACGGCGTGCTGCATACTCCATGCTCGTATTCTTGGGAATTATGATTATGGCCATATTTCATTAGATTATAAATTGGAGGAACACGATGAATAAAACAGAACACAAACAAACAATGGATCATTTGCCAGTTGTTATTATTGGTGCAGGACCGATCGGCCTTGCCGCTGCCGCACATTTGGCGGACAGACAGATAGAATTTCTTCTTCTTGAGTCAGGCTCTCAAATCGGTCATCATGTTGCGGAGTGGGGACACGTTCGCCTGTTCTCGCCGTGGCAATATAACGTGGATGCCATTGCTGCAAGGCTTTTGTCATCCCGGGGCTGGGAGGCTCCTGAACCGGATGAGCTGCCAACAGGGGAGGAATTGCGGGACCGGTACCTGCTGCCTTTGTCCCGGTTGCCAGGCATCCAATCTCAGATTTTGCTCAATACCAAAGTTATAGCTGTAAGCAAAAAAGATACCGACAAGATGAAGTCTGCCAATCGTGATCTGCTGCCTTTTGAAATCTATGCGGAAGCGAAGGGGGAGCTTAAGCGTTTTGAGGCCAGAGCTGTCATTGATGCCTCAGGAACCTGGGGCAACTCGAACCCGTTGTATGCCAGCGGGGTGTGGACAAGTGAAGAGTATTCGGCGGGAGAACGTATCTTCTACGGCATTCCGGATCTCAGAGGGAAGGATAAGTCCCGCTACTTGAACAAACGTACCGCCGTTGTCGGAGGAGGGCATTCTGCAATCAATACGCTGCTTGAGCTTGCTGATTTGAAGGAATCTGACCCGGCAACAGAAATTGTCTGGATCATGCGAAAGAACAAAGTGGAAGATGCGTATGGCGGAGAGGAGCAGGATCAGCTTGCTGCAAGGGGAGAGCTCGGGGCCCGAATTCACCACTTGGTAGATGCAGGGCAGATTGAGGTGGTCACTCCATTTAGAATCCGTGAAGTGAAGCTGCAGGATGAGAAAATGACGATTAGCGGCTTGCATCATCAATCCTTATTGGATATAAGGGACATCGACAGAGTGATTGTGAATGCAGGCAGCCGGCCGGATATCTCCTTTTTAAGCGAACTCCGATTGAGCTTGGATCAGGCTACTGAAAGCGTTGCCGCTCTGGCTCCTCTTATTGACCCCAATGTTCATAGCTGTGGAACTGTACGCCCGCACGGGGAAAATGAGCTGCGCCATATAGATAAAGGCTTCTATATCGTTGGAATGAAGAGCTATGGGCGTGCTCCAACCTTCCTGATGACAACCGGCTACGAGCAAGTCAGGTCTGTAGTTGCCTATTTGGCAGGGGATTATGAGGCTGCAAAACGAGTTGAACTCAAATTGCCTGAAACGGGGGTATGCAGCATTCGCAATACCACTGCCAATCCGGCGGGTACGTCGTGCACCACTTCTGCTGCTGTTCCAACGGAGTCAAATAGCTGCTGCGCTTCAGAGAGCATTCCGGTTCGTAAAAACGACAAAAACTGTTAGAATATAAGCAAATAGGGACGGATAAGGCGGGAGGTGGCCTTATCCGTTTTTGTATAATGTTTTGTATGATGACCCTAATTTTGTATGACCAAGTGAGAAGCGACCTGAGTCTGGTGCCGGATATTGGTACCTGTTCCCGGCTTTGACCTGGAGAAGAATCTGCAGGTTTCGGCCCCAGGCCGCTCGCTGGCTTCGCTTCCTGCTATTGTAAAAATTGGTCCAGCGCCTGCAGCAGGCCTTGCGGATCTTCCTCCGGAATAAGATGCCCGCATGGCAGCGGGTAGCCCTGAACATGGCTGGCATGTTGCTTCCACATCCCCAGCACATCAAAATACAGGCCGATCGTTTCCTTCTGCCCCCACAACACCAGGAGCGGCTGCGCTGCTTTTTGCCCGTTAAGCGATTTTTCAATCTCAGCGTCAATCGTTACAGATGCGCGGTAATCCTCGCATACCGCATGAATGCTGGCGGGATTCCGATAGCCGCGAAGGTATTCGGCGTATGCTTCTGGTGTAACGGCTCCAGTTGTTTGGTTCATTTCAGACAATAGGGTACTGATATAGAGTTCGAGTGAGGCATTAATCATTCGCTCAGGGAGAGGAGCAGGCTGAATTTGCAGCAGCCAATAGAAGAAGGCGGTCGCAAAGCCTTGGCTGAGATTGGCAAACAGTTCCCTGATCGGTGCGACGGACATGACCACTCCGCGCTCAACGGTTTGCGGCGCATCCAGCATCATCTGGAACAGCACTCTGCCGCCGCGGTCATGGCCAACCGCCTGGAACTTCTTGAATCCGAGCTGCTGCATGACCTCCAGCTGATCCCGTCCCATTTCCCTCTTAGAATAGGCAATATGATCCGGACCTCCGGGCGGTTTGCTGGAATCTCCATATCCCCGCAAATCTGTCAGCACCACGGTATATTTTTCTGCGAGGGTAGAGGCTACCTTATGCCAAGCTACATGTGATTCCGGGAAGCCGTGAAGCAACAGCAGCGGCGGGCCGTTTCCTCCAATGAGCGTATTGATCGTTGCACCGCTTGTGTGAATAAACCGCTGCTCAAAGCCCGGGAAAAAGGTCAGATTGGCGACTTGGGCTGGGGCAGCGGATTGCTGAGATGCTTGAACCGCCTGTACATAGGGATTGTCACCGTCCTCAGTATAGAAGTTGGACATTTACATTCACCTCTCTCATAGATTACACTCCTTTAGACATATTCACATACAAGTTTTGTCAGACATATTGATCATCATTTCTTGCAACAAATAACTGTAATTGAAATCGATTTCAAAATAGTTATATACTCCTATTGCAATTATTGGCAGTATCCTGTATAACTATATTTGTTAGCGCTTTCATATAATAAAAAAAGAAATCGATTTCATTTTATGTTTGGACAGGCAGAACCTTCTTGGATAGAGGAGGTGGCAGCAGCAAGAGAGGAGAGAAATCGGAAGTTTGATTGTCAAAAATCCAAAATGAGAGGGCGTTTTTGAAGTGAAACGATGGAAAAAAAGCGCAATTGCATTGCTGGCAGCTGTAATGATTTCCGGGACATCCTATAGTTCCCTGTCCGTCTACGCAGCCAATGAGCAAGCCGAGGTATGGATTTCTACGTCTGATCCCTATTCTGAGCCTGCTGTAGGGTTAAGCCCCAATGCCAGACTCAATCGGATTGCAGATCAAAATTTCAGCCGTAATGCCGGGGGTGCGGACTTCACGATTACAGTCAATGAAGGAACCACCTATCAGCAAATGGACGGATTCGGGGTATCGTTGACAGATTCGTCGGCCTGGCTGCTCAATTACAAGCTGGACAGCAGCAAGCGTGCTGAAGTAATGGAAAGGCTGTTCGGACAGACGGGTATTGGAATGAGCATGCTCAGGCAGCCGATCGGAAGCTCGGATTTTGCCTGGTTCCCTTATACGTATGCGGATACGGCAAACGATACAT
Organism: Paenibacillus pinihumi DSM 23905 = JCM 16419; assembly: GCF_000422505.1. GTDB lineage: Bacteria > Bacillota > Bacilli > Paenibacillales > Paenibacillaceae > Paenibacillus_D > Paenibacillus_D pinihumi. Next base: position 282,199 of record NZ_KE383868.1, on the reverse strand, counting down.
CATTAAGCCAGTTTACAATTAACCGCGATAAATTTTATATTATTCCGATGATGAAGGAAGCAATCGCCAAAAACCCGAGAATCAAAGTAATGGGATCACCGTGGAGCGCCCCGGCCTGGATGAAATATTCCAACAGCCTGAATGGCGGCAAACTGAGAGCCGAGCACTATGGAACCTATGCTAACTACTTCAAAAAGTATATTGAAGCTTATCAGGCGGAAGGTATTCCAATCTATGCAGTAACGATTCAAAACGAGCCGTTGTATGAGCCATCCCACTATCCGTCTATGGGAATGAACGTTCAGGATCAAATTGGATTTATCGGCGACTACCTCGGGCCAACTCTTCGCAATTCAGGCATCAATACTAAAATTATTGCCTTTGACCACAACTTCCTCGACTGGAACTTCCCTAACTCTGTGATTACCGCCCTGAAAAATAACGGGAAAGGCCAGTATGTTTCAGGCAGCGCCTTCCACCATTATGACAGCGGTAACGGGTCACAAATGACGTCCTTGCGCAATAATCATCCGGATAAGGAAATTTGGTTCACAGAGGGCGGCTTCGGCAACTGGAATGATCCTCAGAACGGTACACACTCAGGCTTTGATAATATGATGAACGAATTCATTAATATTACGAGAAACTGGTCCAAATCCATTATTACCTGGAATGCGGCCCTTGACCAAAGAGACGGTCCGGCGCTGCTGTCCCCAAACAGCGGAAATAAAGGAATGATCACGATCCGAAATTCCGATAATCGCAATGATGCACCGGAAAACAATGTGACGTATCACAAGCAGTTCTACCTGCTCGGACACTTCAGCAAATTTGTTGTGCCGGGAGCCTACCGTATTGACAGCAATACAGGCTCTGAAATCAAGAGTGTTGCCTTCCGCAATCCGGACGGGTCCAAAGTTGTTGTAGCATACAACTCCTCAAGCTCCTCCCGCAACGTGAAAGTGCAATGGGGAAGCCAGAGCTTTAATGTTACGGTTCCAGGAAAATCTGCTATGACGTACAAGTGGAATGGAACGGTATCCTAGCGCACAGCATTCAGATTAGTAGAATAATCACCCGCAGTGATGGAGCAGGCAGCTCTTCAGGCTGCGGGTGATTTTATTGTCGTGAAATCATCATAAATCCGGGGGAGTATGGCGCTCTTTTCATGTTAGTGTATTATTGAAAAGATTCTATCTTTTGGAGGAGATTCGATTGTACCTTCATCGTGCGTCCATATTTGATTACCAACAAATGGAAGAAGTTCCGGACATGAAATGTAATCGTTTTCAAGATCGATATCAGGAAGCAGAACCCTCAATATGCGCTTTTATTCCCGAAGAAAATCTGAAAGATCGTCTTTTACATGATGCGGCTGAATTATCGGCAGGGTTGAACAGTAAGAAAGAGTTGCCCCCTTTATGGGGACTGCCTGTCGCAGTCAAGGATTTAATCCATGTCGACGGCTTGCCCACTCGTGCGGGGTCTAATCTTCCGCCGGAAATTCTCACTTCGCATGAGGGTTCTTTGATAGCTGCTCTTAGGACCCAAGGTGCTTTATTTGCCGGAAAGACGGTCACAGAAGAATTTGCTTATCATAGCGTTATTCCTACCCGTAATCCCCATGATACTGAGCATACGCCAGGCGGATCGAGCGCGGGCTCAGCTGCGTCTGTAGCAGCCGGGATATGTCCGTTGGCGATTGGGACACAAACGCTTCGTTCGCTTATCGCTCCGGCGTCTTTTTGCGGGGTGGTCGGCTTCAAGCCAAGTTACGGGCGCGTTCCTATTGATGGTACGATACAATTATCGCCTTCAATGGATACCATCGGTTTTTTTACCCAAGATATTGCGGGATTAGAGAATGTAGCTTCGCATTTAATTCCCCGTTGGCATTCTTTCTATTCCGATCGTAAACCTGTACTTGGTGTTCCCAATGGCGTCTATATGAGCTTTATGTTTGACGAGGTAAGGCAAATCTTTGAACATCAGCTTCTGGCCTTGGCTAAAGCCGGCTATATTATTTGCCGCGTGGATATGCCATGGGAGGATTCATTTATTGCGGGTGATGCAATGCTGAGAATGGTCCAGGCAGAAATGGCCCAGGTTCATAAAGACTGGTTCAATGAATACAGGCACTTATATGGGGACTCCGTCAAAAATGCTATACGATCCGGGCAAAAAATTCCGCCTGACGAGTTAGAGCACAGCCGGAGAGGCCAATTAGAGCTTCGTTTGAAGCTGGAGGAGGTGAGAAGGCAGCAAGGGATCGACATATGGGTATCTCCTGCGCAAGGAGGAGTGGCTCCAAAAGGATTTGACTGTACAGGATGGTCCGGGATGACCTCTGTCTGGTCGTATGCCGGCTTGCCTGCAATCAGCATCCCTGCTGCGAAAATCAACGGTCTGCCGCTAGGCTTCCAGCTTATTGGCAGTTTTAATAAGGACGAAGAGTTGTTATTCTGGGCCGATGGGGTTGGGCGGGAGCAAGGCTTGGGCAACTGAGACCGTAACACTGAACACCCGCTCCGGTACACATATCGTTGCACCGTGGCGTTACTGGGCGACTTTAACGTAGACAGACTGGAGCGGCTCCCTTTTAGAACTGCTTTTATTTCAAAAATTCCTGTTTTTTCACTTATAAGGTTGAATTTTAAAAAACGATATGGTAAGATTACGGTAATTTAATGACAGGGGTTGACTGGAATAATGGATATTTCTTGCTAATTGGTATTAAATAATAAGACATATTTGAGTGGCGACTAATCATCGCTTATTTAATTGTTTTGTTATTTCCAATGCAAGAAAGTTACTTATTCTGGTTAACTCAAGCGAATATGAAATCCAGTTCCTCAATTCTGTATTGAGCTGGGTTTATTGTATTTATTTGAGCTACAAGAATGTAACTTTCTTGTAGCTCATTTTTTTTGGAATATAAGATGTATAAGTTTCCGTAATAAAATATCTTATACTTCTACGCTAAAAGAAGCTTTTGTTTGTCTGACTAGGGACGGCAAAGCCAAGGGGGACCTATTTAATGTCATTAATTAATGTTTCGAATTTAACGTTTGCCTATGACGGCAGCTACGATAATATATTTGAAAATGTCAGCTTTCAGCTGGATACGGATTGGAAATTAGGCTTTACTGGAAGAAATGGAAGGGGTAAGACGACCTTTCTGAATCTGCTGCTCGGAAAGTATGAGTACGGCGGTACAATATCTGCGAATGTCAGCTTTGATTATTTCCCTTTTCAGATCGGAAACAAGGATGATAACACCATTGATATTGTAGAAGAAATCTACCCGGACTATGTCCTCTGGGAGCTCATGCGGGAGCTTTCATTGCTAAAGGTTTCCGATGATGTCCTGTATCGGCCTTTCAGTTCCTTGTCGAACGGGGAACAAACAAAGGTCATGCTGGCTGCATTGTTCCTGAAGGAAAACAGCTTCCTTCTCATTGATGAGCCTACCAACCATCTGGATATGAAGGCCAGAGAACTGGTCAGCCATTATTTGCGTTCGAAAAGCGGATTTATTCTCGTCTCCCATGACCGGGCATTCCTGGATCATTGCGTCGATCATATTCTGTCGATCAACAAGACCAATATCGAGGTTCAGAAGGGCAATTTCTCGGAATGGCGGGAAAACAAGGAGAGACAGGATAACTTCGAGCTTGCGGAAAACGACAGGCTCAAAAAAGATATTAAACGCTTGTCTGACGCGGCAAAACGAACGAATAACTGGTCGCATGAGGTGGAAAAGACCAAAAATGGAACGCTTAATTCCGGCTCCAAGGTTGACAAGGGCTACATCGGGCATAAGGCTGCAAAAATGATGAAACGCTCCAAATCCATTGAACAAAGGCAGCAGTCTGCGCTTGACGAAAAATCCAGGCTGCTCAAAAATATCGAAAGCTCGGAAAGTCTGAAGATTACCCAGCTTGCATTTCACAAGCAACAGCTTGTTGAACTGGATGATGTCTCGGTTTATTACGGGGACCGGAAGGTATGCGCGGATATCAGCTTTGCGATTGAGCAGGGGGACCGCATTGTGCTGTCAGGAGCGAACGGCTCGGGAAAATCGAGTATTATCAAGCTGATCTGTGGCGAGGAGATTGATTATAAGGGGACATTCCGCAAGGGAAGCCAGCTTAAAATTTCGTATGTCTCGCAGGATACCTCCCACTTGCAGGGTAACCTGACCGATTATGCACGAAGCCATGATATCGACGAAAGCCTGTTTAAGGCCATTCTGCGCAAGCTCGATTTCTCCAGGCTGCAGTTTGAGAAGGATATATCGTCCTTTAGCGGGGGCCAAAAGAAAAAGGTACTGATTGCAAAAAGCCTCTGTGAGCGTGCACATTTGCATATTTGGGATGAACCGCTCAATTTTATTGATGTCATCTCCCGCATGCAAATTGAGGATTTGCTGCTGGAGCATTCGCCTACAATATTGTTTGTTGAGCATGACAAAGAGTTTTGCAGCAATATAGCGACCAAAGTGGTAGAATTTTAAATCCATCGTTACAGATTCAAAAATTAAAATATGATTGTCTGCTTCGAACAAAAGAAGCGGATTGAAAGGAAGGGATAAAGATATGTTTGAAATGGAAGTTGTAGCTGATTATGTGGATCTGTCATCTCATTGGCTTGTTGGCATGGTTCACAAAAAAAGGAAGCGGCTGCCGGAACTTTATCCTTCTATAGATCAGTACGCGAAGTGAGGGCCTACGGCCATCACTTGATGTTATGTATCGTATAGTTTGGTTAATGTAAAGCGCCACGGATTCAAGCCCGTGCTCTGTGGCGTTTTTCTCCCGTCAGCTGTAAAGGAGAAAAACATGAAGCCAAAATCCAAATATGAAAAGATTCAGCATACAGTGTCCAATTTGAGACAACCAGCTTACAGATATACGCAAATTATGGACGCCATTTTCAAGCAAAAAATCGGGGAATTTGACCAGATGACGATGATTCCCAAGGTATTGCGGGAAGCCTTGATCAAGGAGCTGGGGAATAATGTGTTGAGTGTCCAGCCGGTAATAGAAAAGACATCGAATCAAGTGTCTAAAATTTTGTTTGCCGTCTCGGGCACAGAACGTGTGGAGGCTGTGAGACTCAGCTATAAGCGCGGATGGGAGTCCTATTGTATTTCCTCGCAATGCGGCTGCGGATTTGGCTGCAGCTTTTGTGCTACAGGCACGATCGGGTTAAAGAGAAACCTGACAGCGGATGAGATTACCGATCAATTATTGTATTTTCACCTGAACGGACATCCCTTGGATAGTGTTTCTTTTATGGGTATGGGGGAGGCTCTTGCCAACCCGAATTTATTTGATGCGCTCCATATTTTAACGAACCCCAAGCTGTTCGGGCTGTCGCACCGCAGAATTACAGTTTCTACGATCGGCATCCTCCCGGGGATGCCAAGGCTAAAGGAGGAGTTTCCTCAGGTGAACCTGACCTTCTCGCTGCACTCGCCATTTGACGATCAGCGAAGCCAACTGATGCCGATCAATCGGCATTTTCCGCTACAGGATGTGTTAACAGCGTTGGATGATCATATCCGGCATACGGGGAGAAAGGTCTATATCGCCTATATTATGCTTCGGGGAGTCAATGATTCACCCGAGCATGCGCAGGCAGTAGCTGAATTATTACGGGGAAGGGGAGCGAGGGAGCATCTGTATCACGTCAATCTGATCCCCTACAATACAACAGATGAGACGCCGGAAAGCTATCGGCAATCTGACCGGGAAAATATGAATCGATTCGTTAAAATTTTGAAGTCGAAAGGGATTCATGTCACCGTGCGAACCCAATTCGGATCCGACATTAACGCTGCCTGCGGTCAATTGTATGGATCAAAGTAGTTAACAGATTCATACAAACATATCACGACTCCGGAGGCTGCTCATCAGAATTAGATATTAATAAACAGTTTTTCAACCGCATATCGTTTTTCATGGACGCCATATGAAGAGCAAAGCTTGTCTAATGACAGCCTAAAGAAACTCAAGTTACTTTAGGCTGTCATTTTTATGGAGTAATACCATCAATAAAGGTGATGAATGCATAATCTTCAACAGTTCAGTGAAATTTATACTGGTTACACAAAATAATTGTTAAGGAGGCAACATGATGAGTAAAAATCATGGCAGTATCCAGCACGGAACAGAATTATACTCCCCGGAAGTTGCAGAACAGAAGGCGGAGAAAACAGCGACGATCCATTTCGCAGGTAAAGGTCCACAAAAGGTTAAGTATGTAGAAATTGAAGGACTGGCAATCATGGAAGGAGACATCGTAATTGCACCAGTAGAAGAAATAAGATCCAAGGAGGAAAGGGATACAACAGAGGACTTTGGTGCTGAATTTACGTTTGTGATGGAAGTGGGCGCACGCTGGCCCGACGGAATCGTTCCCTATTTAATTGATCCTGCGCTTCCTGAGCCCGAACGTGTGCTAATGGCCATTGAGCATTGGAATACAAATACCATTATCCGATTAGTTCCACATACCGGAGAAACCAACCACATCCGCTTTATACCTGGATCAGGTTGTTCCTCTCCGATGGGAATGCAAGGGGGAGAGCAGTTTATTACACTGGGCAGCGACTGCACGAGAGGTAATGCCATTCATGAGATTGGCCATGCACTTGGAATGTATCATGAACAAAGTTCACCAAACCGCGATCAGTTTGTAGAAATCAAAATGGAGAACATCAAAGATGAAGCAAAGTTTAATTTTGACAAGGCAACCTTCCTAGAAGCCGGAACTATTGGAGATTATGATTATAATTCCATTATGCATTATGGTGCTTTTGCCTTTTCTAAAAACGGCGAGCAAACCATTATTCCAAAAATCGATGTTCAAATCGGACAGCGGAACGGCTTAAGCGAGCTGGATATTGCAGGAATCAATGCACTGTACGGTGATGTTCAAGATGAACATAACGAGCACCACACAATAGGCCTGCAAATGGCAGCAGCCGATGGAAGAGAACCTGTGCACCCGTAATTCTTTTGTAAAAACTATTAATGCAAGAAAAACTGAAACGGGGTGAAGGATGCACACTATAAATGTCAATGAAAAGTCTGTCGAGCTGCTGCCTTATAAAGCAGAGGATGTCACACATCCGATAAGGGAAATACCAAAAGGAATTCAAATGATTCAAGCCCCTCTCTTCTGGGAAAAGGGCCAGTATGGACGGGGGGTTATCATTGCTGTTCTGGATACTGGCTGCGATATTCAACATCCGGACTTGAAGGAACGAATCGTAGGCGGCAGGAATTTTACGGATGATGATAGTGGAGATCCTGAAAAGTTTATTGATTACAATGGACACGGTACACACGTAGCCGGAACAATTGCAGCAACCAAAAATGATCAAGGTGTAGTAGGTGTTGCGCCTGAAGCAGGCTTATTAATATTGAAGGTACTCAATCGGAAAGGCCGGGGGAAAGCGGAGTGGATTGCGCAGGCAATTGACTATGCGATTGAACACCGTGTTCAAATAATTAGCATGTCACTTTCTTCCTCCGCCTATAGTAGTGCCATGCACGATGCAATTAAACGAGCCGTAGAGCTTGATATCATTGTTGTATGTGCAGCCGGAAACAGCGGCCGTGAAGAATACAGATACCCCGCAAGCTACAATGAATCTACATCTGTGGGTGCTGTTGATTTCACGAGGAAGGCTCCTTATTTTTTAACGCAGAACAATGAGGTTGATTTGACTGCACCTGGAGTCAACGTCTTATCGACATTCCCTCTGGATCTGGTTCCGGATAAGGATAACCCTTACAAAGTTTTATCGGGTACCTCCATGGCGGCTCCTCATGTTACAGGGGCGCTTGCTTTGTTGCTTAACTATTGTCAAGATACTTCTCAGTTCAACCGAAAACTGACAGAAGCAGAGCTTTATGCGCAAATTGTAAAGCGAACCATCCCGCTGGGAAGTGATAAAACAATAGAAGGTAATGGGCTGCTTTATTTGACCGCAAATGACATTTTAGAGAATTTCATTCAGAAACACCCACCTGATTTAAATCAATACGGTTAGTCAGATAAAAGAAATATGAGTCCCCAATTATAATTATAAAAAGCGGGAAAATTGGAGGGATAAAAAATGGGAAAACAGCTTATTGTCATGACTAAGCCAGACTTATCGGATGATATGGATATTTCTGGATATTTAATTATACCGGCAGATATAGTGGATTTGCTTGCAGTAGAGCAATCACATATAGAGCCAGTATTTCAATTTCAGATGCAGGCAGGGAGCAAAGATATCATGATGGATGCCGATCAGTCGGTTGTTACTGATCTTTTACGTTTCCATCGAGTTCTTGCACCGGATGAAAAGCTCGATGCTTTAGCGAAAACCCTTAGGGAACATTCATCTGTAGAGGCTGCATTTATTAAGCCGGAGGCGGAACTGGCAAGGGCTTCTGAAACTATACCGGAGGACCACATACCGGAATTCATGGCAAGACAAGGCTATCTCCATCCGGCTCCGGAAGGAGTTGATGCCTTTTATGCATGGACAGTTCCCGGTGGACGGGGATCCGGGGTTCAAATTATTGATATTGAGGGTGCTTGGCGATTAACTCATGAGGATCTTGTACAAAATCAAGGTGGCGTTGCCGGAGGATTTCCATCACCTGACATCAGGTACAGAAATCATGGAACAGCTGTATTGGGAGTTGTGAGCGGAGATCAAAATTCACTGGGGGTCACAGGAATTTGCCCGGATGCCCAAGTACGAGCAGTTTCAATTTTTGACGCAGATGGAAACATGGATACGGCACGTGCAATTGTTCAGGCGGCCAATTTACTAGGACGCGGAGACATTCTATTAATTGAAATCCATCGGCCTGGACCCAAATATATTGGGAATGGACAAATGGGTTTTATTCCTATTGAATGGTGGCCCGATGATTTTGCTGCAATACAGTTTGCTACCAGAAAAGGAATTATCGTTGTTGAAGCGGCAGGCAATGGTGGCGAAAATTTGGATGATCCTGTGTACAATACGCCAGACTCAGGCTTCCCTGTTTCGTGGAGGAACCCGTTTAATCGTCAAAACCGGGATTCAGGAGCTATTGTCGTAGGTGCAGGGGCACCTCCCGAAAGAACGCATGGCCGTTTTCACGGGCCAGATCGTTCCAGGCTTGGATTTTCCAATTACGGCCAAATAGTAGATGTTCAAGGATGGGGAGAAGAAGTCACGACAACGGGGTATGGCGATTTACATCGAGGGAGTGGAGAAGATCAGCAATTTACGGACCAGTTTAACGGGACCTCCAGCGCATCTCCTATAATAGTGGGAGTTGTAGGCTGTTTACAGGGAATACTTCTTGCGAAAAGAAAGCCGCGGTTAACTCCTGCCAAGGCGCGTGAACTTTTACGTGAAACGGGTTCTGTACAACAGGATGCCCCGCTTAGACCACGAACACAACGAATTGGCAATCGTCCGGATTTACGCAGTTTGATTTCCAGAATATAGATTACTCTTTATTTTTGCATGTCATTGAATAGAATTGTAGGGCAGGCAATGTGACAAATTGCCTGCCACGGTTAGGGATTCTATCCATGTACGAATCATTTGAAAAAATGTTGACGACTCTGAAAACGTTTTGATATATTAAGTGTGCAAAGAGCTAATCAAACCAAATACTTAAAGAAAAGGAGGGAAACCTGTTGCCTGTAAATATCAAAGATGTAGCCGAGAGAGCAGGAGTATCCATTTCAACAGTATCCAGGGTGCTGAATAACGGAAAGTATGTAAAGCCGGAAGTGAGAGCCGCGGTCAAGCAAGCGATTGAAGACCTCGATTTTGTTCCGAATAGCATTGCCCGCAGCCTGGTGCGCAAGAAGACCAATTTGATTGGCGTCATCGCATCGGACATTTCGACCAGCTTCTTTTCCTCCACGCTCAGTTATATTGAGGAAGAGGCCAGCCGGAATCGTTATAACATCCTGGTTGGGAATATTAAAGAGAATCTGGATAAGGAATTGAATTACTTGCAAGTGTTCAAGGAAATGCAAGTAGACGGCATGATCATTATGCACGAGATGATGAACAAGCCAATTGAGCGTTTTCTTAGTACGCTTACGATTCCGGTCGTATTTTGCAGCGCCAAGCCAAGCGCGTCTGTCAATTGCCCCTCGGTCAACATTAACGATAAGCAGGCAGCGTATGACACAGTGAAACATCTGGTCTCCCTCGGCCACCGCAACATCGGTTTTATTGGCGGAGATACCCGGGAAATCTCCACGGGACAGCATCGATATGCCGGCTATCTGGAGGCACTTGCAGATGCTGAAATTGCAGTGAATCCGGATTGGATCGGGTTCGGCAATCTCAAAATGCAGGATGGATACGACATTATGTGTTCTTTTCTTGCAAGGGAGCAGTTGCCTAGTGTTGTCTTCGCAGTAAGTGACGATATGGCGGTTGGCGCACTGAATTGTATTGTGGATAATAAGCTGCGCGTACCTGAAGATATTTCGCTCGTCGGATTCGATGATTCCGGTATTACGGAGACGGTACGGCCAAAGCTGACTTCGCTGCATCAGCCGATCCAACAAATCGGGGAGATGAGCGTGGATATTTTGATTAAGATGATTGAAGGGAATGCTCCGGGTGTCAAGGAAATCGTCCTTCATCATAAGCTCGTAGAAAGGGACAGCTTGAGAAGTTTGCTGTAAGGGTCATCCCCTTTTCTTTCGCTCAGTCTGGTAACGTTGCCAGGAAATCGAATGTTAATATTTTGTTAAATCCTTTTAATTACTTCTGGTAACGTTGCCAGACTTGAAGGATTTGAATGATTGGAGGGAACAGCTTTGGAACCTGAAAAAAAATACGATGTCCTGCTTGCCGGTGCGGGAAATATTGATATCGTCGTCAGTGGCTGCAATGCCATTCCGGAGCCCGGGCAGGAAATTCGGGTTCCGGGTATCTCATTCCACATTGGCGGCGGTACTGCCATTAGCGGGCTGGGCATAGCCAAGCTCGGCATGCGTCCGCTTATTACCGGACTGGTCGGTGACGACTATTGTGGAAGGTTCATCATCGATGAACTGCATCGTTACGGAGCAGCTACAGAAATTGAATTCAGCAAAACCCGCAGCACGGGAATCAGCATTGCATTTAATCCGGAAACGGACAGAAGCTTTATAACTTATGACGGTTCTGTCACAGAGTTTTCCTTGAAGGATATTAAAGAGGAATTGCTCTCTCAAGTCCGGCATATTCACTTGACCGGTTACAATGGCCGCTCCAATCATGAGGAATACATGGCTTTTGTACGAAAGGCGAAGCAGCATAATGTGACGATATCCCTGGATGCAGGCTGGGATGAAACAGGCGAATGGTATATGGGCATTTTCGAGCTCATTCAAAATGTGGATGTATTTTTCGCCAATGAGCCCGAGGCCGCTCATTATGCCCACCAGTCTGATGTGAGGGCAGCCCTTTCCGCCTTTGCTGCCCATACGCCAACTGTCGTCATTAAGCTTGGAGAACTGGGAGCGATAGCTGCCCGTGGGGGAGAGATCGTCGGTCATCCTGCATACCGGATGGCTGTAGCAGATACGACTGGAGCCGGGGATTCCTTTAACGCCGGATTTCTCTATGGATATCTGCGGGGTGATGATCTTGCAAGCTGTCTGCAATATGGCACCGCCTGCGGCTCGCTTTCGGTTACAAAGCATGGGGGAAGTGCCGGATTTCCTACAATCGCTGAATTGACCACATTTTTGTCTAAGAGCACGCCATAAGCAATTTTGCTTGATGCGCTATGTTCTTGATCAAATATAACTTAACAAATTTAACTTCTTGAGGAGGACTTACAATGAAACTGGTATTAATCGGAGGCGCGGGTGTTCGCGCAGTATTCTTTACAAAAAGCTTGACTATGCTGGCAAAAGATATCGGCATTAAGAAATTTGTGATGTATGACGTCAATCAGGAGAAGCTGGAAATCATCGGCAAGCTGTGCAAGCATGTCATCGCGCAGAGAGGTATTGATATGGAGCTGGAATTTAGCAACGACATCGAAGAAGCACTCGTCGGCGCGGATTATGTGATTACGACGATTCGGGTCGGCAATGACCGCTCCCGTGTCATCGATGAGCAAATTGCGCTGAAACATGGTGTTATCGGTCAGGAAACAACTGGCCCTGGAGGATTCTCCATGGCAGTTCGTACGATTCCTGTGCTGCTCGACTATTGTGAAAAAATCAAGCGGATTGCGCCAAATGCTTGGGTATTCAACTTTACCAATCCTTCAGGACTCGTATCGCAAGCGCTGCATACTGCCGGCTACGATCGTGTAATCGGCATTTGCGACACGCCAAGCTCGACCAAAATCAGAATTGCAGAAGCGATTGGAGCCAATCCGGATGAACTGTATGTGGAGTTTGTCGGCCTCAACCATCTGTCCTGGATTACCAGCATTGTGCATGAAGGCAAGGAGCTGCTGCCTGAGCTCGTGTCCAACAAGGAATTTATCGCCAAGGTAGAAGAATTCAAAATGTTCGATCCGGAACTGATCAACACGCTGAAGCTGCTGCCGAACGAATACCTGTACTATTATTACAACCGTGAGCAAGCCGTTCAGAACATTATTAATAACGGCGATACCCGTGCCAAGTTCGTCGAAGCGAACAATGCAGAAATGCTGCGTGTCTTGGCAGGAATGGACATCGACGCTGATCCTGAAACGGCACTTCAAACCTACCTGCGTTTCATGCACAAGCGTGAGTCTTCTTATATGGCAATTGAGACCAGCAAAGGACCAATCCATCAGCCGTCTGAGGATGAAAAGCTGGAAATGCCAAATACACTCGGCTATGCCGGCGTTATGCTGGACTTTGCCAGGGCGATGAACCAGGGCATTGAGAAGCATATTGTGCTCAATATTCCGGCTGGCGAGCATGTAGAAGGCTTCGATAAAAACGATGTGCTTGAAATCACATGCAAGATGACGGCAAACGGCGCGATTCCGGTGACACCGAAGAAGCTCCCGGAGCATGCTTACCAATTGATGAAAAACGTGAAGCTGTTCGAAAGCCTGACTGTTGAAGCTGTATTGAACAAATCCAGAGAAACTGCAATCAAAGCATTGATGGTACATCCGCTCGTTAATTCGTATTCGATGGCGAAGAGCCTCGTGAACGATTATCTGGAAGCTTATGTGGACATTCTTGGTGAATGGAAATAAGCAGGGTATTGATCTGCGGAATCGGCTGGAGACAGTCGTGTCCGCAGCTGCAGGATAAGAAGCTCCATTAATGATTAGCCGGGAGGCGGATGCATGCAAGCAAGGGGAATTGGGATTAGTCTCAACGCGGAATTGGTAAATGGGGATTTGGAGGCATTGGAGCGCCATCTCGGATACATCGATGCTGCCGGATGCGACTTCGCCGAACTGATCATGCACGGGCTTGATGTTGTTATCGGGGGACGCGTTCATCCGAAGCGGCTGGAGAAGGTGCGCGAGGTACTGGATAAATACGAGCTTCGCTATACGATGCATTTGCCCTATGAGTTGAATTTGTTATCGTATACCAAGGGCGCCGAATACTATGCCGCCTTCGAAGCAGGAATTGATCTGTCTGCGGCTATTGGCGCCGATATGATTGTGTACCATAGCTCTTACGCCGAATTGACCGATCAAAATCTTGTGCAGCATTATTACCCTCAATACGGGCAGTTGAAGCGGGAAGAGCTGTTCAAGCAGCTGCTTGAAGAGGATGCTGCGAAGCTTCGCAAATTGGGTGTTATGGCGCAAGAAGCGGGCATTTCGATTGGAATTGAAAATAATATATGGTATGACATGAAGAATGATTATACCTACGGGATTCAGCCGCAGACGGTCATCCAGCATATCCGCCGCATTGGTCTGGACAACGTCGGCATGACATTGGATGTTGGACATTGCTATTTGACATCCATAGCTTACGGCTACGACTTTCAAGAGGCGATCCAGGCGGCATTACCGTATGTCAAGCATCTGCACATCCACGACAACTTCGGAAATTTGTACGATGCCAAAGCTTATATGAGCAATCTCCCTTACGGGTATGGGGACTTGCACTTGCCTGTAGGCTGGGGTTCGATCCCTTACGAGGACGTAATGGAGTGGCTGGCGCCTTATCAAGGAATCGTTAACATGGAGATTGAATTCAGGCTTCATCCCCATTTCAAAGACTCTGTGGAGGATATGAAGAGGATGCTGGCTGGAAAGTAGGTTTGGGGTTCAAATCTGCTGAGAGAGATTAGTAACTACTGAAAATCCTGAGAAGAGTGCATCAATTGTGCCTTTTCTCGGGATTTTTTAGTTTACATAAAGTTTTTTATGTATTATAGCGATGCTTCACTCATTTTGAGCATCTAAGGACTGTTGTGTGGTTTGAAAAACAAGGAAAAACACCCCATATCATAGAATACTATAAAACAAAGAGTGAATTATAAAGGGGATGACGCTTTGAAATTAGGTCAGCTTATCAAACCATTAACCATTGCCCAAATACATGGAGATCTGAATATTGAGATTACAGGGATTCATACAAACTCCAAGCATATAAAACATGGCGAGCTATTCGTATGTATTCCCGGCATTCCAGGCTTTCAGGAGGACCGTCATCCCTATATTAATGATGCTATTCAAGCCGGCGCAGCCGCTTTGATTGTCGAGCAGGATGTATACACGAATGTGCCAACGATCAAGGTACCGGATGCACGCTATGCATTAGCACTTCTTGCGGCACAATTCTATGGATACCCAAGCATAGAGCTTCCACTGATTGGGGTTACAGGAACCAACGGTAAAACAACAACTAGTCATATGATTGAAGCAATTTTTGCGCATGCCGGTTATCGCACTGGCTTAATGGGGAATATCGGCACAAAGATCGGCTCTGAACAATTTGAAACCGATATAAATACCCAAAGCCCCCACAGGCTGCAATCCAATCTAAGAAGGATGAAGGATTCAGCGGTTGATTATTGCGTGATGGAAGTAACATCACAAGGTCTGCATATGGGAAGAGTGCTTGGCTGTAATTTTCGGACTGCCGTTTTTACAAACTTGACGCAAGATCACTTGGACTACCATCAGACAATGGAACAGTATCTGGCTGCCAAGGGGACGCTTTTTTCCGGTCTGGGGAATTCTTTCACGCCCGAACCGTCCAAGCGAAAGTTCGCGATTTTAAATGCCGATGATGGGGCATCTGCTTATCTTTCTGGAATTACCGCAGCGCAAGTCGTGACCTATGGAATCAAGAACACGGCAGATATACGGGCAGAAGACATCCGGCTTACTGCCAAGGGAACAAGCTTCACCTTGCATTCTTTTGCTGGTTCCACCACGATAGAGCTTCAGATGATAGGCACATTTAATGTTTATAATGCTCTGGCTGCTATCAGCACAGCACTTGTAGAACAAATCCCGCTGGAGGTTATCCGGCAAGGAATTGCAGGTCTTGCATTCGTTGCCGGACGGATGGAGGTTATTAATGAGCAGCAGGATTTCCTTGTGCTTGCCGACTATGCCCATACGCCGGACGGTCTGGAGAAAGCACTCTCTACACTGCATGAATTGGCAAAACGCAAGGTCATTACGGTATTTGGCTGCGGCGGAGACCGGGACCGGACGAAAAGGCCATTGATGGGAAAGCTTGCTGCTGCATATAGCGATTTCGTTATTGTGACGTCAGATAACCCCCGCAACGAAGAGCCCCGTCAAATTCTGACGGATATTGAACAGGGTATATTGGATTATGGAGCCTCTGACAGCTCTTATATGATGATAGAGGATCGTAGACATGCCATTATTCATGCGGTGGAGATGGCAGAGGCGGGAGATATCATCATCCTTGCAGGCAAAGGCCACGAAACGTATCAAATTTTAAAAGATCGAACGATCCATTTTGATGACCGTGAAGTCGCAAGGGAAGCAATTCGAATGAGAAACAGGTAAGGAATGATCAAGGAACTCAGATGAGTAGGGAAGAGCTTCAAGAGAAGCAAAAACTTAATAAAAATAGATATCAAGCACAAGAAGGGCACGACGGGTGACGTACCTTTTCTTGTGCTTTTGCATAGAAGAGTTATTGTAAAAAATGATTAAAAATAAAGTGTATCTGGTACCTGTTTGCTCACCAATGCTAGACTGAAATCAGATTTCACCATATAGGTGTGATTTGTATGCATTTGATAAGGAGAATACGACAAATGGAAAAAGGAAAAATCATCTTCCTGAATGGAGTGACAAGTTCAGGGAAGACATCAATCGTGGATGCAATCCAGTCCAAGAAATTTTTTCATGTAGCCGCAAACGACATTTTTGAACAAATGATAGGCGATAAATATTTGCATGAGGACTACTGGAAATATCTAAGTGAAATTATATTGATGATGTACCAGACGGTAAAGCTGTTTTCCGACCAAGGAAAGCCCGTTCTTATTGATGGAATAATTGTTGAGAGGCCTGAATTGAAGCCTCATTATGAACAAGTAAAAGCCATTTTTGAAGGATATCCGTTAGAAATCGTCGAGGTGTATTGTCCTTTGGACATTTGCCGCCAGCGGAACATTGCGCGTGGTGACCGCGGGTTAAATCAATCTGAAGAACAACATCAAATTATGTCTGAAAACATTATGTACAGCTGCTCTGTCGATACCAGCGTGTATACAGCGGATGAATGCGCCGATATCATTCTTGGAGCCTTGTACCCTGAGGGGATGTAGTCATTATACTTTTACTTGTATTATCCAATGACCAGGTCGTCAAATTTCGCTCCGTCTTTATTCGTGTCCAGCCGGTTTTCATGTAGTAGTCATTAAAGATTGAATCTTCCTTGCATTGAGCAAGAACATGAGGTATCTCAAGCAATCCCAGCATCTGTGCCAGCAGCCTCTTCCCCCGGTATGGTTCCTGTATAGCAAATTGGTAGAGGGAGGCTGTTTCTCTGTTCTTCTTGATGTAAAACCTCAGCGCCGCAACTACAATTCCGTTATCCAGAGCAGCAATAATCTGTTGTCTGTACACTGCTGCTCTTATTCCATCCGGGCAGACGAACTCCATGCTATAGATCCCCTCTGTATGGGCATGTATATAGCTCTGAAAAAAACGCAACACTTCCGGAGCCTCATAAGCCCTTGCTAACCTGGTCTCCAACAATTGTTTCCTCCTAAAAACTGAACCTGCTGAAATATTGTTCATCATACATACCCGAAAGAAGGCTTAGTGCCTCAGCGTCGTACAAATCCATCAAAAGCGAATATACGTTCCCTTTAAAAATAACAATTTCAATATCAAATGTCAATATTGGCTTGATTTGTGCAGGAAATTTAAAAGACAGGAGAGGATAATAGAGCAAGAAAAATCAGGTGTTGAAGGCTACAGGCATTCAACCTATGATGGCGGGAACGAAATGGAAAAGATCGGGCGTTACTTCCGGGAGCAGATTATGGCGTGGAAAACCTGATAAGGCTGACGGGCCAGTCATTCACAGCAAGCCGCTATATAAATCCACACAAATCCCGTATAATAGAATGGCAGCGGCTGTAGAGTTCATAACACATGTGAAAAAGCTGTCAAAGTATCAGATCCCTTCTTGTTGGACAAGTTAGGGGTATGAGCTGGAAATGAATTCATTCAAGGGAGTGGACAGGTCTATGATTAGCAAGCTTGGCCAAGTGATGCTGTACGTGAATGACCAGGATGCAGCAGTGGATTTCTGGACAACAAAGCTGGGGTTCCAGGTAATCTCCGAAGAAAACAACGGCCAGGGCATGAGATGGATTGAAGTTGCCCCGGCTGAGGCTGCCGAAACAAGCATCATTCTGCACAATAAGGACTTTGTGGCGAAAATGTCACCCGGTTTAAATTTGGGTACACCGTCATTAATGTTCTTTACGGACAACCTGGATGACTTGCATCACGATTTGTCCAATAAAAATATTAAAGTTGGCGACATCATAACGATGCCATCAGGCAGAGTATTTAACTTCGCAGATCACGAAGACAATTACTTTGCGGTATTGGAGAAAAAATAAGCGAATGATTTTTCAAGATGACTGCTCAACGGTTTATAACCGGAGGGCAGTCATTTTTCATTGAATTAAAACGGGATGGGAGGGCTTTTTCACAGTTTGGCGTGCAGCAGCAGGAAAAGAAAGTCGAGCAAAGCTGCGCATATTTTCGGATTGACTTTCCCCTTAGGGCAATGTGTATAGTGAAATGGAGCAAAGCAATGGAGGTGAACGCATGCTGTCGATTGGGGAATTTTCAAAGATCTGCGAGGTATCTGCAAAAACGCTCCGCTATTACGACGAAATTGGCCTGATTCATCCGGACGATATCAATCCGGACAATGGTTACCGGTATTATTCCATTCATCAGCTTAAGAACATGCTTTTTATCAATCGTTTGAAGGGCTATCAATTTTCTCTGGATGAAATCAAAGACATTATGGAGACGAAAGATGATGCACATGAAGAGCGATTGCATGCTGCTTTGAACCGCAAGCGGCAGGAAATCGAGGAGCAGCGCAATGCATTGGATTTTAAACTGCAGCAGATTAGCCAGGATATTTTCAAAGTAGAGCAGGGTGTTCACCTTATGGCATATCTGGACCAGATCGAAGTGCAGCTTGTGGACACAGAGCCTCTGAATATCTTATATGTTCGCCAGATCTTGAGCCGTGATCATTATTCTGAAGGCTTTGGACTGTATTTCAGCAGGCTTTATGTCCGGATTGCAACGGAAAAACTTACCCTTCTCGGTACACCGATGACGATCTATCACAGCGCTGAATACAATCCTTCAGGCAATGATACGGAGTTCGCGATCCCCATTCAGGAGGCCGTAAAAGGAACGAGGGATTTACCCGGTGGCCTTTGTGCAAAATCGGTACACAAGGGGCCGTATTCCGGATTGACCTCGGTATATGCAAAGCTGAGGGAATGGGTGGAGCATGAAGGATATACGCTTGTGAAATCTCCCTATGAAGTCTATATGACCGACCCTGGGCAAGCCGCTGATCCTGATGCTATGGTAACCGAGGTTTATTTTCCGGTAAAGAAGAAATAGGGGGAACGAAATGAATCGTAACGAGAAGCCGAATATCAGCTTGAATTGCTCTGAATCTGCAAATTTGGGAATGGATGCCGGGAAGCTTGCAGAGCTTGAAGCTGTCATCCATTCCGAATATAGCAATATAAACGGCATTGTCATTGTGAGACATGGATCTATCGCTTATGAGAATTACTATAACGGTTGCGGTCCGGATGATGTCCATCATGTAGCGTCCGTAACGAAGAGTGTGATATCTGCCTTGATTGGCATTGCCATTGATCTGCAATACATTTCGAATGTAGATCAAAAGGTACTGGATTTCTTCCCTGAATATGTGCCTGACGCAGCAAATGAACAAAAGCATGAAATTACAATACGCCATCTTCTTACGATGACAGCTCCCTATTCATTTGAGGATTGGCGAGAACCGCTGGATCAGATGTGCATGCAGCCTGACTGGGTGGACTATGCGCTGGATATGCTTGGTGAAGATGGAGACATCGGAGCCTTTAAATATGCCTCTGCCGGCGCGCATCTGCTGTCAGCCATCATTTCCCGGAGTACAGGAAAAAATGCCCGTGAATTTGCCAATGAACACTTGTTCAAGCCGGTCGGCATGCGGGAAATTCCGGATTATGAGATGCAATCCTATGGATTCGAGGATTTGTTCGGAAAATACGTGAGAGGGTGGGTTCATGATCCCGGCGGCCATTCCACAGGCGGATGGGGACTTACCCTTTGTACGCGGGACATGGCGCGGTTTGGACAGTTGTATCTGAACCGTGGGGTCTGGGGTATGCAGTCTATTATCCCGAAGAGCTGGATTGACGAATCAACGACAATGAACGCTAATCATTACGGGTATCTCTGGTGGCTGCGCCAAGAGGACGGCGTATCGGCATACCTGGCACTCGGCGACGGCGGCCATGTCATTTGCTGCATCCCGGAAAAGGAGCTAGTCGTTGCTGTTTCATCAACGTTTATGTTGAATCCACACGACAGGTGGACGCTAATCAGAGACCATATTCTTCCCGCTATACAGGAATAAAAGAAGACCTGGAGCCTGGCTACTGAGCCATTCAAGCACTGCATGATAAAGAAGTGCAATGTGAGCCAGCACGCTCTATATTAACGAACAGGAACATTCTGACGGAGATGATCTGCCTAATGGCGGAGACTTCATACCGGATGTTCCTGTTTTATTGTATGGCCGTTTGGCTTGGGGAGAATCACGACGATTTGCGGGTCAATTCTTTTATGGCGATTTTTAATTCCACAATGCGGTTGATGACAACATCAGCCTGTGCAAGTTCATCCGCTTGCGCAAAATCAAAATTGCAGCCGATCGATATTAATCCGTTATCTTGTCCTGCCCGAATGTCTGACAACCGGTCTCCAATAACGGCGCCGTTATCAATCTTGTATTTATCCTTGATAGAGCGGACCAGATCTGATTTGCTCAATGAGGCAATTTGCGAAATACTGAATGTTTCCGTTACCCATCGGTCCAATTTATAATAATCTATGATTGCCTTCAAATATTCGATTTGTCCATTACTCGCAATATAAATCGGGTATCCCTTATCCACCAGGTGTTGCAGCACTTCCTCTACACCCGGATATAAATCCCCTTTGCCTGACGAAATATGGGCCAGCAGATGTTCATGGAACAGACTATTTGTGGCTTGTCTGTCTGTCTCGGAGTGATCCGGCATTAAGCGTTCCCAGACAAAAGGCAGCGGCGCTCCCATAATTTGACGATAGATTTCGATGGGCGCAGGCTGATCCCACATATTCAAGCTTTTTAAATGATCAAAGGTTGCATCAAGCGCCGGTTCCAGTATTTTATTCGTCTGAAACAGCGTACCGTCCATATCAAAAATGACTGAAAATGACAAAGTGATCCCTCCAATTTCTCTGGATGATAGATAAAAGAGTTATATCCCCTTAACATACCTGATTTTCGTGTTATTCACAACATGATTGTGTATACCGCCGCGGCGCAGGTCATCATTTATCATCTTGGGCATGAATGGACAGCAAGAAATCATAAAAGTCTCTTATCCGGTTCCAGTTTTACACGCAGCAGGCTGATTTGAATCATGCTGATTTGCAGGGATTCAAAAGTATAAAGGATGCAGAGCATTGGCAAGAACGCGGCTGCGGAATTGCTTCCATTCGGATGATTATTGATGGATTTCAGAAGAATCGGGTTGTTGAGGCCGGGGCATAACTCATTCTCGGGTGCGTTTATGTCATTTTGGAACAAGAAATGAGCGGCATAATATAAAGATGTCTTCGCTGACATTAGAAATCGAAAAGATGCCCACAACCATAGGAGCCATAGTCTCATGAATTTCATGAGCTATGGTTTTTTTGTTGGTAATAACTGAACCGCGGCATATAATAAAAAGATTGAACTTCTCATCTCATACTGACTAAATTGATATTAATCAAATTTTAGTTTATATATAAATTACTAACTGGAAATTGAGAACTTTTCTCTTCTTTACCGATAATTCTAAAGAACTAATCTTTTAAGATCAAATAAATAGTTTAAGAATGAAAAAGATAAAAATATTATAGTTCTAAAGAATAATAATAAGATAAATAGCAAGAGAAATTAGGTATATAAGAACAGACCTTGTGGATTATTTGTCGAATTTATGAACATTTTATACTTTGTAAAATATTCCTTTCTATTGGAAACTATTGCATGTATAATATGGATAACTTTATAAAAAGGAGTTTTTATTAACATGTCATCTTTGTTGCAAAAGCAGAATTTAACCTCAGAGCAGCTTCAATTGCTTGCATCTGAAATGAGCAAGAGAAAAAAATCAAACGGTGTTGCCTGGTTGCTTTGGTTTTTCACCGGCGGTATTGGGGGACATCGTTTTTATCTTGGAAAATACGGGACTGGCGTACTGATGTTATTGACGCTGGGCCTATTGGGAATTTGGTCCTTGATTGATTTGTTCTTGTTGTCCGGCATGATTCGGAACGCTAATGAACAGATTGAGAATGAAATTATATCAGAACTCCGTCTGATTAAGCGTGCTGAAGCTAATTCCAGAGCTGCAGCTCAAGTATAATCAGGTAGACATATGAAAGATAATATTCATGACAAACGTACATTTACATTAGAAGAATTAGGTATTTTGGACACAGAGATGCATAAGTTAAGAAAGACTAAGGAAGCTGCGTGGGCACTTTGGCTCTGCATGTCCTTTTTTGGAGCGCACAGATTTTACACTGAAAATTATGTTTATGCGTCCTGGATGTTATTTACTAGTGCTGCCCCAATCGTAATTATCATGATATTGATTATGCAAGATAGCGGGGATGGACCTGCCCTTTTCTTTCTGTGGCTATCCGTTATTATGCTGATTGGCTCTGTAATATGGAGTTGGGTTGATGCGATCTTTTTGAACGGACGAATTGAGAATCTGAACAATGAGAAGGAGCATGAAATTATTCGTCGTATTATGAATACACGATAGTCCTGACTTAAAAAAAGACGCGGTTGTTTCGCCAAAGGCGAGCAACTGCGTCTTTTTATATCCGTTCAAATCTACCCATTATTTGACAAAGCATGACTATGTATCTATCATAGAATTTAGAACTATAATCTTAACACCCCATTTTTTCATTTACCTTCCAATTTTCTTCGACAGTATGCTTCAACCCATCTTTTCTCTATTTCATTGGTATCATGAAAAATTCATTTCACCATCAGACAGGAGGAATCGTAATGGAAAGCATGAAAGTACCCGATTATATCGAAAGCACGCAGCAGCAATGGGATGAGGAGTATCAGTCGCAAATGTGGGATTATCTTTCCGGCATAACAGAGTATGCCAGATACTCGGTCGTTTACGGATATATCCGTAAATTCCTTTCCAGTGAAGGAATTCTAGATATGGGCTGCGGCACGGGTATATTATTTGATATGCTATTGGACAAGGAAAAGGAAGGGTATCTGGGTGTGGACCTCTCTCATGAGGCCGTTAAAATCGCAACTGCCAAGTCTTCGGCCGAAAATTTTCGCTGCGGAGACATTAATGAATATATCCCTGAGAAGCACTACGATGTCATTGTTTTTAATGAATCTTTACAGTATGTACCAAACACCCCACAGAAGTTGCTTGAATATTCCCGGTTTTTAACCCCCGATGGCGTAATCATTTCTTCTCTGTATTCTCATAAAAATAAGCAAGATCCGGATTATACAATGATTGAGCGCAAAATTGAAGAAATCGAACAGTATGAGCATTTTGATGTTGTGGACAAGGTAAGCCTGTTCAATCATCATGCAGGATTGAAGTGGTATGTTCATTTATTGAAAAAGAAAGACGTCTCATAAAACTCTAAATTCGATCATTAAAAAACATAAATAAAACTGCAGCCATTTCCCGACGCTAATCGGGAAGCGGCTGCTTATTTTTATTGCTGCTTGTTGCAAGTTAGGTGAGAGAAGGTACATGCTGGATCGACTTTGAAGGCGGAGCAGCGGAATCCCGTAAAGGGAATACTTCGCTTGAATCTGTATGTAAAAGCCCTCTGTTTAAGGGCTTTTTTACGTTAAATTAACGAAAGTCGTCTTGATTCATCCAAAGTGTGGAGGAATAGCCTGTTGACAATCAAAATGTTACTCTATAGAATTAGAGCAATTACTCTAATTGATTTGGAGGGCTTTATGAATACGAAAGAACGCATCCTTGCCGCGGCTATACATTTATTTAACCAACAGGGAACTGCCCAGGTATCCACGAATCATATTGCACGCGAAGCAGGCATCAGTCCGGGAAATTTGTACTACCACTACAAAAATAAAGCGGAGATTATTCATTCCATATTAGAACAGATGTATGTTCGATGGGATGAAGTATGGTACTTTGCGGAGGATCAACCGCTTACGCTGGAATCTTTTTTTGAGAGATTAAAACACAACTTTGGTTTGTTATGGGAGTATCGCTTTTTTTACCGGGAAGCTGTGATTTTGCTTGAAATGGATGAAGAGCTTAAATACCGCCACATGTCGATCACAAAACAGCGATTAATTGATCAGGATCAATTTGCAACCCACATTATTAGAGCGGGTATCCTGACAGGACCTACAGACCCGAAAGAGAGGGAAAGGCTGCTCTCTGCGTGCTGGCTGATTACGAATAACTGGCTTGCCTTTGTAGAGATGAATGGAGGAGAGATCACTACAGAACAAATGGATGAAGGCATTGCAGTTCTTATGACTGTTTTGCGTCCCTATTTGAAAAAAGGAGGGGACAATAATGGGAAAGCCTGAGCATAAGACGGAACAGCAGATGTCCCGCAGAACGTTTATGAAAGCACTGACGGGCGGGGGTATTTTACTTGCGGCTGGAGGTTTATGGGGTGCGGTTGGCAAAGGGGTATTTTCGACAGGCAAGGGACCTGCTTATAAAGGCTGGGCAAACTGGAGGCCAGAGGAAACTGGTGATGACAGTCTGCTCAAGTCTTTTATATATCCTTCAATCCTGGCATCCAATGCCCATAACACGCAACCATGGCTAGTAAAAGTAGAGGAGAATGAACTCAATTTGTATGCAGACCTCTCCCGTAACATTGGAACGATGGATCCATTTTATAGAGAGATGTATATCAGCTTGGGATGCTTTTTGGAAAATCTGCATATAACAGCTGCCGCACATGGCTACATATTAGATGAATCTCTTTATAATGGGGCCTTTAATGAGGTGCACGTGGGGAACGTAACGATGAAGCCTGGCAAAGGAGCCCATCCTGAATTGTATGAAGCCATTCCGCTCCGCCATACGAATCGGGGCGCTTATACGGATAAGAAGGTCAACCTGGAAACTTTAAATAAGTTAAGTGCCCTTAAAATTGCAAACCATGATCCTGAGGTAATCTGGTGGCATGAGAAAGCTGACAAGGAGAATATTGGCAAGCTTATTGACATGGCTACAGAAACGATAGTTAATGATCCGGATCAGGCAAGAGACAGCCATCGCTGGTATCGGCAAAATTGGGACGAATTACAGATTCACAGAGATGGTACAACTTTGGATGCGACGGGGAACTCTTTTTTGATCCGTGCTTTTGGCAAGATGATTCCCGTCTCGGAGCAGACCGCCAATCAATATTGGTATAGGGCAACAAAGGACATACAGATCCCGACAGCTTCAGCATTTGGAAGCATTACGATCCAGGATGCATCAGACCGCAGGCAGTTGATCGAGACGGGCAGACTATGGCAACGGATGCATTTGTGGGGGACAGCCAACGGTTTGGCCATGCAGCCTATGAACCAGCCTAATGAGAGAATAGACCGTGAGCGACAGCTGGGGCTGGCAGAGGCAGTTGCTTCAGATTATCGCAAATTATTGGGGCACACAGGAAAAGAGAGCGTGTTCACCTTCCGCATTGGATATCCTGAAGCGGAGGCTTTGCCCAGCCCGCGGCGTGATATTGCGGATGTGTTACTATAAATCACTTTGTTTCCTATCATATTGATATGAATATACGAATAGATATAGTTAAGTAAAGATTGTCCAATTAAGCCAAGATGATTGTAAAAGGAGTTGAATATCAGGGATGGAACAAGCCAATCAACTGACTGCGATCCTCGGAATCGGAACTGCTGTACCGGACTATCGCCTGGATCAAACGGATACTTCACAAAGATTAGCCCAAGCTTTAAGTGAGCATCCCGACTCCATGCGTTGGGCAAAGCGTATATTCAAGCAATGTGGAGTGGAGACAAGATATACCTGTGAATCGAACTTGTTGGAGCCTGCTGACGCTTGTCATTATTTCCCCCGGGTATCCAATCGGCAAGTTCCATCAACTGCTGATCGAATGAAGGTCTATAAGAGGGAGGCTGTCCCGCTTGGTTTACATGCTGCGAGACAAGCCCTCTTGGACGGGAATGTGGATGCATCCGGGATTACGCATCTGATCACGGTTAGTTGTACAGGACAATTCCTCCCGGGATTGGATACAGAATTAGTGCAGCGTTTGGGGTTATCTGTAAACGTTAACCGTATTCCGCTTACTTTTTTAGGATGTGCTGCGGGCCTTAAAGCTGTTTGCATGTCACGTCAAATCGTATCGGGCAGCCCTGCAGCCAAAATCTTAATCGTCTGCGTGGAGTTATGTACGCTGCACATTCAGCCGTCTACAGAGCGTGAGGCTTTATTCGGCGCTTCCTTTTTCGGTGATGGAGCGTCAGCCTGTATTGTCGGTACTGTCGGAGCTGGGCACAATGGCGTCTTTCAATTAGGCAAGGAACATTCTGTGCTTCTGCAGGACTCTGCGGGGGAAATGGTTTGGGAGGTGGGAAATCATGGATTCGATTTATACCTTTCCCCAAACATTCCTAAAATGATAGGCAAATTTATTCCAGAGCAAGTTGCACACCTGATCACCGAAGATCAGAAGCCTCAATTATGGGCCATTCATCCCGGCGGCAAGGGGATCATCGATACACTTGAAGACATGTTCGGACTAACAGATGAACAAACGGGCCCCAGCCGCAGCGTGCTGCGCAACTATGGGAATATGTCGTCTGCTACGATATTATTTGTACTTCATGAAATGAGACAGCAGCTTAAACAGCGTGAATCCGGACCCGTCCACGGTGTATCCATTGCATTCGGGCCGGGCCTTACCTGTGAGATGATCCAAATCACGTATCTGCCATCCATGACGATTCAGCATCAGCCTCTGGGTAAAGCCTATGTTTAATCGTCTTAAGCAGCGTGCAGTAGAGCATGAATTAATGGATGATTTTTCAACAGGCCAACTGGAGCTGCGGGAAGCACTGCAGCATCTTCGCAGGCTCAACCGGATTTTTGCTGCTGCTTCGCCTACCTTATACGGAGTGCGGCGTTTATGGGTGGAGGCAGGCAAGCCAAGTCAATTCTCCATCCTGGATATTGGAGCAGGTTCCGGAGATGTAAACCGGCACATCCTGAAATGGGCGGACCGAAACCGGATCGACCTCAAAATTACGCTGGCCGACATGACAGAAGAAGCCTGCGATGAGGCGAGACAGCTTTTTCATAACGAGCCGCGAATCCATGTGATGCAAAGTGATTTATTTGAGCTTCCGGAAAATAATGTGGATGTGGTAACGGGGACGCAATTTTTGCACCATTTTGCTGATCATGAGCTTCCAAGCGTTATCGAAAGCATGCTCAAGGCGTCCCGATGGGGTATCGTAGTCAATGACATCCACCGGCACTGGATTCCCTGGACTGCAGTATGGCTGACCACACGATTGATCTCCAATAACCGGTATATCTTGAACGACGGCCCGCTGTCCGTTGCCAAAGGCTTTCGATCAGAGGACTGGAAGAATCTCGAGACTGTTCCGGGGGTATCCAGCCTGTTCTATGCCTGGAGGCCTTTGTTCCGGTATGCGGTTGTCATTCGGAAAAGCAAAGCCAATTCAAACCATCGGAGTTGAATCGGATGAATCACATTCAAGATGTAGCTGTTCTCGGTGCAGGAATTTCGGGCAGCAGTTTGGCAAAATCATTAGCGGACCGCGGTTGGGAGACCGTGCTAATCGACAGCAAGCATTTTCCCAGGCATAAGGTATGCGGAGAGTTCCTTTCTCCTGAATCCCAAAGCATGCTGCAGCAGTTTGGACTCCATGAAGCTGTGAGATCGCTTCAGCCCCGTTTGATCAATAAGGCACGGTTAATCTTCGATCATGGGACGCCGCTGGAAATTCCGCTGCCGGGCACTGCTTTGGGCTTGAGCCGGTATGCGCTGGACTCCACGCTTCATAAAGCGGCAACCAGCTCCGGTGTGCATGTGAAGACTGGGACAACGGTAACTTCGGTATATCCCAGCCGTAGAGGATTCACCGTGGAGACCAAACAGGGGAAGAAAACCCAAACGTACGAAGCGCGGGCTGTTATTGCTGCATGGGGCGCGAATTGCCGTGCCGGACTTCCTGGCCACCGTCCTTCAGGCAACTTGAAGCCTACATATATCGGTGTGAAATCTCATTTTAAAGGGATAGATATGGAGCCGGTGGTTGAGCTTTATTTGTTTGATGGCGGTTATTTGGGAATATCTCCGGTCGAAGATGGTTCCGTCAATGTTGCTGCGCTACTGAAACGAAATACACTAGAGCAAACTGGGAAGTCTGTCTCTGGACTGATTGAAGCCGCTTGCCGCAGAAATTCGAAGCTGGCTCAAAAGCTGGCTCATGCCATTCCCGTTCCCGGTACGCAGGCAGCCGTTGCCCCGGTCGAGCTGAACCGTAAGCCGCTTTCCTGGGAGTTGATTCCTCAAGTGGGGGACGCTTCGCTAATGCTACCGCCGTTGTGCGGGGATGGAATGTCGATGGCGCTCCGGTCAGCCCAATTATGCGCTCCGCTGGCAGACAGTTTTTTATCCGGGAACCTGACACTCGCAGGGTGGCAGGAATCGTATTCGCGGTCGATTCAGCACCAGTTTAACGGTCCCTTACAATGGGGACGCAGGCTTCAATGGCTGTTCGGCGTACCGTTTTTGCCCAGGCTGCTCTTAGGAGCCGCACACTTTGCACCGGAACTCGCATATAAACTGGTTCAAGCTACGAGGCTAAAAGAAAGCGGATCATAAGTGTCCAGAACAGTGTAAAAGGAGCATCGTGATGAGATTTCCAAATCTTCTTCATATCTCGCTTCGATATCCCAAAACGATTATCCTGTTTTGGACTTTGTTTGTCCTCATGTTCAGCTTTTCTGCCCCGAAATTGTCTACCGTCCTGAAGGATCATGGCTTATTTCCGGATGGATCTTATGCCAAGGTCCAACAGATCCTTTCTTCTGAATTCCACTTTCCCGAGGACCCTGTAATTCTTGTGTTTGAAAAAAAAGATTTCATATCTAAGGAACAATTTCAGCGCTACATTCTGCACACATTATCTCAACTCCATGGAATGGACGGTCTGACCGAAATCATAACACCGCTGCAAAGGGAAGGGATGCTCAAAGGCAATTTCGCTTATGCGCTGCTTGCTTTTCAACAAGAATCCCATAAGATGAACCCTGTGCTTGCCGATATGCAAACACGACTGCCGATGCATAATGAAATTTCGGTGAATATGACGGGGAAAGCTGTCGTTCAGGCAGATGTGAACCAGGCGAGTAAAAATGATCTGAAAAAAGCAGAATGGATAGGCATCACAGCTGCTTTCATTATCCTTTGGCTTGCTTTTGGAGGCCTGGTATCCGCTATGATCCCCATATTTATTGGGGTGATTGGAGTTAGCGGTACAATGGGAATGATGTATTGGCTGGGCCAAGAGATCGAGTTGTCTAATTTTGTGTTGAATGTCATTCCGATGGCGGGACTTGCACTTAGTATTGATTTTGCGTTAGTACTGGTCAGCCGTTTTCGCGAAGAACTGCATAAACAGCCTGCGACACAAGCACTGGTGACCACGATGCAGACGGCCGGAAGAGCTGTCCTATTCTCAGCACTTAGTGTCTTTTTGGGTTTAACGGGAATTCTGCTGATTCCGCTTCCTATGTTTTCTTCCATTGCTTTAGGAGCCATGATGGTGTTAACGGTTTCGGTGTTGCTAAGTTTAACATTAGTTCCGTCACTCTTGTTCCTATTTTGGCGTGCTATTCTGGCAGAAAATAAAACATTATATAACCGGAAGAAAAAGAACGTTTGGCACACCGTTTCCCTGTATGTGATGAGAAGGCCTGTACGAATGGGGGCGCTCGCTTCCATATTGTTAATCTGTTGGCTCCTGCCTTTGAGCAAGATGGAACTGGCTATACCGGATGCAACCTCCCTGCCGCAAGGCTATTCTTCACGGCAGGCCTTTGAAGCTTATCAGACAGGATTCGTGTCTCCAAACCAGACTGATGTGTATATCGTTGTACAAGGGAGAAGAGATGCGTTGAATAAAGAGGATTTGTTGAATATTCATTCCCTTGTCCGTAAATTACAGATCGATCCCGATGTAGACAAAGTGGATTCTATCTTTTCGAGCCTTCGCCAACCTTCTGAAATGAAATATGAACCGGCCATGGAGCAATATGTCAAGGGAAATCAAATGCTCATTCAAGTCACTTTAAAGGGAGAACCGTCATCGAAAGAGGTTAGAAATTGGCTTAGACATTGGGAGGGGGAGGCAGCATCTTCCGCCGTTCATTTTCTGTTAGGGGGAGAAGCGAAATACCAGCAGGAGGTTTTTGATGCTATCTTTCAAAATATCAAGTACGTGCTCCTGTTTATTTTAGTTTCCAATTATATTGTGCTGTTTATCGCTTTCCGGTCCATACTTATTCCGTTAAAAACGATAGCCATGAATCTTCTGAGCCTGGGGGCATCATTCGGTATCTTGAGCTGGATATTTCGGGAGGGGCAGTTTGGTATCGAACCGGGCAGCATTGCAATCATGATTCCTGTATTTATTTTCGGCCTGGTGTTTGGAATCAGCATGGATTACGGAGTATTCATGATATCGAGGATCTTCGAGATCTATCAGGAAACCCGGGATAATGATTATGCAGTACAGGAAGGGCTAGCGTCAATTGCCCGGATTATCAGTTCGGCAGCCGCCATTATGATCGCAGTTACAGTGCCGTTTGCATTCGGAGAGGTGATTGGCGTGAAACAATTGGGGATCGGCATTGCAATTGCGATCTTTATTGATGCAACGGTAATAAGAATGATTCTGGTTCCATCTTTAATGAAGCTGCTTGGCAAATGGAACTGGTGGGCACCCGGCGTCCGGTAATTTTTTTCTTTCTATTCATTTACATTATCAATACCATATGTTATCTTTAACATATGGTATTGATATCAAATTTGAATTTTTAAGGAATGATATACATCATGCATCAAAAATCGCTGTACAAATCAGAAGCAGGGAAAGCAGCCATTCTAAATCAATATAATCAATTGTTAGCAAAATTTACGGTTCCATATGAAGAATTCGTTTTGAACACGGGTTATGGAGCAACTCATGTCCTGGCAAGCGGGGACCCCTCATTGCCGCCGCTCATTCTATTGCATGGCTCCGGTTCAAATGCAACGATGTGGATTAAAGATATTGCAAAGTACTCCAAACATTACAGCGTTTTTGCCGTAGATATCCCCGGCGATCCCGGAAAGAGTGAAGAAAAACAATATTCCCTCAAAAGTACGGCATATTCGGAATGGATGGATGATGTTCTTCGTGCGTTGCAGCTTGAAAAAGCAACTTTTATTGGCATTTCTCTTGGAGCTTGGATGGCTGTAAATTATGCTGTGAAGCACCCTGGGAAAGTGGAGAAAATCGTGCTCATTTCTCCTTCGGGGATTGGCCCCCAGAGAGCTTCATTTATTTTTAAGGCTATCCCTTATATGCTGTTTGGAGAAAAAGGAAGAGATAAGCTTTCACGTCTCGTAAATGGCAACCCGGAGGTTCCGGAAGAAGCGATAAAAAATACGAAAGTAATCGCGGCTAACTTCAATTATCGGTCTGAAACTGTGCCTATCTTTAAAGATGAAGAGCTTAGTGGCTTGAATATGCCTGTAATGTTGATCGTTGGCGCCAAAGACGTTATGCTCGATTCCATAAAGACAGTCGAGAGACTATCCAGAATATTGCCTGATGCCAACATTAATCTTCTGCATGAATATGGTCATGTTCTTATCAATTTGACGGATCGTATACTGCCGTTTCTAACGGGCGGTGTAAATAAAACGAAATAAACCGGTTCGATGAATTCAAGTAAGTGACGGTGGCAATGTTTGGGATGGGTAACCCAGGCTGGAAACGTGGCGAAAAATGAAGAAAACAGCGATGGTCCAGGACTTGATTTATGTGTCCAGGGCTGTCGCTGTTTCGCTTGAAAAACACAAAAAGCTGCAATGCCATTGGCACTACAGCTTCGTACATATCTAATTTTGGCATAATTTAATACAACAAGGGTGTCCTTGACATCCATAATAGTATTATAACCGCCAGAAAATTATAAGTCTATACTTTCTCCAAAATTTCCCGTATTTTTATTAAGTGTTGAATGATTAGCCGTTCATACCTGACGGATGAAATTAAAGATGGAGGCAGACATGGATACGATTAGAAAATTAGAGCAT
The DNA here is from genome assembly GCF_000422505.1 of Paenibacillus pinihumi DSM 23905 = JCM 16419. Classification (GTDB taxonomy): domain Bacteria; phylum Bacillota; class Bacilli; order Paenibacillales; family Paenibacillaceae; genus Paenibacillus_D; species Paenibacillus_D pinihumi. The sequence goes on along the minus strand of NZ_KE383868.1, from coordinate 249,998 downwards.
CATGCTGCAACAAGGCTTGAAAGTATTCGAGTGCTTGTTCATGAAATGCTGCAAACGATGGATAGCCTTACTGAAAGACAAGAAGCGGGTATTTATCTTTACGGGGTATCCGCTTTTGCTTCTATGCTTGCAATGAAGAGGGGCCAGAATACCGAACTCGCTGCAATCGCTGGCTTGCTTCACCGGTATTATGGCTATAAGACAGGAATTACCGATTTTGCAGGCGCTAATAGCGCAGAAGCGGTGAGACCTTTATTAAGGGATAGCCAGCTTTTTTCAGAAGAAGAACGCATAATCATTCTTCGGGCCATTTTTTATCATGACGATAGAAATCAAGTTCACGGGCCAGAGGAAGAAATCATAAAAGATGCGATTGTACTGCAAAGCTTCTTTCAGACAGCGGGCAAGAACATATCCGGGCCAGATGCACCAAGACTGCAAAAACTGCTCCCTGAGTTGGATATTCCAGGCGAATTTGAAGTTTGTCAGAATGAGAAATCAGGGATGCTTGATCATTTGGGCAACAAACGCCGTAAGCTGGCGGATATAGCAGAAGAGCTCGCGGGGAGCAACATTATCGGCTTGCCGGGAGACGAGCAATATCGTGAAATATGCAAGTACTGGCCGGATACCGGCATCTATCAAGCCATTAGAGGCAGCTGGTGTGCAGCCTTCGTGTATCATTGTTCCCGGCAAGCAGGGATTAAATTGCCCATTCGTTATCCAAACGGTTTTTGCCGGTTTGCTGGCGTAGGCGCATGGCTGGAGTGGGCTCAACTCCCTGAAAATCAATTTTTCAGCTATGACGGGCAGGAGGACTTCACACCAGAGCGCGGCGATATCGTTATCTATGAGAAGCTTTTATCTGACCACGCTCACGATCATATCGGAATTATTTTAGCTTGTGATGAAAACGAAATTCTAGTTGCAGAAGGTAATAGAGATAATAAGAACTACTCCAGTGTTTTTCGCAGGGATAGAAAGCATTGCGTTCTTGGATATATACGGATCAACGAAGATTACCAGTTTAAGTTTGATGGTAGTTTACAATCCGAATATTTAGCGGGATAGGAAGGAGATATAACATAACAACTTGACATTTCCTGAAATGATTTTATATAATCTACACTATCCAATAAATAACAATAAAATAAAGGCATGGAAGAGAAAGAGTAACAGGAAGGTAACTTATCCAGAGAGCTCCGTCAGGTGAAAAGGAGTTAAGGTATCTCTTGTGAATATGGTCTCTGAGCCGCGCATCGAACCCTCATCAGGAAGTAGGCTGCGCCGGGTACCTGCACCCGTTATCGTGCTAGAGTATATCCGCATTCCGCGGCGTACTTGAAGAGGTGAATGTCGCAAGACATTGATGAAACTGGGTGGTACCACGTGAGCTATAGACTCTCGTCCCTTTTGGGATGAGGGTCTTTTTTGTTTTTATTTCAATTACACTAGGAGGTTCATAACCATGACAAATATCTTTATCGGAGGCGCCTGGCCTTATGCCAATGGATCGCTTCATTTGGGCAGACTGGCGAGCATATTGCCTGGAGATGTACTGGCCCGGTACTATCGGGCAAAAGGTGACCATGTGCTCTACGTATCCGGCAGCGATTGCCACGGTACTCCAGTGGCCGTTCAGGCTGCACAAAATGGGGTTGAACCGAAGGTAATTGCAGATCAGTATCATAATGAGTTTGTCCAATGCTTTTCCAAATTAGGCTTCACATTTGATTTGTATACAAGAACAGATGAAGAACAACATCACCGTATCGTACAAGATTTATTCCTGAGACTTTTGAAAAACGGATATCTGGAGACAAGGCATGTACTGCAAACCTATTGTGAAACAGATGCCAGGTATCTCCCTGACCGTTATGTAGAGGGAACCTGCCCTGTATGTGGCCAGCAAGCACGCGGAGACCAATGCGACTTCTGCTCTACACTGCTGGACCCTTCTGACCTGAAAGACAGAAGATGCAAGCTCTGTGGGAATACACCAATTGACCGGCCGACTGAGCATTACTATTTGCTTTTATCCAAGCTGCAGGGGGAACTTGAGAACTATTATAGAAGCGCTGCCGGCTGGCGGGAAAATGCTCTTCATTTGACCGAAAGGTATTTGCATGAAGGACTCCAGGATCGGGCAGTAACCAGGGATTTGGATTGGGGAGTTGACGTTCCGGTTGCAGGCTTCGAGGGGAAAAAGATTTACGTCTGGATTGAAGCCGTGAGCGGCTACTTGTCGGCAAGCATTCGATGGGCAGAAGAACAGAGAAAGGACTGGAAGCCATTTTGGGAAAGTGGGAACGGGGAGGATATTGTTGCCTATTATGTTCACGGTAAGGACAACATCCCGTTTCATTCCTTAATTTGGCCTGCTATTTTGTCAGCAGTCGGTGGTTTGCATCTGCCTGATCGAATCATTTCCAGCGAGTATATGACACTGGAGGGCAAAAAGTTCTCTACAAGCCGCAATTGGGCTGTGTGGGTTCCCGATATTATGGAGCGCTATCCGTCAGATTCTATACGCTATTTCCTGATTGCCAACGGGCCGGAGAAACGGGATACCGACTTTTCATGGAGAGAGTTCATACACAGCCACAATGGCGAGCTGCTCGGAGCATTCGGCAATTTCGTGAACCGGACGCTAGCTTTTATTGTAAAATCTTTCGACTCCCGGGTACCGGAGGGAATCCTTGATTCTGAATGGTCAGCGGAATTTGAGGCCCTATACTGTGATTCGGGAGAACGGATAGAAGGCGGTCGGTTCAAGGAAGCGTTGGAATTCATTTTTGTCTTCATCCGAAAGGCGAACAAATTTTTTGACGAGGAACGGCCGTGGGTGACTTACCGGGAAAATCCCAAAGCCTGCGGCCAGACTTTATTCATTTGTACTCAAATCATCGCCAACCTGGGAAATCTGCTGGACCCTTTTATACCGGAATCAAGTGGAAAAGTTAGATCATTTCTCTCTCTGTATGATCCAAAGTGGGAAACTGTTCAAGTGCCGGCAGGGAGAGCGATTAAAAACGTCATTCACTTGTTCGAGCGAATCTCTACGGATAAGATTCAGGAGGAGGAAGAACGTCTTAAAAATCAATTGGATCGCATTTGATCAGACTGTCACAATAGTCCTTTTGTGTCGCTGAAATGCGACGCGAAAGGACTCCATGTGTGTAGCGGGCGCACAGCATATTGACACTTCAAAAACAATCGAAATATATTAGATAACAGTTAAAATATATTGTAAAACGATAAATAATGTGTTACATTCAAATAGATAAACAATCAAGTGAGGTGCGCATTATGGAACGAGGTACAACACTCTTTTTAAAGGTAACCGTCTTTCTTATAGCCATTCCGGTTCTTGCCTTATGTATTTTTGGCTTGCCATCGATTGCTGGTGAAGCAGCCGAACATTTTCCGGCTTACTGGCTATATCCTGTTTTTAGCATTATGTATGCAGCAGCGATTCCGTTTTTCATTGCATTGTATCAGGCTTTAAGACTGTTAAGCTATATTGACAACAACAACGCTTTCTCTGAGTTATCTGTAAAGGCCCTCAAGAAAATTAAATACTGTGCCCTTGCAATCAGCGCTTTGTACATCGCTGCTCTCCCGTTCTTGTATTTCATGGCAGATCAGGATGACGCTCCAGGTATTTTGGCAATTGGATTCGTCATTGTTTTTGCCGCAATCGTAATCGCGGTTTTTGCTGCTGTTCTTCAAAAATTATTAAAAAGTGCCATCGATATAAAATCAGAAAATGATTTAACGGTTTGAGGTGAATCACATGGCGATTATAATTAATATTGATGTAATGTTGGCGAAGAGGAAAATGAGCGTAACCGAACTATCCGAGAGGGTTGGAATTACAATGGCGAATCTCTCCATATTAAAAAATGGAAAGGCAAAAGCAATCCGGATTTCCACTTTAGAGGCCATTTGTAAGGCATTAGACTGTCAGCCTGGAGATATTTTAGAATACAAAAATGATGAGGAGGGTTAAAGTTTAGGACATCACACGCCTTTTCAGCTACATATGTATGTTAACGGTACAGACTCTTCAGCAGATTTTGGAGCCACAGATGAACGACGTTCATTTGTGGTTTTTTGTTGTGCCCAGGCATCCTACGGATGAGTTTAACTCAAACCATTTTTTCTATTTGATAGGAATACAGGAAATGATATCGTGGACATATGAAATGATGATGCTGACTGATTGGAGGACAACATATGCATACATATCAGAAGAAAGATCTTCCACTTGACACAATGATAACTGATTTTATTAAAAATGGACCTTTTCCGGCATTAGCCGTTGGCATAGTGAAGGATAACCAGGTGTACTTTACTGGTGAATACGGAACAGCGAATTTAACGACTGGTGATCCTGCTGTCCGCAGCATGCTGTTCCATCAAGCCTCCGTCTCCAAAACATTCGTTGCTACGGCCGTTATGCAATTGGTTGAGTGTGGAAAAGTAAAGCTGGATTCACCGATTACGACATATCTCTCTTACTTTCAGATGGAGGATAAGCGGTACCAGGATATCACTGTAAGACAGCTTCTGAATCATACTTCCGGCATGCCGGATGAAGAAGATTATGCTTGGGACCGCCCGGAATACGACGAGCAAAGTCTTGAACGATATGTAAAAAATATTCGTCGCTACAAGCTTTTGAGCGAACCGGGTACCTGTTTTGCTTACAGTAATATAGGCTACGAGATTTTGGGGGACTTGATTGCAAAAGTTAGCGGAATGAGCTTTGAGCAGTTATATGAAAACCAATATTTTTATACCGTCCGGGATGCAATCCAGTTCCATGGACCGAGTTCCACTCTATATACCAATGTGGAAGAAATGTGCCAATACATGCTGATGCACCTCAACCAGGGAAGGGCAAAGGATGGATTTAATGCCTTGCAGCCGGGCACTTATGATGAAATGTGGAAGCCTCATGCGGCTACTGCATATGGACAAGAAAATTCACAAATCGGTCTGGGCTGGTTTTTGGGCGAATATAAGGGTCGCCGTATCCTCTCACACTCGGGATGGGATACCGGTTTTCTGAGTGATCTGATTCTGCTGCCTGATGACAATATCGCGATTTCTGTGATGACCAATTGTGACTATGTATGGCTGGGAAGCGTGACCTATCCAATACTTGACCAAATCCTTGGTATGGACATTCGCCATATCAAACAATCTATGGCCCACAAAGTTGCCAGCATCGCTGTATCCCAAGGCGCGGAGCAGGCAATGAAAGAATATCACCGCATTACTGGCATGGAGCAAGACAAGTATTATGCAGTGGATTTTGAATTTATGCGCATCACGGAAGCATTACGCTGGCACGGCCATGAAGATGATGCTTTTCGCATTCTGACCTGTGCTGCCGCAATTTTTCCGGAAAGCGAGTCTATTTCCGGCAGGTTGCAGGAGATGGGGACAATGGGGAGGAATAACGAATGCAATTAGCGGATTGGTCCGAACATATTCATGAATATGGTTTATCAAGCGAATATTTGATTCGACAGGCAGAGCCTGAAGAGTGGGGCATCTATTGTTCCGTTTATTATAATATGCGTTATATTGGCTTTTTTAGGGAGGAGGGCTTTAACGCTCCGCGAAAAAATGAGTTTTGGATTTATCAAGGGAAAACCAGAATAGGCGGAGTGCGGATGGCCCCAAACAGAATCTATCATTTGTTCTTCATTCCCCCGTTCCAGGATTCATTCGAGGTATTAAAGCTTCTAAAAAACATTTTAATGGAATGGTCGGATCGTACTCAGCCTATAATAAGTTTCGAGATTCTTCCCGATCAGGTACATCTGTTTGCAAGGGCAGGATTTTGGCCGGATGAGTTCAGATGCCGCTGGATGCAGCGCCCCGCAGAGCATTTCAATGTTAACTGGGATGAAAATCTGATCATTAAGTATCCTGAAATTATAGTTAATGAGATCGGTGCCAAGCAGTTCGTGAATCAAGATGAAATTGCTCTTTGCGACTTTAATAGCTTTGCAGGAGGTTTTGAAGCCGTAAGAAGAAAAAAGTCCTCTCTTGAAGATTTCATGCCTGATGAAGATCCGAATTATACAAATGAGATATTAACCAAAGCATCCACACTTGTCTATGATAAGGATACAGGCCAGTTGATTGCAAATTGCCGTCTTTGCCTGCAAGACAATCAGGCAGCCGTTTACAGTATTGGTGTCCTGCCCGCTTATAGGGGAAGAGGGCTCGCTACACGTATGCTCCAAAGAGCCTTGTCTGAGCTCAAAGGCAACTATCCGCTGTTAAGGCTGTACGTCATGGAAGGCAATGATGCAGAGTCAGTCTATTTTAATCTTGGCTTTGTTCCGGGTGTGCAGGAGTTACAAAGGATGTATATTCCCGCGAATTCATAGCTGAAATTATAAACGATTACATTCCTATACCCTTAGAAAGCTGCATAAAATGCGGCTTTTTTTGCTTTGAATACCACACATCAGATGCGTGGGCAATAACTCGATCGAGTCTTTTTTGTGTCTTTCACCGAGTTGTCAGAAAGATTTGATTCTATTTTGAACATAGAAGCTTGGGTAATTCCTTTTGAGACATTGCTCAGTTATTATAATTTTTAAATATCGAGATGTGCTTGCCAGGGTTGGGGGCAATTCCGATAAATGCATGATCAGGATTTGGAAGGAGGCAGTGCAGCGTGGTTGTAGATACGGTGTTGTGGAGTAAATTGCTGACAGGGATGACCTTGGCGTTTCATTCCATTTTTGCCACGGTTGGCGTCGGTGTACCCTTAATGATTGCCATTGCAGAATTTGTCGGTATACGCAAGAAGGACCCGCATTACATACTCATGGCCAAAAGATGGACAAGAGGATTTGTCATTTCGGTAGCCGTAGGGGTGGTGACAGGAACGGCGATTGCCTTACAGCTGGCGCTCGTGTGGCCCAACTTTATGCAATTGGCAGGGAATGTGATTGCACTCCCGTTATTTATGGAGGTTTTTGCATTTTTCTTTGAAGCCATTTTTCTGGGGATTTATATGTATACGTGGGACCGGTTCCGCAATCCGTATATCCATCTTCTGTTGACGTTGCCTGTTGTTGCCGGGGCAGGCATGTCCGCATTATTTATTACAACGGTGAACGGATTTATGAATCAGCCCGGCGGGTTTGTAATGGAAGGCGGTCATTTTACAGCAGTTAATCCCCTGCAGGCGATGTTTAATGCAGCGACACCCTCGAAAGTATTCCATGTATTAACGTCAGCCTATTTAACGGGAGCAGCTCTGCTGGCCGGAATCGCTGCCTACGTCATCTTAAGAAAAGGGACATCCGCATATTACAAAAAAGCATTGAAGCTCATGATGGGAGTTGTTCTAGTGTTCAGCTTGCTGACCACGATCGCCGGGGATGTATCGGCCAAGTTTTTGGCAGAGCATCAGCCGGAGAAGCTGGCGGCAGCGGAATGGCATTTTGAAACAGAAAGCGGAGCGGATTTGATCTTCCTGGGCTGGCTTAATGCGGAGCATAAGATAATGGGGGCCCTTCACTTCCCGAAAGTTCTCAGTTTTCTGGCATTTGGGGATTTCAATGCCGAGGTGAAAGGGCTTGAGGAGTTTCCCCCTGATGAATGGCCGCCGCTTGTGGTGCATTATTTGTTTGATTTCATGGCCGGAATCGGTTTTGTAATTTTAGCCGTTGCATTGCTGTATTTCCTCTTCTTATTTTGGAAGAAACGCAATGAACTCAACAAGTGGCTGCTGCGGGCGATTGTTGTGAGTACACCGCTGGCATTTTTGGGCGTTGAAATGGGCTGGTTCTATGCAGAGGTCGGTCGGCAGCCATGGATTATCCGCGGATACATGCGCGTAGAGGAAGCGGCTACTTCATCACCGAATGTGAGGATTCTCTTTTTCCTCTTCCTCCTGTTATATATCGTGCTGGGAGTTATGTGTGTCCTTGTGCTGAGACGCTTGTTCCGTAATAAACCGGCAGAAGCCGAGCTGGCAAAGCTGGTGAAAGAGAAAAATGTTCAATCTATGGAAAAGAGTGAACCGGTATGAGTTATGAGTTGATAGGCATCTCGGTGCTTTGGCTGTTTTTGTACGGTTATTTAATTGTTGCTTCCATAGACTACGGCGCTGGCTTTTTTGCCTTCTACGCCCGTCTGACGAAGCAGGACCATCTGATTAATCGTTTAATATCCCGTTATTTATCGCCAGTTTGGGAAATTACCAATGTGTTTCTTGTTTTTTTCTACGTCGGCATCGTCGGATTTTTCCCCGATACAGCCTATTATTATGGTTCTGCGCTGCTGGTGCCGGGAAGTATTGCTGTTATTCTGCTTGCGATTCGCGGTTCCTTCTACGCATTTGAGAATTACGGCTCCAAAGAAAACAGCGTGTATCTGTTTTTGTATGGGGCTACAGGCTTGCTGATCCCGGCTTCCCTGTCGGTTGCACTGACGCTGTCCGAAGGCGGTTTTATCGTGGAGGAAGGAGGAGCTGTTACACTTGAATATTTGAAGCTAATCAGCAGCCCCTTGTCATGGATAATTGTGGCCCTGGCTATCGTATCCGTATTGTTTATCAGCAGTGCGTTCCTGACCTTCTATGCGTCCCGGGCGGACGATCAGCCAGCGCTAAAACTGGTGCGGACCTACGCTTTATTCTGGGGTACGCCAACGATAATTGCTGCGCTAACAGCGTTTATTTACCTTAGTCAGCATAATGAGCGGCATTTTCAGAACATGATGGATTTATGGTGGCTGCTGGCGCTTTCCGTTGGTTTCTTTATGATCGCAATGTGGTTGCTGTACACCGGGCGGCGTTATGGTTTGGCTTTTATTTGTGTGATGCTGCAATTTTTCAGCGCCTTTTTTGCTTATGGCATCGGGCAGTATCCTTATATTCTGGACCCGTACATTACCATTCAGAGCGGGGCTACGCAAGAGTCAATGGGCATTGCGCTTGTCATTGCCTTTATCGGCGGCCTTTGCCTGCTGATTCCGTCTCTCATTCTTGTGTTCAAGCTATTCCTGTTTGATGCGGATTATGTAAAAGGAAAAAAATAGTTTGCATTCCTGCTATGGTAGTATCTCATTAGCATTCATATAAAGGAGGGGAGTCGCGTGAAGAGGAAAAGGGGACTTATTTCTGAGCTGCGGGCTGCGCAAAGGAAATCGCTTGTTTTCTTGGCTGGCATATCGCTTGTGCTCGGTGCAGCCATTTCAGCGCAGGCGGCACTGCTTGCGGAAGCCGTCGAGAAAATTTTTGTACAGCGCGCTTCCTTTTCATCCGTTGCTGCCGTACTTGGCGTTTTGCTTGCAGTTATGGCGGTGCGTACACTGCTGTCGTATGGGAACGGGCGAATCGGCTTGTACATGGCTGCCCGGGCAAAGACAGCCATGCGGGCCGCAGTGCTGCGAAAGCTGGCCCATGCTTCGGTACCTGTGGCACTTCGCGGGCAAACGGGCGGAAAGGTGAGCGTGACGCTGGATGCCGTGGATGAGTCAGACAGTTATTTCAGCCAGTATTTGCCGCGAATGATAGAAGCTGCGGTCATTCCAATTCTGATATTGGCCATTGTGTTCAGCCAGCATGTGAATTCCGGTCTGATTATGCTCATAACCGCTCCCTTTATCCCGATATTTATGGTGCTTGTGGGGCTTACAACGAAGAACAAATCGGAGGAGAAATTTACCCAGCTCGCCGATTTTTCCGGTACGTTCCTTGGTTCCCTGCAAGGGCTCGTCTCGTTGAAGCTGTTTGGCCGGACTCATCACCAGCAGCAGGAAATTGAACGCAGCAGTCTCGGCTACCGGGATGCGACGATGGGCATTTTACGGATTGCATTCACCAACACCTTCATGCTCGAATCGATCGTAATGCTGAGCATTGGCATTGTTGCCCTTGAGCTGGCGCTTCAGCTGCTGGTTTTCAAATCGCTTTCGTTCCATACCGCTTTTTTGATCCTGCTGCTTGTGCCGGAGTATTATAGTCTGTTAAAAAACACCGGAACTGCTTTCCATAATGGCCGCACCAGTATGGGGGCGGTACGTAAAGTGGAGGAAATGCTTACGGGCATAAGGGAAGGAGAAGCGCCAACGGATGGGGATTCGGGTACAGGGAAAACAGGTGGAAGCATTGAAATTGATCTGGCAGATAAAGCAGACAAGCCTGAGAGACCCAATTTAGACGTGCTTCGAATGCCTCTATCCATCGGGATGAAGGACGTGCGATTCCAATATGCTCCAGATTCCTTCAAGCTTTCAGCCAGCTCGTTAGCTTTTGAACCGGGGCAGCATATCGCCATTGTCGGAAAAAGCGGCTCCGGGAAAACAACATTGCTGCATCTCATTGCCGGGCTGCTGAAGCCGACAGCGGGAGAGGTGCTGGTAAATGGGTATCCGCTTGCGCAATACACGGAGGCCTCATGGTTTGATCATGTCGGTTATATTACTCAGCACCCTTATATTTTTTCCGGTACATTTGCCGACAATATTGCGATTGGGTCGGGTCGGGATGTCACCAGATCCGAAGTTGTGCAGGCGGCAGAGGCCGCCGGGCTTGCTGCCTTGGCAGCCGAATTGGAGCAGGGTTATGATACCTTCGTCGGTGAAGGGGGAAGAGGTTTATCAGGGGGAGAAAAGCAACGGCTTGCACTGGCACGGGCTTTCCTGAAACGGCCTGCTGTTATTTTGTTCGATGAGCCTACGGTTGGATTGGATTTGCAAACCGAGCGCATTCTTCAACAGTCAATCGCAGAGCTGGCAAGCAAGGCGACCATGATTACTGTGGCTCACCGCTTGTACACAATCCGGCATGCCAACCGCATCATAGTTATGGATAACGGAGCCATTCTGGACAGTGGGAGCCACAAAGAGCTGCTGGCGCGTCTGCCTCAATATGCTGAAATGGTGGATGCCGGGAGGAAAGGGGGATTCGCATGAAGGAGCTTGCTATTTTAACAAAAGCGATGATTCAGGAACGGAAGGATATTGCGCTTGCAATCATCGGCGGATTCATTGCCGGCCTGGCAGGAGTCATCCTTTTTTCCGCAAGCGGATATATGATTTCCCAGACGGTGTTTGCACCGCCTCTTTATACTTTAATTGTACTGACGTCTCTGGTGAAAATTCTTGGTCTGCTGCGGGCGGCAAGCCGTTACGCCGAGCGCTTGTATTCCCATCGGGCGACGTTCTCACTGCTCAGCCGTTTGCGGACCTCATTTTTTTCCAGGCTTGTGCCGTTGGCACCAGGGATATTGGGCAAAAAGCGAAGCGGGGAGCTGCTCGCACGCATCGTTGGAGATGTTGAAAGCTTGCAGCATTATTTTTTGCGTGTCGCTTACCCGCCTGTCATTGTTGTTATGGTATTTTTGGCCACAGTGGTGTTTACTTCAGCTTTTTCATTCTGGATGGCTGGTCTGTTTGTTCTTGGGATGCTCACAACTGCCTTTGTGGTTCCAGGGCTTGTTCTGCTCGGGCAAAGAAAGATTCATGGCCGTGTTATCCGTCAGCGGGCGCTGCTATCTGCCGAAGTGACCGAGTTTCTTTACGGATTCCGGGACCTGAAAGTATATGGGCAATTAAATAAACGCGATCATCAGTTGCAGCGTGCCTCCGCCGCACTGGCGGCTGAACAGGAAACAGCAGCCCGTAATCTGCTGCGCGGACAATCCCTTCATACCTTTGTAAGCTACTTGATCTCCTGGGGCGTACTCGCTCTTGGCAGCTATTTGATTATGGACGGCTCTCTTGCTGGCGTGTATCTCGCCATGCTGATCATGGCTTCGCTTACGGTATTTGAAGAAGCTGCGCCAATGGCCACGCTGCCAGCCTATAAGCAGGAAAGCGAACATGCGGCCAAACGGCTTTCGGAAACGGTTCATGCTGCCCCAATACTGCCTTCACAGCCAAGTGGTGTCCTTTCTGTCAATCAGGGCATCTCAATAGAGCTGGACGGAGTATCATTCCAGTATGAAGATGAATGGCGTCCGGCGCTAAGAGACATTTCTCTTCATTTCCCAGCCGGTTCTAAAACGGCTATTGTCGGACCGAGCGGTTCCGGAAAAACAACCATTATCGAATTGCTGCTCAAGCTGCGTACGCCTACGGGTGGCCAGATTCGAATTAATGGTGTTTTGACAGAGGAGCTAGATGAAGCCAGCATCTGGAGAGCATCAAATGTTGTGCTGCAGCAAAGCCATTTCTTTCGGGGGACCATCCGGGACAATCTGCTGCTGGATGAGGAAGAGTATCCCGATGAAGTACTGTCGGCTATTCTGGATAAAGCCCAGCTGCCCAATAAATCACTGGATGATAGGGTATTTGAAAAAGGAGAAAACTTGTCTGACGGTGAGAAGCAGCGCCTGGCTTTGGCACGGGCCATGTTGAGGAAAGGGCGGTTATGGCTTCTCGACGAACCGACGTCGTCAGTGGATTACATCACGGAGAAGCATATTTTCCGGCATCTGATGAAAGAGGCCGCCAACGATACGTTAATTCTGATTTGCCACCGGCTGACCGGACTGGAGGAAATGGACTGCATTTTGGTCATTGACCAGGGGAGAGTCGTTGAGGCAGGCACGTATACGGAGCTGATGGAGCAGCAGGGGTATTTTTATGAAATGAAATTATTAGAGCAGGAAATGATTGGGGTAAACGGTGAATTCCGGTAGGTCGCGGGCAATTGTCTGAAGAGAAGAGCATATGGACTGGAAAGCCGCATTTTTATGCGGCTTTTTATATTAACGTGAAAATCCTGAACATGTCGCAGTCCAACAACTGCTACATGTCCAGGAATCTTAGTGGAATGTACATTCTGATTATGAAACGCATGTATCACTAACGTTCTGTTGAATTTCATATTAAACATTTTTGCTATTAGCAAAATATTCACGCGTTTCCTTTCGCGATTGAGGAGTTAATACACGATCAAGCTCTTCATTCAACCAGGTCAATGACTTGTTGCGCAGCACATTGCGCATACTTTCTTCGGCTTCGAGCATCGTTAAATTAATGATACAGGGAGAAGCTTTAGTACATGCTAAATATTCTTCATCACGGCATAAATAGCTATTATTTTTAATGTTTTTACACTGAAAAATGGGAGTAGTGCCTTCAATAGCCTCAACTACATCCCAAAAGGAAATATCCGCAGGAGGCTTGGCTAATCTATAGCCGCCTTTCACACCAGGAACAGAGCTTACAATACCAGCCTTTGCTAATTTACCAAAAATCTTCGAAAGATAAGTTTCCGAAACCCCTTGAAATGCAGAAAGTTCTTTTATACCAACCGTATCATCAGGTGGAATATCAATTAAATATACCAGGCAATGCAGTCCATATTCAACACCAATACCATACTGCATGCAAACACCTACTTTCTAAATAAAAAAGTCACTAATAACCATCTTAGGTTGATTTAAAACCTTTGTCAAATAGGACGGTTTAGGCATTTCCAGCTGAATGGCGCTTTATTTTTGTTGACAACCATAAACTTAAGCGCTATATTATAGACAAAGTTAATCGTCGATTAATATTATCGACGTTAATCTTGAGCAAGCCGGCTACAATTATTTTTTCATGGAGGAGATACTTATAGGATTGCTGCTTCAAATTCAGTCTTCCGGCAGCCGAGATTGCTGGTACAACAAATAAGCAACCGATTATAAGTTAATGACCCGTGATAATAGCCTTAAGCCGATTACGTTTGATTTGAACGGACACTTAGTGATCCACTAAAAACGAAGGAGTGTATAAACACATGGAATTGAGACTGAACTATATGAAGGTACGCCCTGAATCTTTGCAAACACTATTGAAATTGGAAGGTTATGCGAAAAATAGCGGTCTTGACCACAAACTGTGGGAGCTGATTAAAATTCGTGCCTCGCAAATTAACGGGTGTGCCTACTGCCTGGATATGCATACGAAAGATGCCCGCGCGACTGGTGAGACAGAGCAGCGGTTGTATATGCTTAGCGCATGGCGGGAAGCTCCGTTTTATACGGAAGAAGAGCGGGCTGCACTTGCATTAACAGAAGCTGTGACCCAAATTTCAAATGCTGGTGTGCCACAGGAATTGTATGAGCAAGTCCGCAAACATTTTGATGAGGGGCAATTTGTCGATTTGATTATGGCAATTAATGCGATTAACTCTTGGAATCGGATAGCGATCTCAACTGGCATGGTGCCTGGAGACTATCAACCCGCCGTACGTAAATAACATGATGTTGGCCAATTCCTGTGTACAAGACTATATACGGGGATTGGTTGTTTAAACTTTCTAATTATAAGGTGATCAATGAGCTATAAAATACTTCTATTTGATTTAGATGATACATTGTTGGATTTCGGCGCCTGTGAAACGGATTCCTTAAACAAACTGTTCCAGCATCACGGGTATACGTTTTCCGATGAGTTGTTTCAAGTATACAATTCCGTCAACAAACAACTTTGGACCGATTATGAAAACGGAAAGATTGGGTTGGAGGTTGTTCTAAACTCAAGATTTTCCGAAACAATGTTAAGACTCGGGGAAGTAGTGGATGGCACTGTATGGGAAAATACGTATAGAGAACTGTTGGGCAATGAAAAACAGCTTCTTATAGAGGGAGCTTTGGAAGTCTGTCAGAGATTATCTGCATCCCACAGACTGTTTGTAATTACGAACGGTATAACTCAAACCCAGATAAAGCGATTGAAGAAGTCCGGCTTATACGATTTTTTTGAAGATATTTTTGATTCTCAAAGCATTGGATTTCAAAAACCATCCAGACATTTTTTCGATTATGTGACGAGGCATATTAAAGATTTTAATAGTAAGGAAGCACTTATTATTGGGGATTCATTAAACACGGATATACAAGGCGGCATCCTGTCAGGAATCGATACTTGCTGGGTGAACAAAAAGTCAGAAGAACATTCTGAAGTTATCCAGAGCACGTTCATAATCACAAACTTAGTGGAATTATATGATATCTGCCCCGAATAAAACGAGCATAATAAGTGTTGCGGCATTGTGTTTCCAAATCATTCGTACACCCGCTTATAATGAATTATTTGGAGCTGCACTAGATAATATTCTTATTGGACGCAGTGAAGAAATTTGTGACAGGCTGGCAGCTAAAGCTTGGAAAACTTTTTTCTTCCAAGAACAAGGTGAATATGAGGATTAAGCCCAAAATGCAGGATAACTAAAGTAACGTTAAAAAAGTCGCTGAAATGGCGGCTTTTTTAACGTTGCAGCTCGTTGGAATACTCTAGAGCGACTATTCTTCACGCAGCAGCTCATTTTCCGGTAACAGTTGCTAGAGGCTACAAGGTGATAGTACACCAAATCATTTTTTTGAAAACGCTTTACAAGCAAAATGAAAATATGTTATAACAACACTATGACATAACGATTTTTCTGAAAGGAGATTAGCCATGCTTGACCGAAGCAAAAAAGGCAGCCCATTATACTATCAGCTCAGAGATGTCATCGTAAAACAAATTCAAGACGGGCATTGGCAGATCGGGGATAAGATTCCGAGTGAAGGCGAACTGTGCGAGTTGTTTAAAGTAAGTCGAACTACCGTACGGCTGACATTGGCAGAACTGGTTAATGAAGGTGTACTTTATAGAATTCAAGGCAGTGGCACTTTTGTAGCGGATCATTCCCTTCAAGGAGAACGGCCAAAGCTGCTTGGTCTGCTTGAGGACTTTGAACAGAAGGGGCATACGGTGAGAAGCACAGTGCTTCAAGCCGGGGCTGTCCCGGTAACGAATGAAATCGTCCGCAATCTGGAACTGATCTGGGAAGATTCCGTGTACCATCTGACAAGAGTCAGGTTGGTCAATAATGAAATTATCGGTCTGCAGGAGGCTTACATCCGCAACAACCTGTTGACCATTGATTTGAACAAGTATGATTTCGCCGAGCGGTCGTTGTACAAAACCATGAAGCAGGATGCAGGAATTGTGCTGACTGAAGCAGTTGAGAAAGTTAAGGCTGTTTTGGCTGACGAGCAGCTGGCACAAGTGTTGAACATTCCGGTCGGATCTCCGCTGCTGTATATCGAACGCGTCACCAAAACAGACAAGGGCCCGATCGAATTTACGAAAATGTATTTCCTGCCTGACAAGTTCCAATATGTGAACGTACTGAAGACAATGGACTAACTTTAACGAGCATCACTTTATTTCCTTCCGGTTGATAGAATCTGCAGATGAAGATAGCGCGCGCAAATCTGTAGATTCTTCTCAATAAATTAAAAAATTGATGGGGGTAATCCAAGTGAAAAAAGCGTTGTTTGCCGCACTTTTGGTAGCGCTAACATTGCTGTCGGCATGCAGTTCCGGTTCCAACGGTCAGCCTGGCAAGACAGAAGGAAACAAGTCAGATGGGAACAAGAAGCTGGTTGTTGGGGTCACCTATACAACGCTTAGACATGAGTTTTTCATTGATATTAGCAAGGGTGTAAACAAGAAGGCCGAGGAGGAGGGCATATCGGTACTGTCGAATGACCCGAATCTGGATCTGTCCAAGCAGGTATCGGCAATTGAGGATTATATGCAAAAAGGCGTGGATGCCCTGATTGTTCTGGCAACCGATAACGCAGGTGTTATTCCGGCAATCGAGGAAGCCAAGAGCAAGGGCATTCCGATTATTACAGCAGACAATGTCGTTGATTCAGATAGTGTCGATACATTTATTGGCACCGAGAATTATGAAGCGGGCAAGCTGATCGGCGATCAGTTGAAGAAGAAAATCGAGGCGGACGGCAAAGAAGCAACGATTGCCATTGTGACCTGGAAGCAATCCTTTGTTCAGAAGGAGCGTCTGCGTGGGTTTAAAGATGCGCTTGCTGATGTGAAGGGTGTCAAGTTTTTGAATGAGCAGCCGGGATACAACCGCGAGGAATCGATGGCTACAGTTGAAAACATTATTCAGGCGAATCCGGATGTGAGCTATATTTTTGCAACGAGTGAAAACAGCGTCACAGGCTCGCTTGCTGCGCTCGAATCAGCCAATAAATCCAATATCCAGATCGTTGGCTTCGACCCGACGCCAGAGGCCGCAGACGGTATCCGAAACGGTCATATCTATGCGCTGATCCAGCAGCAGCCGCAGCTTATTGGGGAGAAAGCCATTGAAGCCGCACTGGATGCCATTAACGGCAAGCAGCTTGAGAAGAATATTAGCATTCCGGTTGTACTTTTGGATAAAAGCAACGTCGATGAGCATTTCGCAAAGTGATACAGAAATGGGGAATGGCCTTTGAATCAGCCAATTCTTGAACTGAAACATATCGTCAAGGAGTTTTTCGGCAACCGTGCTTTGTCTAATGTCTCATTAACGCTGATGCCCGGCAGTGTGCATGCCATTGTCGGCGAGAATGGGGCGGGCAAGTCTACCTTCATCAAAATTTTGACTGGTGCGTATTCCAAAACAAGCGGAGAAATCTATGTTGAAGGCCAGCCCATTAGCCAGATGGACCCGATGGTATCCAAGAAGCTTGGTATCCACTGTATCTATCAGGAATTGAATGTGGCAAATGATCTGACAGTATCGGAAAATGTATTCCTTGGCAATCAGCCGGTCAATAAGTTTGGTCTAATCGATTGGAAGAAGATGAACAGCGATACGAAGGACATCTTTGCTTCCCTCCAGCTTCGGATTGATCCAAAACAACTGGTACGTGAAATCAGCATCGCCCAGAAGCAGATGATCGAGATTGCCAGAGCGATCTCCCAGCAAGCAAAGGTATTAATTATGGATGAGCCGACATCATCGCTTTCCGACCGTGAGATTGAAATTTTACTTGCTTTAATAGAAGAATTGAAGCAGCAGGGTATTGGAATTCTCTACATTTCTCACCGGATGGATGAAATATTCCGGATTGCCGATACCGTTACCGTATTGCGAGACGGGCAGCATATTAAGACAATGCCTTTGAATCAAGTCAGCGGTGTGGATGAACTCGTTGAACTGATGGCGAACCGCAAGGTCGCTGACTACTTTAACAAGGTGGAGGCACCGATTGGCGAGCCGGTGTTGAAGGTTGAAGGGCTTAACAAGCGGGGAGTGCTCCATAATATCAGCTTCGAGCTGAGAAAAGGCGAAATTCTCGGTGTAGCCGGACTGGTAGGATCGGGAAGGACCGAAATTGCAATGGCGCTATTCGGACTGCTAAAGAAGGATGGCGGTACCATCTGTATTGATGGCAAGCCGGTGGATATCCGCGGACCACGCGATGCGATAAAGCTTGGTATCGGTTTTGTGACGGAGAACCGCAAGGAGACGGGACTTACGCTGAAAATGAGCGTCAGAGAAAATATGACACTGCCGACACTCAAGCAGTTCGACCGGTTTTTGTGGATCAATCGCAAGGAAGAAACAGGTGCTGCGGAGGTTTACCGCAAGCTGCTCAACATCAAGACAACAACACTTGAACAGACCATTTCCAATCTTAGCGGAGGCAATCAGCAGAAGGCGATTTTGGCACGCTGGATGATTCAGGGGACGCGTATTCTGATTTTAGATGAGCCATGCCGTGGGGTGGATGTGGGAGCCAAAGCGGAAATTTTTGCCCAGATAAGCAAGCTGGCACAGCAGGGTGTGACCGTCTTGATGATTTCGTCGGAAATTCAAGAAATTGTCGGGATGAGTGACCGGGTTATGGTGATGAAGGAAGGCCATATGGCTGGGATGCTGGAGAAATCGATGATTACGCCGGATCATATTTTGAAACTTGCTTTTGGGGGGGCTACCAGTGCTTAAAGCGAATGTGATTGCACAGGAACAGGGACAGGCAAAATGGAAACAGATTTCGGCCTTTTTGTTTAACAAAGGCAGCACGGCGATTGGACTTATTCTTCTTTTCGTTCTGATGTCATTTGCCAGCAGTGATTTTCTGACGGTAGACAATTTACTGAATGTATTCAGGCAGTCAGCGGTGCTTTGTATTATGGCGGTTGCGATGACCTTCATCATAATATCCGGCGGCATTGATCTTAGCGCAGGCTCTCAAATTGCTGTAAGCGGTGTCATTGCGGCAGGACTGATTGCTTCAGGGGTACCGGTACTGCTCGCGATTATCATTACGATTGCAGTAGGAGCGGGGATTGGCTTCTTTATCGGAACCGTCATCTCAACGCAAAAGATTCCTCCGTTTATCGTGACGCTCGCGATGCTGACCATTTTAAGTGGTGTCGCTTTCGTCTACACGGAAGGGAATCCGATTCCGATCAATGATGCATTTTTCCGGTCGCTCGGACGGGGCTATATCGGCCCGATTCCGGTACCGATCATCATCATGGTTGTGGTTGCCATTATTGGTCATCTGCTGCTCAGCCATACCCGCTTCGGAAGATTCATTTACGCGATCGGCGGGAATGAAGAAGCGGCCCGCTTATGCGGCATCCGGGTGAATTGGGTCAAAACCGGCATTTATGTGTTTGGCAGCATGGTGATGGCCATAGCGGGAATTCTGCTGGCTTCGCGTCTGTCGACCGGATCTCCCAATGCGGGAACCGGCTCCGAGCTGGATGCCATTGCGGCAGTTGTGCTGGGTGGTACAAATCTTTTCGGCGGAGAGGGAAAAATTGTCGGCACATTGATGGGAGTCGCTATTATTTCCATTCTGAACAATGGTCTCAATCTGCTTGATGTCCCTTCCTACAATCAGCTGATGATTAAAGGGATCGTAATTTTGGCTGCTGTGTGGTTTAACTCGATGAAGAGTAGAAGGGCTTCAGCTGCTTGATTCGATTAAATATAAAAAAATAAACAGTAAAGGTGATGGAGAGAAATGAGCGGAGGAATTTTTCCAACGAAAAAGAATGCACTTGATGAGTTGTTTGGCGTTAAAAAGCCGATTATTGGCATGGTTCATTTGAAAGCGCTACCTGGAGCGCCGCATTATAAAGGCGAGAGCATGGACGAAATTATCGAATTTGCGCTCAAGGATGTCAGTGTGCTAGTTGAAGGCGGCGTAGACGGACTGCAAATCGAGAATGCCTGGGATATTCCATTCCCTAAACCGGAGGATTTCGGCATCGAGACGGTGGCAGCGATGACAGCAATAGGGGTTGAAATACGCAAGGCGAGCAAGCTGCCACTAGGCGTCAACTGTCTGGCAAATGCCGTTCTTCCGTCGATCGCCATTGCCAAGGGCTGTAAAGCGACCTGGGTGCGCTCGAATCAATGGGTTAACGCTTATATTGCCAATGAGGGATTCATTGAGGGTGCCTCTGCGCGGGCGATGCGGTATAAAGCAAGTCTGTTCGGCGATGATATTAAAATCATGGCGGATGTGCATGTTAAGCATGGCAGCCACTCCATTGTAGCTGACCGGAGCCTGGCGGAGCAGACGCGTGACAATGAGTTTTTCGATGCAGATATTCTGATCGCAACGGGCAACCGGACAGGAGACGAGACGGAGCTGGACGAAATCAACGGCATCAGCAATCATACGAGCCTTCCTGTTATCGTCGGGAGCGGAATGACCGAGCACAATGCAGTATCCATTTTGTCCGCAGCGGATGGCGCAATTGTAGGCAGCTGCCTGAAGGTGGACGGCAACTGGTGGGGGCCTGTTGAGTTAGAGCGTGTACAACGGTTTATGGACCAGGTCGCCAAACTGCGTTAGGAGGGTCAGATATGGCCGCAATAGCAGTCCATGGATTTATTAACGTAGATCTTGTAGGCAAAACAGCTGCTTTTGCAGGTGCTGACGAGGAAGCAGAGCTGGAGGGCGTTCAAGTGTTCTCAGGAGGTTCGGCTGCCAATGTCGCAGTCGGCCTCGCCAGGCTCGGTCAAGAGGCGTTCTTTCTTGGAGCTATAGGGGATGACGGATACGCGTCCCTGCTGAAGAAAGAGCTGGAGGATGTCAATTGTGATTATTTACAGACGATACCCGGCATTGTATCCGGCACGGTTATGGTTATCGTCGACCGCGTGGGACTGCGCACACTTTATACGTACCCTGGCGCGAATTTGCACTATGATTGGAGTTTGGTACCTAAGGACTTCCTTGACCGTCTTGACTATTTGCACGCAAGCAGCCCGGCAGCATCCAGTCTTGAACATTTGATTTCATTGAAGGCGGAGGGGCACAAGCTCAGGCTGTCGCTTGATCCGAGCAAGCTGCTTACAGGCAGAGGACTTGTATTTCTGCTGCCGCTTCTCAGGCAGACGGACATTCTGTTCTTGAATGAAGCGGAGCTGCATGATTTATTCCCTGAACAGAAGCGTGGATATGCTGTACAAGAGCTGCACAAGCTGGGCATTGGCCATGTGTTTGTCAAACTTGGCTCGCAGGGGGCAATGTATAGCTATACGGCTGAAGATAGGCGGGTACGTTCGCTCTACCATCCTGCTTTGCCGGTTGAAGCTGTGGATTCGACAGGCGCAGGCGATGCTTTTGCTTCTGGCGTATTATACGCCCTATCCCGTAGTTGGCCTGCAGAGCAGGTGCTGCGCTTGGGGATTGAACTGGGCACGAGGGCAGTAGCCGTGGCAGGTGCCCGGACCGGGCTGCCGCATCAAGCCCAGTTAAATGAAATGGAGTGGCTTCAACAGAAATGAAGCTGATCTCTAATCGTTCCTGGGCACATAAAGGGCGAGGGCAAATGTTGGCATATAAAAACTTATAGATTTTAAAAGCCGCACACGCTGCGGCTTTTTTTCTTGTACAAAGTTGTTCTCACAGGAAGAAAGTGTGGTTAAAGTCTCAGGAACACTGTTGGAATATATTATTTTAAATAGCCCTTGTTTTTATATTGCAGACAATGGTAAAATATAACAAGAACATGTGTTTGTGTTTTGTATAATGTACTTACGCGGCCAGGGGAGTAGATATGGTCGAACCGATTCAAAAAGGGCGATGTCCTATATGATAATCATGAGCAAGCAGCTGCCTGGTGCGGCAAGTATATGGGATGGAAACGAGGGCAAACCTTAACAGGGAGACAATCCCCTGACGGAGGATGGATTTTTCCCTTCATGGACATCGATCGGCGTTCGTGACTTGCAAGCGGCAAAAGAGTGGTACTTGGTGCTGTTGCTAGAATTCAGTTGCCATAAGGAGTGGTCGGGATGGCGCGTGTTTTATTTGTGAATGCAGGTTCAGAGGGACATATTAATCCAACGGTCGGTGTTGTGCAAGAGCTTATTTCGCGCGGGGAAGAGGTTGTATATTTTTCTATAGAAGCTTTTCGGGAGCGTATGGAGAAGACTGGGGCTTCCGTACGAACATTTGACGATCAAAAATTTATAAAAGCCTTTATTTCAGGCGGAAGAAATTATTTGCTCGAAAGAGTCAACGGGCTTTTACTTACGGCGGATATCGTCATTCCAAGCGTTCTCGAACAAATCAAAGGAGAGCATTTTGATTATATCATCCATGATTCTATGTTTGGTTGCGGACGGTTGCTTGCTCAAATTCTTAAGCTTCCTGCAATCAGCTCTTGCACAACATTTGCACAGACAAAAGCAGAATTCGACAGCATGCTGGAAGAACTTCATAAGGATGTCCCTATAGAAATATTAGATCCTATCACCGGTCAATTTCAAAGCCTGACGGCAATGCTGAAGGAAAAATACGATGTGGAGATCGATTCTCCTTATGAAGTGTTTTGTAATCCTGCACCACTAACCATCGTGTATACAACAAAGGAATTTCAGCCGGATGGAGAAACCTTTGACGAAACGTATAAATTTACAGGTCCGTCCATTTCGTCACGATTCACACAAACCAGCTTCGACTTGGCTGCAATCAAGGGGGAAAATCCGGTTTACATCTCCCTCGGTACAGTCTTTAATCGGGCCATTGATTTCTACAAGCTTTGTTTGGAAGCATTCAGGAACACCGGGCATAAGATCATCATGGCTATAGGAAATAAAACCGTGATATCTGATTTAGGAGAAATTCCTGAAAACTTCATTGTGAAAAATTATGTTCCGCAAACCGATATCCTGCAATACACGAAATTATTTATTACGCATGGGGGAATGAACAGTGCCCATGAAGGTCTTTATTTTGGCGTTCCTTTAATTGTAATCCCACAAAGCGCAGATCAGCCCATAATTGCCGGACAAGTCGCCGCTCTCGGGGCAGGTATTCAATTGCAAATGAAAAGCCTGACTGCAAGCCAGCTGCGTGGTGCCGTTGATCATGTGTCTAGTCTCACATGTTACCAGAAAGCTGCTAAAAGCCTGGGGGATTCCTTTCGGAAGTCGGGCGGGTATCACCAAGCTGCGGATGAGATTTTCGCATTCAAAATACGATATCAAATCTAAATATCAAATTTATCCGAATAGCGGGTCCCATGTATTAACCAAAGCTTCCGCATTATTGTGCTGAGGCTTTTTAACTTAAAGTCATGGAGCAAATGAAGCCACAATAATAGCGGATAATATAGCCAGATTACAGTGTTGATGTGAAAACGATCAGATTATTGACGAGACACCAAGTGGTGTCCTAAAATAAAATTATCACTAAATGTTGTCTTATTAGGTGTATTTGTTTGAATATTTTTTCCTGGTTAAGTTAAATGTAAACGATTATGAGAAAATATTGAAATTAATAGTTATCCCTTGGAAATACTATTTAGGAGAAGTTGTTGTGAGTGATAATAAACATTTACGGGATGTGTATGACGCCATTGCAGACCCCACCAGGCGCCAATTAATTCAATTGTTGGCAGAGACAGATGAAAGACCGCTTCATGAGCTAACGGAGCATTTTCAAATGGGACGCACTGCGGTATCCAAGCATTTGACAGTTCTAAAAGAAGCCGAATTGGTATTTGACCGGAAGGTTGGCAGAGAAACGCTATTCAGACTAAATGCCTTGCCACTCAGAGAAGTTCAAGATTGGGTGGGCTTTTACAGTAAATTTTGGAGTATGAATATGCTGCGCTTAAACAAGCTCTTAGAGGAGGAAGAAGAATGAGTTTAAAATTAACTCTGGATTTTCAGTACACGACAACGATTGAAAAGCTTTGGTCCGCTTTAACGGAATCAGGCAAGCTTGCCAAGTGGGTCATGTCCAATGACTTCAAGGCCGAGGTTGGGTACCGTTTTCAGTTTCGTACGGAGCCAAATGAGTGGTGGGATGGCATCATTACCGGTGAAGTGCTGACCGTAGAGGCGCCAAACGAGTTGTCCTATACTTGGGCCAGTGCCGGGGAGCAGCATACCGTGACCTGGACGCTGAAGGATTTAGGAGACGGGAAGGTTAATCTTCATCTCGAACAAACCGGGTTCGCCAACGCTCAAGGACTTGAAGGTGCCAAATACGGATGGAGCGGATGGAGCGGCAAGCTCGAAAAAGTATTGGCGGAGTAATGGGTACGATCTTGAACTGCTATAAACCGGCTGCAGCCTGCTTGCAGCCGGTTTATGCGTGCTAATGGCGGGTCGGGATGAGGTTTACACAATCAAATGCTATGATGCAGGTAGAAATAGAACTTATCAAATTAATACCGGAAGGGTGTTAATCATGAACGAATCTTATCAGGAATATATCGTCATATCGGCTGCCCGGGAAAACAATCTTAAGAATGTATCCTTGCGCATTCCCAAGCGGAAGATTACGATTTTCACCGGGGTATCCGGTTCCGGGAAATCATCGATCGTTTTCGATACAATTGCCGCTGAATCTACCCGTTTGCTGAACGAAAATTTCAGCATGTTCGTCCGCAACTTCCTGCCGCGCTATCCACAGCCGGATGCGGATGCGATCGAGAATCTGAGCATGGCTGTTGTTGTCGATCAGAAGCGTCTTGGCGGCGGTTCCCACTCCACGATGGGCACGATTACCGATATCTCTCCTATTCTCCGTCTGCTCTTCTCCAGGGTGGGGCATCCCTATATTGGACAAGCTAATATGTTCTCGTTTAACGATCCGCAAGGCATGTGTCCGGAATGCAACGGAATTGGGCGCAAATTAGCTGTTGACATGAGCATGGCTCTGGACAAATCAAAATCATTACATGAAGGTGCAATTATGCTGCCGGATTATCCGGTGAACGGCTTTGACTGGACAATGGTCATTCAGTCCGGGCCCTTCGATCCTGACAAGAAGCTGACCGATTACTCAGACGAGGAACTTGAGCAGCTTCTGTATGGCAAAGCGAAGAAATTAGAGGTACAGTTCGGCGGGAAGACAGTGAACATTACAGTGGAAGGCGTCATTGAGAAGTTCACCAACAAGTACATCAAGCGGGACGTAAAGACGATGTCTGAACGAACGCAAAAAGCGGTTGCACCCTACATCACCGAGGGTCCCTGCACCAGCTGTGGCGGCGCGAGACTTAGTCAGGCTGCGCTGAGCTGCAGGATCAACGGACTCAACATTGCGGAGATGTCCTCCTTGGAAGTCGGCCAGCTCATTCGCGTCATTCGTGAGATCGACAATCCTGTCGGCGCCCCAGTTGTTAAATCGCTGACAGAGCGGCTGCAGCATCTGGTCGATATTGGACTGGACTACTTGACGCTGGATCGTGAGACAGATACATTGTCCGGCGGTGAGTCGCAGCGTGTCAAGATGGTGAAGCACCTGAGCGGAAGTCTGGTGGATGTCACTTATATCTTCGATGAGCCGAGCGTTGGCTTGCACCCCCGTGACGTACACCGCTTGAATGAATTGCTGCAAAAGCTGCGCGACAAGGGCAATACGGTAATTGTGGTCGAACATGATCCGGATGTGATCAAGGTGGCAGATCATATTGTCGACGTCGGGCCTCATGCTGGGAACCGCGGCGGTACGATCGTGTATGAAGGGAGCTACCTCGGCCTTCTGGAAGCAGATACGTTGACGGGCACCCATATGAAGCGGCCGCTGGAGCTGAAGCACGATATCAGGCAGCCATCCGGCACAATGAGCATCCAGGATGCTACATTGCACAACCTGAAAAACGTGAGTGTAGATATCCCAACCGGAATTCTGACCGTCGTTACCGGTGTTGCCGGGTCGGGCAAGAGTACGCTGATTAACGACGTATTCCTGAGCCAGAATCCGGATGCGATTGTCATCGACCAGTCTGCGGTAGGCGTGTCTACACGCTCAAATCCCGCAACCTATACGGGCATTATGGATGATGTGCGCAAGGCGTTTGCTTCCGCAAACAAGGTGAATCAAGGCTTATTCAGCTTTAACTCCAAGGGGGCCTGTGAGAACTGTCAAGGACTAGGCGTTGTGTATACAGATCTTGCTTTCCTTGAAAGTGTAAAGCTGCCGTGCGAAGTATGCGGGGGCAGACGTTTTAAGGAAGAAGTGCTCGAGTACAAGCTGAACGGAAAGTCAATTGCCGAAGTGCTGGAAATGACCGTGGAGCAGGCATTGGAATTTTTCCAGCTGAAAGAGGTGGTGCGCAAGCTTCAGGCGATGAGTGATGTGGGGCTGAACTATATTACCCTCGGCCAGCCGTTAAGCACACTATCAGGCGGGGAATGCCAGCGTATCAAGCTGGCGAGTGAATTGCATAAAAAAGGCAGCATTTATGTGATGGACGAGCCGACGACCGGCCTGCACATGTCCGATATCGGACACCTTCTGGAGATTATGAACCGGCTCGTTGATGCTGGCAACACAGTGATTGTCATCGAGCACAACCTCGATGTGATCAGCCGGGCGGATTGGATCATCGATATGGGACCGGACGGGGGAAGCAAGGGAGGGCAAGTCGTGTTCGAGGGCACCCCAACCAATATTATCCAAGCGGAGCAGTCGATCACAGGAAGATACTTGAAGTAATTCTTAAAATCCCGGAAAATTAGAGCTATGGGACAGCTGGCTTCCACTTGCCCAATTATTAGATGTGCGATATGTTCTTATTGTAAAGCTGCGGCCTTCGTAACTGAAGGCTGTTTTTTATTTGTTCACATTGTATTGAGGAAGGAAAGTATCATGATCAATGTTGATCAGCTAGCAGAGGCGTTAGCCTGCAGCTCCTATAAGATAAAGGAAGTTTACCGTTTGGTTATTCAGCAGAAAAGCGTGCTGCGGGAGTTTAGAACGGAAAAGTACGGTTTTCTGTTTATTATTCAGGGGCAGGCCAGGTTGCGTGTGAATGGAGTTACTTATGAATTGCAACCGGGTTCAGTATTTCACGCCGCGCCCTTCATGCAAATGGATTCAAGGGTCGTGGGCGAATCGGAGCTGGAATACTACTCGGTGTTCTATAGCCCGGAAAAGAGAAGCGAAGAGGAATACAAGCATGTATGCAACGCCCATTTCAAGCTGGAGCATGGGGCACTTCCAAGAATCATTGATTCGCTGCTGATGCTTCATGAGCATGTCCGCACACCCGGAGGGATGGGAAAGCTTCGTGCAAAGGAGCTGTTTTTAAGCATCATGCATCAAGTCTTAGGGAGTCATCTGCACCACAGCCGCGGCACTTCACCAAGCAAAAAGGTTATCGATGAAGCGATTGCCTACATTAAAAAACACTATATGGAAATGCTGACGCTTGATGAGCTGGCGGAGCTGCATGCTATGAACCCCAAGCAATTCTCTTATTACTTCCACAAGTATACCGGATTCCGCCCGATTGATTATGTCATCCATTACCGGATGGAGAGGGCAAGAGAGCTGCTGCAGACAGGGGATTTTCCTATACGGGATATTGCTGCCAGTGTCGGCTACACGAATCCATTATATTTCAGCAGGCTGTTTAAAAAGAAATTAGGTATTACTCCATCTTCCTATCTGGAGAAAAATGAATAACTCTCCATATTAATCTCTCTATCGAAAGGAGAAAGTTTTAGATAATTGTTCATATCGCATTCGTTATTTGTGTATTTTCATTTGTATAGGTCCTTGCTAAAATACAAAAAGATAACGATTATCATTATTATTTGCTGATCCGAAAAGTTTGGAGCTTTAATAAGACGGAAATGTGATGAATCACAGGTTATCTAAAGTACTAGGATACTATATGTATTCTTAGAAGGAAGGTTGATGCAAATGACAGCACAGCGACAATTGTGTATCGGGTTTTCATTGTCGACAACCTGGATGAAGGGGCAGGGCTGGCGGGAACCGGACAGCGATGTAGAGAAAATGGCTACGATTGACTTTTATATCGGGTTGGCCAAGCTGGCGGAGAAGGCCAAGCTCGATTTCCTTTTCCGGGCTGATTATCTCTATGTGAGCCCGCAGATGATCGGAAAAGTTGCCAGCTTTGGCAGCCCGGACCCTACGCTGATGTTTGCTGCGATAGCCCGCGAGACTAAAAGAATAGGGCTCGTAACGACTGTGTCCACAACCTTTAACCCGCCATATGTGGTCGCAAGACAGCTTCAATCCCTGCACTGGCTCAGCAATGGGCGCACCGGCTGGAATATAGTGACCTCGATCGAGGGGGCAGAAAACTTCGGGGATTCGCCAATGCCGTCTCCACAGGAGCGATATGCCAAGGCAAGGGAATTTACGGAGGTGGTCCGCAAGCTGTGGATGAGCTTTCCGCATGAATCGCTTCGTGTGGATCGGGAGTCAGGTGTCTTCGTTGATATGAAGCAAGTGAAAGCCATCGATCACTCAGGCGAGTTTTTTAGTGTTAAAGGTCCGCTTACTGTGCCAGGGCACCAAGCCGGGAGTATTCCGTTATTTCAAGCCGGGGCATCCGATACCGGACGAAATTTCGCTTCTTCGCAGGCTGATGCCATTTTTGCTGCAATGCCTGATCTGGAATCAGGAGTTAAACTGCGCAAGGATTTGAGAAGACGGGCTCAGGAGCAGGGGCGCAGCGGGGACGATATCCGGGTTCTGCCGGGATTGTATTTCTTCCTGGGAAATACACGCGAGGAAGCCTATGAATTGTACAAAGCCACGCACGCGCATATGAGCTTTGAATACAGGAATGCAGCTTTGATAACTGTTCTGGGCCTTGATTTAAGCGGTTTTGCATCTGAGGACCGCGTCACGGCAGATATGCTGCCAGACCCCAATCTGCCTGTTCGGAGCCGCACGCATGCGGAGCTTCTGCGGCATTTTATCGCCAAGAATGAACCTACAGTCGAAGAAGTATTATGCCGGCCGGAAGTGCTAGGATCGGCCCACTGGGTATCGATTGGCACCGTGGCTGATGTATTGGCTGATATTATCAAGCATTTTGAGGCAGGAGCGATTGATGGATTTATAGCTCTTCCTGGGGGTTCAGAGGGTTCGATGCTGCTCTTCTTTGAACAACTAATGCCGCAACTGGTTGAGCTTGGCTTGTTTAGAAGCGAGTATACGGGTACAACGCTCAGGGAGCACCTGGGTATACATAAAAATTGATAATGATTATCATTTTCTATGAATAGAGGGAAATTTTTTGAAAGGGGATATGAAGAAAAATGAATAAACGATTGATAACGCTAGGTTGTATTGCGCTCTTCTTGCTTATGTTGACGGCTTGTGGAGGAAATAAGCAAAGTGTCCCTGTATCTGGCAGTGGAACCACCAGCGGGCAAAATGTATCCCAAGCAGAGAACAAAGGCACGGATGAAGCTGACAGTAAGGATCATACCAACGCAGCAGGCGAGACTAGAACGATTGAGTATTTGGGTCAAAGCTACACGGTTCCAAAACATGTAGAGAAAATCGTGATTACCGGTGCGATGGAAGCGATGGAGGATGCGGCTTCGCTGGATGTGCGTCCGACAGGCGCTATTTCGATTGGCGGCAAGTTTCCTGAGATATTTGCTTCTGTGACATCGGCGTCTGAATCCATCGGCGAGAAAATTCAGCCGGACTTGGAGAAAATTTTGCAATTGAAGCCGGACGTTATTTTGGGATCAACCAAATTCCAGAAGGAAATGCATGAGAAGCTGCAAAAAATTGCACCTACGATTCTCGTTTCCCACATTTCGACGAATTGGGAAGCCAATTTGAAGCTGATGGGCGAGCTTTCCGGCAAGGAAGCAAAGGCGGATCAAATCATAGCGAAATACAAGGCAGACAGCGAAGCGGCCAAATCTACCCTGCAAGAAAAGCTGAAGGGAAAGACGGTTGCTACAATTCGAATTCGCAGTACACAAGCCTATGTCTATCCGAAAGACGTCTACTTTAATCCTGTGCTGTACGACGAAATCGGTCTGGATGTTCCTGAAGCGGTAAGCAAGGCCAAAACACAAGAGGTAATTTCGATCGAGCAGCTCGCGGAAATGAATCCGGACTATTTGTTTATCCAGTTCTCGACGAGTGAGAGCAGCGAGACTCAAAGTGCCTACGATGAGTTGAAAAAAAATGCAATTTTCCAAAATATTGCGGCAGTCAAAGATGGGCATGTTTTTGTTAATGTCGTAGATCCACTGTTAGAGGGAGGCCCAGCCTTCAGCCGGAACATATTCCTGGAAGCGATAATGAAGCAGCTCGAACAGAAATAGAATGGAGCGGGAGCAATGTGCTCATGGTTAATCAAGAAATTTACTCTGGCTGGTTTCATTCTCATTTTATTTGCCATTACGATTGCAGTGTCGGTCTCATTAGGCTCTAAATCGATAAGCTATATGACCGTGTGGGAATCATTGTTTGATTATGATGCTCAAAATATGGACCATTTGATTATTCACACATCACGATTCCCGCGCGTATTGGGCGCACTGCTCATCGGGGGCTTTCTGGCAGTATCGGGTGCCCTGATGCAGGGGTTGTTAAGAAATTATCTGGCTTCTCCTTCCATTATGGGGGTTTCCGACGGCTCAGTATTCGTCATTACGCTTTGTGTCATTCTGTTGCCGGGTGCTTCTTCGAAGACCTTGATTATATTTTCATTAATAGGGTCCGCACTTGGCGCCATATTGGTATTCTCGATTGCCAGACTGCTGCCTAATGGCATGTCGCCCCTTACCTTAGCCATTCTGGGTACGATCATTGGCACCTTCCTGAGCGGTATCTCTCAAGCACTGGCTACCTATTATCAGGTATCGCAAAATATTAGCTTCTGGTATAACGCCAGACTGCATCAAATGGACCCGACATTGATTAAATGGACAATTCCGTTCGCAATTGCGGGCCTGGTGTTGGCTGCTGCGGTCTCTCGTTCTATCACAACCGTGGCGCTTGGAGAAGAGGTTGCACAAGGACTTGGAATCAATTTGGTGCTCATGAAGGTGTTGACCATGCTCAGTGTCGTCATTCTGACTGGTATATCGGTAGCTATGGCGGGCAAAATCGCCTTTATTGGATTGGTCGTTCCCCATATTACGAGATTTCTTGTGGGGCAGAACTACCGCAAAATCATTTTCTATGCCGCGATCATCGGCGCGCTGTTCCTCGCCTGGTCAGATGTCATCAGCCGGTTTTTAAATTATCCGTTCGAGACACCAATCGGCGTGGTAACCGCACTTGTAGGTGTTCCTTACTTCCTGTATCTGATCAAGACGAGAGGAGGAAAGAGCGCGTGAGACGTTTCCGGCACCAGACCCGCTTTTTGATCGTGCTGATAACGGCGGTGATCCTGTCGATTGTTGTGATGTATATCAGTGTTACGAATGGAACCTTTGATATATCGGCGCTGGACGTGCTGAAGACACTGCTGCGTATCCATACATCGGGGGACTATGATTTGGTCGTATTTGATTTTCGGCTTCCACGCATTGTGATTGGAGCATTGGTCGGTTTTGCTCTGGGGGTTGCTGGCGCAGTCCTGCAGGGGATGACGCGCAATCAGCTGGCAGATCCCGGAATTCTCGGCATTCATGCAGCTGCGGGCATGAGTATTGTTCTCTATATGTTTTTTGTGCAGGGCACGGTAAAAAATGCTAGCTGGTTGTCTGTATTATCGATGCCAGTGTTCGGCTGGATTGGCGGGACAGCAGCTGCACTGCTGCTTCTGCTATTTGCCCGTCATCGCGGGACTATCGACCCTCAGCGATTAATTTTGGTTGGTATAGCTTTTGGCGCGGGCTTTGGGGCAGTTACGTTATATGTCTCGCTTAAAATGGACCCGAAGGATTTTGAGATGGCCACCGTATGGCTTGCCGGCAGTATATACAGCACGGACTGGATACAGGTGTTGGCAGTGCTTCCTTGGCTGGTCGTGCTAATTCCCGTCATGTGGTGGAGATCTTACAAATTGAATCTCCTGCAATTGGATGAGACGACGGTTGCGGGTATTGGTTTGCGGAAAGATAGGGAGCGAATGATTTTTCTATTATGCTGTGTGGGGCTTGTCAGCGCATGTGTGGCGGTATCGGGAAGCATTGGCTTCGTTGGCCTGATTGCCCCTCATATTACAAGAAGACTGGTTGGCACTCCGTATAAATATGTGCTCCCTGTATGCGGCGTAGTCGGCATGCTGATGGTACTTGCTGCTGATTTTATCGGCAGGACGATCTTTGCTCCAGCCCAGTTGCCTGTAGGAATCGTCATTTCAATTATTGGTGTGCCTTATTTTGTGTATTTATTGACCAGAAAAAGAATGCCACAAGGGAGCTAATTAAAGCTATGGAGGAGGAGCTTGAATGAGGGTTTAACGATTGCAGGCGGGGAAGCTGCTAAAAGAGGACGGCGTATTCGTAAGTTCAAACCCTCAGCTTGTTGAATTTTAGACAGCAAGCTGAGGGTTATTTATGAATCAAAGGACATGGGACACATATTTTACTTGAGGCTTGCTCCTGTCTAATGGTAATGTAGTTGATATGGAATTGACTGGTCAACCAATGGGCACTAAAGCATTCGGATAGATTTGATGAAAAATATAATGAAGGGGGGACACCAGGAAATCATGTTGCAAAAATTCGGCTTTACCCAATATGAAAGCCAAGTCTACGAAGCAATCATGGCACAGGAGAAACCGCTTGACGCTACATCCATCGTCAATTACTCGAGCGTCCCCAAGGCCAAAATCTATGAAGTGATGAACAGGCTCATCGACAAGGGTGCTGTTCTTACGACGATGCATGGCAAGAAGAAATTGTACACGGCCGTGGACCTGCAAACGATTATTCTCAAGCTGAAGGCCGATTTTGATCGTGATCTGGAGGAGCTTAGAAACTACCGCTTCAAACGGTCATTCAATGATGAGCATATCTGGACTTTAAAAGACGAAGCAGCGATAGCGGCCCAAATTGAGGAGTTGATTGCCGGAGCGGAAACGTCCGTTTTGTTTCTGGCGTGGAGCGAGCATATGGAGAAGTACCTCGAGCTGCTGGAGCGCAAGGAAGCAGAAGGTGTTCATGTTGAAATCCACACGGTTGGAGATACGAATACAACATTAAACTACACGTATTCGCTGATCCCACGGGTTGAAGGCAACCCCTTGGAGCCGTTACAACTGGTTATCGTTGATGACACGTACATGATGTTCGCAGGTTTGGAGCATGATGCCTGGAAAGCCATCAAAACGATGTCCCGGCCAATCGTCAAAGCGCTCACCGACTATTTCTACCACGATGTAGCATTGACGCAGATTTTTAAAAAATACGGTGACCAGCTGCTAAAGGACGAGGAAATCTCCAGACTGATGTCCCGCCTCATTTATTAAAAGGCTTTTCCTTTAGTGAACTGTAACCCGAAAGATGACACTTTAAAAAAGTGCCTGTCTTTCGGGTTTTTGTGTTTTAATAAACAAACTACAGTGAAATGAGGCAACAACATCATGTCGAAACGTCTTTTCAAGTCAACATAAATGAGACTGCTGGAGTCTAAATTCTGATGTTGTACATATCTCTGAAAAAGCCATAACCTACAAATCGGAGTTCAAAGTATAAGCTGTTAAGTTATTCATAAACACTCGTCGTTTTGCATATTACAATTGGTCTTTAGTGTCTGATAATGGCTCACTCTTGTCATCTTGCAAGTAATATTTCGTTAGTTCCAGCATCATTCCCATATTAGATATTCTTTTTAGCAATTGCAGAATAAGATTGTCATCTACTTCTATCTCTAAATCAGGTTGTAAAAGTAGTATTTTTTCAATTTCTGTTCTAAACTCTGCAAATTTCGGCGCATTATCTAATTCCTTAATTCTCTTGTTAAATTCTTGAGATTTACTAATTATTTTCCTTACTTGTTCACGATTGAGCCGTTTACTAATTGCCCAGTCCCATAACAAAAATGTTTCTGGATCAGTGGCGTAGTCTCTTAATAGATCAATGTAGTATTCTAATCTATTGACTGTATCTTCCAGTTTAATAATTCGCTCTTCATTGTTCATTTTTTTCTCCTAGTTACTAAGAAGTTGGGTGAGACTTCCGTCAAACGATTTGGATTATAACTTAGAAGGCAAGAAAGGTGAAAACATTTGCCACGGTTCTTGCTACAGAAAGAGGGACACCTAAATCGTATAATGCGCCAGAAATCGTGTCAATTATAACTTGCTCAGCAACAGATGATTTTTTAGCCATCAGCTCGCTGAGGGCTTTTCCACCACCGCGCAAAACATTTGCAACAGCTTTTAAAGCTGCTTTTCCAATGCCAAACGAGTTCATTCGACCACCGGCTACCTCACACCTAATGAATGCGAACTTAGGTACAGAAAGGCTGCCTGATTCTCTCGGTTCTATAACTTGGGTTACAGTTCAGTTCATAAGGGAAGGCCTTTTTTATTTATACAAGGCGAAAAATTCACAACGTACTTACAGACCTTAAGAAATAGTGCTTGAATTATCTCTTCATTGAAGTTACTATCTTAGTAGTAACTTTTATAGGAGCTGGTAGAGTGAATAAAAAAGTATATATTTTGGCGATTGCTGCCTTTGTGGTCGGCACGGTGGAACTCATATTAGGAGGTATTCTGGATTTGATCGCAGCGGATCTTCACCTGACTCTGACCGAGGCAGGTCATTTCATTTCCATGTTTTCATTGGTGTATGCAATATCCGCTCCGGTTCTGCTGAATTTGACAGCCAAATATGAACGCAAGCAGGTATACATGTGGACCCTGGCCGTGTTTTTCATCAGCAATATCATCTCCGGCTTCAGCCACAGCTTCGGAATGCTTATGCTTGGCCGGGTGATAGGTGCAGCTTCAGGCTCGTTGATCTTTGTACTATCGCTGGTTCTTGCAGCTCGGATGGTTGAACCGGCGTACAAGGGCCGGGCCGTAGGCATGATTGCTATAGGGGGCAGCGCTTCCCTGATCGTTGGCGTGCCGCTGGGCATCTTTATTGGCAATCTGGCGGGTTGGCGTGAGGTATTCCTTTTTATTGCTGTGCTGACAGGGGTGGTAATCCTGACAGTTGGTCTGACGATGGGGCGGATGCAGCCTGTTCCGGTTGTGCCTTTGAAGATGCAGCTGTCCGCACTGCTGAACCGGAAGATGGCGGCAATTCATCTGACTACGCTGCTGGTATTGGCCGGCTCTCTCACGCTGTACGCCTATTTCACACCGTTTCTGCAAGAGGCACTCGGAGCTACATCCACCATGGTTGCCTTCATCTACGTTATGTACGGCATTGCGGCTGTGGCGGGAGGAGGGCTTGGCGGCTTTCTCTCCGACAAGCTTCATCCGGCAAAGGCGATCGTCATCGTACTGGCAATGTTTATGCTCAGCATGGCAGCGGTGCCGCTTGGCGTGAAGCTGCCTTTGGCGCTCTGTCTGGGCTTGCTGGGCATCTGGGGCGCATTAAGCTGGATGGTAACCCCGGTGCAGAACAGCTTGATTATTCATTTGGCGCCAAATACCTACGAAACGCTGATTAGTACCAATTCCGGCATGGCGCATGCGGGCATTGCTCTTGGCACCTACATTGGAGGCGTCGTGATTAGTCAATCGTCAGTCATCCATACAGGATGGGTTGGCTCTTTCCTCATACTGCTTGGGCTGATCACGAGCCTATATGCCATCAGCCGGAAAGATCAGGCTGTGCAGGCGGCCTCCTGACCTGCTGAGCAAAATATGGGCACATTTTTTCAAATTAATCCATGAATGGAGTAATCCGGAGGATCGTTTCACACCCCAAGCTGCGGACGTGAAACGATCCTCTTTCTATTGCAGTACCGGAATGGATAGAATTTATTTATTTTAAATAGATAATTCCTATTGGATAAATCGGGTATATGATGGTAAATTACGGATAATACAACTTAGAATAGATAAGATAACAAAAACAGTGGAGGGATGAGAATGTATGCTGAGCTTGCTGAACAAAAGATTAACCAGCTAAAAAGCAAAGGGCATTACCGGGAGTTTGTAACCATTAACCGTCTGTGCTCACAGTATCCACTCGCTAATGTGAATCAGCAGGAAGGCCGCCCGGTAGTCGTATGGTGCAGCAATGATTATTTGGGAATGTCGCAGCATCCGAAAGTGCTTCAGGCTATGCATGAAGCGATTGATTTGTATGGCGCGGGCTCAGGCGGTTCAAGAAACATTGGAGGAACCCATCATTACTATGCACAGCTGGAGGCATCGCTCGCGGAATGGCATGGCAAAGAGGCCGCACTGGTGTTCCCGACCGGCTATGGCTCCAATGATGCTACGATTCAATGCCTGACGCGCATTTTCCCGGATTGCCTGATCCTCTCCGATGAGTTGAATCATGCTTCTATCATTAATGGCATCAGCGCCTCCAAGACAGACAAGCTGATTTTTCGGCACAACGACGTCCGTCATCTGGAACAATTGCTCGCCTCTGTTCCCAAAGAACGAGCCAAGATCATTCTGTTCGAGTCCGTATACTCCATGGATGGCGATGTAGCGCCTATTCGGGAAATTGTGGCCTTGGCCAAAAAATATAATGCATTAACCTTTCTGGATGAAGTACATGCCATCGGCATGTATGGCCCATACGGAGCCGGTATTGCCGCTCAGCTCGGCGTAGCGGATCAAATTGATTTTATTCAAGGTACGATGGCAAAAGCCATTGGCGTTATCGGCGGTTTTATCGCTGCTTCAGCCATATTGATCGATTCTGTCCGTTCCTTCGCTTCCGGCTTCATCTTCACAACCTCGCTTCCTCCGGCCATCGTCGCAGCTTGCCTGACCAGCGTGGAGCATCTTAAACATTCGGAGCGGGAAAGAAGCGGCCTGCATGAGAAGACGAAAAGGTTGAGAGAGGCTCTTGCCAAAAAGGGAATCGCTGTTATGGCATCAAGCGAAACACATATTCTGCCTATCAGGATTGGAAATGCGGAGAAATGCAAAGCTGCGGCGAAGCGATTGCTTGAGCATCATGGAATTTATCTTCAGCCGATCAATTCTCCGACGGTACCAGCGGGTACAGAACGCTTTCGCGTCAACGTCACACCCAACCATACGGATGAACAAATCCGGCATCTGGTTGACTCGCTGGCGGAGGTCTTTGACTATTTTGAAATCCAGACCCCGGCAGTAGCAGTGTAATTAGAGAGAGGACACAAACATGCAGACAAAAAGCCCTGTAGTGGCAAGAAAAGCCGAAGAGGCGGATATCGAGAGGCTGATTGAGCTGAGAAAGCATCTCCTTAGCGGAGGAGCAGGGCATTATGCCGCACAATCCCCTGAAGAGGAATCGGCTTGGCAAGACAGCTATCGTGCTTGGCTGTACAAAAATTTGCAGGATAACCCGCTCATACTTGTTGCTGTGGCTTCTTCAGACGAAGCAGACGAAATTATCGCATGCGCAATTGGGATTATTGATGAGAGAGCCCCGATGAAGGGGATATTAAACGGACGTTCCGGCTGGGTTCAAACGGTCGTTGTAGATCCAAATTGGCGCGGGCAAGGAGTAGGGGAGAAGGTCATGAACTACCTGCTGTCATGGTTTCAAGAACAAGAGGTTGGAAAAATTGTCCTGCAAACAACCGCAGTTGCCAAAACTTTATACGGAAAGCTGGGATTTGAGGAAACAGGCGAGGACCTTTTATACAAACAACTGCCGTGAAGAAAGAGGGATACAGAAATGAACGTGCTCATCATCGGATTGGGGTATGCGGGAACAAGGTTTTACAATGCTTTCAAAAATATCGAATTGCCCGGCAAGGAAAAGATCGACATTGCATATGTTGGCAGAAGACAACGCCGGAAGGATCTCATTTATTATACGAGCATTGCCACCGCGCTTGAAGAATTCGAGCCGCAAATTGTTGTGGTTAGTGTGAATGACGGCAGCCATGCGGAGGTCATTACCCAGCTTAGCAATTATAAGGGCTTTGTCATTTGTGAAAAGCCGTTCGCCGGCGTACACGACAACCTGGATGTGCTGGAAGCCAGTCTGGGGCATACTTCCGGCTTTGCTCTTGACCTTGTCGAGCGTTACTCGGATGCCACCATTGCATTGAAGCAATATGTGGCCAAAAGACAGCTGCGGCTGCTGCGGGGCAATTTTTACTGGGGAAAAGACCGGATTCATGATCTTAGACCGACCAGCGGCGTGATCAGCGAAATTATCCACCCGCTTGATCTTGTACAGTGGATCTGCGCCCCGGAGGCGGAGCTGCAGCTGAAAGGAAGCCAGGGCATCCGTTCTGATTTCTCCATTTCCGGAGACGATGTGCTCGACAGCGCATCAATTACAGCCGAGCTTCAAGAAGCCGTTATTACCGGATACAGCAGCTTTGTGAACATTAACCGCAAGCGGGAAATCGATCTTGTGTTTGCTTCGCCCGATGACCGGCTTGTATACGCGTCATTGATCTACGATACCCCTGCCTGGGATTTCGACCGGCTGCGGGTCTGGGAAAAAAGCGTGACGGGAGACCGGATCATTCTGGATATTCAGACCGGGGAGGAGGAGGCCCGGCCGGAGTTGCTTACGATCCGCAAGCTGATTCGTCTGGCATCCGATGCCGCGCATTTTGCCCGGAGCGGGAAGGCGCCCGCACAGCCATTTGCTGATCTACAAACAGCGTTGAAGCTGCAAAGGCTGCTTAACCATATTGATGACAGCTCCAGGACACTTGGCCCTGTGCAATATGTAGTAGGCGCTGAGAGAGAGTCTTATTATGATGAAAGCAACCTGGAGCGACTTGGCTGAGATTGCAGTTTTAAGCCAGCTCTAGTCTGACTATTATGAAATAGGCGAGGAACTAGGCATGCAAAAAGTCTTTCTTCTTTCATTTGGCATGTTCGCGCTTGGATTGGATGCCTACGTAATTGCGGGCCTTCTCCCGCTGATGGAAGCAGATTTCCAGCTTGGGACATCCCAAATGGGGCAGGCGGTCAGCGTCTTTACGCTTTGTTATGCACTGGCCGCTCCGATATTTGCCACTTTGCTCGCAGGCAAGCCCGTGCGCCGTACGCTTCTGATCGCGCTCGCCGTGTTCACAGTGGCCAATGCCGTCACGGCGGCGGCTTCAAGCTTTACACTGCTGCTTCTGTCACGGGCTATAGCAGGCATTGGCGCCGGGCTGTATTCCCCACTGGCCGCAGCTGCCGCTGCATCTCTGGTTTCTCCGGAGAAGCGGGGACGTGCGCTCGGAACAACGCTCGGCGGCATGAGCATGGGGACGGTAATCGGCGTTCCCGTCGGCCTGTTGATTGCCGAGCAAGCCGGATGGCGGGGAACACTATGGGTTATTACTGCGCTTGGTGCAGTTGCAATCGTGAGCATCCTGCTCCGTTTTCCGGATTTTCCTGTATCCGCGCCTCCTAACCTGCGCCAGCGTCTGATTATGATGGCTAACAGGCGGGTGGCTGCCACAGTGGGCATTACATTTCTGACCAGCGTAGCCAGCTTGGGACTGTACACGTATGTGTCCTCCATTCTGCTGGATTTGGCCGGGATTCATACGATTACAGCCTATCTCTGGGTATGGGGAATCGGGGGTGTGGCCGGCAGCTTTTTTATTGGTTCTCTGATTGACCGCACCAAACAACCGGCAATACTGATGGCCGGCATTCTGGCAATCATGGCCATCGCGATGTTCAGCCTGCCGTTCAGCCTTCATTATGCAGTGCTCGGCTTCATTCCCTTTTTCTTGTGGGGCGTGACAGGATGGGCCTCACAAGCGCCGCAGCAGCATACGCTGCTGCAGCTGCAGCCGCAGCAAGGGCCGGCCGCTGTAGCTCTGAACAGCTCAGCCAATTATTTGGGCAGCTCTGTCGGTGCTTCGCTTGGCGGAGCGGTGCTGCTGATCGGATTTTCACCATCACACCTGCCTTACTTGGCCGGGGGTCTTGCAGCCGCAGCGCTGATCGGGCAGGGACTACTACTTGCATGGAGCAAAGCGGGGAAAGAACAGGCCGCTGAGTATCATTAAAGATGAACGTTTAAATGGAGGATTATTAGTTCATGACGAGCTAATATCCTCTTTTTTTGTTTTTGACAGTGGACGCAGAGAATGAGAAAATATTGTTTTGTAGCATCTTACAATACAATTTTGGAGGCCTATTCATGAATCAGCGTTTTCGTATCACACGATCGATGCAAGAAGCGGAGCAATCCATTTCTTTGGAAGAGTGCAAACAATATTTTGCATCCAAGCCTGACTTTACATACTCCCAGGTGCTTACGGTAAAAGGGCCCGAGAGCACCATGTCCATTGAAGGCGATTTTTTTATGTGGAAGCTTTTGAACGTGGAAATTCCTTTCCGGCTTTACATGGGAGATATATATGTGGCGATTTCAAACGAAGCTATCGTGCCCAAAATGATTGAAATTGCAACTGATCTGCAAGCTGATGTGGTGGAAGGGTAAATATGCCGGCTTTCGCGAGCGCTGGGGCTTTTAAAAAAAGGCCAACGTAAACTCAAATTTTACATCATTGATGAGCACATTTTATACAGCGGTTATACAATTAGCCTGTAAGCAGCTTTCTACAAAGGAGCGTTGTATGAAGTGCACATCAACCAGACCCGTATATTTGAAGGCGAGTACATCGATCTAGTGCCTATGGATGCAAGTCATATTACAGCTTTGATTCAAGTGCTGGGAAACAAGGAGATTTGGGAATTCACCTGGAGAAGAATTACGACTATAGAGCAGGCGGAGCAGCTTATCTTAACAGCGCTGGACAACAAGACGAGCGGAACAGCCATGCCTTTTACGATGATTGAAAAGGAAACCGGACGCATTATCGGCACCACACGCATTATCCATCCGGATCTGACTCACCTTAACGCGGAAATAGGCTGCACCTGGATTTCACCGGAATTTTGGAGGAGCAGGGCCAACACGGAAGCCAAATCCCTGTTGCTGCATTATTGCTTTGAAGAGTTGAGGCTGCTGCGGGTGCAGTTCTCGGTCAGCAGTTATAATCTAAGATCGCAAAGAGCTGTCGAACGTCTTGGCGGAATCAAGGAAGGCGTCCTGCGCAGGCAAAAGATGAAGTCTGACGGTACGATCCATGACAACGTCATTTACAGCATCCTGGATGCCGAATGGCCAGAGGTGAAATCGAATCTGTATTACCTGCTGAATGTGAAGTATGCCGCGGAAAAAGTAACCAATCTATATACATGAATACATGCTGGCCAATATAAAAACAAAGTCGCGTATTTCGCGGCTTTTTTATTTTTGGTGCGGAAACCGGGAACCCCTCAAATGAAATGGGCATAAGTTGATCCATATCAATTTGAGAAGAGGTTATATATGTTTCCTTATCACACAGGAATTCATCAATTCCAGGGTTCATATTATCCGTATATGCCTGGCGGATATTATTACACTCCTTATGGCGAAAATTACCGGCTTCCTGCACAGCAGAGGCTTACCTTCGTGCTTGTGCATGGTTCGTGGGCCGATGCCAGCTTCTGGGACCGCGTAGCGGCGGTATTGAAAAGCAAAGGACATATCGTTTACACACCGGAATATGCAGGCCATGGCAAAGATCCGAACAAAAACGTCACGCATGCTATGATTACCACATCCGTCGTCGATTTTATTACGCAACTGAATCTGCATGATATTATTCTTGTCGGGCACAGCTTCGGCGGAACCGTCATTCAGAAGGTAGCCGAACAGGTGCCGGATCGCATTAAACGTCTCGTATTCTGGGACGCATTCGTACTGAAAGACGGCGAGTCGGCTGCCGACGAGTTTCCACCCCAAACGAGGCAGGTTTTTGAGCAGCTCAGAGCCGACTCCCCGGACGATACGATCATGCTTCCTTTTCCGGTGTTTCGGGATTTATTCGTGAATACAGCCACATTGGAGGAAGCCAAAGAAATGTATGCAGGCGTCACTCCGGAACCTGCTAAGCCGCTTTTTGAGAAGCTGGATCTTAAAGTGTTCTACACACTGGCTACGCCAAAAAGCTATGTCTATTTTTATCAGGACAATGCACTTCCACAAGGAGAGGGCTATGGCTGGAACCCGCATATGTCGATAAGGCTCGGCCTGTTCCGTCTGATCGTCGGGGACGGAGACCACTTTACGGATGCGTTCACAAGGCCCGCGATGATAGCGCAGAAGCTGTACGAGGCAGGGCGAGACTGACCGTGACAGATAGCAGGGTAACCGTATTAGCCGGCTCCAAGCCTTCATTCCTATTTTGCTTTACAAAAAATGCACACTTCCTGTAAAGTGATATGGCCAGCCATTTCCTATAATTTCTATTTGAGAGGAGGTGCGTGAAATGGATAGCTTTCATACTTTTGAGTGTGTAGTGGAGTATCTGGAACGTATTATTCCTACCCCGGAAGAGGTTGACTATCATGTCATTGCTAAATTAGCAGGCTGTCCGGCACCGTTATTTCAACGTATTTTCGTATATATAACCGGAATTACAATCCACGAATACTTGAGGAAACGCCGGTTGACGCTGGCAGGCTATGATATCCGGAACAGCAGTGAAAAAATTATCGATATCGCCATGAAATATGGTTTTAATTCGCATGCTGCTTTTACAAGGGCATTCAAAGAGCATCACAAGGCTTCACCTTCCAGTATCAGAAACAATGGAGAACATCTTTATGATTATCCTCGCACCTCCTTTACAAATATTAGAATTGTAGGAGGGAAACGAATTATGGCAGAACTTAAAAAAATCGAGTATGCAAACTTTGGAGCTCGTAAAATTGTAGGCATGATGAAAATGACTTCGTTTCAAAAAGCAGGTGAAGAGTGCTGGGGTCCAGCATTTCAGGAAGGCGTTTTGGACAGAATTCAAGAAATTGAAAGTTGGGTTTGCACAGATATTGATGATTACATTGGCCTTGGACATATGAGCAAATTCGCTGGCAAAGATAATTTCCAATACATAATAGGCAAATTTGTAGACCCTGATGCGCCTGTACCTGAGAACATGTATGCAGAGCATATCCCGGGAGGGACAGTTGCAAAAATATGGATTGAAGCCGATAAGCTTGATGATATTATTGATTGCGCCTATTTAATTTGTTCCGAAGCGATCGAGAAAACAGGATACAAAATTGATATAGAAAACTTTTACTGGTGTGATGTTTACACTTACGACAGATACTGCACACCGCTGGAAAAAGGGCAGAAAATTATTCTTGATTATTTATTGCCAGTGATTAAAGAGGAATCCTAAGGCAGGACATTGAACATAATCCGGTTCATTAATAGACATGGACGACATTATGAACTATATTTAAATTACCAAATATGGAAGCGAGTGATTGATCATGGTGAATACATATGGTGACGCAGAAAAAACAATCTATTTCGAGGTACGGGAAGGTTAATCTAATCGTCGTATTGTTAACCTTCCATGGATGTTAAAGCTATTTCAAATCATGGAGGGAACAACCAAATGTCGTTTAATAAAGTTGAAACTTATGAAGGTATCCTTGCCGAAACCTACGATATGCGATTT
Source organism: Paenibacillus pinihumi DSM 23905 = JCM 16419 (assembly GCF_000422505.1). Taxonomy (GTDB): domain Bacteria; phylum Bacillota; class Bacilli; order Paenibacillales; family Paenibacillaceae; genus Paenibacillus_D; species Paenibacillus_D pinihumi. Next base: position 206,364 of record NZ_KE383868.1, on the reverse strand, counting down.
GCCGGTAATGAGGCTCATGATCACGAGTTTTTCAGGCAATTGATCCTGGAGGTTCCAGGGGCAGCATTAGAGCTTGGATGTGGTACCGGTAGATTGTTGTTGCCTTATTTGGCGGCTGGGATGGATGTTGATGGGGTGGATTGCTCTACAGAAATGTTGGAAATATGCAGAGCCAAGGCGCAGATCGATGGGCAGAATCCCGTTCTATATGAGCAATCTATGGAGCAGCTCCATTTACCTAAAAAGTATATGACGATTTATATACCCGCAGCTTCATTTGTGCTTTTATATGAAAGAGAGGACGCCATGGAGGCTTTAAGGAGAATCTATGCGCATCTTGAGCATGGCGGACAAACTCTAATTCCTCTATTTATACCTAAACATCTGTTTAATCATAAAGATGATGAATGGATGCCCGGATTCAAGGGGAAGAGAAGTGACGGATCTGAAGTTGTCGTAAGCTCAAAAACAAAAATCGATTTCCTGGAACAAATTCACAGCAAGCTGGAACGGTATGAAATTTTCAAAGACGGTGTCCTGATGGATACCCGATACAGCACGACTAAAATGAGATGGTTTGGTAAGTATGAATTCATGATGATGCTTGAAAAGGCCGGATTCAACGACATTTCCATTTATGGTGATTATTCTGTGCTTGAAGTAAATCCTGACCAGAGCTTTATGATTATGAGGGCAAGAAAGTAAGAGATCCATTTACGTTCAATTACAGGGCTGCCGGTCATCGGCAGCCTTTTAAGCTGTCGTTAAAGTAACCCGGCAAGTATAACTGGAAAAGGAAAGCTCATTTTAGACAGCGCTTTCATATTACTGGGCCAGTCCATTCTTTTGGCTGACCTGTTTTGTCATGTCCGGATTTTGTGTTCTAGCGGAATTCAAGTTGTCATAAGATTAACTCGTTGTCATAAGTCAAGTTGTTTCCCAGTAATTGGAGGTGCATAGTGAAAAAAGGATATTACGCTTCTGATATCCTATCCCACAAATTTTCCATCTCAGAAGTATAAGCTGAAAAGGAGAATGTGAATGGCAAAAACATTTCATTTCCAACTCGTAGAGGGCTACACGGACCAGGAACTAACCACTTGGGTAGGCACGGAAAAGGTTGCTGTAAAAGCGCATACCCCGCATACGCTTCGCAATGCTGTTTCGGGCAACCGGGCGCTCACGCTGCTCCCGGGAACGAGTCAAAGTCTGTTCACCCACTATGCGGAAATTCCGGAAAAGCTGCTCCCGACCAATCATTTAACCCGCATCCGGGTCACATCTCCTGATCCCGATCCAGATATTTATCTTCCTGCTCTGCATCACGTTTCAATCCATATCCCTGAGCGGCACCGAAGAAGGTACTATGAGCGCAAAATGGCGCGAAGCGGCATGTACCACCACCCGAAGCTGAGCGCACTGGGCCTTGCCAAACTATCCAATACTTTGAGCACAAGCGAGCTCATTCAGGCCTGTGTCGATGCTGAATTGCTGCAGACACCATTAGATATTGCAATCTCGATCCTGTTCTCCAATCCGGAGCTGGCTTCCAACCGGCCGCATACGGCCGCCATTGTGACCCACGATCATATTTACCCGTCGGAAATCATTAATCCGCAGCAATACAACCGCGTTCGCCAACTGGCAACCATCATCAGCAAACAAGGCCAGGCCACTTCGACTGGCGGATGGGCGACCATTACCGATTCCGTCGATAAGGACGGCAACCCGCTTTATTTCGAGTTTGATTTAGACGACCGCAAAACAGGTGACCGTGTTCTGGAGTACAAATGGTCGGAAATGACGACAGATGAAGCCACAGCACCCAACGGCGGGGCCATGCAGACGGCGAGCAACGATACCTCGCTGCAAAACCAGACATGGAGCGTAAACCAGGGCAAGACGGCGAGCGAGCATCAAGACAACAGCGGATCGGGCAGCGTCACCGTTCGCAGAGCGTACGCTGCCGCCGTGGAGACTGCCGCACCTCAGTTCAAGTGGACCGTGAAGGAACTGACACCGAATCACGGCCTGGGCGTGGATGCGGGCTCACTGAAGTTCCATGCGGACGGCACGTTTTCCATCAAAGTAAAAAATACATATTTGAGGTCGCTCGGCGCGTTTGCGCAGTTTTTTAACGAGAAAGGCGAAACGATCAAAAATCCGGCGGGCTGGGAAGAGAAGCTTCCGGAATTTATGAGAAGCTGGTTCGAGACGGATTACAAAAAATTCATTACACCCGTCTCGGCGGTCAACTCGGTGATGGGCATACCGATGCCGACCGATCCTAAAACGCTGTCGTTCCAATTTCCAAGCGATGCAACAAGCCTCAAACTGCTGTTCGGCGGGCTGGGCACGTCTCAGTGGGATAAGGACGTTGCACTGGTTGGATCGCTGATGACGGGCATCATGCAGTACGGCATCCCGACCATCTTCCTTGTAGCGGGAGCAGCGGTTAAAAGCTCGAAATGGTATAACGAATTCGTCGAGGATTGGGATAACATTGTCGCCGTATTGGGCGTCGCCTTCCCAATTGTCGGTGGAGGGGTAGCGACGGCATCTGCGTTTGACCAAACGAAGTGGGCGCTGTCCACCGTAGCCAATGCAGTTGCAGGAATGCTGGTACAAAAAGGGCTGGAGAAGCTCGCGCTGAAAATTGCGGGCGAAATTACAGTCGCTGCGCTTGCGACCAACATTCCGTTTGCAGGCTGGGCGCTGCGTGCGGCGAATATGGCGATTAATATCGCAGCCATGGCGGTTACAACGGGCGAAATTTTGTCCTCCCCATCGACACTGTCAGCTACCGTAGCCCGTTCCATGGATTTGGAGTTCACCTTGAAGCCGGACCCGGAGCATGGCGAAGCGGGACATCCGGAGACGGCCGTCTGGCCTGCTGTCTCGCATCACTATCAGGTGACCGTGCAGTATGAGGGCGGAACGAACTTCGTCCTGAAGGGCAGAATGCCGGAGACGACGTCCAGCACGCCGCTTAAGCTGACGTTTGCGGACATTCCGGTCGGAGGCAAGCTGCAAATTATGTCAGGCATCTACTCCGAGAGCGGCTGGCTATGCGGCAAATACCAGGGTGAATGGCTGCCCGCTTTCCCGGACGACGGATCAACCTCGCTGCAGATTTCCGGCAACATTACGGAAATTCTCGTCCCGCTCACGCAGGATACGCAGTACAACTATAAGGAAAAAATCGTGTACGACGCTCCGAGTCAAAAGCACGTCTGGCATGCGGGCGATTTGCCGACAGCGACGGTGGCGAGTCTTGATTGCAGCAGCGGGGGCAACCGGCTGTGCAAGCCGGTCGGCATGACGCTGAACGGACAGGCGTATCAGGTTGGCTATGTATGGAGCGCCAGCAGCCAAAATTATTTGGCGCAAAACTTGTCTGTGCTGGCTGATCCGCAGTCGCGCTTCAAGCTGTCCGAGACAGCGTTTCCCGTTCAGCCGGCCATCGCTTATGACCAGTTTGGCGTCGAGCCGAAGGAAGGGCAAGAGCGGGAGGTCAGCCTGAATAACTTTATTGTCGATACGCGAAATAACCAGTTCCATTTGCGCCGTGTCGATTTGATGGATAACAAGCCGGGCTTCGGTTTGAACGATTCGAATTTGAAAAGCTGGGGCAAATTCAATTTGTCCAATATCGACGGAGTCGTGGTGCATCCGGACGGTGCGGTGATTGCCGTCAGCTGGCGGGACAGCAAAATGGAAATTTTGCAAATTCCTGAGGCGCCGTCAGATGACAATAAGGCGGAGGATGCGCAGATGGTATCCGGGCTTGGTGTGAGGCAAGGACTGCTCAACGGACCACGGGCGCTGGCGGTGACCCCGGACGGGCGTGTGCTCATTCTCGAAACCGTCAACCAGCGCATTCAGTCGTTCGATACGAAAGGAAACCCGGTAGCCAGCTTCCTGGGTGAAAAATTGTTTACACTGCCGGCCTCCGGCTATGCCGCCGATTTAGACAAAGGGCAATTTTCCGCAGCGCTGCAGCAGCAGTTCCAAGCGAACGGCTTGACGCATATTTTCGATTTGGCCGGTTCGCTGGCTTCTGATTTGAACTCGGGCGTACTGACCGATTATTTGATTGATGCCTTCGCCGATGAAGGCGTATATCTCGCGTACGACAAAGAGCACATGAACGATCATAATATCAGCGCTTTTGTGACGATTGTCGTGCAGGGCCAACAGTGGAAAATTACCGACCCGACGCGCAGTGCCGTCTATGACATCCAAAAAGCGGGCAACGTATTGAACGTCAATCATGCGCTGACAGATGTTACGATTGATGTGCGCGCTGAGGGCAGCACTTGGGTCTTGGAGGATAGCGCCGGTGCGAAATCTTACTATATTGCCAAGGATGAGACGAACAACAAGCAGTTGAATGTGAACCGCTATTTGCCGCATATGAAGCTCTACAATCCGGACGGGCGGACGGACATTACGTATCTCGATGTCGCTGTAGAGGCAAAAGGGTATATCTATGTGCTCTCGTATGTGTCCAGCGGCAGTGTGGTCAGCAATTACAGCATGGATATTTACAACCCGGACGGCTCGTTCCTCGTGCGGACGCCAAACTCCCGCTTGCAGCCGGCAAATCCGCAATATATAAGCGCGGCGAAGTTCGTCATCGATGTCTGGCGCAGCGTATACACGCTCAACTATGAAGCAATCGTCGGGGCGAACAACCGGACGGAGCCGAGCATCAGCCACTGGACGCCGACTCCGCCGCTCTTTGATCTTCCGCTGGAGAAGCAGCCGGACTTCGACAATCATAATGTGAATGCCATACGGGCGGATTTTGCAGCGAACGGAATTACGCTAAGTACCTCCACAAGGATCGAAACCGTGAACGAGAGCGGATTCTGGTACGTCATCGACGGATCCAAAACGTATGATGTCATCCGCAGCGGCAGCAGCCTGCAAGTATACGGCATTCCGGCATCGTAAGAGCTGGTCTCAAATTACCGTATGAAACGTCCCTGCCTGCCTGCTTCATCATGGTACAGCACTTAAAGCCCGGCAGGGACTTTTTCATAAATATATAGTTCCACTTATAAGGAGGAGAACACGTGGTCGATCTATTCAAAGAAACGTCCAGCCGGCTCGGTTTGACCAAAGCGGACATCCATCAAGGCACGCTGACCACCAAAGGCACCGCACGCCCGACGTATTTGTCGGCCAAGAAACAGTTTCCGTCGGCGCTGAAGGCCAAGCTGGTTTCAATTGCAACTGTGGAGGAACTGCAGGACATTGTTGGCGGGTTTGCCGGGACAGGCGCACCGGCGAGGTTGCCCGAGCCTTGGCCTCATGTGAGAAGAGAAGTCGACCCCAAGGGGCTGAACGAGTCGGAGGAGCGGGCCGTATACGCCGCCCTGCGCGCCATATTGGCCGGAAAGCAGGAGGAGGTGTCCAGCTATACAGACTTGGTAAAGCGCCGGTATTTCCCGATGAAGGCTGTCGTGTATGCGGCCGAAGATATCGTCGTGACCAAGGACAATCCGCTTGTCATCGAGCCGCAAGGCCATGATCCGGTCATCGTGGCAGCCAACTCGATAACGCTGGAGCCGGAAGGACAAATCATCTGCCATGCTCCCGTCATTATTACGGCTAATCAATTTATTAAAAAGTAAACTTTGTTGAAACGAAAACCAATTATTGAATATCAAGGAGGCGCCATGCCATGAGTGAAGTGAATCGTTTTCGCCAAGTGTTTATGTCCCGTTACGGTCTTACGGAAGAGATGCTTCCAAGAATCGATATTAATGCCCAGGGACCGAATCCTGTCATTATTTCCGCCGACCCGGACGCGCCGTCTCCGGTAAAGCCGGTTTACGTTACGATCAATACCCTTGACGAGTTTAAGGAATTTGGCGGCCAGCCGGATTATTTGTTCGAGAACGGCGCTTTGGAGGAAAGACACGAGGTGCCTGCTCCGTGGCCTGCGGGGAGAACGGCACTGGCATACGATGATCTGACGCCGCAGGAGAGAACGGCAATTTGCAAAGCGTATACGGCCTATATCAGCGGCAATTCAAAGAAAGTGAGATCGTACAAGGAAGCGATTCAGAAATATTTCTTCCCTACAAAGCTGGCGATATTGGCCGCGGGCAGCCTGAACGTGCCGCCGGGGCAGACGGTAACCCTGCAAGGAGGCACGAACCAGCCTGTTGTCCACGATTATAGTTCGGTGACAGTTGGTGCCGGCGGAAAGCTTATGGCTACGGGCAATATTCAGCTGATCACGAATGTATTGACTCAGGAGCCGGGCACCGGCAGCTACACGATGCTTAATGTGGGAACGACAGGAACCCCGGGCAACTCGGGCAGCAATGGCGGCACCGGCACCACGGGATCAACAGGAAGCTCGGGATCGAGCGGGAAAAACTCTTGTGACAAGCAGCCGGGACAAGGAGGAACCGGAGGTACAGGCAATCCTGGGGGCGCTGGCGGAAATGGCTCCAATGGCGGAGATGCTGCACCGGTCGTGCTCACGCTTGATACCGTCAATGGCGAGGTGCTTGTCGCTTCAGTAGGCGGCAATGGCGGGAATGGAGGCAACGGGGGCAACGGAGGTACCGGGGGGACTGGGGGACCGGGAGGGCCCGCAACGGGCAATTGCTCAAAGGGGGCGCAAGGCAGGGGCGGAAATGGAGGCGGTGGAGGAAACGGCGGTAAAGGCGGCAATGGCGGGGCCGGAGGGACGATTAACATTACATATTCCACATTAGCTCCGGGCGGATCATTCAAGGTTATTCCGCCATCCGGTTACGGGCAGGCCGGTCAAGGCGGACGGGGCGGCAACGGCGGTTCCGCAGGTCAAGGAAACCCGAACGGCGGCGGTGGCGGTGCCGGCAGCGTCGGCCAGAACGGCGTCAGCGGCACGCTTGGCAAAGTGTATGTCAACAATGTGCCGCTCAATTAACCGATGTTGACAGGTAAGCGGGCATCGGCAGCCTGCGCTTTTCTGGCAGACGGTAAGCCGAAAAGCACGGAGCCAGACTGAACTTATAAGGAGAGGAATGAGTTTATGTACGATATTATAATTCAACCGCCTGAAGGGGCGGACGGAGCGGACGGTACGGATGGGCAAAGCGCGACACAAAACGGAGCCGGAGGCCAGAATGGTTCTTACAATAAAAATGACAATCCGCACTGCACTCCGGCAACCAACGGACAGCCCGGACAAAACGCGATATCAGCAGGTATAAGCGGGGAAAACGGCGGCGCGGGCGGCAACGGCTTTGATTTTGTGCTGCGGGTGCAGGAGTTCGTGACGCAGTCGATGATTACAATTGAAAGCCGTGGAGGCAATGGCGGAAGCGGCGGACGGGGCGGCAACGGGGGCAATGGAAGCGCCGGGGGCAGTGCGGGACAGCAGGATTCCAAGTGCCAGGACTCGCTTCCGGCAGCACTTGGCGGTGTCGGCGGCAACGGCAGCAACGCGGGACACGGAGGTAACGGGGGCAATGGGGGGAACGGCGGGGATATTACCGTCCGGTATGTGACGACTTCGCTGCTAAGCCCTGTCTCCGGCAATTCATCCGGCGGTGTCGGCGGGGCAGGCGGCCCTGCGGGGAGTGCAGGTGTCGGCGGTCCGGGAGGATTGAACGGCACAACGCCGGGCCAGCCGCCGTCCGGCGCTAGCGACGGGGCAAACGGCGTGTCCGGCACACCGGGGACACCGGGGATTACCGGAAGGAGCGGAGCCGTTTCCGTCGAGCAGGTCGATCAGTTGTAGCCGGAGGCTGGAAACAGGGAGGAGAAGCGATGGCTTCGGATAAACGGTTTATCGGAAAATGGGCGCTGCGCAGTACGAGCGCCGGCTCGTACATTAGCTTGGATGCGAGCGGTAAGCTTGTGGCCGGTGGCGCTTCCACGCCGGGCGGGAACCAGCGGTTCAACAGCTACAGCAATACGGGCAGCGGATTTTGGCTGCAGGGCAATAACGGGAAATATGTCGCTTATAAGGGGAGCGGATATACCGCAGCGGAGCCGAGAACCGGCTCCCCTGCCTTATTTACACTGGAGACATCGGGAGCCTCTGTCCGGCTTGTAGAGCAGGCGTCCGGCACGAGGTATTATGTCAGCGTCAGCGGCAGTACGGTAAGTCGGGTGCCGGTAAGCAATCCTCCGGCAAGTACGCTGCTAAGCCGAGAGACGATCTCGCCTGGGCTTGACGACATTCAGGCATTCAAGGTAGCGGTGGACTCCGATTTCAGTTGGGCTTATATGGCATCCGCCGATTTAAGCCGGGTTATTTTTACCGACTCCAATTTGTCGGACGCTGATCTTTCGGGTTGCAATTTATACGGAGCCCAGTTTCCGGGTACGGATACGAATTTATCCCGCGCCAAGTTCGTGGACGCCATTATGTCTTACGCTGTCATGAATCAGGTGACGATGCCTGGTGCCAATTTGACCAATTCAACCATGCTGAGTACGAAGCTGTCGGATGCCAACCTGCAAGGCAGCAATTTTACCGGAGCGAACATGACCAAGGCGCTGCTCTTGAATGCGCGCGTCCAAAACAGCAATCTGGCCGACGCCAATTTGAGCGAAGCGCTAATAAGAAACGCCAGATTGGACAATGCCGATCTAACGCGCGCGGATCTCAGGAAGGCCAGTGTGGAGGATATTCATCTGCCTGGCGCTACGCTTGCCGCGGCCAAGTTGGACGAACTGGATTTGCGGACGGCGCAAATCGATGCCAAGACGAATTTCACCGGAGCGAGCATGCAAAAAGTGCGGCTGACCGGTTGCTTACTGCCCAAGGTGACGTTCACGCGCGCTGATCTGAGCGAAGCGCTGCTTGACAACACCGACCTGACCGGGGGGGATTTCAGCTATGCCAATTTGACTAAAGCAAAGCTTACGGGAGGCGTAAAGCTCTACAGTGCCAGTCTGTCCAACGCGACATTGACATCGACGGATTTCACCGGCGCGCAGCTTGGAGCAAAGGAAGCATCGTTCACGATGAATAAATCGCTCGCTTCCGACTTGAACAGCGGGTCGGTCACCTCGGGCGTGCGGACCGCATTTCAAAACGGAGGGCATCCGCTGTCGGGCAGTGCCGCTGTGGAGGTGCGTATCCCGAATGAGAACTGGGTCATTACCAATGTCAACACCATTTATACGGTCACGAACAACAGCTCAGAGCTAATTGTATGGGTCTACTCCAACGAGCACTATGCAGCCGTGCTGGCCGGGGCTTATATGCCTAATGCGGTGTTCACGAACGCGAATTTGTATGCGGTCGATATGTCAGGCGTGAACTGGTACGGTGCTGCCGCCAAGGCCGATAACGCCGATTTGGAGGATGTCAATCTATCGGGCGCCAATTTGGGCAGCATGGATTTCACGCAGGCTCGCATGTACGGCTGTACGTTAAGCCAGTCGATTTTGATCGACACCATTTTTAACGGTGCTTATTTACGCACCTCGGTCAGTAAAAAGCCCGCGTCGCTCGCCTTTGCCAATGTACAGGGGGCATCGTTCGTCCAGGCGCATTTGCAAGGGGCCGTGCTGACAAATGCGGCCGTGTCGCTTGACCAAGGGCCATTTTTCACGCTGTCTATGTCTTATGCGGCCGGTCTGAACAATCAGATGATATCGTCCGATTTGCGGACTCAATTTCAGACCAACAACTATCCGCTCGCTCTGAACGCTACGGTTACCGTAAACATTCCAAATAGCAGCTGGACGATCTTAAACGGCTCCGACCCGGTATATCCGGTTTATAATATCGCGGAAGCGGACCAGAAGCTTAACGTATCCGGCCGGCCGTTCGGCGTTCATCTATTTGACATGGGACAGTCGCTCAGTGCAGATTTGGACCGAAAAAATGTGTCCCGGGCTATACAGGATGCATTCAGCAACAATGGCTATCCGCTGCTGTCGTCGGCTAATATCGATCAAGTGATCATCCCGGGCAGCTTCTGGCATATGAAAAATATTGAATCGGATACGTCGAAGCTGCAAAAAGGCTACTCCGAGTTTTACGTGTTGAACAACAATGACGACAATATGCTGCACGTTTACGGACGGGTGCTGATGATTATTCGTACCGGAGCGGATCATGAGCTTGAAAATGTGCGAATCGCCCTGCCGACGACGCAGCTTCCGCAGAATGCCATGGACCGGTCGACAACATGCCCGAACGGCATGCGCCTGTCCCGCTATTTGGATCAGCGGCCGCCGGAGCGCATTACGTGGGAACAGATGATGACGGCGGCCGCCCCGCCGAACCCGCCCGTTTGCGTTCCAAGCCCGGAGAGCTGGTGCCCGTAAAGAGAGGGGAGCTTGCGGACACGCTGCTGTCGTCGGCTGAACCTCGCAGTATCCTGTGCAGGAGTTGATAGACACCACGGAACAGCCGAGGTCGCAGGAATGCATGGCGTGAATGGATTACTGGTGTCAGAAAGAGAGGTGTTTTTACGTTTATGAACCACCCCGATAATGATGTTGCGGGCAGTTCTGCGCCGATCGATTACGCGCGCGCACTGGCCGGCAGCCATGCCGAGCTGTCTTCGCCAGATGCGGCGGTCAGCACCCCGGTGCTCGCCTATATTAACAGTCAGGAAAATGTGCTCAACGCGTTTGCCAGCACCATTTCCGCACAAGGTCCGGCAACGGAGACGGGCGGATGGGCCCGCAAGGTGGAAGTCGGTACGCTTGGGACAGAGATTGTCTACGGGTACAACTGGTCGGAGAAAACTGCAAGCAGCGCCGTTGCAATCCTCCAAGGCACACTCGCGCTTGTAAAGCAGGATGCTTCCTTACAAGACAAATTGTGGACGCTGCAAGAAGGCCAGCCAGGTCCGATACAACCTTCTGTGCCACCTGTTGCTCCCTTTGCGTGGACGGCGGAACGGTTCGAGCCGCAATTCGGCCTGACGGTCCAGTCAGTCAGCGCCGACCCGGCTACTGGAGCGTTTCAATTCGTGTTGAGCAATGCAGCTCCGGCATTCTATAGCGTGTATGCGGAATTTGCCGACGCGGACGGCCACTTGATTGCACCTGACGGCTGGGTATCCCGGCTGCCGGGAGGCAGTTCCGGCTTTGAGACGGCAACGATGAAATTTCTCTGCTTTGTGCCACCCACTGTCGCTATTGCAGGCATTCCCATGACGACAAAGCAGGTGAAGTTCGAGGGAAGCGCTCCGCCAGGAACAGAGACGATTCGACTTACTATCGGCACAATGGGTGCACAAGGCTGGAATTCCACCGTGAACGCGCTGCCGCTGATTGTGACCGGCCTGCTCGGCTATGCCGTGCCCTGGATCATGAAAGGGCAGACAACAACCCCTGATCAAACCTGGTACAATTCGCTGATCTCCAATAAGAAATTGCTGGATGAAGTTATAGGCGCCGCAGGATTTTTAACGGAAGCCCCCTCTACGGAGGAGGCGCTTCAGTTGCTGCAGCAGCAGATCGGAACGCTATTGTTCGGCGGATCCTTGCCGCTGCTGCTGACGGAGTTGAAAAAGCAATTCGGCGATGCTGCTCTTATCAATGGCGCCCAAGGGCTGAACTGGTCGCTTTCAGGGCTGATTTCGACATTGCCAGGGGCGATGAGCGGCATTGTCCAGACGCTATCCGTTCCTGCCTCGCTCCTGCAATCTTACAGCATGCGGCTCGTTATGGATGCGCTCGTCGAGGTACGGCCCGATCCTGCACATGGCGCATACCCGCTGAAGGCAGCGTCCTACCGTGTGACCTGGGAGGCGGACGGCGAAAGCAAATACGCCGAAGGAACAATGAACGGCCTTTGGACCAACACTCCCGTACACGTATCGTTCCCGGCTGTCCTCAGCAGGGAATACGCCGTGGTGCAGGCGTTCGTCTATGATGAACTAGGTGTGTTGCTGGCCCAAGGGGCGGTAACAAGCCAAGCGTCCCGGCAGACGGTTGTCGTTCTTAAAGAAGCGAAGGCGGTCATTGATTCGTCCACCGTATACAAGCCGGTCATGGCGCTTTCCTATGACGACATTAACGGCTATGGCTGGAAGCATGCTTCTTCGTTCGGCATGGCGACGCACACCGCGCTGGATTGCAGCAATACCGGCACGCGTTTGTGTCAGTTGACCGGTATATCCTATAATGCAGCCGTGCGAACGCTGGTCTACGGATGGAGAGCTTCAGGTCCGGCAGCGCTGCCTTGCAGTGGAGGGTCAGGCGGACAGCAGCTGTACCGGCTCCAAGCTGTGTCTGTGTCGGCATCTGTGCAGCAGTCACTCAAGCCGGCATCATGCGGCTTGTATACGGTCGCTACTATTGCCTGCGGCAACGGGGCTGCGAACAACTTGTTTTACGACAACCGGACGGCCCCGTATGGGCTTAGAGCCATTGAAATAGGCGATACAACGCCGTTCCGCTTCCCTTCAGGCACAAGTCTCGGAACGTTAGGGTTAAGCTATGTGGACGATCTGGCCATCCATTCGGCAGGCTTTGCGGCCGCCGTCGGGGCTGCGGAAAATAATCTGCAAATCGTGCGGCTTGGCACGGAAGCTGTGAACGATGCGGATGCGCCGGTTCCGGTATCGGTCGGCGGGCGGGGAACCCGCGAGGGACTGCTGTCTATGCCTGTCGCGGTAGCGGCAGCACCGGGAGGCCAGTTCATCGTGCTGGAGGCAGGCAATCGCCGGCTGCAGGCGTTCGACGTATTCGGCAATCCGTACCCGTACTTTGGAACATCGGCGTTGCTGCCGCTCAAACCGGATAATAATACCTATTATTTAGATCTGGATATCGACAATTCAGGTCGAATGTACCTTTTATATTATCAGGGAGACGGCTCCCGGCCGAGCCAATACGGACTGGATATTTATGACGCTGACGGAGCGCTCCTCTCCTCCACCGCAGGCGTCAATACAGATAAATTGTGTGTCGACCCGTGGGGCAATATCTACACGCTTGGTTATGAGCTGATGCAAGGACCGGACGGTGATTCCGTCGCCTCCGTTTGCGTATGGGCACCATTTGCCACATGAGATAAATTAAGAAAGGCAGGTCGCTGACTGATGGAAAAAAGAGAATCGTTCCAAAACGCTGTTGGCCGGGATACGCGGGATGCCATTGCTGTCGTCGGCATAGGCTGCAGGTTTCCCGGAGGGGTGAACAATCCGGAGCAGTTTTGGGAACTGCTCCGAAGCGGGCAGGATGCCATTATCGAGGTTCCTCCAGAGCGCTGGAGCCTGGATGACTATTATGATCCCGAGCGCGGGCGCAAAGGCAAAATGGTGACCCGCTTTGGCGGCTTTATCGACGGCATGGACCAGTTTGATCCTGAATTTTTCGGCATTTCACCCAATGAAGCCGAACGGATGGACCCGCAGCAGCGCCAGCTTCTGGAGGTCACCTGGGAGGCGCTCGAAGACGGCGGACATGTGCCTGCAAAGCTAAGGGGAACTGATGTCGGCGTATTTATCGGCGCGTTTGCGCTGGACTACCATGCGCTGCAGTTCGGCGATCCGTTCCAGCGCAGCGTCAGTACATACAGTGCAGCCAGCAGCATGGCCACGATGCTGTCAAATCGGATTTCGTACATCTACGATTTTCGCGGCCCGTCGATGACGATTGATACCGCCTGCTCTTCCTCTCTCGTCTCGCTGCATCTCGCCTGCGAGAGTTTGCGCAGCGGAGAGAGTGCAATGGCGCTTGCCGGAGGCATTGTGCTGACGTTTGCACCGCAATATACCGTGGTCGAGAGCGCCGGCGGCTTTTTGTCCCCTGAGGGGCGCTGCAAGACGTTCGATGCGTCCGCAAGCGGATACGTCCGCGGGGAAGGCGTCGGCGTTGTTGCACTCAAGCGTTTGTCCGACGCCGTAGAAGCGGGCGACCCGATTCAGGCGGTCATTCTCGCCAGCGGTGTCAATCAGGACGGGCATACAGTCGGCATTACGGTGCCGAGCGGTAACGCGCAGGCAAGATTGATCCGCGATACGATCCGCAAGGCCGGCGTTAAGCCGACGGACATTCGGTACGTTGAAGCGCACGGTACCGGAACGCCGGTAGGGGATCCGATTGAGGCGGGAGCGATCGGGGAGGTGTACGGTCAAGGACGGCTGGCGAGCGAGCCGCTGCTTATCGGCTCGTGCAAAACGAACATCGGCCACACCGAATCGGCCGCCGGCATCGCCGGCTTCATTAAAGCGGTGCTCTGCCTCCGGCACCGGCAAATTCCTCCGCACTTGCATTTGCAGCAGCCGAATCCGGCGATTGCTTTCGATAGCTGGAGACTGAAGGTGCCGACGGCCTTGGAGCCGTGGCCAGAGCACGAAGGTCCTGCCATCGCCGCTGTTAATTCGTTCGGCTTTGGTGGCGCAAATGCGCATGCGATTGTGAGGGAGCCTTTGCAGAACGAGATGGCACCAACAGGGGAAGCTGACGCGGCCATGAGGGAGACTGCCAGATCTGATTCCGAGACAGCAGGAGCGCCGCCGGGGAGAAGGACTGCGAAGGCGGGTCCTGAAACTGCGGCTGCGGACAATTCGCAGGGACAAGTGTACGTGCTGCCGCTGTCGGCCCGCAAGAGTGAGGCGCTTGCGCAAGCACGTGCGGCATACCTCCGCCTGACGGGAAGCGGCGATTTGCAGCCTCACGCGCTGGAGGACCTGTGCTGGAGCGCAGGCGTACGGCGTGAGCACCACAGCTACCGGCAGGCGTTCGTGTTCCGCACCCGCGAGGAACTGGCTGCGCAGCTGAACGGCTCGGGTCCGACTAGCGATGCAGAGCGGGGCAAACGTGTTTTCTTCGGCAGAAAGCCGTCCGGGGAGAAGCCCAAGCTCGTATGGACATTTTCCGGAATGGGACCGCAATGGTACGGGATGGGCAGACAGCTGCTGCAGCGGGAGCCCGTCTTCCGGGCAATTATGGAGCGAGGCGACGCGCTGTTCACCCCGGTTGCCGGATGGTCCATGCTGGAGGAATTGCTCAAGGATGAGGCCCACAGCCGTATGAATGAGACAGGGATCTCGATGCCGCTCAGCTTTCTGCTGCAAGTATCGCTTGCCGCGCTGTGGCGTTCCTGGGGCATAGTGCCGGACATGATTATTGGCCACAGTGCAGGCGAAGTAGCCGCTTTTCACGAGGCGGGCGTCTACACGCTGGAGGACGCGCTTCGCGTTGTCTACCACCGCAGCCGGCTGCTCGACCGGATGGGCGGCACCGGGGGAATGGCATTCGTCGCCGTCTCCGGGACGGAAGCTGCGGAGCTGCTGGCCGGTCTGGAGGATAAAGTCGGAATCGGCGCGGTCAACAGCCCATCTTCCGTTACGTTATCCGGCGATGAAGAGGCTTTGGCGGAAATTGTACGGCGGGCAGAGGAGAAAAAGCTGTTTACCCGGATGCTGCGCGTGCAAGCGCCGTTCCACAGCCGCTATATGGACCCGGTCAAGGAAGAACTGATCAATAGCCTGAATCGGGTTGAGTCCCGCACGGTATCCATTCCGCTGTATTCTTCCGTAACCGCAGGCGAGGTTCGTGGCGAGGAGATAGACGGTTCTTACTGGTGGCGAAATGTACGGGAGACGGTAGCTTATGCATCTGCCATCGACCGGCTCATCCAGCAAGGATTTACGAATTTTCTGGAAATTGGTGCCCATCCCGTGCTGGCGGGACCGCTGGCGGAATGCCTGGGCGACAAGCCGGGACTCGTGGTCGCTTCCATCCGCCGCAAGGAGGATGAGTCTGAAGCGATGATGCGCGGGCTGGCAGAGCTCTACACGGCCGGATTTGAACCGGACTGGCAGGCGGTCTGCCGCCAGGGACGATGGACGAAGCTCCCGGCCTATGCGTGGCAGAAAAAGCGCTATTGGCATGAGCCCGAATTTATCCGGCACATTCGCCATGGCCACAAGGATCATCCGCTGCTCGGCCGGCCGCTTCCGGGAGCCGCCAAAGCTTGGGAAAGCGAAATCACGCTGCGCCGCCTCCCTTATTTGCGGGATCACCGCGTACTGGACCAGGTGCTGTACCCGGCAGCAGCGTACATTGAGGGTGCAATGGCGACGATCGCGCAGACGCTGTCGCTGGCCGAAGGCAGCTGCGTACTGGAGCAGCTGGAGCTGCATCGGGGCTTGACACTGCCTCCGAGCCAACCGTCGGCGGTCATACAGCATGTGCTGGATGCAGAAAATGGCACGTTCCGTATTTTTTCCGCACAGGATGAGCAGCGCTCGGCATTCGTACTGAACGCTTCCGGGCGGTTAAGACAAGTTCAGCATCACCCGGGTGAAGCAGCCGTCGATATTACAGCTGCCCGCCAAGCGACACCTATGGTTATCGATCAAGCGAAGGCTTACCGTATTTTAAAAAATACCGGCTTCGACTATGGTCCTGCATTTCAAGGCATTCAGCAGGTACATCTGGGAGAGGACGAAGCGTGGGTGGAGATCGAGCTGCCGTTGGAGGACGCAGTCACGCGGGAATACGGCTTTCATCCAAGCTTGATGGATGCGTGCTTCCAGGCACTGCTCGCCGCTGAATTTCCGGTTGAGGGCGAGCAGCCCAGAGATTTCGGGCATGAATTCCGCATCCCTGTGGGAATCGGGAGCATTCGTTTTTATGAGAGACCGGGCGGGCGTCTATGGGCGCACAGCCGGATGAGCGAGCGCAACGGGACCCTTACCCGTGGCAACCTGCGTGTCTATAACGAGCAGGGGAAGCTGGTCGCCGAGTTTCTTGACTTTGTGAAGCGATCGGTCGGGGCGGCGACGAGCCGGATGGACGGACTGCAGGCACGGCGCTGGCTGAACAGGCTGGAGTGGCGGGAGGCCGAGCTCCCGGTTGCCAATCCGGATACGGCTGTCGCCTTGGGCCGCAGGGCACCCGGCACATGGCTGATTTTGGCTGATGCCAGGGGCATCGCCGAAGAAGCAGCGGCGCTGCTGCGCAGAGAAGGCAACAATTGCTTGCTCGTCGCCGCCGGGGACGGGTACGCCTTCGGAGGTGAAGCACGAGCAAGCCGGATCGATCCGAAGGTCTCGGCCCACTATGACCGGCTGCTAGCTGATGCAGTGCAGGTGACAGGAGGTGCGCTGTCTGGCGTTGTGCACATCTGGAACGCCGATCTGCCTGCGATGGAGGAGCTGGCCGGACGGCAGCTCGGCGGGCAATGGGACCGGATCAAGAGCATTGGCACGCACTCGCTTCTGTATTTGGCCCAAAGCCTCGCGCGCACCGGTGCCGACACCGGTGTATGGATCGTTACACAAGGGGCGCAAAGCATCCCCGGGGAGGAGCGGCCGGTTGCCGTATTCCAGGCGGGTGCATGGGGGCTCGGAAGATATATCGGCCAGCAGGAGATGAGCCAGTACGGCAAAGGGCTGATTGATATGGACCCGCGCGCCTCAGCCGCTTATACAGCACAAAGCCTGGTGAATGAAATGACAGCGGGCGATGCAGAAAACCAAATCGCTTACCGGGAGAACCGTCGCTATGTGCTGAGACTGAAGCGGGACAGCGAGACGCCATCCTCGCTCCCAATGCGGTGCAGGGCTGACGGAGCTTATCTCGTGACGGGAGCATTCGGCGCGATCGGCCAGGAGGTGGCCCGGCTGCTCGTTCACAAAGGAGCCCGACACCTGCTGCTGCTCGGTCGGACCAGCTTGCCTGAGCGGACGAGGTGGGACCGGATAGCTGCGGACAGCCGGGAAGGGGAGCGGATTGCTTTTGTCCGGGAGTTGGAAGCAGCAGGGGCGCACATTTCTGTCGTGGGTGTAGACATGACGGACGAGGCTGCAATGTCCGGATTTATCCAGCAGTATGAAGCGGGCGGATCACTGCCGATCCGCGGCGTCGTGCACAGCGCGGGAACAGTGAAGGACGTGCTGCTGACGCAAATGGACGGCCGGATATTCGACGAAGCGTACGACCCGAAGGCAATGGGCGCATGGTTGCTGCATCAGGCGATGCTCGAACAACCGCTGGAGTTTTTCGTCCTGTTCTCCTCGCTCGGCTCGCTGCTTCCGGCTGCGGGGCAGGGAAACTATGCGGCAGGCAACGCATGCCTTGATGCGCTCGCCGCTTACCGCCGTTCTCTCGGCCTGCCGGCACTCAGCATCAACTGGGGACCGTGGTCTGTCGGAATGGTGGAGAAGCTGCAATTGACCGATATTTTCGAGACAAATGGCATCGACATTATAACCCCTGCCGTCGGTATGCGGCTGTTTGAGCATTTGCTCGGGCAAAACGTCACCCAGATCGTTGCGCTTTCCGCGGGATGGCGCGCCTTCCGCAAGCTGTATGACTATATTCCGCTGCTCGAGCTGCTGGAGGAGGACGATTCCGGCTGCGCCGGCGTATCAGAATCCGGAGAGCTTGCGATCGAGGCGATTAAAATGCTTGCCCCGCACGAGCGGGAGCTTGCCGTCCGGCAACATCTGGAAATCATCATTGCTGATTTGTTGCATTTCGCAGCCGATGAGGTAGACACGACCAAAGCATTGCCTGAGATCGGGCTTGATTCCATGATGGCGATCCGGCTGAGGGCGCGTTTGCTGAACGAGTTTGGCGTTGCACCCATGATCGGCGAGCTGCTGAGCGGAAACAGCATTTCGTCGCTATCCGGCAAGCTGGTCCGCCAATTCGTTGAGCAGCACCAGCTGGCACGTGAATATAGCTCTGTGGGCTGACGACTCCTTTACTTACGGTATGGGCTTCGTGAAATCCACGAAGCCTGTTTCTTATGCAGCAGCAGCTGGCAAGTCATTGACGGGCCGCGGAAGTATGACGCCATTCGCAGCGGCAGAGCGCCAATCTTCATCCAGCTGAAAGTCCTTAGTGTTTTCAACCTTTAAAAAAGGAGCATGAACGATGGCCAAAAGATTGCATTTCCAGCTTGCGGCAAACTGTTCCGTTGAGCAGCTCACTTTACATGTGGGAACAAGTCGCTTCCCGCTGAGCGCGCATGTGAAGCATACGCTTCGTCAGGCGGCGGCAAGCAACCGGGCGCTCGCCCTGCTGCCGGAAGAGAGCCTGAAGCAGTTCACGCACTATGCGGAAGTGCCGGACGATATTTTTCCCGCCGACCGCTTAACCCGGATTCGTGTCACTTCGCCTGATCAAAATCCTTCCATATATCTCCCTATGCTGCACCATGTTTCGATCCATATTCCAGAGCGGAACCGGCGGGCTTATTTTGAACGCAAACTGGCCGGAAGCGGCATCCACCATCACCATCCGAAGCTTGGCACTCTTGGTGTGACGCAGCTGCCGGACGGACTGAGCGACGCTGAACTGATTCAGGCCAGCGTCGATGCTGATGCGGCGTACACACCATGGGACATCGCGATTGCGATTTTGTTCTCCAACCCGGAGATGGCCTCCAGCCAGCCCTATACGGCGACCATCGTGACCCATGATCATATCGTTCCGCCTCAGAGCGTCGACCCGGCCCAATATCAAAGGGTATACGATCTGGCCACAGCCATCTCCGCACAAGGGCAAGCAAGTTCGACAGGCGGCTGGGCGAAAATTACCGATTCCACCGATAAAGACGGCAATCCGATGTATTTTGAATATGACTTCGGCTCGCACAAGGCAGGCGACCGGATCTTGATTTATCAACTCTCCGATGAAACTACCCAGTACGCCACCGCGCCGAACTGCTCCGCCATGCAGTCGGCGAGCGACGATGCCCGGCTGCAAAATCAGACGTGGTCCGTCAGCCAGGGGAAGACGGCTTTTCAAAAACAGGCTGCCTCTGGCGGTCCGCCGGCGCGGCAATCGTTCTCATCCGCGAGGCCGAAGACGTCCACAGAGAGCACGAACCCGACATACAAATGGACGGTGACCAATCAGACCCCGAACCACGGGTTGTCTGTGAACGCCGGAACGCTTGCGTTTAATGGCGACAACCAGTTTTCTATTCAGGCTAGCAATACGTATCTACGGACACTTGCGGCGTATGCCGAATTTTTCAACGAGAACGGTGATCCAATTCAAAATCCCGAAGGATGGGCCGATCAGCTTCCGGACCCGGTAAACGGTTGGTTCGAGACCGATTACAAAAAATATATTACATCCCTTTCGGCAGTCGATACGATTATGGGCATTCCGATGCCGGCCGACCCGGAGACGTTGTCATTCGCGTTTCCAAGTGATGCGACACATGTTGACCTGCTGTTCGGGGGTCTCGGAACCTCATACTGGGACGGTGATGTCGACGTTTCCGGCGCGATTATGACCGGTCTGTTTCAATACACCATTCCGCTGATTTTTCTGGCTTCCAAGACGGCAATCAAGAACAGCAAGTGGTATAACGACTTTGTCAAAGACCCGGACAATGTAATAGCCGTGCTGGCCGCTTCTTTCGGAATTGTGACAGGGTATGCGGCAACGGAGGTGGCGCTTGGCAATACAAGAGCGCTGCTGATCAATTTGGCCAATGCGGTGGCCGGGATTTTGTTCTCCAAAGGGTTGGAGAAGCTGGTTCTGCATATTACCGAGGAAGTTACCGTTCAGGAGATGGAGGATCATATTCCTTTTGCCGGCTGGGCGCTCCGGGTGGCCAACATGGCCGTGGATATCGCACAGATCGCCACCACGACCGGGGAAATTATTTCGTCGCCCGCCACGCTCAAAGTAACCGTTACCCGTGCGATGGATTTGCAGTTTACACTGCACCCGGACCCGGCGCACGGCGAAGCGGGAACTCCCGACACGGCGGTATGGCCGGCCGTGTCACATCATTATCAGGTCACCGTCCAGTATCAGGGCGGGACGAACTTCGTGCTCACTGGCAGCATGCCGGAGACGACGTCGAATACACCGCTGCAGCTAACGTTTGAGGATGTTCCCGTCGGTGGTACATTACAAATTATCGCCGGCATTTACTCGGAGAGCGGTTGGTTATGCGGCAAATACCAGGGCGACTGGCTGCCTGCCTTCCCGGACGTTGGTTCGACCACAATGACGCAAACCGGCAATATTACAGAAATTCTCGTACCGCTTACCCGGGATACACAGTACACCTACAAGGAAAAAATCATTTTTGACAGCGCAAGCCAAAAACATACTTGGCATGCCGGGGATATGCCGACAGCTACGGTGACGAACCTCGATTGCAGCAGCGGGGGCAACTATATTTGCAACCCTGTCGGCATTACGCTGAACGGCCAGGCATATGTCATCGGTTATGTATGGAATGCGTCCAGCCAAAACTACTACGCGCAAAGCTTATCGGTGCTCGCGGATCCCGACTCCCGTTACAAGCTGTCTGAGACACCGTTTGCTGTACAACCCGCTATCGCCTACGACCAGTTCGGCGTGGAGCCGGAGGACGGCGGGGAGCAGCAGATCAGCGTGTATAACTTTATTGTGGACACACGCAATGATGCGTTTCATTTGCGGCAAGTGAATATCATGGACGGCCAGCCGGGCTTCGGTCTGGACGACCCGGATTTGCCAAGCTGGGGCAAATTTAATTTGCCGAATTTGGACGCAGTCGTTGTGCATCCGACCGGAGCCGTTATTGCGGTGAGTTGGAAGGACAGCAAAATGGAAATTTTGCAGATACCGGATGAACCGGCGGACGATGCTCACGCGCAGGACGCACAGATGGTATCGGGCATCGGCGTCCGCCAAGGCTTGCTGCAAGGGCCCCGGGCGCTGGCAGTCGCACCGGACGGACGTATCCTTATTTTGGAAACATTGAACAAACGCATTCAGGCGTTTGACGTACGCGGAAATCCGGTAGCGGGCTTTTTGGGCGAATTCCTGTTTACGCTCAGCAGTGCCGACTATGCCCCCGATTTGGATAACGGTGTCTTCTCGCCTGCGCTGCAGCAGCAGTTTCAGGCAAGCGGCCTTACGCATATTTTCGATCTTGAAGGGGGACTTGCCTCCGATTTAAATTCGGGCGTGCTGACAGATTCATTGATTAGCGCATTCGCTGATGAGGGCGTTTATCTTGCGTACGACCCCGGCGCGATGGACGATCATGAGGTCAGTTCGTATGTCACGGTGATGACTGAGGGTGAGGACTGGACGATTACCGATCCGACGCGCAGCGCGGTCTACGATATCCGGCAAGCTGGAATATCGCTTAGCGTGTACGACACCCTTACGAATGTTAGCGTGTGCGTACGCGCTCAAGGCACCATTTGGGTCGTGGAAGATTGGAACGGCGCACAATCGTATTATATCGCCCAGGATGCCGCAGACAGTCAGGTGCTGAACGTGAACCGGTACTTGTCTTATCTGCCTCTGTATAACCCTGACAATCTGACCGATATCACGTATCTGGATGTCGCCGTTGAAGCAAAAGGGTATGTTTACGTGCTGTCCTATACCGGAAGTGGCAATGTGCCGAGCAATTATATTTTGGATATTTATGCACCGGACGGTACGTTTCTTGTACGGACCCCGGATGTGCGATTGCAGCCGGCAGACCCGCAGTATATAAGCGCGGCCAAGTTCGTCATTGATGTGTGGCGCAACGTGTATACGCTAAACTATGAGGCCATAGTCGGGGCCAACAACCGGACGGAGCCGACGATCAGCCACTGGACTCCGACGCCGCCGCTCTTTGATCTTGATTTGGACGTCGAGCCTGATTTCGATAATCATGATGTTCCCGCTGTGCAGTCGATTTTTGCAGAACACGGGATTACGCTTACCGACCAGGCACAGATCGTAACGGTCAGCGAAAGTGGATACTGGCAAGTGACCGATGGGGCAAAGACGTACGATGTGATCCGCAGCGGCGATAAGCTCGAGGTTTATGATATTCCAGTTGTTTAAGCGGCAACAAGGAACTGTCGCGCTCAAGCTGCGAAAGAAGGGATCAAAAGAAAGAAAGGTGAAACGAATGGGTACAGATATGATGACTTTTATCGGAAAGTGGGCTTTTAGCAGTATGGACGGCGACATCTTTATGAGCCTTGATGAATCGGACGGACAGCTGGTTGCCGTTCCGGTGCAAACACCCGGTCCGGACCAGCGGTTTAACGCCTACGGTGATGCAGGCAGCGGTTTTTGGCTGCAAGCGAATAATGGAAACTATGTCGCTTACAACGGCAACGGCGGCTATGCCGCTACGGAATCCAGAACGGGTTCACCGACGGTATTCACACTAAAGACGGAATCCGTCTCGGTGCGGCTTATTGAGCAGGCTTCGGGAGAGTCCTTTTATGTCAACTTGAGCAACAGCACCGTAAGCCAGGTGTCAACGGACAATGCGCCAACAACGACTCAGCTTCTTCAAGTGACCTTTGCACCCGGCCTCGCCGATATTCAAACAGCGGAGTTTGCAGCGGACGTCGATTTGACGTGGGCATATTTGGCTTCGGCCGATTTGGAAAGAGTCAGCTTCGAGGATGCGGACTTGTCACACGCCGATTTGTCAGGCTGCAACCTGTACGGGGCGTTATTTACAGGGAACGATCTGAAGCTGTCGCATGCAGTACTGGCGGGGACAACGCTGTCTTACGCGGTGATAAACGATATTGCGGCGGATAATGCCGATTTTACCAATGCCGTGATGACCTCCACCAAGCTATCCGACAGCAACCTGGAAGGCAGCAATTTGACCGGGGCGGACATGACGGATGCTGTGATCATCCGGGCCGGGTTTCAGAACGCAAATTTAACCGGGGCCATATTGTACGGGGCAACGGCGACGGAGACACGATTCGACAAGGCAAATTTGACGAAGGCGGATCTGACGAGCGCCATGGTAACCGATTTTCATATTCCCGGCACAACACTCGCTTATGCCAAGCTGGACAATCAGACGCTGACGACAGCGGAGATCGACGCGGATACCGATTTTACCGGGGCAAGCATGCAAAATGTGTTCCTCAGCAATTGTATGCTGCAAGAGGTCACCTTCGCTCACGCCGATTTGACGGGCGCTGTGCTTGACGGCTGCGACCTGACCGGAGCGGATTTCAGCTATGCGAACTTGACGAAAGCTTCATTAAAAAACGGCGTTAAGCTGTACAGTGCCAGTTTGTCGAACGCTACCTTAACATCAGCAGATTTGACGGGCGCGCAGCTCGGAGCTATTTCCATCTCGTTCACGCTAAGCACTTCTCTTGCTTCGGATTTGGATAAAGGAGCCGTCGATGACAGCATTAAAAATGCGTTTGTGGCTGCCGGACATCCTTTATCCGGCGGTGCTACAGTAACGGTCCGCATTCCAGGCAACAACTGGCTCGTTATCGACGGCAATACGGTGTATACGATTACGAACGACGGTACAGTCTTGGACGTCTGGATGGGTACGGACACAAGCAATGCTGCCGTGCTCGCCGGAGCGTATATGCCTAACGCTATCTTTACCAGCGCAAACCTGTACGCGGTCAATATGTCCGGAGTGAACTGGTATGGCGAATCGGCTAAGGCGGACAACGCCAATCTGGAGGAGGCCGATCTTGCGAACGCAAACCTTGCCAGCATGGATTTTTCACAGGCGCGCATGTACGGCTGCAATCTCGATTCTGCCAACCTCATCGGCACCAGTTTCAACGGTGCTTACTTGACAGCTTCGGCTAACAAGAAGCAATCCTCGCTTGCTTACTCCAATATGCAAGGGGCTACGTTCGTGGAGGCCCGCTTGCAAGGCGCGGTGCTGACAAATGCCGCCGTATCGCTTGATCAAGGCCCGTTCTTCACCCTTTCGGAGTCCTATGGGGCGAATCTGGATCAAGGCACCATTTCCGAGGATTTGCGCGGGCAATTTGACCAGCATGGCTATCAGCTGGAATCAAATGCTGCCGTAACCGTCAATATTCAAGGCAGTTACTGGACGATTGTGAACGGCTCCAATTCGGTATACCCGGTCTATAATATTGTTGAAATTTCCGGTTCACTAATTGTATCCGGCGGGCCGATCGGCGTTCATTTATTCGATCTGCCGCAATCCATGAGCACAGAGTTCGACGGGCAAAATCTGTCATCCGACATTCAAACCGCCTTCAGCGACAACGGTTATGCGCTTCTGCCTTCAGCAGCGATTGATAAGGTTATCGTGCCGGGAAGCGAGTGGCATATGACGAACATCAATTCGGATACGACCGTATTGCAAGAGGGTTATGGCGAATTTTACGTAATTAATAGTACTGAGGATGCATCATTGCATGTTTACGGCTCTGTGCTGATGTTCGTCCGTACGGGGGATGACAATACGCTGGAGCAGGTGCGGATGGCACTTGCGACAACGCAAGCCACGCAGGATGTCATGGACGGCACGACGACGTGTCCAAACGGACAGAAGTTGTCCCAATATTTGAATCCGTCACCGTCACAACCTGTAACATGGGAACAGATGATGACCGCAGCGGCACCGCCAAAGCCGCCAGCTTGCATTCCAGACCCGCTGCATTGGTGTTAGTGCGCTCAAAAGCGCTAAATCTTGGAATCAATTTTTTCCAGATCGTTGCAGAGATAAAACAGGAAGCTGTGGTTAGCAGCTAAAGGGGACATTATAATTTATAACGTAACAGTTAAAATCAGTAATGCATATTTACTTCCAATCGTATCCGGGTTGGAAAGCTATGTAATCCAGGTGGTTCCGGCACATGACGGAGGGCTGAAGTGTCTTGAATGTAATTAGTTCCCGGAACGGGAATCTGCTGGAAGAGATCACTTATCAGAATCAAACCTACGAGTATGAGGTGCGAAATATGTAGTCTTTTTGGCTGAATAATAAAATAAATTGGTTATCAAGAAACCTGAACATGGGGCTGTCCGAAAAGGAGAAGCCTGAGTGAGAAAATCCCATATTATGTGCAAAAGAACCTTCAAACCACTAAGAAAGTGGATTTGAAGGTTCTTTTTTACGCGAATATTTATGCTAAAGTAGCTTAACAACTAATCAAGCTTGAATATGATCGCAGCCCCGGCCGGGAGAGAACAATATGAAGAGAAAGTAGTGGGGTTTTTATGGAGACGATACCAATTGACAAGAAACAAAGAAGCATCGGTTCCGTGCAATTCTTGCCTGTTAATTTATTCGCGTCTGTTATGGGTATTGCAGGTTTGTCTTTGGCCTGGCGACAGGCGAACAAGCTATTCGGCACTTCCACTGTCATCGCTGATGCGATAGGAGTCGTTGCGGTTGTTATGTTTATCGTGCTAAGCATAGCTTATACTTCTAAATGGATTCAATACCCTCAAAAAGTGGCAGGCCAATTCATGCATCCTGTCTCAGGAAATTTTTTCGGTACAATCTCGATTTCGATTCTATTGCTTTCTCCCGTACTGGGTATTTACAGCCCCAAAATAGGCCAAGCGCTTTGAATGATTGGCACGGCAACTACTTTAGTACTTAGTTATGTGTTTCTTTCACGATTGCTTAAGGGGAATCAAGAACCAGGAAATGCAGTTCCTGCATGGCTTATTCCTGTGGTGACTACTTGAGGTTGGCTTTCTTAGCTATACGAACTTTGTACAACGAATTGATCAGTTCGCATCGATCCTGTTTTACTTTGGTTTGTTTTTGTTCATTGTGCTGTTCTTTAAAGTTTTCAAAACGTCTGTGCCGTTGGGTGCTTCCTGGTGGGCGGTAAGCTTTCCGTTGGCTGCGCTGAGCAATGCTGCTTTGAAGTATGCGATGTTCGTGCAATCCTGGCTGTTAATCGCCATTGCCGCTTTTATTTTGGCATTGCTTAGCATCGTTCTGATCGTTTTATTTATTTTAACGCTGAACTTCCTGTTCAATGGCAAATTGCTTAGTTGAATTTTCATTTACTTAAAGAAGCTCGATAAACCGGGTTTCTTTTTGTTTATATACGTTGCTTTCGTCATTTGTCGGACGTTTACAAAGCGCGCTAAGTTGCCAATGAAAAATCTATTATATTGGAATGAAATGAACCAATCTGGAGAGATTAATGAAAAAGTATGAAACAGAAGGAGTTGTATTACCATAGAAACTGGAATAAAGCAAATTAAGCTCCAACCACTAGTGGGTCAGACCGTTACAATGGAACATCAAATAATCAATCCGTTTTCTGCGTACATAGAAGACAACGAAATTAACTTATTTTACACTTACTTTGATAATGACCCGCGTTTCATAACCAAGTACTACTTTTATGTTATGGAAACGGGTATCTTTACTGAAGAATATGAAGCATCTATTGGAATAACAACTGTT
The DNA here is from genome assembly GCF_000422505.1 of Paenibacillus pinihumi DSM 23905 = JCM 16419. Lineage (GTDB taxonomy): Bacteria > Bacillota > Bacilli > Paenibacillales > Paenibacillaceae > Paenibacillus_D > Paenibacillus_D pinihumi. The sequence goes on along the minus strand of NZ_KE383868.1, from coordinate 179,252 downwards.
ATTTACAATAGTATGCCACTTCATGTTTGCTATCATAAAGAAAGACTAATCGAAGAACCGCCAGTATAAGGTGTACACAAGAGCCTATTGGGGGCTGATCTCGTAACGGCTCTGATAACAGGAAATCAAAAAAGAACCTGAACAGCGTGATCAGGTTCTTTTTATTGCATATAAACAGACACGGTGATATAATCGGAATACAAATGTATCAAAAGTAGTCATAATTATCTTATCTTACAATTTTATTTTACCATGCGGACAAATCTCTTGTCAAATGTTTTTCTCAATTTCATGGTTAGGAGAGATGTTAATGAGTTCTTTGATCCTCGGTTTTCAAGAAATGGATAAGAAGCAGCTTTCATTGGTTGGCGGAAAAGGGTTGAATTTGGGGCAATTATCGAAAATGGAAGGCATACAAGTACCTGAAGGGTTTTCTGTTACAACAGTGGCCTATCAGCAAGCCATCGGGCAAGACGAAACGTATCTTGCTTTATTGGACCGACTAGCCACGCTAACCGTAGAAGACCAGGTTCAAATTGCTGAAATCAGCAGGAAGCTTCGGCAAATTATTATAGAAGCAGAAATTCCTTCCGATGTTGCGAAATCAGTTACTCACTATCTCTCCCGGTTTGGTGAAAAACATGCTTACGCAGTTCGTTCTAGTGCGACCGCTGAAGATTTGCCGCATGCCTCTTTTGCCGGTCAACAAGACACCTATTTAAATATTATCGGCAAAGAAGCCATTTTGCAGCATATCAGCAAATGCTGGGCTTCTCTGTTTACGGACCGCGCGGTCATCTACCGGATGCAGCATGGATTTGACCACAGGCAAGTATATTTATCCGTTATCGTGCAAAAGATGGTTTTTCCGGAGGCTTCAGGGATTTTATTTACTGCTGATCCGATTACGAATAACCGGAGGCTGCTATCGATCGATGCCAGTTTTGGACTTGGAGAGGCACTGGTCTCCGGCCTGGTATCTGCCGATTGTTATAAAGTGCAGGGTGGGGAAATCGTCGATAAGCGGATAGCAACCAAAAAATTGGCTGTCTATGGACGAAAAGAAGGCGGAACAGAGACCCGTCAAATCGATCCCGTTCAGCAACAGACTCAAACACTTACGGAACAACAAATTTTACAGCTGGAACGCATCGGCAGGCAGATCGAAGATCATTTTGGTTGCCCGCAAGATATCGAATGGTGTTTGGCCCATGATACATTTTATATGGTCCAGAGCCGGCCAATCACGACTTTATTCCCGATTCCTGAAGCGAATGACCAGGAAAATCACGTTTACGTTTCAGTCGGCCATCAACAAATGATGACGGATGCCATGAAGCCGCTGGGATTATCTTTTTTCCTGTTAACGACTTCTGCACCTATGCGCCAAGCTGGCGGAAGGCTGTTTGTTGATATTACACATCGTCTAGCTTCATCTGCAGGCAGAGAAGCTTTAATTAATACCCTGGGACAATCTGAACCGCTCATCAAAGACGCGCTTATGACGATAATAGAGCGAGATTTTATAATATCCGTACCAAATGAAAATCAAGCACCGCTCCAAGGCAGCAGTCATACAAATACACAGGCGCAATCCGAATACAACCCGTCATTCATTTTGGATTTGATCCAGAGCAGCCAAACATCAATGGAAGAATTAAAACAAAATATTCAAACGAAGTCAGGATCAGATTTATTTGATTTTATTCGGGGGGATATTCCCCAATTAAAGAAGCATTTATTTTCCCCGCAAAGCTTGGGTGTGATTATCGCTGCGATGGATGCTTCCAAATGGATCAATGAAAAAATGGAGGCGTGGTTGGGTGAAAAAGGTGCAGCGGACACGCTGTCTCAATCTGTAGACTATAATATAACTTCAAAGATGGGTCTGGAGTTGCTCGATATCGCAGATGTTATTCGCCCTTATCCGGAAGTCATCGCATATTTACAACATGCAAAAGAGGATGACTTTTGGGATGAGCTCATTAAATTTGATGGCGGACAGGAAGTCCGGGACACTATCTCTCATTATCTGATCAAATATGGCATGCGATGTGCCGGGGAAATCGATATTACGAGAACGCGTTGGAGCGAAAAGCCAACTTCACTTATCCCCATGATCCTCAGCAACATCAGAAACTTTGAGCCAAATGCCAGCAGCCGGAAATTTGAGCAGGGGCGGCAGGAAGCTTTAAATAAAGAACAAGAGTTATTGGACCGATTAAAACAATTGCCGGATGGCGAGCAAAAAGCCAAAGAAACAAAGCGAATGATCGATCGGATCCGAAATTTCAGCGGTTACCGGGAATATCCCAAATACGGCATGATTAGTCGCTATTTCGTTTATAAGCAGGCTTTGCTGAAAGAAGCTGAGCAGCTCGTGCAAGCGGAGGTTATTCATGAAAAAGAAGATATCTACTATCTCACTTTTGAAGAGTTTCAAGAAGTCGTACGCAAAAACCAAGTGGATTACCAGATCATCAGCAAACGAAAAGACGAGTACAAATTATATGAAAAGCTGACACCGCCACGTCTCATCACGTCTGATGGCGAAATTATTACAGGGGCGTACAAACGGGATAATCTCCCCGCTGGAGCTATTGCAGGCCTGCCTGTTTCGTCCGGAGTCATAGAGGGACGGGCACGTGTCATCCTAAACATGGAGGATGCTGAATTAGAAAATGGGGATATATTAGTGACCGCCTTTACCGATCCGAGCTGGACACCTTTGTTTGTATCCATTAAAGGATTGGTGACCGAAGTGGGCGGACTGATGACCCATGGAGCAGTTATCGCACGTGAATACGGCTTGCCTGCAGTCGTTGGAGTAGAAAATGCCACTAAGCTGATTAAAGACGGACAGCAAATTCGCGTTCATGGGACAGAAGGATTTATCGAAATATTATAATGTTTTAAGATCGAATAGCAAAACATTTAATAGTTAATTCTAAAAAAGAACATACAGTGCGTATGTTCTCCGGCTGCCGGGAAAATCTCGACAGCCTTTCATTATACCTATTATATTTAACACGTCCAAGCATTAATATTATTGCATGTTTGATGACGATCCCTATTTGCAAAGGTATGGAGTAGTGCCAGCTTTAGTTACCGCCACTCCACAACCTCATCCAGATTTTGTCTTGCTTTTGAACGATTGGGACCGTCTTGCCGATATCCGAAAGCGACCATACAGGATACCTCGAAATCGCCGGCTTTCATGATACCCTCATTTTGTAAAATAGAGGTGACCTGGTTTTTATCAAAACCTTCAATCGGACAGGAATCAATGCCAATTTGTGCCGCAGCTGTCATCATGTTTCCTAATGCGATGTAGGTTTGTTTGCTTGCCCATTCCGAAATGAGACGATCATTGTTTTCAAGCCTTGTGTCGACGAAGGATTTATAGACACCGGAAACACGTTCTAAAACTTCATCAGACAGATGCTGAATGCCTGTCATCATTTTAATCACATGAGCCGAATCATGCCTTAAGCCTTGCCTGGCCAATATAATGACAAAGTGGCTGGCAGTAGGCAGTTGCCCTTGGGCGCCACGGGATACAGATTTTAATTTTTCTCGAAGAGCTGTATTCTGGATGACGACAAACCTCCAAGGCTCGAGGCCAAATGAACTTGGAGACAATCTTCCTGTTTCCAAAATAAAATGAAAATCTTTATCCGAAATCTTTTTGCTGGTGTCAAATGCCTTGCATGCATATCTGAATTGGAAAGCTTTTAAAATTTCTTCTTTCTTACTCTCTGTTCCGATCATGTAAAACCAACCTTCCTTTGCTGTGTTTATTTTTGGGAGCACTTCGCTATACTTCATCCGGCTTCCCGTTTCTTGCATCACCCAGTACGATCTTGTCCCTTCTGAAGGTTATGATCTGAAAAATGAACATGATGTCTTTCACATCTCTATATTATAAACAGAATTTGCTGTTTACAATAGGTTTACCTAGTCTTCATGCCACTCTAACAAATCAATGTTAACTTTAATAGGCTAGTAATCAAATCCCATTATAATGCGGATGAGGACGTGGAGGACAACATGAAGGACATCAGGAAGAAATTGGGCATAGCTTTAGTTGTTACGATGACTACCGTTACATTTGCAACGGCGTATGGAGCAGCAACAGCTCCAGTCAGAGCTGCAGCAGTAGAGAATATCCATGTAAATCCGATCAGAAATGATGAACCGACATACCAAAGAATCAATCAATATAAGGAATTGGCAATGTATTATTACTGGCATGGCGGTGATATTCAACAGTCAGAGAAGGATATTTTCAAAGGAATTACGCTTAAAGGAAAATACGACGTTGTGGAAAATGCCTTTAAAGAAGCAACGCTCCTTGACCCGTTGGATTTGAATTTGAAATTCTCACTTGCTTCCACACAAATCATTCAGAAAAAAGTTCCGGAAGCTTTACAAACCTATAAGCAGATTTTGAATTTGGATCCTAATAATTTTAATGCAAACTTGCTTTATGGCGTGTATTCGAAGGCAAGTGGAGACGATGCTGCCTACAAAGCTTCTGTTGCAAAGCTGAAGCAGATCGATGTCCAGAAAACAAATATGTATCTGCAAAAGCTGGAGCAAACAGAAAAGATATTCAATGAAAAACTGATCACAACTGCACCGGCAAATGTACAGTCCAAGAATCATGCGATTGTTATTCTGGGTTACGCGCTTGCTGATGACGGAACGATGAAGGAGCCGTTAATTGAGCGCTTGAAAACAGGTCTTGCAGTAGCTAATAAATATCCGAATTCTAAAATTATTGTAACAGGTGGAGTACCAAAGCAAGGAATCACAGAAGCTGATGCCATGAGCAAGTGGCTGATTTCTCAAGGCATTAATAAGGATCGCATTATTCTTGAAAATAAATCTACGGATACCGTTGAAAATGGTCTGTTCTCCACTGCAATTCTGGAAAAAGAAGGCCTAAAGGATGTAACGGTCGTAACAAGCGCAAGCCACATTCGCAGAGCACTCGCTGTCTTTAAAGAAGCAGATCATTTTTATAGCAAAATGAACGGCAAAGCCGGTAAACGAAATTTCACAAATGCTGTGTATTTGGATTACAAGTCTCTTGAAGAAGCCCAACAAGTGTCAAAGGATGAAAAGCTGGTTATCTACCGTGACCTGCTCAGAACTTCCGGCATTTGGCAATATCCCGAGTTGCAAAGGTAGTTTCAAATTAGAAATGCAGAAGAAAGCTTTCTGACAACATCCCCTTAAGTAGACCGTGCCCGCAGAGCACAACAGAGTTTACTTGGAGGGGATGTTCTTTTTGTCCCCAAAATGCTTGTTTCCGGGATAGACAGATGATATGATCTTAAGCAAAAAGAAGTCAGTGACACGCATTATTGAGCCTATGCTGAGAGAAGGCTTGAGACCATTGCCTACAGCGGGGAGGACAGGCCATGAATAAAAAAGAACAGGTCATGACGGGTTTCAGGGACTTATTCAACAAGATGGTGTGGCTTAACAAGTCCAAGATGGAAGACAGTCTTAAGGGGTATAAGCCTTCTGAAGTCCATTGCATCGAATATATTGAAAAAAATGAAGATTCCAATGTCACAAAACTTGCGGAGTCCTTTTATATGACCAGCGGCGCCATAAGTAAACTAACGAAAAAGCTCATGCAAAAGGGCCTTATTGAAAGCTACCAGAAGCCGGACAACAAGAAAGAAATCTATTTCAGGCTTACGGATCAGGGGAGAGACATTTATAACATCCATGAAGAACTGCACCAAGAGTTTCAAGAGCGGGATAAGGCTGTATTTGAGCAGGTAACCGAGGAGCAATATGACAGTATGCTTCGCTTCATGGAGAAGTACAGCAGACATTTGGATGCAGAAATAAAGAAACAGGGTATCGATATGAAGTCGGAATAAATTTAAATCATGAATATCAAACCACAGGCAGCCAGGCTCTATTGAGCCGGTTGCCTTTTTATCTTCACTTTTTGTTTCCGAGGAAGAAAAATTTAAGGAGGGACTTTAAGTGTTCTTTAAAGAACAAACTGTAGATAAAAAGGCTTTACTATTCGGTCTTATGTCTGTGTTTCTTTGCGGAATAAGCTTCAGTATCATCATGCCTGTCGTCCCATTCTTAGTGGAGCCTTATATAAACAATCCGGGAGATCAAGCGATAGTTGTTGCGCTGTTAACCTCTGTTTATGCAGTCTGCGTGTTTTTTGCAGCTCCCGGGCTAGGCGCTTTGAGCGACAGGTATGGCCGCCGTCCATTACTCTTAATATGTCTGTCTGGTTCGGCAATCGGGTACTTTATTTTTGGCATGGGGGAGCTCTATGGGTACTGTTTGCCGGGCGCATAATAGAAGGTATAGCAGGCGGGAGCATAAGCACTCTCTTTGCATATTTTGCAGACATCACGCCTAAAGAACAGCGCACCAAATACTTTGGGTGGGTGAGTGCTGTTGCAGGCGCAGGCTCGGCTATTGGCCCGGCTCTAGGCGGGTTGATTGCCAAATTTGGTTATTCTGCACCTATGTATTTTGGTGCAATCATAACTTTGTTAAATGTTGTTTATGGCTTCTTTTTTATTTCTGAGAGTCTTGACAAGAATATGAGACTGAAAAAGATTACCGTTGTAAGACTGAATCCATTCACACAGCTTGTAAACGTGCTTTCCATGAAAAACTTAAAAAGGCTGCTTGTCTCCGCGTTCTTAATTTGGTTGCCCAACGGATCTTTACAGGCCGTTTTTTCACAATTTACAATTGATACTTTCAATTGGGCACCTGCACTCATCGGACTTATCCTTTCAATTATGGGCGTCCAGGACATCATTTCCCAAGGCTTCATTATGCCAAAGCTGTTGAAAAAACTTAATGATACACAGATAGCGATTGTTGGAATGGTTTCGGAGATTATAGGCTACACGTTGATTGCGCTATCAGCTTTGTTCTCATTCTATCCGCTTATTATCGCCGGAATGTTTATATTTGGTTTTGGTGATTCCATCTTCGGACCTTCATTCAACGGGATGCTATCCAAGTCTGGCGATTCCAGTGAACAAGGAAGGATTCAAGGAGGCAGCCATTCTATTCAGGCATTAGCAAGAATAATCGGGCCGCTCATTGGAGGTCAAATTTATATATCACTTGGTCATGCCGCACCTGCTTTTATGGGCATGATCCTTATCTCAGCGGCAATACCCATTTTGTATAAGGGTACGCATGTAAATAAGTAACCGCGCTTCAATTTAGGGGCAGCAGGATATTTTAATGATTATGTAGAATTTATTGGATAAAGCTGGATTGAAGGGGGCAGGAAATGAGCTTTAAAGCTTTTGAAAATGAGCTGCCGGATATTTATATTTTGGCTAATCATGCTGAACAAAGTCTGGATTTTGATCACGTTCTTGCTTTAAATCATTTAAAAGAAATAGGGCGGTTACTCGTTAAAAAGATTCTTGCGAATGAAAATGTGGAAATTGATGATACGGACCCATTTATTAATTTAGCAGCAATTATAAGAATTGATATCCTGCCTGGCCAAATGGCAGCTGCATTGAAACAGTTGGAGTACCTGGATACTAGAGAGAGTTCCATTTTCATTGGCCTTGATCAAGTGAAAAAATTAATGTTGGAGATTTATGATATGACAGCCTGGTATTACAGGACTTTCATAAACGATCAATTTACTCCGCCCCCGTTATTGCTTAAGCCCCAAATTGCTGCATTGATTACTCCAACCGGACATGATACACAGCCTTCAGTAATAAAATCTGTAATTCATATTGACAACAAAACAGTTGAAGGGATTTGGGAAAATGAAAAGAAGAACTTTATTGAATATGAAATTGGCGAAACCTACCAGGGAGAAATCAAAAATGGATTGAAAAGTGGAAGTGGTGTTTATCGTTGGTCAGATGGATCGAAGTATGAGGGGCAATGGTTTAATGATTGCGAATACGGATATGGTCTTAAAGAATACGCTAATGGTGACAGCTACCTGGGAGAATGGAAAGACGGGCTGTTTCACGGGAACGGAACGTATAAGTGGAACGACGGCACCATTTTTGAAGGCAGCTGGCAAGATAATCTGGAACATGGATATGGAACCAAAGTTCATCGGGACGGATTCGTGCAAAAAGGGTTCTGGACACGCGGGGAGCTGGTTTTCAATAAAGATCAACTGGATGAAAGCAAACCTCTAATTACTGAAGATTAATGTAAATCTTCCATTCTTTATTGTTAAGCGTTTACAACAGAATATGTATTTGGCATTATTTTCTTGATATGCAGGGCTTCATAATGCTCCGGAGTAGCTAGGTCAGCCAAAATAGGCTGATCTTTTTCCTTTAGAAATAAATAGACGCAGGAAATTTATTGAAAGTCCTGCAATTACACGTGTAGCGTCAAAGAACCCCCCTTTACTTTTAAACGGCGTGGTGGTACTATTGATTTCGATAGTTATAGAACTGCAGAAATGGTTCAGGGAGGTGATACGAATGGGAGAAAATCAAGAAGATATGGGGCAGGCGGTTAAATTGTATAAAGCTTTGGGGGAACCTACCCGACTGAAAATCGCTTTACTGCTCGCTAAAGAGAGTAATTTATGCTTTACCGCAATCGGTGAAAAGCTTGAATCGGTTGCAGGATCGACGCTATCGCATCATCTGAAGCAATTGACGGACTCCGGCTTGATTGATTCTCGCAAGAATGGATCGTATATTCACTATAACGTCAATCGAGAAATAGCGGAAAAATTTGCGCCCTATTTGCTGGCGTAATTTTTTTGAAAATCAGTTCTATAGATTTAGAACTGTAGAATAGATTAAAACTTGCTTCTAAATCAAATTTAACGAACGAGTCGATTTGTAATGATTATTCAACAGTTTTTCTAATTATCCATATTCTAAATTATAAAGGAGAGAATATCGATGAGCGACCAAAAGAATACAATGGAGATTGGAATTAGCACGTTCCTCCATGCAAAACCCGGAAATGGCGGTGTCTCGCACGCCCAGAGGCTGCGCCAAGCAATAGAAGAGATTCAATTGGCAGATCAAGTCGGCCTTGACGTCTACGCCATCGGCGAGCATCATCGAATCGACTACACAAGCTCATCACCAGCCGTCATTTTGGCATCCGCTGCCGCTACAACAAGCCGGATCCGGCTCTCAAGTGCCGTGACGGTGCTATCTTCAAATGATCCGGTGCGGGTATATCAGGACTTCGCAACGCTGGACGGTCTGTCGAACGGACGAGCAGAGATCATGGCAGGACGGGGTTCGTTCATCGAATCGTTTCCATTATTCGGTTATGGCCTGGAAGATTATGAGGAGTTGTTCGAAGAGAAGCTGGAACTGCTGCTGAAGATTCGCGCTTCCGAAAAGGTGACCTGGCGCGGGGGTCATCGCCCGGCGATTGACAACATGGGTATCTATCCTCGTGCACAACAGGAACCTTTGCCTGTCTGGGTTGGCACGGGCGGCAGTCCGGAATCGGCCATTCGGGCCGGATTGCTGGGGCTTCCGATTGTCTTCTCAATCCTGGGCGGGATGCCGCAGAGATTCGCACACTTGGTGGAGATTTATAAGGAAGCCGCAGCAAGAGCAGGTCACGATCCGAATAAGCTGCAAATTGCTACCCATTCGCATGGATTTATTTCGGATACGATACAAGACGCAACAGAACGGTATTACCCTGTCATGGCAGCCCAAATGAACCAGATTGGACGGGAGCGAGGCTGGTCTCCTTATACACGTGCCTCGTACGATTCAGCCCGCAGCCTTAACGGCGCTCTTTATGTTGGAGACCCCGAATATGTTGCAGAGAAGATCGTACTATTGCACAAGAACCTGGGCTTGACACGATTCCTGTTGTACGTCGATTTCAGTTCATTGCCGCATCGCGATTTGCTGCGGACGATTGAGCTTCTTGGCACCAAAGTAGCTCCTATTGTCCGGAAGGAGCTTGCACGTCAAGCGTCTGGCCGTAGCATTTAAAGCAGAGGACAAACGCTTGAAAACAAGAGGCCTGATTGGACCGGGAATGGTATCAGCTAATTTTTTTTAGTCATAATTTCTACAGATTTAGAACTGTAGAATTGAATAGGAGAGAACCAGATAATGAGAAATTCATGGAAAATTTATATTTTGGCCATTATCAGCTTTTTAGTCGGAACTTCGGAATTCGTAATTGCCGGCATTTTGGATATGCTTGCAAGTGATGTTGGTGTGTCGTTAGCAGCGGCCGGCCAGCTGATTACAGTCTACTCGCTTGCTTATGCCATTGGCACTCCGTTTCTAATTGCATTCACGGCAAGAATGGATCGAAGAAAGCTTATGCTGTCTGCTTTGGGATTATTTTTCATAGGGAACTTGATTACGGTCACCACCACAGGCTATGGCATGCTGATTGGAGCAAGAATTATTTTGGCGATAAGTACGGGGGTATTTATGGTCGTCGCTCTGACCGTTGCGGCCAAGACATCTCGTCCTGAAAGACAAGGCAGCTCTATCGCTAAAGTTCTTTTGGGCTTTAACCTCTCCCTCATTCTCGGGGTCCCGCTTGGGAGGATTATTGCAGGCTCGTATGATTGGAAAATCATTTTTACGGGGATCGGAGCACTCACCTTGATCGCGATGCTGGTCCTTTTGCTGGCAATTCCGAAATCGGAAGGAGAGGCTCCCGTTCCTATTCGGGAACAGCTCGCTTTGTTAAAGAATCCCCAAATCTCTGTCGCACTATCGATCAGTTTTTTCTGGATATTGGGATATACGATTCTGTACACCTATATAACGCCGTTTCTTCTGAGCATTACGGGAATGAGCGAGCGGATGGTAAGCATCGGATTGTTTGCATTTGGGCTGGCTAGTCTTGTAGGCTCCCAAGTTGGCGGATACGGTGCAGATAAATGGGGGATCCCCCGCACAATGATTGGAGGCTTGCTCTTTCACTCCGGAATATTATTTTTACTGGCGGCGTTCTCCCATTCTGCCATGTTCGTGTTACCTTTGCTCATGCTTTGGTCCTTTTTCGCTTGGTCGACGGGTCCGGTTCAACAAGTGTATTTAATCGGAATGGCTCCTCAGGCTTCAGGAATCATATTGAGTTTGAACAATTCTATCGTGCAGTTGGGCATGGCAGTAGGGGCTGTAATCGGGGGCATCACTGTAGAAAAGATTTCTCTTACAGCAGCCGGTTGGCTGGGTGGAATAGTTGTCGCAATTGGAATAATACCGGCTATTTATTCTTTTTCCATGCATCGCAGATCCGCAAGCGGAACGCAGAATGAAATCGGCAAATAATACTTGATACAGCTGAGTAAAGCATGAGAGAATGGTTCGAATAACGAGAAGTAACGAAATAAGTCAAGCATATCAAACAAACAAGAGTATAAGTTGACAGCTCTTGCTTGTTTTTCATTTCCCTTCGAAATTGAAACAGGGCTGCTCACATTGTTCTGAGCAATTTAAATTTTTTTATGGAAAACTGTAACTTTAGTTCGTCTGATCCGTGATTAGGGCAGGGGGGAGAAAATGAAGGGAAACCATCTGGATGGTATTTACCAGCATTATGTGCAGGATGTCTATCGCTATTTGCGCTCCCTCTGCTACGACCATCATACGGCAGAAGATTTGATGCAGGAGACCTTTTACCGGGCATATTTTTATTTGGAAAATTGTCAGGACGAGAAGGTTAAGCCATGGCTATTCCGGGTTGCCTATAACGCTTATGTGGATTACAAGCGCAAGGAGAGCCGTACTACACTGCAGGCCCCTGATTATTTTCAGCGTCTTGCAGATCTTCATACCCCGGAGGATGAGCTGCTGCGTCAGGAGCGTTGGAACGAGATCGGACGAGTTTTATCCGGGTTGCCGGAAAATCAGCGGCAGGCGATGCTGCTCATCGATTTTAATCAGCTTACGTATCAGGAGGCTGCAGACATTATGGATATCCGATTATCACATGTGAAGATTTTGCTGTTTCGAGCAAGGCAAGCGGTACGGGGGCAGGGGCGAGGGGAGGATCAGAATGGGTGAGGATTTCAAACGGAAGTTACAGGATTACGCTGAAGGCAAGCTCACTGATGAAGAGCGTGAAGAAGTAGAGCGTGAAATGGAGAAGATGGAGGTCTATCAAGCTTATTTGGAGGAAGTAATCACACATTCAGACCAGGAGCTTGCCGATGAAGGGGGAGAGAGGCAGACGACTCATAATCACATGCCAGCATCTTCATTAAAAGAAGCCGTTATTATCCGGCGTGGAAAATGGAAGGCACGGATAATGAATGTCTTTACGGTACTAACAGTCCTGCTAGTGCTGACCGTGATTAGCACGATTATTACTGGCGTATTCTACGGGAGCGGCACGCCGGACCGGATGAAGGCTTACCGGGATGTTGTGGAGTCGGCAGTCGCTGTTTCCTACCCCAATGTGAAGGTTAATATGAATGGATCCGGTAATGTTTTTTTTACGATGGACTTTACAGGCAAGCTGAATAAAAGAGTCGGTGACGAAGAGATTGCTGTGGGAGATTTTTCGATGCGGTTTCTGATGAATCTGGCATCCGCGCCGAATATTACTTGGCAAGGCAACACAATGGGGGGCAATAGTTTTTTCTATCATCCCGATTATAAGCCGACAGATCAAAGCGAACAGCAGGAGACTAACCGCAGGGAAGAGGATCGGCTTGACCATAATGAGTGGGTAAAACTCGAGAAGCTCCCGGAAGGAACGGTGGCAGAAGCCTATCTATCATTGGACCGGTTATTCTCGACAGATGAATTATTAAAGCAATTCGAGCATAAGAACATGGAGCCAGTCTGGTTCGCGGTGGATACTGGTCTTGATCCGAAGGATGATGATAGCGACAGAGTCATCACACACCCGGTGGGTTTCCCATACTGGCCGATCTGGCAATCAGATGATTTGACTGTGGACTTCTACTCGGAACAAAAGACGGGGTGGTTTGGCAAAGTAGAGTCCAGCGGCGGATCTTATCCATCACTCGAATCCTATGGGGATGGGGAAAAGAGAAACGGGTACTTCAAGAAAACCTTATACATGCTGCAGAAAAATAAAAGCATTTCAACCAAAGTAGCTCCTTTTCTCCAGTTAGACCACACAATCGATTATGTAGAACAAAATGGTGTAAGGCTATATGGAGCTGTTATTACCGGCCCGGTTAAAGAGCTGCTAAAATTGCGCAAGGAGCCGTGGATCAGAGATTTAAGAGTTGGTGAAGTGCAACTGTGGAACTGGCAATCGCGCGAGTAGGGCAGTGAAGAAATCAGCTGATAAATCAATATATATGTAGTAACTCAAGCAGGCTGCCGTATTGGCAGCCTGCTTGTTGAGTTGAGGTAACATTATTTTCACGGCTTGTCTCTGCAGAAGCCTGAAATAAGATTACAGAGGTACGGTAATTGAAGGGAAGTTGGGGTTAGCAACAAAGGTATTAGTTGTGCCCCAAGCAAGTTGATTGCCGTTTGAACCAATTGCTCTAATTTCTATTTTGTAGGCGCTAAACTGCTCCATTCCGACATTTCTGTATTGAGTACCCACTGACACACCCTGAGTCCCCCACTCAACTAGGCTGCCATTTTTATACACAAAAAACTCATAGTAAGATGCGCCAGGAACAGTTCTCCAAGAAACATTAGCAAAGAAATAATTCTGAACAGAAACCGACGCAGGATTGACAACACTAGCGACTGCTGGGGCAGCAGCTGGAGCGCTGTCTTGGGCATAAGCTGGAATAGCAGCAGTAAGTAAGAGAGCGGTTGTAAGTACAGATGCAAACATTTTCTTCATTCGTTATCACACATCCTTTCAATTTTTTGATACCTGAGTCCATTGAGTAAATTAATGTCCCAAGCACCTTAATATTACCATTAGTGACAATAAAATATAAATAATACCAATTAACTATTTTGTAGTTTAATTTGAAATTTTTGGTACTTAAGACGTGGATATTCGCTACTATCCCGGTACTGTGCCCATGGAACGAATCCTGTAGTAACCTGTAAAATAAAATGGAGTTGTGGGGAGGCGGGAATCGGTCACACTTAGGAAAATATCATCGTGACTGCGTTCCACAAGCAATAAGCCCCTGCCGTTTTGGCGGAGGGGCGAGGGGCGAACTTGAAAAATTTTCAGGTCTAACTCTAGTTCGATACCTATATGGCATCCTTTATAATACCCATACTTCTGATTCACAGAAAAAAATTAATCCAGAAGAGCTTTTTGCAATGAGCTTTTCATTGATTCAATAAAACATTGACGTGTATCTTCAGATAATTCTAATAAGGAAAGATAAGGATTTAAGTCTTCTAATTCGACTAATAAAAGCTCCCCTTGTGTGGTTCGACAGGCATCAACCCGTTGAATCCCCCAGTCAAGATTATTCCAATCAATGAAACGTTCAGCAAAAGCTAAGTCTGTTACAAATAGTAGGGTCTTCATTACAACATTACCTGCTTTCCATAGATTATTTCAAAGCTTTTATATACCACGCATTCATAGCAGAATGCCCAGAATCTTACAGTGGTTCTGGTAAAACTACAAATCCAAATTTTTCATATAATTTGCAAGCAGCTTTTAATTCATGCTGGGTTTCTAAATAGCACTTTGTATAATGTTTTGAGGCGAATAACAAAGCTGTTTCCATGAGTTTTCTTGCAAGTCCTAAACCTTGTGCTTTTGGAGTTAAGTAAAGCTTTTGCAATTCACAAACATTTTCATGTTCGCTAAACGGTGCTATGCCAATACCACCAACAACTTCTTTTTCCATTTCTGCTATCCAGTAGTTTGCATGTTTAAAATTATTATAGTGATGGAGATCGTTAAGTTGCGGGTCAAAGTAAGCTGTTCCAGGAATCGCTAAACCAAGAGATTCTAATGAATCTTGTATTAAATTTGCAATAATGATGCTTAATAAATTAGAATACCGAAAAGTTGGCGTACTCGGAGAGTTTATGAAAGGAATAATATAGATGTCGCAGTTTACCGGCATTGGCGCGGCGGCCGCGATTGGGTGGTAATAGTAACATCAGAATTCCGGAAGAGTGGTAAATAATGTATTTTGATGTTATGATATTAGCAATGTTCGCAAATTACATGGAGAAGAAGGTTAATGAATGACAAACAAAGTTAAGAAGATTATGGCTGCAACTGCATTGTCTATTTCACTTATTACTGGAGCTTTTAATGCTGTTTCGGCCAATAGCGATCTCAAATTGAAAGAAGGAAATGAAGGCAACGAAATGAGTCCTGTTACAATCAAGGATACACTAACTTGGGAGTTAGATGGCAATGTAGTGGACCCTACAAGCACTTATTCTGTAACAATTGGAAATCCCAATATTAAACTGTATGCAAAAAATACAAAGAAAACGGGATCGCCGTCTTTTAGAGTCGAAGTCATGCACAGCACGAAGAAAAGAGTAATTTTTAATGAAACCGTTGCAGCAGGTGAATCAGTTGAAATTGTAAATAATGATAGATATCCGCTTGTTCCTTCAGGCACTTATATAGTGACGATTTACGGTGGAGCAGGTATGCCAAAAGGAGAAGTTGTTCTTGAAAGTTCTGACACGAAGTGGCCTTAAAGAAGAGGCAGAATCGATATGATTTTGCAATATAGATACAATCTATTCCACCTGTAAATGGATGCGCACCCCTTCGAATAGGCACTAAAAGTTATTCAAGTGTATATTCGAAGGGGTTAAATTTTTTTGCACTTGAAGGACAGACCTTACACTGGAGTTAAGTCCTATACGTCGGATCTAACTACACGTTGACCGATGTTTAGATGTTACCCATTGGTCTTATCTTTCAGCATTTTTTCTATTGCTTGTAAGACTGTAAGGTTCGGTTCAGTATACTTATACGCGTAAGCTTCAGGGTAGTTAGTCTCGTACACGACGCGGTTTAACATACGGGGCACCATATCCTGATAATATGATGTTGACTGAAGCGGGCTCAATAAATCCGCCACGACATCCCCGGGAATGATATGAACAACATCACCCAATACGGTCTCAATCTGCTCAGGTGTAAATTGTTTTTTTATAAAGTCCAAGACGGCAGAGTATGTTGTTTTAAATGCAGATGCGAAATGGCGCTTCCCATCCGCTTCAGCCGATTTCATTAACGCAATATTCATTGCGGCTGCGTCACGGACATCAACCCCATACAGTTGCGCATCTGCCATAGCTCTATCGCCGTGAAGCATCGCATAAATCATATCATGATGCCAAGGGGCAAAGCTGGGCCCCACGACGTGCGTAGGGTGGATCGTTGTCATGCTCATGTTTGTTGTATTTTCATCGGAGCGGATAAACGACCAGGCCGCTTTTTCCTCCATCGTTTTTGAAACCATATGAAGGTCAAACAGGCCTTCTCTGTTTTCATTTGTCCAATCATCCTCTGTAAACGTCATTTTTGACAGATCTTCATTGGCGTAAGCAATCGTTGACTCTGCACTGGTGTGTACGATTTTCTTAACACTGCCCGATTCAACAGCCAACTGTAAGAGCATGCGGATTCCTTGTTCTTTCGTTCGTCCCTTGTCTTTAAACGTTTTGTCATTTGGATTAAATGCGCTTCCCTGATTAAAAATCCACTTTGCCTCACTTAACACTTCTTGCCAATTGCCTTTTTCCCCAAGATGCGCTTTGCAAAAGTTCACATGTGGCAGCATCGTTTGAAGCTGCTGCGCTTTTTCTTCATTGCGGTACGTTCCGGTAATCCGGGTATAGCCCATATCTGTTAACTGTTTGGCAATCCACGCTCCTATGTAACCTGTTACTCCTATAATGACAATCTTATCATTTAGATTCATTTTTCCTCATCCCCTTTTAACCTAATTGAAAACAGCCTTTCAATGCAATGTTACTACTTAAAGTGGACTTTTAGTCAAATGTTATTTTTTTATATTGTTGATTCATTAATATGAATAGACTTAGTTATTGTGAATATGGAATAATGTTTGCTTATAAAAGTATTAACCCCGTAATTTTTTGCATTTCACATAGATAAATGTGACTTTTAGTGAAACTGAAAGATCGAGAAGTAAATCGAATTGAATTGATGTGATCTCGACTTAGCCGAAAATGACAAACGTCTATAATCACTTTACATAAGAACGTATATTCGATATTCTGTTAATATGAGATTGGCACATCACATTCATCAGGAATTAGAGGTATGCAAATTGACCGATTTTATTCGGTAGACGATAGGGTTGAGGCAATATGTTAATTAGAGAGCTTGAGATCGAATGGAAGTGTCTGACGGAGGATTTTCGGAAGTGGTTAGACGAGAATATAGAATCAACCGTAACGCCGCTCTCCCCCGGGGTGGAAGCTATTTTCTGTGGGGTCCGAAGAAGGGCCGTGTTATGTCATTAAACGATGGAAAAGAGATTTTACCCACAAGCCGCCTCATGAACAATTTAATTTCTTAAACGAAGCTTTATCTCTTCATTTACCCGTAACTCGTCCAGTCGGATGGGGAACGGATCATTCAGGTCGAAGCATCCTTGCCACGGATTACGGTGGTCAGCCTGTAAATAGCCCTTCAGATCAAGAATTAGCAGTCTTTGCGTTTGCACTTGCAAAAATTCATAAAGCACCCATACAAAGTATTCAACTTCAAGCACCCAAGAATAATCAGGTTTTTTTGGAGGAACTGTTAGAAAACCAGTTTCCTGGACTTGACAGTCAACACGACATACTACGAATTATGAAATATTTAAGAAAAAACATACCCGCTGAACACTTCTCGCTTATCCACGGTGATTACAATTTGGGCAACCTATTATTGAAGGATGACCGTCTAGCAGTTATTGATTGGACAACCTCGCGGATTGGTGATTACAGGTACGATCTTGCTTGGTCCGGCTTCTTGTTATGGATTTATAGAAATGAACACTCCAGAACAGTTTTTTTAGAGAGTTATCAAAGAGTCAGAGAGATCACTATGGACTCGCAGGAATATGCTTTTTTTGAACTGCTGGCAGCGGTTCGCTGGATTCTAATACGAAGACAATTCCCGGTCGGCGGAACATTAGAAAAGGCCTATGAATTTGTAAATGCCAGACTGTTGGAGGCTGGCTGCGAAAAGTCCCGGTTGCTGCATTAACACTATATATGCTAAAGGCCAGAAGAAAAATATTCTTCTTCGGCCTTTTTTATGTACGGTTTATAAATCATAACCCAAGCTTGCCGCGGGAGCAGTGGAAAGACAATCTTGCGCAAAAACGCGAATCAGGCTTTCCTGACCGTCTGCAGCTGTCGCAATGACGTCCATACTGTAGGCTTCCCAATCAATCTGGGAAATCAATCCGTGGATGATATGGGGTTCGTCATCGATAATAATCACTTTATACATACGCCAGCTCCAGTCGAATTGAATGATGTAGATTCATTCTATCAAAGAGCCGCATTCGATGCCAGAATCGTCCAGCTGCCTATTTCAATTGGGTCGAAATTCGTATTAAATGCCGTAGTTAGTGTTATATTTGGCGGGTGCATTTTTTAATACGTTCATAAAAGAGGGATGCCGGATTGTACTGGTCCCGCACCAATAACTGCAATTGTTTCATTCATTCATTTTTCCCTCCAGTAATTTAACAGTATTCTTATAAAGTTGTATAGCATTTTCTCTGTCAAATGTTTTCTTCGTCAGACTTACTTCTTTTCGCTGGATATAAGCTGTCAAATTATTCTTTGGTGGCTTATCGAACAATTCAATGATAGGAATGATGGCTTTATCGACCGGTTTACCGATTATTTTGAAAATAACCTTCGCGAAAAACCTATTGACTGGATTTTTAATGGACTCCATCATACCTGTAGTCTCTACAGCCCAAGGATTGAAGAGAACGTACTTGATCTTTTTAATGGTATCTCTGTTGGTAAAAGCAACACCGAGCAAATCATTTAACCGGCTGCCATGATATCGGACTTTAGAGCCGTTATAATTTTTCTTGTTTTGGATATCATTTAAATCAACTGTACCATTCATGCCTGGTGCACAAACGTTAACAATAACGGGCATTTCAGCTTTTTCTAATAGTTCTTTGAATCCGAAACTAAGAATAAATCTGCTTAGATAAGACAATCCGAAGTTAAATTCAAATCCTTCTCGCGTTTCCGTATATTCTTTTTTAATCGTGTGACTGGTTGCAGAGAAAACGAGCATATCCAGGAATTCAGCCCTTTTCTTTACTTCCTCAATTATACGCATGTTCTCTTTAACTAAACTCAAATCAGCTTGAAGAAATAGGGTTCTATCTTCTGCTCCTATTTGTTTCGCCTCATTTAAGAATAGCTTGCCTTTAGCAATTGAACTGCCTACAACCATTACTCGGTAGCCCATTTTTAAGTAGTTAGAAGCTATCCCTTTCCCGATTCCATCTGTTCCGCCTGTAATCAGTATTGTTTTCATTATTTGTACCTCCCGGTCTATTTTGTTGTAACGTTGCAGTGGGTGATCTATAAAGCAATATTCATTCTTTATGAACTCCTCAAATGTGATATATTAAATAAACGCATGTTGCTTTAATGAATATACAACTAATGTAGGAGTCGAACAACCAACAATAGGGATCGGAATGTTGCTATAGCAACATTAATGAAAAATTGTCTGGTTGGGTTGAATACACTAATTAAGAGGTGAATGAAGTGGGGACAAAAGTCCGGAATTTGAGGATGACTCGAACAAAAAAGTCTTTGGTTGATGCTTTTATTAATCTAGTAAATGAAAAGGACTTTGAAAAAATAACAATTGCTGATCTAACAGAAGGGGCTCAAGTGAATCGGGCTACTTTCTATGCGCACTTTAATGATAAATATGAATTATTGGACTATCTCGTGGGAGATACTGCCTCAACTGCTATCGTAAATCGAACGGAAGGAGAGGTGAAATTCGATCAAGAGGGCATTACTCAACTTGTCTTGGCGATATGCGATTTCTATCAACAGCCGGATTTCGATTGCCGCAGAAGCTATATAACCTTAGTTGTACCGCAATTGAAAGACAAAGCGATTTCGGAATTAAAAGCTTATTTGTTGAAAGCCTTACACTCCCGTTTTTCAGAAGATGAAATAGCTCTTTACTCAGCTATCATTGCACAGATGATTCATGAAAGTGCATCTCAATGGGCCTCTGGGAATACAGGTTTAGATAAAGAGGATATTGCCAAGAAGGTTGCATTATTAGTTCTTCATGGCTTACATGAAAGTAAAAGCGATAGGCTAGGGGTGAAAGGGGAGGGAGAAAGTTGAGAATACGAACCGCAGCAAGAGCTATGATTATCAAGGATGAAAAATTGCTTGTACTACGAAGAATTGGAGTTCAAGGGGAATTTTATGTTCTGCCTGGTGGCGGCCAAGAACATGGCGAAAGCATTCAAGAAACGTTGGTCAGAGAAGTGTTTGAAGAAGTAAGTTTGGTGGTTGAAATGGATGAACTTCTCTTTATTAATGAATTCATCGCTAAAAGAGATTCTCTTTTCCCTGATTTAGAGCCTGATGTTCATCAGATTGACTTTACATTTTTATGCAATATTATTTCAATAAATGAAGCAAAGGTCGGAGACACTCCTGACGTACACCAGGTAGGCATTGCTTGGATTCCACTGAGTGAAATCATTGATTATAAATTGCATCCCGATAATGATGCCAATTTTATACTTGGAGCACCCTCGAGAAATGCATTATCACAATGGATTACAAATAAAGAAAGTGTAAGAACTCCTTCGTTTATAGCTGGCTAAACTCACGGAGACGATAGTTTTAAGAATGCCTCCGTACCACCATGGAAAAACCAGGCCTAGTGAGGTCTGGTTTTTTGTTTAATGTTGGTCTAATGAGGTCTAAAAATGAAAGTTAACTCAAGTTTTATATATATTGACGTGTATATACTGCGTTTAGTCAGCTAGCGTATAAACGGCTCCACCCCGGTGTAAAATATACCCAACTAACGCAGTGAAAGTGAGGGGTGAGCATGTCTGGTACGGAGTTATCAGTGGAGCTTGCTCACAATGTAACGGCTTTGCAGGAGAGGCTGGGGGAGAGCTTCGATATCGTATTTCATCCTTTTCCTATCGGCGGCCGGACATCGGCTGTTCTAATCTATATAAAAGGATTGACTGATCTGAATGCGGTCCAGCTGCATGTGCTGAAGCCCTTGCTCCTATTTGAGGATAGCGGTCCGGAATCGGTCCGGGCCAGACTCTCGAAAATTCCGGTGGCTGAGGCTGAAGCTCTGGCTAGAATGGAGGACTGTACGGAGCAAGTGCTAACGGGCAACCCTGTCTTGCTGGTAGACGGATGCGGCGAGGCGTGGTCCTTTGGATTGGCCAAAGGGGAGAAGCGGGGGATCGAGGAGCCTGTAGCCGAGTCTGTGATCCGGGGCTCCAGGGAAGGGTTCACGGAGTCGCTGGAGGTCAACTCCTCGCTGCTGCGCCGGAAAATAAAAAATCCCCGCTTGCACATGCACCAGCTGCAACTCGGCGAACAGACGCGAACGCCTGTCGTGCTGGTTTATATGCAAGGGAAGGCCGACGAGTTGCTGATTCGGGAGGCGCAGACCCGGCTGCAGCGCATTCAGCTTGATAGCGTGTTGGAATCCAGTTATATCGAAGAGTTGATTGCCGATCATCGCTATTCCCCCTTTCCGCAGCTTCTAAGCACAGAGCGCGCAGATGTAACGGCCTCCTACCTGTTGGAGGGGAGGGTGGCGATCATGACTGAAGGAACGCCCTTCGTACTAATTGCACCCATTACGCTCGTGTCTTTGTTACAAGCCCCCGACGATTATTATCAGGGGTACATGCTCGGAACGTTTATACGGATCATCCGATATCTGTTTTTCGCGCTTTCGATTTTTTTGCCTGCGGTGTATGTAGCTTTGCTGTCGTTTCATCAAGAGATGATCCCTACGATCCTCTTGTTGAAAATTGCGACGCTGCGGGAGGAGATTCCGTTCCCGGTCATCGTGGAAGCGCTCATGATGGAGCTGATGTTCGAAGCGCTGAGGGAGGCAGGGCTACGCCTGCCCAAGCAAATCGGCTCCGCCGTGAGTATCGTCGGGGCACTGGTCATCGGACAAGCGGCGGTGCAGGCCGGACTGGTTTCAGCGCCCATGGTTATTATCGTAGCCCTAACCGGGGTTGCGTCCTTCATGATTCCCCGATATCCGTTGTCCATCTCGACGCGGCTGATTCGTATCCCGTTGATCGTCCTAGCCGGTACCATTGGATTATTGGGCGTGATCTACGGCCTGCTGGCTGTATTGATCCACTTATGCGGCTTGCAATCTTTCGGAACTCCTTATCTGGCCCCGTTGTCACCCGCAAGCGGCAAGCAGCTCCAAGATACTGTCTTGCGGGCACCTTGGTGGGTAAGGAATCGAAAATCCCGCTAGCGGATACGATTCGCCACATCACACGACTGATCGGAGAGTAGGACGTCTATGCCGAAAAAGGGGACCATATCTTCTGTACAGATGGCCGCGATGCTGTATTTTGCCATCATGGCCACCGCGATCCTGGGACCGCCTGCCTTGATGTATACCTTTGCCCAGCAGGATATGTGGATTTCCCCGATCTGGGCCTCCTTCATCGGCGCCTTCACCCTGCTTCTGGTTTTCCGGCTATCCCGGGAATATCCGGGCCAGACTTATGTGCAAATTTGTATAACCGTCTGCGGACCGGTGCTCGGGAGGGTTATAGCGGGCGTGTATGTGTTGTTTTACTTGCATGTGAACAGCATCATTTTGCGCGAATTTGTGGAGTTGGTGGTTAGCAAGTTTCTCTACAACACTCCAGAGATGGTGATCGTAGCGGGCATGATGCTGCTGTGTGCTTTTGCCGTCAGGGGCGGCATCGAAGTACTCGGGAGGATCTCGCAGATCGTGCTGCCGGTTATTCTCTCGCTCCTGTTTCTGCTGCTTTTCTTTGTCATTCCGGAGATGAATCTGACCTTTATGCTGCCTGTGTTTGAGGATGGACTCTTGCCTTCGTTGAAAGGGGCTATCCCGCCGGCCACGTGGTTTTCGGAGTTTTTCTTGTTAACGTTTCTGCTTCCATTCGTGAGAGATGGCAAGGCCGGTAAGTGGTCTGCGATCAGTTTGGGCGCTGTTATGCTTAGCATGGTCATCGTGAACATCTTCGTAATATCCTTGTTCGGCCCGGTCTCGGGCAGCTTTGGCTATCCGGTCATGACCTTTATTGAATATATCAGCATTTCAAACTTCCTGGAGCATCTGGAAGCCTTCGTAATGATGATCTGGGTGGTCGGGGCTTTTGTGAAAATTTCCGTCTTCTTTTATGGCGTGGTGCTAGGAACCGCCCAGACCTTTAAGCTGAAGGATTACCGGCCGATTGTGCTGCCGCTGGCAGGTCTCCATATTGTCTTTAACTACTGGTCAATCAAGAACGCGTCGATGCTTGTGTACTATCTCCAAAAGCTGGACCCTTTTTACCTAGTCACTTTTCAGACCTTGCTGCCTCTCGTCATGCTCATAGTCGTCAAAGCCAGAAAGAATTGGAGGAAGCAGGGATGAGCCGTCTGATGGCAAGTAAGAAAACGGTTGGAGCGGTTCTTCTGCTCATCAGCCTTCAAACCTGTCTTACCGGCTGCTGGGGGAAGAGGGAGATTAATGAGATGAGTTTTATCTCAGGCATCGGCATCGAGCGGACGGAGTCTGGGCAAGTGGAACTCTCCGTGCAGATTCCGCTCCCGATGCAGACGGGAGGCGGTCAGCCAGGAGAGGCCAATCCGGGAAAAAATCTGGTTCAGTCAGCCATCGGCATCAATATGGCCGATGCGCTCTCCAAACTGCAGCTGAAACTGTCCAACCAGCTTTTTTTGGCGCACAACCGTGTATTGATTCTCGGGGAGCGGATCGTTAAGCAGGGCTTCCGCGAGGAGGTGGATTTCTTCACCAGTCATCCGGGCACGAGACTGCGTACTTATGTATTTGCCACAAAAGGGGACCCCAAGCTGGTCTTGGGACTCACCGCGCCCAATGAACGCAGCTCCGCGGAAATTCTGAGAGAGATGGCGGTACAACATCGGGAGGTAAGAGGAGTCACGCTGAAACACATTATCATCGCTTCCAGCCAGGGCTTGGGCGGCATTCAGATTCCCCGGATCGAGGTGACGAAGGCGCAGCCGGACAAGGAAGGGCAGACTCAAGGGATATCCGTTAATGGCGCTGTGGTGGTACGTGGATATAAGCAGTCGGGGGATTTGTCCGCCCAACAGGTCTACCCCGTGCCGTGGATCCGAAATATCGAGGATTCCAGGATGATCACCGTACCGATCCGTAAAACGGGAGGCTGGATTTCGTTCTATCTATTGAAGGTGCACACGGTGATGCAGCCGCGGTTCCAGGGGCAGGAGCGCATCATCGAGTTCCGGATCAAGGCGCAGACCAATGTGATTCAGAACGGGACGGTGCTTAATCTGATGAATACGGATGTACTGGAGAGGGTAGAGGAGGAGCTCAACAAAAGCATCGAGCAGCAGGTGAAGCAGACAATGAAGGCCGTGCTTCGGAATTGCAAGACCGATCTGTTCGACTTTCACGATCTGCTGAGGCGGAAGCAGCCGGCAGAATGGAGAAAGCTGCAGAACCAATGGCAAGAAGTGCTCCCGACGATTACCATTCAGGTGTCTGCCGATTGCACGATTCGCAGATCGGGGATGTCCAACGCTCCGATTGGAATCCCCAAGGAAGGAGTGAAGGGGAAATGAGGCTGGCTGCCATCGCCTCAATCATCGTAGCCGCCGTTCTGCTAAGCTGTTATGAGTTAGGTATTCGGGCCACTACGGGGAAGGAGAAGAAAGCCTTTGCCGTCCTGACCGTCTTGACCGCGGGGTTGTCCATCGGACTGGTTCTTTACCCGGATACGCCGGGTCCGAACGATTTGCTCGGGCTCATGTTCGGCTGGCTGGGTGAGCTAATCGCGGAGTAGAGTAGATGTTCGATAAGATGCAATTAGAAAAGTATCACAAGCATAAGCTTAGGGTCGATTCATGGAGCTTACAAAAATAGCTGCTTAGCTCAACAAGAAAAGTGCAGTAGCCCGGTCATTATCGATTAGCTACTTCACTTTCATTTCTCTTCAAAGCTATTTCTTAAAATAAAAAGGAAATTCTACTAACAACAATAATATAATGAATAATGATACTAATTTATTGTAAAACAATAAATAACGTGTTATAGTCATTTTATAATTAAATTATCGAGGTGCTCTTTATGAAACGGGGAACAACACTCTTTTTGAAGATAGCTGATATTCTTATTGGAATCCCAGTTCTTGCATTGTGCATATTTTTGGTGCCTAAGATAGGGGATTTTGCTGGAGAATTGTATCCAGATATTGCTTATATGAAATCTCTCGTTTTAATCGATATGTACACGGCAGCGATACCTTTTTATTTTGCTTTGTATCAAGCTTTTAAACTTTTAAGTTATATTGATAAGAATCAAGCGTTCTCGGAATTATCCGTAAAGGGTTTAAAGAATATAAAATACTGTGCCATCACAATCAGTACCTTGTACCTGCTAGGTATGCCACTTTACTATCTCATGGCTAAGAGAATTGATCCTCCAAGTTTCATGCCAATCGGATTGGCCATTATTTTCGCCTCTATGGTGATCGCCGTTTTTGCCGCTGTTCTCCAAAGACTTTTACAAGAAGCTATTCATATAAAATCAGAAAATGATCTAACGATCTGAGGTGAAGACGATAGCACGGCGGTGGACGATCCATCGCTTGTTTTGCATTGCTGGAAATCCGCTCAGCTAACGGATGTCTAATGACACAAAGTTACCTGCATATATTTTTGACAAAAGTCTGATGTGTCAGGCTTTTTTGTATTTGAGTCAGAACTTATGGAAGGAAATTAAGCGGCACTCTTTCAAGCTGAAAAGAAACCGTTTTACGAGTCCTCCAATACCGCAAGATTGAATGACAAAATTGTAAGGTAGATGTAAGGAAAATCGATGGCTTAGGACAGACTGGCAGGATAAGATTTGAACAAACGAGAATAGAAATTTTTTATAAGGAGAATCGAGATGAGGCTGTTTGAACTGTTGCTTTTTTTGTCAAACATCGGGTTGTTTGCATTAACAGTCCTATTAAAAAAAGGACGGCGTAGAAGTCCAGTATTCATCGCAAGCGGGATTTCCACACTTTTACTGGTCATTCATTGGACGGTGGAAGGATACAGAATTCAGCTATTTTTCCCATATTGCATAACGATCATTTTTTTAGCCAATTCAAGTTATAGCTATTTTAAAAAAATCGGCCAAATAAAGATCCCACGATTCATGTTGGGTTCAATTTATACCGCTATAGCGATAATGCTGGTTGTAACAGGGGGTCTCATGTATACTTTTCCTGTATTTAAACTACCTGAACCGACAGGCGAATTTAAGGTAGGAACGCAAACTTTTCATTTCGTGGATCCAAGTAGGGAAGAGATTTTCGACGAAGCCAGAGAGGGCAAGAGAGAATTGATGGTTCAGGTATGGTATCCGGCTCAAGCTGGCACCGGCAAATACGCTCGCTTTATTCCCGATACCCCGGTTTTACGTTATATGGCCGCGAACTATGGCCTTCCCGGGTTTACTTTTGGGCACTTGAAGTACGTATCCAGTCATGCTTATTCGGGGGCCGAAGTCTCTTCGGCACAAACTTCATACCCGCTGATCCTGGCGAATCCCGGCTTCGGCTCTTCGAGGTTCCTCCACACGTCGCAAGCCGAAAATCTCGCGAGTCACGGATATATCGTGGCAGTGATCGACCACACCTACAATACATTTGCAACTGTGTTCCCGGACGGCCGAATCACGACCAGCACAACCAACGACTTATTCTCGCCCGACCATGATTACCGGACGGAACGCGGTAATCGCGACAAGCTGGGAAACGTTTTAACCGGTGATGTGGCGTTAGCGCTGGACCAATTCGAGCTCCTCCAATCGGGGCAGATTCCAAGTCATCTAAAAGGGAGGATTGATCTCGGGCATGTCGGGGTGTTCGGTCATTCCATAGGCGGAGCGACGGCCTATGACGCTTCTTACGATCCGCGAATCGCAGTTGGAATAGACCTTGATGGAGGGCTTTACCGGCTGCGTGACAGAGAGGGGCTGCGAAAGCCGTTTTTGTTCATCAAATCGGAAAGTGAATTCGAAAAATTAAAAATGGTGATGGATAACCGGGTCTACACGGATGCAGAGCTTAACCGTATAGGCTCAACAAGAGAGTGGATGGATCAAGGAACGGAAGATAAAAAGTTGGAGCTTGAACGGATGCGCGAAACGGTCGATGAAGGGGGGCAATTCCTCTATATCAAAAATACGGAGCATTTGAATTTTGCCGACGTCCAGTTCATTTCTCCGATTTTTAAAATGCTGGGGATTACAGGAAAGATTGCTCCCGAAAGAGCGAACTCCGTTATCAACGCCTATATGCTGGATTTCTTCGATATGTATCTGAAAAATCAAGGCGGAACCTTAATGAAAGGACCAGATCGTCGCTTTCCGGAGGTGAAGTTCGTAACTCCGCTGTAATAAATTACGGAACAGGCTACCGATTTTGATATGCTTCCCTGGTATAGACCCTCCAGGCAATATTGTAAACATAGTGAACTATCCTGAGACCAAACGCAGGATTCATGGAATGAAACAGAAATAGCCAAAAGGCTGGGAAACAATCGCCCCAGCCTTTTGGCTATTCCGGACACATTATATGGGGAGCATGGTACTTTGACAGACTCATGGTTCGAACCCTTTTTGACTGATGAATAGTTCATCTTCTGAAAAAAGCCGTTTCATGTTGTCGTATACCCGGAGATAAGCGGCAGGATGGTACCATTCTTCCTGACCGACCATTTGGTAAAGGGACTGTAAGCCCAGACGTTTCGTCCGTTTGCCGTTACTGCCATCTCCCATGAAATAATCATCGATGCACACGCGGTTGACCAGCGGGCGCAGCGTCTCGGGAAATTGATGGCTGCTCGGCAAAATAGGAGCAATAGCAGCTTGTGAAGGAATACCGGCCTCAGCCAGCAAACGCAACGTTTGGAGCCTTGCTGGAATAGGAGGCGAATGGGGAGCAAACTGCTTACGGACGTCCTCACGATCGGTTTCCACGGTCATGCTGACCCGTACTTTGTCCCCCAGAGCCTGCAGCAGATCGATATCCCGGCGGACCAGCGGGCTTCGAGTCTGAACCAGCAGGAAATCGGGAGGATGCTCTACCATCACTTGCAGCAGGGAGCGGGTTATTTGCTCCTTATATTCAACGGGTTGATAAGGATCTGTGCTGGATGACATGAAGATTGTAACTGGGCCCTTGGCTTTGGCGCGAAGCAATTCTTTTTTCAGAAGGGCTGCCGCTTCCTGTTTGACGTCCACCCAGGTTCCCCACTCGGCACCGCGAAATGTGGACACCGGCATTTGCCGCACGTAGCAATAGGAGCAGGCGAAGCTGCAACCTGTGTAAGGATTTAACGAATGGCTGTAGCCGGACAGAAAGCCGGTGCCTTTATTCAGCAAGGATTTGGGTATCTTGCTGGTATATTCAATCTTCACTATCACCACTCCCTCGCAATCGTACGAGCGCTACTTGGCGTCATGAAAGATAATGCCCATGCTGTATCGGGTTCCCGAATGAACGGTACCCACGCCTTGGCGAGTTCCGGGTACAGCCCCTCGCGCAGCTCTTGTAAAACATCGGGAAGAGGAGCCTGATAATATTTATATTCTCCAATTCCAAAGCGATAACGCGCCATATCAATGGTCTTTCTATAAATATCCTCATTGTCGTACTCTTGCACAAGCTTGCGGCAAGTATCCGCGCTCAGCAGGCGAGGGAGCTTGGCGAAGCCCTGTTTATCAAGTGTCCGGTGCAACTCAGACCAGTTCAAACCGGTTAAAGCCGTTTCCAGCAGGTTCAACGTCGCACTGCTCCTTTCTGCTCATTTATGCATGTTGCTCCAGTTCAAGTAATCTGGTTTTCATTTCCGCTCCGCCACGATAGCCGGCCAAAGCACCGTTTTTGCTAATTACCCGATGGCAGGGAACTGTAATGAGGACGGGATTGGCTCCAATCGCAGAACCAACAGCCCGAACCGCAGCCGGATTCTGAATGTGCTCGGCAATCTCGGAATACGAGCGGGTCTGTCCATACGGAATTTCGCGCAATGCTTCCCAGACCGCTTCCTGAAAAGGCGTTCCGCTGTAAGTCATCGGTAGCGTGAACTGATTAAGTTGCCCTTGAAGATAGGCAGCGAGTTCATCTGCATAAGGCTGAAGTTTTTGATCATGCTGTACCAACTCACGCCCGGGCAGGCGACTGGCCGCCCATGTAAACAATTCTTCAAAGGAATGATTTTGCGAACCGACAAAACATAATCCGTCATCCGTTGCCGCGATATGAATGTGCCAATCCTCGCAAATAAGCAGGGACCAATAGATAGGGCTGCTGTTTTTCGTTGTCATGTGGAAGAGACCTCCTTATTGATGTTGTTGCTGCCGACGATAAACTTCAGGGGTTTGGCCCGTCCTTTTTTTGAACAAGGTAATAAAGTAGGGCGTATTCGCCAATCCGACCGATTCACCGATCTGTGATACCGGGTCATCGGAGGTCGACAACAGCCGTTTGGCTTGTTCGATGCGAATGTGCTGGATATAATCGACCGGTGTCGATCCGGTGACCTTCTTAAAGGTTCGATGCAAGTGGTAGGGTGTTCCATGACTCAAGTATGCAAGAGTTTCCAAAGTCAATGACTCGCCATAGTGGTTGTCAACGTATTCCGTTACCAGTGCAATCCATTCCTCATCGGGCAAGCGCTGTCCTGTCGGATTGCAGCGTTTGCAGGGACGATAATGGGCGGCCACTGCTTGATTGGCATGTTCAAAGCAACCAATGTTTTCTCTTTTGGGCAGCCTTGACTTGCAAGAAGGGCGACAAAAAATACCTGTTGTTCTCACCGCATAAAAAAAGGTTCCGTCATAGGATGCATCGTTAGTCGAAACCGCCTGCCATTGTTCGTCGGAGACCGGGAGGGGGAGAATGGAACTTTCAAGGCTTGCATCTTGCAAACAGCGATCCAAATTTGTTTCTTGATTATCGGACAAGTGGACTCACCTCCTGTTTTTAGTATACCCCTATGGATGTACATCTGTGTGGATTTCGAAATTGAACAGCAAGATAACAAAATTACAAACAGATCACTCTATGTAACAGAATACGAACACTTAAAACTTTGGAAAGCGATGATTTAGTTCGATCAATAAGACCAATAAATAGATAAACTCAGTGGATAATGGGAGAAATACGAATTTGAATTAGTGAACTTCGGTAACATAATAGTTGGCTCTCATTATGCATGACGATGATCGAATCCTTTCTCGCCCATGTACATTTATTGAAGAAATACAAGTAAGGATGAGTTATGCGAATTGATGAGCAAGATTTTAAAAGAATAGTAGTGTTAAAATAAAATTTGTCTAAAAATCATACGTGAAATGGAGGCTTTTTTTTGATAAAAAAAAATCAAAACGATATTGATGGCCTGAAGAAAATTGGCAAAATCGTTGCATTGACGATTGATGAAATGATTCATCACGCACGTGTAGGAATTACGATAAAAGAGCTGGATGATATTGGGGGACAGTTTCTGAAAGGGCATGGAGCGGTACCCTCACCTAAGAAAACTAATAATTTCTTTAGCAACACATGTATTAGTATTAACAATGAAATTGTCCCCGGAATTTCGGATGATCGGATCATTCAACCGGACGATATAATAAATATCGATGTTACTGCGGAGTTGGGAGGCTATTATGCGGCTGCTGGACGTTCTTTTCGTGTTCAAAATGAAACCGCAATGTCGGATGTCCGCTCTCTGCTTGAGCGTACCCAGATTCACGCTGTTGATTTTCTCAGCAGACTGGACACGCAGTCTGTTAGCGCAACTACAGACATATTTACGTTGCGGCGTCGATTGGGCCTGCCCCTGAGCAATGATGGCATTCCCGCCGAACGCGTGATAGACGAGTTGGTAGCTGCAACCGAAGGAGGGCATTTGGGCTCCGCAGGGGGGCGTTTTTTTGCTTGGGTAATTGGTGGCGCACTGCCTTCTGCACTTGCGGCTGATTGGCTCACTTCCACCTGGGACAATAACGCTGCTCTATATGCTTGCGGACCAGCCTCTTCTGTAGTGGAAGAGGTTGCCGGGGCATGGGTTAAGGAGGTGCTTGATCTGCCAAGCACAGCATCATTTGCATTTACCACCGGCTGCCAGATGGCGCACTTCACCTGCCTCGCAGCAGCACGGCATGCGCTCCTTCGGGACAGGGGATGGAATGTAGAGCTAAACGGGTTGACTGGAGCTCCCGCAATACGTATTTTGGCCTCGGAACAGCGCCATGGAAGTATCGAACGGGCACTGCGCTTCCTCGGCATCGGAACAGCTGCCTTGGTGCCTCTCGCAACCGACGCAGACGCTCGTGTCACAGCAGATGTGTTGTCCACAGCGCTTAAAGCTTCTGACAGCCCAACGATTGTTATTCTTGACGCAGCGGATCTTAACGTAGCAGCAATCGATCCGTTCAGCGAACTCATCCCCATCGCACGAGCAGCGGGGGCATGGGTGCATATCGATGGTGCGTTTGGACTTTGGGCGCGAGCAAGTGGACAACATCAAAGCAAACTGGCAGGAGTCGAACTTGCGCATTCATGGGCGACAGATGCGCATAAGTGGCTGAATACACCGAAGGACATAGGAATTGCCTTAATAACAGATTCCGATGCACATCGCGCGGCAATGGGAATTAGCGCAAATTATCTGACCCATGACGAGGAAACGCGCGATCAAATCAACTGGACGCCTGATTGGACCCGACGCGCACGAGGCTTTGCAGTTTATGCAGCATTGCGTGAGCTTGGCAAAGCTGGCGTGGCGGATCTCATTGAGCGGAGTTGCGCCCATGCCGCCGCGCTTGCAAACGGTATCGCAGCGTTACAGGGAGCCGAACTGATTTTCGCACCCACGCTGAACCAAGCACTGGTTAGATTTCTTTCTCCAGAGCCCAATGCATCAGAAGCAGATCATGACGCCCGGACCACATCTGTGATTGCCGCTATCAACACGGAAGGAACGGCATTTTTCAGCGGCACAGTTTGGAGAGGACGGCGTGCAATGCGAATCAGCGTTGTCAACTGGCGCACGTCGGAAGCCGATGTACATGCGACATTAGCCGCAGTAGCGCGAGTGCTCGCCAATATAGAACATAAGTAAGAGGACCAGATAGACGCTTTCCGGAGGTAAAGTTCGCAACTCCGCTGTTATAAATTACGGAACAGGCTACCGATTTTGATATGCTTCCTTTCAAGTAGACAGGTTTAATAAATAAACCGCTACTTGAAGGGGAGTTTTCCTATCTCTACACGAAATTTCTCACCAAATCAAACCTGGTTAAAAAATGAATATGAAGAAGTGCTTGGTTTTAAAACAGAACTTGTGTTTGACACGCATGCCATATTGCAACCTGACCTTCAATCGCTCAGGACGGACGCTCCCGTAGTTCAAAACATGGTGATCGGTAAAGCACTTCCTAGAACTGCTTATTTTTCGGATGATATTACAGGGTATCACATGTATTTAAGCGAACAGGGGGTTCGTACTGAGGAAATTATTGAGGAAGGCGAATGTGGTTGGCATTTTGAGTTATATGACCCAGATGGAAATCGTATCACTATTTGGCAGGCAAGATACTAATTGTTTCAACGAATTAACCACGTATGTGAAAACCCCAAACATATGATTTGGGGTTTTCACATACGTGGTTATGTATAATAATTTTTCTACATACCACTTATGTCTTCCAACTCCATACGTCCGGATATGGCCCAGATCACGCCAGTCGATAACTCAAACATGAGATTTCATATCACGTTTAGGGTTAATGCAGTGTCAGGTGTATTGTATACCGTACTTCCTTGTTTTGTTAATCTTGAAGGAATGACAGGTTATATGGGGGCAAATTGGGGCCCTTCAAGCAGAAATGTCTTTATTGAGGCGTCATCTGACGTTCATTCTGAAAACTAATATTATATGTATTGATTTGGTTATGACAGGTTTAGGGGGAGAAAATGGAGAAAGATTTGGTTTATATAAAAGAAGAGTATGAAAAACTCATTAACTTAGATGCCAATTCTGATGGGGCCGATAGAAGGCGCCGGGGATTTGATTTCGAGCGCTTATTGAATAGGCTATTTAACCTCGAACAACTCGAACCGCGCACAGGTTACAGACCGTTAGGAGTGTTAAGTGAAAATAAAATTGTAGACTGAAAAATAAAGTATTAGACTGGAGAAAGCATTAAGCTAACTGGCAGATTTGCTCAACAAATTGGCTTGTGAGAAAAGCGCGTTAATTTTCTCGGAAAAATCTTTATCTTTATTTGGTGGAGTGTTACCATTTATGAGAGGTGAGATTGAGCATGAGTTATACGAATCCAAATTGGAACACATCCGTATTGGTCACCATAGATACGCAAAATGACTTTACCTTGCCAAACGCCCCTGCCCGAATCGAGGGTACTTTTGAAGTGCTACCGAAAATGAAGTCCTTGTTAGGGAAGTATCGTGATAAAGGTCTCCCGATTGTGCATGTAATTCGTTTATATAAAGAAGATGGCTCCAACGTCGATATTTGCAGAAAAGAACTTGTTGAGAAAGGCGCCGGGATTGTTGCTCCGTATTCGAAGGGTGCTGAATTGGTTAGTGAAATCCGCTCTTTAAATTATAGTCCTATGGATGCCGAAATGCTTATGAATGGGGAGTTTCAGCCAGTTGGAGAAAACGAGTGGGTTATGTATAAGTCTCGTTGGGGTGCTTTTTATAAGACTGAATTAGAAGCTTTCCTCATAGAGCGTAACATCGATACTATTGTATTTACAGGCTGTAACTTTCCTAATTGCCCACGAACATCAATGTATGAAGCAAGCGAACGTGATTTTCGTGTTGTTATGGTGGCAGATTCGATGTCACAAGTGTACGAAAAGGGTATCCAAGAAATGAGTAATATTGGTGTGTATGTATGTGATTCTAATGATGTTATGAAGGCAATAGAATAATCAATAATTGAATTAACGGGTAACGTTACCGTTCAACATAGCAGCGGCAGTCTAGGACTTTATTTTTTCGTCCAAGCTGCCGCTGTTTTCTATTACTTAGGTGAGTCTAACACTTCTTTTCGGAATTCTGATGGTTTAAGGCAGCCGAAGAAGGTGCAATAGGGGTATTGGCCACTCAAGCTATCGATGCGACTACCGCAGATTTGTTAATCGTGTGCGAAGGTGATACTGATCGTGAGGTGATTGCAATACTGTCTGAGAGGATTCTAGGTAATGCTGGCTCAAAGAGATCAATCAAAATTATAGTTGCTATGGGAAAGATTACAATTCCACGTGTGGCAAACGCTTTATGGAACACTTTCTATTCTGAATCTAAGGTGTTAGACACAATCCATACAAATCAATAGACAATAAGGGATTAATGCTTGTCATAGACATATGTACAAAATACGGGTTTTGTGCAAAAGTAAATTACAAAAGGAAATAGTTCTTTTGTAATTTACTTTTTTACTTTCTCTTCGCATCTTTTGTCTACCCAATTAGCACTTCGTTTGAAAACTCGCTTTTCCTTCCAGGATTGCATTCAAGAATTTCTTCGACTTACTTAATTGATTCTGGATGTCATCAATTTCTTTAATTTTCAATTCAAAAATTTTCTTCTTTAACTCATATGATTGTTGTTGGCTGACCAGCAAACTTAGCTCTTCTATAGAAAAATTTACAGATAAAAGCGTTTTTACATCATTTAGAAAATCCACAATCTCTTCCGCATAAATACGATAATTATTTTCATCCCTTTTAACAAAATTTTCCGGAATCAGATTTTTACGCTCATAGAATCTCAGTGTTGATATTGGCAAACCAGTTAATTTTGAAACATCATTTATTTTCATAATACGCCCTCTTTATCTCTTGCTATAAACCTGAGTTTATAGTTCATAATACGATTATGATAACGAATGGCGTGCACAATGTCAAAAAAATCTAACGTTATCAAAAGGAGCCGTTTTATGTTTAACAATACTCAAAATAATGATTTCGCCGATATCGTCAAGGGACGGCGTTCTGTCCGCAACTATGATGAGAATTTTAAAATATCCAGAGAGGAAATAAGCCAGATGATTTCGGAAGCCAGCTTGGCTCCGTCTTCTGCAAATATGCAGCCTTGGCGTGTAGTTGTGGTGGATACCCCGGAAGGAAAAGAAAAGCTGAGACCTCTCGTGCGCTTCAATACATTGCAAAATGATACATCATCAGCCATGTTATTGATTTTTGGTGATACCGAGAGCTATTTATATGCTGAAGAAATTTATAATACAGCTGTTGAACAAGGGAAAATGCCCGCTGAAGTAAGGGATCGTCAACTCGGAGCAATTTTATCCATGTTCCCTACGCTATCAAAAGAATTAAAAGTTGAAGTTGCTAAAATTGACAGCAGTCTCTTTGCCATGCAGCTCATGTTAGTAGCCCGTGCGCACGGTTATGATACGAATCCGATGGCAGGCTTTGAAGTTGACCAGGTAGCCAAAGCATTTGACATGGATGAAGAGCGGTATGCTCCAGTAATGATTGTTTCATTAGGAAAAGCCAAAGAAGCAGGACATGAGTCAGTACGTTTAGGCACTGATAAAATTACATTTTGGAGATAACCGGCGACGTCAAAAGAATTTATAAAAGAACGAACCCCCAGATCAAATGATTTTGATCTGGGGGCATACTCGATGATATACTGAAGCCCTCCCTCTGCAGCATTACACTGTTTAAGGATTCCCCTATGCATGTGAGTGCCGGTCCTTTTTCACTTCCACCGTAAATATGCTCAATACAATTGTAAGAATCACATAAGTCCAGAAGCCGTGGATTTCAAACCCGGGCAAATACTGGTTAAGCAGCCACAGCTTGAGCGGAGTCAGCACAAGTGCCGCCAGCATGAGCGCAGGCAGCGTCAAACAGCCAATCCCCAAAGGAATGAGAATTACGGAAAATACCAGTGCCAAGCCGTACAAGAAGCTGATGATAAACATAAGAACAGAAGCAATAAGTAGAGTTTTTGTATCCGCCACAGATACATACTGCGAAAAATACTCATTTCCCGCCCAGAATACAAGCAGGGTCACTAAAAAATTAAGCACATTTTTCATAGACAACCTCCCTTTTATAATGATTATGTATGTTCTGGTGTACTTCTCTATTCCTCTGAATCCTCCCGCTGCCCGGGACGGGGCTTCCTGAACCAGCTAATGAACGAGAATGCAAGTGCAGCGGCGATAAAAATTACAGGTTGTGCCCAAGGATATTGTAGCATTGTCTGAGATTTCCAAAAAGATATAAAATTAGCCATGAAATCCCTCTCCTCGCTAGCTGGCATTTTTTTTGCGAATCCAGGATACAAGCATTAGAATAATCGGGATAAAGAGCATCAAGGATAAATAAATCGGACTGTACGGAACTACTTTCTCCACGACGGCAATATGCTCAATCACATTCGGTGCCATAGTCAGACCCAGCACAAAAGCGATGATGACAACAGGCAAAATATATATGCGATAGTTTTTCGTGTACGTCAGCTTTTGAAGGCTTCGGACTGTGGCAAACAGATAGATAAAGGTCTTCAAAAAAGCCATGAAGCAAAAATAGAGAACCCCGGTAGCATCAAGCTGTGTAATAAAATCCGCTACCGATATGGCTTGTACCAAGGCATACATCGGATAGGTTGCCCGCTTGAAAATCTCTTCGCCAAAAGCTGAAACTGCCATCGCATCGGTAAATGCGATAAAAATGCCCGCCATCACAGTCGAGAGCAGCATCGTTCTGGGAACTTTTCCCTTCGGCTTCACAGAAGTCCAGACTAACGCCAGTGCCAGAGACTCCCCATAGGACTGGATAATCCCAAGCGGCCAAACGACCTTCCAAATCCGGTCCCATCCTTTATCAAGCATCGGCTTTAAATTATCAACATCCAGAACACCGGAGCTGATAATTAATATAACCTCGACTGCAAATATGATGCCCAGTATCGGCAGCATGAGTTCTGCAAGCCTCCCCATTGTCCGGAGTCCCAGGAACAATCCATATGTGATCACAACCATGAATACAATGAGTATGGCCCATGGAGGCGTACCCGGCAAAATAGTCGAGGGCACGAGGCTATGGATATCTGCGACAATCCTCCCGGCAATATAGATAAACAAGAGAGGATGAAGCCAGGCCAGCGGCGTACCCAGCCACTTGCCAAATTGCTTCGGATAGCACTCGATGTAGGTCAGGCCCGGATTTAGCTCGGTTATACTGACATAGATTGATACAACTGTAGTACCCAGAATCGTGGATATCAAAACAGCCAGCCAGGAATCCTTGCCAGCGCCAGCGGCGAAACCAAATATAATCGTGGTCCCAATTTGATAAATAATCGAAATGGCCAGCAGCTGGTGCCTAGAAATGATATCCATATCGTATATCCCTATTCCTTATATGAATTTTGCAGCTTTATTTTTCCAATTGTTCCTCTTCCCAGAGCGTAGAGTCATTCACTCGTCCCGTCCCGTTAATCTTGAATTGAACGTCCGTAGTCACTTCGATCTTTGGAAACTCCTGATCCCAGCGCTTGGAGTATGTCTCATTCCATTCTTTTTTGTACTTCCGATGCAAAATTGTGCCAAAACCGACAGCATCTGATTTAAATTGCTTCTTCAACTTGTTAACGGTCGAGGTAACCCTCTTCTTAACCTCTTGCTCTAAAACTTGCTGAATTTTATTCAGGTTCTGAATCTCTTTGATACTCAGCTTGGTCGTATTCTCAAATAATTCACCCGTCATATGCATCGTAATATCAAACTGTATCTTCTCCCCTTGGATGCGGGGTCTGATGCTGGTCTTGGCTTTAGAGAGCTGAACACTAACTTTGCCGGTCGAGCCGTCTTTGTTCTGCATAGAAACTGTCATGGACGATCTCTTCATTCGATTTTTTAGCCATAACAATACTTCGGAATCTTGCCGCTTCATCCATCCGATTAATTTGTCGTGGTGGAAAATCCCTGCCCCAACAACAGCAAGTCCTGTCTCCTTCTTGTCGGATGCATCATTTTTTTGTCCGGACAAAGGGACGATTTGAAGCTGTGTGCATATGGGTTCGATTCCTTTCTCCAGCAGCCGGAATACGAAGTCCCTGAAGGTGACACTATCCAAGTACCGGGCCTTCTCTTCTTCCCTGATTTCCTCTGCCGTAAAAATTTCAAAGTTAGGGGGGGCCTTCAGAATTTCTTTCCCTTCCCCTTTAGTCACCAGCAAATAGCTGTTCCCCCGTGCTTCCCGATGCCGGGAAAAAAAATCAAGCACCGGTGAGAGTCCTGCCCGGGCTAACTGATCGCCCACAACAATGACACGATTATGCGAAAAGATCACCATACGGGGAATTTTTTTCTGGATGACTTGATAAGCCTCCATAATCGTTTCCCCTTTTTCAGAGACAATAAGGGTTGCATTTTCACCTCCGCCTCCTTTTTCGCTTATGCCCTTGGTCATTTTCACCTTCAAAATCTGCAGACTTACTTGCAGCTTATTATTTTCGGCCCGGTCCAAGGCCGTCGCGGTAACAATAGCCACATCATTTAACTCGACTCTGCTCCAGCAGCCGGTTAGAAATAAGGATATGATCAGCGCGAGTAACAGGATTAGTGGTTTTCTCATCAAGACCTCTTATGTGCTTGTAGTTTTTGGTTGTCTCTGACGAAAAAGGACGTTATGAAGCGTTTATTACGAACGATCCTTGCTTGGATGCGGCCCTTGCTTCAGCATAAGCCTCCGGTTGGCGCGCGTAATCACATCTTTAATCGCTCCCCGGCTGAAGGGCGCCAACGGTGTCATATAAGGCGTACCAAATGACTGGAGACTCAGCATATGAAGCAGCATAAACAACAGCAGCATCAAGATGCCATACAAGCCAAACGTAGCCGCTGCGATCATCATCGGGAACCTTAGCAGACGAAATGCCAGCCCTAGCTGGAAGCTTGGAAATAAGAAAGATGCAATCCCCGTCATTGAAATCACGATGACAAGAGGGGAAGACACAATGCCTGCCGCTACAGCAGCCTGACCAATTACCAATGCCCCTACGATGCTCACCGCTTGTCCGACCGGACGGGGCAAACGCACCCCCGCTTCCCGCAAACCTTCGAATGCGACTTCCATGACCAGTGCTTCCACAACTGCGGGGAAAGGAACGGTTTCCCGGGATGAAGCAATACTGATAAGCAGCATTGTAGGTATCATTTCATGATGATAAGTCGTTAAAGCAATATATAATGAAGGCAGGAGCAGCGAAGAAACAACCGACAACAAGCGCAAAAGACGGATCGCCGAAGCAATTATATACCTTTGATAATAGTCTTCCGGAGATTGCAGCATTTGAAAGAAAGTACCAGGCACCACAATGACAAACGGGGTGTTGTCGATAATGATCCCAACCCTGCCCTCCAGCAAATTGCCGACCACCTTGTCCGGTCGTTCAGTCACCATCACTTGTGGAAATGGAGACAAAGAATTGTCCTCGATTAATTCTTCGATATTGCAGCTTTCCAGAATCGCATCAATCTGGATACGTCCGATTCTTTTTTTCACTTCGGCAATTAAATCCTCGCCTGCATTACCCTCCAGATAAGTAATTGCAATTTCAGTTTTGGTTAAACGCCCGATTGTCACCATTTCCATTTTAAGCTGGGCGGTCATTAATCTTCGGCGAATGAGACTCATATTTGTACTTATGCTTTCTTGAAAGCCGTCCCTCGGTCCGCGGATTACAGCCTCGGTAGCCGGTTCTTCAATAGCCCTTGTTTCCAGGCCTTTCGCATTGATAGTCAGAACTTGCGCCATACCATCCAGCAGCAAGGCATAGTCACCGGATAATATTTGTTCAACCGAAGAGTAAAAATCATCGTTCCAGTTCACTTGTGAAGTAAATCCCAGCTTTGACTGAATTGTATGTTGCAGATTTTCCGTCAGCCTTGCGGAATCTTCTGCACTCGTGGAATTTTCTGTCATACAGGACTCGATGAGCTGCCTCGTCATATCCAGATCGATGGCATCGGTATCCACCATTCCGCTTAAGTAGATCAGCACTCCTTGCTGTCCGGTTTTCAGCTCGAATTGACGGTAATGAATGTCTGCACAATTTTTAAAAACAGCTTGAAATTGCTTTAGATTCTCATTCAAATTCTCATTGAGCATACCGGCAACATTATCCGGTTGTTGGTTGGGCGCCATATCGGTTTCATTCCTTTTTTTGGCTGGGTCATTTTTATTAATATGAGCATCCTGCTTGCGTAATATGCAGCAAACCAGCTTCTGAGACGACAACAAGCGATGTCAACAGGTGATATCGCTTGCTGCTTTCGTATCCAGTCTGCAATGGCCATGCCAAGGCCTGAGCCTTGTGCAGCTCGCCTGTATTCGTACCGCGGTAATCTGTCTAGCCCCGCAGCGTTAGCTGATTTTTGCGATACAGCTCCTCCACGAAGGCCCGGGTCTTCTGAAACGCTTCCTCCGGTGTATCCACGACTTCCGCAATATAGGCGTCATCGGGATATTGATCATCTATGCCGGGAATTTTTATCCGGTCCCCATAGCTGTTAATTGTGCCATATTCACGCATATGATCGATGGCTTTTAAGATGGGCTTCCAAAACTCGGAGTGGACAAAAATCGCTTTGGTTCGGCGTCGCCGCAAATGGCCTGTGGACAGCTTGGACAAGGTTTCAAATACTTCCCACGTTGTTCCGAAGCCGCCTGGCCAAAAAAGAATAACGTGGGAATAGTTGATCAGCACACCTTCCCGGATCGAGAAGTTGTTCATCCTGAGTCTCTGGTTTGAAAAGATGGCGTAGCTGTCGGACATATCGAAGAACTTGTCCAGTCCGAATTGGCAGTCGATCCCGATAACATGGGCATTTTGCGCCCTCGCCCCTTCGGCCACGGCACGCATCAGTCCCGGCCCTCCCCCGGTACAAATCGGAACATAGCATCCTCCCAAAGCCCGCTCTTGTTCGCTTACAGAATACTGTCCCCAAAGCTCGCCGAATTTCTTGGCAGAATTCCAATATTTTGTGCTTCGCTCTTCGATCCTGTCATGGCGGGAAAGCCGATGCCCGATTTTTACCAACTGATCATTCAACAGCTCTTTTTGAAGGGATCCCGATACTTCGTCAAGCTGCGACTTGCAGTTGTGGGCATGCTGATGCACAACGTCCTTGCTCATACTGATGCGTTCTGTTGAGGAAATGCTGGCTGATCCCATAACGGTGACCACTCCATATTTGGCCTCATAATCAAATAGCAGTCCTGCCGCATAAATATCTGCTAT
Source organism: Paenibacillus pinihumi DSM 23905 = JCM 16419 (assembly GCF_000422505.1). Classification (GTDB taxonomy): domain Bacteria; phylum Bacillota; class Bacilli; order Paenibacillales; family Paenibacillaceae; genus Paenibacillus_D; species Paenibacillus_D pinihumi. The sequence goes on along the minus strand of NZ_KE383868.1, from coordinate 137,737 downwards.
GCTTTCTTCATTGCTCAATGCACGGTCATTCGGCACAAAGGACTGCTTGCTGCCCTTTACCATAAAGGATGCCATGCAAGATGCTGAGAGATCGCCTGTCCAATGAACCAGAAACCCGGAGTCGTTCACATCTGAAGCTTTGAATTCCCCGTTTCCGTTAATGGTGCTAATGGACAAACTGTAGCCCTTCAAGAGGCCTTTCGGGTCAAAAGCGACCGGCTCCTCAAACGTAATTTGGGCCGAATTGCCCTTCGTTCGCTCCAGCCACCAGCCGGTACCGGTCCCCGACCAGCGATGACTCTCCGGTTCATACAGCAGATTTCCGTGCAGTTCGATGTCATTCACGATAGAGTCTCCGATCTTCTATTCAGTATGTATCCTCATCATAGGAATATGGCTTCGTTTCCGAATTTTTATTCTTTGTCCCGGAGATTCTTGACTATAATGACCCGGACATGGTAGTCTTAGCCGGATATGTTCGCCTGCCGAGAGCACTGCTTTCATCGTAATATTGACAGCATGCTGCTGGTATCGGATGTAATCCCTCCTACTTATTATGAAATCTCGAAAGGTAACCGTAACATGATGATTTATGGTCGTATTGCTATCATGATGCCCCCGTTTCCCTAGCTAGGCTCTTATTCTTGTTGTGACAAACCAAGGATATAGCTTGTAGGAGGGCTACTATATATGAAAAAACTTGCAGTACCATCTTTGTTGTTGATGATCGTTCTGGTCGCATTTCCACAAATCAGCGAGACGATCTACACACCGTCCTTGCCTGATATCGCACATGCGCTCGGGGCTTCAAACAGCTCCGTACAATTAACGTTAAGCATTTATTTCGTTGGATTCGCCCTGGGTGTATTCTGCTGGGGTTGGCTGTCTGATCTTACCGGGCGCAGGCCTGCCATGCTATGTGGTCTTGTCGTCTATGGAATCGGAAGCTTGATGTGCTTCTATTCCGAATCGATCCTGCTGCTGCTTGCCAGCCGCTTCATCCAAGCCTTCGGCGCGGCGACCGGTTCCGTAATTACCCAGACTATACTCCGGGAAAGTGTAACCGGCAGTAAGCGTCATGCCATGTTCGCCCAGATCTCCGCGGTCATTGCATTTACACCTGCCGTAGGGCCGCTCATTGGCGGTTGGGTGGATCAGGCACTGGGCTTCCGTGCCGTGTTCTTTACACTGGTCGTCATGGGTATTTTGCTGTTTTTGTATGCTTTTTTGAGACTGCCGGAAACTACAACTGTCTCTTCACGAAAAAAGACGGCTATTGGGCCTGTCATTCAAAGAATGGCTTCAATGCCGCGCGTACTCGTATTTGGAGTGCTGATCGGCGGAATCAACGGTATTTTGTTCAGCTATTATGCCGAAGCGCCTTTTATATTTATGGAATACTTTCAGATTACGCCGGGGATTTACGGTTTTCTTGGCATAATCGTAGCATTGGCCTCGATTATTGGCGCTATGACATCAAAGCGGCTATTAACGGTATATGCACCGGAGAAAATCATCCATACAGGTTGTCTTGTCATGACTTCAGGGGCTGTGTTGTTAGCTGCCGCAAGCAGTATGGTAACCGGAGCGGATCTGATCCGTATCTTGACCATCCTTGCTTCCGTTTTCATCATGCTGATGGGAGCGGGCATGGCACTGCCCAACTGCCTAAGCCTTGCCCTTGCAGGCTTCCAGGATGTGATCGGTACTGCAGGCGCGATATTCAGCCTGGGCTATTATATTCTGGTCAGCCTGGCGACCTGGGGCATGAGCGTGCTGCATAACGGTTCGCTCTTGACGATGCCGATCTATTTCCTCGTTATCAGCGGCGGAATGTGGCTCCTCAGTATCCGATTCATCCGGGCATCGTAACTGCGGATCATTTCCGGTATTCGTTACTGGTTGAATTGAGCACTTCTCATTAATTGAAGGAGAATTGTAAGGGGCTATTGCTTATTGGTTCACCGTTCCATACAATAAGGGCAGTTCGGGTGCTTGAATGAAGCATGCGGACTGCCCATTTTTAATATGATTTTGATAAGTCATGTCAATAGGAGGTTATGCGAATGGACGCCCTTACTTCACAATTTTTGCACAGAATCGGCCGGTCCGGCAGCAGCATAACGTTTGACGAATTAAGCGACGTTCTCGAAGCTGCTGCATGGGCTATTCCTTTTGAAAATATCAGTCTGCTTGCACACGGCACCAGGGAAATAACCCTGGCCAGCCTGATGAACAAAATTATTGCTCGCCGGGAGGGCGGGCTATGCTATGAGCTCAATACGCTCTTATACTTTGTTCTCCTGGAAAATGGTTTTGATGTGCAACTTACACGGGGCAGCGTATATGACCATGCTTCACAGCATTTTGCGTTATCCGGCAGAACCCATGTGACAATTATACTTACCCGCAACGATGATTGCTATCTCGTCGATACAGGCTTTGGCGGCAATCTGGCACTGCGTCCAATTCCATTCTCGGGCACACCCGTATTTTCTTATAATGGAGAGTTCCGGGTCCGGAAAGCCGGGACGGAGCATGGGGATCATATTTTGGAATTGAAGCTGAAGCATAAGGATACGGATTGGAAGCTGGGCTACGCCTTTGATTCCAAGTCGGTCCTGCCCGACCTTCGGGAAGTGAACAAGGTTCAGCAAATTATTGCGGAGCATCCCGGTTCCAAATTCAACCAAAAACCGTTAGTCACACAACTCACGAAGGACGGCAGCATGACATTGACAGAATCCAGCTTCACAGTATGGAAGAATGGTGAAATGACCAAGGAGCCAGTGGATACGGAAACGTATAAACAGCTTCTCGGAAAATTCGGACTCTATTAAGGCAAGTGAAAATTGCAGCCTTCTGCCGCTATTCAAGCTCCTCTTCCTCGGTAATTGCAGCCTCCATCGTATTCACAAAATATCGAAGATTATTGAGCGTTGTCAGCGACACATCCCCCTCAGCATAGAGCTTTTGCAGCCCATCCCGCTGCATCTGGATCGCCTTGAACTCCATATCCCGTTTCCGGTCCTCAAATTCCTCCTGCTGCTCGGAAGATGTCAGGCTGCATTCGATACGGTCCATTGCCTTATGGTAGAACGTAATTACCGACAGCACAACGCAAGGCTCCTCTTCGTTGATGAGCGGCTTCAGCTTCATAATCGCTGCTTTGGAGGTTTTGACCTTTAATTTCTTCAAGGCATGTGCCGTGCGCTCTCCCCATTCCTTCGGACTCGCGCCCAGCAGTCTTCGCCATAGCTTCCTCAGCGCCAATTGCAGCGTTTTGACCACCCATTGGAAGCGACCGCCGAGAATGAGCACCTCTGTGTGGGCTTGTACTTTCTCAAATGCACGGGCTACCTCAGGCTCAATCTCCCCGGCATTCAGCAGCCTCTCCATTTCCTGCCTTTCAGTCTCCAGTGCAAGCAGTTGGACACGCTTATAGGAGTCCTGCCACACACAGCGCCCGGCTGCCTCAGGCTGTGACTGGAATTGAAGCAGCTTCCCCTGGTAGTCCGCAATGACCGACAGGACGGCTTTCCGGTTCTCGGCATTGATTTCTTCCTTGAGTGCCTGAATGGTCATCTCCAGCAGGCGGATCTGTCCCGTCCGTTCTGTCAATCGCATATCTTCCTCGCCATGACTCCGCTCTCTTCGGACAAAGAGTGGAAGCGCAGTGCTGGCGATTAGCAGTGTTGCCAGTATGACCCATGCCGACAGGAAAATCATCAGATCACGCTGGGGAAACGGCGTCCCATCCTGTAAAACGAGCGGTATAGATAATGCACCGGCCAAGGTGACTGCTCCGCGCACCCCGGACAGCGAGGTCAGCAAGGACGTCTCCCAGGAGGATTGGCCGGGTTTAATTTTCAGCACAAAGGTATTGAACAGATGCACCCAGACAAAGCGCAGCCCATACAGTCCAATTGTAATCACTGCGACATAGCCGATCGCCTGAAAGTTGTCCAGCTTCGGATCATTCAGCACCGCCATGGTAACACCCGGGATTTGCAATCCCATAATAAGAAAGACCAGCCCGTTCAGTATAAATAATAGGACTGTCCATGTACTGCTCGATACGACCCGGAACTTTGTCATGGCCGGTTCCATCCTGTCCCGGGCGAAGGCATGAAACAAGCCTCCGCCCACTACGGCAAGAATACCGGACACGCCGATTTCCTCCGCAACAAGATAAAGAGCAAAAGGTGTCAAAATCTGAATCAGCATCCGCATCGTCACATCTTCAATCCCCAGACGGCGCAGCACAGACTTCACCAGAATCATGCGCAAGACAGACAGAACGACTCCACACAACAGCCCCCCGACAGCAATTACGATGAAGCTGAGCGCAGCTTTGGGCAGCGAGAATACACCGGTAAGGGTAGCAGCTACAGCAAACTTGAATGCAACAAGCCCGGAAGCGTCATTCATGAGCGCTTCCCCCTCCAACAGACGGAGAATCCCCTTCGGCAGCTTGATCCGGCCGGAGAGTGCACCGACCGCTACTGCATCGGTAGGCGAGAGAATCGCTGCCAAGGCAAATGCCGCGGATAACGGAATTGCGGGCGCCATCGCATGAATGCCATAACCGCCGAGCAATACCGTTGCAAAGACGAGTCCGACTGCCAGAGCTAGTATTGAACCTCTAAGTTTCCAGAGTTCCTCTCGTGGAGTTCTCATCCCGTCATTATAGAGCAGAGGCGCAATGAACAGGATAAAGAACAGTTCCGGCTCCAGATCCAGGTAAATGCCTGTCGGGAAAGCCGCGAACAAGGCACCCAGCGCAACCTGAAACAGCGGTACGGGTATGGCGGGCATAATACGGTTCAGAATGTTAGACAAGCCGATAAGGGCCAATAAGCAGAAAATAATGAGAAAGGTTTCCATGCAGCTTCTCTCCAGGCACGTCGAATGTATGCCCATTATTATGGGTTGAGACTTGCCGGTTTATCCTGATAACGGCTGGAGAAGAAAATTGATGAATGGAGTGTCGTCCGTGGAAACGAAGAGGACATGATGCGGAAAGGCGGCCACACATTATTGCTCAGAAATTTATGTTATCTATAAGCTGCTTGAAAGCCTGAATAAGTGCGACGGGATTATCTTTGACCGTATAGGGAAACACACCCTGATTAGTGTGCAGGTACAAAAATCCGCCTTCCTTCCCTAACCTGCGGAATGACATATCGTAGACTTCGCCAATGGGGAATTCACGGTGGCAGGTTGTGATTTTGGTCTCGTACAAATCAATAACCCGCTCATGGACTATCGTATCCTGACTATGTGAACTGATTCCCCTTTCAATCTTGACATACGGGTGCGAGGCAATAGGCTGTAACAAAAGCAGCACCTCCAGGATTTTGGGTTATAATGCGGGCAGTGAATAACAGCTTAACTATAATGCTTTTTTCTTCCATTGTAAAATATTCGCATAGCCACTATCCGGATAACAAAAAGCGCCGCAGGAACTCATTCATTAGCATTGAAATACGCTGTGGCCCAGGACAGCTCTGCCCCGATTCCCCAAACCTGATTTTTCCACTTCAAAGAGCCGGGCAGGGTTTATCTGCCGCTGCCGGGTTATTCATTGTTTTTCTGTTCATGATCCCTCTTCCTGAATCAGTCCCGGTCGATATTTTCCTCCGTCCCGGGGCGCATGGAAGCAAAAGGCGATGGCGTAACCTTCCCTGTTTGCTTTATATCCGGCAGCGTATGCCTTGTCGATGTTGTACCATACTAATTTATACGATTAGATTGGTAAGGAGGACCCTTATGAACAGTCAACATTGGCACATCCCGGCTACTGAAGGGCTAAGCTTCAAGCTGATGAAAGGGCAGACGGTACGCATTACCGATGTGGAAGGTGAACAGGTGGCAGACTTTGTAGCCTTCAATGCTCACGACGCCAAAGAGCGGCTTGATCCCGGTGTAACCCTGGATACGGTGCGCAGCAAAAATTTGAAGCCGGGCGATATCATTTACTCCACACGATACCGCCCTCTTTTTACAATCCTGAGTGATGTGGTAGGCAGACATGATCTGCTGCTGCCTGCTTGCCGCCCCGAAATGTATGAAGTGTTATACAACAAGAAAGACCACGTGAGCTGCTTTCATAATCTGAATCAGGCTTTGGCCCAATTCGGCATTCCGGCTGCAGCTCAGCATATTCCGTTTAATTTGTTCATGAATACAATTGTTGATTCTGACGGCGCTGTCCGTGTCGAGCGTCCGCTGTCCAGAGCGGGCGATTATATTGAGCTTCGTGCCGAAATGGATTTGATCGTGGCCGTCTCCGCCTGCCCTTGTGCCGAGAGTGCCTGCAACGGCTATAATTGTACGCCAATAGCGGTTGATATCCTGTAACGGCTTCTAACAGGCATTCCCCTTGAATACAATGACAGTGACTTGTACACCTTCATTCTTCATTCAAGGAGCGATGTCGATGAATACCTTCATGACCTACGTGGTGCTTGGCATCTCGCTATCTGCGCCAATCGGCCCGATCAATGCGGCCCAGCTTGACCGCGGCGCGCGTTTTGGCTTCATGCATGCGTGGCTGGTCGGACTGGGCGCCATGTGTGCCGATGTTGTCTATATGCTGCTTATTTATTTCGGACTGGCGCATTTTCTGGACACGCCCTTTGTCAAAACCTTTCTTTGGACATTTGGCTGCTTTGTTCTCATCTACACAGGTATCGAGACCTTGAACAATTTGAAGGTACCGCCGGAAACACCATCCGGGCAGCCGCTGTCTGGCGCCAACTCATTCCGCTCCGGCTTTATGATGGCCCTTATGAATCCGCTCAACATCCTGTTTTGGCTGGGCATTTACGGCTCTATCCTGGCCAGCAGCATGCAGAGCTCCGGGATGCTGTCGATATTGCTCCACAGTCTTGGCATTTTCGCCGGCATCCTCCTATGGGATGTGGTGATGGCTACCCTGGCCAGCTCCTTTCACCGCTTTGCAGGCCCTAAGACATTACGCTTTATATCTGCTTCGGCTGCCGTTTGCCTGCTTGGTTTTGGCGCATACTTCGGGTATAAGGCATATATTCAGCTATTCGGCTGAAGACTCAAGAAGTAACCACAAGGCTTAAGCCCTGAATGACGCTTCGGCTCCAATTGCCTTCCGCTCCTGTTTCCACGGCTTTCACCCATTTTCCCTTGCGGCATAAGATGTTCTTATACTAGCAAGGGGGATTCAATGAAATGGCCCAGTTGTTGACGAAAGCATGGCTTGACGAGCATTTGGCCGAGCTGCCGCAGTGGCAGCAGGATGCCTTTGCACAATTCTCCGGCATGATTGCCGACCCCGGTGGAACCTATCCCTGCATTCCCGGAAGACAGGGTTTCTTATCCAATCAGCTGCGTTTTGGCTTTGCTGCCGACCCCAGAAGCGAACAAGCCATCACAGATGTTGCTTCGTTGCTGCAGCAATATGGCGAATGCTCACGCGATACGGGAAAGTACGCCTCCCTGGTCATTATGTGCGAAACTCCGGCGGAGCTTGCTTCTTCATCGATTGAAGATTATGAGCAGCTGTTCTGGTCGATAATGAACCGTGTCAGCGAGGTGGATAAGGTCCCCTGGCCAGAGCATATTTCGACAGATCCGTCCCATCCCTCATGGGAATTTTGCTTTGACGGACACCCGTACTTTGCCTTCTGCGGCACCCCTGCCCATCAGCAGCGGCGCAGCCGGCACACTCCGCATTTTACAATTGCCTTTCAGCCCAGATGGGTATTTGAGGAAATTAACGATTCCACAGCTTTTGGCCGCAATATGAAAAAGCTTATTCGCAAGAAACTTGTAGAGTACGACGGAATACCGGTGCATCCTTCGTTGAAATGGTATGGACAGGAGGACAACCAGGAATGGAAGCAATACTTTCTGAGGGACGATGAGAGCATTCCGTCCAAGTGTCCGTTTACCCGGATGAAAAACAAGTTTAAGGTGCTAAGCAGCATGTTTCATAAGTAAGATTATTTAAACTGTATGTCAAGCCATTTTGGCACCACTTGTCCCAAAGCACAAAAAACGCCAAGAGCTGCTGTTATTGCGCCTCTTGGCGTTTCCATATATGCTGCATGAACAATGTAATCAGGCCGATCACAAGGATAATCAGAAGGCTGGACCAAAAACCCGGGCGACCCGAGCTCTCCAGCAGTATGCCCCCAACTGCTGCGGCAATGAACAGCATGGCGGTGCACGATTTAACCCAGCCGCCGGCTCCCGGCTTCAGCAGCTTCAGATACGAAGCCAGAATAAACAGCCACGTATATAAAATGACCAGTCCGGCGGCAGTCGTCATATGCTCAAAGATTTGCTTGGGCAGCAGCAGCGCCAGGACGATGGAGACGCATAATCCCAATGAATTGATGGCGAGCGCATACAGGGGGAGCTCCCGTTTTCCTTTGGTTACGGCAAGCCATTGCGGGGCATCCTTGTCCTTTGCCAGCGTCACCAGCATTGTTGATACGGCGTATAGGGAGGCAACCAGTATAGAAAATCCGGCAATAATCATGACGGCATTGATGATATGTACGATAACCGGAAGGCCCATTACTTCCAGGGCAGCCACAATCGGGCTTTTAGAATGAACAACCTTCTCATGGCTGACAAACAGCAGGCAAAGTCCGGTGGTCAGCACATAAAGTACGGTTACACCCAGCAGCATAAACCTCCCAGCCTTCAGCGCATCCTTTGGCTCCCGCAAATCTGCTGCCATGAAGCCCATGACCTCAATCCCGCCAAAGGCATAGAACGCATACAGCAGCCCCTTCCACGAGCCAAGCCAGCCTTCGCCCAGCCATGCCGAAGAACTGTAGAGCGTGCTCCATTTGCCTGTACCCCTTACTAATCCGAAGACAGCCACTACAATGAACATCAAGATGGCGGCAATTTTGATTATGGCAAAGAAATTCTCCGCCTTATTGACACCCTTGCTCCCCAATATAACAACACCGAGGCCCAGTACAGCATATCCGGCTGTGAACATCCATAGCGGAAGGCCGGGAAACCAGAACCGGGAGAACAGCCCAAGCGCAGTCAGTGTGCTGCCGATTATAAGAATTTCCGAGCACCAGTAGGTCCACCCCATCCCAAAGCCTGCCCAGCGCCCATAGGCTTCTTTGGCATAGGTGCGGAAGGAGCCCTTTTGGGGACTATTCATCGTCATTTGGGCGAGAGCCTCATAGACAAAAAGCGTCGCAACGGCAGCCAGCAAAAAAAGCAGCAGCACAAACAACCCGCTCTTGCGGATTGCCAGACTGGAGCCAAGGAAAAATCCGCTGCCGATCGTACAGCCGACACCAAATAAAGAAAGCTGCCACCAGGGCAGATTTTTTGCCGTATTGTCCATTTCGCCATCTCCTTCTGGTCCTTACTGTGCGCCAGCGAAAGGTAAATTATCCAGTGAAGCACAGAAGAAGGAAGGACGGAATCTGTCCAACAGGCCGTTCCCATCAGATGAATAGCCCGGCTGTTGTTGCAAAAGCCGCCTAATCCCAGCATGTGAGGGAAGGACTGGATGAACAACTTTCACACCGCCCACTAAAGGGGAGTATTTGAAAGGTCAGGATATTAGCCTCTCGGCATGATTGAAGTTATTGAATTTATGTTGAATATATTCTTAATGCTGCAGCACCTATACGATCTCCGTTTGTGCTCACCTTGATTTTATAATCCAGGCTTGGATTGTTAAATTGGTTTCTCATCAACTTGGTTGATGGCGAAGTCCAGTACCTTGAAATTTGTACGCGGAATACCACTCCTAATATGCCTAAAAGAATGAAATTGTCTAATTTTACATTGGATGTTCAATCATGGACACAGCAAACAGGCCATTCCATTCATGGAACAGCCTGTTTTATCTCGCAAGGATGCCTTGCCATTCACTGCTTATCACTCAGATATGCATGCAGAGATCAGCGGCTCTTCACCAGCAATTCAATTGCCTGCTGCACGACTTTATCCATATCGCCTCCGGATTGCTGCTCTTCCAGCACACATTGCTTCAAATTTTCGGCTACGATTTGTGCAATGGCCTTGTCTGACGCATTCCGAACCGCGGATAGCTGGCTGATGACATCCTTGCAGGAGCTTTCCTCCTCCATGAGCCGCAGCACGCCGCGCACCTGACCTTCGATTCTCCTCAGTCTCGTTTTCATTTCAGTTGTATATTGATACGCCATCTATTTCCCCTCCCAATTCACTTATACAGGTATGGGTATATTATAAGGCAAAAAATAAAAAGGTACACCATTAAATAAACAAATTCACTCTGCCGTCTGCGGCATCGCCCAGATAAGCAGCCACACCCCCGTATTCCATACTGTCCAGCAGTTCTTCCTGCTTAAGTCCAAGCAAATCCATCGTCATTGTACATGCAACGAGACGTACCCCCTGTTCCTGTGCCAGTTCAATGAGCTGAGGCAATGACAATGCCTTATGCTTCTTCATGACATGCTTGATCATCCGGGGCCCCATTCCGGCCATGTTCATCTTGGATAATCCCAGGCGCTGTGCCCCACGCGGCATCATCCATCCGAATACCTTTTCCAGCAGCCCTTTGTTTGTTCGGACCGCTTCATCCTTCCGCAATGTATTCAGCCCCCAGAAGGTAAAGAAAATCGTCACTTCATGATCATAAGCAGCTGCTCCATTTGCTATAATGAATGCAGCGATCGCTTTATCCAGGTCTCCGCTAAATAATATGATGGTTGTTTTATTCCCCGTTCCTTCCATCTGCTGTCCCTCCTGTTTTTTTTATATATAAGAACTGCAAAATAGTCATCGACTGATGCGTCTTTGCAATGGCGTTATACAATGGATGCCCATATCTTCACGGCTGAAGCCGCAATTAATATCAGGAGTGCATAACGCAAGTACCGCACGTCTAATATAGAGCTGACTCTGGAGCCCATTGTTGCCCCGAGAAGACTGCCTGCAACAACGAATACAGTCGGCCATAAGGGGATTGGGCCTGCCGCCAGCTTGCCGATGACACCGCCAAATGAGGAAATAAGAACAATTGCAAGGGATGATGAAATCGCCATGCGAGCCGGGATCTTAAGCACGGCCAGCATGACCGGGATTAAAATAAATGCGCCGCCGGCACCTGCTACACCGGATACGATGCCCACTGCAAAGGCAACTGCTACAGCAAGCGGAATGTGAAAGACAACCGTGCCTCCTGCCTCTTCCTGCTGCCCTTTCACTGGAATCAGCATTAATAGGACGGCGATTGCTGCCAATACTCCGTACACCATGTGTATCACTTCTTCATTCAGAAAACGTGAGGCCATACCCCCAGTAAGACTGCCGAGCAAGATACTGCTGCCCATATAGAGAATCAGTCCCTGATGAAAAACCTTATGCCCGTCTTGCTTTCGCATCGCCACGATACCGGCTAATGAGGAGAAGAATACTTGATACATGCTGATTGCCGATACCTCCTGTGCGGAAAACTGTGCGAGGCCAAGGCCCGCGGGAACCAGGAGCAGCAGCGGATAATTGATAATGGCCCCGCCGATCCCAAGCAGCCCGGAGAAGAACGAGCCGATTGCGCCGAGCAGCAGCATAAGCATGATCAGAGGGATATCCATATATCCGCCTCCTTGCAACTGCTAGCGGTCATGAACCGCACAGCGGTTGGGGCCAGTCTCCATTTCGCGCTGCTCTTCATCGCTCGGATATTTGAGGCCCATATTCGTCTGCCGGATCTCCTGATAGGCGTTGGGCTGCTCCGGCAGATAGTCCGTTACCTGACGTCTGAATTCGGCAGCATCCACAATGTTTAGTCCCCGGTTACTCTCGAACAACTCTCCAAGAGTTGCAGTAACTTTGCCCTCATCCCCCAGTTCAGATGGATGGCCGAAATGTGCAGGTAAGATGACCATTTCGGAGGACAACTGCCTGAAGCGGCCGTATAATGTCTCTCTAAGATCCTCTACCCAGTCTTCCGCTTGTCCGGCCAGATCGGGACGTCCGATAGACTCGATGAACAAGCTGTCTCCGGTCAGCAGGTAGTGGTCATCGATAATAAGAGATGTGCTGCCGATAGTATGCCCCGGCGAGTATAGCGCCTCCATGCGAATAACCGCAGAGCCCAACTGAATCGTTTGCCCTTCCTCCAGCGGGGTGTAGTCGAAGTTAACTTCAACTGCATCCTTTGGAGGGAGCCAATACGTGCCCTTGTACGGCTCAGCCAGCTTCCTTCCTCCGGAAATATGATCCGCATGCAAATGCGTATCCACCGTATGTTTGATCATGACTCCCTGCTTCCCGGCAAATTGCTCGAATACCTCCGTCATCCGTGGAGCGTCAACAACAGCAGCTTCTTTTCCCGAGATGATCATATAGGACAGACAGCCTTTGCCGATGCGGATGAACTGGTAGATTGCGCCTCCACCCGTCAAATCTCCAACTTTCACAGGCTCCACATGCTCGTTCCACGCTTTCATTCCGCCCTGCAAATAGTACACATTATCCCGGCCTGCTTCTGCTAATAGTCCGGCAACCAATATGGAGGAGCCTTCTTTGGCGCAAACGACAAGCACGGGTTCTTCGGTCGGAATTTGTTCCAGGGCTGGCTCCACATCATCCATAAGCTCAAAGTAAGGGATGTTGATGCTATCGATTTGCTCCCCTTCGATTTTCCATTTGCGAAAGTCACTCTCGCTGCGGACATCGAGAATAAGCAGCTTCTCCCTTTGGAGCACCTTGCGGGTCAGCTCTGCTGCTGTCATTGGAAGGATTGAATTCGTGCTCGTCATAGTTATGTGTTCCTCCTCTACTTAAGCTTGTTCGGTTGAACCTGTCCATCCGTTCATGCCTGCTTCCACATTAATTACCTGCTTGAATCCCTTGCCGGCAAGCAACTGACAGGCCAGATCGCTGCGATACCCTGTCCGGCATACTACATGGATTTCTTCATCCGAAGCTAATTCCCCGATGCGCAATTCCAATTCATTCAATGGGATGGATAGTGCGCCAGAGATGTGGTTGAATGCATATTCTGCGGGCTCTCTGACATCCAAAACGGTGAGCCCCACATTGGCAGCCAGCTTTTGCTCCAGTTGCTGCCCGGTCACTGTGAGCGGATGCATCTGTTCCGCTTTGAGCTCCTGCGGGCTTGATTTCCGAATAAAATGCCTCATTAACTCTCCGTTATGCACAGTCCCCAGATAGTGGTGGCCTGTATGCTGAGCCCAGCCTTTCAGGTCCGCCAGTGACCCTTTATCCGTCGCTTGCACTTCAATGACCTGCCCCGGCTCCAGCTCATCCATCGCTTTCCTGGTTCGGACGATTGGCATCGGGCAAGCCAGCCCTTGGCAATCCAATGTTTTGTTCGCTTGAATATGTGTTTGTGTTGACATTTTGTGTACCTCCGTCATTTAAATGGATTCATTGTAACTTGTACAACAGCAAGGTTGCGCTACGAAATGCTGCTGATTGACGCAAATTTTGAAGGAGTTTATTATACATATACCCCTATGGGTATTAAATATAGTGGAAGTTGTTAGAGTTGTCAACTTTTCCGATTCCTGGAGCCAGCCTGTACACACACAAATCATGGACCCGGCACCGCCTCCGCCTCCTGCACTTTTATGCCGTTAGGCCGAATCGGCAGCATGTCGGCCGATGTACCTCGTTGGGTATAAATAAAAGATAAGTCAAATCAGCTCCCGCTCCGTCCTTGGTGCGTGAACCGTTTTATATGAAGACAGCAGAAGTGTAATGTAAAATAAACTTGACAAGAAATCCAGTTTTAATTACATTATGTATAGTTTATTTTACATTATGGAAATTACATTTAAATAAGGAGGCTACTATGTCCTATCAAGAGAAAAAGGTTTTTGTTTCGATCATTAGCAGTTTACTCATCTTCACCCTCTACACTATATACGCGGTAAATAATGCCGAGGAAGGCAGCATCACTTCAGCCAGCGACTTTAGTTTTTGGGGCTCCTTCATTCTGGTACTGCTCCCGGTGTCCATTGTAGCCAAGATTATCATTCATATCGGGTTTGTCATCTTCAATAAAATCGCCGCGAACGAAGATGAGCCTTCTTTTGAAGATGAGCTGGATAAGATTATCGAGTTGAGAGCTGACCGGATTTCGCTTCATGTGTTTTTCATCGGGTTTATATTAGCCATGATTCCGCTCGTTACCGATCTTCCAACCTACTTCACATTTCTTTTACTGATTGTATTCGGTTTTTTATCCGACCTGCTGGGACGGATCGCTCAATTATACTTTTATAGAAAAGGAGTTTGACATGGGAAAGGATGCGATCAGCAATCAAATACGGATTCTTCGTTTTCATCATAACGAGATGACCCAGCAGCAATTAGCAGATAGGGCCGGGGTCACCAGACAAACAATTGTAGCGATCGAGAAAGGAAATTATTCGCCTTCATTGGAGTTGGCTTTTCGCATCGCGCGTGTGTTCGGCAAGCCTATCGAAGAAGTATTTCAATATGATGATAAACAATAACATGCGGACAAAGTTGGGTGAGGTTTGCAACCCGCAACCAACCGCCAAGGGCATGTATTGCAAGGAGGTTCATATGGTGAGGAAGAGGAACAGGTCAGCATTCATTATTGGGGTGTTATTCATAGCCGGGTTGATTACAGGCGTATTTAGTGTTGTTCCTGTTATCGATGGAGCAGACTACCTTGCCAACGCTTCTGCAAATACGAATCAGATACAAATAGGAGCGTTCTCGCAGTTACTAATGGTTGTTTCCTATGTTGGAATCCCTATTTTTCTGTATCCGATTCTAAGCAAGCATCAAAAAGGTGCAGCTCTTGGATCTGTTGCTTTTGGTATCATTGCGGGCGTGTTCATTATTATTGGAGTCATCATTCTTCTGTTGCTATTGGCATTAAGCCATGAATTCGCAAAGGTTGTGGCTTTGAATGGTTCGTATTTTCAGACTGTTGGCGGATTGTTGCGGGAAGGACGTGACTTAGTCAACCATGTAGCCACCACACTGGCATTTGCTTTGGCCATGTTTCTGTTTAACTTCCAATTTTACCAAACCAAATTAGTTCCGCGCTGGCTGTCCGTGTCGGGTCTTATCGGGTCTATATTGTCCATCTTAGCAAGCCTGTTATTTATGATACGCTTCATCGGACTGGATGAAACCTACATGATATTAAACCTTCTAATTGCCTCTCAACAATTAGTTTTGGCGATATGGCTCATCCTGAAAGGATTCGACCAGGCGAAACTGGATGCTATCCCCCCATTAAGATGAATGCTCCAGGAAGAAGGTGTAACTGAATGAGTAACCCGGAAAGCTTCTGGGACAAAACAGCAAGTAAATATGATCAATTAGAGAAGAAAGATGAACAGACTTACAACCAGATCATAAAAAGAACGGCATCGCATCTCAAGGAAAGCGACATCGTCTTGGATTACGGCTGCGGGACTGGATTGATATCGAATGTAATTGCAGAATATGTGAAAGAGATTCATGGGATTGATATATCCTCTAATATGATCGCAATTGCAGATCAAAAGGCAAAGGAGCGAAACATTGCAAATATCAACTATGCTCATGCGACCATTTTTGATGAGGGGCATAAGAAAGGCTCATTTGATGTCATCCTCGCCTTTCATGTTCTGCATTTGCTGGAAGATGAACCTGCCGCTCTGCAAAGAATAAATGAACTGCTGAAGCCAGGTGGATTATTCATTTCTGCAACACCATGCGTGGGAGAAAAGTTCTTTCTTAGAAACATGTTATTCCTTGCAGCTAAAGCTGGTTTAGTGCCACATATACGATCATTTCAAATACGTCATTTGGTCGATACCATTGAAAAAGGTGATTTTTCGATTGTCGAGACAGACTGCTTGAAGAAAAGCTCTCAGGAATATTTCATTGTTGCGAGGAAGATTGGATAATACTGTAGCCAAGCTGTATGACTTACCCTCCTAATCTATGTCGTAATGGGACTCTTTCATTGACCCATTCCTATGAGCACAAGTCTATGACTCTTCCTCGACTTTCGTAGCCAATTGTTCATCTAATTAATTGATTTTATAACGAGTAAGAGCCCCCGCCTTAATCAAGACGGGGGCCGATAACTTTCTGTTCCGGGATTCAGATTTTTTCCGCTACGATGGTGAAGGTCTTCGGAATACCCACATCAAAGGTTTCCGACGATTCATTAGGAAGTTCCTCCAGTGTCCGAATATACAGGCTGTTATGGGCAACCGCCGTTATAATTTCGCCCATCGTCCAGTTGCGAAGCTGTACCTTTTGGACAGGTTGTTGTGCTGCCTGCAGGAACTTGGAGAATGCGACTTCCTTCTCCTGAAGCGCCGTATCAAAATAATTCCCAGTTACCTTATGCTTGCGGATGTTGGCCGTCGTTCCCCTGGAACAAATCAGCTTGGTCGAGACCGGGTGAAAATCTTGAAGAATGAGCACGCCCTGCGGCTGCAGAAGCTTGCTGACAATCTCAAACAGCGGCTTCAGATCGAGAAAATAATGCAAGATCCCGAATTCCATAAACACGACATCATAGGAGTTGGGCACTTGTTCCTCCGGTAGTTGCATGACATCTGCTACAACATACTCCACTCTTACTCCTGCCGCTGCCGCCAGTTCATCTGCGTAGGCTTTATTCTCAACTGAAAAGTCGACAATCGTAACCTCGGCACCCATTAGTGCCAGCGCAACAGCCTTATTGCCGTTTGAACCCAGCAAATTGACAATTCTCTTGCCCTTGATATCCCCCATATACTGGAGGGCTTTGCCGATTCTCTTACCCGGGTTTTCTTTAATTTTCTTTACCGCTTCGCATGGCGGTCCAAAACGATTCATCCATGCCTGATAGGCTCCCGTATTCCAGGACTGCTTGTTAAGTTGATTCGATTCCACGCTGATATCCCCCTCTGATATGTATGAAACTAGTCGCTTAAAGTAAACGAGAACGCAAAAAAGCCATGAATGAACAATGTTCACTCATGGCTTCTTGGGCATAGACAACTATACACAGACGGATGCCTGCGATAATAATCGATCCTCAGCTATGATGATCCATAGGTTTCATTATCAGACAAGCTCTGGCAATGGCAGGTGAAATCAAGCCTGCGTTCCATGAACGCCAGACTCCTGCGGACTTGCGAAGAGCGTTATTCAGTTAAGCCTTAGATGGCAACTGTTGTCTGAAACCTATTTTTCATCAAAACGATCGATCCCACCATTTCTTTAAGATATTCCCATTATATGTGACAAGGAAATAAAATACAATCTATACTTTTAATGCTGCAAATGCCCGAACCGGGAAGGTCCCCATCCCTTTTATTTTTGGAGGAACCGCGTAGAACGTAAAGCCCGCATCCGGAAGAAGCTGCAAATTGCAAAGATGCTCCACAATCGGAATGCCCTCTCCGAGCAGAATGGTATGAACCGGCCTTCCTTTGCCGGAAGTATCATCAATATTAAAAGAATCAATACCGACGAGTGCTGCTCCCTGATCACGCAAGTAAGCGGCGGCGGCTTCCGTCAAGTATGGCGCATGGACATAATACTGCTCGGTATTCCAGTGCTTGTCCCATCCCGAATGTACCAGTACTGCTTTCCCCCGGACATCCTGGCCGTGGAACAGCTGCTCATCAATCCGGGGTGAATGCTCCTCAGCCCGGATAACAATCGCTTCCAGACCAGCGAAAGACGTCAGCTCCATCTCAGACAGATCCTTCCCGTCTGCATATCTGTGGAAGGGCGTATCAATATAAGTCCCGGTATTGGAGACCATCTCAATCTTCCCGATCTGGAACTCGGTTCCTTCTTCATACATCGCCTTGGATGCTTCGCGGCTTAAATAGTCACAAATAATTGGCGCAGGAAGCCCTTTGTACGTGACCAATCCGTCTTCAATAATATGGCTTAAATCAATATACTTGTCCTCTGCCATTCGCTTGCCTCCCTTATTTCCTGAAGCTTGATCTGTTTACTAAAGTATACAATTTCAATCCTTCTAATCAATAATGAAATTTCTATCATAGAATAGATGGCATCTATGCATCAGCCTGGCTTAGGCCCTGATCCACAATGGTGCGTTTGAGCAGGCGGATAAATTGCTGCGCCGCGAAGCCGATATATTTTTCCTTATGGTAGACAAGCCCGATCTGCCTGCGTACGGGCGGATTCTCAATCTTGATCATGCGGATCTGCTCATTCCCCCACATATGGAGCAGCGTTTTGGATAATATCGATACTCCGGCCTCCGCTTGTACTAACTTCAAAATAGACTCCGTCGCATCCGTTTCAATGATTGGCTGCAGAGGTGCTTCAATCTGCTTAAACGCTGCATCGATCTGCTGGCGGCATTGATAATTTTTCGGAAAAATAATGAACGGCTCATCCTTGACCTGCTCCAAATCAATCGTGTTCTTGGCTCCCAGCGGGTGCCGGTGTGACACCGTCAAATACAAATCTTCTTCGTACAACGGAACAATCGTCAATCTGTCGTCATGAATGGGCACAATCGTCAGGGCGATATCGATTTCATTCTGAATGATGCCTTCTACCATATCGTCCTTGCCGACGACTGTAATTTGAATGTCCGGATACTGCTGATGAAAGGCAAACAGTGTAGCAGAAACAAGCATCCCCAGCTCTCCTTTCAATACGCCGATGGCCAGCTTGCCGCTCTTCACCTCCCGCAATTCATGAATCTCCTCCTTGGCACTCTGAATGCTCTGAAAAATATGTGTCCCGTGCTTGAATAAAATGCTGCCCGCTTCTGTCAAAGCCGTCTTCTTGCCGATCCGGTCAAACAAAGGCATCCCGATCTCCGTCTCCAATGCCTTGATCTGATGGCTGAGCGTTGGCTGGGTAACCCCTAACTGCTCGGACGCACGGGTGAAATGGAGCTCCCTGCATACCGCCATAAAATATTCCAGTTGTCTGATTTCCATTTGACATCCCCCTCAAAATTGAGCTGTTTCAATAAGTTCTGATCTATTCCCGCCCCTATGATGAAAGCAGAAAAAACACCCACTGTTTTGGATGTTATTTCTGCCCCCGTCACTATTCGTTCCAGGGAGAATGCAGGACACAATCGCAGAAGTTCGTTCTTTGGAATCCCGGCAGCAGCATGGCGCAGACATCGGCTTTAATATTGCCGAAGGTCGTCTCTGGTTTATGCTTGAAGCCCTCAAGGAAAGCTGGCAAAATCTTTTGCTTGAAATTGTCTCGCGGGTACGCCTTAACAACCTGTCCCCGAATGTCCTCGGTGAGACTGTCAAAATTCTCTCCCATTACATCATAACCGACACCCGAATAAATGAGCGCAACCTCTGCCTCTTTATGCTGGGCAATCCCGATCGTCGTATGAAGGGCTACCGCATCCCATACCAATTGGATCGATTCAGCCGGAACGCCATTCGACTGGAGATAGTTGCGCGCGGCATTGGCACCGTCCACCTCAAAGCGCTTATCCGGGCTGCTGTAATGCCGGGTCAAGCCCAAATCGTGGAACAAGGCGCTGATGTACAACAGTTCGGAGTCGAATTTGACCCCGGCATTTTTCCCTTGCAAGGCGCCAAACAAAAATACGCGGTGAGAGTGGTTCCACAATAGATCATTGCCATGCTCGCGGAGCAATTCGGCTGCCCCCAATGCCAGCTTGCTGTCCGGAATCTTAATATCTGCGATCATCTGACTCATGATTTCATCCTCCTTGGCAGTTCATTTTCTTAAGCACCTTGATT
Source organism: Paenibacillus pinihumi DSM 23905 = JCM 16419 (assembly GCF_000422505.1). Classification (GTDB taxonomy): domain Bacteria; phylum Bacillota; class Bacilli; order Paenibacillales; family Paenibacillaceae; genus Paenibacillus_D; species Paenibacillus_D pinihumi. The sequence continues at coordinate 117,998 of NZ_KE383868.1, read as the reverse complement.
GTATACTGCGAAAAGATCATTGATCAATATTATCATTTCTATGATTACAATAGATGTTATGCATGATTAATCAAATTTCTAACCCTCGAACGAATCCTCAAATAGAAAAAAGACCAGCGGGATGATTCCAACTGGTCTACGAATCTGGATTTCGCGCATTTTCTATTTGCCTCATGCACTCAAAACCGAATTTTCCTCTGCTTGCTGCTTCGGCTTTCTGAACATCATGTAATAGAGGGCAGCAGCTCCGACATATAACACCCCGGTGATACTGAACGTAATTGCGTAACCCCAATAATAACCATTGGAGGTTACGAGACTGGACTGCACGGGACCCATAAATGCCCATCCCAGCATAAAGGCCGTCTGGGTGACAGAATTGGCTATGCCCCTTCTCTTCTCCGAGACACGTTCAACCAGCACCGCAGATTGGATAGGATTGGCCGCATTCATCAAAGCCTGACGGAACAGAAAGCCCATGGCCGCGACTGCAAAAACATTCGTGGACCCGGTTAACAACAGGAACGGCAGCGACAGCAGCTGGAACGACACAACCGCCTTTACAGAACCAACCCGCTCTGCCAAATACGGTCCGATGAGCATCGAGACAATTGTCATGATCTGCCCTAGCGAGATTAGGAGCCCGACAGCGCTCAGTGAAATCGAGAACCGGTTGGTAAAATACAGGTTCAAATATGGAATGACCAGCCCCGACCCGGTCCCGATAATGAGCTGAATGAGCCCGAACTGGGCGATCAGCTTGAAGTCTGAACGGTTGCCCTTTGCTGCCGGCTGTGCTGGAGCCGGGACAGTCCGCTTGGGCTCAGGAACTTTCTCTCTCGGAGTCTCTACAATCATGAGCAATGGGATGAAAGCCGCAAATGCTGTTACACCTCCTGCTGCCAGTACAATCCGCAGACTGGTGACAGAACTCAAACCAAATACCTGAAACAGGTCTGCGAGCATGCCCCCGCCCATACTGCCCAGCACCTGGGATGCGAGCACCAGCGAGGAATAATAGCTGAATACCTGCAATCTCTGATGGACAGGTATTCCTGCCGCGAGAAACGGAATCGCAAGCACCTGAAAGATAGACATGAACAAACCGGACATCACAGCCAATGAAATCAGGCTTGCGGATGAATCAAGAAAAGACCGGCCAACCAGGGCCAGTCCGCTAAACAAAGCGCCAATAATAAGCAGTCGCTTGCGGCTTGTCCGGTCTCCGAGCATCCCGATCGGGATGAACATTAATGCCGTGGCGAATGACTGGATGCTAATAATTCTCCCGTTCATTGAATCATCGTATCCTAAATCCTGAATGTACAGATTATATAAGACGGAAAACATCCCGCCTCCGATTTGAAATAACAGCGTGGCCAGAAAGAACAACTTGATTGTCAAGGACAGATCGTTCCATCCTTTTTTAAACTGATAAATGAACGGCATGTTACACTTGAAACCTCCTGATTGTTGAAGCCTAAAAAAACACAGCAATTTATAGTATAACGCAGTTGGTAGTTTAACTGCCCGGTAAAATGTGAGCATTGTATAAAGAAATGTCCAGAAAGTCAGTGAAAACTGACTTCTGGACGCCCTATTTCCAAATTAAGATATCTTTCTTTTCTTCTTTTCCAGCTTCGTCAATATCTGCGTTGCCTCTTTATATTTATCAAACACAATTTGCTCTTTGCCATTCATATTAATGGTTTGCATAATTAATTGGCCTTCAAAATTAAAATGATACCTATCTGTAACTTTAAGGCTGTAAGCTACAGTAGACTCAATGGTTAGAATCGTTATATCTCCATTCTTTAAAATAGAAAACTCATGATTTTGGTCTATAGCTTTTTGCATTAGTTCTGTGACTGTAGGCCCATCATACATTAACAACTTTGCAACTTGATGAATTTCATCCATCATCGCCTATTCCTCCAGATTTCTAATTTTGTCATGAATAGCTTTAATGATTTGTGGTAATAGTATTCTAGCTTGTTCAAAATCATAGGCTTCCCACTCGTCAATGCCACGCTTAATCCTATTTTTAAGTGAAGAATTAATGAATTTAATCACATAAGCATCATTTGTGCCAGCACTTTTTAAGAATACACTGGTTGTTCTACCAGGTAATTCATTACCTTTGGGGTCAACTCCTGTTTCACCAAAGAGTTCTTCAACTTGAGTAATGATATCCTCTTTATGGATTTTATGCAATTCTTCACGGATAAGTTCTTCACGAAGTTTATTTCTTTTTTCAGTAATTTCACTGTCTAAATTACGATTTTGAGAAGCTTTGTATTCATTTATTTCATTTTCCGAATGTCCCGCTGCCTTCATCATATCAGCGACATTCTGAATCTTCATTTCTTGCAACCTTATGCTCTCACGAATTTCATCTTGATATATACTAGCAATTCCATCTGCAAGGAATTCCTTTGTATTTATAACTACTTCTCCATGAGCATTTACTTCTCCTACTTCCCTATTTTGTTTCGTACCCTGTTCTCTATAATATTCTAATTCCAATACTTTTTTTCTCTCTGCTTTTGTCCGTTGTCCGGTATAAAAAGACCACAAATTATCCAGACCGAGTTCCTTATGGTATACGACATGGGAAATGTTATCTATAGCATCATTACCTTCATGAATCTTTCTTAACGCCCTCCCAATAAATTGAGCATATGGGGCAAGAGTCCTGAAAGGCCTAAAAATAGCCGCAATACTTATATTAGGATGGTCAAAACCTTCCCCTAGCATATTAACGTTCACTACCACATCCAGTTGACCCTTTTTATACTCAATAATAACATCTTCAGCATTTTCAGGGTCATCGCTCGATACAACAGCGGAGTTAAGACCATACTCCTCATACAATGCCTTTACTTCTTTGGCATGTTCAATGTCACAAGTAACAGCAATAATTTGATGATGAGCGAGTCCCTGAAGTCGCTTTTCATTAAGTCTTTTAATACTCATTTGAACAATAGTTCTGTTACATGCAGCTGAATAGGCCACAGATCTTGTAACCCATTTCTTATCCATAGCTTCTAATGCAGCTTCTTTATCAACGAGCTGACCATCAACCAAAAACTCTAACTTCTCAGTCGTATAGTCTTCTGCAACAATATTTTTGACTAATCCATCTTTAATAGCATCGGCAAGCTCATACTTATATATAATTTCTCCATCTATTTCTTTGTCGTCGCCTCTAATAGGTGTAGCAGTTAATTTCACGATTTTTTTTGCATTAAAATGCTTCAAAGTTTTTAACCATGAGTCTGCCGCCGAATGATGCGCTTCGTCTATTATAATCATGTCAAAATGATTTGAATCCAAAATATTTACTAATGCTTTGCGGGACGTTGAACTATAGACTTTATGAATGTTTGCTATAACAACATCTGATTTATTTAAGTATCCCATAATTCTTCTTTTGTCTGCAGCAGTCTGGTAGCCCGCATATCTGTATACATTAGGCAACTTTGTATCGTCCAAGATTACTTTTCTTTTTGTCCAAAAATTAAATGGTGTTCTGGTATCAAATTCATCAGAAACCCCCTCGCGGATGACTTTTCCTGGAGTAATGATTAGAACTCTCCCATCACTGATTTCATACGGTGCCAATCCCATTGTACCTGTTTTTCCAGTACCCGTAGGAAGTACAATTATTTTATGATTATCTGGGTCAGACTCAAAACTTTCTTTTAATTTTCTATGAGCGATTCTTTGTGGGTCTCTTAATGAAATATTACCTTCAATAAATGCATTTACATTTTTAAAGTAGGATACGCCATTCCTCAATGCAGAACTCCCCCAATGATTAGTCTCCAATTAAAAATCAGTTAAATTGATTATATCAGAATTTCCAGAATATCCATATCGTAATAATAAAATCGCTTCACTTGCATATATACTTCCTTCATGACTATGATCCAAAACAATCAGGGGGTCTCTCCAGTTCTCTTTCTTACCATGCCGCTCCCTCTACGCCGGAGAATTCTTCACTATTATTCCAAGTTCTCCTTTATCTTTCCTTGGCCTTCGTTCAATTTCACAGGACTCTGCTACCTTTTTCCTTCTTGCGAAGCCTTTTTGGCGACGCGGCAGGATTCACTTCATGTTACGGCCTGACAAGTTGCTCGCCCTGTCTCTGACATGTACTTTTGTCGATACGCTTCTACGCACAGAATTCGCCATACGAAGGTATCCTAGCTCGAAGATGGCTTGGCCCCTTCTTCGGTTGGCCTTTCACCAACTAGACAACGCGTATCTCTGGGCACACTAACAAACAAAGGAAGTTCCCGTTACAGGAGCTTCCCTTAATTCCACCAGAAATATCTAAGCTATTAATTTCTCTAAACGTTACATTATAGTTATAATCATTAATAGCAAGGCCAGCGTATGTATCATAGGTTTCAATTTTTTCTGAAGAAAATGCAAGATTAGGATAGTCACTATCGTACATAATAAAGCAAGAAGTCGAATGCGGATAAATAGTTTTTGTATCATCCTCCAGATTGTATTTTAGATTAACATGTTTCAAGAATAATGACTCTTTTATTTGCGTTTGTGCACCAGTAGAAAATATGAAGTAACAATATATACAATAAATAAGCATGCTGTTTTAAAATGTGTGGTTTCATACCATTTAGGAGGTTCAATGTATGCAATCCTATTATACATAGTGGTAATACAGAGCCACAATAGGAGTGAGATGACAACAAATATAGTAAACCTAAGCATATTCCACTCCCTCTGACTTATTTCCTTTGAACAAGATAAAATCGACTTTTGTTCTTATAATCGACCTCCTCCAGCATATAATTTCCACCAAAAATGAATTATTCCATATATATACTTATAATGCAATCGGTGCATAGTAGGGTTTCCTTATGTTAAACAAAAAATAGACCTCAATTGTCCAGGTTTTTCCATGGTAGTGCGAAGGCATTCTTAAAACTATCGTCTCTGTTAGTTTTAGTACAATTCGGCATCTCTTCTTAGCAAATTAAAGCTGAATGACTTACATCACTAATATATGTGTGGCTTCATAGCATGAGTGTTTTCTTGATCTTCCCGATTAAATAATTGATACATTCACTCAGGTCGATGAACTTGAAAAGTGAATGATTCTAATGCTCTAAGCAAAAAGCAGCGCACCTGTACATGCGCCGCTCCTTGCATCTGTTTATTTACCGATTGTTTACGCGTAATAGCCCGGCTGAGTCTTGCTCTTCATCGCAACGCCGAAATCTGTATAGATACGGTTGGTTAAGTCGATTCCTCTGTCTCCGGAAATATGATGCTGAACGGTGCGACATATTCGTCCACCTCAAGCTCAAGCCCCAGTGCCTGCTCATCTGCAGCGGCTCCCAAAGATACTGTACACGTATAGTCCTGTATATTGAAGCTATTTTTATGATTTGCGATTTTTGCGGGAAAGCGCAATATAGTTTTCGTTGTCGCTTGTTGTATTAAGTTCTATATTGAATTTATTAAGAAGTTACATGTTCATCCTATTTTGTAATAATTAACTTGATTTTTGAGAAAAAATCGCTGTCGACAAAATCTGGATAAGGCAAAGGAATTAGAAGCTTTGTCGAGAGGATAACATAAAGAAGGACATCGACCTTGGATGAAGAAATTGTTTTTCATCAACAATTTCCAGAAAAACAAACGGAGATGTCCCATTCTCATGGTATCCCTCTAAATGCGGATCGTCAAGTTCATCTAGCCTCAAACTTGAATTACCCAAACCGCAATTCGGGCATATGTTTACCCTCGTTCACGGCATCACTCTCTGTGCCGGGCGTAAAAATATTACGCAAGTCCAGCAAGCAGCCAGGGGTAGACGACATCTGAGCAATACGACAAATTTCTTGAACCATTCACCCTGAAGCTTGATTCACACGAGGTCGGCAAGTCTGTTGGTATCTTTGTGTCTTAGCGGCTCATGTAGTCAGCGAAGTCGCTTCCTACTCTTGGGATTTCCATCCCTACTTCTATGAAGCCTATTGCATGGAGCATCGTCTGTCCTTCAAGAGCAAAAATGATCTGGCCCTTGAAATTTTCTAAACCTTATTCGACATTCTCACCCATCTCAAACTCCCTGCCTATGCCGCTTGATCGCCTGCTACGCTACACGTGTTCCTTTTCGAGTCTTTGTCTTTAGAAATCGCAAGAGTCAAGTAATTAAGCATTTCCTTTGCTATATTGCAAATTAAATAGGAAGTGGCATCTAATAAACTATAGGGAGGATTAGATTAATGAAAAATCGGTTATTGAAAGGAACGTGTAACGCTAAGAGACAGTTGATGAGTGTCTTAATTATTTGTTTACTGGCACTCGGTTCAGCCGGTGTGGTAAGCGCAAATAATGAAATAGACGCTGCTCCTCATCTTGTCAACAATGCAATTGAAGAGCAAGTTAAACAAATTTATGCGGAGAGAGCAAAGGTATTAACAGAACAAAAAGAAGGCTATCTTCTGGAGTTTGATAAATTAGGCAAAAAACTTGAGTCTCTTGGTGTAGAATTTTTAACACCTCAAGAAGTACACGAAAAAATGAAACTTACAGCGCATAAAGGCTTAGGTATTACACCATATGTAGCTACACCACCTAACGCGAAAAATATAATTTGGTCAAGTTTTAGAGGCAATTGGGTAAAAAACGGAGTTACTTATGAAGTTCAACATCTGACTGCAGAACCTAATGGTTCGACTTCAGCTCTTATGGATACTGGAGGAATTATACTACGAAATACTAATTCTATCGGGACAGCAACACAGAATTTCGTAACCACCGTTGTCAAAACAGGAGTTTCGAAATTGTCTGCACCGGTTGATATTACACTTCAGGTCTATGATGCTGTTAAAAATTTTATTAATGATGCTAATTTTAGCAAGACAACAGAAGTCACTGATATCCAAGTGAATTATACATACGCTTGGAAGGAAAGTATCGACTTTATGTATGTAAAGGAGGCAAGTAAAAATGATGATACTCAAGTGTTGGCCTTTATTTCATCTTCAGTATTTGGAGGCGTTAACTGGACGATACCTATTTTCACATACAAGTCAAATGGTGCAGTCAAGAATATAACCTTTCAAAATGGACAAAAAAGCTACGAATATTACGATACTAGTGCACATAGAAATGGTTCATTTGCTGTAGCGGCATATCTTGACCCTTATGCACCCAGAAATGCATATGTAATACAAGCTGATTTGTTAGGTGTTGGAAATAAAACAATTAAATCAATTCCTGTAAAAACACCTTCACACCCAGGACTCTTAATGTAAAGTAAAGATTTGTAATGTAAAATAATAAGATTTGTGTTGAAGTGTGAATTATGACTTCGCACAAATCTTATTAAACTCCCAGAGGATAGACAGGTGAATTTATGAGATCCAATGTATTTAAAGTAACAATTTCTTTGATAATTCTTTTAGTAATAATAACAACACTCTTTTTATTTTTCTATCCATTCCCTAAAAAGGTGGATCTAGTCTCCCCTGCTGTAAGTTTTTATGAGAACGACCCTTCTTCTATCAAGCATACTTCAATAAGAGTATCAGGAACATTGAAGCGACCTTTGTTTAAACAACATAGATTCAAAGGCACAGTAAGGATTGATGGCTTAGAATTTACTAAAGAGAATGATACCCTCGATACCTATGTACTTGATAAAAATAATGGGATCAATTTAGGGAATCTTGTTTACCACAAACCCTCAGATCAAGGAGAATTTGTTACTTTAAGTATGTTTTGGTTTGATGACTCTTTTAAAAACATAAATATTGTAAGTAATTGGGGTAAAAATAAGGAGTTGTCATTATTCATTGTTTCTGGTTCTTCTTATGAAGAGGCGCTCGATACTCAACAAAAAATGAGAGAAAAGTATGGTCCGACTTTTGTTCCGCGAGGAGTAGAGAGCCCGTGAGAGTTATTAGAGGATATGTGATACCGGTGGGATGAGAGTTCAGAGCGTGATACTGAATTAGGGAAAAGGCCATCACCGTAAATTAATGCCCCAAGACTGGATACTTAGAAAAAAGGTGTTCAGTCTTTTTCGTGTGATTGCTCCCAAATTGCCACAATAGGATTGTGATGACAACAAATATAGTAAACTAAGCATATTCCACTCCCTCTGACATATTTCCTTTGAACGATATAAAAGCGACTTTTATTCTATCAAATTAAAGCTGAATGACTTACATCACTAATTTATGTGAGGCTTCATAGCAGGACTGTTTTCTTGATCTTCCCGATTAAATAATTGATACATTCACTCAGGTCGATGAACTTGAAAAGTGAATGATTCTAATGCTCTAAGCAAAAAGCAGCGCACCTGTACATGCGCCGCTCCTTGCATCTGTTTATTTATCCGATGTTTACGCGTAATCGCCCGGCTGAGTCTTGCTCTTCATGGAGACACCGAAATCCGTGTAAATCCGGTTGGTCAGGTCAATCCCCCTGCCCCCGGCGATATGATGCGCCAATATTTGAAACGGAATAATGAGGCTGAATGGCGCCAAATACTCGTCTACTTCCAGCTCCAGCCCCAGAGTTCGGTCATTTGCCCCAGCGCCTAATGACACGGTATACGTATAGTCCGTTATCCGGCTTTCGTAATCACGCAGCAGCTCCAGTCGTTCATTAACCGCTCCGCCCGTCTCCACAAAAAAGATGCGATGGTTCGGATTTACTTCCAAGTATGGGCCATGCATGAATGCCTCCAGCTCAATCCCTTGGGTAGGCATACGGATCGTCTCACAGAACTTGGTTTCCATTTCCTTGATGGTACCGACAGCAGGACCGTAGCCAACAGCCGTAAACCGGGGCGCATGGATAAAAGCTTCCTTATGAAGCTCGTAAAAGGTTTCTGTCCTGGCGATAATGCGAGGAATTGCATCAATGGCCGACTGAAACTCCTTCAATACACGGCTGACCTCGTCCTTGGTTGCCCTCCCCTTCAGCTCAGCAAGGTGAAGGCCCGCCAGCATAAAGGTCAGAACAGTCGCCAGAAAACCCTTGGTAACGTAGCCTACCCGCTCTTTGCCGCATCCGATATCGATGGTGATATCGGCTGCTTCTGATATGGCGCTGTTCGGATCACTGGACATAGCGACTGTCCGGATGCCGCTCTGCTGGCGAACCCGGTTCAGCGCACCGATTGTGGAGGTGCTTTGCCCGCTCTGGGAAATTCCGATCGCCAGGTCGGTATGCGGGCTGATTTTATCATAGTAGGTAAAGTGAAACGGCTCTCTCACATCCATTCGCACATCTGCCCATTTTTCAATGAAATATTTGGCGCTGAGGGCCGCATTGTAGCTGGACCCGGTTGCCAGCACAAGCCAATCGCTTTTGTCCTGTGCCAGCCCGGCAAATGCATGAACCTGCTCTGGATACCTCGATAAGATTTCGTTCGACATCGCTTCTTCTTCATGAATATACGTCATCATCGTCGGTTTCATCATTGTTTGCTCCCCTCGCAATTGCGGTCATTTACCTCTTTGCTTCGATCGCATACAAATCGGCTACAATGGACAGCCATTTCCCTGCGTTGCCGGTCCATACTTCCTTGTAAGTGGCATTATTGAACTGCGGCCAGTACGGCTCATCTTCATTCAGGAACGTCTGGATACCGACCGGAATTTCCCCGGTCATTTCCCCGGACAGCACAGAATATTGCTGCGCATAACGGTAGCCCTCGCCATACATGAGCGATTGGCCAAACGGATTTTTGCCCACAATCCACTGGAGCTGCCCTTCCGCAATATCAATCAGGGTGCGATCCTTCAAATATATGCCGGCAATCGAGGATGCCTTGCCCGTAGACAGCACAATGGCATTATTGCCACGGAAGGAGAACCATACCGGGAAACGCTTCAGGTAGAAGTCCCCATTTAGCTTGACGCCCTGCTCCAACTGCTGGACATATTCCTGCTTGGCCTGGTCATCCGTCAGCAGATGCTGGTAATTGAAGCTGCGGTCGTCCAAATGCTCATCTTTATGGTAGACCCCGCTCGAAATCATCGGGTAGGGCTCTGTATAAGCAGCCAGCTTCTTGATATATTCACCATATGCCTTGATTGACTCCAGCCAGCTTTCGGCCTTCGGGTGCCCGCTCTGCGTCTGGTGGGCAGCCGTCAGAGCCAGCAGGTACAGATGCTCGCGCGACTGATGATTGAAGTGCTGGACCACACGTTTGTCAGGGTGACGGTAGAAAAATCCGCGCAGCGACGAACCATCTTCAAGCCGGATTCCTTCCAGCTCCTGACATCTCGTTACATACGTGATAAACTCGGCTGCTTTCTCCGCGTACCATTCATCCCCCGTCGCCTCATACAGCATTGAGGCCGCCCAGGAAGCGGTCGCCATATACAGGCTCTCGGAGGACTGGTAGGTATGCTCCCAAAAGATCGGCTTCTGGTCGAACCCGTGCTTGGCGAATTCCTCCATCGCATATTGGAAATCCTCCCTGGCCGCCTCCAGCAGCTTCCGTGACAAAGCGGCATTCGGGAGCCTTCCATGAATATACGCTTCAATTCCTGCACAGTAGAAGTTCTCATACGCCTGATTATGAACACGGGCCGCCGCGTCGTCCATATTGCCGATTCTGCCGTCCGTCCAGCGGGTAATGCCTGCGCTAGTCGCCCTGTACCCGTCGCCGAAGCGGGTTTTGAGCATAAAATCCAGTCCCCATTCCCCTTCCTCCAGCAACCGGAGATACAAATCGACATCCTGATTTTTTACCTGCTCCGCCATTTCGAACAGCGCCCAGGCAACCTCAGCCGTCTGGATAAGCTGCTGCGAGACATCACCCGCATCATGCCATCCGCCGTTAAAGGAAATGATCGTTCCCTTGTGCTCCGCAACAATATCCGCATGACAGCTGCCGTGAATGCCCGGAACCGGATAACCGCAGCGCTCGCAAAAAATAAAATTCAATGATTTCCATACCGATGACTGCCACACACTGGATGCACGCCCGATATTAAAGCTCTCTGATATCGCATCCCCCACCTGCAAATAGTAGCGTCCACTCTGATTGAAAGGAGAAAAATCCATAATCTCAAAGCGGCCCAGACTCGTATCCGCCTGGCGAATCTCGCCCGTGAACACTGTGTCGCCACGTTCCGCGCCTTTCAATTGAAATTTCTGCTCAGACAGCCCGGTAGCAAATGCCTTCTTGGAGGAGTTGAGACGGTATCCGCTGTGGGAGAACACAATCTCCTTTTGTCTGGGCAGCCAGCCCTTGGATACCTCCTGCTCAGCCACACGCTCCAGCTTGATGCTGCGAAGTTGCAGTGACATTTCATCCCCGGTGGCGCGCTCCTTTCCGTTCAGAAAATAACCGATGGCGATCTCTGTAATCGCATCCCGCGGGAGTTCTTCTATATTAAGATGAATCGTATTCCATTCATGATTTTTCAGATTGACGCCATGTACGCCTTCACGCTCATAAATGTCCGGAATCGGGATGACCCCTTCATTGCGGAACTTGATCATCACATAGGCATTAGGCACACCATGGAAGTCAGCCTTCAATTCAATAGCCATCCGGTTAAAAGACTCCCAATTTTCCCGGTCAGGCTTCCGGATCATCCATGAGCTGCCGAAGTTGACATAATCCCCGTCTGCAGGAGCCCCTTCAGGCCAATGCGGCATAATTGCCGGAGAGCTGAGCAGCACTGTCTCTTGTTCTCCTGTCCCCAATGTTCCGACCCCTGCATGAGCCCAAGAGCCAGCCTCCTCCTTGCTGCCCTCGAACCACTGGCTGGAATTCAGAACCTCATATTGCTGCTGGGCACGTTCAAGCGACCGGTCCTCCAGCAATGGCAGCGGGCGATGAATATAACCTGAAAGTCTTATATCCTTCCATATTTCATCATTCATGCATATAACCTCTTTCTATGAAATTTTCGGTAGAATCATTGCATGTATGGAGCAAGACGGCATTTGTGCTATGCTGTTGAAGCATAGTGAGAACTTTCGCTTTCATTTGGTAGCGATACCAAATGTTCGGATAATGAAACCGCTTTTGAGATGAGGGTAACAAAAAATAATGCCTGTGTCAATGAGGGGAAATGATACTTTTAATAGAATCGGGATTGCCATCGAAAAAGATCAATCAAGCTTGGTAACGATACCAAAAATAGTTGAATAATGCACTGGTTTCGGTTAAAATCAAAATCGATCATATGCAAGTATCCGAATAAGGATGTGTCACATTGAAAAATAAAATTACAATCTCTGAAATTGCCCGAAAAAGCGGTGTGTCCGTTTCCACGGTATCCCGGGTTTTGAATAACAGCCCTTCGGTCTCTCCCGGGAAGCGGGAGAAAATTCAGCAAATCATCGCAGAGCATAACTACACGCCCAGTGTATTTGCCAGAGGGATGGTTAATCATACAAGCCAGAATATCGGGGTCATTCTGCCGGATATTACGAATCCTTATTTTGCTTCATTATTTATGGAGGTTCAGAGCTTTGCCATGCAGAGCGGCTATGCAACCCTTCTTTTTAATACGATGTTTGTACGCAACCGCAAGCAGCAGAGCAAGATGTCGGAGGAGGATTACTTCCGGATTATTCAGGAGAAGCAGGTGGACGGCGTTCTTGTCCTCGGCGGACATATCGACAAGGAGGATATCCCGGATTCCTACATTCAGGCGCTTAATCAGTTGCACCGCCAGATTCCCGTTGTCATCGTCGGCACCCGGATTGAAGGCTGTAATTGTCTGGTGGTCGAGCGGGACCTCAAGCAGGGCGTCGCCTCTATTGTCCATCATTTCATCGCGCTCGGTCATGAACGGATCGGATTCATCGGCGGCGAACCGGGCATACGCATTACGACTGCACGGATCGAAGCGTTCAAGCAGGAGCTGCGCGCACTGGGGAGAACAGCCTTGGACAATCATATTATTCCATCAGATTACTATGCACCGGACGGCTACGAGGCGATGCGGCAATTGCTTGATGAGCCCCAAGATACTCTGCCAACCGCCATCATTGCCATGAATGACATGGTTGCCATCGGCGCAATCCGGGCGATGAAGGACCGCGGCCTGCAATGCCCGGAGCATATTGCGATTGCAAGCTGCGATCAATTCCCGCAATCCGAGTATGCCATTCCCCGCATCACCTCTCTGGATCAGCATAACGAATATCTGGGACGGATGGCTGTGCTCCAGCTTATTAGCGCGATCAACGGCTCCGAGGAGATGATCCGGATCAACCATACGCCCAGGCTCATTATCCGGGAGTCGTGTGGAGCTTAATGCGGGATTAAAAACTGCCAAATCCATGAAACAAAATTCTCCTACTCAAAACCGCCCTTTGGCTAAACCGGTGTATCCGGCTGCGAAAGGGCGGTTTGTTGCAAATCCGAGAACAACACAGCGATTAGAAGAATCACCCACATGCGGCCTTTACCTTACTCTACGAATCTAGCTTTCTGCGGTACTTGCCGCCTCAGACTGATCCTGCTGTATCCGGTACAGCATGGAGTATAAGCCGTCCATTGTCATTAGCTCCGCATGTGTTCCTTCCTCGACAAGCCTGCCCTGTTCCATAACAATGATTCGGGCAGCCCGGTCAATAGCAGTCATCCGATGGGAGACGAATATAAGCGTCACATCAGGGAGGGCTTCAAGCAGGGAATGAATCACCTCGCGTTCGGTCCGCATATCCAGTGCCGATGTTGATTCATCCAGCAGCAGAATTTCCGGCCTCCGTATAATGGCGCGTGCAAGTGCGAGCCGCTGCTTCTGTCCACCGGACAGTGTTCCTCCCCGCTCGCCAATCAGCGCGTCATAACCGCCGTCCATTTGCAGGATGAATTCATGCGCGAGCGCAGCTTGCGCCGCCTGGATCATCTCTTCCTCAGTCGCATCTTCTACGCCCAAGGTCAAGTTCTCGCGCACTGTACCTGTGAACAAATATGGCGTCTGCGGAACATAACTGGTCCGCTGGCGAATTTCATCCAGATGAGCCTGAACAGGCAAGCCCAGAACTTCTACAACACCTGATGAAGGCTCAATGAGTCCGCTGCATAAACGTAGAGCGCTGGACTTTCCGGCGCCGCTCGGCCCGACAATGGCGAGGAACTCCCCCTTCTTTACCGTCAAGCTGATATCAGAGATCAGTACCTTGCTGACATTGCCATCAATCGTGACTGAAGCAGCCGCATTATGCAGCCGGATCGGCTCCTCTGCTCTTTCATGGTCCTCTGTCCTTTGAGCCATATTGCTATTTGGGTATTTTCCAGGCGTCGTCTGCTCATCCGCCAGCACTCTGCCGCCCGCTTCGGATGGTTCCTCATCCAGCGCAGCCAATCGGTCCCCCGCGCCAAGTCCCTGCTGAAAATTGCCCCAGGTATTAATGACACTGAGCAGCGGACTCTGTACGCGGTTGATCAGAACGAGAAACGCCAGAATTTGTCCGGCGGTCAATGTGCCCTGAATAGCCAGATGAGCCGTAAAGAACGCACAGGCAATCGTAATCAGCTGATTAGTCACATAGACAGACTGATTCATCGTCGTCTGAAGCATCGCCTGACGCATATGAAGCTTGTTTTGCTCTTTCCGGCGGCGTTCATATTTTCCGGTGAACAGGTTTTCGAGCTGAAACAAGCGTACAATGGACATGCCCTGCATCGTTTCCTGCAGCAGTCCGCGAACCTCCGCGTCCTTCTGCTGCTGCACTTGTCCAATCGTGCGCAGCCGCTTGTCAAATAATCGCCCGATGAAGAATATGACAGGTGCAGAGGCGGTGACCACCAATGCCAGCCTCCAATCGATTGTAGCCAAATAGCCGAAGGCCACGGCGAAGAGGGCCACATTGTAAGACAACTCATAGACAATGTTGGCGATCATGCCATTGGCCTGCTGAACATCACGGGTTGCCCGCGAAACGAGATCCCCTGAATGGTATCTCAGCACAGCCGGGTATGGCAAAGAGGCTATTTTGCGGAACACATCAACCGACATATCCCGCTGCATGAACGATTGGACGGAATTGCGCAGGTAGAACTGCAGCATGAAAAAGATAATGATGGCAATGCCCGCGGCGAAGCAGACGCCTGTCAGCATGAGCAGCCTGTCCGTATCCCGCACCCCCGCGGCATCGATAAACCATTGCTGTACCCATGCGTACCCGACATCATAGACGATATCGGCAGCAAGCAGCAGGACAGACAGCACGAAAGCCGCCTTATAAGGCTTGGCGTATTTCATAACAGCCCAGAAACGTGAAGAAATATTGCGTTCCGCACCCGGCAGGCTCATGCCGTCTCCTCCTTTCGGCTCGTACTGGCCGCTGTGTACAAGCTGCGGTATCTGCTGTCTCTCAAGAGCAGCTCATCATGGGTGCCCTGTTCGGCCACGCTTCCCTCATGCATCACGATAATATGATCCGCCCCTCGTATTGTGGAGAGCCGGTGGGCAATGACGACGACTGTACGGCCGGCCATTACATTCTCTATCGCGTCCTGCACGAACCGTTCATTTTCACTGTCCAGGGCGGACGTTGGCTCGTCCAGCACTAGCAGCCTCGGTTTTCGAAGCATGGCACGGGCAATCGAGATCCGCTGGCGTTCACCGCCGGACAGCGTGAGTCCCAGCTCTCCAATTGCGGTATGATAGCCTTCAGGAAGCTGTGAGATCCAGTCATGCAAATTCGCCAGCTTCGCTGCTTCAATGACATCCATCGTTTGGGCATCCGTCTTCCCAAGCCTGATATTGTCACCGATTGTACCGGAGAACAAATACGGCTCCTGGGACACATACGATACAGATTCCCGCCATGCTGTCATATCCATTTCCGCCAGAGACTGGCCGCCAATCCGGACACTTCCGGATTCAGGGGTCTGAAGTCCGAGAAGCAGGCTTGCGATAGTCGTTTTGCCAGATCCGCTTTCTCCGACGATCGCTGTCATCTGCCCGGATTTAATTATAAAGGCGGCCTCCCGCAACGCTGGCTCGCTATCTTGCTGATACCGGAAGGTCACGCGGTTAAATTCGATGTCGCCATCCGGGCGCTTCTTCGCTTCACTCCCCGGACTCTTGCCTTCCTGTTCCTCCGGCAAATCCGTAATTTCAAATACGCGCAGGGCGCTGGATACTGCCCCCTGAAGCTGCGGCCATATGGAGGACAGGTTTGAAATCGGCCCGGACAGCCGCTCGAAGGCAACCAGAAATGCGGCGAGCGCTCCCACGTCCAGCCTGCCCTGGGTAATTAAATAGCCGCCATAGCCCAATATGTACATCAGGCCCAGCACGTACACGAAGATATTGACCCTGTAAAACACCGCTTCAAGTGCAAGCGCCTTCAGGTGATGCCTCAAATAACCTTCCCATTTCGCCTTGAAGCGTTCCGCCATTCTTTTACCGGCCCCGTAGCTCTTAATAACCTCCATTCCCTGCATGCTGTCCATCAGGAATGCGTCCTGCATAGCCCTTGCTTCCTGACGTGAAGTATACGTTGCGCGCATGGGCCGGGACATCGGTGTTGCCAGCAGCGGAATGACGAGCGTAATCAGCAGGCAGCCAATCGTAAGTCCAATATTGACAATCGACAGATAGGTCAGCAGAAATCCGAGCTGCAGCACATTGCCGAGCAGTTGAATTAATTTGCCATTAATGGCCGATTGGGCGTCCGGGGAAGCATCGTTAATCCGGGAGAGCAAGTCCCCGGTATGGTAATTGGACAATTCTTTGGAGCGAAGCCGGAGCATTTTTCCAAGCAGGCTCTTCTGAAGTCCCAGCGTTGACCTGTTCTGTAGCCCGGTATTCAGATAGGTGCTGGCAAAACTCCCTGCCGTTTCTACCAGAAGCACCCCTACCATGAACAGAATTGATGTCATTAACAGAGCGGTATCCCGCTCCATCACGGCATTCACAATGCGCCGCATCAGTTCGGCGTTGGCAACGATGACGAACGACAGTACAGTAGTCAGCGCCACAATTCCGGTATACCAGCCCCAGTAAGCTTTCGATTTCTGCCATAAACGGCCTAATGCATGAAAAGCCTGGCGTCTTTGCGCCCGAAGCTTTATTTTCTCTTGCACGAACCGGCCTCCCTTCTTCCGCTTCCCAAAGCATGCCGGCCCCGCCCTTGCGCGCGGGGCCGAAAGCTAAATTCAATCCGGTTCATCCTGCAGCTCGGCACGGCTGCTCAAATAGTTGGCCATTTCCCGGATGGTATTGTACCTGAATACGATCAGATCCTCCGAGGAAATATTCTGCTGCTCCAGCTCTACCTCCAGCAGCACAGCCTGTATGGATGTACCGCCAACCTCAAAGAAGTTATCGGTTACCCCGATCGGCGAGATGCCAAGTACACTTTGCCAGACCAGCACAAGCGTCTTTTCCAGCTCGGTTTCCGGCGCCTCATACTCCTTTCTTTGCTCGACAGCAAGCCCCATCTGCAGCAGGCTCTGCTTATCCGCTTTTCCATTTGCGGTAAGCGGGATTGAATCTACGAATACGAATTGATCCGGGATCATAAACTCCGGCAGGTGGAAAGACAAAATGGTTTTGATAATGGCCGTATCCCTTTCCATATCTGCCACAATATAAGCGATCAGTCGTTCATCCTTCGACAGGACAACAGCCTCTTCAATAAAATGAATATTGCACAAGCCTGTCTCAATCTCAGCCGGCTCAATCCGGTATCCCCGTACCTTGATCTGGTCATCTGCGCGTCCCATATATTCAAGACATCCGTCGGCGCGCCAGCGGGCCAGATCTCCTGTCTTATAGATCCGGTCATTTGGAATGAATGGATTGGGAATGAAGCTCTCCCCGTTCAAATCCTCCCTGCCCACATAGCCGCGGGCAACGCCAACGCCGCCGATATACAGTTCCCCTGTGACGCCAATCGGCTGAGGTCTGCCGTCCCGCAGGACGTAGGCCGTCGTATTATCGATGGGACGGCCGATTGGAACAACCGGTCCTGCGGTCTCCCGCGGACATTCATAGAATGTGGAATCAATGGTTGTTTCCGTAGGACCGAACAGATTCACAAGCTTCGCGGGCAGCTCTTCCATATAGGTATAAAACTTATCCGCATAATACGGCTTGAGCACTTCCCCGCTGGAAAATACATAATTCAGAGATGACAGGCGTTCAATCTGGGTATGCACATTCGCATATTCCAGGAAGGCATTCAGCATGGACGGCACAAAATGAATAACCGACACCTGATGGGTCTCCACAGCCTCGATGATAGCCTTCGGCTCGCGTTCGCGCCCCGGCTCCAGAAATACAACCTTGGCTCCCTGAATCAGTCCCCACAGCAGCTCCCAAATCGAGACATCGAAGGTAAACGGTGTTTTCTGGAGCAGCGTGTCGCCCCGGCCGACCGGATAAGTCTTCTGCATCCAATGAAGCCGGTTGACAAGTGAGCGGTGTTCAATCGCAACCCCTTTTGGAAGTCCGGTTGTCCCTGAAGTATACAGAATATAGCACAGTTCCTGCGGCTCGGCCATGTTCACGATTGTCTCCGGTACTTCGGCAGCATCAACCTCCAGCTGATCCATCAGCAAAATCCGGTCCGGCTCACCGCTTCCAAGCCCGTAGTGCGAATGGGTCAGCACCTGGGTGCACGCACTGTCCTCCAGGATGAAATCAATGCGCTTCTTCGGAAAATGCGGATCGACAGGCACATAGACAGCACCGGCTTTGAGAATTCCAAGCAGCCCGATGATCATATCCTTCGACCGCTCGACAGCGAGCACTACCTTGTCTCCTGGACGGACTCCCCTTGCTGCCAGTCTGACCGCCAGCTTCTCCGACTGCTCGATCAGCTGCTGATAGGTCAATTCCCCGTCCGGCGCGATGACCGCAGTAGAATCCGCAGACATCCATGCCTGCTCATCGATCAGGCTAACTACCGTATCCTGCTCAGAGAACTTGGCCGTCGTTTCATTAAACTTGTGGACAATCAGCTCACGCTCATCCTCAAGCATCATGTCAATCTCATGAATCGTCCTCTCCGGAGCCTCCGTCACAATACGCAGCAGCCGGATAAAATGATCCGCCATACGCTGAATCGTATCATGCTTGAATAAATCGGCGCAGTATTCCAGGCTCCAAAACAGCTGCTCATCTTCCCGCAGCGTGACAACGAGCGTCAAATCAAATTTGGCCACCCGATGCTGGAATCCGCCGTAAGGCAGCAAACGGACACCGGGGCCCAGCTCCTTGACCAATTCTCCTGTGCCATGATTGTGCAGGACGAACATCGTATCAAATAACGGATTGCGGCTGACATCACGCCTTGTTTTGAGGCGGTCTACCAGTTCTTCAAAGGCATAGTCCTGATGCTCATAGGCTTTCAGCGCATTGCTCTTTACCTCATTCATGAATGCCGAGAAGGTCATCTCTCCCATCGGCCTGTTGCGCAGGGCAAGCGTATTGATGAAGGCGCCGATTAATTGCTCCGTATCCGCGTGATTCCGCCCGGCAATTGTAGTTCCGACTACAATATCATCCTGGCTTGTATACTTGGACAGCAGCACATTATAGACCGCCAGCAAAATCATATACAGTGTCGTACCGCTTTCCTTGCTTATTTTGAACAACTGTTCCGTTACCGGCTTGGGAATCTCAAAATCGACCCTGCCTCCTCTGAAGCTTTGAATGGACGGGCGATTGTAATCTGTCGGAAGATTAAGCAGCGGTGTTCCTCCGGAGAAAACGTCCAGCCAGTGCTTTTCATGCTCCTGCTTCCGCTCTGCTCCTTCACCTGATGTCTGCCAGACAGAAAAATCCTTGTATTGAATGCGCAGCGGAGCAAGCGGCTTGCCTGCACAGAGCGCCATAAGCTCCTCAAAGAATATTTCGACGGATACACCATCGGTAATGATATGATGCATATCCGAGAAGATCAAATGGCGGTCCTCGCCAAGCTTCACCAGTTCAATGCGCAGCAGAGGGGCCGTACTCAGATCAAACGGCCGGACAAACGCCTTGATCTGCTCATCAATTTCATCTTCACTCTGCTCGGAATAAGGAATGTCCAACGTCACATTCTCATGGACCCGCTGTACCAGTTCGCCGTCGATCCATCCGAATGAGGTCCGCAATGTCTCATGCCGGTTCACCAGCTCCTGCACCGCCCATTTCAGACGCTCTACGTCCAGGGCCCCGCGAATAAGCATCACATCAGGCACATTGTAAGTGACCTCCGCAAGATGGTTTAATACGTAGAGCCGCTTTTGCGAATAGGAAGCCGGATAGTACGCTCTTTTCCCGGCTGGTTCAATCCATTGGAAGGCGCTGTCACCCTTGGCTCCCGAGCCCTCCTCAAGCGGAGCTTCAGCCTGATCTTCCCCGGTTTTCACACTTGCACTCATGAAAGCAGCCAGTCCTTGAATGGTTGGTGTATCAAACAGCACCTGCAGCGGAACCGTAATGCCGAATTCCTTCTGCACCTTGGATAGCAGCATGATCGCCTTCAATGAATGGCCGCCCAGGCTGAA
Source organism: Paenibacillus pinihumi DSM 23905 = JCM 16419 (assembly GCF_000422505.1). Classification (GTDB taxonomy): domain Bacteria; phylum Bacillota; class Bacilli; order Paenibacillales; family Paenibacillaceae; genus Paenibacillus_D; species Paenibacillus_D pinihumi. The sequence goes on along the minus strand of NZ_KE383868.1, from coordinate 97,507 downwards.
GAAGCTGTCATGGCGGCCTATCCGCTCACTCAGCAGCACCTGCTGCCACAGCTCTGCCAGCCGGATTTCCAGCTCGCCTGCCGGGTCCTCATGCGCATTGTTGACTGCCCATTTCTCGTCTTCCAGCAATGCCCGGCGGTCGGTCTTTCCGTTCGGGGTCACCGGCAGACGATCCAGGAGCACCAGATGGGATGGCACCATATATTCCGGCAGCCTTTCCAGCAGATGGTGTCGTATTGCCTCCTGTCCTACTCTGTCCTCCACGGCAATATATGCCCACAGATCAACGCCTGAATCGCCATCCGGCTTGGCCAGCACAACCGCTTCACGAACGGCATCATTCTCTGCCAGGCATGCCACAATTTCGCCGATTTCGATGCGGTATCCCCGCACCTTCACCTGCTCATCGCTCCGTCCCAAATAGATCAGATTGCCGTCTGCGAGACGCCTGGCGATATCACCTGTCCGGTACATGCGCCCTTCCGGTGTGAAGGGTTCCTTCAGAAAGCGCTCTGCTGTCCGTTCCTCCTGCCCCCAGTAGCCTCGCGCCACACCATCTCCAGCGATGTACAGCTCGCCCGCAGCTCCGCTCGGCACAGGCTGCAGAAGTTCATCCAGCACATAGATCCGCACATTATCTGCCGGACGCCCAATCGGAACAGAGCTGGATACGTCCAAATTTGGATCAAAGGCATGAATCATACAGCCGACGACTGTCTCTGTCGGACCATACTCATTGTAGATTGTGACCTGCCCGTCAAAGTGGTCGTGAACCTGTCTGGCAAGCGCCGTATCCAGCGCCTCTCCGCCGACGATCAGCGTCCGCAGGCGCTGCGGCACACGATCCGCCAGCAGCAGCAGGCGCAGATGAGTTGGCGTCAGCTTCAGCACATCCACCTGATCCTCCGCCAGCATCTGCGGCATCAACTGCCCCTTGTCCTCGCCCGCGCAGACGACGATGCGGCCGCCTGTGAGCAGCGGAACATAGATTGACGTCACTGTCAGGTCAAAGGCCAGCGAGGAATAAAGTGCAAAACTGCTTGGCTGCTCCCGGGCATACTGCTTGCGCGCCCACCATAAATAGTTTACCGCTCCTCTGTGTTCAACCATGACACCCTTGGGCTGTCCAGTGGAACCGGAGGTGTAGATCAGATACATCAGATGATGAGGCTGGACATTCAGCTCCGGATTGCTCTCGTCGCCTTCAGCCATCGCCCCATCAATGGAGAACCAGGCGGTCGTCTCCGGAATCCGCGAAGCCAAAGGCTTCTGTGTAAGCAGCAGTTTCATTTTGCTGTCAGCCGCAATATGCCTGATGCGATCGGCCGGATATGTTGGATCAAGAGGCACATACGCAGCGCCAGCCTTCAATACACCCAGCAGGACCGCCACCGCCGCCAGAGAATGCTCAGCCATCACACCGATCCGGTCCTCTGCCTGCACACCCGAAGCAATCAGGAAGCGCGCTACCTTATTGGCCTTTGCGTTCAGCTCTGCATATGTCCATGTGCCTTCACTGACGGATACAACCGCCGGCTCATTCGGCTTCTGCGACACCTGCTCCTCGAAGAGCTGGTGCACAGGTGTCTGGGGATATGCGGCTCCTGTCGCATTAAATAATATTAGCGACTCATGCCGCTCTTCCTGTGTCAGCAGGTCAATCTCGCCAATACGCTGCTGCGGCCGCAGGGCAATGCTGGTCAAAAGCCGGACAAAATTGGCGGTCATCCGCTCTACCGTCTCCTTACGGAACAGGTCGGTCCGGTACTCGATGCTCCACAACATCTTCTGATTCTCCAGCAGGGTAGCAACGAGTGTCAGATCCACCTTCGCCGGCTCATGCCGGATATCATCAAATTCGTGGATTAACGTCTCTTTGCCAAGCGTGAGCCGGGAGGTGCCCCCGCCATGATTATGCAGGACAAACATCGTATCAAACAGCGGATTGCGGCTGATATCACGCGGAATTTTCAGCCTGTCGACCAGTTCGTCAAACGCGAAGTCCTGATGATCGAATGCGCTTAATGTATGCCGCTTTACTTCGTCTACAAAGGCCAAAAACGTCTTCTCACTGCCTGGCCGGGTCCGCAGCGCCAATGTATTGATAAAAGCGCCGATCAAATGTTCCGTATCCGCATGATTGCGCCCGGCGCTGGTTGTACCGATAACAACATCCTCCTGGCCTGCATACTTTCCTAACAGGACGCCAAAGGCTGCCAGCAGGATCATATACATGGTTGTACCAGTTTCGGTGTTGATCCGGTGCAAAGCAGTGACTACATCCTCAGGCACCTCGAACGTTACGGTTCGTCCGGCAAAGCTCTGTATGGATGGACGAGGATAATCGGTCGGCAAATTCAGCAGCGGAACCCCTTCGTTGTATAAATCGGCCCAATAAGCCTCATGCCCCCGGGTAGAGAGCATCTGCTCCCGCTGCCACACTGTGAAGTCTTTATATTGAATGCGCAGCGGCTGCAGTTCCGCCCCTTCGTACAGCGCTGACAGCTCACTCATCAAAATGCCAACGGATACGCCATCCGTTATAATATGGTGCATATCAAACAACAGGACATACCGGTCAGCTCCGGTGCGGATCAGCTCCAGACGCCATAATGGCGCCAGCTGCAGGTCGAATGGCCGGATAAAGCCAGCCAGCCTGGAGCCAATCTCGCCTTCTTCCGCATCAGAGCAAGGAATGGTCAGATCAGCATCATCATGAACCCGCTGAACCAGGCCGCCCTCGACCCACCCGAATGAGGTCCGCAAAGTTTCATGCCGCTGAATCAGCTTGTTTGCCGCCTGCTGCAGCCGATCAGCATCAAGCGGACCTTCGATAATCATCGCATGCGGCACATTGTAGGTTACTTCGGCCCCTTTAAGCGCACTCAAGGCATACATCCGCTTTTGCACATAAGAAGCCGGGTAATGCAGCCGCTTCTCTATCGGCTCGATTGGTGAGTATATTTTGTAGAAGACCTGATGCGCCGAATCTTCTGCTCCTTGCCCCGGGTCTGTCTCGCTACCGGCAGACAGGAAGGCTGCCAATCCTTTAATGGTCGGTCTGTCGAACAGCGTTTGCAGCGGAACCGTAATGCTGAATTCTTTTTGCACCTTGGATAACAGCAGGATGGCCTTCAGTGAATGGCCGCCCAAATCGAAGAAGCTGTCACCGCGTCCGATCTGCTCACGCCCCAGCACCTGCTGCCACATCTCCGCAAGCCGGATCTCCAGTTCGCCCGAAGGCTCCTCATGCGCCTGCCCCATTGTCTGCGTATCATCCTCAAGCAGTGCCCGGCGGTCTGTCTTCCCGTTCGCGGTCACCGGCAGACCGTCCAAAAGCACAAAATGGGATGGCATCATGTACGAAGGCAGCCTTTCCTGCAGATAATGCCGAAGCTCTTCCTGCTCCACCTGTCCGTCCGCCGCAATGTACGCCCACAGCGCAAGACCTGATTCACCATCCGGCTTCGCCACTACAGCCGCTTCACGCACGTTTTCATGCTCTGCCAGACAGGCTTCAATCTCTCCGGTCTCGATGCGGTAGCCCCGCACCTTCACCTGCTCATCACTCCGGCCCAAATAGACCAGACTGCCGTCACCCAGACGTCTGGCGATATCTCCTGTCCGGTACATTCGTCCTTCCGGAGTGAACGGTTCCTCCAGAAACCGCTCGGCTGTCCGTTCCTCCTGCCCCCAGTATCCGCGCGCTACCCCGTCTCCAGCAATATACAGCTCGCCCGTCGCTCCGCCTGGTACAGGCTGCAGACGCTCATCCAGCACATAGACGCGCACATTATCTGCCGGCCTGCCGATGGGGACGGAGCTATTCAGGTCACGGGCCGGATCAAAGGCGTGGATCATGCATCCGACGACCGTCTCTGTCGGGCCGTATTCATTATAGATCGTGACCTGCCCGTCAAAGTGGTCGTGAACCTGTCTGGCAAGCGCCGTATCCAGCGCTTCTCCGCCGACGATCAGCGTCCGCAGGCGCTGCGGCACATGGCCCGCCAGAAGCAGCAGGCGCAGATGGGTAGGTGTCAGTTTCAGCACATCCACCTGATCCTCCGCCAGCAGCTGCGGCATCAGCTGTCCCTTGTCCTCCCCTGCATAGACGACGATGCGCCCACCCGTGAGCAGCGGCACATAGATCGACGTCACCGTCAGGTCAAAGGCCAGCGAGGAATAGAGTGCAAAACTGCGCGGGTGATTCCCCGTGTAGTGCTTGCGCGCCCACCACAGATAGTTCACTGCTCCGCTATGCTCGACCATGACACCCTTGGGTTGTCCGGTGGAACCGGAAGTGTAGATCAGGTACATCAGATGATGAGGCTGGACATTCAGCTCCGGATTGCTTTCGTTTACTTCCGTCATCGTCTCAGTGATTGTGAACCAGGCAGTTGTCTCCGGGACACGATCGGTAAATGTCTCCTGCGTAAGCAGCAGCTTCATTTTGCTGTCAGCGGCAATGAAACGGATACGCTCGGCCGGATATGAGGGGTCGAGCGGCACATAGGCAGCCCCCGCCTTCAGTACGCCCAGCAATGCCGCCACAGCCTCCAGAGAATGCCCGGCCATGATGCCAATCCGATGCTCTGACCGCACACCCGTGGCAATCAGAAAATGAGCCACCCGGTTGGCTCTGGCATTGAGCTCTGCGTAAGTCCATACGCCCTCGCTGCCGGATACAGCCGGCTCATCCGGAGTTTGCATCACCTGTTCCTCGAACAGATGATGCACGGGCTTGAGCGGATATACGGCCCCTGTCGCATTAAATACTCGAAGGAGTTCATGCCGCTCCTCCTCTGTCAGCAGGTCGACATCGTCGAGACAGATGTTCGGGTCCGCCATGATTTGCTGGCAGAACCGGACAAATTGCGCCGCCAGACGGGTTATCGTCTCCGGGGCATAGGCATGCGTATTGTAATGGAGCTGCAGCTCCATGGTCTCATCCTGCCGGCTGGCAAAGATAAAGGAAAGCTGGCTCTGCCACTTATCCGCAGCGCTGCTGGCCCCTTCCATGCTGACCAGCAGCGGAAGCGGCTTGCCGCCACGCGCCATTGGAAGCTGCTGCTGGCCGGAGGTTTCCTTGGACAATGTCATCCGGGACACGGTCTTTCTCACTTCAGCCGCAACACTGGCGAAGGAATCCGCCCGGCTTGCCTCCGTCTGTACGGGTAACGGCCCTCCGTCTCCCGCCTCCGCATCAGAAGATTGGATCGGCAGCGAGCATATCGTAATCGATTCACTGCCCGTTAAAGTCGTGAAGAAGGCCTGAACTGCCCCGATTAAAATCAAATACAACTCCTGATCAGAAAAATGAGCGGCTCTTTGCAGCTCCTGGACAAGCTTGGCCGGGATATCCTGAACGATTCGTGTCGTCTCAAATTCCGCAGCAGAGGTATAGTCGAATGGCCAGACGAATAGCGCCAGCGAAGCGTTGCCCGAAGACTGTGCCTGGCTGGTCTTTAATACCGATTTATACATACATCCGTACACCCCTATCCCTGATTTTCATAGGCCTGTATTTGCGCTTAAATTCCGTATTGATTCCAGGGCTCAGCCATCGCTACAACGACCTTGCGCTTGCCGGTGTACGGATTGCGTCCGTGAGCGTTCAGCATATTGTCCAGCATCAGAATATCGCCCTGCTGCCAGGGGAATACGAGCGATACCTCATCATAAATGCCACGGATCTCATCGAGCACGGATTCTTCAATCGGCGATCCGTCTCCGTAATAGGCATTACGCGGCAAATACGCTTCGCCAATCGCGCTTACCATATAATCTCTGATCTCCGGCTGGAGGCTGGAGACATGGAAAAGATGCGCCTGGTTGAACCAGAGCATCTCCCCGGTTACCGGATGTTTGGCGATAGCCGAGCGGATCGAGCGTGTGCGCAGGCGATCGTTATCGAGCCATTCGGCTTCTATTCCTGACCGCAAGCAATAAGCGTCCACCTCATCACGGTCATCCGTCTGAAATACCGTCTGCCATGGCAAGTCAATATTGCCGCCGACATTGCGAACGTACATGACTTTCTTCTCCTCAAACTTCTGGCGGATAGCTGGGCTGATCCGGTTGTATATCTCCCGGCTGTCGGCAATCGGCGTCTCTCCGCCGGTCAGAGAATTTTGCACACAATGGAACCAGATTTTGCGCGGCCATGCATGAGTGTAGGAATTCTCGTTATGGAGCGGGATAAATTGATCCTCCGGATATTCTGTTGACGTATAGATGCGGCCCTGCACTTCACTTCTTGGCGTGGAACGCTCCTTGTACTCCTCAAGCTGGGGTGTGATCGCCTGGGAGACACTCTCAAAATAAGCCAGTGAAGGGACTTGGAAATCCCGAAATAAGAACCCTCCTGTCGTCGTTAAATGTTGCTGAATCCACTCCTGATGCTCTTTCACCCAATTCAATAAATCTTCACCTTCATGAACTGGACGAATCATGAACTGGCGGTGTCCGGAATATATGGGTTCAATCTTGGCACTAGATAAGGATTGCAGCTCGTTCATCAAATAATAACCTCCATTTTCGCTTCGTAGATTTGGTGTAAAGGCTCATGGGCGGCAGGGTCGAGATTTACCATGCGGCGGGACCAAAGTTCCAGCAGTTCTTCTGCCAGTGCCTGTTGCCGCGGCTCGTCAATCCAGCCCTCCTCCTGCATATGTTCCAGGAATGTGCGCTGTCCGTCAGCCTTGGACAACAGGGTGAACATATTCAAAGAGATTCCGAATGGATGCCGTTCTGAATAGTTCATGCCGATCTCGGCAATCGCAGCCAGCTCGCCGGAGGCTGTGGTTTTGCGCTTCAAATGAAGCTGGGCATATTGCGGCAGCTGCGGATACAGGTTCAAAAAGTCTGTCTGTGCGTTTTCTTTCTTTTTAACAAGGAAATCCCCAACAACCAAATAATTGAGCTTGGTCGTCAGGTAGCAGACAATTGAATCCTTGACGGAATCAACGATCGGCTCAACATTATTGTTAAATGACGTATTCAGAAGAATGGGAACTCCGGTCTTCTCGCCAAAGGAATGAATCAAATCCCAGTATTTCGGATTGGTTGACCGGGAGACAGTCTGAACACGCGCTGTACCGTCCACATGGGTAACTGCGCCAAGTGCTTTGCGCTTGGCTTCCTTTACTTTAACGACAAAAATCATATACGGCAGTTGCTTGGTCTCTCCCGGAATCTCATAGTATTCCTCTGCCGCCTCTTCCAGGACTGAAGGTGCGAACGGCCGGTAGCCCTCCCGCATTTTCACCATGGCATTAATGATATGCTTGTTCTCCTCGGGACGCGGGTCTGCCACGATGCTGCGGTTGCCGAGCGCACGAGGGCCAAATTCCGAACGTCCCTGCACCCAGCCGATAACATTGCCCTCCGCCAGCAGTTGGGATGTGCGTTCTACTGTATTTCCACCCAAATATTCCCACTCGACGAAGGCATCCCATGCTTGAACGGCCTGGCGCACTTCCTCGCTGCTGCCGATATCCTTGCCCCAGTACAGATGCTCCAGCGGGATATACGGCTGGCCCGGATTTTCCTCGTGGTACGTATGCAGTGCTGCTCCAAGTGCTGCTCCCGCATCGTGGGCGGCAGGCTGAATGAAAATATCTTTGAACAGTCCAGAGTACAGCAGTTTGCCGTTCATGGTGCAGTTATGGGCAACCCCCCCTGCCAGACACAAGTAGTCGTGATTCGTTTCTTTTTTGAAATGCGTCACAATGTGCAGGATGATATCCTCCAGTGCCTCCTGGAGCGCTGCGGCAATATCCTTATGCTGCTGGGTGAACGGCTCGGCCTTCTTGCGGGGCGGGCACAACTCGAATAATAGCGGGATATTGATATGCGTACGGTAGTTTCCATTCGGCAGCAGGCTGTAGAAAGTCTTGAATACCGAACGGTATACGGACGGGTCCCCGTAAGGAGCAAGCCCCATCACCTTGTACTCATCAAACCGCCGATAGCCGAGGAACTGAATGATCCGCTCATAGAAATCGCCTAGCGAGTCATTTCGTGTCAAATCGCGAAGGGGCTTCATCGTCCGGTTCTCGGCGGTCAGTACCATGCCCGAAATGCCGTCCCCGCTGCCGTCGACGCTAAAGATCAGGCTTTTGTCGAACCTGGACATGGCGTAGGTGCTGAATGCATGAGCAATATGATGATGTACAAAACGGATTTTCTCCGCCGGAAGCTCATAGCCGAAGGCCAGGCGAATATAGCGCTGAATCCCGGCTCTCGTCAGCTCCAGCTCGAATTTCACCTTGTGGAACGATAAATAGAACGCGAAATAGTCGACTTCCTCGATGCCGATGCCTCCCTGCTCCAGGCAGAAGCGGATGGCCTCAATTGGCGCTTTCGGCGAATGTTTGATCCGGTTCAGCCGCTCTTCCTCCATGCCTGCAACGACGACACCATCCCGTACCAGGACGGCTGCGGAATCATGGGAATACGCGAGCGAGGATTCCGAGGCTTGTTCGAATACCAGATCCGGCCCTGCATTAATACCTATAATGTTCATCCCTTGTCCTCCTTGTGTCCGGGTCATCCGGCAGGCTGCAACTGCAGCATCCGTCTTGCCCAAAGCTCCATCAATTGATTGCAACATTGCGTTACATCTTCAGCTGCAGTAATTTCGGATTCCGATAGCAGTTCCATAATCGTCCGCTCACCGTCCGCTTTCATCAGCACGCGGTACATCGCTTCAGTGAGCGGAACGGACAGCCCGCTTCTGTAGGTACAAGCCAGTTCCGTCGCTTGAGCCTTTTCATTCGGCAGCTTATACGTCCATTTCTGATGGACATACGTGTATTTCGGCAGCATCGGCTTCAGGCGCAACATATCCCCAGGGAGGATGTGCTGCTTGCACAAAAGCAGTCCGCCTACTGCCATATAGTTGAAATCACCCGTTATCATCGACGCGATTGCTTCATGGGCAGTTTCCGGCAAAGGCTCAAACGGGCTGCTCAAGCTGGATTGCGCTACATAAGGCAGCCCGGTTTCCTTCTCGAACTTATCCAGAAGCTCCCATAACACCGGATTATCTGATTCCGCTACCGCATGCACCTGAACCGGGGATGCACCCCCGATTCCTGCTTTAGCAGACGGCTCGATCCCATCCTTCCAGCGCAGCGAATAGTTGCCAAATCTGAATTGAGACGGCTGAACCCCTGAAGGGGTGTCAAAATAGTGAGCGACAGCGCTTTGTTTAATTGAAATACAGACACTTCCCGCTTCATTGCCAGAGCTGCTGCCCGGCGCCACCCTTGGATCTGACAGCAGACAGCGGTTGCCAAGTGAATTCGGGCCGAATTCGGAGCGGCCTTGTATCCAGGCTACCTTCTCCCCTGCTGCAATCAGGCGCGCTGCTTTCTCACCCGCGCTGTGCAGATCGGACAAATTGTAATCCTCCGGCTCTCTGCTGATCATCCCATCCCATAGTCCAATCGCCTCCAGCACCTCGGACTCCGATTCAATCGGGCTTCCCCAGTACAGGTGAGGCCATGGAGCTGGGGTGCGTCTTTTCGTTTCACGCTGGAATACACTAATGGCGGCACCAAGGGCGGCACCCGCATCACTATGTACCGGCTGAACGAACACCTCATCGAACAGGCCGCTTTGCAGCAATTTCCCGTTCAACACCGTATTGGCTGCAAGCTCCCCGGCAAAGCATAAACGCTTCATTCCCGTAGCTTGACGGTAATGAGTGACGATATGGAATACGATGGCTTCTATCATTTCCTGCAAGGAAGCTGCAAGGTCAGATGCGCGTCTTGCAAGCTGTTTCGGACTTGCATCGATCCCTTCCAATCTCCATATCTCGCGCAGTGCATCGCTGTCAAACTTCAGCTTGTAGCCTCCACCCGGCAGCAGTTCGTAGGAGGAAGCGACAAACGGACGGTAGACAGCCGCGTTGCCTGCAGCAGCAATCCGGTATAATTGGCCTGTATCCGAAATTGGCGGCTCCAGACATTCCCCGATATCCCGGCAAAAGGTGACCAGCGAATCTGTGTCATGGAAGGATTGAAGCGTTTCCAGATCCAGCCCGCTGCTCTTGGCAATAAGCCCGGAAAATCCGTCCTCCGACTTGTCCAGCGACAGCACGAGAGCACTCTCAAAGCCCGAACATGCATAGGCGCTCATCGCATGGGCGTATTGATGCTTGACGAAAACAATGCTTTTCGCATCGAAGGCATAATTGAAGGTTTCCTTCAAATAGTTGCGTATCCATTCACGGATGGTCGCATAGACAGTATAGCGGTTCGGATTGGCCAGGTAATTACGCTGGAGAAAGAAGTTATAGAACTTTTCCTCACCGTAGACAACGATCTTGTCAATCTCTCTTAAAGACAGGTTCGCTGCCTGCAGACAGCGCTCAATGGCAAGCACCGGACGGTAATTCGTACGGGGAATACGGTTTAGACGCTCTTCTTCAACGGCAAACAGTACTTCCCCATCCCGGAGCAGCACGGCCGCCGAATCATTGCGGGTGTTCTCCGTCAAATCGAACGCGCCGGCCTTCCCTTCCAGAATGGAATCAAACCCTCCGCTTATTCCGATGATGTTCATTATCCATTTAACCTCCAATACGCTTATTGTCCGGCAGCGCGTTGCAGGACGTCCCGGGTACAGCTTGTCCAGGAGCCTGCATGGCAACGGCAGCAACTGGTTTTACAAGCTTGCATGCAAGCTTGAATCTGCACGCAGCCGATTAGCTTTCACGGACCGGGACGATCTTTAATATATTGCGGGGGTCCACAATGACATCTCCAATTCGGATCGTAATGGAATTTTTCTCATTGATGCTTCGGTTCAGCTCTTCAGCGTCATAGTTCTGGACATGGGCAATTACCTTGTTGCCGTCCTGCGTATATACCTCTACCTTTTGTATAAGTCTCACCCCCTTTCCAGAATAAAAATGGCATGGACGTTGGCTGGCAGCTATTGCGCGGACGGGAGATTGTCCCCAAGAGGAACACAGCTGTAATGGTGCAAAACCTGAAGCAGCAGCTCCTTCTCATCTTCGAACCACTGCCGTATCTGTTCCTGGATTTCAGGAGCCCGCTCCCGCTTGTTGGACATGATCGACCTCAATAATAGCATTCATAATTAATTCAATAGGGTCTGTACTATAGTTGGCCATGAAATCACGGTTAATCACTTGAAGGTTAAGGAAGGGATAACTTAATGGGGGCTCGGGGTAAAAAAGTCGACGCCTCCGCTGCTTGTAACAGAAAGCTGCAAATAATTGCTCAGCACCCAATTGATGCTTTTGTCATCCTGTGAGATTACAGCTAGAACTGGCGCATGTGTCATGAAAGAGGTAATAATCGGATAGTTTACATCCGAAATTTTTTTATGACATTCCCCATTCTTAATAATTTATATAACGATACAAATAATTGGTATTATATCATTTTATTGGTTTATTCTCTATATGCTATTTTTAATTTTTATAGATTTTTCTTGGCCTGCAAATGAGAGTGTAAAAAAAAGAGAAATCAAGCATTTACCTCAACGGTGTTCAGAATTAAATCCCCCATTGCATTGCCCCCTTGTGTGCCCAGAACCCTGATTTGGTCAAAGCCTACAATCGTAAAAGCCGTTGTATGCCCAACGGGAAGCGTAATAGCTTCCACCACAATATTGCGGTACGTAAATTGAAGCTGAACAGGCTTGAACGAACCGGGGCTGGAGCTGATAGTGCCTGTAGCACGGATGATTTCATTTGTCGTATACAGCACTGCCGATTCAAGGTCATAGACATACCACGGACATTGCACGCAGCGGCCTACGACTGGATCTTGAGGCAGATCAAAGCTTGAACATCCATCCGCAGACATCTTCATCCCTCCCCATTCTCCTGTTTAGTATATCAACAGGCAGGACAATTGAACGCGTATATTCGTCTATTTGTTGTCAATACAGGCGTTTGTACCGCATGGCAAAGGCCTATTTGCCATGGAATAAACGAATGCCCGGGGCATTTAGCCCGCCTGTTCAATATAAATGTTAAGACAAGAGGCGAATTTACAGGAGGCACTGAAGCATGAGAATCAGAAAATCCAGGTTCATTCAGGCCAACAATCAAATTACGGTCGTCCGATTAAATTGCCCGCATGTAAACTGTCGCCGATGCGGTAAAAAAAAGCGAACACAAATCCGAAAGCGCAGGCGGCGGCCATTCATTTGCGGAAACCGGTACAGGGGCGGCAAAATTCCCAAGCCATGGAGCTGTCCGCCTGGCAGTCCCCAACCTCCAGTTACTCCTCCTCCCCCAGCAAGCCGCCAATACACCTGCGATAGCCTGAACGGAAAAATCTTTCAGCTCTGCGACGGCATTCCACGCGTATATTTTACTTCGGCCAATGGCGCTCCCTCCAGTATGATCTTGATTGAAAATGATACTAAAGGAAAAATGCGGGCGGTCATCGAGCTGCAGCGGGGCGACTCTGTAGAAGGGGTTATCGAGCAAGGACAGCAGGTAAGCTTTGATGTCCCGGCTATCAGCAGGTTAACTATTATCGGCTCCGGCGAGGGCGGCATCTGCAAAGGCAGCTACGCGATTCGTATCCGGCGGGAAATCAAATAATCGCTCACAGAAAGCTGAAATATCAAGTGAAAACGGATTGGCCGCAGCCGGTCGAACCATTTTTCCAAGGAGATGAGATGTATTGGAGATTGATAAAGATCAGGCGGGGCTATCGCCCAAGCTGCAGGAACTTATAAAGACAATTGAAGATTGGTATGTATGGTTGTCCTCCTCCCCCTCCGTAATGTTCAACCCCTCGGATATGTCGAGGATGGCGGAGCCGGTCAGCCGCTTCATCCAGTCTTCGGAGTGGCTCAGCGAGAGCGCTCTTGTCAAGCATGATTGGTTTGTCCAGAATGGTGCAAAGCTGCTGCTTGAACGTCTGGAGAAAGGAGACTTCGATATTTATGAGCAATGATGAGCGGAACTTTGCGGTATGTATCGCCCAGGGATGCGCTGCCTGGAGATGCGGAGATGACGCCGAGGGACTCGGCTGGTTCCAGAAAGCAGCTCTGCTGTGGCTGGATCAACTGGATCAGGCAGCGCCTGACGGCGAAGAGCTGATGGAATCGCAATACAGGCAGCTTGCCTTCGAACTGCGGCAAGCCGTCAGCTTGCTGGAACAAGGCGATAGTTTGCTTGCTACAGACAGACTGGAGGCAGGCCTGCTTCCCCTGCTCGGTTATTCTTCTGCCGGAGAAAGGACGGAGCGCAATGAATAGAACGGCAGTAGATCATTCGGTGCTGGAGCAAAATCTGGATTATCTGCAAGATGAACTAAAAGTTCTTCTGGGGCCTTACATTTCCGGAGAGGCGGGTGATTCGCTTGAAGTGGTAAAGGCAAAAAATGGTGCCCCGGTTGCTAAACTCGCAGCCGATAGCGGGGCCGTCCACACCAATAGTCTGCTTGATCCGCAAGCGGAAGCCAGTCGTTGGGCCGATTCCGTCCAATACAGGGACACACGGATCAGTCTTGTCTACGGTTCAGGCTTCGGCTACCCGCTCCTGGAATATGTGAAGCGCAAAAAGCCCTACACCCAAACTCTCTTTATTGAGCATGACATCCGCCTATTTTACACGATGCTGTGCCATGTCGATATCCGTCCGCTGCTTGAGGACGGAACCTGCCGGTTTCTGGTGGGCTCCATCCCCCAAATTCAATCCCAGCTTCAATATGTAATGACGGGAGACTTCCTGATGCAGAGCAGCAGGCTCACGGCCCATTTCACATGGCTCGCACACCGCAATGAGAAGGAAAAATATTTGGGGCTCCACGAATGGTTCCTGAATACATTGGAATTAATGATCGGCAGTATCGGAAATTCCATTCATGATACGCTTGCAGGCTTGTACAATACGATGGAAAATGCCGAAGCAATTGTCCAGTCTCCCCGACTTGCCTCCCTGCGGGGCGCCTTCAAGGGAAAGCCGGCTTTTATTGTGTCTAACGGCCCATCGCTGGACCATAACATTGTTCACCTTCGGCAAGCCGTCGGCAATGCGTTGATCATTACAGCGGAATCGGCTCTCCGCCCTTGTCTGGAGCGGGGCATTCTGCCTGATGCGATGAGTGTTACGGAGCGTTCACCAGATGTGTACCATTACCACTTCTCGGGGCAGGAGCTGCCAAAATCCCTGGCCCTAATCGGGCTCACGCTCATTGACCCGCGGATTCCCGAATCTGTAGAAGGCCCCTGGGTTCCGGTATTCCGCCGGTTGGAGAATTCTGCACGCTGGATCCAGCATGCCATCATGGAGAGCGGTGAATCGCTCAAGGGCGGCTCCTCCTCTGCTCACCTGGCATTTGAATTTGCACTGTGGACAGGGGCGGACCCGATTATATTTGTCGGGCAGGACCTGGCATTCGGCCGGGACAAGACGACGCACAGCAGACAATCCATATACTCTGAGGAACGTCTTTCGGACCAGGTTCGTGCTCTGCAGAACCAGCCAGCCTACGAGGTTCCGGGTGTAGACGGCGGGACGGTACAGACGACCCGGTTATGGTATGAGTTCAAATCCTGGTTCGAACAGCAGATCAGTCTTCACCCGGCCACCCGCTTTATTGATGCTACGGAAGGTGGCGCATATATTAAGGGCACCAAGCTGATGACGCTTGAGGAAGCCATAACATCCTTCTGTGCGGAACCACTGGACATTACCCTGCACGAATACCTGCTGCGCTGTACGCCTTCTGCCTCCGGGGAAGAGCTGTGGCTTGACGAGCGGCTGGAAACGATGCTTCAGCGCTGCGAGGCGCTGCGGAGGAAATTCCTCTTGTTTGCAGGACGGACTGATGAAGATTTACGGAGCTGCCGTCTTATTGACAAGGCATGTGTGCTTCATCAATCCTATCCGGATACAGAAATCCCTGCCTACATTGAGGCGCTGATCCGTGAGCAAAGCGACATCTACCATAATTATACCGACCCGGATATCAGCACCTATATGCAGCCGCTGCTGTTTGCCTATCAGAAAAAAATCAATGATCTGGGCGAAATTCATTCCCTCGATCTGCTCAGGCAGATGAACAGTCTGCAAAGTCGTATGCTGGAGGCGATCAGGCAAACCTGCACACTCATTGCGCAGCAGCTTAAACAGGCCGCCACACGTGTTAAACCGCGTCCTGGCACCGCTGCGAACCGGATTGAATAGACAATTATAAGCATATTTGGGCAGCCAGAGTGTCATCCACCTATACCAATCATAGCAGTCGACCATATGATATCTTGCATCTTTCTTCTAAACTCTGCCATTCAAGGAGGAAACATTTAATGAGCTGTTCATCTTCACAAAACTGCTGTCAGCAGCCGATTGTCAGCGTCTGTCTGGCTAACCAGAATTATCTGATTGGAACAGGTTCCGTACTCGGTTCCCTGATCTTCGGACCCAACCCGACTCCTGTAGCCGCCTCCGGCGTTATTAGCAATAATTCATCCAACTCCGCATCCATTACATTTACATTCCGCAGAGGATCAAGGGTTGTAGCGACAATTGGGGCTGTAGCTCCCGGACAATCCAGAGCTTTCGCCGTTTCCGGCTTTACTTCCATTAGCGCCACAGGGACGGTAGCTAGCGCGATAGCAGATTTGTGTATGACCGAATTTTTCAGACCTTCCGTATAATCCGCAAGGGTACCCGCCTGAAGCCTCTGCCTTGGGGCGGGGGTACATAGTTTGCTTCAGCAATCAAGGAGGACCTGCAATGAGAGAATGTGCCAGACTGATGATCGGACCGTATGCGACAATCCGCGAGGCCATTGCAGTTATAGAGAAGGAAGCCGCCCAGATCGCGCTTGTAGCGGACCCTGCGGGCAGGCTGCTCGGTACTGTGACCGACGGGGATGTCCGGCGCGGCATGCTTGACGGGCTGTCATTGGATCAGCCGGTAGAACTGGTTATGAACCCTGAGCCCAGTACGGTATTGCAGGGGACACCGTGGAAATCCGCGTATGAGCTTATGCTCGGCAAAGGGCTGCGGCGGATTCCTGTCGTATCTCCAGACGGGACGGTTACAGGCATGGAGGCGCTGGAGGATTTTCTCAAGCCTGCCCCAAGGGATAACGCCGTTGTCATTATGGCGGGGGGGCTTGGAACCCGCCTCGCGCCGCTCACGAAGGATTGCCCAAAGCCGCTGCTGAAGGTGGGCAGCAAGCCGATTTTGGAGACCATTCTGGAATCGCTCATTTCCTGCTCATTCCGCAGCTTTTTCTTCTCAGTCAATTACAGGGCGGACATGATCGAATCTTATTTCGGGAACGGCAGCAAATGGGGCGTAAGTATCCGCTATTTGCGCGAGGAGGAGCCGCTCGGCACAGCAGGAGCACTATCCCTCCTGCCCCCTGTCCCGGACAAACCGATGATCGTCATTAACGGCGATCTGCTGACTAGCCTGAATTTCGCCCATCTGCTGCAGTATCATGAGGAGCACGGCAGCTCAGCTACTATGTGTATCCGGGAGTATGCGTATTCGATTCCGTACGGCGTAGTCGATACCGATCAGCACCGATTTCGCGGAATCCGGGAGAAACCGGTCCACCGGACATTTGTGAATGCCGGAATCTACGTGCTGGAGTCGCGCCTGATCGCTGCTATCCCGCCCTCCACATTTACAAATATGACCGTCCTGTTTGAGCAGCTTGCCTCCCGCGGCGAGCGTGTATCTGTATTCCCGGTACAGGAATATTGGCTGGATATCGGCAGAATGGACGATTACGAGCGCGCCAACCGGGAGTATGGCGAGGTGTTCCCTTGAGCGCGCTTGTTGTGGGTTACGGGTCTATCGGCCGTCGCCACGCAAGGGTCCTTCAAGAGTTGAATCATGAAACGGCTGTTGTAAGCCGACACGGGGTTGATGAAGCCAGGACTGGTGGTGCGCGGGCATATGACTCGCTGGAGGCAGCGCTGCTTCATGAATCGCCGCGGCAGATCATCATTGCCAACCGGACATATGAACATATGGGAACACTGGCTGCATTGCTTGACAGCGGGTATGGCGGGCAAGTGCTGATAGAGAAGCCGCTGTTCCACCGGATGCCGGAATCATACAGAAGACTGACGGCGATCAATGACAGGCTCTCCGTATTTACAGCCTATAACCTTAGATTTCATCCGGTGCTCACCCGCCTGAAGGAGCTGCTGGGCACAAGTCCGGCATTGTCTGTCCAAATCTATGCCGGGCAATATCTCCCGCAATGGCGCTCTCGCGATTACCGCGAGTGCTATTCGGTGTCCCGCGCCGAGGGAGGTGGCGTTCTGCGTGACTTGAGCCACGAGCTGGACTACGCAGGATGGCTGTTCGGACAGTGGCAGCGGGTCGCCGCCTCCGGGGGAACGTACAGTGATCTGGAACTGGACAGTGATGATGTGTTTGCGCTGCTGCTGGTTAATGAGCGATGCCCGGTGATGACCATTCAGCTCAATTATGTGGACCGCACTGCCCGGCGCCAGCTGGTTGTAAATACAACGGATTGCACCTATACTGCAGATTTGATTCAGGGAACGCTTGCTTATGGCGATCAGCTGGAGAGCTTCAAATGCTCTTCTGACGACACCTATCGCCTCCAATTGCAAGCCCTGATTGAAGGCAATACAGGCAGCCTTTGTTCACTACAGGAGGGCCTGGCTTCAGTGGAACTCATTGAAGCGGCAGAACAGTCAGCCCGCCTTGGGAGGTGGATCAGCCGATGAAGAGGCTATGTACGATATGTGCGCGTGGCGGCTCCAAGGGCGTTCCGGGTAAAAACATCCGGCCCCTGCTTGGCAAGCCGCTTCTGGCTCACACGCTGCTTCAAGCCAAAAAATCCGGTTTATTCGTGACGATTGCGGTCAGCAGTGACTCGGAGGATATTTTACAGATTGCCTCAGTGTACGGGGCGGATTTGCTGATTGCAAGGCCCGTTGAGCTTGCCGGCGATGAAGCCGCAAAAATCCCGGCCGTCGCTCACTGCGCCAATGAGGCAGAACGGCTGACAGGGGTCAGATATGATAGCGTAACGGATTTGGACGCCACCTCCCCGCTGCGCAGCATAGCGGATATCGCTGGAGCTGTAGAGCTGCTGGAAACCTCGGATGCCCGCAATATCATTACGGGCCATCCTTCCCGCCGTTCTCCCTATTTCAACATGGTGGAGCACCGTTCCGACGGGAGCGTAAAGCTGGTTAAAGCCCCTGAAATGCCTGTCGTGCGGCGGCAGGACGCCCCCCAAACGTATGATATGAATGCATCGGTCTATGTATGGCGCCGGGATTCGCTGCGGGCGGATTCCCCGCTGTTTACGGGACGGACCCTGCTCTACGTGATGGATGCGGCGAACTCGGCGGACATTGATTCGGAGTTGGATTTTCTGCTCGTTGAGGAGCTTATGCGGAGGAGGTGTTCAGAGAATGAAGGAAAATAATACTGGAAGCGGTGCTGAACGGTATTCGGCACTATTCGATTTAAGCGGAAAAACAGCGGTCGTGACCGGAGGGCTTGGCATTCTGGGAAGGAGATTTTGCGCAGGGTTGGCTGCGCATGGCGCCCAAGTTGCAGTTGCAGATCTGGATGATCATAAAGCCGCGGCCTTTGCTGAACAGCTCCACCAAGATTACGGCACTGCCTGTATGGGAGCAGGCTGTGATGTATCCGATCCGGACTCTGTTGTGCGTATGACGGATAAAATTGCACAGAGGCTCGGCGGAATCGATATCCTGCTCAACAATGCAGCCTCCAAATCAGACGATTTGGAGCAGTTTTTTGCCCCGTTCGAGTCCTATTCGCTGGAGCAGTGGAGACAAGTGACGGCTGTCAATGTGGATGGCATGTTCCTTGTAGCACAGGCTGTCGGGAACCACATGCTGAAGCAAAACCGCGGCGGCTCCATCATACAGACCTCTTCTATTTACGGGCTTCTTGGGCCGGATGAGCGAATTTATGAAGGCTCCCGCTATTTGGGAACCACAATTAATACCCCGGCTGTTTACTCCGCCTCCAAGGCAGCCGTCGTCGGACTGACCAGCCATTTGGCCGCCCGTTGGGCTCCTTACGGCATTCGGGTTAACACACTCACTCCCGGAGGTATTGAGAGCGGTCAGAACAGCCGGTTCATTGAGCGGTACAGCGCCCGTGTGCCGCTGGGCCGGATGGGGCAGCCGGATGAACTGGTAGGGGCGGCTATTTATCTGGCATCAGATGCTTCCAGCTATGTGACCGGACATAACCTGTATGTAGATGGCGGCCTTCATGCATGGTAAGTACGTGTGCGCAGGACGGCTGTCT
This sequence comes from Paenibacillus pinihumi DSM 23905 = JCM 16419, assembly GCF_000422505.1. Taxonomy (GTDB): domain Bacteria; phylum Bacillota; class Bacilli; order Paenibacillales; family Paenibacillaceae; genus Paenibacillus_D; species Paenibacillus_D pinihumi. The sequence goes on along the minus strand of NZ_KE383868.1, from coordinate 78,210 downwards.
TTTTCGCTGTTGCGGGCTGCCTTATTGAAGGGATGTCTATCGCGCAGGCACGCCTTTGACGGTTAATCCGTCCCCCACCTGGCGCGTCACCACCGCTCCGGCGCCAATAACTGCATCGCTTCCGATGACAAGCTTGTCATCAGTTGAACGTCCCTGGAGCACCACAGCCCCTGTACCGATGCTGCACCCTTCCTTTAGATGAACATTGCCGGAGATATTCGCACCGGGTCCGACTGTAACAAAATCTTCAATTTGGCAATCATGGGCAATCGTACAATTTAAATTATACAACCCGAAATTCCCGCATTGGATGCCTGTCGTCATCCGGCTGCCTGCAAAAACAAGATTCCCTTTTCTCCTCAGCAAATCAGGTTCTTCTCTTGCAGCCAGTGTCGTTGCCGGGTGAATCAGGTTGACATAGTTGAGCCAAGGGAATTGACGGAACAGCTTGCGCCGAAGCTCCGAATTCCCAATTGCAATGACGAAAGCGAAGCCCCCTGCGTGAAGCGTATTTACCCGCTCTTCGCCTACAATATTAACTCCTTGATGCTGTTGATTAGCAGCCGGTAACGGTTCTTTATCTACGAACAACAGCTCTCTGTATCCAAGCTCCCATGCGAGGTCGGCTGTCTCCCCGGCAAGCCCGGATGCGCCAAAAATCGCCAGCTTCATTCCATCAACTCATCCTTCCTGTATGCTCGCCTTGCCCGCTGTCCCAGCAGGTCCCAATAAGCAAAGGGAGATAATCCCCCTCCGGGCCGCTTGACCGCGAGATGTTCTTCAGTCAGCACCTCACCTTCTTCAATATCTCTGGCAGCAACCAGACTTCGCCGGACGAGCCTCGCATTGTCCGCCTCCTGCACCGCGGGAATTTTCAAGGCAGAGCCAAGTGCCGCCTCAACCTGGCGTACGGACCGGACCAGCTCGCAGAACGGGCCCGGAGCAAGTGAGGCTCTATGATCCGGCCCCTCCATGTTGCAATCAAGCGTCAAATGCTTCTCAATAACAGATGCTCCTCTGGCGGCAGCCGCAATGGCTATGGCAATTCCCTTGGTATGGTCGGATAACCCGACAGGCAGCCCAAAAGCTGCAGCCAGCGTATCCATAGCTTGCAGATTGACAGATTCGTATGGAGCAGGATATTCTGTCGTCGCATGCAGGAGCGTCACCCGTCCGGCCAGCGCCTGCTGCCCCTCGACGGACAGATACGCATTGCGAAATGCCTCCCGAGACGGCTGGCCTGCCGGTTGTATATAGCCGAATGCAAGAGCGGCCAGCGCCTGCTCGATATCAGCCAGCGTGCACATGCCGGTGGATAATAGGACCGGCTTGCCGGAACGGGCGAGCTTGACAAGCAATGGAGCATTCGTTGCGTCACCGGACGATACCTTTAGTGTGGCCAGCTCAAGCCGCTGCACCAGCATATCCAAGCTTTCCGGATCAAAAGGTGTGGAGAGCAATTCAATGTCCAATTGCTTGCATTGTCTCAACAGCTCCTCATGATCGGAAAGCGAGAGCTCCAGCCTGCGCAGCATATCGTACTGGGATTCCGCAGCATCCGTTGTCTGTTGCTGATAGTGTGCCTTGGGTGCCTGCCGGCTGACAAGGTTGGATGCCTGGAACGTTTGCAGCTTCACCGCATCGGCCCCGGCTTGGGCAGCGGCATCAATTAGCCGTCGCGCAAGCTCCAAGGAGCCGTTATGATTGACCCCGATCTCCGCAATAATGGTGACTTTACGCATGTATTATCTCTCCCCCTGCAAGCCATAGAAAGGCTTCGAGCCACTGTGCCCCTGTCCGGCCTGACGAATCAGCTCTGTCACAATGCGCTCGCCGCTGTCTCCGGTACCGTACGGATTTTCCAGTCCTTTGCAGTCCATTCGATACGCATGATGAATCGCCGCCTGAATAGCCATGGACTGCGCCTCACAGTGCAGCACAGTCGGGCCGCGAAGGCGGCCTTTTTGGCGGATGCCAACATCGATGCTGGGTTTGCCCAGGGACGGAACCTCACATATGCCGCTGGAGGAATTGCCGACCACAGCATCTGCAATACTCGCTGCGCTGAAATACCGGAGCTGGCCTAATGATGTATAGGCTGCGGCATTGGAATTCCTCGCTATGAAGCGGTCAATCCGTTCGGCGTACAGCCGTCCGCCGGGGTCCGCATTCGGCTTGGTAAATAAAATGCCTGTATCCCCGCCAAGTCCTTCAAGCGCATTCATCAGCTCCTCCAGCTCAGCTTCAGCATCCTTGTTTCCCAAAGTCACCGGGTGGTATGTCACCAGTACATTGCGGGTACGAAAGGAAAAACTTAGCTCGCGCTCCAGCTCCTCGCGGGAAAGCAGTGAAAGCTGTTTAATGCGGTCAATTCCCGGATGCCCGACGTTAAATATCGTATGGGGCGCTTCTCCAAGCTGCCTGACCCGGTATGCAGAGCGTTCATTCGTTACAAAGTGAAGCTGGGCCATCTTGCTAATGCCATGCCGGATTGCTTCGTCCAAAGCTCCTTCCGTTACATCTCCTCCCCCGATATGGGCAATGGGAATACGGGCCATAAATGCCGCCAGCGCCGCCGCCCATATTTCATAACGGTCTCCGAGCACGACAACCCAATCCGGCTGGAGCCGCCGAAAGACATCGGCGAACCCGATAATTCCAAGTCCGACCGACTTTGACGCCCCGGCAGCCGTATCGCTGGACAGCAGCATTTCCACCTGGTCATCAATCCGAAAGCCGTCCTTCTCAATCGCCTGGACCGTCATTCCAAACTCGGGAGACAAATGCATGCCAGTCGCAATAAGCTGCAACTCCAATGAATCCGATGCTTCAATAAGCTTCATGACACTATAGAGCAGATCATACTCTGCGCGGCTTCCGGTTACGACAGCAATCGTGTGCTTTTTGTCCGGTATGTTCATGCTTCCCTCCCATCCGGCTCCAGCAAAAATGCGCTGCTTGGAATGTTAATAATCCGTCTCGCAAGGCTTTCAGCCGTGGACAAATCCATTCTCGGACAGTGTTCCAGCATCGGCAACTGGTGCAGCGGAGTCCATAGCGGACGCGTCATGATGTCCGTCTGATTCGTCTGCTCCAGCAACGCTTCCAAATGTATGGCATGAGATTCGTCCAGCAGAAGCGCATTCAGCCAGTAATTGCTGGAGGCAAAGGATGGCTCGTGAAAGAAACGAATCCCCTTCGCCTGCCGGAACGCTTCTTCATAAGCGGACGCAAGAGCGCGCTTGCGGTTCAGCATTTCAGGGAGCTGTTCAAGCTGGGCTACAGCCAGCGCCGCATTCAGGTTAGGGAGCCGGTAATTGTAGCCCGTCTGGTCATGAACAAATTTCCATCGATGCGGCAGCTTGGCCGTCGTCGTGATATGTCTGGCCTGCCGGGCCAGCTTTTCATTATTGGTGAGGATTGCGCCGCCGCCTCCGGCAGTAATAATTTTATTGCCGTTCAGACTGATTGCCGCCAAGCTTCCCCAGCTTCCGGTATGGCGTCCCTTATACAAGGAACCCAGTGATTCGGCGGCATCTTCAATCATCTCCAGCCGGTAATGCGCGCAAATCTCCGCCAGCGGCTCAAGATCAACAGGGTGACCCAGCGTGTGCATCGGCACAATCGCCTTTATTCTTTTGCCGGTATTGCGGTTGTAGCAGAAGCCTCCGCGAAGATCGGCGGTTTCCTTGAGATACTGCTCCAGTTTCACGGGGTCAAGGCCGAGCGTATGCTCCGAGCTGTCGGCCAGATGCGGAACCGCCCCGCAATAGGACACCGCATTGGCAGTCGCTATGAACGTCAAGGACGGAATCAGCACTTCGTCGCCCGCTTCAACTCCGCTCAACAGGAGGGCTGCATGAAGCGCCGCAGAGCCATTGACGACTGCAACGGCATGTTTGATGCCTGTGTATGAAGCCAGCTCTTGCTCCAGCCGGTTCACAAATGAACCCGCTGACGATACCCATCCGGTATCGAGACATTCCTTGACATACCGCCACTCATTTCCTGAAAAATGAGGCGCATGCAGGGCATACAAGCCATCTCCTGAGGGGAGTACCTTACGCAAACGTTCGAGTACATCACTGACAAAAAGACTATTGATCATATCGTATAGGCTTGTGGGTTCGCGTGCCTGGCGGACTGATCTGCTGCAAACCATCGGACCGTCTCAGCCAGACCTCTTTTGAACCCTTCTTCCCCTGTATAACCCGGCTGCCAGCCCAGCAGGGTATGAGCTTTTGATGTGTCAGCCCATAAGCGCCCCACCTCGCTTTTGGCCGGGCGGAAGCGGGCCTCATCCGCTTCAATTTCAATTTCGGCGCCCATCACCTCAGCAATAAGCGCTGCCGTCCGGCCGATTGAGATCTCATAACCGCTGCCGATTTGAATGACCTGCCCGGCTGATTCCGGAGAGGCAGCCACAGCAGCAAACCCGCGTACCGTATCCTTGACAAAGGTGAAATCTCTGGTCGGATGCAGCGATCCGAGCCGGATATGCCTTGTGCCGCTGGCGATTTGTGAGATAACAGTTGGTATTACGGCGCGAAGAGACTGGCGCGGGCCGTACGTATTGAACGGCCGAATGACGGATACCGGCGTATCGTAGGAGTGATAGAAGGACAGCGCAAGCTGATCCGCTCCGATTTTTGATGCCGCATAGGGAGATTGCCCGAGCAGCGGATGCTCTTCTGTAATCGGGACAAATCTCGCCGTCCCGTATACTTCACTGGTAGAGGTATGAACAAGCTTTGCAATTCCAATCTCCCTCGCTGCCTGAAGAATGTTCAGCGTGCCTTTTACATTCGTGTCGATATAGCTCTCAGGCGCCTGGTAGGAGTAAGGAATACCGACTAGCGCAGCCAGATGCATGACCAGCCCGCAGCCGCGCATCGCCTGCTTGACAGCTGAGGCATCCCGAATATCTCCGGATATCAGCTCGATTTGGGACTTTATCTCGTCCGGAAGCCGGGAAAGCCAGCCAGTGTAGCCAAATGCATTATAGTAGACAAGCGCTTTTACCTCACAGCCATTTCTGACCAATTCCTCAACCAGATGCGAGCCGATGAATCCGTCAGCTCCCGTTACCAATGCCTTGCATCCTGCCAAATTCACCTGTTCGGCCTCCAATCTGCGATCATCTTCCTCCGTTCGACAAGCTCTCAATTCGACAAAGCAGGTATAGTAATGTATTCGTTTGGAAGAAGACTTATGCAGATGAAGGCTGAAGGCAGCAGGTGCTGTAGTTGATCAGCCAACTCTGACAAAGGAAATGGTAGCTGACGTCGATGAACCGGAAAGCGTTACGGTTGCAGCAAGTGCTGTAGTTACGGTGACACGAAAGGTGTCGCCTGCGTTAACGGTCACTACAACCTGGTTATGCACCAGGCCGATCCCGAGTGCTGCCGCAACGAGTGTGCCGGGAACGGCAACGCCGTTGCGGAAAAGTTGAAAGTTGGTAAGCAGGGTCAGTGTCGGGTATACGACATAAGTGATCAAGTATCTGCCAGCAGTATTCAGTGTAAACGTATCGGCTGTGGGATTATTCACTGTAATATCGGCCGGAAGATTTTGCGCATTCGGAAACGTAATATTTCCTGTTGGATTCAGCAGAGTAAGCAATATGGTGGCCCCGCTCGTATTGGCTGCTGACCCCAGTGTGCCGGTTGGGCCAGTTGGACCCGTTGGGCCTGTCGCTCCGGTGGCCCCGGTTCGCCCAGTTGCTCCTGTCGACCCAGTCACACCTGTAGCACCAGTCGCTCCCGCAGTTCCGGTTGGACCGGTTGGGCCAGTAACTCCTGTGGCCCCCACAGTACCTGTCGGACCTGTCGGGCCCGTTACTCCTGTTGCTCCTGCCGGGCCAGTTAGACCTGTTACTCCCGTCGCTCCTGTCGGGCCAGTTAGACCTGTTGCTCCCGTCGCTCCTGCCGGGCCAGTCGGACCTGTCGCTCCTGTCGGGCCAGTCGGACCTGTTGCTCCCGTCGCTCCTGTCGGGCCAGTTGGACCTGT
>NZ_KE383868.1:0-72051 GCF_000422505.1 Paenibacillus pinihumi DSM 23905 = JCM 16419 | reverse complement strand
GTCGCTCCTGTCGGGCCGGTTGGACCTGTTGCTCCCGTCGCTCCTGTCGGCCCGGTCGGACCTGTCGCTCCCGTTGCTCCTGTCGGACCTGTCGCTCCTGTCGCTCCTGTCGGGCCAGTTGGACCTGTCGCTCCCGTCGCTCCTGTCGGACCAGTCGGACCTGTCGCTCCTGTCGGGCCAGTTGAACCTGTTACTCCCGTCGCTCCTGTCGGACCTGTCGGACCTGTTGCTCCTGTCGGCCCGGTCGGGCATTTCGTACAGCACATAGGGCTGTTGCATGAAGAATAAATGACACCCGACCGGCAGTACGTATTGCTGCCGCTGCCATAAATGATTTCCAACTATAGCCCCTCCTGCTCTATTTAAATTCACAATCTATATAAATGAAGCAAAAATATCCGCTGCTTCTGCAAATTTCCCTTTCTATAATGAATGTCATCTCCCTCCCATTTGCCTGTACGATCACCCTCAATCCCATTGAAAGGGCACCATTTAATAGACAGATAAGAACAGATCAATTAAAAGCATGTCCGCCTTGTTTGAAGACTCACAGCGTACCGTGATTTATTTTCAATCCTTTTCGTTTATTTCCATTCCAAAACAAGCTACAATTAAAAGGTAATTACTTCCGTATCGGTACGCCAGACTTTCTTTTTTAGGCGATAATTCTGCAAGCTGAACAACAATTAGATTTTTGTATAGATGAAGGAGGAAAATGACATTGTCTCAAGGAGCTTGGCGCAATTTTTTGCTGTTAATGTTATGTCTGACGGCCGGGATTGTAGATGTAATCGGATTCCTTGAGCTGGGTCACGTATTTACAGCCAATATGACAGGCAACATCGTGCTTCTTGGAATGGCTATCGGACAATCTCAAGAGTTGGCCGTACTGCGGGCCCTTGTTGCTCTGATCGGCTTCATGGCGGGTAATGTGGCTGGTGCTGTAATTATAGGGACGGGAAGCAAAAAGGAGTTTTGGGCACGTAAAGTTACAATGATTTTGACCTTGGAATGTATGATTTTGCTTGCCTTCAGCATCGTGTTCCGCCTGATTGGTGCAGAAGGTCTTACGGTCTACGCACTTATTGCATTGCTAAGCTGCGCTATGGGCTTGCAGACAACGGCGGCCCGCAAGCTGTCAATTGCCAGCATTACTACAACAGTTCTGACGAGCACGCTGACCCACATGGTGGAGGATACCGTTGCAGTGCTGCGCCATCTTAGGAAACGCCGACTAGACCAAGCATTACCCTATGCTGTTATGACTGGAGAGTCTATTCTTCGTGTGACTGCATTAGCGGTCTATCTGATTGGTGCGATTGCAGGCGCTCTGACCTTTAATTTACAGTTATCTTTTATGATTTGGATACCTGCTATTTTGCTAGGCGGTGTCGTCATTATGGCCTATATGCGGTTTCACCGCCAGCAGCTTGAACAATAATACAAAAACCATTGCAGCAGCACGGTATTACCCGTTCCAGGCAGCAATGGTTTTTAATGCAATAAAGTTTACATAACATAAATTAAGTTAACCAAAATCGCGTTTTAGCTCTCTCCGTCTTAAATTCGTATCCTTCTCATATTTCTCTACTCAAATCATCTCCGCTCCTTTTGACAAATTCTGTTCTAGCGTTTACGCTAAAACATGCACGAAATGAAAGATTACTCAACTAAGAGACTTCGCTGTACTATTTTCAGATAAATGACAAAGGGGATTTACAGATACATGTTTAGCAGAGAAAAGCTTGAGCAGCATCAGGCCGGGCTATACGCCGTCATATTGATTATCTCGGCAGCGCTTGGGCTGTTCGCACCTGGTTTAACGGCAAAACTGGACAATAGCATTTTGATTTCCGTTATTATTGCGATTTTAATGTATGGAATGTTCACTCAAATTCCTTTCGTAACGATTAAAGAATCCTTCCGGAATTTACGCTTTATCTGGGCAATTCTGACCGTCAACTATGTTGCAGTTCCAGCCGTTGTCTGGGTGCTGTCACAGTTTTTGCCGGACCACCCTCCTGTCTTGCTGGGGGTTTATCTGGTGCTGCTGGCTCCGTGCATTGATTATGTTATTGTATTTACATACTTAGGCCGGGGCAACGAAAAGCTCATGCTAATGTCTACGCCAGTGCTGTTCATTACACAAATGATTTTGCTGCCGCTCTATTTATGGCTGTTTATGGGGAAAAGTGCTGCGGAAATCGTTAACCCGGGGCCATTTATTGAGGCGTTTGTAATCATAATCCTGCTGCCGCTTATAATTGCCGTTATGATTCAGCTTATTTCGAGAAAAGCGCCCTCCGGGCAAGCGTTGCTGGATTTCTCCGCATGGATTCCGGTACCCTTAATGGCACTGACGTTGTTTGTAGTGGTAACGTCGCAGATTGGCAAGTTGTCCGATCATATAGAACTTATTATCAAGGTAATTCCGGTCTATATCGCTTTTATGGCGATTATGCCTTTTATCGGGCGTCTGATTGTAAAATGGTTCCGGCTGGATGTTGAATCCGGCCGTGCAGTTATTTTCAGCGGCGGGACACGCAATTCATTGGTTGTGCTGCCGCTTGCGCTATCGTTGCCGGATAATTGGAGCACACTTGTTGCAGCGATTATCGTCACCCAGACGATTGTAGAGCTGGCTGGAGAATTGATCTATATTCGGTTCGTTCCAAATGTTATTTTAAAAGATTCGCGGGAACGCACAACAAAAAAATAAACGGATCATCATCCGGTTCACTTCTAAAGCTGCTTCCTTGTGACGAAACTCTTATCGTCCGCCTGAAGCAGCTTTTTCTGTTGGTTATAAGCCATTATCCAAAATCCTCAAATCCTTCACCCGTAAGGGAAATGCATTTCGATCTCCCAGCCACATACTGGTACTGCTTCACAGAAACTCAGCAATATAAGCAGCTTCTTCACAATTGCAGGGGTGTCGCTTATTGCATTAATTTCAAACGTTATTCTATCAATTTCAATGGATCTTAATTCAATTAAAATCCCTTCTATATTACTATTTTTTAACACGTTTACAATAATAACTATATTCATTTTCAGCTCCTTATTTTGGGTAACGAAAATATTAAAGCAAGTAGCAGACGGCTTCGCTTACATAATGTTGTTGGTTGCTGATTGGGGTTTGGGACTACAGAGGGTTTAAAAAATCACCTAATACATACAATCGCCGTTCCTACATAATAGCCGTGGGGATCATGGCCTTCATCCTCTCCAGCTTCTCCTCATCGGTCAGTACCTCAGTGAATACGGGCGGCGCTGGGGAATGGACACCCTTTGGAAAGAATATTCTGCGCAGCTCCAGCTCTGAAGTAACAGCTTGCGCAAGTGCTTGCCTCATCATTTCATCTCTGATTGTCATGCCCAAATCTATCAGCTCCTTGTGTTACGTTGGTTTGCAATAAAAGAGCAATCGAAGGTCTTCTGACTCAAATTCGAAATTAGGAATTTGGTATCAATTTTTGGAAATAAGAAGGAATTATTTCGATTTTATTGAATATTTTATGAGTACCAAAAATAAACCAGTATTAATGTAATGAAAAAAAGTTTGTTGGTTGGTGTGTTATCATTAGTTTTAGCTTTGGGATCAGTCTCACTTGCTTTAGCATCAAATAACGTGCCTCCAGACAAAATTTTGTCAATAGAATTAGCTCAGAGTATCCAGCATAATGCTATTAGTGAATCTCAAACACTGGAGCCTTTCATCTCTGTAACTAATGGAAGATTGAGCCTTGATGAAGCAGGTAAAGATTTAGTATCCTCGGAAACTTATGCCTTAGTTGAAAGCGGGATTGAAAGTTTAAATAGTTCAATTCAAGCTGGTGCCTCTGTAATTGATCTCGACAAAAGAATTGTTGTACCAGACAGTAATTTCACTCCTCCTACCCCTACAAGTGGCATCCTTACACCAATGGCAAGTTTCGGCACTTACTGGTGGGGTGTAGCACTTACAATGAGTGAATCAACTCATCTATGCTCTAAAACAAGTCTCTGCTGGTTTTGCCACAGAAGCTACCCTTGCCGGATTGCTGATTAATCTTGTTGGAGGACCCCAAATCCGGGCCGCTACTGCTGCTGGCGCTTTAGTTTCACTTGGTGCATTTTTAGTAGCTAATAGCTTAGAACATCATAACAATTCCAAAGGGGTAACCTTGAACTTACATTGGTTATTAGTCCCCTACTATGAGGTAACAAAGAACAGCTAGATGTCAAATGAACCATTGAAGGAGTGCGTAAAATATGTCCACCTTGGCGATTGCATTATTATGTATTTTTGCACTTATAGGCTTTTATGCTATTATAGCTGTACTGATTATTCGCATGATTTTCAAAAAAGCTAAACGGCCAAATTATATGAGTAGCATTTTCGTTTTATCCATTGTTCTTGTTGGAGCTATTGTTGACTGGATACTTTATCAAACCGATTTCATTCCTTTTACATCAGCTCTAATGATTATTTTATTTTCTTCGATCGTCGCACGACATAAGAGACTTCAAAATTAAAGAGCACTACCCTAAGGCCGCTTGCAACTAAAAAGCTTTCTTTTTCTTGTGTTAAGTTGGTTTTCGGTTAGGCAGGAGTCCGAACATGCATTCTGGACACCACAGCACCTCATTCCCGCCTCCCCCCCCCATCCATCAACTGAACGCAAAAAAGCCCCAAGGGCTTAAAACTGCTCCTGAGGCTCCACATTCCTTATTTATTTCATCCAACAAATCCCAAGAGAATTAGGGCATTTTACTTACCAGCTCAAACATGGTTATTGGGCGGCAATGAGAGAACAGTTTTTACTCCGGGGTTTCCCCCTAAAAGCATCGCACAGATCATCATCAATTCTCTTAATCTGTTCAAAATACATTCTTTTCAGCTCTGGATCTTGTTCCATTTTAAGGAGCTCAAATAATTGGTTTTGCTAAGGTTATAACTTTCTATAACATCTGAAGTAACCGTTTTCAGATTTTTCACTGCTGTTTCTTCAATAATAACATTATTAAGTGCATCCAATGTATGTACACCTCCTTGTATCATCATTTAATTAGCGACTTATTTATTGTGCTTGGCTCCCGCCTGAGCGCGAAAATCATCCCATAACACTGATTCAGTTTGACACTGACCCTACGTTTATTGGCAAAATTCTGACTTCCAGAACCATTTCCGTAATGGGCGATTTGCGCGAAAATCTGGGGTACTATCTTAACGGTCTCGACAGAAGCTCGATTGAGAAGCGAGATGCTGAAGGCATCATCTACCATGATGAGCTCCCCCAGCTTGCCGGACTATCACTTGCGTCTGTATTGATTTTCACAATTGTCGCTTCCCAGCCTCAGGCGTGTAGCTAAAAACATCGGGATCAGCAGCGATGCTGCTGTTTACATTGGTGATGAATTCGGCTACACCTCCACAAGCAGTCCCTTCATTGCTTTTCATAAAGCCGTGACAACCGGCCAAATCAAACGGGGTGATAAAGTTCTGTTCTGGACGGTGGGTGCAGGATGGCAGAATGTGGCCTTTGTTCTTGAATACTGAGTAATTTACATTATCTGATATCAAGAAGAGTCTTCTCGCTGTCTAGATAATTTATCTATTTTGATATTAGTTAACATAATATTTATTAAGTTAACTAATATCATGATGCATAACTTTTTAATTATCCTGCTTCTCTCCTTTCATTGATTTTAAAATAGCGATAACATACAATTTAGATTAGATAAGGAATCAAACGATGATAAGGGAGTACGATAAAATGCCAAAGATAAAAGTGCCTCGTTAAGCCCGTGGCCCCCCATTTCTTTTCATTCTCTGATTGACATAAAAAACTTAGGGAGAGATGAAAATGAATAGAAATGGACCCGCAAAAATGACACGTGATGAAAGACTCGCAAACTGCGATATCATTGCGCAACGTCTGCATAAGGCTTATGGTGATCAACTGCTCGCAATCGGAGTCTACGGCTCTATGGCAAGAGGCACGGATGCACCCTACTCGGACATTGAAATATTTTGTGTATTAAGGGACGGTAATGCAGCAACAGTGGAGTGCTGCTATGAATGGTCAATGGGATCATGGAAAGCAGAAGTCGATGTACGGACAGCAGATACACTGCTTCATGAGGCGGCTCTTGTTGAGGGCGACTGGCCGCTCACACACGGCCCGTACTTTCAGGTGCTCAGCTTGTATGATCCTGAACATTTTTTCCCGCGCCTGAGGCTAAAAGCTGAAACCCCCTCCCCTGCTGACTTTAAGTCCGCTATTGATGAGGTCTTGGTTGGAGAAGTGATGGAGCTGGCCGGCAAATTAAGAAATGCCGAATTGCAAGGCAACTTTGCATATATACCATATTTGGCGATGAAAATGTCCCACTATGGGGCCATGCTGATCGGACTCCATAACCGTAAGCTTTTTACAACCGGTGCATTGGTTATGGCGGAAGCGTTGGCGATGCCGGATCGGCCAACAGGCTTTGATCAGCTTGCAGAGCTTGTCATGTCCGGCAGATTGGATAATCCGTCACAAACTGTTGCGGCTTGCGAAGCCTTCTGGGACGGCCTGGAGACTTGGGCTGGCGAGCATAACTACGTCATCCATACACGCAGATTTCCTTTTTAACAAGCTATGAAAGCTGTCTTAATCAACATTAGAAATACGGAACTATGGACTCTATTTGACTATTTCTTTTCCGGGGAGCTCGCATAATGAAAAAGCGTTGGAAGCTAGTTTTCGATACTGAGCCCAAAAAACTGGTGGCGTGGATATCCATTCTTGTATTGATCATGCTTTTGGCCATGGGAAGTATTGTATCCTCCCAAAGCTAGCGGCCACAGAGCAATAATAAAGGCAGCCTGTGGCTCGGCTTCTATAACCATATCCCTCGTAAATAGACACTACAATAAGAAGGGTTGCAGCCTGCCTGGCTGCAACCCTTCTTCATTACTTTTAAACGTTTTATGAAAGCAATAGCTCGTAACGTTACCGGTCCAAAATCTCCATGGACAGCTTTGCAATGCGGCGAAGCTTGTCCATATCCGGAGTAGCCCGCTTCCATACCCGTATTCCGATCAAGGCATTATGGAGTGATTCAGCAAGCTCATCCGCATTGCGGCTGCTGACAAACTCACCTGCCTCCTGACCCTGCTGAATAATTTTCGCCAGCATCTGCTCAGCCTGGATAAATCCTTCGGTCGTGATTGCATTGGCTTCGTTATCCCGCAATCCCAGCTCAACGGCTGCATTAACGTATAAGCATCCTGCAGGGCCATTATCCATGCCTTCAATCATGAGATCAAAAATAAACTGGATTGCCTCTCTTGCCGTTTCACTTCGCTTAACCCCATGCTCAAGTGTTGTATTTGTAATTTGGGCATACCTGTTCATCGCTTGCATATATAAGGCATGCTTGTCCCCAAAGGTATCATATAAGCTTCTGCGGTGAATGCCCATATGCTCGACAAGGTCAGCCATGGATGTCTTCTCGTAACCTTGTTCCCAGAACAGGTGCATAGCCTTATGCAGCACTTCACTTTCTTCAAATTCTTTGCTTCTTGCCATGCGAGCCCCTCCTTTACATAACCATACCATTTATAGAATGATCGGTAAATAATTAATTTATGCCGCTTGATGCTCCATACTGCTAATTCAGCTTCAATCAGCTAATGATCTCAGGAGATATTTATTGAAAAAAGCGCTCAAGCTTCTCTTCGAGCCATTCCTGCACGGACTGGTTCTCCCTCTCTGCCAGGCGCAGCAAGGTCTGCTTCTTGGCATCCGGCAAATAGACGGTGATCGGCGAAAGTCCGGTATCAATGAGTACACCATCATACTTGACAATGATTTCTCCCGTCCGTAAAAACAGCCGGAGCTTATCAATAAAATCCGGATGTGTCTCGGGCAAAATCCCCTTCAGCACTGACTTACGCACCTCCACCGTCAAGTCCTGCCCGGCGTGTACACGCATATTGGAAGGCCCGATCTGCTTGAACATCTCTTCAATCATCGTATAAATGAAGGAGTCAATGCCGCGCGGAACAGGAAATTTGAACAAGGCATAGCCATAGGCGGTATTCAGCTTGCGGTCTGAAATATGAAGCTCCGGATGCCAGCCGTCTGCCACAGCTTCCTTATATAGAAGACGTTCATTGTCTTCCGTTTGCAAGATCGCCTCCACCTGACGATTGCTGACCCGCTTCAGCTCCATTAACCGGGCCTTCCTGTCTTCCTTCACAAACGGCTGATAAAGGAACAGCCCGGTTTTCTTGTCGTAAATGGTCTCGTACTTGCCCGCATCCGGGTTCTCCTGCACATACCGTTCCAATTCTGTTTCTTCTATAAAATATGTCCGCTTGCCCCGGTACTCTCCCTCATAAAAGGCCAGGCTCCCTTCATGCAGCAGCTTATGAATAAAGGTGGTCGAACGGCCAATCTTTTTTGCGGCCTCTGCTGAGGTAAGATCTTGTTTCGTATAGTGCCCCTTTAACTGCTCTACGTCCCCGGATCGAAAACGATATCCCCCATCACCGCGATGGGTTGTCCGGTTAACAGGCTCCAGCCGTTTGGACGGATCAGTATGATTAATAATTTTATATAAAGATGTCGGAGTTATGCCCAGTGCTTCAGCGGCCTGGGTGACGTCCAGATATTCGCTATGCGGTCCGGTTATCATCTGTATCTTCGCCTTTCTTTAATGAGCATCATTTCGTTTCAAAATCAGAGTCATTTTATAGATGTGATCAATCTATTATACAATTCCAATCGCATTTTATAAAGATTAGAATATCAATTTTCTTTATTAATTTTAATATTAATTTGAACTCAAAATTCGAATTCAGTTTTATAATTTTATCGTAATTAAGATTATTAAGTTCAATCTAAAAGATTGTACTGTTATTTTAGATCGATCCTCCTTTATGCATTTCTTGTGTCTTATTAGCTTTTTAAACAGGTTATCAATTGGTATAATTATGTTATGTATCTGTCCATTTGTTTTGTTTTTATATATACTTAGGAATAGAAGTTTTATTTAGAAATATATAATTCAGTCTAACCATGAATGGAGATGAACTAGTGGTGAGCAATTTAATACCGGGACAAGATGTCTCCTATTTAGTTGATGGCTCCGCATCCGTCCATTCCCTTCCCACTGCGGCGCTGCTTCCCTTTATGCTGGAAGATACGCATGTTCAGAGCGTCATGAAGATCATTTCTGCCGATGAAGATGAACAGGGCAATTATAACTTCTCCCCTATTTCCAATCTGGGGATGATGTACTTATATGTTCACAACCGGGATAAGCGGCGCAAGGCCAGTACGAAAAAAGAATATTTGCGGGAGCTGCTGGTTCTGCTTCGTTATGTAACCGAGCTTGGCAAAGCGGATATACGGGAGCTTACCCGTATGGATATGGAGTTGTTCCAGTCTCATTTGGAACAGCGGACGAAGAAGAGCAGCACGCTAGGAAAGAAGGTTGTCATTGTGCAGTCTTTTTTGAAGTGGTGTTATGAGGAAAATTATTTGAGCAAAAATATTGCGCGGGGTCTGCGCCCTGTTCATAAAAACCGTGCGGAGATTCCCGACCATGATATAGAAGAAACAGATTTGCGGCAGGCGATTGCATATTATGAGGATAATCCGAAGATAAAAGCATTGCTGTTGATTCTGGCGACAAGCGGACTGCGCCTGAATGAGGTTATTGCCCCGTGTTGGGGTGATCTCTACTATGATCCGCGCCGCAAACGATACTACTTGCGGACAAAGACCAAACGGGACAAGCTGCGCCATGCCCATATTAAGGATTACGCACTCGAAGCGTTGCTGGAATACCGCCGCAGGCTCGGCATGTGTACGGAAGTGAATGGCAAGGACAGCTCGCCGTTTTACCCAAACCGCCATCATAAGCATTATTCCTTATCGAGCCTGTCCACCTCCCTGTCTCAGTGCATGGCCGAAGCCGGACTAACGACAATCCATGGCAATCGCATTACACCCCATTATTTGAGGCATTACTTTACACAGACGGCCTACGCCAAGGGCGCTCCACTTGACTGGATATCGGAGACGTTGGACCATTCCAGCACCAAAATCACAAAAGACAACTATCTGAGCCGTATTATGAAAAAAGAACGGGACGTTAGTGATTATGTAGATCTATAAATCTTCAGGAATCAAAATAAAATCGTGCTGCCCCTGAGCAGGGACAGCACGAAAAAGATAAGATGAATCTATTAATTAGCGGTATCCATCAAGCGGCTTTTCGTCCGCATGTTCCAGTTGGATAAAAAGTTCCGGGCTGCGTCTTATATAGGCAGCAATTCTCGCAATACTTGCATCCGCAAGCTTTTTGAACAGCCCATATTGCTGCTCCATGCCTCTCTTGAGTTCAGGTTCACGGTCAAGATCAGTAAGCACATTGTCCTCCCACTGCCGGCCTTTTCTTCGATTCTGCACTTCAATGACCCGAATTGACTCCTCAAGGTGCTCCTGCATTTCCGTATCCTCAAAAAATTGCAAACCGCTTATGACGCCAGACCAATAGCCTTCCTGTTTTTTTAGAATCGAAAGCCAACCATAGTATTCTCCTGCTGAACCTTTGGCATGATCATACATAACCCGGAACATGAAAATTGCACGCTGTGCAGCATGAAGACGTTGAACTACCGCTGCTTTTACCGTTTCACTCTTGCCCCTGACCTCCATAAGAGCAGGTTCGATACAAGTCCATGCCAATCTTTCGTCTTCCATTGAATTCAGGTCTTGCTGCGTCATCTGAACAAATACCATTCTATTCCCCCAATTTTCATAGTCTTGCCACTTCACTATATAAAAAAAGGATAACATTGTAAATCAATTTATAAAAATAGATTTACAATATAGTGATGACTGGTGTTGATAGAATTTAGGTTTACATAATATATAATATGTATACTTTCAATAGCTTCCGTCCACTTTAAATGACTCCTTTGAGCCCGGGCAGCAATCCACGTCCCATCCTCAACGCTAGCTACAAAATGCTTGCCATTCACTCCCATTATCCTTCCCCATTTTTAATTACAAAAGACAGTACAAATCCTCCTCTGATGTTCAGTATGAAATATGCAATCACACAGGGCATGTACAGCAAAGCCATTGTCCAGTAAGAGTGAAATAAATCCTCTTCCTTCTATAATAAGCAGCCACGCCAATAGCGAATCATCACGATTCAAAATGAACGGAAATAAGTAAACGTAATATATATTATGTAAACTAATAATTCAAAGCCAAACAATTCCGTTCCCCTTGCAGCTTTATTATGAGAATCCTGTCTTTATGCCAGGTTTAAAAATTAGAATTTTTTCATGGTAATCTCATAAACGCGGAGGATCGTTGAAGGGATAGCCTTTTCACTCTTACTGTAAATAATTGTTAAAAAAATCTGTGGTATAGTTATTCTTGGCTCCACGAAACAAGTGAAGTCTTCATACTTCGACAACAAACGGAGGGAAAAACCGGGAATATGTTTAAACAAAAATTTTACCGTAAACTTATCATGACATGCTTGTGCACATCCATCGGACTCTCTGCTTTGGCTTTTGGTCCGTCCAATCAAGTCAGCGCCGCTACGTCCGAAGCTACTGAAATCATTTCAGCTGGAAAAGATCTCTTGGGAACCCCATATAGATATGGTTCTTCCGGAACGACCAGTTCATTCGACTGTTCTTCCTTTGTACAATACGTATTCAATCAAAGTGATATTTCTCTGCCCCGCACGTCTTCCGACCAAGCAGGAATTGGCGAAAAAGTCAGCAAAAGCTCCTTGAGCCGCGGTGACCTCATGTTCTTCAATACAAACGGAAAAAGCATAAGCCACGTTGCGATCTACATAGGTGACAACAAAATGATCCATGCTTCCACTAGTCAGGGCGTAACCATTACAGATATCAATAACAGCTACTGGAAAAATAAATATGTTACTGCACGCAGAGTGCTTTAGTTCATTGACATAACTGCAATTATATCAATGAGCCACACTCCACGCTTAAACCCGCAAGAACACTCATCATCCCCGCGACCACCTCTTCCCAGGTGGTTTTTTGTTTCTAAATAATAAGACGGAACAGATGCGCCAAAGGTTGCAATTCCGTCACAATTTTTTTTATAAAAAAACAGCGCCTGTCTACTATTACCCGGGAGCATCCCGGTACAAACAGGCACTGTTTTTCTTTTTTCCAAGGCTGCCCTTCAATTATTGGCTGTTAAACCTCTAATATGGCGTCCAAATGTTTTCAAGCAGAGCTTCTACAAGCTATTTCTTTTGCTCCCTTGTCCGGTTTCCTGCTTGATTTGCTCCAGAATGACGAGCAGTTCCTCCTTGGTCGGAATCTTCCTTTCCAATCGAATTCCCTCCTATGTATGAAAGCGTTATCCGCGCTTTAAAGGCGCTCATGTCCCATTATACTAGATAACTCCCCTAAGATGGCTTGGTAATGTCAGGGTATACAGCCATAGGCGGTGCTTGCTACAATAGAGGATAGAGGTGAGCCAACTTGAACATTTTGAAAGTAAAGGACCGCATAGAGCTCGACAAGCGAACCCCGGCAATGCCCTGGTATGTGGAGAAATTTATTAACTACAAGCTGCCCGATTTGTCCCCGTCCTCCCTGCTTGAATATGTCCGTGATTATGAGACCTTCATGGGCTGGCTCATAGCGGAAGGCTTGACCGCGGCAACCACGTTCAAAGAAATTCCGCTGGAGGATTTGGAGAAGCTGCACATGGACAGCATTGATCATTATAAAATGTTTCTGTCAACGTTCAAGCCGGAGACAAACAACCGGACTACGATATCCCGCAAGCTCTCCTCACTGCGCTCGCTGTTCCATTATTTAAGCCAGATTGCCGAGGATGAACAGTTTTACCCGCTGCTCAAACGCAATGTGATGGCCAAGGTCTCGATCAAGCGGACCCATAAGCCCAAGGATACAGCGTCCAAGCTCGAAGGCAAGCTGCTGCAGGAAGAGGAAATTTATGAGTTTATTCATTACATAAAGAGCCAATATCCGATTGACGTAGAAAAGAACAAGCAGGCGCTTTACTCCTATGAGAAAAATAAGGTACGAGACGCCTGCATCATTATTCTGATTCTGAATTCAGGCCTGCGTGTATCCGAGGTCGTTAATTTGAACATCGACGATATTGACCTGAAGAAGAAGCTCGCTTACGTATACCGCAAGGGAGCCAATGACGACACCTTCAAGACTCCAGTCTATTTCCGTCAGGAGGCTGTTGATGACCTGAATGAATATTTCGCTCTGCGTGAGCGGGAGTATCGTCCGCTAAAACGGGAGAAAGCATTGTTCCTCGCTATCGCCAACGGCAAAACGGAGGGCTCCCGCATGACGAAGCGGGCCATTCAGGAAATGGTCATCAAATATGCGAAGCGCTTCGGCAAGCCTTACCTGTCCGTTCACAAGCTGAGGCATTCCTTTGCTACCGATTACTATTTGCGCAATGATATTTACAAAACCCAGGAACAGCTTGGCCATTCTTCCCCGGAGACAACCCAAATCTACGCACACCTGACTGACCGGACGATGGCTGAAGCGATTGACCATCTCAAGGATTAAGTCCCCGGAAATAAGCAAAGCCTCTGCCGCCGCCGGAATGGAGCATTCCATTCCGGCAGTGACAGAGGCTTTTTCCAGCTTCAGATGACCCATGACCCATTTAACCCTAGCCGAATTTCGTAAATTTTGTCCTCTATAACTGATCAAGCCGTATATCATCCAGCCAAATCGTGCCGGACGGCGTCTGATCGAATATAAAATCAATTTTCCGGATTTGTTTGACATCAAGACTTTGTCCGTCTCCCCGATCAAACCCGTTCAGAGGAATGAAGAAATCCTGATAGACGGACTCGGCCGATGGACTTAGCTTCCCGTTGCGAATAAACGGCTCAAGCAGTGTCACGTTAAGATACTGGCTGATCAAGACCGGCTGTATAGCTTTGAAGTTGCTCAGCGGCTGCTTGATCATTGTCCCGTCCTGCAAGGTTACTTGTATGGACAGATCAAGCTCCTCCGGTTCATCGGAAGCTGCCCCGGGATCTCGTGCCAAGGAAAACACAAATTCTGAAGCGCTGTTCAGCCTCTCAGCCGTGCTCTTGGGGATCTCAAGACTATATCTTCCCTTCCCCTGCTCCCAAGTCAGCCTGACGGCCCGGTTCAGCCGCGAGCCGTTCACCCGGTTCTTCTTGTTTTCCTCGTCCCATTCCATCAGATTCGCAGCCTCCAGACTGCCCTTCTTCAAAGTCGTCGTCTCCTGATTCTCATCCTCCTCATAATCTGCGAGCGGCAGCATTTCAGAGTCATCATACCGGCTTAAATAATTGGTTTGCGGCAGCACACCGGTAATCTTTCGCCAGTCCTTAAACATCGGAATATATTCCTTGCGGCCGTGAATTGTCGCCTCCAAAAATGCGGCAATGTACGCTTTGGCAATCAGTCGCTGTTCCTCTCCCGCCATAATCGAATTCGTGTTCATCAGCATGCGGAAAGGCAGCTTGATATCATGCTTGCCCCAGCTTGTATTGAACTGGCCGTGATTGGCCTGCTCCACATATAATGAAGCTTTCATATAGAACCCTTGATCCACTTCACTCGGCTCGAACGTTACACGGTCATACTGGCGGTCGCCGTCAAAGGTGCTGACATCGGAATCATAGGCGCCTTGAATAACAAAATAATTAACATTTTTAAGATCAGGATAGCTCTTCTCGAGCTTTTTGTCAGTCGGAGCAATCGCAATAATCGTCTTGATCGAGTACTGAATACCGGTCAGCACGTCCTTCCGTCCGGCCCGCTCATAATAATCATCGAATCCGGCCGCCAACACTGCGGCCTGTCCGCCGCGGGAATGGCCAATCAGTGCGATATCATCAAAATTAATCTTATTGTATAAGGTATGATTCCGGTCATCGCTCCACTCGTCCAACTGCTTCAAATGCTTAATCATCATCCATGCTCTAAGGGCATAATCTTCGGAAGGAATACCGGACACCATTGAATAATTTGCGAAATTCTCATCGATGGATACGGTTATGAAACCTCTGCTTGCCAGCAATTCCCCCAAATACGCATATCCGTCATCGGAGAAATCCTCCATATTATGGTTCCCATGCACGACCAGGACAAGCGGGAATGGCCCATCCCCTTCCGGCATCCAGACTCTGCCGTTGATCGGGAGCCCCTTTTCATCGAATCCCCAATAAACAGTTCTCAGCCTGCTCCAGTCTTTAATGAAAGCAGAAGCATCAGCCGTCGTTGAGATCCAGTCCGCATTTCGTCCAAATTCGCTTCTTCTGGCGTCATTTCCACTCCCGTAGGTGAACGTCCTCACCTTATAGCTGCCTTCCGTGACAGGCGGAACAAGCTGGGGATCAGGATGCGCCGAGTCAGCGGCAGACTCATCTTGAGCCGGCTCCCAATTTACGAGTGCCGGGACAGCGCCGTTCGCCTGCAGCCCCCCGTAATGGATAACTCCCAATGAGAGCACCAGCAGCACCAACGGACCCAGAGTTAAAGTCACTGTGCGCGGCGCTATCCGCTTAATTGGGATCAGCAGCAGATAGATGAAGCACCCTCCCAGTATTCCAAATATAGCCAAAGCCGCTGTCAGAATAAATGCTCCCGGCCAGTTCATATTAAAAAATGTAAAAATTTGCGGAAACACAGCAAAGATACTTACGATACTTCCAATAAAATATATAGGGAGCCTCCAGGGAAGCTGTACTAGTAAAAAGCAAACTACAAACATAATGGTAAATACGAGCACATTTCCGGCGGCAGCCACAGCGATCAACAGGACAAAATCAGCTGTGTAACCAAGACCGGTAAACATCGTAAGTCCGGTCTCCAGCCAAATAAACAAAAATACAGCATGCAAACCTATAAATGCAGCAATCAGCAGCTTCGGGTCCTGCTCCCGAAGCTTCCCGAGCCGCTTTTTAAAGCGATTCATTGCCAAGTCTCCTTCATATCCTGTAATGCGGAATAGCTCTTCCGCAGACAAGTTTTGCCGGGAGCCACCCTCTGATTATCAGGTGCTGCCGACTTAAGGTAAAACATAGTTATTACGATGTGGTACCGACTGTATTGCCGTTTGAAGAAAGGGCGCTTTGGGTACCATTACCCAAAATCGCCCTTAATGAAACATGTTATTTGGATAGCGCACGCTGTACAGCGGCGGACAGCATGCCTGGCAGATAAGGCTTGATAAGGAAGTCGCGGATTCCCCATTGGGACGCTTTGTCCTTTTCCTCGAATGCACTGGAAATGATAATCGGCGTATTGATCAGCAGATCGGATTTCTTCATATGCTCGATCACGTCCCAGCCGTTTGTCCCTGATTCCAGCATCAGGTCCAGAACAACAACATCGGGCTTGATCTGCTGAATTTGTTCAATAGCATGTCGCCCCTCTGTGAACAGCTCCACACGATAACCGCTCGTAAGCAGCTCGTCGCGAAGCATGTGGGAGAGATTATGGTCATTTTCCACCACCATAACAGTTGGAGCGGAATCCCGGATCAGGCCGGCTGTCTCCAGATCGGCAGGATGCTCCTCCTGCACATGCAACGGCATTGTAATTGTAAAGGTACTGCCCTTGCCCTGTTCAGAGACAACCGTAATGTCGCCTTTATGCTGGTTGATAATCTCTTTGACGATAGCAAGGCCAAGGCCTGTCCCCCCGATTTCCCTGCGGTCCGAGTTGTCCACCCGGTAAAATTTATTAAACAGCTTTGGCAGCGCATCCTCCGGGATACCCAGGCCCTCATCCTTAATATCCAGGATAGCCTTGCCGCGAATAACATTGCAGTTAATACCGATTTCGCCGCCTTCCGGCGAATATTTCACCGCATTGCTGATCAGATTCGTCAGCACCTGGCGCAGCTTATCCTGATCGCCGAGCACCGTGCACGCTTCATTATTCAAATGCATCTGAAACCTGTGCTTTTCATTGCCCATCCGCTGGATCTCGACCACCTCGCGGATTAGAGGTGTCAGTTCAACCGGCTCTACAATATAGGTCTGCTTGCCGGATTCCATCCGCTGCAAGTCGAGGAAGTCATTAATTAATGTCGTTAATCGTCTGGCTTCCTGATGGATCGTATGAATATATTTCCGCTGGCGCTCCGGCTTCAGCTCGCGATGCAGCAGCAGCTCGGCAAAGCCAAGCACACTGGCCAGCGGCGTGCGCAGCTCATGGCTGACGGTGCTTACAAACTCCGATTTCATCCGGTCAACCTCATACTCTCTGGTAATATCCCGGTGGACAAGCAGCAGGCCGAACTGGACACCATCTCGATACAGCGGTTCATAGTAAAGCTGCATATAACGATGCACGGGCTGCTTGATTTCATACTGCACGCTCGGGGAAGCTGTCGCATCACCGGCAACGATGCTCTTGATAAAAGCGGTCAGGCCGCTCGTATTGGTCACGTTCTCTTCAAGCTCTCCCAACAGCTTATCAAGCGGGAATCGCGAGCGCTGGTCCCCCTTCTGGAAGAAGCTAAAGAAGTCCGCCATCTTATCATTGACCTCCAGCGTCTCCCCTTGCATATCCATGAAATGAATACCTTCCTGGATCGTGTTGATCATATCACGCGTCAGCTGCCGCTGGCGCGCGGTTTCCTCATACATCTCCAGCTTATCCAGAGCCAGGGATACTTGACGGGCAAGGCTGACAATTTCGCTCTCTTCATGCTTGGTGATTGTCCGGCCAATGCGTGTCAGCAGCAGTACTGCAATTACCTCTTGCTGCCCATTGACAATCGGTACATACAAATCGCTAGCCTGAATGTCCTGCTCATGGTAAGCGCGCTCCCCGTCGGATGCATCACGAACGAGCTTGTATGGCTCCAGCGTCTCGGTGACCCGCACCACCATGCTGTCTCCGATTGAATGAATAAATCCGTCGGCAGCAGCAGCAGAAACGCCGTTGGCCGCATAGTCATTGTTCGTATTCAACAGAACAAGAATTCCCTTGTCAAAGTCGCTGAACCGCACCAGATTGTTAATAATACTGTCAAGCAGTTCCTGCTTGTCCAGCGTATTAGCCAGCGCCTGAATGAAAGCATTCCGGTTGGTCAGATAAACCTCATTCTCCTCCAGCGTCTCCACGACCTGCTGAAGCTCTTCCTGTTGAGCCTGAAGCTCATCCTGCTGGGCAATCAATTCTTCGTTCTGTGCCAGCAATTCTTCTTCCTTCGCCTGAATCTGAACCATCATGTCATTAAAGGAACGGGCAAGCTCACCAAGCTCATCCTCCCGTTCAAGATCTTCCAAATGAATAACATGACCCCGGCCGAACTGGCTGGCCTGCTGTGCAAGCTGTCCCAAGGGCTGGCCGATATCTATTGCGACACGGCGGCTGATATAGAGCGACAGCAGCAGAACAAGACATACATAAATGATAAACAGCACACCCTGAAATGAAAGATCACGGATTAGCTTATCATTGGCATTGGCCGCAATATGCTGCACATTTTGCTCAAACTCTTTGGAGAACAGCATCAGTTCATTCACCGGATTCTCTTCTCCGGATGGGACGAACTTGCGCAAGCCCTCATAATCCCCTTTTTCCGCCAGCGCTATCGCGCCAGGCAGCAGGTTGTCGAAATAGTCGGTGAAAAAACTCTCAATTTCCGCAATGAGACGCTCTTCGTCTTCGGAGAATTCGAGCCGTTTGAAGTCCGCTATCGATTGTTCGAGGCCTTTTTTGGCTTCAAACATCTTCTTGTATTCGAACTGGTTCAGATAGACATAGTAGCCCCTTGCGCGCAAAATAATCTCGTTGGAATAATCGCCAATCTCCGCTACGAGCTCCTGTTTGGTTCGAATTTCATTGGACCTTAGCTCATACTTCTGCAAAATCTGGATGGTGCTTAACAGAACAAATACTGCGCCTGCTAAAATAAGCAGCAGCGACAGCAGCAGCATTGAGCTGAAGCGGCGGGTAATCCGCTTCCGTAAGTAATGCTGCCATTTAGCCACGGAGCATTTCCTCCACTTTGTCGATCAGATCGAGCGGGCTGAACGGCTTGGACATAAATCCGTCCGCTCCTGCAGCCAGTACCTTCTCCTGTTCTGCCTGCTGGCTCTTGGCCGACAGCATCAGAATTTTGACCTGCTCCTTGCCGGGAAGCTGCCTCACCTTTTCAATAATTTCGATTCCTGTCATCTTAGGCATCATATAATCGAGAATAACGAGATCATATTCTCCCGATGTAATATATTGATAAGCCTCCTCGCCGTCGCTTGCCTCGTCGATGCTATAGCCCTCATCCTCCAGCGTATCGACGACCAGCATTCGCAATATCGGTTCATCTTCTGCCAACAGCAGTTTCTTCATAACTTCCTTTACCCTCCAAGATGTTCAAAATTCTATGATGCAACCGCTATCCGGCTGTTCAGCCAAATAACGGCTTACAACTTTTTTTGCAGACCGGCTGCGCTCCAATAAACGGCAAAGCTCTTCCTCAGCTGTTTTTGCCGCAACGTCTGTCACTGCATGCACGACGGTAATCGTACCGCCGTCCTCCCGCACGGGCCAGAAACCGGGAAGGCTCTGCCCCACCTTCGAAGTATACAAGCGCGTAGTCGCTTCCGCTCCATGCAGCAGCACGGCGAAACGGCTTCCGCTGTAACGAATAACGGCCTCTCCCATTCCATCTGTTGGAAGCACCTCATTCAGACAGTTCGCCAGACCAATAAGTGCTGCATTCCCGGCCTCTTCTCCCCGTGTCCGATTGATATGCTCCAGCCCTGCGAGCTGAAATATCAAAAGAATCCGGTCATCCCCCGCCTGTTCCGCGGCGGAGTCGACAGTCCTGCAAAGCGCAGGGAGCTGTGAGCGGCTCCACACTCCTGTCAGGGTATCAGACAGCCGCAACTTCTCAGCAACCAGCTTCCGTCCCAGCTGCCGTTCAAGACGGGCAGCGAGCTCAGCCGTATGCAGCGGCTTTGCAATAAAATCATCGGCGCCAAGCCGTAGTGCCTGTATGGGGACAGACGGTAATGTATCTGCACTCATAATGATAACGGGCATAGGAATTGCTGCCGCAGCGACCTGTTCTCGTATGGCAAGCATAATATCGATTCCGCTGCTCCTCTGCATATGCAAATCCAGTACCATGGCATCTGGCTTGTCCGTATGTACAATATGTAATGCCGTCTCGGAATTAGCAGTTGCAATTACCGTGTACCCTCTGCGTCCCAGTTCTTCTGTAAGATAGGCCAGGAAATCTTCGTCATCGTCGACAAGAAGCAGCTTTCCATTAAGGCTGGCAGGAGCATTCGCTGCTGTCAACGTAACAGAAGATTCGTCAACAAGAAGCTTTTCTTCCGCAAGCAAGATCAGACCGGACAAAAAACGCTCCAACTCCCACCGCAGCCATTCGGCCCGCTGATCATCCTCGAGCGCATCCATCAGGGAAGCAGCCTCTTCGGAGATACGGTTTAATCCAATCGTACCTGAAGTACCGCGTACCGTATGCAAAAAGCGGTGCAATTCACCGCTTGTTACAGTCGTATGTGGATCCGATTGCTCATCCCACAGCCAGACATTCAATTGCTCCTTCAGTCTGGCTGTCAGAGCAAGCTGATATTTTTTCATTCTTGCACCTGCTAACTCTCCAAATCAGAGCTTGCTATTCTCTACCAAAATTCATCTCTATACTTTTTCGACATTCTTCTGCAATGTCCTGCATAAAAGAGGCTCAACTGAGGAAACCCTGCCAATGATTTCATAACGGGGAACATGCATTGCCCGTCTATATTCATTTAAATATCGAAGCAGAGACAGTATTTATTTAATATCATGAAATATCAATAACATTAAATTATATTATTCTTTCATTTTCTCTTTTATACGCATGATTTCTTCGGATTTTATTTCATCCTTGCCATAACGGGCACGCTCATATAAATCGGTCAACGGGTGAATAACCCCCTGTTCATCCTTCCCTGTCTTTTGCAGGTCATGCAGTGTCTCCCTTGGCGTGTGATGCAGGAGAGGTTCATATCCCTGTTTTCTTTTTTGACGGAGCCACGACCGGTACAGGAAGCGAACCTTATCTTTCGCATCCATGCTTTCCTGCCAGCGCTCTCTCCCTTGCTTGCCGCTGTTTCGCCGCTCCTTGTCTCTCTTTCTTCCATTCCAGTCCAGAACAGTTTCTACTTCATCCACATACCCGTCATGAGCGAAGCTTCCACTCTGCTGATTCAGCAGCCGGGACAGCCAGCGGCGGATTATGGCGGCGAAGCCGGGCACGCGTTTCAACCCCTGGTAGAGCAGCCAAATAAATAATAACACCAGTCCTGCAAAGATAAGCGTGGTGAGCAGCTTCTCCATCAGCATTAGCAGTGCTGATGGTTCCTTCTGTTCTTCAGGGAACATCGGCTCAAACAGCGTCTGTTCAGGTGTTGTTATCAGCTCCGGCTCAGGCTTCCCTGAGTTCCCGAGCAAAGTGCGTATCCAATCCCTCAACCACATTAGAACCTGATCCAGCCTCTGTAAAAATGCCAGCAGCAGCACAGCCGCGAGCAGCAGACCGACCTGAAGCCGGTTATGCCTCCGGACACCAGCAGGAACTGCTGAATCCTCTCCTCCCGCAGTCTCCAGCAGCAGCATCTGACTGTTGGAGACATATAGTGTGATGACAAGGGCGCCGATGCCGCACCAAAGCAGCAATGATGTGTACGGCTGCAAGGCCTGGACAAAATTGAATATCACCGATGAAAAAAAGTACAACAGCAACCCCGTCAAATAAGCGGAAAACGGGAATCTGTCCCTCCATGCTGCGAGCTCACTTCCCGCGCCCCGATATAAGGCAATGCCAATAAGCAAGGCCCCAGCGACAAAACTGATCACATCAGCTCCGTAAAAAACATAAGAGAGTGCCGCGCTGCCAAGGATACAAAACAACAGCAACCGATAAAAGCGGTTCAGCCTTAGCTGACTGCTGGCATAGCTGCCAATTCCGTAACCAAGGCCAAGAAACAGCAGCAATAAAAGCGGCGACCACCGCGAACCATGCAGCAAAAAGGCCTGAATGATGACAAGAACCGGGAAGTACAGCAATACTTCTGCAAAGCCCTGGCATGATGCGGTCCAGGCGGCTTTAAACATTCTGCCCATAGGCCCCCCCCTCTCGTAGCGGCAGCCATTGAACATCATGCCCCGCACGTCTGAGACGTTCAACCTGGGTACTGATTTTTTCACTCATAAAGGCGGACAAGACCAGATAGCCCATTCGCTGCTGTACGATTTCCGCTTCCTGCTGAAGCAGTTCATCAAACGGCATGGACAGCTCAATTATCAGGCCCGCCATCGTATCCAGCAGCCGGTTAAGCTGAGGATGGCCGCCTTGCGGCTCAAGGCGGACCGGAGCCTTGGGCTTGTCAAGCTGACAAGCATTAATGAGAAAACCAAACTCCATTCCCTGCCTGGCGGCATAGCTTGCTACCCCGGCAGCATAGGAAATGGCCCATTCGACACGTTGCTCCTCATTGACCGTATTCCACATCTGCTCATGATCTTCAATATTAATGACGAGCATCAGCCGATGATCTGCCGTGTAATCCCGCTTATGTACCTGAAGCGCCCCGGTACGGGCCGTAGCTTTCCAGTTGATCCCCTTCATGGAATCGCCGGAGCGGTACTCCCGGGTACCGGCTGTCATGAAAGGATCCTCGACAATCCAGCGCTTGACGATTTGTTCTCCCTGCCAGCTCTGTGAAGGTAATGTCAGCCCGGAGAGCGGCAGCGGCTTCGGATAGACCTTTAATTCGAAGCCCACATGAATCCGGTTGGTGGTACTTCGGATGCCAAGCACATCTCCGCATGTCAGAGATACGGCATCCATCCGATAGATGCCGCGCCTTGTGCAAGTCATTTTATGGCGGCGCGTAATCTTGGTGTATGGCATCAGATTAAACAGACTTCTGTGGTTTTGCATAAAATGCCCTTCGCTGATCTCCAGATTGGATTGGCGCTCGAAGCGCAAGCCTGCATGGAGAAGAGACTCTACCTTCAGCCAGGGCAGCGGGAGCAGCTTGTAATTGGCGATCTGCTCCACCATCTCAATCTGGTCCCCCTGAAAGCAGCGATCCGTGCTAAAGCGGCGGCTGTACGACAGCCGCCGCTGCCCCCAGTACGTGTAAATGACCGACTGGACAACGGTAACCAGCAGCGCCATCAACATAATCCAATGAATGTTCATACGCGCCTCCTACGGTCTTGCAGGATCAGCTTCAGCGGGAACAGCAATTTCACGGAGCAGGCTGCTAATCAGTTGTTCAGTGAAGTGATTCCTGTCATGCTGAAAGCCGGCAGGGATCAAGCGGTGTGCAAGCACCGGGATGGCCATTGCCTTCACATCATCCGGAGTCGCAAAGCTGCGTCCCTGGAGCACCGCATGCGCCTGCACGGCACGCAGGAGCGCCTGGCTGCCGCGCGGGCTGATCCCTGCGGCGAGTTCATCGTGATGGCGCGTCTTCTCAATAATCTGCAGCATATACAGGAGCAGATCATCATGTACGGCAACCTGGGTATAACTTTCCTGGGCACGGACGATATCCTCGGCATTCACGACGCTGTCCAGATTATCCAGCGGGTTGACGGTCTGAAAACGTTTTAGAATATGCAGTCCTTCTTCAATCGTAGGATAGCCCATCCGGATTTTGAACAGGAAGCGGTCAAGCTGCGCCTCCGGCAGCGGGAAGGTTCCTTGATGCTCTACCGGATTTTGGGTAGCGATAACCAGAAACGGACGGCTTAGCTTATAGGTGTGCCCGTCCACACTCACCTGCCGCTCCTCCATGCACTCCAGCAAGCTCGATTGGGTCCTTGGCGTAGCCCGGTTGATTTCATCCGCCAACAAAATATTCGTAAACAACGGACCAGTACGGAATTCAAACTCACCAGCCTTCTGATTGAAAAACTGGATGCCGCTCAGATCCGAAGGAAGCAGATCCGGTGTAAATTGTATGCGCTTGAAATCACAGTGAACCGATTTGGCGACCGCCTTGGCAATCATAGTTTTGCCTGTGCCGGGAACATCCTCCAGCAAAATATGGCCCGAGGTCATGAGTGCAATCAGCAGCTTGTCCACCACCTCGTCTTTTCCTACGATGACTTTGCTTACATGGGCTCGAATCGTATCCGTTAACGCCTTGATTTCTGTCAGTTTCATGCACAATCCTCTCCTTTTGCGATAATGAACAGCTATATATTTAATGTCATTAATAATTAACGATATAAAAATGATACAGCTCCCTAAAGGATGCGGGTGACATCATATGAGGACTGGCGCAGGAGCCAAGTAAATATTCAATACAACCCTACAAATAGCAATGAATTCGGAATGGATTACCAACTATGCCCAGGCATGAATGAACCTTATAGGCACGATATTTAATGTCATTAATCAATATCGATATATTCATATAAAAATGAAGCATCATTACGGTAAAATCTCGGATCAAATACGCCAAACTTCTTCCCGTCGTCAACAACGACTACAAAAGGCGACCATTCAACGAGTGTGCGGGCTTTTGGATTTTGCTCGAACAACTCTTCTAAATTGCGGCCTTCCTGCGACTGCAGTTCTGTTACCGTCTGAAGTCCAGTCCATACCGAGCCTTTTTGCAGAGTGACCAAGTTATCCTTCTTCCCGATTACGGTGAACACGCCAGGGACAAAATCCGCGGCAAGCACAGCTTCATCGTATTGCCCTTTGGTCTCATGGAGCAATGCCATCCCCTGTCCGGTTTGAGCAGCAGCATGAACAATCATCAGCGCCCAGACAATCCGGTAAATATAATGTGGCGACCGGCCATGCCTTCTCCGGACGATACGGGCAGTGACATAGCCGCCCAGCATAATGGCCCAGAACACAACATCTACAATCGGAATTGTCCCAAGCGTCAGCCTCGCTGAAGACAACGGTTCAAAATATCCGGTTCCCCAGGCGTTAAAGATATCGCTCGTATCGTGAATAAAGACCGCCAAGAGCGACATGTTAAACCAACGCCACCCCTTCTCCTTGAACACAAGACGGACAAAGAGCGCAATCATAGCGGACCATACCGGAATCATTAAAAGGGAATGCGTAATTCCGCGATGCCACATCTGATAGCGTCCTGTTGTATCCCAAAGCTGGGATATGACATCAATATCAGGGATTTGAGAGCCGATTACCGTCGTAAACAGCAGGGCGGCTTTCTGCCTTCTGCTCATTTCACTCTTATTCACAGTCCCGTATAAGGCTAATCCGAATAATGTGTGTGTAATAGAATCCATTTCTTCCTCCAAACTATAAATCTCTTAAAAAAGTTTCCTTAACTATCAGGAGCTGTACGCATACCTGTCAAACCTTATGCTTCCTCCTCCCGCAAACGAATACTCCATTGCAGAATAGACAGGAACAACCAGATCATAAATGTAATAGTGTTTTTCACAATCTTGAAAATCAATCATCGTAACGTTGGAATCCTGATCGACAAGGATGTTTTCCAGCCATAGATCTCCATGCACAAGCCCATAGGCAGCCTTATTCTGAGGCAATTGTCTAATAGAGGCAAGCACGTCTTTGGCAATTTCCCGGATTGCCGTTTCCTCTGCAGGGATGTATTTCAGAAAGTTATACTCTTCGTTGTCATACCAGTCTTTGATGTGCGCTGCCGCTGTTTCATTCTCCAAATATTGTTTGGTCACGCGATGCATACGGCCAATTTCTTTACCCAGTTGTCTGAAAATATTGTTATTCCATTCCGATCTCGGCAGGTGAATGCCTGACGCAGCTTGAAAGACAACGACCAGCTTCTCATCCTCCAACACTATTGTTTCGATAAATTGGAAGAGGCTATAGCTTTGGGAACGCCTACACCTTGATCATTTAAAAATCGGGTCCAGCGAATTTCCTCCTCTTGCTCCTGACAGCTCTTGTAATTCGTAATACGGGCAAAATACAATGCTTGCCCTGCATGGCAGCGGTACATCCGGAAATATTTCCTCCGTTTCATTTCCCGGGGAACCGCAAATTCCGCCTCTTGCTTCTACCAATTGACACGCAATTTCGGACGCCGTCGTTCTGTGGCGACCCTCCCATGCAGCGTTCGTCAGAAAGCGATCCTTTATTTTGGAACATCCGATGCCTATAGTCTACTTTACATGAAGAATTCTTTTTTTGGAACGGTAAATCCCCTTGAAAATGACTCTTTTCCCAATTCATGCTTTGATTTACTGCTCTATTTCCTGTTGAACGACAGGCTGGAGCCTGACCTTCCCAATTAACCGGATTTTCGACACTTTGCTTTCATATACAGCTCAACAACTGATCAAAAAAAACATGCGCAGCAGCAAGACTCGGGCTTTGATAGCCTCTGTCTTGCTGCTGCGCATTTCCGGGTTCTTATGTGAAGAGCACCAGCAGCAAAGCAATAATTGCAGG
This sequence comes from Paenibacillus pinihumi DSM 23905 = JCM 16419, assembly GCF_000422505.1. Classification (GTDB taxonomy): domain Bacteria; phylum Bacillota; class Bacilli; order Paenibacillales; family Paenibacillaceae; genus Paenibacillus_D; species Paenibacillus_D pinihumi. Next base: position 45,556 of record NZ_KE383868.1, on the reverse strand, counting down.
AGAACCTTGCATCAGCAAAATTTTCACCTTCACGGTCAATGCTCCGTACAACGCCGCAACAATGACACAAGCCAGGAAGAAAATTTGAATTTGCTCCCCGAATGCCGCATTCGGATGAATGAGACCCCAGATCAGGCCGGCAGCCAAAAACCCGTTATACAACCCTTGGTTCGCACCGAGCTTTTTGGAACTCTCGGCAGTTTCTTTCGTCATGCTGAAAGTTTTCAATGCCCGCGGAGTCGTCCAGAGGAACATCTCCAGCACCATAATATAAATGTGCATAATGGCTACCAGCGCCACAAAGATTGCAGCTATCATACGTTACTTCCTCTTTCCATGAGAGACTGAATAATTTCCGGAAGCTCGGACAGCTGGCGGACTGCAGCAGATGGCGAGACTCCCCTCTCCAGCATGGCTTCAGGTGATGTTTTGTATGTCACAAACGGAATTCCTGCGTCCAGTGAGGCACGGCCGTCTATCCAAGAATCCCCCACTGATATCCAGCTCTGATCTCCAATGTGGGGAAAATGCCGTTTCACCAGCAGATAAGCAGAAGGCGATGGCTTCAGCGCCTCCATCTGGTCCCGGCCGACAATTAAATCAAATCGGGAATGGATGCCTGTAGAGTGAAGTGCTTTCTCTGCAGCTGCATGCGCATTGTTCGTTACGAGCACCAGTGTGTAATCGTTGCATAGAGCTGTCAGCAATTCAACAGCTCCCGGCTCCAGACCGACACCCTGCATTCCGTCAAATTCATGGTGGGCAATCGTATCCAGCAGATTCTGTTCCAGCTCATGAGCTATTCCTTGCTGTCTGGCGTAATCCAGCAGCATTGACGATGTGTAGCCTTGCACAGTGAAATCCTCGGGAATGATGCCTTGAGCGGCCAACATGTTGAACAAATCCTGCTTCATCGCCTTAAAATCAATCGTAGACTGCAGCAGCGTATTGTCCATATCAAAAATAATACCTCTATCTCGTTTTCGGTTCGTATTCATCAGGCTCCTTTTAAATAGAAGCAAGCAGCAGAATTTCCGCTTGCCCGCTACAAGATTGTCTATAGGTAAGCATACACCGCCCGCGAAAATTGAACAAGCCGATTTTGGAATGACAGGGCTTGATTTATAAGGCTTTGCCCCTTCTGTTGTTCTATTCATTCAACCAACCGAATAGACTGCTTCATTGAGCATTTATAACCTGAAAAGGGGGAAACGTCGGATGTCTGAACAAGCAGAAAAACATGAACATGACAAAAGGCCCGCCATCCCACAGCCCATCCGCAAAAGCGATGGCGCGGGAGCAACGGATCTGGGACCGCGAGATGTGATGCGGGATATGGAAAACCCGGATATGCTGGTGCCTCCGGTTACCGATGCCGGACTTGTGCCCAATTTGAAATTTTCATTCTCGGATACACATATGCAGCTTAATCAGGGGGGCTGGTCGCGGGAAATTACAGTACGGGAACTCCCAATTGCCACTACGCTGGCCGGGGTTAATATGAGACTCACCCCTGGCGGTGTGCGGGAGCTGCATTGGCATCAGCAGGCAGAGTGGTCCTACATGCTGCTCGGGCACGCACGGATAACCGCTGTGGACCAGAACGGGAGAAATTTTATACATGATGTCGGCCCCGGCGATCTGTGGTATTTCCCGCCCGGCATCCCGCATTCCATACAAGGGCTGGAGGATGGCTGTGAATTTCTTCTTGTCTTTGACGACGGCAGCTTCTCGGATCTCAATACACTCTCGATATCCGACTGGTTCGCCCATACGCCCAAGGAAGTTCTGTCTGCCAACTTTGGAGTGCCCGAAAGCGACTTTGATGGAATTCCATCCGGTCAGGTCTATATTTTTCAGGATAAAGTCCCTGGTTCTCTGGAAAGTCAGCGGATAGAGTCTCCCTACGGGACAGTTCCTTTTTCCTTTGCCCATAAGCTGTTTGCACAAGAGCCGATCAAGACCCCCGGCGGAACCGTCCGGATTGTCGATTCGACCAACTTTCCCATATCCAAAACGATAGCAGCGGCACTCGTCGAGATTTATCCCGGAGGTATGCGGGAATTGCATTGGCATCCGAACAACGACGAGTGGCAGTATTACCTGACAGGTGAAGGACGGATGACCGTCTTTGCGGGCAACGGAGCTGCAAGAACCTTCAATTACAGGGCTGGTGATGTGGGCTATGTGCCGTTTGCCTTCGGGCACTATATTCAGAATACCGGCAAGGAGAGTCTGTGGTTTTTGGAAATGTTCAAAAGCAGCCGGTTTGAGGATGTCTCCCTGAACCAATGGATGGCGCTGACGCCGCGCGAGCTTGTTCGTGACAATCTGAACGCCTCTCCTGGCCTGATGAATTCACTTCGCAAAGAAAAATGGCCCGTGGTCAAATACCCCGGTTTCAGCAGTGAACCGAGATTGTCCGATAGACCTGAGAGATGACAAAAACATTGCCCACTCCTCACGTTGCCGCGATGCAAAGAGAAATAGTACAATAGAAGAAATGAATGGGAGCTATCAAGATCAGCTGCTTTTCGGGCTGATCTACCCGAATTATGGACAAGGCAGGGTATGCGGCATGAAAATGTGGAAGGCTGGACTAATTTATCTGGGTGTAATTGCCCTGTTTTTTTATTACCGGAACGAGCTTGCGAATTGGCTGATTAATGAGTATCCGCCAATTGGGCTCGTATTTGCTGCTGCTGTTGCTCTGGCTGTTTTTCCCGTCCTGCCTTATAAAATTATTATCGGAACACTGGGGTTCAAATATGGGCCGCTGCTCGGGGCGCTTATTAGCTGGTCGGCTGTATCCGTTGCGTCCATCCTGCTGTTTCTGACCGCAAGACACTTTTTTCGAGAAAAAGCCAGAGCCTATATCAATCGTTTTGCGCATGCAGAACGGCTCGGCAAGATGATCGAGAGCCGCCCTTTCCTGACCATCTTTATCGCCCGGTTAATTCCGTTCTTTCCGCAAGGACTCGTCAATCTGTACCCTGCTTTTCTGACCGTGCGGCTGTCTACATATATCGCAGCTTCCTCGCTCGGCAAAATTCCCGCCATGCTGCTGTTCTCTTATTTGGGCGCCCAATTGTTCACGGACTGGCGGCGGGCTTTAGTTGTGCTTGCTGTATATTGCGGCGTAGCAGCTGTCGCTTATCTTTTCTATCGTATCTGGTTTAAAAGAGGATCAGCACCCGGCAGGTCCTGATTCTCTTTAAACTTCCACTCCCCGGACATTCATCTGAAAATATACATATAGACCTGGGCCGACTGGTTCTGTCTTTATTTCCATTCCTTCCTTAAAACCGCGTAGTAATACTCATCCCACCATCTGTCGTCCCCGCACGGTATACATTGCTGGAAATAGCCTTCCCTTCGCATCCCAAGCTTCTCCATGACACGCCATGACGGGATATTCTCCGGCTGGCAGGTGGCAATAATCCGGTGCAAATTCAATTGTTCAAAACCAAAATTCATGACTGCACGGGCAGCCTCAGTGGCATAGCCCTTATTGCAGTGTCCGGAATCAAATACCCAGCCGATTTCATAGGTATGCTGTCCAAAATACGGATGAAACCCGATATGTCCGATAACCGTTCCCTGTTCAACCAGCTCAACCGCAAAGTTGCGGGCTGCAGAACCGCTATTTTCTTCAATAAATGTACGGACGCCTGCTTCATCGAGAGCGCCGCCGGGTATGTAGTGCATGACATTCGGGCTTGAAGTGTAGCCCATTACGTCTTTATGGTCTTCTTGTGCGAACGTACGAATGATTAATCTTTCTGTCTTGATTTTCATAAAAAACTCCCCTTATCATTTTCATTTCTTTATCATGCATGATCTATGGCCAGGAACTTTTAAAATTTTTGATTTTATTTCTTTAGATTTTTTGTTAATACTTACTACTATAACTAACTTATCACAAAGGACAGGCCTTAGGGAACGTGAAACAAACCTGTCGTACCGGTATTTTAAATGAAAAACGGGAATGTCACCGAATGTTGATAAATCCGCACTTGTTAAACAGACACGTTATGTTACAATATCTTTTGGAATATATGAATCCGTACTTGCTATATAATGTCGATTCCTGTATTTGTACGCGAAACGTTGCTGATCGCTGCGAAGGTATGCCAGCCGTTTACGCACTTGAAACTTAAATAGAAAAGGTGACATAAGATGAATAATAAATCGGCATTTACAGTGCTGCTCTATTATAAATTTGTCAAAGTCGACAATGCGGAGCAATTCGCTCAAGAGCATCTTGCATACTGTAAGGAACTTGGAATTAAAGGCCGGATTCTGATTGCGGATGAAGGCATTAACGGTACGCTCTCCGGCACGCCGGAGCAAGCGGAAAAATATATGAATGATTTGCGGGCAAATCCGCTGTTCTCGGATATCGTATTCAAGATTGATACCTCAGACCAGCATGTATTTAAAAAGATGTTTGTCCGTTACAAAAAGGAGCTTGTTACTTTCCGTTACGAAGATTCGGAGCTTGATCCGAATGTAATCGGCGGCAAACGTCTTTCTCCGAAGGAATGGCATGATTATTTGCAGCGTGAGGATGTTATTATACTGGACGGCCGCAACGGCTATGAGTTTGATATCGGCCATTTCCGTGGTGCCATTCGTCCGGAAGTAGAATCCTTCCGTGAATTCCCGGAGTGGATCCGCGAGAATATGAAGGATTTGAAGGATAAGCCGATCCTGACTTATTGCACCGGCGGTATCCGCTGTGAAAAGCTGAGCGGATTTTTGATTGAGGAAGGCTTCCAGGATGTGTACCAACTGGAAGGCGGAATTGTAACCTACGGACAAGACGAAGAAGTAAAAGGACACCTGTGGGACGGCAAATGCTATGTATTCGATGAGCGCATTTCTGTGCCGATCAACCGTACCGACGAGGATATCGTGGTTGGCAAGTGCCATCACTGCGGGAAACCTGAGGACCGTTATATCAACTGTGCTTATGACCCTTGCCATCTCCAGCATATTTGCTGTGAGGAATGCGAAGCGGAACATAACGGCTACTGCTCGGACGAGTGCAGCTGCAATGCCGCCGCTGCTGCCGAAGTTTCCCAGGTATAAGCTGATTTAATCAAGCCAGTGCAGCGTATGCACCAAAATTATACAATAAAAATCCGTCTCCCGGCAGCAGCCTGCTGCGGGTGAGACGGATTTTTTTGCATGTCGCATGACTCAAACGTAAATTGACTGATAGTGATGACTAGCATTTTCAAATTAGTTTCAAAACATTAAATATAATTAAATATATATGGGGTTAAAGAAATTAAAATTACTGTTTAACAAACAAATAATAAGTAATGAATGCACATTGAAATGCATCGATTGTAACAATATCATTTTACATAATATAACATTAAATAAATTTATGAATACCTGCCGTGTCTCTTGCAGCAAATTAGAATCACATGAGTGCTCATGCATAAGACAGGCCATAAACAGACTGCCCCACTAAAAGGGAGAGCATCGCTCTCCCCCTCTAGTATTTGCTATTCTGTTTTGTAATTACTGGGCAATTTGCTCCTTGCCGTCAGCAGTGAGATCAAACTTGTGATCGACAGAAGCTTCTGCAATGTCACCGGCTGCCCAGTGAGTGGCGGCAACATCTGACCATGGAGACTGTGCCAGACCCGCAAGCGGACCTCTGCCCAACATCCGGTTCAGCAGTGCAACCGTTTCACCACGGGTCAGCAGTTTATCCGGACGGAATGTTCCGTCTGCATAACCATTAATCAGACCCTGGCCTTGAACTTGCTTGATTGCCTGCTCAGCCCAGTGAGAGGCAGTATCGGTAAAGCCTTGACCCGGCTTCACGATTTGCGCAGCCTCTGATGTGAAGACCGCTGCTATGGATGCAAGCTCGGCACGGGTGACTGCCTGATCCGGCTTGAAGGAGCCATCCGCAAAGCCTTTCATCAGCCCCATTTTGCTTACCTCTGCTATAGCTTTAGCAGCCCAGTAAGAGGCAGGTACATCACTGTAAGTTTGCTCTGCTTGTTTCTCTTCATGATGCGCAATGCGGGATAAAACTGTCGCAATTTCTGCACGTGTCATTCCATTCTCCGGCTTGAACAATCCGCCCGGATAACCTTGAATATAAGCGGTATGGTCTCCAGCCTTGGCACCCTCGCCTTTCATCAGTGCGAATGTGCTGAACTTGTTCGTTGTGAAGGCAATGCCTTTCACATTGTTTTGTGTGGCCACTTTACCGGCCTTGAACTCTTTTGTACCGTCACTATGTTCGATGTACACCCAAATTGAAGACCCGTTTGCAGGTTCTCCAGCCGGGAGAGGCAGGAACAGATTGACTTCACGGTTTTGCAGCTTGGTATCGATTTTTACCGGCACTCCGATTACAGTAACTTTGCTGTCACCAAACGCTGCTTTCACCAGTTCAGACTGGTTGGCACGATCCTGGAGTGCTTGCTGATCCTGGGTGGAACGGACAGGCTTCAGATCAAAAACCACATCCTCATTCCAGTTTTGCACGGAAGCGTTTGGAAGCTCCAGTTTCGCATGGCGAGTGTCCAGAGAGAGACCAAGATTAAGGGCTGCAAGGATTCCAAGGGCATCTTTATTAAATGTTGCTTTTGTCTGTGCAACCTCGTCTTTGGCATCCGGAATCTGAATGCCTGCCAGTTTGCCGCCATTTGCAGCCAATTGGTCAGCTGCTTTTTGAGCCAGCTCTTTCGTCAATGTAACAGCATCCTTCTTTACACCGTTCTCTGTCGTGCGGACGATATTAACAGCAATTGTATTGGTGTCACCAGTATTCAGCTGTCCGGAAATATTCTCGGTCGAAGCCGATGGGCTATACCATCCCCCACCGCCACCTGTTCCCGGGTTTGGATTTGTACTGCTTTTAGCAACCTCAAAGCGCAGTTTGTCGATTAACATCAATTCGCCTGATTTTTTCTCAATTTTAATCGTGTGGTTACCGCTTGCAAGTCCCGATACTTTGAACAGGCTTTGCTGGGATTTACGGGCCGTGCTATGAGCATTCACAATCTTGGACAGGACACCGTCCATATAAATATTCATTTCACCCTGTTCAGGTCCGGTAGGCAGCAACAACTCTGCACCCGTTCCTTTAAAGGTATATGCAACTGCATCCCCGTCATTCTTCGTAAAGTGAACATCGTTGTGGAAATCGCCCGAGAACTGGAATCTCAGCTTATGTTCTCCTTTTGCCTGGGCAGCCAAGTATTCCTTCTTGATGATAATTTCATTCCCAGTTAGCGTGTAGTCAATATCAGCTTCAAGCAACTGCTTGCCGTTATAGATCCCGGCCAAATTCTGGATATCAGCTTCTACCCCAATATGAAGATCAGCCTGATTCTCAGGATTAAGGTCGAATTCCGCAGCCGAAGGATTAATCAGAGTCGGCAGTTCTACTTTCAAGGCATCAAGCAGCATGAACCTGCCATCTCGCATAACCGCCTTCAATGTATGCAAGCCGTTCGGCAAGCCGGAAACACTGTAAACAACTTGTTGAGCCTTTCTGTCTGAAGAATACGTATCAATTGTTTCCTTGAATTCGCCATTCAAATAAATGTCTACCTTGCCTTGGGAAGGATCAATCTCGGTAATGTACTGAATTCCCGTCCCTTTGAATGTGTACTCAAAGAAATCTCCCGGTTTCTCAGCGTATTGTACATCATCCTTATAATCACCGTATCCACGTCCGGTGCTTCTTCCCCATTTTCCGGAGTAGAAGATTTTAGGATCGTCGTTGTTAATGATGAAGGACCGTTCAAATGGTTCTGCTATAACCTCAACTTGTTCTTCTGTATTAGAGATAACTTGTTCGTTAGAAACTTGTTCATCTTCAATCACTGCAGGGTCTTCCGAAGTCTCTGGAGCTATGTCTGTTTCCGTTGCAGCCTGATCTTCATTGATCACGTTGCCTGTATCGGCTGCAGAGTCCCTGCTTGCTTCTTCAGTTTTGTTCGCAGTCGTATCGGCGCCTTCTTGAGCTTCCTCTACAACAGCAGGGTTATCAGAATTTTTCTCCTCACCAGTTTCAGCAGCTTCACCCTGCTCCTGAACCGGCTGATTTGCTTCATCAGCTTCAATGTTCGCTGGCAACGTTTCTTTAATCGCAATAGTCAAATTCTGTGAATCTTCTTCCAGTTCTTTTCCGCCATTGCGAACCCAAGAACCGTCATATTTCATTCCCGTATCATCATTATTCGTGCTTATAAAACCGTTCTTAGCTGTAACTTTAAACAAACGGGACGCATGCGGCTCCAAACTTGCGTCCGTGTAGCCCGTTGCATAAGTCCCCAATTCTTTACCGCTCCATAAATCCCTTACCGACGCTTCCCCATCAAGACCGATTTCACTCCAGTTAACAGTTACCGGAGCCGTTTTCGCGTCAAGATTAAACAATGCTACGTTGAAGGTGCCATCCCCATTATTCGAATACCACACTTGCTGCTGTGTATCCATAGATACCGGATGTCCAGGTCTGCCAGCCTGGTTGACAGCAATGACTTCTTTATTTGTCAATAACTCAAGACCATAATCATCCAATCGGGTCATGTCATCGCCAATGTACAATTGAGCTGCCGAAATCGACCAGAATGTCATGGCCGTCTTCCGCTCATCCTTGGTCAGGCCATTCATCGTACCATTACCCACATTCAGTGAGTCAAAATCGTTCCATCCTCCCGGACCGGCATCACGCCACCAGATCGCTGCTTCCGGGAACAGTCTTGCAATTGTAGCCCATTCTACCATCCCTTTTGTATGATCGTAAGCTTCAATATCCCAGTGGATACGCCATCCATGAGAATACTTTTTCCACCAATCCACGTAATTGTGATCAAGCGCCCAGGAAAGCTCAAACCAAATATTATGTTTGGATAGCGCCTCATACCAAGCCTTAACATCCTCTCGTGCGTCCCTGTCCAAATTGTTCTCGCCCGAGCCTGGCATTACACTATCGAATTTCACAAAGTTTACGCCCCACTCACCAAGTAAGTCCGCAATCGATTCAATATATTTTGTCGCACAAGGGTTCGTAAAATCAATCTTGTATGTGTAAGAATTCCAATAATCCATTAATTTTAATGGTTGGACCGCGATATCTTGCATATGGCAGCTTGTGCCCTTGATCTGCAGATTTTTATCATAAGCTTCCTTGGATAGACCCGGAATAAAGTACAATCCAATCTTTTGTCCGTTATTATGAACATAATCCACTACTTCCTCAAACCCGTTCGGATATAAGACGGTGCTTGGTATCGGGCGTCCATATTCGTCCATGCTGCCGTTCCATCCGGCATCAATATTTATATAGTTATAGCCATATGGCTGCAACTTTTCCCGCATTGCATCTGATTGCTTTTTAATGGCTTCAGCCGAGGTCCAATTTCCCGGTCCGTCATACACCTGGAGACTATAGCTGCTCCACCCCATATAAGGCTTCTCTGCAAAAACAGCTTTATCCGGCACTGTCACTTCTTCTGTTGTTTCTTCTGCTGCGTTTGCTACTTGCCCGGACGTCCCAAGAAAACCAAACTGCCCCACAATTAACGTGGCCATCAACAAGCTTAGCCATGCTTTCTTCATGATACGCTTCAAATGTCACAACTCCCTTTTAAGCTGAATGAATTTGCGTACAGTAACTTGCAAGAAACCTGCCTTCTTTGGCAGATCCTAAATTGTTGCTGCTAATTCACCTCCCCAAATTTCAATCAACTTGAAAGCGCTTTTAGAAAATAATTCTGCAACTCTCTACGGAATGCTTTCGGATGCCAATTACTTCTTTAGGCAAGTCCCCCTTACTGAGGGTAAAAATTGTTTCAGCAGCCTCTCTTTAGCCTCCTTGATGTTAGCGCTTTCTTTCGTACTAATTATATGGGTTCATCTTCCTCTCTGGGTAGGTACATTTCCGTTAATCCGAGTACAATTTTGCCAAAATGTACTCTCATTGTGGATGTACGCTATATATATTTGCAGTAAAATCAGTACATATCGTGCTTCCTGCAAGCATGCAGGGTACATCAGCATCCGAGGCATACATATTTCCTTATTTGGAGAATGAGTCTAATGATTTTGTTTTTTGGGGATAATGGTACGCATAAAATTACAGGTGCACATGACATCAGGCGCTCTATCTCCCGATAAAGCGCCTGATGGTGGATTCCAATATTATTTTGTAGCGTCGTAAGCTTTTTGCAGGATTTCCAGGTAGCGGTCAAGCTTCAGATCTTTCAGACCCTTCACATAGCTGTCCCAGTCCTTATTCAGATCTTTGTTGCCGGTAACGAATTGAAGTGCATTTTGCTCGATATAAGTCTTGATGTTAGTTTGCAGCATGCTCATTTCATCTACATCGTTAGGATCAACCCAGATGGACCAGATTGGGAAAATTTCTTTTGGTTCATGGCCTTGGTACTCCAGTGTAGCCTGGTACAGTCTGCGCTCGTAGTTGGCAGGATCAAAGATGTCTGTTCCTTGAACCCATGTATCACGGTAATCCTTCGGCATATAGAAGTGGCCCATACCGCTCCAGCCTCCATTGCGTGGTGCTTCTCCTTCTTTGCTAGGGATCGGTTTAACCACTGGGGTTACACCCTCGCCAAGCGCTTTGTCGCCTGGAGCCGGATCTTCCCAGTCAAGGCCTTTCACACCAGTTGCACCGTTAGTCTGGCCTTCTGGTGTAAACATGTAGTCAACCATTTTAATCAGTGCGATTTGCGCTTCTTTGCTTGCTTTGTTTGTAATGACAAATTTGGCTCCTGGTGATACGCCGCCGTTGTCATGGGTAGCAAAAGAACCGTTCGGCCCTTGAAGCGGTGGAACCGGGTTGTAATCTTTTGTACGCTCCTTCGCAAGATCCGTAAAGATTGCAGGGTGCATACCAGCGCCAGCTCCCAAAATTTCAGCGCCTGCATTTTCTCCGATTTTCTTGAATGCTTCAGCGTTTTGCGTGAATGCACCCGGATCAATCAGACCTTCGTCAAACAAGGATTTCACATAAGCCAGACCGTCTTTCCACTCTTGAGTGACTGCAGCGGAAGATACTTTATCATTGCTCATATTCAGGTAGTTGCGGTCATCGTTGTATACGAAGCCATTCATCAGGAACGGCAGCACACGTACACCAAAGTCTTCAATCGAGCCGCTCAGCGCCACTTCGTCAGCTTTGCCGTTTCCGTTAGGATCTTTTGTTTTAAACGCTTTCAATACATTTTTGAAATCTTCTGTTGTTTTTGGCATTTCAAGATTCAGGTCTTTCAGCCACTTGGTGTTGATCCACATTTTGTTCGGATATGAACAGTGGAAGCATTGCGTGTAAGCGCCCAAACCGTAAATATTGCCGTCCGGAGCTGTGTTCAGAACTTTCATGTCAGGCTGGGTTTCCAATGCTTTCTTAATGTTTGGAGCATATTGATCAATCAGATCATTAAGCGGAATAAGAACGCCTTGCTTACCGAATTTCAGCAGGTCTGCTTGCGAAAATTGGTCGATGTAATGCGTCAGCATGTAAGCATCCGGATAGTCGCCGCTTGCCAGTGAAATTTGACGTTTTTCTTTTGCACCGTCAGAAGGAATCAGCTGCCAGTTAAATTTAACGTCGTATTCTTTTTGCAAGTACTCGGTAAATTTATTTGTCTTCAGGTCAATGCCCTGCTCCTGTACTGCAAATACGCTAATTTCTACCGGCTTTGAGCCGTCTCCGCCAGCTTGCGAACCATCTGTTCCGGAATTCTTGCCGCTGTTCCCCTGAGAACAAGCAGTCAGCAGAACGCTCAGAATAAGAATGGCAGATACTAATTTCCAACCGCGTTTTTTCATATTTCCGCTCCCCTTTTATTCATCTTATGGATTCATTATAATGCTATGATTGTATCACATGATTCCAAGCCCGCCTTCACATCGTCCTCACCGCCTTATCCGAATATGGTATTATACCCGGAGGACCGGGTTAGCCCTTTACAGAGCCAACCAGCATCCCTTGGACAAAGAAACGTTGCACAAACGGATAAATAATCAGTACCGGCAATGTCGCCACCACAATGAGTGAATATTTCAACAATTCAGCCAATTGTGCTCTTTCAACCTGAATGCTCGGGTCCATGACACCGTTACTGTTGTTCTGAATAATAATACTGCGCAGTACGATTTGCAGCGGATACAATTTATCCGATTTCAGATAGATCAAAGCGTCGAAGTAGGCATTCCATTGACCTACCGCATACATAAGCACGAGTACGGCAATAATCGGTTTGGACAACGGAAGCACAACACTCGTCAAGAACTTCCAGTCGCTGCAGCCATCCAGTTCCCCGGCTTCAATCAGTTCATTCGGGATGGTCGCCTGGAAGAACGATCTTGCAATAATAACCTGCCATACCCAAATGGCGTTCGGAATCAGCAGTGCCCAACGGGTATCGATCATGCCAAGCTCCTTGACAACAAGGTAGGTCGGAATCAAACCACCGCTGAACAGCATTGTAAACGTAACCATAATCAAAATAAATGAACGTCCATAAAAAGTTTTACGTGATAACGGATAGGCCAGCATGATTGTCAGTATGACACTGATCATCGTTCCAGCCGCCGTGTAAAACAGGGAGTTCGCATACCCCGTCATAATTTGCGGGGTTTTGAATATGGTAGCAAAGCCCTTGAAGGAAATATCCACCGGCCACAGCCACACCCGTCCGGAAGTAACGGCCAGAGGGCTGCTGATCGAGCTGCTAAGAATGTAAACTAACGGATACAGCACGAGCACAATGATGATACTAAGAATTGCATATACGAAAAACATGAAAATCCGGTCGCTTGCCGATTCGCGAATTTTTTGTTTCGGACGAACAGATACTGCTGAGGCCATTTAGCAACCCTCCTTTTACCAGATACTAGTGTTGGAAATTCGTTTGGCCAGACTGTTCACTGTAATCAGCAGGATCATATTGATCAGGGAGTTGAACAGGCCGACAGCCGTTGCAAAGCTGTAGTTGGCATTTAACAGGCCTACGCTGTAAACGTATGTTGCAATGACTTCGGAACTCGAAATGTTAAGCGAGTTTTGCAATAAGTAAATCTTTTCGAAGCCCAGAGCCATAACATTACCGACATTAAGAATGAGAATAATTGTAATCGTAGGCAAAATGCCCGGCAAATCCACGTGCAAAATCTTTTGGAAGCGTGATGCTCCGTCCACTTTCGCAGCCTCATATAGGGTAGGATCGATTCCTGCCAGTGCTGCCAGATAAATAACCGCCGAGTATCCGGCCGTCTGCCAAATATCCGACCATACATAAATGGAGCGGAACATCCCCGGTTCTCCAAGGAAGTTGATCGTATCCATTCCCAGAGACGACAACAGGACATTGGCAAAACCAAGCCTTGGCGCAAGGAACAGCATAATAATAGATACCATGACAACTGTTGAAATGAAATAAGGTGCAAAGGTTACAAGCTGAACGAAGCGCTTGAAACGGGTATTGCGTACTTCATTTACCATTAATGCCAGCAGTATCGGAATCGGAAATCCGGCCAGCAGCAGATAAAAGCTGAGTAGAATTGTATTTTTGAGCAGTGACCAGAAGATCGGATTCTCAAAAAACAATCTAAAATGCTTGAATCCTACCCATGGGCTGCCCCAGATTCCCTGAATGACGTTAAAGTCCTTAAAGGCCAGTACCGCGTTTGCCATCGGATAATATTTAAAGATGACAAAAAATAGTACCGGCGGAAGTACCAGCAAGTACAGCTGCCAGTGCCGTTTAAAACTGGCGGCGGCTCCCGTTCCCCGCTTTGGTCTTTTGACAACATGGACAACATCCAAAGCGCTGCTGTCTGTTATGTTTGTCTGTTGCAGAAAAATCCCTCCTCTTTATTGATGCCGCAGTTGACAGCGCTTTCTACAGCTCGATTATAAAATACATTTACAACGGATGTGTAGGTACAAATCGTTCCAATAGCGTACAAATCCGCTAAATCCAGCGTGCACCTTCCCCCGTCTGCATCCCAAAAAACCTTATAAACACTGGGTTTATCATAACCCTTCGACTTTTTTCTACATACTGTATGGGATGATGGTACCGCTTTCCTTGAGGGTACATCTTTCCGTTTTAAGTGCAACCGGCTGTACCGTCTGTAAAACGGAACAGCACCGTTTCGCACTAAAATAAAAGCCCTTATAAAGTAAAACAGGTGCATTCTATAATAAAAAAACTGCCGCCCCCTATATTTCAGGAAGCGGCACAATTCAGATTATTCTTTTACTGTTTTCTTGGAAAACTCAATCTATGCTGGACTGTCTGTACACGCTTGGAGAAACGCCCATCACCCGCTTGAAGGCGCGCCGGAAGGAATGGGAGCTATTGTACCCTACGAGTGAAGCGATGTCATCAATCGTATGTGTATTTTCCTTCAACAGCTCGGATGCCCGGTCCAAACGTACCTTCTCCAAATAGTCGGAGAGGTTGCTGCCCGTTACATTTTTGAAAATTTGTGAAATCGACTTCTCCGGCCGCTTGACCTGTTCAGCGACATGGTAGAGCGTCAGTTCGGAATCCGAATAGTTCTCCCCGATAAATTGCTTAATCTGCTCCACGACCTGAATATGCATATCATTCTTCTTACTTGTAATCATTTCGCAAAGGGATTCCATGATCGGGCCGACCTCTTCCTCAAAGCTGTCCAGTGTGTCCATCGTCTGAATGCCGATAATCCGGTTTTTCACCTGTTCAAACATACTGGATTCAACTACGGATTTCTGGTCGAGCAGCTTCAACAAAGTCCCTTTTATTTCCAATATTAATTGATTTTTCATTTCAACGGATAAATCTTTTATTTCCATGTTATGAGATATGATGGACTGAAGGTTCTTCTTCGCCTCTCCAATCTCCCCAGCCTTGAGCGTGCCCAGCAACCTCAGCTCTATATCTAGCGGATAGTAATACGTTGCGCTCTCAATAACGGTATCGCCGTACCAAAAAACAGACTTTTTGTTGGATTTGGCCGTATGATCCATGGCTTGCTTGGCTTGTTCGAACGAATGGCTGATTCCGGTCAAGGAATCGAACTTTTCACCGGCGGAGACCAGAATGGAAATTTTGTACTCCCCAAACAAAGATGCGGACAGATTGAGCAGCAGGTCATCGATCTGTTCCTTCGTGTACGCCATCATGCCCTCTTCCTCAGGAGAAATAAACAGGGCTACGACTTTGTCTGATCCAAGATCTGTCGTCGGAATCGGTCCGGTCTTATCCTGCAATTTCTGCTTGAGAACGAGACGTGCAGCATTTAGCTCAATGAGAACTTCGACGTTATCCATTCCGGAATAGCCGTCAATCTGGATAATGGCCGCATAACCGGTATTCCCGCTTAATCCCGCATTAACCTGTATCGCAGCGGCAATAATTTCATCCCGGGTCTGGAATTCGCCGGAAATCAATCTTTTGAAGAAGGCATCGCGGACGAGCGGCCCTTGGCGGCGCAGCTCGGATTCGAGCTTCTTGTTATTGTTGATCATCTCGGCAATATTTCCCTGGAGAAAATCATATTCATTATGTCCGGTCTTCATCTCCTGGCCAAATACCGCAAGAACCCGGTTAAGGGTGACACTGTTACGATAAGCGAGCAGCAGCCCAACCATCAGTCCAATCATCACGGACGCGCCGGTCACCGTCATCGTAATCGCCTTAATCTTTTTGGCATTGTCCATCAACGCTTCTCTTGGTAACCCGGCCTGGTACAGCCAGCCATTCTGGTCTGATCGAATGGAAATCACCAGATGATCATCGTAAAAGCGGCTTATCTGTTGGCCATGCAGCTCACTGTCCTTCGCAAGCGTTTCCAAGTCTGGCTCACCTTCGCCCTGCAGACTGATTGTCTGCCCTTTGTCATCCGCAATGTGAACCCATCCCCCGTAACGGTCGGTAATCCCTGAGAGCAGGCTCGAAATCAGCTTTTCATCGATCATGACAACGACAACTGCAGGCGACGGCTTCTGGAAGCTATCCAGCGGCAGTGTCTGCATATAGGTAATAACCGAGCTCTCTTCCTTAATGAATTCATAATGGCGAAGCGGCATAATTTCGCTTCTGTGAGTCGGCTCAAGTACCGTCTTGCGCCATTCTTCGAACGACATATCATTGTAATGGAAGTTTTCGTAATAATGATCCGGACGGAAGTAGACCGAACCTGGCGTAAGCACGATATCATAGTTGCTTAAGTAAATAAAGAAATTCCGCAAAAAATCATTGGTCTGGCCAAATGTGGTCAGAAATTGCTTGGATGACCATATGCCGAAGACGTTCTGATTATTGCTCACCACCCGCTCGTTGATCAATTTGGCCAAGTTTTTGTCAATGGCTAACTGTCTGGTAAAGCCCTCGACCTCCGCTAATCTGCGTTCCAGCAATTCTTTACTCTTTTGCAGCTGCATCACGCTATTCTCAATGGATACTTCGGTCATAACGGATATCGATGTACGGTAGGACATATAGCCTGCAATAATCGGAATCAGCAGGATGACAATATAGGATATCAAATACTTTCTGAATACCCTGGAATGTCTGATCATATAATCCCCCCTTATGATATCGCTGTCATTTTTCTTTATGTATACGAGCCTAAGGCTCAATTATATACAAGGCTCATTAAAATGTGAACTGCCTTCTGTACGAAACGCTTATTTCACAGTTCAATCAGTAGCACATTATAACGAAAAGCAACTGCTATAAATATACAGTTGCTCTTCGTTATGGTTCATCTGCAACAGAATAAGCCTTTAACATCCAAGAGCACATTTTAAATGTAAAAAAAAGTGCAAAACAGATAGCGAGAACGCGGTCTCTCCGTTATAAAGGCTTAGTTTGCAGGTTGTCTTTCATTAAACGAGCTTTTCATTTAACTGATCAGCCAGTTCAAGCAACTGCAATGGCTCGCTGATTGTGTACATTGGACGCTCGCTCTCATCAGCCGGCTCATGCGGATAACGTGGCGTCCAGTTGATGAAAATGCTGGTAATCCCAAGTGCGTTAGCACCTTTGATATCCCGGCTCAGGTTGTTGCCGACCATCGCCACGCGGCTGAAGTCAGCTTCAGTCAGTTCGATCGATCCTGCTGCCGCTTTGAACATGCGGGCACTTGGCTTGGTCGCTTTGATGTTCTCGGAGTAGATCATCGCAGTGAAGTAGTCATACAAGCCAAGCTGCTTATATACATTCTTGAAGGACTGCGCATCGCCGTCGGCAACCATAACAAGGGTATAGCCGCGCTCAACAAGTGTCTTCAGCATAATATCTGCACCAGGGATAATGCTGGCCGAGGTCACGATGCCCTCTTCATCCCGTGTTTCCGTTGATTCATCGATGATTGTATCTCCACTGTCCAGAAACAGAATCAATTTTTTTTCGCTCATTGGAAGTCCTCATTTCAGTTGAATTTTGAATTATCGAATGGTGTTGAATATGCTGCGTATTACCCTTGGCGAACCAGCTTGTACGTGCTGCCCTGAGCAGCGGCAAAGGTCACAATTCCCTCTGCAGATTGCTCTGCCTGTACCGCCTTGCCGTCTTGGGTAACCGTTACTGGAACGGAAACACGTACAGATAAGCTTCCGCCTGGCACATTTACAATTTCCGCTTCACGCAAGTTGCCATCAATCCAGCTCAAGCTGATCTCATAGCCGCCGCGAGCACGAAGTCCGCTCACTGAGCCTTCGCTCCAACTCTCAGGCAGCGATGGAAGCAGATGCAAGTACGGCTGATGGGATTGCAGCAGCATTTCGGCAATACCTGCGGATGCAGCAAAGTTGCCATCAATCTGGAATGGCGGATGCGCGTCGAACAGGTTGGCATACACGCCTCCATGGTGGTAATTGTCCGGCTCATTGTCCTTAACCAGACGCAATAGGTTGGAAATCAGGTTAAGCGCACGGTTGCCGTCGCCGAATCTGGCCCACAGGCCAACTTTCCAGCCGAGGCTCCAGCCCGTTCCGTCATCGCCTCTGCGGATCAGTGATTGCTTGGCCGCCTCGAACAGCTCCGGTGTCAGCTCCTTGGTTAACTGCTGTCCCGGATATACGCCGAACAAGTGCGAGACATGACGATGATGGACATCCTCGTCCTCATAATCCTTATACCATTCCTGCAATTGGCCATACTTGCCTACCTGCATCGGGAACAGCTTTTCTCTGGCCGCTTCGATTTCCGCCACAAATGCCTCATCGATGCCGAGTTGTCCGGCCGCACTGATACAGTTGGTGAACAATTCCCAAATTAGCGATATGTCCATGGTGGACGCTGCACTCATGCCGAACGTTCCTTCAGGCGTTCTGAACTTGTGCTCCGGCGAGGTGGATGGGGATGTAATGAGACGTCCCTCTCCGTCATCATGCAGGAAATCCAGACAGAACAGCGCAGCTTCCTTCATAATCGGGTATGCGCGCTCACGCAGAAATTCTTCGTTGCCGCCAAACTGGTAATGCTCCCACAGATGCTGGGTCAGCCAGACACCTGCCATCGGCCACAGCACCCAGATCGGATCTCCGTCACCATAGTCGCCTACAGGTGCGGATTGTGCCCAGATATCTGTATTGTGATGGACCGTCCAGCCGCGTGCCCCATAGTTCACTTTGGCAGTCTCTGCTCCGGTCTTGGACAGATTGCCGATCATATCGAACAACGGCTCATGGCACTCCGACAGGTTGCAGGTTTCAACCGGCCAATAGTTCATTTGCGTATTGATGTTCAATGTATAGTTGCTGCTCCAAGGCGGTCTGGTCGATTCATTCCATATTCCCTGCAGGTTCGTTGCCTGGGAGCCTGCTCTGGAGCTGGCAATTGTCAAGTAACGACCATACTGGAACAGAAGTTCTACGAGACCCGGATCAGATGCGCCATATTGTACAATAAGGTCATCGGTCGAAATGTCCTCTGGAGCAGTCGAGTTGCCAAGATTAAGCTGTACACGGTCGTACAAGAAACGGTAGTCGGCAACATGCGTCTCACGGAGCTGCTCATAGGACTTGGCTTCAGCCCCTCCAATCAGCTTAACTGCCTCTGCTGCCGCGTCTTTGCCTTCCGTACCCGGATTTTTGTCGTAGCCATTGAAGCTCGTCGATGCGCTGAACAAAAAGGTAGCACTTGTGCTGTCCAGTACGTGAATGCCGTCGGTGTCAATTTCCACATGGCCATCCTCGATCTGAACCGAAATGCAGCCTTCGAATTTCATTGCGGAAGATGTCTCAGCATCTCCATATATAACAGGCTTCGCCGTATTATAGTAGTTAGGCGCAGTATACTCAGGTGCCGTTCCGCGAATATGGAAGCGATCACCTGTAACCGCTGTCTTGTAGCGCAGCGGACTGCTCAGGCCGGCATGAACGCTCAGCATCCCCGGTGTGCTTGCTGTAAGACGCAGGACAATTACCTGATCCGGATAAGAAGCGAATAATTCCCGGGTGTAGGTAACACCGCCAATTGTGTATTCAACGGTCGAAACCGCATTTTCCAAATCCAGTGTGCGCTTGTACGAGTGGAATACAGAGCCATGATCAAAGCGGAGATTAATATCTCCAAACGGGAGATACGCTTGCGTATAAGGTCCCATCATTTCCTTGCCAAGACGGTCTGCTTCTGCGTAGCGGCCTTCCTTAATCAGCTCACGCACACGCGGCAGAACTTCTTTGGCGCCAGGGTTGTTCCAGTCTTTCGGATAACCGGACCACAGCGTATCTTCATTCAGGGCGATACGCTCTTTCTCCACCCCTCCAAATACCATTGCGCCGAGCCTTCCGTTACCGATTGGCAGCGCTTCCGTCCATACTCCTGCGGGCCTGCCATATTGCAGCTTTGCAGGCTTAGACTTACTCATGGTTGACCATTCCTTTCATTCATTGCATTTTCCCAGCATTGCCATTTCATATTCTAGCACAATTTTTGAGGACCAGGTACCATTTTTCGTCCACTTATCAGACATCTCATACATGCAACCGGCGGGCAGCCATAGAAACGACTTCCTGCCGGTTATGATATCGTCATCTGAACGGGTCAAGCGCTTACTCAGCGTGTATAGCAAGCCCTTGCCCGGAATCGAGTTCGATGTTGTCCAATGACATCTGATGTGTACGTACCGTCTGGTTGAGCTTATCGCTATGGAAGACATTATCTCCAATCTTCACCCGACTGCAAGCTGTCAAATCAAAAGCATCACGGAGGATGGTATCAGGCTGATTTCCGGAGGCGGTAATGCTGTTATGAATAAATTTCAGCTTGTCCGTACTCTTTGCGGAAACAACTGTAACATCGAGCATTTCAAAACGGTTGTCACGAATCGTTATTCTTCTGTGGACCGGATGATCGGCGCTTGCCTCACTATTCTCAGGCGCAATATTAATTACAGCCTGCTCGCTGTTTCCGCATTCATAGAACCAGTTCCCTTCGATCAGCACATCCTCGGTCTTGCCTGATTCGAACCAGCTTTCAGAATCGCAGGCAACCAGAACACCGCTCATGAAAAGACGTTCAAAACGATTCTCACGAATGACTGTCTTGCGGCGTGTCGTAATCAGTATACCACGCGTTGGAATTCTGGAGAAATCATTTCTTGTAATTTCTATTTCAGGCGTCCAGGTCACATTCTCCACCACATCTCCAGGCTCAATGCCTTGCGGTACAGGATGAGCAAGCGTCAGCAGAATCTCCCGTGGAGTTAACTGCTCAGCCGAAACGACTGTGTTGCTGCTATACGAAATGAGAGAGCTGGCTCTGACGAACTCAATCTCGTCACCCGGATAAAATGCGGCAAAGCCATAGGTTTGATGATGCATGAACTTCAGACGAATCTGGTTTGGTGCAGGGCTGTCTGTAACCGCCAGGTAAGTACCGTGAACATTGATTGCATCATCATGCCCGCCGGCAAATTGGCTGCGGTGAACCGTAAGCTTGCCCCGGCAACCGGACACATGAATAAAGTCGGCAAAAGCTGCTACTGTCCGTCCCGTCTCTGGACGCGGACGCAAGTTGATG
This sequence comes from Paenibacillus pinihumi DSM 23905 = JCM 16419, assembly GCF_000422505.1. Taxonomy (GTDB): domain Bacteria; phylum Bacillota; class Bacilli; order Paenibacillales; family Paenibacillaceae; genus Paenibacillus_D; species Paenibacillus_D pinihumi. The sequence goes on along the minus strand of NZ_KE383868.1, from coordinate 24,524 downwards.
CGATCGAATGTAAGGTTTTCGCTAAATTGACATACAACGCCAAGCCCATGCATAAAGTGCATGCCCATATCACGCCAGTCAATATCCTTGCTCCGGTTAATGAAAGCGCCGACCTGATCGCGGATGCCGTCACGGAATTGCAGCGTGTGGCCTACGTGCTGTTCCGGTGCTTTGCCAAGATGAATGCGTAGCTTGCCCGGCTCCAGTTCTTCTACCCGCTTGGCCGTATCAAAGATCGTATCAATCCGCCATGTCCGGTCGAGTACGGGATCATACTCCTGCATCGGTCCCGTATGAAAGCGCCACCCATCCCCAATGAAGAACAATTTGCCGTTATCCAGCTCATAGCGGGAATCCGAATGAACCTCTACATCCATGTCCTCACTGCCTATGCGGGTAACCGTCATTTCCACTACTGTCGGCCATTCGTAGTCAAAGCGGACATTGCGCACACCGATCCGCTCACACTCATCAATGGTGATCATTGTCTGCTTGCCGTGGAATATAAACAAAGAGCCGTTCCCGTCCAAGGTTACGTCGCTCAAGCCCTTTAAATAGATGCCCAGTGTCTTGGTGATATCCGGATTTTCAATCTCACTGGCAGTATTGGTGATATAGTAAGGAACCTTGGCTGCATGCTCCGGGTAAAAATCATAGCGCCCGCCCGCACAGGTAACGACCACAGGCCCATTCTGCTTTGCAGCCGCTTCCAAAGCCTGGCGCATGGCAACAACCGTATCTTCGCCGGAGTTAGCCTTGGCTCCAAAATCTTCAATACGGATGATTACTGGCCCGGTAGCCACAATGCTGTTCAATTCTCTCATCCTCTTCATCTCCTCCATATAAATGGCTAAACAAGGAATGCTCTGAGTGCTGGCACCCAGAACATATCCTTGTTCAGCTGAACATTACTTATTTCTTTTTACCATTTCTGCAGTGACTTCCGCAATGGCTTGTTGCAAACCTTTGCTGTCATACACTTTAAGAATGTCATGCCACATTTTCACCGGATCTTCTTTGCTCAGAATAACACGTGTGAAATCATCGTCAAAGTTAATAGCTGACAGTTTGTCTTTTGCTGGTGTGGACAAGGTTTGAATATCAAATTCAGTCGGGATTGGCTTGGCGTTGTCCAACTGCCATTTGATCTCATCCTGAACGAATTGTACCGGCTTGTCTCCGAATGCAGCGCGGTTCGCCTCATTGTCCTCGATACCGCTCGCATCTCTCCATGCTGCCATTTGAGAGATGATATCCATGGAAGGATATTTTTTCTTCAGGTCAATAAATTGGCCGTTTTCATCTTTTTCACGAATGATTGTGTATTTGTCGCCTTCTTTAGTGAAGTCTTTGCCTTCAATTCCGTAATCGAACACTTCTTTGCCCTCTGGGGACAACAGCCAGTCATAGATGCGCAAAATGCGGTCCAGCTTCTTGTCGTCCACATCAGCGTTAATCATCGTCTCAGACCACCATGGTCTGTTAACTTGGCGGTAGATGTTTCCTTCGCTGTCAGGCCACAAGTGTACGATTTTTACATGATCGAAAAAGTCCAGTCCCGGATTGTTCTTCTCCCATTCCGTTCTAACACCGTTGGATTGAAGCACAGAACCGGATTTAAATGCGAATGCGCCAGCTTTGCTCTGATAGAATTTCTGGTTGCCCTCACCTGCTTTTGCTACCGCAAAGTCAGGATCAAGTCCGCCTTCCTGGTACAGCTTGCGGGCTTGAACGACAACCTCGTCCATTTTCTTGGAAGCATAGAATGGAATCCACTTGCCGTCTTCCTTCAGCCAGCCGTTGTTGCCGAATTCAGGGAAGGTAGGGACAAATGCGGATTTGAAATAACCCAGCGTGTTCATAACCATACCGTAAGTGTCCTTCTTGCCGTTGCCGTCCGGATCTTTTTCCACAAACGCTTTCAGCATTGCGTTGAACTCGTCAAAGTTTTTAGGATCTTCAATGCCGAGCTTTTCCATCCAGTCTTTGCGAACAAAGAACGCACGGTCTACAGCCCATACCGCTTCAATTTCGCTCAGCGGGAACGTCATACGCGGAATTGCGTAGTATTTGCCGTCACGGTTAATTCCTTCTACACCTTTTACTTCCATAACCGTCTTCAGGTTCGGATAAGCGCTCAGATCGTCCGGCAGCGCATGAATCAGGTCCTGGTTCACCCATTCATTGTAAGTCGCAGGCTGATCACTCGTCAGCGCATTAGTAATGATATCCGGCAGTGTGCCTGCTGCAGCCCATACCTGGGATTTCTCTTTATAATTGTCCCAGCCGATGTCCATCGGCTTCAAAGTTACGTTAAAGTCCTTTTCGATTTTTTGCAGCAAATCATCGCGCTGGGCGAAGCCAGTGCCGATGCCCCACCATGAAACCGAAATTTCCATATGGTCTTTGAAGGGATTATCGCTTGCAGAGCCATTAGTCGCATCGCCTGGAGATGAGCTTCCGTTCTGTCCAGCATTGCTGCTGCAGCCGGAAAGCACAGATGCGGTCATAGCGACGAGCAAGCAAAGCGTACCAAGCAGTTTTACTTTTTTCATCGTGTCTTTTCCCCTTTTAGTCTTTTTTATAATAAAAGCATAACGCTTCTATTAACCTTTAACCGAACCAATCATGACACCTTTGGCAAAATATTTTTGCAGAAACGGATACAGGCAGGCAATTGGCAGTGCACTCACGACCAGAACCGCCATCTTCAGCATTTCCGGATGGAAACCGGCGCCTGTAACGACAGAGCTGATATCGATGCCTGTAGACAACTGTGCATAGTTCGTCAGAAGCTCTCTGAGCAGTGCCTGCAGCGGGAGAAGCTTGACATCGGTCATAAACAGGACACCGTGCCACCATTCGTTCCAGCGGTCTACCGCATAGAACAAAGTGATCGTTGCAAGCATCGGTTTGGACACGGGAATAATAATTTTCGCCAGGATCTGCAACTCATTCGCACCGTCAATTGTAGCCGATTCCTCCAGTGCTGCCGGAATGGAGCGCAGGAAGGCGATACAGATCATCAGGAAGAAAGTATTAATTGCAACGGGCAGAACCATGACGAACAGGTTGTTGACCAGGCCGTAGTTTTTCATCGTCAGGTAAAATGGAATCAGTCCGCCGCTGAAAAACATCGTGAAGATAATCATTGACATAAAAAACTTTCGGCCCGGATAGCCGCTCTTGGACAAGGCGTAAGCCCCAGTCACTGTAACAAACATATTAATCAGTGTTCCCACAACGGTAACAAATATCGTCACCAGCAATGCATTAAGGAACCGGGATTCTTGAAAAATATAGGTGTAAGCCGAAAAATCAAAGGTTGTCGGAATCAGATACACCACCTGTTTGGAGATGGCTACCGAGTCACTGAAGGACATCAGAATTACATTGTAAAACGGGAAGATTGTACATAGCGTAAGCAGAATGAGAATGGCATGGATAATATAATCTGCTACCCCTGTTTTCCCCCGCCAGACCGGCTTTGGTTTTGGCATCTTTTTCTTCTTTTTTGTAGTTTCTGCTGCTGCTTCCATTATACGAGCCCCTCCCCGCCAAGTCGTTTCACGATGTAGTTCGCAGCGTAGAGCAGTGCAAAGTTCAGAACCGCTTTGAACAATCCGATAGCTGTCGTTACCCCGAAGCTTGCACCATCACTAAAGGCTGTCCGGTAAACGTACGTATCAATGATATCCCCTGTCTTGTAAACACCAGGATTATAAAGGTTAAATACTTGATCAAATCCGCCGTTCATTGCCTGACCGACTGCCAGAATCAGTAGGATCGCCGCTGTACCGCGAATGGAAGGCCAGGTAACCGCCATCAATTGCTGGAACCGGTTGGCCCCGTCCACGTGTGCCGCTTCGTAGAGCTCCGGATTGATGCCTGCAATCGCTGCCATATAAATGATTGCGCTCCAGCCGACTTCCTTCCACATATTTGAGATAAAGAGCAGCGGCCTGAACAATTCAGGATTCGTCAAAATCGCCTGCTTGTCAAATCCGAATGCAACCAGCAGCTGGTTCAGCACGCCGGAGTCGCCCAGGAAATTGAGCAAAATTCCGCTGATAATAACCCAGGAGATAAAGTGCGGGAACGTATAAACGGTTTGATATACGCGCTTGAATTTTTCCCTTGTTACTTCGTTAATCAGCAAAGCCAATATAATCGCCGCCGGGAATTCGATCAGAATCCGACCCAGGCTGATAATGATTGTATTGTTGAATGCCTGCCAAAAATCGGCTTGTGCAATGAGCTGTGCGAAGTTATCGAACCCTGCCCATGGACTCCCCAAAATTCCGGCTTTAATTTTGTACTCCTTGAACGCCAGTAAAATTCCGTACATCGGAACGTACTGGAACAATACAAAATAGAGTACGGTAGGAAGCAACAGAAGATAGACATATCTGTTTTTAATAATGCTTCGCCCTAGTGTTTTGTTCATGTTGTGCCTCCTCGTAAGCGTTACCATATTTCATTATCCATTATGTCCCGCTTCGGCCCAAACGTCCATGCGCTCATTTTATCCGTTTCGACAAAATATATAAAAAAGAAAACGATTTCTAGAAGTCCCCTTCTAAAAATCGTCTATGCTTTATATAAAATTAATCCATTGTTTATTCCGGATGTAAGCGCTCACTGCGAAATTGTGTAGGTGTTTTGCCCGTAATCTTCTTAAATAGGCGCGTAAAATAAAAATAGTCATTATAGCCGGCTTTCTCGGCAATCTCCTGAATGGAACCTTCACCCTTCTCCAGCTGGTCGCATGCATATTCCACACGAAGCCGCGACAAGTAAGCGGTCAGCGTCTCCCCGACTTCTTTTTTGAACAATTGGCTGATATAGCTGGGATTCATAAAAAATTGGTCCGACAAATTTTGCAAAGATATTTCCTGACGGTAGTTCTGCGTGACATATTGAAGGATGGCCTTGAACGTCTGGTTTTTTGTTTCTATGGCTGGCAAGTCGCTCTCCCCAAGATATCGATAAGCCAGCTGTTGAATATCATCCAGCATGGCGAACACATCCGGGTAGGACTGGGCCATCTGGTCATAACTGAAAAAGATCGTCTCCGCCTGTCCCAGCTTGAACAGCAGTGCCGAAGTCATATTGTAGACCTGGAATGCATCACGGATTGACAGCGCCCCATCCCTAAACAGCATCTCAATCCGTCCAAAAACATTAGCAAGTGCCTGCCGGTCCTTGTCACGAATCGCCTCGCTCATCTCTGACATGCGCAGATTCAGTTCCGGCTTCCGGAACTGCTTGAGCATCGCCGCATCATATATGCCGGGCCTGGAAGTAATGAAGGATTGGTTCGCCAGCTCATCCGCCATCGCAATCGCGCTCTTGACGGATGCCATCTCCGTTATGGCCTCACTGATGCCGATACCGGAAATACCCGCTGGCAGCCCACCGGTCCATTCCTCCCTCATGCTATCAATCTGTTTGCCGCTCAGCAAGTACGCTGTCTTGAGCGTCCCGATGCGCAGCTTGGCAACCGGTTCCTTGCTCTCACATAGCAGTGTACCGGAACCGACTGCAACGACAGCTGCCAGCCGCTCTGACTCCCAGTCCTGATAGCCATACAATTTCATTTCCGCCTGCAATCTCTCCTGCTGGTCTGCGCCCGAATCTTCGAGCAGATGAACCAGCAGCGATTCGAGTGCAGGTCTTGATGGTCCCAGCGTGGCGCTTATTTTCTTCAGGACGCCCGAAATCTCCACTTCATCGAACGGCTTCAGGCAGTAAGCGACAGCTCCATGAGCAAGCGCCTTCTGTGCATAAGCAAACTCTGCATAGCCGCTTACAACGACAAACTGGACCGGGAAAGGCAAAAGCTTGCCCCGCTGGATCAGCTCAAGCCCATTCATTCCCGGCATACGAATATCCGTAAACACAACTTCCGGCCTCAGTTCCCTGATCGCCTCCAGCGCATCACTGCCATTATAAGCCTGTCCGGCCACTTCAAATCCGAATCTGTCCCATTCAATCAAATCCTTCAAGCTCTCGACAACCCAGCTCTCATCATCTACAATCAGCACCTTATACATCCGGCTCTCTCCTCTCTGCTATTGTCAGCCTCACCACAGTGCCGTTATCCGGGCTGCTCTCTATCTGGAGACCGCTGCCGCTGCCGTATATTAATTGAATCCGGTTATGGACATTGGCAAGCCCGATACTAATATGTTCCGCATCCTGACTCTGCTCCCCTGAAGGAAGCGCAAGCGATGACTTGATGCATTGCAGACTGTCCAAACTCATTCCAACGCCGTCATCCTCTACAATAATCTCCAGCTTATCCGAATTTGCAACCTCAGCTCGAACGACCAGCAGCCCCTTATTCTCTGAAGGCTCCAGTCCATGATAAATTGCGTTCTCTACAAGCGGCTGCAAAATCATTTTCGGAATTCTAAAATTAAGCGCTTCCTCCGGCAGCTCATAACGGACAGAGAAACGGTCAGCGAAGCGAATCTGCTGAATCTGTATATAGGACTCGATCATTCTCACTTCCTCCGCCAATCTGACGGTATCCGCCCCCTTGATGCTATATCGGAATATACTGGACAGGGCACGGGTCATTGTCTTGATTTTGGTCTGTTTCTCTACAACTGCAATCCCTGTAATCGCCTCCAACGTATTATACAGAAAATGCGGATTGATCTGGCTTCTGAGGAAAGCGAGCTCCGCCTTCTTCTTCTCCAGCTCGATACCATACAAGCGTGTATTCGCCTCCAGCAGACGTTGGGAAAGCTGCTCCGCCTCATCAAGCAGGCTGTTGAATTCTGCCGCCATAATGCTGATCTCCATGTAGCCATGCAATGAAAGCCTTTTCCTCATCGTCAGCAGATCGCCCTTTTTGGCTGTTGTCATGAAGAAAATCATTTTTTTGAGCGGCCGCAAAATGTTGTTCATAATGAACGTAAACGGAATCGCAAGCAGCAGCAAACATAATCCGAGTACGAGCAGCTCCTTCTTTCGGATATCAAGCAAATCCCGCAGCAGCTCATCCTTGGGAGCCATGCTCAGAATCGTACCGCCCACTTCAGGCAGCTCCTGCTTTTGGACGACATATTGCTTGTCATTCCAGCGAATCAAATTGTCACCGCTATCATTTCCACTTAAGATTGGAGCTGAAAGCCTGCTTCCTGTTTCAGCATGAACATTGCTCGTAATAATCCGGTCATCTTTGTCGAGTACATAGATCTGCGTACCGGTCTGGGCCGGCGCGAGCGTATCCTTCTGATCACCGACCAGCGAACGCGGATCGATAATGAAAAACAGGGCCCCGATATTCTGATTGAATAATTCACCTTGCTTCTTGTACGAAATGGTCGTCGCAAAAATCAGGGCATTCGGCGAACCATACAGATTATCCATACGCTCCATGCCAACGTAATAACCGTTAACCTTCTCCTTGAGCAGTTCCTTCTTCGCAGATACATACGGGTTGCCGCCATTAAGATCAATCCATGAGCCGTTATTCCCGGAGATGACAATATCCAGAATCCCGTCCTTGAGCTCTTTCTGGCTGGACAACAGCAGGTTAAGCTTCTTGAACTTCTCGAATCGTACCAGGCTGTCCTGCTCAACCAGATAACTCTGCACATCCTCGTTGTATGAGATGCTCTGCATAAGCCGGTAAATAACGTCCTTGTTAGAGCTTACATTTTTCTCGATCTCCGGCACCGTCTGCTTGACGTACTCCTCATGGCTGCGGGTAATCATGCTGGACATCATGGAGTACGAATGCAAAATGACGATTAAAATCGCCACAACCGTCGTTACCGCAAGAATCAGAAGCTGTGAACGAATGGACAGCTTTCTCAAGAAACCCATCTTCGGTTCATCCTATTCCATTATAGATTCGTTATCCATGGTCTATTATTGTGTGTACCGCACGTTCATGTCAAGGGCGGCATATCCGTATAAGCTGAAATGAATCATGCAGCAGGATCTCAATTGCGCAAATCCCATGACGAAAAGGCCTTGAAACGAATTGCTGCCTGCAATTTCGTTTCAAGGCCTTGTTTCGTGTATGAAATTACCCTTTTACAGCCGAACCTACTGTTAGCGCACGCTCTACCTGCTCACTAAAGAATAGGAATACGACTACCATCGGTATGCTCGCCATCGTCATGACTGCGCCCATGCCGCCCCAATCTGTGCTGTACTCTCCTTGGAAGAATAGCAGTCCTAGCGGAAGTGTCTTCATCGCCTCATCTGAAATGAGAATGTAAGCAAGCAGGAACTCATTCCACGCACCGAGGAATTGGAAGATCGCAATCGTAGCAATTGCAGGCTTCACAATGGGCACGATAATCTGGAAGAAAGTCCGGTAAATACTGGCCCCGTCCATACAAGCCGATTCTTCCAGCTCAATCGGAATACTGACCATAAATCCGTAAAAAACAAGTGATGAGAACGGCAAGCCGAATGCGATATACGGAATGATCAAGGCTCCGTACGTATTCACCAGGTTAAAGTCCTTTACGAGTATCGCAAGCGGGATCATAATAACCTGGAGCGGGATGAACATGCCGATCAAAATATAGACTCTCGCCGCACTGCGCAGCTTCCATTGCATTCTCGCGATGGTATATGCAAACATGACAGCCAGGAACAGAATGCCGATCGTGCTTACGGTTGATACCACGACACTGTTAAGGAAGTAATTCGGAATACTGAACTGTGACCAGGCATTGATATAATTTTCATAGCGAAAATTAAGCGGCAGCCCGAAAGGGTTCGTAACAAAAATCTCGTCGTTATTTTTAAGTGAGTAGGAAACCATCCAAAATAGCGGATATACGGAAACCAGAAAGTAAATCCATAGTACCCCTTGCATCAGGATGGAACCCGATTTCTGTCTTAATAGCATAGGATGTCCATCGCCTCCTTCTCCCGATCCTAGTGGGTTACTTTTTCCTGTCTGAATACCCGGTTAATAATGGCGGTTACCAAGAGGCTAATCGCTACAAGTACTACAGCTACTGCACATGCGTAGCCGTACTCAAATTCACCGAATGCATAACGGTAGATCATAAAGGTTAACGTATAATTCGTCGTCCCCGGTCCTCCGTTAGTCATAATCAGCATCTGAACGAAAGCACTGATCCCTGAAGTAACCGCGATAATGAGACAAAACTTATAGGTTTCTACCATCATTGGAATCGTAATTCTACGGTGTGCACCCCATTTGGTGCAGCCGTCGATTGTAGCAGCTTCCATGTATTGTTCCGGAATTGACTTGACACCCGCATACAGAAGACTAAATTGATAACCCATATATTGCCAGGCGTTAACAAAGGCGATCGCAATAATGGATACTGTGGGCGAGCTGAGCCAGTTTTGCTGGTATGGAATACCAAGTACCTGGAACAGCTTGTTAATAAGACCGTTCGTCGGATCGTAAATCGCAATCCACAATTGGCAGACAACGGTAACCGACAGTACAACCGGAATAAAGTAGCCCGTCTTCAGCACCTTCCTGCCCCGCAGACGGGGATCGGCGATGACCAATGCCATAATGGTTCCCAGTCCAAGCTGAAAGACAACCAGCACCAGAGCAAACAATGCGCCGTTCTTAAGCGAGGTCATCAGCAGCGGATCATTGAACAGCCTGATATAGTTGTCCAGTCCGTTGAAGGTTCCCTCTCCTAGCCCGTCCCAGTCAAAGAAGCTTCGGTACATGCTTTGCAACACCGGATAGATGACGATCAGCGTGTACAACAGGAGAGCCGGGAGGGCGAACAGCATGATCGCCCATTTGTTGCGGTAATACTTTCTCATTGTGGCTCATTCCAATCTATTGAAGATATTGTCGTTTATTTATTGACTTCTTTCATAACACGCTCCATATTATCAACGAAATTTTTATCCGTGAATCCTTTGACAATGAGGTTTTGCGTGTTGTCCTCGAATGCGGAATTGATTTTGATCTCTTCCGTCATTTTCATAAAGCTTTTGATATTCGGCAGTGTCTCGTCGATCAGACGCTGCATCATTTTCGGCGGCGTTACAGCAACCGGCTTATCGATTTTAACAGCTACAATCGGATTGCCAAGCTGTGTATACTTGTACTCGGCATATTTGCGGGCCAGGAATGCGGCAACCTCAATTGCAGTTTCCTTGTTTTTGCTTGTCGGAGATACGGAGAAGCCTCCTGGCTGTCCCATACCGTTCATATTGAACTTGGTTGCTTCATAAGTCGCTTCATCTTTAGCCGGCCAGTACATCCAGTCTACATCGTCGCCAAGATTTTTATCGGAGCTGTAGATTTCCCACTGACCATTGAGGAACATTGCAGCCTTGCCCGTGTAGAACAGGGACGAAGCCTGATCATAGTTGGTATTGGTCGCATTGGCATCGAACAGTCCGGCATCTTTCAGATCATTGAACTGCTGTGCTGCAAGCTTGAACGCTTCCGGAAGCTCCGTCGCTTTATCCAGGACGCTGTAGCCGTTTGGCTCTTCTCTTGTCAAAAGCCCTTTGTAGAACGCATTGCCGATCCATTTTTCCTTGGAGAAGATGGAGAGCGGAAGGATGCCTTTCGCCTTGAATTTCTGGATCGCGTCCTTCCACTCGTCATAGGTTTTGATCGGAGCTTTTACGCCTGCTTCTTCAAACAGCTTTTTGTTGTAGTACAAGATTTGGAACTCGATACCCGCGAACGGATAAGAGTAAATATGTCCGTCCGGAGCAATCATGTTCGTTTCGTTGCCCGGATTCAGATCATTCTTGAAAGCAGCAGTTGGTGCAGCATTGTCGAGCATCTCAATGTTTTTGGATTGGGCAAATGCCTTGATCGTTCTATAGTCTGTCGGGAAGATATCCGGCAGGTTGCCAGAGGCCGCATAGGTTCTCAGCTTCTGTCCGTCATCCTGCATGGATGGCTCAAGATCCAGCTCCACGTTCGGCATCTCTTTCTTCAATTCTTCAACAGCGTAATCGTACGGTTTCTTCGTATCGTCATCAAAGTAAGCCGCATAGATTTTCAGCTTGATTTTATCGTTCTGTCCGGCAGGTGTATCCCCGTCCTTGGTCGTGCTTCCTGTATTCCCTGCACTGCCGCATGCAGCAAGTGAAGTGGAGAGAAGCAATACAGTAGCCAGCATAAGCGCTTTAAATCCTTTTCCTTTCAATCTGATCCCCTTCTTTCCTCTTAATGATCCCAAGCGCGACCCGTTTTTTTGTAAACGGTATCATTCGCTGTTTTCTTATTATAAATTCAACCCGGCAACTAGAAAATGTAGGAATCAGGACGAATAAGGACAAAACGGGACAACTTTAACCGCTGTCCCGTTTTGTCCTTTTAGCCTAATTCTGCTTTTTCCTGCTGCGCCTTACTTCATGCCGATATTCTGCCGCGAATATAAATAGACAAAAAACGACAACATCCGCTTAGACTTTTAGACTTGGCGTTTCTTGTTTTCATATTCAGTAGGCGTCATGCCAAAGTGCTTTTTGAAGCATTTGCTGAAATAGTTCGCATCACTGTAGCCCACCTGCTCAGCGATCACTGACAGCTTAAGCTCGCTTCCGCCTATGAGCTCTTTCGCTTTTTGCATGCGTATATAGAATACATAATCGGAGACAGATTTCTCTCCTTCTTTTTTGAATATTTTGCGCAAATAACTGGCATCAATAAAGAAGTGTCCGGCAATACGGTCAACGGACAAGTCCGGGTCCGCATATTGATCGTGAATATATTGTGTAGCTGCCGTGTACAAAATAGACGCTTTCGACAAGCGGCTGCCTGCACTTGGCTCCATGACGCGCTGGAACAGCGAAACAATCCATTCCCGGCATTGCTCAAGTGTCGTCATTCTTCTAAGCTCCTGATAGGGCGAGAAATCCGGGCCAAAGGTTTCGCTGATCACCTGTCCCGATTCAATTGCATACGACAAGCCCAGAGATACCAGCCCCATCAGCCCGGTCCATGCATGATCGACGGTCGTCCGGGTTTTGCCCAAATAAGCAAAAGCCATATCCAGACGCTCCTCGACAGCCTTCCAGTCCTTCATCCGCAAACTGTAAATCAGCTTTTCCTGCAGCTCCATGGAGAAAAACTCAAAAGAATTCATATTGATGCTCAGCTTGTCATGCCAGATGACATTGCCCTGCCCGGCTGTCAGCTTGTTGTGGATGGCATTGAGCGCGTCACGGTAGGACAGGCTCAGCTCCATAAAATCCTCCGATGCCCGGCCGAATCCGGTCGTAATCGTAAACCTGAAATGCCGTTCCACCAGTTGGCCCAGCCGCTCGAAGGCTTCACCGTTGAATGCTCTGCCGTCTTCATGGTCTTCAAAAGCCATGATTGAGACGGCTCTGCCTTCGGCATCATGAAACAGCACATGTTCTCCACGGATTTCCACCAGTTCCCGGAGCATATTATCTACCGTATGATTCCATAACACCACCTCGGCCGGTTCACTTGCTCCACACCGCAAATGATCGATTTCCGTAACTGCCAGCAAGTAGTATCTGGGCGGGACCGGAATGCGGAAGTGCACCATCGCAGCTTCGATATCTTCGCGCTTCATGCTGATATTTTCGCTAATCAACTTGAGCAGAAAACTCTCCCGCATCAGTGCGAACTGGTCTTGTGTATCCTCCTTCTTGTCGCGTGACGCCTGGAGGAAACTTTTCACCTTGCCCAGCGTCATTGTAAACTCCTCTTCGTTGAACGGCTTGAGCAAATAATCCTTAACCCCGATCCGGATCGCCCTGCGGGCATACTCAAACTCGCTATGTCCGGTCACAAGCACAATGGATATGTCCGGGTATCGTTCCTTCAACCGTTCCGTCAGTTCCAGCCCGTCCATATAGGGCATATTAATATCAACCAGGGCGATATCCGGGCGATTCGCCTCGGCCTTCTCCAGTGCCTCGACACCATTTCTCGCATCGCAACAAATGGTCATGCCAAGCGCCTGCCAATTGAATTTTGTCCTCAAATATTCACGGAACAGCGGTTCATCATCAACAATCATTACATTAATCAATCCAATTCCCCCTGTTCCCGTCCAATGGTATCCGAATTTTAATCTCGGTCCCCTGATTCTCTTTGCTGTCAATCGAGATCCCGTAGTCATTCCCGAAATACAGACGGATGCGCTGATGAACACTGAACATGCCGAACGAGGCCGGCTTGTCAGTCCGTGCGCCGCCATTCCAAATCTCATCAAGCCGGCTTTGGGACAGTCCTATCCCGTCATCCTTCACCAGAATAATGGCCGTATTGCCTTCCCTGTAGCCGCCGATCCAGATATTCCCCTTGCTGCCCTTCAGCTTGAGACCGTGGTAAATCGCATTCTCCACCAGTGGTTGAACGGACAGCTTCGGTATAACCGCCCGCTGAATATCCTTTGGCAAATCAATATGAAAATCAAACACATCCGGGTAACGGGCATGCTGGATAATCAAATAATCGCGGGCGTTCTTGATTTCCTCTGTTACTGTGATCATTTCCCTGCCTGCACTGAGGGCAACACGGTAGAAATCCGCCAGTGATTTGGTCGTGTCGCGGGCTTCACGGCTGCGGTCCATATCGTTAAGCATATAGATCAGATCCAGTGTATTGTAAAGAAAATGCGGCTTGATCTGGGCATGGATCAGCGCCAGCTCATATTCCTTTTTTTGACGCTGCTCATTCTCCACCTGCTCCAGCAGCTCTTTCATCCGGACAATCATAGAGTTGAAGACGGCGGACAGCACTCCGATCTCGTCCGAGGTGCGGATTTTGGCCGATTCATCCATCTCGACTTCCTTAACCAGACGCATCGCTTTGGCCAGCTTCTGCAGCGGGCCGACAATAAGCCGCGAGAGAATGCCTGCTCCAAGCAGCGCGAACAGCAGACAGATCAGGCCAACGATAATGGTCATCCGGTTATTTTTACGAATATCCGAAGTGATCATCTTCTGCGGCACAATATGAACAAGCTTCCATCCCATCTTGTCATAGGCAACACTCGTTATGAGATTCGCGCCCGACTCCGAATGGACAATTTCCGACAAAGACTCATTCGACAAAATAAGCGAGCGCAGACTCTCATCCTCCATCGGCTGAAGCAGTTGTGATTTGTCCGGCGAGGAGACAATTGTACCCTGCCTGTCCATAATCAGATAGTAGCCGTTCGTGCTGGAGGTCATATTATCATAAACGTCAGCAATGGAGCTTTCTTTAATATTGACAACCAGAACTCCGATTGTCCCTCCGTCCTCCAGATCAATAATTTGCTTGCCGATCGAGATGACCGGATCGAGCGGGTCCGTCACCAAATAGTCCCGTAGCTCCATCGGGAACCAGTTATTGGTTCCATAGCCGGGAAGATTGTTCAGTCTCTTAATAAAAGGTGCCCATGCTTCCTCGGTATCCCGCTCCCGCATGGGAAAATAGGACGTATATACGCGTTCCTCGGAATCAATGAACGCTGCCGAATCCACATCAGAGAAATTCATCAGATCAATGCTGAACTGGGTTTGGATTTGAATGCGGAGCAAATTTTCCTCATACGGATTTTTGGGCTTGGGAAATGTGGCATATATATGATTGAAATCCTCCATCATAATGTTGGCGCCACTCTCAGAATTGCGGATCATCGAGTCGATACGGGTCAAAATCAGATTGGATTCGTCCAGTACATTCTGTTCCGTTCGTTTAATCAGGGAATTGGTGAACATATGGTTGGAGAAAATCCCCACCACAAGCAGCGGAATGATAATAAGCGGAATATAGACCACAATAATTTTGTTCCGGATATGCAGTCGTCGAAAAAGCAGTGTAAGCAGCGGCCATAGTTTCATAATCTGTCTTCCTCTCTTCGCTGTGACATCATGCAAACCAACCGCTGTGTTGATGACGCTTTCACTTGCGCTTTTAGCCGCTAATGGATCACTCTATTGTATGGAGATATCAAGCCGCCAAATTTACAACGAGGAAGTTCCCCAGCGGCTTTACTATTATTTTTCGGATTGTCAAGCACTTATTTTTAGTATTTTCTTGTTTTCTTTGCATCTTATAAGGAAGCCCTGAGAATGTCAAGGCATTTTTGCAAGGTCAAAGCGGACCGGATCAGGGGTTTACGGGGAGCAAAAACAGCCTTGGGCCACCAGGCTCAAGGCTGTAAATTTTAAAATGAACAGGGTACTATTTATTTGGCTTGGGATTCATGGCTGAACTGCCATTGCACGCCAAACTTGTCCGTCAGCATGCCGTAGCATTTGCTCCAGAACGTTTCCTGAAGGTCCATCTTAACCTCTGCGCCATCCTGAAGTCGGGCAAAAGCGGAGCGCAGTGCCTCTTCATCATCAAGCACAACCGCCAGACTGATATTGTTGCCGGGCACGAAAGGCATGCCGGGAAACGTATCGGAAAACATGACGTTGCTGCCAAATACATTGAGGCGCGTATGCATAATCAAATTCTTCGCTTCTTCCGGAAGCGGGTACTCCGGGTTGGGAGGCGAATCCCCAAACGTCATAAACTCCGGCGCTTCTGTTCCAAAAACCTGTGCGTAAAATTCTACAGCTTCGCGACAATTTCCACTGAAATTCAAGTAAACGTCAACCGCCATCGTCAAGCTCCTTTACCCGTGTTGGATTGGCTTTGCCAGCCGATATTACTATACTATATTATTCTCTTCCAATCAATTGCCGCTTCCGGAAAGTCAGGCTTTTCCCAACTTCCAAATGTTGGACCATCAAAGCGGAATCCATCCTTTTTCACCTTCAAATTTCATAGTGAATGACCGGTCACTTATTGTCGAAAATTGCTGCAATCTGCGGTGAAATTCATTTTATGGAATTGCAAGATAAATTTTGCTATTGACAATTCTTTGAAATCTGTATTATCCTTAATTTTACAAAGACAGACAATAGCTGCACATTATCAAACTGTCGCCCCATCCTTCCCTCATTCACTTCTGAGACTTAACTGAACCTGTGAAGGGTATCGAAATCTTCCTTTGCAACGCCCCCAAATATCACTGTACCCGCCTATTTCTGCTAATTATTGCACTCTAAATGATCCTATCTCTTAATCATCATTTCATTCTCCACACTTCACCCGTTTGACTCTATTTGTCTTGTTCGCTTAATGACAGCATTTATGAAAATTAATAGAAAACGACGCTAATAGATTGTGATCTATATCACTGCTTTTCGATATTCACGATTCCTATTCTATTCCATTGAACGGAAAGGGTGAGAAGCGATGCGAATCAGCGATTATCGGCGGCCAAAAACTTTCAGTCCAAAAAAGCAAACGCTTACATTTTGTCCTTTAGACCTCTCTGTCAGTTCTTTTCTTCCCGATAAAGCTAGCAACTTTATAAATGGCCTTACTGTAGACGCCATGCTTTGGGGGCGTGACCCTCCTGGTTAAAAAATGATGAATACGCTATTGCCAACCAATCTGTCAAGTTTTTCCGGACATCTTCTCATCAAAGAATTCACAAAAGGAAAGGAAATCTGCCAACCACGAAAACCGAAATCCAATTGTAAAGGAGAATCTATAATGACTGTAAAACGCGCTGGCCTTGCCCCTTCCATGGGGAAATCGCTTCTGCTTCTGCTGCTATCCTTCACTCTGATTGCCTCGACACTTGGCATTGTGGCTCCGGCCGAAAAAGCCCATGGTGCTCCACTGCCGAAAAAGATTATCGCCTATGTAGCCGGTTGGGCCAACTGGACTCCAAATGATCTGAATGTTGAGCGGCTGTCCCATATTAATTACTCCTTTGCCCTGATCTCCAACGGCAGAGCGACCATTACGAATTCGGACCGCACCAAGCTGCAAATGATGGTCGGCCTGAAATCCAGAAATCCGGATTTGAAAGTATCCCTCTCTGTCGGCGGCTGGGGAGCAAACGGCTTCTCTGATGCGGCATTGACGAACGCTTCCCGTACGACGTTCGCAGACAGCCTTGTTCAATTGGTTACCCAGAACAACCTCGACGGTGTCGATGTTGATTGGGAATATCCGACCAATCCGGCAGGCGGCACAGTAGCCCGTCCACAGGATAAGCAAAACTTTACACTGCTCCTGTCCAAGATTCGGGAAAGACTGAATGCCCAAAGCCAAATCGATGGCAAAAGCTACTTGCTGACGATTGCAACCGGAGCAAGCAGCAGCTACCTGAACAGTGTAGAAATTAACAATATTACACCTATTCTTGACTGGATCAACATTATGACCTACGATTTCCACGGTGGCTGGGAATCCTCCACAGGCCATCACACCAATCTGTCAGGACGCGATATCAGCGTTACGTCCGCAGTAAACCTGTTCCGCAATGCAGGTGTGCCCGCAAGCAAAATTGTCATCGGCGGCGCATTCTACGGCCGGGGCTGGTATGGGGTCCAAAACAGCAACAACGGTCTGGACCGTCCTGCCAATAGCGGTGGCTTCGAGGTTGATTATAATACGATTAACAACCAATATCTGAACAAAAACGGCTTTGTCCGTTATTGGGACAGCAGCGCACAGGCGCCTTATCTGTTCAACGGCAATACTTTCATTACGTATGATGATCCGCAATCCTTGAGACTCAAAGTGCAATATGTGAAAAACAATGACCTTGGCGGCATCATGTTCTGGGAGTACAGCAATGACAGAACAGGCACTTTGCTGCAGGCCGTTCACTCTGAGGTTGTGGGCGGAACGACGAATCCAAACCCAACGGGCTACTCCTACCTGGTAGCACAGGCCAATCAGAAGATCGTCGCTGCGGACAACTACGGCAATGATCCGCTTGTTGCCAACCGGGATACAGCAGGAGACTGGGAGCTGTTCGAGCTGATCACCAATTCCGATGGAACCGTGTCTCTCAAGTCCAAAATCAATAACCTTTATGTGTCAGCAGATATTAATAACGGCGGCATATTAGTTGCCAGGGCTGCAACGATTCAGCAATGGGAGAAATTCAACCGGGTGAACCAGAGTGACGGCACAATCGCACTCCAGGCACTGGCCAACAACCAGTATGTCACCTGCGAGGTCAATAACGGAGGAAGACTTATTGCCAACCGCGCTTCTGTAGGCGGAGCATGGGAAGCGTTCCGGATTCAAAATACGTAAAAATTGCAAGAGCGCCAGGGCTGACAATGATTGCAGCCTTGACGCTCTTTTTATATGGCCATCCCAAATTTTCTCCTGCTGCCTCAACTGCTTTTCCTCAGCGCTGCTTCATCGTCATGAATCTGCACACTTAGAACCAGACCGACTGAAACCATGCTGATCAAAAGTGAGCTTCCTCCATAGCTGATAAAGGGCAACGAAATGCCAGTCAGCGGAAGCAGGCCGATATGCATACCAATATTAACGAAAATCTGGAACACAAACATGCTGACAATACCTACAATTAAATAAGCCCCTGAACGGCTTTTGCACTGGGACACGATCAGCACCATCCGGTAAAACAGCAGAAAAAAAAGCAGCAGCAGCACAGCGGAACCTAAAAACCCGAATCTCTCTCCGATAATGACATAGATGGAGTCTGAATAGACGTACGGGATGTAGCCTTTTGCCGTGAAGTGCACATCGCTCCCGTACAAACCTCCGCTGCCGATAGCGCTAATGGAGTTCATGACATGCCAGGACTTGTCCGGATCGCTCGTCGGATCAAGGAATGTCTGAATCCGGGATAGCTGATGCGGCTGCACGAATTTGGACAGCAGCTCATAATTGGAATAGTATAGCCACAAGACCGACCAAATAAGCACAGTAGACAATCCGACCAGCAATATCATGAAGATAGCCCGGATATTCCCGATCCAGAGCATCCCAAGAATAATGCCGACGAATACCAGTGCAGTGCCGAGATCCGGCTGTTTATAAATAAAGAAGAACGGGACCAGAAACACAATTGTGACCGGCACAATATCCTGAATCAGCCTTAATCGTTCTCCCCCGCGTTTACTAAGAAGATGGGCAATTAACAAAATGGTGAACAGCTTGGCGAGCTCAGAAGGCTGAAATTGGAACGGACCGATGCTGAGCCAGCGAACGGAACCATTCAAACTCTCCCCCGTCAATCG
Organism: Paenibacillus pinihumi DSM 23905 = JCM 16419; assembly: GCF_000422505.1. GTDB lineage: Bacteria > Bacillota > Bacilli > Paenibacillales > Paenibacillaceae > Paenibacillus_D > Paenibacillus_D pinihumi. Next base: position 5,480 of record NZ_KE383868.1, on the reverse strand, counting down.
GACAAGGATAAGCAGAAGTATGCCGATCGCATACAAAATATAGGAAAGCTTTCCGATCAGCAGCCGGTAATCAAATGAAGCCACCAACAGCATCAGAACGGTAAATGCCCCGAGGAGCACCAGATTGTTCATATAAAGACCATCCAGTCTGCTTCCGGTCGTCGCCAGGTAAACCGCCACAGTTCCGATCAAGACGAGACATACAGTAAAAAACAATATAAAGCGGTCAAGCTGCCTGAACTTGCGAATTAGAATCATGAAATAACCTCAACTTATTACATTTGTAATCCTTGTATGCATAAATTGCCTACGCCCTCCGTCGTACCTCCCGGGAGACACTGAGCAAAATGCCGGTGCATGTCATATTCAAAAGCAGCGAGGAACCGCCGTAGCTGATAAATGGCAGCGGCACACCCGTAATCGGCAGGCTGCCTGTCACAGCGCCAATATTTAATAGAAACTGAATCATGATCATGGCTACAATTCCGATCGCTGTCATCATGCCGAAGACATCACTGCTTCTGACCGCAATCCATAATCCTCTCCAGATATACAGCAGGAATACGGCAAACAGCAGCATTGAACCGATGAAACCAAGTTCCTCCCCGACCACAGCATAAATAAAATCCGTGTGTGCTTCGGGCAAGTAAAACCGTTTTTGCACGCTTTTTCCAATGCCTGTACCTGTTATTCCTCCATGACCTAATGCGTAAAGTGATTGGATTAGCTGGTAGCCTGTATCATAGGGACTGGCGAACGGGTTCAGGAAAGCATTCATTCTTTCGAGGCGGTAGCTTTTGCTGACGGACAAATAAACGAATACTGGAACGAGCGCCAATGCAATAACTGCCAGGTGAATTATACGCGCTCCCCCGGTAAGAATCATCACAGAGGAAATAAATAACAGAATGAGCACGGTTCCAAAATCCGGCTGCCGCAAGACCAGCAGGAGAATCAGGCCGACCACGATTAAAATCGGCAGCAGGCCGTGCTGCAAGTTTCTGAGCTTGTCCCCTTTTTTGCTGATGAGCGCAGCCAGATAGATAATCATTGTAAACTTGGCAAGTTCTGAAGGCTGAAAATTGAAGCCCCCTACTACAAACCATCGCTTTCCTCCATTGATTTCCGTACCGGCTATGAGCACCAGAGCAAGGAGCAATAAGGAAAACAGCAGCAATAGCGGCGCGGCCTTTTGCCAGAATGAATACCGGATTCCCATACATAGCAGCATGAGAATGAGTCCCAATGATGCAAACAAAGCCTGTCGGGATACAAAATGCCAGGAGCTTGTATGCTTGGCAATTGCGATCGGCGAACTGGCACTAAATACCATGACGAGGCCAAATCCGACCAGCAAAACGGCAGACAGCAGCAGGAGAAAGTCGGGGCGGCCTCTTTTATTCTCTTTCAATTCATAAACGACCCCCTATGTGCCGTTTTCATCGGGATGACCGGTCTTCTCTCCTTTGGATTTCAGCTTTAATGTGCCTTCACTCCAGCCATATATATCAAGTCCTGTTCCGGCGTCCCCAAGTGACCATCCCAGCACAACCTCAGGAGCACCGTCACGGTTCACATCGGCAATTTCGGTATAGCTCAGGCCATAGCCGACCCCTTTTGTATCCCATACGATCCGCCACTCTTCATTATTCTTTTTGAGCAGCGCCGCCTTCAGAATACGCTGGTTCCGGGCGCCCTCCTCATAGACGATCAACGCCTCATCCATACCGTCCCCGTCTACATCCCCGAAGGAAACATCCTGGCCCGCCTTGCCCTTGGCTTGCTTCAGCAGCCTTGCGCCATCCGGCAGCAGACCCTGTACCTCTTCCGCAAATGAGCTGCCAGGCAGCTTGTCCTCCGCAGATGGGGGCTTGATCAGATCAGACGGAGCTGCCGGGACACTGCACCCGCCAATTTGGAATATGAATGCTGCGGCTAAGCCGTATACAATCAGCTTGCTGAATCCGTTCATAAGGCTTCCTCTCTTGTCCCGGTTCTGCTTTATCATTTTACCGTGTAGTTCATGCAAAGTGGTTATGAAAAGGTTAAAATTCACCCGGTTATACAGGAAGATGCACCTCAACCTTCGTTCCCGTCCCGCATCGGCTTTCAATTTGCATCCGTCCGCCATGAAGCTCAACAATGTGGTTGGATATGGGCAGGCCGAGACCACTCCCCGGCATCGCATTGCTTCCCTTGTAAAATCTCTGGAATACATGGGCAAGATCCTGCTCCGGAATCCCTGATCCTGTATCTTCCACGGAGAGTATGATTTCCGATCCGGCAGCACAAGCGCGAACCAGAATCGTGCCTTGCGGGCTGGTAAATTTGAACGAATTGTCCAGCAGATTTATCAACACCTGCTTGAGCCGGTTGGGATCGGCTTTGACGACAGGAAGCCCGCTCTCTATCTGTACTTCCAGTTTAATCCGGAGTCTCTCCGCCCGTGGTGCGAGCTGCTTGCCAAGCTGCTCCAGCCAGTCCCCAACCTGAAGCCGAACAGGCGCCAATATAATTTGTCCTTCATTAAACTTGGAGAAGTCGAGCAGATCATCGACAAGGCGCGTTAACCGGTCCGTTTCCGCCTCAATAATATGCAGCCCTTCCTCAAGCATCTGCTTGTCCTCTCCCCGGTCATCCTGCAGCGTGACCGCCCAGCCTTTGACAGAGGTTAGCGGTGTTCGAAGCTCATGTGACACAGACGAAATAAAATCATTTTTCAGCTCTTCATTGCGCATAATTGTGCCCGCCATCGTATTCAAAGTATCTGTGAGTGTCCCGAGTTCATCCCGGTACCGTTTTTCAGCCCTGACGGTAAAATCACCTTCGGCCATCCGCTCCGCAGCACGTTTCAGCTCCTTGACAGGGCCGGTTATCGTGCGCGATAAGAAGATGCTCAGTACGGTTACAATTGCTACCACGATAAGGCCTGCCGTCAGGAGAATAATCATAATTTGCCTGACCGTCCGCTCCGTCTCCGTCAAGGATGTCACATATCTCACAATGCCGACTGCTGCGCCTTCACTTAACAGAGGAACCGATACGGCCATTACCTGTTCTTGCGCAGTCGGGTCTTGTCCTCTCCAGATGCCAGTATCTCCCCCGCCCGCTTCCTGCACGTCCGGGTAATTCGACATCAAAGCTCCCGGCTGGAAATCAATTGAATCCTGCAGCAGCTCGCCGTTCTTTCCAATAATCTGCACCTGTGCCGTAGACTGATGGGAGAATCCGCTTAACAACCGTTCGGATTGCTGCTCCAGATCGTCAGCCGAGAAGTACGTCTGGAAGATCGATGCCGACAGCTCCGCCTGATTGAGCAAAATCCGCTCTACATTATGAAAATAGTAATACCGGACTGTAATAATGAGAAACATTTCCAATATTGCGACCGTCACAAGAATTACGGCAAAATAACTGCCCGCCAATCTTTTTTGAATACTCAACCGTTCTTCCTCCAGCGGTACCCGACACCCCATACCGTCTCAATTCTTTGCGGCTTCGAGCCGTCCTCTTCAATTTTTTCTCTCAGCTTGCGGACATGCACGTCCACCGTCTTCGTATCTCCGACAAAGTCCTCGCCCCATACGAGATTCAACAGTTCATTGCGCGACAGTGCCTTGCCCGGATGGCTGAGAAACTCCTTGAGCATCAGATATTCCTTGGGTGTCAGTTCAAGCGGATCATTGTTGTTAAAGGCCTGATTCGACTCCAAATTAACCGTGATCGGGCCGGATGCCAGTACATTCTGATCAACCGGTCTGCCGGAAGCTTGTGTACGGCGCAGCACCGTCCGGATGCGGGCTACAAGCTCCAGCGGGTTGAAGGGCTTGACGATATAATCATCCGCACCCAGCTCCAGCCCGCGAATTTTGTCCAAATCCTGTCCCCTTGCGGTCAGGAAAATAATTACAATATGAGGATCAATCTCTCTTAGCTGACGGCAAAAGTCAAATCCGTTCATATCCGGGAGCATAATGTCCAGCACGATAGCATCCATATGATGCCCGCATTGATCGAGAGCCCGCAGCCCGCTCTCCCCGGTTGCCGTTTCTGTCACCTCAAACCCGTTTTTCTTTAAATTTATAGCTACAAAACGTCTTATATTGTCATCATCTTCAACGATCAGCACCTGATTGCGCAGCAAGGCGGTCATTGTTTCCCCTCTTTTCCTTTTCAAGATCTGTATGGCCTGCCATTTGGAGCGTTTTAACATTCAGTTAGAGCAGGGCTGCAAGATAAAGGGGTCTTCCGATTGCTGTGAAAGACAACCACTTCGTTTCTCCAGAACCCTTTATCTCTCCGCCTATCCTCATAAGAAGCAATTAAAATTGTTAAATGCCTTTACTGTATAGTAAAGCTTTTGGAAGGTGAGTTCAAATATTGGGGATCATGTATGAAATCGATGACAGCAGTATTTCGAATACGATTCGAATACTTGAGGAATGAAAGTTTAATCGTACAAAAGGAGAAGAAATAAACCCGCGAAACATTGAGAAATCAAAGATTCGCGGGTTTTCAGTTTTCAATTAATAAGGCAAAGACCTCAAGGAAGTATTAGATAGCAAGTTAAGTTAGACCTTCTCACCCAAGTACTTGGAATCCATTTTCATGAAAGCATAATTCGATGGACGCGCCAGGTTCAAGCTCCAATCGCGGTAGTGCGTTAACATGGTCTTGACCAAGCGGCCGCTTCGTATCCCGGGAAGCCTCGGAAAGGACGGCTACCGATGCGGTAAATGCGGTATCATTCCATATCCGCAAGATCATCTCAACTCCATTTGTTCTTTTAATCAGCTCTGCCCCTATATGATCCATAGCCATAAAAAATACTGCACATACAAACCTGGCACCTCAATAATGGTCAGCATCAGCGCAGTTTCTCTCCAGCAAGAGCCATTGAAGACGCCGCCTACCTTGTCTGCTCCCTCCAGGAGCTTAAATTGACTCTCTCATTGACAAATCCGGCAGGCAATATCACGGAGAAGCTCCATAAGCAGCAAATCTCCGGCGGACCCCACCTTAAGATCAATATTGATCTTCTGTGAGGATGATCCCGCCTTTTTGACCTCGTCCGCCAAAGCACACTCTGGCTATCCGACTTTCATTTCGCATAAAGCAGGACACGTTTAGCCCTTAACGTTGTATATCTATTTTTGGCTTTGTATTAGGGTTGACACCCATGTTCCAGCCCTTTAAAGTATAAATTAGTAGAATCACTCTAAATTGGAATATCAAACAATTAGATTGAGTTAAGATTGAATATTTCTGGTGCGAATGTGAAGCTCCCATGAAATCCCCGGGTCCTTCGCACCTCGAAACTTGTCGAAAACACATGAAAATCATAGATAAGTAAAAAAGTCAATGATTTTTACTTTGTTGAATGTATTGTTTTTTGAAGATTTGCTTGGAATTAAGCCGCTTAAGGGGCTGATTCCACTCATTTTCGCTGTCGCACTCTACGTGAGTGCGTGGATTGAAAC
>NZ_AULX01000012.1 GCF_000422505.1 Paenibacillus pinihumi DSM 23905 = JCM 16419 | reverse complement strand
CGAAACGCTGGAAGGTGAGGTATTGCTCTGGATGTACGGACAGGCGTTTGCGCTCCAAGCGACGGACCGTCCAAGCCGTGATCCCGTTCTCACCCCAAAAGAAAAGACGGGTTCTGCGCAGCCACGCAAACCCGCCAAAGATCATCCGTGGAAAACCACGTATGACAACAACATCACTAAGCGTAACACAAAACAACGTTCGTTCCAAGATGCCATGTATTCGCAGCACAATAGCTATCCAGAGGCCTTCTGGTAACAGAGACCTTCATTTTAACAAGTGACATTTTCATAGCACAATTAGAGTGACATTTTCACAGACGTTTGACAGGGACGCACAGCCAAAAGGGCTGCTGTCTGTAAAGAGACAACAGCCCTGATATCCAGCTGGCTTATAAAGAGCCGGGACACGAGACTTCCCCTATTTGCTCTTCTCCAAATATTCTTCAACCCAGGTCGCTGTTTGCGCAAGCTGCTGCTCAGCACGCCCGATCGCCGCTTCAACCTGTACCGTCGCCGTGCCGCCGTAAACATTACGGGCGTTGACAACCTGCTCCGGCTGAAGCACTTGATAGATGCGGTCATCGAACAGCGGAGAGAATTGCTTGAACTCATCCAGAGTCAGATCAAGAAGATACTTATTATTCTCGATGCAGTACAGTACCGTTTTGCCGATCACTTCATGAGCCTGGCGGAACGGCAAGCCTTTGCCAACGAGGAAGTCCGCGATATCTGTCGCATTGGAGAAATCCTGATTGACAGCCTGGCGCATCTGCTGCTTGTTCACCTTCATCGTCGCAATCATCGGAGCGAACAATTGAAGCGCTCCCTGCATCGTACGTACGGTGTCAAACATGCCCTCCTTGTCTTCCTGCATATCTTTGTTATACGCAAGCGGCAACGATTTGAGAACGGTCAGAAGCCCCATCAGATCGCCATAGACGCGGCCGGTCTTGCCACGGACAAGCTCCGGCACATCCGGGTTTTTCTTCTGCGGCATAATGCTGCTGCCCGTGCAGAACGCGTCATCCAGCTCGACGAAGCGGAATTCTGTGCTTGACCACAGAATGAGCTCCTCGCTCAAACGGGACAAGTGCATCATGACCAGCGCAGCATGCGACAGAAACTCCACGATGAAGTCACGGTCGCTTACCGCATCAAGACTGTTCTCATAGACACGGTCAAAGCCAAGCTGCTCCGCTACAAAATGACGGTCAATCGGGAACGTTGTCCCCGCAAGCGCCCCGGCTCCCAGCGGCAGCGTGTTGATCCGCTTGTAGCTGTCCTGAAGACGCTCAATATCCCGTCCGAACATGGACACATATGCCATCAGATGATGCGCAAACAAAATGGGCTGCGCCCGCTGCAAATGCGTATAGCCCGGTACGATCGTATCGAGATTTTCCTTGGCTTGTCCGACAAGCGCTTCTTGAAGCTTTTGCAGCAGACCAACGAATTCCACAACCCGCTTGCGCAGGTACAGATGCATATCGGTTGCAACCTGATCGTTACGGCTGCGTCCGGTATGCAGCTTGCCGCCTACCGGACCGATATCGTCGATCAGTGTCTTTTCAATATTCATATGAATATCTTCGTCCGCTATCGCAAACTCGATTTCCCCGCGCTTAATGCGCTGAAGCACACGGTGAAGACCATCCTGAATGGCCTCCACGTCTTCGGCAGGGAGAATGCCCTGCTTGCCCAGCATCGTAACATGAGCCAGGCTGCCCTGGATATCTTCTTGTGCAAGCTCCTTGTCAAACGAAATCGAAGCTGTATATTCTTCAACCAATTGGTCGGTTTTTTTCGTAAAACGTCCGCCCCATAATTTGCTCACGGTATGAACACTCCTTTCAAAATCCGGTTCGTAAACGTCCTATTCGCGGCTTTGCTCCACACCGGAGGAAACCTTCAATCGCAGGGCGTTAAGACGGATAAATCCAGTTGCATCCCCTTGGTCATAAGCTTGCGTAGGATCAGCTTCCATCGTTGCAATATCAGGATTGTAAAGGCTGACAGGGCTTTTCACGCCTGCGCCGATAACATTGCCTTTGTATAGCTTCAGACGTACAACGCCTGTTACATTCTTCTGGCTCTCGGATACCAGTGCCTGCAGCGCCAGACGCTCAGGCGCAAACCAGAAACCGTTGTATACCAGAATGCTGTATTTGGAAATCAGGGAATCACGCAGATGCATAACCTCACGGTCCATCGTAAGGGATTCCATTTTGCGGTGTGCAGTGAACAAAATTGTACCACCAGGCGTCTCATATACGCCGCGGCTCTTCATGCCGACAAAACGGTTCTCTACCATATCTACGCGACCGATACCGTGTTTGCCGCCCAGCTCGTTCAGCTTATCCATCACGCCCAGCGGGCTCAAGGATTCGCCATTGACTGCCGTTACAATTCCGCCCTCGAATGTCAGCTCCACATATTCAGCCTGATCCGGAGCTTCCTCAGGAGACACGCTCAGCACATACATATCGCGGTTCTCATCCGCACTTGCATCAAACCAAGGATCTTCCAACATTCCGCTCTCAAAGCTGATATGCAGCAGGTTGCGGTCCATGGAGTATGGCTTGGAAGCGGAAGCCTGAACCGGAATGCCGTGTTTCTCGGCATATGCGATCATTTCTGCACGTCCCGGGAATTGCTCACGGAAGCTCTCCAGACGCCATGGCGCAATAACACCAATTTCAGGAGCAAGAGCAGCAGCCGTCAGTTCAAAACGCACCTGGTCATTTCCTTTGCCTGTTGCGCCGTGCGCAATTGCGATTGCGCCTTCCGCTCTGGCGATATCCACCATCCGCTTGGCGATCAATGGACGGGCAATGGAAGTTCCGAGCAAATATTGGCCTTCATACAGCGCTCCAGCCTGGAACATCGGGTTGATGAAATCTGTGGCGAACTCCTCGCGCAGGTCATCAATATATACTTTGGAAGCACCTGTCGCGAGCGCTTTTTCCTCCAGACCGTCCAGTTCTTCCTTCTGTCCAATGTCTGCAGTGAACGCGATGATTTCCGCATCATAGGTTTCTTTGAGCCATTTCAGGATAACCGAAGTATCCAGACCGCCCGAGTATGCCAATACAATTTTATCCTTTGCCATTGCTAAAATCCTCTCCCTCTACATAAGTGCAGCCATAATTGCTTTTTGCGCATGAAGCCTGTTCTCTGCCTGGTCGAAAATAATGGATTGTTTGCCGTCGATGACACCCTCACTAACTTCCTCGCCACGGTGGGCAGGCAGACAGTGCATGAACAAGTAGTCCTTTTTCGCATATTTCACGAGCTCATCGTTCACCTGGTAATTCGCGAATGCCTGTTCACGTTCCTTCTGCTCCGCTTCAAAGCCCATGCTTGCCCAGACATCGGTATAAACAATATCCGCATCGGCAATCGCTTCCTTCGGATCATTACAGACCACAATTTGCGACCCGGTCTGGGAAGCAATGCTCTTGCTCTGGCTGATAATGTCCTCTTCCGCTTCGTAGCCAACCGGACTGGCAACGGAAATATGCATGCCCAGCTTCGCTGCGCCCATTACTAAAGAATGTAACATATTGTTGCCGTCTCCGATATATGCAACCTTCAAGCCTTCAAGCTTGCCTTTGTGCTCCAGAACGGTCTGGTAATCGGCCAGCGCCTGACAAGGGTGGGAACGGTCAGTCAGCCCGTTAATAACCGGAATGGTCGCTCCTCTCGCCAGATCAACAACCGTGCGGTGCGCAAAGGTACGGATCATAATTCCATCCAGATAGCGGGACATGACCTGTGCGGTATCTGAAATTGGCTCACCGCGTCCGATTTGCAGATCATTGCGGCTCAAGAACAACGCATGGCCTCCGAGCTGGTACATGCCCACCTCGAACGATACGCGGGTACGGGTCGAAGATTTTTCGAATACCATCCCCAGTGTTTTTCCTTTGAGCGGCTGATAGATTTCCCCAGCCTTTTGCTTGCGCTTCAGCTCAATGCCGAGATCGATAAGATAACGGATCTCCTCCGGCGTGTAGTCCGCCAGTCCAAGGAAGTCCCGTCCTTTCAAGCTGACTGCCAGCTCTTCATTGAGTGTGCCCTGCATTGCTTTCACTCCTTCAATTATGATTTCACAATAGATGTCGCCTGTTCCGCCAGAAGCGTGGACAGAATTTGCACCCCGTGGTCAATTTCTTCATTCGTTATAATCAAGCTAGGCAGCAGCCGAATCACATTAGGTCCTGCGGTTACAACGAGCAGGCCGCGGTTTCGCGCTTCCGTAACGAGATCGGAAACCGGCTCTGCGCATTCGATGCCGATAATCAGCCCCTTGCCGCGAATATCCTTAACGAACGGATTACCGGACAAAGTTTCTTTAAGCTTTCCGGTCAAATAAGCACCTGTTTGCGCTGCTTGGTCTGCAACACGGTCCTGAACGATCGTTTCAACCGTTGCTTTAACCGCAGCTGTAGCAATTGGCGTTCCGCCAAAGGTGGAACCATGGCTGCCGGGAGCAAATGCGTCACGCAGCTTCTCCTTGGCCAGCATCGCCCCGACCGGGAAGCCGCTTCCGAGACCTTTTGCCAGTGTAAAAATATCCGGCTCCACACTATAGTGCTCGTAAGAGAACAGCTTTCCTGTCCGTCCCATACCGGTCTGAATTTCATCAATAATAAGCAGCACACCGTGCTTGTCGCACAGCCCGCGAACGAATTCGAGATATTCCTGCTGTACAGGATATACGCCACCCTCAGCTTGCACGGTCTCCAGCATAATAGCAGCGGTATGCTCGCTTACTGCCGCTTCCAGAGCTGCCTGATCATGCAGCGGAACATAGCGGAAGCCTTCAGGCAGCGGGCCAAAACCTTCCTTCACTTTATCCTGTCCGGTTGCGGTCAGCGTTGCCAGCGTACGTCCGTGGAAGGAATTGGTCAGTGTAATGACTTCGTAGCGTCCATTGTTCAGCACTTTCTGGTGATAGCGGCGGGCCAGCTTGATGGCAGCTTCATTCGCTTCCGCACCGGAATTACAGAAGAACACGGCATCTGCACAACTGTTCTCTGTCAGCAGGCTTGCCGCGGCCTCCTGATTCGGAATATGAAACAGGTTGGATACATGCCACAGTTCATCAAGCTGCTTTACCAATGCTTCCTTGACGGTCTTGGGAGCATGCCCCAGATTAGTTACTGCAATGCCGCACATGAAATCCAGATACTTGTTGCCCTGTTCATCCCAAAGCCAGCTCCCGTCGCCCTTCACCAGCGCAATCGGATATCTTGCATATGTCGGGAACAACGCGCCCCCTCTTTGTGCTGCTTCACTCATGATCTTCCCCTGCCTTCTATTCCGATTTTATAATTCGTGTGCCTGCCTCGCTGCCCTGCAGCACCTTGCTGAGAACCGCCTCTTCCTCACCGCTGACAATGACAACCTCGCTGACACATCCTTGAATGCACTGGATAGCCGCGCGCACCTTTGGAATCATGCCGCCGTAAATTTCACCGCTCGCTATCATCGCCTCAATCTCGTCAATCGTTACGGTTGGCAGCACCTTTTTCACGCCGTCAACTTCCTTGAGAATGCCCGGGACATCCGTAACGACAATCATCCGCTCTACGCCGAGATGGGAAGCGACTGCTCCCGCTGCTGTATCGGCATTAATGTTATAACGCTGTCCTGCCGGGTCAATCCCGATTGGCGCAATGACCGGAATGTATTCCATCGTCATAATGCCCTCAATAATAGCCGCATTTACGTCCGTCACATCGCCCACAAATCCGATTTCCGCATGATTCGCTACCGGCTGCGCCTGAATCAAGCCGCCGTCAACACCGGAAATTCCGAGCGCCTTGGCTCCGCTTTGCCCAATCTTGCGGACAATTTCCTTATTAATTCGTCCTGCCAGTACCATCTCGACGACATCGAGTACGGCATCACTGGTTTTTCGCAGACCATTCACGAATTCAGATTCAATCCCGAGCTTGCCGAGTGTCTCCGAGATCGCCGGACCGCCGCCGTGTACAATGACAGGACGCACGCCCTGCTCCTGCAAATGGCGCAAGTCATCAAAAAAGGAGGCGGGCAGCGCCGCCAATGTGCTTCCCCCGCATTTCATTACAAACCGCTGTTCCTTCATCCCCATTGCTCCTTCATTCTAACGGTATTTCCCGAAATCAGGTCCGGTAAGCTGCGTTAATCCGGACGTAATCATAGGTCAAATCACAGCCCCAGCCGATCGCCCGGCCTTCGCCCAAATGCAGATGGACGCGAATGACAACCGTATCGCCCTTCAAATATTCCAGTGCTGCTTCCTCGTCAAACACGACAGGTTTGGACTGCCTTAAAGTCTCGATATCTCCCAGGGAAATATCTACAGTATCCGGGTTAAGCGGCTCCCCTGCACGTCCCGCAGCAGCGATAATCCGTCCCCAGTTCGCATCTGCCCCGAATACAGCGGATTTCACCAGCGAGGACCCGATAATCGTCTTCGCAATCGCACGTGCAGATTCATTATTCTCTGCTCCTTCAACCTGTACCTCGATCAGTTTGGTTGCCCCTTCGCCATCACGGGCAATTGCCTTTGCCAGCACTTCGCAGACATATTGAACCGCGGCAGCAAATGCCGAATAATCCGGATGCACTGGTGTAAGCTCGTTATTCTCCGCCAAGCCGCTGGCCATTGCCACCAGCATGTCATTCGTGCTCGTATCTCCATCTACCGTAATCATATTAAAGGTCAGGTCGGTTGCCTGCCCAAGCAATTGCTGAAGAGCTTCACTGCCAACTTTGGCATCCGTCGTTACAAAGCCGAGCATGGTTGCCATATTCGGATGAATCATGCCGGAGCCTTTGGCAGCCCCTGCTACATGCACCGTTTTGCCGTCAATCTCTACGGAGACGCAAACCATCTTCTGAACCAGGTCTGTCGTCAAAATCGCCTGGCAGAAATCCTCGGAAGCTGCGGCAGTATTTCCGAACTTTGGAGGCAATGCAGCGATACCATCCAAAACGCGATCCATCTTGAGAAGCTCACCGATTACCCCAGTGGAAGCAACCGCTACCTCATGTTCAGAAATACCTGCTGCTTCGGCAAAAGACTTCCGCATCTGAAATGCATCTTCTTCCCCTTGCTGCCCTGTACACGCATTGGCGTTGCCGCTATTTACAAGCACTGCACGGAGGGTGCCTCCCGCTGCAATACTGTCTTTCGTTACCTTAATCGGTGCTGCCTGAACCTTGTTCAAAGTGTAGACACCGGCTGCAGCAGCCGGAACCTCACAGATAATCGCACCCAAATCATGACGCGTTGTTTTTTTCAGTCCGCAATGTAGTCCCCCTGCCATAAAGCCCTTAGGCGTAGTAATCGAACCCTCCGGTAAAACTTTGAAGACTTCTCCAGTGCCCTGTTCCATGACGCGTTCATACTCCTTTGTCAAGCGTAAACGGCTGCAGTCAGACATGAATCGTGGCTTGCTGTTGTACAGCAGTCAGGTTCTAGTTCTATACCGCCCATTCAGGCAGCAGCGTTCCGCGAAATAATAGTTGCTTGCAAAACAGGTAGAAGGCTACAGTATGAAGGATTTCTTCCGATTGCTGTTAAAGACTGATTTCTCTCATTTCATAATGATACAAGGGAAGAAATCAGCCTTTAAAGGCAACCACTTCGTTTCTCCAGAAACCCTTCATCCCTCCGCCAACTACTGTTTTGCATTGAAGAAGGGGGATATATAGTGAAGAGCCGATTACCCAAGGCTCTTCTTCATAAATGTTTTGCAAGGTCGTATTCATTTTGTATCCATTGTTTCCCCTGGGCGCTAAGTTAGCGCAGTGGAAAAGATTCATCTGTAGAAGCGTAGCGGTTCCATTTGCCCCCGAATACGATCCTTATCGGATTCAAATCAAACGTAATTCGGGGGCAAGAGGGAATCGGAAGATGAACTTTTCCACGCAGCGGCCTCTATAGCGCCATCATCATCACGGGTAAACCGGAACAAAATTAAGCCCGAGCGCCTCGTCCCAGCCCATCATCAAGTTCAAATTCTGAATCGCTTGACCGGCCGCACCTTTGACCAAATTATCAATAACCGACACAATGGTCACTCTGCCCGTACGCTCATCAACTGCAAACCCGATGTCGCAATAATTGGAGCCGGACACCTCTTTGGTTGACGGCCATTGACCTTCGGGACGAACTCTCACAAACTTGCGGCCTTCATAGTAACGACGGTACAAGTCTATGAAAGCCTGTGTGCTGTGCTCACCTGAAATGGTAGCATACATCGTACACATAATTCCGCGTGTCATCGGTACAAGATGCGTGGTAAACGTGGTGACAACAGGCTTGCCGGTTACACGGGCCAAAACCTGCTCGATTTCTGGTATATGTTGATGCTTATTAATTTTATAAGCTTTGAAGTTCTCATTCAGCTCGGAATAATGCGTTCCCAGGCTTGCACCGCGGCCTGCCCCGGACACACCGGATTTGGCATCAATAATAATAGTAGCCGGATCGATCCAGCCAGCAGCTACTGCCGGTATCAGCCCAAGCAATGTAGCTGTAGGGTAACAACCCGGATTGGAAATCAGAGCCTCTCCCTGTACATCACTGCCGTACACCTCAGCCAGCCCATATACAGCTTGCTCCAGCAATACAGGCTCAGCAGCGGGTTTTTTATACCATTGCTCATATAAAGCTGCGGATTTAAGTCTCAAATCACCTGAGAGATCGATAACCTTTAAGCCTGCTTCGAGCATTTGAGGCGTCAATTGGGCTGCTACACCAGCAGGCGTAGCCAGAAATACAAGCTCAGCCTTGCTGCTGATGACTGCCGCATCAACACCGTCAAGAAGTTCCGTACGGATTTCCGTCAAATGCGGAAAACCCTCAGCAATGGGCGCGCCAGCTGAGGAAGAAGAAATAACGGACGTAATTTCCACAAGGGGGTGGGCTTCCAGCAGACGAATCAGTTCAACCCCGCCATAGCCTGTAGATCCCACAACCGCAACATTAATCTGGTTACTCATTCCTGCTCTCTCCCATCCTTATCATTATATATATGAAGTAAAATCATGTAGATATATATTACATATAGCACCCATAGCGGGTTCAAACACCGGACATCCAACTTTGAATTATTATACATTACGATTTATATAAATACAATGATTATTCAGTCCTTTTAAATCCTTCCCCCAGGACCTCGGCCGTATCGCTAATAATGACAAAAGCCCCTGGATCAACGGCCTGAACAAGCGACTTTAACTTGGATACCTCGTTCTGGCTGACAACAACCATGAGAATGGGACGTTCCTCCCCGGTATAGCCGCCCTGCGCAATTAGCCGGGTCATCCCCCGATCCAGATCTTGGAGGACACTGTTGCCAATCTCCTCTGTTTTTGATGAAATAATGAAGGCTACTTTGGATACCAGCAATCCTGTCTGCATAATATCAATCGTCTTGCTCGTTACAAACAAAGCAATGAGCGCATATAGCGCATTTTCAGGAGAAATAATCAGCCCTGCCGCTACAATAACCATACCGTCGAACAAAGGCAATGCGAGCCCAAGACGAAGTCCGGTATACCGGTGTAAAAGCTGGGCTGCCAAATCAAGTCCCCCTGTCGAGCCGCGCCCCCGGAACACGAGTCCGAGGCCTACCCCAACGCCGATGCCTCCATAAATAGCTGCAAGAAGCGGGTTGGTCGTCGGCGAAGGCCAGCTAGAGGTCATCAGTACAAATAAGGGCAGAACAAGCGACCCAAGCACAGTTTGCAGCGCGAATCGTTTGCCAAATACAAACAACCCGGCAATGAACAGCGGCACATTCAATGCCCACTGTGTATAGGCAGGGACAATGCCAAGAGTCCTCTGCACAAGGATGGAGATGCCGGATACGCCCCCCGAAGCTATGCCGTTAGGTACAAAGAACAGATTAAAGCTGACCGCCACAAACAAACAGCCTAAAAAGAGCAGCAGAAGTTGGCCTGCCGTTTTTCTTGCAGGATGTACCGGACGGTTATGTATGTGATGACGCTTACGTTTCTTCGAAGCTGCACGGCTGCCTTCGGATACCTTCAACTTTTTGACCCTTCCCTTATCAGGTATGTGTTACGTATAGCATAATGGCAAGCAAGCATTTAAATACTGCTGAACAGTATGTGCAGAAATCCATTCCATCATGCAACTTAGTCTTGACGTAACCGGCACCATGTTAGAACCACCAGGCTGTTGATCAATCAGGGCGATAAAAAATCGAAAGACCGCAGGATTTTAAATTCCATGCGGTCTACAATTTAAGTATAAAAAGAAAAGCGCCCTCATAAAGGCTTCCGGTTTGTCCGCAGCAATGAGACATTTCCCGTCAGTTACTGACGTTCCATGCGCTTTGTCAAGGAAAAAACGGTTAGGATTCAGAATCCTTGCTGATTTGGTTGCGCAGGTAGCCATCAATGAACAAATCCAAGTCCCCATCCATGACTGCACCCACATTACCCGTTTCAATAGATGTACGGTGATCCTTAACCATACTATAAGGATGGAATACATACGAACGAATCTGGCTTCCCCAGGCTATGTCCGATTGTTCCCCGCGAATCTCAGCCAGGTGGCGCTGCTGTTCTTCGATCTTCTTCTCGTACAGCTTGGAGCGCAGCATCTTCATCGCCCGCTCCCGGTTTTGAATCTGTGAGCGTTCCTGTTGGCAAGCGACCACAATCCCTGTCGGGATATGTGTGATCCGGATGGCAGATTCCGTCTTATTGACGTGCTGTCCACCCGCACCGCTTGCGCGGTACGTATCGACCTTCAAGTCTTCCGTGCGAATTTCAACTTCAATGTCATCTGTAATCTCTGGCATGATATCACAGGAGACAAAGGAGGTATGCCGTCTGCCCGACGCATCAAATGGAGAAATGCGCACCAGACGATGCACACCCTTTTCGGCCTTCAGATAGCCGTAGGCATTATAGCCTTTGACCAAAATCGTGGCACTCTTGATGCCAGCTTCATCTCCATCCTGATAGTCCAGAATTTCATATTTGAAGCCGCGCTGCTCCACCCATCTGGTATACATCCGGTATAGCATTTGACCCCAGTCTTGGGATTCCGTACCGCCTGCACCCGGATGAAGCTCCAAAATCGCATTGAGCTTATCATAAGGCTGGCTCAGAAGCAGTTGAAGCTCGAAATCTCCAACCCGGGAAACAAGAGACGATACACTGCCCACAAGCTCGGCTAACATGTCGCTGTCCCCTTCTTCATCCGCAAGTTCCAGCATCGTCTCCAAGTCATCATAATCGGATTGCAGCTTTTGATACTGCTCGACAATCGACTTGATGGCATTCAGCTCAGAGATAATTCCTTGGGCCTTCTCGTTATCATCCCAAAAATCAGGAGCGGTCATCTTCTCTTCAAAGTTCTCAATCATTTCCTTTTTGAGATCTAAGTCAAAGAGACCCCCTTAAATTTTGAAGTTTCGCTGCCATTTCCCTTAAATCCTGCTTAACTGATGAGTCGATCATACTGTAACTGTCACCTCTTATAAAATACAGTCATCACGGCAAAACGTTTATTTGCCGTGACACTGCTTATATTTCTTGCCGCTTCCGCATGGACAAGAATCATTGCGTCCTACACGGTCATCCTTGCGCACTGGAGGCTTGGATTTCGGATCGGTTTTGCTGCTGTCCTCTACCGCCTGGCCTTCAGCTACCGCTTGACGCTCCAGGTTTTTCTCCACATGCGCCTTCATGACATACTTGGTTACTTCCTCCTGGATGCTCTCAATCATTTCCTTGAACATCTCAAAGCCTTCGAACTGGTACTCACGAAGCGGATCTGTACCGCCATATGCACGAAGGTGAATACCCTGACGCAACTGATCCATTGCATCAATATGGTCCATCCACTTGCTGTCTACTGCACGAAGTACAATAACTTTCTCGAACTCGCGCATCATTTCGGTGCCCATCATTTCCTCGCGCTCGTCGTAAAGAGCGATTACTTTGCCAAGGACATGCTCGGTAATTTCTTCTTTTTCCTTGCCCCACAGCTCGTCTTTGGCCAATGCCCCTTCATGCAGGAAGGTACCATGAGCGTAATCGACGATGGCCTGAAGATCCCAGTTCTCCGGGATTTCATCGCCCGGGCAATGCGCTTCAACGATACGCTCGACAACCGGCTTGATCATATCCATAACGATGTCGCGGATATTGTCAGACTGCAAAACTTCGCGGCGCTGCTTGTAAATAATTTCACGCTGCTGGTTCATGACATCATCATATTGAAGTACGACTTTACGCAGGTCAAAGTTATTTCCTTCGACACGTTTCTGCGCAGACTCGATTGCCCGGGTAATAAGTCGACTCTCAATCGGCTGATCTTCGTCAAATCCAAGGCGCTCCATCATGCCCATAATATTCTCAGAACCGAAGCGGCGCATCAGTTCATCCTCAAGCGACAGATAGAATTGGGAGGATCCCGGGTCACCCTGGCGTCCCGCACGTCCGCGAAGCTGATTGTCGATCCGGCGGCTTTCGTGACGCTCTGTGCCGATAATATGAAGACCGCCCAGCCCGGCTACCTGCTCACCCAGCAAAATGTCCGTACCACGGCCGGCCATGTTCGTCGCGATCGTAACCGATCCGGCTTGCCCTGCATCGGAAATGATCTCCGCCTCTTCAGCATGGTACTTCGCATTGAGCACCTTATGGGCGATCCCTTTGCGTTTGAGCATTTCAGACAGGCGCTCGGAGTTTTCAATAGATACGGTACCTACAAGCACCGGCTGATTTTTAGCGTGACACTGTACAATTTCATCAACAACAGCCTTAAACTTGCCGTTTTCGGTCTTGTAAACGACATCAGCAATATCATTCCGGACCATGGAACGGTTCGTTGGAATTTGGATAACATCCAGGCCGTAAATTTTCTTGAACTCTTCTTCCTCTGTCTTGGCCGTACCCGTCATCCCCGCCAGCTTGCGGTACATCCGGAAGTAGTTCTGGAAGGTAATGGTGGCCAGGGTCATGCTTTCATTTTGAACCTCAAGGCTCTCCTTGGCTTCAATGGCCTGGTGCAGCCCGTCGCTGTAGCGGCGGCCGGACATCAGACGTCCTGTGAACTCGTCGACAATGACAACCTCTTCATCTTGTACAACGTAGTCCACATCGCGTTTCATGATGGCATGCGCCTTCAATGCCTGCTGAATATGGTGGTTCAGCAGAACATTTGCGTGGTCAAACAGGTTTTCAATGCCGAATGCTTTCTCAGCTTTCTCCACACCTGCTTCTGTCATCGTTACCGAGCGCAGCTTGACATCAACGGTATAGTCCTCTTCACCCTTCAAGCGGCTGACAAAGCGGTCGGCAGCAAAATAAAGCTCCGTTGATTTCGCAGCTTGTCCGGAAATGATTAGAGGCGTCCGCGCTTCGTCAATAAGAATCGAATCGACCTCGTCAATTATTGCAAAATATAAAGGACGCTGAACCATCTGTTCCTTGTACAAGACCATATTGTCACGCAGGTAGTCAAAGCCGAACTCGTTGTTCGTCCCGTACGTGATATCACAAGCATAAGCTTGCTGTTTCTCCTCATGGGATAAAGAATTGAGGTTACAGCCGACAGTCATGCCCAAAAATTCATACAATTGAGCCATCAGTTGGCTATCCCGTGATGCCAGGTAGTCATTGACCGTAACGACATGAACCCCTTTGCCGAGCAATGCGTTCAGGTATACAGGCAGCGTAGCTACGAGTGTTTTACCTTCACCGGTTTTCATCTCGGAGATTTTGCCGTCATGCAGTACCATACCGCCGATTAACTGGACGTCAAAATGACGCATGCCCAGTGTCCGTTTGGAAGCTTCCCGGACAGTGGCAAACGCCTCAGGTAAAATCTGTTCCGCTGTTTCGCCTTTTTCAATCCTTGCCTTAAATTCATCCGTTTTGCCGCGCAGCTGCTCATCAGAGAGCTTGACAAAATCCGGCTCCATCGCGTTAATTTGTTCTACGGTACGCATGAGACGCTTCACTTCACGCTCATTGGCATCACCGAATATCTTTTTCACCAGTCCGAGCATCGTATATGGTAAACCCCTTTCAGTTTTTCCTCAATGCCTAAATTGTATCAGTTTGTTCCAACTCCCGCAATGCGGCGTTGTTTCTTTCTTACCCATATAACGGAAATAAATTCCCGAGGGTTGCACTGCCCATTTAACCGGAATTACCGATCATGCCGCGCCATTCGGAAATGTCTTTGATTCATCAAGGTTTTCACGCTTTCCGAGGTCCTATATTTGCCAAAAACCGGACCTTGTAAGGCCCGGTTTTTTCGTTCATTGTTATGTGCAGCTTCAGCTTTGTTCGATCAGGCCGTATTTCCCGTCGCTGCGTTTATAGACAACGTTGACTTCCTTCGATTCGGCATTCGCGAATACAAAGAAGGAGTGTCCGATCATATTCATTTGTAATACAGCTTCTTCCACATCCATAGGCTTCAGTGTAAAGCGCTTGGTTCTGACAACTTCCAGCTCGTCATCTTCCTCCAATACTTTAACCGCTCCGCCTTCTTCTTTCAGAAGTGATTTCAGGCTGCCTTCTTGTCGGAATTTGCGGTTGATTTTTGTCTTATATTTGCGAATTTGACGCTCCAGTTTATCTACGACCAGGTCGATGGAAGCATACATGTCTTCATTCTTCTTCTCTTCTGCACGAAGCATCGTGCCTTGCAACGGAATCGTCACTTCAATCCCATGCTTGTTCTTCGTTACGGATAAAGTGACATTGACTTCGGAGGTCAGAGGTGCTTCAAAATACCTGTCCAAGCGGCTTAATTTTTTCTCTACGTAGTCGCGTAAGGCATCAGTTACTTGGATATTTTGTCCTCGGATATTGTATTTCATAGGGCACTCCTCCTTTGATCTGACTCTATCATACCACATTTAGGCACCTTACTTCAAAGCATTCAGACAATAATTTTTGAATATTTAGAAAATTCAACTTAGTTTTTTTATGCGTTCACATGACGGGTTCTTTCAAGTGCCAAAATGGTGATATACAGTGAATAAACAAGAAGGCCTCCGAATGAATCATTCCGAGCAATTCCATCAGGTATACAAATGTCGAAATCCCCGCCGCAGTTGAAGCGCAGCAGGGATTTCGACATTTGTGCATTTGTCAGCAATATAAGCGGTTAATCTACAATTCATTATCTTGCAAAAGAGACTGATAGATATTCAACTAGGAAGTCATTCCAATAAGAGATAGAATCAGGCGCGCATCCTCTTTATCAAACACCCCGTCCCCATTCATATCGGTTTTATTCTGGATCGCCGACATAATGTGGTTAATTCTCACTTCCGGAACCTGCGGGAAGAGGTACTTTTTCAAATCCGCTTTTATTTCCTCAATAGAGGAACGGTCGCCTGCAAGAATATGCATACCTCCTGAAACAGTGCCACTGTCCGTCTGGACAAAAACTGCGATATACACAGCTCCGGCGGGTAGCTGGACCTTGTTCAGGGCAATATGGTTCCCGCTCCCTTTTGCAGCTGTTCCAAGAGAATTGCCAATACGTTGTTTATCCTTGTCTGCAAAATAAGCGGTGTACCCTGTAATGCCGGATTCATCAACAATACCGTTCCAGCGGATTACCCCGCTTACGATTCCCGCTCTGGCATCTGTATCAATAAAGCTAACGCCTGTTACGACTTGATTGGCGTTTGTAATATATACAGGCGTGCTCGCTACCGGCTTGCTTTCTACACCATCATTCGTCCGGAAAACAACCTCAGCCCGGATGTAATAGCCGGCATCTTCTGGCTGGATATTATATTCAGCAGTACTAGCCGCGGCAATAGACTCAAAGGACTCTCCGTTCACTGACCTCAACCATTGATAGCTGTGTTTGCCCTCAGGCTCTTCATTGTCGCTGCTATAAACAGCTTGGGCCATCAATGAACTGCCGGGAACAGGATTGCCCAGCACGCTGAGGCTGCCTGTCGGCGGTTGAATGACCTTGGATACGGTTATTATGACTGTTTTGGGCGATGCGGCCTGGACAATTTCTACTATAATTGTCTGCTCGCCTGGAGTTTGCAGAACAACTTCTTGGATGGCCGCTGAACCTTCTGCAAATGCTAGCTCCTGGCTTGCAAGCTCAACATCGCCATTTTTCACTTTTACCGTGTACAACCCAATCAGCAGTTCACCGTTGTATCCCTTGACTCCATTTAAGATCAATGCAAATGGCTTGCCTGCGAAAGGCTGATTCACCGGCTGGATAGATTCAATATCCGATAAGTCCTTAATTTCAACAGTCTTACTGTATACATATTCACCTTCCGGCACCCCACTTGCAGCCTTGGGTTTCACTCTTACTCTGATATGCTTGCCCACATCCCGGATAGCTACCTGATAGCTGTCGCTTGTAGCGCCAACGATCGGGTCAAACTCAGGATGCTCCAATGTTCCGCCGATCTGCCACTGGTACTCAAGCTCGCCCGGCTCATCTCCATCCTCATCCTGCCATTCAAATACCGCGGCAAGCCTGCTTCCAGGTGTCGCAGATCCTGCAATGCTCACAGTACCGGTTGGCGGCTGGTTAGGCTTTGCCACAATAAGGCTGAAGCCTGTCAGCTTTACTCGATCCACAACTTTCAACAGGGCAAAGTATTCACCGGCAGCCTGGTAAGTAATTGCGGGAATAACAGCTTCGCCTGCATTGAAATTAACGAGAAAGCTTTCGTGCTGGCCTTCCAAACTGCTTGTAAATTGAACGGCATGTTGCCCGTTAAGCAGTTCGCCGCTGTATTCCCGTGCGCCGCTTATGGCAAGCTGGAATGGAACACCTGCTTCCGGACGGCCGACAGGTTGAATGCTGGCGATTTCCGAATGGTCTTCAATCTCTATGGCTTCGCTGTAGACTGCTTCGCCTTCAGGAGCCCCTGCAGCCGCACGAGGAATGATCCGGAGCTTGATCAAACTCCCTGCATCTTCCTCGCGGATATTGTAGGTACTGCCCGCTGCGCCTTCAATCGGGGTAAACTCATTACTATCCGGCTCCGCCTTCAGCCATTGGTATTCATGATCCCCCTCGGGATCGTTCTCCGGATCTTCGTAATAAAGCTGGCCGGTTAACAGTCTGCCAGGGAACGGCGAACCGCTAATCTCAGCGTAACCAGCCGGCGGCTGATTGACAGGAGCAACTTCTATTTCGAACGGAAACTCCCTTGTTTGATCAAGGATTTCAAGCTTCAGCTGGTAAGTCTGCGGAAAATCAAATGTTAGTCCGGTATAGACTCCACTTCCCTCTTCAAAGACAACCTCGGCTCGTCTGATTTCTTCATGATGGCTTGAAAGAATAACTGTATAATTGCCATTTAATCGTTGGCCGCTATAGCCTTGAATCCCATCCAGCACAAGATCGAATGCTTCCCCTGCTACTGGCTCATGAGAAGGCTTGATACTCCCTATTGCAGATAAATCTTCAATTTGGACGGGCTGACTGTAAATCAGGCCGCCTTCAGTTGCTCCGGTCAGAGCTACCGGCTTCACCCGTACCCCGATATACTTGCCGATATCTTGCGGGCGAACCTCGTAGCTTGCTTGTTCCTCCCCGGGTATCAGAAGGTAAGGCGGCTCCTCACCTTGAGATTCCGGAGGATAAGCACTGTAGACCAGCCATTGGTACTCATGCTCTCCTGCAGGATCGCCCTCAGGGTCAAAATAATCAACCTGGGCGGTCAAGATGCTTCCGGGGGTTGGCGTCCCTTTATACACAACGCGAACCTCACCGGTTGGCGGCTGGTTCTCTGTAAGAATCAGCTCCAGCGGTTTTCTGGTTGTCGCACCCAAAACTTGAATAAAAAACTGGTGGACATCAAGCTGCTGAATAACCAATCCTCTGACAACACCTGTGCCGGCCTCAAAATTAACTTCTTGATCCACAATTAAGGTGTCACCCTGCCATACCTGGACTTGATGTTCTCCTTCAATGCTAGCACCAAGAAAATCCCTGGCTTCCTCAATCTCCAGGTCAAATGGAACCCCCTGAACAGCCTCGCGGCCGCTTGTACTCAGAACAGATAAATCTTCGACGATCTGAGAAGGACCCTTCACGGCTTCGCCTCTAATCGTCCCTGTCTTGGCCTTTGGAGTATACAGCACGGAAATATATCTGCCGGCATCCTCCGGGCGTATGATATACGTTCTGTCTGCTGCTCCTTCAATCGGAATGTAATCCGATTCTGTACTCTCCGCGCGAACCCACTGGTATTCGGGAGTATCTTCCTCATCATTTTCTTCATCGTAGTACCCGACACCAGTCGCTGTTAATGAACTGCCGATGAGATAACTTCCCTCAACATATACACGGGATACAACTGGCGCTTTATTGTCAAAATCTACGATTTTGCCGGGTTCATCAGGCAGCAGTTCAACGTTTCTTACAGCTTCAACACCATCAATTTCCGCTTTAAGGATGTATCTGCCCGGGTTGAGATAATTAAAAATGTAACCCTGTCCAGTCGACCTCGTTTCATTTAACAATTCCTCCTGCTCATCTCGAACAGAGCTGTAGAGACGGACTGGAACACCTATCCTGGCTGTCCCGTCAAGAGACTTAATCGTGCCCTGAATATATTTTGCTGAGCTAAATGGAGCCGTTCTAACATTACGATAAGATTCCGTATCTGATGTTATCTGTACGTTTGTCTCCCCGCGCACCATTCCGTCCCCGGCAGACAATTCGTATACTCCAGGCTCCAGGCCGTACATCATAAAAGAGCCTTCTCCATCCGTGATGCCTCCCCAGCTGTAGCTTCCAGGCAAATAAGAGAAATCATCCTTTATGCGTTTGAGCCAGAATTGCTTGTTATTCAAAGAGCCACCTTCAGGGTCTATAACGCGTCCGTGCAACGTTCCAGTTCCCTCAGGGGAATGACCCATATATTGATAATTGAATTCCGTATGGACCTTATCAATCTCAAAGTCCTGAATGGTATAATCCAGACTCGGATTTGAACTATACACAACTAGTGTATACCTTCCTGCCGGGATGTCATTCACACTGTAGTAGCCTGTGTCATCCAGATTCACCAGCCAAGTAGCGCCATTGTGAATCAAATAAATTGAACTGACCCACTGCCCGCTTATTGTGGTAGTCAGACGGCCTGCCAGGTTATAGCCACCTTCAACAGGTTGCTCGTAAAATTTGTAATCTGCATTCAACACTTGACCTGCTGACAATACGAGGTTGTTCCTTTGCTGCTGCATGCGTTTATAATTGGCAGACATGTTGTATCTGCCTTCAGGAAGGCCTACGAATGCATAGCTTTGGAAGGTATAATCCAAGTCCAGATTCAAGTTCAGATCAGCTGCTGAGGAATAGAGTCCCATTCTGAACGGCTCTCTTCGTGAATCCCCGTCAAAGGCAACAGAGCCTTGAATAATTCCCGTCCCTCCCCGATCCGGGTAAAACACAACATGTGAAGTCTCGCCTGATGCCAGATTCAACTGATAAACCTGCCTGCTGTCCTCCTTGTAGAAAAGCTCCAGCCTGTATTCCCCTGGTTGAAGCTCATAGAACTGGAATGCTTCGTCACTCTCCACATCCCAGGTATAGTCTGAAGCAAATAGGGGCTCCTCCCCCGTCAACTGCGTAAGCTCCAGCCTGTAATTCGAGCGGTCATCAATATTTCTAAGGTTAATCTCGCCGGTGACTGCCCCCGGCATCTGCCATTCTTCCTCCCCTTCTCCTTCGGCGAAAGACACTCCGGGCAGAGCAACGATGGGAACCAGCAGAGAGAAAATACAAAGCAAGGCCATCATTCTGTACAGGATGGTTTTTTTAAGACGAAGATGCGGCGCGACCATGTTCTCCTCCTTTGTGATGCTGCATGTGTGAATTGCATATAAAAGATACCGGATGATGCATCCGGCATTTGAAGCCTCTTGTAATGAAAGCCCTTTCTATGGGAAATTAGCAGAACTGCAGCATTATTATACCAATAATTTTCATCTGAAAATATGATCACGGTCACAAAATTAAAAATAATTTCTGCTAAAACACTATGATTACTAACCCTAATGGGCAGGCGGTGTTTTCTGGCAATACAGGGGGGATTGCATAACAAAAAACCCCCGGTTCCACGGAATGTCATTAAGTTAAGGCTAACTTAATGACATTCCGGCAACCGGGGGTTTAGTTTCCAGCACTTGTCAAGTGTATCGTGAATATCCCTAAGGCTTAGTATAAGCCGGATATTACAGTTTGACTACGTTAGCAGCTTGTGGACCGCGAGCGCCTTCAACGATGTCGAATTCGACCGATTGGCCTTCTTCAAGGGTTTTGAAACCGTCGGTTTGAATTGCGGAGAAGTGAACAAATACGTCGCCGCCTTGCTCAGTCTCGATAAATCCATAACCTTTCTCTGCATTAAACCATTTTACTTTACCTTGCATTCATAACATTCCCTTCATCATCATATAGCTGTGAGATCGCATTAATATGGCCCACATCTCGAATATACAACGCTGTCACAGAAAAGTCAAACGTTATTTTGTAAGCGAATTCATCCCTTATAGATAAAGGAAAAGAGCGCCTTTAAGCGCTCTGTCAGATGGTGTCGATATTTGCATTTACTTTTTTCGATCCATTAAAATGCTGTCCACCGCATAAGCATTCTCATACGCTTTGCGTTGAGTTTTAACCTGCTCCCGGTTGCGGAGCCAGTCTGCCGCTTCATTTCTGAGCTCGAACATCCGCATGCGGATGCTTTCCTCAGACTGCTGAAGCAGACGTATCCGATTCTGCTGTGCCGCACTTAATGGATGAGCGGCAATGATTCGAGTCATTTCATCAATGATCTCCTGACGCTCTTCCACAAATTCCGACAAAATCTCATACGAGGTTTCGCTTAAATTCGGCAGTATTTCTTCGTTGAGATTTTCCAGCCTCGTTATGAAATCATCCATGCACATTGACACTTTCCTGGGCTGTATTCCCCGCTGCCTTGGCGGCTTGCGCCCAGCTTTCACGCAGATCCAAAAGATAGCCTAAGGCTTCCTCTGCCGGAGCCGTTTGTTTTTTCACATTGGCATCTATTAATAGATGGTTCATGTACTCGTAAAGGCTGGATAGCTGCTGAGAGATTTCATAGGAATAATCAAGCGTAATTCTGAGCTCACTGATGATCGCCTGGGCTTTGCCAAGCAGGGTATTGGCTTTCTGGTAATCCTGACCTGTGATGGCCTCAATCCCTCCACGTACAAAACGAATCGCTCCATCATACAGCATAAGCAGAAGTTGACCCGGTGTCGATGTCTGAACGGATGACTGTCTGTATTTATCATAAGGAGATGTGATCATCTATTGTGGTCCTCCTATTGTCCCGCGAAGTTTGCCAAGCTGGCGGATTGCATATTGAATTTGTTAATGGCTCTTTCCATAGCGTTGAATTGTCTGTAAAAACTGTCTTCTGTTGTTTTTAATTTTTTGGAAAAAGCAGCCATCCTTGAGTTTAAATCCGTTAACTCTTTTCCCATAATGCTTTGCTCATTAAAGCTTAATGTAGGATCTGCACTATATCTGGACGTTCCAGCCTTATTTGAAATACTGGTCAAAGGAGTAAGGAGCCTATCATACATTCTCTGAAATAAACCATCTTTCTCCTTGGTCCCACCAAACATTGCGGCAATTTCATCAGGATTATTATTGATCGCTTGTTGCAGCTTCTCCTCATCAATGTAGAGCTTTCCTTTTTCAGTGTACTCCCCTGTCGTTATACCAATGGAGGACAAATCCAAATTCTTATTGCCAACTTTGGTCGAGGTATCCCACAAAAGGCTTCTCATCTGTAAAAGCGCACCATTAATGATTCCATCATTCTTTAATGTACCACTTTTTGCTTTTGCTTCCCATTTCTTTATATCATCTTCATTCATTTTTTCTCTCTGTTCAGATGTGAGCGGTGGGAAATCTTTATACTTTTGCTCCCCAACCTTTGAATTTAATGTATTTATCAAATTATTATAGCTGGCAACAAAATTTTTTATGGTCCCAATTAAATTATTACCGTCAGGCCTTGTTGTAATAACAGATTCTTCATTTCCTGATTCCTCAAGAAAAGCAAGCTTCACACCATTGATTGTCATCTCATTTTGAGCCGGATTATGTTCTTTCCCATTTATAAAGACTTTGGCAGGCTCACCGATTTGCAAATTGCCCTCTGGCGTTTTCGTTTTCATAATACCGGTATCAAATTCCCCATTTAAAGTAAAAGGATCAGCACCGTAATCTTTTGATTTGATAATTAGTTTTTTTGAGGCTTCATCAAAAGATGCATTTAACTTTGCATCTGTATTAGCGTTAATTTTACTTAGTACACTTTGAATGGTATCGTCCTTGGAGAATTCAAGTTTAATCGGGGTACCTGTACCCCGGCTAACTTCCAGAATTACCTTCCCGTCAGCATTACCAACTGCACCTAATTCACTTAATTTTGTTTTGGAAGTCGTAGAATCAGCCAAAGCTGGGGATGTTGCTGTAGTCTGTGTGGCCAGTTTTTCCACTCTGACTTTCATATCAACCTGATTAGCAGTAAGTGTTGCTTCTGCAGTTACAGCTGTTTTGTTACCGGTAACAGTGGAACTGAACACATTTGTAGCGTTCGCCAATCTGAATTTATCCAGTTTATTATAACGAAAATCTGCTATTGCGCTATTAAGTTCCCGATAACTTTCTCTGCGCCATTCTAATAGTTGTTTATTTTGACTCATTTTATCCATTGGAACACGTTTTGCCGCCATCATTTTCTTGACTTGTTCATCGATATCGATTCCGGATGCCAAACCTGTTACTCTCATCTAACTTCCTCCTTATCTACGTTCATCAATGATGATACCTGCAAATTCCATCATCTTGGCAACGAGCTCCAATGTTTTTTCCGGTGGGATCTCACGGATAAGCTCACCCGTTTCCTTATTGAGGACTTTTACCATAAAGGCTCTGGTTTTTTCATGAACACTTATCTCAACCGCTGTTTCCGGGCCCTGCAAGGCTTTAATAGCCCTATCAATCGAACGCACCAGTTGTTCTTCACCAATTGACATTTGGGCATTAGCAGTATCTGGTTTATCTTTATCGATACCCGGATTAGACACTTGCTTGATTTCTCCACCTGTTTTGGCAGCTTGGGCATAACTGCTTGTTACAGCTGACGGGCTGCCAGAAAACGAAATTTGCAGATTCATCATCGCACCTACTCTCACAATATACTATTAATGTATATATCGGCTAATCAGGACTTTTGTATGAGGTGAAAATATTATAATTAAAGGTTTTAATTATTTTTAATTAATATCGCCATATATGCCATTGAAGTAAACCCTTTTTCTCTAAGCAAATCTTTGAGTTCTTGAAGAAAAGCCGATGAATGCTCCACAGTTTTGGCGAAAGACTGAATAAGTTTTAATACATGATTCGTATTGAATGAGTTTTGGTGATAGCCAGCCATCCCAATTAACTGAAGCTTAATCATAGAATAGTGAATAACCAACATCACATATTCATCAAATACAAAATTACTATTTCTCACAGGAAAAAGATTTTTGAATATATAATTCACCAAATAATTTTCGAGTATGTATTCATGCTCTCGTATAAAGGGGGTATAATATTTTTCAAAAGCGTCCTGATATTTAATCAGAATTTCCTCAATTGAGGATTCAGCTGAATATTGAACTCCATGGAGAAACTCCGAAAAGCACTCTAAATAACGCTTACTTCCAACCCCTCGACCCACTCGCATATCTGTAATCTTTTTCAGCAGTTGCATTTGTATTAAGCTGGATGTTGGAATATCATTGATTATTTCACCAACAGTATTTTGCTCAATCATATTCATATATGCATTTAGAGTAGAGGGTAGTTGTTCTTCCAACTGACCTGAATCAATGTGATTTTGCACTTTTTGCAAAAAAAGACCTAATATAATCAATCGTTCTGATAAACTAAAATTTCTATTTTGCAATATTTCAATAGAAAAAATGCGTAATTCCCATAAATATTTTTGCGCCGATGAAGCTGGAGAATTATTAGTATTAATAGATCCTGATATGTTGTATTTTAAATCAATCGTTTCTTCGCTTTCATCAAATTCTAATCCACCTGGCCTCAATAAGGCTAAACGGGCAATTTCAGGACAAGACATTGTTCCAGACTTTTCGTATATATTATTCACTTTATTCGTCAAACGAGGATAAGTATTGCAAACAAAGGAGAGATATGACTCCCCTTCCTGTACTTGAATACTACATAGCTTGTCTTCAGTAAGCAGTGGACACTCACCTTCTGCATCCATGTTTATATGTGCGTAATTTTGAGGTGATGATTCTGTCCGATTACGCTTTACATGCTTATCAAGCTCATTTTTCAAGACAGGATTTCTCAATTTTTTATATTTCTTATATGTAGCTTGATCAATAGTCACTTTCCAGCCAATGCAACAGGTATCTTCACATGCATTACCGATACAGGAAAATTGCTTCATATAATCAGGCGATAGTAATTTCCTAGTTGTTTTCATTCCTTTGCCTCCCATAACTTATGCTCAAAACAGAACTTTTCACATTAAAAAAGGGTTCTGGAATATCCAGAACCCTTTTGGTAAAGTAAATTAACGAAGCAGTTGCAGTACACCTTGTGGTTGTTGGTTTGCTTGAGCCAACATCGCTTGAGCAGCTTGTGTAAGGATGTTATTCTTCGTGAAATCCATCATTTCTTTTGCCATGTCAACGTCACGGATACGGGACTCAGCAGCGGACAGGTTCTCAGAAGTAGCACCCAAATTGTTGATTGTGTGCTCCAGACGGTTTTGGTTAGCACCCAATTTGGAGCGCTCCTCAGAAACTTGGTTCAGAGCATTGTTAATGGTTGTAATCGCTCTGTCTGCAGCTTGTTGCGTGGAAATATACACACCTGTAGTGTCATCTACTACGGAAGCAGCAGTAATATCTGTAGCTGTTTCACCAGCAGTAGCATCAGCAGCAGCAACTTTGTCAGTTGCAGTTGTTCCAGTAGCAACCTTCGCTTCGAAACCAATTCCTTTCAGAGCATCAATCACATCTTGATAAGTAGCAGTGATTTCTCCAGCATCAGTAGTATCCCCAGCGTCTTGTTTTAAGGTAATAGTAATTTTTCCATCAGCGCCAATTTTCGCAGATGTTTTTTCAACTGCTGCAGCATCTTGATCCCCAGCTGGTGTGAACTCAATTTTAAATGCTGTATTATCCTTGTTAGAAATTACAATTTTGTCATTAAGAGCATTTGAATCAACAGCCTTAAAGCCATTAACACCCAGTTTAGAGTTGCTCATATCATTAATGGTCAATTTAATGTTTTGGCCTGCATTCGCACCGATGTGGAATGTTTTGTTATCAAAAGAACCATCAAGCACTTTTTGGTTATTGAATTCAGTATCTGTGGAGATACGTTTGATTTCTTTGGACAACTCGTCAACTTCTGCTTGCAGCTTTTGACGGTCAACGCCTTCGTTCGTATCGGAAGAAGCTTGAACAGCCAGCTCACGCATACGTTGCAGGATGCTGTGAGTTTCAGTCAATGCACCCTCAGCAGTTTGAATCAGGGAGATTCCGTCTTGTGCGTTTTTGGAAGCCATGTCCAGACCACGGATTTGACCACGCATTTTTTCGGAGATTGCCAGACCGGCAGCATCGTCACCAGCACGGTTGATGCGAAGACCGGAAGACAATTTTTCCAGGTTTTTGGAAGCTCCAGCAGTGTTAGTACCCAGTTGGCGGTGAGTGTTCAAAGCAGCAATGTTGTGATTAATACGCATGTTATATTTCCTCCTTGAAATATGTTTTCCGCATCCTTGCGGAGCTGCGATAATAGGTCGGCCGCACTATTACCGCGCTTAATTAATATAACGACAATGCTTCAAATAACTTTATAGCATTTGCATGAAATTCATTATTTTTTTTCAATATTTTCTTCATTGCGCTGTTTTATTAATAGTCCGGCCAATTGCTCGATTGCCGGTTGTCCTTGTACGGCTTCTCTATTTGATGCCTGAATGGCAACATATAACTCTTTCCGGTATATATCAACATGCTTTGGGGCACGAATACCAAGCTTGACAACATCACCTTCCATCCCCAAGACAACAACCTCTATTTGTTCACCGATCATGATCGATTCATCAGCTTTTCTGGAAAGTACAAGCATAGTTATTCGCCTCCTCCAATGTTAGTGGAAACCTGGTCAGGCTTCATAATGGGATGCCGCGGGCTATATTCATTTGAACGAAGTATATACTGCTTTGCTTTGCCGTTATTCTTATTTAATATCAGAGGAGCAAGCAAATTAATCGTTGCTTTGGAAAGATCTCCGGGTACATTCAGAATGGCCAGAATCTCGAGACCTTCTTCTCCCTTTAATTCTAATTCCTCTTGAACAGGCTCCGGCAAATCAAATTCATATTCAGGATGGAATAAAAAGGGTGATCCTACTAAAAAGGAAATATGACGTTCTTCCAACGATTGCAGAATCCGGATGTCAGACTCTTCTTCCATTTGAATCAAAGCAAAGCTCCGAAGATTCTCAAAGCCCGGCAGCCCGAGTTCGAACCGTAAAATGGCCTCCTGAGGGATTTCAATCTCCCCAAGCCACGAGGTTTCCATTTTCATTTGTTACTCCTCCTCAACAACTGGTATTTTCATTTATGATTGAGTCGCATAGTTCTTCATTATTACGATATTTGAAAATAGCGTACCACTACAAATATAGGCCTCTATGCATAAAGAAAGAATCTTCATGCAAGGGGCCTATAATAAATTATACACTCATATCCACTGTTATATCGATTTTGGGCCATTGGTTCATATAGATATCCAATTTCCCCATCTCATAACTATGAATTGGACGATTGGGTTGTACGTTATATTCTATACTGCCCATCTCCGAATCTATTGTGAGTTCAGAAGGTGTATAGTTCAAATCGACATTTAAACCTGAGGCAGGTCCACGAAAATCAAATTCAGGAAAGCGTTCGCGCCATCCTTTCGCTATGTCCGCAATGGCATTACCCTTATATAACAAATTGGCAAGCTGCTTGCCTTCTTCTACACGGCGGGCAATTCCACGCATTGCAATCTCCGGTCCCATAGAGTAAATTTTCTTCATGGTCTCCAGATTGTTTCCTAACGCCAATGCGTCCCAAGCCCGTTCCTGGTTAATTTCCAAATACCCTTCACTGCGGGAAATATCCAGTTTGGCACGATGCTGGACCATGCTTATATCGGGTCCCGGCTGTTCAATTTCCTGATGTCCCCGTTCAGCGTTAATCCCGATTTGGCCATACTGCTGCCTAATTTGAATCTGGGGTATGTTCATCGTTTATGCCGCCTTATCTCAAGAAGTCGATAAGACTTGGCTGAATTAATCTCGCTCCCGTAGATAAAGACGCCTGGTATACATTCTCTTCCATTTGCAAATTGGTAATGACATATGCCAAATCTGCATCTTCTGTCTTGGATTGCAGTTCAGTCAGGTTTTGGTCTATATCTCCCAGCCGGCCTTGAATCAGTTCAACGCGGTTCATACGGGCGCCAATTTCAGATCGTTTCTCAAGAATTGTATTCATTCTGGAATCCAGCTTGCCCAGCAGTGCTGATACTTCCTCAGGGCGTCCTCCTTCTAAAGCATCACACGCTTGTTTAAGTACATAAAACAGATTATTACTATCTGCTTCATTCGCAGGCGTTACTGCTTCTCCGAAAATCTCGTTCCCAGGAACATTTACCGCAAGCGTCATACTTGGAGACAGTTCTAATTTCAATTGGCCGGAATCTGTCGTGACCTGGTAGGCTTTCGCAGCCGTTGAATTGTCATCCACACCTAATTTGGGATATGGCTCTGTAGTCGTTTGCTCTCCATTGAAGGCATATTTCCCATTAAATTTACTGTTGCCTACCTCTGTGAGCTGATTATAGAGTTCACCCAATTCAAGTTTAATTGCACTGTAAGCAGTATCTGGCTGGGTAGTCGAACCTTGTACCATCAGCTCACGCGCACGTTGAACAACATCTCCGATCTGGCCAAGCGCCGTATCCGTATACTCAATAAAAGAAAGCGCCGAGTCCACGTTGCGAATATACTGATCATTAGATGACAGCTCATTACGGTAGCGCATTGCAAAAGTCAAACCAACCGGGTCGTCAGAAGGCGCATTGATCTTTTTGCCAGTAGACAGTTGATTTTGCAAGTTGTTCATCTTGTTCAGATTACCCGAAACATTACGCAGCAACTGGCTGTTGAGCATCGATTGGGTTACACGAATTGCCATGGTTTATCCCCCTGCCTTCTTTAACGTCCGACGACGCCCATACCGTTAATAATCCGGTCAAGCATCTCGTCAATTGTAGTCATATTACGTGCAGCCGCATTGTAGGCATGCTGGAATTTGATCAGATTGGACATTTCCTCATCTAACGATACGCCGCTCACGGATTGTCTTCTACCGTCAACTTGATCCACCAAAGACTGGGCATTGCTCGTCTGGCGCGCCGCCTCCTTCGTCTGTACGCCTAACTGGCCGACTACTGAACTGAAAAAGGAGCTGAGTGTATTTTCGTCTTTGACAGCATCTGTACCAAAATTGAACTTGGCGTCCCTTGCCTGGGAAAATAACACTGCCAACCCGTTATTCCCGATAACCGGTTTTTCCACACCGTTCTCATCAACCGTTACCTTCATCGCAGTGGCAATTTGAAAAG
Source organism: Paenibacillus pinihumi DSM 23905 = JCM 16419 (assembly GCF_000422505.1). Classification (GTDB taxonomy): domain Bacteria; phylum Bacillota; class Bacilli; order Paenibacillales; family Paenibacillaceae; genus Paenibacillus_D; species Paenibacillus_D pinihumi. The sequence continues at coordinate 287,863 of NZ_AULX01000012.1, read as the reverse complement.
CATCATCGATGATCGACTGGTTAACCTTGAATGTAAGTGCCGAAATATCGTCGGTTCCTCCGTTTGCATTCGTAAAGAACGGAACCCCCTGCTGACCCGATAAAGTGTATCCAAGCTGATGCAGGCCATTAAGCCCCTTTACAGTAACCTTCGTATCCTCGGTGACTTCACGCGTGCCTGCAGGAATGCCATTCAGAACAACTCCTGGCGGCAGCATTGTCCCTTTAGGGAGCGTAATCTCTACATCACCGTTTGCGATTGTACGTGCCAGCTTGTCCAAATCATTGATGTAGCCTTGAACGAAACGGTCCCTGGATTCGATCAGGCCGTACATTTCACCGTCATTCAAATCCCCATTTGTAAAAGCTTCTTGAATTCCGTCCATAGTCAACGGGTTCAGGACGTTACCCTCTACCAAATTCACGCCGCCCATCGAAATCTGATAGCCTGTGCCCAGTTCCGTTACATTAATATTAATGACTTTGGAAATCTGGTCAGCCAGCAAATCCCGCTGGTCACGCAGATCATTCGCACTGTCCCCAAGTCCCTCGACACGGTTAATCTCCACGTTCAACTGGCTGATGGTCCCCAGCATCGAGTTGACGTCGAGCATTTTAATATTCATGTTAGTCTCAATATCTGCTTGGAGATCATTCAATTGCTTGGCCGTATGATTAAGAGAGTCTGCTAATGCCTGAGCCTGCTCCCGTACAATCTTGCGGCTGTCCCCGCTCTCCGGCGTCTTGCTCAAATCCGACCATGCATTAAAAAACTCTCCCAGCACCGTTCTGAAGCCGGTTTCCGTCGGCTCACTGACGATCTTCTCCAGCTTTTCCAACGTATCCTTTTGAACCGTATAATTGCCCAGCGCCTTATTCTCATTGCGGAACTGGTCATCGAGAAATTTCTCGCGAATCCGGGTAATCGAGGAAAATTCAACCCCCATTCCCATCTGCCCAGGCACTGTGGAGCGCATCATCCCGTAGCCTTCCAACGGTCTGGCCGCTACCATATTTACCTTCTGGCGGGAGAAGCCCTCTGTACTTGCATTCGAAATATTATGTCCGGTCGTATAAAGCGCTGCCTGCTGGGTAAAAATCCCCCGTCTGGAGACCTCCAGCCCATGAAATGTCGATCTCATCTGTCCACACCTCTTTCTTATGCCTTGGTATCAAACTGGCTAAAGCGCTTAAAGCCCTCTGACTGAAGTGAACGGTGGTACGTAGCCTCATCCTCGCTCGGTCCCGCAATAATATCCAGAGAATGTGCGATATATTCAAGATTAAGCTTCATCATTTGCTGATTGAAATCGTTAATATCCTGAAGCTCCTTCAACGTTGCGGACAACTGCTCGCAAGCGGCTTGAAGCGACTGTTTCTCCTCAGCCTTATACACCATCTGAATGAGCTGTGTCATGCGAAAGGAGTTCGTAGGAGCCACTCCCCGCTTTACCAGATACTTGCCTACGGCAAGCAGCCGCTGCCGGTCCAGCTCCGCAGTCTTCTGGATCACCTTGGTTTCGCGATTCGTTGCCGATGCAACAGCATCGGTGGCGTTCGCCAGAATCGCATCGCGCTTCTCCAATCCCAGCGTAATGAGCTGACGGTGCGCCGTATTCAGTTCTTCCAGCGTATCGACAATGACTTGTACAGCTTCATCCATGTTGTAATCTCCTTGTGCTATAAAATAAGGCTGGTTGCTAATCGGCTAATTGATCTATTCTTTAGGTAATTTCAAATAAGGCAACAGCTTTTCCGCAATCTTGCCGGAATCCACATGATAAGTGCCTGTCGTTACCGATTCTTTTAGTTCACTCAGCTTTTTGGCGCGTTCCGCCTGATTTGTTCGCTGCGACTCCAATAATTCTTTCGCCTCCGGTGAAATCGACACTTCGTCTTTGCGACGAGCCGATGCTGCATGATCCGACCGTTTCCCGCTGCCGCCGGCTGCGTATTTCTGTATGCTTGCAATCCGTCCGATTTCATTCAATTTCATAGTCTCACTCCGTTCAAAAAGAAATAGCCGATGATTACTATGATGTAATATCGGCATAGAGTTTATAAAAGTTTATAGCATTCGGGCTGAATCAAGTGCTCCATTGTTTGGAAAATGCAAAGTCGTGAGCAAATACTCAGGATTCCCATTCCCCGATCTGGTATGTATTGGACGATTTATTTCCTGGTCCCTGCCTTCCCTGACCCTTTACCGAATTCACATCCTTAACCAGCCGCTGACGGCAATCATTGCAGATGTTATTTTCACGAATCAGTGTTCCGCATACTTCACAAGGATAGGACATATTGGGAGCATTTATAATCGAAATACGGCCTTCGCGGATGAACTTCGTAATTTGCTTTGTGCTGACCCCCGTTTCCTCAGACAATTCATTAATCGACAATCCCGGGGTTTTTCTGAGCGTATCTGAACAAAGCTCGTACTGCTTATCAATTTCTTTTATACAAGCAGGACACAGGTTCCGCAGATTAAGCTGATAGAGCTTGCCGCAGCGGGGACAGTTACCCAGATTCATCAATGCCAACTCCTTTTCGTTCCAGCTGACTAAGTTACATTTTATTTTAACGGATAACTTTATTTTTTTCACTAATGTTTTCTTAAAATTAATCTTCAGTTTGTCTGAAGCACAGAATTTCTAAGTTGAATATAGAACTAACCATAGGACAGACAGCCTTGCCTTCGCTATCCTATCCCCTCGCCCAGGCAAGAGAATAGACCTCTACCGGAATCACTGTCCCGCTCAGCGATTTGGCACATGCCCTAAGCGTGCTTCCCGTTGTATAAATATCATCTACAATCAGAATTCGGATGGTGCTGTTAGTTGGAGTGCTTTGTTGACGGTTGCGCTTCAGAGATAGCTGATTGAGCAAGTGAGCAGCATCAGGAGCAGGAGTGAACAGAGCTTCTGTATTTTGAAACCTTGCTTTTCGCGATTGAAAGCTTTGCTTGGGCGTGTCCCGAATCCTGTTTAAAAGTTCGATAGCGGGCAGGCCGTACCGCACGGCAAGCCCCTCCGCGAGCAGTTGTGCCTGGTTAAAGCCCCTCTCCTCAGCCCGCTGGCTGCTAACCGGGACATAAGTGAGCGCATCCCATACGTAAGCGGCTTGGTTCGGGCCGCCCCGCTGAAGAAGCTGCATCAGTTCCCGAGGATGATATTTGGCAAGATTTTTATGCGTGCAATATAAGCGGTAAAGCTCCGAGGTCATGTGTTCGAAAGCCGGGCACATAAGTGCTTCAAGCAAGGAGGCAACAGCTTCGTCACCCCGGTATTTCAATTGAGCCAGAAGCTCCTTCATCCCATCGTCATAGCGAACTGCACTGCGATTGCGTATGAGTTCAGAAGTTGGAAGTCTGATACAGTCATTGCACGGGATACTTCTGCCGCAAGCATGGCAACAGATTTGACCGGCTTCAATCCAAGGAATACTGCTGCAGCATTCCCGGCACAGCATGGCGGATACAAAACGGGCATACGACGTATAACCGGGCATTCCTTCCCGCATCGTCTCCGCAACTACTTTTCCGCATATCCGGCAGGATTTGAAAGAGGGACGAAGCAGTTCAAAAAAAGAGCGAAATAACCGTTTCAAATCAGCTCCCCTCCTTACGCAGGAGATAACCGTGTTTACGGGCATAGCGGTTCATCGTCATAATCTGTCTGACTGCCGATGCCTGTGAACGGGTCTTGTCCGGGCTGCAAAAATAAACGTTCCCGAAGGGATCATCGCCTGAACGCCCGGCGCGTCCTGCCATTTGAACAAGAGACGCCGCATCAAACAAACCAGCACCTGCATCCATAATAAAGACATCGCTGCGCGGCACGGTAACTCCCCGCTCCAATATTGTCGTAGTGATCAGCAAACGAATCTCCCGCTTCCGAAACCGCTGCACCTTTTCCGTACGTTCAGCATCGGCAGATGATGTCCCGTCGATCATGACATTCTTCAATAAACCACGAAGCAGCTGACATAATGGCTCTACGTGACGGATCTTGGCAACAAACACAAAAAGCTGGGCCTCCCTGTTTAATGATTTGCGAAGCGCCTGAATCAATTTGACAGGGATAGCCTGCCGGCTAATTAACTCTGCTGTGCCGGGTATGCGCAGAAGTACCGGGACAGGCAGCGGATGACGATGATAGCGTACAGGAACCCTGGCATGAGCGAGGTTGCCGCGGTTTGCGGCTCGCTGGAGGTCTTCCGGCGGAGTTGCCGAGAGCAGCACTCTGGCACCGCCGGGCTTGCTGACCTTCCGGGCAGCAAAATAAAGCTGTTCGTCGCCCAAATAAGGAAAGGCGTCCAGTTCATCAATAATGACGAGCTCAAAAGCAGCTTCAAAACGGAACAGCTGATGGGTGGTGGAAAGTGTAATTTCTCCCGCCTCCCAGCGCTGGCTGCTTCCTCCGTATAGGGTAACAACAGAGCGTCCGGGAAAAGCTTTGCGGATTCTTGGATCAAGCTCCAGTACAACATCCCGGCGGGGAGTAGCCAAGAGTGCCCGGCCGCCCCGCTGCAATGTGGATTCAATTAACGGAAAGATCATCTCCGTCTTGCCGGCCCCCGTCACTGCCCAAAGTAGAAATTCACGATGCTCTGGTTCCGCATAGGTACTCCTAGAAAGATGAAGCCCAATGCGGGCTGCTATCTTCTGATAGCATGGGAACGGCCTGCTGTCAGCAGCTGCAAGCGGAGAAGGAGCCGCCTCGATATAGCGAAGCGCTTCGCCGGCTGCAGCGAGCTGAGCCGGGCTAAGTCCCCAATGACGCAGGCGGTCTGCCAGCGGTATTGGGGTTTGGTCCGCATGGGGGGCCGGCCATGCGGCTGGTGACGCGGCCACAGGCACTGCCGTGGCCGGCTCTCGCCCGGGTGCAGGGCTGCCGAGCACGAGCAGCCCGCACTCGCGTGCCCGGCCCATGCCGAGGCACGCCTCGCAGTAGGCGCACATGCGCCCGCACGCGGCGCATGGTGTACGGCGCATGCGCGCCGCTCCGCTGCCGCAGCGCTTGCAGCGGCAGTCCCTCCGCGGGCGCGGCCATGCCAGCGCCCGCACAAGGGCGCCTCGCCGGCGCCCGGCCGCCGCAGCGGCTATGGCGCTGCACAGGCGCAGCCGGCCCTGATGGGCCGCAAGCTGGAGCAACGCGTCCCAGCTTGCGCCTGCCGGCAGTGCTGCGCCAGCGGCGGCGAGCAGGTCGTGCGCTTCGCTGTGCAGCAGCGCACGACCCTGCAAAACCAAGACCGCAGCATCAGCGGCTGCGGCCCACACTTGCCCTTGAGCATGGCGCAGCAGCCCGCGCTCACTTCCACTTTCAGCTTGTCCCGCAGCGAGCCAGCTGAACTCCATGCACCGGGCGTCATCGTTGAAGAATGTCACCTTTCTGTTCTTCTCTTTCATTTCCCTGGCCCGATGCTCATTCCATACATGCTCCAGCATCTGCTTCAAGAGAGGCTTGATCTGCTGCTTCTCCAGACGACGGCTCCCGTACTTTTCATTCCAGCGCTCCGCCGCTTCAACAGCAATGCCGAGCGGCTGGCTGCTTCTCCCCCAACACATTGCTTGGTGTTCATTTTGCAGACAGTCGGATCGTGGGAAGGGAACTGAATCAACTGAACAATCCGCTGCTTTTTCCAGTTCTTTATTGAAGCGCACCTCCCTTCGCATGACCCCATCCCAAAAATCCTCATCCAGCCAATAAAGCTGTGTCACCTCACTATGAATACTTGCACCCGCCTGCCAAATTCCCGACTCTAGCTGTACAGCATATATCCATGCTTTCATTCTCATCCCCCTCTTTATGACAACGCAAAAAAGCACACTCCTATAAGCGCAGAAAACGCTTTAAGAAGTGTGCTTCACTCCAACTCTTTTACCATTTTCAGTATACCCCACAATCGCCGGCGGAACAACCAAAGGATGACAGAGCAACGACAACGGGCGGAAGGACTATAACGGCAACTTTTCAAGCTGCTCCGGCCTTCTTAAATCAACAACAATCGCGTGGTCGGCTTCCGATACAATTCCTTCCGCTTGCAGCATCCACAAATAATGATGAGGCTCACGGATACCCGAACGCCCCGGCCAGGGGTTGAAGCTTGAAACTGCCTGCTGTGCCGCCGCAGCTTCTGATCTTCGTTTTGCTTCTCCCGCATTGTACAGCAAAATGCCCTTATCCTTACGGGCCAGCTTCTGCACGATTGCCCCGGTTTCATCGGTTGAGCCTTCATCGACAACCGTTATTTTGACCGGCGAACCGGATTTTAAAGATGACCAGCGAATCGCCCGGATGTAACCTTCCATTTGCAGCTCATGGTTGTCGCCCACAAGCACATAATGAGAGGTGTTGGACTGCTTTTGGCCGTAATAATAACGGATGATCAACACGATCGCTGCAGCCAGCATATAGCACACTACAATGCCAAGGAACAAGGAGACCATAAGAGCCACCTCCTTTTTGTAGCACTATATGCGCTGCGCGAACTGGTGGTTCCAGACTTAAAGGTTATCGTTAAGCTTCCAGTTCTTTGGCAGCTCTCCTTCAAATATCGGGCGTACAAGCCATCCAGGCATCTCGACCGGAATAGTTTCCGGCAACACCAGAGTGACGTAGCAATAATCAGAAGAGACTGGAAACCTTCCTCTCTCTTTTAACTGATTCAACGAAATATACAAGGTATCGCCTGCCTGGCGCATACGGGTTACATCCAGTTCCTTCTGCCCTTCCCTTCCTGGCGAGACCAGACAATTCCCAAACACTTCAACACTGCGCTCCTTCATTTTATCAACGGAAACTTGCGGTCCCATTCTGCCGTTTCCACGGACCACAATTCGCTTTATGGAGGCATCAACCGGTTGTTGATGGTCTGTAATATCCATGTATGTTTTTTCCGCTGTTAACTTGCGGAATTCTTCTATAATACCTGAGGACTGCCCAAGCGCTAACAAAATCGCAGTTCCTCCAAAGAAAGCCACCACAAACATGCTGAACAGATCAAATTTGACAAGCGGCGCATCCTGTTTGCTCTGCCACAAATAAATCAAAATTTCAATGCCCACCATAATGAGCAGCAAGGGCCACCATAGAACAGCCCGCTCGAGCCACTGCGATCCAAAGAAATAGGAGAGTGCAATCATGCTTCCCATTGCGATCATCGCCAGGCCCATTGACCAGGTCCCGACTCTCCATTGTCTATTTCCCATTACATATTACCTTCCTTCTTCTTCCTTGTCCCTTTTACCAGAAGCATAATACCGCCAGCAATAAGCAGAATCGCTACCATAGCGGACTGAATATGCTCACGAATGGCATACAGGTTAAACAAGTCCTTGAAATACCGCGGCAAAATACCAACCAGCAGCTGATCAAATACATAATAAATGCCCAGCAAAATCAGTCCTGCACCCAATCCCCGCTGCCGGTTAGGAAGCCATTGTATTACAGGCTCATCTTGCAGATGCCCCCCGTACTGCTCAAATTTGGAGCTTTGCTGCAACCCGTCAAAAAAGGCATAGCACCAAATAATCGGCACAATAAATAAAAACAAAGTTAAGCGCAGCGTATCCAGTATATAAATGGAAAACAGGAAGCCGGCCATAAGCTGCAGGCCGCGGCGCTGCAATCCCAAATACATATGGCCCGCGCCCGGAAATACAGAAAACAGTGTCGCCACAAGCCTGCTGCGTCTGCCGGTCTCCCGCTCGCGATCCCATTCCTCAAGAATCGTAATATCCTGCAAAACCTCTCCTCTTTGCTTTCGGCCAACCAGAGATATAGCATCAAACATTCCATATAGCCATAGAATCGGGAGCGCAGCCAGAAAGACTAAAAAACCTCTCTGATTGGTTAGAATTGACAGAAAAAAAATCATGATCATCATACCGAAAAATCCGACAAGCAAAGTCAACCCGCGCTGCTTCAATCCAAGCTGCAAATGCCCAAGTCCCGGGATGAAAGATAGCAAAATCGTAAAGAAGCGCTCTGTCGCTTGATTCCCTTGTCCCGGCGGAACAGCACCCTGTCCATACCCATGCTGAGCGGAAGAACCGTTATGATGGGACGGCGATACTTCATTATGTGAATATCCATTTGGGGATATTGGAGGTATCGGGGAGTTTACGGATGGTCCGTTTCCCCCGTAATAGCCATCCCTCCATACGCCAGCAGGGTGCCTGACCAAATAAATGATAATGTCCAGCATGTTGAACAGCCATACTATAGCTGCGAAAAAAATAACGATTAAAATATTGCCTCCGTCACCTGATGCAACAGCCAGCAAACCTCCTCCTCCAAGTATGCCAAAAAACAGCAGCATGAAAGTAACCGCTCTGCCAATACGGTTGATTGCAAAATGCCCCATTCCGGGGATAAAAGCCAAAAAGAAAATAGATACCGGACTTCGTACCAATTTGTTCTGCCCCTTTCTTAAATACCTTTTTACATTTCCGTTGCTATATGAAAAACCGTGCCGGAATGTATTGTAATTTCGCGCTTGTTATTCGTTCACGTATTACTTGCCCGTCTTGCCCGTTACCCAGGAGTTTAACACCTCAGAGGTTCTGTCCATAACTTTCTCTGTCAGGAGAGGCGTATCGTGCTCTGCAATTACGGATATCCTCCACTTGTCCGTATAGGAAAACAGTTCATGAAAGACCCCTGATGACATAAGCAAAAACGTAATACTGGCAGCAATCATATAATGGAGAACCTTGGTTTTGCGTTCATGACCGGATGAGTTCTGCCTTGTTGACTGCAAGCCGGACATTACCTTCTCTGTTAATGCTTCTGCCCTTTGCTCAGGCCAGATGCCATGACTGGATTCTGCAGCTTCAGCATAAAGCTTTAAACAGTGGTCACAGGCGTACAAATGCTTCTCCGCAAGCTTCCGCTCCATATCCGTCACGCGGTCCAGGGAGTAAGCCAGCCAAAAGTCTTTGTCCAGATGCTTCATGTCAAATCCTCCTTCTTCCAGTGCTTCCTCAACCATTGTTTGGCGCGATAGAGACGGGACTCAACGGTTTTCAATTCCACTTGTTCCTGTTCGGCAATTTCCTTATAACTTTTGTCCTCCATATAGAAAGCTTGTACAACCTTCTTATGTCCTTCAGGCATAGCTTCAATCATATTATGGACCTGCTGAACCCTTTCGGCCCGTAAAACCGCTCCTTCAGTTGTTCCCTCATAAGCAGCCGCATTGTTATTATTGACACCCAGCTGAGACTCCGGGCCGCCCACTGTCCCTTCCAGCGGCAGCTCAATTGTGCGCTTCAGTTTGCGCTTGTAATCAATTGCCTTGTTGACTGCAATACGGGTAAGCCAGGTTTTGAGGCCTTGCCCTCTGTACTGGGGGAGAGCCAGGTATATCTGCAGCAGCGCTTCTTGGAGCGCATCCTCTGTATCCTTCGGATTTCGAAGCACCGCGTAGATGTAGCTGTACAAATCCTGACGGTAATGCTCGACAAGAAGGCGAAATACTTCCATGTTGCCGTCTTTAATTTGCTTTATCCACTCCTCTTCACAAATACGCTCTCCCCCTTCCCATTTTAAATAGACGAGTAAAAGAACAAAAACCCTGCACGATGATTAATAAAATACTGAAGAAAATTTAAAATATATGATTCTATGTCTTGTGAAAGTATCTGCTGAACCATAAAAAAGAATGCCCCTAACGCCAGATGAACAACGACCCGCAAGAGCATCACTTTTTCAAGCGTTATCTTGCGGGCCATGGTTCATATTAGAGCTTTAGGGCACTCTTTATATTCTGTCCAATATGTATGCAAAAATTGAAGGTTACAGGGTAACCCAGCCATTCTTGATAGAGTTGATTACCGCTTGCGTCCGGTCATCAACCTCCATTTTTTGCAGAATGCTGCTGACATGGTTTTTAACCGTCTTCTCACTGATATACAAATATTCGCCGATCAGCTTGTTGCTTTTCCCCTCAGCCATCAGTCTCAGAACCTCTGCTTCTCTGCGGGTCAGCGGGTTGTTGTCGCCTGCGATAAATTTCACGCCGCTTTCTTTGGTTGCCGCCGCACCGGATACAGCGCCAATCTCGTCCAAGTATGTCATTCTGCGAAGCTGGTTGATCAGCTTGCCCGTGACCTTCGGATGAATATAAGCGTGGCCGCTGACGACAGAACGGATCGCATTGACTAACGCCTCAGCTTCCATGTCTTTCAGCAGATAACCGCTGGCTCCCTTGCGAAGGGTCTCAAACACATAACTTTCATCGTCATGAATCGACAAAATAATGACTTTCACATCCGGGAAAATGTCACGCAGTCTCTCTGTAGCGACGACTCCGTTCTCCACCGGCATATTGATATCCATCAGAACAACCTCAGGCTTCTGATGATTGCAAAACTCCAGTACCTGAATGCCATTGCCGCATTCCCCAATGACTTCGAGGTCTTCTTCCATATTCAAAATCCGTTTCAAGCCTTCACGAAAAAGCTGGTGATCGTCTGCGAGCAAAACCTTGATTTTGCGTGTTCCTGTTGATGCTAACTCCATATTATTAAGACTCCTTTCTTATCTCTGCGTTTATAGGAATATGAATCGTAATTTTAGTGCCTTCCTGGATTGCTGATTCGATATCCAATCTTCCCTCGAGCAAATCCACCCTCTCTCGCATGCCGATCAGTCCAAAGCTGGAATTTTCGGCTGCCCGTTGTTCGGCTTGGCCGACATGAAAGCCGCTCCCGTTATCCTGTACAACAATCTTGACCATCTGGGCCTGATACGTGATTTCTAGCGATACAAATGAAGGATTCGCATGCTTCAAGGCATTCGTATATGCTTCCTGAATTAAGCGGTAGATCCCGGCCTCCATTGCGGAAGGCAGTCTAATTTCCCGGCCTACCAACTCAAAGTTCGTGCGGATTTTTGTTTTTTCCTCAAAATCCTGCACATACTTGCGCAGCGTAGGCACAAGGCCCAAATCATCCAAGGCCATTGGGCGCAAATTGAAAATAATTTTCCGAATTTCCTCCAAGCCGGAACGAACCTGACCTTTTAGATCTATTAATTCGTCCTGAACCAGGCGAAACTCCTGCTTCACCAGCATTCTTTCTGCAATCTCTGTGCGAATGACAAGGTTAGCCAAAGACTGGGCAGGACCATCATGGATCTCACGGGCGATGCGTTTACGTTCTTCCTCCTGCGCCAAAATAATTTTGAGTCCAATCAGTTGACGATTTTTGGCTGACTCCAAAATTCTAGTAATCTGGGTAAGGTCTCCGGACAGATACTCCAGCACTACATTCACTTGTGAGCTGATGGTCTCTGCACGTTCAATCGAAAGTTCGACATTTTTCGCGCGAAGCTGCAACTCGTCCCGCCTCGCCTTTAAATAGTTCTCCTTTTCACGAAAAACCATAAGCTCAAGTTGGATTTGCGTCGCTTTTTCATAGGCGATCTTGATGTCTTCTTCCTTGTACCGGACAAAGTCCCGGCTTACCTCGGTAAGCCGGATTCTTGAACGGCGGTAATCCAGCTCGAGACGATCAACTCTCTCAATCGTCTCGGCTGTTTCCTTGAACACCTGCTCCAGCTCCTTGGTCAGCAGAGTAAGCTCGTTGCGGGCGGCTTCGCAGATTTCAAAGATTTGATATTTACTGTCTTCCATAACCTGAATCGCATTTTTGATGACGCGATCGATGTCATCGACTCTGTACTCCACTACCGAACCCGCCCACTTTCCTATTAAACTCGACTGCTACTATCATACCATAGATGCTGTATGAAATATTATTGGATTGTAACTTTTTGGGCCTTACTGTCCCAATTCACGGTCAAACCAAGCTGCTCGGATACCAGACGGACCGGCACGAGTGTTCTGCCGCTGCGTTCAATAGGACTAACTTCCGTCTTGATTCTTGAGCCATTCATCACAACTTCCTTGCGTCCGATCCAAAGGTCCAGCATCTTGCTTCCCCGGATAAAAGTCACCCGGCGGCTGCTGCCTTCCCAGTTTACCTGACCGCCAATCGCATCCGATACGAAACGCAGCGGCACATAAGTAGTCCCGCTCAAAACGATTGGAGCTGCATCAAGGGCTGTTGCCTGGCCGTTTACTGCGGCGCTCTTCTTGCCGATTGTCAGCTCGATTTTGGAAGCCGCGGGAGTTGAAACCATATTCTGATATTCAAATTTAATATCGTCAATTGCTACCTGTCCTGTGAGTGCGCGCTCCTCTTGTCCGGATTCCGGGTTCGCGACATAAATCTGCTTGACCGAGATTGGGTAGCTTAGGCCCAGCCCGCTCAAGTCCACCTTGACATCCTTCCACCCGGTCCAATCAAGAGGTCTGGCCAGATCGAGATAATGTGTCTTCCCTTTGGCATCGTTTACCTCGGCGCGCAGCCAGTTTTTGCTGCCGTCTCCATAGACGGAGGCTGTCAGGCTTACAGGCTTGCCCTCTACGGCCTTTCCGTTGCTGCCCAGTACTGCGTAAGCCCAACGGCCGCCGGCGCCCGTGGTGAAGTCATACGTAATTTGCAGGGCAGATCCTTCCTTGCCGCCCAGCCCTTTGGCAATAGAAGCAGAACCTAATGTGCCGGATGGATTGCCTTTAAACGTAATCGGGTAATTCACCTTCTCGAAGTCTTCCCAAACTTTCGATGCTACCGATTTCGAAGCAGAGAAGGCAGCCATTGTAGCATAGCCGTCATATCTTGCAATCGCATAGGCATTATCAGCGCCCTTGTTCACGGACTCGACCATCAGCTTTCCGTCCTTCACGGTGCCCTTCATGCCTTGCAGCTCCCAGGTTATGGATTCAGCCGGAACCGTCAGCTCGCGGCCATCGTTTAATTTCACCTTAACTGGCAGGCTGATGGATGAACCTGCAGCAACCGAGCTGCTGCTCGGGGACACGGTCATCTGATCAATCTGGCTTCCGGCAACCACTTCCACATCCATTGTCGCTGATGCGCTGCCGGATTTGACCGTCAGTGTCGTTTTCCCGGTTTTCTTGGCTGTAAATACATTTCCGGAGAAGCTGCCCAGTGACTTCGCACTCCAGGTTGCATTGGCTCCATCAAATTTAATCGGATTATAGTAGGTGTCGTAACCTTTCAAGGAGAACTCCGCCGGCCCGTTAACGAATACGCTTGAAGGTCCGCTGGCGCGGATTCCTTTTGCTTCGCCTTGAGGAGCATTCGTGTATACCCCCAGACCATTGGCCACAGCACGCTGGGATGTTCCAACCCCGTTCGAGGTCGAGTGTGTCAGCCCTGCTGCGAAATCACCCAGCGGACGCGACACCATCGTTGTAGAACCTCCTCCGTCGAGATTAAGCCCTTTCCACACCCCAAGAGAGACCATTGCAGTCTGCAATTCCTTAAGCGTCATGCCCGAGCTGCTGCCTTGCTTCTCAACTGTGAACAGATACAGCTTCTTGCTATCCTTGGAATACCCGATCGCCGTACGTGCTACCGGGCTGCTGCCGCTTACACCGGAAATGTCACGGGTAAATGCAGCTTCCTTCCCGTTATCTACAAGCATCGTATGCCCGCCGACCATCATCTGGAAAGTACCCGGATCCTTCTTCGCTCCTGTAGTCAGGGACACCAGATTATAATTTGTCGAGACCTGTTGACCAACTTTCAGGTTCTCCCGCACGAATTTGGCTGCATCTCCATGTGCCCTGAGTATGTAGCCGTCATTCGTCACCGTGCCGGGAATCGAGCCGTTTTCCTGAATCTGCGTTACTACGCCATTTTTGACCAACACTTCAGTCGGAATAGTCGCGCTGTTCTGCGGGCGTTCAGTCGTAGCCCAGGCGCTTGTATACATATAGAGCGCATTGACATGACTCCGCTGGCCGCCGTTAGCTGTATCCATCGTGTAATTGGTCTTGTTGATGCCGGATAGTGAAAAAGAAGCACCTGACTCCGCTGTTACGGTTCCTTCGAAGGAATAGTTATCAATTTCAGGCGTACGGTTCTTGTCCAGAGAGAAGGAATACATGCCTTTAATTACAGAAGGAGTGGTCACCAGGTTACCATCGGTAATTTGCGGGCCCATTCCAACACCCTCGGCAGTCATAATGAAGAAGTCTGCATTTATACCCGCTACAGCTCCGGTTTCAGCAACCATATTCGTGACCGTATTTTTGCTGGCGACCGTACTGTTTTTACCGCTCATCACATCCAGTTTCACATACGGATTGCTCAAATCAAGCTCCAGCACATATACGTTGGCCTGAACAGCCTTGTTGCTCCGCGTTGAAGTCCATACATATTTTTGCTGCTTGACTCCGGACGTTACCATCACTTCATCCTGCAGCTTAATGGAAGGTGATTGTGCGGATGCTGCCGAAACAACCGTTCCTCCCCATGTCAAAGAAAGCGGAACAAACGGCTGCACCAGCAATACTCCGCTCAACGTCACGATTAAAATCTGCTTTCTCATCGTTGCAACAGTCTTTTTTGCCGGGACGGCCCGGTCCATCCCTTTGCGTCTTTCGCTTCTGTTTAACGGTTTCCGCATTTCTCCTGCAACTCTCCCATCTAGAAATCTATTAGTTATAGACTTCTAAACGTAGAAAAAAGTTCCGCAAAATTAGAAGACTTTAATAGTTTTTTAGAATTGACGGGGATTCATCGCTTGGAATTACCAAATAATTATGGATTTTTTAATTAAATAGAAAAAAACTGCCGCATGGTGTCGGCAGCCTTTTCTGTATAAGTGGAACAAAACAAACGGAAGCCGTATGGCCCAAGTGTGAAAGAATTCTGGGGAAGCGAAGCTTTCGACTTTGTTCCCGAATTTCGGAAGAATCTTCACACGGCGACCCTGCTTCGAAAATCATTCATTCAACTTATTCATCACTAATAGTTAGGTCAAGCATCAAGAAAATTAATATAAACCAGCATTCTTTTAATGATGATCGCCGCTTGCGCCCGTGTTGCATTCGCTTTTGGCCCCATCGTGTCCTTCGTCAGACCGGTAATAATGCCCGCCTCGACTGTTCTTGCCAGGGAATCACGCGCCCAGCTTGAAATGCTTCCACGGTCCTTATACGGGGTGAAGTAAGAAGCGGCGCTGCCGTTCAGATCGATTTTTACACCGGCGACCGCTGCTGCCCGAATGATCATGGCAGCCATCTCTTCACGGGTAATAAAATCATTCGGCTTAAAGCTGCCATCCGGATTTCCTTTGACGATATCAGCTTTGGACGCGGCTCCGATATAAGCTGCCATCGGTGAAGAGGCACTCACATCCTTGAATTTCGCCCCGGCCGCTTTATCGCCGGACAAGCCAAGGCCTCTTGCAATGAACATGGCAAATTCAGCGCGGGTAACCGGCTTCTCCGGTTCAAATTTCGTTGCTGTACGTCCCTCTGTAATATACTTGCCTGTCAATGCAATAATATCGCTGCCTGCCCAGTGTTTGCCCGTATCCGTAAAGCTGGCAGATCCATTGATCACCGCATAGGAACCTCCGGCAGCCTGACGCATAAACGATACAGCAGAAGCGCCATTCACTGTTTTTACCTGGGTCGGGACATAAGACAGTTTGCCTGTCTCCGGATCAAGCCAGATGGCCGAGGTTTTCTTCGCATCGAATTGAATCCTCGAGTTCATCGTATACGTTACATAACCAGACAACGAATCAACTGTTTTTTCTGCTCCATTGCCAAGCACAGAAAGCTGGAAGTAAGCTGGGCTCGTCATCAGTTGGCCCGGTGAACGATTAATCATAGACATCAGTGAGCTGGACGACGAAATCGTTGATGTCGCATCAATCCGAATAAGCAGCTGCGTATTAGCCGAGTTGGTTCCGGCCTGTTTTGCAAGTTCATTAAAGTTCAGGCTGCTCAATGGGATTTCGTACATCATTTCTCTATAGCTGACAGCAAATGAAGCATTGGACATTTGCTTTTGCGTACTTTCCAGCTGGCCCAGCGATACGGCAACAATTGCAGCCTGCTCCGATGTTGGCACTGTGAACTGGACTCTTGGCGCTATTCCGCTTCCTTTCAGAATCGCATCATAAGCAGCCTGCAGTTTATCGGTCTGAATCGTATAGCGGCTGGCCGCGCGGTTGGCTGGAGTCATATCCAGACTCGTCGTGGCAAGGGAGTCTTTCATATTAATTCCGCCTGCTGCTGCATTGTCCATTCCCGCTGGAAGGTTTACCTGGCCAGGGTTCGGATTATTGCCGTTATTTCCGCTATTATTACCGTTAGTGACTTTATAGTCAGTGAAGCTCCCTACAGTTGTACCTGTAGAGGTTCGTAGGCTTCCTGTAGAGCCAGTATAGCTGACAAGCACCGCATCACCAGAATTAATAGCTTTTGATAATTGAAGAACCACATTAGACCCGGATACAGTCACACTGTTTACCGAGGTATATACGCCTTGAATCCTCACATTGAATTGGGATGCCGCTGGTACATAGCTGCTGTTCAAATTCTGCGAGAAGGCCAGCGTGATGCTTTGCCCCTGGGCATATGCACCGGTCAATAACCCGGTACCTGTCGTATGCGTAGCCGCCTGATTTGAAAAGGATGGCGCTTGATTGCCCGACAAATCGATAATTGGCGGATAACCAACCACATAGCTAACCAGTACATTTTGGTTCGTCGATACTGAAGATGCCAGCGTCAATATGACTTGTGTATTATTTACTTCTACATTGGTAATACCTCTGGCTTGTTGGTTGACCAGAACGGCAAATTGGCTTGCAGTTGGAACAGGGCTCGTAGTAAGCCCTTTATTGTAGGTCAGCGTCACCTTATTGCTGTTCACTGTCAATGTCTGAAGCTCAGGCGGCTGCCGGTCAAACGGGTTACGGACGTAAAAATTGCTAAAGGCTTGTACAGAGTTTCCATAGTAATCACGGAGCGCGTAAGAACCCGGTGTATAGTTCACATAAACGGGAGCATTATCCGAAACAATGGAATCAAGAGTAATTGTAGCCGCCATTCCACCTGCCACAACATTTTTAATCGAACGAGAACTGCCACCTACAAAAACAGTAAATTGATTGTACGCGTCCTGTACCGAAGGCATTGCACTTAGGCCTTCAGAGAAATAAACAGTTATCGTATTATTGCTGACTGTCCCGCTGGTTGGCTTCGGCAAGGTAGTATCTGAAGAGTTCGTAACCGTATAACTTGATATATTATTCGCCTGATTGCCTGACAAGTCTTGAAGTGGTGTAGAGCCCTTGGAATAAGACACCTTCACCGTCTGACCGTATATGACCCCATTCGGGAGAGACAATGTAACTGTCTTATCATTAATAGAAATACCTGTTACATTTCTTGAAACATCGTTGACTGTTACATAAAAATTTGAAACAGGAGGAGCATAAGCTGCATTTAACGTTTTGGAATACGTAAGAACAATTCGGGTACCGCCGGACATTTCCGCCTTGGAAAGCTGTGGAATTGCCGTATCTACTCCAGTTCGGAAGGTCCATTGAAACTCATTTTGAATGCCTGGAAACTTATTACCGGCCAAATCGGTTACGGCACCAGCCGGGATTTCTACAAAATACGAAACCCCATTAATTAACGACGATGATGGTCTGATATTTAGTTTTCTGTTGTCATTCGTATCTACAGTTGCTGTAGTGGAAAAGGATGAACTTGTACCTGAACGTCTAATTGTAATAACGCCGTCTCCTCGTTGAATCGGCTTGTTGAACGTAACAAACATCGTCGGGCTGGTGGAGACATTCGTTGCATTATTAGCAGGAGAGTAAGTCACGATATGTGGAGCTGAAGTGTCTTTATTTACTCTAAAAGTCCAGGTCGACTTGTCATTAATACCCGCATAATTGTTGCCCGAGCTGTCCGCGAAAGCCTGATTTCCAATTTGAACGTAATAGGAGCTGTTATCAACAAATTGTCTTCCCGGATTCACAGTAATTTTACTTGTCCCACCGCCAGTAACCAAATCAGAAGTGACAGGAATGGAAGCAAAGACTGCGTCATTGGAGGCATTGCGGATAACTACATTACCTATTCTCGGGTAGACTTCTTTATCGAATGTAATTTCAAGCCTGGTATCCAATGCGTTGGCAGTTGAACCCCGGCTTGGGCTAAGAGTCCGTACTGTCGGGCTTTGGCTATCTACTGTATTAAAGCTCCATGTGGAAGCATCTGAAATCCCCTGGAAGCTGATAGAGCCTACCGCAGAACGGAAAGCGCCGCTATCCATAATGACATAATAGCCTGTATTCGCATCAAAATTATTATGCGTAATTGTAACGAAGGATCCTGATACTTGTACATTCGGGCTGCCTACACTAATCGTTTGAAACATACGGTTATCAGAAATTCGGCGAATTTCAATATTTCCGCTTCCTTTAACCATAGCCGCATTGAAGCTCATCGTGAGCGGCGCATTCACCGCTACCCCGTTCTCCTTATGTGACGGGCTAAAGCTTGGCATGGCCATTGGGGGAGCTGATGTAGTAAAGTTCCAACCGCTAACCGCAGTTGTTCCTTTGCCATATGAATCCACAAAAGCATTATTATCAATGGCTACGTTGTATCTGCTCCCAGAAGCCAACTGAGATGGTAGGGTAACCCGAATCGTTCTGTTAAACGACCCGCTTCCCTGTACATTGCTTGATGTTACGGAAATCACCTGCACATCCCCGGTGTTTTCATTTTGCAAGGTAATATTCCCGGCAGAGGCATACACCGTTTTATTAAATACCAGTTCAAGTGCAGTATCGATCGGTACGACTGATCCGGAAGCCGGATACATGGAGGTAATCAATGGTGAGTTAGAATCTGTTGATATAACTGAGAAATTCCATGCTGTCGCATTTACGATGCCTGCAAAGTTAGCCCCATTGCTGTTTTGGAAAGCACCAGCATCAACAAGAACGTAATAATCACCACCTGCTTCAAGCGTACCCGATGGAAGGTTAATATTTACGATATTGCCGCTAATCGAAATTTCGCTTCCTGAAGCAGCAGAAATCGACCTTACAATTTGATTATCTGCTACTTTACGAATGGAAATGGAAGCTGAACCGGTTCCTCTGGTTACATTCTCGTCAAACGTCATTGAGAGATTCGAATTTACTGGTACATTTACAGCGTCATCAACAGGATAGGTACCGAGCAAAACCGGTCCTGATGGCGCAGCTTCGACTTTGACAGGAGCTGATAATACCATATTTAACAATAACTCTACGATTAACACTGTCACTAGCAATACTGAAATCCGTCTTAAATTCCGAACCAAAGCTGACTCACTCCCCAAAAAGACAATTGTATATATATTTTCGGTTAATTAATTGGCGAAGTTTAGAGCATAAATAAAATAAACCGCCATACTAAAATGTATGACGGTCTAAGAGGGTACTTTATTAGCTCAGAGCATCCGCTTTCAGCTTGTCAGCCTTGTCCACGCGCTCCCATGGCAAATCTACATCTGTACGTCCAAAATGACCGTAAGCCGCAGTTTGTCCATAAATCGGGCGACGCAGATCCAGCATTTTAATAATACCAGCAGGACGCAGATCAAAGTTACTGCGAATCACTTCTACCAGTTTCTCTTCTGCTACTTTGCCAGTACCATAAGTATCTACGTTAATGGATACAGGGGTGGCTACACCGATTGCATAAGCAAGCTGAATTTCGCATTTGTCAGCAAGTCCCGCCGCAACGATATTTTTCGCTACATAACGTGCTGCGTAAGCTGCAGAACGGTCAACTTTTGTCGGGTCTTTACCTGAGAAAGCACCACCGCCATGACGAGCATAGCCGCCATAAGTATCAACGATAATTTTACGCCCTGTAAGACCGGCATCACCTTGAGGTCCGCCAATAACAAAACGACCGGTTGGGTTAATATAATATTTTGTAGCATCATCAAGCCATTCGGATGGTACAGCAGGCTTAATTACATGCTCTTGAATATCGTTTTGGATTTGTTCCAACGTTATTTCCTCAGCATGCTGAGTAGAAACGACAATAGCATCAACACGAACTGGCTTGCCTTCCACATATTCAATTGTAACTTGGGTTTTGCCATCTGGACGGAGGTATTCCAAGGTTCCGTTCTTTCTTACCTCTGACAGCCGGCGTGCAATACGGTGTGACAATGCGATTGGCAGTGGCATCAGTTCAGGAGTCTCATTTGTAGCAAAACCGAACATCAAACCTTGGTCGCCTGCACCGATATCTTCATTTTCCTGACGAATATCTTTGCCATCACGCGTCTCAATCGCTGCGTTTACACCTTGTGCAATATCAGCAGATTGCTCATTAAGCGAGGTCAATACCGCACATGTGCTGGCATCAAAACCAAACTTGGCACGGGTATATCCGATATCCTTAATCGTACGGCGAACGATAGCCGGGATATCCACATAATCCGCACGGCTGCTGATTTCCCCAATAACAAGCACCAGTCCGGTGGCTACAGATACTTCACAAGCTACGCGCGCATAAGGATCAACTTCAAGAAAAGCATCCAATACAGCATCGGAAATTTGGTCACATATTTTATCGGGATGACCCTCGGTTACAGACTCAGAAGTAAATAAGTGGCGACCTTTTGTTGACATCCGTTCAACCTCCCATATACCTTAGTATGTTATAAGTTCGTTTTACCTACATAAAAAATGAACCTTTTCCATAAAGGAAAAGGTTGTTAGACAACTCTCTAGGACAGTATGATACCGGATATGTTTCTTCCTGTCAATGGATGCTTCCAAGCACTTGTTCGGCTCTGGCAATCAGACGCTTTGTAATTTCTCCACCAACAGAACCTGCGTCACGCGTAGCTAGCTGGCTCCATGGAACATATCCTTGACCCGCTGTTGGAACATCACCAATTTCCCCTGCAAACTCAGTATCCGCTTGTGCTGCCGAATGAATCATCAAACCCAACTCAGCAGCGATCTCATATTTCATTTGATCCAATACCTGACGGCATTCGGGTACCACTTTTTTATTGCTTCGAGTAGCCATTATTAGCACCTCCATTGGTTTTGTAGCTTTATTATATGGAGGAAACGGCTACCCGAAGCGTATAACTTGTTTACATTCCGGGGAAAAATATCTAGGTGCAGCAAGGATTTCTTTTATTTTAGGTCATACCCGCCTTTAACAAGGACGATCAATTTATTATTCTTTACTTTGGCATCCGGCACAATGCCGCGGCCAGCCCGTGGTGACAAGATTAAGTGATTGTTGGCTACGGCTTTACCGTTAGTAAGGTCCGTACCAACGGTTAAGTTTGAAATGCCATCCTTCTCCTCACTATAGGCCAAAGCCTTTCCCGAGCGGACAATAAACTCTGTGCCTTCTTGCGTTGCAACGATGGTTTTCCCTTCCGGAACGGTTACAACCTGCATTGCTGCAGTATTCCCTGATCCCGGGTTTTGATTAGAACCGCCGCCATTTTGCTTCAATAATTGGTCGACATAGCTCTTCGTTACAACAGGATCCTCTGCTGTACCAGGCGTAACCTGGCTTCCAATCGCCTCACTATGCCAGACAGTACCGATTACAGCACCGACAGATAGGATGGAAATAGCTGCAAACAGTTTAACCCTGTTCAAAATTGATCCCCCTAGGAATTTGGATTATTGTTGTTGTTATTTTGGGACACATAGAACCGGCTGTAATCTTTATAGGCAAGCAGTTTTTTGTGGCCATTATGATATTCGTATACATTGAGCTTATATCCGTTGTACAGAACACGGGAGATGTTTGGACCGGTAAATTCAATTTTGCGTTGTTGGTTTTTACCTACAACAAGTCCTTTTTCACCTTCAAATTCTACAATCTGCTCATAGGTAGTGTTGCCATCATTAATTTCAAACAGAAGCTGCTTTTTGTTTTCATTCACTTCATATTTCTTGCTATCTGTCAGAGTATATCTGAGGTCCAACGTTAAGGCTGAATTTCCGGAAATCCCTGCATCAACCTTCTCCAGGGTCAGGGTATAAGGATTGATTTTCATATCCTCGAATTTGTCGCTTACTTGATTAATTGCAACAGGTACATTAAAGGAACCGCCTTTAATGTAGCTATCTGGTTTGTCCTCAATTGTGGAGTATTTCCCGGCTGTAATTGCCTCACCAGCGATAAATTGCAAGCCTTCTCCATCATAGGATTTTGGAATTTGAGCTGAGGCAATAAACAGCGCTTTGCCGGTAGGACTCAATTTGGATTTCACATTTTGGACCTCTGCTTCAATGTATTTTCCGTCTTGAGTTTTGAAATATCCCTTCAATACAGGCAATTCAGAAATCCGGTCTTCCTTGTTTGAATAACTAAATTCAACATAATACATGCTTGAATTTTTATCTTCAAAGCGATAGGAATTTTCCAAATCTAGCGTAGCCTTACGCCCTTTAGAATCCAGGTTGTACGTGTTTCGTACGTATTTCACAGGAGTAAGCTCGTTAATGGTGAATTGTCCCATCGTTCTGATTTTCTTCTCTTCAAGCTGGTCATTCAGGACAAGGCTCATTTTAGAAAATTTATAGCTATATGGAACTTTAGTGCTGATTACATATCTAATGCTTTCACCTGCAGGAATCAAAATCTGATTGTCAAGTTTGACGATGGAGACATCCTTGGCATCCAGTGCAGCACCATTCATTTTCAATGTGCTTTTCATATCCGGAATCAGTTGCTCTTTCTCACCTTTGTTACGAATCTCCACGTAGACGTTAACAATATCTTGATCGCCCCATGGCAGTCTTTCGGTATCCATAATAGCAATTTCATATTTACTATTTTCGTTTTGATATTGTTTAATTAAAGATGCTTGTGAGTCTCCAGTTTTAACCGTTGGCAGTTTGAATCCAGTCAGTACGTAACCGGAAGTTTTATTTTCTTCTTTCGGTTGTTGTACGAGCAAAGTCCAAGATTTAGAAGCATCGCCTACAGGTACTTTTCCTGTCAAAATCAATTCTTTTTGAATTCCTGGTACAAGTTCAATTTCCTCAGCTTCAGGGATTGCCGGATATCTGACTCCACCTGAACTGAGCAAATCAAATGAATATTTAGGAAGCTTAATTGCTTTGCTTCCCTTATTTGTAAACTTTAATGTTACAGAAACTTCGTTTTGCTTTTCGCCTTCATCTACGTAACTGTACTCAATACCAGTTTCAACTTGCACACCATCAATTTTGATGCTCTTGGTCTTGTTGACTTCAGCAATAATATTGCTTGCAGCTTGCCAAGTCATCGCGTAGTTTGCTACTGGAGATTCGAATTTTGCTTCGCCTTCAGTTTGCGTAACAAACAGTTGTGCACCATTCAGATCTACATTGGACTTTACCTCTCCAGAGAGCAAAACATCCAGCTTTTTACCAGATTCCAGTTTCTGATCAGCAGTAATATCGGTATTTAGCTTTACAATATTGCCTGCTTTGGTTTTCATATAAAATTGGTATTCAGAGACATTCTTCACAAAGCTGCCCGAGTTCTCCAACTGGAAGGTTGTTTGGAACTGTGTCGTATCACCCAAATTAAATCTTGAACCCGGCTGCAGATACGTTCTGATTCTCTCTGTGCCTTTTGTTAATACATAATATTGGTTGGACGGTACCACATTGGCGTACTTGGATGTGACACGAGCTTCGCCAATTACACGCTCGTAGTTGGGCATGCTAAAGTCCCATTTAATCAGTTTGAATTTCAAATTGTAGTAGTTCAGTTTAGGATTTACTTTCGCATAAAACTTAAAGGTCTGTGAGGACTGTGGAGCGACACGATTCGACTTGCTATTGCCAGGGTTGGCTTGAACTGAATATTTAGAGCCGCTAGTGTCCATAACGTCAACCCAGTAATCCATAAAATCAAGGTTCTTATTGTCCTTGTTATGTACAGTTACCGTATAATGCACAATCTTTTCATTATTGCTGTATTGGAATAATACATCACTAATTTCAATATAGCTTTTGGAAGTAATATTAAAGGTCTTCAGCTTAGTACCTGCGAAGGCTTTAATTGTATTCGTTTGTTTGGTTTGTGTCGTTGTCGTTTTGGCCGCCGTATTAGCGGCATGTATAAGCTGTGATGGATCTGATATAAGAAGACTTGCGGCCAGTGCTACCGTGCATGTGTACCTACCCAGTTTTTTCATCCATTAATTCTCCTT
Source organism: Paenibacillus pinihumi DSM 23905 = JCM 16419 (assembly GCF_000422505.1). Taxonomy (GTDB): domain Bacteria; phylum Bacillota; class Bacilli; order Paenibacillales; family Paenibacillaceae; genus Paenibacillus_D; species Paenibacillus_D pinihumi. The sequence goes on along the minus strand of NZ_AULX01000012.1, from coordinate 263,752 downwards.
TGTATAAAACTAGCTATATATATAGACGAAAAAAAAGGCGAAAAGTTTCACGAAATCTGGATTTAACTCATTTGAAAAACAAAAAAAGAAGCCCCGAAGGGCTTCCTTTCTTTAATTACTCAACTTCTACAGTGATAGATGCAGGCTCTGCACCATCAACATTGTAGTTTACGTTGAACTTGTCGCCAACTGCCAGTGTAGCTGTAATTTCGCTTGCAGCACCAGTAGTTTTGTTGAATTTGTTAGCAGCTCCACCAAATACGGATGTGATAGTTGGGTCGTATTTGTAGTCGCTACCGTAGTTGTCAACAAATTTCAGGGCGTTATCGAATACATCTTTCAGGTTAGTGAAAGTTGCACCTTTAGTAACATTAATTGTTACTGTACCGTTTTCGCCTTTGTAGTTGTTGTCAGACTTGAATTCAACTCTAGAGATCTTAATTTTTTCGTTAGAAACTACAAATTCTTCGGAAAGCAATTTGTGGTTTTCGTTTTTAACTTGTACTGTGTACTTAACTGTTGCTTCTTTAGTCTCAGTTGTTGGACCAAAGTTGTAGCCAGTACCAACTACTACGATTTTACCATCCTCATATTTGAAGTTATCAGCAGATGGAACGATAACATCGTATTGGGATCTAGCCAATTGATATTTCTCACCATTGTACGTACCGAAAACTTTTACTTCTTTTTTATGAGGGCTGTTTTGACCACCAAAGAATTTGGAAACTTTCTCAACAGAGAAATTATCCAGATCTTTCAGATCAGCAGTCGAGATTGTGAAATCTTGAGTCAGTTCAACATTGTTGTCAGTAGTTGTGCTTTTCAGAGTAACTCTGAAACGAGCAGAACCAGCTTTAGTTACTACAACTTTAGTGTCTTTACCGATAACATATTTGTTACCATCTTTATCTGCATTTTGAACATCGTAACCTTCTCCACCGCTTAATTGCTCAAGAGTCAGTTCGTATCCAGTTTTCAGATCCCAATCACGGGACAAGTTGTCAACAATTTTAATTTTGGAAGTAGATACTTCGAAAGAAGCAGAATTGCCATCCAAAACTTTGTTGCGATCAACATCTACTTTTTTGATGTCGTTAGGTTTTGGAGCAGCTGCAACATTAACTTGTGCAGAAGCTTGGTTGCTACCATTGTTGTTCACATAAGCAAAGATGGTGTAAACGCCTTGGGAAGCTTTAGAAACATCAAGTTGCAGTTCAGCATTACCATTCAGTGTGTTTTCAACAAGTTTAAACGTCTCAGCACCGAAAGAAGAGTTCAGTGTGATCTTTTTATCCAAGTCTTTAAATTTAGTTACTTGGTTGCCGTTGCCATCAAGAGCTGTAAAGTTAACTTTAACTTTTTTGTCTCCTACAGCTACATTCGTTGGAGCTTCCAGTTGAATGCTTTGAACAGCAGTACCTTTATTAACTTCTACATCAAACTTAGTTTGTTTACCAGTGAAGATAGAATTGAAAATTACAGTATTCGTACCTTCTTGTGTAAAGTTGCTGAGGTTGTTTTTGCTCAGTTTGATACCGATTTGATCTTTGTTTTTACCTTGATCATTTACGAAATCAGGAACATTGTTATCCCTTTCTTTCGCAATGTCAAAGATAGATTGGTTAGAAACATAAACGCTCAGATCTTTTTTCAGCTTGTTCAGATCAGTAATCAGGTTACCGTACTGGTCTTTAGCTTCGAAAAGAATTGTGAACTCAGAGAAAGTAGAACCAGCAGAGATGGTTTTGCCATCTGGATGGTACAGTTCTTTAACAGTTACAACATCTACACGGGATTGTGTACCAACTTCCAATGTATCGTTGAAGAATACATTGTTGCTTCCGCTGTTGTAGTTACCGGAAACATATACTTTCTCAGTGATTTGGTAAGACATATTGGTTTTGTCATCAAGAGCCAATACCAATTTACCATTGGATTGAGATTTCACAAAACCTTTGGAAGACTGGAAGTTGATGCTGCTTCCATAGTTTCTTGTTACATCGTCACCATATTGGTTAGTAACTTTGTAAGAAATTTCGATCTCTTGGTTGTTCACATCACCAGTGTTTTTTGTGCCCAGAGCAAATTTGTCGCCCACAAGCTCGATTTTAGCAACTTTTTCATTCTCAGCAGAGAAAGTCGCAGACAGTTCAGCATCAGTAGCTTCTTTAGCAACTACAGTGTAGTCACCAGCTACCAGCTTGTTAGCCAGTTGCAGTTTAGCTACTTTTTTGTCGTCAGAGAAAACAACTTTATCAACAGCTACAGTAACGGATCCACGCTTCAGTTCGAATTTCGCTTTAGCAGTGTCGATCTCTTTGTTGAAAGTTACAGTTACTTCTTTAACGGAGTTAGCTTTAACATCAATTGCAGGAGCTGGTACTACATAACCAGGCAGTCCAAGAACTTCACCCAATTTTTTTCCAGTTCCAGCAACATCTTTGTCAAGAGCAGTTACAACGATGTCATAAGTTACACCGCGTTTTGCTTTCTCATCGATGTTCAGGTCAGAACCGATGATGCCAGCTTTAACAGCCAGTTCGCCGATTTTGGAGTAGTCAGAAGTGTCTACTGCAAGAGCGCGAAGGATAACTGTTGCGAACTCTTTGTAAGTAATTTGGTTGTCAAAACCAAAGTTAGTTGCGGAATTACCTTGCATGAAGTTGTTGTCTTTAGCCCAAGAGATGTATCCGTTGTAGAAAGTACCACGAACATCTGTGAACGTGTGAGTTTTTGCAGTTGCTTTAGCTTCGTCTTCTTTACCAGCAAGACGGGAGATCAAAACAGCTACGTCTTGACGCAACCAGTTTTCGTCCTCCAGAAGATCGCCGTTTTGGTTACCTTTAATTACGCCGTAACCTTCCAGCTTTTTACCAGCTTCGGATGTTGCTGCAGCCGCTACAGATGCAAACATAGAAAACACCATAGCGATGGCTACTAGCAAAGATAAACTTTTCTTCATAACCTTTTTTTCTCCTCCTCTAAAATGCTTCGGTTGTTGAGAGTTTTGATAATTGCTTAATGAATGGCTCGTTTCCCTCATCGGCCGATTCACCCCCTTCCCAGAGTTGAGCGCGATAGTATTAAATAATGTCTGCTGTCATGTTTAACCCTTGTAATAACATGTCGCAGAAACTCGTAAACACAAGAAGAAAAAAATGGCAGATTCGCTAGATCACTATAACATTATACAATGGCTAATATCCAGCGTAAAGTAGAATTTTCCTAAGTATTATCGAACATTTCCCATTCAGGAATTATGTCTCCAATCCTCTGCCTCGTTTCTACATGTATTTAAACGCAGCATTTCGCGAAAAGTTGCGACCCTTTGAAAAAAGTTTTAAAAAATCTTTTTCAGCCTGTCAAATCAGCCCTTTGCTCACGCCTTACGTATGTACATGGAACGAATTTCAGTATAACCCTGTTATCCCATTCCGTCGATATTAAACATTTTCCATGGGGATTGTTTCAAACTGTCGAAGCTTGTCTGCTTGTTTATACTTCGTATATAGCAGCCTGTCCTCTATATGATAGATTCGACGTCATTATTTCATTATACCTCAAAACACATACTGATTGCAAAAAATTACGAAGCGGCATCGTGCCGCTTCGTAATTAGGCCCATTTTCTGATTATTAACTCAACAATTTAGGAAGCTTCTTCTGATCAGCCATTACTTTAGCGATAATAATCGCAGCATCACTTCTCAGCAACCGGGCTTTAGGCTGGAATACATACCCCCGCTTCGGATCATTGATATCTACAGGGGATCCCTGAATAAAGCCTTTCTTCTGAATTGCCAAGATGGATGGGGCAGCATAGAAGTCCATGGTTCCTTCATCCATGAATGCTTTTTGCAGGGCAGACTTCACCTTGGATGCATCCGTCTCCAGTTTCATATTGAGTGCCTTGGCAAGCATTACAGCAGCATCCTGTCTGATAATAGAAGACTCCGGATCAAACACTCTCGGCTGGGTGCCACGGATGATGCCAGCGCGTGCTGCGGTCTCCACATAACGATAATCCCATAGAGACTCCATATTTATACCGCTGCCCAAGTTAGGGACATCTACAAAATGAGTAGGTCCGTCATAACTGAGCTTCATTTCAAGCGCTCTAACCAGCATTCTTGAGAACTCCGCACGGGTAACATATTGATCCCCGCCAAAAGAACCGCTTGGATCAACTGCATTCATAACCCCTTTAGCATAAATAGCTTCCATTGATTCTCTGCCGTAAGGATGATCTGTTACATCATTAAACCCGTATGACAGCTTAGCAACCACATAGTAACCGAATTTATCAAAAGGAACTTTAATCGTATTCTTTTTGTCGTCTACTACTCCGCCAATATTTTCCCACTGCTGGGTGTAGTAATCAAAACGGAATACAGTCACCAGAACTCCGCCGCTTTGACGGATGCTAGGATCGTAAGACAACGTCAGCGTTCCACGTTTGGAAGGTACGACCTCCCTGTTGTTCGGCCGGTTGAAATAATAAGGCTTCGACTCGCCGTCAATGACAGAGAACGGATAAGGATCAAAACCATAAGTCACAGGATCATATACTTTATCTGTCGCAGGATCATCTGCCTGGCCCGCATCAATCCAGTAAACCGGACTGGACTTGATAAAGCGCTGAGGGAAGCTCGCCGAAAATAAAATTTTGCCTAAAGACAGATCAAGGTCATAGTTAGCTGGAACTGTCTCATAATCATGCCGGTCAACAACACCATCCTCAGGGTTTGCTATTGCAAACAACAGGTTATTGCCTTCATATACCTGTCCCTTCAAATTTTCCGGCAAATTATAATCCGGACGAATTAAATTTGTTCCCTTAGTGAAAGAAAGCGTCAGCTTGTTATCAAATACCTTATGGGATGATGCCATCTTTTGCAGCATTTGCCCGCCTGGAATATTCTCCGGCACATATTTAACATTGAAGAAATCCGTTATTTTATCCTTTCCACGGGTAATCACAATGTCAATTTTATTATCCTTGCCTGCTTTCAGGTTGGTTACGTGTGCACTAAAGGCAGGAATCAGTCTTGGTTCGCCATTCACCATATCATTATAATCACGGAACGTTACTTTCTTTGCAGGCACTTTGTTAATCGTCATAGTCTCCGCGCCCGGAGAATTAACAATTACCTCCACATAGTTCTGGTTCAAAATTCGTTTTTCTCTAATTGGAGCAAGTACAGTGTATGGAATGGTTGTCGGATTAATTTCCAGCCTGTAGCTGGCACGCGGCCCATTCTCCCCACTGTTATATACATAGATATTGTATACCAGCGGACTTCCGTCACTCGGAAGATCCTGTGCAGGCAGCATAAAGGCAAAGCTTTGTTTCTCAAGATCATACAAGACGGTTATATTCTCTACCGTGTCGCCTGCTAAAATTTGATTGTTCTCATTGGAGTTTGTTGATTTCGTTACCAGCTGATTATCCAAAGTCCAGACAATATCCTTTTTGCCTGCACTTGTGATTTTGAGCCGGTAATTTTTCTTTTGGTCCCCAAGTCCATCCCGTTTTGCATTGACTCCATCAACCGTACTTCCCAGATCAATGAATCCAAACGTACCATAGATTTTTGCTCTTGCCTCTTTAGTTGTATAAACATTACCGTTCAATATAAAATTCGGGTCATTCGGCATTGGGTCATTATAGTTAACCGAATAAGGAAATACACCTTCTGTATTTGGCGCTGGAATGACCGGCAAATTTGTAGGGATCAGTGTTATCTTAATGTCCCGCTGGTAATTATTCTTATTGGTGCGGAAAACAATACGAATATTGTTGTCACCAGATTTGTACAAAGCATCATAGGCAGCTTTCACTGCATCCGTTTTGATCTTGAATTTAGCTTTATTGTTGTTATCATTGTCTTCAGTATCTACCTCAAGCGGGATTTGCGTATTATTCACATAGAAAAATACAGTCTGTGTCTCCCCATTAGCAGACTCGTAACGGATATCATTGCTATTGGCAATGTTCAGGAGCTCACCTTTAAAGCTGCCAAATTCGTCCGTAATAATCGCTTCTCCTTTGGAGTCTTGCAAAGTTGTATCAAATTTCAACTGCATGCCGTCATAGATCGTCTCAAATTTGGCATAAGGACCGTACAGCAAAGTTATCGGGACAGGGAATTCATCGGTTGTAGCCTGTCCGGCACTGTCCAAGACAAAGTTCAGAGTCTGCTTGCCTGTGGACGGGAGTTTGTTAATCTGGACAAACACCCTGGCGTATTGCTTCTCAACCCCGTCTACATTTTTAACGGTGAAGTAATGCACCTTTCTTTGCTCATATTCATACTTCTTAACGGCATCCTGCTCTGTATATTTTTTTCCGGTCGAGTCTGTAATGCTTTTTATTCTCATCAAATTCTCGAGATTTCCAGCAGACTCCGGGTTGCCAATAACCAGTTCAACCCCGACTGGAAGAGAGAAAATATCTGAATTTTTCATATCCGAGCCCTGCATTCCCTCAAGCTGGGCATCTGACGTTGAGCGTGTGAAACCAGGCAAATACTTAACTTCTTCAATAAAAGCAAGCCCTTTATTGCGAAGCCGGAATGTATACAAATCCGATGTATCTGTGCCAGCAGGAACTTTGGCAACGTTCATTCCCTGAAATTGAAAATACTGCAGCGTATCGAACGGTAAAGAAGCTGAACCGGCTGTCCCCAAATTAATCTCGAAAGGCAGTGTCATAAATCGGGTAGACGGTGTAGGCGTATATCCCGGCTCATGTGTAACCACAGGAATAGCGGTATAAGCCCCATTGGTAGTTCTGCGGTACTTCAAATCAGCTTCCGCGATGGAAGGCTTATATGTTCCGGTCTGTGCATCATAAACCACCGGTACAATAGCTTTACCCTTGAGAGTAATGTTATCGTTGCCATCGACTGAAAAGTTAGGATTTCTTTCCAGACTTGCTGAATCTGTCGCAGTGGTCAGATTCAAATCATAAAACGTAACCTGCCCATTATAAAAAGCTACGTCGCGAACCGTCTCGACGAACTGATTTTTATTGAAGACACGAATGGTAATTGTATTCTTACCTTTACGAACGTTAACGGGGGAAGCAATAAAGCTCCAGTTGGTTGTACTGTTAACAGAATAGGTATAGCTCTTGTTGTTCACAATTACAGTTACCTTGTCCGCGTTTGGTGCACGGCCGGTAATGCTGATATCCGTGCTTGCTTTGCCTTGGGAAGGTACCGAGTGAAGAACTGTCGTTCCTTCTTCCTGAATTTCATATTGCAGGCCGTCAAGGCTGGCCACAAGATTGTACAGGGTCGGGCTGTTGCGATACTCGATATAAATGGAGTCGGATACATCCGAGTTCCCTTGTGTTCCCTTGAACGTAATCCGGTTCAAACCAGGGAACAGCTGCAGGTTATACACAGCAATTGAATTGCCGCTAAGTGTAATGTTCGAAGTCTGATTCTCATTGGAATTTACAACCTGCTCTTCATCACCCAAGAGGTTGATCTGATACACACTGTATGAGATCGTACTCCCGATAACATTATTAATCGTCCCGTTCAAATTTACCCGCTCATTTGTTGTAATCCGGGCAGATTTTGGGGAATACTGCTCGTTTACAAAGGTGAAATTATTCGCTCCTGCTGCTTGGGCAATCGGAGCGGATGGCGGCAGCAACGTAATAATCAGCGCAATCGTCAGCAAAATAGATAAAGCCTTCTTCAACACATTGTCCTCCCTGGTTTGTAGATTTTTCTACTCACATTTCTATAGGTTTGTTATCGGCTCAATATGTCGAAAATTGAAGGGAAATACAAAAAAACTGCTGCAAGCTCATCGCTTACAGCAGTCATCCTATAATTTGTGTTCTTATTTCGAACGCGACTGTGTATCCACTCTCAGCAGCGTACGCTGGATAAAGTTAATAAGAGGCCTTCTTGACTTGTCTACAATACCGATCAGTTCGGCTCCAATCTGCAGGCCGAACACTAATACACATACAACGACAAAGGTTACCCAGCCTCCCGCATCCGAGCGGATTACGACAGCCTGCACAATCGCACAAGCGCCGAAGAATGCGGCAATGGCGTAAATGATCAGCACCGTCTTGCGATGGCTAAACCCAAGCTCGCGGAGACAGTGATGCAAATGGCCTTTATCCGGAGCAAAAATCGGCTTCTTGTTAATCAGACGCCTTACAATTGCAAAGAATGTATCCGATAACGGCACTCCGATAATAAGCAGCGGCGTCACAAAAGAAACAATCGTAATTTGCTTAAATGCCAGCATAGACATCATAGCCAGACTGAACCCAAGAAACAACGAGCCTGAATCTCCCATGAAAATCTTTGCAGGATGAAAATTAAAGAACAGAAATCCGACAATGCCGCCAAGCAGTAAGGCACTCATCAGAATGATTGGCTCAAATCCCATCAGAGTCGCCATGATCAAAATGGTCCCAATTGCAATTCCTGATACGCCTGAAGCCAGGCCATCAAGTCCGTCAATCAGGTTGATTGCATTGGTAACACCAACAATCCAGAAAATCGTAAGCGGTATACTAATCCATTCGGCAATCGATTGCATCGATCCCCCGAACGGAATGTTCACAAAGTTGATTTTCACATCAAAGCCGAATACAACGATGCAAGCAGCCACAAGCTGGCCTGCAAGCTTGACCTTCGCAGATAGTTCAAAGCGGTCATCCAGTGCGCCGATCAATACGATCAACGTGCCTCCGGCAAGCATGGCGCGGATCAGGTTCATGTCCGAACTGTCGAACAGCCCTTCAGGGGCGAACGGAAGAAGAACTAAAAGCCCTGCTGCAAAAGCTACATAGATGGCAAGTCCGCCAAGTCTCGGCATAATGCGGGTATGAACTTTACGGTGGTTGGGCTTATCAATGGCCCCAACTGCAAATGCAAATTTTTTAACAAGCGGTGTAAGAACAAGAGCTAATACAAGTGCAATAGCAAAGCCTGAAAGATAAAGAAAGCTCACTGACATTTCCAACTCTCCTTTTGGTTCTACCGGATTGAATTATACCCCGATTCAAAAAGAAACTCCAATGCCGTTTTCACGCTATTTTAATCATTTTCAAGCGTTTTTCACGGAGTTGGCCAACGTTTTGTGACGTTTTCTTTCTCTCGCACCACTTTCACTACAAATTTCGGCAGCGCAAGCATTCTTTTGTATCGTCTCGGCTCCTGAATCAGCCTATACAACCATTCCAGTCGGAGCTTTTGAAAAATCAGCGGGGCCCGCTTGAGACGGCCGGAGATGATATCGAAGCTTCCTCCGACACCCATGACAACCGGAACGCCAAGCGCTTCTTTATGTTTATAAATCCAGGGCTCCTGGTTATTTGCCGCTCTTGCCACAAACAACAGATCAGGACCGGCTTCCTTAACCTTGGCAATAACTTCCTCATCCTCTGCTTCTCCAAAAAAACCGTTATGATAACCGGCAATTTGAACGAGAGGGTACTTCTGCTGCAGACGGGATGCTGTTTCCTCAATAATCTCTTGAGATGTGCCCAGCAAATACACCCTCCAGCGCTTCTCCTCGCCAACTTGCATCAACCTGTGAAGCAAATCAAAGCCGGCTACCCTTTCCTTTACCGGCATGCCAACGTAACCTGCAGCCCATACAACTCCTGCACCATCAGGAACGATGAGTTCTGCTTGTTCCATGACCCGGTAATAATCTGGACTTTCAAGCGCCATCATAATCATAATGGGATTTGCCGTTATGACTTGAGTGACCCGGCGTTGTTGTATGGATTCAGTTAAATAATGTACTGTCTCATCCATATTCATGCGCGAGAATGGAACGCCAAATATTGGTACAACCGGAGTTTGCTGATTTGACGTATCATTATGGTTTGCTTGTCCTTCCGGCATCCCGGAAATGGAGCTCGAATTCATGATGCTTTGTCACCTCTTCATTTGACGCAAATATTGCACGATTTGTATAGCTGGCTGACGCGATTCTTGTTTCAATTTGTCAATTATATCATTTTTATCGCTGACCCATCCAGCAGGATTTTCGATCAAGGCGGATACAGACGCTGTAAACTCAGCCGGATCCAGAGCTTCCGTTGTTCCTGCCGGCTTTGATTTCAGACGCCCAAGAAACTGGTCAATCTTCGGATCATAAGAGATACCGAGCAGCGGAACCTTAGTATTCGCCGCATAGATAAGCGCATGAAGCCTCATCCCCAGCAACACATCCAACTGGCTGACCTCCTGCAGCATACGCTGCGGGTCATCCCCTACCTCCCGGATCTCTGTTCTTCCAACTCCAATACTTCCCAGCTTCTCTATGACATAAGCCGATGCTTCCGCATCGTCAGGAGTGTGAAAAGGCAAGAACCTCAACTGCACATCCTTGGCCTGAAGCAGTTCTCCGAGGGCGTCCGCAATTCTGTCCAAATCGGCCCGGTCCTTGCGCCAGAAGCGCAGAGAGACTCCGATAATCGGCTGGCGCCCCTCAGCCTCCTGCCCGCTCCTAATTCCGCCTGCTCCGGCTTTCTTCTGTCCCGGAAGCGGCAAACCCATTACCGGATCAGGAACAACCTCAATCCGGCTCTGGGGAACGCCAATCCCGGCCAGCAGCCCGGCGGATTCCTGATCACGGACCGAAATATAACGGCTACCCTTCATTGCACTGCGAATCAGCGGGTTCATCCAGCCGCGGCTCACAGGGCCAACACCCTGTGAATAGATAAAGGTCGGCTTGCCCAGCCACTGGGCAAGCTTAATAATTCCAGCGTAGTAAGGAATCGTCTTTGCGCTGGTTGCATCCTGCAAGAGGCTGCCGCCGCCGCTAATTAATCCATCGCTGCCCTTCAATGCAGCAATGACATCTTTCGGCCGCATCCGGTGTACAGCTTCGACACCATACATGCCAGCGGTCGACTCAGGATCAATGGAGAGCACAACTGGCTGGATGCGAATACCCGCCTCCTGTGCACAGTTGTCCAGCGCCAGGAGGATCGATTTCAGCACTGCTTCGTCACCGCTATTGCGAAAGCCGTAATAACCGGAAATCGCTATACGGAAGACTTGCCCATCTTCGGTACCCATTTACGCCAAACCCCTTCCACAAGCTGCCACACGCCGATGAAGACCAGCCCGATAATCGCCCCGATTCCCAGTCCGAGCAGCACTCGAATGAAGGAAATATACAAAGGTGTATGAATATGCGCAAACGTGTCAACCATAGACAACTGCCCGATAGAAGCTACAATAAACAGAATCCATGCAACACGATATCTCAGGGAAAGGAACAGACCAAGCAGGAACAATGGATGCGCAAATAAAAATTCTTTGAATCTTGGACGAACGCCAATTGTTGTCTCCAGCAGGTTGCGGAACATAATTTCCAAGCCGGTGGCCTGGCCGGAGTTCCCCGTTCTGGAAAGGTAATACATGCCAACAGCACCCAATATGCCCGCAGCAACTACCCATAGCACCGTAATCTGCAGAGAAAGCAGCTTGCGGATATTCGTCCAAACGGATTGCGTGCCTGTGTAAAGGAACAGGTACAACGCCACAAGCGCAATCGGCGCCAGATGAAGCAGACTTACGCCGCGGAATTGCTGCAGCACGAGACTATAAGTAATGTTGTTGAGCAGGCCAAAAACAAAAGGCACTCCCAACAAAGAAATAATTGAAGTGGAAACAAACAGTCCAATTGCCATGGTCAGACGGCGGGTAGCACGCGGCCCCTCAAATACCCATTGTCCGCCAAACAGCGCATCACTGTTCTCGCTTTTCCCTCTCCATGGTCCTCCGACCATTCGCAAGTCACCCTCTGTATGCAAGCGTACACGGCCCAAAGCCCAGATTAGAGCCAATGTAGGCGCAGCGATGCCCGCGCCAAGAGCAAGTCCCTGCTCCAGTACGGAATGGGATAGTACGAACAAGCCCGCACTCCCAATTAAACCGATGAAGAACGAAGGAAGCAGCAGCACAGGGATGAATTGTCCAATTAGCAATGCAATCAGAGCTACCGCTCCAAGAGCAACGACAGCCTTGAATGGCTTGGTCCAAGACGGATTGTCATACTTGAATGCTTTTGCTGTACCATTCTTGAAACCCTGTTGTTCAAGCTGCGCAACAGCGCCTTTAACATCTTCATCTCCTTTTAATGCATGGTACGTATTGTCAAGCGAGTTAATAATGGCAGCTTTGTCCACACTGCGCAGCACTTGGCCATTAATATAAAACATCCGGATGTTCCGATCCTTTGCTGCCAGCAGGAACCGGTCAGCAATAACATCAGGAGTCAGATTCATTGCATCTGCATCGGATAATGAATACAGCCTTGCCACATTATAATGGGTCAAATTGGCCAGCAGGTTAAATCCCTTTTGCGGAGCCTTCAGATTCTCAATTGCAGCAATTCCCATTCCATGCTTATTAAGCTGTTCTGCAAAGGCATTCAAAGTTTTATCAGCGGCATGATCCTCATAGCCCGGAACCGCAGTTCCGTCAAACAAAATACGGGTAATGCCAAGGTCCTGGAAACTTTGGAGCATACGCTCAACAAGCTCTGCATCATAGGGTCTGGTCCGGTCAGACAGACGCGGCAGCAACTGGAAGCCTCTGTCATGCAAATTCTGCAAAGCAATCGGGTCAGGAGGCATTCTTTTCACAACCGCATTCTCCACAGGCGTCTCAATAATCAAGCCTTCGCGCTCGTCAAAAGTCCATGGCGTTACATTGATGCCAGAACGCTCGAACACATATTCAATCATGGATGAAAGCGATTGTCTGGTCGGTGCGTCGGCAAACAGGACATACGTATAATTTTCATTCAAGGGTGCTGTTTTGTTTTGCAAAGTAGCGATCTGGGACGAATTGTAAATCGTCAGCCGTCTGGCGAGGCTAAGCTCATCCAGCGTGCTTTCAAAAACCGCCATCGTCCCGATGCCCGCTTCCTTCAAATGATCGAGCTGCTCGGCAGTGAATGCTTGCGGATTGCCCTGATAGGCCGAAATTTGCAGTAGATCCTTATAGTTGAATATAAATTCAACTTCATTGGATGTATCTTCCATTTGCACTCGCAAATACCCGATCGGCATAGCCGCCAGTACACCAACAATCGTCAGCAGCCACAGCCATTTTCTGGCCTTGCGATTCCATTTTTGTAGGGATTGAAACACGCCTTCCACTCCTTAAGCTTGAAAATCTACCCTTTGCATCACATTATTGACCAATTTATCCAAGGAAGCGGAAGCTTCTTCAGGCGACTTGCCGCATACAGCAAAATACAATTTAATTTTCGGTTCGGTACCTGATGGACGCAGACAGAACCAGGAACCGTCAGCCAGCATATATTTCAAGACATTCTCCGGCGGCAGGCCATTCAAGCCAGGCAAATAATCCAGTACTTGTTCTACTTTTACCCCTGCAACCTCTGCCGGTGCATTTGCACGCCAGTCTTCCATAATAGCAGCAATTTTCTGAACACCGTCTACACCTTTCAACGTGCGGGATTCCAGTGTCTCCAAATAAGTACCGTAACGGCTATAGAGCTCAAGCAGCACATCGTAAAGTGTTTTGCCCTGTTTTTTGTAATAAGCAGCAGCTTCACAAATCAGCAGGGATGCAACTACCGCATCCTTGTCTCTTGCATATGTACCTGTCAGGTATCCATAGCTTTCCTCATATCCGAATAAAAATGCTTGTTTGCCCGATTTTTCAAATTCATTCATTTTCTCACCGATATATTTGAAACCGGTCAATGTATTGACAACCTGAGCACCGAAGGACTCTGCAATATCCGCTCCCATTTCGCTGGTTACAATGGTTTTGACCACTACACCGTTTTCCGGCAAACGTCCCTGCTCCTTCAACTGGCTGAGCAAGTAATGGACCATAAGCGCGCCGGACTGGTTGCCTGTGAGAACTACATATTCGCCTTCATTGTTCTTCACTACAGCTCCCATACGGTCGCCATCCGGATCTGTACCGATAATAATGTCTGCATTCTTCTCCTGGCCAAGCTTGATAGCCAAAGTGAAGGCTTCACGCTCCTCAGGGTTAGGCGATTTGACCGTGCTGAAATAACCGTCCGGCTGCTCTTGCTCGGCGACAATATGCACCTGTTTAAAGCCGACAGTCTTCAAAACTTCAAGGACAGGCATATTAGCAGCCCCATGCAGAGGCGTAAATACGACGCTTATTGAATCACCCAGCTCGTCCTTCAATAACTTGCTGTTCACACTCTGAGCAGCTACAGTATCGATATAAGCGTTGTCTTCATCTTCTCCAAGCCAGCGAATTAGTCCAGCCGCCTCAGCTTCTTCCTGGGAAATCCGTTTAATCTGATCAAAGCCTGTAATTTCTCCAATGGAAGCAATAACTTGTTCTGCATCTGCCGGGACCAGCTGGCATCCGTCTGAACCATATACTTTATATCCGTTATATTCAGGAGGATTGTGGCTCGCAGTAATGACAATTCCGCCACTCGCATTCAGATGTCTCACGCTGAAAGAAAGCTGCGGCGTCGGACGAAGCCCTTTGAATAGATAAGTGATGATTCCATTAGCCGCAAGTACCTGAGCAGATTCCAACGAAAACTCCGGGGACTGGTTACGTGAATCATGGGCAATAACCACTGACGGCTTGTCATTATGCTTTAGCAGCCAATCAGCAAGACCTTGTGTCGCTTTACCTACGGTGTAACGGTTCAACCGGTTCGTTCCCGCACCCATTACGCCGCGCAGGCCTCCAGTACCGAATTCCAGCTCACGGTAGAAACGATCCTCGATTTCCTTTTCTTGACCTGAAATCCCGCTTAATTCAGTCTTGGTCGCTTCATCAATAACCGGATCCTTGATCCATGCTTCATAACGCTCCAACGCCTGCTTCATTTGTGTCATGGTGCCACCTCTTCTGTGCTTGATTTATCAACTAAGGCAAACATAATTTCTCCTGAAGCGACGACCTTGCCGTCTACGCTGGCAGTTGCTTTCCCTTTGCCAATTGTTCCTTTCAGGCGAATAATTTCCACTTCAAGACGCAGCGTGTCTCCGGGAACGACTTGACCACGGAAACGGAAGCCATCAACACCTGCCAGAAACCCGAGTTTATTTTTGAATTGTTCAACTTTCAAAATTGCTGCAGCACCTACCTGTGCAAGCGCCTCAACAATAAGCACCCCCGGCATTACAGGATGTCCAGGAAAATGCCCTGTGAAAAAGGGCTCATTATAAGTCACACATTTTATGCCAACTGCACGAACTCCCTCCTCCATTTCCAAAATGCGGTCAACCAGCAAAAATGGGTGGCGATGCGGGATCGTTTCTTGAATTTGTACAATATCCATCATAAATTCCAGCTCCTTCTACAAATTTTGTAGCATATCTATGTAATAAAATGATGCTCAAGTAGTAATACTATAAGTATCCCTTCATGAACTGCAGTCATGAGGGTTAAGATAAGGGAACAGGGCTGATGAAGAACGGATGTTTCTTTATTATGCCTTGTTCCTTTCTTGACAGAGCTTCCCAATCATTATACCTCTCCCCAACCAAAAAAAAAACCACCCTGGGTCGGGTGGCTTCTTCATAAGATGACAAAATATCGGATTTATTTCCCTGGGCAATCTGTCGACTTCCCTTGTTTTACTGGGCTTGCAGCATACGGATATACGAAAAGATGAGAAACTTCTTATTCGACAGTAATCTGGATTTTCGCCGATTTATTGCCGAATTTCACCGTCACCGTTGCTTTTCCTTTACCTTGTGCTGTAATAAGGCCATGCTTCACATGTGCAACAGTTGCTCTGGATGAACTCCAGATTCCATCTGATGAGATATTTCTTTCTTTATTATCCATGTAAGTAGCGATTCCTTCGAGCTGAATCGTCTGGTCGCTCTTAAGAACAAGCTGAGTAACCGGCTTGCTGTTATTATAAATATCCAAGTATTTCAACATGTCCACATCAACGCTGATCGTTACGGTTTTACCGTTGTACCTGGCAGTAATCTTTGTCTTTCCATACCCTTGCGCAGTAACTTTACCTTGATTAACGGATGCAATTTTCACATTTCCGGATTTCCACTCTGCCAGAGACGTTACATCCTTCGTTCTGCCGTCAGGCAGAGTCGCTGTGAGCTTCAGAGGTTCTGTTGTTCCTGATTGCATCGTCAATATCTCATTATTGGCTTCCAGCTTTTGTACAGAGCCTACTTCAACACTAATCGTGATGGTTTTTCCGCCAAATTTAGCTGTAACGTTCGTTTTGCCCACTGCAAGCGCGCTAATTAAGCCGTTGTTCACATCGGCTACGGTCTTCGAGCTTATAGACCATTCAGCTGCATCTGTTACATCGGTTTTGTTGCCGAGGCTGTCCGAAGCCGTCAACGTTACCTGCTTGGTCTCCGAAAGTTCAAGCAGCACGGTGTAGGTGTCCGCGGTCAGCTTGTCCGCTACATCAACCTCCACATTAATGGTGACCTTTTCTCCGCCAAAACTAGCTGAAATCACAGCTGTACCACTGCCATTAGCCGTAACATGCCCTTTATGCACAGATGCAACATCCGGCTTGGATGATTGCCACTCGGCAGATGACGTGACATCTTTCGTGGTGCCATCCTTGTATTTTGTTGTCAGCGCAATAGCCGATTCTTCGTTTTTGCGAAGAACAATCTTTTTCTGGCTAGGTGTCAACTTCTCAATAACACCTACCGATACAACAGTAGTTGCCGTCCGGGTGCCATATTTAACAGTAATTGTTGAGGTTCCGCTCTTGATTGCTGTAATTGTCCCTTTATTCACTTCCACAATCTCAGGACTGGACGAGGTCCAATCCGCCATTTGTGTAATATTGACAACACGATTATTG
Source organism: Paenibacillus pinihumi DSM 23905 = JCM 16419 (assembly GCF_000422505.1). Lineage (GTDB taxonomy): Bacteria > Bacillota > Bacilli > Paenibacillales > Paenibacillaceae > Paenibacillus_D > Paenibacillus_D pinihumi. The sequence continues at coordinate 246,902 of NZ_AULX01000012.1, read as the reverse complement.
TTGTAATTGGCGTTGGCTATCAAAGATAGTGTAGCTCCGGCTTGCATATCAACAGAGTCCTTGTCAATCGTGATCTGGTTCGGCACATCAACCCTTACAGTAGCGGAAATCTGCTTGCCGCCATAAGCGGCCTTCACTTGTGTAGTTCCGGATTTATAACCTGTTACTTTGCCAAGCGTCACATCGGCAATCTCTTTATTCTCAGAGCTCCACTGTGCTTTATCTGTAATCAATTCTTTTTTTCCGTCCGCAAATGTAGCATACAGCTTAAGATCCTTGGAAGCATTCAATTCTACATCAATCGTATCGGTATCCAAATCGAGACGTTTTGGAACCTCAACATCGACATGGATTTTCACGCTTTTGTCTCCATAGGTTGCGGTAATTTCCGCTTCACCGGACTTATAGGCAGAGATTTCTCCATTGGTCGCGAACGCAACCGCTTCGTTGGAAGAGCTCCATTTCGCTTTGTCCGTGATGTCGGCTTTTGTACCGTCCATATAAGTAAGGGTGAGTGTCAGCTTCTCAGATGTGCCTGTCCGCAGGAACAACTCCTGCTTGCTTGCTTCCAGCTTTCTGGATGCGTCTACGCTCACTTCAATGGTAGCAGACTTGGTGCCATAGGTAGCTGTGATGGTCGCTGTACCTGCCTTGTAAGCTTTGATGGTTCCGTTAATCGCATCGGCAACCTTCTCATTGTCACTTTTCCATTCCGCCTTATCGGCTACATTATCTGTAGACCCGTCCGGATAGGTGGCAGTCAATACAATTTGCTTCTCTTCATTCAGGAGCAAATTAAGCTCTGTTTGTGCCACATCAAGACGGCGGGCAATCTCTACGGCCGCTTCTACTGTGACCGATTGATTTCCGTACTTTGCTGTGACTTTGGCATTCCCGGATTTCTTTCCTGTTACGAGGCCGTTGACCACAGTGGCAACAGAGTAGTTGTCTACAGACCAAGCCGCTTTCTTGGTTACAGCCTCGCTTGTACCGTCCTCGTAGATTGCTGTTAATTCAATTTGCTTTTCCTTGCCTACACGAAGATCAAAATCATTGACGTTCATCGTAAGCGCCTTAACCTTCTTGCTGACAGTCACATTGACAATAACGGTCTTGCCGAGGTAGGTCGCCGTAATTACAGCTGTACCTTCCTTCTTCGCCGTGATTGTACCCGCGTATACCGTTGCAACCTCAGGACTGCCGCTGCTCCAGTCTGTCTTGATCGTCACATCGCTTGTGCTGCCGGTTACATACACTGCCGTTGCCGTCAAGGAAACGGCTTCGCCTGCTTCCAACGAAACTTCATTCTTGTTCAATACAAGACGGGAGATTTCAGCTTCAGCAGCAAATATGCTGCCTGCACTCTGTATAATAAGCACCATAATCAATAGTGCCATGGCTACGGGACGGAATCTGCTTAACATAAATTCATTTCCTCCTTGTCATACACATTTGAATCTGAATTTCCACACATGCAGGGACAGGTTAAGGCTACTTGTCCGGCAATGCCTTCTCGCTTCTCCTTTCACAGGCGGTTTATGCCAACAATCTCTCAAAAATCTCAAACTTCGACATCCGTTTACAACTCTATTTATTACATCGGCCGCCAGCAGGCAATAATGAAGACAATTTCGACATTTTTCACATTTGGCATTTCGTATACTGCAATACTTAATGCCAGAAGCAGAAATAGACACCGCGTCCCCGGGAGATTCTCCCGAAGCCGGTGCCTATTTCCCAAGCATCAAACCCGATCATGACACCCCTATTGAGCAAGAGTGTCCTACGAATCTGAAAAAATAAGATCGTACATATGACGCCACGTCTGCAAATCCCATACATCGCCTTCCGGCCCTTTGCCAAGCATGACATAGCCGGCATAAAGGCCCGCGATTAACGCGATAACCAAAATAAGCGGCACTATGCTTTTGCGAAGCAGGAAAAGGAGAATCCGGACAGGAAGCGGCCTTTGCTTTTTCGCACTTGCCTGCTTCTTCTTGCCCTTTTCCCCGTTTCCGCTTTGCCCGCTCTGCACGTCCTCTTCCTTTGCGACGCGGCGCGGCTCGAATCCCCCGCCTCCTGCGGAAGACCGGCGTGTCTGTACTCCATCTTGATCTATGCTCATTGCAATCCTTCCAATCTCATTAACCGCGCAAGCTATTGGCAAGCCCCATCATTGTATCGCTGGAGGTCAATGCCCGCGCGCTCATTTGATATGCCCGCTGTACAATCATCAGTTCAGCCATTTCATTCGTCAGATTTACATTGGACTGCTCCAAGTACCCCTGCATCAAGCTGATCCGATTATTATCATCGGGCGCTACCGTCCGGACCACCCCATCGGCATCCAGACCTTCGGCCACTACAAAAAGATTATCCGCTACAGGAGTCAAAACTCCGGGCTTCATCACCTGAACCAGCTTCATACGGCCAAGCTGAACCGTTGTGAAGCCATCCGCAGACACTCCCTCCAGCACGCCGTTATCCTTCACACGAAGCGTGTAGCCGTCAGGGAGCCGAATCGGTCCTTCCTGGCCATTCGGAAGCTGGGCGATAACCGGATAACCATCCGGTGTAGTCAGTTGTGTATCTCCATTGGCATCCAGCGTCATTTGGAAAGAACCGCTGCGCGTATAGGCTCTGTTGCCCGCAGGGCCCGTCTGAACCTCAAACAGGGCATCTCCCTCAATCGCAATATCATACGGATTATCGGTTGGTTGAATCGGTCCCTGAGCCAGGTCTGGCTGCACCATCGTCAATCTGGAGCCCCAACCCTGGTTAAAGCCGAGCGGTGTCAGGCGAACAGGTTGACGGAATGCCGCATCCTGCTGCTTCATATTCGTCAATAGATCCTCGAATGAGGCTTCTTTGCGCTTATAGCCAACTGTATTTACATTTGCGATATTATCCGCCAGCACATCAAGCTTTTGCTGCATGCCGTTCATTGAGACCATCGCATTGATCATGGAACTGTTCATGGATTAGCCGCCTCCTATACGCGTCCTACTTCGTTGACGGCCTTCTCCAGACTGCGGTCATAATATTGAACGACCTTCTGGTTCGCTTCATAAGCGCGAAGTGCTGCCATTATATCAATCATGGATTGTGAAGGGTCTACATTTGAACGCTCCACATATCCTTGACGGACCTCAAAGCGGTCATCCGCATTGACTGGGCGGAACTGATTGTTCTCCCCTGCAAGCTGAAATTTGCTGTTTCCTTCACGCACTAGCATGTTCGGGTTCTCAATCCGGGTGAGCATCAGTTGCTCGCCTGTATTGTCCCCGGTCAGATTATCAATGAACTGCTGATTCGCATTCAGCACCAACTGATCAATTGCAATGTTCGGGGCAAACTGGATCGGGTTATTGTTTGTACCAAGTACAAAGGAACCGTCTCCCGTTACCAGGAACCCCTCTTCATTCAACGTAAATTTCCCGTCACGCGTATATCTGGTCTCCCCATTACGGTCCTGAAGTGTAAAAAACACCTGGGGCTGAAACGTAATTTCACCATTCTCATTTACATATTTGCCTGAGGAGTCAAAGCTCATGCCAGGAACATCAATATCGGATAAAATCGCAAAATCCGAAGCGCGGTCCGTGGAAGACAAATCCCCCTGCAGGTGAATGGACAGGCTCTCCTCCGCAAATACCCCGGTGTTGACAGCTCCCAGGCGCTTATTGTGCTCCGGCTCAATTCCCGTTAAAGAAATCAGCATATCGGGGAAAGAGCGGGAGATCGCGTTTACCTGCTTGAAGCCCGGAGTATTCAAGTTGGATATATTGTTCGTTACGGTATCATGGCGGCGCTGTTGTGTCACCATGCCAGCCGCAGCGGTATAGAGTCCTCTTAACATGAAGCTTATCCTCCTCTAAAGTCGTATCCGAAATTATACTATCCTAATTATCGGAATCCCGGTGCCGTTTCATTAGCTTCACTCGTGAAAAGAGGGGAATTGTTAACTTTACTGCGGCTTAAAGCATCTTTTTGGCTACTTTGTCGAGGTTGTCCAGCATAATGCCGGTACCTTTCACCACGCAATGCATCGGATTTTCTGCAATGAGTACAGGCACCTTGAGTTCTTCAGCGAGCAGTGTATCCAGCCCGTCCAGCAGGGCGCCGCCCCCGGTCAGAATGACCCCGCGGTCAATAATATCTGCCGACAGTTCAGGCGGTGTCCGTTCCAGCACTGATTTTGCAGCTGCAACGATGGAAAGCACCGAATCCCACAATGCTTCGCGCACTTCATCGGAATGGATTGAAATCGTAAGCGGCAGACCTGTTACCATATCACGGCCCCGGATGTCCATCTTCTCCTTGCGCCCGCTCTGATAGACCGTGCCGATCTTGATTTTAATGTCCTCGCTTGTCCGCTCACCGATCAGCAGCTTATATTTGTTCTTGATAAATTTCATAATGGCGGAGTCAAACTTGTCCCCTGCAACCTTAATAGAAGAGGCGGTAACGACGTCGCCCATAGATAGAACTGCAACGTCCGTCGTTCCCCCGCCGATATCTACCACCATATTACCGCTAGGCTGGAATATATCCATTCCAGCCCCGATAGCCGCCGCCTTAGGTTCTTCTTCCAAAAACACTTCTCTGGCACCGCTGCGCTCAGCCGCTTCACGGATCGCCTTTTGCTCGACAGAAGTGATATTGGTAGGAGCACAAATCAGAATTCTCGGCCGACTGTACCACTTACGGGCGCCAACCCGGTCAATAAATGCTTTCAACATAATTTCTGTAATTTCAAAGTCGGCGATAACACCGTCTTTCAAAGGGCGGATGGCAACAATATTGCCTGGCGTACGTCCCACCATGCGGTGAGCTTCCTCACCGACGGCCAAAACCCTCTTTGTGTCATTTTCAATGGCTACAACTGAAGGCTCATCCAGAACTACGCCTCTCCCTTTAACATGAATGGATACATTAGCCGTTCCGAGATCGATTCCGATATCATTGCTCAACATAAGGCGCAAATCCCCCACACTATTATAATCAGTTTTTAATTTGTAATAAATCCGGTGTTATTTCATCTCAAATAACATGCAAAACGGAACTTCCGAATATCTAGATCTTAATTCGCTATAAAAAGCGAAAATCCTCTATTTTTGTAGAAAAAAACGTTAAATCTTCCCTATTGCAATCGCCTCTCTTTTTTTTCCGCTGGTTTTTTTATATTTGATTTTGGTTGCTTCTCCTCCCCTCAAATGCCGGATCGACTTGTGGTATTCGAGAATGTGCTTCACCTGATCCGCCAGATCAGGATTTATTTCCGGAAGCCGCTCGGTTAAGTCCTTATGCACCGTGCTTTTGGAAACACCGAATTCTTTGGCGATCGTCCGAACCGTGTTTTTGGTCTCCACGATGCAGCGGCCGATTTTTATCGTTCTTTCTTTGATGTAATCGTGCACGTTCCCGCCTCCCTACTCGAGATAGTTTGGTACATTATATGAGTGGAGCGGGTAGATATTCTTTGTTGCCAAGCGTGACAAGCTATTTTGCTGCATTTATTTTCCTGAATCGGCCAAATCCCCTTGAATACATGCACTCTCAAGAGACAGAATCATAAAGAAAGGGCAGGGTTTCCCCCGCCCTTCCTTACTGTTATTGATGATCCTGCGGAAGGACTGCGAGCGGGTTAACCGCCTTGCCTTCTTCACGAACTTCGAAATGAATGTGGTTGCCAAGCTCTTTTTTCAGCTCACTGGTACCGGATTTGGCAATCAGCGTTCCCTGTTTGACCTCGTCACCGTTTTTCACCATCACATCAGACAAGCTTTGGTAGATTGTGACGTAACCGCCCGGATGCGTAATTTCCACCACATGGCCATTGAGCGGGTGGTTCTCAACATGGGTTATTTTTCCGCTTAAAGCAGCTACAACGTCAAATGCCTGCTCATTCGAACCGCCAATATCAATCCCCATATTCGGCATAAATGTATTGTCGTACTGTACCAGCGCTGCCTGGCGCTCCTCATTGGTTGCCTTCGCATCATAGAACGGCATCAGTACTTGCGCTTCCTCCGGCTTCAGAACCGGCCACTGGATTTCCTCTTCCCCGACGACAACTTCCTTCGTCTCTTCTGCTGTAGGGCTTACAACGGTATCGTCCCCTGGCTTCTCTTCGGAGATTTCGCTTGTCTGAGTCGGCAGATCTTGCTGCTGCGCTCCTTGATAGACCCACATTAAGGTTACGATAATTGCTGCCGCGGCCATAAAAGCTGCCGGTGTTACCCATTTTTTCGACAGCAGCCTTTTCCATGAAGAGGCCTTAACAGCAGATGGTGCTCCCTGCATCGATTTGGGAGTTTCCTCCTGCTTTGGTTTGGATTTGTTTTGTTCATTCATATTGATCACCTCAGTAGCCATTGTTGCCAGATCGGAATCTTTTATACGTGAGGTGATTGCTAATTTATAAGATTGCTAACTTTCAAATCTACGGAGCCATGCAGGAGCCGCTTCTACCTTCGTACCCGAATAGTAGTGGGCTATAATCTGCTTGGCCGACCGGCCGCGCTTGGCCATCGCATCCGCTCCCCATTGACTCATACCTACCCCATGCCCATACCCGTACGTCGTCAATTCGATCTGGTTCCCGTTGATGTCCCATGTGAACTGGCTGGAGCCAAGAGCAAGCTTTTCCCGAAACTCTCTTCCGGTAAACTCCTTACTGCCGACTTTTACTTTTTTTACCCTTCTGCCTTCTGTATAACCTAAGATGCTTAGCGTCTTTTCCGCTCCCTTCTTTACGCCAAGCCGGGAGTAGAATTCTGATAACTTCATCGTCACCCTCTGTTTATATTTGGGTGAAGCCGCAACATCCCATGGGCTGGCAACACTTTTGAGATAAGGAAGCGGATTGCCCCAGTAATCCTCTGAATTTTCCGTATAGCCATTGCTGGTAGAGAAAAATAACGCTTCAATAGGCTCGCCCTTGTAGGTAATGATCTGTCCTGCTGTTTCTTCGACTGCTTGGGTCAGCTTGGCCAGCTTCTCTTCCGTGTCCGCTCCCCAACGCTTTTTCAGCTCCTTTAATGGAATATATACCTGATCCTGCACAGTATCCGTTATCTTCACGGGTTCTTCCAGTCCTTTGGACATGTGCCGGACGATATAGGTTCTGGCCGCTATCGCCTGAGCCTTTAACGCCTCAAGCTCGAAATCAGCAGGCATTTCACCTGCAAGAACGCCCCGGACATAAAGCTCCAGCGGGACTTCCTCCGTCCGCTTCATGCTCACAAGCTGAACCGATATATTAATTTTGGCAAGTGCAGCCGCTGCTTGTGCTTCCTGCTGCCTAATTTCGGCCGAAGGCTCTTGCGGAGCTGTCGTTCCAGTCTTTCCTGGGTTTGGCACAGCAGAAGACGGGGGCTTGATTGCTACAGGACGGGGATTGGAGACTGGATCGTGATTAGATGCAGACTGTGGGGGCAAGGATGCTTGTCCCCGGAGAAGTATAATGACTCCCATCATTACGGCCAAAAAGATGACAAACCAAACCTTGTATCCTACGATTTTCAATATTGTTCCCCCTCCGGTGCATGAGGCTCTAAAGCACATGCTAGACTCTCTCTGTGAACGAGATAGTACATTCTATGAACCGGATTAATAGGATAGAACAAAGGGTGGAAGTTTCGACTGCATACAAAAAACGGGCATCAGCCCATAAATGGCCGATTCCCGTTGCTTTTTCCATATTTTCAATTAAGCCCATGTAGGCTGTACTTTCAGTACAGGCATCTCTTTATCCCGTTTATAGCTTGCGGCTGCCTCAGCCGAAGCCTGCTCTGCTGCTTCCGCAGAAGCCATGGCAGCAACCTCCTGATTCACTTCGGAGATGATCTCGGTGACGGATTCCTCCTGCGGCAAGACAACTGTCTCCAGTTCCTCCCGGCGAATATCCGCTCCAAGTCCTGCCAGCTTTCTGGTGAGATCCACATACCCGCGGTCCACATGATGCGTACCTGTAATTTCCGATTCGCCTTCAGCTTTTAATGCTGCACAAATCAATGCGGCACCAGCACGCAAGTCCGTCGCACAAACCTTTGCTCCAACAAGCGGAGCATTTCCGTTTACGATCGCACTGCGTCCCTCTACCTTGATTTGTCCTTGCAGCTTCTTGAACTCCTCTACATGCATGAAGCGGTTTTCAAACACCGTTTCCGTAACAACGCTGGTACCTTCCGATACCATCAGCAACGCCATCATCTGAGACTGCATATCTGTAGGGAAGCCCGGATAAGGCAATGTTTTGACATCTACTGAGCGCAATGGATTTTCAGCTTTAACATGAAGCCCGTTGTCGCCCTCAGTAATTTCCACGCCCATCTCCTGAAGCTTGGAGATAACCGGAGCAAGATGATCTGAAATTGCACCTTCCACGTATACATCACCGCCGGTAATGGCTGCCGCAATTATGTACGTTCCAGCTTCAACACGATCCGGAATTACAGTATGGGTTGCGCCTTTGAGCGATTCAACGCCTTCGATACGGATCAAGCCCGTTCCCGCGCCGCGCACTTTGGCACCCATGGCATTCAAATAATTCGCAAGGTCTACAATCTCAGGCTCTTTGGCTGCATTTTCAATGGTAGTTGTACCCTCTGCCAATGCAGCTGCCATCATTATATTCTCGGTCGCGCCTACGCTGGCTACATCCAGATAAATCTTCGCACCGCGCAACCTGCCGTTTGCTTTTGCTTCAATACAGCCCTGGCCCAGATTAATCTCTGCGCCCATAGCTTCAAAGCCTTTCAAATGCTGGTCAATCGGTCTTGTACCGATCGCACAGCCGCCTGGCAAGTAAATTTTGGCAGAGCCGAGTCTTGCTAACAACGGACCCATCACCAGAAAGGATGCGCGCATTTTACGAACGAGGTCGTAGGGGGCTTCAACCGAAGTTAATTGAGAAGCATGGATACGCATCGTTTCACTTTGGTAGGTCAAGCCCGCGCCAAGCGAACCCAACACTTTCTGTATCGTAATTACATCATCAAGAAGCGGCACGTCATGAATGACGCTCTCACCCTCCGATGCCAGCAGCGAAGCTGCAAGTATCGGGAGAACAGAGTTTTTTGCACCGCTGACTTTTACGGTTCCCGTCAATCTTTGGCCACCGCGGACGATGATTTTGCTCATTTAGTATTCCCCCCGCGCGCTGCGAATTCATTTCCTTTTCCAGTTAGAAAATGGTACGAAGCTAATATCACAAACTTCATCTTAGCACTTTCCTTTGCAGATCGACAAGCGTTATTTTTTTGAACAAGCTCCCTTGCTGCATGTCCGGGTACCAAGGTCGTTGTCCCAGCTGCATTTTTTGGCAAATATAAGAATGTATTAATTTATTGTAATGAATATTCTTATATTTTTAGGCGATAACGATTGCTGCCGCTGACAAGGATAATGACGGCCGATTACGCTTGTTAAACCTGTATTACCCATTGTTTGCTTAATCCGCACAGGTTATTCGACAAACCATCTCAACTTATTGAACCATTCCAGGTAATCCAGAAAAAATCGGGAAAATCCGTGCCCCAGTACAACTGCCAGCAAGATTTGAAGCATTCGGGCCTGTGGCGCCCGGGGACGCTTCAGGAAAGCATCGAGCTTCAAATCCTGAATTACATACCATGCAAAAGTAATGCTGAGCAGCGTCACCACAATCGAGATCAAACCGTTCAAACCTATAGTAGTGCCTACATTTTCAACCATTATGGGTGACAGCCTCCTTGTGCTTTATGAGGTAATAAGAGGCAGCCGGCTAACGAAGGGCACGATACAGAATAACAGCAAATTCAGCCCTGACGGCCTGCCCGTTCGGCTTGAAAATATTGTCTGCATAGCCCTCAATAAGTCCGGACTGCTTCAATGCGGAAATCATTGGCGCCGCCCAGTGATTGGCTTTGACGTCATTGAACGGGCTGGAGGCAACCTGATAGGTCTTCAGCCTCATCGCCATTCCAAGCATGTTGGCCATCTCTGCCCGCGTTATATACCGGTCCGGCGCAAAGGTAGCGTTGCTGTAGCCCTTTACCCAACCTGCATTGACAGCCTCCATGATTGAGTTGTAGGCCCAGTGGCTGGACTTCAGGTCCTTGAAGACTGCATTGACAGGTGTTGCCCCCTTGTTTCCTGTCGGAAATGACTTTACAAGAAGGGCGATAGCCTCTGCTCTTGTAATCTGCCGGTTCGGCTCAAAGCGGTAGCCGCCGGTGCCGTTAATGATGCCATCCTTGGTGAGAGCAGCGATGGCATCTTTGGCCCAATGCCCGTCGATATCTCTAAAGCCTGCTACCAGCTTATCCACCTTAACAGAAAGCCGGTAATATTGATGATTAAAGGCTCCGTTTGCAGTCAATTTGATAAAGTAAGTGCCTGCCTGCAGTTTGCGGTTCGTCGTAATAGAAGTAGAACCACTGACTGATCGTAAGTTAAACAAAGATTTTTGGGTCTTATCGAACACTTCCATCCTCATCGTGCGGTTTGCCGGAATATCGCCCAGACTGATGGTCACAATGCTTTCCCCAGTCAGCCTCACCTGGAACCAGTCTTCGTCATTAGCCGGATCAATCACGCCGACATAGTTGCTGTTCGGACGTATAGAAGTTGCTTCGTAAGACTTATTGTTTGGTTCATTCGGGTCTTCATAGACGGATAAAAATTCAATTGATAATGTATAAGTGCCGACTACAGGGCTTGCATTTGAAGCCGCTGCATTGTTCGTTCGAATATAATACTTCCCGGGTGTAACGTTGATGACTGGGGACTCCTCCGCTTCCCCGTCACGATTCTCGTCAATCTCCAGCATTTGGTCTCCCGCCCGGCCGAATGCCATCGCAGGGTCGATCCTTACCGTATCCGTATCCATCTTCAGCTTCAGAGTGCCCGCCTGAGTAAACGTAATCGAGAACCAGTCCCGGTCCCCCGTCTGGTGGAAGGTACCGGTAATTTTCTGGCTGCGTGGCGGCAGAGTAAATGCCTTTAAGATACTGTCATTGTCTTCAAAGTCATCGGGCGCAATTGTGAAGCTTGAGGTAAGCAAATACGGAATTGTCTCCTGCTGCGCATCATTGTCAAACTTGACCTCCAGATAGCCTTGGCCCTTTTTCACATTTAAATCCACAGAGGTCGTTCCCATTTTCACAAGCTTCTCATCAAGCTTTTGCGAGCCGGAATAGTACGTAATTTTGACCGGCGGCATTACTTGGCCAGATTTAGGCAAGCCTTGAAACTGGATGCCCAAAGTCCCGTCATACGGAATATTGAGTTTAAAATAATCTTTATCCTTCCCCGTTGTCAATTGACCTGCCAGTTGGCTGGAAATGGAGAATGGAGAAGCTAAATTGCGACTATCATTCGGCTCCCTGAAATCAACCTTGTACGGGGTAGTCAACGCTGCGTCCGCTTGGAGCAGTCCATAGCCGGTTTGGGGATCCCAGCCCTTTTGACCTATATTTTTGGCTGTCTGCCTGATTAATTCCCTAATTTGATATGGCTTCATATCCGGATACTTCGCCCAGATCAGAGCAGCTACTCCCGCTACCTGCGGAGTAGACATCGAGGTTCCCTGTTCCTGCGTGTAGCCTCCCCCTAATGCCGTAGTATAGACCGTCCACGGGGCTACAATATCAACTTCGGGACCGGAATTCGAACGGGGCTCCGCTTTGCCGCCGGCATTTGCTCCGCCAACTGCAAGAACTGTCGGGTAAGCGGCAGGATATTTAACCGCAACCTTGGATTTTAACAGCAACCCGTCATTGCCTGTAGCAGCAACAAGCAGGACACCATTTTTTTCTGCATATTGAACGATATCATACATATACGGGGATTCCCGGTAAAGCCCGACGGACAATACCACGATTTTCGCCCCGTTTTTAACTGCATAGAGAATGGCTTCACCCAGCCGGTCTTCGTCACCGTAGCCGTCTTCGTCAAGTGCTTTAATCGGCATGATTTTGGCACGCCACAACACGCCTGAAGTGCCTTTGCCGTTATTGCCGACCGCTGCCAGCACTCCTGCTACCCGGGTACCGTGCCCATTATCGTCCTGAGGCTGCTTGCCGGGACTGACCAGATTCGTTCCTTTGACGAGATTGTCTTTCAGATCGGGATGGGTCAAATCGGCTCCTGTATCCACCACTGCTATAGTCAGCTTGGTCTGTGAAGTTACACTCTCCCAGGCCTTCTTCATGCCGATCTGGTCCAGATAGGTCTGTTTGTCCAGCAGAGGATCATCCGGGGTAACGGAAGAGAGCAGCTCGATCTTCCCATTGGCCTGTAAATACTCGATATCCGGATTCCCTCTCAGGGAAATCAGCCAAGCCTCCATATCCGTTCCCGGCTTGGGACGGACCAGCTCGACCCCTGTTTCACTTTTATGTTCTACAATAATGGTATTTGCAAGAGTGACCGCTTTATCCGGGTTCCGCCACTTCAAAAACCAGGTCCCGTCTACCGATTCTGGAATTGCCCCTTCTTCAGCCTCATGTTCCGGTTGACGGGTCTTGTCCACTCTTGGCTGCTCCGATTCTGTTGACTCATCGGCTTCGGTGTGCAGCACCGGTTCCGAATTCGTAGACAGACCCGGGGTGGTAACATCACCGGCTTCATGATTCACTGTCTGATTTGCAGCGTCCGCATAACTGTAAGGAGACAACAGTGAAACCAGAAGAAACTGCATGACAAACAGAAAGAGGACCGCCCTCTTGCTGTTTACCGAGAATGCCGTCCGAATTGTTGTTTTTCTGTTATTAGAATATGCCGTAGTCCATTTATTCATCATAATTGCCCTTAACCTCTTATTCCCCGTTTGAAACGACTGTTTCGATTGAAATAATGAAGACTTTCTATCTATTATATTCATCCTTTATACGAAATCCTATTGGATGTTGTTTCAAAATATCAACATGTCCATATATTTTCTATTTATGGAAACAACCTTTCCAATAGATTGATCACCGGTGATGGAAAAATACCGCCGGCAAGCGTCATCAGCGCACAAATCCATATAGCGCTATGAGGCATAATGTTGATGCGTATTTCTTCCCTGCCGTCAAAGGTACGCATGAACATATGACGGATAAGGCCAAAATAATAGAAATAAGCAAGAAACGTTGAAATGAGCATCATTACAACGAGTGTATAGTCACCGGATTGCGCAGCACCCGTCAGCAGCATCCATTTCCCTATCCATCCTGCGGATAAAGGAAGGCCGCAAAGTGAAACGATTAGAATCAAGAGGGCCGCTGCAGCCAGCGGTGCACGGTAATATAAACCCGCAAGCGCACTGAGTCCCTCCCGTCCGGAAGCCTTGCATACAACAAAACTTGCAGTGAAAACACCTGCATGCATGAGAACTGCCGCTAACAAATAAAAAACAGGAATCTGCCAGCCCGCAGTTGCAGTTCCACCCGCTGATAAAGAAGCACCCCCCAGGACATATCCGGCATGAACGACCATGCCTGAAGCAAGCAGCCGTTTAAGATTGGCTTGTCTCAAGGCTCCCAGAGTTCCCAGCACCATGGCTGTCCCGGCCAGAAGTTGCAAAATGAAATGGATCATTTCAGCTAGCCCCCTATCCTTGTATTCAGAGAGCTCAAAAGATTGCTAAAGCTGTGCCCAACCATATCCGTCAGGAGGGATGGATACAAGCCCAGCAATATAATAAATGCAAGCAGTACAATCATTGGGATTGCCTCTACTAACCGGGCATCGTTTAAGGCGGCATGAGGCTGCCGGGCCGGACCGAATGTTATCCCCAGTATGGCACGGAGCATATAAGCAAAACCAAGAAGAAGACCTGCAACCATAACCGCAGAGACTCCCCTCATCATGTCGAACATTCCCAGCAGCACCAATAAAGAACCATTAAAACCAGATAAGCCTGGCATGCTGATCGCAGCAAGTCCGGCAGCGGTGAGAATGCCGCTCGTATACGGCATCAGGCGTGCCAGACCTCCCAAATCCTTAATCCGGACTGTTCCGGTACGCTCTGCAATGCTGCCGCAAATCAGAATCAGAAGGGAAGAAATGAGGCCGAGACTGATTACAGTAAATAGAGCTCCCATTAATCCAAGCTGATTCATAGCGGCAATACCCAGCAATACAATTCCTGTCTGACTGACCGAAGCATAAGCAAGAACACGTCTGAAATCGTCCTGTACGAGGGCAGCCAATGCGCCATACAACAGGCTCAGAAGACCGAATACCGTAAAGATAATGGAAATGTCAGCTGCCTGTTCAGGAAACAAGAGAAGGCCAAACCGGAGAATACCGTAAAATCCGGCTTGAACCATTCCTCCCATGACCATCATAATAATTGCCGGTGGTGCCTGCTGATACAACCGGAGCAGCCAGCCATGCAGCGGCACGATGGGCAGACGGATGAAAAAAGCTGCAATAAAGAGACCGAAAATCAGCCGCTTCATCCCTTCGTCCATACCAGATGGCGGATTTACATCCTCCGCTGGTTCCCCAAGCATTGGCGCAGCCCAAGTATCTTGACCTGCGGTATGGCTCTGAAGGTCATCATAGCTTCCACTATATACAGCGGGTTGAGACCCATGCACGCCTGTTGAGCCTCCAGCCAATAGCATAATAAAGGCACTCAGCAACAATACCGACCCCAGGCCATGGTGAAATAAAAAAGAACCGGCTGACTGTTCGCGCCGTTCACCGCCCCAGATGCCGATAAGCAAAAATAACCCGACAAGAGTCAGTTCCATAAACAAATAGAACAATCCGATGTCTCTTGCCAGCAGAAGGCCAAGAAATCCTGTCTCCAGCCATAAAGATAAACTGTAAAAGGCTTTCCATCGCTTTTTAATATGCACAAATGATGCCAATACTGCCACAAAAGAAATCAATGCAGTCAGGACAAGCAAGGATAACGACAGTCCGTCAATACCGAGATGGTATTGCAGTTGAAGCGTGCTTTTGCCCCATGGAAGCTCAAGCCAATCTTTCACCTCTCTGACTCCACCACGCTCCGGCTGATAAGATATAAACAGGATGAATGACAAAATCAGAGTTATTAATGAAGCCGTGAGCGCTCCGTAACGCATCCAGGAACCACGGTCCTTCGGCATGAAAAGAATGACCAGTATGCCAATCAGCGGTGTACATACGATTAATGATAAAATCGGCATTCCCGTCAGCATTACTTCCACCCCTTTCTGCCCAGGCGAGCAGCCTTCTTGATCAGCCGCGGAACTGTGCCTTCAAACAGGAAGCGGTCCATTTTTTGAATGACACTACCAAGCCATTTCATGCATACAGCAATTCGTTCAAAAAAATATTCTATGTAGAAGACTTCCTGCAGCAGTCGTGCTGACCCGGACTGACTGTCTGATGCTGCATTTGCCCCCGATTCAGCTTTGCTTCCTCTCTGCTGTCTTTGCAACAGGATGAAAAAACGTACAGAATACATAGTCGTCAGCATAACAGCTGCCAAGCCTGCTGCAAACAACGGAAGCTGCTGATCCAGTGCAGACCCCAGAATAGTCTTTATAGACCAAAACCCCGGGAATGGCGGCAAACCGGATAAAGAGATTAGGCTAATTACCACAACACAACGCACAAGGATGCTGGCTAATGACCGTTGTCCAGACTGCCGATATCCGAATCCTCCCTGGACAAGCGTGCCTATAACCAAGAACAGCGCCGTATTGGCGAATGCATGTACGATAAATTGATAAACAGCCCCCTCAAGCGAGTGGACTCCGATCGCCAAAAATATCAAACCAAGCTGACTGGCTGAAGAATATACCACCAGCTTAATCAGATTGTTTTGCACCATAGCCGCGATTGCACCTATCAGAGCTGCAATCGCCCCTGCCCAGGCCATCACTGCCAAAATAAGAGGAGCAGCCTGTACAATATTAAAGGTCCGGATAATAAGAATGAAACCCGCAGGGACTAAAGTCACAGTATGTATAAGAGATATAGCAGGCAATGGCCCTTTCGCAGAATGCCGAAGCCAGATATGGAATGGAAACAGTCCGGATTTGGCAGCAGCCCCAACTAGCAGCAGGCCGGCAATTAGCGTTGTAATTTCAAGTGCGATACTTGTGGATTGTCCTTCAAATACATTTTGAATGGAGGAAAAATCCAGTGTATGCTCAGGCATATACCAGTAGAGCATCATCAGTGCCAGAAGCAGGGCAGCATCACCAATACCGCTCATAATAAAGATTTTTTTGACAGCCTCACGCACACCTTCCTTGTCATACCAAAATCCCGTCAACAGCATGACAGCCACACCAAGCAGCTGCCACCCGACAAATAGCGTTAACAGGTTGACTGACAGGACAAGTCCAAACATTGCAAAAGCCAGTAGTGACAAATACCCATGAAAAACGGCTGCCCTGTCGTCATTTTGCATATAAGAATAAGAAAAAAGCTGTACAAGAAAAAAGATCAAACTAACCACTGTCAGAATCAAAGAAGTGAGCGGAGTCACTTCAATACCCAGAGTTAACGAGAAGCTGCCGGTCTTAAACCAGGTAAAGCTTGTACTGTATTCATTATTGGAACCTGCAAGTTGCTCCATTAAAATCAATATCGAAAGAATCAGGGCGGTTACTGATGCCACACCGCCGGATAAAGATGCTGTTCGGTCAGAGGGCCGCCCAAGAGCAGTGACGAACAAAAAAGCCATTAGCGGCAGCAAAGGCACAATCCAGGCATATTGCGAAAATATCGTGGGCATCGGTTCCACCTCCTTTGAAATCACCTTTTAAAAGTTTAACAAATGCTGTCTCCTGCGTCTATTATAACTTCGTTCTTCCAAAATGTTTTAAATCTATTAGCATCATATGAATGCCAATGTTACCCAAAAGCAAAAAACACCCCAAGGGGTCATGAAGTATCTGTCGATATTCATGATTTCCTTGGAGGTGTTTTAATTTTTCCTGTTTAACACGGGAACGGCACACAGAGGCCTCAGCATTCAGTGGTCAGGTTTCCTGATAGGCCTTAAGCATCCAAACTGTCTTCTCGATCCACTCCTGTCTGCCTACCAGCATATCCGCCGTTGGCGCATCGCCAGCATCATCCGCCGTCTCAGCAAGTTCCTTGCTTTCAGCGGCAAGCTGCAGGAGATCATCCGTGAGTTGCTTAATCATTTCGTCTGCGGATTCTCCGCCTTTTGCTTCACGGATTGAAGCGAGCGATAATTGGTCTTTAAGTGTCGATACCGGCTTGCCGCCAAGAGTCAGAACCCTTTCTGCAACTTCGTCCAGAATCAATGTAGCTTCGTTGTACAGCTCCTCAAATTTCTCATGCAGTGTAAAGAAATGAGGGCCTTTTACATACCAGTGAAAGTGGTGGAGCTTCATGTACAAGACACTCCAGTTTGCCACCTGTTTATTCAATTTTTCAATCACTTCAAGTGAATGCTGCTTTTTTTCCGGGGCATTGGTCGCCATTGCAAATCCTCTCCTTTAATACATCATTATCTTCCTGTGCTTGTCTTATGTTTACCCTGACACTCAGAAATCGAAACATGTATAGGTTGTGAAAGGAGAGTTCCGCTTATACACTTTTTGCCGCCGAAAACCAAAAATGTTCTGCTCCTCCAATTTGCAGATCTTACTGACAAAACTTGAATTTTGCCCTTACTAATTGACATTGCATACAAAAAAATCGTCCCCCGCAGTAATCTGCGAAAGACGATTTGATTAACGATGTTTTTTTACATTAATCCGGTTCATGGCACGCTGCATAGAAAGCTCGGAACGACGGAAATCGAACTCGTCCTGTTTGGCTTTCAAACGCTGCTCGGCACGGTTCTTTGCAGCCATGGCACGATCGAGATCGATATCATTCTGGCGTTCAGCACTTTCAGCCAAAATAACGACCTTGTCCTTGCGCACTTCTACAAAACCGCCGTTCACTGCAATGTATTCTTCCTGTCTGTCTTTTTTGATGACCACAGGCGCAATTTGCAATGGCGTTACAAAAGGAATGTGATTCGGCAAAATACCGAATTCTCCTTCAATCCCCTTTACACTTACCATATCAACATCCTGAGCATAGACTTTGCGCTCAGGCGTTACAATTTCCAATAAAAAGGTGCTCATGTGAAATCCTCCTGCCTTTCGCCTTACAGCGTTTTGGCTTTCTCCACGGCCTCTTCAATCGCTCCTACATACATGAACGCCGCTTCCGGCAGTTCATCATGCTTGCCATCCAGAATCTCTCTGAAGCTGCGTACCGTATCTTTAACGGATACATACTTACCAGGAGTTCCTGTAAATGCTTCGGCAACGTGGAACGGTTGGGACAGGAATTTTTGAATTTTACGCGCACGCGCAACAGTCAACTTATCTTCCTCGGACAGCTCATCCATACCCAAGATTGCGATGATATCTTGAAGCTCTTTATAGCGTTGCAAAATTTGTTTAACACCTTGAGCTACGTTATAGTGCTCGTCACCCAAAACATCAGGTGAAAGAATACGGGAAGAAGAAGCCAGCGGATCTACCGCAGGGAAGATACCCATCTCGGAGATTTTACGCTCCAGGTTCGTCGTTGCATCCAAGTGGGCAAAAGTAGTAGCCGGAGCCGGATCCGTATAGTCATCGGCAGGCACGTAAATCGCTTGAATGGAAGTAACAGAACCCTTCTTCGTAGAAGTGATACGCTCTTGAAGCTGCCCCATCTCGGTTGCCAGCGTTGGCTGGTAACCTACCGCAGACGGCATACGTCCAAGCAATGCGGATACCTCAGAACCCGCTTGCGTGAAACGGAAGATGTTGTCAACGAACAACAACACGTCTTTATTCTCAACATCACGGAAATATTCCGCCATGGTCAAACCGGTCAATGCAACGCGAAGGCGCGCACCAGGAGGCTCGTTCATCTGTCCGAAAACCATTGCTGTTTTCGTAATAACGCCAGCTTCCTTCATCTCATGGTACAAGTCATTACCTTCACGTGTACGCTCACCAACACCCGCAAATACGGAAATCCCGCCATGCTCTTGTGCGATGTTGTTGATCAGTTCCTGAATCGTTACCGTTTTACCTACACCGGCACCGCCGAACAGACCGATTTTACCGCCCTTGGCATAAGGAGCCAGCAGGTCGATAACTTTAATTCCTGTTTCCAGGATCTCCGCTTGCGTGGACAATTCATCAAATGATGGCGCCTCACGGTGAATCGGAAGATGTACTTCTGATTTTGCTTCGCCTACATTGTCAATCGGCTCTCCCAAAACATTGAAGATCCGTCCAAGTGTAGCGGAGCCAACGGGTACAGTAATTGCTGCACCTGTATCAATAACCTCTGTGCCACGAACCAGACCGTCAGTCGAGCTCATTGCAACCGCACGAACCTTGTTGTCCCCCAGGTGAACGGCAACTTCAAGCGTCAGGTTGATTGCTTTGGTGTTGTCATCGCCTTTATGGTCAATTTTGATCGCGTTCAAAATTTCCGGCAAGTGACCGCGCTCGAACTCAACGTCGACAACTGGACCCATGACGGATACAACGCGTCCTTTTTTCATGTTTTTCCCTCCTGCTTCCTTCTTGAATTCCGTTCTATGATTGTGCGTTCGCTCCAGCAACGATTTCCGAAATTTCCTGGGTAATCGCAGCCTGGCGCGCCCGGTTGTAAGTCAACGTAAGATTCGATACCATCTTCGTTGCGTTTTTCGTTGCACTGCCCATTGCTGTCATACGGGCACCAAATTCACTAGCCTTGCCATCAAGCAATGCTGTATAAATCAGCGTCTCCGCATATTTCGGAAGCAGTACCTCAAGCACGCCTTCCGGTGACGGCTCATACTCATAGCTTGTGGCTGTGCCCGAGCCGGTCATATCCTCAAGAGGAAGCAGTCGCTTTTCAACCGGAATTTGGGTCAATGCATTCACAAACTCATTATAGTAAAGGTACAACTCGTCATAAGCGCCCTCTGCAAATTTCTTCACAGATTTATAAGCAATGGATTTAATATCCGCAAAAGCCGGCGCGTCAGGCAAGCCTGTCACTTCCTCCATAACTGGCATATTGCGCCGGTTGAAGTAGTCGCGTCCTTTGCGTCCGATGACGAACAATACATATTCGTCGTTGGACTTATGCCTTTGACGGATGGTTTGGGTTACTTTACGCAGTACGTTGGCATTATAGCCCCCTGCCAAACCACGATCCGATGTGATGACGAGATAACCCGTCTTCTTAACCGGACGCTTCTCAAGCATCGGATGATTGACATCCGTCGTTCCCGAAGCAATGCTGTCCACAACTTCCTTCAGCTTCTCCGCGTAAGGACGGGATGCTTGTGCAGCCTCCTGCGCACGGCGCAGCTTCGCAGCAGCAACCATCTCCATCGCTTTCGTAATCTGCTTCTGGTTTTGGATTGATTTGATTTGGCGTTTTATATCGCGTCCACTAGCCATTCATTTCACCCGCCTTTATTGCCCGGTCCAAAGTGGAGCCTGTTCCTCGCTTAAGCAGGACAGGACTCCACTTTAGCCCCTGGGCCTGGTGTTTGTTTATATATTAAACGGAAACAGAAAAGCTGCGTTTGAATTTATTGATTGCATCCACAAGCGCTTTCTCGTTATCTGCTACAAGGTCTTTCGTATCGCGAATCGATGCGGCAATCTCAGCATGATTGGAGTCCAGGAAAGCCAGGAATTCTTTCTCAAAGCGAAGAATATCGGCCACTGGAATTTCATCCAAATGTCCTTTTACGGCTGCAAAGATACTGATAACCTGTTTTTCAACCGGCATTGGCTGGTTGACGCCTTGCTTCAGAATTTCGAGTGTACGCGCACCACGGTTCAACCGTGCCAGCGTGGATTTATCGAGGTCAGAACCGAATTGGGCGAATGCTGCCAGCTCACGGTAAGCTGCAAGGTCAAGACGGAGTGTACCGGCAACCTTCTTCATCGCTTTAATTTGAGCGGAACCCCCTACCCGGGATACAGAGATACCAACGTTAACCGCTGGACGCTGACCGGAGTAGAACAGGTCGGACTCAAGGAAAATCTGACCGTCTGTAATCGAAATTACGTTGGTTGGAATGTATGCGGATACGTCAGAAGCCTGAGTCTCGATGAACGGCAGGGCTGTCAACGAGCCTCCGCCCAGTTCGTCGCTAAGCTTCGCAGCGCGCTCCAGCAAACGGGAGTGAAGATAGAATACGTCACCCGGATATGCCTCACGGCCCGGCGGACGACGGAGCAAGAGTGAAAGCTCACGATAAGCTGCCGCTTGTTTGGACAGGTCATCATAGATAACAAGCACGTGCTCACCTTTATACATGAAGTACTCACCCATTGCGCAACCGGCATAAGGAGCCAGGAAGAGCAGCGGAGATGGCTCAGATGCAGCAGCTGTTACAACAATCGTGTAATCCAGCGCACCATTGCGTCTCAGTGTTTCCACAACGTTTGCAACAGTGGATTGTTTTTGACCAACAGCAACGTAGATACATTTCATTCCGCTGCCTTTTTGGTTGATGATCGCATCGATTGCAATCGCCGTTTTACCGGTTTGGCGGTCACCGATGATCAATTCCCGTTGGCCGCGGCCAATCGGAACCATCGCATCGATCGCTTTAATACCAGTCTGCATTGGCTCATGTACCGATTTACGGTCAATTACGCCTGGTGCAGGGGATTCGATTGGACGGAATTGCTTTGTGTTGATCGGCCCTTTGCCGTCAAGCGGTTGTCCAAGCGGGTTAACGACGCGGCCCAGCAGCTCTTCGCCAACCGGAACCTCCATAATACGGCCCGTTCTTTTAACTTGGTCTCCCTCGCGAATATCCGTGTAAGGTCCCAGGATGATGGCACCAACGTTGTTTTCTTCAAGGTTTTGCGCCATGCCAACTACACCGCTGGCGAATTCAAGCAATTCGCCGGCCATTACATTCTCCAGGCCGTGAATGCGGGCAATACCGTCACCGACGTTGATTACTGTTCCGACATCAACGACTTGGATCTCGGATTTATACTTTTCGATCTGCTGTTTAATCAGCGTGCTGATTTCATCAGGTCTGATACTCAATTCGCTCACCCCTATCTTAACAGTGCTTTATGCTTTCAACGATTTTTCGAGACGCTCCAGCTTGCCGGACAAGCTTCCGTCATACAGGCGGTCGCCTATACGCACTTGAATGCCGCCGAGCAATGCAGGCTCTTCGATTTGTGTTGCACGAATCTTCTTGCCGATCAATGCGCCGAATTGTGCAGCAACTTTGCCGAGCTCTTCTTCAGAGAGCTTCTGGGCTGTATACACGATTGCATCAGCCTGGCCAAGCGCATCACCGGCGATTTTCTTGTAAGCTTCGTACAACTCGCTGATGATTCCGATCCGGCCGCGGCTGATCAGCAATTCAACACTTCTCAGCACATCATCGGATACATGTCCATTCAGCGCGGATTTTAACAATTCGGACTTTGCGTCCGAAGCTATATTCGGAGTTCCGAGAAATTTGGAGACCTGCTCGTCGCCAGCTATTGCCTGGGCAACAAGACTCAGCTCGCTCTCAACACCAGCAACAGCATTGCTTTGCTGCGCCAGCTCGAACAACGCTTTGGCATATCGCTTCGCTACGACATTATCGCGGCTCATGATTTGCCTCCTACCTCTTTGAGGTATTTGTCTACCAGCTGCTCCTGGGATTTTTCATCAATCTGTTTTTCAATAATTTTGGAAGCGATTTTAACGGACATGCCGCTAACTTCACCACGAAGGGCTGCGATCGCTTTGTTTTTCTCGGTTTCAATATCCTTAACAGCTTCATTTTTCATACGGGAAGCCTCGGATTTGGCAGTATCCATAATGTCATCTGCCTGTTTCGTGCTTGTCAATCTTGCTTGCTCTATGATTTCGTAAGCTTCCTTGCGAGCGTCCTGGAGCGCTTGCTTTTGCTCAGCCAGTTGCTGTTCGGATTGCTTACGATTTTGCTCTGCTGTGGTGATTTGTTCCTGTACGAGTTCTCTGCGCTTCTCCATAATGCCGAATAACGGCCCGAAAGCGTACTTGCTGAGGAACCAATACAATAAGATAAATGAAATTATCGCAATGATTGTCGATGACGGTACAAAACTCAATGCTGACACTCCTTTCCGCATATGGTTTCCTAGTAATTCAGGGGACGCCAATCATAACGAAGGCGTGGAGGCAAAGGCCTTCCCCGCCTTGAAATGATATCGTTTAATTATTAACTGAAGAAAATAAGGAAACCAAGAACGACACCAAGGATCGGCACTACCTCAACGATACCAACACCGATAAACATTGTTGTTTGCAGAGCGGATTTCGCTTCTGGCTGACGAGCGATACCTTCAACTGTTTTACTTACGATCATACCGTTACCAAAACCTGCGCCGATTGCGCCCAAACCGATAACAATTGCTGCTGCCAATAAATCCATTTGTAATATCCTCCTTAAGGATGGTTTTTTGGGGAAAGCTGATTATATATTGCTAATCCTGATTAAAGAGAAGTATCTCTATTCAGGTTCATACGGGTAATCAATGTTCTTCGTGTTCTTCATGGACAATTGCCTGTGAGATGTATACCATGGTAAGAACCGTAAACAGGAAGGCCTGAATTGCGCCTACGAAAATACTGAAGCCCTGCCATACAGCAAGGAGCGGAATACCGAACCACTTCAGCATAAGAATAGTTGAGATTAGAACCTCACCGGCGAAGATATTGGCGTAGAGCCGGAGTGCCAGTGAAACGGGCCGTGCGACCTGTTCAACAATGTTGAGCGGGAAGAATATCCAGAATGGCTTGAAGTAGTGCTTGATATAGTGCTTCGCATTCATCTTAAGTCCGAGAAAATGGATAAGGAAGAATGAGACAATTGCCAGACCTGATGTCACTGCAATGTCAGCGGTTGGAGATTTCCAGAAAGCAATGTGAGCGGCTCCACCTTTTTCATCAACAAGCTCTTGCGAAACGACAACCACGTTTCCCCATTTCACTTCATGATGGGCATCGAATGTTACACCGAATGGCAATCCCAAAAGGTTGGAAACAAAAATGAACATGATTAGCGTCGCTGCCAAATTTATGAATTTCTTCGCCTTGTCCAGCGGCATTGTGCTTGCGACCGTGTTGTGCACAAACTCAAGGGTCCATTCCATAAAGTTTTGCATCTTGGAAGGATTGGCAACCGACAATTTTCTCGTCGCCAGAACACCCAGAACCATACAGATTACGGTGGATACTACAATCGCGATAATGGAAGAGAGATCGAAACTCAGCCCCCCGAGCTCAATTATCGGGAATTCATGCATATTAGTTTTTTCACCCCTTTCCACTGGAATCTCTCAAATTTTGAACAAAAGCAATAATGAGAACTACAAATTGTACATAAAAACATGAAATCAGAGTAGACGACACATTGAACTGATCCGGAAACTTAATCGCTATCATGACAACAATCAGCACCGTTGCCACCCGTGCGCCTAAACCGATACTGACTCTCTTCGGGCGTTCCTGCTGGAGCGCCTTGTCCAACAAATTAATTCTTCTGCGCAACAAAAGCGCATTCATAAGACTTGCCATCAAGCCCAAGATGATACCTGCGGCTATTGTTCTGCCGTCAGGAACCATGAAACGGACAACCAGGCAAGCAGCCACCAAAAAAAGGGCGGAGCGCACCGCACGCCTTACAATTTCATCCATCGGTATCCTCCAGAACCTTTTTAACAAGCAACACGCAGGACAGAATACCGACCGCCAATCCGGTAAGAAGACCCAGGACAGTCCAGCCCTTTGAGCCGCCGAGCCAGCTTCCGACGAAATAACCTAAGCACATGCATATTGCGACATTAAGTCCCAGCACGCCAACCATACCGGCGGCAAGCAACGGATTGTCCCTCTTATTCTTTGGATTCATGGCTTATACCCCTGTCAATCCTCATATATTTTATCGAAGCGACGCAAGGTTTGTCAATCAATATAAATTTAAACATTTGGTGAACGCAAACTAAGAAACCCTTGATGGCTATGGGTTCAGAGCACCTCACAACCATACAGTACAACTGTATGCTGTGAGGTTTGCAGGCATTCCCTGACCCAATGTTGAATTATGAACGTTCTGTGAACGCTTCCGGAGGCGAAGAGACTTTGCCAAAATGATGGAGAATGGCTTGAACGATACGGACTGAAGCCTGTCCATCCCCATACGGGTTGGCTGCGTTGCTCATCCGGCTGTAAAGCTCCGTGTCATCCAGAAGCGCCTTGGCCCGTTCATAAATAACGGTTTCGTCTGTACCTACCAGTTCAAGCGTACCGGCATCAATACCTTCCGGACGCTCCGTAGTGTCACGCAGCACGAGGGTCGGTACGCCAAAGGAAGGCGCTTCCTCCTGCAGTCCGCCAGAGTCCGTCATAATCATGTAGGTATGAGGATAGAAATTGTGGAATTCAAACACATCAAGCGGTTCAATCAGTCGAATACGCGGATGCCCGCCCAGTATTTCATTAGCCGGCTCCCGAACCGCCGGATTCGGATGGACCGCGTAAACAATGGCTACATCTTCATACTCATCGGCAATCCGTTTGACTGCACGGAACACATTGCGGTGCGGTTCGCCAAGCGATTCCCTGCGATGAGCGGTCATGAGGATCAGGCGCTTGCCCTTTGCCCATTCCAATTCAGGATGAGTAAAATCCTTGCTGACGGTATATTGGAATACATCCGTCGCCGTGTTGCCTGTAATATAAATGTCAGGCTCCGGCTTGTTCTCCTTGAGCAAGTTACCCGCTGAACGATTCGTAGGCGCAAAATGAATATCCGACAACACGCCCGCAAGCTGGCGGTTCATTTCCTCCGGATATGGCGACAGCTTGTTCCACGTGCGCAGACCAGCCTCCACATGCCCGACTTGAATCTGTTGGAGAAACGAAGCATAGCTCGCCAGAAACGCGGTTTGCGTATCGCCGTGGACGAGCACCATATCCGGCTTCGACTCGCTCAGGATAGGCTCAAGCCCCTCCAGCACGCGAACCGTAGTCTCCGTCAGGGTCTGACGTTCCTTCATGACATTCAAATCATAATCCGGCCGGATCTTGAAAAATTCCAGCACTTGATCGAGCATCTGACGATGCTGTGCGGTAACACAAACCAGCGGTTCAATATGCTCGCCATGCTTCTGAAGCTCCAGTACAAGCGGCGCCATTTTAACTGCTTCCGGACGTGTCCCAAATATCGTCATAATTTTCAGTTTTGACAAAATGATCACTCCTAATCAAGTAGCCCCTAATTATGCATGGTTCCAAACAAGCGGTCTCCAGCGTCACCCAGGCCGGGGATAATGTAGCCGTGCTCATCGAGATGACTGTCAAGCGCTGCCAAATAGATATCCACGTCTGGATGAGCTTTTTGAACGGCTTCCACACCTTCCGGCGCAGCAATCAGGCACATCAGTTTGATCTGCTTGCATCCGCGATTTTTGAGGGATTCGATCGCCGCATTGGCTGACCCGCCGGTCGCCAGCATCGGATCAAGAACAATAAGCAGACGTTCTGTTGCATCCGTAGGCAGGTTAATATAATACTCCACCGGTTGGAGCGTCTCCGGATTGCGGGCCAGCCCGATATGTCCAACCTTGGCTGATGGAATCAGCTTCAGCATTCCTTCCACCATTCCCAGGCCAGCACGCAGGATTGGGATAAGCCCTACCATACGCCCGGATACCACCTTGCTATCCGCTACCGCTACAGGCGTCTCAACCTTGATGCTGTCCAGCGGTACATCACGGGTAATTTCATAGGCCATCAGTGTCGCAACCTCATCGACCAGTTCCCGGAAATCCTTGGTGTTCGTATTCTTATCCCGGATAAATGTCATCTTATGCTGAATTAGCGGATGATCGCAAACGATCAATCTGCCCATGTGTTCGTCCTCCTTAAAACATCTGTTCAACTTTTTTATCCCAACTATTATAGCATTGTCAGGACAAGGCTGCACGAAAAACAATTTGAGAACTTTTTAACAGGAGCAAGGCTTTAAACCACATGTATGAATGACAGAGCCGGCCGTTATTGGCAGAAGTTGAAGGGAAGAATGGGGAGTAGTAAAAAAGCGCCGCCCGGAAAGTGCGGTTCCCCGCACTTAGGGCAGCGCCCAGTTAGAGTAAAGTTAGTATTTCAATGTCGGGTACAGCGGGTATTGCGCTGTCAACTCGCGAACCTTGGTTTTGGCTGCTGCCAGAACCGCTTCATCTTTGGTGTTGTGAAGCACATCAGAAATCACTTCGGCAATAACTTTCATTGCTTTCTCATCCATGCCGCGGGAAGTAGCAGCAGGCGTCCCCAAACGGATACCGCTTGTTACAAACGGACTGGTCGGATCAAATGGAATCGCATTTTTATTAACGGTGATGCCTACTGAGTCGAGCACATGCTCTGCTTCTTTACCTGTGATGTTCAGGCTGCGGGTGTCAATCAGCATCAGGTGATTGTCTGTACCGCCGGATACGATGTTCAGGCCGCGGGAGATCAGCTCTTCTGCGAGCACCTTCGCGTTTTTAACCACATTTTCGCCGTAGGTTTTGAAGGAAGGCTGAAGCGCCTCGCCAAAAGCAACTGCTTTTGCTGCCACGATGTGCATCAATGGACCGCCTTGTGTTCCCGGGAATACAGCTTTATCAATTGCTTGCGCCCATGCTTTGCGGCACAGGATCAGACCGCCACGTGGCCCGCGCAATGTTTTGTGTGTAGTTGTAGTTACAAAATGCGCATGCGGAACCGGGCTTGGATGATGCCCGGAAGCAACCAGACCTGCGATATGCGCCATATCTACCATGAACAGCGCGCCTACATCGTTTGCAATTTGGCCAAGCTTTTCGAAGTCGATAATGCGCGGATATGCGCTTGCGCCTGCAACGATCATTTTAGGGCGATGCTTGAATGCTGCCTTGCGTACTTCTTCATAATCAATTGTGTAGCTGTCTTGGCTTACGCCGTATTCAACGAAGTTGTACAGAAGGCCGGAAGCATTAACCGGGCTGCCGTGTGTCAAGTGTCCGCCATGAGCGAGGTTCATACCAAGTACAGTATCGCCAGGCTTGAGTGCCGCCAGATAAACTGCCATGTTGGCTTGAGCACCGGAGTGGGGCTGTACGTTGGCATGCTCAGCACCGAACAGCTCAATTGCGCGCTTGCGTGCAATATCCTCAGCGATGTCTACATACTCACAACCGCCATAGAAGCGTTTGCCAGGGTATCCTTCTGCATATTTGTTCGTCAGAGCGGAGCCCATTGCTTCCAGAACTGCTTCACTTACAATATTCTCGGATGCAATCAGTTCGATGTTGTCGCGCTGGCGCTGCAGCTCCAGATTAAGAGCGTGTAAAATATCTGGGTCTTGTTTACGTAAGTTTTCCATTGTTCATTCTCCTCCTGAATACGTGTTGTGGTGTGCCCGAAATGAGCAATATATTTAAAAATAAATTACATACAGGTATCATCGCGATGATTCACCGTGTGTGAATTCGCATCGGCAGAACTATCGGCTGTATAGACCGCACGTGCCCCGCCGATCAGTTTCGGCCTTGTCCATGCCATCGTTACGTGCGCCTCGCCCAACTGCCTTATCGAAGGCCTGAGCGGCACAGCTACTTTTCGCAAATGCATTCCGATGAACGTATCTCCGATATCAATGCCCGCATGAGCCTGTACCGTCTCGACCAGACATGCATTCCTCAAGTGCCGATAAGCATAGGCTGCCATTGATCCGCCCGCTCCCGGTACCGGGACCGCAGCAACTTCCTCCAGCCCATAACGCTCCGCCGCCTCACGGGGCACTACGAGCGCTCTGTTCAGATGTTCACAGCATTGAAAGACCGGGTAAAATCCAAGTTCCGCCTGAGCGGCGGCAACCCCTTCATAGATCAGCCGCGCTGTCTCCAGCGTTCCTGCCGTTCCGATATGCCGGCCCAGCACCTCACTGGTGCTGACACCAATTACAAGGAGCTGTCCGGAATTCAGTCCGCCCGCTTCTGCAAGCTCACGGACCAGGGTCTCCATCTGCAAGGCAATCTCCTGATGCTTGGTATCCATGATCTGACCGTCCTTTACGGATGAAGGCTGAACTGGTTCTCCAGCTCTTTCACCTTATTGACCCGTCCGACATGGCGCTCTCCCTCAGAGAAAGGCGTCTCCAGCCAAATACGGATAATCTCCTGGGCAACACCCGGGCCGACTACCCGCTCGCCAAGCGCCAGCATGTTGGTATCATTGTGCTCACGTGTAGCCTTGGCGGAAAATAGGTCATGCACAAGCGCACAGCGGATGCCGGGAACCTTGTTCGCCGCGATTGACATGCCGATTCCGGTACCGCAGATGAGAATACCGCGCTCAGCCGTGCCCCGGGTAACGCGATCCGCAACCGGAATCGCATAATCAGGATAATCGACAGACTGGTCGCAATTGCATCCCAGATCCTCCACTTCATGACCAAGCTCCTGAAGAAAAGGCACAATAACATCCTTCAGCCGATAGCCGGCATGATCGGCTCCAATGGCGATTTTCATCACTAAATCCCCCTCATAAGATCTGCCTGAAACGAGCATGCAGCTTGCTGCCGCATCGGGAACCCGCGGCTTGTCGCCAAGCTTTAAGTCCGGTAGTTTCTTCTGGCGTTATATGATCTTATTATACCTGATTCATCCTATCTTAAAAGACAAGAATTACTGGCTCATTTCCCCGTCACCGGGCGAGCCCGTGCTGTGAACCTGCAAAAAGGCCCCAAAAAGACGAAAAAGAGCAAGCGTGCAGAATGCACACGCAAGCTCTTTGCCCAGGCGACCGGCCGTATATTCCGGTGCTCCATCGTGGTTACCCACTCTCGTCGCCAGTTACACCGGATCTGTCTTTGTTCTCTTCATCATAACGGAATTCAGGATCAAAATCAATCTTTCTTCTGTCTAATTTTCCCCAGTGCGAAGCTTAATCAGCAGACGCTCAAGCAATTGTGCAATTTCATTCGCTGCCTGCCCATAACGGGTGAGTGAACCCCCAAAAGGATCAGCAATATCGAAGCCGGGAATACGTCTTTCAAGTTCAAGCAGGCGCTGCCGCTGCTCATCGCTAAGCTTTATGCCCAAAGCCTGATTCATATGCAGCTCGGTATATAGCGCCTCCAGCTCTGCAATATCATTCAATATTCCAGAATCGTTCTCTACATACTCCTTTAAGGTATAAGCCTTGTCTACAGCCTGCGGATATCGTTCCAGCAGGTGGCGTTTATGCCCTGTGGTCATCGTTAATATCAAATCCGCCCATGCAATTGATTCAGAGGTCACCGCTCTCGACGAACCTGAATGGGAGACTTTCATCGCAGAGAGTGTCTGCACGGCATTAGGGGATACGGGAAGCCCATCCACCGTTGATACGCCTGCAGATCGGGTTTCGACAGACAGCCCTGCGGCAGCGGCCTTATGTCTGAGCAGCGCCTCCGCCATCGGGCTCCGGCATGTATTACCTGTACATACAAACAAGATGCGTTTCACGCTGCGCGCCCCCTTCTTGTTCCATCATTTATTATCATCTTACCCTTTTTATTATAATAAAAACATGACCCCGAAAGCGAGCAAAACAATCCCCCCGCACGCCTCCCCGTACTCGCCCAAATTGTGGCTTACGCGTCTGCCCAGAAGCAGACCCAGTACGGACATCAGCCCGCCAAACAGCCCGAACAGGATCACAGTCATCATCATATCCGTATTAAACATCCCAAGTGAAACGCCCACCGAGAACGAATCTATACTTACACTGAGGGCAAATATGAGCATGCCCCACAGTGTACGGTGATTAAAAGAAGGCACCGCATCCCCGCGGAGAGAGCTGTATATCATATGGCCCCCAAGCAAAATAAGCAGCCCGCCGGCTGCCACCACGGTCACATCCCCAAGGATTGAGCTCATATAACCACCGGTAAAAATCCCCGCCAGCGGCATTAAAATATGAAACAGGCCAATTATGAAACTAAGCTTCAAAATATCGAGGAGACGGATTCCTTTCATCCCTATGCCGATCCCAAGCGAGAAAGCGTCCATGCCAAGCGCAACAGCCATAAAAAGTATGGTCAAAAATTGGCCCGCATACGCGTTTGCTTCTATCATCTGTATTCCCCCTTGTCCGCTTCTCTCTCATTCATATGCGGACAGGTTGGGGATCATGACGATGCAGCAGGTTTAGACAAGCTGGACCTGATTGGAGGCGGCTTTGAGAAGACGGTTCATTAAGGCCTCGCCGATTCCTTCCGTCTTGCAAGCCTCTGCCCAGATTAAATCGATGTTCCGGGTATCAAATTCACGAAGTGCCGCGTACAGTCCTCTGGCTGCAGACTCAAGGTCGGACAAGCTGCCGCAGGAGATGACCAGATCAGCTTCATAATTATGCGTATGTTCGTCAAATGCGAGCACACCGGTTCGTTCGCCACGAATCCGGGCAGCAGCAAGCTCGCGCCGAATATGCCTTTGTACCCGCTCCGGCTCTCCGTCCACGACCCGTACACTCCCTCGCGGCGCATAATGCTTGTACTTCATGCCGGGAGAGCGCGGGGCCGCTTCAGCTCCCGGAGGGGAGGCAGCGTCATCCTCCTCAAGAACCGTCCCAATCTCCTGCAGCGCCTCGCGCGATATCCCTCCAGGGCGCAGAATACGGATCGCTTCCCCAGACGGTCCTTGTGCAATTTCAACAACTGTAGATTCCAGCCCGACACCTGCAGCTCCCCCGTCTACCAGGCCGTCGATACTGCCGGACAAGTCCTCGGCTACATGCTCTGCAAGCGTAGGACTCGGACGTCCTGAACGATTTGCGCTCGGCGCAGCGATCGGGCAGCCGGATGCCTCAATAAGGCGAAGCGCCGTCTCATGCTGAGGCATCCGCACGCCTAATGTGTCTAGTCCGGCCGTAACCAAATGCGATACAGCCCCCTCCTTCACCGGAAGCACAATAGTTAAGGGCCCCGGCCAAAACCGCTTCATCAGCTGGTCTGCCAGCGCCCCCCATGGCTCCACCAGCGGCAGAAGCTGACTGGACGATGCAATGTGGACAATAAGCGGATTATCTGATGGCCGCCCTTTGGCCTGAAATATTTTGGCTACAGCATCCGGATTGCGCGCATCCGCTCCAAGGCCATAGACCGTTTCCGTAGGAAAAGCAACAGTTTTACCGTTCTTGAGCATAACCGCTGCCTCTGCGATCGCCTGCCTGTTCGACTCCCCGTCCTGATGGAGCTGCCAGATGCGGGTATTTATTGGTTCCACTTCGCACTCATCCTTTTATATTAAAAATACAATCGTAAAGACTGCCTCCATAAAGGGACAGTCTTGTTTTACGCAGATATATCGTATAAAACTTCAGTTGAATTCATTGAATTTTGCTTAGGGTTGCTGCTGACTGTATGGATTAAGCCAGAAAACTCTGGCATCTATGATCGGTTAACAAGTAGTAATTATATCATAAATAAGGGTCCTTCGCGGCTAAACGGCAATATGGCCGGCAAACCTTGTCCGGCTCATAACCAAGGCTGCTGGCTCCAGGATAGTAACTGTTGTTGTAACCGGAGTTTTGATCACACTAGGGGCTGGCTTCCAACCGTAAAGGCGGCTCGTCTGATGGAACGAAGACGTTGTCCGCCTTAGTGCTAAACGCAATATCTGCTTTTGGAGCTGCCAGCAGTCGGCCTGATGCATCGCCAATTAACAGTTTAGACTACCAACACCGCCGGTACGTCTAGAAAAGATTTTTAAAAAAATCTGCAACCGACTCTATCATTTCCACGAAGAAAAACTTCACTTCCGGCGCTTGTGCTTCGGATGCGTCCGCAGCATGATCTGCTGCAACACCATCTTGGGACTCGAGAGCCGCTGCCGAGGCCGTCGCCTCGCCGCTTACACCATCTACAAAGCAGAGGGGCGGAAACAGGACGCACCACCAGTTCTGTCCATCACCGCTGCCAAGCGTAATCCGCAAAGCCTCGTAATCTCCAGCCGGATAGACGGTTTTACCGTACATTTTGGTAGGGAACGGCACGACCCCGAGCTCTACCTGATATCCGTACTTGAAGCCGCGGGCCTCCAGCACTTTGCCAACAATTTGCTCCAGCTCATGAAGACGGGATTTAATCGTCAGGCGTGCCTGTTCGATCGTCTGCGGGCCTTGGGCCCAGCTTGTCATTTGCTCTACGATTGCATCACGGACATGACGTTTTACAGCCTGATCCTGGGGAGAGTCCGAGTTCGCCAGCACACGCAGCCGGATCGACTCCTCGGGGATATCTCCATTCACCACTGCCGCATCGATACGATGCCCTTCCCAGCTCATCAAAAGAATAGCAAGAACAAATACCAGAAGGCCGAACGACTTGCGAAAAGAATTACGGGTATGATTGCGGATTACCATATGACACACAAGCTCCTCTCATCCGCACCCGTCGGTGCGCCGCTTGCGTTCCGGAACGTCTATGTCCCTAGTATGTCCGCCTGCCTGTTCTTTAAACCTATCAATCTCAAAAACTTTCAATCACGAATCCTCTTGAAGCACCCCGTACTTGACCTTCATCCGGGTCAAAATCTTGATCCATCGTGCGGCAAAGAGTCCCAGGAAAAAGACATTGCTCAGCGCGTGTGCCAGGTCAAAATAAAAGCTCGCCGCATAAGCCATGGCAAAGGTATGCCAGGTCATCTCTCCAAAATAGCCGATGATATACCAGATGTTCATAATCCAGCCGAACAGAAAACCCCAGACAAAGCCAAACGCCACTCTGCCAAAGCGCGTCCCCATCCAAAGCTGATGGCGCAGCAGTCCGGCGCTAAAGCCCATCATGCCCCAGCAAAACATTTGCCAGGGCGTCCACGGCCCCTGCCCCAGAAACAAATTGGATACCACTGCGGCGACACTGCCGACAATAAAGCCTACCTCCGGCCCCAGCACCAGCGCGCTGACAATGATAACAAAGGAGGTCGGCTGGACACTGGGGAGCGATACGAACGGGACTCTTCCCACAGCGGCAATTGCCGCCATCATCGCAATCATGACCATGCTTTCGGCATGAAATGACTTGCGCTCGAAGCGGACCCAGAAGGGGATCATTACAGCCAGAATCATGATGATACTCAGCGGAAGGTAATATTCCTCCCGCCACAATGCCGCAATGAGCAGCACAAAAGCGATCGCAAAACCGCTTAAATAGAGCGCCCGGCGAATGCCTGCCACCTGTTAATCACATCCTCTTCCGTAACCAGCTTTGGCCAATGCTCCCCAGCCACACGCTGGATTACCGTTGTGTAGAAATAATTTTGCTGAAAGAAGGAGGCTGTATCTTCCGGTCCGATCACTGTTCCGTTAAACAGCATCGCGCTCCGGGTTGCATGGCGGGCAGCAAACTCCACATCATGGCTAACCATCAAGATGGTACGGCTGCCTTGAAGCCATTTCTTTAACAGCTCCGCAAACGTTTCCTTCTGATACGGGTCAAGCCCTTTGGTCGGTTCGTCCAGCAGCAGCAGTTCAGGATCAGCGAGCAAAACAAGCGCCAGAGCGGTCTTTTGCTGTTGGCCGCCGCTAATATCGTAAGGATGATGGTTCAGTATCGGCTCCAGTCCGAACAGTGATACCATCTCCTCCAGACGTCGTGTCTGCTCCGCTTCAGGCAAGTCAAGCCGACGCAGCCGTTCCTCCAGCAGTTCCCGAACTGTATCCCGGTTAAAATAAAGCAGCGGATTCTGCGCGAGATAGCCAATGCGGGCGATACGCTCCTTCTCCTTCCACTTGGACAACGGCTTTCCGTCCAATTCTACCTGGCCCCGTTGTGGCTTAAGCAGATGGGCAAGCACGCGCAGCAATGTCGATTTCCCCGCTCCATTCCCCCCCATTAGCGCCATCATCTCCCCTTTGCGAACCTCAAAGGAGCAGCCGTGAAGCAGGAAGGGCGAGTCCTTCTCATATTGAAAAAAGAGCGACCGGCACGCGAGCATAATGTCCTTTGCAGGAGAAGAATTGCTAATGCGAAGCTGCTCTCTGCTTGTGGCATGCGTAATTGCCGAAAGTGGAAGGACATCATCATCTCCAGTTGTTGCTTGGTCGCTATGCTCCCCTGCCATTTGCGCCATCCATGTCTTTCCTTCCTTAACGGTAAGCGGAATGGTCCCGTAGTGCTGACCCGGCCACAACAATGCGATTCTGCTGACAGCCGGAAGGAAAGCCCTTGCTTCCTCATCGCCACTACTCCACACATTTGCAATAACCTGGCGTGCAGAACCGGCATATTTCAACCGGCCGTGGTCGAACAGGCACACCTGTGTCGCGAGTGGAAAAACATCTTCCAGTCGGTGCTCTGCAATAACAACGGTTAAAGACAACTCCTGATTAAGACGGTGCAGCACTTGAAGAAACTCCTTGGCTGCAATCGGATCGAGCTGGGCAGTAGGCTCATCCAGCAACAGTACCTTCGGCCTCAACATCAGCACTGAAGCCAGATTAAGCAGCTGTTTTTGCCCGCCGGAAAGCTCATGCACAGACTGTCTAAGCCATCCTTCCATGCCCAGAAAGGAGACCATCTCCGCCATCCGGCGCTGGATTACGGCAGGGGGCAGGCCCAGATTTTCCAGTCCAAAAGCAAGCTCTTGTTCCACCGTCCCCATTACGATTTGGGCTTCCGGATCCTGAAACACCATGCCAATCTCTGAGGCTGCCCGCTGTGGCGGAAGCTCTTCAAGCGGCAAGCCATCATATCGGAAGACTCCGGTCCGCTTGCCCTCCGGCCAGATTTCACGCTTCAGGTGCCGGATGAAGGTGGTCTTGCCCGAACCGGTCGAACCGCAGAGAACGACGAACTCCCCCTCTGCGATGTCCATCGATATACCGCTCAGTGAAGAAGTTTCCTGCTCAGGGAACGTAAAAGTTACATCCTGGATCTGATAGTGCGCCATCTCATCACCTCTCTGACATCCATTACAACCGGCACCAGTAAAAAGCCGGCAAAGCAGGCGTAATGCAATAATGTAAAATAGGAAGCATCCGGGGGCAGCAGCTTGGGATATACAGAATAGCGTCCGCAGCCAAGCATGGCTCCAACCAGGGTCAACAGCCCAGTAGCAGCCATCCAGCCGAGCACCTGCCAGTCCCGCCGCTCCATCCGGTAGACGATTGCCGAGCTTCGTTTGCCAAGCCCGTAACCCCTGGAGCGCATCGACATACCCGTCTGAAGTGCTTCTTCCAGCGACCAGCTGACAAGTGTGTGCATCGTCTCCATGGCTTCTTTAGCTTGCAGCCATTTCTTCTTTTTATATAAAAAATATCCCTGTGATTTCTGCACCCGGATAATCTCTTGAATCCGGCGCTTCAGCAAAGGGACAAACCGCATCGCTACGGTGATGACAAATACAGTGCGCGGCGCAAACCTCGCAAACAAATACAGGAACCGGTTCGGGGTAACAATGCTGTTGTAGCCGATAAAGCCGATAAGCACAGCGAGCAGCGACATTGCAAACAACGCTCCATAGGCAATCGCCTCAAGCGTAACCGGCAAATCCCGGAAATAGAACAATATTGTCCTGCCACGGCTGGTTAGCAGCGGATTGCTGATAAAAATGATGAGCGCAAGCAGCAGGTAATAGGGCAGCGGCTTAACAAGTCCGCGCCCTCCATCTTGCAAAATGGCAATGGCAATCGCCACCGCCAGCACTGTCAACAAATAGAGCGGATGCTTCAGCATGACTGCCGCTCCAAAAACGAAAACAAAATAAACGAAGCTTATGGCCGGATGAAGCGAATAGAAGCCGCCGGGCCATTTATTCTTCTTTTCCATCCCATAAACCGCCCATCTCTACGCCAAGGTCTTTGCCCAGATCTTCCGTATAGCGCCACTCAATTTTGTCTCCCGGCTTGACTGGCCATACACCCGCGCCGCGGTTTGGATATTTGCCGTTCATGTTGAACATCCACCCGCTGCCGGAGCCGTAATCAAATTCGTAAATATTGTCGATGCCTTCAATATAGGCGGTTGCGCCTCTGCCGCGGAACTCCATATGAATCTTGTTCGCGCGCGTGACCCGCTTGAGCACATCCAGCACCGTATCGTCCTTCTCCATCTTGACCTCGGTTGTCTTCAGGATTTCCCCGACATCGGAAGGGCCAACTATGGTGAAAAGCACCGTATCCTGCTTAACGGCTGCTGGTGGCTTTGTTTCTTTGCCGCCGGAAGTTTGGGACGGCTTAGTACCGGCATTGGTGCTCCCTGGCTTGCCTGTATTGGTGTCAGCCGGGGCTGTTGAATCTGCAGGCTTGGACGTTTTTACTGTCCCGGAGGCTGGTTTTTCAGAAGAAGCAGGGGCTGACTGATCTGCCGGCTTGGAGGTTCCGCTTGCGGAGCCTGTATGATTTTCGGAGGATTTTGCCCCCTCTTTCGCTGGTTCACCTTGTGCAGGGGAGCCGCCGTTTTTTCCGCCAACTAATGCCTCTTTATTCCCCTCCGGTGATTCTTTTGAGTCGTTAACGGCCTGCTGACCAGACGAAACCGGGGTTTCCTCTGTGTTTACAGCCTTATCCCCTGTCCCTTTTGCAGGCTGCTCGTCAGACATGGTATCAGAGCCGCCAGCTGCCTTCTGCTGGTCCCCGCTGCCGCTATTACCTCTCTGATCATCGCCCTGTTGCAATTCTTGCCCGTCAACAGCAGCATTGGTCACCTGATTGTCCCGGCCGGATAATGGCTCCGGCTGTCCGGCAGAGCAGCCTGCCAATATGGCTATCAACAGGATAAGAACTGCTGTGAGAAGGAGGTAGCGTCGTTCTATTCTATGCAATTTCGTAGTCGCCTCCATTCTTGAGTTTGTAGTCGATAAACCTGATGAACCAGGAAAAAGAGACATTTCGTCTCTTTTCCTGTGGACTCTATACTTGCATAATTGTAAATTTCGCAAAAGATTAATCGCCTAAGCGGCCTGTTGATCAGACTGGTAGAATTGCATCAGAATGAACACTGCAAGTTCGCGGGATACATGTCCTGCCGGATTAAATGCACCGTTCTCCCCGGCCATAATGCCTGCCTCATAGAGATAAGTAACTGCCGGAGCGGCCCATGGGGATACCTTCAGCAAATCCGCGGGCAGCTTGGCATTTGTCTGCCTTGCATCAGCAAAGCCTAATGCCCGGCCCAGCATAACCGCCATTTCCTCACGCGTGATCGCTTCATCCGGCCTGAAAGCGCCTGTTCCAGAGCCCGTAACAATTCCGGCCTTGCCGGCTGCAACAATGGATCCTGTATACCAGCGGCCTTTCATTACATCAGTGTATACCGAATCCGCCTGCTCTTCAATCTTTAATCCCAAATAGCGAACCAGTACAGCTGCAAACTCAGCACGCGTCATTTCATGCTGAGGCATAAATTGCGCAGAAGCACCTGTTCCCTGCACAAATCCTGCTGCTGCTGCCTTGCGGACCGCATCGACTGCCCATGTTGAGATACCCGTTTCATCCTTAAATGCCTTGGATGTGTCTGGCTGCCCTTCGCCTCCAGTACCGGTCTTGCGAATATCCGAAAAGTCATAGAGCGCCTTTTCCTTTTGCAAGAAACGCTTATGGGCAAGCAAGCCCAGCAGTCCCTGATGGGTCGCCATGTAGTTGCTGTCTCCGCCAACATTATGCGCGATTCCGCCATCCGCATTTACGAAGCCAAGCAGATTGCTGTACAAGTTGCCTTTTTCCTTCACGAAACGTTTGTCATCCAGTGGAATTCCCAGTGCAGACAAGGCTATGATGACCTGAGATACACTTTCACTGTTTTCTTTGCCCCAAGCATTCATGCCGCCGTTTTGCAATTGCTGCTTGGACAGCCATTCCAGGGCTTTATCTGTAGCTTGCTTTACCTTATCTTGCTGCTGATAGCCCGCAAGCGCTTGAAGGGCCATTGCCGTGACATCCACATCGCTATCACCATCCTGCTCCTTGCTGAGCGGGAAGCCGCCGTCTTCATTTTGTTGGGTCAGAAGCCAATCGACTAGACGTTCACGATCCCATTTGGCATTAGACGGTATAATAACACCGCTAGCATCGAGTGCAATAAGAGCATAGATTACGCCATTAGACCCTTGAGCCGTCATCCGCTCATTGTTATAAATCTTTTCAAGAAAATCATATCCCGCGATCGAAGAGGGATCCTTGCCAATTGCAGCTACCGCCATTACAGTACGCTCATAGTCCGTTACCTTACGGAATTTGCCTTCCACTTCTCGTACGTAATTCTCCAGTGTAGTAAGATATATGGCCGGAACCACCTTGCCAGAACGTACTAAAGCCATGACATCCCAGTCATGAAACGGATCATAGGTTCCAAAATCCGTATTTTTCAAAATCCAATCAGCTGATTTATTGATCGTTTCGATAATCTTTTCAGGTAATTGCGTTTTGATATCCGGTTTAGAGGGATTAGGCTTTTCCTCGGTCCCGTTATTTTTCACTAAAACTAATTTTTTCTGAGCTGCACTTAACTCTTTTAGAAGTTTTACAAGTTCAAGACTCTGATCATCACTCTCATTAACCGCTTTTTCTGCCAACGAAATTACTCTTAGCAGCTCACTCCATGACGAAGCCGTGTAATCCGACTCAGTCAGACCTTTAAGCTCGTTTATTTTCTTTTTTAGCGCCTCTTTGTTTTGAGGTCCGATAACAGAGTCATACCCTCCGATATCCTTCCCCAGATCTTTTGTATATCTCCATCTTAAGATGTCACCATCCCGCAGATACTTGGTGCCCGCGCTATGTGAAGGATAAATGTCATTTACCGAATACATCCAACCGCTATAAAGACCATGATCAAATTCATAAAGCCCGTCAATACCTTGAACATAGAGAGATTCACCGGAGCCTATTGAACTAACAGAGACTCCTTTCTCCGAAGCATACCGCTTCATTAAAGTAAAAGCTGTGTCGCCGGTTTGAAGCGAAACGTTGACAGGTTCAGTAATATAACCTTGACCGATCGATATTTTTTCGATAGATAGCTTTACCGATGCGGAACTGCCACCATTCCCGCCCCCCGGAGATGGAGTACCCGGTCCTGGTTCGGACGGAATATCCTTTAGACTGTAGGTGATAAAATCTGTAAAATGATTTGTCTTAACGATTAAATTACCATTTTCCGCATACGCATACTCGTTAAGAGAACTACCCGGACCTTTCGGTATATTATGAAACTTCCCAGCAGAGTCCACATATCCTGCAAGAAGTTTCTCTTGTCCTTTGAAAGTCAGGGTCACCGTCTCATTGAAATTAATAGGAGAAGAGCCGCCAACACGGATTGCTGTTTTAATTTCATTAACTTTTGCTGTTCCTGATTGCTTTTCAATTTGCTCTTTAATTGGTTCCAAATCCAGTACCGCCTTGACTGGCAAAAGCAACTTTCCGTTCCAATCCTCAGAAAGCACCTCAACCGGCGGCATATTCAAGCCAATAGTACCATAGTTCACCTCGATTGCAGGCAGTGTGGTACTTAAAGGTCTAATATAAACGGGACTATTATTGTCTTGTGGCAGTGTGATATTCAGTGTCTCCACATTATTTCCAATATTAAGCACAAGTTTTGTGCCTATTTGTTCAGCATCGAGGTCCAGATTCGCATATTGTTCTGTTACATTAAGAACAGACTCCTGTGGCTCCTCAGGTTCTGTTATATCCGTCATATCATAAAGCTTGTTCTGCCCATTTAGAAAACGCTCATAGGCACTAAGTGCCATCAAGCCTTGGTGAGTAGCAATATAATTGCTCTGTTGTCCCACTATATGCTCAAAACCACCATCAGAAGAAATATGTTTAATAAGGGCGTCTAATACATTACCTTCTTTTTTTACAAACCTTTCATCCAGTGGATCAATCCCTAAGCTGGTTAGGGCAATAATAACCTGTGCCGAACTTTCACTGCTTTCAACATTCCCAAATTCAAAACCGCCATTGCTTGTTTGAGCTTTAGACAGCCATTCAACTGCGCTCTCAGCTGCCGACTTGACCTCATCCCGACTGATATAATTTGATAATGCCTGTAAAGCCATAGCCGTTGTATCAACATCACCAGCACTGCTAAGAGCAAAGCCCCCGTCTTCCTGCTGATAGCTTAGCAGGCGCTCAATAAGCTTATCCCTCGTCCATAACGCATCATCAGGTACAAATGAGTTTTTTAAGTCAAGGGCAATCAACGCATAGGTCGTTGCGTTCGCCGCCTGCTTGTCGAGACGGTCGTGGTTATACACACCCGCTATAAAGTTATAACCTGCTATATTTTCAGGGTCAAATCCTGTAGCGGTAATTCCAATAACCATTCGCTCTACATCCGTTGCATTCCGGAAAGAACCTTTTTTGCCAACAATATAGCTTTCTAATACCGGGTAGTAATCATCCGGAACTTTAATTCCCGCTCTGGAAAGAGCGACTGCATCCCAATCATTAAAATTATCCTGTTGTTTAAAATTCCGGTTCGTCAGTATCCACTCGCCAGCCTTGTTAATGCGCTCGCGGATAGTCGGGGGCTCAGCCTCTTCCTCAGGAGTCGAAGGTTCCTGTATAGGTAATATATCTGTCATATCATACAACTTGTTTTCGCCATTCAAGAAACGGTCATAGGCACTTAATGCCATAAGCCCCTGATGAGTCGCCATATAATTGCTTCTGCCATCTAAAGTATGTTTAATTCCATCATCTTCAGCAAAAAAACGGATAAGAGCTTCCGCCATATTTCCGTTTGGTTTGACAAACTGGGGATCTAACGGATCTAACCCGAG
The DNA here is from genome assembly GCF_000422505.1 of Paenibacillus pinihumi DSM 23905 = JCM 16419. Taxonomy (GTDB): domain Bacteria; phylum Bacillota; class Bacilli; order Paenibacillales; family Paenibacillaceae; genus Paenibacillus_D; species Paenibacillus_D pinihumi. Next base: position 205,140 of record NZ_AULX01000012.1, on the reverse strand, counting down.
GCTTGTTAACGCAATAATAACCTGAGAAATACTCTCACTGCTTTCTGACCCCCAGGATTTGAACCCGCCGTTGGCCTGTTGCGCTGTAGAAAGCCAGGCAATCGCACGCCCTACACTAGTCTTCACGAGATCATCATCCATATAGTTGGATAATGCCTGCAATGCCATTGCAGTTATATCTACGTCTCGCGAGAAGCTTCCATCGACTTGTTGAAAGCTCAAAAGGCGTGTAACAAGCTTCTCTCTTGTCCATAAAGCATCATCAGGAACAGGAGATTTTTTCAAATCCAACGCGATCAATGCATAAGTCGCCGCATTCGCAGGCTGGCTTGTGATGTTCGCATGATTGTAGATACCTTCAATAAAATTAAACCCTGCAATGTTTGCCGGGTCCTGACCAGCCGCCGTAATGCCAATAACCATTCTCTCTACATCGGTTGCCACATTGAAAATACCATTTTTGCTTACAATATAACTCTCTAGAACCGGGTAGTAATCCTCAGGCAAATCGTATCCTGCCCTTGAGAGAGCGGCAATATCCCAATCATTAAAATTGTTCTGAACTTTAAAATTACGATTTTTATAAATCCAGCCGGCTGCTTTGTCCATCCAGGTACGCAGCTCTATTTGCTGTGCCGCCCTCGTCGACTCGCCCTCCAGATTACTTAATGCCAACGAGTCTGTTTTTAAATCTGAAGCAAAAGCTGCCACAGGATACAGGGCTGCCAGCAGCAAGTGAATAGTTAACCATAGCGCTAATGTTTTTTTCATAAATGTTGCTTTCATACTCACGATCCTTTCTCCTTTTATCTCATATGTACGATTCAACCTTTAATATATAAAGATCAAAATAATCTATGAATGAATCCTCTTGTAAGGGAATTGTTGGCCCTACTATAAAAACAATCTAAATATTCAATTATGCCTTATAAAGTGCGAAAAGAACAAGTCACAGCTAAACTACACCGTGACTTGTTAGTCTTCTTACTGACCTCAAAAAAGTCTAATTCACTTGAATAACAACAGGAATCGGACGAACCAAGTTGTAGGAATTGCTACCGAATTTATTAGCAGTTATTTTATAAGTTCCTGGCGTGCTAAAAGTAATTGTTGCCTGGCCGCTAGTGTTCGTAGTATAGGTAGTCGGAGATCCATTAATGGAAAGGGTCGCACCTGAAATTGGAGCAAACGGAAGCGGTGTCCCCCAGCTTGATGGTTGTCCGGAGACGGTGAAAGTAACACTTTGGCCTGTCCGGACGGAAGTAGAAGAAGCTGTTATTTTTCCAAAATCATAAGTTGAGTAGTCACCAATATAAAACACTTCCAAAAGATCATTTGCCTGCAGTGTCTGCTGGCCAACCCCTAACAAAGGAAGTACACCATTTACTTTATACATCCAACCGGAATTCGGGCCTTGATCAATCTCCCATTCTCCAGCAATTCCACGGATATAGTTACCACCGTAACCAACATCTATAGCGTCCTCATCTGTTACATCATAGCCTTCCAGTTCCATAGCCTTCAAAATAGCATGTATAACCAACGGCGTGGAATTCGTTTGATGCCAGTTGCCCACACTGTTATTTCCTACAACGTTGGTAATATCATAAGGAGCAATCGCAATCTGCTTCAGCGGAATAACTGTCTGATTCCATCCTTCAATTCGAACTTGAACGGATATGCTTGCTGCTTGTGCGGAGTTCGCACTGGCAGTCGCTACAAGAGCAGGCTGGGCGACGGAGATTAATAGTAATAAACTAAACCATAAGGCCAGCGTCTTTTTCCATACATTTGTCTTCATATTTCACTTTCCTTTCGTCAATCAAAGTTGTTGTTAACCTGAAAAGCTATAACCTCCATCATGCACAAATACACCTTTCCTCTGCGAAGAAAGATGCGGATGCAAAAGACAGCCGGACCAAAGCATATCTGCGTGGTCTATGTAGTCCCGTTCACCTCCTTCTCATCCTCGTGAGTGCGGTAATGTTCCATAGCGGCAGGTCTCCTGGCTCAGCGTCATCGCTAAGGCCGTCCCTTCCCGTTTGCACAGTGGGTGTATACAGCCTGCTCCGCTTTACAGTGGCGGGACCGCGCCGGTTTTGCACCGGACTTCCCTATTAAGCCTATGGCTTCCCGCTGACAGGCAAGGAAGATAGGCACCATTATGGAGGATATGAAGTTGTGCAATATTTCCAACCGAATTAGAGTATACTATAATTCCCGAAAAATTCAATTAAAATATGGATCAGTAATTTCTATTAAAAATAGATAGAGTTGAAAACGGAATCCAAATCAAACAGCCGGCCAACAGGCAAACGGGATTCCTGTGACCGGCTGTTTTGGAATAATTGTCTATGCGTTCTCTTTATATGTCTTCCCTTTTTATACTAAAATGCTTCTCTATTTGTCTGCTCTTCTTAATCTGGAACGTTTATTGAATAACAACCATGATCCGGCTGCTATCGCGAGCAATCCCATGATCACATTCGTGTAGGAAGCTTCTTCACCCGTTCTTGGAAGCTCCTTGCCACTGCCCAGAGGCTTAGCCTTACCCGGATCGGTACCATTTGTTCCTGCTCCCGAGTGCTCCGAACCGCCCGTGCCGCCGCGGGAATGATCTGTGCCATTCAATCCGTTGCCCGACTCCTCCGTACCATGCGGATTATTACCGGAGTCGCCAGCTTCAGAATCGCCCGGCTGTTTGCCGCCATCTTTACCACCTTTGCCGTCTGGTTTGACAGATGGATTACCAGCGCCGTTATCAGGTTTGCCCGGGTGGCCGCTGTCCGGTTTATCCGGACTGTCAGGGTTCTCCGGCGTTGTGCCTCCATCTCCTGACTCATCAGGATTGTCCGGCTTATCTCCAGGCTTCTGGCCTGGATGTTCAGTGACAGGCTTATCTGGGCCAGGAGGTTTTTGTCCCTGGTCCGGATTTTCACCCTGTCCAGGGTTCTCAGGGCTCTCAGGGTTCCCTGGACCTGGCGGATTTGGTTCTGATGGATAGTATGTGCTTAACTTGTTGGTTACCGTTAATTCCAGTGTATCAGCCTGATTGAAATGAATTGTAAATTCAATTGGTGTCCGATCTAGGCTATAGCCGGCCGGTGCCTTGGTCTCTACGAATTGATAGTTGCCCGGCTTCAGTCCATGAACAGCCAGCTTACCGTCCTGATCCGTCACAAGACCAGCGTGAATGACATTGCCGCTCATATCCTTCAGACTGAACTCAGCGCCCTTTAGGGTCCGGTTATGGTTGTCTGTGTCCACCTTGATCAATTGTACAGAGCCTGTTTTTTGCTGATTGGACACTTCAATCTCCAGTGTCTTCTGCTGACCCTCTGTAATGGTGAACGGAACCGGCGAATTCTTCAGCTGATAACCTTCCGGAGCTTTTGTTTCAATAAATAGATAGCTGCCCGGCTGTAAGTTCTCAATTAGAAGCTTGCCGTCCTGACCTGTCGTCAATCCCGTTTGCAGTTCATTGCCCTGTGTATCAGCAAGGGTAAATACCGCACCTGCCAAAAGCTCATTCGGATAGTCTTCATCCACTTTAACGAGCTGTACTGCACCCGGCGTTAACGTATTGGCAAATACGAGCTTCAGCACTTCCGGCTGACTCTTCACAATCTCAAAGTTGATCGGAGCAGCATTCAACTCATAATGCTCCGGCGCTTTGGTCTCGATCAGCTGATAGCTGCCTGGTACAAGATCACCAATGAACAGCTTCCCGTCTGCATCTGTCGTAAGCTCATCTTGCAGCAGGCCGCCCTGCGCATCCAGAAGTTTGAACTCCGCTCCCAGTAGCACACGTACCGCAGTTTCTGAGTCTACTTTGGTCAGTTCTACTGCACCTTTAATCAAGGTATTTTCCATCGTCAGTTCCACAACCTGCTGCGGATTAAACGCAATGGTGAATACCAGCGGCTGAGCGGAACGGCTGTAATGCTCCGGCGCTGCAGTTTCTACCAGGGAGTATACGCCCGGCTTCAGAGCCGGAATAAGCAGTTTGCCTTCGCTATTCGTTGTCAGTCCGGTACGCAGTACCTGCCCGCTCTGACTGCGCAGTTCGAAAATCGCCCCTTGCAGGGTAATGCTGTGATCGACAGCGTCTACCTTGGTCAGTTCTGCCGCGCCTGTAAGGCGTTCATTTTGCTTGGTTACCTGAACCGTTTGGTTTGATCCTCTGTCAATCGTGAAGGTAACCGGAGCAGTATCCAGTCTGTAGCCTGGTGCTGCTGTTGTTTCTACGAACCGGTAGTTGCCCGGCAGCAGATTTCCAACGGCAATTTTACCTTCGCGATCCGTCTTCAGTCCCGACTGAACGACTTGACCTTGTGCATCACGAAGCTCAAATTCTGCTCCCGCAATGACTTGACCCGCTGCATCCGCATCGGTCTTCACAAGCTGAACATCTCCACGGATCAGCCCGTTTTCAGCTTTCACATCAACGACTGTACCTGCGGTCTCATTCTTCACAATCGTAAATCCGATTGGTGTGGAATCCAGCTCATAATGCTCTGGCGCCCTGGTCTCTACAAATTGATAGGTTCCTGGCTTCAGATTTGTGACCACAAGTTCACCATTTTCATCGGTGGCCAGATTATTTTGAACAACTGTACTGTCAGCCGCTAGCAGCTTGAATACAGCACCTTCCAAGGTAATCGCATCCTGCCCCTTTTCCACCTTGGTCAGTTTCACTGACCCTTTGATGAGCTGATTGACTGCCTCAAGCTCCACAGGTGTGTTTTCACCGAGCTTGATTTCAAATGTAATCGGCGCGGCATTCAGTTGATAATACTTCGGCGCCTTCTTCTCAATGAAACGATAGAAGCCTGGCTTCAAGCCTGCTACTGTAATTTCACCATTCCCATCGGTCGTCAGGTTGCTTATTAGCACATGGCCTGTTGCATCTGCAAGGTCGAACTCTGCACCCTCCAGCTTCAATGACGTATTGTCTGCATCGACCTTCGTCAATACAGCAGAACCCGGTAATGGCTCATTCGTCATCGTAAGCTTTAGTACGCCCGCCTGGCTTTTCACAATTGTGAATGGCTGAGGAGTCGCGTCCAGTTCATAACCAAACGGTGCTTTGGTCTCTACAAATTGATAATTTCCCGGGAGCAAATTACCTGCCGTAATTTTGCCATCGGCATCAGTCACCAGATCGGTCAGTAAAGTCCGTCCGGCGGCATCTTGAAGCTCAAATTCTGCTCCCTGCAATGTCACCGATGAATCGTCAGCATCCAGCTTCACCAGTTCTGCGGAACCGCGGAGCAGCTCATTCGTAATTTGAACCTGCTCGATGGTCTGCTGATTGCGAACAATCGTGAAGCTGACAGGTTTTGTGTTCAGCTTATAATTTGCTGGAGCCTTCGTTTCTGCCAATTGATAGGTTCCCGGCTTCAAATTGTTAATGACCAGCTTGCCGCTGCTATTCGTTGTGAGTCCCGTTTGCAGCTCTGTGCCATCTGCACTCAGCAATTTGAATTCCGCTCCCGGAAGTGTCAGTGTGTGGTCTTGTGCGTCTATCTTGCTGATTTCCAATGCACCATTGATCAGCTCGTTCTCTGCTGTTACTTTGGCAGCTGACTGTTGATTTTTAACAATCGCAAACGGAATTTCAAGATTAGATAATACATAGTCTACCGGTGCCTTGGTCTCTACAAAGCTGTAGTTGCCCGGCGGCAGATTGTTTACAACCAGCTTCCCGTCTGCATCGGTTATAAGATTGTTCTGCAACGTAATTCCATTTGCATCCCGAAGCTCAAATTCAGCCCCTGGGAGCACAATGCTATTGTCGTCCGCGTCTACCTTGGTCAGTTCAACTGAACCTGGCTTCAGTGTGTTCGTCTTGTGAACAGCAACTGCTGCGGACTGGCCGAGTACGATTTCGAATACAACCGGTGTCGTATCCAGCAGATAGCCCGTTGGAGCTGCAGTTTCAACCAACTGATAATTGCCAGGCTTCAATCCGTCAACAATCAGTTTGCCATTCGCGTCCGTAACAAGACCGGTATGAATGGCATTGCCGTTCATATCCTTCAGACTGAATTCAGCACCCTCAAGTACCAGGTTAGAATCACCTGCATCTACCTTGGTCAATTCAACTGTGCCCGGCTTCTGCTTGTTGGATACTTGAAGCTCCAGTGTCCGCTGTTGTCCCTCTACAATGGTAAATGGAATTGGAGCTGTTAATAGCAGATAGCCAAATGGCGCTGTCGTTTCAATGAATTGGTAGCCGCCCGGCTGTAAGTTCTCAACCAGAATCTTGCCGTCCTGACCTGTCGTCAAGCCCGTTTGCAGCTCCGTGCCTTGTGCATCGGCAAGAGTAAACACCGCACCTGCCAGAAGCTCATTCGGATGGTCTTCATCCACTTTAATAAGTTGTACCGCACCCGGCGTCAGCGTATTGGCAAATACGAGCTTCAACACTTCCGGCTGACTCTTCACAATCTCAAAGTTGATCGGAGCAGCATTGAGTTCATAATGCTCCGGCGCTTTGGTCTCGATCAGCTGATAGCTGCCTGGTGCAAGATCACCAATGAACAGCTTCCCTGATGCAGTTGTCGCAAGCCCGCCTTGCAGCAGGCCGCCCTGTGCATCCAGAAGCTTGAATTCCGCTCCCTGAAGCACACGTACCGCATTTTCCGAGTCCACTTTGGTCAGTTCAACGCCGCCCTTAATCAAGGTATTTTCCATCGTCAGCTCCACAACTTGCTGCGGATTAAACGCAATGGTGAATACCAGCGGCTGAGTTGAACGGTTATAATGCTCCGGCGCCGCAGTTTCTACTAGAGAGTACACGCCCGGTTTCAGAGCCGGAATAAGCAGTTTGCCTTCGCTATTCGTTGTCAGTCCGGTACGCAGTACCTGCCCGTTCTGACTGCGCAGCTCGAATGTTGCCCCTTGCAGGGTGATGCTGTGATCGACAGCATCTACCTTGGTCAGTTCTGCTGCGCCTGTCAGGCGTTCATTTTGCTTGGTTACCTGGACCGTTTGGGTTGGTCCTCTGTCAATTGTGAAGATAACCGGCGCAGTATCCAGCCTGTAACCCGGTGCTGCTGCCGTTTCTACGAACCGGTAGCTGCCCGGCAACAGATTTCCGACGGTGATCTTACCTTCACTATCCGTCGTCAGTCCCGATTGGATGACTTGACCTGTGGCATTCCGCAGCTCAAAGACTGCTCCGGCAATGACCTGGCCTGCTGCATCCGCATCGGTTTTCACGAGCTCCACTCCTCCGCGGATCAGCTCATTTTCAGCTTTCACATCAATGACTGTACCTGCGGTCTCATTCTTCACAATCGTAAATCCGATTGGTGTGGAGTCCAATTCATAATGCTCTGGCGCCTTGGTCTCTACAAATTGGTAGGTTCCCGGCTTCAGATTAACGACTACAAGTTCACCATTTTCATCGGTTGTCAGGTTATCTTGAACCACTGTATTGTCAGCCGCAAGCAGCTTGAATACAGCACCTTCCAAGGTAATCGCATCTTGCCCCTTTTCCACTTTGGTCAGTTTCACTGAGCCTTTGATGAGCTGGTTGGCCGCTTGCAGTTCCAAGCGGGTGCTTTGACCCAGTTCAATTTCAAATACTCGTTGTGAAGGATTGAGTTCATAATACTTCGGAGCTTTCTTTTCCACAAATTGATAGAAGCCCGGTTTTAATCCTGTGACGACGATCTCCCCGTCCGCATCAGTGGTCAAGCTTGCTTCCAGCACATTGCCCAAAGCATCCTGAAGCTCAAACTCGGCACCCTCCAGCTTCAATACAAGATTATCTGCATCAACCTTTGTTAATGCAACTGAACCTGGTACCGGTTCATTCGTCATCACAAGCTCAAGCTTGCCTGTCTGGCTTTTCACAATGGTAAATGGTTGAGGAGTCGCGTCCAGTTCATAACCAAACGGCGCCTTGGTCTCTACAAACTGATAGTTTCCAGGGAGAAGCTCCTCTACAGAAATTTTGCCGTCCGTATTTGTCACCAGACCGTCTTTAACCAGGTGGCCTGCTGCGTCCTGAAGCTCGAATTCTGCTCCTTGCAGAACTTTAGACAGGTCATTGGCATCTTTCTTCGTCAGCTCTACTGAACCCCGAAGCAGTTCATTTTCTATCTGAATCTGTTTCATTGCCTGTTGATTTCGTTCGATCGTGAAGCCTACAGGCCTCACGTCCAGCTTGTAATCTGCCGGGGCTTTCGTTTCAACCAATTGGTAGGTTCCCGGCTTCAAATTATTTATGACCAGTTTGCCGCTGATGTTTGTAGTGAGTCCAGTGAGCAGCTCTGTACCCGATGCGCTCAACAGTTTAAACTCTGCATCTGGAAGCAGCAGCGTGTTATCTTGGGCATCCACCTTCGTGAACTCAACAGCACCATTAATCAGCTCATTCTGCGCTGTTACTTTGGCGATTGCCTGCTGATTCTTCACAATGGTGAACGGAATAGGCTGATTGGATAACACATAATCTGCCGGAGCTTTCGTCTCTACAAAGCTGTAACTGCCCGGTGGAAGATTGTTGACAACCAGCTTGCCGTTGGCGTTTGTCGTCAAGCCCGACTGCAGCACATTGTTCTGAGCATCGCGCAGTTCAAATTCCGCATCTTCAAGAACAATGCTATTGTTGTCCGCGTCCACCTTCGTCAGCTCTACTGAACCTGGCGTGAGTATGTTTTCCTTTTGGACAAGGACAACTCCGGTATGCCCCAAAACAATTTCAAACTGAACAGGTGTCGCATCCAACTGATAGCCTGCCGGAGCGGCAGTCTCTACAAATTGGTACTTGCCCGGCTTCAAATCGGTTACGGTCAGTTCACCGTTCGCGTCTGACGCAAGGTTACCCTGAACAAGCGTTCCTTGTTCATCCGCCAGCTTGAATAAAGCGCCTTCCAGCTTCTCGGATGTGTTGCCTGTCTCTACTTTGGTAAGTTTGACAGCGCCTCGCAGAACCTCATTGGATTTTTGCACGGTTTCTGCTGCCGTTTTGAAGCGGGTTACGGTAAAGGTAACGGGACTTGCATCCGGCTTATACCCGAATGGAGCTTTTGTTTCCACAAGACTGTAGCTTCCAGCCTTCAACCCGCTTGCCTGAAGCTTGCCATATTGATCTGTTGTAAGTCCTGTACGAATGATATTGCCGGCTTCGTCAATAAGATTAAACTCTGCTCCTGCCAGCACTTGGCCAGGGTTATCGGAATCAACCTTGGTCAGTTCGACAGCACCGTCCGCCCACTCATTCTTCACCGTAAGCTGCTTGCGAACAGTCTCTGTTGTTCCCTTATCAATTGTAAAAGGAATCGGCGTGCTATTCGGTGCATATCCGGCTGGTGGTTGTGTCTCAATCAGATAGTAGCTTCCCGGTTGCAAATTGCCGGAAATAGCGATTCCGTTTGCTCCGGTTACCAAATTCGTTGCAACCTCACGATTTTGGTTGTCTACAATTTTAAATGCCGCTCCCGGCAGCTTGCGTGTGGAATCCGCACTATCTTCTTTTGTCAGCTCCAGATTGCCGGGGATGAGCGTATTTTTGATTTCAACTGTCTTGATCTGCTGTTGTCCAAGGTCAATCTTGAACTCAACCGGCTGGTTCAACAGCTTGTAATATTGCGGCGCCTCGGTTTCTACAAACCGGTAATCGCCAGGACGCAGGTTCGTGACGGTAATTTTACCTTCATCATTCGTAACCAGATTGTCTTGCTGCAATGCCCAATCTTTTGTTACATGATCCATTCGCTCCAGCTTAAACTTGGCATCCTCCAGCTTGATGCTGCCATCCTGGTCATCTACCTTGACCATCTCGACATCGCCAGGCTGAATGACATTGCTCTTGGTACGCTGAACCGTTACCGTCTGGCTCTTTTCAATTTCAAAGGCAATTGGCGTACTGTCGAGCTTGTAACCAAATGGAGCTTTTGTTTCAATCAGCTTGTAATGGCCGGGTTGAAGAGTGTTAATTGTGAGTTTACCACCGTCAGCCGTTTGCAAATTGGAACGTACTGTGTTCCCCGCTGCATCTTCCAGCCTAAACACGGCCCCATCAAGTTTGATGTCTGCATATGCCGCATCCACCTTCGTCAGCTCGAATGAGCCTTCTTTCAGTTTGTTTTTGACGGAAAGGCCAAGCGCAACAGCCTGACTCTTCACAATTGTAAATTTGCGCGGCGTTGCATCCAGACTGTAATGCTCTGGCGCAACCTTCTCCACAAACTGATAGTTGCCCGGTCTCAAGTTATCGACTCTGATTTTGCCGTCTGAATCCGTCGTCAGAGGAACCGGAACACCAGGAACCGGACTTCCATTATCGTATTGAAGTTCAAACTCGGCATTTTCTAGCTTGATATTCCCGATATAGAAATCCTCTTTAATAAGTTCAACTGAGCCGGGAATCAGCTTGTTTTGGGCGACAGGCGCTGCCACAATGCCTGTTCCGGCTGTAATGCTAAATTCAATTGGTGCGGATAAACGTACATAGTGCTGCGGTGCTTTAGTTTCCACCAGCTGATAGTCGCCATTCGGCAAGTCATTGATCAAAAATGTACCGTTATTGTTCGTTATAAAGGTCGCTGGCAGGGTTTTGCCTTTCTGATCTTGTGTAACTGGCGTACCGTTCCGATGCTGCAATTCAAACTCCGCGCCTGCCAATCGCGCATTGTCAAATTCATCGGCCTTGGTGAGTTCCAAGGCGTTGCGAATCAGAGCATTCGTAAATGCAATCTGCTTCGGCGCCGTCTGTCCTCTGTCGATGACGACCTCAATCGGCTCAGCGTTCACGAGATACCCTTGCGGGGCCTGTGTCTCCTGCAAATAGTAGGTTCCCGGCTTCAAGCCCTCCACAAGCAGCTTGCCGCTGGCATCTGTGGTCAGATTGCTGCGAAGTGTCTGGTTCTTGGCGGCATTCAGCAGGTTAAAAACAGCTCCTGAAAGAGCAACCGTCCGGTTGTCCTGATCCAGCTTGGTCAGTTCCACAGCTCCCGGCGTCAGCTCATTGACGAATGGAGCAAGCCTTCGCACCTCAGTCTGCTTCTCTCCGATTGTGAACGTAATTGGACGGGTGTTCAAGAGATAATCCTGGGGCGCTGTAACCTCAATGAATTGGTAAGCTCCAGGGTCCAGCTCCTGAACCAGAATTTTCCCGTCTGCATCCGTAACCAGATTTGTCTTGCCTGGCACATCCTGATACCCGCTGCCATCCTGCGCATCAAACTGCAGCTTGAAGACCGCTCCCGGCAGCCCGGTGTTGTGCGTATCCTCACCGGTCTTGATGAGCTCCACATCACGAATGATCTTCTTGTTTTGAATCATAAACGGACTCACAGGCGCATCCAGCTTGACGGTCTGCTTGTCTTGAATTCCAACTACATAGCCTTCAGGAGCTGTATCCTCTCTAAGCACATAATTGTCGTATACGAGGTTGGCAAACACGATTTTCCCGTCTGCTCCTGTAGTCGCAGTGCGAATCGCAATCGTTCCTGTGCTGTCATATAGTGTGAACACGGCCCCGTCTAACACTTTGCTATTGTCTGCTGCATCCACTTTGGTAATTTCCAAATTCCCGATCTCTCCGGTAGCAGAGCCTGAGCCGGCTGAGAAACGGACGACGATGTTCTGCTTGCTCTCTTTGATGACTTCCTGGATATGGTCACCCTTGAAGCTGACACTGTTGCCTACAGTAGCGCCATTAGCCGCATTAATGAAGGATTGATATTCCAGTACATAAGGAACTTCAATATCCTGTTTAAAATTAAGCCTAAAACTCTGCGAACCATCCGCTCCGGTCGTGATGTCCAGATCATAGTCGGTTCCTTTTGCCAGCAGTCGGCTTCCTTTGCGGACATCGCCATCCACTTCAACCTCACCCTGATAGAGCTTGAAGGAATTTTCCACAAGAATTTGGTTAGGTGTCAGCTTATCAGTGATTTCTACATTCGAAACCTTCGACTGGCCGCGGTTAATATCCACCTTCCAGTGAACAGCCTTCCCTTTTTGTACGCCCTCTTTCGCGACATACTCCTTGCCGTGCTTCACAGTTACAGACGCATTCAGCTCGGTGAGCTGAGTCGTGCCGTCAAGCAAAGCAGCCTTGTTGTGATACTCGTCTACAATGATTTGATCACTCAGACTTGTGCGATATTCAATTTGATAGGCTGCCGTAATGGATGAATTGAATTTGAACTCAAACCCTTGATTCCCATTGCCGTCTACCCGGTTATAATCGACCTGATAGACACTGCCGTCCGAATTATCCACTTCGTTCTTCACAACAACGCCATCGGTTGAACCCGTAAGCTCCAGCTCATACACTTTGAGAGAGCCGGCAACCATTTTTTGCTCGCCTGTGTAGTAATCCTGGATGACAGGAGCTCCGATAAACTGCTTGTTATAGTTCAGCCCGATTATCCACGTAATCTCTTTCGTTTGGGCATTGTATGATCCGTTCTTGAATCCGTTGGCCTTCGTGTACGTATCCGGCTCGAATATCGCCTGTGATTCTTTGCCAGGCATGTGAGCACCGTCTTCTACCCAATCAAGCTGTGCTTTATTCACATACCGATGGGCATCTCCTACCGTAGGATCGAATTGGGTCGTATAACGAATCGTATAGCTCTCCGTAAAAGTGCCCAAAAAGCGAATTACAAAGCCTTCAGTATAGCTGTTCACTGGCTCCAGCGTGTAATCCGTATCCAATCTCAGCGGGTTGCCGGCTTCATTCGTAATGATCAAGGAACCCGGCAAAAACTCTAACCGGCTGTTTACGAAGGAATCGGTGATCACCGGGTTCTCCATTGGGAAATGGTTTCCGTTCAAGCGGATTTCCCAGTTCGTTGTTTTCGCTGCATAATCTGTAGATACATTGCGCTTGTTCAGGACAACCTGGCCGATGGGCTGGCCTGTTGTCACATCCATTCCATCCCAGGATGCCGTATTGTTGACGGTGCCATCGTCGTAGACACGATCCTGAATAGCGGTCTGATACACCAGTTCATAAGCGGTGGTCACATCATCGTGGAACCGGAATGAAAACCCTCCAGGCGCGGATGAATCCAGCGTATAGCGGTCGCCCGGAACCTCAGTTCCACGCACAGGCTTTCCATCACGGTCAAAAGTAATGGGATACAGCTTGAATGAACCGTCTACCAGCTCCTGGCTGCCGTCAAACACGTCGGTCAGCACTGCTTTATCTTTTACAATCAGCTTCTCATTATAGTTATACTTGATCGACCACAGAATCGTCTGATCAGTAGCGCTGTAGACAAGAGCTGCTTTATCAAGCGCTTTTCCGTAGCCGACTTCCACCGTAGCTGTCGTGTTCAAGTCCGACACACCATCGCCCTTTAGTGTGGCTTTGTTTTGGAATTCGGTCTGATCTTCGTCGGTAATGTTGGTCGTGAACTCTGCGATATACGCCCCGGATATCGGATGCTTGAACCGGATTTCAAAGCTGCCGTCCGGCATTGGAACAACCTCATACTCATCTTCATCAATGAGATCGCCCTTCTGTGAGGTTCCATCCAGGTTCATGGTCAGACCATACAGCTTAACCGTTCCTGCAGCAAGCTCCAAGCCTGCCGGAAGCTGCTCGGAGAGAATTGCATTTTCAATAGAACGTTCTCCCTTGTTGAATGCAATCGACCAATGGATTTGATCCGGATTGAGCGGCTTGTTCGGAAGGCCGGACTTATCAATCTCTGAGCCGATATCTGTCTGGAAATGAATAGGCACTTTCTTCAGCCCGTCTTTGAGCGGAAATTCAAGCACCTGCTTGGTGCTGCCGACAATCGTCTGCTCGCTGAATTTCGTCTCGGCCTTAAAAGTACCGGAAACATTGGAGTTCACTTCAATGAGTGAATTAAATGTAAATACGACTGTTCCATCCATAGAAACTTCATAGGTACCATACTGGCTCAAAGGACCGTCAAATTCGTTATACAGCTCAAATGCCTCGGGGAGCTGGAAAATAAATTGGTCCCCTGCTTTGTATCCGTGCCCGTTCTCCAGCTTCCATTCGTATTCGACGGTGAGCGCGTCGCCGCGTTTGGGCCGATTTCCCGGATTAGCGTCCGCATCAATGATATTGCCGTTCGCATCTCTCAAAATGACGCTTGTAAGCAAGCTTTCCTCGATCATTCCGGCCAGCTTATCTAGCTTCAATTTGTCATTTGCTACCGGAATAACGATTTTCTTGGCATGATGCGTAAGCTGAAAAATGAATTCGGCAGCGGCCTGTTCTTCAGCGACTTGTTCTGCCGCTTCATCTGTCAGCCGCACTTCGATCTCCAGCGTTCCGTGAAGCACCTCTACCGGATGCTCAGGAATTGTTACGCCGCCTTCGTCCGAATCTATGTCACCGGTTGGAGCATCTTCCTGTTCTTCTGATTGTTCATTCCCGGAAGGGGGAGAAGAACCATTGTCGCCAGCAGGCTGTTCTTCTGATCCAGCAGCATTCTCATGTGAAGGCTGCTCACTTGAAGGCTGCTCTCCAGCAGCTTCGGACTGGTCTTTATCAGGCTCTGAACCGCTTGAAGATGGTTCTGTCGTCAGATCATCTGTTGATGATAGATCACCAGCTGATGCCTGGTCTTCAATTGGTGCTTGATCATCTGTTGATCCCTCTGTTTGATCTGTCTCCGTCGCTGACAGGACCCGAACCTTGCCCTTGTCTTCCTTCTGCTCCTGCCTGGTTGGATCTGCTTGATCAGTGTCTGTATGCAGATCAGCCTCTCCGGCATTTTGTCCGCCCGGATTAGCTTCGTTCTCTGGCTGTGTGGCAGGTGTTTCAGCAGGATTGGACTTTTCATCATCGTCCACAGGCTGTTCTTCCGGCGAGGCGCCTTCCTTGGAAGGTTCCTCTGCATCCACACCATTGTCCGGTTCATTATCCGGCGTTGTCCCCGGCGGGTCCACTTCTTCACCCGCTGGCGCTTCTTCCGGAGCCTGCGGCTTTACAGCATCAAATGTCAGCTGTACTGTTCCATCTTCCCCAATTTGGTAGCTCCCAGCTGCAACATGATCCGAAGTCAGCAGCTCCCCTTGCTCGGAGACTGCAAGCAGGTTCTCCGGAAGCTTGAACATGTAGCTTTCTTCGTGCTCCCTGGTGCTGGCAAGCGCCCAGTTGTACTTCACGCGGAAAATGGAATCCTTTTGAATCACCCGCTCAGGGTAAAGCTCCGCATCTAGTATGTTGCCATCGGCATCTTCAAGCTGCACGTCGTTCAGCACGATCCCTTTCGCACCTTCCGCATAAATGACGGATAACGGGGACAAAATGCTCTGCAGCAACAGCACAAGTGCAATGGCTGTCATCCTGAATTTC
Organism: Paenibacillus pinihumi DSM 23905 = JCM 16419; assembly: GCF_000422505.1. GTDB lineage: Bacteria > Bacillota > Bacilli > Paenibacillales > Paenibacillaceae > Paenibacillus_D > Paenibacillus_D pinihumi. The sequence goes on along the minus strand of NZ_AULX01000012.1, from coordinate 189,830 downwards.
TTTCCCACTGTCAAGCTCCTCTCGACAATATTGATTCTCTAACCTGACCCTTCATCGAACACTACTCTTGGAGTTCTGCGGTGATGATCAGCCGGTCCGGCGGATTTTTCTTACCAGCTGGTGTACAGGTGACTAATGTCAACATTGGCTTGTCGTTATCATCCAGAACGTCTACCTTGGATTTAGGTACGACAAAGCTGTCCGTTACAATAAAGGTCAGATTCTTCTCATAGGTTTTGACTTCAATGACATCCCCCGGTACAAGCTCACCCAGACGGTTGAATTGCTTGCCGTAGGTTAACGCGCGATGCCCGGCTAATCCGACATTATGAACCCCGATTTCTTTTTCCGGCTCAATCATGCCGATGCCTTCACTCAGCGTCTTCAAGCTGGAGCCCTCAAAAATGACGATCTCCAGGTCAATCCCAGCAATTTGCAAAACACCCCGGGCACCTTGCAGTTCTTCCATCCTGTTGGAGTCAACACTGGTCTGCACCGGACCCGAAAGCTCCTCCAGACGTTCCGTGTTTCCCAGTTGCTCAAAGCTGGCTACCAGTTCGGCTTGTTTGTCCAGTTCCTGCCTTCCCTTGAAATGCGGATAAAAGACAAGCGCTATTCCTATCAGCAGCAGTGTCGCGCCAATCAACCGTCTCATCAATCTCAAACACTCCTTCCGGCATGCAAAATAGCCCGTTGAAACGATCCTTCAGGGCGAACAAAACATTCGCAAGGAAAGAGCGCTAAACGAATCTTTTCACATGCATCAATATGGACCCCACCTCCAAATGACAAAGAGCAGCGATAGCTATTAAAATGTCATGACTTTAGAATGAACGCATGCATGAACAATGCCCTTATGCTTAATAGGCCACCGCTACATCTCTGCGCTGAAATATAAGATGAAAAGCGAACTGGAATTCACCATTCTTATATTTCAAAAATAGCCCAAGTTACGCGCCTCCAAACTGGACAGCAACAGATGACCGGTTTCCTTTAAGCTTGCAGGTTCATTGCAAAATGCGTCTCTTTGTAGCAAAATTCAAACTTCATCCAGTATATAACAGGAATATATACAACTTCTGAACAACAGGTTTACGGAAAAAAGCCTTGAGCAGACTGTGGGCTTGGACATATCAGAGGGAAGTCTGGCTGAGGGGCTATACAGAATTTTTATAGTTTTAAAGCGGGGAAAATCTGCGCAGGGCAAATATGAGGAACATTGGGAAATAAAAAAACCGCCTAATCAGCGGTCGGATATTATTTATGGCATTGTTTCTGTAAATGTTCAACCTGATCCAATGTGTATCCTGTGGCAGCGGCAATCGCAGAGGTGCCCATTCCCATCGCAATCAGACGTCGGGCTATCTCACGTTTTTCCTGCTCTTTACCTTCAATAATGCCTTCCTGCTTGCCCTCTCGTTTGCCTTCGATAATACCTTTCCGCTCAATCGCATTTAGCGTTTTTTCCAGTCCCATTATGGATATACCTCCCTTGGCATCCTGGATCAGTTCCTTAATCTGATGCTGATTTTCGTAAGCTAAATAAAAAACCGTTCCTTCAGAACGGCTGATTCACTCTATTCAAATCGTCCTCGCAATTGCTCTACCTGATCCAGGGTAAAGCCGGTAGCCACAGCTATAGAAGAGGTCTCCATTCCCATCGCAATCAAACGCTGGGCTATCTCACGTTTTTCCTGCTCTTTACCTTCAATAATGCCTTCCTGCTTGCCCTCTCGTTTGCCTTCCCGTTTGCCTTCGATAATACCTTTTCGCTCAATCGCATTTAGCGTTTTTTCCAGTCCCATTATGGATATACCTCCCTTGGCATCCTGGATCAGTTCCCTAATCTGCTGTTCACTTCCCGGAAGCTTGTGCGTAAGAATATTCGCCATCCAGGTAACAAATTGCTGTTGACTTTCCTCCGGAAGCCGCTGAATCGTAACCATTAGCTTGCCCAGGCGTTTCAGCAATTGCTCCTGGTCTTCCGTCTGATCCATTAAAAATACAGAGCCGATTGTGTTGGAGAGAAGAAGAAGCTCTTCCTCCGTATATCTTGCAACATCAATACAAATATATTCAAAATCAATAAGTTCCGAACCAAACATTTGCTCATTGGCAATCATCTTGCGGAATTGACGGTGAACGCTCCATCTCTGTCTGCCATTGTATAAAACAATCGGAATGATTGCAGGCAGCCGGAATGACTTCTGCCTCGTCTTTGCCTTATCTTCATTTTGCAATAAATAGCGCCAAATCTCAACCTGATAAAGCAATAACCGGTACGGCATACTGAAATCAACTTTGGATTGCATCTCCAGTAACAAATAAAACACAACATCCTCGCCATTCAGCTTAACCCGGTAGACCAAATCAGCTTCTTTGCGCTTGAAATCCTGAAGGACAAAAGAATGGGGAATCTCCTGCACATTGGCTTCATCAATATCCTGGACCCATCCCTTATGAACAAAAGAACGGAGCAACTCTACAAAAATCTTTTTGCTGGACAGCAAAAAACGATACGAGGTATCGTGACGCTGATGTATCTGATCTCCTCGTTCATTGGGAACCAACGCATGCACCTCTTTGAGTTCTTTTCCATAATTATATCGTTAAATAAAAACAAGAACAAATGTTCTTTTTCGAAAAATAATTAACCCCTGAATCTTTCGCAAAAGTGAAAGATTCAGGGGTTTCTGTTGCTGCTATTCTGTTGACACTGCGATGACATGGCGTTCAATCCCGCCATAATCCGTAATGATCCGCACATCATCCCAGGCGCCATAATCCCTCAGCAAACGTGCAACCTGCTGTGCCTGGCCCATTCCCAGCTCAAAGGCAACAATTCGCGGGAGCTGTGCAAGCTCCGGCAATTGCTCAAGCATGCGGCAGTATGGGTCCAGCCCGTCGGCGCCGCCATCCAGCGCGAGGTGCGGCTCGTAGTCCCGCACCTCGCGCTGCAGATGGGGAAGATCGCCCGCCGGAATATAAGGCGGGTTGGAGACAAGCACATCGGCACGCAGCCCGGCCAATTCGCCGGGGCTGCCGCCGCTGCCGGGCCGTTGCTGCGCGAACGGCCCGAGCAGGTCGCCCTGCACGAACTGCACGCGCCCGCCCACGCCGTGGCGGGCAGCGTTCGTGCGGGCGACCGCCAGCGCGTCCTCCGATAAGTCGGACGCGCACACGCGCCACGCGTGACGCTGCGCAGCCAGCGTCACGGCGATGGCGCCGCTGCCGGTGCCGACGTCAATGACCGTCGGCACGACCCGGCCCTGCTGCACAGCCGCAGGGCCAGTCCCATCCATGCTGGCGGCTTCGCCTGCGCCAGCATCCCCGCCAGCGGCGCGGCCAGCCTGCGCGCCGCTGGCCTCCGGCCATAGCCCGTCAGCGGCGGCCAGCACCGCCTCGACGAGCAGCTCCGTCTCCGGGCGCGGAATAAGCACGCCCGGCCGCACCGTGAAGGGGAGCCCGTAGAACCACTGCTCCCCTATAATATACTGCACAGGCTCGCCTGCCGCCTTGCGGCTCACCAGCCCGCTCCATTGCTCCCACACGCCGCCAGGCATCGGCTCGCTCCAATCCCTGATTAGCTCGGCCCGTTCCATGCCGAGCAAATGCATCAGCAGCAGCTCGGCATTGGCTCTTGCTTCATCCACGCCTGCCCCGGATAAAAAAGAAGAAGCCTGCAAGCAGGCTTCTCTCAGGGTCATGCCGGGATGATGGGACAATGCGGCTGCATTCCCCTTCTCACTCATCGTCTTTACCCCCAGACTATGCTGCTGTCCGCAAGCATTAAGCCAGATTTTCCTTCTCCAGCAATTCAGCTTGCTCGGCAACTGTCAGTGCATTAATAATTTCATTCATTTCACCGCTCATAACCGTATCCAGCTTATGCAGCGTCAGACCGATGCGGTGGTCGGTTACACGGCTTTGCGGGAAGTTGTAGGTACGAATACGCTCACTGCGGTCACCTGTGCCGACCTTGCTTTTGCGCTCGCCAGCATACTTGGCTTCCTCTTCCTGCCGGTGTATGTCGTAAATACGGGCACGCAGCACCTGCAGCGCTTTGGCCTTGTTGTCATTTTGCGATTTGCCGTCCTGACAGGTCGCCATAATCCCAGTCGGAATATGCGTTACCCGTACAGCAGATTTCGTCGTGTTAACAGACTGTCCGCCAGCACCGCTGGAGCAGAATGTATCCACACGAATATCCTTGTCGTGAATTTCAACCTCCACTTCCTCAACCTCAGGCATAACAGCTACCGTTGAAGTAGAGGTGTGAATCCGGCCGCCCGACTCCGTCACCGGAATACGCTGAACGCGATGCGCGCCGCTCTCGTATTTCAGTTTGCTGTAGGCACCCTTGCCGGAAATCATGAAGATAATCTCCTTATAACCGCCGAGATCATTCTCGCTTGCGTCCAGCACTTCAACACGCCAGCCCTGGCTGTCAGCAAAACGGTTGTACATGCGGTACAAATCGGAAGCAAACAAGGCCGCCTCGTCACCGCCTGCTGCACCGCGCACCTCCACGATGACGTTTTTGTCATCATTAGGGTCCTTCGGAAGCAGCAGAATGCGAACGCGCTCTTCGAGCTCCTCCAGCTTTTCACCAAGCTCTTCGATTTCCAGCTTCACCATCTCGCGCATTTCATCGTCGAGCTTCTCACCTTGAAGCACCTTGGCATCTTCGTACTGTGCCAGGGTTTCTTTATATTCCATATAAGCGTTATACGGCTCCTGCAAATCAGACTGCTCCTTGGAGTAGTCGCGCAGCTTCTTCGTATCGCTTGCAACGTCCGGGTCACAAAGCAGCTCGCTAAGCTTGTCGTAGCGGTCGGCAAGTGCCTGCAAACGGTCCAACATCATATATATGCACCCCTAAAGTCAATATCCGTCCCCTTATTATATCACAATCAGGCAACAAATGAACAAGGCGCACAAACATTCTGCTTAAGCCCTGACTTCATCTTTTTCCTTGCTGAAGTCCTTTGTTTAAAGCTTCTATTTGATGAACTCAGCTGATTTGGAGAACAATATTTCCTCCACACGGTTTGAACGGCAAGTCTTTATTTTTTATACAACATGCTTTGCCAGCCTTAATAATATCCTGTATGATATTGTAATTACAACCAATAGAGGAAGTCGGAAAATGAAAAAAAATATTGCCGCAACAGGCAGAAAATTTGCCAAAAACGATGATGATTCAACCACATTTATTTTTTATGTGGCTCTATCGTATTGCTTACTAATAATTCCTGCATTACTTGGAGCAATAAACAATGTTTCATTTCTCGTATCATTGGCAATATCCGGTGTCTTTTTCACATTGTACGATATGACTGCTAAACATTCTGCAAAAAGCGGAGTCATGATGTTCTTTGGCATCTTGTTTGCTATCGCCGTACCGCAAACCTTACATATTAACCTGATCAAATCCTCACTCAGTTGGCTGCTCTCGGCATTAAACTCTTTATTGGGTTCGAATATTAGTTCCACATCAATCAGCAATGCACTCACTATCGCCAGCTTAGGTCTCGTGTTATTAAGCTTGTCCAACAAAAACCGCAAAATTAAAAAAATCAGTGAGGAAAAAGAACAGCTTGCAGAAACAATTGAACAACAAATCAATTGGGCAGAAAAATTTGACCAGATCGAACAACTGGACAACGTAGATGATCAAATCAAGGAGCTTACAATAATCATTCAATCAGAAAAAGAACCTTCCATTCTGGCTAAGTCCTATATGATACGCGGGAAACTATATGGGCAAATAAAAAAATTTATCGAAGCAATAAATGACATTACCATCGTAATTCAATCTAATCCTGGTCACATTCAGGCTTACAATACTCGGGGGAATCTGTTTAAAAAAACAGGAAAGCTGGATAAAGCTTTAGATGACTATAACAGAGCCATTCAGTTAAATCCTGATTACTCAACTGCTTACTATAATCGGGCGATTCTGTTTAAAAAAATAGGAAAGCTGGATAAAGCCTTAGATGACTATAACAAAGCTATTCAATTAAATCCTAATTACTCCAAAGCTTACACTAATCGAGGAAATCTGTTTAAAAGAACAGGAAAGCTGGATAAAGCCTTAGATGACTATAACAGGGTCATTCAATTAAAACCCGACGAACCCGTAGCTTATACCAACCGTGGTCATTTATTACTCAAAATGAGTAAAGAATCCGAGGCTATAAAAGACTTTAATCAGGCAATTCAGCTAAATCCCAAACTTTCAGATACGCTAGAAAATATATTAAAAAATTTAAATTACAAACAGGAGAGATAGAAGAATCCTTCCCTGACAATTCAGATAGGTCCACTTGAATACTATACTGACAAAGGGTAAGCTAGAGGATTTATTATAACGAAGTAGATAGGATTGGTTATCCAAAGAGGCATCATTCCCCCAATGGCGGGGTCGCGGATTATATAATTACTAACTTCTTGAACAAGCTAATTTATTCATACCGTTTAGGCTAGGCGCAAATGTGAGAAGAGACGAACATTTCGCCTCTTCTCACTGAATGGCACTAACCCCTACACATTAAACCGGAAATGCATAACATCCCCGTCTTTCACGACATACTCTTTGCCCTCCAGGCGAAGCTGGCCTTTTTCCTTGGCCGCATTCATGGAGCCAGCGGCAATAAGGTCCTCATAGGAGACAACCTCTGCACGGATAAAGCCGCGCTCAAAATCAGTATGAATCACGCCCGCAGCCTGCGGAGCCTTCATTCCCTTGCGAATCGTCCAGGCACGAACCTCCTGAACTCCCGCCGTAAAGTACGTATAAAGCCCCAGCAGCTTGTAAGCAGCGCGGATCAGACGATTGAGACCGGATTCCTCCAGACCCAATTCTTCAAGGAACATCTCCTTGTCTTCACCCTCCAGCTCGGCAATCTCTGCCTCCACTTTCGCACTGATCGGAACAACCTCTGCATTTTCAGTTGCCGCAAACTCTCTTACAATCTTCACATAAGGATTGTTGTCCGCATCGGCAACCTCCGCCTCACTTACATTGGCCGCATACAGAACAGGCTTCATAGTGAGAAGGTGCAGCTCACGGATAAGCAACTGCTCGTCATCGCTCAGCTCCAGGCTGCGCGCAGGCTTGTCCGCATACAGTGCTTCCTTGATACGCTCCAGCACTTCCACCTCTTGCGCATACTTTTTGTCGCCGCTCTTCATGTTTTTCTTAGAACGGTCAATACGCTTTTCGACCGACTCCAGATCCGCAAGCACCAGCTCCAAATTGATTGTCTGGATGTCGCTCAACGGGTCCACTTTGCCGGATACGTGCGTAATGTTCTCGTCCTGAAAGCAACGTACGACGTGGACAATTGCGTCCACCTCACGAATGTTGGCCAGAAACTTGTTGCCCAGCCCTTCGCCTTTGCTTGCCCCTTTTACAATACCTGCAATATCAATAAATTCGAATGCAGTAGGGACCGTCTTGTTTGGTGTTACAAGCTCAGTCAGCTTGTCCAGACGGTGGTCTGGAACCTCTACCACACCTACGTTAGGATCAATTGTACAGAACGGATAGTTAGCAGACTCCGCCCCGGCTTGTGTGATGGCATTAAATAAAGTCGATTTCCCTACATTCGGGAGACCGACGATTCCGCAAGAGAGTGACATTTAGATACATCCCCTTATCATAAACATAGTCTTTTGCCATTATACCTGATGCACCCAGCCAAAGGAAGCCCCGCTGTCTCCAAGGGGGCCTCCATGACCGGACAAGACTACTGCTTCTGCTTCTGCTTCTGCTCCTGCTGGAGCCGGTCCAGCTCCTTTTGAATCTGCCGCTCCATCTCACGTTGTTCTTCCTCAGACGGAATGCTCATCTCCGGGGCGGTTCTCGCTTTCTCCGGAATTAAGATGGCCGGTGTCTCCTCCCACTTGCTGTAGCTGACCTCCAGTGTCTGCTGCAGGTGAACCGCATTTCCGGGCTCCAGCTCGATGCTGAAGGAAGCATCCGTCAGAATACGGGCAGGCAGATCCTTATGTTTGCTCACTTCAATTTCCCAGCTGAGCTTCTCAATTTTGAGCGACTCTCCAGCTTCACGGGTCATGCTTTGTGCACCGAGGGTGCTTCGCAGCAGCTCCGTCAACAGCTTGCGGTTTGCCTCAGAGTTCTCGCCCGATTCATATTTCAGAATATTCTTCCCCGTTCCGCTGACCTGAACCTCTCCCCCGGCTGTCTGCCGGAGCTGCTCTATTTGCTGTCCGGGTGCCTTCTGAAAGCCCGATATCGTCTCCTCGACACTCCCTTTATCGGTTTCCGGAATCCGGCTCCATCCTTCCCCAAACGTCAAATCCTCGACATAGTAGGTTTTGCCGTCCCACAATGTCCGTTGCTTCACCTCTTCTTCCCCGGTTCCTGTCACGACCATCTGATCAATCCGCAGCGGATTTCTTTCCACCCGGCCGTCTGAAGCCAGTTCCAGACTCTCTTCCCCCTCATTCGATTGAAGCTGCTGCTTCAGTTTCATTGTCAAGGAGAAGCGGCTTGCTTTGTCCGCAGCAGCAGCCGACCTCCTCAGCAGCTCATCTCCTTGTGCTTCGCTGCCTGTCTGCGGCTCCTCATTCACTGGCACCTTGCCGCCTCTCGAACATGCCGGGACCACAAGCAGCAGGAACATAACAAGCAACAGAATCAATAGACCCGGCACCGCGCGGTGCAACATCGGCATTCCCGTCTTCCATGCATATTTATGTATCAACAACGGACTCCTCCTTTGTGAACTTGCCTATGGATATCCCATCATTATCCCCAGACTGCCCACAAAATAACAACATATATCCACAAACTTATCCACAGTATCCACTGCTTATCCACAATATTCCCGGATTTTCTGGGGAAAAACAATAAATTGTTTAATAATTTCGGCAAATCTGTGCACATCCTGTTTTTTATTATTTTATGCACTGTGCATAATCATCTTTTTCAGCAGAAGCTATAACTTGATAAAGGCCGGGAAGTTTGAGAGAACGGTATGCAATGATTTACCGATGGCGTATATGGAGCCGGGAATTGAAAAATAATAACTCTTTGAGGGAGGTGACAAACACGTGGAAAATAAAACTCATGCCAACAACTATAAAGGAACAACAAACATGAAAGCGGAAAATCAGGATATGGCTTTCGTCAACGACAATGTTGAACAAGCCAAGTCCGTAGCACCATTTTCAGAGCAGAAGAAAAAGAAAACGGACTAGTTCTCAAGCATCGGGAGATGAATGGGCACTGAACATACGATCTTCGTCATGAAAAGACTCCCGGGCTGCATGCAGATTCGGCTTCCGCTCCAGCGGGAGTCTTTTTTCGGCTTACTTTTTACTTTTACTTTTTACTTTTACTTTTACGTTCTTCTTCCAATCTACAAATGGGAATGAAGTGGCATAAACAGACATAAGAAGGATATACATGCTCTGATAAACATAAAAGCTGCCCGGAAATTGAGGTGGAAACAATGCCTGGATGGGATTTGGCGGGAATAAAAATAAAAGCAGTACAATACTCCATAGCAACGACCGGTATAGCCCCGCATGCCGGATGCAGTTTCTTACACGGTTAAATATCAGAATATCAAATGCCAGCCAGAGCCCAAGAAACACATAGTAGATTTTTAGGGGAAAGCTGAAAAGTTCAGGGTTAAACGTCTCAAGGGCTGAAGTCATATTTATGCCGATCCATTGTACAATAATGCCCGCAGCTGCAAGGAAAATCAACGGGGATAAAAAATACAGTTTTTTCATTTCACTCTCCATTAAAAATAGGATTTGCACAGGAAAAGCTCCATCAGCAATCCGCGACTAAAAGATTTTATGAATTATACCATATATATAGAAAAGCCTGCCTCACATGCAATTTGCAAGCGAGGCAGGCTTCCCTTATTATACAACTTTCGAAATCTAGTCGCGCAGCGGCGCTTCCTTTAAATCTGCTCTTGCCTGAAGGAAACGGAAGAAGGCAGCTGAGGCTTCAGCACGGGTAACCTGGCCTTCCGGCTTGAAGTTGCCTTTGCTGTCTGCCGACATAATGCCCAGTCCGGCAACGATGGCCGCCTGGCCCTTCTTCTTCAGCTTCGCAGCATCGGTGAAGTTGATCTTGAACAGATTCTCATGATCAGCCAATGTGTTATAGCCCAGCGCACGAACGATCAGTTCGGACATCTCTTCACGGTCAACCTTGCCCTCCGGATTAAACGAACCGTCTCCGCGGTCGATCAGGTTATTGGCCAGTGCATCCTCCACGTAAGGGAAATAGGCAGAGCCGGCGCCTACATCTTTAAAGGAAGCTGTCTCAGCCGCGAAGAACGGACGATATCCGCCCCCGCCGTTCATCGCCAGCACGAGCATTTTGATCAATTCGCCGCGCGTAACAATCTGGTTCGGACGCACCTTGCCGTCTTCCAGATCAAGCGCCTTGTAGGAGATCATCAGCTCCAGTTCTCTTGCTGCCCAGTGCCCTTCGATATCCGTCGCTTTCTTCCGCTCCAGATCGGTGACTTCTCCCGAGCTTTGCGAGCGCCATTTGCCAGTTACAGCATCCAGGAACACGGATTCGTCGATCGACTTGGGCACCATCCGGTAGATGAGCTTTGCCTCACTAGTTCCGTTGCCTTCAGAACTTCCCGGCGGAATTTCGCCAGAAGCTATCATCAATTTTAGTTTCTGTTCCGGAATGCCTGCATACCTGTCATCACCCAACAATGAATATGTGAGCTCAACCTTGTAATAGTTGTCAAATGCGCTTAGCACCTGATCCTGGCTGATAACAGCCGGAAGCTTGGACGGATAATTGAAGTTCAGCAGCTCCGAATAAAAATTGCGTACTTCTCCGGTAGCAGCATCTATGCTGACGTAAACGCGGTCATAATCGGCCACTGCCCCGTTAATCTGATGCTGGAAGGAGAAATTGTAGCTGCCGATTTCTGACGGTTTCTTGCTGTCATAGCGGGATAAATCCGGCTCTTCCTGCAAGTAAAGCTCATGCACATAGCCCGGAAGCTGCTTTTTCACCAGCTCCAGCGCTTTTTTCTTGGCATCTGCATAAGTTGCTCCCTTGTCATCTGAAGGCTTCTCATTGTAGTACCAGGAAGAGTAATTGCGAATCTCCCCCGTTTGGGCATTGACATCCGCCCATAAGGAGTATGTGGTCTTTTTATCCTTTTCCACCGTCCAATTGAGATTCCAGGACGCATGCACCTTGCCTGTGGCATCATCGTTATACTCGGAGAAGCTGCTATCTGTCAGCTTGGCTCCCTGCGGAATCGAGAAGGTATCGCGAACCAGCTTCTCGGCTTGCTCAGAGGTTAGCGTCTTGCCTGCAACCGGCTTGGAACCCAGCGCCTTGTCACTGACAGGGTCCGTCGTATTGCGCTTGATTGGAAGACCGCCTTCGGAAATCGTTTTTCCGGTTGCAGCATCAAGTGTCAACGGCGGCAGGCTGTAAGCCAAGGCAGGCTGACGGTCTTTTTCATTCTTGGCGTTATAAGGAATGATATAGCTAAGCTCCGGCTTGGCTTCCCCGTGGAACCGCTTGATCGCTTCTTCCAGCGTTATGCCCGGAGTTGCCTTCTGGAATTTGATGGTCGGGTCCCAGTTCACCATATAGTCCAGTACGTGGCCCTCACCGTCTACCGTCAGCTGGATATAGTTGTCCTTGAACGGCTGTCCGTCCACTGTACGGTTATAGCGGAAATCATAGTAGACATCCCCGCTCAGCGGCTGGCGGGCATCCGCGCCGTAATCGCCGTCAAGCTTGATTTGATTCTGGTATTTTACGCCGACTTCCTTGATGAAGGAACTTGCCAAGTCCTGAGCCTTATCCCGGTTCACCTTCGGCGGGTAGGAAGGCTTGCGCGTCGGATCGTTCAGGCTGGAGTTGTAGCCGATCAGCTCTCCTGTATCGGCATTGATCGTCGTGCGGACATTGCCAATCGTCTTGTTATTTTTCTTCAGCGTATAGTACAACGACCAGTTGCCTTCCTTGCCTGCATACAGTGTGTTCGACTGGTAGGATGCATGCTGGAGCACGTATTCCTTTGGAATTTTCACAATGCTTCTGGATAACTGATCCGCCTTCTCCTTGGAGATTTTGGCGTTGATCGGGCTCTCGCTCTTCTCCACGCCTTGCGCCTCCTGACTATCCGCTTTAACGACAATAGCCGTCGTCTGACCGGCAGCTTTGTCCGCGAATGCCGCTTGCGGAATCGTTCCTGTTAAGGCAATTACTGTTGCAAAGGCGATCAGCCATTGCTTTCTTCTCTTTTTGGACCGGCTCATAGACATCCTCCTGAAATGGGATATTGAATACTAACTATCCTCATTAACGCACCCTTAAGGGAATATGTTGCACATGGAGGAAAGGCGATCCAATAATTTTTTTTAGCCTCTATTTCACCGCTTTAATTGCAAACATCGGCCTAAGGCAATTTAAAAAGGACCGCCCGAAGCTGACCGTTAGTCAGCAGTCCGGGCGATCCTTTTTTCGCAGCTTTATTATTTGATGATCATCTTCAACTGCAATTGTATCCGATTATCTCTTGCATCGGATCATTACTTGTTCAGCAATTGTGCAAATTGCAGCAAGCGAGCGATTATTGTAGCGGCTTCGGCACGGCTCGCCAAATCAAGGGGCAGGAAATCACTCTTGTTATTGCCTTCAAGAATACCTGCGGCTGCAACCTGCTTCACTGCCTCCAGTGCCCAGCTGTGAATGGCCGCTTCATCCTTAAAGCCGGTCTTGCTGCCACCGTCAGCCTGCGGGACATCGGCCCCGGCAGCTTTGGCGAACTCCAGCGCATTAGCAGCCACAACAGCCATTTGCTCCCGGGTAATTGTCGCATCCGGACGGAAGGTGCCGTCCGAATAGCCCTTCAACAATCCCGCTTTCGCCGCGGCAGCAACATAGTCTGCATACCATGCAGTTACGGGAACATCCTTAAAAACTGACGATGAAGTGCTCTCGCCTGTCAAGCCCAGCGCTCTTGTCAGCATTGCTGCGAATTCCGCCCTCGTAACAGTCCGTCCCGGTGCAAATTCAGAGCCGCTTACCCCGGTTATAATCTGTCTGGAAGCGAGACGTTCAATGTTCGCTTTCGCCCAGTGTCCGCTAATGTTCTGGAACGATTTTGGGTTGGATGCAATAACGTAAACGCTGTTGCTTGTGCTCATGATGGTGGCAATCGTCTTGCCATCCTTCGTCTGGAACAGGGCAGGCACATAACGGAAGCTGCCTGCTGACGGATCATAAATGAATGCCACAGCAGTATGAGCATCCAGCTCGCCATTCATGGTGATGGTCCGTTTAACATAATGATGTCCCAGGCTTGTTATTGCAACCGATTGGCTGCCATCAGATATGTCTATGCCAAACTCAATCGGCTGACCGGCAAGCTTGATTCCTGAAGCCGCAGCTTTTTTGGAAATCGAATCTGCTGTTTCCTGCTCAACAGCTTTCACCGTGAAGCTCCAAACCAGTTTGCTGTCGATCTTCAGCTTCGTTTGCTCCAGCAAGCCTTTTACAAGCGCCAGCGGAAACTCATAGACCGCTGTTCCCTGCTCGATGACCAGAACACTGTCCGGACTTTCTTTTGCCGCCTCCAGCAGCTTTTCAGCAGAGAATGACAGCTGTCCGTTAGTGTCAAGTTCAGACTGGCTGAACACAATGCGCTGCTGCTTGCTCCGGGATTGCTCTTTCAGCTTGGCGTCCGGTTTGTCGGGAGTAATTGAAGGGACGCTGCCCGGATAATATACAGGGTCTTCGGCACCGCTGACTTCAACCGTAAAGACACGGCTCTCAGCACCATATTTGACAGTCATTGTTGTTGCGCCCGGTTTTAGCGCTGTGAGACGATTCGTCCCATCAACAACCGCGATGCCCGCTTTGGCAAATGTAATCGCCGCCGCAGCTGTCACATCTGTACCGGATGAATCCAGCACCTTCAATGTCTTTTTATCTCCTTTAGCAAGCTGGATTGGTCCGCGGCTGCCGTCCTCCAACTTAACAAGGAAAGGCTTGGGCCTGCTGGCGAAGCCTTCATTGCTCTCCGTGAAGGTCAGCTTGTCATTCGTATTGTTAATCATGGCAATTCTCTCGCCGCGTACGATAATGTTGTCGGCCTGGAGATTGCCCGCAACATTGTCCGTTACATCAATACCATTCGTCCCCATACCGTCCAGAACGAGGTTTTGCAGCGATACATGGTTCATATTGAAGCCGCCGCCGTGGATAATCAGACCTGCAAAAGTGCTGTCCAAGGCCACATTGTCCCGTAAAATAATCGGGCTGTTGATATCCTTTTCCCCGGCAAAAAGCCAGATGGCTCCAAGGTTGATCGTATATGCCTTATCCGCACTTCCCGTACGAAGCAGTGTATTGCGTTCGACAATCGTCGTCCCGCCGAATTCTACCGGATTGAAGCGTGTCGAGACAGCAATACCTGCCCCGCCAGTGATCGTGTCTGTGCCGATACTGTCTTGAAGCTTGTTGCCGATTCCGCCGAAAATAACGAAATTGTCCGCCAGCCATGGCAGGGCTACTGTATTGAAGCGCGCCGTGTTGTTGATGCTCGCTACATTTTCCGCGGACCAGATGGCAATGCCATCATCTCCCGGATAGCGGACAACCGTTTGCTCCATCAGGCTGTTTTTCGTACCGACCGAGAAGTTGATGCCGTCCGCCATCAGATTGCGCAGCCGCAGTCCAACCATATGCAAGCCTTCAGTCATTTCCACGCTGCCTCTGACCCGGGACAGCCATAGTCCTGTCTTGGAATGCTCCACCCATACATTCTGGATGACCGAGCCAGGTCCGAAACCGCCGTACAATGCATGTGTCAGTGCTTCATCATCTCGAACATTCAAGTCTCCGTCAATCAGAAGATCATAGACGCCAATGTTCGCGCCTTTTCCGATAAATTTGGCTCCAATCAGCTTGGTGTACCACATGCCTGCTCCGCGAATGATGATGTTATCCAGAATAATATTATCTAAATCCAGCACAAACTCGCCTTGCGGGAACCATACTCCCTTGCCCTGCTCCTTGGCAGCTGTTACCGCACGATTGAGTGCCTCTGTATCATCATTGCCGTCACCTGATACAGCACCAAAATCGGTTACAGACAGGAATCCGTTTGGCATCGCTAAAGGTCTGTCTACCTGCTCCAGATCCACCAGGTCAATGACGTAATATTCGGCTTTATTTCCGGCATCTTTTTGCAGGCGAATCGTCGAGCCTGCCTCAATGTCGCCAATCAGCGCATGAATTTCGGCAAAGAAGCGATGTGCATTTCCCTGTTTTGGATCCTTAGACCACGGGTAGCTGCCATATGCCCATGCATGCTTGGAGCTCAGTTCCAGATTTTGCTTGAAGACGCCATTGACATAGAGTGCAAGTGTCTCATTGCGTCCGCCGCCATTCTCGCTGTCTGGAATGACATAACGCAGCACAAGGGAATTGGCCGGCTTAGCCAGCTCAAACTCCACATACTCGCCTTCATTCACCAGCTTTACCGCCTGGCGTCCCGAGGCTTCCGAAGCGATCTCCCCGTAAGTGCGGGACGGACCAATTCGTTCGCCGTTCGTCTTGCCATGTTCGGCTTCATAGGTGATATAAGGCACTGTCGCACCGCGGTAATCAAGGCCAATGCTGTCCTTCACAGTCAGGCTGTCAAACCAGATGCCTCCAGTGTCTGCAGCATCCTTCTGCAGCGTGATGGTATTGACTCCTTTTCGCAGTTGAACTGCAATTTCCGCCGTCAGCCAACTTGCCCGCGGACCTGCTGAATGAAAGGAATGCTGCTTGACTTTGAGACCATTAATATACAGACTTAAGGTTTTGCTTCCGGCAGTCGCATCAAAGTAACGAAGCACGGCGTTATAGCTGCCCGCAGATTGGGCATGTACTGTAAACGTGATCTTGTCACCAGTTGCTGTGAAGCTTCCTGTGTAGCCTTCACCGCTATAACCTTCATACGAAGTCCCCGTTGAGTTACTGCCCGAGTAAAATGCTTTTTCCGCTTCATACACCTGATCGGAAGCGACAGGCTCCAGCTGCCACAGTGATTGTTCTACAATTTCAGTTACACCATAATCCACTTGCTCTCCGTCAAGCAGCAGCACTCCTTTATCTGCCGCGGCATTGAGAAACTGTTGATAGCCTACACGGGCTTCGAGCGTCCACTGTGCAGCATCATTGCCTCTGACATCGCCCGGCAGGGCCACAAGTCCCGCTTCAGTCCAAACCATCAGATGGCCTGTCGCTTTGTTCTTAAGCAGCATACGACCATTAAAATCCTGCGGCAGCCATTGCGAACTGTAGCTATTTTCCTCTACGGAGCCAATCAGGACCTTGCCGTCACCTTCATACAGATAACCTGCACCTGTCTTCCCTTTGATTCTGACATAATTATTCGCGCTGAAAATCGGCGTAGCCGTATCGTTCGTTTTCGCTTCGCCCATATTCGGCGTCTCGAACTGCTCCGGAGCCAGCTCAAAGGTCCATTGCACCGTGCCGAATGAGGCCGGATACAATCCGCGCTCCGGATAGCCGGCATTATTTTGAACATGAACCAGCTCATCATTATACTTGCCGTTCAAGCTCCGAATGAAGTATTCGGCTCCGCTCGGCGATTTTTCAATGGCCCACTGTGAAGCAATATTTCCGGCTTCGACATCCTTCACTTCAAGGAAGGCATAGTCGCTGTTCATCGTAACATAGTGGCCCGTGGCACGGTTTTTGAGCCGCTGTACACCATCATGATTTTCAATCAGCCAATGGCTGTAGCCGTTATTCTCAGCTACTGTGCCATAAAGGACAATACCACCGCTGTTTTCGTACAGAAATTGACCGTTAGCCTTATTTTTGATCCGGATTGGCGCATCCGTAAGCGGCTCGGAAGGTAGTGTTACAGGCTCCACTGAAAATTGCGCGCTTTCTGATTCGGCTACGAGCTTGCTGACCTTCGTAAAGCCCTGCTCATCTGCATATAGCAGATGTCCGGCCCAGCCGCTTTTCAGCACTGTCAGGCCTTCTTCAACACCCGGTTCCATCAGCCATTTTGCGCTGCCCCAGCAAGTGCAGATATCACCTTCCGCAATGATTTGCTGTGGCGGCGCATCCTCCTTGACATCATCGCCCACATGCTCCATGGAAACATAATGGCCGGTCTGCAGATTTTTCAGCCTTACGGATGTCGGCCCGTCCCCTGTTCTCTCCAAATACCAGACCGAACGATGGTCCGTCTCCGGAAGCTCGCCGTATTTCACTTTGGCCAGCTCATCTCCTGCCTCTGTTACTTCGTATAGATAGCTGCCTGTCGCTTTGTTCTTCAGCCTTACATTCGTAAGGCCAGTATCCGCTACTAATTCAAACTTCCATTGGGGACTGCCCCAGCCTGGATTAATAATTCCGTATTCCGCATACTTGGTCAGGTTTTGCAGACTGATATATTTTTGCTGTCCCTCAACATCATTGGCATCCAGCACACTATGAATCAGGTTCGTGCCGCCAGTATCCTTAATGACCCAGATTGCACTTTTCCAATCGTCCTCAACCTCAGACACGCTGATTCTTCCTTCAGACACATGCTGCAGATTGATGAAATGGCCCGTCGCGCGGTTTTGAATCCGCTTGCGCCCATTATAGCGTTCGATCAGCCACTGTCCTTTGTGATCATCCCTGGCAACATTTCCATACTTCAACTGCCCGGCTTCATCCTCATAGAGCACAAAAGGCTGCCATGCATTTTCTATGCGGAAGTATTGCGGAGAACCATCGCCACTAAGAGTCGGGTCCTCGAACAGCCATTGTGCTGCATCCTCCTCCGGCAAAACTGCTCCTGCCTGGGCAGCACCAGTGCTGTTTTGAATATGCAGATACTCGGCTGGGCCTGCCTGGCTTTGAATCGTTTTGTAATCGTCGTAAAGTTTGGAGTCTGCAAGTGTCCACTGGTCCTCAGTTGTAATGTCCTCATTCGGTGCTGCCCTCAGCGGGTCAGTAGCGGAACCGGCACCTTCTCTTGTAATGTAGTGGCCGGTGGCCAGATTGCGCAGCCGCTTCTTGCCGTTCATATCCTCCGTCTCCCATTGATAGAGAGCCCTCTGCCCAGGATCGGTCGTTAGCGAACTATATTTCACAATACCATCTGCTTCATACAAATAGGCATTGCTGACCTTTTCAGTCGTGAAATTCGCAATGCGGTATGGTTTTACGTCCGGGGCCACTTCCACCCGCCACTGGGCATTGTCCCGCTCCGGCACAGACCAGTCGTTAGAACGTGCGTGAATATCATCGAACTGGGTATTCAGAAGATAGATTTTGGACTCTTCCGCCTGGTAGGCATCTACATTCTGGATGTTGATGTATCCTTCGTTTACGGCTGGATTGATCATCCATTCGCTCTTGGCTGTATTATCCAAAGGCCCTGCTTTAATAGGGTCCGAAAATAAGCCCTGTGTCACGTAGTGCCCGGTCGCACGGTTTTTTAGACGATACGTATCAGGTGCTGTACCCGGCTCCAGAATCCAATGTGAACTGTGATTCAGAGGCAGAATTTCCCCATAATCTACAGCACCGTCCTCTCCTTCATACAAATACTGCCCGGCACGAAACTTGTTGGCTAGCCGAACCGGAGCAGCAACCTCCACAGGCTCAAACGCCCATTGCGGGCTCTCAAAGGTGATATTGATATCATTGCTCACCTCGGCAAAGCCGAGCTGGTCCTCCTGGTGGATGACAAGGTTGGCGTTCTCCGGCACTGTTGCACTCTTGATGACCATGTAACCCGCGCGGTTAGACTCATGAATGGTCCATTGGTCCGCAAGCGTGCTCGTTGTAATTTCCCGGCTTGTCAGCGCATCCCTTCTCTTCTGGACGTCGGCAACTGTAATGTAGTGGCCGGTCGCACGATTGCGGATACGCTTATTGCCTTGATAGTCTTCGATGAGCCAATGGGATGACTTGTCCTCATAGCTCGGAAATCCGTAACGAACGATGCCGCTTGTATCCTCGTACAAATAATTTTGCTTCCACTTGTTCTGAATTCTAACATAGCCGGAATCCGGCTCAGGGACAGCCGTCAGCTCCTGCGCTACTTCTTGCTGCGTACCGCCCTCTCCCTGCGGCACCGCTTCATTCGCATAAACAGGTGCTGATGTAAGCGCGAGCAGCAATGCCAGCATAAATGCCAAAATAGACCTTGCACGTTTCATTGCACAGACCTCCCAAGGATACGCAAGTGCAGCATACACGCCAATCACCGCAAGCACTCGCTTATGTAAATTGTTCACCCCTTTATCATAATTTGGAATCGCTTTCATAACGATGTGCATTTCTAAAAAAAGTAGGTGTTATATTACGCATGGAGATCATAGAATTGTTTTGCTGCAATAAATAAAGTAACAGAGAAGGGTTTATAGTAGTAAAAACAGAAAATAATAGTGAACTTGAATTCGCGAATACATTTTGAAGCAGATAAATAACGTTGAACGAGATTAACCGCTTGCCTGGAGGGGATTCTACTGAAATTAAGTTTCAAATCACTTAGCAAACGGGTCTTATTCTTAACCGTCCTTGCCCTCCCCACCGGATATTTCTTTTTCAACTACATTCCCACAGGAATTTTATTAAAGAACGGCATAAAACCAAATCAACTCATCCTCTCCCATGATGATAAGTGGTTTAAGCATTATCTGTATGATCAGGAAGACTACTCTATTGGTATGATTACACTTCAGAAGCGGGACAGATCCAAATTTTATTCCAAATACAATGACGAAAAAAATATTATAAGAAGTTCGAATCGCTCCATGTATGTTAAAAGCGGGTATCCGACTGTAGAGAGTGGCACAATTATAAGACATCTCATAATAGCCGGGAAAATACCCTTGCAAGAGTCAACATCCAAAAAGGTATTCCTTCAAATCAGTGGTTCCCTCAGAGAACCCGATCTGACGAAAGTCATTTCCGGGCAAACCTATTTCTACTATGATGCCGGCCCGACCGGCTACGACGAACCGGTTGAAGTCGTGCTCAAATAGCCTTTAATACTATATAAGTTGAACAAATGACTTTCGGTCAGGGCCGACGTGTGAAAGGTTCTTCCGATCGCTGTTGTTCCCGGATTTCTTGATCGAACGACAGGTAAGAGGGAAATCCGGGAACAAAGGCGACCGCTTCGCTTCTACAGAATCCTTTCACACTCTGGCTATCCCACCTCTGTTTCTTTTGTTCAACTTCTATAGTCAGCCATAACAAAAACAAACCTCCTGCCAAGCAGCATCCCTCGTGGGGTAGCCGCCTAAGCAGGAGGTTCTTTTACGAAACGTATAAATTACAGCTGGCCCAGGATCTTGCCTTTGAGCGCGTCTTTGCTTTGCAGACCAACCATTTTGTCAACTGGTTGACCGTCTTTGAACAGAATCAGAGTCGGGATGCTCATTACGCCGAATTGGGAAGCCAGTTCAGGCTCTTCATCCACGTTGATTTTGCCGATCGTAGCTTGGCCTTCCATTTCAGTTGCCAGCTCTTCTACGATTGGAAGCTGCATTTTACAAGGTCCGCACCATGGAGCCCAGAAATCTACAACCGATACGCCGCTCTCAATGCTTTGATTAAAGTTATCTTTAGTCAATACTACTGCCATTGTAATCATCCTCTCAATATAATAATAATGTAGCTATGTTTAGGGAATACCCGTCACATCAACAATCCTCGCAGTCGTGAATCTGACCAAGCACATCTTGAATTGTAATCCCGTTAAAATGGGTCTCAAGATGACGCTCTGCGGTACAGAAAATACTGCTCATTACCTCTTGCATATTGGAACCTACTACACAATCCATTTCCGGATCACCTGAACACCAGCTTGGACTGAGTGTACCCTTGGCTATACAGCGATAGATGTCGCCGAGTGTAACGGTCAAAGGATCAGCTATAAGCTTATAGCCGCCGCGCGTTCCTTCCCGGGTCTCGACAAAGCCCTCACGCCTTAGAAAGCCCATCACTTTACGAATTCGGGCAGGATGGGTCTGCACGTTCTCAGCGATATATTCGCTGCGCGCCATCCTTCCTGGCAGGTGAGCCAGCAGCACAAGACTATGGACGGCTATTGTAAATTCGCTGTTCATATATGGCACCCCGATTCATACTGTAATATTATCAGTTACAGTTAAGGATGTCAATATCCTTGCTTATTTTGTGATTCAGAATCAAAAGTATACACGGCTTCCCCTGTAAATGCCTTGCTGCAGCAGGCCAATTAGCCAATTACTATGTTGTTAAACGAAATAAGCGGAAGATAATCATCCCTTCCATACATATTATCCAAATTTATGTACAAACTAAAAGCATTGGTTTTGCGTAAGCAACTAACAACTATACACTTGGAGGATACACATGAAAAAAATAGCGATGTTCGCCTGTTTAATTTTTTTGACTTCTGCTCTTGGAACAGCTGCCGCGGACAACAAAGCTCCCGCAGGTGCTCTGGTTGTCCCGATTATTAACAGCGAGGGTCAAAATATTGGCACTGCCAAGCTGACCCAGCAAGGAGACAACGTGCATATCCACCTGGAAGCTGAGAAGCTGGCGCCAGGCAAGCATGGCATTCACTTTCATAATGTCGGGAAATGCGATACCCCGGACTTCAAAACCGCCGGTGACCATTTCAATCCGACAAGCAAGCAGCATGGCTTCAATAACCCGAAGGGTTACCATAGCGGCGATCTGCCAAACATTAATGTAAATGAAGACGGAAAAGTGGATGCCGATATTACGAGCGCCCACGTTACCCTTCTTCGCGGCAAACCGAACTCCTTGCTCAAGGAAGGCGGCACTGCGATCGTCATCCATGAGAAAGAGGATGACTACATGACCGATCCGTCCGGCAATTCCGGCAATCGCATTGCATGCGGTGTTATTAAGTAAATAAAACGGGGCAGAAAGGGGCCAATATGACCCTTTTCTGCTCTTTGTCTTTATTAATTTTTATTTGAGTCGGGATTGGCGTTTGTCTTTCTGATCAGATCGAACGTATCACTGCCGCAGCTCGGACATCCCCGATTTTTGAGTTGCTCTATGGTTGGAATATTCAACTGCGCGCCAACAAGCACCTCTGAATGGCATGTTTTGCATTGATACGTACGGATCGTGCGCTTCACTTCTCCTGTGTATAACGCATCTGCAAATACATCCATGTATTCTGGAGCTGTCTTGTCCGTTGTCCGCAATACAAACATCTGACTATGGTTCGCGATCATTTCGGCCCCCTCATACGTATTAAACCGGGGATAATTGGCCCCGACGGTCAAGCCCATACGGATAAACTCACGCTGCATGGCCAGCATGGATTCCGGGGGCTGATGAGCAAAGGACAAAAATACAGGCTGCCCCTTGCTCCTTTTCAGAGCAAGAATCCCGCGGGACAAAAACAAGCTCATCCCTTGCAGTGTATACGGCGGATCTGTAAAGAAACAATCGTATTGCCCGCATAATTGATCAGGGACGGGCTGCCGCAAATCATGCTGCAAGCATTCAATCGACAGCTGCTCCTGCACCGCAATTCCGCCGATATAATCTAAGAAGCGTTTATCGATATCCACTACAGTAACAGAAGTCTTGGTATGCCCGCCTGCCGGGAACAGCCGCTTCAATAGAAGCCCGATTGATACGCTTACCAGATCGTCATCTCCGACACAAAGGATACGCTTCCCTATTAGCGCATGCTGCTTCAGGCACAGTATTGCCCGCTTCATGCTAGTCTCTGCTGTACACTTGGATTGATCAATTTGAACATCTGCCTGCGGACGCTGAAGGAAATAATTCTGAACCCCGGACATCATGTCTTGAAGCAACAGGGTCCAATCTGAGTCGTTCGCCATAAGCTTCAGATACAACTCCTTGTTCAATCCTCTGTAGCCCCACTGCTCTTCGATCGCATTTTCTCCTGACAGGGTACACCGGACGCCCCGGTCCTGCATGAGCATACCTTCCCGGATCAGCTCCTTTTTAATCGCAGTCGCCAGCGGGATCGGGATCAGCGTTCTGCGCGCCAGCTCCTTGGTGGCTATCCCCGGATTCAAATAACATTCCAGCAGAAATTGCTCAATGACAACAGGACCCTCTTGAAGCTTTACCCGTATACTTATCTGTTCAATGAATTTAATGATAGAAGACCTCCCCGTGTATAGTTGAAATCAAATTTGTTCATGGTGATTGTGCTTTCATGCCGTGCCATTTTCATCTTCCTTTCTGATTTGAAAATAGAAAAAAGGGCAGGGAATGAACATACGTCATTCCCTGCCCCTTTTTCGCTCCACCTGATAGTCCCCATAAAAACAAAAAAATCCGCACTCAAAAACAGTACGGATTGTGGGTACATATACAGGTATCCCTCAAGGTTTGGTTTATATCCGTTGTTCTTAACTAATTCCGAAGCGACTAACAACGCAAATTCAAACAAACCTTGCTATTCAAAGCAATAGGTCCATTGCGATCAGTGCTTCATAATATGGAATTTGATTAGTTAAGAACTACCCTGGCCATAAATTTTCTCCTTGAATTAAGATGTGTTTAGTATAACCTTTGCTAAGAGGGAGAGTCAAGGAGGGACACAGGGATTTGTACGGAGGAGTCTTGAATGACAATCACAAAGAGGATAACAGGAAGATTCAAATAAATATGAGGGGCTGCTCAAGCAGATGATGCGGAGCACGAATAATAAGAAAAGGAGAGAAGCCGATTACGAGGAATATCTTGAGAATTGAGAAAAGACCGCTACTTGTCGCCAGCGGCCAAACGATATATATAGCATGTCTGAGTTTATGTGTTCGCCAGGCACAATCTGGTAATTAATCCGCATCAAAAAGCATGACAGGAATTCGTCATTCACCACCTTTATTGTGCTCCTTCAATTTCCGTTTTACCACTCTCTTCGAGTTGTTGGATACCGTCCCATATTTACCGTTTTTTGTTTTTGACTCTTGAAAAAAAACGAGTGAACGATCCTCGTCAAAATCTGTAATCTTATTCATATTCACCAGATTCGTCCGATCCAGCCGGTGAAAGTCAAACTGCTTCATATGATGTTCGAAAGTCGAGAGTGTTGGCAGCAGAGGATAAAACTCACCGTCCGACGTATGTAAGATGACTGTACGCTCGGAATTTTCGATATATAGGACATCATGTATATCTAAGGTGATCAGTTCCCCCATATTTTTCGGGTCTCTGGTTACATATAATTTCATAGTCTACCACTCCGAAAATCGGTTTGGGCTGCCCGCTTGCGCAATGGCAGCCCTTTTCCGTCATTACTACTTCAATTCTTCAGGCAGTTCAGGACGATGACCTGCAACTGGTGATGCAGTAGCTGCAAAGTAAGCTGCGATACGATTCAACACAGTTGATACATGCTTAGCGATCAATTGCTTCATGTTCTCACCTCCCTCTTATTAGGAAATAATAGAGACAGAGCTTGAACTATGAAAATCATTGTGAAGACTGGCACCTGAAAAATAAAGTTACTGCCCACAATGAATAAAGAAATGACTTTCATAAGCGGGAAGTATTTTTCAGGCATTCTCGCATAGCCTTTGATATTTGCCGGAGCAAAGATGGCAAATATCACAAAGCTAATCGCGGTTATATATAGATTCCACCCCTCCGGAAAAGGTATATGAGGAGGAGCAGCCGCTACGAGCATCGTTACAATACTGCATACGGTAGAAGATTGAAAATGATAACCTCCTGATACTGCCCGCACAAGAATAAGAGCAAGTACAGAAAGTGCTGTTTCAGAGAATTTACCGGAAATTATGCCAATTATGAGAGCTGAAGTATAAGGAATTAAAAAATTAATAACAATAATGAGCGCATACTTCATTACAGCAATACTTACCGTATCTTGCTCATTCGTTTTTTTTATTTTGACTGCCAGCTTTTCCGCCAAAGATTCAATCATCAGCATCAGCATACTCCTTTCGCTGGGCATAATACAGCAAAACTCCAAGAGCAACGAATGAAATGAGAATAATTAATTTTGGAGTGCCTTTACTAAAAGAAACAAAATTTGAAATAGCTATTAGGAGATAGCCTACAATTGTAAGCAGTAATAACCCTAAGTTGGTTCCCTTCAAAGTAACAGGCGCATACTCAAAGTCAGGTACAAAGGTATAACCCAGACGCAACTTGTAAAGTACGGCTGCAGCTATTAAAACTATCAATATAGAACAAGCCTGTAATACATACAACGGTGAAGTATTCGGGATTAACTGTTCCAACGGTACACCCAACCACAGAAAAATTGTCATTACAGAATGCTGAACAAACAAGTATCCCATGTATCCATAGACCGTCATCAAGCTTGAATAGAAAATATGGACCCGAAACACCTGCCAAAACAACAGAAATAGAACAGGCGGTTGTAATATAGTGGCAAGCGTACGTTGATCAATGACCTGGAACAAAAAGTGAGATAAGAATGACATTACAGCAGCAGTAAGAATTATCTGTCCCCAGTAACCTCTCAATGGAAACTTGAACATAACGAATGTTAATATAACCATTGCCAGCCATTCGCTACTAGAGAATAAAAAATAAAGTAACGTCTTCATTCATACGCTCCCGGTTATGAATTCCCCCTAAATAATTTTAGGAAAATTATTCTTGTATTACTTTATATTATACAATAACTTGGGCGATACAGAAAGTGGTAAAACGACATCTTCTTCTATTTTTTTATAATTATTTATGATTAAACTTTAACTCCCTTATTGATTCTCCAATCTTTGATACCTCTGGCTTCGGCAGATTTGAAAATATGATTTATGGGACATTATTTTATGGTATATACTGTAAATAAAACATAGAGCCAATAAAAAATAGCCGAGATGCACTCATCTCAGCTGGTTGATTTTAATAGATTGAATCCATGTATTGCTATACTAATTTTAATTAGTATAAAAAACGATTAGTTTAGTAGTATAAACTATTATCCTGTATTAGCTTCTTAACAAATCTGTCAGAATAAATTTAGCTGTTCCGGCTTCTCTCGCCCGGGCAGCACATCAGCAAACGAGCCGCGCGGCGGCAATTGCCCAAGCATAGCCATCAACTGCTTGCCGTTATCTGCCGCATCTCCGCCAGAGTTATTGTTGAAGATGACACACAGCTTGCCGGACTGTGCCTTGAGCCGCTCCAGCCGCTGCGCCCATTCCGTTAGCTCCGCTTCGCTATATCTGTACAGATAGCGAACCTCACGCCAATTCGGCTGGCCCGAAGACTGCCATCCCTTTTCATTACGCCCATGAAAACGGACTACAGTCAGCTCCGAATGGGTCGTCTCCTCCACAATAGGCACACAGCCGATCCCGGTCTGGGGCTCATCACAAATACTATGAATCCAGCCCTCGTCCCGCATAAACCTCAGTGTCCGCTCACGCATCTCCGGCTCGAACCAGCTGCGGTGTCTGAACTCAAGCGCACAAGGGACTTTTCCCATTCTCCGTCTTGCCTCGCGCAGCGCATTCACATGCTCCCGTCTGCAATCAAACCAGGGCGGGTACTGGAAGAGGACCGCTTCGAGCTTGCCAGCCTCCAACATTGTCTGCAAGGACAAGTGAAATGCCTGATACATGGCTTCTTCTGAATCAAACGGAATTTTGCCCCGGGAATGGCCCGTCATCCCTTGATAAGCCTTCACAAGAAAACGAAAAGATGACGAAGTGTCGTCGGTCCATTTCTGCATGTTTTTCAGAGGCTGTACAGCATAAAACATACTGTCCAGCTCTACAGTCTCGAACCATTCATTATAGGTCTTCAGCTTGTTTGCAGCAGCTTCCCGATCCGGATACAGTGAGGTGTGATCCCCCCACCCGGTCAGTCCGATCTGAATCATGTGTTATCGACCTCGCATAACTTAACTGTATTAGAACTGTGCTTTATAACTTAAGATATCACATTCTCAAAATCCTTGCAGGCGAAGCCAGCGTTCACACGCCGCTGTCCAAGGTTCTGCATACGGATGACCTTCGGCCAGTCCGACACCATGATGACCACTCTCATAGCTATGCAGTTCAAAAGGCACACCATGCCGACGCAGTGATGCTGCAAAATAAAGTGAGTTTTCCACAGGCACGGCATCATCGTCAGATGTATGCCAGATAAAAGCCGGCGGGGTCTGGGCGCTCACATGCAGCTCCAGACTCATGCCCCGAATCTGTTCTTCTGATGCTTCCTCACCCAGCAGGTTGGCAGTTGAACCCTGATGCCCGAACTCCGGCAGCATCGTAATAACCGGGTAGCAAAGCACAGCAAGGTCGGGACGCGAGGACTGACGCAATAGCGGATCTGCGGAACCGGGGTCCCCCTGATGGAACAAAACGCTGGCCGAAGCTGCAAGATGTCCACCCGCGGAGAACCCCAGGATGCCAATGCGGGACGGATCGATGCCCCACTCGAGCGCTCGCTCCCGCACGATACGAACCGCCTGCCGGGCGTCTTCCAGCGGAGCAGGATGCTTGGAAGGAGTGATCCGGTAATCCAGGACAAAGGCAGAGATTCCAATCCGGTTCAGCCATTCTGCCACTGGCGGTCCCTCATGTTCTGCCCGAAAACCGTAACCGCCTCCCGGACATACAATAATTGCCGCCCGCTGTTCTTCTTCCGAAGCCTCCAGCAGATAGGGTGTCAAGACAGGACGCTCCTCCTGCACATGCTCTTGCGCATAGGGCAGCTCCCCGGGCCATAATTGGATAACAGACATCTGAATAAATCCCCTTCCGGATCGATCTTTTCGTTAGCGTTCATATGTATATGATCACACTCAGTCCATATTCGTCATCCTGTTTGCAGTTCCTTCAATCTGCCTGGAAGAAGTGTTACGTTGGCACCGGGAGTGCCATGAATGCGAGCTTATCGTCATTGAAGTACAAGAAAAGGGAAAGATAATCATCCGTCAAATATCCCCAGAGCGTTGAGGTCTCCAAATTAGGCTTGCCCAGTTTATCCATTACCTGCTGTTTGGACATGCCGTTATGGATACCATCCGGCGTCTTGTGCCGTTCGTCCTTGAATATAAGGAGCGAATTCAGTTCATAAATTCCCTCATCGTAATATTGGATATATTGGATTTGTCCGATTTCATCAGAATAAAAAGGCGTTTTGGCATCCGGCTTCCTGCTCTGCAGCTCTTTCTCCCATTGCCCAAAGTTTTTTTCTCCGACAACCAGCCGTTTGGCATCATACTTGGGTTTCTCATTAAGTGGAGCATCCTGTTTCTCGAGCTCCAGCTTTGACTTCTCCAGCAGACTCTCCAACTCCCCCAGCCCGCTGGCCGGTTCCAAGAGCTCATTCACGAGCAGATACACCTGATCATCAGCATAATAGGCTTTGCCGTCTGCTTCAATCGTGTTGCTTTTCAGGTTATACAGGTATTCATAGGTTTCATTTTTGACCTGAAAACGCAATCGGGCCTCTTCTTTCTCCTCCGGCGATACAGCACCAGCCGCTGCATCCTCCATATTAAGCCAGGCCAAGTTTTGCAGTATGACATACTTCCGTTCATCCGGCACTTCCACGGCCTGATCTGAATTGATTGACTGCACAAAGATCTTCTGGACCTCTTCCTGTACAAAAGGCAGCTTATCGAGCAAATACACGGCTTCTTCTGCGCCCTCTGATGGCTTGACTACCATGCCCAAATCAGAGGTATGTACGGTTGGACGGGGCGTATTGACTTGAATGGCAACCCATACCCCGACCAGAAGCAGCAGGAAGCCCCCGACTGCCAAACTTGCCTTGGAAAATTTCATGATTCCACCGCCTGTCTAACATTTTAAAAAAACGAATCATACGTTCGATTATAACACATGAAAAAGAGCGTTCAGCGTTCAGCGGCGAACGCAAATGCAAATTGGGAGTAAGGTATCAATTTTTTGTGAGGAAAGACGGGGTGGACAGAAGAGAATGAGAGCAACCCCCTGCCGGAATGGAGGGGGTTGCTGAATATGGGGTTAAGATTAGCTTTCTTCTGCAGGCTGAACCGGCTCAAATGGTGAGTCCGGGGTTTCTTGTTCTATGATCGGCAGCCAAGGGCCTGGTCCTCCGTTATATCTCTCTTGCAGGTAGGAGTAAGCAGGATCAAAATCCTGGCGCTGAACAACATAGCCTATCGGCTTCCTCTGAGCGTCGTAGAAGATGACATAGATAAACAAATTCGGTGCATCAGGGGCCGGGTTCTGGTAAAGATGATCCGTTTGAAACTGGCCGTCCTGAATTTTGCCTGTGGCCTTCGTCTCCTGTACCGTTACAGGATACGGTTCTTTAGTGGCTGTAAATATAGGACGGCTATGAATGGAATAATAGTGGGCTTGCCAAAGGAGCGGACTGGGCTCCTTATCCCGGCTCCAACTGATTTGCCATCCGTACCATAATACACGGTCCCAAAACAAATTTATTGGAAGGTTATGCTGCTCAATCTCATCCTTCGTCAATCTCTTCAATGATATCTGATCAGAACTTATACGCTGTAACGGAGTTAAATCATACGCATAAGCCCGCTTCGCTTCCTTCACGCCATTTCTCTCTATAGATACATAGAAGGTCCCGGGGCCTCCCGGATTCAGCAATTCCTGTGGCAACAAGCATTGCCACTGCTTACAGCTATAGAGCGGTTCCTGATCATTTTCATTTTTGTAAATTAAAATTATATCTTCGGGATTAAAGAAGGCACTGGTGAAAAAATAAGTCGGCCTGATCTCCCCTGTCCCAGGGGAAGGATAATACGAAATGCCGATATGGGTTACCAGTTGAAAATCATAGGTGTACATAAATACGACTATATAATTCCGTTGCGCAAACTCCGTATCGACCCTAAATTCAATAGAAAACGGCAGAGACGGCATCTGAGAATCAAATCCGATTTGAAACTCATTGGTATTTACCTTTGTTACTTCTGACCAGGATTCCCCATAATCTATCCTATAACTCACGCTTGCCTTGGGGGACTTAGCATTTAGTTTTACAGGAATGGACTTAAACCCCTTAGAGTCTGTCACCGGTACATAGTACACGGTTACTTCTGGGTCAAATGGCTTAGGGTTTCCATTAGTATCTGACAAAGTAAAGCCCTCTAATTCAAAATGTTCCAGGCTGGCATCCATATCTTCGTCATAATCTTGCTCGTCCTGTGTATTACGGATAGCTTTGAAGCCCTCAGGGACATTGTTCTGATTAAATTGAACCAGTTGAACGACATAACCGAGCGGCTGCCTGTCTTTGTCGTAGAAGTACACATACGCATACCGATCATATATAACTTTGGAATCCCCATTATTCCACAATGTCAGTTCTTGACCGCTCAACTCGGGATTAACCTCGGTATCTACAGGAGCCAGACGATACATCAGATTAGGCAGCACCTTTGCATCATCGATTGTAGGGACATATGATTGAGGATTTTCGCCCTGTGTTCCAAAAGTGGAAATGGAGTAATACTGGGCCTCTTGTGGAATAAAATCCGTTTTGCGGCTATCCCATTGGAATTTAACTCCGCTTACCGGTTTGTAGCCAGAGCCCGCATCGGTATTCCTTGCAAGCTCATCTCTGGTAAGAGGCTTAATGCCCAGGTCAGCATTCTGGCTGAGTTTTGCTAACCGTTGCGCCTGATATACATAGGAAACATTAAGCTTCTCCCCATTATACTTTACAATCGACATATCTAACTGAACTTCCCCTTGACTCTGCTGCAGTTGCAGCTGACAATCCAAGAAGCCGTAATAAACAGGGCAAGTTGCAATCGTTTGACCATTGTGAGTAACGGTAACCTGATCTCCGGTATTAAACCTTTCGCTCATTAAATAATATCTGTAGAACAAAGTACCATCGGGATAATAATAATGGGCAGTTAGCACCTTGATGTCTTCTTTCAATATAGAAGCATTCTTCATAAAGATGTTATAGCGGGTAAGCTTGTTCGTTTTAACCTCCACGGACACATGGGCATTTTGTTTGAGCTTTAGAGGAATATCCAAGCTGTAGAAGCTTGCGGCAAGCGGGCGAATTATCTCCTCACTGCCGTCCGAGTAGGTCACAATTACGCTTACCTCTGCGTCCTTTTTCACAGGCGTAAACTCGATCGTCTGGCTGGGAGACGGCTCGTCTACAGGGACCGATACTTCATAATTGTTAACTGTCCCCTTAAATCCTTTACCAATAATTTCGTATCCCTCACCGCGTTGAAGCAAAGTGCCATCTTTCACAACAAGATTGCTCAGTCGGCTGTCATCCGTTTCTGTACCATTGCCGGGATTTGGCCCGGGCGCGCCTCCCCCGCCGCCACCTCCGAAGAAACCACCACCAGCGTTGGATTTCCCTTTGTCGATGAATACCGGTTTGACCTTAAAGGTGGTGCTCTCAGCTTCTTTACTAATTAGGGCGGACTGGATTTTGCCTTCCCCCGTGAAGGCAGATTTGGCATGCAGCTCCACACGATTCAGACTTGCAGTCTTGTCCAGCTCAAACGTGCCGTCTTTGGCATTCTTATCGACGACAAGACGATCAATTGTTCCTTTTGATGCACTCAGCTTTATCCCTACGCCACGAACGTCAATCTGACCAAAACTTCCCTGGAATTGAAGCTCACTCTTGGCAGGGATTATAGAATCAATTTCGATCTTTTTTAAACCATCTAACGATATGGTTGTATTCTCCACTTTCGCTGGAGATTGCAGGATGAGCCTGCTAACAATCGTCAAACCGGAGGTATGCAGCCTAAGTGGCCCGCCCTGCTTGTTCACAATAACGGCACCAAGATTGGAGTCCTGTACGTGGATGGAGTTCGGTCCGCCACCTTTGATTGTTGTTGCACCATGTACGGTTACATTGACCAGGCTGGCATCCCCTTCGCCTACTTCTTCCGAAATAAGCAAATCGCCCTTTATAATTACATTTTGCAACGTTACCGATGCACTCTTGATCGTAGCATTACCGGGTATGGTCAGTGTTCCTTCTTTTGGACCGTACGTCCCCTTCTTGGTATAGACCACATTTTTGTTTGCCGCATATACATCAAGCGCATTGCTAATCGCAACAACGGCCTCGGCGCGGGTTAGAGGCGCAGCTGGACGAAATTGATTGGACGTATCGCCCTTCATAATGTTTTGACTGATCAGATATGCAACGGAGCTGCGGCTCCAGCTTGCAATTTGCTCCCGATCCTTGAATGCAGGAAGCTCAGCAGTCTTATTCTCCCCATTTTGAAGAAGCTTGGCCAACATAACAGCAGTCTCCTGGCGTGCCGCCGGGCGGTCCGGGGATACCTTATCTCCGCCAGTACCACTCAGGTAACCATTTGCAATCGCAGTGGCAATTGCATTCTTCGCCCAGTGAGTCGACGGCAAATCTGAGAACTTTGCGTCACTTGCTCCCTTTAATTCAAAAGCTTTGTTAATCAGAGCGGCGAGCTCTGCACGGCTTACTTCTTTATTAGGCTTGACAGTCCCGTCTTTGTACCCCGTCAGCCAGCCTCTATCCAGCCATTCTTTTAATGCTTTCTCAGCCCAGTGGCCGCGAATATCGCTGGCTTCGGCTGCGTGCAGCGGTATACTGCCCGCCAGCATTGCCAGCATAATAAGCATGCTTGCAGACCATAATCTCGTTCTCCTCAATGTGTACCTCTCCCTTATATGCTCTCTTGTACCAAGTGCTTATCTACTTGGAAAATTTAGTAGAAAAGAACCATATGTGAACATAGTAGCATGAAAAGGTTAATTTTACCAATATGATTTTGTAAATTACAGCTAATCAAAAAAAGCTTGAAAAGCGCCAGATCAAATAGCGCTTTTCAAGCTTAAAAATGATGCTTATAAATAAAAAACTATCAGACTGTTACCAGAAACAAGCATTAGCCTGTCATGCCTTCTAAAACTTCTTTGCCGTCTTTGACTTGCTTTTCAAAAGTATCCCGATATTGTTGGAGAATATCTGTACTATAACCATTGCTAGTAAGCTGTGATTCAACTGAGCTCAAGATATTTTCAAACTTGGTCGTACACTCATCCAACTTTGCCTGGCCCCTGTTCAAGGCTTCTTCTTTTGTAATCTTTTTTGCAATAAGGTCGCCCGCGATAGCCATCATGCTATTCTTACAGCTTGTTTCCAGAGCTTCAAGTTGAGATTGAGCATTCGCTGTAATAGATTCGTAGCTTGGTTTGTTTGGCTGATTATTACCACCATTATTGCCACCAGGATTGCCGCCTCCACCTGGATTAGTTGTGCCGCCAGAATTGCCTGACCCGCCATTTCCTGTAGATGGATTCGTCGGATTTGTTGGTGTAGTATTTCCGCCATTAGGATTTTCAGCTTGAGGTCGGGAGGATTTAGCCGATATCTTGTTATCCTTTTGGTTCCAAGTGATTTGAATGCCAGAGGACTCAGACATAAAACGGACAGGAACATATAAAGAACCATCCAGGATATACGCAGATTGTCCAACTGGAAGTTTCATTTCCTTGCCATTAAATATGAATTTGGCTTGCTTTTCTACCAGCCTTTTAGAAATCCCCACTTTGGATGCATTTTCGCCATCCTTTGCTGTCAGGGCTGCGAGATATTGTTGAAGCCGAGCCTGCTCCTCCTTTGAAGGATTGCTGACCGAAACCGTTGACTTGGCATTATCCCAGTTTACATTTTTCTGAAGAGCGTAGGAGACAAAGCGAACTGGCACATAAGTCGTTCCTTTTAGCATAAATACAAATTGGCCGTCAGGCAGCTTCAATGTTTTTCCGTCAAACACCATCTGTACTTCAACAGACTTTGTAGCAACCACAGCTGGCGCCGCGGCAGCAGCCATAGTCGGAATGACTAGCATCAAGGCAATGAGTAAAGCAACGACTTTCATTTTCGTTTTAGACATGGGATACCTCTTTTCATAAATATGTAGGATGAGTAACATCCAATTCACTACAAGAGCGTTAGTTAAACATCGATTTTAATTGTTCCAAAGCATCATTGTAGCTATCCTGACGGGTCTCATTGTACTCTTGCTTCCACGCATCAATGACACCGGTAGAAATGTGCCTCTCCTGAAACTCGTCCCGGGCATTGGCGACAATTTCATTAAACGTACCTTCACAGCTTCCTTCAGCACTAATGACAGAGACAAGCAACTTCTTTTTTGCACTGTTAGCAGCATCCTCGTCACCATCTTTTTGTGCCTGCTTAATGCTCTCCTTAGCCTGACCGATCAAGTTGTTGACACTTGACTTACAACTGGACTTTAGTGCTGTAAGCTTCTTTCTGTGTTGCGCAATGACACCCTGCTTCTCTGCATCCGTTACAGAGGTCGAGGAATCGTTACTGGTTGAAGATACTCCTGAATCGGATGTGTCAGAAGATTTAGTTCCTGTTGCTGGGGCATTAGGGTTGGAATGTGCAGAGTTAGATGAATTAATCTGCCCCTGATTTTGATCATCATCTTTGACTTGTGGCGGCACTTCATTTGTAAACTGATTTTCTGGCTGTTTAGTGTCAGAGGAATGAACATCGTTACTTGGTGAGTTAGTTGGAGATAAATGTCCTGTATCAGGCTGATCTTTTAGCTGATTTTCAGATTGCTGATTCACAGGTTCAAAAATTTTCTCCTGATTTTGATTATTTAGCTTTTCATCTGCACTTAGTAGCGGAGAAGCGACCTTTTGTTTGCCTTCACTCCAATATAAGCTTCCAACCGTGATGCCAACTGCAAGCACAATAATAGCCGCACTCCACACCTTCTTTGTCGAAGATTGGCGCTTATTGGGCTGAAGAGATTGTTTTTCCATATCACCCTCCTAATTATGGAATTCACTATATTTAGACGCTTTTTAGGGGTGTTTAGTTGCGCTAATGGCAACTTCTTCAAATGCCTGGCCTGCCTCTCTCTCGGCAAGTTTCAGCAAATATTGCAAAAATTCGTCTCTCAGATCTTCGCGGCGCAGGGCAAACTCTACTGTTGCTTCAAGGAAGCCTTGTTTGTCACCAACATCATATCTGCGGCCTTCAAACTTATATGCATACATGGCTTCTTTATGCGAAAGCTCTTGAAGTGCATCTGTCAGTTGGATTTCCCCGCCCTTGCCGGGTGCGGTAGTTTCGAGAATATCAAAGATTGCGGGATTGATTATGTATCTGCCCAGGATGGCTATATTGGACGGAGCTTCTTCCATAAGAGGTTTTTCAATGAGGTTTTTGACCTTGTACACGCGGTCTTCAATATGCTTGCCTTCCAGCACTCCATATTTACTAACATCCTGAAGCGGAACCGCTTGAACCCCAAGAACGGAAGTCTTGTACTCTTCATAAACCTCAATCATCTGTCTTAAACACGGTTTGTCCGCGTAGACAATATCGTCGCCAAGAAGGACAGCAAAGGGCTCATTGCCGATAAAGCTTTTTGCGCAATAGATGGCATGTCCAAGCCCTCTGGGTTCCTTTTGTCTAATGTAATGAATATTGACCATGTTCGAGATTTTTTGGACTTCTTCAAGGAGATCATGCTTCCCTTTGGATTCCAGTTCAAGTTCCAGTTCTACGGACTTGTCGAAATGGTCTTCGATGGATTTCTTATTTCTCCCCGTGATTACCAGTATTTCTTCAATTCCGGATTCAACCGCCTCTTCAATAATATATTGAAGGGTCGGTTTATCTACGATCGGCAGCATTTCCTTTGGCTGCGCTTTGGTAGCCGGCAGGAAGCGAGTTCCTAGGCCGGCTGCTGGGATTATGGCTTTGCGTACTTTCACGGGAAAGTCCTCCTTCTTCTAACTTCTTGATAAACGCTTATCAATTATTTTTTTCAAAATATTAATTTCTTCAATTTTAAATATAATTATTCCAACTAAATACATTAAAAATCCTATTAATATACTCAAAGTAACGGATAATAAGTTTGAAGGAATTAAAGAATAGGTAAATTCGTAACAGTAATGAACAATAAAGCCCATAATAACACTTAAAAATGACACTTTCAAAAAGGTATAAAATATTTCCTTTAGTCCAAATGCACCAATTTTGTTTTGAAGGTTAAACATTAGCAACAGAGTCCCTATTATTCCTGATAATGATGTAGCAAGAGCCAAACCGCCTAAACCCATATAAGGCGCTAAAACAAGCGAAAAAATTATATTTAGAATTACTGCAATAGAGCCGTTTATCATAGCAGTTTTTGTATCTTTTATTGCATAAAAAGCTCGACTCAATACATTTCTTAACAAGAAACCGATTAATCCTATTGTATAAAATAGTAATGCCACTGCTGTCATTTCGCTTGCTGTACTGTCAAACATTCCTCTTTCAAAAATTAACTTTACAATTGGAAGACGAAGAACTATAAATCCTACAGATGCAGGTAAAATAATGATTACGGAAATATTTATAGTATTCTTTAACATCCTTTTAAAAAGTTCATCTTGCCCTGCAGAAAAATATTTTGACATTGATGTGTAAAAAACAGAAACGATTGCTGCAGAAAGTAAGCCTATTATGAATAAGCTCAAACGATTAGAAAAATTAAGTGCTGCGATACTACCTTCTTCAAGTCCCGAGGCCATTATTTGGTTAACCATAGTATTGATCTGCTGAATGCCTGAACCAATCAATATTGGCACAATTAGGATCCCAACTTTTCTAAGACCTTCGTTATTAATATCAAAATTGACTTTAAATCTATAACCTAACTTTTTTGTGAATGGGTACTGTAAAATAATTTGCAATAATGTTCCTAAAACAAAAGCTACTGCAACTCCTGATATTCCAAATGATTCTGTGAAGAAGAACATGGTGATAATCATAATGAAATTCATTGGAAAGCCAATAGTAGCAGGAACAAGAAAACTCCCATGACTTTGTAATTTTGAGCTACTTAACGTTACAATAGCAGTTAATACAATCACAGGTAACAGTATTTGAGTCAATTGGACCGTTAAGACATGCGCTTCAGTAGTAAAATTGGGTGCAAATAAGTTCACAAGCTCACTGGTATAAACAAATCCTAAAATACAAAGAATAATTGTTAGACTTAAAGTTATTGTATAAATAACACTTAAAAAATTATTTGTCTCTTGCTTTTTGTTTTTTTGTAGATAATCTGCCATAATAGGAATAAAAGTTGTGCCTAATGCAGATAGTATTAGACCTGTAAAAACACCAACAATTGATTGAGCCATAATAAATGCATCGGAGTTAACTGTTGTACCATATTTGTTAGCTAAAACAATATCCCTAAAAAAACCTGTAAACTTACTCAGAAGAGTAATTAGTGTTATTAATATGGCAGCATTTGCAATTTTTTTTGACATAGTTAAACTCCTGAGGGTCTTTTGGTATGTTTAAAGGTCAAATTTAATAGAAATCTAAATTTTTTCATATAAATTATTGTATGCTTTAATATTACTCCTATACCCAAAATAATTATGATAACGTTTATAAAAAAGTTCCTTAGTTTTCAAAATTTCTTTATAGTTACACATTTTTGATCTTAAAATATTTAAAAGCTCATCTGAATGTGAATATAAATATTCACTATTCCCAATAACTTCAGATAGCCCATCAACATTTCGTCCTATCACTATATTTTTCCTCGCCATCGCTTCTACAGCAGTCCTTCCAAAGGATTCCCATTTTGATGTCAAAATAAAACAATCCATTGCATAATAAACTTCCTCAACCTCATTAATATTAAGATTAATATATATTTTAACTTTATCTTCTCCGATTTTCCCCTTCAAATCCTCACAATATTTTATAACTTCATCCATATTTTTTTGCGTTCCATCTGTTCCTATAACTAGCATATATACATAATCATTGAATTCATTGCTACATTTTTCAATTATTTCCGTTGCCAGTGCCCAATCTTTTTGAGGACTAAATCTACCACAAAAACCAATCACTGTTCTATCATCTTCAATTTTATATTTTTCTCTAATTAATTGTCTTTTTTCATCGGTATAAATATCAAAGGATTTTCCAGCAGTATTATATATTACTTCAAACTTACCAGAATTTTCATGGAATTTTTTATATGTTTTTTTGTAATTCAACAAATTATGGTTAGTAGTTGTTATTATTTTATTAGCTTTATTGATTAAGCTATTAATGGAGAAAGTTGTAACTTTACCATATAATCCATAAACTCCTCTATCAGTATAGACTATTTTAACATTGCGAATCAGTTTTAAACTAATCAGAATATTCATAACTACAAGGGTTGATGGCATTTGGATATGAATTATATCTGGTTTAATTTTTTTAATTGCTTTTGAGATATCTCTTGACATCATTATTAAATCAATGATTTTTTTACCCCTAACTATAAAATTCTCATATCTATTTAGAACATAATGATTTTCATTTATTTTTGTCCCGCTAGGCGTTATTAAGTAAAAATCATATTGGTTTGACAATTCATTAAGCAATATTTTCATAGATTCTTGTGCCCCACCTGGGCTGGAAATGTCAACATCACTCAAGTACACTATTTTTTTCATGATTTACTCCAGTTTCTAATTTTTTGTTACTACTATTACATGCTATTTCAAGGTGAAAATAAAGACACCAGAAATAAAAAGAAAATGGATTGTTATGAAATATGTCATTAGCAAAGCCGCATATAATAAACATAAGCATGATCAGAAATAATATCCGGGCTTCAACTAAATTATCTTTACTTCTAATGATAATATTCTTAATAGTCCTTACTAAAAAATATATGAAAAAAATAAGGCCAAGCAATCCCAACTCTCCGAAGAAAGATATATAAGAATTCTCTACTCTCATCACTTTATCCGATTGATACTTTGAATCCGAGTTTGAAGTTCCCAATCCTGAACCCCAAAAATAAAATAATCCACCTTCTGAAAGAACAGTTGTAATGTATTGATTCCAATTATCTAACCTAACATTTTCTTTCACATAATTACCCTCAATATGACCAAACCTTGTCTTTATATTTTCAATATTGTTTTCAGGCAACATTTGAAAAACCACTGATAAAAAAAATAGAATGGCAACACCTACAGTGATAGAACGAATAGTAAAGAAATATCTCCTAGAATAAAACACATATATTAAAACCGTTATAGCAGCAACAATATATGACATTCTAGAAAATGTTAAAAGAATAACAGCCAACGTATAAAAAATGGTAACCAATTTCACTAGAAAGAATATATAATTTTTACTTTTATTAAAGAGTATAAATGCTAGAAATATATTCAGAAAAAAACCCAAATTAATTGGATTATATAAAAGTGAAACTAAACGAATTCCAGTTTGCCCCAATAAATCTCTATGAATATTTACAAAATCATTTTGATATAAAATGATTAATAATCGATCTCCCAATAGCAATTCTAAAACTGAAAAAAACAAAATTATATACCCTTGAATTACAAAAATTCTTTTAAAAAATTGAAAATTGTTGTTTGAGTTATATTTATTATTCTTAAAGTAAATAATTACTAATAATGAAATTAATGGATAGAAAAAGACTAAACGGAATTTTAAAAAAGATGTTATAGGATCTAAAATAGATATAAAAACATGAAAAAGTCCATAAATAATAAAAGATAATAATAGAAGATTAGAAATTGACAATTTTACGCTCTTTTGTTTTAGTACACTAGCAAGCAAAAACAAAATTAAAAAAGTAATTAATCCATCCCTAACTATACTAACAGTACTACCTAGAATCATACTTGATAAAACAGATATAAAAGGAATCATTATTGCTAAAATAGTTAATAAAGCTAGTATAATTTTGTTAGATTTCAGTGTGCTCATAATAACACCATATTAATAAAATTTACTTGCATAATACAGCTTCATCCTTCACTTATTAATTCTTTTAACTTTTCAGAATCATCTTCAAAGAAAATACTTTCTTTGTAATTCCTCATTTTAGAAACTTTAGTAGATAAGTCAGATCTATCATTTAATATATGTAATATTTTAGCCTTTATTTCATTTTTGTCATATGGATTCACAGTATACCCGATATTTTGCTCCTCAACCAATTCACCTGCCTTAGTTGAATTGGGGAAAATTCCTGGGGTCTCAAAATAAATTGACTCAAAATATTTATTTGGCATTACAAACTTCTTATTACTATTTTCTGTATTAGGATATACAGACCACACCAAGTCAGTATTAGCGTATAATTCCCCTATTAAATTATAATTAAATTGCCCAGTTATAACTACATTCGGAAAATTACAATCTTTTACGTATTTTATTAAGCGTTCATTATCAGCTCCGCTGCCATGAATTTTTATCTCAACATTACTTAAGTCTTTAGTAGCTTCTAATAAATTTTTTAAAATATCAAAAAATCTAACCGCGCCAATAAATGAAATTCTAAAAACAACAGATTCTGTGTTCTCATATTTTGGGAGGAATCTCGGAATTTTGTTTTCCAGTACAATTATTTTCCTTTTGAAACACGGATATTTATCTTCAAAAAATCGTGATGCTAAAATCATACTATCAACATTTTTAAGGCTTATTCTTTCAATGGCCTCAAGTGAATACTTAACTAGAGAATTACTTGTACTAATCATATCTCTATTTTCATATATTAAATTAAAATGAAATTTCTTCTTAATAAATGAAGCCAGAAATAACATATCCCAATTAGATGCAATTACTATTTCAGGTTTAAATGAAAGTATTTCTTTTTTTATGAAACTATAATATTGAAACATATACTTAAGTTTTTTGAATCGACTACCATATGGTGCAATTCTATTAAATATTTGATAATCAGTATTAGTAATTGTGTCTTTTGTTCTATTCCAAGTAATCACTTTAACATGATGATCTTTATTAATCACTTTAATAATTCTTTCATTCCTACTATTAATTGGATAGCTACTATCTAAAAATATGACTTTCTTCATTAATTACCTACCCCAATATAGATAAAATCATCTAGTTTCCTTTCTCTTTTAGAGTATATATTACGTAGATCAAAAAAATAATTCCCATTCATATTTTCTCTAATTTTACTCAAATTCATCCCTCTAAATTGATGCCATTCAGTCATAATTACTATCGCCTCTGCATCCTTAGAAACTTCATACTCATCATTCATATATTTAATATTATTACCTAGATGTTCAAGTCTCCATTTTGCTTCTTTCATACCTTGAGGACAATATGCTTGTATTTTAGCTCCCGCTTTAATCAATCCTTCAATAATATCAATAGACGGTGCATCCCTCATATCGTCAGTTTCTGGTTTAAAAGATAAACCCAAGACTCCAATAATTTTACCATCAAGTCGTCCATCAATACTCATATTGTTAACAATTTTATGTACCATTTTTATCTTCTGTTTCTCATTAGCTTTAATAGCCGCTTCTATAACCAACATTTCTTCATCATTTTTTCTTCCAATATCTGCAATAGCCTTAGTATCCTTAGGGAAACAGGAACCTCCGTAACCCGGTCCAGCGTGTAAAAATTTAGGAGAAATTCTCCCATCCATCCCCATTGCCCTAGCAACCTCTTGAACATTAGCCCCAACTTTCTCGGCCAATAATGCCATCTCATTAATAAAACTGATTTTTACTGCGAGAAAAGCATTTGATGCATATTTTATTAGTTCAGCTGTTTCAATATTTGTGAAAACAAAAGGGGTTTGATTTATATACAATACATCATAGACGCTTTTCATAGTTGCTCTTGCTTTATCGGAGTCAGTTCCTATAACGACTCTATCAGGTTTTAAGCAATCCTGAACTGCTTTTCCTTCTCTTAAAAACTCTGGATTAGATACAACTTCATATGGTATGTCTTTTTCTCGCTCACTCAAAATTCGAGAAATAGTATTATTGACCATTTCACCTGTCCCTACAGGAACTGTAGATTTGTTGACAATCACTTTGTAGTCATTCATATGGATTGCAATATCTGTCGCAGCTTGTAGTACATATTTTAGGTCTGCACTTCCATCATCTTTTGGTGGAGTACCAACCGCAATAAAAATAACATCACTTTTTGAAACAGTTTCCTGGATATCTGTAGTGAAATGTAATCTTTTCTCTTTAAAGTTTTTATCCATCAACTCCTTTAATCCAGGTTCATATATAGGTAGTTCACCTCTTTTTAATTGAATAATTTTCTCTTCAGCTACATCCATACAAATTACATTCATACCAAACTCCGCCAGTATAACTCCCTGAACTAACCCTACATAGCCAGTCCCTATTACTCCTATATTCATTTTAAATCCACCTTTATCTTGTAGTTTCAGCTTTGTCCCAAAAGGGTTTTGATCTTCCACTAATTTGTCTCATTGCACCCACTAATTGAGCCGCTATAGTCATAGTATAATAATACGGATAATAAAATATTTTGTGATTGAATCCAAATATCAATTTACATCCTGCAAGGAAATAAAACAAAATTTGCAACACAAAAGTAATTAAATAAAATTTGTTTTCTATACTCAAAATCAGATTCGTAATCAATGCACTTAAGTGAAAAAGAAACAATGAATATCTGAGAGTCCTGTGCCCTAAGTAGAAATAACTAAACCAACCATTTTTAAAAACATTATATTTTTTTATGTTTCCAAAAATGAAAGTCAGAATCTCTCGATTCATTCTTACCTTTCTTTTGAATTCATCTCCAGAAGTTTCTCCTGCCTTCTCATAGGCAACCGCATTTGAATTATAAATAGCTCTTTTCTGATTAATACCTGCAAAAATAGGCATGGCAGAATCATGACAAGCGATAGGATTAAAATCCACATAATCAATTCTTCTTATTGCATATATTGCTCCATTACCAGCTGTAATCGTTTGAATATCAGACTCTATTTGTCTCATAAACAAATCATATTGCCAATAATTATTTTCAGTATTACTTGATGCAAACTCTAAATTATTTACATATTGCAATCTTCCTGTAACATATACAATATCCTTTGATATGAATGAAGAAACAAGGTAATTTACAGCTTCACTATCTAACATCGCATTAGCATCGCTAAATACCAAAATCTCGCCTTTAGCTATTTTAACTGCTTCATTTTGAGCATTAGTTTTTCCTTTTCTTTGCTGAACTTTATACAACTTTATAATATGATTCCGATTATTTTCAATAAAACTGGTTACAATTTCATTTGTTTTATCTGTACTATTATCAGAAGCAATAATTATTTCAACTAATTCTGCAGGATAGTTCAAGTTGATTAAGTTTATCAACTTATTTTCGATAACTGTTTCTTCATTGTGAGCTGGAATTATTATTGTGACAGATGGTTTAGATTGGGCGTTAGCCACCGCTTTCTTATTTCTAATACAATTCTTTATTAACCATAGAGAAACGGGATAACCTATAAAACAATAAAAAATAAGAAACAAGCTTATCCAGAAAATAAAACTAATTATTCCCATTTTAATCTCCCAACCTTTTTAAAACTTCCATTACTTGTTCCTGTTTCAAATTGCTACTGCATGGAATGTTTAATAGCCTTTCTTCATAGAAGATAGCATTTTCAATCCTATAAGACTGATTAGCGCAGTAAGGCTTCTGTTTATGTATCAATCCCCATAGAGGTCTAGTTTGTATCCCAAAATTATTCAATTGAATTAGTAATTCATCTCTGTTGACCTTATACTGTTCCTCTACTATTAATGAATAAAACCAATGGTTTGCTCTTGTGTCCTTTCTAAACGATAATAGCCCCAAGCCCTCAATATGCTCTATTCCATTACTGTAGAGGTTATAATTATTGATTTTTGTATCAATAAAACTTTCTAATTGGTCAATCTGATGTGTGCCAAATGCAGCTTGAATGTTCGTCATTCTATAATTGTATCCCACTTCATCATGTGTAAAATAAAGAGGGTCTGTTTTTGCTTGGACAGAAAGAAAGGATATCTCTTCTAATAGTTCTCCATTATTAGATACGATCATCCCTCCTCCACCGGTTGTTATAATTTTATTTGCGTTAAATGAATATACCCCTATATCACCGATTGTTCCGCAATGACGATAAGCGAATGTTCCATCTTTATAATATGACCCCAAAGCTTCCGTAGCATCTTCAAGCAACTTTAGATTATATTTTTCTTTAATTTCCATTAATCGTTCCATACTAGCTGGATTTCCAAAAACATGAACAACAATTATTGCCTTAATTTTTTTCCCTGTGGATTTATTAATTACTGTACCATCTGTAAACTGACATTCTTCTTCCAAAAAGGCTTCCAATTTATTCACATCTAAATTTAAAGTATCGTCACAGTCCATAAAAACTGGCTCTGCTCCAAGATATTTCACCGGATTAACTGCAGCTATAAAGGTTAATGTCGGGACGATGACTTCGTCACCGTATTCCACTCCAAGCACCTTCAATGCAAGATGAAGCCCGGCTGTTCCACTTTGGCACGACACCGCTCTTTCAGTGCCAACATAAGCTGCTACTTTTTTTTCAAACTCTTCAATGAAACGCCCGCCGGTTGAGACCCAGCCTGTTTCAATAGTTTCTCTCAAATTCTCTAGTATGTCTAACGAAAGATTAGGTACAGATAATGGAATGACTTGACTCAAAATTTATTCACACTCCAAGTTGCTTTTTTATTTTGGCAGGTACCCCCGCCGCCATTACATAATTGGGAATATTTTTAGTAACTACGCTCCCAGCTGCGATAATTACTCCTCTCCCAATGCTAACATTATTAATTACTTTTGCTCCTAAGCCAATCCAACTAAACTCGTCTACTGATACGGAGCCTCCTAACCTCACCCCAGGTGATAAATGTACAGAATTATTGATTGTACAATCGTGATCCACACTTACCGCAGTATTTATTATGCAGTGTTTTCCTATTGAAGAATCACAGTTGATAATTGCACCAGGCATAACTACTGTACCTTCATCAATACTACTTTGAGAACTAAT
Source organism: Paenibacillus pinihumi DSM 23905 = JCM 16419 (assembly GCF_000422505.1). GTDB lineage: Bacteria > Bacillota > Bacilli > Paenibacillales > Paenibacillaceae > Paenibacillus_D > Paenibacillus_D pinihumi. Next base: position 144,861 of record NZ_AULX01000012.1, on the reverse strand, counting down.
TATCGCATTTGGATGAACTAAAGTCGGGATTGAGTATCCAGCAACTTTTAATCGACTGTTCCATTCCGTTCTTAATCGGTTATCTCCGAATGCTGAAAAAGCATATTGATAGCGATTCAAAAACAACTCGTACTTACTGGTATTGCCTATTGTGTTAGTTAGGTCTTCATTATCATCCAGGAATGAAACTTCATCCCATTGATTCATTAAAACTGCTATTTCAGCAACCACTTTACCGTGGCCACCTGCTCCTAAAATAAGTAATTTGGGCATTATTTCATTCACCGACCATTTTTATTATAAGCCAGATTCCACGTCACCTGTAAAAGGCTGCATGGTATTATCAGAAGAAGAGTTTATATCCTTACTTTTTAAAACATTATATATTGTAAGTAGCAAAATTTTGATATCAAGACTTAGAGATTGATGTTCTACATACCAAACATCCAGTTTAAATTTTTCTTTCCAACTTATAGAATTACGCCCATTAACTTGTGCCCATCCTGAGATTCCTGGCATTACTTCATGTCTTCTGGATTGCTCTGGGGTATAGTAGTCTAAATATTTTACCAAGAGAGGACGTGGGCCAATAAAACTCATTTCACCACGCAAAATATTAATTAATTGGGGTAATTCATCAATACTTGTTTTGCGTAAAACATTACCTACTCTAGTCATACGCTCCATATCAGATAATGCCCTGCCGTCTTTCTCCATTTCAGTTGCCATTGTTCTGAATTTCAGCACTGTAAAAATACGAGAATTCTTCCCAGGTCTATTCTGTTTAAATAGTGCTGGACCTCTAGACTCCATTTTAATTGCAAAAACTGCAAATAACATAATTGGAGAAGCAATCACTAGAAGAAGAACAGCAAATACTATATCAATTAATCTTTTCACATAAGGATATAATTTCACTTTTTAAACCCCATCAATATTATTTGTCTTTCTTTACCTCATCATATTGTCTTCCTTGACTCACACCATATTTCTTAGCTATCTCAATCAATTCATTATACTCATCTTCAGAAAGCTTCTCTAACATCAGCGTCCTGGCTTCCTTTTTCTTCTCCTTGCTCAACCCTCCACTCGCTAACTGCTGAAGAGTCTTAATGTCCTCCAAACTCAGCTTGGAAAGCAGTATTGAGGTTACCTTGGCTTTCTCAGATACAGTAGCTGTTTCCTGTATCTCTTTTGCTTTATCTACAGAAACGTTAGGATTATATTTCTCCTCACCTTTGCTTAGTGTCTTGGAGCCATCATCCTGTTTGGTTTCATTTTTGTCTGGTTTAGTTAGAGTATCTTCGTTTTCTTTAGCAGTTCCCTCAGAAGGAGTATTTTCCTCATTCTTCTCAGACTTCTTCTCTGAATTAGAAGGAATATCTTCCTTCTCAACCTTGTCATTTTCTTGCGTTTGGCCGCCCTCTGCTTCTTTATCACTATTAAGCATCGAGCTCTCCATCTCCGCAATGACACTATTTGAGAAGGAAGACAGGAACTTATCAATCACATAGTTTGCTGTAATCAGACCGCCTATTCCAAGAACTAGCACAATAGAGAACACCACAATTAAAATTTTATGCCACCGCTTCATGTTCGTGTGTCACTCCTTTATCAAATCCACTTAGTTCTGCCTAAGACACATGCTGATACATCGGTACAAGATTCTCAATAATGTCCTTGACGGAACCATGGCCATCTTGTATCACTTTCTCAAAGCGCTTGAATTCCAGTTCCAAATGAGTGCGATTAATTTCTGTCGGCTTGCCTATGTATATTCTGTCATGTTGTGTGGAGTCCACCGCTTCTTCACTAGTCAATAGCTCTTCAAACAATTTCTCACCTTCACGAATTCCAGAAAACTCAATTGGAATTTCGGTATAAGGCTCATAACCGGAAAGCCGAATCAAATCCTCTGCAAGGGTAACGATTTTAACCGGCTTGCCCATATCCAGCACAAAGATTTCTCCACCCTTGGCAAATGAACCAGCTTGGATAACCAGTTGTACAGCCTCAGGTATTGTCATAAAATAACGAATCATGTCGGGATGAGTCACCGTTACCGGTCCGCCACGAATGATTTGTTCCTTAAACCTAGGAATCACACTGCCGCGGCTGCCTAACACATTTCCAAACCGGACAGCGACAAATTTGGTTTTGCTTATAGCATCCAAACTCTGCACATACATCTCCGCAATTCGCTTGGTTGCGCCCATAATGCTGGTTGGATTAACAGCCTTATCAGAGGAAATCATTACGAAGCGCTCTGCGCCATACTTATCTGCACAATCCGCAACATTTTTTGTACCAAAAACATTATTCTTAACAGCCTCTGACGGATTGCGCTCCATCAATGGAACATGCTTATGCGCCGCCGCATGAAAGACTACCTGCGGGCGGAATCTTTTAAAAACTTGATCCATTCGTTCCCTGTCTTGAATGTCTGCAATAACAGTCTCAATATGAAGCCACGGGAACTTTGTCCTTAACTCCATCTCAATCAAATAAATACTATTTTCCCCATGGCCTAGCAATAATAGCGTATCTGGCGAGAACGTAGATATTTGTCGGCATAGCTCAGAGCCTATAGAACCTCCGGCTCCTGTAACGAGAACAACCTTATCCTGTACGTAATTCGCTATGCCTTCCAAGTCACTGACAACCGGATCTCTTCCCAGCAAGTCTTCAACTTCAACATCTCGGATAGCTTTGACAGATATCTTACCGGTAATGAGATCGTTAATAGCTGGAATCATCTTGACTTTAGCACCAGTAGCCAATGCCAGATTGATTAAAGCGGAAATTTCCTTCTTTGGAGCTGATGGCATTGCAATAATAAATTGCGCAACACCATACTTCTCTACAACTTCTTGAATTTCATTCCTTGAACCAAGTACGGGTACGCCAAGAATATGCATTCTCTGTTTTTCAGCTGCATCATCCATGAAACCTACCAGTTCCCAGTCCGTGAATGCCGGATTCGTCAACTCTCTGGCTATCAATACTCCGCAATCACCGGCTCCAATGATTACAACGCGTGACTTTTCTCCAGCGTCATTAAACCGGTTGGAACGAAATACTCTCCACCCAAACCGTACTGCCCCCATTAGTATTAACATGGTCTCCAATGTACGGATCATGATTGCGACGGATACAACCTCCTGTAGAATCAACACAGGGATTAACCAAGAAAGAATACCCCCAATTGTAACCGCTTTGACAATGGCAATGATTTCTCCAATACTCGCATACTGCCACATTCTGTGGTAAAGACGGAAGTAATAAAGGCTACCACCACAAAGCAAGGTTGAACCCAGCCCATAGACAAGCATTTGAGAGTAATACGTATCTGGAATAGCACCATCAAATCGCAGCACGTACGAAATGTAAATACTAAACCAAATAATAGCGATATCTATTAATAATAGAACCGAGAGCCTCCACCTCTTGTTCATGGTTTCCCCCTTACTAAATTAGCGTCTTTGACAGGTATCCTGACTACGCTTTGTCATCCTGACCATAATAATAGTAATAGTACCCAGCCTCGCCGTTCTTGCGTTTTACGTTATTCATCACAACACCAAGAATTCTAGCGTTGACATTATCCAAATTTGCCTTGGCTTTCATAGCAGCATCCTTTTTGACATTGCCATAATCTACAACCATAATCACCCCGTCACTCTTGGATGCAATGATTTGCGGATCTGTAACAGCCAGCAGCGGCGGCGCATCAATCAAAATAATATCGTAGTTTTGACGTAGTTCATCAAGCAGCGCACTCATCCGCTTTGACGCCATCATCTCGGCAGGGTTCGGTGGTATTGGGCCTGAGGTAATAATTTGTAAATTCGGAATATCGGTATTTTGTACGATATCCTGATAAGTCGCTTGCTGAGATAATATAGAAGAAAGACCTTGACGGTTAGACAACTGAAAGGTGTGATGTGCGGTTGGCCTTCTCATATCCGCATCGATCAAAACAACCCTGCGTTCCGTCTGCGCATACGTAACAGCCAGATTGCTAATTGTGGTTGATTTACCCTCCCCAGGACCAGCAGATGAGACCATAATGACTTGTACCTGCTCATCAATGGAAGAGAAATCAATATTTGTGCGTAAAGTCCGATAAGATTCGGAAATGGGGGAGCGTGGATTTGTAATTGTAATTAGGTTGCGTCCATTCTTGCTTTTACTTTCCAATTGTGACACGTTCCAGTTCACCTGCTTTCTTGTAGCTCTGCGTTACAGACTTGGCGCCGCTAGCAGTTTTCACATCCTCTTGATCCATTTTTGAAATTGCACCTAATGTAGGCAACCCCAGATAGCGCTGTACATCTTCCTCGCTTTTCAAGGTATCATCAAGAAACTCTAACAAAAATGAAATTCCTACCCCTAGCATTAACGCTACTACAAAGCTAATCGCAATATTTAATGGAATATTCGGAGAAACCGGCGCCGGAAATGCGTCAACTTTGGCTTCGTTAAGAATCGAAACATTCTCAATATTGAACAACTGTGGAATCTCACTCTGAAAAATTAAAGAAACAGCATTGGCAATCTCCGCCGCCTTACGGTAAGAGATATCCTGAACGGCTAGTGTCATAACCTGAGTATTGTTGACAGAACTTACCTTCACTTTCTTGGAAAGTTCCTCTGCTGTTAACTCAAACTGAGGGTATTGTTCGGCTACCTTATCCAAAATAGCAGGAGTCTTGATAATCTCTTTGTACGTATCAATCATCCGAATATTGGAGTTGATCTGATTGATATCAAGCTGCTGAGATATCGCTTGAGAGGCACTTTGATTAACAATGATCTTGGTAGAAGCCTCATAGACTGGTTTCTTGAAATATACACTGAAAATCCCTGACACCATACAAGCCGCAACCACAATCGCAAGGATCATCCACACTCTCTTGCGAATTATGCGAAAGTAATCGCGCAAGTCCAATTCATTTGACACGTCATTTCCCTCCATGCTGTCTATGCAATTTCGTTACAATACGTAGCAAAAAACGACACAAATCTACAAATTGTAGACAATAGAAACCACCCTCCCCGCATCTGCATGAGAGGAGAGTGGTGTTTTAATAGGCAGATGGATTATTCAGCGTAATTGAATGCGCGGTAGATAATAACTGCTGCCTCAGCACGGTTAGCTGTAGCGTTAGGACGGAATTTACCGCCTGAACCGATAACAATCTCTTTGCTGGACGCCAGAGCTACTCCAGATGCCAGAGTCGAATGAATATCCGATGCGTCAGTGAATTTAGTCAGATTTGCTTGGACATCTTCAACATCCTTCAAGCCTGCAGTTGCTTTCAGAGCACGGGATACCATTGTCGCCATCTCAGCACGGGTAATCGTTGCATTTGGTACAAACGTTGTTGCTGTACGTCCGTTGATAATTCCGCTCTCTGCCGCTGCTGCAACATAAGGAGCGAACCAGTCAGCTGCTTTCACATCGCTGAAGTTATGCTTAGCCAGGCTGCTGTCCAGGTCAAGCGCTTCAACGAGCATTTTCGCAAATTCAGCACGAGTTACGCTATCTGCTGGAGCAAATACGCCCTCTTTCTTGCCTTGGATTACACCTTTGGCAGCAAGAACCTGAATTTGACGGCCTGCCCATGCTTGTACAGAAGAAATATCGCTGAACGATACTTTGTTCTCTACAACTACATAGGAAGAGAAGCTGTGACGGGATTCAACGATTGCATCGCCTTGAACTTTACCGCCTACGAATTGCAGTTTGCCATCGACAATTTTCGCAACAGTCAGAAGCTCTTTGTCCAGATTAGCTGCATTTTTGAGCGGGATTGAGATCATAATCGGTTGGGCAAACTCAGTTACTGCTTGTCCGCCAACAGTCAATCCAAACTCATAAACATCAGAAGCGACAGGCAGGGAAGTTGTATCTTCTGCTGCAGTACTCTTCTTAACGTTGAGTGCGATTTTGTCAGAGAATGTAGCTGTAGCCGGAACTTGTGCAGAGAATCCGCTGAATGTCACTTTGAAAGAAGTGATACCGCTAGCTTCAAGCTCTTTGATCAAGTCAGAAGCCAGTTCAGCTGATACGCTGCTTGCAGAAACAGAGCCCAGGTCAATCGTAGCAACCAGCTTAGGCAGGCGAGCTTCAGCTCCTGGAGCTACCTCTTTCAGCTTGGCAACGATTTTCTTTGCACCGGAAGTCAGAGAATTCAGATCAGACTTCGTCAAGCTAACTTTAGCTTCGCCATCGGCAACTGTTACTTTGCTCGAAGCATTGTATTTCAGCGTCTCATTCAAAGCTTTAATTGCAATTTCAACCGCTTCTTTGATCAACGCTTCTTTAGCTTCACCAGTTGCGTTCTCAATAGCGTTTTTCTTGTTGTTCAAATCTTGAACAGCTTGATCAGCAGGGCTGCTGATACCGCCACCGCCACCGCCGCCTGGATAACCGCCACTATTGTTACTCAAAGTTACACTCTTCTCAAATACAACTTTACCAGCAAGTACAGCTGTGATTGTTGCAGTGGAACCGGAAGTAGTCGTGGAAAGTTTGCCTTTATCATCCTTGTTATCAACGGTCACAGCAGAGTTGGAAGACTCCCATTGGAGCAATGAAGTGATATCCTTACCAAAAACTTTGAACGTTACGCGTCCACTCAATCCATTGGTAGTCACATTCCCTACACCTTCAGTACGAATATAGGCACCCAACATTGCTTTAGCAGCCGGCTTATACTCAGGGAACGTTTGTTTTACATATCTAAGGGATTGAATGATATCATCTACAGTTACATTTTTATCCGGATCGCTATTATCATCCAATTTTTGCAGAAGCAAGCTTACTTTGTTGGACTTGTCTTCTTTAACAGCAACAAGCACTTTCTTAAGCAGTTGCTCTTGTGCTGCAGTATCGTTCAGGAGCTTGGCGAGCTCTACATCAGTAATGGAAGCCAAAGTACTCTTAATTTGGGATTCAACAAGCGCCGCAAAATCGACAATGTCGTTCACTGTCAGTTTATCAGCACCAAATTTATCGGCTAAATCCAACAGGAATTGCTTGTGCTCTTCTTTAAGATTTTCAAGCTCTTCGAATTTAGGGTCATAGGTCATACCCAGAACAGCTTTAAAGATGTCGAAAAGCTGCTGTTTTTCTTCAGCGGAGAACTTGACACCAATTTTGTTCCAAATTGGATCGATAAGCTCATGATGATCATCCAGGTTAAGATCATTCTTGATAAAATCTCTCAACGCTCTTACTTCATCCTGCCCATCTTTATCCAATGCCAGATTAGCGTGGATAGCGTTCACTTTATCAATAAAACCCTTGTTGCTAAACGCAGCACTCGCAACTTGCACAAATCCAACCTTTTCAGCCAGTCCTTTGCTGCTCAGTGGAATACCAGCAAAAGCAGTTACCGCCATGCTCGCAGCGATCGTTGTTACTACCAGTTTCTTCTTGAAAGTCACTACTCTCTCACCTCGTTTAAGTATTTGAAATTGTCGCCAAACATCCCGAATTATGTATCTCCCCTTAAGATTCTAGCATGGTAAAAACGATTGCGTCAATTAGTAACGGAAAATATTGGAAATCTTTCTCCAAATCTTAAGGTTTTCTTTTGGTAATTCGGCAGGCAAATCTTCCAGGGGCCGACCGTTTACAATGTGTTCTGCATTCCGTTCGTAATACACCCGCCAAGATTTCCCAAGCTCTTTCTCCACCCTATCATACGCTTCGCGCAGCCGAAAGTTTCGTTTTTCTACATGATGCGCATCCGAAGATATGACATGGATCAGACCATTTCGGCAAAGCTGCCACGCGCTGCGTTCAATCTGCCGGCCGAATCCTCCCAGCAACGAGTGCGTGGTCATCTGTCCATAGGCTCCTGCCTCTACCAATTCTTCAAGCAACCTCGGGTCATTGGCAATCTCTTTATTCCGTTCAGGGTGAGCGATGATCGTACGCAAGCCCAAAATAGAAAGCTCATGAACAATCTCCGTCATATTCTTTGGGACAGAGGATGACGGCATTTCGATCAGAACGCAATCTGAACCGCCCAATGTCAGCAACTCTCCCCTGGACCAGGCATCCAGCAAATCTTCATGTACCCGGATTTCTTGCCCCGGCAGCACTTGCAGCTGAATTCCTTCGGCAAGCAGACGCTTGTTCACTTCTGCAGTCAGTTCTCTTACCTCGGCCGCATAATTCCAGAATGACCGGTTAGCATGATGGGGGGTCGCAACAATTGTCCGAATTCCATCCTCTACCGCGGCCCTGGCAAGCTGAAGCGTCTCTTCCCAACCAGCCGCTCCGTCATCTATCCCAGGCAAAATATGACTATGTATATCTATCATTCCAAGTATCCTCCCCGCTGCTATATGCCTCTTATTCTAGCATACCCCAGCAGGCTTGCCCAAGCACAATACCCGCTCTCCGCCTCAGCAGTTATTGCCATTATACTCAAATTCATGTCTTCCGCTTGAATCCTCATTTATCACAAATCAATCTTGTTTTACCCGTTTTATGTTATAGTGAAACACTTGTTTTTTATTTTTTATTACAACCTGTACTCCCACTTTTTAGCCAAAATTCAAATTAAGAAAATGATTAGTTATAAAGTTTTTCTTCAATATTAAGTATATGTTTGTTTATTATTGGATAATTACAATTATTCTGATAATTAAGTGCAGCAATTGCTCTCTTTTTCTATGTTAACGGAATCTGCAACATAATTCTATATGTTTTCCGAAAGTACTCATATGGTTATAATTGGGGTTTAATTTTTTTTATTTTCTCTATGTATAATAGTAATCTATTCTTCAACCTGGAAAGTTCATCTCAGCTACTAATTGCAGTAGAATATCTGCATTTATTAAATTTATTATTGAAGAAGTTATTTATATTATTAATGCTTTCTGCATGCTAATCTCTTCAATACTTTTTCTTATAACCCTATATTTATCATGTTATTTGAAGTTTTCATTTTGAGCTTATTTCTGAATTCATTTCCTGCTCATACTTCCGTATTCCCGTTTTTTATAACCCGATACTTTCTTAAATCCCTAATATTATTTTTGTTTGGTATATTTTTCTTTTATGTTTTCCAGTCAAGCTTTTCCTTTTAATTCTGTTTCATATGGTTATTTCACTCAAGCTTCTGCTTGATTTTCTTATCTCTGCTTTTTACACCCTTTCATTCCTTGCTTCTCATCTCACTAATTAGAATGCTGACTTTATTACTAGAGTCACACAGTTCTTTTCTTGCAGGGCTTATCTGTATCAGCAAGCCTTTATCAATGCCAAACTCAATACTCCGCGCATTTATGGTCTCTATCTCTCTATATCTATATCTTATTCTTTCTCTTCTCAATTCCACCCTATCCATTTCCCTGCCCTGATCGGATCTATATGTAAAAGCTGCCAACTCTCCCGCACCGCTCGGTTGCTGCATCCCTTTTAACTGCTCTCCCTTGAATTCCCCGCCTAAACACATTTCAGGCGCGGCACTTTGTCCGTGCAGTGAATTTCAAGTCCGTTCATTCACATCTGCCCGTTCGGAAAAAGTCCGCGCCCCATATATTCTTTAATCTGGCTTGGCATTACTCATCCGGCCTGCAGGATTTGCATTGTTGTAAATCAGTTTTCTGCTCCGCTTGCCAACCTTCATCCAGACCTTGCCTTGCTCATCCTTCATAAAGCGGATTCCCAGCAGCACTAACGGCGTTTTGATTTCCTGAAAGTAATAGTATGGCATCTTCATCACTCCTTCTACTACTTAGGATAGTGGAAGGGGACGAACGCAACTAGTGTTGGATGTCACACATGTGTACTATGACATTTCAATAACTGGCCTGCAACAGCTTGACGATGGCCTCGGCCCGGCTCCCTACGTTCAGCTTCCCGTACAGGCCGCTGATATAGTTGCGCACTGTTCCATCAGAGATATTCAGCTGCTTCCCGATCTCATTGTTGTTCAGCCCCTTCACCATCAGGCGGGCCACCTCTTCTTCCCGCTCCGTCAGGCGCGGCAGGCTGGGCTGAAGCTCAGCGGCCATGGCGGCCTTCTGCTCCAATTGACGCAGCCGGAATGCCAGCTTCTCCGCAACAACCCCCTGCAGCATAAAGCGCCCCGCAGCCGCGTCACGAACCGAAGCCATCAGCTTGTCACCTTCCATATCCTTCAGGATGTAGCCACTCGCCCCGCCCGCCAGGCCTTCGATAATGTACTCGTCTTCAATGAAGGTGGTCAGGATCATAACCTGAATCTGCGGAAATTCGGCCTTGATGCGCTTGAGCGCAGAAATGCCGTCCATGATCGGCATTTGCACATCCATGAGCACCAGATCCGGCATAAATGCCCGCGCCAGATCATAAGCCTCCAGACCGTTTTTCGCCAGGCCTACAACCTCCATGTCCCCTTCATATTCCAAAATCAGCTTAAGCCCTTCCCTTGTCGGCAGCTGATCATCAGCCACGATAAGCCGGTACCGGGATTTCTCATTTTTCTGCATTATACTGCTTCTCCTTTACGTTGGTGTAGGGCAGGATGATTCGCAGAAGACAGCCCCCGTCCTTGTGAGACCCAATGAACAGCCTTCCATTCAGCGCCTCGACGCGCTCGGTCATCGCCGTCAGTCCAAAGCCCGGTGTCACCTGCTTGGCTCCGCGGCCGTTATCCTGAAGCATGAATTGCAAATATTGCCCTTCATCCCGAAGCACAAAATGAAAGGCGGTTGCATCGCCATGCCGGATCGCATTCGTCAATCCTTCCTGCAGCGCATGATAGATCACATGATGATAAATCCGGTCAAGCTCGAATAACGGGTCAAGCTCGGCCTTCACGGTAATCCCCGCATTATGCTCCGTACTAGCAATGAGCTGCTGGAGCGATTTCACCAGATTGCCGCCCTCCGCCTCCTTCAGCATGTGGATCGAACCGCGGATCTGGTTGAGTCCTCCCCTAAGCAAGTCCTGAACGCCCTGCAGACGATCCAAAGCATCCTCCGGCTTTTTGCGCATCTGCCATTTGGCTGCTTCAATCTGAAGAAGTGTGGACGTAATGGCATGACCGACGATGTCATGGACATCGGCTGCAATCCGGTTGCGGTCCATCTGGATGGACGCTTCCGCCAGTGCCGACGCCGTCTCCCGGATCGACAGCTCCAGGGAGCGGGTACGTTCCTTCACCTGCTCCTCCAGCGTCTGCTTCAGCCGTTCCGCATTGGAGTACAACTGTGCATTCTCGATGGAGATGACACACTGGGAACAGAGCACCTTCAATACATCCAGCCGCTCCGGAGTGAATATGCCCGCCGACAGATTATTCTCCAGATACAACAGGCTGATCATCCGGTTATTTTTGATCATCGGAATGCATAGCACAGATTTCATCTGCTTGTCCTGCACATAAGGCAGCGCTGAGAATATTCCTTCCCGGCACGCATGGTTCAGCACGACAACCTCTCCGGTACGCGCCGCATAGCTGATTATGGCAGCCGGCACATCCTCTGCCTGCTCCAGCGGCACCCGCTCCAGACGGACATCCTTGCCGGAGACAGCCTGCGCTTCAATGAACAATTGATCTTTGGCTTCGAATAGGAGTGCGCCCTTCTCGGCTCCCGCATTATGCAACAGGGTGCGCATCAGCCCGACCAGCAGCCGGTCCATGCGCATCTCCCCGGATATGGTCTGGGCTGAACTCATGACTGCCTGGTAATCGATACTGCCGGACAATGGCGTGTGGTCGATGAAGAGCAAATGGCGGAATTGCTTGACCATCCGGGATGCCTTTTCCAGTGCGCCCCACTGCAAATAGGCCTGATAGGACTGCGACAAATACCCTCGCGCCAGATGCGGCTTGCCCTGATCGATGTAGAAACGGAAGGCATTCTCTGAAGTAATTGCCAGATTATGCGTATATCCGCCCTCACGCGCAGATTCGCACGCCAGCTCATATAACTGTGCCGCCTTGACGAACTTGCCCGTAATGCGGGCGAACTCAGCGGACATCAGCAAATATTTATGCTCGTAGTTTTCCGGACACCGGGCCTTGTAGCTCTTGATTTTCTTCAGCTGGCGACGCATCGTGCCCAGAAAGGCTTTGCGTTCGGTATCCGTGACAATCGGGTAAAGCTCAGCCATGATGAGAAAATTATAAAACCCGAAGGCAGACATCTCCGTTTCATTTTCCTGCCGCATGCTGATAATCGCCTTCGCCCTGACAATATAACTGTACGCCGTCTCATATTGTCCGAAAATATAAGACGTCACGTAACCGAACATGCATACGGACTCCTCCAGCATGATGTCCTGCTCGCCCTTCTGGTTCAAGGTGAAGCCGGGGGCCAGAATATCAACCTCTGCGAACAGATCCTCCGGGTTCCGTTCCCCAATCAGGCTTGACAAGATCGTGGAGATAATAGCCGCAAGCCTGGAGTGTCCGGGATCTTGACTGCGGCTCAGAAATTGAGAGTTTCGCACAATCAGCGTATACACTTCGCCCAGCGGCCTGCCGAACACAAACATCAGCGCACATGCGAATAATATGCTTTGCTCTGCATGCCACAGACTGCCGGATTCCAACGCGGCATGCTCAGCGTGCTGGATAAATTCCTCCAGCAGGCCCGGCTCGTAACGGCGCCAGCTGTCATAGCACAATGAAAAGACATTGGAATTGATGCTTCTCATATCCGGATGGGCTTCCGACAGCTCATAAGCCAGCTTGCCCCATTTAAAGGCATTCCGGTAGTTCCGTGCAACCATCGTGCTGAGGAGCGCCAGACCGGCAAAATGGACCGATGCTCCCGGCGAAAGACCATGTTTGAGCGTTAGTTCGACCATCGTTAAATTTACAGAGACCCAGCTTGACCCATTCTCCACAAACCTTGCATTTCCGGAATAGACAGAAATTGACATGGCAGCCAACAGTCGTGGATCATCCATAGCAGGGAGCTCACGGATCCGGTCCCGGTTGCGCCCTCGAAGCTTCCACTTCAGACGAAACCATTGCTTGACCAACTGTGTCATGCCAACCTTCTTCGGAAGATGGATACCAAGCATGAGCAGCGCCTCGTCCGCCAACTGCAGCGCCTTGGCATTGTGGCCCCGGTTCGATTCAAGCTGAATCATCGTTAAATAGATCGCTGCACGGTCCATATCAGCAGGTGCCTTTGTCATTAGCATGTCAAACAGCTGATAGGCGGTTGCTTCCTCTCCACAGAGCAGTTCACACTTTGCCTGTGAACTGAACACCCGGAAGGCCAGATCGAAGCAGCGCTCCCAGCCGTCCCCCTGAATCAGCATTGCCGCCTCACGGAAATACCGCAGCGCCTGCTCCCAGGCTGTCGACTGTAACGCCTTTTGCCCTGCCTGATCATTGAGCTCTGCCAGTTCCGCCTTCTCTGCCCATTCCTTAATGCGTTGTTTGCACTGGTTCAGATGAATGGCCGCTTCGAATAAAGCCGTATCGGCTTCTTCCGCCACCCGCCGCTTCCACATCTGTCCCACCGCATAATGGTAATTCACACTGTCTGCTGCCGAAGCATGTCCCTGGCAGTCCTGGCGAATCCGGTCATGGGGGAAAGCAAATACCGTGCCCCCGGCATCATCCCTGCTGCTTACCTGCAATACACCATGCCGCACCGCCTCCAGCAAGTCGGATAATGCACCCTCCCTTGAGCGGCCGCTCACCTCCAGCAGCATGGACAGTTCGAATTGCCGCCCGAGAAAGGCCGCCCAGCTCAGCAGTTCCAACGCAGTCTCCGGCAATGCTGCCAATCGTCCGGCTGACCAATTTCCCAGTGACTGGAGCGGGGAGTCCATAGCCTTTACCCTGCTCATATCCCATTCCCAGTACCGGTCCGGCCGGTTATAGGTGAATATGCCCTGGTCTGCACCGTTTTGCAGCAGCGTACGGAGCAGCAGCGGGATACCGCCGGTCTTCACTGTCAGCACCTGCGCCAGCTCCTTGAGGCTGTCTGCCGGTGTTCGTAATGTATCCGCCAGCAGTTGCCGCACAGCTTCCTCCCTAAGCGGAAGCAGTCTAAAACGGACAATCACCGTTAATGCCATCGCAGCTTCCGGTTCCCACCCGGACCAGGGGGTTCCCGGCTGCTCTCCTTCACGGTATGTGCAGACAAGCTTCAAATAGCCCGTTTTTCGGCTAAACAGCTGCTCAATCAATTGAAGCGATGCTTCATCCGCCCAATGCAAATCATCGAGGAAGATCGTCAGGGCGTAATTGGCATCCGCAAACAGCTGGATGAATGAGCGCAAAATCTGGTGGAAGCGATTCCGCTCCTCCATAAGCGGGAGCGGCCGCACCTCTGCCGATTCCCCGATCAGAAGCCCCAGCTTGGGCACCCAGTTGATCAGCAGCTGTCCGTATTCCCCGATCCGCTCCTGTATGCGCAGCTTCCAAAGCTCCAGCTCATGCTTTTGCCGGATCAGCAATTGGGTAACCAGATTCTCAATGACCTGTATCCAGCCAAAATACGGAATATGGGAAGAATTCAGCTCGAATTTGCCCGTGAGGAGCATACCCTGGCTTTGCATATGACGCAGCGCATCCCGCACAAAAGCCGTCTTGCCGATTCCGGCCCGACCGCCAACCAGCACAATGTCAGCCAGATCATCGGTATCCGGATCAAGAATTTGCTGCAATCTTCTCTGCTCCGCTTCCCTTCCGTAAATATCCTGTGGAATATGCCATTCGCCCGTGTTATCCTTGGCCGCCAGAATAAAGGGCACGACAACCCCCTTCTCCTTGATCTGCCTCAAGCATTCCAGGAAGTCCTTATGAATGTCGAACGCGCTGCCATAACGCTCCTCCGGCGCCTTATCCATGCATTGACGGATAATATCCGATACAGCCCAGGGAATCGAGGGCTCCCGTGCAGATACCGATGGTGCCTGGTTGGCGATATGCGAGTAGATCAGTTCCGTCGCATCCTTCGCCTCAAAAGGCAGGGATCCGGTCAGCCATTCATACAACGTCACGCCCAGACTGTACACATCACTCCGGTAACCAGCCTGTCGGTTGAACCTGCCTGTCTGCTCCGGAGCCATGTAGGCAAGCCCGCTCTGATGCAGCGTCGGCTCAGTTGCAAATGCTGGAGGGTTGTCCACCAGATACGCCCGCTGAAAGCCGGTCAGCTTGACCTCAAGCGTATCCGGGTGGATTAAAATATGGAACGGATAGACAGCATTATGAACAATCTGCCGGTTATGCACGCGGGCCAGGCAATCGGCCACATCTGCAGCCACGCCAAGCAGACGCAGCAGTCCCAGCTTATCCAGCGGCCGGGCCGCATTGCGGCCTTGACCCTTGCCAAAAAGCTGCGGCACCGGTATGCCGCCAAAGTCTTCAAAAAGCAGAAAAGGACGATTGCCGTCATGCTTGAGCTCCAGCGGCTTGACTGCTCCGCGGCCTCCAAGCAGACGCAGCATTTCGAACTCCTGCTCATAGCGGCTCATACTATCAGCAGGCGGATAAGGATCACGGGTCGTTTGGCACATGACAACCGTTTCATCACGAAGTCCCTTTAACCTGTAGAGAATCGTTTCCTCATCCTCGGCGATTCGTCCGATGATTTGATAGCCCGCAAGCTCCATCTGTATCCTCCTCCCCTTGCCTGCATGCTGCCGTGCTTTAACCGATACGCCGCAATACCTTGTCCGCTTCCTTGATCAACGTACTTCCCTCCAGGCCATCCGAAGGAAAATAGCTGACACCCATGCTTAGCTGTACCTGCACCGGCTCCTCCTCGTAATCAAAGGATGACTGGCTGACAAAACGGCTGTGCAAATGTCTCATTGTCTCCTCGACGTAGGCAACAGACGGCACCGGCTCAATGAGAATAACGAACTTCCCCCCGCTAAGCCGTGCCGCCATGCCCATAGAGCCCACTGTCTCCGTAATGATAAAGGCCATATGCTTGAGGGCTTCATCCCCTGCCTCATAACCATAGCGGTCATTCAGCTCCTTGAAATGCTCCAGATTCACGACAATAACAGCAAGCATCTGATTGCGCAGTATGGCCTTGCCGGTTGCTTCCTCCAGCCGATCATAGAACAGTCTCCGGTTCGGAAGCTGAGTCAGTGAATCGTGGTACGCCAGGAAGGCAATCTGCTCCTGATGCGCCTTTTGCAGCGTAATGTCCCGGATAATCAAAATGACATGCGGCACATTGCTCAAGGAAACATAGTCGCCGTCAATCAGTACATCCACACGCTTGTCTCTGTTGTACAGCGTGATTTCCATCGACCGGATCTCCTGCTTGCCCTGAATCAGTCCTTGCAGCTCCTCGCCTCCAAGATTCTCCAGTCCGGACCTTGCCAGATGGACGTCATTAAACAATTGTCTGGCGGCCGGATTGGCTTCCCGGATGCGCCCGGACAGCTCAACGAGCAGAATCGGCGACGGGTTCAAATTGAACAGCTTCTCGTACCGCTTATGGTTGAAATCGAGAAAATCATAATTCCGCATCGCCAGAAACAAGGTGGAGCTCCAGATGAGCCCGCCATAAATATACGTATACGGAGGCAGCACCTCTCCAAACGAAATAAAACCGGACACCACATGCCACGCGATCACCAGAAAAATGCCGGTAAACAGCAGGTTATAGATGCTGCGCTGTTCCGGAGCACTGGCTTGTACGCGGCCTTTAAACAAAATAATCAAATACATGGCGCTAAACAGAATGCTCAAAGAGAACGTCCAATAATAAGCCGCGTTATATACGGGCCATTTCCAAATCCCCCTCTGGACAAATTGCTGAGCTGCAGCCAAGTCCTGATAATCAAGGAAGATAAGCGGCAACAACAAGAAGGGGATATAAAAAATATAAGGATACAGAAGCTTTGGCATCCTTTTATCGAAACCCGCAAACTTGGTAAGAAAATGAAATCCCAGCCCGGGAATGGCAAGACCCACACATGAGAACCAAAGCACGCTCAGCCCCGCGCTGTATTCAATAGGCAGCAGAAACCTGACGCTTTCCTCAACAAACAGCAGCAAATAACAGGCCGTAATCAGGCTTGCCAGCCGATGCTCGGTCTTCTTCGGGTTCCGAAGCAGCACTTCAAGCCCAATATGTACAAGAAAACAGATCGGAACGATGTAGGCAAGCATAAACATGACAGCTTCCGGGATAAGCAAGCATCCATCCTTCTTTCCAACTCATAATTAGGTCTAAACACTCAGGTCAATAGTACAAGGTTTTGTCTCTAGTGTAATCGATTTGCGTCGTTCTGTAACTAGGCAGAATCAAGCGCTTCCGTCACCTGATTCTGCCGTTGTATGGGGCAGAGGCAGCATACGATTGGCGCAGATAATACAGCCTATTCACAGCATAACGTTCATAAATGCCGTTTTTTGCACAAAAAGAGCCCAATCGGACGGTGCCGATTTGGACTCTTCTTCATATAGGACAAACTATTTAATTGCCTGATTGTCTCATTAAGCCTTCGGATTGAAGGAGCTTTTCAGTGACACAATGCGGTTGAAGGCCAGTCGGCCTTCTGCCTCAAAGTGAGGGTCCACATTAAAGTAGCCATGGCGGAAGAACTGGAATTTCTCGTTGCCCTTCACACCTGCCATATTCGGCTCCACAAAACCTTGCAGCACCTCAAGCGAGTTCGGATTAATGCACTCCAGGAACGGCTTGCCTTCCTCCTCCGCTTCGTCGGTGATCAGCGGCTCATACAGCCGGAATTCCGCGGCTTGAGCCTGAGAAGCCTCTACCCAGTGAATTGTGCCCTTCACCTTGCGGCCTGTGAAGCCGCTGCCGCTCTTCGTTTCCGGGTCATAGGTGCAGCGCAGCTCGATGACATTGCCGTCCGCATCCTTTATAACCTCTTGGCAGACGATAAAGTACGCATGCTTGAGACGCACTTCATTGCCCGGGAACAAACGGAAATATTTGCTCGGCGGATCTTCCATGAAATCGTCCTGCTCGATATAGATTTCGCGGGAGAATGGAATTTTGCGGTTGCCCAGTTCCTCGTTCTCGGAGTTGTTCTCCGCTTCCAGCCATTCCGTCTCGCCTTCCGGATAGTTCGTAATGACAACTTTCAACGGCCGCAGAACCGCCATTGTGCGGTTCGCCTTCAGCTTCAGATCCTCACGGATAAAATGCTCCAGCATCCGCTCATCGACGACGCTGTGTGCCCGTGCAACCCCGATCTCACGGCAGAAATTGCGCAGCGCTTCCGCAGTGTACCCTTTGCGGCGCAGACCGGAAATCGTCGGCATCCGCGGATCGTCCCAGCCGTCCACAATATTCTCATCCACAAGCTGCTTGAGCTTGCGCTTGCTCATGACAGTGTTGGTTACATTCAGACGGGCAAACTCATACTGCTTCGGTGCTGCAGACATCTCCGTCGATTCAACTACCCAGTCATACAGCGGACGGTGGTCCTCGAACTCCAATGTACAGATCGAATGCGTGATGCCTTCAATGGCATCGCCCAGCGGATGAGCGTAGTCGTACATCGGATAGATGCACCAGGCGTCACCCGTGCGATGATGGTGCACATGCGCAATCCGGTACAATACCGGATCACGAAGATTGATGTTTGGCGAAGCCATATCAATTTTGGCGCGCAGCACCTTTTCCCCGTCCTTGAACTCGCCGCTGCGCATGCGGCTGAACAGGTCGAGATTTTCCTCCACACTGCGGCTGCGGTACGGGCTTTCCGTTCCCGGCTGCGTCAGCGTCCCTCTCGTCTCGCGGATTTGCTCCGCGTTCAGATCGCATACATAGGCAAGACCCTTCTCAATGAGCCTTCTCGCCCGGTTGTACATTTCCTCGAAGTAGTCCGAGGCAAAACGCAGATCATCCCATTCAAAACCGAGCCAGCGCACATCCTCCCGGATCGATTCCACATACTCGGTGTCCTCTTTCAGAGGGTTCGTGTCGTCAAAGCGCAAATTCGTTTTGCCGCCGAACTCGTCTGCCAGCTCGAAATTCAGACAGATGGACTTGGCATGCCCAATATGAAGATAACCATTAGGCTCAGGCGGAAACCGGGTAATAATTTCATTCACCTTGCCGCTTTTCAGATCATCGCTAACAATGCTTTTAATAAAATTTGAGGATGATGTCTTGTTCTCCACTGCAATCAACCTTTCCTGCATAGCTTTGGCTTTGTGTGACAGCGTTGATGCGCCTCCTGAAATCAAGTTACAGACTGCACTAAAGCTTTCCATATCTTGCATTCGGCGTCTTGATCTATCGATTGCCTTAGCCCGAAGTATAATTCCTATATCTCCTTATAATACACAATTTTGCAGTGAAATATAAGGCTGGACGGTGGTTTATGCAACAAAACGTTCTATTTTTCCGTTTTTTAATATGAGAGTCCTTCACCATTCAGGCGCTTGGAAGCGAGGCTTGCCCTGCCGCCGGGATAAAAGGTTCTTACGGTTGATGTGAATGCCTGGTTTGTTGCGTTATAATTTTGAAGGGAATCGGTTTTTAACAGCAAACAAGAAAGTTGTGCTTCATCCCCTTCATCTCTGGCGCCGGATACAGCAGCCCTATCAAGATCAGGCTTTATGAAAAATTACCTCTAATAAAATCGTCCCCGAATTTCGATAACTATAGTTGGGGTTAAACGGATTTATAGAACAAAGCAAGCCTGCAATAAGACTCGCAAAGATAGAGCCGCTGACAGCCACTATCTGCCTTACGTCTGTTGGGGGCACCTAAATTAAGAGGCAAGGTCAGGTGTAAACATGGATAAGAAAATCAAAAAGGTAAGAACACCGCTTGGGTTGTTTGGCATCAAATGGTACATCAGTAAAGACGGAACACGCTGGGTGCGATTCGGCGACGGAGAACGCAAAAGAATTGCGCGGGGCGGATTTTTGCTGGGCAAATGGACAGCGATTCTGCTGGTTGCCGGAGTTATCGGCTGGAACGGCTACAAGTACGGCATGAGCTACGCTTCGGACAAAATGATTCAACAGCTGTCCAATCAAATTGTCAATGCCGATGAATTCGAGCGGATGAAGCAGGACCCCGCTGTTCAGCAGCTGCTCCAAGAACATGCGGACGAGCTCGGCAAAGAGTACATTGACAAGCTGAACCTGCCTGTCGCCACAGGCACAAAAACGAGTTCTCCGGGTACCGGATCAACGACGGATAAGCCTGGGGATGGCAAGAATGGAGGAGATAATCAAGCAAATACGGACAAGCCGGACAAAACCCCTGCAGCCGATGGCAAAAAAGGCGGCAAGCTCATTGTAAAGAACAAAGAAGAAGCGATGCAGCTATTGCTCAGCAAGTTCAGCATGAAGGAGCTTACCGATCTGGCGAACTCGGCCAAAGGCGGTCTGACCGATGAAAAGAAGGAACATATTAAGGACTCTGTCATGGCCAGGCTGACTGCAGATGAATTTGAAGCGGTGAAGGTAGTTGTCCTGATGGAGCTGTTGAAGAAGGAGGGGTAATAAAGAGAAAAGCAGACAGGCGTGCCAAAACTCAGAAGACAGCTGCCGCGTAACAAGGTGATGCGTGAATCTGTTTCTTGCGGGGTAAAGTACAATATAGTGTATAATGTAGAAAAATAACCCGCATGAACTTACAGTCCATGCCTCACTAACGCATGAAATGAGGGAGTACGATGAAAACACAATGGATGGTCATCTCCGCTCTGCTCTTTGCACTCATTACGGCAATCTTTGCTGTAATTAATGTGGACAAGGTGCAGGTCAACTTTGGCTTCGTCCAAACCCAGACACCACTCATTCTCGTCATTCTGATTTCCACTTTGCTGGGCGGACTGACCGTGTTCTTCTTTGCGATCATTCGCCAGTTCAAGCTGCAGCGCCGGATTCGCGGCCTGGAGAAGCAATTGGCCAGCCAGAGTGCTGCTGCCCCGGAATCCGCATCCGGCATGGATGACGTACATACAGACGCGGAATATATGATGGAAGATTCAGCGCGCTTTAGCAGGCGGGAGCCGGATAGTAAGGAAAACATTTGACATTATGGCCTGTGCCAGGTTGCAGCAATGAGGGGGAGTACCGATTGCTGTTAAAAACCTCCTTTATGATTAAGCGCTAACCTGGACAAGAGCCATCTCAGATTTTAAATAAAGAATGGCCGGCAATCCGATGATTGCCGGCCATTCTTTTGCCTATGATCTAATCCAAAAACGCAAGCTACAAAATCGGCGACAGCAGCCGTGCCAGTGATTCCTTAAACTTGAGGAGCAGCGAACGGTTATGATAGGTATCCCTTGTCAGCTCCGTGCTGGAGCGCATATCCCGCTCAAAAATCCGCTGGAGGCGTGTAGATGTAGCCGTATCATAGATAAAGGCGTTCATTTCAAAATTGAGCCGGAAGCTGCGGATATCGATATTCGCCGTTCCGACCGAAGCCAGCTTGCCGTCTACGACAATTGTCTTCGCATGAATGAAGCCGCTGTTGTACAGATAGACCTGCACACCGCTTTCCAGCAGCTCGCCCAGATAGAAGGATGAAGCCCAATAGACCAGCTTATGGTCCGGCTTGTTCGGAATCATAACCTTGACATTTACACCCGAAATCGAAGCCAGCTTCAACGCTGTAAGCAAGCTGTCGTCCGGAATGAAATACGGCGTCTGCAAATAGATGCTTTCCTTGGCCGCATAGATCATCTTCAAGTAACTGTTCTTGATCTGTTCCAGCACGGAGTCCGGTCCGCTGGATACGATCTGCATCCCTACCGAGCCTTCGCATTCCGAGGATACCCGGAAATAATCCAGCTCCAGCGGCAGTTGTGCCGTCGAGGCCAGATTCCAATCCAGTATGAATTGCACCTGAATCTGCTGGACAGCACTGCCCTCCAGCTTCAGATGGGTATCCCGCCAAGGGCCGAACCGCTTGGATTTGCCTAAGTATTCGTCCCCGATATTGAAGCCGCCAATGTAGCCGTAATGTCCATCAATAATCGCCAGCTTGCGGTGGTTGCGGTAATTCAGCCGCAGATTGAGCAGCGGAATCCGGGACGGGAAGAATGCCGCCACATGTCCCCCGGCCTCCGTAAGCTCCTGAAAGAAGCGTTTCGGCAGCGCCCGTGAGCCGACATGATCATACAGGAAGCGTACCTCCACGCCCTCTTGCGCTTTTTTCACCAGCGTCTGCATCAGCCGCTTGCCGAGCTCATCATCCCGCACAATAAAGTACAGCATGTGAATATGCTCCCGTGCGCTTCGGATATCCTCCAGCAGGGAGTCGAATTTGCTTTGTCCTTCGGTGAATATTTGCACACTGTTGTCTTGCGTGTACAACGAATGGCTGCTGACCAGATTCATTAAAATCATATCATGATAGCTTGAAATCGCCGGGTCCTTGAACTCGATTTTGCGCTGTTCCAGCATTCTGAACTGCTTGCGCAGAATATCGCGAATATGATTAAGCCGGTCGATCTTGATCTTGTAGATCTTGCGGCGGCTCATGTTCTGCCCTACAATCAGATATAATATAAAGCCAATACTGGGCAGAAATGAAAGCACCAGCAGCCACGCCCATGTAGCAGCGACATTGCGCCGCTCCAGGAAAATAACGGTGCCTGCCAAAAGGAAGTTCAACACATACAAGATGGCAATTGTATTTTGCAGCATCGCTTAAGGAGCCCCCCGTTCCCCATTATCTCTATACTCCTCTATTATCTATGAAATGCTTTGAAAACACCAATTTTCCGGCGAAAAACTTCTGTTGGTTTTGTATTGCAAAAAACGTAATTTCCATTTATGAGATTCAGCAACAATTAACTTAAGGATATGTCCCAAATTTGGATTTTTTTATAATTTGAAATATCATATAGGGAAGTAGGGATACCATCTTATGCATATGTAATGCCACAAAAAATATCATAAAGGAGGGCAGATTAAAACAAAGGAGCCGGCCTGGTGGTATGATTTCTTTGTACTTAGTCATTAATTTGCTGTTGCTTATAAGAAGAAATGAATTAGGGGAAGTAAAGATGGGGAAGGACGAATTAATCTTCACGATAGCAAAAACTGAAAACTGATGGTCGACTATATACAAGCCAATATGCCTTAATTTATATTAAGGAGGAGATAACTCCCCCTTAACTCATGTCCCCTTCACCAGTATTTAATTCATATTATGCGAGCCAAGGTAAACTCATCTCTACAGTTCTATTCCATGTTGTTTTATGTTTATATCCGATTGGAATTCCAAAAACTTCTGCTCCAACCAAATAGTAACCGTCCACAGATATATAAGCCGTATTTCCACTCCACATCGTACTAGCTGATGAAGTCTGGGTCCAATCAAGCCCTGTTTGTAGGCCTGTAAGATAAGAATTAACATTGAAAATGTTGGTCAGGTAACCTCTTCCGTTATTTTCAAATGCTACTCTATAAGAATAATCTATGTTTTTCCACGAAAAAAGACCACCAACTAACATCGCATACCATTTCACATGACCATCATGATAAGTGGATGAGGTATTAAAATTTTGTGGGGAAGTAAATGTTGATATATCTTGATTAGTATGTTTATCCGCCATAATTAACGCAGAGATGAACGCTTTCAATTCTTCAAATGAATCGAATTTTTTAAGTTCTAATCCCAGACTGTTATTTTGCCTTGATGTAGAACTATCAGGAGTTATAACTTCTACCCCATATTTTGTTCCAATATCGATTAACTTCTGTCTTACCTGTTCATCACTCAAACCCGATTTTTCCGGGGAAGAAGCAGAAACAGGAGTAACAATGAATAGCATTAATACGAACGACAAACAAAACAACAAACTTTTTTTGGCCAAACAACACACTCTCCTTATTAATTTTTTATTTATTAAAAATGAGGTGAAGGGGCTGAATTCATATGAAAGTAAAATGGGTAATTAGTATATTATTGAGCATCATATTACCTTTAATTTCAATATTAATTAATAATGGGGGAAATAAATTTGGATATCCTATAAACTTTTTGTTTTTTAAAGGGGGGAAATATGACTATTTAGAGAAATGGTATGAGATAATTTTTTGGAAGAACATAAAATTATCAAGTTTCAGGGTTGATTTATATTTAATAAATGTTTGTGTAATACTCCTTGTTTTCATCCTATGCTTAAAGTGGATAGAGAAAACTAAATCATAAATACTATATTATACAAATAATTCAAAAAACCTCTTTTTATAGGTGAATTTAACCAAAACTTTAATCTTCTTACTCTTTTCAAGAACAAGACCATAGCTGATCACCGCAACGCCAAAACGCCGATTCCGTTATCATGGAATCGGCGTTTCTATTAAGAAAATTGTCTGAGAAGATAATTGCTTTATTTGTTCTTGGCTGAGTTAGCTCCGTTGTCCTTCTGTCCACCCTCGGCAGGGTTCTCCTGTGTGCTCGGCTGCTCCGGATTCAGCTTGTTATCGATGACAGCTTTGTCATGGAGCTCCTGAAGCCAAGTGGCAGACTTGGTGTAAATCTCATTATTAACAAGCTGCTCTTTCAGCTCGTCCTTTTTCTCCTCATACGTTGGAGTTTCAGCTTCTTTACGGTCCGTCAGCTTAATAATGTGGAAGCCGTGCATCGTTTTGACGATACCGCTCAGCTCGCCCTTTTTCAGAGCAAAGGCTGCTTCCTCAAATTCAGGCACCATTTGGCCGCGACCAAAGAAGTTTAAATCCCCGCCGTTTTCCTTGGAACCCGGATCCGTCGATTTCTCCTTCGCCAGGGTCGCGAAATCCGCTCCCTGCTTCAGCTCCTTCAGAATGTCCTCGGCTTCTTTTTCCGAAGCTACAAGAATATGGGAAGCTCTTACCTGTTCAGGCGTACCCATGTATTGCTTGTTCTGTTCGTAGTATTCCTTTACTTTGTCGTCGGTTACTTCGACTGTCGGCCCAAGCAGCTTGCGCAGCTCGATCTGGTGATACATCTGTTTGCGCAGAATAGCTTCTGTCATGCCGTTCTGAACTACGGCATTCATCAGCTGCTCTTTGGAGCCATATTGATCTTCAAGCTTCTTCCATTCCTCATCCACGTCGGCATCGGTAACCGTCAGACCTGCCTTAACCATCTCCTGGCTCAAGAGCTTCTCGGTAATCAAGGATTCCAGTGTTTCCTTGCCTCCCGCATCCACGAGGGTATTATACAGATCATTCTTCGAAATGTTGTCGCCGTTAACGGTCGCTATAACTTCATTCGAAGCTTTGCCGCCCAGCGGCCCCGTCACTGCGATGACAATCAGCAGCACCAGCAGCACAAAAGATACGCCCATCCAAACAGCAGCCAGCTTGTTCGGCTTTTTCGGTGCTGGCGGCTCCTCTTCCGGAATATCGGCGAGCACATTCTGAAAATCGTTCTCTCTCTGTTTGTTCTCCACAGGCTCGCCCTTGCCAGGTTCATCACCAGCCAGCTTGTTACCGGCTGATTCAGCTATTTCCTCCTTTGCTTCTGTGGTGCCCTCCGCTTTGCTTTCTTCTTCTGGAAGGGATTCATTCACTTTCTTGTCTTCCGGCTCTTTCATTCCGTTACCCCTTTCATTTGTCATACCAATATAATACCAAATATAGCAGACTAGCGGTTCAAGTACCTTAAATCAAAATAAAAATTTGACAGTTGATTCCGAATCCAAAATTTAAACGTTTTTCCAAGCATTTAACAAAATGCGGAATCCAATTGCAGGTTGTTAGGCTTCCGTGTAAACTTCAATAGAACGCTATGTTAGATTTAAAGGAAGGTGCAGGTATGTCCATCAAGCTGAAGTTGTCCTTGTGTATTTCACTTGTCGTAGCGGTAGTGCTTACACTGAATATCTCCATCTATTATTTTACGACAATGGACAGGCTTATCACCAGCGCCAAACAGCAGTCGCAAGCGATCTCCGAGCAGATCGGCTCCGCACTGGAAGCTACAAGCTCTGCAAGAAACAACATGGAAGAATCACTTGGACGCATGCTGCGCATGGCTGCAGTTTCCGCGAGGAAGCAGCTTCCTGCCGATATTGATCAGATTACCAATGAAGAATTGAGACGTCTTAGCCGTGAGCTCAATGTGAACGAAATTACATTATGGCGGCGTTCAGGCAGCGATATTATTGCCGAGAAATCCTCTGACCCGGCTGAGCTGAATATGAGTTCCACCACTTGGGGATATTGGCACACTGCTTTTAATCAGCTGCTGGATAACCGGGAAGTTACAATTCCACAGGGACAGAAGCTCAAAGACTTCTGGTCCGGCCCCTATAATTTTGCCTCATCCAACCCGGACAAGATTGTAAAATGGGGCTATTATTACGATGGAACAACAAATTATATGATTAATCCCTATATAAGCGTAGAACCCTTGATTGCCTTCACCGACCGCTTCAAAAAAGAGACGATTCCGAAGTTGACCAAAGGCTACCCGGGTGTGCTTGAAATTAACGGATTCGATCCCGAATTCTTCGGCAAGGACCCGATTCTAAGGGTGAAGAAGGGACGTCTGGTCTACAATCTCGATGTCCGGGCCGTGCTCTTCGGCAATAACCACTATGCCAACCCTGCGCCCGAAGAGGATTTGCGGAGCATCCAAAACGCCGCAGTATCCCATCAAATCCAGACGCAGACAGCGACCATCGAAGGCAGACAGGTAACCAAATATTTCATCCCGATTGCGGGCGAATCCAAGCCCTATGTATTCAGCATTGTGCTGGATCAGAAAACGATTGTGCAGCCGCTGTACGACCAGCTGTTCATTCAGACGCTAATCTCCTTCTTTCTGCTTGTCATTACGATGTTCGGAAGCTACTTCATATCAGGGGTACTGATCCGTTCCTTAAGCAAGATCGTCAATAAGGTGAACGAAATCTCCTCAGGCAGCTTCGGGACGAAGATTGAATTAAAGAATACCCGGGACGAGCTTGGGCAGTTGGCTGCACGGGTCAACTCCATGTCGGACAACCTGCAGCTCTATATGAACCGCCTTCAGAATTCGGCCGAGGAGCTTCGGAGCACGAAGGAATATCTTGAATCCTTCATCAATCATACATCCGATGCAATCCATGTTTCGGATTTGCAGGGCAACATCACACGGGCAAACAAGGCATTCTGGCAAATCTATGGCTGGAGCTTCGAGGAATTAAAGGGACAGCCCCTTCCCGGCCAGCTTGATTCAATGCGGGAGGAGGAGCAGGATCTGATCCGGCGGATATTTCAGGGCGAGACCGTCACCGGCTACGAGACAGCACGCATGATTAAGAGCGGCGGACATGTCGATGTCAGCCTCACCATCTCTCCGATCCGCAATGAGCAGGAAGAGATCGTGGCAATCGCGACAATCTCCCGCAATATTACCGACCGCAAGCAGACCGAGGAGATGATTCTCCGCTCGGAGAAGCTGTCCGTCGTCGGACAGCTTGCGGCCGGTGTCGCGCATGAGGTGCGCAACCCGCTGACGACGCTGCGCGGGTTCGTACAATTGCAGAAGACAAAAGGAACGGTGAGCCAAAGCCATCTGAACATTATGCTTGCGGAGCTCGACCGGATCAACTTCATCGTGAGTGAATTCCTCGTACTGGCCAAGCCGCAGGTCATTTCCATTCAGACCTTCAATTTGCGCAAGCTGCTGAATGATCTGGTGATGCTGCTTGACGGACAGGCCAATCTGGACAAGATTCAGATTAATCTGCCGAGTGAAGGCCAGCCGGTCCTTGTAACAGGGGAGCCGAACCAGCTTAAACAGGTCTTCGTCAATCTGCTCAAAAATGCGATGGAAGCCATGCCCGGAGGCGGAACCATTGCGATGGAAATTGAACAACATATAGAAGGCAAGGTCATCGTGCGTGTCACCGATGAGGGGACC
Source organism: Paenibacillus pinihumi DSM 23905 = JCM 16419 (assembly GCF_000422505.1). Lineage (GTDB taxonomy): Bacteria > Bacillota > Bacilli > Paenibacillales > Paenibacillaceae > Paenibacillus_D > Paenibacillus_D pinihumi. The sequence goes on along the minus strand of NZ_AULX01000012.1, from coordinate 117,063 downwards.
GGCATTTCCAAGGAGGATTTGCAGCATATCGGCGAACCTTTTTTTACCCGCAAGGATACCGGAACCGGGCTTGGACTGATGATTTGCCAGCAGATTATTTCCCATCATAAAGGGTCATTAAATGTTTACAGCGAGTTGGGCAAGGGAACTACTGTGGAAGTAGCTTTGCCCGGTGCCGCTGCGGAAAAGAACCGCAGCGAATGACAAGGAACAACTTGATACCCAAGCCTGAACTTATTTTTCATTATATTATGGAACGCCAAAGGAGGAGAGAAGCATGGATCTTCGCACAATGCGGCTGGCCGAGCCTTCCATTCATAATTTCAGTGAAGAGCGCGAGGAATATGAACGGGATTACGCCCGCTTAATCCAGTCGCCTGCATTCCGGCGGATGCAGGGCAAATCTCAAGTATTCGGTGCCGGTACAGGGGATTATTACCGCACCCGGCTGACACACTCCCTGGAGGTATCCCAAATCGCCCGCGAGGTGGCACGCCGACTGGGCAAGCATTATCCCTTCCTTGGCAAGAAAGAGCATCCCGGACTGATGATTGAATCCGCTGTTGTCGAATGCGCGGCACTCGCCCACGACCTCGGGCATCCTCCTTTCGGCCACCGGGGAGAGTCCGTGCTGAACCGGCTCCTGCTGCAGCACAGCGGCATTCCTTATGAAGGCAATGCCCAAAACTTCCGTATCCTGATGTTCCTGGAGAAGCGGGCCGGAAGCGGCAGCGGGCTGGACCTGACGGCAGCCGTGCTGCTGGCTATTAACAAATACCCGTTCTCGCTTGGAGAGACCGGGCAGCTGAAAGGTCTGTATACCTCGGAATGGCAAATCATCAAGCAACTGCGCGACCTGTGGCAAATGCCTGAAGGCTGCGGGACGCTGGAGACGCAATTAATGGATTTATGCGATGATATCGCTTATTCCACCCATGATATTGAGGACGGCATCCGGGCGGGCAAAATCCGCATGGACCGTGCGTTCTTTGAGGATGAGCGGCTGATCGAGCTGCTAGTACAGGAAATTACCCAGGATGTGCACAATAGCGATGTATACTGGGATCAGATTGATGTTCCGGCTATGGTACGCAAAGTACTTGCCGGCTATTTTGACCAATGGGAGGAAGTCTACGCCGCCTGCAATCATGAGCCTTCACGGACACGCAAGGAAATGAAGGCGCGCTGGGTAAGCATCTTCGCCGGACGGGTCGGCATTATTGATGATCCCGCCAGCAGCTGGAAGCGCGTCACCTTCGTCCGCGACGGACAAAAGGATTTCGAGCTGTTGCGCACAATGGAAATTCTGAAGAAGCTTGCCTGGGTTACACTTGTGAAGGACTTTCGCGTACAGCGGCTGCAGATGCGTAGCGAAATCCGCATTGGGCGGCTATGGGACAGCTTCATCGATCCTGACTATGGAAAGCTTATTATTCCCCCTGATTGGGTCGAGAGCTACAAGCAGCATAAGCAGCACTGGCCTTGGGCCCGCTTCGTGGCGGACTATATTTCCGGAATGACGGATGCCTATGCGGAAAAAGTATATGCCGAGCTGTTCTCCGGCTCTTCCGGCTCCATCTATGAAAAGGACTGAGTATTCAATAATGGGCAACTGCAGTCCTAAAAATCAACAAAACCTCCTGATCCGCTCGCGGACAGGAGGTTTTGTTTTTAGCAAAATGATACTTCATTCTCAGCAGATTCAACGCGGCTCCAACTCTAGGAATGAGAGCTGTCCTTCGATGTTGAACTGATATGGGCAACTGCAGGAGAGCCGCTGCCAAAGCCGTATTCTTCTTCTTCCTTGCGCTTCATGAACGGCCACCAGTTGGCCTCGCCAAACATCCGCACCATTACCGGTACGAACAGCGGCAGCATGACGAGCGCGTACAGGAACAATCCGCACAATACAATTGTCGCGATTTGCAGCAGTGACAGGACGCCCGAAGGCAGCATGGCTGCAAACGTTCCGCCCAGTATCAATGCAGCGGACATAATGACAGTACCCATATTTTTCATCGACAGCAAAATTGCTTCCGTCGGCTTCAAATTGCGGTATTCCTTGAAGCGGTCCATCAGGAAGATGCTGTAGTCGATTCCGAGCGCCACGAGCAGGACGAAGCCGAAGAACGGAACCGCCCAGCTTACGCCGGAGTATCCGAGCATCCGGACGAATATCAGCTCGGTAATCGCCATGGATGTGTAGTACGTAAGCAGCAGTGAAGCAACCAGATAGATTGGCAGAATGAATGATCTGAACATCAGAATCAGAATGAGCATGATACCAATCATCATGAAGATCACCGTACGGGAATAATCCGATGCGGAGATCGTGCGCAAATCCTCATTCATACTCGTTACGCCGCCTACAGCAAGTTCTGCCTTGTCAAAGGCCGTACCTTTGAGCCCTCTGGCTGCTGCATCCTGCAACAATGGAATCTTATCCATTGTAGCCCTGTCATACGGGTTGCCTTCAAATACAACATCAAACTTGGCAATCTTCCGGTCTTTGGACATGTAGACATCCAGAGCTGTCTGGAATTCTTCCTTGTCAATGACGTCTCCCGGCAGGAACCAGCCTGTCATCTGGCGGTTCGGCGAGTCGGAGAGTTCCGTCAGGTAACCCCGGGCAGAGTTCAGTCCGCCGGATACCTTGCTCAGACCGTCGACGCTCTGATCCAGTCCGTCTGTCAACTTGACCAGTTGGCCGTTCAGATCGGCAAAGCCGCTCTGCAGCTGTTTTTGACCGTCTGTAAGCTGGTCAAAGCCGCCGCTGATAGCCGGAAGTCCTTTAACAATTTGACCTTGGCCGTTCGCCGCCTGATCAATACCTGCTTGCAGACTGCCGATGCCTGCGGCCAACTGCTCCAGCCCTTTGGCAAGCGCGGCCTGCCCTTCGATAGCCTGGCCCAGCCCGTTATTGGCCTGATTCAATCCGCCGCCGAGTCCGGCAAGCTGTGTATTGAGCTGCTCCAGTCCTTGCGTAATGCCGCCGGCAGTTGCTTGCAGCACGCCGACAGATTTTTGCAACTCGCCATAGGCCGCGTCATCTTTCAGCTCCGGGTGCTTCTCAGCCAGAGCACCCAGGCCTTCGCCCAGTCCCCCGATTTGCGAAGCAAGCTGCTTCTGCATGGCTGTTACATCCGTATAGCCTTTGGAGATTTGGCCGATGCCGCCGCCCATCTCCTTGTAGCCCTTGAGCAGATCGCGCGACGCTTGTGTTAACTGGTCTGCGCTTGTCTTCGCCTGCTCGAGCCCTGCCTTCAGCTCGCCTGCGCCAGCCGAGCCGTCACGCAGTCCTTTTTCAATCCGCTTCAGGCCGTCGCCCAGTTGGGTTACCCCATCCTTGAGTTTGTTGGTGCCTGTAATGAGCTGTGCTGCCCCATCAACGGCTTCATTCAGCTTCGGCGCATTGTCGCCTAGCGCTTTGCTCGCCTCGGCGAGGCCGTCGCCAATTTTGCCCAGACCGTCCTTGCCTTCATTCAGGCCGTCACCCAATGTCTGAACCTGCTTGCCGACCTCAAAATCATCCAGCGCATCACCGGCAGGACGAGTGGCACTGCGTACCAGCTTCACACCGTCAATCTTCGCCAGCTCGCGGCTGACCTGTTCAACTGCGGACAGACCTTCGGTTGAATCCAGCGGCTTATCGGTCTTCACCACTACTGTAGATGCGAGGGAATCACCAGGGCCGAAGCTGTCGGAGATGACCTGGAACGCCTTGACCGAATCATATTTGTCCCCGATCTCATCGAGGGAGTTGAAGGATACAGAACCTTTGTAAGCAGCCAGGAACGGCACGACCAGCACCGCCAGAATGACCAGTGCCCACATCGGGCGCTTCAGCGAGAAATTACCGACAGCGCCCCATAGCGCGCTTGGCTTGTGCTCAAGCGACCCTTTGACCGGCCAGAAGATTGCTTTGCCCATAACCGCCATGAAGAATGGCACAATCGTCACCAGTGCGATCAGCAATACTGCGACTCCCACGGCTACAGCTACAGCCGAGCGGTACAAAATAAAATCCGAGAAGCCGATTGAAGCAAATCCGACCAAAACCGCAAGCCCGGAGTAAAACACCGTTTTGCCCGCTGTCTTGTAAGTCGCCAGCACCGCCTCTGTCTTGCTGCCGCTATGCGTCAGCTCTTCCTTGAAGCGGCTGATCAGCAGAATACAGTAGTCCGTTCCGATTCCGAACAGTACGGCCACCATAAAAATCTGCGTAAAGTTGGATAACGGGAAATTGGCGTAGTGCACCAGATAGGCGACTACAGATTGTGATACGACATAACTCAAGCCGACCGTAATAAGCGGAATGATTGGCGCTACGGCCGAGCGGAATACGATGAACAGGATAGCCAGAATGAATACGAGTGTGATCAGCTCGGTCTTCTTCAGTCCGGCCTGCGAGCTCTCGACAACATCCTCGTTAATGAGCCAGTCACCCGTATAATAATGCGTCACATCAACGCCTTGGACCGCTGCATACAGCGCATCTCTCATTTCTGCCGGCGTTCTGTTATTTGCCGCCACGTCCACGAGCGCCATTACGGTTGCGCCGTCTTCGGATACAAGCTGCTTTTTCAGCTCAGGAGTGTCAAAATGCGTAATAACGGAGGTGATGCCGTACGTATCCTCCGATTTTTTCAGCCCTTCGACTCCTTGCTTGATTTTCCCCAGTTCGCTGTCATCCAGTCCCTTTTCGTTATGGAAGACCAGCACCGCGGAATTCGTCTTCGGCGCATTCGGGTCATGTCCTTGCAGCTCCTTGATCAGGTTGTTGGCTACCGATGATGAATAGCCCTCCGGCACGCTGATCTGTCCCTTGTCTCTGACCAGCTCCTCCATATTGGGAGCCCCAAGGAACAGTCCGGCCCCTGCAATTAGCCATAAGACCATGATCACCCATTTAAGCTTCAAAATAATCTTCATTCCTGATTTCCGCCCCCATCAGCCGGTTCTCCAAGTACCTTTGCCAGCTTCTCGAATGTATAAATAAATTGCATGGCTTCCTCGCTGTCAAAATGGACCAGATAGGTAGTAAACAATTGTTTTATTTTGGCTTCCATTTCATCCGTCAGCCTTACTCCCTCATCCGAGAGCTCCAAATAAGTGACTCTGCGGTCCTTCTCATCCGGACGCCGTACAATCAGATCTTTGGCCGTGAGCCGGGTAATAATTGCAGTAATCGAGCTTCTGCCTACACAAAAAATATCTGCCAGCTCCGACGAAGTTGCTCTGCCCTTAGAGCGGATATAACGAAGCGTGGAGAACTGATCAGCGGTCAGCTCCTCCGGCATAATGCTGCGAATCAAGGCATTTAATTTGCGGTTGACCGAAAACATTGCGGTTTCGTACCGGACAATAATTTCCGGAAGCATTTTTTCATCCATTGTTATGCTTCTCTCTCCTTCCCTCCCATTGATGCTCAGGATACGGCTTGTTTCAAATAGTTTGTCTGTCAAACAATTTGACTATAGAATAGTTTGATAGTAGAACTATATCAGCGAGGCAAGTTTTCCGTCAATCAATGAAAGCGCTATATATTTTGACCTTTTTGTGAATTATTACTTTTTTCCGGCTTCCGGATTCAGCCATTGATTATGTACGCTTTTTTCAAGCTAACCATTTTGCATCATGCTTGGCGAAAGATGCGTGTTGAATGCATCCGGTTCAGCCTCCATCATACAAATCCGGAAACAAAGAGCGCAGCCCCCATTGCCCTAAACTTGCTGCTTAGGGCAATGGGAAGCTGCTCTCATGCCGGATTTACCTGGTATCTATTCCTGTGCACATGGTCATCTGTGATTGCGGTCTGCCCGCTTGGCTAGCGCGGCCCCAGCGCAATCCAATTCAGCGTGCCTTGCGGCTCCGGGCTGAACCGGCTGCGCACTACAGCAATAATGGCCCCCTCCGCCGTCTTCGACTGAACATAGGCGTAGCAGGATGGATGATCTGTTGTTGCAGTCAGTGCATACTGGTCATTGCTGAAAGGCCGGTCAAACCAGATAACAATGTCCGTCTGCTCCTCCTGACCGCCGAAAGCAAATGGCGCAAGGCCAAAGCATTGCCCCAGAACTCCAGAGCTGGACATTCCGATGACAGGAGTGAACGCCAGCTTTGACACAGTTACCGACTGATTTTTGAGATGGGCGCCTGTTATCGTGTCCAGCCCCAGCTCTGTGGAGATTTTGTATCCGGTTAATATATCCGGTGCCAGCTTGCTGGCTGTAATTGTGCCGTCAGCCAACTCCTCCCCGGTAATCGTTCCCTTGGCCAGATGCTCCCGGTTAATCGCGCCTGAGGCAATATGCTGCTCAGCAACTGAGCCATCGGCCAGTTTGGCGCTGCTCACCGCGCCGTCCGCCAGGGCGGCTTCATCCACCGCTCCGGGCGCCAGATGGTTGCGCCCTATCGTGCCATTCTGAAGCTTGGCGCCGGTAATCGAGCCATCTTGTAACTCAGGGTCGAGCACAATATCCGAAGCCAAATGCTCACGGGTTACCGCTCCGGGCGCGATATGCCACTCTTGAACAGATTCACTGGCCAGCTTAGCGCTGTTCACAGCCCCGTCTGTTAAAGCCGCTTCATCTACCGATCCTGGTAACAGATGATGAGAGTGTACCGATTCGGGTGAAATATGCGCGGATACGATGGATTGTATGGCAATCTTATCTCTGGTTACAACCCCGGCCTGAATTTGCTCTGTACCCACAGACTCCGGTGCCAGTTGCTCCCGGCCCACCGCTCCCGGTACCAGATGATTGCGGCCTATCGTGCCATTCTGAAGCTTCTCTCCAGTGATCGAACCATCCTGCAATTCAGGGTCGAGCACAATATTCGAAGCCAAATGCTCACGGGTAACCGCTCCTGGCGCGATATGCCACTCTTGAACAGCTTCACTGGCCAGTTTGGCGCTATTTACAGCTCCGTCTGCCAAAGCCGCTTCATCTACCGATCCTGGTGTCAGATGATGGGAGTTCACGGACTCTGATGCCAGATGCACGGATACGATAGATTGCATAGCGATCTTGTCTCTGGTGACAGCCCCGGCCTGCAGTTGTCCTGCACCGACTGATTCTGATGCCAGCTGCTCACGGCCCACTGCTCCCGGCAACAGATGATTTCGCCCTATCGTGCCATCTTGAAGCTTTGCCCCGGTAATTGAGCCATCCTGCAACTCAGGGTCGATTACGATATCTGATGCCAGATGCTCACGGGTAACCGCCCCCGGCGCGATATGCCTCTCTTGGACAGCTCCACTGGCCAGTTTGGCGCTGTTCACCGATTCATCGGCCAAAGCAGCTTCGTCTACCGCCCCTGATGCCAGATGATAGGAATGGACCGAATCTGATGCCAGATGCTGCTGGCCCACCGCTCCCGGTACCAAATGGTGAGCACTTACGGACTCTTCTGCAATGTGTGAAGAGGTGACAGCCTGGATCGCGATTTTGTCTCCGGTTACGGCTCCTGTATGCAAATGCTCGGTTCCGACTGTCTCTGGCGCTAACTGATCCCGGCCTACTGAGCCCGGAGCCAATTGCTTGCGGCTTATCGAGCCATCCTGGAGCTTCGAGCCGGTAATCGAGCCATCCTGCAATTCAGGGTCAATCACAATATCTGGAGCAAAATGCTCACGGGTAACCGCTCCAGGCGCGATATGCCACTCTTGAACAGCTTCACCGGCCAGCTTGGCGCTGCTTACTGATCCGTCTGCCAGTGCGGCTTCATCTACCGCACCCGAAACCAGATGCTGGGGATGTACCGATTCTATAGCGATATGGGATGCTGCAATAGCCTGAAACGCTATTTTTTCTCCTGTTATAGCCCCGGTATACACATGCTCTGTGCCAATAGATTCCGGCACGATCTGTTCCCGTCCCACTGAGCCCGGGGCCAGATGGCTGCGGCTCACCGCTCCATCCTGAAGCATATCTCCGATGATTGAGCCGGCTTGAATTTCCTGTTCCGCAATGGCTCCCGGAGCCAAATGCTCCCGCGTGACAGAGCCGGGCGCAAGATGCCATTCCTGAACGGAGCATTCTGCCAGCTTGGCGCTGCTCACCGATCCGTCTGCCAGTGCGGCTTCATCTACCGCACTCGGAGCCAGATGCTGGGTGCTTACCGATTCCACTGCGATATGAGATGCCGTGATCGCTTGAAACGCTATTTTTCCTCCCGTTACAGCGCCCGTATTCAACTGCTCTGTACCAACGGATTCAGATGCCAACTGCTCCCTGCCTACTGCTCCAGGGGCCAGATGACTGCGGCTAACCGCCCCTTCCTGAAGCTTGTTGCCCGTGACCGAGCCATCCTGCAATTCCGGGTCGATGATGATATCTGGAGCGAAATGTTCCCGGGTCACCGCGCCTGGTGCAAGATGCCACTCCTGAATGGAGCCGGCCTCCAGCTTCTGACTGTTCACGGAGCCGTCCGCCAGATGATCAGCCGTAACTGCGGCTGCCTGAATGTGGCTGCCTTGTATGCTCTGATCTTCCAAATGCTGAGCGGTTATCGAGTCTTCAGCGATATGCACACCGAGAACCGCTTCGGCGGCCAGCTTGCCGGATGTAATAAGACCGTCTGCAAGATGGTCTTCCTCAATACATCCTGCCTGCAAATGCTCAGAACCGATCGTCTCCTTCCGGATCTTGACACCTGGAATTGCGCCATCCTGCCAATGATCAGCCGACAGGACGTCTGCCGCCAAATGGACGGGGCTGATAGCACCTGCTTGAATATGGCGGCTCTGAATCGACTCTGCCGACAGATGCTTGCTTGTTAAGGTGCCTCTGGCAATATGGTCGCTCTGCACCGCGCCGGGGAACAGCTTGCTGGCTGTCACTGAGCCATCTTGAATGGCATCTGACCCGACGGCAGAGGCGGCAACATGAACAAAGCTGATGGAGCCCGGACCGATATGACGGGCAGTTACGGAAAGTGGGGCAATATGCTCGGATTTAACCGCATCGGAGGCGATTTTGTCAGCGCTGACCGCCCCTCTCTGAATAGCATCTCCGAATACGGCATCTTCTGTTAATTGCTTCTCCCCTACCGCTTGGGCGGCTATATGCTCTGCCCGGATACTGTCCGGGGCAATATGCTGGCCATCGACGGCACCGTCTGTAAGCTTCGCAGCCGTCACGCTGCCATCCGCCAGCTTGGATTCCGTAACCGCCCCGTCCGTCAGCACTTCTTCCGTGACAGCCTCAGGCGTCAAATGTTCGGCAAATACCGATTCCGGTGTCAGATGTCTGCCCGTTACAGATGCATCTGCCAGCTTCCCTGCTGTAACTGCCCCCTCTGCCAGTGCTTCCCTGGTCACAGCTCCCTGCGTCAGATGCACCGCAGATACCGATTCCGGCGTCAGATGCCTGCCGGATACGGAGGCATCCGCCAGCTTCTCGGATGTGACCGCCCCCTCTGCCAGTGCCAATTCATCTACAGCACCTTCGGCAAGATGGTCTGTGCGTATCGATTCGGCTACAATATGCGAGGAAATGACCGATTGGAGCGCAATTTTGCTCATGGTCACCGAGCCGGTAGACAAATGGGCCGCATGGATGGATTCCTGAGCCAGCTGTTCTCCCCCAATAGAACCTGGCGCAAGCTGCTCACTGCCAATTGTCCCTGCTTGAAGCTTGGTACCCGGAATCGAGCCGTCCTGCCACCGGTCTACCGAGAATACATCCGGAGACAGATGGGAAGGCGTGATGCTTCCCAATGTGACATGGTAGCCCTGAATCGTATCCGGCTTCAGGTGCTTGCCGGACAGCGTCTCCGGCTCAATATGCTGTCCCTGCACAGACTCCCCGGCAAGCTTGCTTGCCGTGACTGCACCATCCTCCAGCTTCTCTGTGCCGACCGCATAGTCTGCCAGTTGCCCGCTGTCTACTGCGTCCGGGGCAAGGTGACGGGTGGTCACGGATTGCGAAGCGAGTTGCCCCGAAGTCACCGCTTCGGCGGCTAACTTGCCTGTACTGACAGAGCCTTCCATCAGATGCTCATTGCCTACTGAAAACAGGGCAATGTGACGCGATGTGACGGATTCCGAAGCGAGCTGTGCGGAGGTAACGGCATCATCCGCGAGCTTGCCGGTGCTCACCGCACCTTCCGTGAGATGCTCATTGCCGATGGCGGCGGCGGTAATATGATGGGCGCTTACCGACTGGGGAGCGAGCTGCCCGGAGGTAACCGCCTGATCCGCCAGCTTGTCGGTGCTGACGGCCCGCTTCTGGATAGCTGCTGTAGATACAGCATCTCCTGCAAGATGCAGTTCCCCAACTGCCTGAACTGCAAGCTGCTCCGGTCCGACGCTGCCCACCCCAATATGCCGTTCGGTTACCGAGCCGGGGGCCAGCTTGCTCGAAATGACGCTGCCCTCGGCCAGCTTGCCGGATGTAATGGCGAAATCCGTCAGTTTGTCAGTCGATACTGATTCCGGGGACAGCTTTACCGAGTTCACGACGTAGTCGGCCAGATGATGCGGAAATACACTGCCCGCAGCAAGCTGCCGCTCTGTAATGGAACTTGGAGCCAGCTTCTGTGTCGTAATGGCTTCCTGCTGGATCGCACTGCTGCCGATTGCTCCCTCGGCAATATGGCCGGCATCGATCGCCCCTTTTTGAATCTGGCGCCGGCCTACAGCATCCTCGGCGATAGCCTCCTGGCCGACGGCACCCTTCATCAAATGATGGGACCTGACCGCGGACGGGGCGATTTTATCGAAGGATACCGCATCATCCACAATATGGCGGGGCATGATTACTTTGTCGGCAAGCACTGGCGAGGTGACGCTGCCCGGGCTGAACTTGCCGCGGACGATAGACCCGTCAGCAAGCTGCAATTGGCCGACAGCCCCGATCCCGATATGCTCCTCTTTGACGGATAACGGTGCAATCGCTGCAGATTCAACTGCATTGGGCTGCAGATGCCTGCTGCCGACAGAGCCGGCTTTCAAATGCGTGTCCGCGACTGATTCCGACCGCAGATGCCCATCCGTCACACTGCCAGCCGCCAGCTTTTCCGCCGTCACACTGCCTCTCGTTAAACTGCGCTCTTGTACCGCATCATCAGACAGCTTGCTGGCGACGACACTGTAATCAGACAGCTTAGAAGAAGTCACGGCATGATCGGCCAGCTTGATAGTCGTCACCGATTGCTCAGCCATCTTGCTCGAAGTAACCGAAGCATCCACAATGTGGCCCGCTTCAATCTGGCCCGCGCCAATATGTGTTCCGTTCAGCGCACCCGGCTGTATATGCCCGGCACCCACTGAGCCGGGAGCCATAATTTTGGAAGTAACCGCACTCTCCTTCAGCTCGCGGCTGCCCACCAGGCCTGCAGACAGATGTCCGGGGCCAATACTCTCAGGGGCAAGATGATTCGCATGTATAGTAGCATCCGCAATATGCCCCGAATGGAGTGTTCCGCCTTGCAAATGGGCAGAAGTGATCGACCCCGGACTAATTTTATCCCCGGTAACCGACTCATTTGCCAGCTTTCCTGTCGTGACCGCTGCATCCGCCAGCTTAGAGCTGTCGATACTCTCATTTGCCAGATTCTCGGTCCGGATAGCGCCGCTGCCAATCTGCGCGTATCCGATTGTTCCCTCCTCCAGCAGTTCCCCCGAAATGCTGGATAGACTCAAGTGCCGGTTCTCTATGGAGCGTTCGGCAATTTTATCCCCGCTAATGCTGCGGTCTTCCAGCTTTTGAGGGCCAATGCTGTTGTCCTGGAGCTTTTCGCCCCCGACAGACAGATCCCGGATATGGCCGCCGGCTACTGCTTGCGGTGCAATATGCTCATCATTCACAGCTTGTGGAGCCAGCTTGGAGGCTGTTACCGATTGCTTCGCCAGATTGATGCTATCGATTGCAAAATCTGCAATCGCAGCCCCGTCGACACTGTTTCTTTGCAGGTGATCCGTGCCAACAGCTCCCCGTGACAGTTTTTCAGCTGTAACTGAACCTGGAGCCAAATCATCCGTATGGACAATCGGCATGACTTTTTTTCTCTCTTCTCCGGCTGCCTTTCGTTGATTCAGCAGCTGTGCCCGTTCGAATTCATTTTGCTCCGCGCTATCTGCTTCTGCGGTTTGAATCGCTTCGGCGGCTTCAGCAGCTGCTAAGGCCTCCTGTTCCGCCGCGGGTGGAGAAATTTCGGATACATCCTCCAGGACGGAGGCCGTATCCGTTGCAGCTGCGTTCACCCTGGCCAAGGCCTCCCGCAGTATTTTTTCCCGGAGCTCAGACTGCAGCTGCTGTTCCTCTTCCTGCTCGCTGCCAACTTCCGTATCCGGCTCCACAACCATTGCAGCCGCTGAATGTATAAGAAGCTGATCATCGGGCTGCTCGATCTCCGGCTTTTTCTTTTTGACTTCGTCCAGCCATTGGAGCTCAGAGGTTCTTGGATTATCTACATAAAAAAGCGGCCTGCGCCCTTTTCTGCTCTTGCCTCGCTTATTGGTAGCCATCGCCTTCTCCTTTTCCGCCTAAGTTTACTGTTAACATATGCATGCGATGCTGGGCAGGTCACTATAAATTACCAGTCGCTATGGCTCCTGAAGCGGACTTTACATCGTGATGAGAAGGGGCGCTGCCGTGCTTTTTTAAGGTACAATGAAAAAAGACAACAAAAAATCCCGCGGGTGATGACCAGCCCCATTCCGATCGGCTCGGACACATCCATCATGGCGATAAAGACGTTCATGTCTACGACCTTCACCTTGCCTGCCTGCGGAATTTCCATGCCGTCGGTGATTGCTTTTGCCCTGCGCAAGGGATAGCAACAACTGTCAATGTTCTGCCATGCATTGACCACTTTGCCTCCCTTCAACAGGCATCAGCTTCGTTGCGCATAGAAATAGAGGCCCTCACCCCACTGTCGGCAGTGGTGATGAAGACCTCTCGACTATAACAAATTTATGAATAACTCTAAGCGCTGAACTGCGCCCCCGTCATACAGGTTCCAGGCTGACAGCCCGGCGAGACCTCCTGCAGCTGAAGGCTTAAGCAGCGCTCTTGTCTTCCTCATCCTCCGGATGATGGAAGCGTCGGGCAATATACAGCACCGGAGTAGCTGCAACGGAAATAACGAATTTGAATAAATACGTCGTAATAAATATTTGAAGCCACACATCCCAGGTGTAAACCGTAGCGAACGCGATCGTACAGAAGACCAGTGAATCGATTAGCTGGCTGAGTGTTGCACTCCCGTTCATGCGGATCCACAGCTGGTTGCGTGCAGGATATTTCTTTTTCAAATAGCTGAACAATCTCACATCAAGCAGCTGACTGACGAAGTAAGCGGCCAGACTTGCTAACGCAAGCTGCGGCAGCATGCCAAAAATCGTCTGCAGCGACTCCTGCGTCTGATCCCCCGGCTGCGGCTGAAAGACCAGTGCCATCTGCATCATAATGGTGGATGTGATCAGCGTAAAAAAACCGAACCATACCGCTTTCCGCGCTTCCTTGGCCCCGTGCTTCTCATTAAGCAGGTCCGTTGCCATATAAATGGAGGCGTATATGGTATTGCCAAGCGTTGTGATGATTCCAACGACCTCAATCGTTTTGACCACCTGGATATTGGCGATGACCGTAGCGAAAGCTACCCATGCATACAGCCCTTTCTTCCCGAACAGCTTGTAGCTCAAGATAAACAAGCTGAAATTGACAAGCACAAACAGCATGCCCCATAGCAAATTAAACATCTCTTTCTCCCCTTAGTTTTGATAACGCGGGATGGTCCCGAACCGCGAACACAACAGAGACGTCCCCGCTTCTGACTGCGCAGAAGGGGGACGTCCGTTATGATAATGAAATTACTTTACTATACTTTATTCTTGCACGCAAGAGCTGAAAAGCAATAACCAAGGCTTGAAATCGGCAGAACGACCGTGAACCTAAAGCCCGATCTACAAACTCCCTGGCCGGAAGATTAAATGGCTCTGCGTGTAAAATAAGCCAACCCTCCCGCCAGAAAAATAGCGAAGCTGACCAGCACCACTGTAAAGAGGGTCTGCGGCGGAACCATAAAGGCGCCAATCTCCAAATGCCCGGGCATCATGGCCAGCAGCGGCTGGACCCATGGATAAAAGGGTCCATAATCCCGGGAGTGGGCAACCAGTAGATTCGGCAGGGTGAAAATGACATTCACCGCAAGCGGTGCTGCGAAGCTGGACCAGGCCGTGGATACGGCGAGCTGCAATGCCGCCAGCGGCAGGCACGCTGCCCACCCCGCAGCAATATTGATCAAAACACTACTCCAAGGAAAGGATTCTTCCACACCCTGAATGAGTCCGGCAGCGTATAGGCTGGCAGCAGTCAATAGCTGCACGGCAGCAAGCAGCCACATCACCACGATCAGCTTGACGAGGTAGACACTTGACCGGGATACAGGAAGGGCAAGGAGCTGCTTCCAGCCCCCGTGAATATGCTCATAACGGCAGATGAAGGCTGAGAATACTCCGGTCAGCAACGGCAGAAGCAGCAGCGCATGGGTGTAAAACACCGTGGTTTGCAAATAGAGCCATGGAGGCAGATCAGCCGGCATGCTTATCATGGAGCCTGACAGTCCTGCAATGAGCGGGCTGACGAACAGCAGCAGCCACATCTTGCTGCGGCGCAGCTTTAACCATTCCGAGCGAAGAATGGATGTCATGCTTATCCCACATCCTTTCTTGCAAAATGGAGCGATCCCAGCAGGTAAAGTACGGCACTCGCTGCCAGGCCCGCTGCTACCGGAAACACCGGCTCCAACAGTGCCAGATACGGCCATTTCCACGGCAGCCAGTTCTTGCTCGAAGAGCCGTTGATCATAAGCATAGACAATACGAGCCCCGAGATGCCAACGGTTAGCGGGATGGCCTGATTGTTGAGCGTAACCGCCAGCCAAATCTGCACGGCTAAATAGGGCAATGCTCCGATGAAGGCACCATAAAGTGCGATGAGCAAGGTGTCCCAAGGCAATGCTTGGAGCTCAAAGCCGAATATGAGGCCCAGGGCAACCGTTCCGGCCAGCACCAGGACAGTAGAAACGAGCAACAACATTGTTGTCACTGCGAATTTGCCCAAATACAGTTTGGTCCGGCTCACCGGAAGCGCAATGGTCTGCTTCCAGGCATTCGTATGATGCTCCAGCGTGGCGATCATTGATGAAATGATGGTCATCCCCATCAGCAATGCCGGAATGAGCAGCATACTCACATTTTTGATAAGGTATCCCCATGGATCCCCGGCATAATTTTTCATCAGATAATCAAATCGCAGGCCATAATTAACAGCCTGTAAAGCAATAACTCCGGCAGGCCCGAGCACAATCAGGAACCAGATCATTTTACGGCGCAGCTTTAAAAACTCCGAGGCCAACAAACGACGCATTACAAGCCCCCCTCGCCGCCCGTCATATGAAGGAAGACACTCTCCAAAGTATCGCCTTCTTCCTCTACCCGGGATATCTCGATTCCCTGTTGGACCAGCATTCGGACAACCGACGCAATCCGCTGGTCATCCGCTTTCGGCACATACAAGCGTCCATCTGTCAGCTCCGCCTTGAAGCCATGAGCATGCAAAAGATTAAAGGCCCGCTGCTGATCATTTAAGCGGATGTGAATCTGCTGCCTGGAGCGGCCTTTCAGAACCTCCAGCCGATCCTGGAAAACCAGCTTCCCCTTGGAAACAATCCCGACCTCCGTTGCCATCTGGCCGACCTCGGTGAGCAGATGGCTGGAGACCAGCACCGTCATCCCGTATTGACCAGGCATGCTGCGAATCAGCTCCCGGATTTCGATAATGCCCGACGGGTCCAGACCATTGGTCGGCTCATCCAGAATCAGCAGCTCCGGCTCACCGAGAAGCGCTGCGGCAATACCCAAGCGCTGCTTCATCCCGAGTGAGTACCCTTTGACCTGCCGCTGTGCATCCTTGGTCAAGCGGACAATCGATAATACTTCGTCAATTCTGGACCTCCTCACACCCGGCAGCAGCAGGCGAATGGTCTCCAAGTTCTCTTTGGCATTCAGATGGCCGTAGTAGGAAGGGTACTCGACCAGGGAGCCTACCTTGCGCAGCAGTGCAACCCGCTCCTTGCGAATGCTTCTGCCGAACAGCCGCACCTGGCCGCTGCTCGGCCGGGCCAGACCGAGCAGCATCTTGATGGTTGTTGTTTTCCCCGCTCCGTTCGGACCCAGAAAGCCGTAGATATCACCTCTTTTTATTCGCAGGTCGAGCTTGTCGACAACATTTCGTCCGCCGAGTGTTTTCGTCAGCCCTTTTGTTTCAATTACCAGATCCGTCATTTTTGATCACCTCGATTTACAGGTTACCTGACCGAGGTTAAAGCAACAGGCGGATAAAGTTTAAATTTCGTTTAATAACGCTCCGATATGATAATTTCCGTTCCCTCAGAAGTGCTGTTCATCTCCCATTCCAGCTTCATTTCCTTCAGCATGAGCGCCACAATGGATAGTCCGATTCCTGCTCCCTTGCCGGAAGACTCGCCATCCACCCCCGGTCCGCGGTCTGACAGGCTCAGTTCAAAGCTCTCTGCTGATGCTCTCAAGCTGACCCCGATATATTTGCCTGAAGAAGCATGGTTCAGCACATTCTGAAACAGATTGTCCAGCACACGCTCCATCCATTGCGGATCAATCTGCGCATATACCGCTTCCTCTGTCAGATCCAACTTGATCTCAAAGCCCTCCTGTTCGAATACCGGATACCAGTTGGCTACAGCGCTCCGGATAAGACGGGCAATATCATGCCTCCCCGGCCGAAACGGATACTTGCCTGAGGACAGCAGCGTATAGGAGAATAAATTCTCAATCAGCCTTCCTAAATAACCAACCTTGCTGTCAATCAGCTTCAGGGAGGCTTCCCCCTGCTTGCTAAGCTGCTCCTTGCTCAAACGATACGCATGGCCCTGAATCGTCGTCAGTGGCGTCCTGAGATCATGAGAAAGAGAAGCGATGAGCTGTCTTCTTAAGGCTTCCTCTTCCTGTTCCCGCTTGCGGGATGACTGAAGCTTGGCAATCATCTCGTTAAAAGCATTTTCCAGGCTGCCAATCTCATCTTCATTGGTCACTTCAATCGGGGCGGGAATACCGCTGTCACCATGGCGGTTCATGGCTTTCTGAAGGCGAAGCAGCCGCTTGCGGATACGGTAAAAGAAGATAAAGGACACGATGAGAAACCCGGCCACGAGTATCAGTGTGCTTATAAAACTTATATAGCTGTAGTTGTCCCAGTAAGGCGCCTTGACCTGATTCAGAATTCCCCGCGGCACCTGGAGCACCATAAAGCCCTGCTCCGGGTCCTGTCCGATAAAGGCCACAGTTGTGAAAGGGTCCGCGTCATACGTACTCTTCATAAATTGAATGGCCTCGGCAGCCGTCCACTTATCCGGGTAATTGCCGTTCATATTCATCTGCAACTGCTTCTGGCCGTGTGCATCCACCCACATGACGCCCGCACCTTTGTAGCCTTGCTGAAGCTCCTTCAGCCGGCTTTCGATTGCTGCAGGAGATGCCCCGCCAAGCTTGCGTGCCTCCCCATGCCATTGATTCTCCAGATCTATCCCGCTTGTATAACTCTTCTCCGGCTGCTGTGATTTATAAAATAAGTTCGGTATATTCAGAAAGAATAATGTCGAAATCGCAAATCCTACCGGCAGCCAGATAACACCCAGCAGAATAATGACGACATATTTTTTCAGCAGGGAATTTTTGATTTTCATTGCCGTACCCGGTAGCCGATCCCGCGGATCGTCTCAATAATGGCAGGGGCACTCGGGTCCAGCTCAATTTTTTCGCGCAAATATCGAATATGTACCATGAGTGTCTTGTCTCCGTCCAAGTAAGGGTCCCCCCATACCGCTTCAAAGATTTGCTCCTTCGTTAGAATCCGGTTCGGGTTTTTAAGAAAGTAGAGCATGATCTGGTACTGCTTGCCTGTCAGAATAATTTCTTCACCGCTCCGGTTGTCTGTAATCCGATAGTCCGACATGTGAATACTGAGGTGTCCCAGCGTGATTTGCTTGGCAAGTCCTTGACGGCGGAGCAGCACCTCAATCCGCGCTGCCAATTCATCCGGGTGAAACGGCTTGGTCAAATAATCATCCGCAAATTGCAAACCCTGCAGCTTGTCATCAACTGCCGTCCGTGCCGATAGCATCAGAATGGGCGTCTGCGGAGCTTCCTTCTTCAACCGCTGTCCAACAGTGAAGCCGTCCAGCCCTGGCAGCATCACATCCAGAATAACGAGATCGGCAGCACTCACCTGCTGCAGAGCGCCTTCTCCGGACTGCAGCCAGTTCACCTCGAAGCCTCTGCTCTCCAAATCCTCCTTCACCCAGCTGCCGTTGTCCAAATCATCCTCAATATATAAAATGCGTCTCACATATGCACCTTCCTCATTCTAAAATCCATGATATGGATGTATTATAATGGATTTTAGATTATGGTTTCCTCTTTTTTTCGAATATGACCAGGAATGCACACCAAAGACGCAGCCGCCTGCATAGTTTTCCCATGCAAACAACTGCGCCTCTGTAACGAATTCCCTAGTAAGCAGCTACGCCAAGTCTTTTCATCGTCTGTTCAATAAAAGCAGGCTCGTCCTCCGGTGTACGGGAGGTGATCAGATTATTATCAACGGCAACTTCCTGATCAACGAAGGAAGCCCCTGCTTGCCGCAGTTCTTCAGCAATGCCGGGATAACCGGTTATCGTACGTCCTTTCAGCAAGCCTGCCGCGGCAAGCACCTGTGGCCCGTGGCATATCGCCGAAATCGTAATGCCTTGTTCGTTGGCCTGCTGCACAAACGACAGGACAGCCTGATCCTTAATTAAATGTTCAGGAGACTTGCCGCCCGGAATAATGACTGCCTCATAATCCTCTGCACGGGCTTCTGCCGCAGATAAGTGCGCCGTATAGACGGTGCCCTGCTTCCCTTTTAATTCCACGCCGTCTTCGGTACTGATTATGACAGCCTCGTGCCCGTTCTTGGTCATCTCTTCAAAGGGGTTTACCATTTCGGAATCTTCGAAATCATTGGCAAGCAAAAATGCAACCTTCTTTTTCATCTGTTCCATTGGTCATCACACTCCTTTGTCCCTATATTACCCATTGGGCACTGCTTTGAATACACAGCTGCGGGACATACTTGCTAACGGCGGGCGTTTGCTTTGCCCGTATGCCTCCTGGCGAGCATATACGCACGAATATCCGGAGAGAACAGCAGGAGCATGCCTGCAGCCGCATAGACAACAATAATGCTGAGCGTTGCCGCGGGGTAAGGAAGATTCATGGACAGGACGCCGGTCAGGCCAAGCAGCCCAATGACAACCGTAAGCAGCATAAGCCCTGCAAGGATGAATTTGACCCAGCCATATCCCAAATAAAGCAGGAACAGCAGTGCACTATAGACGACAAATGATACAATCTGGCCTGACAGGAACAGCGCGGCGAATTGATATATCATCAGTATTGCAATTACACCTGTCAGCAACAGTTTCCCTTTGCGTATGGACGGCATGCTGTCCTTCCTCTCTTTCAAGATTTACCTTCGATTATACCTAACTTTGAAATCATTTCCAATTCAGAAACTGAAACACCAAGTGTAATCAAAAAAACAACAGGCCGCCAGTGTCTGCTTCGGAAAGCATAGAGACCGGCGGCTTGCTATTTTCGTTTGCAGCATCATGTTGCTGCTATTGTTTAAGGACTCCCTAATGGCTGTAGAGGCTTCAGGTCATCCAGGCTTCTAAAATCATAGCCCTGCTGTCTTGCAGCATCAATGATGGAGCCGAGCGCTTCTGTGTTATCCCGTGATACGGAATGAAGAAGCAGGACTGCGCCCGGATGAAGCTGCTTCATGACTTGATTATAAGCGTATTGCCTTCCTTTTTGCTGCTTGGTATCCCAGTCCTTATAAGCAATTGACCAGAATACATTTGTATAGCCCATCTCATGGCTCACTCT
Organism: Paenibacillus pinihumi DSM 23905 = JCM 16419; assembly: GCF_000422505.1. GTDB lineage: Bacteria > Bacillota > Bacilli > Paenibacillales > Paenibacillaceae > Paenibacillus_D > Paenibacillus_D pinihumi. The sequence goes on along the minus strand of NZ_AULX01000012.1, from coordinate 97,085 downwards.
CAGCGTATGTTCGCTGAATATTCCTCTTGGCGGCCGCAAATAACTCATTCCGGGCTTGCCCGTTACCTTTTCTACTGCTTGCTTCACCTTATCCAGTTCCTGATGAATTCGCTCCGTGGATATCTGGGTCATATCCGGATGGCTCCAGGAATGATTGCCGATTATATGTCCCTCTGCCGCCATCCTTTTCAACAACTCAGGCTGGTCGTTAATGTAGTGTCCGGTAACGAAAAAAGCCGCCGGTACTTTCTTTTGCTTCAACACATCCAGAATTTGACCGGTAAAGCCATTCTCGTAGCCGTTGTCAAAGGTCATATACAATGATTTTTCCGTACTGTTCCCCAGAAAGATCCCGCCGTGGCGCTCAAGAATTTCCTTAAAGCCCTCCTCATTAATCGAGGCCGGGTTGCCGTTTACGCTCCTTTTGAAGCCAAAATGAAACGGCCTGGATGCCCCCTCTGCCTCCGCAGGCAGAAGATAAAGCGCCAGCAGTATGAACACCAGCAGCATTGCCCGGCTGCGTTGATTTACCAATGAAGTTACCCCCTTAGCTTTCGATAAGGGGTAGTATGCCGCAACCTAGGGTTTTCCATCCAAGAAATCGATTTTATCAAGCACTGTAAAGCGTTATTTATTTCCGGTTATGAGCAGCGTAACACTTTTATCCAGGGTGAAATTCCAGTCTACAAAGGAATCCTGAACACTCTTGTTCAGGATACTGTCAAGGCTGCTGTTATTATGCAGGAAGCTCTTCTCCAAATTCCGCTTGGCCCGCTTGAGCAGTTCCCCCTGTCCCAGCCGGATCAGTTCCTTTTCCAGGTGGACCAGAATGCCCTTGCGGATAATAATCAACATTCTCGGATTCATCTCGAAGGATACAATCTCATCCGGGGAACGCTGTGCCTGTTGGCTTAATGTATCGATTTCACGCTCCAACTGCTGCTTGCCCGTGTAATTGATTTCGACCGGGGAACCACCCTGCACCGATGCCTCACAGATGCCCAGCAGCATCATCGTCTTGTTCTGCAAGTTCCAGTCATAATAAAATTCCTGAAGCTTTATGTCTGTGAGTGCTTCCACATAGCTTGAGATCTCCGGAATAATCATCTGCATCAGCTTTTCACGTACCTGGTGAATGATCATTTCATGATTTTGCTCCAAAAGCACTCTTTCTGAAGGGGTTATAAAATTGCGCAAATATATCGATATCACATTACATCCAATGGATACAAACACAGATTCCGGACCCTTGCCAAAGTGGTCTCGAAGCATTTTCCCCGTATAACTGGCTATTAATTGCTGATGTTGGTTTAATTGTTGACTCATAGGATTTGACTCGTCCATAACTTTCTCCTGTCTATGTCTGAATGCTACTACCGGTTTGCGCTATGACAAGTCCTTTTATCCCCCTATCTAAGAAATATCGGCAATTGTACGATCACTGTAGTACCGCCTCTTCCGTTATTTTGAAAATGCAGCCTGCCTTTATGTTCAGAAACAATACGATGGCAAATCATAATGCCAAGGCCTGTTCCCTGCTCTTTGGTCGTGAAGAAGGGCTCACCCAGCCTGTCCAGCATTTCCGGTCCGATTCCTCCGCCCTGATCTGTGATCTGGACTTTTGCCCACTGATTGGACGAGGTAAGATTAATATCAATTTCACCTCCGTTGTCCATCGACTCTATTGCATTCTTAATCAAATTGATAAATACCTGTTTAAGCTTATTTTCCTCACCCTGCACCACAAATAAATCTTCTTCTGTTATCTGTTCGATCTTCAATTCAACATTATATAAGTTGGCCTGGGCATGCAGCAGCAGCACTACATTATGCAGCAGAGAATCCAGCCGGACCCTCTCTAATGCAGCCGGTTTGGGAACCGCCAGTTCAAGCAGCTCGCTAACAATGCCGTTAATGCGGTCAATCTCGGTCAGCATAAGATCCGTATACTGCGGATTTTTCCCTCTCCCAAGCTGAATAAAGCCCTTTAAGCTGGTAAGCGGATTCCTAATTTCATGTGCAATACCAGCCGCGAGCGTACCCGCCAGCGTCAGTTTCTCGGTCTCTTCCAACCTGCCCTGCAGCCTTTTATGACTTTCATGAATTGCATATTGCTCTTCCTTGGATAGCTCTGATTGCGTGAACAGCTTATTGCATTTGACATGGTATACAATCCCCATCGTAACAAGCCCCGTAGTTATGCAAAATCCCCAGAGTCCAATCTTCCATGTACTGTCCAGTATGTATAATATAATTTGATTGGCCAGCACAATCCCAACTCCCAGAGAGACGGCTAATGATATGGGGAGTTGAAAAATCTGCTTGAAAGACATTCCCTTTTGCCCCCAACTTTTCAAAAAAATGTAATAAATAAAAAAGCCTAACCGCTCTTGTAAGAGTAGTTAGGCCATGCAGTGACTTGGATTCCAGAAGAATCTTTCACTCATTTACCTGTAATACAATCGTAAAGGTTCAATCTAGCTAAATATTATGTATCCATGGTGTGTAATTAGATGAACCAGCAGCAAGACGGTATTGCACTACAATATATCAATTGGCATATATCCGCTCCCAGTCGACCCCATTATATCACATGGTCATTCACAAAAAAAGCTATATTGCTGCTCTGCTGCAAAAGATTAGTTTACTGGATTTGACATTTCTTCTGCGCGTCCGTTATGTTGAGTATAAACCCATCTCATCAGAAGAGGAGCGCGAACGCATTTGAGCAACTTTAACATAGCTAATAAACTGCTGAAAATGCCAAAGACGGAGCTTCATCTCCATCTGGACGGTTCTGTGAGACCATCTACCCTGCTTCAGCTCGCTTCAAGCAGCAGGCTGCCTCTCCCCGTCCAAACCATAGAGGAACTGGAGCCATATATGCAAGTGGAGGAGGATTGCCGAAGCTTGAAGGAATACCTGGACAAATTCGATTTTGTCCTTCCATTCCTGCAAACGGCCGAAGCTTTGGAGCAGGTTGCGTACGAGGCCGTGGCTCAAAGTGCAGAGCAGGGGTGTCTCTATGTCGAGGTCCGGTTTGCACCCCAGCTTCATACGCTCCAAGGGTTGTCCGTCCATGATGTCATTGCGCATGTGCTCAGGGGCTTGGAAGCTGCAGCCAAGCAGCTGTCTATTCAAGCCCAAGGCATTGCCATCTGCATGCGCCACCATAGTTCTTCACTGAATATGGAGACTGTAGAGGCTGCTGCTGCCTTTTTGGGTACAGGGCTGGCTGCAGTTGATTTAGCAGGTGATGAAGCCTCTTTCCCTCCAGGCGCGTTCCACGCTGTGTTTGCCCGTGCCCGGGAGCTCGGGCTTCCGGTTACCATTCACGCTGGAGAAGCCGCCGGAGCGGAGAACATCCGTGAAGCCGTCTATGGCCTTGGTGCCATCCGCATCGGGCATGGTATCCGGCTCCAGGAATCGGCGGAGCTTGCCCGTGCCATACGAGAGCTTGGCCTGCCGCTGGAGATGTGCCCTACAAGCAATATTCAGACCAAAGCAGTACCTGATTGGGAGTCTTACCCGATCCGGGACTACTTCTTGCAGGGGCTCAAGATTACGGTGAACACGGATAATCCGACCGTATCCAATACCACATTGACGCGCGAGTATGAGCTGCTTCACAGACATTTTGGCTTTACATGGGCGGAACTCAAGCAAATTGCCCTCAATGGGGCAGAGGCTGCCTTTTTACCGGATGACGGGAAGCAGATTCTAAGAGAAAAGATGCTTCAGCGGTTTCTTGAGCTCGATGCTGAACTGTAAGGCAGCTCGTAATCCGTTATTTTCGGGATATAAGATAATGGCGGCTCAGATTCTGGTCATATGGAGGAATTGAATTCCTACTACATCACAAAGAGGGCTGATAATGAACTCGTTCAGCCCTCTTTTGTGTTTGCCGGTTTAACGCGATTGCGATGGGCAGCACGGAACCTGCCTAGTTCTCCTTGTTGCTCACAAATTCATTCGGAATATCGCCCTCTTGCTCGGGATTATTATTTTTGAATTGGGCTTTACGGCCTTTTCTGAACTCGCCGCCATGCACATCTGATGTGCTCTGTCCGTTATTGTCGCTGCCATGATGACGATTGCGGTTGTAATTATCGTTATGAGACACAGCTATCCCTCCCTTCCGGTTTTTTTTATTGTCTGAAGGAAGCGGAGGAATTATTCGGCGTGCAAGGAAGTTTCATTATGGAAAATCTTTTTCCCCACGTATAATAAACCATTGTCCTTACCCATCCTATAAACATAGGGAGGTGAGTACGATGGCTCAAGATGTACTATGTGAAGTGAACTCTTGCAAGCACTGGGGTGCGGGCAACAAATGCAATGCTTCCTCAATTTACGTGGTCAGCAACCGCGGTCAGCAAGCCCGGAATTCCGAAGAAACAGATTGCAAAACATTCGAACCAAAACTGTAGCTTCATTCGCCATATGTCACCATGTGAGCGGTCCTGCAGGGCCGCTTTTTTTATTTCTGTGCAATACTGCTGCTTCCCTTTTCCTTGCCCCGCATCCCCTTGCAGTTCAGCTTACACCTATAGTATACGCAAGAATGATAATTATTATCATCCATTTCAAAATAAATAATCCGCATTCGAATGGAGCAGATTTACCCATCCGGTTCCTGGTTACCTTATATACCTGTCAGTAAGGCTTGTCCTGGCTAAAAAAGTTCGGGCTGGCTATGCGGTCCTGGTAAGAGGAGTGAAAAATATGGGTTGTCGCCGGAGATACCGGAGGAATCAGCCAGGACCAGCGTCCGGTCACCTCGCGCCCCCGCGCTGCTTCCTTCTCTTCAAACTTCAAAAATTGAGACGCAGCTGTATGATGGTCTACAATGGCTACACCGTGCTTCCGGTACGAGTCCAATACAGCCACATTCAGCTCAAGCAACGCCCGGTCCTTCCACAGCGAGGAATGATGGCTGGTATTCAGCCCCATAGCTTCCGCTACCTTAGGCAGCATATTGTAACGCCCGGTATCCGCCAAATTACGGGCTCCAATCTCGGTTCCCATATACCACCCGTTAAAAGGCGCTGCCGCGTACACAATACCGCCAATCTCAAGTTTCATATCAGAGACGATCGGCACCCCGTACCACCGCATTTCCAATTCGTCCAATGCGGGGAGCTCCGGGTGGCGGATCGGAACCTCCATAATCAACTCCTGCGGAAGTGAAAACCATTGCGGCCCTGCATCCCCGGCCTGGATGACCAGCGGCAGCAAATCATAGGCGGTTCCCGCTCCTTCCCAGCCGAGCCTTTGGCATACTTTCGTAAACGCAATAGAGGCCGGGTCACCGATAATGCCCTCTTCGGATTCATACCCGGCATACCGGATTAGCTGATGATTCCATATGCGGACGGCATGCTTCTCGGCAGATGGTTGAAATATCGTAATGGCCGGGCGGATACGACCGCCATTTGTGGCCCAGCCGATATGGCGGAATAGCGCCTGTGCTACAGCCTCAGCATGGTTCAATGCCCGCTCATCAAATATATGAAGTGACTCCCAAAACAACCGGCCTATGCATCGGTTGCTGTTGCGCCAGGCCATTCGCGCACCATGCTCCAGTTCCTCTGGAGTATGCTCATACAAGCCTGTCGCAGCAATTGCAGTCTCTATCTCCCGCAACCGGCTCCAGGCTTGTTGTTCAGATTTCCCCAGCTCCTGATAGCAAGCTCGTATAAATTCCTCTGCCTGATTATAAAGTGCCTGTCTGTCCATACTGCTCCCCTTGTTTGTTCATATGTAATTTCATTATATATGAGCCTTGAGGGGAAGCCAAATTCACTTACATAGAAGGCAGAATGATAGAAATTGTGGTCCCTTTATTTTCCTCGCTGGTAATAAACATCTTGCCCTTATGCCCTTCTATGATATTAAAGCTGACCATCATCCCAAGGCCTGTCCCCTTCTCCTTCGTCGTGAAGAATGGTTCCCCCAGACGCTGGAGCTTGTCCATCGGAATTCCGCAGCCCTCATCCCGGATTTGGATACTGATGGATTGGTCGTCAAGACGCTTCATCGTGACATAGATGCTGCCCCCTCCAGGCATGGACTCAATGGCGTTCTTCAGCAAATTAATGAACACTTGCTTGAGCTGGTTCTCTACGCAGTTGACGAGCGGCAGCGTTTCTTCCAGCTCTGTCACAATATGCACCTGGTTCATTATGGCTTGCGTATCAATCAGCAGCAGCACGTCATTCAGAATGAGCAGCAGATTCTGCGGCTGGAAATTAATAATTTTAGGCTTGGAGAGCAGCAGCAGTTCGTTAATGATATGCTCGATGCGCGTAAACTCCGAGAGCATGATCGAGATATATTTTTCATTGCCTCCCTGCGCCTTCATAAGCTGGACAAAGCCCTTGAGCGCCGTAAGCGGGTTGCGGATTTCGTGGGCAATGCCGGCGGCCAGCTCACCAACTGCCGAGAGCATTTCCGATTTTCGGAGCAGTTCCTCCGTTTTCTTATGGTCGGTAATATCCTCAGACATTTTCAGATAGTGAATGATCTCCCCATCCCTGTTCTTGATCGGCAAAATGGAGCAGCTCTCCCAATACCATTCTCCTTCGTGCTTGTGGCGGTTCTTCATATCGCCTGACCACTCTTTGCCGCTTTGAAGCGCGTTAAGAATTTCATTCACCTGGCTCAGTGATGCCGTATTCTCGGTCAAATAATCTTTCACATTCCGGAAGAGCACATCCTGGATTTCGTGACCTGTCTTCTTTGTGAAGGCCGGATTGACATACTCAATATTGCCGTGAATGTCCATGATCGTAATCATGCTCGGACTTTGTTCAATCGCATAAGAGAGCTTCTCCAACTCCTTGCCCGCCTGCTTCAGCTCGGTAATATCTACAAAGGTCAGAACGGCGCCCCGGATATAGTTCTCCATCGTGCGGTAAGGCAGAATGCGCATGCTGTACCAGCGGTTGCCTGTGCTTTGGATTTCCCGTTCAATCGTTCTGGAGGTTGACAGCACCTTCTTGATATCCTCATGCAAGGCCTGATATTTGAGCTGATTCGTAATGTGATGAATAGGCCGGCCAATATCTACATTCATCAAATGGAACAGCTTGGTCGCAGAAGGCGTAAAACGCCGGATACGCATATCGGTATCAAGAAACAACGTGCCAATCTTGGTACTGAACAGAAAATTGTCCATATCATTATTCAGCTCGGTCAGCTCCTGGTTTTTGCGCTGGAGCTCGATGTTGACATTGAGAAGTTCTTCATTCACCGTATGAAGCTGCTCGTAGCTGCTTTGCAGCTCTTTGTTCTCATGCAGAAGTTCCTCGTTGGCAGAAAGCAGCGAATGATTGGCAGTCTCTAATTCTTCAATCATCGCCTGTGACTTCGTCTGAAACAATTGCAGTTCCTTCTCCAAATCCCTGATCTGATAGCCGGCTCTATGGTTCACGCCCCTGTCCATGCCCCCTGGATCTGTTGTCACGCCCTCTTCCATAAAAATCGCCATCAGCCCCGACTCATTCGTCATCGAAAACGGCTGTATTGTAATATGCAGAAGCGGTCCCTTCCCGCCATCTTCCGGATTAAAATTGTGAAAGACAACTTTGGCATTCTCCTTCCTGGCCCGCTGCAATGCTGTATTCATGACCAGTGACAGCTGGGGAGGAAGCATTTTAAACAAATTAAAGCTGATTTTGCCCTTGGGCATACTCAAGTAATTATTAGCAGGACCGGAAGTGTGTATAATGTCATTTTGCATATTCACGAGAATACAAGGCGGCAAATACTCATCAATTAGCGAGCTGTACAATGAATCATCCTTTTTTAACATTTCCGACGGCTTTAAATGCATGCTGTCGAGCAACGGGGCAGAAGAACTGTTGTCCATGGCACTCCCCTGTGCGGAAGGGTCAGAAAATTTGATTGGATCTGCGGACATATGGTTGTACCTCCTTGTATATGCTCTACTCCATTTCCGGATTTACAGCTTATTCATCAGCGCATCAGCCCTTGCACACGGCCACGCAAACACGTGACTGGAGCCCCCTTTTTACGACAACTTCCATCCATTATGCTGCTTATACAATTTTACCCATCGGTGCTTCTTCTCCTTGTCAAAAGCAAATTCCTGCCCCGTGTCAAAGGTTCTACTTTTTCGACATTTTTCCACGTTTTTCATTCCCGTTTCAAGCATGAAAAAAGAAGTCGCATCTTGCACAGATGCAACACTGTTTCACATAGAAGGAGAAAGATGTTGTACTCATATCCGCTCAATTTCGAAAGAATGCTGCGTTCATTAGAAAAAGACGCAAGGACAGACAATCTGCCCTTGCGTCTTTTTTGCTATTCAGTCCAGCTGTACAAAGCTGCCAAAAAAATACCCAGACTGTCTTCTGTAATTTCATCCAATTGCGCAACCGGCAACGGATTAACGCCTTGCCCAAGCTCAATCGTAAAGCCGGGCCGGCGCCAGTCCTGAATGAACCAGTCCTTGTACCCCGCATAGCTGTCCACCGTCTCAACAGGCGTATAGCCGCTAACTCGGGCAAACTCATTCGCCAGCACCTCAGATTCCGGGGGCTGCAGGTCCTGAAATCCCCAATAGATGACCTTCCCTTGGGTATGGAAAGAAAGCACGCGGGCGAAATCCCGCTCCCTGGTCAGCCCGGCCAACGCCTGAGCCTCCGGCTCAGTCAACGGGGCTGTACCCGGATAATCCCGCGGGGCCGGCTGCTGCTGCTGGCGCTCAGCCTCCAGCTCCCATAGCGCCGGAAACTGGTCATTGAGATCGACGCCGCGAATATTGGCCTTCCAGCCGGAAAAATCGGTGCTTCCCTCGTTGATGCCAAGCACCTCGCTGCGGAGCGGCTCCTCTTCCGGGGGCCCGTTCAAAACAAGATTAACCCCGTCCGGATTGACCATGGGAACAACTGATAATGTGGTCATCTCATAGTAAGGCCCCATATGGAGCCCTCTAATGGATGTTCCGTTCGTCAATGCCAGCACATAAGCGTTCACATGCAGCATCAGGACAGGAGTCGTAATCCACTCATTGGCATGTACGGAACCATTCATATGTACACGCCGGTCGCCTTCCCCGATCCGAAGCTCGGGAATACCGGTTCCCTGCACAGACGAGCCAATCGTGCTATAACGAATAAAGGGATAGATGTCGACCAGCTTGCCAATATCCCCGGACATGGCCGCATAATCATAAGGCCTCAGGGTATTAACCACCATTCCAGTCACCCTCACAGGCAATTGGATAGACTGTCCGGCCTGCAAATTGGATGGCAACAGTCCCGGATTGATTGCATATATTGTCTCCAGCAAAATTCCCCTGGAGGCCGCAATCGCCCATAAGGTGTCGCCCGGCTGAAACAGGTAGTCCTCGGTCCTGTAGCCCGGTATCGCCACCTGCTGGCCGGTTTGCAAAGCATTTGCGTCGATTCCCGGATTTGAGCTGAAGATCAGCTCAACCGGAACCTGAAACCAGCGGCTGTAATTCCATAGCGTGTCTCCTTGACGCACGGTCACTTTCATTCTGCACTCCCCCAATCTGTACCGATACTCTACCTTATGGATGAAGAGATTCATTCATGACTTTGTGTAGAGAGGCGGCAAAGTGAGGGCTGGAGCCGGACCATTGTCATCAGGTGGCAGGGCGGGCAATATTCAACTCCCGCTCGATAAGGAGCCTGTTATTGTAATGAAATTTTCGCATATTACGGGGAAATGGACAGTCTTTAATCAGGCCGGCTATCGTTTCTTCGTCCCCGCTGGCCGCTGCCGAGCGCAGGTCCAGAATATATTGCAGGTCTTTGACCTGTCTGCCGAGGATTTCCTCCATATCTTCCGTACATTGCCCATGGCCCGGAACAAGAACAGAAATCGGATGTCGATCCAGAATGGAACGGACCTTATGAAGCGTCTCCTCATAGAGGGTACTGCTATGATAAATATAAGGAAACTCAATATCGGATAAGTAATCCCCCGCCAGCCAGACTCCAAGCGGCTCTATAATCGTGAAGATGCCATCATCATTATGGCCCTGTGCATGATAGAAGGTCAGTGTCGTGCCGCCAACTTGAAGCTGCTGGCCATCCTCGCGGACGATAATATCAACCTCAGGGTAGACGACGGGATAATCACGGGTAACGTAGTAATCGTCGTCAAAGGTCCGGATCTGCTCCAGAATTTGCTCGCGCTCCGCTTCCGCCTTGCCAGCCAGCGCATTGCTGGCGACGACATGTGCTTCCGGGAAGGCGCCACAGCCGATGATGTGATCAAAGTCCGAATGGGTGAATAACAGATAGATTGGCCTGCCACCCGCCTTATCCAGCACATAACGGCGGATATTCTCCACCTCATGCGGCAGCCAGCACGGATCAGAGATCAGGATCAGATCCTCTGTCTCTGCCACAGCTGATGCCGTCCTATATAGAACACTCTGAAAAATCGCAATCCCGCCATGCTCCCATTGCAGCATCTTGCCTCTCCCCTTGCCGTTCATTATATGGTTGCCAGACTTCATATCTTATGTTGGATGGGGATGGCAACATGTACGGTCGTGCCCGCTCCCAGCTCGCTGGTATATTGGATGGTCCCATGGTGGTCTTCAATAATATTAATGCTGACAAGCATGCCTAGTCCGGTTCCCTTGTCCTTGGTCGTATAGAACGGCTCGCCGATGCGAGGAAGCTGACTGAGATGCATCCCTACGCCCTCATCTTTAAAATCGGCACATATAAGACCAGACTCCTGATACAGGCGAATTTGAAGCAATCCGCCTTCCGGCATGGCTTCAATCGCGTTTTTGATCACATTGACGAACACCTGCTTCAGCTGATTGGCTTCGCAGTAAAGCAGGGGAATATCCTGTTCCAGTTCCATATGGATCGCAACATTAGAGAGATTCGCCTGTGTCGTAAGCAATTCCACCACTTCTTCAATAATATGGCCGGGATGATTCATCTTGTACTGGGCCGTCTGAGGTTTAGCTAACATCAGCAGCTCACCGACAATCAGCTCGATACGGGCAAACTCACTCTGCATAATCTCGTAATACCGTTCACGCGAATCCCCCTCCGCCCGCAGCAGGAGTTTGGCGAATCCTTTGAGCGCTGTCAGCGGGTTGCGAATTTCGTGTGCGATGCCGGCCGCAAGCTGGCCAGCTGCCGACAGTTTCTCTGACAGGCGCAACATCTCCTCGGCCTGTTTTTGCCCGCTCACATTCTGAACCGTTCCGAACATGCTTAGCGGCTCACCACGTTCATCATGCATAAGCATACCCAATGAATGGATTTGAATGATTCTTCCCGGAGAGATAATCATCCGAAATTTGGAATCGAATGACCCGCCGCCCAGGCAGGTATCAATCTCCTGTTTGACCCGCTCCATATCATCAGGGTGAACGAGCCTGAAAAAATCTCCTCCCGTATAGGCGAAACTCTCCCTGTTCGTCCCCATCATATCCATTAGCTCATCTGACCATAACAGCTTTCCGCTGCGGATGTTGTAATCATAATAACCAAGTCCGGCCATCCTCTGGGAAAGCTTTAAATTATGCTTGATCCGGCTGATCTCCTGTTCGCTGTCTTTGCTGTCCGTTACGTCATGGATGACGCCCATAGTCACCCGTTCCCCTCCAGCCTTCTCTACATGTTCACCCTGAATGCGGAGATGCCGGACTTCATTTCCGGCCGAGAGAATTCGAAACTCACAATCGTACAAATAACCCGGACCTTGCGAATTGGCGTTCTCCACTGTCATTCGGACCCGCTCGCGGTCATCCGGATAGATGTGCCCCATCAAAGTGTTGAAATCGGGGGGTGACTCGCTCTCGATGCCAAAAATCGAAAATATCTCCGGTGACCAGTAGGTGTACACATTATTCAAATTGCGTTCCCAGCAGCCGAACCGGCCCAGCCGACGGGTGATGGACAGCCGCTCCTCCAGCTCCTTGCGGCGGGTAATATTCCGCCAGATGCTCGTGAAGTTGTAACCGCGTTCATTCTCCGGCCCTATAATACGCCGGATAGAAGCCTCAAACCAGTAATACATCCCGTTCGTATGCCGGAGCCGGCATGTGAACATCAGTTCTTCGCTCCCCTTCAGGCTGCTGCCGGTCAGCGCCTCTCCCACATGCCTGCGGTCGTCGGGATGGACGAATTCGAGCACATCGTCCCCAAGCAGCATGAACGGGCGATATCCGAGCAGCTTGTGGGCTGCAGGCGAGACATATTTAAAGCGTCCCGCCTGATCTGTATAACAGATAATATCCAGAGCATGGTACGGCAGCATTCTGAATAGCTGCCTGCTGTCCTCCGGCATGACGGGACGCACCGCATTCAGATTACGCATTATAATAAACAGGCCGTTCCTGGAGGGATAGACCGTTGCTTCAAACCACAGATTTTGCGGGGAATAATAATCCGAGAACACCAAAGACTCCTGAAGCCCGTTCGGTTCAGGATAACTGCTGAATAATCTGTAATTAAGCGCCTCCGGAAACTGGTCTATGACATCCTTTCCAATGAGAGACTGTTTGTCGTCGATGGAGAGCCGCCTTGCAATCGCAGCATTGACAAAGACAATCCGCCACCTGTTGTCAAGCACCAGGCACCCTTCCGGCATACCATCGAACAGAGCTTCCAAAGCCTCAGCAGACTGAAAGCCGAATTCAATTTGCGATGCGTCCAAACCCCATCCCCCTCGTACCTTTAATACAATATGTATGCTCCTTGCTCCGACATCAGCAACAGGGCTTCTTTGATCTCTTATCTGGTTGTACTGCCTTCGCTACAAGGAAAAGGACTCCAGGCACTTGCGGTATAATTCTTCGGTCCGGGCCGACGGCTTGATCCCCAAATCGTTTCGTAGAACCGCTGCGAACGATTCGTAATACTGATGCACAGCCGGACCATTGTTCATTCTGGCATAGCCGCTCAAAATCAGACGGCAAATCTCTTCTGAATAAGGATCACGCGCGTGTAAAGACTCCAGCCGTTTCATCGCATGCTTCTCACGCCCTGTCTCCATATCATAACGGACCAGCGCAAGCGTGCATTGAGAATATCTGTGCAGCAATTCCCGTCTATACGGCTTCGCCCAGTCATAGTCATGTTCCTCCAGGTAGTCTCCTTTATAGAATGAGAGGGCTGCAACCGCCCTGATCCGATCCTGCTCGGATGCAATCCCCTCAACCAGACAGGCTGCCTCAAAGGCTTCAACATCCGTGGTCAGCTCCGATGAGATCAACCGGTAGCTGTCCTGAGCGTATTCTACCGCCGCTTTAATTCCTTCGTCCTTGAGCAGCTTGCGAATCTGATAGACAGAGGTATGCAAATGTGTGATTGAACGGTCCTGCCCATAGGCTCCCCACAGCTCCTCCAGAATCTGGTCCTTCGGCACCCACTTGTTTCGATGATGCAGAAGAAAGGCAAACAGTTCCTGAATCTTGTTCGTCCGCCAGCGCAGTTTCGCAATGCCCACCAGTTCCAGCCTCTGAAAACATTGTATATGGAACGTATCCGCTTCCTGCTTGTGCGCCTGCGGCCTCCCGGCAGGGATATATTGTTGGATCCGGTCAAGCGTCTTCACAAACCGGGCAGGATTGACCGGCTTGAGCAGGTAATCCAGTGCCTGCAATTCGAAAGCTTCCAGCGCATAGTTGGAGTAGGCGGTGATATAAACAATATGTACATGAAGATCCGCTTCGCGGATCTTCTCAGCAGCCTCCAGGCCGCTGATTCCCGGCATGCCGATATCCAGAAACACGACATCTGTATGTTCCCTGGACAGATGCTCCAGTCCGGCGCGGGCTGTCGTATATTTACCGGATACCTCGTAACGCCCGTCATCCTGAAGAAGCCGTTCAAGCTGCATGAGGGCCAATTCCTCGTCGTCAATCAATATGGCTTTCATTGTGTACCTCCTGGCAGGCTGGTCTCTCATACATCCTCCGGCGGCTGTCTATGGCTGTTCCGTCTTGAGCTGCAGACCACCAGAACCTGTTCACCTGTCATGTCTTCCTTGCCTTCGAACGGCTCTTTCATCTAAAGGAAATTATAGAATTTGAATTTATATGTGAAGTTAACAGAATTGTTAAATTAATCATATAGCAGCAGCTATAAGCCGTCAATTTGATTTATATGTCAACCACAGCCGAATAAAGGCGATTGAGAAGAAATTTCTCCGCTTTTCATGCGCTTTTATGTCATATTGTGATTTAAAATTATTTTTCCACCCTGAAAACAAGGAATTATTAGCGAAAATTATGAATTCCAATAAGAATTAGAATTTTGTCATTATGGAAAATTTTTTTTCGTTTTTCGCAACCTTCCCGATTTCTATGCGTCATAATTTCGGTATCTCTTTTTCGCTTGTGCGACATTTTATGCTATCCGCGAAAAAATGAGCTTCGCCGTTACTAGCGGTGAAGCTGTTTATGCTTGTACATTGCCAACTTTACCTTACTCATAAACCAATTATCAGAATAATTAAAGGAGAAACATGACACATGAAAAGAATTCAAAAACAACTGGTTAAAGTCACAATTGGTTCCATGCTGCTAGCTTCACCGTTTTCAGGAGTTACCGTATGGGCGGCTGGCGCTTCGGATCAAAATACGCTCCAGCTTCAACAAAACAGCGCTTCGATCCAGTTCAATGGACAAGTTTCAACGGCTGCGCAGCCTGTTACTTATGCGAAGGGCGCAAACTATATTCCGCTTAGCACCATCTCCAAGCTCTACGGCTTTAGTGTGTCCTACGACGCTGATACGAAGGAGTCAGTCGTAACCAAAGGCGATCTGGAAATACGTTTTGCAGCCAATACCACCCAATATAAAGTGAACGGCAAAGTTCAGACCGCTTCCGGAGAGCTGTTCACCCAACAGGGCAGCATGATGGTTCCGCTCCGCACCTGGTCTGAAATCACAGGCAGCCGCTTTGTCGTATCCGGAAATTCTTATGTACTCTCCTGGAACAAAGAGAATACCGAGCCGGAAGTCAAAACACCTCCTGTCGCACAGTTCACCACCGATAAAACCGAATATAAGATGGGCGAGCCTATCCAATATATCAATGAAAGCCATGATGAGCACGGTACCATTGTCAAAACCGAATGGACAGGCAAAGAGCGCGCCTTCTTCCGCCCCGGCTTTGTTAAAGTCACGTTGAACGTGACCAATAATCACGGTCTGACCAGTTCCTTTACGAAGGAAATCCGGATTACAGAAGAGAAACTGCATTCTGAAGAAGAGTTCAATTTGCTGTACACACCAGCCGGAGAAAAATATGTGATCGACGGTACCCGGGTGCTTCGCATGGAATCCGTGCCTTACCAGATTGAATCCCAGCCGATGAAGCTGATCCGCAGCAATAGCCCGGAATACTTCCTGGAAGAAGGAATTGCCTACCAGGATAACGTATCCGGCAAATTCCGCGTCAACATCCATAACGGCAACCGTTCCGGCAAAGCGCTGACGGTCTATCTCGTAGCCACCAACCATCAGGATCACCCGGTAACTTACAGCGTCGATGCATTCGGCAAAGGCGGCCCGACTACCTATGTATCCACAAGTGGTAAAAATGCGGTTGCACGCTTCCTGGACGATTTGGCGCACGGCTCACCGCGCCAGGAGGTTGTCGTTAATCCGGGCGAATCCATTATCGTTCTGCCTGAAGTAGCCTCAACACCGCTCAAACCGAATTTGATCATGACGTCTTACACCGAGATTACGACCAGCGATGAGCTGCAATTTACTGTCGCTGCTGTAGATGCCGATGAACATCCAAACAAAAACGTATTTGAAATTTTGCCTTCCCTCAAGAAGCTTGACCGGGATGGTCGCCATGTTCGCGGAACATTCGAAAACGCCAACCGTTCTCTTCTGGTAGACGGCACTCTGGGTTACAAAAATCAACGTATTATAATCGGCGATCTGAAGCAGGATGTCTTTCTGGACGGCACAGATACACTGACCGGGATTCCGGAGAACAACAAAGGCAACACCGGCGTGCTCTACAACCTGCAACTGAAGGTTGCTCCTCATACGCAAGTCGGCCTTAATGCACGCGGCGGCCACTATGCAGGCGCAGCACTGGTCAATGACAAAGTCGTACAAGTCTTTGAAAAGACGATTCTGAAAGACCCGAATGATGTAGGTGTACTGTACCAGACAGGCGATAATGAAGAAGTTGTCAACCTGACTTTGCTTATCGCATCAGGCAGCAACCTGCCGCTTAACATTTTGTTCCAGCCTATTAACGGCGAGAGCAAATAATTAACGGTTTCCGCAAGGGGGCGTCTCCAATCGAAACCATACTGCTGGTTGACGATGAAAAAGAGATCATAAAGCTCATGGAAATTTACTTCAATAATGAAGGATACAACCTGCTCAAGGCCTCCGATGGTATGGAGGCCCTTGAGCTGCTTAAACGGCATGATGTCGATCTGATTATTCTCGATGTCATGATGCCGCGGATGGATGGCATTGAAGCGTGCATGAAGATCCGCGAGGAGAAGAGCATGCCGATCATTATGCTGTCAGCCAAGAGCCAGGATATGGACAAAATTACAGGACTCAGCATCGGAGCGGATGATTACGTTACCAAACCATTCAACCCGCTCGTGCTGATGGCACGGGTGAAATCCCAGCTTCGCCGGTACAAGAAACTCAACTCAGCACCTGCCTCCAACCGGCATGAAATCGAAATTGACGACCTCGTCATCAATATTGCCAACTACACCGTCACAGTCGATCAAGAACCTGTCAAATTAACACCCCGCGAGTTTGCCATTCTCAAGCTTTTGGCTGTCAATCTGGGCCATGTGCTCAGCATGGACCGAATTTATGAAGAAGTATGGAACGAGCCCTTCATGGAATCCAAAAATACCGTGATGGTTCACGTTCGTAAAATTCGTGAGAAGATCGAGAAGAACCCGCAAACACCCAAGTATGTGAAAACGGTTTGGGGCATCGGCTACAAGATAGAAACTCCTTGAGACAGGAGGCCGCGCAATGGACCAGCAGCCCGTTAATTCGAGCCGCAATATGTTCCGGATTCTTACAACTGCAGCAATTAGCCTTGCCATGACAGCGGCTGTGCTGGCACTGGGCAGACTGGCCGTCTCCTATATGCTGGACCGGCCTTTATTACGTTCCGCCCCGGCCTGGGTAATCAATCAGCTCGGCTCCGCCGTTATGTTCACTGTAACGGGTCTGCTTGTATTTACAGTCCTTTTTATTCTGCTTGGCAACCGGCTCGTATTCAAGCCCCGGGAGAAGACGCTGTCGCTCCGCTGGAAGCTCCTGCTGATGCTCCTGGGCTCATTGACAATGACAGCCGCCGGACTGTTTATTATCTACTTGGTGGCAACAGCATTGTTCCCCGTTAAAATCATCAATTTGCCGCTGATATGGGCGATTAACACCGTGGGTTCCACTCCGGTCTTAATTGTGCTGGGCACAGCTCTGTTTCTCGCTTCATTCCTGCTGTTATCGGATGGCCTTATTCGCAATCTGGAGCGGGTCGAATCAGGGTTAAAAGAAGCGGCAGAGGGCCATCTGGACTACCGGGTAGCTGTAGATACTTCAGATGAAATCAGCCATCTCGCAACAGAACTGAACCGGATGTCGGAAAAGATCAGCTGGCAGCTGGGGGAAATTACCCGCGGACTCCAGGAGATGGAGCAAAGCAATTTCAGCTATGAGATTCCGGTATCCTCAGGGGACTTCGGCAGCATCGCAGCCAGCATCAACAAGATGGCCCGGCAGATTGACCGGCTGATTCAGGATGAGCGGCGCGCAGAGCAGACCAAGAATGATCTGATTACTGGTGTATCCCATGATCTGCGCACCCCTCTGACCTCAATACTGGGCTTTCTGGAGCTGATTGAGAATGACCGTTACAAGGACGAGCTGGAGCTGCGCTATTATGTCAATATCGCCTATGACAAGGCTACAGCTCTGCAAAAGCTGATCGATGACCTGTTTGAATTTACACGTATTAACAACGGACTTCCCCTTCACAAGAATGGGCTGGACATGGACGGATTGCTCCGCCAGCTGGCAGAGGAATTTGTCCCCAGTCTGGAGAAGAGCGGCATGGAGATTCGTATTGAATCACAGGAGCAGGCAATTATTCTGGAGGCGGACGGGGACTTGCTCGTACGAAGCTATGAGAATCTCATCTCCAATGCGATCCAGTACGGTGCAGGAGGACGCTATGTTGATATTCGTCTGCTGAGCCGGAATGCCGAGGCCGTCATCCAAATCATTAACTACGGCCCTCCTATCCCGGAAAAGGATATCCCGTATGTGTTCGACCGCTTTTACCGGGTAGATCAGTCACGCTCCAGGCAGACAGGGGGCACCGGTCTTGGCCTTGCCATCGCCAAAAGCATCGTAGAGGCGCACGGAGGGAAGATTCAGGTATACAGCAGCAGGGAGTTCACCATGTTTGAGACCTGTTACCCGCTGCAGAATGGTTCGCGAATCTAAAACCATAAAAGAAATTCTTAAGCGATTGTTAAGATTTTGACAGCCAAACTGTTAAGCACTATTGTTTATAATACGATATAGTAGTAATGAGTAAGGAGGAGAATAACATATGCAAACCAAACGCAAGTCATGGATGATTCTGCTTTCATTCATGCTTATCGCATCCATGATTTTAAGCGCCTGCAGCAAGCCTGCAGAGAATCTTGAGCCTGATCCTTCCATTAAGATTGTGGTGAATGGAAAGGTGTGGGACAATACCGGAGCTGCCATAAATTCGGAGGGCAGACTGATGGTTCCTTCTGACTTTTTGAAAAAAGCAGTGGAAGATGGCGAGGAACCGCCTGCTGAACACGTGGAAGGTACCGTTTACTTTAAAGATCAGGTTGCCGTTCTGATGTATCACGACATTACAGAAGGCAAGACAACCAAGGCCGCCTTGTCGGTTAAAGATTTTGAAGAGCAGATGGAGCTTTTGAAAACCAATGGATTCCATGTCATCAGCATGAAGGAATACTCCGATTTTATCCTGAATCAGAAGCAGGTGCCGGACAATGCGGTGCTGATTACCTTTGATGACGGCTATGAGAGCTTCTATAAGCTGGCTTACCCGGTGCTGAAAAAGTATGAATATCCTGCAACCAACTTTGTAATCGTCTCCTTCATCGACAAACGGATTGGCGTGCCGAAGATGACTTGGGATCAGATGCGTGAAATGCAAAAGGAAGGCATGACCTTCTACAACCATACGTATGACTCCCATCTCTATATCAATGTCGACACGAAAGGCCACACCAAGCCTGCGTTGACGAGCCGCATGTACCTGGAGAATGAACAGCGCAAAGAGACTGAGCAAGAATACAAGGAACGAATTACAGATGATTTGAAAAAAGCGGAAGAGCGGTTAAAGGAAGAACTGGGCAATACGGACAGTATCATCGCCTTCCCTTACGGCGCATTCAACAAAGATGTGCTGGAGGTATTGAAATCACTGAATATCAACATCTCCTTCACCGTCAAGAAAGGGATTAATTCCAGCAAGGATGCGAATGGATTCCGTGTGAACGGCGCCGATGTCAAGGAAAATCCCAAAATTGTAATTAACCATCTGAAGAACCTGACCTCGGCTTCCTTTGACGGATCAGGCAAAGATGGCAAAGCAGCCAAGCTGGTGTCGCTGCGCCAATATTGCGATAAGAACAATATCAGCCTTGCCTGGGACGCTCCCAGCAAGGAAGCGAGGCTGACTTTTAGTAAAAATGCATAACGGACTGGAAAGCCTTCGCTTCTTGTATTGAAGCGAAGGCTTTTTTATATCAAGCTATGCTGCTTTTTTGCCTCGGGAGCTCTTGAGTGAATCCCTCATATCTTCCTGCACTTGCCTCAATCCGTATCCATCCCGATATAGAAGGTCGTATGCTCATGATCAGAGGTCCAGACCACAGCCTCGCCCTCTTTCGTCCAACTGATCGGGATACCTGTGCCGTACCACGATAGCGCATGCTTGTTGAGGTCATAAATCCACACCCAACCGTTCCCGGTTTTAAACATTATATAGCGCCCGAATACGCCTTGAGCATCCTGCTGCGGCACAATATGACTAACCGTATGCTGCCCGGACAACGTCTCAGCAAGCAGTGCCGCTGCGCTATCCGGCAGCTTGCTGGACGGGTATGGTGTCTCCTCCTTGCTGCCGATATGGATACGAACCCGACTGCCTGCTTCCGAAGAACGGGGAACCACAACTGTCGAATTATCCGGCCAGGTCATCGGGGCCACGAACAGGAAGCCGTCGCTTTTGTTGATATACCCGGCATTTGCCCTGCTGAACAGCTTTCTCCCGTCCTTGGAGAACACGATCAGGTCGGCATCAGGGCCCAGGCTGTGCGATGAAATCAACAGTGCTACCCGTTCCCCGTCCGGAGAGGAAGCCATTCCGTAAACCGGCGCCGGGGATGTATACAGCTTCTTAATCTCTCCGGTATTAAGATGGACACGATATAAGGTGCGGTTGCCATAGACGGCATACGTCTCGCCATTCAGCATCCGGTCCGAATACAACACATCCGCTCCGTAATCATTGGGATAGCTTCCCTCTGCATCTGGCCATTTCGTGATGCCAAGCCGCCGCTGCTTTCCCCCGTCCCTTTCAATGATCGTCTGCGTCCCGTCAAAATGGTAAGCCATCAGCTTGTCCGCCTGATAGGAGCCTTCATGTATGGGTTGAAGCAGCGCCGTATCTTTGAACATCTGCACCGTTTCGCTTTGCTTTGCCGGGTTAATCCAGCGTATACGCTGCCCGCCCCGGTCTCCCAGCACTGCCTCTGCTGAATCCGCACGATCCGGGTCAACAAATGACTCGCCGGATACCGACAAGAGCTTGTCGAACCGCAGCAGGAGCGGTGCACTGGGCTTTTCTGAGAATCGGACGACAAAACGTCCCGGGTCACTCCAGTAGATGTCATATGCAGGCGCACGGGCATTCTCAGGGAGAACGAGGCGGAGAGAATCCGCTACGGATTGCTCCGCTGTATCCCGCTTCAGCTCCCGGTTTGCAAGGACGGTCACACTGGCGCTCTCATTGTTCGTGAATAGCCATAGCGAAGGTACGACAGGCTCGTCCAGTATCAGACTGAGCCAGGCAGACGGAACGACCCATGCATCCATCGTGCCATTTTCATTTTCCTTGCTGATTTTAACAGACCAGACCGTCGCGTCCGAACTCCGGAGATCATCAATCACATATGTGCTGGACACCTGTTCTTCATGAATCGTCAGGTTATACTGCTGTCCGGACGGCTCCAGGTCTTCAATCCCATCCGGCTTGGCGTTGGCCTGACGCATGCCTTCCAGCAGTTTGCCCAGCTTCTCTGCATCCTCAATCCGGTATTCTCCCGCGTTGATGCTGCTCCCGGCAGTGCTTATCTCCATAAACCGGACTAATGAAGACTCAGGCACCTGCAGTCTCAACTTTCCGTCCCTGCTGACCCCGGAGTCGCATCCCGTTATAATAACAAGACATAGGAGAACTATAAATGTTAAAACACAATGTGTTCTGCAAAGCACGTTCGTTGTACCCTTTGTTTTTTCTATAGGCATTGTATGAAGTCCCTCCTTGCAATCAATCTGTGTCAGATGTCAGACATGTGACAACACTATTAGTCCAATAGTATGAAAAATAACATTTTTAAAGAAATATTTCCAGACTTATCCGGTATAAAAAATTAAATTTTGTCTAATTTTAAAATTATAATTGCAGTTCAGACGAAATAGGACTAAAATGGACGTAAATGTGATCAAGCCATTCTTTTTCCAGCCTTTATCCGGCCTTATTCTGGCCCTATTGTGAAATTTATCACAATTTGTGTTGTGATAAGCAATCATAGATCAGTCTAAAGCATCCAAGCGAGCGCAGGATAAAAGAGTGGTTCATTCAAGCATGGGAGGCTGTTTTAAATGTCGGATACTTTAACGCAACAACCGGTAGGAGAAGCTTCAGGTTCCGCACGCGGAGAGCTGGATATTCTGGATCAGCTTATGAAGCCGGAGGTACAGAAATCCCTGACTGAGCTGGTGGAGCATCTGCCGAAGCTCGCAGAGATGGTTACGATTATGACCAAGGCATATGATGTTGCCCAGACTGTAGCTACAGACAAAGTATTGATCAACGATTTCGCGGGTGGTATTTCAGAGTTTGTGAAGCCGATTACGGATAAGGCCAAGGGCATTGCTTCCGCTGCTGTAGAAGCGGGCGACCGTGCTCAAACTGAACAGTCCTCGATTGGTTTGTTTGGTTTGCTTAGAATGCTGAAAGACCCTCAAGTTCAAAAGACGTTGCGCTTTGCGCAAGCCTTCCTGGATGTGCAGGCCGAGCGTCAAAAGCAACGTTAATCTGATCGGAACATAATTAGAACGGAGGATAAGTATGTCGAAGCATATTCTAATCTTGGGTGGAGGCTACGGCGGACTTCTGACCGCACTGACTGCCCGCAAACATTTTTCTGAACAAGAAGCAACGATTACAGTTATCAACAAAATTCCTTCTCACCAAATCGTGACCGAACTGCACCGTCTTGCTGTTGGCGGCCTGGACGAGCGTAACGTTGCTCTGCCTTTGAGCAAGCTGCTGAAAGGCAAGTCCGTAAACCTGGTGATCGATTCTGTACAAAGCATCGATTTGAAGCAGAAGCAAGTGAAGCTTGCCGGCGGCAGCACCACTTCCTACGATAACCTCGTTATCGCACTGGGAAGCGAAACAGCGTTCTTCGGTATCCCTGGTCTGCAAGAGTACAGCATGACGCTCAAATCCGTTGAGGATGCCAACCGTATCCGTGCCCACGTAGAAGCACGTCTGGATGCATATGCAAAATCCAAAAACCCTGCTGACGCCAACATCGTTATCGGCGGCGGCGGCCTGTCCGGTATTGAGCTGATTGGTGAACTGGTGGATAAATTGCCTAAAGTTTGCGCAGAAAAAGGCGTAGATTTCAACGATATCTCCCTGTACTGCGTTGAGGCAGCACCTTCCATCCTGGCTGGATTTGCGCCTGACCTGGTTGAGCGTGCGAAGATTTCCCTGGAGAACCGCGGTGTAAAATTCCTTATCGGCGTAGCCGTTACCGAAGTTCAAGGCAGCAAAGTTCTGCTTAAAGACGGTTCTTCCATCGAAACCAATACACTGGTTTGGACTGGCGGCGTAACCGGCAATCCGCTTGTTGCAGAGTCCGGCGTGGAAGTAAACCGCGGCCGTGCAACTGTTAACGAGTTCCTGCAATCCACTTCCCATCCGGAAGTATACCTGGCTGGTGACAGCGCAGTTGTATTCGGACCGGAAGGCCGTCCTTATCCGCCAAGCGCACAAGTCGCATGGCAAATGGGTGAGGCTGTTGGTTACAACCTGTTCGCAGTTTCCAAAGGCCTGCCGCAAAAAGCTTTCGATCCGGTATTCTCCGGAACTCTGGCGAGCCTGGGCAGAAAAGACGCAATCGGTACAATCGGCGGCAATCAGCTGAAGCTGAAAGGTACGCCTGCTACCCTGATGAAGGAAGCAAGTAACGTCCGTTACCTGTCGCACATCAACGGTCTTTTCTCTCTGGTTTACTAATTCATCCATCAAAGGGAGCTCTTACTCGTAAGAGCTCCTGTTTTTTTTCACCGGTACTTGTCAAAGATACTAGAGGGTATGATTATAGATAAGAAAGCTTCAAATCAGGATTGTTGCAAGAATAACTAGAAAAGAACAGGATACGATGTAATGACTGATAAAAAACAACAGCGTTACCGCTTCAGCGATGCACCTATATGGGATTTGCAGCGGGCATATTATGAACAAGAAGGACCGAGAGCCTGGAACAATGACCAGGTTCCTCAATACATCACGAGCAATCCGATGATTGCGACCTCGTATGCAGAAATAATCTTCGGGCTTCTTCAGGATCTTATGGGCAAGGGCTATGATTCTGAGCCAGTTTGCATTGTGGAGCTTGGAGCAGGAGCAGGCCGGTTTGCTTACCATGTGCTGGTTGAATTGTGCAAGCTGAGAGATTATGCCGGACTAGCTTTGCCACCCTTCCGTTATGTGATGACGGATTTGGCGATGACGAATGTATTAGCCTGGAAGGAGCATCCCGCTCTGCAAACTTTTATTGCCGAGGGATTACTTGATTTTGCGCGATTTGACGCTGTTCATGATACTGCCCTGGAATTGGTAGTCGCAAAAACTGCGATCCGTGCAGGAGATTTGAAACAGCCTTTAATTATTGTTGCGAATTACTTTTTTGATGGCATACCCCAAGAGTTGATTTATATTGGGGAACAGGGACAAGTCTATGAGGCTGATGTTATTGTTGAGTTGCCTGAACACACTGATTCGCTCAAACCGTCCGAAGTCATCAAGCAAATGTCTTTGCATTATGAGTATCGGCATGCACCGGAGTATGAACAGGAAACCTACCCTTACCGTGAGGTCATTTCCATATATCAGGAGCAGCTGCAAGATTCGCATATCTTATTCCCTGCCGCCGGCTTCACTTGTCTGGAGCGGTTGAATCAATTGTCCCAAGCCGGATTTCTCTTAGTAACCGCAGATAAGGGAGATCATCTGATTGACAATTTTAAATTCGCTGAACCGCCGGAGCTGATTTTGCATGGAAGTTTTTCTTTCAACGCCAATTATCACCCGTTTCAGCATTTTTTCGAACAACAGGGTGCTGTGACCCTATTCCCCCCTCATCATTACAAAAATATAAATGTGGGCTGCATTCTTAATTTGAATGATCCGGCTGGCTACACGAATACCCGGCTGGCTTACCGCCGGTTTGTTGAACGGTTTGGTCCGGATGATTTCTTCAATCTGAAGGAATGGGTAGATCTTCATTTGGACAGCATGGGCCTGCAGCAAATATTAAGCTTCTGGCGTTTGGGCGGCTATGACGCCGAGTTTTTCATACAGTGCACGAAACAGATGTCCCGTCTGCTGCCAGATGCGAACGAAGATGAACTTCAAGATATTGCGAGAGGTATACATCTGATGTGGTCCGCCTACTATGTCATGGAACAACGATACGATTTGGCCCTCGATGCCGGATTAATATTGTTTGAGATGGATATGTACGCAGAGTCTAAGCGTTATTTGGAAATATCGATAAATTGGTATGACGATGACAACGTATCCACAGTGTTTTACTGCCTCGCCATTTGCTGTTTCGAGCTGGAGCTTGAAGCGGATGCTTTGCATTATCTGGAAAAATTATTAGAGCTTGAGCCTGAGCATGAAGAAGCAGCAGCGTTGTTACACCATTTCCAAAACAACGCCTAGCTTAATAAGACTAAGACTACTGGTGAGGCGGCGTTGGTTCAGCTTGCTGTTACAAGAAATCGCGGAGATATTTAATGACCGCGATTTTTTTGTGTTCAATTCCACGCTTTGGAAAAGAATAAGCCAGAGAGCGGTTATTTCTGCCTGGCTGACAGAGCAAATCTATAATTAAGCTGAAATTAAGATACGGTTTTCTCCGTGTTAAGCTTGGACAATTACAATGGGGATATGCAACAAGAGCAGTTGTTACATCAAAGGAGAGTGCCAGAAATGAAAAAATGGCGTAAAAGACTATGGATGACAGCTATTTCCGCTTTGGCTATGCTTGTCCTTCTTGTCGGGTCAGGCGTGGTGTATGAGCAAGTAAATGCCCGGAAGGATCTGAAATCGTACACCCCGAGCGGAAAGCTCTACAATGTGAATGGCCATAATATGCATCTATATAGCGGAGGCCAAGGGGATGTAACGGTTGTACTCGCTTCCGGATGGGGAACGGCCAATCCGTATGCAGATTTTTCCCCGCTGTATGATAAGCTCGCGCCACATGTTAAATTCGCCGTATACGACCGGTTCGGCTACGGGTACAGCGACACAACCGACACGAAGCGTGACATCGATACCATAGCCAGTGAAATACATGGGGTGCTTGAGGCATCCGGCCAGAAGCCTCCTTACCTGCTTGTGGCCCATTCGCTAGGGTCGCTTGAAACCATCCGGTTTGCACAGAAATACCCGGATGAGGTAGCGGGAATGGTGATGCTGGATAGTGGAAGTCCGGAATATTACTACGCGGATAAATCGGAAACTGCAAGCGGCGGTTTTCTCACGCAACTGCTCGCCAAAACAGGCGTGCTCAGGCTCATTTTTCAATCGGACAGTTTTATCGAAAGCTCCCGGGCAGCCCGCAATGGCTTGAAATTCGTACCGGATGAGCTGAAGCAGATTGACCTGGCTGCCTCACTGATTAAGCTTAACACAGCCAACATGGAAGACGAACTCCGTCAAATGCATACGAATGCGAAGACCGTATTGGATGACAAAAAGCCCTTCACGTTTCCGCTTACGATTCTGACTGCCGACTACTTGGGGGTTGCCGATGATGTATGGAACAAATACGAGGAGGAATTCACCTCCTGGTCCACGCAGTCAAAGCAAATGGTAATCAAGGATACCGACCACTATATTCATCAATACCGCCCTGATCTTATTGCAGATGAAATATTGGCCTTGGCAAAGCGCCAGGCTTTAAGAAAGTCCTAAATTAGATATATAAGCAACCGGCAAAAAGTCCACCTAACAAACTGGTTAGGCGGACTTTTTGATTGCAGCAAAAGCCATATCTTACATCTCTACACTCTGCGTGCCCTGCTCGGCCACTACAGCTGGACGGTCATGCTTCAATACTTTCATGAAGTAACCGATAATGAGACCGCTGAGACAAGCGGCAAGCACGGTTCCAAGCCCGATTGCTCCCCCCAGGAAGAAGGCCAGTATAATACAGACGATCTGAATTACTGCCCTTGCTCTGGCAACGCTCCAGCCGGATTTCTGGCGGATAATCAGCATTAACCGGTCAAAAGGCATGGGTGCAAAATGGGCGCATAAGTAAATTGCCGTACCCAGCCCGGACAACAGCAATCCTGCTGAAAATACCCCCAGTTGGGAAATAAACCATTGAGGCTGAAGCCAATCGGCGACTATAAATAGCCACATATCAATCCCGAGCCCTGTAACCAAAGCGGTCAGTACACCCAGGTACTCCGGACGTTTCCCGGACATCAGCGCATTGGAGACAACCATAATCAGTCCCAGAATAATCTCCCAGCTGCCGATTGTCAGCCCAAACGTTCTGGTCAGACCGACGAGCACCGCGTCGAAGGGACCTGTACCCATATGGGATTGGACGGTTAGCGCAACCCCGAGAGTCAGGATAAGCAGTCCTGCAATATAAAGCAGGAGCTGGCGCATATCCGGCCTCATGCCCATTCTTTGGTCATCGTAACATGAGGAATGTTCTCCTCCATAAACACTTCGGAGGCAACAGCATAGCCCAGACGCTTATAAAAATTTTCTGCTTGAACCTGAGCGTTGAGCTTGCCTTTTTTCAGGCCCTTCTCTTTGGCCAGACTCTCCAGCTTCTCTACGACAGCTTTGCCCAGTCCGTATTTGCGGTGCGAAGCGAGGACACAAATCCGCTCCAGCTTGCCTGCATCGCCGACAACACGCAAACGGCCGACAGCAGCAGGCTGTCCCTCATAATAAACCAAAATATGGTCTGTCGACGGATCGACATCATATTCATCAAATTCATTTTCTTCCGGTACTCCTTGCTCCTCACAAAAAACAACCTTCCGGATGCGGGAGGCAGCTGCAAATTCCTGCTCTGTTGTAATGCGTATCGCGTTCATTTTGTATTTCCCTTTCCTTCCCTAAACGTTATGATAGAGTCATTAATAAATTTTTGATAATTTCGCTTGTTAACTTGAGTATAGTTCATATTATTATTGTTGTAAATACAACATTTTTCAGAGAGCAATTGAACCACTTCCATTCAAACAGGAAAGGAGAAACATGTGTGCAAGGAATTCTTCGAGAAATCGGCATGATCGCCCGCTGCCTGGACACGATCAGCAATGTGGAGTTCAAGGAATACAGCCTCTCCAAGGGACAATACCTCTATCTGGTCCGCATTTGTGAGAACCCCGGCATCATTCAGGAAAAGCTGGCGGAGATGATCAAGGTTGACCGGACCACCGCAGCCAGAGCGATTCAAAAGCTGGAGCAGCAAGGCATGATTTATAAATCCGACCACCCCGAAAACAAAAAAATTCTCAACCTCTATCCAAGCGAACGGGGTGAGAAGCTGTATGCCTTTCTCCAGATGGAGGAACGGCACTCCATGAATGTCGCGCTCGAAGGATTCTCTCCGGCTGAGATCGAGACGGCTCTCCTGCTTTTGCGGAGAATGAGAGAAAATATTGAGGAGGATTGGAAGCTCATTAAAAAAGGCGAGAAGCGGGCCTATATGGATCATGCGCGGGCAGAGATTGCCCGAAAAGAGCAGTAAACTCGCTCTGCTTGTTATAGGAAACCGCTGCGCACCAATCCGCAGCGGTTCTTTTTTGTCTGGTTTGCTTAATTTCGGGAGCAGAAAAAGCGGCAGATAAACAAGCCGAATAATTATTTTTAAAATTTTTCCATTTCAAGCGTCAAGTTTTGGAGGGATAGATCGTTAAGGGAATAGATGAACTTACTTTCTTACAGTCATCTGAACAGACTGACTTATCTTACTAGGCAAGACCGCAACTAGAAGCTGTAAACCTGCAAAATACTTGCTATAGAAAGTTGGCCGGTTCCCTATCATGATTGGGGAGGTGCGTTTTCCAGCAGGAGCATGAAGTAAAACTCAGTATTCTTATAGGTTTGTTATGAATGGCATACCGCAGTACAAATCTCAAGATGCCGGATTTTTTCATCGACGTTCCAAAGAGATTAGAAATCAAATTACGAGGAGGAATTTTTAATGAAATTCAAAAAAATCTTTTCTGTAATGCTCGTATTGGCTATGATGTTGACGACTTCCGCTTATGCCGCGGGTAACGAGGCTGTACAAAGTGAGCCAGCAGGCAAACTTGTCGAGGTTCTTACAATTGCTACCGGGGAATTAGTATCTTACGACGAAAATGGCGTGGAGTCCGTAACCTTTTTAACACAGGAACAAGTGGCAGAAAGACTTGCTAACGCTACTTCAGGTGATCAAATAACGGCAAGATCTGTAAATACAACTTTATATAATGTGTATGTTCCTAAAAATATAAATGGCAACCAGGGGGCCACTGTAGGTTCTTATTTCCCTGTTCCGCACAACAAGATCAACATTTATGTTAATGATTTAAGAGCTATCTCATCCATTAATCTTAGTGTGACGACTCCTGAGGGGAACACTATTTATAACAACTTCACTCTAAAAGGCAGATTAATTTCGTTCCCGACGGGTAATACAAATCTGGGGCATACAGTAAAGGTAAGTTCAAACGACGGGCCTGGACAGGCTGATTTAACCATATATTCAAGCTTCTAAACACTATTAATTGAATCTATATTAATAAGCACTTATAATCATCCCGAATATTAACTGATTCCCTTGTACCGGACGGCATAAAGGACAGTCATGGCTGCCCGGCACAAGGGAAGTTCTTCTATGGCCCCTTATTCCCCTGTTCATCCAACCGCTCCCACACATGCTGAAAATAGGCGGCTTCTCCCTCCAATAGCAGCATGGCTGTCTCCAGCTCACCTTCTGATAACGGGTAGAAGTTTGACTTTTTCAGATTCAGTATGCCCAGCACCGTTCCATCAAGAGAAGCAGATTGATGGGATGCTGCCAATAAAGCCAGTGCTGCCGCGGCACTTCTTTTTTGCAGCTTTTGCGCAGCTTCCTTGAAGTACAGCTTGATCAGATGGGGCTGTCCATTCAACCGGAGACCAAGGTCCGGAGATGCCTGAACGACCAGTCTTCCGAACCGCCAGCTGGCCTTGCCGGGCTCAAACCACTCCGGCTCCTTCCCTCTGCAAAACCGTTTGTACTGCTGAACAGCCTCCTTGTAATGAAGCCGCTTTTTATCTTCCACCTGCTCCGCCACAGCATCCAGCGTCTCCATCCCAAGGCCTGACCGATGCATCCGGCAGATCGCTTCCCTCAATTCCCGCCAAAAATCATAAGTACCGTCATATTCATCCTGCCTTTTGATTTCCTTGACCTTTGTAATCTTGGACAGCCCCCGCTTGAGGGTGAAATCAATAAATGGAGTAAAGCTAATCTCAATATCCGGCATCATCGTAAACCTCCCTGTGTCCGCCACTTGTAAAGTATATGGAGCCAGGGAGGCTTAATATGATGCGGCTATGTGAATAGGTCCTGTTATATCTAAGTCATCCCTGCTTGACTATGAATTCCACTGTTTTTAAAATCCATAGATGCAAAGGATAGAATACGTAGAATACATACTTGGAAAAATTGTTGCTTAAGCCTCTTTCTCCATTGTACAAAAGGATGAATGGAACGACTGTGATGAACAAGAAATCCGAGTTAACCATTAGCATCTGCATAGCCTCTGATACGGTTTCGAAAGACATAACGGACATCATAAATAATCCGGCGGATAGCAATGCATAGCCGATCATTTTCTTTTTCATGCTTTTTCTGAAAAAGTAGGTGATTAATATAAAGGGGATGACTACTATCCCGCCTTCTGTTAAAAGCATCCCCAGAGGAACAAGCAACAAAGCGCCCGCTATTAATCCGATCTTGCTCCTGCCCGCCCTTTTCTTGCTCAGTTCAAATAGGTTAACGATTAAAAGCCCTACTGCCAATGTCATAAATATATTATTAAATATTTGAACCTGCGCTGAGGCAAATGCACCGTTGATAACCAAATTTCCGACCTGCATAAAGACCGCAAAACCAAATAATCTAAGATTGTATTTGAGCCTGCTTCTGGTATGGAATAATCCTTCAACCATCAAATACGCAAACAGCGGTGCCACAAAGCGTGATAACGGATGAAACCATACAGGAAATATCTCCGGAAAAGAAAAATACAGATGATCCATCAGCATCACGATAAGCGCAATGATTTTGATTTGAAATGCGTTGAATTTTATCATTTTAGTGTCCCCTAGCGGCGATTCTCCTCGCTTATTTACTCTTTATCATGCTTTTAGCTCCAATATACGTGGCCAGAAAATAACCACCGTAGATGATGCATATAAATATCGCGGCAAAAAAGATATTGCTTGCCATGCTAACGGTTCCGAACCGGTCAACAACATCCTTTGCCAGCTTCAATCCCACTATTGAATGCAGGACAGCCAAACTTAACGGCGTAAAAAAGTAGATCCCGATTTGGATAAAGATCGATTTGTTGATCATCTTCTCCTCTGTCCCTATTTTTCTCAAAACCTTATACCTTTCTACACTATCCGCACTTTCTGATAATTGCTGAAGCGCCAAAATCGCAGCACTGGCGATCAGGAATACAAGGCCCAAGTATATTCCCAAAAAGGAGAACGTAATTGCCTGTCCCTGCCCGGAGGCATACACATCCGATTTGCTAATTTGGTGGAATAAAGCATACCCGGTTTGATCTTTGGGCCCCTTCTCTAATAAACCATTTACTTTAGCAGCAGCCTCTTCTTTATCGTTATGCTTGTACTGAATAGACAAGTAGCTGGAACTTGGTATTGGTTCCAAGCTTTCGACAACTTCATCCTGAAGAACAATCGTTCCGTAATCCCTGAGCTCATAATTTATTTCTGTGTTTACATGGATGCCATTATTGTATTTGGGTGTGAACTCCTTGCTCCCCAGCTTTATGATACGTTTGTTTTTTATAAAGTTGTTGTATGCGGTGGCCATATCATCATTATTAAAAGTCAGCACATATTCATTGGCTCCCAAAACAATTGCATCTTTTCCCTGGAGCGCCATGAGCTTGTTGTAATCCGTCAGCCTGATTGCCTTAAGGTTTCTTAATCCGAATTTCATATTGTACGTTGTCTTTTGTTTTAAATTTGAAATATCCTTGGGGTCCAGCAGCTGGTCATAAGGAACACCCGTATTGTATTGTTTATGCTCGACATATCCGGCTGCAAAATCTTTTACTTTGATACCACTATTCTCAAGTTGCTCGATCATATTACCCGATTCACCCAAATACCGTATCGTGGCATCGTAAGGTGTCTTAAATTCCAGCCCCTTGGATATCCCCTTGTTTATAGCTAGTCCTGATGATAATATCCCGATAGTTAAAAATAACATCAGACTTATTAAAGCCATGGTCAAAAAGTTTGTATTTACCTTGCTGTTTATTTGCCTTGCTATAAACAGATTAAGATTTTTAAAATAGACTTTACCGCTCGACTGCACGACCTGCATTGCAAACCCGGATAAGGATTTAAAGAACAGAAACGTTCCGGCAACCCCAAGCAGCATGGAAATATAGAAATAGCCACTGATTTCATGCAAGCCATTTTTCAAAATCATGATATATGCTGTTATCAACACAAGAATGGATAAGAAAAAAAGTATGGTAGAGAGTACTTTATTCGTCATTTTTATACTTTCATTTTTCCGTGAAGCATAGAGCAAATCGATTAATTTATATTTAGATATGGAAACATAGTTGAATAACATGACAAATAAAAAAATGATACCAAAGCAGCCAACCGTCTTTAACAATGCACTTTCTGAAAAGATAAATTGATATTCCATCCTGTCGATTGCAAACATTTTGGCTGTTAATATGGACAGTCCCTGCGAAAAAAACAATCCCAGCAACAGGCCCGCACCCAGAGAAATCGTACCTATGATAAAGGTCTCTATAAATAAAATTCTGGAGATTCCTTTTTTGCCCATTCCCAGAGTCCTGTAAATGCCCAACTCTTTTTTTCTTCTCTTAATTAAAAAATGGTTGGCATAGATGATTAAAAACCCCAGAATCATGGCTACAAAAATAGAAATGAAACCAATAAATTGTGTTACTAAATCAACAATTTCTTTTTTGGACTGGCTTATATCCATCATGACCTTTTGTGCTTCCAATGAGTTAAAGGAATAAAAAATACACACTGCAAAAGTCAGTGTCAGAAAATAGATGGCATAATCCCTGAAGCTCCTCTTAACGTTTCTTAGAGACAAACTATAATACATGGTTCACGTCGCCTCCAAGCAAGGTTACGACTTCCATAATCCTATTGAAAAAATCTTTTCTTGAGTTTTCTCCTCTTAACAACTCATTAAAAATCTTTCCATCCTTAATAAATAGGATTCTTTCGGCATAACTCGCAGTAAAGGCATCATGTGTCACCATTAAAATAGTCGCTCTCATTTCTTTATTTAACTTTTCAAAGGATTCCAAGAGCATCCTTGCCGATTTTGAATCCAAAGCACCAGTGGGTTCATCCGCCAAGATTAACGATGGTTCAGTGATGATCGCTCTAGCCGCGGCTACTCTCTGCTTTTGTCCTCCGGACATCTCATAAGGAAATTTATTCAAAACTCCCGTGATCTCCAGCTTTTTCGCTACGGTTTCTACTAATGTCTTTATCTCTGCAAGCTTTCTTTTTTGAATCGTTAAAGCCACGGCTATATTTTCGTAAGCAGTAAGGGTATCCAGCAGATTAAAATCCTGAAATATAAAGCCAAGCTCCTCCCTTCTAAAGGCGTCCAATGCGTCAGCTTTCATTCTGGTTATATCCTTGCCATTTATGACAATACTTCCGGTTGAAACATGATCTATAGTGGAAATACAATTAAGCAACGTTGTTTTCCCGCTTCCTGAAGGACCCATTACTCCTATAAAGTCACCTTTTTCAACCTCAAAACTGATATTGTCAACAGCTTTAGATATCGTTCCCTTCTTTCCGTAATACTTTTCTACATTCTCAACCTTTAAAATAGGTTCCATTTTTTCCTCCTGCGATATTAGTAATATGTGAGTATTTTATTTATGATTGTTTTCATGTACTTCACAGGCTTATTGTAAGCTCGCAGGGTAATACGTCATATTGAAGTGCATGACTTTAATCTTTCAATTTTGAAAGATATATAAGTTGATGGACAGAATAAACGTCGATAGCCAGCGATCGAATCACACGTCGGCCCTGCAGGACATTCATTCGTTCAACTTATATAGAAAAAAGGTTCAAATAAAAAAAGAGTCCAGGGAAAGCATGTGGCATACTCTCCAGACTCTAACCTAACATTTATCCATCCTAATCCATAGTTGAAAAATTCCCCACAGGAAAAATGATACTTATTTTAGTTCCTGCTCCCTTATCGGACACGGCGTTCATTCCCAGGCCTAATTTTTCAGCAAGTTTATGGCAGATATACAGCCCCATCCCTGTAGACTTTCCAAATATCCTGCCATTTTCTCCGGTAAAACCTTTGTTAAAGATTTTATTCAGGTCCGTTTTTGAAATCCCTACCCCATTATCTTCGATGATCAAGGTAATATTCTCTTGATTTCTTTCAGCATAAAGACTGACTTGCGCCTCTTCTTCCTTAGCATATTTAATCGCATTGGCTACGACTTGATTGATGATAAATTCAACCCATTTTGCATCATTATAAATATGATAATGTAAATCACCCAAGTTTAACTTGATTTTTCTGTAGATAAAGGATTTTGAGTTTTTCCTTACCACATTTTTAACAGAATCCATTAAACAAAATTTCTTTATAATGTAATCTTCCGAGGTATTCGAGCTTCGTGCATAATATAAAACCTGTTCCACATGCTCTTCAACTTTATTGAATTCCTCTTCAATCTTTTTCGTTACTTCATTTTTATTATTTTCAATAATAAGCTTGCCTGACGCAATCGGAGTCTTAATTTCATGTACCCAGGCCTCAATATATTCTCTATATTCCCTTTCCTTCTTACTGTATTCTTTTATATGTTCATGCATGTCCCTGTTTGTAGCCGTTATAATTTCGTGAAGCACCTTGCCGTCAACAAAATCCGGCTTATTTATGATTTCACTTAATAAATATTTCTTGTCTAAATCATATAAACTGCCGAGCAAGTGGTTATAATATTGACTTCTTCTTATATAGTCATAAATCAATAAGTATAAAACAGGAAAAAACCATACACACAAGGTATATAAAATAAAATAGCTCTGTACGCCCATAAAATAAAGGAATGACGACAGAGCAAAGGCTGCTATACTATTTATAATGAGAAACAACAATTTTTCTTTTAAATACCCCATTTTGCTCATTCGAGTATATACCCCAATCCCCGCCTTGTTTCAATCATTTCTCCAATTCCTATTTCATTCAGCTTTTTCCTGAGTCTTGTGATATTGACGGATAAGCTGTTATCATCTGCAAAATAATCCGCGGACCATAGATATTCCATCAGCTCTTCGCGTGTCACAATATTCCCTTTATTTTTTATCAAATAAGCCAATACTTTCAGCTCATTTTTTGTAAGCTCCAATGTCTTTTCCTCAAACATGATGCTTCCGTTAGCCAGATTTAGCTGTAAACCTCTACAGGTTATCACATCTGCATCTTTTACATGATCGTATGTCCTCCGTAACACAGAAAATATTCTTGCCAATAGAATCTGTGTATTATACGGCTTTGTAATAAAATCATCAGCCCCCAGATTCATGCTCATCAGCTCGTCAGCTTCACTATCCCTGCTTGTCACAATGATAATGGGCACTTGTGATTTTTTTCGGATTTCTCTGCAAATGTAGTACCCGTCAAAAAAAGGCAGGTTGATATCCAGAAGAATCAAATCCGGATTTCCCGAATTCACGTATTCAATAATATTGTTAAAAGAGCATGGGGCCTCTACCGTATAGCCATACCTGGATAAAAGTTCTCCCAATTCCAGTCGAATGGTTTCAGAATCTTCAATAACTAAAATTTTATACATGCCAGGTCTTCATCCTTTGATTCTTTAATTTAAACGATCCTGAGTTGTCTTGAATCCTGCGGTATATCGCTTCCTTCTTTCCATGGCTTTAGTATAACTATTTAGCAGAAGCATGGCAAAAAAGCGAAGCAGAACAACCCGAACCGGAAGAAGCGGTTTGTCACATTTCACTTATAGGTATTATCTATAAAGTAAATGGTTTTTATATATTTCACTCTCATACTTATCTTCTTTACAATGAAAGCAACCTGATTGAGGAGGATGACGCGATGAATTTATATATCAAACAGTTATTTGATTCCAATGCCAGTCACTATGATCCTGAACGGAGACAGTTGATCCCTTGCTTTGATGATTTTTATGGTATGGCCTTGTCGCTCGTCGAGAGTGATAACCCGGCCCCCCGTATTCTCGATTTGGGTGCAGGAACCGGCTTGTTCTCTGCCATGGTGCTGCAAAAGTACCCGGATGCCCATCTGACACTGGTTGATCTGAGCGATAAAATGATGGAGGCTGCACAAGCCCGTTTCCATCAGAACCCCAATATTGAATATATTGTAGCGGATTATACCGCATATGATTTCCAGGGTCCCTATGATTTTGTCATCTCGTCCTTGTCCATCCATCACCTGACACATCCATTGAAACAACAGCTGTTCTTCAGAATTCATCACCTGTTGCAGGACGGAGGCTCATTTATTAATGCCGACCAGGCCGCGGGCCACACGCCACAGGCAGATGCCTATTACCGCAAACGCTGGCTGAAATCCGTATACGGCAGCGGATTGGCTGAAGCCTCTATACAAGCTTCAATAAAGCGGAGAGAGCTTGATATTAATGCGAAGCCGGAGGCCCAGTTGAACTGGTTGAAGCAGGCTGGCTTTACGGATGTGGATTGTGTATATAAAAATTTCGAATTTGCTGTCTTCTATGCCCGCAAGCATAATGAATAGCACGATGAAATAATCAAAGACCGCATCATGCCAGGCTCGGTTCACGCATGGTACGGTCTTGGGCTATTCTTATTAAGATTCAAACATGCTACATACGGTCGCAAAAATAAGCATGGCGGTCCCTAACGTTGGGCAATACCCGGTCCCCGCTGCCATTTCTCATACCACTGGACAATCGGATCACTGATTGAGAGCTCCATTTCGAGTTCGAGGCGTGAGCTGAGCAGCCAATACTGTTCTTCTACCGCCGGCCGGTTACCTGCTTCCGCATACAATTTCATCAGATTAAAATAACTCTCTTCTTCCAGCGGGTAAAGCTGCTGCACCATAAGGTTCATCCTTACTGCCGAAGTAAAGAGCCGATGGCCGGTATAAAATTCAGTCAGACGATGGATGTGATGCAGCCACAGACGACGCAGCCGCTCCCGCTCATGCTCAGCCCACAAGTAGCCGTACTCACCGAAATAATCGCCCTTATACAGGCCCAGTACCCGCTCATATTGCTCTGCTGTATCCCTGCCAAGCGGTGGCAGAAGCTTTAGCTGCTGCTCCCATTCCTCCGTATCAATCCGTACATCGCCTATATCCAGCTTATAGCCTGCATCCAGCCGGCCTTTGGTAATTGAAATATTTAGATCCATCGTCTTGAGCATACGACGAATCAAATAAATCGTTGTATACAGCTGTGTTGCTCCGCGCTCCGTATCACAATCCGGCCATAGCAGCTCAATCAGCAAATCACGGTTGACCATCTTATCCCGGTTGTAAAGCAGATAGGCAAACAACTCCTGCGCTTTTGTTGTGCGCCATTTGATTGTCGCAGGCTCCTGCCCGGGGAGCTGGAGCTGCATACTCTGAAAGCAGGTTAGAATTGGCTGTACATTGTGAACCTGCTCTGTCTTCGGCGTATTCAGGCGCGTTCTCAGACGCTCCATCGTCTTGTGAAGCCGTTCCGGATGAACCGGCTTCAAAACATAGTCCAGCGCGCATAGCTCGAATGCCTGTACTGCATATTGGTCATAGCCTGTTACAAAGACGATTTCAACAGACGGCAATTGGGCCTGAATCTGCTCGCCCATCTCCAGGCCATTAATTTCCGGCATATTAATATCCAGAAAGACGACGTCCGGCTTCAGCTTTTTGACCATGTCAATGACCTGAAGCGGGTTGGTATACATGCCGGCAACCTCGACATTTTCCACAACCTTCTCCAGCGTTCTTTTTAATTGCATTAACGCCAATTTCTCGTCATCGACCAGTATCGCTCTCATTCGATTATCCCTACCTTGCTATCTAATCTTCCTGATTTAGCATGAATTAATCGATTCTGGAATTGCTATATGTAGTCTATCATTAAATAAAAACGATGCCTAGTTTTCCCATCTATAATCTATAAATTGTTCGCTTGCGTCTATAATAACGGGTTAGACTCATCTGCCCAAAAAAAGGCAGCTGCTATATATTTTAATCGATTCCATTCAAAAGAAAAACCTTCTTGCCTATATTCCGCAGAAATGAAATTAAAAAAATCCCCGCCAGATGGCGGGGTAAATTAAGGTTACTTATTTATGGGCAGTCCACAGCTCTCCGCCTTCTTCACGGGACATATAGCCGTGATCCGTAGAAGCTTCTTCAATATCAAAGTATGCCGGGTGACTGGCATTAGCATCCGGCCAGCTTGGCGTTGGCATCCCATACAGCGGTCCGCGGTTGAATAGACGGTTCAGAATCGTCACCGCTTCAGCACGAGTCAGCTCCTGGCCTGGCTTGAATGTTCCGTCTGCAAGAGCCGGCATCAGGCCTGTCCCCTTAATTGCCGCAATCATGCCGCTAGCCCAATGTGCATCAGACACATCTGCAAAGCCGACTGTTTCGTCCGATTTGGCAAGCTTCAGCTGATTGTAAATTACAGCTGCCATCTCAGCGCGGGTAATGCTGCCGTCCGGCTTAAAGCTGCCATCCGTATAGCCCTTCATCAGGTCTGCATCGCTGGCCTGGACGATCAGCTTGCTGGCCCAGTGTGCGGAAGATACATCCGCGAACGCTTTGCCTTTCAGCTCATTGTCCTCAAACCCGCTCAGTCTGACCAGCATAGCGGCCATTTCAGCACGGGTCACGCTTTGGTCCGGACGGAACTTCCCATCCGGGTAAGCATGAATATAAGCCTTATGTGTGCCCGCATCATCAGCTTCGCGGTGCACAATGGAGAGCGTGCCGAACTTGTCGGTAGCAAATCTCAGCGCCTGCTCACCATTCTCCAGCGTTACAATCTCAGGCTCAACCAGGGATTTCCCGCCATTTTCATGCTCGATATATACAGCCAGTTCCTTGAGGAACGCTGCACGCTCTGCAGAACCGCTTGGCAATTTGACACCTGTAAGCGGCAAAGTTACGGTAACCGGACGATCTGTGAGGTTCGACTCCATCTTCACAGGACGGGATACGACCTTCACTTTATCTGTTCCTGCGAGCTGCTGAACCTCCTCAGAAGTCGCCACGCGCTGCTCAAGATCGCCACGCTGCTTCTCATCTTTGACCGGGGTCAGGCGGAAATAGATTGCATCGCCTACACCTTCCAAAGAACTGCTTGGCAGCTTGACTGTACCGTTGCTCGAATCAATCTCCAAATCGAGCTGGCTGTTTTTCAAAATGCTGATTACAGACGAAGGCACATCGACCTTAACCTCGCTTACCTCATCCTTGGCATCCGGCAGAACAATGCGGACAGTCTTCTCTGGCTGGCCTGCCGCCTTGTCAGCTGCGGCCTGTACTTTCTCAGATGTCAGCGTCACCTGATCAGTCAGTCTGCCGTCTTCATGCTTGGTGCGCTCCAGATCAACCTGGACTGCGCCATCCTCATTCTCCGCCCCC
Organism: Paenibacillus pinihumi DSM 23905 = JCM 16419; assembly: GCF_000422505.1. GTDB lineage: Bacteria > Bacillota > Bacilli > Paenibacillales > Paenibacillaceae > Paenibacillus_D > Paenibacillus_D pinihumi. Next base: position 57,497 of record NZ_AULX01000012.1, on the reverse strand, counting down.
GTCACTACATCAACTGTAATGATCTGTTTGCCGCCATTGTTATTCGGATTCGAATTGCTGTTGGTTGGCACAGACGGTCCTGAAGGGTAATATGGCGCAGGCTTCAAGCCCTCTCTTGCTTCTTTCAATTTGCTGAGAGCAGCCGCCACTTCGGCTGGGACAGGGTTGGCCTTGTCCAGCACGATTTTCGCCTCAGCCAATGCTGCTTCAAGCGCTCTCCAGCTGTCAGTCGAGTAACTGGCCCGTGTCAGCTTCTCAGCGATAATCTCATCGTATTTGGCTTGCAGCTCCGTCTTGTCTACCAGGGCAAGGCGGGCAGCATCCAGTTTCTCCCGTGCCGCATCGGCAGCAACCTGAGTCGTATTCGGATCATTCAGTACAGCATGGGCTTCTGCCAGAGCTTCTTCAAGCGTCTGCCAGGCCTCCGGAGCATAGTCCGCCTCTTCCAGCGTCTCAACTTCATCTACCTTCGCTTGAAGCGCCTCTCTGTCAACCAGTGCTTCACGTGCGGCTTTCAAGTGTGCCAGTGCAGCATCAATTTGCTGCTGAGATGCAGAAGGGTTGTTCAGCACCTGCTCCGCACCAGCCAATGCTTCCTGAAGCACCGTCCAATTGGCCGGCAAGTAGTCCGCTTCCTGCAATTCGTTTACCTCATCTGTTTTCTGCTGCAAGGCATGCTTGTTCACCAGCGCGTCTCTCGCCGCGTTCAGGCTCGCTTTGGCAGCATCAACTGCTCTTTGGGTCGCATCATCGTTGTCCAGTACTGCCTGGGCATCATTAAGCTGCTGCTGCAAGGCATTCCAGCTTGTCTGCGTATAATGCTCCGGATTCAGGCTTTCAGCCTCAATGCGGTTTTTGGCTCCGCTCAATCCGTCCTTGTCTACCAGCCCTTGGCGGGCAGCATTCAGCTTGCTCAGGGCATCTTTCACATCAACCTGAGTCGCCTCAGGATCGTCCAGCACCGCTTCCGCATCATCCATTGCATCCTGCAGAAGCTGGAAGTTCTCCGGTGTGTAATCATCCGGATTCAACGGCTTCAGCTCAGCAACACGTTCTTGCAGTGCAGTCTTGTCTACCAGAACTGCTTTCACCTCATTCAGTCTGTCCAGCGCTGCATCCGCCTCGGTTTGGGTAGCTTTGTCATTAGCCAGAACAGCATCTGCCGCATCCAGCGCAGACTTCATAGACTCCCATCTGTCCGCATCATACTGATTCGGCTTCAGCTTGTGCAGATCATCCGTACGACTTTGCAGGGCCGCCTTGTCTACCAGACTGGCTCTGGCTGCATCCAGCTTGGCAAGCGCAGCATTAATATCGGATGGCGCAGCATCACGATTGCTCAATACATGATTAGCCTCGGCAAGTGCGTTCTGAAGCTTCTGCCAGTTCTCCGGCTTGTAGTCCGCTTCTGCCAGGTTCTCGTTGCCAATGGCAGTTACCCGGTCTTGCAGTTCCTTCTTAACTACCAGCGCTGCCCTTGCAGCCGTCAATTCGGCCAGTATAGCATCAACCTCTTTTTGCGAGACATTCGCATCTGCCAGGGCTTGAGCCGCCGCTGCCTGCGCTGCCTCAAGCGCCGTCCAGCTGCCCTGTGTATAGTGGTTCCCGTTCAGGGCTTCTGCAGCAATTTCAGACTGCTTCGCTTGCAGGTCAGCCTTGTCTACCAGCGTATCCTTGGCAGTATTCAGCTTGCCAAGCGCTTCATTCACCTGCTCCTGGGTTGCATCGGGATTGGACAGCACCGTTTGCGCATCTGTTATAGCCTTTTGCAGTTCGGCCCATCTGGAAGGTGTATACTCACTCTCATCCAGACCGGCATTGATAATTTCACTCAGCTTATTGCTCAAAGGACCTGTTGCTACAAGATCAACGAGTATCAAGCCCGTATCCTTATCCAGTTCAGCATCCTGCAAGGTAACACTAATTTTGCGTTGTCCGCCTTCAGTTACAGATGTATTCTCGTAGCTGACGAGCTTGGCAACATCCTGTACAACCAGTTTAGTGACCGAATTGCTAAGCACACGCACATTGTCAATGTACAAGGAAGCCCCTAGCGCATAACCGCCTGTTCTGTCATAGGATCCCGCCACAAATCTGAACTGGTAGTTGCCGTCAGCCGGGATGATCCCGCGGGAGGTCGTCCAATTTTGCTTAAATCCCCGCCCGTACATCAGCTCTGTATATTGCTCGGTATCCACATTATACAGAAAGCCGTATACTTCATAGTCGTCTCCGCCGTTTTCAGCCTTCCAGTCAAAAGCCAGGCTTTCCCCGGCTGAAGCTTCAAACGGGGTGCTTACGGCATCAGGGCCAAATACAGTTCCGTATGCATTGTTCGCATTTGAACCGCTCACAAGGTTGCCTGAGAACCACAGTCTGAGAATCTTGTTGTCATTCTCGGTATTCACAGTGGCGTTGAAATTACCTGCACCATTCAAATTTCGTTCCACACCCTCGTTTCCCCAGGATGCCCTGCCGCCGGGTACCGAAGGACTGTAATTAAAGTCGGTAGAAAAAGAATATGGTTTTGGTGCTCCATTATTCACAACATTTCCGGAAACGGTATAAGGACCAGTGCCGGAAACCGTTACCGGCTTCCCTTGGGTTTTAGACGCCAGAGCGCCCAGAGTTACTTTGGACTTTGTAATCGTCCATCCGAAATCAGAGCCGCGCTCAAAATCCCCGTTCACCAGCGGAGTGGCAAAATCTATCTGAAGCTCTTTGCCTCCCTGCCCGTTATTTACGGAGTTGATCGAACCCACCTGCTTGGCAACTGTGCCATTGCCAAGATACACAGCGTCCCCTACGATTGAAATCGCACCTGCTGTCTTGTCCGGGTCCTGTACCCGTTTAACAGACAAATTCTCGCTTGGCTTCGCGTCTTCCACCTTGAATTTAATGAAGCCGCCGGAGAATGTGCCATCTCCGTTAACCTTCACATCCGGGGCCAGCGTGACCGGATTATGCCCTCCGCCATAAATAACCTTGCCCAGGTCTGACAACTCCGGCCCGGCGGCAGCAGACGCATAGCGAGGACTCCAGGCCGCAGACAAGCTGGAGGCCATCATAGTTACAACCAACAGCAGAGCCAGCCGCTTAAACCAATCCGATTGGCATTGTACTCTCATACTTCTAACCCTTCCCTTCTTGACCATTTGCAAATTTGCGATCGGCTTGCTTCATTTCCCAAAACTTCGGCTGATTCTCTTCCTGATGTGCCTGTGTGCCCCCTTTTTCCGATGAATAGCATAGTAATCCGCCTGACAACAACCGACAGATTTTGACTTTATTCTCTCAGAGGAAGTATAGCAATCCGACCTATACCAAACCTATACAACCATCCCCTTTGCCGCCGGGCAGCTCCAGTCAACTTCCTGAAGCACAAAAAAGGAGCACCCCCGCCTTAAAGACAGGGATACTCCTTCCCGGTAAAACTCCTATTCCGTTATTTCCGCATATACCAATACCGGTGCTTCTGCATGGTCACGAATATGAATATTGGCGCGGATCAGCTCGGCAACCTCAGCAACATCTTCTGTATTCGCATGAATCGTTGCCAGCGGCTCTCCTGCCTGCACCGCATCCCCGACCTTCCGGTTCAGCATAATGCCGACCGCCAGGTCAATCTGCGAATCTTTGGTTGCCCTTCCGGCCCCCAGCAGCATCGCGGCTCGCCCGATCTCATCGGCTACAATGCCGGCTACGAAGCCGTCTGTGTGCGCCTTGACTTCAATTTGATGGGCCGCCTGCGGCAGCTTCTCCGGATGATCAACGATCGAGGGATCGCCACCCTGGCTGGCTACGAATACCTTGAATTTCTCCAGCGCCTTACCGCTGCGGATCGCTTCCTTAAGCAGCTCCTCGGCATCCTCCAGCGATGCGGCCTTGCCTGCAAGATACACCATCTGCCGTCCAAGCGCCAGGCACAGTTCTTCCAGATCCTTCGGACCCTTGCCCTGCAGCGTCTCGATGGCTTCCTTCACTTCAAGCGCATTGCCGATTGCATATCCGAGCGGCTGGCTCATATCGGAGATGACCGCCATTGTCTTGCGTCCGACACGGTTGCCGATGCCAACCATCGCCCTTGCCAGCTCCTCTGCATCCTCTACAGTCTTCATGAAGGCGCCTGCGCCGGTCTTCACATCAAGCACAATGGCATCGGAACCGGCTGCAATCTTCTTGCTCATAATGGAGCTGGCGATAAGCGGGATCGACTCCACTGTCGCAGTTACATCCCGCAAGGCGTACAGCTTCTTGTCCGCAGGAGTAAGATTGCCGGATTGTCCGACGACGGCGATCTTGTTCTTGTTGACAAGCTCCACGAACTCTTCAGTCCCAATCTCGACATGAAAGCCGGATATCGCCTCCAGCTTGTCGACCGTGCCGCCTGTATGCCCAAGCCCCCGGCCCGACATCTTCGCTACCGGGATATCCAGGGCAGCCACAAGAGGCGCCAGTACCAGGGTCGTCGTATCTCCGACTCCCCCGGTTGAATGCTTATCGACCTTCACGCCTTCAATCGCTGACAGGTCGATCGTGTCACCGGAGTGCACCATCGCCATGGTCAGATCTGCCCGTTCCCGCTCCGTCATGTCCTGAAAGAATACTGCCATGGCAAAAGCGCTGACCTGGTAATCGGGAATTTGATCCTTCGTATATCCGCCGATAATGAAATTGATTTCCTCTGTGGACAGCTCGCGGCCGTCCCGCTTCTTCTGGATCAGATCGACCATTCTCATGGGGATGCCTCCTTTTACTTCAACTCATTCAAAAAGCTTGTGCCATGCTCCGGCAGCTTCACCCCGAAATTGTCGGCTACTGTCGCGCCAATATCGGCAAATGTGCTTCGCAGCGGCAGCTCTTGGCCGCCGTTCTTGAAGCGCGGGGAATACACAAGCAGCGGGACATACTCACGCGTATGATCTGTACCTCTGTAGGTCGGGTCATTACCGTGATCCGCCGTAATGATGAGCAGGTCATCCCCGCTTAGCTTCTCCAGCACCTCAGGAAGCCGCGCATCGTATTCTTCCAGCGCCTGACCGTAGCCTTGAGGGTCGCGGCGATGTCCATAAACGGCATCAAAATCGACCAGATTCAGAAAGCTCAGTCCCTTAAACGACTCATCCAGCACCTTGATCAACTGGTCCATGCCGTCGGCGTTGGACTTGGTGCGAACCGTCCGGGTCACACCCTCCCCGTCATAGATATCATTGATTTTGCCAAGCGCAATTACGTCAAGCCCGGCGTCCTGCAGCTCATTCATGACCGTACGGCCAAATGGCTTGAGCGCATAATCATGCCGGTTGGACGTCCGTTCAAAAGCCCCGGGCTTGCCGATGAACGGGCGGGCAATAATCCGGCCGAGCATATACGGGTCTTCCCGCGTAATCTCCCGGCAATATTCACAGATGGCGTACAGCTCCTGCAGCGGGACAATTTCCTCATGCGCCGCAATTTGGAGAACTGAATCCGCAGACGTATAGACAATCAGAGCACCTGTCTTCAGCTGCTCCCCGCCCAGTTCGTCTATGATTTCCGTCCCGCTGGCCGGCTTGTTGCCAATGACCTTGCGTCCGGTGTGCTCCTCAATCCTGGCGATCAGCTCATCCGGGAACCCGTCCGGAAAGACCCGGAAGGGCGTATCAATTCTAAGGCCCATAATCTCCCAGTGGCCGGTCATCGTATCCTTGCCGCTGGAGGCCTCCTGCATTTTCGTATAATATGCCAGCGGCGTGTCTGCCTTGGCAATTCCTTGAATATCCTTAATATTGGACAGGCCCAGCCGCCCCATATGCGGCATATTCAAGCCGTCTGTCGCCTCGGCGATATGTCCGAGTGTATCCACACCATAATCGTCAAAATCAGCGGCATCCGGCGCTTCGCCGATACCCGCTGAATCCAGTACAACGAGATGAACCCGCTGGAATGTCGTCATGAATCAAGCTCCTTTCCTGCAAGCAGGCTATGCCTTCATATCACCAGCCCGGAATGCCCCCGGCAGCAGCTCCGCCATCGTCCATTCTTCGGTATGCCCGTGAAGGTTGCTCAGAAATATCCGGGTATGCTCATCGCAAAACTCCGCCAGTACCTGCCTGCAGGCTCCGCATGGTGATACCGGTCCGTCCGTGTCGGCCACAACCGCGATCGCCTCAATTTTATGCTGCCCCTCGGATACCGCCTTGAAAATTGCCGTCCGCTCCGCACAATTGGTCAGTCCATAAGAGGCATTCTCAATATTGCAGCCCTGATAGACTTGCTTGTTCCCTGCCAGTACAGCCGCGCCGACTGCAAAGCCTGAATACGGAATATAGGCCTGCTTCCGGGCTTCCAATGCCTGCTGAATTAATTGGTCTTCCATCTTCATTGCGCATCCTCCTCAATAGGGTCCACTTCCCCCGCAAATTCACAGTTGCCAGCCTAACAAACTGGCCCCTCTGATGTTCTGCGGTTTTATGCTTAAGACGGTTTCAGTCGTTCTATGCCTTGCCTAATAGGAAGAATCAGACTGCTGGCCCTTTATAATTTGTACACCTGAGCTGCATCCGAGCCGCGAAGCCCCGGCCTCGACCATCGCTTTAGCATCGTCATAGCTGCGTATTCCCCCGGAAGCCTTGACGGACATTTCAGGCTTGATCGTACGACGCATCAGTGCTACATCCGCTGCAGTGGCTCCGCCCGTGGAGAAGCCCGTGGACGTTTTTACGAAGTCTGCTCCGGCTTTCGCAGACAGCTCAGAAGCCTGTACTTTCTGCTCATCAGTGAGCAGGCTCGTCTCAATAATAACCTTCACAAGCGCCTTGCCCGCCGCGGCCTCGACAACTGCACGGATATCCTGCTCCACCACATCAAGCTGCCCGCTCTTCAATGCGCCGACAGGGATGACCATATCGACCTCCGTGGCGCCGTTCTCAATCGCATCACGGGTTTCGAAGGCTTTGACCGCGCTGGTCGACGCTCCTAACGGGAAACCAATCACCGTGCACACTTTGACCGGGGTTCCCGCCAACTGTCCGGCTGCAACCTTGACCCATGCCGGGTTCACACATACGGAAGCAAAGCCGTGCTCCTTGGCCTCCTCTGTCAGCTTGATGATCTCATCTTGGGTCGCATCAGCCCGCAGCAGCGTGTGATCGATCATACCAGCCAAATTATTCATGACTACCGCCTCGTTTCTGGAATAGATTTCGTTCGTATATGCTCATTCTACCATGTCCCCAGTGATTATCCAAAAAGGCGGAAAAGGTGTAAACAGCTGTGCTTTTTTGGACAGTCACAGCATCCTTTTACATCCGAATAGAAGCTGCAATAGCCCGATAATCGTCTGCCTCTGGCGGCTCTGAGAGTAGCCAAAAGTCCCGGCAATTTGGAAATACACATGTCTTCCCAAACTGTGTGCCTCTTATAAACGCCCGTATTATAAAGAGCCTCCGGCGTGTATTCAGCCGGAGGCTCCTTCATCAAGGCATGTTCAGTAATGAATGCGGAGAACGTACGATTATTTCATCAGTTGCATGATCAGTGCCAGCATTTTCGCTGCCTCTTCACGGGTGGCATGGTCCTTCGGCGCAAAACTGCTGCCGCCCCCTGCACCCTGGCTCTTGCCGGCTAAAATTCCGGCCTGCTGCATCGCAGCGGCCGCGTCCTTGGCATAGTCCGCGATAGCCGACTGGTCTGCGAAGGCTGCAGCGGGATGATGCTTCGGAAGCTCCACCTTCATGGCATCCGCAAAGCGCTGGAGCATAACAGCCAATTGCTCGCGGGTAACCGGGGCATTCGGATTGAACTTGCCGTCTGCCGCCCCGTTCACAATGCCATGGGAAGCAGCCCATTGCACTGCATTGGCGTAGTAAGCGTTACGGCTTACATCGGAGAAGCCGGCGCCGGCCTCTCCGCCAGCAGTTCCGTCAAGTCCCCCGATGCGTGAGAGAATCAATGTAAAATCAGCTCTGGATATATTCGCTTTTGGCGCAAACTGTTCGCCGCCTACTCCTTCAATAATCTGTCTGGAAGACAGATAAGTAATGAACGGGGAAGCAAAGCCTGACCCTGTATCCGTAAAACTCTTTTTGTTATACCCGATTACAAAATCGGAGGCATGATTTACGGAGAAGATGACTTGTCCGGCTGTTTCATTAAATTGACCGTTGCGAACCAGCTCCAGCCCGCCCTTGCTGTCCTGCGCATAAATAATAATTGCTTGCGGATCTTCATTTGCCCCGCGGCTGTATGGAATGCTGACCTGAACAAGTCCGCTTCCAAATGCGGTAACCGGCTTGCCGTCCTTCGCCACTGCCAGCTCATATACCGGGCGGCCGTCTGCCGCTCCCGAATTCGTCGGCGCGTTCGTGCCCGAAGCTTCCCCGGTAGGGTTGACAGCCGCTGCCTTGCGGATCGCCAGTGCTACCTGCTTCGTATCCGTCCCTGCTGCAATGGAGGCCAGTGCCGCCTTGTCAAAAGACAAGGAGCCAATATCAGTCTTCACGTTTACTTCCGCCACACCTTCGGATACAAGCTTATCGAGCGATGCTTTTGGCAGACGCACGACTGCCCCGGTAGTTCCAGCATCGGATTTAAGCGTGACCGTAAGCACTGATGTGCCGCCTTCTGGTGTTGCCGCCGTCAAGGTCTTGAGGGCTGCGTCCAGCCCGGCAGCCGTAAGTTCCGCTGCTGCTTCCCCGGAATTACCCTTGGCGGCGTTCACTTGCAGAGCGGCTGTCGTCACTGACCCTTCCGTTTTCACCGTGGCCGTGCTTTCACCAGTTGTACCCGTTCCGCCCGTCGCATTGCCGCCTGAGCCCCCACCAGGGTTGGAAGGGTAATATGGCGTCTGGCCCGACACCGTAACCTTGCTTTCGGCAATGCCGTATCCATCCCCGCTAATGGCTGTAATGACGGCTGTTCCTTCAGAAACTGGCGTCACAATACCACTCGCATCCACCTTGGCAATTTTGCTGTCCGAGGAGGACCAGGTTACAGCCTGGCTGCTGTCTTCGATCTGGCCCGATACAACAGCCGAGAGCTTCGCGGCTGCTCCCCCTGCCTTTAGGCTAAGCTCTGTTTTGTCCAGTTCCACCTTGGTCACATTCATTTGATAGACCGCAACTGTACCGCCTACCTCATGTGCGACAAGCAGCAACGGTAATCCTGTCGGGCTCATGGTCGCCGGAATGAACTCCAGGCCTTCAGGACCTGTGTCCGTATCCAGCCCTTTATTAAACTCTCGTGTATTCGTATAGTTGGCAAAACGGGCCTTGTGCGGGTCCGTCACATCATAGAACATGACGCCGCCAATGCGCTCAAGTCCGGTGAACGCAAAATATTTGCTGCCGACCTTGCCTACCTTGATATCCTCCGGCTCCGGCCCTTTCTTCGTGCTGCGGTTGTCCATCGTCACATTGTCATTGCTGACATTGAAGTAGCCCGGGAAACGCTCTGCAGTAATGCGCTCGAAATCATTGCCGCTATCAAATACCTGCTTCATTGTCTTGCTGTCCCAAATGGAGAACGAGCGGCCGCCATACAAGTAGATGCCGTCATTACCCATATCGCCAGCTGCATCCAGCTTGTCATACTTGTCTGTTGCAGCCAGGAACTTCGCCGCAGCTGACTCGGGATTAAGCTTGCCCTTCAGTGCTCCGACTGAGCTGCCGTTCTTCCGGCCCGCCCAGTCTGTTGCATCGCCTTCATTGGCAGTAAAGATGTATGTCGTCCCGTCAATTGTTTTGGACGCTACGCCATCAGGCATATACATCCCGAAGAACGGCGCGTTTTCCAGCTCAATTGTGTTGTTACGGGCCATATCAAGGCTGTTCTGCGGCAGGCTCAAATCCTTGTACCCCAGCCCCTTAACCGACAGTACCTTGCGCTCTGCAATATCGATGGAAGCTACGGCATTATTCTCCTGCAAGGAGACATAAGCAAGCTTGCCGTCCTCGGAGATCGTAATGTATTCCGGCTCCAGATCAAATATGGCGTCAGCCTTCGTCCCTTTTCCGGTAATCAGTCCCGAACCATCCACAGCGCCGCGGATATGCACCAGATCGTCAATGAGCTCCGGATTGTCAAACTTCACATGCTTGACCGAATTGTCTTTCGTGTCGACGATTGTGACGCTGCCCTCCGGATCGGCTGCGCCTGCACCGCCGCGCGGCTCCGCCTCATCCGCTGTCAGAATATAACGCCCATCCGATGTGGAGGTAATCATATCCGGCTGAATGCCAGCCTCATACGTGCGAATCAGCTTGCCGGCATAGTCCAGGATAAGAATTTTGCCGTTCTGGTTCGGATCGGCATGCTGCACAGCAACGGCTACGCGTTTGGCTGTTGTATTGATATCTACACTGGTCAGGTCCCCATAAACAAACGCCGGATCATTCTCTTCAGCAATTGCTTTGACATTGACGGTCCCTGACTTTGCCATATCCCCGGACTGCTTTAGTGGAATGATATCGAGACTTGGCGGGTTGGTCGACCCGTTCACCAGATACAGGCTGCCGTTATCCTTGTTATACTTGACGATTTCCGCCACGCCGCCATCCTTGTTCGTCACCCCGACTTTATACTGGGCGATCTTCGTGACGCTGAACAAATCCTTCGCAAGCTCTGTCTCCGGCTGCGCGGGACGAATGACAAGGGTAAGCTCCTGCTGCTTCGTCACAGCCGGGGCAGCGTTGTCTGTGACCGTGACGGTTACCGTGCCCGTACCCTCCGCCTTCGGTGTACCGGAAATGATTCCCGTGTCCGCTTCAATGCTCAATCCTTCAGGGAGACCTGTCGCGCTAAATCCGTAAGCCGGTTTGCCGCCTTTGACCATGATCTGTGCCTGATATGGATTGCCCGCATTTCCGTCAGCCAGCGCTGCCGTAACAATGCTCAGCTGCTCCGGAAGAACGTCGCCATCCTTCCATGCGCCATCCGCGCTGCTGCGGGGCTTGTACAAAGCCAATTTGTCGCTTGCCATTTCAAAATATTCGACCTGCTGAAAGTCTGTTTTGTTATTGTCGGAGTCCTTCATCGCTGTACGGCGGATCGCCTTTTTCTTAGACGTTCCTTCGGCCGAGCCTGCAGGGTAAGCCGTCTCAAAACCGTCGATATCGCTGTCCTTGTCATTGCTTGCAGTTCCAATCATATCGACGTAGCCCTCAGGCATCTGTGCGAACGGATTTTTCAGCTCGCCGGGGAGCTGGTCCGTATTGTTCAACAGGACAACCTTCATGCCCTTGTTATTCAAATAAATATCCCAATTCTGATCCGCTTTGCCAGTCAGGTCCAGATCGAGCTTTTGTGTCGCTCCCGGAATATTCGTCGCCTTGCCCAGCACGAGGAAGGAAGAATAGGCCGGAATCGTGCCGCTCAGGTCAAGTTTTTTCCAGTCTCCGGTTGGACCATTTTTCGCATTTGAGCCCCGGTCGGCATATTGGAGGGACCAGCCTTGCAAATTTATCTCTTTATCTGTCGGATTATATAATTCAATAAAACCATGGGATATCCGGATGTCGGAATCGCCTTCCAGACCTCCGCCGTAAACCTGATTGATAATGATATGCGGAACCGCTACATCATAATGTCCGTTCGTATCATACGGCGTTCCAGCCACGGCAACATCTGCGCCATACACCATGGACGCCGGACTAACGGTGACAAGCAGGCTGGACGCTGTTATTTGGCCGGCCAGCAGTATTGCTGTCATTGTTTTGAGCTTCTTTTTTCCCATATCGCTCAGGTTCACTCCCATTCAGTAGTAATGTTTCAACTACCGATTATAGAAGAGAAGTATTATCCCTGGCACAGATTAGAATTAAGGCAATGTAAATGGTTTCGCGGATTATGTACATTTTCCTATATCCGGTTTATCTTATTTATAAAACGGGGGTCAGTCAGCCGGGAATCAGAAACTTCTATACTCTAATTGGGAAATCAGATTAATGCGGCACATGAAAGCGGGGTGAGTGCAATGATCATACTCTACATATTATTGGGGATTATACTGCTGGGCATTGCCAGCATGGATGCCCATCTGCGGGCAATCCGCAGCAGCAACAATGAAATCGCAGAACTGCTCAGAGAGCAGAGCAAGTCCCGCTAGCTTCACTAAGCCGGGACCTCTCTGCTGCCCTTCGCCATTGGCGCCTGGCATAGCGGACATTCCTTGGCTTCCAGAGCCTCTTCCGCTTCACCGATCCTTGTCCAGGCCTTGCACGGTTTGCGCGTACAGAGCCAGGCTGGCACAGTAACCACCTGCTTGCCTGCCTGTGCTTCCCCGCTCTGGAACGGAGCCAGGACAAAGCGCGACACCGGGGCCTTCTTGCCGCGGTACAGGGATGGAGAGCTGATCAGCAGCTCCTCGCGGGCGCGGGTCACGGCTACATAAGCAAGCCGCCGTTCCTCCTCCAGCGCACTTTGCAGCTTCTGCAGGCCGCTTTCCTTCGTGTAAATATCCTTCATCCGGTCGGCCTCCAGCGCCGAGCTGTGCGGCAGGCTCCCTTCACAGGCGCCGATCAGCATGACGACCGGGAACTCCAGCCCCTTCGAACGATGAATCGTCATCAGCGCTATCCGGTCGCCCTGCTCCTGGCTTTTGCCTGCAGCATCTTTGCTGCTTTTCAGCTTCACCTGACCGATAAAATCAAGCAGCTCCGGGATTGTCCCGAATCGCTTGGCGGACGTCTCCAGCTCGTCCAGCAGCTCCCTTTGCAGCTCTTTGTGCTGGGTCATCTTGTGATTTTCGTTCGTTTCAATATAAGCATCATAGAATTGCCTGCGTATGTATGCAATTGCCTGCTCCGGCCTCATCGGCTTGAGCAAGCGGATCAGCGCAAGCCGTTCCTTGATTTTCTCCTGCTGAAAATCTCTCAATCCGGGCAGCGACTCCAAATAGATAAGCGGCCCCTTCTTCGGACGGGCCTGATCGTGGGCGCGAACATGTGCCATCGCCCGCTCCCTGTTGAGATAGAGGGACGGCATAATACTCTCCATCGCCTGAAAATCCCGACGGTCCTGCGACAGTCGCAAATAATCGACGACAGGCTTCACCAGTCCGTGGTCATAGAGCAAGACCCCTTCCCCGTATTCAATGTGGGGAATATCCTGAAGCATCAACTGCTCCAGCAGGGCACGACTATTGCTCGCGGCGCGGTACAGGATGGCAAAGTCGCCATATGAGCGCCTTCCCTCTGCTACCTCCTGTGCAATATAGCGGGCGATATGCTGGGCTTCCTCGTCTGATGTAACCGGACGTATATATTGCGGCTGCTTTGGCCCCTGGCGGGTCGCTTGCAGCGTCTTGGCGCGTCTTCTCACGTTATGACGGATCATTTCATTCCCCAGTCCGACAATGACTGCAGTCGAACGGTAATTAATATCCAGAGTCACAACCGCAGCACCGGGATACAGCTTCTCGAATTCCAATATAAATTCGCTCTTGGCCCCATTGAAAGAATAGATCGTCTGGTCATCATCCCCGACGACCATCAGATTGCGGCGCGGCTCTGCGAGCATCCGGACCAGCTCGTACTGAAGCTCATTCGTATCCTGGAACTCATCTACCATTACATAGTGAAATCTGTCCTGCAGCGACCGCAGCAATCCGGGATTGTCTTTGAGCATCCGGTGTGCGATCAAAAGTACATCGTCAAAATCGATCTGCCCGTTATCCTGCTTCCACTGCTCATAGCGGAGCAAAATCCGCTTCATATCCTGCTCGCCCGCCGTTGTCTCCGGCATATCGGAGACAGTCAGCATATTCAGCTTGTAAGAAGAAAGCAAGGAGATCAGCGTCTCGGGCTGATAGGGCCCCTGAATGCCGAGCTCCCGCATGATTTGCTTGAGAAGGATATGCTGGCGCTGTGTGCTGCTGAAAATATCCTGTTCCACTCCCTGGCGGCGTATCAGCTGGAGGAAGAAAGAATGGAATGTGCGCGCATGAAGCTGGGCTGTCTCACGTCCTGTCACTCCGGGCAGCGCGGCAATCCGCTCCCTCATCTCGGCTGCCGCCTTGCTGGAGAAGGTCAGCAGCAGCATGCGGCCAGGAGGAATACGCCGGACGAACAGCATATATCCCGTCCGGCAGATCAGCATCGTCGTCTTGCCCGCCCCGGCTCCGGCCAAGGTCAGCAGCGGTCCTTCGGAATGCCGGACTGCCTGAAGCTGGGGCGCATTCAGCTCAATGCCGATACGCTCCAAATTTCGGAAATAGCCCGCATCCGAGTCCTCCGCACTTACCAGTTGCCTTGTGGTGGCCAGCGAAGCCAGCTTCGCCTCCGGAATCTCATTCTTCGCCGCCCCGGAAGGGGTCCGGGAGACTGTTATCTTTAAAGTTGCATCCGTCATCATCCATCACCTTTTCCCGCTGCAGTCATTGTGTCGGGATATTTCACTGCCTGTTTCTATGATTACTATTTTAACACAAATGAAGTTTTCAGCGCGTGCGGCCTGCCAATGTTCAGTTGTTGTCCAGCAGCACCGATTACGCAAGACAGCCCCGCTCCAGTAACGGGCGGGGCTGTCTGTCAGATAAACGTCAACGCATGATTAGGAAGTTGCGGATACAGTCCCCTTCAGCTCCATTACCCAGCCGAACGGATCTGCCAGCTCACCGCGCTGAATGCCGGTCAGTTCATTGTACAGTCTGGCGGACAGCTCGCCTGTGCGGCCTTCGCCGATGATCATCTTGCGGTCTTCCCAGCTCAGCTCGCCTACAGGGGAAATAACCGCAGCCGTTCCCGTACCGAATGCTTCAACAAGACGGCCTTGCTCTTGTGCCTCGAACAGCTCCTCAATGGAAAGGCGTCTTTGCTCAACTTCTACGCCCCAGCTTTGCAGCATTTGAATGACAGAATCACGGGTAATGCCCGCAAGGATACTGCCGTTCAGCTCTGGTGTGACCACCTTGTCGCCGATGCGGAAGAAGACGTTCATGCTGCCAACCTCTTCAATATATTTGCGGTGCACGCCATCCAGCCACAGTACCTGGGAATAGCCTTGTGCAGAAGCTTTCTCCTGTGCCTTCAGACCCGCTGCGTAGTTGCCCGCTGTCTTCGCTTGGCCAACACCGCCTGCAACTGCACGCACATATTCGGATTCCACATGAATCCGCACCGGGTGAATGCCTTCGGCGTAGTAGGAGCCTACAGGTGACATAATAATCATGAATTTATATTGGCGGGATGGTGCAACACCGAGCAACGGCTCTGTAGCGAATACATAAGGACGAATGTAAAGGGAAGTCCCTTCCTCATTCGGAATCCAATCCTGGTCAACCAGAACGAGCTGTCTGAGCGCCTCAAGCGCCAGCTCCTCGTCCACATCCGGAATACTCATACGCTCGTTGGAGCGGTTCAGACGCTTCAGGTTCTGCTGCGGACGGAACAGCAAAATGCGGCCATCCGCTGTGCGGTACGCCTTCAAACCTTCAAAAATAGTCTGTCCATAATGAAAAACCTTCGCCGCAGGGTCCATCATAATCGGCTGGTATGGCAGGATTTGCGGGCTATGCCAGCCTTTGTCCGCATCATAATCCATCATGAACATATGGTCTGTAAAGCAGCTCCCGAAGCTGATTTTATTTACATCCGGCTTAGGTCTTTTTGTCGTCGCAAGCTCAACTGAAATTGTTTGTGCCATTTTACGCAACATTCCTCTGTCGATAGATTTGTTAGTTGAATGATATCAATTCTTCTCGTATATTGAAAATATCTGTTTTATAGACCTATTATACCTTGAAGGTATGATGAATGGGGAGGAAATTCATGGACCTGCGCCAGCTTCGCTACTTTCTGGCCGTCGCCCGGGAGGGACAAGTAACAGCGGCCGCCAAACTGCTGAATATGGAGCAGCCTCCGCTCAGCCGCCAGCTCAAGCAAATGGAGGAGGAGCTTGGCGTAACGCTGTTTGACCGCAGCGGCAGACGGCTTAAGCTGACCCATGCCGGGGAGCTGCTGCGCCAGCGGGCAGAACGGCTGCTGCAGCAATATAATGAAACCATTAAAGAAGTTCAGGAACTGGATGAGGGTGTGCAGGGCGTGCTTTCCATCGGGGCCGTCGTATCCTGCGTCTCTCTCCTGCCCCCTGCTATAGAGAAGTTCAGAAATAAATATCCGCAGGTTACCTTTAAAATCCAGGAAGGTGACCACTTCCTGCTGGGCGATCAGCTGGAAAAGCGCAATATTGAGCTGGTCGTAGCCCGTCTTCCCTTTGAAGCGAACTTCGAAACCCAGCACTATTCGATACTCCCGCTCCCTTCTGATCCTTTCGTGGCCATCGTCCCCTCCCGCTGGGAGCAGTATGCCGGACAAGCATCCATCACGCCGGGAGAACTGGCGCGTTATCCCTTTCTGACATTGAAGACCGATCAGACCACAGGCATGCATGAACGAGTCATGAGCGAATTCCGCGCCCATGGCGTCCTTCCTTCCGTTATTTGCGAATGCTCCAGTGTCGTCATCATCATTGCACTGGTCGCATCAGGTCTTGGAGCGACCATATTGCCCAAATCGGTCATGGACGCATCCCTGTTCAATAACGTCCGGATGCTGGATATGGAGCAGGCCAATTTCCAGTCGGATGTCGGGATTGTGTGGCTCAAAGAACGGTATTTATCCCGCAGCGCGCGGAATTTCATCGATATTTTCAGCGAGTAAAGCTTTACCTGTACGCCGCGTGAAGGTTTACACTGGCTTAAAGGGAGGGGCGGACAATGAAGATCAGGGAAGCGGCACGAAGGCTGGGGATATCCGCCAGGGCCATCCGTTATTATGAGGAAAAGGGACTGCTCGCTCCGGCCAAGGAGCAGCAGAGCGGCTACCGCGTCTTCTCGGAAGAAGATATCTGGCGGCTGCAAACCATTATCGCGTTGCGGGAGACAGGCATGGGCACCCCGGACATCAAGCAGGCGCTGGAGGATGCGGAGGCAGGTTCTCCGGACGGCTTGCGTCGCGATCTGGAGCTGCACCGGTCAATCATGGTCAAAGATTGGCTGGAGCTCAGACAGATGATCGATACCACTGAGCATATGCTGTTGCTGCTGGACAAACAGCAAACGGTTCCGGTGAAGCCTCTGTTTGAGCTGGCGATGCGTTCCCGTTCCATGCTACAGCAGCGGCGATGCTGGGAGGACCGCTGGAATTACGACCAGCTTGCCCCGAAGCATGATCAGACGGTTGAGCGCAGCGAGGGCGTCTACAGTGATTATGAACAGGCGATGGAATGCATCTTGTCTCAGCTCTCGCCGCAGCCCGGCGAAGCGGGACTGGATCTGGGAACCGGGACAGGCAATCTCGCCGGAAGGCTAATGGCCCGGGGCGCCCTCATGTGCGGGGTCGACCAGTCGCAGGCGATGCTGACGCAAGCGCGGCAAAAATATCCGAACCTGGAGACCCGGATCGGCAATATGCTGGCGATCCCATTCGTCGAAGGAAAATTTGATTTTGCCGCGTCCAGCTTCGCCTTCCGTCACTTGACGCCGGAGCAGCAGCTTCTTGCCCTGCAGGAAATTCAACGTGTGCTCCAGCCTGGCGGACGAATCTGCATCGCGGACTTGATGTTCCCAAGCCCGGAAGCTCAGCGGCAGTATGGCGGCTCGCCGCAGGAAGGAACCGGCCATGCCGTGCTGCTGCCGCATTTGACGGGCTGGCTTACGGCACATGGCTGTGAGGTCCAGACACTGCGGATCAATGATCTGCTGCATGTCGTTTACGCTGTGCAGCAGATGTGAGCCTGCCCGGCATGTCCACCGTTGCGAAGCGGTTTGACATACCAGGCAGGCCCATAAGAATGCTTTGCTTACAAAATGAACGTGAAATCCTCAAATCCCTGCTGTAATCCGCTTGGCGCGGCCTGACACCTGCTTGAACAATTCCTCTTCATCGATTGTGAGGAGCTGTCTGCCGCGCATCAGAATTTTGCCGTTTACAATGGTCGTATCCACATCTCCCCCATTAACGCTGTAAGCCAGAAGCGATTCGATATGGTGAACAGGCTGCAAATGCGGCTTTTTCATATCGATCAAAATGATGTCCGCCTTTTTTCCAATTTCCAGTGTCCCGGCCTCATTGTAAATATGGAGCAGCTTCGCGCTTTCACGGGTAGCCATTTGGAGTGCCTGCAAAGCCGGCAAGCGGGTCGGGTCGCCATAATCCAGCTTTTGCAGCCAGGTTGCCGCTTTGATTTCCTCAAACATATCAACCGTCGTGGCACTGCCAGCGCCATCCGTACCCAATCCGACAGTGACACCCTGCTCCATCATATCCAGAACAGGCGCGATCCCGCAGCCCAGCTTCAAGTTGCTGACCGGATTATGGGAAACGCCGCCTCTCATGCCCTTTAACAGACCGATGTCCCTGCGGTTCAAATGTACACTATGCGCCAACAAAGCATGTGTCCGCTCGAACAGGCCGATATGGTACAAATATTCTGCCGGGGTCTGATTGTATGTCTCCCTGATCTTCACAACTTCTTCCTTGCTCTCGGCCAAATGCGTATGAACCGGCAGGTTCAGCTGTTCCGCCAAGGCAATCACTTCCTTAAACGGCTCAGGAGGACAGGTGTAAGGCGAATGCGGACCCAACATCGTTGTAATCCGCCCGTCTGCCCGGCCATGCCAACGGGTTATAAGCTCCAGCGCTTCGTTCATCCGCCGGCCGCCATCGTCCTCCAGGAAGACCATCCCCCTGGTCAACGACGCCCGCATGCCAACCTCCTCCACCGCAAAAGCTATTTCGTTCATATGAATATACATATCCGCAAATGCCGTCGTACCGGACCGGATCATTTCCGCCATGGAGAGCTTGGCACCCCAATAGATATCCTCAGGATTCATTCTGGCTTCTGCAGGAAGCATTTTCTTATCCAGCCAGTCCATCAGCTTGAGATCATCCGAGAAGGCTCTCAGCAAGCTCATCGGTGTATGCTGATGCGCATTGATAAGCCCCGGCATTGCTGCCATGCCTGCACCCTGAATGACCTCATCTGCATCCGCCGTCAGATTGGGGCCCATATCCGCAATACGGTCTCCCTGAATTAGAATGTCCCCTGCAAACGGCGCCTCACCATTCATCGTCAAAATGGTTGCGTTCTTGATTAGTATGTTCATCTAAACCCTCCCGGCAATTGTAGTAGCACCAGAATAAACGTTGCCGCTGCGTGAAGGTCAAGACCCTATGAGGAACGGGGGGAGAACACCTGCCCGGATATTATTATCCGGGCTCATGCAGCACCGCGGGAATGTGGAGATATACAAAAAACGCCAAGCAAAAGTTAACTTTTGCTTGGCGTTCAACAAGGCGGGCTCTTTAAACTTTAGCCGCCCACAGTTCAATTTCAATTTTGATTTCCGGCAATCCCAATTCCGAAATGTAGCCGATTGTCATCGCAGGATAATTGCTACCGAATAAGGTGTTCCATTCCCCATATAGATAATCCCAGTCTATTTTTTCAGTCGCCCAAATGTTGACTTTAATAATATTCCCGGATGTTAACGCCTCAGATTGAAGCACACTTTGGATATTGGCAAATGTATGCTTGATTTGTTCATTCATTTGCCCGGGAATTTCACCGTCGGGGCCAACCCCTATTTGACCGGAGGTCACATACAGCTCTGCATCTCTGGGAATCTTGGTGATGTGCGTGTAGTTGCCTACCGGAGTATACATACCTTCCGGGTTTTTTCTCGTAATTTTTGCATGTTCCATTTTTATGATACCTCGCATTTTAGATTTTTCTGCTGAATTTCCATTTTTGGACAGACTTCACCCGTTAAAGTGAATTCTAGAAGAAAACAGCAGTAGAGTACCCGTACCCAAACGCTAGCGAGTTCAAAGACTTTTTCTTCATGGCCGGGACACTCCTTTCTTGAATGCGATCATAGTTTGTTTTAATTATAGTTTATATGGATAGTGCCAGTCAAATTTCGAGCAACTCCCCTGAGGAAAAGAACAGATAAACAATCCTTGCGCCATATGAGGCTGCATGCATCGAATGGCGATCCTATTTGACAAAAGCCGCGGATTCCGCGGCTTTTTGCTTGTACTTTAGCTGTATATGACCTTCCCCCTCGACATCCGGTGTACAAAAAGGAAAGTGAACGAAATGCCACCAAGGGCATTTACCTAAAAGGTTATTTAGAATAAGCAATTAGCCCAAGCTATTGCAATTCGTCAAATGGTAGAATAAATTCTCGTCAGCCCCACTATGAAGCGACTTTCCCGCTCAAAGGGAATCCCGACGGACGCTGCCACCATTCTTTTGCAAATGTGTCGGCACTTGCCGGTTGTCTGAGTCCTTCCGGAATGCGGATGAGGGCAGAAGCCGCACTCGCTGCACTCGGAAGCGGCACTGCGGGCACGTTGGCCAATGTCACGGACGTCGTCAACAGGTTATTGCCATTTTGTCTTAATCTCAAGTTGGCTGCTCCGGTCGTACCCGGCTTGATCCTTACTGTGAGATCCTTGTATGCCTTTCCTTGGCTGTTCGAGGTGACGCTGAATACCTCCCCATATCCGAAAGACGCAGGCCATGTACCGTTCGCATTTTGAATTTTGGCAACCTGTGTCCCCCCTGTGAGGTACATTCCCAGGCTAAGTCCGGATACGGTGGAGTTTGCCGGCAAGTTCTCAACGACGACCCGGATTTGGAAATCCTGCGCGTTCGGGAGCTGAGTCTGATGAACGAAGCTGTACGCCACAATCGGGCCTGCAGACGGGCCGCCATAAGATCCCGGCTTGAAGGTTGAAGGATCCCACCACTTATAGCCTGGAGCCGGAGCAGACCATGGTTCAGGCTGCGGCTCGGTAGATTGGGCAGGGTCTTCAAACGGGAACAGGACGGTTGGCTGATCCAATTGCAGGTTTGGCACCTGGGTCAGATTCGTATAATTCTCTTGTTGGGCCAGCCAGTTGATCAGGTTGATCAGCAATTTTGCATCATCCTGCTCTTTGAAGCCGTCATACGTAGTTTTTTTCGTTCCTGTCTCCTCGCGAAGGTATTTCGGGGTCGCATCCTCGACAGGCGAAGAATCGCCTATAAAAGCCGCTTTGCCCAAGCCCACTTTGGAAACCGCAACATACGGCCCCTCAGCAATTCCGCCGCCGTTATACACACCCTGGTCAACCGCTGGTCCCCAGGCTGCATTCGTCTGCGGCAGATATACAATTCCCTTGGCTTTCGTCGGATCAAGAATTGCCACTGTCGAGCCCGCGTGCATCGCAACCGTTGATACTCCTGTCGTAATGCCAAAGGCTTGTCCAGGTGATACGATATTATTGGCGGTCACATCTCCCAGCGCATTGTAGCGGAACCGTACGCCAAAGTTATCGGCAAGCCAGTCTGAACTGACAACACCCTGCATGGCAGCAGAATTGCGCTCCTCCAGGCTCATCCCCTTGGCAGGATCGGTCCATGCGCCACGGCGGTAGCCGTTCATGACCTCGGAGCCGTCCCAACGGTTCTTGTTGCGGTCTGCATTGTAGTGGTCCCCAATGAAAAAGATGCTGCCGCCGTTTTCGACATACTGCTTCATGGCTGCCTGCTCACTTTGCTTGAATGGAATATTAGGCTCTGCAATAACAAATACATTGTAGCCGCTTAAATCACTGTAATTAATCGGTGTAGATTTCCGGAGTTCTCTTACTTCGAAGCCGTCGGCTGCAAGCGCATTGCCAAAATCAGAAAAGCCACCATCAATGACCCAATCGGCTGCCCCGGTTGTTGACCCGTGCGTGTTATCGAACAAGATTTTCTTGCCGGCATTCTGATTGATGACTTTAGGCAAAATGTACGGTGCAGGATCTCCTGGTCCCTCAGCATGGGCTGCCGGAAGTACCGGTAAAGCTCCCAGTTGCAACGATAGTGCAAGAGATAGCGCAATGCCTGCTTTTAACCATTTGACTCCGATTTTGCCAAACTTCATTATCCAATCCCTCCATTGCTTGCTTATATTTGGTTTTACAAGTCCATTTTTCCATACAAATATTTGCGGAAAATAAAACCTATGTAAACTATTTATTTCCAAATATGATTGCTAAATCCCCTCTCAGGGACCTGTTATTTTCAATTTTGAAGCTTAGTATGAACTGTTGCCAAATCACCCGGCTCTATTAATTAGAAAAATATTGCGTACGTGATCAGTGCAATTGGAGATTAAAGAAGTAATAGAACTACTGTCCAATTATCAGTGAGAGCCACTGAAACAAACAGGTTATTGAGATAGGGTCTTAATACCTAATCCACCTATCATATTTAAAATAGTTCTCCAGCCTGATTCCTTAAAATTTTTCTGACATAGATTCTAAATAAGCAAATAATAATTCTTTGCAGTTCATAAAATTCATATAAAACTTCATTTACCATGCTAAATTGGCGTCATGAGATGCTGGCCAGCTCCCATAAAAAAATTTTAGGAGAGAATAATGAAAAAATTGATTCGTTTTTCTAGTATGGTACTCGGCGTTTTTTGTCTCTTAAATTTTAGTGTTTCTGGATTTGTATTTGCAGAAAGCAAAAATAATGATGAAATTCAAACAATAAAACAAATTGTTAAACAGTATGAGCAGGCAGCATTGGAGGGTAACTGGGAGGAACTCACCTATCTTTCAAGGGATTTAAGATGGCCTGATCGAGACTTGTTAGAATATAATTTGTCGACCATGGAGGACAAACCTGAAGTTTTCAAGCTTATTAATATTGTGAAATTAGAGGATAACTTATATAAAACAACTATTTTTCAGAAAAGTAAAAATAGTTTACCATTAGAAGTTGAAGTTCCTGTTATAAAAGAAAATCAAGAGTGGAAATTAGTTTTAGGTCAAAATTTAGATAAAACGAATGGAGATTTTATAAATTTAAAAAACAGTAATGATTATTATAGTAGCATTCAAAGTTATGACTTTTATAATAACTACTTCCTCACATATAAAGAAAAAACACCAATTGCTGCTTTAGCAACCAGTGTCGTTTACTACAGCATTACTTTTAATACTCAAGGATCCAGAGATACATCTAAATGGAAGAACAACAGCTCTAGTCCCAGAATTATTGGTTGGCAACAACCAGATGGAGGACATGGTAATTGGATCGATATCGACTATTCGCTTAGAACAGTCACTTTTTGGGGAAGCAATGAAATATCCGGTGCTACAAAAAATTTCAAAGGAGCTTATTTTGAGTCAGATCGTCCTTGGTTCTCCCACACCTATAGTAATATTCCTGCTAACGACACAGAAATATTGTTAAGAATATCAAATAACGACAATTCATATAGAGTGGATATTGCAGGTAATGTTTACAACTAATATATAAACCTCCACTTAAATTGTAAGGAGACATTTCTTTGAATTAGAATTGTCCTCCTTACAATTAATTTATTATTTTTTCTTTAACCAAGGGAATAATACAAAAAATGTTCCAACAATGGAGAACGCTAAACCGTAAATAATAAGAGCGTTTGTTTGAGCAGGAATTTGAAAGCCAAATTCGTATAGGAATACATTTGTTCCCCGGTCGGGATTCACAACTATCCTTATCCCCTTAAACAAAATATAGAGCCCAATTAAGGATAATAGTAATCTAATGAATAAAACAGAATATTTTTTACTTATGGATTCTGTAAAATCTTTGTATACCCAATAACCCAAAAAGTTGAAAATCAAAATTAACAGGACCCATTTTTTATTCACATTACGCTTGTAATTCATGTTGATAATTGCCCAAATACTAAACAAAATCCAGTATAAAAAGAATAATAAAATGCCTAAATTCAGAAAAGTAGGCGTAAATTTAAGTTGCAAAATTGTTACATCCAGTTCTTCGTTCGTTTCCTGTATTCTAGTAGAAATATCTATTCTCGAATCGTAAATAAATAAACGCTCTCCTACTGTTCTTCCTTGAATGTTACCCTCTGAATCCATTGAAACATTTAAAGGGTATTTATAACTAATTTTTGAATTACTCACATTATTTAATGGAGTTATTTTGTACGAGACTGCAGTGATTCCACCATTTTGATTATCTACAATCTCCTTTATTTTATTATCCTCTATTTTAGTTTGT
The DNA here is from genome assembly GCF_000422505.1 of Paenibacillus pinihumi DSM 23905 = JCM 16419. Taxonomy (GTDB): domain Bacteria; phylum Bacillota; class Bacilli; order Paenibacillales; family Paenibacillaceae; genus Paenibacillus_D; species Paenibacillus_D pinihumi. Next base: position 33,458 of record NZ_AULX01000012.1, on the reverse strand, counting down.
TTCGATGGATAATACATTTCTCTAAATTCCAGACTTATTATCTTCTTTGAGAGATGATTATTCCAAACTACATATGAAGAAATAAATAAAACACTAATAATGCCAATAATAGATGCTAAAACCAGTAGCCACTTGGCAAGATTTTTTTTAATATACTTTAACTCAGTTAACTCTGCTTGAAGATTCTCTACTTGACCAAAATTACTAATTGCAGTAGATATGCTTTCATCCAAAGTGTAGCCTTTTTTTTGTTCCTCATGCACCAGATCAACTAAATAATTTCTTAGTTCTTCTTTTGAATCTTTCACTGAGTCCTTTTTATGGGCATTTTTGTAGATCATGTCTATGTATTCATCAATTCTCTTCATGTTCTTCCTCCTCCAAAAAAGATTTGAGAATTTGATTTACTAAAACCCATTCCTGTTTTTTCAATAATAATCTTTCTTTACCCGGAGATAAAATTCTATAATACTTTCTCCTCCCCCCTTTGTTTCCATCTTCACCCCAATAGGATTCGATATATCCGTTATTCTCCATTCTCTTAAGTGAAAGATACATTGTCCCTTCCTTAAGATCAAAACTATGCAGGGATTTTTGTCTGGCCATTTTACTCAACTCATATCCGTACAAATCCTGTTTTAATAATAAGGAAAGAATAATCGTATCGATATGACCTTTTAAAACTTCTTTGTCGATCTGCAATTACATTCCCTCCTTTGTTTACATTATAAAATTAAGTACCTTATTATGCAATGTATTTTTATTTTCAATTTGACTACCTTGACTATGTTAAAAGCTCACTAATTTATCTTTCCCGCTGAGTGTAGTAGCTTCCGCTACATTTTGAGCCTCATTTTATATAGCGCGAATACAAATTGATATTGCTAAGGAATTTAGTGGGGATCACTTGCATGAACTCAAGAAAATATCCAATATTTATAAACTTAAAATTATATTCCTTATTAACCTCCAGCCTTATTGGCAATAAGCAGCAATTTGTGATAGCTTTTTTATGAGGAACCCTTCACATTATAAAGAATGAGAAATTGAAAAGAACCTGAGAAAGCGGCGATTCGCTTCCTCAGGTTCTTTTTTACTCCAACATTAGTTATGATAGCCAGCAGATTAATGACCGCTTTTCTCAGGTGTTTCATCTGAAAGGTTCAATTTCTCAATCAGCTTGAAGAACAGGCTGAGCACAATGGACAACACCGTCGCCAGCGCCATCCCTTTCAGGCTGAAGCTGCCGATGTTGAGCGAAAACCCGCTCAAGCCGACAACAAGCACAATGCTGGTGAGCAGCAGGTTGGTCGTTTTGGAATAGTCGACCTTCGTCTCCACCAGCATCCGGATACCGGATACTGCGATTACCCCGAACAGCAGCAGCGAGATGCCGCCTTTTACCGGATCAGGAATCGTATTAATAAGAGCAGCCAGCTTGCCAAGGAACGATAGCACAACTGCGATAACCGCCGCACCGCCGATAACCCATACCGAGTAGACGCGGGTGATCGTCAGAACGCCGATATTTTCTCCATAAGTCGTGTTTGGCGTAGAGCCGACAAAACCGGACAATACGGTAGATATACCGTTCCCCATCAGGGAGCGGTCAAGACCAGGGTCCTTGGAGAGGTCACGGTTTACAATTTTGCTTGTTACAATCAGGTGCCCGATATGTTCTGCAATAACAACCAGCGCTGCCGGCGCAATAATTGCGATAACGGACAGCTCGAACTTAGGCGCATAGAAGGTAGGTACAGAGAACAGGGACGCGTCCACGACCGGGGCAAAATTTACATACCCCAGGAAGTAAGCCAGTACATAACCGACAACCAGACCAATCAGAATCGCGATGATTTTCAAAAAGCCGCGCAGCATCACGTTCGAAATGACGATCGTGAACAGGGTCACACAAGCAATGAGTACAGCTGTTGGGTCCATTACCCATGCAGCAGCATCTGCAGGGTTTTCAGGAGCAATGAAACCGCCCATGCGCGCCGCAACCGGCACCAGCTCAAGACCGATAACGGCGATAATAGCGCCCATTGCTGCCGGAGGGAACACGATGTCCAGCCAGCCTGTCCCTGCCTTACTGATAATGAGTGCTACGATGATAAAGATAACACCACTGACAATGAAGCCTCCAAGCACTTGCTCATAGGAATGCCCTGTACTAAGAACAGTCAGAACCGGGGACAAGAAAGCAAAGCTTGATCCGAGATAGGCCGGAATTTCCCCCTTACAAATCAAGATATAAAGCAGGGTTCCAATACCATTCATCAAGAGGATCGTTGCCGGATCAACTTGGAACAGAATCGGGACAAGCACTGTCGAACCGAACATGGCGAACAAATGCTGCAGGCTGAGCGGCAGGCTCTTTAGCAGCGGCAGACGTTCGTCGACTTGAATTTCACGTGGCTGACCCAAACTTAAGCACTCCTTTTAATAGATGTGGTTTTATGACTACAGCAAGCGCACATACCGGTTGCCCTGTCACAGGCAATTCCGGTCTTGGCGTCGTTGTCTCATTGATGGGCACGGACAAGCCGCAAAAATCCCGCTATATATCATATCAGATTTCGTCGAAATTACCATGGGAAATGCAAAAAAATCATCGATTTCCATTTGGCCCCTATAACCCCCGTATTCCTGCCTGATTTTCTTTTCCTGCGAATGCCGCATAATGGGACAGATCACACGTCATAAGTCGGAGTTTTATGATATAATAAACAGCAAATTGCACATTTGAGGGGATGCAAATGAACTATATAAGCACACGAGGGAATGTTGGAGAGGTCGGCTTTATTGATGCCGTGCTCATGGGGCTGGCTGATGATGGAGGATTGCTCATTCCGAAGCAAATTCCCCAATTATCCGAGGCTGAATTGGCAAGCTGGAGCAAGCTGGGCTACAAAGAACTCGCGCTGGAAATTTTCTCCCGCTATATTAACGAAGAAATTCCCCGGGACGAGCTGAAGGAGCTGATTGAAGCCAGCTACTCCACGTTCAGGGATTCCGATATAACACCTGTCCGCAAACTGCGTGACGATTCTTATGTACTGGAGCTGTTCCACGGTCCTACCTTTGCATTCAAGGACGTGGCGCTGCAGTTCCTTGGCAATCTGTATTCTTACATTGCCCGCAAACGCAACAGCATTATCAATATTCTCGGCGCCACCTCAGGCGATACCGGCGCTTCCGCGATTGAAGGCGTGCGCGGCAAGGAAGGCATTCGCATCTGTATTCTGCATCCGCACCAGCGTGTGAGCAAGGTTCAAGAGCTGCAAATGACGACTGTCGAGGATGCCAATGTACTCAATCTTGCGGTAAAAGGCAACTTCGATGACTGCCAGACACTCATCAAGGAGCTGTTTGCCGACGTTGAATTCAAAAATCAATACCATCTGCGTGCAATCAACTCGATCAACTTTGCCCGTATTCTGGCGCAGACGGTTTACTATTTCTACGCTTACTTCCGGGTGACAGCGGACGCTCCGGGAGCCAAAGTGAATTTCAGTGTGCCGACAGGCAACTTCGGAGATATTTTTGCAGGCTATCTGGCGAAGCAAATGGGATTGCCGGTTAACAGGCTCATTCTGGCTACCAATGAAAATAATATTCTGGAGCGCTTCATCAAAGAAGGCGTGTACCAGCCGGGTGAATTCCACATTACCCACAGCCCGTCCATGGATATTCAGATTGCGAGCAACTTTGAACGCTACCTGTTCTATCTCTGCAATGAAGATGCTTCACAGGTTGCCGGCTTGATGAACCAGTTCAAGACGGAGGGAAAAATCGTAATCGACAGCGAGAAGCTGAAGCAGGTCCAAGCCGATTTTGCAGCCCATGGCGTGAGAAATGATGAGTGCCTCGAAACGATTCGCACTGGCTACGAGTCGGCTGGCTATCTTCTTGATCCGCATACCGCCTGTGGAATTGCAGCTTCCGGCCGGTTTACCTTTAGTGGTGAAATTACGGTTACACTGGCAACTGCGCATCCGGCGAAATTCGACGAGTCGATTCAACTCGTCAACATTAAGCAGGAGTTCCCTGCACAGATTAGCCAGCTTTTCGATAAGCCGCAATACCAGACCGTAGTTGAGCTTTCCAAGGCCGACGTGGTTGAACATATTGTGAAATTGTATCAGGCATAAGCTAAGAACAACGTAGACTTCACATTCATAGAGCCAGTTACATCCAGGCTGGCAATGAGAATACCCCTGCAGGGTGACTGTGGGGGTATTCTTTCGCATATGCGACTGTTAATTGGTTGGTATACCGATAGCGATTCGTTTTTCTCCCAATGCGGTGACATCACTGACTTTAAGGCGTGCATGACTTATCAAACTTCCTTTCCCTACTGCTCCTTGCCCTATCCCGGTTATGTCGTGCTACAATAAAGGACATAATGTATTCCAGCAATTCAAGTTCAAGTCTGGGCTCAACCGAAAGGAGCGCAATATCCATTGAAACAAGAATTAATTGACCGTTTTACTTCCTATGCCCGTATAGATACACAGTCTGATGATAATAGCTCTACCTGTCCGACTACACCAGGGCAGCTTATCCTTGCTAATAAGCTGGTTGAGGAGCTGAAAGAGATCGGCATGCAGGAGGTGACACTGGACGAGAATGGCTATGTCATGGCGACACTTCCGGCCAACGCAGATGGCCCCGTGCCAACAATCGGTTTTCTGGCGCACCTGGACACAGCTACCGAGCTGACTGGCGCGGGCGTCAATCCGCAACTGGTGGAAAATTATGATGGCGGGGACATTGTACTGAATGCCGGGCAATCTGTTATTCTCTCGCCTCGTGACTTCCCTGCGCTGTCCGGCTATAAAGGACAGACTCTCATTACGACGGACGGAACGACTCTCCTTGGCGCTGACAACAAAGCAGGCATTGCCGAGATCATGGTAGCTATGCACTATCTGATTGATCATCCGGAAATCAAGCATGGCAAGCTCAGAGTCGCCTTTACACCTGACGAGGAAATTGGCCGCGGGCCGCATAAGTTTGATGTGAAAGCTTTCGGTGCAGATTTTGCCTATACGGTAGACGGTGGTCCACTGGGCGAGCTGGAGTACGAGAGCTTCAATGCCGCAGCAGCCAAGATAGTCTGCAAGGGCGTCAATGTGCACCCGGGCACAGCCAAAAATAAAATGATCCACTCCACCAAAATGGCGATGGAACTGCACAGCAAGCTGCCAGCCAAGGAAGCGCCGGAGCATACGGAGGGCTATGAAGGGTTCTTCCATCTGACCTCGATGAGCGGCAATGTAGAGGAAACGAAGCTCCAGTACATCATCCGCGACTTTAAGCGCGACCAGTTCGAAGCCCGCAAGGAGAAGCTCTCCAGCATTGTGAAGGAGTTGCAAACTGTTTACGGCGAAGACCGGATCACGCTGGAGCTGAAAGACCAGTATTACAATATGAGAGACAAGATTGAACCGGTAAAAGAAATCGTCAATACCGCACACGAGGTTATGGTTGGTCTCGGCATTCAGCCAATCGTCAAGCCGATTCGCGGCGGCACGGATGGCTCGCAGCTCTCGTACATGGGTCTGCCGACTCCGAATATTTTCACCGGCGGGGAGAATTATCACGGGAAATATGAATTCGTGTCTGTCGATAACATGGTGAAAGCATCAACGGTCATCGTGGGAATCTCCAAACGCTTCGCAGAGATTCACGCCCGCTAATTTTCAAATCAGAACAACCAAGAACCCTCTTGCCACAGCCTGAGCGTTCCCCTTGCAGTGACATTGGAACAACCCTTTGGTTAATCCGATAGTCCATGGGGTTCACCTTGTGTGGAAGCGGGTTCTTTTTTACATTGCCCCCTGTCTGCTTCAGGGTTAAAATGGAGTCAAGCAGGCTCCAAGCCTCGCAGTATATAGTAACCGACAGAATGGAGAGCGTTTACATGACACAATCAAGTATTCCAGCAACCATGAAAGCAGCGGTTATGCCCCGGCCAGGGGAAATTGCCATTCAGGAGCTGCCGGTGCCCCAAGCAGGTCCCGGAGAAGTTCTGATTAAAGTAATGGCAGTCGGTGTATGCGGCTCTGATGTCCACTATTATGAGAATGGCAGAATTGGCAGCTACATTGTACAAAAGCCGATTATTCTCGGACATGAATGTGCCGGGGAAATTAGCGCAGTCGGCGAAGGCGTAACCCGCTTCAAACCGGGAGACCGTGTCGCTGTGGAGCCTGGCGTTACCTGCGGCAAATGCCGGGCATGCAAGGAAGGACGCTATAATCTGTGCCCTAAAGTGGAATTTCTCGCGACACCGCCCTATGACGGGGCATTCGTTCAATATATTAAAATGCGGGAGGACTTTGTATTCCCGATTCCTGATTCCCTCTCCTATGAGGCAGCAGCACTGAATGAGCCATTTTCGGTCGGCATTCATGCCGCCAAACGCAGCCGTCTCCAGCCCGGATCTACAGTAGCCATCATGGGCATGGGACCTGTCGGTCTGATGGCGGTGGCGGCAGCCAAGGCCTTTGGCGCCGCCCAAATCTTTGTCACCGATCTGGAGCCCATCCGTCTGGAGGCTGCCAAGCGGATGGGAGCGACACATGCCATCAATGTCCGGGAGCAGGATGCTGTTGCGGTCATCAAAAGCCTCACGAATGATGAGGGTGTCGATGTGGCCTGGGAGACCGCCGGGAATCCCCGGGCTCTGCAATCTGCTATGGCTTCGCTGCGCAGGGGCGGCAAACTGGCGATAGTCGGTCTGCCTGCCCAGGACGAAATTCCGCTCAATATTCCGTTTATTGCTGATAATGAGCTGGATATCTACGGCATTTTCCGGTATGCGAATACGTATCCGAGCGGAATCGAGTTTTTGGCCTCGAGGCTGGTCGATATTGACGCTCTGATCACAGACCGCTATACGCTGGAGCAGACCCGGGAAGCGCTTGAACGGGCACTCACCAACAAGAGCGGCAGCCTCAAAGTAATGGTCTATCCAAACGGGCAGCAATAAGGATTAAAATCTGATATTATCGTAGGCAAATGAGGTTTCATCCTTCTATTACCGCTAAGTGCTACTACCCGTTTGAGCGTTTATATGCCGGTTTAAAAATACGCCTGTATTCCTCAGCCATTCGTGAGGGATACAGGCGTATTTTTCGTCTTTTGAACTTTGATTCGCCATATCGGCAGCTATCTGTAGGCTTGAATACCATTCTCAAAGGCTTGTCTGTCCTGATGCTCTAATCCATGCAAAGCCTCCTGCAAGGCGAATGTGCTTCTGTAAAACTCAACCCGCTTCGCAATATCTTGGCCATTTGGATACAGATGAATGCACCGGTTGTAAAAAGCTTCCCCGTAGCTGGACAATAAGCCTGCGAAGTCATACGCGGGGTCACCCAGGCCTGAACCGCCAAAATCGATAATGCCCGCTATTTGTCGCGCAGCCGGGTTCCATATAATATTTGAATCTCCAAAGTCCCCATGAATAAGTGTGGTTTGTATGCTTGAAGAAGTTTCGCTTCTGAAGAAAGCCTCAAAAGAGCAGGCTGTCTCGTCCCTTGCATCCTGCCTCATATAAGGAAACAGCCTGCTTTGAATGTCTTCAAATAGCGCAGCCATTTCTTCCCGGGGATTCTGATCCTCCAATTGTACGTATGTGCACAGCTCGTCTTTTGGAACAGAATGAAGCTGGATAAGAAATCCTGCAAGTTGTACGGCCAAGTTTTGCAGCGCATCTTCATGTTTAATTTGGTCCATATCCTTTTTCCATAACGGACTCCCCTGGATCAGAGAATACCCCGTGAATACCTTCCCTGCTTCCAATTCTTCAAAAGAAGTGTACAGCAGCTCGGGAATGGGCATGGATACCCGGCTTTTCAGACATGACAGTATTTTGGTTTCTTCTATTAAACACTCTATGCCGGACTGATACTTAGGGAAGCGAAACACAAGAGACTCATTGATAATGAGCACATCGTTATTTTGCCCGATCGCATTCGACTGCCAGCCATGAATGGATAAGTCCGGGTATGTCTGCACGATCCGGTTGATATAGTTCTCAGACATAAATTACACCCCCTTGTCTTCGCATATTTCAATCTAAATCCGTACTAACAACCCGCTAGAATCATGGACATCAGAGACCTATTTCTTACCGGGTCGGCTTTCTTGAATATTCTCCCCCACAAATCTCTCTACCCATTCATCATCCGACAGCCGGTCTGCAACCTGCCGCTGCCATTCCGGCGGGTCTTGAAGAGCAGACAACGGCTTGTCAAACCATTGTTCAATGCTGCTGCGATCCGCATAATAGGAGCGCCCTTCCAGATTCCAGCGCATCCCGTCCAAATTGTCGATCAGCACGAAATTCGCGGTGAAACTGTACAGCATTGCCTGCTGAAATTCCCTATCGTCCATATTGACAGGGGTTTCTTTAAAGTTCAATTCTGCAATCCGATCTTCCGGGTAAAGCTGAAATGTTTTGCTGACATCGCCCAAGGGCAGCTTCTGATTCAGATTGATCAGATTGGACGCATTGCCCATATACTTGTTCTTGTACTTCAACACCGTGCCAAAATCATGCTCTGCCGGACTCGCAGCACCCGGATAGATCCACTTCAGCGGATCGGCAGGACTATCATTTTTGAGCAGTGTAAACTTCAGATGCGGGCCCGTGCTGTGGCCGGTCGAACCGATTGTACCGATTTGATCCCCCGCCCGCACCCGTTGCCCCGCGGCAACCTGAATGTGCTCCAGATGACTGTAAAGCGTGACATAGCCTCCTGAATGAGCAATACGGATGTGATTGCCCTCGACTGGAACATAATCTGCCTGCTCGACTTTCCCCTCTGCAGAAGCATATACCGGAGTCCCTGACTCACCTGCAATTGAAATAAACGGATGCTCCTGAGCAAAACGGACGTTGATCTTGCCGGCAGCAGGCGAGACGAAAACCGCCTCCTGCTCTGCAAGCGGCAGAGCGGAAGTATCCTTTTCTGTAAAGGTCAGGACAATCACAACAACCAGTCCCAGGAGGACCAGCGGCGTCCATACCCGTTTGCCTTCCGTAAATTGTTTAATCATCTCTACTCTCCTTCTGGTCATCGACTTTTTCCCGGCATAGTACGTTGGGAGCCATGACATCCAGCTCAGCCGATAGCCCGCTTGTGTCCACTCCGTCAATTTTAGCAGCGTCCTCCCGTACTCCAGCCGTCCCGTATGCTCCAGCACTCTGCTGTCACAGGACAGCTCCTGGTCCTCTCGCATGCGCTTATAAGCGACCCACATAAGCGGGTTAAACCAGTTCACAATCAGCAAGACAGCCATCAATTGGTTCCAAAACACATCCCAGCGCCGCACATGGACCAGCTCATGCATCAGGATGCTGCTCCAGTCCTGAGTGTCCAGCTTGCCGATCAGCCCCTCCGGGATGAGAATACGCGGGCTGATAAGACCACTCATCATGGGCGTATGGACCAGAGATGTCTGATAGATTCCCACGCTGCGGCGCACCCCTACATGGCGCTTGCATTCGTCCAGCAGCCCCTCTAGCGCAACTGCGGATTTCCGGGAAGCTCTATGCACCGCATAGCTCCAATAACTGATGGATACAAGATACAAGAGCATAAGACCGCCCGCAACAGCCAACCATACCAGGAAAAATGCAAATAATCCTTGCGATACCAAGGCTGTAGCCGGAGCATCCAGAAGCAATGGCAGACGTGGGACCGGAGGACTTGAATTCGTAATTGCAGCAAGCTGTTCGGCTGGAGAAGCCTTCATGCTCTCCACTGCGCCGGTCAGCACCTTGTCCGGAACGGCATTCCACAAGCTAAAGACGCTTGGCGGCGACCATGGCATGACGAGCCTTACGATGAGCAGCAGCCACAGGCCATAGACAATCCTTGGGCTGATTCGTGCGCCGAACCACTTCCTGACCATTAGAATCATCACAATCAGAACAGCGGCAGCCGGGGTTACCGCCAGCACATGCTGGAACAGCTTTTCCGTGAGGTAGATGATATCCATCGGCCTCTACTCCTTTTGCTCAAGCAGCTTTTTCAATTCATTTATCTCTTCCCGGCTCAGCTTCTCATCTTGGATAAAATGCGCCAGCATTGGCGACAAGGCTCCGCCGTATATCCGCTTGAGGAATGATTTGCGCTCCTCCCGTACACATTCCTCCTCAGCCACAGCAGCAGAATAGTAGTAGACCTTGCCTGCTGCTTCAAAACGGATGGCGTGCTTCTTCACCAGTCTGCTGATCAACGCCTTTACGGTCTTTGGATTCCAGCTCATCGGCTCTGCCACCTGGTCCACGACTTCTTGTGCAGTGATCGGCGACTTTCTCCACAGCACCTTCATAATCTCCCATTCAGCGTCTGATATATTCGGTATTTCAGCCATAAGACGTCTACCTCCATCAAATTGATTACATATGTAGTCCTTTTGTTATTATGATTACACATGTAATCATAAGTGTCAAGAAGCTTTTCCGGCAAAAAAAGAAAACCCCCAAACCACAGAGCGATTGCTCTATGCTGTTTGGGGGCTCAGTTGCCGAACGTTATGGAATTAAATATTTTTGAGGTACGGCCCGCCCATCCATTAACCTTTAACGAACTGCCAACTGCCTGACCTCACTGTCATGTCCGCAGCCGCCTGTCTTGACTGTGCCTGCAACATAAACCTCGAACTCGGACGTTCCACAATCCGATCCGTCCGGTGATTGATACGTGAGCTGTATTAAAGCCCCTGTATCACTCTGGCTCTGGATGACCATGTCTTTGGTGTACTGGAGCCATGCCCAGCCCTTGCTTGCAAACAGCTCACACTCTGCGGCTTGTGCAAATGGTCCAATGCCGCTTACACCCCGGCAATAACGGATAATATCAGCTGCAGCGCCTTCACGTCTCACTATAGCATCCAAAGCCTCGCTTGTTACATGCGCCCAGAAGCGCCCCTCCGGGAAATCGATCAGCGTTGGCGCAAACCGGTGTCCGCCAATATGACTGACCCGCCATGCCCGCAATTTCGTGTCCGGTGATGACGCATATACTTCTCCCAATTCCCGGTATATCGGGTACCCATACTTGCCGCAGCACAAATCATGACTTCCATGTGTGCAGACCAGTATATCCCGGATTCCTTCATCTGGCTGCAGCCAGGAACGGAACCGGTCTGCATTGCCTGAGGTCAGCAGCGTCTCAGCCAGATCACTTACTTGTTCGGTCGGCACCAGGTATTCGCGTTTTGTGAATGGCACCATTTCCCCCGCCGGCTGACGATATTCGATCACCCGTGTATGTCCGGGCGGGGGGCTGTTGAATTCCGACCATATAGCCAGAAAGCGGAATTGCAAGCCCTGTGCCATACATTTCTTAAGCACATCATTTATGCCAACCGGGAATTTGCCTGACTCTGTAATTTTATCCGCCCATGGCATCGGCACCTCCACGAGCAAATAATGGCTTTGCACCCCGGCAGTTCCCACCGGATTTTCACCCATTGCTTGGGATATGCCCGCACAATATTCACGTTCCGGCTTGTCATTGCGGAAACCGGAAACATCCGCTTGCTCTCTTTTATCCACTTCATGCTCTCCCTTCAACTGGCCCGATTTATTTATTTGAAATATGAGGTTTATTCATATTGAGAATCATTTTCGATAGTATGAGTGTATCGAATAATAAGACGGGGCGCAATACGAGCTTATATTCGGTTGCGCCATATGACTGGGCAACACTTCAGAGTATGGAATTTCAGCCTGTAGTGACACATTGCCCCTCGTTCATCGTTGATTATCCAACCGCTCAAAAAGAAGCCTCTCCCGGATGGAGAAGCTTCTTTGGTTGAATGATATAAACTATAACCTGCTTAGACAATACCGCTGTGACTGAGCCTCTGACCGCAATACTCGCATTCCGCGACTTCTCCGGCATGAAGCAGCCGCTTCGCACCACAGCCCGGGCATTCCTTGTGTCTACGGCGCCCCGCTGGTAAAGAAACATGCCCTCAACCAAACTGACGGTTGAACCAAGCGGCTGCAGCCGCAACCTCCGACGAAGTCAGGCGGTGTCCCGCTGCTTCCCAGTGAACCTCCACTGCCGCGCCTGCTCCTTCCAGCAGCTCCGTCAACTCCTTCGTTTCAGCGGGGGAGCAGATTGGATCATTCGTGCCAGCGCCAATGAAGCATTTAAGTCCCTCCAAGTCCGGCAGTTCCATTCCCCGTATCGGAACCATCGGATGGTGGAGAATAGCTCCGCTCAGTGCATCGGCATCATGGAACAGCAAGCTTCCGGCAATATTGGCCCCATTCGAGTAGCCGACAGCGACAAAGCGGCTCCGGTCCAATCCGTATTCAGCAGCCGCGGAGTCCAGAAATTCCTTTAACTCTTGTGTACGCAGCTTCAAATCCCCGATGTCGAATACACCTTCAGCCAGACGGCGGAAAAAACGCGGCATTCCGTTCTCCAGCACATTCCCCCGTACGCTCAGCACGGAGGATGAGGGAGATATCTCGCTTGCTAGCGGGAGCAAATCACGCTCTGTACCGCCTGTGCCATGGAGCAGCACCAGTACAGGGGCTGACGGGTCCGGGCCCTGTTTGAAAATGTGCTTCACTTCTTATCCTCCTCCAGCTCACGAACCACAAAGGGCTCCAGATTGCGCTCAATTTCAGCACGTCGCGGCTCATACCATTCGGGCAGCATCAGCCTGCTGCCCAGTTCATCCTTCTCCTCGTCCCTCGCAAAGCCCGGGGGGTCAGTCGCAATCTCGAACAAAATGCCGCCGGGCTCCCGGAAGTAGATGGCATTGAAATACTGGCGGTCCACAATTGGCGTCGGCTGGAGGCCGCTTGCTTGTACATGCTGTCTCCACGCTTCATGGTCCGTATCATCCTGCGCACGCCATGCAATGTGATGCACGGTTCCGGCACCGCCTGCACTGTAAGACTGGAGGCTGGTTTTAATATCAATCAAATTGCCCAGATCCCCGGTCGCTTTAAAGCGGATGATATCCCCTTCCTCAGCCGTCTTTTCTAGACCCATAACCTGCTCCAGCACCCGCATCGTCTCCCTTGGAGAAGTACTATACAAGACTGCACCTCCAAAGCCCTTGATTGCCTTGTCCGCGGGAATTCCGCCGAAGGACCAGTTGCTCAATGACCCTGCCATACGCTCCACCAGCTCAAGCTGCAAACCGTCCCGGTCCTCCAGTTGCAAATACTGCTCTCCAAACCGCTCAGTCCTGTGGAAAGAAACGCCCAGCCGTTCAAGCCGTTCCGCCCAGAAAGGAAGTGCGCCTTCTGGAACCGCATAGGTGGTTACACCAACTTGCCCTCCGCCAATTTTGCCCTTGCGGGAGTGTGCCCACGGAAAGAAGGTAATAATCGTCCCCGGGCTGCCGATCTCATCGCCAAAGTAGAGATGGTAAACTTCAGGGGCATCGAAGTTGATCGTCTTTTTGACCAGCCTAAGCCCCAATACTCCGGCATAAAAATCTGCTGTTGCCTGGGCGCTTCTGACAAATGCCGTAATATGATGAATGCCTGCTGTATGTTTGGCCATTTCCAAGCCCTCCTTAAAATGTATCGTAGCTGACGAATTCGCCCGCCGGCTTGCGGTAGCCGCGCGGCCTTTGACCGGACGTATCTTCTTTGCCAAGCGTAATCATGAGGACAGGCACGTAGCTGTCCGGAATGTTCAAGGCGGAACTCAGCGCCTCTGGATCAAACCCGATCATCGGGCATGTATCCCAGCCCTTTTCCTTGGCAATAAGCATGAATAACATCGCCGACAAACTGGCATTTCGAATGGCTTCCTCCCGCATGAACGTATCCCCGCGGCCTTCATAGAAGCTTTCTACCGAGCTCACGGTCGATTCATATTCCTGCTTGCTCAAAACTCCCAGATGCAGCAATCCCTCGTTGATCCGGGCGGCGTCCTTGTATGCCTCTTTATTTCCGAGTACGACCAGCACTGCGGAAGCAGTCTGTACTTTATATTGCTTGAATGACGCTTCGTACACCTTCTGCTTCACTTCCGGGTTTTTTACGACAACATAATGAGAATGCTGCAAGTTAAAAGCGGAAGGGGCAAACTTCACCAGACTTAGCATCTCTTCCAATTCTTTCGTGGAAATCTCCACATCCGGGAGAAATTTCGAGGCGGATCGGCGCTCCTTCACCAAGTTTTCAAAATTCATCTCAATTTGCGTGCTCATCTTCATAATCTCCCTTCAATTTTCAAAAATGAATCATTAATTTTTATGAATTTTTATTAAATTAAAGAATCTTAAATTAAAGATATAATATTTAAAAATGCAATAGCCCATTCACCCTCTTTTTAAAAGAGGGTGCCAACTATCATACCGGATCATCTCCACTGCGTTTCCGCTGCTTAAAGCTCTCCTGGGCTGATCTTCCCAGCTTCTTGAGCAAAATAGAAGCCAATTGCTGCTCTTCCGCGGTCAGACCCGAAACTGCTTGTTGAATAACGAGCGCATGGCCGGGAAAAACATCCTCGATAAACTTTTTGCCCTGCTCGGTAACTTCGGCGTAGATCAGGCGGCGGTCCTCAGCGCACGACTTGCGCCGCACGAGCTCCTTTTTCTCCAGCTTATCTACGACGTAGGTAATATTGCCGCTGCTCATGAGCACCTTGCCGCCAATCTGCTGAATTGGCTGCTGCCCTTTATGATATAACAGCTCCAGTACCCCAAACTCGGTACGGTTGAGCCCATTGCTTCTAATATCCCGGTCCGCATGGGCATTCACCCATTGACTGGCTCTGGATAAAGCAATAAAAAGGTCGAGTGCTCCGGTTGTGGATTGCTCCATTCCCAACACCTCTTTTGCATTTAATTTCTGCATTTCAATTATCTTAATTTAAAGATAAAGGAAAACGGTGTAATTGTCAACTCTGCTTAAATGGAAGCCCAGCCTGGCTTATTTGACGATGTCCATATTGCTGACCGGTACTTTTAAATATTATGCAAAACGGCCTCCGCTCCCCGGGAATGAGGAGAAAGGCCGCTTACAGAACTTTTTCTGGTTTTTCCCTTTAGGGTCAGTGCGTTCCTTGCCCTGTACTCTCGTACAGCAGAATTTACAGGTTCTGTTTATCTGCTGCCGCTATTGCAACCTTCACTTCTGTCCGGGAACGGACGAAGCCCAGGGACACAAGGACGGTAAGCGCCGCAACTCCTACCCCTGCCCCGCCGATCCAACCAACTGCAGGCAGCGAGACCTGTTCCACCACGATGCCTCCGATACCGGCTCCCGCAGCCATTCCCAGCTGTACCATGGAAGTGTTCAGGCTGAGCATAATGCCCGATGCATCCGGCGCCATGCTTATCAAATTAACCTGCTGCGTCGGACCTGTCGACCAAGCCGAGAATGCCCACAGAATCAGCATCACCATCACAATCGAAGATGACTGGGCAAAGCTCGTCAGCAAGAATAAGATAGCAGAATGGAGCAGCAATCCGGTTACCAATGTACGGGGTGCTCCCCACCGGTCTGTACTAAAACCGCCCAATTGCGAGCCGAGGAGACTCGCCAGTCCGAATGCGAATAAGCCGATACTCACCATTCGTTCGCTCATCCCGGTTACTGTCAGCAGGAAAGGCGAAATATACGTATAAACAATCGAGTAGCCCAATATCCATAGGAAGGTAACCGACAAGGCCACCGCAATGCGTGAATTTTTAAGCAGAGCAAGCTGCGTCCGCAAAGGTACCGGAGCCTCTGCTGCGGATTTGGGAATGGTGAATAATATAAGCAGCATCGCTGCAAGACTCAGAACGCCTATGCCGGCAAAGGTCAGCTTCCAGTCATACGCGCCTGCAACGACTCTGCCGATAGGCACACCTACAATAAGAGCTACGCTAAAGCCCATAATAACGGTAGCAATCGCACTCCCTTGCTTGCCCGGCTGGGCGATTTTGGATGCCACCGTGAGCGCGACCACGATGAATACACCTGTGCTTAATGCCAGTACAATTCTGGAGACCAGCAACATTGCAAAGCCTGTTGTGAAAACTGCCATCGCATTTCCCAGGAAAAATAAAGCCAAAGCGACCAGCATCAGCTTTCTTCGTTCCATCCGGGCCGTCAGAGCCATGAGAACGGGCGTACCGAATGCATAAGCCAGCGAAAATACCGTGATGAGCTGACCTGCGGCAGCTACGGACACCCCAACATCTGCCGCTACAATGTCTAATATGCCGGCAATGATAAATTCTGACGTTCCAACCAAAAAGCTGATTACAGCCAGCATATAAATCTTCCATGAGTTTCTCATGACCTTGATTCTCTCCCTTTATATTTCTAGAAATATCGAAACAAAGAGTGAAAAAATTACGCCAATAAATACGGCGCATATTTCTCTGCGATATCCCGATTGACGCTATAGTAAATATAAGTGCCGTCTTTGCGGAGGTTCAGCAAGCCGCAATCTGTCAGCTGCTTCAGATGATGAGACAATGTCGAGCCGGCAATGGACTCCAGCCGTTCCCCAATGTCCGAGCAGCATAGATTGATCTCTTCGGTAAGCAATAGGGCGATCTTTATTCTTGTCGGCTCTCCCAATGCTTTATACACCTTGACGGCTTGCCCGATATCCGCTTGATTTTCTCTCATCTTCTGTTCCTCCTTCGTCCAGACTATATTTCCATAAGGATCGAAATAATACTAACATGTAAACTTTTAAATGTAAAGCCCATTACCTTGAACAAAATATGAGTACAATCGCCAGCTGGGAGAAAGTACCTGTGACAAATGTTGTCCAGGCGGGTAATAAAAATAAAAAGGAGTTGAGGCATATGTTTCATAACATTGTTGTTGCAATTGACGGGTCGGAAATCAGCCATCAAATACTGGAAACCGCTTTTCATCTGGCAAAAGAACAGCAATCTGAGCTAAGCATTATATATGTGGGCAAAGAAACAACTGCCGCTTCGGTCGCTTTTATCGGTATGGCTTATGTGCCGGAGGACTACTTTACTTCCATCAAGGAGAATGTCCGGCAAGAAGGCGAGCATATTCTCCAGAAGGCAGCTTCACTTGCGGAGGAAGCCGGCATTATCGGCGTGCAGACGTTCTATATGACGGGCGATCCCGCAGGGATGATTCTGGACTTTGCCGATAAGCACGGCAGCAACCTGATTGTGGTCGGAAGCCGCGGCTTAAGCGGAATCAAGGAGTTAATGCTGGGAAGCGTCAGTCATAAAATATCGCAATACTCCAAATGTCCCGTTCTGATTGTCCGATAAGGAAATAAATAGTCAAGGGCAGTTCCCGCGTTCAGGCTTGGAGCCTGGCACAGGGACTGCCCTTTTTGCAGGGAAATGAAGCTGCTTTTCCTGCAGCTGTCCGCACTGTTTGTGCTTGAATAGCCTAATCCAAATACCCCGCAACGCCCTTCTTGATAAGGAAATCCATCTCGGTCTCCAAAATCGTCTCCACGGTCAGCTCGTCCAGCTTGACGTCAGAGCGGCTGACCACATAGTCCACCAGCTCATCAATATCCACATCGACCTCACCCTTGGAATCTTCCTGCTGGGCGTTGATATAGGCCTGTTCGTGCTTCAACACGAGCTTGATTTCAACTGCCTGTGCTTGTGTCTTGTCCGCGATAAACTGAATTAGCTCCTGCTCATTGTACTGCTCACTCATATCGGTTTTGCTCCTTTTTAATGGGTTTGAAGACGATATTGCTCCGGGGTTACCCCGGTTGATTTCATAAACACTCTATAAAATTGGCTTGTGCTGGAGAACCCCAGTCCGAAGCTAATTTCTGTAATGGTCACTGACGAGTATCGCAGTTGTTTCCTGGCTTCCTCCATACGCAGTCTGAGTACATATTGATATGGGGTCATTCCCGTTAGCGATTTGAAGGACCGGATAAAATGAAACCGGCTTTGCAGGGCGACGGCTGCCAGCTCATCGATACTCACCTGGTCAATGTAATGGGCATGAATATAATCCAGCACCCGGTGCAGGTGCCCGTCTCCATCTTTTCCTGTACATGCACCCTTCCCCGCAGTCTCTTTCTCCAATTGACCGCTTCCCCAAATCAAGCGATGTACGTATTCGAGCATCTGCCCTTCCTTTTCCTCCATTTCCAGACGATCTGAAGGCTCGACTGTAAACAGGGAGGACGTCCATTGCTGCAAAAAAACGGACAGCTCTGACGGATTGAAGCGATACCGCTGTTCAAGCTCAGGAGGGTTAAGCGCATTTGACGGATGGAGACTGTGGTCATTTATTTTGAAAATGATGACTTTGTCCTCCGGACCCAAATGAAAGGAGTGGCGGTCCTGAGGATTCAGCACCAGCCCATCCCCGGCCGCAAGCGCCAACTTTCTGTTCTCATGTACAAAGTGGCAACTGCCGCGGAGCGGAACGGTAATCTGATAATGCTCCTCATGATAGTGAGGCATATTCTCAAAGCTGCTCTCAATACTGTGCAGCTCTATGTGCGGAAATATAATTTGCATGTGCATCATCTTTCACCCTCCGTCCATTATAGCAAAAATTGCTCAATATCCAAGCAACATTCACAACGACAGCATTGCCCTCATTCCGCTACGATAAATCCTATCGAAAATAAACTTCAAAAGAAAGGATGCTCAACCATGTCACAAACAACTGTCGCTTCTACAGTAAAGACGACGCAGACAACGGCGATGACGGTGTTGCTGGGTGTCAGCGCCGCCCATCTGCTGAATGATGCCATGCAGTCGGTTGTACCAGCGGTCTTTCCGTTATTTCAACAAAATCTGCAACTAAGCTTTACCGAGGTCGGATGGATTGCCTTTACGCTCAACATTACGGCCTCTATTTTACAGCCTCTGATCGGCTACTGCACAGACCGGCGTCCGATGCCGTTCTTGCTGCCCGTCGGCATGCTGTTCACCCTGCTTGGAATGATCGGACTGGCCTTCGCTCCTACATTCGCCATGCTGCTGCTCGCCTCCGCCCTGATCGGGGTCGGCTCATCGGTTCTCCATCCGGAATCCTCGCGCGTTGCACATCTCGCGGCAGGCAAGGGCAAAGGCTTCGCCCAATCAGTCTTCCAGGTAGGGGGCAATTTTGGGCAGGCGCTCGCACCGCTAATGGTCGTCTTCATTATCATGCCTATCGGACAAATCGGATTCTTGTGGTTTACACTGCTTGCTCTCATCGGGATTGTGCTGCAGTCCGCCATTGGCAAATGGTACGGCAGACAGCTGCGTGAACGGGCCGCAAAACCTAAGAGCAGGAGTACGGCTGCGCCAGCAAAGTCGTTCAGCAAGCCATTCATCGGTTATGTGCTGGCGATTCTGATTCTGATGCTCTTCTCCAAATTTGTCTATTTGGCCAGCATGACAGGCTACTACGCCTTTTATTACATGGGGAAATTTGGACTGCCGCTCTCCAGTGCCCAAATTTGCCTGTTTGCGCTGCAATTCGCGGGCATGGCCGGCACCTTTATCGGGGGGCCGCTGGCCGATCGCTTCGGGAGACAGAAGATTATCTGGTTCTCCATACTGGGAACAGCACCGTTCTCACTGCTTATGCCTTACGCGGGACCAGTCACCTCAGTTCTGCTCTGTATCGCGATCGGTCTGATATTGATGTCCGGCTTCTCCGTCATTATCGTCTACGCCCAGGAGCTGCTGCCGGGTCATGTTGGCACGGTCGCCGGATTATTCTTCGGTCTCTCATTCGGGCTTGCCGGGCTCGGATCGGTGCTTATGGGCTGGCTCATGGACACACATGGAGTCACTTCCATGATTCAATGGTGCTCCTTCCTGCCGCTGCTCGGGCTCTTCGCCCTGCTGCTGCCCAAGGATTCCGTCATTATGGGTGGAGCTGCCGCCAAATAAGCTAAGCTAATAGGGAATGCAAGACCAGAATCGCAAAGAGGCCGTCACCTGAAGCATGTTACTGCTGCGGGGTTGGACGGCTTTTTGTATTAGGCATAACTTATCGGCAGCCCTTCTTTTTTAGCAAATGCAGGTTTTGCGTTTCTTGCCTACAGTGCCCCGCTGCTCCACCTTCTCAATATAATCGGCTGCCAGCGGAACCTTGCAGGCTGTCTGGCCGACATCAACATGCACTTTGCCAATCCGGCGGGCAGTATCCTTGGCGAGTTCATTCAGATCCTGTACATAAGTGCCCACAGAAATCACGAACCCGTTCATCGTATAACGGACCCGGTTGCGCTCTTCATGAATGGTATGGCCCGCCTGCTCCAGCAATAGGGTGATCTCCTCTTGATCCAGCCGTTCATCCGGAGTTATGGATAAGTAATTCGCGTAGGCGCTCCAGCCGGATGCGGCTACCATCTCCTCATCCGATTGCATCCATTCCAGCGCAAGCTCGCGGGCGTACGGACTTTCAGCAGCGGCACTTGCTACCGTATATTCGGCCAGCATGTACCAATACGCTCTTCTAGCCCAATCATGCAGCCGCTCTTTGGAGATTGCCTTGGGGTCAATCGTCAGTCCAGCCAAATACATCGCATCCGAATTGCCGGTATCATACAAATCATAGACGAGCTGCTGATTTTTCTTGACGCTGCGGACCAGTTTTTTCAAATCCCCGACCCGAACGCCAAACAACGGCTCCTGTGCGCCATGGCGGATAAAGGTCTTTTTTGTCTGCTCATCCCCCAGCTTTGCCAGTTCGGCCATTATTTCCGTCAATGCAGGATCAGATTGCTTCATAGTATCCGTTTGCACCTCCACAGCTCATATTTTCCTTTAACCCCATCGTACACCAAAATCAAATACAGAAGTCGTAGCAATACTTGCTAAAATCGAAGACGTCCTATGCCCGGTAGAGCCTAGCGGCATTTTCGCCGTATTTACAGCTCTCAGGCAGAAGCCAGCACACCATCAATAATGCCGTATTCCGCTGCTTCCTCCGCAGACATGAAGCAGTCGCGATCTGTATCCTTAGAAATCCGCTCCAGCGGCTGCCCGGTATGCGCAGACAGCATGGCATTCAGACGTTCGCGCAGCCTGATAATTCGTCTGGCGCCAATCTCAATATCAGATGCCTGGCCTTGAGCGCCGCCAAGCGGCTGATGAATCATAATTTCACTATTGGGGAGCGCGTAGCGCTTGCCCTTCGCACCACTGGCGAGTAAAAAGGCGCCCATAGATGCCGCCAGTCCGACACACAGTGTGCTTACCTGTGCCTTCACATGCTGCATCGCATCATAAATCGCCAGACCCGAAGTAACCGATCCTCCCGGACTGTTAATATACAACTTGATCTCCTGCTCCGGGTCCTGGCTGTCCAGATACAGCAGCTGCGCAATGATGCTGTTCGCAAGTTCATCGTCAATAGAACCCGAAAGCATAATGATGCGATCCTGCAGAAGACGGGAATAAATGTCGTAAGACCGTTCTCCCCGGCTCGACTGCTCTACAACATAGGGTACGAGATTCATCCGGCGTATCCTCCCTCAATCCGGTATTTGCGCTCCAGCTCGGACATGGTTGAAGGGAGCGCCAGACCGTGCAGTGCCTGCTGGTATGCATTTAAGAATGGCTGCTCTTCTTCATCCGCCACAAGCTGAATGCGATTCACTTTCTCCACAATATCCGCATTCACACAAGCTTCGTCGATCTCATCTTCCTCAGCAATCGCAAGGGTCAGCTCCTGCTCCCAGCGGCTAGGCCGTCCGCCCTCATCCGTACCGGACAGTGAGATTATCAGCGTCCGGCTGCCACACGGAACCGGCGAGGTCGTGAACAGCTCAAAAACCATCTCACATTCCGTATCACCCGGTACAATATCGAACATTGTTTTCCCCTCATCAGAGGCTGAGGCTGGCAGTCTTTTCACATACAAGCCCGGAGGAACGACTAATTGCAGCTTCATTTTACAGGGCAGGGAAGGTTTCTCTGTCTTCCGGGCAGTTGTCCACGGCCCAAGCTGCAACCACAAATGAGTCAGTCCTTCCTCATTTTCCAGCATCGTCTTGGTCAAGCCGCTTTTGATCATGACTGTTCTCCCTTCATCATTTTCGTAACGGTCTCAATGACTCTGGACCGGAGCGCAGCATCCATGCGGGGACTGACAGACAGAATCAGGTCCTCGTTGATTACAACCGTATCATTGTGAATCAGTTGTCCGGACTGATAGAGCCTCAAGCTCTCTCCGATTTTAGCCACCTCTTCTGTCGTAAGCCCATTCAACTTCTCAGCAACAGCCGCCAGCGTATCTCCACTCTTGGTCAGCGTAAGAATCGCCCTAAAGTAATGAAGATGCGTCTTTGTGTACACCCTTTTGTTGCCTGCCAGCTCCAGCGGCGGGACAAGTCCGATTTGAGTGTAATAACGAACCGTCCGCAGATTCATCTGTGGTTCATCCTGTTGAAGAATATCTGCCAGTTGCTTGGCTGTATAGATTTCCATTGAATTATCACACCTTTACACTTTAGTGTGTTAATTACACTACACTGTATTAGTTACACTTTACTGTAACTAAAAACAAAATGCAAGCTCATGAGCCTGCATTCCTGGAAAAAGTATTATATGATGTGTGACCATCCTATCTATAGTATGGCTCATATAAATCAGACATGGACCCCATTCAACAGCCTGCGGGCTGGCGGACCCGGCTTAAGAAACGGTTCATCAGTAACGGGAGTGAAATCAGGATCGGCGGGTCGTCAAGCCGCGGCGGATACAGCATGATATCCAGCGGAGGAACCTTTGTGTAAGGCTGCACAATAATCGGCGTTCTTGAGCGGGTGCGGAGAGTAGCCTGGGGGAGCATAATATCCGCAGCCTGTGTCCCCCATGAAATCGTAGTCGCCATCAGATAGTATGTCCCCGGCTTTACATGCGTGAAGCGGAAATCTCCTAGCGAGGACAGCAGCGTACCGTACAGCGGCAGGCCTTCCGGAATCGGTCTGGCGAACAAACCGATTAGAATTACGCCTTGAAAAGGGGTCTCTGCACGGATGATTCCTTCCACCGTTAAAGAAGGACTTAATACCAACTCCGGTTCCTTCCAATTCGTAAGCTGCTGCAGGGAGCTCAAATGCTGGCCTGCCTGCTGTCTATAGTTACGAAAATTGGCTGGAGTTAACCCGACTCTTTCCGTGAATCGTGTAGTAAAGGTTCCGAGGCTCTGCTGTCCAATTTCAAGCCCAATGTCCCGAATGTTCATATTTGTATGAAGCAGCAGGTCCTTGGCCTTTTGCAGCCTGAGGGCGGAAATATAATAATGAGGGGAGAGACCCATTCTCTCCTTAAAGATTCGGGTAAAATGGTATGGGCTATAAGCTGCATACGCCGCCAGTTTGGCAAGTGGAAGAGGATCAAAGATATGTTGATGAATATAGGCGATGACACCTTCTATTTCCGCATACCGGCCGCTCATGACTTGCACATCACTCCTTTTAATGATAGGAACAAACGTTCCTGTTTATTCTATCATAATTCTTTTGGAGCGGGAATGATAAATTTATTTTCATGTTTAAATCCGGTATTTTAGAGTTCCTCAATAAAAAACAACCGTCAATAGGCTGGTCCAAATAGCCGTCGACGGTTGAGACAGTTCATTTTATCTAGCCCCTACATTTACCTTGCCAAGCAAGCCCAAAACAATAATCGCAACACATACCACCAATGTAATATAACCTGAAAGGCGATAGCGCTTTACAGCACTTTTAGTCGGTTTTTTTCTGAGCGTATTTATACCTGTCAGTCTAACGGCTTGTTCGGGAAAAAAGATACTATGCAAACTGAATAATACTACAGGCAAAGTAATTAAAATAATGACTAACTTCTCGTTCATTTTTTCCTCCTCGTAAATGCCTCTCCCATTCAGAAGCAGTCATAGGATATGAATGATTAGACTGTAAGGATATCTTTATTTCAATAGGTTCATAACCTAATAGAAAGTCACCACTATACATTGGGATTTCAGTTAGAACGCCTACACCACCGCCTATAATTCCTTTAAGATTTCCATTATCGACATTATAGCTTAATCCTCCTTCAATAATCATAAAGCTTGGGAGTTGCATTGAATTACTAATAGAAGCAGTGCGTTTTCCAGTTGAACCTATTGCCACTCCCCCTGTAAGGGTTGCACTTGCACCTATCTTACCATTCACTCCCAAATTCAAAGTGAAAATAAAATCTCCATCTTGTATTTTAGCAGCCGCACTAGCAGAACCTATAAACGAATACAGAAACTTCACCTTTAGTATATGTTTGGACAACAGAATTACCTTTATGAGGAGTTACTTGTTTATTGGCCGAAACGCTGCTACGTCCTCCATTAATAAAATCTATTCTAGTCACAGAATTTGCATATTGTAGTCTTATTTTGTTTGCATTATCATGTGCTTGTTGCATTGCATACTGCAACCATGCTTTTTCATAACTGTTTAAATACTTCAAGTCATCTGGATTACATCTAGGTTTAATATTTTTATCGATTTCCATTGCATGTCCTGAAGGGTCTATATATTTCAAAGGGTTATTTACAACATACGTATACAAGTTGAGAGATAAGGGATTGTTCAATTCTCCTTCATAGGCATCCTGACTAATAAATCTACCAATACCCGGGTCATACCATCTCGCCCTGAGATATTGTAATTCTGTACTATTATCCCAATACTCTCCAGAGTAACGGAATAGATTTTCCACCCTTTCAACGGTTACTATCGGTCTTCCCCAAATGTCATATTCATACTGGTTAAGAGGTATACGATCTGAGTTGTAAATTGCCACAATATCTCCGTGACCATCTTCATGCAGAAATTCCGGGCCTTCAGCCCCTGTTCTGCACAGGGATGCGATAAGACCTGGATCATGAATACTTGCCAACAAAAAGTGCACCGGGCTCAATATCAAAAAAAGTAGCGATGCAACTGAGTTCAGGCTTTAAGGCTGCATTCAGGAATGAACGGCAGCTCACAGCTTGTTCTTCGAGCATCGCTACTTCTAATGTTATTGCCAATTAAGTCTAAGATACTTTTTTGATTTCCACCGGCTCCGCTTCAATTTCTTGTTTGGACAAGAACAGATTCAGCGCAATCGCCGTCAGAGACCCGGAGACGATGCCGTTTTGCAGCAGCATCTTCGCGAAATCCGGAAGCTGGTCGAACATTTGCGGCAGCGTAGCCGAACCAAGTCCGACCGCAATACTGCAAGCGGCGATCATCAAGTTGTTGCCCTTGCGCAGGTCGACCTCGGACAGAATGGAAATACCTGCTGCGGCTACAGATCCGAACATCACGATCATCGCGCCGCCCAGCACCGCATTCGGGATGACCGTAGTCAGCGCGGCCAGCTTCGGCAGCAGACCCAGCACGAGCATGATGCCCCCGGCTGCGAAGATGACATCGCGGGACTTCACACGGGTCAGCGAGATCAGGCCGACGTTTTGTGAGAATGCCGTGTACGGGAAAGCATTGAATATCCCGCCCAGCATGATAGCCAGACCCTCGGAACGCAGACCGCCCACAATTTGGCGCTGCTCAACCTTCTGGTCGGTCGCTTTACCAACGGCGAGATATACGCCTGTGGATTCCACCATGCTGACGATATTAACAATAATCATTGTAATAATTGCTGTGATGCTAATTTGCGGAATACCGAAGTAAAACGGCTGAGCGATACTTACCAAGCCCGCTTCGCCAACTGCAGAGAAGCTGACAATGCCCATCGCATACCCTGCTGCCGTTCCTGCTGCAAGTCCGATCAGTACGGAGATGGCGCGAATAAAGCCTTTTGTAAAGCGGTTCACCAGCAAAATAGTAACCAGAGTACCCAGTGCCAACAGCAGATTGCTTGGTGCACCAAAGTCTGGCGAACCCTGGCCGCCAGCAGCATTGTTCATGGCTACCGGAATCAGCGATAAACCAATAATGGTGACGACTGATCCTGTAACAACCGTAGGGAAAAACTTAAGCAGTTTTCCATATAACGGAGCAGCTAAAATAACGAATATACCTGATATAATGATGGCCCCGTAAGCTGTAGCCAAATTCGAGGTTGAAGCAATTGCAATAATTGGCCCTACTGCTGTAAAGGTACATCCGAGCACGACCGGAAGGCCGCTGCCGAAATACTTTGTACCCATAACCTGCAAAATAGTCGCCAGACCGCAGGTAAATAAATCTGCGGCAATCAGATACGCCATCTGTGTCTCTGACAGGCCAAGCGCTCCGCCGACAATAATCGGCACGATTACAGCACCGGCGTACATCGCCATCACATGCTGGAATCCTAAGGTAATGACTTTCTGTTTGCTAAGCATTGTAGACTCTCCCCATTCTATATATCAGGAATATCCAATATTCCCGGTAAAGCGCAAATCAGATCCGTCAAGCCTGAGTGCAGGCGAGATGCCAACTGCGCTTATTTCACCACTGCTTCTTCCACAAAATGAACCACTCCCGGTGCCATCGACGCAATGCGGGCCAGTGAATGCACCTCTACGCCTTTGGCCTCCAGCAGACCGCGTCCTTCCTGGAAGCTCTTCTCAATAACACAACCTACGCCGGCGAGCTCTGCACCCGACTCCTTGACAATATCAACGAGACCGACAAGCGCCGCTCCGGTAGCCAGGAAATCATCCACGATCAATACCTTGTCCTCAGGTCCCAGATATTTTTGCGAAATACTGACTTGATAGCTCTCTTGTCTGGTAAACGAATAGACCGGCGCGGAATAGACCTTCTCGGCAAGTGTGACCGCCTTTTTCTTCTTCGCATAAATAAACGGCACATCCAGCGCAATTCCTGCTGCCATTGCGAACTGGATACCGCTCGCTTCAATAGTCAGCACCTTCGTAATCGGCCTGCCGGCAAAAATGCGCGCGAACTCCCGCCCAATCTCCAGTGCAAGCCGGGTGTCCACCTGATGATTGAGGAATGAATCGACCTTCAGCACCGTATCCGACAGTATCAAGCCTTCCTCACGTATGCGTTCCTGTAATACTTTCATTCTCTTCTCTCTCCTTTTGGAAAATCAAAAAAAGGACAGACTCCTTGAGTAATTTCTTCTCAAGTGAAGTCTGTCCTGCCGGGTTATTATCCCTTGCGGTGCAACATAAAATGTAACACAAAACAGTATCCGCAACGCGGATCCTCTGCCCTGCCGCTGACGTCAGGGTAAAAAAAACCAGTTGCGCTTTCACTCATAGTCGGATGATTGCAGTGGTCATCCGGTAGAAACTTATGGGCCATATTCCCAAAATTATACGAGTTATATGAAGTTTTACTTTGTATCCGGCTTATATTTACCTTGTATATAGTACACTCTCTCTCCTGGTGTTTCAAGAACAAATTTATGCTTGTCCTCGTCGCGGCAGCGGGCAATAAGAACTGGGAATCATAGACGTTAACAATATTTAGGGAAGCTCGCGAAGCGCGCCGAAATGGCGAATATGGCTGACTCCCTCCCGGCATAGTCCAAGAGGCTCCCATCGGCAGTCCGAGCATAATGTCCGGATGTCGTCCGGCTGCACAAGGGCTGCTGCATGCAGAATCTCCGTCCAGGTCATGGCATGCCCGATTTCAATACCGACAGCATGCAGAATCTCCCGGTCCTTCCGGTACACGGATTGATTTTGGCAATGATGCGGCTGATCCGGCGGAAAAGCGCGGCAAATATCATCCGGCCCTTCAATAATTTCGATGACCGTATCCGGCTGTGTACGCAATGATTCATAGATTTTGGTCATATTTGCGCAAAAATTCTCCGAG
Source organism: Paenibacillus pinihumi DSM 23905 = JCM 16419 (assembly GCF_000422505.1). GTDB lineage: Bacteria > Bacillota > Bacilli > Paenibacillales > Paenibacillaceae > Paenibacillus_D > Paenibacillus_D pinihumi. The sequence continues at coordinate 5,733 of NZ_AULX01000012.1, read as the reverse complement.
TATCCCTTCCCCCGGTATCCGAGCAAGCACAAAATATGATGGCCCCGCAGCATAATAGCCATCTCATCCACCTTCCTTTTGTTAACCTTATATAAACCATAATAGTTAACAATTGTACAGAAGTAAATGTTTGTTCTTTTTTGAATACCGTTTACCGGCAAAGTTTAAAAATAAACAGGCATCATCTTCGAAGAAAAACTGGATAAATCCGGTTGTCAATCTTGATAATAATGGATATAATAACTTTGAAAAGCTTTTCAGAAAAGGTTTTCAAAGTTATTATACACTTTTATTTCATGATAAGGATTAAACCGGGAAGGCGTGTTTTGATGAAAGCTACCATTCGTGATGTGGCCAAATACGCTAACGTTTCCATCAGCACCGTATCCAGAGTCATGAACGCTCCGGATACGGTCGCCGAGGAGAAACGCAGCCGTGTACTGGAGGCGATTGAGGCCCTCCAATACCAGCCGAATGCATTTGCAAGAGGATTAATATACAAGAAATCCGATACCATCGGCGTTATGATACCGGATATCGAGAATCCCTATTTCGCCGGACTGATCCGGGGGATGCAGGATGCCGCTGTCAAACTGAACCACTCGCTGATGATCTGCAATACCGACCGTGACAAGAAGCGGACAATTGCTTATGTACAAAGTTTTTTTGAGAAGCAGGTGGACGGCTTCATCTTCGCCAGCGACTCCCTCCACAAGGAATATTACGAGGAGATGGAGCGCTATCATCTGCCATTCGTCCTTGCCTCTACCAATGCGCCGGAATATAACATTCCCTCCGTCGACATCGATGATGAACAGGCAGCCTTTGAAGCGGTAAGACACTTGATTGCTTCCGGACACCGTAATATTGGCATGATCAACATGCCGCTTGACCGAACCATCTCCGGCCAGCCGCGCTACGAAGGATTTCACCGTGCATTAGAAGAGGGAGGACTTCATCACTGCAAGCCTTATGTAGAATATGCCGAGCACCGTTATACCGATGCCTATGAAGCCGCAGCGCGCCTGTTCGCACAGCATCCCGAATTGACAGCCGTATTTGCAGCCTCCGATGAATTTGCCATGGGGACGATCTCTTATTTGCGCGATCAGGGGAAATCCGTACCCGGTCATGTATCGGTAATTGGCTTTGATAACATCCGCATGGCTGAAATGTTCATCCCAAAACTGACCACCATCGAGCAGCCGACCTATGAAATCGGCTACCGCAGCGTACAAATGCTTCACGAGCTGATTACAAAAGGAAAAGTCAGGGTATTAAGAGAAAAGCTCCCTCACCGCCTAATCGTCAGAGAATCTACTGCCATACATATTCATCCCGTCCATGTCGATTAAACTTAGTCATTGTTCTTGCGGGGAAGCAGCATTGTTTGCCACTCCGCTCCCCTCTACAGATTTGCGGAATAGCTGCTGACACCTGAATCTGAAAAGCTTTTCACAACTAATGTAAGCGCTATTTATAGACAAAGTAGTATTTTTATCCATAATTGAGCATGAAAATTCAATGATATTAAGCCAGGGAGGTGATGACCTGCACCAGGTCGCATAAGCATGTAGTTCCTGATGATACAAAGCGGGTTTTCTCAAAAGGACTTATATTTATCCATCTAAGAAAGGGTTGAGGTCTCATGCAATACAAACCAAAAAGAAGCTCGATGCTGATCTTGATTATGATGCTGGCATTCTCCCTGACACTGACAGCTTGCGCAGGCAAGGGCAACAACACGCCGGCTGCTCCTGAACCGGGCAAAGAGAACAATCAGACAAACGGCAATACCGGAGCTGACGGAGATTCTGCGCTGGCAAAAGCACTCAACGGGGAATTCAAAGGGAAAAAGGTCACCATGTTCGGACCGTTCACGGATGCGGACGAGGTCAAGTTCAATGAGAGCAAAAAAGCGTTTGAGGAAAAAACAGGAATTGAAATTGCCTACGAAAGCTCCAAAGAGTTCGAAGCGACGATTTCTGTACGCGTCAACGGCGGCAATGCCCCTGATATTGCCGACTTCCCGCAGCCGGGACTGCTGGGCAACTTTGTTAAGGAAGGCAAGGTCATTGATGTATCCTCCTTCCTTAGTGATGAATATCTCAAGAAGCAGTACAACCAGAGCTGGCTGGATATGGCGAGCATGCCAGGACCAAATGGCGATATTCAGGCAGGCGTCTGGGCCCGCAGCAGCGTAAAAAGCCTGGTTTGGTACAACAAAAAGGAATTTGAGGCTGCCGGCTACACCATTCCAAAAACATGGGATGAGCTGATGGCGCTGAGTGATCAAATTGCCAAGGACGGTGATCCGGCCTGGAGCATCGGTATTGAAAGCGGGACAGCAACCGGCTGGACAGCAACGGATTGGCTGGAGGATATCATGCTCCGCACGACTACACCTGAGAATTACGACAAATGGGTGAACGGCGAGCTGCCGTTTACAGACCCGATTGTGAAAAATGCGGTGGAGAAAATGTCTGAAATCTGGTTCAACGAGGACTATGTGTACGGTGGACGCAAGTCGATCGCAACGACATCTTTCGGTGATTCAGCCAAAGTGTTATTCGACAACCCTCCTAAAGCGTGGCTGCACCGCCAGGCCGGATTTGTTACGAGCTTCTTCCCGGAAGGACTCACTGCCGATGATTACGACTGGTTCCCGTTCCCGTCCATTGATTCGCAATATGGAACACCTGCTTTGATCTCAGGCGACATTTACGCTATGTTCAATGACCGCCCTGAGGTTCGCGCTGTTATAGAATACTTCACAACCGGCGAGTCCCTGAAAACATGGATTCAAAGCGGTGGCGTTACGGCCCCGATGAATGATGCTGATCCGTCCTGGTACGCCAATGATCAGGAGCGCCGCATGGCCGAATTTGTGCAGAATGCAGACACGATCCGCTTCGACGGCTCCGACCTGATGCCAGGCGCAGTAGGCGCGGGTACGTTCTGGAAAGGCATGACCGACTATATCACCGGTACAGTCGATCTGGATACAGCCTTGAAGGAAATCCAGTCGGGCTGGAAGTAATATAACGCTCCCGGATATCTGCTGATCCGCTTTCGCCGCGGGCAGGGACGAAACATTTCAAAGCCTGATGTTCCGGCGAAGTTGATAGAGGTATCCGGGACCTCTATGACTCTGAAGCATATTGCATACAAGAAGGAGGGTTCGTTATGGAGTTACAGGCTAAAAAGGGCAATACTCTGCGTTTGCTGTTGCTTTCCCTGCTTGTGCCTGCCTTGAATGCAGCCATTCACGGGCTGTTTTTCTTCCTCTTCCGCGACGCCGGGCTCCATCCGATTCTGAACGCGATTGTCGCGGTCATCTGGGGTGCGTTTGGCATTTATTTTATTTACTACTCGATGAACTGGGTAGTCGAGCAATATCCGGATCAATGGAAGCGGAGAGTTTTGCCCTTTATATTTATCGGACCAGCCGTGCTGCTGCTGGGCTGGCTGCTGGTATTCCCTACGATACGCACGCTGTACCTGAGTTTCTTTGACAGCAATTCGGCCAACTTTGTCGGTCTTGCCAATTATGCCGCCGTCTTCACCGACCGCCTGTTGGTTATGGCGCTGCGCAACAACCTGCTGTGGGTATTCTTCGGTACGCTCGCCTGTGTCAGCCTCGGGCTGCTGATCGCGATTCTCGCAGACCGGAGCAGCTTCGAAAAGCTCGCCAAAGGGCTGATTTTCATGCCGATGGCCATTTCATTCGTGGCAGCGGGCGTTATCTGGAAATTTATTTACTACTATCAGCCGGGGCATGAGCAGATTGGATTGCTGAACGCCATCGTTGTCTCCCTTGGGGGCGAGGCGCAGGCCTGGCTGAGTATGATTCGTCCGTGGAATAACCTGTTCCTGATCGCCATCCTCATCTGGATGCAGACCGGGTTCGCCATGGTTATTTTCTCCGCCGCGATCAAGAGCATTCCGGAATCAATTCTGGAAGCTGCACGCATGGACGGCGCGGGGGAAATCCGCATTTTCTTCAGCATTATGATTCCCTATATCTCCGGCACGCTGCTCTCGGTTACGACCACAATTATCGTATTTACACTGAAAATATTCGATGTCGTCATGATTATGACAGGCGGACAATACGAGACGGACGTTGTGGCGACGCAATTTTACCGGCAGCTGTTCATGTTCCAAAACACAGGCTATGGCTCGACGCTGGCGATTGTGCTTCTGATTGCGGTCATTCCGGTCATCATCATCAATCTGCGCCAGTTCCGCAGAGAGGGGGGCTTCTAACATGCGCCGCAAAAGCCGCAAATCCAAATGGCTCGTTAACACCGTGCTGGCGATTATATGCCTGATCTGGACGATTCCTACACTGGGGCTGCTTGTCTCCTCAATCCGGCCTGCTGCGGATATTCTGTCCACCGGATGGTGGAAGGTCATTCCGCACCGTGGCTGGACAACGGCCGAACAGCTTCAGCTTCCGAAGGACACCGATCTGCGGAAACCGATAGCGATTCAAGACAAAACCTATACGGACGATGAGCTTCGTAGCGGTGTCGAGGCGGACGGCAAGCGCCTGATCTGGGAAAACCGCCGCGCACGATTGATCAACGTTCAGGAGAAGGCCTGGACCTCCCATATGGAGTTCACGACCCAAAACTATGAGACCGTACTCGGCGGGAAGAACTATTCCATCACGATGCCGGACGGCAGCACCAAGACGGAAAAGGGCAGCGGAATGGGACAATCCTTTTGGAATACGCTGGCAGTAACCGTCCCCGCTACGATTATTCCAATATTCATCGCTTCCTTCGCCGCCTATGCCTTCGCCTGGCTGCGGTTCCCGGGCAGGCGGACGATGTTCGTCATTGTCATTGCATTGCTGGTTGTGCCTATGCAGGTAGCACTTATTCCGATTCTTAGGGATTACACCTCACTCGGATTGAACGGGACCTATTTTGGCATCTGGCTTGCGCATACCGCATTCGGCCTGCCGCTGATTACGTACTTTATGTATACGTCGATCAGCCAGCTTCCAAAGGACCTGTTCGAATCAGCCTTTATTGACGGCGCATCGAACTTTACGATCTTCAGCAGGCTGATTCTGCCGCTGTCCGTGCCTGCACTCGCTTCCATCAGCATCTTCCAGTTCCTCTGGGTATGGAACGACTATCTGGTATCGCTGATCTTCCTGGGCAGCAGGCCGGAGGTACAAGTAATGTCGATGAACATCGCCAACCTCGTCGGCTCCCGAGGCAATGACTGGCACTTGCTGACGGCGGCCGCCTTTATCTCCATGCTCATGCCGCTCACCGTGTTCTTCGCTCTTCAGAAATATTTTGTACGCGGCATGCTGGGCGGATCAGTGAAGGGATAAACAGAAAACCAGCTAATACTTTGTCAATAGGCGGTTTTATTAGACAGCTGTTTTTGTTATACTGAATTCAACGCATGACAAACAAACCTCCACCTCATGGAAGTTTGTGGAAGAAAAGGCTTTAAGAAGCGAAAGGTTGCCGTTTTCTAAGCATAGCGTAGACGTGATGTAATACCTTGTTGGCGCAAGCAATCACGGCTACCTTATGGGGCTTACCTTCGCTTCTTTTCTTGTCGTAATACGCTCTTAGGAGGGGATTCAAGCCCTTCCTTAACCCGCATATGACCACCAGATAAGCAGCTCTGCGCAAGCGTTTTGAGCCCCGTTTCGTGATTCTATTTTCACTTGCCGTAAACTTCCCGGAACTAAAAACGCTT
>NZ_KE383867.1:66493-363842 GCF_000422505.1 Paenibacillus pinihumi DSM 23905 = JCM 16419 | reverse complement strand
AACCGCGTATCCGGTATTAGCATTCGTTTCCGAATGTTATCCCAGTCTTACAGGCAGGTTACCTACGTGTTACTCACCCGTCCGCCGCTAACTATCCGAGAAGCAAGCTTCTCTTCAAGTCCGCTCGACTTGCATGTATTAGGCACGCCGCCAGCGTTCGTCCTGAGCCAGGATCAAACTCTCCATAAAAGTTATAGATAAGCTTGTTAGCTCATTACATTTTGTTGCTGTTCTGCGACTCTTTCAAGTCACAGGGCATTTCGCTCGTTGTTCAGTTTTCAAAGAACAAATTACTTCGTTTTCGTTACCGCCATGTCTCAGCGGCGACTTTTATAATATATCACAGTTGCCTATCTCTTTGCAAGCTTTTTTTTAAAATTCTTTTTTGTTAATTTCTTGATGAATGCTTGCCTTTCAAGCGGCGAGATTTAATGTATCATAATTTGTGCTTTAAAGTCAAGCTTCGACAGCATTTTTTTCAAAGAATCTCATTTCTGCCCTTTCATCCCGGCAGCAACAGGCTTTGAATCCCTGTAGCGTAAAGGCAACTGCCCGCAATTCAGCAGTCCCTTCAAGGCCATCTTCATCCCAAACGGATTACTGCGGTTTCCCTTTCCGGCCATTACTCCCTTTATAAATAGAAAATTGTTGTTTGCACTCTGAACCGAATTCGCTATAAATGATATCTATCTGTTGCGCAAGAACGGCTGTCTCTTCTATAGGAAGTGACTGCCCCAGGATAGCTATTCTTCTATAATACAGAATACAGCTTCATCTCCAGATTGCTAAAGGAGCCGTCTGGTCCGATGACAGCCACTTCACGAACGTATCCTCTGGCAAGCAACTTGTTTACAAGCAGTGCGAGATCCGCCTCTAACCAGGACAAAGACGCATGATGCTGAAGCTCCTTCAGACTCCACGGTTCTTCCCTGCTTTTGAGCACCTGAAAAATTAGAGAGCTGCAAGACTTCATTTTGTCCATCAGTGAAAACTCACATCCCAGCAGAACGAGTTTGAGCCGCTGTTCCAGGGATTCTTCATTGCCTGTAAGCTCCTCATACAGCTTGTGAATGCCAGGATGATAACGCCGGATTTGGCGCCAGACGCTTGTTTCAGGCTGAACCTGCTTTTCGATAAGCTCAATTCTGGCCCAGTGATGCAGGGCTGCAAGCGCACTGCTGTGGGCATCAAGCAGATTATCATTCTGCAAGTCGTCTCTGGCCTGCAAATAAGAACGCACAAAGCCCATAAACTCAAATAGCAGTCTATGGTCTTGCTGCTGTACCGGAGCCCCGCCTAGTTGCTGTACCATTTTCCAAACATCGTCATAATCCAACACAGTTTCACCCCGTACCAGACTTTATACATGTCGCATATAGTCCCATATACTTACAAGCCCGCGCCGTTATGCTTTGCCTGCATTCCGTCGCGTGTTCCACAGAATCCGCTTTCCCTTCTTATAGCGCAGCTTGCCGGTTTAGGCTATAATTGAATTCTATGATTTAATCCATTTTCGACGAATCAGTGCCGGTTTCCTGCTTTTGCATGAAGATTTCACCTCTGTTACTGCAGGATCAGCCTCCTCAATTCAATCCAATTTATCTGAATAAAAGGATTCTACCGGCTGAACGCACCCTGTTTTGTTCCAGAGCTCTACATAAGTGGCGTCATGTAAGTCAAGCCGTATTAATTCGCAGGAAAGGATGAAAAACATGTTTTTTAAATCGAGTAAAATTAATGAGTTCCGCTTATGGGGCTTGTTGCTCACCCTGATCGGGATGGGGCTTATGATTTTTGGAACATCAGGAATCTTGCTTTGGGGTCAAGCCGGCAAAATATTCGCCGCAATTTTCATGGTCATCGGCATGATTTCCATGATGGGAAGCATGGCAATCTATTTTTGGGCCGGCATGCTGTCTACAAGCGCAGTACTGCTTGAATGCCCGGAATGCAGCCGCCCAACCAAAATGCTCGGCAAAACCGATCGCTGCATGTTTTGTAAAACCAAGCTTACACTCGATCCGAACCAGGCTACCCACTCCCCTACCGGTGAACCGGAGCCGGGAAAAGTATAAGTAGATCAAGAGAAACATAACAAGAAGCCCCTGGCTGCTGATGCCAGGGGCTTTACTTATCGGCTATACATGAGAGATGAAGCTATGGTCTGCTTTGCAGTTCTTTATCCAATACGCCCCAGATTTGCGGCTTTTGAAAGCTTCGCTGCCATGTGGCCACACCAGCAAGATCATACTTTTTGGCCAGCAGTGCACGCGCTTTGACAGAAGCCTCGTCCTCCATCCAGATTCGTTTCAAAGCACCATCTTCCTTGTATTCAATATAATTTTGGCCCACTTCAGGTTTGAATACAGGCTTAAGCTGCTTCTCCGCGATCAGCTTGTCTACCGTCTCCATGCCGATTGCCTTCGACGATACTTTTGTTTTCCCGTCTTTCCCGGTCTCCTCTGTCCATACCCGCGTATATAGCGGTATGCCGAGTACCAGTTTTTCCGGCGGCACCTGATCCTCTTCCAGAATCCGTTTGACCGATTGCTCTACCCAAGGCAGCGAAGCAACAGAGCCGGCTACAGGACTGGCAGCCCAGTGCTCGTCATAGGCCATCACCATCATAAAGTCAACAACCTTGCCAAGCGCTTCGCGGTCCAGGAAGGCAGACCACATTTCACTGTTCGATTTTGGCGTTACGTCAATAGAAACAACCAATCCCTGTTCATGCAGAAGAGGCGTCATTTCCCTGACGAACTGGATGAGATTTTCCTTATCCTTCGTATGCACATTTTCAAAGTCAATATTAATGCCTTGCAGCTTATAAATTTGGGCAAATGAGAGCAATTGCTTAATCATGTTAAGACGAGTCTCATAACTGGCAAGTGCCACAGTTGTCATATCCGGCTTAAAGCTGTTGCTGAAAAGCGCCCAGACCTGCATGCCTTTGGCATGCGCCCAATTGACATACGTCATATCTGCCTTGCTGCGAAGCAGACCGGATTCATCCGCCAGCTCAAACCAGGTAGGACTGACCACATTAACCCCTTCAAGCTCTCCGATCTTCTCCAGATCAGGCTGCCGGTTATAGACAGCCTCCCAGGTCAGATTGATCTTTTTTCCATACAGCTTCCATGGAATAAACGACTTATCTGCGGGCTGCTTGGGAATGGTCTCAATACTCGTCAGGGATACACCTGATTTGGCAGCATACCCGACATACCCGGAAGCACCCTGTACTTTGTACCATCCCTCTTCCTCTCCCCAAATCCTTACCTCATCGCCTGCCGCCAAGGTTTGAATAATTGGAGCCTTGATGGTCGGCCCCGAGCGGACCGAAATGTCTTTCTTGGACACTACCGCCCGTTGAATCAGCTCGTCCGGCAAATGTAGGGTTACAATAGATGAATCTTTTGTATAGTCGAATTGCAAGCCAAACAGTTCTTTAAGCGGCTCCACTGGCAAATAGACGATATTATCCTTCTTATGCGCCGCAAAGCTGAGCTTGAACGGTTTTTGGTTCATGGTCGCTGTCAGTGCCTCGGTCTTGAAATGAACGACCTTGTTCTCTGTTGTCAAAATAATCGAGCCGCTCTCTTCTTCATAGCGGACAGGCTCTTTCGAGTCTAGCACCTTTTGCACCGCATCAAGCGGCAGCTTGACACTCTCTCCGTTCTGATCCAACACCGCTCCAAACCCGAGAGCTTCGCCTTTATAAAATAAAGGATGTTCCTCTTTGAATACCGGCACAACCCGCTCAAAGTTCGGGACATAGTTTTCCCAGCCCCAGTAAGCGCCCCCTGCCAAGACACCTAGAAAACAAAAGAACAAAAACCCTCTGAATCCCCGCCCCTTTCTTCTCCGTGGTGACTGAGCACGCATCGTCTCCAAAACGACCACTCCTCCTCCTGATTTCAACAGTTAATTCAGTCCATTTCAAAAAAACGCGCACAATAGGGGCAGCTTGAATACATCTGCTCCTGTCGTACGCGTTTTGTCATGTCAACGATTATTGAATCCTGCTCGAACAAGTCCGGCACAGCCCGTAAATCTCCATACGGTGACCTTCAACGACGAATCCGGTCTCCTTGGATGCTGCGCGCTCTACTTCAAGCAAAGGCGGATAATCAAAATCAACGATTGTGCCGCACTCCTTGCATATCGCATGATAGTGATCCGACAGATCTGCATCAAACCGGCTGGAATCATCACCATAGGTAAGCTCGCGTACAAGCCCCGCCTCTACAAATAGACGTAAATTATTATAAATAGTTGCAACACTCATGCTAGGGAATTTCGGCGAAAGCGCCTTGTAAATCTCATCAGCCGTCGGATGAGTCAGCGCATCCATCAGATACGTTAAGATGGCGTGCCGCTGCGGGGTCATCCGGACGCCAGTCATTTTCAATTGTTCCAATGCTTGCTGGACGCTAGCACCCATAGCCCTCACGCCTTTCTAATTTAATAATAATTATTATTTGTTAGCACCATTTTACGTGTTAGGTTTGACATTTGTCAATGAAAGCGCCATTTTGTTACTTTTGAAATTTTTCCAGATAGATGCTGCTGTTTGCATTAATATGAATTTTATATTCTCCTGTTCCGATTGTGCCGGTCACTTTCTTATGGCTGACATCAAGCGGCAGACTCGTAATAATCGAACCAAAGGTCACCCCGCCCAGTACGCTGTAATCACCGGCCTCAGGCAGAATAAGCCGGATTTCACCAATTGCGCTGTCAATGTCCCAAGAACCGCCTACGCGGGAACTGGCGACGGAAATGCTGCCGTTCAATGTATCGGCTTTTATCGCACCGCCCGCCTCGGCAATCCGGATCTGTCCGTTCTTCGTATCAGCTTCTGTGTTCCCTGAAGCCCGCAAAACGGTAATACTCCCGTTTACAGCCGAAATACTGCTATCTCCTTCAATACCGTCTGCGGTAATATTCCCGCTCTCAATGACCAGCCTCGCATTGCTTTGTAGTCCCTTGGCCTCAATACCGCCGCTTTTCACCTTGGCCGTTACAGGTCCGGCAACCTGCCGCAATTTCAATTCACCATAAGTAGCATCAATATCCAAGCCCTCTGTAAGAAGCGGGCCGTCGATATCAACGCTCCCATTCACAATCCGGACCTTCATTTTCAACGGCCGGCTCTCAGCTGCCTTGTTTCCAGCCTCACCCGCAGCAGTACTATCATCCGGTTCATCCGCCGGTGAATGTTCAAACTCATTCACAATATCGCCTTGATTTTCATCTCCGGCATGATCTAATGTTTTATCCGCTTCTGTCGGGGACCCATTGTCTATTCCGGCCGCATCGGTTTTATCATGTGTGTCCATCATTTCGAATTCAGGCTTTGGAAGGTACACGATCAGATTAATGCGCGGCTTCTGATTATGGTCCTCCCCGTAGAGCTCGCCCTTGCCTTCAATTATGAGCCGGCCGCCATCTTCCTTAATTTCCGTTCCCGAAAACAAAGCGGCCTGTTCCGCAGCTTTCTGGTCAGGTAGATCAATCCAGATCACCGATTCCACTTTCAGCTTGCTGTCTTCTGTAGGTACGACGCGCAAATTCCCGTTTGTATTGACAATATCAATTTGCTTAATCGTATCTCCCAGCTCTGCATAGAGCGGTTTGCCGTCAAAACGATGGCCTTGCTCCCCTGTGAACCCGCTTAGCTCGCTATAATTTGTCGTCCATTGGTCCAGCCAACGGAAAGGAATTTCGGCAAGCTCCGTCACCGCATATACCGATACAGAGATAATGATGACTACAAGCAGTCCGATCCAGTCCGTGGACAGCCGTTTTTTTACCCGTCTGAGCCACATGCTCAGCAGTGCGGTTTCCAGGCCAAGAAGCACAACTGCAGCAGGCCACCACTGGGCAATTACAGCTCCAGCTTGTGTCCCCGTCCATATTCCAATCCATAGCAGGACGCCGGTCAAAATAAATGTCAGCGCCGCGGTGATCCTTCCCAGCCGTATCCTCCCTCTTGCCATTCGCCAGCATAGCCACAGTCCAAGCAGCATCAGGGCTGTCCCCGGTGCATATGCACCGGCAAGCTCCAGGCTTCTTGCCAAGAAAGGCGGGGTATGCAGCAGTGCGAGCAGCATAATCCCGGCCAAGGCTAACCCGAGTCCCTGAAGCGGGGTAAATCCATTGTCCTGCCCTTCATCGACAGCTTTGACAAGCTGTTGAAGCGCATCGTAGACACTGTAAAAGTACACAGAAGGAATAAGCAGTCCCAAAAAGACAAGCAGCATAAGATGCTGGTCCCCTGCTGTATTCGCATAATAAATCATTGCCATGACGGCAAGCACGCTAATAATGAGCAAATTTAGTCCCTTGGCTACTCTCCCAAGCAGCATATGCCCGCCGCCAGGTATTAAAAATGCAAGTAAAATTGCACTTGCCCGCTTGCCTCCGGATAACTGTTGTTTTTCCATTAATGTTCACACTCACTTTGTCCCTTGCAGCTGTTACCATTTTAACATGTTCATTTTATAAAAATCCAAAGCAATTATTTGTGTTGCGGCAGATGTGGATTATGAGACAGTGCTGCTGGTTCGTGTTAGGAGGATTTAGCAATGCAGACGTTCTAACGGAATCAGATCAGCTGGTTAATAGAGGACTATCGGTATCCATGCATATTAAGTTTTATAATTAAAAAAGCATCCCCACAAGCATCAGAAGCTTGGGGAATGCTTTACATAATGAAATTTCATTGCTGTTAATGATTTAATGATTCAAACAAAGCAAGCAGAAGACAGTTGTCCTTAGCGGCTCAGACATTCCTGCAAAAGCTTGTTGACAAGCGCGGGATTCGCTTTGCCTCTGGACTCTTTCATCACTTGACCGACAAGGAAGCCGATTGCCTTGTCTTTACCTGCGCGGTAATCCTCAACCGATTGCGGGTTGGCAGCAACGACCTTCTCGACGATTGCAAGGATAGCACCTTCATCGCTGATTTGCACCAGTCCCTGCTCCTCAACGATTTGCTGTGGCAACTTGCCTGTTTCTAGCATCGCCTTGAACACCGTTTTGGCAATTTTGCTGCTGATTGTACCCTTCTCAAGCAATCCGATCATTTCGCCAAGCCCCTGGCCGGTAATCTTGACATCATCCAGTTCTTGGTTGTTAGCATTCAAATAACCGAGCAAATCGCCCATAATCCAGTTGGAAACCGCCTTGGCATCCTTGGTATAATTCAGGCTCTCCTCGAAGAAATCAGCAAGTTTCTTGGAGGAAGTGATGACACCTGCATCATACGACGGCAAGCCCAGACCGCTGGTGTAGCGCTCCTGGCGTGCATCCGGCAGCTCAGGGATCGAAGCGCGCACTCTGCTCTTCCACTCATCGTCAATATAAAGCTGTACCAGATCTGGGTCCGGGAAGTAACGGTAGTCATGCGCTTCTTCCTTGCTCCGCATGGAAATTGTCTTGCCTTGAGCCTCGTCCCAGCGGCGGGTTTCCTGTACAACTACTCCGCCGCTGTCCAGCACTTCTGCCTGGCGCCATTCTTCGTACTCCAGACCACGCTGGACACCACGGAAGGAGTTCATATTTTTCAGTTCCGTACGGGTTCCGAATTTCTCCTGGCCCCATGGACGAATACTGATATTGGCATCACAGCGCAGCGAGCCTTCCTCCATTTTCACGTCGGAAACATCGCAGTACAGCATAATTGCCTTCAGCTTTTCCAGATAAGCCTTGGCTTCCTCAGGTGTGCGGATATCCGGCTCAGAGACGATCTCCACCAGTGGCGTACCGACACGGTTCAAATCAACAAGCGAGGCATAGCCGCCGTCAACATGAGTCAACTTGCCTGCGTCCTCCTCCAGGTGAAGCCGGGTAATGCCGATTCGCTTGGTTTTACCGTCAACTTCAATATCAATCCAGCCGTTCTCGCCGATCGGCTTGTCATATTGCGAAATCTGATACGCCTTGGGCGAATCCGGGTAGAAATAGTTTTTGCGGTCAAATTTGCTCTCTGTGGCAATCTCGCAGTTAAGCGCCATCGCTGCTTTCATTGCATACTCTACCGCCTGCCTGTTCAGCACCGGGAGAACACCCGGGTGACCGAGACAAATCGGACAGGTATGCGTATTCGGAGCAGCACCGAAGGACGCCTTGCAGCCGCAAAAGATTTTACTGTTCGTATGCAGCTCAACGTGCACCTCAAGGCCCACTACCGTTTCATATTTGGTCGATTGTGACATCGCTTGGTTCCTCCTGCTTCTTGTTTTCCGGCCCTTCGCCAAACCTTACAGCTGCGGACGCAATTTATGATGCTCGGTATTTTGCTCGAAGGCATGCGCTGCACGCAGTACAGTAGCCTCATCAAACGCCTTCCCGATAATTTGCAGGCCAACCGGCATATTGTCTGCCAGGCCGCACGGGACGCTGATTGCCGGCACGCCTGCAAGGCTGACCGGAATTGTACAAATATCATTCAGATACATCGTCAGCGGATCGCCGACCTGCTCACCGATTTTGAATGCCGTCGTTGGGGCTGTAGGGCCCATAATGACATCAAATTTCTTGAACACCTCATCAAAGTCCTGCTTGATTAATGTACGGACCTTCTGCGCCTTCAAGTAATAAGCATCATAGTACCCGGAGCTGAGCGCATAGGTACCAAGCATAATACGGCGCTTTACCTCCGGCCCAAAGCCTTGGCTGCGGGATTTGCGGTACAGGTCAATCAGGTTGTCAGGGTTGTCTGCCCGGACACCATAACGAACGCCGTCAAAGCGGGCCAGGTTCGAAGAAGCCTCCGAGGAAGCCAGCAAATAGTAGGTTGCAATCGCATATTCCGTATGCGGCAGAGAAACTTCCTCCCAGGTTGCGCCCAGCGATTCATATACTTTCAGTGCCGCCAGAACAGATTCCTTAACCTGCGGATCAATCCCTTGTCCGAGATATTCCTTCGGCACGCCGATACGAAGCCCTTTCACGTCTCCGTTCAGTGCGCTCAGGTAATCCGGAATGTCAACCTTAGCGGAAGTGGAATCCATCTCATCATAGCCGGCAATTGCCTGAAGGACATACGCAGAGTCCTCCACGTTTTTCGTAATCGGCCCGATCTGGTCAAGGGATGAAGCAAAGGCTACAAGCCCGAAGCGGGATACGAGGCCGTAGGTCGGCTTGAGGCCGACAACGCCGCAGTAAGAGGCCGGCTGGCGAATCGAACCGCCTGTGTCAGAGCCGAGAGAGAAGTATACTTGTCCCGCAGCTACTGCAGCTGCCGAGCCGCCGCTGGAGCCGCCTGGCACATAATCAGTATTCCATGGGTTGCGTGTCGGGTAAAAGCTCGAGTTCTCATTGGAACCGCCCATTGCAAATTCATCCATGTTCAGTTTTCCGATCGTAACCGATTGTGCCGCCTTCAGTTTGCGTGAGACGGTAGCATCGTAAATCGGGTTGTAATTGCTCAAAAACTGGCTCGCACAAGTTGTCAGCAGGTTCTCCGTGACAATGTTGTCTTTAATCCCTGCGGGCAGACCAAACAGCAGACCGCGTTCTGCGCCGCCTGCCAGCTGGCTGTCCAGCTCCGCTGCTTCCTTGCGTGCCTGCTCTTCATTTAAGGTCAGGAATGCCTTGATATTGGAGTCTGTATCCGCAATTTTCTTGTAGGATGCTTCAACGAGCTCCGCAACGGATACCTCTTTGTTGTTAAGCTTGCTATGTAAATCCTGCAGGCGCAAATCAAACGTTGATGCCAACAGTGATTCCTCCCTTCAGTTCTGTTCGAATCTATTCCAGTACAGCCGGAACGCGGAATTGTCCATCCTCTTCATCCGGCGCATTGCGCATCGCTTTCTCCACGCCTGTCGACGGACGCGATACGTCCTCGCGCATAACATTTGTGATCGGTTGTACATGGCTGGTCGGCTCCACATTATCCGTATCCAGCTCGCCCAGCTTTTCGGCATATTTCAAAATTGCATTCAACTGGCCCGTGAACTGCTCCTTTTCTTCCTCCGAGAGCTCCAGACGCGCCAGCGCTGCAACATGCTCTACATCTTTAATCGTAATGCTCATGAATCGTGCTCCTCCTTTTCCAAGCCCTATACTCAATGTTCCCATTATAGCCTAGAGATGGCTTCAACTCAATAAACTCCGGGATAAACACATTGCCCGTTCCATGCAGACCAGGTCTGAACGAAACGGGCAATGCAAAATACATTATGAAAAATTCGCACAAGGGTAACGGTTAAGCCGCTCCTGACAACATCGGCATCAATTTGCCATTAAAGGTTAGAAGAAAAATTGCGAGTTTCTTCACCTTGTTAAATCCAGGCCTTAAGATTAATCTGTCTGACAAAATCTTCAGGCTTGGTAATGACGGTGTGCTCCTCGTCTGCTTCCTCTTCCACCGCGTCCCCATTCATAATCCGCTTGAACAGCGCTTCATTATGGGTTGCCAGCGCAAAGTCAATCAGCGCCTCACGCTCAATGCGGTCAACCTCTTCCTGGACCAGCACTTCCTCCAGCTCCAGATCAGAGCCCGGAACAAAGAAGTTCTTATTCACCTTCGGAATCCGTACGACATAATCAAATGCATTATCCGCATTCCGGTCATACGCAATTATATACCCATACTCCCCCACAGGGAGATTCTGTTCAAATTTATCTTCGACAACGATGACTTTCTGCCCAAGCTTCCACATCGCTATCCGCCCCCTATTCTAGCAGCTCGTTAATTCTTGTATATATCCTACTAAAAAAAGATAGCGGTGTCCAATGGTAGAGACTCCAGTCATTCAACGGCTGATTAAGCAAAGGGCAGACTATACCTTTTGCAGCAGCATTGCCCTTTGCAAAACGAATAAAACTTCCAGGCACAACATCAATAAATGATAGTTTTGGATAGCTGCTATTTAGCTATTATTCCATACATTATTTAATTGGCAGTCTAATCAATTCCTCTTTGGAGCGTGTAAGGGCAAGCGGTTCTCCTTCAGTGACCGCGTATGTATTCTCAATGCCGACCACCCCTCTGCCCGGGAATGTAAATTTGGGCTCAATTGCCAGCACCATACCCGGCTCCAGCGGATTGCCAAATCCCTTCGCCAACACAGGGAGCTCATCAATCTCAAGACCGATGCCGTGACCCAGAAATTTCACCTGGTCATCTCCATAGCCCATAAAATGTCCGGATAGTCCGGCATCAGCCGCCAGCTTCAGCGCATCTGCGTACAAGGCTTCACATGGTATGCCCGGAATCAAGGCGCTCTCTGCCGCCCTGATGATCTGCACAGATACCTCATAAGCGCTAAGCAGGTCTTCATCCATAGCTCCGATAACGGCTGTCCGGGTCTGGTCAATCACATATCCGTCCACACAGCAGCCAATATCAATTAATATCGGTTCGTTCCGCATGAACGTCTTGCGGCTCACACTTTGAGGCGCTGCCGGGCCGAGCCCTCTGCCGCCAGCAGGACCGTCAAAGTAGGAAGGTTCTGCCGCGGCCGCGCCTGAGCCGACCATCCCGGTCACAACTTCCTGGTTGTAGCCGCGCATCCGCATCAGCCCGATATGTCCGCGCACCCGAATCTCCTTCTCCAGGCGGGCCATCCATTCCAGTTCGGTCACTCCTTCCCGCAAATAAGGCAATGCAGCCGTCAACGCTTCATCGACCACAGCCGCAGCCGCGGAAATTCTCCCTAGTTCATAAGGCGATTTCACCATTCTTACTTCGCGGATCACCCCTGAGCCTTCTGCCAGTTCTATCCTTGCGGTGCCTGCATTCAATATATCGGCCAGCTTCAAGTAAAGCTGCGCCGGCATCACGTCCAGCTCCGTACCGATTCTGACCGGATTGTTTCCTGAAAAGAGCTGCGGATAATCAGCAGCCAATGTCCGGGCAAAATCACGAAATGAGCCGAGAGATACTGTCCGGACTGAAGCTTCTCCAACAGCCCTCATTAAACTTCTTCGCACATAATAGGTCGGCTCTCCTTCTGCCGGTACAATTAAATACCCGGTCTGCATGGAGCCCGTCAAATAATATAAATCCACATTCTGAGTTGCCAGAAACGCGTCCAGCCCCGATTTGCGCATCGCGGCCTGCAATCTGCGTGTACGGGCTGCACACTCGCCCCTGCTGTCCTGCCATTCCAAGTTCATCCTGTGTTCACTCCTGTCCTTAAATTCCCTCCTTTCATTACAGCAAATTTCCGCTTGTGGCGTCAACTTGTCAGCAGCTCTGCCACCCCCTTTATTTTCCACTCGATCGGATCAAGAACCGTGAACGCGCGCGGGTACTTCATTTGTGCTATTATAACGATCCCCGGACCCTGCAATATCACCTCAAACTGATGTTCAGCCGATCTGTAACGGTAAGGAAAAGACTGATCCCCGTTAATGATGTCAAAAACAACAATTTCCGGTCTCTCCTTGAGCAACGATCCCGGTTCCGGCCGCCCCCCGCTGTCCAGAAGCAGGTTATAGTACAAATAATGCATTGCCATCTCCCTCGCAGCGGTCCGGTCAATCACCAGCTTCCCCGATGCAAGCTCAGCCTGATCCAGCTGCTGGGCTGCCGCATGAGCAGCCCGATTGACCGCGTGCTTGCCATGGAATAAGGTTTGAATCGCCATCTCCTCATCCAACTGAAGCACATGCAGCATCATCCAGACAACCATCATTAACGGAATCAGCAGCAGCTTGTACATCTTGCGAATGCCTCCATTTCTACCTGATAAACTCGCTCATTTTCATGCCTTTCGCACTCATAAGAGAATCAGCGGCAGGAGGCGTCAGCCCGATCAGTCGGTCAATTTCCAGTATGCGCTCATAAGGATAGCGAATCGTTAATATGATTCCGGTGCCCCGGCGCAAGGGAACAGCAGGATTATCAGCAGCCAGGCCGTTTGTGGAGACAAGCTCATAAATGGCCAATTCCGGCTTGAGCCCGACTGCTGCAAGCCGCCCCTTGGACTCCTCAACCATACCCCGGCTGATATAACCGTGCTCACCGCTTGCCCCTATCTCCAGCAGATAGTCGACCTCCTTTTGAAGGACAGCCTGCCGTACAATAAACACATGCTTATAGATGGGAGAGAACATAAACCAGCACATCGTTGCAGCCAGCATGACAAATACAAGCAGTGACTTCACGGGTCAATCCCCTGAATCAGCAAACTCATTTTCGAGCCGCTGCCGGTAATCAGCTGTTCTGCTCCCCTGTCTCCCCTGAAAGTATCGGAAAAAATGACAATAATAGCGGCAATCAGCAGAACGCTGATTAGAATCCCCCGCATATCAGCCCTGCCTCCTTTGCATGCTGCAGATTATTGCGGGGCGAGTGCGCCAATTTTCGTATTGGCGGCTGTCCCCTGCTTCTGAATCTGTGCTTGTGTTCCGGTACTGCCTTGCGTAATGATGCCATTGAACAGAAGAACAACGACCACAAGCATCATGACGGTCATCAGAATATTTCTCACTTGAAGCTCACCTCCTTTCATGGATAGACTATGTATCCGTTAATTGGAATGGATGAAGTACCTTTTTTTCAGTTGAGTGATTGAAAAAGCTTCTGCGCCTCCTGGACCCAGGGATAGATAAAAATCTGAAACATGTACAAAATCGGTACTCCTGCCAGAACAAACAGCAGGTAGGATGCCGATTCCTTGCGGCTTTCCTTGACCAGGTCAAGCTTCTCCTTATAGTCTTGAATCCGCTCACGCAGCAGCCGGTAATACTCCTCGCTTTCATGCAGACGAAGCGAGCTGATCGTCTCGACAAAGCTTAGGCCCTCCTCGGTTCCGATACGGAGCTTGAATCTTGTCATGGCGCCTTCAGCGTCATGGTACCATTCGCCCAGCAGCCGCTGAAGATCGCCACGGAGCACTCTGGCATAAGGCAGACAGCGCATCAGCTTTGTATGAATATTCAAGGATGAGCCGGATAAATAGAGCAGCTGATTACTGATCGTATAAATTTCCTTGGTCATCCGCTGTGTCCGCCATCCTTTCATGCCTTGCAGCCAGGGCTTATCGAACAATAGGAGGACGGCTCCGGCAGCGGCGCCTGAGTACCAGAGCGGCTGTATGCCTTGCTTGTAGCCAATTGCAGCAGAAGCCTGAAGCAGCACCAGCATAAGCTGCCTGAGCAATAAATAGAGTGCAGGATCACCCGAATAGCCGATGCCAACCAGGAGCCCTTCCCGCTCCTTGAAGGCCTCGCCATCCCTCCCGAGCCCCAGCCAGCGCAGAAGGGAATCAGGTATTCGACTTTGTCCGTCCGGACGCCCGGAGACAAGATGAAGCCATCTCGGTCTTCGCAGAAACAAAGCCCGCAGCAGGGCTACGGCTGCAATGAAGCCGAGCACATATTGACCGGCAAGCGCAGCCCACAACATATATTGTCCGGTTACCATAGGCTCCGCTCCCTTCTTTTACATTTTTTTGCGGGACAGATAAAGCCCCATAATAAAAGAAACAAATATAAGCACGGCTGCATTAAGCAGCATATCCCGCCCTTGCGGGTCCAGCACATAATAGTAGTAAGCCTGTTCCGGGTTATAGTAGAGATTGATGCCGATGAAAAGGGCCAGAAACAGAATCGGGGTGAAATTGGCAATCCTAATCTCCAGCAGTTTGTTACGCTCCTGCTGGTTGGCGCGGCGCGCCTTGCGCATATCCGTAATCAGTTCTTTGAGATTATCCCCTACAGCGTGGCCCTCAGCGAGCGCCACACGCAAAATCTGGACATAATAATCCGCCCACACATGACCGAGAGATGCTGCAAATATACGAAGACTGCCCTCATCATCTCCACGGACAGACAAATTGCGGTACAACTGCTCAAAGACACTCTGAATCGGGCCGAGCAGCCGCTTCTCCTCCACCGTCCGCTGGAGGGCGTTCCGGATTTGACGTTCCCCCGTAATCAGGTAGCACTGGTAAAACAGCTCTACAGCCGGGAGAAAATCAAGCTGTGTATTGAGTTGTCTCTGGACAAGCGACATCCGGAGCCCCAAATATGGGGCTGCCCCCAGCAAGGCGGCAAGCAGCACCGCTCCTTTTACACTGTGAAATAAAATAATTCCTCCTGCAGCGCCAGTGACAAATAAGACAGCGCACAATAATACAAAACCGCCTGCCTGCAGCGGCCATCGCATGGACTCCAGCAAATCTGATAGATGGCGGTGCGGCGCTTCATATTTTGCGAGCCAGCGTGCAAAGCGGTTGACAAGTCTGCCGTTGCGTTTGTAATGCAATCTGTCCTGTCTGCTCTCCAGCTGTGCCATTCCGTGGAACATAACATAAAGCACGCCAAATACGAGAAGAAAAAGCAGGACTCCCAAAACAGACAGAATCGCGCCAAGCCCCATCGAATCGCCCCCTAGCATTATCTTGAATATCGTCCGGGTACAGTTCCGCCACCGTTTGTCCAAACACTGCTGCCATGTGCGATACCTGCTTGTACTGCTTTTTGCGCATGCAGCTCCTGTCAGTATGATACTTGTTCATGAGCTGCTGCTTAACCGTTCACTGCCTCTCCAGGTGATGCTTTGCCTTGCGATACTTGCTCATATGCTGCTTGCTCAGCTGTTTCAGGAAATACCCATGTTTCGCGCTGTATGTCGTATCGGACCCAGTTCCTTACTGCCGGCTGCCCTTTATGCCAGTACAAGCTGCCAATGCGTACAATTCGCCGCCTGCCGCTGATCAGCCTCATCTCAATGCCGACCTGGGTCACATATTCCGTGATCCGCTTCATCAGCCGTTCGGGATTCATGGCCCTGCCATCAAGCATGCACATATCGGTTATTGCCTCCGGCAAATCTTCCAGTGTATTGGCATGGACGGTCGTCATACTCCCGGAATGCCCGCGTGTGCACGCTCTGACATAAATGTTGGCATCCTCATCCCGGATTTCCGCGTGGATAATCCGTTGGGGCGATTGACGAAGGGCCAGCTTGAACGCTTGTGGAGCACTGTGCAGAACATCTTCCTCATCCGTCTCATATTCCACGACATTCTTATTCGGAAAGTCCCGGCGGAGCCTCATCTCCAGCCGGTTCTCAATGGTAATGATCCGCTCTTCATCCGGCAGAGCGGCAATTAAGGACTTGATCAAATGTGTCTTCCCTGAATTGGTCGGGCCGATAATGACCACATTGAACCGGGATGCAAGGATATGACGAACCATCTGAAGCACGCCCGCGTTCATTGTCTGTACTTCCGGACTGCACAGCCCTTCCAGATCGAAGTGACGCACCGTATAAAACCGCAATGTCAGTGTCGGCTCTGAGGTAAAGCCAAAACCGGTCATCGTAACCCTCGAACCATCAGAGAGCATGACTTCCGCCCACCGCTTGCGCGGATTAATGCGGTCATTATTATACAAAACCAGGTTTTGCTGAATGCGCTCCACATCATGCACGCTGTCAAATGAATAGGATGAGGGAGAGGCATGACCGTCCCTGATCTCAAATATTTGCGTGCCGACAACCTGAATTTCCTCAAGCCCGTCCTTGTGCAGCAGTACCAGTTCCAGCACATGAAGGCCGATGACTTCGGCAAACAGCGCTTCGGCCAATGTCGGATAGGGATGGTTATACCCGGCAATCTGATGGACCCGGTGCCTGATCAAACGGTCGGTAATCATCGCAAGCACCTCTTCCCGCTCCCGGCGGAATCCGAGTACCGCCCTGTTCAAACGTTCATTATGCTGTCTCCGCTCCTCCTCTGTCGTTCCGCGCGGCGCTGCCAGATAGCCGC
The DNA here is from genome assembly GCF_000422505.1 of Paenibacillus pinihumi DSM 23905 = JCM 16419. Taxonomy (GTDB): domain Bacteria; phylum Bacillota; class Bacilli; order Paenibacillales; family Paenibacillaceae; genus Paenibacillus_D; species Paenibacillus_D pinihumi. The sequence goes on along the minus strand of NZ_KE383867.1, from coordinate 347,103 downwards.
GAATATCCTCTGCGAGCTTGCTGAACTCCTGCTCCGGCTGGTTATCTTCCCTTACGTGCCTCCGGTCTGTCTTCACCTGCTCTTGCCCTAGCCGGGCCGCATATTCCGATGGAGAGAAGCGACTCTCTGCTGCCCGCTCAGTCATAAACCAGCTCCGTTACGTATGGCTGCCAGCCTTCGGAACCAAGGCTGCTTCCGCTTGTCCATACGTCTTGGCAGCATAAGCTCACGGGTGATCATATCGGCTGCAGGCTGCATCGCCTGGCAGCCCTGCTTGTCTGATTTCAGCCAGTCCTCCAGCCTCCCGCTGTCCAACTGCATCAGCATGGATTCTGTTATTTTGAATTGCCCCGCCAGGGGAATACCGGTTTCTTTACGAATGTCTCTCACTGGGAATCCTCCGTTTCTCCAAGGGGGAGAAATAATAATGCTTCTGTATTCTGAAGATGAAATTCCAAAAAGGGGGGACACCTGCCCAATCCAGCGCTGCCCATCCTCCTGGAAGCTGGAGAGCGCTGCTGTAGTTGTCAGCATCCTGATTGCAGCTCTCCGCATGACTGTGACGGTTGCCGCGTTATCCCAATAAGCACTGACATCCGCGATCACAACGGAGTATGCCTCCTGTGCAGCTTCCAGCAATCTATCTATATCCGCCGGAGTGAAATATTCCGCCTGGTCTCTGAACATATTGCCGAATAAGACATGAAGCTGCGGACAAGCGGGCATTTCGTAGGCTGCGCCTGTCAGCTTGACGCTGTTCATAGAGCCGGACAGAAGCTCCGGACGCAAATGGTCCAGCGTTATGCCTGGGCGGTCAATCCCAAGATAGCGGTGAAGCTTGGCACTCTTCAAATTCAGATCCATAAAGAGTACCCGCCCCTCAGAACTCTCGGCCAGACGATATGCCGCCGCAAACGCTGCTGATGTCGTTCCAATATTGGGCGTTGTTCCGATAAAACTGATTAATGGTGTCATAGAAATTGTCACTGCACCCCGTCCTTCCCTCTCATTTCCGGCAATTCAAGGGACAAAGGGCTGAAAGCAATGACCAGCTTGGCCTCTCCCGGACTGCACAGCTTGTCTATTTCGAGCCATTGCTCCTCTGTCAAATTCAAATTAATATAATCAATCATCGCATTGGCGTCACGGCGTGAGACATACATTCCTTCCACATTACCACTGGCCATGGACAGCATATTGGATTTGTTCGGATCATCGACCTCCTGATTGCCGGAACTCTTGACCGAGGCTACCGTCACAGGCTCTCTGAACAATCGCTGGGCTCCCTGCTCTTGTCCGGACAAATACAGAATAACCTTATCTCCAGCGCGGATACCGTTAGAGACGGACAGGACATATTCCCTTGGAATTTGAAAAGTAGCCTGATCTCTTCCTGGCAGGAGCCTGTAGGGGCTGATCTTCCAGTTGAGAATCGGCTCGCCAAGGCCCAGCGGGACAGCCGTCTCCATCCCAAGGACATGTACGGGGTCCGTCATCATTTCTTCCCCATATGCAGCCCTTGAGATCTTCTTAACGGACAGCACATCAGCTGTAATCCTCTCTCCTGTAGCAATAAAACGGCTGGGTACAATAACCTCTACTGTCTCTTGCAGTACAATTTGCCGAACCTGCAGCTCATACATCCCATAGACCAGCAATGCGGACAGAGCGGCCGCAATTAAGCCGATCATTACATTCCGTTTCCGGTTCATTACGCCTCCTTTGCAATAAGCCAACCTGTCTCCAAACGCTAAAAAACGCAAAAAAGAACGCAGCGAGGGTGGATACCCTTGCATGCGTTCTTCGCATAGCGGTTGCTTATAGAACTATATTTAGATGGTGTTATAATATCAGCTTTCCTGTCATTTGTCTACAAAAATTTCTAATGATGGTTTTATTTATGTGTAAAGGAAATAGACAATTCCCTGCCCTCACTTTCAAAAAAAGAAGCTGCCCTTACGGTTTCTAACGCCAATCATCATGGTATATTCTATAATAAAGCAACACCTTTATTTATTGATCTGAGTGATATTAACCATGTATAGAATTCATATGGACGATCATCCACTTACCTTTGGGAGGGAATGTATGGGCAGCTATATTTTATCCATTGATCAAGGGACCACGAGCACACGGGCGATTTTATTTGACAAGAGCGGTGAGATTGTCCAGTCAGCCGGACAGGAAATTCAGTCGCACTTCCCTCATCCGGGATGGGTGGAACAGGACGCCGAAGAAATCTGGGTATCCGTACTGGGAGTTATGGCCTCTGTACTATCAAAGGCAGGCGTCAACTCCACGGAAATCGCCGCAATCGGCATTACGAACCAGCGGGAAACAACAGTCGTGTGGGATCGTCATACGGGAAGAGCCATTCATCCGGCGATTGTGTGGCAATCGAGACAAACTGCCGAGCTGTGCGAAGAGCTTAAACAGGCCGGCCACAGCGAACTGATCCGCAAAAAAACCGGACTGCTCATTGATCCCTATTTCTCCGGCACGAAAATCAGATGGGTGCTGGATCATGTGGACGGAGCAAGAGAAAAAGCGCAGCAGGGAGATTTGCTGTTCGGTACGATAGATTCGTGGTTAATCTGGAAGCTGACCGGAGGCGAGGTGCATATGACGGACTATTCCAATGCCTCGCGGACGATGCTGTTCAATATTTATGAGCTGAAGTGGGACGATGAGCTGCTTGCGCTGCTGGACATTCCTTCATCCATGCTGCCTGAGGTCCGCTCCTCCTCTGAAGTCTATGGCCATACGGCCCAGCATCATTTTTTCGGAAGCCGGGTGCCGATTGCAGGCTGCGCGGGAGACCAGCAATCCGCCTTGTTTGGCCAGACCTGCTACGAGAAGGGCATGGTTAAAAATACGTACGGCACCGGCTGCTTCATGCTGATGAATACAGGAGAATCACCAGTCGCATCGGATCACGGACTGCTGACGACGATTGCCTGGGGTATCGGCGGCAAGGTCATCTATGCGCTGGAGGGAAGTGTATTTGTTGCCGGTTCCGCTCTGCAATGGCTGCGTGACGGACTGCGCATGATCAAATCGAGCAAGGATACGGAAACCTATGCTGCCCGGGTGGAGTCTACAGAGGGCGTCTACGTTGTGCCTGCTTTTGTCGGCCTGGGAACCCCTTACTGGGATAGCGAGGTTCGCGGCGCAATTTTCGGGCTGACAAGAGGTACGGAGAAAGAGCATCTGATCCGGGCTACGCTGGAATCCCTCGCCTATCAGACACGGGATGTGCTGAGTGTGATGGAGGAGGATTCAGGAATTGCGCTCAAAGCATTGCGGGTTGATGGAGGAGCCGTTCAGAATGCTTTACTGATGCAGTTCCAAAGCGACCTGCTGGGCACATCTGTGGAGCGGCCGGATAATTTGGAGACGACAGCTCTAGGTGCTGCTTATTTGGCAGGGCTGGCGGTCGGCTTCTGGAGCAGCCAGGAGGAAATATCCGCTCTGTGGAAAGTAGGCCCGACCTACACACCTTCCGGCAATACAGAGCATTTTGAACACCTCTACACAGGCTGGAAAAAAGCAGTCAAGGCTGCAATGGCGTTTAAGAATGATTGAAATTCAATAAAAGACAGTTTCAAAAAAACAAAGCCGGAACCACTCTTGAGCGAGCGGTACCGGCTTTGTCTTTTAAATTATTCGTCAGCGTCCTCCCACTTCTTGGAGTACGCCTTGTTCGTTGCCCATATCGTCACCCAGATTATAAAAACGGTAATGATGCCGGCAGCGACCCACACACCTGTAGGTACATCCATTGTGCAACCCTCCTTGTTCCGGATTCAAAGGCTGCTCGTCGACCTATTGCCCGCGATAATTCAATCCGCCAAGAATGAAGTCTGTTGCATGTTCAATAATCGCCTCTTTGGAATGAGGCCCTTCCGTCATCAAGGATTTGAACTCTGAATGCTTGGTACCAAACAACAGGACGCCCAAAACCGACATCAGCGCCAAATCGCCGGAATTAAAGCGGAATAATCCCCGGCCCCTGCCATCTTCCAGCAGGCGCTTGAGAAGCTCCCATGTCGGAAACATATTGGTCCGGATAACCTCGCTCCGCGGAGAATCAATCATCATTTCCTGGCGTAATATCCGAATCAGCTCAGGCTCGGCCATCCTGAACGTTGTGACTTCCTCAATGAGTACTTTTAACGCAGCTACAGGATCCTGTTTGACAGCTTCAACGCGCTCACGTCTTTCCTTGGATATGAAGTTCTCGAACAAGGCATTGAATACTTTTTCCTTGCCTCCAAAATGATAAGATACCATCGCAATATTAGCGCCCGCATCCTCGCAAATTTGACGTACTGTCGTCCCTTCAAAACCTTGCATCGCAAACAGCTTCTTGGCAGACTGCAAAATCCGCAATTTGATATCGGGTTCATCGTTACGCATTGGCAGCCTCCTTTCTCAATCCCTGAAAGGAAATGAAAACTTCATCATGGTCTCTATAAATTATGAAGTTGTTGCACCCATAAAGCAAGGGATTAATTTGTTGCGACAGTCCCGTGTCCGGGAACATCAACTCTCTTGTCGCGGCGAAGCGCAACCGCACCAAAGCTGAGCAGCAGCGCAATTACCAGAATGACACCAAGCATTCCTACAGCCCGTCCTGCCCCGGTACCGCCAAACAGCAGATCCATGTAACCTTCTACAGAATAAGTGGCAGGCAGCAGCTTGCCCAGACCGATATAAAAGTCAGGGAGAAGCTGCCGCGGAATCATAGCCCCTGATGTAACAAGCTGTACAGACAGAACGATAATATTCAGCAGCATTCCTGCCATGCCCAGGAGCAAGATGAAGAACTGCGACACAAACATAAAGGTCAATACTACGCTGAACTGCAAGCCCCACACGGCCAAAAACCCCTTTACCATCTGGCCGCCAAGCGCATAAACCAGCGAAGAGCCCACAAGGGATACCACCACAGCCGCTATGACATTAAGCAGACTGCGAACAGCAAACCTTCTCCATTTCCCCGTATGGGCACTAATTGCCATCGCCGACTGCTCAAAATTCATCGCCATAATCATTGCCCCGACATAGGAAGCCAATACCATCATCATCGGAACCATCTGGCTATTGGTGCCCTCTACCGGATTCGTAATCGTAACGTTTGCAGCGACTCTCTCCGAGAGTGTATCGGAGGCGCCGTTCACAGTTTGCTCCGGCAGATGAAGACTGCTGAGCAACGCCTTCGATCCGTTGGCAATCGCCTGCTTGTTAACTGCTGCCGTCACCTGTGAGGAAATCGTGGTCATCACACTCTTGATCATGGAAGGGTTCGATTCATTAATAAAATAATCCAGTTTGGCCGCTTCCCCGGAAGCTGACAAGCCGGCACTGAACTCGGCTGGAATCCGGATAATCATCTGCAGCTTGCGCTCATCAAGGAGCTGCTGTGCTTCCTCAAGCGTGCTCGTCTTCGTTATCTGCACAGGCAAAATTTCGGCCAGCTGGCCGGCAATTACTGCGCCTGTCTCCCCTTTATCCTCATTCAGGATACTGACGTGGAGCCGGTCGATTCTTTCCGATACTCCACTGTATCCCGTCATCCAAATGACCGAGAAAATGAGCTGAAACATAATGGCGGTGACCATACCTACAATTGTTGTTGGTCTTTTGAGAAATGCCTGTAAAGCATTCTTCATAAATTCTCACTCCTATTTTTTTATCTGCCGGCTGTTTATGCAAACAACCATTTAAAACAATTATTTTAAACAAATGTTTAAAACGTATGTTTGGATTATAAAGCAGGAATTTTTCCTTGTCAACCAGCAGATCAATGTTTGTCCTCCCCGTGCTGATGGGTAATAAAGGACGACAAGGCAATGATGATGGGAGCTGGACGATTGAAATACAAAAAAGCCGCAGCACTCACGAAAATTCGTGAATGCTACGGCTTCTTAAACATGAAGCGCCATATAACGGGAATCTGGGTTTTGCTGCTTTGCTCACCGGCAGCGTCTTAAAAATCGATAAGCCCCACGCTAATTTGCAGCGCTTCGTCAACCTTGCGCATCGTTTCGTCATCCAGATGCGTAATTTTATCCGTTAATCTCTGCTTATCAATTGTCCTGATCTGTTCCAGCAATATGACCGAGTCACGGTCAAATTCATGTGTGGCTGCATCTATCTCGACATGCGTCGGAAGTTTGGCCTTCTGAATCTGCGCCGTGATGGCTGCTACAATGACAGTGGGACTGAACCGGTTGCCGATATCATTTTGAATGACCAGAACAGGACGTACTCCTCCTTGCTCGGAGCCGACCACCGGTGACAAATCAGCAAAGAACACATCGCCTCGTTTTACGATCAAGCTCTACACCCCGCTTACAAGACGGCCGAGCGTACTGTCGGCATCTTCCTCCGCTTGAAAGGCTTCCGAGGCCATATTCAAGTTGATTTTCGCCATTTCCAGATAACCCCGCTGCATCGATTCCCTGATCTGCCGCTTTTTTCGCTCAATCAAATACAGCCTCATGGCCTGCCGGATAAACTCGCTTCGATTCGAATTTTCTCTTGCCACAATTCCGTCCACTTCCTGAAGCAAGTGATCCGGCAAGCTAATCATGATTCTTTTGGTGTTCTGCATATTGGCCACCAACTCGCACCTCCAAAAACATTTCCGAAAAACCTATTCCCAGTATTTCGCTAAATGAACCGAATTATACACCTGACGTCAACGGCTGCCAGCTTCCCTTGGCATGGCAGCAGCATTTTGCGAAGAAAGATAAGCTTCATCATGTGCCGAAACTTATGCTTTCTTATACTTTGAACATATCTATGCACAGCTTATAGCATTTATGTTGTACTTATAATGAAGCTTGATTGTACCCATTAGGCAAGTATCTAACTCACCCTGATCTAAATAGTTCGTGCTTCATCCCAAAAATCCTTTTCCAAACGACAAAAAAATATCTGGTAAATGAGACCAACTACATAAGAGAGCAATTGCTTACAGACAAATTCTGCCCTCCGCGGGTATATACGCGAGCTACGCGTGCAGCCAGCATACAGGTAATCTCATAGTTGACCGTGCCAAGCAGAGCAGCAATTTCCTCAACAGGAATTTGCTCATCCCCCTGCCGTCCATATAGCACAATCTCCTCCCCTTCCTGAACCGGAAGCTGATCTGCACCTGCAGCGTTATCCAAAGAAATCATGCATTGATCCATGCAGATCCTTCCCCGGACAGGAACCCGGCGTCCGCGCAGCAGCACCTCGGCCTTGCCGGTCAGCATCCGGGAGTATCCGTCTGCATATCCAATCGGCAGCGTGCCGATTCTTTCTTCAGCATCCGCTACATACACTGTTCCATAGCTGATTCCCCAGCCCGGAGGAACCTGCTTCACCATGACAATCTCTGTCTTCAGTGTCATCACAGGTTCCAGCAAAATCCGCTGTTGATTCACCTCATCGGATGGATACAGCCCATACATGCCAATACCAAGGCGAAGCATTCCGCCAGTCCATTCCGGAAGTTCAATGCCAGTGGCACTGTTGCCTGCATGTTTGATCGGAATATCCCATCCGCGTTCTTCAATGTACCCGATAACCTGTGAGAAACGCTCATGCTGCAAGGCTGTGTAAGTTTTATCGGCTTCATCCGCGCTTGCAAAATGGGTATATACGCCTTCAACTTCAATTCCTGGAGCAGTCATTGCCTGCTCCAAAAAAGACTGCCACGATTCATGCGGCATGAGTCCGAGACGTCCCATTCCCGTATCGATTTTCAAATGCACCTTGAGCCGCTTTCCGGAGGGGGGCAACACAGCGGCAGCCTCCAACACATCCTGACGGAACAGGGTAATTGTAATATCCAGCTCCCGGGCCAGCCCGACCGTATCCGCTGCAACATAGCCCAGTACAAGAATCGGGGCTGTAATGCCCGCCTGCCGCAGACATACAGCCTCATCTAAAAAAGCAACGCCCAAATAATCGATGCCGCACCGTACGGCTTCCTTGGAAATTTCCACTGCACCGTGCCCGTAAGCGTTCGCTTTCACAGACGCCATCAGGCGTGTTCCTGCTGGAATAGCATTCCGGAACGCGGCCAAATTGCTGGCCAGCGCATCCAGGGAAATTTCCGCCCGGGTTGGCCGATAGTAATTCATCAATGTCTTCACCTTCTCTTCCGACAAACCCATGTAGACTTTATGTTATACGGTTCGACAAGGACTGTCAATGAAGGAGGGAGAGGAATGTTCCGGTACGTATTGGTGGAAAAGGATTTTACTTCCACCTGGTCTGCAGCAGACTCTAATTGGTTTTATTTCTCCATCAGCTGCACGGATTGAGCGACCTTGATCATCTCGGTTTCCGGCAGGTTGGCACTGGTGAGACGATACTCTGCACCCTCCGAAATCCAGGTCAGCGTACGCTGCTCCTCGCCGGTGACAAAGCCCACCGTGAAGCCCAGATCCAAGGTTGTACTCGGCACCATTGCAGCCGCTTTATCCTTTGGTTGTGTCTGTATAAGCGTATAATCATACGTACCGCTATATCGGATCAAAAATCCTTGATTTCCGCCATAGACAATCTCATCCATATCCTTCAGGGCTACCCCCTCAGGCAAATAGGTCGGCTCCATCAGCGACAGCTCTCCGGTAGTTCCGGAAGTGGGCTGACCAGCCGTCGGCTCGGCTCCGGTCTCGTCTGTCTGACCGGTCTCCTCCCCGTTCTGTGGAGCACCCTCCACTTCATACGGAGTAATCGCTCCTTCTGAATGGCCTTCGGAAGGCTGAGTTCCTTCAACCTCCGGCTCAAGCGCAGTCTGGCCCTTCTCGCCTTTGCCCTCCTGATATTCCTTGGTTGCAGCCTCCATGTTTTTCGCCATGTCGAAGGCGTCCTTCTCGAATGCCGGACCAAACTCGAAGGAATCGAACTTCACCTCTACAACTACAGTGCCGTTGGCATCACTGACCTGAACATGATCAGGACGGTAGTCCTTTTTGTTCAGCCATATTTTCTGACGTGCTAATGATCCGTTCTGATAATTAGCCATGACATCAAATACGTAGGCTTCATTCTCTGTTGTGAATTGTCTGGAGTTGTCAAGCTTGATGCTCTCTACAAGGGTCTGGTACAGATAGACCTGTCCCTGATTTTTCGGCCAGTCGCTCTGGAAGCGGAAGCTCTTGTTCAGATGAGGTGTCAGTACAAATACACCGTCATCGTTGCGCAGGACAATTTGCGAGATGTCTTTTTCTTTATTTTTCAATGCAATACGGTAAAAGTCCGGCTTCTGATACCAAACTTCAACTTGATACTCCAGGGGCTGCTGTCCGGTCAGCAAGGTCATTGTTCCCGTGCCTTTATAGCTTTCCATATCACTTACGACTTTCCCTAAATCTTTAACTACCGACTCGGCATCTTTCGTTCCGCAACCGGCAAGCAGCACCGTTACACTTACGATTACGGCTGCGATCCATTTGATGCGACGCATGAAATCATCCCCTTTTGCACATGGTTTTAACAGGCTGATACCATGTCTATGTGGGAACTTGGACAATTATGCGGACTAGATTGACGAGCTTCAGACCTGGCTTTGCGGCAGGCTTGCCTGGCCGTACACCAGCCCGCAAATTCAAAGATGAACGGACTTGGACAGCTTGCCGTATTTAATAGACTTTCCCTGATGCATCAGACTTACAGGAAAGTTCAAGCGTAGCTCCGCCCCGCCCTCTTCCCGGTTCCCTGCCGATATGGAGCCGCCGCAGCGCTCAACAATGGCTCTGGAGATCGCCAGTCCGAGGCCGGACTCTCCGTCCTTCCCTTTTACAAAGCGGTGGAACAAATAAGGCAGCAGTGACTCGGAAATCCCCGGTCCGTCATCTGCAACTGTAATCTCAATCTGCCCTCTTTGCAGGGAGACCCCTATTGTAATTTTCCTGACAGCGTAGCGTGTCGCGTTTGCAGCCACATTCAGCAGCGCCTGCAGCAGTTTATCCCGGTCTGCATAGAGAACCAATTGCTCCTCATCCCGGCAGTTCAACTCGACTTCCAGCCCTTTTTGCACCACAAGCGGATTAATACGCTCAATTGCTTCCGTCAGCAATTCATGGACGCGGATTTCCGACCGCTGAAAGATGTTCTCCTCACTATCCAGCTTCGCCAGCAGCGTCATTTCGGTGACCAGCTTTTTCAGGCGGGTACTTTCACTCATTATAATGTTCAAGCCCTTGTCTACCTGTTCCCCTTCAAATACACCGTCACGTATACCCTCCGCGTAGCCGGAGATAGACATCAGGGGCGTCTTTAGCTCATGGGATGCGTTTTGGAAAAAATGTTTTTGTACCTGGTTAAACCGGTTCAATTCGCCCGCCATCTCATGAACAGTCTGGGCTACAGTACCCAGCTCTCCACCCGACTTCACAAGCTGTACCTCGGAAAAACGGCGCTCCTTTACCTTGCGCAGTTCTGCCCTAAGCTCCATCAGCGGTTTAATGAGCCTCTTCGTTATAAATAAGCTGAGTAAAAACATAGCCAGTCCGCCAGCAAGCAATACGATCAGCATCTTTTTTAATAAAGCCTGTTCAATTTCCTGAATTTTGTTCATGGGGCTCACAAGTGTCAAATTCCCTTGGGGCAAGGCCTGAACCTCAGTGATATATTTAAATTGTCCGCCAAGATTTGCAAAAATGCCTTCCTTATTCATGTTTTGTCCCTGTGCAACCGTTGTGACCTTCGACATTTCTAGTCCATCTTCACTTCTTAAACTAGCAGCACGCGAAAGCAACGGCTGCATCCGTTGAACAATTTTTCCGTTCTCATCTGTAATAAAAGCTTCAACACCGGACTCCAGAGGGGCAATCGCCGCGGTTGTAATCTGAAACGGGTCCAGATTGCCCACTCCGCTTGCCAGGTCATATTTATCCAGCTTTTGTGCCATGGCACTGCTGATCGCGCGAAGCTCATTCTTCTCGGCCCCAATAAAATGATCCAGCAGCACATAGTGAATGACAAGCCCAATGATGGACAGGACAACAATAAACGCCAGACCAAAAGCAAGATTAATTTGGTGGGTCAACTTCATACTGCCTGCCCCCCTTCTTCCACGCGCAGCCGGTAACCGTGTCCCCATACTGCTTCAACGGGAAGCTCGTCCATCTTTTTGCGGATTCGCTTGATCAGATGATCAACCGCACGGTCACTGCCGAAATAATCATCTCCCCATACATACGTCAACAGCTCATCTCTGGCAAAAGCCCGGTTTGGATGCTCCGCAAGCACTTTTAAGAGCAAAAACTCCTTATTGGTCACCTCAACCTCTTCCCCTGCCCAAAAGACACGGCGTTCTTCCCTGATCAAATGAAGGGGACCTACCTCAAGCTTTGACACAGACTCGGATTGCAGGGCGGACATTTCGTCAGCCTGATTAAATCGGTACCACTTATGAAGCTGCCGCTTGATTCTGGCTACCAGCTCCCTGGGACTAAACGGTTTCACCAAATAGTCATCGCTGCCAAGCTCAAGGCCGAGTATTTTATCCACTTCATTATCTCTGGCAGATATCATAATAATCGGAACTTCCGCTTCATTGCGGATGCGTCTGCAAAACTCATACCCGTCCATGCCGGGCAGCATGATGTCCAGCACCCACATATCAGGAGGGTTGTTCTTCCATAGTGTCCATGCCTCTTCTGCTGTCTCCAGACCAATAGTGCGATAGTTCTCTTTCTTTAAGTAAGCTTCCACTAGATTACGTATATGCTCGTCGTCGTCCACAATGGCGATCAAATAATTTTGGTTCAAGATCGGGTTCCTCCCGCGTTAGTCTTGCCTTCAGTATAACAAGTTCAAGACCTGCAAAAAACAATGCCATCGTTTTTCCATAATTTAAGCCACGTTCTGCCACACTTGCTCTGTAGACTGATACCTGTAAGACAAACCAAATCAAACAAACATGAGGAGTGTTGATCTATGAATTACAAGCCAATGATGAAAAAAGCTACCCTGTCCGTATTGATGCTGTCTGCTATTGCAACTGCCGGAGTGGCGAGTGCCGCCACCGATAACGGCACTGTCGACAAGTCGCTTCCTACGGCTGCAGCTGTAAGACTGGAAGCTGCAGCATTCTCTAACCCGCTGGAGCTTGCCAAGAAATATGCGCCGGATACCGTGAACGAATGGAAGCAAACACTTGATGCATTCAAAGAACACGGGCTTAAAACGCCATCGTTTGCTTTGTCCGAAACCGAAATGAAACCGGCCGGTGACGGCGACATTAAGCAGGTCGACGGATTCAGAAGCATTACAATTCGTACAGAAGCTGGCGATAAAGAAGGCAAGCTGACCCCCGCACTCAATGTAGACAGCAAGGAATTGAGCCATGCTGCTGCTGTAGCTGTGAGAGGAGCTGACGGTAAGGAAATCAAGTTGACAGCAGAACAAGTAAAAGGAGGACAAACAGTTTTCGCGCCGGTCAAAGACTTGAATGCTGCTCCTGTTCAAATAAAAGAAGGTTCCCGGACTGACTTGGCAATAACTGTAGATGCGAATGCAAGCATGGAGCTGTTCAAAGCGGAGGCAGAGCTGGCAAGAGTGGAAAAACGCGGAGATGCCTCAGAAATTCAGACCGCATTGACACGACTGTTGGACGCTTACCAAGATACCATTGAACGGTACCAGCAAAAATAAGAAGCAAACTATTAAAGGAGCTTGAAAGCTGCGCTGATCTCACTCCATTCCGTTCTGACCCTTGGGAACGGACCAGAGAATGGATAGCCGTGCAGCAAAAGGCCGCAGCCACTTCCAAAATGGAAGCAGACTGCGGCCTTTTGCCTGTTATTCTTCTGTAACACCAAGCGCCTTGTTCTTTTCCTTGAACCGCTCATTGTGGGAAGAGACATAAGCCATATATGGTGCCTCAGGATCCATATACAGCTTGGCGCTGTTTACGGCAAGGGCAGCATCAGTAAAGGCCCCGGCAATGAGTGTAATTTTGCTATCGTATGCTGCGAAGTCACCCGCACTGAAAATACCGGGAAGATTCGTATTCAGCTTCGGACCCACAAACACGTTCCAGTCATCCATGTGAAGTCCCCAGTCCTTAATGCCGCTGAAATCCGCCTTGAGTCCATGGTTCACGATTACGGCATCGACCTCAAGCTGCTGAGTCTCTTCGCTCTCTATATGGCGAATGGTGACCCGTTCAATCGAATGCCCGTTACTGCTGTAGAGTTGGGTGACTTCGTGAGGGGTCAATACATCGACGGAAGAATTTTTCATCCGCAACACATTTTTCTCATGGCCGCCAAACTGGTCTCTACGGTGTACAACGGTAACATGGCTTGCAATCGGCTCCAGCTCATTGGCCCAGTCTACTGCTGAATTGCCTCCCCCGGAGATAAGGACGCGCTTACCGCGAAACGGCCCCAGTTCCTGCACCGTATAGTGCAGATTGGACACTTCGTAGCGCTCCGCACCTTCCAATTCCAACTTCGCCATCTTCAGAATACCGCGGCCGATTGCCAGCAGAATGGTCCGTGTCCAGTGACGCTCCCCTGAAGCAGCCTCCAATATGTAAGTACCGTCTTCCTGACGCTCCAGTCCGGTAATATGCTGCCCCAGAACAATCGTAGGGTCAAAAGTTTTGGCCTGCTGAACCAGCTGTGTGACAAGCTTCTCGCATAAGATTGGCGTGACACCGCCTACATCCCAAATCATCTTCTCAGGGTATATGAGCATACGCCCGCCCAGTTCTTCTTTGGCGTCAATCAGCTTCGTCTTCATATCTCTCATCCCGCTATAAAATGCTGCATACATACCAGCAGGCCCGCCACCAATAATGGTTATATCATAGAGTTCCAACTGCTCGCTCAATTCTATATCCTCCCTTATGAGAACTCTCAAACTTTTGTTGAGATAAATTATCATTATCATTAATTTTAGTCGCTGTCGAACTCGCTAGACAATGCACAAAGCCGACTGCCAATTTATATTTGTACAAATCTGAATAACACGTCCAAAACATTTAAAAATGATACTCATTCTCATTTATTGTAAAACAAAAAGAGCCTTCCTTCAACCTTCGTTGAAAAAAAGCTCTATCTTCCTCAAAGTTGAACCGTTATTTCACATCGAACATCCAGTATTACTTCTTATTATAAGCGTTCCCGACTTGAGTCAAAAACCATAAGCCAGCCGCACACAATAACCCAATCACCACATTCATCCATGGGAATACGAAATACATGACGGCTGATCCACTCCCGGAACGGCAGGCAGCACAAACTGGATAGCACAGGAATGAAAAAGGTAAACGGGCTTATCTTGATCAGCATGATGCCCCCCTCCCTGGCGGTTCATTGCATAATCATCATGCCAATTACGGGTTATTCCTTCTCAGCCCGCAGTTCCTTCAGCCACTGCTGCAGCTCGGGCTTTGCAGAAGGACTTGGAAGCTCCAGGCTTCGCAGCGCATCTACCGCAATCCGCAGCACCGCATAATTGCGGTACCAGCGATGGTCTGACGGTACAACATGCCAAGGGGCTGACTTGGCGCATTTGTCGAACAGTTCTTCATAATAGCCGCGATACGCCTTCCAATGCTTTCGCTCTGTCAAATCAGCAGGATCAAATTTCCAGTTTTTCTCCGGATCCTCGATCCGCTTGATTAGTTTTTCACGCTGAAATTCCTTGGAAATATGAAGAAATATTTTCACAACCTTGATCCCGCTGTCCTCAAGCAGCGTTTCAAAATGATTAATATGCTTGAACCGCCGCTTCGCATCCTCATCACTGATCTGCTGGTGCACTCTTGTAATGAGTACATCTTCATAATATGAACGGTTGAAGACTGCAATCTGACCCAGTGCAGGTGTATGCCGGTGTACCCGCCACAGAAAATCATGACCCTTCTCATCGTCTGTAGGCGCCTTGAAGCTATGTGCCTTTATTCCTTGCGGGTTCAGTCCTGCAAACACATGCTTGATGACCCCATCCTTGCCGCTGCAATCCATCCCTTGAAAGACGAACAGAACGCCCCTGCTTGCTCCAGCTGCAAGCTTCTCTTGCAGCTCCTGCAGCTCCTTTTCCAGCTCAGCTTCTTCCCCTGCCACATCCTCATTGGACTTAAAATCTCCTGTGAACTTCGGGTCTATCGAAGACAGCTTTGCTTTCTTTTTCCCTGTCCATACAAACGGGTTCGTCATCTCCTTCTACCTCCCTGCAAATTGATCCCTGCTGTATCTGATATCATGTTGCCCATCTCTGCCGGATCCATGACTTCCACCGCTCGCAAACACCAAAATAAAGCGGATTCATTTCACTAAAACAAGACTTAATCTTCATTCTAACGCAACCGGCCGGCCATATAAAAAAGAATCTTTTTTCCCGCTTATTATAGTCACGTAATCGTAATTGTATAAATCCCTTTTATGTGCTAGAGTAACATGGGGACAAACGCCAACGGCGTTGTCAAGCATCATGATTTTGGCGGCACGAAAAGCGCTGAGATAACCGGGCACGGGATAAGTAAGCGCCTGATTATCATTCGTATGGGGTGGTGAGATAAAATGATTCAGGTTAAAGAATTCGTAGACACAGATTCCCGTCTTGCGGAGAAATCTGCCAATGAGTTTCTGGCTACGCTCGACGAGCAGCAGGTGGTTGAAGTCTGCTACGGCAGTATGATCAAGCAAAATCCGAACCAGCTCAGCTCGCAAAGGAGCTCGATCCTGGTTGTATATAGAACAACCAAAGTGTAGCCCTCATTCCTATAAACAAGAAACCGCAGTTTCGGACACCATCCGCCCGCTGCGGTTATTTGGCATTTCATACTCTGGATACACCAAGCGAACTTCCACTAAAACTTCACTTCAAGTTTGCGATAAATTATCCTATAATCAGAGAGGCGGCTGACACTGTCAGAGAGGCCGAATAAGTCAGTGTGGTGATCAAGATGTCGGATAGACATAACAGCATGGCAGAGCATAATATGAAGCTATCCCGCTGGGTGCAAAAGCTGCTGCTCTCGTATTGGATCATTATTGCCGTTCACGGCATCGCCCAGCTTTTCTGTTTTCTGTTTCTCCCCTACCCCGCCACAGCACTGCAATTTTATGTGCATATCCTCATACTTCCTACCATTATTATGAGCGGTGTTACGCTGCTCGCGCAATTCGTCCACCGGAAATATAATGTCTTCGGTTTCTATTCCCTTTTCTTTGCAGGCACAATTATAGCCGTGATGATTATCCGTTTAAACTACGATATAAGAATTATTACAGCGGCCTTTTTGCTCCCGATTTTCACTTCGGTCATTTTTTTTCGTCGCGGCCTGACCTTTTTCTCTGGCGCTCTGCAGCTTGGCGGATTTGGTGTTCTGTATGTAATAGATGCGAAATTCCGCGGCTATCTCTCTGTGTTTGACTTGGTGGCCATTCCGCTCTTTCTCGTGGCGGGCACACTGATTGCGAACATTATCCGGATGAGTGGTCAGGAATTGCTTCGTGATTTGCAAGCTACGCTGACCGCAAAGCAGGATTTAATTGTAGAAAATGCTTTGATGGTCAAGTTATCCAAAACCGACGCCTTAACTAATTTGTACAACCATATTTCTTTTCATGAATACTACAATAAAGCGGTTGAGTATGCGGCCGCTGTTCCGTTTCATCTGGCACTGATTGATATTGATAATTTCAAGTCAATCAATGATTCATTCGGCCATCGAACAGGCGATATTATTCTGGCGCGGGTTGGACAGCTTATCAAGGAAAATATGGCGACGAACGACGTTGCCGCACGCTATGGCGGGGAGGAATTCGCACTGCTGCTATTCGAGAAATCCCCTGAAGAGGCGCTGCAAACCTTAGAAAAAATCCGGATTCAACTGTCCCAGCTTCATCACCGGGAACTGAACGGAAAGGCAGTAACCGTCAGTATCGGCCTGAAAGGCTATGCAGCACCGCTCACCAAGGAACAACTTTTTGAAGGAACGGACGCTTATTTGTATGCCGCTAAAAACGGCGGGAAAAACAGGACTGTAATTTCCTCCTGATCCCTCCATTTGAAGACTTGCTCTTGTGCAGGAATGCAGTTGAACACATATTTCTTCCGCTCTTCTCCTCTCTTTCTACTTCTAATTCCGCCTTAATTATTAAGCCTGAATCCCCGGTCCGCTGCCGCTGCGCCAATTAGTATGGCCATCCGGCCAACCAAGCAACGGGCACTACGACTATTAAATGTATAATCTATGATTTCACTTCAGCCTTTCATACCCTTGTCGCTCCTCATGCTGCACTGCCGTAAAATCCCGGTTCATCTGCCAATGGCCTTCCCTCTATATGAAACTGATTTAAAAACAGGCTGCGGGTTAAGGAATATAGGAGACGTACAACGCGGTTAAGAGAGGAGAATGTATATGGGACACTATATTAAGATGGAAGACAATGCGAAGCTTTACGTAGAGGATATTGGTTCCGGTACTCCCCTGATCTTCATGCACGGTTGGCCGTTGAACCACAAAATGTTTGAATACCAGTTTACGATGCTGTCAAGAAGAGGCTACAGATGTATTGGAATTGACCAGCGGGGATTCGGACGCTCTGACGCTCCCGCGTCGGGATACAGCTATGACCGCATGGCCGATGACCTGCGCACCGTCATTGATCATCTTGATCTTCAGGATGCAGTGCTGATCGGCTTTTCTGTTGGAGGAGCCATTTCGATCCGCTATATGGCCCGCCATCACGCACACCGGATTAGCAAGCTCGCTCTGATCGGCGCTGCCGCCCCGGTGTTTACCCAACGCCTTGACTATCCCTATGGCATGACCAATAAAGAAATGAACGACCAGATTCAAGCGGTTATTACGGACCGGCCGAAGATGCTTCGGGACTTCGGCAAACAGTTCCTGGCTCATAAAGCAAACCTGTTCAATGCCGTCAGCAATGACTTTACAGACTGGCTTCATCAACTGGGCCTTGAGGCTTCCGCATGGGGCACGGTCCGGGTTGCTGAATCCCTGAGGGATGAAGATTTGCGTACGGACCTTGAACACATTCGCTGCTCCGTCACCATTTTCCAGGGCTTGCAGGACAAGATATGCCCGCCGGATTTTGGGCAGCTTCTCGTGAAGGCAATTCCCAAATCCACCCTTGTCCAATTCGAAGACAGCGGACACGGCATTATGTTCGATGAGCCGCAAAAATTCAATGACGAACTGATCTCCTTCCTTGAGAAGTCACGGCCTGTACGGGATGCTGTTAAAGGACCGACGATTTTGATTTAATAAATGAACATAAAACCAATGCGAAGAAGCAGGACTTGTTCCTGCTTCTTCGCTTTACAAATACCATGATTACAAACCGTACACGCGAGGGCTGTCGCATTTCTTTTGAAACTCCGCCAACAACCAAGCTTTAAAGCTTATAATCAATCTCCAGAAACCGCTCCACTTCCTTCACCCATCGCTCCTGTACAAATTGCACATGAAGCGGGTGCGCATTATATGCTTCATACTCCGCCTGATCGGCAAACTCCATAGAAAAACCGAAAGCGTAATCATTTTTCGGGCTGACCTGGCGATACACCTGAAAGTTTTTGACGACGGGAATCTGCGTAAGTATCGCTCTCCCATCCTCCAGAAAACGGCGCTCTTCCTCTGATCCTGATGCATGATTCAAATTAAAGATGACGGAATGCTGAATCCACGCTGACATTCGGACACACTTCCTTTATGGTTATTAAACCGAGTATAACAGAGGTTCAGCGGAGAGGTGAATTTTTTTAATCCGATATCCAAATGCAGGAATAAAAAAGCTTGATGAAGGCAGAATAAGACCGCTTCAAAAAACTTCTAAAGGAGCTTACACCGTGAATCAGAATATCTCCAATCAAATTCAGCAATGCGAACAAATTCTTAACCAGTTGATGAACCAAACCCAGCAAGCCAGCCAAAATTATCAACAATTACTTCAACAAGAACAGCAAAATGCTGCGCAACTGGATGCGCTGGCTCAGCGTGAGCGCCAGGCTGTACAAGTCATTCAGAACGCGCTTCACGGACATCAATTGGCGATGCAGCAAATGCAGCAAGCTACTCAGATCTGCAAGCAGTTGGAGCAAATCCAGCAATCCCAGTCTCAATTGAGCTACGGCGCAATTAACCAGTCCAATCAAAGCTCCTACAGCCAACAAAGATATCAATAAGCTGTTACTAAATATAGGATGCACTGCAGCTTAAACTCGA
Organism: Paenibacillus pinihumi DSM 23905 = JCM 16419; assembly: GCF_000422505.1. Lineage (GTDB taxonomy): Bacteria > Bacillota > Bacilli > Paenibacillales > Paenibacillaceae > Paenibacillus_D > Paenibacillus_D pinihumi. The sequence continues at coordinate 327,881 of NZ_KE383867.1, read as the reverse complement.
ATAGAGCTGTCCTCCATGCGAGAAGCATAGGACAGCTCTTTTCAATAGCGTGCGCATCCGTTGCAGAGTTGCCTATGAACTCATCGAAAGCCCACCGTCAACATGAAGCACCTGCCCGGTTACATAGCGGGAATCATCCGAGGCCAGATAGACAAAAGTGGGCGCAATCTCAAATGGCTGGCCTGGACGGGACATTGGCGAATCGGTGCCAAAGGTTGCATTCACATCCGCCGGGAAGCTGGCCGGAATCAGCGGCGTCCAGAATGGTCCTGGCGCAACTGCATTTACCCGGATGCCCTGGCCGACAATGCTTCTGGCAAGCGCTCTGGTGAAGCCGACATTGGCAGCTTTGGTAGCCGTGTAATCAATCAGCTTCTTTTCACCGTTATAAGCCACAACAGAGGATGTATTAATGATCGAGCTGCCAGCCTTCAAGTAAGGCAATGCTGCGCGGGTCGTATAGAAATGAGAATATATATTGACTTTAAAAGTATCATCAAACTGCTCATCCGTAATATCCAAGAGACTTTCCTGATGGAATTGAATCCCCACATGATTGCATAAAACATCAAGCCTGCCAAAGACATGCAGGGTCTGCTCCACAATTGCACAGCATTGCTTCTTGTCACGCAGATCCCCCGGCATCAGCAGACAGCGGCGGCCAAGCTGCTCTACCCTCAGTCGGGTACGCTCGGCATCTTCATGCTCATCCAGGTATGCGACCGCTACGTCCGCCCCTTCCTTGGCGAAAGCGATGGCTACCGCGGCTCCCATGCCGCTATCTCCGCCGGTAATAAGCGCTACCTTGCCCGTCAGCTTACCGCTGCCGCAATAGTTGGGATTCTCAATTATCGGGCAAGGGACCATAAGCCCTTCCACCCCCGGCTGGCGAAGCTGGCGCTGCTCCGGCGCAATAAGCGGCGTATCCATATAGCTGGTAATCATGCCGTAATTCGCATTCATCGGGTAAGGGGATGTTACTTTATGCTCGTCAAACATCTGCTGATACGCTCGAATTTGTTCAAGTCTCTCCTTGTCGTCCATGGTCAGCCTCCCGGGCATTGTTTTGATGTTACCATATGAAAGATAGGCATTAGCCGTGCTTGAACCACAGGGAAAATTTCTAATACCCGGTACTTGCTCCGAACCGGCAGGACGCGCGTAACATGGAAAAAAAGCAAAGGAGCTCTTGCATGATACCCTTTTACTTCAACCCTCAAGTTCACATTCTGCTCATTAATCAAACGAATGACCGTGTTCAAATGCGCTACGATAATAATCCCTTTACCTGGTCAATGCCGCTGATTGGCCCCCGTCCGCCATACTATACAAATCCCCGTTACGTTTTCAATTATCCGGTGATCTAACTACAGCAGTCAGGTATGATGATCTACCAGGAACGGTAAAAAAAACCGTAAAGCCGGAATTCGGCCTTACGGTTTTTTCGGGTGTAAATTACAATGATTTTTTCTCATAATCAATCATCACAATATGGCCCAGTTGGGCAACCTTCTTCATTGTAAAAGTGGCCGGAGTGACTCCTTGAGGGAACAGTGGAATGCCTTCGCCAAGCAGCTTGGGGATTATTGCAATTTGCATTTCGTCCATGAGTTCCTTCTCCAGAAATGCTTTGACAAGCTGACCGCCTCCGACCAGCCAAATCGCCCCCTCGGACGACTCCTTCAATCTGTGAACAAGAGTATCAATGGCTTCATCTGTAAACACAGCATTCGGATCAGCAGGCATTTCCGACCTCGTCAACACATATACCGGCTTGCCCTTATACGGAAATTCATCCGACAGCTTCAATACTTCCTCATACGTAGACCGCCCCATCACAAGTGTATCAATGGTACTGTAAAAGGCCTCGTAACCGTTATCCCCTCCATCGCCTTCTACATCGAACAGCCATTCCACTGAACCGTCCGGCTTTGCAATATACCCGTCCAGACTCATTGCAATATACAAAATGACTTTATTGTTTTTCATTTCAGTATCGCTCCCTTCTAAGATATAGGTTAAACTATATTTATGACATAATATGACGTAATTAAGGGAGCGTATCATGAACGAGCGCAGAATAGCGATGATGCAAATTATTGATTCACGCAAAAAGTTTACAGCCCGCGAGCTGGCTGAACGCTTTGGAGTATCCGTGCGGACGATTCAGCGCGATCTCGACTATTTGCAGCAAATCGGCTTTCCACTCTATACGGAGCAGGGACCTCACGGAGGCTACCGGGCGCTGCCCAACCGGATTTTGCCCCCGCTGCAGCTCAACCAGACTGAAGCATTGGGACTCTTCCTCAGCTTGCAAGTGCTGGAGAAGATCAGTGACTTTCCCTTTTCAGCGGTGAGGAGCCATTTATCAGCCCAATATTACGCCAGCCTGCCGCAGGATATTCAAGACACCATCGACCGGATGCACAACTATATCGCCTTTTACCAACAGCAACGGGTGGAGAAATACGCGCCCTATACGACCGAAATTTTGCAGGCTGCTATGGAGCAAAGAGCTTTGGCTTTTCAATATCAATCCAAATCCGGCAGCAGACAAGTATATGCTTTCCCCGTGGGACTCTATTATGAGAACGGGTTCTGGTATATGCCCGCGCTTCATAAAGAAAGGATCCTGCTTTACAGAGCAGACCGCATCCAAAACGCATCTATCACAGAAGAGATGATGCCCGGGCTGCCCTCTTTGAAGGAATGGCTGGCATCCGAAGAGCAGCGTGAAGGCGAAGAGGTGAAGCTTCAATTTACAGAGCAGGGGGCAAGAATCGCACAGGATGACCGTTTGTTTCAGGCTGTCAAAAACCAGGTTTGGCGCGGCCATGTGCCTTACGAGGAAATGTCCTTTCTGGCCCGCAAGCTTGTGCAGTACGGCCCGGAGGTTAAGGTTATTGCGCCCGCCTCACTTCAGGAGCAGGTTGTGGGACTGCTGAGACAAAGCCTTGAACAATATATATCGTAGACTTGCCTAATCTTTTTTGCCTTTTTTCTGAGCAGAATTATGATCAAGCTTGCAAACGAAGAGCGGCTGCCACCGAAATTATCACGGGGCAGCCAGGATTAAATCGTTATTTAATTGGCTTCGTCTTCTTCTCCTCTACTATGGAAACCAGAATCAACTGAACAACCTCATCGTCGCCTTCAATCGGTTCAATTGTATATTCAAACCTGGCTCGAGTATGTTCAGGCATGGCCTCGATGGCATCAAACAGCTCCGGGCCAAATTGGAATGCGGTGGCTCCCCTTCCGTCCCACTTGATCTCCACCGTATGTCCGTCGGCCAGTCCGACAACTGCGCCTTTTCCGCTATAAACTACATTTTGCTCGGAGACCGGATTAGCCGGAACAGCAGCCTTGGCCCCTCCTCCATGACCATCCAATGCGACCATTACGATGAGCGGAAGGGTAACGAGCCATTTCAGCAATGTTTTATAATAATTTGACAGTTTCATCATCAAGCACCTCTCTCTTATCTTCCGTATTCACTCCCCGGGATATTCACTATTACCCAATTTCCGTCCGGGTTATGACGAAAGAACAGAAAAAGTCAGCCTTCCCCGAAATAGAGGCACGATTCCTCACCTTCTGGATGTCATCCATTCGAAAGATGACGAAAGGCCAGGCATCATAAGAAACGCCGTTTGGATGGCATGAAGTCTGTAATGAGACGTCATGTCGCCCACACGGCGTTGATAAGCTAACTGTTATATTTAATGAAGCTTGCGGAATTGCTCAGGCGTCATGCCTGTACTGCGGCGGAAGGTTGCGACAAAATGACTTACATCCCGAAAGCCGACGTCTTCGGCAATCCGGGTCACCGTATATTCTTCCTTGCCAGCCAGCAGTTCCTTTGCCTTTCGGAGCCGCACATTAATGAAGTAAACATAGGGCGACATCCCGAAAGTCTGGTTAAACAAGGTGCTTAAATAGCGGCTGGAAATGCCCAGCACGTCGGCCAGATCATCAAGCCCAATATCCGGATTGTGATAATGGACTTCCATCCACCGCACAAGCGGCTGAATTTTATCAATATTGCGCGAGACGGAAAAGTTCTGGTGAAGCCGTCCGAATTTGCTGAGTGTGCCGAGAAAACGGTAAGCATCTACGGATGCCTCCAGGCCGAACATATCCTCGACCGATTCCAGCCGCTCCAGCATCTGCAGCAGCAGGCTGTCACAGGGTGAATCCTTTTCCCAGCGCAAATAACTCGCTTCGTTCATACCCAGGGAGGCCAGCAGACTGAACACCGCGGCTCCATCGAAAGTCAGGTACATCGTCCGCCACTGCGGGGATACTGCTTCATAGTGATGAGACATCCCCGGGGGCAGCAGCAAGCCACTGTTCTGAGACAGCAGCCAGGTAGTCCCGCCGACAGTCAGTGCGCCTTCCCCCTCCTCCGTTTGCAGCCAATGATATAGCGGGTAGCCATCGGGACGGGTGATGGGCTCTTGGTCGAAATTGATGCCGATACTCTCCACAAAGAGCGGCAGCGACTGTTCAGCGGAAGCGGAAAAGATTATGCGGCGGTGATTGGGCAGATTCATCATTGTCCTCCTGAAAAAGCATCTATCATACAGGAATGGCCCGAAAACTGTTGCTTTGATTCGGAACGAGCCTTGATGAATGATATTTATTGGATGTATTTCATAATTTATGTGTTCCGTATTATTATACGTCATCTCGTTAATCTTATATTTATAGCGGCGAGTCAAACACATACAATAAGACTATATAATTATACTTTAAATTTAACACAAAAGGATGTGCTGATGTTGATTAACGATAAATTGCCGAAAATCTGGTATGGCGGCGACTACAATCCGGAGCAATGGGGCGAAGAAGACTGGAATGAAGATGTCCGGATGTTCAAGCTTGCAGGCATCGACGTTGTAACATTGAATGTATTCTCCTGGGCGCAAAACCAGCCGAGCGAAGATACGTATGACTTCTCTTTCCTCGATGCAATGATGGACCGCATGCACGAAAACGGAATCTATGTCTGTCTGGCAACCAGCACTGGCGCACATCCGGCTTGGATGGCCCATCGTTATCCGGACGTCCTGCGTGTCGACATTCAGGGTCGCAAACGCAAATTCGGCAAACGCCACAATTCCTGCCCGAACAGCCCGACCTACCGCAAATATGCGACTGCAATGGCGGACAAGCTGGGCGAGCGCTATAAAGACCATCCGGCACTCGTAATCTGGCACGTCAACAATGAATTCAGCGACTACTGTTACTGTGACAACTGTACTGCACAATTCCGTGTATGGCTGAAAGAGCGCTATGGCACCCTTGATGCGTTGAACAGCGCATGGTACACCAAATTCTGGGGGCATACCTTCTATGATTGGGAAGAAATCGTCCTTCCAAGCGAGCTGAGCGAAGAATGGGGCCTGGACAACACGAACTTCCAGGGCATCTCCCTTGATTTCCGCCGCTTCCAGTCCGACAGCCTGCTCGACAACTATAAAATGGAGCATGAAGCGCTGAAGCGCCATACTCCTAATGTTCCAATTACAACAAACCTGATGGGTCTGTATCCGGATTTGGACTACTTCAAATGGGCAAAAGAACTGGATGTAGTCTCTTGGGACAACTACCCCGCACTCGATACACCAATCAGCTTGACTGCAATGTCGCATGACCTGATGCGCGGTGTTAAGGGCGGCAAACCGTTTATGATCATGGAGCAAACACCAAGCCAGCAAAACTGGCAGCCGTACAACTCCCTGAAACGTCCTGGCGTTATGCGTCTGTGGAGCTACCAGGGTGTGGCTCGCGGTGCTGACACGATCCTGTTCTTCCAGCTTCGCCGCTCGATTGGCGCTTGTGAAAAATACCATGGCGCTGTCATTGAGCATGTTGGTCACGAGCACACCCGTGTATTCAGAGAGTCTGCAGAGCTTGGAGCCGAGCTGCACAAGCTGTCCGATTCGCTGCTGGATGCCCGTGTACCAGCAAAAGTCGGTATCGTATTCGACTGGGAAAACCGTTGGGCGGTTAACCTGTCTAGCGGGCCGTCCGTTGCGCTTGATTATGTAGCTGAAGTGCATAAATATTATAAAGCATTGTTCGATCAAAACATTCAAGCCGATATGGTCGGTGTCGAAGATGATCTGAGCAAATATGATATCGTCATCGCACCGGTATTGTACATGGTGAAGGAAGGCTATGCCAAGAAGCTGGAGCAATTCGTAGAGCAAGGCGGCACGTTCCTTACAACCTTCTTCAGCGGCCTGGTTAACGAGAATGATATCGTAACAACTGGAGGCTATCCTGGAGAGCTGCGCAAGCTGCTGGGTATCTGGGCTGAGGAAATCGATGCACTGCTGCCTGAGCAGTCCAATCAGATTGTATTCAATAAAGAGTGGGGCAAACTGAGCGGCAGCTACGAGTGCGGCATTCTGTGCGATCTGATTCATTCCGAAGGCGCTGAGGTGCTTGCCGAGTACGGAACAGATTTCTATGCCGGCATGCCGGTTGCTACGGTGAACAAGTTCGGTAAAGGTAAAGCATACTACATTGCTTCCAGCCCGGATGATGCTTTCTTGAAAGGCCTTGTTGCCAACCTGTGCGCTGATCACGGCATCAAGCCGATCATCGAAGCTCCTGCGGGTGTAGAGGCTTCTGTACGTACAAAGAATGGCGAAGATCTGCTGTTCCTCCTGAACCACAATGCCGAAGCGGTCAAAGTCAATCCGGGTGAGGGCACGTTCCTGAACATGCTGACTGGCGAGACACTGCAAGGCGAGCTGGAGCTTCCAGGCAGAGACGTACTGATCCTCAAAAAATAAGCTTGATGAGCTTAATGAATAAATCCTTTCAATCCTCCGGGCCGTTGGTCCGGGGGATTTTTTGATGAATAGACGCTTTATGTCCGTTCTAGGGCAGGCTGCAAGATGAAGGAATCTTTAATCCTTGCCGTATCCTTTTGCTCCACCTATTCGTTTATACTATAGGGAGACAACAAACAACGGATGCCGCCGCTCTCGCTGGGACTGGCGCATATCGTAAGTACAGAAAGGATATGAAACTATCCGATTAAGGCTAACGGAGGTGCCGGTAATGAAAGCATTGCCCAATATAAGCACGCGTAGCACAGCTGATTCGCTATTAGGCGACAAGCTTGCCCAGCTTCACGCTGACCTGCTGCACTATTGCACGGGGCTGACAGGTTCAAGGCATGCTGCAGAGGATCTGGTTCAGGATACTTTTCTGAAGGCCCTTCACCTGCTTCAGCAGAAGATGCCGCATCCGAATCCTGGCGCGTATCTGAAACGGATTGCCCGGAACCAATGGATCGATCTGGTCAGGCGCAGCGCCCGCTATGAGGATCTTCTAAAGCTGGCTGCGGCTCACCAAGAGGAGACCGGCGCTCCTTGGAAAGCAATGGAGCAATCACAGGAGTTGGAAAACGCACTCAAGCTGATGATATCCTGCCTCTCACCTCTCCAGAGAACCGTGTTCCTGCTGCGGGAGGCATTATCCCTCACAGGACCGGAGACCGCGGCTCTGTTGAATACAACAGAAGGTGCTGTAAAGGCTGCTCTCAGCCGCGCCCGCTCTGCATTGTCCCGTGTGCCGGATGGTGACAGGATAGACGATGAAGCAGAAACCTCAACTCCGATTGAGACTGCTGACTTCTCTCTGCTGCAGGCATATTCGGCCGCGCTTCAGCTCGAGAATACCGGACTGCTTGTGCAATTAATGAACAATGACCGGCTTGATCCGGCTGCATCTGTTGTTGTACTGCGTAATCACGCCTCCCGGGAACGCAAAGCTGCATCCGCCCCGCAAGCCTGCTTGGCTGCCTGACCGCAAACAGATACCGCAACCGTTGCCGGGGACAGGACATAATCATTTTTTTGAAGGAGGCGTATAACTATGAACCTGATTCCTTATGTCGTAGAACAAAGCAGAAACGGTGAACGGAGCTATGATATTTACTCCCGTCTGTTGAAGGACCGTATTATTATGGTAAGCGGCGAGGTTAATGATGATATGGCGAATGCGGTAGTAGCCCAACTGCTGTTTTTGGCAGCCGATGATCCGGATAAGGACGTTCAAATGTATATCAACAGTCCTGGCGGATCGGTGACAGCCGGGTTTGCCATCTACGATACGATGCAATATATGAAGCCGGATGTTTCAACGATCTGTGTAGGAATGGCAGCCAGCTTCGGGGCCATGCTGCTGGCAGGCGGTACGAAAGGCAAGCGCTTCGCGCTGGAGAGCAGCGAAGTGATGATTCATCAGCCGCTGGGCGGCGCACGGGGGCAGGCATCAGATATTATGATCCATGCCGACTGGATCTTGAAGACGCGGGAGAAGATCAACCGGATTCTCGTGGAGCGGACCGGGCAGCCTCTGGAGCGGATCGAGCGGGACTCAGACCGGGATTTCTTCATGGATGCTGAAGCAGCCACAGAGTATGGGATTATTGACGGGATTATCCGAGGCAGCAAGTAACCGTCGACCCGGCACACTACGGTAAAAAAGCAACAAGCGGTGAGAAGCAGCCTTTGGCTGAACATCCTCACCGCTTGTTTTATTTCATCCCCGTTGTGGCGATCCCGCGGACAATTTGCTTCTGGAAGAACAGAAAGACGATGATGAGCGGCAGCACCGATACAGCAGCTCCCGTCATAATTTGCACCCAGTTGCTGCTGTCCTTGGCTTCACTGGAGAAGAAGGCCATTCCGACAGGAATGGTGAACATCTCCTCTGTCTGTGTCACAATGAGCGGCCAGATGAAGGCGTTCCAGCTCCCCAGGAAGGACAAAATGCATAAGGTCGCTACAGCCGAACGGACAAGCGGTACCACAATACGTACCAGAATACCCCACTCGCCCATTCCGTCAATCCGTGCCGCATCAAGAAGGTCCGAGGGCACCGACTCCATGAACTGCTTCATCAGGAAGATGCCGAAGGCTGAAATGATACCCGGAAACATTACGCCCCAGTACGTATCCACCCAGCCAAGATTGGCCGCATACAAGAACCAGGGAATAATCAGCATTTCTGTCGGTACCATCAATGTGCTTAGAATAAGCAGATAAATAATTTTCTTGCCATGGAAATTGAACTTCGCTAACACATAGCCGATAACCGTATCGAAAAAGCAGACGCTAATCGTCGTCAGCACAGCTACAATAAAACTGTTCACAATCCATTTGCCAAAGGCTGTGCCGCTAAAGAGGGCCGAATAATTATCCCATGCCGGAGCCGAAGGAATAAGACTAAGCGAGTAAATTTCCTGAGGTGACTTGAGTGATGTCGCGATCATCCACAAAAACGGGAACACCATGAAGACGAGACCCAATGCGAGAAGGATGTAACTGATCAAAGTGATTGCATAACGATCTCCCGGAACGCCCGTTTTCCCCTTAAATGAAAGCCCCGGCTGCACTGGCTTGCTCATCTGCTCCCTCCTTCCCAATTTCATCTTGCCTGTTTCCGGCAGCCTCCAACTTCTGCTTCCAGGGCAGTTCTGCCGACCCGTCGCTGACATCAATTAGCCAGCCACATACTGCTAATGCTCCACTTTACGGTTCAGCACCTTTAGCTGCAATATCGTCAGTGTCAAAATGAGCAAAAACAGTACGACCGTCGCAGCCGATGCCTGCCCCATCTCGAAGCTCTTGAAGGCACGGTTGTAAATATACAGCACAATTGAGTTCGTCGAGTTGAGCGGGCCTCCGCCTGTCATATTGAGCACTTGAGTAAAAGTCTGCAAAAAGCCAATACTGGCAATAACAACGGAGAACAGCAGCACCGGATTGAGCAGCGGCAAGGTGATATGAATAAATTTGCGCCAGCGGCCCGCCCCATCAATAGAGGCGGCATCATAATAGAGGCGCGGAATATTTTCGAGCCCTGCCAGAAATACCAACATCTGAAATCCGATATTTTGCCAGATTACCGCAATAATGATCCAATAGACAGCCTGCGAAGGTGAATAGAGAAAGGGCTGTGCCGAAAAGCCTAGCTCCAAAAGCAGCCCGTTGGCTACCCCGTTTTTCATCAGAATCCAGCGGAACACCCAGCTCACAGCCACTACACTGGTAATATACGGGATAAAGTAGATGGTGCGGAAAAAGCTGCGGAAACGGACGATGCGCTGAAGCAGCAGCGCAACGGCCAGCCCCGCTGCAAGCTGTCCGGGGACGCCGGCGACGACATAGATCAACGTGTTCCAGATCGTCTGGACAAACACCTCATCCTGAAATATGGCCGCATAGTTGGACAGCCCGACAAACGGCTTGGTCTGCGATAACAGATCCCACTGGCGGAAGCTGACATGGAAGGAATACAAGATCGGCAGCACCCGCACGATAACAAAAAAGAGCAGCGGTATGAGCAGACAGCTATAGATAAACAGATAGCGCTTCGTCTTGAGTCCCGGACGCCAGACAGGCAGCGCTAATTTGCGGCTTGACGAGGCGGCTTCGGCCTGTTCCAATGTATTCCCTCCTTTCTAACCCCGAATTGTTCTGATTCCTCAATAGAAATAGCGTACCTGTTGAGAGCCGCACTTTATTTCTGATGGCTCCTGCCGCCACTCTTCAACTAGCTTCCCTGCTTGCTCCAGTAATCGTCATACAGCTTCTGTGTTTTAGCGACCAGATCAGCGAAAGCCTTCTCAATCGGCACGTTTGTAAGCAGCACCTGGTCGACGGCTTCAATGAACAGCGTTCTTTCCTGTGTCTCATCAATGAAGAAGTGAGCACGGCCATCCGGCAATTGTTTGATAAAGGCGCCGAGGAATTCATCCTGAATATATTTGTCCTGCAGTGCAACTTCCTTCTGGGCCGGGAGCTCGCCGATTTTGTCCACCCACTGCTCCTGGACATCCTTGCTCGTTAAAAATTTCAGAAATTCCGTCGCAGCTGCCAGTTTTTCATCCTTAACGGTAGATGGTATTGCATTGGCCCAGAATGAAGCCTGGGTAGACTTGTTTTTGTAAGCCGGAAGCGGCGCAATCGCATAATTCAAATCCGGCGCATCCTTGCGCAGCGAGCCAAGACGGTAAGATCCGTCGACATTAATGGCTGCATGACCCGTTTTGAACGCGTTGGCGTCATCCGTATAGAAACCGTTAATCCCGACTTTATGCTCCTTGGCAAAATCGATCAAATATTTGAATGCTTCAAGTCCGGCAGGAGATTCATTCCATAAAATCCGTTTCCGGTCCTCACTCGTATCCTGGCCTCCTGCCTGGTAGAGCAGGCCGTCACGGAACCAATGGTGCAGTTGGGAACCAGGCTCCCAGGCGAAGCCTTCAATAACAAACTGCCCTTTGCTGTCCGTCTCCGTCAGCTCCTTGGCATATTCGACAAGCTCCTCCCATGTTGCCGGCGGCTTCGCCGGGTCAAGTCCGGCTTTGGTAAACAAGTCCTTATTGTAATAGAGGCCGAGCGTGCGCACGCCTGTTGGCAGCGCATAGTATTTTCCGCCAAGCCTGGCTGTCTCAACGAATGGAAAGAAATGCTCCTCGATATCAGCAGCCGGGAACTCGCTTTCCGGGAGTGGCTGCAAATAGCCGGAGGACACATATTTCGGCAGCCAGCCATAATAAAGATTGATGACATCCGGACCTTTGCCAGCCGGAATGAGCGTCGCCACCTTCTGGTTGTACTGGTCATAAGGGAAGTTCGTCTGCTTGACCTTGATATGCGGATGCTCCTGCTCAAATTGCTTGATCAGCTCATTGATCAGCTCCACCTTCGCCGGGAATTCATACTGCCAATATTCAATCGCAACCTCCTTCGGCTGCTCTGTCGAGGCGGAAGTGTTGCTTTTCCCTTCAGCCGATGAATTGACCGGTCCGCTGCTGTCTGATTTATTCCCGCCGCCGTTTGCCCCGCCGCAGCCCGCAAGCATTACAGCCCCCAGCAGCAAAGTTGTCATTAAGGTATACAATGATCTCCTTCTCACCCGAACCCTCTCCTTTGTCTCTATCCGTTTTTTTATCTGTACAATTAACCGCCCGTCTCGGATATTTGTGTGTTCGTGCTGTGCAAGGTGTGCAATCCGAGCAGCCGGCGGGCATTGTTGCCAAAGATATTTTCAATATCGCCTTCCCCAAAACGCAAATCGCGGCAGACACGGACCTGATCCTGCAAGTACCTGTAAGGATAACCCCGCGGAAATCCGAGAGAGTCTGTGCCGAATACGATTCGCTCCGGCCCGATCAGCTCATACGTTTTGCGGAAAAGCGTCTCCAGCGTCAGCTCGTAAGGCATCCATCTGACCCACTGGTTAGAGCCGGAAGTATCCACGTAGACGTTCGGACAGCTCCAGCACAGATGAAGCAGCTCCTGAAAGTAACCCGCGCCAAAATGGGGAATGATGAACGGGATATCCGGGTATTCTCTTGCGGTGTTGAAGATCGCCAACGGACTAATATTCGGATGATGAACAATTCCGCCTGCATGGCCGAGAAGCCCGAAATGAATGAGCACAGGAAGCTTGCGCTCGGCAAGTACTGTCCATACCGGATCCAGTGACGGATCGTCAAACGGGATGCCTGTCAGCGGACCAAACAGCTTGTAGCCTTTGAGCCCCAATACATCTGCTGCCCGCTTCAACTCCTCCGCAGCACCCTCATCCTCAATCGAATGGTACGCAAATCCGGTAAAACGGCCGGGATGACGGGATATCTGATCCGCCATATTGTCGTTGTCCAGTGCCGTCAAAAAATTCAATCCGGCAATATTGTATTTGTCCAGCTCCTGCACCCAGCGGTCAATGAGCGGGAGCGTCTCATTGTGCTGATTTTCTATGGCAAGCTCCTGAAAATCCCACGTCAGCCGCATCCGCTCGCTTCGCTCGGCCCCATAGCGGCTAACCAGTTCATGCCTTTTTCCCCCAAGCACAAGCCGGTAAGGCAGATGTCCATGAATGTCAAATACGCGAAAAGGACTGCGAAACATAAGCCTTCTCTCCTCTCGTGTCCGTTCCTGACCGCAGAAACTCTAAATTAATGGCTTTCTCTTCAGCTCTCCGGTGCCTTGCCTGCTAACGAAAAAAAGACTTCTCACATCAATAGTGGAAGTCTCCGGTTATCCGGTAGATTAGTATATTATTCCAAGCGGAATTGTATGATTAAGATACTAACACCGATTATTTAAATGTTCAACCTTTTTTTGAAGAATAGTAAAATCAAATGATGCTGCTTGATGCGAGCAACATAAATTTGCATCAAAACGTCGTATTTATAAAACTCCCAAAAAAATTCAAGGGGGAGGGTGGCATGAAAAAGACAAGCCTGCTTTTATTTTTTTGCTTAACCTTTGTATTTTCGGGCTGCTCAGACTCCGCCCAAGAACAACTTCAAAGCTGGGCATTTGATGTGGTTACCTGGGATCACGGTGTTTATCGGATGACAAACGAGGCTGTTAATGATATTGGCAAGCAAATCGGAGTCATTAAAGTGCAATCCACAAAAGAAAGAAGCGGCTTGCCGAATCTGTTCTCCAACAGGTACAAGAAAGGCACCCGGTTGTATCAGATTCACAATGTCGACCCGGCAGATGGCATAGCTGTTCAAGAAAACGGAACTTACTATAAAGCGGAAAGAGTGGGAGGCATGAAAACAGCAGCCAATGGGGCTGCTGTTTTCATGCTGAATATTTAACTCCTGCTATTTCTATATACTTTTAAGAGCTTACACGCAACACAATTTTTCCGATATTCTGATTCTGTTCCATATGAGCATGAGCCTGCTCCACGTCCTGCCAGTCCCATACAGAGTCAATAACAGGATCCAGCCTGCCGTCCTCCAGACGGGGAAGGGCGAATTCGGCAAAGCGCCGGGTCAGATCCAACTTGTCTGCCAGTGAGCGGGAACGCAATGCCGTTCCGATTACTTGAAGCCTTCTGCTTAGGAGCACACCAAGATTCACTTCCGGCACCTTCGCGCCGCCCAGCATGCCGATGAGCAGCAGTCGCCCGTCAACAGCCAGAGAAGCAAGGTTCTGCTCCCAGTAGGACGCTCCGATAAAGTCCATAATAATGTCCGCGCCTTTTCCCCCGGTCTGCTCTTTAACAATGGGAGCGAACGGCCCGGCTTTATAATCAATGGCATGGGCGGCACCCAGTTCAAGGCAGGCCTTCCGCTTCGCTTCGGTCCCAGCTGTCACAATGCTGGCTGCACCTGCTTCGCGAACCAGCTGTACAGCTGCAGTACCGACACCGCTCGCTCCAGCATGTATGAGTACGGTGTCTCCCTGTTTCAGTCCGCCGAGCATGAACAGGTTCAAGTATGCCGTCAGAAATACTTCCGGCACACCGGCAGCCTGCTCGAAGGTGAAGGACGATGGAATGCGCATCGCCATGCCTGCCGGAATAACAACACGCTCGGCATAGCCCCCTCCCGGCAGCAGGGCGCAGACACGATCCCCCTTGGACCAGCCGCTTACCCCTGGCCCAATCTCTTCGATTATACCGGACATTTCCAGCCCCAATATATCAGAGGCTCCCGGAGGCGGCGGGTATAGCCCGCGCTTTTGCAGCAGATCTGCACGATTGAGTGCAGTCGCCTTAACCGTTACCAGCAGTTCCCCTGATCCCGGACTGGGTTCCGCGGTCTCTCCGATAACAAGACGCTTTGACACCTCATCAACTAATACAGCTTTCATACTGGTCCCGATCTCCTCTCTGAATAGCTGAATTTTCCATCATGCATACCAAATTCCGCCCTATGGAATTTAAGATGCAATTTCATAGCTAATCCCCAAGATACGCTTCAGCAGGCATGTCTGTATAAACACCAGTTTAGCTTACACTCCCTTTATTCTCAATAAAATCCAAGACGGCCCTCGGGTTTCATCCATTTTCCCTTGCGCCCTTTATCCAGCTCTTCCTTCATGCTCCGCACCAATTTGTCAACGTGGACAGGCTGCCCCTCATGCCACTCCAGCGCCGCGCTGACATACAGTTCGCTAAGCTGCGCCAGCGAGAAATCCTTGGTCAGCTGTGCTGCTTCGCTGACCCCTTCTGAGCCTGCAAAAGTATCAAAGCCGCGCAGCTTTAAGTATTGTACGCGCAGCTCCTCATCCGGCAGTCCGATCTCATAGGAGCGGTCAAAGCGGCCGGCTCGGTTCATCAAGCCCGGGTCAATCTTGTCCGGATAGTTGGTCGTCCCGATGAGGAAGATTCCTTCCTTCGAAGTTGCTCCATCCAGTGTATTCAGGAAGAAGGAGCGGACCTCCTGAGGCATCGAGTCGATATCCTCGATAACGAGCACCATCGGCGCCAGACGCACAGCGGCGTTGAAAACTTCCTCCACCGACTCGCTGCACGTATGCTCGGTAATCTGCCAGTAAGCCACTGGCCCTGGAACACTGCCGGCAATCGACTTGACAAGCGTCGTCTTTCCGTTGCCCGGCTGTCCATAGAGCAGAATTCCACGCTTGTATGGAATGTTATAGGTACGGTAGAATGTGCGGTCTGCAGCGAAGAACTGGTCGAGGGAGCGGAAAATCTCCTGCTTCAGTTCCGGCTTCAAAATGACTTCATCCCGTCCAATTGTCCTTGTAATCGGCTCCAGCTCACTATTGATGCCGTGACGTGTATCGGTAAAAACCGTTACCTGCCGCATGTTTTGCTCCCGCTGTCTGGCTCTGACACTGCCCAGAAAGGCGCGTAATTTATCGTCGTCAACCGCAAATACATAGTCATCGCTGCCGATGCCATGCTCGCGGAAGACCGGAACACGGGCGAGTGCAACGCCCCAGGCCGGATAAGCGAATACATTGTTATGCACCGAGCGGTGAACACTGTATTCCGGCTCTGTGCGATTATCTTCATAGGCAAAGGTCTTCTCCTCCAGCCTGTCGAAAATTTTGGCCACATGCTCAACTCCGCTGTCCGGCCGGCGAACATCCTCTTCAAGCAGCTTCCAGTATTCCATATTCGGGTCACCGCTGGAATACAGCTCATAACGGATGCCGTACCGAGCCATCAGTGCCTCTGCAATACCGTCGATTACCTGGGCATAGATTTCATATCTGTCAATCCGCTGATTCGCCGCTTCCGTATAGCTATAGATTGCAGGAGCAGCACTGGTCTGCTCCTTGGATTCACCGTGTTCTTTCCAATCCTCTATCTTCGTCCAAATATCCAAACTTTATTTTGCTCCCTTCACAGCGGCGAGCGGCTTGCATTTGGCGACGACATCCGCCAGTCCCGCTCCCGTTACACTTTCAATAATATCGTCCACGTTCTTGTAAGCCTGCGGCGATTCGTCAATGATCGATTCCAGCGAAAGCTGATTGACGACGATCTCATCATCGGTGCCGACCTTTAACGCCCCGGCGAACTCTTCCACCGTAACCAGCCTCTTCGTTGCTGACCGCGAGCGAATCCTTCCGGCTCCATGGCAGATGGAGTAATAGTTGGCTTCGCCTTCCGGCCGTCCAACCATCAGATAAGAGGCTGTTCCCATCGAGCCCGGAATAAGCGCCGGATGACCTGTAGCCATATAAGGCTTGGGATTGTCAGGGTGTCCTGCCGGCAGAGCCCGGGTTGCTCCCTTGCGGTGAACGAACACAGATCCTCTTTTGTCATGATGCTCTTCCCAGGCATAATTGTGCATCAGATCGTACAGCGTCCGCAGCTCGCAGCCGCTGCCCATTACCTCACGAAATGCTTCGCGAACCGCATAGGCAATCAGATGACGATTCACAACAGCATAATTGAGAGCCGAGTACATCAAATTCACGTACTGCATACCGTCCGGGTGATCCAGCGGCGCAAAGACCAGCTTGGGATCAGCCGTACCCAGCCCGAGCCTGCCCATTGTCTTCTTTATGGCAGTCGTACACAGCTGATTGACCGCCCCGCCCCATGCGCGCGAGCCGGAATGGATCATCACAGCAATCTGTCCGTCGACAAGTCCCCATGCTTCAGCGACAGCGCGCTGTTCTTCGGCAATTTCAATGGCCTGAATTTCGACAAAGTGGTTGCCGCCCCCAAGTGTACCAAGCTGGCGGTGCGCCCGGTGAATCGCCTGCTCCGGCATTGCATCCAGCACAGATTCATCAAATGCAAATTTCCCGGATTCCACATGTGTCAGCGAAGTCGATTTCTTCGGCGTATAGCTGTCCGGCACATATTTGCCCGGCAGTCCATGAAGCCCCTTCTTCACCACATGTTCTAGGCGAATATCCGAGAAATGTCCACGCTGGTGGGACTCCATCGGCAGCAGCTTCCCGATTGCCTTGACCAGTCTGCGGCGCAGCTTCACATCCTTCAGATCGCTGCTGTGCAGATTGGTCAGATGGACCCGCATCCCGCAGCCGATGTCACTGCCAACAATGGATGGCGATACATAGCCGTCCCCGTTGTTCCACACCGCTGTTGTGCCGATGCAGGTTCCGACGCCTACATGCACGTCCGGTGTATAGCTCATAAATTGAATACCCGGAATTTGCAGATTGTTATTGGCCATTTCAAATATTTTATAATCCAGCGTACTGAACAGCTCAGGCCCTGCATACACCTGAACATCTCCCGCAGGAAGTTTAACTTTATGAAGATAAGTAGACATATAATTTATAATTCCTTTCCTTGCTCTCGTTATGGCTTGCAAATCAGCCCCGCCATCTGCACAAGGTTAAACGGCTTAGCTGTCCTTGGCAGTCCGGGCGACGTTTCGAATCAGAAATATAAGAATCGCTGGCTGTCACGCGCTGCAATTTCTTATATCAACAAAAAATGCCACAGACTCATCGTCCATGGCATTCTCACGCAGATCATAGATTATCGATTCCCGTACCTTCCATACGCAAATACAAAGGCCCCGCCTTGCAGGCTTCGGCCTCAATCTATCATGTCGCCCGTGCGGGGCCGATGATTAAAACAGGTTCATATGCGGTTATATTCAGATAATTGTTCCATGCTGTCATGATAAATCGGCCCCCTCTCGTTATTGTTATCGTCTATATTAAAGGTGTGCTTCAAAAAAAGTCAAGCAATTTTTGGTAATTGGTTCTTGACGACTATAAAGCGGCTTTAAATTCATTCCCCTTTTTCCGATAATAAAAATAACGAATACCAATCAGAAAGGAGTCTGACACCATGAAAATTCAACCTGTATCCGCCGTAAGCCGGATTGCCCCGGCAAGCGGCAATTCAAGCCAATCATCCTTGCTGGACCGGCAGATAGCCGATTTGCAAAAGCAGATTTCAGACGTCAAGGAAAGCAAGCAGGATGCCCAGAGCAAAGCGAAAGCTATCCAGGATCTGGAGGGCAAAATCGCCGAGCTTCAAAAGCAGCGAAATCAGGAGCTGCTCAATGAGCGTAAAAAAGAGCTTGAAGAAACGCAGCAGAAAATGGCTGAAAAGCTGGAGCGAGAGGCGAGAGAGAAGCAGGAGCCGGATCAGGCATTATTCACCTTGCAGGCACAAAATATGATGAAGGCCGTTACGCAGCATTCTGACCTGCAGGCGGCGCAGCAGGTAAAGGCCGCCATGCCTGACCAGGAGACCCGGGACGCCTTCGCCCTTAAAACAGCGGCCAAAGCCTTCGGGCAGCAAAAGGAACTGTCCAAATCGGCAGTGGAGCAGGCCCGGCTGGCCCGGGAAGCAGAACAGGCGAGATTGGAACAAATACAAGAATCTGCTGACTCCGAAGATGACCCTGACAGTCGGACGGATTCCGTTGACTTTAGAATCTAGCCGCGTTTGATTTTGCCTAATCATCCAAACGGCTAACTCTCCAAACAATCGGCCTGTCTCCCCCATTTCCGCGATTGAAGCTGAAATCAGGGAAACGGGCTTGTTTTCATCAAATTCCTCATTTCAATGGCATAACACAAGGGATACGTTTAAAAATGCCGAATTAAATGAATATGATAAAATTCCCACTTAACCGGTACTTTAGCCTCAAACAGTTAATCTTCTTTATTCTATTTCTGTCTATTCTGCTTGGGCTGCGATGGCTGTGGTTCACAGCCAATGCCATCCCGGACCAGCCGTTGGCATCCCAAGGCATACTCGACCTGAGGAGTTGGGACTTTGAGAGCAACCGATCTGTCTATTTGAATGGGGAATGGGAGTTTTACCCGGAGCAATTTATCTCCCATCATGACACGCTGGCAAATCAAATTAAAGCCCCCTCCCATATTCAAGTGCCCGGGGACTGGAGCAGCGGCTTTTCAGAAATAAAGGACAGATCTTACGGATATGGCACCTATCGGCTCCGTATTCTGGTCGGAAAGGAAATTCATCAGCCTTATTACTTCTGGTTTCAACCCATTGAAGCTGCTTCCCAGGTCGAAATCAACGGCATTTCAGATCCAAGTTTTGGACTGCTTGCAGCACATGAGGCGGACTACGAGCCTAAGGCGGTATCCTACACGGCAAGCTACATTGCCGGAGACCACAGGGAAATTGAACTGCTTGTACGTGCAGCCAACTTCGATAACCCTGTCAGCGGAGGAATCACCCATTCGATCCGCTTTGGCATGCAATCGACAATTGATACAGAACGGATGTACTCCCTCGGATTCCAGCTAATCGCCTTTGTTATTCTGTTGCTTCATGGCTTATACGCCGGGATTTTGTTTTTCTTCAATCCGAAGCAAAACATATTTCTCATGTTCTTGCTGCTGTTGATTTGTGCCGGCATTTCCGTCGTATCCGATCATGATTCCATTCTGCTGTTGTGGCTGCCGATCAACTACACCTGGGCTTTTAAAATCAAATTGCTGTCCTATTTGTGGTTATCCTTTTTCATGATTTTACTGACCACAAGCTTCTCGGCATATGAAAAGCCAGGATGGGCCTTCAAGTCATACCGTATAGCATTGTGCGTCTATTCTTTCGTTGTATTGGTGACGCCAGTCGATTTTGTACTTTATACAGCCTTTGTCTATAACATCTTAATCCTGCTCTATCTGCCGCCAATAATCGGAGTCGTCTATCTCATTGCGAAAATGATCATCAAAAACCAACAGGATGCGGTCTATTTATTCGCTGCGGCCACCGGCATTTTTTCAAGTGTCGTGTGGGGGATCTTCGTGAACATCGGCGCTGTGGAGGGCACCTATTACCCTGTCGATATTTTAGCGTCGATTATCGGCTTTTCCGTTTACTGGTTCAAGCAGTACTTCCGGAATTCCAGGGAAAAAGCCAGGCTTAGTGAACAGCTTCAGCATGCAGATAAGCTAAAAGATGAATTTTTGGCCAATACGTCCCACGAACTGAGAACACCGCTGCACGGCATTATCAACATTGCCCAGACCATTGCCGTAAATGAGAAGCAGTCACTGAATGAAAAAAGCTTCAAGGATCTGGAACTGCTCATTACAATCAGCCGCCGCATGTCATTCCTGGTCAATGATTTGCTCGATGTGGTCAAGCTGCAGGATCAAAAGATCAGGCTTCAACAGGAACAGGTACGAGTTCAATCCGCTGCTTCCGGCGTAATGGACATGCTCGCGTTTATGACTGACGGGAAGCCGCTCACACTCCGAATGGATATTGGCCAGACCTTCCCTCCTGTTTTGGCCGATGAAAAGAGACTCGTTCAGATTTTGTTCAATCTGATTCATAATGCCGTCAAATTTACAGACGAAGGGACGATCGCCATTACCGCCGAAGTCCGGGGAAATGAGGCTGTTATCCGCGTATCCGATACAGGGGCTGGAATGGATGCCGATACAAGGGAGCGCGTATTTAACCGGTATGAACAGGGCTATCCGGGAATAAGCAATGGCGGGCTTGGACTTGGATTAAGCATTTGCAGACAGCTTGTAGAGCTGCATGGAGGAACAATAACTATGGATTCTTCGCCCGGTAACGGCTCCATCTTCTCATTCTCACTTCCTTTAGCTGATTTGAACGCCACACAGACTGTGGAGACTGCAGCTTCCCAGGAAGAAGTAATCGTGAAGGACACTTCCCGAAGAATCATACATCAAGATGCAGCAGCTTTGTCCGGCATATGGACAACTTTGCAGAATACCACATCCACTGCTTTGGGAGGGAAGCTGAATATACTGGCGGTTGATGATGACCCTGTCAATCTGAAGGTGCTGCTCAGCATTCTTCCTGCAGAGCACTACCATATCCATACAGCCATGTCTGGCGTTGAAGCTGTAGGGCTCCTTGCATCCCGGCAATGGGACCTGCTGATTTCCGATGTGATGATGCCCCATATGTCCGGTTACGAGCTGACTCGGATTGTCCGTGAACGCTTTACAATTTCCGAGCTGCCGGTACTGCTGCTGACCGCAAGGAACCAGCCAGAAGACATTTATACAGGGTTTCTGTCGGGAGCCAATGATTACGTTGCCAAGCCTGTCGATGCTCTGGAGCTGCGCTATCGGGTGTGGTCATTAACGGCATTAAAACAATCGGTAAGCGACAGCCTGCGTATGGAGGCTGCCTACCTGCAGGCGCAAATTCAGCCGCATTTCCTGTTCAATACACTCAATTCCATTATGGCGCTGAGCAATATCGATTCCGAAAAAATGCGCAGGCTTGGAGATGCGTTTACCTCATACCTGCGCATCAGCTTCGACTTTATGAATGCAAAGCAGCTCGTTCCGCTGTCCCATGAACTGGAGCTTGTACATGCCTATTTGTATATTGAAAAAGAAAGATTCGGAGAACGGCTGCATATTGAATGGGATATCGGCCCGGGTATTGAGCTTATGCTCCCGCCGCTGACCATACAACCGCTGGTCGAGAATGCCGTCCGGCATGGCCTCCTGAGCAAGTTCAGCGGGGGCAAACTGGTCATTCGCATCACTGACCGGGGCGGAGATACACTATTCGAGATTATAGACAACGGTGCAGGTATGGAGGAACAAATGGCAGAGCAACTGTTGAACCCTTCGCGCCAAGGCCAGGGCGGCATCGGACTGCTCAATACAAACCGCCGTTTGATACAGCTTTACGGCAAAGGGCTGCTCATTATCAGCAAGTCCGGGGCGGGCACGACGGTATCATTCACGATTCCAAGACAAGAATCTTCTTCAATTTAACGGCTTATAGAGCTAACGCAAATAACCGTCCAGAGGGATATTACAAGAAAGTATACCAGGCAAAGAGCCTTCACCTCCGCTGTATGGGAGATGAAGGCTCTTTGATGATCGGTTCTGTTTGGGCTTTCAGATGACTATGAAAATTTGCGGTTGTACATTGGCTAAGGTCTTAATCTGCCAGCTTCACTGCTTGCAGGAAGCGGTCCAGGATCGCAGCTGCCTCAGCACGGCTGGCCTGATCGCCAGGACGAAGGTTCAGACTGCTGTCATGCTTGAACAATCCTGCTGCCACTCCATCTTGCACAGCCTGGATCGCCCAACTGCTGATCTCCCCGGCATCTTTGAATTGCAGCTGCTGGTTGTGATTCGCGGAAGTGTCGATCCGATCTGTCAGAGCGATCGCACGCGAGAACATTACGGCCAGTTCTTCACGGCTCACCGGCTGCTCCGGACGGAACAGTCCGTTGGCATACCCTTGTACCAGACCAGCGGCAACAGCCGCGTTCAAATCATTTTGCAGCGCCGCTCCTTGTACATCTTTAAAGGATGCTGTCCCCTGGTATTCAGACAAGCCCAGGCCGCGAACTAGCAGGTGAACAATTTGTCCGCGTGTTACCGGAGCTTCTGGTGTGAATGCATCCGCCTTTGTGCCTTGCACAAGCGCTTTGGAAGCAAGCTTCTCTATGATAGCCTGCGCCCAGTGGCCCTGCAGGTCAGCAAAGGATTTGTCCCCTTGCACAAGCGCATAGTCGCCACTGCCCAGTTGATGAACAACTGCGAAATAGCTGCCGTCCGGCTGGAGGGCAAAAGTTGCAGGAACTGGCGTCCACACACCCGATGCAGCAAGCTTTAATACGGCTGTTTGAGCAGGGTCCAGTTTGCCCGCAGCAAACGTCTGATCTGCAAAGACCGGGCTGGCAGGCTTCCACTCTGACGTTTTTCCTTCTTGATCAATCAGAGAAACTTCAAAAGAAACGCCTGCAAGTGCTGTAAATCCGCTTTCTGCAAGCGCCGGCTTTACTTCTCCGGCCTTCTTGCCCAGCGTTACTTTAACTTGCTTGATATTATCCAGCTGGATTGCATCAAGCGGCAGATTGTAGCTGCCAAGGCTGCTGACAACAATCAATTGAGCTTTTTTGCTTCCCCTTGCTGCCGCTTCTTTCACGATGCGGGTATCCAGCTCGAACGTAATTTGGCTTGCGCTTTTATCCACAGGAACATGAACAATAAAGCTGTCCGTTCCCTCTTTCGCTGCCTTCAGCTCTGCCAGTGCTTTGTCCACATCCAGTGCTGCAAGCAGGTGGCCATTGGCAATTTCCTTCGGCTTCAGTGTGCTGGTCAATTCCAGCTTGGTGCCTGCAGCCGGTGTAATTCCCGTTGGGAGGGAAGGCTTGCTTCCCTGTCCCTCCGGTTGTCCTCCTGTGCCTCCAGCAGATGAAGGGCCGCTCGGATAATAATTGTTGTTAGGTACAATTTTATATAGAGCGGATTCATAAGCTTTCAGAGACACCTTAAGTTGACTTTGCATATCAACAAAACTCAGCGTCTTCTCTTCCCCCGTCCAGAGGTTGGTAACAGTATACTTGTCTGCAACCGGAATACCGGCACGGGTATAGCTCAATGTACGCTCTGCAGGAGCATTCGCATAGTTGAACAATGCCGCGTAATAAGCACCTTTATCTTCAAGAAGGAACATATCAGCTGCACTCTGGCCTGTGTTGCCTTCGAGCGGACGGAATGCTTTCCCGATCTTCGCAACATTATTGACAGCCGGGTTGGTCATCAGTTTTTCCATCAGCTCTTGTGCTTTTGTGTTTCTGACATCGTCAGAGCCCAAATAAAGTGTACCTGAGATGGCAAGTGCAGTCACGCGGGATTGCGCCGCTTCAAATGTCTCGCCCTTCAACAGGGTCATGTAGTCCGGATCTGTGTAGTGATAGATCGTACCATCCTGCCACCAGCCGTAGGTCAGATTATTCAATTGATATTCGGTCTTGCCGATCGTACCGTCAACATCGCAGGAAATCCGTCTGCTGTGCGCATACTGGCTTGGGAACGTCGGCGCAATCGAAGCACTGACAAACATTTTGCCATCGAGCACTTCGTTGACGTAGGCCATGCCCTCATTGTAAGCCTGAATTCCTGTATGAGCATCCTTGTTGTAATGAACACCTTCAAAAGCGCCATGGGTCAGGAAGTCCAGTTTGATAAATTCAAAACCATGGGACATGAAACGGTTCATATAGTAGTCAATCCGCAGTTTTGTTCCCGGGTGGGTAGGGTCCACTGCATATGCACCGTCAACTGTAGGCAATACATTGCCTTCATGGTCACGAAGTACGATATCCCCATAGGTGTATTTACCATCGGAGCCTTCGACTTCCTGCTCCATGTTGTCGCCCCAATAAACGAATGGAGCATAGTAAATGCCTGCACGCTGGCCATTCTTTTTAATGTGCTTAACCAGGTTGCCGAGCTGCTCATCGTTCATATTATCCCAGTAGGAATCGAGGTTAATATAAACATCACCATTGTTGATAAAATTGTTGTTTTGCAGCTTTTCCTTGTAATAGTCAGAAGTTTGAATCGCAATATCATAGCTCAATTTATGCTCATGCGCGCCCCAGCTGTTCCAGCCGAATGGAACACCAGTAGGAATGCCTTCACCAAACGCCAGTGGCGGCGCAATCTCAGCATTGGCACGGCCATAGGCTTCCATACCATTGCGATAATCGGAATAGTAGCCGACCATCACTTTCGGAGATTTGACGATTGTACCCGTTACCTTGCCATGCTCAAGTTTGTCATGAGTCGAAGATTCTGAAGAGAAGCCGCCATATACATTCAGCTTATTCAAACGGTTGTTGTTGCCGCTCCAGTAGATGCCTGTCTTCTACGTATCATGGGTAACCGATCCAATAACCAATCCTTTGCGGCTCGTATTGTCAAAAATGGCTGTAAGCTCCGAGCTGATGTAATGATCGTTATTCAGGAAAGTATTCATCGACTTGGACTGGTATCTGGACCACATGTCGTTATCGAACGGTGCCACCAGCACCCGGTTGTCATCATAGCTGCCAATGTCAATTGCACCCGTTCTGTCTACGATAATAGGTGCCAGATAGTTCGTACTGATAGGCGTATCATTCTCAATGATCGTCTCCGTCAGGAAATGGTCTGCATTCTCATATAAATAATACTTTTGCTTCATGGTTGGAAGACCTTCCTTGGTGTTCACAACCGTCATTTCAATTCCTTTGCCAATGCCGTCCCGGAAAGATACCGGAGGCTGAGCATCGAGCTGGTGCGTCGTGTAATCGGTGTTTTTCACCAGGCTGTCCACTTGAACACCGCTTGTGACACCTTTGGCTATAACCTTGCCGCCCCACGTATACTGCGCAAAGCCGGTTGCCGTGTTATATTGCACCTTGTATTTTCCAGTTGAAGCAACGATACCTTGCGTGTACTTGGCTATGGTCACACCGCCATATTGGGACTCGCTAATCAGGGTACCGATATCCCCGTCTTCCCCGTCACCCGGTCCAGGATTGGAGCCGCCTTCATAGGAAATCTTGATCTTGTCAATATCCGGGGAATAACCGCCTGCGTCGCTGATCAAAATTGTGTTGCTGCCTTGATTCAGATGAATGTCAATCGTATACTGACCGACCACATCCCAGCTCTCTGTCTTGGGAGGGTTAAAGTTCTCCAATTCCCCTCCGTTAACGCTTACAGAAAAAGGCCGCTGATCGCCGGATATGTAATACACCGTCATTTTGTAGATGCCGCTTGTACCAGCCTGCACATTATTGAATTTCACGGAAGAGCCCTCGTAGAGGTCTCCTACCTTCTTGCCCCCTGAGCAAGCTGTACAATTAGAAACTTTCGCGTTGCCTGAAAGTTCATTCGCTTCAGCTTCAGCCTCGTAGTTGGCAGAGGAAGAATCTCCGCCTGCAAATGCCAAATCAATTTTGTCGATGTCCGGGGAGTAGCCGCCGCCGTCGCTGATCAGAATTGTGTTAGCGCCTTCATTTAACAGAATTTCAAGTGTATATTGGCCGACAGTATCCCAATTCTCCATCTTCGGAGGATTATATGTTTCCAGTTCTCCGCCGTTAGCGCTTACAGAAAAAGGCCTTGGATCACCTGAAAGATAAGATACGGTCATCTTGTATACACCGCTTTCAGGAACAACCACATCATTAAATTGCAGAGAAGCGCCCTGATACAGGCCCCCTACTTTTTTTCCGCCGGAGCAGGCCTCACAATTGCTAGCGCTTGCATTTCCAGTCAATGTATTAATCGTTGCCTCCGCCTCAAAAGACAAGGCAGCTGTCTCTGCCGCCGCCGCATTCCCCGTTGTAAAAAACGGGGTAACGGGCAGCAGCAGTACAGCCAGCAAGGAGGCGATGACCATTTTGAAAGTTTTCATTTTCAATGCGTTCATCTTCATCCTACCTCTCAGTTCTTAATTTCAATTCTGAACAGCTTTGACTGGGCGGGTTCCAAATCCACGCTCAGATTGCCTTGTCCTTCCTTATCCGTCTGTTCCCACAGATCGAAGATCCGATATTTTGCTCCAGCATCCAGTCCAAGCCGCTGCAAATCAATATTGCGGACAGCAGGCTGTGCGGCATTATAGTTGAAGACAGCTACATAGACCTTATGCTGGTCCTCATGCAAGGCAAAGACATTTGTCGAGCCTTCCTGGACCGGGCTTTCTACCGGGACAAAGGTTTTGCCAAGACGCGCAACCTCAAGGACAGACTCATTCGACAGCCATTCTCTGGCACGCGATGCAGCCTCCTCCACCCGATAGTCATCCCCAAGCAAAAATACCGTTCCGGAAATGACCGAGGCATTCAGGCGACTTCTGCCTTCTTCCCTCGTTGTTGCTTCATGGTTATAGCTTTTGTACAGCACGCAGTGGTCCGGATCATTAAACCGGTACACAGAATCGTTCAGCCACCAGCCATGACTCAGCGAATTGAGCATGTATTCCGTATCATGCAGTGTACCAAACGCATCACAGGAGACACGGCGGCTATGTGCAAACTGATGCGGGAATATCGGAGCGATGGACAGATTAATGAAGAATGGACGCCCAACACGCTCAGGTGACAACCGTTCTTCCAAGTAAGACAATCCGAAATGGTAGGCAGCCATGCCCGTCGTAATCGCGGAATCATAGTGCTTTCCTTCCAAAGCGCCATGACCCATGAAATCCATCTTGATATAATCAAATCCCTCGGCTATGAATCGATCCGTGTACCAGTCGATCCGCTGCAAGGTGCCGGGATGTGTCGGGTCAATCGCCAGACCGCCGTCCAAATCAGGCAGCACTTCACCTTCCAAATCCCGAAGCAGCAGGTCTTTATACGTGTAACGCCCTTCTGTCCCCTCTACCTCACGGTCAAACTCTGCTGGTCCTCCCCAAAAGGCAAATGGAGTCCAATAGGTCCCCGCCTTATGGCCGTTGCTATGGACAAGCTCGACCGCATCCTTGATTTGCTGCTTCGAAAGGTTGGTCCAGAAGGAGTCAAAATTGACATAGACCTTGTCTTCATTGCGGAACAAAGGTACGTCCGTTTTAAAGAAATTGCTTGTTGCCGTATAAAGGTCGTAATCCAGCTGGTCTGCCGCAGCAGACCAGCTGTTCCAACCAAACGGGACGCCTTCCTTCCATTCCAGCGCAGGCGCAACGACTGCGTTCGCTCGTCCGAATGCCTCCAGCCCGTCGCGATAATCCGTGTCGAAGCCAAGCCACACGAGCGGCGATACAATCTTGCTGCCGGTAACGTAGCCATGCGGCAGGGAATCACGGGTCAATTCGGAAGCTGCTCCTCCGAACACCTCCAGATTTTCAATCTGGCCGGAAGCGTTCCCCTTTACCCGGATGCCTGTCTTCCACAGCTCATGTGTCAGAGAACCAACAACGATTCCCTGACGGCTCTCCCGGCGGTAGATAGCAGACGCTTCATAGCTCTCCGTCTCGCATGGCAGGGTGTACGCCGCATAGCGTACCCACTTGTCGTTATCGAACGGCACACGCAGGACCGTCAGGTCATCATCCCCTGAACTTTCGGCAGGTGTAATGACAGAAGACGACTGAATGACGGCAAACCGGTTGATCTTCAACTGCTCGGAGCTGGAGAGCTCCGCCCGGATCAGGACGAAGCTTCCTTCCTCATACAGGAAACAGTGCTGTAAAAGTGATGGCAGGGTGGCATCTTCCATTTCATGCAGAATCGTGACATGAAGGCCCTTGCCAAAGCCATCCTCTACCTGGGCAGGCGTTCCGGTCAATGTATGCTTCTGATAGTTACGGGTGCCGACCATGCGTCCCTGCCATCTGAACTGAACCGATGCATCGCGAACCTCGGTGCCATTTGCTCCTGTATAGGTTGTAGTTCCTTGCTGAAGATCGAACTGGACAGATGCACTTCCATTATCCAGACGGAGAAGAGAAGACGATTGCTCAACGTCAATTCTGATATTGCCTTCTGTCATTTACCTTACCTCCTTATTCTTTGGCAGACCAAAGCTTCATGCGCTCTTCATATTTCTTGTTGATAATTTCTTCAACTTTGCTGTCGCCAGCTTTTTTCATGTCTTCCAGCATTTTATCAAAGATTGCGTTAGCTTCTTTTTCGCTTGGTGCGATAATCACTTTAGTCACGCTTTGATCCATAATATCTTTTACTTTCTGTGCAATCAGAGCCTCTGGCGTACCGCCGTCAGGGTTCAGGTTGTCGTATGGAGCCGTATCCCATGTGGAATCTCCAAGACTTGCAATTGCATGCTTATCAACTTCATTACGCTCATATTTAACCGTCATATCATATGGCTGGCCTTCGGTATCCAGACCGTTCTTGATGAACCACAGCCATTTGCGCACGCCAGACTTCTTCACAGCATCGTCCCAGTTGTCCTTAAAACTTTGCAGCAGTTCTTCGTTCGGAACTTTTTTGCCGTCTACACGGTTCCAGTCTTTGCCTTCCAGACCCCACAGCAGCAAGTGCTGGCCTTCTTCGCTTGCAAGGAAGTTGAACAGCTTCATTGTAGCTTCAGGATGCTTGTTGTTCTTGGTAATACCGATTGCATCCCATCCAAGGGAACTTCTCGGTCCGAACGTTGTTTGTGCAGGATCAACGCCTGGTGCAATCACTTTATAAGCAAACAACTGGTTTTCCTCGCCGCCGTCTTTCTTCAGAGCGGTATTACCGTTACCCGGATCCCAGAAAGCGCCTGCAGTGGAGAAGACATGTCCTCCAGCCAACTTTTGCTCCCATGTTTGCTTTTTGCTGATCGCGAATTCTTTCTCAATCAGACCTTGTCTGTACAGGTTGTTCATGTACAGCACCATTTCACGGTACTTCGGATCTTTCACGTCATATTCCAGCTTGCCATTGTTTTCGTAATAAGTTTTCATTCCCCAAATCCCTTTGAACGCACCCAGGTTTGCACCCATGTTCTCTCCGTTCATTGTCAAAGGAATGGACTCTTTGCCATCAATTTGCTTATGCTTGCTCTTGAAATCTTTCAACAGAGCTTCGAATTCTTCTGTTGTCAGCGGTTGGCTTCCATCCGCTTTGTCCGGAGCCAGCTCTTGCACCAGATTACGTCTCATCAGCATACCGAATACCGGGTCGCTGTCGAGCGAGTACCAATTGGCAAGGTAGTAGTTTTTACCGTCTGTATAGCGGGTTTTGATCAGTGTATCGCCATACATTTCTTTGATATCAGATCCATGCTGATCGATGAGTTCATTCAGCGGAATGAATGCGCCAGTGGAAATGTATTTATCCATTGAGGCATCCCCTCTGCTCATCACTACGACATCCGGATAATCGCCACTTGCAAGCATCAGGCTCAGCTTCTCCGTCGGGTTACCGGTCGGCTGTTGAATTTCCACTTTTACGCCGGTACGTTTTGTAATCTCTTGAGCGACGGCATCGGTGAACGGCTCGCCCTTCGTATTCGAATCAAACCAGGAAAGCGTAATCGGTCCGTCTGTATCTGAACCTGTTTTTGTGTCGCCTTTATTGGAAGCGCATCCAACAAGTAAGCTGGAAACCAATGCAACAACAAGGCTAATTTTCATCCATTTGTTTTTAGTAGACACCCTGATTCCTCCTAAGTAAATCCATGATAGTATTCCTGCAAAACTGCGAAGCAAACGCCCGACGCTCACCTCCCTTCATGGCTGCCGAGATCCCCGGCAGCCATGTTGTTTACCCTATTTACTTTTAATCGTGCAAAACTTATACGATATTAACTCTTAACAGCACCAAGTGTCATCCCTTTGACAAAATACTTCTGCAGGAACGGATATACAATGACAATCGGCAAGGTCGCAACCATCGTCGCCGCCATCCGGATAGTATCGCTGGACACCGCGGTACGCTTGGCGGAATCAGCCAGCATCTGTGCCGAGGATACCATACCGCCTGTCTGGAACTGGTTCAAAATTTTAACAAGCACAGCCTGCAAGGTTTTCAGGTCATTGCTATACGTGAAAGCGTAAGAGTCAAACCAGGAATTCCAGTGTCCGATCGCCTGGAACAATCCGATTGTCGCAAGTACAGGTGTAGTCAACGGGAGAATGATGCGGAAGAAAATCGTCAGATCATTCGCTCCGTCTACTTTAGCAGACTCTTCTACTTCTATCGGAAGCCCCTCCATAAAGGTCCGTACAATAATCATATAGAACACGTTCATCAGGCCTGGCAGAATGAAAACGGAGAACGTATCGATCATGTTCAGCGCTTTAAGCACCATATAGTATGGGATCAGTCCGCCACCGAAGTACATCGTAAAGATAAAGTATAAGTTAAATCCTTTGCGTCCGACCAGATGCCTGCGGCTCAGCGGGTACGCCAGCATCGTAATAACCATTACAGACAACGGTGTACCAACGATAGTACGCTTAATCGTTACCCAAATTCCGTTCAAAATCTCGGTGTCATTCAAAATTTGCTGATAGCTGCTAAAGGTAATATCCCTTGGCCAGAAGTACACGCCGCCACGTACGGTGTCGCCAGCACTATTCAAGGATAGAACTAGAATGTTCCAGAATGGCAGGAACGTTGTAAGCAGAACCACGACCAAAAAGAGATAGACAAAAAACTTAAATATATAATCCCCGTATTTTTCCAAAACCATCTCAAGCGCTCCTCTCCAATTTTTGTCTTAAAACAACGCTTGATCGTTCATTTTCTTGGCAATCTGGTTGACGATAATGACAAGAATAAATGCGACCACCGATTTGAACATCCCTACAGCCGCCCCGTAGGAGAACATGCTGTTCTGCAATCCGTATTTATAAGCATAAATATCGATAACTTCCGAGTATTCAAGAACCGTATTATTTTGCAGCAAATATTGCTGATCGAATCCCGCGTTCAGAATGCCCCCGATAGCCAGAATCGCCAGAATCACGATTGTTGGACGCAAGGATGGCAGCGTAATATGAAACATTTGGCGGAAGCGGCTCGCTCCATCCACTCTCGCTGCTTCATACAACTCAGGGTTGATGGCAGAAATGGCGGCCAGATACATGATCGCACTAAAGCCCATTTCCTTCCACATATTCGATAATGCGATAATCCACCAGAACAAAGGCCCGTTTTGCAGGAAGGCAATCGGTTCCTTGATGATGCCCAGCGTTACCAGAATGCTGTTAATCATCCCTTCGGAGGAAAGCATAGTAACAATAATATTGGCTGCAATAACCCAGGAAATAAAGTGAGGCAGGTATGAAACCGTTTGTGTAAAGCGTTTAAAGAATCCTTGTTTCGCTTCGTTCAGCACCAGGGCCAGCAAAATTGGCGCCGGAAATCCGAAGAACAGGGACAACAGGCTTGTTGCCAGCGTGTTGCGCATAACCCTGTAAAAATCACCAGTCGTAAAGAAATACTCAAACCATCTCAGGCCGACGAACTCTGAACCGAAAAATTGCTCTAAGAACGTTCCGCCCCCGGGCTGATAGTTAATAAACGCCATATACAGACCAAACATCGGACCGTAGGAAAAAAACAATGTCGCAAGTAAGGCAGGCAGCATAAGCAAAAATAACCATTTTTGATCTTTCAGCCGTTGGATTAAACCAGTGCCCCTGACTGTTTTGATAGCGTTTCCTTGATACATCAGGCACTCCTCCTGTTTTGATAATGAAATAGATGCATTAGCTGCAACCTTGTTTTAATGCTCATCAATCATCTTACGCTCCAGAAGGTTTTGTTTCTATAATAAAATCCACCGAATGATACCGCTTTTTAACTATATTTCTGGACATCTATTGTTGGATTTCGATATATTATTTACTATGATACATAGGTAAACATGAATGAATTACTAGGGATAATAAGGGAATATTATTATAAGCGTAAACAGCTTTTCCATCCTTTAACAGACAAAAGCTCCGTTTCGCGCAGAAATTTAACCCGTTGATAAAAGTGAAACTTATACTATCTTATATTTTAAAAACTTATATTTTTAAAAAAAGCGGATTTTTGCAGGAGGCGATAAGCCATGTACGACATACTGCTCGTGGATGATGAGAAAATCGAACTTGAGGCGCTAGAGCACTATGTACCATGGGAGACGATGGGACTCCGGGTAGCAGGAACAGCCCGCAACGGCAAGGAAGCACTGGAGCAGATGAAGTTGCTTGAGCCGCAAATCATCATAACCGACGTCCGCATGCCGGTAATGGACGGTCTGGAATTTGCCCGCCGGGCCAAGCAATTGAACGCCAATGTAAAAATTATATTTTTAAGCGGTCATAATGAATTTCAATATATTAAATCCGCACTGAATCTGGAAGCGTCCGGTTATTTGCTCAAACCGGTGGATGTAAGTGAACTCGGCGAAACTATGGAAAAGATGAAAAGCAGACTCGATTCTGAAGCTCTGCTTGCCCATTCCGCCGCTTCCATGTCTGAAGGACTGCTGTTCAAACTGCTGCATGAACCTTCGCTCCAGCTCAGGCACGGACTTGCAGCCGAACTGCGGCTTATTCAGCCTTCTCTGCAGGCCGAGGGTCTGCTTGCCGTCTCCTATTTGATGTTTGGGCCGTCTGAAAAGAATGAGGAAGCGGTAAGCAATCCCCGTATGCTGCTGCCGGGTGAGGAGGCCATACCCGGTACACATGATATTTGGGTCAAGCTTCCTCCACATGCCTGGTTTATCGTGCACCAGATTCCGATTGGGCAGGCCTATGCCGCCAGGCTGCTGCTGCGAACGTATTGGGAGAACTGGCAGAATAGAAGTATTGCGGCCGGAACAACAACTGCTGTCGTTGGTATCTCCGCCCTTGGAAGCGGTTCCTTGAAATTGGAGGAGCTGCACAACCGTTATACAGAAGCCAAAGCTGCAGCGGAGGAGCGGTTCTTTGCAGGGACGGGAGCGGTAATTCTATATGAGGAAATCCCTCCTGCAACAGCCGCTGTACCTGCCGTCGATCCGCTCATTAAGGAATTGAGCACCTCCATCGCCAGAGGAATGCCGCAACCTGCAGAGAAACAAATCGGACAATTTGCAGAACAGCTCCGCCTGGAACGTTCGCAGCCCCGGCAAATCCGCTCTTCTGCGGTTCATATTTTATCTGCGCTGGAGCAGCATTTCTCGTCCATGATTGCCCATTCGCAGCCCGAGCTGCTTATGATCGATCATTGGAAGAGTGTTGCGGAGCTGACAACACTGGCGGAAATCGAGGTGTATTTGGCTCAATACTGTATCCGGCTATGCTCCCTTATTGCTGAGAAGGAGACAGACCGGAATGCAGTAGTTGTACAAAAAATAACGGAGTTTATTCAGGAGCATTATTCGCAATCGCTGACCGTGGAGAAGATAGCCCAGCATGTCTACCTCTCCCCCAATTATGTCCGTTCGCTGTTCAAGGAACATACCGGAGAGACGATTCTCAATTATATAACCCAGCTTCGGATGCAGACGGCGTCCCAGCTGTTGAAGCAGCCTGAGCTTAAGATTCATGAGATTGCGATGGCTGTCGGGTATGAGAATACATCATATTTCTGCTCTGTATTTCACAAGCATGCGGGATGTACCCCTTCGGAATACCGAAACTCCATGCGATATTAAAAGGAGGCTCCCGCCACCGTGCGTTATTTGTATCATAAATGGATTTACTTGCCCTTTGTAAACTTAAGCTTCCGCTCCAAGATGTTTGTCGTGTTCGTTCTGGTGACGATCATCCCGATGCTGCTGTTCGTCTACTTTTCATTCGAGCTGACAAAGTCCAAGCTGACGGAGCAAATTTATATTAATATGGTAACCTCAACAGCACAAATCAATAAAAACCTGGAGAACAAGCTGGACAGCTATGAGCGGATTTCCGCCTCCATCTACCTGGATAACCGTCTGTCCGGCTATTTAACCAGCGAATACGACGACACCCCTTCCTATTTGGAGGCTTACAGATTCATCGGCAACAGCATCGACACGATCAAAACGGCCTACATGGATTTTGATGAGGTTTTTATTTATTCGGATAATGCATCGTTGCCCAAAGATAATTATTACGTTCATCCGGTAACAGATGCCACCAGGAAATCCGAATTGTTTCACCTGCTCAGCGAATCTCACGGCAACCTTGTTCATATGTCCACTCCACAGACCGGGAACAGCCCCGCAATGTTTACGATTGCCAGGCTTTTGAATAACAACCAGATTCAATACCCCTATGGCATTCTGGTGTTCCGGATTCCCGAATCAGCCATCTACTCTCTGATGGAAAAGGAGACGGATGACAAGGATATATTCATCGTGAACGAGGACGGCATTATTTTGTCGGCAGCGGATAAGCAAATGCTCAATACAAGTCTGCCCAAGCTGCTTGACCTCGGAGAGAACGGACTTCCGGCCGGCAGATTTGATGCGGTATACAAGGGAGAGAAGGCTATTGCCGTCTCCAATACAGTCAAAAACGGCTGGAAGACTGTATCGGTTTTCCCGTATGAACGGATCATCCATGAAGCACGTTCATTCTCCAACCTGATTTTGGTGATCTCGCTCGCCTTTATTGTGGTCGCCCTGCTGCTCATCTATATTACCGCACTGCTGTTCAGCAAGCGGATTACGATCTTGATTAAGATGGTGCGTCGTGTTGAGCGGGGAGATTTTACTCCGGCGGGCCACCGGAATCTGGGGAATGATGAGATTGGCCAGCTTCATTTTGCCTTCGATCAGATGACCGTGCGTCTGAAAAATCTCATTACAGAGGTGTATCAGAAGGAAATATCGGGCAAGGAGGCCGAGCTGGAGCTGCTGCAGGCCCAGATTAATCCGCATTTTCTGTATAATACGCTAGGCTCTATCTCATCGCTTGCAATGAAGCATAATGACCCGCGCATTCAGAATATGGTGGTCAATCTGGCGAAGTTCTACCGGATTTCACTGAATAAAGGCAAGAGCATCCTTCCGATTCATGAGGAGCTCAAGCTCACCCAGAGCTACATTGCCATTCAGACAACCCGATTTGAAGGTCAGCTGAACGTCACATATTCTGTAGACGAAGCAATCCTGCCACACTCTACAGTGAAGCTTACCTTGCAGCCATTTGTCGAAAATTCCGTCGTTCATGCTCTGTGGGATCAGGACAACCGGTTAAACATTCATATTAAAGGCATTTTGGAAGCAGATGATATTGTGCTGTCGGTCATTGATGACGGAGTGGGCATGAGCCAGGAGACAGTCGAATCCCTGCTCCAGGAGCGCCCTGGACGAGGCTATGGCATTATGAATGTCGACCGCAGAATCAAATTGAAATTCGGTGAAGATTACGGAGTGAACGTGTTCAGCCGGCCCGGCATTGGAACCACGGTGCAAATTCGCCTGCCGCAGAAGGGTGTCATTGAGGCACCCGACAACGGGATATAGCAAGCAGCAGCTTGAGAACGATTAGCCGTTCGCAAGCTGCTGCTTTTTTTCGTGACGATGTGAACTATTATGGGCTACTCTTCAATAACCAGAAGTTTCAGAAGCCGAAGCTCATTGCCGATACTGCGCTCATCCTTGCTTGCCGTATTGCGGATCGACAGCCGGATAGACTGTGCCTCTTCATACAGCTCCAGCTGAGAGATAATCGGCCGATAAGCACCGAGACACCATTCATCGAACATGTTGACCTGCTTATACGCCGACCCGTTAACAGAGTACTCGAATATGCCCGACTTTGGCCCCCACATCGCCAATACGCCGATTCCTTTGACTTGCAGTCCGATTGTCAGTTCTGCCCCAGGCTGGTCGGTGAACAGATGGGTGGAGTCGTAGCGCCAGTTCATGATCGGCTCCTGTGACAAATCTCGCAGCGAGAACCCATCAGGCGTTGCCAGTCCGGCAATATCCTGCATCGCCGCATATGCCAGATTATTCGCCTCCAGCGGAGCGGTTGCCGCAGCTTGAATCAGGTGGACATCTGTAACTGCCTCTTCGCTGAGTACAGTGCCAAGAAATGTAGTGAGTCTGTCTGCATAGACAGCATACCCCGCATCATTCGGATGGGTGCGGTCAGGGGCAAGCTCCTCCCATGTTGTTTCTCCCTCACGAATCATCCCGCGGACATGAGCCGCAAAGTTGACTGACGGGAGATTGTAATGGGCGGCAACTTCCTCATGAACAGCAATGTTGAACGGCAACCCCTCTCCCAGATTGTCATCGTCTGCCGTATACAGGAAACAGATGTCAGCCTGCGGATTCAGACGATTACACTGTCTGACGATGCCTTCCACCCCGCGAATGGATTCTTCACGGTCTGCGCCGTCATTAACGCTGAACTCCACGAAGAGCAGATCAATACTGCTGATGCCGGACATCACATGCTCCTGGAAACGATGGGCGCCGAATGTTGAAGTCGTCCCTCCAACGCCTGCATTGATGCAGGTGACATTGTCTGAGCCAAAAACATTCTGCAAGTATTGCCCGGTCAGAGCCCGGTAGCAGCCTGTATCCGGGTCCTTGGCACCGTAGCCCTCCGTGATGGAGCCGCCCAGGAATCCGACTATAATCGGTTCATTCCTTTGCCGCCTTGCTTGAAGATTCGGAAGCCCGCGCCGTACTTGCACTTCGCGGCCATATTCAGTCTGTGCATTCATCTTGCTCTAACCCCCGAAAGTTTAATGTGATGATGCCGAGGCAGGCTCGAGGCGAAGCGTCTCTCCTTGAACGGTATCAATTGTGAGAATGCTGCCCGACAAGGACAGTGATCCCTGCTCCCTGATGCAGGTCACGACATCCCCCCAAGGATTATATACGCTAAGCGGTTCCCCGGCTTCGCTCTGCACCTCTACCCAGCTAACCGTTCCTTCTCCTGCAGAGGCGCTGATCAAGAAGCCCCCAACAGCCCGCAGTGTGGAAAACTCTGCGCGCTGATGAAGCGGCCAGTTCGGGAACAGCCGGATAATGCCATTATAACTCTGCATCAGACATTCGTTAATAACCGCGGGCAGCGCAAAATTTTCAAACCAGATGCCCATTGGAGCCATATAATCAAACGCTGTCGCGTCTGAATACCGTCCGCCAGCCTCCAGAAGCTTGTCGGTGCAGGTTCCGTTTGGCAGCATGCAGTAGGCAATCTGGCGTTTGAAACGCTCCAGATCAAGCCGGCCAAGCCGGGCTCCCGCCATGTGATAGAAGACCAGCTCGTTGCCGCCTTCATTGCGATGGTTCAAATACGAATTGAGGGCAATCTCGTAATCCTCCGGTGATGAGTGAAGCCCGTACTCCTCGCCAGGAAAAACAGGAGTTATACTGTTTGGTACATTGTATACGGCCTCCGGGTCCTCTCCGTGAACAGATACAAAAACTTCTCCACGCTGGGATATGGCCGTTGGATATTCCGGGAAACGCTCCAGAATATCCCTGACCTCTTGCAGCAGTTCCTGCTCCGCTTCCGTCCTTTTCAGCACCGCGCACGCCTTGCCAAATGCATGGAACAAAAATTTGGTCAGGGTCAAATCGACGAGACAATCCTTGTTTTTCTTAAATCCAGGGGTCAACTCGTACAGCTCAGGCACAACAGTCGGATAAATGTGGTAACGGTCATCTCCCCATGCTTCCCCGTGCGCATCCGGGCGCTTCATATAATCGACCATGAACAGAACCGCATCCTTTATGGGGCAAAATGCCCGTTCCGCCAGAAAATCCTCATCCATCGTGTACATATAATGCCACCATAAGCTTTGTACAGTCCACGGTGTCTCGCAAATCTCCCAGCCCCAGTGCGGGACCGGATACGGCATCATGTTCATTTCGACCGGATAGGCCGAGTGGGGGAAATAAGCTCCGCGCAGACCGTAATATTCATTTGCCCACTTTCTGCTGACCGGAAGCACGTGATCGACCATATCCACATAGGGCAGATGCTTGTCGGCATGATTGCTGGAGAAGGCGAGCCAAAAAGGCTGTTGGGTATTATAATTCATGTGATAGTCCCCATGCCATTCCGATCCAATTCTGCCGTAACTCCAGTTGGCGAACAATCCCGGACATGTTACACCCGGCTTCACCGCACATTGGAAGAAATACAGGTTCCGGTACCATACCTGCTCCAGTTCCTCATCTTCCAACGATACCCCGGAGCGGGACCAAAACGCATCCCATACGCTGTCCGATGCCGCCATTGCTTCCGTAAAAGCTTTATAATCAGGTTCCGGGAGCAGTGGCGGCGTCTTGGACACCTCTGTATCCAGCCCTTCTTCAAGCATGATACAGGCTGTAAACGAAGTGTTCCCCCGAATCAGTCCCGCCTCCAACTCCTCCGTCCCTTTCTGTTCAAAAGCTTGCGACAACCTTGCAGACAGCCGGAAAGCCCGGTTCTTGGCCCTTTCCGCCTCACCCGCATCTTCCTTCACGGAGAAAGGAAGAATCTGACGGTACGAAAGCTGGCTGGCCGAAAAGTCGACCGCAGCGCTCAGTTCAGGCAATTCCTGCGGCGTATTCGGATCAGGCAGCAGCCGGACCCGGTTAAACAGTGATGCTGGTCCTGTACCATCTGCATTCTTAATAGTCAGCCACAAGCGGTCGTCATTCTGGTCTGCAAAGATTTGCAAAGTCGCCTCTCCGTCACCGAATTTGAAATGGACTTCGCATAAACCGTTGTCCATATGCAGCGAGTGGCCCAGCACCTCGGCCTCACGGCGGTCAAAGCCCAGCACCAACGTACCACACGGCATCGGGCGCGGATAAGGATGGCTGTAGTTCTCAGCCGTCATTTGAACATATTCCCGGTACCAGTCATCCTCGTCCAATGAAGCAAAATCCACAGGTATGTCCTTCATTCTGGTAAAGAGGCTTTCGAAATCGCCGATTTGATCCTGATGATTCTCTTCAATCCGGATATCCCACACATTGTTATGTCCAAAATGAATGGCTACCGCATCCGGACGGGTCGTGACAACAACGCCGAGCCCGCCGTTGCCCAGCAGCGCACCCTCGAAGAATGTAGCAGCAGGGCGGTCATAGTGAAGGGTGTGCTTGCCAGCCAATATATGTGAATTCAATGTGGTTTCCTCCCAGGTTTGATGATGCTTGATTGTATGTGATTCAGAACTGGTCCGGCAAGGGACTAACGATCAAACTATCCGATAGCGGTTACCTGAAGACGGCTGTCCAGTTCATATACACGCCCTGCCTCAAGCTCCAATGTCACCACCGTCTCGCCGGCACGTACAACAGCGTTCGTAGAGGAGTAAGCTTTGATCACCGCTCCGCTCAGTGCCCCCTGCTCCCAGGCTGCATCAATCTCCAGATTGCCCTTCGCACGCAAGCCTTCATAAGAACCGCTCTCCCATGCCTTCGGAATAGCCGGCAGCAGATGAATTTCTCCAGCATGGCTCTGCAGCAGCATATCTGCGATCGCCGCCGCTCCGCCATAATTTCCGTCAACGACGAATATATTGGTCTCCGCACCAGCTACTCCGGCTTTGGAATAGGTCAGCAGGTTGTCGAAGCAGAGCTCGCCAATGAGATGATTTACATGCTTGGCTGCCCGCTCCCCGTCATGGAGTCTGGAGAAGCCCGATGCAAACAAGGCCGCAGTAAACTCAATATCCTCCAGCTCCTCTGTCTGCATCCGGCCGAGCAGGGTCTTGCGCACAGCTTCGCTCAGCTCAGGCGTCTTGTTCGGCGCGATTTGGCTGCCCGGATACAGCCCATACAGGTGGGAGAGGTGGCGATGCTCCGGCTGTGCTTCCTCGTAATCCTCCAGCCACTCCTGCAGTTGTCCCTTCCTGCCGATTTGCAGCGGCGGCAATTGTCCGATTGCCGTTCTCAGCCGTGCTTGCAGCTCCTGATCCGTATCCAGCAGCTCAGCTGTTTCCAAAACAAAACCGAACAGATCCCGCACCAGCATCTGGTCCATCGTAGAGCCCATTGTCAGCTGCTGTGCGCCCTCCTCGGGCGCTCCCGGATAGAAGCTGTTCTCCGGCGAATTGGAAGGTCCGGTTACGAGCCAGCCGTACTTCGGATGAATGACCATATAGTCCAGGAAGAAGATAGCAGCTTCCTTCATGACCGGATACGCCTGCTGCTCCAGAAATCCGCGGTCCAGTCCGTATTCGTAGTGCTCCTTCATATGGGTAGCGATCCATAGACCGCCTGTGACATTCAATCCCCATGAAGTCTCCCAGCCCGGAACTGTGAAGCCCCATGCATTGGAGAATACATGCGCAACCCAGCCATCACACCCGTAGAAATCCTTTGCCGCGAGGCGTCCTGCTTCCGCCAGACGCCCGATATAGTTCATCAGCGGAACATGGCATTCTGCCAGATTGCTGATCTCAGTCGGGTAATAATTCATTTCCGTATTGACATCCAGATGGTAATCACAGCTCCAGGCCATCCGGTTCGCCTCCCCGTCATTCCACAACCCCTGGAGATTGAGCGGCAGCGGGGAATCTGCTCTGGAGCCGGCAATTGTCAAATACCGTCCATATTGATAGAACAACGCCGTCAGTGCCGGATCATCGGTATGCCCGTCCCGCAGGCGTCTTGTGCGCTCATCTGTCGGGAGTTCGCTGTACGGGGAACTGCCCAAATTGACGCTTACACGTTTATATAAGGACTGATAATCGGAGAGATGCTCCTCTTTCAACTGCACATAATCCTTGGACTGTGCAGCCTGAACTTGTCTGCGGCTGTCTGCAATCCAGCTCTGGCCCGACTTCGCATAATCCGTATGGACCGCAAAGTAAATCACAGCCTCATCTGCCCCTTCGATGATAATCTCCTGGTCCTTGCTTTGAACCGTACCTCCTTCAACCTTGACAGCCAGTTCACCCTGGCACAGAACGCCACATTGGCCGTTGCTGTGGACATCCTCCAGCGCCTGTCCTGAGAATACAAGTGTATGCGGATCAACCAGAGAAGCTGTAAATTCCTTGGTGCGCCCTTCAAGACGAAGCGTAAAGCTCACCTTTCCGGGCTTGTCACCCTTAATCCGGGATACAACAATGCCTGCGGGATGCGAGGCAAAGGTCTCTCTTGCAATCGTGTAATCAGAGCCTCTATATGCAGCCTCTGCAACAGCCGTCTCCAGATTCAGCTCACGAACAACCGACTGCATCTGGTCCCCATAGCGCAGAACCACATCGCACAGTCGAAGATGTGTCCCGAAGTTGCCTTTCTTCGGCTGAAGGAATTCCTTGGCCAGACGGTCGCCCGCCGCATAATCACCTTTGAAAAATGGCTCCCGCATCTGCTCCAGAGCAGCTTTGCCGTCCGGTGAACCTGTGATCCGTTCGG
Source organism: Paenibacillus pinihumi DSM 23905 = JCM 16419 (assembly GCF_000422505.1). Taxonomy (GTDB): domain Bacteria; phylum Bacillota; class Bacilli; order Paenibacillales; family Paenibacillaceae; genus Paenibacillus_D; species Paenibacillus_D pinihumi. The sequence goes on along the minus strand of NZ_KE383867.1, from coordinate 286,104 downwards.
ATTTGCCGGACCAGTATGTGACCTCTGTCATGTTCCAGGTCTCTTGCTCCAGCCCTTCATGAACGACTGCACCTATTCTGCCGTTGCCAATCGGAAGTCCTTGCGCCCAGCCTGCTGCAGGGCCGTTGTACCAAAGCTTGAAGTTGTTCATTTTTTCCATCCTCTCGAGTATGCTGCTGCTGACCGCCCGGGGTTCCAATACACAATCCGGACTGGCTGCAAGCTTGTTCATATATTGATAATTAATCCGCTAATAAAAGCAGACCGCTTTCATAAATTTCGTAGTTATTGTAACATGGTTAAGGAATGATGTATTTGCTTCGTCATCCATTCATTTGATGATTTGTCCGCTAATATTTTTAAGCGATATGAAATGGAGAGCATTGTTATGAAGACGCTGAATGAGCTTACCCCCTATGTCGGGGATTCGATGAGTTATCTCTATGCGGGCCGCTCCAACGAGAAGCTGCGGGCCGGCAATGTATTTGCCTTTCATTTATTCAACGATGGACCAGGAGAGATGGAAGTTAATGGAATCCGCTACCCGATTGAGAGCAAGACGCTCATATTTGTAAGGCCGGGGGAGCCGCATGCGTTCCATGTGAAGCCCGGACACCGTCTTTCCTCATACAATATTTATTGTGATTTGTGGGAGGCGCAGCGGCCGCTATCACCAAGCCGCGGCTTTATATATGCGCCAGAGCCCCTTCATATGGACCCGCTTGCGCTTACCGAGGAATGCCCGGAGCTGGATTCACTGCCGAGCGCATTTTCGCTCCAGCCCTATCCCTGGCTCTATGAAGCATTCGTTACCCTCTCGAATGTCTACAGCAGCTCCTTCCATTACCGGATGGAGATGGTCAATCAACTGCTCTATGCCTGGATTTTGGGCTGGTACAACGTGATCCATACCCGCCAGCCTACCGACTACCGGATCGTCAAGCTGCTGGCTTATTTAAACGAGCACCCGGAAGAGCCTGGCTCCATTGAATCCTGGGCCGTCCGGTGCGATCTCAAGCGCTCTTACTTTTACTCCTTGTTTGTCCGGGAGACAGGGCTGACGCCCAAAGCCTACCATCATAATCTGGTCATGCGGCGTGCCGCCAATCTTCTGCTCGAAACGGAGCTGTCCGTCACCACCATTTCCGATATACTCGGTTATGTATCGCTTCACCCCTTTACCCGGCATTTTAGTGCCTACTATGGAGTCAGCCCGCGCCAGTACCGATTGAAGCGGCCTAACTCGATAAGTTGAATGGCAGGCTCGAGCAAGTCCGCCGTGTGAAAAACCGGCAGTTCAGATCCGGCTCGACCCAACCCTACTATAATCTTTGGAACACGGGCTGTCTTTGCCTGCAAGACTGATTATTTGTTTAACACTACGAAAGAAATAACAGCCATCCCCTCCATGCAGCAGTAGCGGAGAAGATGGCTGTTTGAGATTTCGATATGCAATTATTTGTAAATTGTGAAAATCAGATCACGGTTGCCTCCGCTCTCTGTATGCCAGGTGGCTCCGCCGTCTGTGGACAGCCGCTCAAAGCCTCCCGCGTACGGATTGGCATCGCTATAGGCAAAACCGTATTTATTATTCGTCGATTTATCATCCTTCGACTGCGGGGAACGGAGAATCAGACCATATTTTTTGGACGTATCCAGCCCCGTCAGACGAGGGAAAATCGCATACGGCATCGGTGTGCCCGGCATATTGTATGGATGAAGAGCAGCGCTGAAGAGCACTTCAGAAGGATTATCATGCTCATCAAGCAGAACAATATCCAGATAGAGATTATCCTCCGGTACCTTGTTGACATAGCTCTCGTACAGATAGACATCCATTCTTGGCAGGCCCGAGGATGTGAGCGTGAATGTCTGCATCCGCTGAACCGCATCGCGGATATCCGAGTAGGTTTCGTATGCAGCCCCGCTGTTGTCCTGATCAATGATGCTTCCGGTATTGCCCGGTACATGATAGGCTTCAATTTCCTGAATGGAAGGAATGAACCTCGCATTCTTGACGTACAATCTGATCTTGGTTGTGGACACCGCAGAAAAATTGAACTCCTTGCGGTCGCCGATCGTATACCCCTTGGTCAGATCGACGTAGCTGGAACCGTTCCAATATTGGAGCGCATACGTTTCGATCTGGAAACTTTGATTGCCGCTTCCGTATTCATGCACGACAACCCTGTTTACATCTGTCTGTGCTCCAAAATTGACCTCAATCCACTGATTGTTCGCCGTACCTCCCTCTGCGCTCCAGCGTGTCGACAAGCTTCCGTCCGTCACTTTGGATGCCTCATAACCGGTTTGGGCTGACCAGGTTGACGAAGCTGCCGCAGGCTTGCCAAGCGCCAGATTCACCGGCTCCGCAGGCCAGCTTGTGGACTGCTCCGAAATTCGGATAATGACCGACTCTCCCGGCTTCAGAGTCCGGCTGTAGCTTCCGGAGTAAACACCTGTCTTCGTCTTGCTGTACAGCTCCGTCAATGTATAAGACGCGCTTGGATTCAGCCCAAGGTCCTTGAAGGCAACAGATACCGGGAGCGGCTGATTCATATTCCAGTTGGACAGCCCGACAACCTTGTCCCCGTTCGTATCCGTCAAATAGATAACATCAGGCGAATGCTCCAGCTTATGATAAAAATTCGTCATCCTGACCGGCTTGGCTGCCTGGCCCTTTTTCACCAGAGCAAGCAATTCCTCATTCATCAGAACATCCATTCTGTCATCAGCCAGGAATGGAACATTGTCCCCGACCAGCCAATGTCCACCGCCCAGAATAATTGAGGTGGCAAGCAGCTTTGCTTCATTTAATGTCATTTTGTTAAAGCCGTCAATAATGTTCTCCGGGAAAATCATATCCGGATCGTTATAGGCATACATCGTACCATTCGTCCACCAGGATGCCGACGTATTGAACGCCTGACGCTCGATGCCCGGATACGACTCCAGGCCGATTGTCGTATCAACAGCTGTCCTTCTGCCGTGTGCCTGCCCGGAAGGCATTAACGGTGCAATGGATTCATTAATGAAAATGTCCTGCGGCGCGGCCATCAGCAGATCGCGCATGAGATCCATCCCGATCCGATACGCCTGCATGCCATTCTTCGTTGTGTCATAGAAGCTGCCCTCGTACATGCCAAGATCGATGAAGTCGAGCTTCACATAATCAAAGCCCGGATTGACATGATAGGTCTCCATAATCCAGCTCAGATAGGCCTGCCCGCCCGGATGGGTCGCGTCTACAATGTACGTATTAATATAAGATTTGATCGGATTCCCCGCAGCATCCTTGAGGGCAATCTCTCCAAAGGTATAAGACGTTCCCGGCACGGTCGAGTTTAAATCATCAAAAATCGCAAACGGCGCTGAATAAGTCCCTGCCTTTAATCCTTTGCCATGGACGTAGTCGACGAATTCATTCAAATTCTGCACATCTGTCTGCCCCGGCACTCCCTGGTAGCAGCAGTCGAGATTCATATAATTATAGCCCAGTGATTTGAGGTGGTCGGCAAAATAGTCCGTAAGGGGCAGCAAGGCATCTGCCGTCGGGTAAGTATAGTAAGCATACCAGGTGTTGAAGCCGATCGGCACATCTCCGCTCCACTCCAGCTTGGGCTCGCCTACGGCATATACTTTGCCAAAGGTCTCCAGCCCGTCACGGTAATCGTCGAAGTATCCGAGGAAAAAACGGTCGGAGGAAACAGAGGGGCCGCTCATCTTTCCGCCCGCATTGTAAACGGTAAAGCCGCTCAGCGGACCATTAGGTGCAGAAGCCTGGCCAAGGTGCTGCATGCTCTTCCAATTGGTGGTCGTCGCTGCCCCTGCAATAAAGCCCTTCTGGCTGATATTGTCGAACATACCGGCCACCCAGTAGCTCCTGCCGTTGAAAGGGCTCCACGTTTCAACGAACCCATGCGGGCGGTCATCCCCATTTTGGCTCTTGCCAAAATCATTCACCGGGGCTACGCCAAAGTCATAGTTGTTCGTATAAGGCGCCGTATAAATGCGCTTGTCGGTGCCCGGACCGATATCGAGGTTGTTCGCGGCAATCGGTTCCAGGAAATTGACGGTCAGTCCTCCCGGACGGCTCACTGTCATATCTGCGAGCAGATATGGCTTGTCCTCATACATTGCAAGGTGCAGCTCAATCGTAGAACCGGATGAGAGACTGCTCGTAATGGTCAGCTTCTTGCCGCCCGTCCCATATCCGTCTGATCCGATAGACGTCCAACTGGCCGTTCGGGCTGCCGGGTCTGACGACTTGTACCGTGTGGAGCTTCCGTCCAGCCCATAATTCGAGTAGAAGCCGGACATCAGTGTATTGCCGCTCTGCTTAAGCTCCCCTGTCCCTGAAGACAGGTCATACGTGACGGACAGAATCCCATTGGTAGCGGTTACAATATTGCCCGTCTGTGAAATTTCCACTCCTGCTGCAGACGCTCTGGATGTCTCTGACGACAGATACAATGAAAATCCGAGCGTCAGAATCACGAAGAATTTCACGCTTTTCATCAACATGAATAATCCCTCCGAATGAACGAGTAGGCGCATTTCATCCTGGTGCAGCACGCCCCGAAGCTCATTATATCGTGAGGGATTGACAGCGAACATTCAATTATTTGTGCGAACGGTGTTCAATTTTTTGCCAGTTGCCGGTTTAAGGGGCAGACCATGTCTGCCCCTTCACCTAACCTTTCACAGCCCCGGCTGCAATCCCCTTAATGATATATTTCTGCATCAGCAGGAAGAAGGCAATAATCGGGATCATTCCCATTACCGCATAGGCAAAGGCCAAGTTCAGATCACTGCTGTACTGGCCGAAAAAGAAATACTGCTGGAGCGGTATCGTCCGGTACGCCTTATCCTGTAAATACAGGAGGGGCAGCAAAAAGTCATTCCAGATAAACAGCGCATTAAGCACGAGTACGGTTGCCGTCACAGGTTTGAGCAGCGGCATAATAATCCGGATAAAGATACCCGGCGTCGAGCATCCGTCAATCTTGGCAGCCTCCTCGATCTCCGTCGAGATTGCACGGATAAACCCTGCATAGAACAGGACGCCCATCTGTACGCCAAACCCGCCGTAAATCAGGGCAATTCCCCAGTGCGTATTCAGCAGTCCCAAATCCTTGCCCAGCTTGTAAAGGGGCAGCATCGTAATCTGGAACGGAACGACAAGTCCGGCGAGAAATACGATAAAGATGAAATTATAAAAGGGCTTGTTGCGTCTGGCAATGGAGTAGCCTGCCAAGGCGGAAACGAAAATAATAAGCGTGATCGAAATCGCCGTAATCAGAAAACTGTTCAGCATGGCGGACGGATAATTGGACGCGCTCCAGGCGGATGCAAAGTTGGCCATATTCAGACTTGAAGGCAAACCGTAGAAGGAGTCAAAGGTTTCCTTGGGCGTCTTGAGCGCCATAAGCAAAGCGACATAGAACGGGAACAGAAATACCAGCGCTGCCAGCAGAACGGCGGAGAAGATAGCGGTCTGTCTGATTTTCATTAGAGGTCTACCTCCCGCCTTCTAAAAATTGAGATTTGCACAACGGTCACGATGACGAGAATCAAGAAGAAAATCATCGACAAGGCCGTTCCGTAGCCCGCCTGGAAGGACGAGAACGAGATTTTGAAAATATAGGTGGTGATTACCTCGGTAGAGAATGCGGGTCCGCCCTGAGTCGTCACATAGACGAGATCGAATACTTTCAGTGCGCCCGTGAGCACCAGCAGCATATTAATCGTAATGGAGGGAGCGATCAGCGGCAGCGTGATATGCCAAAATGTCCTGGTCGTGTTTGCCCCGTCGATGCGTGCGCTCTCCAAAAGCTCGCCGGGCACGCCTTGCAGACCCGCGATGTAAATGATCATCGGCGACCCGATGCCCTGCCAGACAGCAATAATAATCAGCCCGAGCAGCGCATAATCGGGATCGCCCAGCGGACTTGTAAGCTCAACCCCAAAATAGCTGAATAAATTCGGAATCCCGATCGCGTAGTTATATTTCCATATAAATCCTGATAGTACAATCGAAATGACACCCGGCAGGAAAAATACGGTCCGGAATACATTCTTGAATTTCAGATAGCTGTCGAGCAGCAGCGCCAGCAGCAGCGCGATCACATTGACCAGAATCGTGATGACAATGGCATACTTGAACGTATTCCATAAAGCGCTCCACAAATCGCTGTCTGCCAAAGCCCTGGTATAATTGCTCCAGCCTATATATTTCGCTGATGGGGACAGGCCGTCCCAGCTGGTCATTGAATAACCGACTCCCATGCCAAGCGGTACGAGAACCGCCAGCGTAAACAACGCCAAGCCTGGGATGAGAAACAGCACATACCACAGCTCGCCTCGAATGATTCGTTTTAAATTTGCCATAGCTTCCCTTTCCCGATGTATAACGGCATAGGCAGCGCCTATGCCGTTATCTCGTGATGCCCGTTATTTGTGATTTTTTTGCACCCAATTGTCCATCGCCTGGATCACTTCATCCTCAGTTGCCTTGTTGAAGAACAGCTTCTGAAGATTCTGGATGAGCTGTCCGGACCAGTCAATTGTCGTCTTGGCCAGATACACCTGGGAATCATACATATCCCCGCTGTCAAAGTACGGCTTCAAATCATTGACAGCCGGAGCGATATTGGTATCTGTCCCTTTCACATAGCTCAGGGAGTTGATGTTCTTTACAAGCAAATCTCCGCCTTCCTTACTCGCCATAAAGGCCAGGAACTTCTCAGCGGCTTCCTTGTGCTGTGATTTGCTGCTGATGGCAAGGGATGCATCCGGGTTGAATTCGAGCTTGTTCAGCTTCTCGTCATTGCTGAACGGGTAAGGGAAGTAGCCCATATTATTATAAATGTCAGGATTTTTCTTCTGAATGTCTGCCAGCGGCCATGTGCCCATGTACATCATCGCCGCTTCGCCCTTGGCGAACAGATCGACTACGCCGTTGTAGTCCACGCCGAGCTGGTCTTTGTTTCCGAGAGCAAAAAGCTCCTTGGCATGCTGAATTGTCGTTTTGATCGCCGGGTTGTCTGCGAATTTGACCTCACCGGTCTCCAGCTTTTCGAAGAAATCCGGCTGATTGGCTACCAGGGCCGTATTGCTTGGCAGGTCCCTGCCGATCCACATGCCAAGGGTCCAGCCGTCTTTCCAGCCGAGCGCGAATGGTGTCTTGCCTGCCGCTTTCACCTTTTCAGCCGCTGCGATCATTGCATCATAGGTTCTCGGCACCTCAATGCCAAGCTCGCTGAATATTTGTTTGTTATAAAATACCGCGATCGGGTTCGCGTTCATTGGCATAATGTAGTTCTTGCCATCCGTTTTTTGAGAATCAACGACACTCTGTTCAAAGTTCGAAAGGAACGGCTTGCCGCTCAAATCCTCCAGGTAGCCGCCGTCCACGAACAGCTTGGTCTGGGCTCCCGCATTCAGCGTAAAGACATCCACGACATCGCCACCGGCCATTTTTGTTTTGAGCAGCGTATAGTAATCATCATATTTAACAGGCTGAACATCTACCTTGATATCCGGGTTTTCGGTTTCAAACTGTTCGACAATTTTATTCATGCCATCTGTAAAATCACTTTTGAAATGCATAAAGGAAATGGTCACTTTCTCTCCATTGCCCGCAGCCTTGCCGCCTTGTGGCGTATTATCAGGAGTGCCTCCGGTTTGCGTGCCGCTGTTGCCGCCGCAGGCCGTCAGCATCAGCATAAGCGCCAGCAGACACAAGCCAAGCTTATTGCTTTTTTTCATTTTACTTCCCCTCTTCTACTGGTGATTAAAACGAAATGTTCCTCGCTTTGTATCTAGCTTACCGTGCAACCGGAAGACGGGTAATAAAATAAATTGTGCTCGTCATGTTCAATTTTTTGCAGGCGGGCGCAAGGCATGCTCCCGGTACTCAGACGGAGTCTGGTCCGTAAACTTCTTGAATACCTGGCTGAAATAACGCTGATTCTCGTAACCGACCAGCTCGGAAATTTCATTGATTTTGCGGTCGGTATCCCGCAGCAGCTCGCAGGCTTTCTCCATTCGCTTCCGCGTCATGAACTCGACGAAATTTTCACCAATGGCGGATTTGAACAATTTGCTTAAATAGGTCGGATCGAGATGAAAACGGGTCGCAACATCAATCAGGCTGATATTCTCAAAATACCGAGCTTCCAAAAACGATGTGATCCGATCCATGATATGGACGGAATCCGCCCCCTCACTGCTCTGAAAGTGAGCCGCTGCCGCAGCGCCCAGCTGATCCACAAAAGCGCTCAGCTGCCGCAAATCCAGAATGCCTGCAAGCAGCCCAGGCTCCCTTAGAGCAGGAAAGGCGCTAGGCAGTCCCTTGACCTCCGACGCAGCCAGCCCGACAATCTGGTTCAGCTCCAGATGGGCGTCGCGAATGGTCAAATCCGGGCGCTTGGCAAGCTTCGATACAAATTCACCCAGCAGCCGGCGGCTGCTCTTGCTGTTGCCGGAAGCAAACGCATGACCAAGCTCCTTGAGATCAAATGAACTCAGTACCGGGGCACTGACATGCTGTTCTTCTGCGGCAGTGCCCCCGCCACTTGTCATGATGGACAATCCCTGCGTCTGCAACGGGTTGGACCACAGCGCCGTATTCGCCGCTGCATACGCCTCAGGAAGCAGCTCAAGTCCTGCGCTTGCGGGACTAAGACCGACAGCCAGATCGCTGCCAAGCATCCTTGAGACTGCCTGATGGAAATCACGAAGCAATTGAACGGTACGGTCCGCATTATAGTCATAGCCGGGCAGGATGAGGCATAACCGGGTGCTGTCGTCCGTCTTGTAGATCAGCAGGCTGTCGTCCTGCATCACCTCTTGCAAAATATTTTCCACACTGAACATAAACAAATCGGCATTGCCGTGAAATTTCGTCCTGGCCGTCTCCTGAAATTGGCGCAGCATGCACACCGCAAGCTGATAGCTGTTGCAGGCATCCGTAATATCCAGCTCTGCAGCCTGGCGGTTCATATCCGATAGATTGGCAATACGGCGCCCCGTCACATGCTGTAAAAATTCCTTGCGTCTTAGGCCAAGCATCTCCTCGCTGGATTTCTTCTGCTGCTGCATGCTGCTGTATTCACGGCAGGCTTCAATGGCCTTGAGCATCGCCTCTCTCAAATCCGGAATCGAGACCGGCTTCAGCACATACTCGCACGCCCTGTATTTCAACGCCGCTTTCATATACTGGAATTGGGAGTAGCCGCTAATGACAATGACCTTGATACTGCTATGCAGCGTGTACAGGCTTTCCAGAAACCGTTCCCCGTCCATAACCGGCATATTCATATCCGTCACCACAATATGCGGCGATTTGAGACGAATCAGCTCCAGCGCTTCCTGTCCGTTCGTTGCCTCAGCGACAACCTCGACCGCAAGCGGCAGTTCGCCGATCATTTTGCTGATTGATTTTCTCCCCCATATCTCATCATCGACAACCATCACCTTATACATCTTCAGTGCCCCCTTTGCTGTACGGAATGCGTATGCGGACTGTTGTGCCGATATTCGGCTCGCTGTCTACCTCCAGGCCGTATGGCTGCCCGTAGACAAGACGGATGCGCTCATGCACATTCTTGAGTCCGATCGATACGCCGGAAAAGACTTCAACCGAGCGCCGCTCCAGGCTGGCCCTCAAGGCGGCCAGCTTGCCTGCTTCGATCCCGACACCATTATCCCGAATCCTCAGCACAAGGCTGTCCTCTTCCCTCACTGCGCGAATGCTGATGGAGAGTACCCCCTGATCAAGCCTATCCGCACCATGAATCATAATGTTCTCGATTATCGGCTGGAGCACAAAACGAATCATCCCCTGCTGCATCAGACCATCCGGCACACCGATCTCGGTATGCAGCGCCTCTTCGAACCGGAACTGCTGAATGTAGAGGTAGTTGTTCACATGTGCCAACTCCTGTCCCACCGTGGATTCCATATTTCCTTCATAGAAGCTGTACCGGAACATGTCGCTCAGCGCATGGCACATTTCATGAATTTCGTATTCCCCGCTCAGTACCGCCTTGCCGCCGATCGCCTGCAGCGTGTTGTGCAAAAAATGCGGATTGATCTGCATTTGCAGCGCCAGAATCTGGGCTTCCTTATGGCGAAGCTGCATCTGGTATTCATTTTCGATCAACTCTCGAATCTTCTCGGTCATAAAATTAAAGTTCCGGCCGAGCTCGGACAGATCATCCTTGTTCCGGGTAGACGGCAGCGTGACATGAAAGTTCCCGTTGCGCACTGCTTTCATCGCTTTGCGGAGCATCTGGATGGGCCGGGTAATGAATCGCTGCGCCAGAATAGAGAAGATGAAAATAACGAGCATGACGATAACTAATGCGCCAATTGAAATAAACAAGGTATTCTTCCGGTTCTGGGCGAGCTCCGGGTTCGGATAGACGAGCGTGATGCCGATATTGGAATTATCCAGGTATGATGTGCCGACAAACAGATCTCCGCTGCGTGTAAAGGAGACGTTGCGGGGATTGTTATTCGCCCATGGACCCGGATAGCTGAATGGATGAACAACCTGGTTATAATAATCATTTGTGCTGTAAAAGATTTCGCCGCGTCCGTTTTGCAACACAATAATATTGGGCGGGCTGTTGTTCTCCTCAATCGTTTTGACAAAGTCTTTCTTCTGGATATAGAAGACGAGCGATCCGTACTTTTGCTTGTAGAACGGGTCATAAATCGGGATCGCATAGACAAGCAGATCATTCCCCAGCAATGGCTCGTTATAAGCGAACATCATGGACTGCTGAAACGGCAAATTGAGCATCTCCATATAGTGCGGGATGCTCCTCTCCAATTGAATCGTATCGTAGCTGGCCGCTCTCGACCAGGCGTCCCTCAACGTGTTGTCCTTGCCATAAACCATGATTTTGATAATGTCTTTGTTCTTGTTGACAACCAGACGGTAGTAATTTTCCAGTGACTCCTTGACATAAATCGTCTCCGCGTCATTATAATTTGGCCCGTGCTCCATCAGGCCGATAACGCGGTTAAACGAGTACACTGCCAGGGCGGAGGTGGAAATATTGCGAAAATACTGGTCCAGCCCGCTCGATAAATAGCCCGCATTTTGTCCGGAACTGCGAAACATCGTCTTCTCCAGGGAATTGGTGCTGGAGAGATAGAACAGACCTGACAAAATCAAAAGGGGAATGAGCGAGATCAACATGCTGCTCCAGACAATCTTGGCGCTGATGCTGCGGTTCATGAACAGCCGCTTCATGATGCATTCCCCCTTGTTTTCCTTGCAGAATTAAGCAATGACGATTTCCATATGCCACTGATATTTCCCGCCTGCCGGGACAACTGCAGTTTCTCCTGTTGACATGGCATGGCTTAAGTCATCCATGCGGCCTGTTGCCGGCTCAATTGCCAAATGGTAGTAACCGCCATAGCTTCCGTAGTTGGCCCAAACTGCCAGATAAGGCACCTGCCGGGCAGGAAAACGGAATTCAATCGACTCACCGGTTGCCGGGTCGTGAAGCGAAGCCCGGCCTGTGTCCAGCTTCCCGGTAAAATAATATTTTTCCGCAGTTTCAGCGCTCATTGGCTCTGTTTTCCCAAGATCAATGACCTGGCTTTCCTGCCTGATAACCGGCCATGGCTGCTTGTCCCCGAATTGTCCCAGACGGCTGCCCGCGGAATAGGAAACCTCAATCTCATCCGGCGATCCGGTTACTTGCAGCCGCATTCCCTCCGTGATCTGAAGCAGCGGATGGGCCGCCCACAGGAACGACAACGGCGATCCGCCGCGGTTATGAACCTCATAATCAATCCGCAATGTATTCTCCGCGGTAAAACGATAGGTTTTCTTCAGCGTATACGGGAAGACCGGACCTTCTACCCGGCAGTGCAGTTCCTCTCCTGATCCTTCTGCCTGCCACGCAAGCGACCACACTTCACCATGGTCGGGAATCGAAGCTCCTTCATAAGGCGCCTCCGGATACAGGCATTCATTGATGGACGGGAACATCTCATCCCATCCGCTCTCGTCACTTTCGGCGAAGGATGTGCCAAAGCCCTTGTTGCCGAGCGGCTTGCCGCTCCTCCACAGCCACTCCCGTCCGGTCTTGCGGCTGACAAGGGAAATCACCTTGCTCCCAAGCTCCGGAATCATGCACAGTGATATATATCCGTTATCTCCCACCCAGGCGTCATAACCCTCCCGCTTCTCTTGCGTCCAATATATATGTGTCATCACTTTTCCTCCATCATCGGAAATACCGCCTTGGAATACCGCCCTTGTCTGTGACCCGGTCAGCCCAAAGCTATTAGGACAGCTGCGAAACTTGCCCCCTCACAGATCAACATGCAGACAGTCATTCTCCATACTAGCATTCTATCAGCAATGCCGGTTCGATCAAATGCAATAATTTGGTCTGATACTGTTCAAAAATTTGCAGCCGTTATGCAAAGCAAATTTATTTTTGTGGTGTAAGCGATTTCAATTGTGATTGGTGTCCAGCTTACCATAAACATGAACCTGTCAGCAATGGCCGGGCAGCAGCAATTTGTCCCACCCCGGCGACGAAGCATAGGCTGATTATAAGGAAAAGAGTTGAGAAGACAATTGACGTTTTTTTGCTTAAAAGACGCATAATATTGCAGATTTCTCGCTTATATTTGCTAAAAATTTTTAATATTGGACTTTTTGATTGACAACATTTCCTTTTTTTATGCTATAATAGATTCAGTATTACAAGATTTTACTGCTTGCACGTTACGCTTTCTCTCGACTTATCCTCTTTCTATTCGCCCGCCTTACACCCTACTTATTGACACAGTCTGTATCTACTACTATTCATCATTCCTTCTTTACTTCATTTCCGGCTTTTCGATCTTATCTTTCAACCCAAGTCTGTGTATAGGCTCATTTGAGTTTATATAAATCTAAGGACAGAGGAGGTTGGTACATGAGTTAAGACGATCAGATTTCAGCACAAGCATGCATCTGCAAGCCATCTTACAAAACCAAGGAGGAAAAATCACATGAACACAATCCAGATGCCTCAATCGGGTGTAAAAAAGTTTTTTGCTCTCGCACTTATTATGGCGCTCGCCTCATCCCTTTTTGTAATCGCACCGCAAACTTCTTCTGCCCACGGCTATGTTGAAGGACCTGCAAGCCGTGCAGCACTTTGTAAATCAGGCCAGAATCAGAACTGTGGTTCGATTGTATGGGAACCGCAAAGTCTTGAAGCTCCTAAAGGTTTCCCTGCTGCAGGACCGGTAGACGGAAAAATTGCCAGTGCCAATGGAGCATTCCCTGAGCTTGACCAGCAGTCGGCTACACGTTGGGCTAAAGTAAACATTAACTCCGGACCAAACGCCTTCACTTGGAAATTCACAGCCAACCACAGAACAACAAACTGGAAATACTACATCACCAAGCCAAACTGGAATCCAAATGCTCCACTGACACGCAACTCGTTTGACCTCACTCCTTTCTGTACGGACAACTACAACGGAACACAGCCTCCTACGACTTACACCAGCAATTGTAATGTTCCTGCGCGCACAGGATATCACGTTATTCTCGCTGTTTGGGAAATCCATGATACTGTAAACGCATTCTATAATGTTATTGACGTTAATTTCTCCGGCAGCAATCCTGCCGACACGCAACCTCCTACAGCTCCGTCTGCACTTGCTGCATCGGGCACAACTACAACCAGCGTATCCCTTTCCTGGAACGCCTCCACAGATAATGTGGGGGTTTCCGGATACCGGATCTTTCAAGGCGCTAACCAGATCGGAACGGTTTCCGGCTCTACTTTGAACTACACGGTAACTGGTTTGACTGCAAACACAACGTATAACTTTGCTGTCAGAGCGTTTGATGCTGCTGGCAATGTGTCGGCTAACAGCAATTCCATCAGCGTAACAACGCTGGCTCCATCCGGTCCTGATACTCAAGCCCCTACAGCTCCAGGCGGACTGCATGTTATGGGAGCGCCTACATCCTCCAGCATTATGCTGATGTGGAACCCTTCCACAGATAATGTAGGTGTAACAGGCTACCGCATTTACCAAGGCTCCAATCTTGTTACAACAGTATCCGGAACAGCTACAAGCTACACCGTAACAGGTCTGAACCCAAGCACCACGTATTCGTTCAGTGTATATGCTTTTGACGCCGCCGGTAACCAATCCGCTGCCAGCACTGTAAGCGGAACAACTGCTGCCGCTTCAACCGCACCAGCATGGGCTCCAAATACAGCTTACGCTGTGGGTGCAAAAGTCACTTACAATGGTGCTGTGTATGAGTGCAGACAGGCTCACACGTCCATCGTAAGCTGGGAGCCTGCTACAACACCGGCATTGTGGCTGTTGAAGTAAGCGACAATTATCGTACCAAAAAAATTAAGGCGTTAAAACAAACCAGCCCTCCATTTTCTGCCCAGGCAGAAATGTTGAGGGCTGGTTTGTTTATTCTGCTAAAATGCTTGAGTTCATGCTACAGCATTATTATGCAAAATTCATTTATTCAAAGCCGACAAATCCTTCTTCTCGCTTGCGTGCATCCTGTCATGTTCCAGCTTCTCGATCAAGCCGCCCACCCGGATAAAGACGAAAACGGTAATGATCGTAAAGATGACGATGCCATAGAAGCCCGCGCCAATACCGATCCCGACGCCTCCCGCAAACAAAATCATCGCCGCTGAAGTGAGTCCCTTTACCTCAAATCCGCTTTTCATAATAAGACCCGCACCCAGAAAGCCAAGACCGGATACGATTTGAGCCGTCAGGCGCATCGGGTCCATCATCGTCCGGTTATGCAGATGGCTGTACATTTCTACACTCTCAATCGAGACAATTGTAATTAAAGCCGAAGCAACTGTAACGAACGTGTACGTCTTTACGCCCGCCGGCTTATGCTTGTGCGTCCGGTCAAATCCGATCAGCAAGCCCAGGATGGCACTGATCAGGATGCGGATATAGATTTCATACTGGGCAAAAATTGTTGTGAAAAATGTTACAATGTGTTCCATAGCAGCCTCTCCATTATTGTTATCGGGCTGTAGCTGAAAGGCTGATGCAAATCAGCCCTCCCTCTCCTGAAGCTAATAGCTTCTTCACTTAAAAGCGTAGTGATGAAAACATCACTACGCTCCAAATCAGATCGCACTTGCCGTCTCGTCCTGTACGCCCTGCAGGTTCAGCTCTTCTGCATAATGGCAGGCAGTAAAATGGTTGTCGGCTACCTGGCGAAGCTCAGGCGCCTGCTGCACGCACTTTTCTGTCTTGTAAGCGCAGCGCGGGTGGAAGTGACAGCCGCTAGGCGGATTAGCCGGGTTCGGCATTTCGCCCTCCAGAATGATCCGGCTCTTCTTCAGCTCCGGGTCAGGCTGGGGAACTGCTGACATGAGCGCTTCTGTATACGGATGCTTCGGGCTGCTGAACAAGGATTCCGTTGTCGCCAGTTCAACAATTTTGCCCAGATGCATAACCGCTACCCGGTCAGAGATATTCTGTACAATCGAAAGGTCATGAGAGATAAAAATATAGGTAATTTGAAATTGCTCCTGCAGGTCCTTAAGCAGGTTAATGATCTGTGCCTGGATCGATACGTCCAATGCCGACACGGCCTCATCGCATACGATCAATCGCGGACGCATAATCAGCGCCCGGGCAATCGCAATCCGCTGCCTCTGGCCACCGGAGAAAGCATGCGGATATCGCTGCAGATAATTGACATTCAAGCCAGTCTTCTCGGCGATCTCCATTACCTTCTGTTCTACCTCGGACTTGCTCAGCTTAAAATTGGCAATAAGCGGTTCGGCAATAATATCGAACACACTCATTCTCGGGCTAAGCGAGGAATACGGGTCCTGGAAGATCATCTGGATATTTCGCCGGTACTGCTTGGAGTGCTTCCCTTTCAGCTTGAGAAAGTCAATCTGTTGTCCGTCCTCTGTATGGTAATAGACATTGCCGGAAGACGCATCCATTCCCCTGACAAGACAACGCCCAAGCGTGGTCTTGCCGCAGCCCGATTCCCCTACAATACTCAATGTCTCTCCTTCGAGCAGCTCGAAGGAGATATCATTCAACACGTGTACAGAAGCAGGCTTGCGGAACAAGGCTTTTTTGGATTTGACTTGGAAATATTTATTTATATTTTCGACATTTAAGATTTTTTTGGTCATTGTGCTTCTCCTTCAAGCTGATCCGAATACAGGAAGCATCTTACGCTGTGCTGATCGGAGATATAGGTTTTCGGCACAGCCTTTGTATTGCACACCCCTTCGATCCGGTCCTTGCAGCGTTCATAGAAACCGCACATCGGAGGCATGTCGATCGGCATGGGAACTGATCCTTCAATAGAATCGAGCCGTTTGCTCTTGGTCCCGCCAAGCCTTGGCATCGATTTGAGCAAACCCTTTGTATACGGATGCTTCGGATTATAGAAGATCTCTTTCACCGGTGCCTGCTCCACAATTTTGCCCAGATACATAACGGCTACCTCATCACACATTTGTGCAATGATTCCCAAATCATGCGTCACCAGCAAAATGGCCATCCCCAGCTCCTTCTGCAGTTCGCGCATCAGCTCCAGTACCTGGGCTTGAATCGTCACGTCCAGTGCAGTTGTCGGCTCATCGGCAATAAGCAGCTCCGGATTACAGGATAAAGCCATTGAGATCATGGCCCGCTGCCGCATTCCACCTGAGAACTCGTGCGGATACTGGTCAAAACGCTTTTCTTGATCGGAAATGCCTACCTTGGCCAGCATTTCCAGGGCGATCTTCTTGGCTTCCTTCTTATCCTTTGTCCGGTGAATCAGAATGGCTTCCATAATCTGATTGCCAATCGTATACATTGGAGAGAATGCCGTCATTGGCTCCTGAAAGATCATCGCAATCTTCCGTCCGCGAATGGAACGAATTTTCTTCCCGGTAGGCGGCAGTGACAGCAAATTCAGATTGTTGAGCGCCTTTTCAGACTCCGAATGGTATACAATATTGCCTGTCGTCTCACATTCTTTGGGATTGATGCTGATAATCGATCTGCTGGTCAAGCTTTTACCGCAGCCGGACTCGCCTACCAGTCCTAAAGTTTTGCCTTTATAAATATCAAAGTCTACTCCGTCCACTGCGTGCATGACTCCGTTATCCATTTGAATCTGGATCTTAAGGTCTTGAACGGACAGTAGAGGTTGCTCCGTGCGAGCTGCCTGAGTCGTCATGCTATCCCCTCGCTTGCCTCTTAGTAATTTCCTTATTTCTTATATGGGTCTGCCGCATCGCGCAGGCCGTCACCCAGGAAGTTATAGGTGAGTACAGTCAAAATAACGATCCCGAGCGGGAACAGCTTCCAAGGATACAAGGCAACGTTCTCAATCTTTTGGGCTTCCTGAAGCAGTACGCCCCAGCTTGTAGCCGGCGAGCGGATACCGAGTCCGAGGAAGCTCATGGCAGTCTCGGCGAGAATCATGCCCGGGATCGCCAGTGTCGTCGCCACAACCAGGTAGCTGATAAAGCCCGGCAGCAAATGCTTGACAATAATTTTGCCATCGCTCACCCCGGCGATTTTCGCAGCCACGACATAATCTTCATTTTTAAGAGAAATGAACTTGCCCCTTACGACCCTCGCCAGATCGGTCCAGCCGATGAAGGCGAAAATAATAACGATGTACAAATACATAGTCACGACAGGTATGCGGGGCGGAATTGCCGCCGATAATGCCATCCACAGCGGAAGTGTAGGAAAGGAACGAATAATCTCAATGATGCGCTGAATTACAGAATCCATCCAGCCGCCGAAATAACCGGAGATGCCTCCGAGAAATAAGCCAATTACGAAGCTGATTCCGACCCCGACGAGCGGAATGCTAAGTGAAACCTGGCTTCCCAGCACAATACGAGAGAACATATCCCGGCCCATGCCATCCGTTCCAAGAAGGAAAATGCGTCCTGGCTCCTCAACGCCAAGCAAGTGCAGGGAGGTTGGGATGAGGCCCAGAAATTTATACTCCTCGCCCCTCACAAAAAATTGAATCGGATAGCGATTTTCCGTATCCGCAACGAACATTTTACGCATGGTCTCCGGGTCGCGCTCGGACTTGAGCCCGTATACAAACGGCTTGAAGTGGAACTTGCCGTCTGCATCTATAAAATGCAGTCCCATCGGAGGCGCGTTGACATATTTGCTATCATAGCTTTGCAGCCCGTAAGGGGCGATAAATTGGGCAAATAAAGCGACAGTGTACAACACGGCCAGAATAACCAAGCTGATGCGAGCCAGCTTGTGCTTCTTGAATTTTAAATAGATCAGCCGCCATTGCGAGCTGTAATTGGCATCCTTGGTTTTTGCCGGACTGATAACTGCGGGTTTTTGTCTTTTGAATACAGGTAGTGTTTTCATCGCTTAGTTACCCCTGAACTCTGTACGGATTTTTGGATCAAGCCATGCAAGCAAAATATCGGAAATCAGGGTACCAACTACGGTCAGCAACGCCATGAATAACAGCCAGGAGCCGGCAAGATACATGTCTTGACCGAGCAATGCGTTATACATGACAGGTCCCTGAATCGGGAGGTTCAAAACAATTGCCGTAATCGTCGCACCTGTAAAAATGGAAGAAAGCGACCATCCCAGCGTACTGACAATCGGATTCAACGCTGCGCGTGTCGGATACTTCCACAGAATGCTCCATTCTGACAAACCTTTGGCTCTTGCTGTCACCACATTCGGCTTGTTCAGCTCATCCAGCATCTGACCCCGCATTATTCGGACCAGATCGGCTGTACTGGAAAGCCCGATTACAATAACCGGTATAATCAAATGCTTCATCAGATCGAATACCTTTTCCATAGACCATGGCGCATTTACATATTCATTGGAAAATAAGCCGAGCAGCGGGTCGCCAAACCATGTATACGACAGATACATTAAAATAATGGCAAGCAAAAAGTTTGGTGTCGCCATACCGATAAAGCTGAGGCCCGAGAAAAAATAATCTCCTGCAGAGTATTGCTTGACAGCTGTATAGATACCGATAGGAATGGCCACTGCATATTGAAATAGCATTGTGACTAGCGATACGACAATCGTAAGGCCCATATACTGCCCTACGACGTCAATAACGGGCTTATTAAAGTTAAACGAGAAACCAAAGTCACCATGCAAAATAATTTTCTTCATCCACACAAAATATTGCTCATATACCGGACGGTCCAGGCCCAGATTGGCCCTCATTTCATCCATCTCTGCCTGTGTCATGACATCGCCTGCTGCCGACATTTTGGCCGAGTAGCTGGACACATAGTCACCTGGCGGAAGCTGAATGATATAGAAAACAACAAACGAAATCAAGATCACAACAGGTATGACCAATAGGATCCGCTTTATAATGTATTGAAGCATCTCATATCCTATCCTCTCCGGAACAATTAAAAGCCTTACCGATGTATAGCGGAATAAGGAAACAATAGCGGGGAAGCAAAGTTCCCCACTATTGTCACGATTCGTCTCTCAGTATTACTGCTTGATATAGAACTGCGACGGATGGCCATGGCCCAGTGTACGGTATTCATCTGCCCATACGAGATTGGACGGAACGTTGCGGACACTGTTGGATGCTGTAATCAGCACCGGGGTTGGGCCGGCATAACCGATGACCCATTGGTTTTTCATATGAAGCTTCACAATCTCATTGCTGTATTGATTGATTTCATCTACGCTCTTGCTTGCTTTGACCTTATCCCACAGCTGGAGAATCAGCGCCACATCGCCCTCCGGTTTCTCGCCTTCTTTACCCCCTGAAGAGCTGTACAGTCCGTAGTGCCCGAACCAAGGTGTAATAACGCGAAGCGGAACGAGTGTATCCGGACGGAAAGCTACGTTCGCTACAGAGATATTCTCTGTATGCATCGGAATCTTGTTTGCGTATTTCAGGTCAAACTGTGTACCCGAATCCACGACTTTAACATTTAGTTTAAGTCCCAGATTCTCATAGTATTTCTTCAGCAGTTCCAGGAATGCTGCATTATCCGGGCTGCCTTCTACAATATCCAGCGTCAAATCCGAACCGTCAGCGAATATGCGGAAATTGTTTTTGTCACGCTTGGTCAGACCAAGCTCATCCAGAATCTGATTGGCACGTTCAGGGTCGTATTCAGCCCATTGCTTCGCCCATCCCTCTTGATAGCCGATAACGCCTTCCGGTACGGAAGCCTGAATCGGATCAGCAAGACCATTGGTGACGATTTCGGAAATTTCTACACGGTCAACCCCGATGGACAGTGCTTCTCTGAAACGAATGTCCTGGAACAGCTTGCGCAGATTAGGATCTGGTGTCGTCTGGTTCAACTGGACTCCTGCACTGGACCAAGTCGGCTGTGTCCAAGGAATAACGCGGAAATCACCTTTTTTCTCGTTTTCCTTCAGAACCGTGAAATCCTTGGAATCAAAGGTTACCAGGTTGTAATCGCCAGAGAGTGTACCGAGCAGCTTTTGGCTTGGGTCTTGAATCTTCGTCATGACGATACGATCCATGTAAGGAAGCTGCTTGCCTTCCGCATCTGTTTTCCAGTAGTACGGGTTGCGCTCATAAATGAACTGATCGCTGTTTGGATCGTTTTTTGGAACCCAGGCTCTGATCGTTGGGATCTGGTAGTGAATCCAGTCGTAGTAACCGGTCTCAACCAGGAAAACCTTCGGATCCTCATAGCCCCATTGCTTGGTGATTTCGAGTGTTTTCGCATCACCTACCAATTCCGGAAGAATCGTCTTGTGGAAGTGTGCTGGTGCGAAAAACCATTTATTATCGATCGCTACGCGCTCCAGAAACTGAACGTTTGGATATTTATGTGTCACCGTAAACGTGTAATCATTGACCTTTTTCACTTCAGCCAATGCCTTATTGCCTGTCGCAGGATCAACGGAATAGTAGGCATCGTAGATTTTCTTGCCGAAGGTTTCCTTCGTCAGCATGTGCTCCCAGTAGAACAATACATC
This sequence comes from Paenibacillus pinihumi DSM 23905 = JCM 16419, assembly GCF_000422505.1. Lineage (GTDB taxonomy): Bacteria > Bacillota > Bacilli > Paenibacillales > Paenibacillaceae > Paenibacillus_D > Paenibacillus_D pinihumi. The sequence goes on along the minus strand of NZ_KE383867.1, from coordinate 265,095 downwards.
GTCAGCTGTGAACGGCACGCCGTCCGACCATTTCATGCCTTCACGCAAATGAATCGTAAAAACGGTAGAATCATCATTGACTTCATAGCCTTTGGCAACGTTAGGCTCCACTTTGTCGCCTGTCTTGTTGAAACGGAACAGTGCTTCCTCAGTCGCCATGCCGACGCCCCACTTGTCGCCAGGTCCAGTCCATGGCATTTTCCAGTCGCCGCCGTACGTTCCGATCTCATCGACAACCTCCTGCACCATGATATCCGATTGGACCGGCATGCGCTCTTCCAGCTTAGGCAGTGTCCCTGCCGTAACCAGTGCTGTCAGCATTGGAGCTTCTTTGACATCGGACTGTGCCGTTTCAACCGGCTTATCTGTGTTATCCTTCGGTTTTTCTGCCTCTTTCGGCGCTGCATTGTTGCTGCAGGCTGCCATAACCAGAGCCATGATGACGAGAAGCAAAATAAATGATTTGTTTCTTTTCAAGTGAACCCCTCCATAATTGATTTTGCCATGAGTTATTTCTCTCTTACCCTGCCATGACCCCCACCTCCTCATGTCAATTAAAGATGGAGAAGTGCTGCCTTGCCTTAATTGATAACGCTGTTATTTGCTTAGTCCAGCACCACGTCATTGAGCAGGGCTCCTTTTTCCTGTGGTCCGGTAGGTCCGTCAGCAAGCAATGGCTGGCCGAAGAAGCTGCCTTGTGCCGGATTGCCGAAGCGATAGATGGCACCGCTGTTCGGGTTGCTGAAGTCTCTGCCGAGCCAAGCCGGGAATGGATTGCCGAGCCCGACGCCAGTACCCTGATTCGGGAAGTATTGGAATGCCTGAATGTTGTTCCATGTATCCCATGCTGTACCTTGGTTGGCTACGTCGATCAGTTGCACAACGACCAAGTCCTTGTAGACATGGTTGCCCGGATCTTTCCACATGCCGTGCGAACCAAATGCGGAATAGCCTACAGGATGCGTGCCATTGATCTTGTCAACTTCATCCCATCTGTATACCGTGCTGAAGGAATGCGCGCCGTACAGGACTTGCACCGGCTTGACGTATTGGGTGTTGTTGTCTTCGAACTTCGCTAAACGGACTGTGATCCGCTCCCAGTCGCCGACATGGTCGCCAACCTCTGTACCAAGCACGGTCTTGCCCAGATCATAAGCACTGAACTGGAAGTACACCAGATCGACATTTCCATACTCCTTTTCTACCCAGAAAGCATAGATTGGAGCATTGGCCAAATCCCCTACGAAATAAGGCAGCTTCAGGTTGTAAGGATTCAGATCTACCTTTGTCTTCAGCTCATATTTGCCCGAGTTTGGATTCAGATAGCGGTCTACATACGGGAAGGTGTATTCCACAGAAGACGGGAAGTATACTTCGCCTTGGGCAAACCAGATGCGTGGTGCAAATGTTTGCAGGAGCTGCCGCTTGGCAGCATCACTGTATGCATTACCAGGAACCGCTATGCTTGTGGAGTCCACCGGCGAAATCTTCTCGACCTTTAAACTGGAAACGCTGTCATTAAAGTCATCCAAATATATTTGGTCCGCCGTCAATACCTTCGATGCCCCCTGATAGCTGTGATCCTTGTACAGGGTCACCTTGTAGCCCGGGCGGATTCGGATCGAAGACATCTTGTCATTGCCGACTCCGGCGTTGAGAACGTCCCAGTTGAACTCACCTACATCAAACTGCTGCTCCACTCCTCCATAAGGAGAATTGGCATAAGCAATGACTGGCAGATTCGGACCGCCGATCAATTCAACCTTGAGGCTGGATGTTACATCGTTAAACCAACCGAGCCATGAAGAGTCTGACGTAAGTATGTAACTGTCTCCTGAGTAATTGGCATCCTTGTAAAGCGTTACCCGATATCCCGGCGCAACCCGGACGGATGAAATTTGATCATTGCCGACTCCGGACTTGAGCACATTATCATTGTAAAAGCCAACGTCAAAGCTTTGCGAGGTTCCTGTAAAATCCCCGTCCTTATACACGGTTACCGGCAGAGCGTTGGCTTGCACGGTTTCCGCCCCTGCCAAAGCCAATGAAGATGACAGCATTGCGAAAAGCGCAACGACTACCCACAACTTGATTTTTTTCATAATCGGGCTCCTTATTTCGTTATTGGTTGTACCTTACACTATACATTCCTTAACAAATAGAGCTTGCAGGATTCACTTTCAAGATAATGTGATAACGCTTACAAAACCAATCCTCCTCTCTCCTTCAAACTATGTCAGAACCATACAATAAGGATAATGTATGTCATTGACATATACAACTCATTCGGGGTCAATTTTTTTATTCTCTTTGATGCCAGTGGAAACTGCCTGTCCAAAATATCATTGGTACAGTTGCCCATTCCCCGGACTTGCGATGATCGGGCTGTCCAGCGCCCTGCGGATCGTATGTACCGAGCTGCGTTCAATAATAGACGTATTTACTTTTATCGTAATGGCCCCTTCCCTTGAATTTTCCATCCGCTTGCAAACCAGATTGACTGCAGCTTGACCCAATTGCTCCGTAATCTGTCTTGCCGTAGTAAGTGGAATCGGCAGCAGGCTTGAGAGTTGAATATCAGAAAATCCGATTATGGACAAATCCTCGGGAACTGACTTGTTCATATGCAGCGCCGTATAGAGACAGGATGTCGCCAAATAGTCGTCCATGCACACAACAGCGGTAAGGGAAGAATTGTTGCCGAGAAAGGTTTCCAGCTGCGGGTTGGGGGTGTTCAGATTGCTCATGAACTCCTCTGTACATTGCAGAAAAATATTGTTGCTGTTCACGGATAGATTATGGTCCAGCATGGCCTGCATGTACCCCTTATATCTGTCCTCTCTGCTTGTAACCCCGTCAAATGAAATGGATATGTAACCGATTTCAATATGGCCTTTGCCAATTAAATATTTCGTCAGGTTATAGGCTCCCTGATAGTGATCATGATAGACGCAATCGATGCGAAGCTCGCGGAAAATCCGGTCGATGATCACAAGCGGGTAGTTGGACAGCGTAAGTTCCAACACTTTCTCACTGCACTTCATCCGCCCCCGGGGGTACAAAATAATACCGTCTACCTGGTCATCGTACAACTCCTGGAGGCACTCGCTCTCATCTTCATTGTCAGTCGAGATGCGAACGAGCAGATGACAATTTGATTTTCGCGCTTCCTGCTCCGCAGCAGCGATAATTCTCGCGGTATAGTCATCCAGATTCGGAAATACCATGGCGATCCTTCGCTTCGCCTGCTTTTGCGGCGCGGCCGCGGGCTGAAATACCAGTTCCTTGGCATTCTCCTGTACAAAATCCGCTGACAGGAAAGTTCCTCTGCGCTCGAGCCTATATACAACGCCCTCCTTCACCAATATCTGCAGAGCGAGCTTGGCGGTCATTCGGCTGACCGCATACAGCTTGGCCAATTCGCCTTCGGATGGGACCGGATCATGCGGCTGCAAATTCCGCTTTCTGATTTCGTCCATTACTTTCTCAGCCATCTGTACATAGAGCAGTGGCTTACGTCCTGTCTTGCTGTTGCGGGACTTCATTTCAAGCATTCACCTCTGTTCTAATGTCCATATCAATTCTACTGGTTATGCCACTGACTGCGTATATCACCTCGCATCCTGTCTTTTCTTGTCATAATTTTACTTTGCTAACATTCGTTTTACAAGCCCCTTCTTCATTCTCTTGAATAATCTATGCTTATTTGATTGTCTATGTCAATAGCATAGACGACCAACCAGCCCGTCCCCAGGCCATTTGGAGAGGGGGCGTGAAGGCCGGCAGCTCAGGTCATTTGATCCTGCAACCCTTGTACAGACACAAAAGCAGCCCCAATGGTAAACTGCACCTCCATAGTTGATCTTGTCTTACAAATGGGGTGCAGTTCACTGACGGGAGGCTGCTTTTGCATGATCACTGCCTTGAAAGGGCTGTCTTGCAATTGGGCAATCGCTTACTCAACTAAACTTCCGTACATGGCGCGTCCATCACAGGGTGTGAAGGCAGTTTGACAACTGTCGTTGTTCCTTTCCCCTTCTTGCTCGTATACTTCCAATGCCCGCAGATGGCTTGAATAATACGGAAAGAGACCGTTAGGCCAAGCCCTGTTCCCTTCCTTTTTGTAGAGTAAAACGGCGTCCCCAGCTTTTCCAGTTCTTCCTTCGACATCCCTCTTCCATTGTCACATATGGACAAACAAATATGCCCGGATTCACGGTAAGCCTTTACCCTGACCTGCCCCTCCCCGGATGCTTCAATCGCATTCTCGATGATCCGGGACAATGCCTGCCTGATTTTCAGCCGGTCCGCACGAATCCACAAATTTTGTTCGCATTCCATATTCAAATCCACCTTATACAACACAACCATCGGGGACATCGAGTCCTTAATTTGACCCAGTACATCGCATACGAGAAAGTCTTCTACCTTCTCTACCTGCGGCCGCGCAAAATTAAGGAAGTCATTAATGACATACTCAGCCTGGTTCAGCTCCGCCAGTGAGTTATGAATATACCGCCTGTTTTCTCCTTCCAGCCCGCGCGTCGCCAACTGCAAGTAACCCTTCACCACCGTTAACGGGGATCGAAGCTCATGTGCAAATGCCGATGCGAGCTGCCCTGCCGCATTCATTTTCTCGGAGACCAGCATCTCCTCCCGTACTTGCTTGCTCCTGATTACCATCTCCATAAAAAGCGTGATGAGTGCCATTGCTCCAAGATGAACCACCAGGCCAGGCGAGAAGATCAGCGCTTCCACCAGCTCCTCTTGATTCTTATGGACAGTCCTGTAAATTTGCGAAATATAATAGGCCATGAAGGACAGACCAAGCGTAATCAGAAAACGCTGGTATGGCTGCCATCTCATGAATCCTGACCGTACCAGCGAGACGACACAGACGACGATGAGAATAACAGCCAGGGCCTCATTCCATTCACCACCCCAAGCGGCATACCGCACAATAAAAAAGAAAAGCATTGCAATACCCAGGGATGCAAATCCGCCATACAGCAAGGAAATAATGAGCGGAACATAAATAAAATCCCTGCTAAAATCAGCCGCTAACAAGCCCTGAAGCAACACAGAGGAATTCATCGCAAGTCCGCAAAACAGGCCAAGTCCGATCTGGCAGCGCCAGCCGCTGGATACATGAATTAATATTAAAAATTGATATAATAGTATCGGAAAAACAATAAAAAGTAATTCCAAAAACAACTCTTTTATCATGTGCACCCCCTGTTCAATCTGTGATGTAAAAAGTACCGTAATGCATCTTCATTTGAGTTGTTATCACCACCCTTCATATGACTATAAATGTTATTTCGACAGATTCCATGTTTTTCCTTCCAGTACTTTGTGCCTATCTATGATTCTAATTTCCTGATTCGTAAACATGAACTTTTGAAGAAAGAAAACATAAAAATTACAACTCAAAAAGTTAAATATGGTATTTATTGTATTAAATTCAACTAATACTTATCTCTTTTTTACTTTAAATGTAAGCGCTTTATTTGTTGCTGTAAATAGATTATAGAGCAATCATTCTGCTGCCGAAAGGGACTTTTTTCATAGATTCGGACAAGTCTTTAAACCAATTTCCATATAGACAGATCCCAGACAGAAAAAAGCTGCGACCGCTTTTATCTCTTGGATAAAATGGCCACAGCCTTTTAAATATTTCATTCGTATTTTAAGCCTTATCTCGTTATCGGCCTGTTATAGCCTTTTTCCTCAAACGGCTGCAATTTTTCAAACCACTTTTTTTTCATTTGCTTCAGCTCCCACTTCACATCAGCCACCTTGTCGGATTCCTTCTGTTCCAGGACCTCATAGTCAAACGCATCTGCCCCGAGTTCATTCCAGTCCTTCTGGAGTTCAAAGTTGGGAAACTGCCCCATGCCAAGCGACATTTGAATGGTCATCCATTTGTTTTTCAGGTTCGGATAGCTTTCCACAAATATTTTGCCGTTTGCCTTATTCGTAATTTGTATGGTACCCATATACGTTTTTAGTTCCTTGTATGCTTCCAGTAATTCCTTGCGCTTGTTTCTATCCATAGTAAATTCTCCTCTCTACCACATCTAACTTTGTTATCATTACAAATAACGTGCGATCATCCGCACCAGCTTGGCAGGCAGCTCCGCAAGGTTTGTAATATCCAGAAACCTCTCGCTTCCGTAGATTTGATGAATGACATTCTTGTCCTGGCCGATTGCCGCTGCGAGAAGTTTAACGCCTTTCCGTTCATACTCGGCTATGGTCTGCTGCATATCCCGGCGGGCATATTGTCCAGTGTAATCAGCCATTGCTTTGGGCTGTCCATCACTTAAGCTGATTAATAATTTTGTCTGCTGTGGTGCAGCAGCAAGCCGTTCACCCATAATACGCAGCGCCATCCCGTCACGGTTATTGCTTCTGGCCCTTATTCCCATAAGCCGCAACCGGTCACTCGAATCCGTCTTCTCAAAATCCGTATAGGCGTATATCGACATCTGCTCCAGTCTGGACACATCCGCCGTGTCTCCATAAATGAGAACGGGAATTTGGCACATCTGGCAAAATTCATAAACGGCAAGCACCGCACGCTTCGCTGCTTCCAGTCTTCCGAAAGCAGCCATTGACGCGGATTCATCGACTCTCAGGCCGACCACAAGCGAAGGAGACTCTGACGGCGGACGCTTTTTGGAAAAATATCTGTAATCCTGAAGCGCTACACGGTCTGCCTGAAATTTGCTGCCGTAAAACTGGTTTCTGGCGAAATCAGCAGAAACCTCGTGCTCCAGCAGCGGGAGTGTCTTTCTCGCAATCTCTCTTATGACAGGCAGAAGCTCCTTGCTCAGACTCAAATACTCCTGCTCGTGTTCGGGACCATATTCCGGACGGTGAACAATCAGTTTCACTCTGCTATGAATGGAATTCGCCACGCTCTCTCTGGTGTCCTGGTTCAGCTTCTTACGGAATTTGCGCTCCTGCTCCTTGGCATCATCCGGCATGGGTTCCGGATTCGCCTGATGATATCCGGGGGTACCGTTCTCCCCTGTATCTGTGCTCTCCATACCGGTAGTCTCATCCGCAACACTGGACGTGCTGTCCTCACTGTCTGCGGATTTTTTAAAAGCGATGCCTTGCTCATCTTTCTCGGGAACGGGATCAAAATCCGAATCATCAATCTTGCCCCAGATCCGGATTTCGGCCCGGTCCATTATACTTTTTTTTTAAGATTGGCCTCGAGCTCATTCAGGCTCTCCTGAAGTCCCCTGCTTTTGAGCACATCCTCCAGAATTTTGATTTCCTCCGGGTCCGTCGTAATCTTATAGATCACTTTGTGGTACAGGGATTCTTGTGCCGAGGCTCCTCCGGCGACCGCATCCACCCAGTAGAAAAATGAACGCATGCCCGCCACGCCTTTAATCGCATTGGCACGCGCAGTCTCATCCAGAAGTATGATGACATCCGCCAGCACACCCAGCACCTCAAGATCATCAAATCCAGTCTTGGCTGCTGCCCGCTCCAGCATGACTTCCTTCGCCGGCAAATCCATCTTCTCCGTATGCTGAACTCTGTCCCGCAGCGATTCATTGAGCGGTCTTGTTCCTGCGTAATTGCGGTTGGTCGTGATAACCGCTACGAAATCAGGATGGCGCCTTACAATTTCTGTTGGCAGGTTAATGCTGCCATCCAGCTCCAGCGCTGAATTAAGCGCCATAAGCACCGCGGCGTCGCGAATAACGGTTGGCTCCTGAATTTCCAGCAAATATCCGTTTTGATAAGCTCTGACAATCTCCGAAGGGTAAAAGCGGTATTCAACGGATTCCCCTTCCGTATTCTGCTCCACTTTCTTCATCAGCTGCTTCAGCTTATGAGTGGCATGCTCCCGGCTGACAGCCAGAGCCTGCATCACAATTTCGGTCGCACTGTGAAAGCCGTCACTCTCATATAGCGCCTGCAGAACCGTCTGCTCCTCAGACTCCATCTTCTCCAGCTGTTCGGTGGGGATAATCGGCAAAATCGCACCGATCACATCGGATTTATCCATATCAGCAAAGCAGGTCACTTTTGTATAGGGCAGCCCGAGATTGTACGATAATGCTTTTGCAAGCTGTGTTTTCCCGGAACCGGCGTCGCCCTCCAGCAAAATATTCGCAATTTTCATTTCTCCGCGATTCCAGTTGCGCTTGATTTCTTTGCTAATGCGCTGTTCTTCTGCACTTGTTTTGTGGGATTGCGGCTTGTTCCATACAAGCTGCTGTTCTGCATCCGTCAACTTTCGTGCCGGGGACACATAATATTCCTGTTCCATTTCTTTATTCACCTCTTTAAAAAGATTAAAGCCCCATTTCGTTCAACAAACCAGATAATACACGCAGCCGTTCGCCGATCATTTCGCCATCTTCACTAAGGGCCTGAGCGAACATCTTGATATCAGTGTCAATCATTGGATTGCCGTCACAAATAGATACTGTCATGGCATCCCCTTGCAGCCCGATCCGGTCAATTGTCGGATTTTCCGGGTCATACATTTTCGGGAAGCGGTATGCTTCCTCAAAGTGCAAGCTGGTTCTGCAGATCAGAATGGCAAGGTCAAGCACCCGATGCATAGGAAGCTCCTCGGACTGCCTGGACCATTTCTCACCGGTATATCTCCATACTTTGGCGGAAACTTCAACCTTCCCCCTGTCATTCCACTGGGCTAACCCGAGGGACAGGCCTTTGGCATCTGTGTTCCGGGCGTAACGCCCGTCAACTTGCTCATAATTTTCCGATACGACAACAGGTTTATGTTTTAGGGTTGTTGGAATTTTCATATTAACACACTCCAATATACATTTTCGGATGATGGATCGAATCTGAATTAACTAAATTACTAATTTACTAAATTACTAAATCTGAAACTAATGATACTCTTCATTTCATCGTCTGTCAATTGGGTGATTTATCTAAACACAATAAAAAAACCGCCATTTTGGCGGTTTTCCCCTCATCCATTCACTCTCATGAATGCCCGGTCTTTCTCTTTTAATCTCGGGCATTCGTAGCAGTAGCCAAAATCTCCATTCAGGCAGCAAGCCAGGCAGCAGGCTGTTTTTATTGCCACTTTTTGATCCGGGATCGTTGGGTGTTCAACGAAAATTCGTTTGATATCAAACGGGTTTTTGCGGAGTCCGAATGCGCTGGACATCACCCCACGTTTGAGCAGCTCAAAATGAGAAATGATTCTTTTCCAGACTTTTTCATCTGACGCTCCAGCTAATTCTTCTTCGATTTGAGCATACATTGTATTCACGATTTGTCCCCATAATGGAATGACATTCATTTGAACAGATTCAGCTAAGCTTTGAATTACAGGGGTTATGTTCACCCGATAAAACGAATCGAGCAATTCCCTAATCCAATCGTCACGATTCTGTATTGGAGCTTTGTGATATTGCAATTCGTTGATTTTAAATGAAAAACGGGGATAAGGGCCACAATTATATAACTGTACAGATAATTTGGACAAGGACAAATCCAGCACCAATTCATCTCCTCTATACAGCATGTGCTGCAAAGCTCCACATACTCCCGCATACCAACTAATAAAAAAGGCTGCCGTTGCGGAACATTCCCTAGCCTGGATAAGCATGCCGTACGTACCGATTAAATGCTTCATGCTTTCTTCTTTTAATAGGTCGCTTGCAGGGATGGTAAATATAATTTCTTCCGGTTCATTCAAAGTAAGAAAAAATTTTTCTTCCAGTTGCGGAAAATCAAACGTGCCCACTGCGTCCCCCATTATTTTTGTTTATTATCAAATGCACGGACAACATCGTCAATCGCATTCATGTCGGCCAGTGGAGACATGCCAAGGCTAAACCATTCAGCGCCCCCCATCATGTACACCTGATCTTTCTTCACAGCTGTCATGTTTTTCCACAAAGAGCTATTCATCATTTCTTCATATCTATTCTGTACTTCGCTGGAGTCATTATCTAACTGCAAAATGATGTGGTCCGGGTTATATTCAGGTATCTTTTCCAATGAAATTGAAACACTGCGCTCACTTTGCGGGAAATCTTTAATCGGTTTTAGACCCAGTTGCTGATGAATAAAGCTGCCGCGGTCGATATTCTCTCCGTAAATCACAATCTCCTTCGCCATGATCATCATATACATGACCGTCTCGTTTCCAACAAGAGAACGTAGCTTCTCTTTGGCCACTTCTTCCTTCTTTTTCAAATCTTGAATAATCGCCTCAGCTTGTTCAACTTTGTTTAAAACCTCGGCAATATCTCGCATCTCATCTCGCCAATCATCTCGCTGCGGCAATAACACAGTAGGAGCGATTTTAGAAAGATCAGTATAATCTTTATCCGACCACCATACAGGAGCAATTATTAAATCCGGCTCAGAAGCAAGAATAGCTTCAAAGTTAGGGGTTTGGGCAATTCCCATCTTCACTGTATTTTTAAAGGGTTCTGTTAAATAACCCGGGAATTCCTGGTGATAGTTTTGTACTGCAACGGGTGTAATACCAAGTGCATATAAGAACTCTGGATAGACAACAGAAAGCCCAATGACCCTTTTAGGCTCGATTGGAATACTAATATCACCTTTTACAGTTGAAATTACACGCTGGTTGTCGGCGGCTTCCTCACTCGCATTTCCAGTATTTCCAGTAGTTGTTCCGTTCTTATCGGCTCCACAGGCCGTACTAAACATGACTAGTATTAAGATAGCCAGTCCAGCTAAAAAACGATGTTGTTGTTTCATTCTTGGATGATCCTCCTGAAAATGAATTATTTATGACAATCACTAGTTAACATCGATTATCATTATCATATAATAGGAGTATAGATTAATTTATATTGGTATAATATTGACGATAACGCCATTTTTTTATGCACGATCCCGCCAAATCTTTAACGCTTCATCGAGCAAAAGATCATGAGTGAAAGCCGTATATTCTACCCAAGGGTAGGACGGGAGATAATCTACCCGACTATTCCTGACAGCTTTCAGATCCCTCCATAGTCCAGAGTTCATGAGTGCCCGCCAACTGAATTGTGACCGGCTATCCTCGTCTACGATCAGCAATAACCGATCCGCATCAAAATCTGCCAATTGTTCCGGCGTTACCTGCTGATCCGTTCTTGTCGGATCGACACCTTGTGCAAGCACAACATCCAGATCATTGTAAAACACTTCTCCCAAGCTTCGGCTACCCAGAACATGATAATGATCACCGGTAATTCTCAGTATAAGAAGACTCTCATCCTTGAAGGTGTTCCTCAATTGCTGTCTAACAAATAAGGCTTTACGATCATATTTATCAAGAAAAGCTTCCGCTGCTCCTGACAGGTCCAGGAACTGCGCAACCAAGCGCAAATGCATCCGCCAATCGTTATTCATCCAGGGCACGAAAAATGCCGGTGCAATTTCCCGAAGTATGGCCTGCTCCTCGGAAGACAAATGAATATCAATTCCAATAATAAAATCTGGCTTAGCAAGCTGAACTTCTTCCATCTTTATCAATGCATTTGAGCTTAACGGCAGTAAAGAATCCATCTGATACTTCCGTTTGTAGTAATCCGTCCATGGGTGATCGGCTGGTGCGGCAAAAGGATTAATTTGAAGTGCAATCAGTTGCCCAATGTTGGAGAAATGGTAAGCGACTATTTGTTTCCTGCTGTTCTTCATAAATGTTGCCGGCGGCAAACCGGATACTTGTTTAAATTTGCGTCGAAAGTAAAGATCATCATTGTACCCGACATGCCTTGCAATATCCCGAATACGATTTTCCCCACCTGATCTCATAAGCTGTTGTGCCTGATTAATACGGAATACGGCCAAATAGTCAATTGCGCTACAGCCATACCTTTTTTTAAATAAACGCATAAAATGACGTGTACTGAGTCCAGCCACCTTAGCCAGGTGATCGATGGAAAGTTCCTGCTGATAATGCTGCTCAATGTAGCCTTTCACGTATTCCAGCACCACTTCCAAGTCATTTCCTTGTACGAGTCGGGCATCTTGCAGGATGGTATACAGCATTTCTTGAAAAAGAATTTGCCCGCGAAATCGTTTTAAACGATCCTCGTCCTGCAACAATTGACAAATGGTTTCGCACATCGAATTAACGGAAACAGGGGATGTAACAATAACTTCCCCTTGGGCCGGGAATGGACTATTCCGCTTAATAATCTGCATCGAATGGATTGATGATCCGTCATCGTCCATCACATCGAAGCGCATATAGTAAAACCCGCGTTCATCAAAAGAGTGTGCGGCTGCTTCGACGAGTTGACCGGGCGCAAAAACATAAACACTTCCCTGGCGAAGTTCCGTAAATTGCCCGTCAATCGTCAGCCAGCCCTGGCCGCTTGCTGCCACAAAAATCATATGAGACTCGATAAACTGAAGCCTTAAATCCCATTTGTTCGCCCGGCTCTTGAAATGTTCAATTTCCCGAAGCTTAAAGCACATGTCTTCTAGAGTGGCATATTCTTGATATTTAATGTTCGTCTCCAGATCAGCCAAGAATTATCACCATCCTTATTTAGCTTTGAACATTTTAGCCCACAATTTTTCACATCACAATTCCAATCCAAAGAAACCTCGCATCATGCTAACTTTTTCTTTCTCGTACAAACCATTATCAACGCGGACACACTTCACTCTGCCCATCTGTACGTATTAATTTTACATCAAAGCATTAAAAAAGCCGCATTTATGCGGCTGTTATTAACAAAATAGTATTATCTGCGAACCCCCTGCTGAGCCCAATTAAGCAAAGTCACCAAAGATCAAGATACTGATCGCTGATGACCAATCCCGGAATCATTGCGCTTGTTAATTTGCTCATGCCCGGCTCCCTTCTGCCAATGGCAGCCAGTTTAGTACACGCTGTATTTTGGCATCCCAGTATGTCCAATCGTGGCCCCCTGTCTCTTCTTCATAAGTTAAATCAAGATCCAAATTGCGGGCATGAGCCAAAAAACGCTGATTGTCCTCATACAAAAAGTCTTCCGTACCGCAACACTGGAACAGCTTAGGAACTGTTTCACCGCTCTGCTTGAGCTGCTTGGCCAATGCAAACAGATCATTGACGCTCCCCTCGGCCTCCTGCCGGGAACCAAAAATATGACCGTACTCGGCCTGGCCCATTGGTCTCCCTTCGTCCGCCAAGCTTGAAATATCCAAGGCTCCTGAGAGGCTGGCAACCGCAGCAAACCTGCCCGGATTGCGAAGCCCTAACTTGAACGCGCCATATCCCCCCATGGAAAGGCCCGCGGCAAAACGGTCTTCACGGCGCCCGGACACCGGGAACAAGGACTCCGCAATATGGGGCAGCTCCTCACTAATGAAAGTCCAATACGCATGACCATGCTTCATATCAGTGTAGAAGCCGCGATAGACAGTTGGCATAACGACTGCCAAATTCAAGACGCTGACATAGCGTTCAATGGACGTGGCCCGTTGCCACATCGTGTGATCATCTGACAGCCCATGCAGTAAATAGAGGACAGGGAACTTCTGATGACTTCCTAATGAGCCATTTTGCTTGGCATGATTGAAGCCTGTAACCGGCAGAATGACATTCATTGTGACAGAAAGCCCAAGTGATTCCGCAAAATAATTACACTGTATAAGCGGCATTGCAACACCCTCCTGAACGTTTACTCTAACTATTTCTGAATATATCATACAGGAAGAAAAAGAAAAGCAGTATTTGGAAAAGCTTGAATTTCAATTCACGTAATCCTCTGATGCACGTTATAATTTGAAATAAATGCGAATCTTCCGGCTATCGTCGGGTAGCCTTCACGGAGCAATTGAACAGTTAATTTTCAAATGGAAGTGAATGCGGACTTGAATTTGCAGATTCCGCTTTTGAATTGGAGATTGGTTAATACATAAACAAAGATGGCCTTCCTCATGCTAATACGAAGAAAGGCCATCTTTTTGGCATAGCATTATAACGGATGTGCCGTGGACGATAAGCATCTCATTGACTAAAGCATCTTCAGGCTCATTAGTGCATAAGCGCTGAATGCCCCGTATTAAAAATAAATTATCATTGTATGAATTAAGGCTGAGCTGTTGGTCTAATGATGATTTCATTGACTGAAGCATCCTCAGGCTCATTAACCGCAAAGGCGATCGCTCTTGCAATGCTGTATGGGGAAATCGCCACAGCATCAAAATGTTTCGCCATTTCCTTAACCGCCGGGCTTGTCACCGTGTTGAACAGCTCTGTTTCTGTCATTCCAGGTGCAATAACTGTTGTCCGGATACGGGAGGTTGCGGATTCCTCTTTACGCAGCCCCTCCAGAATTGCACGCACTGCAAACTTCGTAGCGCTGTATACAGCTGATGTCGGACTCACTTCATAGCCCATTACAGACGAAACATTAATAATATGACCGCCTTGCTGTTCACGCATAACCGGGAGCACCGCTGCGATTCCGTTCAACACGCCTTTTATGTTAACATCAATCATTTGATCCCAGTCCTTAACTCTCAGCTCACTCAGTTGCGATACCGGCATAATTCCCGCGTTATTAACCAGGACATCGATCCGTCCATATTGCTTCAAAGCAAAATCAGCCACCTGCTGCAAATCCTCGGCCGAGACGACATCCGCTGTAAGATAGGAAGCTTCCCCGCCCGCCTGTTTGATTTCATTTACGACCGTTTGCAGACGATCTTCTCGTCTTGCCGCCAGCACCAGCTTGGCTCCCTTTTCAGCCAGCAGTCTGGCCGTAGCTTCCCCAATTCCGCTGGATGCTCCCGTAATAATAACTACTTTCCCTTTTGTATTTTCCATCTGTTATCTCTCCTTAAGAATTAATATGGGATGAACTTGTGAAAGTTAGAATTGAACAAATCAGCTCGCCACTTTTCGAGATTTGAAATTGAATCATTGTATGATATCAAACATTTGTTGATTAATTAACGGCCGTTGATTAATATTATATAGAGATGCTTCATCAATTCAATCGCTAATACTTGCGCTTTCGTCCGATATGCAACAGATAAGATGATATTGTTCATTAACAGAGGGGCGGGTTGCCAAATGGAGACGGAAACAAAAATCGACAGGCGGGTTCTTAGAACGAAAGAGGCCATTAACAAAGCATTCCTGGAGCTATTTTCAGAAAAAGAACTCGAACACATTACCATAAACGATATTGCAGAACGGGCCAATGTAAACCGCGGGACGATTTATTTGCATTATAGCGATAAATACGATCTGCTGGATAAGTGCATTGAGGATCATTTGGGGAAGCTGATTTCCTTTTGTAGTTCACATGATCTGCCCCCGGAAACAACGGTAGCGGTTCAGGATTTGAGAGCTATAATTGAGTATGTGGGGGATAACTTTCTATTCTTCTCAGCCATGCTCTCCAACCATAGAAGCACTTTATTCCGGGAGCGGCTGCTGCAGTTCATTTCAGCCGGCTTGAAGAACAAGCTGGATAAGCAAGACGCACACTCGGGCATCGACAAAGAACTCAACGCCCAATTTATGTCCTCGGCCTTCGTGGGAATTTTGGAATGGTGGATTCGCAATAAGATGCCGCACCCCCCTGAATATATGGCAGATCAGGTGCGGAGATTGTTTGAGAAAAATGAGGTTTATGCTTCGAGTTGATTTATATCTAATACTTATACCCTGAACAAAACCAGGACAGGCCTGTGCACCAGTACAAGCCTGTCTTTTAATATTTTGAACAGCGTTAACTAACTGCAGAAGACTATCAAAATATATAATTTTTACTTCCCATCCGACTCCGTAACCTTATCCCACAGCCTTACAGGCTCTAGGCGGTCAGCGCCCTGGGTAGCGAGCATCCAGCCTGGATATTCCGGAGGCAGAACCGCAGGAGGACAATCAGGATGAGTCTGTATAATTTTCTTTACACATTTTTGAGCATAAAAATATAATAGAGCGCCGCCAGCTCATGAATTCCATAACGGGAATCAAGAATCTTAATGGTCACTTGATTAGACTTGGGCGGTATGAACCCGTGAGGGGCCGCTTCTGCGATCAGCTCTTCATACAAGAAAAACCGGATTCTGCGGTCGGCAAAATCTTTTTTAATCCAGATTTCATCCTGCTTCTTCGTATATCGGAATTGGGGATTCATTCGGGTCCGGGATTTCTGAATACACTCAAAAACATCGTTGCCGATATGTACATGCCATTTCTCCCTGATCAGTGTTTTGACCGTATTTATTTCTTGAATATCGATAGCCAGATTCTGCTTCTCATCGAATACTCTCACATGGTTAACGAAATTATCAAAGATGAAATTCAAACCAGCCTCAGCCTTGCTGGAATGATACCGTTCCATGGCGCCAACAGCTTCACCCCTATCATTTTTAATGATGACAGGTGATGTACTCCGGCGTAAGAACGGGAAGATCATATGATATTTTATACCAATCACCTGCCCATAATCGTATATAAATGCAAAACCAGCTTCATCGATGTACACAGTCTTCAAGCTTGCTTGATGCTTTACACTTCTAGTGCCCAATTTCATTTTACACAAAAAGGATGAATCCCAACAACTGGGAAACATCCTTTTTGTTATACTTTATGATCCTATCCAGCCAAGGGAATTTAATCGGCAATCAGCGATATGTTTTCCCATTCCTTCACTTCATCAATCCGCTTGCTCAGGGCATCACGGATGCTGTAGGTGGCCATGGAGCCGACAGGGAAATGAAGAGGCGGATTTTCACTGTTGATCATCGCGATCATGGCTTCAACGGCTTTGTTCTGATCCCCTTTTTTCACGGCATCATAGCTTTTATTGAAGGCATCATAGACCGGTGCATACTCCGGCAACGGTTCGGACAGTTTTTGGGAACCACCCATAAATTTAGTCAA
Organism: Paenibacillus pinihumi DSM 23905 = JCM 16419; assembly: GCF_000422505.1. Lineage (GTDB taxonomy): Bacteria > Bacillota > Bacilli > Paenibacillales > Paenibacillaceae > Paenibacillus_D > Paenibacillus_D pinihumi. The sequence goes on along the minus strand of NZ_KE383867.1, from coordinate 248,216 downwards.
GAATACACCTGGCTCCACAATCGTGGTTTTAATACCGAATGGTGCAAGCTCATCAGCCATCGCTTTAGAGAAGCCTTCCACTGCAAATTTTGATGCTGCATAAAGGCTGTAGGCAGGAACTGTCCATACGCCAAAGATGGATGAGATATTCACATAATGTCCGGATTTTTGCTTCTTGAAGACCGGCAGCGTCTCACGAATGACATCCAGCATACCGAATACATTGACATCAAATTGATTTCTGATTTGCTCATCCGTGTATTCCTCCAACATACCAAACAGTCCGTAACCGGCATTATTGACCACAATATCAATACGGCCAAATGTATCGACTGCCTCCTGAACTGCAGCTTGAATCTGCTCCTTGTTGGTGACATCCAAGGCTGTAATATGAACATTGTCCGGGGACTTCTCTTTCAGGTCCGCAATCGCATTAACATTGCGTGCGGTCGCTACGATCTTGTCTCCTGTCGGGATCAACTGCTCCACGAACTTACGGCCGAATCCTGTCGATGTACCTGTAATAAACCATACTTTACTCATTTATAAGTCCCTCCTGATTGGTAAAATTTACTGCCTGCGATAAATTGGAGCACCAAATGGCGAAGAACCTGCCCCGCCATCCATACTAATTTCAGCACCCTGGACATAAGCGGACTCATCAGAAGCCAGGAACAAGGCAACATTCGCGATTTCCTCCGGCTCCCCGAGACGGTTAAGCGGAATTCCGCGAGTGAGTACAGCTTCCAATTGTGCAAAGCCTTCTGCTGTCTTTTGTCCCCAAATAGGTGTTCGTGTCGCACCTGGAGAAATGGTATTGACGCGAAAAACGGGAACGTTCATTCTATAATGGTTAAAAAAATATCTAATTCAATATGGACAACGTGGTGTTGATAATTTCCTTTAATTTTCCGGTAAAGGCGTTATAAAAGTATTGCGCCAAAGACAGGGCATCAAGAGTCTGGGAGATTTCACCAGATCGTTGGCCGGATTCGATAACTTCGCACATCAGCTCTTCCGAGCAGCTCCAACATTGATTAATTAAAAGTTTGGATTGCGGATCATGCTCTGCAAGCTCGACAGCAGTATTGACCAATAAACAGCCTTTGGGAGACTCAAATTCGCGCTGAAAGGCCATCTCAAGCAGCAGCTTGAGCGATTCCTTCGTCGAACGGGCATTGTGCACAATACGCTCAGAGGATTGATCAATGATTTCGCTGTAGCGTTCCAACACCTTCAAGTACAAGGTATGCTTGTCGCCAAAGGTGTCGTACATACTTCGCTTGTGAACACCCGTATGCAAAACCAGGTCCGTCAAGGATGTCCGCTCATAGCCGTGTTTCCAAAACAGCTCCATGGCTTTGACCAATACTTCATCCACATCAAATGCCTTGGCTCTGGCCACTTCATTCATTCCTCCTCCCGATATCGATAATAACAAAATGAGAACGAACGGTAAAGAATTATTTTTTACCGATCATTCTCATTGTATTGAATCACTGTTCGTTTATCGCAACAGCGGCATGTTATTATTGTTCAAATAGCTTTTAATATCCCTCCGGAGCGCAAAATGGACTGCTTCACCAGAACTTCCATGGCATCCACCACATGTTGCCCCTGCTCGGCTGGCAATGGAATACAGGATAATTCCGTACAGGCTATAATAACCCGGTCACACCTGTAGTCTGTTATCAACTGATCTATAATGTGGACCAGACCGGCAGCATTCAAATCCCCGTTGCGTTTGACCTGCTCATAAATGATTTCCGATATCTCCCGTTGGAGCTGATTTGGCGGAACGACCAGATCCAGACCATATTCAACACAACTGTTAGCGTAGACTCCGCTTTTGACCGTTCCGTTCGTTGCCAGCAACCCGATCCTCTCAATTGAACTGTCTGTCTCCCTGACTGTCCGAATTGTCTCATCCACCATATGAATGATGGGGACAGAAGTCATCTGCTGCATCTGCCCATAGAAAAAATGCGAGGTATTGCAGGGAACTGCAATATTTGCCGCACCCGCCTGCTCCAGCAGCTTCAAATCCCTATGAATGGCATCAGTAAAATTGTCATAGTTCCCGCTTTCGATTGCCTCTGTCCGGTCAGGGAGCGCAGCATGATTCAACACAACCATATTGATATGATCCTGGTCTTGCTTCGCAGCTGTGTGTTCAACAATCCGTTCGATGAAGACCGCCGTAGCCTTCGGCCCCATTCCGCCCAATACGCCAAGTGTGGAGCTTATCATACCAGCGCCTCCTCCCGGCTGTTTTGTCCGCTGCTACTCACAGCCTGTCTGCTGCTGCTTTCAAAAAATTGCTTGTACCACACCAAAAATACATAGACGGTCCACAGTTCGCGCGCATGATTAGCTTTGCCGCTGTAGTGGTCATTCAAACGTTTCAATAGCGGCTTCGGATGAAAAAACATCGCTGCTGTCCCGGATTCGAAGTGCTCCTTCAGTATCTGATAATATTTCTCCTCTCTCAGCCAGTGCCGGATCGGTACCGGGAAGCCGACCTTTGGGCGCTTCGCCCAGGCTTCCGGGAGGTAGTCTTTGGCGGCTGAACGAAGCGCCCGCTTGGTCTCGCCATTCTTAACCCGCAGACCCGAGGGCAGGCGGCCCGCAAGCTCCATAACCGCACGGTCAAGGAAGGGGACGCGCAGTTCGATCGAATGAGCCATGCTCATCTTGTCTGCCTTCAGCAATATATCTCCCGGCAGCCACAGCTTCATATCGAGATACTGCATTTTTGTCAGATCATCCTTGTCCTTTACTTCCTGGAAATATGGACTGGTAATATCCCTTACAGAAGGCCCCTGCTTATAATCGTTCTGCAACAGATCTTGTGCCTCTGCTTCATCCCAGACCTTTGCCTGCCCGATAAATCTCTCCTCCACCGTCTGGCCTCCCCTCATCAGGAAGGTGCTAATGCGCCCCTTGGGCAGGTCTTTGACAAGCCTGGATGTGACTCGACGGACGACAAAGGGCAGCCGGGAATACGTCTTCATTGCCGGGGTAAGCTCATATCCGTCATATCCTCCGAACAGTTCATCGGCCCCTTCTCCGGACAAAACGACGGTGACATGGCGGCTCGCTAGCCCTGACAGAAAATATAGCGGCACACACGAAGGATTGGAATGCGGCTCATCCATATGATATTGAATGTCCGGCAGTTTCTCAAAGCACTGCTCTGCACTAAGCATTTCTTTATAATTGCTGATATGAAGCTGATCTGATAGTTCTTGTGCCAGCCCAGTCTCATTAAAACTGCCCTCATACGACTCAAATCCGATGGAGAATGTCTTATCCGGCATCAGCAGCGCCGTGATATAGCTGGAATCCACACCCCCGGAGAGAAAAGAGCCAACCTTCACATCACTGATCCGGTGCGCTTTCACTGACTCGCGCAATGTCTGTTGAATTTGCTGCCTGTACGAATCCAGTGTTTCCTCCACCGTATCAAATTGCACCTCGGCATAACGCTTGATTTCAAGCTCACCATTGCTATACAGCATGAAATGTCCCGGCTCCAGCTTGTATACCCCTTTAAAGAACGTCTCCCCGAGCACGGAATATTGAAATGTCAAATACGGTTTCAAAGCATCCTTGTTAAGCTCTTTAATGAAGGAGGAATGGGCCATAAAGGACTTGATTTCTGAACCGAACAGCAGGCACCCGTCCTTGGTGTGCCGGGAATAATATAACGGCTTGATGCCAAAGAAATCACGGGCCAGAAGCAAAGATTGACGTTTGTCATCCCAAATGGCGAATGCAAACATCCCTCTTAACCGCTGGAGAATGCCCACTCCGTATTCCTCATAGCCGTGAATAATGACCTCGCTGTCTGTCTGGCTTGTAAATCGGTGCCCTTTTCCCCGCAGCTCTTTCCGCAGTTCCGCATAGTTGTATATTTCCCCGTTAAAAACAAGCACACAGCTCCGGTCTTCATTGTACATGGGCTGGCTGCCCCCGGCAGTCAAATCCATAATACTCAGCCTGCGAAAACCAAAAACCGCCCGTTCCCCGGCATAGATGCCCCCGCTATCCGGCCCGCGATGTACGATTGTGTCCATCATGGCCCTAATGGTCTTCTCCGGATGGAGTGTGGACGGGCTGTCTACAAAGCCTGCAAAACCGCACATAATCTCTCCCTCACATTCCCCTCGTACTTAAAGTCTAATCCACGGACTTCATCAGTTCGGCCTCTGCCTCATACCTGGAAGACATAAATTCCTGTACAATCTCTCTCTCGTTAAACGGCAGTGCTGTGCTTCCAATGATTTGCGTGGTCTCATGGCCTTTGCCGGCAATGAGCACGACATCTCCCTTTTGGCATTGATCCAGCGCAAAATGAATGGCTTCCTTGCGATCCACGAAGGAATGATGCATGCCCCCGGCCTGCTTCACGCCTCTGACAATTTCATGGATAATACGGGCGGGATTCTGGTGCTTGGGGTTGTCCGATGTGACAACGGACAGATCCGCATAGGTCCCCGCGATTTTGCCCATCGCTCTGCGCTTCCGCTCCCCGTGCATGCCTTCCGCCCCATATACGCCAAACACCAGTATGATCCTGGCATCCGAAAAAGAACGAATCGTCGCAAGAACCTGCTCCAGACCGTCTTCGGTATGGGCGAAATCCACAATGACTTTATTGTCGTTATCCTCATAGACCGTCTCCAGACGGCCGCGAATTCCGGCAAGCTGGTCCATACCTTGTTGAATGGCGGTCAGGCTAATGCCGCGGCTGACTCCAAATGCAATAGCCGCCAGCGCATTATAGACATAAATCATGCCGGGAAAATGAATCCGGATGGAGATCTCCCCTGCCGGTGTATGTGCCATAAACGTCGTTCCGCCCTCTAATGTCCGAATTTGCGTCGCGTATACATCACTAGCGTTATGAATGCCGTAAGATATGAGTTTTGCCGTACGGCTGCCAAGCCTGCGCAGCAGCACCTGCCCGTACTTGTCGTCCGCATTAATGATATTGGCTTCAGATGTCATCTCGAATAACTGCGATTTGGCCTCAAAATAGCTTTCCATGGATTGATGGAGCTCCAGATGATCGGGTGTCAAATTCGTAAATATGCCTGTACGGAACCGGCAATATGCGGTGCGCTTCAAGCTTAGGGCGTGGGAGGATACTTCCATCACACAATCATCCACACCCTCATCGCGCATTTGCAAGAACAGCCGTTGCAGATGCAGAGATTCCGGTGTCGTATTGCGTGTCTGAAGAGCGTTTCCCTTGATCATGCTGCCCATCGTGCCGATTAACCCGACCGAGCGGCCATCCTGCTCCAGTATGGATTGAATCATAAACGTAATGGATGTTTTGCCGTTCGTTCCGGTAATTCCGGTCAAATTCATATCCGCCGTCGGGTCACCGTAGAAAGCAGCCGAGATTTGGGCCAGCGCATCCCGTGAATCCTGTACCATCAGCACAGCGACGCCGTCCTTAACTTCGGCTTCCTTTTCCAATACGACTGCAACTGCTCCCCGCTCAATCGCCTGGCGAATATAGTGGTGCCCGTCCGTTTCGAAACCGGCAATCGCAACGAAAATGCTGCCCTTCGTCACTTCCCTTGAATCAAAGGCAATGGACGACACCTCCACCTGCAGACTGCCCTGCAGTTGATTGAATTTTAGACCGGCAACGATGGATGACAACCACATATCGCGGACCTCCTTTTGTAAGCAGCTTGTGTCATAGTTGTTTAGCCCCTGCGCACTTTCTTCAGAATTTTGCCCAGTACAATCCCCATATAGGCGAAAGCAGGCTGTGGATCATTCCAGTCCCATATAGCACTCGCTTTTGGCCTGAACAGGGAACGGACCACTTGAGCCGGTGAAAGCTGGCCTGTCCTGATATAATCCCGAATCGCCAGCAGATCCTCGTAGGCATAGCGGAAGACGCGATTTTGGCTTTGCTGCAAGCTGAAGGGCGGAACAGCCTCATGCCCCGTCAACTCGCAATACGTAATGTACGGAATGTTCATTCCCACCTGATGAAGCAGAACATTCAAATTGGTAATGCGCACATTCACCTCGATCAGATAAAATTGGCCGGTATCCGCATCTTTCTTGAATTCAATTTCCGCAAAGCCTTTCCACTGAATCCGCTCCAAAAATTCGCCCCCGATTTCAAGCAGTTCAGGAACCTGATGATGCTCGGTATAGACCGAAGCTCCAAAATTAATCGGATACTGGCGGAGCTTCCGGCAACTGACCCAATGCGTCACTTTGGAATCCTGGTTGAGATAGGCATCGAAAGTGTACATATGATCGTCGAAGCCCGGAATGATACGCTGCACAATGACCTCCAGCCCCGCACGCTCAGCTTCATTTAATGCCCGGGTCAACTCCTCCCGGTTATGTACCTTGAACAGCTTGCGCCGAAAATAAGCCACAAAAGCAGGAGAATCTACAGGCTTGACGATGCACGGATAGTGAATAATGTTCTCAATTTTTTCGAAAAAATGCTCCTCGCCTGGACGTACTGTCTCCGGCACGGGAACACCATTTTGTACAGCCACAAGATGGAGGGTATCCTTGTTCATTACTTCTGTATACAGCCCCTGCTTCGTCTGCGGGATCAAATAATACTGCCTGAGTTCCGCCAAATGCTCGTCGATAATTTCCACATATGCATCATGGCAGGGAATAAGTACCGGAGGCAGACTTTGCCTGCTGGCATAATCGATCAGGAAGCGGATAAACTTTTTCTTCTCCTCCTTGTAATGCGGAGCAATCAAGTGCTCCGAGCAATATTTAGATCGGGCTCCGTAAGCTTGTTCAGCCGAATAGTCTACCGCTACTGTATGAATCCCGTATATGCCGAGACAACGAATTGTACTCAGGCCAATATAATAATTACAGCCCAGAATAACGGCCTTATGTTTCACGTCAGCACATCCCAATTCACAAAGTAAGTCTTGCTTATATTTATTGTTGCAAAATGATTGGAAATCATTCTATTTAAGCATGTATTAAAGCCATGTATGTATTTAATCAAATACTTATTTCAAACTTGTATCCACATTGTAAATTTGTTAACGGATGATGCATCCAAAATAACCCTGAACGCAAAAAACACGGCCCGAAGGACCGTGCGCCAGTTACAGCTGCCAAAAGCCGTCTGGATATGGTGTGGGGAATATGCAAATAAAAAAGTCACATCCGGAACTTAGCTCCGGTGTGACTTGACAGTATCTGTTTTCTTGCAATAGATAATTTTTTTAATGCTTTCGCCCGAAAGGCAGAATTGTTCCGCCAGTTGAGCAATCGTAGACCCTTCCGAATATTTTCGGCGGATATCGAGATTTCGCTCTTGCAGATACAATCTGCTGCCCGAATTCTCGCCCCAGGGCTTGCGCGTACCTTCAGGTTTGGGGATGTAAACCATCCCGCCGTGTATATACTTCTGAATTTCCTTCAGCAATTCTTCCGGAAAAATAACATCTGCGTTCACATATTTCATGATAGCTCGCTCCTTAGATTTTTTTTAATCTTCAAGGAAGCAAAGTCTATCTTATGAACATCCGTGATTCTTTATTTAAAGCGGTTACTAACCTGTGCTCTATACAAACAACCGCCGTTGTTCATCAATAGACCTTGCATAGAGCATGTCTCTAAATCCAACATATATGGTATCCGCCTTTCTTTAATAGTTAATTGATTATATATCATCAGTTTTCACCTCCACACCAATTATACTATAGGATGGAAATATCTGAAACCTATTCCTTGATTATCATTTCTTTCAGATCTTTGAGTCGCCAATTCGGTCTTTCTCCAAAAATGCTGTGCAGGTTCATTATTAATACACACCTTACGCCCCATTATAAATATGGCTGCGTGAGTAAAGATAGGTAAAAAACAGCTCTAAACCATTCAAGGCATAAATGATGACAAGCGCAACAGCTTTGCCGTTTTTTGACAAACAAGAGTTTCGTTTTGCGTAAAAAAACAGGCCGCCAGCAGCAGCCTGTCACACTCCAATTAACCCGATAACCACAGCATCTTTACCGGATGCTTTATTCATAGGAATTCCCCTATCCGTCATTCAAACTATTCATTCAGAAGCCGTTCCACTAATTCATCCAGCGACAAGGGCTGATCACGGATAATGTCAATCTGGGCTTTAGTCAGATAATTCATCGCGGACTGCCAATCCCGGGTAACAAAATGCGGATAAGGGCTGCCACTATACTCCAGAACTCCAGGAATTTTAGAAAGATCAGGCAGTTTATCAATGGAGAGCCATACCCTCCGCCAGGATTCCACAAGCGCATCCTTATCGAAAGGCCCTTCTATTATTCCGTCCTTGAGCAGTAAAATCTGGTCGGCGAACTGACGGATATCCTCAACAGAATGGGTCGTCATTAATACTGTACGCTCTATCCGTTCCGAATCCGCGACTAACATCTGCTTGAGACGGTTGCGGCTCTCTATATCAAGGCCATTCGCAGGCTCATCCAATAACAGCATCGGTGCCTGTGTGCTTAGCGCCAGCGTCAGAGCCACCTTCTTTCTCTCTCCGGGCGACATACTTTCGTAACGTTTATCTAGTGGAATTTTGAATTGCTCCGCACGCTTCAGGAAATCAGGATGCTCCCAAGCGGGATGCCACGGAGCAATCATTTCTCCCATTTGGCGAAGTGTAAAAAGCTCACAACCTTCTAACGGATCAGGAGAGAACGCAATCAGTTGCCTGATTCCTGTCTCACCCTGCCAATAGCTTTTCCCGTAAATTTCAATTGTGCCTGCGGACGGCTTCATCAGATTCATACAGCATTTTAATAACGCACTCTTGCCTGAGCCGTTTGCTCCCAGAAGGGCATAGGTCATGTTAGGCTCCAGCTGCAGATCGACCGGCCCCAGCTGGATACCATTCTGCTTCTTTACCAGTTGCTTGATATGTAATGGAATCCCGCTGTTCATCACCTGTTTATTCCCCTTTCCTTCAAGATTTCCGCGAGCACCTTTTCAAAAGTCTCTCTTGTCCTGGCCTCATCATTTTGCAGCCGCAGACTCATCTCTACAGCAGCCCGAAAAGCCTGATGCAGGCTTTCATCCGCAACATGCTGCTTCTCTTCGGCTTGAATATTGGCTACAAATGTTCCTTTACCCTGAACCGTTTCAATAAATTTGCGCTGCTCCAAATTTTGATATGCCCGATTGACCGTAATTACACTGCAGGATAAATCGCTCGCTAGGGCTCGTATGGAAGGCAGCGGCATTCCTGGTTTCAGATGACCGCTCACAATAAAAGAGATCAACTGCTGCTCGATCTGATGATAGATCGGCTCCCGGCTATGCTCGGAGATTTGGATCGGTAGTTGAATCCCCGCCACCCCCTTTCTATGAGAGATCCCGCTTGAGCAGCCTTTTCGTCAAGGACCACTGGAATATCCATACGCCCGCAAATCCTGCAATAAGTGCCAGAGCAGCAGGCCAGAACAGATTATGCTGTACAAGCTCCATCATGGCCACATAGACGGGCTTGCCGAGTACATGCTGAAGCAGGAAGGCGACTCCGATCAGCAGCACGATAGTGCCAGCCGAGACGATAACCAGTGTTATCCCCTTCGTACCAAACTCAAACAACGGATGTATTCCGTTGATTGCAAGCGCATAGCCCACCAGCATTAACAGATAGGTTATATAACCCCATAAACTCACAAATTCTGAAAAAACCGGCCAACTGGTCTGAATAAACATAATCATAAAACCCGTCATTGTAGCCGTAAAGCAAATCAGCATATGAATCATGCGGCTCCAGGAAATGACTTTAACCGGAATTGCCCACATGCGGTAAAAACTCAATCTTTTCAAAAACGGGTCATCTGTAAGCGTACTCCAGCTCAGATATTCTTTGGAGAAGGAAAGTGCTCCCAATGTCGCCGGCATGGCAAGCAGTAACAGATCGGTGTAAAACGTGTTGTAGAGATCCTTGGCCAGCATTCTGCCCTCAATGGCTGCTGCTACCGCCCCGCCGCAAACATAACCGAGCATGATCGCGAACAGTACCGTCAGCAGCAGTGAATATAATCTTGGTTTGAGTTCATTCCAAGCCATTATGAACGCATAACGTAAATGATTCACCTTCATGCCGCTCTACCTGAAGTAATTCCAAGAGCATCAAACCCGTAATAGGCCGCTACCGCCGCTAGAACAGTTGTGACGAGCAAACCTAAAGTCAACCAGAACGTCACAGCTCCCCGGGGAGCCTTGAATATCATCGCAAACGCTGCAGCAATCTCCGTGCCGATCAATAGTGGTCCGATAATAGCAAGGCCTGGAAGTCCGTACTTCACAAAAATACGATGCGCAAGCTCGCGGGATCTGCCCTCTTTCTTGGTCTCTCCCCTTCCCCCGCGTCTTCTCGCGCGCCATTGCTGGAATCTGTCAAAGGCAAAGATGACCAACAGCATGACAAGCCAGTTGCCCAGGAAAGCGGCGATGCTCACTGCAACCGGATTTAATCCGAATGCTATGCCTAGAGTCACAACAACAGCGGATTCAAGCCAAGGCAGCGCAGCTAGAATAAAAACGGCCAGATAGGTCCATTCTCTTAAATATTCAACCATGATAAGTCCCTCCTCATACTATCAAGGTGTTATAGTGTTTATATGTATATATACAGTACATCACATAATATTCCTTGTCAATATCCTTCGATCTTGTCCTTCAGCCTGCTAATCCTGCCGGGCCAGGATGACCCTTCAACACAACAAGTCTTGAGCGGAGATTTCAAAATTTGGTGCGGTCAAAAAAAGTCGGCAAAAAGCCGGCATGACGGTAATTACTAATACTGCATCCGTCCTGCCAGCTTTCACAATTTGTTTATGCTTTGGCTTGTACCTTAGTATAACGATTGACCGGGCGCGCCAAGCCCAGATGGCTTCGCAAGGTGCTGCCTGTATACTCAGTACGGAACAGCCCCCGTTTTTGCAGCTCCGGCACAACCAGATCAACAAAATCGTCCAGACCTCCCGGCAAGTGCGGGAACATAATATTGAAGCCATCCGCTGCCCCGCCAAGAAACCATTGTTCCAGCACGTCGGCAATTTGCTGAGGTGTGCCTGCAATTCCGCGCGAGTTAACCCGCTTGTACAATTGGCGAATCGTAAGCGGCTCTTCCTCCAGTAGTCTGATAATCCGTTCCAGACTGGATTTGCTCTGATTAAAACCTTCCAGTGCGGGTTGGAATGGCAGCGGCTCATCCAACGGATAACCAGAGATATCTTTGCCTAGATAGTGGGATAAAAGATCCAGCCCCAGTTGCTCCGGTGTCAGGTCCTCGACAATCGCCAGCCGCTCCGCTGCTTCCTCCTCTGTCCGTCCGATAATCGGAAGGAAACCGGGCAGTATTTTCAGCTCATCCGGGTGTCTGCCGTATTTCGACATCCGGGCTTTGATATCATCGTACAGCCTTTTACCCTCCTCAAAGGAGTCAAGCGGCCCAAAGGCTGTCCCTGGAGCAAATACGACCTCTGCTGTAGCAGCGGCCAGTTCCCTTCCCGCATCAGACGCCCCGGCTTGAATGAGCACCGGATAACCTTGTGGGGGACGGGACACATTAAGCGGCCCCCGCACTGCAAACTCCCCGCTCTTATGATTCAGGTTATGCAGCTTGTCCTTGTCCGCAAATGTGCCGGAAGCTTTATCCAATACAAGGGCATCGTCCTCCCAGCTATCCCATAGGCCTTGGGTAACTTCTACGAATTCCCCGGCGCGTCCATAACGGTTTTCATGTGCCAAATGCTTCTCCCGGTTGAAATTGCGGGCCTCCTCATCGGTCTGGGACGTTACAATATTCCATCCTGCCCGGCCGTTGCTGAGGTGATCGAGTGTTGCCAGCTTGCGGGCAATATGATAGGGCTCGTTATAGGTCGTAGAAATGGTCGCCGCCAGCCCGATCCGCTCGGTGACAACTGATAGTGCAGAGAGCAGCGTAAACGGCTCCGGGCGAATGCTGTTGGCCTGGCTGATGCCTGACTCAAAACGATCCCAGACATATAGCTCGTCCGCATAAAAAAACATATCGAACTTGCCCCGCTCTGCGGTCTGCACAATCTGCTTGTAATAATTGAAGTCCATAATGCCATGTGCATCCGCCTCGGGATGCCGCCAACTGGAGATATGTTCTCCTGCCGGGAAATACATCATCGCGCCAAGTGCCATCTGCCTTTGTCTGCTACTCATTGTCCAGTCCTCCTGCCCCTTATTTAATAAGTCCTTCAGCCTTCAACCATTCTTTGGCTACCTCAATAGATGTCCGCTGCTTCTGGTCCACCTCGCCATTGAGCTTTTGCATTTCCTCATCGGTAATTTTACCGGCCAGCTTATTGATGACTGCTTCCAGCTCCGGATGCTCCGTCAATGCCCCGTCACGGATGACCGGAATCTGCTCCTCAATAAGAAGTTTAATCATATCGGCCAAAATGTCCGATTCTGTAGGTCGCAATCGTAACGGTAGAACTTCCTCCGCTGCCGGAGACCAGACTTCATCCTGCTGCGGTAATGGCTGTCACCACCGCCAAACCCGTTATTAGCAAAACTCTCATCATTGCACGCATCAATCATTGCTCCTCTCAGATGTTCGCTATATATTTTGCAGCCGTAAAGCATCGGGCGGAACCGACACAAACTATTATTAAACCTATTGAATTAGTCAATAAATAGGTAATAAAAAAGGTCTCATTCTTCATGCAGCAGCAAGAAGAATGAGACCTCCTGTTGTCAGGTCAGTCCCTTTATAAATTATTATATGATGATAATGAAATATTGTATTGCAATATTATAATGATCGCAATTCGTTGTCAATGATTATTTTATTAATCCTATTGGAATTATTTGATTATAACTTCCCAGACAGTTTATCCCTGCCATCCTACCTGAAAGAACTGGTGCAAACATGAATCGACCCGGCCAACCCGACTACTAATTATAAAAGACAGCTCCGGTATTACACCGAAGCTGTCTTGATCATACGGATTATTTTGTTGCTACAACCGGCTTGTCTTGGTTGACAGCCAATTCGTTCAGATAAACTTTTGTTCCGTCACCGATTGCGTAGTTCAGAACCCGTTTGTTGACTGGAACTACTACCGCACGGTACAGAGTCGGGAATACAGGAACTTCTTCCGTCATCAGCTTTTGCCATTCATTGTAAACTTCTTTACGTACATTTACATCGAATGCTTCTGCAGACATCCCTTTTTCCAGCAGTTCATCATTCTTCTCGCTTGCAAATCTGGAGAAGTTGAACAATGCTTCGCGTCCATACAGGTTTTGCGGATTCACGTCAATACCTACACCCCAAGCAGCTTGGTAGACATCTACTTTAGGATCGTCTTCGCCTTTGCTGCCGACACGATCATAGAACGTATTAAATTCAATCATTTCCAGATTAACATTCAAGCCGATGGCTGCCCAGGATTGAACATAGTAACGGGAAAGCGGCTCAGCAATGTCTGAACCCGTCATAGAAATAAAGTTGATTACTAAATCACTTCCGTCCGGATTCGTACGGAATTCACCGTTCTTCTTGTAGCCGGCTTCATCCAGAATGCGGTTTGCTTCTTCAGGATTATATACCAATCCCGGGTTGGAAGAATCGTGGAACTCAGGATGGGAAGGTGGAATCAATGTTGTCGCATTCCAGCGCAGACCATGGTAGAAGCGTTTGCCGACCTGGTCATTATCAACGGCCATAGCCATTGCTTTACGCAGGTTTACATCTGCCATTTTCGCATCCGGATTCGGTTTTACAGTGTTCTTTTCCTTATCCCATGTACCGAGCTTGAAGCCCACATAAGAGTATGCACGGTCAATATTGCCCAGGTATTCCACGTTGGACATTTTTGCGTTGTCCGGGAACTGCTCGATCGGGAACTCACTTACCAGATCGACTGCGCCAGTCTCAAGCTGTTGAACAATTGTTGTCGGGTTTACGACTTTCAGCGTAACCTTGTCCAGGTTAGGCTCGCCGCGCCAGTAGTCCGGGTTTTTCACAAATACAACGGACTCCCCTGGCACGATGCTTTCCAATTTGAACGGTCCAAAGCCGATCGGCTTCTCGCGGACTTCTTTGGAGGAAGACATCTTGGAGATTTCCATACCACCGAAAATATGTTTCGCCAGCGGGTAATTCCAGACTCCGCCTGTCAGCAGGGAAGGATTGGATTTGATAAATGTAATTTGCAGTTGTTTCTCGCTAAGTACTTTAATACCGGAGATTTTTTTCGCTTTGCCGTCATGGTACTCTGCCATGCCTTCAACATTTGTGAAGTTCTGGCCATAACGAGGACCGTTATAGTCTTTGTGGCCGATTACCTCATAAGCGAATTCCCAGTCTTCAGCCGTTACCGGCTTGCCATCCTGCCAGTTGACATTGTCACGGATTGTAAACGTAAAGGTACGTCCATCCTCGGAAACCTCATAAGTTGCCGCACCGTCATTGGTGTAGACGTAGTTGGCATCCCAAGTGAGCAGCGGCTCATCAAACCATTGCAGCACGTTGGCATCCGGGTTCGCGCCATAGAAGTTGAAGTTCAGAATTCCTTCAAACGGTGTATCCGAAACAAGACCATAAGTGATGGAACCGCCCTTGATTGGTTCACCCTCATTGGTTTTTACATTGCTGAAATCTTTGATGTTGTACAAGCCATCTTCAGCAGGCTTGCCAGTTTCGCCTCCGGTGTTGCCACCAGGGGAAGGTGTATTGTTGCCTTTGTCAGAGCTGCACGCGGCCAGCACTACAATCAAAGCCAACATCAGGGTTAAAACCGACAAAAAAGACTTTTTCAATTACTTTTCCTCCCTTTTATCCTTTTCTTTGCCTTGCATCCGTCGCGCGTTTTAACGCTTGACCGACATTATTTATACTCAACATCAATACCAGAATCAGTATTGATGCAGGTAACCAGATCCACCATCTGAATTCCAGCGTCTGCGGATTTCTTGCATAGCTGACGAGTGTCCCCAGACTTGGCGTGCTCTCAGGGAAACCAAAGCCGAGGAAGGACAAGCCGGATTCCAGACCGATATTCGCGGCCAGGTTCAGCGTCATCGCAACGATAATGATCGAGCTCAGGTTCGGAAGCACCTGGGTAAACATAATTTTGAAGTCGGAAGACCCCAAAGTTTTGGAAGCTTGAACATATTCCAATTCTCTCTCCTGCAGCGCCTTGGAACGGATCATCCTTGCAATGCCCATCCACAGGAAAGCCGTCATAATGAGTGAGAATGACACAATACTGTAATTCGGCACAGCGGTAACAAAAGCAATAATAACCATAATCGCAGGCAGAATCATGAAGAAATCCAGAACCCTCATTAATATATTGTCTATTGTGCCGCCATAATAACCGGAAATCAGACCCAGCAAAACACCAATGAATCCGGTCATCAGTGTCACAATAATACCGATGCTCAAGGAGTTTCTTGTTCCAATGATCAACTGCCCGAACACATCACGGCCGCCATAGTCCGTACCCAGCCAAAATTGGGCGGACGGCTTCTGATACAAGGAGAACAAATCGACGGTAACGATTTGTTTCTGGTCCAGCACCAGAGAGATTCCGTATACGGCAACAACAATCAGGCCGATGAATATTAAAGATATGAGCGCCAATTTATCTTTTATAATTTCCCGCCACAGAATGGAGAGTCCTGACGGACTCTTCTCAAATTTCTGCGGCTGAGGCGTCACATTATTCGCATTCGCCTTACCCATTTCCTTCACCTCAGCGTTTTGGAGTTCTTATTGAATCCGAATGCGCGGATCAACAATACTTAATATAATGTCAGATAGCAAAGCTCCCAGAATAGAAGCAATTCCGTACAGCAGAACCAAGGCTGTCACGACACTGAAATCACGAATCATAATCGAGCTGATAAACAGCTGGCCCATCCCCGGGTAACTGAAAATGCTCTCAATAAAGATCGAGCCCCCAATTAGTCCCGTGATTTCATAACCGGATAAAGCGGCAATGGGCAATAGCGAGTTGCGCAAAATGTGACGGTTGTACACACGGGATTCAGAAGCACCCTTCGCTCTTGCAGTCAAAATAAATTCTCTTTGCTTCGTATCAATAATTTCGCTTCGCAAGTATTGAACCGTTGTGACCGTTGCGATCAAGGCCATGGACATTGCCGGAAGCATCAAATGATAAAACTTGCTTGCCAGATAGGCGAAGCTGCCTGCAGCAAGACCCGGCTCGACGCTTCCGCCTGTCGGGAACCATTTCAGCGTAAAACCAAAAATCCACAGCATCAGCAACCCGAAAATAAACAGTGGCGCTGCAAATCCGAAGTACGTATATCCCGTAATCAGACGGTCCTTCCACGTGTCGTTGTAGCGTCCGCTAATGATACCCAGCGGAATTGCAATCATATACGTGAGCAGCAGCGTTGCCAGGGACAGCCATACGGTATTCATCAGCCGTTGGCCGATCAGATCCGATACCGGCATCTTGAAGCGGAACGACTGGCCAAAATCGCCCTGGACCGCTTTCGTTACCCAATCCCAGTATTGTACATACCATGGGTTGTTCAAGCCGAGTTTCTCCCGCTGTGCCTCAATCGCTGCCGGATCAATGCTCGGATCAATCATGCCGGTGAGCGCGTCCCCCGGCATCGCTTTTGCAAGCAGGAACACAAGAACACTCAGCAAAATAACTTGGGGAACCATGACAAAAACTCTTCGTACTATAACCTTCCACATATCATTCAACCTCTCCCGGGCAAAGCCACTGAATGTGTCGCAGAGACGGATTTCAATGGATAGGCCAAGCCTTCTTCATCGAAATAATCTCTGTAAGCCTGCTCATATTCCGTCTTTACCGAATCGCGGAATTTAAGCCTTTCCTCACGGCGTGTCGGATCAATATCCGGAATTGCGGCAATCAGACGCTTCGTGTAAATATGCTGCGGGTCGTTGAATATATCTTGCGTTGTGCCTTCTTCCACATAGCGACCCTTGTACATGATGCCGATCCGGTCGCACATATGCTTGATAATGCCGAGATCATGGCTGATGAAAAGATAAGTAAGGTTCAATTCCTTCTGAATTTCCCGCATAAAATTCAGTACCTGCGCCTGAACGGATACATCCAGCGCGGAGACGGGCTCGTCCGCAATGATCAGCTTCGGCTTCAAAGCAATCGCCCTGGCGATTCCGATCCGTTGACGTTGTCCGCCGGAAAATTCATGCGGATATTTGAAGATTGATTCCGGACTCAGATTGACTTTTTCCAGCAGCTCCAGCACACGCTTTTTCTCTTCCTGCGGCGAGAGCTTCTCAAAATTGCGCAGCGGCTCGGCAATAATATCCCATACCCGCTTCTTTGGATTCAGCGAGGAGTATGGGTCCTGGAAAATCATTTGAATGTCCCTGCGGACATTCAAATGGCTGCGCCGGCCGCCCTTTGCCAAATCAATCCCGTTGAACATCACATTGCCGGAGGTAATCTGGTTCAGCCCGATAATTGCGCGTCCGGTCGTCGTTTTACCAGAGCCCGACTCTCCTACCAGTCCATATGTCATGCCTTGCTCTATTGATAAATTTACGTTATCCACGGCCTTAACATCACCAGTATGTTTATTGAAGAGGCCGGTGCGGATTGGAAAATAGACTTTCAAATCTTTGACTTCAAGAAGTGCCATAAGCTTAATCCTCCTCAGTTGTGATCAGGGAAGTGAAATCCCTTATAGCAGGTGCAACGTACGAAATGCCCTGGTGCTACCTCATGCATCTGCGGGTTCTCTTCATGTGCTGATTCATCAATCCAAGGAATTCTGGCTTTAAACCGGCAGCCCTTGCGGGGGAGATTTTTCAGTGAAGGCACAATGCCCTGAATAACATGAAGCTTGTCCTGCTTTTCATTCCCCGCCGGAATCGAATTAAGCAGCGATCTTGTATACGGGTGCTGGGCATTAGAAATCAGGCTGTAGATGTCCGCAATTTCGACAATTTGCCCGGCATACATGACCGCAACACGATCCGCCATCTCAGCAACGACGCCAAGATCATGTGTAATGAGAACAATGCCGGCATTAATATCATTTTTCAGCTTGCGGAGGAGATCCAAAATTTGCAATTGAATCGTCACATCAAGCGCTGTCGTCGGTTCATCAGCAATCAGCAGGCTGGGCTCATTTGCAATCGCAATGGCAATAATAACCCGTTGACGCATCCCTCCAGAAAGCTGATGGGGATACTGTGTATACGTATGTTCAGGACGGGGAATACCCACTTTTTGAAGCAAATCGATCGCTTTTGTCTTTCTTTCCTTGGGAGACAGCTTGGAATTATGAAGGATCAATATCTCTTCGATCTGGTCCCCGATTATCATAAGCGGGTTTAACGCAGACAAAGGATCCTGGAAGATCATGCCCATCTCCTTGCCGCGAAGCTTATTCAGCTTGGACGGAGGGAGGTTCACAATATCCTGACCCTTGTAGTAAATATGCCCTTCCATTTTGGCTCTTGTGTGCAAGCCCATGACAGAGAAAGCAAGCGCGCTCTTGCCAGATCCGGACTCCCCTACGATCGCCAATATTTCGTTCTTCTTGACTGTAAGTGATACATTGTCTACGGCCGCATAATAATCGTCAACAATTCGAAATGATGTTGTAAGATTTTCAATTTTCAACAGTTCTTCACTCAAATTTAATCACCCTTAACGACAATTAATTTCAAAAAATGACGAAATCAATCATAATTTTAAATATAGTATATTGAATACATTAAAATGCATGACATTTCGGCAAACTCCGCAAAGGAGCCTGCCGAAACACATGTCAGCTATTGTAACTTCAATATATGATCATTATCGAACAATTTGATACTATTGCATTATATATTAGCAATGACCACTATTTCAGCGCACTTCGTCAAAAAAACGTTCAATTCTGTGAACATTTTAACTTTTTTTAAACAAATGTACAACCTTTTGTAGCATATTGTATATTTTTTACCTTTATTTCATTCACTTCTTGTTGTTTTGTTAATAAAAATTTAACACACGATCACATGTTCGTGTCATAAAACTTGACATAATCACTTCGTCTTCAAAGCTTATTTCTCTAATATAACGTACTCTTCCGATAATTCCAAGTTTTTTTTACAATTTAAATAAAAACTGTATGCAAACTTACAATTGTGCTTTAGAGGAGAATGAAAACGTTTTATCATACAATTAACTGAATGTCAATTGATCCTCTATAAATTAATCGTAAGACTTACAACGATACAGTAAATGAGAATAAAAATCAATGATCCGATTCCAAATCCTAAACCCGAACAAGTATGCCGGCTATTCATCAAAAAAATAATATACCATATATGTTCGTACCCTATTGATTAAGTATCCGACCCTTTAAACATTGCTTCTTCTTGCGTCCGATAACGTTTCAACAGAATTGAAATACAAAAAGAGCAAAGCCCCCCGTTGCTTCGCTCTTTTCTATTGGGCGGGCTGAAAATATCCTCATTGCCCCGCACCTCAACTCTGCCTGTTCATTACAAGGTCTCAGCTACCGCAGCCAAATTATTCAGCTCAAAATCTGGCGGAAGCTGCAGCTCCTCCTGCGGCTCCCCTCTCCGGTTCACCCAAGCAGTACGAAATCCGAAGCTTGCTGCACCTGAGACATCCCATCCGTGAGCAGAAACAAACATCATTTCCTCCCGTTTCAGTCCGGTATGATCCAGCGCCAGGCTGTAAGCGGCAGGCGAAGGTTTATACTGCCTGATTTCATCCACACTGATGACCAGATCAAAATAAGCTGCCAGCCCGCTATTCTGGAGCAAAGGAAACAACAGATCCGGTGAGCCATTGGATAATGCTACCGTCCGCCTGCCATTTTGCTGAAGCTCGCGAAGGAGCACAGCAGCATCGTCAAACGGGGGCAAATGATTGTAGGCATCCATTAACCACGCTTCCGCCTCCGGCGTTAGAATGACATGTGCGGCATTAGCCGCAAAATGAAGAGAATCGAGAGCAATTTGATGGAAGGGACGGTAACGGCCCATTATTTGTCTCAGGAACGTATACTCGTTCTGTTTGTCCCGCCAAATCGATCCAAGAAGCCTCCCCCGTCCCGGGTACAGCTTCTCTGCGGTTGTTTCGATTGTATCCTCATTAATTAATGTGCCGTATATATCAAATACATAAGCTCTTATCATCTCCCGGGCTCCTCCTTGTTAATTATTTACATATTCACTTTTATGCCAGACTTCCCAATCACAGAACATAGAATCCCAAGCAGGCTCAAGCCGGAAAAAGCCATAACAC
Source organism: Paenibacillus pinihumi DSM 23905 = JCM 16419 (assembly GCF_000422505.1). GTDB lineage: Bacteria > Bacillota > Bacilli > Paenibacillales > Paenibacillaceae > Paenibacillus_D > Paenibacillus_D pinihumi. The sequence continues at coordinate 227,901 of NZ_KE383867.1, read as the reverse complement.
AAGAAGGCGCCGGGCGTGCAATGCACAGCCGATGCCTTCTCATGTTATGGTTTATGCAAAATCTATTCTATCGATCATTCAACTAATCAGGCTTTCCTCGCTAACCGGCGGAACCCCCTGGCCGCGACGCCTGGAATTCGTGATGTATACCCCCGCCAGTACGAGAACCCCTCCAAGCAACTGCGCTGTATATATAGGCTCGCCCAGGATAAAATGACCCGCTATTAACGAGATAAACGGCGGGATATTCATAAACATTGCAGCCTTGCCAGGCCCGGCAACCGCAACTCCCTGCGTCCACCATACACCCGACAGTGCTGTTGTCATGCCCAGCACAATCAATAGCACGATGACCAAGGTGTCCCCGCTTGCTTTGATCTGTCCGGTGAGTGCTTCTCCCCCCGCTAAAGGCGCCATTAAGAGGACCCCGACGGGTCCTGAATAGAAGTATATCGATACGGATGACATGCTCTTCGCCAACAAGGGAGTAAACAGCATGCTTATGGTCATGCCCAGCATCGCCGCCAGAAGCAGCAAATCCCCCATCGAAATTCGGAAGGAAGCCCCACCCGAGCTGACGATGACGAGTACGCCAAGGAACCCCAAGAAACCGCCCAGCAGCTTAATTCCGGTCAATCGGACCTTGAGGAAGATGCGCTCCAGTATAATGGCGGCAAGCGGCGCCACCGCATAAATTAATGAAGCATTCGCAGCTGTCGAATACTGAAGGCCAATAAAATATAAAGGCTGCTGAATCAAGGTGCCGAATATGGACGACAGCAATATAATCAGCCATTCTTTCCGGGTGGGCCATCTTTGTTTGCCTGTCTTGACAAGCACGCTGAGCATGAATAGCCAGGTCAAACACATTTTGGAGAAGGATAACAAAATCGGTGAAAATGAATGCAGCAAAAAAGCGCTGACGACATAGCTGAACCCCCACAGCATGGCTACACCCAGAAGGACCAGCAACGCTGATTTCTGCTCTGACATGATGATTTCCGCACTTCCTTAATGGAACAGCCTTGCCGGGCTGTTTTTCCGAATGGGTTCAAGCTACCACTGCCAGTACATAACTTAAATGAATTTATGGACAAGATGCAGCTCCGCCATGCAGCGCTGTGCGAACCTGGACAAGCACCTGTCCGCTCTTCATCAATTCATACGCACGCTGAATATCTGCTGACAAATTGCGGTCCTCTGCCAGAAAGGGAACAGCAGTCCGAATCGCAGCATAGGCCGCCTGCGAACCACGCCCTAGCCTTAAGCCGCCGCGCAGATCGATCGCCTGCACCGCGTGTATGGCCTCAATGCCAAGCACAATGCGCAACCTGTCCAAAATCTCCCTTGTTTTGGAAACGACAAAAGGAGAGTTCGCAGCATGATCCTCAATATCTCCGGCAATGGAGAAGTAGTCGGAGGAAGCCGGGTTGATCAGGTGGCGAATTTCTGTATCGAGTGCAGTAATCGTCTTTTGCAGCGTGCAATAGCCTATCGAACAATTTTCATCCGCCGTCAGGAAACGGGTAAGTCCGGTAAACGCCGGTGTACCCAGCTTGAGCGTCCGATAGCTTGAGCTCTTGGACAAATGATGCAGGGCGCTGCCCAGCATTTCGAACGCCAATGTCCAAGGCAGCGCTTCGAAGTTGGCACAAGATACAATCCTGCGCTCCTCCAGCAATACACATGGATTGTCATCCGAACTGTTAAGCTGGATTTCAAGCTGCTCTATGGCATAGTGCAATGCATCTCCGGCAGCCCCGTGAATTTGGGAAGCATTGCGGAAGCTGAGCGGATCCTGCAAGGATTGTGCATTGTAGTCCGTCCACAGATCGCTTCCTTCCAACAATGCCCGGATGCGGGCAGCGCTTTGCAACTGGCCGGGATAAGGCCGCTTCAACTGAACTGCCGGATCGAGCGGGCTGACATTGCCACGAATCGCTTCCAACGAAAGGGTATAGATGATATCTGCAAGCTCCAGCAGCTCTGTACATTCATGGAGTGCCAGCGCTGCAGTTCCTGCGGATAGCGCATTTGAGCTGATAATTGCCAGTCCATCCTTGGGACCAAGAACGAGCGGCGCCAGCCCTGCCTGCTCCAGTGCTGTCAAAGCCGGCATCGGCCTGCCCGCCAGTTCCACTTCTCCCTCACCGATGAAAGCAAGGCCGATATGGGCGAGCAATGTAATATCCGCTGCTCCGATCGAGCCTCTCAGCGGCAGACGCGGATGAATATGCAGGTTGAGAAAATCCGCATACTGCTGAACAATTGCAGGCTGGACACCCGTGCAGCCGAGCAGCAGCGTATTTAATCTGGCAAGCATGACCGCCCTTACCTCCGCTTCAGAGGCATAGGGCGCTACACCTGCACTGTGCGACAAAATCATATTGCGGTTGAACCGCTCAAAAAACGCCTTGTCAATTACCTTATCCTTGTTCCAGCCAACCCCGCGGTTAAAGCCATAAACCGGAATGTTCTGCTCTGCCAGCTCAAAAATCAACTGCCGGGATGCTCCCACCCGTGCAAACGCTGCTTCGGCAATCGTAACTTTTCTCGATTCGCAAGCGACCTCATAAATCTCCTGGACAGACAACCCTTGTCCGTTCAGGATTAGCGCAGCTGCTGCTAACGGAATTCCGCTGGCGGCTCGTTCGTGATCAGACATTTGCTTTTTCAACACCGTCCAGAGCATATTTTAACAGTTCAATTCCAAGCGCCTGCTCCACCTCTGGATATACAGAAGGGTCTTTGACACTGGAGCTGAGCGGAATCAGAGACTTATCGATAACAAATACGCCAATTTCCTGACCCTCTCTTATATGACCGACACTTACAGGCTCACCCGTCTCCAGAGAGATGGTCGTGATTACATCCGGGAAGGTGCTGAGTCGCGTGCCCTTGCTGTCGTCGACCGCCATATACTCATTCATGACATGAAGCTTCAGCTTCTTCTTGCCAGTACCTACCTCGATAATTCCGATATCAAATGCACCGGAGTAATGTACGTCTTTCTTCGTCACTTTTCCTTTGCCGATAAAAGTTCCGCCTGTTTTCTTGCAGATTGTCTCCATTACATGCTCAGCGCCTTGCGGCTCTGCTTCTATGATCGCGCGACCCAATTCAAGTGCAATCGAAATACCGCCGACAGCAGCATGCTCCCGGATATATTTTGCAGGGAGCGGATGACGTGCAGCTGCAATAAAACCGCCTGCCATATCCGATGCCGTCCGCAAAATGTTGGAAGTTTTGGCCGGAGTGCCTGCCGTTACAAGCTCAATGTAGGTGCCAAGCTCCGGCTTGCCGCCTGCTACAGCCTGAATCGTCTCGAAGTCCGTACGGGATGCCAGACCAAGTGAGCCCATTTTTCCTGTTGGATGCGCACGGATGTCGCCAGTGGCGTCCACAACGACAAGACCAAGCGCTGCTGCGGGAAGCCAGCCGTTGATCGTGCTTGACATGCCGTTCTGCGGTGTCATCACACCAACAACCTTGCCCTCATAACGTTCAATAACCAGTTGAACAGCTTTAATATAATCTTTGCCCAACATCTGCCAGTCTGTTCCGGCTGGAGCACCGATCGCCGTACAGGTCAGAATGATGGCATCATCAGGCAGCTCGTCCACAGATACCAGCTTCGGTCTGCCTACTGTAACCGCTGCGGTACCAATTTCCAATCCATGGTCCACCCAGCCGCCTCCCCCTGCGGCAAATACAGAGCCGCCTTTAACGGCTGCCAGAACATCCTCTTTCGTTAATTCACGCATAAGATTACCTCCTCATATTTTCCGCTATTTGTACGAAACAGCCATCAGATTACAATACTAGCCATACAAAAAAAGTCTCATTCTTCCAAAATGTAAGAATGAGACTTCTACAATTCGGACAGCCTCTAACATTATTATATTATGATAATTGGGTATTATATTGTAATATTAAATGGAGTCCAGAATGTTGTCAATATAATTTTTAGTAATCCTATAGGAATTAAAATACCACTTTCTCAGACCTGTGGCTGTACTCGCCCCCCCTTCTAAGAGCGCTTGCTTTATCTCCGCTCAATTGAAAGCAGATCTATCCTCATCAGTCATAAATATTGTCTTGTTTTCTATTTTCATTATAATCCCGAAAGCTTATTCTTATTTAATAGTAGGAACAAGTTTCCATATGGTCGTAAACGGCTTTTTAGACATACAAAAACAGACCTGAAAGGAGCGTTTCATTCTCCTGTCAGGTCCGTCTGCTTAAGCTTTCTTTATACTATTTGAAATCCGATGAGAAAAATCTGTTAAACATGCCGATCGCCGTAATTTTATCTTTTTCTGTCAGCTTTGCCGTACAGCGGACGGCCACTACATAGTTGTCGCAGACCGTCATATTCTGAATTACCTGATCGCCAAGCCCGCCCAGCAGATTAATTCCCCATGAGACAATTGCATTGTCGGCCTCGCGTTTGACCTCATTTTTCAGCCAATCTGTAAAATCTGCTTTCTTGGGCACTGTTACGACTGACACAATGATAAATAATGCAAACGCTCCTACAATCAGCTTTTTCATTCTCCATGCTCCCCCAAATGTATACAAGAATAGAAATAATATCTCTTCCTTTTACGTCTTTTGAAGGAATAAAGTTTCAACCGGACTCCAAGGCCCGATCTGGTGAATAGAGGCGGCTCAGTCAGCACTCCACTGCTCCAGCATTCCTTTGGCCATTTCCAAATCCGCTTCTTTCCCTGTTGTTAGCGCGAATTTGGCGACCACTGCCGGGTAAGCTGCCCACTGCTCCGCAATATGTTCCGGCATACGCGGCCATACCCGGCCCCCTGCCTTCTCATATCTTTGCAGCAAATCCCGCAGCCCTTCATCACCGAACAATGCAAAGTAAATAGCAAAATCCTTGCCCGGATCACCCACCTCTGATTCTGTCCAATCCAGCAATCCGGATACCCGCTGATTCTCATCCACTACAATATGGGGCGGATGAAGATCGCCATGGTTCAGCACGGAATAGTCCGGCCAATAGGAATCGGTAGCCAGCCAGGCCTCCCAGCGCTTAAGCAGCTTGGCAGGCACCGTAAAGTGCTCTTGGACCTCTGTAACATTCCGCGCAAACCCCTCACGCGCCTCCGCCGGGCTGTTTACACGAAGTCCCGCTTCCGCCGCTGCCTCATGTTGGATGCCGTGCAGTGCAGCCAAAGCGCCTGCCAATGAATCAAAAAACAGTTCTTTCAAGGACTGCTGTTCATATTTCCACGCATAACCGCCTGCAGCAAGGTCGACAGTCGCTACCGGGTGACCCGCCAGCAGCGGATAAGCAATCAGCTCTGGCGAGAATATCCGCCAGTCCGGAACATTTACCGGGAGCAACCGGCTTACCAGCTTGAGCACCTTGTGCTCATTCTCCGCTCTCTCCCATACATCCTCACGCCGAGGCTTCCTCAGCACCCAACGGCTTCCTTCATGATCTGTCGCGAAAGCAACAAGAAAATCCATCCCCGTTTCATTAATTTCCATTCCGGCTTTGTTCAACTCCAAGCCATGCTTACGCGCAGCAGCCAGCATTTCCTCCATCACCGCAAGGTGTTCATTTGAGTGCATAATCGTCATTCTGACACACGCTCCTTCTCGATATGAAATACAAAAAAAACACAGACGTATTGCCCGCCTGTGCTGTTCGTAAACGAAAAGGTATCCCTGTCTGTCCCAGTAGCCTGAAATCAGCAAATTGCAAACACAGAATACACGCTGCCGCTCATAGAGGCAGAATGACTCTGTGAAACCTAACAGCTTCCCTATACATCAATAAGGAAGCGGCTAATCTCTGACATCAATTGAATATGGGTTAACGTAAATAGGCAGACCAATCCCGATTACTCCGCACAAGCAGAGCCAGATAGCAAGCTTCAATTAGACGCAAGCCTTTCTTAACCGGAAATAATTCGCCACACGTAACCCTCCATTCATTTTGAATAGCCTTATCCTACCATAAGTGTTTCATCATTTCAATAAGAAAACTGGCCCTGCCGCGGGTAATCGCCCATGATTTCCATAGCTTCAGACCGGTTGCCGGTACGATCCTATTGCAATAAGGGTCAGATTAACCTGATTGTCGATATGGTCATTGCCCGTTTTAATGATTCAAAATAAAATAGCCTCCGGTACCGTTTCTGTGACCCGGTGCCGGAGGCTATTCTTTTTATGCTTCTTCCATCATCATCTGATAGGCACGGCGCTGCTCCTCTGCAGTCAGCTTATCACCAATTTGTTCATAGGTCTTGATCAGCCCCAAATGCCCCTCCTCTGAATACGGGTGAAGCTGAACAATCCGCTGATACACCGCTACAGCCGCCGTCAGCATCTGGCTGCCAGCGTAAAAGGAGGCAAGCTGCAGCGCATGATGCAGCCAGTTCAAACGAAGACGGTGCCGTTCACTTTCCGCCCACAGGTAACCCTGCTCTCCGAAATAATCCCCGGTGTAACTATCAATCAACTTCTGATGCCTCTCGTAGTTATGCAGATTTACTTTCCCGAGCTGAAGCATCTCCTCCTGCCATAGATCCGAGTCAATTCGTACTTGCTTCAGATCCAGCTTATACCCCCGCTGCGCTCCCACTTTATCGATCGCTATATCAATATTTAGTTCCTCAAGCATTTTGCGTATCTGATAAATAATAGTATACAGATGAGTCATCGCTTTCTTATATTCAGTATCGGGAAACAGCATGTCAATCAGCGTTTCTTTGTTGACCACACCCGTCCGGTTATGCAGCAGAAAGCAAAACAACTCCTCAGATTTAAGCGTTCGCCACCGGAAAGATTCAAGCGCACCTTCCGTCCTTTCATACTGAAGCATGTTCAGACAGCGGATGACCGGGGCTTCGGCAGGAATCAGCTGTTCCACCCTCAGCCTGAACCTGTTCTTAAGCTTGGCAGCCGTCTTCTCCAGCCTGCTGCGCTGCAACGGCTTGAGGACATAATCCATCGCATTCAGCTCGAAAGCCTCTACTGCATACTGGTTATAAGCGGTAATGAATACGATATCTGCTGCAGGCCAGTTTTCCTGAATCAACTCTGCGGCTTGCAGGCCGTCCAGCTCGGGCATATCGATATCGAGGAAGACAACATCCGGTCTTGCTTCGGGCACAGCACGGACAGCCTCAACAGGATTCGTACATGTTCCGGCAATGTCGAATCCACCCAGATCCTTCAGCATGCTTTCCAGATACAGAAGAGCAAGCGGTTCATCATCGATCAGATAAGCCCTGATCATCTGCATATTCACCACACTTAGCATTAATATTATCCTGATTATACCATACGTGCGGCGCTGTTACCCGTTGTTAAAATAATGGCCATTTCACCTTAGCAAAGCGTTATGCACGGATTCAGTGTAATTTCAAAAGCGCGACCCCATGTAAAGCGGGTTGTGTATGACGGGAGAACCACGCTTCTGTATGGCGCAAGGGACCATACTCCATTTTGGATGCAGCGGATATTGCGTGCTGCTGGCGAACAATCCGGCATAAAGGCATTGGTCTGTGCAAGCTCTGCTGTATACATTTGCATGTATTCCTCCAGCAATACGGACAAGACAACATAATCGCTCTCCGAAATGAAGAGGAGCAAATTCGAATCCGCTGTCACATTTGTATATGGAGTCCGGCTTGCCGCTTCTAAACGGATCTCTCTGATAGTCACAGCTTTATAATAGTAATCTTTGAGAAATCTCTTGAACAACAGCGATCCATGTGCGTTCAATGCAGCATTCAGTGAAGAAGGCGGCACGGCTGCTGTCAAAAATGCATATCGGGCCTGCCCCATGCCCACAGCGAGTCCAATCTTGTTCCCGGCTGTATTCCATGCGCTATACCCGAGAAGCCTTCCTGTAAAAGGACTGGCGAGCAATGCCCTGGTAACCGTCTCATTGGCTACACCGCCGCTGGTAAAATCAATGACTACAGAAGGCACTCCACATGCCCCGTTTGCTTCTACATGCGCTACCGCCTGCGCAGCCTGATTCTCTGCAGTTACAGCTATAATATCAATCTCGTAAGGGGCGTTCACAACAAGCTTGCCGCCGACGATATCAATATGGCTTTTGATATTTTGATGGACATCCATATATTCATATGGATTCACAATGGTAGAACCATGGGGACCGTAATAACTCACTCTGTACCTTGGCTTGGCATTGCCATGATACAACCGGGCCGCCATCCGGGCCAACAGGGAATGTCCAAGTCCGTCCGCATCAGGCAAAATAACAGCCCTCTCCGGATTATCGCCATCTGTGCCTCCAAGCCAGGTATTAATGCGGTCCTCTACCCAGGCTATTTCATTCGCCTGAACCCCCTCAATATAGGCATCGTCTACACCAATGGCGAGAAAATCAATGTACCCTGCCCGGGCAAGACACTCCAGCACATAATGGGTCGTTTTTAGTTTATGGCGGCGTGTGTTGTAAAAATGCTCTTTATTAAAATGAACCGTGTCCCCATAAGCCGTGCCGTCCGGCTTAAGATCGTAACCTTCCAAAATGTCCTCAAACGAAGTAAAGCTCTTGCGCGGCCGCCGCATAAAATTTCGGGACTCCTGATAAGCAGGCGTTGTAAGCCCCTCAACGTGAACCGTCGTAGCCAGACGCATAATCGTGTCCATGACATAGACCGGCTTATGGGGACAGGCTTGCTTGATCTGGCGGATGATATCCAACAATTGTGTCGTTTGCGGATCAAAGCCGGGATACGCCCCGCTATCCTCTGTACGCAAATGACGGCTCCCGATCAGGCCGCCGTAGGCCAACATATCTACCGAGATAATAAACCCGTCTGCCCCGCCGGCCCGCTCCAATATAAACTGTCCGATATTGGCCGGCTTTCCGTACACGGGCGAGCTTGTGCTTGCAACCTCTGATCCGGACACCGTCTTTTGGGTATCCAGGCGATTGCGGATATCAGCAGCATCCGGTGTAATCACTTGAATTCCTGCGGATCTTCCCTGTGTGATCACATCATCGAGATTGACAGGACGGTCATCGAGCGGAACATACACTACCTTTTTCATCAACATCACTCCCTGGTATAAGTTATGACAGGCTGCGGGGGATTGATGAATCCTCCATTGGTTGTTGCTTGTGCCGTCACTTATATAGGAAAAATAATTGGCCCGGATACAACCGGACTTCAAGAACTTTTGTGAAAATCACGATTTTTTTCTGGGCAGCCGTGCACGGCCTCTCGGAGTTAATAGACCCGCCAAATGGGGGTATGGATGGTTTTTTTAGCATCCTTTTATAAAAATTTATTAAATTCGGATCTTTATCTGTCGATTTATAGATAGTTTTGTCGATAATCTATTATACTTTCTTTTAGGGGTACCCAGGATTTTACTTTTCCCTGTTCGGCATAGCCGAGTAATCCCCTGCCAACATGCATACACAAGGAGTTGAAATTAATGAAATGGTTTGCCAATCGCAGCGTGAAGACCAAACTGGTCACCTTAATCTGCATTTCCCTGCTGCTGGCGTTCGGAGCGCTGCTTTACTCCAACATCAGCAGTATGTACAAACTCACGCTTGATAAGGGAGAACTGACGACGATGCAGTCGGCAGATGCGGCAGCAGATTTATTCCAGGATAAGCTGAACCGGCTCGAAGCTTCCCTGAAGACGATGGGGGAAGTGCTGCTGGATGCCAGCGAGAATAATACGTTCAGCCGCGCGGAGGGTGTGCGCCTGCTGGAGAAGGAACTGAAAAAGCAGCCTGATCTGCTGGCCATTTACACGTTGTGGGAGCCCCAGGCCTTCGACGGGCAGGACGAGGTGAACAAGAGCAAAGAGCGCTATGATGATGACAGTGGCAGATATCTGCCTTACGTTTTCCGGGAAGGGGACGAAATTCTCGTTGAAACATTGGATTATTACACGGATCCGAATTCCGAGAAGAGCCAATATTATTTCTTGCCTAAATCTACGAAGCGTACATACTGGTCCGAGCCGATGGATTACATCGTGAACGGCAAGAATGCGATGCTTAATAGTGTGACGGTACCGGTACTGGACAAAGACGGCAATTTTGTCGCGATTGTAGGTGCGGATTTCAGTCTGGACTTTCTGCAAAAAATGACCGAGACGCTGAAGCCGCTTGGCGGTTACTCCTCGATCATTTCCCAGAAAGGAATCTTCGTAAGCAACGGCCGCTATCCGGAGGAGATTCAGACCGAATTCGGAGACAGTCCCGATAAAGCGGCAATTTGGCAGCAAGTGCTGCAAGGCGATTACAAGCATTATACGGATGACCGGGATGATGAAAATGTCATTCGGATGTTCACCCCGATTGTACTTGAAGGATCGGACAACCGGATGTATATGCAGACAGTCGTATCTGAAGATGTCGTATTGGAGGAATTCCACAGCTCATTGTTAACTACCATCCTGATCGCTGTCGGATTGCTAATTTTGCTTGGGGCATTCATGTATGCCTTTATCCATTTAATTGTCAGACAAATCGCAAGGGTCAATGACTTGTCTGTCAAGCTGGCCGAAGGCGACTTCACCGGAAAGCTGGAGGTACGCAACCAGGATGAGCTTGGAAGCATGACCGCACGCTTGAATGAAATGATGGACAAGCTGAGACTGACCATCAAGACGGTATCAGATCATTCCTTGTCCATTGGAGCCACCTCCGAGCAGCTTACAGCCAGCGCTGATCAGACCGGGAAGGCAGCCGAGATGATTGCCGCCTCCATCCAGGAGGTAGCAGCAGGCGCCGAGTCCCAGCGGAATGATGCCGCTGAGACTGCCAGGACAATGAATGAGCTCGCTGCCGGTATCGATAAAATCGCCACGTCGGCATCTGAACTTGCGGACTCCTCGCAGGTGGTTGAGAAGCAGACACGCGACGGCAATGAGTATGTACAGGCTTCTGTCCGCCAGATGGCAATCGTATCGGATTCTGTAGAGCAGTCATCCCGCATCATCCGGGAGCTGAATGACAAGTCTGAGGCTATCGGCCGTTTTGTCGGCATTATTACGGGCATCAGCTCCCAGACGAATATTTTGGCCCTGAATGCTGCTATTGAAGCTTCACGGGTTGGCGAGCACGGCCGCGGCTTTGCCGTCGTCGCAGAAGAAGTGCGCAAGCTGGCAGAGCAGTCCAACCAGGCTGCAGGCCAAATATCCGTTCTGATCCAGGAGATTCTCACGCAAGTCTCTGCTGCCTCGCAAGCGATGGAGCAGGGCGCCTTGGAGACCGGGCGCGGTGTTGAGGCTGTAGAAAACAGCGGCCGCATCTTTGCCACTATCACGCAGGAAATGACGGATGTGAACAGCCAGATCAACGAGCTGTCTGCTGCCTCCCAACAGATGTCTGCGAGCGTTGAGGAAGTGACTGCTTCTGTTGCCCAGATGGAGCAAATTGCCGAGAAATCAGCGACCAGTGCCCAAAGTGTAGCAACAGCTTCCGAGGAACAGCTCGCAACAATGGAGGAGGTCAGCGCAGCTGCTTCCCAATTGTCCAACATGGTGGAAGAGCTTGTGGAACTGATGAGCAAGTTCAAAACCTGATGATTGTTTTCAAATGGATTACCTGATGATTTTCCAGGCCTGCCGGCTCCCTCGCATCTTTATTGCGGGAGCCGGCAGGCCTGTTTAACTAGCCCATGATCAATTTCGGCCATTCCCATCAGCCACTTCCGCAGGTGTTGTCTATTCTCCCCTCTGCCCTCATATAATTCAGATCATAGACAGCAACATGGAAAGGAGGAGATCCCATGTCCCGTTCACCCGAGACTGAAGGGCCGAACAAGCTCGGCACCATGCTCAAGGAGTTGATGAAGCAGCACAATCTATCCATGCGCAAGACCAGCTCGCTGACGCAGATCGATACCGCTACCATATCCCGGATCGTGAACGGCAAGCAGGCCGCACGAACGGGCCATCTCCAGAAATTTGCCGAAGCACTTCAGGTTCCGCTTCATCAATTGCTGGAAGCGGCAGGTCTGGAAATCCGCCAACCTCCTGAACATGGACTCAAGCAGTCTCTGGATTCCATTCAGGAGATGTTCGCCGCGAACGGATTTTTTAATGGGCAGGATACGACGCGACAGGTGGAACAGGCACTTTCCGGATATGAAGAATACGCTCAAACCAGTGAAGCCCAGCGGATGATTCATGATGGCTTCCGGGCCAAAATCCTCCAGGTGGACGGTGCCGGGCCTTTCATCGACCGCCTGGAGGATATGTATGCCGCGTTTTGCAATAAACAAACCTCTGCTATGGAAAAAAGGGTCATCGGTGCGGGACTGCTTTATTTTATCTGGTCAGCAGACATCATCCCGGATTATCTGTTCCCGATCGGCTATCTGGATGATGCGATTGCGGTCACTTTGACCTTGGACCGACTGAGGCAAATCCGCAACTCCTGAGAGAGGACGCTACAGGAACGCACCTGCCGCAATAATCAGCAGCAGCAAACCGCTTATCAAAGTCCCGAACTGTCCGACAGAAAAGGAACCAATTCGTACATCGGACAGTTTGCGTCCCAAGTATACCCCCAGCCACACCGTAACAAAGCTTCCGATTGCAGCCGATGCGGAAATTGCCAGCGGCGGGAAGCCCAGCATTCCTGCCCCTACTCCGTTCGTCAGTGCATTGGCAGACAGCGCTACTCCAAGCAGCATCGATTCCCAGAAGCCGATGGCTCCTGAACGGTCGAGATCCGCGCGCTCGGGATTCTGCAGCAGGCCGGACAAGCCGCCCAGCTTTTTAGTCGTCCCCTTTTTGGCCCCCATCCTGCTCATCTTCCCTGGTCTTGGCTGCCCCCTGTCCGCCGCGGGCTGATGCCCGGCTGGTCTGGGAATTGCCAGCAGGATAATGCGCAGTCCGATAATAAACAGCAGGAAGGCTCCCAATATGACCGGCAGTATCCCGGGCAATATCGCTGAAATCCACCTGCCAGCCAATATTCCGCCCATGCTGAACAAGAAGCAGATGACCGCAATCCACGTATTGGAGAGAACACCGATTCTAATCTTCCGAATTCCGTAAGACATGCCTACGCCCAAATTGTCCACGCTGGACGCAATAGCCAGACCAAGCACAAACATCCATTCCATCCCGGGTACCTCCTGCACTGTTTGTTATTGTCTAACCGTACACTATATTGTCTGAATCTCAACATCGTGCCAGTCCTGAGGAAAAAATGTTGAGAAAATTTCAACATCAGGCTCAACATGCCGATCTAAACGCGTCCCGGTCACACTTCTGATATTGCTGCCCTGTCAGCGTATGAAGAGAAAGCCCTTGCTATACAGACTGAAAAGTCCGTGCTTGAGCCGACCGAAGCTGTAACCCGTATTTCCAATAGCAGATTGCCGGAAAAGGTATATGTTAAGGTCATGAAATATTTCAGCCACAAACAACTTACGGAGTTAATCATCTTTATGAACACAAATCAGACCAGCCATCACCTTCTGCTTGAGAAACAGGGGTGATGGCTGGTTTTTTTACATCGTTGAATATTTACGGCATGATATAAAATCAGGCCGGAATAAGGATTAGATTCATCATGAATCAGGACTTGTAAAATACGGAGCAGAGCGGGTTGTACGCTTGCCTGATTATTGGTAGATTTGATATGATAGAGAAGTAGGATCAGGAAACACAAATAGCCCTCTAATCATAGAGGGAGTAGCAGCTCATGCTGCGCAAGCTTCCACCTTGTGCAACGCAGGCTGTATCTGATTTTGTGTTCCATAATAATTCAACGCCAAGGAGGTGTCAAACTATGGCTAAAGACGTATTGTGCGAAGTGAACTCCTGCCGTCACTGGGATAGCGGCAACAAATGCGGTGCTGAGACCATTTACATCGTTGCACATAAAGAAGCTCAAACATCCACTGAAACAGACTGCCAAACCTTTGAAATGAAATAGGCTGACTTTGGGGAGGAACAATGCCATGTTCCTTCTCTTTTTGTATTTTATCAAGAATGAGAATTGTTATCAAGCTTTTTTTGAAGAAAAATAGGATTCCGTTCCTTGCCCCTATCCTTGCATTTCAAAGATTGCAGCGGGCAGCGGATCATCAGGGCTTAATTTTGCATGTCCCCTTCTGTCCGCCATCCGCCAAAATTCCCTTATTCCAAGCTTAGCTGCTCAATGTTTCTGTAAGTATAGGCACGATTTGCTTCTTGCGGGATACAACACCCTTCAGAACCGCTTTGTTGTTCTCCAGTGTTACATTGTATGCTTTCTCAACAGCCGCAGTCTGGCTTCCGAGTGCCAAGGCAACGGAGTCGCTGTTCAGGATGTCGGTTACAACCAATACGAACAGATCAAGGCCTTTGCTTGCAATGATTCCATTCAGCGCATCCTCAAGCTCAGCCTGCCGGGAAATGACATCGTTAGGATCAATTGCGTTCACTTGTGCGATTTCTACCTTGTAAGCGCCCATTTGGAACTCTTTCGCATCCACAGACAGCAGCTGCTCAATGGTTTTGTCGCTCAGATCAGCGCCGGCTTTCAGCATATCAAGGCCATAACTATCTGCATTGACGCCGGCAATTTCAGCCAGCTCGCGTGCAGCAGCCACATCCTGGTCTGTGCAGGTCGGGGATTTGAACAGCAGAGAGTCGGAGATGATTGCAGACAGCATCAGGCCGGCAATCGGAGCGGAGATCGCTACACCGTTCTCTTTGTACAGCTTGTTCAAAATTGTCGCTGTGCAGCCTACAGGCTCAGCACGGTAGTACAGCGGGCCAGCCGTCTCAAAATTAGCAATACGGTGGTGGTCGATAACTTCTGTTACCGTTACTTTATCAATATCGTTAGCGCTTTGTTGACGCTCATTATGATCGACGAGAATAACTTCTTTGGCTTCCTCAGATACGGCTTCGACAAGACGCGGTGCATCCACTTTAAAGTAGTTCAAGGCAAAGCTTGTCTCGCCGTTAATTTCGCCCAGACGGACAGCTTCCACATTTTGTCCCAGCTTGGTTTTCAGGTCTGCATACGCGATCGCGGAACAGATGGTATCTGTGTCCGGGTTTTTGTGACCAAAAATCAACGTTTTTTCCATTGTTTCTTACTCCTCCATCGTTGGGTTTGAGAACAGGCAAGGCTGCATCCTTTTGCACAGCAGCTTAAGCCCCATTTCATTATAACGTTAAATAACTATTATTCCTATCCTAATATTTGAGATTGAGAGACGAAATATAAACCCGTCTTTCGCAGTTTTGCTCTGTGCGCCTGCCTGTCCTGCAACCCGGCCCTTCTTTTCAGCCATATTGCTCAATTAATCGCTGTGCAACCAACTGGCCGGACTGGACAACAATTGGTGTTCCGCCCCCGGGATGTGTCGTTCCGCCGACAAACCAGAGATTCTGAATATCTCTGGAACGGTTGGATGGACGCAGGAAGGTCTGGGCTGCCGTATTGGATGAGATTCCATAGATTGCTCCTTTATGCGCGCCTGTGTCCCGATGAAGCTGAAGCGGCGTATAGGTCAGATCCACCTCAGCCTGATCCAGTCCCTCCAAGCCAAGCTGCCCCAGGCGTTGAAGGAGCCGTTGGCTGTATGCTTCACTCTCAATCTCCCAATCCCAACATTCTGATAGATATGGGGCATTTGCCAGCACAAACAGGCTGCTTCCCCCGGACGGGGCCACTCCCTCCTGCGAAGCCGCCGGATTGCAAATATAGATAGTCGGCTGGTCCGGCGGCCGCCTTTTCCCGAAGATCGCCTTGAACTCTTCTTCGTAGTTGTCCGGGAAAAACACCGTATGATGCAGCAGCCGATCATAAGTTCTTGGAACGCCAAGCAGCTTCACAAAGCCCGAAAGCGACGGCTCATACCGTTCTATTCTCTCATTTGCCATCGACGGACGTTCTGCTTCGTCCAGCAGTCTGCTGTAAATGTCCAGCACATCGCCATTGGCAACAATAATATCCGCCGCATGCTCCCCCTCTTCCGTTTCAACCGCTACCGCCCTGCCTTCACGGGTTACAATCCGCCTGACTCTTGCCCCCGTCTGAATTTCCACCCCAAACTCCCGGGCCAGCTTCACAAATGCCTGAACAATCGCATAGGTTCCACCTTTCACACCATAGATTCCCAATGAAGCTTCAACATGGGCCAGCATGGCAAACAAGGCCGGAGCACCATAGGGCGAAGAGCCGATGTAAGTTGCATACCTCCCAAACATGGCGAGTGTATGCGGATGACGAAAATGGCGTGTGAGCAGACGATGCAGCGGTGTAAAAGGCTTAATGCTCAAAAAAGCCGCTGTCATAGCAGGATTCAGCCTATCCCGCCAACCGAGCAGCAGCTTGTTCAAAAAGTGATCCTCCGATTTGCGGTACAGCCGTCCGGCTTCCTTCAAAAAGCCGTGATAAGCCTGTGCATCCCCTGAGCTGTAGGCAGCGATCTGTCCGGCTACCGCTTCAGCGGATGAAGACAGGTCTACAACAGTCCCGTCTGCAAATATATTGCGCGCCGCAGGCTCAAGCGGATAGACGGATAAGTAATCCTCTAGATGACGGCCCGCTGCCGAGAATACTTCCGCGAACCGGTGCAGCATTGTAATTGTGCTTGGCCCCCGGTCGAACCGGTAGCTGCCCGCTTCAATCTGCTGCAGCTTGCCTCCTGCCTGCTCCTGCTGCTCCAGCACTGTTACCCTGAACCCGGCCCTGGCAAGCCGGATAGCAGCGGACAAGCCGCCAAGTCCGGCACCAATGACAATTACCCGTTGTTCCGCTTTGCGTATCATCTTCATCCCCCCCTGGGTTTGCCCCCAATTCTGCCATGCATTCCGCTCAACGATGGCGCATGCTTCCCAGAACCCGCTTCATGCTGTCGAAGTGATCGCTCGTAGACCGCCCGCCCCGAAGCAATGCCGCATATTCAGGGGATGGCAGCGGGGCACTTTGCACAACCGACTGCTTGTGCGCCTCCAATTGCTCATTTAGCCGCTTCCTGAGAACTGCGCTGATGGACCGCCTCTCCATCTCATTCCAGGGCATCATCAGCGGGGCAGCCGCCTGCAAGGTAACCTCTGCCTTTTGATGATGGCAGAGGGAATAATATGCCGTCATTGTCATCACGGCAGCAGCCGGCGAGCTCCGGAGCAGATACGCTGCACCGCTCTTGAATTCCAGCGGGCGGCTCTCCAGATGGCGGATGTCTCCCTGCGGGAACATCCATACCCTTTTTCCGGCTGACAGAAGCTCAGCGGCGTAATCCAGTGAGCGAACAATGCCGCGCGTGCTGGATTTGTCTATAGAGAAAGCGCCCAGCTTGCGGAAGAAGCTGTAGCGGGCAAGCTGGCGCTCGTCCATCATTACGTAATGGTCCCCTTGGGAGCAGGTACAGATGGCGTGGTAGACGATTAGCCCGTCCCACCAGGAGCTGTGGTTCATCAGATACAGCAGGCCTGTCCGGGGAAGGGGATCAAGCTCTCCGGACAGGCCGACATAACGGAAATGGCGACGCAGCAAATAATACGCATTATAGCGGAAAAACAGGGCATTAAAGAGACGGCTTTTGCTCGCTCCGATCAAGGCGGATTCTCCCTTCCAGCACAATCAGTCCGGCGGCGGCAATTCCGAGCGGCCACCAGAGCAGCTCCTTGCCCGCCAGCAATCCAAACATAAACAGCATCCCCTGGGACAGACGGAGCGCTTCCTTGCGAAGCGGCGGCGGTGTCGCAAGCTTGGGCAGCAGCAGCGACATGAGCATCGCAAGCACCAGCCAGCTTAAGAAGTTTTGCAACGGAATCCCGTAGTAGCTGCCCCACTCGGCACTGTCCTTCCAAATCCAGAACTCGCGGGCAGCGGCCACAGGGTCCAATACCAGATCGAACCACAAAGCTACGACTCCTACTTCCAGCGCACGGCCGATCCGGGTCTGGGCACGGGAGACCAACACTCCGCAAACGACAATGCCTGCCCATGCAAATGCAATGGATACCGGTACGCCACTCCCGGTAAAACGCAGCACATTGGTATATTCATACTCGCCAAACGGAAGTCCGCTCTTCATGCCGATCCACTCCGCAGCAAATGTCACAAGCCCGATCAGGACGATACAGAGCAGCAGCATCCAGTCCGGCTGGCCAGCCTCTCGAGACTGGTTTTCCCTGCTGCTGCGGCTGGCTTCCCATAGGAGGATGAATGCATACAAGGCAAAAAAGATATTAAACAGCCCGTTGCTGAATTCCAGCCCGCGGGGCACATGATAAAACAGCATCAGCAGCAGCCCGATAATCATCCAGCCCCAAAATACATAGCGGGCGACAGCAAGATGCTGCGCCTTCTGATTTTCAGGGGATAAGCGCTGCTTCATGATGGCACCGCAATGCTCTCATCCGGACCGCCATCCGGCGGCGGAAAGCTGTGTTTGCTGACCAGATCTCTCAAAATCGCTGCCTTTGTCCTTCCCGGCACATACGAACGGCGGCGAAATACTTCATAGCGGTGGGCAGCCGCATCATCCAGTATGGCGGCATACATTCTCGCCGCCAGCTCCATGCAAAAGCTGCTGGCCCGAGGGTATCCCTGCTTCTCCCGCAATCCCTTTGCGAACCAGTCTTTGGAGAGTGTGCTCAATTCAAGCATGACTGCCGTCCAGGCCGCATTGATTACGCCATGATGAAAATCATGCAATGAATACTGGTGCTTGTTCATCAGTTCCAGCGGAATGTAACGGCGTCCGCGCCCTTGATCCTCTCCGACATCGCGCAATACATTCACAATCTGCATCGCTTTGCCCAGCCAGATGCCAGCCTCTACCGTCCGCTCGTCAGGGGCGGGATGAAGCACAGGAACGAGCATCTCTCCGACCGTTCCGGCTACAAGATAACAGTATGTCTCCAACTGTTCCAGCGTATCGTAGTGCGTCTTCGAGTAGTCCATCCGCTGCCCTTCCATCTGCTTGAAGAAAGGTGCCTTGGCAACGGGGAAGCTTGTGAACAGCCAGCGCATGGCAGGCCATATAAAATGCCCTGAAGCACTTTCCAGCCGGGTAAAGCTCTCTTCCAGCTCCTCTAAAGTAAAAGCAGATTGCTCCGGCTCATCCACAGCGTTATCGATCAGCCTGCAAAAAGCATAGATCACATAGACCGCCTCCTTGCGCGGAGCAGGAAGGAAGCTGAACGCCCGGTGAAAGGTCGTCGAGCCTTCCTTAATCATGGCTTCACAGGCATCCAGTGCCCCAATGAGTTCTTTATCCATCGGTTATCCTCCTGATTGAAGATGATCCGCGAGCAGCTTCGCTCCCTGCATGACAATCGGGATGCCGCCTCCCGGATGAATGGAAGCTCCCACGCTGTATAATCCGCTGAGATGATGGTACGGGACCATTTGCGGCCGGAAGGCCCCCGATTGCAGCCAGGTCGGCGCAATACCGAAGCTTCCCCCGCGGTACCATCCCTCTGCCTCTCCGTCGGCAGGCGTACGGAGCTTCTTCCAGCGTATGGCAGCGCGAAGACCGGGGAATGCCCGCTGCTCAGCATCATCCAGCACCCGCTGGGCCAGCCGCTCCCCAATCTCCCGCCACTGTTCATCCGTTCGCTTGCCGTCTACGGCAGCTGAGCGGAGCGGCATCGGAATTAGCACATACAATACGGAATGACCTTCCGGCGCAGCCCCGGCATCAAGCGCGCAGGGGTTGAACACATAATAAGCCGGAACCTCCCCGCTTGTATCTGCCTGCCCGCTCTTTAACCGTTCCAGACTTGAAGTTAGCGACGGCGGGAGGAAAAATTGATGCGCCAACACTTTCCCCGTCTCCACGTCCTTGTGCTGTTCTCCGCCCCATCTTCGGTCAGCCCCGATGTAGAGAAGAATAGATCCGGATGAAGGCACATATTCACGCCGCGGCTGAAGCTTTTCCGAAGGCAGCAATGCGGGCAGATACGGGAAATCCCCATTGAAAATGACTTGGCTGTGGAGATGGCGCAGCCCGTCGTGGGTCTCAATAGCCTGAACTTTTCCCTGCCGGGTGACGATTTCGCGCACAAATCCTCCTGCCCCAGTCCGGACCTCCACCCCGGCCTCTGTCAGCCTGTGTGCCAGCAGCCCGGACAACCCTGCATAGCCTCCGCGTAAATACCAGATTCCAAAGGCATGCTCGGCATAGGGAATAAAGGTATACAAAGATGGCGAGCCGGCAGGCAGACCGCCGACATACAGCGTTTGCAGCGAAAAGGCATCTATTGCCTGCTCCTGTCTAAAATACCGTGCAGCCAGCTGTCTGGCGCTCAAATGAACGCGAAGCTTGCCGAGCAGCCGGAGATTGCGGCCTGAGAAGAATTCTCTTTTCCTTACAAATGACCGTTGCAAAAACTGGGCCTTTCCTGCCTCAAACAGCTCCCCCAGCTCATTTAAATACCGGTGGACACCTGCTCCCTCTCCGGGGAAAACCCGTTCCAGCTCCTCTGCCATCTGTGCCGGGTTCCGGTACTTCGTCAGCACTTTGCCGTCTGCATAATGAATGTTATAGAGCGGGTCGCATTCCAGCAGCTCGCAGTCAGACTCTCCAATTCCTGCTTCTGCCAGAAGCGACTTGAGCATTTGCGGCAGCAGCACAATCGTCGGCCCGCGATCGATCCGGTACTGCAGCCCGTCTCCTTCATAGGCCAATCTGCCGCCAAGGGACTCCTGACGCTCATAGATGACCGTCTGTCGTCCTTGTTCCGCCAATAGCAGCGCGGTCATCATACCGCCAATCCCGCCGCCTACAATTCCGATTTTCATATCTGATTGCTCCTTCAAACGGATTGTCATCGGGGCTTACCCGCTTGCCCGGCTTGAGAAACTGCCTGTACGCCGGTCCTGCTCCATTAGCAGGCGGGTGCTGATTCTTGCTGATTCCAAAATGGTAGGCAGCCCGCTCCCCGGGTGGGTCCCTCCGCCAACCAGCCAGCAGTTCTGCACATCCTGGAACCGGTTATGCGGACGAAGCATCATCATCTGGCTGACAGAATGTCCGATATTAAACGCAGCGCCTTTATAGACGTAAAAGGATTGCTCCCAATCCAGCGGGGTTACGACAGATTCGATCTCGATGTCGCCGGAGAGCCCTCTAAGCTCCGGCTCCTGCTCCAATCGGTAAAGTACCCGGCTGCGTATATGATCGAGCTGCTCCGGATCAGACCAGTCCGTCTCCCCGTCCAGATTCGGCACCGGCATCAGCACATACAGTGATGATTTGCCGGGAGGGGCCATGGTCGGATCAATGGCCGACGGATGATGCACATAGATGGAAGGATCAGCAGACAATTGGCCGTCCATCATTTCCCTGACGTTTTGCTCATAATCACGGGCAAACAGCACGGTGTGATGCGGCATGTCCACTTTCCGCCTCACTCCGAGATATAGAATATAGGCAGAACATGAGAAGCGCAGACGCTCCAGCTTGTCCGGCTTGTACTTATGCAGCTGCTCCGGCTTGAACAGCTTCGTCATTGCTGTTCCGAAGTCGGCATTGAGAACAACATGCTCTCCCTCAAGCATCTCGCCATTTTCAAGCTCCACCCCGATTGCCCGGCCATTATGGGTCAGTATCCGGCTCACACCGCAAGAGAGCCTGATTTCACCGCCCAGCTCCTCTGTTACCTTGGCCATCGCATCACAAATCCGGTTAACGCCGCCAATCGGATGCCACAGCCCGAATGCATGCTCAATATAAGACAAAATCGTAAACGTACCCGGACATTCCCAGGGCGACATCCCCAAATATTTGGCCTGGAATGCAAAGGCGCTTCTCAGCCTGTCATCCTTGAAATAACGGGAAAGCCTGCCATACACCGTATCGGTCAAGTGCAAACGGGAAAGCGCTCTAAAAATATCTGTCTTGATGTAATCGGACAGCCTGCTAAAAGGCCTGCGAAGCAAAGGGCTAACCCTGTCGAACTTGTCCCCTTCTTCCTTCAGGTACCGCAAATACCCCGCTGCCTCACCCGGGAACAGCTGTTCAATTTGGCGCGCCGTCTTCTCCCGGTCCATCCCCGGTTCAAACTTTACATCGCCAAATTGCAACCGGTACAGCGGGTCTACCGGCACCAGGGACAAGTAATCATGTACAGATCGTCCTGCGGCCTGGAACAACTCCTCCAGAAGCTGAGGCATCATTAAAAAAGTCGGGCCTCTATCAAACCGGAAGCCGCCAATTTCAAAGCCTGATGTCCGGCCCCCTGCATACGGCTGCTTCTCAACAACAGTTACCGGATAACCCTGCGCCGACAGCAGCATCGCAGCAGCCAGCCCTCCGGGACCTGCACCAACAACGATAACGGGCTTTCTCAGTTGGAAGACACCTCCGTCCTATGGGAAATAGATTGCCGGCCATATCCGATCTTCTATCAAGCTGATATCTTCCTTTCACCTATTGCTATACGCTAATCTATGATTCTATAAAATCAAGTATGCCCAAAAATGAAAAAAATAGGCATCATATTCAATGATTGAATCAAACAAAAGAAGCCCCGGCCGCAATTCATGCAGCCGGGGCTTCTCCCGTTAACCGATATTTACATGTGTGTCGCAGTCCTTATCTAATCCGCAGAAATATCCTGCTGTTGCGATTGTGGAGCAGCTTTCTCAGCTTCCCGTTTCTTACGGATTATTTTGCGTACCCACAAACCAATCAAAATGAGCGGTACTCCAATAAGGAAAATGTACAATGATACTTTGCCAACCATACCTTCTGCAGCACGGCCGTATACGTAAAACAGGATGCCGATGGCATAAAACTTGATTGCCCGCCCCAAAGCAGCATAAGCCAACAGCCGCCACAGCGGGAAATTCAGACAACCGGATAAAATCGTAAAGACCTTAAACGGAATCGGCGTGAATGCACCGATCAGTATCGCAGTCTCCCCGTTTTTCTTGAACATTTCCGTCGCCGTGTCCACCCATTGCTTCTTTAATATTTTGTAAAGCAGTGACTTGCCGACAACTTTACCGATCAAATAGCCGAACGGAGTACCGAGCAGACAGGCGATGAAACCCACCGTAGCCAGCCATAGAGCATTAGAAGGGTCAAGCAGGCTAAGTGAGACCTGAAGGAAGAAAGCTGGAATAGGAAAAATAACCGCATCAATAAAGGAGTGGATGAATAAGCCCCACACTCCGAAATCCTTCAAAAAATCCAAAATTGACTGAATCAATACGCAGGCCCCTTTCCACATCCGTCAATTATCAATAAAGCCTGGGTACTCCAACTTTATTTTCACTTTATTTAAGCTTACTTCAATAAGTATATATACGTAAGCGGCGCAGGACTGGTTTCATCCCCGACCTCAGTCTAGTGAAAAAATCTGCGCTTGCCCACATCATCATACTACAATTCCGATTAAATTAGAATGACAAGCTGCAAAACGCGCCACTTTCAATATTTTCAACTTTCATCAGCAGCGGCTGACAATCGTTCCAGCTCATGAAGCTGTTCCAGAAGCTGCTCCCTGGAAAAATGCTCCCCAATAAATACGGCAACATCATGGACCTGCCCTTGCGGGTTAATCCGCAAAAAGTCGCTCTCCCGGTATGCATACTGGAACATGAAGCGGCTTCTGGTCTCCTTGAAGGTGACTAAGCCCTTGGCTCTGTAGATATCGTCAGGCAGACGTTTCAACAGCGCTTCGAATGCTTCCCCATCGACCGGTTCCTTAAAATAGTGGGTCAGCGCCATCACGTGGCTGTGGCTGTGATGCACATGCCCGCCTGCATGGCCTGTCTCATGCTCATGATGCCTGCAATCTGCGTGATCGTCATGCGTACAACTATGCCCGCCGTGAGCCAATTGATCATCAGACTGTCCGTAGCTGTCGGCATCATGGCCCGATTCCGCCTCAACCTCAGAATAATCGCCTTGCTTCCCGTATACACGGATGCCAGCTGTATCCGGACCGCTCCCCGGCTTCACCGAACCGCCGAGCAGTACCGCAGCATCAACTACAGCCTTTACGGTTACTACCAGTTCCGCCTTCTGATTCCATTCCCGGACGAGCTGCTGCACTTCTACAACCTGCTCAGGGTACAGACGGTCCGCCTTATTCACAATCAGATGTGTTGCACAGCGTATCTGTTCCTTCATCAGCCGGAAGGTAGCCCCTTTGCCATTGCGGCCGCGCTCCAGCAGTTCCGGACCGTCCACCACCGTAATGACGGATTGCAGCTCCACCCGGACAAGCAGCGCCGCCTCTGTTACCCCGTCGATGATTTCGAGCGGGTTGGCAGCGCCTGTGGACTCAATCAGAATGACGTCAGGCCGATGCGCGGCTACCAGTTCCTGAATCTCCATCCCGAGGTCGCCGCGGATGCTGCAGCAGATACAGCCGCCAAGCATCTCGCTCATGGGCACCTCTCTGTCCATCAGTGTTCCGTCCAGATTGACATCCCCCAGCTCATTCATGACGATTGCAACTTTTTGGTCCAGCGCATGGTAATAATCGATCAGCCGGGTCAGCAGCGTAGTCTTGCCGCTCCCCAAAAAACCGGTAATCAAATGAACCGGAATATTCCGCTCCTGTACTGCCATCTGTGTTCATCCTCTCCGAATAGCTTCTAGTCGGAATTATATCGTAATCATTACGGTTGTGACAAGCATAAGCAAACCTCTCTCTTTCGAAAAAAAGACCCGCAAGAGGGCTGCTTTTTTCAAAGCGTCCTTCTTGCGGGTCACCGTTCACTTTTATTCGTGCGTTCCTCTTACGGGTTACTGAAAACAGATGATTGAATATTTGGTCCGTTCAGTCTGATTCCCTATTCAGAAAAGCCGTCATTACAGAGTAGAGGGATTGGCTCCCGCTAACTGTCTTTCAGCACCATCGCATGCACAATAGCGATCCATCGCCTCTCTGAGAGTCTCCAGCTGGACAGGTTTGCTGATGAAGTCCACCATCCCGGCTTCCAGACAGCTTTCCCGGTCCCCGGACAAGACATTCGCTGTCATCGCAATGATGACCGGGCAATCCCCTTCACCGAGCGCTGCGACGATTTGCCGCGCCGACTCTCTGCCGTCCATGACCGGCATTTGAATATCCATCAGTATCAGGTCATAACGGTTGCGCAATGCGAGCTCCAGCGCCTCTTGTCCGTCACTTGCCACATCGGCCGTAAATCCGAGCCGGTCCAGGAGCCGCAGCGCCAGCTTCTGATTAATATCATTGTCTTCGGCAACCAGTACCCGGAAATGAGGATGATCCTGTTCATGTGAACCTCCACTTGCTCCGGCATGCGAATGCTCAGGCTCCCTGCCCGCACTGATCTCATTCTCCATATCCTGCTGCAGCAGCGCCGAGAAGGAAAATGGCTCATTATGCGCCGCTGTACGGCGGCTCAACCGGAACGGCTTGACACGAAGCGTGAAAATAAAGGCTGCACCGCGCGTCCGCTCCATATCGATGCGAATGGAGCCGCCCATAAGCTCAATCAGATTTTTACAGATGGCAAGCCCCAGACCAGTCCCGCCAAATTTGCGGGTCATCGAGGAATCAAGCTGCGAGAACGGCTGGAATAAGAGCGGCACCTTTTCCTTCGGGATGCCTACCCCTGTATCCTCCACTGCAATTTCAATGACCATCGCATGCCCGTAATCGGCAGCCAGGCGTGCATGCACCGAAATTTCGCCTTCCTGGGTAAACTTCACCGCGTTGCCGACCAGGTTGATCAGCACCTGGCGCAGTTTGGTGACATCGCCCACAACGGATTCAGGCAGCCCCGGCTCCAGGTCATAGCTCATTTGCAAATTGCAGCCTTTGGACTTGGGCGTAAACAAATCGAAGGTTTCAGCAATGCAGGCCTCCAGCTGGAATGGAACCTCCTCCAGTTCCATCTTGCCGGACTCGATCTTTGAATAGTCCAGAATATCATTAATGACGGATAACAGCGCATCTCCGCTCTTGCGGATAATTTCCGCATATTCCCGCTGCTCCTCTGTCAACTCGGTCTCCAGCAGCAGCGTCGTCATCCCCAGTACGCCATTCATTGGAGTCCGAATCTCATGGCTGACCATCGCGAGAAATTCTGTCTTAGCCTGCGCTGCAATCTCTGCAGACTCTTTGGCCTCCACAAGCTCCTTCTCAAACCGCTTGCGCTCTGTAATATCAATCACCGTACAGGCAAAGATCGGTTCGTTGTCGACTTCTGCCTTGCCAAGCTGGATTTCCGCCTCGAACACACTGCCGTCCTTGCGGCAGGGAGTGACCTGCTGGAACGAGCTGACCTCGGCAGTAAGCTGCGGGGAGAAGTTGTGCAAATGCGGGTCACAGGATGCCAGGCATGGGATCAGACGTGTAATATTCAGCCCCACCGTCTCCTCGGCTGAGTAATAAAACATCTGCTCCACAGCCGGATTCACGGTCAAAATGGAGCCGTCCTGATCAAAAGTAATCATCGTATTAACCGATGTTTCCCCGACGACTCTCGCCTGGGCCTCCGTCTTGCTCAGCTTATTGGCGGTGCATCGGAGTTCATGGTTAATTTTCTCCAGTTCCTTCGTCTTCTGGTGCAGTAGCTCCGTCTGGAGCTGGAGCTTCTTGCTGCTCACATACATGTTGACGAAGCCGTCGATTTTGGTACGCAAAATTTGCGGAACGAACGGCTTGAGCATATAGTCAATGGCCCCAACAGAATAACCGGTATAGAAATGCTCGGATTCCTTGCTGGTCGCTGAAATAAAGATAATCGGAATTTCCTTGGTTTTCTCCCTGGCCTTAATCAGCCGCGCCGTCTCAAAGCCGTCCATGCCCGGCATTTGCACATCCATGACAATGACCGCATAGTCATCCTTCATCAATCGGCGAAGAGCCTCTTCACCGGAAAAGCATTTCACCAGATTGTAGTTTCGGTCCCCGATGACCGCCTCAATGGCAAGGAGATTATCCGGGTTATCATCCACCAGCAAAATGTTGATCGGTTGCTCAGCTGAAAACACAGGTTCTTCACCCCATATCTTAATATCTGACCGTCTATCTGACCTTGCGGTACAGCCGGTTCTGCATATCCAATTCATCATAAGCATCCGTATGCGGTGTGAAATTAATCGACTCCTTCGTCCCGAGCGCCAGCACTCCGAACGGGCTCAGACTGTCATACAGCAGATGATGCACGTGATCCTGCAATTGTTTGTTAAAGTAGATCATGACATTACGGCATAAAATCACGTTAAACTCATTAAAGGAACTGTCTGTGACTAAATTATGCTGCGCAAACACGATATTGCGCTTGAACTCCGAATTGAAGATGACGGAATCATACTTGGCCGTATAGTACTCAGAAAAGGCTGTCTTGCCGCCTGCTTCCATATAGTTTCGCGTATACAGCTGCATTCTCTCCAGCGGAAAAACCCCTGTCTTAGCCCGTTCCAGAATATCACTGCTCGTATCCGTAGCATAGATCCGGGTCTTGTTGTACAACCCTTCCTCATGCAGCAGGATCGCCATGGAATAGACCTCCTCGCCGCTCGAACAGCCCGCATGCCAAATGCGGATGAACGGATAAGTCCGAAGCAGCGGCACGACCTTTTGCCGGAATGCGAGGAACATCTCCGGATCACGAAACATCTCCGTCACATGAATGGTCATATCCGCCAGCAGCCGCTCCATGCAGGAGCGGTCATGCAGCACCCGTTCCTGCAAAGCGGTGATCGTCGGCAGCTTCTCAGCGTGAACACGGTGCCAGATCCTGCGGCGCACAGAGGAGAAGGCATAATTGCGGAAATCATAGCCATACATGAGGAATAACGCCTCAAGCAACAGCTCAATCTCAATCCGTTCCCGCTCCCCTATCTCATGCTTTTGCTTATTTATATAACCACACCCTCATTAAAGATAACAATTGCTCTGTATTCACCGGCTTGGCAATATAGTCGGACGCGCCGGCTTCAATGCATTTATCCCGGTCATCCTTCATCGCCTTCGCAGTAACGGCGATAATCGGCAGTTTGTCATACTGCGGCCGGAGCCGGATCTCACGCATGGCCTCATAGCCATCCATCTCCGGCATCATAATATCCATCAGAACCAAATCAATATTCGGATTCTGTTCCATCTGCTCCAGCGCCTCGCGGCCGTTCTCAGCGAAAGTAATTTTCATCCGGTAGCTCTCCAGCACACTGGAGAGGGCGAACACATTGCGGATATCGTCATCGACAATCAGGATGCTCTTATCCTCAAATATCGTCTCGATATTATGCAGCTTGCGCAGCATGTTCCGCTTGTCCTCAGGCAGATTGGCCTCCACGCGGTGCAGGAACAGAGTCGTCTCGTCCAACAGCCTCTCGGGTGATTTGACATCCTTGATAATGATCGTCCCCGCATATTTCTTCAGCTGCAGCTCTTCCTTATTGTCCAACTCGCGGCCGGTGTAAATAATGATCGGAATATCCCGGATTTGCTCATTGCTGCGAATCGCATCCAGCAGCTCAAAGCCTGAAATATCCGGCAGCCCCAGATCAAGCACCATACAGTCAAACTGCTGCTCTTCAAGCAGCAGCAAAGCTTCGCGGCCCGTAGACACCGCGCTGATCAGCACATCATCATGTCCAATCAACTGGATGATGCTTGTGCGCTGCGCCTCGTCATCCTCCACCAGCAACAACCGCTTCAGATCACGCTCCAGGAATCCTTCGATCTGGGTAAATACACGCTCCAGGCTGATCTTGTCCGCCGGCTTCTTCACATAGGCAATCGCCCCCATGGACAACCCTTGCTGGATATTATCGACGACCGAAATGACATGAACCGGAATATGCCGTGTCTCGGCATGATGCTTTAGCTGATTGAGTATTGTCCAGCCGTCGACTACCGGGAGCTGAATATCGAGCAGGATGGCATCCGGGGCATAGCTTCTGGCATAGGACAAGCCCTTGTCACCCTGGAGCGCCACAATCCCCTTGAAGCCTCGCGAGCGGGCAATATCGAGCAGCACTTTGGCGAAGTGAACATCATCCTCAATAATCAGCACCACCTTGTCCGTGCTTTGCAAATTATCCAGATCATCCTCCACCGTCTGCTGGGTTGCCGCATTGGAAGCTGCCGCGGCCTCGTTGGACGAGCTTGTCAGTGTATACTCCTCTTTGCGCCGCGGTACTTCCTCCAGAATATGGTCATGCAGCTGTCTGATTGGCTTATGAATCTCTGTATGGTACTCCGGCAAATACAGTGTAAACGTACTGCCCTTGCCTTCTTCACTCGCTACCGAAATAAAGCCGCCCAGCAGCATAGCCAGCTCCTGGCTAATGGCAAGCCCCAGGCCGGTGCCGCCGTAAATCCGGCTTGTAGTCCCGTCTACCTGCTGGAACGCCTCGAAGATCAACTGCTGCTTCTCAAGCGGAATTCCAATCCCCGTATCCTTCACCTCAAAAGCAATCCGGTCGCCCTGTCCCTCCAGTTGCGGATGCTCTTCCGGCAGCGCTCTGCGAATATTGAATTTGACCGAGCCCTTCGAAGTGAACTTGAAGGCATTGGATAATAAATTCTTGATAATTTGCTTGAGCCTGTGACTGTCCGTGTACACATCCCGGACAAGGCCTTCCTCGACGGCCGTTGCAAATTCGATTCCTTTTTGCCCGCTAACAGGTGTAAAGCTGCGCTGGAAGAACTGCTCCAGCTTGCTTAAGGGCACATTCTCGACGACAACATCCATTTTGCCCGCACTAATCTTGGACAGGTCCAGTATTTCGTCAATAAGCTTGAGCAGATCGCTGCCTGAGGAATGAATTGTCGATGCGAACTCCACCTGCTTGGCCGACAGATTGCCTTCCTGATTATCCATTAGCATCTGCGACAAAATGAGCAGGCTGTTCAGCGGAGTACGCAGCTCATGGGACATATTTGTCAAAAACTCGGTTTTATACTTGGATGAAAGGGCGAGCTGTATCGTCTGCTGCTCCAGCGCAGCCTTCGTTTTCTCAATCTGGTCGTTCTTCAGTTGAGTCTGCTTCATTTCCCCCTCAAGCAGATGCGTCTTCTGCAACAGCTCTTCATTTGTCTGCTCCAGCTCCTCCTGCTGGGTCTGCAGCATTTCCTCGGATTTCTTCAGCTGCTTGGTCTGTTCCTCCAACTGGTCATTGGAGCGGCGAAGCTCCTCCTGCTGGGAGATCAGCTCTTCAGACTGAGCCTGCAGTTCCTCCGATTGCGCCTGGGACTCTTTGAGCAATTCCTCAACGCGCATCCGGTCAAACAGGTTATTAAATAAGATTCCCAGACTGTCGGATACCTCCTGAAGGAACCGGCGCTGCAGCTTCTGGAACGGAACCGTCGACGCCAATTCAATGACAGCCAGAGTGCGGCCCTGATACACAACCGGATACAAGAGCAGGTAGCCGGGCACGCTGCTGCCGATTCCGGAGTGGATTTTCACGTAATCGCCCGGTACGTTGTCCAACTCAATAGGCTTGCCTTCGTACGCGCACTGCCCGACAAGCCCCTGCCCCGGCACAAACAACTTCTCAAAGGCTGACTCCTCTTCAAAAGCAAAGGCACCCTGAATTCTCAAGAACTGCTGGTCTCCGAACCCTTCACGCACATACAACGCGCCATAAGAAGCACCGGCCAGTGGGGCGATTTCGCTGATGAAGGAGCGGCTGACATGGCCGATATCCGTATCTGATTGCAGCGTGGTCATAACTCCGGCCAGATTGGACTTGACCCAGGACTCCTCCTCTACCTGCAAATTGTAGGCCAGTTCGCGCCGGTTCTTCTCTTCAATATCATCAGCCAGCCGGTTAAATACCTGGGCAACCTCGCCGAATTCATCCTTGCGGATAATCCCGATTCGCGCATTGGCATCAAGCGTGCCGCGTGCGAAGCCTCTAATAATTGCTGACAGGCTGTCCAGCCCCTGACTGAGATTTTTCAGATTCCACAGCATCGTTCCCAAGGTCAGAATCAGGCCGGCAGCCGCCATGATCCACATCAGCGTCTCCGTGCGGCTATTGCTGGCAGCCGACTCATTGAACGCCTCGCTCATCACATTGATCTGGTAGTTCGCCAGCTCATTGGTACGGTACAGCAAATTGTCCTGGTCCTCCAGGCCATGCTCATTCAGCAGCTTGACGGCTTCATCAATCTGTCCGTCCTCCACCAGCTTTAGTGCGGATTGAATGAAATCCGAATAGATTGCACGCGCCTGCTCGATTTCCGAGAAAATCTTGCTCTCCAGTTGGCCCCGGCCTGCAACCTCCAGCTTTTCGTAGGCTTCCATTGCTTTTTTCCAGGCGCCGCGGATGGTGTCCAGACTGGTTTCCTTGACCGCCTCTGTGGGCGTCAGCAGCATGTTGGTAATCCCTTTGGCAATCTCGTTGACATTTGTCCGGTACTCGTAAGCCATCAGCAGCTTTTGATATCGTTCATTGTAGAGCTGGTCCAACTGCTTGCTCTGTACACGGGTATTTATAATACCTGCCCCGGCAAGCAACAGTACCGTACTGAGCATAATGATCGAACCGATCATCATTTTCGTCTTCGTTCTCAACATCAACCGGTTTCCTCCTAGCAAAAGGTTAATCCTTCCCTCGACCGGTTCTGTGTCCTGTCCTCGGGTACTATACCAGGCGACGATACGTGCAAATACAAGCGTAAACAGCCGCCCCGTTCCGGACAGCGGCAGCAGCGTTTCTCGCAGAAATATAAGAATTCCGTGACAAGAAAGTATTCATTCTCATATTTCAAGACAAGCCCATGGAAACTCAGCTTGTCTTGCAGCGCCTGGCATCTATGAAAATAGCTAATCATGCTGAATATATGTCTATTTTAAACCATTACCCCGATTGATCTGATATGAAACAAGTTTTTTATTTTTGAAAATAGATCCGACACCTGGCTTGCGGGAGGTTGCTGCGAAAGGCTGAGAGATGAAGCATTCTTCTGATTGCTCTTTAAAGGCTACCGTTTTCGTTTCTCCAAAATGCCCCATCTCTCCGCCAGTTCAAACATTTGCCAGCCAATAGACCTGTAACGATTCCAGCTGGGTCGTTCCCTGTTCATAGAAGAGCTTCAGGCATATCTCGTCCCTGATATAGACGAGGCCGTCTTCAGCGGTGAAATCCGGCGATCCCAGCCGCTTTTTGAGCTCCACTATCTCCATCGGAACTTTGACCCCGTCCAGATCTACGGTATCCTGCTCATTCGTTATTTTAATGAACTCAATTTCATCGCCGCTGTATCCGATCGTTTCATTCGCATAAATATGCTCCTCACGATCCTGCAAAATCTCATCCCGTTCAACCTTCAGCGGCTCCCCTGCCTTCTTCCTGACCTCAGACGGACTGTCATCCAGCCCAATTCCGTTTACTGTTCCAAAAGTCGTAATTTCCCCGGTATCGGACGGCTCCTGCTTTTTGTTCAAAGACGCTGGCTGCTCCGCCGTCTCCGCCTTCGGTTCCGTATCCATGGGCCAAGTGGACTGCAATGCCTCATCATGGGCTGTCCAGGCCGGATTCATATATGCCACGAGTCCAAATGCCGTTACGCAAACAAGCGCCAATCTCATCATGATACAGTCACCCCTTCTTGACGTTGTGTTACTGCTAATTACCCGTTCAGACTGGGCCTGAACCTCCAAGGCTGCAGAATATAGTGCCGCAGCAGACACATCGGACCAACACAAAAATCCGCTGCTGTTCCGGCCGAAACCGGAAACAACCGCGGATTATGAATCCCTGTACCAATAGCCATGATTTATGGAGCAGATACCGGCTGCGCAGTACGTTCCTGCTGCCGGGAGATCAGAAGCAGCGTCAACCAAATCAGCATAAATCCAATCAGCTGCGTGACGGTAATGACCTGTTGGAAAGCAATCCAGTTAATAAGAACGCCAACCATCGGGAAACTCAGTTCTGCCAATGTGGCATAAGATGCCTTGATACGGCTGAGCCCCTTGTAATACAGCAGCAAACTCAGCAGCCCGGGCAGCAAAGCTTGAAGCAGCAGATTCAAAATGACCAATGATACGTCCAGTCCACCGGATGGCAGCGACCAGATCTGGCGTTCGGTCAGTGTAAAGGCCAGCAGAATCGGAAGCGCCAAAATAAACCGGAGCGAAGTAACCGTCTCATAATTGACTGCCCCGAGCAAGTAGCGCCCCATTACCGTCGAGCCGCCCCATAACAGGGCAGCACCAAGGGAGAGCAGACTGCCATACTGGATGAAATCGCTCATTTGAAGCGAAGGCAGCGTCCAGCCGAAGGTCAGCAGGTAGGTACCGGCAATCGCCAACAAAAACAGCGAACCAAACGATTTCGGCAGCATTTCCTTGAGCAGCCATCTGGCAAGTACAATGGCGAACAGCGGCTGGAGCTTCTGAAGTAGCAGCACAGCATTCAGATTGCCCAGTTCAAGCCCCTTCGTGAACAAAATCGTGGCAAAAGCCGAACCGCCCCATGAAATAAACAGCAGGGCGCCTACATGACGCAATCGAAGCTGCTTGAGCTGCGTCCGGTGCTTCCAAAGTACCGGAGCCATGAACAGCACCAAAATGACATGCTCCAGCAGGACGATCTGCGTAGAAGTCAGGGAATCAAGCAAAATAATGCGGAACAGCGGGTCTACGCCCCACAGGGCTGAACCGAGCACGACAAACCAGAACGCAGGTTTAATCCGTTTGTTCTTCGATACAGTTGAAGCAGTCATGTCATTCATGATGGAATACTCCTTCTCCCGCATCCAGCCTTCAGGGAAGCTTGAGCTTCATTATGGAATTCATATAAGTACGGTATTGCATGCCGCCCCTATACTGCAAGAAAGCCCCGTTTCGCCTGGGTACGGCGAAAACGGGGCTGGCCAAATAAACATGCGGCAGCACAAAAGAGGCCTGGCACATATTTCAAATGGCGATCTTCTCCCATCCGGACTTTAACCGTCGGCCTTGGATTCACACCAAGTCAGTCCCCTTGCCGCTGTCGGCTTAGAGAGTCGCGGGCTTCGCTTCTGTCAGAAGCGTTACCGCCGGTCAGGAATTTCACCTGCCCCGAAGATCAGTATGCTAAATTTTATAAGATTCGATTTCGGATAATCATTTGTACAATCTCACACGATAAAAAAGTAAGTGTCATTGATTATTTATCCTATCATAATTTCATTGCAAAGAATTGTCAAGAGTTTAATTCCAATAAAACAAATCGGAAAACATTAGAATATAAACCTTTCAGGCTTTCTAATGCTTTGCCGTCCGCTTTTTTATGTTAGCCTCATTCATTTTCCGCCAGCTTTGCCGAGTGTGTGACACGATTTCTTCCGCTGCTCTTGGAAGCGTACAGCGCGGTATCGGCTCTGTCCAGCATAGCCTCCTCTGTGTCCCCTTCCATGGCCGTTGATACGCCAATACTGATTGTAATGCTATGTTCTCCCCAGTCTGCCGCCGCTGCTGCTCTGCGGAATGACTCGGCAATGCCCATGGCTTCCCCTTCGCCGGCTTCGGCAACAATTGCAACGAACTCTTCCCCGCCAAACCGCGCAATAATATCTTCTTTGCGGGCCAGCGATTGCAGCAACCGGGCCAGGCTCGTCAGCACCAGATCCCCGACTGGATGGCCGAATGTGTCATTGATGCGCTTGAAGTGGTCAATGTCCATAATGAGCAGTGAGAACGGCGAATCGTGCGTCCGGAACATATTCAAATGCTCAATCAGCTGCTCCTGAAAATACCGGCGGTTTCGAAGCCCAGTCAACGGATCCGTTGTTGCCTTTATCTCCAGCTCCTCGTTAACCTTTATCAGTTCCTGCTGCTTCTGTACGTACTCCTCATTTAACCGCTCCAGCTTCGTATTCGCTTCCTGCGTTTCTTTGTAGAGCTGTTCCAGCTTGGTTTTCGTCTGGAGGATATCCTTCTCGTACTCAATCCGCTTGCGCATCATAACGATTGCACAATCAATGAAGGGCTCCCCGCCGCGTTCCTGGCGCACCCCGTTCAGAAGTACGGGCAGTTCCTGCCGGCTGCTGGTCCGAAAGGAGAAATACATC
Organism: Paenibacillus pinihumi DSM 23905 = JCM 16419; assembly: GCF_000422505.1. Taxonomy (GTDB): domain Bacteria; phylum Bacillota; class Bacilli; order Paenibacillales; family Paenibacillaceae; genus Paenibacillus_D; species Paenibacillus_D pinihumi. The sequence continues at coordinate 192,948 of NZ_KE383867.1, read as the reverse complement.
TCATTAACATGCCCGTTTAGCCGGATATAGGGATAAAAATAAGTATGAAAAAAAAGCTTGTTCGTCACCGACATGGTTGACTCTATATGCTGTCCCAGCAATTCATGCCGTTCATAACCGAGCATATTCAACAATGTCTGATTGACGGCTTGAATAAGGCCTGCATCCGAAATGGATACAAAACCACAAGGGGCTGTATCTAATTGCATTTGCATATCCATAACTAAATTGCCTTTCTCCAAATTTATTAGGCGCCCGCTAAGTATTCTTTGATAAATTGAATAGTCTCCTCCGGGTGGCTCAAATGGGGATAGTGACCTTTGGCGGTCATCTGGCGCAGCTTGCTGTTCTTGAGATGATGGTGCAAATAATTACCGACCTCCACCGGGGCAATGCTGTCATCAGAGCACTGCAGGATCAGTGTCGGAACCAAAGCATCCGGCAGGCTGGTGCGGCAATCAGACATAAAAGTAACTTCTGCGAACTGCCGCGCAATATGCGGATCTCTGGAACAGAAGCTTTGCTCCAGCTCTTCGGCAAGCTCATGCCGTTCAGGATTTTGCATCACGATCGGTGCCAGATAGCTGGCCCACCCTGTAAAGTTCATTTGCATCATATTGAGCAGCTCTTCAATATCACTCTTGTCGAATCCCCCGTAATAATCCGGTAGATCGTTCATATAGCGCGGTGAAGGGCCAAGCATGACGAGATGCCCAAAATATTTTTGTGCCCGGATTGAGGCAAGCATGCCGATCATGCTGCTGACGGAATGCCCGACGAAAATGACATTGCTCAAGTCGAGCGCCTCCATAATATCCAGCACATCCTGCGCATATCCTTGCAAATCGCTATATTTATCCGGGTTATAGTCTTTAATTTCCGATCGGCCGGAGCCGACATAATCAAACAGCACGATCCGGTAGTCTGCGGCAAAGCCGGGAACTATATAACGCCACATATCTTGATCACAGCCAAAGCCGTGCGCGAGCATAATCGTCCGGCTGCCTGTGCCGAGCACTTTTACATTATTGCGTACCAGAACATCGACTGACATATAGAATCCCCTCTTTGATAGGATAGGAATAGCTGAAGGGGAGCGCAATTCTGCGCGGCTTCACGTTCACTGTTTCACTGTTCTTCACTGCCTGATTTGAGCCATCTGTCTCTGTATCATCCTTTATCCGGAACCTGAACCCCTGTCAGCCGGGCATACAGGGCATAATATTCCGCTGCCGAGCGGCCCCAGCTATAATCACCGCCCATGGCCTGCTGCGCAATTCTGCTCCAATGCTCCGGCTGTCTGTAAAATGACAAGGCTCTGCGGATGGTATGCAGCATGTCATGCGCATTGTAATTGGTGAATGTAAATCCGTTGCCTTCCCCGGTAAATTCATTGTAAGGCAGGACCGTATCATTCAAGCCACCTGTCTCCCTTACAACCGGAATGCTGCCATAGCGCATGGCAATCAATTGGCTTAGCCCGCAAGGCTCGAATCTGGACGGCATCAGGAACAGATCGGACGACGCATAAATTTTCCTGGCCAGCCCTTCATCAAATTTGATCTGTACAGCAAGCTTGTGCGGGTAACGGTTGGAGGTGTCACGGAAGACATGCTCATAATGGGCATCACCGCTGCCGAGCATGACAAGCTGCACATCATCATAGTCCATCAGCTCAGGCAGTATGCGCTCCACAAGATCAAGTCCCTTTTGCCCGGTAAGCCGCCCGACCATGCCGATCATCGGCGTGTTCCGCTGCTGCTCCAAACCGAGCAAGCGTTGGAGCTCCATCTTGTTCAGCCGTTTTGTGTTCAGGCTGGAGCGGTACGGATGAGATAAATTCGGGTCGCTTGCCGGATTGTAGCTCTGCTGGTCAATGCCATTCACAATGCCGCTCAGGCGGCTGCCAAGCCAACGCAAAGTGCCGTCCAATCCTTCCCCGTAGTATTCGCTTTGGATTTCCCGCGCGTATGTGCTGCTGACAGTCGTCACATGGTCGGAATAATTGATGCCGCCTTTTATGAAACTGACGCCACCCCTGTACTCCACCCCACCGGGATGGAAATACGAGTCATCCAGTCCGAGCAGGCCGCCCAATATGGAATAGGGAAATACGCCCTGATATTGTAAGTTATGAATCGTAAATACGGTTTTTATCGACTGATAATAAGGATTGTGTCGGTAATGCTTGTGGAGCATAGGGGCAATCATGCCTGCATGCCAATCATGGCTGTGTATCACATCCGGCTGGAATCCGATATGAGGCAAAATTTCGAGTACGGCGCGGTTAAAGAACGCAAAGCGTTCCTCATCGTCGCCATGACCATAGATACCGTCGCGTGCGCCAAAAAAATATTCATTATCTACAAAATAAGTCCGCACCCCGTCATGTTCCAGCTCAAAAACTCCGCAATAGCAGGCCCTCCAGCCCATCGGTACTTCAATATGGGTGAGATAGGTCATGGATGCGCGCAGAGCCTCCGGAATGGCCTTGTACTTAGGCAAGATAACCCGTGCATCTGAACCGGACTGACGCAGCGCTTTGGGCAGCGCGCCAATGACATCGGCCAAGCCTCCTGTCTTCACAAAAGGACTGCCTTCTGCAGCAGCGAACAACAGCTTCATGATTGCGTCCCCTCCTACACTCTCTTTATAATATCTAAGCCTTCACTGATTAAACTTACCTGGCTGGCTAGCCATGCAATTTCATGCTGCCTCCAGGCACAAGGGGCCACATCCTGCAATATTGCCTTCATGAGATGTTCAGTTCAGTCGATACAAGCGGCTTATATTTGGATGTGAAATTATGTGCGCGCAGTTCTTATATCGGCAAAAGTCCACATCCTGCACAGCTACTAAGGACATTCTACATACCTGATCCGATTTCCTCCACCATATGACAGTCTTCCGGTGTCTATTACAGGGAACGGGCGGCTTTTTTCAAAATTTCACAGGTTCAATGCAAACGATGCGTGGCCGGAATCCCCTCTACAAATGCAAAGGCCCGGTATCAAGAGTTGAAAATCCCTCTTGAACCGGGCTTAAACTTTTTTATATAAAATGAAACAGGCAGCAATTACATGTACAAGCCATATGGCTCTCTTAATAACTACAAACTTAATCCATCTACAATCGACTGCAGATTTCGCTCCATGACACCGATATAATCCAGCCCCTGCTTTTCTTCATCGGCAGTCAAGCCTTCCAACGGGTTCAGCACAAGCGCCTTCGCGCCGATTTCATTCGCCAGTGTCTCCGCTACCTTGGAGGATACAAGCGTTTCGAAGAAGATCGCCTTCACCTGATGCTCCCTGGAGAAGGTTACAAGCTCAGCCAGCCGCTCAGCAGAAGGCTCCTGTTCCGGGGACAGGCCGGCAACGGCAACTTGGGTCAGCCCATACTCTTTGGCCAGATATCCAAAAGCCGCATGCTGAGTCACCAATTCCTTGCGCTTCAGCTTGCCTATTTCTTCCTTGAACTTCGCATCCAGCGCCTCAAGTTTGGCGATGTACCCTTGCGCATTTGCATGATAAGCCTCGGTATGCTCAGGGTCGGCCTTGACCAGTGCTGCCTCAATGCTTCTTACCTGTTCAATTGCCAGACGAGGACTCAACCAGACATGGGGATCGAACTCACCATGGTCATGATCGTGATCCTCCTCATGAGCAGCATTGCTTGCATGGTCGTGGCTGCTCTCCTGTTCAGCAGGGTCTGCGTTATGCTCGTGATCGTGCCCTGCCTCGTGAGCCTTGTCTGCTGCCTCATGATTATGGCCATCCTCATCTTCATGTTCATGTCCGCTGCCCGCCATCAGCTGCACTCCTGCGCTGGCCTCTACCGCAACCAGCTTGGAATTGCCCAGGCTGCCGAGCACCTTATCCACCCAGTGCTCCATTCCTGCGCCGTTATAGATGAGAATATCCGCCTGTTCCAGCAGTTTCATATCCTGTGGCGTCGGCTCCCAGTCATGCGGTTCGGTGCCTGCCGGAACGAGATTCTTCACATCCGCCAGATCTCCTGCTACCTGCCTGGCGAATTCGGCCATCGGGTAAAAACTCGCGGCAATCGCCAGCCTGGCTTTGCCGGGCTTGTCTGCCGTCCCCGGGGCATTACTACTGCTTTTGCTTGAGCAGCCTGCTATGATCAGCGCCAGCATAAACAACACCGCCGTGCCCGTTTTCCACAATCTCTTGTTCATTCGTCTCTCTCCTCGTTTTTCTGTATTTAGACCGCCACAGCCATATCCGCTTCAGCGCAACTCCAGTGAGCAACAGCAGCAGCAGAATCAGCGCTATCGTGCCTCCCGGAGGCGTATTGTAAGAATAGGATAATGACAACCCGCTGAAAATACCTGTAAACCCAATCGCTACCGCGGCGGCAATTGCAGCCGTAAAACTACTCGTGATGCGAATCGCCAATGCAGCAGGAAGCACAATCAGCGCAGACACCAGCAGCACACCGATAATCGGCATCGCAACAGCTACGACCATTCCCGTCAGCACAGAGAAGGACAAGGACAGCCATCGTACCTTTACCCCGCCAAGCCGGGCCGTCTCCTCGTCAAAGGTAAGCTGGTACAAGGGCCGCCGCAGCACGATGAAATAGGCAAGCGCGGCAAGCGTGACGAAGCTCATCAGCCACAAGTCCGACGGCTGTACCGCTACAATAGAGCCAAACAGGTAGGCGCTAAACCCTTTGTTTAAGCCCTGGGACAAGCTCATAAGCACAACGGCCAGGGCGAGCCCCGAGGTCATAATGATTGCTACCGGAACCTCCCCATAGGTCTTAAAGGTGCGCCGCAGCTGCTCAATGCCGACAGCACCGACAATCGCCATGACAAATGCGGATGCAACCGGATTCCATTGGAGCACAATGCCAAGCGCCACCCCTGCCAAGGAAACGTGGGACAGCGTATCTGCCATCAGTATCTGTCTTCTTAGCAGCAAGTAAATACCGAGTATTGGCGCGACTACCGCAATCAGGGCTCCGGCCCAAAATGCGCGCTGCATGAATTCGTAGTAAAGCATCGCCAGCCTCCTCTCTCCTGATGCTCCAGACTGATAATCCGATCCAGGAACCGGGATGCCTCATCTACCGCATGAGTCACCATAATAACCGTTCGTTTATGACTGTTCACATGATGGCTCATCAGTTCGTAAAAGCCTTGGCGGCTGTCATAGTCCATTCCCGTAGTCGGCTCATCGAGCACAAGTACATCCGGCTCCTGTGCCAGTGCCCTGGCGAGACAAACGCGCTGCTTCTGGCCGCCGGACAGTTCCCCGATCCGTTGATTCCTAAGCTCCCACATGCCTACCTGCTTCAAGCTCTTCTCGACAATGGCATGATGCTCGCCCTTGAAGCGGCGAAGCAATCCAAGCCTTGGATAGATGCCTGATGCCACAAGCTCCTTCACCTTGCTCGGAAAGCCGCTATTAAATGAAGCAATCTGCTGTGGCACATAGCCGATTGACAGCTTCGTTCCGTCTTCCATGATCCGCGGGAAATAAACCTCCCCCCGCCACGGCTTTAGTATGCCTAGCAGAAGCTTTAACAGCGTTGACTTGGCCGCTCCGTTCTGTCCGGTCACCGCGATGAATTCTCCCCTGCCGATTTCAAGCTCAACCCCATCCAGACACGGCCGTTCATCATAGCCAAATACAACATCACGCATAACAGCAAGCTGATTCATGGTATACTGCCTTACCTCCTTTGCTGCGGGCCACTCGGCTGCAAAATTCTGCAGTTGGCCTACTAACTAGAACAGCCTGATCAAGGCCATCAAATGTTCGTCTTATTTAAATGTAATTTTTACTACTGAAAAACAAAATTAATATTATCGTAATTATTACATTTTGTAAACTGTAATTTTTACATTATCACCTAAAAGGAAAACGGCTGCCGCCTTCTTGGGCGTTCTCAGCCGTACTAAACTTGTAAAGATAATTTAACTGACATGAATGGAATTGCTTTTGATCGTACTTCACAGTATCATGCATTTAAATGCCAACCGGAACAATATACAATCCAAGCCCCTGCTCCTGCCTGACGACAACGTTTACCCCGTAAATGGCTTTCATCGTCTCCTGGTTAATGACTTCCTCCGGCGTGCCGCGAACGATGATTTCACCTTCCTTCATCACCATAATTTGATCGCTGTAACGGATCGCCTGATTAATGTCATGCAGCACCATAACAATGGTTAACCCGTGACGAACGTTCAGATCGCGAATCAGTTCCAGCAGTTCAATCTGATAGTAGATATCCAGGTAGGTCGTCGGCTCGTCCAAAAATAAAATCGGCGTCCGCTGGGCCAGCGACATGGCAATCCAAACCCGCTGCCTTTCTCCGCCGGAGAGCTGATCGATCGGACGATTGCGCTTCGCCAGCAGATTTGTACAGGTTAGGGCCCACTCAATAGCCTGCTCGTCCTCCTCCTTGTTTTGCGAGAGCATCCCTTTATGCGGCATCCGGCCGTAGCTGACCAGCTTCTCGACCGTAATGTCTGCCGGCGCATCATTATGCTGATGCACAACGGCCAGCTTTTTGGCCAGCTCCTTCGGCTTATAGCTGCTGATCGCTTTGCCGTCCAGCAAGACCTCCCCGCTTTTCGGCTCGTAGTTTTTGGACATGACACCCAGCAGTGTTGACTTGCCGCAGCCGTTTGGCCCGATAATGGTCGTCACCTTGCCGTGCTGAATGACGCTGCTTACTTTTTTCAGGTGTTCAGTCTTCTGGTCATAAGAGAATACGACATCTTTAATTTCCATGAATTCGCCCGCCCTTCCGCAGCAAAAAGATCAGGAACGGCCCGCCGATAATCGTCATAATAATGGATGCGGGAATTTCGCTTGGCGCAAGCACTGTGCGGCCGATCGTGTCCGCAGACAGAATCAGCAGGGCACCCGCAAGTGCCGAGAACGGGATGAGCACCTTATGATCCGAGCCGACCAAAAACCGTGAAATATGCGGAACCAATAGACCGACGAAAGCGATCAGGCCCCCGACCGCCGTCGATACCGCTGCCAGCAGCACCGCAACAATAGAAATGACCAGTCTTGCTCTGGTCACGTGAATCCCCAGATTTTTCGCCGTTTTGTCCTGCAAGGACAGCACATTGCACCAGGAATACAGAAACAGGGAGGCGATCAGCCCTATGCTGCCGTACAGCAGCATAATGTCGACGTCCTTCCAGATTTTCATTGTAAAAATCGAGGTTGTCGCCTGGTTCACACTGCCTGCCGCATAGCTCCCCCGGTAATTGAATGACTGTCCCATTCCTGTAAACATCGCATTAATCGCAATCCCGACCAGAATAATCCGCACCGGGCTAAGGCCGGATTTCCAGGAGAGCGAATAGACGAGAAAACAGGCAAATGCCCCGCCGATAAATGCGAATAACGGCATCCAGAAGAACAACGCCGGAAAAAAGCTGACGAACAACAGAGAAAACAGCCCTGCCCCGGAGGAAATACCGATCACGCCGGCATCGGCCAGCGGGTTGCGCATGACCGCCTGCAGCAGCACACCGGACACCGCCAATGAAGCCCCCGTATAGAGCGAGACGATAATTCTGGGGAACCGCAAATCTTTAATAATGTTAACCGTCTCATGCGTACCCGAGAATAAGCCCTCAAATAGCTCGATTACACTGACCTTGAGGCTTCCCGTCACTGCCGAATAGCAGGTCACTGCGACCAATAGCACCGTAACCCCGATATAGCTCCAGACTATTTTGTTCATGCCAAGTGTCCTTCCTGATGTAGCAGTTTTCATGTTCCCTCCGGATACATCATGTCCATGAGTGCATCCAGCGCTTTATTCGCCGCCAGATTGCCGGTCGTTCCGAAGAGCGTTTCCTCCAGATCATAGACTCTGCCAGTTTTCACTGCGTTAAAATGCTTCCAGATGTCATTCTTCTTGAATTCCTCATTGAACATGACGACGACCTCATCCGGCAGCCCGTGAGCCGCCCGCAAAATAATATCCGGATTGGCCTGCTGGAGATATTCGGTGTTGGAGGCAAGATACTCGACTTTCTCGCCTTGAACGATGTTTTTGCCCCCTGCCAGACGGACAAGGTCGCCAATATAGGAATGCTCTGTAGCGACAAGATAGCTTCCGGGAACGCCCAACAGAATCAGGACGCTTGGCTGCTTTTTGCCTGCAATGCGCTGATTAATTTCTGCCAGCTTTTGATCATAGCTTTGAATGATTGCAGCGGCCTGCTCCTTGCGGTCATAACGCTTCCCCAAATCGGCGATTTCGTCTTTCATGTGCTGGAGGCTGGTAAAATCAAGAAAGTGGGCATGAATGTTAACCGATTCAAAAATCGGCTTTAAATCATACTCCAATGTCGTAACCGACAGCACCTCCGTTGGCTTCAGCGATTTGACAATCTCCATATCCGGTTTCATCGGATTGCCCACTTTGGTCAGGCCGTCATAACGTCCGGGCAGCGTCTTCACGCTTGTGGGAATACCAATCAGATCAATATCAAGAGCAGCCATAATTTCTGCAGCAGCTAACGTTGTTGCGATTATCCGATGCTCCGGCTGTTCTGTCTGTTTGGCTGCAGACTGTGTACGCTGCTCATTTCCCTGATTCCGAATCTGTCCGGCATTTTCCGGTACAGCCCGGCTTCCCGAGCAGCCTGATAATAGCAGAAACAGCGCTGCAAGCAGCAGAAATCCCGCACTCATTTTGCCATTCATCACTTGTCTCTCTTCCTTTCCGGTTCTCTTGCCATACCCGCATTAAAATCATAGAGGACGCCAGTTTCCTGACATCCTCATGATTGGCACTCTTGGAAGGGTGCAGCAGGGCGGTACAACAGACCAACCTGTTATTTCTTGCTTATTTGGAGCTTAGCGCCTTCAAACTTGCCGTATCGAACTGGAATTGCACTGTATACTTATTGTCGTAATCCAGGCCCGGAATACCCGTTACAATGACGTGGGTATAGGCATACAGCTTATCGGTCAAATTCGGCACCTCAAACTGGACAACACGGGTGTCCTTCGCTTTATCCTCGCTGATTACTTTCACATCTGTGAACTTGGCGGCATCATGATTTACATTGCCGGGATCGGTCTTCAGCACTTTGGTCCAGCTTGCATTCTTCAAGGTAAGGGTGACCACATATTTATCGCCTTCGACCTTTACGGTTGCCGGTTTCAGCGTGTAGTCATCCATGACGGACTTCTGGTCTGTCTTATCCTTCAGAACGATAAAGTTAACCGTATATTCGCCATTGGCAATTCCTTTGGAATTCACTGCCGGAGCTTCCGGCTGTTGACCCGTCTTGGTTGGCGTGCCCGGCGTCGCAGGATCAACCGGAGCCTCCGGCTTTTCAGATACAGCAGGCGTTTGTGTGTTACTCAAGTGATTTTTCACAGCCAGAATTACCGCTACAGCCTCGGCACGGGTTGCATTCAGATTAGGAGCAAACGTCTCTTTTGTTTTGCCGCTCATTAATCCGGCTTTTACAGCCGTTGCGATTTGCGCCTGTGCCCATTGCGGGGTCTGTCCTTTGTCTTCAAAGCTTAGCGCAGTTGCTGCCTCCAGCGGGAGACCGGCAGCACGGACAACGATTGCTGCGGTTTCTGCACGGGTAATCAGATTGCCCGGACGGAACGTCTCATCCGCATAGCCGCTAATCATTCCTGCACCTACAGCTTCAGCCACATAAGCCTTGGCCCAATCCGGAATGTTCTTGACATCTTTAAAACTGAGCTGTGCCGGCTTGCCCTCGAGCTTCAGCGCTCTGCTGAGCATCGCTGTAAATTCACCACGGGTAACGAAGCCGTTTGGACGGAAGGTACCGTCGCTATAGCCTGTTACGAACCCTTGTGCCAGTGCTTTCTCAATAGCCGATTTTGCCCAGTGTCCTTCAATATCCTTCAGCTTGGCAGATGCTTCGGCCGGGGTTTCAGGCTTGTCCGGTTTGCCGGGATCTTTCGTGCCGTCCTGCTCTTTTACTGGTGTAGTGCCAAGCCTTCTCATGCTATGCTCTTCAAACATAAACGTGACATCGTAGGATGTATACGACTTTTCATCCAGTGCAACCTGGAATCTTCCGTTTACAGGCTTCGTTACATCATCGATCTGGAATTGGGCGATTTTCTGCCCGTTCTTCTCCGTAATCGGAACGTTGACCGATTCCTTATTTACTTCCGCACGAATTTCTTTAATATTTTTGTTATTCAGCACAAATGAGAAATACGTTTTGCCATAGGCGTAAGAGATCGTCCCTGGATGCGCCAACTGCTCATCTACAGCAGACTTCTCTTTAGTTCCCTTCTTCAGCACGGTGTAAGCAACGCTGTAGTCGCCCGTTTTGTATTCGGCGCTTGAGCTGTTGCCGCTTCCTGCCGATGCGGAGTACGCGGAGATGCTTCCGAATTGGAAATGAACATCATACTCGTGATGGTAGTTGATTTCCGGCCAGTCGACCTTCACCCAGGCTTTCAGCTTTTTCTTCAGATCTCCAACCTCAAACTCGTAGGTTTTGGTATCTTTCTCCTTGTCAGTGGCTGTGACAGAAGGGGTAACCAGATTTCCGCTGCGCTCTACTTTAAAGCCTGTAATGTATTGCGCCTTATCAAAAGTAATTGATACATAATTGCGTCCGTTATCTACCCTCAATACGGCCGGATGACGAACATATTGGTCCATGACTGAGGTGCTGTCGGCGTTGAATTTCAAAACTGTGTACTCAATGTTGTACTTGCCATCCTTCTGGCCTTCTCCTGGCTGTGGATTGCCCGGATTTCCGCCCGGGTTCCCTCCACCCGGATTGCCGGGGTTACCTGGATTGCCTGGGTTACCGGGGTTGCCCGGGTTACCTGGATTACCCTCTTCCTCTTCGTCCACTGCTGAAAAATCAGGCTTGGCAGTATCCACACCAAAGGAAATGGCTTTCGTTTCTGCACCCTGCTTGACCGTAAACTTGTAGGTGGAGGCAAGATCAGGCAGCGCATATTTGGCCGTTACAGCCGCAGCAAGTGTAGTCACTTGGCCCGTTTGCTTGGTGTTTCCGCTTAATGGCTCTATTACTGTAGATGTGCCGTCACTGTTCTGCTTCTCCAGCTTCTCGATTTTGGCGTCGTCTTTCAAAGCCAGCTTGATAATCTTTGTACCGTCCTGCTGAACATTCAGCTTTGGCGTTTCATTCAATACAGCTTTTAATGCCTCAGACTCACCCTCACTTGAACCTTTCAGATCCAGTGTATAGTGGCCCTTTTCAATTTTTGAAAGCTCAGGAACCCTGATGCTGCTTTTGTCAAATACGTACCGGATATCGTGGGTCGCTTTGTATGGGACAAGCACTCCATCCTTTACATATTGCGTCTCAATGAAGACTTTCCCTTTTAACTCGTTCTCAAGAGACTGAACTTCGAACTGTACGATTCTTTCTTTCAATTCCTGGTTTTCACCAATTGTTTTCACATCTTCATAGCTTCCATCGCTCTTTTGGATTTGAATCGCTTTTACCTGATGGGCGCTTTCCGTCGTGAAAGTGACGATGTACTTATTTTTTTCAACCACTACGTACTTGTCTTTAAACAATCTGTCCATTGAAGATGCTGCATCCTCCGTAGCATGCTTCACGACAAAATTGAGCAGATATTGCTTGTAGTCTAATGGAATCACGGACGCTTCAAATTTTTGAACCGCTTCTCTCAATGTCTGAACTGCAGCATCTACCTTAGCCTGGTCTGCTTCTGTATCTGCGAATGCAGCATCTGCACTTTGAATGGCTGCTTCGAGCTTGCTTTTCGCCTCTGCCGGGTAATTGCCCGCTTTATCTCCGATTACAGCTGCCGCAGCTTTTGCCTTCGTATCTGCAATCAGGGCTTTCAATTCATCACGGTTGACCGGCACTTCAGGTGTTTCCGGTTGTTCCGGCTGCCCGACTTTTACAATGCTGCCCTCGTCAAATTTAAATTGAACGATGTATTTGTTATCATATTCAAAGCCAGGAATACCCGTAACAATAATATGCGTATAAGCATTCAGCTTCGCTGAAAGATCGTTCACCTTAAAACCTACTGCCCGTGTGTCCGCCCCTGTATCTTGGCTAAGCTCGTCAACAGGTGTGTAAGCATCGGTGTTCGTACCTGCCTGATTCATATCTACACGCAAAAACTGAATCCAACTGCTGTTTTTTAAAGTCAGCGATACATAATATTCATTATCTTTGACCGTTAATTTAGCTGGTTTTACGGTGTAATCATCCATGACAGAGTTCTTGTCTGTCTGGTCAGACAACACATTGAAGTTTATCGTGTATTCCCCATCCGCCAGCTGTCCGGCAGCGTTTAACTCCTCTGCATGTACAGAAACAGGGAACTGAATGGCTCCCCATAACAGGGCAAACATAATAACCAGGGATAAATAAGTTCTAAATCGGCTTTTCACTTCGATACGCTCCTTTGATTTCTATGATGAACAGCTATTTCTTTTGACCACGTTTTACTTTCCAAATAACGAAAAATGCAGCTATAAACAAAATCAGCGCCAGCACTGAAAATGGGATGTTGCCTCCTGCTTTGGGATTCTCCATAAGGGCAGCAGTTGCTTCCCCTTGCTGTCCGGCTTCTGCTTCTACTGCTTTATCAGTGCCGGTTGTTTCTCCAACTTTTTCAGCATGATCAGCTTCTTCAGATAATCCGGCTTGCCCGGTGACTTCAGCCGTCTCTGCCTTTTCACCATCCTTGGTATTCCCGGCATCTGCTCCCTTTTCATCCTGCATCGGGGCAGCAGCTTCTTCAGCCATTACGGTCTTGCTGCCAGAGCTGTCGTTCCCGCTTGCGGTCGATGAGCCCGGGCCTTCTGTTTTTTCTGCTACAGCCGCAGCAGTCTTGTCGTGGCTTGCTTCTTCAGGAGCCTTATTGTTCGGACTTGCCTTATCATCTTTGCTGCTTTTGCTGTCTTTTGCGTCTGCTTCTCCCACGGGAGCTTTTGCATTGGCATTTCCGGAAGGCTTGTCTGTAGAAACTGCCCCGGTGTCTGACTTTCCGGGAGCCGTATCCGCCTTGTTTCCTGCGTCTTTAGCCGACTCAGCCTTGTCTCCTGAAGCAGGAGCAGCGGGCTTGTCTGAACCTTTATGGCCAGCTTGCCCGGACGAAGCCGATTTCGGCGGGGCTGCAGCTTTAACCAATTTCATTTTGTCCGTATTGAAAGCAAATCGGACCGTGTAATCATGATCATAGTCAATCGACTCCACTGTCACATGAATTTTGGCTTCTACCGGCTCTGTCAGGCTGTTTACGTTAAATTCCGTCAACCGCTTATCCGCCTTTTCGTCTGTGCTGATCACTTTGACATCACTAAATCCGCTGCCGCTTGGAACCTTGAACTCCGTGACCCATTTGCTATGATTCACCCGCATCTGAACGGTCAGTTTTCCGTTGTTCACAATAAGCGTCGCCGGTTTTTCCCAGTAATCATTCGCCATCGAGACGGAGTCATTCTCCGCCTTTAGGACGGTATAATCAATGGTGTATGTACCGTTTTCGAGTTCCGCAGCCGCTTTAACCGCAGGCACTAATCCCCACGCAGCCAAAATGATGAACAGCACTGCCGCCATCCATCCATTCCTTAATCTCATGAACCGCATTTGCACCTCCAGGGTAATGATTATCATTCTCATTATCTTCGCAAAAAAATAGTTCCTTCTCAGAAGGAAGCTGTTTCTTCTTGCTGGTTGTATTTAGGGTCAATCGCCATCCCAACACCTCGCTTGCATGACTCGCCATTCAAATCCAATAACGTCCCGGTTACCGCGAAATTATGGACGAATCCGGATGGAACAACCGTTTTGATTATCAACGGCCGACAGGCTCAACTTACGTTTTAAATACTAGCCTAATGATCCTAAATATGTCAATACCCGTCCCTCCACAATATTTTCATAATCATATTGACAGCAATAATGATATTCATTATCATTTAAGGGTATAAAAGTTGGAAATCACTACTATTTTTTTCTAAGTAAAAACAGGGGGATGACGTGAACAAACGATTACTTATACTGCTAACCGCCCTTGTATTTACGATAACAGGGTGCAGTCAGCAAGTGCCGGCCCGTAACAACAGCCAAGGGACAACCCAGTCAGACAGCAAGGCCGCAGCACTCTCCGTGAAAGACTTTGCAGATCGTGAGGTTGTCTTCTCAACCAAGCCGGAGAAAATTGTTGCGCTGAGCAATGGTGATGTGAATACGGTCTATGCTCTCGGCGGTACGCTTGCCGGCAGACCAACCAGCAAAGAAATCTCTGTCAAGGAAGCGGAGTCTGCAGAGCAAATTGGCACGACCCACAGTATTGATCTGGAGAAGATCGCTCTGCTGCATCCGGATATTGTATTGGGCAATTATCCCTTGAACATGAAGGATATCGCGTCCGTCGAAGGGATCGGCTCCAAGCTGTTGCTCACGTCCGCCAATTCCGTGGATGAAATCAAGCAGCAGATTAAGCTCTTCGGACAATTGCTGGACAAAAATGACCGGGCTTCCGAATTGATTCAGGATATCGACCACAAGGCCGAAACGATGAAGAAGGATCAGCCTGATGCAAAACCGAGAGTGCTGATTGTGTTTGGAGCTCCCGGCACTTATATGGCGGCGCTTCCCAACTCATTAAGCGGTAACATTGCCGAGCTCGCCGGAGCAGCCAATATTGCTGCGGATTATCCGAATCTGGAGAAGTACCCGCAATATGCCCAATTAAGCACAGAGCGGATTATTGAAGCCAACCCGCAATATGTGTTCATCACCGGACATGGCGATCCGAAGGAAGTGACCGCAGGTTTCCTCAAGGAAATGGAACGCAATTCGGCCTGGAACGGCATAGATGCTGTCGTTAACCATCGGGTGACGGTGCTCCCGGCTGACTTGTTCGGAAGCAATCCCGGTTCCCGCGTTCTGGAGGCAATGGATATGCTGCACCACATCCTGAACGGGGAAGGCCAGAAATGAAGCCTGATGCACGCCGAAAACGCAGAAACTGGGCATGGGTCCTTGCCCCGCTGCTGGTCATTGCTGTTTCCTTGTATGGTCTTGCCTACGGGTCAGTTTCCATATCTCTGAATGAAATATGGCAGGTATTTGCCGGAAGCAGTCTGCCCGCGCATGACAGAATCATTATGGATCTGCGTCTGCCCCGCGTCCTCATTGGCCTTTTGGTTGGAGCCTGCCTGGCATCTTCGGGAGCACTGCTGCAAGGCGTCATGAAAAATCCGCTTGCTGATCCCGGCATAATCGGGGTTTCGGCCGGAGGCGGTCTGGCTGCCATCATTACGATGATTGTGCTCCCGCAGTTTGGTTATCTGCTTCCGGTGACCGCATTCGCCGGCTCCTTGTGCACGGCAATGCTCATCTATAGCCTTGCCTGGGATAAAGGAGCTTCGCCGCTCAAAATTATTTTGGCAGGGGTTGCCATTAACGCGTTGCTAGGGGCAGCAACCAATGGTTTCATGGTGCTGTTCAGTGACCGTGTGCAGAGTGTCCTTCCCTGGTTATCCGGAGGGCTAAGCGGCAAGAGCTGGTATGAGCTTGGCTTCATGTCGCCTTATGCGATTGCGGGACTGCTGCTCAGCTTCCTGGCGATCAAGCCGGCCAATGTGCTGCTTCTCGGCGATGAATCGGCCAAGCTGCTTGGACAAAAGGTGGAAGTGCAGCGTTTTTTCATCATTTTGCTATCAGCCCTGTTGGCCGGAGCTGCCGTTAGTGTTGCCGGACTTATCGGCTTTGTCGGTCTGGTCGTGCCTCACGCCGTGCGTCTCATCATCGGGGAGGATTATCGCTACCTGTTGCCGTTATCCATGCTCACCGGAGCAGCGCTTGTCGTTTTTGCTGACACCGTAGCCCGGTCCTGGTTTGATCCGATTGAGCTTCCGGTTGGCATATTGCTTGCCGCTTTAGGCGCACCGTTCTTTTTATACTTGCTTAAGAAACGGAGAATGATGTGATGACAGCCATTCAGACGGAGCAGCTTGAGCTGGAAATGGGCCATTTTCGCCTGGACAACATCTCAGCCTCCATTCCCAAAGGGAAAATCACCGGCATCGTCGGGCCTAACGGCTCTGGAAAATCAACCTTACTTAAAGTGATGACGAGATTACTGGATGCGGATAAGGGCGAGGTGCAGATTGAACAGCGTCCTTTGAAAGATTACTCGACGAAAGAACTGGCCAGGTCCGTCTCCATGCTTCCCCAATCCAAATCAGGACTTCCGGAGTTAACAGTCAGAGAACTGGTGGCTTACGGACGTTCACCGCATAAGCGTCTGTTCGAAAGCCGGATGAAGCAGGAGGACGAGGCGATTATCGACTGGGCCTTGGAGATAACGGGGACGAAACGGCACGAAAACCGGATGTTCCATACCCTGTCAGGGGGAGAACAGCAGAAGGCCCGGATCGCTATGGCTCTGGCACAGAAGACGGATATTTTGCTTCTGGATGAGCCGACAACCTATCTGGATATCGCCCATCAGCTGGATGTGATGGAGATGCTGCAAAAGATCAATCAGGAATACAATCTGACCATTCTGATGGTGCTTCATGATTTGCAGCAGGCCGCCCACTACTGCGACTACCTGATCGCCATGAAAAGAGGAAAAATCGTCACGACCGGAACACCGGAGGACATATTAAGCCGTGAATTTTTTCAGCATGTCTATGACATTGAGGCCAAAGTCAAATTTGAAGACGGGTATCCCGTCATTATACCTTCAAAAACAAGAAGATTAGGAGCGTGTGATAAAATGGTTATCGTAACGAATACAAGCAAAATCAAACCGGGCAATGCCCATCTGCTCATTGAAAGATTCGACCGTGTCGGCAAGGTAGAGGAAATGGAAGGCTTCCTGGGCCTTGAGGTATTATTGACGGAGAACACGAAGGAATTCGAGGAAGTAACGGTCAGCACCCGCTGGGAATCCAAAGCAGCGTTCCAGGCATGGACGCGCAGCCCGGCTTTCAAGGAAGCCCACTCCCACCGCGGCATCCCGGACTACATTCTGGATAATAAAATTTCCTTCTACGAGGTTAAAATCGTCAGAAATCCTCTTCCGGCTGCTTCTGGAGAGTAGAACTCCACTTTAAGTCAAAATGGCGTATAAGATAACCCGGCTTGATCTGCAAGCTGTGAAGTTATCTTATACGCCATTTTTAATGGCTACACTCATGAGACCTAATTAGAAACCTATATGAATATCAGCGTTGTCTGCAATACTGATCAAAATGGAATGAAGCTGGTTTTACTTTTTGCTATAAGACAATCTAATCTCACCATTTTCATGTGAGGCTGTAAGCCCCAGCACCTGGAGCGACACCAGAGTCGCATTATTGCTCATAAACAGCTCCGCCCCTGCCTCATACATGCCCTGTCTGTGAAGCTTAATTTCAGGCTTGTTCGGAAGGCTGAATACAAAGACGTCTCCTTCATGAGACATGTGGTTTTTAAATAGGGTGGCCTGCACATAATCATGACCATCCAGCCGAACGTACTGGTACAAACCATTCATGTCTGCAAATACCTGAAAATCCAATGAACGAAAGGTATACTTGCTGCCAAATTGGCCCGTTTGACGATCATTCTGGCCCGGCAGCTTCTGCTCGATTCGTTCCAGCAAGCTAATAATCCTGCCTATTGCCATAAGAAAAATTCCAGGAAGGATGGAGTAAAAGAATAAAAGACCGCTCTCAGATGAAATTCCAAAAAAGGCCCCTGCGACAATTAACAATATACCTGCGACATAAAGTACTGCGACCATATTTTACCTCCTAGTAACAGTTCTTTTAGCATCGTAAACGAAAGAGATGGAAAAGTAAACCGATTAACCGAAAATTACCAGGTAAATGAAATATTAAAAGTTGACATACAAATAGGAAAAAGGCTCCTTAACTGTTTGAATTCGAACAGTTAAAGAGCCTTCCTTATAGACAGTGCCCCCTTATAAAGAAGCCCCTGATGCCACAGGCTATTCAGCCTGTATTACATCATGCCGCCCATGAGACAAAAGTATTTTTATAGGTTTTTTGAGTCCTTTGGTGGCCTTATTGTCCGATTTTCTTCAGAAATCAGTCATATATATCCAAGAAAATACGATGTGTGCGTAGAGTTCGTGGGCAAGTTGTGGGCATGGAATTATTCAGGTATGTGTGTCGTATGCGGGAACATAGGCTAGTTAGCACCTATCCGTCTCGGCGTACTAGAGCTTTGATTTATAAGGATTTTCCACATTAGAAGTTGGTTCTATTTGGTTGCCGTTCATCCTGAAATAAAGACTTTCGTCCCCAATCCGTACCATCTTAAGGGATAAACTTACCATGTGACAGCATTAATTTCTTGTGTAAGATTAATTACATTAAAAATAGATCTATGAAATGAAAAATTTTGAACTTTCAAACATTTCAATGACATCAATTATTTCTTTTTCTATATTTCTTTTATCGTTATATTCCAAATCTTCAGATTGACAATAAATAGAACATTTATCACGAATTAAATCATATAACTCAACTTCATCACTGATTATTGTATCAATATCAAAATCAGTTTCATCTAACCATTCAATATTTTCTTTATATAACTTTTCAGATATAGCCTCGGATATCATATTGTTTAGCACATCGTAGATTTCGTCATAAATAGTGTCAACAAAATCATCAAAGGGTTCTCCTTCATGATTATCAATATTACTAGCTGCACTCTCCTGAATTTTTGAAACTAATTGATCATAAATTTCATTACCTACATGGGTCGCTATATTATTTATCGATGCACTTCTTACTTGAGGCAAGTTATAAAAATCGTCTTCAAAACAAATTTTATATTTTTTGCAGATATTGTTTAAAATACAGAAGTAGGCTTCATCTCTTGCAACAGACTTAAGTATTACCTCAAAATATTTTTTATTAGTAATAACTTTTGTAAGATTATACTTATTTATTAGTGGTTCGGAAAATAACTTGCAAAATATTTCTGAACTTTTTAATGGGTTGTAAAGTCTTGCTTCGCTCTCTACCAAATTGTAGTTTTCGCTAGTAAATATTTCTCCTATAAAATTTTCTACCCAATCATTATCTAAACCTATCTTAGCTAAATCTGTATCATCAAGTTTCCATAATAACATTTTCAATAAATATAGATACGACGGCGTAGTATGTTCAATAGACTCTATAAATACTAGTTTAGGTAAGGTATTCAGTTTTAAAAATTCATAATTTTTCATTAATTCAATAAGAGGTTTTTTAAAATACATTGTAGAATCAAAGCATTCTATCTGTTCATAATACAATGCACTGGAAATTATTTTTTCTATTTCAAGACTGTTACTCATTAAATTTTTATATAGCCAGTCATTAATTGAAGGATTTAATACACCAACTTTTTCAAAATGTTTATCAATTTTTATTATTGAATTTAGCAAACGAGTAGAAACAACTTCAAATTGAGAAATCGTTGTATCTAGACTTGGAAAGTTCTCATTTTTGATTCGTTTATCAAAGCAATTTCTTAGAGTACTAAGATTCACATTAGTTTTTGTTAATGAGAAAAGTGTAAAAATAAAAATCCTGTCAATCTGTTGTAAATTTTTTATTTCCTTATCCCAAATTTTATCGGGATTTTTTAAATTTAAAATAATATACTCAAAATAGTTTTCAGGAGCGATATCCTTCACATCTCTTGTAACATAATCAATGACTCTTGGATTAAATTCGTTATTTAGGATTATTTCCAAATATTTTTTCTCATTTAATAAAGCAGAATAATGTTGCTCTGAAATATATCTATTCTTGTAAGCTTTTTTTAGATGATTATATAAAATACCAGCTTTATCACAAATATCTAAAGAAGAGTCAAAAGTGATTTCATGGACTTGGCTACTGTCGATTGCTTGTGTCGTTCTTTCACTCGTAGATTTAAACACGTTGTATACTGGGATTCTAGAATTAATCAACATTTTGATTCTATTATTTTCTTTTTTCACTTTTTTTATTAACTTCGCAATTTCTTGATCTTTTTCACTTTTTATTAAATTGTAATTTAATCCGAGAAAATCATCCAACAAAATAAAAATCTTAAGTTTTGGGTTTTTCGAAATAAAGTCTATAATTTCTCTAACTTGATTATTTTCATTAATATTTTCTGAATATAAAATGGAATACCCTCGTTCTTTATACTCAAAACATAACCGTTTTGACGTGAATGTCTTACCAATTCCAGGTATCCCAAGTAAAACGACAACTGAATTCTTATTAAACGAATCTATCACTTTCTTATAATATTTTGTTTCAAAAAACTGTTCTTGAAAATCGTCGTCAAGGTCTTCTGAATAGTTTTCAAAATCAAAATCTGAGTTACCAGTGATAATTGCCAAGATATTTATTTTAGAATCTATTACGGCGTAATTATCATTACCCTCCTGTGTTATCTTTTTCTTCTCGAACAAATAAATCCCGCCCTACTTTGGAATTTTGAATCGCCACATTTCCGTTGCCTTTTTGTTTTATATTTGATTTTACTATACTGTTTTTCTCATAAGCTCTACCACTAAAAAAACCTATTACTGCTCCACTTATTAAGCCTGCAATTATACCAATTGTTAATGAACCTTCTAATGTTGAAGGATTAAAAAAATCCACATTTTCACCTCTCTTAAATCTCACATTTCGCACCTAATGATGCTCAATACCAATAACTAGAGCAGCGATTGTGGAGGAGTATCAACTCACAAGCTTTTTTTTTCGCTTGGTCCTCGCATCGTGCTCACCTTGAGAGTCAGGAATACATCAAGCATAGATACTTCGGAATACTTCTGTTGAATTCGACAAACATTATGGTTTTTCCTCTCACTTTAGTTAATATCATCAAAGTAAAACAACAGGGAGAGTTTATCGGAGGAATTGATTGAGAAAAACAAGAAAATGTCCTAAGTGATGTTTTCAAACCCTAAGCCAACCAGATCATAGAAACAGCCAACTTTAATAATACAACGAATGTACACGATAATTTATCGTAGCCTTAGGCTTCTCCTCCAGAAGTGCAAAGTTCTTATAGATGTCGTGTCCACGATCCACCAAGACGTTTTATTCGTGATATCCAGTTCTGTTATGTATTCAAAAATTGCTGAAGATGCGCAAGACCTCTCCCCTTTCTTAAAAACAGAAGACACCTTAGAGTAATTTCCATCACTCTAAGGTGTCTTCTGTTTACACAATGTGGGCATGGAATTGTTCAGGCCTATGTTTCGTATGCGGAAACATAAGCTACTTGGTTCTCCTACGCCGCGGCGAGCTAATGCTTTGAATTATAAGGGGGTTTACTTTTTGCGTATGGTTACGTTTGTTGCCGTTTTCATGAATATGATGACCTTCGTCCCCAACCGGTATGCGTTTCTAAACAATAAAACTTAAGCGCTAAATCACCCATGCTTCAAGTGCCTTTGATGACAGGTAAGAGGCTCTTCTATAGTTGCGTTTTCATCCCAAATATCGGCGTCAAGATAAGCGGAAAGGGTCTCTATTCCTTCCGCATATTTTCTTAATCTGCCTTTATCACCTCGTTCAGATTTCTTTTTCGCCCAGTCGGAGTCACGTATGGAAGCGTTCAACGCTTGCGTGATAATCGTTAAGTTTCCAGCGTAAGCAGTTTGCGGTCACGGAAATCCGCAGCAGCTTTATCCCCGCTAAAAGCCCAATGGTTACGCCATTTCTTAGGCATCATATGTTCCAATTCATGAGATTATAGAAAAATTAGGACACCAGGACGACGAAATTACAAAACGTGTTTATCTCCACGTCACCAAAACTATGAAAAAAGAAGCTTCTCAGAAGTTCAATGAACTCATGCAAAGCTTGTAATACTAAGGGCAATTATCTTTTCATATTATCAATGGTTTGTTGCTGATCATGTAATTTCTCTAACTCATCAACAAACCTTATTATTTCATCCGTTATGAATTCTATTAGATTATAAAATTCATTCACATCAGATTCTGCAGCTTCTGCCAATTCTTCATGTCGATCAAAAGCTCGTTGGGACGCTATCTCTGTAGCTTTATCTAGTTCATCATAATATGAAAGTTCATCACTGATTAGTTCACAAGCAAAATCTTGATGATCAAAGAATGCTAATTCATACATAGGTGATTCTTCTTCACATAAATTTCGGGCAGTCTCTAGGTTACTAATAATGTTTGACTCAGAAAAAGTGTCATGTCCAGTAACGTTAATCAAATCATTTATTTCCTCATCAAATTCATACAATATCTCACACAACTGATTAAGCTTTTTAGGAGATACATATGGATCTCTCGAATTATATACCTCGTTCTCTTCGAATCGACCTACATAAGTAAACAATCCTTCCTTCATGCTATCCGTAATAGACATCATATCTGATAATAGCTTTGATAGAATAATTTGCTTTTTATTAAATACATCACCGAAATACTGAATCCCTTCATCTTCAATTAAAGGTACCAAATTTTCAATAATCAGCTTTACCTTCTCGGGGTCACGAATAAGCGTACCTGTCTCTCTGTTATTCATGCTTTCATCCGAGAAATTCGCTGAACCAATGTAAGCTATATTATTTGTTAGTACTATTTTAGTATGATTATCAAAGTGATAAAAAGTAGCGATACCATCTATCTCATTTGAATTCAACCGTTTTGTATAATTCTTGATGCTATCTTTAGCTTTTTCACGTGCTGAATCACTATAGTAGGTATCATAATGATTTGGAATATTTGTAACAATACGTACCTCTGCATGTTCTGCAGAATCTTTAAGTAGATCTAATAAGTAATTTCTTTTTGCAGAGATATTATATGTGGTTACAAATATATACTCTGCATTCGGAAAATCATCCAAAACCTCCTGATAATTTAATTCATCCTTTGAGGAAACTAATTCTATACTTCCAGGCACTAGTATAATTCTTTCTAAACTCAAATCATCATCCCTTAGTCAAGATATACAAAAGATACCTTAGAGCAATTTTCATCACTCTAAGGTATCTTATTTTTACACAATGTGGGCATTCCAGGTTTCCCCAAAGAGAAACCCATACCCCACAGGCTGTTCAGCCTGTATTACATCATGCCGCCCATTCCCATTCCACCCATGCCGCCCATGTCTGGCATAGCTGGTTTGTCTTTTTCTGGTTTGTCAGCTACTACAGCTTCAGTTGTCAGGAACATCGCTGCAACAGATGCTGCGTTTTGCAGTGCGGAGCGGGTTACTTTCGCTGGGTCAACGATACCGGCTGCGAACATGTCTACCCACTCGCCGGAAGCTGCATTGTAGCCTACGCCGATTTTTTCGTTTTTCAGACGTTCAACGATTACAGAGCCTTCTTGGCCTGCATTCGCTGCGATTGTGCGTACAGGCTCTTCCAGCGCGCGCAGAACGATGTTAACACCTGTTTGCTCGTCGCCTTCCGTTTGAACTGCCGCTACCGCGTTATATACGTTAACCAGAGCCGTACCACCACCGGATACGATACCTTCTTCAACCGCAGCGCGGGTGGAGTTCAAGGCATCCTCGATGCGAAGCTTGCGCTCTTTCAATTCAGTTTCAGTAGCTGCTCCGACTTTGATTACTGCTACGCCGCCAGCCAATTTAGCCAGACGCTCTTGCAGCTTCTCACGGTCGAACTCGGAAGTTGTATCTTCCAGTTGAGCTTTGATTTGGTTAACACGAGCCAGGATGTCAGCAGAATCTCCGCTTCCATCAACAACGATCGTGTTTTCTTTGGTTACACGCACTTGACGTGCAGAACCAAGCTGCTCCACAGTAGTGGATTTCAGATCCAGACCCAGCTCTTCTGTAATCACTTGACCGCCGGTCAGGGCAGCAAGGTCTTGCAGCATTGCTTTGCGGCGGTCGCCGAAGCCTGGAGCTTTAACGCCGACACAAGTGAAGGTTCCGCGCAGTTTGTTCACTACGAGGGTTGCCAAAGCTTCGCCTTCGATGTCTTCTGCGATGATCAGCAGTTGCTTGCCGGATTGAACGACTTTCTCCAGAACAGGAAGAATCTCTTGAATGTTCGTGACCTTCTTGTCTGTGATCAGAATGTACGGGTTATCCAGTACAGCTTCCATTTTGTCTGTGTCAGTGATCATGTAAGGAGAGATGTAGCCGCGGTCGAATTGCATACCTTCTACGACTTCCAGCTCTGTTACAAAACCTTTGGACTCTTCAACTGTGATAACACCGTCGTTGCCCACTTTTTCCATAGCTTCTGCGATCAATTGTCCAACTTCATCGTCAGCGGAAGAAATTGCAGCAACTTGAGCGATAGATTGCTTGCCTTCGATTGGCTTCGCAATGTTTTTCAGCTCTTCAACAGCAGCGCGAACCGCTTTTTCAATCCCTTTGCGGATAACCATAGGGTTAGCGCCGGCAGTTACGTTTTTCAAGCCTTCGCGGATCATAGCCTGAGCCAGAACTGTTGCAGTTGTTGTACCGTCACCAGCTACATCGTTGGTTTTAGTTGCAACTTCTTTAACCAGTTGAGCACCCATGTTTTCGAATGCATCTTCCAGCTCGATTTCTTTTGCGATGGATACACCGTCATTTGTGATGAGCGGGCTTCCGAATTTCTTTTCCAATACTACGTTACGGCCTTTAGGACCGAGTGTTACTTTAACCGCATTTGCCAGCGCGTCTACCCCGCGCAGCATCGAGCGGCGTGCGTCTTCACTAAATTTAATATCTTTAGCCATGACTTGATACCCTCCTTCAATTGTTGAAGCTTAAGTATGTTTCATTCATCTATATGGTTTCAAAACCGGGCTTATCCCAAGATCGCGTGGATGTCGCTTTCCTTCATAATCAAATACTCTTTACCCTCGTATTTGATTTCTGTGCCAGCGTATTTGGAGAAAATAACGCGGTCGCCTTCTTTTACTTCCAATGCTACACGAGCGCCATCCTTAATTGCTCCGCTTCCTACAGCGATTACTTTACCTTCTTGCGGTTTCTCTTTCGCTGTGTCTGGCAGTACAATGCCGCTGGCAGTCGTTTCCTCTTTCGCGATCGGTTCGATCAATACGCGTTCACCTAAAGGTCTGATCATGAAAAAATAGCCTCCTTTTGAAATTTAGTGCTCCCTTTATATTAGCACTCGTTAACGTCTAGTGCTAATAATCATTTTTATAATACTAATTTGAGCAGCATTTTTCAAGTCCTTTTATCGCTTTTTAATGAAAAAACACCCATAAGCCACACCTGATTCTACTCACGGCTGATGCTAAAAGCATTTCAGGCTCCCGCAGCCTTTGCTGCTCACGCAATGACTAAAGTTCTGCAAAGGCTGAAACAATAACAGTGCTATGGCTTAACTGATCTCCTTTAATCGGTCTATCAGCCATCCCGGGTCCGGAAGCTTGGCCTGAAATCTGATTCTTACCCGGGAATCCTCGAATGTAACCTGACTGATCTCGACCCAGCTTGGAAGCTCGCTGCCCAAGGGAACGACAATTTCCTTCAGCAGTTCAGAAGGCAGATTTACAGATCTGACGGTGAGGTGCTCGGGTATGGCACGCAGGTTGGGCTTATCCCACACAAGACGGTACTGCGCCGATGCGCCCATTTTAACCAGACCCATATACGTCAAATTTACCCGGGCGGACATCAGGCTGCCGTTCAGCTTAAAATCAGCGCCATTCAGCTCCGTCCCGTTCTCCAATTTGGGATTTTTCTGCAAATGGCTCTTGATCAAATGATTGATTTCTTCCGATGTCAGCGTAAGCTCAGGCTTCAGCTCAATCGCCATCTCCAGAACTTTTTTCTCCATATTAACCCGGGGAGCATCCAGGCCAAGCTGCTCTTGCGGAGCAATATAGCGAATCAGTCCCCAAACTCCCAGTCCGAGCAGCAGCAGCAAAACAAGCAGCACAGTAAATAAACGCCGGAGCAGCCTCATCGATCTCCCTCCATCTCCATGCCTGACCGTTTAATAAAACGGCCATTTTTGTTATCCCTGTCTCTATTTTAGTGTCTGCAAGGAGCGGCAAGCAAGTTATCCGGCTCTGTGTGCTCCATGTACTCATGGGTACGTATACGCTCGGAAAGACCTAAGTATTCATTTCGCTTCTATTGCCTGACATACCCGCTCTCTAAAGAAAACTCCACAATATACTGTTTGCAGATCCGTTCATACCCCAGCGACTCATAAAGGCGTATGGCAGCTTCATTTTCCTCCAGTACATTCAAATATACATTCGGTGTCAACGCTCTTGCATTCCGGGTCAGCTCCGCAGATATGCTTCTGCCATAGCCCTGCCGTCTCCATGCAGTATTCGTCCCGATATTGCCCAGCTCTGCATAATCCCCATTGTAAATATGGTAGCCCCCTGCCGCAATGAGCTTCTGCTCCGCCAGTGCGCCAAAGAAGGGATAGTTCAATTCTTCTTTGGTAAATGCCATCGTATTTAATTCCGCCATCAATTCTTCAATCTGGGGAAATGAGAATGATGCCAGCTGTTGCACACGCTCGTCCTGGGGAGGCAAGGCTTTCAAATTCATATGTTTCATCAGGATGAGTCCCCGCGGCGGCCTTGTGAAATTCACCTGTGCGGACAAGTATGCCATCTCCTGTTCATTCAGAATAAAGCTGCCTGTTGCCTGGTCAGGCAATTGTAATTGACGCTTAATATAGGAAAGCACCGGCTGAAGCTGAAACGCCCTCTGGACGGCATATGCGGAAAAAGCATAAAACGGGAGTCCCTTTAAAAAAGCAAGAACGCCGGTTAATTCGCCTTCATCTGTGAACTGCCCGTAGTGCTGCGCGTTGTGCTTTCGTGCGGTCAGATAGGAGTAATAGAGAAAATGATGGTCGCGATCGATCGTATTCAAAATGGCTGTTAGCTCTTCCGGCATGAGTTTGCGTATCAATGAATTCCCGCCTTTAAGTGGAACTTATACTTTCTTATATTTCAAAAAGGCTTCTCAAGAAGTAAAAAATCACCCCCAGGAAGCCTCTTTATATCATATCAAAAACCTACCGGTTCATCCAGCCGCCATCGACACACAGCACATGGCCATTCATATAATCACTCGCAGAAGAAGCAAGGAATACAGCCGGGCCTTTCATATCTTCCAGTTCGCCCCAGCGGCCTGCCGGAATACGCTCCAGTATTTGACGGCTGCGGACCGGGTCCCCGCGCAGCGCTTCGGTATTGTCTGTACTCATATAGCCCGGAGCAATAGCATTCACCTGCACACCCTTGGACGCCCATTCATTACCGAGTGCCTTCGTCAAGCCTGCAATGGCATGCTTGCTCGCCGTATAACCCGGCACATTGATGCCTCCCTGGAAGGAAAGCATGGATGCGATATTGATAATTTTGCCCGACCCTTGAGCGATCATCTCCCTGCCTGCCAGTTGGCAAAGCGTGAAGACCGCATTCAAATTGACGTCCAGCACTTCCTGCCAATCCTCAAAGGCATGATCTGCCGCAGGCGTACGCCGGATAATCCCCGCATTGTTAACCAAAATATCAATACGTCCGAATTGCTCCAGCGTCTGCCGGATAATGCCGGGAAGCTGGCTCTGATCGCCGACATTGGCCTGAATCGTCAACGCTTTTCTGCCAAGAGCTGCAATCTCCTGCTTCAAGTCATCAGCCGGAGTGCTGTTCGTCACCAGCACCACATCCGCACCAGCTTCGGCAAGGCCCAACGCAACCGCCTTGCCGAGCCCTCGCCCTGCCCCTGTAACGACTGCTGTCCTGCCGCTTAAATCAAACAAGTTCATTTCTCAAACTCTCCTTTTGCCATCAGGCCCGAATCAGCTTGACTGCTTGTCCATCGTATTTCGACACCAGCTCATCATTGAGACCGCTGTCTGTGATGAAATAATCCACTTCTGACAGCTCCGCAAATGTAATCAGCGCACCTTTGTCGAATTTGCTGTGATCAGCTACACAATAAATATGTCTGGCACAGGACATGTACACCTTCTTGAGCTTCGCCAGTTCCTCCGTAAAGATCGTCAGGCCGTATTCCAAATGAATGCCTGTCGTAGACAGAAACAGCTTGTGCACATTGAGCCGGCTGATCCACTCCAGCTCCTCGCCCCCGATAAGCAGATTATGATGCCTGTAGCCGCCAGGGACGACAAGACGAATCTGCTCCTTGAGCGCCAGCTCGCGAATGATCAGCAAATCATTGGTTAGCACGGTGAGCGGCATATTCTTAACCCGCTTTGCAATCTCCAGTGTTGTGCTGCCCGCATCGAGTGCGATAATATCCCCCGGTTCAATATAACGCAAAGCCTGCTCGGCAATCGCCGCCTTGGCCTGTCCATTGCGAATATTGGGAATCATCAGCGGCAGCAGGCTGTCCTCGCCCTCCGCCTCCAGCACAGCGCCACCGTGAATGCGCTTCAGGAGCCCCTTTTCCTCGAGCTTCTCCAGGTCCTCACGGATCGTCTTCTCCGTCACCTGGAAGCTTGCGCTCAGCTCGGAAACTTTGACACTCCCCTGCTTTTCAAGCCGTTCTATAATATTCCGATGTCGCTGTGCAGCCAGCATGAATGACTCCTCCCAAATGTTAAAAAGGCTACTTCAAATCCCACATCGGGACGATGTCCATATCCTTAAAGGTATAATTTTCTCCTGCCATCGCCCAGCAGAACGTATAGCTGCTTGTGCCAGCCCCCGAATGGATCGACCATGGAGGAGATATAACGGCCTGCTCATTGCTGACGACCAGATGCCGTGTCTCCGATGGCTCGCCCATAAAATGGAATACCCGCGTATCCTCTTTCATGTCAAAGTACAGATACGCTTCCATCCGGCGGTCATGCAGATGTGCAGGCATCGTATTCCATACACTGCCTGGCTTGAAGCGCGTAACCCCCAGCATAAGCTGGCAGCTTTGTACGCCATCGGCATGAATATATTGATAAATGGTTCGTTCATTCGATGTCTCGATCGAGCCCATATGAAGCGGGTTCGCTTCACTAATGAGCACTTTCCTTGTCGGATGCGTTGCATGTGCAAGTGAAGAGCAAAAATAAATTCTGGCCGGGTTGCCCTGATCCTTGCTTGCTACCGTGAGCTTCTTGACGCCCATTCCCACATAGAGCGCATCCAGCTTGCCAAGCTCGTAGACTTCCCCGTTAGCCATAATGACAGCCTCACCGCCGCCTACGTTCAATAGACCGATTTCCCGGCGCTCCAGAAAATATTCGGTCTTCAATGCATCGGCATCTTCAATCTCCAAAGGTTCGTTCCCAGGAACGGCACCGCCGACTATCATCCGGTCATAATGAGTATACACCATTGTAACTTTGCCTGTCTGAAACAAGTCTTCAATCAGAAAATCCTTCCGCAGTCTTTCGGTCGTGTACGACTTTATATCGGAAGGATTGGTGGCGTGACGAATTTCCATGGGTAAGAAAACCTCCTGAATAGTATGATTATGTTCGTTTTAAGTATATCATCAAAAAAACGAACATAAAAGAACTTTTTTGGAGTATCTATCTTCCCATTAGCCCCTGATTTGTGCTTTTCGTTCTTCACTTTGTTACCGCTTTAACATAGATTTCACCACAAAACTCACATTTTCAGGCCGTTCTGCAAGCCTTCTCATAAAATAACCGTACCAGTCCACCCCGTAGGGTACATAGACCCGCATCCCATAGCCTTCCTTGACAAGCTGCTGCTGGAGCATCGGACGAATGCCATAAAGCATTTGAAATTCGAATTTCGAGCGTGGTATATTGTGAGTCTGCACAAATTGCTTGACGTGGTTAATGATCTGCTCATCATGGGTAGCTATAGCCGCGAAGTGGCCATTGCGAAGCTGCAGCTCAATGACCTTGATAAAGTTAAGGTCCACATCTTCTTTTTTTGGAAAAGCAACTTCGGAATCTTCTTTGTAAGCCCCTTTGACCAGCCGGTAATTGGGAGCATGCTTTTTCATCCTAATCATATCCTTCTCTGTCTTGTACAAGTAGGCTTGGAGCACAACGCCAACGTATGGGCCATAAGCCGAGGAGAGCGTCTCATACATGGCGAGCGTGCGCTCATTGCGGACATAATCCTCCATATCGATACGCACAAAATTCCGATGGCGCTTGGCGGCAGCTACGATCCCCCGCATATTGTAAAGACACTTGTCATACGATAAATCCAGTCCGAGTTGGGTAAGCTTCACGGAAACGTTGGCATCGGCTCCGCTCTCATGAATGGCTGCGAGCGCCCGGACTACCGCTGAAGCAGCGGCCTCCGCCTCTTCTATACTGAACACATATTCGCCCAGATGGTCGAGCGTGACCTTAATTCCCTTATCATTCAGTTCCTTTACCTTCTCCATTGCTTTCTCCAGCGTTTGTCCTGCAACAAACCGATCTGCGCCAAATCTCAATCCAAATCTCTTCGCGGCACGGTTTGCTGTGCGGTTTTTGGATAAGTACAGAAGCATATTGCGCATGATCGCCATGCAGGAATCACCACTTCCATTTGTTGTATTAGTTATATCTATGTTGCGCAGGCTTCTCCATAAGACCTCCCTGCAAAAATTTCCTGTTCCTGCAAGGCTCCGCATCAAAATATAGCTAATTGAGCCGGATAAAATCCCTTCTGCAACGTTTTTCACCAATCTTGCGTATAATTAACAGAGTTAATGACCAGGGCACGATGTCGTTGCCGCAGCTTTGTCAGCTGGATCATACAAGCGCAAGTGTCCAGCAACTTGACCGATGATGCAGTGATTTCAAGATTTACGAAAGAAGGAGGGATACGATGCACGTAGATTTTCCGTCCGGGGGAGTCGGTGGTTTTGACTTTATATTCAATCTGTTCCCGGTCATTTTTGTAATTATCGTCATTATTATTATCGTGAAGCTCCTGATGGGTGGGGCTAAATATGTGCAAAATGCCAGCTCGCCGCGGGAGTCCCACTATTCACGGATCGTAGCCAAACGGACCGAAGTCCGAAGCACAACGAACCATCATCACGGAGAGAACGGGGCCATGCATCCGACGCATTCCTCCAGAACTTACTATTACATAACATTGGAGTTTGATAACGGATCGCGCAAAGAGTTTTTGGACGTTAAAAATCTCTACGGTCTTGTAGCAGAAGGGGATAACGGGTATGCTTCCATTCAAGGGGATTGGATTGTTGCATTTGAACGCCAGCCGATGGAATCAAGGGTCTGATACCCGCCGTCTACTCCATAAAGCAAAAAACAAGGCAGCTCCGGGTGTTTCTTCCGGAGCTGCCCTGCATTAAGGGGCTGAATTACTGCCCTCTTATTTTTCCTCATTTGCTGCACCAAGCTTTTGCTTGAGCGCCTCAAGCTGTTCATTCACTTGAGCCTGCTTCAGAGGGTCACGTGCGGATGGCGGGGCGGATGGTGCGAAAGCGCCTGGCCCAGGGAAACGGGATACTTCAGCTTCCGCCTCCAACTGCATAATTTTCTCCTCCATGCGGGAGAATCCGCGTACAGCGCCGCCGCCTTCAATCGTGTGTCCCACGCTCACAGTCCCTTGTGCAAGCTGCTGCCTGGCTTTGGCAGCCTGTGCACGTGCTGTCAGGTCCGTACGCTTGGCGCGCAGTGCCTGAAGCTCGCCTTTCATTTGCTCCAGCTCGCCGCGGAGCTGCTCAGCCTGAACCTTGCTTTGCTCGTACAGGCCATAGAATTGCTCTGCCTGCTGATCATAAGCCAGTTTCTCTTCGAGATACTTGCGGGCTGCCTCTTCATCACCAGTAAGTACAGCCTGTTCAGCACGGGCTTCTGCGTCAGCCGCATTTTGAACTGCGGACTCATAACGGTTCTTCATTTGCTGCTCATGGGTCAACTGCTTGGCGACTGTCACTTCAGCAGCCTGAACTTCACCTTCCATGTCGCGGACATATTGATTCAGCATAACGGTCGGGTCTTCAATTTTATCCAGTACCTCGTTCAGTGTCGCTTTTGTCATGTCCTTCATTCTTTTCAAGATTCCCATAGTTTTCATTCTCCCTTCTCGTATTGAGCGATTTTAGTACGATATTGATCCAGTTCTTTGCGGAGTGCCGCTTTTTCCAGGTCATTCATTCTTGTATCTACATCATGGGCTGTTGTGGAGCCTGTTCCATAACTGTTATAGGTGGCGGCAGGCTGCGGGTCCCAATGATCCCAATGAGGCCTTGCAGTCTCGTAAGAATTGGTATACGATCTCGGTTCTGTCGGGATCACGAAGGTAGAGAGCAGATACACGATCAGCAATCCTCCGCCGGTAAACAGGGTCCCTACTACAAGTAATATTCGGATCAGGGTTGCGTCGAAGTTGAACCGCTCGGCCAGTCCGCCGCAAATCCCGCTGATCATTTTATTTCGTCTTGAACGGTATAGCTTATCCATGTTCCGCTCCATCCTCCTTGTGGCCTTGTTACTCTAAATTCAATTTTTTCTTCAACTTTGCAAGCTCCAGATCAACCTGAGGCTGCTTGTCAGGGCTTAACCGGATTGCCGGGGAGCCTTGGGATTGTCTTACTTGGCGCAAGCTCTGTGCCTCCAGCTCCCGGTCCGAAATCTGATCCTCCAGCCGGCGGAACACATGATCAGGACTTCCACCATTCAAGCTGTTGCTTCTTTGTGCCATTCGCTGCTGCAGCCGGAGGGATTCCATTCTGGCCATGTAGTAGCTTCTCTTGCTGACAGCCTCATCATATTCACCCTTCAGCTCTCCCAGCCGGTCTTCCAGTTCGACAAGCGTGCCTTTGCTTTGCTCATACAGCCCCTTGTATTGGCTCGCTCGCTCGTCATGGGCCGTCTTGTCAAGCAGTGCCGCTCTTGCCAGTTCTTCTTCTCCTGACTGAAGTGCTGTTACCGCCTGACGTTCGCGGTGCTCCTTTTGCTGCTCCGCTTGAAGCCATTGACGTTTCAGCTGAATGGAGTGCGTGGAGCACTCTCTGAACAGCTGCTCTGCTTTTACCAGTTCTTCTTTGGTTGATGCCAGGAACCTGTCAATCACCTTAACCGGATCTTCAGCCTTGTCCAGCCTTTCGTTCAAGGTCGCCACTGTGATGTCCCGTACTCTGCGCAATATGCTCATAGGCCATTCCTCCGTTTCTGCTCTAAAGTGTATATATAGTTGCGTTTTAGCAGTTTCTGTTACATTAGGTTATTAGTATCTTTTCTTTGTCAGCATCGATACGCCCCAGATGACCAGCAGCACCGCCAGTACCAGGAAAATCACCTTCGAAAGCTTAGCCAGGAGCAAAACTGCACCTACTGCCAGGAATGCGCCGCCAATGATCCTGCTGTTATTTCTCCAGCCGATGACCCCAACTCCGATGAGCAGAAGCGGGAACAGCAGACTGAACAACCAACCAATCGTAACGCCGATAATCGGAAGCAAAATCCAGATACCGACCACCGCGAGCAATATACCAATCCAAGTTTTTTCCTTCATGAATCTCTTCACCGCCTTTCGCTTCCTTCTCTCGCTTGCTTATGTACTTATTGTAGATCGAAATGGCTTTTGCCAAAACAGACCTGCGGCGGTTTTTCAACCTAGCTTTAGGTCGGGGTTTTGGCTGACCTTAAGGCGGAGCCTGCCGGACCTTGTACTGTGGCGTATTCCCTTTAGCCTGTTTACGGCTGTATGCCATTTTCAAAAAAAATCAAAAATCCGGGTAGAGAAAAAGAAAAGGGCATGTTATAATGGAAACGCATACAAGTTTATCTAACATGTACTTACCCGTTTTTTCCCTCTTCAATTCCTTTTACAAGGAACTTTCAACCATCTTTGGGTCCCATCTGACCCGAAGCATCCCTGATTTCCATGATTTCACCTAAACCATCTATTCAAGCGGGCTTGCCGCCCATACAGCTGCATCTTTTGATGTTCCCTTTTCTGCGCTTACCCAACCACTGAAAGTCTCTGCTTCATTTGCAACATTCACCACTTCGAACCCATCTCCACCATTTGAATACCTTCTTTCAACATTTTTCATTTAGAGCATGTTGAGATATTTGCATTGCAAACTTTTTCCTATCCAAATATGAAAGGAGGTGATATTCACCGAATCCGGATTTTCCCACCCTGTTTAGATGTAGCAAGGACTGTCAATTCAAATGAAAAAGGAGCGAGGTTTAATGCAGTTAAAAAGAAAATCATTGGTTCGCAAATGTCTGCTCTTGTTTTGTGCCGCTATGCTGGTGATCCCTGCAGGGATGTCCTTTGCGGCCAGTAAGCCATTTCCACAGCATACGACGTATACGTCAGGATCAATCAAACCTAACCATGTGTCCCAGACGGTACTGGATAATGCCGTAAGAAACAAATGGAACTCCTGGAAGGCCGCCTACCTGGCCCCGGCTCTTACCAGCCAATATTATGTGAAATATAACCCTGCAGGCGAGACCGTATCCGAAGCACACGGCTACGGAATGATGCTTGCCGTCCTGATGGAGGGCTATGACGCCAATGCCAAAACCTACTTCGACGGCATGTACCGTTATTATAAGGCTCATCCAAGCACCAACAATGCCTTCTTAATGGCCTGGAAGCAAAACAGCAGCTTCGTAAATGTTGATGGACCAAACTCGGCTACGGATGGCGACATGGACATCGCTTACGCCTTGCTGCTTGCGCACAGACAATGGGGCAGTACCGGAGCAATCAATTATCTCCAGGCAGCCCAAAACATCATTAATGCCATCATGAGCCATGATGTGAACCAGGCCCAGTGGACACTGAGACTGGGTGACTGGGCGACCAGCGGCAGCTATAATACAGCTACGCGTCCTTCCGATTTCATGCTCAACCACCTCAAAGCATTCCGCTTAGCGACAGGCGATGCCAAATGGGATAATGTAACGAACAAGACCTATAACATTATTAACTCCATCTATTCCGGGTACAGCTCTTCGACGGGCTTGCTGCCTGATTTCGTAATCCTCTCCGGCAGCACTTACCAGCCAGCAGGAGCAGGCTTCCTGGAAGGTCCAAATGACGGCCGCTACTACTATAACTCCTCCCGCACACCTTGGCGTATTGCGACGGACTACCTCATGAGCGGGGATACCCGCGCAGTTAGCCAACTAACCTCCTTGAACAATTTCATCAAAACGTCCACAGGCAGCAATCCGGCTAATATCAAAGCGGGCTACCAATTGAACGGAACACCGCTTGTGACGTATAACAGCGGCGCCTTCTATGCTCCATTCGGTGTAAGCGCGATGATTTCCTCCAGCAACCAGGCATGGCTGAACTCAGTATGGAACCACACAGTCAGCGGCTCAATTGAGGGCTATTACGAGGAGAGCATCAAGCTGTTATCCATGATCGTCATGTCAGGCAACTGGTGGACGTATTAATAAGCTTGCAGCAAAAAAAGACGCCGGACATTATGCCGGCGTCTTTCACAACTCAGGTCCAACCCCAAAAGAAACCGTCGCGATCCCAGGCCGCGGCGCCCTTATGGAGTTTTTTGAACCGTTTTTTTACCTCTTTATCGATGGATTCATTGCCGTTCTCATTGATGTAAATAAAGGCTTCTCCATAATGCTCTCGAATATGGGAAACAGCATCACCCTGATACAAAATCCCTTTGAATTTAAGTTCCTTTAACATCCATTCGGCAATTTCCTGTGCTGTAACTTCCATTGTACTTCCCCCTTAATGTCAAACAAGCATACCCCATAACTTATAATATGAAAAGGCAGCCCTAAGGCCGCCTTCGCTATGTTCACTCTCCGCCGTGCTCCGTCTATTCTGCCAGCCCATGCTTATGGGCATAAATAGCGGCCTGTGTGCGGTCTTCCACACCCAGCTTGGAGAAAATATTCGTAATATGATATTTGACGGTCTTGATGCCAATGAACAGTTCGTCCGCAATCTCCTGATTGGATTTCCCCTCTGCAAGCCGATGCAGAACATCCATCTCGCGGTCGGTCAAATCCTCATGCAGCGGTTTTTGCTTTGGTGTCTGCGGCTGGCGGAAACGGTTCATCATTTTGGCTGCTACTTGCGACTCCAGCACAGACTGTCCCCGAGCCGCCGCGCGGATGGCATCCGCAATTTCTCCCGCACGAGAAGTTTTTAGCAGATAGCTGAACGCACCCGCCTCGATGACCGGATACATTTTGCTGTCGTCAATATAGCTGGTCAGTACGATAACTTTGCATTCCGGGTACAGTTCCAACAGTTTTTTTGTCGTTTCCACTCCGTCCATGCCTTCCATAACCAGATCCATCAGGACAATGTCCGGTTTGTAAGCCTGGGCCATCCGGATGCCATCCTGCCCGTTGCTGGCTTCGCCGACAACTTCAATTCCATCCTCTGTATCAAGCACTGCCGCCAGACCGATGCGCACCATTTCATGATCATCGACCAGCAGCACTTTTATCGGTTGCTGAATCTCCATTCTCTATTCGCTTCCCCTCTCATCGGTCAAAGCCGGTATCCATATTTCGATGGTCGTCCCCTCTCCCGGAGCCGACTGGAGCTTCATCGTACCTCCCATCTCATGAACACGCTCCTCCATGGTAAGCAGTCCATAAGAGGTTTGCTTCTTGGATTCAAGGTCAAATCCAACCCCGTTGTCTCTCAGCGTCAGGTGAATTTGCTTCCCGTAACGGACCAGCCGGATTTCCATCGCAGTGGCCTTGGCATGACGAAGTGTGTTGGACAATGCCTCCTGGACAATCCGGAACAGATGATCCTCCGCATCGGTTATCAAGCTGATTCCCGGATCAATGTCCAGCTTAATATCCATGGGTACTTTTTGACGCAGCTCCTCCATCAGCGTACCGAGCGCATGAGCCAGATTTTTCCCGTCGAGATGAATTGGACGCAAGTGAAGCAATAGCGCACGCATCTCGGATTGGGCCACTGACGCCATCTCCTCAATCAGCTCGACCTGGCGGCGGGCACGCTCGAAATCCTTGTCTATCGTTCTGCCCACAGCTGTAGCTGTCATCGATATGGCAAATAATTGCTGGCTGACCGCATCATGAAGCTCCCGCGCCAAGCGCTGGCGCTCCTCAATGACTGCCGTAAACTTTACCTTCTCCTGCCAAATCTGTTCTTCCTCATCCGGCTGCTTATTTTGCTCTGAAGGATCATCGGAAACAAGTGTGACCGATCTGAACCTGCGGGATTGCTGCTCGGTCAGCCGCTTAATTGTCTCTTTAAGTTTAAGGCCTTGCAGGTAGCTGTACACAGCTCCTGCTGCCAAGGCTATCCCGATCACGGCCAGTCCAAAGACAGCGGCCTTACCCTGCAGCAGCTGGAACCAGCTCAAGTAGCCCATAGCTTGCAGAACCAGGACGAGCAAGCCGATAATGACTAGCAGCCATAGCAAGGTCTCAATTGTCTGTCGGCTGATCCGGTAAGGCGCCTTCTCCTCCGTTTTATTATCCGCCATATGCTCCCCTCCCGTCTACAATCTCAAAGGCAAGCCGAATGCCCGGAGCGCTCCGGCAGGAGCGCCTGTTGGACACACGGCTTGCCTATAACCATGTCTTATATATTATTCTTCGCTCTTCACAACAGGAGGAGCGATTCTGGATTTCAATGCTGCAAGCTGCTCTTCTACTTGAAGCTTCTTTTCCAGATCCACTGCGCTTGGCGCGCTTGTTCTGGAGGAGTACAAACCTGGTGCTCTCATAACATCCGCTTCGGCCTCCAGCTGCATAATCTTCTCTTCCATCCGGCTGAAGCCGCGGGTGGCGCTGCCGCTTTCCAGGGAATGGGAGCCCATGCTGGACATTTGTTTTTTGGCCTTTGCCATTTGGGCACGGGCTGAAAGCTCATTGCGCTTGTTGCGAAGCTGATAGAATTCTTCCTTCATGCTGTGCAACTGGCTCATCAGATCGTCCGCTTGCCCTTTTGCTTCCGCATGCATATCGCCATACTCATTTACTTTTTGATCAAAGTAAAGCTTCTCTTCCAGCAGCTTGCGGGCCAGATCCTCATGACCGGAACGGATCGCCTGCTCAGCTTTGCTTTCTCTGTCCATTGTGCTGCGGACTGCTTCTTCATAACGCTGTCTCATCCGGCGCTCATTTGCCATCTGCTTGGCGACCGTCACCTCTGCCTGATGAATTTCAGCCTCCATGTCTCTCAAATACTGGTTCAGCATAACGACCGGATCTTCCATTTTATCCAGCATTTCATTCAAAGACGCTTTCGTCATATCCTTCATCCGTTTAAAGATACCCATATTATTTATCCTCCTTCTCAATCTTAGCTAATTTTGCACGAAGCTCATCCAATTCTCTGCGCATCGCTTTTTTCTCAATGTCATTCATCATATCGTCCAAATCGGAACGGTCTTTTGGCTGACCGCTCGGCGGCACATTCTGCCAATTCGTATGGCTGTTCGCCGAAGGTCCATGACCGGGATTGTAGTACCCGCCATGATCATTAAATGAAGAAGGTCCATTGTTGTACCCGCCGCCATAGCCCCGATGATCATAATTATTGTAGAAAGGCGGTTCCTTAGGCACGACCAGTCCGGCCAAAATATATACAAAGATCAGTGTTCCGCTGGAGAAGATGACAGCAACGATAAACAGCACCCGCAGCAATGTAGCGTCAATATTCAGCATTTCAGCTACGCCGCCGCATAAACCGAGAAGTTTTTTATCCCGGGTCGAACGGTACAATTTCTTCATCCTTGGAGTCACCCCTTCTGTTCAAGTTTGCGTTTCAACTGCTGCAACTCATATTCAATCGTGTTCTGTACGCCGGATTGCACTTCATGCATGATCTGCTTGCCTGCGCGGCGCAAATCCCGCAAGCTTCCTGCCTCAAATTCAAGGCCGCTAATCCGTTCATCAAGCCGGCGGAACATGCCATCCGGATTTTGTCCCTGTCCGGAGCCGGTATATCTGGCATTCATGCGCTGCTGCAGCCTGAGCGATTCCATTCTCGCGGAGTAATACTCGCGCTTGTCATATACGGTCTGGTATTCGCTGCGCAGTTCCTGCAGATGCTCCTCCAGCTCCACAATGTTTTGCCGGCTTTGCTCATACAGTTCTTTATATTGTACGGCACGCTGATCATGCGACTGCTTCTCCTGCAACGCCAGGCGGGCTACATTCTCCTCGCCTGCCTTAAGCGCAGTAATCGCCTGCTGCTCGCGCTTTTCCTTCTGGTGCTCTGCCTGGAGCCATTGCTCCCGCAGATGATTGCCGTGCGAGCTGTATTGCTGATAAAGCCTTTCGGCATGAATGATTTCTTCCCTTGTTGACCAGAGGAACTGGTCAATCAGCCTTACCGGGTCTTCGGCTTTTTCGAGCCGCTCGTTCAAAGTTGCTACTGTTATATCACGTACCCGCCGAATAATACTCATCGCTTGCCCTCCATTCACTAGGACTAGTAAACTCTTTTATTTCCGTTAAACATCGAGATTCCCCATGCGATCAAAGCAATTGCCGCAACCAGAAGCACAATACCGTGCAGCTTGGCCATAATCATCAGCACGCCGACCACGATCATTGCGGTACCAATGAAATGCTTGTTATTCTTAAGCCCAACCGCTCCAAGACCAATCAGAATAAATGGGAAGAACAGACTCGTTAATGGTGCAAGAGAAACTCCGATAATTTTGAGTGCGAACAGGCCACCCAACAGTACAAGTGCCACACCCAAAAGCGTCTTGTTATTCATTTGCCGTCCACCACCTTTCATCAAATGTGAATGATGCTTAATTTCCATCAGTTCAACCTTATGTCCTTATTCTAGATGGAAACAGGATATTTCAAAACAGACTTGCGGCGGTTTTTGCACCTGGACTTAAGTCGGGGCATCTCCGGACGCCGGACGGACAACGGTTCCACCAGGCTGCCGCCATGTCTGGAAAATACGGATTTCCCCATCCTGTATGGAAACTTGTACAAACTTCAGCAGACAGCAAAAAGGCGGTCCTAATCAAAGCAGCATTGCCGCCTGAACAGGACACACCTTATGAACCGAATTCCTCTTCCCACTTTGCCTGTTGCTCCAGCTGCTTGCGGTATACCATCGATGACAGAAACACGCTGAATTCATACAAAATGATAAGCGGTACGGCAACCATAATATCCGAAATGACATCCGGCGGCGTAATTAGCGTCCCGGCGAGCACCATCACAAAGTAAGCCACCCTGCGCATCTTCTTAAGACGAATCGGGTTGAGAATCTTGAGCTTGGTCAAAAACATAATGACCATCGGCAGCTCAAAAAGCAAAGAGATGGGGATAATAATGTTGAACATGAACGTCAAATATTGAATGACGCCGTAGGTTTCAATCAGATTCAGCCTCTGCGCAACCTCTGTCGTAAAATGATAAGCCATCGGGAATACGACAAAGTAAGAGAATGCCAGACCGATCAAAAACATAAGGAGCGTAAACGGGATATATCTTAGTGTCGCCTTCTGCTCCAGTTCCCCCAGACCCGGCTTAACGAACGCCCAGACCTGGAAAAAGGTAAAGGGAAGCGTGAGCACAAGAGCAATTACCATGGCAAATTTCATATAAATGCCGATACCGTCCCATAATGAAAACGTGTGGAGCGGCAAGCCGTTGAGCGGCTCCTGGCTCATCAAATAATCATACGCCGGCTTGGCAATAAAAAGACCAATTACAAGGCCGATAACAAAAACAAAAAGGACGGCGATCAGCCGTTTGCGAAGCTCTCCAATATGCTCGAGAATCGGCATGATGCCTTCCTTTTTGACACTCTGGTCTGTATCCTGCTGACCCAACCTGACAGTTCCCCCTTCCATGGCACCTGTCCTGCCTTAAACTTATTCCGGAAGTCTCTTGCTGGCTTGCTGCTGCTCCTCAGTCTGAGCGGCTTCGGCACGGCTAGGCTCCTTGGTTTCCTGCTTGGGGCTGTCATCCATAATGTCTTTCGCGCCATTCTTGAATTCGCGAAGCGTTTTGCCGAATGCACGTCCAAGTTCAGGAAGCTTGTTCGGACCAAACAAGAGCAGCGCCAAAATGGCAAGCAAAATGATACCGGATGCTCCTAAATTGCTAAACATGAGCAAATCCTCCTTAGGATTGGTCTGTATGAGGTCTGTTGAAAAACAACAACATGGACTGTCAGTTAGGCCTCTACCTGCACAGTCCATTAATTACCCTATTATAGCATAGCAGGGCTTTCAGCTATAGTCTATTTCCTGACAATTATTTGTCCGCATCCCCTATTATTCCCCAGGCTGCCCGGCCAGCATACGAAGCGCTTCCGGAAGCTCGTCCATAATGGCCATCAGGCACTCATGAACACCTTTGGGGCTGCCAGGCAAATTGACGATCAGGGACTGCCCCCGGATACCGCAAATACTGCGCGTCAGCATATAGCTCCGCTTCTTTTGCATCGCATAAAAACGCATTGCCTCCGCCATGCCCGGGACTTCCCGGTCGATAACGCGCTTTGTCGCCTCCGGCGTCAAATCACGCGGGGCAAGTCCTGTACCCCCGGTTGTCAGCACCAGATCCGCCTGATAATATTCAATCATCTCAATCAGGGCGGCCGTAATTTCATCCTGTTCATCAGGAACGATACGATAGTCTACGATAATGCCGGTGAGCTCCTCCTCTACCAGCTCCCGTATTACCTGAGCGCTCGTATCCTCACGCTCCCCGCGCGAGCCTTTGTCGCTTGCCGTTAAAATCGCTACCTTCCACTGCATGAGCAACCCTCCTGTCCCTAAAATGTCATAAGGCAGCACGTTTTCTCACTCAAGCATAAACACTGCACTGCCCCCTGAGTGGAGCAACAGCATTTTGCGCAGAAATACAAGAACATGATGACGATTCATTCTTATATTTCAAGGATAGACGCCCCGCTCGGTGAACACAGCATCCAGCCTGATATCATGCCGCTCGCCAGGGATCCGGCCGGATAAGACCAGTTGAACTTCAAAAGCAAGCCCAAGCCACAAGGGCAGTCTCTGGCCAGCTGCAGCTTTGAACAAGGCTTGTTCGAAAAAGCGGTCGTAGTAGCCGCCCCCGTAGCCAAGCCTGCCCCCTTCACGGTCGAAGGCAAGACCTGGCACCAGCACGGCTTCAGGCAGCTGCGCCGGATCCCATAGATCAGCTTTGTCCGGGTTTGGCTCCCTGATGCCGTAAGCCCCGGCCTGAAGCTCTTCCCACCCGGTCAATTGATGCAAGACCATCTCTCTGGTTGAAGGAATACAACGCGGCACGATAAGCGCAATCCCTTCCGACCAGGCCCATTCGATCAGCGGCGCTGTATCTGCCTCTGAACGAAAGGAAACATACGTCATAACAGAGCGGATGTTCCGGGCCGCAAGCCATTTTGCAGCCTCTGCTCCGATCAGCCCGGACCGCCGGCTGCGCTCTTCGCCCGTAAGCCCGTCTCTCACTGCGGCCATCTGGCGGCGCAGCTCCTGCTTGTCCTTCAGAGCGGCTGTATTATCCATTGCTTTATATTCTCCAGTAATTTCATTTTTCGCTGTTCTTAGTTTACCACTGTAAGCCCAATTCGCCAACTTGTACATGAGGCGTATTCCACACTTTATACTTATCCAAATCTCCACTGTGTATCGCGCTTCCATACAATTTCATGTAAAATGTATACAGAATCTTTTTTACGGAGGTTGCTATGCTTCTTCAAGTTTCAGAACTATCCAAAAGCTACAGCGTAAAGACTGTGCTATCCAATATTACCTTTCAGATTCAGCCCCGTGAGCGTATCGGGCTGGTAGGTGTCAACGGCGCGGGCAAATCGACCCTGCTCCAAATTATTGCCGGGGAGCTCACTGCTGATTCCGGCACGATCTATAAAGCAAAAGAGACCCGAATCGGTTATCTGGCCCAAAACAGCGGCTTAAGCTCTTCACGGACAATTATGGAAGAAATGCGAGCCGTCTTTGCCCACCTGATCGCAGCCGAGCAGGAACTGCGGGATATGGAGCAGCAAATTGCCGACCCGGCTCTTCATGAGGATGAACAGCGTTATGAAGAGGTGCTATCCCGATATGCGGCCCGCTCCGAGTGGTTCAAGCAGCAGGGCGGCTTCGAGATTGAGACGAAAATCCGCAGTGTGCTCCACGGGATGGGCTTCGGTGACTTCGCGGCTGATACGGTCATCTCCACCCTGAGCGGCGGGCAAAAGACGAGACTGGCGCTCGCCCGGATTTTGCTGCAGGCACCGGATTTGCTCATGCTTGACGAGCCGACCAACTATCTGGACATCCCCACACTAACGTGGCTGGAAGATTATTTGCGCGGTTATTCCGGAGCTGTGCTGGTTGTTTCCCATGACCGCTTTTTCCTGGATGCGCTGGCAACAGCCATTGTTGAAATCGAACGCAATGCGGCCAAGCGCTATACCGGCAACTACAGCCGCTATATTGAAGTCAAGGCAAGCGAATACGAAGCAGCAATGAAACAGTATGAGAAGCAGCAGGATGAAATTGCCCGGATGGAGGAATTCGTTCAGAAAAATATCGTCCGCGCCTCTACCACCAAGCGTGCCCAAAGCCGCCGCAAGGCGCTGGATAAAATGGACCGTCTGGACAAGCCGATGGGCGATTTGAAAAAAGCCAGCTTCTCCTTCGATATTCAGCGGCAAACAGGCAAGGATGTGCTGGATGTACAGCAGCTCTCCATCGCCTTCCCGGGGAGCAGCAAGCCGTTATTCGAACATGTCGCCTTCCAGCTTCACCGCAGCGAGACCGTAGCCCTCATCGGTCCGAACGGGATGGGCAAGTCTACTTTGCTCAAGGCTTTGGTAGGGGAACTGACACCACGCCAGGGCTCTATCAAATGGGGCTCCAACGTCAAAATCGGGTATTACGACCAGGAGCAGACAGGGCTGAATCCTTCCAATACAGTGCTGGAGGAAGTATGGAGCGCTTATCCGCATCTGGAAGAGGCGCGAATCCGTACGGTGCTGGGCAACTTCCTGTTCAGCGGCGAAGATGTGAAGAAGAAAATTGCTGCGCTTAGCGGCGGCGAGAAAGCACGCGTGTCGCTATCCAAGCTCATGCTGCTCGAAGCGAATGTACTTATTCTTGACGAGCCGACGAACCATTTGGATTTATTCAGCAAAGAAGTGCTGGAGTCGGCTCTGGTCGATTTTGAAGGCACGCTGCTCTTCATCTCTCATGACCGCTATTTCCTCAATAAAATGGCTGAGCGGATCGTTGAGCTGACGCCGCAGGGCATACTGCAATTTCTCGGCAATTACGATGAAATGCTGGAGAAAAAACAGGAGTTGGCCGAACTGCAGGAAGAGACGGCTGCTGCAAAGAAAGATATCGCGAAAACAGAGGGCGCCCCTGTCTCCAATTATGAGATGGACAAGCAGGCCAAAAAGGACCAGCGGCAAAGGCAGAGGAAGCTGGAACAGCTGGAGCAGAGCATTGCCGAACTTGAGGCAGAAATTACGGTGCTGGAGGAAAAGCTGACCGAGCCGGATGTGTACAATGATTATGTGCTGGTCCAGCAGCTTCAAGCCGATATTGAACAAAAAAAATCCGAGCTAAGCTCCTGCTACGAAGCCTGGGAAGAGTTATTGGCTTAATAATAAACCACATTAATATTAACGCATTGTTAACAAACC
Organism: Paenibacillus pinihumi DSM 23905 = JCM 16419; assembly: GCF_000422505.1. Lineage (GTDB taxonomy): Bacteria > Bacillota > Bacilli > Paenibacillales > Paenibacillaceae > Paenibacillus_D > Paenibacillus_D pinihumi. The sequence continues at coordinate 148,396 of NZ_KE383867.1, read as the reverse complement.
GTCTGCATACAGCACCTCGCTGTTCAGGCGGTTTGTTGTATTTTGGCAGCCGTTTTTGGTCTATCCACTTTTTCCACAGGCTTATCCACAGGTTAGGGATAATTTTTAGGCAATTCTGTCGATATTAATGCCGTAAAATAAAAGGGTTTGACGCGTTTTTTTTAATTTTATGTCGAAAAAACCGAGTACTCCACAAGTTAATCCACATTATCCACAAAATACACATCTTGGTTGTGAAAAACTTATCCCCATTTCAACAGTGATGTATATCCATATAGATTGCCGCTGAATGCTTATTATCCACAGAAAATTCTGAATATGTGTATAAACTTGTCTACAACCCTTTCTTACTCTTGTCGCATCCAAAAAGCAGCAAGGAACCCGCTGAAGGTATCGGCAATATAATCACAGGCGCGTGATTTTACCTGCACATAACAATCAGGCTCCCTTTACGGCAGTTGGCTTTATCATCACCTGTCTGCGCCATGGGAGCCTGTATCAATCTTTACTTTTCATTACGCCCGAATAAGCTGGCGGATTACGTCCTCTCCAGCTCACCTGCGGTGATCTCCATATAATCAATACGGGAAAGCGGCTTTTTGGCCGGGCCGTTCAATACCTCGCCTTCAAAGGAAAACCTAGACCCGTGGCATGGGCAATCCCATGAGCGTTCTCCCTCATTCCATTCCACTTCGCAGCCCATATGGGTGCACGTCGTGTCCAGCACATGCAGCTTGCCTTCCGGTTCGCGATAAGCGCCGGCTCTTCTTCCATTTATCATTACAACAGCACCCCGATCCGGGCCGATGTCCTCTGGCATTGTTTTTGCCCACTCCAGCTTGCCCGTCACAAGATGCTTGATAACATCGCCTGTTTCAACGAGCAATGTCTTTAGGCCAGGGTCAGCATTGAAGCGGGAAGGCGTGAACAATTCCCGATAAGGATTTTCATCTGATCGTTCAGTGATGTAGTCCTTGAGCAGATGGGCAGCAACGGCGGAGGTTGTCATCCCCCATTTGCGATAGCCGGTCGCCACCAGAACCCGGTCATTGCCCGCTGTAACCGGGCCGATGTAAGGCAGCTTGTCCAAGGAAATCAGATCCTGTGCCGACCACCGGTACGAGATAGCAGACAGGCCAAATGTTTGTTGTGCAAATTGCTGGAGCGCTTCATAATGGCGATGGGTGCAAATTCCCTGGCCGGTCTGATGGCCTTCCCCTCCGAGCAGCAATGCATGCTTCCCGCCGATCTGGACGCTACGCACCGAGCGCTTTGGATCATCCACATTCAAATACATCCCGCCCGGATAATCTGCCTGTTCATCCGGGAGAGGACAAGCAATCGCATAGGATCTCTCCGGGTGCATCCTGGCAAAATAAAGTCCCATCCCTTCGTGAAACGGGTAATGGGTAGCCGCCACCACGTAGTGCCCGGTTACCCGGTGTCCTTCTTTTGTCAACACCCGGGGGCGTTCCCCGCTCTCGACACCAGTCGCTTCGGTCTGCTCATAGATTTGTCCGCCCAAAGCTGCAAATTCTCCTAATAAGTAACGCAAGTAGCGCAACGGGTGAAATTGCGCCTGGCCGGGCATTACGACAGCCGCCTTCACACCAAGCGGATCCAGCGGCACCTGGTCCACATAAGAGCCGGGAATGCCCAGTTTCTCATAAGCACGAAATTCCTGCTCCAGCTTACCCGCCATATCTCCCGCAGTGGTGTACAAATAAGCATCCTGCTCTTGGAAATCACAATCAATACGCTCCCGCCGGATAAGCTCCTTCATCCATTGAAGCGCCTGATGGTTCGCTTCGTAGTACAGCCGCGCCTGTTCAGTTCCAAAATGGCTGATGAATTCGTCGTAAATCAGGTCATGCTGCGCGGTTATTTTTGCGGTTGTATGCCCGCTTGTCCCGGTGGCAATGGTTCCGGCATCCAGCAGGGCTACTTGCAGACCTTCCTTGGCCAGCAGGTAAGCCGTCGTAACACCAGTGAGCCCGGCTCCCACAATGACAGCATCGACTGAAATTGAATCTTGCAGCTTCGGATAGGTGCGAAAAGGTGTCGAAGCGATCCAATACGATTCCGGAAACTGCGGCAGCTCAATTGAATTGGGCAAATTTTGGGCCATCAGAGTCTCTTCCTTTCTATATTCACATTCAGCTTATTCTGCTCCATTTCCAATCCAGGATATTCACTGGAATCCGCTAACATTGTCTTGGGTCCGTTAAAGCAAAGAAGCTCCCCAGTCCTGCACGGCATCCGCCATACAAGACCAGGAAGCATATAAACCTTGATTATTAATATTTCCAATTATCTTATGATTTCGTCTAAGGCGTTTCGTTTTCCTTTTTGAAAGCTTCCACAACCTCGTCAATCTGGCGGGTTACCGGAATAAAGTTCCCTTCATATCTGGTCTGAATGTAGTCGCTGACCTTTTGCGAATGAAGCACTGCATTCAGCTTTTTGAACGCTTCCGGCTTGTCCTTCAAAATGCCCTCTGTCGTAGCTACAACATTAATATATGCGGTATCGGCCTCATTCTCATGATACAGGGATGAGTTCAGCTTATAGCCTGCCTGGAGGGCAACCCCATTGTTAATAATGGCTGCTGCCACATCATCCAGCACCCGTGGGAGCATGCCGCTCTGTGCTGTAATGATGTTCAGCTTAAGCGGATTGTCCGCAATCTGGTCTACGCCTCCCTTGGCAGCATCGAATCCTTCCTGAAGCTTGATCAGTTTGGCGGATTCGAGAAGCTTTAGAGCCCGGACCAGATTCGTCTGGTCGTTCGGGATGGCTATTTTCGCGCCCTCCTTAATTTCCTTAAGGTCTTTGATATTTTTAGCGTAAATGCCGAGCGGCGCAATGATTGTCGTATCCGCAGCAGCGAGTGAAGCTTTATGAATGCCATTCCAGCTTGTCAGATAGGCAATATGCTGGAATGCATTCGCGTCCAAATCCCCGTCAGCAAGCGACTGATTCAAATCCACCTGGCCTGTTAGAGTGACTACCTCAATGTTCAGGCCGTCTGCCTTGGCCTCATCCCGGATAAAATTCCACAGATCAGCCTGAATATCGGTCGTCCCTACTTTGAGTGAATTTTCGTTACCTGAACCCGCCCCTTTATTGCTGCATGCCGATATTGCCAAGACTGTTACCAAGATTAATGCCGTTAACAATAGCTTTCCTTGCCGAAACGGCTTGTCCATATGAACGCCCCCTAAATAGTAAGATGGAGATAGAATTACTAAAACCAAGTAAACACATAAGATTTATTAAGATCATATCAACTTTACTCTGAATGTCAATCATTTTTTATTCAATTGAGGAATTGATTTCCACTCAGATCTGAGGTATCATAATTTCAAATTAAAACTGAGTAAACCAATTTATTAACTATGTTTAAAAATTTAACTATGCTTAAACTTGAGATTTCTTCATTTGCTTTGCTGCCTGTTTGTCTTTGCCGCTTTCCAACGTTAATTTTGAACGCAATCAGATTTACGGAGAGGATGAAATCGATGTCTGCCCAAAGACAAATTAAAATCGGACTTTATATTGTCGGAACCGGCATGCATATCGGCTCCTGGCGCCTGCCGCAAGCTCAGGCCGATGCCAGCATTGATGTCGGCTTTTATAAAAAAATCGCGCTTGAAGCGGAAAGAGGACTGTTCGATGCCGCCTTTATCGCAGACAGTCTGGCAATTGATGAAAATTCACATTCACAAATTCTGAACCGTTTTGACCCTACTGTACTCATTACGGCCATTGCGGGGGCAACGACTCATATTGGTGTTGTAGCTACAGCCTCCACTACCTATAACGAGCCTTACACCTTGGCCCGGCAGTTCGCTTCTGTGGATATCATCAGCGGCGGAAGAGCCGGATGGAATGTGGTAACAACAGCCGATGCAACCGGACTTACGGCATTGAATTTTAGCCGGAAGGAGCATACTCTGCATGATGACCGGTACAAGATTGCGGAGGAATTTATCGATGTGGTCAAGGGACTGTGGGATTCCTGGGAAGAGGACGCCTTTATCCGCAACAAGGAGACCGGACAATTCTATGATCCTGACAAGGTGCATCTGCTCAATTACGAGGGCGAATTCTTCCAGGTTCGGGGGCCGCTGAATATCGGCCGGACCCCGCAGGGGCATCCGGTACTGTTCCAGGCTGGCTCATCCATACCCGGACAGGAGTTTGCTGCGAGAACAGCCGAAGCGGTGTTCAGCCACAAGAAATCCTTTGAGGACGCCCGCAGCTTCTACAAGCAATTGAAGGGCCGCATGGCGAAGTATGGCCGCAAGGAGACTGAGCTTCTGATTTTGCAAGGCATATCTCCGATTATCGGCCGGACTGAGGCTGAAGCCGCTGAGAAAGCGGCGCTGCTGGAATCTACAATCATCCAGGAGCAGGCACTGCGATTCTTGTCCGGGTATGTAGGCAACGTTGACTTGACCGCTTATAACCTGGATACACCTGCATCAGAAGTGGCCTGGCGGGAAGTCAACAGCATTCAGAGCGATTTCGAAATGATCCAAAAAATAATCCGTGAAGAAAATCTGACAATCGGCCAGCTCTATTCCAAAATCAGCAATGTGGCAACGAATGGATCGCTTCGCGGAACTCCCGAGCAGGTCGCCGATACCTTGACATACTGGTTTGAAAATAGCGCTTGTGACGGCTTTATCTTCATCCCGCCTGCTTTGCCGGACAGCCTCACTGACTTTGTAGACCTTGTTGTGCCGATTCTGCAGGAGCGCGGAATCTATCGGACCGAGTATACGGAGACAACGCTGCGCGGACATCTTGGACTGTCCATCCCGGAAAACCGCTATACGGGACAAAGATCCCGGACCAGCCATGCGCTGTAGAAGCCGAAGGCTTATCATCTTCCATATTGAAATGATCCGGCAGGCTTGGCCTGCCGGATCATTTTGTGCTTTAACAGCCCATAACTGCTAGCATATCAATCCCGTTATTCCCGGCGGGCCTTGCGTCCCATCCGGTTCCCTATTGATTGAATTCCCTGCACCAGAACGAGCAAGATCAGGACGGTCACAATCATAACAAAGGTATCGAAGCGCTGGTACCCATAGGTAATAGCCAAATCCCCGATCCCGCCGCCGCCGACTGTCCCGGCCATCGCCGTGGCTCCAATCAGCGTAATTGTAGCTGTTGTAAAGGTAAGAATGAGCGAGGCGAATGCTTCCGGGAGCAAAAAATGCCAGATGACCTGGAAAGGGGTTGCACCCATGGATTCTGCTGCTTCCAGAATGCCCGGATTCACCTCCAACAATGAATTTTCGACAAGCCTTGCGATATAAGGCGCAATATAAATCACGAGCGGAACGATAGCCGCAGTGGTGCCAATAGAGGTTTGTACAACAAATCTTGTGAACGGGATAATGGCTACGAGCAAAATAATAAAAGGCAGCGACCGGACAATATTAATGACCGGATTGAGAATGCTGTAGACCAGCTTGCTCTCTATGACTCCGCCCGGCCTTCCGACTACCAGCAGAATGCCTAACGGAACTCCCAGCAGGGAACCGAACAGAAGCGAGACGCCGACCATTGTCAGTGTTTCCTGCAAGGCCTTAATAATCTGATCCGCCGTAATTGTCGTGTCCATCATACGGAATCAACCTCCTCTATATATACGCCTTGGTCCTGTAAAAATCGGGCTGCCTGATCAATAACCCTATCCTCGCCTTGAAGCTGAATAATCATATTTCCCAGTGTTGTCGCTTGAATCTCCGTCATATTGGCGAACAATATATTGACCTGCACATTATAATTGCGAATAAGACCGTTAATAACCGGCTCCGACGCAGACTGCCCGATGAATTCAAGCTTGAACAGCCGCCGCTGCCCTTCTGCCTTCAGCGTCTGAATAACACTCGACGGTACGGTGTTGCGAATGACAGTCCGCACAAAATTGCGTGTGGTCTCATGCCGGGGGCTCCCGAATACATCCAGCACATTTCCTTGCTCGATAATGATGCCGTCTTCCATTACGGCTACCTTGTTGCAAATCTGTTGAATGACTGCCATCTCATGTGTAATCATTAGTATAGTGATCGGATACGTCTCGCTGATTCTCTTCAGCAGCGCCAAAATCGATTGTGTCGTCTGGGGGTCAAGTGCAGAAGTTGCTTCATCACACAGAAGAATGGTAGGATTGCCGGCGAGCGCTCTGGCGATACCGACACGCTGCTTTTGTCCGCCTGACAGTTCCTTCGGGTAACTCCCTGCCTTGTCGCTCAGCCCGACGAAATCCAGCAGCTCTGTGACACGCTGTCTAATCTCGGACTTGCTTTTTTTGACAAGTACAAGCGGAATGGCGATATTATCGTACACCGTTTTCGACTCCAGCAAATTAAAATGCTGAAAAATCATGCCGATTTTTTTCTTCACGTTCCGAAGCTCATGAACACTATATTGATCGAGAGGCTGACCTTCTACAATTACCTGCCCTTTCGTAGGTTTTTCCAGATAATTAACCAGACGGATCAATGTACTTTTCCCCGCCCCGCTGTATCCGATGACACCGAATATATCCCCTTTTTCCGCTCTTAGACTTACGCCCCGCAGCGCCTCAATGGAGCTCTCGCCCCTCTTGTATGTTTTATACACATCCACCAGTTCTATCATCGTGCAGTTCCTCCCGGCCATTAAACAAGATTAGAACAACAGTCGTTCACTTGATGCTGATACAGCCCGCCCGTAAAGGCAGGCCTGGGAACCGTCACTTCGTAGGGTCCGGTCAATTCTCCAATCATTTTAAATCATACTATCATTATAGGAATACAATGTAAATCTATTTTTTGTAAAAGAATTCCGCTGTAAATCGACGGATAAGAGCCTGATGACAGGTATTCAAGAAAAATAAAATTCAGGATTGATAAACCCGGAATCCAGGTACATATGCAATCCTCACCATATAAAAAAGCGGACAATATCATACATAATTAGAAGTTATCCACTGAAAAAGAAATTTATAATGTTATCCACAAAATATACCTATATACACAGATGTATATGTGGATAACAATTCGCTCTAAAGGAATCATCACTCACTTATCCCCATTCCTGCGGGCTGCTCTGGGGGCAAATTTCCCATCCAATTAAAGCTCACATGAATTCCGCAACTTTTCCCTTTGTTTACCGTCTAAGCTAGTACAGTTTCTAATCGGGAGCCTGCCGCACAGCTTGACTGGGAGCAGACTCGGCGAAGCACGATTACAGCAGCAAAGAAAGGGCTTGACTGGACTCGACAGGCCTTTTGCAATTCAAGTAAAGGAGATTTTTGCACAAAAAATGAATACTGAATTACAGACGAACGCGCCTCAGCCCCATGAGAGAAAACACCGCAACAATGCCAAGCGACCGGTCTATGTGTTTCTTGGCGTATGGGTGATCCTGATTATTTGCGGAGTGGCCGGAACCATATGGTATACGGACCGCACGAAACAGGCACTGACCGCCCGCTTGGAGGCTCAAACGGCCGCCCAAATGGCTGTCATGCAGCAGCATTACGAGGAACGAATTGGAGCTGTGGAGAAAGCTTTTGCAGATGAAATTTCCACTTTGGGGAGCAAGGTCGAAGCACTGAATGAGCTGCTTACCTTCACCAAGGACAACGCCAGCGACAAAACCGACAACAGCAACAAGCTCTACACCCAGATTAATGAAGTGAAGAAAAAGCTGAATGAGCTTGAGAAAAACCTGGAAGTGCTGAAATGATGGTTACGGTCAAATACATAAACCGGCTGGGACTGCTTGTTTGCGCTCCGTTCGCAGGCATGCTCATCTGGCTGCTGTGCTCCCCATTTACAACCGAGCTGTCTCCTGCTGCATTTCCCGAGCCGCCCGCCTATACCACGGCGCAAATCAGCTCCGGCAGTGCTGTGCTTGATGAGAAGCTGGATGAAGCGCACGGGATTGCATCCACAATCTCGGCATCGATGAAAAAAACAGCATGGCTCTATAATGAAACGAATAAAAATGTAAGCACCATCGCCAAAACGGCCAGCCTTCAGGCGGACAGGCCGCTGAAAATTTATGATACCCGGATCAGCTCCAAGCTCGGTAAGCCGTCACAGACACTCGATACCGACCGTATGCGCGCCCAGCTCTTCTATGTGAATGCAGAGAACTTCAAGGGCTATGCGCTGAAGGTGAAGCTCAAATCCAGCGAGGCCATGTCCATGGTGCTCGGCAACGACAAGTATGGCGGCGCAGAAACGACACTTGCCGCAGTACGCCGGACGAATGCTGCAGCAGGCATCAATGCCGGCGGTTTCGCTGACCAGCAGGGCTCGCGCTACCCGCTGAGTACGACAATCGTGGACGGAGAGTATGTAAATGGCTTCGAGCCTTCCTTCTCAGATTTGTTCTTTGTCGGCGTTAACAAAGACTTGAAGCTGGTCGGCAATAAATATAACAGCCGGAATCAGCTTGATAAGGAACAAGCCCAGTTCGGTGCATCCTTTGTCCCTATTTTGCTGAAAAACGGCAACAAACAGGCGATCCCTTCAAAATGGCAAACCAGTCCGAAGCGGGCAGCACGTACCGTCATCGCCAATTACAAGGATGACCAGCTGTTGTTTCTTGTAACGGACGCCGCTGATGAGCAGGGCAATTCGGGCGCATCGCTTGCCGAGCTGCAAATTCTGCTCCAGCGTTACGGTGCAGTGGACGCCTACAATCTCGACGGAGGCGGTTCATCGACGCTCGTTTTCAACGGACAGGTAATTAACAAGCCTTCGGACGGGACACTCCGCAAACTGGCGACGAATTTTGTTCTTTTCTCCTGATCCCCCTGGTACTGCATATCAATTCTGTATACGCAAATAAGGCCATCCTTCGGCAGACGTGATCAAGACGTTTGCCGAAGGATGGCCTTCCTGTTAGGGTTACCATCCATATTTAAAAACGAAGCAGCCTGTCTATAAGCTATAAAAAGCGGTTAAGCCTCGCTCTTCTCAAGCTCACATACCGACCATTCCTCCAGGGAAAGCATCGGATCAGCCTTCATATCCAGCTCAGAGAATTGCCCGCGTTCCCATTTCAGGTGAGCAGCTGCTGCAATCATGGCCGCATTATCCGTACACAACGACATCGGCGGAATGAGCAGCGGCATATTCTCCTTCTCACAGCGGGCCTGCAGCGCAGCCCTCAGTCCGCCGTTGGCTGCCACTCCACCGCACAGCAGCAGCTGCTTGGCATCATAGGCATGAACGGCGCGAATCGCCTTCTCTACGAGCACCTCAATAACCGATTCCTGAAAGCCGCGTGCAAGCGCTCCAGGATCGAGAGTCTGGCCCTTCATATTCGCCTGGTTAATCGCCGCCAACACCGCGGATTTTAACCCGCTGAAGCTGAAATCATAGGAATCCGGCTCCAGCCAGGCTCTCGGCAGGGTCAACGCCTCATCCGCGCTCTGGGCCAGCTTGTCCACATGCGGGCCGCCCGGGTAGGGGAACTTGAGCGAGCGCGCTACCTTGTCATAAGCCTCGCCGACTGCATCATCCCTGGTACGTCCGATAATACGGAATACGCCCTCACGCTCCAGCACGACCAGTTCCGTATGTCCGCCGGAGACGACGAGGGCCACCGAAGGATACACCATGTCATGCACCAGCTTGTTCGCATAAATATGACCGGCAATATGATGCGTCCCAATCAAGGGAACATCAAGCGCCATCGCCAGACTTTTGGCAGCTACAAGGCCTACCAGCAATGCGCCGACAAGTCCGGGCCCCTGGGTGACGGCAACCGCATCAATATCCTGCAGTGTAATGCCGGCCTTGCGGACAGCTTCTTCCATAATCAGCGTGATCGATTCCACGTGCTTGCGCGATGCAATTTCGGGGACGACCCCGCCAAATTGCTTGTGCGTCTCGATTTGGCTGGAGACAATATTGGACAATACCTCGCTCCCGCCGCGGACGACCGCTACTGAGGTTTCATCACAGCTGGTTTCGATTGCCAAAATAATTTCCTCACAGGCGGCAGCCAGTTTAGTCTTCGTCATCTTGAGCACCTGCCTTTACCTGATCCAGCTCTGCCCACATAATCAGAGCGTCTTCTCCGTTATCGGAGTAATAGCCCGGTCTTACGCCCGAAGGCTCAAATCCGAGCTTCCGGTACAAATTTTTGGCGGGTTCATTGCTGACCCGCACCTCCAATGTCATACGCCCCGCGCCAAAAAACACCGCTGTCCGCTGCAGCTCGTGGAGCAGCCGCTCCCCCAGCCCCTGGCCGCGGTAGCCTTCACACACGGCAATATTAGTCACATGCGCCTCATCCATAATGGTCCACATGCCGCCATAGCCAATCACTTTGTCTTCCCACTCCATCACCATATAGCGGGCAAAATGGTTGTTCGTCAGTTCATTGATAAATGCTTCCGCTGTCCATGGGCTTGTGAAGGCTTGCTGTTCGATTTGACAAATAACCGGCACATCCTCCAATTGCATGGAACGGAAGATCAGCCGCTCAGGCTGAACGGCAGTCTGCCCCTCGTCCTTGCTTTGAACTCCCGCCGTATTCGCAGTGGCCTTCCCTGTGCAAAGCAGACTGTCTGCTCCTGCAGCACAATTCTTCGTCTCAGACACGCGGCTGCACCTCCCCGCCTCTGGCTGCGAGCAGCTTCACTTCCGCTTCTGCCAGCTGCGTATAGTTGGGTACTAATGTGTGCGGGGCGCTCAACTCGCCGCGGTGCAGCTTGTCCTGCCCGAGGCGGGCAATATGGCTTCCCTCAAGCGTATAGGCGGCAGACAGTACCTTGAGGGAGCCGCTCATTCCGGCAAATCGATCTGCCTGCTCCTGATGAAGCTCCAGTTCACCGGCAAAAATAATCTCCTGCGGGAGCTGCCGTCCATCTCCATCCTTCACCAGCCGCGCCAGTTCATCCGCCCAATCGGCCATCAGCCGGATGCCATCACTGGCTACCCGCTCCCACTGGCCGTCAGTACCGGCGGCAAAAGCAGCCGTATATACTTGCCCGCGGCGGGCATCCATAAGCGGAATGACCCAGCGCAAGACGTTCTCATCACCTGCAGCACGCTGTAAAGCTCCATAGGCCAGCCCCTCCAGTGAGGATACGCTGACCAACGGCTTATTCCACACCCATGCCAGGGTCTTGCCGATTGTCACCGCGATTCTCATTCCGGTGTAAGAGCCCGGCCCGCAGCCAACAATAATTGCGTCAAGCTCGGAATGAGACTTGCCAGCCTGCTTGAGCAGCTGCTGCAGGCTGGCAACACTGTATACGGAGTGATTCCGCTCGGACATGGAGTTCAGTTCCCCCAGCACCCGCTCGCCCTCCATTAATGAAGCAGCCATGACAGCTGTCGAGGTATCGATTGCCAGCACCAGCGGACAGCCAGTGGTCTTCTTGTGTTCCGCCTGGCCTGCTTTTACTTGTTCGTTCATATGCTAACGCCTCCTAACGTACCGAGCTCCCTGCACCAGGACACATAAGGCTCACCGTGACCTGTGAGCATGAATCGGCGGGCTTCGCCGCCCAAATGCTCGATATACAGGTCAAGCCGGCACTCCGGCAAGACCGGCCCGATAATACTGGCCCATTCTACAATCGTTGCCCCTTCACCGAAAAAGTAATCATCCAGCCCAAGATCGTCCGCTTCCCCCAGGGAAATCCGGTATACATCCATATGATAAAAAGGCAGCTTGCTGCCTGCATATTCCTTAATTATTGTAAAGGTCGGGCTGTTCACAATAGCCGTCACTCCGATGGCAGCTGCAAAGGCCTGGGAAAATCTCGTCTTCCCGGCTCCCAGGTCGCCATCCAGAGCAAGCATCGTACCCGGCAGCGCACGACTGCCCAGCCATCCGGCCAGCTGAATGGTATCCTGTTCGGAATGCGCCGTCCAGTCAATCTTCATTACTTCCAATTTAGACATTCTGCTCACCTGTTGCTTTCAGAAAAATGGTTATAGCCCCGTTTCAAAATTGCTGTTCGTTCTCCGCCGTCACTGCCGTACATCCATACCCCGGGTGCCCCGGATTCAACCCGGCCGATGCGGTACAGTGGAATCCCCTGACGATTTAGCTCCTCTTTGGCTTGCTCCAGATCTGCCTCCGGCATTGTGCCGACAAGCACATAGTCCTCTCCGCCGTACAGCATCCAGTCAACCGGATTTTTGCCGGTCTGCTCCGCGTAATGAAGGAGACTGGCACTGCGCGGAAGCAAATGCTCACTAAGCACAATCGAAACCTGAGAGGATTCAGCCAGCTCCCAGGCTTCGCTTGCAAGTCCGTCACTGACATCATTGAGCGCATGGCATGCCCCTTGAGAGATGAGCAGCCTCCCTGCCGCTACCGAAGGCTGCGGACGCCTGTGATGACGCACCAGCGCTCCTGCACCCTCTGTATCGGCCATCTTCTGGGCTGTCGCAGCCAGTTCCCTATACGGCACAACCTTCCCGTATTTCTCCGGGAGCTTCATCAAATAATCCAGTCCTGCTGCGGACATCCCGAGCAATCCGGTAACGAAAACAGCATCGCCCGGCTGTGCTCCAGAGCGGTATACGCTGCGTCCCGATTCGATAATACCTGTCAGCGTCACTGCCAGCACCAAATGCGAAGGCGAAGAAGTCGTATCTCCGCCTACAATTGCAACCCCATATTGATTTGCACAGGCATACAGCCCGTCATAAATTTGCTTTACCCTCTGGGGGCTGTATGAAGGAGGGACGCTGACAGATATAACCGCATGCCGCGGTATCCCGCCCATTGCCGCGATATCGCTAATATTGGCTGCCAGCGCCTTATATCCAACATCCTCTTCCAGCATGGTCAAGTCGTTGAAGTGAATCGTCTCGACCATCGTATCCACGGTAATCAGGCTCTGCCAGGACGAAGTGGAACCCGTACCGCCTTTTCCCGGCGTTGCCTCGACAACTGCTGCGTCATCGCCTATGCCAACAACAACTCCGCGTTCCTGCTGCCAGGATTTCTGCTGGCGGTTCTCTGTCCAGCTGCGTATGCCTGCAAATTCATCCAAGCGTTCCCCTCCCTTAACCTGCTGTCCGAATTATTGATCACATTATAGCGGCCAGATCATCCGTCCGCAACCAGACCCTGTGATTAGTGAATATCCTTCTTCTTGAATCGGCCGCCCTTCACATCATGGATATTGCCGATCGCTACAAAGGCCTGGGAGTCCAGCTCCTGAACAATCGACTTGAGCTTGGCTTCCTCCAGACGGTTAATGACGCAGAAGATGACCCGTTTACTGGAACCCGTAAAGGCACCCTCCCCGTTCAGATAGGTTACCCCACGCCCCAGCCGGTCCATAATGGCGGAGCCGATCTCAGTCGATTCTTCGCTAATTATCCATACCGCCTTGGATTCATCAAAGCCCTCCAGCGTAACGTCGATCAGCTTGAATGCAATGTAGTAAGCAATCAGTGAATACATCGCACGGTCCCAGGTAAATACGAAGCCCGCTGTAATCATAATAAAGAAGTTGAAGAACATGACAATCTCGCCTACAGAGAAGGGAGATTTTTTATTAATGAGTATCGCTACAATCTCTGTCCCGTCCAGCGAGCCGCCGAACCGGATGACCAGCCCGACCCCAACACCTAGCAGTACACCTCCAAATACGGTAACCAGAAACAGGTTGCTGGTCAGCGGTGGCACGGAATGCAGCAGTGCCGTATCTACCGACATGACGGTGACTCCGTACAGCGTCGACATCGCAAAAGTTTTCCCGATTTGTTTGTAACCCAGAAACAAAAACGGGAGATTAAGCAAAAACAGAAACATGCCCAGCGGCAGATTGGTCAAATGGGAGACAATAATGGATATGCCTACAATTCCACCATCAATAATATTGTTGGGTACCAGAAAAATTTCTAACGCCACAGCCATCAGAGATGCTCCGAGTGTAATAAATAAAATCCGGAACATGACATCCAGCTTGGTCAATTTAAGATGCTGATGTGTTGCCATTTTACACGGCTCCCCTTTTCTCGTCTCCCTATTATTTTATATGAATCCGGCCGATTGATAAAGAATTTCCTTTGGGGCAACCGGGCGGACAGCCGCCCGAGCATATTCAGGAATAAAAAAGAACTGCTCCTCTGCGCGTGAGGAACAGTTCTCTGTCAGGCGATTCTAATAGAGGATAGCAGTATCTGTCTTGCCTTGCAGCTCAACAAGCCGCATCATCACCACAGCAGCCTGTGCCTTGGTGACAGGGGCATCCGGGTTGAACCTGCCGCCTGACGGGGTCAGCAGGCCGAGATTCGAGACGATTGCGGCCGCACCCTTGTTTTTGATTTTATCGGAATCCTTCAAGGAGGCAATCCGGACATCATCGGTCATATGTTCAGCAAGCTTCCCGTATTTCAGCATGTTTGCCAGCAGTATCGACAGTTCACCCCGGGTTAGCGTCCTGCCCGGATTGAGCTTATTACCGGGGTTAGCCTTTAGCCAGCTGTTCTCCACAAAGAAATCAACCCCTCCTTTGAACTCGCTGTCCTCCTGAACATCGGCAAAATGCTTTTCTTCTGAACGCAGATAACCATCATGCTCCCCGTATACGCCCCGCCTGATCATATTCATCCAATCTCCGTAACGGATGGACGAGTCCGGGTGTATACGTCCATCCGGATCCGGCTTGAGCAAGCCGTAGTTAATGAGTGTGGTGATTTGGCTATTGGCCCAGTGGCCTTCAATATCTGCCGGTATAGAAGTCTGCTCCGCCCCTAAACCTCCATCCCTGTTGAACAAAAGCTTGATTTCACCTGTCTGCGCATCAATTACATGAGCGGCCCTGCCCCCTCTTATCAACGGTTTGTAAATGAGCTTGATACCGTCGATGAAGGCTTCATAGGTCAATTCGGCTTTCAGTTCCGCATGATAGCTGCTGCGGGCAGCTTCCTCTGAGATCTTTGCTGTTAACAGATCAAGCGAGGCTCCAAGTCCATCCAGTTTTACAGTCTCATTATGGTAAGCAGACAGCTTGCCGTCCGCATCCAGTGACACGGTCACCGTGTTCCGCAAGAGCGGAGTGCCTTTATAGAAGCTCTGGAACGTATATTGAAACCGATCCTCCTGATCCCCAAAGCTGTTGTCTGCTTTTCTTAGCCCTTCAGCATTAATCAGCTTTAATTCTTCCCTGGCATTGGGGTACAGCTTAACAATCAGCTTCAACGCAGTATCCCGTGCTTGCTGCTCAGTGACCGAAGTTTTTTTGACTTTTGGAGCCTCCTGATCTGCTGTGTCTCCCAGGATGTGCCTCGGATATTTGAAAAAGGAGAAGTGTCGGATTTCCCCTGTTGACGCATCCACAACGGCATTCAAATTCTCACCCATGAATTGCCCCTTTTGCCAGCTTAAATTCCACATCTGCCCTTTGCCACCCCTGTAATCCTCACCCAAACGCTGCGATGAAAGAGTAAAATCAGAGGGTACAGCGACTGCAGCCTTTATTGTCTCCTCCGCCTGCTCAGCGGTCAGCTGCCCGCCTTGATGGGGCTTGAAGACCTCGGTGGCGGCAGGAATATCGGCATATACGCTGCCGCTATTTCCAAATCCGGGGGTTTCAATCAGCTTGCCGCTTTGGGCATCAAGCTGAATGGCTACAGTTGACGGCACATAAGCCAGCATCCATTTTGACTTTTCATGCAGATTGGCGGGCGACCAGTCCGCTGGCACATAGTGGAGCACCAGCTTATCCTGCTCCTTGAATAATTTCTCTGCTTCGTCCTGTTTGATCCCGGCAGAAGCAGCCGGATATTGGCTGTTGGCAGGTCTGCGGTGATAGTCGCGGATTTCTCCATTGCCGTCTACGGTAACTTGAACATTCTCAACAGACTTAATCCCGTTTACTTTAATATGGTAGCTAAAATGATGACGGACGGGACCAAAAAGCCGCTTGGGCTCGCCCCAATAGAAATTGGGATCCTCCTGTACAAGCTGGGCTTGTCTGATCTTCCCGCCGGATGCCTTCTCAATGATTTGCCTCGCAATTTTCTCTGCTTCGGCGTTTGACACTTTCGGCGGATAGTAACTTTGATTATCCTCTCTGTCATAAGGGGTGGTGTAGGTCAGCACCTCGCCCGAAACGGCATCCACACGGGTTGAGAAGCTGGCTGAGCTATTAGATTTGTGGCTTATTGTCCATCTCATTTCCCAGGCTATGGCTCCGCTATTAAAATTGGGAACATGGTTCGTGTTCTCCAACGTAACCGAATCCAGCTTTGCCTGTTGAAGAATCGGAAATAGCTTGCGCATGGTTTGCTCCGCTTGCTCTTTGGAAATTTTGGCCTTGGCCATCTGCCCGCTATCCATACTTTCCTGACCTTCAGGTCTGGCCTTTACGGATTCGGAGACTGAACCTGAACCGCTTCCTTGGATTACTGTGGATGCAGCATCTAATCCCGACGCATAGCCCGGCTGTGCCGCTCCGTACATGAGACTCAAACCTAACGTTCCGGCTACAGCCAGCTTGACTGCCCTGTCTTTTCTTGCGGATTTCTTCAAAGCAAACATCATCCTTTCCCTCAATTCGTCTATTTATTTACGTATTTTCCCATAAAAGGTTTCAGTTATATCTATTTGAAATGTTTCCCGATATCTATATATACAAAAAAACCTTTTTCCAGTACGACTCTCAATGGAAAAAGGTTTGCCTGATTTAATTTGCTACTTGATTGGTATCATCTCCGCTATGGTGACAAACGTATAGCCTTTGCTTCTCAGCTTGGTAATTATAATCGGCAGTGCCTCCACACTGCCACTTAGATTCTCTCCCTTGCCCGAGTGCTGGAGAATGATGGACCCTGGTCTGACATGGGGCAGGACATTGGCGCATACATCTTTGGCGCTAAGCCCCTTCCAGTCAAGTGAATCCACGTTCCAGTTCACTGCCTTGCGCTGGTTTTTTGCCAGCCACCTGATTTGCGGTTCGGTAATATTCCCATAGGGAGGACGTATGTAGCTCGGTACATATCCTGTAAACCCGGCAATAATCCGGTCGGTTCTGATCATCTCATTCCGGAATTCATCCAGGCTAAGCTTGTTCATATTCGGATGGCTGTACGAATGATTGCCAATGATATGGCCCTCTCTGACGATGCGGTTCATTACTTTCGGATAAGCCTCAGCCCGGTTGCCCAGCACAAAAAATGTCGCCTTCACGCCTTCCTTTTTTAAAATGTCCAGAATTCGGGGGGTGAATTTGTTATCCGGCGCATCGTCAAAGGTTAAAGCGACCCTTTGGCCGTAAGGCTTGCCATTTAGAACGAAGGTTCCCGGGTATTTGGCATGAAGCTCCGGCAGAGAAAGCGGCTTAAAAACGGTCTCCTCTTCTCTGATTGCCGGAAGGGAGAGGCTGTTTTTTTTTACCTCCTGGCTATTTTTCTGTCCCGTAGAAGGATCAGAAGCCAAGCAGCACGCAGGCAGCGCCAACAGCATGACAAGCACCAGAATTCGCACCGCAGCTTTCCGAAACTGCTTCATGGTTGCTCCTCCCTTGCATTGATATTATGCCTATTGTTGCCCGTTTGGCCTTCTTCCATTCGAGATGCCTTCCTGGTTACACCAAACTGGCAGTTTCTGAAGAGAGGCTGTTTTTGATCAATAGCGGGTGCATATGTGCCCGCTATCGCATTTTGGCAACACCGTAGATCACAATAATAAGCCAGCCTGCAGATCAGGTGCAGACTGGCTTATCAGCAGTAGATAACAGGATTATCTCAAGACATCTTCTCCTGCCTATTCCTCCGTAAATGAACGGTGCTCCTCATCCATGGTATCGGTTGTCGAAGCATCGACCAGACCATTGTGGGGTGTCACTTGGCCGCCCCCGAGTCCCTCATTGACCATCCGGTCAATATCCATGAAATAATCCTCGCGCCCTTCATGCGAGATATCAGCGGCAGCTTGCGGCGTTTGCGGCGAATTTCCGAGCTCTGACATGATGATGTCCTCCTTCCTGCAATAAACAGATTACCGGGTGAACATTGACTTTCATCCCTTGCCCAAAATATAACCGCCCTGAGTCATTTTCATACAGGATGGACAAGCTAACTTCAAAACAAGGGCAAATTACGGGAGGAAACAGTGATGCATACGGTTTGGAAGGGCGCAATCAGCTTTGGACTCGTGCATGTGCCGGTCAAAATGTTCTCCGCTACGGAGGATAAGGACATCTCGATGAAAATGATTCATAAGGTATGCGGGGGGCCGATCAGCTACGTCAGGCAGTGTAAAAATTGCGAGGTCGATGTGGAATGGGATGATATTTCCAAAGGCTACGAGTATGAAAAAGGACGCTATGTCCTGTTTGAAAAAGATGAGCTTGATGCGCTTGCCTCAGAGGCGACCAAGACGATTCAAATTTTGGACTTTGTTGATTTGAATGAGATTGATCCGATTTATTTTCAAAAAACGTATTATCTTTCCCCCGACCAGGCCGGCGGCAACGCTTATAACCTGCTGCTTGCAGCAATGCGCGATACAGGCAAAATCGGCATTTCGAAAATATCAATCCGTTCCAAGAGCAGTCTTGCTGCTATCCGTGTGCTGGACAACTGTCTGGCAATCGAGACCGTCTTCTACCCGGATGAGATCCGCCCGGTAAGCCAGGTCCCCGGGCTTCCGGATGCGGTCAATGTCAATGATAAAGAGCTGACGATGGCGCGAATGCTGATCGACCAGTTGTCCACCCCCTTTGAACCTGCCAAGTATACGGATGATTACCGGATCAGGCTGATGGACGTCATCGGCAAGAAGATTGCCGGAGAAGAAGTACACGTCGCTCCTGAACAGCAGCGCGCCAATGTTATTGACCTGATGGCAGCTCTGCAAGCGAGTCTGGAGGCTGTTCAGACCGATCCGGCAAACGGGCCGACAACTGCGAAGGTATCCGTGAAAAAGCCTTCCAAGCCCGGAGCCAAGTCGACAAAAGCGAAAACCAAAGAAACCGTATCTTAGGAAGAACAGGTATGGAAAACGATCCCTGAGTCATTGGTCAGGTCTAGCCCGGAAAAGGCACAAGTTATTGCTGAAACGTACAAGATGCCGGATCAGCCTGAATCACGGCCTGAATGCTGGGCTGGCGAAGCGTGCTGTGGCGGGTCCATTCCAAATAATGCACTTTGACGGCCAGCCACGGCTTTATCCACACTGCCTCTTTGCTGCGCTCAGGAACGTTGGCGAACGGGCGCTCCGCAACCTTGAGTTCATTCGTCAAACGGGTCAAATTAGCCCAGTCCTCCGTGTTCAGCTTGCCTGTGCCTGCGTGGCCGATGTACCACAGCTTCCCGTCCGCATCATAGAGTCCGAGGAGCAGTGCATTTACCTGCTTGCCGCGGTAGGTGACGCCGCCAACGGCCGCAGTCAGATCCTGAATGTTTTTTTTCTTCCGCCAGCGGTCATCCTTGCCTTGGACCGCATAAGGACTGTCCAAATCCTTAATAACGATCCCTTCCAGCTGATGGGCCACCATGACGTCATACAGCGCTGTGGAATCCGGGGTGCTCGTTACCAGTTGCACTGTTGCGCCGGGACGGATAATGCTCTCAAGCAGTTGCTGCCGCTTATGCAAGGGAAGGTCTGTCACCCAGCGGCCATCTATGAACAGGACATCAAACAGCATATAGGTGATTGGAACTTCCTTGACCAATCCGGGGATAGAAGACGTCTTGTGTGCACGGTCACGGCGCATAATCTGATGAAATGATGGCTTTCCCTGATCCAGTGCAATGATTTCCCCATCCAGAATGACAGATTGTGCCGTGCAAAATTGTTCAATCTGCTGAAGCTCCGGGTATTGGGCCGTACGGTCATTCAACCTGCGATTTACAAGCCGCACATGAGTGCCATCATAATAAAGCAGCATGCGGACACCGTCCCATTTCACCTGTCCGACCCATTGCTTGCCTGACGGAATGTTATCTACAATTACCGGTTCAAACGGAATGACCGGTTCAAGCTCCATCCTTTGTTCCCCCATTTCTATTCATTTGTAACAAGGAGTTGAAACCTATGCCAACCGCGGTCAAAGGTTCCATTATGATCGAAGAACAAGAGCTGACAATATCCAATCCGGACAAGCTGCTGTGGCCGGAGATGGGCATTACCAAGCTGGTGTACCTGGAGAAGCTTGGCGAGCTGGCTCCATATCTGATCAAGCATTGCAAGAACCGCTACCTGACTACTATCCGTTACCCGAATGGCATTCACGGCAAATTTTTTTATCAGAAAAATTGTCCGCAGCCCCAGCCTGACTTTGTACATCTTGCTCCGCTCGACGCTATCGCCTATATTCATCTGGATTCGCTGCCCGTGCTCCTTTGGCTTGGCAATCTGGCCTGTCTGGAGTTTCATGCTTCCTTCGACCGGATCAATGAGCCTGAGCGGCCAACCGAATGGATTATCGATCTTGATCCTTCACTTGAAGAGGAACCGAGAATTATGGAAGCCGCCTCTCATGTCGGCAAGCTGCTGCTGTCCCTCGGCATTCAATCCGTTCCCAAAACGTCAGGGGCGACCGGCGTTCAAATTGTTGTGCCGCTTGAGCAGGATCTGACCTTTGATGAACTGCGCCGGATCGGACAATTCGTCGGGGAATATTTGTCCCGCTCTCACCCCGGGCTGTTCACGATTGAACGGATGAAGAAGGATCGCGGTGATCTGATTTATTTTGATTATTTGCAGCATTACCGCGGCAAGACCATTTCTGCACCTTACACGCCACGGGCGAAAAAGGCGGCGAGCGTCTCCACCCCGCTCACCTGGGATGAGGTTGGCCGGGATGTGAAGCCTGCCGATTATCATCTGTTGAACATTATGCAGCGCCTGCATAGCCGGGGCGATCTGCTTGATTCCGTTGCGGCGCAAAATTTGCGTCCGATTTTGAAATTTATTGGACGGTGAGCACAATAGCAGCTTCAATCCCTATAGCAGCGGTGACAGCAGCCGTGACACCGCTTCGCCAATCTTGTGCAGCCGGGGCCGCTTTTTAAAGCTGGATAGACGAAGTTCTTCACTGGCCTGCAGGTCACGCCGGAAATCCTGCTCCACCTGCTCAATAGCCTCCCGGTTGAACAAAATTGCTGTCAGCTCAAAATTGCTGAAAAAGCTGCGCATATCCATATTCGCCGTTCCGATTGAGGTCAGCAGCCGGTCGACAATCAGTGTCTTCGAATGAATAAACCCTTTCTGATAACGATATACTCTTACACCAGCCTCCAGCAATTCCTCCACATAGGAGAGTGAAGCAAGCATTACAAGGCGGGAATCGCATATTTGAGGAATAATCAATCGTACATCCACCCCGCTCAGCGCAGCAGTCCGCAGCCCCATCAACAGGCTGGAATCCGGGATAAAGTAGGGCGACGTAATGAAAATTTTCGATTTGGCTACTGCAATTGCATTAAAATAACATTCCAGTACGGCATCGGCGCTGCTGTCCGGCCCGCTGGACACAATCTGCACCTGCTCACCCGACTTGCAATTATGCTCCGGGAACAATTCCTGTCCCGACAAGCGTTCCTTGGCTGTAAACCACCAGTCCCGCATAAAGATATCCTGCAGCGAATAGACGGCATCCCCGTACAGCCTAAGATGCGTATCTCTCCAAAAGCCCAGCTTCGGATTCCCGTTCAAGTATTCATCACCGATATTTATCCCGCCAAGAAATCCTGTTGTGCCGTCAATGACCACGATTTTGCGGTGATTGCGGTAATTCATCCGTTTCTCGAAAAATGCCAGCCGCGGCGGCAGGAAGCAACAGGTTCGTATGCCTGCAGCCTCAAGCTCATTGAAGTAAGCGCCATGCGTCTCATAGCTCCCGACTCCGTCATAAATGATTCTTACCTTGACGCCGTCCTTAGCTTTTCGTATTAGAGCCTCCTTGAAGCGCTGCCCGATCTGATCATCGCGGATGGTGTAATATTCCATATGAATATGATCCCTTGCCTGTTCAATGGCCTCCAAGATTCGGGCATAGGTTTCTTCTCCGTTTTGAAGCACTTCAATATCATTGCAGGACGTTATGGGCGACATGCTGAAGCTTTGCAGCAGACGGAACAGCCTCTCCTGATGGATGAATTCGCCATCACCCAGCTCATGTATGCGGTGAACAAGCTTTGTTCGCCGAAGTGCACGAAGACGAAGTTCCGGAGAGACAATGCCTTGACGGCGTACCGTCCGTTTTCTCTGAAATTCCTTCGCCATAAAGTAGTAGGTTACAAAACCGATCAGCGGGAAGACGAATAAAATCAGCTGCCATGCGACGGCCTTGGACGGATTGCGATATTCGGCAATCAGAATGGTCAGAACTTGAAATATAATGACTAGCAAGGCTATTATGACCCAAATCATCGCGTTTCTCCTTCCCTATGCTCCTACCTTGCTAGCTTTGACCTGTCCTGCGGCCTCTATACTTGTTAAAACAGATTCGGAAAAGGTTGAATCGGCTAAGCCGCGAATGTTTGGTCTATTTTGACCAAGTTATGAATAAATAGCTTAGAAAGCACCATATCAGCAAAGGAGGAAGGGAATCGATGTTCAAAGATCACAAGCAGAGATTATCATCCATGGAAACGCTGATTGGCCAGGGCACGAAGGCAGAGGGAAAGTTCCATTGCGAGACCGGAATCCGGATTGAGGGCGAGTATCACGGGGATATTGAATGCAAGGGCGATGTCATTGTCGGGGAATACGGGGTATGCAAGTCAAGCATTTCTGCACAGGACGTGACCATTGCCGGCGTTGTGTACGGGGAAGTGCATACAAGAGGGGTGCTGACGATTACAGCCTCCGGCCAGCTTCATGGCAGTACGACGGCCCACTCCTTGGTTATTCAGGAGGGCGGCGTGCTGAACGGTACCTGTCTGATGGAAAAGCCTTCTGTCTCCTCCGGTGCGCCGCTTGCCCCCAATACCGACAAGCCGCGCGCGGAGCAGGAGAGCAAGGGAAAAGATAAAAAGGCGCTGCAGGCCGGGTAGTACATATTGTTGTGCCGGATGAAATATCAAATAGCCCCTGTGCAAATAAACGGATTGTCCGTTAATTTGCACAGGGGCTTGTTTTGATTCATAGTCCCGTTTTATGCTTAGGTCGCAACATCCCGTTTTTTAAAGATATACCAGGTGATTGCAATAAAGATGACATAATAGACGGCAAGAACGGACAGCGAGAATCCGAGGGTCATTTCCTGCTCCGCACGGGCAAACATGTTCCCCCCGTTCAAGTAATCACTGAGTCTCAGGTTCATGAATATTACATATTTCACCCACGGGTAATTCATCAGGCTGAGAATGCCTGTCAGCAGCTGGCCGCCAAACAATAAGAATATGGACAGCCCAATCGCAAAGCTGCCGCTGCGAAATACCGTCGAGACGAGGAAGGACAGGGTCACCACCATTACCAGACTGATAAATTCATACCCGTAATACTGGAGGAAAAAATTCAGCGCAGGCAATTGGTCAATACCCCTTACCGCTGCGGTATCGGCACCAAAAAACAGCCAGTTAACCGCAAAATTCCATACCAGAAAAAGAGCCATAAACAGTACTGCGAACAGCAGCAGAGTCAAGTATTTGGACAGCAGAATCTTCGAGCGGGACCATGGCCGGATCAGCAACAGCTTGATCGTTCCGGAGCTGAATTCCCCGGCAACTGTCTCCGCTGCAATAACGACTGCAAATATCGTCACAATATTTATCCCCAGCATAGTACTGATCTGGAATGGCAGCCACATGGAAGGAAGCTCCCCATTCGCCCCATCCGGGAAAGCATACGCCATGATGCTGACAGCAAGTGAAATCGCGATCAGAATGAAAAGCATGACCCATGTACGGGGACGGCGGTAAATCTTCATGTTCTCATTTCGGATAAGCTGTATGAAATTAAACAATCTGTTCCCCTCCTGTCACTTCCAGGAACTGGTCCTCAAGAGATTTGGTGAGCGGACGAATGCTGAATACTTTAATTCCCGCCGATACGAGCCTTGCGTTAATCCGGGCAATCTGCTCACGGTCTGCGGTAACCAGAATCCGGTTCTCCTGATGCACGGCCTCCAAATCAGACAGCAACTGAGCAGCTTCGCTTGCCTGATCGACTTCAAAAGCCACTTGAGCTGCCTCAGGCTCGCTGCCGGAACGATGAACCTGGCGAATATCGATCAGCTTGCCAGCCTGAATGATCGCCACCCGGTCGCACATCAACTCCATCTCCGATAACAAGTGACTGGAGACAAATACTGAAGTATTCTCTTCTACAGCCAGTCTGCGCAAATAATCCCTCAATTCACGTATTCCCGCAGGATCAAGCCCGTTGGTCGGCTCATCAAGGATAAGCAGTGCAGGTTTGTGCAATATCGCCTGCGCAACCCCAAGACGTTGCCTCATCCCCAGTGAATATGTCTTGACCTTGTCATGAATTCTGGCTTTTAACCCCACCAGCTCGATAACCTCGTCAATACGTTGTTTGGTAACGCCTGGAAACATGCGTGCGTAATGCAACAGATTGTCATAGCCGCTCAAATATTTATACATTTCCGGGTTCTCTACAATGGCGCCGACATGCTTGATCGCCTGCTCGAATTGTGAGCTGATCCGGTGTCCCCGGACAATAATCTCTCCCTCGGTCAGCTTCATAAGCCCGACCATCATCCGGATCGTTGTCGTCTTCCCTGATCCGTTTGGCCCCAGAAAGCCAAAGACCTCTCCCTGCGGCACATCCAGCGTGAGCTTGTCAATAATGGTCCGTCTGCCAATCCGCTTGGTTACGCCCTGGAGTCTGACTACCGGCTCATCCATATGCTGCTGCATAGATAACCTCCTGTAATTTCAAAAATAAAATCACTACAAATCGTAGCAATTTGCCTTGCAGACTGTATTAAGACTTTACCCATTATAACCAAGGACAATAACCAAAGAAAGGCAGTTTAATAAAAATTAAGGTTCGCTTACGGCACTGGCCGCTAGCGAACCTTGGAATCATCAGGATATCAGCATATAAGATTCGGAACTGTATTTGTCATTGAACAGCCGGGTCTGGTCACGATAGGGCTTGGCATCATCGAGAATCGGAATTTCATCCGTGCTGTCCTGGGCAGCAGAATCTCCCGGCATAACAGCCCGGTTTTCCAGCACTTCCTGGCAGGCAACGCAGCATCCCAACGGGTGGACCACACGGAAAAACCCGGTACGGAACAATTGATGAGCCTCATTAATCTGTTCCAGCTTTTTGCACACAACACAATAATACAGTTCTGAATTAGACATTCTTCCCGCTCTCCTTTTTCTGGACAACTACTAAATGTATCATTATAATTGGTATGTTACAATTCGTATCTTTGTACATTTAATTTATGACAAATAGCGAATTTTGTCAAGACAGGTGATGAAAAATTTGTCATTTTTGTTGTCAGATTGTTTGATTTTAACGAAATCAGGTTGTTAGAAGTGCTCCCTGTTTTCTTATCCTGTCTTAGCTTATGAGGACAAGAATCCAAATAGAACCACATTCTGCTAAAAAGCTGCATAAACCCGAGGCTGCTGACTGTATTCTGCAGGCGGCGTCGTTTCGCGTAGAATTCTGGATTTATCCGAGGTAGAGCACCCGCTCTTTCGATTCTCTGTAAATCTGTTAACCCAGCTCGAATTGTGATAGAATATATTTGAAAATATATTAAAAATTACTACACAGGGAGGCGTTACCAGATGCAGTCTGCATCCCATATCACATGGCAGTCCTCCACCTTGAATAGGCAGGAGCGCTCCCGTCGCAACGGCCATAACAGCTGCACCCTATGGTTTACCGGACTCTCGGGCTCCGGAAAATCCACACTCGCCTTCGCCCTGGAACAGGAGCTTTATGCCCTGGGCAAAGCGGTCTATGTGCTCGACGGCGATAATATCCGCCACGGTTTAAACCGTGATCTGGGCTTCACCCCCGAGGATCGCAAGGAGAATATACGCCGGATCGGGGAAGTGTCGAAATTGCTCGTCGATGCGGGACTGATTGTCCTGTCCGCCTTCATCTCCCCGCATGAAGAGGATCGCGAGATGGTACGACAATTATTTGCACCGGAAGATTTTATCGAAATCTATGTCAAGTGCTCTCTGGAGGAATGTGAGAGAAGAGATCCGAAAGGGCTGTACAAGAAGGCCCGCAGCGGTGAAATTCCAAACTTTACGGGTATATCCGCCGGATATGATATCCCCCGTTCACCTTCGATTGTCATGGATACAGAGGAACTTTCAGTGGAAGATTCAGTTCAGCTGCTGATTGACTATCTCGATCAGAAGGGGATTCTGAATTTGAAATCCTGACGGACGATACCGGATTGGATGCATATGAGGAGTGAAAGGGGCAGGGTATATACATAGCAAGCTGCCGTCCGTAGCGGACGGCAGCTTTTGTTTTGCGTGAAATGCCGGTAAAGTGATTAGTTAGGGCTGAAGCGTGTGCTCGGCCTGCATATGCAGCAGCTTGCTGAAGCGACCTTTGCTGTCGCTGGACAGCTGCTGATAGCCGCCCTGCTGGATCAGTTCCCCCTGCTCCATCACCAGCACCTGATCGGCGTTGCGAATGGTAGACAAGCGGTGGGCGATGACAATAATGGTCATCTTCCCTTTTAATTGGTCAATCGCTGTACGAATTTTGGCCTCATTCTCCAGATCAAGTGCGCTGGTGGCCTCATCCAGAATTAAAATTGAAGGCTTGCGCAGAATGGCCCGGGCGAGAACAATCCGCTGGCGTTCCCCCCCGGACAGCCGGATCCCCCGGTCTCCAAGCACTGTATCCAGCCCCTGCGGCAGCCGTCGCACGAATTCATCCGAAGCTGAAAATTGCAAGGCTTCCCATATTTCAGCCTCTGTCGCCTCAGGCTTTACAAGCATCATGTTCTCACGGATTGAGGAATGGAACAGAAACGGGTCCTGTGCGACATAGCTGACAGAGGCTCTGAATGAAGATAGCCGCTCCGGTGTCAATGGCTTCCCGTCCACAGCAACTTCCCCTCTTTCCGGCTGAATCATGCCCATAAGCATATCTATGAGGGTACTCTTCCCTGCTCCGGATTTGCCGACAATTGCCGTCAGGCTGCCGGAAGGAATACGAAGGTTAATATTGCGCAGCGCACACGCTGCCTCATTGCGGTTATAGCGGAAATACACATTACGGCATTCCAGCGCCTCCTTGAGTGGAAGCGGATCAATATTGGAGCAGGCCTGCTGCTGCAAATCCAGTTCCCGTGCAGCCTTGCATTCCGCCCTCAACTCTATCAGGCTGTTGAATGCGGGAACGGAGGAATAAATCTGCTCGACATTGGACTGAATGGAGGAAAAGCGGGGCCATAGTCTGGCCAAAATCAGCACGATTAGCAGCATTTGTCCCGTCTGCACCTGAAGCACCTGCACAGACACAAATACAAAAATAGCGATCATTACGGCAGAGGCCAGCTTGTAGTAGAGCTGCGTCGTCGCCTGGAGTCTCGTAAACCGGACCATATTCTGTTCCATTCTCATGCAAAGTCCCTGAAACCAGTTCAGATGCGACTGCTCCATGCGGTTGCTTTTCATTTCCTTCATGCCATTAAAATGATCGGTAATCCCAAGGAAATAATTTTGCGACAGCTCGGAGGTCCGGTCGCCAAGCTGCTTGGCATTTCGCACAAAACGGCGGGAGAAAACAGCAAGCAGCAGCCCGCTCAAGAGTACCAGTACCGTAAGTACAGGTGACAGGAGAAACGCCAGCCCGATCTGGATTGCAGTGAAAATGAGAGATTTGGCAAGATTCAGAAACAGCTGTGTCCCCTGGCTGACCCGCGCCAGTTCAGAGGTGAGGATATGCTGGAAATCGGATTTGCGCTGTTTCAGGAAAAAACTCCAGTCCGATTCGATTATGGTCCGGTATGTATCCAGGCGAAGATAGCGAATGAAGCCTTGGTGGATTTGAACCCCAACCACCGATTGATGGCGCTGGAGCAGCCCCGTCACAGATAGAATCAAGACATACGCGCCAAGTACCAGGGGCAGACTCGCTGAAGATGGAAGATCCGACAGCGGTTTCATCATCTCTGAGATAATCGGAAGCTCAGTTGCGCTGCTGTTGGCAAACCCGATCACGCTTAGCATTGGCAAAATGAGCAGGATGCCCAGGCTGTCGAAGAAACTGATCAAGAGCGCAAGCAGCATGTTGATATACAGCTTTGCTCCGGCAAAGATATGCAGCTTCTTGAAATATAATAGTATCGGCTTCATAGCATCTCCCCTTAGGAATAGGACTGTCTGACCCGCCTGTAAAACCACAGAAAAGGACGCAACGGGAAGTATAGAAAATGCAGTCCTCTGGGTAACGGAAGCACTTCGGCATCTCTGGAGCTCGGATACAGCCTGCGAAGAAGGTAGGCTATCCTTTGCCGCCAGGATTTCAGAGACAGCATATAGCTTTTGTACTGCCCGGCGATATCCTCCGTCGGTTCCGGACATATCTGAACCCTATTCTGCATAAAAAAGGCGGCCTGAGAGGCCAGCTTGCGGGATTTTCTGCCCGAATACAGCGGTTGGAAAATATACGGCACCGGCGTTCCCAAAAAAGTCGAAGCGAGCAATAGCGCCTGCCCCCCCAGGTTATGACTGCCATTTCGATAGAACAGCTTTATCAACCGCTCGTAATCCATTCCGTTCCGAATCATCCGGTCAATATCGGATAACCAGCGCAATCTGAACCAGGCATGCCGGGCGCCGTGAGTAATCAGATAATCCATCATTTCTTCCTTGCCCATATTATAAATCGGATAGCCTGTCAGTTTACTCGTTCTACGCCGGCTCCACAGCTCCTCAAAGCTGCTCTCCGGTCCGCTGTCGGGATGCAGCCGCCAATGGAGTTCCACCTGAATTTGCTTATGGGGGTGATAATAGGATTGATGATGATCCTTCCACTTCCAGTCATTAATCAGGCGCAGCTTCTGATCTTTGATGACATAGCCCTGCTGCAATAATACCGCCTCTGCACAATCCACATCCTCTACCGGAATCAAAACATCCAGATCCTTGGAGGTGCGCATGGAAACATCGCCGTACAGCTCTTGCGCCAGCAGCGGCCCCTTGAGTATCAGCATGCGGATATTCTCACCAGCCATCAGTTCCGCTACCTGCTTCAGTTCAGCAGTCAGCTGCAGCATTTTAAAGGTATTGTGAGTACAATCCCGGGAAATCGCTTCAATGACATCGGCTGGAATCAATTCCGGCGGCAGCTTTTTCATGGCCGCATATACGGTCGGAAAGACTCGGTGATGCCTGACCAGTTCCACGAATTGATTCCAATCGATATCGTTAAGCCAATCCCTGACTTGATGTGCTGCTTCTTTCTCCTCATACAGTTTCATAAGTTGGAGCATCAATTCCAGTTCTCTTGACCAGGTATGTGTTTGAATGTCCCATTGCGAGCTCATTTGACGCTTCCCTCCATCTGCCGGGCGAACATGGCTACACAGGTGTAGCGCTCCCTTCCTTCCGCTCCGGTAATATAAAACGGGCCACTGCGCAGCCATGCATGCGCCACGAGCTTCCCCTTTTCATCCCGTCCCATCCCCATATAGAGCGTGCTTTCAATCTTGCGGCGCTCCAGCATGCGCATGGCAGCAATTGCTTTCACCATACATTGGCTTTCCCACCAGGTGTGGCGGCTCATGAACTGCACAGCGAAGGAGACCTGCTTGATCATTGGGGCATGAACGTGATTAGGCTGTTCTGTTGTTTCTGCCATATGCTGACCCAAAGTCGGGGCCACCTTGGAGAAGGGCAAAGCTTTCAGTATTCGAGCCCAGCCTAAGTAAAGGAAAGCCTCCAGCAAGAGCCGCTTATGCTCCCCGCTCAGGGAGGCGTACCGTTTCCATTTTCTCCACACGGGCGTAATCCTCCCTCAACTATGCCGGAGGCTGATCAGCCCCTCCTGCTTCAGCTGCTGCAGGAAGCCCAGTACCTGGGTCTGGCACTCTTCGCGCCCGACTTCATAGCGGTCTGTTAAATCATCAATTAACTGCTTTACCGTCTGTCCAGGAGCAATACTCTCCCAAATCACGCCGCCCATGGAGCCAAGATTAAAATATTTTCCGGAACTAATGCTCATCATGACTTTTTCCCCGTCCATATCACTTACCAGGTTCCCTTGCTCCTGTTGTATCAGGTCCTCCAATTGAATCATACTAACTGACATGGTATGGCTCCCCTTCCTTTACCAATTGCAAGATTTGGTCTGCTATCATGTGAGCAGTGAATGCACCTGATCCTCTCTGAAACTTTGCCATTTGCAATCTGCCTGCCAGACGGGCCGTAAAATCAAAATGCCACTGTCCAAGTCCCATCATCGGCACCAGAAAATTACGGTACGTATGGGCAAATAGAAGCGGCATGCCCATCAGCCCTGACAATTTCGTACAGTTCGGCTCTGTACCTGCCAAACTTTCATTGTGCTCCAGTTCAAAAAAACCGGCTAGAGGCACCTGCTGGTGCTCAAAGCTGTCACGTACCGGAACAGCAAACTTATCCGTTTCGGCATATAAAGAAGAATAGCCTTTTCCGTTCATGCCGAGTTGGTCCAGACTTGCCTGCCAAAGCTTTTGCTGCGGGTAAGACGGAATGACAGCCGGGTGGCCATGCTCTGTGAAAGAGACAGCAATGACATCATCAGTCAGTATGCGGTATCCCCGCTGTGTAAACACAGCTGCCAAAGTAGACTTGCCTGCCCCGGATTCCCCACAGAAGGCATAGGCTTTGCCGTTGACAACTACTGCACTGCCGTGCAGCGGAAGAATGCCTCGCTGAGGCAGCAATGCCCCCATGCACGATCCCAGAAGGTACAATCGGAGCTGATCTTCACAGCAGCATGCAAAAGGCGATACGTGAATATACCGACCCTTCTCTACCCCTAAATAGCCAATGTCCGGAATATAGAACAGAACCTGATCCCCGTACAAAGCTGTATAAGGGTTCCATTTCTGTGCATGGTCCCACGCCTGTACCAAATCTGCTCTTCGAATTTCAATCTGTGCGCTTGAATCGTTAACCTCCACTTCGGTTGACTGACAAATCAACTCAGGGAGCGGAAATTCGCTTATTAAGGATAGACCAAAGACCGTGTACCGGTGCAATTTTGAATCCACTTGCTTCACCTCTCGATTGAACGGCTATGGTAAAATCAGGCCCTTACACAATAGCATGTGAAGGGCCAAACACGGGATAAACAAATAATTACGATCTGCTTGGCTCCCAAGGGATTGGTGTTTCGGGCTTATCGTCTGTGATATCCAAATCGCTTGGAGATACAAAGTCAACATACTTTCTTCCTTTTCCATGCATCGTCATGCTAACATCGAGCACTTCGAGCTTTGGCTGTTCCCATACTTTTTTGCTCATGGTTTGTTCACCTCCTTTCAGGCTGTTCCTAAAGGCAGACAGCCATTTACCCGGTCTGGTACCGCTTCAAGAAGCGGTACATAATCAGACTCCGCATGAGAAAACGCGGTGCAGGGTCAAATGCATCCCGGACAGATGGCGCACCTGCCTCTGTCATCGCCTTTCTAATCTGGCTCACATCCATATAGGAGGCTGCACGATCATCGGTGCAGAGCTTCTCCAGTTCTTCCAATAAAGCGGGCCACGCGGGCAGCATGCGGTGAAGCCAGTCTGCTCCCTGAACTCCCCGGACACGCTGGTTCAACCGGACGGTATCCGGCAAATCATTCACTGTTGCCCTGCGGACAAGCGCCCTGTCAAGGCCTTGCTGCATATACTGCTCCACCGGAATGGACAGACAGAACCGCACGACTCGCACATCAAAGGTCGGATCGCGTTCCCATATGCCAAAACGGAGGGACAACTTGCTGGATTTATTCCCGGTCATGTTATGGATAGCCAGATTCTCAAAATGCCTTCTCCTTGCTTCGGTAGCATTGGAGGAGGAGCCATTATCAAGGCTGATTCCGGATTGCCTCAGACGTGCCAATACTCCGGTGCGCCGGGCAAAATCAGGATTAATCAGGAGCGGCATTTCATCACCGGGCCCGGATGAACGTGAGAGCCACGGGAAAATCTGCCTGCCGATCAAGGACATCAGCCTCGACCTGCGAATCCCCCGCTTCCTTCCAAAAAGCTTGAGCTCCCGATAGAATTTAATCCAATGCAGCCGCTTGACCAGGGAAGCCAGGTAATCCAGCGTCGGCCCCCATGAGATGGTATTATTGCCTTTGGCTCCTGTAAGCAAAATACCGATTCCCTGCTTGTGAGCCTGTTCATAAATTCCTTTAATCCAATAGGAATTTTCAAAGTATTTATACGGCATTTCAAGGATATCCAGCCAGTCATCGACTCCCGTAAGGGGACTCTCGCCAGGGACATCTATGTAATTGGCCGTCATATTTCCAACATGCGAAATCGTCTCCCTAATATAGGGCGACTCATCAGCCGCACGGTTCCTGGCTGTCCAGTCCACAAAATCAGGTGACGGGACATGGCTGAATGTATGCAGCAGTTTTCCCTGTCCCTTAAGCTCACGTGCCGCATAGCTCGACACAACACCAGAATCAAGCCCCCCGCTCAAGGTGGCGCCTACCTGCTGGTGTGTGCGCACCCTGCAGCGGACCGCCTGCTTCACGACTTCACGGAATGCCTCCTCATATTCACCGTTGGACGACAAGCTGAGCTTGCGCTCCGGCAGCAGGGTGCCATACCGGGTGACCCTGGCCTGCCTGCTGTCCACTACTATAGAGTGAGCGGGTGGAAGCTGACAGATACCGGAAAAGGCGGTTGCCTGAAGGTCTGTAGACTCAAACATGACCGGAATTGCCAAAAATTCCGACAGCCAGTTCTCGTTCAGTTCTTTCCCGAGCCCAGACAGCTCACGCAACGGCGCGATCGCACTGCAAAAGGCAAAAATTTGAGCTCCGGCATGATAGTACAATGTCCGGTTGCCGCATAAATCCCTTGCGCCGAACAGCCTCCGGTTGCGCTCATCCCAGATGGCAAAGACAAAATCACCAAGCAGATGAACCGGTGCTTCTTCTCCCCATTTAAGAAAGGCAAGCAGAATCAGCTCCTGGTCGCTCATCCGGATGCGCCCCTGAGGATGAACGTGCAGCTTGTCGAACAGTTCATCCCGGTTGTCGAGAATCGCATCAGCAACTACCGTCAGTCCGCTATCGGGATCATGATACGGGTTAGCCGCCCCAACAGCCTCTGGGGTCAGCCATTGTACCCGGCAGCCAAGAGCAGCCTGCTCCCCACGCCAGTGTTGAAAGGTATCACCCGCGTAGTGGTTCAACGCCAGAAACAGATTATCTCCTGCATCCGGCCGCAGCTCTTCCCCATTTATACCGAACACACCTGCAATTGCGCTCATTTCTTCTGCCCCCCGGAAGCCAGATAGGCTGACGCCCACCGTGACAGACGGTTTCCGAACGGGATAAAAGATTTAACACGGTTGACTTTGGCCCGCATATGATCCAGCTGCAGCTGAAGCCGCTTCTGATTGGCATAGCTTTTTTCCAACCGCCGGTCCAATGCCCTCAGCGTCATCTGCAGACGGACAATCTCTGCTTCGGCCTCGCTGCCCGCCTCTTGAGCTGTCTTTGGTGCTGAAGCTGAAGCCACAATAGCTGATGCTTCACTGCTGATCCGGTAATTCTCCTGCCACTGGCAACCCGTCGCTTCTGCAAGCTGCTTGCGGCGAAGGTCCAGCAATTCATGGTCTGGCTCCATGTCAAATCGTGCACCCGTCCAGGTTTCAGCATCCTCAAGCTGCTTGCTGTACCCCAACTCATGGAAGACCCGGGCACCGATTGCCCGGCAATACAGCTCCGTCTCCTCCCGGTCGAGTATTTCCTTCCAGTTATCGAGGGAATCTGTATGCGGCTCTGCATGCTGCCCTACAAAGGGATCACCGACTCCCATACTGAAGAACAGCTCTGATTTCGGCTCATCCATGAAGTCGCCATACCGCTCCAGTCCTTCTTCATAAGATATCTCCAAAAACTCGCAAAGCTTCATCAGTTCTTCCTTCGGATTAACAGCCAATTGCTCGTAATACAATCGATATGTATGGGGATGCGGCTTGCTGAAATAATCCAAATAACGGAATAAGCCAACGGTTATATCCGCCATCTTGATATTGAATTTTGGCTGCATCAGCTCGCTTTTGAGATCAAAGCGGTCCCGGACATGCTGGTTAACTTTCTTATAGGAAGCGATAACCGACAGCGGGTTCCGTATGAGCCATATTCGCTTGGAGTTTGGGAAGAGCTGATCCAGGAACTCCAGCAGATAATAATACCTTGGCGATTTATCAATGACCTTTTCGGCTGTTCCGCTTTTGAGCAGGCTGTTGTAGACCTCTATCGCAAATGACCGGCAAGCCTGCTCATAAGCAGCCTCGGGAAGCATCCCGTTAAAAAACTGCTTAATAATTCCCGTCCCTCCGTAGGGGCGGTAAGGCGCCAGCTTCAAATCATATAGGCTCATCAGAAACCACATTTCCTGCGTGGCAAACACCTTGCTGTGGTTTTGCAGCATAACGGTCGCCAACGAGCTCCCGCTGCGCGGCGTGCAAAGCAGGAAAATCAGATTGCTGCCATCCTGTTTGATCAAACCTAACGCCCCTTCACTGAATGTTACTATCTGTTTCAATTATACATCAAATGATACAATTTGTAACTATGTTTTTAAAAATTTTTTCTTTTTTTTGTAAGCATGTTTAGGCCTTTAGATGTACCACAAGAAGCTTGTCTGACAAAATCTTGTGGTATTTTACAATAATTCTAAGAATATATACTACCGTAAATATTAAGCAGGGAGACTTTTGCTTCATAAACCCGGGTTTTACCCAACTTGAAAGGTGTGTGAATCATATTGGTTAATGTTGCAGACTTTCCCAGAATCGCAACCGAAGCAGATGATACACTCCGTATTCAAAGGGCAGCTGATAACGCAGTTGGCAAAACACTCATAATTCCCTATAAAGTAAGTGAATATGTAATCAGTCAATCCATAAGAATAGACCCTACTACAAAAGTCACGGGATCTACACGGAGTGTGAAAATCCGAAATACGAATGATAATGTCTACGCCTTTGTTATCCAGCCTGCTCTTGGCAGCAACAATGTCAATCAGGCGGAAGGATTCGAGCACCTTTATATTCGTTCAAAGTTTGGCATTAAGTATAACAGGGAAGGAGATTATGGTAGTGTTTGGAGCCAACAACCTGCATTATTTAATGTGTTTGTCCGAAATTGTTACTTTGAGGGAAAATACAGTTCTACAGAAGACCCCAACTACAACACGGATATTGTACCTGACCAAAGTGAACTGGAAGCTTACGGGATTGCAATTTGGGGAGCAAAAATATTTAACCTGGTTGTCAGAGACAACTTTATTACCCAATTTGGAATCCCTTTGTACTTGGAAGGCTGTGACCATACCGAAATCAATAATAATAGAATTACACAGAATGCAATCGCAGTCTATTTGACAACCAAACGGGGAGGCGGTCAAAACTATGGCTCCCAATGCTCAATCAATCATAATGAAATTGTAGGCAATGCACGCAGGGGACAAATTGTCATTCCTGACGGGGATGCTCATACCATCACTGACAACTTCTTTGAGGCAGACAAATCTGCCTGTGAATTTCTCAGAATCTTTGGTGATTTTTCCAATCTGATTACCGGCAACCGCTTTAATGTGACGAAGATGGGAGATGTTGCACCGACAACCCCCCTTATGACAATCGATGTCGGGTATGGCTCGGTAGTTTCCCATAACCGCTGTAATTTTAAACATGCTGAATTTATAATCGATATTAAAACAAGCCGCTATAAAAAATATCGGGGAAATCCATACTTAGAACCAAAGTATTTCATTTTATGGAAAGACAATAGTACAACATTCCCAGTACCTAATCACCCTTTAGTAAAAACAAGGGAAATTGATCCTCTTATATTCAACTCCAAAAACCCACGCTTCTTAAACAATCAAATTGCTCTAGGGGAATTTCCTTGGGAACCGTCCACTGTGTCAACCAACTGGACAATAAAGTCGAATATTGAGGTTCCTTTTCGCTCTAATTTAGCCGTAGACATCGTCATGGACCATCTCAGCCCCAGAAACTTCTATTACACCGTGTTAATACGGGGCAGAGATGTGTCAAAAGAAGGCTTTTGTGAAATTCGGGCTGATGATGAAAATGGGTCCCTGCTATATAATCGAAAATTTGCCTTTGGTTCTACTGATGAACTTTCATCACATATTGTATTCTTACAAAGTACGCGTGGGGTGACCAAACTGTTTTTTCGTTTTATCGTTCATGATGGTACCGCTGAGACAATCAAAATTGAAGAAATTATCTTACAACCCACCTTCAACTGACATAAAATTAGCCAGCTTGTTATGGACTGAGATACGAGTAGATTCATCTACAATAAAATAATAAATACTATTAATCTTTTGGCCTCTTCCCTCAATCTCCAGACTGCTTACTTCTTTAATCTTGGGTCGATAAGATAAGAAAATTTCCTTCATCATCTCAAACTGCATATTCGTTTTAACGGATTGACCAATTTCATCCATAATCGATTGTAAATTTGTTAAACTTTTCCATGTTATGCTCTGCCGAACAAGTGCTTTGATGATCTCGCGCTGTCGCTCATTGCGGCCCAAGTCTCCACGCGGATCATCAAAGCGCATTCGCGAATAAGAAAGCGCTTTCTCTCCATTCAATGCCAAAATTCCTTTCTCAAAGCTAAAACCATTGTAGCTGAATGGGAAATGGTTCTCCACTTCAATCCCTCCAACACTGTCTACCAGGTGTACAAGCCCCTCCATATTAACCTTAATATAATAGTCGATTGGAAAGTTGATAAAACTTTCAACCGTCCGCACAGACATCTCTGTACCCCCAAAAGCATATGCATGGTTAATTTTGTCTTCTATTCCACGCCCAATAATATTCGTTCTTGTATCTCGCGGAATATTAAACATAAGAATAGACTCCTTGGCAGGGTTGACCGCCAGCAGCATAAGACTATCTGAACGTCCACTATCCTTTTGTCGTTCATCCACTCCGATAAGAAGCACAATGAAAGGCTTCAGAGTATCCTCTGAAGCCCTATCTAACGTTGCCATGTTAAGAGTTGAAGGAGAACGGTCTTCAAGAGCCAGCGGCTCATACATCTGCTTCGCCATTGTGTTTACTGCCCGGTTCAAATAAAGGAGCGTCCCGGCAATTCCAAATACGAGCACAATGCAAACACAGATTGAAATTTTCATCCAACGTTTCATAATTCATTCTCCCTCTATAACATTAGTCGGTGTGGTTATTTAGCAAATAATGCTGTAAAGCTTGCTGCCAGGAAGGCAATAAAGGGAGATCATTCAGCCTGAGCATAAAGGGCTCCATAACGGAATAAGCAGGTCGAGCAGCAGGCCGCGGCATGGCAGAAGTCGGGATAGGCGTTACTTGAACCTCCATCTTAGCTTGTTTAAAAATTTCCTGGGCGAATTCAAACCAACTGCAATGCCCTGTATTGGATACATGATAAAGACCGTACTTTTCCGTTTTCAGCATGGCTATGATTGTCGATGCAAGATCATAAGTGTAGGTTGGCGAACCAACTTGATCCTCGACCACTCTCACTGCTCCATGTTCCGCACCCAGCTTAAGCATAGTCTTCACGAAATTATTTCCATGTGCTCCATACACCCATGAGGTACGGATAATGAAGAATCGATTATGATGCTGCTGTACAAACTCTTCCCCTGCCAGCTTGGATTGTCCATATACATTAATGGGTGATGTCTCTGACCACTCGTTGTATGATGAGCTTCCATATCCGTCAAATACGTAATCCGTGCTTAAATAAACTAATTTGGCCCCGACTCTGGCCGCCGCTACAGCTACATTGCGGGTACCAATAGCGTTACAACGGAATGCAACTTCCGGTTCAGACTCCGCACGGTCAACCTGCGTATATGCAGCAGCATGAATAACTGTCGTAGGACTAATTTGATCTATAAGGCTATGAACTTCTTCGCAGTCTGTAATATCCAGTTGATTGCGGGTTAGCCCATAGACCTCTATGCCCTTAGCATTCAGGAGTTTGACAAGTTCCTTTCCTAATTGTCCGCCAGCCCCCGTTACCAAAATCCGTTCCCCACTTTCTGGTCGGGTCATAGAAATAGCTCCTTCCGCTCAATCGCCGAAAGGGGCTGATACGTGTTGTCTTTTCCAGATAACAAAGGATTATTAATCGGCCACGGAATAGCAAGCTCAGGATCATTCCAGGCTATCCCCCTATCCGCGGAGGCATTATAATATTGGTCCACTTTGTACGCAACCTGTGTATTAGGTATTAACGTACAAAAACCATGAGCAAATCCTGGAGGAATCCAGAGCTGCCGATGATTATCCCCACTAAGTATAACGCCAACCCATTGACCAAAAGTAGGAGAGGAAATTCGGATATCAACAGCAACATCATATATAGCACCTGCTAATACCCTCACAAGCTTGCCCTGAGCAAAAGGATCCAACTGGTAATGGAGTCCTCTCAAGGTTCCTGCCTCTTTGGATAATGAATGATTGTCTTGAACAAACTCAGGGACGATTCCGAATGCTTCATAATTTTTTTTGCTGTATGATTCTGTGAAAAAACCGCGGTTATCCTGATGAACTGTTGGCTCTATAATCCAAACCCCATCAATTCCCGTATTTAATTTTTGCATAAAAATATCACCTCGTATGCTTTATATGCAAGGATGTATGGAATTAGTAACGGCGGTTATAACAAAATAGGAGCTCCTTCTCTCACTCCGTTATTTAATTTAGGTCTTCCTACTGAATAGTAGACAAAATCAGTATTCAAGAGCTCTTCCTCCGTATAAATATTGCGTCCGTCAATCAGATTCGGAGCCTTTAGCCAAGAACGAATCTCTTGCAATGAGAATTGT
Source organism: Paenibacillus pinihumi DSM 23905 = JCM 16419 (assembly GCF_000422505.1). Lineage (GTDB taxonomy): Bacteria > Bacillota > Bacilli > Paenibacillales > Paenibacillaceae > Paenibacillus_D > Paenibacillus_D pinihumi. The sequence goes on along the minus strand of NZ_KE383867.1, from coordinate 109,388 downwards.
GAGAATTCCCGCCACTCGGTTACAATGCATAATGCATCGGCGTGTCTGGCAGCATCTTCGGCATTATCACTGTAATAAAGATTGTCATGCTGGATTAACCGCTTGAAGTTTTCTGCTGCAACCGGATCATAGGCCCTCACCGATGCGCCCAGTTGCAATAAAGAATTAATAATGTCAAAGGCAGGTGCTGCCCGCACGTCATCTGTATCCGGCTTGAAGGCCAGACCCCAAATAGCAATTGTCTTCCCGTAAAGATCGCCCAATGTTGACTTTAACTTATGAATAATATTAAATCTCTGCCCGTTATTCACATCCACAACAGACTTCAATAATTTGAAGTCATAGTCTACATTTCCAGCGATTTGAATGAGTGCCTGAGTGTCCTTGGGAAAGCATGACCCTCCGTACCCTATGCCTGCATTAAGAAATGAGGCTCCAATTCGTTTATCGTAGCCCATTCCCTCTGCAACCTTGGTTACATCCGCCCCTACTTTTTCACAAATATTTGCTATTTCATTAATAAAAGATATTTTGGTGGCCAAAAAGGCATTTGAAGCATATTTGATCATTTCAGCACTTCGAATATCTGTAACAATAATATTTTCAGTAAGAGGGCGATGAAGCTCCACAATTCCCAATACAGCTTCTCGATTCTCGACCCCAATTACAATTCTGTCAGGATGAAAAGTATCTCTCACTGCTGAACCTTCACGCAAAAATTCAGGAACGGACACAATCTCAAATTCCTGGTCAGTGTGGCTCCTGATTATCGCTTTAACCTTTTCATTTGTGCCTACAGGGACTGTACTTTTGGTCATAATGATTTTAAAGTCATTTAATGCGAATGCAATATCTCTGGCTGCTTGTTCAATGTATTGCAAGTCTGCCTCACCACTTGGAAGCGACGGAGTACCCACAGCCAAAATAATAACATCCGATTCTTGGACTGCCTGGCCCAGCTCACAAGTAAAACGGAGACGTCCGGCCTTCGTATTATTGTCCATCAGTTCCTTCAGCCCCGGCTCATAAATAGGTACTGTGCCACTTTTCAGCAATTCCACTTTCGCCTGATCCTTGTCAACACAAATCACATGATTGCCCATTTCCGCAAAGCATACACCTGATACCAAACCTACATATCCTGTACCAACAACTGTAAGCTTCATCCTCTACACCCCGTTATATATATTTCTTAAAGCACAAATAGCCGCTCGTTCCCGGAGCGGCAGCTGGTATTTCTAATTGTATTCATTTCACACTTGTATAGATTTTAATATTTCTTCCCACGACATGCAGATCCGGTGAATGTCCCCTTCAGTCAGTTCAGCCCCAGTCTGAACCTCAATAATTTCCAAATTGCTTAAAGCGCGAATACTATGTTTACTGCCGCTCGGTATTTTCACAACATCCCCTGGTTTTATTTTTCTATAGCTCCCGTCTTGAATCAGTTCTCCTTCACCAGATATAACCGTCCATATCTCATTACGTTTCCAGTGATATTGGTAGCTTAAATTACGACCTTCATAAATACAGATTCTTTTCGTCAGCACCTCATTTTGATGAGAATACTTGATATAATCAATTACCTTATAGTAACCCCATCGACGCTCTTCGTACATTGGACGATGATCTGTATGCTTCAATACATCCTTGATCCGGAAGCTTTGCTGTTTATCACTGACTAAAATACCATCTGGACTAGCAGCAACAATCAAGTTTGAAGCACCAATAATCGTTACCGGTATTTCCAATTCGTTAATCAGATGCGTATTTTGAGTATCCGGAGTCACAATTCCCCCACCGACAACTTTATTCCCCATTTCAGAGGTTAAGGTATCCCAGGTGCCCAAGTCCTTCCATTTCCCTTCATGAACCATGGCAGCAATTTTGCCGGTCTTCTCTACCACTTGGTAATCAAAGCTAATGCTTGGCAACCTGTTGTATTGCTTCAGCATTTCGTCATATTGGATAGGAATATTTAATTGAATAAGCAAATTAATGATAAGATCCAGCTTAAAAGCAAAAACCCCGCAATTCCACAGCGCACCTTGTTTAATCAAGGCTGCTGCTTTCTCCTTGGAGGGTTTCTCTTCAAATTTTTGAACATCCATGTAAGATAGCAAGCCATTTTTTATTTGCCGTTCCGGAATTATATAACCGTAATTCTCAGAGGGATGATCTGGCTTAACTCCAATTAACGCAATTTCGGCTTCAGATTGGGCTAATATATCGGGTAAAACAGCCAAATCATCAAAAAAGTTGTCATTTACATAGGGATCAACAGGCATGATGACAATGGTCTCATTCAACCCCACACCCTGAATGGAATAAAGATAGGTAGAGACCAGAGCAATAGCGGGAAAAGTATCTCGTCTTTCAGGTTCCAGAATGACATTGACACGGTTGCCCAATTGATTGCGAAAGATCTCCTCCTGAGATTTGCTTGTAGCAAAACAAACATCATCTGCCAGCCCCGCATCATGGAGCTGTCGCCATACCCGTTGAACCATGGATTCGAGTTGTCCGTTTGGGTCCTCCAGAACTTTGAGAAACTGCTTTGACCTGGACTCATTGGATAAAGGCCAAAGCCGTTTGCCTGACCCGCCAGATAACAGCACAACTTTCATGTACCGTGCACCTCCTGTTGATTTAAATCGAACGGTATATGCTCTCCAGTTTGGTTTGCCAATCATTCTCTTGCGCTCTGCGAATTCTCTTAAGGCGATATATTTCCTTGTCCTTCAGCTGTAAAGCCTGCTCGCATGCCTGAATGAAAGCCTCTGCTTTACAATCTGTATGGTAGTAGACACCCGGCTCCTGATATTTATCAGTTGTCGGCAGCCCGCAGCCTACAACCGGAATTTCTGCTGCCATATATTCAAACATCTTGAGCGGACTAACTGCCCGGTTATATGCGATATTTTTGTAAGGCATCAAACCGACATCCAATCTTTTCATGTAACCCGGAACAGCATCAGGAGACTTACCACCCAAGAAAAAAATATTGGGCCTTCCTTTAAGGGCTTCAAAATCTTCTATCGTCCCGTGAGCCGGACCAATTAGAAGCAAATTCCACTCCGGCTTCTGTTTAGAGACTTCAAGCAATAGTTCATAATCAATTTTTGCCTTCAATCCCCCAACGAATCCAAGTTTGACGCCTTGTATCTGCTCAATTTCTTCTTCACGCACCGGGGGGACTTGTGTAAACAAATCGAATTCCACCCCATTTTCAATAACCTTGAAATTTTTGTTAGATTGCTGATGTATGTGACGAGCTAAAAATTCTGATGTTGCAAATCCTAAATTTACTCTGGATGAAATTTGATTCTCCGTTCTGCGAATCATATAAGCTTTAAACTGCTGCACCATACCGCGCAATCCGGTTTTTGGTACCCATGTACCGCACCAGTAATCACTGCAATCATAAATGACCCGCTCCCATTGAGATAAGCCGATTAATTGAGAGAAGTAAGGGTATGTATAAAAAAGCACCTTTCTGGAAGATTCAGCAAGGTACGGTTTTAATGGACTATGGATCATGGCATTGCACATATTACCTACATATCTGAACATCCCTCTGCCGTATGGAAGACTAATCTGGGTAACTTTCGGGTGATTCTGCACTGATATGGATGTGAACGAATCATGGTCCGGATAAATCCAGTAGATATGTCTGGTACTCTCTTTGGACTGTAATAATTCTGTAAGCCGATGACGCCGATATTTCAACCCCTCTTTATCCCAAGAGGTTGGGGCCACAATAAAGTAATCGATTCCCTCACTCATGAAATTGAACTCCTTCATACAAATTATCCGATCTTCTCCAGAATTAATCCTGCTTCATACAGTCTTGCAGATAAGGTATCCGGGTCACTTGTGTTCTGATTCATCAAATGCTGTTCATGATTATAATGTCGCTCGAGCTGAAGTTGGCTCCATTCTCCAGCTTCTTGATCATTCAAGTCTTCCAAATAGTCTTTAAAGACGGATAACACACAGGCCATCTCAATTCCCACCGGATTATAAGGAGATGAATATTTATTCCTCTGTATTGTCGCTTTAAATTCCGGATCTTGCGTATAGTTAATGGCCCTCTTGAGCATTTGCCTGACATTACTCATCTTCCAAACAAAATGGTCCGGAACAAAATGATATAGAACAGCAAAAGCATACAGATTAAAACTGTGATATCCATGCTCCAACAAGTATTGATGCTCCCGCTGATGACGGTTAAAATAAAAACGATAGGCTTGCTTGACGAGTCTATACTTCAGTCTGACATGACCGATGACATGAATAATCCGTCCGGAACGGCTGAGCTGGAGATGATCCATCATTTTAACGAAAAAACGGTCTGTTCGTGTCCGGACATCTTCATGGGGCCGCAGTTTATTTAGCAGCACGCCCATCACTGCAAACCATAATTGCTGATTGAAGGTATGACTAATTCCACCAATCGAACCATCTACATTGCGGATTCTCCACAAACCGGAAGGCTGATCTATTTCATGAAGCAAGAAAATCTCCTGAGCCAGGTTAATATATTGTGGCCGCTGAAAATAATCCCCCAATTGAAGTAAAGCTTGAATAACCCATGCCTGACCAATCAATCCATTACAGAAATCTTTGCTTGAAGTATAGCGGCAATAAAATGTAGCATTCATGGGTCTGGCTTCATGGGAAACCAAATAATCGGCAGCCTTCAGAGCAGCCTGCTTAAACGTATCATCACCCGTAAGCTTGAAGGCTTCCAAAAAAAGAAGACTCCAGTGGGCGGTATTGCGCACTGGAGTCTGCGGATCATTCCATGGACCATTGTGGCCCGGAGGCATATCCCCCTTCTTTCCCTGGAGCTCAACCCCACGGGTTGCACTACTTATGATAATTTCCGTCCATCCAGCTACCATTACATTCCCATCCCATCACGAATGATTTTCTTCTGTTTACGCTTAAGCAATTTGTTGAACATTGGTCTAACTTCATTAGCGACTTCCATATATATTGCCTGATTAAACAGGCGAGTAAATAAGACATACAACGCTGCATACCCCGCCACTGCAAATACTGCCAGCCACAGTTGATCATTAAACTGCTGAACACCGTAACAAATAATGGCCAGACCGCAGGAAATTAAGAATGGGGAGCGCAACTGCAGCAAGTAATCTCTCCATGACATGGAACAAACCCGGTTCACTTGTACCTGCAAGATGCATGCCTTTAAAAGAACAAATAATAAATATGCGAAGGCAACTGCTGATAATCCATAGTAACAAGCAGCAATTAATGTAATTAACCTGACCGGAAGCAGAATCAAATCCACATAAAAAGCTGTCTTTGAAGAATGATGAGCATACAAAGCATTTGTCGCAAAACCGGCAGATAAAATATCGACCATTCCTTTCAAAGCCAGCACCTGCATTACAATGATCGATGGTTCCCATTTGTCACCGAAGACAACCGGGACAGCGGAAGGTACAATAAGAAAGAGCATCGCGAAAATCGGTAATCCTGCTGAAGCAACCAAATGTGTCATTTTATAATACATTTTTCTAAATTGAATTACAGCATTCTCACCCTGCTGTATTTTACAAAATACCGGATATGTAACTTTAGTACTAATCTGAATAACCAGATCAATAACCCTATCCAGCGCTTGCTTGGCAAAAGAGTAATAGCCCAACAGATCGATACCGAGCAGCTTGCCTACGATCAATTCATCGAAATTTCTGCCAAAGTAGTTTAGAATATTTTTTCCGGAAACATATATTCCAAATGCATAATAGGGTTTCAGACTTCTAAAGTTTAAGTATAGGGCAGGGAACCAGCCTTTCTTCTTTTTAAAAAGCCAAAACAACGAAACCGTAATAAACATTGTAGAAATAAACTGTCCGATGATAAAAGAATAGACCTGAAACCCGAGAAGGGCAAATACAATAATGGTGACATTCATAATCCAGGTTTTATTCATATTAATCAGGGCCAGTTGCTTGAATTGAAGTTGTTTTTCCAGCAAAGCTATAAATACGACCCCAAGCGGTTCGATTAAAAATAAAAGGGACGCACTGTGCAGAAGTGTCTTCAGTTCCTCCGCTCCATAATAATCTGCTAACAGCGGTGCTGAAAGATTCACACAGATAAACATGATAACTCCTGATAAAACATTCACAGTAAATATGCTGTTCAGCTCCGGTTGCGTCACCTTCTCATGCTGAATGATGGCTTGTGAAATGCCAAAGTCCGTGATAATTTTGGAGAGGCCGAGGACAAAAATAATGATGGCTCTAAGTCCAAAATCCTCTGGACTTAAAATATAACCCAGTATAAAAATCATTAATGCATTCAGAACCAAATTTGTAAATACCAATAGTCCATTCCACTTAAACCCTGAGATTGTCTGATTTTTCAGTTCACTCATATATATCCCTTATTTCTGCTAAATATAAAACTCAGCGGCTTGTTTCTGGCGGCCAATGTTCAACCACCACTCTTTGTTCTTCTGATACCATTCAACTGTCTCCCGCAGGCCCTCCTCAAACGTATAAACCGGCTGCCACTTCAGCTCTTGAACAATTTTAGTCGGATCAATCGCATATCTCCGGTCATGTCCTTTCCTGTCTTCTACATACGAAATCAAATCAACCGGCTGGCCTAACTCTTGCAGAATCAGCTTAACAACATCAATATTGCGCCTTTCATTATGCCCCCCGATATTATAAATCTCACCAGGCTGTCCTTGGTGAAGCACAAGATCGATAGCTGATGCATGATCTTCTACATGCAGCCAGTCCCTAATATTTAAACCATCTCCATAGACCGGAAGCTTCTCATGCTGTAGCGCTCTAATAATCATTAAGGGAATAAGCTTTTCCGGATGATGAAAAGGTCCATAATTGTTGGAGCAGCGTGTGATATTGCAATTCATCCCATAAGTCTCATGATAGGCTCTCACAAGCAGATCAGCTCCGGCCTTGCTTGCCGAATAAGGGCTGTTAGGCGCAATGGGAGAAGATTCAGTGAAGTATCCTTCCGCCCCCAATGAGCCATAGACCTCATCAGTAGATATCTGAATATATTTTTTAACACCAAATTCTCGTGCTGCTTCCAACAAAACCTGGGTTCCCACCACATTAGTCTGAATAAAGATCCCGGGATCATTGATGCTGCGGTCTACATGAGATTCAGCGGCAAAGTTAATAATGGCTTGAATCTCATAGGTCCCCAAAACTTCCCTGACTGCCGTCGGGTTCATAATATCTCCACAGAAAAAACGGTATTGGGGCAGATCTTCCACAGCCTTTAAATTGTCGAGGTTCCCAGCATATGTGAGTTTATCGAAATTTATAATATTGTAACCCGGATACCGCTTCAGCATATAACGAATAAAATGGCTGCCGATAAAGCCTGCTCCGCCTGTAACTAATAAATTCATTTCTCTCTCCCCTTAAGCTAGGTTAATGATATTGATGAGGCTGTCTGTTTTTTTCCAAATGTCAAATCAAATAAGTGATTTCTAACCATCTCATTAGCCTTTGCCCATGATTCGTGCGTACCTGCATCTGTCCACCAGCCCTCCAGGATATCATAGGTTAATTCACCTTGATAAATATAAGCATTATTGACATCTGTTATTTCCATTTCACCACGGCCTGAAGGCTCTAATTTGTCGATAATATCAAATACCTTGCTGTCATACATATAAATTCCGGTCACAGCATATGAGCTTTTGGGCTGTTTTGGCTTCTCTTCAATTGAGCTAATGATCTTTCCTTTTAGCTCCGCTACTCCGTAACGTTCAGGGTCAGCAACTTCCTTCAACAAAATTTTAGCTCCAGCCCCCTGCTGCTTGAAATTATTAATATAATCATTCAGTGAGTCTGAGAAGATGTTGTCTCCTAGCAACACTACAATAGATTCATCTTTTACAAAACTCCTGGCTAAACCTAAAGCTTGTGCGATGCCTCCAGCCTGGTCCTGAACCTTATAGGAAAAAGAAGCACCAAATTCATGGCCGCTTCCCAACAAATTTACAACGTCTCCCATATGATCACGACCAGTTACAATCAGAATGTCTTTTATGTCAGCTGCAATTAATTTATAGATAGAGTGATAGATCATCGGATACGAGCCTACAGGCAATAAATGCTTGTTTGTAACCTTCGTTAACGGATACAATCTTGAACCCGTTCCCCCTGCTAAAATGACACCTTTCATGCTTCCACCCCTACCTTGAATTTATTAACAATTTGTTCATACAGATCTAAATGCTTATCGAGCATTCTGTCCACGCTATACTGATTACAATGGTCCAAACATTTCTGTTGAAGTTTAGCTCTCTCGTGCGGATTTAAAGTATGAAAACGTAAGAGCTGCTCCGAAATCGCCTGAGAATTACCAGCCTGGAAGAGGAAGGTTGCATCTGCAATTACTTCGGGGATCCCGCCAACATTAGAGCCAAGTACTGGTGTACCTAACTGGTAGGATTCGATAATGACACGCCCAAAGGGTTCGTCCCATACTGAAGGAAGTACGGTTAAATCCGCTTGCTTAATCCGTTCATGCAGCATTACGCCGGACATTTTACCAGTAAATTCAATTCTGCTATCAGAAGCTGACAGACTTTTCAGTATCGACGCCTGAGGCCCCTCTCCACAAATTGTCAAACTGCCAATAACCGTTTCTGGTAACTCCATAACTGACTGTATAAGATGTTCAATCCCTTTTTCATTGCTTAGTCTGCCAAAGTAGATCAGATTGAGTGGCCCTTCATGTTGTTTTATATGAGATTTAATTTCTCCCTCAATTGCATTTGCAATTACGCATTGCACAGCTTGCTTGAACATGCCGGCTGACAAGTGCTCCTGTAATATGAAATCGGAAATGCCAATCACTGCTGAGACATTTCGGCTATAATGTCGAGCTGCTTCCCGGTAATAAAAAGGATTACACAACGAATAGTCCCTCAAGGTATGCACCACAGGGATACCCAGCCGCCGGGCCGCGATCCAGACTGCAAATGTCAATCCGGCTATTTTTTGTGTATGAATAATTGAAGGACTGATGGACTGGATGATTTGTTCAACATGTCTGTACATCGCGGTATTATGAATATCCCTTAAATACCATAAGCCTCTAACCAGTTTGTTTGGACTTGGATCACCATACCAGTACAGATTGTGAACCGGAAGCCTGTGAACAGGAATATCATTAACTGTATCTTGAAACACACCCTGCTTTTTATTTTGTTTGCCTGCTGTCAGAACATGAACATCCATTTTTTTAGAAAGCGCCTCAGCCAGAATTTTTGTTGATACTTCTGCTCCTCCAATAATATCAGGGGCATATAAAGAGTGACTAACCAGAATTTTCAGCATATTTATCCTGTTCCTTATGATCTTCTAAAGTTTTTTGTACCTGGAGATACCAACCTCCAATTATTCCCAAAGAAATCCAAACCACCATCATCCGAAAAGAATCCACATTCATTCCACAAGCGAGTATACCGAATGTCAAACCAAGCAAAATATAAATTTCAGTCTTTTCTCTTGGTCCAACTCTTTTTTTTACGGCAAAAAGTTTCACGATGCACATTACCCATAACATCAACCAAATGATAAGTCCTATAGCGCCCAGTTCCCCAAACATTCTGGCAAACATACCATGTGCTTGAGGAACTTTACGAGCCAGAGGATCTAAGGCATGCTGAATTTCATAAGCACCCAATGCCCAATCAGGTACGTAATCTTGAAATTTGAACATAAATTGCCCTTGACCGACGCCAAAGAAGAAATTATCCAAACCCATATTAACAGCGGAGGCCTGCATACCCAGTCTCGTCATTGATGAATAACTTTCATTTGAATCCAAACTAAAATCATTGACAGACTTTAAAGTCCCTGTCAACTGACTTGTAGCCTGTGCAACGATTTCCTCATTTGAAAACATAATACCAGCGAACAAGGCTATTGAGACAAAAGCTATTGCTACATTTCTTTTATTCAACAGAGTTCGTTTCAATAAGATCGGTAGAAAAAATACAGTTTGAAGTAAAATGATGAAATACATCGTTCTGGATAAGGTGAAATAGATGGTGACTAAAAAAAGAAGAAGTAGCAGCACATGCTTCCTCTCTTTTACAATGGCATGGATCAAGAATGGATATGCAAAAGCACTGTAAATTCCATACCAGCTCGGTTCACCAGAAATACTGTGTATACGGTCTGGAATAAATCTGCCTCGATTAATTGAGGAAGCGACAACTTGATAGATTTCAAGGAAAATATTAATACCGATAACTTTGCCCAATATTTCAATTAATCCAATGAGTACACAAGTTTTAATGGAAATAATGATGTATTTTGAAAGCTGCTGTATGGTTATTTTATATTTGGAAATTAATGTTGAGATGAATAGAACAAGCATAAATCCTATAATTACCATGAATAGCTGGGATAAATATCGGGTTGGTCCAAACGTTTGCTTGTAATAGGAATGAAGAATTGAATCCATATTGGCAAATCCGCTAACAATATTCCAGTAGACAAAAACTAATAAAATTTTAGTAATAAATGAGTTGTAATAAAATCTCTCTAACAAAAGAATTGCCATTAACGGAGACAAAATTAAATAAGGAAAAAAACCTAATTCCAGAAGCAATTCATTATACAATCCTAAAGGGAACCCATTCACAGGCAATAAGATCAAGGAGAGAAAAAGGAACCCCTTAAGAAATTTATATTTTTTATCCTCCAGGTTATGTAAGATTAGTATCTTTTGCTGCTCCATGCTAAGAAGCCCTCCTTTTTTCAAAGAGCAGGGACCAAACTATCTTTCTCAATTATATTTTTCTCCATTGGAATAGTCAGATTAAAGGCTTGAGTTATACTTTGTACGTACTCCTCACGGCTGTACGTTTCCTCAATACTCAACCTTGCCCTCTCTCCAAGTTGTAGTGCAAGTGCCTCATTACTAGATAAATGAATAACTGATTCTGCGAAGAGCTGAGGGTCATCAACAATAAATACGCCATCCTCCTGCGTAAAATCAGTACCTTCCGCTCCGACCGATGTGCTGACTATGGGGATACCACATGCCATAGATTCAAGTAATTTAATCTTTATACCGGCACCAAGCCTCAAAGGGATAATACCAATACGTGCTTTTGCAATAACTTGAAACGGATCCTCTACAAACCCTGTCACTTCAATATTCGGACAGCTTTGAGCCAGTTGATACAATTCTTTGGAAGGACCATTGCCTACAATAACTAAATTTATAGCAGGATTTAGTTCAGTGATGTAAGGGAAAATTTCATTGATGAACCAGACAATTGCATCATGATTCTCATCCCGGTTTAATGCACCGAAAAAAACCAGATCATATCGCTTATTTTCCCTATTTAGTTCAGGTGCAGTATGATAAAAAGGGCGTACAACTTGAGTATTGCGATTTAACTTTAATTCATCTACAAGCTTACGATCCTTATCGTTAAGGGTCAAAATAGTATCGACTTGACTAAACCAGTTTATTTCATTTCTGACACACAGCTTGGTCTGTAATGTATAGAACAACCGCAGCTTTCCTCTTCTGGATTTGCGCTCATACATTTGATTCATCACATCATGGCAGGTAACTGAGATTCTACTGTTCTTTCTTATCTTGTTATCCAACTGCTCCGTATACTGCATCATTTGTTCCCATTCGAAATGAATATATTTATAAGTATTTCTTTCAAGCAGAATCTGCATTTCTTTCGCTGCATCAGATGATGCTTTCGTATTATAATGGATGGCTCTAAGGGGATATAGGAGACAATTTACCAGTTTTCGAATACCGCTTATTTCAATTACTTTGAATTCAGGACACTGAAGTTCTGACAAACTTTCCTTGAGCCCCCAGCTGTGCTCCTGCCGGTTAACAATTGTAATAAGATGGATGTCCACAAAATCGGACATAAACTTCAAAAAATTAAAAAAAACCTTTTGTCCGGCTTCTTTTGAATTTTTGAGTGGAGGGTGGGCACTGACAACCAACATTTTAGGCTTCAAATAATCACCACTTTATCTACTTTAAATAAGCAGAAAATTGTTTTTTTATTGTGTAAGGAAATAACCGGTTTTTTTTACCAAGTTGATAGGCTGACAATTTGCATACATTCTCCATCAAGGCATAAATAATTAGATGTGGCTTTTTTCGTTGAAGCAGATATTTAGTCTGCCTGACAATCATCTTCATACCTTCTTTTTCATTTGAAACATTGGTAAATAGCTCTTCTGTATCTTTAAAGGCCATACCAATATCGAAATAACGCTTGAATTGCTGTTTTAATGAATAGTTATGTGAGTGATACACTCTGGCCTCTGCACAATAATAAACAGATAAATCCTTATAGACTGCTTTTGAGGCAAAAATCATATCTTCATTTAAAATAATCCGTTCAGGAAAGCCGCCAAGAGGAAAGAAATATTCTTTTCTATACATGCTGCAAACATTGGAATTGAAAAAAGTTTTTATTCCTAGCTGGGCAATTTTTGATTTATTTTTAACTATTGAAGTTTCCGGGTAATTGTATCCCCTCGCGAAGCACTCCAGATCCCCGGCATCCTGTTTAGCAATTTGCCGTGCAAAACACACCGCAACTTGCTGGTCATAAAACACCTTTTGCATATTGAACAGTAAAAATTGGTCGTATGGAATGGCATCCTGGGTCATAAAAAGCAGAAACTCGCCGGTGGCCATTGTTGCCATCTTATTACGGGTCCCCCCATGATCAAAACTTGAGTTAGGAATAATTTCAAGTTTGACTTGAGGAAATTCTTGTTTAATGATCTCCACTGTTCCGTCTGTAGAAGATGAGTCAATAATGATTATTTCAATCTCATTTGAGCCTATTTTTTGTTCGTACAATTTAGTCAGTAGAGACCGTATATCTTTAGAAGCATTGTAAGTGGGGATCAGAACTGAAATCAAGGTTTCCCAACCTCCTGTTTAATAACCCTATTAACAGATACACTCTTAATTTAGAGGTAACTATTTTGAAGAAAAAATCAATGTGTTACATAGCCATCACTAACAAGCATCCTTTGAACCAAACAGCACCCTTACAGTCCGCAAAATAATCCAGAGATCAAAAAAGAAGCTTCTTTTTTGGATATACTTCAAATCCAGCTCCACCATTTCCTCAAAGCTAAGGCTACTTCGCCCGCTAACCTGCCACAATCCCGTACATCCAGGAATGACAAGGAGCCGCTGCCTATGGTAGCTGGAATATTCCTCAACTTCTCTCGGCAAAGCCGGGCGCGGACCGACCAGACTCATTTCGCCTTTAAGCACATTGACAAGCTGGGGCAATTCATCGATACTTGTTCTTCGGATAAACCTGCCAATTCGTGTCACACGAGGATCATTCTTCATCTTGAACATGGCACCAGCAATTTCATTCTGATTCTTCAACTTATCCAGCAGTTGCTCTGCATTATGGACCATTGAACGGAACTTATACATTTTGAATTCCCGGCCGTTCATCCCAACTCTTAATTGATGGAACAGTACTCTTCCCCTTCGATCCTCCAGCTTAATCAATATACTAATTACAATTAATATCGGAGATAACAAAATAATTCCAGTTCCAGCTCCTACGATATCCAATGTTCGTTTGGCAAAACGGTAGAAGGTGTACTTTTTCTCTTTGTCTGCCACAACATAATAAGTTCGGGAATCCAGAGCAATCTGTCCCTTATCCCTTCCGGACGGTACGCTCATCCTCCCTCACCCCGGCTTACAAGGAGGCTGTTCAGCTTTTCCTTCCCAATTATTTCTTCAATCGCATTAAGCAGAGGAATGCGCAGCTCTTCATTTTTTAAAGCAAATCCAATACTCGTCAAAATAAAGCCCAGCTTCTCTCCCACATCATAGCGGACACCCTCAAAATTATAAGCATATACGCCCTGAATCAGATTCAGCTTCTGAATGGCATCTGTAAGCTGAATCTCCCCGCCCGCACCAACTTCCTGCTCATCCAGGAAACCAAAGATCTCCGGAGTCAGCACATAGCGCCCCATAATCGCCAGATTGGAAGGCGCCTTGCCTTGCGGCGGCTTTTCTACAAAACGATTGACCTCGTATAACCGGTCAATATGACTTAACGGATCCACAATCCCATAGCGATGGGTTTCATTGACGGGTACTGCCTGCACACCTATGACGGACTTGCCTGTATGTTCATATTGTTCCGCCAGCTGCCGGATGCATGGAACCTCACCTTGAACAATATCGTCCCCTAGCAGAACTGCAAACGGTTCGTTGCCGATGAAATTGCGTGCGCACCATACGGCATGGCCCAGCCCTTTGGCTTCCTTCTGGCGTATGTAATGAATATCTACGTTGGAGGATCTTCGCACCTCATCCAGCAGATCAAACTTTCCTTTGCTGAATAAGTTATTTTCCAGCTCAAATGCATGATCAAAATGATCTTCGATCGCCCGTTTCCCTTTGCCGGTTACAATAATAATGTCCTCAATGCCGGACGCAATGGCTTCCTCCACAATGTATTGAATGGTCGGCTTGTCGACGATCGGCAGCATTTCTTTGGGCATTGCCTTCGTTGCGGGGAGAAAACGAGTTCCTAGACCAGCAGCAGGTATAATTGCTTTTCTGACTTTTTTCATCTTTTCATCACCCTATCCTCTATCTATTTTTTTATAAAAATATAAATAACACCTCTTAGCTTCATCATTACACTTCTAAAAGGTGTTATTTATATTTTCAAACGTAAACGGCTGGCGCCACCCTTGACAGACGCAGCGCCATTCCGTCCAGGGCATCAAACCCCGCCTCACATCACACCCTCGACAATTCATGTCTAAGGCCCGCAGCGGGCCCACAGCGTGACCGAGTGCCTACGATGATAAAGGTATAGTAGGCATTACCTCAAAGCCGCTCATTCGGTGCGTTTATCATTATTTCCCTGCTTTATAATAATCGTGATAAATTTTTCCGCTGCTTCCTGCTACATTGTTCAACACTGTACCAAGCAGTGGCGCATTTACATGCTGCAGACTTGCCCTTGTCTTTTTCACCAGATCCTTCTTGACCTTCCCCGCCTGAACAACCAACACAACACCATCACACAAAGCACTCAGAATGAGACTATCGGTCACCGCCATGATTGGCGGGGTATCGAACAGAATCATGTCATACTGCTCCCGCATTTCCGCAAGCAGCACCTTCAGCTTTTGGGAACCAAGCATCTCGGAAGGATTCGGCGGAATCGGACCCGCAGAAATAATGGACAGATTATCAACTGGAGTGTCGGAAATCACGTCCTGGACATTGAATTGATTGGAGAGGATACTGGATAACCCCACACGGTTCGTCAAGGCGAATACATGATGAATAGAAGGCTTTCTCATATCGGCATCAATCAGCAAAACCCGCTTGCCTTCCTGTGCATATGCGATGGCCAGATTCGTAATTGTTGTTGTCTTGCCTTCGTCCATCTGCGTCGAGACTACCATTACGACCTGAATGGAAGTATCTATCGCGGAATATTGAATATTGGTTCGCAACGTGCGGTACGCTTCAGATATCGGAGATTTCGGATTGGTCAGTGTGACCAGATTCGTATCATTGATTGAGCGTCGCATAGTTTCCTTCACCTGCTTCCTGTTTGTAAGAGGCTGCTACCTTGCGGTTTGCCCGCATATCATCTTTTTGTATTCTTGTAATTGTAGCCAGTACAGGCAGGCCAATATGCTTCTCCAGCTCCTCTTCGGACTTGATTGTGTCATCCAGATAATCAAGCAGGAAGGCTAGCCCGATACCAAGCAGCAAAGCAACAATAGCGCTAATCAGAATATTCATAACCGGATTGGAATTAATCGGTCCTACACGGTCCGCAGGGTTGGCTTCATTTAACAGGGTTACATTGTCTACCTTCATAATGGACGGGATTTGCTCTTTGAAGACTTTCGCGATTGCATTGACAATGTTGGCTGCTCCCTCATAGGAATTGCTCTGGAATGCGATATTCATGACCTGGGAGTTGCTTGCTGCGGCTACGAAGATGCCCCCTGACAACTGGTTAGCCGTCAGTCCCAGCTCCGGGTACTGCTCGACAACTTTAGAGGTAATCGCCGTTGAGCGGATAATCTCCTTATAAGAGTTAATTAGCATGATATTCGTCTGAACCGAACTATAATTGACTGTTGGTGTACCTTCGATCTGGGTTGCCTGATTCACGATGATTTTAGCGCTGGCTTGATACAATGGCGTAGTCATCACATAACTTTTTACAGCTGCTCCGGCACATGCAATAATCATAATAGCGAGTATTAACCATATCTTTTTCTTGATAATGTTCATGTACTGAATGAGCTCCACAACTATACCTCCGTTTATTCTCAATATTATTTAAATTCAACTTTTCACAGTGCAATAATATTCTTTAGCTCATGTTTCATCAACAAAGTAGAGATTGCCGCTTAACTGCCATCTCTGACTTGAAAGTGCTACGGAATCCGACGACTGTCCAAGGAATAATAAGCCGCATTCATCTGCTGGTACATCTTGTGAATTTTATGCTGCTGCGGACTTTGCTGGAGAAGAATGTGATTAAGGGAATAAATTAAGGAGCGCTTCGAGGAAGGCGGCACAATAAATGCAATTCCATACTCGGTCAAATATTCCAAAGGCTTTCTCCAGATAATCTGCCCGTACAATTGATGCACAGTATGGCCAATTTCCAATTGAATCTGCACAACATATTGCAGGGTGACCGGAAAATCCAAAATTGTAACTACCGCCATGCCGCCTGTACTAATGTGGCTCACTACGACCTTGCGGAGCCTGCTTTGTACCGGCTGTCCCCTCACTTGACTGATTCCAATCTGGGCAATCAACCCGTTTGTCAAATGAAGTCGAACAGGATGTCGATTTTTACCGCTTAAAGGTTTTGCGTTTTGCATAATCCACTCCCATTTCACAAAGAAATTCAAGATATGATGGGAATATTTCATCCGAAAAAAGGGCATCATGTCAATAACTTTCGATACAAATCGTATCTTTTATACGTTTTACTTTACGATACAGAACGTAACATGTCAATACTTTTTTCACAAGTTTTCATAAAATTTGCGACGATTTGTTTCAATAAATGCATTTCGTCTTCATACGTATTAATATACAATTATATAGTGTTAGGGGGATAATAATGGACACTGGAGGACGTATTGCTAAACTCAGGGATGAGCGCGGCTGGACACAAGAGCAGACCTCTTCGATGCTTGGTATTTCTCGCGCCGCTCTATCTCATTACGAAAAAAACCGGCGGGAGCCGGATACGGAGACTTTATTGAAGTTTGCCGATCTGTTCCAGGTGTCTGTAGACTATCTGGTCGGTCGTACCAAGCTTCCTCAGCAAATTCTTGATGATAATATACGTGATTTTGTCGATCAATTGGAGCTTTCTGACGATGAAATTCTAGAGAAATTCTCCTTAACCATTGACGGCCTCAAACTGACTCCAGAAGAAGCGCGCAGATTTATTGCTTTTGTCCGGGCGGAAAGAATGATGAAATAATTTTTAAAAATACGAATCAGACAGGATAGCCTGGTATCGTAAGACCCCCTGTTCAAAGGGGGTCTTTGTTTTGCTTGATCCAAGGTGACAAGTCTTCAGGCCAATGCTTTGTTTCCATACCCATTTGCTCCAGAATGGATCGGATGTCCAAGACCACAGAAGTAGGGTAATTCTCTTCCTCATTCTTCTTGTCAACCATGAGCCATCTCCAACTCCCCATCCTTCATAGAGTTCTCTTCTTTCTATTAACAAGATACTGTATTAAAGTTTATTATAGCGAAAAACGTTTGAAAGAGTGTGTCGGAAGGTAGTGTCGAACAGAAGCTTTTAAAATCACTTGATGTCGAGTGTACATGCAGGTTTATGACGAGTGGTGGAGAATATAGTCGAATATCTATTCGATTCCGGAAAAATAAATAGAAGCAACTCGGCAGATGCTGATTTTTGTGAGATGAAAATAGAATACCACGTGTCGCACACTCCCCCAAACCCGTCTATTTTGTCGGACAAGCTGTATATTCCACTGCCCTATGGAGCCATTGAGCATTATATACAGCTTTAAATCCACACACCAAATAGCCCTTCCATTTTGAAGGGCTATTTGGTGTGTGGATGAACAAGCCGCATAAATCAGCAGTGCCAGCTCTCCTCTTAACGGAGCGTAAACCCGGCATACCCTGCTGATTTATGAGGTGTTTCTACTATTATAATAGTTACTTGAACCGAACCCGTTAATTGCCGCCGACGCGTGCCAGATCTCTCATGTTCGCTTCGAAAGCCGCGAGCAATGCTTCCTCGCCCTGCAGGCCGGAATCATGCATTTTTTTGATTTGTGCCATCATACGCTTGTAATCCTTCGGAATGACACGCACAAAATGATTTAATGATGCATTCCAGTCTGCCAGCACTTGTTCACCTATGGCGCTTCCGGTATTGGCGGTATGGCGTTCGATGAATCCTTTAAGCTGGGCAATCTCTTCTTCAACCTCGAGACGCTCCAGCGCAACCATTTCCAGGTTGCATTTCGGATAGAACTCGCCGGACGGATCATAGACATAGGCAACACCACCGGACATCCCCGCTGCAAAGTTCCGCCCTGTCTTGCCGAGTACGACGACGCGGCCGCCGGTCATATATTCACAACCGTGGTCTCCAACCCCTTCAACAACTACAGTTGCTCCAGAGTTTCGCACAGCAAAGCGTTCTCCGGCAATACCGCGGATATACGCCTCGCCGCCGGTAGCGCCGTACAATGCCGTATTTCCGATAATAACATTGTCCTCGGCAGCAAACGTCGCTTTTGGTGATGGTGCCACAATGATTTTACCGCCGGACAAACCTTTGCCGACATAGTCATTGGAGTCTCCCTCAAGCGAAAGCGTAATTCCTTTTGGCAGGAATGCGCCAAAGCTTTGTCCCGCTGAACCTACGAAATGATACGAAATCGTGTCATCCGGCAAGCCCTTCGCTCCATAGCGGCGTGTAACCTCGCTGCCAAGGATCGTTCCGACTACACGGTTCGTATTGCCGATCGGCCATGTGCCGCGCACAGGCTCTGCGTGGTTCAGGGCAGGTGCCGCATTCGGCACAAGCTCCTGCATATCCAGTGACAGCTCCAGACCATGATTCTGCTCTTGAATGCAGTAGCGGGAAGCATCTGCAGCGACCTCTGGCTGGTGAAGCAGCGGTGAGAGGTCTAAACCTTTTGCTTTATAATGATGAATCAGTTCCTTCGTCTCCAGCTTGTCGGCACGTCCAACCATCTCATCAATGGTACGGAAGCCAAGCTCAGCCATGATTTCACGAAGCTCTTGTGCAACGAACAGCATATAGTTCACGACATGGGATGGATCACCCATGAATTTCTTGCGGAGCTCCGGATTTTGTGTTGCTACCCCTACTGGACAAGTATCCAACTGACATACTCTCATCATGACACAACCCAGAACTACGAGCGGAGCCGTCGAGAAACCAAATTCCTCAGCACCCAGCAATGCAGCGATCGCCAGGTCGCGTCCATTCATCATTTTGCCGTCACATTCCACTACGACACGGTCACGCAGATTGTTCAGCATCAGTGTCTGATGAGTTTCGGCAAGACCAAGCTCCCACGGCAGACCTGCATGCCGCATTGACGCCATTGGAGAAGCTCCTGTTCCTCCGTCATAGCCGGAGACCAGAATAACATCGGCACGGCCTTTGGCAACACCGGCCGCAATCGTACCTACTCCAACCTCGGATACGAGCTTGACGTTAATACGGGCACGCGGATTGGCGTTCTTCAGGTCATGAATCAGTTCTGCCAGGTCCTCGATAGAGTAGATATCATGATGCGGCGGCGGCGAAATGAGACCAACACCCGGTGTAGAGCCGCGAACCTCTGCGACCCAAGGATACACCTTGCGGCCCGGAAGCTGTCCGCCCTCGCCCGGCTTCGCTCCTTGCGCCATTTTAATCTGAATCTCATCAGCATTGACCAGGTAGTTGCTCGTTACACCAAAACGTCCCGATGCCACCTGCTTGATCGCACTGCGTCTGGAATCGCCGTTGCTGTCCGGAATATTGCGGGCAGGGTCCTCCCCGCCTTCACCAGTATTGGATTTACCGCCAATTCGGTTCATTGCAATTGCCAGACTTTCATGCGCTTCCTTGCTGATCGAGCCGTAAGACATTGCACCGGTTTTGAACCGCTTGACGATCGACTCGACGCTTTCCACCTCATCCAGCGGCACGGAGCCTCCGTCATGACGGAAGGAGAGCAGCGAGCGCAGCGTCAGGAATTTCTTGTCCTCTCCTTGTACAAGGCTGGAGAACTTTTTGTACATTTTATAATCATTGGCACGGCAAGCCATTTGCAGCGTGTGAATGGTCTGCGGGCTGAACAGGTGATCCTCGCCGTCCTTGCGCCATTGGTACTCGCCGCCGGAATCGAGTTCTTTTTCCGTTCCTTCCTTGCCGTCAAATGCATGATGATGTGCTTTAAGCGCATCTGCTGCAATGACATCAAGACCTACACCGCCGATACGCGATGGTGTCCAGGTGAAATATTCTTCAATCAGCTCTTCTTTCAAGCCGACAGCTTCAAAAATTTGCGCGCCGCGGTACGATTGAATCGTCGAGATTCCCATTTTGGAAAGGATTTTGACAATTCCTTTAGTCGCAGCCTTGATATAGTTTTTGACAGCTTTCTCATGGCTGACGCCTGTGAGCATTCCCTGGCGGATCATATCATCCAGTGTCTCAAACGCCAGATAAGGGTTTACTGCGCTCACACCATAGCCAAGCAGCAAGGCATAATGGTGAACCTCGCGCGGCTCACCGGATTCCAGCAAGAGGCTAACCTGCGTCCGCGTGCCCTGGCGGATGAGATGATGATGCAGGGAAGATACAGCAAGCAGAGCAGGAATCGCCGCATTTTCTTTATCAATGCCACGGTCGGACAAAATAATAATATTATGGCCTTTGGAAATGATCCGGTCTGCGGCCTCGCACATCTCGGCAATCGCTGCACGCAAGCCGTCTTCTCCCTTGTCTGCCGGGAAGAAGATCGGCAGCGTAATGGATTTGAAGCCTGGACGGCGCACATGGCGCAGCTTTGCAAAGTCCTCATTGGACAGCACTGGGGTAGCCAGACGAATATGACGGCAGCTCTCCGGTTCCGGCTGGAGCAAATTGCGCTCCGGTCCGATTGTTGTTCCGGTCGACGTGATAATCTCCTCACGGATCGCATCGATTGGCGGATTTGTCACCTGTGCGAACAATTGTTTAAAATAATTATATAGGCGCTGCGGCTTCTCTGACAGAACAGCCAACGGCGCATCGTATCCCATCGAACCAATCGGCTCTACTCCGCTTCCAGCCATCGGCTCCAGCACCTTGCGCAAATCTTCAAAGGTATAACCGAAGGCCTGTTGGCGCGTCTGTACTGTCGCATGGTCCGGCTCAGGCAGCTCTGGCGCATCCGGCAGATCATCCAGCCCAATCAAATGCTCATCCAGCCATTCGCGATACGGATTGCCCGAAGTAATCCCGGACTTCACTTCCTCATCGGAGATAATACGTCCTTCTTTCGTATCAACAAGCAGAATACGACCTGGACGCAGTCGGTCTTTGTACAGGATATTTTCCGGCTCCACGTATACAGTACCTGCTTCAGAGCCAAGAATGATAACATCATCCTTGGTAACATAATAACGGGCAGGACGCAGACCATTGCGGTCCAGCAAGGCGCCGATTTGCGTACCATCGGTGAACGCCATGGCAGCCGGTCCGTCCCAAGGTTCCATCAATGTACTGTGATATTCGTAGAACGCTTTTTTGTTCTCGTCCATGCTTTCATGATTGGACCATGGCTCCGGCACCATCATCATCGCCGCATGCGTAAGCGGGCGTCCGGACAAATAAAGGAATTCAAGTGTATTATCGAACATCGCCGTATCCGATCCGTCAGGATTGATAATCGGCTTGATTTTCTCCATATCTTCACCGAACAGCTCGGTTGCAAACAGGGTCTGGCGGGCATGCATCCAGTTGACATTGCCGCGCAGCGTGTTAATCTCTCCATTGTGAATCAGATAGCGGTACGGATGCGCACGCTCCCAGCTTGGGAAGGTGTTCGTACTGAAACGGGAGTGAACGAGTGCGATCGCCGTTTCTACCGACTCATCATTCAGCTCTACATAGAACGAGCGGACCTGCTCGGTTGTAAGCATTCCTTTATATACGATCTTCTTGCTGGAGAAGCTGGGAAAGTAGAACATATCCCCACCTTCAAGTCCGGCATAACGGATTGCAAGCTCCGCACGTTTGCGGATGACATACAGCTTGCGTTCAAAAGGCAGTTCGCCTACAATATCCGCCGACTTGGCGATAAATACTTGTCTCACATATGGCTTCGCGGCCTTGGCCGATTCACCCAGCTTTCCGTCATAGGTAGGAACCGTCCGCCATCCGATCAGGGTCTGGCCCTCCTCGCGGATCATTCCTTCCAGAATGCGCTCATGCTCGGCACGAAGCTGCTCATCCTGCGGCAGGAACACCATGCCGACCGCATAGCTGCCTTCCTCCGGAAGCTCCATTCCCAGCTTCTTCAGCTCTCTCGCAAAAAAAGTGTGCGGGATTTGCAGCAAGATCCCTGCTCCGTCGCCTGTATTCGGCTCGCTGCCCTGTCCACCGCGATGCTCCATATTTTCAAGCACCGTCAGCGCCTGTTGAACAATACTGTGTGATTTGTGTCCTTTTATGTTGGCCACAAAGCCCATGCCGCAAGCGTCTTTTTCAAACTGCGGATCATAGAGGCCCTGTTTTGGCGGCAAACCGATACGTTTTTCTGTCATCTTGTTGCAACCTTTCTATATAGAAGATTTTGTTGCATGTGAGGTCTTGCAGCCGGTTGGAACGGCATCACTGACAAATGCCCGTTGTGCCTATTCGTTCCATATATTTTCCGCTTCAATTCCGGTCGCTTCTGTCATAAAATGGTGCAAGGGGATCCTAGCGTCACCAGCAACAACAAATGACGCTCTCCCGTGCAGTTTCTCCTCTGCCGCTTGCTATCAACAGCAAAATCCGTCAATAGTTGGTAATCGCATCTTATCAATTGTGTTATTTATTTTAACATCCCCCTAAAATGATAGCAATTTAATATTTTTATGAACAGGCAAGGAATCTTTTATCAAGATAAATATACAAGATTGTCCTGATACCTTCCATAGATAAGATCGAAAAGCTAACCCCGAAGGCAACTTATTCGCTTCCGGGCCGAAATTCTACGTTTTATTCCAATATATCAGAAGGATGTGTTCAAAATGTATAGCAAGTTAAGGAAAAAAGCTGCCAGGGCTGCGGCTGTAATAATGTCAGCGGCCATTCTCACCGGAAGCCCGGAACTCACATTCGCAGCCGCACCGTTTAATGTAAACATTGGCGAGACCTCCACGTCCTCAGCTGCTGCCTCAACGGCTGCCGAAGCTCCCTCTACATACCGGATTGTAGGTATTGGCGACTCCCTGACTGCAGGCTACGAGCCAGGCATGAATGCAACCTCCGTCCCTTATGGCTTTGTAGAGCGGATCTATGAGCAAGCGCTGTTCAGAGGACGCGCCGCTTACAGCAACTATGGCATTCTCGGACTCAAGCTGGACGGATTGCAGCGCTGGCTAAAGGCCGCGGAAAATGGGGCAGCTATTACGCCTGACGAAATCCAGCCCTCGCTGCCTGATCCTCGCGCAGCACAAATTGCCGCCCAGACAGTCAAGCTGCAAAACGAGCTGAAGCAGGCTGATCTGGTTGTCATCTCAATTGGAGGAAACGACTTCCGGGGACTGCTTGCGCAAGTCCCTTTGGGGAGAACCATCTCGGATGGATGGCTGAAGCAGGAACTGGAGCGTTATGAAGCTTCACTGGAGGCTTCAGTTCGTTCCATAATCACTCTCCAGCCCAAGGCGCAAATTGTGATTTCCGACCAGTATTCTCCCGTTCCCGATATGCCTCTGGTACTTGCGGTAATGGGGCTTAACGACAAAGATGGAATGACAGACAACTATCATTATTTACTGGATGCAGCAAAACAATTAAAAGAACGGCTTAAGCAGCTCACAGCACGCCTGGCCAAGGAGGGCTATCAGGTCAAAGGAGCTTATTCTTCAGATTCTTTTATCGGCAAAGAAAACAGTGCAACCCATGTCATAGAGAAAGACATCCATCCGACCCAGAAGGGATACATCTACATGGCCGAAGCGTTCACCAATGCTATCTGGGGAAAAACGCTTGCGGTAACGCAGGATGCCGAGATCTCCATTGTCGTGGACGGCAAGGAACTGATAAACGAAAACAAACCGGTTTTGAAGCTCGGGCGAACCTATGTTGCATTTCGTGACATAGCGGAAGCAATGAAAGCGAAGACGCAGTGGGATAATAAGACAAGTACTGTCACAATAACTTACGGCGGGAATGTAGTAGCGATCAAAATCGGAGAAACTGCCATGACAGTCAACGGAACGAGAGTCGCGATTGATTCCCCTGCTTTCCTCCATAAGGTGGGCAAGGAGCAAAAAACCTATGTTCCGCTGGCTGTATTGGCTGATGGTCTCGGGTTCCAGGTGGAATACAGAGCCCCGTTAAAGACAGCATTTATTAATAAGTAGATCCGTTACTTCCTGGGTGCATAGTCTTCACGCAGTCTGGAGAGCTGTTCCAGGCCCTGCTCCGCCCAGCGGCGAAGCCGGTCAAGCTTGTTCCATTCCGCTTCCAGGGCGGCCTCAAGCGAGCTTGTATAGTCCGGCAGCTTACTCTGATAGGGCTGGAGATCACGCGACAGCGTCCAGGCCTTCTCGGTGTAGCTCAAAGCTCTGCGCTCATGGAACATCGGGACATCCGGGTCCTGCGGATGATGAAGATCCCCCTGCTCCGGATGCTTCAGGACAGCAAGAACTTTGACGAGTGAACGCGGTCCGCTTGTTTCCACCAGCTCGCCTGCATAAATTCCTGACTTGTACGGCATTTTCACAATATCACCGGGTTGAAATGACTGATTTGGAAGCTGTGACAACTCGACACCTCCTGATTGTAATATGTTTGTAGTAAATAATTTTAACATATTTTAAGGTTTGCGACACAGTGAAAACCGATTTCTGATCTTGTCTAAGCGGTTCTGAAGTCGTAATATGGTATTAGGAAAAGTAGGTGAGAAGATGCGTAAGAAAAGAGTGCTTCTACTCTCTGAAGGGTTCGGTTCTGGACATACCCAAGCTGCTTATGCGCTGGCCTCAGGCTTGAGAGAGCTCTGTCCGGCTGTTCAGACACGCGTAATTGAGCTGGGCAAATTCCTTAATCCGGTTGTCGGCCCCTGGATAACATCCGCATACCGTAAGACGGTCAGCAAACAGCCCAAGCTGGTTGGCATGATGTACCGCACCCAGTATCATAAGTCGCTCAACCGTTTTACCCAGCTTGCGCTTCACCGGGTCTTTTATACCCAGACTTCACAAGTCATCTCCCAGCTTAAGCCTGATCTGATTGTGTGCACCCATCCGCTTCCCAGTGCCGTAGTCTCAAGACTGAAGCGGCTCGGACTGGATGTTCCTTTATATACACTTATAACGGACTATGATGCCCATGGAACCTGGTCCAGCCCCGAGGTGAACAAATATCTGGTTTCCACCGGTCTGGTCAAGAAGAAATTGATGGCTCACGGCATCTCGAACAGCAGGATTGAAGTGACTGGCATTCCTGTTCATCCGAACTTCTGGACAACGTATGATAAATCCGAGCTGCAGCGCCAGTTCGATCTGCTCCCCCTCCCAACCGTGCTCATTATGGGCGGCGGCTGGGGACTGCTAAGCCGCAACACACTGTTCGAATATATGACCAGATGGCGGGACAGCATTCAGATAATCTTTTGTGTGGGGACCAATCAGAAGGCGCGGGAGTCAATGCTCGCGAACGAGAAATTCCGGCATCCGAATATAAAGGTGCTTGGCTTCACCAACGAGATCAGCAAGCTGATGGATGTATCCGACCTGCTCATTACCAAGCCGGGCGGCATGACCTGTACGGAGGGGCTGAGCAAAGGCATTCCGATGCTGTTCTATGAGCCGATTCCCGGTCAGGAGGATGAGAACTGTGAATATTTCATTCAGAACGGGTTCGGAGAGATGTTTCAGAAGGATACGGTAGAGCGCTGGTTCTCCTTATTGCAGAAGCCTTACGCAGCGGGACAGACCCGCAGGGATCTGCTGACCAAGCGGAACCAATATTACGATCCCATGCAATGCCCCCGGGCAGTATTGGAGATGATGCCCTGAGTACGGGCAAACATAATGTTATGGATAAAGCGGCCATGCCCTGATAATCAAGAGCATGGCTTTTTTGTATCATTGGCTTTTCATACACGAAGAGAGCACACAGGCTCTTCCGGAAAAGAACTTGCATGCTCTCTTATTCGTTTTAAAACGTTATGGAATCTCTTGTATCGTTCCTGCCCTTCAGACAATCAAGCTTAGGAAACACTTCCTCCGAACAGGAAACGGTATTCCCAGTGCTTGCCTTGAATGGAGTCGGTACGAACGCCTCCTGAAGCCTTAGAATACGTATGGAGGATTTGCCCGTTGCCGAGATAAATGCCGACATGGGTGATTTTTGCCGTTGATTTGTTTATACCGTTATAGGACGCCTTGGAGGTTCCTTTGTAATCCATAAAGAACATCAAATCCCCGCGTTTCAAGCTGCTCCAGGATTTCGAAGTCTTCCCCACCTTCTTCACATAATCCCCTTGCTGGCGCGAATCGGCTGGAAGCTGGAGATTCAGGCCGTCAAGAAAGGCTCTTCTTACAAAGGAGGAACAGTCAAATGTCGCTGTCGAGTCACGGTTTGAGCCGAATTGGTACGGTGTTCCCAAATATTTCATCCCCGCGGCAATAGCCTTCTCATAGGAACCATTCTTTGCCGGCTGCTGAGGCTTCTGGGTCCCATTACCGCCCGGCGTCTGTCCCGCACCGCCATTGACTGTAATGAATTCACTGCTGCTGCTGATATAGCCTCTTGTTCCGCTGGCATCTACAACCTCGTACCAGTAGGAATTAGGCTGGCTGGCAATTTGGACAGTCTCTCCTGTCTTCAAAAAACGGATTCGCGGCGAACTCGTGGAAGCACCCGTACGGAATGAAACCGATGATTTCACAAACGCTGTCGCCTGTTTGCCTGCGACGGAGTCAGCCGGAGGGGCAGAGACTGCGCCTATGTATTTCGCATTGGAGGATATGTAGCCAATTTCTCCTGTGCTGTCTTGTACTTTATACCAATAGGAATTAACTTGCTCCAGAACCTGAACTTGTTCTCCCGATTTCAAATAATATTTAACCTGGGATGAGGTATTCGGTGAAGTGCGGAAACTGACGGAAGACTGAATCTGGGCTTGTCCTGCTGATGCGTTGGCGGTAAAGGGGATCGTAGCCGATGCAATTGCTACAGCCATTGCAACGGTCCATATTTTCTTCATGATGTTGCCTCCAATATTGAGTTGTAGACAGCCGCTCTCCTTATGGGCCTGCCGGCCCGCAAGCTGAATCGGCGTCCCGCTTGGATGTCATCTTGCTGTCATAGGGGATTGACTACGATGTTCTAAGCTGCCCTCCATCCCTTTATTAGCTTTATTTCACCTCTCATTCTATGGGGACAAGCATCTGAAGGCATCCGACAGGAGTCTCATTTCCATTGCTGCCAAAATTGTCATTGGTGATTATTTCTTCCTTTTCCTCCTATATGGAAAGGGATTGAGAAATTGCCAAAATCATCACCAATCTACTGCCGCCACAGGCTTTCAGCAGTCTCAACCTTAAAATTTTGTCAAGCGTAATTGGAAATAAAAATAGTTCCAAAGAATTATTTACCAACCTTATAATCTAGGACCCGGAATAAATTGGCACTGCGGCTATCCTTCTTAAGACTCGTAATCTGGTTCCATCCCGGTAATGGACACAAGTGTAAACAGCTTTGCCGTGCTTTGTCAGACAAAACTTCGTTTCGCGTAGAAATATAAGAACAAAAAAAAGCCTGCGCCCCCGCTACGCGGTTTCACAGACTTCTGTATACTCGTCCAGTTTGCTTTATGCTTTTGATGCCAGGCCACCTGTCAGGTCGCCTTCAAGCTTTTATGGTCCTCCATATATGGCTCGACATGCACATGCACGCTCATAATGTTGTGCTTCTTCTCCATTTTCCGCTCTATTTCATCACAGATCCGGTGACTTTCAATAAGGGTCATCTTGGGGTCGACCTGGACAATTACATCTACCAGAACATTGCTGCCATGGACACGCGCTTTAATATCAGCGATTGTCCTGACACCTTGCACGCGCTCAATCGAGCTGCGCAAGGACATCAGCCTGCCCGCATCAAATCCGTCCGTCAAGGCATGCGTAGAGCTGTAGAAGATATCCCAGGCTGTCTTGCAAATGATAATGCCCACAACCACAGCCGCAGCGGCGTCCAGCCACGGAAGCCCCATTCTCGCTCCCAGGATGCCTACAGCCGCCCCTGTACTAACGAGCGCATCCGATAAATTGTCCTTGGCCGCTGCCATCAGTGCATGATTATCAATTTGTCTGGCCAGCCGGTTGTTATACATATATACGCCATACATACAAATAGCCGCACCTATTGCTACCCAGAACGTAACCATGCCAGGCGCCTCTTCCTTGCCCGAGAACAAAGAGGATACTGCCGTAATCAGCACCTGAATGCCCACTGTCGCCATAATGAATGAAGCAATCAGCGCAGCGATGGTCTCTGCCCGGAAATGGCCGTAAGGGTGATCCTTGTCCGGCGGCTTTTGGGAAATCCGAAGTCCAATGAGCACTGCCAATGAAGCAACAATATCGGTCAAGTTGTTAAAACCGTCTGCAAGCAGCGCGCTGGACAAAAACAAGTAACCGTTGATCAATTTTAATGAAGACAAGACAATATAAGCCCCGATGCTCACCCAGGCCCCTTTTTCACCTTGTCTGATTTTTTCATACTGCTCCAACTTCCCCGCACCTCCGAAGTACCTCATCCTGCCAATATCGGTATCATAACCGACCGGACCCTAGTGGGTCTAGAGAAACAGTGTTGACCCAGGGTTGACTTTTATGCATAGAAGCAACTTGTTCGGCCTGCTGCAAAAATGTCGTCTCCGTCCAGCATCCGGATTATGATGCCCAAAACCTGCCAATGGTATGAAGCGTAAACAACAAAAAGCAGCAATTTCTAATCACCCGTCTTATGACCTACAGGTGAATTAAAAATGCTGCCCCTATTGCCAGCCGCTTCCTTAGCTTTGTCTTGCAAGCTCAAGTCCGGATAGCTTTTGATTCTTCCAAGCCTGTAATTGCTATGTCGACGAAAGCTCCTCGCCGCATTGAATGCAATATTTGGAGTTGATATCATTCTCCGTCTTGCAGTGATAGCAAATAACGCGAATTTCTCCCGTTGTATCCTCCTGCCTGGGCTCGTCCACAAAACGTTTGCCGCAATCCGGGCAGAAATTCACATCCGGTCCGACCACTTTGCCGCATACACAGGTTTTCTCTTCTTTGAGCTTCTTGATCGTCTCTTCAATCTGTGAAATCTCTTCACGAAGCTCGGCAAGCTCCTCACAATAGGCAAGCACTTGCTCTTCGGACTGGGACAGGTCACCGACTGTATAAGCATCGAATACTGCTTTTCCGATCCGGGTGCTGATTCGGTCCATTTCTTTCTCCCGCGTTGAAATTTTACTTCTCAACTTGGTCGTCTCTACAGTCAACTGCGCCCGTTTCGCCGCTTCAGAGGCGCCTTGTTTCATTTTATCAAATATCGACATGGTTCACTCTTCTCCCTGTATAATTGATAGCCTTCACCAGACACTGGCATTATCAGCCAAATAAACTTCGCTGTTTTTCATACGCACCAAAGCTAAAATAGTTTCTCACAACAGGTGTTTTATGAGCAGAAGAATCAGCGGCGTCATGATTAAATTACCGGCTGGTACCCGCAAAAAAACAAAAACCACCCGTAACTGAACTGCACCTCCAATGTCTAACAATCGGGGTACAGTTCATAATCCGGGTGGTTTTCAACTCTTCAGGACGATCCTTTAGCCGATCCGCCGCAGGATATTCCGAATATCTGTGCTTGAATTAAGCTTCTACCGGGTACAACTGCTCGCGCAGCGCCTTGATTTCCTTGCTTTCCAAATACTCATCATAAGACATCAGACGGTCAATAACACCATTTGGCGTAATTTCGACAATGCGGTTTGCAATCGTCTGGATGAACTGATGGTCATGAGATGTAAACAGCATAGTGCCGTCAAAATCGATCAGACCATTATTGAGTGCAGTAATGGATTCCAAATCAAGGTGGTTCGTCGGCTCATCCAGCAACAGGACGTTGGAGCCGGAGAGCATCATTTTGGACAACATGCAGCGGACCTTCTCGCCCCCGGACAATACGCTTGCTTTCTTGAGCGCCTCGTCTCCGGAGAACAGCATCCGTCCCAGGAAGCCGCGGATAAAGGATTCATCCTGGTCTTTGGAATATTGGCGCAGCCAGTCAACGAGCGTATCCTCTACGCCGTCGAAGTAAGCCGAGTTGTCTTTAGGGAAGTAAGCTTGAGTTGTCGTTACACCCCATTGGAACGTGCCTGCATCCGGCTCCAGCTCACCCATCAGAATTTGCATGAGGACAGACTTGACTAATGAATTCGGGCCGACAAGCGCGATCTTGTCTCCCTTGTTCACCGTCAGCGTCAAATTCTCAAACAGCTTCTCGCCATCTACTGTCTTAGACAGCCCTTCAACCAGCAGCAATTGTTTGCCTGCTTCACGCTCCGGCTTGAAGTTGATGAACGGATACTTGCGGTTGGAAGGACGAATATCGTCCAAGGAGATTTTATCGAGCAACTTCTTACGCGAGGTTGCCTGCTTTGCCTTGGATTTGTTGGCGCTGAAACGTTGGATAAACGCTTGCAGCTCCTTGATCTTATCTTCCTTTTTCTTGTTCTGGTCACGCATCAGTTGCAGCGCAAGCTGGCTGGATTCGTACCAGAAATCATAGTTACCGACATAAAGCTGAATTTTGCCGAAGTCAATATCCGCAATGTGCGTACATACCGTATTCAGGAAGTGACGGTCATGGGATACGACGATGACAGTGCCTTCATAGCCTGCCAGGAAATTCTCAAGCCATTCGATAGACTGAAGATCCAAGTGGTTCGTCGGCTCATCAAGCAGCAGGATTTGCGGATTTCCGAACAGCGCCTGGGCCAGCAATACGCGAACCTTTTGGTTGCCGTCCAGTTCATTCATCAGTTTGTCATGCAATTCAGTCTCGATTCCGAGACCATTCAGCATGGAAGCCGCTTCTGATTCCGATTCCCAGCCGTTCATCTCGGCGAATTCCGCTTCCAGCTCCCCTGCGCGCATGCCGTCCTCATCACTGAAATCAGGCTTCAGGTAGATGGCGTCCTTCTCTTTCATGACATCATAGAGCTTCTTATAGCCCATAATGACTGTATCCAAAACCTTAAACTCATCATATTCGAAGTGGTTCTGCTTCAATACGGCAAAGCGCTCACCCGGCGTAATGTGAACATCACCATTCGTAGGCTCGATCTCACCGGACAAGATTTTCAGGAAGGTCGACTTCCCTGCGCCATTGGCGCCAATCAGACCATAGCAGTTGCCTGGCGTAAACTTAATATTCACATCTTCGAACAGGGCGCGTTTCCCGAAGCGAAGTGTAATACCGCTTGTACTTATCATTGGTTTCAATCCCGTCCTTCATATCAAAATCGTTTCATCTCTTAATTATAACATATAACGTAGAGGAACGGCATGGCGTCTTGGTTGAAAAGCGGCTGCGCCTGAAAATCCGCAGCATTCCCCTCATTCTCCATCAAGCATAAAAGCACAGTCCCCCGTATACCGGAAGGACTGTGCTTTCGTATGACAACTTACCAGTTAATTTTAACCTCATTTCCTGTTCGGGACGATTCATAGATAGCGTCCAGAATGCGGTTGTTCGTATAGCCTGTTAGCGCAGAACTTACCGGTTCCTTATTGGTGCGGATGCATTCGACGAAATGCCTGCCCATCAGGACACGGTCACTTTCCCCCTCCAGCGGCTCGACCGCCGTCTCCTTCACCGCGTCATCCTCATGGGTAATCAGCATTCCTGTATCTCCGGATACCGCAAGCCCCGCCTCTGTTCCCATAAGCTGCACATACGGCTCCTCTTTTGCACCGGCAGCATGCGCTGCCCAGCTGACTTCAAGCAGCAGTGTAGCGCCATTGTCCATTTTGATCATGGCTGTGGCCAAATCTTCTACATCATAATAGCCTTCCAGATTCGGCGTTCCCCACGTCCCCATACCCCGGCGCTGGGGACCGAATTCCGCATAGGTTGACCCGTATACCGACACAGGCTTGGGATTGCCCATCAGGTACAGGGACAAATCAAGCATATGAACACCGATATCGATCAGCGGCCCCCCGCCTGACTGGTCCTTGCGGGTAAACCATGAGCCCCAGCCGGGAATCCCCTTCTTGCGGACCCAGCCGGTCTTCACATTATAGATACGTCCCAGCGTTCCTTGATCCACCTGCTGTTTAATCGCACGGTTCAGAGCGGACCAGCGCATCTGATGGGCCATCATGAGCAACTTGCCTGATTCGCTTGCGGTCTCAAAAATCAATCTGGCCGATTCCGAATCAATCGACATCGGCTTCTCAAGAAGGACATGCTTGCCGTGTTTCAACGCTTCAATGGCAAGCGGTGCATGAAACTGATTCGGCACACCAATAACAACCGCGTCCAGCTCCGGATTTTCCAGAAGCTCCTGCGGGGTGGCGTGTACACGGTCGATTCCAAATTCGCTGGCACGCTGCTCAGCGGCAGGCAAGTAGGCATCGGCGAGAGCGGGGATATGAACTTCCGGTATTTGCCGGAATGTTTCGATATGGACCTTGCCAATGGCTCCTGCACCAATAATGCCAAGACGGACAGGCTGCAGTTCGGACATGAATGAAATCCCCCTTTGGTTATATGAACCCAGTATACCTGCCCGGCCAGCAACAATCCAGCACACCGTTTGTCCTGTCCTTGTGCTGGTTTGGTATCCGGCCGCAAGCCGGGCACAGCAAAAAGCGCAAGCCGGCATGGCTGATTTGACGATGCAGCCGCTCCATCTGCGCTTTTTGCTTGCGGTTATACATAAACACTTATCTTGCCCGCTAACCCCCGTCCAGCCTCCATGTCTCGCCGAGAGGGAGAATGACCAGCCGGTGCTGATCAATCCGGTAATACTCTCGCCCGTTTTCCAGCCGGTCCAGCGCTTCGCGCGGGGTATCGTCAGCCAGCTTGAATGTTCCATAGTGCATAGGCACGAACCAGCTTGCCCCTGTATCCAAAAAAGCCTGCAACGCTTGTTCCGGCGTCACATGCTGCGGCCCCATGAACCACTCCGGCTCATAGGCCCCAATCGGCATGAGAGCCACATCAATATTGAAACGGCTGCCAATTTCCTTGAAGCCGTTGAAGTAGCCGCTGTCACCGGCGAAATAAATGGCGGGTCTTTCTGAAACGGCCGGACGCGTAAAAGGTTCAGGCTCCGCCTCAGGAGCTGCAGCTGTGTCCGCAGGCTTCAAATCTGCATGCTGCATGTCTGATCCCCCGATATCTTCAGTACCGGAGTCAGGCTCAATAATCCACCCTCCCCAATGAGAGCGGTTCATATCCCATGGCGTCCGGCGCGTCCAGTGCTGGGAAGGGACAAAGGTAAAGCGGATACCGTTAATCGTCACGGAATCCCACCAGTGAAACTCCCGGATGCGGAAGAAGCCTTTCAGAAGAAGCTTGCTCTTTAGCCCTGCCGGAACCAGAAGCTGCTTGTTGCCTGCCAGACGGCGCAGGGAGGTGATGCTTAAATGATCGTAGTGTGAATGGGAAATCAGAACAATATCAATGGGAGGCATGTCTTTCAAATGAATACCCGGCGGAGCAAGCCGTTTCTGTAACGCCATCTTGCCCGACCAGACAGGGTCCGTCACAATGTTCAGACCGGAATGCTGGATGAGGAATGTAGAATGCCCAACCCAAGTCATAGAGGGCTTATGTCTGTTTTGCTGCAAAAAGTTCAAGTCCGGCCGTACACTCGGCACGACAAAGGAATAATCCTTGAGCTTCCTTGCCCTCTCCTTGCGCCAGCGCGTAAAGTGGGCCATCGTGCGTTCCGTTCGGACCGGATTCGAGTTCGTAAAGCGGTCTTTTCGCAAGCCGTCAACTCCTTTGCTGCCTTAATCTATTATCTAGCATAACAGGATCGCTAATCAGAGAGCAAACCGGACGCTCACTCAAAAGCAAAAGCAGCCTGCGGACATCCGGGCAGTCCTACCTGCATATTAACCAGAGCACGACAGTCCAAAACGGCAGACACAGCAGCGAAGCATTGAACACCCCGGTGAAAAAATCCCCTTCCCTTCTGATCATTCACCCCACCCCTTTCCCTTCGGAATATTCCTGTACTGTTAACCATTTTGGGCTTTAGGGGGCGTTTTCATTCGTCCTGCCGTAAAGTCTGCTGCTGGAAGCAGCTCGCATTGAGACCTTGATTACGTTAAACTATATAAAGACAACCCGGCCGAACAGGCTGCAATATAAAGGAGGTTATTTCCTTGAAGCTACTTTCCATTGAACCGACACCAAGCCCGAATTCCATGAAGCTTAATCTTGATATAAAGCTGCCGCCCGGGCAGCGCTACACGTATACAACCAAACAGCTCGAGCAGGCGCCCGAGCCGCTCCGCAGCCTGCTGCAAATTGAGGGGGTACGCAGTGTATTCCGCACCGCCGATTTTATCGCGCTCGACCGCAAATCAACCGCAGACTGGCAGCCGATTCTGGAGCAAACGAGACAGCTGCTTGCAGGTGATTCCGGCGCCGCCCAAGGGGCAGGAGCTGCAGGACAGGAAGATACAGCTTATGGCGAAGCGCAAGTGTTGGTGCAAATGTACAGGGGCATTCCCATGCAGATCCGCGTCCGCATAGGTGACAGCGAATCCCGCTCCGCACTGCCGGAACAGTTCGCCGCTGCCGTTCAGGAGGCTGCCGGGTCCGGCATGATTCGCGAACGGATGCTGGAGGATCTCGGCGTCCGATACGGAGAGCCGGAGGAAATTATGACAGAGGTCGTGAATGAGTTGGCCGCAGCATATACGGCAGAGAGACTGCGCGAGCTGATCGAAGCTGCCAAGGCACAAGGCTCTGCCGCACCCGTCGAGGGCACAGCACCGCCAAGACCTGCACCGCTAAGTGCTGATGAACTCGCACAGCGGCTGATTCTGCCGGACTGGAAAGACCGTTATGCGGCGATGGAACGGGTATCTCCAGGTGCGGAGTTTCTCCCGCTGCTCGCTCAGGCGCTGGGGGACGAGAATGCCTCGATCCGCAGGCTTGCAGTCGTCTATCTCGGCGATCTTCGCATTCCGGAAGCTATGCCGCATTTGTTCACAGCACTGAAGGACCGTTCGCCTTCCGTCCGCAGGACGGCGGGAGACACCTTGTCCGACCTCGGCGATCCGGCAGCAATCGGGCCGATGATTGAATCACTGGAGGACAGCAACAAGCTGGTAAGGTGGCGGGCTGCCCGTTACTTGTATGAAATCGGGGATGATTCCGCACTGGAAGCGCTGCGCAAGGCCGCCCAAGATGAGGAGTTCGAAATCCGGCTCCAGGCTCAAATAGCGCTGGAGCGGATTGAGCGGGGCGAGGAAGCCGCCGGTTCCGTATGGCAGCAGATGACTGCAAGCCGCCGCAACGAGGGTTAATAGCCGCATCGTTTCCGCTCCCAAGATCACTGGCAGCAAAATTGCTTGAACCTTGCTAAGGATATTTGAACACAAAAAAGGCAGCTCCATCACGCCGTCATGACAGGCTTCCATCAAGTAAACAGGTTAAACCATTTAACCCGCTACTGGAAGGTAAGCCTATCATGAACACGGCGATGCAGCTGCCTTTTCATCCCAAAATATTCAATATCACACGGATACAGACTTCACAATACTGCTAAACCGCTTAACCAGCCTTCTCTTCCTCATCAAACGCCAGCCTTTATCCAGGCTGTCATTCATTTTCCGCCTTGCGGATGAGCTCGGCCAACCGGATATAAAATGTCTGTCGCGCCGGATCACTCTTCTTCAAGCTTTCAAGGGTCGTCTCATAGGAGAGAAGTGCCTTTGGATACTCCTTGGTCCATGCATGGTCTTGGCGAATCTGTTCATCCGTTTTCAAATAATAGTTGTACGAAAGCAGATCATCACGATTCGGTACAGGGTCATCCCAGGTCACATCCAGATGGTACCATTTCCCGTCCAACAGCACCAGATTCCAGGCATGATCACCTGAAGCAACGGTTCCCTCGACAATTTTATTCTTAATCCCGGCTTCATTCAGCATTTTGTAGGCAAGCAGTGCATAGCCCTGACAGACAGCCCTGCGGTCCTGGAGCGCTTGATAGGCTGTATATCGCTCATAACGTGTATCATATTGCAGGTAACGGACCAGCCAGTCGTGAATCTCTTTGACCTTCTCATGACCATTCATCCTTGGGCTTATAATCTGCTTGACAATATGACTTACCTGCCGATTCACCTCGGCAGTCTCCTCCGGTGTCTCCCGGTATTGAATCGTCACGGTAAGCTTGGCCCTCGCGCTCCATGTACGGAGTGTATAGAAATAAGAATCAACAATATAGGCCGTATAGTCGTCCTGCTCAGTAGCCTCCCTTAACAAGCCGGGAAGTTGCTTGGACAACTGCTCCTTATCCCCGGAGTAAGATACAGTGAACTCTTCAGTTCGCGTCAACAGCCGGTTTTCAAACACGCCTCTTAGTTGATCCAGGTTCGTAATGGCGGAAGAATCAGCAAATACGGATTCGAATTTCAGTTCAGTCCCCAGGCCAAAGAAGAAGATAGCGGCCGTCAGGGTCCACTTCATCAGCGTCTTCTTCATTCGTACCCCCTTAACCGTTTCATTTTTGCTAGCCCTATTATACCTGACATGGTCGGCTAGCGTAAACAAATTGTCCAGACTACTCCTGTACCTAATGCCTATATTCCTTGTCAGAGCTGTTCCGGCTCGCATGCCGGCAACCGCTTCTTGGAGATGGATCTGCCATAAAAAAGTGAGGCTTTGCCCTCTCGCATCCGGTTCATCTTTGGGCCCGGCGTTTGCGAAACCAGGTCAGCCCCAAAAAAAACAGCGGAAAAATGATACCGTGCCACATTTCATATTCGAACACATAGCGGCTGTCCCACATAATATTTTCCACGACATTTTCGCTTGCAAGGGACAGGCTGGACACAATCAGTATAAGAGGGGCAGCTATCCAAAACCGGTCCTTGATACCAAATAATTGGCACAAACCAAGTACGGCAGCATAGAACGTAAAGGACAACTTGACAAAGATGGCCACCAAAAGCACTACCGTAACCGAAGCCTCCAGATGCTCAATCAGCGGCCCGATCCGTATTTCCTGTACGATCAGGAACAATGGAGAAGTACCATGAGCGGCACGGGTAGGGCCCAACACCCCTACCATGAACAGGGTCACCGCACATAAAATGAATGTTGCGACCAGAACGCCGAGAAACATCGCTTTCTTTTTTCCTTTATTTACATATGGATATACCATCATCAATGCAATGACCTCAATATACGGAAAGGCGATGATATTGCGTGTCTCCTTGATCGTCTTAAACAGGTTCATACGAAATGCAGGCATGATCCTCTCGGTGTTCCACTCGGGAATCATCAGCAGGCAGATAATCAAAAAGGTAAACACAATAACCGGAGTCAATATTTCATTGGATCTGATAATCGGCTCCAGCCCCTTGGTCACAGCGTAACAGACAACAATTAACATCATAATATGAAACACGGATATCGGAGTTCGGGGCATCAGCGTGGCCGTCATAAAATCACCCAGATTACGGACAACCCAGCCTGACACCTGGATGAACAAAAAAATATACAACAGTGCGATAGCGCCCCCGACCCACTTGCCTGCTGCTGCTGTACAGATTTCTACAAGCGTCATCTGCGGGTATTGCTCGGCCAGCTTGATCCATAAATAGACGAGCCCGATTCCTGCCGCTCCGGTCCAGATCCATACCATCCAGGCATCTTGTTTGGCAATGGCAATGAGGCCTCCGGGACGGAGAAAGAACGTCGTTCCGAGTACATACATAAAGCTCAAGAGATAAAACTGCCAGCTGCTTACCCGGACCTTTTCCATATCCATCACTCCCGTCCTGGTGTATATGCTCTCTATGCGAAGTGCTAGTGCCCTTTTACCGTGTCAATGACCCAGGTAATCCACTGATTGGGGCTGACCGGCCGGTCCAAAAAAATAAAAATCCACAGCACAAACCCAAGCCAGGCCAGTACAGAAAACATGATGAATTCCTTGGCCTGCTTCTTCATTTTCCGCATGAGATAAATTGAAAAGCAATAAGAAAGGAGGAAAAAAATAATAAACGCGATCATCAAGACCCCCTCCTTCTTTCTATTATTGCGTTCCCATATACGGATCAATTGCTCCCCCGACATCGGCTAATCTGGTCTTAATACTGAGATTTAGAGATGTCGTCTGCCATATTTTTTTGTCTTCGCGCACTGCTGCCCAGTCCTTCCCGCGCTTGTTATTAATGCTTTCCTCCAGGCCGTATAAGTCCCAGCCTTTCTTTGTATACTTGTCGAAAAAGGCCATCTCTTGCTCCTTGATCTTGTCATTGAACGCATTTTTGATATCTGCGATATTAGCTGTTGTCAAACGTTCACTTTGCTGATTATTGAGAATAACAAGCCTGGCCCGGATATCCACATTCCAGACGGGCTTTCCGTCTACAAGCGAGAGTCTTTTTTTGATTTTGATTCGCGTTGCATACAGGTCTACGACACCCGAATCCAGCTTGATGTTGGAAAAGTAGACCTTCGTATCCCCTTGCAGCAGATGATACAAAGAGACATCCTGGAAATTGAGTTTGCCGATCATCTTATCCTTCTTAAATACAGCGCCCCCATTGATTTCAATATTTCCCTTGTTGGCATCAATACTCTCATATCTGTTCGTCGTAGCGGACTCCTTGGACTTATTCAAGGTAATAATCGGAAGCACAGTCAGACGGGTGCTTTCCATATTCTCAATCAGATCCTTCACCCGCGATTTCAAGCTGACGGTACTGGATACTTTGGCTTGGTATTCGATAAGTGAACGCATGTATCGCCCGGGAATTCTCTCAAGCAGCGTGAAGGTATCCATCACTTCATCCATTGGTGAATCCGTTATGAGCAAATACAGGTCTGTTCGGCGGTTGAACTGCCGCTCGACAAAGTTAATAAACTTCCCCAGGCCATGCCTTGCAAAGCGCTCTGATACAATGTGGGATTGGAATTGATCAGGAAACAGCTCCCTCGGAATAACATCGGAAGACTTTAGGGTCAACTGTGCCATATCATTCGCTTCGATCCGGTAGGAGTAGACCGGAGCTTTAACTCCTGATCCTTTTTGAACAGCAAGAGCTGAAGGATTAATAATATGGTAATAAACAATTTGTTTTTTGGTCTCAGGGTCAAAATCCCCCCCGGCCATGGAACCAATCGCGAGTTGATTGATTTCAACCAGGTCCCAGCACCCTGTTAATCCACAAAGGCAGCACAAGGCTAATATGACTAGCATAATTTTCCTACGCATCCGTTTCACCTTCTACTTTATCTTCTTGCGGTTCATAATCGGAGGCTTCTTCAAAAACGGCAGAGGCGCTCTGGCGAGAATATCCTTCCAATCCGATAACACAGTCGGCGCAACAGGTGCCAGATACGAAACGCCAAACGACTTGATCGAAGCCAGATGAACGATTGTAAACAGCACGCCGCATAAAATTCCAAATAACCCCATGAAGCCGCCTAGTGCCATATAAGTGAATTGCAGAATCCTCTGGGAAATGCCAAAGCTGTAGGCGGGAGAGACGAAGTTGGCAATTGCAGTAATTGATACGACAATAACCATGGCCGCTGATACCAGCCCCGCCTGAACAGCAGCCTCCCCGAGCACAAGAGCGCCCACAATGGAAATCGCCTGGCCGGCAATCCGCGGCATGCGCAAGCCTGCCTCGCGCAATATTTCAAATGTGACCAGCATAATAGCTGCTTCAATGAAGGTGGGGAAAGGAACTCCCTCCCGCTGTGCGGCAATGTTAATCAGGAGCGGGTTCGGCAGCAATTCCTGATGGTAGGATATAACGGCCACATAGACAGCAGGAACAAATACGGCCAGCAGAAAAGAAAGCATCCTCAGCCAACGGAGCAGTGTCGCAACATCCGCTCTCTGATAGTAATCCTCGGGTGCTGAAAAAAACTGAAACAAGGTGATCGGACCCACCAGCGCAAACGGGCTGTTATCCACAAGCACTACAACCCGTCCCTCAAGAATGTGTGAGGTCGCCACATCAGGGCGCTCCGTCTCCAGCAGAGTTGGAAAAGGGGACAAGGTCTTATCCTGAATCCATTCCTCCAAATTGGTGCTGTCCAGGATCGAATTGGCCTCGGCTGATTCAATCCTTGAACGGAAGCAATCTACGACTTCTTTAGGTGCCATGTTTTGCAGATATATGATATTAATGACCGTTTTGGTTTGACGGCCAACCTCCAGCAGTTCAATCCGCAAGTTAGGGTCCTTGATTCTTTTGCGCAGCAAGGACAGGTTTATACTAATGTCCTCTGTCAATCCTTCGCGCGGACCATGAACGGTCGTTTCTGTCTTTGGTTCTTCAATTGCACGATTGACCGTCATGCTGGCATCCAGCAGCAGTACTTCATTCGTGTGCGGAAGCAGCAGAACGCATTGCCCGTTCAGCAGCCCCCGGATACAGGTATCATAATCGGAAGCAACCTCCGAAGGGACGAGCGGTATTCGCCTGAGTAGCCTTGACACCATTTTCTCAGCGTCCCGGCCTTTATCATTCACATCTACCTGGCCCTCATCCAGAAATTGAAATACATAATCCTCTACCTTGCCCATATCAATCAATGTCCGGATAAACAGACAATGCACCTGCGCATCATCCGTGAGGGCAAATGTCCGGTTCACTAAATCCGGCGGGTGATGGAGCTTTTCAGCCAGCCTTTCTGCCAGTCGTTTCGGGTCGATATCATGTAGTTCTGACATACAGCTTTCTCCCTCCCTAATGCCGGATCAAATCATCAGCCTGTCAATTTCATACATTATCGTACCCAATTTCTGCATGACTATTCGTAGAATGGTTTTACTGGATGCTCCAGCTGCTCCCTCCCGGCATGTTCAGCCTGCGGTTTCGCATCCATTTGAAGTACGTCTTTAAATACAAAGAAGGAAGCGGCTATAACCGCTTCCTTCTCCATGACCATGCTTTGTGTAATCCCAAAATTAATGGGGTAACATTTTGTAATATAATTGTAATCTTTGCTTCAGGTTAGGTTCATCTTCGTTGCCTATAATGTGAAACATGACCCCCCTTATTATATATTCTCTCTTGTGCCTGCGGCTTCGTTCCCGCAGGCATCTTTGTTTTTAAGGAGCTGTACCGCGACGTCAAACTTCCTTATTTACCCGCCGCCGCGTTCACGAATTTTGCCGCTTGCTCAGTCAGAAGTTCATATTTCCCTTCACGTATCCATTCCTTATTGAGCAGTTTGCTGCCCATCCCGACCGCGCAGGCTCCTGCAGCGAAGTAGTCCTTGATATTGCCCAGATCAACGCCTCCGGTTGCAATCATAGGAATATTGTTAAGCGGAGCGCAAATTTCAGCCAAATAGCCGACGCCAAGCGAGGCCATAGGGAAAATTTTGACCGCTTCAGCTCCTGCCTTCCGTGCGCGCACAATTTCTGTTGGCGTCATTACTCCGGGCCATACGGAAATGCCGCGGCTCGCTCCGAACTCGACAACCTCTTCATCTAAATTCGGCGAGATCAGAAAACTCGCACCGGCAGCCACAGCTTCCTTTGCCATCTCCACATCAAGTACCGTTCCGGCACCAATCGCCGCTCTCCCTTCATACTTCCCGCGCCAGCGGCTGATCGTCTCTGCCGCCTCTTCGGTGTTCATGGTCACTTCCATCAGCCGTATTCCACCCTCGATCAGTGCCAATGCTGCCGCATCAGCCTCCGGCCCTTTATATCCTCTAAAAATAGCTATAATTTTATGTTCGAACAGCATATCCAGCAGTTTGCTCACCGCACATGTCCTCCTTCTTATAATCAAGCATTTCCGGTTTCTTTGAGGCCCCCGGTCCGGCCCTCACGCCAGTTTGGACGGGCTATAAAAAAGACCCGGACGCTTGTATATCTTGTATATAGTCTTGAATTGTATTCGACATCAAAGCTGATTTTCCTTGCTGCAAACGGCAGACTCCTGCCCCCTGTTCAAACTGCGGACAACAAGAAATCTTATTGAAACTTTAACTTCGTGTGACACCGGATAAGCGCCTATGCATACTATGGTGCAGGTATAAACACCCAGTCGAGTTTAAAGGGAGTATGAGAATAATGACAAGATCTCCTATTATTGATACCTCTGTCCGTGCGGGCGGATGCGGATGCCGCGGCACGAAATTCGTAACGAATCTGGCCTCCGCACAGACTGACAATTACCGGGCCTTGCAACAAGGTTTTGGACACGGGGGATTCCCGTCACCTCATGGGCCGGGACCTGTACCGTTTCCCCCTGGACCAGGACCTTTCCCCCCGGGGCCTTTTCCAGGGCCGGG
>NZ_KE383867.1:0-66138 GCF_000422505.1 Paenibacillus pinihumi DSM 23905 = JCM 16419 | reverse complement strand
TTTCCAGGGCCGGGACCTTTCCCGCCGGGGCCGTTTCCAGGGCCGGGAACTCCCTTCCGGGGCTATGCGGATTCTAACGGGCAAGAAGTCAGCCTTTAATAACTATTCAAACAACAAGCAGCAATCATACAGCACGTAAATATTTCACCGGATTAATGATTACCAGCCTCATCTTTTGCAGAATAAGGAATTGAAAATACAGGGCATACGATTGAACAAATCAAAGCGGTTAAAAGTCTTTTGCATAAAAGATTTTTAACCGCTTTGTCCTTCTAAATTGAAGATACACAATATGCTTTGAGCTGCTAACTGTATTAACGCTCAATCTACACCACGTGAATAATTTACATGCTTAATTCCTATATCAACATATTGAAGTTGCGCTACCAGTGTCAGGAATTCCCCATCCCGCCTGTCCAAAACCCGTTGCCAAAGGAGAATGAAAGAAAAAAGCGCCACAACCCAAAGGGCTATGGCACTCAAATTATATCCAGATTAGGCTACATCATAGCCTTGGTCTTCAATAGCAGTCTTGATCTGGTCGAGGCTGACTTGGCTTTCATCAAAAGACACTTTGACACTATTTCCCGCCAAATCAACTTCTCCCTGAACGCCCAAAGGCTTCAG
This sequence comes from Paenibacillus pinihumi DSM 23905 = JCM 16419, assembly GCF_000422505.1. Taxonomy (GTDB): domain Bacteria; phylum Bacillota; class Bacilli; order Paenibacillales; family Paenibacillaceae; genus Paenibacillus_D; species Paenibacillus_D pinihumi. Next base: position 65,511 of record NZ_KE383867.1, on the reverse strand, counting down.
TGCGCCCTCAACAGCTTTTACACAATGGCCGCAAGACATGCCGGTAACCTGCAATGTAACTTCTTTCATCCGAATCCGCTCCTTTAAATTAATTATTAGTTATATGACTGATAGGGGTTGTAATGCCCCGGAAACAACCTAGTCTGCTATCGGAAACTTCCTGAATGGATTCTGCGCCTATCACCTTACTATACCCTCGTAATGTATAAAAAAGAATGGAGACGGCTGATGTCTTGCAACATCAATCCCCCTCAGCATGGACAAGCTCCATTCGCTTGCACTGGCAACGGAAGGTTTGGTTCGGCTCATCTCTCTCACGACTTACTTAATCAGCTTGTTAATCGTCTTGAGCAGTTCGTCGAGCACATCCTGGTCGCCTTCCTCGATCCGTTCAACCACACAGCTCTTCATATGTCCCTCAAGAAGCAGCTTGCCTACACCGTTAAGTGCGGACTGTACAGCTGCGATCTGGTTCAATACATCATCACAGTAGGTTTGACGCTCAATCATGCCTTTTATCCCGCGGACTTGGCCTTCAATCCGATTTAGACGGGCTATAAGACTAGCCTGAAACTTCTCAGAATGGTGACTTTTGCGCTCACTGCCTTCATTGACCTCACAATGCATATCACTTACCTGATGATCTGTCGCAGACAGCGGAGTTAACTTGTTATCCATGCGCCTCACATCCCCTTTCCTGCGAATAAAAAGCTGTCTATAACCTGCCGCAGCATTATCCTCAGCTTCCTCAGCGTCTTTATGTATTCATAATAGCATACCCCCTCCCTGTATGCAAGTTGTATTGTGCGCAAGGCTTTCCGGCAAAAAGTGGCGTTTTATTTTCTGAATTGTTACAATGCAACCAGCAGCTAAACCGAAAAAATTCTCATATCCAGGAGGAAGTACATCATGCTATATACCGAAAAATTGCGCACCTCACGACGGGATGAAATGATCGATATTACCCGCCAGGTTCGCTCCGCCGTTCTGGCTTCAGGTATCCGGGAAGGTCTTGCTGTTATTTATTGTCCGCATACGACAGCAGGAATTACGATTCAGGAAAATGCCGATCCTGATGTGAAGCATGATGTGCTCATGCGGCTTGATGAAGTGTTCCCGTGGGAGCATCCGAAATATCGTCACGCTGAAGGCAACACCGCCTCCCATTTGAAGGCGATCACGACCGGCAGTTCCCAGACTGTCATTATTCACGAAGGCAAGTTGCTGCTCGGACGATGGCAGGGCATTTATCTCTGCGAGTTTGACGGCCCGCGCACAAGAGAATTTCATATTAAACTTCAATAGACCCAACTCCGCGCGCCAGCAGCGGCTGTTTCTGTAACCGGACAGAGACAGCCGCTGTTGGCGTTCAAATCGAAGAAAATAAATATTTCATGCTTGACAAAGTCTTTCTTATTTATAATAATTATAAAAAAGGAATTAATTCATTTAAGTAATTACACCAAATCATTGAGGAGGGTTATACGATGAGTAACCAAACTATACACCAAATTCTGAACCGTCAAATTGCCAGCTGGAGTGTCCTGTATGTCAAGCTCCACCATTACCATTGGTACGTGAGCGGACCACAATTTTTCACCTTGCATGCCAAATTCCAGGAGCTGTATGAGGAAGCTGCACTTCATGTTGACGAGCTCGCAGAACGACTGTTGGCACTGCAAGGCAAGCCGCTTGCCCGCATGAGTGAATATTTGGAGGCAGCCAGTGTACAAGAAGCCAAAGACGGCGAAACTGCTGAGCAAATGGTCGATACCCTGATTGCCGATTACAGTGTATTGATTGCTGAACTGAAGGAAGGAATGGCTGCAGCACAGGGTCAAAATGATGAAACCACAGCCGATCTGCTGCTGGCAATCCACACCGGACTGGAAAAACACGTCTGGATGCTCAAAGCCTTCAATGGCAGATAACATTTAACGATTAAAAAGGGCTTTGCCTGTAGCAATTTACTGGCCCTTATCACATAGGCCTGCTGTCTCCCAGACGTAATTTCCGTCACCTTCATCGTTTTGCCTGATACAGGCCGCCCTATAAAAGAAACCCCTCCGGACTGGAAAGGAGCTCCTTTTCCAGTCCGGAGGGGTTTCTGGTTTTATTTCTTCTGGCTGGCAATCTGCTCCGCCAGTTCGTTCAAATAAGTCCATCTCTCCAACAGTTCATCCAGCTTCGCTTCCAGTCCGTTCTGCTTCTGAACCAGCTCCTGGAGGCGGACGGAATCACTGCCTGCTGCCTCCATCTGTCCGGAAATTACTGCCAGTTCGCTTTCGGTACCGGCAATCCATTCATCAATCTGCTCAAAGTCCTTCTGGTCTTTGTAGCTCATGCGCAGCGCCTTCTCCTTCTGTCCGCCTTGCTGTGAAGAGGAGACGGTGGCCGACGAAGCGCTGCGGCTCCCATCCTGCGTTCCCTTGGATTGGGAAGCTTGCTGGCTGGCAGCAGACTGCTCCTGATAATCGGTATAATTGCCGACATAAAGTTTGACCTCCCGATTCCCTTCGAAGGCCGCAATCCGCTCGGCTGTCCGGTCCAGGAAATAGCGGTCGTGAGAGACGATGATGACGACACCGGGGAACTCGTCAAGGTAATCCTCAAGCACCGTCAGCGTCGCAATATCCAGATCATTGGTCGGCTCGTCGAGCAGCAGCACATTCGGAGCCTGCATGAGCACGCGCAGCAGCTGGAGGCGTCGCCTTTCACCGCCTGAAAGTTTGGCAATTGGAGTCCACTGCATGACGGATGAGAACAGGAACCGCTCCAGCATTTGACCCGCCGAGATCAACTCTCCCTCAGCCGTCCGCACCTGCTCTGCCCCTTCACGGATATATTCGATGACGCGAAGCTGCTCGTCCATTTCCTCATGCTCCTGTGAGAACCATCCGAGCTTAACAGTCGGCCCAAGCACTACCGTTCCTGAATCCGGCTCCAGCTTGCCCGCGATCATCTTCAGAAGGGTGGATTTGCCGCTGCCGTTGCGTCCCACAATACCCAGCCTGTCGCCAGGCACGGCAATGTAGCTGAAATCCCCAATCAATGTTTTATCGCCGTAAGCTTTATGAATATGCTCAATCTCAAGGATTTTTTTGCCCAGCCGCTGGGATGCCACGGATACTTCCAGCTTGCCTCCGCTGCGTTCTGGTGCCGCGTCCTTAAGCTGCTCGAACCGGTCGATGCGCGCTTTTTGCTTGGTTGTACGGGCCTTGGCGCCACGCCTGATCCAGGCCAGCTCATTACGGAGCAAATTTTGCCGTTTGGCCTCTGATGCCGCTTCGCGTTCCTCACGCTCCAGCTTCAACTCCAAAAACCGGCTGTAATTCGCCGTGTAAAAATATGCCTGTCCGCGGTCCAGCTCCATTACCCGGTTGCTGACCCGGTCAAGGAAGTAACGGTCATGCGTAATCATTAGAAGCGCACCCTTGCGCTTTTGAAGCATGCCTTCCAACCAGGCGACGGATTCATTGTCAATATGGTTGGTCGGCTCATCCAGAATGAGCACATCGGACGGCTGGATCAGCGCCGCAGCCATCGCCACACGCTTGCGCTGCCCGCCTGACAGCGTGCCAAGCTTCGCATCAAAACCCGTAATGCCGAGCTTTGTCAGCGCGGTCTTCGCATCGCTCTCAAGCTGCCAGGCTCCCAGCTCATCCATTCTGGCATTGGCCCGGACAAGCCGTTCCTGCATGGCGCTATCGACCGGTCTTAGTTCCAGCGCCGTCAATGCCTCCTGATAGGCTCTGAGCGTTGTCATCTCCTCGGAGCTTCCCTGATAGAGATGCTCCATCACCGTCATTTCCGGGTCAAATACCGGACTCTGTGACAGCATCTGAATACGCACCCGATTACCGGTTGCTACCCGGCCGCTATCCGGCGGCTCCAGTCCGGCCACTACCTTCAGGAAAGTGGATTTACCGGTTCCGTTAACCCCGATAATACCCATCTTGTCGCCTTCCTCCAAGCCGAACGTCACATCCTGAAACAATACTTTTTCCCCGTAAGTTTTCGTTACATTTTCAACTGACAGCAAATTCATTGGCTCTTATATCCCTTCGCTGGCTTGTAAAAACACACCCATAATTTCGTTAGCCTTATTGTAGCATACAATCGGCCTCAGCGCCGAAGTGGAACGTTCTCCAGATCTGCCTATCGAAATAAAAGAAGGATTCCCGGCTGCGAAACCGGAAATCCCCCTTTATTGCCGCTCTTTGTTCGCATAAGACATTGCTTCCTCCTGGGCGTAGAACGCACGCAGCTTCCGCTCAGCCTCCAGATGGCTGGCCTTGAGCATCAGATCCGCTTCTTGCGAGCCGTCCGTGCTGTCCGGCTCCTCCCGATCTATTGCACGTGTAATAATCTCATACAGCATCCCCACATCAACACCGCCTTAAGCTAGTGATTCAACGAAGCTCTTGCCATACTGGATACAGTCCTGCTTTTCATCTGCAGAAGGGTTCAACTCAATCTTGAGTCCGTCCAGCACCTTCTTGCCGCCGCGCTCCTCCAATTTCGCAGAAAGGATATCGACCGCAGCCCCAAAGATAGGGTATGAAGAATCGCCGGAACCGAACACGGCGATTTTCCGTTCTTCCAGATTGATTTCATCCATTTCCTCATAGAAATCCAGAAATTCATCCGGAAGCTCCCCGTCTCCCCACGTATAAGCGCCAAGTATAATTCCGTCATACGCCTCAAGCTCGCTTGCATTCGTGTCCATGACTTCCTTCACTACCGGCTCAATCCCCGCTTCTCGAATCCCTGCCGTAATAGCATCTGCCATCTCCTCGGTATTGCCTGACATACTGGCAAACACAACAATAATTGTAGACAAATGTCTCCCTCCATCTCTTCTTATCAAAGGCTAGTGCCATCTATTTTAAATAATAATGATTCTCAATATCGACTAAAAAATAAAATGTTGCCATCCCGCAACGCTGATCTTAACATTTCACATTACAAATTGCGATTCCCCGTGGCAGCCGCTAGCGTGCTTATCCTCATCCGGATAAAGACTAAGCATAAGACGCAAATAGTCTATGGACTGCGCCAGTGAAGCCTGTACAGGAAACATCCGCTTCGTCTTCCCCGTCAGCAGGGAATGAATTTCAATCCTCACAGGCAAGGAGGAGAAGGCACTGCTGCAAAATACCGCGGCGTAATGACAGAAGGCATTCATTAATTCCTCGTTATCATTGACCACATATTTATGAACCACATAACCTGCCTCTGCTCCACCGAGCCCGTTATGTACGCCTGTTACCAGCTGAAAAATCATCGACAGCTTCCGGCCCAGATCCGGCTGGAATGTTTCCCACTGCTCGAACAGCAGCAGCGGCTCTGCTTCATCATGCTCCTGCAGCAGCATCGAAAGCTCTCCTGCAAGCCGTGTCTGCACGCTGGAATAATGCGCTCTTGATTCAAACGCACTTTCACGATTCGTCCATCTCCGCTCCAGAAGAGATGGAATAGCTAAGGGTGTCCGGGCAGCCTGAGGAAGCATGAAATACTCTTTGATCGCATGGCTAAGAGCATATTGGGACAACTGCCGCCAGTCAAGCTGCGGCCGCTTGTTCCTGTCCCTCTGCCCGCATTTGCAGCGGAGCAGTTCCTCGAGCTTATAATCCAGAATCGGCTTCATCATCATTTCGCCTTCCATCATTCACTGGCCTACCATCTGAACACCCTGAAACAGGGTAGCCAGATACAAGCTGTCCGCATCCGCGTCTATATCCGTAACGGGACAGCCCAGTTTCACAGATATCAAAGATATCCGGTTATGTATGACCGTAAGCCGATACAGCCCCCTGTCACAACATAGAAACACATTTTTCCCTTTTGTCACTACAGAGAATAGGAACATATTTGAGAATTTGAAGGTTTCAAACCCTCCACGCCCATTGCCCTGGACGAAATCCCCTTTGTCCGTTACACCGATAATCCGGCCATTAAACACCGCAAGAGAGGTCACAGCTGCACCTAGTTTGAGATCCATCCATGAATCTGCCAGACGGTCATATATAGCAATTCCTTGCTCCATTCCAAGTACAATGAATTGAGGCAAATACAAAAAATCATAAACGATTGAATTCGGGTAGGCCAGATTATGCCAATGATCCCGCATCCCGCTCCATAATCCATATTGCGTAGCTGCTAATGAGGTCTTTCCGATTTGTCTGTACTGGTAACAGCCGATGGACAATGTCGACGGCTCCCACTGCTCCTCAAAAAAATAAAACAGGCCATTATTTGTACATGCAAATAAATGTTCATCCTGTACGTACAGACGGTTCACATGGGTTTCCGGAGGCAGACCGGCGTCTACACTCTCCCAATTGCCTGATTTATATTTTCGCATCACACCCTGGCCCATCGGTGCGGCGATCAATGCATCCTCTCCAAATACTTTCACAGAGGAAAAATGAAATAAGTACCAATCCTTATGAGTAGGCGTGTCTTCTGACAAAATCGCCCCTCCTCCCAACTCAGTCATGGTTTTCATTTTAAATGATAATGATTATCAGTGTCAACTTTTATTTATCCGTATGAATCTGCCATTGTTTTTCATGCTGTAACCTTAACAATAAAGTGATCAAGCAGCTTGAGCACCTATCCATTACTGGCATATGCACAGACCGGCATCGATATTACTGAACTTGGAGTAGCAAGATTGGCTGATGTGTTTGAAGCTAGCAAATTACAAGCGGAGAAGCTGTCAGAGAGTATCTGGATCGTATTGGGGTTTATGACAGGAAAATCGGGGACAAGCCTGGCCAGGGAACAATCGTGACGCTTAACCAGCATGCGCCGGATGAAGGAACGGACAAGCGGCCATATGCCGCCTACTGCATGGCAACATATCAAAAACCGGAACTGCACGAAGCCAAGTTCCGGAGCCAGAGATATATGGGGCAGTATGAAATTTTAGCGGAGAGTTGTGGGCGGTGCTCCGATCAGCTTCTCAATTTGCGAACAGATTTCATGCTGCCACTCGCTGTCTCCTGTCATGGATGCCAGTAATGATATATTTCGAAGATGAGCCAGCTCCCGGCAATACGAGGCATTCACTGCCATACAGTGCTCCATATCCATTCTCTCCTGATCAGTCAGCTCCCGTGTGCTCTTCAAGGTCCACAATTCGGCAAGACGTTCGTGAATCGGCAATATAGCCACCTTGCTCCCCCCTTTCATTCATAGTATTACCAAAAGTATCTAGATGTAACAGCTTTTCGGCCTGTTCATGGATTCTTTTCCTTAAATCAGGTATGATAACATCAAATCCTGGCCACTTTAGTTGTTGGCTATTAGCTCAAACAAGATGGAGGCACCTTTTCGAAATGAAATTCAGGCTCAAAACCTATTCCAACCGGATCACGCCCACCCAATTTATTGTGCTTGGTTACCTGGCAGCAGTCATTTTGTCGACCATCATTCTGAGGCTTCCAATCAGCTGGCAAACAGGCGCAAGCCTCTCCTGGATGGATGCGCTGTTCACAGCAACAAGCGCAGTAAGTGTAACCGGATTGACGGTCGTCAATACCGGGGAAACCTTTAGTGAGTTCGGCAAGATCGCCTTGCTGTGCATGTTTCAAATCGGGGGAATCGGCATAATGACGCTCGGCGTGTTCCTGTGGATGATCCTGGGCCGGAATATTAGCCTGTCTTACCGCAAACTGATTATGGTAGATCAGAACCGTAATAACCTGTCCGGACTTGTACAGCTGCTAAAGCTTGTATTTATTCTCACCTTGATTATCGAGTCCGTAGGCGCGCTTATACTGACCGTGTATTTCAAGCTGGCCGGGGTGTATGACGACTGGTTGACAAGTTTTGTGCACAGCGTCTTTCATTCCATCTCAGCCTTCACTAATGCCGGCTTCGATATTTACGGAGATTCGCTGGCCACTTTTGCGAGCGACTATATGGTGCAAATCGTTACCATGCTGCTGGTACTGCTGGGCGCCATCGGGTTTCCGGTGCTGATTGAGCTTTATCAATACATTAAGAATAAGAAGAACAATTACCGCTTCTCCTTGTACACCAAAATAACCGGCATTATGTTCCTGGCTCTGATCGTGGGCGGAGCTGCTGGAATTTGGCTGCTGGAGAAAAATTTATATTTCGCATCCCTCAACTGGCATGAGAAGCTGTTTTATTCACTATTCAATTCCGTATCCACCCGCAGTGCGGGCTTCTACACGATGGATCTTAATGATTTCAGCAACCCGACGCAGATGCTGCTCGCAACGCTGATGTTTATCGGAGCAAGCCCATCCAGTGTGGGGGGCGGTATCCGAACCACAACCTTTGCTGTCATTCTGCTTACACTGGTCAATTACGCGGCGGGTCGCAGCGAGGTGAGAGTGTTCCGGAGAACGGTCAAGCAGGAAGATATTATCAAGAGCTTCGTCGTCTTTACAGCCGCGACGATGATTGTGATCGTGAGCACGGTGCTGCTCTCCTATACGGAGCATTCACATCTGCCGCTCATCTCGATCATATTCGAGATTTGCTCTGCATTCGGGACAAGCGGTCTGTCGATGGGCATTACGGGGGAGCTGTCATCAGAAGGCAAATGGGTGCTCATGATCATCATGTTCATCGGACGGATCGGCGTACTGTCCCTGCTGTTCATCTTCCGCACCAACAAGCGCAAACAGAACTTCCACTATCCAAAAGAGGATATTATTATCGGGTAACAAGCAAAACCCTCCGTTGGCAACCATGTCTCATGGCTGCCAACGGAGGGTTTATTTACATGGACAGGGATTACAAGAACAATTTTCGTCAGCGTCCCTCTGTGTTGTTTCCTGCAGGAGTGCCAGCCGTATTCCCGGTCTCGCCGTTCCCCTGCTGACCTTCCGCATGGTCCGGTTTATCAGGTTCTACATCCTGCTTTTTCGTCGGGTTCTTCGGTGTTCCCGTCAATCCAACCTCATCATCATAAGCGTCGAAAATATGACGGGCAATCGGAGCGGCACCCCAGCCGCCATAGCCGCCATCCGGCACGACAACAGAAACGGCCAGCACCGGATCGTTAGCAGGCGCATAAGCGATGAATACCGCGTTTTCCACCCGCTTCCGGTGACGGACATCCTGCTGCGACGTTCCCGTCTTCCGGTTGAAGCTATACGGGAAGCCTTCAAATCCCTGCACTCTAACCTGAGACATCCCTTGCTCGATAACCTGCCAGTAAGCTGTCGGAATGTCAGCTTCGTTCAACACCTCCGGCTTGAAGCCTTGGACCAGATTCCCCCTGGCATCGCGGATTTCGTTGACAAATTGCGGCTTCATCCGTTTGCCGCGATTGGCCAGCATGGCTGTAAATTGGGCCAATTGCAGTGCTGTGTAGCGACCTTGCTGCCCGAAGGAGGCGTACACAAGAGCCGCCTGGGAGCTACCGGCAGTTTTGCTGAAGTAATCTTTAATTCCTCTGGACTCATTGGGCAGTCCGCTTCCTGTCAGCACGCCAAGTCCGAACTCTTCCATATAGCGATCCCAGATTTCAAGCCCTTCGCTGCCGGATCGCATATACAGCCTGTTGCCAATCATCTCGGTCATAAAAGCATTGGAGGACTTGGTAATCGCCTGTGAAGCTCTTATGGGTCCGTTCACCGCATTGCTTGCATTTGAGACTCTCGTCTTATGGCCTTCACGCCCGAAGTAGAAAGCCCCCCGGTCATTATAAACGGTCTGGGCTGTAAACAGATTTTCTTTCAAGCCTACCAGCACCGATAACGGCTTCTGGGTAGAGCCAAGATACACAAGGGAGGAGGGATGATTCTTCACCTCTTCCGGGTCCTCATAATACGGCATTGAGGTGCGAATCGTCCCGTTATTAATAAAATATTGCAAGTACTGGGACGTTTCCCGGCTAATCGGCCCCTGCCATACATTCGGATCATAATCCGGCATGCTTGCCATGGCGACAACCTTGCCCGTTTTGACCTCCATCGCTACCGCATAAGCTGTTCTTGCATATTTGGCCCGCTCCATCCGGTTGGACGAATTGCGAATCTTCTCCAGATGCGCCATGATGGCATCCTCTGTCCGGATCTGCACATTTTTATCAATGGTCAGGTACAGGTTGTTGCCCTTCTCCGGAACAGTCAGCTCCATCGGCCCGATAATGCGGCTCATGCTGTCTACCGGATACTTTTTGACCCCGTTCTTGCCTCTCAGATCGTCCTGATACATCAGCTCCAGGCCGTCGTAGCCAACCCGTTCTCTGTCCAAATACTGGTCAGCGGGGTCGCGCTGGGAATTATCCCGGTTAATCTCCTGGTATTTCCTAAGCCCGTTCTCTTCCTGATAGAGTGCATTGTACCCCTTCATATACCCGACCAGTTGAACCGCTATCGTATCCTGACTATAATGGCGGAGGCTCTCTTCGATAATCTCTACACCTGCATAATTATCGTTATTCTCCATAAAGTAGGCGATTTCTTGCTGGTTAATGCCCGCTTTAATCCGCCGCGGTTCAAATACAAAGGTAAGTCTGCCCGTAATATCCATCAACTCAAAAATCTTTTCGGGAGTCAGTATCTCTGTATCTGTATCCGTCTTATCCCCGAGCCTCTCAAATGATTCGGCAAGACGCTCTGCCATGGCTTTGGCATCTGCCTCCTTTACACCGGGCTGAAGCGTGTAATAGAGCGACTGGGTCGAGGTCGAATAAGCAATCGCCTCCCCGTTGACATCATAGATATTTCCGCGGATCGGCGGAATTTTCACATTCCGGGTTCCCGACCGGAAGACCTTCTCTCTTAACTCCGGCCCCTCTACAAATTGCAATACGGCAAGCCGGAGAACCAATACCGAAAAGACGCAAAAGGTGATAAAAAAGAATATATTTAAACGGAAGGAAAAGCTCCTTCTGTTTTTCAGGTCGCGTTTTTGTTGCTCCTCTGAGCGTAGAAACTGCAATGGTTTCCCTCCCTTGAATACAAATGAACCATTATACACCAAAATATGAATGTTATTATCTATTATAAAACAAATCGACTCTGTCTGTCAGATTTTATGATTTCGGTGTACAAGAAATGTAATACAATTTCGAGAAAGAAGAGCTGCGTTTAGTTGTATAAAAAAAAACGCGTCCATGACTGGCATAGACGCGCCCGCTGATGGGCTCGGCATCAGGATGTTATTGGCCTGTTGCTGCATTGCCCCCGTTATTTCCTCCGGCAGCCGTATTATTTTCATTCGCGGTCCCGTTATTCACCTGCTGGTTTTGCGCATTAGCCGTATTGCCCCCGCTCTCCTCTTCCCTTTTGGTCGGATTTTTCGGTGTCCCGGTCAATCCGATCTCATCGTCATAGGCGTCGAAAATTTTGCGGGCAATCGGCGCAGCCCCCCAGCCGCCATAGCCGCCGTCCGGCACGACAACCGCTACAGCCAGCACCGGATCATTGGCCGGCGCATATGCGATAAATACCGCGTTTTCCACGCGCTTGCGCTTGCCGACATCCTGCTGCGACGTTCCCGTCTTCCGGTTAAAGCTGTAAGGGAAACCTTCAAATCCCTGCACGGACACTTGAGACATCCCTCTCTCAACAACATCCCAGTAAGCTGACGGAAAATCCACCTGGTTCAGCACTTCCGGTTTGTATCCCTGGACCAGATTGCCCTTGGCATCGCGGATTTCATTCACAAATTGCGGCTTCAGCCGCTTGCCATGGTTAGCGAGCATTGTCGTATACTGAGCCAACTGCAACGCTGTGTAGCGTCCCTGCTGGCCAAAGGAAGCGAACACGAGAGCCGCCTGGGCGCTTCCGCTCGATTCGCTGAAGTAGTCTTTGACACCCTTGGATTCATTCGGCAGTCCGCTGCCGGTAAGCACGCCAAGACCGAACTCTTCCATATAGCGGTCCCAAATTTCCAGGCCCTCATTGCCCGGCTTCGAAGTGAATAGCTTATTGCCGATCATCTCGGCCATAAAGGCATTCGAGGACTTGGCGATCGCTTTCCACGGCTGGATTGCTCCATTGGCAACATTGCTCGCATTCGATACGCTCGTCTTATGTCCTTCCCGGCCGAAGTAGAAGGCACCGCGGTCAAGGTAGGTCGTCTGCGGTGTAAACAGCTTCTCGTTCAAGCCCAGCAATACTGTCAGCGGCTTTTGGGTAGAACCCAGATAGACCAGTGAGGATGGATGATTCATGCCTTCCTTGGGATCTTCATAATAAGGCATCGAGGTACGAATGGTTCCGTTATTGATGAAATACTGCAAGTATTTGGACGTTTCCTGGTTGATCGGCCCCTGCCATACATTCGGATCATAATCCGGCATGCTCGCCATCGCCACAACCTTGCCCGTCTTGACTTCCATGGCTACAGCATAACCGGTTCTTGCATATTTCGCCCGCTCTCTCGGGTTGGAGGAGTTGCGAATTTTCTCCAAATGATTCGTGATGGCCTCCTCAGCCCGAAGCTGCACATTCTTGTCGATAGTCAGGTACAGGTTGTTGCCCTTCTCCGGCACAGTCAGCTCCATTGGCCCGATAATGCGGCTCATGCTGTCTACCGGATATTTTTTTACCCCGTTCTTCCCTCTCAGCTCATCCTGATACATCAGTTCCAAGCCGTCATATCCGACTTTTTCTTTGTCCAGATACTGGTCCACGGGATCACGATTGGCGTTGTCCTGTTTGATCTCCTGATATTTGCGCAGGCCGTTCTCATCCTGATACAAAGAGTTAAAGCCTTTCATGTAGCCGACCAATTGAACAGCGACAGTGTCCTTATCGTAATGCCGGATGCTTTCCTCAATAATATCAACACCGACATAATGGTCGTTGTTCTCCATGAAGTAGGCAATTTCCTTCTCATTAATGCCGGCCTTGATTCTACGAGGCTCAAACACATAGCTCAGCCTGCCTTTGATGTCCATCATCTCAAAGATTTTGTCTGCGGTCAGCGGCGGGGCGTCAGTCTTGTCCCCAAACTTCTCGAAAGCATCGGCCAAATGCTCCGCAAGCTCTTTGGCATCCGACTCTTTGGTATTCGGCTGGATCGTATAGTAAAGGGATTGAGTAGACGTAGAATATGCAATCGGCTCTCCTTTGAGATCATAGATATTCCCGCGTATCGGCGGTATTTTCACATAGCGTGTCCCGATGCTGGCCACTTTCTCCCTTAGCTCCGGGCCCTCTACAAATTGTAGGACAGCCAGACGTATAATCAGAACGGAAAATACAAAAAAGGTCAGAAAAAAGAAGATATTCAACCGGAAGGAAAAGCTGCGCCTATTGGCGGTATCACGTTTCTTTTGCTCCTCAGAGCGTATTGGCTGCATGCTTGAAAGCCCCTCTCTTGCCATAAAACAAGTCGTTCAATTCATAAATAACCGATCTCTCTTATTATAAAATAAAATGATCCCGACATCCAATCCTGTTTGAGAAGCATGACTTTGGAACTGCTTCGGCAGATTGTGGCCCATTAAGTTTATAAAAACAAAAGCAGGCCAGGACAATGGTTGTCCCTGCCTGCTTGCATAATTTCTAAATTCCAGTTGAGCTGCCCTTGGCCTGCTAGTTCTTGGCGGCCTTGTAAGCTGCAATATATTGGGCGGCACGATCCGCAATCAGCGAGTAGTCTCCCTGCTTGACTGCAGCGGCTGTCAAATCGGAGCCGATCCCGACTGCCACAGCTCCAGCCTTGATCCATTCCCCCAGATTATCCAGCGAGACGCCACCGGTAGGCATAATATTCGCCTGCGGAACTGGCCCTTTAATGGCCTTGATCATAGCCGGGGAATACAGATTGCCCGGGAAAAGCTTGATAATATCAACGCCCAGTTCAAGCGCCTCCTGTATTTCCTTGATCGTCATGACACCGGGCATTACGGGAATACGATAGCGGTTACAAAGTGTGACAGTAGCCGGATTCAGCGACGGGCCTACGACGAACTCTGCTCCGCTAAGGATGGCGGCACGGGCCGTCTCTGCGTCAAGCACTGTACCTACCCCGATAATTGCATAGGCCGACGGATCACTCGAGGTGCTGGAATATTTGGCAGCCAGCTGCTCAATCGCCTTGAGTGCAAAAGGAACTGTCATTGTAATTTCGATGACTTTGATGCCTCCGGCAATCGCCTGCTCGGCCATTTCTACAACCTCTTCCCAGGTTTCCCCCCGAAGCACCGCGACGACGCCTTCATTCACAATCTGTTGAACGAGTCTTAATTTCTTCATCGTTAATCCTCCCCCATGATGTGCGTGGACATGACCTGATTATAGCCCAGACCACCTTTGAAGGGAAGAGAAATCAGCTCACTGGACGCAGCAGACAAACCAGATACAATATGACCATGCTGCCGCTAGTCACAGTCAATTTTGAAGCCAAATCCAAGGCCGGCTCCTGATGAAAAGATCAGGAATCAGCCCTCCGGTTTCTGTCCAAACCATGCAGCAGCCAGCCGCTCAATGCCAGCTTCAATCTGCTGTGCGGACAAGCCTCCATAGCCAAGCATAACCGTAGAAGACGGAGCATGCGCCGGATCAAGCGCATAGACCGAGATGGGGTAGACCCTTACCCCTGCCAGCCCGGCTGAGCGGATCATCTCCTCCTCTTCACGTTCCGGAGACAGACGAAGCAGAATATGCAGTCCTGAACCTGCCCCGATGATTTCCGCCTGGTCTCCCATCAGCCTGCGAATATGTCCAAGCAAAGCCTGCTGCTTGTGCTGGTACAGCGTCCGCATTTTGCGGATGTGGCGGGACAGCTCCCCTGATTTCATAAAGTGATACAGCGTATGCTGGAAAATCGGCGATGCCAACTGGTCATAGGTATGGCCTGGGCTGTGAAACCGCTGGAGCAGCGGAAACGGGAGCACCATATAGCTGATCCGCAAGGAAGGTGTCAATATTTTCGAGAAGGTGCCGATATAAATCACCCGCCCATGCTCATCCATACTTTGCAGAGAAGGGATTGGACGGCCTCCATAGCGGAATTCCCCGTCATAATCATTTTCAATGATATACCCGCCTGTCTGCTGCGCCCACTGCAGCAGCTCCATTCTTTTGCCTGCTGACAGGGTCATGCCGAATGGAAACTGATGCGAAGGGGTCACATATACTGCCTGCGCACCGCTTTGCTTGACATCTTCAATACTGACACCATCCTTCTCCAGCCGCAGCGGAATGCACGGGTAGCGGAATCGTCCAAGCAACGCCTTCACCCCGTCATTGACCGCTTCCTCCGCCGCCATCCGGTTCACGTCTTCCGCCAGCAGCTGGAACAGCAGATCAAGAGAATGATACGTCCCCGCGCCAACAATAATTTGCTCGGGGAGACAGCGGACGCCGCGGGTTTGATGCAGATAAGCGGCAATCTCTTCCCTCAGCTCCTCCTCTCCCTGGAGCTCACCGTAGAGCAGCAGACGGCCGCCCTCCTGCTGGATGCAGCGGTTCATCCATCTTCTCCATTTCGTAATCGGGAACTGCCCGATATCTACGCTGCCATACCCAAAATCAAAGGCCGGCTGTTCATGGTGAGGCGCATGATACGCTCTCGGCGGAAGCGTTGACAGTGCGGGCGCAGCCCCTCTGCCAGCGTCAGTTCCGGTACCGTTGGTCTTCAGTACAGCCGCAAAATAGCCGCTGCGCGGCCTGCTTTCGATAAATCCTTCTGCAAGCAGCTGCTCATATGCCAGAGCGACCGGTGTCCGGCTTAGCTGCAAATGCCCGGCCAGCGTTCGTATGGAGGGCAGCCTTGTGCCGGACGGGATATTGCCCTTGAGCAATTCTTCCCGCAGATAGCGGTACAGCTGCATAAATAACGGCTCTGCCCCGTTCTCTTGCAGGGAAGGTGTAATCTCGAGCATTTGTAATCCCCTCTTTATCTGTCATTTGATTTATTGCATTTCTGTATATTTTAATAATGTCAATTATCCGTTAGTATTTATCTTAACATTGAGGCCAGCCGGCCGCTATCACCTTATTTCAGAAGGAGGAATTGCTATGAACTATGTACTGCCTCATATAGACAAGCTTGAGCCCTATAAATCCGGCGCAATGCCTAAGGATCATGAACGGGCCATCCGTATCCACCTGAACGAAAGTCCTTATCCGCCTTCGCCAGAAGTCCTTGCTGCCTTGCAGCATACACCCGCCGACATCCTGCACTGCTACCCGGACCCGCAATGTACAGAGCTAAGACAGGCATTGGCCGATCTGTACGAGGTTGAGAGCAGCCAGGTCTTTTGCGGCAACGGCTCCAGTGAGCTGATTGGCCTCTTGTTCAGAACCTTGATCGGCGAGCAGCGCCGTGTTGCCATTCCATACCCTTCCTTTGCCTTGTATGAGAATGTAGCTGCAAGCTTCCAGTCGGAAGTGATCCGGATGCCGACGGCAGAAGACTTCTCTATCGATATCGATCAGTTGCTGGCTTGTAATGCTGACGCCATCGTACTGGTCAATCCCAACGCCCCTACCGGCCTGCTGCTGCCTGCATCCGAGGTAGAGCGGCTTGCCAGAGGGTTTGACGGGCTTGTTGTGGTAGATGAAGCCTATATGGAATTCGTAGAAACCGATGAGTCTGTCATTCCGCTCATCCGTGAATTGCCCAATTTGCTTGTGATGCGGACCTTCTCCAAAGCGTATGCGCTATGCGGCGGCCGTGTTGGCTATGTACTCGGCAACAGCTCCCTTATTTCAGCGTTCGACAAGGGGCGCAACAGCTATCATTTGAATACACTTACCCAGCGTTTAGCACTGGCTGCATTGAAGGATCAGCAATATATGAAGAGCAGTGCGGCTGCTGTTCGCCAAACGAGAGATGCATTCAGCAGGCAGCTTGCGGAACTTGGCTTTACAGTCTTCCCGTCACAGACCAATTTTGTCCTGTGTACGCCTCCTGCAGACAGCCGGTTAACTGCCTTTGAATGGACAGAGCGGCTCATGGAGCAAGAAATATATGTCCGCTATTTCAATGCCGACCGGCTCCGGGATAAACTGCGGATTTCAATCGGCACCAACGAGCAAATGGATCGTGTAATCACACAATTAAAAGCTATACTCAATCATAAGGAATAAAGCCTCACTTCAGGGTGAGCTGGATTGGATCATGAAGCCTCCCTTTTTTGCCGTCATATAAATCGTCTTCACATGATTTCATGACTATAGCTTTTCTTCTAAATGAGTATGGTTCTCAATAAAAGAGTTGACTTTTACGCCGGACAGGAGTATAAAAGGTGTAAATCACTACATTCATTGACGGGAACAAAAAACGTCATGCCCCCATGCAATCCACAGAGAGCCGGTCAAGCTGAAACCCGGCGGTTGCAGGCAGATGAATATCCTCCCTGAGAATCCGTACTGAAACTGAGGAAAGCAAATCGTTGCTTGCAGCGCTGCTGTGCATTCTCTGGAAGTAAGCCGCGGACGGACCTCCACCGTTAGCAGGAGCACGTATGCATGTACGTGCTAAAGAGCCGAAGCGGCCCCGGCATACTGTCTGGGACTGTGGTGGAACCAGGGTGGTAACGCGAGCATTCAATCTCGTCCCTTAAGAGGGACGGGATTTTTTATTTTTATATGGCAGGAGGAAATCTTCATGGATCAACCGTATACACAACCAAAAGTGACGCTGGAAGAAATCGTATTCGCCCAGCATTTATTAAAAGATGTCATTATCCGCACCCCGCTTCAGCATAGCAGAGTCCTGTCTGAACGCTATGGCTGCCGCGTGCTGCTCAAGCGCGAGGATCTTCAGATTGTCCGCTCCTTCAAAATCCGTGGCGCCTATTACCTAATGAAATCCCTGTTGGCCTCTCAAGAGCTGAAAGGCGTTGTCTGTGCCAGTGCCGGCAACCATGCGCAGGGCGTGGCTTATTCCTGTCAAACGCTTGGCGTTCCCGGCAAAATCTATATGCCTAGCACAACACCGCGGCAAAAGGTTCATCAGGTGAGATTTTTCGGCGGAGATATGGTTGAAGTCATTCTGGTAGGAGACACCTTTGATGATGCCTATGCCGAGGCAATTGCTGCCAGTGAGCGGGAACAGATGCCGTTCATTCATCCGTTTGATGACCCGAAGATTATCGCCGGTAATGGTACCATCGGGATGGAAATCCTGGAGCAGTCGGAAGAGACGCCGGACTATATCTTTGTAACCGTCGGTGGCGGCGGTCTGGCAGCAGGTATCGGCTCGTATGTGAAAATGGTGAAGCCTGAAGTTCAATTAATCGGTGTTGAGCCTGAAGGGGCGCCTTCCATGAAAGCATCCCGGGCTGCCGGAGTAGTAACTCCGCTTGCAGAGATTGATAAGTTTGTAGACGGGGCGGCAGTCAAGCGTGTGGGCGATTTGACCTTTGACCTTTGCAACAGCAGCCTTAGTGATGTCATTGATGTTGCAGAGGGCAGAATCTGCACCGTAATGCTTGACCTGTACAATGAAAATGCGATTGTCGCAGAGCCTGCCGGAGCTACTGCAATAGCCGGATTGGAGCAGTACCGTGATCAAATTGCAGGCAAAACCGTGGTCTGTGTCATCAGCGGCGGCAATAATGATGTCGACCGGATGCAGGAGATCAAAGAACGCTCCATGGTTCATGAAGGGCTCAAGCATTACTTTATGGTGAACTTCCCGCAGCGTGCAGGGGCTTTGAGGGAATTTCTGGATGATGTACTTGGACCGGATGATGATATTGCCCGGTTTGAATATACGAAGAAAACGAACAAGGATAACGGTCCGGCGCTTGTCGGCATTGAATTGAAACAAAAATGCGACTACGAGCCGCTGATTGCCCGCATGAATGCCAAGGGCTTGCATTACATCGAGCTAAATAAAGATCCGCTGCTGTTCAATCTGCTGATTTAATTCGGGCAGGCGGGAAGCAATACAACCCTCAAACTAAAAAAGAAACCGTTACCCGATATATTTGGAAGCATAAAGCTGCTGCCAAATGACGAGAAACGGTTTCTTTTATATATTGTAACGCAACCTTACCATGCGTATGCGTTAGGCGCAGCACCGCCGGGACCCGGAAAAATTTCATCCAGACGCTTCAGGGTGTGTTCATCCAGCTTGAGCTCTACCGCTTTGAGCGAACGCTCAAATTGCTCCAGCGTGCGTGCACCAATAATTGGTGCGGTCACAGCCGGATTTGCCAACAGCCATGCCAGCGCTACTGTATCTTCACGCTCACCCAGCTCGTCACACAGCTTGCTGAACGCTTCGAGCTGTGCGGCATGCTTTTCAAGACGATTGGCATCGCCGCTTCTCCGGCCTCCGCCGCCGCGATGGTTGCCTGCCAGCAATCCCCCGTCGAGCGGACTCCATGGAATAATGCCGATACCGAGGTTTTCCGCAGCCGGGAGCACCTCCAGCTCAGGCAATCTGCACAGCAGATTATACTTGTGCTGCTCGGATACGAGGCCAAGATTCCCGCGCGACTTCGCTTCACCCTGGGCAACCGCCAAGTCCCAGCCTGCAAAGTTGCTGGAGCCGACATAGCCGATTTTCCCCTGTGCAGCCGCGATCTCGAAGGCGCCCCACAGTTCATTCCAATTCACGCTGCGGTCGACGTGATGCATCTGGTAAAGCTCAATATGATCGGTTTTCAGCCGCTTCAATGAGTCTTCCAGATGGCGGCGCAGTTTGTAAGCTGATAATCCCGGACCGCTGTTCGGGCCGTCATCCTTGTCATTCATATCCCCGTAGAACTTGGTTGCAAGCACCGTCTTGGCGCGGCGGCCTCCCCCTTGCTTGAACCAGCGGCCAATAATTTTCTCCGTCTTCCCGGCATTATCGCCCCAGCCATATATATTCGCAGTATCAAAAAAATTAATGCCCGCGTCAAGCGCCGCATCCATAATGCGGAAAGCATCCTCTTCTGATGTATCAACTCCAAAATTCATCGTACCCAAACAAAGACGGCTTACCTTTAAGCCCGAACGGCCTAATGTAGTATATTGCATGGTCATCCTCTACTCCTTTGCTTTTGAAATTCAAATTCAAAAAAGGGTTTACATAGAAAGGCGCAATATACCGATACAGAGCTTCACAGCTTGTCCAGCCTCTTTTCACCATCCATGTTATTCCATTATACTCTATTAAATAGAGAAAAGCTTGACCCGCCTCCGGCTAATTCATGATTTATGGCAGAATTCCGGATAAGGCATTCTTTAAAAATTGTTAATAATGGTGAAACTAATAAGAAAAGGGATACGTTTTTATTTTTATGGGTCCCGGCTATGTACAAAAAACGATTAGCTCCCCAGAGCAAAGGAGTTCTCTACTCATGCTAAAATTAAACCGCAACAGCTGGTTTGGTCCTGAAATGCTGCTGCTCTCGGCTATTGTGCTGCTCGTCGAATTTGTCCGCGGGGCCATGCTGATCAGCTTTCTGCCCATCTATGGGGCCAAGCAGCTCGGATTATCGCTGGATATTATCGGGATTGCGATTACGGCGCACTATTTGACGGATACGGGTCTCAAGCTAATGATCGGCTACCTGCTCGATCGGTTCTCCGTCCGGTTCGTGGTCCATCTGGGACTGCTCATTTGTCTGGCCGGCGTCATTATTCTCGGTTTCGCGGGGCTTCCTTTCCTGTTCATCGCAGCCTCGGCCATTTACGGAATTGGCATCTCGCCGGTGTGGATTGTCTGCCTGACCAAAGTGACGGAGGAACATCGCGCCACGCAAATGGGCTATTTATACACGCTATGGTTTATCGGACTCGGTGCAGGACCTGTCGTATGCAATATGTTGCTCGATTTCAGTCCGGCCTTTACTTTTTATCTGCTGGCCGGCCTTTCTCTGCTGGCATGGCTGCTGGCACTCATGATCAGCAACAAGACTTTGCGCAAGGTCCAGCAGATTCCGTTCAAGGAACAGGTTGTGATCTTGAAGGAAAAACTTAAACAAATGAAGCTGCTGCTGCCGGGAATGATCCTGCAGACGACCGGAGCCAGTATGCTGGTACCGATTTTGCCAAGCTTCGCCAACAAGCAGCTCGGGATTACGAATACCCAGTATTCTTTTATTTTGATGGCCGGCGGGCTGTGCACCGTCCTCGGGCTCATGCCGATGGGGAAACTTGCTGACAAGCTTGGCGGCAAAAAGTGGTTTTTGGTGCTCGGGTTTTCACTATTTGCCATCACGGTCTACATGCTGACCTGGAAGCCGCCGATTTGGGAATGTATCGTACTTGCAGCCATATTGGGGCTATCCTATGCGGCGCTGCTTCCTGCCTGGAACGCGCTGCTGGCGTCCTATGTGCCTCCTTCCCAGCAGGGACTCGGGTGGGGTGTTTTCTCCACCATTGAAGGCATTGGCGTTATGATAGGCCCTGTTCTGGGCGGCATGCTGGCATCAGCCAATGGAGAAACATCCGTGGTCATGATTAGCGCCATCTTGTTCGGTATTATCGGACTGTTTTATTTATGGTTCCCTTTCCGGGCCTTCGAGGGCCATCAAGAACAAAATTCTAGGTAGGAATGGAGTTAGGTATGCGTGAGTCAAATTAAAGAGTGGATCGACCAAGTCCAGCAAATGAGGCCGGAGCAGCTTCAACAATATCTGGAAAGCTTTTCAGCGCTCGGGCCGATTCCAGGCATCGCAGCACCTTTTCTGGAGTCCTTGCTGCCTTTCCTGCCGCTGCTGCTTATTATTGCGGCGAACGCGAATATTTATGGACTCGGTCTTGGCATTCTATATTCATGGGCCGGTGTGTGCTGCGGCTGTATTCTGGTGTTCTGGCTTTCCCGCAAGCTGGGCGGCGGCTTTAAGGGCTGGCTGCAGCGCAAATTCCCGGCCAGTGCGAAATTTTTTAACTGGATTGAAAAACGCGGCTTTACACCCATTTTCATTCTCGCCTGCTTCCCTTTCTCTCCTTCTGTCCTTATTAATATCGCATCCGGGCTGACAAAAGTCCCGTTTCGCACGTTTGTAACGGCCATACTAATGGGCAAAGGTGTCATGATTACTACTGTTTCCTTGCTGAGCTTTAATATTTCCAATGTATTCGATGCGCCATGGCGGATTGCACTCGCTGTTACCGGCCTGGTCCTGATGTGGCTGCTCGGCAAACGGCTGGAGACACGGTTTCAAACCTGACTGCTGATGCTGCCACTGCTTCCCGTACATAGGTTGCTTTGCCTCGTGGAACGCTATTGAGGCAACTTATTAATAAGCATATGCCCATGATAAGGAGGAGATTGGCATGTCAGGCACGTTTCCATCCCATAAACAGCAAGCCGCCAGTAAAGCCCAGTCCCTCGCAGACCGCAACAAGGTCAGCAAGGAAGAGGCCAACCGTCTGCAATCTGAGGCTGACCGTGCTGCTGTCCCCAAGCATGGCTTATAAAGCTGACTTCATTCTACCCACAAGGAGGCTATCATGAGCAGGAAAGTAAATCATTATGATATGGAGCCGGTCACAGGAGAAAAAGTCGAGGTTGACGGTGTCTATGAAAATGAAGCTGGACGCGAGCAGGAATTGAACCGTGGCGATACCTTCCCTGCCGATCTGATTATGGGCTCAACAGAGTGGAAACTGACCCAATATCATTTCGATAACCATCATGACGGGGAAACGGACCCGCGGCTTGTGCCAAAAAAGGATTCCGAGAAGGAATTCAAAATTACACATCCGCGCCGTCATCTGAAACGGGGCGACAGATAAGGCAAAGAACCCCGGAACCGCGCTTACCGCAGTTCCGGGGTTTGCTTATATAGAAGAAGCTGCTCTCGAACAGTTGGTTTTTGAAGAACTAGTCTTCTTCTGGCATTGCACGCTGATTAACCTGCTCAATCAGCTTATCCAGCCTGCGCAGATGATACGCATATTCCATCAGCGATGCGCCGACAAATACAAAGGGCTTGCGCCCGTCCGGCTGATTGTGTATAAAGCAAAGCAGCTCGGAACGGAAGCTGTCATCCTCCTGTTCATCCGGCAAAATGGTCATCCCTGATTTCATTTTGCCTTCAGCCTTAAGCAGGATTTGCTCATGGTATTTCGTCCACGCTTCAATCTGTCGGTCAAAGCGGGCCGCCCATTCCTCCGCACCCGGAGCCCCGAAATAATGTTCCTCTACCACATCCAGCAAATCCATTCCCTTTTGCAGAGACTTGATCATTTGCTTGGATACAAGCAGCTGCCTGCCCCGGCTCTGCTTGCTGCTTGCGGTCACTGCGCGCTCCTCCTCAAACAGCCTGTACCGTTCTTCCAGCTTGCGCAGTGTCGTATGAAGCTTCTCCTTTTCCTTACTGTACACCTGCTCCTTCATCTCATTGGAGATCGCTGTCCGAAGCAAAAGGGACATTCGATTAAAGGCTTCATGCACCTGCTCGTTGAATTGCCGTCTTGGCCGCGGCGGAAACAGCAGCACATTGACTGCAAAGGCCGCCCCCATTCCTGTAAGCACCATCGCAAGCCGGAGAATGGCATACCACCATCCGCCGGAATGAGCCTCCATGACGGCTACGACTGTCACCAGCGTCAAGCCGATGGCGCTTTCCATTTTGAGACGAATCGTAATAATAATGACCAGAATACATACAAGCCCGACGGCAATTGCCGTACTGCCTATTAAATAGACGGCTGTGAGCGCAATAGCTGCGCCAATCAGATTGGCTTGAAGCTGATCAAGTATTTGTTTCCATGACCGATATATAGACGGCTGAATCGTAAAGATTGCCGCCACCGCTGCAATAAGCGGAGAACTGAAGCCGAGCAGTTCGCTTACAAATATCGCCAGGGCAACCGCCAGTCCGGTTTTTAGCACTCGGGCTCCGATTGTCATACAATTTTTAACCTCCTGTTAATCTCTCCTGGCTCTTATTATAACTCATTTGAGGCTTACATTTCCTCCTGTGCGTAAGGAAGCGCAATGAGCAATGTCGTTCCGATTCCGATTTCACTGTCGGCTTCAATGCGTCCCTGATGGTTGTCCACAATTTTGTAGCTGACCATCAGGCCCAGCCCGGTGCCTTTGTCTTTGGTCGTATAAAAAGGCTGCCCCATCTTGGATAGCATTTCCTTGTTAATGCCCGGCCCCTGATCCCGGATCTGCACTTTGACCTCACCAGCCTCCAGAAAACACCTGATATTGATTTTGCCGCCGTCCATCATGGCTTCAATGGCATTTTTGAGCACATTAATGAATACCTGCTTGATCTGATTTTCCACGCCGTAGATCCACAGTGCCTCCTCATCATATTCGGCCTCCAGCTCAATATCATAGAGGATCGCCTGCGCTTCCAGCAATGTAATCGTGTCCCTCATGATCTGGCTGATATTCCTGCGGCTCAGCTCGTATACTTGCGGCTTGGACAGCATGAGCATCTCGCTGACAATGGACTCGATCCGGTTCAGCTCCGACTTCATAATCTCCTGGATGTGCGGGTTCGTATCTTTGCCGGACATAATAAGCTGGAGGAAGCCTTTAAGCGAGGTGAGCGGGTTGCGTATTTCATGTGCAATTCCCGCTGCCAGTTGTCCGGCGACATACAGCTTCTCCGAATTGATCAGCAGTTCCTCATTTTTCTTCCGCTCGGAAATATCCCGGATAATAATTTGCAGGGCAAATTTGCCCGAAAGCATCGTGGGTGTCTCCACAACCTCGGTATGAATCAGCTTGCCCTTCATCGTATACCATTCCTGTTCGACTGGCCCGTGAGAGCCGTCTGTACGCGCTTCCTCCAGCCTGTGCCTTACCGCTGCATGGTGCTTGGGATGAAGGAAATCAAAAATCGAGCGGTTCAGCAACTCCTCCTGGTGGCTTGCCTCAAACATCCGGACACCGGACTGATTGACATATTCCCATTCGCCTTCACTGAAGATGGCGATAGTATCCATTGAATTTTCCACCAGCAGCTTGTACTTCTCATCCGCCTGTCCCAGCCTCCGGTTGGCATAGCCAATCATCAGGCTAAAAGCGATGACAAGCAGCGTTGCCACACCCATCATGGCTGAGAGCAGCATCATATTTTCATTCAATCGGTCTGCGGTCATAATTTGTGTATATTCGACCGTAATCGCCTCCAGCCCCAGCCCCTGCACGATCATGACTGATGTTCCGAGCAGCAGGCTGCTGGTGAGCAGCTCTCTGCTGCTGCGCCGTTCATACCAGTAAAAGGCACAGCATGCCGTCCCCCAGCTCAACAAAAACGACAAAATGACGAGCACGTCATCCGTCGCAAACCGATCCAGCGGCGCAATCATGACACTGTAGTAGAACATAGAGCAGTTGGCTGCTGCCAGCAGCAAGCCGCTTGAGGCAATCCGGAATACCATCGACCGGCTGCTCAAATATATAACCAGGGAAACAAAAGTCATACCTATGCCGATTAACAGAAGCAGCAGCATGCGGCGGTCAATAATGATCATCGTATCGGAAGCCAGCAGCACCAGGAAATTGACGACAGCCAGTCCCAGTCCGAAGATCGCAGATCCCCCAAACATCCATTGGAGCTTTCCGCTGCCATTTGAACGGGATAAATTTCCGATGAGCTGGAACATTGTAAAGGACGCCAATGCGCTAATCGTCAAGGTTAACATGGTGAAGAAAAGGCCGCCATTGTTGAAGTAGTTCCCCATTCCCCTTATCTACCACCTCACATATCGGAATGGGTTTGAATTTCGACAAATTTTCCATAAAACCCTTTTTTTCATCCGATTATTGGCGAAAAAAGTCATATGACATTTTTACGCATACCTGAGCACTTGCCTTCCCTTATGTATAGCGGTGTACGGTGCAGACAGTGAAGAATCAACGGCTGTCTTTACTCTGATTCGGGTCATGCAAAAATCGGTTATAATAATACAATCCATGCTCTGCCAGGTAAGCCTGTTGAACTATTTTAATAGTGGAGGGAGGCTTTACAGACGGGGGCGTGGAACTTGTTATGGGCGGCAGCCTGATCAGACATGAGCAATTATTTTGCTGCTTGAGCTGAAGCTGCCTATTAAATTATCGTGGAAGAAGGAGTGCGCCATGTCTAAGCTGCTAAAAGAATTCAAAGAATTTGCCGTCCGTGGCAATGTCATCGATTTGGCAGTCGGTGTTATCATTGGAGGAGCCTTCGGCAAAATTGTAACCTCCGTAGTAAATGATATCATCATGCCCCCAATCGGGATGCTGCTTGGCAATGTCAACTTTACAGACCTGTACATTAGCCTGGAGCCGGAAAGATCAATGGTCGACGGCAAGCATATATCACTGGCGAAAGCGGCGGAAGCCGGCGTGCCTGTCATTGCCTATGGACAGTTCGTGAATGTTATTCTGAATTTCCTCATTGTCGCGTTCTGTATTTTTATCCTGGTCAAAGCGATTAACAGTCTGCACCGTAAAAAGGAAGAGCCCGCCGCAGAAGAGGAGCCGGCAACCAAGGAGTGCCCGTTCTGTCTGTCGGAAATTCCGCTTAAAGCTACACGCTGCGGCCACTGTACTTCTCAGCTTGCTGAGGAACAGGCAAGATGAGCGAGATATTCGATTATTATGATGAGCAAATGAACTATATAGGGACCACCTCCCGCGAAGAAGTTCACCGTCTGGGATTATGGCATCAGACCTTTCACTGCTGGGTGATGCACAAGCGGGAAGACCGCATCTATGTCTGGTTCCAGCTCCGCCAGTCGGACAAGGATACGTACCCGGGCTTCTTCGATATCACGGCGGCCGGGCATTTGAGTGCAGGAGAGACTATCCGTGAAGGGGCCCGTGAACTGGAGGAGGAGCTGGGCATCCGCGCCTCCTTCAGCGACCTGTTCAAGCTCGGGGAATACCGGGATCAACTAGAGGGACAGGTGCGGGGTGCCTCGTTCATTGACCGTGAGCTCAGCCACGTCTTCGGCTACGTGTGCGGGACCCCTCTGGCCTCGCTTGAACTTCAGACAGAAGAAGTGGCCGGGATATTCGAGGCTGACCTGGACGCAATGATCGCCCTGTTCGAGGGGAAGCTGGACGCCGTATCCGCTTATGGGATGGAAGCTGTCCATACCGGAGGCTTGCAGCCTGTTCAACGGCAGGTGCGGGCAGCGGAATTTGTTCCCCGCCCTTACGCTTACTACTCCGGGATGTTCCGCGCGCTGTCACAGCACGGGCAGACGGTCTAGAACGGCTTGATCCTCTCTGGGAAGAACGCATGCCATGAGCCGCTTCCCAGTTGGCATACCACCGGTCAATCATGCCATGGATCTGATAAAAGACGGTGCTGCGCGGCGCAACATCAAAATCATTCAGGTCCTCTTCGCGGTATAATAGGGCCGCCTGCTGATGGATGCAGTTATGCAGATACATGGATTCCAGATACCGCCCGAGTTCATCCGCGGTGGCAAATGACTCAGGCGAGTTGATAATCCGCTGTTCAGCTTCAATATTGTAGCAGGATGAACGGCGAATCGCTTCCGGTACAACTCTCCAGGGCTCTACCAGAGCCGGATCATAGCCCTGTCCGTTATACCATGCCAATGCTTTGCGAATATATTGCCGGTGAAATCTCAGAAAATCCTCCCCGTATCCGGCAGGCGGATTTTCCACATCAACATTATGGTGCGCATGATGCCAATTGCGGTGCTCCGCCAAGAGATTATTCGGAAAATTCGGGATGAGCGGCATAAATTTTCACTCCCTAAATATCAGCTTTTATCCATCTTATGTGAGGAGAAATACAAGCGTGAAAAAACAGCGGACGGCTTCAAGTTCTTTACTTGAAAGCCGTCCGCTGTTTTACTAATTTAAATCATGGATGAAGCTGCTTAGGTCTCAAGTGCAGGCGTTTGATTGCCTTGCTTCTGCTTGCGCGTCAGCTTGCGTCTGAGCCAGTTGCTGAAATCATCAAAGATCGTATATACGACCGGTACAAAGATAAGGGTGAACACGGTGGAGAACAAGAGACCGAAAATAACAACGATCGCCAGCGGCGCCTGCATGCCGGAGCCTTCTCCAATACCAAGCGCCAGCGGCGTCATTCCAAGCACGGTCGTTAAGGTCATCATTAGAATCGGACGAACCCGGCTCGGTGCTCCTTCCATAATGGCCTCGTAGCGCTCCATTCCTTTTTTCCGCAATATATTGATGTAATCGACAAGCACAATCCCGTTGTTGACGACAACCCCCACGAGCAGTATCAACCCGATTAAGGCCGGCAGGCTGAGTGCGGTTCCTGTAATGAACAGGCCGATCATAACCCCGACCAATGAGGTCGGAACGGAGAACATGATGATGAAAGGATTGAGCAGAGATTCAAATTGAACTGCCATTACGACATAGACAAGGAAGATCGAGAACACGATTGCAATCGCCAAATCGATGAAGGATTTCATCATCTCCTCAGCGTCTCCGCCCATGGAATAGCTGTAGCCATCCGGGAAGTTCATCCCTTTCAGCGTGCGTTCCACATCAGCTGCCACACCTCCAAGGTCCCGGCCAATGATATCGCTGGTTACATTCATTTGCCGCTGCTGGTTCTCCCGCTGAATGAGTACAGGTCCCTGAATTTGCTTGAATTCAGCCACAGCCGACAGCGGGATATATTGTCCGCCCGGCGTCTGCAGGCGAAGCTGGCTAAGAGCTGCCAGATCCGCGCGTTCATCCTCTGGAAGGACAACTCTCACATCGAACTCATCGCCCTCTTCCCTAAGCTGGGTAGCCAACTGCCCGTTCATGGCCAGCTGAATCTCGCTGGTGACCTGCTGATAGCTCAAGCCGTATTGCGCAGCCATTGAGCGGTCCACAATAATATTCAGCTCTTCATTGCCTTCCTGTGAAGAGGATTTCGCATCGTGAATGCCTTCAATGTCGGAAATGAGCCAGACAATCTGCTCGGAAATTTCTGTGAGAACGTCCTGATCCTGCCCGTTAACCTGAATCTGGATCGGGCTTCCTGCGCTGAATCCGGTCTCCATTGCCGAGACGGAAATTTCCGCTCCCGGAATTTGCCCCGCCTGCTGGCTAAGACTGCTTACCAGATCACGGGTGGACATCTCCCGCTCGCTTGAGCCGATCAGTTCGATATTAAAGGTAGCTTTATTAGTGCTGCCGCCTCCACCCATAAAGTCTCCGCCCCCAAGGGAGAGAGAAGCGGTTTTGACAATGGACTTGTGAGGCGCAAGCAATGCTTCAACCTGATCGGTCACTTCTTTGGTCTCTTCCAGACGCGATCCTGTTGGAGTGGTAACATTAATGGTGAACTGTCCCTGATCATCTGAAGGCATCAGTTCCATCCCGATTAACGGCGTGAGTCCAAGGCTTCCAAACATGAGGAAAACAACGAGCGCTACTGTCGTCTTCCGGTGCTTAAGCGACCATATCAGCCTGTTCTTATAGAACCGGACCAGCACGCCAAGCCCGCGTTCGAAGAGACTCGGCTTCCGCTCTTTCACCGGACCTGTCATAAGCTTGGATGACAGCATCGGTACCAGTGTAATTGCAACGACTAGCGAGGCTATTAGAGAGAATGCAACAGTCAAAGCCATCGGCTTGAAAATATCTGCAGCAATTCCCTGTACAAATACAATCGGCAAAAATACAACCAAGCTGGTTACCGTCGCCGCTACGACTGCCGAGCCAAGCTCTGATGCGCCATTCTTGGCTGCCTCTATAATGGACGCGCCGCGCCTGCGGTGTACGACGATATTTTCCAGGATAACAATGGAACAATCGAGCATCATCCCGATTCCGAGTGCGAGACCGCCCATTGAAATAATGTTCAGCGACTGGCCGGTAAAATACATTAAGGTAAAGGTCGAGATTACTGCAATCGGAATGGCAATTCCGATAACAAGCGTGGAGCGGAAACTGCGCAAAAACAGAAGCAGAATCAATACAGATAAAATACCGCCTGTCAGCATGTTATTAACTACACCATCGATGGATTGGCGGATGTACACCGAGTTGTCCATCATAACGGACAGCTCTACGTTCTCCGGAAGCTGCTGCTCAAAGGACGCTATCGCCTTGTGAACCTCATCTGCAACCCCGACTGTATTGGCGTCAGATTGCTTCTGGATGGACAGCAAAAGCGCAGGTTCGCCGTTGACGATGGTCAGCGAGTTTTGCTTTTTATAGGTATCCTTCACTTCTGCAAGCTCACTAAGCTTGATCTGCTGACCGCTTTGGAGCAGTATCAGGGTATTCTGTATGTCATGTATCGAGTCATACTCCCCCTTGACTCGAATCTGCATCTCCTGCTGGCCCTTGACTACACTGCCTGCTGAGGATGACTGGTTCTCTGCATTAAGCGCCTGAACAATTTGGCCCGGGGCAACACCGTAACGTGAGAGACTTGAGCGATCAAGCTCAATGAGGATTTCTCTTGTCCTGCCGCCTGCCGCCGATACGGAGGCAACCCCATTTTGCCGCTCCAGGTATGGAATGAGCTGGTTCTCAGCCAGCCTTTGCAGATCCGCCTGATCGCCGCCAGATAGTCCGAGGGACATGATTGGCATCTGCTGGGGATCAAACCGCAGGACCGACGGGGAATTCGCTTCCTTGGGAAGCATGTTCTTGACCTGGTCCACCTTTTCCCGGATATCAAGCAGTGTGTTGTCGAGATTCGTTCCAGACTTAAACTGCAGCATTACGAGTGATGAGTTGGCCTGTGATTGAGAGGATATTTTGTCCATGCCCTGGATAGAGCTAAGTACAGCCTCCAGCGGGCGGGTAATGAGCTTCTCGATTTCTTCCGGTGCCGCTCCCTGATAGGAGGTAGCAACCACTGCGACCGGAACATCAATTTTGGGGAACAGATCGACAGCCAGATTTTTCAGACTCACAAGACCCAAGGCTATAACCGCAAGAACGACCATGGAAATTCCGATCGGACGTCGGACCGATATATCCACTATTTTCAAGGTTTTTGCGCCCCCTCAACCAATTTGACCTTATTGCCGTCGGCAAGCGTCATTTGCCCTTTAGTGACGACCTCATCACCGGCCTTGACATCTCCCTTTATAGCGGACAGGACAGATTGTGATTCCAGCACCTCAATCTCTTTCATGACAGCCCGGCCGTCGGCAACAACAAATATGTAGGATTGGCCCATCTTCTCAATAATGGATTCGGTCGGCACCAGCAATGCATCCTTTTGTCGCTCCTGGTCGACTACAAGCTTGGCGATCATCCCGGGCTTGACTTTCTCTTCAGGATTAGCAAACTTCGCTTCCAGCGTGTAGAACCCGCTGTCGCCCGTCTGTGGCGACAGGTAGCTGATCTTGGCCGTGTAGGACTCGCCCAGGTCGGGAATTTCAACCTCAACTTCGTTTTTCGTCTGCAAAATGAGCATCTGGCTTGCGCTGATCTGGGATGTAATCTTGATTGGATCGGTCGATATGATCGAGAACAACGGTGAGCTTGTCGTTACAAACCCGCCCAATTCACCATTCACATTGACGATTTCACCGGCAAACGGGGTCGTAATCGAGGTATTATCCAGTTGGGTGCGGGACTGTCTCAGGCGCAGCTTGGCCTGTTCGATGGAGATTTTGGCCTGGTCCAGTTCCGTATCGCTTGTATGCTCAGAGCGTGCAAGGGCTTTGTAATTACTCTGGGCAATTTCCAGCGCGTATTCATCCAGTTCCACCTGGTCCCGCAGATCATTGCCCTTGACTCCCCCAAGCCGTTGTCCTTTCTTTACCTTATCCCCTTTCTTCACGTCGAGCTGAATCAGCTCCCCCGTCATTTTGGGAAATACATCGACAGCGGTGCTCGGGGCAGCCGTACCAAGCATTTCGTTCTGCAGCGTCAGTGAGCCTTGCTTCACCTTATCCACCTGGACCGGCGTCTGTCTCTCTTCTTGCTGCTCCTGCTCTGTTGCTTCCTCCGGCGCTGGGGTACAGCCCGATAATACAGCAGTCCCGGCAAATGCCGCTGCCAAAAGCATTGCATACATCCTCTTTCCCTTCACTCTTCTCCCACTCCTTCTGATTTGCTGTGCTTATTATGTATGCATTTTGCATCATTCAATTGGATAACGCTGACGGGTGCAACATATAGACGAATAGAATCATATCGTTCTAGCTGTTGTTTAT
Source organism: Paenibacillus pinihumi DSM 23905 = JCM 16419 (assembly GCF_000422505.1). Lineage (GTDB taxonomy): Bacteria > Bacillota > Bacilli > Paenibacillales > Paenibacillaceae > Paenibacillus_D > Paenibacillus_D pinihumi. Next base: position 33,523 of record NZ_KE383867.1, on the reverse strand, counting down.
TGAAAGCCGCTGATTGAATGAATGCAAAATGCTCATATATGAATTAAATGTATAGTTGCCAAAAATCATATTGCGCTTAATATGCCGAATACGCTGCTTTTGCAGTTTATACAGCTTGTTCAGCTATTAATGTAGTACGCAGGCAACAGATATGCGTTTCGGATTTATTAGTTTTTCTTATGAAATTTAATCAGGTGCAGAAGAAGGATAGAAGGTGAACGAAAAATATAAAAAGGACCTGCATCCGGGCAGGTCCTCGTTATATAAGTTTCATCTATAATATAGAATGGCTGCGCTTACTGCCTGGGAGATGTTGGGATATCGATATGAGGTATTCATAGAGGCAGTCTGCGGATGATCTGATTAACCGTTAGTTGCCAATTCCGCCGGCAGCGCCGTTATCCGGAGCAGCCGGATCATCCTCCTGCAGACTGCTGTCCGGTTCATCTGTGCCGGAAGTATTGTCGTCCGCTGGCGGTGTGCCTGGTGTTGTCTCCGGGATCGAAGAATCCGGGATTGTATCTGGCTCCGTTGATGTGTCAGGAGTTGTGGATGTGTCAGGTGTCGTTGTGTCCGGAGTTGTCATATCCGGCGTGCCCGGTGCCCCTGTATCTGGCGTCATTCCATCCGGGGTCGTGCCTCCTGGCACTGTATTCTCAGGAGTTCCTGTTCCTGTGCCGTTGGCCGGGTCTGTTGTTGAAGAGCAGCCTGCACCGACTAATAATAAAGCCAGGGAAAGTGAAATCAGAACATGTTTTTTATTGATTTTCATTGGTATTACCTCCGATTTTTTTATTATTGTGCCGTTCAACCTTATGCGGCTTTTCACCTTTCTCTAAAACGACCTCCTGTGCATCCTCTTGCTTGAAGCATGACGTTTAGTTAGCCATACCCGCGCCCCCTTTCGTTGGTACCTAAATTTAAAGCCCGATTCTGAATGGAAGCTTAAAATAAAATAAAAGGAACATTAAATGAGAGTATCCTAACTTTTTACAAATAGACTGCGCGGAATGGAAAACACAGGCAGTCACTGGGATGGGGCGGTTTGATTCATTTAGGAAGGAAGGACAAAATGGAAGCAGATATTGGGAAATTCTCAGAATTGCAATTCGGGGGTTTATGATAAAAAAGTTTTTAGGATTCAGAGTAAAGGATCAGGCTGAAGAGCAAAAAATTAATGCCAAAATGCAGGAGCAGCATGAAAGAAAAGATTGAAGACCCAGAATTAACAGTTGAGGACCCAGAATTAAAAATTAAATTGCAGGATCAAGGATGAAAAGATAGTGGAGCGAAGCTGGACGCTATGGATCTATGAATCGCAGAGTGCACACCAGCTTTATATAGAAACAAAACTCCCTGGACTGATTGATAGTCCGGGAGTTGTCAATCTTTCACCTGAAAGGCAATGTAAGCTGGTAGCCAATGTAGAAGAACAGCTCCCGGAGAAAGAAAGGCGCGCGTGTGCGGAAGCTTTGATACATGGTTGTCGGTGTAGGTGAAGAGACAGCATCCATGCCGAGATGCTCCGCAATTGCCATTGACCGTTTCATATGGAGCGGGTCACTGACAATAATGAACGTATTTAGTCCCTCCGTAGCTGCTGCCGCTTGTGCATAACGCAGATTTTCCTCTGTAATGGCAGACTTTGTCTCGATCAAAATATCCTGCTCCGGGACTTGCTGCTGCATCGCCATAGCTTTAGCTGCATCCGACTCTGCCACAGTGGCCCCTTCCCCTTTGCCACCGGTGAAAATCAGCTTGTCTGCATAGCCCTCCTTATACAGCCATATCGCATGCCGGATTCTTTCCCTAAAAACGGGTGAAGGCTCTCCACTCTCCAGAACGGCTGCACCGAGAACAACCGCAGCATCGCGGTGAACAAGTTCATTTTGACTGCTGAACGACAGGATTTGGTATCCGGCGTACAGGATATAAAAGGTAAGAATTGCACCCAAGACCAGAAATAATTTTAGCCCATATTTTCGTTTCATCGGGTCCCTCCTATTTTGGTCGATATGGTTGCATGGAGAATATGCCTCTATAGCAAAACGGTGGAGAAGCAGGATCAAAATAATTCGAATTCATTGGCAGGTCATGCGTTCAAGAAGTGAATGGACAAATTTAGGAAAATGCTCTTACAACTATACCACATGCTTTTGGTAGCTTGATATTTGTCTGGCAGGGACCTGAATTTAGAAGGGTCATATAGGTCCTATGTAGGATAGGCTATGGATGGATGACACAAAGATTAGAATATTATAATATTTGGGCGTAGGCCCGCTTCAGCCAAAGGTGCGCGGATATCTGCCAGGATTTCTTGCACGCCATGTAACACCTGGGATGATACAAATGGAGAATCATTTGAATTCATAGGGGTCATCGTTTCATTACAGAAGATAAAAAGTCAATACCTCAGCCGATGAGGAAAACGAAGGAATGTGAAATTATGAAAAAGAAAATCGCAATCACCCTGATGGCATCCTTCTGCTTTGCAGGGGTCGTGCATGCGGCAGGACTATGGGGAACGTATAAAGGAAACGATATTATAAAACTGACCGTAGATGGTGCAAATGTAAAGGTGACGGACGTGCCTGCCGTTAACCTCAATGGGCGGACGATGATTCCCATCTATCTGCTGAACCAGGCTGGAGTAAGCTACTCGTATGATGCGAAAAAACAGACGGTTGATGTGAAGAGCAAAGCCGGCAGCGGCAGCAGCCAGTCCGGTTCCAGCTTGAAAGCAATGAAGGAAATCAATAAGCTGGGCGGAAACGGCGTTTCTCTTTTCGAACAGGATGGCAAATCCTATGCTTTTACTTATGTGGAAGATGAAGAGAAGTTGACGGACGCTCAACTGGATAAAGTATTCCGGCAGTTGCTTAACTATGGCACTGAATTGCTGACGATCTCCTATGATCAATATGATGAAAAAGAAGACGAGGACTACGCAGTCGATGTTAGCATCCCGGCTAAAGATTACAGAGATTACGTGAATGGCAAGTTGAGTGCGGATGACATTAATAAGCGGTTTATTGTAGAGACTTACTAAGGAAGAACATATAGAGAAAGAGACAGTGGACAAGCTTTAGAAAAAATCAGTAGAGTTTGAAGCATTTGAGATTACTGTTGCTCAGTTTGCTGAAGCCGGCAATAGTTTTACGGGTACGAAATTATACAGCTAGTTATAAAGGTTACTAATCGTTTAAAAGAGAGACCCCCGACGCTGTAAGCGAGCTGTGACCGTAGTACGGTACTTTTTAATAAGTGTCCGTCCTGCGTGCCGCAGTCCCCGGTTACAGTACAGATCGGGGGTCTTTATTATATCAATTACGGCTTGCAATGTGGCTGAAGCCCGCTTGACCGCAAGTAAGTGACTGAAGCAGGTGAATGATGAGTAATCACGATTAATCGTATTTTGCTCAAAGTAAAGGAGCCTTCAGTGCATTATACTCGAGCACAGCTTTTTCGATAGCGGAGCGAATTTCCGGCTGGCTCAGTTCAATGCCCTGCTCCTTCAGGCGGGTACTCAGATAGCCATACGCGGCTTCCAGCTTTTTAGGGCCCTCCAGTTCCTTGAAGACTGTCTCTGCGAAAGAAAAAGCTTCTCCCGCTAGCACATGGAGAAGTTCTCTTTGTTCATTGCTCGTACGGCTTTCCAGCCAAACCAGCACTCTCTTTCGTGCTTCCAGCACGGCTGCGGTAGCTACGGTCGCAAATAATGACAGTAAAGTCAGCACGATCGTTTGAAGATAGGGTTGAAAAACAGTATTCATTCTTGCTTCACCTCCCGGTTTAATAGTCTCGTTAAGATAACCGCCAATTCCCCTCTGGTGACGCGCTCATCCGGCTTGAACGTTCCGTCTGGATAACCGGACATTAGGCCAATTTCAGACGAAGATATCCGTTGAATCGCGGATTCATACCAGCTTCCTGCATTTACGTCTGAAAATTCAGTTTTTTTAGACGAATTGTCTGGATTTGGAACAGGATTCTGTGGAATCTGTGTTGCGGGTTTATCCGGGATGTTGAATTCTGGTTGAGAAGGAACATGGAAATTGCAGGCTTTGGCTATTCCTGAGACAATGGCAGTTGCGCATTTCCGGCGGTATGCGTCCGATTTTAGTAATTCCGCTTCTTGCTGATTCGTCATAAAGCCGCATTCAAGCAGCACGGAAGGCATTTTGCTTTCGCGTACCATGTGAAAGTTGGCTATCTTGACTCCCCGGTCGCGCAGACCGGTAGAAGCGATTAAGGCAGACTGGATGGTTTGGGCAAGCCTGGTGGAAGCAGCAGAGGGGACCGAGTACGTAAACGTCTCGATCCCCTCTGCGTTGCTCCAGCCATCCCCGCTGGCATTCGCATGGATGGACACCAGCAGGTCTGCTCCCCAGCTATTGGCCCGGTCCGTCCGCTCCTTGAGCGGCACATCCCGGCTGCCGTCTGCAGCGTGCGTGAATAGCGTCTGCACGCCAGGGCATTGCGCGAGCAGTTCAGCGGCGTACCTGGCCACCGCGCTGTTGAACTGGAACTCGCGCATGCTGCCGTCAGGCGTGCGCTTGCCCGGTGTGTCGGGGCCGTGCCCGGCGTCCAGGGCGATTTTCAAATGATTGATACTATCGTCTCCTTTTTTATAAACTAGAATTAATTTCAATACCTCCCCTCTAAAGAAACTTCGATTACACGAAGTCTTCCGTATTTTTTTTTGTGATCTCATCTCGCTGTTGTGGAGTAATCCATGATTTAATAACCGCGTTATTTAAGTGAATTTCTGTTAACTTTCCCTCTTCCCATAATCGTTTAAGATTCTCAAACATTTTGTTTACCTCCTTCCAATACATCCAAAATTAATGAATCAATAATTGCTTGTTGTGTTGCAAACTGCTGCTCAATTTGTTCATCTTTTGTGAGCTTTCTATTATACTCCTCAAACCACTGTTCTTTCGTTTGAGGGTTCACACAATATATATAACCTTTCCCAGTCTTCGGCTCAGGGAAATCAATTTCTGAATCTACAACTACACCTGTTGCTATATCAATAGAATTGTTCTCAACTGCATCTAAATTATAAATGGTTTGAACTATCATTTTCTCTTCATTTATAATTTGTCCTTTAAGTAGCTTTGTCATTTGTAATTTCTCCTTAACTATTTATTTTATAGTAATCGATTGGTTTCATTTTGCTAACGCTTTTATTTCCACTGTGATTAGAAAATGACTGAACTATATTATTATCTTTATCTAGTGCCATTCCACCTATTGAGGCATTTTCTCGAATCGTATATATTTCATTTCCTATTGAATCAAATTTAATAAAATATCTTAAACCATCAGAGGTAGAAGAATTCATACCGCAATATATATTACCTGTAGTATCTACTACAGTTTTCTTTACTAAAACCAAAGATTTAGTCCATATCACTGTTCCAGATGGACTTATTTTTCTAAAAGGGTCAAGACTACTAAAGGAAAAAACCCCACAATATGCATTTCCCTCCGTATCAGTAGCCACAGAAGCTCCCATCTTTCCACCTCCAGCATCAAATGACCATACCAACGATCCATTGGAGGTATATTTTTTGAATGATCCAAAGTTAGCCTGCTGTGCTATAAATACATTCCCAAAAGAATCTATTGCAACTTGCCCGCCATGTGTGGTTTCATATTTGGACCATAATTCAGTTCCTGATGAGTTCAATTTCTGAAGTGTCTTTCCTCCACTGGTTTTTAAATTGTAACTACAATACACATTTTCAGAGGCATCTACTACAACTTTATATCCCTTTGGTATAAGTGAATTTGACCAAACTTCATCCCCTGACGGGTTCAATTTTCGCAATGTCTTTCCAGAATCTAGATTATGCGTACTATATACGTAACCAGACGCTGCTACACTTATACCATATGCTTCAGGTACATCGATATTGGACCAAATCTCAACTCCATTTGAGTTCATTTTAGTGATCCTTCCAGACGATCCGGAATATGCAACATAAATATTACCGGACAAATCCAGAGCCATATCTTCCGATTTGAGAGTCCCTGTATTAGACCATAATTCGATCGCACTCTCTCCTGTTTTTATTAAATTTGCAGAATTAATCGTATCTCCTATATAGTAATCACCTCCTTCACCCTGTAATATAAAAGCCGTTCCATTATATACAAGCGAGTATACGGAGCTAGGCTTTAGATTACCTAATGACAATGTACTTCCATTTCCCTTTAGAATAGACTTTGAACCTAGCCCATTAACATTAATTGTGGCAGTTCCAGTATTGGCAACATGAATTTTGACTGTAATACGCAGTCCCTCTACTAACCCCATTGGTGCAGGATTCAGTGACAATGTGTAAGCCGACCCTGTACCCGCTGTAGTTCCATACCCATTACGGTTAGCACTAAGTTGCTTATCCTCCGCTGACATTAATCCATTAGCTGATATCGTAGCAACAGTTGTACCTGCCTTACCGTTCCAGGTTGATTTCTCTGTATCCGTCACGAAGCGATTATTAGAATCTTGGACAATAATTGTAGCTGGATGTGTCGATGGATGCGTATAGTTATTTGCCCCAGCAGCGATTCCAGAAAGTTTAGTACGCTCTACATCTGTCATAAAACGATTGCTGGCATCCTGCGTAATAATAGAAGCCGGATGCGTCGCCGGATGCGTATAGTTATTCGCTCCAGCAGCAATTCCTGACAACTTTGTCCGCTCTGCATCTGTCATAAAGCGGTTGTTGGCATCCTGAGCAATAATCGAAGCCGGATGTGTTGCCGGATGTGTATAGTTATTGGCTCCCGCCTGAATGCCATCCAACTTCCCTTTATCGGCCGCACTCATAAAGCCGTCCACACTTGGAGTGGCATTGGCATGAGCAGCGCCGCCAGCACCGACATGGGAAGACGACGCTGCATCTGTTATTCCGTACCCGCTCAACGTAGTTGGCTTGGCACTCACTTCAGAAAAGGCCACATTCCCCCAAGCCGCGCTGCCTGCTGTGCTCCCAGCCTTCAGCACTTTTCCATTGTTCCCCGTCCCCGTAGCCGGGACATGAAGATTTCCGTCACCTGTCGGATGCGTATAATTATTGGCCCCAGCAGCGATTCCATTCAGTTTTACCTTATCTGCCGCAGACATCCTGCCGGGTACTGTGGTGCTGGCAAGCTTCGTAACTTCAGTATCCAGCGTATCCATATTACTGTTCAGATCGGCAATATCGACAATATCTGTACCGTCAGGCTTTTTAAGACCCAGATTTCCTGTTGTTTTCATACACTCACTCTCCCTCGTAAACTCGTAGCTCATTCCATGTTTTGCTTCTGGCCTGGTTCCAGATCAATGATTTCAGAGTCTCCCACCAGGTATAGGTATATTTGAAGGAGTATGTCAAATGCGCTGGCTTAATATCCTCTAACAATTGAATAAAGCCCGGCATATTGAGCGGAACCCCCATCACACCGACAAATTGAATCTCAAAGTGGTACTCCCCCGGTGTCTCGGTAATCTCAACTTCACCACCGGAAAAAGCCGCCGCTGCTTGCATAATCATGGCTTTAGTTGTTGTGCCTGATCCCCGCAGCTTGGCAAGCAGCATCTCCCGTCTTCTTTCATATGCTTTGGAAGGATCTACCGGAAGCCCAAGCTCTCTTTCCCAGCGTTCCAATCCCCAAGTCGCAGACTGGATAAATCGCTGATTAAGCACATCCTTCATACAGAATTGCTGCAGTTCCAATTCCATGCCAAGCTGTTTTTGCAGCTCTTCCATTTCTTTTACATCTATATAATAGGGGGGCAGGTAAGCCATCAGATCCACTTTATCGAGATCAGGACCTCCATTATCTTTTAAATCCTGTCCAAATAATGCCTGGCCATATATTCCTGTACCATATGCCATCCTCTAACCCCCCTTCAGCTGATTCCAGGTGATCGTTCCCTTTGTCAGATAGCTGGCAGGGTTCAGGTTGCCCGCATGCCAGATTTTTTGTCCGGCTACCTCTGCATCCGCGGGCATCTGGACAACAGCCTTGGGGTGAACCGTAGTATCTGTTGTATACACCGTCGACAGGGTTACATTGTTGAAAAGATCAGGGGCATTCGTGTTAATACTCATCACCTTGCCAAAGACATGAATCGTGTTAGCCGCACTCGTACGGGAGACCACGGTTACCTTGTACCTTCCGTCTGTGCTGTCATTCCATAAATCAGATATGGCAAACAGATCGGAAATTAAAGGGTCTGCATTTAAATAATAAGCATCCTGGCTGCGGATCGTTCGGTTCGTCTGATTGGTATGAGTTGCAATTCTCTTGGTCATTCGCCCGGCACCATTTGCATAAGACCAGGAACTGATAATATCAATTTCAAACCACCCGGCAAAATCTGCAGTCATAGCCGGGAATACCAGGTTAAATTTCTGATTCGCCACCCCATTGGCGAAAGATATCCCGCCCACATACGTCTCCAAATACCGATTGTCCAATTTCAATGCCGGTACCTGAAGCGTTCCGCTTGCAGTATCTCCTGCTTTATTGAGGGGCGTGTAGCCCAGGTTATTTTGCTTGCCATTCCATGCTGATTTCTCCGTATCGGATACAAAGCGCTTCGCAGCGGATTCGGTTACCTCTGCTGCAGGATGAGTATGTGCAGTTGGAGGGAAAGCAGAAGGCTTGCCCGTTACCCCGCTCCAAGCAATACTGTCGGCCGTTTCCGCTTTGTCCACCTTGCCATTGTTATTCGTATCATAGATAGATTTGAGCATGTCACCACTAATTTCGGGTGCCGCCATTAGCACATTACCCGTTGATGTCCCGATATACAGCTTTTGGGTGTCTGTACAGTATCCCAGTTCTCCAACTGCGAGCGTGCCAATATCCTTTTCCAATCCCCGGCGGATCTGTATTAAGGCTTTTCTGGCCATTTAGTTCTCACCTCCTAAAACGTACCGCCATCTACTACAGCTACCGTTAGCCGGTTGCCATTTGCAGAATCGTACACTAGACTGTCCTGGTCAATATTGGCTTCAATGCCGGTGCCATTGACAACAATTCCTTTTCCGGCTCTGGCACTCACGGCCGTGGCTGACACCGTAATCCCATTGCCACCTCCAACCGCCAGCGTGACTGTGTCTCCCTGCCCGCCGCCTGTCAGCCCGTTTCCAGCGGTAATCGTCTGGTTGGCCTCACCCGACCTTACCCAGGCTGATCCATTGAAGACGTAGTTTTTATTTTCATCATGGATGTAGACACTCCAGCCTTGCTTGGGCTCGTAATAAACCCATCCGGTCCCCGACCAGTGTGCGATCTGGGTGGCCTTCCCTGACCAGGCTCCTGTAGCAAAGGAAGGAATAATCCACCGGAAGCCCGCTTGAGGCGAAGACGGCGGAGCCGTAATAGCGCGGGAGCCTACACTATCTTGCCAGTCTAGGCCGCGCACGGCATTGCTGATCTCGGTATTCGTTTTTTGCGAGGACCATAATGATGTGGCAGTTACAGCGGTATCGTTAATTTGACGGTGCCTGGAGGCATCATCAATATGCGTTTTAATTTCTGCAGCGGTTTTGGTGTTTGTGCCGTCTGAAACCTTGTTAACACTGCCAGCCGTAATGTCCGCTTTTTTAACCTTTGCGAAATTGGCCCCATCTGCAATATCATCGATTGTACCTGTCAAATCAGTCAGCTTTTGAGCATTCACACGTCTCCAGGCTGTTCCATCATCGATATATAGATAGCCCATGTTGTTAGCACTCGTAACATAGTACATGCGCCCGGGCACTCCGCTGTTTGGGCGGCTAGCTTCTGTCCCCGACATTGCGCGGCCCGCCAAAATGTTTTCCGAACCGTCACCAACGAAAATTTCCTTTGTATCCGTACAAAAGCCCAGCTCGCCTGCGGATAATTTACCGTAAGCATCAAGCTGGGCTTTTGTACCTCTTTTAATTCTTATCGTTTGAGCCATCTTCTCTCTCCTTTCACTTTACAAAATAACCGCCGTCTACCAGACCGTTAATTTTGTAATCCTGAAGATCCGCTTGCGTCCGGACCATGCTATCCTGCAGCGTATTAATGTGAGAAGCATCCACCTGATCCCCTGCTGTCTCATACGTGACATAGACCGGGGAAACCGAAGAAAATATTTTAATCATCAGTCTCCATGGCGCTTCGCTAGGTGTCGTCAGCAATACCTGATCTACTTTTTTCCCTGTTAATTCCTTGCCCGTATAGCATTGAATGCTCTCCTTGCGAACGTTGCTGTGCGAGAGATAGCCCTCATAAACACCCTTTACAAGCTCAACCTCTTCCTCTACTACATACATGCCGCCATCCGGCTTCTTATTGAGCTTTTCTGTAAATTGATCCGGCTTCTCGAGAATAGCCATTGTCTCACACCCCCAAGCTAATCAAATCGACGACAGGGACTTCTTCATCTCCCAATGTTACATTTGCGCTTTGTCCATTGAGTTTGAGTTCACTATAATCGGCAACACCAGGAACATCCAGCAGGATCGTTCCAATCTTGGCGAGGCTGACGTAGTTTTGATTAAAAGCCACTTTCTGAAAATGGAGATTCAACGCACTTGTGAAGGCGTCGACCACATTTTGCAGGGTGTGCCCCTGGGACAGCTTTACTACACCCGCCACCGCCACTTTTTTGCCAGCAGCCGGACTTACCGTAACATTCGCCCCAATCGGACGCAACTGTTCAATGTGATCCCTCACTTTGTATACCAGTTCTGTGGTTGGCGGTTTTTTCTCCGCATCCACTAAGACTACCTTTACAGTTCCCGGACCATTCCATAGCGGATTCACCTTAACCGCTCCAACTCCGGATACCTCCAGCGCCCAATTCTTGTAATCCGACACATTCCCTCCGGATGAAGGCGTCTGCACTCTCGCCAAATACCTTGCCCGTAGCGCTTCATCGCTCTCCGCTTCTGCACCGGGAATTAAAATCTCGGCAAGCTCTGCCCTGGCCAGCCCCTGGACATAGTCGATGGGGAGCAAATTTCCATAACTTTGATTGCCAAGTACACCTGCCACCTCGCATTCGACCGTGTACTCCCCTTTTTCCAGGCGTTTAATAACCTTAAAATTCACATTGCCCGCTGAATATCGCGTAAGTAGCGGGATATCCATACGGGCATTTTGGTCATCATAAAAAACCGCCCGGCGCTGCGTTGGAACAGCCGGCCTGCGGTAAAGGCCGAAATCGAATGCCCGCCGTTCCAGAAATTCACCCGAAGCCGTGTCTGCAAAAGAGAGATTCAAATTGACATCCAGCTCCATATACATTTGGGCCAACTCCGCTGCCGCGGGAGCCAGGGCATCATAAATGATACTTCCTTCCCGCTTGTCCAGTGAGGATGGAACTCTCGCCAGCATCCGGTCCAGCACATATTCAAACGTATTTGTTTCGTACATTAATTCACCTCCTGTAATACGGAAAAGTGCCCTGCCGTGGATACTACCGTAAACTCGACAAGTGCGCTTTCTCCTTCTCTTTGTACTCTCAAATCCTCAATGGCTTGAATTCGCTCATCCTGAAGCAAAGCCTCGTTGATCCAGCGTTCGATTTCTGTATCTACAGCGTTCACTTTTATCTCGCAGCCGTAGTTATTGGTGTAGATTAAGTGGACAAATCGTTCTGTTTGAAGCACTTTATATACAGCTTGTTGGACAGCATCCAGGTTATCGATTACACCTGATATTCGATGACTAGCCATATCCAATTTATAGGTTCTGCTCGGTTGCTCACTTTGATCGAAAACTATGCTTGATGATGTTATTGCACCATTAGGCAGCATGTTTAAGTCACCACCCGATCAAGGACAAGATAACTCTGACCACCCTGAACCCGGATTAACACAACTCTATCACCTGGCTCAAGTCCTTTACGAATAACGTACTCCTCATTCCCAATCAAAATCTTTGATTCCGAAAGGGACTCAGGCACTACCAAAAATGCACTGTGGAGCTTTAACCTTTGATCCACGTTAATTTCTAATGGATTGCCTTGGATTACTGACCCGTATACGATTGTGACAGGATTTTGTGCATCCACAGCCCCAGTGCCAATTTGTTTAATTATATCTACGAGACCCACTACCCAAACACCACCAATTCAAGAGACATTGTATGTTCATCACCATTAAAATTGTGTGTACATTCATTCACAACAAAACGGCCTTTAATACCCTTTTCTTCTATAATCAAATAGATAGAGTTACCTGCACGAATTCGTGAATCTCCTAATGCATCCAGTGACATCGAACGGCTTTCCCTATTTTTTAACTTAAGCAGGTTATTCAATGAAGTATTAATTTGAGCAATATTCATTTTTTCATCAACGCTTTGATAATATTGCAGCCGTCCCCATTTGGCGATTGTAGAACTATCCTGATTAATGAAGATTTCTCTTTTCCCTGTTTCCTTATTATCTTTATAAAGTTTGATCCTGTTATAAGTTTCATTATCAATTGAAGTTTTACTTTTATAAGCATACAACAGGCTTTTATCGCCAATGACAACATCCAATATCATGTCCATAATATGCTGAAGGGTCAATTTTCCAAAATCATCATAGAAAACATAGAGATCCGAAGTAGCCATCATCGTATCATCAAGAATTTTGCAAATAATATCCAAAATTCTTTTGTTGTCCTCAAGAAATTTAGGGATAACATGTTTTGTATCCGTGAAAAATCCTACTGTGAGCTCATTGTCCTCTATAATTTTTTTTATCATTTGAGTAGCCGTCAAGTTAACAAAGCCATAAGTCTCATTTCCCATTAAGTAACGAATTTGATCATATGCAATAACCCGAACAGCATCCTCATCATCCTCATCAATTGAAAAAATATAGCCGTAAAACAAATTAGCCTCATCTTTCTTAAAACGAATAACATCCCCGCAAGCATATTTAAAATCATGATGGGCAAAAGGAGAATTTTTTAGGAATGTCATCTCCAGACTTGAAGCTTTCCCTACACGACTCGTTTTATATTTGACATTAGTTACAATTCGTGAGATATCCCATAATACCCCGTCCCGGTTATCAAGAATTAACTCAAACATACCCAATCACCGTCTTCCCGGAAGTTTAAGCACCATGCCTATTGGAAGCCGCTTTAGTTCTGAGGGTTTGATTTTATTCAGTGTCATAATTTCTTTCCAACGGCTTTCATTACCCAGCTGCTGTTTGGCAACTTTCCATAGATTGTCCCCTGCCTTTAATGTGTAGCTGGATTTTGGCACACGTTCGTCCGGTCGGAGATTCGTGTCTTTTTTTAATGTTTCCTCTCCCTTTTCATTCTTGACAGAAATAATCTTCCTGGGAGCATAGAACTGATATTCTTTGAGTGATAATTTAAAAGCAATGTCTCCCCCGCTTCCTGCTGACTCCTTCCTGTCGAATTGCTCGATACTGACAGCAAGTGTGAAGCTAAAATCAGGAGCTTTCACCACGATACGGCAAGGATGCCTGCTTTCCTGCCATTTATTTATATAATTAATGTATTTCTTAGGCTCTTTAAGTAAAGTATTATTAATCGATAAATACGGCCCTGATTGGGCAGGAAAGAAGCTCTCAAAACTTATCTCAGCCAGTTCCCTGGATTGAATGACATTAATTTCTCCCAGGCCTACAATATTAAATGCCTGCCCTTTGCCCTTCTTCTTGACTTCAAGACTCTCTGGCAATACAGGGAATAAAAAACTTTCTTTACCATTGTCATAGCTTAAATTGATAAAGTAATCCAGTTCAAGCTTTTCTTGCTGAATGTCTTCTGCTTCTTTGGGATTTACTGTCGTCGCCAATTCCCTTACCTCCCCTGCTCTTGGAGTGAACATTTCCCAATCTGAAATTTATTAATGTCTTAGGAGCCTTTTGAGAAAAATGAACCCGTTAATAAACAGGTTCATTTTAATTAATCTCAAATATGAAATTAAAAACCAATCATAATCAATGAAAATTTACGACTCCCTAATACGCCAGAACGGTTCGTGACATTAATGTTGGCCCCTCCAGTCAGAAAAACACTAACTTGATCTGGGGTCCCTGCATCCGTTGCGCTGACATTAACCTTAACCGTTGCCTTCCCTGTATTGGCAGCCGTATCTGTTCCATTAAGCAGGAATAAGTCTGAACCACTGGAAAAGAATAGCGCACAGCATCCATAAGGAGCATCACAAGTTAAAATGTACAGCCCTCGTCTACTGGAATTTGATTTAGCCGGGAAATTAAATTGCTCCGTCTCTCCGTAACCAATTGTTTTGACATTTAAACTGCTCAGACTTCTTACCTTCAGCATACTGGAAGTATCGATGGCTAGAGACGGAGTTTTCCAATCATTACTTTTATTGCTAGTGGACGTAAAGCCAAACTCGAGATCATTATTTTCAATGTTAACCCGACGATTCCATTTGAAATTTCGGTTTGTTGATTTAGCAATGGTATCATTCGCATTAAACAGAGCTGTTCCAGCAGAATTTGTATCGGGATGAACATTTGTGAACGTTGCCCAATCCTCTCCGCTGGAATCATAAGGATTATTTGTTGAACTCTGATATAAAGCATCAATTCCCCACGATGTAGAAAACAATCCAGGATGAATATGGCCTCCCCTGAAATTAACAGAGCGCACTTTCCCCGACAACTGGAACATTGCACATGGAGGAGTTTGTCCAGGTGATGTCCCTTGAATAGTCATCGTACAGTTGTCAAATATCATACCTTGAACATTAGTCATCTTAACCATGGGAACCAAGTTGTTAAGCGTAATTCCCGATGAAGCCCCTTGCGTATTGTTATGGGTAAATTGAGTATTATAAAATCCAATTCGATTGCAAGCTTCAACGTCAATAATTATTGTATTGTATGATCTGGCCTCAAAATGACAGCCAAAAAAGCCGAAATTATTATGGTTTTGAGAACCTTGAGGAACCCCTTTTGCCCTAAAAAACATACCATCTATAGCTTGCTCTACATGCAGCCGATAAAACATAAGGTTGTTCGTATTATCATTATCATGCGGGAGAATGTCGATAGCGACCGGCTGAATACCTGTCATATTGAAAATACCCACATCATAAAAACTGCTATCGAACATTTGTCCAATAATGAAGCCTTTATTGAAATACACCACTTCAAAGTTAGAAAAGGTGCTTTGGCTTACAACCTGAAATCTCCCATTTAACGCGGATTGTTTACCAATTTCCATAAAATTCCCATTAGAATGTCCTTGAGCTTTAAAGTCCTGAAATGTAATTTTGCCATCCGGAACACTGAACATTAACGGACAAGAAGTATCCAAATTTAATATCGTGCCGTTTTTCCCTGAAGCTCCCTTAAAAGTAAGGTATAATTGATCGCCCAGTCCGGTTGAATTAATTCTCATATTTACATGAATGGACTCTTTAATTAAAAAAACACCGGCGGGCAACTGGATTGTTAAATTAGCATATGATTTATTAATTGGGTTGCGTCCTGCTCTTTCAATAGAAAACAATGCATAATTTATAGCTTGTTGTATCACTGAAGAAGTATCCTGTGTGCCTGATTTATCAAGTGATGGGAACAGAGACAAATCAACAATCCAATCACCAGCTCCAGTCTGACATACACATTCTGAAACTGCTTGGCTATCTAATTCCCCATATGGAACATTTTCGTTAGCAGTAATCTTTGTTGAGGATGTTACATTTTGATTCATTGTTTCTCCTCCTTTAATAACAAAGCTAAGCTGTGAAATTGTAATCATATATCCCAGGAAAATTTGATGCATATTGACAAGAATTAGGCATACGCACCTTGGGCTGCGCTTTTAATCTCGGTTTTCATGGCTTCTTCAATTTTGCGAATGATAGAATCAACATCATTCGTGCTTTTAATATCGCCTGTTGTTACTTGAACAGTTGGAGTCAGGGTAACAAAGTTTTGAATGGCTTTCATTTCTGCGAGATCTCGCATGACTTTCAAGTCTTCGTTTGAGATATCAACGGTTTCTCCAATTCTGCCAACCTCATTTACCTTGTTAATATTTGCCGGCATGGTATTATTGTTATCCGGGAAGTTAAGCCTGTTATCCCCGACATTCCACGGACCTTTAGGCAGAGGATTGTTAACTGGCGGTTTTTGAAACATCTTGTCACGGTCCGCCTTATCGGCATCACGCTTGGCAGCCCGATCTTTTAATAAATTCTGAACACCTTGATCCCGCTCATTTGCCTTTTTAGCTGCTTTATCCTGCATGTTACGAACGATATCCTGTCCTTCTTTTTTATCTGCGCCTGCCTTTGCTCTAGCATCTGCTATTTGAGGAGAGAGATCAAAACGGGAAACAGCGTCAATACTAACACCTGGAATGTTATTCAACAGGTCGATGAATCCATTTAAACGATCAACAAGGAAATCCAGCATTTTTTGAAAACCTACCATTATGTTTATTTTTGCTGTATTGAAGCCATTAATGATACCCATCCATACGGATACAAAGAAAATGGCTACCTGATCAAAGAAATTAAGGATTCCATTCCAGGCCCGCAAGAAACCAGCAGCAAATGCATCATTCGTTTGCCAGAGCCTATATAGTGTCGTTATTAATGCAATCACTAGCATAATCACCAGCAGTATCGGGTTCATAGCCATTACCATATTAAAAAACTGTTGAGCCACTGCTGCAACTCTCAAAGCCACAGATATAGCTTGGGTCACGAGCAAAAATCCTTTGTTTACTATTAAATATGTCCCCATGGCGGCTACAAGGCCCCATATAATAGGCTCGATCCAAGTCCAGTTATTAATAAAGAATGACACGGTCCCAATAGCTGCCTGCAGTACTTGCTGCATAATTTGAATTACATTTGAAAATACATTCAGAATAACATTTTCTATCAAAGGCATATTGGTTTGAATAAACGCAACAAATTGTGTGAATATTGGAAGAACACCATATCCAATCTTCTCCATAATTCCTGACCACGCGTTCTTTAAGCTTTCAACTCGGCCTTCAAACGTTTGAGCCATGTTTTGCGCCATCCCGCTAAGGCTGCTCTCCACCATTTTAATGACCAACGCTGTCCTTTCTGCTTCAGTACCCGTCCGTAACAGCTCTTGTTCAGCGGTGGTGAAGACAGCCTCTGCTTTGAATCCATTCCAGGCAAGTGCGAATTTATCTCCTGACATTGCCTTCCCGAGAAATGAAGCTGTCTGAATCATTTGCTCCTGATTCACTTTGGCCCCATAAGTTTCGGCAGCCAGATCATACATGGCTTGAGTCATTTTTTCTAAATTTGTCGGATCATACACATACTCTGCCAGTTGGGATTGTCCCGCTATGCCTGTACTGGCTTTTATAGATGTAGAACCTTGTAATTCGTAAGCTTTGTTTTTTACATGATCAATTCCATCCTGCGTCATTCCCGGTGTGTTTCTCATCACAGCTTGAAGACGCTCCTCGGCTCGAATTTGCTCGTTTGCAGCTTTTAATGAATCCCCAAAAAACTTTTTGACAGAATTTAAATTTATATAGGTGGAGGTCAAGTTTAGCAGCCGTTTCCCCAAACTATCTATATTTTTGACCCCGTCCTGCACAGTATTATTAAAAATATTCTGCTGAATGATATTATTTGTAATATCAACTTTAATGAGTTTAAGATGATTACTAATTTTTGTATAGTTCGCAATCATAGTATTGAAATTATCTTGCTTTATTATTTTTTTTGGTGCTGGCTGATTCACCGGAGTTAAAGATGTATTAGCAGCATTAAGTTTCTTAAATTGGTCTGATTCATTATTTCTTCCGTCCCTTGGCTGGTTAAATGCATCTGCTTTACGTGCAGCTTGATCATTCAAAGCTTGTATGGTGGATGATAATCGTTCGATTTGGAATATTGCCAAATTGACAGACCGGTTTAAATTATGAAACATATCGATAGTATCTTGTATTGTAATTATTTTCTCCACCCCCTTTTTGAAAGGGGAGTGACGATGAAATATCGTCACTCCCCTCAAGAGATTTAATAGACTATTTAGATTTTCTTCGCGCTTTTCTCTCCTGCTCAACACGAATATCGATCATCGCATAAATAGCTGCTCTTTCATACTCATTCATATTCATTAATTCATGAGGGAGGATACGCAACTCATGGAGGGCATAATAGGCATAGTTTGCCGAAGCATCGCCCTCCTCAATCAGTTTTTTACTTCGTCAATCAATTCTTTGGTGTCGGTAACAAAACCATTCATTTCCTGAGCTTTCTCAAGCAGCACACCGTACTCGCCCGGACGCAGCATTTTCCGTAAAAGCATTTCGGCCCCAATCGCCTTATAAGATTCCTGCAATTCCTGGGATTTAAGATTCGGATACACGACCCCGGCTGCAGCCATTTTTGCAACATATTCTTCCTGATTAAATTCGGAAATGGTTGAGCCGTTGCGTCCTTTCACTCTCTTGGTAGAGGCTTTACGGATTTCAGTATTCTCTTCCTCGGTAATGCTGCGTAACTTCCAAGGAATCGGTTGGCCTTTATCATCAACAAAACGCTCGGATACGATCAGTTCTTCAGTAGATTCTACAACTGCACTTTGTGCAAAAAAAGCTTTCAAATCGCTCATGATATTGCCTCCAAAAATTAAATTATTTAACCCAAAGTCGGGGTTTTAAATATTTTTTCCATATCCATTTCCACATCTTCGAACGTAAACTCAATGTCTTCTTCCAATACTTCTGCTTCGGCATTCAGAGAAGCCATCATAACACTGTTCAAATTAACACCTTTCAAAGTCACGGTCTGATTGCCGATTGTAGAAGAAGGGTCCTCATTTACGACCATAATTTCAAAATAGACGTCCTTGCCTGTCTTGATATAGTCATACATAAGCTTTCTGAATTGGGAGGTCACATAATAAATCGTCATACTGCCTGTACCGCTCCAGCCTGTAGCCTTGTGCTGAGTTCCAAGGCGACCAAGGGTCCGCACCTCAGTTTTTTGCTTTTCAGCGGTAGCCTCCAAGCTTTTTACATAAAACATTTCTTCCTTATTTTTTCCGATTGTTGCATAAGCACGGCCCTGGCCGGAAATTACATCCTTCGCTCTCAAGAAACCCATCTTAGACCACCGTCACTTTCAGATAAATTTTTTCTACGGAATCCACTGGCTGAATGTTCAGCTCCATGTATACACTGTCGGCAGAGCTGCCTTGGCGGATCGAAAAATCGGTCTGGGAGTTGAAATTCTGAATTGCCGCTGCACCTTGCAGACTCTCCAAATACGTAATGCACTCATTGCGCAGCAGGCTGCGTCCGTCATCGTTGTTGTTGACACTGCCGATATAGAACTGCTCAAAAATCCGCTTCAGGTCGTTAGCAATTCCGTCCAATACACGAATGACACGGTTCTTGCCAAACGGCTTCGCCTTTTCCGGCGAAAAGCTGGTCAAGGAGTTAATATCCTGCTCGACCACGGCTTGTCCGTTGGATGCGGTGAATACAAATTCGCCGTTCAACAGCGCCGCTTCAATTTGGGAATGTGTGTAGCGGACGGACGTATCGATCGCACCGTCATAAGCACGGTAGGTGAGCGATTCGTTCAATGCCGCGCCTGCCGTCGCACCGGCTACCCACGCAGTTGCCTGTGCAGCAGTCAACGTCTGGCCATCAGACAGAACGACACCATTTTTCACACTGATGACACCCTCGTAGTCGGCATTCGGGTAATTTTCTAGTACGGCCTGAACCTTCTGGCCCTCTGTCTCTCTCAAGCGACGGACAAATGCCGCATATACGCTTTTCAGGGTGCTGTCCCCGGAGACAAGTGCAACCGTATTAAAGCGTTGCAGCTCCAGCGCAGCCAAATAATCCGTATGATCCGCATTGGTTACCGTGCCGTCTGTACCGCCTGCCAGCGGAACACCTGCCGAAGCCTCAAGCTCTCCTTCTCCACCAAAGCTTACCCATGCATTCGCCTGAAGATCTGCAGCCTTGGCACCGATCTGGCGATCTACCTCAGCTCCTTCAAGCAACGTGATGACCTCAAACTTGTCCGTCTGGTCAAGACTCGGCTGGATGACCACGCTCAGATTGTTCCCGCGGACACCGCTGTGACGGGCTGTCAGCGTCAGTGTGCTATGGGTTGCCGTTGCTTTCACACCCACATTCAAACGATACAGCAGCAATGTCTGTGCACGCTTGAGCGCTTCTCTTACAAGGACCAGTTGAGGTGAGGTCAAATCATAGCCAAGCAATGTCTTGAAGTCCTGTCCGGCCTGAAAAGTCAGAATTTGTTTTTCTTGACCCCAGGACAGCGGCAGCGCCAAGCTGACAATGCCCCGGTCACCGGCTGTGCCGAGCGCTTGCGGCGCGCTGTTCATATTAATGTAGACTCCCGGACGCACCTTGTTCTGTGTTACGAATGTTCCTCCTGCCATTTACAACGCCTCCTGTTTCATAAATTGTTCAATGTGCTGCTGAACTTCCGCCTCGGTATAAAGCTTGTTGTCTTGAAGCAGAGCTTTGATCATATCTTTTTGCAAATGCGTATACTGCCCTGATGCCAGAAACTGCTGCTTGGTATAAGCCCGCTCCTGCACGGCTTGGATTTCCGGTTTATTTGCCATACTTCAATTCCACCTCCGTTTTTAAATGCTGCATGACAGGACCCTGCTGGCGCTCGCGCATGATGTGGAAATCATAGTCGACTCTAAAATGAAGAGCGTCTGTTACGGTTTCACAGCGAAGCTTGCTGCCCTTTATTAACGATCCGTCTACAGTAATTTGGGTTAGTTGATCAAAAAGAAGCTCATAGACTTCAAACTGCTCCTCTCCACTCTCGCCTTGCCCTTTTACATATTGGATGTCAAAGGTATGCCCCCGCCTGTAACGGTTGCCGGCCTCCCTGTCCTGAGATGCTGACCATAAACTGACGATGAAACAAGGTCCGTGACCTTCATTGCCAGACAGCGAGTCAAAGACCGGAATTTGCGGATAATGCTCCTTCAATACATGAAGCACCCCGTCACGGACCGCTTTTACAGTAATCGCAATACGCCTTCACCCCCTTCAAACTACAACCGCCTGCTTATGAAAAAAAGCAGCCATCTCTGTCTTAAGCAGAAGTCAGCAGCTTTTCGCATACCAAAAAGGCTGCCCGAATGGACAGCCTTTTCTCGCAACCGTTTGTTTATCATTTTTTCCACATTACCATAATAACACGGATATTTCGTCAAAAGGGGACTTGCATGGGACACCTATGGGACATTACCGGGACATCCCTGCAAGCTCGGCATATTCCTCAATCGCCTTCGGCTTCCAGCGGGAAAACGTCTTGCGGACAATGGATAGCTGTGCAGAGACTTCCTCCACAGACAATCCTTCAATAAAACGCAGCTTGAGCAGCTTGGTGTAATCCGGCTTGTAAGTAGCCAGCAGCTCCAGGGCGCCGTCAATCTGCTCCTTCTGCTCCTGCAGCTCCTTGATCTCATCCAGCCGCCGGAGTGCTCCCTCATATCCCTCGTAGCTGTCACCGTCGCCGCGGCGGGCTTCCAGCACCTTCGCTACACGGCGGGCAATATCGTTCAGCTTGCCCTGATCCTCTTCATCAACCCCGCTTACACGCCGTACCTCCCGCAACTGACTTTGTGTACCTGTCGTGTAATTCTCCAAATAAGCATGAGCTGTCAGCTCCAAATCCTGCTCCTTCTGAGACAAATACATATAGGAAGGCATATCCTTCAGTTTGCGGTGCAGCGCCTGCAAATGATCGCCCTCCGGCCCGCGCGATACAGAAATCCCCATGCCTACAGGCTGCTTCTCCAGCATCGCGATTTTGCTGGTCAGACGCTTATATCCCTTCAACTGATTAATCACCTGTTCCTCAAAGTATGGTTTATCTGCCATGATGCCGACACTCCTTCTGATTCTTAGTTGCTTTTATGAATTAGTGTATACTTATCCTGATTCGTACTATCGGGCATTCAATTACTGTCATTTACATGCAAGAAAACGGCAAATGATCTGCTTCAAGTGCTTCGACACGCAGCCCCCTGCATTGAATTTCTCCATCTACGGCACTGGAATATATGAAAATTCATCGCCCTCCATACGGTTTTAATCACGTAGTTCTTCATGCATCAAAGGGTATTTTTTAAGAGTTGTTTGATTTGCTTCAATGGAAAGAAAAATTCATATTTAATCCTGATATAACACGAACATACGTTTCATTTTAGTTCCCTTTAGGAACAAAGTCAATTGATTTCCTGTCAATTTTGTTCCGTTTATGCAAATAAATATGTTTCCTTCCGGAACTATTAGAGGTATAATTAAGATATTATGTTCCGGTGGTGATACAACATATGACTAGCTTTCATCTGCGTTTTAAACAACTTAGAGAACAACATCAATGGACCCAGGATGAAATTGCAGAGAAATTGGGGGTTCAGCGGTCGACCATTGCAGGCTACGAATCCGCTGAGAAGAACCGAATACCGAGGGAAGAGACCTTGCTGAAGATCGCCGATGTCTTTCAGGTATCGCTCGATTATTTGCTTGGCCGGTCTGATTTGATATCTCAGAGCCCCACTGGCCATCCCCCGGTTATACCGGATTGGGCGACTGCAAAGGACAAGCGTGATTTGAAGGTCATGCTGGAGAGTCCTGAAGTCCTTTTCTTTGATGGGATAGAATTCTCAGAGGAAGACCGTGCAAAAATGATGGGTGTCATGGAGACGATCTTCTGGGATGCCAAGATGAAGAACAAGGAAGCGTGGAAGAAAAGCAGAGCCAAGAAAAAGTCTTGAGCAACATGGCAGACAGCAGCTATGTTCAAGATGTCCGCATTCTATGCGGAGGAATAAGTGAAGTCGCTGTCATACATTTTCATATCAGACTTCACTTCGTTCCTGCCTGCTGCTCTGACTTTCATCCCTGGCAAAGGACAAGCATTACTCTTGAATGAATAAGAATGGATGACTGCTGGAACAGGAGTGAGTTTATATTTCCGTTGAGGTTACATATATAGAGGGCTGCAGCTTGGACAGCGCTATCAGGCAGCACTGCGCACGGTATGACAGGCAAAGCATGAAAAAGGCGGACAACGCATCTTTCTGTTTTGCCGTTCAACACAACTGACAGGTTGTTGAAGGTGGGGGATGTCATTGGATATTAAAAAGAGAACAAGAAACCTATACAGCAGGCACCGAACCAACTGTCCTTTCAAGCTGGCTGAAAAAATGAACATTACCATTATGATGTTGAATTTGCCTCATGAAGTTAAAGGCTATTGCCAGCGCGTACTAAGGCGCAAATATATCGTCATTAATCAAAGCCTCAATGAGAACGAACGGCGCTTTATTTGTGCCCACGAGCTTGGCCACATGATTTTACACAAAGGCTTTAACCATTATTTTATAACGCGCAGCACCCACTTTATGATCGGCAAATTTGAGCGGCAGGCGAATGAATTTGCCGTTAAGCTGCTGTCTTACGGAGAGCAGATGGAGCAGGGAGAACCGTTGGAGTGGTACTTGCGCCGCAGCGGCATTCCCGATGAAATGCACGGCTATTATTTCTAACATTTCTAATCCAACTCCATACGCCAATAATTCATTTGTCCGAACATTAAGCCCAAATACAAGATCCGGCAATCCGTCAATCCGATGACGTGTCTCTGCCGGATTTTTTTTCGGCTGTAGTTTCCGGCAGGGAGCTAATGCTTTTTCTTTCCATTCTCCGGTTGTCATATGATTCAACACTGTAATCTTCAGTCTTCTTTGTGGAGGGGTTATTACCTGCCAATATTGGCCTATTTAAGAGGGCGGGCGAGGTGCTCTGTAAAGCAGAGGCGAATTGAGTTACAATAGAGAAGCAGGACTTAAGTATGATTACCACTTACACGTTCAATACATTGCCGGCTCCCTGAAGCAATCAGGTGCTGTCGGACTTACGAATAGAAGTTGAGCATTCAACAACACTAAGATGAGCATAGATAAGGAGTTTACACATATGAACCAGTTGACGACCAATGATCTCAAACGATTCAAAAATGAGCTGACCCGCTTCATGATGATGTACAAGTTTGCCTTGGATGCCCTTGAGACCCGCATTGAAATTTTGAAAGAAGAGTTCCAGCTTTTGCATGATTACAACCCGATCGAGCATACGAAATATCGTCTTAAATCCCCGGAAAGCCTGCTGAAAAAGCTTTACCGCAAGGGCTGCGACTTCTCCTTTGCCAGTGTCCGCACCAATATCAAGGATATTGCCGGCCTGCGGATTACCTGCTCCTTCTTATCCGATATTTACCGGATTCAAGAAATGTTTGAGCATCAGAGCGACTTGAAGGTATTGGAGATTAAAGACTATATCAAAAACCCCAAGCCAAACGGCTACCAGAGTCTTCACCTGCTGCTGGAGGTCCCGGTATACATGTCCGACCGTCTGGAGTATGTATGTGTTGAGGTTCAGGTACGTACAATCGCAATGGATTTTTGGGCAAGTCTGGAACATAAAATTTTCTATAAATACAACCAGGCTGTACCCGAACGCCTGCTTGCCGAATTAAAGGAAGCCGCTGATTCCGCTTCTTCACTTGACCATCAGATGGAACGGCTGCACCTGGAGATTGAAGAAATTAAAGAAAAACAATCCAATGAAAATCAGGATGAGCTGAAACGGATTATTATCAATAACCAGCAGTTTTCGCTGCCTCCGGCGCTGTTGCAACTTTTAGACGATAAAAACGGTCAATAAGCTGTTAGTCTGGTCTGAAACTCCTGTACGGCAGATGCACATTTTCAAATTGTGGACGGCTTCGTTAAGACCACTCCTTTACCGTACGCATAATGTGTACAAAAGGAGTGGTTGCTGTGCCTAACTACCGTATCATTGTTGATTTATCCGATCGGACGCTGTACCTCCTGGACGGAAATGTTGTAACCCGCTCGTATCCTGTCGGCATCGGCAAAATGCTGACCCGTACTCCAACCGGGGACTACCGTATTATTAACAAACAGGAAAATCCCGGCGGCCCCTTTGGCGTATTATGGATGGGACTGTCCAAGCCCCATTACGGCATACATGGTACAGACGACCCTTCATCAATCGGGCGAGTGGTATCGCATGGCTGCATTCGTATGTACAATGAAGATGTATTAGATCTCTCCTCGTATGTGCCAATCGGCACAAGAGTTACGATTCGGGAATGACTTCATGGTTACATCCGTTCCGAAATCAGATCAGCAGTATTATAGAAATGCGACCTTTTTTGTACTTCCACGTATTTCATAATATCACTGTTAAAGGAGGGTGCCACTATGAGATATCATGCCGGAGGAGCCAAACTGCACTGCCCCTGCTGTCAAAATGATACCTTTACCAAAGACTACCGCCAGCTAAATTCCAGAGGGGCTACCTTCTTTGGTCTGGATTGGGCGAACCGGAACGCCACCATTCTTGTCTGTGAACGATGCAGCCATATTGCATGGTTCATGCAGGAACCCTCAGAATTGAGAAACTAGATTGCTAAAGCTTTTGATAGTCCTAAGCCGGCTCTAATAGTGTTATAGCTTCACTTTTCCGGTTGTCTGCTACACCCGTTCGAGATGCTCCGTGAATAACGGAGCTCCTCATCTTTACGTTTTACTCCCCGAACTCCCTGATGTCCTCCAGCCTAATCTCGCTTTCTGGCTTGAAGCGCACCGCATATTTTACAGCCCCGATTTCCTCTTTTCCATGGGCAGTTCCCATTAGATTTGCATTTATCATCACGGATTCGTATCGGTAATCGTTCGTATGAAGCAAATTTTGCATATGCTTAACGGTTTCGAGAAGCTCTTCCTTACTCATACCTTTTACATCCAGAAGCATATTCAGTTGCAGCGGCGCCGCGAGACGCATCGTTTTGATCCAGTGCTCTCCTTCGGCAACTTGCCCTTTTAATACCTCTATATGGGCATCCACCTTCTGAAGGGAAGGTATATCTCGCAGCAGTAAGTTCTTTATCTCTTGGGCAGCTTCGGCGCTCAATCGTTCCATAGCTGATCTGTCTAACCTGCTGTAGTAAATACCATCCAAACGCACCGCCGGCTGAATCGAACCTCTCACACTGAACTCAAACTCCCCAGGCTTATTTTCCTCCTGAGCCTTCCCGCCAATGATAACAGCTTTAAATGTATATCCCGAATCTTTAAAATTATAGTACCCGTCATGAACTCTCAGCTTCAGCTCCGGATAGTTTTGCTCCAGATATTTCTCCAGCGTTTGGTGGGCGATCCACTTGCTCATAGGATTCCCGTTAAACGCATTGTAGAGAAATAATACCAGTACAACAAGCAATCCCAGCAAAATGCTGTACAGCATCTTTTTCCTGTCTATGCGTTTGCTTTTCTTCATTCATTCTTCCCTCTCTCCCTCAGCTTTGCTATCAGCCAACCCATACAGCCCCCGATTACGGCAAAAATCCCATGCAGTCCCGCCATTATAATCCCTCCAAATAATGACGGCAGCAACGTTGCTTTCCAATCTGTCTCAGCACCCATTCCACTCGTTCCGGCAGTTAAATCCGATAGGCTTAAACCAACTGACCAGAGCATAACCGGTATAAATGAAATCATCAAAAGCATTACCCAGTTCCGATAGAACGAGTAGACGATCAGACCAAGCACGGTATACCATAATATGAATCCAAAGCTGTCATTCAGCAAGGAAGTTTGAATCGCCAGAAAAAAGGATAACGCAACAAACACAATCTGATACAAAGACAATTTTCGTCCAATCTTCCCCATCATCCGATGATAGTCAATCGAAGTTTCAATTTCCGGCTGCGGGAGCGGCTGCGATAAGCGCTGTAACAGCAACCTGTATTCCTCTGAATTTTCAAGCTGCTCCTCCAGCCATTCCTTGGTCTCTGCATGAAGCAAGTCTTCCTGATACAAGGGCAGCAAATCCTCGACAATATATTTGATTCTGCTATGCATAATATCCCTCCAGCTCCTTATGCAGCTTTAGCTTTGCACGGTGAAAGGCAACTCTGGCATAATTTTCGCTTTTTCCTGTCAGCTCACCAATTTCCTTGAAAGACAGCTCTCCATAGATTCTTAAAATAATGATCTCACGGGACAGTTCATCCAACTGGTGAATGGCATCCAATAGCTTCTTCTGTTCTTCCTTGCGGATGACCAGTTCTTCCGCTGCATTAGAACCTGCCTTCTGCTGATTCTGCTCCTGCTCAAGCTTTGACGCCAAGCTTTGCCCGTATGACTTGGACCGGTAATATTTGCTGAGCACATGCCTTGCAATAGTAAATATCCAAGTCTGTACCGATGATCTTCCAGAAAATGAAGACATGCTCTTCATCGCCTGATAAAAAGCTTCATGCGTTAAATCCTCGGCCGCTTCCCGGTTAAGTGTACGAGCGAAAAAGTAAGCATAGATGCGTGGTTGTATTTGTCTGTACAGCTCATCAAGCTTCATTTCACTCCTATCCCTCCTAATGCAAATCAAACCCGTTCACACAGTTCAGATATGCCTCTTGCTTCAGCTCAAATTTTCTTCCTCAACCTTACATTTATCAATCTATTTGTATTAAGCATCTACCATATCTACTATATTAGTACCCTGAGCATCGAATTCGTTACAAGAGTAAACCGATATGCCGTTAAACAGGAAAAGCTTCGTTTCACGTCTAAAAGCCAAAAATCCCCGCCTACATGAAATCTGTAGACGGGGATTCATAATTGATTACTTTTTCGCTGCAGGCACTTCTTCAGTCTTCACATCGCCCTGATTTTTAATTACGGTCAGTTCGCCGTCCTTTTCATCAATGGTAAGTGAATCGCCTTTAGAAATATTGCCTCTCAGCAATTCCTCAGACAATCTGTCTTCGATGTGCTTCTGAATCGCGCGGCGCAGCGGGCGTGCTCCATATTGTGGATCGTAGCCGGCTTTGGCCAGGAAGGCCTTAGCCGTATCCGTCAGTTCGAAGTCAACCTCTTGCTCACGCAGCCGCTTGCGAAGCTCTGCAGACATGAGGGAAACGATCTGATTGATATGCTCCTGCTCCAGGGAGTGGAACACAATTGTCTCGTCGATCCGGTTCAGGAACTCCGGACGGAAACTCTTCTTGAGCTCAGCCATTACTTTATCCTTCATCTGGCTGAACTCACGGCCGGCATCATGTACGGCTGTAAAACCAAGTGTAGAGTTCCGTTTGATCTGATCGGCTCCAACGTTAGAAGTCATAATGATCAGCGTATTGCGGAAATCAACAACACGTCCCTTGGAATCGGTCAATCTGCCATCCTCCAACACTTGCAACAGGATGTTGAATACCTCAGGATGTGCTTTCTCGATCTCATCCAGCAGTACTACGGAGTAAGGCTTGCGGCGTACTTTTTCAGTCAGCTGTCCGCCTTCCTCATAACCCACATACCCCGGAGGCGCTCCGACGAGTCTGGATGTCGAATGCTTCTCCATATATTCGGACATATCGATACGGATAACCGCATTTTCATCCCCGAACATCGCTTCAGCCAAGGCGCGGGCAAGCTCGGTTTTACCGACACCTGTAGGACCAAGGAAGATGAAGGAGCCCATTGGACGCTTCGGATCTTTAAGTCCCGCTCTAGCGCGGCGGATCGCCCTGGACACTGCCTGAACAGCTTCCGTCTGTCCGATGACGCGATCATGAAGAATCGCTTCCATATTCAAAAGACGTTCGGTTTCACCCTCAGCCAGCTTGCTGACCGGAATTCCAGTCCAGCTTGCAACTACTTGGGCGATATCTTCAGGTGTAACCTCAGAGTCCGTGCGTCCCTGCTTTTCTTTCCATTGGTTCTTCGTCACATCCAGCTCTTCCCGGATCTTTTGCTCGGTATCGCGCAATGCCGCGGCTTTCTCGAATTCCTGGCTTTGTACAGCCGCGTCCTTCTCTTTGCGGATATCATCCAGACGATTCTCCAGCTGTTTCAGATTTGGCGGTACCGTGTATGAGCGAAGCCTTACCTTGGAACTGGCCTCATCGATCAGGTCGATCGCCTTATCCGGCAGGAACCGGTCTTGAATATAGCGGTCGGACAGCTTCACAGCCTGCTCAATCGCTTCATCCGTAATTTTAACCCGGTGATGCGCTTCATAGCGGTCGCGCAAACCATGGAGAATTTGTACGGCTTCCTCCGGTGACGGCTGATCTACCGTAATCGGCTGGAAACGGCGCTCAAGAGCGGCATCCTTCTCGATATATTTGCGGTATTCATCCAGAGTCGTAGCACCGATACATTGCAGCTCACCGCGTGCAAGCGCCGGTTTCAATATATTCGAAGCGTCAATGGCACCTTCTGCGCCACCGGCACCAATCAAAGTATGAAGCTCGTCAATGAACAAAATAATGTTCCCCGCCTGGCGGATTTCGTCCATAATTTTTTTCAGACGATCCTCGAACTCTCCGCGGTATTTTGTACCGGCTACAACTGAACCCATATCCAGGGTCATGACACGTTTGTCACGCAGCGTCTCCGGAATTTCATTGGCGATGATTTTTTGAGCAAGACCTTCAGCGATGGCTGTTTTACCAACCCCAGGCTCACCGATCAGCACCGGATTGTTCTTCGTTCTGCGGCTGAGCACCTGAATGACACGCTCGATTTCTTTGCTGCGTCCAATTACAGGGTCCAGATTGCCTTCACGGGCAATAGCTGTCAAATCACGGGCCAGGCCATCCAGCGTCGGAGTGCTGACATTGGAGGAAGAACCATGGTTGCTCGATACTGCTTCGCTGCTTCCCAGCAGCTGCAGCACTTGCTGACGCGCCTTATTCAGGCTGATGCCCAAATTATTAAGCACGCGTGCCGCTACGCCTTCACCCTCACGGATCAGACCGAGCAGGATATGCTCTGTTCCTACGTAAGTGTGGCCAAGCTTGCGGGCTTCGTCCATAGACAGCTCAATAACTTTCTTTGCTCTTGGCGTATACGCGATATTGGTAGGCTGCTCCTGGCCGCGGCCGATTAACGCTTCTACCTCATCCTGGATCTTCTCCAAACCAAGACCTAATGCAATCAGCGCCTTGGCAGCAATGCCCTCGCCTTCACGAATCAGGCCGAGCAGGATATGCTCTGTTCCAATATTGTTATGTCCAAGTCTAACGGCTTCTTCCTGTGCGAGTGCGAGAACCTTCTGAGCACGTTCTGTAAATCTTCCAAACATCATAGCTAAAACACCTCCGCGCTTAAGTTTGCTGCGTCAAATATCGGCGAATCAATTCAGCACGCCGGATATCACGTTCATCAGCATTCAATTTCTCCTCGAACACCTGCTGTAAAAATCCAGGCTGCGTCAGTACCATCAATTCATTCATCACCTGCGGCCCCACACTTTCAATCAGGTCCAGATCAATCCCGAGCCTGATGTCGGACAGCCGCTGAGCCGCCTCTTTGGAATCCATAATTGAGGCATTGGACAAAATCCCGAATGAACGCCGGACACGATCCTCAATTCTAATCTTGGATTCTGCAACGAGGCGCTCCCGTGCAGCCTTCTCATGCTCGATGATTTGGCGGGCTACACTGTATAGATTATCGATAATTTCCTCTTCAGATTGACCCAGTGTAATCTGATTGGATATCTGAAATAAGTTCCCCACTGCCTCGCTGCCTTCCCCATAAATACCGCGTACAGCCAGCCCTACCTGGGTAATGGCCGATAAGATGCGGTTGATTTGATGGGTCAGAACGAGCGCGGGCAGATGCATCATTACGGAGGCGCGTATTCCCGTACCTACATTCGTAGGGCAGCTTGTAAGATAGCCTCTTCTTTCATCAAATGCATAATCTGTTGCAGATTCAAATATATCGTCAATTTGGCTTGCCAATGACCAGGCTTCCTTAATTTGAAAACCGGGGTATAGACATTGGATGCGCAAATGGTCTTCTTCGTTAATCATGATACTGATGGACTCAGAATCATTTAATATCAAGGCACCGCCGCGCGATTCGCTCGCCAGGTTCGGGCTGATCAGATGCTTTTCAACGAGCACCCGCTTCTCCAGCTCACTAAGGTCTGAAAGAATGAACGTATCAAAATGACCAACTTCCTTCAGTTCCTCCGACTGTGCAACAGCGGTCAGCTGCTCCATTACCTCGCGTGACTGCTGGTTGGTAGCCAGCATTGGGAACGGCTGCTTCCGCAAATTCCGGGCAATCCGTATACGACTGCTGATGACAATTTCGGAATCGGGGCCGTCACTGCGCATCCAATCGCTTAGCGCCTCTTGAGCAAAACGTCGTTTTCCCACCGTTATCCCTCCTACCTTCCCGGCCTAACCAGACTGTTCGAGCTTGCTCTCAAGCTCACGAATCCGGTCGCGAATACCAGCTGCCTTCTCAAATTCTTCCCGCTCGATCCGGAGCTGCATTTCCTTCTTCAATTCTTCAATTTCCCGTCTGAATTGAATCTGTCCGCCGGTGCGCTTTGGAATTTTTCCTACATGAATGGTGTTCCCATGTACCCGCTTGAACAACGGATCAAGCCGGTCCGCAAAATGCCGGTAGCAAGAACTGCAGCCAAATCGGCCAATTTTGCTGAACTGGGTGTAGGTAAGTCCGCATTCATCACAGCGAAGCGTCTGCGGCGCCTTCGGTCCAAGACCTCCCGTACCCGACTTTTCAAAATCAAGCAATCCTGACAACAGGCTGTGAATCGAAAAGCCTCCGGAGGTTCCCGGTATGCCTTCGCCCTTCTCTCTGGCACAAGACTCGCAGATATGAAATTCAGTCTTCTCCCCATTTACAATCTTCGTAAAATGAAGAGTAGCCTGTTTTTCACCACATTCCTGACATAGCACGAAGAACCTCACTCCCTTCAAGCATAAAACGGATTCCCGTTGTATACTGCTATTTCACAAGCAGAGATATTAGCATCGACTTCAAAATTCTTGCCCGTACTTCATCCCTGAGTGGCAGCTTGAGCGCAATAACATCCCGGTGAATCGCTGCGCGAAGCAAATTCGCTTCTCTGTCGGTTATCATCTGCGCTTCCGTGAGCTGATAAATCAAGCCTTCTGCTGCGCTCTGGTCAACCATATTTCCAATCGTCTGGTGAATATGACCTTGGATTGCTTTCAGCTTCGGCAGCTCTACCCTCTGAATCCGGATATATCCGCCGCCCCCGCGCTTGCTTTCCACCAAATACCCCTTCTCCAATGTAAACCGGGTACTAAGCACATAATTAATCTGGGATGGCACGCAAGAGAATCGGTCAGCCAATTCATTACGTTGAATCTCGATTGAACCATCGGAGCTATCCTGCAGCAGCTGCTTCAAAAATTGCTCCAGAGAATCTGAAATGTTACGCATATCACCAGCCCCTAGAGAATCTGCATCATAATTCTTAAACACTTGAAGTCAAAGATATTCGTAAAACCAAAGGATAAAATAAGCATCCAGTTGACTTTGACTTTCTTTGACTTTAATCAATATTATACGCAAATTTGCTGCAAGGTCAAGACCTTCCCTGACAAAAAAATGTTACGTGTCTTTCCATCTCCAAGTATTGTAAACATTCATCGGCGGAATATGCACGATTCAAGCTCACGGCCGGCGAGCAAGCTGAAGGCTGTTAACTCTTTTACCATCCAGTATATCCATTATTATGACATACCTAACAATTCCAATTCAAATTTTGCTCGAGTCAATCAAAGGGTACGTAAAAAGCCGCTGTACGGATACAGACGGCTTTTTACGGGACAACAGCTTGTTGCATTTGGTAGAGTGAGGCTAGCAACTTTTATATGATCTATACCAAAACGTTAAGGCTAAACTACTCAAATAGTTTTTCAAAATCTGCTATGGATGGTGCCGCTTCCATAATTACTGTGACAGGAATTGATGTTTTATCTTTTTTAACGAATGCATTTTCTTTAAAATGATAGCCTTTTTCTTTAGCCATTGTGTACAGCTGACAAAAATGGTTGGCATGCTGGATAGCTTCTGTTTCAGTGTCATAGCTGCCGATCAAATTACCAAAACCCAGCGGGTTGGACCCATTTTGGATGCCGACCTGAAATGACGCCCCGCTCTCTTCCGTTTGTTTGACCAGCAACTCACAATCAAAGCATGGAATACGATAATGAATCGTCATTGTAATCACCGCTTTCTGGTTGTTTGGAACTGCCTGCTCATGCTATAGTGGCTCAACACAGCATTTACACTCTCAGATACACTCAAGCTATCCTCTGCAAGTGAATCAGCCTCGTCTCCATATTTCGGATTACCCGTATACGTCCAATTACAAACATTGTTTTCAATTAAAGACTTCCAATAAAGAGAAAATACTAAAAGAATATAACAAAAAGCCCGTTGAACTTAAAGTTCAACGGGCCATTCGTGCTTGGCGACGTCCTACTCTCCCAGGACCCTGCGGTCCAAGTACCATCGGCGCTGGAAGGCTTAACGGTCGTGTTCGGGATGGGTACGCGTGGTTCCCTTCCGCCATTGCCACCAAACGTTCAGTTGCACACTGAAAACTGGATGCGAAAGTCA
>NZ_KE383866.1:311105-480751 GCF_000422505.1 Paenibacillus pinihumi DSM 23905 = JCM 16419 | reverse complement strand
GCGCTGCTGAAGATGCTGTACTTAGTCACCATGGACGTCACCCGCAAATGGACAGGCCGTGTTCAAAACTGGGGACAGATGCTGTTGCAACTCTCGGTCTTCTTTCCCGAGCGTATCGGACAACACTTGCCGTGAGAGCCGTTCTCCCCCATCGGGGAGATTCTCTTTTCATGAGTTTACACATAATTCTTGACAGACCCAAAATTTGATTCATTCGTCATAAAAACAATTATTCTCTTATATCGTAACCGACTATCTTCTTGATATCCGCATCTATATATACGCCAATAGGACCAAGCAGCTCATCTTGAGTAGTTTTAAATGTCACCCTGTAAATATTTTCGGAGTTTTTTTCTAAAAAAATTAGAGGGAATTTTAGTTTCGACACCTCAATTTTTTCGATTGTAGCACTTTCCCAACTTCCTACTACGACTTTTTGCTCTTTTTTTGAAAGGCCTTCCCATGCAATTTTTTTCATTTGTGTTGGCTCATCTTTAACAGTGTTTGCATAGTCTTTTGAACAGCCGACCAAACATAAAACCATAACTATAGTTATTGATAAAATAATTTTTTTCATAGAGCACCTCACTGTCACTTTAATTGAATATATCAATTGGTTGCGTTAAGAATTTTGTGTAAATAAAATCATCCATTTCTTGTAGAAGCTTATTTAGTTTATGGTACCTGAATCCGCGAAACTATTATATTAAAAGATTAGAAAAAGCCCTATGGTGAAGTGAAATAGAGAAAAGGGAAGATTTCCCACTATGTTCTCATTTACCCTGGAGTTGCACGATGAATCTTGTACGCTTTCAACTGGACTAATCGCTCGAACAACTCACCGCCCATTCGGGCCTTGCGCTTGTTGGCCGGCTTTTATCCCATACCCACATTTCTAAACGCCTTGCCGAGTGTGCCCTACCTGGCGCCCTTCGGCCAATTGTCTCGCATTCCGATGTCCTGCTCGCTTACCTGGGGCTGCTTTGCCAAGGAAAAAGCGATTTTGATCCTATTTAACCGTTTCGTGCCGATCGCTTTTTCGCCAAGGCGCTCGGAATTGGACACGTCCCGTCTTCACCCACCCTCAGGCAACGCCTGGATTTGGCCGCATCCTACAAGCTACGATCCGCTGGCCTGCTTTGTTCCCTTCACGTGCCACTCACGCCCGTTCAGGCCTTCGGACGGGAAGGACAGGTGCAATCCTGTTGCCGCTTGACCTCGATGTTTCGCCATTGGACAACTGCGTACCCGTAAAAAGGGGAGGCGATGAGCTATAAAAGGTCGACGGTTATACCCCATTTCTTGCTTATCTGGGGCAAGAAGGGTATGGCATTAATGCCAATTTGCCCGAGGGCAGCACCCACGTGCAAAAATAAGTGGATGCTATCCTGCTCCATAGCCTGTAGCTCGTGCGGCGTGCGACCGATCAGCCGCTTCTTGTCCGGATGGATGCCAGCAACGACGCCCTCGTGAATGTAAACGCCTGCCTGGAGCAAGGCGCGGATTTCATTATCAAGCGCAATCTGCGCCGCGAGTCGCCCGAGGAATGGCTCATGATCGCCCAGCAAAATGGCATGTGCTGTGAAGAACGAAATGGCAAACGGTTCTACTTAGGTGCCATGGAATGGAATGACCGTAAGCTGAATCGCCCCATTCGTGTCGTGTATCAGGTCATTGAGCGTACCATCGAAGCGAGCGAGCGGCTGTTGCTTGTGCCTGAAATCGAAGTCCACATCTTTTTTACGACGCTTGATTGTTCGCCTTGGCAAGTCATTCGCCTATACCGCGAATGCCACCAGTGAGCAGTTACACAGCGAGTTGAAGACGGATTTGAATTTGGAGCGCTTGCCTTCCGGAAAGTTTGCGACCAATGACTTGGTGCAGGGCTTGTTGCCTATAACCTCCTATGGATACTGGGCAAATCTCGTTGCAGCAACCGGATGTCCCTATAAAAGGCGGCGTGCAGCGCAGACGGGTAAAGACGGTCATTGAAAACTTGATTTGGCTTGCTTCTCGCCTTGTTCAGTCATGCCCGGCAAACTAGGCTCCGTTTCAGCGCCCATATCCCGTGTTTTCCGGCCTTCCGCCTTATTTATACCACGTTGGCTAGGTAAACCATAGGGTCATACGCTTGTGTTAGGGTTGCCTGAGGCAAGCCTCTGTTTTCCTGTACACTTTTTCAGAATACGATCACTGAATCTGTAAGAAATACATGCGAACCCTAGGATCGACTAACCTTCCATGGATTCAGGTATAAAAATATGGAAATTTTAATCATTATAGTATATATTGATATTATAAAGCTAAAAATTTACTTTTTCAAACATTTTATCATTTTTAGAACGGGGGTATGTATTATTGTAGTAAATCATGCTTGATTCAACAATCCGCTCCAAACAAATGAAATGAATGTTGCAAGAGTGAGGTCAGTATTTAGTCTATTATTATGGGAGGATGTAATTTATGAAATTAAAAACACAATTGATTAAGACAGTCTCATCTTTATTAGTCATTGGAGCACTTGTAGTACCACCAGTTACTGCAGATACATTTACATATACTAGAAAGGGAGGCGGTATATTTGATGCCTGGTATGACAGTTCTGTCTCCTCTTACGGATACACGCCTCATTTAGATTTCTCTAGAAACGCATGGGGAGGGATTTCTAGCAAAGTATCTATCGGATTTACAACAAACCATAGGGGCTATAGTACTGATGAAATATATGTTGGCAATAGCGCTACCACGAATTTGTTCGGCTTGATGGTTCCTTACAAAGTCTCTTGGCCAACAAATACATTGGCAACTGATCAAAAAGGAAATGCGCCGACTTCAAATTGGGATTATAGTGTTATTTCTATTTATGATAATTCATTGAGTGCACATAAATTAAAGACTTGGACTGGAATTACTCATACTACAACTCATGAATTGGGACACTCTTTAGGTTTAGCTCATACAACTACACATGGTCAAATTGGCCCATCCGTCATGTCAGCAGGCAGTGTTGCTGACCGTAACGTAAATACTCCAAACGCATACGACAAAGCCCAGCTAAAGTTAAAATGGGGTAGTTAAAAGTAGTAATTTAAATGCAAATATACGAAAAGGTGGAGTGTTGTAAAATGAATCTTGCCCTTACAAAGAAAAAACTAATAATTCTTTTTACTTTTGTTGCTATATGTTCATTAACTACGTACTATTACTTTGGAGTCTACAAATCTATCTCCAATGTATCGTTACAAGCTAGCTATATTGATTACGATACTTTAGAAGAATTGTCTTCAGGTGCGGAACTCATTGTAATTGCTTCACCTACCGAAGATTTTAAAAATCGTGAACATAAATCAACTTTTTATAAAAGTGGTAAGGCAAAAGTTTTACAGGACATATATACATTAACAGATATTAAAATAGATAAAGTGATAAAAGGACCAAGTAACATACCCGATACAATTAAAATTGTTGAACCTATTGGACTATTACAGGAATACAATGGTCTGAAAAAAGTCGCGATTGAAGATTATACCGAGTTGAAGAAGAACAACAAATATATTATTTTTCTTAGCAAAAACACCTATGGTGT
The DNA here is from genome assembly GCF_000422505.1 of Paenibacillus pinihumi DSM 23905 = JCM 16419. Classification (GTDB taxonomy): domain Bacteria; phylum Bacillota; class Bacilli; order Paenibacillales; family Paenibacillaceae; genus Paenibacillus_D; species Paenibacillus_D pinihumi. The sequence goes on along the minus strand of NZ_KE383866.1, from coordinate 477,165 downwards.
ATATGGCATAATTAACATGCAAAATGGTAGATTTAATTTAGATAATCAAGACAAAGATGATAGTAAATCGAAGAAAGAAGAAATTAGAGAGAGTATGAGAACAGAAATTTATAAAAGATTTAAAGGCTCAATCTAGAAATTAGCGGTTGATCTTTCAATTGGGCATCCGGAGTCGGTTGTATTCAATTTAAATGCCGGTTTTGTAGCAGGCTCGATTAGAAGTAGTGCCTACGCTGGTGAGCCTTGATCGAGACTGTCAAGTAAAAAGTGTAACCTTTGAAATCAGCATCTAGAAACTACCGAGCCGGAGCGTACCCGTTCCTGTCGATGATCACGGCTTGTGTGTCGACAGCTTGCCAACTCATGTGCAGCCTAAGTGCGGGAGCCGTTTCGCTGCGCAGTCTAGTGCAGCAGACCACGGCCTCGCCAGTGTCGAACGTGATGACAAAGGTAAGACGTATGTAACAACCGGTATTGCTAGCGTTGCCGTAATGGAAATTGTTTTCATTCTGCGTATTTTTCTGGTCGAATGGGTAACACATCATCTGGAGAAGGCTTATCTCTATTCGGCCCAGCATCATTTTGACCTGAATTTAATTGCACCGGCATTCGTCCTGATGGCTATAGCCATGGTAGTGGTTCGAATCGGCGGTGTAGTTGTTAAAGTAAAGCGAGCATCCATATGCTGGTGAGTTTATTTGGACAAAAGGAAGTAATTATTTTGGCTGGCAATCTGTTTTGGGGCATGAACCCGGCCATGAAGAGGTTAGTAAGTATTACGTGCCTGCGCGTGCAAAATCACTGGCCGGTTTACCAACTACTTATATAAGTATAGGCAGTATTGATTTATTCATTGATGAAGCCATATTATTTACAAAACAACTGGTCTTTGATGGTGTCTTGGCAGAATTGCATGTATACCCCGGATACCATCATTTATCCCCGATGTTTCCGGATGCCCATTTTTCAGTGGAAGGCAACAAAAGCAGTGAATGGGCTTTGCTGAAGGCGCTGAGTTTGCTTTAAAGAGAAGTGTTTTATCAACCAAGTTCTTTCTTCATCGAAAAAACGGCTTCTTTTTGGGTCATTGACGCAAGTACTTGCCGGGCTTTAGAAAGCAAGAAACCGGGAACAGCCTTGATTTTACAAGGCTGTTCCCGGTTTTTAATTCCTCATCCTAGGACTTGTTTGCCCTGTCTTCACTAGTTCGGGTTCGCTCCCCGGTACCACATTAACCGAAAAATCGTATTCCTTCTTCTTTCTGCTTGTGTGCCTCATCGATTTTTAAGAAAGCCGTGTTTTTTCGCGCTCCATGAAATAATAAATGCCAAAAGGAGCAAAATCAGCAGCACTCCCGGAAAAGACTGAACGCCAACAAACTCCAGCAATGCACCGCCAGCAATTCCTCCGCCAGCTATAGCCAGATTCCATACGGTTGTATTAATCGGCATTACGATATCTACACCTTCTTCACCGCTGGCCTCAGCTTGTGCGGTTTGCAGCAGTGTGGCTGCGCCCCCAAAGGTTAGCCCCCATAATGCAACGGCTCCCAAAATGACCGATACTGATGTACCACCCAGCCATAGTGCAACAGATGCAACGATGAAAACGAGCAAACTGAGCAGTACAAGAAGGCGCAGCATGCGGTCTATCAGCAGACCGACAATCCAGATAGAGACAAGTGCCATTAAACCGAAGACGAGCAGCATGAGATCGACACGTGCGGCCAGTCCGGAAGGTTCGAGAAACGGGGCAATGTACGTATATAAAATATTGTGTGCCAGCATCCAGGTGAGTACCACCATGAGTATCGGCCTTATACCAGGCAAAACAAAAACCTGGCGGACAGTCATTCTTTGATTTGAAGGCTGCCCGGGATAATCCGGCACCTTCCATAGTATCCATGCAATTAAAACAAGAGCCAGGAGAGACATCAGGCCAAATACTGCACGCCAACCGACCAGGTCGCCGAGCAGAGTACCGATCGGTACCCCAAAGGTAAGCGCAATCGGTGTGCCCACCATTGCTACAGCCAACGCACGTCCTCTTAATGCATCCGGTACCATGCGACGCGCATAACCGGCGATCATGCCCCATGCTGCGCCGGCAGCCACGCCGGCGAAAAAGCGGGCGATAAGTGATAAAGCATAACTGGTCGATAAGGCGGTAATGGTGTTGAATATCAGGAATCCTACAATAATGGCAAGCAGCAGTGGACGCCGTCTAAACCCGCTGGTAAACATCGCGAACGGAATTGCCGCTACAAGTGAGCCAATGGCATAGAGAGTGACGAATTGACCTGCCATCGCTTTTGTAATATCCAGCCCTTGCCCGATTAACGGCAGTAATCCGGCTGGAATGGTTTCGGTAATTATACAGATAAATCCTGCCATCGCAAGCGCCAGAAGTGCGAACCAGGGCAGTCTGGCAGGGCTTCCCGCCGATTGGTCCACATCCGTGGATGATGAAAATGAAGACAAATTAGTTTCCTCCTCAAGATGAATTTAATTATGGATCGATCATTCCATATATAATCCAACCTCATCCACTTGTCAAGGACTTCTGGATCGATTAGTATAAAATTAATAGAGGAGGTTATTTTATGCCACGAACGGGACGCCCCCGCGCTTTTAATCGTGACGAGGCAGTTGTTGCCGCGATGCTTTTGTTCTGGGAACACGGTTTTGAATCCACTTCCCTTGCCCAATTGCGCACAGCAATGGGAGATATATCAGCTGCGAGTTTTTACGCGGCGTTCGAATCCAAGGAAGCGCTGTTCCGCGAAGCGGTTGAGCAATATATCGCTACCCACGGACAGGTTTCGGAAAGCTTCAGGGATACAAGTCTGACATCGAAAGCAGCCATCGAGCAGGGATTGCGAAGAACAGCACGCATGCAGACAGAGAACTCTCACCCTTTAGGCTGTCTATTGGTATTGTCTGCTACAACCTGTTCCCCTGAGCAAAAACATATCCGGGAGATGCTTGCCAAGGAACGAGGAAGGGTCCGGGGTTGGCTGAAAGATTGTATAGAACGGGCAGTGGCAAATGGCGAGTTGCCCGATCGTACAGATATCCCAGTGCTGGTTACTTTAATGAATACATTTCTTCAAGGAATTTCAACACAAGCCCGGGATGGTGTTCCATATGAAGCCATGGATGCTGCCATAACGCAACTGATGAGCGTATGGGATACGTTGTCGGTTAAGTCTAATGTAAGCTGACGTCCATCATCACGGGTGAGCCGTTTGCCGGTTTGAAGGGAAAATAAAAAGCTCCTCCGTCTAAAAGACGGAGAAGCTGAATGAGGAGCAGTATTTGGGGAACCATGATACGAGCGACCTGTATACTTTACTGCTTGTCGTTATCGATGAGGCTGGCAAGAAGTCCGGCAGAATAAATCTGTGGGCTATTTTCTAATCGATCTGTAAAATGCCCGAAGGTCGTTGGCCAGCAGTTCCGGTTCTTCCATAGCAGTAAAATGGCCGCCGGAAGACATAGTGGTCCAATGAGTCACATTCAGATTGCGTGAAGTCCATGATTTTGGGGGGAGCAATATATCTGCTGGAAATATGGCCATGCCTGTCGGAACATCTATGCGGCCCAATGGAGGCAGGGAGTGCGAGTTTTCGTAATACATACGTGTTGATGAACCTATGGTGCCAGTCACCCAATAGATCATAATATGGGTCAACAACTCATCCTTGCTGTATTTTTGGCTGAGGTCACCGTCACAATCGCTCCACGCGCGAAACTTCTCGATTATCCAGGCTGCCAAACCGATGGGCGAATCGGAAAGTCCATAAGCAAGAGTCTGAGGCTTTGTCGATTGAATGGACATATAGCCCCCCTCATTGGCAATCCACTCAGAAGCGTTCTTCTTATATTGAAGTTCTTCTGCGGAAAATTCCGACTCCTCCTGTGAAGTCATGAGACTCCTGATAATGCCAACATCAGTTAGATGGATTCCATATAAAAGTTCAGGATAATTTGCTGCCAGATACCTTGTAACACCGGAGCCAATATCTCCTCCTGCAGCGGCAAATTTTTTGTAGCCTAATTCTTTAGTCATTAGCTTGGCCCACAGCTGGGAGACACGAAAATTGTTAACGCCAGGGTGATTAGGATGACCAGAAAATCCGAATCCGGGCAATGAAGGGACAATGACATCAAAAGAGTCCTCGGGATTGCCTCCGTAACTAGCCGGATCCGTAAGGAGAGGAATAATTTTTTGATAACGAAGGTAACTGTCAGGCCATCCATGGGTAAGAATAAGGGGCAGAGGGTCAGGTCCTTTCCCACGCTCGTGTACGAAGTGTACATCTATCCCGTCAATTTGGCTGTGGAACTGGGAAAAGCGGTTCAAAATCGTTTCTTGTGCACGCCAATCGTAATGATCTCTCCAATAGGAAACGAGTGATTTTAAATAATTTAAATCTGTTCCTCTCTCCCAGCCTGAGTCTTCTAATTGATTGGGCCAACGAATGTGCTGCAGCCTGTATTTCAGATCGTCAAGGATTTCATTAGAGACATGAATATGAAACGGTTCAACAGTCATGATGATTTCCTCCCTTTTCTTTGATTTACAGCCTTATTATAGCCCTTGGACTTGTGTGTTACACTGGAATAAGTGAAACAACCAACTATACGATTTGACAGGTGATTAGGATGCCACAAGCAGACAGACACAAAGAACGTACCGTGAACATTGAATTTGCAGCAGTGGAGGATTTTAATAGGCTTCCATATACAGAAAGGTTTACACTGATTTTTATTACGGCCGGAAGTATAAAGGGGATACTGAACGGGCGTCCAATATCTATTTGCGCTCCTGGTATTCTTTGCTTAACAGAAGACACGCATGTGCAAGTCATTGAAAAAATAAATGTATCTGCGCAGTCCTTTAGTTTTCATCCCGAATTTCTTAACACCGCTACCCTTGCCGAAACGAGGGATTACTTTCCTTGGGGTCCTAGAATACAAACAGGGCATTCGCTTTTTCAAAGTAATAATCTGTATACGGGATTGCCTCGGGTAACGGAAAAAGCATACCCGTTGTTGTTTGAATGGTTTTTCGTACTTGGAATGGAAGTGCAGGCACAAAGCGATGCGCTCTGGGTATGCAGAATCAAAAAGTATCTCATTCAAATTTTAGGTTTGTTGGAAGAATTGAATCGGAATAGGGAACACTCGCCGGTTGATGTCGTGTTAGACTATATTCACACCAACTATCCGCGAAAGATTTCATTGGAGGATTTGACGAGGTGTGCTCATTTGAATCGTGTGACTCTAAATAAAAGATTTCAGGAAAGATGCGGGAATACAGCGATCGGTTACTTGCTTTCACATCGATTGAAGGTTGCGTGTGACCTGTTAACACACACCGATATGAGCCTTAATGAGATTGCTGATGCTACCGGATTTGAGTATGATACCTACTTTATTAAACAGTTTACAGCCAAAAAAGGGATATCGCCGACGACATATCGGACTACCTCCCGTAAGTTCGCCACTGTTCAATAATGAAATACTCTTTACAAAAAATAATTGACTGATCGATCCGGTAAGGGTAGTATGGACAGGGACATGGGAAGGGGGTCTCTTAATTGGCAAGGAGCAAAGAATTCGATACGAACCTTGTCCTGCACAAAGCGATGAAAGTGTTCGGACATCACGGTTATGAGGGGACATCTCTGCAAATATTGCTAGACGGTTTGGGGATTGCCCGCCAGAGCTTATATGATACGTATGGAACGAAGCGGGACCTCTTCATTAAAGCTGTTAAGCACTACTTAAACGAGAAATCGTCGACGGTCGTCGTCTATCTCGAGCGTTCGGGGTCCGTCAAGCAAGCGGTCTCAGATATCTTTTATGAGATTGTGGCGACGCTTCAAGATGAACATCGGCGCAAGGAATGTTTGATTTTGTACAGCGCCATCGATCAGGTTCCGCATGATCCGGAGATCGCGGCATTGTTTGAACAAGATCGAAATCGGTTAGAGAATGCTTTCCATGAGGCGTTAGTGCGGGCAGTGAAACAAGGAGAGCTGAGTCCGCAGCAGGATTTGACGGCACTGGCGAGGTATTTGTACCATTCCCGATACTCGTTAATTCAAGTAACCAAATTAACTGATGATCCAAACGTGTTGAAGGAAATCACGGCGATTACCTTAAGCACGCTTGAACGATAAAGAGGGGCGCAGAACGCTCCACTTTATTTCTCCATATTGGATCGATCAGTCAAAAAACGACTAAATTAGACCGAATGGTCTGTAATTGGAGGGCGAAATTCAATGCATTCAAAACAGTTGAAAGGATTGGCTCTATTCATTCTGGCTATATCACAGCTGATGATGGCACTCGATTACACAATTATTTTCGTCGCCATGCCATCTCTCGGGGAAGCATTAGGCTTCTCCGCAAACCATCTTCAATGGGTAATCAGTGCTTATTCTCTCGTATTCGGCGGTTTTTTATTAATCGGCGGACGGCTATCCGACCTGTTGGGAAGACGCCGCATGTTCATAGTCGCCATGATTTTATTCGGTTTAGGTTCGCTGCTTGGGGGGATTGTCGGAGTCACAGCTGATGCTAATTGTCGCCTGAGGACTACAAGGCCTGGGCGGAGCATTGCTGTCTCCGGCGACATTGTCGCTGATCATTTCCAACTTCGAAGAAGGAGTTGAGCGCAACCGTGCCATGGGTATTTGGGCAGCAATGGGCGGTTTTGGCATGTCACTTGGCTTGCTGCTGGGCGGTGTATTGACCAGCTACATCGGGTGGGAAGCCACGTTCTTCGTGAATGTTCCGATTGCAATTCTCACTGTAGTGTTGGCACCAATCGTGCTCAAGGAAAGCAAGACGATATCCGAGACAAGGCATTTCGACGTTGCAGGCACGATTACAGTTACGGCAGGATTGCTCCTTATCGTTTACTTTCTGATTCAATCGCCGGTTGAAGGATGGCTTGCCTCCCGCACACTGCCTTTTATTGTGCTCGGAGCCATCTCTCTGTTCGCCTTCGTCATCATCGAGCGGCGTTCGAGAGAGCCATTGATGTCCTTCAGGTTATTCCGCAATCGCAACCTGACCGGTGGTGCGTTGACCGCCTTTCTTTTCTCTGCCTCATTTGGCACGCTTTATTACTTTTTGACGCTTTATACGCAAAATGTTCTACACTATTCAGCTATCCAATCCGGTCTCACTTTCTTGCCTCTGACGATCAGCGCTTTCCTGGGGGCAAGGTTAATTAACGTCATGTTCGCGAAGATTGGAGTCGTCGGGACGATTGCTACGGGAATGGGACTTGGAACTGTCGGGTTCCTGCTGCTGACCCAATTGTCGGCAACAGGCTCCGCATGGGGCTTCATTCCGGGGACCATCATTATCGGCATTGGTCAAGGGTTCGTGTTCACGGCAATGTTCATCGCTGGCAGCACGGGAGTCAATTCCAAGGAGCAAGGCGTAGCCTCTGCACTGATCACGACCGGGCAGCAAATCGGCGGCGTGATCGGTCTGGCAGTCATTATGGCAATGATCTCCTCGGGATCAGGTTCAAATGTATCATTGGAGGTAATGAGTCCCTCTGAGTTAAATCAGTCTATTCAAACTGCATTTGTCGTCACGGCCATCGTTACGTTGCTTGGCATCCTGGTTGCCTTCGTCATGCTCAAGAAAGGCAAGGTTGCCGCTGCAGATAACGATTGTTAACGTTATTCATTTAAGCAAAATTTCATCAGAGTGTCGAAAAGTCCAGAGGACCTTATTGGCACTCTGTTTTTATATGTTTGAGCTGTCGCCATGTTTGCAGCCCAATGTGTACAATCTAGGAAAGGGTTGGAAAACGCAAAACAAACGCTGCGCCGCCGCCTGGCTCGTTATGGGCCGAAATGCGGCCGCGGCACCGCTCAACGATAGCGCGGGAAATGGCCAGGCCCAGGCCAGTCTCTCCGTTCTTTCCTTTCGCAAACCGCTCAAAAAGCTGGGATAATAACGGTTCGGGAATCCCTTCGCCGTCGTCAGTGATTCCGATGTCGATCCCTTCGGCGCTTATAGAAATTTGGATGCGAATCGTTTCCTTGGCATATCGGGTCGCGTTGCCCAGAATATTGATCATCGCTTGCAGCACTTTCTCCCGGTCGGCATAGATCCACCACTCCTGGTCGTTATCAAATCCGTTCATCTCGATCCGCAAGCCGTTTTTGACGAGTAGCGGGTTGATTCGCTCTAATGTCTCTGAAATTAATTCCCTTACCGGAACACGGTCCATGTGAAAGATGCCTTCTTCGCTTTCCAGCTTGGCGAGAAGAATCATTTCCGTCACGATTTTTTTCAATCGTTCGCATTCTTTGGCGATGACATCCAAACCAGTATTGGCCTCATCCCCTGTGAAGATGCCGTCCTTGATGCCCTCGGCATATCCTTGAATGGACATGAGCGGCGTTTTCAACTCATGCGAGGTGTTTTGAAAAAATTGCTTTTGCGTACGCTGGTATGTCTCCAACTCGCCAGCGAGAGTATAGACCGTCTTCGCGACTTCTCCGATTTCGCCTCCCGTTTCGACCAGTTGAACTTCAGAGAAGCGGCGCGATTTCACCTTGTTCAGTTCCTTCCTCAAATCCCCGAGCGGCTTGACGAGTCTTTTCGTGATCAGCATGCTCAGCAGGAAAGCGACAATCACTCCGACAGACAGGATAATCATCAACCGTTTAAACAAAGAGATCTGCATCGCTTTGATCTTGCTTAGCGGGGTTGCTACCACTGCCGTGACACCCAGACTGTCCGGCTCAATGCTATGGGTTGCCGTGAGCGTTTCGACGATATATTGGTCATCCTTTCCTTGCCATATGGATCTTGATCCGGGGAGGTCCAGCTTGGATAATTCCATCAGCTCTGTCGTCGCTTCGCTGTTCAGGTTGGTGTAGACGACTTTCTCCCCGGGTGCAATCAATAATGCGTTCGTAATTCCGGCAACAGGCATCATATTATAGTCTCTCTGCGTATCTGCTTCTTGCGCCGGCATGAGCGGCATGACTGGAGATAAACCCATGAGCATGCTGGCTTGATTACGAAGCTCTTTCCGCTGGCTGTCCACCAAAGTGTCAAGCAGCAGCGGATAAATCAGAACAGCGGTAACCGCCAAAATACATAGCAGCAGCAATGCAAATGATAGATGAAGCCGGTAAATCATTCTCATTTTATTGCCCCGTCCTTTCCGTCCGCAGCCGATAGCCATGTCCTCTTACCGTATCGACCGGAAGATCCTTGATTTTTCTCCGCAGCCGCTTCACAAGATCGTCAATTGCCCGGTCGTAGCCGTAATAGTTGTCTCCCCAAATTAACGTAAGCAGCTCGTCCCGTGTGAACGCCCGATTCGGCTGCTCGGACAACGTCTGCAGAAGTTCCAGTTCCTTCAGCGTCATCTCGACTTCTTCCCCGCGCCAGAACACGCGGCGTTCCTCCAGAACAATCCGCAGCTCCCCAACCTCGATCACTTTACCCCCGGGCAGCGAAGGGACAGGATTCTCCTGGGCTTGGCGAATGGAGCCGATACGCTGGAACAAGCGGTTCACACGCGCGACTAGTTCCCTCGGGCTGAACGGCTTCGTCAAGTAATCGTCGCCTCCGAGCTCAAGCCCGAGGATGCGGTCCACTTCTTCATCGCGGGCCGAGATCATGACGATCGGCACTTCCGCCTCCTTGCGGATTTGCCGGCACAAATCGAAGCCGTTCATCCCCGGGAGCATGATGTCGAGAATCCACATATCCGGCGGATCGCTTTCCCATAGCTCCCACGCTTCTTCTGCCGTCGACAGTGTAATTGTACGGTATCCTTCTTTATGTAAATAAGCCTCCACGATTTTCCGGATCTGGGCATCGTCATCGACTATGGCAATTTGATAGGACTTCATGCAGCAACCTCCATATATTTATCGAAACCATTCTATCATAAAAGGTTTGTCTGCGAAGCGATGCCACACTTTTTCCACATTGCTTTCATATTAACTCCCCAGAAGTGTTTGTAAACTAATGGACGTAAACCTGTCGCACATATCGGCTCCCGATTGGAGGTTTCTTCATGAAATTGTACCGTCTGGCCCGCAAGGAGCTATTGGTTGCCCTTGTTTTTCTGGCTCCGAGCCTGGCGGGGTTTTCCGTCTTCTATGTGATTCCGTTCGGCCAGAGCATTCTGAACTCTTTTCAGGATCGGCTCGGGGGAAGCTTCACGCTGGACAATTACAGGGAGCTGCTCCTCAGTTCCTCATTTCAGAAAGCGGCGTCCAATACGTTCTGGTTCACCGCAATCAGCGTGCCGATCCTCGTCGCCCTTTCGCTCTTGCTGGCGTTGCTTCTGAACCAGCGGGTATTCTTCCGGAATTGGCTGCGCACGGCTTATGTGCTGCCGCTTGTTGTGCCGGTGGCTTCAATAGTGCTTGTCTGGCAAATTCTGTTTGACTGGAACGGCAGCTTAAATGCTGTTTTGGAGCATTTCGGCTATAGCCGTCACGATTGGATGAAATCCGAGTGGGCCGGCTTTGTGATTGTGCTGGTCTATGTATGGAAGAACATCGGATACAACGTCATCCTGTTCCTGGCCGGCTTGCAGAACATTCCGGATCAATATTATGAAATTGCCAATCTGGAAGGGGCAGGTCCCGTTCGCAAGTTGTTCGGGATTACGCTCACCTATTTGACACCGACGACGTTTCTGGTCGTGCTGATGTCCGTGCTGAATTCGTTCAAGGTGTTCCGCGAGACGTACCTCGTCGCCGGCGCTTATCCGCATGACCGGATCTATATGATTCAGCATTACATGAACAATATGTTCCTGTCCCTCGATATTCAGAAAGTGTCTTCCGCGGCGGTGTTGATGGCGCTTTGCATTACAGCACTCGTGATCATCCTGTTCCGCACGGAGCGGATTTTCCGCTCTTATATGGAGTAAGCGCAACATAGAAGTGAAAGGGGTGAATGACGTGATGAAGCAATGGGGCACACCGCTGCTGCGCTCGTTATTGCTGATCGCGATCGCCGTCCTGCTGCTGATGCCCGTCGCCTTGACCATCGTCAGTTCATTTATGGCGGAGCGGGAAATTATGGCGAATTATCGCATGCTGGGTAAAACCGACACGAACGTATTCGTCAATCTCAAATGGATCCCCGACTGGGTGTCGTTCCAGCAATACGACAAAGTATTGATCGCGACGCCGAAATTTCTGTATCTGTTCTGGAATTCCGTATGGCTTGTGGCTCCCATTATTATCGGGCAAGCGTCAGTGGCAACACTCGCCGCGTTCGCATTCGGCAAGCTTAATTTTCCGGGCAGGGACGGATTGTTTTTCCTTTACCTGATGACAATGCTGATGCCGTTTCAGGTGACACTCGTGCCCAACTATTTGATGGTTGACCGGCTGGGCCTCATGAACCACCCCGGCTCCATCATATTGCCTGGCGTGTTCGGCGCCTTCGGCGTGTTTCTGCTGCGGCAATTCATGCTCCACATCCATTCGGCTTTTGTCGAAGCGGCGAAAATGGACGGGGCGGGATACTGGCGCATCTTTATATCCATTGTGCTGCCGATGGTGAAGCCGGGCATTGCTGCACTCATCGTGCTCCTGTTCGTCGACTATTGGAATATGGTTGAGCAGCCGCTCATTTTTTTGCAGGAAGCCGCAATGCAGCCGCTATCGGTTTTTCTTTCCCGCATTCAGGACGATGCGCTAGGCGTCTCGTTTGCTGTCTCGGTCGTGTACATGATGCCCATGGTGCTCCTGTTCCTAAGCGCCGAACGGTATTTTATTGAAGGAATCCAGCTTTCCGGCGTGAAAGGCTGATCGAAAGGAGAAGGCAACATGGTCATGCAAAGACAACGGATCGCCGGCATTGCCCTTGCTGCTTTCCTGCTTATATTGGCGGGGTTGACATTGTTTAGCCAAACATTGCAAACCGCATTGCTGCCCAAAGTGGCGACAGAAAAGCCTGCGCAAAAAACGATGACCCACCGCATCGAAGGAAGTGGTGTGATCACGCCCCGGCGGCAAACCGAGTTAAAAAGCGACAGCAGCTGGAAGGTGGTGAAGGTGCATGTCCGCAATGACGAACAAGTAAAAAAGGGCCAGATTCTGGTTACGTTCGACGGAACCGAGATGCAGCAGCAGATTCTTGATGCGGAGGACGAGCTGAAGAAACGAACCTTAAACCGGGAGCTGCTCCAGGAAAGGTTCGTGGCTGCCCACCAATCGAGTGACGAGGCGGAGATTCGCAAAGCAAAACGTGACCTGGAATTGGACAAATTGGATCGCGACATCGCGTTGCGGAGAATCGAAACGCTCCGCAAAGACCTGGAGCGTAAAAGCACGCTGATAGCGCCTGCGGACGGCAAAGTGGCAAATCTTGAAGCCGAGGAAGGCATGAGCGTTCCCGAAGGGCAGCCGGTGCTCACGCTGGTGAAAGCCGGCGAGGGATTCCAATTCACCTTCACGGTGGATAAGGAGTCCGCGGATTTGATGCGAAAGGGCGAGAACGTGACGGTTAACGTTGATGAAGTCAAGCGGCGGCAGATTGAAGGAACAATTGCCGAAATCAAGACCGCTTCCCAGGGAAGCGGCAGCGGAGGTTCTGGAAGCAAGCCGGACACAGATAACGGCATGCAAGACGGAGGTGCCAATGGAAGCTCCAAGGCTCAAAAAACGATTGTTGTCCACGTGCCGCAAGGCGGTCTTCAGGGAGGTGAATCCGCCAGCATTAATCTGGAGAAGCCGTTCGAAGATCAAGGGATCGTCATTAACAAAAAGTGGCTCAAAAAAGACAGCTCCGGAAGCTACGTATTCGTCGTTCGTGAGAATCGAAGCTCAATTGGCAACACGTACACGGTCCAGAAGGCGTACGTGAAGACAGGAAAAGGGAATGACGAGGAGATCGTCGTGCTTGGAGGCGTCTACCTGGAAGAGGAAATTGTTGCAGAGTCGAGTGAACCGCTGCAGAATGGCAACCGGGTTCGATTAAATTGAGAGGATGATTCATTTGAAAAAAATATTAGTCATGTTGTCCACCGTTCTATTGTTATCCGCCTGTTCCGGCAACGGGGGAAGCGTTCCCAAAGGGGAAACGGAGGGCGACCGGAAAACTGTCGTTATATCGGTTATGAGGAAGGATCGTTTCCTGGAAAACGCGGTGCAAAAATTTGAGGAACAGCATAAAAATATTCATATCGAAATGAAGGAATATAAAGTGTCGGAGGATACCGGGGGAGGCGGCATGTCCATGGAGTCCCTCTCACTGGCCGATGTAGAAAAGTACGTGCAATCGGTGACGACGCAGGTCATTTCCGGCAAGGGGGCCGATATTATTCTCATGAGCGAGTTGCCCCAGGACAAATTCGTTGAGAAGAAACTGCTCGTCAACTTGAATGATCTGTTGTCCAAAGACAGCTCATTTGATCAAAATACGCTGTATACCAATATTTTGAAGGCGTCGCAAGACGGGGATGGTCTGTATGCCATGCCGATCTCCTTCTCGCTTTCCCTGTTTCAGGGAAATACCGGGCTATTGAAGAAGGCGAATATTTCAGTTGAAAATAATGAATCGTGGAACTGGACCCAATTCAAAGAAGTCGCCCAAAATTTGAAGGAACAAGGCGGTTCCGATAAGCTTATTAACCTGCATCCGACGTCGCTGCTCTTTGATTTCATCGAGGACAATTATGCTCAGCTCGTGGGGCAGGGCCAGCCGGACTTTGACTCGGATTCATTCCGCAATATGATGGCGGAAATCAAGTCCATGTATGACGAAGGCTTGCTAAGCGAAGGGATGTCGTTCGATGACGACCAGGCGGCATTTCAAATGGCTGACATATACAGTCCCGAGCAGGCACTGACGATGCGGCAAGGCCTGGATTATTACCAGAAGCCGAGCGCAAGCGAGAAAAATTACGGTGCACCGTTCAAACCCACGTACAGTTTGGGAATAAACAGCAAATCCGGCGTTCAACAGGAAGCATGGGCATTCATTAGATTTTTGCTTTCCGAAAACATGCAAGCTTCCCCGAATCTCATGGGATTGCCAATAAATAAAGACGTCACCAGCAACAAATTTAATGAGATATTGCAAAAAATCGAGAGCGGAACGCTGGAAACGATGATCCCCCAAGATATGCTGCCGGATGGGGAAACGGTAAAAAAACGGATTGAAGTGGTAGAAAAGCAAATCTCGGAGGCAAATTTCCGCAGATTCAGCGATATGAAAGTGCTAATGATCGCTATGGAGGAGTTCAATACGTTCATGAACGGGCAGAAATCTGCGGAAGAAGTCAGCAAGCTGATTCAAAACCGGGTGAAGACGTATTTGAATGAGTAACGAATCGTTCCAATTTAGTATGTTCTGATATTACAAGGAAGTTTGCGAATAGGCATTTCCGATTACGGGCCCGAAGGGAAGCAAAACGGCGAAGAACCTTTAACAATACAGGTTCTTCGCCATTTTTAACTTTCCAGCCGAACGCTCAACAGGGTAGCGTAATCTCAATTTTGGTGCCTTGCCACAATTTGGATTGTACGTGGATGTCGCCGCCGTGTGCTTCTACGATGGTTTTGGCGATGCTCATTCCGAGCCCGGAGCCAGCCGTCGATTCTTCTGTATTCGTTCCACGGTAGTAGCGATTGAATAAATGATGCAGCGTTTCCTCATCCATTCCTTTGCCATTATCAATGACCCGGATGAATGCCTTGTTGTTTATCCTGCCGACAGAGACGGTGACGACTACACCCGGAAGGTTATGCTTTACGGCGTTGGACAGCAGATTGTCCATCAGCCGCTGCAGCCAGGTTTCATTGCCTTGTACAGGTATAGGGCGCTCATCCCCAACGTAGTGAAACTGGTATTCAGACATCGTGGCATCGTTGACGTACTTCAGCACGGAGCATCGCACCAGCTCATCCAAATCCATCTCCTCAAGCTCGATGATCGGTTCTCCCTGTTTGAGCTGATGAATCAAAGAAAAGTCGGAAATCAGCTCAAGCATATAATCTCCTTTTTCCCGGATTGTCGATCCCATGGTTCGCAGTTCCTCCTGGCTCCATTGCTCAGGCAGGCTCTCCAGCATATATCCGTAGCCCTGAATGGTGGACAGGGGCGTACGCAGATCGTGGGAGATCCCAGACATCCACTCCGATTGGGTCTTCTCCAGTCTCGCGCGCTCCTTCTCTGTTTGTGCCAATTGGTGGGTCATCTGATAGAAGGATTCAATCACTTCCTTATAGAGCCTGAAGCGGATTCTCATCATGCCGCTGCGCCGGAATACCTTGCGCTTGTCCTTGGTTGTCAACACTTCGTTGTATTGGCCCTTACCCATACGTTCGAACCAGCCTGCAAACAGAATCAGCGGCTGAGCGTAGCGGTAGCCGTGCCAGATGGAGAGCGGAATCGCCAAGAGTAGAATTAGACCTGAAAACCAGATAAGGTTACGCGTAGCCGTATCCATCACAGGATGCTTCACAGGACCTCCCTCTGTATTAGGCCTGTAGAGAATCCAGGTCATTCCGCTCCGATTGTCCCGATGGGCGACTATATTCGTGTCATAGCTGCCGGGCGACTGCTGGATGGCGAGAATATCCAGCGGACGATACGCCTTCTGTATGTATGCTTCATCACCGATGCCTTGTACAGTATGACCAGCAGAGTCAATCATCTGCAGATAGCTGCCGGTTTCGCGCAGTTGCCGGTCCAAGGCGGGAACCGCTTCGCTGCGCACGAATCCATGCTGTCCGTAGGCGTCAAACCAGGCAACGAGCAGGTTACGATCAGGACTTTGGTAGCCCAGCATATACACAAGCGGGTCCTGGAAAGAGAAATTCAACTGTGTAAGTACGGAATATATTCCAAGCGTCCGTGTCTCCTGAATATTGAGAAGCTCGGAGGTGGAGTAGGAGGTCTGCAACGCATGATGGGGAGTTGTATTAACGGCGTAAATTACCTCTCCTTCGGAACTGACAACCTGCAGCCACATGTCTTTCTCCTCGATGAGCTTGGTCCATTCGGGGGAGAGCGTAATCGTCCCGTCCTTGGAATAAGCTTCCTGAGCAATCATTTGCAGGGCGCCAGCCGGAAAATTCCGGCGTATCTCATTATTGTTCATGTTCAGGAAGTACAGGATGCATGCAATCAGAGTAATGGCCACAATCACCAGGGAGTAGAAGATCAATTGATACGTGAAGTGGAAGGCCATGCGTTGTTGAATCTTCATCGCTCTTGAGATTCCTTAACAAGCTTATAGCCTAGCCCGCGAACGGTGACCAGCAGCTTCGGATTGCCGGGATCAACCTCGATCCGCTCCCGTATGCGCCGGATATGTACCATCACGGTCGAGTCATCGCCCTGCCCGTTGATTCCCCAAACCTTGTCGTAGAGCTGTGCCTTGGAAAATACAATGCCGGGAAACTTACAGAAGTGCAGCAGCAGCTGGAAGACCTGCGCGGGGCAGGGGACAGGCTGTCCCTCCACAATCAGCTCGCCTTCCGCCTCGTTGACGGTAAAGTGGCCGAACCGGTAAAGCACCGGATCGGGCCGCTTTACCGGACTGGCTGAGGGAGATTCCTGCTCCAGACGGCGTATGCGGGCCTGAATTCTTGCGGCCACCTCCAGGGGATTGAAGGGCTTCGTAATATAATCGTCCCCGCCCATGGCAAAGCCTCGCAAAACATCGAGATCAGAAGCCTTGGCAGTCAAAAACAATATATGCGGATTTCCGTATTCGCGGAGTTTGGAGCAGATGTCTAGTCCGCTGCCGTCGGGGAGCATAATGTCGAGCAGAACGATATCGGGAAATATGCGCGCTCCTAATTCAAGTGCTTCTGCACAGGTAGAAGCTGTGTACAGCTGATGAAATCCTTCTCTGCGAAGCACCATTTGCAGCATGGTAACAATTGAAGGCTCGTCGTCAACGATTACGATTTTAATATCAGATAGATTTGTCATTGTTTTCACCCGTTCCCATTGTAGCATACCCACATTAACAGAACCTAAACGAAAGAGACACGGTTAAGCTGGTGTTTATCTGGTTGTTTAGGCTCTGTTTCAATGAAGTTGATAGGATAGAAATAAGCATCCGATTCGAATACCCGGCAACAGCAGTTTCTAAAGAAGATCGTCCCTGGCCGCCTAAATCTATAATGCCGTTTTTTATCATTTCAATTAAGAGGAGCTGTATCCAGATGAAAAAGACCAGCGCAATACTTCTTACCCTATTTTTGCTACTTCCGCAGCCTCTTCCGTTTATGCAGCAGAAAAAGACTTGTCGGTACAACTAAATGGACAACAAATCCAGTTCGGCAAGTCCAATCCGATTATTGAAAAAGGGGTGACACTTGTCCCGGTGCGTTCGCTTCTGGAGAAGATGGATGTCAAAGTGAAATGGGATGAAGCGACCCGTACTGTCAGCGGTGCCAAAGAAGGTCTCTCCTTGTCCCTGCAAATTGGCAGTACGAATGCAACTGCCAACGGCAAAGCAGTCAAGCTGGATGCATTACCAAAGCAAATCCGGAATGTAATCTATGTACCGCTCCGCTTTGTCGCAGAAGCTGCAGGCTATAAAGTTGCCTGGAGTCTGCGCCAGGTTGACCTTAGCATTAAAGAGCAATCCGAGGGAAGCAAGGCTTTCTGTGGAAGGTAGAGGATAAATTCAACACGGTGTATCTGCTTGGGTCAATCCATCATGTACCCGAAGGAATGTACCCTCTGCGTCCGGAGATTGAGCATGCGTTAAAAGCTGCTGATTACTTGGGTGTAGAGGTTGACTTATCTTCATTCACGCCTGAACAATAGTGCTTGCATCGAATCGTTCCACAGCATTCTTAAAATATGCCCGTATTCACGGCGTTTGGTGTAAAGTTCGCTACCCCAGCATACCTGCATTAACAGAACTTAAAAGATGAGAGGAGACTTAAGCGGATGTTCATTTAAAATCATTTCCAAAAATATGTCTCAAAATTGAATAATAAGGAAAAGCAACCTTCAAAAATTTGTTTGAAGTTGCTTTCCTTACTTTACCTGTTTCTTTCTTTTGATTAGTTATTACTAAATTATCCTATTTTGGGGTATTTGATGTATACGGAGTCCAGTCTCCGCCGTAAGCTTTTGCACTTGCTATGTGTGAGAACCTTGCGAAAGAAAATTGAGTGTCAGTTATCTGTAAACATCATCTCTTTTAATACGGAAGCTGGCAAGTCTTATACACTGCTAGGTCATTAGAAAGAAAAGTATATTGTGAAACTCCACCTGCAAGGGTGGAGTTTCTTCCTGTTCGGGGACTGGCCTGTCAAGCTATAAGAAAATCATGGTATCCGCTCATGGTGAGGATCTGGTGTGGAGAGGAATTGTCGCCGCTATATTATTCTTATTATTTTAATCGGAATAGTACTTGTTAAATTTTGAAAATGGTGATATTGTCTAAATGTAATAATTAATTACTTAATAACGATAATTAAGGAGGAAATGAAATGAGTGATTCAGCTGCATCAACCTGCCAGACAGCAGTATCCGCATGCTCCAGTGATCCAAGTGTCTTACCTGTCGAAACGCGTGTAAAAATAGAGCCTACCTCGAGATGGGTGCGCGTGCAGGTCGATGGGGTGACGATAGCAGACAGCAAGTCTGCTGTGTTGCTCCATGAGCGGGGGCATTTGCCGGTTTATTATTTTCCGAAATCCGATGTCAGGCAGGATCTGATCGTTGCCAGTGAACACCGTACCTTCTGCCCGTACAAGGGCTACGCCTCGTATTGGGATGTTAAGGTGGGCGATCGGGTGATCGAACAGGCCGCCTGGAGCTACCCGGACCCGATCCCGCAAAGTGAAGGCGTTCGTGAGTATATTGCGTTTTATTGGAATAAAGTTGACAAGTGGCTGGAGGAGGAAGAGGAAATATTCGTACACCCTCGCGATCCCTACAAACGGGTCGATGCCATCGCCAGTTCCCGGCACATTCAAGTTGTGCTGAACGGAGTAGTTGTTGCAGACAGCAAGCGGCCGGTTATTGTATTTGAAACCGGGGTACCTGTGCGCTACTATTTACCTGAGGAGGATATTCGCAAGGAGTTGTTTACCTCTTCGGATTTGAAAACAAGCTGCCCTTATAAAGGGGATGCTTCTTACTTGAATGCAGAGATTAACGGTCAAAGCTATGAAAATATCGTATGGACCTATCAGAGCCCAATACCGGAAATTCCAAAAATCTCCGGACTGTATGCCTTCTATAACGAGCGGGTCGATACGGTCTATGTCGACGGCGTACAAGAGACCGTGCAGCAGTGGCACAAGTCAATACTTGATTTATTTGAAGAATGACATTGCTGCCGATATCTGTCGGTTTTTCCTGGACAATTTGGAACGATTCAGACGGGAAGAGCCGCTGCAGGGTATTGTCGACCGTCAGCGGGGCTATTAGCGTCAAGACAACCGTAACCTGTCTTGTGAGAAATGGGCATTGAGGTGTGAGGATATCATGCGCTGAGACTGACCTGTTAGCAGGAAGTCTTTCTGCATGCATAAAACCTATAATTTTTATGAGAATAATAGGTTATTTAGATGCATTATACATACTATCATTCATTTAATTACTATTAGTTAGTGTTTATCTTATATTATACAATATTGACCAACCATACGATTGGAGGTCTTGTTTTCTATAATGGAAAATAAGGCCTCTTCATGTTTATTAAAGGAAAGGGTGAGCGCTATGAGCAGCATCGCATTGGAATTTAGGCAAGTGAGCAAAAATTATGGAGCCGGTCCTGTGCTTGAGAACTTCAACTTAACGATAGAGAAGGAGCGACTTGTCACACTCATCGGCCCATCAGGATGCGGGAAGACAACCTTGCTCAAAATGATAAATCGGCTGATCGAACCGGAGCAGGGACAAATATTGTGGGAAGGGAGCGATATTAGCAAGCTGGACCCCGTCGAGCTGCGCAGAAATATCGGCTATGTTATCCAGCAGATCGGTCTGTTTCCGCATATGACGATTGAGGAGAACATTTCGATCGTCCCGCGACTGAAGGGGGAGAGCAAGCAGAAGCTTGTCGGACGTACGGAGGAGCTGCTCCAGTTGATCGGGCTGGACCCGGCCCGGTTCCGCAAGCGATATCCGCATGAGCTGAGCGGGGGACAGCAGCAGCGTATTGGCGTTGCCCGTGCATTGGCTGCCAATCCGTCCATCATTTTGATGGATGAACCGTTCAGCGCGCTCGATCCGATCAGCCGTGTGCAACTGCAGAAGGAACTCATTCACCTGAATCGGCATGTGAAGAAGACAATTGTTTTTGTCACGCATGATATCGATGAGGCGCTCAAAATTGCCGACGACCTCATTCTGCTCAAGAACGGTCAGATCGTGCAATCGGGATCGCCCGGGGAGCTGCTGCAGCATCCGGCGGATGCATTCGTTAGGGAGTTTCTTGGCAGCGAGCGGTTTGCCACGGAAGTATCCGAGCAGCCACAGTCTGCGCCTTCGCTCATAAGTCTGATGGATGCGAGCGGCACGATCGATTTGCACTGTCAAGTACCAGAGGCACTCCAGCAGCTGCATGCAAGCCGGATGGATGAGCTGCTCGTTACCGATGCCAACAACAAGGTCGTCGGCATCGTGAGGAGTGATGAGCTGAGGCGGTGGGCGGGGTTAAGCGAGAGCTCTCGATTGAAGGTAGCGGAAGTGATGCGCCCACCTATTCCGTCGGTACAGGATCATGCGACTATCGCGCAGCTGCTCACCTTGTTGAACGAGTATTCAATCGTTCCGGTTGTCGATGCCAGCCAGCGCCTGCTGGGGACCATTACCCGGCAAAGCTGCATTAAGGCTTTCGGACAGTCCTATGATAGAAAGGAGACGGCAGTATGAGTTTTTGGGAAACGATTCAAACGGATTGGCCGAAAATACTGGACAAAACAATAGAGCATTTCGAACTGTCGCTCATCTCGGTGCTGATCGCCTGTCTGATCGCCATCCCGACCGGCATCTATTTGACAACGCATAAACGGCTTGCTAACGGAATTATTACTGTCGTATCCGTTATTCAGACGATCCCAAGCCTGGCGCTGTTCGGCTTTATGATTCCGCTGGTCGGTATCGGCAAGCAGCCTGCAATTATCGCACTGACGCTGTATGCGCTGTTGCCAATTTTGCAAAATACGTACTCAGGCATACTCAGCGTGTCTCCGGCGCTCATTGAATCGGGAACCGGGATGGGGATGACCCGCTGGCAAATTCTGAGATTGGTACAGCTGCCGATCGCCCGCAGCTTCATTATGGCCGGTGTGCGGCTTGTAGCGGTTCAGACGATCAGCATAGCGACCATAGCGACCTACATTGCTGCTGGCGGGTTAGGTGATATTATTACGCGCGGAATTGCGGCGATTAACACGAATGTCATTCTGGCCGGAGCGATTCCAGTATCCTTGCTTGTCATTATTGTTAATTTGCTGCTGCTGGTCTTGAACCGTTGGTTAACGCCGAAGGGCCTTCGCCACCTGACGAAGGATTAATAGAAAGGGGACAAGGAATAAGATGAAGAACATGACGAACAAGAAGAACATGCTAGCAAGCGGTGTGAACAAACGTTGGGCGAGGCGCAAGAGAGCTCTTCTTGCCATTACGGCAGCAGTGCTGCTTGCAGTCGGTATGACCGGTTGTGCCAAGGGAGGAAGCTCAGATACGATTCAGGTTGCAACCAAGGGGTTCGCAGAGTCGGATATTTTGGCGAATGCTTTGAAGCTTCTCATTGAACAGGAGACGGATCTGAAGGCGGATGTCAAGAGCCTGGATAACAATTTGCTCTGGAATGCGCTCAAGATTAATGAAGTGGACACTTATGTGGAATATACCGGAACGGCACTTATTAATATCCTAAAGGCAGAACCTGAATACGATCCTCAAACGGTCTATGACAAAGTGAAAAAGGAGCTGAAGGAGAAAAATCAGATCACAGTGCTGGATCCCTTGGGTTTTACTAATTCTTATGCGTTTGGGGTACATAAGGAGAAAGCGGAGCAGTTGGGTCTGAAGACAGGGTCTGATGTTGCTGCAAAATCAGAAGAGCTGGTTTTTGGAGCAAGTGAAGAATTTATGAATCGCCCGGATCTCTGGCCGCCGGTTTTGGAAAGTTACCAACCCAAGTTCAAGGCTATCAAGACGATTGCAGGGGGCTTGTATTATCAAGCGATTGACCAGGGATTGATTGATGTCGCGATGGTGCAAACGACCTCTGCCCAGGTTCTGGTCAGACCTATTGTTGTGCTGGAGGATGATAAGCATGTCTATGTACCCTATTATGCCGTCCCGATAATTCGCGATGAAGTGTTGAAGAAACATCCGGAGTTGGAGAAAATACTCAATTCGATGGCAGGGAAAATTACAGATAAGGAGATGCAAAGACTCAATGGCGAGGTTGAGAATAAGCAGCGGTCTGCGCTCGAAGTGGCTAAGGAATGGCTGATAGCCAATGGTTTGTTGAAAGGGTAAAGGCGCATTGTGATGATTTTTTTTACAGCGTATACCGCCTATTCATATTGGATAACTAAATGGAGGCTGATGAAATGAGTAAACCGCAACGACAAATGGCGCTCGGAGCGATGATGTTTTTCCCGGCGGGAGGGAATATTTCCAGTTGGAGGCATCCTCTGACCGATGTGCAAGGGCTGCTTGATTTCAACTACTATAAAAAAATCGTCCAGACGGCAGAACGCGGCAAGTTCGATATGTTCTTCTATGCCGATGAGCTGTACGTATGGGACCGCTTCGAATCCGGGATTAGCCATGCCAATAGCATTCGCCCGGAGCCCTTCACATTGCTCGCTGCGCTGGCTGCAGCCACCGAGCATATCGGACTGGCGGCAACGGTCTCCAGTACCTATAATGAGCCGTATCATGTCGCACGCAAGCTGGCGACACTGGATTACTTCAGCAATGGGCGGGCGGCCTGGAATATCGTCACCTCGAGGACGGATGAGGAGGCCCGAAATTTCGGAAGGGAGCAGCATCTGGAGCATGGGACTCGCTATGAGCGGGCAGGGGAGTTCATTGATGTGACCCAAGGGCTGTGGGACAGCTGGGAGGATGACGCCCTGCTCTTGGACAAGGAAAGCGGGTACTTCGCCGATAAGGAGAAGCTGCACAATCTTCAGCACAAGGGCAGTCACTTCCAGGTGCATGGCCCGCTCAATGTGACCAGACCCCCGCAAGGGTATCCTGTGCTCATTCAGGCCGGCGCCTCGGAGGCCGGCAAGGAGCTGGCTGCCGCCAAGTCGGAGATTGTCTTCGCGCCGATCAGCTCGTTTTCGGCTGAAGGTTTGCGAGCCGGTCAGCAGTTCTACGAGGATATTAAGGGGCGCATGGCCAAATATGGAAGAAGCCGTGACGCGTTGAAAATATTGCCCGGCATCATGCCGATTATCGGCCGGACAGAAGAGGAAGCGAAGGAGCAGCTGGCGCTCATTGAGAGCTTGACGCCGCCGCAGCTTGGCCTCGATCTGCTCTCCCATTATCTGGGGCAGGACATTTCGTCCTATCCGCTCGATGAGCCGCTGCCGATCCGGCCGGATCTCGACCAATTCAATCAAAGCAAGAGCCTCCTCAAGAGCATCCTTGAGCTGATGGATGACGAACAACTGACGCTGCGCCAGCTGTATGGACGATTGACGAACAGGCTCGGGCTGGCCGGGACGCCGGAGCAGATCGCCGATTTTATGGAGGAATGGTTCCTGCAGGGGGCGGCCGACGGCTTTAATGTCTCATTCCCCCATCTGCCGGGCGGCATCAATGATTTCGTGGAGCTGGTAGTACCGGAGCTGCAGCGCAGAGGGGTGTTCCGCACCGAATATACCGGCCGTACTCTGCGTGATCATTTATCGCTCCAGCGCCCGGCCAATCGCTTCACTTCTGTCGGTGTGTAGCTGAACACGATGCCGACTGCGTATAGATCAGCATTTGCGGGGTTGTTTGTTGTCGCTTTCTTCTGGGGCATCAGTTTCGTTATTAGCGCTTATCTGTTGCAGGCGTTCTCGCCGGTGCTGCTCTCGTTTCTGCGGCTTTTGTTTACATTCGGATTTTTGCTTCTTCTCTATTGGGGCATCAGGGGAAGAAGAGCGGTGCAAAGGCCGAGCAGAGCCGAATGGCTGCTGCTGCTGTATTCTTCGATCTTCTTTACATTGATTCAACAGCCGGCCTATTTTATCGGGTTGGAATATTCGACTGCAGCCAACGCTTCCTTGATCTATGCGGCGGCGCCACTTACAACGCTGCTTCTGGAGGCGGTCTTCCTGAAGACTCGCATTCAGGGGATGAAGCTGTTGGGAGCGGGACTAGGATTTGCGGGCGTGCTTATCATCGTGCAGAGCAGCGGACAAGCTTGGAGCATTGGGGAGGGTGATCTTTACTTGCTGCTGGCGATGCTCGGCTTATCGGTGAGCGTATTATTCACCCCGAAGCTGGCCCTTACGCTGTCTCCATTAACCATTACGACTTATTCCTCCTTCGTCGGTACCTTGCTGATGATGCCCGCCATCGGGGGAGAGTGGCTGCTTGGAGGGAGCGTCATGCCGGGCAGTCTATGGATGTGGCTGCTTACCGCCATTGCCGGTCTGATAAATGTGGCTGCAGGAGTGTTGTGGATCCGGGGTGTGGCGGTTGTCGGTCCAGGTACAGCGTCGCTGTTCCACAACCTCCCGCCCTTCATCGCTATTTTATTTGGTTTCCTCTTGCTGGGCGAGCAGGTGGGCGTCTCTCAGTTCGCCGGAGGAGCGCTCATTCTGATTGGGGTGTTCGTCACAGGCTGGGTTCGCGCTGATGCGCCTGCTCCTATAGGATAGGCAGCACCTCAGAGTGAGCAAGCTGTACCTGCCCTCGCGGGAGCAATCCTGGTAGAGACGGGGGAAGGCTGGGAGAACGGCTCGGCAAAAGCGGGCCACTAAGACGGGCGGCAGCCTGAGCCTAAGGCTCAGGCATATGTTGCTGGTGAATCCGTAATTTTGATGTACCCGCTGCTTATGCTGTGGACGTTTTCCGCTTGGTCTTCCGGGCCTGCGCTGCAGTTCCATTTGATTGCTCTAGCCCCTTCGGCAACAAGCATTATGCTCAGTTTGTATAGCTCGATCAGTCAGTTGGGCATGGCTTTTGACCGTTTTGACTAAGCTTGATACAATATAGACTAAGTCTAACTATTTTATATAGATGAGGTGGGTCTATTATTGCAAAATAAAAATGATTTCTTGGATAAATGGTTGTCTTTGACGCATATTTATTCCGGCATAAATGAAAAATTGGAGCAGGCACTCCAACTGCAATACGGTTTGTCTTTGAAGGAGTTCTACGTTTTATTTTTCATATCCAGGTCCGAGGAAAAAAAATTGCGGTTGCAGCAGCTTGAAGACATGGTCAGTTTAAGTCAAAGCGCGATATCCAGACTCGTTGTGAGGCTGGAAGCCCAAAACTGCGGTGCCTTGCAAAGACATGTATGCGAAGATGACCGGAGAGGTGTCTACACAAGAATTACTGAGGTGGGCGAAAATAAATTGCAACGCGCATTAGAAACGTTCAATGAAGTGCTTCAATTAGAACTTCAAGGGAACGATCGCAAAGGTTTTCAACAGCTGATACAAAGATTATCCTGATTCATTGTTTGGGAAGGTACTCACAGGAAGAATACACGAGTGCCTTTTTAATCCTGAAAAAACTTGTTTGCGTTCATTTTATTCATGGCTTGACAGAAGTTATTATTTTCGATAAATTATATGCATGCGCATGTTTCTTATTTTGAATGTTAACATGAGATACAATTACGTTTAACTTATGGGGGAGAATTACCGGACCAATCATAGTGTGGTCATGATGAAAGTTTTGGTTGTCGGGCACAAACGTGTAGGAAAAATAAGCACGATATTATATATGCTTGCGCATGCATTTTAATTTTCGAATTCAACAATTGAGAGGAGTTTTTTTTATGAATGATCTATTTAGTCCCTTTACAATAAAAGGTCTGGATTTAAAGAACCGCATTGTTATGCCGCCAATGTGCCAGTATTCCGTTGATAAAAAAGATGGTGTCGCCACTGAATGGCATTACATGCACTATGTTAGCCGTGCCATCGGCGGCACAGGCTTGGTCATCGTCGAAATGACAGATGTAGAGCCAGATGGCCGGATTTCCGACTTCGATCTGGGCCTATGGTCAGATGATCAGATTCCGGCTCTCAAACGGATTGTGGATGCTTGCCACAGTTACGGCGCCAAAGTGGGAATTCAGATTGCACATGCAGGACGCAAAGCGGAGGACGCTGAAGTACCGGTTGCACCATCGGCCATTGCTTTTGATGAAAAATCAAAACAGCCCCGTGCGCTGACGACTGAAGAGGTTAAAGGTCAGGTGGAGAAATTCCGCGCTGCTGTAGCCCGTGCTGTTCAGGCCGGCTTTGATACGATTGAGCTTCATGGGGCACATGGCTATTTAATTCATCAATTCCACTCTCCACTTACGAATAAACGTGATGATGAATATGGAAAAGACTTAACTCTTTTTGGACGCCAGGTAATTCAGGCAGCAAAAGCTGAAATGCCGGAAGACATGCCACTCTTGATGCGTATTTCTGCTATAGAGTACGTTGAAGGCGGTTATGGTATTCAGGAAAGCATTGCTTTTGCCAAGGAATATCAAGACGCGGGAGTAGACGTATTTCATATTTCAGCCGGTGGAGAAGGACCTATCGCAGCGTGGGGCAGACCGGGAACTCATGCGGCATACCAGGTGCCGCTCGCTAAACAGATCAAGGAATCCCTCGATATTCCTGTAATTGCCGTTGGCAGACTGGATGATCCAATTTTGGCGAACGCAGTGATCGGGAATGAAGAGGCGGATCTGGTTGCTGTCGGCAGAGGAATGCTGAGAAACCCTTACTGGGCACTGGAAACGGCTTCGAAATTGAAAAAAGAAACGCAAATTCCAAGACAGTATACGACAGGTTTCTAAATTGACAACCTGAACGAGATGATTTTGAGGAAGGTCCTCTTCCATATCCATTGGCAGGCATAGTTGGTCCATAGTATATTAAATGTATAAAAGAAACCTCTCCTTTGGTATGTGGTTGGGTGGTACCCCCATTTTACTAAGGAAAGGTTTCTTTTTGTTATGAAAAAATTGAAAAGAAGTGTCCCTCAGCCATTTTTATCGGGATTTGGATGAGCGGAAGAATCTGCTCGATCCTTTTTCTCCTTATTACTAAGGGAGTTAATATATTAGACATTGACTCCTTCTGAAGACAGGGGTATAGTTAACCCATAGTTATTAAATTCAATTTAATAACTAATTAATAAACGTGGAGGGTAAATTATGACAATACTTGGCTTTCAAGCTTCCAGTCTTAGACCCTATCTTACGACAGCAGATGAAGTACAACATACATTCCGTAAACTGCATAATATGGGGTATCGCGATGTACAGCTGCAATGGATCGATCCTGCCGTCCCTTTGGCATTCACGGCAGAAGCTTTGCGAGAAACAGGGATGAAATGTATCGCAACTCAAGAAGATTTTATGGTAGTGCGAAATAATTTGGATTACTATGTCACGATGAATAGGCTGTGGGAAAGTGATTCTTTATGTGTCAGTACCATCCCGCGTGAGCTAATGACACCGGAAGGAATCGTGGAATTTTGTGATGAGATGGACCAAATGGCTAGGACGCTGGGTGAACATGGTATCACACTTACCTTCCACCCGCTCTGGTTCAACTATGAGTACATTAATGGCATTCGTGCCATAGACATCGTAATGGAACAGTTGCCTAAAGTGGGCTTAACTTTATGTGTATATCACACTGTTCGGGCAGGTGAGGACCCTGTGGCTTTATTGGAACGGTATCAAGGGCGCGTAAATATATGTCATTTTAAAGATTCCGCACTCTCAACCGAGGGGAAAGAATACTTGGTTCCACTTGGTCAAGGTCGGATTGATTGGTTGCCCATATTTGAGGCTTGTCATCGAACCGGTGTGAAATGGGGACTGGCCGAGCAAGAAAACTGGCAGAAAGACGCCTTCGATTGTGCAAAGGAGAGCTTGGATTATCTAACGAAATCGGGTATCATATCAGCTAATGTTTAGCAAAACAACAGCGTATGGTTTTCAACCAATCTTACCGTTTGCTGTGGCGTAACCATTGGAGATCGCAGCGTCACTGTTGGTGAAGGAAGTGTTATACTAAAAGATATTCCGCCTGACTCGCTTGCTGCAGGCTTGCAACATTATGAAATGAAAATCGGAGTTAATAGGCCGGGGGTTTTTATGGGAATAAATATGCTGGATATGAAAGAGAGCAATTCACAAACAGTTCTTTGGAGCCTTTGTTCATACAAAACCTCCACCATTAAACAATTGGCTCGAACGACAGGATTAAGCCTTGTTACCGTTGGAAACATACTAAATGGATTTGTAGAAAGCGGAGAAGTCACACTCGGTAAAATGTATTCTGCAACGGGAGGAAGGCCGTCTCAAGCGTATAGCTTTAATGCAGAATTTGCACATGTGCTTGGGTTATCGGCGCGGGTACGCAAGGGGAAGAATATTATCAGTGCTTGTGTCGGGAATCTTTACGGGGAACACGTATGGGACGTAGAGGAGCCGTTTGATATCATTCAACTTTCTAGTTTTGATCAGATGATCAATGAGGCCCTGCGAAACTATTCGACTATAAGTCTTATTGCTTTTTCTCTGCCGGGTGTGGAGCATAATGGTGTTATTTTGGTAAATGACTTTACTACATTAAAGGGGACTGCCTTTACAGAATATTTTCAGAAAAAGTATGAGTTGCCGGTTATTGTTGAGAATGATGTCAATGCAGCAGCTTTTGGTTTTAGCCAACACACAGAAAAAGTATCCTCTATTGTCGGCATTTATTTCCCTCGTACTTTTGGTCCAGGTGCAGGCGTTGTGATTGATGGCAACATTCATAAAGGGGTCGCTGGTTATGCTGGTGAAATCAATCTGCTGCCTATCGGTGTTGACTGGATAACGATTAATTATGATGATTCCAAAGAGCTAGGAGCTGCCATTTCTAAATTAATCAGTATTTTTTGTGGGACAATCAATCCCGAATATGTTGTTCTTTACGGTGATTTTTTATCCGAAGCTTTAAAAGAAGCGATTGAGCAATCAATACCTTCAGAGGAATTGAGGGAAATATTCCCTGTTGTTAATTATGAAAGTGATTTAGATGCCGACATCCTTCATGGTTTGATCGCACAGGCGATTGCGGCATATCAGTCTGGTCTGCGCGGAAATTCTCGACAGGACAACGAAAATATCTAAAACATCGGAGAATGGTCATGATTTTATCATACCTTGTGTAGTGTTTTTCCATCTAATCTAAAAAGACAACGACAAGAGTCGTTGTCAGATTATAGAGAAACCCGCGTTTTTTAATCAAAACGTGGGTTTTCTCTTTTTTAGGCGAATGAGAGGGAGCAGGCCCCCCTTATGTCCTCCTATCGAGGTGGAGGGCGATCTTCTTTATGTTCTGAACGGCCGCGACCATCAACGCTTGTTCCAAGAAGTTGTTCAAGCTCCACATATAAGGTACGCCATTGAGCCCGGTCTGGCCTATGGTCTCCGAATGGGGGGGCGGAGCAAGAAGGACACGTTTAAATCGTGATTTCTAACCGATTCATTTCTGGATCAAGCACTAAACTTTCGTAGTAGCCGTCACCGGTTGTTCGCGGCCCATCCAAAACCTGAAAGCCCTCCTTCTTTAAGCGATCCGTCAAATCATTCACCTTTTCTTCAGAACCGACGGAAAAAGCAAAATGGGTAATGCCGTAATATTCAGCAGGTTCTAACTCCGTAAGCTCGGGTTTTTGCATCAATTCCAAACGCGCACCTGTTTTAAAGGTCAAAAAATAGGAGTGGAAATGTTTCTTTTCATTCACATATTTTTTATTTGCGATGCCGTTGAAAAATTTTTCATAGAACGATTTCATCTTTTCAAGGTCCTTGGTCCAGATTGCGACATGTTCAATCCGCATCATCCATCCGCCTTTCTACATTAAATGTGTTCTTCTGTTTCTTCTTTAGCTACCTCGCTAATCCACTTTTTCAATATACATTTGCCGGCCCCTGTTACTTCAAACACTTAGCTCTCCAGAGAAGCACTTTTATGAACGCCAGCTTTCTTTTTATACGCCCGTATTAGCATTTCCCTACAAGCCAGCAATCCGACGCCGCAAGTGAGAAGCACATATGGCATTAAGGAGAAGGAGACGTGCGCAAAGAGTTGTCCAAACAATGGCGCAACCAGCGTAGTACCGGTATAGGCAAATGCCATTTGCATACCCATAGCCGCCTGTGCGTTATGCTGCCCAAAATAAATGGGAGTTTGATGTAGCATGGATGGATAGATCGGCGCAAGCCCTGTCCCAACAATAATGAATGAAATTATTGTGAAAATCGTCGGAAGCGGCAACAGCATGATAAAAAATCCAAAAATCATAAGAATGGCTCCAAGACGAATCAGCGCCTCATTGCTCAACTTAATGGAGATAAAGCCGCTTAACATCCGTCCGGCTGTGATTCCCAAGAAAAATAAGGATACCCACCCGGCAGCACTTTCTGGCGAAATGCTTTCGTTTTTCACCAAATAACTTGACCCCCATAGCATCATGGAAGCTTCCGTTGAAGAAACCAGAAAGAACGAAAACATCCCAAAGACAGCACCTCTTGTTTTCAGCGAAGCGAGCAGTCCTGGCTTATCTTTGGTTTGCAGATCTTCTTCAGTCTGCTTCGTTGACGGGCTTTCAAATTTCCTCCACATAGGAAGTGAAAACAGCAGCAAGATAACCAATGAAAACTGTACCATCGATATGGTAAAATAACCGCTTCTCCATGTGTTTCCCCACAATACGAGCGTAGACATCAAAATGGGACCCAACATGGCTCCAACACCCCAAAAACCGTGTAGCCAGTTCATATGCTTGGCTTCATAATGCTCGGCCACAAACCTGTTCAGTCCGGCATCAACTGCTCCGGCCCCAAGACCAAGCGGAATCGCGCAAGCCAATAACCAAATGAAGGAAGGCGAAAACGAAAAACCAAGCAGGGCAGCGGCAGTCATGGCGACACTGATAATCGTTACCTTGCCAGTGCCAATGATTCGAATCAACTTGTATGAGAGCAAGCTGGAAATGATGGTGCCTATGGAAATAATAATGGATGCAATTCCCGCGTTTCCGATGGGGACACCCAAATCAGTATTCATGATGGGCCAGGAGGAACCAAGCAGGGAGTCGGGCAATCCAAGGCTGATAAACGCCAGATAAATTAAGATAAGAAAAATCATGTCCATTCTCCGTTGTATTATATTATTATGACGCAATGGCCTGTTCAATCGATTCTCTACAATGAACGGCAATCGATACTTCTTTTGAAAATGACTTATTAATACAGTTCCCTTCAAATGTTCAAAGCCATCAATCTAAGGCCTGTCGTGTGAGCCAACTGTTTTTTATTCAAAGTGCCCGTCTTTCATGACTTGGCAGTCCGCTAAAATATCCGGTTTGTAGATCATGCTGTCTGCTTCGGCAATTTTACGGATGACTTTACAGGGTACACCTGCGGCGAACGAATCGGGCGGGATATCGTGCAGAACAACGCTGCCTGCTCCGATGACGCTACGATCGCCAATGGTTACACCGCCACAAACGGTCACATTGGTTGAAAGCCATACATCATTACCAATCGTGACCGGCTTGGCATAACAAAGCAATTGCGCATTTCCATGTTGATCCAGCATCTGTCTGCGTTCGGATGCAACGAGTGGATGGACGGGTGTAACTATTGTGACGTTAGGCCCGAAGCTGACATGATTGCCGATTATTACTTTTGCATCGTCTTGAACCGTAAAATTATAGTTTGCAAAAAAGTGATCGCCTATTTCGGTGTGGGTACCATAATGAAAAAAAACAGGTCCTTGAATAAAACAATTTTCACCTTTACTGCCAAGAAGCTGGTTTAGAATCTTTTCTCTTGTTTCGGTTTCATTTTCGAGGGTACGACTATACAAACTACTCAAATTATGGGCTTGCAATTTAATGGCCCGAAGTTCTGGATTGGCCGGGTTAAATAAAATACCTTTTAAAATACGCTTTTCTTCGCTCATCGTTCTACTCCCCTTGTATTCTACTCTTTAGTAGTGATACCCGAATTCACAAGATACGTTTTTATCCCTTCCGTCAACTTCAACTCACGGTGGAGTGTACCACTGTGAAGTGATTTACGAAGTTCGAAAAGGTATTCCGTCCATCAGCTGAAGTGATTAGAAAAGGTCTAAGGCTGGAAGCATGAAAGCCAAGTGATGTCGTCATAATTATCTATCATATTTTTTATTAGTTATTTTAATTAATTTAATAAGTTATAACATAAATATATCTCATGTCTGTATGAGAGTCAAATATCTGAAAACTGGCCATTGGATGAACACTTTACCCATTCAAATTGTTTTCGATATTCCAAGGGAACTAACAGACTCTTTAATTGATAATTATTCTCATTTAAATAGGGGAGCGCATGCTGCAAATA
Organism: Paenibacillus pinihumi DSM 23905 = JCM 16419; assembly: GCF_000422505.1. Lineage (GTDB taxonomy): Bacteria > Bacillota > Bacilli > Paenibacillales > Paenibacillaceae > Paenibacillus_D > Paenibacillus_D pinihumi. Next base: position 444,567 of record NZ_KE383866.1, on the reverse strand, counting down.
TGAAGCTTATTCAGTCATCACTTCTTTACCACTGGTATCGCATTGTTGGATATTCATGCTCTGGGCCAGACAGAGCGTCTTACCCGTACATCGTGTTTTCATACCATTATTTATATAGCTGACGGGACAGGCACTCTTGTCCAAAAGCGGTCCGAGGAGACGCCGCTGCATATAACCAACTTACTATTTCGTCTATCCCTGTGCTACAATGTACAAGGAAATGAGTGGGGGATGCCAACATGAGACTTATCAAAGGGAGTATTATAACAAAAGTTATTATCAGCTTAATCATAGCAACAAGCGTTCCGTTCATTATTTCTAACTATTTGTCTTATCAGATTACGGGCAACGCCATCAAACGCCAGCTTGTTGAGCTTAATCAAAATTCAATGTCCATTACGATGTCATCCTTGCAGTCTTATCTGCATGAATTGTCACTGCTCGGTCTGACCTACTTTTCGGATCCGGCTCTTGTCCGGTTATTGTCAGAAAAAGATCCCCAAACGCCTGCTGAAAGCATCTATATTGAGCAAAGACTTGGGAACATTTATGCGAAATATAGTGAGATAGGTGCGGTTTCTTACAAAAGCGCACTAACAAACAAGCAGTTTAATATTCGTAATCATTATAATTCTATTGTTCAAATTCCTGATTTTAAAAATCAGGAGTTGTCGCATGGACACACAGAACTGGAACAAACCTTTCAAGTTACACATCATAACAAAGAACCAAGATTGCGTATCAATAAGCCATTCATAGATGTTTATACCCGGGAAATAATCGGTTTGACGACTTTTGATGTTAAACCGTTACAAATCCGCAATATTCTTGCTTCCTTAGCGACAAGTGAGCAAGGGCCTGTGTACCTTTTTATCGGAAATCATTTGGATTTACTCTATACAACCGCAGATGAGATGGAGTTGACATTTGAGCCCTCTTTAAAAACCGGAGAACCATGGAAGGCAGAACTTAATCAAAGGCTGCATACATCACAATCACCTGCAGATCAAGGGGAACTGCAAACGGCTAAAGGCAGTTATGTCTATTTTAATCAAACAGATGAAAATGGCTTGATCGTTACAATGGTCAAATTTATTCCCCAATCACTAATTAATCAGGCACGTACTTCTGCACTAGGGAAAACGGTATTCATTCAAGCTATTTCAATTATTTTTGTTTCTGTCTTGGCGGCATTTATTTCTTATTACATGCTGCGCAGAATTAAAATCATGTTGGGACACATCAAGAAATTGCAAATGGGCAATTTTCACTTGAAGCAAAAACCGGTACAAACAACACCGGATGAGCTGGATTTGCTGGAAATGAAATTGCATGAAATGGCCGGTGAACTGGATGAACTATGGAACAAGCAATACCGTCACCAGCTTGAGTTATCGCAAGCCCGTTTGAAAATGCTGCAAGCTCAAATCAATCCCCATTTCTTCTATAACACGCTGCAATCCATTGGAACGTTAGCAATTAAATCCAAAGCCCGTGACGTTAGTGACAGACTTGCCGAATTTGCAGCTTTGTTCCGTTACACCATGGATATTGAGAACGAGGATGTTTCGCTGGAAGAAGAAATTGAACATTTACAGCATTACATGGTACTCCAGCAGGGACGCTATAAGAGCAAGCTTCAATTCGATTTGGAGTATCCAAATGAGGCGAAATATATTTCCATCCCTAAAATGACTTTGCAGCCGCTTGTTGAAAATAGTATTATACATGGCCTGGAACGTGGAAATGGTCAAATTCATATTATTGTAAGCGTTGTTTTGACGAAGCATTCCATGTTAATTGAAGTCATCGATAATGGAAAAGGCTTTACAAATCAACAAATTGAACAGGTCAAGGCTGGTTACATTGAGCACGTTGTCGGAACAGAGAAAAGGGGAATTGGCTTGTCCAATGTGTTAAAGCGATTTATGCTTTATTATGGCAACGGATTTAATTGGTCGATTTCAAGCAAGCCTTATAGTCAAACGATCGTGGCATTATCATTGCCGGTTGGAGCATCAGGGGAGGCAAAAGAAGATGAAATTACTAATCGTGGATGATGAGGAGCATGTACGTGAAGGGATTGAGCTTTCAATTGAATGGCAAAATTATAAAATCAATCAAATATTAATGGCCGAGAACGGGTTGGAGGCATTGGAAATCGTACGTGAATACAACCCGGAGTTGATCATTTGCGATATGAACATGCATATTATGGACGGCACAGAGTTTTTGGAGAAGCTTCGGGAGGAAGGGTGGACATCCAAAGTTATTGTGCTGAGCGGTTATCAGCAGTTCAGTTACACCAGGGCGACTCTGATTGCTAACGGTGTGGATTACTTGCTCAAACCATTTAAAATAAGTGATCTGGACAAAGCAGTTCAAAAAGCATGTGATCAAATAAAAAAAGAACAGGAAGTCAGCCTGAAGGAGCGCAGCACTAATTTTCGCTTGAATGAAGTCAATCATCTTGTAATGGAGCAACGTTTTTCCCGTTTAATAGAAGAAGAACAGGTTTCTAAGGAAGAGTTGGATGCTTTTCTTGCTGCTCTTGGCATCAACCCTGACAGCTTTTATGTCGTTACTTTTTTGCCGAGAAATAAAGACGCTGTCGTAAAGCAATATTATGCCCGCGATGAGCAGTTGCTTAATTATTCGATGAAAAATATTGTTAAAGACCTGGTTGAACCGCTTGGCAACTGGTATGCCCTTCAGCATGAAGAATTTATGATTGTATTTTTAACCTCTGATTATTTGCTTGCTGATATCGAGATGGCTGTGAATGAATTACAGAAAGCATGGAAAAAAACGTTGCGATTATCTTCATTTTCTGGTTTTTATAAAATGAGACTGACCGCCGGCAAGCTTCAAGTGGCCTTGATTGAGGAAAAATCGATGATTCTTAACTGTAATGTTTTTGGTCATATGAAGAGCGGCTGCAAGCCAGCAGTTGTGCACTTTTTTACAGACAAGGAGCGTGTCATTTTAGAAGCAGTTCTCACAAAAAATAAGCTGTATCTTCATGGGTTGGTCGAGTCTTTCGAAATGGAACTGGCTGCGCTTGAGGCTGTAAGCCTAAGAGAGCTCCAGCACTATACGATGGAAATTAATCTGTTGCTGGTACGGGTTTATCTTCAACTCAAAAGCAGCAGCTTTCATGAGACGATGCCCCTATGGATATCCAATCTGGATGAATGGTCCTCAAAGCTGAAACAAATTTTCAGTGACATGCTGGAATCAATCGACTACGGGAGGCTGGAAATAAGTCCTGCTTTATCCGTTGCTACGGTAAGAAATTATATTATGGATCATATGAAGGAAGAAATTACATTAGCGGGTCTGGCAGAGTTGTTCCATTTTTCACCGCAATATTTGGCGAAGAAGTTCAAAGAAGAATATGGCACCACAATAATGAATTATTTGACCCGGATAAGAATAGAAAAAGCATGCTCATTGCTTGATCATACGAAGTTGTCTATTCAAGAGGTTGCGATTGAAAGCGGCTTTGAAGAATTGAATTATTTTAGTAAAGTATTTAAAAAGCATACGGCTTTTACACCTAGCGGCTATCGGAAGAAATAAAAAAATATATAATCCAAACACATTCAATATAGAACCAAACTACTGCTGTCTGAGATATGAATGCAGCTTTTTGGAATTGAATGTGTTTTATTTTTTTCAATATAATAAGAACCTATATAAGTTGAACAAAAGAAACGGAGGTCGGATAGCCGGAGTGTGAAAGGATTCTGGAGAAGCGAAGCGTTCGCCTTTGTTCCCGGATTTCCGCCTTACCTGTCGTTCATTCAAGAAATCCGGGAACAACAGCGATCGGAAGAACCTTTCATACGGCGGCCCTACGCGACATTCATTCGTTCAACTTATATAGATTCAAAAATTACTCATATAGGCGAATACAGTACCTGTAAGCGGTATCTGATTATAGATATAATAAACCTGTAAACGAAATTAATAATCACAATAGGGGGTTGCAAAATTGAAAAATAGATGGTTTCTTGCACTACTAACTGCTGTGCTTTTCATCATTTCAGCATGTGGCAACAATACAGGCAGCAATTCAAATGAAGGAACAAATAATGGTGGTACGAAAGCCAAGCAGCTGGCTAAAATTTCTTTATTTCAAAGTAAAGTTGAAATAGCCGAGTCACTTGAGAATTTAGCCTCCAAGTATAAACAAGAAACAGGAAATGAAGTTGAGGTGTGGGGTTCGGCAGGCGACTCCTATATTACACAACTGCAAACCAAGCTGGCAGCAAATGAAGGTCCGACAATTTTTTCTGTCCAACAAGGTATTGAAGCGGAAAAGTTTGCATCCTATTTCTATGATATGACGAATGAGCCTTATGCCAAGTACATTGTGCCCAATATGGCTTTGGAAATAGAAGGTAAAGTTGTAGGGGTTCCAATTGGAATCGAAGGCTTTGGCCTTGTATACAATAAAGATTTATATGATCCCTCAACTGTGACTGACACAGCGTCATTTGTTAAAGCTCTTGAAAAGTTCAAAGCTGACGGTATTAATGGTTTGAGTCTGTCCCAAACCGCATACTTCCTGATTGGTCATATTATTAATACTCCATTTGCCATGCAGGCCGATCCTATAGCTTTCATTAAGCAAGTAAATAAAGGTGAAGTAGACTTAAAGGAAGTGCCTGAATTCCGGGATTTCGCCAAAGTGATGGAAGCGATTCGTGCTTACACTGTTAATCCGGTTGAAGTAACCTATGATAAACAAATGGGCGATCTGGCAATGGGCAAAACAGCCATTGTCCACCAGGGCAACTGGAGTTACAGCATGCTTGCTGATTATGGCGATCTCAATATCGGCATGGCACCGCTTCCGATCGCGGGCAACGACAAGCTGGAAGTCGGTATCCCGTCCGGTTGGGTTATCAATAAACAAGCATCTCCCGAGAAAATTGCAGCAGCCAATGCTTTCTTCGAATGGTTGTACACCAGTGAAACAGGAAAAAATGCAATTCTTAAAGATTTTGGTTTTATTCCAGCGGTTACAACGATTGAACCAACCGGCTTAGATCCGTTATCACAGGAAGTTTATGATGCAACCCAATCGGGCAAGACGCTTCCGCGGGCTTTGAATTATTTCCCGCAAGGAATCATCATTAACGATCTTGCTCCGCTAGCTTCTGAATTTTTTCTTAATCCTTCAATGACACCAGACCAATTTCTTGACAAGCTGCGGGATGTTTGGGCGAAAGCTGCCAAGTAATGCGAAATTGTCGAAGGCCTAACTTTTTTTAAAATGTTAGGCTTTCCTTCTCACTTCTAAGTAGAACTTGATAAAGGGAGTTTCATATGCCAAATAAAAAAATATGGTATTTTATATTCACTATGCCACTATTTTTGATCTTTTGTATTGTTGTTCTTGTTCCGTTCCTGATCGGAATTTACTATTCTTTTGTGAATTGGGATGGCATTTCCAGCAACCCCAAAGTATTTGTTGGTTTTGACAATTATACTGCGCTGTTGCAGGATAAACGTTTTCTTGCATCTGCGTGGAATACAATAAAATTTACTCTATTTGCACTATTCAGCGTTAACTTGCTTGGTTTGGTATTTGCTTTGATTGTTACTTCCGGGTTTAAAACAAGTAATCTCGTTCGAACACTATTATTTATGCCAAACCTTATAGGCGGCTTGATTCTGGGATACATCTGGCGATTTATTTTTACGGATGGATTTAAACAAATCGGAGAAATAACGGGAGGAGACTCCATTTTCTTTAACTGGCTAATTGATCCAAACTTTGCCTTAATTGCACTGGTTGTTGTCTTTACTTGGCAGATGGCCGGCTATACGATGGTGATCTATATTGCCGGGATTCAAGGGATTTCTGAAGAAGTCATGGAGGCAGCTAAAGTAGATGGAGCAAATATATGGCATCGCATGACCAAAATCGTATTTCCGTTACTAATGCCATCGTTCACCATTTGCTTATTTTTAACGTTGTCGGGTGCCTTCAAAATTTATGATGTCAATTTGTCCTTAACAAATGGCGGTCCAATTCATCATACGGAATTGTTTGCTATGAATGTGTTTAATGAAATATTCGGTTACGGGAATTATGGGCTCGGCCAGGCGAAAGCCATTTTGTTCTTCGTTATTATTGCCCTTGTGACCATTACTCAAGTGGTCATTACCAAGCGAAGAGAGGTACAGATGTAATGAATAATGCTAAAAATGGTATCATCTCTTTGTTAATCGTTATGATCTCGTTATTGTTTCTGTCACCCATTTACATCATGATTGTGAATTCGTTCAAAACGCGTGCTGAATTATATGAGAATGTTCTCTCTTTGCCAGGCAGCTTCAGCTTTGAATATTATACAGCAGCGATCAAGAAAATGAATTTCTTTGTTGCGCTTGGAAATTCACTGTATGTAACAACTGCGACGGTTATTTTTGTCATCGTGCTTGCTTCTATGATGGCATGGATGCTCGTACGTCGCGATAATGTCTGGAGTAAAATTATTTTTTTCCTGTTTGTAGCAACCATGCTCATTCCGTTCCAAACCTTAATGATGCCGCTTATGCAAGTGATGGATTGGATACGTACCTATTTACATTTGCCAATGCTGAATACACATGGGGGATTAATATTCATGAATATTGGTTTCCATGCGGGTATAGCGGTATTCCTGTATCACGGGTTCATTAAGTCAATCCCTGTCGCATTGGAGGAAGCAGCTGTTCTTGATGGCTGCAATACATTCGGCGTATTTTGGAGAATTATTTTTCCTTTGCTGAAAAGCATTAGTGTAACCGTCGCGATTCTCGATGTAATTGCCTCATGGAATGATTACTTGCTGCCTTCACTCGTGTTATCTGAAAAAGGCTTGCGTACGATTCAGTTATCCACTTTTTATTTCTTCGGGGAGTTTACAATTGTTTGGAATCAAGCGATGGCCGGCTTAACGTTAACTATTGTGCCTATTATTATTTTCTATTCTATTGCACAGAAATATATTATTAAAGGGATTGCGGCAGGAGCAGTCAAGTAAACAAGAGTTGTTGCAAGAATGAAAAGGCTCAATTTAAGAATCAGTGGTTGACCACTGTAAGCAGCTGGAGCGGAGAGAAAGAGGGAGACTGAAGAAGCGAAGCGTTCGCCTTTGTTCGCAGATTTCAACCACGTACAGGGAGGAATACAGGAAATTTGCGAACAACAGCGATCGGAAGTCCCCTCTTTCTCGAAGCGTTGCTTCAGCGTTCCGTGTCAACCACTGATTTCGATTTTGAGCCAATAAAAAAACTCAAATTTTGGAGGGTCAAATGAAACCTTTACAATTAGAAAAACGCGGGATAGCCGCAAGCCGTATGATTATGGGATGTATGGGATTTGGGGGAGGCTGGAATCAGAACCCGATCACAGCAAGTGATATCAAACAAGCCCATGAGGCAGTTGATGCAGCATTATCAATCGGGATCAATTTTTTTGATCATGCGGATATTTATACTTTCGGGAAGGCAGAAATCGTATTCGGCCAAATTTTAAAGGAACGCAAAGATCTTAGAGAAAGCATATTCATTCAATCGAAATGCGGTATTCGTTTTGAGGAAGGTCCCGGAAGGCCGGGAAGATATGATTTTTCCTCTGATTATATTTCCAACAGTGTTGATGGAATCTTAAAAAGACTTGGTGTAGAATGTATTGATTTCTTGCTGCTGCATCGCCCGGACCCGCTGATGGAGCCGGAAGAAGTTGCCGAAGTCATCCGTGAATTAAAAGAGTCCGGCAAGGTTCGCCACTTCGGTGTTTCGAACATGAACGCAGCACAGATCAAATTGCTTCAGTCTTATTCTAATGAACCTTTTATTATCAACCAATTGGAGATGAGTCTGGCTAAACTTGACTGGTTAGAAACAGGGGTGCTTGTCAACCATCATGAACGCATGCATGCTCATTTCCCGGAAGATACCCTGGATTACTGTCGTCTTGAAAATATCCAAATACAAGCATGGGCTTCTTTGGCACAAGGGCTGTTTTCGGGAAGAAATATAGATGGTGAGTCCGAATCTGTACGAGAAACGGCACGGCTGGTTCAGGAGATGGCCGAGCAAAAGCAGACATCGGCAGAAGCCATTCTATTAGCATGGCTGATGAGACACCCTGCAAGTATTCAACCGATTTTGGGTACGATCCGGCCGGACCGTATTCAAAAAAGTGGTGAGGCGATGAAGCTGACGCTGACAAGAGAAGAGTGGTATTCACTCTATGTAAGTTCAAGAGGCAGAAAATTGCCATAAATAAAAATACGTAGCAGTTAACGGGGGTATATATGGGTCAAGTAAGCTTTTTAAGCCAAGATATTGGTAACGTTGCTTTGGAAGGTTCTATTGAAAAGACTGATGAAGGGTACGATATCATTGCAGGAGGGGCAGATATCTGGGGGACTGAAGATCAGTTTCATTTTTGTTATGTAACGGTTCATGATGATTTTGATATAGCCGTCAGATTAGAATCCCTTAGTATGGCTGATCTTTATACGAAAGCAGGTATTATGGCCCGCAAATCTTTACTTGCCGATAGTGAGCATGTATTCTTCATGGTTTTCCCTGACAATAGCCCCCGGAATAAAAATAACGGCGGTTATGAATTTCAGTATCGGGAAAAGATGGGGGAGGAATCGTTTGCCATATATCCGGATGATTATAGCTCAGAGCACGCAGAATTTCCAATTCATTATCCAAACACCTGGTTAAGACTAAAAAGGTCCGGAAATATCTTTCATAGTTATTCCAGCACAGATGGCGAGACATGGAAACAATACTCGAGTCATGAAATGGAAATAGCGCAAACGGTCTACTTAGGGTTGGCTGTTACCTCCCATAATGAGCAACAGTCCGTGAAAGCAGCATTTAGGGAAATAACAATGAAATAGCATGATTAAAGAAGAGAGCTGTGTGTCAGCTCTCTTCTAGTGCATAAATGTGCAGTGTCTACATATATAATCTCAGCAGCATAATCGTAATCATGCCCACAATTACAGTCCCAAGCAAGCTTCTTGTGAGCAGCGCTACCAAGATTGTAGGAACAGAAGCGATGATTTCTAAATAATTGCTCCGTAGTGCCAGGTTGTCATCGGACAAAAATAATTCTTGTGCAACTAATGCCGACATCACGGCTACAGGCACATAATTCAACCAGCGCATGGCCCAATCCGGTATGTTCACTCTGCTGAATACAAGGAGGGGCAGCACGCGCGGTAAAAAGGTTACCAGGGATGAGCCTAGTATGGCCAGCAGCACATTCCATTTCACTTCCATTTTTCTATCACCATCCCCACTGTAGCCGCCGCTATCGTAGCGATCATCACGGCGATGCTGCCTGATACGACATAACTTGCCGCCAGCAGAACAAGAACCGTGCAGCCAACGACAAGCAGGTCTTTAACGATTTTTTTGCGGCTTGTCAGTTGAAGGACGAGCAAGCCGATGAACATGGCGGGAAGCGCAAAGTCAAGTCCGAATCTTTCAGGCTCCGTTATCCACTCTCCCAGCCATGCTCCTGCCAAGGTAGCAGCAATCCAGTTCAAGTAAGCCGTAATATTCAGCCCATGCATCCATCTTTCGCTAATTTGTTTTTGCTTCGCAGCTTTATTGATCGCTACGCCGAACGTCTCGTCTGTAATCAGGGAGCCGATGAGCACGGACTTCGCTGGTGTCATCCATTTGAAGTAGGGGGACAATGCTGCGCTCAATAGCACATGCCGGACATTGACAATAAAGACGGTTAGTATAATAGCGGTGATTGATCCTCCGGATGCGATCATGCCGGCAATGATGAATTGGGCCGAGCCTGCATAGACGAGCAGAGACATGAGGAAGATCTCCATCATGCTGAAGCCGACTGTTTTGGCAATGACACCAACTGCTATCCCAATGCTCAAATATCCAAGCAGTGTCGGAATACATTCTTTAACGCCTTGAAGAAAGCTGTCGTCCCTGCGGACAGCCTCGTTATCTAATGGAACAGGATTGTGCATGTTCTCCTCCAGTCTATTTGCTGTAAAGATAGTTATACATGTATCATGCAGTCGGATAATGAATAATGAGCACACATTTTACCATTTCAGTACCGCGATTATAATACGTATGTGGCCGGTCCGCTTGAAACAAAATGCTGTCATCCCGTCCGATGGTATATTCCTCGCTCTCAATCTTCAAGTCCAAAGTACCCTGCCCGACAGTTAAAAACTCCTCAACACCGGCATGGTGCGGCTCTGAAAAATGTGTGCAGCCCGGATCAATTTCAAGCTTATACACTTCAGATGAGCGCTTGGGACTAAACGGAATGACGGGATATACCCGATACCCTCCGCCACCTTCTGCTATCGCATCAAGATTATTTTTGGATATGATCGTAACCGTCGCCGCGTCCTCCTTAAACAAAGAGGAAAAAGATAAATGCAGGCCATTTGCTATCTTCCACAGGGTGGTAACGGTTGGATTCGTTTCGCCTCTCTCGATTTGCCCAAGCATTGCTTTGCTTACTCCTGTCAGTTTGGCTGTCTGATCCAGGCTTAGTTTCCTGTCTTTACGAATGCGCAGCAGATTTTTGCTCACTCTTTCGTTAATAGACTGCAAAATAATTCCTCCATTATGTACGTTATATTACTTATTTGTGCATTATATCATACATTAATTAAGTTGACTATCTTCTTCTGATTGCACCGGGCAAGATTTTTGAGAAATAATAATAGATAAAATCCACCTTTTTTTTGTACAGGCAACTGATATCTTTCGTCAGCATAGCCGTCCTTTCCGTAAGCAAAACCGTAGTTCCAGACCCTGTCAAGATAACCCTTCAGCATGGCAGGCACACCGTACCAGCATAACGGGATAGAAGGAAGGATTTCCATATAAAATCTGGGCACAATGATGCAGAAAATTTACCCGTCTCTGGAATTTTGCCATTGAACCCGATCGACCCCTTCCCGAATGCCGTCGAATGCACAGAAATGCGAGCGAAAATAGGTCCTTATTGTGATTTTTTTCACATACACTAGCTATGATTTAAGTCATACTATAGATGTAGCAAAAATCACAACAAAGAAGAAGCAGTGAGGGGAGAGGTCAGTATGATTAGAAAATGGTGGACTGAACATGTGGGGGCTTCGGCTCTGCTGGCATTATTGAGGATTTACCTGGGGTGGCAATGGCTCGTGCCGGGGTGGCACAAGCTGATAGGAGATACACCGTTTGATGCGACCGGATTTTTGAACAATGCGGTCAATAATCCGGTGGCGGAGAAGGGAACGGGGGCGCTGGTTTATCCAACCTTTACAGCCTTTGTCGAGCATTTCGCGCTGCCGAATGTGAAACTGATCAATTTCCTGATCCCGCTTGGTGAACTCCTTGTCGGACTGGGACTGATCCTTGGAGGGCTGACGCTCACAGCGACATTTTTCGGATTGCTCATGAACTTCATGTTCATGTTTGCCGGAACCGTATCGACAAATCCATGGCTGATGCTGCTTGGCTTCCTCGTTATTGCCGGGGGTGCGAATGCCGGACGCTTCGGAATTGACTACTTTATCCGCCCGTTTGTCCACAAGGCGATTGCCAAGCTGAGGAAAGGCAATAAGCCGGCAGGTACGGACCAGCCATATGGCCCGGTCTAAGCCGATAGAAGCAGGATAAATGATAAGAAGGCTGGCAGTCCTCCCAGCTGCCAGCCCGATCCAAATAGCGGAAATCCCCTTTAGTTCCTTTCAGTGAAGGAAAGCTAAAGGGGATTTCTTATGAAGCGTATAGTGGAAGCTACATTCTGCAGATATCCTTGGGACAATTCTCGCAATGGCAAATATCCCGCAAGTAATTGAGATCATGAATGACCAGATGCTGATGCTCATAGGACAGGACGCCGCGCGTCTTCAGATCATTCAGCATCCGATTGACACTCTCCCGCGTTGCTCCAATCATCTCGGCCAGATCGGTATGGGTCTGCTTGCTGGAAATGTAGATGCCGTCATCTCTTTGTACACCATAGGAGTTGCACAGACGGATCAGCGTCGAACAAAGCGCGCCAGGTTTGCCGAACATCATCAGATCCCGGAATTTCGTCTGCGTAACCCGATGCATCAGCCCCATCCATTTCATAAATTCCACAGCCAGCTCTCCATGGCGCCAGAGCAGAATTTCCAGGTCACGCTGCTGGATCACTCCGATTACCGTATCCTCCACCGTGTCCGCGCGGAACGCGTGCATCGATTGCTGGAACGGATCAACTTGCCCGAACAAATCTCCTTCCTGATGGATGCACATAATAATCTGCTTGCCATCCGGCGAGGATTTCGTTATTTTCACACTGCCTGACTTCAAGTAGTACAATTTATCCGCATGATCTCCTTCTTCGTAGAGGGAGCTGTTGGCAGGCCATCTCTTGTCGTACATGATTTCTGTCAGCTTCACCAAGCTATCCGGCGAAAAGCAGGATGTATTCCTTATTCCCGTATCCTGAACTTGTGATTCATATGCGGTCATGTGAATCCCCCTCCAATACTGATAGGACTATTATATACGGAAAATATTGTTTTTGAGTGTGATAAATATCACATCGCGGTGACCAGAATCCAAAAACGTGAGATATCTCACAGCCAAACTGTTGCCCGGGTGGTTTAATAAAAGCAAAAACCAGGGAGGAGGAGAAGGAGATGAACGTAACAGGAGCCATTTTGGCGGGAAGCCAGGCGTCCAGGACAGCGGGGAGGCCAAGCCATGCTTTTTGGTTCTATAACGGGGAAATGATGCTGGAACGCCAGCTTTCATCTATGCATCCGCTCTGCACAGAACGGATTGTAGTTACCGATTCACCGAAGCCGTTTTTGGATGTGCTCGATCCCAATGTTCGGCTAATTACCGATTTTGCTGCGGGAAACGGCCCGCTCGGAGGATTGCATGCAGCACTGCATCTGTCCACTCATCCGATCATTTGGGCTGTTGCCTGTGATTTGCCGCTTCTCGACAGCAAGGCAGCAGAATATATGCTTCACAAGCTGAAGGGCTATGATGCGGTCGTCCCGGTACTCAATAACCGTTTGCAGCCCTGGTGCGGCATTTATGACAAGCGCTGTGCAAAGGTCGCTTCGGAGCTGCTGAACAATGGGCTGACCTCTCCTCTAGTGTTTTTGTCCTTTATTCAATATAAGCCGGTTCCGGCATTTGAATTTTTGGAGCATGGGATTGATCCCGGCTTCTTGTACCGGCTCAGCCATCCGAATGAGCTGACGCGGCCGTCGTGATGAAGCAGCAAGGAATTCAAATATCATGCAGCACATAGCCCTTAATGGGCGATATGACAAAAATCACAGCAAATTTCTTAATAGTAGGTTAAAATAGAATTAACGGGTAATTATCATTAGGAATTGCAAAGCGATGTTAATTATTCCGTATGCAGAGGGGGGAATTTATACATTCAAGCGGTTTCCGCTGTCTTCTTGCAAGTAACAGGATATCCGTGAAAGCTATAGCCACAGCAGCAAGCATCTAAGATAAAGGGCTGATCAGCAGGAAAAAACGGACAAGTCAAGATGAGCCCTGTATACCTCACGTTATGAAAGCTGATTCGAGATAGCCATGAACGGATATTGTCTTAATCGGCTAATTCGTCTCCGGGTTGCCCGGGTTCATGAACCTGGTTGGAGAGATTAGATAGATATTTAGAAGCGCAGCGGCTGTCGCATCCCTTTAACCGGCAGACACGCTGCGCGCATACTTTTAACAGCAACAGCCGGACGGCAAGTTTCCTTATGTTCAGGAAGCTTTTTGTCCGGCTGTTTTTATAATCCTGACATACAAGATGTCAGAATTCATAAGTTATGATCTTTCTTAGATGGATGGCAAGCACAAGAAGCGGAGGAGAATGAAGATGAGGCTGGATCGGATGCTCGGGATTACGATGGAGCTATTGACAAGGCAAAGGGTGACGGCTGCCGGACTGGCATCGCGCTTTGAAGTCTCCATTCGTACCATTTACCGGGATATCGAACTGATTAATCAGGCAGGCATACCGGTTGTCTCCTATACAGGTGCAGATGGCGGTTTTGAGCTGATGAACGGCTTTTTCTTGACGAAACAGCATTTTTCCGTGGAAGACTTGTCCGTCATCTATCATCTCTTGGAGGGCATGGATGGAGCGATGGGAGGCAGAGCAGCGTCCTTCATGCATAAGCTATCCGGATTGCAGCCAGAGCTGCTGAATGGGAAACACAATAAACTTATTTTCGACATGAGCACATCCCCGTCGGAGAAGGCCGTGATTTGGCCGCTCATTGATGCTCTCAATGGGCACAGAGTAGTAAGCTTCTCTTATACGAGCGCATCCGGCACCCGTACTGCCCGCCGTGTAGAGCCAATGGCATTGTACTGGGAGAGCAGGGCATGGTATCTGGAGGGATACTGCCTGATGCGGAAGGCGAGGCGTTTCTTCCGGGTATCCAGACTTTCTGCGCTGGAGCTGACAGACGAGCAATTTCAGCCAAGGGATGCTTCGACGCTTCCTGCTGAAGAAGAAAATGCAGGTCTGCATGTCCATCTTCGCTTTGATGCACAGGTGAGCCAGCGGGTGAAAGAGCAGTTCAAGGATTCGTATACCGGGCATGAGGGGTATGTAGATGTACACACCGTGTTTTACTCCACAGAGTATGCCGTATCCGTCGTGCTGAGCTATGGGAGCAGGGTCACAATTATGTCACCGGCAGAGCTGAAGCGGGAAGTTCTGGAGACCATCAGCCAAATTCAGGAGATGTACAGGTAAGGTAAGCAAGAGATGTACAAACAGGGAGGAGATGCAAGATGACGTTATTAGTGACAGGAGCAACAGGGACGGTAGGAAGGCATGTGGTTAGACAACTGGTGGAGAGAGGAGAACAGGTCAGGGCGGTAAGCCGGAATCCGGAAAAAGCGGGTCTGCCTGATGGGGTAGAGGTCGTGCCCGGTGATTTGAATGTGCCAGAAACGTTGCAGAGTGCGCTGAAAGGAGTTAAGGGAATATTCCTGATTACCTCCAGCGACGAGCCGAATGCTTCGCTTGATACGCACTCCGGACTAATCGGGCTGGCAGAGCAGGCAGGGGTACAGCGTATCTCAATATTGGTCGGCTATGAGGAGGGGCAGGTAGAACAAGCACTCAAGAAGAGCCGGATGGAATGGACGCTAATCAAGCCAGGGGAGTTTATGGCGAATATTCTTGCCGATTGGCGGGGTTCGATTCGTTCCGAAGGAATGGTCCGGGAAGCATTCGGAGACGCTCCGAGCGCCCGGATCCATGAAGCAGACATCGCCGCGGTAGCCGTGACGTCTCTGCTCGAAGATGGACATGACAAGCAAAGTTACACATTGACCGGCCCGCAATCCCACTCGCGCCGGGAGGCGGTAAGCATCATCAGCGAAGGAATCGGCAAGGAGATTGTGTTTGAGGAGCTGACCGAGGAGCAGGTGAGGCAAAAGTGGAGAGCGGAGGGCTATGAAGAAGGAGATATTGATTTTTTTGTTCTGATGGGCAAAAATCCTCCCGAAGTTGGCCATACGGTTGTCTCTACCGTACAGCAAGTGACAGGACATCCCGCCCGGACACTTGCGGAGTGGGTGCAGGAGCATAAACAAGAATTTCTTGAAGATTGAGCCTATCGGATCAAAAAGAGGTCTTTGTTTTAAAATTAAATCCGATTAAATTTACCGGATTAAATATAAATTAAAGGGTGCGGCATGTCTTACGCGATCGAAGCAGCAAACCTTGGCAAATCATTTAAAGAACATCAGGCTGTCCGGGGCATTCATCTGCAGATCAAAAAAGGGGAGCTGTATGCACTGCTTGGACCAAATGGAGCGGGAAAAACGACGACGGTTCATATGCTCTCCACCTTACTCCAACCCGGTAGCGGGACAGCCCGGGTAGCCGGTTATGAAGTGCTTCACAACGCCAGTGAAGTACGGCAAAGAATCAGCCTCACAGGCCAGTTTGCGGCTCTGGATGAAGGGCTCACCGGCAGGCAAAATTTAATGCTGGTTGCCCGCCTTTACGGCTTTTCCCGCAAGCAAGCCCGTAATCTGGCAGAGCAGCTTCTGGATGGCCTGTCAGAAGAGGACGGAGACCGTCTAATCCGGCAATATTCCGGTGGTATGCGCCGGTGGCTGAATATTGCCGCCAGCATCGTAAGATGTCCGGAAGTAATCTTTCTTGATGAGCCTAATACCGGACTAGACCCCCCGCAGCCGTCAGAAGGTGTGGCAGTTTGTCCGAAACCTTACACAACAGGGCACAACAGTGATGCTGACCACACAATATTTGGAGGAGGCCGATCAATTAGCTGACCGTATCGCTTTTATGAATCAAGGGGCAATCGTTGCCGAAGGGACGCCGAATCAGTTGAAGGCTTCTATTGGCGGCAAAACCTTGACGATCCGGTTGTCAGAGCAGCAGGATTACACAGCAGTCTGGCGCTTGCTATCCGGGCATCACAACTTGAGCGGAGCCCTCGGAGATGATCCGCATATCATTCATGTGCCGGTGCCGATGCAGCCTTGGCTGGTTTCACCCTCCATACACTGGCTAGACATCAGGTGCAGGTAGAGAGTTTTGCTCTTAGCCAGCCCAGGGCATGGCGGCAGCTCTGTATTTGTATGGGTATAGAAAGAGACAGTAACGGGTCGATCATGACCTCATGACAAAGTGCTGCACCTGCCAGTCTAACCTTTCAATTAATTTGACCCGCCATGCGGCATGTTCCTCCACGCCGTCTGGCGTTTTTTTGCATGTATAAGCTCATTTCTGCTGGCTGCTTCATTTGAAAAATATTTTTCAGCGAAACGGAACCAGTTCTTCTTTTGGGTTGTCTAATGTATGGGGGTGAGGATATTTGGATGATTCAGACTGGAAGTATGTTGAGCAGATGGATACACAAGCCTTGCAGTATCTCATGTCTGCTTACGGCCAGGACATATGGAATCTGGCATTCCTGTTAACGAAGCGTCATCATTTGGCGGATGACATTACACAGGATGTTTTTATTAAAGTTTATCAATCCATACATTTATTTCGGGGAGCCTCCAGTATGAAAACCTGGCTGCTGTCGATTACACGCAATATCGCGATTAATTATATGCGGACCGCTTTTATGCGGAAGGTGACCTTAACGAGCTGGATTTCATCCCAGGGAGTGGGCGTATCGGCGGAAAAAGAGGTGCTTGAGCAGTCGGTAACAGAAGAAATTTGGCGGGTCGTGCTGAAATTGCCGCTCAAGCTGAGGGAAGTGCTGATTTTGCACGCCAAATATGAGCTGTCCATGAAGGAAATGGCCAGTGTGCTTGGTATATCAGAAGGGACTGTGAAGTCCCGGCTGGCCCGCGCACGCAAAAAGGTATCCGCTTATTGGAAGGAGGGTGCAGCCTATGAATGACTTTGAACCAGAATGGTATAATCGGCTAAAAGGCAGCCCTGTCAACCGCAGAACTTTTACTTCTGATCATATGGAGGAAATTCAACAGAAGGCATCCCGGTTAAGGGCTGTAAACATTCAAAAGCAGCGGGCCCGCCGGACCAGATGGATGATGGCCGCAGCCGCAGCCTTTGCCATTATTGCCGGATTGACGCTCTATCATAGCAAGCTTGGCAGCTTGGCATCCGAATATTGGAAAGAAATCACTGTGCGGCATGTGCCTCCTGAACCTGTTGATCCGCCAAAGAAAATCGAAAATGAGCCAAAGGAGCAGGAGAAGCTTATTCCGTTGAAAATTGACGCCGCATCTGGCGTGCTTAAGGACGTATGGCCAATAGATGATGTCAAAGATATATCGGTTTATAATGACCAGACGGGAGAGAAGATCGAAATTCCGAAGGAACGCCAGTATGTGGTGATCCAAGCTCTCGCATGGACGGACCTTGTTAAAGCAATAGCTTTGAACCAGGATGCAGGGGATGAAAAGGTGACGTTGGCGCTGCAGATGGAGGATGGTACGGAATATGCAATTCCATACAGTCCGGAACAAAATACGATCGATTTGGGCGGCGGACTTTATTATGCGAGTGACAAAATACTGTTGCTTGTCAAAGGGCTGTTGGAACCGGGCTCCAGGCTGGCTGAGCTGGATCGTGTGCTGGAGCAGGCGCGTGTGGAATATTCAGCCGATGACAGCCCCAAAATCGATGACAGCTTTATGTATGATTTCCGTCGTTTGCTTATTGATGGCAGTGATTATATCGAGTGGCAAACCCGGCTTGCTGCTTATAGCGATGTACAGCCCTACCGTTATTTTGACAGTATGGGTGAGAAGCTCGACACCATGGGGGAATATGGTGGAGCCGATAATCTGATCGCCCTCAATTCCCAACTGGTGTTTGCCAGCAGTCAATATAAAACTGTGGACGGCGTTGGTGTCGGCTCACTCGAAGATGAGGTGCTCAAAAAACTGGGCAAGCCGAATTTGAAGACGAAGACAGGCTGGGGCTACAAGTCCGGGGATTATGTACGCTTCTACCTTTACTTTGAAGAAGGCGTAGTCAAGTATATGTCTATCAATATGCCTTCATAGGGGAAAATGAGATTGGCGGAGAATTGAAAGGTTTCATTAGGTTTCATTCTGAAACCTAAACTTTATTGGTATTGAGACCTTAACGGGTCTCTTTTTATTTTGAGAGACAGAGAGGTTGATCAGGATACCAAAAAACTGAACAGATATGAGGAATTCGACATGAAATGTAAAATAACAGGTAATTTTGTCCTATTAATTGTTATGGATATTTATGGTAGAGTCGAAGTTGATAACTGGCCAGTGTCTAAATAAACGTAATCGGAGGATCATATGAAACTGAAAAAGCTACTCATCGCAGTTATGGTTGTTTGTATGCTGCTACTGCCTCAATCAGCTTTTGCAGCAACTGGGTTTGGGGATACAGAGGATACTGCTATGCAACTTACTCCTCGTTCCCAAGGATTTGAGTTTTTCTTATCAAATAGTTCCGACGTAGATTGGTATAAATGGACAAATACTACGACTAATCATCAGGCGTTTTGGGCTCGAATGATTATGCCAAAAACCGGGTACTACAAATTTCAATATAAAATTAAATTTAACAATGACGATGAGACACAATTATTTGAATCACTTCAGGCTCCTAATGAATTTGAATATAGATTCTTTTCACACATTATAGTTCCTGCAGGTGCAACGTTGTATCTCAAAGTATCACCGAACGGTTTCAACCCGAATGACAGATTCTACAGCCTTTTATTCGATTATTATTGATTTTCCTGAAAGCCCCCTATACGAGAGCTCTGCAAAACGAATACAGTTTCTATAAAACAAAAACACGACCCAGTACCGTTACGGCACTGGGTTTGTTGTAGTATGGAATGGCTTGATCTTTTGTGGGACCGCTACCGACAGCAGCAATAGAGCTTTCACAATTGTAATGAAAGCCGACAAGGGTAATTATGGTATAATGATCCCAAAAGTATAAAACTACCATTAACATGGGAAATGATGCAGAACAGGGGGACTGTATCCATGCATCTGCATTACAAATTAATGACGATTCGGGCCTGCTTTCTGCCATTCATTATCTACTATGCTATTTTTATGTCCAGAATTCTGTTTTACAAGTTGCCGTTTACGACAGGCAATATCCTGCTGGCTATTCTCCCGCTTCCGGTTCTTGCTGCTCTGGCTGTGGTTGTCTATTACAAATGGTTGAAACGTGTAGCAAAATTCCATATCGTCAGTTTTGTTGCGCTTGGAATCATTTTCTGCCTCGCAACTTTGTCAGCTATGGGCTATAACCTCAGCAATACCAAATTCGACTACAATAAATGGGTCGAATCACCAAATCTGCGTATTGATATAGTTGATCATATGCTGACCAAATATGATCTGGACAGCCGAAGCAAAGATGGAGTTATTGATTTGCTTGGCCTCCCTGATGATCCTGCCACGACGCAGGAAGTGGGCGATGCGTCATTATTTGTCTATCTTCTTGGAGTCAAAAAGATAGAAAAGAATGATAAAACCTACTACTTGAATATTCAATTCAATCAAGACAACCTGGTAGAGCGCTATTTCATTACCGATTTCGCTGGAATACCGGTACCACAGAACGATAAGTGACAGCAAGACTTCGTCCATGTCTGTCAAGGACAGGGCATAATGCACCGTATGGCATCATAGCTATAGTAACGGGAGACCAATTTCGCAGCGGGAGAGGAGAAGCGGTACGAAGGAGCATTACAGCTGGCAGGGAGGGAATGCAATGAGTACAGAATTGCTCATTCAACTGCTTGTGCTAATTGTAATGATCATCGGGCTTGCTGTCCGTTCGGATTAGTCTTGCCAAAGGGGAAAACCGGAGGTCCGCGGCGGCCTTCGGTTTCTTCTGTTTGCAGGCCGCAGCAGGAATTATCCGTCAGCCATTTACGAAATTTGGAATAACGTTTAAGATATAGAGCTAGGACAAGAGAAGCGGTTCAAGCCAACTGAATACGGGCTTCGCAGCATGGGGGAGATTACGCTGGTCATCGTTACCACAACCATCGATATCGCGGCACCGGCCGATGTCTGCTTTCGGCTTGCGAGTGATATCAGCGTCCATACGCAGACAGTCTGGAAGCATACGAAGGAACAAGCTGTCGAAGGCGTCACCGCAGGCCCGATTGGACCGGGAGAGACCGTTACATTTGAAGCAACACATTTTGGGGTCAGACAACGCCTGACTTCCAAGATTACAGCGTATAATGCGCCTTATATGTTTGTGGATGAGATGCAGAAGGGGGCTTTCAAGAGCCTTCGCCATATTCACGAATTCGAGCAAATCGGGAATAAGACCCGAATGGTGGACACGCTGTATTTTGAAGCGCCGCTTGGCGTTCTGGGCTGGGCAGCCGAAAGGCTTGTATTAAGAACCTATATGAGACGGTTTCTAGAGCATCGCAATCTGCAGCTCAAACGTCTGGCTGAACACACAGAAGCCTGACGGTTCAAATTGGCGGGTCATAATTAATGCGGCTTCGGATGGTTTCGGGAACCGCATTTTCATTTATGATAGTCAACATAGGTAGCGGACAAGGCATACTACGAGACGAAGGGGTTAGACAGATGGCAAGAGGCTTGGAGGGTAAACGGATTGTGCTCGCAGGTTCGAGAAAGTTAAATGAACTTGGCGTCATGATTGAAAAGCAGGGCGGCTATCCGGTCGTCCGTTCACAGCAGGGGCTGCTTCAGTTGGCGGAGAGCGAGGTGGAGCGTGATCTTCGCCTGCTGCTGGATAGCAGCACAGACTGGATGGTGTTCACAACGGGAACAGGGCTCGAGGCGATGCTGAATCTGGCTGAGCAGCATGGCTTTCGCGACAGCATTGTGGAACGAATCAAGCAATCCAGAATAGCGGCAAGAGGCTACAAAACGTATGCCATGCTTAAAGGGCTGGGGATTGTCCCGGAAGTTACAGATGACGATGGTACTGTTCAAGGGTTGCTCCGCGCGTTGGAGCCATATCGTTTTGAAGGCTTAAGCGTAATGCTCCAATTGCATGGCGAGCCGATGCCCGAGCTGGTTCATTTCCTGGAGCAGCAGGGTGCTGCAGTCCGAAGTATACTGGCGTATAAGCATATTCCGCCGGATGCAGAGATATCGCTGCAGCTCTGCAAGGAAATTGTGGAAGGCACTGTCGACGCTGTATGTTTTACAACGGCTGTGCAGGTCAGATATTTATATGGATTTGCCCGGGAACACGGGTATGCTGACCGGCTCACAGGCAGCTTTAATTCCCGCGTGCTGGCAGCAGCTGTCGGCAGGGTAACAGCTGATGCATTAAAGGAAGCCGGGGTAGAGCGGCTGGTCGCGCCTGAGCTGGAACGCATGGGTGCGATGCTGGTGGAGGTCGCCCGCTATTATCAGCAGCAAGAGGCAGGGGACAAGACATCCGGAATTGAACCGGCATAAACAAGCCTGCTATCATCTCCCATACCGGTTGTGAAGGAACAGCCTATAATGCTTGAATCCTCTGATGCCGGGAGGGTTGCAGGCGCAGATGTGCTGGAGAAGGATGTAAGGTCGACGCAGGATGGCGTATGTCTCTTGCACCATGAAGATCATCCGTCCTTTGCTCCGGACAAATGATGTAATTGCAGATATGAACTATATAGATAAAAAATAGCCTGCGTTCCCATGACAACATGGGGATGCAGGCTATTTTTATAAGTTCCGTTCAGGCGTATCCGCGAACTTGTTCGTCTTTAGGCAGCCATACAGCGAGCAGGCCGAGAAGCGGAAGATAGGAGCACAGCTTCATGACGAAGGCAATGCTCGTGGCGTCCGCGACCGTGCCAAGCACGGCAGAGCCGAGACCGCCGACACCGAAGGCCAGTCCGAAGAAAAGGCCGGAGATCATTCCGATTTTGCCGGGCAGCAGCTCTTGCGCATAGACCACAATAATCGAGAAGGCTGAGGACAGGATAAAGCCTGCCAGAATAGCCATTCCCGCAGACCAGAACAGATCGGTGAACGGCAAAATGATCGAGAACGGCGCCGTACCTAAAATCGAGAACCAGATAATATTGCGCCGTCCGAAGCGGTCGGCCATCGGTCCGCCAAGGAACGTTCCGGCTGCAGCAGCAGCGAGGAACGCAAACAGGAACCATTGCGACTGGCTGACCGACAGACCGTAATCATGAATCAGATAAAACGTGTAATAGCTGGTCATGCTGGCCATGTAGACGTTTTTGGAAATGACCAGGAAGACGAGAATGACAATGGCCCATGATATTTGGCGGCGGGTCAGCGCACTTGCCGGGTTCATCTGAGAGGCCTGGCGCGGGCTCCGTGACGGCCTTGGAGCAAGCTGCTGTTCCTTGTACCAGCGGGCTACATAAATTTGAATTGCAATAGCTGCCAGAGCAGCAAAGCTGAACCAGATGACACCGAACTGGCCGATTTTGACAAACAGTACAGCGGTTATAATTGGCCCGAGCGAGCTCCCGATGTTGCCCCCTACCTGAAAGATGGATTGGGCAAGCCCCCTGCGCGGACCGGCTGCCAGATAAGCCACACGCGACGACTCGGGATGAAAGATCGCTGAGCCGATCCCGATTGCCGTGACCGCTGTCAAGATGAGCGCGTAATGCGGTGCGAGGGCCAGCATCAGGATACCTAGCAGCGTAAAGCAGACTCCGAGCGGCAAAATCATCGGCGTTGGACGACGGTCGGAGAACTGTCCGACCAGCGGCTGGAGAATGGACGAAGTCAGGTTCATCGCCAGCGCAATCATGCCGATCTGGGTGTAGCTCAGGCTCAACTCGTCTTTCAGTACCGGGAACAAGGCGGACACTGTAGACTGCATCGTATCATTCAGCAGATGCACAATGCTGATGGCGAATAGGATCGGGTACACAGTTGCTGAAGCTGTGTTCGATCCGGGTTGATTAAACTTCTTTTTCGTACTCATGATACGCTTTCTTTCACTTCCCTCAATTGAAATGGCATTCCTTCCCGTATGGGGAATGAGTGTCGGTTAAGCTACTATATCACAGAAAACGGGCAGCGTGTGGAGCAATATTCTTCATAGGTACAGTTACAATTTAGAGATAAATGGCCCGAATCTCCCTTAGTAGCCGATATGACTGACTTCCCGTATTTATGAAGGTTTTTCCATGATACAGCTGTCCCGGCAGCGAAGTGTATAATCGTAGTGACAGACAAAAAATCATTTTTGCAGCCAAAGACTTTCAAATTGTAAAGCCTTACATTAAGAGGGAGATGATTATGAGGAGTGAAAATAAATGAAAAATAGAAAAGTAATGTTCGTCAATCCCTGGGAAGTAGAATTGGTAGAAGAAACGGCCGGCTCCTTAAAACCGGGCCGCGGTGATGTGCTCGTCAAATTAATTTATTCCCTGATCAGTCCGGGAACCGAGCTTGCAATGTTGTCTGGCAAGGAATCTTGGGCGCCTCATCCGGTCTGTCCAGGCTATGCCAGCGTAAGCCGGATTATCGAAGTTGGCGAAGGAGTAACGGAATTCAAGGAAGGCGATATTGTATTCCATTACGGCAACCATCTGGAATACCAGATCGTAGCGGCGCGTGATGCATTCATTAAAGTGCCGGAAAATCTGGATTTGAAATGGGTGCCTTTTACCCGCATGGCAACGGTTGCCTTCACCTCCGTACGTGTCTCGAATATTGAGCTTGGCGATTATGTCAGTGTATCCGGGCTTGGACTTGTAGGCAATCTGGCGGCACAGCTTGCCCGTTTGCAGGGAGCGACTGTGATCGGAATTGATCTTGCCAAGGAGCGGATACACACAGCGAGCCAATGCGGACTCGATTACCCGCTGGATGGCGGAGAGGGCAATACCCGGGACAAAATTATGGAGATCACCGGGGGCAAAGGCGTGGCCTGCCACATTGAGGCGACTGGAGTACCCAAGGTCGGCGTTGACAGCCTGAGCTATATCGGTTCGCTGGGCGAAATCATTTTCCTCGGCAGTCCGCGCGGCGAATACAACACCGATGTCACGGATGTTCTGAATTACTGCCACCTCTACAATCGCGGCTGTATTACATTCAAGGGCGCACACGAATGGCGATACCCGACCGAGCCAAACCAATTCGTCAAGCATTCGCTGGTGCGCAATTCCCTGATTGTATTCGAACTGATGAAGCAGGGGCGTTTGCAAATTGAGCCGCTGATCAGCCATGTGATCAAACCGGAGCAGGCGAAGGAAGCCTATGACGGGCTCAGGAATCATAAAGACCAGTACAATGGCGTGCTGTTCGACTGGTCATAAGGGGGAAGACACAATGATTAGAGGATTAACACGCGCCGGGCTTGGAGATGTAGGATCAAATGCGGATTTCATCCGCCAGGCAGCAAATTTCGGTTTTCAGTCGGTCGATTTGAACCCGCTCGCATTCATTAGAGAGGTTGGGCAGGAAGAAGCTGTCATGATGCTGAAGAGCCATGGAGTCCGCATCGGCTCGTTTGACTTGGAAGTCGATTGGCGGAACTCGGAGAAGCAGTTTTTGGACAGCTTGAAATCACTCAGTGAAGTGGCGGAAGCGGCAGCTTCCCTGCAATGCTTCAAGTGCTGCACCTATATTTTACCGTCAACCGATCAGCCTGCCGCACTCTTCATGATTGCTGCAACAAGGCGCCTGAGGCTGGTTGCCGATGTTCTTGGCGCATACGGTATTTCGCTTGGTCTGGAGTTTGTAGGCAGCCACCATCTGCGCACGCAGTGGGCCAACCCGTTCCTTTGGACAATGAAGGACACGCTGGGATGGATAGAAGCGATCGGAGCGAGAAATACAGGTTTGCTGCTGGATTCCTACCATTGGTATACAAATGGCTTAAGCACAGATGATCTTTTGCAGTTAAGGGCCGAGGATATTGTACATGTCCATATCAATGATGCGAAGGACCTTCCAATTGCGGAATTGCTTGATCATGAACGGCTGTATCCGGGTGAAGGGGTTATTGATCTGGCAGGGTTTCTTGAGAGTCTGAGAAAGATCGGCTATAAGGGAGCTGTTGCCCAGGAGGTGCTGGCGCCTTCATCCGGCCAAAGCAGAGAGGAACTGCTGGCCCGGTCCAGAGCTGGTTTTGACCAGGTATTTGGCGCTGATGAAAGCATCTTGGCTTAGAACAGCCATGAGCATGGACCGGAATCGAACACCGATCACTCTTTAGACAAGGAGATTTGCCAATGTCTGATTTCAAAGGGAAAATTGCTGCTCACGCCATCACTTGGGGGGACGATCATCTCAAAGCGGTGGAGGAAATTTCACAGCTGGGATACCGGGCTATTGAACCGTGGGCATCTTTTGTGCTTCAATATGAAAATAGAATCGACACCTTCAAAGAATGGCTGGCCGGATACGGGCTTGTGCTGACCGGATTGTATGGCGGCGCGTCCGGCGGTGCGAACCAGAGATTTGCTGACCCCGGAGTCCGCCGGGAACTGGTGGATCATAATGTGCGTCTTGCCAAAACAATCAGGCAATGCGGCGCAGACATTCTTGTCCTGGGACCCGGAGGAACGCGCGAGCATCCGACTACACCGGATGAATTGAAAAATGCGGCTGTGACGATCAACGAAATTGCCAAGGCAACATACGATCTTGGGGTAAAAGCCTGCATCCATCCGCATCTGTGGACAGAGGTGCAGGACGAGCATGAACTGGTCGCATTGATGGAGCAGCTCGCGCCCGAGGTGTACTTCGCTCCTGATACGGCCCATTTGCTCGGAGCGGGCATGGACCCGGCAGCTATCATTCGCCGCTACAAGGACAGAGTCGCTTACGTGCATATGAAGGATCTGACCGTTCAAAATCAGGCTTCAGCAGAGGAACTCCCGTTCTTTTGCGAGCTGGGGCAGGGTGCTGTTGATTTTGCAGGTGTTATTGAAGCCTTGAATGACATCCGTTACACAGGCTGGGTTACCGTCGAGGTCGACAGATCGCTCAACACGCCATACCGGAGCCTGGAAATTTGCCGGCATTATATAGAACAACAATTGCAGATCCCGATTAAATAAGATCACTGCTTCTATAATCATTAGATGGCGGATCATTCAGGAAGGAGGACAGCAGATGGATGAGTCATGGATGAACAGCATATCTCCTTTTGTCAGGGCAGGCCGAATCATGAAATCATTTTCCCTGACCGGAGAGTGGATGGACCATGATCATGTCTATACGTATATTGAGCAGGGGGAGGCGGAATTTATTCTCCGTGGCGTCAAATATGTGGTGAGGGAAGGCGATGTGGTGCTGATGCATCCGTTCATGTCCCATCTTATCCGCTCTACGACCTCCGGGCTTCCGCTTATTCAATACATTTTTCATTTTGACCTGTACTATGATCAGGCACGAAGCATGCTAAAGCAGACCAGCGCCGCCAGCTTTCGCCAGGAGGATGCACCTCCGGGGGAAATGCAGCTTGCACATATTCACCCGATTGCCCGATTGCAGCTGGCGGACCGGATTGAATTGAAGAAGCGATTTTTACAGATGCATAAGGAAATGGCCGGGTCGGGTCCGGGGAATCTGTTAATGATCAAGTCCATTTGCCTGGAGCTGTTGTATCTGTTCTTCAAAAACCAGGCCGGACACAAGGAAACAGAAGGGAAAATGACCAAAGGGTGGCCGACTATCGAAAGGGCAATCGGTTGTATGAACAAGCGCTATCCTGACGTCCGGCTCTCCAATGAAGAGATTAGCAAATATGCAGGGGTCACACCTAATCATTTGTCCTATTTATTCAAAAATCAGCTCGGGATTTCCGTCTACAATTATTTGAAGCATGTCCGCATTGAGCAGTCCAAGCTGAGAATTTTACAAGGGGACAAGACGATAACGGAGGTTGCAGAAGAAGTAGGCTTCTCCAGCATTCATTTGTTCAGCCGCTCTTTCAAGGAGAGTGTAGGCATTACGCCAAGCAAGTTCGCAGCGATGCAGTCATCCATACTGGATTTGATGGATTAATTTAAAGAACATCGTAAATCCTGAATGATCCGGCTTACCGGAGATGCTGGTCCGAAAGCCCGCTTTTTTTACAAGGAGTCTTTTTAATAAAGAAACCAGTCCCGCCGGGACTGGTTTCTTTTAGCGTGCGTTTAAAATGGCCGGGCGTCTTCCAATATCTGAATATCATCGCGGTAGCGATCAATATCGGCGATCCGGCAGGACATGGTAAGCCTTGTTCCATCCTCTTCATAGGCTGTAGCCTGAACATCTGCATGAGAATTAAAGTAGGATACCACCTGCCCTTTATCATAAGGGACCAGAATTTCACATTGCACAAAATCCTGGAAGATCCGCTTGGTCAATTCTGCTGACAGTTCATCTATGCCGCGCTTTTCTCTGGCTGACAGATAGATGCTGTTCTTCGTTAAGCGCGGATAAGGCTCATCGGTCAGATCGGACTTGTTGTAAACGATAAGCTCCTTTACATGATCCGCTCCCAAATCACGCAGTGTCTCCCGTGTAACTTCCATTTGCACCTCCCAGTCGGGATTGGATCTGTCCACGACATGCAGCAGCAGATCCGCTTCGGCAACCTCCTCCAGCGTTGAGCGGAAAGCCTTGACCAGATGATGGGGGAGCTGGCTGACGAATCCGACTGTATCGGTCAGCACGAAGGATCTATTGCCGGGAAGCTCAATGCTCCGGGATTTCGTCTCCAAGGTGGCAAATAACATATTATGGGCGAATACTTGCTTATCTGTGTCCGGATGATACACTTCCAGCATCGCATTCATCAGTGATGATTTGCCGGCATTCGTATACCCGACAAGGCTGACCACGGGTACCTCGTTTTTACGGCGCTGCTTGCGCAGCACCTGGCGCCGCGATACCAGCTTCTCAAGTTCACTCTCCAGCATGGCAATCCGGTCCTCGATCCGCCGGCGGTCGAGCTCCAGCTTGGTTTCACCTGAACCACGGTTCCTGAGGCCCGATCCGCCGCCCTGTCTGCCCAGCGATTCACGGCTGCCAACCAGCCGGGGCAGCATATAGTACAGCCGTGCGATCTCAACCTGAAGCTGGGCTTCTCTTGTTTTCGCACGTTGCGCGAAAATTTCCAAAATCAGCATGGTCCGGTCGATAATTTCGCATTTCAGCTCCGCCTCCAGATTGCGAATCTGGGCGGGGGACAGCTCATCATTGAATAAGACTGCCGGGTGGTCACAGGCTTCCAGCATGGTCTTCAATTCTTGGAGCTTCCCGCTGCCGATATAGTGGGAAGTGTGGAGTCGGGCTGACTTTTGCCGTACCTCTCCCACAGGCTCTATATTGCAAGCCGCTGCCAGATTGGCAAGCTCCTCCATGGAATAGTCGAATTTGTGCTGCTGCGGCAGTTGTACACCGACGAGCAATGCTTTGGTTTGTTCTGCAGTCATTTATATATCTTCCTTTCATATACCTGATTTGTAAGGCAAACAAATAAAGCACAGGCAGGCTGCCTGTGCTTGGGTAAGCGAAGAGGAAATCAGGGGACATGACTCAGGCGCTAAATGTACGACAGCGCTGGACGTGTCCGGGTTGGCCGGAATCCCAAAGATGGAACGGTCTATGTCAAAGCAACATCCGAATGCCCCGCTTCAATAGATATCGAAGGGAAGGCTATTGATGGTGCTTGGCATAACATGTTCCATATAAGGTTAAATGGGCAGACCTATCCTGATTCCTCTGCTTACGAGGCAGAGCCTTGGGCGTGTTCAATTAAACGCGCAAAGTGCGAATCCGGAAATAATCTACCACACTTAACCCTCCGTTCATTTAAAAGTAGATCAAGTGTAGCATAATTGGCTTTCCCTGGCAAGTATGGACAATCATTCAACCGGCGACCAGTTCGATGCGAAATCCGGCTTTGGCATCTTGGCGATTGAAATACCCGAGCCTGGACAGGGCCGGCAGTAGGTTCTGTCGTCAATATTAGAAATAATACTCCGAACTTCAATATTACAGTTAACCCGTAATCTGTCCCCCGCTTGTTGGCCTGTCTTGTCCCGGGAGCCTTCATTAAAAGGCTATCGGGCTTTCATCTTCTATAAAAAAGGGAGCGGGCAAAGGGAGCGGGCATCGCAACATCACTTCCGAGCTGCGGCAGCATACGGCAAACCGCGGGGTGAGAGGCAAAACTGCATTGACAATAAGAATGCCAGCATTATACAGTGATGATAGGTGTAACGTTACACAATCGATTAGAGGGGGAATGGGAATGACCCTGCATTTGGGAATCGATCAGGGCGGAAGCAAGACCATTGCCGTATTGTACAGCGAGGACGGCAAGCTGCTCTCTCAAGGGACCAGCTACGGCTCCTGCTTTTATTATGACGGCGTGGAGCATGCGCTGGCGGCAATACGCCAGGCGGCACAGCAAGCGCTTGAGAAGGCGGGAGCAATGCCGGAAAATATCCGCACAGTAGCGGGAGGCATCGCCGGTGTCAACTGGCCGGAAGAGGAAGCGCTTATCCGGGGCGAGCTGCAGAAGCTGTGGGAAGGGGCGCAAATCAGAGTCGTCAATGACTGTCTGATTGCACTTGGAGCAGGCACGAACAAACCGGATGCCGCGGTGCTGTGTGCAGGCACAGGACTGAATGTCGCACTGCGGGGACAGGGCGGTGTCGAGGTGGTCTACGGCAGCTATATCGACCGGCTCGATCAGGGTGGACGCGGTCTTGGAGAGAGAATTCACCAGGCGCTGTTTGATGCGGAGATCGGCCGCATACCGCCTACACGCCTGACCGCGAAGGTGCTTGAGTTTTACGGGCTGGATTCTGTCGTGCAGGTGCTGTATGATCTGCCGCGTGATCGGCTCAAGCGCAGCCCCAAGGATATGACCTATCTGCTCTTTGAGCTGGCGGATGAGGGGGACTTGGCTGCACATGCAATCGTCAGCAGCTTCGCCAAAAACATGAGCAGCTATATTACGGCCGGAATAACCAAGTACAGGCTGCAGGAGACGGATTTTGACGTTGTTCTGACAGGGGGGCTGTTCAAGACTCAGTATCCGTTACTGAGAGAGACGGTAGTATCGGAAATTCAAAGCGTTGCTCCTCGCGCTAAAATTGTAAATGCCCTGTATGAGCCGGTTGTCGGTGCAGTCAGACTGGGGCTTGGCGGCTTGTATGCCGGGGATATTCCTGAAGAGGTATTGCTGCAATGCGAGCAGGGAGCACAGCAATTCGGGCTGTTGAGAGACGGGGCGGCTGTCTGATGCCGAAGAAGAAGCATTTGTGTGTCTGGCTTTTGGAATGCGGTTACAATGCTTGAGAACGGTTTCGGCAGCAGTGCCGGTAACGGTCTCAACCGCAAGGGTGCAAGCTGATAACAGGGAGGGCGGAGCGGGAGCTCCAAGCCCCGGGAGGAGACTGTCATGCAGCAGACAATACGGGTAACAGTATGGTGTGAGCATAATCAGGACCGCTATGAGCCGGTCAGTCTTGTATACCCGCATGGAATGCATGAAGCCATTGCCGAAGGATTGCGCCAGGTTTCGGACTTTCAGGTACGAACCGTCACACAGCATGATCCGGAGTGCGGCTTGGACAACGAATTAATAAGCAGCACTGATGTGCTCATCTGGTGGAGCCATCTGGACAATAATGACCTGCCGGATGATCTGGCTGACAGAGTATGTTCCCATGTGTTGAACCGCGGAATGGGCTTGCTGGTGCTGCATTCGGCTATGTTCTCCAAGCCGTGGCAGAAGCTGATGGGTATTTACCCGCAGCCGCCGGGATGGGGGAGCTTCCGGACAATGCCTCAGGGAGAGCGGCAGCGGTTATGGGTTATTACGCCGGGGCATCCGATTGTACAGGGGATTGATGCCTGCATCGAAATTCCCCGGGATGAGATGTATGGTGAGCCGCTGCTGATCCCGGAGCCGGACAAAACGCTTTTTATCAGCTGGTTCGAGGGCGGAGATGTTTGCCGCAGCGGCTGCATATTTGAGCGGGGCAACGGCAAAATATTTCTGTTCACCCCGGGTCATGAGACCTTTCCGATCTATTATCAGAAGGAAATCAGGCAAGTGCTGAAAAATGCTGTGCGCTGGCTGGCACCATCGGGAACAGGAGCGTTTCAGCCGGATGTCCCTTACCGGGATGGTACCCCGAAGGAAAATTTGCAGCATCGGTTGTAAGCCAAAGAAAGAAGGATGAAGCGCCAGAAGCCGGAGGTATGCTTGTTTAATCAACAATCAACACCATCAAGGTTTTGCCCGGACAGACGGGTGAGGCCTTGTTTTTGCATGCACGTTTCCACTGGCTGGCCATCTGCCACAGAGCGGTCATAATCTGGTCTGCATACCAAAATAGAAGATGGTATACTAGATGGGTTAAATAGTTTTAGGCTTACCGGGGGAAAATAGAAATGCGACAGCAAGAGAAGCAGAATTTATGGCTTTTGTTTATCAGTTTTTTGAAAATCGGGCCCATGACATTTGGCGGCGGATACGCTGTGCTTGCCGTCATGGAGCGGGAAGTGTCCGAGCGGCGCAAATGGCTGCAGGCAAGTGAAGCAGCCGATGTATTTAGTATTGCAGGCTCCGTGCCGGGCGCAGTAGCGATCAACTCGGCTATGCTGATTGGTTACCGGGTGGCGGGACTTTTCGGTGCAATAGCTGCGCTGGCAGGCATTTTGCTGCCTACGTTTGCGATTATTATTGCCCTCTCGGCGGTTTACCTGATTTTTCGGGATCAGCCGAAGGTGGAGGCGGCATTTTTATCTATACGCGCGACTGTAGTGGCGCTTGTCGTATATGCAGCATATCGGATCGGGAGAACAGCGGCAGTTGACTTTCCGGCTATTCTGATTATAATTTTGACCGTTGGATTGCTTTATTTGGGCAGGGGAGTTATCCATCCTGCGCTTCTGATAGCAGGGGGAGTGGCAGCAGGCATCTGGATTGTACGGATACGCAAGCGCAGCGGCAAGGAGATACCTCCGAAAAAAGAAGAGCCTGTTTACGATTATATGATATAGGTGCAGTTCCCTTCGGGTATTCGTGCTTGATGGTATTTGTCACAGAGGGGGTATTGCACCATGCTTCTCAAGCTGTTCTGGATGACTTTGAAAATCGGGTTAATGTCGTTTGGCGGCGGCTATTCCATGGTACCGTGGATTGGCAGTGAGGTTGTCGACCGTTACGGCTGGCTGACGGAGTCGCGCTTTACAGAGATGGTATCGTTGTCCGGGCTGGCTCCCGGGCCGATGGCGACGAATATTGCCATTGCAGTCGGTTACGAGCAGGCAGGTCTGACTGGAGCAATTGTGGCGGCCCTCGGCATGATTCTGCCGTCCTTTCTTATTATTGCCGCTATTGGCGTCTTATATGTAAAGATTAGAGGGAGCAAGCGTCTGCAATCTTCGCTGTACGGTTTGCGGTCGGTGGTTACCGGACTGATTATCTATTCCGCTCTGATGCTGGCCCGCGCCAATGGCATGTTTGAATTGACAGGATGGTTCGCCTGGAGCCAGCTTATCATTTTTCTCGGTTCGCTTGCGGCCTTGATGTTTTTTCGCAAGCATCCTGTTGTCGTCATGATCATATCCGGACTTGTAGGCATTGCTCTCTATGCTTGACAGGCCTGGTGGCAATCTGCGGCGATAATTGCTTTGAAGGCTGTTCTTTCTGTATTAGCGGTAGTGAATGGGGGTTCAAACGGGGCAGCAGCCAGGCAATCTGGGGCTGCCCCGTTTGTTTTGCTTCGTTTTTAAACGTTTTCAAATGTCAAGAAGAGAATACTTATTCTTTTCTAATAATTGCTGCTAATCCTATGCCTGTCCTGGATTTTTTGTATTAGAGGTACATTTTAGGAAATGTCTGCTGTGATATAGTGAATGACAGATAAACACAGACGAGAGACATTATAAGAAAGAAGGAGATCACCTATGAATCCAGTACGTGTACCTCATGCAGGCAAATGGTTGGCAGCGGCAGGGCTCAGTTTGACACTCATGTTGTCCGGAAGTTTGGCAGGCGCACTGCCGGCAGCTTATGCAGCGACGAACAGCACGTCCAAAGCGAACACTGTTATTTCAACCGGAAAGCAATTTTTAGGTGTCGATTATAAATTCGGAGCCACGTCCGGAAGAACAGATGAATTTGACTGCTCTTCTTTCACACAATATGTATTCAAGAAAATTGGCATTGATCTGCCGCGTACCTCTAAAGAGCAAGCCAAGGAAGGTGTTAAGGTGTCCCGCGACCAGCTTCAGCCTGGAGACCTGATTTTCTCCGATACAAACCGGGATGGTGTCATAAATCATGTCGGAATTTACATGGGCAATGATAAAACACTTCAAACGTACCGCAAGGGGATTGGAGTTACGATTTCGGATTTCTCCGGAAGCGTATGGGATGATACTTTTGTAACTGCCCGTCGGGTCATTAAGAACGACAGCCCGTCCACAGGCAGCGACAATTCATCCTCAGGTGATCAGCAAAATACCGGCTCCGGCAAGCCAAACGGACAAGATACCGGCAATGATCATTCTAATCAAGGGAGTCAAGGCGGAAGCGGTACTAACTCTGGACAGAACGATTACGGCAGAAACAATGACCGGAATTCCGGCTCAAATTATGACCGCTCTGACCGTTACAATCACAACAACTGGTGGAACAGATTCTTTTAATAGAGATCTGCAATAAGCAAAAGCAGGCGAAGCCCAGAGTGGCTGCGCCTGCTTTTTCACGTTCCATGAGCAAACTGTACTGTTTATAATCGGATGATCGATTAACTTCAGTTATCTTGCAAGGAGCTGGTTCCGGTGCGGGCCAGTAGATATATAAGAAATATTCACTTTGCCTGCCGCCTGTATGAACTCTACATACTTTTGAGCTGCTGGAGGCAATTCATCGTAAGAGCGAACGGTGGAGAGGTCGCTTTTCCAGCCCGGAAGCTTCTCCAGCACCGGCTGTGCGCCATCCAGGCGGGCTGTAACGGGGAAGTTTTCCGTTATCGTGCCGTCAGCGAGCTTGTAGGCGACACAGACCGGAATTTCATCCAAATAACCGAGCACATCGAGATTCGTGAGCGCCACCTCAGTCGCCCCTTGAATAGTCAACCCGTAACGGGTAGCTACTGCGTCAAACCAGCCCATGCGGCGCGGTCTTCCCGTGACGACCCCGAATTCGCCGGCGTCTCCGCCCCTTCTGCGCAGCTCATCAGCCCTGGGCCCGGCAATCTCGCTTATGAAGGGACCTGCGCCCACACAGCTGGAGTAGCTTTTGACAACGGCCAATATGTTTGTGACGGCGTAAGGCGGGAGCCCTGCGCCAACTGTTGCAAATCCGGCCAGGGTAGAAGAAGAGGTCGAATAAGGGTAAATGCCATGATCAGGGTCACGCAGGGCGCCAAGCTGTCCTTCAAACAGAATGGATTCTCCGCCCGACCACGCTTGATGCAGCAGCGCTGTCGTGTCGGTCATGTACGGAAGCAACTGCTCTCCGAGTCTTCTAAGCACAGGCACAAGGGCGGCGGCATCCAGCGGCTCCCGGTTATAGAGGTGGGTAAACAATATGTTTTTCCCGGCAAGCGACTGCTCCAGCCGCTCCTTGAGACGGGCTTCATCGAACAGATCGCCTGTTTGAATGCCCAGCTTGGCATATTTATCCGCATAGAAGGGCGCGATTCCGCGTTTGGTGGAGCCAAAGCTGCGTGAGCCGAGGCGCTCTTCTTCCAGTTCATCCAGCAGGCGATGGAGCGGCAAGACGATTTGTGCACGGTCGGATATCGCGAGCTTTGGCTCAGAGATGCCCGCTGCAAGCAATGTCTCCCGCTCACGAATCAACTGCTCCATATCGAGCGCGACTCCCGGGCCAATCACATTCCATACTTCGGGATGAAAGACACCGGAAGGCAGCATGTGAAGCGAGAATTTACCGTAATCGTTAATGATGGTATGTCCGGCATTGCTTCCTCCCTGATAGCGGACAACATAGGATGAGCGTGCGGCAAGCACATCCGTCATTTTCCCTTTGCCTTCGTCTCCCCAGTTCGCGCCGACAATAGCAGTTACAGTCATTGTTTTTCCTCCTTATGGTTGTATCTGGTATCTGATTTTATTATAATTGTTGGAAAATCATAAATAAAATTGATATATCTAATACCAGATATAAAGAGAGGTAATATCTGTGGAGATCAATCTGGAATGGTACCGTGTATTTTACTGGGCGGCAAGGACAGGCAGCCTGTCGAGTGCTGCCAAGCACTTGCATATTACGCAGCCGGCAGTCAGCCATACGCTCAAGCAATTGGAGTTGAAGCTGGGCGGCCCCTTGTTTTACCGGACAGGACGGGGAGTGGAGCTGACTGCCGAGGGCAAGGTGTTGTACACGTATGCGGAGCAGGCGCTAAGCTTCATGGATGCGGGGGAGAAGAAGATTGCGGAGATGCAGCAGCTCGAGTCCGGTGAAATTCATATCGGGGCCAGTGATTCGCTGTGCAAGCATTACTTGCTGCCGCTGATGGAGCAGTTCCATCGACAATACCCCGATGTACGCATACGCGTCATGAACCGGACGACACCGGAGACGATCAGCATTTTGAAGGAAGGCAAACTGGATTTTGGCTTGGTTCATCTCCCTGCTGCTGATTCCCGGCTTGAGATTCGCCAAGGCCTGGCATTACAGGATTGTCTGGTAGGCGGGGAGCGGTACAAGGAACTTGCTGCAAGCCCAATGCCGTTATCGGAGCTGGGCAGGTATCCGCTGCTGCTTCTGGAGAAGGGAGGGAGCACGAGAAAATTCCTGGATCAGTATGCAGCCTCCCACCAGTGTCAGCTGGAGCCGGAATTTGAACTGGGAAGTATGGACCTGCTGGCAGAGTTCGCTCAAAGCGGCTTTGGCCTGGCTTTTGTCACCCGCAATTATATTGGGCAGGAGCTGGTTGAAGGCAAACTGTTTGAGCTGCCGCTGTTTCCCCCTGTTCCACGGCGCCATATTGGCATTGCTACCCTTCGTGGTGTGCCGTTGTCTGTGGCGGCAGGCAAATTTCTGGAACTGCTTGTATGAGAATGTCGTCCATTTAAACAATCGGCCTGTTTGAGGCCTTTTCATGTTCCGGAACCGGTGAGACCTGCTTGTCAGCCGCCATCTGGTAATGGTATTCTACCTATACAGGAGATGATCTGATGAATTCAAAAATTTCATTTCAGACGTTAAACCGGCCCAAGCTGGTGGACGAGATTGTCGTGCAGCTTCAAGCGAAAATATCGAGCGGGGAAATCCAGCCCGGGCAGCGGATTCCGACAGAGCCGGAGCTGATGAAGCAGTTCGGAGTCGGGCGATCTACGATCCGCGAGGCTGTGCGTGTGCTTGTACATGCAGGCCTGCTGGAAAAGAAACAGGGTTTCGGCACGTATTTGAAGGGCAATCCGGTTATTCAGGAGCCGCTAGCCGACCGGCTGCGCCGGGCAGAGCTGCTCGAAGTGTACGAGGTGAGGAAGTTGCTGGAACTGGAAATTTCCCGGCTGGCGGCGGAACGTCGTGACCAGGATGATTTGGAGCAGCTGCGCAGCCATCTGGACAGACGGAGCGCCGCGCTGGAGCGGGAGGATACGGCAGCTTACCTGCAAGCAGACGTCGCTTTTCATCTGGCACTTGCTGGTGCCAGCAAAAACGGCATTCTGGCAGATCTCTACCGTACGTTTTCCAATGTACTGCTGGAGTCGCTCCACAAACTGGCTGATGACCAGAGCGTTCATGACCCGCATGTGCTCTTTCATGAGAAGCTGTATGAGGCGGTTCGTGATCAGGATATTCAGGCTGCTGCCGACTGGACAATCCGTAATTTGGATGGCACGGTCGGACAGTTGAAGAAGCATCTGGGGCAAGCTTAATTTTTTTCAACTTAAACGTCTGATGATATGCTGAATTGATAACTACATTACTATGGAAAAGGGGAGACAAGTACGATGAGCAATGTGATTGACTTAAAGGGGATCAGTTGGCGGAGAGATGAGAAAACGATTCTGCGCGATGTGAACTGGCAGGTTGCCAAAGGACAGCATTGGGCAGTGCTCGGCCTGAACGGTTCCGGTAAAACCACGATCCTGAATATGATCAACGGCTACATCTGGCCGACGACCGGAACAGTATCTGTACTGGGGCATGAGTTTGGGACGATTGATCTGCGGGAGCTGCGCAGATCAATCGGCTGGGTCAGCTCGTCGCTGCAAGAGAAGATGCACTATAATGATCTTACAGACAATGTGGTCATCAGTGGCAAATATGCCTCTATCGGCTTGTATGAGAAACCGACCGCGCAAGATTATGAGCAGGCACATCAACTGATGCGCGATCTTGGCTGTGGGCATCTGATTGGCGGTTATTACCGGACCTGCTCCCAGGGCGAGAAGCAGAAAATTCTAATTGCCCGTGCGTTAATGGCTTCCCCGAGGCTGCTTATTCTGGATGAAGCCTGCAATGGTCTGGATTTCATCTCCAGAGAAGCGCTGCTGTCCAGCATTAGCGAGATTGCATCCCGTCCGGATGCGCCGACATTGCTGTATGTAACCCATCATACAGAGGAGATTTCACATGTTTTCACGCATACGCTGCTTGTCCGCCGCGGTACGATTTTTTCGGTCGGCGAGACAAAGGAGGTCGTGACAAGCGAGGCGCTTAGCGAATTTTTTGAAACACCGGTTCACATTTCATGGCAGAAGGAAAGAGCGTGGCTGTCTGTTCCATGAGTGTGATGACATCAGAATTGAATAGGGATTATACGCACTTTTAACATCTGTAACAGCAAACAGCCCCTAGCGGTATATACCGGCAGGGGCTGTTTAATTATGACACGGCTTTAAGAGGCCCAAATGGCTGGTCGATTGCAGCTATCACGCATGCAAATTATTCGTTAAAGTAAACGGCCTTGCCAGTACGGGAGGATTCATAGATGGCTTCCAGAATCTGCGATACGACATACGCCTGCTCCGGTGTTACAACCGGATCGGTGTCCTCTTCGATGGATTTAATCCACATTTTCATTTCCAGATCCGGGCCTTCCTCGGATGCGCCGTCATAGAAGGCAACGCCGCCGGATTGCAGTTCCACTTCGGTCGTGAACAGACGGCTGTTGCGCTCGCCATTTAGACGAAGGCCGCCCTTCATGTCTGCTCCGCCTTTCGTTCCGGAAAGGGAACATTTAGCTTCATCCACCTCAAGCGTATTCAGCGCCCAGCTGGACTCGACCATAATGGTCGCGCCATTTTCCATAACGATCATGGCGAATGCGGAGTCCTCAACGGTAAACTTCGCAGGGTCCCACGGTCCCCAGGCGTTGGCTGCATTTTCGGTCTGGGAGAGCTTATGATAAGCCTGGCCCAGTACAACCTTCGGCTTGTAATTGTCCATCATCCAAAGCGTAAGGTCGAGGGCATGGGTACCGATATCAATCAACGGGCCTCCGCCTTGTTTTTCCTCATCAAGGAATACACCCCATGTCGGAACCGCACGGCGGCGGATCGCATGCGCCTTGGCATAATAGATTTCACCCAGTTCGCCTTCTTCACAGAGCTTTTTCAAGTGCTGGCTGTCTGTTCTGAAACGGTTGTTGTAGCCAACCGTCAGTTTCTTACCGCTTCTATTGGCCGCTTCAACCATCCGTTTGGCATCTGCCGCCGTTTTGGCAATCGGCTTCTCGCACATAACATGCTTGCCGGATTCCAGCGCTGCAATCGTAATATCGGCGTGGGAGTCGTTCGGTGTGCAGACATGAATGATGTCAATGGAACTGTCTTTAAGAAGCTCCTGATAATCGCTGTATACTTTGGCTTCGGAAGTTCCGTATTTCTCCGCAGCCTGTTGTGCGCGTTCCTCAACAATATCACAGAAGGCAACCAGCTCAACATTTTTCTGTTTGCTCAGGCTTGGCATGTGCTTGCCGTTGGCAATCCCTCCACAGCCGATAATTCCAATACGGTATACGTTGCCCATTTGTCATTCCTCCATTTAGTTATGAATGTTGAAACAAAACTTACAATTCAGGAATATGAATTTCAACCTCGCGTTTGAGCTCTGCCGAGCGCAGGAAGCCGTCCAGTATTGCCTGGCTGCGGACAATCTGATCGCCCGGAATCGGAGCAGGCGCATTGTCTCTTACAGCCTGTACGAAGTCGCGGACCTTCTCATGGAACAGGTTCAAATTATGGTTAATGAGCGGAATTTCGCTCTGGGTATGATGCTTCTGAATGTCGTGGAACATCGTGATCGAGCCTACGCGGCCGTCAAATACGCCGCTCCATGGTCCGGTTCCGGCAGGCGTGATTTTAAGCCCTGCATCCGTGCCGAGAAACATGGTAGCGCCCAGTGTATCCATATGCATTGCCCAGGAAATTTTAAAGTTCATGACCATATCGTTCTCGAAGCGGATCATGGCCACCCCGAAATCTTCGACCTCAAATGCGGAAGCCTGCGGATGATAGAGCGGGCTCGTGCCGAAGTGATTGGAGGAGTAGGCCGATACGGACAGCGGCTTCGGGAAGCCGAGTGCA
This sequence comes from Paenibacillus pinihumi DSM 23905 = JCM 16419, assembly GCF_000422505.1. GTDB lineage: Bacteria > Bacillota > Bacilli > Paenibacillales > Paenibacillaceae > Paenibacillus_D > Paenibacillus_D pinihumi. Next base: position 404,532 of record NZ_KE383866.1, on the reverse strand, counting down.
TTCAGCGCCATGTCCAGCGAGTACGTCCCGATATCAACGACAGCGCCGGCACCTGCCAGATCCTTGCGGATAAAGGTGCCCTGCGGCATGCCGCGGCGTCTGCCGCCGCCAGTCTCGACATAATAAATCTTGCCCAGCTGGCCGGATTGGACGAGTTCCCGCACAAGCGCAGTGTTCGGGTCATAGCGCGGCTGGTAGCCGATGTTCAGCATATTTCCGGTTTCCTTGGCGACCTGCGCCATATGAACGGCTTCGTCCAGAGTAACGGACATCGGCTTTTCCAGCATGACTTGTTTGCCTGCGCGCAGGGCGTCAATCGTAGTCTGATAGTGGGCCACATTCGGCGTACAAATACTAACGGCATCGATATCCAGCTCCAGCAGCTGGCGGTGGTCATCAAATGCTTTGGCTTCCGCCAGTCCTTCCAGCGCGATGAACTCCGCTGCTTTGCCAGGAACAATATCAGCTACAGCAGCGATAACCAGATTGTCCAGCTGCTTGTATGCTTCTGCGTGAGCGCGCGCAATGCCGCCGCTGCCAATAATGCCAATCCGCAATTGTTTAGTCATAGGGGATTTGGCCTCCGTTTCTCAATATAGTGTTATTGCGGTATTCAGATGGTGTCATGCCAAGCCGTTTGCGGAATACCGCGTGCAGATAGTTTCCGCTGGCGAACCCCTCAAGTGCGGCGATGCTTTCGACGGAGAGGCTGCCTTCTTCCAGCCGTCTGCATACCGCCTCCAGCCGAATGTCCTCGACAATTGCACTGAAGGAGCGCTGCTCGGGCTGTGCTTTGAAGATGCGCTGCAGCTGGCGCGAGCTGATGTTCAGCTTCTCGGCGACATCCTCCAGCGTGAGCGGGCGGTTATGATTTGCGCGGATATATTTCAGCGCAAGCCCGTACCGGATCGCATTCATGTCTCTGGAGGGCAGGCTTGGCTGAGCTTTCCCCGTGTCGTAAGCACGCACGGTCCGCAGCAAAATTTGAATGACCGACTGCTTGATCGTCGTATAGGAGCCGGAATAATTGTCCAGGCTGGCCTGGAACGCCTCCAGGAAGCAGGGCATCGCCTGGTAGACATCCTCTGCGGGCTCAAGCGGCAGTTCACGGAGCTTGGAGACACAATCATGCGCTTCCGCGATCTCCCATTGATCAGCTGCCTTGCCCTCGCCTTCGGGCCGTTCTTTAATATCGACATGGAGGCAGAGCTCATGCATCGCTTCCATGGAATCCGCTTCCTGATAATGGACCACGTCTGGACCGGTCAAATACAGCATGCCGTGCTCAAGCGGGAATTCCTGCTCTCCGAGAATGACCCTGCCTTTGCCGCGGGGAATATAATGGAATTCAAATTCCTCATGCTTGTGATAGCTGATGGTTTTGCCCGGCTGAAAGGTTGTCAGATGAAAACGGAGGACGCGGATATCGTAATTGCCCCATTGGATACGCAAGTCGAGCCGTTCAAGCACTTCCATCCGGTCCCGCATCACTTCATAGGGAAAGCTGTTCATTTCCGTTTGTCCTCCGTTCCCGGTTATGTCAATGAAATCGTACGTTTCTCGGCAGCCGAATTGTTCGCAGCTTCCATAAGTTTGGTCAATTCAAGAGCCAAAAAGATATTTTCATCGGCTGTTGTATCCTTTTCAATATGTCCGATCCACTGCTCGAATGCGCTCTCACGGTTCGCAGGAATTGGCAGCTCATGCCATGAGCCGGCATATTCCTCGCCTTTGCGGTTGGTTCTCAGCAGCAGCTTCGAATCGGGAATGCCGTACAACAAGGTGCCGTCGGTGCCATGAATTTCTACTGTAAACGGCGAGTAGCTGTTCACAAATCCTGCTTCGACAATGCCTACCGCACCTGATGGCGTGGACAGCAGGGCAACAGCATTATCCTCCACCTGTTTGCCGGTCACGTAGCCGAATTGGGCAGACAGGGAGTCAGGAGATTCGCCAAGGAACAGTCGGGTCAGGTACATCGGATGGCAGCCGAGGTCAATCAGCGCGCCTCCGAGACAGTCTTCCAGGCTGTAAAAATGCTCCGGCAGCCAATTCGCTGTTGCGCCGTTATGGGACAAGCGTGCGCGAACCTGCGTAATCTTGCCAAGCAGCTGCTGGTCCAGCACTTCGCGGATTGCCAGTGTATAGCCGTCATTCAGGCGGGGGAGAGACACGGTCAGCTTAACGTTATTACTCTTGGCCTCCGCAATAATGTCCTCGGCTTCCTTCGTAGTAGCGGCAATGACTTTCTCCGTAAAAATATGCTTGCCTGCCCGCGCGGCCTTCACCATCACTTCATGGTGCATCCGGGTTGGCGCATCGACAATGACTGCGTCGATGTCGCTGGCCAGCATATCATCCAGCGAAGCATAGAACGGCACATTTTGCTTGTCGGCCGCTTCCTGTCCGCGCTTTGCATCTTCATCCCATACGGCGACGATTTCGGCACCGGGATGTGCCTGCGCCTGCTTTGTATAATCCCAGGCATGGACATGCCAGTAGCTGATTTTTCCAATTCTCAAGGTCAATGTAATCGCTCCTTCATCTGTAGGCCCTGATGGTGTTATTTCCCCGCCCTGAAAGGCAAGGGTCACGGAGCCTATATATAATATTATGACATTTCGAAATAACTTTAACACATCTATACCACTATTATAAGTATAAAATGACGACAATCATATGCAAAATTACGACGTAATTTGAAAGAGGAATAAACTTTTTCAAAGTGTGAACTGGCATCCAATGAACGAAGCTAATCAGCACGGGAACTATCTGATAAGAGGCAGCGGCGCCTTCAGGGGAAATAGGGAACTGCTGTGCCGACATGGAAAAAGGGTGCCCTTGGCAGCGAGAACCGCTGCCGGGCACCCTAAAGGCGGGGATGGGGGTATATGCCTTAGATGTGAGAGTAGGAGGGAGTTATGAAATTATTGTAATTGCTCCAATGTGAATTGCTCCCATTGTCCGCCATAGGTCGGGCGATTAGCATAGAGTACAGGCGTGCTCTGATTCAGATCAACGGTGACATACTGGTTATTGGCCAGCGCCTTCAGCGCTACCAGTCCGCTGCCTACATTCTCCAGCTGGAATTTCTCCCATTGCTGAATGGTGCTGCCGTTTGCGATCAGCCTGCCGCCCTGATTCGGATTGGCCTGCACATAGCGGTTGTTTGCCATAGACAAGAAGGATACCGTACCGTCAGGGTTGTTGATCATCTTGAACATTTCCCATCCGCCTGCTTGCGCACGGTCGGCAATCAGCGGGTTGTTGCCGTAATTGTCAGCGCTGACATAGTATTGGTTGGCATTCGCCTTCAATGCTGTCCAGGTGGCAGGTGTCGGAGCCTGCTGTGTATATTTGGACACCAGATTAATAAGGGTTGTGTTCGTATTAAAATTGGAAGTCACAAATTGATTCCATTTGGAAATGATTGTTGCTGCGCTGTCGCTGTTCAGGTTCGGTGCAGGATTGTTGTTATTGTTGTAATAACCCCAGTTGCCTCCACCCTTGACCTTGTAGCTCCAGTTCGTCCAGGAGACGTTCAGCGCATTCAGTCCGGACAGCCATTTTTCATACAAATCGTTGTGGTCAAAGGAGAACTCGCCGGCGTAGACCGGAACATTCCAGTTGCGCTGGTAGGTTGTAATATTGCGGAGCCAGCGCTCGATTTCGGAATTGGTCAGATCCCAGTTGAACCAGTCCGCAAAGTTGTAGTGATGGGTCTGATACACAACGTTCGTCCAGCCGTAGGTGGAAGGAGGAAGCGCGGCGAACCACTCAAAGAAAGCGGCAATCATAATAATATGATTCGGATCTTTGGCGCGGACAGCTTTATAGAGCCGGTCATAGAAATCCATTTTCTGACGGACTTGAGCAGGGTTTTCCCCGGCGCCGCTTGTGACGAGCGGCTCATTGAGCAGATCGTAGGCGGCGACAGTCGGGTTGCCGTTATAGCGCGTAGCGATGCGCTCCCAAATTTGAACCGTCCAGCTTTGGTACGTTGGGTTGGTCCAGAGCTGGTTGGAGTTCTCGCGACCGCAGGAATGCCAAGGGCAGTGGGCGCCTGGTGTGCCGTGCATGTCGATAATGACATACATATTGCGGTTGCCGCTTTGCTCGATCAGCCAATCCAGCTTGCGGAAGGAGACGGAATCCGGCTTCATATTGCCGTTCAGATCCATAAAGTCTTCCCAGTAGATAGGTACACGCACCGCGTTCATGCCCATATTTTTAAGGTTGTCCAGGTCGCTGGACTGAATCCAGATGTCCTGGTAGCTGTTCAGAAGATTTTGCGCTCCGCCTTCACCGAAGCGGTTCACCAATGTCCGGCGCAGCGTATATTCATCGACAGCACCTGCCGGAGTCATCCAGTTCTCCTGAAGCAGCCAGCCGCCGAGGTTGGTTCCCCGGAGGTTGACGATATCCCCGTTGCCTGAATTATTGCGGATGACCGTGCCGTTTGCCTTCAGAAAATCATTCTGGCTGAATGCTGCGCTGACCTTGGCCGGTCCGATGAAACTCAGAAAGCTGCTGAGCAGCAGTACGGAGCAAGTGACGAGCAAGCTCTTCTTTAGCATAATTATGGCCTCCTGTTTCTAATTAATTTTCCTGACCCAGAGCGGCAAGTTGCTGCTTTTTGTCAAGGACAAGCGTCAAAAGCTGACATTGGGGCGGAATATAATGTCGGCTTGTACCTCCCTTCGTGTCTTCATTATAAAATGAAACCGCTTCCAACTGGAAGTTGTTTCTATCATGACAGTTTTTTCGCTAAAAAAACAGGTATCATTTTTTAGATTTAATCCTAATTTTTTCAATTTTTAACGCTCGGAACCGAATTTCGACATCTTGCGCCGCTCTGTAGAATCGCCTTACATGAATGAGGACATTCGATAAAACGGTGCATATCATCAAAAAAATGACTCATATTTTAGACGGCCTATAAAATTTATACTAAGAGCAGTTCCTGAAACCTTGGAACAATGAGGAACAATACCGACCAATTTAAGGAGGGTGTACGTTTGAAGAGAAAGCTGGCGAAGTGGATTGCGATCCTGCTGGTCCTCCCAATGATGTCCGGAACGGTACCGTTTGCGACGGCTTCGGCTGCGCAGGGGGACGGTGGACTACCGGCTTATCTGAATCCGGGCCGGAGCACGGAAGAGCGCGTGAAGGATCTCTTGTCGCGCATGACACTGGAGGAAAAGGCCGGTCAGCTGATTCAAGCTGAGCGGGCAAGCATTACTCTGGAAGAAACCAAGCGCTACCAAGTTGGCTCTGTACTGAGCGGTGGCGGGTCATTCCCCAATAATGCCGAGGCGGACAGCACGGCAGACAAGTGGCGGGAGCTTGTGGATCAATATCATAGCGGAGCGCTGTCAACAAGGCTCGGCATTCCAATTTTATACGGGGTGGATGCCGTCCACGGGCATAACAACGTCAAGGGCGCGACCCTGTTCCCGCATAATATCGGAATTGGAGCAGGCAACAACCCGGAGCTCGTCCGCAAAATAGGGGCAGCGACAGCGAAAGAGATTCAGGCGACAGGCGCCAACTGGAACTTCGCCCCGACGATTGCCGCCCCGGAAAATATCCGCTGGGGACGCACGTATGAAGGCTACAGCGACAAGCCGGGCATTTCCGGTCCGCTTGGCAAAGCCTATATTGAGGGTCTGCAGGAAGGTGAAGGCCCAAGCTTCGGCAGGAAGGACCGTGTGGCCGGGACAGCCAAGCATTTTATCGGCGAGGGCTATACCGACAACGGGACCAATCAGGGAAATACGACCCACTACACCGAAGAGGAAATTTTGGAGAAGGATCTGGAAATGTACAAACAGGCCGTGGATGCCGGCGTACAGACGGTTATGGCTTCCTATCACAGCATTCAAGGTCTGAAAATGCACGCCAACAAGCGGCTGCTGACCGACGTGCTGAAGGGCGAGCTTGGATTCCATGGTTTTGTCATCACGGATTACAATGCGATCCAGCAAATTACAAGAGACCAGGAAGGCAATGCCGTCAGCGGATTGAAAAATCAGGTGCGGGTGTCCATTAATGCGGGCGTCGACATGCTGATGCTGACAGGAGACTGGAAAAATGCGCTGGCTCATATTATTTCACTCGTAAAAGAGAAAGCGATTACAGAGGAGCGGCTGGACGATGCGGTAACACGGATTCTGCGGGTCAAATTCGATGCCGGTCTATTCGAATATCCGAAGAGCGACAGCGATCTGATGCCTTTCTTTGGATCGGATAACCACCGTAAGCTGGCAAGCCAGGCAGTGTCTGAGTCCCTGGTGCTGCTCAAAAATGATGAAGTGAACGGCAGCCCGATTATGTCACAGCTAAGTAAAGCAAAACGTGTCTTAGTCGCAGGCAAAAATGCTGATAATATCGGCAACCAGGCTGGCGGCTGGTCCATTACCTGGCAGGGCAAATCAGGCAATATTACGACCGGAACGACAATTTTGCAGGGCATTAAGGATAAGCTGGGTGCCGATAACGTCACCTTCAACCTCCATGGCCGCGGAGCAGCCGGGCATGATGTCGCGATTGCGGTACTGGGCGAGACGCCATATGCCGAATCAGCAGGCGACAGCTCTGAGCTGGGGCTGGACATGGCTGATCTTGCTACGCTGAATAATATTCGCGCTTCCGGCGTGCCGACGATCGTCATTCTTGTATCCGGCCGTCCGCTGCTGATCGGGGATCAGCTGAAAGATATGGATGCCCTCATTGCCGCATGGCTCCCGGGTACAGAAGGACAGGGCGTTGCAGACGTGTTGTTCGGCGACCATGATTTCACCGGCAAAAACCCGATCCGCTGGCCTTTCTACGTCACGCACAGCTATCCGATCAAGGATTCCGGCAGCAGCAACCTGCTGTTTGATACCGGTTATGGCCTGACGAAGAACCAGCCGACTCCGGAATTGCCGGTTAAGCCTGGCGAGCCAGAGCCGGAGTCGCAAGTGATTCCGGGCAAAATCGAGGCTGAGGATTTCGCAGCGAAGAGCAGCGGACTGAATACAGAGACGACCTCAGATGAAGGAGGCGGGCTGAATGTCGGTTGGTCTTCAGCGGGCGCATGGCTTGAATATAATACAGATGTTCGTGAAGCGGGAACGTACCGTGTAGATTTCCGGGTTGCTGTTAATGCTGCCAATGCTTCGCTTCGGGTGAAGCTGGCTGACGGAACGACAGCAGGCACTTTCCAGACGGAAACGACAGGCGGCTGGCAGAACTGGGAGACAGCTTCTTTGGACAATGTTGTCATTCCAAAGGCCGGCAAGCAAAAGCTGCGTATTGAGTACGTAACAGGCGGCTTGAATTTTAACTGGATGCAGTTGACCCGCACGGGCGACGTCCCTGACGGAGGCGTTGTGAATCCTCCTGAAACCCCTGGTAATGGAGAGCAGGGAGAGACAATCGCAGCGGATGCCGTAGAAGCCTGGGTAACCCGTGAACGTGATCCGGCTGACCGCAGATGGTATTATTCGGACCGTTCCCACCCTACAGACCAGAAGCTGCAGCAGCAGGCCAATCTGGATCTGGAGAAGCCGGGCAGCGGCGAAATGACAACGATTACACTCGACGCGGATAAGAAGTATCAGTCGATGCTCGGCATCGGTACCTCCATGGAGGAATCGACTGTTCATAATCTGATCAAAATGTCACCTGAGAAACAGGAGGAAGTGCTGCACAAACTCTTTGATCCTGTAGATGGGGCTGGAATGAGTCTTGTCCGGCTGACCATTGGGACATCAGACTTTACAGCACAAAAGTTCTACAGCTACAATGATTTGCCTGCTGGTGAAACAGATGTGGAACTGAAAAAGTTCTCCATCCAAAAAGACATTGATTTTGGAATTATCCCGACAGTCAAAAAAATGCAGGCCATCAACCCGGACCTTAAATTCTTCGCTTCCCCTTGGAGCCCGCCAGGCTGGACCAAAACAACCGGAAGCATGGTCCGCGGCCAAATTATTGAAGAATATCTGCCGGTTGTAGCCAGGTATTATGTGAAGTTTCTTGAAGCTTATGCCGAGCACGGCATCTACTTTGAAGCGATGACGCTGCAAAATGAGCCGCTTCTGGAAATTGATTATCCAAGTACGCGGATGTCCTGGCAGCAGACTGCCCGTCTGGCCAAGCTGATGCGCGCCGAGTTGGATAAGCACAGCAACGAAAAAATCAAGCATGTCAAACTGTGGATGTTTGACCATAACCCGGGCGACACAATGGCCTTCCCTGCGCTTATTTTGCGTGATAACAATGAGGGAGCCTATGACGCGGTAGACGGAACAGCATTCCACGACTACGGCGGCGAGCTGTCGATGATGTCGCAGCTGAACGATATGTTCCCGGAGAAGCATGCCTACTTGACCGAGCGTGCAGTATGGGGAACAACGGGAGCCGACCGGATCGTGCAATATTTCCGCAACTGGGCCAGGAGCTACAATACATGGGTAACCATGCTGGACAGCGATATCAATACCCATCAATGGGTAGGCATTCCGGACCCGACACCGATTGTTCAGGATTCGTCGGACCGCGATAATTATTGGCTGCTGCCTGAGTATTACCTTTTCGGCCAGTTCAGCAAATTCGTAAAACCGGGTTATGTACGAATCGACAGCAACTATGGTTCGGCAAGCACGGTTACGAACGTTGCTTTCACCAGCGAGGATGGCAGTGAAATTGTAGTTGTTGCTGTCAATCGGACGGAGGAGGCGCAGCGCTTCAGAATTTTGGCAGACGGCCAGCAGATTACCGCTGAGCTGCCAGCCAAGTCGGCTGGAACCTACCGCTGGAAGCGCAGCATTGCTCTTCCGGGAGAAGTAACAGCGACTGCCTTCACTAAAGCGGATGGGGACTACAATGCAAACGCTGAAGGCTACGTCGAGATCGGCGAAACAGGTACAGGTGCATCATTTAACTATATGGTCAATGTGGAAGAGGGCGGAAGTTATGTGGCAGGTATTAAATTTGCTGCTGAACGTGCTTCCGGTGAAGTGAAATTGTATCTGAACAACAGTCTGGAGGCTATTGCTTCCGTTCCGGTCCTTGCAACCGGCGGAGAATTTGCCGAGGCCAGAGTGAATGTCGAGCTGCCATCAGGCAATCACAAGCTGACTGTGCGGGCGGATGGAGCAGCTTACAAGTTGAAATCCGTTGCTTTTGCCAATCCGGCCGAAGATTTCACCCGTTTGCCGGGTCTGCTCAAGGCAGAGGGCTTCAACACGGCAGAAGGTGTGCTGGCTGTTGAGAAAGGGGCTTACTTTGGAACAGACGGCACCTGGGCGTCCTACAAGATTGATGTCCCGGCAGCAGGAGATTATGCACTGACTTACCGCTATGCGGCGGCTGGTGACGTTAAAGTTGTGCTTTCTGCAGACGGCGAGGAAGCTGAACCTACGGAACTTCCTTCTACGGGAAGCCTGAATAGCTGGGGAAGTGCCGAGGCGGCCGTACGCTTGAGTGCGGGAGAACAGGTACTGAAACTCAGAGCAGCGGAAGCAATCGACGGCCTTCGCATCGAGTGGCTGGCAATTGGTCCTGTACTGCAAATCGAAAACCCGGTTATTCATGAAGGGGAAGAAGACGGCCATCCGATTGAGGTGACTCTGATTGGAGGCACATTCCAGGAGACACTGGATGCTTCCAAATGGCAGCTGGCCGGATATGATGAAGGCACTTCGATCCGTTCTGTTGTACGGCTGAATGAAACGGCTGCACTTGTCACACTGCAAGGCACCCGTACGAAGGTCTTTGATAAAGACCGGACGATTACGCTCAGTGTTGACGAATCACAATTGACAGAGCCGCATTATGGCGGCAATGTCCGGATTTATGGCTTGTTGAAAGCAATTGCGGTCAACAACCCTGCACATCTGGAAGTGCTCGAAGACCAGATTTCTTATGGCGGAGGCTCATTTAACCTTACGCTTAAGCTTGACGGCGGCGTGTTCGCATCCGATAAGCTGGATCAGATTAAATTAACAGGTCCAGGGGTGACGAACGGTTACATCGCAGGCAAGAGCGTTCATTTAAGTGACAAGACGACAGCAATTCTGACCATTTCCCGCAATCCGGTCGTATTCTATGAAACACTGGATCTGAACATTGAGGTGCCGGCTGATGTCTACACAGGCAGAGAAGCTCTTCGTGCGGGCGTTAAGCTGGAAGGTACGGAGAAGAATGCGGCTCCGGTACCACTGCTGGAATTGAATGCTGTTGACCAGTTCAACCGGATCAAAGGCATTACGGTCACCGGCGAAGGGAACCAGAGCAGATTGACACAGATCGATACCGGAGACTGGATCGATTATTATGTCACGGTTCCGGCGGCAGGACAGTACACGATTACCTTTACAGCGGCTTCCAGCGTATTGGCTAATAAAGGTCTGCATATCAAATCTGGTGATGGCGCGAACTGGAAGCTGCAAGATCAAGTCACCGTTCCAAATCTGTATGAGCAGACTGGAGAAATTCGCAGTACGCTTGACCTCCCGGCCGGAGAGGTGAAGATTCGTCTGGAAGCGGCAGCTGGCGGCTATGAAATCCGCGGCATCCATTTTGATCCGCATGCTCCAATCAAGCTGGAAAAAGGAAGCGAGCATACGATCCAGGCAGAAAGCTATTACAAAGGCGATACCAATGCGATTCAGACACAAACAGGTTTCAAAAATGTCGGCTTTACTGTAGCCGGAACTGCTCTCTACTATGATCTGCAAGTGGAGGAAGCGGGCTACTACAAAGTAATCTACCGATATGCAACGCAGCAAAACGGTGTTCGTCTTGTCCTCTCGGCAGATGACTCCAAACCGTATACTGTAGCTGCACCGTCCACTGGCAACTGGGGAACCTACAATGAGCTTGCGAGCGGCATCAAGCTGAAGGCCGGCAAGCAAACGCTGAAGCTGGCGATGCTTGGCGAAGGCGCCAATATCGACTGGTTCAAATTGGTTCCGGCAGAGGAAGAGCCGGAGCAGCCGGAGGTTGGAGGCGAGGCGGCGATTCCGCACAGCTCGCTGAAGCCGGGTATCTATTCGGAAACGAAGAAGATTGAGTTGACTTCAACTACGCCAGGAGCAAGCATCTACTATACGCTGGACGGTTCATTGCCGACAGAAGAGAACGGCCAGCTGTATAAAGATCCGCTCACGCTGAATGAAACAACTGTGCTTCGTACGATTGCAGTCAAGCAGGGCATGACGTCCAGCTTTGTCTCTCCATTCACCTATGTTGTGAAGGAAGCGGAGCCTGGACAGACCGCGGCGCCGACCGCTTCACCGGCACCGGGCACGTACACCGCAGCACAGAAGGTTACATTGACTTCGGCTACCGAGGGCGCAGAGATCTACTACACATTGGATGGCTCTCAACCAACAGTATCCGGCACCAAATACACGGGCAGCCTGGAAGTGAAGCAATCGGTTGTCATTAAGGCGATTGCAGTCAAGGCAGGATTTAAGCCTAGTGAAACAGCCGTACTGTCCTATACAATTAAAGAGGTTCCATATTATCCTTCTCAACCAACAACCAAGCCGGACACGGAGAAACCGGATGAAGAAACTGGTGAAGCAGGTGGCAAGGAAGGGCGCATTACGGCCTCCGCACCGAAGCTGGATACAGCAACAGGTGTAGCTAAAGCTTCTGTAACCGGGGAGCAGCTGGATAAGGCTGCTAAAGAAGCATTGGCAGACAGCAAAGGCATCAAGCGAATTGCAATCCAGATTCCTTCTGTAGCCGAAGCAAATGGTTACGAGCTGGAGCTTCCAAAAGCTGCTCTGACCGCAAGTGAATCTGCAATCAGACTCCAGGTAGAGACAGCTGAAGGCCAACTGCTCATTCCGGATACAGTATTGTCCGGATTGAACATCGGGGACAGTGATCAAGTAAGTGTTATCATCTCGAAGGCTTCCCCGGATGATCTGCCGGAAGGCATCAGGTCAGCAGCAGGTGACCGGCCTGTTATCAAACTGAGCTTTGCTGTAAATGGCAAAGTTATCGCATGGAGCAACCCGCAGGCGCCTGTCAAGGTAACGGTACGTTATGAAGCCGGCCCTGCCGAGCAGGCTGGCAGCGAGCTGCTGTCTGTCAGACATATTGATGCAGGTAGCGCAGTAACGTCTGTATACGGCGGCAAATATGATGCAGCCAATAAAGCGGTTCAATTTGCAGCTGCTTATGACGGATTGTACAGTGTCGTCTACGAACACAAGGCATTCGGCGACCTCGGCAAGCATGCATGGGCACAGCAAGCAATTGAAGTGCTGGCAGCCAAAGGCATCATTAACGGCGTATCAGACAGCAATTATGCGCCGCAGCAAAATGTGAAGCGTGCAGATTTTGCACTGCTGATTGTCAAGGCTCTGGGCCTTACCGGCACAGCAACAGCCAGCTTCACAGATGTGCAGGAAGGAAGCTACTATTATGAGGCGGTAGGCATTGCACATCATCTGGGCATCGTCAATGGCAAGGCAGACGGGCGTTTCGATCCGAATGCATCCGTTACCCGCCAGGAAATGTTTGCGATGGCGGCCAGAGCACTGAAGCTTACGGATAAGGAGCTTGCTCCAGCCGACAAAGATGCGCTCTCGGGCTTCCAGGATCTATCCAGCCTGGCTTCCTATGCGGAAGAAGGGGCAGCACTGCTTGTTGCAAATGGCATCATCAAGGGCAGCGGCTCCAGGCTGAACCCGTCAGGCTCTACAACACGTGCCGAGGCAGCCGTGCTGATTTACGAGATTTACAAGCGCTAGAACAACTGGAATACTCATACTAACGATTCAAAGCAACGTATTGTATGAGTAAAAAACAGTCCTGCAAAAGCAGCCCGATTTGTAAACTGCACCCCCAATATTAGTCGTGTCTAACGAATGGGGTGCAGTTCAGTCAGGCTGCTTTTTTTTTGCAATGATCTTCAATAGGACGGGAGAATCTCTTTTGCTTAGTTGCAAGCCGGAAGGCTGTACATTGGCATGAGCAACTGAGAAACTGATCTGGTATACTTTTAGAAACGGGAATCTGGTCTTTATTGAGAATCCGGGACGCACATCCACAATTTTTTTTGTGAAGGAGAGAGTTATATGTCATTTGTGAAGTTGCCAAGAGAGCAGAAGCTTCAGCTCGTTGAGCAGATTCAGCATTATTTTGAGATGGAGTTGTCACAGGAAATCGGACAGCTGGCGGGAGAGAACCTGCTTGATTTTATGATTAAGGAGCTGTCGCCTTATTTGTACAATCAGGCGATGTCTGATGCACGCGGCGTAATTAGTGAGAGGATGGCCTCGATTGAGGAAGAATTGTATGCGCTTGAGAAGCCTGCCACACGGGGACGATAAGTTCTGCATCCTGTGCCCTCCACCTCCACACGACATGAAACATTAGTGCTTTCAACGTAAAGGATTCAAAGTTACTGATCAGTGCCTGCCGTAAAAGCACTGGTCAGCAAAGGGAAGCTTCGGTGGATGAAGTACGGATTAGTAAAGTGAAGCCTTCAGAAGAAAAAGTGGTATAAATATCCATGTGCTAGATGAATATATATCGTATATAAAATTCCAGTTCAAAAGTGAATTCAAATTCATTTTTGAACTGGAATTTTGAAAGTAGAATAAATCCCTGAAATCATATGTATAATTTTTCCTGTTTACTGAATGATATAGCTCTTTTTTGATCTGTCATTAATCGTGAATACGAATTCTCTTTTAGGAACCGTAACTTTTGCAGGAACTGTAACTTTATAACTGTGCTGCCACAGCTCACATTTCCTGCAAGGAGAAATCTGGAATCTAATGTAAGAGAGGGAATGGAGGTTTTTAATTGCAAGTGCTGAAAGATGAGATCCGCACTTCTATTTTGCGCTGTGCAGGGAAAATATTTTTGGAGCGCGGGTTCGAACAGACATCGATGAAGGAGATTGCAGAAAATAGCTGTCGGCAATCTGTACCGTTATTTTCCTAATAAAGAATATCTGTTTGAGGCTGTTGTCTCTCCGGCTTACGATCAGCTGATGGAGCTGATACAAACGAATGAGCAGGATCTGCTTGAAAGTTCGTCGTTCATCGGGCAGATTGGGCATATTTTTGCTGAAATCGTAGACGAGAACAGGGAAGGGCTGCTTATTCTGCTTGACAGCAGACCGGGAACACCTTTCCACGGGACTAAAGAAGAGTTGTTTGACCGACTGATGGAAATTTTGGCAGAGAATCTGGACAGCTTTAATCGCAAGCATCCGTCAACTCCATTGAATTTGCTAATTTCCAGACCGTTAGCGGTCGCTTTTCTGGAGGGCTGTTTCGATATTATACGCAATCATACAAGCAGGGATCTTATTATGAAGGTTACCAAAGATTATATTTCCATATGGTTCATGGGGCTGAATACTGCGTTTTAGTTTTGTCCGCGAATGAAAGATGCAGGGCTGCGATGCGAGACGGATCACAGCCCTGCGTCACAGCCCTGAATGACAGTTCTAATGGATTGAGAGCGGCTCTTTAACCTGCTTAAAGCCGGCTTGTGCGTTAATGAGCTACCGGGTAATTCTTCTGAAATTGTGTAGGCGTCATGCCGGTCCACTTCTTGAACGTGGAGCTGAAATGCCGCTCCTCCTGATAGCCGACCAGCTTGGCAACCGCATAAACCTTATACTGCTGGCGCAGGTATTCCTTCGCTTTCTCGACCCGGTACTGGTGCAAATAGTCGAGAAAATTAATGCCGAGCTCCTGCTTGAACAGGGAGCTGAGATACGAATTGCTGACGAATACTTCTTTGGAGGTGCTGTCCAGCGTCAGATTGGTAGCGTATTTTGCTTTAATCAAATCGAGTGTCGCCTGCACGGTCCGGTGCAGCACCTTCTGGGACAAGATGCCGACAATCTGCTGGAGGGTACGCTGGAGGACCGAGGCTACATCGTCCAATGTCTCCAGATTGGAGAGTTGATCTGCTGGCATGATCTCTCCCGGCCATTCCGGAGAGGATGCATAGCGCTCCCGCATCCATTTTTGCAGTTCCCAGACCAAATTGGAGGCTCGCAGATTGACTTCCTCCTTGCTGTAATGGGGGTGCTGGCGAAGATAGCCCAGCCATTCCTCCAGCGTATCGACCGATTGCTCATAGCTTTCATTTTGCAGCTGCAGGAGCAGGTTTTTCTCCATTTGATCCAGATAAGGGTGGCCATGCTGCAACAGCTCCGGATCTGTGGCGCAGGCTTCCGTATACATATAAATGCCGCCGCGTCCCCGGTAGTACCGTTCCGCCATAGCTTGGGAGACTTCCTGGTAGGCGACATGGAGTGTCATCATACAGTGAGAGGCAGTGCTGACAGCAAGGCTGGCTGTGTGCTGCAAGTAGCGCCCCAGATTAGACTGCACGAGCTGCAGGCCGTCCGTAAGCCGCTGGCAGCTGCTGTGTGCCGGATGTCTGGCAGGGCAGCCGATCCATACGATATCGTCCTGATAGACAAACACCTCCAGCTGGCCGCCGTAGACGTCCTTGAGCGATTCATAGGTAATATTCAGCGCGGCGTAGCGGAATAACTCCGCATCCTGTCCGCTCCAGTCAGCAGCTTTATGCTGCGGCTTCTCCAGCCTTAATCCTCCGACCTGAATGCCGTCCTGCTGCTTGAGCGCCATGCCAAGCTCCTGCATCATACCGCCACGGTCCTCCAGCGGCAGCGGGGCCAGCTTGACCCAGCCCGACAGCACCTGTGCTTTGAGCAGCGGAATGTTCTTGTTCCAGCTGTGGCTCAGGTCATCAATTCGCCGTCCCTTTTGCTCCTCCAGCTCCTTCTTCTGCTTGATCTTCATAATGACGCGCAATATATCCTGCGGCATACACGGCTTGAGCAGGTAATCCTCGACGCCCAGCTTGATCGCTTCCTGGGCATACTGAAACTCGTCATAGCCTGTCAGCAGCACGGCATAGAAGTCCAGTCCTGCTACCCTGGCCTCGGAGATTAGTTCCAGCCCGCTCATAATTGGCATTGTAATATCGGTGAGCACAAGGTCGGGCTTCTCCTGCAGCATGCATTCCAGTGCCTCGCGGCCGTTTTCTGCTTCACCCATAATTTGGATTCCATAATCATTCCAGTCGACCATGCTGATGATTCCTTGGCGAAAAGAAGGCTCATCCTCCACCACAAGCAGTTTTAACGGCATGCTGTATTACCTCCCCAGTTTCAATTTGATCGTAATCCTTGTTCCTGCGCCATGCCGGGTATCAATGTTCATGCTGGACTGTTCATCGAATAATTGGAGCCTTTCCTTCACGTTAATCAGCGCAATCCCCGATCCGCTGCCTTCCGGACGGAATGGCAGGGAGGGTCTGGTGAGCCGCTGCTGGAGCATTTCTGCCTGCTCGGGCGTCATGCCTTTTCCATTGTCCATTACTTCCAGCACAGCGGAGTCCTCTTCCTGGTACGCCCGCACACTAATATGTCCGCTGCCCCCGAGTGGCTCAATGGCATGAACGATCGCATTCTCGACAAGCGGCTGCAGAAGCAGCTTTGGCAGCTCGAAATGCCGCAGTGAAGGAGCAAGCTCAATATCAAAATGCAAGCGTGAAGCATAGCGCTTCTGCTGGATAAACAAATAATGCGAGATCAGCTCAAACTCCTTCTCCAACTGAATGAAGTCCTGGCCGCTGTTGAGGCTGAGCCGGAATACCTGGGATAGGGAAACGACCAGCTCAGAGATTTCCTTGTCGCCCTTCTGGACAGCGCTCCAATTGATCATATTCAGCGTATTGTATAAAAAATGAGGATTGATTTGAGATTGAAGCGCTTTCAGTTCCGCTTCTTTTTGCTTGAGCCGGGAAGAGTATACATCGTCGATCAGCGTTTTGATCCGCTGGACCATCGTATCGTACCAGTAGCCCAGCCGTCCGATCTCATCATTGCCGGTGAAATTCACACGCTGGGAGAAGTCCCCATGCTGCACCGCCTTCATCGAGCGAATCAGCGTTCGCAGCGGATTCGTAACAATCCGGGCCATAATCCAGGTGAGCACAATCATAATGGCGGATACCACAATTGTTATGATAAAGGTGATTGAGCGAATGCTGCTAAGCTCTGACAACAGGCTCTCCCGGTTTTGAATGACGACGGCCTTCCAGCCGGTAACTGCCGATACCGCTTGTGTGACGAGATATTCATCATCTGCGCTGCTGTCTGACGGGAAGGGCAAATCGCTGGCAGGCTTGCCGATCCACTTCAGGCTGGAGGCAGCCACGATTGTTCCCTGATCATTGACAATATATTGGAAAGCGCTGTCACTGCTGTCGTATAAAATTTTGCTCATATGGTCGGCGTCCATGCCTATAATCAGCAGCCCGTTCGTCTGAAAGCTGTAAAAATCCTTGAATGACTTGATAAGAACAATTTTATGGTGATAATCGCCGGGAATGATGCCGTCAGAGGGACGGAACAAATCCCAGACAAGCTGTCCGGATGCTTCCTGCAGCCGCAAGTAGAATTCACTTTTGCGGAAGGCTTCCAGCGTAATCGCACTGGCAATGCCGACCTGGCTGATGACAAACGGGTGTACAGGCTCGTCGAAGGCAGGGTCCGGGTAAAGAATAACGGATTGAATCGTATTTCCGGTTACCATGAGAGGCACCAGATTTTTGAAGAGCTGATCGCGGTTTTTGCGGGTGTCCTTGCTGATGACCATGCTCTGAACGACAGGATTAATAAATAAATAATTTGAAAAATTAAGCATATCCTTGGCGACATAGTCCAGCTGGTCTCTTGTTTTGCTTGCCATATGGTTCTGTGAGTCTTTGATTTTGGCGACCACTTGGTTGGAGGCGATATAGTAGGAAAACATGCCGGTCAGGCCTCCGGTTGCAATTAGAAGCGGAATGACCATGGCCAGCAGTTTTTGCTGAAATGACAGATTGCGAAAAAAATGAACCGAAGTAATTTTCATTGATGTTCTTCTTTTCCCCCTGCCTGGAAATATCCTATGTAATCTGATTCAAGTATATAAAGAATGGAAGAAAATTGACATAGATTTTGAATAATTTCAAAAAAATGCGCCGTTTATCTAAATAATCGGTCATTCTCCCTCCTGTAAAAAGCCGCTATAGTAAGTACCAGAGCAGGCGCTAACCTGATCAAAATTGCATCGATAAGGTGGGTTAACAATGAAAAGAGCAATGATACTGGTCATGATGTTCGCCCTGACGGGCATGCTGCTGGCGGCATGCGGGGGCAGCAATGGGGGGGCCCCGGCCAATCAGCCCCCGCAGACGAATAAGGAAGACGGGACGAACAGCAAGCCGGAAGGGGAGCAGGTCAAGCTGAAATTTTTTAGTGCACTCGCTGACCGCTCCAATGGACCGGGGAAAATCGAGCAGAATTTGATTGACGCGTACATGAAGGAAAACCCGAATGTGAAGATTGAGGTGGAAGCCCTCCAGGATGAGCCGTACAAGGCGAAGATGAAAGTGTATGCTTCCTCCAACGATATTCCGGATATTGTCCAGTCCTGGGGCCAGGCGTCCTTCATCAAGCCGCTCATTGATGCCGGACTGATGCTGGAGCTGAATGAAGCGGATTTTGCTTCCAGCAAGTTCGTACCGGGCGCAACGGACGGATTCTCGCAGGACGGCAAGCTGTACGGCCTCCCGCGCAACACGGACTTCTTCGTCATCTATTACAACAAAAAGCTGTTTGAGGACCATGGTGTGAAGGTTCCGGAGACAACCCAGGAGCTGAAAGCAGCGGCTGAAGCATTCCGCAAAGCAGGCATCAACCCGATTGCCTCCAACGGAATGGAAGGCTGGTCGCTGCCAATCTGGTTTGAATATGTAGCACAGCGTCATAATGGCGACTTCAATCAAATGGATGCCGTCCTGAACGGTGAAGCTGCCTTCTCCGGCAATGCGGACTTCCTGGCAGCAGCAACCGAAATGCAGGAGTTTGCCGTAATCAAAGGCTTGGCGGACGGATTTATTACAGCAGACTACGGTACTTCCCGTAACATGTTCGGCCAGGGTCAGGCTGCAATGTTTCTGATGGGCAACTGGGAAGCCGGTCTTGCCACAGATGAGAACTTCCCGGAAGAATTCCGCAACAACGTCGGTGCAATTCCTTATCCGGCTTCGGATAAAGGCAAAACAACCGATGTGGCAGCCTGGTTTGGCGGCGGCTATTCTGTAGCCAAAAACAGCAAGCATCCGGAAGAAGCAGTCAAGTTCCTTCAATATTTCTTTGCTCCGGAAAACTGGGCAAAACAGCTCTGGCAGACCGGAAGCGGCACGCCGGCACAGAACTTCGATGAATTCCTGACTGGCAGTGAATCTGAACTGCAAAAACAACTGATTGGTATTTTCAGCTCCATTACAAGCTCCAGCGGTACGCCGGTACAGGACAATGGAACGGATGAATTCAAAACCAAGGTCATGGAAGCGCACCAAAACCTGCTCAGCCAGCTGATTACCCCGGAGGCATTCCTGAAGGAGCTGGATGCGGCAGTCGCTCTGATCAAGTAAAGGCGGGACCCACATGCATAAATTAATGAGCAACCGATGGACGATTACCTGGCTGGTTGCACCAGGACTTACCCTGTTCCTGTTCATGGTCTGCTTTCCGATTCTGATGAGTGTCTATTACGGCACGACCAACTGGACGGGACTCGGTGAGTATCAGAGTGTAGGGTTCGCCAACTATTACAAGGTGCTGTTCGAAGACCCGATCTTCTGGCGCTCCTTATGGAATGCGCTGCTGCTCCTGCTTGCAACGCTCGCGCTTCAGCACCCGGTTGCCATTTTGTTTGCCATCCTTATTACCCGCGCCGGGCGGCTGGAGAAGACGTTCCGCACGATCTTCTTCATCCCTGCGGTGATCTCGATCGTTGTCACCTCCAAGATGTGGGTGAGTGTCTTTCACCCGAGCTACGGGGTGCTGAACAAGGTACTGGAGCAATTGGGATTGGCTTCGCTCAAGCAGGATTGGCTGGGTGATCCGTCCGTCGCCATCTGGAGCCTGATCTTCGTCGTCATGTGGCAGGGCTTCGGTTATGCGCTGCTGCTGTACTATGCAGGACTGCAGGGGATACCAAAGGATCTGTACGAGGCTGCCGAACTGGACGGGGCGGGCAAGATAACGCTGTACACCCGGGTTGTAATCCCGCTGCTCTCCCCGATGATCCGGGTAGCTGTCATTATTGCGGTGACGACTTGTCTAAAGCAGATGGAGACCGTGTTCTTGATGACCAACGGCGGTCCGGGCAGCACGACGCAATTTTTGGGCAACTATTTGTATAAGACAGCGTTCAGCTCATCGCTCTATGGCTACGGGAATGCGATTTCTGTCATTTTCGTCATCATCTGTCTGATTATTACCGTTGTGATGAACCGGGCCTTGAAAAAGGATGTCGGGCAATTTTAGAAAGAAGGAGGAGCGCATATGGAAAGACAGGGGCGGCCTCCGATCGTGCTTCAGCTGCTGTTAGGGCTCGTAGCGCTGCTGCAAATTTTTCCGCTTGTGTGGCTGGTTAACTTTTCGTTTCTGAAGAGCGGCGATTTTTTTGGAAGCGAGATTTTGAAATGGCCGAAGACCTTTGAATTCGCCAACTATGTCAATGCCTTTACTTACGGGAGTGTACCCAAGTACCTCCTGAACAGCTTCATCATCACGGCCGTGACCATCGTAGCGGCGGCCGTGTTCTCGCTCATGATGGGCTATGCCTTTACACGGATGGAATGGAAACTTAGAGGGCTTGCTCTGGGGCTCATCATGCTGGGTATGATCGTGCCGATCCACGCCACCCTGCTGCCGAACTTCACTCTGTTTAACAATATGGGCCTGCTGGATCATCCATTGTCGCTGATTTTGCCTTATATCGCCTTTTCCCTTCCAATCAGCACCTTGATTATGACCGGGTTTTTGGAGACGGTGCCGCGGAGCATTGAGGAATCAGCGGTGATGGACGGCTGCGGCGTATTCGGCCTTTTGACGCGAATCATATTTCCAATTACAAAGCCGGCAGTTGCGACCGTATGCATTATGAATTTTATCAGCTGGTGGAATGAGTTTATTATGGCGAACACCTTTTTAACCTCAGACCGATTTAAGACGCTGCCTTTCTCCATCATGAAGTTCGCCGGGCAATATTCGTCTAATTACGGTGCGCAATTCGCTGTCATGACGATGATTGCTTTGCCGACACTGATCATCTACCTGCTGTTCACAGAGCAGATGGCCAGGGGAATTACCGCAGGTGCGGTAAAAGGGTAGTTTGACTTCAAGAGTAAAAGGGTAAATGAATTCATAAGGGCCGTGCAGAGAACAGGATGTTCTCAGTACGGCCTTTCATTATGCTGTAAAAAAAAATTATAGGTCATAAAAAGAGTTCTTTTGCTGCAAAAAAAAGTATTTTTTGTCGAAACCGTGGCGATTTTCTGAAAATACATAAAAATTCCTTTCCATAGATATATAATTTTTGCTCCATTAATCCGATATGGTTACAAGAGTCTGCTTATCAATTCAATTAGACACATGAGCACGACAATCGAGATACCATACGAACGGATAAAGACAAAGGAGTAGAGAGAGATGTTCAAGCGTGTGGAGAATGATTTGGAGCTGGCGATGTTTAACGGTGTCTGGACGACGGTCTGGATGGAGAAGGGATTCGACCTGGAATTTTCGCAGGATGTGCTGGGGCAATTTTTGGTTGTTACGGATGAAGGGCATTATGTCGGCACGTCGGAGGTCAAGACGTACCGGCAGGACGGCAGTCCTTTGAATGAGGTAGCGCCATTTCACCTGCATCCTGATATAGCCGCAGCGCCCGGGCGGGTCGCCGAGGTGGATAAGATGGCATTGCTAAAGCCCTATCGGGGTGAATATGCAAGCGATGTGCTGTCCTCGGTCATTTGCTATGCGGAAGAGCAAGGCATCCGGTTTTATGTGGCGCTGATGGAGCCGGTATTCTTGAGGGCGCTGCGCATTACCTACAAGGTCCCGTACGAGAAGCTTGGCGACAAGCAGTATTACAAAGGGGATTATATCATTCCGGTTCTTTTGAAAGTGGAGGAAATCTACCGCAGCAAAGAGCAGTTTTCATGGCTGATCAGTCCCCAGACAACCGCGTAGCCCGCTGTGTCTTCAGCCAGCGGGACGTGCAAGATTATACACAACCGACAGAAAAGGTGGAACTCGTCATGAAGCTCACTGAGCTTGACAAACGCAACCGATTGTTTATTAAAATTTTGTGGACACTGCTGGCTCTAGGGATTTTGACTGATATCGCCATTGGGCTCAAGCTGGAAATGATTCTGATGCTTGCGGGTATCGGGGGCATCATGTGCGCCCTGGCTACATTGATGACCTACAGGCGCATACTGGTCAACTATATCAAGTATGTGGTGCCCTGTATTCTGATGTCGATCGTCCTTCTGTTGATCGTGTCCGACCCGAATCCGGTCATCAGCACTTACTTTCTCATTTACGTGAACCTGACGATCATGACCCTGTATGCCGACTTCCGGCCGCTTATTTTTACCGGAGTGCTTGGGGCAGCAGTAAGCACCTATCTGTATCTGGACCCTGTTCTGCAGGAAAAGCTGTTTGCCGGAGAATCACTTGTCTATCTGTATTTATACCTCGGCTTCGCTACGGCGGCGTTGTCCTTCTCGGCGAGATTCAGCCAGCACCTGCAGCAGCAGGTTACCAGGGAGCAGCAGGAGGCGCTTGCATCCAAGGAACTGACAGAGTCCTTGCTGGCGAAGCTGAAATCCTCGATCCTCGTTTTGAATGAATTTAGCACCAGCCAGAAGCAGACGGTCCATTCGACCGGGGAAATTTCCCGGGAGGTGACGGCGGCTTTCACCGAGATGACCGCTTCAATTGAGACACAGACAGGTAAAATTCTAAATATTAACCAGTCGGCCCAAATGATTCATAACGCTGTCAATCATCTGCTGGAGGGAATGACGAAGCTGCAGCAGGTATCCGATGATAATGCCGCCCTGACCGGGGAGAGCAGCGCACAGATGAATGTGCTTGCAGCGGAGATGGCAAGAGTACGCCAAATGGTGGACTTGACCGTCGAAATGATGAACAGGCTAAGCGAGCAAAATGAGCGCGTGAGCTCGATTGCTGCTACAATTACGGATATTTCCCAACAGACGAATTTGCTTGCACTGAACGCGGCGATTGAAGCGGCGCGCGCAGGGGAACATGGCAAAGGATTTGTAGTCGTATCGGCAGAGGTGCGTAAGCTGGCGGACCATTCACGCAGTGCGGCTGCAGAGATCGAGGAAATTCTCACAGATATCCGATCTCAAATTGATGCGGTTCATGCTCAGGTTGAGCATGGCCATACAGCGGTTGCGGCGAGCAGCGAGGCCTCAGGGCACGTACAACAGCTGATCGGGAGGATTACCGGCAATACGGAGCTTGTCAAGGAGCAAACCTGCGCGGTGGGCGAATCGGCCGTACAGCTCCAAGAACGGTATAACGATATGGCCGGGGATATGGTGCATATCGCTTCTGTCACCGAACAGAGCATGTCCTCCGTCGAGGAAATGTGCGCCAGCATGGAAACACAGAACGGGAAAATTACGACGATGGTGGAAGGTTACGCGAATCTGGACCAGCTTCTGTCGGAGCTCAAGGAGCTTGCGGACAAGCGCTAATCGCCCAGGATGCACGGAAGGGATATCAGAGCAACATTTTATTAAATCATCCTAATCAGAAAACAGCGGTGCCGCAATCCCTTTGGTACAGGGAAGCGGCGCCGCTGTTTTTTTGGTTATGGACGATCAGCCGCTAACACGTGTTTACTTTTTGGCTGTTGTGGTTCCCTGGAAGCTGCCGGATACTTTGCCCACAATTTCGAGCTTGCCTTCCTTAATATTGTCGAATGACTTGGAGAAGTCGGGCTGAACCTCTGCTACCTGAAGGCTTGCTGTTCCCTTATCGCCATCTTTGGCAGGAGCAGGGAGAGTTTTTCCGTTGCCGTTCAGTTTGCCTTTCACTTTGCCGACGGCTACGGCTTTGCCTTCTTTGACCTTGGACAAGTCGGGCTTCGCATCTGTTTCTTGAAGTGTTGCTTCAGAACCGTTAGCGGCTCCTGTAGTACCTTTGCCTTTGAAATCTCCGGACACTGGACCAATAATAGTGAATGTTCCTTCTTTTACATTAGAGAAATCCGGTTGACCCTTGACGGCTTCAAGGGAAGGCTTTACGGTAGAAGCTCCATTGTTCGGCGCAGCGAAAGCTGCTTGTGCAGTTACGGCAGAGATAGCTAATACAGCACCCAGTAATACCATTTTCTTTTTCATCTTGATCAGGCTCCTTTAAGTTGTGGTTTGTCTTACAAGAACAAGTTTAGCCTGCGTATCTGGAGATGGTATGGAGACTGGGTGTGATTTGAATGTAATTGCCGCTTCCGGAAAGTAAAAGGAAAAGGCCACGCCTTCATCCGTATTACGGGCTTCAACACCGATGTCAAGCTGCTGCAGCATGTTTTTGGTAATGTACAGGCCAAGCCCGCTGCCGCCTGTATTGCGGTTGCGTGATTGTTCCAGACGGTAGAAGGGCTCGAAGATCCGGCCGATTTTGGAAGGATCGATTTTCGCTCCCGTATTCACAACTTCAAAGCCCTGACCGTATGCTCCGCTTATTGGCCTAATAAATACTTGCTCACCCGGGTTGGTGTACACAATGGCATTATGAATGACATTGCTCAGGGCGGTCTCCAGCAGCTTGCGGTCGGATCTAATCTCCATGCTCGCCGGCAGGGAGGAATGCAAATAAACCGTTCGCTGCATGCCAAGTTCCTCATATTTGGCCAATAGCTCAAGAACAAGATCCTGCACGGAGATCAGCTCATCGTCGCTGGGGAGAGACAGGCGGTCGGATTTGGCCACATGCAGGATATCGCCAATAAGCGTCTCCATTTCTTCCGCGACTTCCAATGTCTTGTGCAGATAGGCGTCACGGTCTTTGTAAATGCCGATTTTGTAGAGCATCCCCTCCAGCTGCCCTTTTAGAATCGTTAAAGGAGATTTCAGTTCATGCGACACAGCGGCGAACAGTTCTCTTCTGCGCGTCTCCACTTCGCGTTCGCGCTTCATTTCCATTTGAAGCTGCTCATTGGCTGTTTCCAGATCGCTGATAGAACCTTTCAGATTGGCAGCCATAATATTGAGGCTTTCCGCCAGCCTTCCGATTTCATCGGAAGAGTGAACCGGTATGCGGGTATCCAGTTCAAGCTCTGCCATGCGGCTTGCGGAAGCGGTAATTTTGCGGATGGGTCTTG
Source organism: Paenibacillus pinihumi DSM 23905 = JCM 16419 (assembly GCF_000422505.1). Lineage (GTDB taxonomy): Bacteria > Bacillota > Bacilli > Paenibacillales > Paenibacillaceae > Paenibacillus_D > Paenibacillus_D pinihumi. The sequence goes on along the minus strand of NZ_KE383866.1, from coordinate 379,258 downwards.
TAATGAGGAATGTATACAAAAAAGATCCCCCAATGGAAGCGATAAGTATGAATAATGCCACGTAAGGAGCCAGCATCCCTAAAACTTTGGATGCCTCATCGATCGGCTGGAGAGCCGTGGTCGCCTGCAGCTTTGCTTGTTGTCCTTTATAGGTCAGGCTTCTGCTTACCATGGGAGCTTCTCTTGCACTTGTTTGTGTATTTGTATTTGCCCCATCAGAGTATTCAGCGGGTGTAAGGGTCCCTCCAAGGGCTCCTCCAGCCTCAGAAATGGCTATTGCATAACCCGACTCTATATGCGGAGCGAGAATCTGGTCAGCCCCGTCAGAAATCGTAATAAAAGCGCGGGTCTGCTCCCTTAATTTATTAAAGGCCTGCTCAACGTCCTTATCCGGCAGACCTTCGATTGAAGTGATGAAATGGTCGACTTCATTTTCCAGCTGTTGCTGCTTATAGTCTTTGTAAGTATGCGGCAGCAGTGTGAAAATAACGAGGTAGGTGATGATTGAAAACAGCAGCAATATGCCTGCAGTAAGTCCGAAAACTTTGAAAGCAATGGTGCTTCGCAGGGCAGAGAAGAGTGACTGGTTAGCGTTCAAGTTTGTACCCGACTCCTTTCACGGTTTTAATGAACATGCTGTTCGTTTTTTTGCGGATGTTTTTCAGGTGCGTATCAATAATCCGGTTGTCCCCGTAATAATCGTAGCCCCAGACCGTATCCAGCAGCTGCTCCCGGGTTACAATTTTTCCGGCTTGCATAATCAGCATTTTGAGAATTTCAAATTCCTTCGTTGTCAGGCTGACAGGCTCGCCGCTTACATAAGCGTTATAGGAATCCAGATCCAGGCGCATGTCCTGGAATTCGATCCAGCTTCCGGCGGGAACAGGATGGGAGCGGCGAAGCACAGCTTCTACCCGTTTGATCAGTACCCGGTAGGAAAAGGGTTTGGTCATATAATCATCAATGCCGATTTCGAAGCCTTCAACTTGCTGATGCTCCTCATTGAGCGCTGTCAGCAATATTATTGGAACGTTTGATTGCTGTCTAAGTATGCGGACTACATCATGACCGTTCAGATTCGGCATCATGACGTCGGAGATGACCAGATCATACTCAGCTTTGTCCCACATCTCCAGCCCTTCCACACCGTCTGCGGCAGCCGTTACGTTATAGCCTTGCGAGGACAAGAACTGCTCCAGCAGCTGCCGGATGGCGGCATCATCTTCCATCACTAAAATATGTTTGTTCAACTTTCTCACCCCGCAATCATTATACACGCCGAATCTGAAGTTCATATGAAGTTGTGTCTGGAACTTCCAACCATCTTTTCATAGGGGCCAGTTCCTGCATTATGTTTTATAGAAAGTGGTCATAAGAAGTCAGAGCCTCGATGAGGCGGGTACGAGAGGATTGCAGGGAAGTCCTGAAATGATGTATGATTAAGGGATGATTGCGGAACGCGAGGTTGATGGTAAATGTGGAAAAGAATAGCGAATGACTCGATTTCATTAGTAATCGGGGCGTTTTTGTTTGCGCTGGCGGTCAATTTGTTCGTCATTCCGAATGATCTTGGCGAAGGCGGCGTCACGGGAATTACTATTATATTGTATTATTTGTATCAGTGGTCCCCAGGGCTTGTCAATTTGATTATCAATTCTTTTTTGTTGGTGGTCGGGTATAAATTTTTGGACAAGCGGGCGATTGTCTACACGATTGTTGCCGTGGTTCTGAACTCCTTGTTTCTGCATCTGACGAAGGACTGGAATGTTGCTTCCGATGAACTGATGGTGAATGCAATTTTTGGCGGTGTACTGGGCGGGGCGGGTATTGGAATTATTATCCGTGCCGGCGGAAGCACGGCGGGGACGACGATCCTGGCGCGGATTGCGCACAAGGTGCTGGATTGGAACATCAGCTATGCGCTGCTGTTTTTCGACTTAATCGTAGTATTCTGTTCCTACTTTATTATTGGGGCAGAGCGGCTGATGCTGACGATTGTCATGCTGTATATTGCAACCAAGGTGATGGACTTTATCATTGAAGGTCTTAATCCGAAGAAGGCTGTGACGATCATTTCGCGGCATCAGGACGTGATTGCCGAGCAGGTGAATCTGGTGATGAACCGGGGGGTTACAGTACTGCAAGGGAAAGGGTATTACTCCAAGGAATCAAAGGAAGTGCTCTACATTGTCATCAGCAAGCAGGAAGTTTCAACACTCAAAAAGATTGTCAAGACGGCAGATAAGGATGCATTCCTGACCATTCACGATGTAAGGGATGTATTTGGCGAAGGCTTTGTCGAGCTGTCTAAATGATGATGGAACTTTGCGGAAGCAGGCCGGGCTGGCTTGACCGCCCAAAAAAGAAATGTTTATAATGATAATTATTTTAATGATACCGGATACAACGTTGCTTTTTGAAAAAGAAGGGAGCCCGCAAAATGGATCTGACTCGCATCAAGTGGATATTTTTTGACCTTGGCGATACGCTGCTGGACGAATCTGCAGCTGCTGAAGATGTCATCGGCCAATATGTCCGCAATGCCAACCGTCTTGGCTATCCGATCTCCCGGGATGCCATGTGTGAGCGGCTGTCCCATTATTTTCGCGAAATGACGGAGATACCGATTAAACCGGTTCTGGAGGAGATTGTTTCTTCGCCGGAGCATTGGCATGCCATTCGGGAAGGGGTCAAATATAATAAACAGCTGGAGCAGCCATTCCCAGGCGTCGAGCCGATGCTGAAGCGGCTGTCAGCCAGTTATAAGCTGGGAGTCATTGCGAATCAGAGTCTTGGCACGCTGGATCGTCTCAAGGGCTACAATCTCGATTCCTATTTTAGCCTGATGGGTTCATCCGCCGAATTGGGCATGAACAAGCCTGATCCCCGGTTTTTCCACTGGGCGTTGAAGGAAGCGGACTGTCGTCCCGAGCAGGCGGTCATGATCGGAGACCGGATCGACAATGATATTATTCCGGCCCGTGAACTTGGACTCCATGCTATTTGGGTCAAACAGGGATTTGCGAGAGTACAGCAGCCTCCGGACGGAGAGCTGGCCCCGGATTACATTGTGGATCAGATTCTTGATGCGGAGCCGCTATTGACAAGGAAACATGACAGATAAGAGAACGAACGCCATACATAATGATTTTCTGTGAAATGCGGCTGCCTCCCAGAGGAGCCGCATTGTTGCGTTGCAGGCCAAAGAATAGATTTGACTTTCGCCTATAAGGTAATTTATAGTAATTTTAAGTACACAGGCCGGATGAATGGCCACTTGTATTTCAATAAAATCCGATTAATTCTATAGGCATAATAATTATAAGGAGGCTTATCCCAACATGACCAATTTGTTCACCCCATTCACTGCAGGAAATTTGCAATTGTCCAATCGTATCGTAATGGCACCCATGACCCGCGGTTTTTCACCGGACGGAGTTCCGGGTGATGATGTAGCTGCTTATTATGCGCGCAGAGCGGCTCACGGCGTAGGATTGATTGTAACTGAAGGCACACTGATAAATCACCCTGCTGCCGGTTCCAATCCGAACTGGCCGAATTTCCACGGGGAGGAGGCATTGGCAGGCTGGTCCAAGACGGTAGAGGCTGTACATGCTGCCGGAGGCAAAATTATTCCCCAGCTCTGGCATATCGGCCTTGTACGCAAGCCGGGGGATCTGCCAAATCCCGAGGCGCTGCCGGTCGGTCCTTCCGGCTTGTCGCTGGCAGGAGAGCAGGTTGCAGAGCCGCTGGGCGAGGCGGAAATTGCCGACCTTATTGCTGCCTACGCCAAGGCGGCTGCTGATGCAAAACGGATTGGATTTGATGGTATTGAGCTCCATGGCGCGCATGGTTATCTGATCGATCAGTTCTTCTGGGATAAGACGAACAAGCGGACAGATCAGTATGGCGGGGATATTGCTGCACGGACGCGCTTTGCTGTGGAGGTCATAAAGGCATCCCGGAAGGCCGTAGGGGAAGATTTCCCGATCGTACTTCGCTTTTCGCAGTGGAAGGCGGGGAATTACGAGGCCAAGCTTGCTCAGAATCCAAAGGAACTGGAGCAATTCCTGGCGCCTCTGGCCGATGCAGGCGTTGACATCTTCCACGCTTCCACACGCCGCTACTGGGAGCCTGAATTTGAAGGCTCGGCTTTAAATCTGGCAGGGTGGACGAAGAAGCTGACCGGTGTTCCGACGATAACTGTTGGCTCTGTCGGGCTGGACAGGGAGTTTATCGGCTCGAAGTTTGCACAGAATGCGGAGGTTTCGGGCTTTGACCGGCTGCTGGAGATGCTTGGGAATGAAGAGTTCGATCTGGTCGGGGTTGGCCGCGCACTGCTGACTGACCCGGCCTGGGCAGATAAAATACGGAACCAGCAACTTGCTGATCTGCAGCCGTACAGTACCGAATCGCTAAAGACGCTATACTAATCTCTCAGGGAAAGCTGGGGAGGCTGCCGGATTAAAAAGCAATGATAACCGTCAGCCTTCTTTTTGTTGGAGGAAATATGATGTTAGAAATGGGCCAATCAGTTGTCTGATAGGATTTTTTTATGCCTTTTTACCTGCTAAGCATACAATTTTCTGCACAGGCTTTGTGGCAATATGTCAAATAAATGCAAAGTAAAAGTAAGTTTATTGAATCGAAATTTGACGGAAAGTTCGTTATGATATAACAATATAGCCAGTATTTTACTGTGTGATCCGATTTGTGATTACATTTTGTAAATAAATTTTTAATATACATCGGCCGTATAGCCGGGGCGACTGCCATCAACGGATCTTATCCGCGGCATGTTCGAGACCGGCTATCAATTATGTCCAAAGGCCTAAAAATTTCATCAATAGATACAATCCGCTCCGTCCATGACAGGCGAACAGAAGTCCTTGATCGTTCTCGATGAGAATAACCCCATGTTTATTTTTTTGGAATATAATGAAGGAGGCGCATTATGATTTCGATCGTTTTTCATAAAGAAGAGGATGGCTATTATCCGCTATTTCAGCAATGCGAAGGAGTAGAACTGGCGGTACCCTATCCGGTGGAGGCTGCTTTCCTGGCAGGCGATGTGCAGCGTCTGAGATATCAGTCGGTTACCGAAATCAAGGCTGGGAACTGGCTGGCGGCTTGTGAATTCCATCAGGGAGGCTACCGGTTCGATATCCGGGACAGTTGGACAGCTGGAGCTGCATCCAAGGTACATAGAACCGTGCGAGCCGAACGGGAGTCCGGCAGGACAAGCCAAGCGCAGACAGACGGCTTTCAGCTTCAGCTAGGCTTTGTACAGCCGGTTCAGGAGGAGACGCCCTTCCGCTTTCACGCGCCGTCCACCTGGTATGGAACGATTGACCAGCATCGCGAAAATGTAACACGCATGTATATGGATGACCGACTGACCTACCCGCTGGTATTGGGCTATGATTCCTCGACAGGTACGACGGTTTGTCTGTCGCGTACACAGCTTCCGGCTTTCGTACAGCCGCCGTTCAGACCGGGACGTGAGGCCAGCTTTACCCAACGGACGGATATCGGCTCATTGGGATACACCCGGGAAGGCAATACCGTCCGCTATCAGGCATGTCTTCCTTATTATGAAGGCGAACGCAGCGTCGCACTCTGTGCTGATCAACGGCCAGTATCGGCCTATTTTCCGCTTGACGAAGCCGTTATCGAGCTTAAGGCCGCCTACGAGCTGCGCATCTCCAACCAATGGGGCTTCGATGAAGCGGTATTTGATGAGTTCAAGCACAAAGCCGCCCTGAACAAGCCGGAGCCTGTCAGTCTGCCATTCTCTTTGACAGATTCGATGGAATACCGGAGCGTTTCCCTGCGAAACTCGTACCGGGAGCTGCCAAGTGGTGCTGCGGGCTTCTTCTTTCATTTTGATCCGCGAAAGGGGTACCGTAGTGCCCCTTCGGGCTTTGGGGCTTCATTTATCAACATTCCTCACGAGAGCTACCAGACGGTGCTGGAATACGGCTTCACAGGCCGTCAGATTCATGCTGCATACGAGACGGCCAGACGCGCCGGAGGCGAATGGTGGGACAAGGGGAAAAAGGTCATTGATTTCTTCGTGGACCGATGTACGACGCCTTCGGGCTGGATGTACACGTTGTATGAAGTAGAGGAGGACCGTCCGTTTCATTCGTTCGGGGATGCTACTGCTCCCAAGCTGCACTATGTTTCCCATGGTGATATCTGCGGCAATTATTTAAGGCTCATGGTAGAGCCGGCTTTCGATCTGCTCACTGCCTACCAGCATTACCGCGAGAAAGGCCGGACCGAGTCCGGATGGTATGATGCCGTGAAGCGCTTTGGCAATTTCCTGGTACGCCATCAGAACGGGGACGGCTCCTGGTACCGGGCATTCCAGCAGGATGGGACGCCTCTGAAAAATGCGCCGGGCTTCGGCAATGACGAGTTCTCCTCCAAGTCCGGTACAGCCATTCCAATTATGTTTCTGATTGCCCTATGGCGGGAGGAGCCGGGGGAAGGGATGCAATATTTGCGCGCAGCCATCAATGCAGCCGAGTACGTGCTGTCCAATTATGTACAGCGGAATCATTACCAGGGGGGGACCCTTGATAATCCGAATGTCATCGACAAGGAAGCGGTTCAGTATACGATGGCTGCACTGTACACCTTGTACAACCATACGCGCGAGGAACGGTATCTGAAGGGGGCAGTGCGCGCAGCAAGGCTGTTCGTTACCTGGAACTATATTTGGTCAGCTCCGACAATGCCGGGTACGGATTTGCACAAGCACCGCTTTAATACGGTCGGCTGTGGCGGGATTAACTCCATCTGGGGCGGCGGGGCCGTCGATATCTATTCCCTGTTCTTTATCCGCGAGCTGCATGAGCTTGGCGAAGCGGCGGATGAGCCGTTCTTTTGCCAGATGGCGGAATGGATTGCAAATGGTTGTCAGCAAGTACTGTCTCATCCGGGAAATTTAATGGGATTCACAGATATCGGCATGCAGCCCGAAGGCTTTGGCGTAAGCAGCCAGGGACAGGATGAGAACATGATTGCCAAAGGTGATATATGGGGAACGCTTGGGTGGATTTACTCTGCTGGTCTTCTTGGCCTAGGACGATATATAGAGAGTCGTAGGTAAAAGGATAGATATCTGTACAGGTTCGGCTATATTTATTCATTTATAATGGGTCTGATAACAGGTACAGTGGAAGAGGAAGCATCTGTATATTTGATAAAGGGGAGGTAGAGGGGATGGTCAGCAAAGAAAGCCGGGTCCTGTTGCTTGCTCTGATTATGATCGTACTGTCCGGATGCTCTGCTAAGGATGGGAGAGAGACAAATAACAATCAGGCGCATGACATGATTGAAATTAAGATGCTCAGCAGCTGGAGTACGGATACGGAGCGTGGAAGAGCGCTGCATGAACTGGTAAACCAATATAATCAGTTGCGGGCGGATAAAGTGAAGGTCAGCATTGATATTAACCCGGACTGGCCGACCTACCAGGAGAAGGTCAAGACAATGATTGCAGCCAAGCAGCCGCCGGATTTGTTCAATTACAACTTTAATCCGAATGATCTGTCCCGGCAAAATTCAGGCCAATTGCTTAATTTTTTACCTTACATGGACGAGGAATGGAGATCGCGCTTTAAGCCCGAAGATCTTGCAGCGCTGACAATTAACGGCGAGTTGACCTCCGTACCTTACGAAAAGGCGGGCGTACTGTTTTATTACAATAAAAAACTGTTCGCCAAAGCCGGTATTACGGAGTTTCCGCAAACATGGGACGAATTGTTTGCGGCTTGTGAAAAGTTGAAAGCGAAGGGCATTATACCGATTTCGCTGATGACGGCAGATGACTCCTGGCATTCAACGAACGCCCTCAGCTACCTGGCTGCAGCAGCAAGCGGGATGGAAGTATTCAAGGTGGGTGTCTCGATTGATACACCGGAGATGGTGATGGCTGCAGAGAGACTGAAGCAACTGTTCAGCTATTCGACAGATGATGCCATCGGGGCGAATTATTCCATTAGCTCCAATAACTTCGCGCTTGGCAATACGGCTATGATTATTGACGGGCCATGGCTGATCGGTTCACTGGATAATGAGCTGCAAAAAAACATCGGCATTGCAGCGGGACCGCTGGTCGAGAATGGGAAAGCTCAAAAGGGCTTTATCATTACGGACACGTACACACCTTGGTCTGCTGGCAAACAGGAGTCTAAGGAGAAGGAGCAGGCCATTGTCGATTTTATGAAATATATGACTTCTGATGAAGGTGTCCGGCTCATGACGCTTGAGGGACGTATACTGTTGTCAATGGATATTAATCTCGGTGAGGAAGAGCTTGAGAAGGCGGGACCGGTGCTTGGACAATTTATCAGCGTATCCAACAGCGCTCCGGAAAGCCTGATTCAAATCTCAAGGGTACTTAAGCCAACGGCCATTTCCAAGCTTCCGTCGTTGATCGAGGGCATGATGTTTGATCAGTTCGACCCGGCCGGTATGGTGCGCAGGCTGAATGAAGCGAATCAATAACCGCCGCAGTAAACGAATAGAATTTTTTAACTACACGCTGCCGCTAACGGGTTGGAGAAAATCCGTTAGCGGCATGCGTTTTAATTTACGGAAAAGGAGAAGGCTTCACATGATTGCCAAACGACATATTGTTCTTTACCTGATGCCGGCAGTTATATTCACTCTCCTGTTTTTTGTCTTTCCGTTATTGTATGCAGGCTATATCAGCCTCCAGCAGTGGAATGGAATCAATGAGATGGTTTATGTAGGTCTGGACAATTTTGGGCTCGTTTTTCACGACCCTGTCTTCAAGAAGGCGGTTATCAATACATTGTTGTGGATTTGCTGTGCGGTGTTTTTACATATCCCGTTCGGACTCCTGCTCGCGCTTATTCTTGCCCGCAAGCCGCGAGGGTGGAAGGTATTCAGAGTGCTGTTCGTGCTTCCGAATGTCATATCGACGACCGCCATCGCTTTTTTATGGTATTTTGTGCTGCATGTTAATCTCGGCCTGGTCAATAATTTGCTGAAGATGATTGGGCTTGATTCTCTGACAAGGCCGTGGCTGGCAGATGTAAGGACAGCGTTGTTTGCTCATCAACTGCCGTTTATCATTTATGCCGGATTGACGATGGTGATCTTCCTGACCCGGATCTCCGCCATTCCGTCGGAACTGTATGAGGCTGCGGAGATCGAGGGCGCAACCAATTGGCAGAAAGACTGGTATATTACGATACCGCTTCTAAAAAGCGCTGTGCTGATCAATATGATTTTAAATTTAACCTTTTGTCTGCGGATGTTCGAATATCCGTTTCTGATGACAGGAGGAGGGCCGGCCAATGAAACGGTCAATCTGGGACTGTATATGTTCAGGGAAATGATTACGGCGGGCCGGTACGGGGTGGCAATGGCTGCCGGGCTGCTGACGATTGGAATAGGTGCGGCAGTCATGGGGACGATTCTGGCGCTTGGGCGCATGACAAATCGGAGGGCCGGAATATGAAGTGGATGAGAAGCCTCTTTTTATATGCCGTAGGCACAGTTATGCTCGCCCCGTTTCTATGGATGATCCTGGCCACCTTCAAAACTAACCGCGAGTTGTTTGCAAGTCCGTTCGGATTGCCTGAACATTGGCTGCTGGACAATTATGCGGCTGTGCTGTCCAGGCATCCGGTTTCGGTCTATTTTTATAATTCGCTGATCATTGCCGCAGTATCGACACTGCTTGCCCTATTGCTTGCAACGCTTGCATCGTATATATTTACCTATACATTCCGCTGGCGCACCGGCTGGCAGCTGCTGCTGGTTGGCGGCATCCTGGTGCCGACGAATGCGTTTATGGTTCCCTATTATTATCTGATCAACTGGATCGGCTTTTACGATTCTTTGATAGGCATTGCACTTGTCTATGCAGGGATATCCCTGCCGCTTAGCGTATTAATAATCAAAAACTATATGGATACGATTCCCCCGGAGTTGGCCGAGGCGGCCTTTATGGATGGGGCGGGGGTTCACCGCACCTTCACGCGCGTCATTCTGCCGATCAGTTATCCGGGTATAGTGACGGCATCAATCTTTCTGATGATTACAGCCTGGAATGAACTGTTGTATGCCAATTTGCTTACGCAGAGCGAAGGCACACGCACCCTTCAGGTTGCAATCCGTTTTTTTCTGACCACCTTTCAGGCGAACTATCCGCAGGCCTTTGCTGCGATGATTCTGGCAATTGTGCCGACCGTTGTCATTTATGCTCTATTAAGTGAAAAAATCATCGGCGGTCTGACAGCAGGTGCGGTAAAGTAAGAGAGTGACAGCGATCGGAAGGATTTTTCACACGGCGGCCCTGCCCGAAATGTATTCGTTCAACCGGGATCGTCTTAGGAATTCACCGTTATACTTTTTCTGCGCGAAACGCTGCTGCCGGCAGGGCAGCCGTTTACGCTTGCATCCTGATAGAAAGAGAGGAGACGAGGAATGCGCGTACTGTTTGTAGATGATGAAGCGATAATCCGGGAAGGCTTGCATTCGCTGATTGACTGGCAGGCGGCAGGCTTTGAGGAATGTCTGGAAGCGCCTACTGCAATGGAGGCCATCGGGATTATTGATCAGAACCCGCCTGATCTGGTGATTACGGATGTGTTTATGCCGGAGATGTCAGGCATTGAGTTCGCCAAGCGGATCAAGGAGAGCCATCCGAGAATCCGGTTCGTTATTTTGACGGGCTATGAGAAGTTTGAGTATGCCAAAGAGGCGGTAGCGCTGGGAATATCCAGCTATCTGGTCAAGCCGGTGCTGCCTGAGGAAATGCAGGAGACAGTGGCGTCAATCGTCAATGAGATTGCCAATGAGCAGCATAATTCGCTTCTGAATGAGGATACAAGGCGGAAGCTGGACTTATATAAACCGATTATTATTGAGAAGCTATGGTCTGATCTCCTGTCGGGAGCTTTCCGGAATTCGCCGGATATGGAGGAGCGGATGGAGGCTGCAGGCCTCGATCTTGGGGAAGGCAGCTATTACTGCATTACGATTAAGATTAATATGAACCAGGTGATCCGTCTGCAGGCTGGAACTGATATTTCAAAGCTGAAGGGCAAGGTGCGCGCGATAGCCGATAAGCACCTGAAGCGTCAGCGGGTTCATTTTACCGACTCTGGGCCGGCTCTGATCCAGGGCATCCTGCACAAGCCGGTGGAACAGGCGGTTTATGAAGCGCTCCTTGATGAAATTGAGGAGCAGCTAAAGGTTACAGCTTCAATCGGTGTAGGGAGGAGTTATGACTCTTTCAACTTTATTCCCAATTCAGCGCATGAGGCTGAGGAGGCTGTCCATCTGCTCTCGCTGCTCGACCACCGTGGCATCATTCATTATGAAGAAATGCCGGCTTTGAACCAAAGCCACATTGAATATCCATACCAGGAGGAAAAAGAGCTGATCGAGGCCGTGCGGTTCCGGGATCAGTTGGAGGGTAATCCCCTAAGACCATTTACGGCAGCTCTGGAACGTCAAAAGGCTGCTTCGCCGATGATGAAGCTGATGTATGTCCATCTCCTGGGTACGGTATACAGGCTGGCGGATGAATATCAGGCCGGAGATACAATGCCGAGCTACTTCGAGAGCTATACGAAGCTGAATGAAACGGAATCAGCCCGGGAGATTGAAATTTTCTTCGAGGACTGCTTCAATCAACTGATCGTTCTGAGGACCCGCACGAATGCGGGCTTCGTCGATGTTCTGGTTGAGCGCGCCAAGCTTGCGATGGCGGAGGGCTATGCAGACAGCGAATTATCCGTCAGCACCGTCGCCAAACTGCTATGCATAACACCAAATTACTTATCCCGTATTTTCCACCAGAAGACCGGAATGACCTGTGTTGAATTTTTGACGGGCATCCGTCTGGAGGAAGCGAAGAAGCTGCTCGTACATACATCTCTTAGGAATTACGATATTGCCGAGAAAATTGGCTATTCCAGCGCCCATTACTTTAGCAGCCTATTCAAGAAAAATACAGGATTTACCCCGAGTGATTTCAGAGACCGCTACGGGGATAAGGAATCATGAAGTTTTTAAGATCACTCCGGTCCCAGATGGTATTTTTCTTCTCTATTCTGCTGCTGCTTCCGTTATTAATTTGTGCGGTCTATGTCTACTCGACCGTTCAGACGAATTTGATGCAGTCCTATGCCCGCCATCACAACCAGTCTGCTGAGGCGCTTACGGTCGAAATTACCAAGTGGAGGCAGGAATACGAGGGTCTGATGCTCCGTATTTTCGGCGATCCGCTCGTACAGCGTTTTCTCGCTGTTCAGGAATGGAAGCAGACGGCCGAACATTTTACCCTCCGCAGCGATCTGCATAACCGCCTTGTCACTTATGGAGACTCGAGCGAATTCACACGCAATATTTTTATTATGAATAATGAATTCCGCATTTCCGGAAGCACCGCAATTTCACCGAAGCTGACCGTGAATCTCATCGATTTGACTCAGAAAGTTGATGAAGCGAATGGGACATCCGTCTGGTTTGACGGTTCTGACGAGGGGACCATCGTAATTGCCCGGCAAATCATGGATAACCGTTCCGACTTGAATCATAAAATCGGCTATATGTTCGTCCTGCTGGAAAAGCAAGAGATCTTCAACATGTTCAAGCAATTTACACTGGATGAGGGCCAGCAGTTTGCTGTTTTTGATAATGAGATGCGCATTAAGGTTTCCAGTACCGATGACTGGAATCCGAAGCTTCTGTTGTCCGGAAGCGGGGGGACAAACGGGGACTCCACCTTTGAGTCGGGAGGGGGGAAATATTCGTACTATACGATCCAGCAGAAGGATTGGAATATTTCCACCTGGATACTGGAATCCAAGATTAATGAACCGATCCGCAATATACTGCTTGCGTTTGCATTTGTCATGTTCACATTGCTGATCTTCACCATTGTATTGGTTGTATTCATGTCTCACCGGATTACAAGGCCGCTCCAGCAGTTGCAAGCGGGAATCAAGCATTTAGGCAGCGGGCAGCAGATCCGGATTCCGGTGCTTCGCAATGACGAGATTGGACAAGTTGCGAACAAGCTGAATATGATGTCCGATGAAATTGCCCATTTGATTGAGAAAAACCGCGAGGAACAGGAAAAGCGGCGCAAGCTCCAGCTTCAAACGCTGGAATATCAGATAAATCCGCATTTTTTGTATAATACGCTCGATTCGGTATATATGCTGGCACGCAAATATGACGATTCCAGAATTAGCGATATCGTGACTTCCTTGTCACGGTTATTTCGGATCGGACTCAATCAGGGTAAAGAAATCATTAAGGTTGAAGCCGAGGTCATGCATGTCAGCCACTATTTGAAAATCCAGGGTATCCGATTTGCAGACCAGCTTCACTGGGATATTGACCTGGAGCCTGAGGCCGGGGGGCAGCATATGATCAAGTTCCTGCTGCAGCCTCTGGTCGAGAACAGCATTATGCACGGCATCCGCAAACACGGACGTCCAGGCACGGTAACCGTGCGGGCAGCATTGAAGCAAGATATACTGACACTTACAGTAAGTGATGACGGTGCCGGGATGACGGCTGAGAAGCTTGCCGAGGTACGGAGATCGCTGGAACGTGAGGAAATCGAGGATTCATGGGCAGCCTCTACAATGGAAACAGGCGGTTTCGGTCTGCGCAATGTGCATCAGCGGATTAAGCTTCATTATGGCGATAGCTACGGGATTGAACTGACGAGTATATCCGGGGAAGGAACAACGGCTGTCATCCGTCTTCCGGTCCAGACTTCAAACAGTTGAAGCTTTTGGAAGAGCTCCTCCGGCACGGCTGTCTTATATTAGAGCTAATTTGCAAACGCAATTGAAAGAATGGCCTATTTTTATTATACTAATCCTATCGTTAAATCGAAGGAGCTGGTAACGATGGCAATAAAAGATTGCCGGATTGGCAAGTCTCATGCAAAGCCTTTTATTGGGGCGATACTTTGCATGGGCGGAATGTTGCTTTAATCTAAACATCGCCCGTATAAGCAGTGATCGTTTCTAGTAATGGGCTTTGCACCTTATTTTCCACTAAAATAACGGATGAGGGGCTGTCAAGCGATGCAAACACCATTTATTAGAAACCACCAATATAATTTGATAAAAAAACAGGCAAGCCTGGTGCAATATACGTTACGCACAGTATCTGACCGCAAGGTCATCGAGTCCATCCGGGATGGTGCCGAATATACAATCACAGAACAATTCCCGGAACCGGCACAGCACGAGAAGGTCAAGGGCATTTCTTTGCTGGAGACAGCAGAACAATTTGAAGCCTATCTCCGGGAGCTGGAACCCTATTTGCTGGAATTTCCTCTTCTTTCGGAGAAGCAGATTCAGAAGCTCTTTCCCAAGACCAAGAAACTGAAGGCTCCGGATCTTCAGCAGATGGACCGGCGTTATATGTCCCATCTGAGCTGGATGGATATCTCAACGAACAAGCTGTTTATGGTCTATCCTGTTGAAGGAAAGCTTGTCGGGATAGAGGGCAAATACACGCCTACGAACAAGAAAGGCTATTGCTTTATTTGCAATAGACAGGAGGAAATTGCCCTGTTTTCGGCGATGTCCAAGAAGAGACCCGAGAAGTCCTCGTCAGATTACTATCGGACAGTGGGCAACTATCTGTGTGCAGACGGCCATGCTTGCAATTCCAATATAACGGACCTCTCCGCTTTGGAGAAATTTATAGAATCTGTTATCGGCTAACCGGCAGGCCCGGTGCTGATTACAGATAATTAAACTTTAGCAAAAAACCATTGAACCAGATGCAGTTACCGCATCGGCATTCAATGGTTTTTTGCTATTTTTAGCTCATTTGATACCTAATATAATCATACTTACGTGATATAAACATGCGTGTTTGCACGTATTGTGATTTTAAGTTTTGGCCCTGCCTATCTGTTATCAGCATTATCAGCTGATAGCGCTCCCTGGATCATTTCAATTTGGGAAAAATCGCATTAAAAGAGGATCAAAGAAATTTTAATTTCTTTAATTTTAATTTCTTTAAGAATTTTGCATGAGTTGACCCTGGGAATGTATAGTAAATGAGTACGTTAAAAATATTAACCGCAACATAAATAACGGATCATCCGTCTAGGGGGGTGAACAGCAATGAGTAAGATGATAAAGCGTATACTGTGGATTGCAGTATTTGTTGTTCTTGCAGCAGGTTTTCTTATTTTTGAAAATAATGCGTTGACCGTCACAAACTTCAACATCAGCTCTGCCAAGCTCCCCAAAGGAGCGGAGAATTATACAATTGTGCAGCTTTCCGATCTTCACAGCAAATCTTTCGGCAACGGCCAGCAGCGACTGGTCAGCAAGGTGCAGACACAGCATCCGAACCTGATTGTCATCACAGGCGATCTGGTGGACAGTAAACGGTATGATGAAGAAACAAGTCTGACTTTGATGAAAGAACTGACTCAGCTTGCCCCCGTCTATTTTGTCACCGGCAATCATGAATGGTGGTCGGGAAGATACGAAGAGCTGGAGAAGAAGCTGGAGCTGCTCGGGGTACATGTGCTGCGTAACCGCTCCGAAATGATTCAACTGGGCGAAGGCTCTTTTCGTATCATTGGCATCGATGACCCGGCAATAGAGAGAATGTCTTATGACGAGCAGGATCTGGTAGCCTCTGAGCTGCGAAGCTCGCTGGAAGGAGATGAGGAGTCAAAAGATTTCATGCTGCTGCTGTCGCACAGGCCGGAGCTGTTCCCGGTCTATGAAAAGTATGGGATGGATTTGGTGCTCTCCGGACATGCGCATGGCGGACAGGTCAGATTGCCTTTCATCGGCGGACTTGTCGCTCCGAATCAAGGCTTTTTGCCGAAGTATGACGCCGGACAATATACGGGCGAAGGCACAACGATGATTGTAAGCCGGGGGCTTGGGAACAGCATTATTCCGCAGCGGTTATTTAACCGTCCCGAGATTGTCGTCATTAAGCTGTCTCACGCAGCTTAGGAGAATGGATGCCTGAGAATGTTACAGAACGTGGCTGGCGGAAATAGGGTTCAGACCTGTGTAAAGCAGTGATTGTGCGGTTAATCAATAATCAATGGCATCCATATGAAATGGATCACGTTATTAAATTATTCAAATACAAACAATGAATTGGAGGAACTTATCATGAACAAAACATCCAAACGCTTCAAAAGCCAACTGCTGGTACGTTCCATGGCTCTGGGTATTACATTGACCGTAGCTGCAGGGGCTGGAGCTGCTGCTGCGGCGCCGCTTGCCAGTACGGCCAACGTTCCCGCACAAACAGTCACTGCCCAGTCCTCCCAGGCTATTTATGATCAGTTCCAGATCTATCTGAAGGCACCGGGCAAGCTTAGCCAGGCCCGCAAGTATCTGCTTAATCATATCAGCAAGACATCACCGCATCATGCAACACTGATGACGCTTCATCTGGAAAATGCGCAGCGGGCGGATCTTGCTTCCTTTACGAAAAAGTTTGAAACCGGAATTTTGGATGGTGTCCGGGTAGAGAGTCCGACATTTACGAATTTGCTGGCCGTCGTGAAAGATCCGGCCAAGCGCAAGCTGCTCATTGAGGCCAGAGACCGCGGTTACCAGATAGCAACACAAGAGGGCATGTATTACCCCGTAATTAATTACAGCGAGTATAAACGCTACAGCCCTTACGTGAACCGTGATATTGCGGCTTATATCGATATTATGGCAGTGGAGGCCAATAAGCCGGCTCTTGGAGATGCGGCGCTGTTGATCAGCTGGGATGAGGCATTGAAGCGGGGATTGGAACGCGAGAAGTTCCTGGATACTTACAAGGTATCCAACCGCAGAGCCAATGTGGAGCGGGAACTGGAATTTTCCAAAATGCATATTTTTTATGGTGCCAACAACACGCCGTTGTTTGATTACGATACGAAGACAATCGAGCCAGGAGCTCTTAAGACTTACAAGAAAGCACTGGAGAACGGAGCCGGAAGCAGCAAGCTGCTAGGGACTTTGCAAAAGTTCATGGATGTCCTGGAGAAGAATGGCGGCAAGCGTACGGCTGATGTAGATAAATTTCTTAAAGCCAATGTTCCGTTAAAGTTTTAATTAAATTACCCTATAAAGGAGCTGTTCCTGCTGATAAGCAAGGGGCTGCTCCTTTTTATGGATATCCGATAAGATTAATGTGAATAGTTAATTTATAAATATATCATAAAGTAATATTGAAAATCAAGAAATAAATATTGTGCAAATCAGGTAAATATAGTATTCTAGTGACGGGAACAAAATGATCGAGTAGAAGGAGAGATGGAGATGAACAATATGATGATGTCCACGGTTATGATGAACATGTGTATGGAAGAAATGATGTGCAAAATGAAATGTATGAAAATGATGATGGATTCCATGATGGGAATGGATATGGACATGGACATGGACATGAGCATGGATACTGATATGATGATGTCCAAAATGCAGGAATGTGATGAAATGATGACGATGATGATGCAAATGATGAGAGAAATGAAGCAAAAAGCATAAAAAAGCCGCCCGCGAAGATTCCGTACAAGCTGGTCCCGTCCTCAAGAAACGGGAGAGCTGTTACGTGGTCAAGGCAGAGCAGACCTCTGTATGCCAACGAATCGGCTATTCAATTCACACCCCTGCTACAATCCTCTTAGCTGCTGCGCAACATGCAGACGCTCCAGTTTGAGCCCCCACAGCTTTTCCTTGATTTGCTGACTATCCGGATTTTCCTCATCCTTCAGCCCATGAAGCTGTTCGTATAGCGACATCAGTTCCTGATTAATCTGGTCAAATTTTTGCCAGAGACGGGTTTTGATCGTATAGCGGATCTCACCTGCAATATGCAGCTCCTTTTGCTTTAAGGTGAAGAGGATGTCTTCCTGCCAGGCTGTATCCCTGACTTTTACCGCATAATTATATAAATCCAAATGATCGTCAATCCATCTTTGGGCAATAAGTTTTGCTGTCATAGGATAGGCTCCTTTTTGCGTTTCAATTAATATGTGTAAGTTGAATCTCTTTACCGAGTATTATACTAGGATTTATCGGAAAATCAATACATTTTTCAGAGAATTTTATGCACCGGGATAGGCCGGAAAATCAAGACTTGTAACCTCTCGTACATATTCAGTTCAAATAAGTTCGATATACTTCAATTCTGGAGAAAGAGAGGAGCTATCGAATGAGTACGAACAGCTTGAGTACACATGAAGAATTTTCAATTAAAAAAATTATTGGCCCGATGTTGGCCGTAATCGTCGGCATGATCATGGTCATTCTGGACAGCACCGTGGTTAACGTTGCGCTGCCGAAGCTGGTGGAAGAGTTCAACTCTACCATATCCAAGCTGCAATGGTCCGTTACAGGCTACACCCTGGCTTTGTCCGCCGTGATTCCACTGGCCGGATGGATGACCGACCGCTTCGGGACGAAGCGGATTTTTCTGATTACCATCGGTTTTTTTACCGTTGGATCTTTGTTGTGCGCCATGGCGCAAACACCGGAACAACTGATTTTGTTCCGTATTATTCAGGGTCTTGGCGGTGGTATGGTATCGCCGATTGGAATGGCCATGATTTTCAAGATGGCGCCGCCGGAGAAACGCGGAACATTAATGGGAATGCTCGGAATTCCGATGCTGCTCGCACCTGCGCTTGGACCTGTGCTGGCCGGTTATCTGGTGGAGTATGTGCATTGGAACTGGATTTTTCTGATCAATTTGCCGATCGGCATTTTGGCGATCCTGATCGGACTTCGCAACCTGCCAAAAAGCGAGGTGAAGGCTGTGCCGTCGCTTGACCTTCTTGGCATGATTTTGGCGCCGATCGCCTTCTCCATGCTGGCCTTTGGCGTAAGCGAGGGCGGTGTAGAGTGGACATCTCCACGAACGTTGACAGGCCTGATTGTTGGCGGAACTGCGCTCTTGTTGTTCATTATCGTAGAGCTAAGAAGCAAGCAGCCGCTGCTGGAGCTGCGCGTATTCAGGTCTTCAGACTTTACCCGCGGCATTTTGATTTCCTGGGTGACGCAGATTGCCCTATTCGGGTCGATCCTGCTCATCCCGCTGTTCCTGCAGAGCATTAAGCAGTATACGGCGCTGGAGACAGGCTTGATTCTGCTGCCGCAGGCGCTCTCGTCTGCGATCTTCATGCCGCTTGGCGGCCGTCTCTATGACAAGCTGGGCGCCCGTCCGCTCGCTATTGCCGGACTGAGCGTCATTACAGCAGCATTGTTCATGCTGTCGAAGATTACACTGGATACCGGACTGCCATACATCATGACTGCACTGGCAATGGTAGGGGCAGGAATGGGGATGTCCATGATGGCGATCAATACGCATGTGCTCGCCTCGGCGCCTCGTCATCTCGTCGGACGGGTCACTCCGCTGACGACTGCTGCACAGCAGGTCATGGTATCTTTCGCCGTTGCGGGTTTAACCGGCTATTGGACCTCACGGGTAACCAGCCATATGACAGAGACAGCCAATCAGGCTGCAGCCGCAACTTCCGCTTTCGGGGATACGTTCCTGCTGGCATCGGGTATTGCGCTCGTAGGGGCGTTGCTGGGATTCATTCTGCGAAAGCCAAAGCCGAAACCAGATGATACAAGCAAGGGAGAAGGAAATGCCCCGGACCCGGCCATGATGATGGGACATTAATGAATAAAAAAAGAGCATGAGCAAAAACGCAGTCTGTACCGGCATGACAAAAATGCCGGGGCAGGCTGCTGTTGCTGTTTTGGCGATTCTATGCCCGGAGATAATGAGAGCTAGGCAGCATCCCGCCTAAGCAGACCAATTGAATAAGAAATGGATGGAGATTAAATACTTTTTAATCAGCGTGTATGTAAATGCGGAAGGGGAGAGCAGCGGATGACAACGGTGCTGGTCGTTGATGATGAAGCGCACATCCGGGAACTGGTGCGATTATATTTGCAGGATGAGGGCATGGACATTGTGGAGAAATCCAATGGCGAAGAGGCATGGGATTATGTGAACTCCCATCCGGTCGATCTGGTTGTGCTCGATGTGATGATGCCCAAAATGGACGGCTGGGAGCTGTGCAGACGGCTGCGCGAGTCCGGTGACAAGCCGGTGCTGATGCTGACAGCCAAAGGAGAAGCCGGAGACCGGATCAAAGGCTTCACTGTAGGAACGGACGATTATTTGGTCAAGCCCTTTGAGCCGATGGAGCTGGTTATGCGGGTAAAGGCACTGCTCAGGCGCTATCGGATTGCAGTGTCCAATGCAATTCAGCTTGGGCGAATCATATTGGATAAGCAGAGCTATATGATTGCCTTCAAAGATACAGGACAGGAAATGTCCATCCCGCTGAAGGAATTCGAGCTGCTCTATACGTTGGCCAGCTATCCGGGCCAACTGTTCACGAGAGAAATGCTCATTTCCCAAATCTGGGGCTATGAATATGAAGGCGATGAACGGACAGTTGATACGCATATCAAACGGGTGCGCGAGCGGTTCGCCGATTATAATGATGATTTTAAAATTGTTACCCTGCGCGGGCTGGGCTACCGTCTTGAGGCGGGCCATGATTAAATCGCTGTATGTACGGATCATTTTCGTTTTTTTCGCAGTAGTAATCGGAAGCCTGATTCTGACTTTTTTAATTTACGGGAAAATGTACAGCAGCCAGTTCAAGTCCTTTTTGCAAGAAACTCTGATTTTAAGCGGCAAAACAATCATTCAGTCCTATGTGGAGTCTTACCCGGATAATCAGGACTCTTTACTCAAGGGAATTAACGCGCTGCCCATCTTCACGGTCAATATTTATGACAATAAAGGCAAGCTGCTTCATCAGGATGATATCCGCAAAGTCAAACGGATTCAACTGAGCGGCAAGCAGATTCAGCAGGTGCTGGGTGGCGGCGTGCTGCGCGACAAAGCGCCAGGGAAAAATCATTCGGAAATTGTCATCGGCCTGCCCTTTCAGGTAGGGAACGCATCCTACGCCTTGTTCCTGTCGCCGGAGATCAGCGATCTGGAACGGGTGCTCGCTTATATTTTCCGGTCCCAGCTCTTGCTTGTGCTTTTGTTCGGAAGTTTGCTGATTCTAATCGCTGCAGGTTATATTGTCAGGCCGCTGCGCAAACTTACACATGCAACCAGACAAATGGCCAAGGGAGATTTCAGCATCCGGCTGCATACAAGACGCCGGGATGAGATTGGGGAACTGACGCGCAGTTTCAATCTGATGGCCAAGGAGCTTGGCGCGCTGGAGCAGATCAGGAAGCAGTTCGTATCGGATGTCTCGCATGAGTTCAAGTCGCCTCTCACTTCAATCAAGGGCTTCACCCAGGCACTCAAGCACAAGAAGCTGGATGAGGAGAGCCGGATGCGCCTGCTCGGCATTATGGAGGCCGAGACGGACCGCCTGTCAAGGCTAAGCGGCGATTTGCTCCAGCTGTCTACGCTGGAATATGAGCATTTTCAGCTGGATACCCGGCTGTTCCGGCTTGATGAGCAGCTTCGCAAATGCGTAATTGCCTTTGAGCCGCAGTGGCTGGCAAAAAATATCAGCATCGAGCTGCAAATGGCTGACGCTGCAATTGTAGCGGATGAAGACAGACTGAATCTGGTATGGACAAACCTGATCAGCAACAGCATCAAATTTACAGAGCCCGGAGGAAAAATTCGTGTCACGCTGGAACTGGGCAGTGAGTGTGTAAAGGTGGGAATTACGGATACTGGAAGCGGTATCCCTGAGGATGAGCTGGACCAGATTTTCAAGCCGTTTTACAAGGTTGATAAGTCCAGGGACCGGACAGCCAGCAGCGGCAGCGGCATCGGGCTTTCCATCGTCAGGCGTATTGTAGCGCTGCATAATGGAAATATTATGGTGACGAGCCGGATTGGAGAAGGAACAACCTTCACGATACATCTCCCGTCCGGCTGAATTTGTAATCCTTCATTCACAGAGGGTTCAAATGAATTGGCTATACTACATCCACAACATGAGAGGAGAGAAGCCAATTGAACCAAATCACCCGGCTCAGCCTGAAAAATGGTGCTGCTATTGTTCTATTATGCCTGCTTGTGCTGGGCTATGGATTTTACTCCACAACCCAAATCAAGCAACAAACGTTCCCCGATGTAGAGTTTCCGGCTCTGTTCATCCAGGCCGTTCAAGCGGGAGCATCAACTGAAGAGATCGAGAGCAGCCTTACCGCTCCTATTGAAGACAGTCTGATCCATCTGAAAAACTATGATTCCATAACAAGCACCTCAGCGGAGAATGCAGCCAGCATTGTGCTGCAATTCCCGTTTGGTACCGATATGGACAAGCGGACAAACGAGATTGAAAGTGCGCTTGCCAAGCTGAAACTGCCGGAGCAGGCGAATGTAACCGTTCAGCGTCTGTCCGCGTCTGCTGCGCCGATCTATCAGGCGGCTGTCTATGCGGCGGGTGGTGAATCCGATGAGCTGTCCAGGCAGCTTCAGGACGATATTGTACCTAAAATGGAAAAGCTCAGCGGCGTAAGCACTGTCACTTTGCACGGCCTGCCCGCTGAAGAACTGCAGATTGTAGTTGACAAAGCGAAGGCAAATGCAAATGGGATTACGCTGCAAGCGATTCAAAACGCGCTTTCAGGCCTTGATTATGCTCTGCCGCTTGGCGCTGTCAATGAGGAAGGCAAGACGATTCCGATCCGGCTGTCCGGGAAGATCGGGTCCGTCTCCAAAATCGAGCAGCTCGTCCTTGCACCCTCCATTCCTCAAGGGGCGGGGGGAGTTGCCCCCAATGCCGGCCTTTCGGACGGAACCGCTCAAAGCAATACAGGCTCTCCAGGTACTTCCGGGGGCAAAGGAGCGGCTCCGCCGCCGCAGGGCAATGCCAAAGGGGGTGGAGCAGCCGCGGGTGCTGCCATTCAGCCAATCAAGCTGGCTGATATTGCCACTATCAGCACGGCAACCTCGCAGCATGAGATTACCCGCTTTAACGGCAAGCCAAGCTATGTCGTTGAAGTTATCAAAAATCAGGATGCAAATACAGCAGAGGTTGCCAATGAGGTCAAAAACCTGCTCGCTCAACAGCAGGAGAGCAGCGGTCTGGAAATCCATGTCATTATGGACCAGGGCAAGGATATTGAGCATTCCGTATCCTCGCTCGTTAAGGAAGGGCTGTTTGGCGCTTTATTTTGCGTCATCATCATCTTCCTGTTCCTGAGAAATATCCGGGCGACACTGATTTCGATTCTGTCTCTGCCGCTCTCGATATTTGCTACTATTGCCTTGCTCAACCAGATGGACTATACGCTCAACATTATGACCCTTGGCGGGATTGCGGTGTCCATCGGCCGGATTGTCGATGACAGTATCGTGGTCATTGAGAATATATACCGCTGGCGCCAGGAGAAGGGCGATCAGAGGGGCGGCAAAGAGCTGGCCTGGCAAGCGACCAAAGAGGTAATCGGAGCGGTTACTTCCTCCACGGTGGCAACTGTCGTCGTCTTCGCTCCGCTTGCTTTCGTAAGCGGCATAATCGGGGAGTTTTTCCGTCCGTTCTCGCTAGCGGTCGTCATTTCAATTGTGTCTTCCCTGCTCGTATCTGTCATGCTTATTCCTGTGCTTGGCGCCGCCTTGTTCAAGCGGGTCAAGCCGCATAAAGAAGGAGGGCGGCTTATCGGGGGATTCGAGAGGCTGCTTCGCGGGGCGCTAAGACGGAAGGGTTGGGTGCTTACAGGCGCTGTGCTGCTGCTGGCAGCTTCGCTGAGCATCATCCCGTTGCTGGGCGTCGCCTTTCTCCCCGCTGATACTGTCCCGACTGCTTCCATTAATCTGAGCCTGCCTGCAGGCAGCGGCATAGATCAGACCGGACAGGCCAGTGAAAAAGTAGAGAAATATGTCCAGTCCTTGCCGGGTCTGGACAACGTTCTCGTATCCATCGGCGGTGCTGCCGGTAATCCGTTTCTCGGCCAAGGGGCAAAAAACAAGGCGGCCATTACCGTCCAATTTACCAAAGGAACGGACATGGATGCGGTGGTCGGGCAGGCGAACCGTGAGCTGCCGACTATCGTCGACGCAAGCGGCAAAGGAACGGTTGTCAACATACGCGAAGGCCAGCAGCAGGGGCTGCCTACAGGCAATAATATTGACATCAATCTGTATTCAAACAGCACGGATGATTTAAATAAGGCTGCACGCCAGATCGAGGACCTGATGAAGCAGGACAATGATCTGAAGGATGTTGCCAATTCCATGAATGATCTGTCTCCAAAATGGGAGCTTAAGCTCAAGGACAATGCGGAAGGAATCAGCCCGTACCTCATTATGCAAATGGTCGGCGAGCAGCTTCGTCCGTTAGATGCGGGTACGTATGCGCTGGAAGGCAAGGAACGCCATATTACCATCGCCTATAAACAGCAGATTGCCACCCGTGAGGAACTCGAAAATATAGCAATCCCGACGGCCTCAGGCATTGTCCGGCTAAAGGATATTGCGGAGCTGTCGGAGCAGAATGCACTGGTAACCATTCAGCATAATGAAGGAAAAATGTACGCCCAGGTAAAAGCAAACGTGAAGGGCAGTGATACGGCTGCTGTTACGCAGCGCGTGCTCAAGGATATTGACAGCCTGAGCCTGCCCCAGGGGGTAGAAGTTGAGACCGGGGGCGGCCTGAAAATGATAACCGAGGGGTTTGTCCAGATCGGGATTGCGATGGGTGCAGCGGTCGGGCTTGTTTTTCTCGTGCTGAGTGTAACCTTCGGCGGGCTGCTGACGCCGCTCATTATTTTGTCCTCCTTGCTGTTTATTCCTGTAGGCTCGCTAGGCGCCCTGCTGCTGACCGGGCAGGCTCTGTCCATGAGCGCAATGATCGGGATGCTCATGCTCGTCGGCATTGTGGTGACAAATGCAGTCGTCCTGCTGGATCGGGCGGAGAAGAACCGCAAGGCAGGAGCAGAGTTGAGGGAAGCGATTGTGGAGGCCTCGCGGACGCGGCTCAGACCGATTCTGATGACGGCGTTCGCAACGATGCTGGCTCTTGTGCCGCTGGCTTTGTCCGGCTCTTCCACGAGTCTGATCTCAGGCAATCTGGCCGTTACAGTTATTGGCGGCCTGTTCACCTCAACCCTGCTTACGCTGGTCGTCGTCCCGGTGCTGTATGAGCTGGCCTGGAAGAGAAGAACGTTCAGGCGGACAGACGGTCTATAACATCTCAAGCTTTAAGGAGTAGCAGGTATGCGGTAATGCTATATAAGGCAGTATACAAAAAGACGGACCCGGAAATCGCCAAGGGTCCGTCTTTTTGGTTTGTCCAGTAGCCGGCCGCAACATCATCAACCAACTTTAAAGAAGAGGGTTGACAATAAAAAAGAATGGTGAGAAAATTTCACCTAACGACCGTTAGGAAGGTGAATTATGAGTTCGCAGAAAATTTTGCTTGCAGCACGGTCCTGCTTTGCCAGGGATGGGTACGAGGGAGCATCTCTGCAAAAAATCGCAGAGGAGGTTGGGATCAAGAAGCCTTCTATTTACGCCCATTATAAAGGAAAGGAAGACTTGTTTTTGCATGTCATGACGCTCGTTTTTTCAACAGTAAAACGGCGAATCATAGACTATTTCATCCAAAATCATCAGGCGCCGCTGGAAAGCCGGATGAAGAACTTTTTTGACTGGATGCTTCAGGAGTATGAAATGAGTGACAATGCCCGATTTTTAATCCGCTCGGGCTACTATCCGCCTGCCGGCCTTTATGGGCAGGTGATGGACATCCTGATTCCGTTCCTTGACGGATTGAGGCGGGCATTGACCCGCCTCCTGCAAAGGGAGATGCTTACCGGCGGGGTACACTGCAAGGACCCGAAGGAGGCGTCAATAGCATTTCTGACCGTGGTAGAGGGGGCAGTGGTGGAGCTTGTGTGCGGCTGGCCTGACCGTTACCAGTCCCGCGCAGCAGCGGTGTGGCCGGTCTATTGGAAAGGAATCAATGCTTAAATAATATTTGCAAGTCTGTATAGGCTTGTGACATCAAGAAGATTAATTGGAAAGCAGGCTTGAAAATGAATCGTATATGGTTATCTGTATTTGGCGCTGGAGCGCTGGAAGTGTTGTGGGTCTCCGGACTCAGACATTCGTCGAATGTGCTGGAATGGACCGGTACTGCCTTGTTTATCCTGCTCAGCTTTATCATTCTAATCAAAGCGACACAAACATTGCCGGTAGGGACTGTATATGCCGTATTTGCCGGATTGGGTACTTGCGGAACGGTAATCGTAGAAATGCTTGTGTTTGGTGAGCCGTTCAAATGGAGCAAAGTTTTGTTGATTGCTGTTTTGCTGGCGGGTGTGATCGGGCTGAAGCTCGTCTCTGGAGACAGTGAGGAACAGGCTGCGGGAACGGAGGTAGCGAAATGAGCTGGCTGGCATTAGGTTTGGCAGGGTGCTTCGAAGTGCTCGGTGTATTGAATCTGAAACGGGTTGCCATGAAGAAGGGCTGGAGTGCGATCGCGCTGTTAATTGTCTCCTTCGTGTGCAGCTTCTCGCTGCTTTCCTATGCGATGGTCTCGATTCCGATGGGGACCGCATATGCAATATGGACCGGAATTGGTACAGTGGGCGCTGCTGTGCTCGGGATGGTAGTGTACAAGGAGCCGAAGGAATGGAAGAGGCTGCTGTTTATCGCGATGATACTGGCTTCCGCAATCGGGCTGAAGCTGACGGTATGAGAGAAGACTGATGTGTTAGAGGTAGAAGCAGCTATGTCCGCATTGACAAGCTGCTTCTGCATAAAGCTTTGATGGCCCGCTGCTGAAGCGGTTTGCAAGACGAAGGAATTCGGACATCGCGCCGGCTGATGAGTGAGTCCCGGGAAGTTGTGGCTGCTGCCAGTAATTGATCTGTGGCGGATGAAGGCGGGGAAATGCTGGTGCGGCAATCACTCCTTGAGCCCTCGGATGCATGGAATATTCGGGAGGAACTGTTCGGGGGACAGCAGCAGGATGTGTGGCTGCCAGCCGGATGCCGGGAAGTCTGGCATGGAGATTGTTTCTATCCGGGCGGATTGCTCCTGCCCAAGGCTGTGTTTCGAATGACTATGTATCCGAAAGCTATATAATTAGCCTGTAAAATTGGATTTTACAGGTTTTTGTTATGCCTTCTACTTCTTGCAGAAAGACAACATGAATTATGCGGTAAAATTACCACATTTGGACATTAATAAAACACCCCCTGGCTAATGCTCGTTCATTGGCGTCTGTGTTCGTTGCTCTGCCAGCAAAAACTGCATAAACTTGCGAACCGTCATTTTGTTGGCCGGGTTCAACGAGCGGCAGTCCGCCAAAAACTGCAATTCGTCGCTGCTTGCCTTGTCAAAGGGCATGAAAGCTTCAGGTTTGCCTCTTGGCGTCTGGGAAACAGTTTCTGGAGGAAAGCCTTTACCCAACAATAACCATTCCGCACTAGGTGAAAACTGGTTAACCACGGCGATTAGCGTATCGGCGGAGGGTTTGTTTTTTCCTTGTTCAATATCGCTCAATCTTCCTTGTGAAAGGTTGATCAGGCGGGCAAATTCAGACTGCTTCATACCTGCCAGTTTGCGCAGGTACAGAAATCTTTCTGCAAAAGTTCGCATATATCTCCTCCATAGAAAATGTAAATCCGATATCAGATATTAGGGTGAAAAAAATCCTTTTTTTGTTGAAATTATTCCTTATCAGATATATGATGGATGTAGTGGTAGTAGTACCACATTTATTATATCACCTTAAATGATGTCATTCCTTGGGAGGAAAGAAATGAGGCAGTATCCAGCAGCTACACTTGTTAGCCTGTAGCCCGAAAACTATTTCATCATCATTATCCTCTACACATGGTAATCAGATTATTTTACCACTCCAAATCGGGCCCGCTGCTAGAATTGCTACAATGGACATGGACCGGATCGAAAGTGGTTTTATTATCGGAATTTTTTGTCGTAATTTGTTGTAAATATGGGATAAAAGGATGAGGTTTGTGAAACGAGTTTTAATCGCGGATGATACTGAAGTCGTACGCCTGTCACTTAAAATGCTACTTTTCGCCGCAGGCTTTCAGGTGGTAGCGGAGGCGCGGACCGGCAGGGAGGCCGTTCAGATGTACGAGAAATACAAGCCTGATCTGGTCACGATGGACATCTCCATGCCTGAGATGGATGGCGTAGAGGCGACAAGAGAGATTATGGCGATGGATACCGAAGCCCGTATTGTCGTCTGCTCGGCATTGGGCCAGCAGAAGATGGCTGCCGAGGCCGTCCAGGCCGGTGCGAAGCATATCATCCATAAGCCGCTTCTCAATGAACGGCTTATGAATGCGATCAGCAAGGCGTTTATTTGACCGTTCCTCTTGGCATCTATCATCAGCTCATCTCGCAGCCTGCCAGACTTATGCAAGCAAGAAAATCGTGGGGGATGACTGTATCAATTCATTGGAGGTGTTGTGATTGCAGGAAATCAGAAGGCTGACACTCTTTGGATTGGCTGTGAAAAGGGCACTTCTTGAGAAGCAGATGACACAGAAGCAGTTTTGTGAAAAGGAAGGTATTCCCGTCAACCGGTTTACAGAAATATTGTACGGACTCCGTCCGGGCAAACGGTACCGCAATCAAATCGCAGAGGCCTTAGGCATAGATCGAATTTACAATGGATGAACTCCTTTGCAGAGAGGAGACGTTTTTGGAAATGAAAAGGATGTGCCCATGAAGATACAGCCCTACATTATTGACCGTAAATCGCTGTCTGATGATTTGCTGATTCAATGTTACTATCAGGCGATTCGCTTGAAATGCGATGAGCGTTTTATTCAAATTTTAAAGGATTCTATTCAGTATCGCAGTCTGATTGTAGAATCAGAATGTCCAAAGCAAGTGTGTAATCATACGCAAGGGACGGGAAGATAATGCCCGCTCATGAAGCCTGAAGCTTGGTCACAGGCAGAATGTACGTATACTTGTGAAACGCTGTAAATCAACAATGCCGGGCGGTTCTATTCTAACCGGAGAATGACGCATGCCTTTTTCATTTCTTATCCGAAGGGTCTTGCAGTTGCAGCATGATTAGATTTGCAAAATAGCGGTGCGAATGGAAACGTAACCGGAAGGATGAATGACCAGTGATTCAAGAGTTAACGAAGGCAACCGAGCATATGCATGATTTTCACTTGGTATTTCAGCCTCAGTATAAGCTGGACATTCACGCCATTGCTGGCGTAGAAGCGCTGATCAGATGGAAACATCCGGGCAAGGGCTGGATCAGCCCGGAACAATTTATTCCGGTTGCAGAACGCAGCGGACTGATCGGCCGGATTGGCCTGTGGGTGATGCAGGAGGCGTCCAGACAGTTCGCAGCCTGGAGAAGGGCGGGGATTTCACTGCGCGTCTCCGTTAATGTGTCTCCGGAGCAGTTGAAGGATGATGGTTTTGTGTCGTCTGTGCAAACTGTCTTGCGTGAAAGCGGGATGGAAAGCGACTGTCTCACGCTTGAACTGACTGAAGGAGCACCACTATATCAATCGCCGGATGCTGTAGCGCGCCTGCACCGTCTCAGGGATTTAGGCTGCTCGATCGCGATTGACGATTTTGGTACCGGCTACTCCTCTTTGAAATATTTGCTGGACATTCCCGTGCAATACGTCAAGCTGGACCGCTTCTTTATTCAGCATTTGGGACATCATACCCGCTCAGAGGCGATTGTCAGGTCGGTAATCGGACTTGCCGGGCAGCTTGAATTCCAGGTCATAGCTGAAGGAGTAGAATCGTATGATACAATTGTGCATCTGGCTGAGCTTGGCTGTCATGAAATCCAGGGCTATTACATCAGTCCGCCAGTTGAAGCGCAGCATATTCCTGAGATTATGGCGAGATATCCGGTGAGCAAGACCACCTGACAGACAAATATAGAGTTCGCACGGCTTGGCTGAATCTGTGCCGGAATGCTTCGGTCTGTTTCATCTTTCTCTATCCGGGTATTTAATAGTACGGCGCTTGTAAGAGACTGCCGAATCATGAACGAGATGGAGGAATGAACAATGAGACCTTCTGTACAGGTTGTACACACGGAAGCTGATGCGGTGCATGCTGTGAGAGATTTGACTTTGAGGGGTGTTGACCAGGAGCATATTTATGTACTCGCCCATGAGAAAGAGGATACGAAGGCATTGTCGGAATTAACGGATGTGAACACAATCGGTGCCCGCGAAGAAGGGGCCGTCAGCTCTGTAGCGAATCTGTTCCGGTCAAGGGGAGACGAGCTTCGCTCCAAGCTGGAATCGGTAGGTTTCAGTGAGCATGAAGCGGAGTATTATGAGCAGGAGCTGGACAAGGGGCATGTGCTTGTTATTACCAGACACTAGCTTGATTTTCACATTTTCATATATGGAGACGACCCTCCGAGAAGACAATCCCCTTGAAGCGTGACCGAGCGCAGTGCTTCAAGGGGATTGTTGTGATTAATTTGCAACGGGTATCGGCCAATCAAGCTGAAGTTGAATATCATCTACACGCACTTCCAACGATTCGGAAGCCGTCGGGATAACGATAATATCGCCCTTTTTAGCAAGCAGCAACCGTCTGCCGGCCGGAGACAGAAACGAAATTCTGCCTTCATCCGTACTGGCTTCTTCAGGGAGAACAAGCTTGAAGCTGTCTGTTGTCTGATAATGTAGGTAGGTCAGCGTAATTGTACTGCCGATCATAACCGTTGCATGCAGATCGCTTTCCGGCAGCATAAGCAGACGCTCAAGTTCAGCTTTATAGTCGGAAAAAAGCTGGATCATTTCTGTGCGTTCATTACCTTTCAATGGAAGGTAAGCATCCATTTTGTCATTCCCGAACGTCTGTAACTGCGCCTTCAAAAACTGCAGGCACGGGTCGGGGGCTATACTCGGGTTCACCGTATGCGTCACCTCAGGTTTAAAATCATACAATCCATATTGCAGTGTGCAAAAGCAGAAGAATACGATATCCTGTCCGCTTTGTCGAAGTCGTTTCTCTATATAGTTTTAACACATTACAAGTGCTTCGGCTTTTGTATTCTTGCTATTTCATTCGAAACGATGACATTGTGAATTATTGAGGGTATAATTTTTTTGTGGGGTGAGGCAGATGGGCAAGAAAGATGAGATAACGCTTACAAATCAACGCTGGAAAGCAATTTTCAGTAATGATACCGCCTATGACGGGGCGTTTTACTATGCAGTCACAACAACAGGAATTTACTGCCGTCCTTCTTGCAAATCCAAGCTGCCTATTCGCGAGCATGTACGGGTATATGTCACTGCCGAGGCGGCGGATCAGGCCGGTTTCAGGCCCTGCAAGCGCTGTAAGCCTGACGGCAAACGGCTGCCGGATGAGGAATGGATCAGCCAGATTGCCGGATTTATCGAGACGGGGTATGCCGAACCGTTAACTTTGAATGCGCTGTCCCAGGCGTTTCATGGGAGTCCTTACCACCTGCAGCGTACATTCAAGCGAATTATGGGTGTTTCCCCATCCCGCTATATTCAGCAGGTCCGAATGGAGAAGGCAAAGGAACTGCTGCTTCATACAGATATGTCTGTTATGGATATTGCAGTCGCGGTGGGCATTAGCAATGCCGCTCATTTTGCGACATTATTCCGAAAGAAGACGGGTTGCACACCGACAACATACAGTTCAACCTACAATCCGCAGCACATCGGCAGATAATCGCTGTTCCGCCTGTAACCATAAGGGTATCCCCTTCAAAGCATCTTATGCTGCAACAGCGGCCGTCTGCCGTACTGGCAGTTCAGATGCTTGAAGAGGGTACCCTTTTTATGTGGGCAGCCAGTCAGGCGCCGCAGTCGCAACCAAGACGGCATACCTGCCGCAGCTTTCCAATTTTTCTGGAGGATTCAGGGTAACTTTAAGGAGAAGTGGGCATCATTAGCAAGACTACACTTTGTTGGGGGGATGATGCATGCGTTCGTCAACAGGAAAAATTCCGCTGCAAGACGGACTAAAGCCTGCCATTGAGACCATCCAGCAAACCCTGGGAAGCAGCCAGGACTTCATTGTCAAGCCGATTGAAACAGCCTGGAATCGTGAGGCAGTACTCATGTATATGCATGGCATGGTGGACCGTCAGATTCTCCAGCATTCACTGGTCGAATTATTGGAGGGAGTAAAGCCCGATGAACTGCCTGCGGAGACCCGGGAAGCTAGGCAACTGCTGACCCATATCCAGAAAAAGGCGCTGACGGCGGGCGATGTCAAACTGGATGAGACAATGGATGAGCTGCTTGCGGATTTGCTGTGCGGTTATGCGATCATTATGATAGAAGGCTGCATGGAGGCGCTCGCGATTAATGTTGAGGGCGGAGAAGGGCGGTCTGTGGAGGAGCCTACTTCCCAAGGTGTTACCCGCGGTCCGATGGAGGGCTTTAATGAGTGTCTGACGACTAATCTGTCGTTGATTAGACGCAGAATCAAGGACCCGCGTCTGTGGGCGCAAGGGCGCAAAATTGGAAAAATGACGCAGACGAATGTCGTCGTGGTCTATATTCACGAACTTGCCAGCCAGGAGATGGTGGATGAGGTATTTCGCAGGCTGGACAAGATAGACACCGACAGTATATTGGAGAGCGGATATATTGAGGAATTCATTCAGGATGAGCGGTATACGCCTTTTCCGACTCTTTATAATACGGAGCGTCCGGATGTTATAGCTGCAGGCCTGCTGGAGGGGAAAATTGCAATTCTGGTAGACGGAACCCCCTTTGTTTTGCTTGCACCCGCACTTTTCGTACAATTTTTTCAGTCGCCTGAGGACTACTATCAGCGGGCCGATATTAGTACACTGCTGAGGCTGATCCGTTTTCTTGCCTTTTTGATAACGATGCTTGCTCCTTCATTATATATTGCCATCACAACCTTTCACCAGGAGATGCTTCCTACCAGCCTGCTGGTCAGCCTTGCCGCACAGCGTGAAGGGGTTCCGTTCCCGGCATTCGTTGAGGCGATGCTGATGGAGCTGACATTTGAAATTTTGCGGGAAGCGGCAGTCCGAATGCCAAAAACCGTTGGTCAGGCGATATCCATTGTCGGAACCCTTGTTATCGGACAGGCTGCAGTGGATGCAGGCTTTGTATCCGCGGCGATGGTTATCATCGTGGCAATTACCGCAGTGTCGAGCTTCGTCGTCCCTGCAGTCAATCTGTCCATTGCGATTCGTATGATCCGCTTTTTGCTTATGGGACTTGCAGCTTCCTTTGGCCTGTTCGGCATTATGACAGGTCTGATCGTACTCGTGCTTCATCTGACCGGATTGCGGACGTTCGGCGTTCCGTATATGACCTCGATCGCGCCTTTTGTATTCGAGAATCAAAAGGATACCTTATTCCGTATCCCCTGGAGGGGGATGGTGCTGAGGCCAAAGCAGAGCGGAAGCCAAAATATGCAGCGGCAGACGGACCCGCAACAGCAGAAAAACATCCAGTCTGCCGCTGCTCCGCCGGCGGATGGCTCGCAGCAACCGGCAAGTACAGCTCATTCACACTCATCGCCGCCGGCCGGATCAGAAAAAGCGGCTTCGAAGCGTGATGGCACAGGAGCAGGGAAGCAAGAGGAGGAACCGTCATGAAGCTGCTCCGGACCATTCTTGTTGCTCTGCTCCTGATTGCGCTGCTTTCCGGCTGCTGGAACCGCAAGGAAATCAATGAATTGGCAATTCAGGTCGGGACTGCGATTGACAAAGTTGGAGACCAGTATCGTGTAGCGGTTGAGGTTGTTGTTCCGGCAGAGGTATCAGCCCGTGCTCCCGGCAGCGGACGATCTCCAGTGACGATCTATGAGGCGACAGCGCCAACTATATTTGAAGCTTTCAGGAAGCTGACGGAGACCAGCCCCCGCAAAATCTATTCCGCTCACATTCGGGTGCTTGTCCTTGGTGAGAAGCTGGCCAGAGAAGGCATTGTCGATGTGCTGGACGCGTTGTCACGAAATCCGGAAGCCCGTGCGGACTTTTACATTATGATTGCCCGCAAGTCCGAGGGCAAGGACGTACTCAAGATATTGACGACACTGGAGAAGATTCCGGCTGACGACCTCTTCTATACACTGGATACCTCAGCGAAGACATGGTCACCAACAACAGCGGTCACACTTGACAAACTGATCGAACAGCTTGTTACTGAATCGTCTTCACCTGTGCTGACCGGCGCTCGAATCATAGGAAACCAGAAGCAAGGGGAGACCCATAAAAATCTGGAAGAGGCTGAATCTGCAGCCATCGTCCGGTTTATCGGGCTCGCTGTATTCAAAAAGGACAAGTTGGCCGGCTGGCTGAATGAGACCGAAAGCCGAGGCTACAATTATATTATGGACAATGTCAAAAGTTCCGCAGGCCATATCAAATGTCCAACCGGCGGGTATGCCGTCATGGAGACGACACGCACGAAGACCAAGCTGAAAGGCAAAATTGTAGACGGAGAGCCTGTCATCCGGATTGAAATGAAAAATGTCGGTAACGTCAGCGATGTGGAATGTGATATTGATCTTGCGGACCCCAATACGATTACTGCGTTGGAGCAAAAGTCCAAGGAGCATCTGGTTGAAGTGATGGAGAAGGTTATTCAAACAGCCAAAACCAAATTTCATATGGATATATTCGGCTTCGGGCAAGTGCTAAACCGTTCCAATCCCGATGCATGGGAGCGGATGAAGGAGAATTGGCCGCAGCATTTTTCCAAGCTGAAAATCGAGTACGCAGTAGAGTCGATCATTCACAAAATCGGAACGACAAATGATTCACTGCGAAAATATTTGAAGGAGTAGAGGAGTATGCTCAAGGGGCTGTTCTTATTTGGCACGTTAGCCGCTGTGGTCGCTGCTTGGGAGCTGCCCAGAATGCTGAAGAAGGGCTGGCGCAAGGAAGCACTGGTCTATCTGCTGCTGCTGATTCCCGGTGTCATCATGAGTACGTTTGTCGTTAGTCTGATCCGTATTCCAACTCCGCTTTATCTGATTGAAATTGTCTATGGGCCAGTAATCCGTTGGGTATCACATATGGTTGGGGGGTAACTCAGCATGGAAAAGCAAATCGTTGGAACAAGGCAGTTTGCCGTGCTTGTCCTGTTTTTCATAATCGGGGATATGCTGTGGTTCCTGCCCTCCTTTATGGTTAATGCGGCGGAGCAGGATGCCTGGATCAGTGCACTGATCGGGCTGCCGATCGGGCTGCTGGCTGCATGGTTTTTGTTTCACTTTGCCGATCAATTCCCGGGCATGAGCCTGGTCGAGATTAATTGGAAGGTGCTGGGGAAATGGTTGGGATCCGTCCTGACCATCCTGTATCTGATTGCTTTTTTCACGGTGTCGGCTGTGCAAGTGCGGGAGGTCAGCGACTTTATCACATCCCAAATGATGACGGAGACACCGCTCAGGGCAATTAGCATGCTTATGACCATCATCGTCATGCTTGGTGTATGGTCGGGGATCGAGACATTTGCGCGAACCGGCGAGATTTTTATTTTGCTTTTCGTGTTTATGTTTTTGCTGCTTATTGTCATGCTTTTGCCCCAGGCCAAGGTGGAGAATCTGCTGCCTATGATGCGTCATTCCTTTGCTTCAATGGCTGAGGGAGTCGTGTATTATATCTCCTATTCCTTTTTGGAAATGTATGTATTTCTGATGATATTCCCGTACGTCAAGCGAACAGCACACTTGTTCCGGGATTATATGCTTTCCGTACTGCTGGGGGGCTTGGCGATTTTCCTGATCGTCACCATCTCGCTCCTGGTGCTTGGACCGTTTCTCTCCAAGTTCCACCTGTTCGCCACGTATACCTTGGCCAAGAAAATAAGTCTTGGGGGGTTCCTTGACCGGCTTGAAGCAATTTTGGTCGTGAATTTTATTTTATCGACCTACTTCAAGGCGACGTTGTTTGCGTTTGCCTTCGTCATGGGCTTAAC
Organism: Paenibacillus pinihumi DSM 23905 = JCM 16419; assembly: GCF_000422505.1. Classification (GTDB taxonomy): domain Bacteria; phylum Bacillota; class Bacilli; order Paenibacillales; family Paenibacillaceae; genus Paenibacillus_D; species Paenibacillus_D pinihumi. The sequence continues at coordinate 343,301 of NZ_KE383866.1, read as the reverse complement.
GAGAATGTTCAAGCTAAAGGATCACCGGATTTTGACCTTTCCGGTTGGGCTAATGATATTTGGTTACTCTTATCTTGTATCTCCCAATATAGTAGTTTTGAACAGCATTACGCCTGCATGGAGTCTTTGGGATATGACGAATAACCCGGTTATTCTAGTCCTGATCTATCTCATCCACAAGCTGAGAAGCCGCAAGCAGCAGGGAAATGGAGCCTGATCAATCGCTTAGGGAACTGCTGTTTTTTTTATAGTATTGTCAAATGGCCGATAACTTGTTAGTATAGAAATACACTCATACGTATGAGTGTATAACTTGAGAAGCATAAGCAAGAATTTGCTTGAAAGCGTTACATTAACGTAACAGAAGCTTATTCTTAATTCACGGGGCTGGTAGTGTCCCGGCCTGGCTTCATTATCCTATTATTCATGCAAGGAGGCCGATATGCTGAATAAGCACGACAGTGTCCCTCTATACGTCCAATTACAGAATATCATTCGGGGAGACATTGTAAGCGGTAACTATAAGGAAGGGGAGATTATACCCTCCGAGACCGAAATGATGAAAACGTATCAGGTTACGAGAACGACAATCCGCAAAGCCATCGCCAATCTTGTGGATGAGGCGCTGCTGATGAAGCTGCACGGCAAAGGAACGGTCGTATGCCTGAGGGAAATGAAGCATAATATATGGAATTTTAGCGGATTTACCGATTATGCCCGCAAAAAAAATGAAATTCCGGTATCTCGGGTACTGAGGAAGGAAATTATAAGCTTGCAAAATGAACCCTTCATGGTTCTCGTAAGGCTTCGCGGAACCCGGAGAGAGACGACGGCCAGGTGGCTGACGCTGGATACCTCCTATGTGCCTATGGCTCTATTTCCGGGCATAGACCAGTATGACTTTACAGAACAGTCCCTGTACCAAATTATGAATCAGCGCTACAACATTTATCCACAAAATGCTGCGTTGGGTATACATCCGATCATGAGTGATGCAAGAACCCGGGAGCTGTTCGAATTTGATGGAGACATCCCGCTCATAATGGCCAAAGGAAGTGTGCTTGGCGAGGACGGGATAGAGGTGGAGCAGGTTGAGGTCATTTACGGGCCGAACGTCGAATTCAAGGTTGTCACTCATATTTAATGTTGATGGCAGATTTCGGGCGGAGACTGTATGCTGCACTTGGTAAAACATTGGTGAAACAGATATAATGCACGAATTGCTGATGCCTTGCTTCAAGGAACAGCCTTTCATGCTGTAACAACTCATACGTACAACCGTATAACTATAGATGAATATGGATAGGAGAATAGAGATGAGAAACAAAGTTCTTGGCGCACTGTACGGTATGGCAATCGGAGATGCAATGGGGATGCCCCCGGAGTTGTGGGGGAGAAAGCGGGTTCAAGCCTATTTTGGAGAGATCACTGATTTTCTGGACGGTCCAAAGGAAAACGATGTAGCCTGCAACTTCACGCGCGGCCAATATACAGACGATACGTCCCAGGCGCTGCTGATTCTCGATGCGCTCATTGAAACGGATTTTGTACCTGACACAAAGGTGATTGGCAGGCATCTGATGGAATGGGCAGACCGTCTGAAAGCATTCGACAACAATATCCTCGGTCCAAGCTCCAAGGCGGCGCTGCTTGCGCTCAAGGACGGCAAGGATGTCAGTCAATTTACCTCCAAGGCAGAGACGAACGGCGCTGCGATGAGAATCGCCCCTGTAGGTTGCCTGTTCAGCTCGAACGAGCATCAGCAGCTGGCCCAATATGTGATGGACATCAGTAAAGTGACGCATTCCACAGATGTAGCAGTCGGCGGAGCAGCGATGATTGCAGCCGCAGTCAGCTCGGCTTTGGAGGACAAATCCTGGGATGCAATTATGCAAGATGCCATCGCAGCTTACGATGTGGCCAAAGAGCTAGGGGCAGAGACCTACAGTGCATCATTGTCCGGCCGATTAAAGCTGGCAATGGGCTATGCCAAGCAGTATGAGGGGCAGGACGAGCCATTCCTGCAAACCATATATGATATTATCGGCAGCGGCGTCATTACCAGCGAGTCGGTCCCGGCTGCTCTGGCGATTGCCTACTATGCGAATGACCCTCACCGCTGCAGCCTGCTGTGTGCCAACCTCGGGGGAGACACCGATACGATCGGAGCAATGGCAACTGCAATCTGCGGAGCGAAGAGTGGAGCGGATGCAATAGACTCCGGCTGGAAGCAATTGATGGATGAGGCCAACGGGACAGATTTTGGACGATATGCCGATCACATCATCGCTTACCGGGGCAAGAAGTAATCTTAATTACTTTATAAAATCAGGGGGAGACACCAATGTCCAATCCGAATTCTGAAATGTTTATCCCGCAAGCAGAAAGAAGCGGAAGCCCGAAGGAATTGTTCTTTATCTGGTTTGCCAGCAACATTGGCATTTTGGGTGTTGTGTACGGCGCACTTATTGTCAGCTATCAGCTTAGCTTTATCCAGTCTGTGCTGGCGGCGATTGTCGGAGCGCTCTCCTTCGCACTTGTTGGTTACCTGAGTCTCTCCGGCCTTAAATCCGGTGGTACAACCTTTGTGCTGTCCAGGGCAGTATTCGGTGTAAAAGGCAATTTTATTCCCAACCTGCTAGGGTGGATTAGCCTGATTGGCTGGCTCGCTGTGAATGTCATTACCGGTACACTGACGATTTTATCACTGCTGTATCTGTTTGGGTTCGGACAGTCTGCTGTGCTGACGGTCATCAGCCTTGCACTTTTCGTACTGCTGATCCTGGCCTCCAGCTTGTTCGGGCAAAATATGCTCGTTAAAATTCAGACCTTCTTCACGTATGTATTCGGTGCACTGACCTTTATTATTCTGGTCCTGCTTATCCCGAAAACGGACTGGACGGCCTTGCTGGCCATGAGCAACGGGGACTGGATGTCCGGATTTTTGCCCGCAATTTCGATTATTATCGCAGGTACAGGAATCAGCTGGTCCATCGCTGCTGCGGACTACAGTGCCTATCAGAATCCGGCTAATTCCGGGAAAAAGGTATTCTCAAGCGTTACATTAGGCGCATTCATTCCGTTGTTCTTTATTATGGGTGTCGGTATTTTGCTGAGTACATCCGTACCGGATCTGGTATCTGCATCAAATCCGATTCAGGCGATCGGTTCGGCGCTTCCGAAATGGATTACAATCGTCTACTTTATTACCGCTATCGGCGGTTTGATCCCGCAATGCATCATCAGCCTGAAGTCCGCCAAAGTCAATATGGAGACGCTGAACATCAAGGTGAGCAACAAAACGGCGATTTTCATCCATGCAGTGATTATGATTCTGATTCCGGTCTACGTGCTGTTCGTTTCCGAGGACTTCCTGATGAACTTCCAGTTGTTCCTTGGCATTCTCGGAATCGGGCTCGCAGCGTGGGCAGCGGCCTTTATGTTTGATTATATTCTTCTTCGCAAAAATGCAGGCTATGCTGCAGAGCAACTGGACGCAGCGACTGGCCGTTTCTTTAATTGGAATGGCGTTATCAGTTGGCTGGCAGGCGTGATTACCGGTTTTCTGTTTACGAATTCCCCGTTCTTTAGCGGTCCGTTCGCCAAAGGGATATTTCAGGATAACAGTCTTGGCGTATTGCTTGCATTTGCAGCCAGTGCCATTATGATGGCGATTTTAAGTGGAGCAAAAGGTAAGGAAAGTGCAGGGAGGTCATGAAAATGAATAATAATTTGGTGCAGCGCTCCGGATCGGATGAGGATCAAAAAATTCTGGTAATCGGCGCTGCTGTGGTGGATGTCATTATCCAACTGGACAAACTTCCGAAAACGGCGGAGGATGTAATTGCGGAGCATAAGGAGACCGTTGTAGGCGGGTGCGCATACAACGTATCGAATATTCTCAAGCAGCTCCACGTCCGCTACGGTTTATTTGCCCCGGTCGGAAAAGGCACTTATGCGGATGTTGTCAAGGGGCAACTGCTGCATGACGGCGTGCCGATTATGCTGGAAGACGGTGCAGCGGACAATGGCTGGAACCTGTCGATTGTTGAGCAGGACGGGGAGCGGACATTCATTACGATTCCGGGTATCGAATCCCGCTGGGAACGCCGCTGGTTTGAACATATCGACCTAGGGGCCTATGATTACATCTATCTGAGCGGCTATGAACTGGAGGGTCCGTCGGGTCCGGTCATTCTGGATGCGCTGGATCAAAGGAAGGATACAGCGAAGCTCGTATTCGATCCGGGACCGCGTGGAGAATTTCTGGATACCGAAGTGCTGGAGAAGATTCTCGGCATGAGGACAATCGTGCATGCCAATAAGTCGGAGATTCTCGCGCTAATGAAGGAGAAGGACCCGCAAGCAGCAGCGGACAAGCTGATGAGGCTTACACATGAGCCTGTCATTGTAACGCTGGGCGGCGAGGGCACTTTGTATTGTGCGCCGGATGGGAACGGGCTTGTCGAGACTGAGCCGGTCAAGGTTGTGGATACAATCGGCGCGGGTGATGCCCATACGGGCGCATTTATCGGCGGACTGGCTAGAGGCTATACGCTGAAGCAGGCATGTGCGCTTGGCAATGTGATTGCCGGCAAAGTCGTGCAGCAGCAAGGCGGACGGCTCCAATTGTAGGCTGGTATGGGCTTGCTTGCGGCACTTCTGGAATAGGAAGAGCGGATAGTCCAATTGCTCCATTAAATGAAGAGAAGAGGCACATCTCCATAGTTATTTTGGAGGTGTGCCTCTTTATTGAATTCTTTTAAATCATACTGTGAGTTGTGAATTATGCCTTGCCGACTTTGACACGTTTGATGAAGAACGAACAAATGAGTGCGACAACTGCCATGGAAACAGCGAAAATAAAGGCATTTTTAACACCGTAAGCAAAGGCGTTCGGCAAGTGCTGCATAATTGAAGGGTCCGTCAGATTAGCCGGGTCAAGACCGTGGCTCACATCAAAGCCCTGATCGCCAAGATATTTCTCCTGGCCGGCAGACAGAATACTTACAGCCAGTGCAGTACCGATAGCGCCTGCCACCTGCTGGAGGGTGTTCATAATGGCCGTACCATGCGGATAGAACTCAGGCGGAAGCTGGTTCAGACCATTGGTTTGCGCAGGCATCATGACCATCGAGATTCCGATCATCAGACAGCTGTGCATGGCGATGATGAATGCTGCCGTAGAGGCAGTTGTAATGCCGGACATCAGCCACAGAATCGAAGCGATAATGACCAGACCCGGAATGACGAGCCATTTTGGTCCGTACTTGTCGAACAGTCTGCCCATGATTGGAGACATCAGACCGTTGATAATCCCGCCCGGGAGCAGCAGCAGTCCTGCGCTCAAGGCATTTCTGCCCAGTCCATTCTGAAGGAACATCGGAAGCACGAGCATCGATGACAGCAGAACCATCATGACAACAAACAGCATAATGACTGCCAGCGTGAACATCGGATAACGGAAAGCCCGGAGGTCCATCATCGGATTTTCCATTGTCAGCTGGCGCCAGACGAACAAGATGAGCGCGACCCCCCCAATGACGAGAGAGGCAATGACACTCGCGCTTCCCCAGCCGTCCGACTCACCCGCTTTGCTGAAGCCGAATACCAGTCCGCCAAATCCTGCCGTAGACAGGACAATGGACAGCAGATCAATTTTGGGCCGGGTAATTTTAGATACATTTTGCAAGAAAACAATGCCGACGATCAGGGAGATCAAAAGAACGGCAAATGAAATCCAGAAAATCCAGTGCCAGGTCAACTTCTCAATGAGCAGCCCCGCAATTGTAGGACCGATCGCCGGAGCGAACATAATGACCAGACCCATCATTCCCATTGCAGCCCCGCGCTTGGCAGGCGGGAAAATGACAAGAATCGTATTAAACAGCAGCGGAAGCAAGAGGCCGGTACCAGCTGCCTGGAATACCCTTGCGACCAATAACACTTCAAAGTTCGGCGCCATTGCAGCTACGAGGGAGCCGAGTGTTGAGAAGCTGACCGAGGCGACGAACAGCTGCCGGGTTGTAAACCATTGGAGCAGTAGTCCCGATATCGGAACGAGAATACCAAGAACGAGCAGATAGCCGGTTGTCAGCCATTGAATGGTTGTCGGGCCGACGTTCAGCTCCTTCATTAGATCAGTTAATGCGATATTGAGCGCTGTCTCACTGAACATGCCAATAAAACCGCTCAGCAGCAGCGAGATAACGATCGGCATGACTTTGTATTGCTTCGTCTCGTCATATTGCAGATCGTTAGATTGTACAGTTGCTTCCACGTTTCATCCTCCAACTCTATATATCCGTCTGTGTAATCATTGCAAAAGCAGCGCTTCAAGGCTCAGGCTGGGCGTGTATGATTGCATTCACATGCCGGCTGATCGCTTTCAGCGCCCGGTTGTCCCGGTACGTCACGCTAAGAATGCTGGACCCCTCCAGCATGGAGATGATCAACATAGCCTTTTCCTCAGCATCCTGAATAGCAATACCTTGAGTAACCATATGATCCGTCAGAATGCTCTGCCATTCCGAGAATACATTGCGGCAGGCCCCACGAAACTTTTCATTGATCGCGGATGTTTCTGCAGCCATCCAGAAGCTGAACGGGACAAAATCAAAGCAGTCGTTTTTTTCGGCCTCCCCGATGAAACGCTCGAACATCCTGCGCAATCCTTCGGCGGTATCCGTGGTGTCTGCCAGGAATGATCTCAATTCATTGGAGACATTATTGCGTGCGATTTGAATGCACTCGACGGCAATTTCCTCTTTCCCGTCCGGAAAATAGTAATACAGAGAGCCTTTGGGACACTCACTCTCCCTGATAATCTGGCTCATGCCTGTAGCGTGATAGCCCTGGGTGAAAAACAGCCTTGCAGCGGTATTCACTATAAGATCACGTGAGCTGAATTTTTCATTCAACCGATCACCACCTAAATTATAACGATTGGTCTATATAATAACGCCCGTTTTCTTATATTGTCAACTGTCTTATTTTTTTTAAGGCCGCAAGGGTAATATAGAAGCAAACGAGTAAACATTTAATATCACATTTGCAAAATGTAATATTTACGATTATAATAAATTTACAAACCTGATATGAAGGAGGAGGGGAACATGGCGGCTGTTGGACTTGAGCAAGCAGGGGAGATCATCTTGAGCAGCCACGAGTCTCAGCATTGGGCCCGGAGGCGGGCTGAGCTTACAGAGTGGATATCCCGCAAGAAGGAGACACGCCAGCCGAAGGGGACAAAGCTTCTTGCAGGAGTGCCGGTGGATGTTGAGCTTCATTCCGCGCTAAAGCTGATAAACGAGGCAGGGGCAGCGACCGAGTTCTCCTGTGCAGGGGTCAGTATGCTGGACGAGCCGTTGGATCATTCTTTGTATGCGTATGTTACCCTGACGGCCACAGAACGGTCTGAGGCCTTTGTCCGCCAGGCAATGAACAGGATGCGGCACCGCCTGCTTGTTGCCTATGAGCCGGAGCGCCGCCGTTATGACCTCTCTTCTTTTCTGATTGGCCATAATCGTTCCTTTTGCCTGCTTATAGAGCAGGCAGCCCGGGAGTTTTCCGGCAACAGATGACGGAAGGAGGTGGGCAACATGAGAGTTATCGTAACCTTGGCATGTACAGAGACAGGTGACCGCAACTATACAACCAGCAAAAACAAGCGGAATCACCCGGAGCGGCTGGAGGTGAAAAAGTACAGTCCGCGTTTGAAACGATATACGATTCACCGGGAGACACGTTAAGATGCCCAAGTTTAGAGTACAGGCATCGACCCGGGCATTCCCGGCAATGCTTGGGCATCGTTGTGCCGGATTTATCGTTATAACCTAAATAAAGCGGCTCCGGCATGCCTGATGCATGCCGGAGCCGCTTTATGCTGCAAGCAGGGAGCGTCCGTAGCTGAAGCAGGTTACAAAAAGCCGCTGCATTAAACCGCAGGGCTTTCGTTACAACTCATCCTCCAGATAGTGCGCGACCTTCCGCAGCATGTCCTCATTCCGCTTGTAATAGGTCCATTTGCCGATCCGGGTCGCTGTAACCAGCCCCGCCCGCTGCAAGATCGCCAAATACTCGGATACCGTGGACTGAGTGAGCTGCAGTCTTTGATGGAACAGGCTCACACAAACCCCGACATCTTTGCAATCGGCGCTCGTCTGGGTGCCAAAGTGCACCTCAGGCTCCTTCAGCCAAATTAAAATTTGCAATCTGGTTTCATTCGATAGCGCTTTGAAAATGTCAATAGGGTTCATGTGCTCCATTATAATCTACTTGATCTCGCCCCGCCAAATGTTTTTGACGATTTCGTAAGAATGAATTCGGTCCTTCTGATCGTAGGCATCGCTCACAATCATCAGCTCGTCCGCTTCCGTCATCTCAAGGAATCTTTCCAGCTTGGCTTTTACTTTGGCAGGAGACCCGATAATGGCTGTACTGAGCTGGGATTCCACGGTGTACTTCTCTTGTGGTGTCCAGAGTCCGTCCATGCTGTCCACAGGCGGCAGTGTCAGAGTCGGCTTGTTGCGAATGAGCGCCAGAAATCTCTGGTACAGAGTGGTGGCAAGACGCTCGGCCTGTTCGTCTGTACCTGCAGCAAACACATTGACGCCTACCATGGCATGAGGCTTGTCCAGCATTGCAGATGGACGGAAGCTCTGGCGGTACAGTGACAGGGCAGGGAGCATATAGGTTGGCGCGAACTGCCCTGCAAATGCGAACGGCAATCCAAGCTGACCGGCAAGCCGCGCGCTGAAATCGCTGGAGCCAAGCAGCCAGACCGGAATGGATAGACCTTCACCCGGAACTGCCCTGACGCGGGAATGATCATCCGGATCCGGCTGGAAGTAGTCTCTCAGCTCGGCCAGCAGCTCAGGGAAATCGCGTCCGGCATTGACATCCCGGCGCAGCGCACGGGCAGTCTTCTGATCAGAGCCCGGGGCCCGTCCGAGGCCCAGGTCAATACGGCCGGGGTAGAGCGACTCAAGCGTGCCGAATTGCTCTGCAATGACCAGCGGCGCATGGTTAGGCAGCATAATGCCGCCGGAGCCAACGCGGATGCGGCTTGTGCCGGAGGCAATATGGCCGATCAGCACGGATGTTGCCGAGCTGGCGACACCAGGGATGGAATGATGCTCTGCAAGCCAATAACGGTTGAAGCCCCATTCGTCGACTTTTCGTGCAAGCTCCATACTGTTGCGGAAGGCTTCGGAGGCATTGCCTCCTTGGCGGATGGAGGCCAGATCAAGAACAGATAGCGGTATATCGCCAAGCGAACGCTTGGATGAATCGGAATGGGACGGTTCAGTCATATCGGATAGCTCCTTTATAATCAAGTAATGGGTTGAATGGTGAAGTATCCCCATCATACGCGTTCACCATAGGAGAGTCAATATTGACATATCGGGACATATCGATATTAGATAGGTTTTCCCCGGCTTAGGTCCAGCATGACGACTGGACCGGGGCCGGATTTTTTTTATCCGATTCCGTTTTATGATGTAAACAGGGATAAAAGGCTCTATATAGATTATTTGCTGCCCTGCTAATAGTAATCATGTTCATACATATACAGCTCAAAAGATTATACATAAACGAAATTAGAGCATCATTATTCTGGCTGAGAGGAGCTTGCAGGATGCGAAGTGAGGATGCGCTTCAACTGCGCAATGTATCGAAGACGATGCGGGGGAAGGAGCTGATTAATAATATTTCGCTGGCCGTCCGGCCGGGAGAGATCTATGGCCTGCTTGGACCGGAAGGAGCCGGTAAAACTACAATGGTCCGAATGATTACGGGACTTGCATCAATCACCTCGGGAGATGTTCTTATTGGGGGTCACAGTGTGATCACAGACCGGAGCAAGGCGCTGTCCGGACTGGGGGTTGTCCTTGGGGGAGACGGGTTTTATCCCTTTATGAGCGGAATCCAGGCGATGAAGCAATATGGAAGAATGACGGGTGCAGGTTGTGGTGAGCGGATACACGAGCTGCTCAGCTTGTTCGGGCTTGAAGCTGTCATGCATCGCAAAATCAGCAGCTATACGGCAGAACAGCGCCGACGGCTTGCAATTGCACAGGCGTTGCTGCACCGCCCGTCTGTTTTGATTATAGATGATCCTTTACTGGGACTTAAAGGGGAGAGTGCCGAGATCATCTATCATGAGATCTGCAGTCTGTCACGCCGCGAGCAGCTTGCAGTCGTCCTGACAGGCGGGCTGGACTCCGGACTGGATCAGCGATGTGACCGGTCAGGCTTCATCGCGGGTGGCTGTATTGCAGCCGAGCAGCCGGCAGCCCGTAGAGCCAGCGGCAGACAGAAAGTAGTCACCTCCTTTGAGGTGAGTGATCCGGCCAAGGCAGCTTCGTTGCTGTATCATTCCGGGTTTATTTCCCTTGACCACAGCGTGGTAACGATTGAGGCTGATAAGGAGCAGTTGCCGGAGTTGATGAGCACCTTAACAAGACATCAGGTCGGTATTCTCCAGATCAGGCAGGAGGCTGGTGCGCTTGAAGAGATCTATGGACATTTGAACGAAGGCGTGCACGGATGATTTTCTTCCGGCTCCTGCATAACGAGCTCTTTAAAGTCGCTGCGAACAGGCAGCATGTGCTGTCTGGGGCTGTTCTGTCCGGCCTGATTTTGCTACTGGCATTCATCCGCCATGTTAATCCCGAGTTGCTGAGACTAATTGCCTCCACAAAAGGGGAGAGTGCGCTAAACTTTGCTTCTGCTGCGCTGGTTCTGCTCTTTTTGCCTGTTCTGGTGTATTCCATTTGGCTGGGAGCGAACGTCGTGCTGTCGGAATTTAAATATGGTACTGCAGCACAATTGTTAGCACGCCCGGCAGGGAGGGCTGCCGTACTTCTTTCCAAATATACCGTCGTCGCCATTGTTCTTGTGGTGCTGCTCCTCTTGTTGGCTGCTGTGGCACTGTTGGCAGACACACTGTTGTCCGATACCGGAATGTCAGCGGAGATGATCCTGCAGATACTTGGAATGCTTGGCGGTGAATATCTTCCGCGGCTGCTGCTCTCTAGTGCTCTTGCTCTTGTCACAGCAGTGTTAAGCCGCAAGTTGTGGTTGTCCGCAGCAGTTGGAGCGATACTGCCGGCTCTGACATGGATGCTTCCGGGCTGGGGACATTCATTGGGGTGGGCAGAGGCGCTGGGGTTCACCTTCCTGATTTTGCTCGGCGGGATCTGGATGTTCCGCAGGCAAGACATCGTCTAACGGGTGCTCTGGAGAGTGATTTCACTTTCATTAGACGTTCATAGTGTCTGTCCCGCGACGATGCAAGATGCCCCTACCGGAATGGATCGGAGTCTTCAATGCAAGCCTCATCCGAAGGTAGGGGGACTGCGCCAGGCAGTGTCCAGGTTACCTGCTCACGGCCGGGTGTCATCGGATATATCGTGAAAGAGCCTGTCCTTGCATGTGAGGCGGAGTGTATTCTTCCAGTATGGAAGACATCCCGTTTCACATGACTGAGGACAGGCTTTTTGTTCATCATCAAGTGCTATGATCTGGTGTTATTTCATTTGCGCAAACCAACTGCTCAGATTGGCAATCTCTTCTTTGGTCAGCTTCTCCTTGAAGGCAGGCATTCCATTGCCGCCGTTCAAAATCCGCTTGTACACTTCCTCTTTAGTCATATGGCTTCCGACCTGATTCAGCGCCGGTCCCATATTGCCCTGCATATCAGTGCCATGACAGCCTAGACAGCTGTTTTTGTAGATTGCCTCTGCAGATCCAATATCAGAGGGCTGTTCAGGAATAACAAAAGCCTCCTCCTGTTCAGGCGCCGTCTTCTCCGGCAATCCGAATGTCAACAGAAATATGCCGAGCAGGCAGGCTGCCATAAATCCGCCGAACATCATCCATTTTTGCATGTAAACTCGCCTCCTTTGTTTAAATTTATTAACCATATTCTGTACCATGAAAAATACATACGGCCTTAATTCTAGCATTGCTGCCTGGAACCTTCTATAACCCGAAAGGGCTATCATCGCCTTTGGGCAGTAGAATATACACCGTCTTTGCTGTCACAGATTCATCATAATCAAGGGGGAAATATAGCCCCAAATAGTCATTTGAAGCCTATTTTAGTTCCCTTATGATAAATACAAGCCACAATATAATTGTAAATGTAACTTTTTTCGCCGATACTTAAGATACTGTAAACAAGCTAATACTTCCATTTCATACTGCAAGTTAAGGAGCTGATCATATGCCCCATCTGAAAAAAGGAATGGCCCTTGCCTCCATTGCTGCTGTACTGCTGTTATCCGCCTGTGGAGCAGCTGTTCCCAAGGAACCGGGCCTGCTTGATTCGCAGGCAGCGGATTATCCGGAGGCTGTTGCGCTGTACAAGCAGAGCTGCCTCTCTTGCCATGCAGTCAATTTACAGGGACGCGTTGGCCCAGGGCTGCAACAGGCAGGCAGCAAATTCACGGAGAGTGAGCTGGTCGCCCTGATCAGCGACGGAAAGGGCGGGATGCCGGCCTTCAAGAAGTCGATGACGCAGGAGGAAATCGAGACGCTTGCCCAGTGGCTTGCCCAGCAAAAGTAAGATTGAAATGCCGTCGTGCTGTCTGCCTCATACAGCTGTTCAGCCATAAAGTCATACGCCCGAAATAGTCGTTTGGCTGTCAGGCGGATACGATATAATGAAAGAACGCTTGGTCATGCAGGATTGCAGGGTGCAGATGGCGTAAATATTAAAGCAGAACCGCTTGAAGCGGAAGCTGAATTAAAGGCAGGTGACGAAGAATTGGCTCAGCAGCCCAAAGCTTTATCGTGGATGTTTGTTGCATGGGGAGCCTCTGTGCTGGCAACTTTAGGCAGCTTGTATTTCAGTGAGGTTATGCAATTTGAACCTTGCAGTCTGTGCTGGTTCCAGCGTATTTTTATGTATCCGATTGTCCTGCTGCTTGGCATGGCTTATGCCCGCAAGGATACCTCCATGCATGTGTATGTGCTTCCCTTGGCAATTATAGGCGCATTATTCTCGATCTATCACATCGCGATTCAAAAGCTCGGGACGCATTTGGGCGATCTGGCCCCAGCCTGCGGGCGGGTGCCATGCTCGGGTGATTACCTCAATGCCTTTGGCTTTATTACAATTCCGATGCTGGCACTGGCAGCATTCGTGATTATTATCGTGGCATTGTTCCAGGTCCGCCGCCTTCGTTAATCAGGCGGCTTGACATTTTATAGTATAGATACTAAACTAAGTTTATGAATACAAATATACATAATAATCAGGATGATGAAGTAAGAGGAACCCGTTATCTGGGACAAGTCATTATGAAGCTTCGCAAGCTGGAGCGGCAGCCCAAGCGGTTTGGGGAAGCAGGTCTGCTGACGCCAAGTGAAATTCATACCATCGAAGCGATCGGATGCGGACGAAGTGTACTGATGAGCGAACTGGCAGCAAGGCTTCAGGTGACTAAAGGAGCGGTCACTCAAATCATCGCACGGCTGGAGGCTAAATTGTTGGTGAAGCGGACTTTGCATCCGGCAGACTCCCGAGCAACGGAGCTGTCCCTGACAGAGCTTGGTCTTGCTGCATATCGGGCGCATGAGGAGACAGAGAGGCAGTTCTACTCAGAGCTGCGTGAGCAATTGACGGAACAGGAGATTCAGGTGTTCGAAGTTTGCATGGAGAAGCTAAGCCGTTTTTTAGACCGGGAATAATCCGGTGTTCATCGTCAGACGGCTGCCCTGACAGCATTTTTTGTGCTGGGGCAGCCGGTTACTTCGGGATTTTAGTTTAGATACTATACTTTATGGAAGAGAGGGAATTTCAGATGAGAGAGGATATTGTAGTTGTCGGGGGATACGGGCATGTTGGACAAAAGCTAAGCCTGTTGCTGGCAGAGCAGTTCCCGGGCAAAGTAATAGCCGCCGGAAGGAACAAGAAGCGGGCAGAGCAGTTTAGTCGCCAGAGCAGGGGCAAAGTCAGAGCGATGGAACTGGATATCAGCAAACCAATCCATGCGGACAAATTAAAAGGCGTAAAGCTGATCGTGATGTGCATCGACCAGCAGGATACGCCATTCGTAGAAGCGTGCTTGCGCCTTGGCATTCACTATATAGATGTGACTGCGAGCTATGATTTCTTCTCCAGGGTCGAGAAGCTTGACCATGCCGCGGTTGCAGGGGGCGCTATCGCGCTGCTGAGCGTCGGGCTTGCTCCCGGGATAAGCAATTTATTGGCGCGCCGCACATATGAGTTTTTGGACCGGACCGACCGAACCGATATCACGATCATGCTGGGACTTGGCGATGCGCATGGCCAAGCAGCGATTGAATGGACGATTGATCATTTGGACGGCAGCTATACGGTAGAGGAAGCCGGACGATCCAGGCTCGTTGGCAGTTTCACGGATGGCAGAGCCGTTTCACTGGGTGCTCCATGGGGTAAAAGACAAGCATACCGCTTTAATTTCGCAGATCAGCATGTGCTGGTTCGCACATTGGGCATCCCTGCTGTTGCTACGCGCCTCTGCCTGGATTCTGCCTGGATGACAGGTTTGCTTCATATGCTGAAGCTTGCCGGCATCACCAGATTGCTGGCATTCAATCCAATCCGTACAGCTGCAGTCCGGGTGTTCGGCAGCATGCGCTTCGGCTCAGATGCTTTTGCTCTGAAAGTAGAGGCGAGCGGGATTCTTGACGGTAAACCTGTTATAGCAGAATGCCTGCTGCATGGCAGCAATGAGTCAGCTATGACGGCCAAAGCTGCGGCTGCGGCAGCAGCTTCCCTGTATCGAGCAGCACGTGATCCGGGCGTGTATCATATTGAACAGCTGTTCAGGCTGGAAGATCTGTTCGATCCTGCTGCTGAAGGAATACAGACGGCTGTTATCCACAGTAAATGTATAAGTTGAACGAATTAGAGTTTACATGAAGAGAGTTTTATTTTATAATAATTATAAATAAATTATTATTCCTATATTAAACAAATACTTAATGAGAAGTTTCCACGTGCTGTCCCTGTAATCAGGGGCAGCATGTTCCATTTTAAGGGGAATAAGAGTGGAACTCATTCTCAATTAGAAGGGAGAATCAGATATGTCAATACTAAAGACGACAGGTAGAGCAGGGCAGCAGGAGAGGGAAGGGACTTCAGGCATTGGCATCGGCCAGTCTGTCCGGCATATGGGCAGGGAGGAAAGCTGGCTTATCCGCTATGCGGAGGGCGTTGCTGCACTGGCAAGCGGTGTTCTGATTGGCACAGCATGGATGATGGAGTCTGCCTCCTATTCATGGGCAGTGGCACTTTATCTGACAGCATTCGTGGTTGGCGGATTTGTGAAGGCCAAGGAAGGTTTGCACACATTATTTATAGAGCGTGATTTGGATGTCAATCTGCTGATGATTGCGGCTGCCATTGGCGCTGCCAGCATCGGCTATTGGACGGAGGGAGCTGTTCTGATCTTCATATTCTCGCTTAGCGGAGCATTGGAGAGCTATACGATGGACCGAAGCCGCCGGGACATTGCCGCATTAATGGATTTGAAGCCGGAGCTTGCAAGGCTTGTCAAAGATGGCATGGAGAGCATGATTGCAATTGAGGAACTGGAGCCTGGTGAATGGATTGCGGTCCGGCCAGGTGAACGCATTCCCGCTGACGGCAAAATTGTAGACGGCCGCTCTGCTGTTGATCAGTCTTCGATTACCGGGGAATCGGTACCTGTAGACAAGGAGCGCGAAGATGAGGTTTACGCCGGTACCTTGAATGGGGAAGGGGCGCTGGTTATACAGGTGAGCCGCGCCTCCGAATCGACCGTATTTGCGAAGATTATCCGTCTTGTTCAGGAAGCGGAGAGTGAGAAGCCGGCCTCCCAGCTCTTTATGGAGCGCTTCGAACGGATTTATGCCAGAGCAATTATTGTTGTTGCACTGCTGCTCATTCTCGTTCCGCCGCTTCTGCTGAATCTCTCCTGGGAATCAGCACTTTATCAGGCAATGGTCTTCCTTGTAGTGGCTTCGCCATGCGCGCTCGTCGCCTCCATTATGCCGGCAGTGCTGTCCGCAATCTCTGGCAGCGCCCGCAAAGGCTTGCTGTTCAAGGGCGGCGCTCATTTGCAAAATTTGGCCAGGACCCGGGTTGTTGCCTTCGACAAGACCGGCACATTGACACAAGGCCGTCCAAACGTAACGGATTATGCAGCGTTTGGCGGCTACACAGATCAAGAGTTGCTTCGCATTGCCGCTTCCATTGAAAGCCTGTCGGAGCATCCGCTTGCCAAGGCCATTGTTAGGAAGGCGAAAGAGGAGGGGCTGCTTCTGGAGAGGCCAGAAGACTTCCGCAGCGATACGGGACGCGGTGTGCAGGGACGGCTGGAAGGGAATTTGTGGCGGATTGCAAAGCCAACGCTTGTTCATGAAGCTGTGATGACTGTAGAGCTGCGTACGGCAATTGACCAGTTGGAGCAAGAGGGTAAGACAGTCTCGGTCGTCTATCATGAGGGGGGTGCGGCAGGTGTTATAGCTCTTCAGGACGGAATTCGTGCTGAAGCCAAACAAGCGATTGCGGCCCTCCACAAGCTGGGCATTCAAGTTGCCATGCTGACGGGAGACCAGAAGCAAACTGCGCAGGCCATTGCACGGGAGGCAGGAATTGATCTGGTTTATGCGGATCTTCTTCCAGAGGATAAGGTGCTCAAGGTCAAGGAGTTGAGACAGCGATACGGATATGTAGCCATGGTAGGTGACGGAGTTAACGATGCTCCTGCGCTGGCCACTGCCAGCGTCGGGATCGCCATGGGCGCTGCGGGCAGTGATGCTGCTCTGGAGGCAGCCAATGTCGTGCTGCTGAAGGATGAGATTGGACGGATCGCCGAAGCGATACGGCTGGGCCGCAAGACGATGAGCGTGGTGAAGCAAAATATCGGGTTTGCGTTAACTGTCATTATTCTCTTGATCGCGGCGAATTTTGCCGGCCATGTCCCGCTGCCGCTTGGGGTACTGGGGCATGAAGGGAGCACGCTGCTTGTTATTTTGAACGGCTTGCGCCTGCTGCGCCCGATTCAGTAAGCCGGATATAACAAGGTTCTCAAAAAAATAAGCAGCAACAGGCATGCATGCCTATGCTGCTTATTTGTGTCCGGCTCTCCTGCGGTCATTTTCGATTGCGGCGAACAGGCAGAACGCTCCTGTAAGTACCAGAACAAAGGTCAGGACCGGAAATGCGATATTCAACAACCGTCATCTCTCCCAGTTTTAGTAGTAATAATCATTATCATTGTATACGGGGAAACTTCATATGACAATGGCTATTTTTTCTTGATTCGGGGCAAAATCAATCCGACAGCGCACAAAAAAATGATGACAGCGGTTTCTCTGGCTTGTCATATGCCATGAGGGTTTGCTCACGCAATCTGTCAGGTATGCTCAGGCTTGAAACCCTGCCATAATTGGGTATAATGATAGAATCCTAATTTTGCAAGGAAGGTTATTATGAAACAAATCGCAGAAATTTACAAACAAGACTGGCGCAACCTGTTCAAGGTACCGGTAGCCATATTTTTGATCGTGGCTCTTATCGTGCTTCCTTCCATTTATGACTGGGTCAATGTCGCCGCTGTATGGGACCCGTACAGCAACACCTCCGGAATCAAAATTGCTGTGACCAGCAAAGACAAAGGAGCGGAGATTGAAGGGAAGGCCATTAACATCGGTGACGATGTGATTGAGAGCCTCAAGAGCAATACGAAGCTCGGCTGGACCTTTGTCGACGAGGAGACGGCCCTTGAGGGTGTCAAACATGGTGATTATTATGCCAGCCTGCTGATTCCGGAAGATTTCTCCCAGAACATCACAAGCATTCTTGATGGGAAAATTCACAGACCGGAAATCAAGTATACGGTCAATGAGAAGATCAACGCCGTTGCTCCGAAAATTACGGAGAAGGGTGCTACTTCCGTTACATCCCAAATTAGTGAAAACTTTATGGAGACGCTCAGTACGACAGTATTTACCCGCCTGAAGGAGCTGGATGAAGCCTTTGAAGCGGAACTCCCGGCAATCCGCAGGGTTGAGGAAGGCATCCTGGAGCTGGAGAAAAGCCTTCCTCAGATCGAGACGATCGCGGGCAAGGTGCTGGAGCTCGAGAAGAAGCTGCCTGAGCTCAAGGAGAAAAGCGAGAAAATCGCAGGGCTGGAAAGCCGTATTCCCGAGATGGACCGCGCAGGAGAGGCTGTGCTGAAAATTGAGGAGCGGCTGCCGCTCGTACAGGAGGCTGCCAAAGTGCTGACTGCGCTGCAGGGCAAGCTGCCTGAAATTCAGCGTATATCCGGCCGCGTTGTAGAGCTGGATCAGCATTTCGGCGAGGTTGAACAGACCGTTGGGCGCGCAATTGAAGAGATTGGCAAGGCCCAGGGCGTTGTGAATACAGCGCTGACGGCGCTTCCGACAGTGGAGCGGATCGCAGCCGAGGGCGGGCAGTTTACCCGTGAACTGGGCCAATTCCTTGAGCGTAATGACGCGGCGCTTGATGCCATCATTCCGGTAATCCGCCAAAACCTGATCTTGCTGCAGCAAACAGCGGATTCGGTAACTCAAATTGCCAGCCTGCTTAAGGATGCTGATATCGATCCTTCCGGCCTGCTTAAAGCGATGGGCTTCGCCAGAGACCGTCTGGAGAGTGCAAGCGGGGTAGCGTCCAGAATGGCGGGCATGCTGTCCACACTTAACAATTATTTGCCAGGCAGTCCGCTCGGCAGCCAAATTGATCAGTTGAATGATATCAGCTCCAGGTTTGACCAGCAGCGCCAGCAACTGGCGCGCATTATTACAGCGGTGGAACGCGGAGAGAAGCCTGCCAAGGATCTGGTAGACAATCTGTATCGTCTGTCGACGAGCACAAGCGCGCTGCTGGGCGGGATGATCGAACGCTTCGACAGAGAAACGGTTCCTGCCCTGCAACAGGCCATCAGCCGCCTCAAAACAATTGCAGCGGACTCCACATCTGCACTGGATACGGCTGCGGGCAAGCTGCCGGATATCAAGGAGCTGCTGGAGAGTGCGCTCAAGGTAACCGATTTTAGCCAAATGAGGCTTCAGGAATTGCAGGAGAATCTGCCGCAAATCCGCAAGGTTATCCATGAATCGGCAGTCAATATTGATGAGCGTCTGAGCGGATTTACAGATGCGGTCAATCATGCCGTTCCGCTCATGGAGAAGGAGCTGCCTGCGGCGGAAAACAAGCTGCGCAAGGCTGCGGACTTCGTCCGCAATGACCTGCCCCATGTAGAGGAGCAGATCCGTCATGTTGCCTCGCTTATTGGCACAGGCACGCCACAGGTAGAGGAAGGCGTTCATCGTCTGGCCGATATCGTCCGCAATGACTTCCCGCAGATGGAAGAATCCGTGCGCAAGGCGGCGGACAAGATCCGCAAGATCAAGAGCGAGACTAACCTGGAGGAGATTGCCAAGCTGCTCGGGGGAGATATCAAAGCGAAGAGCGAATTTCTGGCTAATCCGGTACAGCTTGTAGACGAACGCTTGTATCCGATCCCCAACTACGGTTCGGCAATGACGCCATTCTATCTGGTGCTTGGGCTGTGGGTCGGCGGTACGTTGCTGATTTCGCTGTTGCGTGTCAATGTGGATACCGGGGGTAAAACCTATAAAGGCTATCAGCTTTATTTTGGGCGCTTGTTTACTTTTCTGACGATAGGTATTTGTCAGGCACTGGTCGCCTCACTCGGGAATATTTTAATTTTGCCGACTTATATTGTAAACAAGGTATGGTTTGTGCTATTTGCGATATTAATCAGCATTGTCTTTGTGACCATTGTATTTACACTTGTATCGGTGTTTGGCAATATCGGCAAGGGGGTTGCAATTGTTTTTATGGTGCTGCAATTTTCCAGCTCGGGTGGCACATTCCCGATCAGCACGACCGGCCATTTCTTCCAGATGCTGAACCCGTTTATGCCATTTACGTATGCGATTAGTCTAATGAGAGAGGCGGTAGGGGGCATACTGCCGGAGGTTGCAATTAAGGATGTTCTGTCTCTGATATCTTTTATCGGGGTGTGCTTCCTGATTGCCCTGCTGCTCAAAAAGCCGCTCAGCAAATCGATCAGCCGTACAGCCGAAAAAACCAAATCAACAAAGCTGCTATCCTAGCAGCGGGATGAATTCTGAACAAGGATCTGGGATGGGCACCAGGCAGCAAGCGAAGGTATAGAAAGGAAGATGCCGGGCTTGAAAATCATCTTTAGACGGCCGCTTCCTGATCCGCAGCGCAAGGCTGAGCTCCTCAAGCGGCAGTGGATCAGGCTGAAGGAACCGGACAGCATCGGACGGGCGCTTGTGTGGTCGATGCCCCTGATGCTTGCAGCCGGTGGTCTGACCTTGTTGATCATCGATATGTTTGCAGAGGTGAGTATCAAAGAATACGGTGCAGATGAAGGGCGCACAAGCCTTGTGGTGACACCATTAGCGATCGCATCTGCCCTTTCCCTGCTTCTGATACATGAGGCGATTCATCTTGTTTTGATCCCGAAGTTTTGGCGGTCGGAGAAGACTTGGATTGGCCTCAGGCTCTTCGGCGGGTTTGTTTTGACTGAAGAGGAGATGTCGCGTCGGAGATACATTGTCATTTCCGCAGCGCCTTATATTCTAATTTCTATCATCCTGCCATTGATTCTGGGCTGGCTGGGCTGGCTTGCACCGGGAGTCATTATACTGCTTGTACTCAATGCCTTGGGCTCCTCTCTGGACTTGCTGAACATCATCCTGATTCTCATACAGACGCCCCCAAAAGCCAGATTGGTCTGTACAGGTACCGCTACGTTCTGGAAGGCTCCGCAAGGGAGGTGAGCCTTGCAAGGACATTGCCACCCTGATTTTGAAAGGCGGGATTTATAACGATTAACAGTAATGCAGCTTTCTGATCACGTTTACCCTTTATGCGAGGGTCTATATACGTGCAGAGGCTGCATTTTTAATAGGCGAATTACGGAGCATCTGAGCTGTTGCAGTCCGTTTAAATGTAAAATGGGAGTTTATACCCGATTTTTGGCCTTTTTAGCATTAGCATGACCTGCTTGTCCTGACCATGAGCGGAACTTACAGCAGAAGAATGGTTCTAAAGTCATGTAAAAATAAAGTGGGAAGCACGCTTACGCAAGGCTTCAAGTTTGGAGCTGTTTTTGCAGTCCGGGATGTGAATTTGACGAAGAATTGCAGGCCGTGATAAGTTAACAATGGCATAGAATATGATTGGAGGTTCGGGTTGAATGACAGAAATCCGTCTTACCATTGACTACGACGGCTATGAGAGCGGACAGCGTATGGATAACCTGATTAACGAGCTTGCACAGAAGCCGGAGAGCAGCACATTGACCGGGCTGGTTATCGGAGACTGGGGAGAAGCTTACCAGAACAGTCCGGATACATTTTTGGAAGCATTGATTAGCAATAAAGATTCCTTCCCGCAGTTGCGCAATCTGTTCATTGGAGATATGGGCTTTGAGGACTGCGAGGTTTCCTGGATTGTGCAGACGGATCTGACACCGGTTCTGAAAGCTTTCCCGAAGCTGCAATCATTTACGATTAAAGGAAGCACGGGGCTTACTCTGCCGGACCTGCGGCATAATGCGCTGGAAGAACTGGTTATTATATGCGGCGGACTGCCGCAGGAAGTGATACAGCAAATCCGGGATGCACATCTGCCGGAGCTGAAGAAGCTGGAGCTGTACCTCGGGGTTGACCAGTACGGATTTGACGGATCATTGGAAGATATAGTGCCGTTTCTGGAGCAGGAACGTTTCCCTAAATTGACTTACCTTGGCCTTAAGGATAGCGAACTTCAGGATGAAATTGCGTTGGCTGCTGCCGATGCTCCGATCTTGGACCAACTGCATACCCTTGATCTCTCACTAGGAACGCTGACCGATAAAGGCGCGGAGGCGCTGATTAGCAGCGAGCGGGTTCGCAAGCTTGCTTATCTGGATCTGAACTATCACTATATGAGTGATGAAATGATTCAACTCTGGAAGGATACCGGCATGAATGTGAATGTTGATGACCAGCAGGAGAGCGATGATGAAGATGACTGGCGCTACCCGTCGCTGACGGAGTAACCGGAAGGTGAAAAGGTGAACATGTCTGAACGCGGACAAAATGCGTCTATGCTGTTGATCGGCAATTCCGGCAACAGAAGAACGCTTGGTCTTCAGGAAGCCCGCTGCAGATGGGGGCTTCCGCCGGCTGTACTGGTGACGTATACGGAGCTGCTGGAAGCCGAAGAAGCAGGCGGGGAAACGATATCCCGCCTGCTTGCCGCGCGTCTGCCGCAAGTTCAGGATCAAGGGCTGCTCATTCGATTGGATGCTCCAGGGGAGCAAGCCGATGTAGAGCGGTCCTTGATTGGTCTTGGCGCATACGACCGGGATGGCGATGACAGCCTGCTCCCAAGCGCTATTGCAGCGGGATACATGGGAATTAGCAGCGCACAGGCGGCTTCGCTGCCGCAGGAGGAAGGGCGGATCTATTATCCCGGTCAATGGTTTCGCGGATACTGCCGCCTGCTTGCTATACTGCGGCGCGAGGCGCTCCGCTTATGGCCCGGTGCCCGCTGGGTGAATGCGCCGGAGGATATCGCCGTGATGTTCGACAAACGTGCTTGCCAGCAGAGATTGACCGAATGCGGCATTGACATCCCGCGAAGGTTGGCCGCAGGGCTGGGCATCGGCTCCTACGAGCAGATGATTGCGCACATGCAGCAGGAACGGATGAACCGCCTGTTCCTGAAGCTCGCGACCGGATCGGGCGCCAGCGGCGTCATCGCTTATCAGCGCCACCCGCTGACCGGGGCGGAGAAAGCCGTGACGACGATTGGCATCGAGCACAGAGGCGGGGAACGGATCCTCTATAATTCAGGACGGCTCAAACAGTATACCGACCATGCGGCGATTCGCGATATTGTCGAATGGCTGTGCGGGGAAGGCTTGCAGGCGGAAGAGTGGATTCCGAAGGCTGAGGCGGAAGGCTGCTCATTCGATATCCGCCAGCTTGTTGTAGCAGGCAGAGCGTGTCATCGGATCGCACGGCTGAGCCGTTCCCCGATTACGAATCTGCACTTGCGCAACCGGCGGTTGCCAGTCGAGCAGACGGGCTTGCCTTTAGAGCATATCGAGCAGGCCTCGCAGATCGCGGAAGCAGCGCTCGCCGCCTTTCCCGATTCGACGGTTGCAGGCATTGATGTGCTTGTCCGCTCAGGCTCCCGGCGTCCCTATATCATCGATGTCAATCCGTTCGGTGATTTGCTGTACCGGGTTGCGCATGAGGGGTTGAATCCCTACGAATGGCAGATGAAGCCATGAAATGCGACAGGTCATTACTGCAAGCGCGGCTGATTAGCTGCGCAAGTATATGAATAAAGGATGGGCAGGCATGATTACAGATATGAATCAGGTTGTCGGCAGCCATGATATTTTGATGATTACGCTGGATACGCTGCGCTATGATGCTGCAAAGCTGGAAGAGGCGAATTGCCCGAATTTATGCGGGAGCGGCCCCTGGGAGAAGCGCCACACTCCCGGCAGCTTTACGTATGCGGCGCATCATGCTTTCTTCGGCGGTTTTTTGCCTACACCTGCAAATACTGACAAGAGCACGCATGTCAGACTGTTTCACTCCAAAAATACCGGTTTGCGCACCGATCCCCGCACCTGGTTATTCGATACGCCGGATATCGTATCCGGCCTGCAGTCGGAAGGCTACCGGACGATCTGCATCGGCGGGGTGATCTTTTTTACCAAGAAGGTGCCGCTGGCCAGAGTGCTGCCGGGCTACTTCCAGGAGAGCTACTGGCGCATGACCTTCGGGGTGACGAACCCCCGCTCGACTGAACATCAGGTTGGTCATGCCTTGAAATTGCTGAGGGAGGCTGATCCGAAGCAGCGGCTGTTCCTGTTTCTCAATGTTTCGGCCATTCATGGCCCGAATCATTATTTTGTTCCGGGCGCCCGGCATGATTCGGTAGATACCCAACGGGCGGCAATCCGGTATGTGGATCAGCAGCTCGGCCCGTTATTCGACGCCATGCGGGATCGCGGACCGGCCTTCTGCATGGCCTTCTCAGACCATGGAACGGCTTATGGGGAGGATGGCTATCAGGGGCACCGGCTGGCGCATGACGTCGTATGGAACGTACCTTATCGAGAATTTTTCCTGTAACAATTGCTATATAAGTGGCTCAATTTAAGAAGCAGTTGTTGACCACTAGAAGTAGCTTGAGCGGAGGGAAAGAGGGAGGCTGGAGAAGTGTAGCGGTCGCCTTTGTTCGCAGATTTCAACCACGTACAGGGAGGAATACAGGAAATCTGGGAACAACTGCGATCGGAGTTTCTCGCAGCGTTGCTTCATCGTTTCGTGTCAACTATCGATTTTGAGCCATTATAGATGGCAATACATGTATCAGGCGGCGGTAGATCCGCCCGCTATTCAGTCAAGGAGGGGATCGCATGTCCGTCCGCCACGACGGGGCGGCTGTGGAGCCAAGACAGTGGGCCGAGGGGCTGGCTGCTGCTCCATACCGCTCTTATTTGTATTCTTACCCGCATAAAACTGCCTACCTGCCAATTGAGCCGGGGCTTCCACTGTCCGATCTGTGGGCGGCCGAGCAGGCAGACACCTACTTTTTGTACATGCATATTCCGTTTTGCGCGGTGCGCTGCGGATTTTGCAATCTGTTTACGCTGCCTGACCGGCGCGCTGATGTCCATAAGGAATATGTGGATGCGCTGGAGCGCCAGGCCGGACAATGGGCGGAGTTTCTGCACGGGAAACCCTTCGCCAGATTCGCGATTGGCGGAGGAACGCCGACGCTTCTGGAGCCGGGGCAACTGGAGAGGCTGTTTCATATCGCGGAGCACACGATGGGCTTGAATCCGCAGCTGGCGTCAATTTCCGTGGAAACATCACCGGATACGGTAACGGAGGAACGGCTGCGCATCCTCAAGGCGCATCATGTCGACCGGGTGAGCATGGGCATCCAGAGCTTCGTCGAGGCGGAGTCCGCCGCAATCTACCGTCCGCAAAAGCCGAGCCTGGTAGAGGCGGCGCTGGAGAAGCTTGCGGCCTTTCAATTTCCGCTGCTTAATCTGGACCTGATCTACGGACTGCCGGGCCAGACCGTGGAGTCCTGGCTCTATTCTGTAGAGCGCGCCTTGAGCTATGAGCCGGGCGAGCTGTTCATCTATCCGCTCTATACGCGCGAGCATACGATTGTGAAGCCGGAGCAAATCAGGGAGCAGGGCGGGGATATTCGGCTGCAATGCTACTATGCCGCCCGTGACCTGCTGCTCTCCCGCGGCTATGAGCAATTCTCGATGCGCCGTTTTGCCAAGCCTGCAGCTGCAGGCGGCAAACGGGTGCTGGACTACAGCTGCCAGGAGGAAGGCATGGTCGGACTGGGCTGCGGCGCCCGCTCCTATACAAGAGGCGTGCATTATGCTTCCAGATATGGTGTCAGCCGTGCAGCCACGCAGAGCATTATCGCGGATTATGTATCCGCGGCGAGTTACCGCACAGCGGATTATGGATTTATATTGGACGGGACAGAGCAGCGGCTTCGCTTCCTGCTCAAGGCACTGCTGCATAAGGAAGGGCTCACCCTGGCGGATTACGGGCTGCGATTCGGCACCGGAGTGCTGGACGATATCCCGCAGCTGGAAAGACTGCTTGCGGCTGAGCTTGCATCAGTAGAGAACGGCATTCTGCGGCTGACAGACGAGGGTCTGGCTTATTCAGATGCAATCGGCGACTGGCTGATTTCGGATGAGGTGCGGGAGCGTATGGAAGGATATGTCGTCGTATGAAGGCCGTTCTGTATTACCGCGGGTCCTTATCCTCCTGCAACTATGACTGTCCATACTGTCCGTTCAGCAAAAATGTCGACAGCAAGGACACACTCGCCCGTGACAGGGGCCAGCTGGAGCAGTTCATGGATTGGGTCCGTGCCCAGGAGCAGCTTGGCCATGAGTTGTCCATCTTTTTCAACCCCTATGGCGAGGCATTGATTCACCGCTGGTACAGGGAGGCCATGGTCGAGCTGGGGGACATGAAGCATATTAAGAAAATATCCGTGCAGACCAACCTTTCCGTCAAGCTGGAGTGGACAGAGCGGCTGAACCCGGAGAAGGTGTCCTTCTGGGCTACCTATCATCCGGGGCAGACAGAAGAGGCGCGGTTTGTCTCGCAGTGTATGGAGTTATATAACCGCAGCTTGCGCTTCAGTGTTGGATCGGTTGGTGTCCGCAGCGCTTTTGATTCGATAGCCTCACTGCGGCGGGCGCTGCCGGAGGATGTTTACTTGTGGATCAATGCGTTCAAGGATAACGGCAACCGCTACACGGCCGGGGAGATCCGCTCTCTGGAAGAGGTAGACCCGTATTTCAGCCTGAATATCCCGGATTATGAGAGCCTCGGCAAGTCCTGTCAGGCCGGATCGCAAGTATTTTATGTCCAGGGCTCAGGCCAGGTCAAGCGCTGCTACAAGGACCGCAAGGTTATCGGCAACCTGTACCGCGACGGGCTGGAGGGACTATCACAGGAGCGGGCTTGCGGCATGAAGAAATGCGGCTGCTACATTGGTTACATTCATATGCCGGAATTGCAGCTTGGCCAGGTATATGGAGCGGGGCTGCTGGAGCGCAATCCACAGCCGCTGCTTTAAGCGTTCATCCGGGCGAGCACAGCGGAAAGCTGCTCCATTCCTGTCTGGATTTGCCCGGCGGCAAGCTGGGAGACATTCAGCTTCACAATCGGCTGCTGCTCAAAGCCGTGCAAGTAATGGCTGTTAATCGAGCCGATTAATATTGATTTTTGCTTCAGAGCGCTGATCAGCTTATCGGTCAGCGCTCTTTTTTTGAGCACAAAATGATTGTGGATCATTGGCTGTGCGGGGGTAGAATACGCAACCAGCTCAGGGTGTAGCACGGCCAACTGCTTCAAGGCAATGTCCAGCGTACGTGCTTTTTCCGCATAAGAGGAAATAACCCGTGTCCGGTGGCGCGCAAACATACCGCTTTTGATATAAATCTCGAGGGCTGCCTGGGACATCGCTGCGCTGTCAATGTCCAGAATACGCTTGTAGCGGGTGAAGGCATCGATTAGCGGCTCAGGCAGTACAGCTGCTGCTACCCGCAGGCCGGGGAATATAATTTTGGAATAGCTTTTCAGATAGATAACACGGGAAGTTTGGCTATAGGCATAAATAGGATCGGACTTGGAATTTTGCTCAAAGTCGCCCATGTAGTCATCCTCGACGATATAGACGTTATACTGCTCGGCCAGGCCTGCAATCCTCCGCTTGGTCTCTTCATCGTAGGAGCTGCCTAGCGGATTGTGGAACCTGGGAATCGTATAAAAGAATTTGATGCTTTCTGTGCGGAAGAGGCGCTCCAGTTCAATCAGGTCGATACCTTCCGCCGTCCGGTTAATTCCAAGCACCGGAATGCCCCGTGTCTCCAGCAGATCAATTAGCAAATGATAGCTCGGCTGTTCAATCAGCACCTTCTGCCTGCCATCGGGAAACTCAAGCTCACTCAGAATGGCCAGTGCCTGCTGCACACCGGAAGTAATGACGATCTGACTGGTATTTACAAAAATCTGAAAGGCCGTCAATTGTTTCTGGATGACCTGAATCAAGGCCGGGAGGCCGCTGGGTGTCCCATACATGAACAGCTCGCTGCGGTAAGTATCAATCGCTTTGTTCATGCAATGCTGAAAATCCACGTAGGGAAAAATGTCCGGGTCGGGTGAGGCGGATATAAAATCCAGCACACCGGAAGTGTCATGCTGTGCCTTAGCCTTAGTCCTGCTTTTGACAATGTAGTACCCGCTCTTGGGAATGGAATAAATCAGATGGCGCTGCTCCAGCTCCTGCAGCGCTCTAATAATTGTGCTGTGGCTGTAGCCGTATTGATCGGCGAGCATCCGGATGGAGGGGAGCTTTTCCCCTTGCTTCCCGCTATCGATCCATGCTTCCAAATCCGCAAGAAGCTTCATATATTTAGTCATCGTATCCCTCAGTCCAACATCTGTATCGGTACAGATCATGTTTTCTGTTATTGTACCACATGGGAGTAGCCGGGTAAGATTAAAGCATGGATGCTGCGCAGCATGAATATGGTTGAGAGTCCGTAAGGATTACAACAGACAGAAGGTGAGTAAGATGAAGCAAAACCGGACCAGCGGATATATCGCAGCATTAATTTATTCGGTTATTATCGGTTTTTCATTTATTTTTGTTAAAATTGCCCTAAAGGATGCAGGGCCTTTGGATATTTTGGCGCATCGTTTTACATTATCGCTTGCAGCGGCTACAGTGCCTGTCCTATTTGGCTGGGTGAAGCTTAAAATCAACTGGAGCAAGGATTTATGGAGCATTTTACCGCTCGCTTTATTGTATCCTGTTCTGTTTTTTACGTTCCAGGTGTTCGGGCTGGTGTACACAACGACCTCGGAAGCGGGAATTATCCAGGCAGCGATCCCGATCTTTACGATGCTGCTTGCCGCCTATTTTCTTAAGGAGCGGACCGGCGGCTGGCAGCTTGCGGCTACGCTGATTTCCGTATTCGGCGTTATGTTCATTTTTATGCTCAAGGGGCTGGATATGAGTACCTCAAGCCTGATCGGGAGTGTGCTGATCCTGCTGTCGTCGCTATCCTCCGCAGGCTATAACGTGATGGCCCGCAAGCTGGGACAAAAATGGGATGTTTTCACACTGACATATGTGATGACAGCAGCAGGTTTTGTGCTCTTTAATGTATTGGCGCTGGGTGAGCACATTCGCCAGGGAACAACCGGACACTACTTTGCTCCGTTTGCGAAGCTGCCGTTTCTGCTGGCGATATTGTACCTGGGCATATTGTCGTCTCTTGTGACCTCTTACCTGTCCAATTATGCCTTGTCCAAGCTTGAAGCCTCCCAAATGAGCGTCTTCGCCAACCTGGCGACGCTGATCTCGATTGTGGCGGGAGTCATGGTTCTGAATGAACAGATGGAATGGTTCCATTATGTCGGCGGTCTCTGTATTCTGCTTGGTGTTATCGGGAGGAATTTGCTGCCACAGCGCAAGGCGCGGGCAGTTCATCATCAGTCCGATGCAAGGTCAATACCAAAGTAACATATCTATTTACAATGAGAATCAGCCCTCTTTGCTTAAAATGCAATGAGGGCTTTTGTTTTCGGAGGCAGCCATTCGAACCTTACTTCGGCAAATCAAAAAAGTCCGGGTGTGCCCCTGTCCGTATCTCCTGATTAAGCGCATCAATGGCAAGCATCGCGTCATCAGGCAGCTCAAAATTAAAAATATCCGCATTCTCTATAATTCGTGCTTCTGTAACCGTTTTGGGGATGGTTACAATGCCAAGCTGAAGATTCCAGCGCAGTATGATTTGCGCTACCGTTTTGTTATGCTCGTCTGCCAGTCGGGCCAGCAGCGGCTCATCCATAAGTCTGCCCCTCATGAGAGGGCTCCAGGCTTCTACCTGAATTCCATGACCGTTGCAAAAGTTCAGCAGCGGCTTCTGCGTAAGCCGTGGATGGAGCTCGATCTGGTTCACCGCCGGAATGACGCCGCTTGATGCCATAAGCTCTTCCAGATGATAAATTTGGAAGTTGCTTACCCCGATTGCCCGGATTCTTCCCTCCTCATACAGCTTGGTAAAGGCTTTCCATGTCTCTGTAAATTGATTTCGGACCGGCCAGTGTATCAGATACAAATCGATATATTCGAGCTTCAGCCGGTCCAGACTCTGTTCAAAGGCGCTAATCGTACGGTTATATCCATGCTCTGTATTCCACAGCTTCGTCGTCACGAACAATTGCTCGCGCGGCACTCCTGACTCCCGCAGCGCTTTTCCGACCTCTGTTTCATTGCCGTATACGGCTGCCGTATCTATGCTCCGGTATCCGTGGTCCAGCGCGGTGAGTACGGAGCGGAGAAGCTCTTCTTCCTCCTTGACCTTCCAGACGCCAAGGCCAAGCCAAGGCATCTCTGTGCCGTTATTTAATCGGGTTCGATCTGCAATTGAGCGGGTCAACAGAAGCACCTCCCTGTCTGCACGATTGTTTTTTCAAATACATGCATATGACCAGGCGCTTTTTTATATTACTTCAAGAAGAGGCTAAAAGGGGGAGAGCATTTGAGTGACAACATCCAGGTTTCACTGTGCATGATTGTTAAAAATGAGGAAGCGGTCATTGGCCGTACCTTGAAGCAGGCTGAAAAGCATGTTGATGAAATCATTATTGTCGATACCGGATCAACCGACAGGACAAAAGAAATTTGTCTGGAGCATGGAGCCAGGATTTATGAGTTCGGGTGGACGAACAATTTTGCCGATGCGCGCAACTATGGTCTGGACAAGGCGCAGGGGACATGGATAGTGTGGCTGGATGCCGATGAAGAACTTGAGGTTGAGGATGCCGGATTGTGGCGGAGCAGCCTTGAACAGGGCAAGCCGCTGCTGTGGGCGATCCCGATTATCAACTATTTCGGCAGCGCTCCTGCCGATCCCAACCGCTCCTATCTGGCTGCACAGCACAGGGTCTTTCGCAATGGAGCAGGATTACGGTTTGCGGGTGCCATTCATGAACAGCTTCAGGTCGGACATTTGCCGGATGATGCTTTGGAGCTGCGGCAGCTTCCGGCACGTATTCATCATTATGGTTATATGGATGCCATCACCGTACAGAAGAATAAGCATCAGCGCAATGTATCTTTGCTGGAGCGGGAGAAGATCGGTGAGGATTACAATCCGTGGGTAGATTATCATCTGGCCAGTGAATATTACCGGGTCGGGCAATACGAGGCGGCCTTTGAAAATTTAAATACATCCATCAGACGGTTTGTGGAATCGGGCAAGCTCCCCCCATCGCTTATCTATAAGATGAAATATGATATTTTGCTGGCGCTGGGCAGCATCGGAACCGCAGAGCAGGGGATTGAGAAGGCAATTCAGCTTTATCCGGATTACACGGATCTTCATTACTACAGGGGTTTGATTTTATTCATGAAGGAGAGATATCGGGATGCCGAGACGGCTTTCCGTCATTGCCTTGAGCTTGGGGAGCAGCGGCTGCCTTATCTGATTCTAAAAGGAGTTGGGAGCTTCCACGCGCTGTATCTTATCGGCCGCTGCAGGGAATCGGTTGGAGATAGAGACGGTGCACGAATTCACTATAGGAAGTCCCTTGAATTATATCCGGAATACGGGGAAGCCCTCGAAAGATTGGGAGGACTGGATACGGATCAGGGATGAAACCAAGTGGAAGTATGGTTAATGGATTTGAAATTTGCTAGATCAGGGTACAACAATAACAATTAGCCCTCCTTAGGGCGGTAATAGTAGGATCGATCAGGGGCTTCTAGTATTCACCTAAAATTTAGCAAATGATGGAATTGCCCCGGTTCACTTGGTTTAAGGTTGCCATATCCTATGTTGTGCACCACTAATTACCGCAATAGGGAGGTAGATTCATGTCGCAAGCTAATCTTCCTAATATTACTCCCACGATTACGCTGACAAGAGAAGACGCTATTAATCTCATATTGTCTTCCGTCGCGATGGAGGAATTAGGACTAAGCCATATTCTCAATGCCGAAGGGGAAAAACTTCAATTTGTATTGGGAACACTGCCAGGGGTATCAAGTCCGCCAGCAACGATCAGTGATATATTGGCAGTGAATCAAAGCGTTCGCGCCACACTTGACAGTGCAACCAAAAATCAGCTTCTCCTGCAATCCAAGCTCGATAGTGCCTTGAATGCATCTGTGCTGTCCGGTCCGACTGGACCAACAGGTCCAACAGGTCCTTTTGGCGGTCCGACGGGTCCAACCGGAGTAGGGGTCACGGGAGCGACAGGTGCTACTGGCCCGACAGGTGCTACAGGAGCTACAGGCGCGTTTGCAACCGGGGAAACCTTATTCACCGTTAACGGTATTTCCGGAAGTGCAACGGGCGCAGCGACAGTCGGTTTTGGAGACAGTATTAACTTCCTTTCCGACACGCTGGCTATTACTGTTACCCAAGGCTCGGCAGATATTCGCATTGAAGCAATTGGTTCTTTGACGGGAGCGACAGGATCAACAGGCTCTACAGGTGCTACTGGTTCCACAGGAGCAACGGGAGCGACAGGAGATACTGGTGCAACAGG
>NZ_KE383866.1:310501-310888 GCF_000422505.1 Paenibacillus pinihumi DSM 23905 = JCM 16419 | reverse complement strand
CACTGGAGCAACGGGAGCGACAGGAGACACTGGAGCAACGGGAGCGACAGGAGATACTGGTGCAACGGGAGCGACAGGAGATACTGGTGCAACGGGAGCGACAGGAGATACTGGTGCAACGGGAGCGACAGGAATAGGGCTTGGGGGAGCAGTAGTATTTGATCCGCTGGCAGCTCCGGGTTATCCGGTAGGCCAGATTGTGACATTTAATGGCAGCACGTATATCGTGGTGACAGCTCCACCGACAGGCACACCAGGAACCTCGCCGGACTACTTGCTTCTTGCGGCAGCTGGAGCGACAGGGGCGACAGGTTCCACCGGAGCAACGGGAGCAACAGGTGATACCGGAGCAACGGGAGCGACAGGAGACACTGGAGCAACGGGAGC
>NZ_KE383866.1:0-309341 GCF_000422505.1 Paenibacillus pinihumi DSM 23905 = JCM 16419 | reverse complement strand
GCTCCACCGACAGGCACACCAGGAACTTCGCCGGACTACTTGCTTCTTGCGGCAGCTGGAGCAACAGGTGGTACCGGAGCAACAGGAGCGACAGGAGATACGGGAGCAACAGGAGATACCGGAGCGACAGGGGTTACGGGAGCAACAGGAGACACTGGAGCAACGGGAGCAACAGGAGCAACAGGAGATACCGGAGCGACAGGAGCAACAGGAGCCACAGGTGTAACCGGAGCGACAGGAGCAACAGGAGCCACAGGTGTAACCGGAGCGACAGGAGCAACAGGAGCCACAGGAGCCACAGGTGTAACCGGAGCAACAGGAGCAACGGGAGCGACAGGAGATACCGGAGCCACGGGTGTAACCGGAGCGACAGGAGTTACGGGAGCCACGGGTGTAACCGGAGCAACAGGAGATACGGGAGCTACGGGTGTAACAGGAGCGACAGGAGTTACGGGAGCTACTGGTGTAACAGGAGCCACGGGAGTTACAGGAGCCACGGGAGTCACAGGAGCTACAGGTGTAACAGGTACAAGTTTGACAGCGAACTCCGGATTCGGTAGCAATACCAGTGGAACACTTATTGCCGTAGTTCTTGGAGGTACAGACGTACCAGTTCCGAATAACCAGGTTATTGGACCAGGCATCACTGTCAATGGAGCCAACACCGTATTTACGCTTGCCAATCCGGGTAACTACTATATTTCGTACTCTATTAACTTGACAGCGGGGCTGCTGGTAAGCTCAAGGGTTGCATTGAACGGCGCATCTGTTCCACAGTCTGTCATTGCACCGTTAATAAGTTTAACAGCGTTCAATGCGAGCTTTATCGTAAATGTCCCTACGCCGAACTCGACAATTGAACTTCAATTGTTCGGATTGCTTGCTACTGCAACTTTGGCCTCGTCAGCACCTACTGGAATATCGATTATCAGATTAAGCTAGATTTGAATGAAAAGACTGCCGTTCTCAGGTGACTGATACCGGCAGTCTTTTTCTAATAAAATCGATCAGTCTATCACATACCACTCTTCAAACAAGGATTGGTTGTTGCAGAAAAATGAATGCCAGGAACCACTATTATTCGGCGGCATCCGTATGATGCAGTTTCTTTAATGCAAGCATGGCCGGCTCATGGCCGCAAGATAGATCTGCTGCCTTCTGATAGGCCTGGATAGCTTTGCTCACCTGTCCCAATTCCTGATAACAAAGACCCTTGTAGTACCAGGCCTGGAAGCTTCCGCTCCCTTTTAGAGACAAATGGGATGTAATTTGATCCCCGATCTCCAGGCAGTTATCGAATTGATCCAGAGCTTCATCAAATCTGCTCATTAAATACAGAATAAGAGCTTTATAAAAATGCAAATCCACGTAATCAGGATAAAGGAGCAGTGCTTTATCGATCCCATCTCTTGCGGGTTGCAAATTCCCTGAAGCAATTAACACGGAATATTTGAGCCGGTATAGAAGCGAAGGAGGCATAAGCTGATTTTCAATAAAACGGGCTATAGAATGGTTCACGTATTTAAACGCTTCTTCATAATATTGTAAGCGGGCGTATTCAACAGCCAAATGGTATTCCATCCATGGTGAGTGCGATTGATCGCTGATTTCACGTTGAAGCAAGGCTATGTTCCGCTGGACTTTGTTTTTAGCAGAAATTGCGTCATCCATATATCCGTAATGATGGATAACTGCAGGAATAAGATTAATATTCTGCTGGTTCCAAAGATGTGGAGCCGCATCATTCAAGTTCAAAGTTTCATGGATGCGGTTGGTGAATTTGAAGCCGCGATGGTTGCGAAACAACCTCGGTTGTGTAATGTGGAAGGCGCGATCCGGATTTATATCGGGGCCAATATAATTGTGCAGATGGACTGCATATACAAGTTCTGTATCATGATTTAGCTGCTCTCGAAACCTGTCCAATTCAGAAATTGCACATTGTTCGTCTGCATCCAGCCACATAACCCACTCGCCTCTTGCACGGTCCAGTCCGTAGTTGCGTGCTTCAGCAAAACTTTCGTTCCACGTAAAGGTGTGTACGATTGCACCATAGGCCTTACAAATTTCAACAGTAGAATCGCTGGAACCAGTATCTACGATAACAATTTCATCCACGACATCTTTGACACTGTCAAGACAACGACCGATTGAGGTTGCTTCATCTTTGACAATCATGCACAGCGATAGTGAAGGGTCCCTCATTGCTCCCGCTCCTTAAACTCATTTTATTTCATTGTATTCTCATTGTTATGTCAATAAGAACAGTGAAAATCAGATGGAGCGGAGTTTTTTGCAGGAATTGAGCGGTTGACAGCTACAGCAGGAAATGCTTCGGTATCAGCTTTGGGCTAACAAAATTTTGGGAAACTGTTTCCTTCACAAAGGCTAAGGAATAGTTTGTAAAGAATTACATTGGAGAAGGAGCTGGATAATCATGTCTCAACCTAATATCCCTAATATTAGTCCCAACATTACAATAACCAGAGAAGATGCCATTAACTTAATTCTGTCCTCTATTGCGCTGGAGGAGATCGGTTTAAGCCATATTATTAATGCAGAGGGCGAGAAGATTCAATTCGTCCTGGGTACACTTCCCGGCATTACAGGTCCTGGTGCGACAATCAGTGACGTTCTTGCCATTAACCAGAGTGTCAGAGCAACATTAGACAGCACAATCAAAAAAGAGCTGCTTCTCCAATCTAAACTGGATAGTGCTTTGGGTGCCGCTACTTTGTTAGGACCGACGGGACCAACTGGACCTACAGGGCCTGCCGAGGGACCAACAGGACCAACAGGAGCAACAGGAGCTGGGGCCACAGGAGCAACCGGAGCAACCGGAGCGACAGGAGCGACAGGAGCAACCGGAGCCACGGGAGCAACCGGAGCCACGGGAGCCACGGGAGCCACGGGAGCGACCGGAGCGACCGGAGCCACGGGAGCCACGGGAGCCACCGGAGCCACGGGAGCCACGGGAGCCACCGGAGCGACCGGAGCCACGGGAGCCACGGGAGCCACGGGAGCCACGGGAGCCACCGGAGCAACCGGAGCCACGGGAGCCACCGGAGCCACGGGAGCCACCGGAGCAACCGGAGCCACAGGAGCCACCGGAGCGACAGGAGCCACGGGAGCCACGGGAGCGACAGGAGCCACGGGAGCGACAGGAGCCACGGGAGCGACCGGAGCCACCGGAGCCACGGGAGCCACGGGAGCCACCGGAGCGACGGGAGCCACGGGAGCCACCGGAGCAACCGGAGCAACAGGAGCAACCGGAGCGACCGGAGCCACGGGAGTAACAGGGGTCGCTGGTTCCAGTGCTATTATTCCTTATGCGTCGGGAATTCCTGCCATTCTGACAACTCTGGTAGGCGGTTTGGTTGGAACGACAAGTCTTGTGGGCTTTGGCAGCTCGGTTGCTGGCGTTACTCTTGTCGGAACAACGATCGACCTTACTGGCGCCGCTGGAACGCTGCTTAACTTTGCATACTCTGTACCACGTGATGGGGTCATTACCTCGATCGCAGGATTTTTCAGTGTGACAGCAGCCATTACACTCCTCGGTTCCGCAACAGTCACAGCTCAACTTTATAGCTCCACTACACCAAACAATATCTTTAGTCCGATTCCGGGTGCTATTGTAACACTCCCTACACTGACTGGATTAATCAATATCGGTACTACAATTAATAACATTGCTACAGGGCTCGCGATTCCTGTAACTGCACAAACTCGTTTGTTGCTGGTGTTCTCAGTTACAACTGCCGGTATCACACTGGCAACTACTATTGCGGGATATGCAAGCGCAGGGGTAGCCATCAGCTAATAACGATTCATTGAAAGCAAGCCATACTGCGTCCAGGTATGGCTTGCTTTTTATTTCATTTGCATCACAGAACTTTTTTTGGTTCAGAAAGATAAGCATTACGTCATATACATAAGAAAAAACAGAAAGGGAATTTTTACAACGGCTGAATATTGAACCCGTGCTTAACAGTGTTCTTCGAGCACATTTAGCTTTCTAAAACTTGTAGCGAGGTGATTTGCTTGTCCCAAGCGTCCATACCTAATATTACGCCAACGATTTCAATCACGATTGGCCAGACCGTATCATTGCTGTTGGCCTCCATTGCTCTGGAGGAGCTGGCTCTGGCCCATATTATTAACGCGGAAGCAGAGAAAATTCAATTTGTTGTCGGAACCTTAGGCCCAGGCCTGACGCCGCCAGCAACCCTGTCGAATTTGCTGGCCATTGATGAAAGTGTCCGCCGGACTTTGCAGGAGGTCGTAAGAAAGGAAATATTACTGCAGCAAAAGCTGGATACTGTTCTTTCACATGTATCGGTTACAATTACAGGCTGAGTAAATATCAATTTTCGAAGGCGTGTGAGGACGATGATCGCAAGCGGATCTGTCCTTCATACGTCTTTTTTAATTATTTTCATAAGGTTGTGTTCATGGATTAAACAAACTGTTCATATATATGATTGTAGAATAATAGATCGGCCTAATTTCTTGATACCAGCAAAGTATGTCGGCGAAAAGCGGGAGATGCCACGAGGCGCATTACATAATGAAAGGGAGATGGAAGTTATGAGTATGCCGAATGTTCCAGATATTACACCTGAAATAATTTTAAAAAGGCCGGAGGTTATCAATCTTCTTCTGACTTCTATCGCCCTCGAAGAAATCGGTCTGTCCCATATTATCAATGCGGAAGCGGAAAAACTGCAAAAGGTTATCCATGAGCATTGCTTCAGCCTCGGAGATGCCATCAAAATCAATGACAGTGTGGACCGGATGCTCCGGAATGTAATAAAAAACCAGATGCTGCTCCACTTTAAGCTGGAGGATGTGCTGAAGCTGGAAGAACATTGTGAATTTAGTGAGGAGTGTATCGAAGAGTAGGAGCAAAGGAGGATCAAGATGGATATCAAAGGAAAGTTATCTTCTCAGCCCATTCCAACAATGAACGAAGCAGTATCTCATCTGATCGAATCCATTGCTTCGGAAGAAAAAGCACTTTCGAGATTGCTGGATACTGAAGCGGAGCATATCCGTACTTTTTCAGAAGAGAATCTGGGCAGCGGGGCTTCTTCGGTTGAAGATATTATCAGATTTAATCATTCAGTCATCCAGTTCATGGATTCGGTCGTAATGGCAGAATGGATGCTGCTCAAAAAGCTGGATACTGTACTTCAATTGGACCTGGAAGGGCTGGATGGCCGGGCTAGCTGCCCGATTACAGACGGGTCATACAAGAGCAAATTTAATAAGCCGAAGAAGAGCCGCTATCAGGAGCAGGACGATCTTGAGGATATGAAGTATGCGCAATGGGATGAATATGATGAATGGGGATAAGCAGCAGGACTGGCACAAGGGAAAGCGTCAATAACGGTGTGCAACGTACAATGGAAGGAGAAGAGGGTTGAGACTGTGGAGACTAATACAGCATCCGAATATAAACATTCTCTCAAGCGGTTGACCGCCTCAGTTATTCATATTTGCAGCGGACTGGCAGAACGGGTCAGTGAAGGCCCGGACAGGGAAAACCGGCTCCTCGAATTTCAAATGATGAATATGCTGCATACCCTGGTCCAGCTTCACGTCCAGAGCCAGAGAAAGCAGAACTCCATTGCCTGTATGGATGCCGTTACAGGAAAAAGCGCTGCCGGATCAGAGCAAAACAGCATATGTCAGCAACATGAGATGGTGCCTGAAATGGAACAGTTCCAGGCTCTATTGGCACGTAAACCGCTGCAAAACCGATATTGCGCAGAGCGGACATTGGAAAGCCTGAACTATTTGAGCTCCTGCTATATGCAGCCGGCGAACAAAAGTGAGGTCTGCAAGGAGTCTTCCAATTACCAGAAAGAATCCGGCAGCCG
The DNA here is from genome assembly GCF_000422505.1 of Paenibacillus pinihumi DSM 23905 = JCM 16419. GTDB lineage: Bacteria > Bacillota > Bacilli > Paenibacillales > Paenibacillaceae > Paenibacillus_D > Paenibacillus_D pinihumi. The sequence continues at coordinate 303,456 of NZ_KE383866.1, read as the reverse complement.
GGATCAGAAGATTCATGAAAGTTTTGAGGATTTTGAAATTATTAAAGATGAGGAAGAAAAACAGAAAGACAGGGAGTATATGGAGTGGCAGCATATGCAGGACTGGCAAGTCGTCGAGGAAAAAACAGCAGAGTATTCCCGCCGGCCTCGGATCGAAATTACCGAGGAGGTTTTGCAGGAGGCTGCGCCTTCCAAAATGAAGCGTTCCTCTATAGCACAGCCGCCAGTATTCTTCAATAAAGTAAGCGTTACAATCGGTCAGGCCAAATATTTCCGCTTTCTCAAATCTCCTTGATCCGGATACATAGAAGAACCCTCTGAAAGCTGCAGTTTTCAGAGGGTTCTTCGTGTTTGATGACCGGATAATGGAACTTCAACCATGTTGAGCTGTGCGAGTCATTACAAAGAAGCGTGTCTCGCTGCAATAAGCTGAATCTGCTGCATGGCTTCAGGGTAATAGGGCTCGTTGCCATAATGCTGGCTGAAATAAATTTCAAAGCCTTCCAGTTTCCCGGAGCCGCTGGACGCAAACCGCTGGAACCAGGGCAGGATGAAGGAATAGAAGACGCGTTGCTTGTCGGCCCGGATGCTTTCCCCGGATAAGCCGCGCCCCACAAAATGTTGTAAAATCCGCTGGTAGCTGTCAATGAACACCCGTCCGAAATTATAACTGGCGGTATCATTGCCGGCATAGGTGAACATGCTGCGGTGTACCACGCAAAATCTCGGATTTTGCTCCAGCATGGCGTACTGCCAATAGATTTGATTAAAGGAGGAGTCGAGATACAAACCTTTGTCCTCTATCCGCTCCCAATCCTCCCGCCGCAGTATCGTAGCAGAGATGAAGGAGGAGTAGATAGAGGATTTATTCAAGAATGCTTCCAGCCCTTCGCCGCCTTCGACAACCCCGGTTGGTTGCAGCAGATCAATATGAATGACGGAGCAATCCTTGTACGTATGCAGCACATGAAGAAGCGGAATGAGTGTTTCCGGAACGTAGAAATCATCATCTCCCTGAATTTTCAGGAACTTCCCCTTGCCTTGTCCGAGCACATGCATAATATTCGGATCGGCGCCGATATTCTCAGCATTGTGCTGGTAGTGAAAACTTGGGTACTGTTCAGCATATCGTTTTAGCACTTTTTGGGTTGCATCAGTGGATGCATTGTCGCTTACTCTCACTTCGATAAGATCAGTATCGCCAATCTGGGAATAGATCGATTCCAGGCATTGCTCAAGATCACTCGCCCGGTTATATGTCGGAATGCAGATCGAAAGCAGCGGCTGCTCTTTTCTGCGATCCAGTATTCGGGCAGCCTCCCGTTTGGAACGGGTCCTCAGCCATTGTCCGGAAGCAGGATCATAGACTCTTAAAATTTTTGCGGGGGAGCCTCCGGCTACACAATAATCCGGGATATCTCCCGTCACGACACTATTGGCCGAAATGACACTGCCCTTGCCAACCTTCACATTGCCTACAATAACCGCATTGGCCCCGATCCATGCGCCTTCCCCGATTTCCACACGGTGCATATAGGATGTAATCCCCTGGGAGTGAATCGGAATGCCGACCTCACGGTATTGATGATCGGTATCGGATATATAGACATTGGGACCGGTCAATACATTCGCCTTGAGCTCTACCCGGTTCACCGCAGATATGACCAGTCCCAGATTGCACTGCGTACCGTCCCCGATAATAATCTTCGGGCTGGTGCCTAACCCCGGGCTGATGACATTGAACCAGTAATGGGAACGGATAAATACATTGCTGCCGACGGATACATCTTCGGGATAGACGAATTGCCCGCCCTCCTGGACATAAGTATGCGAGCCAAAATGGTGAAAACGTGCCGCCAATTCTTCGCTGATAAAGGTCATCTGCATCCTCCTTGGGAAAATCAGTAAACTATTTTTACTGATTACATATACATAAAGAAAGCTGTTTATGCCTTATTCGCAGAAAAGGGCTGCGAAGCTGCAATTATTAATGTCCGCTAGGAGGAACTGCACTTCATGAAGGAATCTGGACAACAACTGCGGGAGCAAATTTTGCGGCTGACGGCAGATTATTATGCCAGCCAATGGCCCCAGCAGACATTTCAGCCGGGGAAGGATTACATTCCTGTCAGCGGCAAAGTATTTGATGCGGAGGAACTGTCGGTTCTCGTCGATTCCTCACTGGATTTCTGGCTGACAGAGGGAAGATACGCCCGCCAGTTCGAACGGGAATTCGCATCCTGTATGAACCATCGCTATGCGCTGCTGACCAACTCCGGCTCCAGCGCCAATCTGCTTGCCTTCTCAACACTTACCTCGCCTCAGCTTGGCAGCAGGCAGTTGCAGCCGGGAGACGAGGTCATTACCGTTGCCGCTGGTTTCCCGACAACCGTTAACCCGATGATTCAGCACGGAATGGTTCCAGTATTTATCGATGTCGATATCCCGACCTACAACATGGATACGAAGCTGCTGGAAGCGGCGGTCAGCAGCAAGACCAAGGCCATTATGGTTGCACACACACTAGGCAATCCGTTCGGCCTGAGCGAGGTCAAGCGAATTGCCGACAAGTATGGTTTATGGCTGATCGAGGACTGCTGTGATGCGGTTGGCTCCCGGTATGGGGGCCAGCAGGTCGGAAGCTTCGGGGATTTGGCGACGGTCAGCTTCTATCCTGCACACCACATTACGATGGGCGAGGGGGGAGCTGTACTAACGTCCCAGCCCAGGCTGAAGAAAATTACGGAATCTTTCCGTGATTGGGGAAGGGACTGCTGGTGCAAGCCGGGCAAGGACAATACATGCGGCCGCCGCTTTGGCTGGGAGTTGGGGACGCTGCCGTGCGGATATGACCACAAGTACACATACAGCCATATCGGTTACAACCTCAAGGTGACGGATATGCAGGCGGCAGTCGGAACGGCGCAGCTCAAGAAGCTTCCCCTGTTTATAGAGCAGCGCAAGCGCAATTTCAACTTTTTGAAGGCGGCGCTGAAGCCACTGGAACATATGCTTATTCTGCCGGAAGCGACACCAGGCAGCGACCCGAGCTGGTTTGGCTTCCCGATTACGGTCAGGGAGCAGGCGCCGTTGTCCCGCAATGAGCTTGTGCAGGCACTCGAAGGACACAAGATCGGAACCCGGCTGCTGTTTGCCGGCAATCTGCTGCGCCAGCCGGCCTACAAGGATATCGTGCACCGGGTAGCCAGCCCGCTGACAAATACGGATATCATCATGAACCAGACTTTCTGGATTGGCGTGTATCCGGGGCTGACTGAGCCTATGCTCCAGTATATAGCGGATGTGCTTCACAAGCTTCTAGGGGGGAGGGCTGCAACATGAAGGTCGTGCTGCTTGCCGGCGGATACGGTACTCGCATCAGCGAGGAGACACATTTAAAGCCCAAGCCGATGATTGAAATCGGGGATAAGCCTATTTTATGGCATATCATGAATATATTTTCCAAGCACGGGTTCCGGGAGTTCGTAATCTGCCTCGGCTATAAGGGCCATGTGATCAAGGAATACTTTGCCCACTATTACTTGCACGGTACTGATGTTACCTTTGACTTCGGCAATCATAACCAGACGGTCGTCCATGACCGTTATTTGGAGCCTTGGAAGGTGACGCTGGTGGAGACAGGGCGGGACACGATGACAGGCGGGAGACTCAAGCGCATTCAGAAATATGTAGGACAAGAGCCATTCCTGATGACCTACGGGGACGGGCTGGCAGATATCGATATCAAGGCGCTGGTGGAGTTCCACAAGTCACACGGAAAGCTGGCTACTGTGACGGCGATTCAGCCGACGGGCCGCTTCGGTGCGTTGCAGCTTGAGGATACGCCTGAGGTAAAGGGCTTTATGGAGAAGCCCCGCGGCGACGGTGGCTGGATGAATGGGGGCTTCTTCGTATTGGAGCCGCAGGTGCTGGACTATATTGAAGGCGATAGCGAGGTATGGGAACAGAACCCGCTCAGGCAGCTTGCCGGGGAAGGACAACTGATGGGCTATAAGCATACCGGCTTCTGGCAGCCGATGGACACGCTGCGGGATAAAAACTACCTGGAGGAGCTGTGGGCTTCAGGACGGGCAAGCTGGAAATAACCGAAGTGAAAAGGTGAGAATATGGCGAATTTCTGGAACGGCCGAAAGGTACTGGTGACCGGGCATACCGGGTTCAAAGGGAGCTGGCTTTCCTTGTGGCTCCATTCGCTGGGCGCAGAGGTAACCGGCTATGCGCTGGAGCCTGCTCATGAGTCCGGCCTGTTTGCTCGCTGCCAGGGAGGGTCGTGGATGAAGTCCGTCATCGGAGATATCCGCGATTATCCGGCGCTGGCCCGAACGGTTCGCGAGGCCCGGCCCGAGGTGGTGATCCACATGGCGGCCCAGCCGCTGGTGCGGCAATCTTACCGTGCCCCCGCCCAGACTTATGAGGTCAATGTAATGGGAACGGTACATGTGCTGGAGGCGGTCCGTGAGGCGGTACAAAATAGCACAAGCATCCGTGCTGTCGTCAATGTGACGACGGACAAATGCTATGAGAACCGTGAATGGCACTGGGGCTACAGGGAGAACGACGCGTTGGGGGGATATGATCCATACTCGAACAGCAAAGCTTGCTCAGAGCTGGTTACGAGTGCTTACCGGAGCAGCTATTTCAATCCGGAGAACTATGACCGGCACGGGGTTGCAGTGGCGACGGCCCGAGCAGGTAATGTCATCGGCGGTGGCGATCTGTCGGAGGACCGTCTTCTGCCTGATTGTATCCGGGCCTTGCAAGGGAATCAGAAGCTGCGCATACGCAGCCCGTATGCGACTCGCCCTTGGCAGCATGTGCTGGAACCGCTGCACGGCTATATGCTGCTTTCACAGCATCTGACAGAGCAGGGAGCAGCCGCGGCGGGAGCCTGGAATTTCGGTCCTGACGAGGAGAGCGTCCGCAATGTGGAATGGATAGCTGCGAAGACCGGGGAGCTGTGGGGCGACCCGTCCTTCTATGAGCGTGATCAGGATGCGCATCCGCATGAAGCGGCAGACCTGAAGCTGGACAGCTCCAAAGCAAGGCGGGAGCTTGGCTGGCATCCGCGGTGGAAGGTAGAGCGGGCGCTGGAGAAGACAGTAGAGTGGTTCAGGGAGCAGGGGAAGGGATTGCCTGCAAAAGCATTGTGCCTGAATCAGATTGACGAATACGGAAAGGACGGGTAACAGCTTGGCAATCTGACAGCAGGGAAGGAGGACACCCGATTGAAGCTTTCCGACTATGTCATTGATTTTATTGGCAAGCAGGGAGTGGGCCATATTTTCGAGATGATCGGAGGGGCAATCACCCATCTGCTTGATTCAACCTATGACCGGGAGGATATTGATTGCGTCTCGGTGCATCATGAGCAATCCGCTGCTTTCGCTGCAGAGGGCTATGCCCGGGTGAACGGGAAGCTCGGGGTCGCGATGGCAACGAGCGGACCGGGGGCTCTTAATCTGCTTACGGGAATCGGAAGCTGCTATTTTGATTCAGTCCCGGCCTTGTTCATTACCGGACAAGTGAATACGTATGAATACAAGGGCAGCCGCCCGGTCAGGCAAATCGGGTTTCAGGAGACGGACATTGTCAGCATCGTCCGCCCGATCGTTAAATATGCCGAAATGGTAACTGATCCCATGCGGATTCGTTATGAACTGGAGAAGGCCGTATTTTTGGCGGGACACGGCAGACCGGGACCGGTACTGCTTGACCTCCCGATGAATGTTCAGCGGGCAGCGATTGATCCGGAGAAACTGGAGAGTTTCTTCGGCAGCAATGAGCACCGGAAGCTGCAAACTGCACTCAAGCCGGTCAGCAGCCGTGATATTGAACATACGCTGAAGCTGCTGGAGCAGGCCAGCCGCCCGGTCATACTTGTCGGAGGAGGTGTCCGGTGCGCGAATGCAACAGATGAGCTTCGCGAATTGGTGGAACGCACCGGAATACCGGTGGTGCATTCTTTGCTGGGACTGGACGTTCTTCCCGGAACACATTCAGCCAGCGCAGGGCTCATTGGCTCCTACGGCAACCGCTACAGCAATTTAACGGTAGCCAACAGTGATTTTCTGCTCATTCTCGGCTCGCGTCTGGATACACGCCAGACCGGGACGATGCCGGATACGTTCGCGCGTGCCGCCGTGAAGGTGCATGTGGATATTGATGCTGTGGAATTGAACGAGAAGGTACGGGTTGATCTGGCTGTTCATGCAGATGTGAAGAGCTTCCTGACGCGGATGCTTAAAGCGCTGCATGGCAGGCCGCAGAAGGATTATTCTGCGTGGCATGGTGTCATTGGCAGTTACCGGGCCAAATATCCGAGCGGAACGCCTGCCTTGCCGGCTGGAGCCATTGAACCGAACCGGTTCATGGAGCTGCTGTCAGACCGCAGTCAAGATGGCGACCTGATCGTACTTGACGTTGGTCAGCATCAGATGTGGGCCAGCCAGTCGTTCCGCTTGCGGGAAGGGCAGCGCCTCCTGAATGCAGGCGGCATGGGAGCGATGGGATTTGCGCTGCCGGCAGCAATCGGCGCAGCGAAGGCGGCTCCGGGAAGACGCGTTATTGTCATTGCCGGGGACGGCGGCATTCAGGTGAACATCCAGGAGCTGAATACAGCGGTCAGACACAGACTGCCGATCAAGATCTTTGTTATGAACAACAACAACCTGGGCATGGTCCGGCAATTTCAGGATATGTATTTTGACGGACGACGCCAGTCTACGATGAACAGCTATAGCTGCCCTGATCTCGTCGCCATTGCGGGCGCCTACGGGTTGGAATCTTTTGCCATTGATGATTTCAGCCGGGCGCCCAGGCAAATTGAACACGCTTTGCATACGGAGGGTGTCGTGCTGGTCGAGGTGAAGCTTGCGGTAAATACAACCGTAACGCCCAAGCTTGCCGTCAATCATCCGGTGGAGGATATGTCGCCTGAGCTTGAAGCGGGAGAGCTGGAATCGGTCATGATTATTGAGGCTTGGAATAAGTCAGACAGGAGGGACGTATGATTACGATCAGCTTGTGCATGATTGTCCGCAATGAGGAAAAAAGCCTGGCCAAATGCTTGTCATGCGTAGCAGGCATTGCCGATGAAATCATTATTACGGATACAGGCTCGACGGACAAGACGAAGGAGATCGCCCAGAGCTTTGGCGCCAAAATTTATAATTTTAAATGGATTGATGATTTTGCCGCCGCACGCAATTACTCTTTCAGCAAGGCGACCAAGGAATATATTTTATGGCTGGATGCGGATGACACGATCGAAGAGAAGGACCAGCAGCTGCTGCGCGAGCTGAAAACGACGCTCCCTCCGGAGTACAACAGCGTAAGCATGCCTTACAATCTGGCCTTTGACGGGGAAGGCAATGTAATCTCCACGCTGCGGCGCAACCGTCTGGTCAGACGCGACCGCCAGTTCCAGTGGGTTGGTCCGGTACATGAATACTTGGCGGTATTCGGACCCATCTTCCCGAGTGAAGCCAGTATTACGCACAAGAAGGATAAGGAGCATACGGACCGGAATTTACGTATTTACCGCAACCGGGCAGAGCAAGGGGAGGAATTCTCGCCGCGGGATTTGTATTATTACGCCAATGAACTGAGGGATCACGGCATCAATGCTGAAGCTGTTGATTACTATGGGCGTTTTCTGGCTACAGGCCAAGGGTGGGTAGAGGATAACTTTCAGGCTTGCCTGAAGGGAGCGGAATGCTGGGCCAAGCAGGGCAACAAGGAAGAGGAGTTCCAGTGGCTGTGCAAGACTCTGCTGTACGACAAGCCGAGATCGGAATTCTGCTGCCGGCTGGGGGCTTACCTGTTCGAGCGCGGCGATTACAATCAAGCGGTCTACTGGTATGATCTCGCTGTGCGTCTGCCGGAAATTAAAGACAATATGGGCATGACCAATAAGGCAGCATCAACATGGCTGCCCCATCTGCAGCTCTGCCTGTGCTATGACCGGCTCGGTCAGCATCAGAAGGCCAACTACCATAATGAGCTGGCGCTCACCTTCTATCCTTCACACCCGAGCATGCTGTACAACCGGGATTACTTCAAGAAGAAGCTGGGTAACAAGTATGTGGAAATCAAGGCGGCGGGCAAAGCCAAAAACGGAGGGTAAGCATGAGTCCAGAAATAAACTTTGAATATCCGCTCCAGCCCGCGTCCCGGTTCGGCTGGAGCAAGCCGGTACATCCCCGCCTGTCTGAAATTATTAATGAAGGCAGGGAGCGGTACGGGGAACTGCTCCGGCATTTTCTTACTTATACAGAGAAACTGACGGCCATTGACCTGTATGCGAGTGATCCGCCCTGGCGTCCAGTATGGCTGAACTCCTGGTTTCCCGGACTCGATGCCGCGGCGCTGTACGGCATTATCGGCCGGTATCGTCCACAACGCTTCATCGAGGTCGGTTCGGGAAACTCGACCAAATTCGCCAGACAGGCGATCACCGACCTGCAATTAAATACACAGATTACCTCCATTGACCCTGCCCCAAGAGCTGAAATCGACATGCTGTGCGATGTACTGATCCGGAGCAGTGCGGAGAGCGTAGATATAAGCCTGTTCGAGACGCTGGAGGCGGACGATATCCTGTTCGTTGACAGCAGCCATCGTGCGTTCATGAATTCGGATGTTACGGTTATTATGCTGGAGGTACTGCCCTATTTGAAGCCGGGCGTACTGGTTCAATTCCATGATATCTATTTGCCGCATGACTATCCCGAAGCCTGGACGAAGCGGTATTATAACGAGCAGTATTTGCTGGCATCCTTTCTGCTTGGCGGACAGGGCGGCTTCGAGATTGTATTTCCGAGCGCATTTGTCGAGCATGATGCGGACTTGAGCGCCATCTTAAATCCATTATGGACTGCTGAACGAAGCATGAAGGTTGTCCCCCGCAACGGCGCTTCATTCTGGCTCCGGAAACGATGAGGTGAACGATGAAAACGAGTATTGTCATTTTGACACATAACCAGCTCGCCATGACAATTGGCTGCCTGGAGAGCATCCGCCGGCATACACCTGAGGAGCACGAAATTATTATTATTGATAACGGGTCAACAGACGGGACACAGGGATATGCGCGGCTGCAGCCGGATGTTATTTTGCATGAGAATGAGGAGAATCTTGGCTTTGCCAAAGGCTGCAACCAGGGCATTGAGCTGGCCACCGGCGACAATGTGCTGTTTCTGAACAATGATACGATTATGACGAAGGATTGGCTGAAAAATATGCTGCAGGCCCTTTACAGCTCTGAGCATATCGGCATGGTCGGCCCGGTGACGAACTATTCCAGCGGACATCAGCGCATCCCGGTCAGCTATTCGGATCTGGCCGGGCTCGATGCCTTCTCACAGTCTCATGTTGAGGCACATGCAGGCAGCAAGCTGTCGGTACGCCGGCTCGTTGGTTTCTGTCTGCTTGCCAAACGCAGCGTCCTGGATGAGATTGGTGGTTTCGACGAACGGTTTGGCCTGGGCAACTATGAGGATGATGATCTGTGCCTGCGGGCGATTCGTCAAGGCTATGGCCTGTATGTAGCGCTGGACTCGTTCATCCACCATTACGGGCATGCTACGATGAATCAGCTGCGGAGCGACAGTCTGCACACATTGCTGCAGGAGAACAGCAAGAAGGCGACAGAGAAGTGGGGCAACAACATTCATGAACTCATCTACCGGCCGGAGGTCGGAGTGAGCCTGTGTGTCGTATCGCAGGAGGATGCGCAGCTGCTGCGCCTGACATTGGCGACATTAGTCGATGCAGTTGAGGAGATTATCGTTATTGTTCCAGATGAAGACGGAGAGGCTGCTGAGGTGGCCGGACAGTATACAGACCGCGTTTTTGCTTTCGCCGGGGAGAATGACAGCGAGGCAGCGTACCAGTTTGCCTTTGATCTGGCGACGAAGGATTTCGTGTTATGGCTGGAGCCGGGTGATGAACTGGAGAAAAGCGAGCGGAGGAAGTTCGCAGGCCTTAAAATCTCCGTCGAGGAAGAGGCAGATGTAGTTGTACTTCCGGGCGGAGAACATGGCCAGCGTTTCATGGTGCGCAAGTCGAGCGGCTTTGTGTCCCCCCATGAACTGGAGGAGAGTGCTGCGTCCGGAGGGTTAAGAGTGAACGCCAGCGTGAGAATCGGGAAACGTGCTTGACGACACCGAACATGGGCGCTTTCTATCTGGTGGAGACTGCTGCTTGCAGCAGCTTCGCCAGACAGAGCGCCTTTATTTCGTTCATGGGACATGATCAAGCATAAATAATAAGGGAATGAAGGCGTGTTTGCACCCGCATGGTCCAGCTTGCAGTTACAGCTGCTTCCATTTTCTGTCCATCGTCCGGGGAACATAGTTCTCCAGCATCGTCAGCAGTTCTTCGGGATCATCCGATACATTGAACAGGCTCATATTCGAGTTATTGGCAAAACCGGCGTCTATGCTCGCCTTGACCATGGCAAGCAGAGGATTAAAGTAGCCTTGGATGTTCAACAATCCAATTGGCTTGTTGTGAATGCCTATTTGCCCCCAGCAAAGCACCTCGAACAGTTCCTCATAGGTTCCGAAGCCGCCGGGCAGTGCGATAAAGGCATCAGCAAGCTCCATCATTTTGCCTTTTCGTTCATGCATGCCTTCCACTTCAATGAGCTGTGTCAGGTTGTGGTGAACGATTTCTCCTTCGAAAAGCCCCCGCGGCATGACGCCGATGACCTCGCCTTTCTTCTCCATGACCGTATTGGCGACCTCACCCATCAAGCCTACGGTTGATCCGCCGTATACGAGGCGGCAGCCTCTCTCTGCGATCAAGGATGCCAGCTTGCGGCTGGTAATGGCGTACTCCGGCAGATTCCCCAAATTGGAACCCGAATAGATACAGATTGATTTCATCTCTAATCCTCTCCTTGTCTCGTCTATATACCGCCCAGTTCCCGCAGCCGGGCAGCCAACTGGTGCTCACAGAATTCTCCTGCCGGTATGGTTTCGCTGGCATAGGGTGCAAGCAGCGGATGTTCTCCAATCATAATCGAGTGTGCAGACGCCTGGAACATGGTGATGTCGTTGGCATCATTGCCGGCAGCGATGAATTCGCCTTCCTTCAGGCCGAGCTTTTGCAGGGTGCTCCACTTATGAATGCCTTCAGGGCTGATATCCAGAACCTGTTCATTATGGTGCCGGTGAAGCACTACAGGGTACAAGCTTATCGCATCCGCAAGGCTATCCATGTCGTCTGCATTAAGAATCAATATCTTGATGATGGAGGACAAATCCTCAACAGGCAGCTGCTGTGCCATCCTGCCGCCGTCAACCTGTCCGAGAATGGGATGATCGCTTGGCCCGGTGTAAGCATAATCCCATTCGCTGTCAATAAGATATTCGGCCCGGTACTGTCCAATGATTCCGAGCAATTCCCGTTTAACGGGGTCAGGGAAGCTTGCAGCATGAACAATCTGCCCGGCCATGGCAGCCAGAGAGCCATTGCCGCCAACCATCGGATAGTGATGGAACCTCTCGTGCAATACCGGAAGGATATCTCTGACCGGACGGGCGGAAGCGAAAATAACCTCGTGTCCGCTGCTGCGCAAATCTTCCAGGCAGGAAAGGATTGTCTCGGATACCGGCTGGCCTTTGAAACAGATGGTTCCGTCCAAATCAAAAACAAATTGCATGTCAAATCTCCTTGTGGTGGTCTGTATCAATCATCCTCTGGTCATGCGTGGCATGATTTGGCCTGGTGGTCGATCAAACCCGCATATTGATATTTTATCAAAAAATAGAGGTAATGAAAGAGGTGAGATAACTGGTAATCCCGGTTTTGCCACTGGCGTCTTTGCCATTGCAAGGCCGGGATCTGCTTGTTAGGACTATTCAGAGCGGGGAAGCAGGCCGTGCCAGAGGAGATCGACAACCTCCGCCGCGGCCTCGCGGGTGGTTGTGCGCTGCTCCATCACCGGCTGGCGGTTGCGGACTGTAAGCGCTGAAGTGAAGACATGTGCCAGCAGTACAGGATCACAGGCGGCAATTTGTCCGTTACGGATTGCTTCCTGGAACGCCTCCCCAAGCAGGCTGTGAATAGCTGCCTCTCCGTCCCGGATTTTGCGGATCTGCTCCACGCTAAGACCGGCAGAGGCCTCGCGCATCATCGTCTCAAAGTCCACATGCGCATTGCGCATATGCCCTTCAGCAACGGCAATCAGCCGTTCGCGCAGCGGCAGATCCGATCGGATCAGCTTCCCGGTCTGCGCACAGGCAATATGCAACACGAACAGCAGCGCCTCTGTGAACAGCTCTGATTTATTATTAAAATAATAGTAGACACTCGCTTTGGTTACTCCGCACGCCTGCGCAACGGTCTCCAAAGATACTTTCTCGAAGCCCTGTTCCATAAACAGGCGCGAAGCCGTGTGCAGGATTTGCTGCATCGTCTGGACATTCCCGGAGCTTTTGGGCCGTCCAGGCTTTCTCTTGGGTTGATGTTCTTTCATCGGCTTCACCTTTCCATTGAAATAAAATTGCAACAAATTTCATGGTTGATTAATTAACCTTTGGGTATATATAATTAAATTTATTAACAGGTTTATTGTAAACCAAAACGTTATGGAAGTGAAATGGAGGACTGTGATTATGCCCGAGAAATGGAGCGGTCTTGTGATTGGACCGAAATCACGCTGGGTGACGCTGATCATTTGGATTGTGCTGGCTGTAATATTGACGGTGCTGCTGCCGCCTGTCAAAGAAATGGAGCGGAACAATGCTCCCAATCTGGAGGCGGATAGCCCTTCGGTTGTAGCGGACCGACTGATCAAGGAACAATTTCCAGGTTCGTCAGGGGTGCCGGCTCTTGTCGTATGGCACCGGGAAGGCGGCTTGACCACTGAGGATTTCGCCTTGATCCGGAAGCTGTCCGCCTCAATTGCTGATAAGCCGCTGGAGGCACAGGGTACTGCTGTCCCGCTGCATCAGATGCCACAGCCTGCACTGCAGAAGATGGCATCTGAGGACGGTTCGACCTTTGTACAGCCGGTCTTGTTCCAGGAAAATACCGCAACCGAAATTTTAAAGGAGAGTCTCACGGATTTCCAGGAGCGGACCAAAGCCGAGGCTGGCAACGATCCGTTCGCAGCGGATATCAAGGATGGAACGGCACTCAGTGCAAGAATCAGTGGTCCGGCCGGCATCTCAATTGATGCGACAGGGCTGTTTCGCGGAGCGGATGTCTCGCTCCTGATTGCCACGGTGCTGCTGGTGCTGATTCTCCTCCTGCTTATTTACCGGTCGCCGATTCTTGCTGTTATTCCGCTGGTCGGGGTAGGTTTTGCCTACCTGGTTACCAGCCCGTTGCTCGGGTGGATGGCTGGCGAAGGCTGGATTACTGTTGACGGGCAAGCCATTTCGATTATGACGGTGCTGCTGTTCGGGGCTGGGACGGATTACTGTCTGTTCTTTATCTCCCATTTCCGGCAGGAGCTGCGGCGGGAGCCTGATAAACGGGTTGCGCTCCGCAGAGCATTCAAGGACGCATCCGGTGCGATTGCGATGAGCGGATTTACCGTTGTATTGTCCCTGTTTGCCCTGTTGGCTGCGAAGTACGGTGCCTACCATCGCTTTGCCGTACCGTTCAGCCTGTCCATTTTTATTATGGGAATTGCCAGTCTGACACTGGTACCTGCGCTGCTTGCCATTATTGGCCGTGCATCGTTCTTTCCATTCATTCCGCGTACGGAGGCGATGGAGCAGGAGCACGCTTTGAAGAAAGGAAAAGCTTATAAGCCTCGCAAGCCGCAAAGAGGGCTGGGGACAGCTACCGGCCGTATCGTTGTATCCCGTCCATGGACGGTTGTTATCGTCTGTATCGTGCTGCTTGGCGGGCTTGCGGGCTTTACGCCGCAAATCAAATTTACGTATGATCTGCTGTCCTCTTTTCCGAAGGAAATGCCATCGCGGGAAGGCTTTACACTTATCAGTGAAGCCTATGCGCCGGGTGATCTTGCGCCTGTGACTGTTGTTGTACAGACAGAAGGCAAGCTGGTTGATGCCGGCAAGCTGCTTGCCGGCCAGACCTTGATTGATCATGTGCCGGAGCCAGTGGCCAGCGGCTCGGACCCGGATTTGCAGGCCTATAAGCTAAGCCTGAATATTAATCCGTACTCCCAGGAGGCAATGAACTATATTCCGCAGCTGAGAGGCATTATGGAGGAAGGGCTGGCAACCGTCGGCATTCCGGATGCCGCACAAAAGGTATGGATTGGCGGGCAGACTGCGGCCCAATATGATACCGAGCAGTTGACCATACGGGATATGAGCGTCGTGATGCCGCTCGTTATTGTGCTCATTATGCTTCTGCTGCTGGCGTATCTCCGTTCGGTTACAGCGATGCTTTATCTGATTGGAACGGTAGTGCTGTCCTATGGTTCAGCGCTTGGACTCGGATGGATTATTCTTCATTATGTGATGGGTGCAGACGCCATTCAGGGAGCGATTCCGCTGTATGCCTTTGCCTTCCTCGTAGCGCTTGGGGAGGATTATAATATTTTCATGATTTCAAGCATCTGGAACAAACGCAAAACAATGCCGCTTGGCCAGGCCATACGCGAAGGTGTAGCGGAGACAGGGGGCGTCATAACCTCAGCCGGACTGATTCTTGCGGCGACTTTTGCTGTATTGGCGACACTCCCGATTCAGGTTTTGGTGCAATTTGGGTTAATTACTGCAATCGGCGTGCTGCTGGATACCTTTGTTGTGCGTCCGTTTCTTGTTCCGGCGATCACGGCCTTGCTGGGGAAAGCGGCATTCTGGCCGGGCAGTGCAGATCTTGTCCAGGATCGCTCCGCACAATCCTGACAGTTACAGGCAGAGGCGGGAGAAATCGTCCGCTGCCTGCAGCAAAGCAGATTTCCCTTGGGGAATCTGCTTTTTTTACACTTCGTAATCGTATATAATGGGGAAATCAGACAGAAATTTGTCGAACTGTCCGCTTTATGTGTCTGCAAGACACACCGTCAGTTCACACGTCAGGCTATTGTTACGTGGAGGCGAAACTATGAAATCCAAATATTTGGCGGGAATGTCGCTGGTTGCGATGGCCGCAGGCTTTGCCATTACATTGGCTCTGCCGGGCAGTACTGTGGTTTTTCTGCTCAAGGGCGGATTCGAAGCGGGACTGGTAGGCGCAATTGCCGACTGGTTCGCAGTGACCGCGCTGTTCCGGCATCCGTTTGGCATTCCGATTCCCCATACTTCCCTGATTCTCAGGAACAAGGAGAAAATTGTAAATTCGCTGATTTC
Organism: Paenibacillus pinihumi DSM 23905 = JCM 16419; assembly: GCF_000422505.1. Taxonomy (GTDB): domain Bacteria; phylum Bacillota; class Bacilli; order Paenibacillales; family Paenibacillaceae; genus Paenibacillus_D; species Paenibacillus_D pinihumi. The sequence goes on along the minus strand of NZ_KE383866.1, from coordinate 288,151 downwards.
AGCGATGGAGAACGAGCTGTTGAACAAGCAAAGTATTGAGGCAAAGCTGCGGAAAATGAATTTGCTTCGCCTGCTCGCCGCTTATGTAACGCAAATGATGGCGAAGAAAGCCACGCGGGCAGCGGTCGCCAACGGCCTCATTAAAGCTGCCGCGGAGCTGCCGCTGGACAAGGCAGTGCCGATGCTGCAATCCGGCGTCGCCGCCTATGTCCGCCGCATGAATGCCCAGGATGCAATTGAACAGATGATTGGCGCAATGGTGATGGGCCGCCATGACCAGAAGGTGCTGGATTATGTGCTTCAGGAGGCGCGGAGCTGGGTCAACCAGCGGGACACCAGAAATATGCTGGGCAAGCTGGCCGCCGAGAAATTGTCTGAAGTCAAGATGGGCGGACTGATGGGATTTGCAGTGCAAGCTTTCGGAGGCATGATGAACGAAGAGAAGATGGGCGGCATGCTGCAAAATATGCTCCTGTCCGGCATCGATGATGTCATGAAGGAGGAAAATGCTGTCCGTGAGAAAATATTGTATGAAATCCGGATCCGGTTGTTCGAATTTTCTGCTGATGAGGAACGCCTGAAGGGGCTTCAACATCAGCTTGCTGAACGGATTGAGGACGAGGCGGTTACGCAATTTTTGCTCGGACAACTGGAGGGGCTTCGCGCACAGCTCGTGCAAAAGCTTGAGGAAGACCGTGACCGCGGCGGAAGAATGATCTTTCATTTATACCGCTCACTCATTCGGACCCTGGGCAAGTCACCGGAAATGATAGACCGGCTGGAATCCCGTCTGCTTGAGAGCCTTATTGAGGTGGTAGAGAAGAATCACCACCGGATCGGCAAGCTGGTGAAAGAAAATGTGGATCAAATGGATAATGCAGCTCTTGTCAGCATGCTGGAGGACAAAGTAGGCCAGGATTTGCAGTGGATCAGAGTCAACGGCGCCATCTGTGGCTTTGTCGTTGGCATTGTGCTTTCCCTGATTCAACTGTAGGCAGGAATACCCTTTTAATAGCAGCCAGGTTCAAAAATGGTTCAGATTGAAAAGGTATAATGGAGCTTGGCACGGGAACCAACTTGGTATTGAAAGGGCGAAAGTCATGGATCATACAGAGCATTTGCATGGTACCTATAATACGCTGTTAATTTTTATATCTTACATCATTGCGGTTGCGGCTTCGTACTCCGCGCTGGATTTGGCGGGCCGGGTCCGAATGGCAGAAGGAAGGGCCAGACAATTGTGGCTCATCTGTGGTGCGATATCGATGGGGCTGGGCATCTGGTCAATGCATTTTGTCGGCATGCTGGCCTTCTCTCTGCCGATTCAGGTGTCCTATGACACATCGCTCGTACTGATCTCGGTACTGCTGGCAGCGGTTGGTTCCTACATCGCATTGCATATCGTCGGCCGCGGCAATCTGGGACCCAGACAACTGCTGACAGGCGGCGTTTTGATGGCGGCGGCGATATCAGGCATGCACTATACCGGCATGGCGGCCATGATGATTGGCATTACATACAACTGGATGCTGGTGGGTGCGTCTATTCTTGTGGCGCTTACTGCTTCTATAGCAGCACTGTATTTGATCTTCAAGGTAGGACAAAATGAATCCTCATATGCTGTCTGGTATAAGCTGGGCAGCGGGCTGTTAATGGGAGCAGCGATTGCCGGCATGCACTATATCGGCATGGAGGCGGCTGGCTTCTATGAAAATGAACTGTCAAGCATGAGGAGTGAAATGCGGATTGAGCAGGGCGTGCTCGCCTATCTGATTGCTGCAGGCACGCTCGTCATGCTCGGACTGACCTTGTTCGGCACCTTCATTAACCGCAGGATGTCGCAGAAGGACTGGGCGATTCAAGAAAATGAAGTCTGGTACCGTTCGCTCTATGAAAACAATACGGACGGCATTATCGCGGTAGATCTGGACGGGAATATTATTAATTTCAATCCGGCGGTAACACAAATTACCGGGTTGAAGTTCGCGGACTATCAGTTCCGGTCCGTATCCTGCCTGGAGTTTCCGGCTGTTGTCGAAGGACAGGAAGAAGAGCAGCCGACCTTGCGGCATAGCGCCACATTCCAGCGGTCGGACGGAGAGGTGCTGGAGCTAAAAGTTATTCATGTCCCGATCGTGATCGACATGAAGCCCGCAGGCCACTACATCATTATGAAAGATGTAACTGAGGAGAAGCGCTCCCAGGAGAGAATTGAACATCTGGCCTATCATGATGAATTGACAGGGCTGCCTAACCGGCGCAAGTTCAATCAGATGCTCGGGCATATGATTGAGCAGAGCAAGGAGGACGGCCAAGGTTTTGCAATCATGGTGCTGGACCTTGACCGCTTTAAGCTGATTAATGACTCGCTCGGCCATACCTACGGGGACATTTTCCTTCAGGAGATGAGCAGCAGAATGAGTGCGAGCATTGCCGGCAAGGCGGTAACTCTCTCCAGGCTCGGTGGCGATGAATTCACGCTTCTCTGTCCGGGCTGCACGGACGAGCAGGAGGCTGCCGGATTGGCGGAGGCTATTATCAGAGCCATATCTGTACCGTACCGGCTCAAGGATAATGATTTCTATGTGACGGCAAGCATCGGAATTGCGGTTTATCCGGAACATGGGGATGATGGCGTCAAACTGCTGAAGCATGCGGATGCCGCGATGTACGAGGTGAAGAAGCAAGGGAAGAACGGCTATCAGTTTTTCTCCCGGCAGCTCAATGAGGAGATGGCTGAAAAGCTTGAGCTGGAAGGGGATTTGAGAAAGGCAATTGAAAGAAATGAACTGAGCCTCTACTATCAGCCGCAATTCCGTACAGAGGATAGCAGCATCATCGGCGTGGAGGCGCTAATTCGCTGGAATCATCCGGAGAAAGGCATCGTCTCGCCAAGCCTGTTGATTCACATTGCGGAGGAAACGGGCATTATCTATGATATCGGCAATTGGGTGCTTCGTACGGCGTGCACCCAGATGGTTGAATGGCACAAGGAGGGCGGCCCGCTCATTCCGGTGTCGGTCAATCTTTCCTCCCAACAGTTCCATCAGGCTAATCTGGTAGAGAATATTCAGCAGATTCTGAGGGAGACAGGACTTGAGCCGCGATATCTGGAGCTGGAGATCACGGAAAGCATGATGATGGATGCGGATTTGTCGACAGGGGTCCTCAATGAGCTGAATGAGCTCGGCATTCGAATCAGCCTGGATGACTTCGGGACAGGTTACAGCTCCCTCAGCTACTTGAAGCTGTTCCCGATTCATAAGCTGAAGATTGACCGCTCTTTTATTACGGATATTACGAATAATGATAACGACAAGGCGCTTGTGGCTACGATCATTGCAATGGCGCAAAATTTGAAGATGGATGTCATCGCGGAAGGAATCGAGACGAAGGATCAGCTTGATATTTTGACGGCGAATGATTGCCATGAGATTCAAGGCTATTATTTCAGCAAGCCGCTCCCGGCTAATGAAGTGGAAAAAGTGTTTTTTGCGCCGCTAAGGCACGTTTTCCAAGAGGCGTAAACGTTACCAGGCCCGCAGGGGTGAATCGGAAGTGATAGTCCGGTTTGCTGCTCCGGGCTTTTTTCAATGCTTGGGACACTATACGTGGAGAATTCGATTGGATCAATCCATCCCTAAGGTTAACGCAAGCAAGATCCGGCTATGCTGATAAAGAGCGAATTCGACAAGGATATGAATAGCCGGTCAACACTTCATACACCAGGGAGGATATGATGAAACGAAGAAACTTTGTTGTCGTGTTGCTCACAGTTGCCCTGCTTGCGGGAGCCTGCGGCAAAACGGATTCTAAAGAGAAAGATGTGGCGGCTGTCCATACTTTGCACACGTCTAATGAAGATGGCAAGCATGGCGGACAAGCAGAGGTTACGGATCATTCACATCATTTGGATAACGGAAACGGCCACAGCAGCCATCAAGCAGAGCATCACCAAAGCAGTGAAATCAGAGCTGATTTTACATTTGAGGATGCCAGGGTCAAAGATCGGGATCAGTCCCGCACTGCTTCTATGCTGACGGTCAAGCTTTTCGGTCCGGACGGCCAACCGCTTGAGGGGCTGGAATTGAATCATGAGAAGAAAATGCATCTGATCGTAGTGAGCAAGGATTTGTCCTATTTCAGCCATGTTCATCCGGTTGACAAAGGAGAGGGTGTCTTTGAACAAGAGCTGGAGCTCCCTGCAGGCGGATCGTATAAACTGATTGCGGATTTTGTGACGGCTGGCGGGCAAGCTGTAAAAAGTGAATGGATTACGGTTGCCGGATACGGTGCGCATCCAATTAAGCTGACTCCAGAGATGAGCAGGAAGAGAGACAAGGAGATAGACGGAAGAACAGTGGCGCTTGCGACAGGGGAGCTTGAAGCGGGCAAAGAAGCCCTTTTAAGCTTTCACTTTACGGATACGGCTTCAGGCAGGCCGATTACGGATATGCAGCCCTATCTGGGTGCAGCAGGGCATGTTGTCATTTTAAGCGAGGATGGAGAGAAGTATCTCCATGTGCATCCGCTGGAAGAACACAGCGCCGGACCGGTCGCCGAATTCAAAACGGTATTTCCGAAGAGCGGCTTATATAAACTGTGGGGCCAATTCAGGCATAAGGGCGAATTGCTCACCGTACCGTTCGTTATGAACATCCCCTGAACAACATCCCCATTTGCATGACGCGGCAGAGGATGCATATAATAGATTCATATACGGGCTTCTCCTGTGAGGGGAAGCCTTTCCATTGCAACCAGCAAGTGAAAGGGGATACAGTGTGAAGAAGCTCGGTATGGCGGTTGTCTATGTGCTGCTGGTCATCGCCGTAATTGTATATAAGGACGAACTGATCAGCTGGGCTGGAAGCAGTGATTCACAATCGTGGTGGCCGCTGCTTTGGTTCATTGCTGTGCTGCTGACACTTGTACCGTTCATCCCGTTCGGTGCGGTTGCCTCGCTGCTAGGCGTCAAGTTCGGTTTTGGTGCAGGATTGCTGCTCAGTTTCTCGGCCTCTGTGGCCGGATCCGTGCTCATGTTTGTCTTTTTTCGAATGCTATTCGGACATGCAGTCAGGCCGTATTTATCACGATACCGTTATATCGGCTACTTTACAGATCTGTTTGAGCGGCATCCGTTTATCAGCTTGCTTCTGGTCAGATTGATTCCGGTGATTCCGGCCCAGGCGGTCAATCTGTACTGCTCAGCATCCCTTATTTCATTGCTGCCGTACACACTTGCAACGGCAATCGGGAAAATTCCGATGATTGCTGTGTTTGTATTTGCAGGCGACCAGTTGCTGGACAATCCGGGCAATGCCCTGCTCATTTTTATGATTTATGCGGTGCTGCTGCTCGTCCTTGCCGGCGGATTCCGGTATTATAGGCGGGCAGGGAAGTTATAGCCGGTGCAATATCAGTGCAAAAAGATTGCAATTAAAGCATGAGAGGGTTCCAGAGTTTCAATATTCCAAAGCCTGGGCGGCTGCTATAGAAATAATAGATGAGGGTTATTTAAATTCATTGCTCTTTCTGCTGCTTTTCAATACCGAAAAAATGATAAAAAGAATTAGATTCAAAAGCATGAGTGCGATGCCGGTAGTGTCTCTCAAAAGTCCCATTACTAAAATAAATGATGCGAACAGCGGCGCAAGGATATGTATAGTATTATTAGAAGGAGCTGGTTTCATTAAACGAAAGATTACATACAGAACAAGGATTGAATAAACCATGTAAATCAGTGATTGAGGCATTGAGTTTTCCCCATTTCTTATAACTGAATTTAAGCGCCCTCAGCACTATCTTACATGCTTATTTTTAAGTTATATAGTAAAATGATGTTAATTTGGAACAAAATGTTCAGGATATCGATATACTAAAGGAGGATGGAGAAATATGCAAATCAGATTGTATACCGGACAAGATCTCGACAGAATGCTCCAGATTTGGCTGGAGGGTTCTAAGCAAGCCCATGATTTCATTGAAGGTTCTTATTGGGAGTCCAATCTGCAGGCTATGAAAGAGGAATATATTCCAATGTCACAATCTTATGTGCTTGAGGCGGAGGGCTCCGTACAGGGATTTGTATCCATGGTGGATGATTACCTGGCCGCTTTGTTCGTGGCTCCTGACCAGCAGGGAAGGGGTTATGGAAAGCTTCTTCTGGATTATGTGAAGGAGCGTCAGGAGAAAATCAATCTGAAGGTGTATCAGGATAACGGGAGCGCTGTCCGATTCTATGAGAAGAACGGTTTTATCGTCACAGCCGAGCTGGCAGATGAACAGACATCTGCAAAGGAATTTGCAATGTCATGGGAAGCCAGACGGTAGAGGGGGAGCTAAATAGTAGCGAATTAAGCGGCGATTACTTTCCCTTATAAGCCGAATCGGTTACACTAAGTTGGACAGAAAAATAAGGACTTGTAGAATAAACTTATATGTTAAGGTGCGGCCCCTACATTGCCAAAACATCAACGACGTACCTTCACAACAGAATTCAAAAACAAATAGTTCAACTTTATGAAAACGAAAAATCCTGAACAGTCATTGTGGAGGAATATGACCTCATAGCCTCCGCTTTCGACCGTTGGATTAAGCAACTTAAGACCACTGACTTTTTTAAGGAAAAGGTCAATCGTTCATACTAAGAAACTGAACTGAATGCCATAATGAAAGAGGTTAGCGTATGCGGGTGGAGAACGATATTTTATAATAAGCGACGCTGATAATGAGATAAAAGTAACTATCATCCGGAACAATCATGATAAATCTCGAATTTATTTTTGTGTGATGTCCTCAAATTGCAAGAAGTACAATCTATATGAAGTGAAAGAATAACCAAAAGAAGAGAAACTCACGAAAGCGATTATGGAGAATTTCCACAAGAATCGAAAAGCCTAGGGCACGCGAAAGTCAAAGTCAATCTCCAGGAACAAGGCCTCATCGTTTTCAAACGTCGTATTGGCTGGATCATGAAAAAGCAGGACATGGTTTTCGCGTATACTGTATTCCAGTGTAGAACCATAAACCGAATTGTAACGAAGCACCAACAACGAATGTGCTGGATCGTGAGTTTGAGCAAACCGAAGCTAAACACCTCGTCATCAGTAATCCAAAATAAGTGGCATTACATTTGCGTGCTCATCGCCCTGTTCAGTCGAGAGATTATTGGTCACTGTGCAGGTCCAATAAAATGCTGTTCTGATTTCACACGCCATTGCTACGGTATAGGCGATTTGTGTCAAACTCAGTGGTACTCAGTGGTTTCTTCAAACCGCGGCAGGGAGTTCTAGAATCCATAGGGGGATAAGTTTCTGAAGACCTTTGAAATCGGCCGATCTCTAAGTATAAAAAGGTGTCCCTATGACAATGCCGTGGTCGAAGCAACTTACAAAGTAATGAAAAGCGAGTTCATTCACCAGATAAGCTTCCAAACTTTCATCATCTGGAATTGGAGCTATACGATTATGGCAAATTGCTCAACAAACATTGACTTCATGGAATGTTGGGTTATCTGTATCCTGTTCATTAACGTCAAAAAAGCCCTTAAAAAAGCTATCTGATTTACTGTTGACAACAATCCACAAAGGTTTCTTCACGCTAAAATTTCCTCACCTAATCAATAATTTGTGTTTCACTCATGATTCTGAACTTCTTATTCATGGGGTAATTCCATTATTCCTCCAGTCCAAGTCTAACTACCTCCTGCTTTGTTCCTTTGTCATAACAATTTAATGTTTATCCCTTTTTGACCATAAAAATTTCCAACGGTCAACAGTGTTGAGCCATCATAACACGAGCTCTTTTTTACTGCCTACCATTTAATACAGATGCTTTTTACTGTGCAAAGTGAAGAGATAATGTGAAAAAAGAAATAACTTAGAGGTCTTTTTATCGGAGCGACGCTTCTAAATTAAAAATCATTGCAAGACTCCTTATGTCGGTAAATCTTCTAAAAATAGTTCTATGGAAACATTGAGTTTTTAAATAGAGTTTGCTAAAATTAAAATGTAAAAAAAGGGTTTATTACATAAATGATGAAAAATAGTATATTAGAGTATTTAAAGTTTTCCTGATTCTAAAATGGATATTTAAACCAAGTAATGCGTTAAGATTTTAGAATGTATAGAAACTATTATACTTATACTATTAATCAAGATTTTGTAATAAGTCTAGAAAATTTGAAAGGATGATTTAATGATGAAAAAAAAGATCTTAGGGGGAGTTTTTCTAACATCAGTATTAACTGTGGCTATGTCTGTAACTGTTTCAGCTGCCTATACTGGATATTATTCTTTTGAAATTGATACAAGGGTAATAGGGACTAATAAACACAGTTTATCTAACTCCGCAGTAAGTACCACAGTAACTGGGCAAAGTTATATTTTGGGCAGTAATGGCTATCAGGTTTCTTCAAGTAAAGATGAGTTCAGTGTTAGAATAGAAAAAAATTGGAATACTTACTATACGGTTGGTAATATCAAGGCGGATGGCAGTAGTTATACAAAAAATTTTGGTGTAATAAGCGCTGGGGATTACCATGTAGAAGTTACAAAAACTACAGGTAACTCTTTGAAAATTATAGGAGACGGTTCTCTTAAACAATCATAAAAACTGTGAAATTTGTATGCTGATTAAATTAAGAGAATAACGATAATTATTAACTGAAACGTTTTAAAGCTTATTGATGTTTGCTTCCACAATGAACTTAGTCGTGGAAAGTCATCTCGAAATTCACCTGCTATTAGTAGGTGAATTTTAAGATGACTTTAAATTTTCATGGATTATAAAAAAGTGCTATTCATGCTATATAGAACGCAAAAAATAAGCGAACAAAGTCGCACTATCCACAAACTGGGTATTCATTAGTAACAAGAACCCAGTGGTGATGAAAATGAGTACCGAAAAAATCGATAAACTCAATGCATCTATGAGAGAAACATCAAATAAACGGCTTTACGAGAGGTACCTGGCTGTCCGCCTTCGTTTTGAAGGTCACTCGTTTGAGGAGATTGGCCAGTTGCTCCATCGCACGCGCCAAATGATCAGCCTGTATTGGCAAGCGTATCAAAAAGGTGGTCTTGAAGGACTGGAATTGGATCATTCTCCTGGACAACCGCCGAAGCTCACGGATGAGCAACGCAATCAACTGGGCGCCATGCTAGAGCAGAAGACCCCAGCCGATGTTGATTTTGAAGCGCGTCACACCTGGACGCTTCCACTGGTAGCTGAGTGGATCAAGATGACGTTTGATGTCACCATGAGCGTACGCGGCATCAGCGCGATGCTGGGACGCATGAACTTCAGCTTTACCAAAGCGACTTATTCGCTCGTCAAAGCCGATGCGGATGTCCAAGCGCTTTTCCGCAAGCAAACTTTCGCGCAGCTCAAGAAACAAGTGGAAGCCGAAGAAATCAATCATCTGCTGTTTGAAGATGAATCCATGATTCGCTCCTATCAAGCGCTGCAATACAATTGGTTCCCGCGTGGCAGGCAACGTAAAGTGCCGACTTACGGCAAGCATGAAGGAGCCAATTTGTTTGGAGTGATTAACTACGAAACCGGGCAGGTGCATCACCGGGAGGAAGAGAAGGCCGATGTCGCGGCTTTTGTTCGCTTTCTTGAAGATCTGCTCTGTGCGTACCCATCGGGAAAAATGGCCTTGATCCTGGACAACAGCCGTATTCATCATGCTAAAGCGTTACAGTCGTTTCTCAAAAACATCCTCGTTTACAGTTGCTCTTTCTACCGCCTTACAGCCCGAACCTTAATCCGGTGGAAGGCTTGAGGCTATGGCTCAAAGCGGACGTAGTCAATAAAGTATTCTTTGAAAAATTCTATAAGATCAAGCTTCATGTAAGCCAATTTATGAATCGGATCAATCAGCATCCGATGGAAACCATTGATCGTTTGCTTCTTCGGTTATGATCTTAATTGCGGTCTATATACTTAAAAAATTGATAAGTAGCTTAAAAAGTTTCGTTTGCATAATTTAAGGCTTGAGTTTTAAATTGAACTCCTAAAGTAATGAGGAAATTAATGATACTCTTGATTTGCTTCAAAGCATGGTAAATTAAGGATTTTGATTGTCCGCTTAGCCAAATGAATTTTCAAGTTTGTTTGGCACTGTTCAAAGGAACAGAGCTGTATTTTCTGTATTTAGCTTAAGTCCAGCATGGCGATCAGAGAAAGACATGAGCTTAAAAATTATCTATATAAGATAAACATTTAAGGGGATTACGATGGCTAGATTTATAATGGATCTTGTTTCTTTTTCAGGTTTGTTGATATTAATATATTTACCTATCCGTATTATTTATCTATTATTCAAGAAAAAGAGTGTGTTTTCTTGGAAAGAACTTTTTACTTTAACATATGTATTTTATATGTTTAGTTTGATCTTTATAGTTTGGGTGAAAAACAATCTTCATACAAATTATTTGTTATACAATTTTATTCCATTCAAAACTATAGTGAATTATTTTATGTTTGATTCTTTTAAAATATCTTTATTGAACATTTTAGGTAATTTAGTTCTAACTTTACCATTAGGATTTTATTACTATTTTAGTTTAAGACTCTTCAACATAAACATTATTTTATATTCGTTATTGATTCCCACCATTATTGAGTTTGGGCAATTAATGATGTATTTATTTAAAATAGGAATGCGATCAGTAGATATAGATGACATTATTTTGAATTCGACAGGGATTTTGTTGGGATACACTATTACTAAAATTTGTTTAAGTAAATTGAACACCTCTAAATATAAAAATTTCAAAAATGATTCAGAGGTAGTCTGAAATTTGAAGTGAGAGACATAGTGAATTTTTCAGGTGCAAAAATGCAGGCCGGAAACTCCTTTACCAAAGTCCTCTAGTCTTTAGTCTAACTTATTTAGATATCAGCTTATATAGTAAATTAATTCCGACCAAGTAAATGGACAATGGTATCATTAGTATTTCTAACTATTGTGGCCAATAATGCTAAGTTGTGAGTAGCTCATGCTGGGTTTCTCCTGTGTGAATGATGGTGTGATAACCTCATTCACACGAAACTCCTTATGGGTATTTTCTTATTTTCAGAAAAATATTTAAACGAAAGTGATGATTATTATGGTAACTATATTGAGAGCAAACAATATATCAAAAAAATATAATCCCGATAGTATAAATTATGAATTACAATCCACCTCTATTAGTTTAGAGAAGGGAATTACCTATGTAATTAAAGGAAAAAGCGGTAGTGGGAAATCTACACTTCTAAATATATTAGGAGGAATAGATCGACCAACATCCGGTAGTGTTTTTTTTAAGAATAGATCTTTTTATGACCTATCTGATAAAGAGCAATCTAAAATAAGGAACAAAGAAATTGGTTTTATATTTCAGAATTTTAATTTAATACCTGAATTAACGATAGAAGAAAACATAGAACTTCCAAAGTATTTCAGTAAAGCTTTGGAGATAACTAGTCATAGTATAAAACAAATATCAGAAGAACTAGGAATATTTCAATTATTAAAGAAAAAACCCTTTCAATTGTCGGGTGGACAGCAACAAAGGGTTGCTATAGCGAGAGCATTAATCACAAACCCTGAAATTATATTTGCTGATGAGCCAACTGGAAATTTAGATGATTTTAATAGCCGTAATATTTCAAACGTTCTTTGCAATATAGCAATGAAAAAAGAAACTACAGTAGTAATTGTTACACATCAAAAAAATTTAATTGATTATAAACATGTAGGGATCGTTCTTGAAGATGGTATTCTCTCTATGGAGGGGAAAAATGCTTAAAATTTCATTTTATTTGGTATTTTCTAGAAAAAAATGGTTACTTTTATTTTTAGTTGTATTTTCATTAATTATATCTTCTATAATAGCAATTTTTTCTTCGACAGAAAGTATAAAAGCTCACATGTTAAAACAATCTTTTCAACAATATGGTGGTTTTACAGGAGTTTTGTTGAATATCAAGGATGACAACAATTTAAATGAAATACTGCCTGATTCAGGGAAGTTTAAAGTTTTAAAAGAAATTGCGATATCTAATCATTTAATAGCAACTTTAGGGTGGGCAGATAATAATTTTATAGAACTAGGAGAACTAAAACTAAAAACGGGTAGATTTCCTGTTGAAAATAATGAAGTAGCAGTCGAGTCCTATTACCTGGATTCATTGGATTCAAATTGGAAGATTAACGAATCTAAAACCTTCATCATTGATGAAAATATAGAAGTTAGTTTAACATTAGTTGGTGTTGTAGAAAACTATTCATCAAGGTGGACAACTGTTGGTATTAATTATCCAAATATGTTTCTATCAAAAATCAATTTTTTAGATGAAAACGACGGAAACACAAATTTCTTGCTTGAATATGATACCAATAACTCTATAAAAACAAATGAGATCAATGCAAGAAATTATATTCGTGAAAATAATGAAAATGGTTTTCTGAACGATAGACTAATACATCATGGTCTTAAAGATTATGAGAAAATAATGGTTTTATCTTATATTTTGCAATTTATAATTTTAATTGTGTCATTACTATGTATTCTCACTATTTTTGCTTACTACAATTCAAATCAAGTAGCCAAATACTCAGTTTTTAGGGCATTAGGATGTACAACAAGACATCTTCATATAATTCAATGTTTACAAATAACCATTATATTTATTCTAGGATCATTATGTTCAATACCATTAATATTATTTTTCCGGTATATGATTGTGAGGACTAGTTACGGAATTATTGAAGCTAACTTTTTAGATGGGTTATATTATATTAATTTGCTTTGGTTTGTTATACTCTTTGCCATTATTTTAACGTTATCATATTTGAAATTAAGAAAAGTAAATCATAAAGGGATTAATAGAAATTTACAGGTTGAATCGAGAGACATAGAACTCTTGGCTCGTGTTAATCATAATAAGTTTAATATAAAGCAATTGATGATGCAAATTTTGTTATATCCTAAGCAATCTTTACTGTCCATATTCACAATTTGTTTTACGATTCTTTTGCTTTTATTTTCAAATACGATAGCAAATGAGTTAAAAGGAGGATGGACAACAAAAATTGATTTTTATTTGACTTCACAAGAGTTAATAGGAACTAAACTTGTAAGCGGCAGAAGTGTAGTGGTAACGAAAGGCTTGACTTTTTCACCATCTGATGTGAGTAAAATTGAACAGTTGAGTGGAATAAAGCATTTTGAAAAAGAGCCTTTTATGGTAGATGTAAGAGCAATAATGAAGAGGAGTGATATGTCAAAGTCGCTTTTGGATTCGCGAAAAGGGCATAGAGTTGAAGAATACCTGGCGTCCAATGATAAGTTAATCATTCCTGATGTGAGATACGTCTTAATGAAGGAGGATGAAATAAGAAAAGAATATTCTATTGGAATGGAGGAGAATTTAGATTCCTCAATAATCATATACATTCCCGGTATCTCTGCTAAAGAGAGAGAGAGGATGCTAGGAAAAAATATTGCTTTGTCAAAGGCAGTTCTCAAAGATAATACTTTGGAGTCCAAAGAATGGGATTTTAAAATCATTGATATTTTGGATCGTAATTACCTGGAAAATGGAAATGCCAATAAAAATGAAATAACACTGATTATGAGTGAAGACTCCGTCTTTACTAGTGGAATAAGTACGGGGTATATTAACCTAACCATATATACCAACGAAAATTTGTCTGTTGAAGAAAAGAATGAAATATACAACTCGGTATACTTACTTACAGCAGGGATTCCAGGTAGTTTATTTCAATATATTCCAGACCTAATTCATGATAATACAAGAATATCAGATTTCTTAAGTTTTTCAGGCAGGTTCGCTTTTTATATTTCTATTATAATTTCAATTTGTTCGATGTATGTAATTATTTTTGGGAAATATCAGTTGCAAAAAAGGAATTGGGGAATTTATAGGTCACTTGGTATGAATACAAATCAAGTTTTTTTCTACTTACTTCTAGAAGCTTTGTTTTACTTTAGTTTTGCTGTTCTAATCAGCAGTAGCATTTATTTGACCTATCTTTATAATAGTGTTCTTAGTTATCCCTTTATGGATTATATTTTCCTCTTGTTATACACAAGTATTTTGATACTATTATTTCTTTTAATTGGAGCTATATTTCTTAAGAAGAGAATCAAAAAAGATTCGATATCAACTTTACTAAAAATTGAAGATTAGTGAGGAAGCTAAGATTGTAGAAATGAAAAATCAAACAAAATAAAATGAATTTAAAAAGTGCTGGTTTCAACAGGGACTTAAAGAAAGAGGCGGTAAAATGCGACATGAAACGAAGCATTATCAGATTTTAGTAATAGTACTAATCATAATTTTATTACCCGGATGCAGCACAATTCAGCAATATCCTTTAAAAAATGAAAGGCAGAAATTAAAAGTATTGTATTTTGATGAAAAAGAATTTTTTAATGATTTTGGGATGCTATACTCGGCACTTAATCCTGAAATAGATTTTGAAATTGTGACTATTGAGGAGGAGCAGGGTAGTAGTTCAATTGATATAGATTTTGATTTTCAGAAAATAATTGATAAAATTCAGCCGGATATTCTTTTTCTTTCGTTGGACCAATATCAGAAGTTAAGTCATGATGGTAAGCTGACAGAGATATCTTCAATGATTAAACAAGATAAATATGATATTTCAAATTTAGCCCCTGGAACTATCGATTTATTAAAAAGTAAAGAGGGAGAATTGTTTGGATTGAGTCCTTTTTACTATAGTAAAGTACTTTTTTATAATATCGATTTGTTTGAAAAATATAGAGTAACATTTCCTGTGGATAAAATGTCGTGGGAAGATTTATTAGAAAAATCCGTTTGTTTTACAGATACAATATCCTCAAAGGATCGTATTTATGGTTTCTATGCAGGAGGAGATCTGTATCAACTTGGGAATGCTATTGGAAGTTCATATGGTTTGGATGTAGTTGATCTTACTGGTATGAAAATGGCTATTAATACGCCAAACTGGGAGTATATATATGCTATTGCATTAGAAGCTCAAAAGACAGGAGCATTTTATTCCCCTGATTTAGATGGAAGCAAGTCTTGGGAGAGTTATGAGTCCTTTTATTTAAATGACCCATTTCTATCTGGAAGAATGGCAATGACGATAGCTGGGCCAGAGATGTTAGAACAGTTAAAGCGAGCCAAAATCGTTTTAAAAGAGAATTTCAAATGGGATATAGTAACTGTCCCTACTAATCCAAATAACCCTGATTACACGAACACAACTTCAATTAACCAGGTTTTTTCAATTTATAATAACTCTACTAACAAAAAAGAGGCTTGGAAATTTATAAAATACATTCACAGTAATGAATTCGCTCGTATTACCTCCAAATCACCTCAAACAGGGAAGTTGCATATTCGTTCTAGCTATCTTAAAGATGTAGAGGGTCACAACTTATCAGCTTATTACACATTAAAACCTTTACAAAATGATTTTCAAAATTTAACCAATACACCTATAGGCTTTTCATCACAATTTGAACAAATGGCTTCGGAAAAGTTAAGAATGGTTTTATATGAAAATGTCCCAATTAAGAGTGCTTTAGATGATCTACAACAAGAGGCACAGCAATTATTAGACAGTGCTTATCAAGACGTAATCAATGAATAGGAAAGCACTTTATGTTTAACACTATTTATTAAACTGTTTGCATGAGCAGCCTGGAAGAACATAGATCCAGTTCAGTTGCGTAATTTATGATGATATTTCCGGAATATACAATGCTGATCCTAAAGACTAAAGAAAAGATTTACAAGCCCGTTCGTTTTTGAAGTTGCTGGATTGTAACGTCTAAAGTTGCTGAAGGTGAGCAAAGTGTAAGAAGCTCGATACGGCTCTTGTCTATGTACTGCCTGTCTGCAAACCGTCATTGTATATAATATAAGAATGAGCTAATCAGAAGAGTACAGAGAAATCGAGTAACCCTGCCAGAGGTCGGACTGGAAAATTTGCAGGTGCACAAAAAACAAGGGTTTCGGAGCAGCAGGTCCGAAACCCTTGTTTCCTTTTTCAAAGCTCCCGCAGTACACGAACGAGAACAGGGATGAACTTGTCCAATCAAGGCTTCAGCGCAGCAAGGTCGATTTGCGGTACCAGCCCTTCCTCTGAAGCGCGGTCAAGCAGTGAGAATACGGCAGCATAGCCGCTTTCGCCAAGGTTAGTCGTGTAGCTGTTGACGTATAAATCGATATGCTGCTTGGCTACATCATGAGAGAGCTCCTGGGCATGCGCCATCACATAATCCCGGGACGCGTCGGGATTGGCCCAGGCATACTCGACAGATGCGCGTGTCCAACGGGCCAAGTCATCCAATGGCAGAGAGCGCTTCGCAATTATGGCTCCAAGCGGTATCGGCAATCCGGTATCGGCTTCCCACCAGTTCCCCAAATCAGTCAGCATGGTCAGCCCGTAGGTCGGATAAGTGAAGCGGGCTTCGTGGATGACGAGGCCCGCGTCGACGAGGCCGTCGCGCACTGCCGGCATTATTTCATGGAAGGGCATGACGACAATTTGCCCGACGCCGCCCGGGACATTCTTGGCCGCCCACAACCGGAACAGCAGGTAAGCGGTAGAGCGCTCGCTGGGCACGGCAACGGTCTTGCCGCTAATGAGGGACGGATCGCTGTTGTCTGCACTCCGCCCTTTGGTCAGTACCAGCGGTCCGCAACCCCGGCCGAGAGCTCCGCCACAAGGGAGCAGCGCATATTCGGACAATACCCAGGGGAGGGCGGCATAGGATATTTTCATCACTTCCGGACCGTTCCGCTTAGTCGCAAGTGTATTCGTAATATCGATATCGGCATAGGTAACGTTCAGCTCCGGGGCACCGGGAATCAGTCCATGCACCCAGGCATGGAAGACGAATGTATCATTCGGACAAGGTGAAAAGGCAATGTTCATTATATAACCTCCCTTAGTATGGAGCTTGCCGCCGTTAAGGCGGAGAGTGCTTCCTTGATTCTCCATGCCTCACGATCGCGTGGTCCAACCTGGTTCGATATGGCCCGCAGCTCAATGACAGGGAGCCCCGCATTCCGGGCCGCAATCGCGATTCCGTAGCCTTCCATGGCTTCTGCTGCCGCATCCGGTACACGCCGTTTCAGCTCAGCTGCTCCTTCAGCAGTTCCTGTAACGGTAGACACGGTCAGAACCGGACCAAGGACCACAGTGAGCCCTGCTTCGTGCAGCGCGGCGGCAAGCTGTGAGCTGCGGCCAGTATCGGCAGCGGCGCTGCTGGAGCCAAACCCAAGCTCGTCCAGGCTCAAGAATCCGTCCGGTGAAGCAGCTCCCAGATCAGCTGCAATGATGCGGTCGGCAACTACAAGTGTGCCGATTGCAGCGCGGTCTGTGAAGCCGCCTGCGATTCCGGCAACAATGACCAGCTCATAATGATGGGGGAGAGCCAATCTGGCGCCTGTATAGGCGGCCACGGCTGCAGCCCCGACACCGGCGGCTGCCACCTTAAATCGGGAGTCCTCGCCGAGTCCGCGCAGAACGGCTTCGCGTTCCGCTTCTACCGCAGTTAAAATAAGTATGGTTTTCATCGGCTGATGGCTCCTTTGTTCATTCAATCAGTTTTGTATATTGTGATTCAGCTTAGTAGTACAAGAGGTATTTCTTCATTATAGTACGGTTTATATCGAATGAAAAGGCTACCATAAGACAGACAAGCATTCGAGCGAGTCAGAGCCAATTTATAGGAACAGACAGCAAATGCCCCGACAGGATGATCCGGACCGGGGCATTTGTAGTACATGTCTTACTATATAATCATGTTGCTGAAATTTCCCCAGCAGTTTATATTCAATCAGCCTTTGCTGAGAGAAGGCTGGCCTGCTGTGGCAGATTCCGGCTGCTCTGTCTCCGGCTTGCTGCCTTCCGGGCTGCTTTGCGAGCTGCGCAGCGGAATCTCCTTCATGAACAATACCAGAATGAATGCAATAACAAGCAGAGCTGTACCGGACAGGAATACGGTTGTCAGGGCGCTGCTCAACGCATCCTTGAGCATATCAATCAGCTTCGTCACAACGGCTTGCAATTGCTCAGGCAATCCGGCTTGCAGCTGCTCAAGCTGCGGCTTGTTCAGCAAAATCTGCGGGTTCAGGAACGGCTTCAGCTGTTCTCCGACAGCCGGATCGAGCTTGCTGACATCCACACTCTCGGAAGCTGAGAAGGCATTCTTCAAATTGGCTTGCAATCTGGATGTCATAATCGATCCCATGACCGTAATGCCGATCGTGCCGCCCATGTTACGGAACAATTGGGAAGAGGCAGTGACAACACCAAGCTCAGTCGGCTTGACGGAGTTTTGCGCTGCCAGTGTGAAGACCGGCATCCCCAGTCCAAGGCCAAATCCGAATACAATCATGCTAATGACAGCAACCAGAATGCTGTTCATAAACGCCATCATCAGCATCCCGATTGTCATGATGATCATACCGCCAAGCGCATAGCGTTTGTACTTGCCGGTTTTGGACATTGCACGTCCTGTCAGGGCGCTGAGGATGATCATGCTAATGGACATTGGCATCGTAACATAACCGGAATAGGTTGGTGAAATCCCTTCAACCCCCTGGATAAAGAACGGCAGGTAGATGAGCGCACCCATCATGCCGGCATTCATCAGAAAGCCCGCTACATTGGAAATCGTCACAATGCTGTTGCGGAACAGGGAGAGTGGAAGCACAGGACTTTTCACAACACGTTCAATCATAATGAAAATGATAATGGATAAGGCGGAAGCCGCAAATAAGCTAATAATTTGCCAGGAACCCCATGGATAAGTCGTACCTGCCCATGTAAAGCCTAACAGCAAAGGAATGATAGCCAGGGTCAGGAATGTAGAGCCCCAAATATCCAGCCGTTCATTTGTATTGCGGGACGTCTTAGGAAACATCCTTAAAATCAGAATAAAAGAAAGCAATCCAAGCGGGAGGAAAATCCAGAAAATCCACTCCCAATTCATGTGGTCGACCATCCAGCCGCCGAGTGTCGGACCGATTACGCTCGAAAATCCGAAGATCGCCATCAGCAGGCCGGTCCATTTCGCCCGTTCCTTCGGAGCGAACAAGTCACCAACAGCAGTAACGGCTGTTGCCATGATTATCCCGCCGCCGATCCCTTGGACACCACGGTAAAAAATCATTTGAAAGATGTCTGTGGACGTGCCGCATAAAAATGCGCCGATCATAAAGGAAACAATCCCGATAAGCAAAAATGGCTTCCGTCCGTAAATATCCGACAGCTTGCCGACCAGAACGGTAGAAATGGTCGAAGTCAGCATGTAAATGGTAACGACCCACGTATAATGGTCGATTCCGTTCAGCAGTGCGCTGATGCGCGGCATCGCGGTACTGACGATCGTCTGGTTAATGGCAGCGAAAAACATGGCTGACATAATGGCAACCATAATCGTTACCTTTTGTTTTTGTGATAAGTGTTCCAAGTTTTATCCCTGCCTTCTGTTGGTAGAATCAACTAATTCAATCATAGTGGTGAAAATGCGCTTCAAATGCCCGATATCCTCAATATCAAGCCGGTCGAGCACATCTGCATAAAGCTGTTGCTGAATCAAGTCCAGCTCTTTGACAGCAGATTGGCCCTCACCGGTCAACTGCAGGTAGACAACACGCCGGTCTGCTTCATCCCGGTGGCGATCGATATAGCCACGCTGAATCAGCTTGTCGGCTATTCCGGTCACAGCTCCGGGCGTGACATGCAGACAATCGGCCAGCTCAGCAACTTTTGCTTTGTTTCTGCGCTGCAAGATGGACAGCATCCGGATATGGGAGAGAGGCAAATTATCGCCGCTGCGGGCTTTCCATTCTTCACCGATTTTCTTTACAAAAATTTTAAATAGTACATAAAGCTCATTCGATTCATCGCTGAGCTCCATCCGACCCCCTCCTTGGCTTTGCAGCCCAACTACTTTATCACCAAAACATTCAGCAAAAAAATGTTTATCGAAAAATATTTTAGTAATAAACTATTTAGATTTAAACTGATTTCCATATTATCGGATTCGCCAGAGCAAAGCAAAGGGGAAATGAGTTAGTTTAGGGGCTGATTTTGCGATTTTTACGAATGGAAGCGTGTATAATCTCATGTTTTCTCACGTTATTAACGTTTAAAGCTGTTGTTTCATGTTTCTATCCAGAAAAAGGTTGACAACAATAGAGCACTCATGATAACTTACTTTTGTATCCAATAAGCACACAAATTACAGGAAGGAGCGAACAGGTATGTTGATCTATGATCGTAGCTTTAATGATAATCCCCGTTTTACACAAGCTGTTCGCAATTTCATAGCCATCGCGGCCTTCCTGAATGTGCAGGGGATCAGAAGATCAGTCTGAGCCAGACCAGTCTGAACTTGCGCCTATTCATGAATATATGACGCAGGTCGCGTGTTACGCGTGACGTGTGTTTTTTGTGCAAAGAGCACATCGCGCCAGCGGTGTGCTCTTTTTTTATGTGCGCCCCAAGTCGTCTTGGTAACCACACTTTTGAAAGGAGTAAATGCATGTTCGCCATTTTCAAGAAATTAGGCTGGTATTTCAAGCTGGAGAAGAAGCGCTATATCATTGCAATCACGCTGCTTGCTCTCTCCGGTTTTATTGAGATCATTCCGCCCATGATGGTCGGCTGGTTTATTGATGATTTAAAGATTGGAGCACTGAGTTGGGAGAGCATTACGATTACGCTGCTTCAATTGACCGGAATCACCGTCGTTGCTTACTTGCTTAACTATGTATGGATTAACAAACTATTCGGAGGCTCGTTTGTTGTCGAGAGAATGCTTCGCTCGCGCCTGATGCGGCAGTTTCTCAAGATGACGCCGACCTTTTATGAACGCAACCGGACCGGAGACCTGATGGCCCGTTCGACAAATGACCTGCACGCCGTATCTGCTGCTGCGGGATTCGGGATTTTGACGCTGAGTGATTCTACCGTATGGATGTTCACGCTGCTTATCATTATGAGCGTCGGAATCTCCTGGAAGCTGACACTGGCTGCACTGCTTCCGCTGCCGATCATGGCTGTCTTGTTCAGTGTGTATGGGAAGTGGATACATACGCGCTATACAAGTGCCCAGGATGCTTTCGGGAAAATGAATGATGGGGTGCTGGAGACGATATCCGGCGTCAGGGTCACACGTGCGTATGTGCAGGAACGGGCCTCTGAGCGTGATTTTGCAGAGGTCACCCAGGATGTATTGAACAAGAACCTGGACGTAACCCGCGTCGATGCCTTGTTTGGAGCAACCTCAAAAATATTCGTCGGAGCCAGCTATCTGATTGGTCTTGGCTACGGGGCTTATCTGGTGTTCAACAGCGAGCTTACGGTCGGCAAGCTCGTTACGTTCAACGTGTATCTGGGAATGCTAATCTGGCCGATGATTGCGATCGGCGAGCTGATTAATATCATGCAGCGGGGGAATGCCTCGCTTGACCGTGTTAATGAGACGCTGGGCTATAAGCCGGATGTTCCTGAAGTCGAGAAGCCGGTGCAGACGGGAATGCCAGAGACAATTCACTTTGACAGGGTTACATTCCGTTATCCGTCCTCTTCTATTAATAACCTGGAATCTGTATCCTTCGAACTGAAGCAGGGGCAGACGCTCGGCATTGTCGGCCGCACGGGGAGCGGCAAGACGACACTGGTGAAGCAGCTGCTTCGGGAGTATCCGGGAGGAGAAGGCAAGATTACCGTTAGCGGCAAGCCGATTGAGCAGATTTCGATGGATGATCTGAAGGGCTGGCTCGGCTATGTGCCGCAAGAGCAGTTCCTATTCTCGCGGACGGTGGAAAGCAACATTAGATTCGGACAGCCGGATGCGACGGATCAGCAGATTGCTGACGCGCTGGCAACCTCCGCTTTTCAGAAGGATATTGCCCATTTGCCGCGCGGCCTGGAGACACTGGTTGGAGAAAAAGGAGTCTCTCTGTCCGGCGGCCAAAAGCAGCGGGTATCTATCGCCCGTGCCTTGATTACCGATCCTGAAGTTCTCATTCTGGACGATGCGCTGTCAGCGGTGGACGCCAGAACAGAGGCGGAAATTATCCGTAATATCCGTCAGGAACGGGCGGGCAAAACGACATTGATTACGACGCATCGGCTGTCAGCCGTACAGCATGCGGACTTGATTCTGGTTCTGGATGAAGGTCGGGTGACAGAGCGGGGTACACATGAAGAACTGTTGAGGCTGGGCGGCTGGTATATGGAACAGCATGAACGCCAGCAGGTTGAGGCAGCAGAGGAAGATGAGGTGAAATAAAATGAGTCAGGACAATGAACTGTTCAATATGGAGCAGGCCAGGCTGCAGGGAGGCAGGCTGGAGGCGGTCAAGCGGCTTCTTCGCTACGCGATGCAGTTCAAGCGGACACTGTTGGTGGCACTGCTTATACTTGCGGTTGCTGTAGCGGCCGACCTTGCCGGTCCGTTCGTCGCCAAGCGGCTCATTGATGAGCATATTTCAGGTATTGAACGGGTATGGTATGAAACACAGGATACAGGCAAATACGCCGTCAGTTATGACGGCAAGCGATATAAACGCGAGGATCACTTTGGCATTGATGAAACGAAGGGAGAGCCGGCCCGGGTTCTCCAGGTTGGCCGCGATTATTATCTGATTAACGGCTCTACCGATATTGAAGGCCAAAGAAGCATGACGGATGGCGGGCTTATCCAGATTGCGCAAGGATCGAAAACGACCCTGTATGAAGGAAAGAAATTGGATACTGTACAACTTTTCACTTTTTTCAAGCCGGAAGTAGGAGGTATCTGGCGGCTGTGCTTAATTTATTTCGGACTGATTCTCTTGTCGGCTCTCTTTACGTACTTGCAGCGTTACTACCTTCAGTCATCGGCCAACCAAATTATCCGCCGGATGCGGATGGATGTATTTGGACAGCTTAACCGTCTTCCGATTCGCTATTTCGACAATCTGCCGGCAGGCAAGGTGGTATCGCGGATTACGAACGACACGGAAGCCATTCGGGAGCTGTATGTAACGGTGCTTGCGAACTTTTTTACCGGGACGATCTACATGCTCGGAATTTTTGGAGCACTCTTCCTGCTGAATGTGAAGCTGGCGGCGATCTGTCTGTTCATTGTGCCTGTTCTGGTGCTGTGGATTTATCTGTACGGGAAAATTTCAAGCCGTTATAATCGGACCATTCGTGCGACTGTGAGTGAAATTAACGGTACAATTAATGAATCGATTCAGGGAATGCCGATCATCAAGGCGTTCCGTCAGGAAAAGAAAATCGAACAGGAATTTGAAGCGCATAATAAAAAGCTTTTCGATTACAACAACAAGCTGTTGAATCTGAACTCTCTGACCGAGCACAATTTGGTCGGCGTTATCCGGAACGCAGCGCTGGTGGCATTAATTTGGTACTTTGGGGGCATTTCGCTTACCGGACCTTCAGATGCGATTACACTAGGTGTATTGTATGCATTCGTCGACTATGTGAACCGTCTGTTTAATCCAATTGTAAGCATCGTCAATCAGCTTCCGAATCTGGAGACGGCACTCGTCTCTGCAGAGCGGGTATTTGTACTGCTGGATGAAGAAGGCGAGGATGTATCCGACCGTACAATGAACCGCTACAAGGGCAACGTACAGTTCGATAATGTCACATTTGCCTATCGTGAGGGCGAGGATGTGCTCAAAGGGATCTCCTTTGAAGCCAGACAAGGGCAGACAGTCGCGCTGGTCGGTCATACCGGATCAGGCAAAAGCTCGATTCTGAACCTGCTGTTCCGCTTCTATGATGTAAGCAAAGGGAAAATTACAATTGACGGAGAAGATATCCGCAACCTGCCGAGGCAGATGATGCGGCGGCACATGGGGATTGTATTGCAGGACCCGTTCCTGTTTACAGGTACAATTGCATCCAACGTCTCGCTCAATGATCCTTCGGTCAGCAGAGAGCGTGTGGAACAGGCGCTGGCTGATGTAGGGGCTGACCGGTTGCTCCGGAATTTGCCGAAAGGAATTGACGAACCGGTCATTGAGAAAGGCAGTACATTGTCCGCGGGGCAGCGGCAGCTCATTTCGTTTGCCCGGGCGATTGCATTTGATCCGGCCATTCTTATTCTGGACGAAGCGACCTCCAATATTGATACCGAGACGGAAGCCCTCATTCAACATGCGCTGGAAGTGGTCAAGAAGGGACGTACGACCTTTGTCATTGCACACCGTTTGTCCACGATCAAGAGTGCAGACCTGATCCTGGTGCTGGATAAAGGGCAAATTGCCGAGCAGGGCAATCACGACGAGCTGATGAGACTGAAAGGGAAGTATTATCAAATGTACCAGATTCAGCAGGGGAATAGCCGTGCTGTTGTGTAAGCATGAACTTATTCTTAAATCATATCCTGAAGGCAGCCGACTTAAGTCGGCTGCCTTTTTATATGTAGAAGGACAGAGAAGTGCACTTCCATATGAATATTTTTTTAGTAGAATAAATTGACAAAAGCTCCTTTTTTCAATTAATATATGAATATGTGTTCATGTATTGTAATATGAAAAAAGAGGGGACGAAAATGGACATAAATGTACTTGTTATCGGCGGAGGCCAGGCCGGACTCGCCGCGGCTTATCACCTTGCACGGCATGGCATCTCGTATCTTGTTGTTGACCAGGGGCATAAGGCAGGGGAGGTGTGGAAACAGCGCTATGACTCTCTCAAGCTGTTTACGCCCAGGGGATACAGCCTGCTTCCGGGAATGTCCTTGCCGGGAGCCCCGTCCGGCTATCCCGGCAAGGATGAGATCGCAGAGGCGCTAAGGCGCTATGTAAGGGAGAAACAATTGAAGGTTCAATTGGATACACAGGTTCAATCTCTTGTACAAGAAGGGGATGAATTTGTGGCGGCAACCAGCCAGGGCATAATACGGTCGCGAGCGGTTATTATTGCTACGGGGCCATTTCAGAAGCCGTATATCCCGCAGCTTGCCAGTGGATTGGATCAGGAGGTCCGGCAGCTTCATTCATCAGTTTACCGTAATCCCGCTGACTTGAAGGAGGGAGCCGTTCTTGTAATTGGGGGGGGGAATTCAGGAGCTCAAATTGCCGCAGAGATTGCCGGGCAGCGCCCTGTTATGCTGGCAGCAGGCCATATGATGTCATTTATGCCGTTGTCCCTTGCCGGGAAGAGTATATTCTGGTGGTTCGACAAGCTCGGTATTTTACATGCCTCCCCGGAGCGGAAGCTCGGGAAGCTGGTGCGAAGACGGCCCGATCCAGTTTTCGGCTTTGAACTGAAAAAGCTGATTCGTTCCGGGAAAGTGACCGTAAAGCAAAAAGCAACAGAAACGAACGGACAAAAAGCATATTTCGCTGACGGTTCATCTGTCCGCGTAGATAATGTCGTGTGGGCGACCGGATTTCGCCCGGATTACAGCTGGCTGCAAATACCGGCTGCACTTGATGAGGCAGGCAGGCCGCTTCATAAGCGGGGTGTTAGTCCGTTAAATGGTGTTTACTATGTCGGCCTGCCTTGGCAGTCCTCCCGGAATTCTGCACTGATCGGCGGAGCGGGGCAAGATGCAGAATATGTGGTGTCTATTTTGTTAAAAAAAACTAAGGAAGAATGGAATAGATAAGGCAAGGAATGAAGGATGCAAATAATGTTAACCAATTCGGGAGATTGCTCATATGGTATGGGTAAGTACCTATACCAAGGAGGCCAATCACACATGCAACATCCCCACCATGCAAGTCGAGCTTTTGTACCGGGAGCAGGACCTTTCTTTAATCCGTTCTTTTTTCCGCGTCCCCGCTTCTTCCCTTTCTTCTTCCTTTCTCCATTCTTTTTCCCGTTTTTTAGAGACGGAAATGTCCGGGATGACCAGTATTACGCACAGCATCAATGCAAAGAAGGAGATACGCTGGAAAGCCTGGCCCGTATGTACAACTGTCCGCAGCCAATTCTGGAGGCGATGAATCCGCATATTCAAAATCCGGCTCAGGTCCAAGGCACTACTGTTAATATCCCGCGTTTGGATAAAATGTACTGTCACAAAATGTATCTGGAAGAGAAGGCAGAGGTGAACAGCCAGGTCTCTCCGGCGAATGTGGCCCCTGTGAATATGGCTCCAATGAATGTTGCCCCGGCGAATGTTTCTCCGGCCGCCAGCCCGAACAACTGGCCGATGTACTCGCCATATACAGGGTATTAAGCGGTACAACTGAAAATTGTGATCTTTGGATAGACACTGTTGGCCCTTTGAGGTTAACGGTGTCTATTGTTGTAAGAGGACAAAATTGACGGGGAACTGCTTAAGAGTGCAGGTGCCGATTACGAAGTGGAACCAAAAATTAGGGACACATGGTTGAAAATGGGTTGACAAGCTGGTGTATTATCGCGATAATACACTTACAAGGTGTATGAACTACATAGTACACACACTCGGTTTTTAATGAGGTGAAATCAGATATGGGAACAGGTGAAGCTTGGGCTTCAGTTGATTTTAACAGCAGGGACCCGGTCTATCTGCAGGTTGTCCGGCATTTCAAGGAGCAAATCGCCACAGGAAAATTACAGGCCGGACAAGTTATCCCTTCACGCAGGGAATTGGGAACGTTGATGAAGATTAACCCGAATACAGCCCAGAAAGCTTACAAGGAAATGGAGGAACAGCAGTTGATTGTGACAGAGGGGAATTCACCGAGCCGGATTACGGGTGATGAAGAGGTACTGCGTGCCATCCGTTCGGAATTAATCGGAGAGGCTGTGGATGCTTTTGTTGCATCTGTACGCAAGGTAAATGTGCCAGTAGAAGAGCTGCTCGATTTGGTGCGGTCAAAATATACGGAAGAGACAAACCGTCAGCCGAAATCTGATGGAGGGGGTACAAGTGGTGATCAGAGTTGAACATGTACATAAACGATATGGTCTGCGCAAAGTATTAAACGGTATATCCTTCACGGCTGACAAAGGGCAGATTACTTGTCTGATCGGCATTAACGGAGCGGGTAAATCAACCTTGCTTCATGCGGTTATGGGCCTGACACCGATTCATGGCGGGCATATCACCATTGATGGTGAAGCGCCCGGCAAGCAGGTCTATGAGCGGATTGCGTTTGTACCGGATCATCTCACGATGCCTCCCGGAATGAGAATCAGTGAATCACTGCGCTTTATGGAAGATTTTTATAAGGGATGGAATATGGCGCGGGCACAGGAATTGCTTCAGTTTTTTGGTCTCGAAAGAACGGAACGGCTTGGAAACCTGTCAAAGGGAACGACTGCAAAGTTCAGTCTGATGCTGGGGCTAGGCCAGGATACGGACTACATCTTAATGGATGAGCCATTCTCCGGGATCGATATGTTCAGCCGTGAGAAGATTACTGAGGTGTTTACGAGCGATCTTATTGAAGACCGTGGAGTGCTGTTCACCACACATGAGATCGCAGAGATGGAGCGGCTGATGGATAAGGCTGTGCTTTTGCAAGACGGGAAAATCATCCGGTCCTTCGACTGCGAAGTCATGCGCTATGAAGAAGGCAAATCGGTACGTGATGTTATGAGGGAGGTATATCAGTCTTGAACCGCTATTTGAAGCTGGTCCATATGGAAGTTCACAGATTCCGATATTTGATGCTTTTCTTAATGGGCATTATTTTGATATTTCAGGTGGGTGCAATTATTTCCGTATTGTCCGATGAACTGTCATTGAAATGGGAGAATCCGGCCTATAGCAGTGTCAGGCAACCGTTTGTTCCCGAAGGCATGCTGTCTTTTACATGGGTTATCTCACAGACGAACTTTTATTTTATTATTCCGATATTCATTAGTATTGCAGTAATTGGGCTTTACATCTTTTTCATCTGGTACAGAGACTGGCTGGGAAAGTCGACTTTCATTTACCGGCTGCTAATGCTACCTGGAGCCAGATGCCAGATTTACCTGGCGAAGCTGACAGCCATCCTTATTTTTGTATTCGGGCTGGTCTCGTATCAATTGCTTCTGCTGCCTGTTGAGAAGCTGCTGTTTCAAATGATGGTTCCCGCGGAGTGGAGAGTGGACTCTTACTGGCCTGAAGTCATTAGTGCCAACCTTGCGCTCGATATGCTGCTTCCGCGCAATGTGGAGCAATTCTTCACGATCTATGGAGCAGGTATTATGGCGGTGCTGATTATTTTTACCGCGATTTTGCTGGAACGAAGCTATAGGAGAATCGGGATATTGTACGGACTGCTATATGTTGCTGTGCATGTTATGGCGGTAATGTTTCTTCCAGACCTTCTGGGCATTGGAAATCCGGACTCCTTTCTCTATACCGATGAGATTGTAGGGCTGGTATTCGGAATCTGTCTGGTACTCCTTATGTTGTCGGTGCTCTTTGGTTTCCGGCTGCTTGCCAAAAAGATCACGGTATAAGGGGGAGAACGATGAAACGTTATTGGATGACGCTGTTGTTTAGTTTGCTGGCTATTGGCGGGATTTCTGTCTATTATAGTATGGGTTCCGTTGATCATCTCCCTGATTTTAAACTCGAAGCGTTGGAAGGTGATCCTGATGAGCTAGGGGCTGTTTCTCTTACCGGGACTTATGGAGGCAGGATGAAATCCGAAGTTGTGGAAGTAACTGCAGCCGGAAGCCGTTACCAGGATCGTAATACGAATGTTCGCAACCAGTTATTAGGCAGAGATAAATGGTTTTCCAGGAGCATGATGTTTGATTCATTCATCGGAGAGCGCCGCAATGTTACGCGAGGAAAAAAATATGATTTGCAAGCTTATATTAATGAGGACTGGTTCATTTATGCGAAATGGGCTGACTTCCGCGGTGATTCAAGCGATCAGGGTGGAACGATGCAAATTACTGTATATGATCGAAAAGCCGATAAAGAGCGTCAGTTTGAGGTTGACGTCAGGGTATTTCCCGGTGCAATTGCAGATGTGCAGAAATTAGGAAATGAGCTGCATGTTGTGATTAACAATTACTTGTCCTATTATCCTTCCGCAGCGATTTATGACCTGGTTATTGATCTCTCCAGTGAAAAGTGGGATCGGACGGATAAGCTGGCGGGAAAAAATGAGCTGTCCGGAAAGATATTCACCCGCAATAGCATTTACCTGAACGAAGATTTATCCGAGTCTTCATCTGCGTTTATGTTGGTCAATGAAGCAAAAGAGAGTATTATTTCCGGCTCAATTGGCAGTAGCTTTGAATCTGAGAGACTGTCCGAGCACCTCTACGCTTATTCACTTTTGACAGGGAAAAAGGAAGAGATTCCAGTGTTTTATACGTTAAGCAAATCTTTTGATTCCGAAGACAACAGATTTAAAACAAGCTTGTACGGCGATACTTATTCGTTGGTCAAGTATAGTGTACAAAGTGCTGTTGTGTCCCAATATAACTTATCTACGAAAGAGGACAGGCGGGAATACTTGAAGCTGACGCCGGAGCAATTTGGAGCTGTGAAAATTGGAGATGCAGTCTTAGGAAACAATAAGATCTATCTTTTGCTCTTGACCAAAAGCGCCCCTTTGGTAGCTGTAGTGGATTTGCAGGATACAACCATTCTGTACCTCGGCCAAGTCGCTTATGTGAATCCTGAGGTTGCAGAGACGGAAAAGATTGAGTATTTGCGTCTGGGAAATATCTACGTTAAACGGCAGTGATTAATTTCCATGGTAAAGATGCTGGAGGGGAATATACGATGACAAATAGACCAAATTATATTGCGTGGATCAGAGAAAGGGTTGGGCATGAACTGATTTTCCTCAATTTTGCAGGAGGTATTATATGTAATGAAGATGAAGAAGTCTTATTGCAAAGAAGAGGGGATAGCGGTGCTTGGGGATTTCCAGGCGGTGCGATGGAATTGGGGGAATCTGCCGAAGAAACTGCGATTCGTGAAATATATGAGGAAACAGGTTTAATCGTGAAAGTTGAACGGCTTATCGGCGTTTATACAAAGTATGTTCATCATTATCCCGGCGGTGATCAAGCTCAGTCTATTATGTTCTTTTTTCAATGTACGCCTGTCAGTGGCGAACTTGTAACAGATGGTGATGAGACCCTGGAGTTAAAGTTTTTTCCCAAGAATGAGCTGCCTCAGTTATTCGTAAAACAGCATGAGGATGCGTATAATGATTGGCGATCTGGAGAATTCGGAGTATGCCGTTAGGAAAGTTCTATCCGCCCATTTTATGGGCGGTTTTTTTTGCTTAAACAATACTGTCGATTATATAAACATCTTTATTCTGGAAATTCTATGAAATGATGGTGCAGGAAGCTCTGTTCATCTATAATAATGGTAATATTATCAATTTGATGGAGGACAAGGATGAGTTTGGAACAACAAGAAGTTATGAAGCTAATTCAGGAAACAACGAAGCTATACATTTCTCCGGTTGCGGAAGTAACAGCGG
Organism: Paenibacillus pinihumi DSM 23905 = JCM 16419; assembly: GCF_000422505.1. Lineage (GTDB taxonomy): Bacteria > Bacillota > Bacilli > Paenibacillales > Paenibacillaceae > Paenibacillus_D > Paenibacillus_D pinihumi. Next base: position 257,698 of record NZ_KE383866.1, on the reverse strand, counting down.
CAGAGAGCCGGGCACTGCAGATGGGCTATCAGGCGGTGAGCCTCCAGAGGCATCATGTGCAATTTGAAAAGAACGGGATGAAGGAGGAGGCTTCCTTCATTACCAAGCTGGCTAAACTCACAGAACGCCGGGTTTTAAGCCGCTTATTCGCCCAATCCGCCAAAGTGCCTTACAGTTTTACAACGGATTTTCGGTCTGACCGGGCGCTCATTTGCATTCAGGATGTCGATTACCAGACGGATTATCATACAATCGACGTGGAGAAGCTTCAGATGAAAGAAATGGAGTCGCTTGCGTATATTCATCGAATTAATCTGGGCCAGCAAGAGTTAATGTCCTGGCTGCCATGTGCGGATATGGTTCATATCGAAGAGATGATAGAGAAACGTTGGAGACCGTCATGGGAAACAGCTTGCCGGGATGAACAGTTCAGGGAAGTCTATGGCGATTACATACCAGAGGTAGAGAGAATATCTGCCAGCATCATCCAGGAAATGAATGATGTTGTTCACAATGAGAGATTTCATACGCTGATCCATAATGATTTGAATCCGGGCAATGTACTGGTTCATCAAAATACAGATGTGCTTTTTATCGATTGGGAGGAGGCAAGATACGGCTCGTTGTTTCTGGACATGCCTCTCCGATGTGATCGGTCGGAGCAGCTTAATGCCTATCAGGAGGCGCTTGGGGAAGTAAGCAGGGCAGTATCTCCCGCAAAATTCAATCAATATTTCAGCATAGCCTCCCGTTATCTCGGGCTGCGGTTCATGGCCTGGAATCTGGGAGCATGGACGAATGATACGCGGGCAAAGGAAGGTTTGGAGAACTATTTGAATAAGGTCATAGCTTGACATGCAAAATGAATCGAAGGTGGTTGAGCAGCTATGGATACGCATGCAAAGGTGATGGGAATTCGCTTTCCGAAGCGGACGTTAAATGAGACCATTGAGCAGCTAAGCGGAGTGATTGCTCAAAATCAATCCAAGCTGTTCCATGTCATTACCGTGAATCCGGAAATCACGATGGCCTGCCAGAATGACCAGTCTTTGCGGACCATCGTGGATGAGGCGGACATGATTACGGCGGATGGAATTGGGATTGTCATGGTTTCGCGTGTCAAAGGGGGGAATCTCCCTGAGCGTGTGACAGGCTACGATACATTGCTCAGACTGCTGGAATCGGGAAATGAACAGGGCTGGTCCTTTTATTTCCTGGGGGCTGATCCGGCAACAAGCGAACAGGTTCGGGGTGTTAGAGAAAAGAGTAGCATTTCGTTACGATGTCCGGGTGCATCCGCGGCAACCCGGCTAACACTTGCATAATGAATGTATGACATGATAAGGAGAGTTTTTACAAGGGGGATAATAGTGAAGCGACATACTCATCTTGGTGTATACGGGGTGCTCGTGAGGAACAATCAGGTGCTCCTTGTCCGAAAGGGCAGAGGTCCGCATACAGGCAAATGGGATTTCCCCGGCGGTACGATCGAATTTGGGGAAACGCCATATGAAACGTTGCTCCGGGAGTTTGAGGAAGAGACAGGATTGACCAGGCTTCAAGGGACGATAAGAGCTTCGTTTTCCTATACACTGATTCATTCTTTTCAGAAAAATGAGCTGGAAGAATTGCATCATATCGGCATTCTTTACGATGTGGAGCTGACTAGTGACGGGGATGAGCTGAAAACGTATGGGGACGGACAGGATTCGCTTGGGGCAGAGTGGATTAATGTGCAAAAATTGAAGCAGCTGCCTGTGACGCCTTTTGTCAGTCAGGTATTCAAATTGGAACCATAGTAGAGAGTGCAATATTTGTTTCCGGCTGTAACTGAAATAATAAGTGTATAGAAACATTAAAATCCGGGCTGTAAGAGTTATCCTCTGCAGCCCGGATTTTTTTAATTCATATCAAGTTTCTTTATCTCACCAATACTCAGACCAGTTGCTTCATGAATTGTGTCGGTATCCAAGCCCATCTGCAATAATTTTTTTGCAACTTCAAGTTTTCCTTCTTCCCGCGCTCCTTCTAACATAGATGCTTCATCATGAAGAATCTTCTGTCTCATTTCATACATCCGGCGTGCTTCTGCATTTTGACTCAAATATTCAAGTGCAGTCATAGCTTTGCCGAGCTTGGGCTCATTCATTTTCAATACCTCCCAATGGTCTGTATCTTCACTTTTTAGGAAAAGCAACCAATTCATTAATCCACCTTCATGTGGAATAATTTGATTATTCAATTTGGATAATTCAATAAAATGAATTTCAATGTCATCTAGCAACTTAATACCACTGTAATCTTCCCTCAGATGAAAAATATTGTGATAACGGTCATTTGCCAAGATGGTGAAATTAAGGATATTAATTGTCACACATTTCATGAGTTTTTTATAAGACTGTCCTTCTTCTAACTGAGTAGAGTATTGTTTGCTCCAATAATACAAAGTGCGTTTTTTATTATCATATTTATTAAAGAGCTGCATTTCAATATTAATTAGTTTACCTTCTGTCGTCCTGGCCTGAATATCAAAAATGGACTGCTTATCTCGTGGCGAATCTTTATCTGTATAGGGGTTCATTAAAATAATTTCAGTTAATGGCGGCTCTCCTGCTTCACTAAAAGTACGATTAAGGAAAGCTAAAAGAATATCTTTATTTTCTTCACTGCCGAAGATGCGTTTAAATACAAAATCATTTTTTGGGTCGAGAAGTTCATGCATCTAAATCATCTCCTACTCTCATTCAAAATTATTATAACATGTTTGAGTTTAAGTTGCTAAAGCCACACAATATAGCCATTTGATGTATATTTTCAATGTCAAATGTAGAACCAAAGTGTGTTCAAAGTATTTTATCAAATTTTTATTCAACTAGGTTAAAAACAAGGTTGAAGCTCAAACTTACCTTGTTTTTATCTATAATTTGCGAATTCAAATTCAAATTCGTCTTTCCATCGGTTAAAGGTTTTTGGGGAGATCTTTAGTTCTTTAATAATAAAAACTCTTTTCTTATTTTCATTCATGAATTTGAGAAACTTTATGTATTCTTCCGGTTTGCGCCTTCTATTCAGTTTTTCCGGTGTAAAAGCTTTTTTGCAAATTATACATAATTTTCGTGCAGATGTAGCTTTGCCATGCTCCCTTACAAAGCTGGATCCACAGCGGGGGCAGTAAGAATTAGGGTTTACAGTTGTTTTTGTGGCTTCCAACTTATCTTTTATTTCGGAGAAAGATACCCAGAGAAATTGAGACAAAGATATCAAAGAGGCATTATCCAAGTTTTCATTTTTAAGTTCATCGATAATAATTTTTAGTTTTTCGTGACTAGTAGACATAGTTTCACTCCTTTAAAATTGAAAATTAAATTTATTTGCTATTAATGTAATAAAAACACATTTTGGTATAATAATCAAATTTCAAACTATACAAGCAATAAGCTTTATTGTATCATTTTGGTAATTATGGTGTACGAATAAAACGAAGGGAGTACATTGTAGTGCAAAACATTTTTCTTGGAAGCTCGAACTTGCCAAGAGCATTGGATGATCTTAGATACATTGCAATGTTAGTTCAAGAGGAGAATTTCAATCCGTTGCCATGGAACAAGGCAGACGTTCTGCCTTTAGGTAGTTATATTCTTGATAGTTTAAGAGAGCTTTGCAAAAAAGTAGATCGTGCTATTTTTATTTTTAATGAAGATGACCAGGTGGAGCATCAGAATAACTATATCTTCAAACCAAGAGGAAATGTAATCTTTGAATATGCTCTTTTTGTGGAGGCTCTTGGAAGAGACAAGGTCATAATCTGTCGCAGAGGCAATCCAGCAATACCCTCAGATTTAAATGGAATCATGTATTGTGATTTGGATAAAGGATATCGGGCAGAAATTGAATTGTTAAGTTGGTTGAGACGAACCCATTGAATAGACAGAATCATTAGTAAAATTCTGAACCTATAAATTTCAGTAGAAGGTTTGAAAGGAGAGTATTTTGAGTAAAATACCAAGTTTACAGTCACTTCGAAATATACCTGAGTTAAAGTATGTAAATGCTGATAATGTTACCCGATACCAAGCTATCATGAAATATATTTATCAACAATATCAAAGGTTAAATTATTGGCTAAAAACCGATCAAATCTATGAGGGGGTAAAAGAATGGGATGTGCTCAAAAATTACACAATAGAACAATGTCAAATTGATTTGGACCAACTTGTTGAGTGGGGGAATCTCTCTTCACGACATGATGGTGGCAGAGCTGTAACGGTTGAAGAATACTTGCGGAAGAAATTCCAATATCTATTAACCCCTTATTCGATTGAAATTGAGAGACTGCTTGAAAATTTGGAGACAGTACGAGGTTATGGAGGATCTCTGGAACCGACACTATTTGACACCATTGCAGAAACATTAATGAAAATCAGGGAAAATTCAGGCCAATATGAGGACCATGAGGCTTTGGAGTTGTGGAAGACCTTGTCCAGTTCATTTCAAAGATTAAATGAAACATCTGTAGATTACATTGCAAGCCTCCAGACCAAGCTTTCTGAGGAATTAATGGTGGCAGAGACTTTTTTGTTATACAAGGATTCGCTTACACGTTATTTGCAAGATTTTGTTCAGACCCTGCAACGGCGATCCTTCAAGATTGAAGGATATCTTAATCAGATAACTACAAATGTACGGGATCTATTCCTTGATTCTATTATTGAAGATGAGTGGCGTATCCCAAAGTTGGAGCAAAATATTTCAAAAGAGCAGTACTTGGATGAATTATTGGATAACTGGAGCAGATTGTCGAAATGGTTTGTAGGAGATGCAGGTTCGGTTAGTGAGTTAATATTACTTGAACGCTCTACCAAGGACGCCATTGTTAAAATTGTTCGCAGCGCTTTACGAATTCAAGAACGAAAACGTTCAAGTATTAGCAGGCGAAAAGAATTGGATTATTTGGGTCAATGGTTTTACCGGGTCAGCAATGTGGAAGATGCGCATAAACTTGCCGCGTTCACATTTGGAATTTTTCCAACCCGACATTTGCAAGACGAGGACCGCAGGGATTCAGATAGTGAAGACATATCCATGTGGAAAGAGTCGCCCATACCTAAAATTTTACGTTCGCGTAGCCGTAAGAAAAATGATCGTCATGACACGGATGCTGTCGCAGATCATTCCAAAAGAAAAGAAAAATTCAGGAAAGAGTTTATAGAAAAACAGAAGGAAGAGCTGAAATTTTTAATTGAAATGGTAGAGGCTAGAGAAGTTGCGATTTCAGAATTAGATATCATTTCGACTACGACCCGATTGCAATTATTACAATGGATCAGCCGATGTAATGCTTCCTCTTTATCAGCAGTTCAGACTGCAGAGGGAATTGAGATTTGCTTGCAAAAGCCAGTACATAATGAGAGAACTCTTTTATTATGTGAGGATGGTCAATTGGAATTAATGAATTACAAATTCACATTCCGAATAATCAATCCAAGAGCTTGGGAAAATTTATTACAGTGGGCAGAGCATTCTCATAATTAGGCGGTGCAGGCATGAAGAATATACGTATTGGTGATCCAAGCCGGGTTAAAAGGCGACGAACGAACATTGTAGAGAAAAAGGAACTTGTTCGAAGAAAGAGAATGTGCATGAATGCATTGTTAAATAGGCCATGGATCGCAAAGGAAACAGATGCTGAGCTTTATTATTGGATTAAGGATCAATACACTGAACTGCGAAAATGGTTTTTGGATTTTGCCGGGTACACCTTGTTTGTAAATGCTAAACTTGCAAAATTGGAAAAAGCTCCAGCTGTAGCTCATTCCTGGATGGGTTTTCAGGAGTTTCGTGAGCCGCTGGACTATGCTTTATTTACTTATTGTCTCTGGTATCTGGAAGACAAGGGAGAACGCGATCAAATTCTTTTAACAGATATGATCAAAGAAATTCGAGAATATATGCTGGAACAAGATCTAGAGGTGGATTGGAAAAATTACTTCCATCGTTTATCAATGGCTCGGGCAATTAAAAAGCTGAAAATTCTAAATGTAATACATGCAATTGATGGGTCTGAATCTTCATGGGCATCTAACAATGATAATAACGCACTATATGAATGTAATTCTTATTCACGCTATGTCATGCGGAATTTTCCAAAAGATTTGTTGAGTTATACCTCGCTTGATGAAATGTCTGACACCATAAACTACGGTGATACGCTTGAGGAAATGAATCGGCGAAGGAAACATTATCTCTACCGTCGGTTTTTGCTGGAGCCAATCGTACTAGATCAACACTTGGAGTTAAATCCATTATATTTTCATGGTCAAAGAAACAATGTACTGGCTCAATTAAAGGAAATGTTCGGTTGGGCAGGAAGCCGATATAAAGAAGGACTCCTGTTCTTTGAGTTAGACATGGCAAATGATGCCGAATTGTTTCCGACTTTTTCTTCAATTTCGGATTTAACCATTTTGATTTTTAATGAAATTCGCCAAGATTTATCCAAGTCTGAACCTACGGTAAAAATAGAATCAAATGGAACGATTCGGTTCACGAAAGGTGAGATCGAACGGATGCTTATCCGGCTTCAAAAAGAATTTGGTGAGTTCTGGACTACAGATCATCGAAAAATGAAATCAGTTGTTCTGGCTGAGCTTATTTGTGACCATCTGATCGAGTGGAATTTTGGAGAATGGGAAACAAATAGCGAGTTCTTCTTGCTTAATGCAGCGGCAGGAAGATGGATTGCTGAATATGGGCTAATAGAGATAGATGGATAGGAGGGAATAGAATGGAAACGATTGCATTATTAGAACCTGAGAGGATAGCTCAGCGTGATCTTGGTCGTTGGAAGATGAGCCGGGCAGGGATTCTAAACTTCTGGTATTACGATGATGAAGAGTTTTGTTTGGAGGATGGAAAAATTATTCTAAGAGGAACGAATGGTTCGGGTAAATCCGTAACGATGCAAAGTTTCATTCCTCTTGTATTAGATGGTGACAAACGCCCTGAGCGTCTGGATCCATTTGGATCACGGGATCGCCGATTAGAGTATTATCTGTTAGGGGATATGGAGCAGGGACATACAGATAGAACAGGCTATCTATGGTTAGAATTTTATCATGCACCAAAGAATTTATATAAAACAATAGGGATTGGTCTACGTGCTCGAAAAAATGTGAAGCAGCTCGGATTTTGGGGATTTTTGCTGGAGGATGGAAGACGGATAAACTACGATTTTTGGTTATATGACCGCAACTTATGGCTAGAGCAAAATCAAAAAGTACCATTGAATCGTAAATTATTAGAGGAGAAGATCTCTTCGGGCGGGAAACTGGTACAGGAACAAAGCTTGTACAGAGATATGGTCAACAAATCATTGTTTGGATTTCAGGATCAGGAGGGCTACAAGGATTTATTGAAGTTGCTGCTTGAATTAAGAAGTCCCAAATTATCAAAAGATTTTAAGCCTACAGCAATGTACAATATTCTAACCAATGCACTTCCACCGCTATTGGAAGAAGAACTGAGACCATTAACGGACATTATGGAGGATATGGAACAAATAGCTGATCGGTTGGAGGAGTTGGAACATCAACGTAAAAATTTAAGCAAAATTCAAGAAAAATATGAAGTGTATAATCGTTTTATATTAAATCAACACTCTGCTCAGTTCGTAACTATATTTTATTTATGTGATCAACTTTCCGTTCAGGTTAGAGAACTGGAAGCACAAAACATGGCTACAAACCAAGAACGAGCCGCTGTTATGCAAGAATGGAATCTATCCAAACAGAAACTTGTAACCGTAGAAACAGAACTGGATATATTAAACCGAAGTGAAGCTATAGAAAAGCAGAAAGAACTTGAGTTAGTCGAGGAGCAATTGTGTGATACCAAGAAGCAGTTAAACAGCGTTAAGGAACGAATACTAATTAACAGTAACAGGTTCGAACAAATAAAAGTTGAAATATCTTTATCAAAGGAGAAACTAGGCCAGATAGTGACGGATGAAAAGCAGACTATAACTGAAATGGAAGATCTGGCAAGAATGATAGAGTTTCGTCAGCATGATATCTATCATGGAATGTGGTCTAAGAATCTGCCTGAGGATGAGCGATGGGCTGGAAGCTGGAAGAAGGATTTAGACGAGCACAAGAAACAATTAACCGTTGCATTCGTTACTGCAAGAGCGGAAAGAGAGTTGTCCCGTGCAGCTGCGGACGCTGCGATTAGATTAGGAGAGGTGAACCAAGAACGTAATCATATTGAAGACGAAAAAATAGCCTTAGAAAGCAAGTCGGAGGAAGTAAAAGAAAGATTGCGTGAAAATGTAGTCATTTGGCAACAAGCTTTAAAACAATTGCCGATGAATAACGATTTGTTAAGAGAATCATTACGCTCCATATCGAACTTATCATTAAAGAATCGGAATTATAAAGTAGTGCAAATACCTGCTTTGACTGCATTTGAACAGAAAAAAGAAGAGATCATGCAGCAAATGCTGAAATTGGACCAACAAAAAGGCATTTTGGAGACTGAGCAAAGTCAGTTGCTTCATGAACTTAGGACTTGGGAGTTAAATAGGGAGCCTGAGCCTAGAAGGACAGAAGGCAGACATACATCACGCCAAGGAAGAGAACCGGGAACTGGCGCTCCTTTCTATGCTGTGTGTGATTTCAATTTATCCCTATCAGAGTTTGAAAAAGCTGAATTAGAAGAAACGTTGGAACAGGCAGGCTTGCTCGATGCATGGATTTATCCTGGAGGCTTAATTGAGGATACGAACCTGACTCATAAGGATGAGGAGGTATGGATTCAGCCAAAGCCAGTTCAAGGTAAAACACTTGCTTCGGTTATATCTCCAGCACCATCTATAGAGAGTGGCCTAAGTATTGAGGATATAAATAAAGTATTAAGTAGCTTTAGTTGGACAAATAAAGACCAACCGGAACAAAGCAAGAGTTACCAATTATCTGGTGTCGGTGCGGGGCATTTCAAAATCGGTCCACTTGTAGGGCAGAAGTTTTTTAAGAAGCAGGCAGAGTATATCGGCAAGGAAGCAAGATTGCTGGCCAAGCGTCGCGAGATGGAGAGATTGGAATCAGAAATCCGCCGGATAAAATTGGATATTATTTCACTGGTAGAGGAACAAGGCGTTTTTCATAGTAATTTGAATCTCTTAAAGAAAGAAATGGAATCGTTTCCGAACGATCAAGAATTACAGGATCATTTTGAACTACTTGTACAAGTATCTTATCGCTTAGAAGAAATAATGAGTCAAGAACAAAAAGTAGAGGAATGGTATAAAGAGAAAAACTCTTCTTGGAGAAGCATGCATTTGCAATTAATTGAACAAACCGCTAATTGGTCCTTGCTGAAACAAGAAAAAACGATTGAAGTAGCAATTGAACTATGTGGGACGTATTTAGGCCTAATTTCAGAACTAAATTCCTTATGGATTCGGCATCATGATATTTTATCTCAACAAATCACCCAAGAAGATCAGCAAAATGAAATTAATCTTTTAGTGCAAGAAGATTATGAGCAAAAACAAGAAATGGAAGAAAAGAATACAAGAAATCTCGCACGTTCACAGCAGCTTGGGAAACTAATGGTTGAGCTGGGGATTGAAGATATTCATTTGCAAATTACGGCATTAAATGATGAAAGGGAAACGCTAAAAAATACGATTGAAGATTTATTTAGTAGTAGAGAAACCCTTAGTGCGACAATCGCTGGAATAGAAGCTAATCTAGCAGTATCAAAAAGTCAATTGAATGAGAAGCAAACCGAGTTCGATGAACTATATGCCAATTGGAAGTTCGAATTTGGCCTGGCACTCCTGCCAGAATGGCACAAGTACGCAAATCAAATTGAATCCCAAAAAGATATTCTTCAGCTATGTCAAAAAATCACAAAGACCTATAGCTCTTTACTTCCAAACAAATCATTGGAAAAAGTTGTTAGCGACCTTGTGGATGAATTTAATTTGGCGCAAGTCAATCTCCACGAATATGTGCTGGAAAGGGAACATATATTCTCAAATCGCATTCTTATTACTTCCAAACGAGACCGAATGAAGCCGATAACTCCAACCATGCTGCTGGAGGAATTAACCGAACAAGAGCAAGAACAACGATTTTTACTAACGGAAAAGGATCGCCTCTTATATGAAGAAATCATTCTACAAAGTGTAGGTAAGGCAATCCGGTATCGTATTCATCGGGCAAAAGAATGGGTTCATCAAATGAACGAATTGATGGGGCAACGTGATACCTCAAGTGGATTGAAATTATCATTAAAGTGGACAGCTAAGGCGCGTAACAGTGAATCTGAATTGGATACAGAAACATTGGTCGAGTTGTTAATGCGGGATTCCCATCGGATGGATGACAGTGAAATTGAACAAGTCATCTCCCATTTTCGAAGCGGGATTTTTAAAGCAAAGGAGCATGCAGAAGAAAAGCAAGGCTCATTCCGACAGTATATCTATGACCTTATGGACTACCGCTCTTGGTTTGAGTTTAAACTCTTATATCGAAAAGGGAATCAGACTGCCTATAAAGAACTAACGGATTCTAAATTTAATGTGTTAAGTGGCGGAGAAAAAGCTATGGCTATGTATATTCCATTATTTGCAGCTACTTACTCCCGATATAATGATGCCCGAGCAGATTCGCCCAAAATCATTTCTTTGGATGAAGCTTTTGCTGGTGTTGACGATGCAAATATGAGGGATATGTTTCATTTGTTAACGGATATGGGTTTTGATTATATGATGACTTCCCAAGTACTATGGGGATGCTACGACACGGTCCCTCAATTAGCGATTTATGAAATTTATAGACCCAAAGATTCAGATGTTGTTACCCTATTTCATTACCGATGGAATGGAGAGACGAGAACATTAATTGAGAAAAATATGAATACACCATAATGAGGTATAACCATGGAAACGAATGCCCGAGTTGAAGCCAGGCGATATTATAGTGACTCGCTTTTTTCCAATTTGTTAAGTATGACTTTTAAAAAGTATAAAGGTCAAAATGGAGTCAGAGGCTTCGCTAAATTTAAAGTCCAATCATTAGCAGAAGCAGAGAGAATGCAAAGTTATTTTGGGAGTCAGTTAAGGCGATTAATACATCCTGGTGATATCCTTGAAGTTCATTTAAAAGCATTTGAAGAAGAGCTAAAACACGGATATCAATTGGATATCCCTGAGTTATACGAACTTTTATACGGCAAACAACTATTAACGAAGGCAGAGGAAAAGCAATTAAAGGAAGAGGTATGGTTAAATATATTCAAAAGAGTAAATACACGATTCAAACAGGAGTATGGTACTGATCTGTATACAGAGCCGTATGTAGGACAATTATTTAACTGGTTTGAACGATTAGAGCAGGGGAAGGCTGAGGGTTATCGAGTTTTGAAAAGTGTCATTTACAAAGGTGGAGGGGAGGAAGAGCTTTATTCTTGTGCTAGAGCATTGTGGGAGTTGTTTTTTAATAAAGAAGAGATCCTAGAAACAATCGGAAGCAGTACGTCTAAAATTGAACTGTCTATTTTTGCAGATTATATTACTCGAAACCCACATGCCTTTGACTGGAAGAATCCAGTTGGCAGACTATTATGGTACGCTTTACATGATATTTACAATCATCAAGTAAATCATGACATCATAACAAAGAGTGAAAAATTAATTGGTCCTGAATTCATGAGAAGAAGACAAATTTACAGAAACTTTGGTGTTTGGGATGATGACTTGAGCTCCTTTGCCTATGTATTTGCTGGCGGCTTTATTTATGGATGCTACTCCCGAACAGTAAGTTTAAATGAACTGGAATCCTATACAGAATGGCCCGAGTATCAGTCCTTGTATATTGTAGAAAATCCAAAAGTCTTCTCATTTTTAGTCGATGAACTTTTATATTTTCTGGGTCGAAATGGATTATCATTTGAACAGTTACCAAGTGATTTCCCTGCCCTTTTATGTACTGCTGGTCAGCCGCGGAGTGCGCTTAAATTATTTATTGCACGATCAATTGAAACAAATCCTGAGTGCATTATCCATTATTCTGGTGATTTCGACTGGGCTGGTTTACAAATTAAGCAGGTTGTTGCACACTTAGGGAACCATAAGCCTTGGAATATGGATTCCCAAACCTATGCTACGCATACAAGCAAAGGTAACCTTCAACATTCCAAACATGAAAGAATAATGTTGGAAAATATGACCGGAGATCTAGCTCAAAAAATGGCTCAAATTGGTGATAAGGTTTTTCAAGAAAGTATAACAAAAAAGCTAAAAAGTGACCTGCTAGAAGTCATTCGTATGAAACTGCAATAATTAATCTCATATTCTCCCTCCCCTTTCAATACAATAAATGATGAAATTGCATCCGAGAGGAGGGAAGCCATTTGATTTTCCCGGTTTATCCTTATATCGGCTGGGAGCAGCACTGTACGCAGGTTCCGGTAGTTTTTCCTCAGCAGCACCAGGATCGGCAGCCGGGTTTTGAGTATGTCATGAATCCGCGGCCGATTTCTGATAACCCTGCCTATACGGGCAGTGGCAAGCTGCAGGGAAAGGTCGCGATTATCACTGGAGGCGACAGCGGAATAGGCAGAGCGGTCGCTATCGCTTTTGCCAAGGAAGGTGCTGATCTGGTGATTCCATATCTGGATGAACATCAGGATGCAGCGGATACCAGATACATCATTAACCAGCTGGGACGCACCTGCCTGACGATCGCCGCAGACTTGAGACAGGAAGAGGCATGCCAATATGTAGTAGAAGCAGCAATCAAAAGTTTCGGCGGGCTGAATATCTTAGTCAATAATCACGGCGTGCAATTTCATCAGCCCAGCATTCTGGACATTACGCAAGAGCAGCTTATAAATGTCTTTCAAACGAATATTATTTCATTCTTCTTGATGACCAAGGCAGCACTGCCCCATCTTCCGGCAGGAAGCACCATTATTAATACGAGCTCGGATACCGCATTTTCGGGTATGGCAAACATGATTGATTACACGGCTACAAAAGGGGCGATTGTCTCTTTTACCCGTTCTTTGTCTTTATCGCTGTCTGAACAAAAAATCCGGGTCAATGCAGTTGCTCCCGGTCCAATCTGGACACCGCTCATTCCGTCAGCGTTCACGGCCGAAGAGGTGAAGACCTTCGGAACGGAAGTTCCGATGAGGCGTCCCGGGCAGCCGTTCGAGCTGGCCCCTGTCTATGTCATGCTGGCCTCAGACGACTCTTCCTACATCTCCGGCCAGGTTTTGTTTGTGAATGGCGGATCGGTTGTGACTTGATGGAAGCTGCCGAATTTAATAAAGCTAACCACCTGCAGAGGGGGTTAGCTTTATTGTGATTAATAGGGCAACATTATTCAAACCGCTTTTTCTCATAAAATACGATCGTCATTTTGTCATTTATTATTTCGGTAACGCCCGTTTTATGATAACCCAACTTTTCATACAAATAGCAGTTCCCTTCCTCTTGCAATATTGTGTCCAGCTCCCATGACCGCGCATCATTATATATCTGTTCAATTATTGCAAAGACTTTTTGGGCAATCCCTTTTCCTTGATGTTCCATTCCTAATCATCGTGATTTAAGCCAACCTATTTCCAAGCAGCCGAGTGGCTGTTTTTTTACTTTTTGTGGGCATTTAATTTGAAGGCAAAGCAGGGCTCCTGCACTTCCATTTTATGCATAAATTTTACAGTTAAATCTGAAAGATCACTCATGCGGATCTGGAACGATTAAATTAAATGGATAAAATATACAAAATAAAATTATATATATTTGGTTATTTAATCACTATTAGGAATTTCATCTATTCCACAGGGATGGAAATTTAATGAATCTTTAGGATTTGAGTGACTACAGGATTAGGTCTATATGCCTATTACGTTGAAAAAACTTTAAGTTAATTTTAAGTTGATAGTAAATTTTACCTTGTTTTTTCTGAAAAACTATTCATTATTTCATACGAAAATACGATAATAGAATATAGTATATGTCGAATTATGGCAGTATAGCGGTACTGGTAAGAATGATTCTCAATCTGTCTGCAGCTATGCTTTGCCTGTCAAAAAGGAGTGGATACAAAAACCAGTTGACAGACTAGCCTTCATAACTATACAGAAACGAGGAGCGTCAAAAAATGCAGTTATTCAAACGAATGTCTTTTTTCACAAAAACACTTTTACTTGCATGCATTAACATTCTGCTTATCGGTACGATTCTGATTACGACCAGTTATATCATTCAGAAAAACATTTTGGTTGATCAGTTGCGAGGTCAAATTACAATTGTTACCCAGGAGTGGTTCAAAGAGATTGATCCCAAGCTTGTTGCTGAGGCTGTGAGTCAAAATAGCTATGGCGGGGTGGCTCAAACCTTGCTCCAAGAGAAGTTTGATCTCATTCATAAATATAATCCCAACATTGCACAAGCATACATATTCGGTACGGAGCTGTCAGGGGATGCCGGTAACGAGACCTCTCTGGTCGCAATGCCAACCAATCTTGTTGAGGCTTTCTCCGCCGAAAATATCAACATTGGGGATTTGTACGAGCAGCCGGAGGCTATGGCAAAAGGCGTGGCTGAAATGAAGAAGACCGGTCAGCCAACTTTTTCGAGCTTCTATAGCGATGACTTCGGAACCTGGACTTCAATTCTGTATCCCATCTTCGACGAACAAGGCCAAGTTTTCGCATTCTTTTCTGCTGACGTAGATGCCAGTGCCGTGCCAGCCGGCTTGAAGAAGCTGCTTGTCAACGGGATCACGATTATGTTCATCTTCCTGCTTGTGATTTTCGTCATTCAATACTTCTTTACCCGTCTGACACTGAATCCGATCAAGGAATTGGTACGGGGTATTGGCGAGGTCAGCAAAGGCAATCTGAATGTCAAGCTGAAGACCGGAAGTGATGATCTGGGGATCGTCAACCAGCGTTTCAATGAAATGGTGGCTCGGATTAATGATGCCTTGGTACAGGTGCAACATACCTCCCATGCCGTTAATAATTCTGCCAGAAATCTGCATGAGATTTCCGAGCAAAACAGTAAAAATACGAACCTGATCACTGCAAGCATCCAGGAGATTACAAATGGGATCGCCGATCAGGAGCAGGCATCTGCTGACAGCGCGAGAGCGATGGGAGAGCTTTCGATTGTCATCCAAACGATTGCGGACAATTCCTCCAAAGTGGCGGAAGAAGCCTTTGATATGGAACAAAAATCAATTGAAGGGAATACGATTGTCAAGCAGGTCATCAATCAGATGGAGCAGATTCAACATCTCGTTGCGGAATCAGCTACAGCAATGAAAACACTCGACAGCCGTTCCCAGGAAATTGAGGATATTGTTTCTATGATTAAAGGGATTTCCAGCCAGACGAATCTGCTTGCACTCAATGCAGCTATCGAGGCTGCAAGAGTCGGGGAGCACGGCAAAGGCTTTGCAGTTGTTGCTGACGAAGTCCGTAAGCTGGCTGAGCAGTCGGAACGGTCGGTTGGCCAAATCTCCGAGCTGATCAAGGAGATTCAGAATGAAATTCAAGTTGCCGTCCGCTCGCTGGAGCAGGGAACCAATGAGGTACAGCAGGGAATGGCAATTTCGGATGCGACAGGCCAGTTGCTCAGCGAGATTTTGCAGGCGACCCAGAATGTGACCAATCAGATTCAAGAAGTATCGAGCTCGACTGAGGAATTGTCGGCCGGTACCGAAGAGCTGACGGCTACGTCGGAGAATTTGTCCCAATCGGTAGGCGTTACAGCAGTGAACAGCACCAAAATTTCAGAATCTGTCCAGGAGCAAAAGGAAACGGTGAATGTCATTCTGAATTCGTCCACAGACCTTGCTTCATTGTCCGAGGAGCTGCAAAAGCTGTTAAATCAGTTCCAGGTACGCCCGAAAGAGTAATACTGGCCCGGGTAAAGGCCAGTTCAAACGCATGACCAAAACGATTCTTCGCATCTGTTGATGCGGGGGGAATTCCTGCGAGGGGGATGTATCTTATTATGACGGAAATGATTCCAAGCGCCAATTCTTTCACACCGGAGAGCTCTTTGCTATTCATACCGCTCGATTTTTCACGTCACAGTCGCACTTATTCTTTCTCGTCAGCCGAGCTGCCCCTGAGCCAGACACTTAATGAGCGTCTGGCGGCAGCGTTCAACAATCAGGAGAAAACGACCACTGCACTTGGAGCCATCTATTTTGCATTGCTTTACCGCCTGTCTGGAGAAAAGGATATTATGGCAGGATGGGCTTCTGATGAGGACAGGGGATTTCCTGTTCTGCTCAATTTTGATGAAGAGAACCGTACGTTTGAGCGTCTCATGCACAATTTAACGCAATATTTGTCATCATCCAGACCGTCTGCTGAACCTGAATTTGATACCCGTTTTTCAATCGGCTATCCGATTCAGGCAGACCGTGAGCTGCTGAACTGGCAGCTGCTTGAGGATCAGGGAAGGTGGCGAATCAAGGTCGATTATGACCGCTCTGTTCTGACCGAAGCGACGATTCGCCGTTATATGGAGTATTATTTGAAGCTGCTGGATGGGGCACTTACTGATAAGACAGGTCTTATTGCGGCGGTCAACATTTTGACCGAAGAAGATCAGGCGGTATACAACCGAATGAATGATACGGCCTGGCCATATGACAAAAACCAGACGATTCATGGCATGTTCGAGCAGGCAGCAGCACAATTTCCAGACCGCACAGCATTATCATCCATTCACGGAGAACTGACATACCGCGAGCTGAATGAGCGGGCGAATCAGACGGCCGGACTGCTTCTGGACAAGGGTCTGACAAAGGGCGGATTTGTTACGTTGTTCATGGAGCGCAGTCTGGAGCTGGTTGTCAGCCTGCTTGGAATTCTGAAGGCAGGGGGCGTCTATGTCCCCGTAGACCCGGAGCATCCCGAGGATCGCAATCGCTACATTCTGTCTGATACGGAATCAGCATTCGTGCTGACCAAGTCGCAATACCTGGATGAAGCGAACCTGTTGTGTGCGGAAGTCGGCACTGTAAAGGAAATTTTTGCGGTTGATGCAGGCATCATGGATGCTTTCGATGGCAAGGATAATGCTGGCGTTCATGTAGCGTCCGGTGACTTGGCATATGTCATCTATACTTCGGGATCGACCGGAAGGCCCAAGGGCGCGCTTATTGCCCATGAAGGTGTCGTCAATCTCGGGGAGACAGTGCGTACGGACTGCCATATCGAACCTGAGGATGTGCTGACGCAATTTGCCACATACAGCTTCGATGCATCCGTATGGGATACAATTGGCGCTCTGTTCTATGGCGCCCATCTGTACTTGCTTGCTCCTGAAGAGAGAGTGTCTGTCGAGGAATTTGCCTCTGCGATCCAGCGGACCGGCACGACGATCATTACAATCCTGCCGACCGTATTCTTCAATCAGCTATCAACTTATCTGTCTGATGAAGGCTATCGCAAACTGTCCAAGGTCAAGCTCATTACAGTAGCCGGAGAGGCATTGTACGGGGAGCAGGTACGGGCTTTCCAGCGGAAATTCCGCGATGGCATTGACATTGTCAACGTGTACGGCCCGACAGAATGTACCGTATGTACAACAACGCAAAAAATTACCGGCTACATCCCGGATAGTCTGACGAACGTCCCGATCGGACGGCCAATTCATAACTATAAGGTGTATATTGTGAACGAGGAAAACCAGCTTTGTCCCCTGCATGTGCATGGGGAAGTGTATATTGCCACAGTCGGGCTGGCGAAGGGGTATCTGAAGCAGCCGGAGAAGACGGCGGAAGCGTTCATTGCGAATCCGTTCGGCGAAGGTCAAATTTATAAGTCTGGCGATATTGCCAAGCTTCTTCCAGACGGTACGGTGGAGTATGTAGGACGCAGAGATTCACAGATCAAGATTCGCGGGCACCGCATTGAAATCGGAGAAATCGAAGACAGCTTTGCGAAAATTCCGAATGTGCAAAATGCAGCAGTTGTGGCCAAGAAGGATGCGGACGGCCAAAACATGCTTGCCGGTTATTTTACGTCCAAGGACGGCAGCACGCTGTCAACCTCTGAGATCAAGCGTATGCTCACTGACAAGCTGCCTTCGTACTTCGTACCGAAATGGATTGTCCAGTTGGATGAGATGCCGACTTCGCCTACGGGCAAGATTGACCGGAAACGGCTGCTGGCCTATGAGCATCAAGGGCAATTAACGGATGAGGAATTTGTAGCGCCTGCATCGGATGTGGAGAAGCTGGTTGCCCATTCGTGGCAGCAGGCCTTGAAGCTGGAGCGGGTATCCCGGCATGATGATTTCTTCGCCATAGGCGGCGATTCACTAGCCATTATTCAAATTCTGGTCATCTTGAAGCCACATTATCCAAACCTGAAAATCAATGATTTCTTCCAGTACCGTACGGTTGACGCAGTGGCAGCACGCATCGAGGAGCTGCAAGCCGGGAAGCAGGAGTCAGAAGGAATGTCCGCACTCTTGGGGCCGGTTATCCCGCTCCTGGAGCATCCGGTTATTCAGGCGGCAGATGATGAAGATGCGGTTCCTGTGGCCCCGTCTGCGGTGCTGCTCACAGGTTCAACAGGCTACCTCGGCAGCTACTTATTGCATGAATTGCTCATTAATAGCGAGGCTATCGTATACTGTATGGTTCGTCCGGGAGTGGAATCGGGCATCAATCGAATCCGCAGCAGCATGGAATTTTTCTTTGGTACAGGAATCGCAGAACAAATGGAAGGCCGTGTCGTAGCGGTAGAAGGCGATCTGGAGAAGCCACAGCTCGGCCTGCGTGATGAAGACCGGCAAAAGCTGCTTGTAGCGCTGGATGCAATCATCCACAGCGCAGCAGATGTGCGGCACTTCGGGGATGAAGAGCAATTTGCCAAAACGAATATTGCCGGTACTTTGTCCTTGATTGAGCTGGCCAGAGCATGTACCAGCAAGGTGAGATTCCATCATATTTCCACACTCGGAATTCCGGAGGATCTGGCTTTGAGCGGACAATGGGATACTGTTGTAGAACAGCAGATGCTTGCCCCGGATCTTCGTGTGGAGAACCTGTATACCCAAAGTAAGATGGAAGCAGAGAAAGCTGTTATTGCTGCCGGAGAACAGGGACTGGATATTAGTATATATAGAGCCGGCAACCTGTCCTGTCATTCGGAGAGCGGCTTGTTCCAAAAAAATATCGACAGCAACTCGTTCTACCGGATGCTCAAAGCGATGCTGCTGCTTGGCAAAGCGCCAGAAGTAAGCTGGGAAATGGATTTTACACCGATTAACTATGCGGCCGGGTCGATCGTACAGCTGGCTATCCAGCCGGGAACAGCCCGACGGATGTTCCACATTTGCAATCCGAAGACCGTAGTCTATTCGGAGTGGATTGACATTATCCGCAGCTGCGGCTATGAAATCGAGACTCTGACTCTTGCTGCATATACGGAATGGCTGTTTGACAAGGATGCTCCTAAAAATCAGGAAGGCGTGCAGCTTGCAATTGCGCAGCTTGAGGGCGATGGGGCCAAGGATTCCCGCTACCGTTACGGGTGCGACTCTACAACTGAGGCGCTGAAGCACTCCGGTATCCAATGTGCGGAGCCAGACAAGCAACTGATGGGCAGAATGATTGATTATGCCGTGAAGATCGGATATTTCCCGAGACCGAAGGTTTTACAGAAGCGCTAACTGATTATTCAAGCTGGTGCATACGCACATCCGGCTACTGTAAAATGCAGGCAGAACACAGCCATCAGGCTGTGTTCTTTGCTTTTTACAAGCTAGCCTATGAAGATTCGGCTGTTGCAATATGGCATGCTTATTAAGCGAAGCTGCTTTTTATGTGGAGGGTCTGTGCTAACTAACGTCATGCGCTTGCCAAATGATCAGTGATTTTCGCGTGGAGAAAAAGCAGTTCCGGGTGGAAATGGAAGAATATAAACATTGGATTAAAGGCGAGGGAGAACCCTTGATAAGTAGGCAGAGAGAAAAAAATAAAAGCCTCCTAGCTACGAGGAGGCATGAAAATCAGAATTAAAACCGGCTCACAATAATTTCATAATCAACCCACCTGTTATTCTCGTAAATTCTTACAAGAGCTGTGCCTGGCTTTACAGCCCGGATGACTCCGGATGAGTAAGAGATTGCTGAATCGTAGTTCATAATCACGATTGCATTAGCATTCTTGGTCTGACCAACCTTTAAAACAATTGAGGGTATAGATTGCACTTGGGCTGCATTTGCCGAGACGGTGCTGATACTAAAGCTTCCGAAAATAAGTGCTGTTCCTAACAGTGTTGCAGTTGCCAATTTCTTGATATTCATTATAATTCCTCCCAATTAAGAATGATTTAATTATACACCATCCAGGTGTTGGTGTAAGTAGTGATAATTTACTAATTAAATGGCAAAATGCAACAAATTAATCCATTCTTTTAGAGGATAAGGAGGCACAATGAAAGCAATCGAATGAACGAAGATTGTATTATACAGTTTTGAAGCATAGCTAATTCTCCACCCTGATCAGAACCATTTCAAATACAGTCTTTACCCTATTGAAGATAGTTTTATCAATGATCCATGTAATAAACATCCATTTGTATGCGAACAAAAAGGACAGTGCCAGACGCAGCAGTATGCTGCTCACCGGGTACTGTCCTTTTTAAATTGGCAATTGAAATTCAAGGTAAACCTGACTAACCGATACGCCCGAGGAATTCGCTGGCTGCCTGGGTAAGGGGGATATTACGCAGTGTCATGATACCTACTTGGGCAACAGGCATTTTCACATCGAGCTTGACTTCGAAGAGTGAGCCTTCCTCCAGTTCCCTGGATACGAACTCTCGTGTAATAAAGGAGATGCCCAGTCCCTTGCGCGCCAGCTCAATGAGCAGATCGACGCTTCCGACCTCGATGCCAGGCTTAAGATCGTGGCCGTGGCTGTTGAACAGATCGTTTACAGCCTTTCGGGCTCTGCTGTTCCGCGAAAACAGGATAATCGGATATTCGAGGAGCTGTTCCATTGACAGCAGCTGGCCCTTCAGTTCGGCATAACGGGAACCGGCAACGAAGCAGTCCCGCAGTTGAATGCCTTCGCGCACTTCAAGTTGGGGATCAACGATCGGCATGCGCACAACACCAAGATCAATCCGTCCTTCCTTCAGGAACGTAATAATCTCGGGAGTTGTCCCGTGAATCAGTTGCAGCTTGATGCCCGGATGCTCGTCATGAAAGGCTTCCAGATAAGGGAGCAAATAATGCTTGAACAGCGAGTCACTGCCGCCAATGCGCAGTTCGCCGCTGTCCAGCTTTTTAAGCTCAGCCATTTTTTCCTCCGCTAGTCCGATCAGGATATGGGATTGCTCAATATACGAATATAGTGTGGCGCCCTCGGGCGTCAAGGACACTCCCTTGGAATTGCGCGAGAATAAGGCTACGCCAAAGCTGTCTTCCAACTGCTTGATCGCGTGGCTGACACTTGGCTGTGTGAGAAATAATGTCTTGGCTGCTTTGGTCAGACTGCCAGTCTTGGCGGCCCAGTAGAAGACCTTGTATAACTCAAAATTATTCATAGACATGATCTATAGCTCCTATGAAACGTATTCATCTCTTGTATGACCATACTCGTATTATAGTGGAACCGGAGCAAAGACACCAGTGTACGAATCCGGACGCATAACTTGTGCAATCGCCTTTTCAGGCCAAATTGTAAAATCAAATCATACACTATGTAAATCTTTTGTTTAATTGGACGTTTGTCCTTTTTTGCTGCTCGTGCAGTGAATACAATCAAGTTACGAGCTGGATTTACAGCAGCCGGGGAGGTGAGCAATTGAACAAAGAGCGCCGCAAGGAGTTTTGCGCAACTGTATATGTATGGAATGAACAGAGGGATGCCATGCTTTTTGTCCTGCGAAGGAAGCCGCCATTCCCGGGACAGTATCTGCCGCCAGGTGGCCATCTGGAATTAAATGAGACGCCGGATGAAGCCGCCATTCGTGAGGTGAGGGAAGAGACCGGATATGATATCCGCCTTCTCTCCGATTCCGCCGGACAGATCGAGGAGGAAGGGGGGACCGCGCTAGCCATTCCGATCTGTATTCAAGTGGAAGCTATTGATGATGAACATGATCATATTGATTTCATTTATGCAGGGGTCGCGGTTGGCGAACGAAAAGAAATGGTTGAGGATGCCGTCTGGATGACGGAGGCTGATCTGAGCACGCAGCCAATCCCGCCCGGGATCGCCCGGGCAGCGCAGCAATTGTTTGACCGGCAGGCAGAAAGCTATTTACTCAAGTAGTATGAAATACTGTCCGATTTCCCCATTATAAGGATATCACTATAAAATTGGGGGTTGCTTGGTGGACAAGGCTGCTCTGGATAACCTGATCCATAAACACAACTGGCTGAAAAAGATGCTTGGCGGGATGCCGCAGGAGTTGCGCAGTCACTGGGAAGTGCGAAATTATCGGCCGGGAGACGTGATTTGCGAGCAGGAAGGCACACCGGTCTGTTTTTATGTCCTGCTTGAAGGAACGGTCAAGGCCGAACATACGGCTGAAGATGGAAGCAAGCTGCTGATTGCCTATTTAACGCCCGGAGAGATGATCAGTGATATCGAGCTTGCTACAGGGCGGGCATACATTTGCACAACAACTGCATTGACGAAGTCTGTAATGCTTGCTCTAAGGGTGGAAATGTACCGGAAATGGTTTGCTGCTGATAATCAATTTCTGCAGTTTCTGACCACCCAGCTTGCCGAGAAGCTATATGCGGGTTCCAGAAAGTCGATCGATCAGGTATCGATGTCTTTACGGCATAAGCTGCTCCGTTTTTTATACCGGCAGATCGAGCATTACAATTTTAATGAGCACGTGGCGTTTATTGCCACCATTTCCCGTGAAGAACTGGCGGCACAATGGGGCGTTACGCTGCGCAGCGTCAACCGGGTACTCAAGGAACTGCGGGACAGGCAAGTGATTTATGTCAAGAAAAATCAGATTATATGCAATGAAACGAGCCGGTATTTCATCGCCAAGGAACTGGAAGAAATCGAAAACCTACATTAGGAGTGTTGAAATATGCAGCAGACTCAAATGATGAATGCAGGGTTGAAAAATAAAGGCATCTCGGCGCGCCATATTGTGGCGACAGTGATCAGCGCACTGATTTTCGGGGCAACGATTTATATTTCCCGCTTTGTTCCGATCAAGCTCGGTACGATTCAGGTCTTGTACCCGGCTGCGATTTTTGCTCCGCTATTTGGCATCTGGTTTGGCATCTGGGGCTCTGCCGGACTTGTGCTCGGCAATATTTTGTCCATGGTTGTCGTTGGCATGAATCCGGCTATCTTTCCTTTTGCGCTGCTGGCCCAATTTATTATGGGGTTCGTCCCGGGCATTGCTTACCGCAAGATTGGATTCGACAGTGCAAAAGACAAAGTACGTTTTGTTGCTGCGGTCGTTGCAGGGATGGTTGCGGCTACTGCCCTTGTTGCGCTCAACCTCGTGCTGATTCAGAAAATGCCGGCCAATGTTGTATGGGGCACAATCTGGCTGTGGATGCAAGTAAGCAACACATTGACAGCGGCGGTATTCAGTCCGTTATTGTTTGCATGGATGTCTGACTATATGAATAAATCCGGCCTCTTTTTCAAAAGATTTCTAGGTTAAGAGAAGGGAAACGACGATGAAGCTATATTATCCTTCGAATTCACTTTTGCATTACATGCACGGCTTTACGAAAATTCTGACATTTGGCTTAATTTTGAGCATCATGCCATTTTTGATGGATAAAGTATCAAGTTTGCTTGTCATGCTGTTCATAAGCTTATCCTTGATTGCATACATCCGTCCTCCCCGGCAGCAGCGCCTGCTGTTGATTCCGGTAATCATCATTGCCATTTCGATGAGTCTGTCGTATTTCTTCGCAGATATGGGCGGCGAGGTCTACGCCCGTGTAGATTTGGGCTATTGGATATTTCAAATTTCGTCCGGCAATCTGAATTATGCGGTGCTGCTTTTTCTGCGGACGATTATATGGTGTTTGCTGTTCTTCATTATTCTTTTTACAACAAACGATGAAGATGTAGTCATTGGACTTAAAAAGTTCGGGTTGCCCGAATTTGTTACTTTATCAGCGGCACTGACACTCCGCTATTGGAGCATGATGATCTTCGATGTCAAAACCGTTATGGATGCGCAATATGTGAGAGGCGCGGATTTCCGATCGGGAAGCTTATGGACAAGAACGAAGCGGTTTGCAAGTGTATTGATTCCGGTGTTGTTCGTATTCCTCAAGCGTTTCAGAACGACAAGCTATGCGCTTACGCTGAAGGGGGTAGGCCGCAAAAACAAGCGAACCTACTATTATAATCCTCAATTGACGGTGCTGGATAGAAGAATGATCGGGGGAGCCGTAATCGTGCTTGCCATCTGGCTCGCGGTTCGCTCTATATATGACTTATAGTGTATGGGGTGAGAGAGATGATTCATTTTCACAATTACAGCTGCCGGTATGCAGCCAAAGATGTGCTGCTGCGCAAGCTGAATCTTCATATCCGTGAGGGAGAGTTCGTATTCGTGACCGGGCCCAGCGGGGGCGGTAAATCGACGCTGTGCTTCTCCATTAACGGTCTGATTCCCAATGAGCTGCAAGGCTCAGAAATTGAGGGAAAGGTCGTCGTCGATGGAATCGAAGTCGCACAGGTATACCCTTATGAGCTGATCTCGATAGTCGGAACGGTACTGCAGGACCCCGAATGGCAGCTTGTTCGCGGAACCGTGAAGGAAGAGTTGACCTTCGCGCTGGAAAATATGGGGGTGGCCGCGGATGAGATCGACCGGAGACTGGAGGAGGTGGCTGAACGGACCCATATCAAGCCGCTTTTGCTCCGGTCGACACTGGAGCTTTCCGGAGGGCAAAAGCAGCGGGTCGCCATCGCGGCATGCCTGATGATGAGGCCGAAGGTCATCGTCCTGGACGAGCCGACTGCCGAGCTTGACCCGGCAGGCAAAGAGATGGTGCTAGAGACGATTCACGAGCTTCACCGCAAATGGGGCTATACGATAGTATTTGTCGATCATAACCTGGATGTAACGCTTCCTTATGCCGACCGTGTCGTCGTCGTGGCAGAGGGCCAGATTATTGCAGACGTTCCGCCGTCCAAATTGTACGATGTACCTGATATCGGGAAGCGGCTTCCGATGCCGCAAATTGTGGAACTGGCACGGAGAACCGGGGTACGGATTGCCGGCCGGGATGGCAGCAGTGCCGATCCGCTGACGGTCATGGAGCTGCAGGCAGCTCTGAATGATAGCCGTAAGGCTGGTAGTCCGGGCCGTCTGGTGTCTGAGACTCCGATAGGCGAAAACTCTGCTTCACCGATTATTGAGCTTAAACGGGTCATGTTCCGTTACCGGAAGCATGAGGAAGAGCTGACGATCAAGCCTATGGATTTAAAAATCAGCCGCGGGGAGTTTGTTGCGGTGATCGGACAGAACGGGGCTGGCAAATCGACTTTGTGCAAGCTGATTACGGGACTGCTGAAGCCGCAAAGCGGGGAAGTCCTGATTCATAACAAGCCATCGGCACAATACCGGGCTCAGGAGCGGGTGCGGCATATCGGCTTTGTCTTCCAGAATCCGGATTACCAGTTCGTGGCCCGGACCGTATATGACGAAATTGCTTACGGATTGCGGGTGCAGAAGCTGGGCTCACAGGAGATTGACGCCAAGGTCAGGGAAGTGTCGGCATTATTGCAGATCGATGCCTACTTGCAGGAGCATCCGCATTTTTTGAGCCGCGGAGAGCGCAGAAGGGTTGCCATTGCTTCTGTACTGGCTATGGAGCCGGATGTGATCATTCTGGACGAGCCGACAACAGGGCTGGATTCGGTTCGCTGCAGAGAATTAATGAAGCATATCTGCAACTTGTGGCAGCAAGGTCATACGATTATTATGCTAACCCATGATATGCGGGTAGTCGCTGATTATATCCCAAGGACAATCTTGCTGTCGGGCGGACAGATTGTATGGGATGAGGCGACGAGAACGGTCTTCACGCGCGGCGCAGAAGAGTTAAGCCGGTTCAACATCAGCGCACCGCCTGTCGTTGAATTGACCCGGCTGCTTGGATGGCAGTCGCCTGCATTGACTTCGGATGAATTTGTTGAAGCTATGGCGTGCATAGAGACAAGAGGAACACCAGCGGAAGCTTCAGGAGGAGTGTCATGAGCCGGGCATTTGAAATCATGATGCTTGGTGTCGGCAACGGATTTGTCAAATCTACCCATCAAAACAATGCCTTGCTCAAAACAGGAGGCAAGCTTTATCTGATTGATTGCGGAACAACCGTGTGGCATAGCCTTCGCGAAATCGGGCTTGGTTTTGAGGATATAGAAGCCATCTTTATTACGCATCTTCACTATGATCATTGCGGCGGTCTTGACGAGGCTGCATTATATGGTGCATACGCGGCTAACCGCAAAATGAAGCTCATCCTTCCCTCTCCCATGCGTCCATTGATCTGGAATCATACGCTGCGCGGGACGCTGGAAAATACGGCAGGGAATAAAACTTCATTGGAGGATTATTTCGAAGTGCAATGGGTGGAAGAAGGGGAGGCGTTTACCTTTACAGAGCATCAGGAAGCGAATGGGAGAGATGCTGCGGATACGATAACTGCTTCGAAGCCGTCCCTGGAGCTGTACTGGCTGCAAACAAAGCATGTCCCTTCCAAGTTCAGTTGTTCGCTTATTATTGGCGAATCTTTCTTTTACAGTTCGGATATACAGGCTGACCGCGGGCTGATGGAGCGTCTGCATGAGCAAGGAATAGAGGCTTATTACCATGATGCCTGCTTTACCCCGAATCCGGTCCATGCCAGCGTGGAGCAGTTGCTGGAGTATCCTGAAGAAATCCGCAGCAGGATGTATTTAATGCATTACGGCGAAAAGCCGTCCCATATCACCGCAGCCGATCTGGGCGGCATGACGCTGCTGCGCCAGCATCAGTGGCTGAGCTGGGGGTCATCTGTTGAGATGGCGAAATGAGCGGATCTTATGTAAAATGAACGATAGCATGTTGAGGAAATGATTCGGACAGTGTTGGAATAACGGGATGTATTCCGTTCACTTGGAATTGTAAGGAGTGATTATGAGTGAAGAATGCTTTTCCTTTCGTAAGGACAGAGCTGCCTGATTGGATGGTACCTGTAATTGAGAAGGTAGCCGCCAAGATGCATGATGATGCAACAGGACATGACTTGCTGCACGCCGTACGGGTTATGGAATTGGCCGGGGCAATTGCAAAAGAGCTTGGGGTGGAGAAGGAGCCAACTATGACAGCCGGGCTGCTCCATGACTATTACCGCAAGGAAGAGAAGCAGAGCGGACAATTGCATTACGGGCCGGAAGCGATAGCAGCCTTGAGACAGGAGTTCGGTTCAATGATTGCCGAAGCACTAGGGAAAGACGGGCTTGAAGATGTGCTGGCTGCCATTGCGAGACATGAAGAGTATTATTTTGATCAAGATCAAGGTGAAGATGTGCTGGCCCTGCCTGTTCTGCTGCAAATTTTGCAGGATGCCGACCGGATTGAGGCGATTGGCGCAGTCGGTGTTGCACGCACATTCATGTTCGGCGGCGCCCACGGGCTGCCGCTGGCGGAAGATGCCGAAATTAATGCAAATACATGGTTCGATCCGGGCACACGTCCGAAGGGCTCGGTACACCAGCATTTTTATGAGAAGCTGCTGCGCCTGAAAGATGGAATGCATACGGCTCCGGGACGGAAATTGGCCGAGGAACGCCACCAGTTTATGCTGATGTTCGTCAGGCAATTGGAGAGCGAGCTGGAGCTGGAAAGTCCGGATGCTGTGAACCTGGCAAGATAGTCGGCGGAATGGAACAGAAATAAACGTTACTAAATAAAACGGCTGCGAGGTTGCTTCCATCACGGCCGTTTTAAGTTACGCAGGTTAAATTATTCCGATCCATTTTGTGAGTTCATAAAATCCTGCGATGACAGGCGCATTAGCTGATTGTCTTGATATGTCCCATCAAACAACTCGTGATTTTTCAAAATTTTTACCTTCTGGAAACCACATTTTTCGTAACTTTTAATAGCCCGTTCATTCCTGATTTGCGGGTCTACATAAATCTCTCCAGATTGACATTGGACAACCAGATATTTAAGCATACACTTCATTGCAAGGGTTCCAATACCCTGATTCCAATACTGATGTTCCCCTATAAAAATATCGATTCCATACGGAAGAGTATCTTTCCCGGCATCATATCGTTTAATATCGTCTTGTGTAAGCTTATAAAACTGCAAATAACCGACATGCCTTCCTTCAAACTCAATTATACATGCCTTTACATCACTTGCTTCTTTTGTCCGGGGACCATACTTGGCAATGATGTTATCCATTGTGTATTTTGTGCCGGGTCCTTCTATGTAGCTGAGGACGTTCGCATCGGTTAGCCAATTATGCAGCGTTGTGAAATCCTGTTCGTTATCCTTCATACTTCTGATGGCTATCGGCTCTTTTGAAGCATATAGCAATTTGATCAATCCCCCTTCCTTATCGTGTGTCCGGCTTAAATTTATGACTGTATCCATAGTTTGACAATTGTTTTTCTTTCAAGCAGGTTATGCATTCAAATCAGCTCTATACCTTGTTATTATTAATTATATCATGATTTCCGAGGGAGTTGCATTTGTTGCCCATCCCTTGAATGAAGTGTAAGATGCGGGGAGTTGAAGCCATGGGAAACCGGACGTTTCTGACTATTAATGAGGATGAGGCTGATGTTGGACAGTACGGTGACGTAGCGTTTGAAACGAATAATTTTCTCGCGCCGCTATGGTTTTGTCTGATCAGTGAAAGTCAATATCAGGGCTATCGCCAGCAGTTATTGGATGCCTGGGCAAAATTGAAGCCCTTGATTGATGCAGCTTCCATGGGAGAGGAGGAGCTTGACGAGCTGCCTGAGCAGATTGCCTTTTTTGAAGCCTTGGATTGGCATATTCCATGGAATGAAGCAGTGAGCCAGATGAGGCATTGCCTGCCCGCCGTCCTGGCCCGTTATCCGGGTTTGGCTCCTCATATAAAGGAATGGCTGGAGACGTTATATTCCCATGTGAGGGAGCAGCGGAATCCGATTGTCCATTTGGAGCTGGTCCAGTTTTTCAGCTTTTACAGTGAGCCGCTGGAATACCTGAAAGCTGTGGAAGCCTGTCTGGATCTGTGGAGGAATCCGAATTCCGCGAAGTTGACGGATCAAGGCGGAATGAGTGCCGATGCTTACACCCTTGGCGGGGAGCATTTGCCTAAAACAGGACTTACCCCGGAACCGCAAGACGAAGCTCCGCTGCAGCAGGATACGTATGTGCATGCCCAGACAACGGAACAACTGTCCGGACATCCGGACGGCAATACACATCATCCGGGCCCTAAATGGCGGGAAGAGCTTCACATTTGGCTGCTTGCGGTTTTGCTTGCTGCAATTTCCATAGGCATATGGGCTGCAACCTCGAGCGGCTGGCTGGCGGCGCTTGCTTTCGTCCTTGTTGCCGGGATTATTACCTGGCGGGAAGCAAGCAGGCAGCCGCGCAAGCTCACAATTAGCGAAAGTCACCGGGCGGCTCCGGCATCTGAGGCAAAGGCAGAGAAAATCTCCTATGCGGAAGGCAGCTCTCCGATCAAGCTTGAAGGCATTGAGGCAGAGAATGCCTTGGATCAACAGCATTACTTGGTCAGATGGGAACATATTGAGTTGGTAACGTTAAACGTGAACGGCGATCTTGTGCTTGCAATCCGCGAGGAATACAGAGGGATGTACCCAAAGCTGCTGCATGTTCAGCGAGTTGAAGAAATGACGCCAGAGCTTGTTTTGAGAGCCGTACAGGTGATGATCATGTTATCTGAGGATAAAGAAGAATTGTATGAAGATTCATGAAAATTATGAATGATGGTTAGCAGGACTATGACTTGATATTAACAGCGTAATTTGAAAAGTTGTAGAGATGATCGGAATATATCATTTCAATAAATCCATTAGCCGGCCGGCATATGTAATCCAATCTTTATCATCCGTATTTATTTCTATGGTTGGCAAAACAGATAATTTTGCTTGTCTGCGCAGTTCGGATTGGGTTTGTATAAAGGCCTCTGCTGATTTCCTAATGTCTTCTTTGGATTTATGCTTCCATTCATTGGGAGTTCTGCTTTGCATTCTTTGCTCCACGATTTCGGAAGAGACTGTTAATAGTACACATTTACCTCCAAGGAGCAGCAATTCGTTCTCAATGGATTCAATTTCATCTGGAGAGTCATGCGGAAAGGCAGCTCTATGATTCAAATGAAACCTTTCCAGGATAAAAAAGATGCCTCTTGATGCCCTGGAGGCATCGGGTCCCAAATAATCGGCCCAATCATTTAATTGTCGCAGCATTTGAACTCTTTCTTTTAGAACTTGAAGATGCTGATCGCGATTCAATTGTTGGAACTCCCCATGAACATTATTTAATATTTGGGAGTAATGCTCACTAAGCACAATAATGCTGCGCTCCGACTGTTCATCTTGTGCCTGAAGCAGCTTTAGAGCTTTTAGAACGGATGTTTTTCCCGCATTTGAATACCCTTCCAGAATAATGCCTCTGATATGGTTCACTGTATACCTCCAACTTTGATTTGAAAATTAATTATAGCAAAGATTTACACTGAAATCCTTTAAACTCAATCCATTTTTCACCATCTTAATAACAAAATTCCATCGAAACCGGGTTTCCTGAACATTTTTCTCTTTATAAAGATATCTTAATAAAAATCTTATTTATTTAATCATTTCTCAATAGGAGTTAAGATTTCAAGGTACAAACTTTTCAATTTTTTAAGTTTCTCTTTAAAGCAATTTAAGAGCGCCCTTTTATCATTAAGATATCAGTTGGACAGGGGGCGTACCGGATGATAAGAGAAACCGGGGTTAAACATAGATCAGGCAATAAATGTGTACAAGGTCAAATGTAC
The DNA here is from genome assembly GCF_000422505.1 of Paenibacillus pinihumi DSM 23905 = JCM 16419. Taxonomy (GTDB): domain Bacteria; phylum Bacillota; class Bacilli; order Paenibacillales; family Paenibacillaceae; genus Paenibacillus_D; species Paenibacillus_D pinihumi. Next base: position 226,629 of record NZ_KE383866.1, on the reverse strand, counting down.
AGCATGAAGCCGGGGAACAGGCCGTTCATCGAGCTGCGGCTGCAGGATACGGAGGTTTATCAGGGCCTTCTGGTTCTGGTTAACCGGGACCATCCTGTACGCCATCAGGAGCAGCAGACGGAAAAGCTTCCGGGGTATATTTTGCGGTCCATGCATGCTGAGGAACCGGATATTTCACTGGAGAGAACGTGTCTCCATCAGCTGGCCGCTTTGATTGATGCCTGCGAAGCTACAGACAAGATTACAGTGGTCAGCGGCTACCGTTCAAGCCGGAAGCAGCGGCAAATTTATGAGAGCACACTTGCCAGCCATGGGGAGGCATTTACAGCCAGTTATGTCGCACTGCCGGGGGCAAGCGAGCATCAGACTGGACTTGCTGTCGATGTCGGGCTTCTGGACCGGGAGCTGGACTATATACGTCCGTCATTCTCAGGTGAGGGCGCAAGCGGTGTATTCCGGGATCTTGCTCCTGTGTATGGATTTATCCAGCGTTATCAGGAGGGCAAGGAAGAGGTGACAGGCATCGCCTGTGAGCCGTGGCATTACCGCTATGTGGGCTATCCTCATGCTGCCATTATGGAGCAGCGCGGCTTATGTCTGGAGGAGTACACGGGATATGTGAAAGACTTTCCGTGGGGTATCCGCCATCTCTGTTATGAAGATGGGGAGAGAGTGTACGAGATTTATTATGTGAAGGCAACCGGTGAAGAGACTGATGTGCCGATTGTTACCGGGGGCAGCGCCGAATGGTCCGGGAATAATCAGGACGGCTACATTATCACTGTATCCCGTACGGATAGAAATCAGGAACAAGCCTGATCAAAATCGCTCAGCCTGTATACGATGCTGCTGCCTGCATTAAACAAATGGTACAGAACATGCTTTGAGACGATCTAACCGGTACCTTTGTCCGATTGTGCTGCAGCTCTGACCTGCTCGGTAAAAAGGATGGCATTATCGATGGATTCCTGCAGCATCTCAACAAATTGCTCTGCCTCGGAGCTGAGCGGGCGGTTCTTCAGCTTGATCCAGCCGAGCCGCATCTTGTCCCCGTAGTCCTCCAGCGGAATCGACATGATCCGGCTGTCCATAAATTCTTCAAGCAGCAGGCCGCTTCCGGTGGATACGACATCGGTATTGCATACAATATTGACGGCTGTGGCCCGGTCGTTAACGACAATGACCCGGCTGGGCTGACGGGCCGGGATAAGATTAAATTCCTCGGCGAAATCAATGGATTCCCCTTGCTTATGCTCAAAGGCCATGTAAATATAGTCGTTCAGTTCCTCGGCACGCAATGATTTTCTGCCGGATAGCGGGTGGCCCTTGCGTACATAGACGCAGGGCTGTATTTTTTTCAGCAGATGAAACTCGATATTCCGGTTATGCAAAAAGCGCTTGATGATTTTCTCCGTCAAATTGGAGGTGAAAATAACGCCAAGGTCAGATATTGAGGTATAGACATCATCGATAACCTTGTCCATACTCGTCTCCCGGATCGTAAAGTTGAATCTCGGATTCCGTGTCCGGTTGACCAGATTGACAAAGGCATCGACGGCGAACGGATACCGCTGGGTTGAAATGGAGAATTGGGCCTCCGGCTCCACATGAGTGGAAGCATACAGGCTCTCAATATATTCTTTACGCTCCAGTAATGAATTGGCATAGCTCAGAAATTGCCTGCCCTCCGCGGTCAGCTCCACGCCCTGATTGCTCCGTTTAAAGATGGGAATTTTGATTTCCGCCTCAAGCTCTTTCAGAGCGCTGCTGATGCTCGATTGTGAGACGAACAGCTTGGCGGCTGCCTTGTTGATAGAACCGCACCGGGCAATTTCCGCGACATATTTGATTTGATGAAATTTCATCTTTAGAAGCCCTCCGCTATGAACGTTGCTGTACTGTCTGATACATAGTAGTTTATTATTCCATCCGCAGCCAGTCAATTCGTTATCTATAAAAGCGATAACAAACGGCCTGTTTTATGTCGTATGACAGAATGAATAGCTACGGTATAATTCAATATGGAAGTAACAGGCAGGATAGAAGCAGCAGTGCATGTTGACAGGCGGGGGAACGACGTATATGAAACAGAAGAAGATGGGAGCGCTGACTCTCAGCGGTTTTATTATTGGGCCTGTACTCGGCTCGGGCATATTCATTTTGCCGCCGATTGTGCACAGTATAGCCAAGGAATGGGCAATTGTAGCCTGGGTGGTTATGATACTGATCAGCTTTATGGTGGCGTTTATTTTTGGATTTCTAAGCATTCAATTTCCGGGCGACGGGGGCGCAACAAATGCGATTGAGCATGTGTTCGGCACCTATGTCAAACGGCTCGCAGCCTTTTACCTGATTATTGGCGTTACCTTTGGCGCAGCAGCCGTATTGCTGACAGCCGGTCAGTACATCGAGAAGCTGGGAGGTATCTCGTCCTTAAGCACCGGATACATATTGCTGCCGTTATGCATTGCGTTGCTGCTTGCCAGAGTGAATCTGGTAGGTAAAATAGCGCTGGTGATGTCCATTGTCTCAGCGGCTGTACTATTTATCGGGGGAGCCAAGAGCCTGATCGTTTCCGCCGATAATATGGTCATTACGAGCAGCTTTAATGTTTCAGATTTCAGCTACGCTTTGCTCATCTTATTCTGGGCGGTTTTTGGCTGGGAGGTTATCGGGAATTACAGTGCGGATGTGAAGGACCCGAAGAAGACGATAACTAAAGCGATTTTACTGAGCATTGTCGCTATATCTGTCGTTGATCTCATAGTAGCTGCTGCTGTGCAATGGTCGGATGCCGGACTGCCGGGCGGCGGCGACCTGACGATAACAGGAATCATGTATCCGGTATTTGGAGAAATGAGCCATCTTGTAATGGCGGGGCTTGCTTTGTTCTTATGCTGCTCAACGTATTTTTTGTATGCCGGCGGCATATCCAGACTGGTTGCCTCGCTGGCAAAGGACGGCGTATTGCCAAAACTGCTGGGCAAGCGATCTGCCCAGGATGTGCCTTATGCGGCTGTGCTTTTCATTTTTGTGCTGAATACCCTGGTGCTGACGGGGGTACAGGCGGGCATCTTTAGCCTGGAGAAACTGGTGGCATTTGCGAACAGCTTTTTGACAATGAATGCATTAATCGGCATTTGTGCAGGAATTGTGCTCATTCCCAACCGGTTTATCAAAGCAAGCGGGATGCTGCTATCCGTGATCATCATCGGGATGCTGGCTTTCCATTCCACAGCAATTTCTCTGGTCATCATGATCCTGCTGGCCGTTTATTATGTAGGCAAGCAGCTTGTATCCAACAAGAAAGCAAAAGCTCTGTAGCGCTGGACCAGAGAGTGTCAGGCACTTCGTGCGATTGCTTGCAATGACTTCTGTCAGGAGGCTCCGGCATTGCAATGCAATGTCCGGCAGCCTTTTTTAAAAATATCTCCTTGACATTATATGGGCCAGAAATTATTATAGGGGTGTAAACATCCTAATGTAATGACATTAGGATATTAAGAATTAAGTAACGTGGCAGCCAGATGTTTGATACCATTTTTAAATACCAAGATTCAAGTAAGACAAAGGGGCTTATGCTTATGGCCGACCTGTTTGGCAAAACCTTAAACAAAGAGGTGCCGATTCCTTATTATTACCAGCTTAAGGAGATTCTGCTGGACTATATTACGAATCATCACCCGGACCGGAATGTTCCGATTCCAGCTGAAGTCGATATTAGCGCACATTTCAATGTCAGCAGACCCACTGTCCGCCAGGCGATTAATGAGCTTGTCGTAGAGGGCTATCTCGTCCGCCAGAAGGGCAAGGGCACATTCGTCATGAAGCCGAAGATTAGCCAGGCGTTCTTGCAGAACCTGGAGAGCTTCAATAATGAAATGACCAAGAAGGGACTTGAACCGTCCACGAAAGTCATCGGGCTTGAAGTGATCGAATGTGACGAGAAGGCGGGAGACGCGCTGCGGATTCCTGCAGGCAGCAAGGTTATCAAGCTGCGCAGACTGCGCTATGCGAATGATGAACCCATTGTATATGTGATTACGTATTTGCCGTATGACCGCTGCCTTCCGATTATGGACAAAAATTTGGAGTTCGAATCGCTGTACAGCATCCTGAGGGAAGTATGCGGGCTATCACTTCTGAAAGCAGTGCGCAACCTGGAGGCTGTTCTGGCTGGAGAATATGAAGCGGACCTTCTTGATATTGAGAAAGGTGCGCCGATTCAGTACATTAAGAGTGTGACCTACCTGGAAGACGGATCACCGATTGAATACTCGCTCGCCAAATATCGTGGTGACCGGAGCCAGTTCACATTCGAGCTTGGTATACGGTAAGCGGATTTCCGCTTGCCGGACTTTTTGCTCTAATATGTAAGGACATATTAATGTTATTATGTGGGGATGGTGTTGAAGAGTGGATATGAAGGTGGAAAAAGTAAAACGGGCAATGCTGGGCATGCAGCGTCAATCATGGGAGCAGGGAGTAGCTGCACAGTCATTAATTGAAAGCGGTTACGAAGATGATGCGCTGCTGCTTGCGCATGATGCGGTCGTCCGTCAGGACCAATCCGGGCGCCTGGGCGTAACGGGAGATGAGAAGGCGGTGACGGATGCGGCCTCCAATGGAGAGCCGGTGTTGTTCGCTTATAACCGCACAGGGGATGAAAAATATAAACAGGCAGCCTTGCAAATGGCCGATTATCTGCTTCATACCGCTCCCCGTGCAGAGAACGGGGCATTGTCCCATCTGAACCACAAGAGCCAGGTATGGGTGGATTCCTTCTACATGGCACCCCCGTTCCTTTCAGCAGCCGGACATCATGAAGAGGCAGTCGCGCAAATCGAACGGTTCCGCGAGCTGCTGTTGATCAAGGATAAAGGCATGTATGGACATATTTGGGATGACGGGGAGAAGCGGTTCCAGCGCGCCGACTGCTGGGGCGTCGGCAACGGCTGGGCTGCGGCAGGACTTGTAAGAGTCATCCGCTCATTGCCGGAGACGATGAGTGCGGATAAACAGCGGCTAATCGGTTACCTGAATGAGCTGCTCGAAAAATGTATGCGCTACCAAAGGGATGACGGGTTATTCCATGATGTGCTTGACAACCCGGATACATTCGTCGAGACGAATGCGGCGCAGATGTTTGCTTACGCGATTTACTCCGGGGTAAAGGCAGGGTGGGTCGATGCGGGTTATTTGGACCATGCGGACAAAATCAGGAGCGCCGCCCACACCAAGGTAGATGAATTCGGATTTGTAAGGGGCGTTTGCGGCTCCCCGACATTTGACAAATCAGGTACGGCAACTGAAGGGCAGGCGTTCTATATTTTGATGGAAGCGGCAGCAAGGTAAAGAGCGACCGGGAAAGGGGCAGGAAGATGAACGCGGAAATTTTATGCTTGGGCGAGCTGCTGATCGATTTTGTTTCGATTGATGCGGACCGTTCGCTGGCAGACAGCAGCGGCTTTGACAAGGCACCGGGCGGAGCGCCGGCGAATGTGGCTGCAGGACTCGCAAAGCTGGGCAGAAGGGCTGGATTCATCGGCAAGGTGGGAACCGACCCGTTCGGCGATTATTTGACACAGGTACTGCAGGATGCCGGAATTGATGTCCGCGGCATGAGCGCTGATGCGGAGGCCCGGACGACCTTGTCGTTTGTCGCCAACCGTTCAAGCGGTGTACGGGACTGCATGTTTTACCGCAATCCCGGGGCGGATATGCTGCTGGCGCCGGAGGAGCTGAGCGAAGAGGCATTCCGGTCTGCCAAAGCATTCCATTTTGGCTCCATCAGCCTTGGTTGTGAGCCGGTCCGGTCGGCGACCATGCAGGCGCTTGAATGGGCAAAAAAATACGGCTTGCTAGTCTCCTACGACCCGAACTTGCGGCTTAGCCTGTGGGATGATGAAGAGCGGGCCAAAAAGGAAATTCGCGCGGGTTTCAAGTCTGCCGACATTGTCAAAATCAGTGAGGAGGAAATGGCCTTCGTGACCGGATTTGAAAGCTTTGAAGAAAGTGCTTCCTATATACTGGGCCAAGGGCCAAAGCTTGTTCTGATTACAAAAGGCGAAGATGGCTGCTTTTATACCGACGGCAGCAGAAGCGGCCATATCGGCGGTCATCGGATGCCAGTTGTGGAAACGACCGGCGCCGGAGATGCCTTCGTCGCCGGACTGCTCGCCAAGCTGCTGGAGCGCCATGACCAGGCTGGCCGGTTCGAGCTGGCAGCGGACGAAACGACGGTCGGAGCGATCCGCTTCGCCAACGCTGCGGGCGCACTGGCTGTCACCAAGATAGGAGCAATTCCGGCGATGCCCACGCAGGCAGATGTGCTGCGCCTGCTTGAAGGGGAGGGAGCGCAATGAGGCTGGGCGGATATGTGAAGGCTCCGTTCGACGGGCCTGAGGAGTGGGTTCGGGAGGCCAGACGAATCGGGTTTCGGGCCGTGACTTGCCCGGTTGATTTCCGGGCGGATGACGAGACTGTCCGTGCGTACCGCGAGGCAGCCAGGCAAGGGGATATTGTTATTGCCGAGGCAGGTGCTTGGGGAAATCCCATCAGTCCGGATGAAGCCGTGAGGTCTGATTCCATATCGTTCGCCCAGAGGCAGTTGGAGTTGGCTGAGCGGATCGGTGCGAAGGTCTGTGTGAACATTACCGGCTCCCGGAGTGAACAATGGGATGGACCTCATGAAGAGAATCTGACGGACGATACCTTCGCCCTGATTGTCGATTCAGTAAGGGAAATTATTGATGCCGTAAAGCCGGTGAACACGTTTTATGCATTGGAGACGATGCCCTGGGCGTTCCCGGACTCGGCAGACAGCTACCTGGCCTTGCTGAAAGCCATTGATCGGCCGCAGCTCGCCGTACATTTTGACCCGGTGAACATGATCAGCTCGCCGAGAACACTGTATGGGAACGGGGAGATGATTCGCGATTTTGTGAAAAAACTCGGGCCCCGCATCCGCAATGCCCATGCGAAGGATATTGCGATTGGCAGCAAGCTGACGGTGCATTTGTCAGAGACCATGCCCGGCACCGGGCTGCTTGATTACCGGGTGTTCTTGACCGAACTGAACAGGCTTGACCCGGATATCCCGCTGATTATTGAGCATCTGATAGAGGAAGCAGAGTATGTGGAGGCCTATGCCCATATCCGGGGCGTGGCTGAAGAACTGAACATTACAGTTTGACGTGTACAGCAGACAGGAGAGGGTCAAATGGCTGACGTGAGATTGGGCTTTATTGGGGCCGGAGCGATGGGCATTATTCATCTGGATACATTCCGAGGGGCCGCAGGGGCAAAACTTGCCGCAGTCGCAGATGTGTCTGAGGAGCGGGCTGTCCGGGCGGCAGCCGAATACGGAGTAGAGAAGACGTACACGGATAGCGTCAGGCTGATTGCTGACCCGGATATTGACGCTGTCGTCATCAGTGTGCCGAATGCATTGCATGCAGAACTGGCTGTGGCATCTTTGGAGGCTGGCAAACATGTGCTGCTGGAGAAGCCGATGGCGATGAACGCAGCGGAGGCGGAGCATATCCTGGCAGCACAGCAATCTTCAGGCATGACGCTGATGATCGGGCACCAGATGCGCTGGAAAGCGCCGATAGCTGCCGCCCGGCGGTACATTGAAGAAGGAAGGCTGGGCAAGGTCTATTATGTCAAAGCCGGCTGGCTGAGACGGATGGGCATTCCGGGATGGGGAACCGCCTATACCTCAAAGGCCATGATGGGGGGCGGCTGTGCGGTCGACATCGGCGTGCATATGCTTGATGCAGCTCTGCATGTATGCGCTCCCCGCAAACCGATTGGAGTCTATGGCGCAATATACGGAGCGATTGGCAGCCAGCGCAAGGGGATCGGCACATGGGGCGTACCCAATTGGAACGGTTCCTTCGATGTCGATGATCTGGCGACTGCGATGATCCGCCTGAACGACGGTACAATCATTCATTTGGAGGCAAGCTGGGCAGCGTATACGGATGGGGAGGAGAACGGTCCATACCTTCACGTTATGGGCGATCAGGGCGGCATCGTAATCCGCGACAGCGGGAGCCGGTTTCTGACGGAGGCAGAAGGCCAGCCTGTCAACGAGGTGCTGGCAGAACCAAGCGGGGACGGTGTGGAACGGCTGCTGCTCGCAGAGCATTTTCTCACTTGTATTCGCAGCGGAGCCGCACCGTTGACTGACGGATGGAGCGGTTACCGGAATCAGAAGGTGCTTGATGCACTGTACAGGTCTTCGGAGACAGGGTCCGAGATCAAAATTGATGACTTCTGAGAATGCCGGATTCCGAGTTGGATACTGACTGTCTTTATTGTCCATATGAAGGTCTGTACTGCTGCATACCGCCGATATTTTGCCGGGGAGGTGATTTGGCCCTTAATCGGGTTGGACGGTTTTAGAAATGCTTAGAGATGCGAAATATCCAAACACAGTTATATGACCAGGAGGGGTTCACTTGAAAGTACAAAGCTCGGCTGTGAAGTTTTTTGCACTGATTCTAAGTTTGTCTATCATGCTGGCAGGCTGCGGAGGCGGCAACAGCACCACGAACAATCCGCCGGCTTCTGATCCGCCGGCCAACCCGGACACAACCGTATCTGAAGGGGGAGAAAAAGCTCCTGCGGATTACAAGGGCGAAATCACATTCTGGGCATGGGGCGATTATGAGAGCAAGCTCATCCCTGAATTTAATAAGGATTATCCGAATATTAAAGTCAATGTCGTCGTTGTACCGAATGCCGACTACGGCAAAAAACTGCAGACCACGATTGCTTCCAAAGGCGATATGCCGGACGTAGTATTGCTGGAGGCAAGCGGACGCGGCCAATTTATGCAAATGGATGCCTTCGAAAATCTGGAGAAGCCGCCATATAACGTCAATCGGGCAGATATCGTCGATTTTGCCATTCCGCTCAATGAAAATGAGCGCGGGGAGATCGTGACCCTGCAGGAGGACGCAACAATGGCAGGAATCGCGTACAAGCGGAATCTGGCCAAAGAATATCTGGGTACGGATGATCCGGACGAGATTGAGAAGATGTTCAGCTCGTGGGATGATTTTATCGCCAAAGGACAAGAAGTGTATGAGAAAAGCGGCGGTAAAGTCACGCTGATGGATGGCATTCTTGAAGGCGGTTACAAAATGGTCAGCGGTGAATATACGGAACCGTTCGTCAAGGACGGCAAGCTGAATATTGAGTCGACCTTCCTCCCAACGTACAAGACGCTGGAGAAGATGGTCAAGAGCAATACCGTCGGCAAGTATGAGACCTGGTCTTCACCATGGAACGCAAGCTTCGCTAACAATACGGCTATCATGTATGCATGTCCGACATGGTTCGTACCGTTCGGCATCAAGCCGAATGACAAGAACGGCACCGGCAACTACGGCCTGATCCGCGCGCCAATCGGCGGCTACTCCTGGGGCGGAACCGGAATGTCCATTCCGAAGGATGCGAAAAACAAAGAGCTGGCCTGGCAGTTTGTAAAATGGGTGACACTGTCTGAGAGCGGAGCTACTGCGTTCAAAAACCTGAACAACACGGCAACGCTGTATAAGCCTGTATTCGAGAAGGAAGGCTTCTATACGGACAAAGATCCATACTTCGGCGGTCAGGATATTATGGCGAAGTTCACAGCGCTTGGCAAGGAAGCGAAGGTACGCCCGATTACGAAGTATGACCGTCTGATTAATGATTCAAATACGCTCGTGCTCAAAATGATGATGCAAGGAACATCAGCGGAGGAAGCCTACGACACGCTGGTGAAGGACGTTCTCAAGAAGGCGCCTGAACTGAAATAACATCAACTTGCCTGGCGCACCGCATCTGTGGCGGCGGCTCTCTTAAGGAGGGCTCTCCCCCGCAGGTGCGGACCAGGAACACAGAGAGCGGGTGAGTTCAATGAGCGGTTCTATGTCGCGTGCAGCCAAAGAGAGGCGCATTGCGCCCTACGTGTTTATATCGCCGTTTTTCCTGATTTTCGGAGCATTTTCCCTGTTCCCGATCCTGTTTACCTTATACATCAGCCTCACGGACTGGAGTCTTGGCGGCGCGCCGCAATTTATCGGTTTTGGCAACTATGCGGAAGTATTGCAGGACAGCCGCTTTTACGATGCGCTTTTCAACACGGTGCTTTTTATGATCATGATTATTCCGCCCCAAATCATCATTGCCCTGTTCATCAGCGTTCTGCTGACGAACGGCAGGGTGCCATTGGTAGGGACGTTCCGGCTGGTTAATTTCCTGCCGTATATTACGACTTCAGTTGCGGTCGGCCTGATCTTCGGAATATTGTTTGACTGGAATTTCGGAAGTGTCAATGTCCTGCTGGCAAAGATTGGCCTGATTAAGGAAAATGTCAATTGGCTCGGCCAGCCATGGCCGTCGCGGATTGTCGTCAGCCTGGTTACGGTCTGGAAATACTTTGGCTATACGGCTGTTATGTTTCTTGTCGGCATCTCCGGCATCAGCCGCCAGCTCTATGAAGCGGCCGATCTGGACGGCGCGAGCAAGATGCAGCAGTTCCGTTTTGTCACACTGCCGATGCTGCGCCCGGTAATGGTATTTGTTATTTTGACGACGATGATTGGCTGCTTCCAAATTTTCGATGAGCCCTACATGTTGTTTACAGGCATGGGCGCATCGGTTGTCGGCGGCCCTGAGGGGGCGGCATTGACCGGAACGTGGCTCATTTATGACAATGTGTTCGGCAGTCTGTCACGGTTTGGATACGGCTCGGCCATTGCTTACGTGTTATTCCTCTTTATCAGCATGGTGTCCTTCGTTACATTCCGGTTGATGAACAAGGGGGAAGATGCATGAGACAGAGAAGCCTTGCAGACTGGATAGGCCTGGCGGTCATGCTGGTCATTTCCCTGGCTGCATTCTATCCATTTTATTCGATGATGATTATGAGTACGTACGAGTCTAACGAGTTGTACACCGGTATCAAGCTGCTGCCGGGATCTTACCTGGGAGAAAACCTGAAGACCCTGTTTTCCATTGACTTTCTGGCCTTTTACAAAAACAGCCTGATTGTGGCATTGTCCACAACGGTGCTTGGGGTACTCGTAAGCGCAGCTGCCGGATTTGCATTCGGAAAGTATGAATTCCGCTTCAAAAAGACGTTGTTTGTCATGGTGCTGGTAACGATGATGATTCCGATGCAGTTCGGGATCGTGGCGTTCGTGCTGGAGATGCGCTGGCTCGGCTGGCTCAATACATTGCTGCCGCTCATTATTCCGCCTGCGGCCAATGCGTTCGGCGTATTCTGGATGACCCAGTTCGCCAGAAGCACGATTCCCGGCGAGGTGCTGGAGAGCGCCCGTATTGACGGGTGCGGGGAGACAGGGCTGTTCTTCAAAATCGTGCTGCCCTTCCTGCGTCCGGCATTTGTAACACTTGGCCTGCTGTTCTTCCTTTGGTCGTGGAACAGTTTCTTCGTCCCGCTGATCGTCTTGAGCAAGGATTCGCTCTACACAATCCCGCTTGGAATTCGCGGCCTTGCCGGCCAGTTCCGTGCGGACAATGCAGCGCAAGTTCTCGGATTGACGCTGGGCACGATTCCGGTGCTTGTATTTTTCTCGATCTTCTCTAAGAATTTAATTGAAGGATTGGCTTCTTCGGCAGTAAAAGGATAATGAGCAGCCATATTGCCCCATGACTGCTTAATTTCCCAGGGAGCTTATAAAGGAAGTGTTAAGAAAACTGTGAGGGAGGCGTGGATCGCGATGAAAAGTCTGGTTACGGACGGAAAGGGCGGGCTTCAGGTTGCGGAGCTGTCCCGCCCTGTATATAACGATTTTCAGGCGCTGGTTAAAATGGAAAGCTGCGGACTGTGCCGGGGAACGGATACAAAGCTGATTCAGGGCAAGTTCAAGGGGTTCGATACGTATCCGGCTGTGCTCGGACATGAAGGCGCAGGCCGTGTCATTGAGAAAGGTGCTGCGGTAACGAGCTTTGAAATTGGCGATCTGGTGCTGCTGCCTTTTCTGGAGGGGACTGCTGATGAGACCTATCATTCCGGCTGGGGAGCGTTCTCGGAATATGCGGTTATCGGAGATGCCAAGGCGCTGATTGCGGCAGGGAAGGGTCCGGGGCATCCGCTGTTCTCAGAGGCCTATTATGCCCAGCAGGTTGTGCCTCCGGATATTCCGCCGGTTGAGGCGGCGATGATCGTCACGTTCCGCGAGGTGCTTGCAGCCTGTCATCGCTTCGGCTTCAAGGCAGGGGAGAATGCCGTCATCTTTGGTGCAGGTCCTGTCGGGCTGACATTCATCAAGTTTGCCAAGCTGCTTGGGCTGGGTCCGATTGCCGTCTCCGTCAACCGCGATGAGAAAATTGCCGAGGCGATGGAAGCCGGAGCGGATTATGTGTTCAATAGCACGAAGTGTGATATCGTTCCGGCGATCCGCACTGTATTCCCGGATGGTGTTGACTACACAGTCGATGCCATTGGTGACAATCAGGTATTGGCCCAGTCTATGGAACTGGTACGTGATGGAGGAAGAATATGCTGTTATGGCGTTTCTTCCGAGCTGAAGATGGAACTGGACTGGAGCAAGGCAGCTTACAACTGGTCGCTGCACTTTGTTCAGTGGCCGTCCAAGCTGGAGGAGTCCGAGTGCTATGAGCAGGTATTATCCTGGATTCGCTCCGGCGATCTCGTGTTATCGGATTACATCTCAGATGTGCTGGATTTTTCGGATATTGGTTCACTTGGAGACTACTTGGAAAAAGGGCGCATCAGCAAAAAGTTGATTGTCCGTTTTGGAGCTTCGTAACCTTTAAGAAGATTTCAATGGACCGTACATTTTGATTATATGTTCCAATTTATTTATTCGAAAAAAGGTGGGATTTCACACATGTTAACGCCAAAACTGTTCGCCAAACTCCCTGAAAATAGAGCCGTCACCCCGGATGCCATGGCTATTGATGCCAAGGGACGCCTGATCCTGTCCTGTCCCAACTATGCGAACCCTGCGATACAGGGCTGCCTGTTCCGGTTCGGAGAAGATCATGTGCCTGAGAAATGGGCGGATGTCCCGCTGCATCCGGTTACAGGCAAAGCGCATCCGATGGGCATCGCCTTTGGGCCGGATGGCGACCTGTACATTTGCGATAACCAGGGCTGGTCGGGAGCAGACGAATTGCTGTTTCAGGGACGCATTTTGCGTCTGACAATTACGGAAGCCGGAGAGGTTGTGAGCACGAAGGTCGTCGCTTCGGGCATGGAGCACCCGAACGGCATTCGTATCCGGGACGGTTATTTGTATGTGACACAGAGCCTGCTGTCAAAGGTGCAGGACCCGAGCGGCAAGCTGGTTAGCTGCGTCTACAGATTTGCTCTTGATGACGAGGGAATCGAGGTCACCAATACATTGGCGGATGAGCACATTTGGACGACGTTCCTGACACATAACCCGGATTGCCAATACGGTGCGGACGGCATTGTGTTTGACAAAGCAGGGCATCTGTATGTCGGTAATTTCGGAGATGGCGCTATTCACAAGATTGTCTCCGCTGCCGATGGTACGGTCATCAGCAACGAGGTATGGGCGCAGGACCCGGAGCAATTGCAGAGCACAGACGGCATGATCTTCGACGATGCCGGGAATTTGTACATTGCTGATTTTTCGGCGAATGCAATTGGCATGGTCACTCCGGAAGGCAAAGTGGTGCGTCTGGCACAAAGCCCGGATTCGAACGGCCTGAACGGAGAGCTGGATCAGCCGGGAGAGCCGATTGTCTGGAATGGCAAGCTGGTCGTTTCCTGTTTTGATCTGGTGACCGGGCCGGATAAGGTCAATACGAAACATGAGCTTCCGGCAACGCTATGCTATCTGGATTTGTCAGAGCAAATGTAAACGAATTAGAGCGGGTGCTACAGCCCCCTCTCGCTGCAGATTTAGATCTGCAGCGAGTTTCATGTTCTTATGTCATGACAATTTAACATTGTTCTGACGGAAAGGTGGCATTGTGATGAACAAAGTTCTCATTACTCCGAAGTCCTACCATCACTATAAAGACACAGCCTACGCCTTGCTTCGGAAGAGCGGCTATGAGCCAGTGGAGAATCAAACGGGGCGTACACTGACAGAGGAGGAGATCGTGACGTTTGCCCGTGAGGGCGTGGCAGGCATTATTGTCGGTGTGGACCCGCTGCCTGGCCGCGTTCTGGAGCAGTTGAAGGATGTCCGGGCCATCTCCAAATACGGAATGGGCGTGGATAACATTGATATCGAACGGGCGGAGGCGCTCGGGATGCAGGTTCGTGCCGCCAAGGGAACGAACAACGTGTCTGTAGCCGAGCTTGCGATCGGTATGCTATTTGCTGCATCACGGCATATTCCTGCGATGAACGCGGAAGTGAAAACGGGAGGCTGGGGACGTGTGCTGGGCAGGGAGCTGACCGGAAAGAAACTGGGTCTTATCGGATGCGGTCAAATCGGCTTTGAGGTTGCCAAGCGGGCACGCGGGCTTGAGATGGAGGTCGTGGTATATGATCCGTTTCTCGGAGATGATGCCTTTGCCGGCCGCCCGGGCATATACCTGGAACGCAGCCTTGATACCTTGCTCGCAGAGTCGGATTATATATCGCTGCATGTGCCAGCGACCAAGGAAACGCATCATCTGATTAATGAAAGAACATTGGCAGCAATGAAGCCTACAGCCTTCTTGATCAATACCTCACGGGGGGAACTGGTGGATGAGGATGCCTTGTATGACGCCTTGACATCCGGAAGGCTGGCGGGAGCGGCGTCGGACGTTTATTCCAGCGAGCCGCCGCTCCCCGGCAGCAAGCTTGCACAACTGGATACATTTATTCTTACGCCCCATACCGGAGCCTTTACCCATGAAGCAATAGAAAAGATGGTCTTACGGTCGACCGAGAATTTGCTTGACATGCTGAATTCCAATTCTGCGACCGCAAACTAACGCCCCAACCAAAGGAGAGAACCGATATGATACTGCCTGACAAAGCGACCCAACCGACGATGTACTTCATTGGCGTAACAACAGGAAAATCATCCATTATGAAGCTGTTCCCGCAATGGGCGGATGTACTGGGGCTGGAAGGAGCAGTCATCAAGGGCATCGATATTGCCATCCATGCCGATCCTGCGGAATATCGCCGCGTCGTTGAATTTATTCGTGACGATAAACTGTCGCTTGGCGCATTGGTCACCACGCATAAGATCGATTTGTACGAAGCAGCCAAAGATTTATTCGATGAGCTTGACCCGTATGCTGAAATGTTTGGCGAATTGTCTTCCATCTCCAAGAGGGACGGCAAACTGGTCGGGCACGCCAAGGACCCGATTACGAGCGGTTTGGCAATGGAGGCATTCGTACCGGAGGGGTTCTGGGAACGCCATGGTGGCGAGCTGTTTATTATGGGGGCAGGAGGAAGCGCAATCGCCATTTGCTCTGCATTGCTTGAGGAGAAGCACGGCAAGGATGTTCCGTCACGTATTGTTGTTACAAACCGAAGCGAGCCGCGGCTCAAGGAGATCGAGCGAATCGTGCGGACACTGCGCCCGGATGTAGAGGCGGATTTCCATCTGACCCCGGTTGCGGAGGATAATGATGCGGCGATGCATGGCATCAAGCCGAACTCGCTTCTTGTAAATGCTACCGGGCTTGGCAAGGACCGTCCGGGGTCGCCGCTGACAGACAGCGCTGTGTTCCCGCAGGGAAGCCTGGTGTGGGAGCTGAATTACCGCGGCGAGCTGGATTTTATGAAGCAGGCGCAGGCTGCTGCAGCCTCGCAGTCACTGACTGTAGAGGACGGCTGGATTTACTTCCTGCATGGCTGGACGCAGGTTATCGCCGAGGTGTTCCACCTGGAGCTGACCCAGGAGCGGTTTGACCGGATTGAGCAGCTGTCGGCAGCTATTCGTTAGAGAATCGAAGGGAGAGAGATGAATATGAGCAATCAATCCGCAACATTGCCATTTACCGAATTTTTTGATCTGAAAAGCGGCTTGTCTGACACCAGAACGTCTACCAGGCGCCAGCTGTCCCGCATGAAAGGAATGTATGCCAATGAAACAGCCTTCGATCAGGCTGTTGCGGATGGCGATCCGCTGGTCTATGAATTTTATGAGCTCACGCTGCCGGAGCATCCGGGCGAGCTGCTTTTCGGAACGAGCATTGTGTATCCCGGCAAGGTGGGGGATGAATACTACATGACCAAAGGCCACTTTCATACCATTCTGGACACAGGCGAGGTCTACTATTGCCTTTCCGGTCAAGGGTATATGCTGATGGAAAACCCGGAAGGAGACGTCAGGGTGGAGAAGTTTAGCCCCGGCGCAGCCGTCTATGTCCCGCCGCGCTATGCGCACCGCAGCATTAATAGCGGCAATGAGCCGCTGGTCACCTTCTTCGTATACCGGGCGGATGCCGGACATGATTACGGAACGATAGAAACCAAAGGCTACCGCAAACGGGTTGTAGACCGGGACGGCGCGCCGGAAGTAATCGACAACGAACGGTGGAAAGCCTAGAGGATAAGGAGGAAATGACGATGGAATACACTTTTCTAGGCCGCACAGGAATGCGCGTCAGCAGGCTTTGTCTGGGGACGATGAATTTCGGTGTGGATACAGAAGAAGCAGAGGCCTTCCGCATTATGGATGCCGCGCTTGATGCGGGCATTACATTTTTTGATACGGCGAATATTTACGGCTGGGGTGAAAATGCGGGCGCGACCGAGACTATTATTGGAAAATGGTTCGCCCAGGGCGGAGGACGCAGAGAGCGGGTCGTGCTGGCGACCAAAGTATATGAGCCGATCTGCAATCCGCTGGACGGGCCAAATGATGTCAAAGGGCTATCACTGTACAAAATCCGCCGTCAGCTTGAAGGATCGCTGCGGAGATTGCAGACGGATCATATTGAGCTGTACAAAATGCATCATATTGACCGCCGCACGCCATGGGAGGAATTATGGGAAGCGTTTGAGACGATTGTCCGCCAAGGCAAGGCCGATTATATCGGCTCCAGCAACTTTGCAGGGTGGCAATTGGTCAAGGCGCAGGCTGCTGCCAAGGAGCGCAGATTTATGGGCCTTGTGGTGGAGCAGCACAAATACAGCCTGCTCAGCAGGCTGCCTGAGCTGGAGGTACTGCCTGCAGC
This sequence comes from Paenibacillus pinihumi DSM 23905 = JCM 16419, assembly GCF_000422505.1. Classification (GTDB taxonomy): domain Bacteria; phylum Bacillota; class Bacilli; order Paenibacillales; family Paenibacillaceae; genus Paenibacillus_D; species Paenibacillus_D pinihumi. Next base: position 209,472 of record NZ_KE383866.1, on the reverse strand, counting down.
CCGTGATCTGAGAATCGGCGTTGTAGCCTGGAGTCCGCTCGATGGGGGGCTGCTTGGAGGACGGGCTCTCAAGACAAGCGGCGAAGGACGGACAGACCGCCAGAAGGCGCTTATTGAAAAGCACCGCGGCCAGTTGGAACGTTTCTCGGCACTATGCGCACAGCTTGGGGAGAAGGAAGCAAATGTTGCTCTCGCCTGGGTGCTGGCAAACCCGGACCTGACGGCTCCGATCATCGGGCCGCGTACGGTAGAGCAGCTGCATGACTCCTTGCGGGCAGTCGAACTGTCGCTGGACGTCTCTGTGCTGGCTGAACTGGATGCCATCTTCCCGGGTCCGGGCGGCGAAGCGCCTGAAGCGTATTCCTGGTAGAACGGAGGGGCTAGTGGGATGAGTTTTCAGGATGATATGCAGCAAGAAGCTCATGACGATTTTGCCGGAAGCCGTCAAGGTACCAGCGATTCACCTGCGGGTACGTCAGGCGGAGGGCAGGCGTTTTCCCCGTCACTGGATATCCGAATTTATGACGATGCAGACCGGCTGAACCGTGATGCTGCGGATATCGTCTGTGAAGCCGTGGTATCGGCAATCCATCCAGTGCTGGGCTTTTGCACCGGCATGACGCCGGTCGGGCTGTACCGGGAGCTGATTCGCAGATATTCGGCAGGGGAGCTCTCCTTTGCAGATGCTGCGGCATGCGGACTGGATGAATATATCGGACTGCCGCCATCAGACCCGAACAGCTTCCATGCGTTTATGCGGGAGCAACTGCTGGATCATGCGAACCTGCCGATGGAGCAATTCCATCTCCCGGCCGGTACGGCTGCTGACAGTGAGGCGGAGTGCCGGCGGTTTGACGGGGTGCTGGGCCGTATCGGCCGCAGGCATCTGCATATTCTGGGCATTGGCCGCAATGGACATATCGGCTTTAATGAGCCGGCTGATGCACTGCCTTACGGCACACGGCTTGTTGGGCTTAGTGAGGAGACGATGCGGGCGAACGCAGTTTACTTTGATCCGCCGAAGCGTATCCCGCACAGTGCAATTACAATGGGAATTGGCAGCATATTGGATTCGGATCATCTGCTGCTCATCGCCTTCGGCAAGGAGAAGGCCGCTGCGGTAGCCAAGGCGCTGACCGGCCCGATTACAACCCAAATGCCGGGCTCACTCCTGCAATTGCATCCGCGGGTTACGGTAATGCTGGATCGGGAAGCGGGGAGAGGCCTTGCAGACAGGCTGCAAGATGACCCTGCTGCCGGGGCAAATATAAGGTTGAACATTTATTGAGTTTTTTTAATACAATGAGAGCGGCTGCTTGTACGGGATATCGTACAAACAGCCGCTTTTTTTCACTTCCCCCTCTTGTTGCGCATAGCTTTGACCTGCTCTATCTGTTGATCCTGAATAAGGCGGGCGTACTCTGCAGATTCCTTGCCGTATAGGGCAATTTTGCCCTGTTCATTAAAATGGAGTCCCCAGCCGTAGGTTTTGGGCAGCGGGGATGCGCGCAGACAGGCTCTGGATTTGGAGAAGAAGGCTGTGCGCAGCGCAGCTAAATCCTCGTCTTGCAGCCCGTTCTGAACTACATGGGTTTCAAACAGCAAATCCTCTTGTGTATAGGTGTAAGGCTGCTCAGTGAGAAGATGATACTGAATGGGAATGGCTTTGTTTCAGTATAAATGACGGAGCAATTATAAGAAAAGAAGAATAAACAAACCTCGTTAGTTCTATTGATCTATACTCCATTGGTCTATACAATGGTTTTATTGGAATTACCTAGTAATTATTTGATTTTTTTTGTTGATGTTGTGAGATTGATTATACGATGTCTGACAAAGCTGCTTGACTGCTTCATTTCATTATCCCGTGGGAGATAAGGGTGTACGTTTACCGAGATATTTGGAGTGAGGTCACTTGCTCATAAAGTTCAGGAGAAATTCCCGGAGTAGAGGTTGTACAACTATATGAAGAGCATGATGAAGCGGCAGGATAGCTTGCATTTACTGATAGTAAGTGTTGTTAACTGATTTGCAAGAAAAAGCATCCAATACTGGAAGGTGAAGAAATGATTAGAAAAGCCGGAATCAAAGATCTTGAATTCATGATTCAAATTGATTTGAAAGATGAAGGTGTAACTACTTCTGATTCTCCTAAAACGCAAAAAGAATTAAAGACGCATTCAAATCAGATTTTGAATTTTGTTGTTGAAAAAGATAGAGGAGCATTTATTTTTGAAGATGAGGAGAACAAGAAGCGGATAGGCTTGATCATGTACTCGATGGTTAACCGGGACCATAATTTTCCTTGGAAAACTGTCTTTCAAGAATTGGGCAGGAGCATGTTTCAGGAAGACGGACGATTCGTGCAGATATTTCAATTATGGGTTGCCCCTGAATATAGACGAAGCGGTATTGCAACCAAGCTTAAAATTAAACTTGAGGAACTGGCAAAAACAAATGAAGTGAACCTAATATACACACATACAGAGGAGACAAATAAACACGTTATAGAACTTAATGAGAAACTGGGATATCGAATAGTAAGAAGAGGTCCAATTTGGGATGAGGTAGTACGAGTAAGTCTTATAAAGCAATTACAATAAACGATCTGCATGTGTCCTGGGAAACGCCATTGGTCTTGTTGCAGAAAAAAAGATTGCGGCAAAGATAAGAAGAAAAAGCAACGTAAATAGGCTGCAAAGCAAATCGCTGCAGCCTAGTCAAAAGAAGTTCTTTTTAAGATCGCTTTTCAGGAGCGGGTACACATCCCTATAAAAATCTTGATCCGTGTAAACGGAGAATTTGGTATTCTCGTTTATCCATGTTGATATCTGAATTAAATCGTCAATATCTGTATAGATCTGATTTATATTTGCATAAGGTTCTTGGTTATTTTGGTATAAATGTGCCCGATAGGTGCGCAGTTCGGATAGATAACCGTTAATTAGTGACTGGGATTGCAGAGTGGATATACTCTTATCCTTTCGTTCTTCATCCGGTATGTATTTGGATGCCACTACATATTGAAATTCAGCCAGTTCAATGCCCTCAATGATGTTGCTTACATGGTCTGGACTGTTGATGTATTCCCTGATTTCTTGTCCGCCTGTACTTGCCAATGCGTTCGAAAAAGTAACGGCATGCATTTCCATATAATACTTATACATATTTATGGAGTTGTTTTTGTCAGATCTAACGGCAATGAAATGATAGGCATTGAATCCTAGTGAAACGATTAATAACAAGCAGAGTAAGTATCTTTTTGAAAAAATGGCCATCAACAATACCCCTTTTTATGAAAATCGCTATAAATGATCACTGTGATGCAGGCGGCGTATAATCATCATGCCAAATTTGATACGCTTCGATGTTCTCTGGCGAGTAATTAGATGCGTCATAGGTTTTGAAATACTGTGAATAGTAGCCCAGCTCTTTCTCCGGGGCTTTGATGCGCAAATGAAATTCACTAACCCGGCCGCTCCAGCCGACACTTGAAGTAATATGATCCATATGCTCGATCGTAGCAAATCCGCGGATGTGATCCAGCATTGCGGTTAGTTCATCCGCTGTCGGCTCATTTTCCATTTGAATGGTGCAATACAGATTCGGCCGGGTAAAGGAGAAGGATACCTTGCGAATATCCGGCCAATTTTCCCGCAGTTCCTGAGAAAGCGTTTTGGTACCGGCTGTCCGAACGGTGTGCGTGGTGCTGCAGCCCGTCAAGAGCAGGAGCAGCAAACAGAGGGCAGCGTAGCCCAAAGAATAGCGCATAGCGGGATCGCCTCCTCAAGCATCTTTCAAATATATGGATACTATAGCATAAAAGCTCAAGGAGAGGTATCATGCTTAGCGGAATACAATTGCAGCGAGAATAAGCATTTCAGTTCTGTTGAAAAATCATAGATTGTGAATTGAGGGGATGTAATGATCTGGAGTCGATTGTAGAAGTAAAACTAAGCTCGGTCTCTACCATCTTAAATAAATAAAATGCAAAAATAACTATTAATCCTATTTGAGTGGTCAAATACACGTGCCAATAGCTCCGATTTTTTACTCCGGCTTCGAATCAAAACAGAATCTTCGATGGTGAATATGCGAACGCGGTGCGAAGAAATGAGCGATTCAAAAACCGCCAGATTACGTCTTTGCCGGTAAGATTCGCTCTACGGTTACTTTCCAGAAGGCGAAACCATGTTTTTCCTTCAAAAACGAGAGGAAATACGATTTTAGACCTGAAAGACCAAAAGATATGGAAATACCTGCGTGCCGCAAAGATTTCCCAATGGAGTGGTGCTGTTACTCATATTCACCATGTAAGACCGCGTAACTTAGGTGGGACTAACGATTTTAATAACTTAATTCCAATTCCAGCCGTAATTCATGAATCCAGAGTATCTCCTTTGGTTCGTTGGATATTAGTGTGATAAACTGACTTCAGGACTGTGATTGCATAGTCTATGAGGTCAGTTTTTTTGAAAGGATGATTCCATTGATACAAAACCACATCCATCAATTTAAAAAAAGACTTGAAACGAACAACGGATGTACAGAGATCATCATTCCAGGTGGGGATAGTGTAAATGTTCGCAGTCATTTCAATCCTCCGGCTGCCAAGCAAGACATCCAGAGACTAACCAATTATTTTTCTTCTCAATTTCCTAATGACTACCTTCAGTTTTTGGAATGTTGTAACGGTGCATCGTTATTTGAAGACCTGCAGTATGGTGGTGAGAATATCTTATACTCAGTTGAGCAAGTCATTTTTTTAAATGATATATCCAGACAACAGAATCAGATTACTGTGGCAAATATATTAGATGACCGAATTGTTATAGATTTAAACTTATGGAGGAAAGGAGAGGATCATTACTTATTGCTTTGTGAGAGCCAAAATCCTGTAGAAATCTCCGGAAAATTTTTTTGTGATTTTGAAACATGGTTAGAACGCTTTATAATTGCTCAAGGAAATAAATACTGGTACTGGAAAACAGAACGTAAGTAATTAGTAAGATAAATACGGGACTCCATGAATTAAAGTTTACTTTAAGGAGTACAATTAGAAACTCAACGTTCACATCATGAAATCGGCAAACAAGCTTGGATGTAACCAGGCACACTGGAAATCCAATTTTGGAGTTGGCGTCCAAACAAGCGTCTAGCTACATGGATTTAAGCCGGTTAGTTTGCTGTGATAAGTCAGTTGATGCCATATTACGCGAGCCGCAACAGCGAAAGCTAGGGATTCCGGAGTGGCAGGCGTACCCATGGGGAAACACTCGATTGGGCTACTGGCGAATAGCCGGAAGCGCAATGCTGAATCGCACTGTAACAAACGAAAAGCTCGCACAGGTAGGATATTATGACTTTCCTGCCTAGTACGAGCGTCTGCGTCAATTGCACTTAAATAGATGAACTTCCTATACCGAACGGTACGCACAGTGATGTGAGGGGGTGGCTAATCAACTAATGGGTAGCCTCCTGCTTGGCTGGCTAGGGGCTCCCTAACAAAAACAAATCGCCGAAGGCTTCAGGATTCTTGTGGCCGATGCCGCTGTTGTACTCCATCCAGCCTTTGCGGCCTGAGCCGTCATTGTCGTTGACTAGCAGCGAGAACTTAAGCTGGGTGCCTTCCAAAAACGTGTCTGCACCAAGTTCCTCGCGCAGAATAGCCAGCTCGTAGATCGTCTCCTGATCATGTCGCGTAATGCCGACCCGCATGTTGTTCATCGGCCCCGGTTTGAAGGCGCGCGGGCCGAGCCAGCGGAACGTCGTAGTCGTACCTTTTTCAAGCAGCGCGGCCCCAAATTCGTGAACGCCGGACAGGCGTCCGTTTTCATCCACCAGCCGGAAGCCAAGCTGTACACTGTCGCCTAGATAGATGTTAACAGGCACCTCCTGCTGTACATGCTGATCGTCCTTGATTTGCAGAGCGATGTACACATAGCTCTCATCCCATGCAACCCAGCCAAGCCCGCTAAGGTCATCCGGTCCGTTATAATCATGCAGCCGCAGCTGCGACTGACGATTCAGGGGAAACGGGTGTTCAAGCTTCCAGTCCTCAAGCGATCCGTCGATTGTAAGCGGCTTCGACAGCTTCTCTGCGACATAGACATAAGTCAGTACGGCTGTCTCTTGCAATATGGCGCCTGAGCTATTCAGTACGGCAATCGCCTGCGGATCATCGGCGTAATTAGCCAGCGTCAAGCTGCTGCTCGCGCCGGGCTGCAGCAGCTCAAGCGGATAGGTTTCCTGCTTCTGTTCTTCGGTTTCAAGCGAACTTATGCCCAGTGTTCCCTGCAGCGCGCGGGGTGACTGGTTCGTGACGGTAAGGAGGGTCTGTATTTGACGGCTTGCCTTGTCATAGACGACCGTTCTAGCGATGCTGAGCGGCTCCTGCACCTTGATATATACGGCGAGCGGTAAGGCAGAGGAGCCCTTATCGCCCGTCTTCAGCAGCAGCGGATAAATGCCGGCCCGCGCATCCTCGGGAATCTGTATGGCAGGGTTCTGCCCGGAAGCGAGCGAGTCCGAGCCTGCCAGCTTCCAGCCCTTCGGCAGGCTGACTTGCAGCCGATTGTCCTCTTCAGTATGCTGAGGCTTTCTGATTAGCGGTATTTCGGCCGTATCGCCTGCGAATGCGCCAATTTCGATTTGTCCCGGAATAAAAGACTGGTCAGGCGTCGAAATCGCGTTTCGCAAGAAATGAACAGTTGACTGAACAACCTGCTGCCAATACGCAGGGTCCTGATAGTTGTGCCAGCCGCCCTGCAGCGTGACTAGCTGATTGTATACGCCAGCCTTGCCCAGTTTGTCGGATAGTAGCAGGCTTTGGTCGTACAGAACTTCGGCATCGGCCGTGCCGTGTATAATCAGGGTTGAAGGGAATCCCACGTTGATCTTGCCGCCGAGCAATGGTCCATAAATATCGATGACGGCAAACAGTCTGACCGAATCATTCTGACCGGATGCTGCGAACTGGTTGGCGTAGGCAGCTGCCAGCAGTCCGCCCGCCGAGTCGCCTCCGATCGCTGTATATTTTGTGTCAATCCGATAAGTGTCCTGATGCTCATAAAGCCAGTTTAAGGCATCCTGAATATCTGCGAGCGCATCGCTCAGCGTGCCTTTCATATCATACTGAGGATTGGCCCGGAGGCGATAGTTTATAGATGCGACAGCATAGCCTCTGCTGGCCCATTCCTCGGCAATAGCCTTTGCATCACTTTTATCGCCGGAATTAAAGCCTCCCCCGTGGATAAACAAAATTAGCGGACGTGCGGCCTTCCCTTCCTGGACAGGCTCATACACATCGAGTTCAAGCTGCTCCTCCTTGCCCCGCTCATTTGCCTTGACTGCAAAAACGATATCCGTCTGCACCTGTATTTTGAATACCGGCTCCAGCAGCCAGGATGCTTCTGTGTCCTTGTTGTCGATTGAATTCGTTAAGTACTTAAGTCCCAGCACGCAAAGCAGCGCTATAACGGCTATAATTGCGGCCGACCATAGGATAAGTCTGGCATGTTTTCCCAAAGCGAACCACCCCTTTTCGCTCATTATTTCAATTATTGAGAATGGATGTAAGGGATGGTTTTACGACAATTATGTTTAAAATTACGATTGTTGAACAAAGAATGGGGACTTCCCAAGTAACGGGGACGATAAATTCAATTATTCGCTATGCTAAGATTATCTCTGAGATAGAAGCATGGCTTAAAACCGCAGAAGATTGAAAAAAGGTTTTGCTTTAAGGATGCGATAGAGGTCAACTGTAATGGCTTGTAAACAACATTCAACGACCTGTAAAAGCGTGTCATGCCAATGTTATTCGAAGTAGAACGGGCTGTCCGCCTAGCCGGGCCGGGTATACATTTCACACAAAGGAAGCTTCTCTCTGGGGAGATCCGGACTCCCTTGAAAAACTCATACTTGTTCTGCCTCCTAGCGCAGTATTTTTGAGATTGCGTTCAAGACTTCCGGATTTTCTAGTTCTATTAATACGACACAATATGACGTATTAAGAATATATAATGGACAGCAGACAAGATGAGAGGAGTAACAGATCATGAAATATTTAGATGGAAAAGTGGCTTTGGTGGCAGGTGCCACGCGTGGTGCAGGCAGAGGGATTGCAGTCGAATTAGGAGCAGCTGGAGCTACTGTCTATGTGACAGGACGCACAACACGGGCACAGCGCTCTGAATACAATCGTCCAGAAACGATTGAAGAAACCGCTGAACTTGTGAATAGGGCGGGAGGCTGCGGGATCGCGGTTCAAGTCGATCATTTGGACCCTGTCCAGGTTCAGGCTCTAATTGCCCGCATTGAGAATGAGCAGGGGAGGCTGGACATACTGGTAAACGATATATGGGGAGGCGAGAACTTGATACAGTGGCAAGTGCCCGTGTGGGAACATTCCCTTGACCAGGGGTTCCGGATGCTCCGGCTTGCGATTGACACGCATATTATTACAAGCCACTTTGCACTTCCCTTATTAATCCGAAATAAGAATGGGCTGGTCGTTGAGATCACGGACGGCACGGCAGAATACAATAATCAAAATTACCGTTTATCAATGTTTTACGATCTGGCTAAGTCGTCAGTCATCCGCATGGCCCGGTCTTTAGCCCATGAACTTGCACCCTATTATTGCACTGCTGTAGCAGTGACTCCGGGGTGGATGCGCTCTGAAATTATGCTGGAACACTTTGGTGTAAAAGAGGAAAATTGGCGGGATGCCACAGAGAAGGAGCCTCATTTTATAATCTCGGAAACGCCGAGGTATATAGGGCGTGCTATTGCCGCACTGGCTGGCGACCCGGAAGTCGCCAGGTGGAACGGTGACTCGGTTTCGAGCGGCCAGCTTGCCCAAGTGTATGGTTTTTATGATCTTGACGGCTCACAGCCGGACTGTTGGCGGTATATCGAAGAAGTACAGGATGCAGGCAAACCGGCGAATGCTTCCGGTTATCGTTAAAATTATTTTTAATCCTGATCACACAAGCTTCTGACGAAGCTGCTGTACCCATAGCAGCTCATTTCTGTAAGACGAGATGATATTTTCCGCAATCATCTCCCACAGACAGGCTTCACGCTCTGTCCGGTTGGGGACATACAAGCTTCTGCGCTTCTTTTCTTCCTGCAAGGCAAGATGCAAGCTGATCTCTGCCTCATAGCGGGACAACAAGTCATCCAGTTCCTTGGAATTCAGCTGGTCAGCCCAGGCCAATTGGGTTAAAAAGCCTTTCTTGAGCTCCGGAAGCTCGGGGGACGAGTCAACCCAGTTGCGCAGTTCTGCAAGTCCCTTGTCTGTAATGGTATATATCTTCTTGGACGGTGAGCTTTCCTGGTGTTGCACCTCATGGGTCACCCAGCCGTCCTCAAGCAGCTGGACTAAAGATTTATAGATTTGATTGTTATTGCCTGACCAGTGCATGAAGGAGGAATCCTCAATCATTTTTTTGAGATCATAACCGGTTGATGGTTTCCAGCTTAGAAGTCCCAAAATCGCCAGTTTTATTGACATCAAATACCATCCTTTTCGTTAACATTGTATGTTAATAGTAACATATTGTTCGGAGGTTGTCTAAATAGGTGTTCCTGATAATTCCGTAGTGCAACAGAAAAAGAACCTTCATCCGAAAAGATTGAACGAAAGCAACGTCAACAGGCGGGGCGCCAGGAATTGAACATCCGGGCGCTCGATGATATATTCACAGGGGAATGTCAATGACTGTTTTCCTGCTGCCTCTCTGTGCGGACCGACAACTTGCAGCTTCCATCTGCTGTTTGGCAGATACAATGTTTTTAGTATGTGTGAATCATTTTCCTGCAAGAACTCTCCCCCATTAATACCTGATTATGGTACAATGGAATTTATTACATCCATCATTCGGGGGAGTCTATGTCATCAAGATATTCATTTCTGATAAAAATGATAGCGTTTACAATATTTATTAGCGCAGTCCCGCTGCTCGCATTGGGCATGTATGCCTTTTTCCAGTCGACCTCTGCCGTGCAGACCAAGGTTAACGAAGCCAATGTCTTTATATTGCAGCAGTCACAAAGCCGGGTGGAGCAGATATTGAAAGTTATTGACCAGGTAGCCGGGCGCTTTGCGGAGACACCGCTTGTAACCGGAGATGTGGGCAAGGAGCTGAAAATCGAGGATTTTCAGGACATTGATCTGCTAGTGAAGGGAATGCTCGGCGTACAAACCTACGAGCTGGGCGTCAAAGATGTGGAATTGCATAGCCTGCAGCACGGCTGGTATATCAAGGACGGCGGCTTTTATTTCGGGGACGGTAAATTACAGGATATCAGCCACTTGAAATGGGGCTATAATGTCGGCTGGACACCGGAGCCAGGAGACGGATTCACAGGCATCCGGCTGGTGAAGATGATTCCTGCTAATGCTGCTGAACCGAGGGGGTATTTGTCCGTTCGAATGTCCGGAGGGGAACTGATCAAGCTGCTTGCAGCCGGGTTCTCAACCGGTGAGACGATGATTCTGGACGATAGAATGAATGTTATCGTACATAGCGAAGGGAGACTGACCGGTCAAAATATTGCGTCTGAGCCTTGGGTGAAGGATATTCAACTTGCTGCGCAGCCACAAGGCTATTTGAACAGCGTTGTGCTGGGCGAGTCCAGCAGCGTTGTCTATAATCAGTCCCGTTACAACAACTGGACCTATGTATCGGTCATCCCGCTCGGGGAAGCGAAGAAGGAGTCCGCCCTGATCGGCTGGGCCACCTTCACGGCTTGTCTTGCACTGGTCTTGATCGCTGCGCTGCTCTCCTATTGGGGCTCCAGACGGATGTATTTCCCGGTGCGGCGGCTGCTCGAATTCACAATGCGTACCGGCAAGGCTACAGGGGGAAGCGAGACCGTACGGGACGAATTCCACAGAATCAGCACACACCTGGCCCTGCTTCACCAATCCAATGAGCTGCTGGAGGACCGGATGAAAATTCAGTCTGTTCAACTGGTCGACTACTTTATGCTGAAGCTGCTCCAAGGGGAGCTGCTGCCTGGAGAGCTGGCGGAGAAGCTGCAGCAGTTCCAGATTCCTGAGTGGCGCAAGTACGCCGTGCTGCTGATGCAGATCGACACGCTTGAACAGACCCGATACGAGGTTCGCGAGCAGGACTTGCTGCTTTTTGCGATGAACAATATCGCTTCAGAGCTGATACCGCCGCCGCAGCGGATTCATGCCATGCCTGTCGGCAACTACCAGGTGACACTGGTCGGGAGCGATGCGGACAGCCACGGAGCGCTGCTTGCGGAGTTGAGCGCACTGGCCGAATCCGTGCAAAAGGCGGTGGACGAGTATCTGGGGCTAAAGGTCAGCGCGGGCATCAGCAGGCCGTACGATGAAATGTATGCAACGCCGCAGGCATTCCTTGAAGCAAAGGAGGCGCTGCAGTACCGGCTCCGGCTGGGAGAAAAGGCGATCCTGCATTTGGATGATCTGAAGCCGCCCCAGGCTGCAGGCCATTATTATCCGCATCATCTGGCATCTGAGCTGGTACAGGCAATTGCCTTCCTGGATGCCGTCCGGGCGGATGAGCTGCTGCGCCAGTTCATCCAGGAGGTGCTGCGGATCGAAACGGACCCGCGGCTCTACCGGGTATCCTTTGCCATGCTGCTGACAGATTTGGCCCGGACGGTCTATGAGACAGGCGGCACAGAGGAGCTGTTCGCCCGTGACAGACAGAATAAGTATGAGCAGCTATTTGGATTAAAGACACCGCAGGAGATTGAAGTCTGGTTCCGGACGGGAATGATTGAGCCGATGATTGAGCTTGCCCGCAAGCGCCACGACTCCTCCGGTAAAAGCATTTCACGGTCGGTTCTGGAGCTGATTCATGACCATTATGACAGCGATTTGACACTGGATCAGTGCGCGGCCCGGCTAAATTACAGCTCGCACTATGTCCGACGGATGTTCCGCAAGGAGACAGGGATGAACTTCAGCGAGTATCTGGCCTCCTACCGGCATGAAAAGGCAAAGGGCTGGCTGAGCGGCACGAGCATGAAGGTGACCGAAATTGCCGATCGTCTCCAATATACGAATGCGCAAAATTTTATCCGGCAGTTCCGCAAGCTGGAGGGTATGACGCCGGGGCAGTACAGGGAGCAGAAGCTGGCGGAGGTGTAAACAGCGGTCATCATACTGAATATGCAATTGCGAGAGAAGCCTTGATTCTACTTGATGTAGAGCAAGGCTTCTTTTTTGAGAACCCATGTCTGCACGAACGCTGCGGAAGCAGACAAAGTTTTCTGTGCGACCATTTTTTAGCCTGTTTGCGCCTGTTCCCAAATGATTATCCGCTGTGCCGCAAATGATTACCTGGACTTGCTAAACCCTTGCTGTGACTGGGGTTTGGCAATAGGAGCGCTGCGGATTATTGCTGGCAATCCGGCTCTTCCTTTATGCTGGCCCTATCGAATAACCGAGGAGGACGACGAATGGCGGAAACGACAACTTTGCCGGTGCGGGGAACGGGCGGGCAGCCGGGCAGCCGAAAGCTGGCACGGCTGATGAAGAACAAATGGCTCTATCTGATGGCGCTTCCCGGAATGCTCTATTTTATCATTTTTAAATATTTTCCCATGTGGGGATTGCTCATTTCTTTTCAGGAGTATCAGCCGTCGCTTGGCATGCTGGGCAGCAAATGGGTAGGCTTCGATCACTTTCACCGTTTTTTCTTCGATGCATCATTTGGAATGCTGTTCCGCAATACATTGCTGCTTGCCTTATACAATCTGGTGTTTTTCTTCCCGCTGCCGATTTTGCTGGCGCTGCTGTTAAATGAAATTCGCAGGGAAATGTTCAAGCGCTTTATTCAAACGATCGTTTACGTGCCGCATTTTGTATCCTGGGTTGTGGTTGTGGGGATCTCGTATATCTTCTTTACCACCGAAGGCGGGATTGTCAATGACATACTGGCGGCGGTCGGGCTGCCGAAAATAGATTTTCTGATGTCGGAAGAATGGTTCCGTACAATGATCATCGCCCAGGTCGTCTGGAAAGAAACCGGCTGGGGCACGATCATTTTCCTGGCGGCGCTTGCCGGAGTTGATCAGCAGCTCTATGAGGCAGCCAGGATTGACGGGGCAGGACGGCTCAGACAACTGTGGCATATTACACTTCCAGCGATCCGCAGCGTCATTGTCATTTTGCTGATTTTAAGGCTGGGCTCGTTCCTCGATACGGGCTTCGAGCAGATTTTCCTGATGCTCAACTCGATGAACCGCGAGGTCGGGGAAGTGTTTGACACGTACGTCTACAATGTCGGTATTCAACAGGGACAGTTCAGTTACAGCACGGCGGTTGGTTTGTTTAAATCGGTAATCGGGCTGGTGCTTGTCGTCGGCGCGAACAAGCTGGCCAAAAAATTCGGCGAAAGCGGCCTCTTTTAAAGGAGATGATGACATGATCGGCAGAAGTATCGGCAGCCGCATTTTTGACGGGTTCAACTATACGTTCCTGGGACTGATGGCTTTCGTAACCATTGTTCCGTTCATCTATATCGTGTCGGTCTCGTTTGCCGAGCCGGAGGAAGTGCTGCGCCGGGGGTTTATTTTGTTCCCGACGTCCTTTTCCCTGGAAGGCTACAAATATATCTTCTCGACCGGGACGATTCTGCAAAGCTTGTGGATAACTGTCGGCATTACGATAGCCGGGACGCTCATTAATTTGCTCTTTACGGCGCTGCTTGCCTATCCGCTGTCCAGACAGGATTTTAGCGGGCGCAATCTGTTTATGATGCTGGTGGTGTTCACAATGCTGTTCAACGGCGGGATTCTCCCGACTTTCCTCGTCGTGAAGGCGCTTGGGCTGTTGAATACTTATTGGGCGCTGCTGATTCCCAATGCGATTAGCGCTTTTAACCTCATTGTCGTCGTCAGTTTTTTCCGGCAATTGCCGGAGGGGCTGGAGGAAGCGGCGAAGATTGACGGGTGCAATGATTTCGGGCTGCTGTTCCGTATCGTGCTGCCGCTATCGGCTCCGGTGCTGGCGACATTCGCATTATTTTACGCAGTGGGACACTGGAACACCTTTTTCAATGCGATTTTGTATATCAATGATGCAGACATGTGGCCGATTCAGGTATGGCTGCGCCAAATCGTCATTTTGTCCCAAGGGGGCATAGGGGACTCGACGCAGTTTGACCATAACTATATTGCGCCGCCGTCGCAAATTATCAAGATGGCTGTCATCGTTATTTCGACGGTTCCGATCCTGCTTGTGTATCCTTTCCTGCAAAAGCATTTTGCCAAAGGCGTTCTGTTGGGCTCCGTAAAGGGTTGATCGAATTTCTGCCACTTGCTGGCGGAAAGGCTTTCACATAAAATTTATAATAGGGAGGAAATTCCATGAAGAAATGGCAGACAAAATGGAAGAAAACAGGTATTCTGGCAATGGGGGTCTTGCTCGGAACCACTCTCTTGGCAGGCTGCGGGGGAAATGCGAATCAGCCGGGGGGCGTTGCAGACAAAGACAAAACCGCAACAGGCGAGGCCCAAGGCCCGCTCAAGCTGAGCATTATGTCCCTGATGTATGCGGAACCTCCGAAAGCTGACAGTGACGTGCAAAAGACCGTTGAAGCGTATACGAATTCGAAGCTGGACATTTCCTGGGTTCCGAACTCGATGTACAAGGATAAGGTCAATGTGACGATCGGATCTGGCGAGCTTCCCAAGGTGATGCTTGTTCAAAACAACAAGGATTCGAATATTTTGAACGCTGTACGCTCCGGCGTCTTTTGGGAAATCGGCCCGTACATCGATGATTATCCGAACTTGTCCAAGATGAGCAAGGCTGTATTCGACAATATCAAGGTGGACGGTAAAATTTACGGCCTGTACCGCGCCAGAGATTTGTCCACGTTCGGCCTCATCTACCGCAGCGACTGGCTGAAAAATGTCGGTCTGAGTGAACCAAAGACGGTTGATGATCTGTATGCGGTCTTGAAAGCATTTACACTGGATGATCCGGACAAAAACGGAAAGCAGGATACGGTCGGATTAACAGAAGAGAAGGCAATGGAAGGCTTCAATGTAATTGCGTCGTTCATGGGTGCTCCCAACGGCTGGGAGGTCAAGGACGGCAAGCTGAGCCCTGACTTTTTGGCTCCGGAATATTTTGAGGCGATGAAATTTTACAAGAAACTCTATGATGAGAAGCTGATCAAGCAGGACTTCCCGGTGCTGAACAACCAGCAGAAGAAGGATGACATCAATCAGGGCAAGGCAGGCATGGTCATCTCCAATATGATTGATGCTGCTGCCTACCAGGCTTCGCTGACGAAGACATTCCCGGGAGCCGATGTCGATGTGGTCAGCCGCATCCAGGGGCCGAAGGGCGAGCGTACGCCGGGCGGACAGGGATACAACAGCGTGTTCATGTTCCCCAAATCGAGCGTGAAGACAGAGGAAGAGCTGAAGCAGATTTTGAACTTCTTCGACAAGCTGTCCGATCAGACGATGCTGGATCTGCTGGGCTGGGGAGCTGAGGGCAAGCATTACAAGATGGAAGACAGCAAGCCGGTATTTATTGATCAAAAGCTGTTTGATACGGAGGTAGGCTCCAGCTATCTGCAATTGCAGGTGGCGAAATATACGGCAAAGACGCCGGGGATGGAAACCCCGCTCATGGAGAAATACGGAAAGATGATTCGCGACAATGAGGAAATTGCCGTGAACAACCCGTCCAATGCGCTTGTATCCGATACACAGACAACAAAGGGAAATGAGTTGAAGCCGATTATCGAGGATGCCCGGACGAAGTTTATTTTGGGCAAAACCGATGAGGCCGGCTGGCAAAAGGCGATTGAGGACTGGCGCAAGGCAGGCGGGGACAAAGTCATTGAGGAGTTCAGCGCGCATTACGCGCAAATTAATTCATAGCTTGAAATCCATGCGAGAGGCGAAATACGCCTCTCCTTTTGGGCGTGAAGGGAAGAGGAGAGAGAAGAATGAGAGATATAAAAACAGCCATGGTATCCGGTACAGACCGGGGAATTGGGTTGGAGCTGGTCAAACAGCTGCTGGCCGGAGGCTATATGGTATTTGCCGGTGGTATTGCCCCTGATGAAGAGGCGATGGAGATTCTGGCGAGCCAATATCCGGACAAATTGCACGGGTTCCGTCTGGATGTAGGCAGTGACAGCAGCGTCAAGGAAGCGGCAGAACGGATTGCCGGAATTACGGACAAGCTGGATTTGCTCATTAATAATGCTGCGATTTTAGGAGATATTCATACGACCATTGAAGATTCATTGGATTTCGAAGAAATCCAGCGGGTCTATAATATAACCGCACTGGGCGCTATCCGCTTGTCGAATGCATTAATTGTACCGCTAATGAAGGGCGGCAAGCTGATCGCCAATATTACGTCAGAGGCAGGCAGCATCGGTAACAGCCATCGTGAAAGCTGGTTCGGATACAGTATGGCGAAGGCTGCGCTCAATATGGGGTCGACCATTATTCACCGCAAAATCAGCAAGTCTGGCGGGCGGGTGCTCCTGCTTCATCCCGGCTGGGTGCAGTCATCCATGAGCGGAAAATGGGATAATGGAGGAATTTACTCGCCGGAGGAAGCCGCTGCCAACCTGCTGGACAAAATCGCAGCGCACAAGGATGACATCCGGGAGCTGCCTTTATATATTGAAGCGGATACGGGGAAGGAACTGCCTTGGTAACGGGATGAGCGATGGATGTAAATAAGGGGGATTGGTCAAGAGCGAAGCATCCCCTTTTTTAACCAAAAATGCCGCCCAGCCATTCACAGATGCTTCTTTGACCGGAAAAAACGAGTCTGAGAAATGCTCTGCGGCTCGTTTTTCCTTGTCGAATATTGAAAGTGGCACGATTGCCGGTTATATTGACAAAAAACAACTTAATGTCTATTTTAGGTAGCAAAGCCTGGCTGTGAATTGATAAATACTGCTGAGAAGGAAAGCTGGAAACAGTTTGATTAATCCCTTGTTCGCGCCAATTGCCTGGTAATGAAGAAGTACAGAAAGGTGTGGGAGAATGATGAGACTAGAGACAGCCAGAATTCGGTTTCGCAAAATGGTAAGCGAGGATATTCCCGATTATCATAAATGGAGAAATGACATGGAGGTAATGCAGACAGCAAGTCTGTCGCTTAATTTGTACACCTATGCGGAAACGGAAGCGTTTGTACATAATGTTATTTTTGGAGCGGGAGACAGTGCCAAAAACTTTATCATCGTGGATAAAAATAGTGATCAGGCGATTGGCGATACAGCATTGGTACAACTGGATTATAAAAACCGCAATGCGGAATGTATTCTAAATATTAGCGAGAAGGAATATTGGGGGAAAGGGATTGGAACAGAAGCGTTAACGCTATTGCTTGATTATGCCTTCCTGGAAATGAACCTGCATCGTGTCTTTTTGCGTGTATTTTCCTTTAATGAAAAAGCGGTCAGATTATATACGAAGCTGGGATTTCAGCAGGAGGGAATAGCGCGGCAGGCTATTTACCGGGATGGCCGCTGGAGTGATATCATCCATATGGGAATACTGCAAGACGAGTACATCAATTCAAAGTAAAAATCACTATAAATAGCCTGAACCAGTCACCCAATAAAAATAAGATTGCCCCTATCTGACCAACAAGGCCATTTAGAGGCAATCTTATTTTTGTATAACTTTAACTAATCGAGGAATTGTTTTTTACCCAAGCTGAATTACTTTTTCTTGGGTAGCCCGCTGTTCATTCTCATCCCAGACGACGGTGATCTCGAATGTGCCGGGCTCGAAAAATAACGGAAACCTGCGCTTGAACCAAGGCTGCATCGGCAGTTCTGTTGCTTCGTTAATATGGACCCATGCCAGTTCGCCCTCCGGCGGGTTTTGCAGCAGCTCGCCTTGAAAATTTTTTACCAAATAGTTAAATACAATATATCTGTAATTTGTCTGTGGAACAACATAACCGTCCATCCCTTTGAAGATCAAATCCTCTTCCTTCACAAGAAGTCCAGTTTCCTCCCGCAGCTCGCGTACTGCCCCTTCTGTTATGGTCTCGGGGAAATCCACCTTGCCGCCCGGCCCCAGATAGCCCGGGAATCCGAGCTTGTCCGGACGATTAACGAGCAGCACCCGATCTCCATCCTGAACGAGACACATCGTATAGATCCCACACTCTAATTTTTGCAATGCTGACATAATATCCTCCATTTTGTTTCTGAGAAATGGTATGAAAATTCCAACTCCAAATATTTTATCACAGGTATGATGTATCGGAAATGTTTGTCCTTCAAGGTTATACGCGGGCAGAGCCGGGTATAGGAAATATAAAGACAGGGAGGAGGTTAATAAAAAATTAGATAGTTGGGCCTATAAGGATGCAGCATGAAATTGTAGTCATAAAACGGTGATTGTTGATCTATGAAGGCGGACAGAATATAGGAGCTGGCGTAAGAATTACGTAAGAATCAATTAATAGAATCGATAATTTCAAGATTTAGAATGAGGTCATAAGGAAAATGACACGGAACATATAGCTGTGGCTTCTTGACAAGGAGGGAAGGGAAGTATGAGATTTTGGGAAGTCGTTGTGTTGGTTGTTAATTTTGGATTTTTGTACTGGGCGCTTATATCAGGGAGGAAAACACTGGAGGACTGGAGAATGATATGGCCTGCCGCGGTAGCCTGGCTGCTCGTAATCATACAGGTTGCAGTTGAAGGTGCACGCTGGCAAATGCTGCCCGCCTACCTGACTCCGCTTATTTTGACGCTTTATTATTTCATTGGAGGCACCAGGAAGAAGACGCGCAAGAAAATCGTTGTTGCCGGCCAAATCGTGCTGCTTACCGTGTACGTGGTCATTTCAGTGCTGCCCGTGTATTATTTTCCTGTGTTTTCTCTGAAAAAACCTACGGGGCCTTTTGCAGTGGGAACGACCACTTATCATTGGGTAGATGAGCAGCGTGGCGAACCGAACACGGAAGATCCCAATGACCATAGAGAGCTGATGGTTCAGATATGGTATCCGGCGGCAGATGTACAGGGAGTGAAGCCTGCCAGCTATATCCCCGGCAACTCGCCAGAAGTGAGGGCGAGCATTGCCAAATGGCTTGGACTGCCGGCTATCAGCATCAGTCATTTGGGACAAATTCGTACCCATTCGTACGTCGATGTGGCGCTTTCTGATGCAGAGAAGGAATATCCTGTGTTAATATTTTCCCATGGCATGGGCGGATTCCGGACGCAAAATATGTTTCAGGTTGAAGAGTTGGCGAGCCATGGCTATATTGTAGTTGGTATCGATCATCCTTATGATGCTGCAATAACTGTCTTTCCAGACGGCAGAATTATTCAGCAAAATCCAACCCCCGTTTTTAGCAACGCTGAAAATGATCAACATATTATGCTCTGGGCGGACGATGCTTCATTTGTACTGGATAAGGTTGCCGAGCTTGAGAGCAATGATCCGCAGGGACGACTGACCGGGAGAGTGGATCTCGGGCGCATCGGCATGTTCGGTCACTCTTATGGGGGTGCTCTGGCTTATCAAATGCTGATGCAGGATTCGCGCATTAAGGCTGCAATGGATATGGACGGGGCATTATTCGGAGAGTATGCTTCGGAACAAGCAGAAGCAAAAGCGAAAACTAAAGTAATGGATAACAGGCCGGTAGAAGCCAAGCCATTTTTCTTGATGATTGCGAAGGAAACGCTGGATATGGACAAATTTAAGGAAGGGCTGGATGAAGTCCCGCCAGAGCAGGTAAAAGAGATGACAGGTTTAACCCCGGGTGAGCTGGAACGAGACTTTGATGGGATTTTGCAAAGATTCCGTGACTCTATGAAAGGCGGGGGCTTGTCACTGTCTATCCCTCAAGCTTCACATATCAGTTTTAGCGATCTCACACTATATTCACCGTTGTTAAGGGCACGCGGCGAGGATGCCGCAGTCAACCATCGCATGGTCAATGCTTTTAGCCTGGCTTTTTTCAACCAGCATTTGCGGGGAATGGATGAGCAGGCGCTAACCAGATTAAGTGAGCAGTATAAGGACGTAACGTTTACGATAAATAAATAACAAAGCGGGATGCCCGGCGGCTATGCCGGGTATTTCCGGGTCCATGTGGGAGATGAATCCAACAGTTAGCAGCAATGGAGGGACTGGAGTGAAGCAGTTCATTAGGCTGGAATTGAAAAAAATCCGTCTTCGTACTTATCTGTCGGGCGCATTGCTTGCGAATGCCTTAATTGGATTACTGTGGCTTGCAGGTACAACAGCCGCCCAGCAGACAGATTATCCGATAACATATGAAGCGCTGTTTATCGCTGTGGGGCAGACTTCGAGAATTGTATTTATGATTTTCGCGGCTGTTCTGATGGTACCTATGTTCATCGGTGAGTATAAAAGCAAGACAATAACCCTGATGTTCTCGTATCCGATCAGCCGCAGGAAGCTGTTTGCTGCTAAGCTGGTAATTGTTTTGGGCATGACGTTTACTCTGCTGGTGGCAACCAATCTATTTTTTGATGCGGTTTTTTATGTTGTAAATGAATATTTTTATTTTGTAAATAAGCCACTAAGCCATGAGCAGATGGTGCAGGAGGTATGGCTTGTTTTGGGCCAGGGACTTGCCGTGACGTTTATGACTCTGATTCCCCTTTACTTGGGGATGCTGAGACGGTCATCTGTTACTCTTATGATTTCAGCTGTGGTTATGGCACTGATAATCAATGCAACTAACGATGACTTGATCCTAAGCACGGTTCTAACAGTTAATATTTTTATGGCTTTGGCGGGGGTAGCTTGCATGTGGCGGCTGCTGTATGTGGTGGAGTATAAGGATGCGGTGTAGGAAAAGGGTATGGAGAAATTTAATAGATGATGGTTGGAAGTTGAATATTCAGGATATTAGTGAAATACTAGAATTGGTTGATGATGAGGAAGGGTAGGGGAGTAGTGAGAACCTGTCGGTCTGATAGGTGACAATTGGCTCAATTTGAAATTAAATTGGTCTGTGTCAAGGGATGAAGTAAGTCTGCAGATTCAAAAGTGTTAGTTTTTTTATAGGTGTTTAGTCATGTGTTGAGTAGCAGAATTATGGGATTAGTCATTTAAAATTGAAATTAATGGTTGAATTTATAGATATACTCTTTTATACTGGGAAATAGGATAAGCAACAAATAAGTCGGAAGCACCGGCCACAAGGAAATCCCTTGTTCGGCCTGTGCTTTTTTATTGAGCAATTTTCTCTTGGTAAAATTTACTTTATACATAAAGGGGATCATGTAATGATGAAGAAAGTAATGGCGGCTATGGTAGTAGGAGCAGTGTTATTGGGTGCAGGCGGGGGAGCTGCGCCGAAGGCAGAGGCGGCGGTGTTGGTTGGTGGAGTTTCAGATAAAAAAGGTGTAAAGACATTTAAAACGGATGTTTCCCTTGAAGTTTTATATGACGGTCGGCGCATTCAATTTGATGTTAAACCGAAGATAATAGACGGCAGTGTTCTGGTCCCGATTCGTTTTGTTGCAGAGAAAATGGGCGGTAAGTTAGAAGTGAAGCTTAAAGATATTACGATTACCAAAAATGATAAAGTAATAAAGCTTACTATGGAGTCCAAGAATGCCTCTTTCAATGGGAAGTCGGTTACCTTGGCACAGCCAGCTATTGTTGATAGAGGACGTACACTGGTTCCTTTGCGAGCAATTAGTGAGGGGTTAGGCGTTAATGTGGAATGGGACCATCCAAATCAGTATGTTTGGATTGGCAGTAAGGATGTTCCGAAGATAGAGGATGTTATTAAGCCAGTGGATGCGAAGCCTTATTTGAAGTATTATCCGAAGGATAGTTCTATTTTTACGATATTTAGTCCAGATCCTGAGTTGAATGGTAAAAAGAAAACAACAATACGAGTGGCCAGGGAGAGTGATTTTCCTTTATTAATAGGTAATGGAATAATTGTTTATAGAATAGATAAATCAGTAGGCACTGATAAGAAAGACTATATTCGTTTTTCATCAAATAGTAAGGGAACTATGGGCAATGCTTTATTTTTAATGAATAGTGATTCTTCTCCTCGTTTGCAGAGCCCATATACAAAGGAATCAGTATTGAACTCTGTGACTTTAGAATATTTTCCAGTGGACTACTACGCTGATAAGGATACAACATGGCTGAAAGATATAGAATATATTGGAATTAGTCTGACTTCGGAATCTCTAATTGCAGTAAAAAGTGATTGGAGGTAACCCGTAGGTGAAACATAAATTAAAGGGATTATCATTGGTACTTCTTTTTACTTTAATTTTAGAACTATTGCTTCCCTTTATACTATTAGTTGATAACTTTAGGGTGGCAAATGCTAACCCAGACTTTGGAAATGCATCGATACAACCTTACCCTATAAATAACAAACGTTATGCTGTAGGATTTATGTACTATGAAGCTTGGAGTAATACAAAAGGACAATTTACGAACATCGGACCAGGTGATACAGTACCGTCTGATTTACTTTATCATACCTATGACTTTTCGTTTCCTGGTCGTACTGTAACGGATGTGAAAGTATATAAATTCAATACTTTCAATAGTAATCACATATTCTATTTCAATAAATCTAGAATTAATCAAGATTATGGTGCGTATGCGGATTTTCTCTCTAAATCGGTAAATGACCCTGCCCTATCAAATAAATCCGGTATCGGTACAAGTAATATCACTTTTAAGGTGAATCTATCTGGAGAGCTCACTTCTGACCGACATCAAGACATGACAGGTAGTGAATATTGTAATCAGGATGTAATAGTAAATGGTAAAATTCAAAAACGATGTGCTCCAGGAGCCAAGGTTTACCGCTACTATTTTCCGGTTGTCTTTGAGTTTCATCTCAATGGTCAAATGATTACTCAGCATTATACAACTAACGGGCAAAGTTTGACTTCTGTCTTTCCGACAGAAACTAAAGATATGGTGATTGGAAAACTGTACGAAGAAAAGCCTTTAACTCACAAAGAGTATAAATATGAGGGCTACAAAGAAAGTAATGATGGAATTCCGGGCGGTGATGTGAAAAAGGGAACTCCGAATATTTACTATAATGGATCTTATGACACACATCGAATCAACTTCTATTACAGTAAGATTGAAGATGAAAAGCCGCCTGGCAACGCTGCTGGAATAATCAAAATCCGCCACATGGTCCGCACAAGCGGAGCAGGCAGCTACACATTGGCTGGAGAAAATTCGGAAGCCGTAAGCAAACTTCCAGCTACCAAGACGATACAACCTGATATCAGTACATATGGAACTTTTCAGGGGTTCAACGTCGACTATTCATCCTATAAGAACACAGTAAATAGCGGCAGTTTTGCGTCCGTAAGCCTAACGACGGCTAATAAGACGGTGTATGTGTCTTTCTTTTATGAAAAAACCAATAATTCAGGTAAGTATAATGCGGATTTTTATATCAATCCGGGAACGATTGAGTTTAGGGAGACCTTTAATCTTATACCGCAAATCTCAGTCAGCGGGTGCACCTATTATTCGCATCGATACCGAATTGTCCGCGGCAGCAGCAGTGTGGTCACAAATCCGGTAACAGACATTAGTACGACCTCAACATTTGCTTATGACAAGTATCCATGGCTGATTGCAGCAGGGACGCATCAAGTATACATTGAAGTGACGACGAGCTGCGGCACATCGGATTGGGTCGGGCCGAAGCCGCTTGTTGTAACCAGTCCGAAAAATAATCGTCCTCCGATATTCCAGATCGGATTTGTATATCCATGGGCACCGACGCTTCCTTTGCAAGAGGTTCTTGAAGGGGAAGTTCTGGATATGATCTATATTTATGATCCTAGCGTTCCAACTCCGTATGATCCGGATGGAGACGAGTATTTCTTTGAAGGGTTTGATTTTGACACAACCAGCAGCTCGTTCCTGAAGACAATTCCTACAGTGTACAAGGACAATTTGCATATAGATGGCTACCACGGCATTACTATGGGAAATCCGGGTATACATGCTATTTCAGCAACCATGAGAGATGTTTTTGGAGCATCGTCAAGAGCTTCGACCAGCATCCGGGTTGTCCCTAAAAATCCGATCCCGCGCATTGTTGCGCCGTCGGAAGTCATTGTCAATCGTCCGTTAAAGCTGAATGCCATTCATGGGCAAGGCAGTACAGCAGCACTGAACAAAACGATTCGGAATTATCATTGGACGAACAAGCAGGACAAGTACACCCGGTTAGGGACAGAAATCGTCGAGCTGGAGGTCACGGATAGCGCAGGTATCCGCAGCTTGCTAAAAGACAAAGCAACAGCAGCCATAAACGTTGTGCCGGACAAGCCGCCGGTTGCAAAATTGGAAATCCCCCAGCGGATATTACGCGGCCCAATTGATATTCTTAATAAGTCCTATAGTCCGGACAATGATGAGATTATTCGCAGCGAACTCACCATCTGGTACGATGCGGATAACAGCGGCAAATTCAATAAGGAACCAGCAAGAATGACCAATCTTCAGCTTAAAGGAACGTATAAGTTTAATCCGGTAAAAGTAGGGCGGTACCGGTTCCAAATAGAAGTTGAGGAGGATTGGGGATTAAAAGACAAGACTACATATGAGATTGAAGTCGTTAACGAAGCACCGCAAACTTCTTTCTCCCTGACCAGTGACAGTCCTGAGCCGCCGGAGTTTGATATTTTTAACATTAATCCTGCTGCTGTCCTGTTTAAAAATGATTGGGTTGGCTCGACCATATTTAAGGGAACTGCAGATAAGCTGAACGAAATTTA
The DNA here is from genome assembly GCF_000422505.1 of Paenibacillus pinihumi DSM 23905 = JCM 16419. Lineage (GTDB taxonomy): Bacteria > Bacillota > Bacilli > Paenibacillales > Paenibacillaceae > Paenibacillus_D > Paenibacillus_D pinihumi. The sequence continues at coordinate 184,671 of NZ_KE383866.1, read as the reverse complement.
CCTGAGCTATGATGTGAAGACAGACAGCATCGTAAACAGATATGGAAAGTCGCCTTATAAAGCTCCGCCAGCAGGAGCAGAAATAAAAGGGGAAACCAGGCAAATCTCTTGGCTGGCGTATACAGGTACACAATTTAAACTTCCATTCACCTTGCATAAAGGGCCGGTAGGATCAACAAAGCCTATGTATGGTGTTTTCGGAAAAGTGACCTATAAGCAAATCAATGCAAATTATAATTTTACCCAGACCTATGGACAATGGAAAGATGTTGAAACGTACGATTCATTTTACCCGGTCATGGATGCATGGGGTGGCACGTATCAAATTGCGTGCAAATACTACCGGGAAGATAGTGATAACCACTATTGGATGTGTTCTCTGCAAAGAACTGATATAGACGGAAAAGTATCTTGGACGTATGAAACTGTGAAAGTTCGCACAGACAGCAGCTCAGAAATTCCGTTTAAAGTCAATTATCCGTATTACTCCAGTCAATATGCGGCTGGTGTTGAGTTCAGCGAAGACATGAAATATATCGGATTTTACGAACGGGCCGTTAACGGAAATCCATCCTTAAAATGGTACGATATTAAAACGTTAAAACCGTATACAGGTTCACCTCTCAAAACAGCGGTTATACGAACCAACAGGGAGGATGACCTGGAAATAACGAACCTCCCCAATGACAAAAAAATAGAAAAGCTAGTAATTTACGAAGATTCCGAAGTCGTTGTAAAAAAGGTTTATATCCGGGAGAAATATGAGTGGTATTCCGGCGGAAATACAACGACTGTATCTGAAATGCTGGAATCTCAAAACAAATGGACGGGAACAACGAAAACTTATACGGTCTATTCAAATAAGGAAAGAAGCGATCGGTGGTCATCCAGCTCAAGCGGGTGCAGTGTGCGATCTGGAGGCTCTGACTGGTCAAAGTATGACCGTTACGATGTTTTTTATGCGACCTCACAGGATGGCATAACTTATATTATCGACTCGTTTAATAAGATTCACGTTATCGATAAATTCGGACAGCTCATTAAAAGTGTCTATACATTTAATAAATATCCTACGGCTTATATGAATTGTAGTTCAGGAGACAGGGATGAGCTGGAGTTTAGTGTGAAAAAATACGGCTTCGGCGCTGACGGCGAGTTTTACGCTCTTTTTGAGGAAAAATACACGGAACTGCGCTGGAGATGGGAAGGCAATGCAACGTATGCGTATAATACCCCAAGCTCGTATGTAAAAGAAACATTGTTCAGCAGCAAAGGCATCGTGGAGGCGAGTCCAAATGAGGATGAGTTGGGACAAGTGCTTAAAAAGCATACTTCAATCGCTGATTCGGATTTCACCTTTGAATTTCAGCAGTCATTGGCTGTCAGCACACACCCGTCCGGATTTGCCTTCCGCGCCCAAGATAACAAGAACATGTACAGGCTGGAGCTTTACAATAATAAAGCTGAGCTGGTCAAACTGGTAAACGGGAAGCGGACTTCCCTGGGGGCCGCAACGATTAGCGTAAGCGGCGAACAGTTTCTGCATCTAAAGGTGTCTGTTCGACGGGATAAAATTAAAATTCGTTCTCAAGGATTGCCGTTATTTGATGTGACGGACAAGACTTTCAAGGAAGGCAGCTATGGCTATTTCTTTAATGCGCCGGGAACCAAATTCCGCAATCTGCAGGTGTCTGTTCTCATTATCGATCCGAATAAAATAGATGATGTTGGTCTTGTGGGAGAGGAACTGACTTACACAACCTTGTTTGAAGATGCAGAAAATGATGATCAAGTGCCGGAACTGGATGAATGGATTTATGTTCATAGCCAGCCAAACAAGTTTCTGGACGCCAAAGACGGATTATCGGGCCGTTCCCGATATCATGAGAAAATATTGAATGAACCGTTGGCCCAACTGGATAAAGTCGGACAGTACACCATTACGTATTCAGGTGTCGATGATCCGACGCCTTCCGGGTACAAGTATCCGAAATCGGATGCCTTTGCTTCCTATATGCAAAGATCTGATCCGTACACGAAGACGGTCATCATCCATAGAAAGCCGATAGCGAAATTTACGATTAAACAAGATGACAATTATGTATTGAGCTACACCGATGCTAGCTATGACCCGGACCGCTGGCTCCCTGGGGGAACCTGCTCCAAGGAAGCAACGGGTATTGATTACTGCAAGACGAGGGGAGTTACCCAGTATAAATGGGCGTACAGCGATCCGGATGGCAAAAGTGTAAATGGTCAGCTCCGAAGGCCAACGAAGAAAGGGCTTTATACCATTCGTCTGTCTGTAAAAGACGAGTATGGCGCATGGTCGGACTGGTATGAGCAGGAAATATGGCTGGAGGCACCGCTGCCGAATACGCCGCCTGTGCCGGGCTTTACGACGACACCGATTACAACCTACCGGAATACAGATATGCTTATTGAATCGTCCGCCTACGATTTGGAGGACGGAGACCGCGAGAGTATCGAGCACGGCTGGTATATTAAAAATGTAACGACCGATGGACCGGAAACCTACCAAAGTAATTCACGGACGGAATGGATCAAAAGCTTCAACACGATCGGTACATTTGCCATTCGTCAGGTTGTAAAGGACTCCGGTGGCTTGACCGCCGAGCTGACCAAGCAGGTGTACATCGTCAACCGGAAGCCAAGAGCCGAAATTCAGGTTCCTGAAAGCTCAGATCAAAGCAAGCCAACCAGATTTGATGTCCTGCGCCCGACATTTGAATGGATATTCAAGGATGCAGACCAAATCGACAGACAGGCACAATATCAGGTCCGGATTTATAGGTACGGAGGATATCTCCAGCTTGATTCCGGAGAGCGGAATGGCAATGTCTTCAAATGGACAACGCCTTCCGATTTACCGGAAAAAGTAAACATGTATGTTCAAGTCCGGGTACATGATGGCATCGAGTGGGGCGACTGGAGTGACCGGAAGTTCTTCTTTATTGAAACAAACCGTCCACCGGTTGCTGATTTTACTTGCACGCCTAATCCGGGATATGAAGGGGATACTATCGTCTGTACTAATCGTTCATTGGACCCTGATGGGGACGCGATGACGTATCAGTGGAGCGTATCCGGGCCAGGAGGTTACAGCAGTTCATATGAGACGGAACATATCTCAATCCCGGGCAGTGTGACAGAGAACCGGGCAGGGACCTATATCATCCGGCTTCGCGCTGTAGACAGTAAAGGGGAGCCAAATGAGCAGGATGCTGTCAAAACGGTTCAGCTATTGCCTTTGTCGTTGACCGCACAAGTGTTACATACTCCTGAATGGGAGGCTCGCCGGGTCAAATGGAACGAGTCCAATCCGAACTCTCAGCGTCCTGCAGATGTATTCTGGGCCGGTGAAGGGTTTGTGCTTCAGGCTGTTCCTACAGCTGCCTCATCCTCCGGTGGCAGCTTAACAGCAGCTAGCAGTATACAAGCGGAAGTAGCCCGAATCGGCAGCGCGAATTTGAGCAGGCAGTCATCGGTCTGGAAGGGCTACCTGGGTGAAAAGGAAGCAAGCGTCAAGCTGGAGGAGCTAAAGGATGGCAGCTATAATTTCCTCTATACGGTTACTTACAGCAATGGTGTCAAGAAAACAGCATCGGTAACCATCCGTATCGCCAATAGCTGGACTGAAGTCATTCAGATACATCGCAGATACTAATAATGAATCATGGATGATATAATAAAGGGAAGTCTAAAAATAGGGTGGAGCTTTATGGAAAAGAAACCATTAGGCCGTTATGTGCTTACGGATGAACTGTATGCCTTATTAAAGCGGCAGATTCTTTCGCACGAGATGACGGCGGGTGATAAGATCAACATTGATAAGCTGGCTCGTGATCTAGGTGTCAGCAATATTCCGATTCGGGAAGCACTGTTCAAGCTGTCTTCGGAAGGCTTCGTGACCGTAGTTCCCTTCAAAGGGATGTTCGTTGCGGAGATGAACCTGCGTGATATTGATGAAATATTCGAGATTCGCAGCTCCCTGGAGGAACTGGCGATTCGCAAGGCAATCCCCTATTTGCCAAAGGCAAAGCTTCAGCAGATTCTGAATGAGCTTTCTACTGGATCAGACACTCCCGCTCAGAATGGTGAAGAGGGGCGTATTCTGAAAATGAATGAAGGGCTGCATGGCACAATACTGGCTTATGCCAATAATGAAAACTTGCAGCGGACGGTCACATCGTTAATTGAACGCATTTACCGGTATTTGAATCTGCTTCACTACAAAATTGAAATCAACGCGGAAAAAGTGGAGCATGAAGCGATTCTGCATGCTTTGCTTGAAGAGAATACGGGTAATGCCATAGATGCTATGCGGGTACATTTGAAGAATGCTCATAAAAGGGTGCGCGAACATTTTAAATAGGGTTCGCGCACCCTCTTTACATTATAAATCATGTATGATACTTTAATAATCGTACACGATTTATTTTATACAAATTAAAATTTCCAAAAAATCAGAGCAATCGCCTTTATTCCCGGATTCTTCTGATATGCATTGTAATTGAAATTATTCATCTATTTTAAGGAGGACTTTTCTTATGAAAATTACTAAAGCAAACAGCTTTATTTTGCATGTCCCGATTACACCGCCAATTACGGATGCAATCAATATTGCCACACATTGGGGAGTAACAGGAATCCGCATTGAAACGGATGAAGGGATTACCGGCTATGGATATACAGGTACCTGTGCCAAAGGTGACGAGATGATCGCCGAAACGATCGACCGCTATTATGCACCGGCCTTGATTGGCAAAGACCCGTTTATGGTGAAGCAAATTTGGGATGAGCTGCGCTTTGGCCCAATGCACTGGATCGGCCGGGCAGGAGTAACCCATATGGCATTGGCGGCTGTAGATATTGCTTTATGGGATATTATGTCCAAGTCTGCTGAAAAGCCGCTTTGGCAATATCTTGGCGGCCACAAGCCGGAGAAGATCAAAGCTTATAATACGAATGGCGGCTGGCTCAACTGGAGCAAAGAGCGGCTGATTGAAGATATGAGCGCCATTCTGGATCAGGGCTTTACTGCTGTTAAAATGAAAGTCGGCAAGCCGGACCCGCGTGAAGACTTTGACCGTGTGCAGGCTGTGCGCAAGGCAATCGGAGATGATGTCGGGCTGATGATTGATGTGAATCAGCAATGGAACATTACGACAGCGATGACATGGGGCAAAAAGCTTGAGCAGTTCGACCTCATTTGGCTGGAGGAGCCGCTGAATCCGGATGATATTGCCAACCACCGCAAGCTTGCAGATGAGCTGAATGTTCCGATCGCGTTAGGCGAGCACGTCTACAATAAATATGCCTTCCGTGATTACATCGCCCAGGGCGCTGTAGAATATGTCCAAGTGGATGTAACGCGGGTAGGGGGGGTTACGGAATGGATGCAAATCGCCGGACTTGCTGCTGCATATGATCTCCCGGTATGTCCGCATGTAGGGGATATGGGGCAAATTCACCAGCATCTCGTAGCAGCTACCCCGGGGGCCATCATGCTGGAGTATATTCCGTGGATTCGCCATATTTTTGAGGAACCGGCGACAGTGAAAGATGGCTATTATGTATTGCCTCAGCAGCCGGGAGCTTCAACAACGATTATCCCGCGCTACTTTGATGAATACAGGGTAAAATAATTGAACAGAAGAAGAATCGGCGGTAACCAACCGCCGGTTCTTTTTTTTGCCAGCAATATGACCAATGTCATATCGATCCAGTTACTTTATTCACTGCCCGCGGCGGCTGATTTGCGGGATACTGGGAATATAAATTTTCAAGGGAGTGCTGCCATAATGAACCCGACAATTTCTCTGATTATTTCCGGTCTGATTTTTATTCTGATTATCCGTGGCCAATTCCGGGGAATGAACAAGCCGCTGGGTAAATCGGGAATTACACTGCTTTTACCGATTCTCTATATTTCCACTTCTTTAACCCAACTGCTTGACCCGAGGCTGGCGATAACGGGCAGTCAGGTCGTAATCGCTGTTCTGATTGGCGTTGCAGTATCCATTCCGCTTATTTTTACAACTAGTTTTGAAGCACGCGGGGATGGGAAAGTGTACATTAAACGCAATAATGCCGTCTTTGTCATTCTTGTAATTGTGTTCGGGTTGCGGTTCTTGCTGCTGGAAACTATTCATTCCATTGATCCTGGCACATTAGGGTTTGTATTCAACCTGGTGACGTTAAGTTATATTGCAATTTGGAGAAGTGTAAGTTTTGTAAAATTTCGCAGTGTCGGAAAAAGTAAAATGAAACGTTATCAACAAATTTAACCTGGACAAAACCATTGCTTTGGATCCTCATCCGAAGTGATGGTTTTTTTAGTAAACCGCTTACCCACAAACGTTTTTTTCTTCTGGAAATGTTCAATAATCTATTAGTTTTCACCTGAAAAACTGTCTTCCTTTATCTCCTTTCAGAACCATATTTCTCTTATACAATTGCTCTAAATTTTGACATAGCTTTAACAACCACAACCATTACTTCTGACAAACAAGCGATATAATTCGGGTTAGCTTGATTCCGGCTGATCTATTTTTTACATTTCTATTCATTTGGCAAGAGCCGGCTGCAGCTTGTCCGGAGCGGAAATTCGCGGGACACTCACATTACATAAGACGAAGCCCACAGAAACGTTAGATGTGAGAGCAGCATATGAAGGGGATGCAAAATAAACGGCAGCAAATGCAATGATGTACACAATGCTGCAAGCCAGGAGGAATCGGGCAGCTGTGCGCGCATGATTTTCTAAATTTAGTCAGAATTGATAGAAGGAAGTTGATGAGACTAATTTTTTAAATTTCAATGCGTCAAGCAGCAATTGATTTTACGGAAATGGGGGGGATGAGGTGATCAGAGGGAACGCGATATGCAGAAGAAGCCTTTGTTCAGATGAAAAAAATAGGGTTGGAGGAGATTAGCTAAATGAGAAAAACGTTCAAACTTGCGGTTTTGACTGTTCTTTTTTCAGCGCTGATTAGTTCTAATGTTGCAGTAAAGCCTGACTATGCAAATGCGGCGGGTCATCTCCCGGTAACGGTATATGACAACGCCCCGTATGGCGGAGCCTCACAGGAGTTTGATGTGGGTAGTTACAATGTGGACGATTTGAAAAAGGGCGTGGGCAATGACAAGATTTCCTCGCTCCGTGTAGCACCAGGCTATAAAGTAACGTTGTACAAAGACTATAACTTCTCTGGCGCGTCAAAGGTATTTACGGCAGATGCGATCTATGTGGGTGCGGACTTCAACGATGTGACCTCAAGTCTTGTCGTTGAAAAAATTTCTCCACTGGATTCTACCAGCGTCGCAGTTCCGAACAATTCATACGATTCACAATCCAAGCGTCAACTGCTGCAAACCTTCGCACCAAGAATCTGGTTTGCTCAAGGCGAAGTGTATTTCCCGGCCTCTGTCGAATATACCTTCCCCTATGTAGACCGTTACTTGAACAGCAGCTCAGGCCAATACGAATTCAAGACGAAGACGGATCTTAATCCTTACGATCTCAAGCTTCCTTACTTTAAGGGAGATCTGGCGAATGCACCGATCTATGCGTTCTGGGTGGAGAAAGAGTACAACAATGTCGATCTTGTTTACTTCCAATTTTCCCCGTACGATCTTGGCAAAACGGTGTTTGGTACTGAAGTCGGCAGCCACGTAGGCGACTGGGAACGCGTGACCGTAAGATTGGCCAAATTCGTTGATAACAACACGAACTATCTGAAGCCGGTTCAGGTTCTCTATGGTGCCCACTCCTTCTCAACCGTCTACAGATGGGATGAAGTGGAGAAAATTAACGGCACACATCCGGTTGCTCACTCCGCTTTCGGGTCCCATGGGATGTGGAAGGATGAAGGCACACACGTATACAAAGATCTGGTCGTTGTCAAATTGACAGACGTAACAAACAAGGGGACAGCATGGGATACCTGGAACAATATCCAGGCATTCGAATACTACCCATACCAATCGACCGGAACCGGACTTGGAAACCCTTGGCCGTCATGGTTGAACAAAGATTACACGAATCCAAATAGCTGGGCAGTAGCCCGCTTCGGCAATCCGGCTCAAGGCTCCTACTTTGGACAACCGCTTCTCGCTGGCGGACCAAACGGACCACAGGAAAAAGGCGCATTGACAGACGGAACTGCACTGGATTAAGCGGTTTACCAAACAAAGCTTCAAACCACAAGAATCATATAATTCTTATGTAGAGAATGGGGAGTTTCAGGTTGAAGAACAAAATAATTCTCATGAGTCTCAGCTTGCTGATTACGATGTCTGCTTTGACAGGATGCTTTGCAGGCAATGCCAAAAATACAGCCAACACAGCGAACACCAAGACAAACACAGCCACGGCCACCAACACGGTTCAGAAATCGGCCGGAGGATTCGCAGAAGCGCCAATGCTTCAAGAGCTGGTTAAGGCAGGGACCATTCCTGCTGTGGAAGACCGGATGCCGGTCAAAGAAGACATCATGATCGAGCCGACTTTTGAGAGCATCGGTAAGTACGGCGGTGATTGGCGCAATCCATGGAACGGTCCGGACGACAAGTGGGGAATCGAGATGATTACCGAGGAGCCGCTTTTCCGCTTCAAGCAGGACGGAACAGGCGTTGAGCCTAACGTTGCAAAAGGGTTTGATGTAAATGCAGACTCCACGGAGTATGTGATCCACCTGCGCGAAGGGATGAAATGGTCGGACGGCCAGCCTTTCACTGCTGACGATGTTATTTTCTACTGGGAGCACATGCTGATCCCTGAAACTTTCGGTAAAGCCCTGTATGATTGCTACTATTCCATAAACCCTGAAACAGGCGAGAAGGAAAGAGCGGAAATTACAAAAGTGGATGACTACGCGGTTAAAGTAGTATTCAAACATCCAAGCGTACAATTCCTTGAGCGTCTGGCGATTGACAACAAATGGTTCTTCGCGCCGGCTCACTACTACAAGACGATTCTTCCGGAGTTCATCGGCGAAGACAAAGCGCTTGAAGTAGCCAAGGAATACGGCTTCAACGACACGAAAACACTGGGTATCTGGACAGGTTACTACTACTGGCTGTATCCGCAGCGCCCAACGCTTCGTCCGTGGGTAGCGAAAAATGATGCAAACAGCGACCGTTTCGTTATGGAGCGCAACCCTTACTTCTTTAAAACAGATTCTGAAGGGCAGCAGCTTCCATACATCGACCGTATTGTACTTGATAAAATGCAAGATCCAAGCCACAAGCTACTCGGAATGCTGGCAGGAAACATCGAAGTTGGACAATTTGATTTCAAAGATTTCACAGTATTAAAAGAAAACGAGAAAAAAGGAAACTACCGCGTTCTGACCTGGAAAAGCCCGGCTTGGTCCAGCACAGGCGTACAGTTAAACCAGACAACAGAAGATCCGAAACTGCGTGCATTGTTCCAGGATATTCGTTTCCGCGAAGCATTGTCGGTTGCTGTAGACCGCAAGGAAGTTTCTGAAATTATTACGAATGGCTTGGGTGAACCTGCTCAGGCGTCTGTATCAGAAGGTTTGCCAGGTTATCAGGATGGCTGGAACAAGCAGTGGGTAGAGTATGACAAAGCCCGTGCAGAGAAACTTCTTGACGAGATTGGCCTGAAGTGGGATGCCCAGCATAAATTTAGAACGTTTGCTGATGGTTCTGATTTGTCTATCCTGATCTATCAGGAAAAAGGTGAGGATGATAAATTCATCGAGCTGCTTCGCAAATATTATCATGAAGCAGGTATTCGTACGGAACTGAAAATTGTAGATTCCGGAACCTTCTTTGATTTGAAATATGCAAACAAAGTCCCAGCTACAATTAAGAGTGTTTCCATCGTAAACGTAGCATTAAGACCGGATGAGCTTGTACCTCTGCGTGTTATTACACCATGGTTCGGCCATTATGGTTTGTACTCCTCTTCTGGAGGCAAAGAAGGTGTGAAGCCTGAAGGCGATGTAGCTCAAATCCTGGAAAATTGGGATAAAATCAAAGCCTCGACTTCCAAAGAAGAAATTGCGAAATTTAGCGATGAAATCATTAAACTGCACCAGAAGAACCAATGGATTATCGGTTACACGGCTCCTACGCCGACACTGACAGTTGTGAAAAACAACGTGAAAAACGTAGCGCCGGATCTGGTTAGCGCGGATGAATTCCGAGGCATTGGCGTTGCGCATCCAGAGCAATTCTATATTGAATAGACCAGGCGTTTACGCTGGTTGAAGCAACAATGGGGGAGTTGTCCTCCCCCATTGTTTTAATGTTATGGAGAGAGGGAACTTATGCTTAGTTACATCCTGCGAAGATTATTGTTGATGATACCGGTAGTGATGCTGATATCAATAGTTGTATTCTTTATTATTCAGCTTCCACCTGGAGATTTCATTAGTACCTATGCCGCCAAAATGGCGACTGGCGGAGAAATAATGGATGATGCAGCCATGCAGGTCATGCGTGAAGCCTATGGACTCGATCAAGCCTGGTACATGCAATATTTAAAGTGGATTTGGGGAATTGTTACCGAGGGCAATTTCGGCTACTCGCTTGCCTTTAACCGTCCGGTATCCGATATTATAGCGCAATATATGGGGCTGACATTGATCGTGTCCCTGGTTTCCATGCTGTTTACCTATGTTTTTTCGATTCCGACAGGAATCTATAGTGCGGTTAAGCAGTATTCCTTCGGTGATTATCTGATTACAGCCATCGGCTTTTTGGGCATGGCGACACCGAACTTTTTGATGGCGATTATACTGATGTATATTTCCTATGTGTATGTAGGCGACCCGATGCTGGGGATATTCTCTCCTGAATTTGTTGATCAGGCCTGGTCTTACGCCAAATTTATTGATTTTCTCAAACACATGATTATTCCTGTTATCGTCATCGGTACGGCGAGCACTTGTGACCTGATCCGGGTTATGCGGGGGCAAATGCTCGAAGAAATGGAGAAGCCGTATATGCTGACGGCCAGAGCGAAGGGGCTTTCCGAAGCGAAAATTATTATGAAATATCCGGTACGCGCTGCGATGAACCCGATTGTCAGTACGCTGGGCTGGTCGCTGACGTCCATTTTCACAGGGGCTACGATTACTGCAATTGTACTCAACTTGCCGACGCAAGGACCGGTTATGTACAATGCGCTGCTCAGTCAGGATATGTATTTGGCTGGCACATGGCTCTTGTTCATGGCTGTGTGTATCGTACTTGGAACATTGATTTCGGATATTTTGCTCGTATGGCTGGACCCTCGAATTCGTATGCAGAGAAAAGGAATGTGATCGATGAAAACGATGTTGGGCGATTTGAACAGGTGGACACAATTGTTCAGGGGGAAAAAGCAGCAGGAAACGCACTATGCGGCTTCCCACTGGCGGTTGATGATGCGCAAGCTGATGAAACACAAGCTGGCGAAAGTAAGTCTGGTTGTCATTGGTTTTATGTATGTTGTTGCTTTGTTCGGAAATTTTATTTCACCGCAGGGACTGGACAAGTATGACAGTGTGTATTTGAACAGCAGGCCGACAAGCATTCATTTTATCGATACGGACGGCAAGTTTCACTTCACACCATTCGTATATGGAATGAAATCTGAGCGTGACCCGGAGACACTCCGCAAAATGTTTGTGGAGGATACTTCGCTGAAGTACCCGATCAAGTTCTTTGTGAAGGGCGAGGAGTATAAGCTTTTTGGCTTTATTCCTTCCAGTATTCATTTATTTGGCGTTGAAGATCCGGGCCGGTTGTTCCTGTTTGGTACAGACGGCATGGGCCGGGACCTGTTCTCCCGTATTGTACTCGGAAGCCAGGTATCGCTTACGATTCCACTCGTCGGGGTCGGCATCAGCTTTGTGCTGGGACTATTTTTTGGCGGTATTTCCGGTTATTTTGGCGGAATGATTGACAGTGTAATTCAGCGTATTATTGAAATTATTCGTTCATTCCCTACACTTCCGTTATGGATGGCGCTGTCTGCGGCGATCCCGCCACGGGTGCCTATCGTACAAATGTTTCTTTATATCACAATCATCATGGCATTCATCGAATGGACGGGTCTGGCCCGGGTTGTACGAAGCAAATTCATCTCTTTGCGGAATGAGGACTATGTTATGGCGGCCAAAATCTCCGGCGTCAGCGACGCCAAGATTATTATTGTCCATCTCATTCCGGGCTTCCTCAGCTATCTGGTGGTGACGATGACACTGGCGATTCCTTCAATGATCATCGGCGAAACGGCAATGAGCTTCCTTGGTCTGGGTATCCGCTCTCCGGCAGCGAGCTGGGGCGTTCTGCTTCAGGAAGCACAGCAAATTGAAAACGTGGCTTTGTATCCGTGGAAGCTGATCCCACTCGGCTTCGTCATTATAACTGTGCTTGCGTTCAACTTCTTGGGTGATGGCCTGCGTGATGCAGCGGATCCATATAAATAAGCGGGGCTGCCGGAAAAAAATGAAATATCATGCGCGCTTGCGCTCAAGATCAGACAGTGGATTAAAATTTGGTGAGGTGCGGGTATTATGGTAGAAGCTGCGGAGACAGCAGAACAGCAAGCTCATCCCTTGCTTCGCGTTGAGGATTTAAATATTCACTTGCCTTCCGACGGCGGCCTGCTAAAGGCGGTCAGCGGGGTAAGTTTTCAAATAGCTAAAGGTAAAACTTTGGGCATTGTCGGGGAGTCCGGCTGTGGAAAAAGCATTACAGGCAAGACGCTGCTGGGCATTCAGCCCAAGCACGCTGTGACAAGCGGCTCCGTCTGGTTCGGAGATGTCGATATCGTGAAACTGAAGAAGAATGGCCGGGAAATCCGGGCGATTCGCGGCAGCAAGATCGCGATGATCTTCCAGGAGCCGATGACGGCTTTTTCACCACTTTATACGATTGGAAACCAAATTATAGAATCTATCCTGCTGCACCGTACGAGGAACAAGCAGGAAGCCAAGGGGATGGCGATCGATATTTTGCGCCGGGTCGGAATATCCAATCCCGAGAAGCGCTTTAATCAATATCCGCATGAGTTCTCCGGCGGGATGATGCAGCGGGCAATGATCGCAATGGCGCTCGCATGTGAGCCGGAAGTGCTGATTGCCGATGAGCCGACGACTGCGCTGGATGTAACGATTCAGGCCCAGGTGCTGGAACTGATGAAGCAATTGCAGCAGGAATTCGGGATGGCGATTATTTTCATTACGCATGACCTCGGGATTGTGGCGGAAATGTGTGATGAAGTTGCGGTTATGTATCTTGGGAAAGTTGTGGAGCAGGCGCCTGTAAGGGAAATTTTTCATAACCCGAAGCACCCTTACACTAGAGGGCTGCTGCGTTCCATCCCTATGATTGGAAGCCGCAAGGAGCGTCTGGAGTCAATTGAAGGGACGGTTCCAATCCCGATCAACCGGGCGCCGATGTGCGGCTTCTATGAACGGTGTAAGGACCGGATTGCTGGTGTGTGCGATGCGCAGGACGTGCCGCAGGTGCAGCTGGCAGAGAATCATAGTGTCAGATGCTTCCTCCATGGCGGGCGATCTGAAGGGGGCGTACAACCATGAAGGAAATGAAAGAAATCATTGTAGACGTACAGAATCTGGTCAAGGAGTATCCTTCGCAGGATGGCGGCGGTCTGTTCCGCAAGGCCTCGGCTCCGGTCAAGGCGTTGTCAGACGTATCTTTTGCACTGCGCAAAGGGGAGACGCTAAGCCTGGTAGGAGAGTCCGGCTGCGGCAAAACAACACTTGGCAGATGTCTGGCCAGAGGAATCGAGGCGACTTCCGGTCAAGTTAACTTCCAAACGCCGGACGGACGAAAGATTGACTTCCTGAAGGCAAAGCAGCAGGAGTTCAAAGAGGTTCGCCAGAGCATCCAGATGATTTTCCAGGACCCGTATGCTTCGCTCAATCCGCGGATGACCGTGTATGATATCATTAGCGAGCCGCTTCGGGCATTATCCGGACTGTCCAAGACCGAGATTGATGAGCGGGTTATTGAGATGGCCCGGCAGACCGGACTGAATAACAGTTTCCTGAGACGGTACCCGCATGCGTTCTCAGGCGGTCAGCGCCAGCGGATCGGGATTGCCAGAGCGCTGGTGACAAGGCCGAAAGTCGTTGTCTGTGATGAGGCTGTGTCTGCGCTGGACGTGTCGATTCAGGCGCAAATTATTAACCTGCTCAAAGATTTGCAGCGTGAATACGAGATTACGTATTTGTTCATCTCCCACGATCTGTCTGTCGTCAAGCATATTTCTGATCGCATTGCTGTCATGTATCTGGGTCGCATCATTGAACTGGCAGAGACCGAAGAATTGTTCAGACGGCCGATGCACCCTTACTCGGAGGCGCTGCTGTCGGCGGTGCCGAATCCTGATCCGGACCGGAAGGTAGAGCGGATTGTGCTTCAGGGCGAGGTGCCTAACCCGGCCAATCCGCCTTCTGGCTGCCACTTTCATCCGCGCTGCCCGCACCGCACCGAGTTGTGCGAGAAGGCTCTGCCTCCGCTGCAGGATATGGGAGGCGGACGCTTTGTGGCGTGCCATTATGCCAATGAGCTGACACTGCAGGGCGTGGAGAGTTTGGTTGCGCAGTAGATTAAAGACATATTAAAGCTACGACAAAAATGAAACAGCACAAACCGTAATTACGGTTTGTGCTGTTTTTTATAGTACGCCCAGCATGGGCGTCATCTCTAGGGTGAAAGTCCCGAACGGGGGCTGGCGAACGCCTACCGTTAGCCAAGAGCAAGGGTGTCGGCCGCGAGGTCGAATCTGAAGGAAGCTGGAGGCAAATGCACGAGCCAAGGTATACGAACTGGATTTGAGGCAGGGTTAGCCGGATGAGTCACCTATACATGACGAAATCCGAAGTCGCCAAAGGCTATCTCTGTAAACTCCAGTGGTTGCGGGCAGAAAGATGGCGTTCTTATCTGGGGAGGCCTGCGGGAAAAAAAATGCGAAGTCACTTCGTAACCGCAACCGAGAGGTTGCGCTGAACCCGCAGGAGTCAGCAGAGGCCATAGTACGGAAGTACGGGACGCCGGAAACCGGAAGGGCTGAACCGAAAGGAGAGAGGAAACCGATGCGTTCGTATGAAGAGCAAAGACAGCAGAAAATCTCGCAAGAGAGCTCGCGGCAAAGAGAAGCGGTGAAGCCGTCAGGGTATGCCGGAGCGCCGAGTTCTTCGTCGGCACAAGTCGCCCCTTCCTCTCGCGAAGCGAATAACGACTTGTTGAAGAACATGCTCAGAGGAGATAACCTCAGGCTTGCTTACAAGCGAGTGGTACAGAACGGAGGAGCGCCCGGCGTGGACAGTGTAACGGTAGCGAATCTACAAGCTTACCTGAAAACACATTGGGAGACGGTGAAGACCGAACTCCTCGCGGGAACCTACAGACCCATGCCCGTCAAACGGGTGGAAATCCCCAAACCCGGAGGCGGCGTGAGGCTGCTCGGCATCCCAACCGTGATGGACCGATTCCTCCAACAAGCCCTTCTACAAGTGATGAACCCGATCTTTGACGCGGGCTTCTCTACGTACAGCTATGGCTTTCGTCCTGGGAAGCGAGCGCATGATGCGGTTACGCAAGCCCAAAGCTACATTCAAGAAGGCTTTCGATGGGTCGTAGACATGGACTTAGCGAAGTTCTTTGACCGAGTAAACCATGACATGCTCATGGCAAGGGTAGCAAGGAAAGTGACAGACAAAGGTGTCCTGAAGCTCATCCGTGCCTATCTAAATGCAGGGGTCATGGCGAATGGCGTGTTTGAGAAAACGGGAGAAGGTACACCACAAGGCGGACCACTGAGCCCACTCTTAGCGAACATTCTGTTAGATGACCTGGACAAAGAACTAACCGAACGAGGAGTGCGATTCGTCCGCTATGCGGACGATTGTAATATTCTCGTTAAGAGTAAACGCGCAGGAGAACGCGTGATGAATTCGGTAACACGTTTCGTAGAAGGAAAGCTGAAACTGAAAGTGAATCGAGACAAGAGTGCCGTAGACCGGCCTTGGAACCGCAAGTTCTTGGGATTCAGTTTCCTAAGGGATAAGAAAGCGACGATTCGATTAGCGCCTCAAACGATCTCACGATTCAAAGAGAAGGTGCGAGAGTTGACGAACCGAACGCGATCGATGTCTATGGAGAACCGAATTACGCAGTTGAACCGCTACCTCATCGGCTGGATCGGCTATTTCCGACTCGCCTCGGCGAAAGGGCACTGCGAGAAATTCGACCAGTGGATTCGTCGCAGGTTGCGTATGTGCTTATGGAAGCAATGGAAACGGGTACGCACCCGAATTCGCGAGCTTCGAGCACTCGGCGTCCCGGAATGGGCATGTTTTGTAATGGCTAACTCCAGACGCGGAGCGTGGGAAATGTCTCGAAACACAAACAACGCCCTCCCGACCTCCTATTGGAAAGCGAAAGGGCTGAAAAGTTTGCTTTCTCGTTATTTGGATCTTTGTTAACCTTTTGGAACCGCCGTATGCGGACCCGCATGTACGGTGGTGTGAGAGGACGGAGGCTAGCCGCCTCCTCCTACTCGATCAATATGTGAAGGAAAATCAACTTCTAACCAAATAGCTGAGCACAATTTCCCCGTCTTCGATTTCCCCGGTTTCCTCGAAGCCAAGGCTTTTATACAAACGGTTGGCATTCGTATTATGGGGGATATGGTTCACTCTGATTTGCCTGCAATCCGGTTTGGATTCCAGCTTTCGGATTACTTCCCGGATGGCTGCAGAGCCGTAACCTTTTCCCTGATAACGCTCGTCAACCATAAAGCGGAGAATCCAATAATATCCGTCTTTATACATTTCATTATCAAACAACAGAAAGCCTATCATCACATCATCCAGATAAATGCCAAAAGGCCGGGAGGTCGGTTCATTAGTTGCATGAATCAAAGAATCAGCATTGGAGGCAACCAGAGTCTCCTGTTCCTTTTTCGGTTTTAGCCGGATACATTCATCTTGATTTTCATTCGTAATAGGCAGCAGAGAGATGATGGTCAAGCAAGCAGCCTCCCTTATAAATCATGATTTGTGCAACACAGTCAAAAGCTGTATGCAAATTCTTTAGCGTAGGGACATCGTTATATTTATGCCTGAATCTCCGCAACCAGCTTTCTCATGCGAACCGGAATCTCTTTGCGCAGTGCCTCCCAGGAAACGAAAGCGTCAGCAGGCCATTCGAATGGTACATAATCAAAGGTAGGCTCAAAACTAAAGGTACGAAGATGCTCTTCGGCAATCTGATCGATGTTGTCGCCATGTTTGAATTCTCCGGCGAACAAGTCAGGCTCCAGCAAGCCGCCGTCTCCGGCTTCTGTAGTGCAGCAGGATGTAACATTAGGAATGAGCAGGAACAGGTCGGCTTGAGGCGACATGGCATGCTTTCCAGGCTGGGAGTACAGTCGTGGACCGCGTCCTTCGATCAGATTGCTGCGGTCTGGCAGGACGCCGAGAAAATATCTGCCATGGAAGCTGGCTTCAACAGATACGATTTCGTCTTCATGACCGACATAAACCCACACATGCTCCAGATCATACAAATGTTGAATATCATAATCATAATATATAGCATATTCGATAACCGCTTTCACTTTTGTGCTGTCTACTTGAATGGTGCGGTCAAAGGAATCAGAACGGCGGGTTTCTTCGTAGACAGACACCCCGGCACGGATTGGAAGAAAAGGCTCAATACGGTCCAAATACAGCTGCGGAGCTAAACGGAGAACGGTTTCTTGCCAAGCACTTGGAATCGATTCGGTAAGATGCATTGATTAACCACCTTGTCATGTAAGTTTGGTTCCCAGTACAATGGTAAGCTGATATGGTAACTTCGTCAAGCTAATTCCATGCCTTTTGCCAGAGGGTGAAAGTTTGTTCGTTTTATGATGCGTGCGGACAAGATTATGTTATAATAGCAGTGGATTAACCGCTTACCCCGGAAGTGGGGAACTGAAGAGGGATGAACTGGTTTGTCAGGAGGTTTGCAGGAATTTGACCTGACTTTGGCGAATCCAGATATAACAGATTATGACAATGAAAATGAGGATAAATTGATGAAAACAACCATCTATGATATAGCACGGCTTGCCGGGGTATCCATTGCGACCGTATCGAAAGTGTTTAATGATAAAGGGAGAATCAGCGAGGAGACGAGACAGCGGGTGCTGCAAATCAGCGAGGAGCTGAATTACCAGCCGAATATGCTGGCCTCGGCATTAACGGGGAAGAAGACGTATACGATCGGACTGCTGATTCCTGACCTGGTGAACCCGTTCTTTGCCGAGCTGTCCCGCAGTGTAGAGGACCGGGCACATGAACTGGGATTCAACGTGGTGATTTGCAATACGGACAATGACTCGGATAAGGAAAGCAAGTATATTAGCCTGCTGAGGCAAAAGAGTGTCGATGGCATTATCGTAGCGACAGGCGTGCGCAATGAAGAGCCGCTCAAGGAGCTGATTGAGCAGCGTATACCAGTTGCTCTCATTGCACGGGAGATGTCCTCGCTGCCGGCGAGCTCCGTCGTCGTGGACGACTATGCCGGGGGATATAGCGCGGCGTCATATCTGATTGCCGCCGGCCATGAGCGGATAGCGCTTATCGCAGAAAATCTCGATGTAAGCAGCTCCAAAGAGCGTCTCCGCGGCTATATTCAGGCGCTGGGGGAAGCGGGACTTAGCTATGACGAAAATCTGGTCGTTGTCAGCGATTTCTCCGTGCAGGGCGGCAAGCAGACGGCGCTCAAGCTTCTGGCAATGGACAACCGTCCGACGGCAATTTTTGCGTGTAATGATATATTGGCGATCGGGGCGATCCAGGCTGCGCGGGAGCTGGGGATTGATGTGCCGGAGCAGCTTTCTGTGGTCGGCTTCGATAATACGATTCTGGCTACGATGTCTGATCCGCCAATGACGACGGTTGCACAGCCGATCCAGGAGATGGGCCATCAGGTTGTGGACCTGATTACCCAGGAGATCAACAATGAGAAGAAAGCCCGTCAGCGGGTCGTGCTGCTTCCGGAGCTAATTGTTCGCGGCTCTTCATTATCCCGTGCTGACAATTAGGTTGTGTAGTTCGTGAGCAACCGATTGACTGCTAGTTTGGTCCAAACCTGGCAAGAGGTATGTTGCTTTTAATACAAGTAGAAGTTTAAGAAAAGGTCTAAAGGCTTGACAAGTTTATGAAGCTTTTAGACCTTTTTTGTTTTTTTCTGAAAATATATGATTCTATTCAGGATTGACAGTACAATAGAATAATTTTAAAATTATAAGTAAACACAGCGAATAACTGTGTTTAAGACAATACAATTAGATACCTAGAGGAGATGCAGATATGGCAGTGAACACCTTTAAAGCATCGGCACATTTACAAGAGGGAGTTAAGGTTAAGGCGACTTCCAGACATTTTGAACTGACAATTGATGAACCGAAGAGCCTGGGGGGCACAGATACCGGCATGAACCCGGTAGAAGCGCTGTTAGCTTCACTGGGAGCATGCCAGTCCATTGTCGCCAGAGTATATGCACCCAAGTTTGATATCAAGCTGGATGATTTTCAGGTGGATGTAGAGGGTGATATTGATCTGGACGGATTTTTTGACCGGGCTCCTGTCCGCGCCGGCTACTCTGATATCCGTTACACCTTCCGCATCAAGACCGATGCACCCCGGGAGAGGGTAGAGGAGTTCGTCCGGTTTCTGGAAAGCAAGTGCCCTGTGGGAGATACCCTTGAGAATGGTGCACGTCTTCAATTAAGCAATATCATCATTGAGAATTAATCTGTCCAGGCAAGAGTCCTTAAGCAGTGAATTTATATTTACCATTATTATTAGAAGTCCGCGTAATATTTCATTTAATGGAATATTACGCAGACTTCTTTTGTATACTCATGTTTCCTTCCAATACTCTCTGCCTCAAAGGGCACACAATTCGATTTCGAAGCCCAAATCCTCGATAATTCGGTGGTCGCTTGTCACTTCCTGGCCTTCTGTTGTCAAATAATCACCGACGAAAAGCGAATTGGCTGCGTAGAGGGAAAGCGGCTGCAGCGAGCGAAGATTCACTTCCCGGCCGCCTGCGACGCGAATTTCCTTGGACGGGCAGATGAAGCGGAACAACGCCAACACTTTGAGTGCTTTCATAGCCGGGGTACGGCCCGAATTTTCGAGTGGAGTCCCGGGAATGGCATTCAGGAAGTTGATTGGAATCGAGTCGGCATCCAGTTCACGAAGGGCGTAAGCCATCTTAATAATTTCTTCGTTTGTTTCTCCCATGCCGATTATGACGCCTGAGCAGGGCGACAATCCGTGCATCTTCACCTTGTTGACCGTATCCACCCGCTGATCGTATGTATGTGTCCGCGTAATTGACGGATAATTGGCTTTGCTTGTGTTGAGGTTATGGTTATACCGGTGAACGCCTGCTTCCGCCAGCATCTCGGCTTGTCCGTCTTTCAATATGCCAAGGCACGCACATATTTTAAGCGGCAATGTTGCACGGATTTCTTTTACCGCTTCAATGACTTGTCCCAGTTCCTTGTCTGTCGGGCCTTTGCCCGACGCAACAATACAGTAAGTGCCCGCCTTGCGGTTCATCGCTTCATGCGCACCAGCAAGCAATGTCTCCTTGTCAAGAAGTGTGTATTTTTTGATGGGCGCCGTTGAGACGATTGATTGCGAGCAGTAGCCGCAATCCTCCGGACAGAGGCCGCTTTTGGCATTGAAGATCATGTTGAGCTTGACTCTCTTGCCGTAGAAGTGCTTGCGCACCAGGAAGGCCGCTTGCAAAATGGGGAGTACTTCATCGTCGTCTGCTTCCAGTACGGCAAGCCCTTCCTCCGCCGTCAGACATTCCCCACTAAGCGCACTCTGTGCCAATTCCATCCAATTCTTCACTGCCTCTATCGTTGTCAATGTGAATCACCCTTCCCATTTCGTTCAGATTCTTTTTATGTAAAAGTACAAAGGATCATTCATGTAAAATGTCCGATGCCATGGCCCCAGACGTTCACTCTCCAAGTTCTATTATTTAATTGTTAACCAATATTGCACAAAATAAGTTAACAATCATACTGACATTCTAACAAACAGAAAAGCGTCTTGTAAAGTAAATGTTAACCGATAATATAAAAAAGAGTTAACAAACATCGGCCTCAACGATCACTTGAATAACACCCCATCCATGAAGTCATACTAATTTCTTGAGCCATCGTTTCCTGTTATTAAACAGTTAGATAACAAAATTTTGTTCTTAACAAAGATCTAACACGGAAGCAGGTATACTGGATCAAGGGGGAGAGACTATGAGAATCTTGGTTGTTGAAGATGAGATCGAATTGCAAGAAGCCATAGCAGACGGACTGCGGATGGAAGGATATGCAGTGGATACATGTGATAATGGCGAGGATGCTGTAGAATTCGTATTTTGCGAAAATTATGATATTATCATCCTGGATTTAAACCTTCCGAAAATGGATGGTTATGAGGTTTTATTGAGAATTAGAGAAGACAAGCCTGACATAAAGGTGATCATCCTCAGTGCCCGGGGCAGTGTAGATGATAAAGTAAAGGGACTGGATATCGGGGCTAATGACTATTTGTCGAAGCCCTTTCATTTTGCTGAATTGGAAGCGCGTATCCGAAATCTGTTAAGACAAAAATTTGTTCACCAGAATAATATTATTTCTTGTGGTCATATAAGCATTGATCTGTCAAAACGGACTTCATGGATCGGCGACACGGCTATTCATTTAACCAAAAAGGAATTTGCAATTTTAGAATATTTTCTTTTAAATCCGGAACGGGTGATCAGTCAAGAAGAATTAATGGAGCATGTCTGGGATCAAAATATGAACCATTTTAGCGGCTCTGTCCGAGTTCATATCGCCTCTTTGAGGAAAAAACTGAAAGCCATCCTTCATGATGACCCTATTGCGACAAAGATTGGTGAGGGCTACAGAATCGTAAACGGGAAGTGTGATGAATCGTGCTGAAGAAAATCTCGATTCGTTTGCGTCTGACCCTGGTCATTGTAGCGGTTTTAACGATTTGTTGTGTCATCTTAACCTTGACCCTCAATATATCTGCGGTCAAATTTACACACAGACTTCCCAGTCCAATAGAAAGCAGTGTTCTGAATACAAACAGCAGCGATTACATGAAGCAGACGGAAATGATTTTAACCGGTAGAATGCCTTCTCATGAAACTGCATGGCAGATTTACCATAAGGAAAGCATTTTATATATGCTTCTTACGATTATCGGAGGAGGCATATTCGCCTATATTGCAACCGGACATGCCTTAAAGCCGCTGAACGATCTTAATGAACAGGTAATCAACAGAACGGTACACAATTTATCGGAGACGATGCCGGTTCCTCCTGCAAATGATGAAATTGCAGGGTTGACTGCATCTTTTAATACGATGACGGATCGTCTGAATGAGGCATTTTTGATGCAGCAGCGTTTTTCCGCAAACGCGGCGCATGAGCTTCGCACCCCTTTGACCGTACTTCGGACAAAATTGGATGTGTTCCGCAAAAAAAGCACACATCCCATAGATGAATATAATGCACTGCTTGCGACAATCGAGAAACAGACAAGTAGGCTAAGCGGGATTGTCCATAATCTGTTGGAACTGACGAATATACCGGAGAACTTCGATAAAGAAGCCTTTGATCTAATAGATACCCTTCAGGATATCGTAGAGGAGCTATCACCAATCGCTGCCGAAAAAAAATTGTCCTTGCAACTGCTAAGCGATGAAAGCCGGGTTTTGGGAAACCGCGATTTGCTTTATCATGCTTTTTACAATTTGGTGGAGAATGCTATTAAATATAATTTTCAAAATGGCCACGTTCTGATTCGTAGCTGGTCGGACCCGACACAGACGACCATTCAGATTGTAGATACGGGCATAGGCATTCCCGAAAAGTTCAAAAAGAATATTTTTGAGCCATTTTATCGTGTGGACAATTCACGTTCAAGGAACCTCGGGGGTGCCGGCCTCGGACTTTCCATTGTAAAAACGATCATCAACATGCATGACGGTGAAATACATTTGACAGACAATAAAGGAGGCGGTTGTTGTTTTGAAGTTACTTTGAAAAAAAATTAAAGTGATATCTGGTGGCGTACACCCCTTAAAACGTATCCGTTTTAGGGGGTGTATTTTGCAATGTTCAGGGATATTGATATTCGATTTTACTCTTAACAAGGATTTAATGCCGTACAAGGTATATTACCTGTATCCCGCCAAAACAGGCGGATGAGAAACCACAATACAGGAGGAATAGGCATGTTTCGAATTTCTGATGTTTCAAAGAAATACAACGGCGAATTCGTCTTGAATAACATTTCATTTACGATAGCCAAAGGATTGAATTTCATTTTCGGAGCTTCCGGGAGCGGCAAAACCACGCTGCTCAAAATCATTTCCGGACTGGACCAGGAGTTCGAGGGTGAGGTTACTTATGAAGGCAAACCGGTTAAAGGCCTCCAGCCAAATGAAAAAAGCTATTTATACAACAACGTTTTCGGATTTGTCTGGCAGGACTTTCACCTTCTTGAAGAATTGACGGTACTCGAAAACGTCTTGCTGCCCACTTATTTGAAAAGCAAACAGCATGTCAACCAAGCCAAACAGCTATTGAAAGATTTGAAACTGTCCGGGCTTTCCGGCAAGCAGGTCAAATATTTGTCAGGCGGGCAAAAACAGCGTGTGGCCATTGCCAGAGAACTCATGAAAAAGCCAAAAGTGATTATTGCTGACGAGCCAACCAGCGCGTTGGATGAAGAAACTGCAAAGATTACGATGAATATATTGCGGACCATTTCTCAATATACAACTGTGATCGTTGTTACTCATGATGTTTCCCTTTTTCGGGAAAAGGATCATATCTACGAGTTGGACAAAGGAGAGCTTATTCACGCCGAGCACAATCATGACAATGCAGCAGTAATAGAGCCCAAAGATTTTGTCGCGCCTGTCATGACGCTGGGCCAAGCTTTCAAGATGGCAGTTACCCATATGAAACGAAACAAAGGCCGATTCGGTGTATCCGTCCTGACGATGCTGATCGCTTCTGTGTTGCTGCTGACCACAATTAGCGGCGTAGTGGGCAACCAGAGCCAAAATGCTTTTGATGACCTTTTTAAAACGTACGGGGACAGCTTGCTGGATATCGAACTGTACAAAGGTTTTACCAACAGTGACGGCAGCGGGAAGAGCAGCGGAAATTCCGGCGGGCCGGATGTCACTGTAGATCAGAATATCAGCGGCCTGTCTGACAAGCTTAACAATGATCCCAGGGTGGAATTCACCGCTCTCTTGTATCCGTTTAGAGACATCGTCATTAATGTTGACGGACAGGAGCATGCGGTAGAGTCCAGCAACTCCATGCCGAAATTCAACAAACTGCTTGCGGGAAAGATGCCGGCAAACAATGCCCAAGAAGTCGCAGTTCCAGAGAATTTTGTCCAAAATTTGGGGCTGGCCAATGAAGATATTATAAACAAGAAGATCACCTTCTCGGCCACGATTTACAATCAGAATACGGGTGAGAACGTTAACGTGTCGACCAGTGTCACCGTTGTCGGGGTCATAGATACAAAAGTTGTTTATGAGAAAGATGGCAAGCCGTTTGACTATTCCATCAAAGATAGTTTTTTCTTTGACACGGCTACGCTGCAGGAGTTGCGAAAACAGGCAGGCATTCTCGACAATAATATCAACTTCCTTATTCGTCCGAAAACGCCAGCTGATATGATTTCCATCAAAGATGAATTATTCAAGCAAGGCATAGTGCCTTCGGGACGTTTTACCGTTGTTGAAGACTTGTTAAAGCTAAATAAGCAAGCTAACGAGCAGAGCGGATCTGCAGGCCGTGTGGTTGGGATGCTGGCATTCGTGCTGCTGATTGCTTTAACGCTGGTTACTGCGCTGCTGCGAAAACGCGAGTATGCGATTTGTATGACAAGCGGCTTTATTAATCGCCATTTAAACAAAGTAAGCTTTATGGAAGTGTGGATAGAGGCACTGTGCGCCATTCTTTTATTGTTTGTTTGCTCACCGCTTATCAGCATGTTGACGCAGTCTCTCTTTTCTGTCAGCCTATTAAGCTCCCGGATGCTTCTGACGGGCGTTGCCATTATCATCTTTATGACGGCTATCGTTTTTGGTGTCAAAGCCATTGTTTACGGAACGACGAAAATTACAGCAACACTGAAATCAGGTGAACGCTAATGATCCAAATTAAACATTTATCAAAAGCATTTGGGAAGCTTTCTGTTTTTGACGATACCGATTTTTCCTTTCCGGGCAGGGGACTGATATGTTTGCTTGGCGCTTCGGGTTCCGGGAAAAGCACACTCTTTAATCTGCTGGCTGGATTCGACCGGAACTATACAGGGGAAATAACGGTTCGCGGCACCGATATCCGTCAATTATCAGAAGCCGATCTTTGCGCCTATCGGCGGGAAGATGTAGGGTTTGTTTTTCAGAACTATCATTTGTTAAGCGGATATACTGCACTGGACAATGTGATGCTGGCCTGTGAGTTGAATGCTGAGGGGAAGGAGCAGAACCTGCGAAGTGCGCAGAACTTGCTACAAACGCTGGGCCTGGGGAATAAACAGAATGCCAAAATTGAAGATCTGTCCGGGGGGCAAAAACAACGGGTGGCTATCGCACGGGCGCTCATTAACAACCCATCCATGGTTCTGGCTGATGAGCCGACAGGGGCGCTTGACCGAAGTAATGCCAGTGAAATGATGTCCCTGCTAAAAGAGATTTCCAAGGACAGGCTGGTCATCGTCATTACGCATGATAAAAAAGTATGTGAATTTGCGGATGAAATCATTCAAATCAAGGAAGGCAAAATTTTAAAAACAGAACCGGATAAAGAGGAGATTGTCCATAAGCATGAATTGCGGCCCATTGCGGCAGGACGCTCTGTAAAACCGAATTTGCGCAAACTTGCTTTTAAAAATTTCAGTATCCGTCTGATGCGATATCTTGCCGTCAGCCTAGCCGTTTCAATCGGGACGCTTGGCTTTATTCTCTCATTATCATCCGGCAATATAATGAATCAGGCTATTGCTGATTTCAAGGACAAAAACTCAGCTTTCAATAACGGATATATTAAAACAGAAGATATGAATACCGTTTTTGCAATGCTTCAGAAGGATGTCCGCCTGGAAAATGTATATCAGCAGTATATTTTAAAGGATATCACCCTGACCATGAATGGCAAAAGTGAGGTGATGGCTGCGAAATATCCGCTACCCAAAGCTACAGAAAGCATGGCCTTCGGCCATATGCCGGCAAGAGGAAAAAATGAAATCGTAGTCAGTCCCAGCCTTGCAAAAAAATTTACGGGTGATTTGAGCAAACTCATCGGACAGAAACTCATTTTGACCTATAACGGGAAACAGTATTCCCAAACCGTAGCCGGTATTTTTAACGCGTATTATGATGACTTTTTTGTCAGTTCGGATGTGGAACAAGCTTTATATGAGGGGATTAATAATGAAGAGAGCTATTCTATTAGTTATGATGTCATAAACTTCGAAGATATTGTTCAGGTGAGTGAAGATTTGCGCTTGGAAAACATTGAAAGTAAAAATGCATCCAAAGAAGTGCTGGCCCTTCAAAACACCTTTCAAGGGCTCAAACAATTGTTTCTGGTGGTATCATGCCTGATTCTCCTCATTTGTATTGGACTTAGCATGCTGCTCTTGTTCAAATTGCAAAATGCAAGGTATAAAGAGGTCGGATTGCTGGCCGC
This sequence comes from Paenibacillus pinihumi DSM 23905 = JCM 16419, assembly GCF_000422505.1. GTDB lineage: Bacteria > Bacillota > Bacilli > Paenibacillales > Paenibacillaceae > Paenibacillus_D > Paenibacillus_D pinihumi. Next base: position 157,841 of record NZ_KE383866.1, on the reverse strand, counting down.
ATTAGGATTTCATAAAAAAATGATCCGGAAGGTTATTCTTAATGAATACGCTTGTTTGTCCGCAGCGGCTGTCGTATTAAATGGAATACTCATTGCCGCCTTGGATTTGGCGAGCAGGTTATACGAGATTCCGGTTCAAATTTCAGGGATACAGATAGCCGCTTCAATCTTAAGCACGGTGCTGATGATTATCGTCATGAGCATGCTGGCGAGCTATAGGCTGATCCATACCGAGCCGGCACAGGCGCTGAGAAAATAGAGTAGCCTGGAATGGGATTATAAGCATTGAACCGAAAAGGGAAAGCACTTCTTATAGAAGGCTTTCTCTTTTTTCAGCCCTCCGTTACTCACGATCGCCGCCATATACGTTTTTATTATTTTTGTTGCGGTATTCAGACGGAGAAACGCCGACAATGGCTTTAAAAGACGAAGAAAAATAATGCTGGTCCGCGAAGTTCAGCTTTGTGGAAATTTCATTGATATTGAGGTTCGTATTCAGCAAATATTGCTTGGCAAGCTCGATTTTATGTGTTCTGTAATAGGCGTAAGGGGTGATTCCATACGTTTCCCGGAACAGCTTGATGATGTAATTTTTGGAATAGCCGAGCTCTACACACACATCATTAATATCCAGCCGGTTCTCGATGTTGGTGTCCAGACATAATTTAATTTGCTCAGCGGCGGAAAGGACTTTATGGTCCAGATGATTTTTTAAATGCAAAATGATTTTCAACAGCATTACAGACACTTCGTCGATCAGTTTGGAATAGTTTTTTTGGGTCGCCGACGAGATGTTGATGATTTCATTCATGTAAGAAAAAATATTACAGTCCTTTACGATATACGTATCTGCAGGCAGGTACTGCTTGAACAAATATTCGGCAAATGCCCCGTAAAAAACGACCCAAATTTTGATCCAGGGATGCTCCGCACTGGAATAGTACGTATGATCGCTGTTTCGTGTCAAAATATAAACGTCATTTTTTTGCGGGTATACAATTTGGGAATTGATTTCCAAAACACCACTGCCGTCGATGATGTATTCAAACGAAAACAGGTTTTCCCCGTGCCGCTCAATCCGGTAGTTTTTATCGCAATATGAGATTCCTGACATGACAACATTCAATGGGAGCTTGGGATCACACAGATGCCAAAAGTTATAAATTTTCTCGTGCATGATGATAATCCTCACATTTATTATTATTTTCCCTATTATAATACACGATTTAGCATGATAAATTAAACCATAATCAGTGTAGCTGATTTGCAATCATACTGAAATCATGTGAAAACAGGAGGGTTTTAAAATGAAAATGCGGGCTCCGGCTGTTCCATTAATCACCGTTGATCCTTACTTTTCCGTTTGGTCAATGGGGGATAAACTGCATGAATCGGACACCAGGCATTGGACGGGTAAGCCTCATCGTTTAACCGGAACTGCTGTTGTGGATGGCAAAGAGAATCTCTTTATGGGCGTTAATCCAAACATCCCGAAACTCGAACAAACAGGTCTGGATATAACTGCACTCTCAACCCGATACAATTTTGCTTGTGACGAGGTTCAATTAGAAATCATATTTACTACGCCTCTTCTGATGGATGATTTGAAGCTGCTGTCCAGACCGGTATCTTACATTCATGCGGAAGTGAAAACCAATGACGGGGAAAACCATGATGTGACGATTACGTTTACGGTCGATGACGAGCTGTGCCAAAATTTAAAATATGAATTTCCAACCGTATATACGGACCTCACTGAACGAGGTCTGGCCTGCGGCAGGGTGGGGAGCAAAAGTCAGCACATATTAGCCCAATGCGGAGATGACATTAGAATTAACTGGGGATATGTGTATCTGGCTTCCAATCATGAAAAGGCTGAAATAAGGGCAACAGCGGCTGTCAATGATTACAATACCCTAAACCATACCATGGTCCTCTCGATCCCGTTAAATACGGAGGAACATACCGAAGGACTCGTTGTTGTCGCCTATGACGATATCAAATCCATTGAATATTTCAAGGAGCCGCTCGATGCCTATTGGAAAAAAGACGGGGGAACCATCGAAGACGCAATCACCCAAGCGTTGAACGAGTACGACAGTCTTTATGAAAAATGCGAACAGTTTTCATTGAAGCTGTATCAGGAGGCGGTGGAAGCAGGCAATGAGAAGTATGCTGAGCTGGTGTCGCTGGCGTACCGGCAAGCTATTGCGGCCCATAAAATATGTATAGATTCCGATGGGGAGGTGTTGTTTATCTCCAAGGAAAACTTCAGCAACGGCTGCGCTGCAACTGTTGATGTGACTTATCCGTCCATCCCACAATTTTTGATCTATAATCCTGAACTGGTAAAGGGGATGCTTCGTCCAATTTTCAATTATGCTTCAAGGGATATTTGGCATTATGATTTCGCTCCCCACGATGCAGGTACGTACCCTCTTGTAAACGGGCAAGTGTACAGCCATGGAACATGCCCGACGTGGCAAATGCCGGTAGAAGAATGCGGCAACATGCTGATTTGCACAGCAGCCGTGGCGATTGCGGAAAATGACGCTTCGTTTGCGTTGGAGAATTGGAGCCATTTGGAGACATGGTGCAGTTATCTGATTAAAAACGGCGTGGATCCGGACAATCAACTATGTACGGATGATTTCGCAGGCCACTTGGCCCATAACTGCAATTTGTCAATCAAGGCCATCATGGGGATTGCCGGCTTTTCCATTCTGAACCGAATGGCAGGGAAAGAAGAGAAGGCGGAAGAATTATTGAAAGTCGCCAGATCCATGACAGATAAATGGCTGGCCATGGCAGCAAATGAAGACGGGACGTTCCGTCTGGCGTTTGACCGTCCCGGCTCCTTCAGTATGAAATACAATGCCGTTTGGGACCAAGTCTTTGGATTGGATTTATTCCCTGAGGATACATTCAAGGAGGAGACGAAAGCCTACAGGGAACAGCATTCCGGTCTGTATGGACTGATGCTGGATAACCGAAACACCTATACCAAATCTGATTGGCTGGTGTGGAGTGCCACGCTTTGTGATCGTGAGGAGGATTTCACGTCCATTGTTGATCGTCTGTGGCATGCGTATGATCAGTCGGAAAGCCGCGTTCCCATGACCGATTTTTATTCAACGACCGACGCAAAAATGGTTGGTTTCCAAAACAGGTCGGTGCAGGGCGGTTTATTCATTAAGCTTCTGAAACAAAAGGGAATTTGCAGATTTCAAACGGCAAATTTGTAAATGTCTGAGCAATAAGACGATCTTCTCGGATCGTCTTATTTTTTGATTAGGATATAAGATTATACGCTCAGGATGCCAGCAACGCATAGGCTTGCTGCTTCCCTGAGGCAAGCAAGCTGTCACTAAGTTCAGAATCATGAACAGAACGAGCCAATACAACTGTCCCAACCAGCAGACTGAGCAATGCACTTCCCTTTGAATAATCGATTTCTGCCAGTCCGCAGAAAAAATCAATCATTTGCTTTACCTCTTGAGTAAAGACGTGGCGAACCTCTTCTGACATTCGGGAGATTTCACCGGAAAGAGCTGGGAGGATGCATCCCATCTCGGTTTGATCACGATGGTAAGCACTAAGATAATAGCGAATAGCCGCATGAATTTTCGGTTCCTTCACCTCCTGATCAGCCGCCTGCTGCAAAAGTGAAATGGTATCACGTATGGCGTATTGGCAAGCTTCCAAGACCAGCTGCTCTTTATTGCTAAAATGGGAATAGAACCCCCCATGTGTAAGACCAGCGCCTTTCATAATAGCAGGGACGCTGATATCGCGTATTCCATTCGTACGAAATGCTTTGGCAGCACTCTCAATAATATGCCCACGTACTTTTTCCATATGGCCTTTAGGATATGGCATAGCAATCACCTCTTAACGATAGTTGTTTGTAAAATATTATAATCATCATAATGTAGGCAGTCAATTTTAGAAGTAGACGTTGACGCTTTTAAAATATTATGACTATAATATATTATGTTCATCATATTTTAAATTTGGAGGTGTACGTAAATGAATAAGTTTCACCAGATCGATACATTGGTTATTGGCTCAGGTCCGGGGGGTTATGCAGCGGCAGTCAGATCGGCGCAGCTTGGTTCAAAAACAGTTATTGTAGAGCGCGGCCAAATAGGCGGAGTCTGCACCAATGTAGGGTGTATTCCCTCCAAAGCATTAATTGGAGAAGCGCATCGCTATGAAATGCAGGCGCAATTAAAAGGTGTTGAGAATCCTGCTTCCTTTACAGATGCCCAGAATTTTAAACAGGCAGTTGTAAATAAACAGGCAAACGGGGTTCATTTTTTGCTAAAAAACGCCGGAGTTGCGATTCTGGAAGGAGAAGCAAGCTTTATTGATGACCATACGGTTGTTGTCAAGAAGCCAGGAACTGAGGAGATTGTTTCATTTAAACATGCCATATTGGCAACCGGTTCTCGTCCGATAGAGCTTCGGGCATTCCCATTCGGAAATCGTATATTATCTTCAACCGGAGCACTGTCGCTTGCTGATATTCCAAAAAGCCTGGTTGTGATCGGTGGCGGCTATATTGGCGTTGAGCTGGGACAAATGTATGCCAAATTTGGCAGCAAGGTCACGATTTTGGAGGGAGGTCCGCAAATTCTTCCTGGGTTCGAAGCGGATCTTGTCGCTCCTGTCTTAAAGCAGATGAAGACTGAAGGAATTACCATCATAACAGAAGCTGCTGCTGCCAAAGCAGAGCAGGGGGTGAATGATATTACCCTTTATTATGCTAAAAATGGAGAGCAGCAGTCGATTACAGCTGAATATGCGTTAGTAACCGTTGGGAGAACACCGAATACTGACGGCAGCCTGGGGCTGGATCGTATCGGCCTGCAGACAACGGCCAGAGGATTGATTGACACAGACACGCAATGCAGAACGGCAATCCCCCATATTTTTGCAATCGGGGATATTATCAGCGGTCCGGCGTTGGCCCATAAAGCCTCTTATGAAGCCAAGGTTGCAGCCGAAGTGATTGCCGGTGCAGCTTCCGCCCTTGATTATAAAGCGATGCCGCTTGTCGTTTTCTCCGACCCGGAATTGGCGAGTGTGGGCCTAAGCGAAACAGAATGCAAAGCAAAAGAGATTCCGGTTGTTGTCGGGAAGTCTTCTTTCGGCATTAACGGCAGGGCATTGGCGCTGAAAGCGGCGGAAGGGTTTGTCAAAGTCATAGCGGATTCGGAATCCGGGGTTTTATTGGGCGCGCAAATCGTAGGGGCAGAAGCGTCGACCCTCATCTCGGAGCTTGCTCTGGCCATTGAAATGGGGGCGAACGTGGAGGATTTGGCGATGACCATCCACCCCCATCCTACATTAGGTGAAGTGATTATGGAGGCCGCTGAAAATGCGGTTAAAAAAATGAAGAAATAACAAAGAATCAGATTCAGAGGGAGAATCGGACCATGAAGGCAAAATCCTCTTTATATTTTATCATCGCAATCCTGCTTGTTGCAGGAGGCACTCTTCTTGCTGTGAAAGGGACAGATGCCGTCAGCAAGGCGGAGAACAGAAAACAGGCTATCCTTGAAACGGAGCAGAAAAATGTGATTTATGACAAAAACCCGGGGGAGATTGTCAAAGTTCATGCAGCGATCGGGGATTTCGTCAAACAAGGTGACCTTTTATTTGAAGTGAAAGCTGCAGAAGGAGGCGAGACAGATGTATTGGCGCCAACTGAAGGGGTGGTTAGTCAAATCGCAGTAAAACCGGGAGATCGGGTTGGCCCGGGTCTGCCGGTTGCCATTATACAAAAAAATGATTACTATGCGGACTTTTATGTACCAGAAAATCAGATTCAAAAGCTCAAGGCCGGTCAAAGCATTAAGATTCGTTTTCCTTATGTGGAGCACTCCGCCGAGATTGGCGGGGTTGTGGCTTCGGTTGCGACCGCTCCACAGTTTGCGAGTTTGCGCATGACGCGTGAAAGAGGGCAGGCAGACTTGAACATGTATGCCGTCAGAATTTCCGTAGATGCGGCAGCTGATCTGTTGCCGGGCATGACTGCAGAGGTGAACCTCGATGAAATCGCTAATTGACGAGTGGAAGCACGTAGCGGGCAGCAAATATGTCATGGGGATTTTTATCGCTCCGCTCATTGCAGCCATATTTTTCGGGTTTATGTTCTCCCAAAATCAGATTAGCGAGTCGCCTGTTATGATAATTGACGAGGATCATAGTGCGTATTCAAGAGAATTAATTTCCAAATTGGATGCATCCCAATATATGAAGGTGACCAATGTATTTCCAAACCGGATTCCTCCTGAAACCCTGCTGGCTAATGAGCAGGCTGTCGCGGTAATTGTGCTTCCTGCCGGGCTGGAACTGCGCAAGCTGCAAGGATTGTCATCCAATGTTGGAATATTAATGGACAATTCAATGCCTTCAGGCCTTACAGGTATTCGAACGGCCATTCAGGAAATCGTTACGACGGAAAATGCGACGCTATCCATGACCCGCCTTGCCCGGCAAGGTTTTAATGCCCAAACGTCGAAAGGGCTGATTGCTCCTTTGTCGCTGCAGCAGCGAATGCTGTTCAACCCGACTACAAGTCTTGTCGGAACAATGGTTATCGGATTTGTAAATATTGTCGCTCTAATGCTTACAGCTGGCGCCACAGCGTCCATAGTTCCACGACTCCGTAAAGAAGGGAAACTGATTGCAGGCGGATATTCTCCTCTCCAGCTTTGGTTGCGCACTGTTCCTTATGCAGTTCTGACAACCATTTCGCTGCTTCTAAGTTACGGGGTATTGAAGCAGGCAGGAGGCTTGCGCTTTGCAGCAGAGCCTTATCTATTCGCCGTCCCGTTACTATTGTATTCTTTCTCTTTGTCCTTGCTGGGAATGCTTCTTGGCTATTCTGCCAAAGACCCGGCGAAAGCAGGATCCAGGACCAGTCTGATTGTATATCCTTCTTTCCTGGTTACAGGCATTCAGTTAAGCCCGCTTGCATTGCCGCTATTTTTCCAGGTTACTGCCTGGCCGTTGCCGATGAACTGGCTTAACCGCATTCTGCGCGGCATGGCATACCGGAACGGGGAGTTGGCCACCTATAGTTTAGAAATGGGCGCCATGCTGATTCTTATTGGAGCCGCGTCGTTATTCATCGGCTTGCTGCTGCTTCGGGAGAAGCGTAAATCTAATATCAGCAGCGCCGGACAACATGATGAAGTGAAAGGTTTGACTATTGGCAGCCAAGCTTGATCAATGATATACAAAAGCAAAGGATCTCATCAGGCAAATTGAGGGGGACGTCCCAAATTTTCAACAGGCACTTGATTGCTGCCTGACAGGAAAGCTATCAGGGATAAGACACCTGCACATCTATATAACAAGACAGGAATGAATATTCAGGTTCATTTCTGTCTTGCTTTTTCATGAAGTGCTATTCATTTTGAGTGAAAATTTAAACCTGCGATAAACCTTGAGTTTAAGAGGACTTTCGCGGGTTCTTTGATTTTTCTTCCTGATCTTAACGGCTGCTATTTTTCCGAATCGTGTATGAATCTCTTGAATTGAGAATCACAGCTTACATACTTTTTCCTTACTTTTTCTATATCTCCTCCAAATGTTAAATTGCTCTTGTCTGTATAGTATGAATTATAAGTCAGACAAAATGGGGCCTTGCGTTATAACTTTTACGAGTTGTAACAAGCATGAAGGTACAGAGATGGAAGGAGAGATGGGGCGAATAGGAGATCGAGGTAAATGAACAGGCATTGAGATGGCAGCTTAAAGTGAAAAGGATGATGAAGTTGAAAAAGACGATGAAAACCCAATGGACATTTCTGGCGCTGGCAGCCCTCATGCTTGTAACGGCTTGCAGCAGCAAAACAAATCCGGATGCAGGTCCAGATATTAAAACACCGGACGGCAAAAAGACAGTAGTGGTTTCTGTTATGAGTAAGGATGCTTTCTTGGAGAATGCGGCCAAAAAATTTGAAGAGCTGAATCCGGATATTCATATTGAAATCAAAGAGCATCTGGCTAATCCGGACTTGGGCAATGGCATGAGGGCCGCTTTGACAAAAGCAGATATAGAAAAATATGTTCAGACTGTTACAACAGAGGTGCTATCCGGTAAGGGCCCGGATTTAATCGCAATGGATCTGTTGCCGGAAGACAAATTTATCGAGAAGAAAGTGCTGGTTAACTTCAATGAGAAGTTCGCAAAGGATCCTTCCTTTGATAAAAATCACTATTACCAAAATATTCTGCAATCCTCCTGGAACGGGGATGGACTTTACTCGATGCCGATTTCTTTTTATGTCCAAGTGATGCAAGCGAACGCTGAATTATTGAAGAAACACAATGTTAATATCGATGATCAGACATGGACATGGGCACAATTTGCGGACATAACCAAAAAAATGAAAGAGCAAGCAGGCAAAGAGTATTCAGCCTTTGTGAATCCCTACCAGATTATGGCGGATTTCATTACTGATAATTATGCAACATTTGTCCAAAAAGGGAATGTCAGTTTTGATTCTGATCCGTTCCGGGACATGATGAATCAGGTCAAGAAGATGTATGATGAAAAACTGATAGAGGCCTCCTATAATGATATGGGCAAAATGCTGTTTAGTCTGAGTGCTTTTAATGATCCGAAAAGATCTTTAATTCAAATGCTGGACCCGAAAAAAGGATTTTATATGAAGCCTACCCTGAATGGGCAAGGGAACGGCCTGGAGCTTAAGTCCTTCATGAATTTTGGTTTGAACAGCCAATCCAAAGTTGAAAAGGAAGCATGGGAGTTCCTGAAATTTATGCTATCGGAAGAAATACAAACTTCCCCGGATCTGAACGGATTTCCAGTAAATAAGGATGCAACGGAAGCGAAATTGAAAGAGGCCGGACAATCCCTGGATCAGGACGAATCGGCAGCAGACATTGAGATTCCGGATGAAAAAACATTGAATGAAACTCTTCAGGCGATACAAAATATTTTGAATAGCAAGCCGCAAGAAAAGAACAATGTAGATTCGAAAGTGATCGATATTTTCTTTGAAGAGTTTGATCCATTCCTTAAAGGACAGAAGTCAGCTGAAGAAACGAGCAAGCTCATTCAAAACCGGGTGAAAACGTATTTGAACGAATAGTGAGTGTTGGCGGGACAGCCTCAGGTCGTTATGCAATGACGGCAGAGGCTGTCTTTTTCCATTTTGGGAGCCGTCTATAGCAAGTAATTTCGGAAGAGAAGACAGTTGGCTAGCCCAAGGATAGGGCAAGCTTTAAAGCTTAATGCGCAACCAGCATTTGCGCTGCCGCATGCGCAGCGAGACTTGAGGGCAGCCATACCGGAATTCGCAGATCCCGGAGCAGCATCTGCTGCAAGTCAGAGGAGAAACTGATGCAGTCCAGTACGACCTGCCGGACACCAGCGGAGCGGAGCTTGCCTGCGAGCAGATGATTGCCACCAGACACCGAAGCGGTCATGATGACGGGCTCGAAGCCTGCCAGCCTCCAGCGCCGATCCGCTACACGATGCTGACTGTCAGCAGGTACGATAACACCGAGTCTGCCGCCTGCTGCAACCGAACGAACTGCTCCTTCCAGCAGACGGCCCGGAAGCAATACAGGTACTGGCGACAGAATCGGCGGGAAATCTCCGGCGCATAGCAGAACGATCAGACATGCTCCGGTATCGGCCAGCTTGCAGGCTTTCGCAGATAGCGGAGCAAGCAGAGATTCCTGCTGGACAATGAGCGCTCCGTCCCTGGTAACAACATGGAGCGGGCAAGTGCCGTGCATCAGCGTCAGTTGTTGGATTTGCTCCTCTGTGAATTCATCCAGCCCGCCTTCCATCAGGATAGGTACATGTTCCGGGACATAGGTATGAAATAATGCTTTGAGATCATCTCTTGGGCTATGCCCCAGTGTCAGTAATCCAAGCATGTGCTTGCCTCCATGCTTAACCATGGAGGCTGCTGAAAAAGCGTGTCAGCCTCGGGTTATCCCGAGATTCAAAAATAACTTCCGGTGTTCCTTCAGCAACAATTCGTCCTTCTTCCATATATAGCACACGGTCGGACACCTGACGCGCGAACCGCATTTCATGGGTCACTACAATCATTGTCATTCCGTCTTCGGCGAGCTTGGTCATCATCTGCAGCACCTCACCCACAAGCTCCGGGTCCAGGGAGGAGGTTGGCTCATCGAACAGCAGCACACTTGGTTCCATAGCCAGTGCCCGTGTAATGGCGACACGCTGCTGTTGCCCTCCTGAGAGCATGCCCGGATAATCATTTTTCTTCTCTAGCAGGCCTACACGTGCCAGCAGCTCCTCTGCATGACGGGTGGCTTCACGTTTTGACTTCTTATTGACTTTGATCGGACCCTCAATAATATTGTCCAGCACAGTCTTATGCTCCCACAGATTGAAATGCTGGAACACCATCCCGACCTTGCTTCTGAACTTGCTCAGTCTGAATTTGGAGAGGAAGGTCAGCTGATGGGCTCTGTTAAGTGCATAGGAGACAGGCTTGTCATCCAGTATAATCTGGCCGGAGGAGGGAATCTCCAGCAGATTGATCATGCGCAGCAGGGAGCTTTTCCCGGCTCCACTGGGACCGATAACCGAAACGACTTCTCCTTTTTGAATGGAGAAATTCGTGGGTTGGACTACCGTTTTCGTACCGAATGTCTTGCTAAGATTCACCAGCTCAAGTACCGGCATGGTTCTAACCTCCCTGAATAGATAAGCGGCATCAGCCGATTATTTGCGGCCCGCATGAAGCTTTAATTTTCTTTCCGTAAAGATTTGCAAAGTCATCAGAATGCTGGTCATGCACAAGTACAGTGCTGCTGCTACGCCAAGGGTTTCAAAGGGCAGGTAGGTGCTGCTGAACTGGCTTTGCGCATTGAGCATCAGGTCGGGAACGGTAATGACCGATACCTGGGCCGATTCTTTAAGCAGTGCGACAGAATTGCTAATGTAAGTTGGCAGAATGAACCGGACAATTTGCGGAATTCGAATGCGGATCAGAATTTGCCACGGTGTCATCCCGATGGCCTCCGCAGCTTCAATCTGGCCTTTCGGGATTGCGAGCAGTCCTGTCCGGATGATTTCCGCCTTATAAGCGGCAGCGTTGAAGGAGAGGCCCAACAATCCGGCGGCGAAGGCGGACAATGTGATGCCGAACGGGGGCGTATAATAGATAAATACCAGTACCATTAATATCGGAACGCCCCGGAATATCCAGATGTAAGCGGCAGCCGCAAACCGGATCAGTTTATTAGGGGACAGGCGGAGCACAGCCAATAAGAAACCGAGCAATGTCCCGATAATAATGGCCAGTATTGAAATTTCAAAGGTGACGACAGCCCCTTCTAGCAGATAGGGAAGTACTTGAGCGACGGTTTCAAAGTTCAATCCAATGGCTCCTTTCTCTAATTATTGCATGTACAAAAAACGGCATCGGCCTCCGGGCCCGGCAGCTTACACGACCGGTGCGGAGGCCGAAAAGAGCTTATTTATCAAATTGCAGTCCGAAGTGCTCCTGAGCAAGCTTTTGGTAGGTTCCGTCCTGTTTTTTCTCCAGAATGATTTTATCGATCGCTTCCTTCAGCGCCGTATTGTTTTTTCGGAGAGGGATCGCGACATCCACAATGGTATAAGGCTCTCCTGCGATCTCCAGCTTGGAGCCGTCAGGGGACGTTTTGATATAATCGCCTGCTGCATCACGACCGATCGAGACGAGGTCGACGCGCTTGTTGATCAGATCCTTGAACAGCTCTGTTCCTCCCGGATATTCCTTCATTTCTTTGTAGCCTCCGATGTTTTTCACAACGGCTTGTGCTGTAGCTCCTCCGATCACACCGACAACTTTGTCTTTCAGATCGTGAATATCAGCAGGGTTGTTGCCGCCTTCCCTATTGATAACCGCGACCACACCATCACGCGCATAAGGCTCGGTAAAGTCTACCGATTTTTTCCGTTCATCTGTAACGTTTACGCCAGCCAGCAAAATATCAAATTTCCCTGCAAGCAGACCTGGTGTAAGACCGGAAAATTGGCCGGTTACAAACTCGGGTTTAACACCCAGACCTTCGGCAATAATTTTACCCCATTCAATATCGAAGCCTATCAACTCGTTTTTTTCATTCATATAGTTAAAAGGACGATAGTTCCCGCCTGTGCCAATCACGATTTTTCCTGCCTTTTTGATTTTATCCAGTGTATTCTCGTCTGTGCTTGTGTCCTTGCTTCCATTTTCTTGCCCTGCGGATGTTTTGGAATCTGTACCGGAGGAGGCAGGAGCGCTTGACTGCTGTCCGCAGCCTGCCAGAAGAATGACCAGTGCGAGTGTTAGAGTGAGTAACGAGGTAAGCTTTTTCATTGGAAAACCTTCCTTCATTCGTAGTCATATTAAGAAAAATTGGATGCACTGCAGTCTATGTAGGTTGAAATCGCCATCCTTTCGTAACCAGACCCGCCATTTTAATTGTGCTAAATTCGCTGTTGATACGGAGCGGATTCCTCCATTCGAATTTAATGGATTATCAAATTTCGATAATCTATTATCAAAGTATTTTCAAATAATATAATCCCATTAATCATAGTTGTCAAGTGGGTATTATGAGATTATTTACCATGCTAAACTGCTTTAAAGTTAACCTGTCATTAAAAAAACTCCAGGCGCAGCAGCGATGAAAGCAGAAAACACCGCTTGTGGCCTGGAGTTTATGGATTGAAATTAGGAGTCCCATTCGAGTAACTCAAGGCGATTTCCGAACGGATCATGTAAATAGAACCGCTGCACGCCTTCTTCGTCTCTGGCGTCATCCTCGATCACGAACAAATTGTGCTTCTTCAGATGAAGGTGCAACGCGGCAATATCCTTCACAGTGAAAGCAGGATGTGCCTTGGCGGCCGGCCTAAAATCCATCTGGACACCAATATGCACCTGATGGATGCCACATTGAAACCAGACACCGCCGCGTGGCTGCAAACTTGCCGGCTTTGGAATCTCGGTCCAGCCAAGCAGATCCCCAAAGAACTTGCGCGATTCCGCCTCGCATCCCGGAGGGGCTGCCAATTGAATATGATCGATGCCTTCAAATGTAAACGTCATCTGCATTCTCCTTATTGTTCCGTTGTGTGAAACTGAGTTTCGTATTATTAAGTCTATTTTATAATAAATGCATTTGAAATTCCATCTTAAATATATAAATATTGGAATATGGCAGCAAAAAAATCCCCTTCAAGACAGTTAATCATGAAGGGGGGAATAATGATGCCTTGGGAGCTATTATTTTTGTGCGCCAAAGTTATTGTAGATTCGTTCAGCGGTTACTTTGCCGCTGCTAACATCCTGTGAAGTATAACCGGAGACAAAGTTCCCGACTTTGAATTCTTTGCTCACGAGCTGATCAGAAGGTTTTGGCGCAGTAGGGCCTGTAATGCCAAACTCTGTATCCTGGGTCACAGTAACCCACAGGTCGCCAACTTTGAAGCTGTTACCGTCTTTGCTGACTTCAGAAATGACGCCATCGATATTAGCTAATGCTTTGCCTTTAACAGGTGCTTGACTTGTTGGCGCAACAGGGAAGTTATTATAGATCCGCTCAGCTGTTACTTTGCCAGTGCTCACGTCCTGAGAAGTATAGCCGGAGACAACATTCCCGACTTTGAATTCTTTGCTCACGAGCTGATCAGAAGGCTTTGGCGCAGTAGGGCCTGTAATGCCATACTCGGTATCTTTGGTCACAGTAACCCACAGGTCACCGACTTTGAAGCTGTTACCGTCTTTGCTGACTTCAGTAATGACGCCATCGATATTGGCCATTTGCTTGCCTGTTGTAGGCGGCTGCTTGGTTACAGGCGGTTGATTCGTTACTGTGCCCGGCTGATTGTCCGCTACATTTGGCAGTCCAGGTGTCGTACTTTGCGTGCTGGAGTAGATCCCGAGTGTAAGTACAGCGCAAGCGGCAAGACCAGCAGACCAGGCAATAATTGTTTTTTTGTTGGATTTATTCGAAGTTGTAGTTGTATTTTTCATGTTAATTTCTCCTTTAATGTTGGATGATTGTTTCATATTTTTTTGTTCCTGACTTAGCCGTTGCAAGGTTCTCTCTTGAAAATCCTCGCTGATTTTTAATCGAGACATCGCCGACTTATATCGGTTTCTCTTCACAGATCGGAACCTCCTATGGCTTCTTTTAAGTGCTGGCGTCCCCGCGCCAGCCAAGTACCTACAGTGGCAGGTTTTGCATGAAGAATTTCAGCGATTTCATCTATGGAATATCCCTCGTAATAGTGCAAATGGATAGGCAGCCGATATTTCTTATTCAGGGCCAGAACGGCTTGCATTACCGTGTCATCTTCCTGCGGGAGGTAACTCAAGTGCTCCGGAATCGGATTGCGGCTACGGAACCAGCCCGTTTTAAGTACATTCTTGCTTCGATTAATGGTTGTTCGGATCAGCCATGCTTTTTCATGCTCGCTGCTTTCAAATACAGGAGCTTTTTGCAGATAGGTGATGAATACTTCCTGCACAACTTCTTCTGCATCAGCAACGCTTTTCAAGTAAGTAAAGGCAATTTTGATAAGACTTTCCGAGTAGTTGATAACCGCTTGCTGTAGGGATTCATTGAGCTCATATGAATCTGGCACTTCATTTCCTCCTTTCACTATGAATACAATTCAAGAAGGCCATATTTTTCATTCGGTCAGAAAAAAATTTAATTCTTTATAAAAATAGATTTAAACAAAGATTTAAAAACAGGACTCTTAGCGGTATTTTGGTGACAGGCTCCGAGATAAAGGGCTCTTCCGATTGCCCAGCGTAAACGAATCTGCCAAGGATTACTAGACAGTAACTTTTCGCGTAGAAATCTAAGACGATCTGCGATTCAATAGATCGCTCTTAGATTTTGTTATAGACCGATTTCCCTGAATGAATCATGAAACGCGTTACAGAAAAAGGACCTTTTATCCATTAAGAACTTAATACCCTGCACCATCATTTCTAACGGACAAAATCAACTAAATGATCCTGAAGGCATGTTCCTTCTATATAAAGAAGTTGCCATTCTGACGAATTCTAATCACGTGAGAGGATTTTTTTGAGAAATTGATAAGGCTGGCCGGGAAAGAGAGGAAAAAACGTATAGGTGGGAGAGGGGGAATAATGAAGTACAGAGCATTAGAAGTTAGACGCATAAGTATAATTGGCAGAATCACACGAAAGTAGACATACAGAATAAGGGATATAGAAAAGGGTGAGTTGACGGAAGAGGCGGGGGGAGTAGTGAAAGTTCAGCACAAACAAGGTACAACCTGCGGGACTGAGCCCCTGGTTGTACCTTGTTTAGCAAACTTATTCAAGCTGAAGCAATGATTAAGCTTTTACTTCATTGATTTTGATCATTTTGCTCGCATTGTCGTCGTAGAGGTTGAGATCGATGCCTCTGAACATCAGTGCGCTGCCGCTAACCGGCTCTTCAATATCCGTTACGTTGTAGAGCGCATCTTCTTTCAGCCCTCTCAGATAAACTTTTGGAGAAGGATTTCCGAATTTTTGCGGATACTTCAGTGCGAACAGAACGGATTCGGTTTGGTCATGAGATACATATTGAACAGCCGTCGTATTGCCTGCTCTTGGAGAGAGAAGACGATACTGGTTGCCCTTTTGGACGATGTGGCGAATCAATTTGTACTCTGCGATCCAATGACGGGATTCTTCCAAATCTTCCTCGGACCATTGTGTCAGATTGCCGCCGATTCCAAGCGAGCCCATCATGGAAGAGTGGAAGCGGTAAGCAACCGGAGTCGGACGGTTTTTCACCCATTTAGCGGAATCTGCTACCCAGCACATCATGGCTTGCGCATTGTATGCCAAGGAATAGCCTTCTTGAATGTACAGTCTGTCATACGGATCGGTATTGTCGCTCGTCCATACTTCGTCTGTCAGTCTCATGATACCGAGGTCAATACGCGCGCCGCCGCCGGAGCAAGCTTCAAAGGCAACATGCGGGTGCTTTTCACGCAGGCGTGCAATAATGTCATACAGACCTTGCGCGTGGCGGACCCAGATTTCCTTTTGAATTTCCTTCGGCGCATCCAGCCATCCCGGTTCACTAAAGGAACGGTTCATATCCCATTTCACGAAATAGATGCTGTTTTCGCTCAGCAGCTTATCCAATGATTCAAACATGAACGCTTGAACCTCAGGCTTCCCTACATTCAATACAAGCTGATTACGGCTCTCGGTACGCGGACGGTTAGGGAAGTGGTATACCCAATCCGGATGATTGCGGTACAGCTCGCTGTCCGGGTTCACCATCTCCGGCTCTACCCAGATCCCGAACTTCATGCCCAGCGATTCGACTTTGTCGATCAACGGCTTGAGGCCGTTCGGGAATTTCTCCGGATTGACGGTCCAGTCTCCAAGACCGGCACGGTCATGGTGGCGCTCGCCAAACCAGCCGTCATCGATAACGAACAATTCAACGCCGATAGCAGCAGCCTTCTCGGCAAGTGCGGTCTGACCTTGCTCATTAACATCGAAGTAAGTAGCTTCCCAGGAGTTGTACAGAACCGGTCTTACACCATCAGCGATCGGCTTCGGAAGCACATGCTCGCGCTGATACTGATGGAAGTTGCGGCTTGCCTGGCCGAAGCCGCCGCGTGTGTAACCGCCGGAAAATACAGGTGTCTGGAAGGACTTGCCGCCCTCAAGATGCCAAGAGAAGTCGAAGTCATGGACACCGCCGGATACTTGCAGCAGCTTAAACGGATTATACTCAACGGTAATTTTCCAGTTTCCGCTCCAGCCGAGCGCTCCGAACCATATCTCGCCCTGATCCTCATCAGCTGTACCGCGGTCGATAGCAAACCAAGGGTTTGCCTGAACGCCGGTGTTGCCGCGCTTGCTCTCGATTGTCTTTTTGCCAGGTGTAATTTCATCCTGATAGATTTGCGTCTCTTCAATCCATTTTCCTGCTAAATGAGTCAAGCGGTAACGGTCACCGCGTGGCGCATGCCAGGTTCCAGAAAGCGCTTGCTCCAATGTGATTGCATCTTGACCAATATTTTCGATAACGGCATGCCGTTCGATAATATCATGCTCAGGGAACAGGCGATAGTGAAGGTGGACGAGCAGAGGATAGTGGGTATCCTTCAATACGATAACCAGCTCATCGGACTGAGCGCCTTCATTAATGCGGTGTTCTTTATACACAAGTCTTGTATCGCGTACCTGATCAGAGAACGTCGCTTTCAAGCAAGGCTCATAGTAGTACATCCCGCCCCACGCGGGGTACTCCTGTTGCAAAATGCCGCCGGACGGCTCAAATGAAGAATGATGGATCGCCGTATTCACATCCGGAAGATCGGATACAAATGGAAGCTTGGAACCAAAGTATAAGTGTTTTAAAGTTCCGTTCTGGTCAACGCCCAAACCATAAGATACGTTTTTACCTTGAAGCAGCCAGCGGGACGTTTGCTTATCAAACAACAATGCCAATCTGATTCGCCTCTTCTCGTTTTTTAGTGAATAATTACTGTATAAGTATATAAGATTTAAGTGAAAAAAGAAATAAAATCTTTGAAAATCGATCCCAATATTATTATCAAGATCAATTTGAAAGGTGAAAAGTATACAATTGTAAATTTTGGTTGTCAAACCAATCCGGTTTTGCTATGATGAAATTGCTGAAAATTAAGTGTAATATCACTGAACAAATTTCACCTGACGTTTTATCCGTGTGCAGACAAGTGCCGCGGTTTTGTCAAAGCCCGTGAAATAACTTAAAATAGATGCGTATTTATCTCATATACAGACAGGGTGAACAGCATGGCAACGATTCGTGACATCGCTAAATTGGCGGGGGTATCCAGTGTGACCGTTTCCAGGGTATTGAACCGGGACAGCACGCTTTCCGTTTCTGACGAAACACGGCAGCGCATAATTTCCATAGCAGAGGAATTGGATTATAAGACTCCCCGCAACCGCAAGGCCAAAGGTGAGAAAGATTTATCGAACCTCAAGATTGGTACGGTGATGTTCCTGACCGAACATCAGGAAGAAATGGATAATTACTTTCTGTCCATTCGCCACGGCATTGAGAAAGAATGCATGGCGCTGGGGATCAGTTCTACGAATATTATAAGAAAGTCCCTGCACAGTAACCCGGAGATGACGTTCGGCGATGTAGACGGCCTGATATTTATTGACAGATCGTTCGACTTTACCGTGGAGCATGCGAAGCAGGTTAAAAATGTCGTATTTATCGACTCTTCACCCGATGTTGAGAGCTTCGATTCCGTTGTCATCGATTTTGAACGCGTTACCAAACTGGCGCTGGATCATTTGTTCAGTCTCGGACATACGAAAATCGGTTATATCGGCGGCTTCCGCACGTATGGCAAAGATTTGCGCGAATACTATTACGAGCGGCTGATGAAGGAAAAGGAACTGTACAATGCCGAGCATGTGTATATTGGTGAATGGGGGACGCCTGAGGGCAACCGGTTAATGAATGAAGCGATAGCCAAGGGGAATTTGCCAACAGCCTTCTTTGTTGCCAGTGATCCACTTGCGATTGGAGCTATACATGCGCTGAAGGAAGCAGGAATACGGGTTCCTGAGGATGTTGCAATTGTCGGTTTCAATGATATCGAAATCTCCCAATTTATGAGCCCGCCATTAACAACAATCCGTATTCAGGCTGAGATGATGGGAAGAATGGCAGTGAAGCTGCTAGTTGATCAAATGAACGGGCGGGATATTCCGGTTCAGGTGACGGTGCCTGCCAAGCTAATGGTCCGCAGCAGCTGCGGGTCGCAAATTGCTTCATTAAAGGAGGTGAGTCCTGTGTAGACAGGTGAAATTCGGGGAGGTCGCCAGATGCCATAAAGCAAGGGGAATATTGGCGGCAATTTTAGATAGCCTTTCATTTATGAAATGATAGCGCTGTCAACCTAATAAATGAAAAATAAGGGTCAAAGCAACTATTTAACAAACGAGAGGTGCGTAAAAAAATGAAGAAAATGAAACCGCTTGCAATGTTTTCGCTTGTTTTCGCTTTGATGTTCTCTCTGACGGCATGCAGCAGCGGCAATGCGCCAACGCCTTCCGAGCCGGCGAACAAAAACAACAACACAAATAAACAGGAAGAACAACAGCCGGTTGTAGAAGAAGAGAAATACGATCTGGGTGGCAGAGAGATTAAAATTTCCGCCTGGTGGGACGGTTCGCCAAACCCGGAGACGCCTGAGGGCGAAAAAGCGTTGGCACTCCAGGCAGAGGTTGAGAAGAAATATAACGTGAAAATCAAATACGTAGCCCAGGATATGTGGGAAACGGCTGAAAAGCTGTCCTCGACTGTTATGGCAGGCGAGCCTTATGCCGATCTGGTACTGATCCCGCACGTGTTTGTTCTCAGCCTGCTGAAGGGCGGATACTTCACAGCGCTTGATGATGTCATGAACGTGAAGGAAGAAACCAAGCTCTCCGATCTGATGATTGAATCCGGAAGCTACGGTACAGGGAAAACTTATGGATTCCTTCCAGGTGTTCCGTTGTTTGATAATACTGGACTTTTCTATAACAAGCGTATCTTCCAGGATGCAGGAATGCCAACACCAACCGAATTGCAAGAGCAAGGCAAATGGGATTGGGATGCATTCGTGGATGCAGCGAAGAAGCTGACACTGAGCAAAAGCGGAAGCGGAAAAATTGACCAATGGGGTCTGACAGGTTCTACTTTCTCAATCGCGGCTAATTTGATTTATTCGAACGGTGGCGTCATTTATGACGAGGATACACAGAAAGTTGCACTGGATTCCCCAAATGCAATGGAAGGCCTGGAAATGATGAATAAGCTGTTTAATGAGTACAAAATCGTGAAACGCGATGAAGGTAACTCATGGGAAGATCCGGCGAGATTCTTCAGAGAAGGCAAAGTTGCGATGTACCCGGGCGGTCTGTGGGAAGTAGGCAACCGGATGCAAAACCAGATGGAAGATGAATACGCTTTCGTGCCATTCCCTAAAGGGCCAAAAGCAGATAAATTCATCATGGGTCAACCGCAAATGCATATCAATGTCATTCCAAGAGGCGTTAAAGACGCAAAAGTTGTTTATAAAATCTGGGAAGATCTGAATGACTTCGATCATATCGAAGAAAATAACCGCACGACAGTCGAAGCCTGGTTCTCTGATGAGTCTTCTGTAAACAACGCATTGGATACCATTAACATTATCAAATTCGCCCGTTACGGCGGTCTGGATCTGGAAGATCCAATGTGGCAGCTGGTAAACGATATTGGCGCTGCAAAAGTAACACCAGCTTCCGGCGTAGCCAAAATCATGCCAACGATGCAATCGAATGTAGACAAGGTGCTGAAAGCAGAGTAACAGCAAGCTGCAATAGTCGGAGCAAATCCCTGTCAGCCAAGTCCGATAGGGATTTGCTTTCCCCGCAGAAATACATTGCGGGATAATGTGCAGATTAAATTTTTCAACAGGGCAGGGGATCGTAGTGAAAATGCCTAAGGTGTTGCGTGTTGCAGTTGTAGTCGTGCTCCTGTGCTCGGTTGTCATTCCCTCGGAAAGCGGCTGGACAAAATCCGTTTACGGCAATGCACAAAAGAACCCGACTGATGATACGTCCCAAGTCGAAATCATCCAGGGAGACAACTATGACAGTTATTTGCGAAAGCACGAGAATGCAGCCAGGCCGGATAAAAAAATTGTCATTGAAGGCGGTTCTTATGCTTATTCGGAAGGCATGGAGCCCAGAAAATTAAGTGAAGCCGGAAGCCGTCAAGGCAATTTTGTAGAAACCGGTGATACCGGGTCGATCGGATGGGATGTCAACATTCCGGAAGCCGGCCTCTATAACATGTCGATTCGCTATTATACCGTTGAAGGGAAGGCGTCATCTATTGAACGGATGCTTCAGATCGACGGCGAATTGCCATTCGCAGGAGCAAGAAGCTTCATTTTTCCGCGAATATGGATGAATGAGAAGGATCAGATTGAGCAGGATAACCGTGGGAACGACATCCGTCCCCGCCAGATCGAGGTTTTCGGATGGCAGGAGCTGCCGTTCCGGGATTCCGAAGGTTATTATGAAGAGCCGTATTCCTTTTATTTTTCAGCAGGAAAGCATACTGTAACTCTTGTTTCTTTGAAAGAACCGGTTGTCATTGACACAATTGAAATCAGTCAAATACATGAGCTTCCTACATACAAGGAGATCGAGCAAAACTATCAGACCCAGGGATTGCAAGAAACAAGCGGTCACATGATCAAAGTTCAAGGCGAGGCTGCTGTATACAAATCATCGCCTACCTTGTACCCGATTACAGACCGTTCCAACCCGAATACTGAACCGCAGTCTGTTTCCCAAATTCGCATTAATACCATTGGCGGGCACAACTGGAGAATGCCTGGAGACACGATTACTTGGAAAGTCGATGTCCCGCAGGATGGACTATATAAAATTGGTCTAAAAAGCAGGCAGGAATTTTTACGTGGTGTCTATTCGACCAGAACGCTGTGGATAGATAATGAGATTCCATTCCGGGAATTGCGGGAAATTCCGTTTAATTATTCGAGTGACTGGCAGATGAAAACGATCGGTGACGAAGATCAACCGTATCTGTTCTATCTGACGAAAGGAACGCATGAGCTGAAGCTGGAAGTCAGCCTGGGCTCAGTCGCTCCGCTTATCCGCCAGGTTCAATCGAGTATTCTGGAATTGAATGCGATTTATCGCAAGATTTTGATGATTACAGGCGGCGTTCCTGATCCATTCAGAGATTACAATCTGGAGCAGAAAATCCCTGAAATGACGGAGGTATTCCAGAGACAAAGCGAAATTCTGTATAAGGTGTCTGATCAATTAGTCGCCATAACAGGTGAAAAAAGCGACCAGGTCGCTATTTTGACCAAAATGGCTTACCAACTGCAGGATTTGGCGGCCCGGCCGGAGACGCTCCAAAATCGGGTCGAATCATTTAAAATTAATGTCGGTGGTTTAGGTACATGGATTTTGCAGGTAAGAGAGCAGCCTTTGGAAATCGACTATCTTGTCCTGGCATCGCCGGATCAGGCAATGCCGAAAGCGAAGGCGTCCTTTGGCAGCAAAATCAAGCATGAAATCAGCACGCTGCTGAGCTCCTTCTTTGTCGATTACAACAGCATCGGCAATACAAGTGAGGATGAACGTTCGGTTACGGTATGGGTCGGAACAGGTCGTGACCAGGCGCAGGTACTCAAAGCGATGGCTGATGATACCTTTTCACAGCAGACAGGCATTAGCGTAAACCTGAAACTGGTCAATCCTACGGTTCTGATGCCGGCTACTTTATCCGGACAGGGGCCGGATGTCGCGATGCAGATTTCCAATGATATTCCCGTCAACTATGGGATGCGGAAGGCGATTGTAGACTTGACCCAATTCAGCGACTATGAAGAAGTTGCATCGCGTTTCCGCGACAGTGCGGTAACACCTTACAGATTTCAGGGTTCTGTATTCGCTCTGCCTGAGCAGCAAGTGTTCCCGATGCTGTTTTACCGCAAAGATATTGTTGAGGAATTGGGACTGAAAGTTCCGCAAACATGGGACGACATCTACGAGGTTGTTCCGGTATTGAAGAAGCATCATATGGATTTTGCGCTTCCGATTGCTGAAACTTCCGGCGTATCGACGCTGGAGCCGAGCAAGGCATTCGCGATGATGCTTTATCAGCAGGACGGTTCCTTCTATAAGAATAGCGGAGAGGAAAGCAGCCTCAATTCCGAGGTATCCATGCAGGCATTCAAAAAATGGACGGATTTCTTTGTCAATTACAAGTTTCCGCTTCAATTTGATTTGACCACCCGCTTCAGAACAGGTGAAATTCCAATGGCCATTACGGATTATACCTTCTATAATACGCTATCCGTCTCGGCACCGGAAATTCGTGGATTATGGGGCTTTACGACTGTTCCGGGCATCGAACAGAATGACGGTTCGATCCGGCGCGACGTTTCCAGTGGAGGAACCTCGGTCATTATGATGGACCAGGCCAAGGATAAGGAAGCTGCGTGGGAATTCATGAAGTGGTGGACGAGTAGAGAAACACAGGTCCGTTTCGGGCGTGAGATGGAGGGGCTCATGGGAGCTGCTGCACGCTACCCGACGGCAAATATTGAAGCCTTGAAGGAGCTGCCATGGCCTACGCTGGATTATCAGAATCTGGAGCAGCAATGGCATTGGGTGAAGGGAATTCCGGAAGTGCCGGGCGGTTACTATACCGGACGTAACCTGGACAATGCATTCCGGGAAGTGATCAACAACGGCACCCATCCTAGAGATGCCCTGTTCGACTATGTGGAAGAAATCAATCGTGAAATTGATTTCAAGCAAAAAGAAATTAATCTGAAATAGAGTTAGAGGTGACTGAATTGCAGCAATCAGATGCATTACCCGCAAAAGCGAAGGGAACTTCGCATCAGACAGCTGTACCGCCAAAAACGGGTAAATGGAAGAACATCATGATGGATCTCAAGCGCGATAAGCACCTCTATGTGTTGATCGCTCCTTACATGTTACTGTTCTTTATTTTTACGGTATTGCCGGTCGCGATCTCCATTCTGATTAGTCTGACCTACTTTAACATGCTGGAATTTCCGCGTTGGGCTGGCTGGGCGAACTACTCGCGTTTGTTCCTGGACGATGATATTTTCCTGATCGCGCTCAAGAATACGCTGATCTTTGCTGTCATTACGGGTCCAATCAGTTATATTGCGTGCTTCGTCTTCGCCTGGCTCATTAATGAGCTGCGGCCTAAGGTGCGCGCGTTTATGACACTGATTTTTTATGCACCGTCGATTTCAGGGAATATATACTTTATTTGGCAAATTATGTTCTCTGGCGATGCGTACGGGATCGTCAACGGTTTCCTGATGAGAACCGGATTTATCAACGAACCTATCCTATGGTTCCAAAACCCGAAATATACGCTCATGATCATTATTATTGTTCAACTGTGGCTTAGTCTCGGCACAAGCTTCCTGGCCTTCATCGCCGGTTTGCAGACCGTTGACAAGACACTGTTCGAAGCTGGTGCGGTAGACGGCATTCGCAACCGCTGGCAGGAACTTTGGTACATTACGCTGCCATCGATGCGCCCACAGTTGATGTTCGGGGCTGTCATCCAGATTACGGCATCGTTTGCCGTGGCTGATGTCGCCATGAACTTGGCAGGCTTTCCGAGTGTGCAATACTCGGCGCATACAGTTGTCACTCACCTGATCGACTACGGTACGATCCGCTTCGAGATGGGCTATGCATCTGCGATTGCCACTGTCTTGTTCATCATGATGCTGGGTTCCAACTTGATTATTCAGAAGCTGCTCAGGAAGGTGGGGGACTAAAACCGTGAAACTTGCATTTAGATTAGGCGGCGAAAAAAGAATCAACCGTTCCTGGCAAGTGGACTTTTTGCTCTTTCTCTTGCTGGGTCTGTTCGGGGCTTTTATGGCTATACCTTTGATTTACGCGATTAATAATGCGTTCAAACCGCTGGATGAGTTGTTCCTGTTCCCGCCGAAAATTTTCGTTCGGAACCCGACGCTCAACAATTTCCCGGACTTGTTCCATTTGATGGCAAAATCATGGGTGCCGTTTTCCCGTTATATTTTTAATACAGTCTTCATTACATTTGCGGGTACGGTCGGGCACGTCATTTTGGCTTCGGCTGCAGCGTATCCGCTGGCTAAGTATAACTTCCGCGGCTCCAAGACATTGTTTTCAATTGTAGTCTTGTCCCTGATGTTCTCTACACAGGTAACCGCAATTCCAAACTATATGACGATGTCCTTTCTGGGCTGGATTGACACGTATTGGGCCATTATTATTCCGGCCTTTGCTTTTCCGCTCGGTCTGTATCTAATGAAGCAATTTATTGAGCAGATTCCGATGGCATTAATTGAAGCGGCAAAAATTGACGGCGCCAATGAATACCGGATTTTTTGGACCGTTGTGATGCCGCTTGTTAAGCCGGCATGGTTCACATTAATTATTTTGCTGTTCCAGATGCTGTGGGCAACGGACGGCGGCAGCTTCATCTACAGCGAGGAGCTGAAGACGATGCACTATGCCATGGGGCAAATCATACAAGGCGGTATCGCCCGTGCAGGCGTAGCAGCGGCAGTAGCCTTGCTGCTCATGACTGTTCCGGTCGTGATGTTCATCATTACCCAGAGCCAGATCATCCAGACGATGGCATCTTCCGGTATTAAGGAATAGGGCAGGAGGGAATCAATTGAAGCTCATCAAGTCAATGTGCAAAGCAGCTCTACTGCTCGCTGCATTCAGTTTGTTTGCATCCCCGCTTCAGGCGGCGCCCTATGACGGGTATTCATATTATTATTGGGGAACAACAGCCAGCACCCCGAATGCTTACCTGCCGGAAAAAGTCATTGACGGCGCGGAGCAAGGCGTTGGCAAGCTGAATAGTCCGACAGATATGTTTGTAGGAGCTGACGGGCAGGTCTATGTGCTGGATGCCGGCAACGGACGCATTGTCGTCTTTGATAAAGATTGGAAGGCCGTAAGGCAAATTCGTGAATTCAAGAACGGAGCCAAGCAGGAGCGATTTGCCAATCCGCAAGGAATTTTCGTAACGGATCACGGCCGGATCTACGTGGCCGATACCGACAACAGCAGAGTTGTCGAGCTGGAGGGTGACGGAACATTTGTCAGAGAAATTGGCGCTCCAAAGGCGGATGTAATCCGTGCAGGCTTTGAGTACTTCCCGAGAAAAGTCGCGGTAGACAGAGCAGGACGTATCTATGTTATCGGCCGCGGGGTGTTCGACGGCATTATGGAGATGGATTCGGACGGAAATTTCACCGGATTTATGGGAACCAACAAAGTTTCCTTTAATTTCGTGGATTATATCTGGAAGCAACTGTCGACCAAGGAGCAGCGCAGCAAGCTGGCGCAGTTCATCCCGCTGGAATTCAATAACCTGGACCTTGATCAGGAGGGCTTTCTCTATACAACTACCGCAGAAATCAGCTCAGAGGAGCCAATCAAGCGGCTTAATCCGACAGGTGTAGATGTGCTGCGCCGCGAAGGCTACATTCCGCCAATGGGGGACAGTTACTCAAGTAATCCGGACGCCAGTTCCCTGCTTATCGACATCAAAGTGGGGGACAACGGGATATATAGTGCATTGGACTCCAGAAAAGGCCGGATCTTTACGTATAATGAAGACGGCAATCTGATGTACATCTTTGGCCGGATGGGAGAACAGGTCGGGACATTTAAAACCCCGGTAGCATTGGAGAGCCGGGGGGACGAGTTCTTCGTTCTCGATCAGGCGACGAACCGTATAACGATTTTCAAGCCAACCCGCTATGGCGCTTTGATCAATCAAGCGAACGAAATGCTGATCTCAGGTCAATATACGGAGGCGGAAAGCAAGTGGAGAGAGCTGCTCACCCTGGACGCCAATAACGAAATCGCCTATGTCGGTATCGGCAAAGCGATGTTGCGGCAAGGGGAGAACAAGCTGGCAATGGAAAATCTCCACCTAGGCTATGACAGAGTGTATTACTCCAAAGCCTTTGGCAAATACCGCAAGGAAATGGTACGGGAATATTTTGGGGTCGGCATGACAGGGCTTATTGTCCTGATTGCAGTACTGTGGGGCTTGCGCTATGCAAAAAGACGGTCGACAGGAAAGGTGAAGGCGAATGTTACGTGAGATGACTAAATATCCGTTTTATGTGCTGCTTCACCCGTTCCAGGGTTTTTGGGATTTGAAATATGAGAATAAGGGCAGGCTTCGGGTGTCGCTTGCGATCCTGCTGCTATTGGCTATTGCAACAATCGTTTTGCGCCAGTATGCCGGTTTTGTTGTCAATTTCAACTTTCCTTATGATTTGAACAGCATTAACGAACTGCAATATATTGTACTGCCGTTTTTCTTATGGTGTGTAGCGAACTGGTCGTTGACAACACTGATGGACGGAGAAGGCAAATTCAAGGAAATTGTAATGGCAACCGGCTATGCGCTATTGCCTCTGGTGCTGATGCGTTTCGGCAATACGCTGATCAGCAATGTCATTACCGTTCGCGAAGCCGCATTTTATTATTTGTTTGATATACTGTCAATTCTCTGGTTTGTATGGCTGCTGTTTATCGGCACGATGACCGTACACCAGTATACCGTTCTTAAGACGATCATGACGATGCTCCTGACTTTATTCGTCATGGGGATCATTATGTTCCTGGGGCTGCTGTTTTTCAGTCTGCTGCAGGAAATGCTGGGCTTCGTGCTTGCAATCTATACCGAGATTTCATTGCGCATCTAGGAAAGGAGGCAGAATACCGGTGAACAGCAAATGGAAAACGACTTTAATCGGTGCACTTATCATCACGATGCTGGCCGGCGCAGGCGGCATCTATCATGTAGCGGCTGATCCCGGCACGAACGGGGAAACTTCAACCGAAGCAGTTGCGGAAACAAATGCCGGGCTGCCTGCCGAGCCGCCAGCAGAGGCGGCGAATGGGAGCGCAGGCACAACTTCGGTAACGGAACAGCAGCAGACGGCGGCAGCAGAAGACATTAAGATGGATCTGGCCGCCGAGAATGAATCGCTTGCCTTGTATTTCGATCGGAAAACTACAGAGATTGCCGTGAAGAACAAGAAGGACGGCTCAGTATGGTACTCCAATCCGCAGGACCGCGAGGAGGACCCGAAGGCATCAGGCTATAATAAATCCATGCTGTCCAGCCAACTGATGCTGTCCTTCTCCGACAGCTCCGGCAAGCCGCAGCAGTATAACAACTTTAATCAGAGTGTCCAGTACGAGCAATTTGAATATGAGAAGCTGAAGGACGGTCTTAAAATCACGTATACCGTTGGTGAAAAGCTTCGTGGCGTGGAGCAGGTTCCGCCGCTAATCGGCGAGGAACGGTTTCAGACGCTCATTCTGGACAAAATCAAGGATGAGAAGGTCAAGAGCGATATGCTGAAGCGCTTCAAGCTCAATGAAGCCAAACAAGCTTATGAACGCCGCGATCAGGCACTGAACGGGATGGCGTTGACCCGGACACTTAAAGTATTCGAAGAGGTTGGCTACACCGAGGAAGAAATGAACATCGACCGCGAAGCCTTCGCAGACGGAGAAGGAGCAAGCCAGGCATTGTTCGTGCTTCCGGTGACGTACCGGCTGGATGGCGATCAGTTCGTTGTCAACGTTTCAACGGAAGAGATTGATGCGAAGGGCTTTTATTTGCAGACGCTTTCGGTACTTCCGTACTTTGGCGCTGCGGGAACGCGCGAAGAGGGTTATATGTTCGTTCCGGACGGATCGGGCTCATTGATCCGGCTAAATAACGGCAAGCTGGAAGCTTCCCCTTATAATGAATCGCTGTATGGCATAGATCAGACCCGCTATAACCGCTTCAAGCCGATGAGCGGCTATCCGGCACGCTTGCCGGTCTTCGGTATGAAAAAGGGAGATAAGGCGCTTGTAGGCATCATTGAGAATGGTGACGGAATCGGACGGGTGGAGGCTGATGTTAGCGGCCGGACAAATTCGTACAATGTGGTATACAGCAGCTATGCGGTCAATGTGTTTGAACCGCTGACGCTATCCGGCAACTGGACAACGCAGACCGTCCCGAAATTCCAGAGTGAGTCCTATCATGGAAATCTGACGGTCCGGTACGCTTTCCTTCAAGGAGAGCAAGCCAGTTATTCAGGGATGGCCTCCTTCTACCGTTCGTATCTGACAGATAAGCATAAGCTTGAGAAGTTGGAGCAAAAGGATCAAACCCCGTTCTTCCTGGAATTAATCGGCGGTGTTCCGAAGAGGAAGTTTTTCCTTGGCATACCTTATGATGCTTACGAGCCGCTGACGACTTTTGGTCAGGCCCAGGAAATTTTGGAGGAGCTGAAAGGCAGCGGGATGGGAAATATCAAGCTTCGCTATACGGGCTGGTTCAATGGAGGCGTAACGCACTCCATCCCGTCATCTGTCTCGGTTGACAGCAAGCTGGGAGGCAAGAAGGGCCTGAATCAACTGGTGGAGTATGGAAAAAGCAATGGTGTGGACGTGTATCCGGACGCCTCGTTTACGAGAGTGCTGCGGGAAACATGGGGATTCAGCCCGAAAAAGGAAGCTTCACGTACGATTACCGGAGCACTCGCCAGCTATTATCCGTATGACTTGGCCGGCTATTATAAACAGGTATGGCTTGATCCGGGCTACGTATTGTCACCGCTGAAGCTGCCCGGAGTAGTAGAGGGCTTCAAAGCAGACTACAAGAAGCTGAATGTTTCTGCACTGTCTCTGAATGATATGGGAGAAGAATTAAACTCTGATTTTAATACAAAGCATGTCGTAACCAGAGAACATACGAAGCAGATTATTCAGGAGCAATTGGCAGGCCTGAATACCGATGCGAAGCTGATGATCTCCGGCGGCAATGCATACGGGCTGCCCTATGCGGACAGCGTCATCAATGCCCCGTTCTCCAGCAGCGGCTACAATATTACCGACCAGAGCGTGCCGTTCTATCAAATTGCACTTCACGGTTATGTGGACTATGCGGGAACCGCAATGAATATGTCAGATGACCAGGAAATCCGGCCGCAAATGCTGAAGGCGCTGGAGACCGGATCAAATCTGAATTTCAAATGGTTCTATGCCAAGTCTTCCTCTGTGAAAGAGACGGAATTCGATTATTTGTACTCGGCGCAGTACAAAAATTGGATTCAAGAAGCGACTGCCGCATACAACGAAGTGGATGAAGTGCTGCGCAAGGTCCGGAGCCAGACGATCCGGGATCACCGGATGCTGGAGAAGGGCGTGTACCAAACCACTTTTGAGAATGGAACAACTGTGGTCGTCAATTACAACGACTATGCAATCAACGTAGAAGGAGATGCCGTCGAAGCGATGGGATACCTTATTGGAGGCGAGCGCAATTGAAGCTACCCAAATTCGGGCTGACGCTGCATCAGAAGCAAAAATATAAAGGCGTATGGTTTATCCTGCCGTGGTTTGCGGGGTTTATTTTCCTGTTCCTCATTCCACTGATTAACTCATTGCGCTACAGCTTCAGCACCTTGAAGGTGGATGAAACCGGCTTTTCAATTTACAATGCGGGCTGGTCAAATTACAAAAACGCCCTGTTTCAGAATGAGCACTATGTCAGAACCTTGACCGAATCTTTGCTTAACATGGTCATTAACGTACCTTTGATCGTAATATTCAGCTTGTTTGCAGCGGTGCTGTTGAATCAGAAGTTTAAGGGGAGGGGGCTCGCCAGAGCGATCTTCTTCCTCCCGGTTATTCTGGCATCCGGCATCATCGCTTCTATCGAAAGCGGAGACTATATGCAGAGCGTAATCAAGAATGCGAGCTCATCGACGAGCGGCGAATTCGCAATGTTCCAAAATCTGCAGCTTGCCAAACTGCTCTACCAGTCCGGTGTGAACCATTATATTGTTGAATACCTGGTGGGAGCGGTCAACCGGATTTACCAGATCGTTACGGCTTCCGGTGTGCAAATTTTGATTTTCGTAGCGGGGCTGCAGTCCATTTCAGGCTCTCTTTATGAAGCATCGAAGATTGAAGGGGCAACGGCTTATGAGTCCTTCTGGAAAATTACGTTCCCGATGATCAGCCCGCTGATTCTGACCAACGTTCTTTACTCCATCATTGACAATTTGCTGACCAGCCCGACGACCCGTCAAATCCGGGACACGGCTTTCAAAAATTTTCAGTTCGGCCTGAGCGCATCGATGGCATGGATTTACTTTATAATCATCTCCATCTTCTTGTGGCTTGTCGCAGTGCTGATTTCGAGAAAAGTATTCTATTATGATTAACCGGCAAGGAGGAGCAGCATGAAAACAGAAACGGCACAAACGCAGCAGGGAGTCATGAGCCAGCTGGGACAGCGGATGGCCAAAGGAAGCTTTTGGGCAAACAAGCTGAAGTCATGGCTATGGATTTTCGTCCGGTCGGTTTTGATTTGCGGGATTTCATTTATTATTCTTTACCCGATCCTGATCAAGGTTATGATTGCGGTCAAGGACCCGATCGATATGTATGACGCGACGGTTGTGTGGATTCCGAAGCATTTTACGCTGGATAATTTCGCCCTTGTCAGCAAGGCGCTCAATTATCCGAAGATTTTGCTGAATACTGTACTGCTGTCCGGACTGGTGATGCTGCTGCAGACCTTCTCCTGCGTTCTTGCAGGATACGGCTTTTCACGAATTAAATTCCGCGGCAGCGGCCTGTTGTTCGGGTGCGTGATCTTTACAATTCTCGTGCCGCCACAGACGATTATGATCCCGACATACTTGCAGTATAAAAACTTTGATGTCCTCGGCCTGATCTCTCTTATCCAGGGGCAGCCGTCGAATCTGATCAACTCCTATTGGCCGTTCATCATTTCTTCGATGCTTGGCATGGGATTGAAAACGGGATTGTTTGTCTATATTTTCCGGCAGTTTTTCAGAGGTATTCCCAAGGAGATGGAGGAGGCTGCACTCGTCGACGGGTCCGGAACTTTCGGTACGTTCATCCGCATTATTTTGCCGAATGCCATTCCT
Organism: Paenibacillus pinihumi DSM 23905 = JCM 16419; assembly: GCF_000422505.1. Lineage (GTDB taxonomy): Bacteria > Bacillota > Bacilli > Paenibacillales > Paenibacillaceae > Paenibacillus_D > Paenibacillus_D pinihumi. Next base: position 126,220 of record NZ_KE383866.1, on the reverse strand, counting down.
TCCGTCGTTACAGTCATGTTGTTCTCTTTCGTATGGCAGTGGAATGACTCTTTCTTCACCAGCATGATTTTGAACGATGCGAAGGTCATGTCGTCCATGCTGTCTACAGCCGGGGCACAAATTCTATTCTTCCTGGATACGCCGGGAGCATCCTCGAAGCCTGATCCGCTGTATCTGTCCATGATTCAAAATACCGCTGTACTGATGGCGATTTTGCCATTGATCATTATGTATCTGTTCGTACAGCGCCACTTTGTTGAGAGCATGGAACGGAGCGGTGTCGTCGGTTAATAGTTAGCAGACCGAACAATTTTATATTTGCAAGCGAAGCGCCGCTGTTTCTTCCGGAACAGCGGCGGTCTTTTGGATTGGAATTTGGTTGCAGTCATGGAACAACAGCGATCGGAAGAACATTTCACACGGCAGCCTTGCTCGAAAGTTCATTTACCGAAAGGAACGGTGATGCAATTGAAAACAAGAAGGACGGCTATTCTCATTGCTGCTCTTGTCCTTATTGTCGGAATATCAGTCATTATTTACAAGGTATCTTCCCCGCAAGGAGAAGATTTGGCAGATCCTGCTGTAGCCAATACGAATCAGGCAGAGGAAGGGGAGCCGCAAGTGGAAGAAGCGGCAGTGGAATATGTATTTCAAGCAAATGATCCCCGCAACACGCTGAAAGGTCCGCACACGGAAGTTGCTGACTGCGCCCCTTGCTCAGACGGGAAGCAGGTTGGCGGTCTTTTCGAAGGCAGTTCGGTGCAATTCAATGATGTCGAGATTCCTGAGGCCGGGCAATATATTGTGACGGTCTATTATATCTCGGGTGATCCGCGATCGTTCTTTGTTCAGGCTAACGGAACTGGCGAAGCGGAAAAATATGATTTGCCGGAAGTCGGCAAAAACGACTGGGAGTCGGTCGGAACCTATGAGTTCGCTGTTGAACTGGCAGCGGGCAAAAATACGCTGTTGTTTTCCGACGGCGACTGGTATTCCCCGAATCTTGACAAAATTATACTGCGCAAGGCGCCTTCGGCGAATGAATCGCAAAATCCGGCCACAGCCTGGGGCGGCTCGGCAACGATCGGCGACCAAACTTCATCCTCAGAGTATGGCGCGATCCGGGTGTCGCAGCATGCGAAGGGCTTCACGATTGACAGCGGCACCTATCAGATTCTGTATAACACAGAGACTGGATTGGCCGCATATTCATGGAACGGCAACATGATTGCCAAGGGTGTCTACAGCAGTGTGAAGCTGGGAGACCAGATCGTGCATAATTATGAATTTGACAAGCGTCAATTGCTGGCGAATGAGATTGCTCCGGTACAGGATGGGCACGGGAAGGGCATCAAGCTGGCTGTCCGCAATGAGAGGACAGGTCTGCCTGCATTTGACCAAATCTATTATATTTATGAAGGTCTGGATTACTTCGTGACAGAGCAGGAGGTCAGCGGCAGCGAAGAGCTGAGCACCAATTATATGGCTCCTGTAGTTCTCAGCACCGGAGGCGGGGTTGATCTGGGCCAGTATGAGGACAACCGCGTGCTTATTGTGCCGTTCGATAATGACGCCTGGTCGAGGCATGTATCCAAGACGATCAATACCAGCTTGAATAATGACAAGTATGTCGGTTCCGAAGTGTCGGCCATCTTTGACAATGCCAGCCGCAATGGGCTGGTCGTCGGATCGATTACTCATGATACTTGGAAGACAGGCATTTACTGGAGCGGCTCGGATAATCGTCTGAATGAGCTGAAAGTATACGGAGGGTTCACCTCCCGCAATGTAACGTACGATCGGATCGAGCACGGCGCCATTTCAGGTACGACGCTCAAGTCTCCGCAAATCTTCGTCGGCTTTTACGGTGACTACCGCGATGGGATGGAGGCTTACGGACGGGCCAATGCTGTTGTGGCACCACCGCTCAGCTTAGGACCAAACATTCCGGAAGGAGTTCCGGTCGGCTGGAATAGCTGGGGCGCCTATGCCGAGCATCTGTCCTATGAAAAGATGGTTGCGGTATCCGATTTCTTCCACGATCATATTCAGAATGCTTCCTTTAACAACAAGGGAAATGTCTACATTAACATGGACTCCTTCTGGGATAATCTGACCGAGGAGCAGCGAATCGATATGGTAGACAAAATTCGCAAAAACAAGCAGATACCAGGCTCCTATCATACACCTTTCGTTTATTGGGGCAAAAATATGATTGAGAAGGTTGAGGGAACAGACGGCAAATATACGTATGGGGACATCGTTCTAAAGGATAAGGACGGTAAAATTGTGCCTCATATGATGGGCTACGCGCTGGACCCGACCCACCCGGGTACGAAAATGAAGATGGATTTTGATATTGAGCGCTTCAAACGTACCGGCTATGAGTTCCTCAAGCTGGACTTCCTGACGCATGCTGCGATGGAAGGTGAACATTACGACAAGAGCGTAAAAACCGGCATTCAGGCTTACAACCAGGGAATGGCGTATCTGATCGAAAAGCTGGAAGGCACCATGTTCGTGAACACCTCAATAGCGCCATTGTTCCCAAGCCAGTATGCGCATGCGCGGCGGATCTCCTGTGATATTGACGGCTCGATCGGTTCGACCGAGTACCAGTTAAATAATCTCACTTACGGATGGTGGCAGAACGGCACGATCTACCATTATACAGACCCGGATTATATGACACTGGAAAAGGGAGAGACATTCGAAGGATCTCAGACGAGGGTCAATGCAGCGGTAATTTCCGGAACGGTATATCTGAGCTCAGATGATGTCACCAAGCCCGAAAACCAGAAGTTAATGAAGCAGTTGTACACGAATCCGCGTATTAACGAGCTGGCGATGAAAGGCAAGGCTTTCCGGACTGTAGAGGGGAATACAGGAGCTGAATCCTCTGACACCTTTGTTATGGAGGATGACGGTACGCATTATCTTGCTGTGTTCAATTTCAGCAAGGATGCGGCAGGCAAGAACGTAGACTTGGCCCGTGCCGGCATTACAGGCAGCTACAAGATTACCGATCTATGGACAAATAAAACCGTACAGCCGGAAGACGGCAAGCTGAAGCTGGAATTAAAGGGGCGGGAGTCGAAGCTGTACAAAATTACATTTTAAAATGAAACACGTATTCATCTTCTCAGCCGTATAAACTGAAGGTTCTGGAGAAGTAGTCTCCAGAACCTTTTTAAACATACAGGAGTATATAATTCTGATAGCGGGCCTCCAGGTCTGCGTGAAGTAATGTTGTGTGCTGTCAAACGCAAGCTATTCATGATTGACTTTGAATTCTACTAAGTGTCCAAAGGCAAATAAATGTCAATGGCGTTTTTCTCTTGACCAATCGTCTCTACATTCGTCCAGTGTTCAAAATCAAATGCCCGGGTACTGGCAATGTCTGTTTCCCGGATGTAATTATAGGTGTCACCAATTTCTGATTCAGGTCCATAATGGGTAAATCTCGCATAGCTGCCGGCTGGAAGTGTATGCTCTACCATTCCTTCCGGAACAGCAGCAAACTCGCTTACTTCTGCAGCTACAATGCTTTGAAACGGGATATCCGGTGTCCACTCGCATTCAGGATATACCTGAATCAGATAGATGCCATTATGTTCAAGCTGATTAGCTATATCATGCCGCTTATGTAAAAACTCACCCCGTAACCCTTCTATGACACCGTTTTCTAAATCCTCATTTAAAGAAACGGTTACGGAAAATCCTACGAGTTTGATCTCTTTGCGTTCAACTAACCGGTTTTGTTCTGTCATGAAGACACTCTCCTTACACTTGTTAAATAATAGAATAATAGGCTTACAGAGCCATTATACTGGATTGGAAAAGTAAAAGCGAATTGGAGCAAACGCCTCTCAACGATGAACCGTGATCGGTGGGGGAACGTACAGGAATTATCGGCCGGACAGCAGGGAATCCGATTAAAGGTTTGGCGGCTTAAAAGGGAAAGGGGAGAATTGACATTCTAATTCGCTCAAAATATTCAGTTGAAAATATATATTTTTCAGTGAAAAATTATTGTTAATTCATTAGGAATCATGTTTACTTGAAATTGGACGATATCTGTATCCATTGAAATCGGTCGATCTTCGTCGATAATGTAAAGTTTAAGTATAAAAATGTAAATTATGGTTGTCAAATCAATTGAGTTTTGCTATGATGTAAATGCTGAAAAACAACCATGTTTACTGAAATAATTGAATAATCATCAAATTTTCAGCATCAATGTCAGGCCTTGGAATGAAAGCTCTATCTTTGGCCCTGTTACTTTACAGGCAGATATGAATATATTGTGAAATTAGGTGAAAGAGCATGGCAACAATTCGAGATATTGCAAAGCTGGCAGGTGTCTCTAATGTGACAGTGTCCAGAGTATTGAATGATGATCATACATTATCCGTAACAGATGAGACGAGACAGCGCATTTTATCCATAGCTGATGAATTGGATTACCAGACACCACGGAACCGTAAGGGAAATAAACAAAAGGATTTATCCAAAATCAAGATCGGCACAGTCATGTTCTTGACAGAGGATCAGGAGGAAATGGACCGCTATTTTATGTCAATCAGGCAGGGAATACAGAAGGAATGTGCAGCTGCGGGCGTTAAATCGACAGAAATTTTCAGGAAATCCCTCTTTGAGACGCCGGATATGAACTTTGGCGATGTCGACGGATTGATATTCATTGACAGATCGTATAATTTCAATGACCAGCCTGTCAAGCAGATGAAGAATGTGGTCTTTGTTGATTCGTCCCCTGACATTGAAAGCTTTGATTCAGTCGTCATCGATTTCGAGCGGGTGACGCAGCAGGCGCTTAATCATTTGATCGGGATGGGGCATACAAAAATTGGATATATCGGCGGCCCTCGTGCCTATGGCAAGGACCCTCGTCAGCATTTTTACGAGCGCATTATGAAGGAGAAAGGTTTGTTCAATACTGATTATATGTATATCGGCGGATGGTGGTCTTCTGAAGGAAATCGCCTTATGAATGAAGCCATTGACCGTGGCGATCTGCCAACCGCATTTTTTATAGCTAGTGACCAGCTTGCGATTGGCGCTCTTCATGCTCTCAAGGAAGCAGGAATCCAGGCTCCGGAGGATGTGGCGATAATAGGTTTTAACGATATTGAAATCTCTCAATTTATGAGTCCGCCTCTGACAACGTTCCATATCCAGGCAGAATTAATGGGAAGAATGGCAGTCAAGCTGGTTCTGGACCAAATTAGAGGGAGAGAAGAGCCCGTACAGGTCGTTGTGCCTACCAAATTTATCGTGCGCAGCAGCTGCGGGTTTGAAGCTGCCAAGGGAGTAATTCCTGTGTAAGCATGTTGCAACCCGCCCGCCAGGCGCTGGAGCTCATTGGGTCCGGCATATTAGGAATGAGGTTATATTGTAGTCCATGTTTCAGCGAATTAAGCTGCCATGGAAATCCGCTTCATCCCAATGCGGATATAGCCATGGCTCATCATGACACCTTTCAGGATACGGTTCGTTTAGCGGTCAAGCTGGGAGTCGAGCATGTCACTGCCTTTGCGGGTTGTCCGGGGGAATCTGAGCATTCACTGAATCCGGTATCGGTGACGTGCCCGTGGCCTACAGAGTTTTCGGAATAATGTAGGTTTTTATCCCGATTTCTAAGTTTTAAAGTATGTTCATTTTTCAAATCAGCATTCATTTAATTATTTTTGACAGTTTATTTTATGTATAAATTAAATATTAATAAAACAATTTACAAAAAGAGTTGGTTCTGCACTTGTGCAGTCCCAACTCTTTTTGCTTCTCTTTTCTTCATTTCGCAGCCTTCGCTCTAAAATCGTTGATTTGTTACATCATTCGTTAAACAGTGTTCTGGTTTACAGTTTCTATCTGTTTTAAGATAAAAACACAAATACAAAGTACATGAAGTTGGTGATGGGATGAAGAATGAAGTAACTGCGGGAGCAGGCGTCAAGGCGCCCAAGAAGCCGCAGAACAAGCTGAAGCAGGAGTCCGTATGGGTGAGATTCGCCAGACAGTGGGAATTTCAGGTGATGATTTTACCGGCATTTATTTTTCTGCTGATCTTCAGCTACGGTCCAATGTGGGGAGTATTAATTGCATTTCAGGAGTATGATCTGTTTACGGGATTCTGGGACAGCCCCTGGGTTGGGCTGGATCAGTTCAAGGCATTTATTGATGCTCCGGAGTTCTGGGAAGTTATCCGCAATACATTCGCAATTAGTCTGCTAAAGCTGCTTATCGGGTTTCCGGCGCCAATTATTCTGGCCCTGATGCTCAATGAAGTTGGAGGATTATTCAAACGAATTGTGCAAACGGTAACCTATGTTCCACACTTTATGTCATGGGTTGTCATCTCCGGTATGGTATTCTCCATGCTTGCTGTCGACAATGGTGCCGTGAACAGCCTGTTAATGGCATTAAATATTATTGATGAACCGATTAACTGGATGTCGACACCTTCTTATTTCTGGGGTATCGTCGTCTCCATGAATGTCTGGAAGGAAATCGGATTCGGCTCTATCGTTTATCTGGCGGCAATTGTCGGTATTGATCCGGCACTCTATGAATCCGCTTCCCTGGATGGCGCAAGCCGGTTTAAACAGATTTTCCTGATTACACTTCCGAGTATTGCTCCGATCATGATCATTTTCCTGATCCTGGCGATCGGAAATACGCTTAATGCGGGTTATGAAGACATTCTCGTATTGACGAAAAATTTGAATAACGGTGTGGTGCTCCCGGTAGCGAATGTTATCGACACCTATGTATACCAGATGGGGATTCTGAACCAGCGTTATTCCTATGCTTCTGCTGCCGGGTTGTTCAAATCGATCCTGAGTGTCGTGCTGCTGCTTGCGGCAAATACGATAGCCAGAAGACTGGGCAAAACAAGCTTATGGTAGAAGCAACTGCTTTGGAGGTGAGAGAGAAGTGAAACTGTCTGCGGGCGATAAAGTCCTTAGAGGTATTATATATGTTCTGTTAACTTTGCTGGCTTTTGTTACTTTTTATCCGTTTTGGAACTCGCTCGTGTTATCCTTTAATGTGGGCTCCGATACAACACTTGGCGGCGTAACCTTTTGGCCGCGAAAATTCACCTTGGAAAACTATGCAATCGTATTTAAAGAGAGCCAGATTTTCCAAGCCTATTTTGTAACCATTATGCGGACGCTGCTGGGCACGCTGCTGGCGATGTTCTTTACCTCGCTGTTCGCATACGCCATGTCGAAGAAGGACATTTTGTTCAAAAAGTTTTACATGGTAGCTGCTGTATTTACAATGTTTTTCAACGGCGGATTGATTCCGTATTTCATTCTGGTCTATGTAATCGGCCTGTATGATACCTTCACCTTCCTGCTGGTTCACGGCATGGTGAGCGTTTATAATATGATTATTTTCCGGACCTTCTTCATGGGACTTCCGGACGGGCTGGAGGAATCGGCCAAAATTGACGGCTGTTCAAACTTCGGGGTGTTCTTTAGAATTGTTCTGCCTGTATCCGGGCCGGTCTTCGCTACATTGTCGCTGTTCTCGGCGGTATTTCTGTGGAACGACTGGTTTACACCGGCGGTATTCATTAACAATCAGAATCTGATTCCGCTACAAACGTTGTTGGTACAAATTATCAATGCAGGCACAACGGCGACGCTAATGTCCAATCTTAATACGTATGCCCAAAGCATGGTTGCCAGTACCGTTACGGTAAAAGCGCTCCAAATGGCGACTATGATGGTGGCGACGCTTCCGATTCTGCTGATTTATCCGTTTCTGCAAAAGTATTTTGTCAAAGGGGTACTGATCGGTTCCCTGAAAGAGTAGTTGCACGGGTTATGGCGCCGGCCGTGCAAGCGGCCGGCTGATAACATAAATTTGATCAGAGTATGTATGAGAGGAGAAATGAAATGAACAGAAAAAAAACATTTCAGGGTCTGTCTTTCCGGGGAATGCTAGTCATGATGATTGCGTTAACGATGATGCTGACAGCATGCTCCGGCGGCAATGGAGGAACACCAAACAAACCGGCAAATACACCAGCGAATACACCATCCTCCACGAATCAACCGGAGGAAAAAGGGTCGGAGACAACCGATAATACACCAAAAGGAAAAGTGAAGCCGGTTACATTTACACAATATGTAAACTATGACTGGTTTACAGCACTTAGCTGGCTGGAGCGTCCGCAGGGCAAATGGATTACAGATAACCTCGGCGTAACTGTCGAGCCGGTCCAATCCAATGGCGCTGCTGCAACGAAGCTGAACTCGATGATTGTCTCCAAGAGCTTGCCGGATGCGCTTGTTCTGGATCGCGGCAAAGACGTTGACCGCCTCGTAAATGCAGGACAGCTTGTTGAACTGGACCCTTACCTGGAGAAGTATCCTGAATTCGTTCAGACAATCGGTGAGGAGACACTGAACATGCTGCGCAGCAAGGACGGCAAGCTGTATCAGGTTCCAAACTGGTTCATTAGCGGCGAGAACGGGAACGGTAATGCGGCATATCTCGTCAACCGCAAAATTCACAAGGAGCTTGGATCGCCAGCTCTGGAAACCTGGTCCGATCTGGAAGCCTATCTGAAGCAGGTCAAAGAAAAGTATAAAGATGTGGTGCCGCTCGATTTCGGTGAAATTCGTGACGGTGAATCCCAAATGTTCGGCTTGCTTTACAGCGGTGCGGCAGATGACCGTACGCCAGCTCTGATCTCCGCAGGCAGCGGCAGCGTATTCGGAGTTCCAAGCGGCGATAAGCTGATTCCGGTATATGACGACCCGGCATTTGAAGATACAGCGATTTTTGCCAGCCGCATTTTCCGTCAAGGGCTGACTTCCCAGGATGCCTTTACGCAAACACGTGATCAAATTATGGAAAAGCTGAAAAATGGTAAAATTGCCGTATTCGGCGCTTACGATTCTGTGGTTGAAAATATCGGACGTGAGGCAAACAACTACCTCATCTCCAAAGATCCGGAGTCTGGCTATCAGGTCATTTGGCCGTTCCATAAAGATGGGGTAGACAAGAACAAAGTATATCCTGGCGGCTACAATACACTGGGCTGGAACGTAAACGTCATTACGAAAAATGCGAAAGATCCGGAAGCGATCTTCTCCTTCTTCAACTGGGCCATTAGCGAGGAAGGCCAGCGTGTATTCTTCTTTGGTCCGGAAGGCATGTTTTATGACAAAGTTGAAAATGGTGTACCGATTCCAAATGATGCATATATCAACCGCAATCAGAAGGAGTACGATGAGCTGAAAATCGGCGATTTCAACTGGTACGGCAATACGAGCTACATTGATACGATCAAAGGTGAGCGCGAAAAGCATCTTCCGGCGGAATCGCAGGATTGGACGACGATTTCACAGACAACGGTTTCCTTCAAGACATCGAAAAATATGACTGAATTCTCCAACCTTGATCCACTGCCAAATACGCCTGAGGGCATCAGCCTGCAGCGTTTGAGAGAGCATTACAAGCAAGTGGTCTCCAAGCTGGTCTTTGCGAAAAGCGATGATGAAGTAAGAAAAGTCATTGCGGAGTCCAAGGCCGAAGCTGAAAAGCTGGGCTATCAGAAAGTATTGGATTGGAAAACGGGTGTTTGGCAGGAAAACCTGAAAATTATGGGTGTTAAATAATATACAAATCATTCATGTAGAGGATATACTTAGGTGTATCCTCTACATGTATTCTTTTTAAGAAGGAGGCAGGCTTGCAAATGTACAAAGCAGTGCTGGTAGATGATGAGGACTTTGACTTGATGGGCCTGCAACGGCTGATTCCCTGGGAATCGCTGGGCATTGATATTGTCTTTAGCACAAACAAGCCGCTGGCGGTTGTTGACTATATTCGCAATCACAAGATTGATATTCTGATCTCGGATATCAAGATGCCGGTAATGTCCGGTCTGGAGCTGGCTCAGTTGTCATTGCAGTTGCACCCGGGACTGAAAACCGTCTTTATCAGCGGTTATCAGGACTTTGAATATGCCAAGCAGGCATTAAAATTGAAGGCTGACGGGTACATATTGAAGCCTGTGGACGATGATGAGATTGTTGCGACTCTGCAAACGGTTGTAGAAGGGCTGGATGCCCGTCCCAAGGAGGAAGGCGATGCATCGCTGGAGGATTTTGAATTTATCCGCAATGATTTTCTTCTGCATCTGCTTGAGGGAACGATTGATGATGTCACGCTGACAGCTTTTCTGCGCAAGTATCCGATCGAGATATCGTTTCATAAAGCACATGCGGTTATTATTGAGGTGGACGGAACAGCTAAAAAGGGCAAAGTAACGGAAGCGGATTCATTTGAGCATGTATTTTCGCTGGTCAAGGATTACGCGGCAGACCGTGCAATCGGGCTGATTTGCCGGTTGTCTCCGAATCAGATCGGCATGATTTATACCGGAGAGCCGGATCAACTGGAGAACGGGCTGAATCATCTCCTTGACGAGATTCGCGGCAAATCCTCGTATACAGTGACGATTGCCTATGGACATTTGGCCGAGCCTATCTCCTGCCTGCCGGATTCCTTCCGGGAAGCGCGTGAATTGATTGCCTGCAAGATGTTTCTCGGCAAAAACAGAATCATCCCGCCTGGGGCACCGCAACAGTTGGTCGTCAAGGAAACGAAGGATGTAAACGCCATTTTGGACCAGTTATTCACGGCGATTACGGATTACATGCTGGTTCAGATCTGCGATGTCATTGAGGAGCTGTTCGAGAATGTAAGAGGGTATGCAGAGCCGGGGAAGGTGTATCATTTTTCCACGCATGTGATTTCCCGGCTGGAAGGCTATTTAAATACGGCAGGAGAGTCCATAAACAGTCTGACAGACTGGAAAGACGGGGGGTTTGCTGATGTGGAGCGGTTCGAGACCATTGATGATATCAAATCATGGCTGCGAAGAACTGCATTTGAGCTGTCTGAAATTATGTATATGAAAAAGCAAAAGCGGACGTGGAAGCTGCTTCCGGAAATTGAATGCTATGTCAGGACGCATCTATCCGGGGAGATTACGATCAAAAATGCGGCAGTCCGTTTTGCCTATTCGCCCAATCATTTTGGCGTGCTGTTCAAGGAGCAGGTCGGCATGAGCTTTAACGACTTTGTCGTAAAGGAAAGAATGAACCGCGCCAAGCAGTTGCTGGAATCCCCGCAGCTTAAAGTGTATGAGATAGCGGAAGAGGTTGGTTACAACAGTCTGACTTACTTCAGCAGAACGTTCAGGGAAATGTTCGGCATGACGCCGGGAGATTACAGAAAGCAGGGTTAGACGCTGATGAACAAGAGCCGGTTGAAATATTTGCCGATACGTTACAAATTGCTGATCTCCTACGCCTTGCTGATCATCGTGCCCGTTGTGATCATTGGCAGTTATGCCTACCTCTCGTCTGCGCGGGCGATTGAGCAGAATACCCGCAACAATCTGGAGGTCGCGGTCCACCAAATCGGCAATAATGTCCAGTACCGGATCGATGATATAAGCCGTACCTCGCGCGAGCTATATGATGATCAGCTGCTGGCGCGATACATGTCCGGCTATTATCTCAATTGGGAACGCTACCAGGTTACGACCCAGTATGTCTATCCGCGGCTGGAATCGGCTGTTCATCTGCCGAAGCAGCGGGTGCGTCTTGTTATCTACCTGAATGAACCGACGCTTGGCGAAAAGTATTATGAAGAAACCGAGCAGAATCTGGAGGCGGGGGAACGGCTTTATGAAATCCGCTATTTGGACCGGATTCGCAATGAAGCCTGGTTCCGCTCATTAAATATCCCTATTGACGGCTATGAGTGGAAGCGGGCAGGGATGGATGAACGGTATGGCTATATCTCTCTCCTGCAGCCGCTGATTAATTACGAAACCTTCGAGACAATTGGACTTGCCCGAGTATCGGTGAAACTGCATGATATATTTGAAGATGTAGACTTGAACCAGCTGGGAGACGGGACCCGAATATTTGTTATGGATCAGGAGCAGAAGCTGCTTTACTCCAGCGCAGATGATATGACGAACCTGGATGTGCCAAAGCTGCTTGGCGATGACAGCAGCTTTCTGAAAATAACGGCGGATATTAATCATTTGCCGGTGACGCTTGTCGCACTTATTCCAGTCGACTCGTTTAAAGAAAATTCCCGTCAGGTCCGTAACGTAACCATTCTCATTTGTATTCTCAGTGTTGTAGCGATGACATTTATCAGCTCTCTAATTGCCAATATGTTCTCCAAAAGGATGAGCAAGCTTACCCTGTCGCTGCAGGCGTTTAAGCAGGGAGAGTACAATCGCCGGATTTCTTACCGGGGGCGGGATGAATTTGCGGATATTGCAGAGTCATTTAATGATATGGCATCGACGACCCAGGCACTGATTGACGAAGTGTACATTAGCCGTCTTGGGAAGAAGGAGGCTGAACTGCAAATCCTGCATGCCCAGATCAACCCTCATTTCCTGTACAATACATTCTCATCCATTAGCCGGATGGCGAAGCTGGGTGAAATTGAGAAGCTGCATGAGATTATCCGGGAGCTGGCGAAATTCTACCGGCTGACACTTAACAAGGGTGAAATGCTGATTTCAATCGGTAAGGAACTGCAAATTATCAAGGCCTATCTGAATATTCAAAACATCAAACACGCTGGTCGCATCAAGAGCATGATCGAGGCAGAGCCGGAGACGGCAAATTGCCAGACGGTCAAATTTGTCCTTCAACCTTTCGTGGAAAACGTGCTGGAGCATGCCTGGTTTGACGATGAAATTGAGATCCGAATTCGCGTTTTCCAGAAGGGCACTGAGATTGTACTGGAGGTTGAGGATAACGGGCTGGGCATGAAGCCGGAGAGGATCCAGGCTATTTGGGGGCAGGGGCAGGAGAAGGTCGGCTACGGCATCAGTAATGTCGATCAGCGGATCAAGCTGCACTTCGGCAAAGAGTACGGGGTTGTAATTGAAAGCGAGGTCGGCAAGGGAACTGTAGTCCGCATTGTCATTCCCGCAAAAGAGCACAGAGAAGACGAGACTGCCGGATAAATCGGAGGTGGTCTTGTCTTTTTTTAATTTTTGTTTGGCTGGAAGGAGCGGCTGCTGCGGGATGAAGGGTTTCTTCCGACTGCTGTTAAAGACCGGTTTTTTTGAATGATCACTCTCATTAGGTATAAAACCGGTCTTTAAAGGCAGCCACTGCCGTTTCTCCATAAACCCTTCATCCCTCCGCTGGCCCTTCGCCGCGCTTACATTATAAAAAGACAAGAACGGGAGGGACAAAGGAAAACTGAGCATCATAATATGATTTATTCTGCTTTCAAGAACAATACCAACCTTGAAAACATTGCATGCGCATTTCCGGCGCCAAACAGAATAACGCCGCCAGAGCAAGCACTGGCGTAATGCACGACATGGAGAACACCTGCATTCGACAAGACTTGGCCCAAAACGACCTGTTAAACTGTTTAAATCAAGTCTTTTTAACTATTTTTAGAAAATGAATGTCATGATAAACTCATATTGTAAGCGCTTTAAAAAAATAGATGGGTAGTCAAGGAGGTGTGATTTAACGTTTTTTTGTCGTCGGAATGGATAATTTGCAGTCCAAAATTTTCGAGGAGGAATCAAGATGATTAGATGGTTCAAAAGCACGAAGTCATACGCCATGCTTCTCGTAGCTGCTCTTATTGTGACCTTGTTGCCAGCCCCTAGTGCGAACGCGGCCTATTCGCTTGTCTGGAGTGATGAATTCAACGGAACATCCATTAATACCAACAACTGGACTTTTGAGATCGGCACCGGATCGAACGGCTGGGGCAACAATGAGCTGCAATATTATACAAACCGCCCGGAAAATGCCCGGATCGAAAATGGCAACCTCGTCATTGAAGCAAGGCAGGAATCATACGGTGGCCGGAATTATACTTCGGCACGTCTGAAAACTCAGGGCAAACAAACCTTCAAGTATGGAAAAATTGAAGCGCGGATCAAAATGCCGAAAGGCCAGGGGATTTGGCCGGCATTCTGGACACTTGGCTCAGATATCACTACGGTCGGATGGCCGAGAAGCGGCGAGATCGACATTATGGAGCATGTCAATAATGAAAACAATACGTACGGGTATATCCATTGGTTTAACAACGGCAATGTATCTTATGGCGGAGCGAGCCATACGATCGATGTGACCGATTATCATGTCTACTCGATCGAATGGACACCGAGCTCAATCAAGTGGTTTGTGGATGGCATCCAATTCCGGGAAGCCAATATTGCGAATAATATAAATGGGACAGGGGCATTTCATAAAGAGCATTTCCTGCTGCTCAACATGGCGATTGGGGGCAACTGGCCGGGTTCTCCGAACAGCTCAACCGCGTTCCCTGCCAAGATGTATGTCGATTATGTCCGGGTCTATCAGGATATCGCTGCTCCTTCTCCCGGTATTGTATCGGGTGGAACATACAAACTGATTAACCCGAACAGCGGCAAAGCTTTGGATGTGGCCTCAGCCGGTACGGCGCCTGGCACGAACGTGCAGTTATGGACGGACAACGGAACAACAGCACAATTGTGGACAACTTACCGCAATGCCAACGGAACTTACAAATTAGTAAATGTAAATAGCGGCCTCGCTCTTGACGTGGCGGGGGCCGGAACTGCGGACGGCACGAATGTGAATGTCTGGACGGATAACGGGAGTGGAGCACAGACCTGGAACATCGTCCAGAATGCCGACGGAACATATAAGCTAGTTAACCCGAACAGTGGCAAAGCATTGGACGTAGCCTCAACAGGGACGGCCAACGGCACGAACGTGCAAATCTGGAACGATAATGGTTCCGCTGCTCAGAAGTGGAATCTGGTTCGCGTACAATAAGTTGTAACAAAAGGCTGGAGAAGCTGCGGCAAATGCGGCTTCTTCAGCCTTTATCCGTGCCTTTCAACTTGTCGCCTCTCCATCCGTTTTCGGCTGTTGTCGTAACTCGGACGAGAGGTATTTCTTCTTTCTCCAGTCGTTTTCAACACAATCAGGGCAAGAACGATAACGCCGCCTTGATTGAAACAGACTTTTTTTGCTTTGAGGGTTCATGCCTCTTGAGAGTGACGATCGGTATAATTTCATAATCCTATTTTAAAATGTGGATGTTCTTTAAATACTTACAACTTTCGTTGATTTATTCAGTCGGAATGAAAGCGTATCCATTTTATAATAAGGTAAAACTGGCGTACGATGCCATCAGGCAGGAGTTGAATATGGAATGAACAGGAAAGGGAAAAGGCTTGTGTCCGTAGCTTTATGCCTGCTGCTGAGTATTAGCAGCATGCCGGCGTTTGCATCTCCCCGGACAGATGATTTGCAGGGGCACTGGGCGGAAAAGCAAACAAGGAAATGGATTGAGAAGGGATTGGCAAGCGGAACGGGAGGAGGGAAATTTGAGCCTGACCGCGGAGTGGCGCGGGGAGAGTTTGCAAAGCTGGTGAACACTGTATTCGGTTTTAAGAGCAGCAAAAGCTCTGCTTTCACAGATGTAGATTCCAACGCCTGGTACGGACCACAGGCAGCGGCAGCGCTGGAAGCAGGCTTTATGAGCGGTTACCCGGACGGCAGCTTCAAGCCGCAGGCGGTTATCACGAGACAGGAAGCCGCCAAGGCGGTAGCTGGATTATTCCATGTACCGTCTGCTGGTGAGCAGGTGTTGGACAATTATCGGGATCAGGCAGATGTTCAGTCTTATGCCAGAGCTTCACTGGCAAGCTTGCTGTCCGCCGGTTATTTGAAGGGCTACGCGGATGGATCGCTGCAGCCGTCAAAAGCAATCACCAGGGCGGAAGCGGTTACACTTCTTGATCGTCTTGCGGGAGAGGTACTGAACACACACGGAACGGCTACGCTTGGAGAGACTGCGGGCAGCGTCCTCATCAATACTACAGGCGTAAGACTGAAAGATACCGTCATTAACGGAAATATACTGCTGACGGCCGGAATTGGCGAGGGGGATGCCTGGCTGGAAAAGGTAACGGTCAAGAAAGCTGTCTATGTCGGCGGCGGCGGGCCGAACAGCATACATATTGCCGACTCCCGCATCCAATCCCTTGTGGGCGATCATCCGAAATCCAAGGTGCGGGTTGTCATCTCCGGCGATTCCGAGATTCAAAATGCTTCTGTAGGCAGCAATATGCTCCTGGAACTGGATCAGAACGCCAAGATTGATAGCTTGGTTGTAGAGGAAGAATCAGAAGCTGCAGCAATTACTGCGAAAGGGACGATTGGCTCGCTTAAGGTGCTGTCAGCGTCTGTGCTGATCAATGACAGCCGCATCGAGAAAGGGGCGGAGCTTGCTGTCAAAGACGGTGTCGTTATGAAGGCCGACGGCACGCCTCTGAAGCCTCAAGGAAGCAGCAGCTCGGTATATGTTTCGGGCGGTGGAAGTTTGTCAATCCCTCCGCAGCTCACTCCGGCTGCATCAGGCAATATTGCGGGGAGCAGCATCGCAATTACATTCCCGGACAATGCAGCCTGGCGCGGAGCAATCCGCAGCATTACGGCGGGCGGCAAGGCAGTCTCTGCGGGCAACTACACGATCGCGCCCGGTGTTATCACTCTGCATGCACCGGTATTTGAAAGAAAGGGTGACTATGCGATAGAGGTAAATGCCTCAGGGTACAACAAGGCTTCTGTAACGCAAAAGATGGGCGAGTGGAAGCTGAGCTGGAACGATGAGTTTGACGGAAATGCTGCTCAGCCGGATACGAATGGCGTAGACTTGACGAAGTGGGGCTACCAGGAAGGGACAGGATCACAGTATGGTCTGGACGGCTGGGGCAACAATGAACAGCAGTATTACCGCAAGGAAAATATTAAGGTTGAAGGCGGCAAGCTGCTTCTCAATGCAAGGAAGGAAGCCGTCGGCGGCAAAAATTACACATCCGGACGTTTGTATACGGAACCAACCTTTTCTCAGACGTATGGCCGCTTTGAGGCGAAAATCAAGCTTCCGGCCGGACAGGGATTGTGGCCGGCGTTCTGGATGATGCCGAAGGACAGCGAGTATGGAACATGGGCATCGTCCGGTGAGCTGGACATTATGGAAGTAAGAGGGAGACTGCCGGGTGAGGTGGACGGTACGATTCATTTTGGCAAGCAATGGCCCAATAATAAATCTGCAGGAGCCAGTTATCATTTCAAGGCAGGAACAGATATTACGGATGAGCATGTCTACGCTGTAGAGTGGGAGCCTGGTGAAATCCGCTGGTATGTAGACGGCGAGCTGTACCAGACCCAGAATAATTGGGACAGCACGGGCGCAAATCAGCCTGCCAAGTTTGCCTATCCCGCACCATTTGATAAGCCCTTCTATATGATTCTGAATCTGGCAATCGGCGGAAATTACGATAATGGTGTCATGCCGACAGATGATCTGCTGCCGGCCACGATGGAAGTTGACTATGTACGGGTCTATGAGCTTGATGGTATTCCTTACCGTACGCCGCAGGAGCCGGTCGTTGTCAAGGAGCCGCTGCCTGAAGGTGTCAAACAGCCAATAGACGGAAATCTGGTCTATGATCCTTCATACAGCCGTGACCCGAAAGCCATCACACAGCCGAATGTTGGATTGGACCCGCAATATTGGAACTTTGTCACGATTGATACGTTTGGTGGAAGCGGCACAATCACCAAAGATCAAGTTGACGGCAAGCCGTTTGCTAAAATCGATATTAGCAATAGCGGCAATGCTGCGCATGCTATACAGCTTATTCAGAATGTGACGCTGGGCAAGGGCCGCTGGTATAAGCTGAGCTTCGATGCAAAATCGGACAGCAGCCGCAATCTTGCAGTTAAGCTGGGCGGGGGAGAGACGCGCGGATGGTCCTCTTACTCCGATACTCTGGAAGCCAAACTGGGTACAGCGGTGCAAAGCTATGAGCTGGTATTCCAGATGATGCCGGATACGGATGTGCTGGCACGGCTGGAATTTAACCTAGGGCTTAACCGGAGTCCGGTCTGGATCGGCAATGTGAAGCTGGTGGAGACAGAAGAGACAGACCCTTTCCGTGAAGATGCGCCTAAAGAGCCGCTCAACGGCAACCATGTCTATAACGGAAAATTCAATCTCGGCCGTATGGACCGGATGACCTATTGGAAATTGGAAACGGATACGGGCACAGCAGCAAGTGCTGCCGTGAAAGAAGGGCAGCTTCATATCGCGATCAACAAGAGCGGTTCAGAGCCTGGATCAATCAGGCTCGTTCAGAACGGCATTCAGCTCATTGAAGAAAATGACTATCAATTAACGTTCAAAGCAAAAGCGGATACACCGCGCAGTATTCGTGCCGCGCTTCAGCAAGAGGACGGTACTGCCGCTGCCGATATGCAAAAGCTTGCCTTGACTACAGAGTGGCAGGATGTGACAGCGAACTTTACAACAGCAGCCGGCGGTAATGATTCTGGCGGCAAGCTGGTCTTCCAGCTTGGCGGTGAGCAGGCAGGGCTTGCGATTGAAGATATTCGTCTTATCCGGCTGACGGATAACCATATAGGTGAGTTGCCGCTTGAGGAACAGTTCCCGCTCAAGAACGGAGATTTTTCAGCTGGCAAAACCAATTGGAGCGAGCATGTGCAGGGACGGTATGACGGCTATGGTTCCAAGGCGGAATTAAAAGCCGAAGACGGAGAAATGCGAATCGGCATTGATGACGAGGGCAACAATCCATGGGATATCATGCTCATGCAAAATGATTTCCCGCTGCATAAGGGGCAAGTTTATGTGGTATCGGCGGACTTGAAATCAACGGCGGAACGCGGCGCCGAAATCGTGGTTGATGCCGAAAATCACCGTTATGTATCTGAACATGTGAACCTGACAAAAGACTGGCAGACGTTCAGCTATGAACTGCCGGTAACAGCGGACTTGACAACCTCCTTCAAACTGCTGCTCGGCAAGCTGGAAGGTGCAGCCCAGCTGAATGCGCATGAAGTGTCAGTCAGACAGGTGCGCGTTGAGTTGAAAGATGCGCGGACCAAAGCATTTCCGCTGCGCAATGGTGATTTTACAGACGGAATGAACGGCTGGAGCAGGCATGTTCAAGGCGATTATGAAGGCGATTCTAGCGCAGTTATAGAAGTGGTCAACGGCGGGCTGAAGGCGGCTATTGAGAGCCACGGGGTTAACCCGTGGGATGTCATGCTCATTCAAGAGCCGGTTCAGCTGTACAAAGATAAAACCTATATCCTCTCCTTCGATGCCCGCTCGACAATGCCCAGAGATATTGAGGTGGCGGCAGAGAACAACAGCTATCATCGTTATTTGAACTGGAAGGTGCAGTTAGACAGCACAACACAGACGTATCATAGCGAGTTCACACCGGATAAGGATGATATCACCGGTCTGAAGTTTCTGCTTGGCAAACCGGCTGAAGGCGTACCGGGTGCGCATGATGTCTGGTTCGATAATATCCGCCTGGAGGTGAAGGGGGCGAAGGAAGCGGCAGGGGAGAAGGTGAAGCCGGGGAATGATATCAGCCTCCCGGCTGCTCCTTCCCTGACTTCTGATGCTGCTGACAATGCAGTTGGCTACGATATCGACATTACGTTCACAGATAATGCCGCCTGGAGGCAGGCCATTCGCAGCGTACTTGTTAATAATGAAGCTGTGGAACCTTCCTCCTATAAGTTGTCTTCAGGCAAGCTGACGCTGGACTACAGCCTGTTCCCGGAAGCGGGGAGTTATCGGATTATTGTTCGTGCCGATGGCTATGAACAGACAGAAGTCGCCCAGCAGATCGAAGAAAAGGTTATGTGGAGCCTGGTGTGGCAGGATGAATTCGACGGCAGCGGGGACAATCTGGATACAAATGGCGTAGACCTGGACAAATGGGGCTATCAGCAGGGGACCGGGTCCGATTACGGACTGGTCGATTGGGGAAATAACGAGCAGCAGTATTATCGGAAGGAAAATATCAAGGTACAGGATGGCAAGCTCATCCTTGAAGCCAAGGGCGACGGCTATGGCGGCAAAAGCTATACATCAGGACGGTTGTTCACCGCGGACACCTTTACGAAGGCCTACGGAAAATTCGAGGCGCGGATGAAGCTTCCGGCAGGACAGGGATTATGGCCGGCCTTCTGGATGATGCCGAAGGATAGTGAATACGGTGTTTGGGCCTCATCGGGTGAGTTGGATATTATGGAAGCCAGAGGGAGACTGCCGGGAGAGGTTGACGGCACGATACATTATGGAAAGCAATGGCCGAATAACAAGTCGACCGGAGCCTCCTACAAGTTCCCGGCAGGGGAGAGCTTCGAGACCTTTCATACGTATGGGGTAGAGTGGGAGCCGGGCGAAATCCGCTGGTATGTAGACGGGCAGCTCTATCAGACGGTGAATGACTGGTATAGCTGGGAGCAGGGGCAACCGGACAAATATGCATATCCGGCTCCATTTGACAGACCGTTCTATATGATTATGAATCTGGCGGTTGGCGGGATGTACGACGGTAACAGGCTGCCTGATCCATCTGTGCTCCCGGCCAGGATGGAAGTGGACTATGTGCGGGTATATGAGCTGACCGGGCGCGATTATCTGGAGCCAGCCGAGCCTGTCATCGTGAAGGAGCCGATTCCGGATAACGGGAAGCCGGAGGCAGATGGCAATCTGCTCTATGATCTGAATTTCGAGCATGGGATTACAGACATTGCTTCATTGGATACACCGCTGCATCCGCTCTATTGGAACTTCCTGCATACGAGCAATTTTGGTGGTGCAGGATCGGTTAATATCGATACGATTGAAGGCAAAAAATTTGCGAAGGCAACAATTACGAGTGGCGGCAACGCGGCTCATGCGCTTCAGCTTATTCAATATGCAACGCTGGTAAAGGGGCGCATCTATGAGCTGAGCTTTGATGCGAAGGCTGCTGCTGCCCGTTCCATCAGCGTTAAATTCGGCGGAGACGACGACAACGGCTGGGCTGCATATTCGGATAATTTTGATGTGCCGCTGAAAGATACGGTGCAGCGATACACCTACCGTTTTGTTATGGAGCAGGCTACCGACCTGACCGCCCGTCTGGAGTATAACCTTGGGCTGAATACAAATGCAGTCTGGATCGGAAATGCGGTGCTCAGGGAAGTGGATGTCCTGTCCGAACCAAATGCCGCCAAAGAGCCGCTCGATAACGGCAACCACATTTATAACGGTTCGTTCGATCTGGGGACAGTGGACCGGATGAAATATTGGGAGCTTGAGCAATCAGGCAGCGCTTCAGCACTGGCGGCTGTTGATCCGGTGAGAAGACAGCTGGAGCTCAACATTAAGGATGGCGGGAGTGCGATTGACTCGGTTCGTCTGATTCAGAAGGGCCTTCAATTGCTGCAAAATGATGAATACAAGCTGACCTTTGATGCGAAAGCACTGACACCCCGCACAATTGGCGTAAAGCTTCTGAACCGTGACGGCTCAGTCGTCTATCTGGCAAATGAGGCGGTCATGCTGGATACCAATATGTCACAGCGGGAGCTGGTCTTCACCGTACCGCCAAATGAAACTGAACGGCAAGCAGTGCTTGTGTTCGAGCTTGGAGGCGCCAATTCAACACTTACATTAGATAATGTAAAGCTGATTCGTACGACGAACCACAATGTTGATTATTCAGGGGTGGAGCTGTTCCCGCTGGATAATGGCGATTTCTCAGCAGGCCTCACGGGCTGGGTGCCGTTCACCCAGGGTGCTGCTGCTGCATTTACGGCAGAAGACGGCGTTGCGAAGATTGCCATTGCAAACGCAGGCTCCGAAGCCTGGAATGTCATGCTGATGCAGGAGAACCTGCCGCTTTCCAAGGGAATGACCTATGTGTTGTCCTTCCGTGCCAGATCAACGGCAGCCCGGGATATGGAGGCCGTACTGGAAAATGCGTCCTACACGCGCAGATTTGATTCCGGCTCTATACAGGTGACAGGGGATTGGAAGACCTATCATTATGAATTCAAAATGGCTGCCGATGACAGTGTGACCTTCAAACTGCTGCTCGGCAAAACGGCACATAGTCCGGCGGGTGCGCATGATCTGTTTATTGATGATGTTGTGCTGGAGGTCAAGAATGCGCCGGTCAAGCGCCCGCCCACCTTGATGACAAGTCCTGAAGGGGCGCTTGCAGGCCAAACGGTGGAGCTGCGATTTGCAGATCATCCGCAATGGCGTACAGCCGTCTCCGAAATATGGATTGACGGAAACAGGCTTGAATCCGGGCAGTTCGAGGTACTTTCCGGCATGATCCGCATCGCGCCAAGTGCAATGCCAGTCGACAAGCTCTACAGGATTACCGTAAAAGCAAGCGGCTTCGCGGATGTGACCATTCAGCAGCAGGTGCTTGCAAGTGACGGCAATCTGGTGTTGAACGGCGGATTTGCCCGCGGGACTGCAGATTGGGAGCATTGGATGGGAGAAGGCGGAGATTCCAAATTTGCTGTGGAAGATGGTGCCGCCCGAATGGATATTTACTATCACGGAGGCCTGCATCCACAATGGGGCGTACCGGTATCATGGTCGACGCAATTGATGCAAAGCGGCATTAAGCTGGAGGCAGGCAAGTCTTATGAGCTAAGCTTTCGTGCATGGTCGTCTGCGGACCGCCCGTTTCTCGTTGAACTGGGAGGCTACAACAGTAATCAGCAGGATGCATTCTCGCTAACAGGGGACGCATCGGCTGTATTCACGAAGAGCATGCAGCCTGCCCGGGCGACAACGCTGTCGCTTAAATTCCTGCTAGGCAATGTCATTGAGGGCGGGACGGTTACGCCGGATGAGCCGCATACGATCTTTATCGACGATGTCTCCATTAAGGAGGTCAAAGCGCCTCCAGTACTTGCAGCCGATCAATCCGATAACAAGCTTGGACAGCATATTGAACTTGAGTTTGCCGATCTGGAGGCTTGGCGGCAAGCAATTGAAGCGGTCATCTTGGACGGCGTCCCTGTCCCGGCCGACAAGATTCACATTGAAGCAGGGAAGATAACACTTGACTCCTCCTTGTTCAGCAAAGCGAAGAGCTATTCAATCTCTATCTTGGCATCCGGTTACGGGCCTGCCGAGATTACACAGGAGATTCGCACAGATGCGGCGAATGTGGCACTTCACAAGACAGCCAGCGCTTCAAGCGCCAGACAGGCAGCAGCAAATGCATTCGACGGCAACTCAGGCACGCGCTGGGAATCCGATCCATCCGATCCGCAGTGGATCGCGGTTGATCTTGGCCGGGTTCATGTCTTGGAAAGCGTGGTTCTTCATTGGGAAGGTGCGTTCGCTAAAGCTTATAACCTTCAGGTTTCTTCCGCTGCATCACCGTCCGAATCGGATTGGACCGATATTTATTCGGAAACAAACGGCAGCGCGGGACTGAAGCGAATTGAGCTTAATGGTGAAGAAGCCAGACATGTCCGCTTGCTCGGTACCGCCAGAGGCACGGAGTGGGGGTATTCCTTGTGGGAATTCGAAGTGTATGGGAAAGCAGCTGGTCCGGCGCTCAAGAGTCCGCCAGCATTGATTGCTGACGATTCCAATAACCGGATCGGGCAGCCGATGGAGCTTGTATTCCCGTCCGATACCGAATGGGAGCATGCCGTTCAGGCAGTATATGTGAATGGAAGCCAACTGACTGCTGAAGATCAGTACACACTCATTTCCGGCAAGCTGATCCTTTCAGCGGAGTTGTTTTTGACAGCCGGCAGCTACACGATTACTGTTGAAGCTGATGGATATGACCCGGCAGAAGTCATTCAGCCGGTGACAGAGCCGCAGAATTTGGCGCTCCGTAAGCCGGTTGCAGCTTCAAGCGGCCTTAACCCGCAATTTGTGACGGATGGCGATTCCGGGTCCCGCTGGGAAGCGGACTGGCAGCGTAACGAGCTGCCGCCTTTCCAGCCGGAATGGATATATATTGATTTGGAATCTACACAAACACTGGAGTCAATCCGGCTTGTATGGGAGACAGCCTATGCGCGGGCATTGCTGATTCAGACGGCTCCGGAAAGCAGTGACCTGTCAGCAGATAGTGCTGACTGGCAGACTGTACAATCGCTTGATCGTACCCTTGCTGTTAATGGCAAATTCACAGAGACTGTTCTACTTAACAATGCAGAGGGACGATATGTAAGAATTTATATGACAGCCAAAGGACTTGAACCGTATGGTCCCTCGCTGTATGAAGTGGAGTTGTTTTAAACCCAAACGAATAATCATACATGGATTCACGCAACCGCAGCTGCTTCTGCTGCCTCTGGGGGGAGGAGCGGCTGCTTGCGATAAATATCTTATATTTTAGAAGGAGGATTCTGATGGACTTGAGAAGGAAAATGAAAGGTAGAGGCTGGGTAAGAAAGGGAATGCTGTATACACTGATTGCGGCTTTGGTGGTGACGCTGGCTGCTGTGCCGGCGCCGGTGAAAACGTATGCGGCGGATTCGTATTTGCTGTCGTTGAATCGTACGGCGTATGCATCCTCATCAGAAGGCGGAAACACAGCTAATTTGGCGGTAGACGGCAATCCGGGATCCCGCTGGTCAAGTGAGTGGGGCAAGGATCTGCAGTGGATTTATGTTGATTTGGGAGCTCCGGCTGTCATTGACAGAGTGAAAATTCAATGGGAGGGCGCATACGCCACTTCTTATAAAGTACAGACGTCCAATGACGAAATGAACTGGACGGATATCTATTCCACTACAACCGGAAGTGGAGGTCTTGATGAGCTGACGGTGTCAGGCAATGGACGTTTCGTCCGTGTGCTTGGGCTTCAGCGGGCGCTTTCCCCTTACGGCTATTCCATCCATGAACTGGAGATTTACGGCACCGGGGGCGTCAATCAGCCGCCATTGAATTACGGGCCGAATGCAGCGCTTAACCGCCCGGTAACGGCATCCTCCTATGAGCAGTCCGACTATTTGCCGCCAGGCGCTACATTGCCTCAAAATGCAGTGGACGGCAATTCCGCGACCCGCTGGGGATCAAATCATACGAATAATGAGTGGATTTATGTGGACCTGGGCAGCAAGCGGACAATCGGCCGCATCGTGCTGAACTGGGAATCAGCAGGGCGTATCTTTGATCTGGATGTCTCTGATGACGCTTCCAATTGGACGACGGTCTACCGTGAGATGCTTGGCGATGGCGGCAAGCAGGATATTCCGGTCTATACTTCCGGCCGCTATGTCCGCATGAAGGGGATCAGTCGCGCATCGAGCTTTGGCTATTCCTTGTTTGATTTTGAAGTGTACGACTATGTGGAAGGCCATCCGAAGCCGGTTCATAGCATCCCTGCCTTGCCGACACCAGTTGTGGTTCAGGCAGGAGCAGGAAGTTACTTGACCAGGGACATCCAGATGCCGCAACCGAAATATCCGGCTAACAAGGCGGCGAGCGTAACGACGCCTATTGATTCTAACGGCTGGTGGCAATCTCTTATGGTGAAGAAGCTTGGTGATCCGATTATTACACTGCCGCTGAAATCAGAATTCACCCCGCAAGGGCTAGGTATACTTAATCCGGGAGCGGGGTGGCTCAGCAGTGACGGCCGTGCAGTCAATGCCGACGGCACTCCTGACTTGTACCTGATGTCCAGCAATATCAATACGTCCAAAATGTCTACTCGTGTAAACGGTTACGGGGATTTCTCCGTCCACGCTGCATTAAGCGACGACAACACAGACAAGATGGCGGTTACCTTCACAAAAGGCTCGCCATACCTGTTCAGCCGTTTCTCTGATCCGAATGCAGTAGAAATCTACGCTCCGGCAGTCAGCCAGGCCGTAGCCGGCAATGGCAACGCCATTCTGGCACAGGATGGCGCGACGTATACGGGAGACCATATCAGATTGACGATTGCCAATGTGGACGGCAGTCCGCAAGCGGTTCCGCAAACGCGTCATTATGGCATATTTGCTCCCCCGGGAACGGTGTTCCAGAAGGTAGGGGCGAAAATTAAAATCCGCCTTGGCAGCGGGCAGTCCTATCTGTCACTGGCTGCTTTGCCAGCACCTGCCGACCTGGCCTATTATCATCAGCATGCTTATGCTTTCATTACAGATACGAAGGTGAACTACAATTATAATGCAGCAACGGCCCAAGTGACGACGAACTTCGAGGTACAGACACAGCAGGTGCGCACCGGCTTCTCCAATCAGACCTTGCTGGCACTGTTCCCGCATCAATGGAAAACGACGACTTCTGCGCTGACTGCCCGGACCTACCCGTCCATTCGCGGCACGCTGAAAATCAGAGAGGGCAATGCCTTTACGACTGTCGACAGGTTCTATGGCATGGTGCCGCAATTTACCGAGCCGGACAATCCTGAATACTCCCGTCAGCAAATGCTGAATTATTTGAACATTCTGGATCAGGAGACGACAGGGAACCTGATGGCGGCAGATGCTTATTGGCAGGGCAAACGTCTTCATCCATTGGCGATGGGCGTACTGGCGGCCAATGAAATGGGTGAGACGCAATTGCGCGACCGGTTCCTGTCCCGTATCCGTACGATTTTGACGGACTGGTACACCTACACGAACGGCGAACCGGATTACTTCCTGTACTACAATGATGATTGGGGTACGATGTACTACAGAGTCAGTGAGTTCGGGGCGAACTATGGCCTGACGGATCATCACTTCACGTACGGTTATTATGTATTCGCTTCTGCGGTCCTGGCAACATTCGATAACCAGTTCCGCACGGACTATGAACCGATGATTGACCATCTGATCCGCGATTATGCGAATCCGTCCCGTACCGACTCGATGTATCCGCAGTTCCGCAGCTTTGACCCGTATGAAGGCCATTCCTGGGCTGGCGGTTACGCGGACAACAAGAACGGCAACAACCAGGAAGCAGCCGGAGAATCTCTCTTTGGCTGGGTTGGACAATACATGTGGGCGCTGCTGACAGGCAACCAGGCCTATCACGATGCGGCGGTCTACGGTTTCACGACCGAGTTGAAGTCGGTAGAGCAATACTGGTTCAACTATGACGGCGACAACTGGCTGCCGCAGTGGACGCACAAGTCCGTAGGGCAGGTGTATGGTTCCTCCTATTTCTTCGGGACGTTCTTCCATGGTGATCCTGTCTATGTATACGGCATTCACTGGCTGCCAACAGCAGAGTATTTGACGAGCTACGCCTTTAACAAGGCAAAAGCGGCCGATCTGTATGCAGGCTTTATTGCAGACAACGGCGGCGAGAAGAACGTGTGGCAGCATATTATTTGGCCTATTCAGGCGCTGAGCAATCCGCAGGCTGTTCTGAACAAATGGTCCGCAACAGATATGCAGCGCAATGAAATTTTCAATACGTATTGGTTCGTTAACAGCATGGCTTCTCTCGGGGAGCGTACGACAGATATATGGGCTACAGGTTATAGTGCGGCATCGGTCTACAAGAAAAATGGCCAATATTCCGCTGAAATCTGGAACCCGTCGAGCAATACAGTAACCGTGACATTCCGCAATGCTTCCGGTATTACCGGTACAGCTGTTGTAGGGCCGAAATCGCTCGTCAGAGTGAATCCGCAGCAAAATGTAACTGCCGGCGACAATTGGACGCCAATCGGTGACGGCGGCGGGGAGAATCCCGGTCCAGGCGGTCCGGAGACTCCAGGCGGTAATCCGGGCAGCAATCTGGCGTTAAACCGTCCAGTGACGGTATCTTCATCAGAAGATCCGTTTGCGGGAGTGAATGCAGTAGACGGAAGCACGGAGACCCGCTGGGCTTCGGTGTACAGTGCGGAGCCGCAATGGATTTATGTTGATCTGGGGAGCAGCAGGCAGCTCAGCAAGGTAAAATTGAACTGGGAGGCTGCATATGCCACCGCATACAAAGTGCAGGTATCCAATAATGCTTCTGATTGGACCGATCTGTACAGCACAACAACCGGAGATGGCGGAATTGATGAAATAACGGTCAATGGTTCAGGCCGTTATGTGAGAGTGTATGCAACGGAGCGGGCGACCATCTTCGGCTACTCACTCTATGAATTTGAAGTGTATGGTTCTTAATGATAGGGGATTAGCAAATTGACAGAATGAGTTTTAAGTTGAAGTGCAATTCATTAAGGCATGCAGTTTTAATGAAATATGCGAGAGCCGTTCCAGCGCCATGCAAGTTTGGCTGGAACGGCTCTTTTATTTTGCCATCATTAAATGCAAAAAGAGTCATGGAACCAAGATAGAAATCTCATTGTGATATATGAACTGGATGGGTAAAATGAAGAGATAGACAGTTGACCGCACGATTACAAGTACACCAATCTTCATAGAAACGGGGAAAATATTCATCTATGGAATTAAACTATCATTTCAAGCCGGATGAACAGGATAAGATCAGAAGACGATTTGGCAAGGATTTTTATGAAAAAGCCTTGAGAGATTTAGAGGTTTACAAAGCCAGTTGGCAGTTGGCCTCATTCCAGCTTATCCCCTCTTATTCGGCAAACCTGATATTTACTTGCGAATCAGAAAAGCATGGGGATGCGGTGCTCAAAATTGGGGGAGTCTCTTCCAAGGAGAGCTTGGCAGAATTTCACGCGCTGTCCGAATATAACGGGGGGCGGTTCTGCAAAATTTTTGATGCGGATATGGAGAATGGAATTATTCTCGAAGAACGCATACAGCCTGGAAACCCTTTGAGAGAAGAAGCTTCTCTGGAGAAGAGGCTGGAAGTCTTTTGCTCCCTGCATCACGATTTACACATAGCCCCGTCGAATCAGGATGTTTATCCGACATACGCAGAATGGGTCACCCGGATCACAGAATATATGAGCAGGCGGGAGGATTGCCCTCAACTGTACGCCTATATGAAGAAAGCGGAAGAACTGTGTTTGGCTTTATCTGAATTGTATCCTCAAAAGCTGCTGCTGCACGGTGATCTTCATCATGACAATATATTGCTTGGGGCAGAAGAGGAATATGTCATTATTGATCCGAAAGGTGTCATCGGCGATCCTATCTTTGATGTGCCGAGATTTATATTAAACGAATTTGATGAAGAGATAACAGACGAACTGGGAGAGAAAATAAATACGATTATCGCGATTTTGGAGAAACATCTGTATGTTCCGGGTAACGTTTTGCGTCAATGTCTCTATATCGAAACGGCAATGGGGGCTTGCTGGTCCGTAGAGAGTGGTGCAGCACCTGAGGAATTTCCGAGACTGATTGCAGAGGTGGCTTTTGCCGAAAGACTTATGGCGAACTAAATCCGGATTGCTTTTCAAGATTGAATTTTCGTTCTATGGCATGACAAAAATGGCGGGGAAACAGCTGCAGCTGTTTCAGCTCGCTGCAGTCGCCCCCATACCCGGCTTTCATCTTAATGAAACAGATGGATTAATTAAAAGAGGAAGGAGTTACGCTTACTGTCGGCCATGCTGCAGGATAAGTCAATTTGTATTTGTAAGTTCCGGCAGGCATATAGTAGTAATACCATGTTCCATATCTAAAATAGTCTTCTAAATGACCGCTGCCTGCATAGAAAGAATGGAATAAAACATCACCATTCGGCGTTTCTCTATAAAGTTCATATTCCAAAGCCCCATATACTCCATAAAAGAAAAAATAGTAGTCAACTTTAAAATGGCCTCCCGGATGTGTATAAACTCCTGTATACTCCTTTTTTTCTGCAAAGGCAGTTGCCGAAAAAGCAGAGAAAGCGAATACCAGTACAAAGATTAGCGACATGAGTCTTATTTTTTCATTTACTTCCTCCTTGAAATTATAGAAAATTGAACCTGAATTTTGTAAAGCCCGGCTTCCCTCCTCTCATAAATAACTCAATAAGCTAATTCTTTAGCCTAAAAAATATATATGAATGAGTATTCTTTTTATAACCCATAAAAAGTAATTTTTTCTATTATTATAAAGGCAGGTGTGCCAAACATGTTTTATGTCAATTCCCGTGCCATTATCGAACGGTCATTTGAAGGTCATACCGAAATCGTGATTCAGACGCGAAACAAGCCGGGCTGGCCGCAGCAAATAGAGCTTCCTGGCGGGAGAATCGAGATGTATGAATCATGGACAGCTGCGCTGGTCAGAGAAGTCAAGGAAGAGACCGGATTAGATGTTGTGGAAATCGAAGGCGAACATACCCGGATAGACACGGCTGGCATTGATCCTTCTATGGAAGTGGAGTGTATCCGTCCGTTTTCCGTCTACCAGACAATCAAAGGCCCAATTGATTCTGTTGGCGCGTATTTTCGCTGCAGGGCAGAAGGGGAGCTTGTTAAGACAGGCGATGAAACAAGTGACCCCAGATGGATAAAAGCCGTTGACCTGCGAAGGTTAATGGATGATAATCCGCTTTCCTTTTCGGATGTAGACAGGGCGGGAATTATGTTTTATCTCCAAAATCAGATGGAAGTTTCTTAGCGGTCGTGCAGCACAAACGAGAAATACGGCTGCGGTATTCCTTGCTTGTGCTCTGTAAATCTGCAATTCCATATATCCGCTTACCCTTGAATCATAATAACTTTTTCCGTTAGCCCAAGAAAATATATATGAATAACATTTACGTTATAACGGGGGAGAAATCTTTTTTTTACCAATAAATTGGGAGTAAGTCTATGAATCCATGTTTGATGTACATGTTCAAGCTTTTATCAAAATAAAGTTAACTTTAAACTATTAAATGCAGCACTGAATATATCCTTTTACAATGCAGGCATGACTCAGAAAGTTGTTAGGGCAGATATCAAATTGAGGAGGGATGTTATTGCAAAATTATTTCACCCGGTTGTTTCATCAATATTTCCACTCCACCAGTTATTGCATCGAACCAGTTCCGTTTGGTCTTACCAATCAGACCCGCATTCTAAATGTCGATGGCTCCAATTATGTGATGCGGATTTATAACAAGTATACGAAGGATGCGGAGAGCCTTCGTTTTGAAGCTCAGATTACTTCCTATTTATGTAATAGCGGAGCCTCATTTCAGGTACCGGAGTTTCTTCCGGCACGATCCGGGGATGATTACATCCAATTTGAAGATGGCAGGCTTGGCGTGGTTGTTACCTTTCTCGAAGGCAGTCCGCCAGATTTATCAGAGCGTGAACAAGCGGTTGATTTTGGCACAGTAGTTGGGGAAATTTCTTCGATACTTGCCGAATTTGATCTCTCCAGGACAGACTGCCGGGGAACTCCATTTACCGAAATTTATAGCATTCATCCGCTTGCTAGCCGGGAGGCTATTGCTTCTTTTTTTCGAAGCCCTCCATTCCATCTATCTAAATCGCAGATAAATTTTTACAGGGATATGGCAGCCCATGTGGAGCAATCTGTTCAAAAATTAAAAGAACTGCCTGCGCAGCTTGTTCATCATGATGTGCTGGCCTTTAATTTGTTGTCCCGGAACGGAAAAATCAGCGGGGTGCTGGATTTCGATTTTGCTTCGTATGATATTGCATTTATGGAGTTTGCAATCAGCTTCAATCATATTCTTCAAGTGTCAAATGGCTCGCTTTCGATGGCGGAAGCCTTCATTCAGGGCTATGCCCGGCATTGCAAAGCGTCCATGGAGGAAATTCGTCATTTGCTTCTCTTGACCAGGTTGTATCATATTGCAGTTCTTCATATTTACATTGGTCAGTATTATGCAGGCAGCAATATTGAAATTAACTTTAATTATATTCTTGATCAGTTCATGTCCCGGGATAATTGGTTTAATGAATATGATAGAATAGTGAAGGAAATGTTAGTCCGGTATTTGATTTGAGTACTTATTGTTAATTGGAGGGAATGAAGGTGAAAATTTCACGGCTGGATCATCTGGTTCTTACAGTCAAGGATGTCGAGAAATCATGCAAATTTTACAATGAAGTGCTGGGCATGGAAATTGTGACCTTCGGACAGGACCGCAAGGCAGCTTCGTTCGGTGAGCAAAAAATTAATTTTCAGGAAGTAGGCAAGGAAATCGATCCCAAAGCGAAGTATCCGACCCCGGGATCAGGCGATTTCTGCCTGATTACAATCGATCCGCCTGCAAGTGTTCTTGAGCATTTAAAGAAAAAGGGAGTGCCTGTTGAACTGGGACCTGTGCAGCGTACGGGTGCGCTCGGGCCGATCACATCTATTTATATCCGGGACCTCGATGAGAATTTGGTGGAAATCTCCAGCTATACGCAAGTACAGGTACGAGGAAAGCAAAGCTGAGTTCAGCATCATTTTTAACTTGCATAACCGAAAAGAATGGACAGGATTTGGATTCCTGTTCTTTTTTTGTGTCAAAAAATGATTAGTAAAGGTACAAAGAGGGAAAAATAAGTTTCAGACTTTTGCCATTTCGTGTGATTTTACATTAAGAGGATGCTTTCCGGATTCGATGCCTTCGCTTAAGAAGCATCCCGGCGAATTTACAGACAAAGGAGCGGGCAAAGCTATGGATGCATCGGGCAATGCCAAAAAGCCGTCTGCAATAACGGCGGTTCAGATATTATTGTATCTTGCTGCGTTAGTGAATGTTGTCAACGGTTTTCTGGCCATAGGAGATACAGGAATCGTGAAGAAAATCGTTTCTGCCGCAATGATTCTTATCGGCACCGCGGCACTATGGGCAGGGCTTCAGTTGAACACGCCAACTGCTGCCAGACGTAATGGCACTTTGGTGCTGTGCGTGCTCATGATTGTTTTGAGAGTAATTGAGTACGCAATTTGGAGCAGTGTCGGATTTTTGCTCGGTATAATCTTGCCTGTTCTTGTCATTTGGAGGCTGAGCAGTGCGGAGACCAGGCAATGGTTTGGAATCCGCTGATCCGGAAGAGAGGCCATCTTCAAAGACGGATTCAAATTGCTGGGAGGAAGATAAGGGAATGAGACTGTTGAAAAGGGTGCTGCTGGTTATCCTCTCGGTTATATGTGTAATTGTGGTTGGTATTCTGGCTTTTGCTGCTACGCCTCTTTCTGCCTGTAAATTTCCGGATATCGCATCGGATGTGTCATCGGTAGGAGAGGGAGAAGCAGGTGAAAATACGGCGAGCCGGCTTGTCACCGATCACGTCCGGTATACGGAAGCGAGCGATCATACTCAAATTGCTTATCGAAACTACTCGCCGGCCAACCCGAAAGCAGTTGTAATTTTTTATCACGGATCAGGCGCCAACAGCGGGGCAGGCTATCAGCCGGTCGGCATCGGATTAAGCGAGAAATATGGCATTGCCACGTATTTGCCGGATATCAGGGGGCATGGATTATCCGGGGGCGAACGCGGGGATGCCCCAAGTCTGCAGCAAATATATGATGATGTCACATTAATGATTGGGACGGCGCATAATGAATTTCCTTCCTTGCCGGTCTTTCTGGGCGGACATTCGGCCGGGGCCGGACTGATCGTCAACTACATTAATTCCCCGGGGCATGAGTTCGTCAATGGCTACCTGTTTGTCGCGCCGGATTTTGGACTGAAGTCGAATACCATTTATGAGGACAACGGGCATTTTGCAACAGTATGCCAGAAGGCATATATCGCCCACGCGCTGACCTTCGGTTTGCTTAAAGGCCATGCAATCGGGGTCAAGTACAACTATTCGGAAGAGCAGATGGAATCCGATATTGGTCTCGTGCAATATAACAGCGTCATTATGTCGCTGGCATTAAATCCGGGCAAGCCGTCTGAGGAGGTAGCGCGAATCGATCGTCCATTTGGCTTATGGGTTGGAGCGGGAGATGAGGTCATGGACCCGAACAAGGTTGTAAAATTTGCGGATCTGGCCAAGCAGGTCAGGGACGAGTCGACCGCCCAGATTGTTCCTGGAGAAAAGCACCTGACGATTCTGGAGGATACGGCCAGTCTGATCGGACCCTGGGTACAGAAATTTCTTGCTGAAAAATGACGGATACCATTCGGTTGTATCTTCCGCTTGCAACGTTGATGCCATTCGCTGAGTTACATGGAAGCTTACCAGCCAATCACAATGATTGGCTTTTTTGCTGTGCATGTCCTCAGCGAGACAGATGATCTCCTCAGGTGCGGGCACTGATTTATCTTACCGTAATCTCAAACAATACCGCAGCAAAGCGATTGTATGACAGTGGCGGATTTACAGTTTACGGGACGGAGCGGAATGCTTTGAAATATGGAGATCGATATTGGGATGAAGAACTGATGGTATTGCAATTGGACGAAGGCAGAAGAGACCACTAGCATTCATTACTTCATGGATGCGCCGGGGTGGGGCTATTTTGTTTAATATTCCTGACTCCAGAGACAGATAACGGAAGATATTTCGTAAATCACGTGTTGAAGAATGTATTACTGGGATTTTTCTCTTTTTCTTATGCAAAAATCCGAACTATTGCTTGATTTATTCAATAATCTTATGTATTATGAATACTAGCTTTTAAACTTGATTTAAACTATATCAGTAGGTGATTCTCTCACATGACCCTGATCGACTCGAGCGAGAACAGGAAGAAGCTCAGTCACATCTACAACGAAATTGCCAAAGAGCTGTTCGGAGTAGGAACGACGATGCTGAAGGTATCCATCGATCATTCGGTTATTACGATTCATGCCAAGCACCGCCGGTCGCCGCGCTCCAATGCGCTGGAGGACGAGGCTCCCGCGCTGAAGTATGAAGTGGATTATCATATGTCTGTGATTTATAAGCGGAAGATTCGCGAACGGCTGGAGCAAGAGCTGGGATTATCCATTGAAGTAGTGCTAAGGGATTATGACCCTCCGACTCAACGGGCTATCACGAATGTGATTCTTCACGAAACTGAATAACAAGCGTTGGCGTCACTCTTTTGATTTATCTTAAGAGGGAACCAAATTAAGCGAGGCGGATGTCTCTTTACGTTGTTTACAACGAAAAGTGCTCTTGTTTAGAAGAACTTTTTCTACAACAAGTGTGCTTTTCTTTTTTTGTTGGAAGACCTTGGGGTAAATGTATAGTTTCGGTGCCTGTACGAATAATACGGGTATCACACAGCAACACCGGCTAGGGGTTTAAGATTGACCACTATAGAGCTAGTACATTAAGGGAGGACTTTCAAGATGAAAAAGTGGGTAAAAGGATTGGCATCATTAACGATCCTAGGGGTGGTGCTTGCCGGCTGCGGCAATGCGGCAAAACCGGAAAATACAGGAGGAGCAGGCAACGCACCAAAGGGTGAAGCGACAAAGCTCGTGATCTCGACTTGGGGATTCTCCGCTGACTTCTTCAATAAAGAGCTGTATGAGCCATTTGAGAAGGAGCACAATGTCAAAATTGTAGTCGAGGCTGGCAACAATGCTGACCGTTTGAACAAAGTTAAAACTGGCGGTTCTGCTGTAGACCTGATTTATTTGTCTGACTACTATGCGCAACAAGGTATTGAAGCTGGCTTGTTCGAAAAAATCGACCGCAGCCGCATCCCGAACCTGAAGGACATCTATGAAGTTGCTCAAGCTCCGCTTGGCGAGGACTTCGGTCCGGCTTACACAATCGGCCAACTGGGTATTGCTTATAACCCTGAAGAGCTTGGCGGCAAGGAAATCAAATCCTGGAGCGATCTGTGGAGCCCTGAGCTGTCCAAGAAGCTGACGATTCCGAACATTACCTCAACAAGCGGCCCGATGATTCTGGATGCTGCTTCCCGCGTTGCCGGCAACAAAGATTTCAATGAAGATCAGGCGATGGCCAAGCTGAAAGAGCTGAGCCCAAGTGTTGTCAAATACTACGATAAAACTTCTGACTTTGTGAACATGTTTACCCAGGGCGAAATCGCTGCAGGTCCAATTATGGAGATGTATGTAAAGGATCTGAAAACTGCTGTTCCCGGTACAAAGTTTGTAACACCATCTGAAGGTGCTTATGCAATCATGAACACGGTGAACATCGTAAAAGGCAGCAAAAACAAAGAACTGGCTGAAGACTTCATCAACTGGCACC
Organism: Paenibacillus pinihumi DSM 23905 = JCM 16419; assembly: GCF_000422505.1. Classification (GTDB taxonomy): domain Bacteria; phylum Bacillota; class Bacilli; order Paenibacillales; family Paenibacillaceae; genus Paenibacillus_D; species Paenibacillus_D pinihumi. Next base: position 90,312 of record NZ_KE383866.1, on the reverse strand, counting down.
TGAGCCAGGAGTTCCAGGAGAAATCTGCGAAAGCGAAAATCGATTCTCCGGTAAACATGAAAGTAACATTGAGCGCTGAAGAGGCTGAAGGGATTACTTACGGTGCAGACACCATTCTGAAGCTGATCAAGCTCGATATGAAATCTGTAAACGAGAACCTTAAAAACTGGATCGACCGCTTCAACCGTGAAATAACCCAATAAGACGCAGCTTCATTAAACGGTGAACGACGAAATCTGCCGTTTATGCTTAACAACAAGGGTATATGTTGCGCATGTACCCTTGTTTTATTTCGGGCATAGGGAGGATCAATAAATGAACAAGAAGGTCATTCTCGATGTAGATACGGGGGTAGATGACGCGCTCGGGCTGCTGCTTGCTATCCGCAGCGGCGAGCTGGATATTCTCGGTATCACGACAGTTAACGGCAATGTATCCGTAGAACAGGCGACTTCCAATACATGCAAAATTTTGCAGCTGGCAGGAGCAGAGCATATACCTGTCGTGCAGGGAGCCGGAAAGCCGATTCTCCGCAGCACATATTTTGAACACCGGGTTCATGGCAAGGATGGCCTCGGCGGAGCCCTCAATGATATGACGCAACGCAAGCAGCCGGAAGATGGGCATGCGGTGGACTTCATCATCGATCAGGTCCGCAAGCATCCGGGTGAGATTACCCTGATTATGACGGCGCCGATGACGAATCTGGCACTTGCCATTATGAAATACCCGGAGCTTGTTCAGAAGGTGAAAGAAGTCATTGTAATGGGCGGCGTCGTCCAGGGCTTCGGCAATGTAACCCCGACTGCTGAGTACAATATCTATGTAGATCCGGAAGCGGCCAAGCATATATTCTGGGCCGGATTCGCTTCAATCAAGCTCGTTGGCCTGGATGTGACCCGCAAGGCGCTGCTGAGAGAAGAGCACATCGATTCTCTGGGAGATACAGAAATTGCCCGCTATGTACGGGCCAGCACGGCGGATTACCTGCAGCGCTATCAAGAGCGCAATGGTGTCAGAGCTTGTGCCATGCATGATCCGCTCGCAGTAGGCGTGGCGATCAATCCCGATCTGGTTAAGACCAGGCACTATTATGTAGATGTAGAAACGCGCAGCGAGCTGTGCGACGGGCAGACCGTGTGTGATTTCCAAAACCGGCTGTCTGTGAAGCCGAATGTGCATGTCTGCCTGGAGGTAGAGGCGGACGAATTTATCAATCTTTTCACCCGCGTCCTGCGAGGTTAGCGAACTAATGAACAGGAGAACAGTGACATGAAGAAATCGTACTTGGCTATACTGCTTCTGCCCGGACTCGTGTTCCTGGCTGCTTTCATGGTGATACCGATTCTCCTGACGGTAGGCTCGACCTTTTACCATGAGAGCCGTTTCACAGTTGAAGGCTATGTCCACTTTTTTAAAGACCCGTATTTCCTGAAAATTGTATGGACTACACTGCGTGTCAGCGTTATTACAACGTTATTGTGTATGGCGCTTGGGTTCCCGACCGCTTATTATATCTCCCGGCAAAACCCGCGGAGGAAGGGACTGCTGCTGGCGCTGGCCATTTTCCCGTTGCTCACCAGCTCCGTTGTCCGTTCATTCAGTTGGACGATTATTCTCGGAAAAAAGGGACTGCTCAATAACACGCTGCTCTCCCTTGGTGTCATTCAGGAGCCGCTGAACATTTTGTACACGCCGACAGCTATGATTATCGGTCTGATCCATCTGTTCTTGCCGCTCATCATTATTACCCTGGTCGGTGTTATGGAGAATATCGATTCTGATCTGGTTAAGGCTGCGGAAAGCCTTGGTGCAAGCCGGTTCAGCGCATTCTGCAAGATCATTATCCCGCTTAGCGTACCGGGACTGATTATCGGGGGCATTCTCGTATTTGTCGGCAGTCTGACGGCGTATACGACTCCTGCGCTCCTTGGAGGAAAGCAGCGGGTTATCTCGACATTCCTGTACCAGAATGCCATAACGCTCAATGACTGGTATCTGGCCTCGGTTATCGCCACAATCATGATGGTGATTACCTTCATCATTATCACACTGATGAACAAGCTGGCTGCCAAATTAAATCCGAAGGGGTCGTAAACATGAAAGAGAAGAACCGCGGGCTCGGCCTGTTTACACTTCTTATATATCTGTTCCTGCTTGGACCGCTGGTAATTATTGCGATTGCCTCATTTGAGCCGGGGGGTGCGCTGAAATTTCCCCCCACGGGCTTTTCACTCAAGTGGTATCAGAATATTTTTGAAGTTTCGATGTTCAAGACATCTTTTATCACGTCCATTCTTGTATCGCTTGCGGGCAACCTGCTTGCCCTGCTGCTGGGGCTTCCTGCTGCTTATGCGCTGAGCCGCTTCCAGTTCAAGGGCAAGAACGCGTTGAATGCGATTTTTATATCACCGATTCTGATTCCCGGTATCGTGCTTGGTTTTACAATGCTCAAGTACGTCATCATCACCTATAACCTGCCGGTGTATACGGCGCTTCTGCTCGGTCATACCGTCATCATGCTGCCGTTTATTATCCGGGTTATCGCCTCCAGCCTTGCAAACTTCGATTTTGCTGTGGAAGAGGCATCACTTAGCCTTGGAGCAGGCAGACTGAAGACATTCTTCACTGTCGTACTGCCGAATATCAAGTCGGGGATCATTGCTGCTGTACTGATTGCGTTCCTGGAGTCCTTTAACAATGTTGACATCTCGGTCTTCATGACCGGACCTGGAATCAGTACCTTCCCGATCCAAATGCTGCTTTATGTTGAAAACAACTTTGATCCGACGATCGCTGCAATCTCCGTATTGCTGATGCTCTTCACAGCAGTGCTGATGTTCCTGATCGAGCGTCTGATGGGGTTGTCCTACTTTACCAAACGATAATGGAGGCGTGCATCCATGGCCATGCTAACCCTGGAAAATATAGCTGTCGCCTATGACCAGCAATATATTTTGAAAGATTTTAACCTGTCCGTCGAAAAAGGAAGCCTAATCTCGCTGCTCGGCCCAAGCGGCTGCGGCAAGACGACGACATTGCGTCTGATCGCAGGCTTCCTCGAAGCCAAGGACGGCCGCTTCACGCTGAACGGCAAGGACTATACACGTGTGCCGGTCAACAAGCGCAACTTCGGCTTTGTATTCCAGAGCTATGCGCTGTTCCCGCATCTGTCTGTCTATGACAACGTCGCATTCGGGCTGCGTCTGCGCAAGGTGAGCAAGGCGGACATTGACCGCCGCGTCCGCAAAATGCTGGAGGTTGCCAACCTGACCGGCTTCGAGCAACGGTTCCCGAAGGAGCTCTCCGGCGGTCAGAGACAGCGTGTGGCGATTGCACGGGCACTCGTTATCGAGCCTGATCTGCTGCTGTTCGATGAGCCGCTCAGTAACCTTGATGCCAATCTGCGGGTGAACATGCGGGTGGAAATCCGCCGTATTCAGCAGGAGCTGGGTATAACGACTGTATATGTATCCCATGACCAGGAGGAATGTTTCTCAATCTCCGATCAGGTCGCGATTATGAACAAAGGGATTATCGAGCAGCTTGACGCGCCTTCTACAATCTTCAAATATCCGAAGACGGAATTCGTTGCGCGCTTCATCGGCTTTAACAATTTTATCTCCTTTGACAACAGGCAGGAGAACGGGCGTGAAATTCAGCTTCAAGCAGGCGGACATTCCTTCCTGGCGATTCAGGGCGAAGGACGCGGGGCGCAAAAGGGACTCAAAGGAGCTGTTCGTCCGGATGATCTCAAGCTTGGCACATCTGATGAAATCGATCTGGGTGCCAATGTGGTAACTGGGCGCGTGAAGGTGAGCACCTTCCTCGGACGGAGCTACCAGTACGTGGTGAATACAGAGCTTGGCGAGTTTACTGTCAATAAAGAAATGGAACAGCCTTATGTCAGCGGCCAAGAGGTTCGCGTGCTCTTTCCTGTAGAGAAACTGATTTTGGTGGAGTAGCCTAAGCTTACTTGGAGGTGCAGACAGCATGCGCGTGGATTTATTAATTGAAAACGTCCGGATTTATAACAGCTATTTCAAGCGTTTTGAGCAAGGCAATGCGGCTGTGCTGGACGGCAAATTTTTGTACATCGGGCAGCGGGGCCAGGAGAGCTTCGAGGCGGGTGAAATCATGGACGGTCAAGGCCGTTACATGATCCCCGGCCTGATTGACATTCATCTTCATATTGAAAGTACGATGATTACACCCGAAGCATTCTCTCACGGGCTCATCAAGAATGGCGTAACGACAATTGTACCGGAACCGCATGAGATGGCCAATGTGTTCGGCCTTGAAGGCGTGACTGAGATGATCAAGGCGAGCCGCAATTGCGTGGCAGATATGTTTTACGCGATTCCAAGTTCGGTACCAGCGACATCAATGGAGACGACAGGCGGATCGATCGAAATCGAGGATATGGATGAACTGCTGCGCACAGAGCGCATCATCTGCCTTGGGGAGATTATGAACTATGTCGATGTCATCACCGACCCGGACTGCAAGACCAACAAAATTCTAAAGCATATCCGTGATAATTACCCGCAGCTTATTATAGAGGGCCATGTACCGAAGCTGCTGGATCTGGATTTGCACAAGATGATATACAGCGGTGTCGATTCCGACCATACGCATCAGACGATTGAAGGTATGGTAGCACGGATCGGAGCAGGCATGTTCATTGAGCTGCAGGAGAAATCCATGACACAAGAAGTCATCGATTACCTGATCCGCCATGACGTGTCCGAGCATTTCTGCTTCGTCACAGATGATGTTATGCCGGATTCATTCCAGCGTCGCGGCCATCTGAACAGTATCGTTCGCAAAGCCATTCGTATGGGCATGCAGCCGGAGCAGGCGATTTATGCAAGCACATTTACACCGGCCAAGCGGATGCGCATGCATGACCGCGGAGCGATTGCTCCGGGCAAGATTGCCGACTTTGTCCTGCTGACCGAGCTGAACGAATTGACGATCGGCCAAGTGTACAAGGAGGGCCGCAAGGTCTATGACACGGCTGAGGCATATGAGCCGAAGAAGGCCGAGCGTGCATTCCCGGCGCACTTCTACGAAAGTGTGAAGCTGAATGAGCTGACAGAGGCTGACTTCCATGTAACGGCGGATGCCGAGGATGGACGTTACACCGCGCGCGTCATGATGGTCAAGGACGGTTCAACGTTCGTGGAGGAGCACCAGACTGAGGCAGAAGTCCGGAACGGACAACTGATGTGGCAGGAGAGCGGTTATGGTCTCATTGCAACATTTGAGCGTTACGGAAAAGGCGGAAGCCGCGCCTACGGCCTGATCGGCGGAGATACAATCAAGCGTGGGGCAGTCGCGACAACGTATTCCCATGACAATCACAATCTGCTTGTTGTCGGGCATAATCCGCAGGATATGCTGCTGGCAGCCAATGAAGTCATTTCCAAGCAGGGCGGCTTCTGTGCGGTGGAGAATGGCGAGGTTCTCGCAAGCCTGCATCTGCCGGTGGGCGGCATTCTGACCGAGGAACCGCTGGAGAAAACGGCTGAGGAAGTCGACCGTCTGATTGGTGCGATGAAATCGCTCGGCTACCGCCATTACAATCCGATTATGTCGATCAGCACCCATTCCCTGCCGGTAAGCCCGGCACTTAAAATCACCGACCACGGCCTGATTGATGTGAACAAAGGGAAGGTTATTCCTTTGCTTGTGGGGATGAAGTAATAGGATTCGGGAGCTTAGTAAACAGAAATGAATAATGGCCTACAGCACCGTCCCGGTATTGGGACGGTGTTTTTTTCTATGCGAAGCAGCTGCGGTTCAAAACTTTTGATTAATATAGGGCCATATACTTATGAATAAAAATGCCAGGACGTACAAAATCGTAAGCTGTCGGGGCAGCTTTCTTTTGGGAATTTCTTTTACATAAGAGAGGCGGAACTGAGCGTTGTTCCGATAGCATGTAAATACAAATAGAGAGTTACCTATGAACAGAAGCCATATGAAGGGCGTCTGATCAATATCAAGGAGACGATAGAAAAAAAGTTGGATCTCCCAGAGAAGTCCAAATGTCAGCACATAGAAAACCAGAGCAGCAGTAAATTCCAACAGAAAACCAAGACCCATTCCGATCCATTTCTTAATCACTGAATCAAGATGCCCTCCTTCAAAATCAAGTTTTTGCATCCTATTATACAATAAAATCCTATTTTATTAACGGCCCTGAATCAAGAGCAGGAAATAAAAGGAAGCATTTTAGAAATAACTGGTCTACTGACGGCTATAAAGACTATTATTTGAAATCAGCAGCTTGGACAAACAGTAAAATATAAAAGTATGTTTCATGATTTCTATGAAAGGGGGAGGATTTATGAAAAGAATGTTCATTATAGTCATAGCCTTTTTTGTTAGCAGATGCTCATTCAATCATAACGGGGAAATTCCATTTCAGTTGATTTATAAAGGTGATTTAACTGATGTTCATAGAATATGGCTTCTTGATCTGGCGGGTAGCGGCCAAGAAATCAGTGTAAAGAACAAAGATTCAATTCATACTATTATTCAAGCGCTAAGCAACGGCAAATATAGAAAAAAACCAGAAGGAGCTGTCCTCGAATCTGCTTCCAATTAATAGTATAATAGCATTATGCTTATATGTTAGGACAAAGATGATTAGAGTATCGTGGTGACCCCAAATCACTATGAATGTACGTTCAATAGATGCTTTGAAGGAGATGAATGCATGACCGTAAATACCGTCGGGGAACAAATTCGCATTATCGAATACGAGGCTTCCTATGCGGGAGCATTGGCTGAAATGTGGAACCGCAGCAGTGAAAGCTGGGGAGGCGGCACCAATAAGAAAACGGAGGACAGTGTACGGCGGGAAATGGAAATTTCGTCCCATCTGCACAACTTCCTTGCCGTCGATGGCGATGAGGTTGCCGGGTTCTGCAGCTTTGCGCACTACCGTCAGGATGAAGGAGCTTTATATGTACCGCTGTTGAATGTGCGGCCTGACTATCATGGCCAAAAGGTCGGCCGCAACCTGATTTTGAACGCTGTCCGCAAAACGGTAGAGGCAGGCTGGCCGCGGCTCGACCTGTTCACCTGGCCGGGGAACACTAAGGCTGTTCCGATGTATAAGAAATGCGGATTTTTCTGGGAAAAGAATGACGATTATGTTCACCTGATGAACTTCATTCCGACTATTTTGCAAACCGAAGCGGTTGCCCCATATTTCGAGGAGCTGGATTGGTATGCCGACAGTACGCGAGAGCTCGCCATCGAGCCGGATGGCCGCCAGGAGCGAGGCTTCGATTTCTTTGACTATACCTGGCGCAAGGGAGAGCTCTTCTTGCGGGCGGAATTCGAAAAGTCCGGCCGCGGGCTGACCGCTCTCGACACGCCTGATTACGCCATCTCCACCGAGATCGGCAATCATGATCTCGTGTTTGGTGCCGCCTACAAGGTCTGCTACCGCATCGAGAATCGCTCGGCGTCCGGGCTGAAGATCGAGATCAAAGGGCAGGATGACAAGAATATCCGTTTTGCCCTGAACGCTGCACATACGATTGCCCCTGGGGAAACTGTCATTGTAGAGGGAACATTCGAGCTTGATCCGATTGAAGAGGAGCAAAACGCAAAAAAGACGCATCCCGTTGTCATAAGCAAATGGATGATCGCTGGCAAGAGAGCTGAGTTCCGCAGCGGCATTGCTGCAAAGTTCCCGGTCAAGATGAAGGCGGAGCTCCCGGCAGGGGAGCTTTATCCGGAAATTCCGGCCGAGCTGTATCTGAACGTGGAAAATAATTATGTCTCGGAAGCAGAGTTTGCTTTTGAATGGCCAGAGGATGAATGTGTCGAATGGGCGGAGCGTGCGGTGAAGTGCATCGTTCCTGCCAAGGGAAAGGCCTCAATCCCGGTACCCTTCATTTTGCGTTCCTACGGGCTGTTTTCAAGAGAGGTTGAGGTAACGGCGGTTCCGGCCGGGGGGAAGGCGGTTGCCTTCACATCCAAGCTTTCCGTTTTGTTGAAGGGAACGAGCGGCCGTTATGGCGGGGAGACCGGGGAACAGTGGATTGCCGTGAACGGAGCATTTTCCCTTCATCTCAACAAGCTCGATAACAACATAACGATCGACTATCCGGGCTCAAGGCACAGCTTCTGGTGGACGTATCCGAAGCTGGGCAAGCCGTTTGCGGAAGAGTTCTCCAAGAAGCAGGCGAGAGAAGTGAAAAGTTATCCGGAAGGAGAAAGTCAGGTTCTCGAAGCCATTTACGAATCGGAAAGCTTTCCGGGCCTGGAGGTGAAGTCGGTAGCCAGGCTTCTGGCAAACGGAATCGCCGAATTTCATCACGAAATCTGTAACACTGGCAGTGAAGGGCTGGATGAGGGGATATATCTGCTGACGAATTTCGGTTTCTTCGGCAACCGGCTTATTCTGCCTTACCAGGGACAATATGTGGACATGGGCGACGCCTACTCCAGCGATCCGGATCATTGGGACAGCGCGGGTATCACCGAGAACTGGTTGTTCAACCAGGGAGAAGCCTTTGGTTACGGCATTTGCTGGGACCCTTCGCTGAAGCTGCTTCGCCCGGAATATACAGTCGGGCTGGAGCATGATCTGGGCCCGCTTTCCCCTGGAGCCGTGGTGCGGACGAAGAAGACTGTGTTTGCCCTGAACGCCTTCGCCAATTGGTGGGATTTCCGCTCTTTTGCCCAGAAAAGGCGGGAGCTGGTTGTGCCGGTTCTTGACGATCATCTTGGGTTGGCAATCGGCGGCGGCAATCCGTTCAAATCGGGTGAACTTAACGCAGAACTGATTGAACGAAAGTTGATTCCGCTCGCAGGCAGCATGGATCTGTATGTGCAAAATGGCGAAGAAGAGGAGCGCAAAGCTGTCAGTATTGAGCTGCGACGGGAGGAGGACCTTCGCTCCGCGCTCTTCGAGTTCTTTCCTGGGGAAAAGGGAGCGCGGGAAAAAGGCGAATCTGCCTGGAAGGTCCGGGCCGTCTATCACGGTGAGGATCGGATCCAGGAAAGGGCGGCACTCTGGTTCCCGCAGTCGGAAGCGGACATCGTTTGCCGGATCGAGGAGGGGCTGTCAGGGCCTGTCTACACGGTAAGCAACGACGTGCTTTCGTTGGCGTCTGCCCCCGGATTTGGCAGTGTTGTGCATTCGCTAAAATACCAAGGCGAAGAATGGCTGGACAGCTCTTACCCGGAAGCGGTCCCGCACTCCTGGTGGAATCCCTGGTACGGTGGGCTGGGTGTAGAGATCCCCGGCATGAGCGGTTTCAGCCGGCAGCAGGAGCCGAGAAGTGCTGACTGGGCAGAACGGACAGATGTCCATGGAAACGTTTGGAGGGGACTCAGGTTAACCACTAGTATCGAAAAGCAGGAAGCGAACCAGGGAATTACGATTAACCAGCATTACCTTATGCTGCCCGGAGTGCCTGTGCTATGTATACTGCATTCGGTGACCAACGGGAGCGGTCTGGTACTGCCGCATTATTCGCTTACAGCCAACAACTTCTTCAAGCCTTCGGCTGCCTTCTCAGAAGGATACATGGAAATTCCAGGGGAAGGGAGATTCCTTCTCGGGAAGCTGGAAGCGCATCTGAATACTAAGGGGCTCTTGCGAATGGGCGCGGTTTCCCGTCAGGACATGCTGCATGTTGTATCTCATTATCCCCACCAGAGCTCATCGGCATATGCAAATAACAAGGTATTCAATAACAGTGTACATCACCCTGTTTCGCTTCTGAATAGGAAGACATTCTGGACACAGCCGGTTTTTCTCATCCTTGGCCGAATCGCTCTGAATCCGGAGGATATCCGAAGCCTGCTTAAACTAACCTTTGCCAATACTGTCGACGGGGAGGAGGTCTCACATGCCGATCATTGACATTCATATTCATCTGTCGGATATCGACAGCTTTCATCAAACCGCGATTCATAAATCCAAAGTTGATTATTCCGCTGCTGGCCTCAAGGCGGAGTTTGACAAGAACGACGTCATTCTCGGCATTGGAATGGGGGTGACGGAGCAGACGAAGGGAGCCTTTCCTGATCCGGGATCACCCAATCCGATGGGGCTCAATCTGGAAGAGCGTATTCCACCGTTCCTGATGGAATGCGTCGGAATCAATCCGAATTTGCTTGCCGGGAAGCATGCCCAGGATGAACTGGACCGGATTGAAGCACGTCTGCAAGCCCCTGATGTAGCCGGAATCAAGCTGTACGCCGGATACTATCATTATTTTGTCCATGATAAAATTTACACACCAGTTTATGAGCTGGCTGCCTGGTATGGCCTGCCCGTGGTCATTCATACTGGGGATACGTACTCAATGAACGGGCTGCTCAAGTATGCCCATCCGCTTACCGTAGATGAGTTAGCCTATCAGCAGCGCGGCGTGAACTTCATGATTTGCCATCTGGGCGATCCCTGGGTGATGGATGCCGCGGAAGTAGTAGCCAAGAACCCAAACGTCTACGCCGATTTATCCGGCCTTGTTGTTGGGGACCGCCCCCACTTTGAACGGTTCATGAATGAAGCGCTGTTTATGGATCATTTTCGCCGTGCATTGGTGTACGCAGATCATTATGACAAGATGTTGTTCGGAACCGACTGGCCGCTGGCTCCGATTGACTTGTATGCGGAATTTATCCGCCGGCTCGTGCCGGAGCAGCATCATGAGAAGGTGTTCTACGAGAATGCGTTCGGACTGTTTCCGCGCATCCGGCAAAGGATTGAAACTCTCTAAGGGATCAGGGACAGCAGTCTTTTGAGCCTGTAGAGACGGGCAGTTGTTGGATGCGAAAAGATACCTGATCCGCTTGCATTTCAACGCACGGAAAAAAGGATATTATTTCGGCATGGATTAAGAAGATTCATGTGGGAGTTGACCACAAGAGAATTAAAAAAATCGTCTTCTGGTTACAGAAGACGATGGCTCAAACGCTTTATAAAAAAGTGGGCGATATCAGAGGTTGAGAGGAATGCTTTTGTAGTTGGGATTGAGTCCTGACTTACGAGGCTAATCCTCTTTAACATGATATCGTCCTTTTGGTATGACCAACGGAGATCCCGAAATGGGGTCTTCGATTACATTGCAATCCAGTCCGAAAATGTCTTTAACGAGTGAGCTTGTAACAACCTCAGCGGGCCCCCCCTCAGCGACAAGGTTTCCGTTATGCAGCGCAAATATATGGTCTGCATAACGCGCGGACAAGTTGATATCATGAAGCACCATGACAATCGTAGTTCCGTGTTTCCGGTTAAGGTCGGTGAGCAGGTCAAGAATCTCCACTTGATAGGTGATATCCAAAAAGGTTGTCGGTTCATCGAGAAACAGGATGTCGGTTTGTTGTGCCAAAGCCATTGCAATCCAGACGCGCTGCCGTTGGCCGCCTGACAGCTCGTCAATGTTATGATTGGCAAACTCGGTGATATTCATAATGCTCATGGCTTCGTCAACGGCTTCATAATCCTTTTTGGTCCACCCGCCGAGCAAGGATTGATGCGGAAATCTTCCGCGCCCAACCAAATCCGCTACAGAAATCCCTTCCGGCACAATGGGGGACTGCGGCAGCAGTCCGATCACCCGGGCCAATGGTTTGGGCGGGAATTTGGAGAGCGGCTTGCCGTCCAGCGTGATATTGCCGGATTCCGGTTTTATGAGCCTGGCCATTGTTTTGAGAAGCGTAGACTTTCCGCACCCGTTTGATCCAATAATAACACTGATTTTATTGTCCGGTATAACAAGGTCGACACCGTGGATAACCGTTTTATTCTCATAGCCCGCTATGATTTGTTCGGCTTGAAAAATATGTTTCGGTTTCATTATAATTCTCCCTTTCGATTCATTCGGATTAACAAGAAGATCAAATAAGGCGCTCCGAGCAATCCGGTAATGATGCCTACGGGGAATCTGTACTCAAAAGCAAATTGTCCGATTAGATCTGCTGCCAGGACCAAATTAACGCCAACGAGGCCGGCAGGAATGACATTGGAGGAGCCAACCCCGACCAGTCTTTTCGCGATCGGTCCCGAAAGGAAGGAGACAAACGCAATCGGACCCGTGGTAGCAGTAGCCATAGCAACCATACAGACTGAACTCACAATAAGCGCAATTCTTGTCCTGTCCGTGTTCAAGCCCAATGTAGAAGCCGATTGTTCTCCAAGCTCCAATATACTCAAATGTTTGCCCAGCACAATTACGATAGGCGAACAAATAATGACGACGATCACAAGCGGCGGCAGCTGCTGCATTTGAGAGCCGTTAAGGCTGCCAGCGAGCCATCTGATCGCAGCTGCGATATCCTGTTCGGCGCTAATTAGCAGAAGATAGGAAATTACAGCGTCAAGCATAGCCTGAATGCCGATCCCGATCAGGATTAATCGTCCAATCGAAAATGCCTTTCCTCTGGATAAAATATAAATAAACAGCACCGTGGCAAGGCCGGCAGTCACCGAAGCAACGGAAACAATTGCCGCGCTTGTATGAAGCACAATGATGCAAAAAACAGCTGCCGCGCTTGAACCGGATGTAATCCCGATAACATTCGGGTTCGCAAGGGGGTTCCGTAGCATGGTCTGAAAGGTATACCCTGCAAGGCCAAAAGCAAATCCGGCAAAAAGACCTGCCAGCATTCTTGGAAGGCGCACCGTATTCACGGCAAAAGAGACACCCTTGAGCTGTTCTCCCGAAAGCGCCCGGATCACATCTTTAACCGGATAGATTGTATTCCCGAGCAATAGCATCGCGCAGCAAAGAATACACGCAAGTGCTGCAAGGAGGCTGGTAACAAGTATCCATCGGCGGCGTCTCTGACGTCTGCCCGCCATAATAAATGCAATAGATTGATTTCTCATAATGAACGCACTTTCGATCGCATAGCTAGTATGATTAGTATTGGAGCGCCTATAAATGCGGTAACTACACCGACTTCAAGCTCCCCGGGGTTGCTGACGAGCCTGCCGCCCACATCGGATACCGTCAGAATGATAGCTCCGGCAATTGCCGACATCGGGATAACAAAACGCAAGTCAGGTCCAAGAATAAGCCGTATGACATGAGTGGATAACAATCCGACAAAACCAATAGGTCCAGCCAAAGCAGTAGTGGCGCCGCACAATAAAACACCCGCGAGAGCCGCAATAAGCCTCAATGTTCCTGTTCGAACCCCCAGTCCTGTCGCTGCATCATCTCCCAGCGCAAGTGCGTTCAGTGCCGGGGCGGCAATGAAACCTATTAATATTCCAATGACCAGAAACGGGATGAAAGTAGATATAGCGCTCCAGGTTCCGGCTCCGACACTTCCAACTTGCCAAAACCTGAACTGATCCATAACATAGGAGCGTGGAATCAAGATGGCAGTGACGAGAGATGAAAGAGCAGCGCTTGTGGCGGCTCCGGCCAAAACAAGCTTAATGGGCGTGGCACCGCCACGCCCCATAGAGCCGATTCCGAATACGAACACTGCAGTAATTGCAGCCCCGGCCAAAGCTAACCATATATATTGATTCGCAGTGCTTATGTTCAAGAACGCAATGCCGCAAACCACAAACAAAGATGCACCTGTATTCACTCCCAATATGCTCGGGTCAGCAATTGGGTTGCGAGTGACGGCTTGCATAAGCGCTCCGGAAACTCCGAGCGCGGACCCGCATAACAAACTGAAGATGGTACGGGAAATTCGCTTGCGGACCACGTTTGCTCCGTAGGAGTCTATATCCTGGTGAAACAAACCGTCTAGTAATTCATGAAACCTCACCGGCCGGGAGCCAAAGACCAGAGAGGCAAACACGCTTGCGCTTAGCAAGATCACACAAATGACCAGAACCAAGGTGAAATTTTTCGGGATATGAGAGTTTGGCCGGTTGTTGTTCGATACCGTTGAACTATTCATTTATTTTGTCAATAGCTCCACCGATTAATTCCAGGTATTCGTCGATGGTATAAGAAATCGATAGCGGATTTGGAGTTCCGGCAGCTACTAAAGGTGTATCGCTCTTAATGAACACCACAGAGCCTCTCTGGATGGCAGGGATTTTGCCAAGCAGGGGATCGGCCTTAACCGCCTCATACAACTCATCATTGCCATATCCGATTAATAGATCCGCATCGTAAAGAGCTTCAGCATTCTCAGCGCTTAAACTTAGCGAATAGCTGGCAGGGTCTGTAATCTGTTTCGTAATACTTTCAGGATACTCCATCCCCAGCTCATGCAGGAAAGAGACACGGGAGTCAGCAGGGGTGTAAAGATGTAATTTAGACATATCTTTAGCGGAGAAGTTAACCCAGACCACTTTCTTCCCTTTAATCTGCGGATAGTTGCTCAGCTTTTCATTAATCATGTCCTCAGTATCTTTAATGAGCTGTTCGCCTTGCGCTTTCATGCCCATGCCGGTTGCATTAAAGATAACTTGCTCACGCCATGTAGTTGACCAAGGAGCGGTCGGATAGGCCACAACCGGAGCAATTTTGCTAAGAATATCATAGTCTTCCTGGGTTATGCCGGAATAAGCAGCAAGAATGACATCCGGATTTGCATCTGAAAGAGCTTCAAAATCAAGGCCGTCGGTATCCTGAAAAACATTCGGGTCCTTTGCGCCAAGTTCCTCCAGCTTTTTAGCTGTCCAAGGCAACAGTCCGCTGCCATCCTGAACGCCGAAATTCGCCGCCGAGAAGCCAACAGGTACAACTCCAAGAGCGAGAACGACATCGTGGTTCGCCCATTGAATAGTAGCTACACGTTCAGGCTTGCTTTTAATTACAGTCTCACCAAAAGCATGTTTGATGACGACCGGATATTCAGCATTTGCATCTTGGGAGGCTGATGTTTCTTTATTTGCCGGATCATTCTCAGCGGGTGGCGGACTTGATTGCTGGCTTGAACATCCGACTAGCGCTAATATAAGCACAACCGAGATGAATAATGTTTTTAATGAGAGTTTTTGTTTTGGGTCCATGTGTGCCCTTCCTTCCGAAAAACAATATATTTTTTGGTGCTGATAACCTTTAATGGGTAAAAAACGCCTACTAAAACTTCGATAATGATTATCAACATCATTTAATATATCTTTTATTTGGAAGAGGTGTCAATGAAAAATTGTCAATCGTTTTTTTAGTACAGATAAAATCCCTGAACAGATAGCAAAGAAAGACCTAAGCCGGGGCTTTGATAAGCCCCTTTGGCAGACAATCTGCCGCTTTTCTAATGGAAGTGACTATTTGCTGCCGCATTGAGGCAAAATAAGAAAAATTTCCAATTGAAATATACTGGAGGTTCAAAGCATGGTTAAAAAAATAGTACTCATCCGTCATGGGCAAAGTGTATGGAATCTGGAAAATCGTTTCACAGGCTGGACCGATGTCGACCTGTCGGAACGCGGGCTCGAAGAGGCCAGACAGGCAGGAAGGATTTTGCATGCGAATGGCTATAGATTTGACCAGGCCTATACCTCTGTGCTGAAAAGGGCTATACGCACACTGTGGATTGCACTTCATGAAATGGATTTAATGTGGATTCCGATCGAAAAATCGTGGATGGTCAACGAGCGGCACTACGGTGCACTGCAAGGGCTGAACAAAGCGGAGACCGCCCGGAAGTATGGGGAGGAGCAGGTATGGCTATGGCGCAGATCGGCGGATACCAGGCCGCCGGCTCTTGATCCGTCGGATGAGCGATATGAGGCTGCGAGCCCCAAATATAAGGGGGTACAGGTTCCGCTGACAGAAAGTCTGCTCGATACTGAAGACCGGATGGTAAAATACTGGAACGATCACATTGTGCCCGCAATCCGGGCTGACAAGAAAATTATGATTTCGGCTCATGGTAACACGATTCGGGCGCTTATCAAATATTTGGACGGGCTGCCCGCCGATGGAGTGGTGGAGCTGAACATTCCTACCGGTATTCCGCTTGTTTACGAACTGGATGACAATCTCAAGCCAATCCGGCATTATTACCTGGGGATGGACGGAGAGATTGAAGAGGGAAACATTCCGGACAAAATCTAGTGGTTTTTATCCTGACACAAAATGAGCATGATGTATCAAAAGACCAAGCTACTTCCAATTCCAAAACTCCTGCCCCTGGCAAATAGTGAGCCGCTCCAGCCACTCTGTGAAGGTTAACGCTATAGGTATTGCATCTTCCATTTGATCCATTGCGTCCAGAAAGAATAGATAAGATTGATCCCTTTGCTGGTATTTCACAGAGTCCACACATATAGCTCCGATCCGATGGTCTGTCCAGGCAATGGGATAACAGTGCTGCGGCAGTTGCTCAAGTGTTCCTGCAATAGCAGTAATTTTATCCAGGCTTAACAGCTCCGTTCCTCCGCCATAATAAGGCTGTTTAAACAGAACGGCTCCATTATGCTGTTGTAAAAACCGTTTATAATCATCCGGAAAGCACCAATTATTTTTATCTGTAAATATATGTATTTCTGATTCTGTTATTGATTCATTCCAGGAGCATACTAACGGACCTGAACCCAAACCTGGGATAAGCCTAGAAAAGGGTATGTCCGTGGTGTGATGTTTTAAGAATTCGATAATTTCCAATACGTTGGTGGTTTGCATTGTTTGCTCCTTTTGATAGTGTCTTTGTTGCTATTATACGCTTTTTTTCGTCTTAATTCTTAATTACTTCCCCACAATGGTTGACAAACCCATACCAAAATATATATTGTATATATAAAATAAGCGTTAGGATAAATGGTGACAGAATGAATTCAACGAACCGCACGCCGTTGTATAAGAAGGTCCAGGATTATATCCGTGAGTTGATTCGCACCGAGAATCTGGTAGAAGGTGACCGGATACCTACGGAAAAAGAACTCATGGAACGTTTTCAAGTGAGTAAAATTACTGTCGTAAATGCCATGACGGGGTTGGCAAGTGAAAATGTCATTACCCGGGTGCCGGGCAGAGGCAGCTTCGTTGGTGTAACGAGTTCTCAGACAGAAAGCCAAATAGAAGAGCAAGAAGAAGAGAGCGCCGCGGTAGATGATTCTAGTGAAAAAGCGGAGAAGGCGAACAAGCAGCCGCAAGCAAGCATCATCAAAAGCACGAATAAAATTATCGGCGTCATTATGCCGTTCATTCATGATTATTTTTCAATTCGTCTCATAAATGGCATTCAGCAGGCCTTGGCCGAAAAGGGCTACAAAAGCATGATTATGCTTTCTGAAGGGCATCTGCAGCAGGAGAAGGATGCGATTCGAACATTAAAAGATACCGGGGTAGAGGGATTGTTGATCTTCCCGCTCGATGACCAGCAATACAACGATGAAATATTAAGCATGAAGCTGGACAGCTTTCCTTTTGTGCTCATTGACCGCTATTTGCCAGGGATTGAGACCAATTTTATCGGTTCAGACGGGCGGCTCGGGACGCAGCTTGCTGTCGATCATTTGTGGCAGCTCGGGCACCGGGAAATTGCCATTTGCTCAGACTCCCCGCTTCAAACGGTAACTGTGCAGGAGCGGATCGATGGCTACATGAATGCCATGAAGGAGAAGGGTGCGCTCATTAACCCGGCTCATATCATTACCGGTTTTCGGCTGAACAATGCCATTGATTCGGCTGATCATCCGCTCTATCGTTATATCCGCAACCGGATGGCGACAGCGTATATTACGCTTAACGGCGAATTGAGCGTGCATATTTATCAGATGGCCGAACGTGCAGGGCTTAAGGTGCCGGAGGATCTGTCTATTATTTCATTTGATGATCCGACGTCTATCGTTGAGGATTTCAGTATTTTTACACACATCAAGCAGTTTGAACACTCTATTGGCAAGCAGGCTGTTATCAGATTGGTTGACGCGATACAAGAGCGGCAGTCTGAGGAAGGTGCCCAACCGAAATACAGCAAGCATCTCATGGAGCCGAAGCTCATTATCCGCAAAACAACCGGCCCGGTGGGGACCAACTTTTATTTATAATCCAAGGCATTCGTTCATCACTGGAAGCAATCTCTTGAATCAACAATTGCAGGAATTTTCCAATTGGATTCAAAGAGGGCTTCCGTGATGCGGCGGATGCCTTTTTTCTGTTCAGCAGTGCAGGTTTCAAAGCATTCTTTATATATAATCCTTGTGGATATTCATATTTATTATGTATTATTAATATGTTTGATATTGACATATTATATATATTATATTAAAGTGATTTCAAGACATTGACGATGGACCCGCTTATAGGCAGCATGAATTTGGAATACGAAGAAGGAGACTAGCGATGCCATACGAAACCGTGAAGCCGGAGCAGTTGAGGGCGTTTTTAAGAGATATTGAACAGCATATTTACAAGCCGATTGCTGAACTGGAGGTCGCCGCATGGGTAACCAGCGAGCCGGTGCCTTATAATGAACGCAAGTCCGGCAAGATGCTGGAGCTGAAGCCGGGAGACAGATGGGGAAATTTATGGGATTGCGCCTGGTTTCATTTTAGAGGAAGCGTCCCCGCAGCAGGACTTGGTGAAAAGGTTGTGCTCCTGATCGATGTGAACGGAGAAGTATGCCTTGTGGATGAAGATGGCTCTCCAGTGCAGGGCTTGACCAATATAAATTCCGAGTTCGACTATTCGCTCGGGCTGCCGGGCAAGCGTGTCGTGCATGTAAGCGATTGCTCGAAGGGAGGGGAAATCATTGACCTGTGGGGAGATGCGGGCTGTAATGATCTGTTTGGACGGTACCGCAGCGGAACGCTGAAGGAAGCCGTAATAGCGGTTTGCCGGGAAGAGGTCAGAGGGCTGTATTACGATGTTGAGGTCCTGCTGGAAACCGCAGAGAAGCTGCCGGAAGGAAGCGCGCGCAAGTCCCGCATCTTCAAAACGCTGTATGATGTATCGTTGTCACTTCGTGAAATGAGTGCGCAGCTTGTTGCGGAAGCGCGACAGACTTTGGGCAAGCAGCTTGCAATGAAAGGCGGAGACTCCGTACTCACGGTTAGTGCAATCGGTCATGCGCATATTGATCTCGCATGGTTATGGCCGATCCGGGAGACAATCCGCAAGGGCGCCCGGACTTTCTCTACCGCACTCCGGATGATGGAACGCTACCCGGACTACATATTCGGTGCCAGCCAGCCACAGTTATACGATTGGATCAAACAGCATTATCCAAAGCTGTATGATCAGGTCAAGGAGCGAATCCGGGAAGGCCGCTGGGAACCGCAGGGTGCGATGTGGGTAGAATCCGATACGAATGTTCCCGGGGGCGAAGCGCTTGTAAGGCAGGTTCTATATGGCAAACGGTTCTTCGAACAGGAATTCGGCATGGAGATGAAATCGCTGTGGATGCCGGATGTGTTCGGCTACTCGGCCAGTCTGCCACAGATATTGAAGCTCTCCGGTGTCGATTATATGATGACCCAGAAGTTGTCTTGGAGCGTGTACAACAAGCATCCCCATCATACGTTCATGTGGGAGGGCATCGACGGTTCGCAGGTGCTGACCCATATGCCGCCGGAGGATACGTACAACAGTCCTGCTGCACCGCGGTCGGTTATCAAGCTGGAGACGGATTATTTGGATAAAAATATTTCGGAACACGCCCTCATGCTGTTCGGCATTGGCGACGGCGGAGGCGGCCCGGGAGAGGAGCATCTGGAGCGCCTGTCACGGGAGAAAAATCTGCTGGGCCTGAGCCCGGTTGTGCAGGAGCCTTCACATGTATTCTTTGAAAAGCTCAGTGCAGACTCCAAGCGGTACCAAACATGGCGGGGCGAGCTGTATCTTGAGAAGCATCAGGGGACATTGACCAGCCAGGCGCGGAACAAACGTTACAACCGCAAGCTGGAGAAGGCGCTAAGGGAGCTGGAGTATGCCGCAGTCCTAGCAGCTCTGCCGCCAGCGGGTAACGATCAGCCTTTGCTCCCTTATCCGGCAGAAGAGCTGGAGGCCATCTGGAAGGAAGTTTTGCTCTATCAGTTCCATGATATTTTGCCGGGATCTTCAATCAAGCGTGTCTATGATGAATCACTGGA
Source organism: Paenibacillus pinihumi DSM 23905 = JCM 16419 (assembly GCF_000422505.1). Classification (GTDB taxonomy): domain Bacteria; phylum Bacillota; class Bacilli; order Paenibacillales; family Paenibacillaceae; genus Paenibacillus_D; species Paenibacillus_D pinihumi. Next base: position 70,313 of record NZ_KE383866.1, on the reverse strand, counting down.
GCGATATGAGATTCTGCTGAACAGGGTAGAGCAGCTTATTGCGGAGCGGTACGATGCGCTTGCCAGCCGGATGGCTGCAACGAAAGCGGATGCCGGCGATCAGATTGCTGTGTTCAACTCCTTGCCGTGGGAGCGTGAGGAATGGCTTAGAACAGACGATGGACATTGGCTTCATGTTCATGTTCCGGCAATGGGGAGTGCCGTTGCAGGCAAAGCGGATATCACAGGTGAAGCGAGCGCGGACGAGTCCAATGTACGCACTGATTCATCAGTAGTTCAAATAACGATTCCAGCTTCTTCATCTGTGCAGCAACTTGACAACGGTTTACTCACGGTCACTTTTGCAGCAGATGGAACCATTCTTTCTATCTATGATAAAGAATGCGAGCGTGAGGTCATCGCAAAGGGCATGTTTGCAAACGATCTGCGGATTTATGATGACCGGGGTGACGCCTGGGATTTCCGGCACGATTACAGACAGACAACAGGAACGAAGCCCGAACTGGTCGAAGCATCGTACTTTCAGAATGGACCTCAAACAGGTATCATTCATCATTACAGGTTCGGTGATTCAACCTTCTCCCAGAAAGTTGTGCTCACGCAGGGCAGCCGAAGAATCGACTTTGTGACGAAGGCCGACTGGCGGGAATCGGAGAAAATGCTTCGCACCTCGTTCCCGGTCGATATTCGCACGGATGCGGCGGCTTGTGAAATTCAGTTCGGCTATTTGAAACGTCCGACGCACCGCAATACGATGTGGGACTATGCCAAGGATGAAATTTGTGCCCATCACTGGATCGATCTGTCCGAGCCGGATTACGGGGTGGCTCTGCTCAATGATTGTAAATACGGGCATCGTGCAGAGGGCAATATACTCGATCTGAATTTATTGCGCAGTCCGAACTATCCCGATCCGGAAGCAGACCGCGCCGAGCATGAATTTACGTACTCGCTGTACCCGCATCAGGGAGACCATGTACAGGCGGAAGTTTACAAGCGAGGTTATGAGCTGAATGTTCCGCTGCGGACAGCAGATGTAAAACATGATCCTGAAGCAGCCGGTCAAGCTCCAACTCAGCCTGTGTTCAGTCTTGATCATCCCAATATAATGATCGAGGCAATCAAGAAAGCGGAGGCGGACGGCGATATCATTGTCCGGCTGTACGAGACAGCGGGCTCGAAGGCATCTGCGGCAGTGCATACAGCGCTTCCGGTGTCAGAGGCCTGGCTGGCTGACTTAATGGAGAATAAACTGGATAGCATCGATATTGAGGATGGCAAGGTACAGCTAAGCTTCAAACCATTTGAAATTCGGACACTCCGTTTCTCTTTGCAAGGATAATGGTCTAACCTCTTGGGTTAATGAATCCAGTTTACACGGTGAATCCAAACATAGCTTCAGGAAAGGGAAGACAGTCTTCCCTTTCCTGGATAACTACTTCAATGTCAGGAGGTTTGGCTATGAGCTCATCCCCGCTGTTCAAGCGGATTTGGAAACATAAGATTTTCTATTTGTTCATGCTTCCCGGCATTATCTGGTTTCTTATTTTTTCGTATGTTCCTTTATACGGTGTGCAGGTGGCATTTCGGGATTTTAATTTCTCCGGAGGCTTTACAGGGAGTCCGTGGGCAGGGTTCAAATATTTTAATCAGTTCTTTGATTATTATCAATCTGCGGACATCATCCGCAACACGATTGTTATCAGTCTGATGAAGCTGCTTATCGGCTTTCCGATGCCAATTTTATTGGCGATATTATTGAATGAAGTTCGGGTGATTAAATTCAAGAAAGTTGTGCAAACGCTTTCTTATCTGCCTTATTTCGTTTCCTGGATTGTGGTTGTCACCTTGATGCAGCGGCTTTTGACCCCATACGGCGGTCCGGTAAATGATTTGCTTGGATTGTTTGGCATGGAGCCGATTCAATTTCTCAACAATACGTCCTGGTTTTATCAGATTATTCTCGGTTCAGATATCTGGAAGAACATCGGCTGGAACTCCATCATTTACATGGCGGCCGTTGCGGGGATCGACCAACAGCTTTATGAAGCGGCCAAAATGGATGGCGCCGGACGTTTTCGTCAAATCTGGCATATTACATTGCCGGGCATCCGCAATATTGCGGTGATTCTGTTCATTTTGTCGGTCGGGAGCCTGATGAGTGCCGGATATGAGCAATTGCTGCTTCTGAATGGACCGGCCACAGCCGGGATCGGCAGTGTGCTGGATGTGCATGTCATTACCTCGGGAATAAGTCAAGGACGGTTGAGTTATGCAGCCGCTGTGGGTCTTTTTCAAAGCCTGATTGCCCTTATTCTGATCGTGACCGTTAACCGGATTGCCCGCAAGGTTAGCGATGTATCTCTTTTCTAAGGAAGTGATGCGTTTGAAACGTCAGTTTTCTCTATTTGATATTGCCAATACGATTTTTCTGGCACTAGTCGGCTTTTCGATGATCTATCCGTTCATTTACATTTTGGCCTATTCGCTCAATGACGGCAAGGACTCCATGATGGGTGCAATCTATTTCCTGCCCCGTCAATTTACACTGGAGAACTATGCCCAGGTGTTCGAGAATGCGAAAATCTGGCAGGCTTATAAAATTACCATTTTTCGCACGCTTATCGGCACCTTCCTTCATGTGCTGCTCTGCACCTTGATGGCGTATGCGCTGTCCAAGAAGACGTTGCCAGGCAGAACCTTTTTCACCTTCTATATCTTCCTGCCAACGATTTTCAGCGCCGGGTTCATTCCGTTCTTCATTACTTTGCAGAAGCTGAATCTGATTAATAACTTTTGGGTGTATGTCATTCCGATGCTGTTCAACTTTATGCATATTGTCATCATCCGCACCTTCCTTCAAGGCATTCCGGAGGAGCTGGAGGAATCGGCGAAGATTGACGGGTATAACGATTTTCAAATCTTTACGAGAATCATTCTGCCGCTGTCCGGTCCGGTGCTGGCTACAATATCGTTGTTTATTGGGGTTGCGCATTGGAACGACTGGTTTGCCGGAGCTTATTATGTGTCCAACAAGGATCTGATACCGGTACAGACACTCCTTCAGCAGATGCTGACAGAGGCCGAAGCCTTGTCATCCTCCATGCAGCGTGCAGCCCAGCAGGGCGGACAGACGATTAACGTCAGTTCGGCAGGGGCGACGCCGGAATCACTGCGGATGGCGCTGCTTGTCATTACCGTATTCCCGATTTTATGCATATATCCGTTCTTGCAGCGCTATTTTGTAAAGGGTGTCATGATCGGTTCGGTCAAAGGTTGATTGCACCCGTCGCATCATAAATTATGGTTGACGTATTGGATAACGGCCGCTTTTACAAGCGGCTTTATCATACCATTTCATAGATATAATGGAGGGTTGGTTATGGGGAAAAAGGGATTTCGTTTTGCTTCAATTATGCTGGCTGCTGTGCTGATGAGCGGATCGCTGTATGGCTGCAGTACCAGCAATTCCGGGCAAGGCTCCTCATCTGAGGGACAGGATGGCGAGGTCGTCACACTGAAGGTGCTTCATAACTGGAATGGGTCATCCGGGGCGGACACGGATATGACGCCAATTACCCGGCTTATTGAGGAGAAAACAGGGGTCCGGGTCGAGTGGGAATATACGAAGGGGAGTGAGGCAGAGAAGGTTAACCAGATCTTTACGACACAGGACTTGCCGGATATATACACGGGCCCGGCTTGGGGCGGCGAGTTGGACAGCATCATCAAGGCGGCGAAGGAGGATCAGCTCGTCGATCTGTCCGATAAGCTGGATAAGTATCCGAATCTCGCGAATTTGATAGCCCAGGAGAACGTACCGCCAGCGCTCTATGAGAAGGCGATTGATGCTTACGGGGGCAAAAAATATTTGCTGTTCCAGAACCAGCCTGCAACAGACAAGGACGGAATCGACTGGCTCTATGGCTTTTATGTGCGCAAGGATCTTGCAGAAGAAGTTGGTGTAGACCCGCAATCTGTCAAGACAAAGGATGATCTGTATCAATTGATGAAAAGGATCAAGGATGCCAATCTGAAGGCGGCAGGCTTGCCAGTCATTCCGTTCGGCGGCTTTCACAACGGCTGGGCAGTGGGAATAGGCAACAATATGTTCTACCCGACCGAATATTTGGACAGTGGCAATGGCGAACTGAAATATGTCTTCATGGATAACGCGTATGATAATTATGTGCTGTACTATCGCAAGCTGATCTCTGAAGGTCTCCTTGATCCGGAAGCTTTCACCCAGACCGACCCGATTGCACAGGAAAAAATCAAGCAGGGACGCGTCGCCATATTGGCAGCTCATTACCCGGCTATTCTGGATGCTTCCAAGGATTATGTCAAAGCGAATCCGGGCAGCGACTATGTGCCGGTCGGCCCGCTGGAGCGTGCAGGCGCTGAGCCGGACCGTCCGGCTGATCTCCGCATACAGGGCAACAATGTGACCGTAATTCCTAAAAAATCCAAAAACGTCGAAGCCGCATTGCGCTTGCTGGACTTCCTGGCTTCTGACGAAGGTTTCCTGCTGACACGCTACGGCATTGAAGGCACGCATTGGGAAATGAAAGACGGCAAGCCTGTGGCAAAGCAGGAATTTTTCGATAAGTTTACAGAGGATGCAACAGGCAAGGCTCGTAAAAATGAAGGGATTGGCATCGGGTTTGAGTCCATCTCGGGCCAGGATCGGCTGAATTCCTTGGGCAGCGGCGATATCTGGGCCGATCAGGACCGCAATGCAGCGATGGATTTCGCACGCCAGATTCTGCGGCCGAACGGTACGAAGATTATAACCGCCTTTAGCCCTGGCGATGTCATTACCAAGTCGCCACAGTGGGAAAATCTCAAGCCTTCGATGGATAAGGTCGGCGATGCATGGAAAGAAGCGGTATATGCCAAATCCGATGAGGCAGCACTGAAAATCATCAACGACCTGCGCGGCCAGTTGAACAAAACAGGCTTGCCAGAGGCCATGCAGTTCGTGAACGAGCAGCTAAAGGGGAAAGAGGTTGTGAAGTTTGGGATGACGAATTGATGCGAACTCATAGGTGGAAACCATAGGAAATCGTATTCTTCATGGATTGTCACAGCCGGTGATTTCTTAATGCATCAATCGCTCCATAATAACCACGAACGTACTTTGCTTTATTGTTTTCTATCATAGAATCAACTTCTGATAAAATGGATTTTGTTACAGGATGTAGCAGCCTGCATTTTACCAGATGGAGGAAATATGGCAATCTATTTCTTGTCGGTATATTCTGTTTATGATATGCTTACAATAGAAATAAGGGAGGCGCTACCCTCCCCCGTCAGTGTAGGCTTGATGCCGGTACGCTGGTCTTAAATTAGATCGCAGCAGAAACCCACCGAAGGTCTTCAGCCTTTAGCGGTGGGTTTTTGTTTTGAACCCGGACCATTTGCGGCATTATGGTGATTTATTAGGTGTAAAAGTTGAGTTATTAACTTATGTGTTACCATTTTATAATGGAAGGGTTTATATATATTATCTGCAGAGAGGGTAAGTGGAAATTTATGAATGAAGAAGATTTATTCCCGCCATTAACTATCGAATCATTAGTTGAAATGGTGCGAAGATTCAGCGACAGTAAATCAGAAATCTATCACATGGGAGCCGTAGTTAATTATTTCTTTAAGATGAATCCGCCTGCTCAAAGCTCCGATATAGCTTTAATTGAAAGTGAATGTGAAGTGAATTTACCTTGTGAGTATAAAAGCTTCTTAACGCTCGTTAATGGGCTGCAATTTGGAAATGCGGAATGTGAAATTTGTTCTGTTGAGAGTGTAATTGATTATTATTATGCATTTGGAGATTTCTACCCGCCTAACATGCTTGTCATCGCTACTGCCGCAGGAGCTTCTATTCATATTTTGCTTCAAATTAATGAGGACGGATACAAACTATACGCAACATCTGCTATTGGAGATGACTACATTTGGTTACTAAGTGATGATAACCTGCTGAGCTTTTTCGATAAGTTTATTAGCACCTACGGTTTTCCTTTTTGGAAAATGTACAAAGATGAAAGCACTGCGGTCATAAAATTAAATGTAGATTGAAGCACGGAGCGCTCAGGCGCTCCCTTTTTATTTTCCTGTGTGATGCGATGAACAAAAACAATAAACAAATCAGCCTTTTTTCCGGAAATGCATTTTACCAATAGGGAAGAAGAACTCTTATATTACATAGCCGCTGGATATTCAAATGATGAGTTCGCCGGTCAGTTATCGGTTATGAGACAAAGCCTTAAAAGGCTGAAAAACTTACAAAGGGGGTAGCAGTTCACAACTTCATTTACGTCAACGAAATTTTTCCAATTGTCGAAGGATTTTAGCGAAAAAAGAAGAATTATACGATAATAAGCCGGATTTGTGTTAATATAAGGAATTTATAAATTATTTCTTTATAAATGCTTTATATTTCACGCAAAAATTTTCTGTCATAAGACGGCGAAGCTGTTGCGCTTAGGAATGCCGCAAATAAGGAAAATAAAGGAGATTGAATGAAAATTACTAAAAAGTTTATTGTATTTTTGCTGCTTGCTATCCTTGCAAGTATCACACTCAGTTGGCATGAGGTAAGCCTGAAACTTGTTCTTTTAAGCACGGGTATCGTCTTTTTTGTGATAATTGCCCCGACACTCTACACGATTCTGTGGGAGAGAAATCCTGATAAGATTGAACGTTTTTTAAAGTCCCAGCAAGGCCAACCCTACTACCAGCTTGTTTACGCAATAGCCAATGAGCAGGAGAAGGAGACGCAGCAGATGATGGATATTTTGCTGCAAAAATCCAAACAACGCCATACGCAGGCTTTATACGCATCGATGTACGCTTTTTACAAAAAGGATTTGAATGCTTTAAGGCATGAGGCAGAGCTGATCAGACAGCCGGATTACCGCCGTTATTATCAGACGTATGTATTCCTGGAGGAAGGACGGTTCAGCGAAGCGGAAACCGTAATCCCCACGATCTCCAAGACATGGATGAGGACCGCGCTGCAATCACACAGTGAAAACAAGCAGGGGAATATGGAAGAGGCGATGAAGCTCGCAGTGCAAGCCATTGCACAGACGCGAGGCCTGCAACTGTACGTTATGGTTAAAACGTATCAGCGTGAATACCCGGAGTTGAGATTTCAAGAAATGACCGCCAGTTAGAGGTTTACGTTGACCAAGCTATTCGGTAACCATTTATGCCTGGCTTGAATTCGCAGGCCAACAAGCGTTGTTTCTAGTCTTTCCGACAACATAATGAACATGCGTCTAAGGGAGCTGTTCCGGCCGGGACAGCTCATTTGCTGTTTTCCGAATATACAGCTGAATCTAAAGATCACGTACCTTTTCTAAATTTGGCAGGATAGGAATCAAACGGTGAAACGGGTACGATAAACCTCGATTATAGACATGTAAACGATTTAAAAAGCGAATGAGGAGAACTGTTTATGATGGAGCGGATCAGCGCTTGCTTAAGAAATTTAAATCTGCATACGAAGCTGCTGCTGCTGTTTCTTGTGTTGATACTGCTGCCTCTGGGCATGCAGGGGGTGGTCACCTACCGGCATTTCTCGCAGACCATCGATCGCAAGACGGAGCAGTTTACGATTGATATTGTCCGGCAGGTTAATGCGAACCTGAACCGGATGCTCAAAGACTTGGAGCGGTTATCGCTTTTGCCGCTCTATGACCAGATGGTATTGAACATTTTGGGTAAATATGATGCTCCCATGGGTTCGGCAGCCTGGGCATTGTCTGACGATTATTTGAAGATGAAGCTGTATACATCCGGACAGGCTTATGACCGCCCGGAAATTCGCGGCATTCATCTGATCAGCAATAGCGGCATTCTTTTCTCCAATGTGGATTCGCTGGCCATTGAGGCCGTATGGGACAGCAGGAGGGACCCGTGGTTTAAAGAACTCAGCGCTTCTGACGGACAATGGCTGCTGATCCCGCCTCATGAACCAAGCTATTATACCGGACAGAATGCGGAGCCGTACATTTCTGTCGCCAGAGCGATCAGAGATCCGGGCACGCTCAGGCGGCTTGGCTATATTCTGATTGATATCAAGCTGGAGGCGTTTCGTCAATTAATATCCAATTTGAACTTTGAGCAATATGCCAGTCTGATGATTGTGGACAGCCAGCAGCGTCTGTTGTTTGAACAGGCCTCGGCAGCCGGATTGTCTGCTTATGACAAGCTGTTCAAAAATGGAAGACTTCAGCAATTTGAGAATAACCAGAGGGTTGTGCTGGATGGAAAGGACTATCTGTATGTGCAGCATTACTCCGGTTACTCTGGTCTGTCGGTCGTAAGTCTAACGCCGATTGCCATTATTCAGAAGGAATCTGGCGAGATCATGACCTTCACCTTCTGGTTTGCTGTTGTCTGTATGCTGGTCGTAACGGTATTGGCAGCTATATTGTCTTACCGGATTACGCATCCGCTGATCAAGCTGAAGCAAAATATGGTGCGGGTGGAGCAGGGGGATTTCAGCCAGCGAGTTGCCAGCTTCAGCAATGATGAATTTGGCCAGCTTAGCCGGGGCTTCAACCGGATGATGGAGGAAATTGACCGGCTGTTCAACGAGGTGTTTATTCTTGGCATCCGGGAGAAAGAAGCGGAGCTGTCCGCCCTGCAAAGCCAGATTAACCCTCATTTTATTTATAACACGCTGGAATCCGTCAACATGATGGCCGTTAGGCAGAAGCATGCAGAAGTATCCGTGATGGTCACGGCTCTAGGTAAGCTGCTGAGATATACGATTGACAAGGTGGACCGTCTGGTTCCGCTGCAGGAGGAAGTCGCCTTTGTGGAATCCTATGTGCGCATTCAACAGGTGCGTTATGGCGGGAAGCTTCAAGTTATTTATGAAATCGATGAAAATGTAACTACTTGCCAGATTCCCAAGCTGATTTTGCAGCCGCTGGTAGAAAACGCTGTCTATCACGGGCTTGACGGCCGGGAGGAAGGAGGCATGATTTGGATTTTGGCCATGAGGTTTGGGGATGAATTGCTGCTCACGGTCCGGGATAATGGCCGGGGCTTGAATGACGGAGAGATTGAGGCACTCAATAAGTCGATCCATGAGCAGCCTTCTTATCAATCGTTAAAGAGCAATGATGGCGACAAGCTGGGGCTGAACAATATTTATCAACGGATCAGGTTCATTTATGGCGAGGCGGGCAGTCTGATTGTGGATGGCAGTCCTGGTCAGGGGCTAGCGGTTACCATTTCAATACGAATTCAGGATATGGGGGATGATCGGCATGTATAAGGTATTGCTGGTAGAGGACGAGATTGAGATTCGTCAAGGCATGCGGGAACTGATCCGGCAAGCGGCCCCGCAATTCGGAGTAACAGGCGAAGCAGCCAGCGGAATTGAAGCGCTGGCCTATCTGAAATGCGAGATGCCCGATTTGCTCATCACTGATATCCGGATGCGGGAGATGGATGGACTGACCATGGTATCGAAGGCGAAGGAAATGTACCCCGAGCTGCTGATCATTATAATTAGCGGCTACGGGGAATTTGAATATGCGCGCAAAGCAATCGAGTACGGGGTGTTCCATTATTTGCTCAAACCGATTGAGCGTCATGAGCTGGTCCTGGCCATACAGAAAGTTCAGGTACTGCTCGATCGCCGGTATGGCGTTTCTGCTTTGCAGCAATCTGCGGCTGTGCCGGAAGCGTCTCCCGGCAGCAACGGCGGTGATACGCGCAAAATCATCCGTGACGTGAAGGAGTATGTCAAGCTGCACATTGACGGCGATTTGCGTTTGCAGACCGTAGCCGCATGTGTGAGTCTGAATGCCGCTTATTTGAGCCAATTGTTCAAGAGCGAGACGGGCATCAATTATTCGGACTATATATCTGAAGCGCGGATGGAGAGGGCGAAGTGGCTGCTGGCCCATACCCGGTTGAAAATTTATGATGTAGCCCGGCTGTCCGGCCATCAAAGCCCGAAGCATTTTATGCTGGTATTCAAGCAGCAATTTGGAGTAACCGCCGGAGAGTTCAGGGACCGCTTCAGCGGTGAGGGCGGGCAGTCAGATGGCGATTCCGGGTAAGACATAAAAATTCCGTACTATTTCTGCAGCTGGCGTGATTTAAGTGAAGACAGCGCTTCCGCTATACTCAAGTTGTCGTTCAATCAACCAGCTAATAAGGGGGAAGTTCAATGAAAAAGGCCGGACTGATGCTTATCTTCGCATTAATGGTCGCGTTGTCATTCGGCTGCAGCAGCTCGAATTCTGGCAGCGGCAGCAATCCGAAAGAGACCTCGAAGGAAAAGGATGAAATTGAACTAAAGTTCATGATGTGGGGCAACCAGGCCCATATGGACATGTACAACAAGCTGATTGAAGGTTTCACGCAAGAAAACCCGGGTATTAAGGTGACGATGGAATCTGTGCCGTTTGCAGATTATCAACAAAAAATCTCTGTACTGGCTGCCGGCCGCTCGCTGCCGGATATTGCCTGGGTATCTGAACGCATGGTGCCGCAATTCAAGGCCAATGGCATTTTGGCGGATGTCTCGAAATTCAAGGAGGATGCGGAGTTCAAGCTGGACGACTACATTCCAAGCACGCTTGATCTGTTTCGTGATGGTGACCAGTTGCTTGGCCTGCCGTTCTCGACACCTCCAGTCGTCATGTTCTACAACAAGACGCTATTCGACAAGGCTGGTCTGACTGATCCGAATACGCTTGCCGCAGAGGGTAAATGGAGCTGGGAGCAATTCGAGAATTCAGCCAAAGCAATCTCCAGTAAAGATGCCAAAAATCGGGTGTATGGCGCGAATTTCTTCCGCGACTGGAAGACGTGGGCGATTTTGTCTGCGTATTCCTGGTCGTACGGCAGTGGCCCTTTTAATAACGATATGACGGCATTCACCTGGAATGACCAGTACGGGATTGAAACGTTCAAGCTGCTGGAACGCATGATGTTTACGGATGAATCCCACCCGAAGGCAGGGGAGCAGGTCAGCTTTGATGCGGGAAATGTCGGCATGTTCTTTGATAATTACAGCTATGTATCCAAAGCTAGAGAGATTACAGATTTTGAGTGGAGCATTGCGCCAATGCCGGCCGGTTCACAGGGCAGTGTATCGATGCTGGGTCAGGCTGGCTACACCATGTTCAAGGATAGCAAACATCCGGAGGAGGCGATGAAGCTGCTCAAGTATTTTGCCAGTGAGCAGGGCATTCAGGCGACTGCCACCTACTTCGTGCCGCCGCGTACATCGGTGCTGAACTCGGATGCATTTATTAATCAGCCGAACAACCCAAGCAAGGAGCATATCATTCAGGCGGTTATTGATGAGATGCCAAAATCACGCATTATACCGGGTCATACCCGCTGGCAGGACATCGATAATGCTGTTTTGCAAGGTTTTGACCGGCTGTTCGGCCAAGCAGGAACCCCGGAAGACAATCTGGCTCATATAGAAGCCGAGCTGAAAAATATTTTTCAATAAAAGTAAATTCCGTAAAAGGGACTCAATTTAAAATAAGTGCTTGAGGGCCTAACGTCGCAAGAGCGGAGAGAAAGAGGGAGGCTGGAGAAGCGCAGCGGTCGCCTTTGTTCGCGGATTTCAACCACGTACAGGGAGGAATACAGGAAATCCGGGAACAACAGCGATCGGAAGTCCCCTCTTTCTCGGAGCGCTCCCCCAAGTTGGTGTTAAGCACTGATTTCTGTGTAGAGCCGTAAATAGAGAATGAAAGCATGCGGTTCGAAATATGAACCGCTTCTTTTATAGAGGAGGCAATCAGGATGGCACGATTGAAGGAAGCATTAAGCAAGTGTGAGCTGTCATTAGTTGTCAGTCTGCCCGCCAATGACGCGGCACTGGCCAAGGCGGCGCTGGAGGAGGGAGCAGACGGGCTGAAGGTGCACTATAATGTAGGGCATCGGGCAAGCGGCAATCATTTTGGCCCGCTGGATGAATATATAGAAATCTTTCGCGAGATTCGGAAACAATTCGACGGCCCGCTTGGCGTAGTGCCATCCGGCAGCGTGGAAGGGGCACGGCGCGAGGATATCGGGCGGCTCGCAGAGCTTGGCTTTGATTTCTTTTCCATATATGCGCATCATCTGCCTTCCTTCATGCTTGGGGAGCTGGGGATGGACAGAACCTTTGCCATCAATGAACAGTATGACCTGTCTATCGTAAAGTCGGCCCGTTATTATGGATTCACGGCGCTGGAGGCTTCGATTATTCCCGGCACAGAGTACGGGACGCCGCTTTGCTTCGCGGATGTGCTGAAATACCGTTATCTCGTTGAGCAGGCCCAAGTGCCTGTAATGGTTCCTTCCCAGCGCAAGCTGATACCGGAGGATGTAGAGCCTTTGCGGGATACGGGTGTCAAGGCGATCATGCTGGGGGCAATCGTGACGGGGAAGACGGAGCAGCAGCTCCGCAAGGCAGTAAGCGGATTTCGCAACGCGATCGACAGATTGAGCTAGAGGGCGGTGAATCTTGTGAAGAAAGCAGGCAAGCGCCAAAGAAGAGGCCCGCTAGCCAGAGAGGCACAAATTACGGGCTGGCTGTTCGTATCGCCAATGGTGCTAGGGTTTATACTGCTGCTGCTGTTTCCGCTTGGCTTGGCACTCTATATGAGCTTGACGGACTGGCCGCTGCTGGGTGAATACCGTTTTATCGGCTTGGATAATTACCGGCATATTTTATCTGATGCTATGTTTTGGAAGGTTTTCGGCAATACCGTTTATTTCACGGCCGGACTTGTCCCGTTCAATATCGTATTAGCCTTGCTGCTGGCACTGCTGTTGTCCAAAAGCATGCGCGGAATCGGATTGTTCCGTACCGCGATATTCGTACCGGTGATGACCTCCCTGATCGTGTGGGCCATTGTGTGGAAGTATATGTTTGCCACCGATTCCGGACTGATTAACCAGGTGCTGCTGCTGCTGGATATTAAGGGCCCGGCATGGCTCTACAACAAGGACTTGGCTATGCCGGCAGTTATTGTAACCAGTGTATTGAAAAATGTCGGCCTGAACATGATACTGTTCATTGCGGCGATCCAGCAAGTACCGCGTTCCCTGTATGAAGCCGCAACGCTTGATGGGGCAGGAAAAGCAAAGACGTTTTTCAACGTCACTTTGCCCATGATTACGCCTACCGTGTTTTTGACCGTTGTCATGACTGTCATTGGGTCCCTGAAGGTTTTTGGCCAAATTTATGTCATGACGCAGGGCGGACCGAACAATAGCACGAAGGTGCTGGTTTATTATATATGGGAAAAGGCGTTCAAAATGTTTCAACTCGGCTATGCATCATCGCTTGCATTCGTCCTGTTTGTTGTTGTGCTCGTATTGACCTTGCTGCAATGGCAGCTCCGAAAGAGGTGGGTGTTTAATGAAGGCGACGCATAAGCCGTCTTTTCGCATGACTTCCGGTGCTGTCGGCACATATAGCGTGCTCACGATCATTTCGTTTATTATGATTGTGCCGTTCCTGTGGATGATTTCCACTTCGTTCAAGGAACCGCAGAATATCTTTACGTACCCGCCTCAATTTATACCGGCCACATTCCGGTTTCAGAATTATATTGACGTATTTAATTTGATTCCATTTCACCGGTTTTATTTTAATAGTGTTTATATTGCCTTGCTGGTCGTGCTCGGAACGGTGTTTTTTGCCTCATTGTCCGGCTATGCTTTTGCAAAGATCCCGTTTAAAGGACGGAATGCGGTCTTCCTGGTGCTGCTCAGCGCCATGATGATTCCGCATGAAGTAACGGCCATTCCCATGTTTTTATTCATGCGGGAGCTGAACTGGATTAATACGCATTTGCCGCTCATTTTGCTGCCGATCTTCGGGGCTGGCGGAATATTCGGCATCTTCGTCATGCGGCAGTTTTTCATCACCGTTCCGGTTGAACTGGAGGAAGCGGCCATGATAGACGGCTGCAGCCGGTTCAGAATCTATGCGCAGATCATGCTGCCGATCGCAAAGCCGGGGCTGGCGACCCTAACTATCTTCACCTTTGTTACGGTGTGGAACGAGTTTTTTGATCCGTTAATTTTTATTAATTCCCGTGAGCTGATGACATTGCCGCTCGGTCTGTCGTTATTTACGGATGAAGTCGGAACGGCTTGGCACTACCTGATGAGTGCAACGGTAATGGCAACTGTACCGCTGTTAATCGTGTTCTTCCTGGCACAGAGGCAGTTTATTGAGGGTGTGGCCATGACCGGATTAAAAGAATAGGGAAGAGGAGTGATCGGATTGAGCAGAAGTAGTCACGCTAAAATCGTGGAAGCAGATGTTGTCATTGTAGGAGGCGGACCGGCGGGCATAACGGCAGCGATTGCCGCCGGAAGACAGGGCGTGCGGACCATTCTAGTTGAGCGGTACGGCTTTGTTGGCGGCATGTCAACTGCTGCAATGGTCTATCCTTGGATGACGTTCCATACTGACTCTGGTGAACAGGTAATTAAGGGCATCGCGCAGGAAATTGTAGACCGGTTGCAGGAGCGGGGCGGATCGCCGGGACATCTGCGGGATACGGTCGGATTTGTGCATACCCTTACACCTTACCACCCGGAAGTCTATCAGGTGGTGGCAACCGATATGCTGCGGGAAGCAGGTGTCAAGCTGCTCTTGCACAGCTTCGTGGATGGGGTGGAGATGACGGACAATACGATCTGTGCTGTACGGATTACCAATAAGTCCGGCCGGACAGAACTCAGGGCAAAAGTGTTCGTGGATACAAGCGGCGATGCGGACGTGGCCCACTTATCCGGGGCAGAAACGGTGCAGGGTCGTGACGGTGACCGGCAGTCGCAGCCGATGACCATGAAGTTCAGAATGCGCGGTGTCGATCTGGCCAAGGTGAAGGATTATATGCAGCAGCACCCGGAAGACTTTTATGAGAAAACGCCGGTTGATCAGCTTTCGGACATTCCGCTGACCGGGGTAAGCGGCTTCTACTCGCATTGGAAAAAGGCCAATGTGCCGGTCAATCGCGATCAGGTGCTGTTCTTCACAGGACCGGCTGAGGATGAAGTGCTGATCAACTGCACCAGAGTACAGGGGCTTGATGCGACGAATGCAGAGGATTTGACCCGTGCCGAGCAGGAGGGGCGCAAGCAGGTGCTCATGATAGCCGAATTTTTGCAGCGTGATGTACCGGGCTTCGAAAAGGCATCGATTTCGGCAGTTGCCCCGCAAATTGGGATTCGGGAATCCCGGCGCATCGTCGGCCATTATGCGCTGGCCAAGGAGGATGTCATTGCCGGCCGCAAGTTTGACGATGTCATTGCCAGAAGCGGATATCCGATTGACATCCATGATCCGTCAGGCAAAGGAGTTGTGGCCGCCTTTATTGCAGGAGACGGGGCTTATGACATTCCATACCGGTGTCTCATTTCCTGCAATGTACGCAACCTTCTGGCAGCAGGACGATGCATCTCGACTACGCATGAAGCGCTGGCCACGACCCGTCTGACACCAAGCTGCATGGCTACAGGCCAGGCGGCCGGAACGGCGGCTGCCTTGTCGGTGCTCCTGGAGGCTGAGCCGCTTCTTGTGCCGGTTGACCGGCTGCAGGAGGAACTGCGCAAAGAGAAGGCTGCGATTTAGCAGCCATGGTTGAAGCCGACTCTCGTGAAGGGGGTCGGTTTTTTTGTATCAAACTCAAATAGAAATGATAATGAAAAGACTCTAAGACACTTGGATGAACAGGATGAATTAATAGAAGCGAGCAGACCGTTAGAATGAAACTATTCAATAAAGTAAGTCTATGAATAAATAAACACGCCATGTACACCTGTCGGACACATCTTAATTATATACTCTGAGTATCAAATGACTTGGAGGAATTAATCATGACAAACACAAGCATGAAAAAAGCCGCAATTATTTTGAGTGCCACCGTTGTTCTAACTGCATTTTCGGGTCAAGCCTGGGCTGAGCAAGGCACAAAAGGTACAAATACAGCACCGGCTGTTTCAGTAGCGAAGTCAGCTAGCAAAAATCCTTATTATGTTGCCGGGATTGATGATCCGGCAGTATTCACAACCTATTTTGCAAAATTACAGAAAGCTGTCGAGGATAACAAACCAAAAGAAGTAGCTGATCTGGTTTCCTATCCTATGAATCTAAATAAAGATAACAAAACATTTGTGATTCATAACAAGAATGAATTTATTAAGAAATATGATCAAATCTTCACTTCCCGTGTACGTGAACAGCTGTCAGCTCAAAAGGCTGATAAGGTGTTTGTGAACTGGAAAGGGATTATGGTTGGTGAAGGTGACTTGTGGATCGGCATACAGAACAATAAACTTGGGGTTATTGCGGTAAATATTATTAAAAATCCATATGAAGCTGCCGGTATCAAAAATGCAATAGAATTTGAGCATTTCTTTAATAAGCTCCAAAAAGACGTTAGCAAAGGCAATAAATCCGAAGTAGCAAACACCATCGCATACCCGTTGAAAGTAAACAGCAAGGGAAAAAGCATAGAAATCAAATCTAAGAAAGACTTTATTGCAAAATACGATATAATCATCACGGCTAATGTTAAGAAGAAGTTATTAGCTCAAAAAGTTGATATAGTAGTTGCCAACTGGAAAGGTGTTATGATCGGTGACGGGGCTCTATGGGTTGGACAGTTTGGAGAGCAAATTGGGGTGTTTGCTGTGAATCAGTGATTGGCAATTCCATATACAATATGTTTCGAATTACCGCCTTGTCAGGCGGTTTTTTGTATTTATAGTTTTGATGAGATGTTTGTATGATTAAAGTTCATTATCTTCCATAATATAGTATAATGATTATTAGTAAGGCATTGCTAAATTTCGGGGGAAATGAAATGAGAGGTAAATCCATAAAACTTTATATCATGAGTGAAAAAGAAAAAAATCTGAAGACCGCTGAACTTAGTAACTGGACCGGTAAAGCATATATAGGTCAAAGGAAGCATGTTCAAGTATTTCAGAATTTTGAAGAGTTAACCGCCCCAGGTATATATTTTTTAATTTCTGAAATAGAGGATTCTTATCAGAAGAAAATTTATATCGGGGAGGCGGATGAAGTAAATAAGAGAATTGCCGATCAATTTAAAAGTAAAGACTGGTGGAGCGATGTTGTTATTTTTATTAGTAAAGATACTAATTTAACAAAATCTCATGTAAGATATCTTGAAAAAGATTTGTTTGAGGTCGCTCGAAGAAGCCAGACTTCTATAAAAATTAGTAATTCGAATAATCCTCCTGGCTCTAAATTGCCGCTCTCAGATTGTGACGATATGAAAGATTTTAGTGATAATATTATATTTGTTTTAAGTCATTTAGGTATTCTAGATTTTACAAAGGCTCAGGCACTAGAAGGTCAAAAAAATAATGAAATGAAACAAGAGGAAACAATCTTCTATTTAAGCGTTCCTGGAGTAAAAGGTGAGCAATCAAGACAAGCAAAGCTGATTATCATAGAGAATAGATATAGGCTTTTAAGCGGTTCTTTTATAAGAAAGGAACATGTTAATAGTTTTTCAAGTCATAATTATGTCAAGTTGAGGAAACAACTTGAAGCAGAGGGTTATTTTAAATTTTCAGACAACGATAGTTTTTTTGAGTTAACTAAAGATATTGATTTTACAGCCCCCTCGGCAGCAGCGGCTATTGTAAGGAATAGTTCCATGAATGGAAGAAAAGAGTGGAAGTTAAAAAATGGAATAAGTTTAGATGAATATGAGAGTAGAGATGATGTGCATTAAAGAATTATTAAGAAATTAACGTTTTTCCCTACATATAACAAGGAGGAAAAGCAAATAAAAGATATAACAAACGAACTAATTTCAAAAATCGGTATTTATGGAACTGTATTATCTTTCATGTTAATAATATTGAAGTTAAAACCAATTACTATACTATCTTCAGGAATAATAGAACAAAAATTATTTTCTAAGGAGAAGAGGTTTTTAATTAAATTTCTTAAAATTATTTTAGAAATATTTTTTACGATTATAACGTTGTTGGCATTTACTGTGACTTTATTTAGTAGTAAAAATTTATACAACAATATACTTGTTATAGTTTGGGTAATTATTTTTCTTGTTTATTTGTTTACTATTTTATGGCTAGTTGAAATTAAGAAGATGAACTTTTTTGATGTATTCAAAAAAAGGTCGTCCTCTAATATCCTTTTATATGTATTACTAAGTTTGTTTTTTTTAAGTTTATATTTGTTACCTAGTTATTTTGTTGGAACTACTTTTTACGCTGAAATCGTATCGCAGGCTCTTAGTTTTTCTGAAAGACTGGGAGTTTTATTAGGGTTATCAGTTATTTATCTTGTTACGTGCACAGTATTAATTCCAATATCTCATATTGCAACAAAATTTCTTAACTTTAGGGATTTAAATCCGATTAACAAAGCAGTATTTATTAAGTTAGGGGATGAAAAGTGGTTTTTATCTCATCAGGTAGGTCAAAAAACTTATTATTTAATGGATGATCCTAATCCTGATAAGAGTAGTAAATTCAAATTTATGAAAGAAGAAGAGCTTCTAACTCAAATTTTACAAGTAGAGAATTACGAAAATGTATAAAGCCTTCAAATATTTTTAACACAGGGTCCAGCGGCTTAAGCTGGACTTTTTCTTGCTCCTATTTATTTTCCCCTCCCCCAAACCCGAAATTTTGTTACCAATAACAAAATTCCAACCCTTAACCACCCCCCAGCGTCTGCCCTATACTAATTCTACTGGCAAGCACATCAGCAGAAATGGGGGAGAAGCCGCTATGGATTTAAAGATTCGTAAGCAGAAACAACCGCACACAGAGACGCCCGCCAAAAGCAGAGGCTCAGACTTCATCCGGCGGCTAAAGCAGCAAAAGCTGTTACAACTCATGGCTTTATCCGGAATGGTCTGGCTACTAATCTTTCACTACATCCCGATGTACGGCATTATCATCTCCTTCAAAGAATTCAATATTGTCCGTTCTATCGCGCAAGCTCCGTGGGTGGGACTGGAGCATTTCCGGGCATTCTTCGAGGATGACAGCCTGCCCTACGTCATCAAGAACACACTCGGCATGAGCCTGCTCAAGCTGATTATCGGTTTTCCACTGCCGATTCTGTTCGCCTTGTTCCTGAACGAGCTGCGTTCCATCCGATTTAAAAAAGCCGTGCAGACCATCTCGTATTTGCCGCACTTTCTGTCCTGGGTCATCCTCGGCGGTATCTTGACCACCTGGCTGGCCGATGTCGGGATCATCAACAAGCTGTTGCTGGCAATCGGGGCGATCAACGAACCAATCAGCTATCTCGCAGAGCCCGGTTACTTCTGGGCCATCGTCATCAGCTCAGACATCTGGAAGGAGCTTGGATGGTCGGCGATCATCTATCTTGCTGCCATTACAAGCGTGTCGCCAGAACTGTATGAAGCTGCCACAATCGACGGGGCAGGCCGCTTTCAGAAAATGTTTTACATCACATTGCCGATGATCAAGGGTACGATCACGATCCTATTCATTCTCGCCGTCAGCGGAATTTTGAATTCCAACTTCGACCAAATTTTTGTACTGAAAAACCAGCTTAACGAAATATCCAGCAACGTTATCGACACTTATGTATATCAGGTCGGTATTTCGCAAAGCCGTTATTCCTACGCAACAGCTGTTGGTCTGGTCAAGTCCGTCATTGCGTTCATGCTTCTGCTAGGTGCGAATTCCATTACGAAGAGAATGAACAACACATCATTATTCTAAATTTGGGCCAATCAAACAAATCGTGTTTAACATGAGCGAATAGACGGAAGTCGAACAGCCAGAGTGTGAAAGGATTCTGGAGAAGCAGAGCGTTCGCCTTTGTTCCCGGATTTTCCCTTTATCTATCGTTCATTCAAGAAAAATCCGGGAACAACAGCGATCGGTACCACACGGCGGCCGCACTTGAGTTCTCGAATTCATTTGTTTAGTATCATCATCACCACAATTCCAAGGAGGGAAAGATATGAGATTGCATCACCGCTCCACAGGGCTGTTTGATTGGGCTAACATCATCGTCATGCTCATCATCTGCTTCCTGACCATCTACCCGATCTGGTACGTGCTGATCAACTCCTTCAATGAAGGAACGGATGCCATGCGGGGCGGCATTTACTGGTATCCGCGGGTTTTCAGCCTGGAAAATTATATGGCCGTCTTCGCAAATGACGGACTCATGAAGGCTTTCGGCATTACGGTCGCCAAGACCGTGCTCGGGACTTCGCTGCATGTATTTTTCACAGCAATGGTTGCTTATGCCGTATCCAGAAAGGAAGTTATCGGGCGCAAGGTATATTTGCTCATCGGTACAATAACGCTGTTCTTTAGCGGTGGGCTCATTCCGCAGTATTTGCTTATCCGTGACCTGGGGCTGCTTGATACGTTCTGGGTGTACATTTTCCCGGCCATGTTCAGCTTCTTCGATCTTATTATCTTCATGACCTTCTTCCGTGAGATTCCTTACGGTCTGGAGGAGGCCGCCAAAATTGACGGGGCGAATGATTTCAGTATTTTCGTCCGGGTAATCATTCCGGTATCGATGCCGGTTGTCGCGACGATCGCCTTGTTCCACGGGGTTTATCAATGGAATGATTATTTCTCGGGTGTCATTTACATCAATGATCCTTCGCTGCAGCCGATTCAGACTTATCTGTACCGGATTGTTGCACTATCGGGCTCCAACCAGATTGCTTCAGCGGTCCCAAGTGTAGTGACCAAGACCGTCACGTCGCAATCCATCAAGCTGGCTACGATGGTGGTGGCTACACTGCCGATTGTATTTGTCTATCCATTTCTTCAGAAATACTTCGTCAAGGGATTCATGATTGGATCTTTGAAAGAGTAGTGCTACTGGTGAAAAGTTCTAATGTGGTGCAGGTTAACCGGTTCAAAGACAGGCATCTTGCTGGAGCGGCTATTCTGGGACAGTGGCATTTAACAGTTTGATGCTTGTCCAGAACCTGGTTGATCGTATAAAATTATGTAGAAGATGAGAGGGGTTAGAAAGCATGGTACTCATCCGCAAAATCATCTCGTTATCCCTGATTCTGAGCTTGATGTTAGCTGTAGTTGGATGCGCTTCCAAAGAGGGGGAGGAAGGTTCGAAGACGAACAAAAAGACGGAGGAAGAGGTCGTTGTCGACCCGAATACGCCAGGCTGGAAATCGGATACGGAGCCGATCACATTCGACTGGTACTTGAATTTCTCCTGGTTTCAGAAGAAGTGGGGCAATGATCCGACGTCGAAATATATTACGAAGAAGACCGGCGTCAATTTGAACCTGATGGTTCCGGCGGGTAATGAGAATGAGAAGATCAATACGATGATCGCATCGGGGCAACTGCCGGATTTTATTACGCTGAACGTATCGGACGATGCGGTGAAAAAACTGATTGAAGGGGAGATGGTACTGCCGCTCAATAAGCTTGCAGAGCAGTATGACCCCTATTTCTTCAAGGTTGTCGATCCGATGAAGACGGCCTGGAATACGGAGCCGGACGGCAATTTCTACGGCTATCCGAATGCGTCCTCATCCCCGGATGATTACAAAAAATACGGCCTGCAGTTCAAATCAAACCAGACATTCCTGGTGCGTAAAGATATGTATGAAGCGATTGGCAAGCCGGATATGCGGACGCCGGAGGGTTTTCTGAATGCCCTCAAGCTAGCCAAGGAGAAGTTCCCTGAAATTGACGGACAGCCGCTTATTCCGCTTGGCCTGCATGAATTCACAGATACCGGGAACTATTCGCTGGAGAGCTTCCTGCAAAACTTCCTCGCCATTCCGCAGCAGAAGGACGGCAAAATTTACGACCGTCAGTCAGACCCGGAATATATCCGCTGGCTGAAGACGTTCCGTCAGGCGAACAGTGAAGGATTGCTGGCCAAGGATATTTTCATTGATAAAAGACCACAGATGGAGGAAAAAGTCGCCCAGGGACGCTATTTCGCCATGCTGTTCCAGGCAGCGGATATGAGCACACAGCAAAGCATCATCTACCAGAAAGACCCTTCACGCATTTATATTGCGATCGACGGGCCAGGCAACTCGAATCTGGATCAGCCGACATTGTCCGGGCCAAGCATTGGCGGGTGGACGATTACGATGATCTCCAAGGACGTCAAGGACAAGAAGCGGGCCATGGAATTTATGACCTATCTGATTAGCGAAGAAGGGCAAAAGGATTTTGCGCTCGGTGAAAAGGGCGTGACCTACGATACGATTGACGGGAAAGACCAGCTTTTGCAGAAGGTCATTGACGAGACGGAGTATGACTATGGTGCGCAATTTGCGTTCTGGATGATGGTGGATACGAATCTGTGGACAAAATGGGCTCCGCCTTCCAAAGAGCAATACAGTGTGCTGGAAGACTGGACAAAAGGCAAGTCCTACAACTTCTCGGAATTTGAGGGTCTGAATCCAAAGGGAACGTCCGAGGAAGGAATCATTTCTACCAAAATCCGTCAGCTATGGGGCAAGACTTTGCCGAAGCTTATTCTGGCTAAATCTGATCAAGAATTAGACCAGTTGCTCCAGAAGTTCCTGGATGACCGCAACAAGCTGGGCAACGATAAAGTGGTAGCTTACCAGCAGAAGAAATATGAAGAGAATGTAGCCAAATTGAATCAAAAATAATTTGTGATTCAGGTTAAACTCACAGAAATGCTGATCTCAATGCGCAGAACGCTGCTGCTGTCCATGCAAGACAGCGGCAGCCGTTTGCGCTATATGACTATCCATTGCAAAATGTCACAGCTTTGCTTCAAAGGCAAGAATATGGATGACCATAACGGTGCAAGCCGTCAATGCTTGCTTAATCTACCTTTCGGATGTGAATGACGGATGAGGAAGCGGCTGTATGAACGAATATCCAGAGTCTCGCAATATATCGGCAATATGAAGCTGCAGACCAAGCTGGTTGCATCCTATATTTTGATTATTCTCATTCCGATTATTGTATTTTCTATTTATATGTTCAATGATTCTTACCAGTCAACGATCAAAGACACGATCAAATCCAATCAGTATATGATTGAAATGGAGTACAGCAGCATGATGAACAACATCGAGCTGATGGAACGCACCGCGCAGCTCATGCTGTCTGACGATAAAGTGATGGAGTATGTGCTTGTGAAGCAGGAGATGGCTACCGAGGCATTGATGGAATTTTCCAGAACGGTCATGCCGAATTTGATCCGCCTGCAGTTCAATAACCCCAATATTGCGCATATCAGGCTGTATACGGACAATGATCAGGTTAAGGAAATCTGGCCAATCTTCCTGCATGAGTCGCGCATCGCAGATAAGCCCTGGTATGACGAGGTCATGCAGCAAAATGGAGTAGAAATATGGGAGTTTGACGCCGAGGACAAGGATGTCATGAGGAGGGCCTCTACAGATATCGATCAGAACAAAGCTAAAATCTCGCTGCTCCGCGAAATCCGCTCCTCACCGTCCGGTCATGTCGGTATTGCGCAAATCGATATGTATTTGGAGCATTTTTTTCCGAAGGCGTTCAGCAATGTCCAAGACGGGCAGTCCCAGGTGCTGTTGCTGGATCGGCATTCCCGGTTTTATTACAATAAACAGCACCCGTTTCTGGCCGACATTCCGCTGGATGAGCTGAGACAGAGCTTTCAAAACCATCTGGCAGACAGCGGCCAGTCCTACTTCGAAATTGCCTTCGATGGTGTCCCTTATATTTGCATTTACAAAAAGCTGGATTTGCTGGATACCTATCTGATTAATGTCGTATCGCTTCAAGAGCCGCTGAATAAGATCCATGCTACACGCAATATGCTTATCGTAGTGAGCGTAATGCTGATTGCCATCCTGTCCCTCATTACGTATCTGACGAGCCGGATTTTGTTCAAAAGGCTGCGCAACCTGCAAAATTCGATGAAGCGTGTCCGCAGCGGCGACTTTCAAGTGAAAATCGACGTTCATGGAGGCGGGGAGGTCGGAGAGATTGCCTACCATTTCAAAATGCTGATGAAAAAAATCAACAGCCTGATCGCAGATGCCGTCAACAAGCAGGCTGCGGCCAAGGAAGCAGAGCTTAACGCGTTGAAAAATCAGATCGATTCCCATTTTCTCTATAACACGCTGGAAAACCTGAAAATGCTTGCTGAGGTGGAAGGGC
The DNA here is from genome assembly GCF_000422505.1 of Paenibacillus pinihumi DSM 23905 = JCM 16419. Lineage (GTDB taxonomy): Bacteria > Bacillota > Bacilli > Paenibacillales > Paenibacillaceae > Paenibacillus_D > Paenibacillus_D pinihumi. The sequence goes on along the minus strand of NZ_KE383866.1, from coordinate 46,124 downwards.
AATATGCCATCTCCGATTCCCTGACTTCACTGGGCGGAATGATGCGCTACAATCTGCAATGGACGAGCAACTACGTGCAGCTTAGCGGCGAAATCAAGCATATCCGCAATTATATTGCCATCATGAATATTCGTTACGATGACCGGATCTCGCTTCAGCTCTACGTGCCTCCGGTTTATATGGACCAGGAAATATTAAAGATGTCGCTTCAGCCCATTATCGAAAATGCCGTCCAGCACGGCCTGCAAACCACTGAGCATGGCGAGGAGCTGCCTCTTGTGCTTTCAATTAAAGTGCATGATATGCAAAATGCCACCATTATTGAAGTTATGGATAACGGGAAGGGGATAAGCGCGGAGCGGGTGCATCAGGTTAACCAGATGATTCGCATGAATGATCTTGATTTTCGCCAGGTCAGCAGGATTAGCCAGGGCACCGCATATAAGGGTAACGGGATCGGACTTCGCAATGTGAACCAGCGCGTGGAAATGAATTATGGCCCTGATTACGGCATTCAGGTTCAGAGTGTTGAGGGGCAATATACGTCAGTCAGCATTAAGCTGCCCAAGCTTTTACTTGAAATTTGAGGTGTATGTGATCACCTTGATAATGAACTTCTATTTCTACGCGAAATGATGCTGTGCCTGATAGAGATGCACAGCTGTTTACGCTTGCGGGGGGCGGTATGGAGCATGCGCAATCTTCTGATCATAGATGATGAAAAAAATATCCGGCTTGGATTAAAAGCGATGATCGAGCGTGAGTTTCCCGGAAACTATGCAATTGCCTTCGCAGCCAACGGGTTAGAGGCGCTGGAAATCATGGAGCAGCAGCACATCGATCTGATGATTACGGACATTCGTATGCCGGTCATGGATGGGATCGAGCTGATTCACCGGGTTCAGAAGCTGGCACAGCGGCCCGAAATTATGATTTTGAGCGGGCATGATGATTTTCAATATGCCAAGGAGGCGATCCGCTGTGAAGTCCGGATGTACTTGCTCAAGCCGATTGTGCGCGGAGAACTTATCGAAGCGCTGGATCATCTGGAGAAGGGGCTCAACAGAAAGGAGGAACAGTCTCAGCAGTATGAGACTTACATCCGGCAACTAAAGGAACATGCCGAAGCTCAGCTCAATTATCTGTTTCTGCAGCCGGAGATGGGAAAAGCGGAGGTGGAAGAGCAGCTTCAGGCGTTGAGTTTAAGCGGATTTCAGGATGGATATCAGATTGCTTTGCTGCGTTGGCCGGATGGAAATTTGGACCGGCATGTGCAGCAGCAGCGACTGATCTGGTTCGACTCTATGCTGTCGCAGATGGGAGAAGCTTCGTGTAAGGCAACGCTTCGCTTTTTCGGAAAGGATAAGGATCTGATCGTATTAACCGGCTGCCGCGGCCTGCTGCTCCATCTCAATTCCATCTTGCAGGATCGGGGCGGCATGCGGATTAAGGCAGGTACAAGCGAGTGGTTCAGCAGACTTGGGGACTTGAAGGCATGCTATAACCAGGCGGAGGCGGCACTTAAATATACGATTTTCCACTCCTATCCTGCTTTTGTCGCTTACAGTACCATAGCCGGCAAGCAGAGCCATTATACCCTGCCGATTCCCACCATCCAAAAAATTGCGAATATGCTTGGGACCGACCGGCACAGGGAAATCAAGCAGTATTGCCAGGCTGTATTCGACCTTCGATTTGTAGCACTGCATGATATCTCCTACATCGAAGGAATCAGCCACGCATTCAATGAGCTTGTTTTTGATCATGTGTTCAATGTGTACGGGGAGGAATCCGTAGAGATTTTGAGGCTGTATAAACGGGTTGCCAATATGTACAGTTTCTTGGATTTTCATGATTACTACCATCATGTTGAAAGCCTTCTGGAGAAGCTGAACGCGTATGTCAACACCATGAAGCTGGTGCATAATGATCACCGGGATATGAAGCTGGCGATTCAATATATGCAGGACAACTACAGCAGGGATCTGAATATGGCGATGGTCTCCAATCACGTCTCCTTGAACTATACCTATTTCAGCCAGGCATTCAAGGAGTACACGAAGGAAAGCTTTGTTCATTATTTGAAAAAAATCCGTATCGGAAAAGCCAAGGAGCTGCTCACGACGACAGAATTGAAGGTGCATGAGATAGGCGGACGCACGGGATTCGAGAATGCAAAGCACTTCCACCGTGTCTTCCGTGAGCTGGAAGGCATTTCACCCAATGAATACAGGCAGAAGGAGCGTGTATCTTTGTAATGGTCTTGTATTCCCGGATTTACAGGGAATAGGTATGGGTTGCATGGTGTTGCGTGAATGCTACCTGAAATACGGGTACCGAATATAAAATCTGCTGCCTTAAATGCGGCGCCGGATTTCTATAGAATTGAGATAATGACCGTTTAAACATTGAAAGAATGAGGGGGAGCCGGCATGAAGAAAACCGTCTATATCATACGTGATGATGTGAATCACCCGAAGGAAATTATTGATCCGGTGATGGCCCAGGTATTCGACCCGCAGCAATGGGAGGTTGTCCTTACCGACCGGGCAAGAGATTTGATAGAGAATGGTGCCACAATGGAATTGGCTGTATTTTTCACAAATGGACGCCCTGAGGGTGAGACGAACTTGACTGATGAGGAACAGCGGCAAATCGTTAGCAAGGTAAGCAGCGGCATGGGAATTATGTTCATTCATGCCGGCCTTGTGCTGATCGAGCCGGACAGCCCGTTCTATACAGAGCTGAACTCAGGGCGCTTCGTTGAGCATTCGCCTGTGCATGTTCCGGTAACCAATACGCCGGCCTTGAGCTTCAAGCACCCGATTACCGAGGGCATTGAAGCATTTGTTGCTTCCGATGAGCATTATTATTGTCAATTGGATGCTGCCCGGACAGATATTATTTTGTTCAGTACCTCCCGTTATGTAACTGCTGCAGGCGGCTGGGCGCACAAGGTGGGAGCCGGGCGTGTGGTGGCCTTGACCCCTGGTCATACAACCGACGCGCTTGCAAACCCGCAGATGATTCAGCTTATGAGAAACGGCGCAGGCTGGGCCATTGGGTTGAACTAAATTCAATTTGAGGAAGCGAAGGAGTGATCGTGCAAATGGGTTCGATGTCAGTAGCATTAGGACTATATTCGGTATACAAAGAGCTTCAGCATGATCTGGAATCGACGCTGCGCAGGGTGAAGGCGATCGGCTATGAAGGCGTCGAGTTTTACGGTGAATTCACCCGGGAGCCGGAACAGATTCGCGAGCTGCTGCGGGAGACCGGACTGACGAATTGCGGCTGGCACACCGAGTGGAAGCTGCTTCAGCCGGATACGATTACGGCCACGCTGGACTATCATAGCCGCGCCGGGACGAAGAATATTATTATTCCTGCGCTTGGCGGGCCCTGGGAGATTGGACATAAGAGCAGTGAAGACAGCGCAGATATTTGGATCAAGCATGCCAGACGTATGAATGAAATTGCAGAACAGGTAGAGAACCTTGGCTGCCGGCTGGGATACCATACACATGCCCATGAGTTCAACACCGATTTTGGCGGGGCCACACCATGGTCGATTTTATGTGAATATACGAACCGGAGCATCATTTTGGAGCTGGATACAGGAAACTGTATTGAAGGCGGGGCCGACCCTGCCCAAGTCATTGCAGATAACTCCGGCAGGACACTGCTGGTGCATGGCAAGCCGTTCTCCCGCAAGGCCGGACATGAGACGTTTATTGGAGACAGTCTTGACGAAAATGACTGGCCATCCATTCTTGAAGCATGCAGCCGTTCGGGTACCGAGTGGTTGATCGTGGAGCATGAATCCGAAAGCAAGTATGCCCAGTTCGACGGGGCGGAGCGGTGTTTTGCAGGTATAACTCAGCTTGTCATACCATAAGCGGGAGATGTCATGATGATTCTACAAAATCAGGCAGTGCAGTTTACAGAGAAAAAGCAGGCTGCGCTCGTTCCTTGCGGTTGGGATCAAGCGCCGCTTGCTGCGGACGAAATCATTGGCCGTACGCTCGTTTCACTTATATCAACCGGCTCGGAACTGGGCGCTTATATGGATTACTTCGGCGGCACGAAGTATCCGGTAGAGACCGGCTATGCAGCTATTTTGGAAGTGTTGGATACGGGGGAGCGGGTTGCCAATTTAAAACCCGGGGATCGGGTTCTTGCGCTCGCCCCTCATCAGGCTTACAGCAGAGTGAAGCAGGATGAGGTGATCCTTGTCCCGGCAGGAATGAAGCCGGAGCATGCTGTCATTGGCCGGTTTCCCGCAGTTTCTATGACTTCCATGATTCATACCCGTATACGTCCGACTGAGCCGGTCATGGTAACCGGACTTGGTGTAGTAGGGCTGATGTGTGCACAGGTTATGCAGCATTGCGGCTATACGGTTTATGCTTTTGATCCAAACGCGGTGCGCAGGGAGACTGCAAGGGCCTGCGGCTTGAGAAATGTATATGCATCCCCGGATGAAGTGCCTGATCTGAAAGGCAGAGCAGGGCTGGCCATGGAATGCTCAGGCAGGGAAGAGGCTGCCTATGCACTCATAGCGAACCTTCGGAAGGGCGGGGAATTGTACCTCATTGGCGTGCCATGGTACCGTTCCACAGAGAAATTTGCGCATGATCTGTTGCTCAGTATTTTCTATGGCTTCATACAGGTCAATTCCGGCTTCGAATGGTCGCTTCCGCGGCATCCTCGTGAGTTCCAGCCAAACAGCAATCATGGCAGCATGGCCAAGGCAATGGAGTGGATTCGTGACGGTCTCATTCAGGTGGAAGGAATTTATGGCGTCTATTCCCCGGCAGCATGCAGGGAAGTGTATGCCTCCATGGCAGACGGCACGATGAAGCATACATGCGTTATTTTCGACTGGAGGACGGTATAGTACAGTGTAGTACAGCAGTGTTTTGAGGCTTTTTACCAAACAAGCCGGGAGCGTAGATGCTATGTATACGACTAATAAAAAGCAGGGCATTCACCATGTATGCCTGAAAACAAAGGATATTACAGGTACAGTCAAATTTTATATGGAAGGTCTGGGCGCGCGGTTTGTAGTGGAATGGGGCAAGGATGGAGCTGATGATCATGCAGTGCTGGTCGATGTTGGGGACGGGGATTTCCTTGAAATCTTTGAAACGAAAGAACAGCATAGCGACGGTATCTGGCAGCATCTTGCTATCCGTACGGCAGATATCGAGGAATCGGTACGCCGCGCGGCGGAAGCTGGCGCCAAGACGCTTGGAAGTCCGCGTGATGCGGACATTCCGGCGCGTTCCGGCGAGATTGTCAGCATGCGCTTTTGCTTCATGAGAGCGCCAGGCGGCGAATTGATTGAGTTCATTCAGGATAAGAATTAGGAGACTGGCTCGATGAGCCCGTTTTTTTTCGATTTACCTTGCATAGTCCGGAATTCGATTGTCCGTTTACATAGGCACGAATCACTTCCCGTGTTAATTGTACGACCATGGGGTCAGCAAGTATTTCACTAATCGGCCTGAACTGAATGCCTGTTACCTCCTGATTTTCCTCATTTTCAAAGGCGTATAGTGGTGCATAAAATTTAATTTTGATACTTGTGAAATTAAAATTGACTCTATGCTGCTATTTGTTAGGACATGCGGCAAAAGTCACTAGCGAAGAGATGAAGGGTTTCTGGAGAAGCGGAGCGTTTGCCTTTAAAGTCCGATTTTTACACTTGGCAAATAATAAAAAAAGAAAATCGGAATTTAACAGCAATCGGAAGAAACCCTTCATCTCGGAGCCTTCAGCTCTGGGATGCTTCACATTTTATGCCTTGCTGTCCAGATGGTCCAGAGGACTGAACACCACCGTCTTCAATTGTGCAACTAATCCTCTTAGCTCACGCTCCTGACCCAAATAAGACAAGTAAGCATTCACGACCGCGGATGAAAACACTGGCTTTGCAAGTTCCGCTTCCAGTAATCCGGCAAGCTCCTGTAATTGCTGACGATGGCTTTCTCCCGCAGGCAGGGAGGAAATTTCATGGCCAATATCGCGAATTAGCCGGATAATGACGGTTCCTCTCCCCAGTGCTTCACCGCTTAGCATCGTATTCATATAAGCATCAAATACAGACGGCGGCAGAAGCTGAATGACACTGCCCGAATTCATCATATGTCCGGCAAGGACATCAAGCTTTTCTACGATGAAGCAAGCTGTCTCCCGCACCGACAAGGCCCCGATCCCATTAATGAGCCAGCGCATACATTCCTTAAGTATAGCTCTGTACAGGACCACGAGGTCTGGGAGATGTGGTCCAATGTCAGGACCGTATGTATGACGGAGAAGATCGCGATGCAGCATCAACAGGCGGCCTCTGACCTGCATGCGAAGCGCATGGAAACGTTCATTTTGCTGAATAGGCAGCTCGGTAAAATCAATCAGAATGAACTTGTGATCCATAAAATATTGAAATCTCAGCATAATCTGCTGTAAAAATTGCTCCCGCCCCTGCAGTTCCAGCCGCTTCATTAATTCATCAACCCTTGCGAAATAATCCTGCTGACACTCATCGAAAACTTCGGCAAATAATTCATCCTTGGATGGGAAGAATTTATAGATGGACCCCTTTGAAATTTGGCAGTCGTCGGCAATCTCCTGGATGGAGACGGCCAAATAGCCGCGTTCTCTAAAATGTTTGGCGGCAGACCTGACAATCTCTTGTTTGGTAATACGCAGCATGACAAACTCCCCTTCTTGACTTCATATGACCCATGGTACATAATAATGAACATAAAGTCGAGTGACTTGATGTTTATATTATTAAACTAATAGTCAAATCCTATCAACTTAAGGAGCGAGAGCATTATGGAACGATTATTTGAGGCAGAGAAGACAGCTCTTGTCGTGATTGATTTGCAAAAGTGGATTGGCAATCAATATGCCCCGTACTCCGCGGATCAGGTAGTCAGCAATGCAGCAGCACTTGCGGATGCATTCCGCAACAAGGGTTCGCTCGTTTGTCTGGTACGGGTATCCACCAAGGATGGCAAGGATATGCCAAAGCCAAAGCTGGATAAATCTCCTCCGCCCCTCAATATGGTGGAAGGCTGGGATGAAATTTTACCGCAGATGAATGTTTCTCATTCGGACATTATTGTGACGAAGAAGCAGTGGGGCGCTTTTTATGGCACCGATCTGGACCTTCAGCTTCGCAGACGTGGTATTGATACAATTGTTATCTGTGGAATCGCATCCGGGATCGGAGTAGATACGACAGCAAGGGAAGCTTTTATGCATGGATATCAGGTTGTTTTCGCTATAGATGCCATGACTGGACTTTCGCAGGCAGAGCATGATCATGTCCGGGATATCATTTTCCCGCGCCTTGGGCGTATTCGTACGACGAAGGAAATATTGGATGTCACGAAGGAGCAGGCTTAACACTTTTCGAAAAAAGATATAAGCAAGAGCGATAATCCCGATCTCCTGGAGCGAGGCCATTTTTGGAGATGGGGATTTATTGCGCTTAGAGAGTTGTAAAAAGAACATCTGTTTGGGAGGAATACGTCGAAAAAGAGAGAATAAATATAAGTCCTGTAAAAAATAACCGTATTCTGTTGCAAAGAAAGGAGCACACAAAGAAGCACACAAAGAAGCACTAAAATTCGAAAACAACTCAATACAAGCAGGAGGGATAATATGATCCAGTTACCGGTTAACACCGCACCCATCATTAAAGGCAGAATGCATTATGCATTTATGCTTTCGATTATTACCACCTTCGAAAATTACGAGCCGTGGTTGTACAACCACTTTATAAATCTGCAGTGCAACAAGGAAGATGTGCTGGATAACATTGACAATGAGCTCAGATTTGTAAAATGTGACGCCCCCCATTACTATAAAGCAATTATTGATTACGAAATGATAAAAATCCCTACATTAAGGCAAATGGATATTGATATGCATGCGTTTATTCTGAATGCTTTGAAAAATGGGAAATACGTCTACATGAATGTCGATAAATTCTTTATTCCCGAGACCTTCTCTTACCAACATTTCAGCCATGTTCATGAGGTTCTAATCTTCGGTGCAGATATTTACAATGACTATTACACCATTCTTTTATATGATCATACACTCCAGTATGTAATCAAAAAAGTAACCTTTGAAGAGATGCGGCTGGCCACTCAAGATTTGGAGACAGGCTTTTGGAACGAGGATGTCTTTCTGGTCTGGAAGCCTGACGAAGATTTCAAATACCGTTCCCTGATTAAAGAACCGGACATCAAAATTATTCTCCAGGAATTAACCGACTACTACCATGAATCCTGCTCCTCAGAAGTCGTCAAGCTTCATCTCAACATGGACTTGTATGACTACGGAACCTCCATTTATCGTCTAATGAAATATAACAATGATCAGATGGCAGCTATTACACCTCAAGACCGTGCCTTCCGTTACCCGATTATTTCAATGAACACCCTGTGGGAACATAAAAAAATAATGGCAAGCCGAGTTGAGTATCTGATCCGTCTTGGTTATTTGTCTGCATCGGCGATTGACGTTCAGCCATTTCAACAGTTGGAGCAGAATGTGCTAGTTCTTAGACATCTTATATTGAAAATGCAGGTTAAAGGAGAATTTGATGCGGAGATAATTAACAGCCGCCTGGATACGATTGCCGAGCAGGAAAAGCCGTTGATTGCCCAGCTCATTGAAGAGTTGACTCGCACTGTAGAAGCGGGTAAGGCAGAGCGGCAGCAATTTATTTCGTAATGATCCTTGAGCTTAGCGTATAAATGTCCAGGTTTGAACAGCTGGATAGGGAGAAGGGGAGCACTTCCCCTTGCTCCATTGTGGACTGACTGATTGCAACTTGCAGAACCGCCGCTTATCCGGGAAATTAAAATTCAGTGCGGGTACAGGGTCTCGAACTCGGACCCGCAAGGTCCGCCATCCGGGTTGGATTCCAGGTAGACAATGGTACCGTCTTCTTTGAACAACGGACGATAGTGACTTGCAATACGGACGGCGGATTCATTGGCATAGTGGCAGATAAAGGCACGGCGGAATCGGTTTTTGGATCTGTTACGATAAGAGCCGTGAATCAGATTGCCATTGAAAAATAACACATCGCCTTTGCCCATAACAGCAGGGATTGCTGTTTTGTCCTTAGGAGGCTTGATATAATGGGTGGTGAAGGATTCCTGCTCATCAGCAGTCTCCGGGCATGAAATCTCATGCTGGCTTGTTTTTGGCACCACCAGCAATGCCCCGTTCTCCTCATCGGCTGCATCAATGGCTGTCCATGCCGCAATGCAGTTCCCCGGCTCCACCTTCAGATAAAAATTATCTTGATGCAGCGCCTGCCCGCGTGAACCCGGCGGCTTGTAATAGAACATGCTTTGTGCTGCCAGAGCAGGCTCCCCATACAACTCACGAAGCACGGCGAGCACTGGCTGATGCAGCATATAGCGCATCGCCTTGTCATTGAACCGGTGCGGGTGCATAACACGCGGATAGCGTTTAAGCGGATCATCTGCTGCCCGATCCAGTTCCGGTTCAAAATACCCTGGTACGGCCGTTTGGCTAATTTCCTCGAATACTTCTTCAATTTCCGCCAGTTCTTCCTTCCGGAACAGACCCCTGATGATCAGATAACCCTCTGTTTCAAATTGTTCCAGCTGCTCTGTTGTCAATACTTTTGCTTTACTCATGTTATCGCTCCTTTAAGTTGATTGTCTTTGCTGTATTGTCTCTCTTCCTTCTTCATTATGTTTGCTGGGTTTCCATGATCCTTGCCTTAAATAATAGCTTCAACCCTTCCTTTTCAGAAGTACAGATTCTATTAATAACTCCTGTTATTCTGCTGCGATAAGGGTGGTGACGAATAGCTGACGGAACGCTATAATGGAGGCATATTTGATCATGAAGCCAGAGAGGGGAGCACCCCTGTGAGTCAATATGACCGCTTTGAGAGCTATGCATCGCCTGCTTACGGTACAATTTTCGCCGGTCATTTCAATGAGACGGATCGCTATACGACCAGCCGGCCGGGCGGCATGGAAGATTGGCTTATGACCTATACGCTAAGCGGGGAGGGCTATTTTCATACGCCTTCCGGCATTAATCAATGCTATGAGGGGGATCTCGCACTGCTGCGCAGTGGTGTCCCTCACGAGTATGGGGCAGCCCCAGGCAAGCAGTGGAATTTCATATGGGCGCATTTTCCCGGTCTGAATGAAACACACTATTTGCCGGGAGAGGAGTTGATTGTGCAGCATTTGGGAAATGAGCATCTGCAAAATCGGGTTTACCGCGCTTTGCGAAACGTCCTGCTGGACTCGAGGGAGCAGCGCCCATTGTGGCGGGAGCTATGTGAAAATGAAATTCGCGGTATTTTGCTGCTGATTGCGGATCGTTCCCGGGACAAGCTCGATCCCCGGGTAGAGCAGACGCTTCATTATTTATCCAGGCATATGAGAGAGCCCATAAAAATTGAAACCGTTGCACGGGCTGTCGGCCTTTCCGCCTCCAGGCTGTCCCATTTGTTCAAAGCTACAACAGGAACCACGCTTGTACATATGCTCAGTGAAATGCGGATTCGCCAGGCTTCTGCACTCATTCGTCATGCAGGGCGGACAGCAAGCGAGGCGGCTTATGAGGTTGGCTTTCAGAACTATAATCATTTTGCATCACAATTTCAGAGACAGATGGGTACAAGTCCGAGAGAGTATCGGAAGCAATTTGTGAAAACAGTTGAACAGGGCATGAGAAGAGAATGAAATGAAAACGAGATAGTAGTTAGGAACTTTTTTGCCCCCTATCCAGCATAGGGATTGTGCGAGAATGCCGTTTGTGGACAGACAGGACTGAAGAAGTAACTTACTAAAGAGACCGGGGCTGCCTGGTCTCTTTCTAATTTCGGGAGGAACCCTCTCTTACCGTCTACTCTAGCATAGAGAACTGTTGCAGGAAGGGGGTTAGCGAAAATGCACAAAGACATGTTGCTGACTGCAATGCTCGGCTGGCTGGTATCATCAGCGGTATATCTTGTCGGCGGAATTGATCACCTGCTGATTGCCGTTACTATTTTTGTAGGGCTTGATTATACAACCGGCGTCTTGTCAGCCTGATACAGACGGGAGTTGTCCAGCCGGGTAGGCTGGTGGGGACTGATGCGCAAATCTCTGACGCTCGTATTCGTTATTGTAGCGCATCAGCTGGATGTGATCGCCGGCAACACGAATGACTTTATGAGAAATGCCATGCTTATGTTCATCATAGGCACAGAGGGAATCAGCATTTTTGAAAATATGGGCAAAATGGGGCTTTGTCATGCACTACACAGCGTCCCCCGGGGCTCCAGCCAAAAATATCAGCAGTTATTTCGCCGGGCTGTCCAAACAAAATCCCAATTACAAAACAAAAGCCCGGTACGCAAGCGCCCAGTTTTCCGTCGACCGGACTTCAATTTACAACAGTATTCCTGACGATGAGCTGGCTTACCATTGCGGCAGCAAAACGTATACCCGGGAGGCATTGGAGACGCTTGGGACCTATCCGAACAACAGTACAATCGGTATTGAAATGTGCATTGAGAAGGATGGAAGCATTCACGAGGATACATTTCATAATGCTGCTGAACTTGTCGCATATTTGATTCGGGAGCGTGTTTTCCGAATGTGATATTTACTCATAAAGGGGTTGTAGGATGGAAGTATTGCCCGCTGCCCTGGGTGAAGAACCCCGACGAATTCGAGAGATTCAAGAAACTCGTTCAAGCGCGGCTGGGCAAGGGCGAGCATACGGAGGAGGAAGATGATATGAATAAAGGGCTCGGTTATCCCGAGTGGGCATGGAGAGAGCTGGACGGATATGTCAGCAACGTCTTGGGCGATAAAATCATTACAGATAAGACCTGGGTGGAAAAAGTTCGGAAGAAGAAAAGCCAGCTCCAGTTAAATGAGAAAGGAATTACTGCCTGCATAGCTATTCTTTTACAGATGTAATGTTGTTCATCAATTCCTTTCTTATTAGAATGACTCCTTCCACTCAATATAAAATCAATCCGGTTTCGATTTAGTGATTCCCGGATGTATATGATATCAGAAATATCAATTCTATTTCCAACAGTTGTAAAAAGTTATAGAATTACAATATGATCTAGGGAAGTGTGCAAGGTCATTTTCTATAATTAGCATACATTTTATTTGTATGGTTGCTGTTACTTATGCAAAACTGGAGCCCGCCCAAAGACAGTGGTATGAAGGATGGAACGGGTGGGAGATAACAATGGAGAGGGAGATATAAATGCTGCCGGAACGGGTAGATTCGACAATGCGCACACTGTGCCGTTTATTGCAAGATCGCATGAGAGATAATTTGGAAGCGGTATATGTCTATGGTTCTACCGCATTGGGGGCGTATATTGAAGTCTCAAGCGATATCGATTTTGTGGCGTTGATCAAGCGTCCGCCGCTGCCTACAGAAATACAAGCCATTGCTGAAGTACATGAACAGATGGAGAGGGAAATACCCGGCACGGATATAATGGGAGCCTATATTTGCAGAAATGACCTGGGAAAAGCATACAGGGACATACCTGTGTATGCTACATATTTTAGCCAAAAACTTCATACAGACGGAACGGGATCAGATATAAATCCAGTGACTTTGTGGATGCTTAGAAAGAATAGTATCTGTGTATGGGGCGGAAAAAAGCCTTTGAACTATGAACCGGCATTAGAGGAATTATTGGCTTACGTAAGAGACAATATGGATACATATTGGGCTGGCTGGATCGGGCGGCTGGAGAATGCGTTGGAGACGGATGTGCCGGATGACTCAGCGAAGGATCATCTGGATGAAAGTATAGCTTGGTGTGCTCTTGGTATGCTCAGACAGCTTTACACCTTAAGAGAACATGAGATTACTAGCAAGATCGGAGCAGGCGAGTACGGACTTCAAGTGATGCCGGCACAATGGCATCGGCTTATTCGAGAAGCCATAGCTTTAAAGCGGGGAGAGACTGTACTTTCAAATTTGTCCCCAAAAGCACGTCTGCAAGAGCTAATTAATCTGCTTCGCCATATCCATGATGAATCTATAACACGAAAATAAAAGTGGGATTTCCGGGGTTGAGCAGGTAGGGCGGATGCTTATGCAAAGGTTATAGTATAAGGACTGGAAAGGGGGCAGGCTGCCATGTCGGCAGCCTGTTTGTATTAAATCACAAAGTAAAGCGATACCTTGCAACTTGTTCACCCCATGGAGCAATTTCTTCTTCTATGAAGCCGGCCTTGGCATACAATGCTCTGGCTTGACGATTGCCCGGATCATACCCCAATAAAATCACATCGGTCCGGTCTGCTTTGCTGCGGATATCTTCAATAACCTGTTGCATAGCTAACTGGCCGAAGCCTTGTTTTTGGAAACGCCGATCAATCATAAATCTATAAACCCAGTAATTCCCATCATCGGCATCGAGACCATACATTGCAAAGCCGATCATTTGATCCTCTTTGTAGATTCCCTTCGTCACAAACCCGTCCAGAAATTGCGCTTGCGCAATTGAATATAGATTAGAAGCAATGTAGGCTTCCTGCCCAGGCTCTACCTGAAGCTGAATACATGTCTCCCAGTTATGTTTGTTAATTTCTCTTAATGTGATCAAATTAGGATTCCTCCTCAAATTTCAGGGAATCCGCCAGTAAGCCGAATCCCCTGTTTAGTTCTTCAATGACCTCTCCGATAGTCTGATGTGAAATTTCATTTTAATTGTTGTATGCAAAATACATCACTCCTTTCAGGAAATTGGACTAATCGCTAAATGGGATTTTGAATTGAAATGAATAGAGTAGATTCCCGTAAAATCACGCACTCGTGTAGAGTGCGACGCGAGTTAGATGACGGTGACTTGCTATTGATGGTGTTTCAATCCACGCACTCACGTAGAGTGCGACCCGGTTAAAGTAGTGGGGGAAATACGCCTTCCCGTTTCAATCCACGCACTCATGTAGAGTGCGACCATAATGACCATCGACAATGACCGAAGTCTTTTTGTTTCAATCCACGCACTCATGTAGAGTGCGACAGCGAAAATGAGCAGAATTAACCCTTTAAAAGGAAGAATTCCAGAAATCCCTTCTAAAAACATTGCTTTTAACAACCCTAAAAACATTGACTTTTCTTATAATTTATGATTTTTCGTTGTTTTCGACAAGTTTCGAGGTGCGAAGGAACCGGGAAAATCATGGGAGCTTCACATTCGCACCAATTCAAGCATACGTATGCTTAACTTTTTTATTCTATTCTAATCTTTACTTTATATGTCTAAGCAAAGTGGTGTCAACTGCTGTTTATTCATTTTTTTGGTTTATTTTAAAATAACATACTGTCTCAGTCCTATAAAATAGTACATCGTTTCTCTTTCTTACGCTCCTTCGAAAATCTTTTTCCATAAGTAAATGCTCACTTACTTTTAATACCCGTAAACAGATATGAACTATGATCTCATATAGAACGCTATCCAAACGACAAAAAATTTACATATATTATATTTTATTGGTAGGAATATGTAACTTGATGTCGAATAAGTTAATTGATACTTTATACCCTTTATATGGGTAAATAGTTTAAGTTTATCAATGGATAAAGGAGGTCCAATGGATTATATCGCTCATATCCGCCAAAAGGATGGTCATATTCAAACGGTTCAGGAGCATTTGCTGGAGGTTCAGCAGCTGTGCGAACGTATTGGAGACAAAATTGGTGTCCGCTATTTAGCCGGGTTGGCCGGCATACTGCATGATTTAGGTAAATTTACAATGGGTTTCAGAACATACATTCAACAAGCAGTCGAAAATCCGGATAATCCTCCAGCCAAAGGATCTGTTGATCATTCCACAGCTCGCGGCAGGCTCCTCTATCTCCATTATCATAAAGATTCTGCTGCATATGACGATAAGCTGGCGGCAGAGTGGATTGCCAACTGCGTCATTTCGCATCATCAGGGACTGCGGGATTTTCTCGATCCCCAGTTATAACAGTCATTCATTAAGCGGGTAGATTCCAAAAAACTGGATGAGTATGAAGAGGCAGTCTCAGAATTTTTCAATCATTTTTCGGCGAAAAGCCTCGATGAATACTTTAACAAAGCCAAAAGCGAGCTCAAGCATCATCTGGCGTTTGTTCAACAGCAGGGCTTGCCTCCAGTTGCAATCTCCTTGCTTATTAAATATATTTTTAGCTGCTTAATTGATGCGGACCGGACGAACACCAGACTTTTTGAAGAAGATGAAAAGGAAGAACAGCCAATTGATCATCTTTCGTTCTTCAAAAGAAGCTATGAAGCGCTAATGAATCATCTTGAAGAGCTTAACACAGGCCATGCGGACACCCCGATCAATCGTCTGAGACGAGAGATGTCGCTTCAATGCGACACTTTCGCAGCTTATCCTTCAGGCATCTACACGCTGTCCATCCCGACAAGGGGAGGTAAAACACTCGCGAGCCTGCGGTATGCACTCAAGCATGCGATCACACACGGTAAATAACGAATTATTTATATCGTGCCGTACACCACAATTATTGAGCAAAATGCAGATGAGGTACGCAACATTCTGCAAGAGCATGATATGATCCTGGAACATCATTCTAATGTTGTGATTGAAAAGACGGATTCTGAGGATGAAGATTACGATGTCCGGAAGAAAAAGATCAGGATCGCCCGAGACAACTGGGACCGCCTGATTATTTTTACAACGATGGTTCAGTTTTTAAACACGTTTTATGCAAAAGGGACACGTAATGTACGCAGACTGCATCAGATGTCGAATGCGGTCGTCATTTTTGATGAAGTCCAATCTGTACCTGTAAAATGTATTTCCTTATTCAACGCTGCTCTATATTTTTTACAGCTTATTGGCCGTTCCAGTTTGTTGCTATGTACAGCCACCCAATCGGCTCTTGAAAAGCCAGAAAGAGGGCTGAATAAACCAAAATATTTCCTAGATGGGAGGAATTGTTATGAAAGCTAAAACGAAATGGATATCAATCATAATTTCACTATTAGTTATTTGTTCTATAATATTTTTGCTTAAATCGAATAACAGCAATGAAACGATTTTAAATAAAGCTTCCAAGATGAACTTATACGAGTCTGGAAATAAAATAGAAGTCATTAAAAATACCGAGAGATATAACAGAATATTAAAGTTGATTGTTATGGATTTCCCAGATAGTTATGGGTTTGACCCTCCAGTTTCAAATGAAGAGTTTGAAACAATCAAAAATTTCTCAGTAGAATTTGAATTAAATGAACCAGAAACAATTGAAGCAAATACTGCTGATGGTAGGAAAGAGTTTAAGGTCACTTCAATTATTTTCCCATTAGATGACAGGTGGGGATATCAAGCATATGTTACAACAGAAGATGATTTGAATTATTTTATAGGTTACAGAGATAATTTAAAGATTTTGGTTAGGAATATAGTTCCAACAACAAATTAATTATAAAGAATAATTGCTTCATAAAAACCGCCTCACTTCAAGGCGGTTTTTATATGGTCATAAATCAACATTGGAATTTAACATTCCTTTTCATTAAAAAGGGGTGTCGTTTGTTATTTGGCTGCATGTAAAATCTTTTTTCTCCATCATCTGTAAATTCCCCTATTGAATTTGCTATTATGTCTATATAGGAAACCAAAATATGCTGGGAGTGTGACATCGGTATCGAACCATACAAACTTTTATCTGAGCTCCTATTACGAATAGAGGACAATATTGCCGGCACCAGAGAGACAGAATATCTCGATGAGCTCCCGGTCTCCACCGTTCATTTACGTCGACTCTTCAAGTTCGTTTTCGGCGTGCCGATGCAAAGCTATATTCGCTCCCGCAAGCTGGCCGCCAGCCTGGAGAAATTGATGCTGACCGGGAAGCGGGTCCTCGACATTGCTATTGAATGCGGCTATGGGCATGAGCAAGCCTATATCCGCGCTTTTAAGCGAGAGTATGGGCTGACGCCTGGCGAATACAGACATTCTGGAACAAACATTCATATCACGCCTCCTTTTCATCTGTTCCCCGAAAACAATGTGTGCGAAAATGTGGTGTACGGGCCGAATATGGTCATGATTCCATCCTTTCATTTGATCGGGCGAAGGCAGCGCATCGAGATTGCTGAAGCGCCGACAGAAGCGCCCAAAGCGGCCAGGCAGTTTTGGCGGAACGACCGGCATCAAGTGCCTAATCCGGCAGAACCCCATATTTATTATGGTCTGAGAACAACACCTGACCCATCGCTTAGCTGGACGGACTATCTGCCGTCGATGCGCGTCCACAATCTGAACGATATTCCTGACGGCTTTACAGGCGACACCGTCCCGTCTTCTTTATGCGTCTATTTTCGCTCTATCGGGAACCATCATTATGAGGAAATTGACGAGCCGAGGGCAGAGGCGCTGTATACCGCTATCGATCGGCTTGCCAAGGAGCATAGTGGAAAATACGAGCTGTTGGATAGCGAGTTGTTTTTCGAAAAAGTCGATATGGATTCCTATGATGGGCAGTATTGTCAAATGGAATGGTTCGCGCCCATCATCGTGCGGAGCAATTAATATGATCAAAAAAGTTCATTGCCTGTGCCGTTGATATGGTACGCTCTTATTGCATCAAAACTAAAAATAGAGGCTTACGAGAAAGGAAGATCGAATGAATTATAATGAGGTCGTTTCACTTGGAGAATTGCTTACGGCAGCATCGGAGTTGTTCGGGTTGGAGGGCTATGCCATTCAACAGATTCCGCCACATGAAGGTGGCCGGAATGTCGTCTATACCTTTGAAAAAGAAGGTGAGGGCGCGAAAATACTCCGAATTTCTTTCCTGCCTGACAGGAGCCGGGAAGATTTTCTGGGTGAAATGGAATATGTAAGGTATTTATTTGAGCACGGAGGCAGCGTCTCAAATGTCATCAGCTCCCGGCAGGGGAATCTGGTTGAAGAGGTTAGGCATAATAATCACACCTTCTTTATCTGCCTGTTTGAAAAGGCCAAAGGAAAACTGCTGGTGGAAAATCACTATCAGTACCGGGAAGGCGCTCCGCTTTCCGAATATTTTTATAATTGCGGGAAAGTTCTGGGGAACATGCACCAAATATCGAAAGGCTATACGCCAGTCCATCGCCGGCATAGTTTTTTTGACAAAATCAATGCCGATTATATAGATAAACTGATCCCCGACTCCTTATCTCTGCTTAAGGAGAAGATGGTAGCGCTCCTGAATACCTTGGGAGAATTGGAGAGGAACCAGGAGACGTTCGGGTTGGTTCATTTTGATTACAATGACGGGAATTATTCCATCGATTTTGATAACGGGCAAATTACCGCATATGATTTCGATAACTCATGCTACTGTTGGTATATGTTTGACCTGGCAGATGTCTGGGGAAACGGCGTAGGGTGGATCCAATTTGAACCGGATGCCGCTAAACGCAAAGCATTTATGGACGATTACTTTGAAACCATCCTTGCGGGATACAGATCCGAGACCAGGCTCGATGATTCGATGTTGGATATGCTGCCCTTGTTTATCAACGTCAATATGCTGGAATATATTATTGAGGGATTTAAGGATATGCGTGATAGCGGCGAAGAACCGGAGTGTGATGAGGAGTTGTCGTTTCGCATAAAATGTATGGAAGATGATATCCCGTATAAGGGATTTTTCGATAAAATTTACTCTTTTGAAAAACCGTTTCAATATCAAAAACGAGACATCTAGTCTTTTGTAATGCCGTGATTTTGCCATAGCAAATCCAGCGGCATATCCTATTGCCAAAGGACAAGCAGCAACTGGCTGAACCTTGCCCGTGAAAAAGGAGGGAGGTTCAGCCAGTTGCGCAATTGCCGTTCTGTTGCATGGATATCCAATTTTCATAGTGTAGTTCTGCTCATGGACTCAAAATGAACCTGATTCATTGACCGCCATGCCCTGGTTTCCCTTGAAATATCCTGACCCCGATTTATCCGAAGCGGAAGACGGGACTAGCGTCCCTGAAAATCTGTACAAGTATTCAATGACATCGTTGCGGCCCACAATGCCAGTGACAGATTTGCCGTGCCCGACCAAAATATGGTCCACATGATCCTCACCGAGCATGGCGGCCACCTTTTCAACCGGGGTATGCTCCGGGATAATCGTTAACTGGCGTGAAGCGACGTCCATTACATTGCAGCGGATCAGATGGCGGATCTTATGCTTCAGATCAATCTGGTCCAACCAGACAATGCGCTGGTTGAATATATGCCAGGACGGTGCGGGAAAGAGAATCGGCTTATGCTTTCCGATATAACGCATCATATCCCGGGTGCTGATAAAGCCGATGGCTTCATTCCGGCTGTTTACGACAGGAGCTGAGCTAATGCCATGCTCACCAAACAGCTTTAATACCTGGCGGATGGAAGCTGTTTCTTTAATTTTTATCACGTTTCGTGTCATCAGCATAGAGATGTTCATGTGGGTAAACCTCCTTCTGGTACGGCAGGCGGGCTGATCTGCCCAAATGGCATGATCAACTGAACCTGTTAACTCTTACAACCAGCTGTTGAATTTGCGGATATACCATTTTTTAATGATTTGTGTCAGTACACAGTACGACAGTAATGTTACGACAAGCCAAGGGAAGTACGCCATCGGCAGCGGCTGCAGCCCGATGCTTGAACCGAATCCGCTGAATGGCAGGTAAATGCCAAGAGCCATAATGAGGCTGGTCAGCAGAATGACAGGTGCACTGGCACGGCTTTGGATGAACGGTATTTTCTCTGTTCGAATCATGTGCACGATTAGCGTCTGTGACAGCAACCCTTCAATAAACCAGCCCGACTGGAACAGCGTCTGGTGCTCCACAGAGTTGGCCGAAAATACATACCACATCAGCGCATAGGTCGTAATATCGAAAATGGAGCTGATTGGACCGATAAATACCATGAACCGGCTGACAGATTTTGCATCCCATTTTTGCGGCTTGCGCAAATATTCCTTATCCATCCGGTCCCACGGAATGGAGAGCTGGGAAATGTCGTAGAACAAATTTTGAATCAGCAGGTGAATCGGCAGCATCGGCAGAAACGGGATGAATGCACTGGCTACGAGCACGCTGAACATGTTGCCGAAGTTGGAGCTGGCCGTCATTTTAATATATTTGATCATGTTGCCAAACGTAATTCGCCCCTGAATGACCCCTTGCTCCAAAACCATCAGGCTTTTCTCCAGCAAAATAATGTCCGCTGATTCCTTGGCAATATCAACAGCCGTATCTACCGAAATCCCCACATCCGCTTCCTTCAGCGATACTGCATCATTAATGCCGTCGCCCATAAAGCCGACCGTGTGGTCTTTGCTCTTCAGTACCCGGACGATCCGGGCCTTTTGCAGCGGGTTGACTTTGGCGAACACGGTTGTTCTCTCTGCAACATCCGCCAACTGTTCATCGGTCATCGCTTCGATGGAGCTGCCGAGCAGAATATCGTTAACCTTGATGCCGACATCCTTGCATACTTTGCGGGTAACCGCTGCGTTGTCTCCGGTTATAACCTTGACGTCAATGCCGTTTTCCTTGAGTGCCCGAATAGCGGTTTTGGCGGTTTCCTTCGGCGGATCAAGGAAGGCGAGGTAGCCGACAAGCATCAGTTCTTTTTCATCCTGAATGCCATAAGCCTCTCCGCGTGCTCCAGTTCGCTTGATTGCAACAGCCAGCACACGCAGGCCGTCCGTGTTCATATTGTGGACCAGTGTCTGCACCTTCTCTGTCATTTCACCAGTCAATGGAACCGGATTTCCGTTCTCATCCGCAATATGAGAGCTAATGCTGAGCACTTCTTCCATGGCCCCTTTGCAGATCAGAAGATGATCATTGTCCTTCGTCTCCAAGACGACAGACATCCGGCGGCGATTGAAATCAAAAGGGATTTCATCCACTTTATGATAGTTCTTTTCCGCACCCAGCATAGAAGTGAGCTCGGCATGTTCCAGCACGGCGACATCGAGCAGGTTTTTCAGACCAGTCTGATGGTAGCTGTTCAAATATGCATACTCCAGCACCTTCTGATTTTCCTTGCCCCGCACATCGAGATGCTTCTCCAGAATAATCTTGTCCTGGGTCAGCGTCCCGGTCTTATCCGTACAGAGAATATCCATGGCACCAAAGTTCTGAATGGCATTGAGACGCTTGACGACGACCTTGTTGCGCGCCATAGTGGCTGCGCCTTTGGCCAGATTTCCTGCCACAATGACGGGCAGCATTTCGGGTGTCAAACCAACTGCTACCGACAAGCCGAACAGAAGCGCTTCCCACCAGTCGCCTTTGGAAAAGCCGTTAATGACGAATATGATCGGCACCATAATCATCATGAAACGGATCAGGACGAATGTAATGCTTTTGACGCCTTTATCAAAGCTGGTCAGAGGCGGCTTGCCGACTAGCGTACTGGCCATGGAGCCGAAGTACGTATTGGAGCCGGTTGCTACTACAACTGCTGTCGCAGATCCGCTCACGACATTGGTGCCCATATAGCACATATTGTTCAGCTCCAGCGCGTTTGAAGGCTTGATCTGTTTGCGTGCCAGCTTCAGCACTCCGCGCGGAAGGGTATCCATTTTCTCCACAGGCATGGCTTCACCGGTTAGCGCGGATTCGCCTACATGCAAATCTTTGGATACAAGCAGCCTCACATCGGCCGGAACCATATCCCCGGCAGACAGATGAATGATGTCACCGGGGACGAGAAGCTCCATATCGATCTCTTTGCGTCCGTCTATGCGGGTTACGGTTGAGGTCGTTTTGACCATCGCTTTCAGCTTCTCGGCTGTTCGTGACGAGCGGTATTCCTGTGTAAAGGTAATGATAATGCTGACGGAAACCATTGTCCCAATGATAATAACCGCCTGGACATCGTCATCCATGAAATAGGAAAAGGCCGCAAGGGACAGCAGGATGAGGATGAAAGGATTTTTGAAGCAGCTCAGCAGTTGAATGTACCAGGCTGGTGTTTTGTCATGGGTAATCTGGTTTTTTCCATATCGATCCAGCCTTGTTTTGGCTTCTGAGTCAGACAAGCCTTGACGGCTTGTGCCGAAATCCTCAAGCACATCCTCCTCCATCGCGACGGATGATTGAATGAGTTGCTCGGCAATCATTTGGGTCCATTTTTCTTTGTCTTTCGTTACTTTTTCCATGTGTAGCTCCTCCTCGGGCAGACTGCTGTCAGTCTGCAGGTCCAATAAAATGCATGCAAAAAAAGCTCTCCCTGTCGGCCAGAGAGAGCTTGAATTTGAACCGCACCGAGGCATTCACCGGTCAAAAGCGCATACTTAAATAAACCCGGCGGAAGTCGCTTTTTTCGCGGGGAATTAAGCAGGATAATGAACGGAGAGCATCGCGGATACGATTCTCTCTCTGGATTGAATTTCTAACGGTCAAACAGCATATATAACCGGGACTACTATCCATGCGGTTATTCCCCCTTTGCGAAATAAAATGGCAACAGAAAAACCCTCCAGCCGGCCAGAGGGTCAAAAAAGCGCACAAAAAAACACTTTCGATTCCCCCTAGTCGAGCTTTGGCACTATACAACGTAAAGAGATTTTGGATCTCTTAGCCACCTTATGAAAAGCCTTAACCCGGCAATCCCTGTTCTACCCATGGGCATCTTTCGATATTTCTGGGCAGTGGCCTGTGTTCGTATAGGAGCCTCACCTAACGAGGACATATTCAATTCCACTGCCATCGTACGCCTTGTTTTTTTGTTTGTCAAGAGAAAATTTTAATTTTTTGAAATGCGGCAAGCATCCTTATATGCTATGCATGTGCTGGATGAATGGATATCCATTTACAGCCCGAAAGGAGCTTGCACTCCGAATGCAGCGGTTGGGAATTCTGCGAAGTCTAATAAGGCGTGATAGCATAAGCAAGATTTTCACTGTCCAGACTATTGACAAGCTCTGTAGCCGCGGGTTAGAATCCTCCATGTACAAATCAGTCCTCGTTAGGTGAGGCTCCTATACAAACACAGGCTGCTGCCCAGCCACATCGAAAGATGCCTACGGGTAGAACAGGGATTGTCGAACTAAGGCTTTCCATAACGCAGCTAAGAAGTGGTTCCTTCATTTCTTTACGTTGTATAGTGCCAAAGCCCGGACCAGGGGAGACGGTGTGCGTCATTGACGCGCTCTTGACCCTCTTCGTATTTTGGAGGGTTTTTTATTTTGAAAAGGGGGGATATGCGCATGGACAGCAGCCGAAGTTCGCTAGTTGAATATTTCATAACTGCACAAGATGTAAAGAGGCATATACTGTACGGCTATTGCTGTCATGCGCCCCTTGTTTGATATGCCATCTGTTCCCTGGCGGAGCAAGTGAATGAGACAAGCTTATTTTGCCATGCGGACAGCCGAATACAGTATTCGCGATCAGCGCTCTTTTACAGGGGCGCTTTTTTTATGTGCAAATTGCATCGCTGGGCAGGTACACAGCTACTGAATCGGGACGACTGAAAATAAATGTCCCGTCCCTGCCGGGAGCAGGATGGAGGGAGGAGATTACGGTGATGATGGAAATGATGATGAAGCTTGGGTTGGCACTGGTCTTCGGGATGCTGATTGGCATTGACAGACAGATCAAGCACAAGCAGTTGGGGCTCCGGCCCAGTATGGTCATCTGTGTGGCAAGCTGTCTGATTACGCTGGTGTCTATTCATGCCTTTGGCAAATTCGGCGGGACGAATCATCCGAATATGGACCCGATGAGATTGGCAGCCCAAATTGTGAGCGGGGTAGGCTTTATCGGAGCAGGTGTTATTCTTCGCAGGAGCAACGAGGTTATTTCCGGGTTGACATCCGCAGCGCTGATCTGGTCGTCCTCGGCGCTTGGTATTGCGATTGGGGCGGGGTTTTATGCGGAAGCCGCAGTGGGTGTTATTTTACTGATTGCTGCTGTCAATGTAGTGCCTATACTGATCAAATCGATTGGCCCGGAGACGCTGAGCCGCCATGATGTAGCGGTCAAAATTATGGTAGAGCCCAACTACCGGATGACAGAGCTGATCAAAACGATTGAACGCAAAGGACAGGACGGTATAAATGCCAAGCGCGAGTTCAAAATCCGCTACATGAAGCTGAAGGACTTGGAGAACAATTGCCAATTGATTGACCTGACGCTTTCAGTTCCGGATTCCCAATACACCACAGAAATTTATTACTATATCAAGAAAATCGACCATGTTCAGAGCGTTGAGGTCGAGCAATTATAGCGGTCAAGGCTATATGGATGGCATGAGAGGAGGGAGCAGCAATGATGAAGCTGCATCAATATAAATTCAAAGAGGAATATACCTATTACATGCTGCAAGCGATAAAGGACGGGCGGCAGGATCTTTTTCGCAGGGATTTCCTGGACCTTCATCCGTCAGATCAGACAGAATTCTTTCTCAGCCTGGATCAGTTGAAGCGGGAGCGTGTCTATTCCTTTCTGTCTCCTGCAGAATTTGGGGAAATCTTCAGTGAACTGATTCCCGGAATACAAAAGGAGATGATTGTCGAGCTAAACAGGGACTATGCTGTTGCTATGCTCAATGAGCTGCCTTCTGATGATGCGGCGGATTTCTTCGGCCTGCTTTCACAGAAGGAAGCTGATTTCTTTCTCAACCGGATGGAGAAGGAGGAGGCGGACGATATTAAGCAACTGCTCGCATACGAAGAAGGAACGGCCGGATCACTAATGACCTCGGATGTATTCACCATTGCGGCTTCAGAACGGGTAACAGATGTTTTGAACCGTCTGCGATTAAAAAAGACGAACGCGGAGACGATTTATTATCTGTATGTAACGGGTGACGACGGCTGCTTGAAGGGTGTCGTATCGCTGCGCCAACTGATCATTTCCCCGGGAGACAGTCTGATTGCAGATATTATGAATGGAAAGCTTATTACCGTCCCGGCAGGCGCGCACAGACTTGAAATATTGGAGATTATTAAAAAATATGGCCTGCTGGCCGTACCTGTTGTGGAGGGAGAGGACGATGCACTCATCGGGATTGTGACGTTTGATGATCTATTGTCACTGGCTGATTAAGAAATGCATGAAATATTAAGGAGAGTAAAAAAGCTTTAAAAAAGCTCCGGAACGGCTGCTTCATGAGCGTAAATCCTGAGCTTTTTTACGTTGGCTATGCATGGGCGGGATTCACCAGAAGTTGAACTTGAAAATTTAATGTGCTAAAATTAGCACATTAAATCAAGGGAGAATATCCGTAACCTATGGCACAGATCAAACGTTTTGGATTTGGCGTGCAGGCGCTCATCGTGCTGGCTTCTGATTCGGAGCAGCGCTCCAGCACCGAAATCGCTGAGCATATTCATTGCGAGCCGACTGCGCTCCGCAAAATTTTATCCCAGCTTGCCGAAGCCGGGATTGTCGAGGTGAAGCAGGGACGAACAGGCGGCTATCAGCTTGCCCGCAGCCCGCAGCAGATTACGTTAAAAGAAGTATACAAGTCTTTGCATGAGGAAGATCCGCTATGGGACCGCATGCTGGACACGACAGGGAATCATTTGTTTGGCCGGAAAGTCAGAGTTTCGTTCCAAAAAATTATGACCGATATCAGTGTACAGGTGGATTATGTTCTTGGGACCTACACGATTGCGGATTTGCTGGACTGATTTTTTTGTCTAAAATGTGCAGAAATTAGCACATAAATAAAAATCCATCGATCTTGCAAACTAGTGGATAGGAGATGTTAGGGATGAAGATCAAATGGTTCGGACAATCGGCTTTTTTGTTTGTTACCGAGGCGGGTACCGTACTTTGGATGGGGCAGAGGCTGTGCAGGTCATGCACCAGCTTAAGCCTACGATTACCATCCCTATGCATTACCGGACAAAAGCGCTTGGCATTCCCGGCATGATTTTATTTGATAAAGTCGATAAATTTCTGAATGCATCCGGGCAACATGTCGAGGATGTAAGCGAGCTTCATATTACAAAAGAAGGTCTGAACGATTATAAAGGTATTGTTACCTTCCAATATCAATAAGCATGACCAGACAGGAGGTAAGGAAATGGAACCACTGGTGAAGAGGGGAAGCAACGTAAAGGGGATTCTCTTCACGCTTGTTACAGCAATTGCAGGCGCAGCCCTGTTTAAGCTGCTGCATGGTCCGATTCCATGGCTGCTCGGGCCCATGATTGCGGTTCTCATTGGCTCGTCCGTATTCAAAGTCAAGTATGTATGGCCCGGACAACTGCGCAATTCCGGCATGATTATCGTTGGATATACGATTGGCTTATCAATGACAGGTGCGGCACTTCGAGAGATGGCCGGGCTGCTTCCGTCCATGCTGCTTATGACGCTGCTGCTGTTGATTCTATGTGCAGGCATCGCATATATTGTATCCAGGCTCTCCAATATTGATTACAAGACGGCGCTTATGGGCAGCATACCCGGCGGTCTTACCCAGATTGTGGCGCTCGCGGAAGAAACCAAGGGTGTTGATCTGACCATTGTAACCGTCACACAAGTTATCCGGCTCATGCTCATTATTGTGTCTGTGCCGCTGCTTGTATTCAGCCCGATTTTCGGCGGCGTGCATAATCCGGCTGCAGCCGTTCCTGTACCTGTAGAGGCTGCAAGCTGGGCAGCATTTTTCCCAAACGGAGTTTGGTTTGCCATCGTCTGTGTAGTCTGTGCACTTGCAGGGAACCGGATTAAATTTCCGACGGCCTTCTTGCTCGGTCCTGCCATCGGAACTGCTGTCCTGCAAGGGCTCGGAATGTACGGTCCTGCACTCCCGCCGCTTCTGCTTAATGCCGCCCAATTGTTGATCGGCGCTTATATCGGCCTGTTATTAAAGCCGGGCAAGCTGACGCAAAAACTAAGAACGATAACGCTGGCTGCAACAAGCGGATTATTGCTTATTGCTGTTGCCTGCGGACTGAGTGAACTGCTGGCCATGCTGCACACGGTATCTCCAGCGACAGCGCTGTTAAGCCTGGCTCCCGGCGGAATGGATCAAATGGGCATCCTTGCTCACGAAATAGATGCGGATCTGTCCATGGTCGCGGGATACCAGTTGTTCCGGACATTTTTTATTTTCTTCCTGGTGCCGCCACTGCTGAGATTTATATTTCATTGGTCGGCGAAAAGGGTAAAACAGACCGGGTAATTGTGAAGGACGTTGCGCTAAGTTCTGCATTTGAAGCTAATTTCTCATTAATTTCGCATATCAAAGTTAACGTTAAGCTGCATATTATACGGATGATTTAGTACACGTTGAAATCGGCACCCGGTGCTCCCTAACAGGAGGCCGGGTATTTTTTCATAGTATAGGTGGATTATCTGCCTTAGCTAAAGCAGTCAACGGGCTAGTTAAAGCGTTTATTAAACTCCTCATTGACAAAACTAATATCATTAGTTTAAATTGAAGATATCTCAAATATAGTGAGGAGAAGATGAAATATGATTGCTCAGACTGGAAAATTCCTGCAAATAAATGAGCCGGCTGGCCGTGTACGTATGGCTGCTGTTCTGTTTGGTCTTGCCGGCTTGCTATTCATTCTGTACCCGGTGATTCGGCCATTTTCAGACGAGATTACATTATCTGGTGCGGAAGCGTTCGGATCGGTGAACTGGATTGTGGCTCATGTACTGGCAATGCTCGGATTTATGTTTTTAACCTTGGGTTTATTCGGCCTATATTTAAAGCTTCGGGAATGTGCTGTCAACCGTCTGGCTTACTTCGCCTTTATAATTGGTTTTTTGGGGACGGGATTGACTCTGCCTTACTACGGTGTTGAAGTATTCGGCCTTTACGCGATCGGTCAGGAAGCGCTCAAACAGCATAATGCCTCACTGCTCAGTCTTGCCGATGATATTCGTTTTGGCGCTGGCTTTATTCTGATCGTTCTTGGTTTGCTGCTGTTGGCCTCCGCTGCTATTTTGGCTGCTGCTGCGATCTGGAAGTCCCGGATGCTGCCCAAATGGAGCGGAATTCCGCTTGTGCTCGGCTTTTTACTCTATTTGCCGCAATTCCTTGCGGGGCAGCCGCTGCGTATTGCACATGGATTGCTTGTTGCCGTGGGGTGCATCTGGATTGCTTTTGTAATGTGGAAAGAAGAAAGAAATTAATGAATGGTCTTGAGCAAGGGGACTTACTAAAGCAATATAAAGCGCTAAAAAAATATGCAGCGAGTATTCGGAGCGATTATTCGCTGCATATTTTTACGGGGAATCATGTATGGTTTCCAGGTTCAGCTTGCGTGATGACCTTGACTGCTGTACCAATGGCAGTTCTCAAAGCATCCATATTTTGAACGGCTTCCGGATAAATAGTATTGCCAAAAGGGTTCGCAGCTGTCCATGCGGTAGCTAGTGTCATGGTGGTAGCCAGAATGAATCCGGGAGAGAAAGCCGAACCGATTTCCCCCGAATTTTGCGCCTCCAGCAGTGCTGCAAGCTTCTTGTCCTGCAGATCGCGGCGCTCGGCAGGATTCTCTATTTTTTGTTCCAGACTGAACCATGACATCAGCCGCATCAAATCGGGATTTGCCATCGTGTAATCAAATGCGCGCATAGCATAACCCGGCAAGTTCTCCGGTGTAAAGGCAATATCTTCATATACCCGTGACAGGTGCTTTTGCAGAAACGTACTAAATAGCGTTTCTTTGTTCTCAAAATAAATATAAATCAAATTCTTGTTGCAGCCTGCATTTTTGGCAATCCGGTCGACTCTGGCGCCAGCAATTCCAAACGCCGAAAATTCCGCCATAGCTGCCTCCAGAATACGTTCTTTTGTTGCATCTGAATTACGCAATCATATCATCCTCACTAAAATTCAAACAGATAAACAGCTTTTAATAGAAGTTTTGTCCGGAAAGCTGGCCCTTGAGATCAAAGTAATGTTAATCTTAGGGAGAAGCTGCTTATGAATGACTATGGATGCAGCAGCGAAATGGATTTGACCAGAGCGGGGGAGAGCGACCTTGACAACAACTACAATTTATCTGACCAGACACGGACAGACCGAATGGAACGTGCAGCACCGTATGCAGGGGCATCAGGATTCTGCACTCACACCGCTGGGAATCCAACAGGCGGAATGGCTGGCTCAGGGCATGCAGGGTACTGTACTGGATGCTGTCTATGCCAGTCCAAGTCTGCGGGCTTTTCGCACGGCCGAAATTATTAGGGGAGAACGCAATATCCCGCTTCATGCAGCGGAGGCATTTATGGAACTGGGTCTGGGAGAATGGGAGGGCCGCACATCGGAGGAGAACGAGGTGACCCATCCGGATCAGTACAGCTACTTTTGGGAAGATCCGATCAAGTTCAAGATTAAAGACAGTGAGACCTTTGAGGAGGTAAAGTTGCGGGCCTTGGCCAAGCTGCAGGACATAGTAGCGGCACACAGAGGGCAATCGGTATTGATTGTGACCCATACTGTCGTCATTAAGGTGCTGATGACACATTTGGAGGGCAGACCGCTTCATAAACTATGGGATTTGCCGTATATTCACCCGACTTGCCTGAATCGGATCGACTTCAAAGACGGGTCTCATGAGATTGTGCTGCATGGGGATATCAGCCATTATGAATCGGATGCAGATGAAGTGTAATATTCATTGAAGCGATGCGCATGATCCCAGTAGTGAGTTCTGGAACAATGAGTTCACACTTTACAAATTCTTCGTCCCTTCCGCTATCAAGAGTGACTATTAGTGGAGGAAGGACTTTAACACAAGCCCCGGAAGCTGCTTTCCGGGGCATTTTCTTTTGTGATTCACTTGCTTGGTCAAAGGATGAATTCATCATTTTTTTGCAAGCGCTTCAAAATCTCCAATCAAAACGATAAAAAACCAATCGTTATAGTATGGTTCCGCTTTCATCCGGGTTCTATAATAAAGGCCAGGGGTGATAACATGCTAGCCAGACTAACAAAATACCGTTGGCAGTATCTGATGATTTTACCGGCCGTCGTCCTGCTGTTCTTATTCAGCTATATTCCGATGATCGGCATTCAAGTGGCATTCAAGGATTTTCATATCGGGCTTACGATGTGGAACAGCCAGTGGGTGGGCTTTGAAAATTTCGCTTTTTTGCAGGATGAACAATTTTGGAT
Source organism: Paenibacillus pinihumi DSM 23905 = JCM 16419 (assembly GCF_000422505.1). GTDB lineage: Bacteria > Bacillota > Bacilli > Paenibacillales > Paenibacillaceae > Paenibacillus_D > Paenibacillus_D pinihumi. The sequence goes on along the minus strand of NZ_KE383866.1, from coordinate 15,969 downwards.
CGTGGTGAGAAATACAATCTACATTGCCGTGCTGAAATTCATAACCGGCTTTCCGGCACCGATTATTCTTGCCCTTATGATTAATGAAGTGAGACATGGCGGCTTCAAACGGTTCGTGCAATCCGTGAGCTATCTGCCGCACTTCTTCTCTTGGATTGTAGTCGCTTATATCCTTCAATCGTTGTTAACACTTGATGGGGGTCTTGTCAACCAGCTGATTGTGAACATGGGCTTCGAGCCAATCTTCTTCCTCGGCTCCACCGAGTGGTTCCGTCCGATGGTTGTGGCGAGCGGCTTGTGGAAAGAGGTCGGCTGGAATACAATTTTGTACTTGGCGGCAATTACTTCGATTGATCCGCAGCTGTATGAAGCAGCCAAGGTAGAGGGAGCCGGCAAGCTGGCGCAAATTCGCCATATTACGTTTCCGGGCATTCTCCCGACAATTTCAATCGTACTGATTCTCAGCATGCCGAGCTTGATTACAGTGGGCATGGATCAGATTTATCCGCTGATGAACCCGGCCAACCAGCCGGTCGCAGATGTACTGGATACGTACATATTGCGAAGCGGCTTGCAGCAAGGCTACTTTGGCATGGCAACGGCAGTCGGTCTGCTTTCCTCGGTCATAAGCCTGTTACTGGTGCTCTTCACAAACCAAATGGCGCGGAAATTTAACGGGGAAGGACTGTGGTAGCATGATTAAGACTTCAACAGGAGAACGCATCGGCCAGGCCATTATTATTGTACTTTTGCTTGCCTTGTGTTTGTCGGTCATCTATCCGTTCCTGTATATGCTGTCTATTTCTCTGAATGTCGGGAGCGACGCAGCAAAGGGTGGCGTATATTTGTGGCCGCGCGAGTTTACACTTTATAATTTTGAGATTGTATTAGGCAACTCGGTTATCCAGCATGCGTATCTGATTACAATTGCCAGAACAGTTCTGGGCACATTCATCGGACTGATGGTTACGTTGCTTATGGCGTTCGGACTGTCCTATCGGCTATTGCCGTTCCGCCAGTCGCTGCTTACTTATGTATTGATTACAATGCTGTTCAGCGGCGGCCTGATTCCGTTCTATATCCAGCTTAACAACTTGTCACTGCTAAATTCGTTCTGGGTCTACATTATACCGACTGCTTTTTCCGCCTGGAACATGTTCGTTATGATGAAATTTATTCAGGGGATTCCTGATGCTCTCGTCGAATCGGCGGAGATTGACGGGGCCAACCCGATCCGCATTCTGTTCTCGATTATTCTGCCATTGTCGAAGCCGATGCTGGCGGCGCTCGGATTGTTCACCGCTGTCGGACATTGGAATGACTGGTTCGCGGGCGCCTTCTATGTATCCGATCAGAATCTGATTCCGGTACAGACATTCCTGCAGCAGTTATTGTCTGCACAAGACATCTCGACGGTACTGGGCTCCAATAACAACCAGGAAGCACTCGCCAGGGGAACGATGTTGTCCAACGTCACATTGATGTCGATCAAGATGGCGACCGTTATGGTTAGCGCACTGCCGATCCTCTGCGTTTATCCGTTCCTGCAAAAGTATTTTGTCAAGGGCGTGCTGATCGGTTCTGTAAAAGGCTAAGCAGCAGGAACAGCCAGTGGCAAGGATTTGCTTCTAACAGGAGATTGTACTGGCAAGAGCTTCAATTATCGGGTATAAGGAAAGTTCACATACCAAAACAGAAGTAGAAAGGGGAAGCAACATGAAGCTGCACAAATGGGGAGCAAAACGATTAACCGCATTATCTCTAACGCTTCTAATGGTAGGGTTGACTGCCTGCTCTGGCGGGGGAGGCAAAGCCGAAGAAGCATCCGGCGGGTCCAATTCATTCAAGCTGTGGCTCGGCTGGACGGCGATGGTCAACAATGACAGCATGGTACAGAAATACTGGAGAGAAAAAGAACCCGGTATTGATGTCAAGCTGGAATCTACGCAAGGCGATGCCATTACGGCATTGAACCTGAAGCTGAACACGGGAGGCTTTGAGGACGCGGCAATCTTCTCCCGCAGTGATGTAGTCTCTTCTGCAATGACCCGTTCCCAGACGATTCTTCCGCTGGAGCAGTATTTTGATATGCCGGACAAATATCCGGGCCTTGCTTCCATTCCGAAGGTCTACCTGGATGCCATGAAGGATAAAGACGGCCATATCTGGTCGATTCCGACCTGGTTTGACCAAAACCCTGAAGATCCATGGCCGGGCTGGGCTTCCGGAGGATGGATTGTACGCAGTGACGTTGTAGAGAAGGTCGGCATGAAGCTGGAGGATTTGGCTACGCTCGAGGGTCTTGAGAAGTATCTGAGAGCAGCAGCCAAGCAGACCGATGCATCCGGCAAGCCGCTTATTCCGCTGAGCTTCCTGTCCGATGTGAATGATGAGAGCGTTATCCTGAGCACATTCGGGGTTACAACGAGCTCTGCCGGCGGCGTCATTCCAGTCGCCAAAAATGGCAATGATATTCAATTTATCTATGATGATCCGCAGTACAAAACAGCCTATCAATGGATGAATAAAATGTACCGCGAAAACCTGATCGACCACGAAGCGATCACCGATAAGAAAGAACGCTACAAAGAGAAAAACAAAACCGGACGTATTGCTTTGAACGCCGGCGGCTTCTTCAATATGGATGCTTCGCTGTGGGAAGTACTGGACGGACCAACAGAGCCGGCCTGGTTCTATGAAGCCATTCCATATCCGAAGGTACCGGGTGTCGAACATATTGGTGCGAATCAATTGGTTAACCCTTATCCGGGCAATGATGTATACATTAGCAAAAACACGAAAAACCTTGAAACGATTCTGGCCTTCTTCGATTACACATTGACGAACAAGCCTGAGCAGCAGCAAGTGGTCAATGAAGGACCTCCGGGCGTATTCTGGGATTGGGTCGATCAGCCGCTTGGCAAATGGGTATATACCGATGAGAAGTACAAGGAGCTGCATGATTCCGGCGACCAGGCGAAAAAAGCAAGCACAACGCCTGAGCTGTACGGAACCTCCTCCTACAGCAATGATTGGTATCCTTGGTGGAACTACGGTGTAACCGATCCAAAGGGCAGATTCAAAACGATTGAGTTCACCGAGAAAATTGGTAAAATGGGCGGCGTTCGTGTAGCGGAGCCTCAAGATATGATCAAAGCAAGACCAGGCGGCCAGTGGGAGAAATATTTGCCGGAGCTGGAGAATGTACGCAAGGAGTACAAAGCCAAGCTCATGATGGCAAAAGATGATGCAGCGTTTGAGCAGGCATGGACCGATTTCCAGGCCGCTCTGGAGAAGCGCGCACACTGGACCGATCTGAAAAAAGAATGGCATGAGGAGTTCCAAAAGCAGCAAGGAGCTTAAATATCATAGTCAGGCAAGCAGAAGGGGAAGCCGCACATGGGCTTCCCTTTCAGGTTCGTCTGTGCAGCGCAACATTCCGGGAGACCGGTGGACATCTATAAGGAATTCCCTTCATTGGCGTCCTTATTATCCCTGTTTCACCATGCCTATGATATACTTTGTGTGGGTGAAAGGAGTGCTGGACTTGCGGCTAAGGCTGGAGAAAATGATTATCTGGTTCACACGCGGAATGAATCTGCGCAGCAAAATATTAATTCTCTACGGCCTCATTTTACTTGCCCCGACGCTGATTCTGGGCAGCGGAGCGATCTATATGGTCATTCGGAGCTTTCATCACAGCTATCTCGTTACGGTAGACGAGGCTGTGCGGCAGACTGCCCGCAATGTGGATTTTGGCAAGCAGAGCTATGATTTTCTGGCTGTCCGGACAGCCACCGACGGAGAACTGATTGCCCGCCTGGGCCGGGAATATACAGAGATGTCCGAGAATGTGGACACGGTCAATTATGTGGACCGGACGTTTCTGATTACGAGCAAATATTTGCCCGGAATCGCGGACTTTCGCATTTATCATACGAATCCGACACTTGTTCAGGACGGCCAGTTGCTGTGGCGTCCCGAGGACCGGAAAGTATCCGGCATGGATGAGCGTACCTGGTACAATAATATTATGAAGTCTTCGCGCTCCCTTGAATGGAGCAGTGTGCCGGGCAATCCGGATCAGCTGATTATTACGCGTAAAATTTTAAGCTACAGCGGTGAAATGCTTGGGGTTGTCTATATTCTATTGAACTATGATAACGTATTCGGAGAGATGCTGAACCACCCGTTCAGCGGTGACGGCAGCTTGTATATTGTAGATGATTCGCGGCGCATTCTTGGAGCGACCGACCGGACCCACATTGGAGCACGGATGGTGACCAAGGACTGGCCGGACATTGGGATGGACGGTGAAGGTGCCTCTGCGTATAATCCGGTGTCTTCCAAGGATCTTATGATCTCGAAGCCGCTGTCTTCCGGTTGGCATGTCGTAGCCGCCATTCATATGAAATACATGGACCATCAGAACCGCAGTGTCCTGTATCTGATCGTCGGCATTACGGCATTCTTCCTGCTGCTGTCGATCTTCCTGATGATGACGATAGTCAAAAACATTGTGTGGCGGATTCGCAAGTTGGGGACACGAATGAGCGATCTGTCCCGCGGTGAATTCGATGTCAGTGTGCGCCACCAGCAGAATGATGAGCTTGGGGATCTGGAGAACATGTTCAACTCCATGTCCGGGCGGATCGGCAAACTGGTCGATGATATTACGAAGACCTCCATAATGGAGAGGGAGCAGGCATTCAAGGCGCTGCAGGCCCAGATCAATCCGCATTTTATATATAATTCCCTGGGGCTTATCCGCTGGCGGGCGCTGGATGTGGAGGATGACGAGCAAATTCGGATTATTGACGCGCTGACGACCTTTTACCGGTTGACACTCAATAATCAGATCAGTGTGATCCCGATCCGGGATGAACTGGAGCATGTACGGGCTTATCTGGAAATTCAGCAATTCCGCTATCACGGACGAATTCAGATTGAATGGGAGATTGATGAGACCGCTCTCGGCCTCTATACGCTCAAGACGGTGCTTCAGCCAATTGTAGAAAACTGCTACCTGCATGGGGCAATTACACGCAAGAAGGGTGCCATTCTTCGCATCACCGTAATGAAAGAGGGCGGGCAGGTGCGAATGTCGGTCTACGATAATGGACAGGGGATACCGTCGGATACACTGCAGGCGATTGAAGAAGGAAGCTATGTCGGGCAGGGGAACGGATTTGGAATGACCAATATTAAGGAACGGCTGGCGCTGTATTTTGGGGATCAAGCGAAATTCACAATGGAAAGCGCTGCCGGGGAATGGACACTTGTTTCGATTGTATTTCCGGCTTGTACAGAGGAGCCGGTGCTCAGGAGGGAACAATGAATCTGCTCAAGGTGATGATTGTCGATGATGAACCCTCAAATGTGATGGGGCTGGTCCGGTATATCAAGTGGCGGGAGCTCGGCTATGATGAGCCCGAGACGATGGAATCGGGAGAAGAAGCACTGGAGGCAATGCAGGATTCGGTCTTCGACGTTCTGATCTCGGATGTCTCCATGCCCGGAATGAATGGTATTGAACTGGTAGGCAAAGCGAAGACGCTTCATCCGCATCTGCAGGTGCTGATGATCAGCGGGTACAACGAATTCGAATTTGTACAGGATGCGATTCACGTGGGCGCCCAAGCCTATGTGTTAAAGCCGCTCAAACTGGACGAGGTATCGAGCCGTCTGGAGGGTTTTCGCACGACGCTGGAGAAGATGCGGCATATTGTAGAGCAGACCAGTGAGCTGGAGAAGAAAATTTCCGGCAGTCTAAAGCTGGTCAAGGAACGCTTCGTCACCGATCTGATCTGGGAAATTGCCATAACGGATGAGTTGCTGGCATCGTGGCAGAGTCTAGTGGAGCTGCCGGACCGGCTGCGAGGCCTGCAATTGTTCATCTTCGGACTGGACCGTTTTCAGACATCGGGCAAGGATGCCAAAGAAAGAATGCTGCTAGGCAGCGGATTCAGACAGACCGTGGATGTCGGACTGCCTGAGCTGGATTCCATTTTTGTAGCACAGACGAGCACAGATGAAATTTTGGCGATCCATCTTGATCCTACGCCGGAAGAGCAGGCGCGGGTAGAGAAGCAGCTGGTGTTTATCCAGTCAATGATGCAGGAGCAGCATGGCTTGACCGTAACGATCGGCTGCAGCCAAGTGGGGCAGCAGTGGCAGGATGCCGCGACGTTCTACAAGGAAGTCAAATTCATGATGGCACAGGCGCGGCTGATCGCGGACGGGCAAATTGTCCGTCATGATCATATGAACGCCCATGAATTCAAGGATTACCGGCTGCGAGAGGAATATATGCCGACAATTGTCAAGCTGATGGAGGCCGGGGAGGCAGCCAAAGTCAGCGAATATATGAACCGGATACTGGAGCTGCTGCTGTCGCAGGAGCCATTCTCCTTTTCCTATGCCCAGGCATTTGGAATGAGCTTCCTGAGTGAGTTGATCCGGTCGCTGAAATGGAAGAACAGCCCTGAAGGCGATATGAACATTCTGATGTGGCGGCGAATGCTTGACTGCGGCACGACTGCGCAAATCATTGAGCTGCTGACTGAATATGTGGACCGTTATATGCGGGTCGAGAAGAAGGAACATATGAACCAGCAGCACAATCTGATCCGCAAGGTGGCGGCTTTTATCGAAGAGCGGATTCAGGAAAACTGGACAGTGAAGCAGCTTGCAGAGCAGTTTAACCTGAACGCGAGCTATCTGAGCGTACTGTTCAAGAAGGAGACGGGCAAGACTATCTCCGAATTTGTGCAGGAGACCCGGATTCAACTTGCCAAGAAGCTGCTTCAGGACCCGAATATCAAAATCTACGAGGTAGCGGACCAGGTCGGCATCCAGACCTCGGCGTACTTTACCTACCTGTTCAAAAAAATGGTCGGCTCTACGCCGCAAGAATACAGGGACTATCATTATTCCAATTCACAATAATTAAAATAGTGGCCATAATGAAATACCCGCCCGCAGAAGCGCTCCGGAATGGAGGATTTACTTCTGCAGGCGGGTATTTTGTCTGTTCCCCGTCAGCATGATGACAGGATCAATTGTGAGGGATAAGGCTATTGGCAAGGCTTGATTTTATTCGGATACTGCAACTATGGCTTCCATTATTTCAAAAGTCCGTTTTCTTTAAGAAATTGCTTGGCTACATCTTTATATTCCTTTTTATTGATATCTACTTCGGCATTCAGCTTCTGCATCGTTTGATCATCCAGCTTCGCAGATACCGCATCCAGCAGCTTTTCTACTTCCTTGTTTTGATCCAGTGTTTCTTGGCGGATTACCGGCGCAACATTGTAAGGAGGCCATAAATGCTTGTCATCCTGCAGTACCAGCAGATCCGGGTTGAGCAACTCGCCGTCTGTTCCGAATGCGATTGTAGCTTGAGCCTCGTCATTCAGCACTGTCCGGTACTTGATCCCATAATCGAAAAGCTTAAGGCTTTTGAATTTGAATTCCCCATATACCCGATTCATCCCAAGCAATCCGTCTTCACGCTCTTCAAACTCGGGCACGGCTGCAAAGTCAATTTCACTTGCTTTGGCCTGCAAATCTGTAAGCGTCGTAATGCCGTATTTCTCGGAAGCTGCACGGGATATCGCTATCGCTTGAGTGTTATTGGCCTGGGAAGGAGCCAGCCAGGTCAAATTAAATTGCTTCTTATAGAAATCGGAGACAAGATCGAATACCTGCTTCGGATCTGTGAGCGGCTTCTCGTTCAAAATATTAAGCAGAGCGGTACCTGTATACTCCGGATAGACGTCGATGTCTCCTTTTTTGAGCGCTTCATGCGCAATAAGTGTACCGCCAAGATTAAGCTTTCTGTCCACTTTTAAGCCGGCATCCTCAAGCACGAGCGCATACATTTCACCCAGCAAGAGCGATTCCGTAAAGTTTTTGGAGCCTACGGCTATTTTTTTCTGGGATGAGCCGTTTCCGCAAGCAGTAGCAACTCCCATTACAGTAATGATCAATGCAAGCAGCAGCAATACAGTTTTGTTCTTCTTCATCTTTTTCCCCCCGGAACTCAATATTAGTTTAGTCTGTTGAACATTTTTGTTCTGAATACGCACTGCCTGAAGTTTCCTAAAACCGGGGAACTATCAGCTTCTGATAGGCCGCGATTTGCATGTCGAATGGCCGCCTCCTTAATTATCAATTGTTGATAATGAATTATTATATAAATTCGATAGAGCTAATATAGCATCTTATGGAATTCATGTCAATCCTACTTGTTTACTTGGGATATAATTTGTAATAAACTGTATCTGTCGCTTAAAGTTGTGTTTGAATAAATCCTATAGGAATTATAGAAAAAAGATTGACAATAAACAGAGATGCAATCTACTATTTAATTAATAAATCGTTATCATTATATAATAATTTATTCGAACAAATAACATACAAGGAGTATGAGAAGATGAATGCTCCACTACAATTAAATGGTTCCAACCTGACAATGGAGGATATGGCTGCAATATTGGCAGGTTTGAGAGCAGAAATTAAAATTGCCGCACATCATCATCAAACTCCGGTGGACTCGATCCAGTCGGATCGCAAACCGGAAATCTTTGAAGGAAATGAGAAAAGCTTGCCAGATGTGCTAAGGGACTATGTACGATATGATGGCGAGTTATGGCCTTCGGAAATCGGTCTTTTGAGTTTATATCTGCTGTTGAATCACTCGATCAAGCATTCCGGGTTAGTAAGTGAAGCATTTGTGGAAAGAGTTTTATATTTTGTGAACGATCGTATCGCTCCTTGCTTGCATAAGGAAAATATGACGGAGTTATCCGCCATGAGTGAGCTTGCCTTAATCCTCTATGGGGAAGAAGATCTGGTATGCCATCATGACGGCAAAATAAAAACCGTCGGAGAATTGTTTAGAGAGACGGGTTTGAACAAGCTTTCATATAGCAGGGAAGAAGCTTCATTTATTACGAATCTATGTTGTGTTTCCACGGCCATGTCTATTTATGCGCTGTCCGCGGCTTCGAGATTGACAAAAACAGCAGATATTTGTGTTGCGATGCACCTCGAAGCGATACGTGGAGAGACCGGGGCCTTTGATCGGCGACTGCATGAGCTTGGCAGACCCTATACCAGCCAAATTGAGGTCGCGGAGAATGTAAGAAGAATGATTGCCGATAGTGAATTTACGACGGAAAGAGGCCGGGAAGCATTCGGCGGGGACAATGGTCCGCGCTGTCAAGATGCGATCAGTATCCGGGCTGTGCCCCAAACGCATGGAGGTGTCCGGGATACTGCCCTATGGCTGAAAAGGCAGCTCGCCGAGGATATCAATGCCATACCAGAGAATTTGAATCCCTTGCCGGGGTACTTATTGGATTTGTTAACGATAGGTCTGATTGACCTGGGCAACATTAGCGAGCGAAGAAGCTTCAGACTTTTAGACAGCAAATTGTCCTACGGGCTGCCGATGAATCTGGTCGGGGAAAACCCGGGCTTTAATCATGGATTCCCTGTCATTCAGGCCTCTGCAACGGGCATATTGGCGGAGTTGAAATTGCTTGCCGTTCCGAATGCATCCTTTTCAAAATTTGATTCCATAACAAAAAAATATATGTGCACGACGTTTGCGTCTGCTATAAAGGTGCTGAATGCCATTTCATTGCTTGACAAGATTTTGGGAATCGAGATGTTCATGTCTGCTCAAGGGATGGATCTTGCAAAGGCCAAGCTGGCAGACTTCGAATTTGGCGTTGGTTCCAGAGAAGCGCTGCGTGTATTTAGAGAACATGTGCAACTGGTGACGGTAAACCGCTTCGCGTCGCCCGATATGGTCACTGCTGAGAAAGTCGTCAGGGAAGGCATTGTGCTTCAGGGCGTTGAAAATAGGATTGGAGAATTAAGGTAGGGTGGGGAGGCAATGAAGAATACACATTATGATATTGATGGTTACAGCTTAACCGTTGAACATATTATTCAAGCTGTGCGCGGGGAATTGGGCATGGTTGGTCTGGAGCCTGCAGCCAAAGCCAGGTGTGACAGCAGCAGAGAGCAGATTACACGCTGGCTTGGGGAGGATGCGCCAGTTGTTTATGGTGTGAATACGGGACTTGGCAATCTGAAAGATACGGCATTATCGCCGCAGGAGCATCTTGAATGGAATAAAACCATTCCATATCCCCATGCAGCAGGTATGGGGGAGTATCTGAATCCTGTCATCACAAGAGCCTCAATGCTCATTCGTGCCAACGTGTTAAGCCGGGGGTACTCGGGGGTGCGACCCGAGCTGATTGAAAGAATGCTAGATATATTCAATCATGGCATTGCGCCAGCGGTCCGCGGGTTAGGGTCTACAGGCTTAAGTGACCTTGGCCCGCTAGCCCATAATGCGATGGTCGTCAGCGGGCTGGAAGAAGCGGAAGTGTTTTATAACGGCAGACAGATGCGTGCCCAGGCTTGTTTTGAATCGCTTGGTATGGATACTGTTTTCTCATTGGAATGTAAAGAAGTGCTTGCCCAGATGAATGGGTCGACGATGACACAGGCTATCGCTATTTTTGCCTGCCATAATATGCAGCAGCTGCTGTCTATTGAAGAGAAGATCGGGATAGTTCTGAATCAGGGCAGACAGATTCGGATTGACTCCAAAGAGCATATAGACAGGGCTGTTGATAAGGCCTTCGCCATTATTTTGAATACGGTAAACTTTGAGAACAATATTACTTGCGACAACCCGCTTTTATTCGAAGTGGAGGATGGATATGAGGCCGTGATGGGGTGTAATTGCAGCAATACACAAGTAGGCTATGTAATGGATCTGCTTAACATCCTCATTGCCGACAAGGCGAACTATATCATGGAGTTAATTGATTGCCTGGAACGGGAGGAAGGCATAGGCATACGTGCAATCAGGGAGATTGCCTTGGCAAAAGTCAGAACCATTCAATCCTTGTGTCTGCCCGCAAGTGCAGATTCGATTCCTACCAAAGGCAATCAGGAGGATCATGTAGAGTTTAGTTTTGGAGCTTCCCGAAAAGCATTGAAAGCGCTGAGTGCTTACCAATTTCTATTGTCATGTCTTCTTGGTGCTGCTGCTAAGGCGAATAGGGTTCGCGGAAACGAAATGAAGGTAATGGAAGTGTTTCCGGATTTGAATGTCGATGCGGCAGGCGGAAGTGCCGGTCTGGCAGCCGGCATTAATCATTATTTGGCCGAAAAGTTCTTTTTGGTTTCGTTAATCTCTGAACTGAAATAAGCTATAATGTCCATCCATAACATGAAGCTGTCCTTCGGGAATGTCTCATGTGACAATAACTGAATAGGCGATTGTATACTGGAATTCCCCGCCCGCAGAAGGTTACAACACTTCAAAGTTATGAAGGTGCTTCTGTGGGCGGGGAATTTTTTTGTCCATATCCGACATGGATTGTTGCAGCATTCTTTTTTATAATAATTGATAATGATTATTATTCTAATAAAAAAGGGGATCCATTTATCATGCTTCATGCAAGAAACAGAATTCATTGGTTTATCATGTTGATCGTTCTTACCGTGGTGTTGTCCGGATGCGGCAGCTCGGCAGTGTCACCTAACAGCAGCCCGCAGGCAGGTACAAATGGTGGAGATACTGCACAACAGCCGAATGCCGCACAAGAAGCCGCCACTACAACTTATAAAGACGGACTGGGCAGAGAGGTCGAAATTCCAACTCATCCGCAGCGCATTGTCGTTTTGCAATATTTGCCTGAGATGCTGGCTGTAGGCGTTAAGCCGGTCGGTGCAGCGACGCATTTGCTGAAAAACTTTGTCTCCATTAAGGATCAGGTTGGCGGAATCGAAGATACTGGTGCTGCCAATGACCCGAATCTGGAGAAAATACTGGAGCTGCAGCCGGATCTGATTATCGGGGCAGACTGGCACGAGGAGCAGCTTGACAAATTAAGCAAAATTGCGCCTACAGTAATCGTTAAATGGGCAGGCAATGACGCTTTCCAGCATTTCAAGGATACCGCTGACGTGTTGGGAATGTCTGAGCAGGCAGAGGAATGGGTTCAGAACTATAACAAGAAGGCTGAAGAAGCAAGAGCCAAGCTGTCCTCATTTGTCAAGGAAGGGGAGACATTCGGGACCGTTGTTATTGGAGGCTTCGACAAAGGCCAATTGCGGGTATATGGTAATGGCAACGTAGGTTATGTGCTGTTTGAATCGCTTAAGTTCCCGATGACGGATGCGGTGAAGCAAGCCTGGAACAAGGATGAGCATGAGCTTGGAATGAACATTTCCATGGAGAAGCTGCCGGAGTTTGCATCGGCTGACCGCCTCTTCGTCGTCAAGTTTGATAATGATCCGGACTTCCTGGAGAAGGTAGGCAACAGCAGACTTTGGAGCAACTTGCCAGCTGTCAAAAACCATAAGGTATATACGCTGGACTCCAATCTTTGGTTCTCTTATGATGTCATGTCCTTTAGCGCCCAAATTGACGATGCGGTAAAATTGTTGAGCCAGCCATAGCTTCTGTCAGCTTGTCCAAACGATATTTGACCGTGTACAATATAAGCATGTGAAAATCATTCAGGTTCTCCGGCGTTAGCCGGGGAACCTTTGGTATTGATAGGGGAGAACTCTGATGGTGATGGATAACGAACAGGATGTTATTGAGGCAGTAGAGCGAACAATCGGTATTTTACGGGAAAATCTCTCTCAACCGATGACACTTGATGAATTATCCAGGGCAGCAAGCCTCTCGCCGCGGCACTACTCGCGGATATTCAAGCAGTTGACAGGGCGCAGTCCAATCGATTACCTGATTGCCCAGCGTGTCAGCCGGGCCAAGCAGCTGCTGGTATCCTCGGACAGCTCCATTCATGAAATTGCCGGCAGCATCGGGTTCCGTGATCCATTTCATTTTAGCCGCAGCTTCAAGCAGCATACCGGAGTATCTCCGAAATTGTATATGAAATTAAGAAGAAACCATGTACGCATTGCATCCCTGCAATTCCTGGGCGAGTTGCTTGCACTGGGCATCAAGCCCGTCGGAGCACCAAGCCAGCTCATGAAATGCGGCTTTTACCGCCATCAAATTGAAGGTATCGAGCACATTGCCCAAACTGTTGTCACCCCTCATATAGACAGGCTGTCGGCGTTAAAGCCGGATGTTATTGTGACCTTTAACGGCCATCACTATGAGAATTATGCCAGAATCGCGCCAACGCTTGACGTTGCCTGGTCGATGCCATTTTTCGACCGTTTCCGATTCATAGCTGATTGGGTAGGCAAGAGTGATACCGCGGAGGCTTGGGTGGAGAGTTACCTGCGCAACGTAAGCGAGAACAAGCGCATGCTGCAGGAGGTCATTCGTGACGGTCACACCGTATCCTTCCTCTGGATGAGGGGGCTGCCTGCAACATTCGATGTCTACTATGATATGGGCGTGTTATACCGGGATTTGGGCTTGCGCGCACCGGAACCGGTAAGACGGGTACAGCTCAGGAAGGATCATATGTTCAAGGAAGTTGTCCCGGTAAGTGAACTGTCCATGCACACGGGGGATTATATGTTTGTTGTTGTTTCGCCCGATGATGAGTCACAGGCAGAGTTCGCAGCGCTATCCCGTACTTCGAAGTGGCAGGAGCTTGAAGCGGTCAAGAATGGACGGTGCTTCCTGATCGGCGAGGATTGGCTGCGGGAGGACCCTGTGTCCATGATGGGACAAGTTCAGGAGGCTGCAATGACTATTCGTTCTTCTGGTTGAACGGTAGGAATGACTGTGGAGTAAGGCTGCCGTGTATAATGTTCTTTCGTTCGCTGTTGTTGCTGGGTTTCCGGAATGAAGCCCAGTAAGGAGGAAATCCGGCAACAAAGGCGGGCGATTCGCTTCTCCAGAACCATTTCACACTATGTCCGCATTCTTTTGTTTCTTTTGCTCAACTTATATAGAACTTTAGAATAAAAGAAGTGGGCAATCCAGATGTTATTTCTGGATTGCCCACTTCTTTTGCTCTAGCTATTGTTCGGCTTAGTGATTGTTGTTTCTGACTTTGCCGGAGTAGGTAAATCATCTTTTTGGACTAATACTTTACTGTAACCCCACAATGAGAAAATGATGAATAGTACGAAAACTGCTGAAATCCACATAATAAATTTTTTAATTGGAATCCCTGCTTTCTTTTTTCATTGTAAGGTAAGTAAGCAGTTGTTTTGTTTGATATAAGAAGTAATGTACCATTTAGTACTTACATTTAAATAAGGTTAAGACAAGAGGTGTTTAAATCAAGTACTCACATAGAGTGCGACGACTGAAGTTGGGCGGCAGCTCGATACTGGAACATTAGTTTCAAACCACGCACTCACATAGAGTACGACTTTTAATGGAGAATTACAAAAGGGAGGTCATCATGTTTCAATCCACGCACTCACGTAGAGTGCGACGACTCGAACAGGTTCATATTGCTTTTGCAGATGATGTTTCAATCCACGCACTCACGTAGAGTGCGACGTATGAGGATTTGGCAGACGATCCGTCGAACAGGGTTTCAATCCACGCACTCACGTAGAGTGCGACTCTTCGGTTCGCTCCAAAATACCCCTTCTGCCAGTTTCAATCCACGCACTCACGTAGAGTGCGTGGATGGATCGGCTACACTTAGTTGGACAATAAAAATGAGGGCTTGTAGAATAGACCTATCATGCGAAGGAGCGGATCTCTACAATGCCAAAACAACAACGACGTACCTTTACCACAGCATTCAAAAAACAAATGGTGCAGCTCTATGAGAACGGGAAGTCTAGGGCAGCGATTGTGGAGGAATATGACCTCACAGCCTCGGCTCTAGACCGTTGGATCAAGCAAGCGAAGACAACGAGCTCCTTCAAGGAAAAGGACAATCGATCAACCGAAGAGAACGAGCTGATCGCCCTACGTAAACAAGTTCAGCGTCTGCAGATGGAGAATGATATTTTAAAGCAAGCCGCGCTGATCATGGGACGAAAGTAGCTATCATTCGGAATAACCTTGATAAATACTCGGTATCAGCAATGTGTGACGTCCTGCAAATCGCAAGAAGTACGTTTTATTATGAAGCGAAAGAACAACCGAAAGAAGATGAACGAACGGAAGCGATTGTGCAGATTTTTCACAAGAATCGAAAAGCCTACGGTACACGAAAGCTCAAAACCAAACTCCAGGAACAAGGGCTCATCGTGTCTAGACGCCGTATTGGCCGAATCATGCAAGAGCAGGGCTTGGTCTCCACCTATACCATCGCCCAGTTTAAGCCTCACAAAACGGCATGTAATGAGGCGACAACAACGAATGTGTTAGATCGTGCGTTTGAGCAGACCGAAGCCAAACGCTTCGTAGTCAGCGATCTGACGTATGTGAAGGTTGAGCACCGGTGGCACTACGTTTGCGTGCTCATCGACCTGTTCAATCGAGAGATCATTGGCCACAGTGCAGGTACGAATAAGGACGCTGCTCTGATTTCCCGTGCCTTTGCTACGGTACAAGGTGATTTGAGCCAAATCCAGTGGTTTCATACGGACCGCGGAAGTGAGTTTAAAAACCAAAAAATGGACGAGCTTCTGGGAACCTTCGAAATCGGCCGATCGCTAAGCAGGAAAGGCTGTCCTTATGACAACGCTGTGGCTGAAGCCACCTACAAGGTCATGAAAACGGAATTCATCCACCAAATGGACTTCCAAAGCCTTCATCACCTGGAATTGGAGCTATATGACTACGTCAACTGGTTTAACAAGCATCGAATTCACGGATCGCTGGGATATATGACGCCTGTTCAGTATCGTCAAGCAGCCCTTAAAAAAGTTGTCTGATTCAATGTTGACAATCCAACTCAACCGCTACACTAGCCAAGATGGGTAAAGGGGTTTCAATCCACGCACTCACGTAGAGTGCGACGAGAGGGTAAGCGTGAAGGTTTAAATCCGTTAGAAGTTTCAATCCACGCACTCACGTAGAGTGCGACC
>NZ_AULX01000006.1 GCF_000422505.1 Paenibacillus pinihumi DSM 23905 = JCM 16419 | reverse complement strand
GAGCACCGCTGGGTAGCTATGTACGGACGGGATAAGCGCTGAAAGCATCTAAGCGCGAAGCCCCCCTCAAGATGAGATTTCCCAATTAGTAAGACCCCTTGAAGACGACGAGGTTGATAGGCTGGGGGTGGAAGCACAGCAATGTGTGGAGCTGACCAGTACTAATCGGTCGAGGGCTTATCCTAAAGACTTTAGCTAAAATGATTCACATTGACTTTCGCATCCAGTTTTCAGTGTGCAATACGCTGATTGAAGTTTGCATTCCCTGATAGCTCAGTTGGTAGAGCACTCGGCTGTTAACCGAGTTGTCACAGGTTCGAGTCCTGTTCGGGGAGCCTTCTAGCTCTCATAGCTCAGTAGGTAGAGTGCATCCATGGTAAGGATGAGGTCACCGGTTCGATCCCGGTTGAGAGCTCCATTTTGCAAGGCCCGTTGGTCAAGGGGTTAAGACACCTCCCTTTCACGGAGGTAACAGGGGTTCGAATCCCCTACGGGTCACCAACAATATGGACGCTTAGCTCAGCTGGGAGAGCATCTGCCTTACAAGCAGAGGGTCGGCGGTTCGATCCCGTCAGCGTCCACCATTAATGGGGATTAGCCAAGCGGTAAGGCAACGGACTTTGACTCCGTCACTCCCAGGTTCGAATCCTGGATCCCCAGCCATTTTATTAAGAGCCATTAGCTCAGTTGGTAGAGCACCTGACTTTTAATCAGGGTGTCGAAGGTTCGAGTCCTTCATGGCTCACCATGTTTTATCAAACACGCGCATGTGGCGGAATTGGCAGACGCACTAGACTTAGGATCTAGCGCCTACGGCGTGGGGGTTCAAGTCCCTCCATGCGCATCACAGAAGAAGAACCCTTGATATTCAAGGGTTTTTTCTTTTTCTTTGAAGTGGTAACGAGGAGTTGTTACCGCATTTGGTAACATTTCATGGTAACATAAACTGAGTTATCCACAGTTTTTTAAGTTTTTATCTCTGTTTTGCACTGTTCATTGCCGTGCTAAATCCACTCGCAAGAAACCAGCGGGCGAGGAATAACGGGAAAGTGAAAACGGGTAAATGAAATGAATCAGCGCTTTGTTTCCACCGGAAACAGGCGCTTTTTTCTTTAATTTGCTGTACTCGTGACTGTGTGGGGAAAATGCAAATTTTCACATGGAAAATATTTTATAATGAAGTATAATAATTATATAAATGACGGTATAAGTCATGTCATGTTTTTGTTTCATGCGGGCCGTGCACCAAAGGGATCAAACAATCAGACTCCATGATGAGACTCCTTTGAATCCAAGCGATTCGGGAGTTTTTTATTTCACATTATCGCTTTACTCCTTTTGTTTAATCAGAGAGATAGAAATGATCACTCAAGATCAATTTGACAAGGAGGCGGGACGGGGGATGCATCCAACAACGGAGCTGTCCGGAAAGATGGTAGAACTGGTGGAGTCGCATGTCTATGAGCCTGAGCTGCGCAGGCTCGCGAAGGAATTTATCGCCTACAAGGCAACGGAATCAGGGGTGTTCGGCAGGCTGGCTTCACTGCACTGCGAAATGTTCGGCGGAACAGCCGGGCAGGCCGAATATGCTGCAGCCGCAGCGGAAATCATGATCCTGGCGCTTGATATTTATGATGATCTCCAGGATCTCGATAATGATGCAGTCCCATGGTCAAAGATCCCCGCAGCATTGTCCCTGAATGTAGCGATTGCGCTCCAGGCGTTGTGTATTGAAGCTGTGCGTCTTGGTGCGGAAGGTGACGACAGGCGGGCCATGCTGGCGATGAAGCTGCTCAATCAGGGAGTTCTCAAGGCGGTCAATGGGCAGCATACCGATTTGCGCAATGAATGGGCGACAGAAGAGGAATGTTTGCAAATGATTGCGGATAAATCAGGCGCCCTGGTAGCCGCCGTCTGTCTTGCAGGTACGGCATTGGCAACGGGGGAATACAATGAGAGCGTCGCTGCCTATGGACAAGCGCTTGGTGTAGCTGCGCAACTCCGCAATGATATCGCGGGGGTGGAAAGATGGGATAAGCGAAATGATCTGCTGCATCGCAAGCGGACGCTGCCTCTATTCTATGTATTGGAGGAGCCTGGCGAAAAGGCAGATATGCTGAGAGCCTATTATGACGGCGAATTGAGCCGGGATGAGGTTCTTGAGCATAAGCAGGAGCTTATGCAATATGTCCAGGAATGCGGTTGCATTGAATATGCCCGGGTACATGCGAGAATCAAAGAGTATGAGGTTGAGCAGGTGCTGTCAGCTATGGAACTGGAGGAGCACTGGAAGGAGAAGCTGAGACAATATATGTAGCTGCGTGCCGCGCAAAAACCGCACTTCAATCACGCAAAGAACGCGCAATGATAACTGCGTGATTCCACAACATCATTGTCGATGCAAGGAACAAAAGCCCATGTTATAGTAAAGGTGTAAAGAAAATAACGAGAGGTGGTAGTTTAAAATGATTAAAAACTTGGTGGCTCAATTGAAACAAAGTCCGGAGCTTTTGAACCTGCTGCTGCAAAATCGTGTATCCCTGGTTGGTGTAAGTGCTGTAGAACAGCGTGCACTGGTTGATGTGTTGAAATCCGAAACACTCTCCGAGAAAAAGGTTAACAATAACTACTGGATGTCGTACTGAGAGCAGTTGAAAGGATGAAGGGCATTTGAGGTCTGCATCAAGAAGAACGTGGGCACTATTAACGGTCGCTCTGCTGTTCGCTTTCTACTTTATATGGGTTCATTTCAATGTTCCATATATTGCGATTAGTACGACATATGACGGAGACCAATTTCTCGTCAGTAATATCGAGCAGGAGGCCTGGTCAGCCAAGAGCGGAATCCGGGTTGGCGATGTAATCCAGGAGCTGAATGGAGGCCCTCCTGCCGAGAACGACTGGTTAGTATGGTCCGGTAATATACAAACGGCACAAAACATAGTCGTTGAACGTGATGGCGAGCTGCTGCCTTTTGATTTTAGTGATATGTCCAAACAGCCCCTGTCGTTTAACTTGACCATTGTGCCGATTATGCTTTTTACACTCTTCTATCTATTCTCTACCTTTATTGCATACAAGAAGCCCGACGACAAGCCGGCCATATATCTCATCTTGTTTTTTATGTCCGTCGCTTTAGGATTTTTGGCCGCCGGTACAGGAGTGCGCGGTGATATTTTTTCTTATTTGTTTATGAAAATTTGTATTTTGGGAGTCCCGGTTATTTTTCTGCAATTCCTTGTAGAGTATTTCCGTCTCCGCAATATAAAAGTTTTGCCCTTTAAGACCGGGCATCTTCTATACATAGTTATAGCTGTTTGGCTTTTGCTTGAATGGGTTAACCGAACCAAAACCTCAATCGGCTTTCTTATCGGCAGCAACTTTGGGATCGTGATTTTGTTCTCTGTTGAAATGCTTTGTGTCTGGTATTTGCTTGTCCGTATGTATGCAAAATACCGGCAGACACCGCATGGCTCGCTGCTGAAATATATGATCTTCGGAAATGTTGGAGCGTTTGCTCCGTTTATTATTTTATATATTCTTCCGTTGGCGCTGTTAGGAAAACAACTGGTTGAGGCTGGAGTAGCAGCCTCGTTTTTTCTCGTTTTGCCGTTAATTTACATGTATCTGGTTGCCTCCAGGCAGTTGTTGGATATTGAATTTATTATTGGGCGCTTGCGTTACTATTGTCTGATTGCTATTATTCCAACCTTTCTATTAGTACCGCTTGTAGGGATGCTGATGCAACAGCAGCCGTTCCATTCTGTACAATGGCTGCAGTCTTTTCTGGTGGTATATATTGGTGTCATTCTGTTTTTGTATTTGAAGGAACTGCTGGATCAAAAGGTCCGCAACCGGCTGATTAAAGGGGCGCACCGCTATGAGCAAAGCCTCGAAGGCTTCTCCAAAAAAGTCGGGAATGTCATGAAAGTCCATGAACTGGAGCAAAGCCTTGCTGAGGAAGCGCTGGCTTTACTGCCTATCAGCTCGGTCAGTTTCCTGGAGCGGGATACGAAATCGAATGGAATTACATTGAAAAAAAGCTATGGTCCGTTCGTATTTCAGGATATATTGCCGCAGATCAGATATGGCACCCGCCATTTGAATGTCGGCGAGTACCTGAGAACTGTGGGCGGATGTTGTTATGTCATCGGTCAAAGCCAGTCTGTACAGCATTTGATGTGGATTAGTGATAAGGATAATCGCATGGAGTTCAACCATGATGAACGGGTATGGCTCAGAACTCTGATCACCTATGTCGGTTTCGTATATGAAAATCTGCAGCTGATCGAGGGGCTTGTGCAGGATCTGGATACCAGGGACAGCGAGAAGGCGCCGCCTTGGGTGCTTCGTTTGCTGTTCAGACTGTCTGAGCATGAGCGGCGCAAGCTGGCCAGCGACCTGCACGATTCCGCACTGCAGGATCAATTGCTCTGGTACCGCAGGCTGGAATCGCTGACGAATGATAATCTTGAGCTGTCTGAAGGGACAAAAGCGGAGCTTATGGATATTCAGGAAGGTCTGCTTGATGTCATCCATCAAATTCGTGAGACATGCAATGAGCTGCGGCCCCCGTTCCTGAAAGAAATGGGCGTCATTGGAGCTGTAGGCGACCTGTGTACAAGGGCACAGCTTCATGCGAACTATACAATCAATTTTCAGCATAGTGAATTTCATAATATGCTGGATGATGAGTATGTACTCACCATTTATCGAATTACGCAGGAACTGCTTCGTAACAGCATGAAGCATTCCAAGGCAACGAAAGTAGATGTGGAACTGTTCCATGACGGGGAAAAAATCCGCTACCGCTATCGGGATAACGGGATAGGGATGGAGCAGGAAAGGCTTCAATCGTCTTTTCAGCATATGGGGCTGTCCGGCATTCGTGAGCGGGTGTGGGGCCTTGAAGGAGATGTTGAATTTCAGACGGCTTTGGGAGAAGGGCTGGAGGTCTCGATTTGGCTGCCTCTGCCACAGCATGGTACGGTTCATCAAGCCATCTAACAGCCGGGCTGATCAAGCCTCATTGTCAGGCACTTAAAGGAGGGGCATTATGATTCGTGTACTGCTGGTGGACGATCATCCTTCTGTCGGAGAAGGAACAAAACATATGATTGAACATGACTCGGATATGAAGGTCACGATCGTATTCTCCGGGGCGGAAGCGCTCCAGCTTATTGAGCAGGAAGAGTTCGATGTGATGCTGTTCGATCTGAACATGCCGGTCATTAGCGGGTTGGAACTGACCCGCCGGGTGACGGGAGCGCACCCGGATACGGTTGTGCTTATTTATACGGGATATGATATTGCTGCTCATTTTAATATGCTCATTGAAGCGGGAGCATCCGGATTTATCAGTAAAGCATCATCCAGAGAGCAGTTGATTACGACCATTCGCTGCTCCTTGCGGGGAGAGGCTGTCATTCCTGTTCCTCTGCTGCGGCAATTACGGCGCAGTGAAGTCCGGTTCCAGCAGTCGGACGGCCAGGTGATCGAGGAAGTCTCGATCAATGAGAAGGAGCAGCAAATCTTGCGGGAGGTCGCCAAGGGCAGCAGCAACAGGGAAATTGCAACCAAGCTGTATATGAGCCAACGGACAGTAGAGTATAACTTGACCCGCATATTTGAAAAGCTTAAGGTTCGTTCCCGCTCAGAGGCAATCAGTGAATCGAACCGGCTTGGTCTCATTAATGACCATGAAATCGTGTAAGCAGATTGGATCTGTACGACGCGAAGCATTATTGATTCTGGAATCCCCGATCTCATTCATTGGAATGAGGGCGGGGATTTTTAATGTGCACAGGATGTGCTCCGTGAGGAGTGAGGACACTGCCTACCGCAAGTCCTATTACGGTACCGCCTATACAGAAGTCTTGAAGCACGCCAACCCGCAATGGTATTGCGCCCTCAAGTTGCGGTTCACGTAGGAAGTCTGCGTTATTCTCCAGGTCGGATTTCGGTGAAAAACTTCCTGGGCTGTTTTATGATTTAGTTATAGGATAAGCATTGCACCATAGCTTGAAATAAAAAGGATACCGAAGCAGGTGAGTCCACCAAAAGCATTTTTTACTTTCCGGTGATAGCAGCTGTCGTGATTGCGTATATCAGATAGGGAGGCTTCCGGTCTGGAACAGACTGGCGGTACATACAGACGGCGGCCTGTGTGTCTTTCGCGGGCAAGCAGAGGCAGTCGTTACGCAAAAGAAGGGGAGAGCGTATGTGGCAATCCATTAGAGTTTATTATTACAACGATAACAAAGAAGAGCTACTGAAGCATGCTTTTGGACCTGTCATGAGGGAGCTTAGGGAGCAATTTGGCATCCGGCGGCAATATATGCGGCGCCATTGGAAGCTGGGACCGCATCTGGCCCTTATAGTGGACATTAAGGACTGTGGTGAACAGCGGTATTATGAGGAGGTGCTGCCATACATTAAAAGGCGCCTGGAGGAGTATTTGCAGGATTCCCCATCAAGTACAGTGCTCAATTCTGAATCTTATATTGCGTTAAGCCGCAAGCTTGGCGGGTGGGAATTCGAGCCGGGGCCGTATGAGCCGCTGCAGGCTGATAATACAATTGTATCCGGCCCGGCAGATCATCTCAGCGAAGACATGGGCAGTCCGGAGCTTGGGGAAATGCTGCGCTGCTTCTACTCGGATACAGCCCCGCTGCTATTGGAGACGCTGGAGCGGACAGAAATAAGCGATGAGGAACGATATGGCCTTGTTGTACAGCTTATGGCGATTATCGGCAGCTTGTATCCGGAAGAAGGGCTGCTGCGCGGACACTTGTCTTACCGCTCCCAGCTTGAAGGCTACATCAATCAGTTCCCCGAACCGGATGCGGTAAGAAGACATATGGCGAATTGGACAGATCAGCTTGGCAGGCAAATTCGCTATCAGGTCCAGGCGATTACTGATTGCCTTGAGGACGGGGTCTATGCAGGGGCTGATCCGCTGTTGCGGCAATGGTCGGTGGTTGCAAAGACACTTTATGACCGGGCTTATAAAGTAGCGTTTAAAGGGGAGCTGGTAGTTCCCAAAGAGCAGTACAAGTCGCTTGAAGATCATTATGAGGATGAGACCCGTGGCCGCTGGGGGAAGCAGGCCGAGCACCTTTTTGGGTCACCAGCATATGCGGCCTACCGGATTCCGGTTAACGCCTTCTATTATTTAATGCCGCTAATGGGAATCACCCCGCATATGAAGCATATTTTGTGCGAGCTGATCTCATCTGCAGTGGAGCGTCTTTACGGGACGACCTGGCAGGAACTTACCGGAAGATATACAGGATTAAGGCAGAGACGGCAAAGAGAGCTGGCAGTTGGTTCACCGGCGGAACCCTATGCAAATTAGCTGAAAATAATAGAAAGCAACCTATAGCTTGTGTCTCCTTACTGTGGTGAAAATGCTTACGGTGCTGAAGAATTGGTGTACACCGCAAAAGCAATTGGGCGACTGCAATGATTCTGCGGTGTTATGCAGGTTGAATTTCGGTGTTGCGGGCTTGCTTTTCAGCTAAGATTAGACTATAACTTTAACAATTCATGGTATTAACTTCCATTTTAATAAATGGAATACTTGCCTGGCAGGTATTCGGAAGGGGAGGCATCCATTAATGAAAAATGAACATGTAATTGAGGTGAATGACGTTACAAAATCCTACGGTAAAGTCCATGCTGTACAGGGAATCTCTCTGTCGGTGAATAAAGGGGAGGTATATGGTGTAATCGGCCCGAAAGGGGCAGGAAAATCAACGTTGCTGGAGATGCTGATGGGGGTTCGAAAGGCTGATGGCGGAAGCATCAACGTCTTGGGTCTGGATGTTGTGCAGGAGGAGGAGACGCTGAAGCACAAAATCGGTATCCAGTTGCAGGCGACTTCGCTTTTTGACCGGGTGAAGGTGAAGGAGGCACTCAAGCAATTCCATTCCTACTACAACAAGACCAGATGCTTGGATGAAATAATCGGCATGTTCTCGTTGGAGCCTTACTTGAATAAGTACGTCAGAAAACTGTCCGGCGGCTTGCAGCAGCGCACTGCACTGGCAATTGCACTGGTGAATGATCCGGAGATCATATTCCTCGATGAGCCAACGGCAGGACTTGAACCGCAGGCCCGTGCAGAACTTTGGGATATTGTGGAGCTGATGAAGGAAGAGGGCAAGACAATTGTTGTATCCACGCATGACATGGAAGAAGTAGAAACGCATTGTGACCGCGTTGCTGTCGTGGTGGAAGGGAAGCTGTTCGCCAGCGGGACACCGGATGAGCTTATCGCACAGCTGCCTGGAGGGAACGGAACCATGGAGGATGTCTATTTACAGATGGCTGTATTTCAGAATGGGGTGTCCGCATAATGCAAGCCATGCTTACGCATACGAAAATGGAAATGAGAATGTTTTTTCGCGAAATTATCGGTTTATTCTTTGTCTTTATTATGCCCGCCTTATGCTTCTATTTCTTCGGAAGCTTGTTCGGTACTCGGCAATACGGGGATATGACTTATTTTGACCAGTATATTCCAGGCATGATCGGTGTTATTCTGTTCACTGCAGGATTCTTCATTATTGGTTTGCAAGTCGTCATTGACCGGGAAAAAGGGGTATATAAACGGTTGAAGGGTACGCCGCTGAAGCCTGCTTATGTGTTTCAGGCGATTTTAACAAAAGGGTTCTTCGCCGTTTTTGCAGGAGCGCTGGAAATTATTCTAATTGCCAAGTATGCGTTTGGTGCGCCTGTTTCCAACCATTTGCTGCAATTCTTGCTGTCGCTGATTTTCTCAGCGGTTACGTTTTTCGCTATAGGCTTTGTGGTTGCAAGTATTGCCAAACGGTTTCAGAGCGCAATGGCGATTGGTTTTGTTGCGATGTATCCGATGATGTTTCTGTCCGGCGCGACAATTCCCCTCGATAATCTGCCAAATGGCTTGCAGACTGTATCCATGTTTATTCCGCTTAAATATGCGGTACATATGATGCAAAATGGCTGGACAGGACAGCTCTTCACCTCTGCCAGCACATTGGATGCGATCGTTCTGGGCAGCATTCTGACTGCTGGGATCATCATCGGAATCCGCTTCTTCCGCTGGGATATCGAGTAGGCCGACAACAACAGCATATTGAGCTTCTTCGTTCGGACAGCTCCGCCGGTTAGTATCGGTGAGGGCTGTTTTTGCTGTGCGGTGTCATGGTGTATTCCATTTTTTACAATTTGGGCTTTACATTGTAATTTAATAGTGATACTATAAAAATCAAATAATATTCAACGTTGACTATACAAAATTGGAGGTTTTAGAAATGACCCGTCTTATGGTGTTGGGCTTATTAAGAAACGGACCGATGTCCGGATACCAAATGCATCAGATGCTCCAAATGCTGCAATCTGACAAATGGGCGGGAATTTTGCCCGGATCGATTTATCATGCGCTTAAAAAAATGGAGCAAGAGAAATTTGTAGAGATTGCTTCGGTGGAGCAAACAGGCAACCGCTCCAAGGCCATCTACCGGATTACCCCAAGCGGGGAGCAGGAGATGAAGAAGCTCATTACAGAATCACTGAGCATATCTTCGATCGCTTTCCCGGCTCCGTTGTATACCGGCATTTCATTTCTTGCATGGATACCGGCTGATGAAGCAGTGGCAGCTCTGGACCAGCAAATTGCGAAAATAACAAAGGATTATGAGGAAATGAAGTACGGGGAGGAGCAAAAACAACAGGAAGGAGATCTCCCTGCAATTGTCCGGCTTTCGTTCGATAATATGTACGATCACTACGAGCTTCATTTAAGCTTTCTGCAAAAACTGAAGTCCGAAATAGTACGTAAACGCGAGGAGGATTAAGATGATTAAATCTTTGGTTCAAGCGAAAGGTCTCGTCAAGCACTACGGGGAGCGGAAGGTCGTAGACGGGGTGAGCATCCAGGCAGCAGAAGGAGAAATAATCGCGATTATCGGGCCGAACGGCGCAGGTAAATCGACATCTATGGATATGATGCTCGGTCTGAGAAAGGCGGATGCCGGAACCGTCACTTACTGGGAGGAGAATTACCGCAGCCAGGTAGGCGTGCAGCTTCAGGATACACCGTTTTTCCCCGGCATGACAGTCATGCAGAACCTGCGAATGTTCGCAGCTTTCTATGGACAAAAGCTGTCGCGGCAGCGGTCCATCGAGCTGCTTGCGATATCGGGCCTTCAAGGGATGGAGAAGCTGGAGGCTTCCCGGCTGTCAGGAGGACAGCAAAAGAGACTCGCTATTGCGCTTACACTGGCCCATTCACCGAAGCTGCTGTTTCTCGATGAGCCTACCGCTGCTTTGGACCCGCGGGCCAGACGGGACATTCATGAACTGATTCGTGAGTTGTCGGCGAAGGGGACAGCGATCATTTTCACCTCGCACGACATGGAAGAGGTCGGGAAGCTTGCAGACCGGATTCTCCTGATTGATAAAGGGAAAGTGGCTGCCGAGGGCACTGCCGGGGAACTGTTGATGCAGCACCAGTCTGAAACGCTGGAGGAGCTGTACTTGAATAAAACAATGGGGGCGGTCATATGAAAAGCACCATCTTTGCGGCTATGCTGGGGTTAACGCTAAAGGATAAGATCACGCTGTTCTATTCACTGATTTTTCCGTTGGCACTGCTAATCGGGCTGGGGATGTATTTCGATACGCCAGAGTATCAGGAGAAGCTGATCGCCGGTGTTACCGCTCTCGGAGCTTTATTCTGGGGAGTGCAGGGAATCGCCTTTCAGGTGTATCAGCAAAGAAGCCGCGGTGTCTACAAGCTGCTCATGATGACCCCGTTTTCCATCCTGTCTTTCATCCTCACAGTTACCCTCGCCAGAACAGTAGTCGGACTGGCGATCAACGGAATCATTTTGGCAACAGGTTTGCTGTTATTTGGTTTGACGTATTCCATTGTCAACCTGCTTCTGTTTACAGGGCTGCTGCTTTTGGGAACGCTGTGCTTTACAGCACTTGGCTTTGTCATAGCGAATCTGGCATCCAATGAAGGCCAAATCAACAGTTTATCCAATCTGCTGCAAATTCCGATGATTTTCGGGAGCAGCGCGTTCTATAGTCTGGAACAGGCACCAGCCTGGATCAAGCTGACAGGCGAGTTCTTCCCGTTCGCCCACATGATTAACGGGCAGACCGCTGCGCTCACAGGCCAACTAACAGAGGTTCTTGTGCCTATGAGTCTGCTGTTTCTATTCACCGTCCTCTTCGTAGTGTTGGCTGCAGTTACATTCAGATGGGATAGCCGCACCAGCTTCCTCGCTATTAGAAGACAGTATTAAGTTCTGTCTTAAATCTACCCTTTAACCGCTTGATCTGTTATCCTGCTTATCCACGTACTTTGCATGACGAGACGGGGATAAGCAGGGTTTTATTAGTTTTGAAGATGATGGAGGTTGGAAATTAAACTTGTTTAGTGGGCTTTGCTGTATTCTTAATGAGATTAAATAAAATTTTCAGTGTATCCGTGGCAGGTGTTTTTTGCATACGGGCAATGTAGCTGGTTTTATTCTTCAAAAGGTCGGCAGTGTGTTCAGCCAGTGTATCCGGTGTCAGATGTTCTTCGTTCAGCACCTTGGCGAAACCGGCAGTCTCAAATGACTGGGCATTGAGCAACTGGTCTCCGCGGCTTTGCGCTCTGGTAAGCGGAATCAGAAGCATAGGCTTCCGCAGATGCAGGAATTCGAAAATAGAGTTGGAACCGGCACGGGAGACGATGATGTCTGACAGGGCAAGCAGGTCTGGAAGCTCTTCGTTAACGTACTCATACTGCCGGTAGTCTGCAAGATTCAAGGAGGGATCGATCTGCCCCTTCCCGCATAGATGAATAATCTGAAAACGTCTGGCTAGTGATCGAAGATCGGCACGGACAGCGTTATTGATTGCTTGAGAGCCGAGGCTGCCGCCCATAATAAGGAGAACCGGCTTGGCGGAAGTAAATCGACAGAACTCGCGGCCTTTTTGAGCATTGCCTTCCTTGAGCTGTTCCCTGATAATAGCCCCGATATAACGGGCTTTGCCGGAAGGGAGATGCTTCCCGGTCTCCGGAAATGTCGTACAGACGCCCGTGGTGAACGGGATAGACAATTTGTTTGCCAGCCCCGGCGTCAAGTCGGACTCATGAATAAGTACAGGAACCCGGTTCAGCCATGCCCCAAGCACAACAGGAACGGAGACGAAGCCTCCCTTGGAGAAGAGGATGTCCGGCTTTTGTTTTTGGATCAGACGGAAGGCCTGACAGATTCCCTTGATGACCCGGAAGGGGTCCTTTATATTTTGCCAGTCCAAATAACGGCGCAGCTTGCCTGTGGAAATGCCGAAGTAGTTGACGTCTTCCACGGATGAAATAAGCTGCCGTTCGATACCGGACACGGAACCGATATAATCAACGGACCAGCCCTCCTCCAGAAATAGAGGGATTAACGCAAGGTTGACAGTCACATGTCCGGCTGATCCGCCGCCTGTGAACATAATTTTTTTCAATGTGCATTCACTCCTCGAATATTCAGAGACTATTGCATAACGGTAATCCCCAGTTCCCGGTAGGGTGCCAGTGTGCCGGCAGAAACCTCCGGTTCTGTCACCAGACAGCTCAACGCGTTTGCGGGCGAAAAGATAAAGGAAGATGAAGTGCCGAGCTTATCTGCCGTTGCAATGGCAACGACCTCGGAGGATGAGGCGATCATTTGCCGCTTCACATGCATCTCTTCTATAAAGGGTACGCTGAGACCAATTTCAGGATGTATGCAATAAACCCCGATGAAACACAAATCCGCCCGGATATTGGACAGGGCGCTGACGGTCGCCGCACCGATGTTGATGAGTGAATTTTTGAATAAATGTCCACCCAGCATGATGACTTCAATTCCGGGATGTGATGCGAGCGCTACGGCAATCGGAGGGCAATTGGTAACTACGGTTGCTGAAAGCTGCCGGGGAAGCCGCTCTGCCACACGCAATGTCGTTGTTCCACCGTCCATAATAATGACTTGACCGTCACGTACCAGGGAAACAGCTTTCTCGGCAAGCTGTTCTTTGGCTTCAATTGAATGAAGCTGCCGATCATCATAGCGGACTGCTGCAGGCGCTTTCGGGAGTGCGCCGCCGTGAACGCGATGAAGCAAACCGGCTGCATCCATTTCCCGTAAATCCCGCCGGATGGTATCTTCGGATACCTGTAATTGCTGGCTGAGCTCGGTCGCTACGACCTTGCCTTTCTGTATTAAACGTTCCAGAATGAGCTGGTGCCGTTCTTCTCGTAACATAGGATCTCCTTGTTTATAATTGAATTTGCGTGTTTATGCGTGTTATACTGAGTTTATTATATTTGATTTTCCTTGTTTTGGTCAATATTATGAAGGGTAAGCCATAGTTTTTCGAAGAGAAATGCGTGCCCGAAATATGGTAAGGAGTGAAGAGAGATGAAGCGAATTGCAATTGACATGGATGAGGTTATGGCGGATTTTAATTTGAAGATTATAGATCTGGTGAACCGCGAATATCAGGGAAATGTAACGCTGGATGAATTCAATGGAAAAAAGCTTACCCAGATTCGTCCGCATTTGAATGACCAGGTGCGTGAGCATATCATTGCCTCTAATTTCTTTCGTGATTTGCCTGTCATGAAGGACAGCCAGCAGGTGATTGAAGAGTTAAGCCGAACCTATGAAATTTTTATTACGACAGCGGCGATGGAATTTCCAAGCTCCTTCACAGCAAAATACGAATGGCTGAAAGAGCATTTCGGATTTCTCAAGGATATGAATTTTGTCTTTTGCGGGGATAAGAGCATCATTCATGCTGATTACCTGATCGATGACAACTCCCGTCACTTTACGAGATTCCAGGGTCAAGGCCTTCTGTTTACTTCTCCTCATAACATATACGAGACAGGCTGCGTCCGGGTGAACAACTGGTTGGAAGTCAGGGATTATTTTCTTGGTTAGATAAAGCAGGACTGGGGATTCTTCAAGAAATCCGGAAACAACTGAGATCAGAAGAGCTTTCCACAAGGCGTCCTCTCTCAAGTCTTCGTTTTATTATATATTCCGCTTGCCTGTGCGAATTGAAATGATCCAGCTCTATCGGATAGCTGGCATGTTAATTGAAGATTCACAGATGGGAGTGACGGGAAATGAAACAGGAACAGGGGAAGCTGCAAATCGGGACACTGGGCTGCGGGACAATCTCTCAGGCGGCGCATCTGGAGGCTTGTGCAAGGGCTGGCAATGCGGAGCTGTATGCCATTTGTGATGTAGCAGAGGATTTATTGGATCGTGTGAAGGCTGTCCATCAACCGAAGAAGGCTTATATCAATTATGACGACATGCTGGCTGATCCCGGAGTCGATGCTGTCGTCATTGGCATTGCTGACCAATTCCATGTCCCGATGGCACTCAAGGCGATTCGCGCGGGCAAGCATGTGCTGGTAGAAAAGCCGCTGGGAGTAACCATTCAGGAGTGTGAGCAGTTGGAAGCTGAGGTGCGTGCGTCAGAGCTGGTCTTGCAGGTGGGGAACATGAAGCGTTTCGATCCGGGCATTGCTTATGCACATCAGTTCATTCAGGAGGAAATGGGCGAACTGCTGGCCTTGAAAGCCTGGTATTGTGATTCCACGTACCGGTATCAGGTGACGGAGAATGTGATGCCGGTCATGGTATCGAGTGAAGCGGCGTTACGACCGGAGGGCAACCCGAAGCTGGATAGACAGCGTTACTATATGCTGACGCACGGCAGCCATCTCGTGGATACGGCCAGATTCCTCGGTGGGGATATTGTGAGCGTGCATGCCTGGCATGTGCAAAAATTCGGGGCGTACAATTGGATGATCACGATTGAATATGCCAGCGGTGCGATTGGACAGCTGGATCTGACGGTGGCCGTCCGGATGGATTGGCATGAGGGCTTCCAGGTGTACGGGGAGCAAGGAAGTGTCACGGCCAAAACCTACAATCCCTGGTTGTTCAAGGCCAGTGATGTGGAGGTTTTCTCGGCCAGGGACGGGCTGTACAGACGCCCGTTAGGCGAGGATGCCCATTTCTTCAAGCTTCAGCTGGAGTCGTTCGCAAATACGATCTTGCACGGCACTCCAATGAAGGGGGCAAATGTGCAGGACGGTATTCAGGCGATGCGGGCGATGACAGCTATCGCCAGATCGGTGGAGACAGGGGAGAAGATTTGGCTGGCCGACGTCTCCGGTGGTGTATGATGGAGCTGGGGATTTTCGCGAAAACTTTCAATCGGAATTCGATACTGGAGGAAGCCTTCGAGCTAATTGGTGATTCCATTATTATTGCCCATGCCAAAGATGTGAGTGGTGATGAAGCCCAGGAATTTACCGCAGCGGGTCAGGGTATCGTGGATTATGATTTTTATTTGCATTTATTGCAGTCGGTTTCATTTCAGGGAGCGTTGATTGTACATGGCCTTGGGGAGCATCAAGTAGAGGAAAGCCTGAATTTTATCAGGAAAAAACTGCAATTGTAATGGGTGGTTATGTTTAGGGATACAAGCGCTGGTCCATCGGCAACGATGGTAATTGACGATCTCTTGCTTCCAGTTTCCAATGGTTTTCATGCAAGAGGCTATAGCAGGATACCGTAAGCTTTTTTTGCTCGAGCCAGTGAAAAACAGATGGATGTTGGCTGTCTACATCTTACAGCTCGATTTCAGCACATTTGGGAAGTGCTTGAAGCGGGTTTACGTGGACAGCTGGACGGAGATGGTAATTCAGGGTGCAAAAGCGGCTGCTCAGAGGCCAAAACCAGCATAATCAACAATTAATTTCCATTTAAAGATATGTTATTATTACATGGTAGTGATGGGGAGGGGGACTATTAAAAAACGTCTGTTTTATTCTATCTTGCTGATGGTAGTTGCCCCGCCAAAACGTGCAGGAGACCGGATAAAAACAGACAAATGAGACGCGTAAAGATTAGCCCAGTTATTCCGGGCGGCGAGTTAACTGCGGTACATATGCCAACGCTTGAAGACGAAGTGTTGCGAGACTTGGTTCGGGCACGAGAAGATGCCAAAGATGACATGATGCGCTATAAGCAGCGGTTTTGAAGATCTGTAATGAAAGTGACCCGCAAACAATTCATAAACAACTTGATTGCACCATAGTGCAGGGGCGATTTGAAAATTCATAAGGGGTGAGCATACTAGGGATACGTAGATCAGTCATCAAATTTTACTGATTGAATTTTCACCAGAGCAATGAATAATGCTTGTTTTTTCAAATGAAAGTGCCTAGATTATACATTCATTTTATGAAAAGCATATATTATAAACATAGGAAATGGAGAGAAATTAATGAAAACGATAAAATATTTTAATGGATTGTTGGCTGTCGGTATTGTCCTTTCGATGGTCGGTTGCGCTTCGCGACAAATGGAGGCTGCACCGGAAAAAGCTCCAGAAAACCATAGCGCTACGACTGTTGGAAACCCGCACTGGTCTTATGAGGGGGATACGGGTCCGGAATATTGGGGAAGTTTGGACCCTGCATTTTCTGCGTGCGCCAATGGTACAGAGCAGTCGCCAATCGACATTGAACTGGCCGATGTAAAACTAGACAAAACCATAGACAATATTAATATTAACTACAAGCCCACTACATTTACGATTATGAACAATGGACATACCATACAAGTCAATGATGCATCTGGCAGTAATTCTATCATAGTAGACAATGATGAATATAAGCTTGTACAAATGCACTTCCATAAGCCGAGTGAGCATCAAATTAACGGAAAAAATTTTGAAATGGAAGGTCATCTCGTTCATAAAAATAGTGCAGGAAACCTATCTGTTCTCGGCTTCCTCATTAAAGTTGGTAATGAAAATAAAGAATTAGCTGAAATGTGGTCAAAGCTGCCTCCGGAGAAAACAGAAGCGGATATTAATTTAGAAAAATCTGTAGATCTGTTTAACCTGTTACCTCAAGATAAGAAAATTTTTAGATACAGTGGTTCCTTAACCACTCCAACTTGTTCAGAAGAGGTTAAATGGCTCGTTTTGGAACAACCCATTGAAATGTCCAAACAACAAATTGATGCATTCGCCTCCATATTTCCGCACAATAACAGACCTGTTCAGCCACTGAATGAACGACAAGTATCAACCCCTGACGGGCATTAAGATAAGACATTTGAGTTACATTATAGGAAACTAACACACTTTTAATTGAAGAGGCCTTTGTTCCCGGTAATTCACGCGAACCAAGGCTTTTCATTATTGTAACTTTTCCCTAACCACTAATTCTTAAGTTGAACCGTTTTAGATTTCATTTTCATACACCACTTCAATTCTTTGTGAAACAACGCTGTATATAGTTAAGAAGGCATAGTCGTTTTGCTTATGAAGTTGACTATTCCAAGTACGTTACTTATACTGACGTATATTTAACGATTATTTATTGACGGCAACCATAGTTTATTAAATAATAGAAATAAATTACTCAATAATGATAATTAGGAGGATGATTTCGTGGAAAAGATTACGGCTGCCAGAGGTACGGAACTGCGTTGTAAGGGTTGGAGACAGGAAGCGCTGCTGCGTATGCTGGAGAATGTATTGGAAAACGGCGAAAATCAGAAGGAATTGACCGTATACGCAGCGCTTGCGAAGGCTGCTCGCGATTGGAACTCCTATCATGCTATTGTAAATACGTTGAAATCGCTTGAAGAGGACGAGACCCTTGTCATTCAATCAGGCAAACCAATCGGCATTATGCGTACGCACAAATATGCTCCGATTGTTGTGATGGCGAACTGTAATATGATCGGTCAATGGGCCACAAGTGATAATTTCTATAAATATCAGGAACAAGGCCTGATTGTATGGGGCGGCCTGACTGCGGCAGCCTGGCAATATATCGGCTCCCAGGGCGTTATCCAGGGCACATATGAAATCTTCCAATCGATTGCCAGAATGCATTTTGGCGGCGATCTGGCCGGGCGCTTCATACTGACTGCAGGGCTTGGCGGAATGGGAGGCGCTCAACCTCTGGCAGCAACGATGGCCGGAGCGGCGATTTTATGTGTGGAAGTATCGGAAGCGCGCATTGACAAGCGGATTGAGGTCGGCTATTTGCAACGCAAGACAAGCAGTCTGAGTGAAGCGCTTGAATGGATTCAAGAAGCGGCAGCGAAGAAGGAGAGCGTGTCTGTCGGCCTGCTTGGCAATGCGGCGGATATTTATCCGGAGCTGCTTCGCCTTGGCATTCAGCCGGATATTGTAACG
The DNA here is from genome assembly GCF_000422505.1 of Paenibacillus pinihumi DSM 23905 = JCM 16419. GTDB lineage: Bacteria > Bacillota > Bacilli > Paenibacillales > Paenibacillaceae > Paenibacillus_D > Paenibacillus_D pinihumi. The sequence continues at coordinate 546,572 of NZ_AULX01000006.1, read as the reverse complement.
GATCAGACTTCCGCGCATGACCTGCTGTACGGTTATATCCCGTCCGGATTTTCACCTGAAGAGGCAGCGGAGCTGCGCAAGAGCGATCCGGAGAAGCTGCAGGCGGCTTCCGGAGCATCCATTGCCCGGGAGGTCGAAGCGATGCTCACCTTCCAGAAGAAGGGAGCCGTTGTGTTCGACAACGGAAATAACATTCGCACGCAGGCCGTGAAATACGGCGTGAAGGATGCCTTTAATATTGTTGTATTTACGGAAGGATTCCTGCGTCCGCTGTTTGCCCGGGCGATCGGACCGTTCCGCTGGGTCGCGCTGAGCGGAGATGTGGAAGATATCCGTAAAATCGACCGACTGATTCTGGAGCAGTTCAGCGACAACGAGATTGCCGTGAACTGGATCAGACTGGCGAATAAGTATGTTCCGGTAGAGGGGCTACCTGCGCGGATTGGCTGGTTCGGACACGGCGACCGGACAAAGCTGGCGCTGGCTGTTAATGAAATGGTGCGCAGCGGCGAGCTTAGCGGACCAATTGCCTTCTCCCGCGATCACCTGGACGCAGGGTCGATGGCTCATCCGAATATTATGACTGAAAACATGAAGGACGGCAGTGATGCGATCGCTGACTGGCCATTGCTGAATGCGATGCTGAACTGCTCCTCGATGGCCGATCTGGTAGCCATTCATTCCGGCGGCGGAGGTTACAGCGGCTATATGACAAGCGCCGGGGTTACGCTCGTGGCTGACGGAACAGCAGATGCTGACTTGAGACTGAAAACAACGCTGGATAATGACACAGGACTGGGCGTGCTTCGATATGCGGATGCCGGCTATGATGAATCACTGGATGAAGCGAGCCAAAAGGGCATTCGCCGTATTGATACCAAGCAGTTCCAATCTTAAAGGAGGCCAAGAGGCGGATGAGCGGACAATTGGATTTGATCGTATTTGGGAATATCGTGCTGCCTGACGGTGTGCTTTATAATTCGGCTGTTGGCGTCAAAGACGGAGTAATCGTCAAGATTGGCTACCTGGAAGCGGAAGAGCAAGGGGCTGCAAAGATAATCCGGGCCGATGGACAATATGTGCTTCCGGGAGCGATAGATGCCCACGTCCACTGCTACAGTTCGCTGGATGAGGGATTTCATACGGCAACCCGGTCAGCGGCAGCAGGCGGGGTAACTACAATAATTGAAATGCCTTACGATGCGACGGGCATGGTTTGTACGCTGAATGCTTTCGAGGAAAAGCGCAGCCGTCTGGAAAACGAATGTGTTGTGGATGTCGCCATGCTGGTAACCATTCACAAGCAGGACGGCTACGACTCCATCCGCCAGCTTGCTGAAGCTGGCGCCTGCGGGTTCAAGGTATCCATGTTCAATACAGATTCCTTCCGCTTTCCGCGTATTGATGACGGGCAATTGCTGGACTCGTTCGCAGTAATTGCCGAGACGGGATGCCCCGTTGGTGTTCATGCCGAAAATGACGAAATCGTCCGGCGTTATATCGATAAATACAAGGATAAAGGCCATGATCCGCGTTCCCATGCACACAGCAGACCTAAAGTGAGCGAGTCGGCTGCTGCGCTTACGGTTATGGAGCTGGCTTATGAGACAGGAGCCAAGCTTCATTTATATCACTGCACCTACCCGCGCATATTCGAGCTGGCGGAGATGTTCCGGAAAATGGGTGCCAAGGTGACAGCCGAGACATGTACGCATTATCTGACACTTTCAGAGGAGGATATGCCGCGTCTTGGCGCCCGTGCAAAAATCAACCCGCCACTGCGGACGCCTGAGGATGTGGAAGGGCTATGGGAGCTGGCGGCAACAGGCCGGATTGACATGATTACCTCTGATCATGCGCCATGGCTCATTGGGCGCAAGCAGGACAGCGATATTTTCAACAATGCTTCCGGGGCGCCGGGGGTAGAGCAGCTGCTTCCGGTTGTATACAGTGAGGGCGTTGCCAAGGGAAGACTTTCCCTGCTTGATCTCGTCCGCCTGGTCAGCCAGCGTCCGGCAGAGGTATTTGGTCTTGGACACCGCAAGGGCCGGATTGCTCAGGGGTATGATGCGGACTTGGCCATTATCGATCCTGCTCCGACGTGGACACTGGATGAGAACAAACTCCATTCCAGCGCAGGCTGGAGTCCGTATAACGGTATGGAGCTTCAGGGCAAGCTTACCCAGACACTTGTACGGGGTGAGGTTGTATTTGATCATGGTACCGTCACTGGCAAGGCAGGGCATGGCACATTCGTTAAGGCGCGCCATAAAGCTTAGATGAACGCAGGAGGGAACGCGATGGACAAGGCACAATTAAAGCCGGATGAACGCCGCATCCAATCAGCGGTCGAAGCATTGGCCGGGTTTGTAGATGAATCGAAGCCAGGCTGGACACGGCGGCCGTTTACCCGTTGGTACGAGGAAAGCAGACGTTGGCTTACAGAGCAAATGACGGAAGCGGGACTGGCAGTCCGCATTGATGCCGCCTCCAATCTGATTGGACGTCTCCCCGGAACGGACGATACACTGCCGCCAATAGTGATCGGCTCTCATACGGATACTGTAACAGGCGGCGGTCGCTTTGACGGTATTATTGGCGTTGTAGCAGGGCTTGAAATTGCCCGGCTGCTTCAGGAAAGCGGCTATAGGTTGAGACATCCTCTGGAGATTGTGGATTTCACCGCGGAAGAGCCCAGCGAATTTGGAATCTCTACGATTGGAAGCAGGGGGATGGTAGGCAACCTTAGTGAAGCTATGCTGGAGCAAAAGGACCCCAATGGGCTTGTACTCCGTGAGGCCCTCGACAGCATCGGAGGAAGAACCTCCGAAATGGCCGCGGAAGCGCGCAAGCCGGGAGATGCCGCGCTGTACCTGGAGCTTCACATTGAGCAAGGCCCTGTATTGGAGCAGACAGGCCACAAGCTTGGCGCAGTAACAGGCATTGTAGGCATTCATCGCCACCGGATTATTATTGAGGGCGCTCCCAATCATGCAGGAACGACACCGATGGGATTGCGTGCGGACGCATTGGCGGGCTTTTGTGAAATTGGACTGGCATTCGAGCGTCATTGCAGTGCTCACGGCAGGGATGCGGTAGGGACGATCGGCAGGCTGGCTAATGAGCCGAATGCCTCGAATGTCGTGCCGGGGCGCGTCATATTTGAGCTTGAGATCCGCTCCCTGGATACAGAGCTGTCGGATGCGATCTATGCGTTTTTTTCTGTGGAAGCAAGAGAGATTGCCGACAAGCGTGGGCTCGTGTTCCTGGAGGAACAACTTTCGAAGTCCAATCCTGTGCTGGTCCAGCCGGAGGTTCTGGCACTTGTAGAGAAGGGCTGCGCTTCAGTGGCTCCATTCATCCGCCTGCCGAGCGGCGCGGGGCATGATGCGAACCAGATGGCAGTTATCGGGCCTATCGGCATGATTTTCGTGCCGAGCCGGGATGGCAGAAGCCATTGTCCGGAGGAATGGACCGATTACGGGGACACGACGGCGGGCGTTGCAGCTATAGCAGCGGCGATGCTGGCATTCGACGGTGATTCAGGGGGCAGCGGGGATGAGTAATCGTAATCATCACCCTATAATCGATGAAGCGCGATTATGGAGAACGATAGAGGAATTGGGAAGCATCGGAATGGATGCAAGCGGCGGTGTAACCCGGCTCTCCCTAAGCAGCAGCGAACTTCAAGGCCGTGCCTATATTAAGCAGCTTATGCGGGAGGCCGGACTGGATGTATCGGAAGACGCGGCTGGAAATATTATTGGCAGGCTGCATGGTGAGCGGCCGCAGGAAGCTGTCGTCATGACAGGTTCGCATATCGATACCGTAATCCATGCCGGCCGGTTTGACGGTGCTTTAGGGGTTTTGGGCGGCATTGAGGCGCTTCGTGCGATCAAGGAGCATGGGATGAGCCATGCAAGAACGCTGGAAGTGGTCTGCTTTACGGATGAAGAAGGCGTCAGGTTCGGGGTTGGCTATCTTGGCAGCCGGGCGATGGCGGGAGATTGGAAGCCGGAATGGCTGAGTGAAACGGATGCGGAAGGCATAACACTTGCTGAAGCGATGAAGGCAGCGGGGTTGCAGCCTGAAAAGGTCCATAGCGCAGCACGGAGTGGATCAGACATCCATGCATATGTCGAGCTTCATATTGAGCAGGGACGCGTGCTGGAGCACCATCAGCTCCCTGTTGGGATCGCGAGTGCGCTGTTCGGCCACCGGTGGCTGGAGATCAGCTTGAAAGGGCAGGCTGATCATGCCGGTACGACACCAATGCCGCTTCGCCATGATGCGCTAAGCGCGGCCGCGGAGACCATCATGGCAGTTGAGCGGATTGCCCTGGAGCATGGTGGGGTAGCTACAGTAGGTACGCTAAGAATGGTGCCGGGGGCCATCAATGTCATTGCCGGTGAAGTCATTTTCTCCGTTGATCTTCGCCATGAAGATGCATCCATACTGGATGCGATGGCTTTGAAAATTGAGCAGGCGGCATTCTCCCACAAGGATAGCAGAGGCGTAAGTGCAACGGTGAGAGTGACGGACGGTGATGAACCGGTGACAGCTTCAGGAATGGTGATGGAAGCCATTGAAGGGGCCAGCGGCATAGCAGATGTCGGGGCAATGTCCATGGTTTGTGGAGCAGGCCACGATGCGGTAGCCATAAATGCCCTGACCGGAATTGGGCTTATTCTGATACGCTCCAGGGAAGGCATCAGCCATCATCCGGCAGAATGGAGCAGCCCGGAGGATTGCGCTGCGGGAGCAGAAGTGCTGCTGCATACATTAGTTGCGTTAGCTAATGGCCAATGATGGCTTTATGTTATTCAGACGGGATGAACATCCCAGATTTGCATCACCTTATGTAGAGAACTACGGTAAGTTTAAGGATGAATAACTTGAATAGCCTGTGTATATAAAGTTGAATAATAAAAGAAGCCTAAGCGGTAATACAAGCATACGAAATCGTATTTTACGCTGTAATGAATGTTCCTGTTTTAATACGATGCTGCTACTTAAAGTTATAAATATCTAGCCGTATTTATCGTTGTCGTTATATGAATTCCGATTGACATAATAGGTATTGTTATTTAATAATAATGGTAACTTATTATTATTTTTTGATAATTAACAGGGAGGGATTCGGATGGAGGTACTATCACAAGCTATCGAATATGCCGCAACCAATAGCGACAGATTCTGGGAAGCGGTCCGGGTGCATGTATCCATCAGCCTGTACGCGCTGTTGATCGCGGTCGTGATCTGCGTGCCTCTGGGAATTGTATGTGCTAAAAAGCAATGGCTGAGCGGTCCGATTATGGGACTGTTCAACTCGCTGCGCGTCATTCCGAGTCTTGCGGTGCTGGTCATTCTTTTGCCTTTGATCGGTACAGGCTTCACGCCTGCGCTGGTCGCCCTGACACTGCTCGCTTGTCCGCCTGTCCTGATTAATACGTATATGGGCTTTCGCAGTGTAGAGCCTTCAATTATTGAAGCGGCATCAGGAATGGGAATGAGCGGGGGCAGAATTATGCGCAAGGTGGAGCTGCCGCTCGCACTTCCGCTGCTTCTGTCAGGGGTTAAGACAGCGGCGGTCGAAGTTATTGCCAGCGCCACATTAGCAGCTTTCATTGGAGGAGGCGGGCTTGGGACCTTCATTATTAACGGGCTTGGCATGTATAAATTCTCGCTGCTTCTGGTGGGTGCTATTCCTGTAGCGCTGCTGGCTATCCTGTCGGAAATCGGCTTTGCCCTGATCGAGAGAGTGTCAACAAGATATGCGCGTTAAGCTTTGCATGGCTGCTCTCGTACCCGGCTGCCCGAACGGAATGTAACCATCACTAATGAATGCAAAAGCAGAGGGGAGTCCATATCGTATGAAAAAGAGATTAATGACCATCGCAAGTGTAATTCTGGGTGCAGCATTGGTGCTTAGCGCATGCTCCGGAAGCGGAAGCAATGGCAAACCAGTGGTCAAAGTCGGCTCCAAAAACTTTACCGAATCGTTAATTCTGGGTGAAATGTATGCGCTGGCGCTTGAAAATCACGGCTACAAGGTCGATCGCAAGCTCAATCTCGGCGGCACGCTCGTTGCTCATGAAGCGCTCAAAAAAGGCGATATCGACTTCTATCCTGAGTATACCGGTACAGGCTTGATCAACGTCCTGGAGCTTCCTCCTAAATCCGATGCCAAGGAAGTTTACGATGAGGTATCCAAGGGCTATAAGGAAAAGTTCAATCTGATCTGGCTGGAACCGACCAATGCCAATGACTCGCAAGGCCTGGTAACGACCAAGAAGGTTGCCGAGCAGTATAATTTGTACAAAATTTCTGATTTGTCAAAGGTAGCGCCGCAGTTGAATCTGGCCGCTGTGCCTGAGTTTGAGGAGCGTGAGGATGGCCTGAAGGGCTTGAACGCGTTCTATGGAAAAATGGATTTCAAGAGCATCAAAATGTTCGATTACGGCATTAAATACCGTGTCATTCTGGATGGACAGGCAGATGTAACGGTTGGCTTCACCACGGACGGAGATCTGACGAACAAGGATCTGGTACTGCTGGAAGATGACAAAGGCTTCTGGCCCCCTTATTTTGTGGCTCCGGTAATCCGCAGCGAGTTGAACGACAAGGACCCTGAGATTGCCAAGGTGCTGAACGAAATTTCTGCAAGGCTGGATAATGAAACCGTGCAAAAGCTGAACGCGCAGGTTGATATTGACAAGAAGGAATATGCGGAAGTCGCCAAGGCATTTTTGCAGGAGCAGGGCTTATTGAAATAAAGAAATAGGGGTCGCATTTTGCGTCGGGGCTTCTCCAGGCAAGGGGAGGTCCCTTTCCCATACAGGGAGCGGATAATGATGAGCAAGCAAGCGATTGTGTTTGACCGGGTCTCCAAGACATTCCCGAAAGCTTCCAAGCCGTCTGTTAATGAGACAAGCCTGGAAATCGGCCAAGGCTCCTTTGTGACGATATTAGGGGCTTCAGGCTGTGGTAAAACAACGCTGTTAAAGATGGTGAACCGGATTATCGAGCCGTCCTCCGGCACAATATCGATTTTCGGCAAGGATATCCGGCAGCAGCCGCTAACCGAGCTGCGCCGCAGTATTGGCTATGTCATTCAGCAAATCGGACTTTTTCCTCATATGACGATTGAGCAAAATATCTCGACGGTACCTGAAATTTTGGGCTGGGACCGCGAAAAAATCAAGTCCAGAGTCAAGGAACTGATGGAGCTTGTTCATTTGCCGGAAAGCTTCAGCAAGCGGTATCCGCATCAGCTGTCGGGCGGCCAGCAGCAGAGAGTCGGGATTGCCAGAGCGATGGCCGGTGATCCGGAGGTTCTGCTGATGGATGAGCCGTTTGGCGCCATTGATGCGATTACAAGAGGGAAGCTGCAGGATGATTTCAAGCAAATCCAGCAGCAGCTTGGCAAAACAGTAATTTTCGTTACACATGATGTGGAAGAGGCGCTCAAGCTTGGTGACAAGATGATTGTAATGAACGAAGGTACCATCCAGCAGTATGATACGCCGCTGCGTATTCTCGAGCAGCCTGCCAATGAATTTGTCTCCCGCCTTGTCCAGGCGGATGATCTGTTTCAGCGGCTCCATCTGATCCGGGCAGAGGACAGCATGATCGCGCTTGATGGGCATGACCCGGCTGATGCCGGCCAATACCCCCGCCTGCCTGCCGGTGCGAGCCTCAAGGATGCGCTGCAGCTTATATTGAAGCATGGCGTACCTTATGTTGTGATTGAGTCTGTGAACGGGCAGCCGCTCGGCAAAATCACAATGGCGAATTTATATTCCGTCGAAGGCGGGTGAGCCTTAAGATGCTGGATTATTTTACACGCTATTATGACGTTCTGTTCCTGGCGCTGCTCAGACACTGTTATATTACGTTCCTGGCGCTTCTGATCGCGTCGCTGATTGCTTTGCCGCTTGGTTACTGGTTGTCCCGCAACCGCCGGATTGCCGTGCCTGTATTGTCCGTGCTTGGCATTATCTATGCAATTCCGAGCCTCGGCATGTTCGCCCTGCTGATTCCGTTCGTCGGACTCGGCGTGAAGCCCGCGCTGATTGCACTGGTTGTGTACAGCCAATTAATTTTGGTGCGCAATGTCATTGCAGGCTTTCAATCGATTGACAGCTCTGTGGTGGAGGCAGGGCGCGGGATGGGCTACAGCGGTTGGCAGCTATTCTGCAAGATAGAGCTGCCGCTGGCCTTGCCTGTCATTATCGGGGGGCTGCGGATCGCTTCGGTGTCGATTATCGGGATTACTACGATTGCCGCGTGGGTCAATGCTGGCGGCCTGGGTGTTATTTTGTTTGAAGGGCTGTATCAAAATTCGGTACCCAAAATGGTATGGGGAACGTTGTTCGTATCCGCGCTTGCCATTACGGTCAACATGATCTTGTTGCGGCTGGAGAAAACAATGCTGCTAAAGGCACGCGGGCAGTGGCGTATATGATATAATATCAGGGCAAGAACGAACGTATCGCTTTTTCTCTGAGGTGCTCAAATGAACGGAACACAAACTTTAGGCCGCGCAATTGATATTTTATTTGTGCTCGCCGAATCAGGAACTACACTTACAGTAAGCGAAATTGCGGAGAAGGTAGGCATACCGGACAGCACAGCCTACCGTTTTATTCAGACATTAATCAAGAACGGCTTCGTAGAGCGCAAGGGAAGAGGTCAGATCGGCCTTGGCCTGCGGATATTTGATTTGGCGCGGAGCCTCTCCCGGCAGATCGAGAAAGATTTGCTCACGATTGCCAGACCTCTTATGGAAGATCTGACGGATTTGACCGGAGAGACGACTGTTCTGTTCGTCCGTTCTGGTTCGAAGGCAATCTGCATCGAGCATGTGACGAGCAAGCGTCTCATTCGCATGTCGATTGAGAACGGCAGAGTGCTGCCGCTGGACTCGGGCGCTTCCGGCAAGACCTTGCTTGCCTATGAGAGCGAGAAGGTCATTGAGGAGATGTGCAAGCTGTTCTCGGACAGCCACGGCAGCAAGTGCGAACTGGAAAAGGAGCTGGCGGCGATTCGTGAAGCAGGCTATTGCTTTACGCTGGGACAGGTCGATGAGGATGCTTTTGCTATCGCAGCGCCCATTCTTGACCCTCAGCAGCGCATTGTAGCGAGCCTGTCGGTGGCAGGTCCCGTTCATAGGCTGAGTGAAGAGGCTATCCCTGTTATCATTCAACAAGTCAAGGAAGCGGCTTCACAGATTTCCTGCAAGCTTGGCGGACAAGCCTGACAGAGCGGGGATGACAGCTGTAGAGTTTGGAAAACTGTTTCTCCGCACAGGGGAGGCGGTTTTTCTTTTTTTAGGCTGGCATTTTTTCATAGTGAGTATGAATAGCGAATAGATAATTACGAAAGAGAATGAGAATCAGTTGACAAGAAGGCATGAGAACGATTATCATTAACATAACATGAAAGACCGTTGTGAGCGGCTTAATGATATCAAAGAATGGAGTGTGTGTTACGGATGATTCGTTTGACGACAACAAATCTGGACATTGCTTATGAGAAAAGAATGATCGTTGAAGACTTGAATATTGCCATACCTCAGGGCAAAATTACAGCGCTTGTCGGTGCGAACGGCTCCGGTAAATCCACCATTCTAAAAACTCTTGCCAGAATTATGTCACCAAAGAGCGGAAGTGTGCTGCTGGACGGTAAATCCATTCACAAGCAATCAACTAAGGAAGTAGCGAAGCAACTGGCTATTCTTCCACAAAACCCGACTGCACCAGACGGTCTCACCGTTTCAGAACTTGTATCTTACGGACGTTTTCCTTATCAGAAGGGCTTCGGTTCCATGAGCCTGGAGGATCGCAAAATTGTAAGCTGGGCACTGGAAGCTACCGGTATGAGCATGTTTGCTGACCGTCCTGTAGATCAACTGTCCGGTGGACAGCGGCAGCGTGCCTGGATTGCCATGACCCTGACTCAGGGGACGGACATTATTTTCCTGGATGAACCGACAACTTTCCTCGACATGGCGCATCAATTGGAAGTGCTTCAACTTCTGGAGAAGCTGAACCAAGAGGAGAACCGGACCATTGTCATGGTCGTGCACGATTTGAACCATGCGTCCCGCTATGCACAACATATGATTGCAATTAAGAGCGGCAAGGTAGCAGGGGTAGGCGCACCGACGGAGGTCATGACACCGGAAATTTTCCGTGAAGTGTTCAATATTGAAGCGGATATTGTCATAGACCCGCGCTCAGGCGTCCCGCTATGTCTGCCATATGCGCTTATTCATTCGAATCAGGAGAAGCTGGAGCAAAAAGAGCAGGAACAGGGGGCCCGTGAATTGGCTTCTGTCGGGGCTTAGCGTTTCGTTACAGTGTTTTGAGGGATATTTCGGCTTATGGCCGGAGATATCCCTTTTTGGTTATAAGGTAAAATCCGACGCAGGAAGTTCAGGAATAACGGGCTTCAAAGTATATATGAGGTTCGGAAAAGGGCTGAATTCATCATGAAATATGGACCAAAAAAATAATTTAAAAAAGTTTTAAAAAAAGCTTGCAATTGATTTGGATACATGGTATATTATTTCTTGTCGCCGCCGATGAACAGCGGTAGTGAGAGAGTAATTAATGTGCGGAAGTGGCTCAGCGGTAGAGCATCGCCTTGCCAAGGCGAGGGTCGCGGGTTCGATTCCCGTCTTCCGCTCCATTAGTGCCCTTAGCTCAGCTGGATAGAGCGTTTGACTACGAATCAAAAGGTCGGGAGTTCGAATCTCTCAGGGCACGCCATTTTACATCAGTGAAGATTGCCATAACATATAACGGGACGTAGCTCAGCTTGGTAGAGCACCTGGTTTGGGACCAGGGGGTCGCATGTTCAAATCGTGTCGTCCCGACCATTTTTAAGCGGGTGTAGTTCAATGGTAGAACTTTAGCCTTCCAAGCTAATAGCGTGGGTTCGATTCCCATCACCCGCTCCATAACAAAAAATCTCTGAAACCCTTGGTGCGCAAGGGTTTTTTCTTTACCCACTTTTCGACATATGACAGAACATTTTTTCTTTATGGGGCAAATCATGGGGCAAACTTTCGCTGTTTTGGATTTAGCTCCTCCAGTTGGTCGATAGCGGCCCGACTTATCGCGGCGGATTTGTGTGTGTAAATATCTGCGGTGGTACCTATTTTACTATGTCTAAGCTGCTCCTGGATTGTTTTAAGATCAGCACCGCTTTCCCGCAAGAGCATGCCAGCGGTATGGCGTAAGCCGTGCAGCGGGATATGAGGCAGGTTATGCCGCTTAAGAAACTTGCTCCAGGTGTTTGTGGCGGTGGTCGGAAAGTACATGATCCCCTTGCCACCATGGAAAATAAATCGCTTATCTCCACCTTCCCAACTCTTACATTGAAGCTTTTCTTTCTTCCATTCCCGTTCATATTCTTTGAGCTGATCCATGTACCAGCGGGGCATAGGCACCCAACCCTCAGACGCTTCGGATTTCACCTCACCTTCTGTTTTTTTACCGTCTTCGTCGAATGTAATCTGATCCTCAATCCAGATGGCCCCACGATCGTTATCGATATCAGACCATTCCACAGCCAGCATTTCACCGCGCCGGAAACCGCCCATCATCACACCGCTAAAATACAGGCGCCAGCGTGTGGGAAGTTCGAACATTTCAATAAGCACTTGAACTGTCTCTTCCCAGGAATAGTTTTTTTTCTTGTCACGCATTTTCTTTTTTTCCTTCTTGCCCGCACTGGGACGATCCACCCCATCAATGGGGTTTTTCGTGATAACCCCCCAACCTGTAGCGGCATCAAATACAGACTTGGCTGCTTTGAAAATGTTTAATTTGGTATTGGTTGCCATCGGCTTTCCATCTTTTCTCTTAATCTCTGCGAAAAAGGTGACCAAATGTAAAGTAGTAATCTGATCCATGCGGACATCTCCAAAGACCGGCATCAAATACGTTTTGATGAATATCATGCTCTGCCGACGGGTGTAATCGCCCATATGCTGTAAAGCATATCCTGTTCTCCATGTTGGAACAAAATTTCTGAAACTAATTTTTTCAGCTTTTCCTAATGATCCGGATTCAACAATTTTAGCCCATTCTGCCACCTCCAATGTCAACCATGACTCTAGTTTACGCACTGACTTGGCGATATCTGGAGGGGCCTCGACTGATTTGCTTTTTTTCGGCTTATTCACTTTAGTTATGTCCCGCGCAACGACTCTATACTTGTTTCCGCCAAGATGTTCATAATATGCCATCGTATTTCTCCTTCTATCATTATTGAGTTTAAGTTGTGAATCAATCAATGGGTACTACATCGGCCTCACCTCCTTGAATGGGAATATGTGTTCTGTTGGGTGGCTGCAAGAAACTGCCCCACACCTAAGGCGATGCGAGTTGAATCCGTTATGTAAGTGTTTTAATATCCTACCCACGTTCTGCAGATGTACGCAGGAGGCTTTTTTAAAGTGGCCAATTCCCCAGGAACGCCAGAAGCCTCAGCAGCTTGGTATACTGTCATGCCATCGATTAGTAGTTGATCTGGGATCAAGAGTTCTACAGCAAATTGATTTGCCTCACGCTCGATTTTGTCTAATGATAAAAGTGTGTTCTTTTTTAAAAAAGGCGTATTCACTTTAGGGTGCAAATAGTGATGTCCAAGTTCGTGAGCGCAAGTAAAACGAGTTTCTGCTTCAGAAAGACTTTCATGTATGTGAATAAAAGAAATTCGGTTTATGTGGCTGTAGTACCCCCAAGTGAATTTTCCTAAATACTCATGTATGACCTCAATCTTTTGTATTTCAGAAAGCTTAAAGGGGTCTAATGTCCCGTAGGTATTAATTAGCTTTTGAACAAGATGTCTTATTTTCATTAGAGACCCCCAATGATTATTTCTGATATTTTTTTGGAGTGAATTTCTTTTTTGCAGCATACTTCGATAGTCTTAAAGTGTTCTCTAAAGAAATACGTAAAGCTTCTCGATCCTCTTCGTCATATTCAACCTGTTCCCCATGAAATGCGATGGATGCCCCGCTTTCAAGATTTTTCATCATTTTCTCTAGCTGAACAGCAATATCCATCTCTTCTTTTGGGGTAAGGGAATAAGGGTCCTCAAGTGCCATATCTTCAGTTAATCCTAGTAGGTAGTCAGGCCTAACACGAAGAATTGAAGCAATTTTATTCAACTTATCGCTAGGAGGAGCGCTCTTGTCCCTTTCGTAGCTCGAGAAATTTGCTTCTGTCATATCTAACTTCTCGGCCATCGCTTTTTGGGTAAAACCCCTCAAGTTTCTTATTTTTCTTATCCTCGAACCTAATGACATAGCATAACACTCCATAAATTAAATTTGTTAAAAAATCACTTGCTCAAATTAAATTTGAGTGTTATATTATTACTCAAGGAGGTGAGCAAGCGAATGACAAAACAAACAACCTTCAAAAAACCGCGGCAACGGTTGAAAGAATTACGTAAGAGCAAAGGAACCCAACTTGCAGTTGCTATAACTTTGGGCATTACTGAAACTCATTTGCGTGAACTGGAAAATGGACGGTCTGTCCCAGGTACTAGGTTGCTTAAGCGTATCGAGCACTATTTTGGAGTTTCTGATGATGAATTATTCCCTGATTTGAATGAACCTGAATTTTATATGAGTTGAACTAAAATTTAATTTTCGTCACTAATGGAATTATATAACAAGATTTGTGTTTCCGCAAGTGGGATTTGTGGTTTTCTTTAAATATGTCTATATATCAAATTAAATTTGAGTTCTATTCTAAAAGAAAGACGTGATATCGATTACAACAGCGGACTTAATTGATTCCCTGCGGGCAGATATCATCCGTAATCTCCGCGAAGAACTACTAGCCGAACTTGAGCCTGAGATTCAGCGTCGTCTATATGCCAACATCCTGAATATCAAGGAAGCAAGTGCTTACCTAAAAATTTCAGAATCAACATTAAGAAAGATGGTCAGCGCTAATGAAATTCCTTTTTTTCGGCAGCGCGGTCAGATTTTTTTCCGCCAGATTGATATAGATAAACATCTGGAAAAGCTTGTTTCTCAAACGATGCATGAAAGGAGGTGAATTGATTGGAGGTACATATCTCTGATGCTCGCAAAGTGTACACAACTTCTGATCCGAACGAAGTCAACGAAATGCTGGAAGATGGTTGGCTGCTTGCAGATGTAACGCGAGGCAATCTTAAATACTTGTTTTTATTAATCAAAGTTTAGGGGGATGAGTATGAATCCGAAATTGGCACAATTATTTGATAAGGTGATCCAGATTCCAAGAAACTCCGTTTACACTGCATCAATTTCAATTACATCGGATATCGTCGATGTCGTGGTCCTTAAAAATCTCGCTGCTGTGGATTCTGATGAATTTATCCCTGCATGGGTCGAGTTTTTTTTAAACCTTCACAACGAGCAAGAAAAAGTGGAGGAAGCAATACAAGCCATCGATGCCATTCTCAGCGGAGATTACAACAAGGAGGCGGTAAACCTTGCCGGATGATCTGCTGGACAAGCTGGGAGAGTATTTCGTTTATCATTCCATCGGAGAGCGGTACCGCATTACGTTTGAACAATTTCTTGGGAAGGTGAGGGCGGGGACATGGGAGGCGTATCTGGCAGCATAGGGTATGACTTTCAAGCGGCAAGGGGCCGTATCATGGAGTTGACCAGTTTGTATCGGCATGCGGTCCGGCTGGGAGATGAGCTGGCACAGCATGAGTTGAAAACTCTGGTAGAAGAACTTGAGCAAGAGGTTGCGGTTGCGCATGCAGCTGCGGGCAGCAAAAAAGCCGTCGGCGAGGACGGCTTCCAGCAAAACAAATAAATAGGACGTTCCTATAATACCGCATGTACCGGGGGAGCGCAAGGGAGCAGGTTGTGGATCTTATCAGCGAGATTAAAAACAAGGTTCAGAATATTCCTGCTGAACAGATAACATTTTTCTGTATTGGGACGGATCGCTCAACCGGCGACTCATTTGGCCCGCTCATAGGGTCAGCCCTTTACAAATTAGGCTACAACGTAATTGGCAGAATGGACGATTTAGTTCATGCCATGAATCTCGATGAACGGATTAAAGAGATTCCTGAAGGACGAAAGGTTATTGCAATAGATTCATGTTTAGGAAGGGCAGACTCTATAGGCGATATTAGGTTCAGGTCCGGTCCTTGTCGGCCAGGTGCAGGAGTCGGGAAACAATTGACTCCCATAGGAGATTATCACCTGATAGGGATTGTAAACGCGGGGGGATTCATGGAGTATTTCGTTCTTCAAAATACCCCATTACACCGGGTAATGAACATGGCAAAGAGTGCTGTTGATGCCATTTGTAATGCTGTACTCATACCAGCAATTGCTGAAGTAGCTACAACCAATCAAATAAATGCAGGATCGCTGAAGCGATCTGAACTGGAGGAAATGATATGAAAGCAACTGGAATTGTACGTCGTATTGATGATCTTGGCCGTGTAGTTATCCCAAAAGAAACCCGTCGTGTACTTGGTATGAAGGAAGGAGACCCAGTCGAATTCTACATGGTTGAGGGCGGGATTGTAATCCGTAAATATTCTCCTGGATGTGCAGTAACCGGCAGCACAGAAGATTTGATTGAATTTAACGGCAAGCAATATAGTCGTGAAGCAATAAGACAGCTCGCCCAGCGGGCAGGCATTTAAGTTGGACAAGGCTCAGCCTTGTCTCAGGGATTCAGACACTCCCCGTCTGGCTTCCTGAGATGTGGCTGACACATCTGAGTGGTGGCGGAACACATGCAAGGTTCAAATTCTTGCCCACTCAATTACATAGGAAGGAGGACGGACGGCATGGGTGATGTTGCTGAAATGATTTTGGATGGAATCCTTTGTGAAGGATGCGGGGCTTTCATCGATGACGGCGAGGAACCGGGTCATCCTCGGAAATGTGAAGACTGTGAATAAGTAAAATAGCCCGCTGCAACGGGCTACACCAATCAATGGATGCCCCCATAATACCATGTGTAGGTGGGGGCGACAAGGAGGAGCTATGACAAAGCAGGAGCTTATTACGAAATTATTGGCGTTGCCGGCCGAAATTACGGCTGCTGAAGATGCAGTGCTGGGGGTACATCGGCAATTAACGGATGTTAAAGATATTCTTCAGGAAAAGGAAGATTCGCTTTTGCTGGGCAACAGGTTAGATGGAAAGAACGCCGAAATGCGAGCAGCACAGGCCCGCGCTTTTACAGGGCATGAGCGCAAACTGGTGACTGAATATGAACTGAGATTGAAAAACGCGGTATCCAATCTGGAGCGTTTGCGGGTGCAAATGAATGCATATCGTACCGTGGCCAGTCTCCTGCAGGTGAACGTATGAACAAGATCACCCTACAACGCCTGACACTCCGCAATTTCAAAGGCTTCCGCGAGTTTCAGCTTGTGGCCAATGGACAGCCGGTCAATGTATTCGGCGATAACGGGACAGGCAAGACAACCCTGTTCGATGCTTTTACCTGGCTGCCGTTTGGCAAGGACAGCGCAAACCGGACAGACTTTGAAATCAAGGAGCTTGATTCCGCCGGCAAGGTTCGGCAGCACAAGCTGGAGCACGAGGTTGAAGGTGTGCTCGACATAAACGGGAAGAGCAAGACGTTCCGACGTGTCTTCGCTGAGAAATGGACCAAGAAGCGCGGATCGCTGACAGCTGCATTCGAGGGTCATGAAACTTCTTATTTCGTCGACGGTGTACCCGTCACTAAAAAGGAATACGATGCAGCGGTCACGGCCCTGCTTCCGGAGGAACTGTTCAAGCTCCTTACCAGCCCGACGTATTTCAACGAGCAGCTCAAATGGCAAGATCGGCGAAAGCTACTCCTGGAGGTCTGCGGGGATGTAACGGATGCCGAGGTTATTCATTCCAACACTGAGTTGGCTCCATTAGAGGCCATTTTGCGTGAGCGGGATATTGATGATCATAAAAAGGTCGTTGCTGCATCGATGAAACGCATTAATCAGGAGATTAATGATATCCCCATCCGGATCAGCGAGGCACAGCGCAGTATGCCGGATGTATCCGAGATCAGCGAGGATATGCTCAAGGAGGATATTGTCACGCTTCGCGAGCGGTTAACCGGAAAGGAGCAGGAGCTTGTCCGGGTGCAATCAGGTGGCCAAGCCGCCGAACTGCAGCATCGTCTTCGAGAAATTGAGGGCGAGCAGCTCCAGATTAAGAATGTATTGCAAACGGCAGCGCTGGATTCGGTAGCTCAGCAGCGGGCGCATGTTGATAACCTACTTCGTGATTTGGATAATGTTCGCCGATCGATGGATGATCGGCACTACAAAATCAAGATCAATGAGCAGCGGATCGCCGGGCTTGACCAAGAGAGGGCGCAACTCCGAGCGGAGTTCAGCGCTGCAAGCACAGACGGATTTGCACATTCGGCTGACGATAACTGCCCGGCGTGTGGACAGCTGCTTCCGGAGGAGTGTCGGCAGGAAGCTCATGATATGGCATTGGCCGACTTCAACCGCCGCAAGGCCGAACGTCTGGAAGGGATTCAGCGCCGTGGGCGCGCTGCGCGTGATGAATCTGAGCGCCTGGACGATGAAGTCACCCGTATGCGAGAGGAGTTCCGGCAGTTGGCTGGGCAGCAGGAGCAGTTGCAAGTTCGAATTGATATGGCTAATGCTGAACTGGACCGCCTTCGTCAAGGTGTTCAGAACCCGGATGACGATACTAAATTTCGGAGTTTGGGAGACGAAGCAGGGCTGTTACGCCAGCAAATCACTACGTTACAGACAGATTCAGCGCAAGAGCAACAGCGGATTCAACAGGAGATTCAAAGCCTGCGCGTAGAGATTGGAGTCCTGGATGCTGAATTGGCCAAATTTGACCATGTGCGCCGGCAGCAAACTCGCATTATGGAGCTCGAGCAGCAGGAAAGTAAACTTGCCAGAGAATACGAGCACCTTCAGTATGAGCTCTATCTGATGGAAGATTTCATGCGAGCTAAGGTCAATCTGCTGCAATCTCGCATTGATTCCAAGTTCCAGTATGCGCGCTTCCGGTTGTTTGAGGAACAAATCAACGGTGGGCTGCGCGAGGTCTGTGACACACTTTACAACGGCGTGCCGTATGACGGCGGACTCAACAACGCCGCCCGGATCAATGTCGGTCTGGACATCATTAACACGCTCAGCCAGCATTACGGCGTGTCCGCTCCGATTTTCGTGGACAATGCTGAGGCAGTCACGGATTTGTTAGAAATCAACACACAGATGATCAAGTTAGTTGTTCCACCGAGTTTTGAAAATTTGCCGTCAGAAACGCAAGCGGAACTGATAAGTATACATGGACAAGAAAAAGCAGAATCAGCTTGGAAAGATCGAATGAAGAAACTGCGTATCCATACCAAGGGAGTAACTTTGGAAGGGCTGCTGATCGTGGACAATGAGGTGATTTCATGAGCGACGTTGTCGAGGTCAAGGTTGTGACTGGCAAAGCTCGTTATGTGGATGCCCGAACCGAAACGCTGTACATCGATGGCAAAGAGGCAATGAGCGCCTATCCATTATGTGAATGTCCGGAGGATGCAATTCTGGAGCGTGATCTGCTGGGGCCTTCAGATTTCGCTAGTCTGCTGAAAAGCTTCTTGAAGGAACACAAAGGTAAGAAAGTCAAATTTGTTTATGAAGATGAGCCTGAGGAGGAAGAAGAATGAGTGATAATGCGGTTGTAAAACAGGAACCTACCCAATCCGAACGGTTCATGAATATGGTGATCACACAATTTACTGGTAGCGTGGGTGAGGTTCCACTGACTAATTTTCAGAAGCGCCTTGCTCAAAATTATTTCATCTCGCTAGATGCTTCGTTGAAAGCTGCTGAAGAAAAACGTCTTGCAAAGTCAGAGAAGTATCGCGACCCCCTTCCTATGATATGGGATAACATCAATTTGGAAAAGCTTGCTCGAGACGTTGTCACCTATGCCCGGGTCGGTTTTGACCCCGCACAAAAAAATCATATTAATTTAATTCCATTTAAAAATAACAAAACGAATAAATATGATATTGGATTCATTGAAGGATACCGGGGACTTGAATTAAAGGCTGTAAAGTATGGCTTAGATGTTCCTGATCATATCCCAGTCGAATTGGTTTACTCTACAGACCATTTCCGTCCAATTAAAAAGGATGCAAGGAACTCTATCGAAAATTATGAATTCGAAATAACACAGCCATTTAATAGAGGTGAGATCGTAGGCGGATTCTACTATCACTCATTTTCCCATGAACCTGAGAAGAACAAGCTGGTGACATTCAGTATAAAGGAGATTCTCAAGCGTAAGCCGGAAAAGGCATCGGCTGAGTTTTGGGGGGGCGAGAAAGACAAATGGGAAAATAACAAAAAGGTTGGTACGGAGCAAGTAGAAGGCTGGCATGAGCAAATGTGCTGGAAAACTATTTTCCGGGCAGCGCATAATGACATCACAATTGATAGCCAGAAGATCGACGATGACTACATGCGCTTAAGTCAGCTTGAACAGGAATATGCGGAGAGGGCGGTTGATGCAGAAGTTGCAGAGAATGCTAATCGGCAGCCGATCGATGTCACACCGCCACACGAAGCTTATTCAGTGCCAGAAGGGAATTCTGCTTCAGCCCTGCCTCCTGAGCAAGAGGCAGCTAAGGCGACAGGGACAACGCAACAAGCAACTAACACTGTGCCAGAGATGGATTTCTAATGATCGACATTTATCCTATTGCCAGCAGCAGCGCGGGCAATGCCTACCGGGTGACCGATGGGCAGACGATGCTGCTGCTGGAGGCCGGGCTGTCATATAAGGAGATTCAGCGGTCACTCTCCTTTCGGGTGACTCAACTCTCCGCCTGCTTGATTACGCATGAGCACGGCGACCACAGCAGATCCGCCAAAGAACTCATGCGTGCCGGCGTGAAGGTTTTTACCAGCTCGGGCACAGCGGATGCTGTGGGGCTGTCAGGGCATCGCCTGCAGATCGTCAAGCCGGGTGAGCGGGTGCAAGTCGGTTCATGGACCATTCTGCCGTTTGGGGTTGAGCATGATGCGGCGGAGCCTTTGGGTTTTGTCCTTGCAAATACATCCAGAGATAAGCTTGTTTTTCTTACAGATACTTATTACTCCCGGTACACTTTTCCGGGCATGACACATTTAATGGTCGAGTGCAATTATGCGCTCGACATTGTTAATAGACGTGTGGCAGCCGGAGAGTTGCATCCTTCACAAAAAAGCCGGTTGCTCCAGTCACATTTCGGACTCGACAACGTGAAGGACATGCTCCGTGCCAATGATCTGAGCAAACTGCGGGAGGTCTGGCTGCTCCATCTGAGTGACAGCAACAGCGACGCCGACCGGTTTAAGCGAGAGGTGCAGGAGATTACCGGGACGGTCGTCCAGGTGGCTCGGAGGTGATCGATCCGTTATACGATGAATACGGCGTGCCGCTCTGCAGGTCAGGGGTTGGTGAGCGGATATGGGCATTCTATCATTCTGATCCGGAACAATTTAGGTCAGAGGTCAAGGCATATTTCGCCCTCGGTATGCCGGGCTGGACAGTGGTTAAGGCCAATTATGAGCACCGCATCATTTGGCTGCGGGATGACCGGAGGCGAACCGTGTGATAGAGCAACTTGAATTGTTTGATTTTGAACCCAAGGTTGAGCCCGCAATTATTTTTACTTCTTATTCGGTACCGGCACTTAACGGCTTTTATTACGAGACCAAGACCCGTAAATTCGTTTCATTTGTTCTTGGCCAGCGATATTACGAGATTCCGGCCAGCCGTTGCCGTTTGGCGAAAGAATGGCAACAAAAAATTATGAGGGAGCGATCCATATGAATGTAGCTATGAAAAATCAGATGAATAGTTGGTTTGAGCAAGCAAGAGCTGAAGGTCCAGAAAGCACCAGAGAATATTTGCAATACATTGCTCGCACTTTGGGTCTGCAGGTGGCTGAGGCAACAAAGCCGGATGAGATTCCAGCGGAGATCGCGGTGATTGTTGAGAACTTTGGTAAAGGAATGACTGCTGGAACGCTAATTCATCATGGGAAATATGGCGTGCTGGACTTGAATGTCTTCCAGGTCCACCGGACGAGACCATGAAGAACGGAAAGCGCCCGACACGGCGCCAGAAACAATTGATAAAGGCAGCCGGCTGGAATCCGGATAACTGGTTTGTGGTGAAGCATCTTCCGAGAGAGATGCATCTGACGCATCGATACACAGGTACTGCAAAAGTGATTCCGCTTTAAGGAGGGCGACGGATGGCTAACCCACAACTAGAAAAAGGATTTTTACAAATAGCAAACGACATATGGGATGAAGTCATCCGTCGAGATTTTACGAAGCGGCAGAAGGATATTTTACTGTTCATCTGGCGACTATCATACGGCTGCCGAAAAAAGATGGCTATCATTCCTAAACTCAAACATTTTGAAGTGTGCGGAGTATCCCCGCAGAACGTTACCAAGGAATTGAATTATTTAGTTTCATGCAAGGTTCTAAATTGGGATAAAGAGTCAGCAATCTTCCAGGTCAACAAGGACTATGAGCAGTGGCAAATCAGTCCAGTCAAAGGATGGGACGAAGAAGTTTTCAAGGATTTAATCCGGAAAAATTTATCTTTAAAAACTTCTCAAAACGAGAAGTCCAGCAATAAAAAAACTTCTCAAAACAAGAAGTTTTCAACGGGGAAAATCCTTTACACTTCTCAAAATAAGAAGTCGTTACTTCTTAAAATAAGAAGTTCTGACTTCTTAAAACAAGAAGTTCAACGCCTTTCAATCCCTTGCGGCTGTAGGGCAAAACGCTCTCCTAAATACAGTATTAAATACAGTATTACTACTACAACAACTACCACAACACCGGAGCCGAATTCTAAGCAAGATTTTTCATTCGGGAATGTATTCAAAGCCTATGAAAAAAATTTCATAGCCGGGGGAAAAATCACGGAATTTGATATTGAGGAGTTTTCTGCCTTGTTTGATGACTACGGTGGTGAGTGGCTGCTTCAAGCGATGAGGGAAGCATACCGGCAAGGACCAGACAAAAGAAATTTAGCATACGTGAACGGGGTTCTTAAAGGATATCGGGAGCGGGGAGGTCCTTCAAAGCAAAATAAAGATTCGCCACGTCCTGGACGCACAGTAAAGTCAGATACCAGACAGCAGCAGCTTGACGAACTGGACAAGCTCATTGAGGAGGAGGAGATAAAGCGTGGAACTCATTGAAGTTGCCAAGCTTTACAGACACATTAAAAAGTATTTTCCTTTTTTTGATGCTTCGGCGGATCGGGCTAAGGATGATCACACTCGTTATCTCAAGGACTTTCCAGCCGATACAGCTTGGGCAAATATTGATCAGCACATTCTTACCGAGACGGTCACCCCTCAGATCGCTCACATCCGGGGGA
Source organism: Paenibacillus pinihumi DSM 23905 = JCM 16419 (assembly GCF_000422505.1). Classification (GTDB taxonomy): domain Bacteria; phylum Bacillota; class Bacilli; order Paenibacillales; family Paenibacillaceae; genus Paenibacillus_D; species Paenibacillus_D pinihumi. The sequence continues at coordinate 524,125 of NZ_AULX01000006.1, read as the reverse complement.
GATTAGGGGACCAGATCGACAGCAAGCGCAGCAAAGACAAGGCGGCCGAGTACGAGGCTCAGCTCCAGGAATGGGCTGCCAGTGACAGTCCGCCCCCTCCTGGATACTGGGAAGATATGAGACGTAAGCTGCGAGGGGATATCGAATGATTGATATTGCTGAGCAGTTGGGGATTGAGGTTCCGCGTGACCTGCAGGCGGAGCAAGCTGTTTTAGGAGCAATTATTGCTTCTCCATCTCCGGCAGCATATGAGACTGTCAGTGACATGTTGCAAGGCGGGGAATTCGATAATGAGGCCCATGCCCGGATTTATCGTGCAATGAAACAGCTTGCAGCTGAGGGACAGCCAATTGATATGGTCACGCTGACATCGCAGCTTCAAGATACTGACGAGCTAGTCAAAATAGGTAGTGTTACCTATCTGGCGCAGCTTGTCGGAGGCGTGGTTTCTACTGACAATGTTGGGTACTATGCCGAGCGTGTTCAAGAGATGTTCCTGCGCCGGGAGACTATCAGCACATCCCTCGAACTGCTTAAAAATGCAGCTCAAGAGCAGGATGTTAAGGGCTTCGTGGCCATGGCCGAGGCTGCTGTAGGTAAACTTTCTGATCAGACGGCTCCAGTGAAAGAGTTCGTCAAAATCAGAGATGTAGCCTTACGGGTATGGGATGAAGCGGAGCAGCGTTACAATGCTCGTGAAATTAATCGAGGCATTACGGGGATTGAGTCTGGGTATCCGGATCTTGATCGGATGACTGCTGGGTTTCAGAGGAATGACCTGATCATTGTAGCAGCTCGTCCTTCCGTAGGAAAGACGGCTTTCGCGCTTAATATTGCCCAGAACGTAGGAATTAGAGGCAAGGTGACAGTGGCCATTTTCAGTCTGGAGATGTCTTCTGCTCAATTGGTTCAGCGCATGGTTTGTGCTGAAGCCCAAATTGATGCAAGCCGAATGCGGACCGGTTATTTCGAGGGTGATGATTGGGAGAAAATGTCCATGGCCATCGGTGATATTTCTGAGGCTGATATCTTCATCGATGATACGCCAGGAATCACGGTTAATGAGATCAGGGCAAAGTGCCGGAGGCTGAAGAAGGAAGCGGGGCTTGGTATGATCCTGATCGACTACCTGCAGCTAATTCAGGGTAGCGGTCGACGTGGGGCTAACCGACAAGAAGAAGTGTCCCAAATCTCCCGTACACTAAAGCAAATTGCCAGAGAGTTGGAGGTTCCGGTTATTGCGCTGTCACAGCTCAGTCGGGGCGTGGAGCAACGGCAGGATAAGCGTCCGATGATGTCCGACCTCCGGGAATCCGGAGCGATTGAGCAGGATGCTGACATTGTATCCTTCCTCTACCGGGATGACTACTACGATAAGGAATCCGACAAGAAAAATATTATCGAGATTATCATTGCCAAGCAACGTAACGGACCGGTTGGAACGGTGGAGCTGGTGTTTATGAAGCAGTTCAACAAATTTGTTTCACTGGATCGGACATACAGCACTACTCCGGAACCGCCAGAGCCTGAATCAAAAGGGAGTCGTGTTCCGGATATGTACCGAAAGGGGAATACAGCATGAAAAAGCAAAATTTCGATGCTTTTTATCAGACTAAGTATCGTCAACTGATTTGGCATCGTGGGCGATTAGTTGGTGAGGTGTTCACGCTGCCTCCCCGGCCCCAGCGTTGGAGAAAGGGGAAGCGGCTTGAAAATATTAGGATTTGATCACGGAACTAATTATGCTGGCTGGGCCACTATGCAGAACGGCAAACTGTTGGAGTATGGGCTTCGTAATTTCACAAAAATTGAAATGCCGTCGGTGCTGGATGCGATCTATCAGGATGCTGCGGCTCTAATAAAGCAGGAGCAGCCGAAAGTGGTCGTGCTAGAGCGGCCTGTACACTTCAAGAATGCTAACAGCGTTCTGGCGCTGGTCGGAGCTTACTCTATGGTGACTCTGGCTGCTCTGCACTGCGGGGTTGCATTGGATGCGGTCCGCCCCTCCGAGCTTAAAAGGCAGACAGGGAAGGGCAATGCAGATAAAGAGACAGTGGCATTGGATGTGGCCATGCGTTTCTGTTTAGATTTCGATAGTGTCGCTATTCCGGTTCTCTACAAGGTCAATGACCGCAAGGGAAAATACAAGGCGGGCGACCTTAAAGAACGACTTTATGACCCAGCAGATGCAATTGCTCTTTGCTGGGCATATCACCAAAAAATCAAGGGAGCTGAGTAGATATGAGTTTCATGAGCTTCACAGGTAATATCATCAAGAAGGTAGACAAGCCAGGTAAGGGTTATGAAATTACTTTGTTTGTCCCTTTTGAAAACTTGGAAGGTCATCAGTTGGCAACATTTCCAAAGCTTTATGAGTGCGATGTGAGAATGGAGTTTGAACCCTTGGTTGTACGCTACAACGTCCAGGTTAATGCGAAGACGGATAAGCCGATCAAGTCCTACAAGGTGGACGAGCAAGGCATTGTATCGGAGGTTAAGCCTGAGGGCGAACAGGTTGAAATGGACTTGGACATTCCTATGGCCAAAGATCAAATTAAAGATGTTCCTGAGGAAATTAGCCGGGAAGTCGTGGATGAGTTTATTCTTTCCGGTCTTGCCCCAAGATTTGAAGGTCTATGGTATCCGGTCCAAGAGTGGATCGAGCGCTTGGCAGAAGGAGATACTTACCTGCGTCTAGCCAATGAGGCGCGAATCAGCAGCGGTAAGATCGTCGATATCATCGATGATTACCGTCAGAGAGTGGCCCCTCTTGCGGCCAAGTGGGATGATTGGCGGCAGAATGGCCAGCCGGCTTCACAGGACAGTGAGGATGAGGAGCAGGAAGAGCAGGAACAGGGAGATTTGGGTTCGGATGATCTGCCGCCTGCTACTGATCAGGAAGAAGAACCAAAGCTGCAGCAGCCGGGTGAAATAAATTTTGAAGATGAGGGGCTGGAAGGAAAAGCTGCTGCCCAAGGGTTGATCGATGACTGGGAAGCGGAAGTCAAGGGAGAGGGAAAGCCTGGTTCTAGCATTCAACCCAATCCGGAAGAAGCCGAAGACCTGGATGCTTATATCCTCCGTGAGCGCCCGCTATTCGAAGACATTCCCTATGATTTCCCTACTTTACTGGAACGTCAGCGTGCCGGAGAGACGTGGAGAGAGATTGCTGAGGAGTTGGGGACTGTCGGCACGACGTTATCAAGTGCTTGGAACAAATATAAAAAGCGTGTAAAGGATCAACGGGCAAACGGGGCAGCATAAGCCCCGATTATTCATATAAGGAGGGATGGCTGTGAGTGACGTTGTACGCTATCAGGCAACGCCCGAGATGCTGGCCGAGCTCGAGCAGCGCGCGGCCCGGAAGTATGGTGGCCCCGAGGTCAAACGTTGGGAACGCACCATGACGAGGGAGCAGTATCTTGCTGCTCGCCTCGCTGGTACAAAGACCGAGGACATCATGCTGAGCTATTTCAACAACGACCCTATGGAGCTGCGCAAGCAGCTCCGGGAGTGGGGTATCGATAAAAAAGTGGAAAAGAAGGAGCTGGCGGGAATGGCACAAGGTAGGAAAGCGTCAGAATTGACTATTACCAAGCAGGAATACCTTCAACGCAGGCTTAATGGCGAGAAACGGGGTCGTATTCAACACTCGCTTGGAGTGACGGCGCCCCGATTCTATGAGCTACTGGATAAGTGGGGGATTCGCGAGATGGATGCAGAGAGCCGGGCATTGGAAATGATGGCTCCAGTGCCAAATGAACAGGGAGCTTCTCCGGAGGCCAGAGTGATAGATAAGCGTTTGGCTGAGCAGTTAGAGAGGCAAGGGGAGGCACGCGGGTTGATCGCCTTAAATGCACAAAACGGTACCACTCAGCAAACTGCTCAATATGCAGGAGCAGAAGTCCTTCAACGTATGGAGGAGCGAGCTGCAGCGCAGGCAGAGGAGATCCAGAACCTTCAGGTGACCGCGCAACAAAGTGCTAAGTATGTAAAAGACCTTGAAGGGGAACTCACCAAGGCTAGGGATGAATTGGAGAAAGCCAATAGCCGATTCAAAATGGTTTCGGAGGAGAACCGTAAGGAGTTGTATGACCTCAGCAGTATGGTTGCCGATCTTCAGGCGACACTGACGGAAAAAGAAGTGCAGATCAGCGAGCTTCGGGCCGATCGGGATAACTGGGAGTCGGAGTACAGCACGCTGGAGACGGTATACGGAGAACTAAAGCAGGCACTTGCTGACCTAGAAGCCGAGCGTGACATGCTGCTCCAGACCATCGAGCAGGCTGCAAGCCGAGAGACTGGAATCATATCGTTTCGTATTCCAATCCAATCAGCAGATATAGCCAATGCAGAGAGAACCAAGATTTATGAGGCTCTGGAAGCACTCAGCAATCGTGTTGAGGCTGCCAATATTGACAGGGGCCGTGTCATGAAGGAACTTTTCGAGCTATTACAGCGAGTGGTCAATTTCGTGTCTGCTGATCTGGTCGATCTTCTTCCATGCCAAGGGGTTAATGGTTTTATTTATGAATTTTTCAGATATTATAACCAGCGTCATGTAGAGAGTTTACCGACACAACAGGAGGCGATCTGATGCGGAATACCTTGGGGGACTTGAATAATCATTTGTTTGCACAGTTGGAAAGGCTCGGCGATGAGGAACTGACAGGGGAAAAGCTTGAGGCCGAAATTAACCGTGCCCGCGCTGTTATGGGAGTTGCATCTAAAATCATTGATACCGGTGCTTTGGTTCTGGAGGCACAGCGCTTTGTTGATGATAAGTTGAATGCAGATGCTCAATTACCCAAGATGTTAGAAGGCGGCAACTGATGTTTCGTTACACGCTTGAGCAAAAAGAATATATTCGTCAAATTGCTCCAGGGAAGTACAATTGTGAAATTGCTGAGCTGTTTAACGCCAAGTTTGAGACAGAAGTTACAGAGCAGCAAATTAAATGCTTTAAGGCCAATCACAAGATAAAAAGTGATGTTCCGAGGGGGCGAGTAACCGGTGATGAAGGGTTATTCAACAAGGAACAAAAAGATTTTATTCGAAAAAATGTAGCGGGCTGCCTGAATCAAGAACTGGCCGAACTTGTAAATGAAAAGTTCGGCCTGCAGATCACGGCCAGGCAGATGAATACGCATAAAAAAAATCATGGGTTAGTCAGTGGTTTAGATCGTCGATTCGGAGAAGGGCATACGCCGGCAAATAAAGGAACGAAGGGATTGTACAATGTCGGAGGCAACAAAACTTCCTTTAAGGAAGGGCAGCGTCCTTTGAATTACAAACCTGTGGGCAGTGAGCGCATCGATGAAGATGGCTACACCTTAATTAAAGTATCCGATTATGGTCCTTGGCATAAACGGTGGAAGCATAAACACAAGGTAATCTGGGAAGAAAAGCATGGTCCAATACCGAAAGGTCATGCAATCATCTTCGCAGACCAAAACAAACGCAATATTGATCTGGATAATTTTATATTGATCACACGGAGCCAACTTGCACTCATGAATAGGAATGGACTGATTCGGAATAATGCCGATCTCACGCGAACCGGTGTTATAATGGCTGATCTTCTTAAGAGAATAGGAGAAAGGAAGCAGGGCATAAAGGCATGAGTGTAGCGATAGAACGGCTCAAGGAGTACAAGTGGAAGGATATCCGCAAGCGAATACTGTTGTTGAAGCACAGCACTGACGACAGCGAAGTACAGGATTTGACTTTGGAGCTCCAATTAATTGATACAGCACTGAACGGTTTAGGGAGCATCAGGTTTGAGTATGAACAGGTATTACGGCTTTCATATATTGAAAAGCTTCAGGTGGACGATATTGCACAACGCCTGTTCGTTAGTCCAAGAACCGTAAAACGCTGGAAGAAGACAGCCGTTCAGGAATTCGTACGATTACTAAAATAGGGGGATGTCACATTGGCAAATGAGATTGTAAATAAAGAGCAGCTTCACAAATTGTTCTTGGCGGGAATGCCGCTAAAGGAAATCGCGAATCAGCTGAATAGCAAGCCTGGAAGCATCCGGACGATGATCTACCATGAAAGGCAGCGCAACCCGCATGAGTGGCCACACCGGATTCAATATCCGGGCAAGCCAAAAGAGCAGCCACTCATGATGCACAGCTACGAATGTACAGATTGTGCGACCAGGTTCGCCGTTGAGGATTACGATGACATTGATCATTCAGTTACAGTCTGTCCAATCTGTCGCAGTGATCAGCACCTGCAGGATGGAAGCTATGGGCGATTCATCGCTACTTCAGTGAGTAGGAGGGCTGAGTAGTGAAATTATTAACTCCTATTAAGACGGTTACCGTGTGGCAGCCGTGGGCTTCGCTGATTGCCCTTCGTTTGAAATTGTTGGAGACAAGAGGCTGGGCAACGAAGCACCGCGGTCCGCTGGCCATCCATGCTGCACAAAAAATTGACCGGGAAGCCTGCGAGCGGGAGCCGATCAAGTCCGCCTTGGCTAAATACGGCTATACTGTGGACAATCTCCCGACCGGCGCAATTGTGGCCGTAGCAAATTTGTCGGAATGCTATCAAATAGAAAGGACTGCACCAGAACAGATCGAGGGTGGACCGGTTTGGCTGAAAGCATCTGCAGGTGGAAGCAAAGGATGGGCCGGGAAATTCCCGGATGAATATTATTATGGAGATTATTCTGCTGGTCGTTTTGCATGGGAGCTGGCCAACATTCAGCAACTCAAAGAGCCGATCCCGGCGAAGGGGCAACAAAAAATATGGAATTGGGAGGGGAAACTACTTTTCGGATAAAGTGAATGATCCACAAGATTTTTCAAAACCAGCACTCGTGTTTAATAGTGAAAAATTCTATTTGGGAAGAGCCTTGCGGTTTGAAGGTTCAGACAACAAGGGTTATTCTATCAAGGGGCAATTTTTAATCAAGGATGTTGACAGAGACCGGATGACAGTTACGAATTTCATAAGTGGGGATGTACTCATTCAATTGGAATGGATCTTACCTGAAATCTGGGGAGATGAAACCCGCAATCCACGTCTTATCGTAGAATTATATGGAGAAGATTTGAAATAGAATAATCCCCCGCACCTTGGCCGGACCGCGGGGGACAGCGAATTCAGTTAAACCCTACACCACCAATTATACCGGAGGTGTGGGGAATGGCACAATTGCAATTTCCGTGGGAGATCGACAGAGATGCGACTCGTGCGGCTGTAGAGGAACGTTTAGAATCAGCTCGTATATATAAACAAGTAGGATTTATTCGTAGGGAAATGAAGCTCACATCGTCGCCGGAACCGCGGTATCACGGATCGACGAATGTAGTGGGCAAACCTGCGGAAGATATAGCTATTCATAATGTAGATTCTGAAAATCTGATGCTTCAGCAGTATGAGCAGATAGAGAGGGTAGTCAGCCGGCTGGGGCGTCTGGAACGGGAAATAATTGAACGCCGTTACCTGGATGATGAAGTGTTCGATTATCAAGTAATGATGGACATGGACATCCGGGAGGGCAAATACTATCGCCTGAAGTCCAATGCAATCTACAAATTGGCGTTTGCGCTTCAGCTGGAAGTCTACAGCGAAGAAGCGCAAAATAAAAACATGGAAGAAAAATCGTAGAAAAATCGATGATAAACCGCAGAGCATTAGGTTTTAACCGTGTTATTATAGTAATGTGCCAATTGAGGACAACCATCTCCCCTCATACAAGCCGCTCCTTCGGGGGCGGTATTTTTATTCGACCTTTGAAGGATATGGAAATATAGTGTCGAAATTTGAAGAATAGGGGGTGAATGATCGAATGGAATATAGTATTGACTTAGAGGTCTTTTTAGAAAATGGTGGGAAGAAGGACCACCACGTTTTTACAGGGGAAAAGTTAATTATCAGCAGATCTTCTCAACTGTGGATTCAGAATAAAAATGACCGAGAATCTGACTTTATCGAGACTGTAAAAGTTTGGGATAAGCTCGATAGGTCTACTGGGAAACCAACTTTTTACCAGTTTAAAACTAGTGAAATGACACCTATAGGTTCTAAGACAACCTACAGACTAAAAAGAATAGTCGAAAAGGATCAAGCAGTTGTATTTGAAGCAATTTAAAGCGCCCTAACCGGTGCTTTTTTTAATTTGTAATGAAAGGACAACAGACATGACAGTCTTTGGATCAAAGCGAGCTGCTGACGCGGTATGGTTTCTTATCTGGATGATTTGGAAGATTGGCAGGTTGTTTAAGAGATTCAGGTCTTCCGGATCCTGAAAGAGTGATCGGACATTTTTGTCCAGTCAGGGGACAGAGAGTGGACATTTTTGTCTGTTCGCTTGACGAGTTTTGGAAGTGCCTGTAAAATGCTCTTTATACGTATCTAGTTACTAAGTACGTGTTTAATAATAATGAGCGACAGCGCGATTATAAAAGTTGTGGTAGTGGTGACTGCTACTACGCATACGTGTTTTGTAACTAAGTACGTATAACACCCCTCATTCATCGAATTATCTTGGAATTTTTTGGATGAAGGGAATGAAGAATATGAAGCCTCAGGAGCCGATTTAAGCCCTTGGGGCTTTTTTGCGTTCAGTTGATGGATGGGGGAATTGAAAGGCGGGAATAGGGCGCTGTGGTGATCAGAATGCATGTTCGTGTCCCTGCCTAACCGAAAACCAACTTAACACAAGGAGCTGATAGATTTGGGCATGACAATCAGGGATGAAATGATGAGGCAAGCCACTGTTTCAGAGCTGGAGGTTCGCATGATGTTCTTCCCAAAGGGTCCACATTCGCCAACTGGACCGGTGTTCAATAAGGTATTGACCGATGGGGAAAAACTGGAGAGGATGCAGGCCATGATCCCGACGGCCAATCCTTGGGAGCGGCGGGTGTATGAATTGGATGTTAACGACTAAAATGACTATAGATATCTATGGATTAATATGCCAAAATAGGAGTATACCAAAAGAGGAGGAAAACTAGTATGTCAGAGTCAAAGGCACAGAAAATTAAGTACGAGAGTTTCATTTATAAAGCTTTTAGTCTCGCACTGGGAGAAAAGGTTGGGCGTAGGGGAGATCCAGGACACCTTGCAGATGCAGATCATTTTGTTGATGATAAGTTAGATCGTATTAAAGCAGGTGTGGCTTACGCAATCGAGGTCTATAATGTTTATATAATGAACAATGATATAGATCTTAGTATTTCTGATTATGAATTATCATATCAGATCCAAAGCGATGTAATTAAAGCTAATAATAAAGATGAGGTTGTTCTAAAAATCGAGGAATACAATAAAATACTTGAAAAATATAAACTGCTATAGCACCTTTGGGTGCTATTTTTTATTCCTTCAAACAAAAAGAGCCGGGGGTGCTCCCCTCACGGCTCCCTCACATCATACCATATATTGTCGGATTTTGGTAGACAGTGTATGATGTGGTAGGGAGGGTTTGTATGAAAAAATGGGCGAAAACTGGGTTGTTTTTAGGTTTCGTGTTAGGTATCATTGCACTTTGGTTCTTTTCTAGTTATTTCATTTATTATAGGTGGCCTGAAAAAGAACCTGGGGCGGGAACTATCGGTGACATGTTCGGAGCAGTAAATGCTTTGTTCTCCGGCTTAGCTTTTGCAGCGATAATTATTACTATATGGATGCAGAGAGCTGATATAAAGCTGCAACGTGAGACTTTTGAAAATCAAAAACAAATTATGAATTTTCAAACAGCATTCAGTGTTGTTAATGAATTAACACGCGTGAAAAAAAGTTATATCGAAAGAGTATTGTATGTTATCCCAGCTAATATGCAGTATCCAGAACCGCGCTATGTGTATGGTATTGAGGCTATTCAAGAACATTGGAAAGAATACTATTTAAACGATAAGGAGATAAATAAAGATCACGCTTACTTCCAAGGAATAATAGATACCTTCCTTTTTACTTTGCACTACCTTTCGGGTACTGAGTTGGATGACTCTCACAAGAAAATACTTGTGAATATTATTGAGAGTAATCTAAACCCTTCAGAAATTTTACTGATAAATTATTTATCTACTCCAAATCAAATTCAAATTTACCATGAACTGCTGGATTATATGGGTTTTGATGAGAAAGTGGAAAAGGGTCTAGGGAGTTGGGAAGTTTACAAAAAAGCTGTGAAAAAAAGCCGTGTTTAGCATGGCTTTTTTTCATGGAAAGGAGTCTTCACATGAACATTCAGATCATTCCAATAGACCGAATCAACCCGGCAGCCTATAACCCGCGTGTGGACTTGCAGCCCGGCGATCCGGAGTATGAGAAGCTTCGCAGCAGTATAGAGCAGTTTGGATACATCGACCCTATCATCTGGAACAAACGCACGGAGAACATGGTAGGCGGTCACCAGAGGTATAAAATCCTCCGTGATAAGGGACATACGGAGCTGACTGTTTCTGTCGTTGATCTGGACGATCAGCAGGAGCGGCTGCTGAATCTGGCGCTGAACAAAGTGTCCGGCATTTGGGATGATGAGGCGCTGGCCATGCTGATCGGTGAGCTGCAGGTGAGCGGTGCTGATCTGGCGCTGTCCGGATTCGATGATGACGAAATTGCCGATATGCTAAGTACGCTGCCGTTTAACATTGACATGGAAGAACCGGTTATCGAGGACGATTTCAATTTTGAACAGGCATTGGAGCGAGTCAAAGAGCCGGAGACACGCCGCGGTGATGTGTGGCAGCTCGGCCCGCATCGCCTTGTTTGCGGGGACGCTACAGACCCGGATGATGTTGCATTATTGATGGATGGAGCCAGGGCTGCACTTGTAGTGACGGACCCGCCTTACAATGTGGCCATCGAAAGTGATTCCGAACGTCTGGCCGCTGACGGCCGAAGCAGCATATTGAACGACGACATGCCCGCAGAGGAGTTTGCGGGCTTTTTGCATGCTGTTTTTGAACGGTATGCTGAAATCATGGCACAGAAGGCAGCCATTTACGTCTTCCATCCTTCATCCTATCAACGTGAATTCCAGGATGCTATGGAGGCGGCCGGCATTATCATCCGCAGCCAATGTGTATGGGTGAAGAATTCCGCATCCTTCGGCTGGTCACAGTATCGGTGGCAGCATGAACCGGTCTTTTATGCTCACCTAAAGGGTAAGTCGCCGGGCTGGTATGGTGATCGCCGGCAATCGACGGTGTGGCGGGACGGGCTGCCTGGTGCAGAACTGGAGCCGTCCAGCGTGTGGGAGGTATCTCGCGGTGATGTGGGCAAGTACGTCCATCCTACTCAAAAGCCGCTCCCGCTGTTGGCCATCCCAATCGGCAACAGCAGCCAGAAGGGCGATGTGGTGGTGGACTTCTTCGGAGGCTCTGGCAGTACGTTAATGACCTGTGACCAGATGGAACGTCAATGTCGAACGTTGGAGCTCGACCCGGTATTCTGCGACGTAATCAGGCAGCGGTACCGGGCGGCTACTGGCATCGAGCCGGTGCTGATCCGCCGGACTGGACCTGCAGAATAAATAAAAAAGGAGAGGCGCTCGAACGCCCCTCCCCCTCACCAGGTAACCCCCGGCTGAGATAGTGGAAACCGTGGCCACGGATTCGACAAGCCACTATCTCGCATTCCATATTACAGGAAAGCCGAGGTTACCACAATATGACAGAGCAAAAACACGATGATTTGTTACTTCAGCACGAGCTTGAGGTCATGCAAGGGATAATCGAAAGCAAAGAACAGTACCGCCGCATTATCAAGGCTGCGGTTGCCCGTTGGGTCAGAGACTTCCAGGAGAACCGTATTGAGATTAACACCGTCGACGACCTCCGGAAGCTGATCGAGCTGGATATAGAGCTGCAGAAGGATATTCTTTAATTCCTCCTTCAGTTTCAATTTGATCGATTGCAACAGAAAATTTCTTGAGGAAGCTCTTTCTCCTGTTAGAAATATAGAGATGAGAGCCATATACCGTGAAGAGTATTACAAAAATCAATGCCAGTATAGAAATGTTATAAAAGAGATCTGTTGAAACTCCTGCTAGCGCATTACTTATTTTTTGTTTCAATTCAGATTTTTCAGGAAGAACAGAAACAATCGCCATAGCTGCTGCAATAAGAGAAACCTGAACAGCTGTAATTCCAACGATGCCATTAACTAAGTTTGTCTCAAACGTCTCGTCTCCGTAGTAGTAGCGAACATTATTTTTCAGTTCTCTGTAACAGTAATCAGACAATACTTTAGCGTTACAGTAAATTGATTGTATTGATTTAATCATTCTCTTTTTTTCTTTAATGGTGAGTCGATTACCGAAGGATTCAAACACTTTCTTTTTTATTCTTCTACTATGCATTAATTCAAAGAAAACAATAGAAGCTGCGAAAATTAGTACAACAATTAACATAATTAAAAGAATCAATTATATTATCTCTCCTTCAATTGAAAATATATATCTATTATCGGTCACGGGGGTGGTGATATGTAGTGGCCAGAGAGCGAAGTCCTGAGCGGGACAAGGCAAAACTGATGTGGCTGGAGAGCGGCGGGACGATGTTGTTAAAAGACATCGCTGCCGCTCTTTCTATTTCGGACAGCAAGGTCCGGAAGTGGAAGACATTGGACAAATGGACAGAGGAATTGAAAGGGAGCGCTCCACTTGATTCTAAAGGGAGCGCTCCCAGTCGTGGTGCCCCCAAAGGGAATAAGAATGCCGTCGGTAATAAAGGCGGAGCCCCGAAGGGAAGTAAGAACGCCCTGGGAAATCGCGGTGGCCATGGCGGACCATACGGTAATAAGAAGGCCATCAAGACCGGGGAGTTCGAGTCGATATGGTTCGACACCTTGGATGAGGACGAGCAGGAGCTGCTGGATGAGATCGACACCGACCCGGTCCGGCAGGCAGATGAGTGTATCACGCTGCTGACCATCCGGGAGCGGCGTATGCTTCAGCGTATTAAGCGGCTGACTGACGGGCTGACAGAAAATCAGAAGCGTGTACTTCAGCAGCTTAAATCCATCAAAGAAATAATTGAGGTTCATGATGAGAAGAGCGGGAAAACGAGCAAAGTGCCTGTTACCCGGAACGAGATGGTTGAGGCTGAGATCGAGGAAACAACATATCGGGTCATCGATGATATTCTCAAATTAGAGGATGCGCTGACTCGAGTCCAGGATAAAAAGCTGAAGGCCATTGAATTGAAAAACAGGCTTACTGCTGTGGATGAGGAAAAGGAAGTCCGCACCGCTATCCTGCAAATCGAACTGCAGAACCTTCAAGGTGGAGCCGGCGCAACTCAAAGCTGGACAGAGGGCCTGAAGGAAATTGCAGAGCGGCGTAAGGCCAAGCGGGCAGAGGTGCCTGCTGATGAGTAAGCCTTATAATGTTGTGTCTGACATCGTTGCGCTACTTGATATTTACTGGGATGACCCGGTCGCTTTTGCGGAGGATATGCTAAACTTCGATCCCGATGAGTGGCAGCGGGCTGTCATGACGGATGTGGCCAATCATCGGTTGACGAGTGTCAGATCGGGTCAGGGTGTTGGAAAAACAGGACTTGAGGCTTCGCTTGTGATCTGGTACCTGTGCTGCCGTCCGAATTGCCGGGTTGTCTGTACTGCACCAACAAAGCAGCAGCTCAATGATGTGCTTTGGGCAGAGGTGGCCAAGTGGCTGGAAACATCCATGGTCAAGAACCTGCTCAAGTGGACGAAAACGAAGGTTTACATGATTGGCCATGAAAAGCGATGGTTCGCTACAGCCAGGACGGCGACCAAGCCGGAGAACATGCAGGGCTTCCATGAAGACTATATGTTGTTCATTGTAGATGAAGCTTCCGGTGTGGCTGATCCGATCATGGAAGCCATCATGGGGACCTTGACCGGTGATGAGAATAAGCTGCTGATGTGTGGAAACCCGACTCGGACGAGTGGGGTTTTTTATGATTCTCATAACCGCGACAGAAGTCGTTTTCGTACGCATAAGGTAGACAGCCGGACCAGCAAACGGACCAGCAAAGAGAACATTCAAATGCTGATTGATAAGTACGGCGCCGAGAGCGACGTCGTTCGGGTTCGGGTGTATGGTGAATTCCCCAAAGCTGAGGCGGATGCATTCATTGCTTTGGAAATTGCGGAGCTGGCTGCGGATGCAAATATTGACCCTACTGGAGACACGCTGCACCTGGGCGTTGACGTCGCCCGCTTTGGTGATGACGAGACAGTCATTGCGCCGCGTATCGGCGCAAAGGTGTTCAAACTCAAATGCTACAACAAGCAGGATACGATGGTGACTGCCGGCTGGGTGATCGCTCTGGCCAGGGATATGTTCCGTAAGTATTCTCAGCTCCGCAATGTAGAAATCAAGGTCGATGATAGCGGCGTTGGCGGCGGAGTGACGGACCGGTTAAATGAAGTCATCCGTGAAGAACGTCTGAAGGGTTGGCGTGTGACGCCTATTAATAACGGCAGCAAGCCAACCCGCAAGGAAGAGGAGCATTACGAGAACCGAGGAACAGAGACATGGGCCGATTTGCGGGATCTGCTGCAGGAGTCCTTTTCTAAACATATTCAGGGGCAGCCCGTTTCTCTTGAGCTGCCGAATGATGAACGTCTGGTAACGCAGCTTACCCAGCGCAAGTACCGCATGACCAGCAAGGGTAAAATTGCTCTTGAACGCAAGGAAGATATGAAAAAACGCGGACTGGATTCCCCGGACAGGGCGGATGCAGTCGTTTTGGCGTTCGCGCAGCCGGAGCGCGGGGGCGTATTCTTCCCGAACCAAAGATGAAAGGAGGGCTAATCCATGCCATGGCCATTTGGCGATGAACAGCAAAAAGAGATCGAAAACATCATTATTCGCGGTGCCCGAACGGCTGCCACACTGGAGGATATCATTCAACTGGAAACTGGTGACTGGAAAAAATCAGAACAGCTTCATTGGATGGATGTCGGTGAAAGGTACTATCGAAATAAGACAGATATCCTTGAACGTAAGCGGACAGCGATTGGCCCCAGTGGCGCTAAGGAGGTCGTTGGTAATCTGGCCAACAATAAGCTCGTCAATGCTTTCGTCCGTAAATTGGTAGACCAAAAGGTTGGGTATCTTTTGGGTAAGCCGCTGAGTATTCAGACGGAAAATAAGCAGTATGCGAATGCACTGAAGGGGATCTTTAATGAGGCCATGAACCGCCGTTTGCAAAGCACTGGCAAAGAGGCGGTGAACAAGGGAAGAGCATGGTGGTTCGTCCATAATGATGAGACCGGGAAACTCTGCTTTCGGAAGATGCGTTCTCAGGAAATAATTCCATTATGGGCAGATGAGGCCCATACGATTCTGGACGCAGTCATTAGGGATTATGAAGTAACGGTCTATGAGGGGCTGAAACGCAAGAAACTCCGGAAGATTGAATGGTGGGATAAATCCGGCGTGCGCCGCTATGTACTCGACGGTACCGGGCTAGTGCCAGACGTTGAGGCCGGTTCAGTAGAGTCACATTTTACTGTTATTAATAAAAGTACCGATGAGGAGGAGCCAAGGAACTGGGAGCGCGTCCCGTTTATTTGCTGGAAGTATAACGAGGAGGAGCAGCCGCTGGTCGAGATCATCAAATCCTTGGCCGACGACTACGACCGGAACAAATCCGACAACAGTAACAATCTTGAGGACCTGCCCGATAGCATTTACGAGGTTGCAGAGTATGACGGAAC
This sequence comes from Paenibacillus pinihumi DSM 23905 = JCM 16419, assembly GCF_000422505.1. Classification (GTDB taxonomy): domain Bacteria; phylum Bacillota; class Bacilli; order Paenibacillales; family Paenibacillaceae; genus Paenibacillus_D; species Paenibacillus_D pinihumi. Next base: position 508,444 of record NZ_AULX01000006.1, on the reverse strand, counting down.
TGATCCGGGTGAATTCAGAAAAAATCTCTCGGTATGGCGCACAGCTTTCGTGTCTAATGGCGGTGGAATTAAGGCGATCAACTTGGAAATAAATACCGAAGCCTACAAGATACACATGGAGCAGGCCCGCAAGGATATTTATGAGTTTGGCCGCGGCGTTGACACTCAGGGCGTGGATATCGGCAGTGCGCCCTCTGGCATCGCACTAAAATTTCTGTACTCCGACCTCGATCTCGATGCAAGCTTAATGGAAATAGAATTTCAGGCATCTTTAGAGCAAGTTCGCTGGTTCATAGATACTTATCTACTTATCAGTACCGGTATCGACTACAGCACCGATCATGTGCAATTTATTTGTAACCGTGACATGCCAGTGGACGAATCGGCCATCATCACGGCGATCAAGGACAGCGTTGGGATTTTGTCCGATGAGACGCTTGTCGCTCAACATCCGTGGGTTCGGGATGTGCTGGCCGAACTGAAGCGGATCAAGAAGCAGAAGGAGGAGGCGCTGAAGCGCATGGCCGACGGTTACGGTGGTATTCCGCCGAGCAAGGACCCGGACAAAGACGGTGATGATGAATGAAGTCGGAGCAATATTGGGCCAAGCGCATGGAGGCATTAAACGAGGCTGAGCTGCGGAAGGGTGAGGATTATGCCCGGAAGCAGAATGAGGAATACGATAAGGCCATGGCCCGGATTAAATGGGACACGGATGCCTGGTATGCTCGATTGGCAAAGAACAATGATGTTTCCATGGCCGAAGCTCAAAAGCTGCTAAAGGCAAACGAGCTTCAGGAATTCAAATGGACTGTCCAGGACTATATTAAAGCCGGCAGAGAGAACGCCATTGATCAGCGATGGATGAAGGAACTGGAGAATGCGAGCGCCAAGGTTCACATTACCCGGCTGGAAGAACTTAAAATGAAGCTTCAGCAGGAAGCGGAGCTTCTGGCAGCCAAGCGGGTCAAAGGGGCAACCGAAACATTAGGCGACATTTACAAAGATGGCTATTACCGCGGTATCCATGAGGTTCAGCGGGGAGTGGGCAAGGGAGTTCCGTTCGCGCGGCTCGACGGCCGGCAGATTGACAAGGTGTTGTCCAAGCCCTGGACGCCGGATGGCAGCAACTTCAGTGCGAGGATCTGGGCTGATCGCGACAAACTGGTTTCGGAGCTCCACACGACGCTGACTCAAAACCTGATCAATGGATCTCCTTCCGAAAAGGTCATTAATGATTTCGCGGCGCGCATGGGTGTCAGCAAGTCAATTGCTGAGCGGCTTATTCTTACCGAGTCTGCCTACTTCGCGGGTCAGTCCCGGATCGACGGGTACAAGCAAACCGGGGTCACTCATTATAAATATGTGGCCACGCTGGACAGCCGGACCTCGGACAAATGCCGCCATATGGATTCAAAAATCATTCCGATCAATGAAGCGGAGCCCGGTGTGAATTATCCGCCCTTGCATGCATACTGCCGCAGCACGACTATTCCGCACTTTGATGAGGCTGAGACTCAGGCGGAGCCGGATTCGGATTCGGATTCGAGTGATTATGAGGACCTTTATGATGTCCCGGAGGATATGCCTTATAAGGAATGGGCTGAGGAGCACGCGCCGGCAGATGCGACTGATCCGCCAAAGCCGGAGGACACAGCGCCAGTTAGGCCGCCGAAGGTTACGACAGCCGAGCCTACTCTGGAAAAGCTTACAACTGATGAAGCGTCAGCAGTGAAAAGGTATATCGGGGAATCCGCTCCGCTAAACTATAAAATTCATCAGGGGCAGCCGCTTGGCAGCAAAGATATGGAATGGGTCCAGCAATTGGATCAAGCTCTGGTCAAGCTGCCGCGTTATCGTGGCGACCTTACCCGTTCGCTTCATTTGACAGCACCTCAATTAAGCAATTTCATGAAACAAATCAAGCCGGGGGCAGTCATACAGCACCCGCAATACACTTCAATGACCAGCGGGGCTGCTCTTCCGGATGGACAGGTTCAGTTCCATATCATCGGGGCAGCCAGCGGGGCGCATTTAGCTGAGCTCAGTAAAGATGGAGCAGAAGTGATCTATGGACGTGACTTTGCGTTTGAAGTATTGGATGTCGAGCTGATTAACGGGGTTTATCACATTCTGCTGCGGGAGCTGGTGAAGTGAGTAAGAGTGATTTGTCCAAACCGAGAATCATCGGTTACAGGGAAGTCCCAAAGGCTGAGCAGGTGGAAAACAAGGCTCTCCTTCAGGAACGTTTACGCAAAATCGGCGTTCTGAAAAATAACAAGGATTAGAAGCGCTCCCGCTGCGGCGAGGGTGCTTTTTTTATGCGAAGGAGTTGAAGACGTGGGAAAGTATCGCAAAAGACCAGCGGTAATTGAAGCATTCCGATGGACAGGTGGTCCCGATCAAACGGAAGATCCCGATTGGATTAAACGGCAGATAAAAGCAGGATTCGTCAGTTTTAGTGGCGGGAACATGTTTATTAAAACGCTTGAAGGAACAATGCAGGCGAGCCCAGGTGATTACATCATTAGAGGCGTTCAGGGTGAGGTTCATCCTTGCAAGCCAGATATTTTCGAAGCAACATATAAGCCTGCCTTAAACGGTGGGAACTGATGCCGCAGCGTTATAAAAAGGCAGTTTATATTGATGCCGTAGAATTTGATAACACTCCCGGCAATCCACAAGCAATCATTGATTTTACTGGCATGCCGATCAGCGTTGAATACACCACTGATGGTGTGCAGCTTCGAGTAATTCGTGGTACCTACAGCGTGCTGATTGCAAAAGTAGGACAGTTCATCATCAAAGAGGCGAATGGTTCACTGCGGATTTGCAACAAGACGGAATTGGAAGCTGAATATGAACTTGTAGAATGATGGGCTCCGGCTGAGACTGCCGGGGCCTTTGCCGTCTTTGGCTGGTAGACGAAAAAACTGGCTCATCACCGGACGCAACCGGGACAACAAGCGATGATGAATAGGAGGATCACATATGACAAAGGAAGAGTTTATCGCATTGGGTTTGACGGAGGAGCAGGCCGCAAAAGCCGCTGCCGCATCAGCGGAGGAACTAAAGAGTTTTATTCCAAAAGCGAGATTCGACGAGGTCAATACCGCGAAGAAAGCTGCGGAAAAAGACGTCGCTGATCGTGACACGCAGTTGGAGGAGCTCAAAAAGTCCAGCGGTGATGCTGCAGAGCTTACGAAGAAGATCGAATCTCTTCAGACCGAGAATAAAGCTGCCAAAGAAAAGTATGAGACTGAGGCTGCTGCTCTCAAACTTAGCACCGCCGTGAAGTTGGCACTCGCCGGAAAGGTCCACGATCCGGACGATGTTACCCGCCTGCTCGATACGACCAAAATCGAGCTGGACGAGCACGGAAGTGTTAAGGCTGGACTGGACGACCAAATCAAAGCCCTGCAGGCCAGCAAGGCTTATTTGTTTGTTCCAGAGGACAAGGGCGGAGGTCAGTTCCAGTTTCGAGGCACCAACCCTTTTGAGAGTGGCGGTTCCGGGGGGAGCGGTGGCAGCGGCGGCAAAGACAAAGCTGCTGAATTTGGTAAGCAGATCGCCGAATATGCCAAAGCCAATGCTTCGACGTCTGATGCACAAAAATCCTATTTTGGAGGCTGATATCAATGAGCAAGTTTGTAACAACGACTTACGGAAATAGAAAAGAAATTCTCAAATTCCCGGACCATTACGTTAACATGCCGATCACTGTCAGCGATGCCGGTGTGGTCCCGAATGCTGAAGGTAAAAAGATTGTTCCTGCAGGTACGATTTTGGGTGGTGGAGTCATCTCAGATAATACGAAGCCCGCCGTGAAATCTAATGACGATAAAGCTGATGGCGTGCTCTTCCATGATGTGGACGTCACATATGGCCCGGCACCCGGCGCACTGCTGATTCACGGCTTCGTGGATCTGGCCAAGCTTCCTGAAGCACCTGTTGCGGCTGCTACCACTGCACTCAAACAAATTACATTTATTGCGTAAAATCGAAAGGAGAACTGAAGATATGCCTACTATTTTTGATTCCATAACAGCGCGAGCTCTGGCTGCCTACATCACCACTAATCCAAGCAATGATATTCCGTACCTGGGAGCAACGTTGTTTCCAGCTAAAAAGAAACTTGGTCTTGATCTGAGCTGGATTAAAGGAGCGCGAGGTGTACCTGTCTCGCTGCAGCCGTCGGCGTTTGATGCTAAAGCGACCCTGCGGGACCGTATTGGTTTCAAGAAAATTGAGACGGAAATGCCGTTTTTCCGTGAAGCAATGAGGTTAGGGGAAGTTGACCGTCAGGATTTACTACGCCTCATGGACAATAGCAATGAACAGTATATTATGCCTCTGATTACTCAAATTTTTGATGACCGTGCAGCGCTGGTAGCCGGTGCAGAAGTCATACCAGAACGCATGATTATGCAGCTTCTTTCGAGTGGTCATATCCGAATCACATCTAATGAGACACGCCAGGATCACGATTACAATTATGGTTTTGCAGGAAGCCATAAAGAGGTTCTCACAGGTTCTGGTCGTTGGAATGATCCTACCAGTACCCCGATTCAGGACATTCAAAGATGGAAGAAAATCATTAGCGGGGACACAGGTGCGACCTTAACTCGTGCGATTTGTACGGAGAAGACGTGGGGGTACCTAATGGAACACCCTGCGATCCGTTTAGACATGAATCCAATCGGTGGCCAGAACGTTATTATGACAGATGAATTGCTAAGAGCATATTTGTTCAACAAATTGAAAATCAGGGTGTCTGTTTATAACAAGATTTATGCTCTGCAAGACGGCAGCACCCACCAGTATTTCCCTGACGACTTTTTCACTTTAATTCCGGATGGGAATCTGGGTAACACCTGGTATGGTACTACGCCGGAGGAAGCCGATCTGATGGCGGGCTCAAAAGCAGCGGAAGTGGCTATCGTCAATACGGGCGTAGCGATCACCACTATTAAGGAGCCACACCCGGTTAACGTTGAGACAATCGTATCCGAGATCGTGCTTCCGTCTTTTGAGACAATGGATACAGTATTTATCGCCAAAGTGGCATAGTGAGAGGTAAATGTCTCTCCTATTTTAATTTCGAAGGGAGAATGAAACATGGCAGCAGCTAAAGTAAAAGAAGAAAATCAAACAGAATTGAAGGTACAGGGAGCAGACGCTCCTGCGATTCCGGACGGACAAGGGCCAGAAGACAATTCTACTGATTTAACTGAACCAGTAGAATCCTTGCCCACTGTGCGGGCGATTTGTTTGACCAACGTCAAGCATAATCGGGACTTATACAGGGCGGGTCAAAAGCTCGATCTTCCTGAAGATGTATTCGATACGCTTCATGAAGCAAAAGCGGTGCGGAGATTGGGTGAATGATTACGGCAGCAGATGTATGGCCGATCGTCAAGCTGCGGCTTGCCTTGGCGGATGATTCACATCAGCCACTTATTGCGACTTACATCGCTGAATTGGAGCATCGAATTAAGCACTATTGCAATATTGAGCGCCTGCCCGATGGCCTGCTATACACCTGGGCCAGTATGGTCGTGGATGCCGTTCGCGTCGATCTGCCAAATGTGGATGAGATCGACGACACGGTTGGCGGGCAGGCCAGCAATGTCAAAGTAGGAGATACATCCGTTTCTGGTGGAGGATCTGGCGGCGGGCTGACCAATACAACCAAATCTGTTATCGATAGGGTCGTGCTTAATTATCAGCACGACCTTAATCGTTATCGAAAGATGAGGTGGGGCGGATGATCAATTATAGGCGGCACCGACGAGCTATTGAGAAGATGTATGAGGACAAGGCGACGATCAGCCGGCACAAGCCCGGCAAGAACCCAGATACCCGAGTGACTGAGCAAAAGTTACAGGCCGTTTATGAGGATCAACCTTGCAAGCTGTCGCAGACCGGTCTTGCACGTAATGGCCAGACTGAGGCCCAGAACGACCTGCAGTATGATGCAAAGCTGTTCATCGCTCCGGAGTTGGAAGTTATGCAGGGCGATGTTGTGGCGGTCACTCGGGGAGCTACGGGTCGAGTCGAGATGTACACCGCTGGCCAGCCATTCCCACCGTACAGCAGCCATCAGGAACTTTTAATGACCCGCAAAGGGTGGGCGTGATGTCCGGGAAAGGCTTGGATGTATCCGGACTTCGCCGACTGCTCGGTAATATTCGCGGAGTAAAGCGGGATACCCGGCGCTTTATTGAGGATTGTGTCAAAGAGCTAGCCAACCGGTTGCTGGCCAAGGTTATTCCCCGTACTCCATCGGATAGCGGGGTGCTGCGGGCAAGCTGGCAGCTTGGGCCAGTAGTATGGGAGACGAACGGCAGTTGTTCCGTCGAGCTGCTTAACGCAGTTGATTATGCGCCTTATGTCGAGTATGGCCACCGGACAGCAAATCATATGGGATGGGTTGAGGGGAAATTCATGTTAACCATATCTGTGGAGGAACTTCAACGGGAGTTGCCGCCGCTGTTGGAGCGCAGAATGAAGCAATACCTCGACCGTATTTGGAGGTGAGCGAACTGATCACGGTTAATGACATGAAGAATGCAGTGACCCGCGCCCTGGATAATGCTTTCCCGGAAATACCTATTTACGGGGATAAGATTAACCAGAACCTTGATCCGCCTTGCTTCTTCGTAAAATTGTTCCCCGTTGGCCATAAAAGGTTACTGGGCCGCCGATACGATCGGCAGCATACTTTTGACATTCACTATTTCTCGGAAAAGGGCAGTGAAGAGATAAATGATGTGACTGAACAACTTTTTGGTGTGATGGAGTACATCGATTGCAATGGTCTTATCCGCGGGACTGATATGCGGGGCGAAACCGTCGATGGAGTGCTCCATTTCTTTGTGTCGTACGACTTCCATGTTCTGCGGCAACGGCCGAAATCTGAACCAATGCAGTTCATGGATGTGAAGCAGGAATTGAAATTGGAAAGGAGCAATCAAGATGGCAAGTTCAAAAGTCAAGGAGACAGCGCAGCAGGAAGTTGAACAGCCAGTTGAGCTGCCGCCGGCGAGGTATGTTGTACGGCAATTTATTCAGTCGGAAACATACAGCGCCGACCGGGATATTTTGACTGCGCTGCTGGATGAGGGGCAGCTTTATACGCCTGCTGAAGTGCAGGCAATTATCAATAAATTTAAGAATCAGGAGGCGTTGTAATGGCAGGAGGAACATGGACAAGTCAAAATAAGGTGCGCCCAGGGGTCTATATCAACATGAACAGCGCTCCGCAGGCTCTCGGTGCAGCTGGTGACCGGGGTGTGGCCAGTATTGCTCTTGCGCTGCCATGGGGACCATCCCAGCAGATCATCAGCATTGCTGCTGGTCAAGATGTCCGGGACGTGCTCGGTTACGATATCACAGCACCGCAGTTGCTTCTTGTACGAGAAGTGCTCAAGCGCGCGCAGACATTGCTGTTGTATCGTCTGAACGCCGGGGTAAAGGCTTCGGCCACCCATAGCGGGCTGCTGGTCACGGCGCAGCATGGCGGCACACGCGGCAACAATTTGAGCATCGTTATTCAAGCCAGCATTGACCAGCCGGAGAAATTCGAGGTGATTACGCTGTTGGACGGTACCGATGTACATCGTCAGATTGTAGCCGATGCCTCAGAGCTACAGCCGAATGCTTGGGTTACCTTTTCGGGTGGCGGCTCCTTGTCGACTACTGCAGGTGTGCCGTTGCAAGGTGGTACGGATGGTACGGTGACAAACGCGGATCATACTGCTTACCTGGCTGCTTTGGAACTATACTCATTTAACACGATCGCCCTGGCCAGCACGGATAATGCGCTTAAGGCGGTCTATGCTGCTTTCGTTCGCAGGTTGAGGGAGCAGGAAGGTGCAAAAGTGCAGGCGGCCCTTGAGAATTACCCCGTTGCTGATTATGAGGGCGTCATCAGTGTGAAAAACGGAGTTATTCTTTCCGACGGTACAGAGTTGACCGCAGCACAGACAACTGCCTGGGTAGCTGGTGCAACAGCAGGAGCGGCGAATAATGAATCGCTGACTTACAAAGCGTACGATGATGCTGTGGACGTGGCCACGCGCTACACCAACAGCCAGATTGAGGCAGCGCTGCGGGCCGGGGAGTTTCTGTTCACTCCGAACAATGGCCGAGCCGTCATCGAGCAGGATATTAATACGCTGACAAGCTTCACTCCTGATAAAGGACGAGCATTCAGTAAAAACAGAGTCATCCGGGTACTGGATGGTATCGCCAATGATATTAAGCGGATTTTCGAAACGTTTTATCTTGGTAAGGTCGACAATAATCCGGATGGCCGCATGCTGCTGGGGCAGGAGATTGTGACCTATTTGGGTAACCTGCAGGACAATGCAGCTATCCAAAACTTTGATTCGCAGGGAGATATGTCCGTCATCCAAGGCAAAGATGTCGACAGCGTATATGTCGAACTCAACATTCAGCCTGTGGATGCCGTTGAAAAAATCTACATGAAAGTGACGGTGGTATAGATGGCATTTTTGAGTGCGAAAGACAGTATTTCCGGCCAGGAGGGCAGGGCGTACGCTAAGGTTAACGGCGTGGTCGAAGAACTGTTTTACCTTAAGGATTTAGAGGCGACAGCCGAAAAACAGAAGGCTGAGATCAGAACTTTGGGCCGCCGCGGTACTCAGCACAAGGCAACCGGCTGGACCGGTACCGGAAGCATGACCATTTACTACGTTACATCGTACTTTCGCAAAATGATGTACGACTACATTAAGACAGGTAAGGATGTCTACTTTGAGATCACAGTAACAAACGATGACCCGACCTCGACGATCGGGAAGCAGACGACGGTTCTGAAAGGGTGCAACCTTGATTCTGTGATCCTTGCCAAGCTCGACACTGAGAGTGACGCACTGGACGAAGAGGTCAGCTTTACTTATGACGATGTGGAAATTCCGGAGCATTTTAAGGCTCCATCAGCTAATTAAATCCATTAACAATAAACGGAGGTAATAATCATGAGTAATATTGAAGCTTTTTACGCACAGAATGCAGATATTGAGGTAACGGAGGACTTTGTTGTATCCGGACGTTTTAAAGATAAGGAAGGGAAGCCGATCCCTTGGACACTCCGAAGCATGAAGCAAACAGAAAATGAGGCTATTCGCAAATCTGTAACTAGGAAAACAAAGGACAGACGTGGAGGCTACCAGATTGAGACCAATCCGGATGAGTATATCGCGAAACTGACTGTGGCGAGCGTTGTCTATCCGCCCCTTAAAGACGAGGCATTGCAAAAATCATATGGTGTTCTGGGAGCAGATAAGCTTCTGAGTGAAATGCTTCTTCCTGGGGAATATTCGGACCTTATTAACAAGGTCCAAGAGTTGAATGGATTTGAAAAAGATATTAATGAGCTGGTGGATGAGGTAAAAAACTAATCCAGGAGGGCGACCCTGAGTGGAATTATGCCTACTATGCCCTCCATGAATTAAATGTTCTTCCGCACGAGCTCAACCGTATGGACCGATACGAGAAGGCAGCCTTGTTCGCGATGATTGATGTAAGGGTGGAACAAGAGCGACGGGCTGCTGCTCGGGCCAAGAATAAGAAGTAAGGAGGCGTACTTATGGCGACGATAGGGGCAAGCTTGCGACTGTACGACCAAATTACGGATACGCTGGCCAAATCCGAGCGGGGAATTGAGTCTATGATCGCAGCGGCTGAGCGGCTTAATACAGTAGCTCAGCGGCATATTGAAATTAAGATTGACACCGGGAAGGCTGCTGCCCAGGTGGATGCACTGACAAGCCGCATTCAAAATATGATAGGCACTTCCACTATTAAAGTGGCAGTGGGTGCGGCAGACATATCACAGCAGATTGGCCAGCTCCAACAGCAATTACGTTCATCACTGGCTGAGACTGCAGTCCGTGTCACCGTAGACGCGGGAACAGTCATTCAGGACGCAGCACAGCTTAAGGGTCAGATTGACGGCGCACTCGCCAATAGCTCTGTGCTTTTGCAACTGGATCGCTCTCGCATTATGGATGGGTTGGCCAGCTTGCGGGCACAAATTAGCAATTCGGCTTCTGCTTTAACGTTACAGCTCACCATTGATTCGGGACATGCCCTTACACAATTGGGAGCGATCAAGCAGCAACTGGCTGCCCAGGCTGGGTCCATCACGGTGACAGTGTTGGCCGATTTGGATCAAGCGAGCTTGCGGGCCGTCACCGCGGCGATAGAAAGGCAGCGCGAATCTGCCGGAAGGCCGATACAACTTCATATCTATACTGCCGGAGCACTGGCGCAAGTTGACGCCCTGAGCGCGCGGATCGCATCGATGATGAACAATTCGGATATTCGTGTGACCGTTGGTGCAGCAGATTTATCCCAAGAGATAGCCCGAATGCAGCAACAGCTTCGTGGCGCAGTGGCGGCAACGGCCATTCAAGTGACATTAGATAGTGGAGCGGCACTCCAAGAAGCTGCCCAGCTTAAAAGCCGTCTTGAGGCTCTGACCAGTCCCCTGCTTATACAAGCGGGTTTGGATGGTTCACGATTACAGAGCGAATTGACTGCCCTTCGTGGCCAACTTGCGGGGACGGCAATGGCTGTATCCATCCCAATGCATATTGACACGGCTCAGGCTGTCGCTCAACTGGGGCCATTGCGTCAGCAGTTAACGAGCATGATCGGCACTGTGGAGATAGAAGTTATGGCCAGGTTGGACCGTTCCCGAATCATGGCCGATCTGGCTGCTTTGCGAGCACAGGCAAGCCATTCAGCAGCGGCTATTGCTTTAACAGTAACGATCAATACTGCGCAAGCTCTGGCACAGGTTGAGCCCTTTAAGCAGCAGCTTGCGACTCAGCTCGGAACGATTGCGGCTGAGCTTCAGATCACTTTGCCGAACGTCTTGCAGGATATGTTGGTCGATTTGCGGCGTCTTGTACTGCAGTTGCTGCGCGGTGTGCGCCGGATCAGGCAGACGCTGCCAACCGGAGCTGCTCAACAGTTAACGGCAGCCCTTCAGCGAATTGAAGAGTTGGAGAGGAAAATACTACAGCTGCAGGAGCAGACCAACAATTCCGTTAACAAAACTCAGGGTAGCACCAGCAATTGGCTTAGCGGGCTTAAGGGTATCCTTGCCACCTTTTTATCTATTGCTGGAGCGGTTAAACTGTTGCATGCTACCGTTGGCGCAGCGATGGAGCAGCTTAAAATGGAGGACATGTTCAAGGCCCGTACCGGGGATGTTCAGGTAGGCTCGGCCATGTTTGATAAATTCAAAGCCGAGGCTCTGGCTGCGGGGCAGGACGTTAATAAATCGTTACAGAGCACACTATCCTTTTTCTCTACAACCCAAAACACAGATCAATTGAGCAAACTCAATAACCTGGCTCAGCGTCTGAATGCCTTTGACGCTGCGGGCAACGGAATTGAGGGTGCAGCCTTTGCTCTGAAGGAAGCTATGTCGGGGGATATCGTATCCTTGGCCGAACGTTTCAATATGTCCAAAACAGATATCCGTGCCTTTAAAATTGATGACCTGGGGAAAGCCGGCGACATGGATGGCTTTATCAAGGCATTTGACCAGCTCCTTGAGAAGCAGAAAATGGGCCAAGCAGCATTTGAGACAATGTTGGCCAGCCCGGCCAAGCAGGTTGAGATCTTGAACAATAACATCAAATCCATGTTTGCGGATGCGGGTGGGGATGCGGTTCAGGCATTGCTGCCGCTCATTAACATGCTTAACACGGCCTTCAAGGAAGGCAAGTTTCAGCCATTCTTTGACGGGCTACGATCTGGGCTTGAGGCTGTGACCAATGTCGCGAAAGAGGTCTTCAATGTTTTTCTGCAGGTCTATGATTTTTTCGTAGGGAACTGGTCTTCCATAGAGCCTGTCATTTGGGGTGTCGTGGGGGCATTCGCTGCGTGGAAGGTAGCGACACTTGCCCAGGCAGCAGCACAAGCTATTGCCACTTTTGCTACCGGAGCGGGCACTGTTGCTATTTTTGCTCAAACGTTGGCGACACAAGGACTGGCGGCAGCCTGGGGAACACTTAACGCCGCGATGAAAGCCAATATCTTTATATTTATCATTTCGGTAATAATCGGCCTGATCGTCTGGCTGGTAAAGCTTTGGCAGACGAATGATAATTTTGCCGCAGCACTCATGCGGGCGTGGAATGGCATTTTGAATTTCTTCGACCGAATTCCCGGATTCTTTTGGCAACTGGTAGAAATGATGATGACCCCCTTTGGCTGGTGGGCGGAGAGCGTAGGTAAAATCTACGATACCGTAATCAACAGCATCATCGAAGGGATTAACTCCATTCTCTCGGTAGTTAATAAAGTTACCGGTTCATCCTATGAGTTGGCCGCGAAATTCAAGTTTGAGGACGTGGCCAAAGACCTTAAAGAATACGCCAATTTGAAAAAAGAGGATGCCTTTAAGAAGGCAGAGGAGAATGCCAAGAAACGTGAGCAGGGCGTCCAGGACATGCTTAATGACCGGGCAAAAAAGCGTGAGGAAGAGAATCAGAAAAAGGCAAATGACAATGCCGCGAAATTCAAGTTTGACGACTGGAACGCAAAAGCTGCTGCAGCCGGTACTCCGAAGGAAATCGACAAGGTAAAGAAGGTCGGAAAAATTGAGGACAAAGTCGATATTTCGAGTGAGGACCTGAAGATAATGCGGGACTTGGCGGAGATGAAGACGATTCAGAATTTTGTCACTCTGACGCCGACGGTATCAATCACAACCGGAGATATCCGGAACGGCGAGGACTTGGATTCTATGATTTCCAAGATCGAAACAGAAATCACCAATCAGATCCAAGCCAGCGCACAAGGCACTTATGGAAATGGTTAGGAGGGGAGAGTATTGAACAATAAGTTTATGAGAATCATCGCATTTGCTCTAACGATTTTCACGCTCGTCCTTCTAGTAAACGGATTTATCGTAGATTTGCAGAAAAGAAAGCTCAACCAGTTGCACAAGCAACAGATTGAGCAGCAGGCCAAACAGTGGCAGGAGTTGATTACGGAATATAGTCACTCTATTCACCGTCTTCAGGAGTTGGCTGATTTGCTTCGGAAGCATCTAATTGCTCCGCTGAAAAACTAGCAATGGCACTGAGCATTTCTTGTATCGCAGTTTCTAGCCGAAGTGCATTTTCATGGTTTTGTCGCAAGACTTCTTTATGATGACGCTCATTTTGCTCCATCTTCTCTTTATGATGACGCTCATTTTGTTCCATCTGCTCTTTATGATGGCGTTCGAGTTGTTCGGTATTCTGGTTGCCCAAATATATTGAGATCGCAATTGGAATTAAAACATTAATTAGCCATTGAAGAATTTGTTGAGTATTGAGCTTCGGAACTACTATCACCGATTGGGTAGAATTGGTTTCTTGTGATTCCTTATCCTGAAGATCAAGGGGGAGAATTTCAAGAATTGCCTCTTGTAAATTTCTTATTTTGGAATAAAAGTTATCATAAGAATGGGCAATTGGATCACTGACTACACTGACTTGTTCTACTATACTTTTTATTTGATTAGTTGCTGAATTTTCCAAGTATCGTGTTGCATCTTGCGCAGCTCTTAAAGCTGAATCTGAAGGGATCATAATATCTCGAACACTCTCACTGAGAGTTAGACGAGATTCAATCATTTGCATTTTTTCAAGCATTTGTTGAGTGGGTGAATCAATTATTCGGTTAATATTTTCGTACCAATTATAAACACCGTTTTTCAAAATACGATCACCTCTTATCTCTAATATTTGGAACTGAATAACATCCAATATTCGACATTATAGGGGTAAAGACCTGCTCCTGAAACCGAAGCTCTATCAAAACGTATTTCCTCCTGTGGCAAAGTTTGGTACTATATTCATAGCATCATGATATAGGAGGGGATACGTTTTGAAAAAGAGCATCATTACACTTGCTGCGGGCGTTCTGATTGGGGTTTCAATTTCTTACGCGGGGCCAGCCTGGGCGGCTGCCAAGCAGTTTATATTAAATGAAGTTAATTATCCGGTTGTTGTGGACGGGAAAGTCTACAAGGATACAAAAGCGCCAATTCTCAATTACAACGGATCCACATACATCCCATTGGCCAAGATCGGCGATCTGACTGGCGTGAACTATAAATGGAATTCTGAAAAGAAACAGGTGGAAATCGGCACGAAGAATTCCAGCAGCGACGGCCCAGCCGGCAGAAAGAACGACAACCTGCAGCCAGACACTGAGGTCAAAATTGAGGAGCCGGTCGTGAAGGGGTACAAAGGAATCAGGGACGAAGCTGACGTGAACATTGAAATAGCCAAGGTTCACAAGGTCTCGCCGCCTCCTTTGTTAAGTCAAGGTTGGATTTCGGAAGATTTGTTTTATGATGTCTTCAAATACAACAAATTGTACAGTGAAGATAAACCAGGTGTCGAGATAGTAAATATCGGTAAGAATTATGATGTTTTAATTACTTTTGAATTCCCGGATGGCTGGTCAGATGCTGACGAACAAAAAGAAATTAATGTAAACGGGGTTAGGGTTAAACGACACCTCGATACGAACTACTATAATATTGCTGATTTTGAAAAGAAGCTAGGCATTAAAAAGTAATATTGCGGGACTAAATCAGCTATGATATGCTTAAAATAGTAATAGGAGCCGGATGGCCGTCCGACTCCCGCACAACATTTTTCGGTGGGAAACCTCCGAGTATGACTCAGAAGAAAATAACCCGTTCCCTTGGCGCTAACCTGGGCGGGTTATTTTCGTTTGTTCAGATAAGTAAGAAAGGCGAGGAAGAACATTCCAAGCATTATTACTTCTGTCAACGAAAATTGCATGTGCGTCACCTCCACTCTGGAGGCGATACTTTCCCACCCAAGTCATGTTGTACTGGATTAGTATACCATTAATAAATAATATTTTCTATTAAAGCCACTCTCTTTGAGTGGCTTTTTTTGGGAGTGAGTCATATGGCAGAGAAAAAAACAAACAATAAGAAAATTAAACATTCATTCCTTCAACTTAGTTTCAACAATGGTGCTGAAACTCTCATTTTCCCAGTTCTTCCTGAGGAAATTCAAGTGAAAAAGAAAGGGAAGGGGCAGGCTTATGATATCGTGGGCCTGGGAGAAGTAAACGTCATTAAGTCACGAGAACTAGCAGAGGTTAGTTTTGAGAGTTTTTTTCCTGCGGATAAGAATGCACCATATTTATCAGTTCCGATAACTCAATTTAATGATCCTGAAACTTGCGTAAAAAAAATAAATGGCTGGCAAGAATCTATTTATCCTTGCCGGTTGCTCGTTCAAACTGAAAATTTAAAATTCACAATCGCGGTGAGCATTGAATCTTTTGAGCGCAGAGAAGTGGCTGGGCACGGCGGAGATATTTACTTTTCCCTTGTTCTTAAGGAATACAAATTTTACTCCACCCGGCGATTAATCACAGAAACAAAGAATGGGAAAACGACAGTCATGCAAGAGCCGGCCAAACGTCCGGACGAGCGGGTCCCGCCAGACACTTATGTGCTGAAGAAGAATGACAACCTATGGAAAGTGGCGCAGCTTCAGCTTGGCGACGGTAGCCGGTGGAAGGAACTTATGAAACTGAACAATATTACTGAAGCACAGGCAAAGCGGCTGCCAGTTGGAATGAAAATAAAATTACCGCCGAAAAGGAAGTGATTTTATGTTTGAAGTCTTCATTGATAACCGGGACGGGATAGTCTGGAATATTTCCCGGATTATATCTCAGTTGAAGATAAAGACCGCCCGGATCGGCAAGGCCACAACAGTAGATATTACCTTCATCAAAAATTCTCCATTTTCGGATGACGAATTCAAATACGGCTGCGGTGATGTCATCCGGATCCGGAAAGATGATATGAACATCTTCTATGGCTATGTGTTCGCCGTTGATGAAGATGAGAATGATGAAGTTAAAATAACTGCTTACGATCAAGTGCGGTACCTGATGTTCAGTGACACAATCGTGATGTCTAATACAACGGCGACGCAGCTCGTCAAAAGGATAATTAAGGAGACGGGACTTAAAGCAGGCGACCTGGCAGACACGGGATATGCGATCCCGAAGATTATGGAGGATGCTCAGCCATTTTTGGATATGATCTGCCGGGCGTTGGATAGTACCCTGATAGCCGATAAAGAACTGTTTGTGTTTTATGACGATTTCGGTAGGCTGAACCTTCGAAATATTAAAGATATGGTTCTGGATATTGTAATTGGTGAAAAGAGCCTTATGTTCAGCTATAAGGACAAGAGGTCCATTGATACGGATACGTACAATCGGATCAAATTGTACAAGGACAACAAGAAGACAGGGAAGCGTGAAGCATATGTCGCCGAGAACAGCACCACAATGGCCAAGTGGGGGCGCCTGCAATACTATCAGAATATTGACGAGAAGATGAATAAGGCGCAGATCAATAAGATGCTGGAGAACATAATGGCCCTGAAAAACAGGGAGCAGCGTTCCCTCAAGGTCGAAGCTTTGGGCGATATCCGGATTAGAGCCGGGAATATCATTTGGCTTGCGATAGAATCAAAAGGCATCAAACAGCAATATGTCGTCAATGAATGCATACAAAATTTTGATGGCGATCAGCACACAATGTCACTTGATTTGGTGGTGTATGGATAATGAGTTTGGTTGATTTAATAAAACAGATAGGGACTGCAGCCGTCGATTCGCAGCATCCCGTAGCCTTGATGTTTGGAAACGTCATAAAAGAGAATCCCTTGGAGGTGAGCGTTAATCAGCGCATTACACTCACAAGGGATTTTTTAGTTGTTCCGGATACGCTCCTTGAACAAAAAATATTAATTGGTGGGACTGAGTATCTTATCCGAAAGCCGCTCCAGCAAGGTGACAAGGTGGCGCTGTTGCGTGTTCAGGGCGGACTGAGCTACTACGTTTTGGACAGGGTGGGGGCAATGGACGAATGATACCCACAGGAGCTGTGCCGGCGGATGCAGAGTTCAACGAGAGCGAGCAGCCCAGCCGGACCTATATGCTGGATTTCGCCCGCGGCCGAGTTTCTGGAATGGTTGATGAACTGGAGGCTGTTAAGCAGGCCGTATACAAAGCTTTGAGCACAGACCGTTTTTTCCACTTCATATACACGACCAATTACGGTTCAGAAGTACAGATCAATTCAGCGGAGACAGAGCTGGAACGCTGGGTTAATGAGGCGCTGCTCCAGGATGACCGGATCACAGCTATTGAGAATTATCAGGTGACGGTTAACGGGGATAGCGCGTTGATGGAATTTACCGTCGTTTCCACCTTGGGACGATTTTCTGTTTCTCAGGAGGTGCAATGATGTACGAAATGTATACCTTTTCTTTTCTGCTGAACCGGATGCTCAGCCGGGTACCGGACACGGTGGACAAGCGGGAAGGTTCCATTATTTATGACGCCTGTGCGCCGGCTGCTGCCGAGCTGGCACAGATGTATATGGAGTTGGAAATGAACGCGGCGCTATCGTTCGCTGATACGGCAAGCGGGGAATTTCTTACCCGGCGAGCTGGAGAGTTTGGAGTTAACCGCTCCCCTGCGACGAAGGCCGTGCGGCGCGGGCTTTTTGTGGATGACAGTGGCAAGCCGCTGAACGTCCCGATCGGCAGTCGCTACAGCATCGAGGACACTGTTTACGTAGTTGCCGCAGCTATTTCTGCGGGAGCTGCAGAGCTTGAATGTGAGACTCCGGGAGTTGTCGGCAATACGTTCTTCGGCCAACTCCTGCCGATTGATTATGTGGCTGGGCTGGCCACTGCGGAGCTGGCGGACATTCTTATTCCTGGTGCTGACGAGGAGAGTGACGACGCGCTGCGCGAGCGATATTATGATGCGGTAAACGAACCGGCATTCGGCGGAAATGTGGCTGACTATAAACAGACGATCAATGCGATCAGTGGGGTAGGGGCCTGCAAGATCTATCCGGCATGGGCCGGGGGTGGCACGGTTAAGGCAACGTTAATCGCATCGGACTGGTCAGCGCCGACGTCGGCCTTGGTCAATCAAGTGCAGACACTTATGGACCCGACGGTCAACAGCGGGCAGGGGCTGGGGCTGGCTCCGATTGGCCACCAGGTCACCATTAAGGGCGTGCAGGCGGTTAAAGTGTCTGTTTCAACGACCCTTACGCTTGCTTCCGGAATGACGCCGGGGCAGGTGCAGGCAGATGTAGAGGCAGTTTTTTCTGCCTACCTGCTTGATTTGCGAAGGGATTGGTCCAACCAGGCGCAGCTTGTCGTCCGGACAGCACAACTCGACGCTCGTATCCTGACCATTGCAGGAATTGAGGATGTGGCTGATACCAAGCTTAATGGTTCGCCCGCAAACCTGACGTTAGGAGCAGACGAGATCCCAACAGCGGGGGCGGTGACCATTAATGTCTAATCCTTTTCTGGAGTATTGGCCGGATATTTATCAGGACATCAAGGATTTTGTAGAGTTGGCGAAGACAGAGGATGTCGAGCTGCAATTAACCGAGAACGCAATTTCTCAGCAGCTTGATGACCAGTTTGTCACATCATCAAGTGTTCAAGCTATCCGGCGTCGTGAGCTGATGTTGGGCATCAAGGCGGACCCGACAAATGAAACGTTGGAATTCCGTCGCCGGCGAATCCTCAACCGCTATCAGACCAAGCCGCCGTTCACGATTCGCTTTTTACAGCAACAGCTCGATTTGCTTGCTGGCCAAGGGATGGCTCTTGCATCTGTTGATGTGGAGGACCTTGTATTGACGATCGCTACCAACGTCAGTAACGCGAGTGTGTTTGCGGAGATTGCCCACACTGTTGATACGATCAAGCCGGTCAACTTGGTCTATCAGCAGGTAGCCGCTCTTGATGCTGAAATCGAGTTGGTAGAGAAAGTTTCTATGAAGACGGTGAACTGGCGATACAAATTGGATGGATCGTGGCAGCTGGGGGCAACACCATTTGCCACATACGGGTCGGAGGTGGCAGTAAAATGATAAGTCCGGGTTTGCTTCGCGATGTGGCCATCTATGTTGACGGACGTATTTCTAAAGTAGTGCTAAATGGAACATATGAAATTAAAGATTTTCGAGTCAAACAGGTCACGGACAGCACCGTGGCCTTAAATTATTTTGTGCCGGTATCGGACGTATCCTTGATTACGCTGATTGAGCTCAAGGACGCTGCTGGGAACGTACTGACATCCAATGAGGTTCACGTTCCGCTGATTGCTGATCAGATTATGATACAAACAATTGATGTTAACGAGCGGGGGGCAGTTTAATGGCAAAGACAAATTGGGGAATGAACGACACGGTCAAGCCTGCCGACCTGAACCAGATCGGACAGGAGATTAATGATACTACTTCGAAACTGACCAATCATACCGGATCAGGTGGTGCTGCCCATTCCGTGGCCACGGCAAGCGATGCTGGATTCATGAGTTCTACAGACAAGACAAAGCTGGACGGTGTACAGGCAGGAGCCAATAATTACTCTCATCCAACGGGTGATGGGAACCTTCATGTTCCCGCAACCGGTACCGGGAACAATGGTAAAGTGCTGAAAGCTGGGAGCGCAGCAGGTAGTGCGGCTTGGGGTAATGTAGCCTTTTCTGAGGTAAGCGGCAAGCCTACTACGTTGAGTGGGTATGGGATTACAGATGCAGCGCCGTCTTCACACGTCGGTGCCGGTGGAACTGCTCATGCTAATGCGACTTCAAGTGTTGATGGGTTTATGAGTGCAGCAGATAAAGGGAAGCTGGATGGCGTTCAGGCGGGGGCCAATAATTATACGCACCCGTCGACGCATCCAGCTTCTATTATTGTACAGGATGCAAACAACCGCTTTATGACGGATGCGGAGCGGAGTAAGCTGTCCGGCATTGCTGCTGGAGCGAATAACTACACACATCCTGCAACGCACCCGCCGTCAATTATTGTTCAGGACGCCAACAATCGCTTTATGACTGACGATGAAAAGGCAAAACTCGGCGCGCTTCCTGCAGGCGGCAATGTTGTTCCGAAAAAAATTCAGCTTGCAAATGAAAATGGCGGTACGATCTTTAAAGTTTATGACTTGGCATCATATAAAAATAATGCAGCAACTGTCCGCGGAGCTCTCAAAATCACCCTTCCAGTAGGCTGGACCAATACGATGATGGATCTGTACTTTAACGGCATCAACTACGGCACCAATAACATTTTGCAATGGGACATGTCGTTGTTTGGCTACAATTATTCGCAAAACGGAACATGGCAAAGAGCGCAGGCGCGGACATCCGGCAATACAATGTTCAAAAGGGTCCGCCTGGGCATTGAAAATGGAAAGTGCATAATTATCGTCGGTGAAGGCACTGATACATGGGAGTATCCCGCCGTCACTATAGCTGCAGGTATTTTTTCTCATACTGTCCCTGCTGCAATTTTAGACGAGCCTTGGAAAATGGAAATTGTGACGAGTTGGGAATCGGCTGTGATTTCGGCTGACATCACCAAGCTGACCACAGGAATTCATGCGGAAACTGTTGGCGGGATGCGGGAAACAGACTTTGTTCCAAACAGAAACATTCTTCCCGGCAGCACAGACTTGGACACTATTAAAGACCCTGGCTTCTATAGACTGGGTGCGTCAAATCCAAACCAGCCGCCGGGAACCAACGGTTATGGGCAACTGCTCTCTGTATATGGGGGGTCTGACACTGCTGCTCAAATGTTCTTTGATTACGTTAATAGTAGCCGCCTTCACTTTCGGTCAGGAAAGCCTTGGCATTCTACCGATCCGTCTTGGGGTCCTTGGAGGCGAATACTTACAGATAACATGATGGGAGCAGGCGGCGGCATTGATGCTGATACTGTGAGGAGTTTTATCATAGGGCAGCACTTAAGAACTACGGATATGGTTACCTTTAAGGAATTAGTTCTGCGTGAGGGCGGGGGACAAATTTATCCTCCAGCAGCACCCACAGGTAACTGGTCCAGGGGCTGGCTTTATAAAGCGCAAGACGGCTCAAATATAGCTGCAATCGGAATGCTGGGCAATAACAAAGGGGAGCCAGTACTAATGCACCTGGCTTACGGGGTAACTCCATGGGACTCTGGCAGAGGCTTGTACATCTTGGCGAACGGCAATGTTGGTGTTCGCACCACTACACCTGAGCAAGCATTTGACGTCAACGGTTGGGCAAGAGCGCAGCGCTTCCTGTCAACTGTAGCCCGCGGGACGGCCCCGCTGGAAGTTTTGTCTGATACAATGGTGGCCAACCTGAACGCTAATTTTGTAAACGGAAAAACAACTGACCAAGACCTACGAACTTCTGATAGCGTGCGGTTTTCGAAAATGGAATCCCGTGGCGGAGCGGACACATTGCGGCTTTATGCAAGTGCAGTGACGGATCATGTGTATTTAGCGATGTACCCAAGATCGGCTGACCCGACTTTAAGGGGGATGTATTTTGGCTACGGCACTGGCGGGTCAAACCAGCTAGTTATGTCAAACGAATTAAACGGCAACATTCTCTTGAACACTCCTAACGGTTATGGTGTTGTATCAAACGGGAAACTAGAAGGCACGGAATTGATTGCGATTAATGGCACAATGGGCGCTTATAAAAGAAAAATAGCTTTTGCAAGCACCGACACTACCGGAAGATGGATGCTTATAGCGAGAATACAAAACAAGGCTAACCCTAATGATTCAACCGAAAACGCAATGTTCAAAGGGACCGCTATTATAGATTCTAGCTATGGTAGAGCTGGGGACAGACAATCTATCTGTCAATTTACATTCGGTTCGAGAAATGGAGTAAGGCCCGCATTCTTCACAGTTGGAGATTATATTCCTGAGTTCAGAATCGTAAGAAAATCTGACGGGTTCCGATATCTCTATCTATACCAAACAGCCTATAGCAGACGAGTCATATTTGATTATTATAACTGGGACTGTTTGGAATACTGGACTATTGAAGACCCAAATTCGTTAACTGGTGCTACACTGCTTTGGAGTTCTGTGGACAGCGGACAAAATGTTCAAGATGTATACGTTGGTAACCAAAAAGCGGTTGTTGAGGGGTCTATCCCAAATTTACAGTCCCTAAATATTGCAGCGAACATAACTCTTGATGCGTCTACAACAGAAAGTGCCATCAGATTTGATTATCCAGGAACAAATAGTCCGCGCGTGGGAATTTACAGCAACCCTAATGGTAATACTTTTGGCATTTATGACTGGGGCAATAGCAGAGGAGTTATGACATATTCCCAATCGACAAATATTGTTACGTTTAGCTCTGGCGTGAACTTGGTGGGTATTCCGACAGCTGTCACAGCTCCAACCGCTGATAACTCAACTAGACTCAGTACAACTGCCCATACTCAAGCAGCCATAGACGCTAAAGTGGGCGCGCTGTCTGGGCTGAACACAACAGCGAAAAATAATGTTGTTGCTGCGATAAATGAGCTTTTTACATCTGTCAGTGACGGTAAAGCATTAGTCGCAGGTGCGATTACTGACAGAGGGGTACCGACACCTGCGAACGCAACTTTCCAACAAATGGCTAGCAATGTAAACGACATCCCATTCGCCAGAAAGGGAATGATTTGGGGAACTGCTATTAATGATGGAAGATACTATAAAACCGTTGTGTGGACTGGAATTAGATACATCGCTTTTGCTGAGGGTAATCCTTCATACTACCGAATTTCAAGTGAAGAACCTTCAACACCATCCTCCACATCTCAGGTCACTTGGGGTTCGCCTATAGCTATGACAGGCGTTGGGGCTAACTCTTGGATCGTGGACAGTATCCAAGCTGGCGGTAAGACAGTTGTTCTACTTTGGGGTGGTGGTGGCTCTGGAGGTCAAGTCTCGTTTTCTACTATCGGCGATGGCAATGGCTGGACATACGGAACTGCAGGTGAATCAACAGGTTGGGGAGAAAACAGATCAATCACTTGGGGTAACAACTTGTATGTAGCAGCCCGTAACAACTCTGCAGGAGACATTACGAACCCCAGGTCAATCATTACAAGCCCAGATGCAATTACTTGGACAGTAAGATCACTGCCAGCCACAACAGGAGGTCCGTCTGTTGAAACTTGGGGTCAAGTAGCTTTCGGTAACAACATGTTCATCTGCTTATCTGTCGACGGCACATCTGGCACAGGTAACATTGCTCGAAGACTAATGACAAGTACCAATGGCACCACTTGGACATGGAGCACTGTACAGATTCCGTTTGCTACAAGCTATGTAATCTGGGATGGAAAACAATTTGTTGCTGTCGGAAGAGATTTGACAACTAACCGGGCAAGCTCCATGACAAGCCCGAATGGTACCACCTGGACAGTATCACCAACGCCGACACAATATTCAAATATTGGCTTCTACCATGTGTCCTATGCAAATGGTATGTATATGGCGGTAATATCGTTCCAAAATCCGGGCTTGTTATTTACGTCAAAGGATGGCTTGCAGTGGAACCCAAGAGACTTGACAGGAGTCACTTCAAACTCACGAATGATGCAAACTGCAAGTGGTAATAAAACTTCCGTGCTTGTGGGCGGGAGGGCTGATACTAACGGAGCTAATATTTGGTACTCCTATGACAGGTACTAAGCTAAAATTTACAGTAAATCAAAGCCCGCAAAAGCAGGGCTTTGTCTTATTTCAAGGAGGAGAAACCTATGATTAGTAAAGTGGGGCAAACAATACTGACGGCCGCTGTGGGATCGTCGGGGAAAGAAACAGCCATCGGGGGAGCAGTTGCAGCCATCGGGACTTTCTTAGCCGCATCATTAGGGGGTTGGGATACTGCTCTTAAAATTTTAGCTTACTGTATGGCAATTGATTATATTACGGGATTTCTGGGGGCTGTTAAAACCAAAACTCTAAACAGCGAAGTCATGTATTGGGGCGGCATTCGCAAAGGGGTCGTCCTATCCATGGTAGGTCTTGCTGTTTTGTTTGACCAGCTTGTCGGCAATGAAGCTCCTGTATTAAGAATGGTCGTACTTTACTTTTACATTGGCCGTGAAGGGCTTTCTATTATTGAAAATCTAGGCGTATTGAACGTCCTCGTTCCACAAGCAATGAAGGATCGTCTCCAGCAGCTTAATGGGAAGGGTGAACAGAAATGAAAATTGCACTTGATGCAGGACATGGCCCGGACACTCCAGGCAAGCGCACTCCGGATGGAAGCATGAGGGAATTTCAATTTAATAATGTTGTGGCCAACTATGCCGCTGAGCTGCTGAAAAGCTATGAGGGTGTACAGACAATCTTTACACATGCCCCTGATGGTAGCCGGGATGTTCCGCTCAAGGAACGGACGAATAAGGCAAATTCATGGAAAGCAGATATCCTGATTTCCATTCATGCGAATGCCAGCGGCGATGGTTGGAGCAATGCAGAAGGGATTGAGACGTTTACCTACATCTTGCCATCAGCAGCATCTATTAAGCTGGCCACAGCCGTACAAAGGAAACTGGTTCTTTCTACAGCGCGACGCGATCGCGGCGTTAAGCAAGATAACCTGCACATGGTCCGTGAGGCTCGGATGCCGGCCATTCTTGTAGAATGTGGCTTCATGACAAATCGAGCGGAAGCGGAACTATTAAAGGCGAACTCATATCGAATGGTATGTGCTAATGCCATCGTTGAGGGGATCGCAGCAGCATATGGGCTGGTAAAAAAAGAAGTAAAGGAGGAACCTGATATGTCAGGACAGTTCACGGATGTTCCGGCAACACACTGGGCTACTGGCGCGATCAGCACAGCGGTTGAAGCCGGAGTCGTTAAAGGCTATGCCGACGGCACATTCAAGCCGGATCAGTCGGTTTCGCGCGCGGAGTTGGCGGTCATTATTGCAAGGCTGTTGAAACAATAGACAAAATAAAACCCGCCTGGCCAGGCGGGTTTCTTGGCTACACCGTATCATAATCTGTCCATTTTTTCATTACTGCTTCCACAGTAGGAGCGGGGTTCATATAGGAGTACAATGAAACGACTGTTTCTATTGCAACGCGAAGATCGTTATAAGTTTCCCTCTGAAAGTCTCCTTCAAAAGTCTGATATTCGTATTGGCCAGACTCTTTTTTTACTTCAAGAATTTTATAATTATAAACCCAAGTGCTGCGCCTTAATCCGGGGTAAACGGATGTGACGATATATTCTACGTCAATCCCTATCGCCTGCAGCTCTTCCTCTATCTCTTTTTTACTTTTTAACGCTGATTTTCTATAGTCAGCATCAGTATTTCCGTATAATGGATCAACCTCGTTGGAAATTGGTTCTTGTAGCTGCCGGGCAATATTCTCCCAAATTCGCATTTTTTCATATATTGCTGGAGTCATCGGGCTTTACCTCTCTTCCATTTTCTTTGTTATGCTGCGCGATTATTTCCTTTGCTTTCGGCTCCAGCTCTCGGTTCATCTCTAATTTGAAGCTGAAATAATCTCTTTCCCGGTTTTCAATCCACCACGACGAGGAATCCTGATTGATCCTCTCGTCTACCCATTCATGCATTATGGCCAATATTTTTTCGCCAGCAACATTAATGGGTTTCCTGTTGGAAATCGAAGATTTCAATTTCTCCAATTCTTCAAGCACACCCGGACGTATTCTTGTTGCCTGTTCAATTTGTTTCTCGCTGCCGGTGAGCGGAGAAAGCTCCTTCAGCAATTCTACTTCCTCGGCAGCGGCCGTTATAGCAGCCCTGTAACAATCCCGACATTGTCGATTTAACGCTGAAGTTATGTGCCGGTCACGATCCTTGTTATCACCATAAAGCTGTTCCCGTATAACATGGCCGCATGCATACGTCACTTCATTCCATGTCAAGTGCGTTAGCCCCTTTTGTTTTTAATTGCCCGAAGCATTGCTGTTACACTTATCGTAAGAGCTGCAAGGCTTATGATCAAAGTTATTGTATCCATTAGGCATCCTCCTTTTAAGCTGCATTACAATTCATAGCTATCTATAAATTCCGTTGCCTCTTCCATGGAACATGCTTCCCAGTCGTACAAGCGGTATCCTTCTCCATATTGCCATTCTTCAGATGTATATACTTTAAAAGTCGGTAGCTTTGTCGTTGTGTCATTACTTTCTTTTATTTTGAAGCCTTTATAACTGATGACTTTTGATTTACGTGCCATTCGCATTCCTCCCTCAGCAGATTGTTACACTCAGCCGTTTATGTTAAGATTGGGAGGAGGGGAGGCTATTCCCCTCCGAGGGAACCTATTTACGTTTGCGTGGTGCGCGGCGTTTTTTGGTTCCTTTTTTGTTTTTCTCTTGGCTTGCCACCCGGAAAAGCATGACTGCTGTTACCAACTGGATGACCGCCGTGAGAAGCCCTACCCAATCTTTCATCTTTTCACCCTTTCGGAGGTCATTCTCTCAACCTCTTAATTAAATTATAACATAATTATTCCAAAAAGTAAACTACAGTTTATATTTAATAAATTATGTTTTATAAAAAGTGAATTGAAGTTTACGTATTAGGGATTTTAGTATAATATGGTATGAGGAAACTTTTTAGAAAGGGTTGGGAATATGCTGACTTTCGAACCATTTCGTCACTGGTGTTTCGTGAATAAAAAAGAGCGAAAGGATGTAGCGGCAGAAACAGGCTTTTCGATGCCAACTATCGGAAATATATATAATGATAAATTTCCTTTTAAGACAGATACGCTGGAAACATTATGCCGTGTTTACGGCTTAAGGGTTGAACAAGTAATTGAATATAAACAGGATTAAAATGGACCCGCGCATGCAGGTCTTTTTTTATTGTAAATTGGAAGTTTTCTTGTATAATAGGAACAAGTGTTCTGTATAAAGAAAGGGTGATAGTAATGGGGAAAATTACACCGAAGCAAAAGAGAGTCTTAAATTTCATTGTTTCATTCGTCAGTCAGCACAATTATCCGCCCACACTTCGAGAAATTGGGGCAGAGCTGAACATTACGTCTACAAGCACCATACATGCTTATTTGACCCGCCTTCAAAATAATGGGTTCATACGTTGGGAGCCATCAGCTCCACGCACAATCAGAGTACTGGTCAATGCTGAGTGATCTGGAGCGCAAGGTCCTGCGCATCTGCTATAATTATTCTGTGGCCAATCGTAGGCCGCCAACGATCCGGGAGCTTTGCATCAAAACAGGCAAGCCTATTGGTCGAATTAAATTTATTCTTCATCAACTGACGGCCAAACAGTTTCTAGAATGGAATCCGGAGCGGCATGGCGAGATGCGGGTCATTCAAGCTTGGGAATTCAATTTTGGACGATAATATTAAGAGAGCCCTGGCAAATGCCAAGGCTCTTTTTTTCGTTAGTGGGGCATGGGGCAGAATGGGGCAAAAATGGGGCAAAACATTCTTGAAATATTAATATTGCTTACCAATCATTACAAACCACGTTGAAACGAACGCTATATATAATAATAGGTTTACGATTATTTAATAACCGTTAATAGCGGCCATATTAGCCTTCCAAGCTAATAGCGTGGGTTCGATTCCCATCACCCGCTCCATACATAATAAGTGATAACCCTTGCGCAGCAAGGGTTTTTTTGTTGTTGTTTTTTGATATGTGACAAGCGTTTTTGCCCTATGGGGCAGGTCAACGGGGCAAATTTGACCCGTTGTGGATGTAGACTCTCCAGTTGCTTGGTAAAAACCCGACTTGCCTTGGGGGGAACTGCCTATGGTATGTTTTTTTAGTCTCCCAATCCCTCGACGATTTCACTTGCCTCTTCTTTCGACTGAGTCAACAGCAATTGTCCTTCCACTTGTATGAATGCTAATGCTTCGTCAAGGGTTGCTTCCCCGCGAAGGATCGTATCAAAATGTTTTTTTATAATCATTGGCAGCTTCTCATGAAAAACACCGGGTACGGCAGGATACTCCCTGCTATGCATCTTCGGCGGCAATTTATAAAAAGGTTCAAGGCTCCGTCCCCCGATTTCTTGCATTTGCTCTGCCCAGATCGACTCTCCCGGAGTTCCTTTATCTGGACCAATACTATATTTGAGATACTCCCATGCAGCTTCAATATTTGCAGAAGAACTATTAATGCCATAAATTTTTTGGATTTCCCAATTTGTATTTTCGGGGTTCTCCGGATTTATAGGAGCCGTTACAATCCCCCAGTCGAACATGACCCTGTCTTTGAGTCTATCCGGATCATACAAGGGATCATTCAATTTGCCGGCCATAAAGGGATAACTTAAATTTAAAGCCGCCTTGCCTGCAACAAATTTTTCTGGAGCCAGATCTTCTTGTATGACCACATTTCCGGATTGAATGCCGGATAGCACGGTTTCAAAAAGTTTCTTCCATTCTTTATTTTGAACGGTGACTTGATCTCCTTCGGCATCCAAATAAGGAAGATCTATTGCCTTGGCCATATCCACAATAAAGGCCCCTTCCCCATAGATATATCCACTGATGTGCAGTCCATCAATACCGTCCCGGCTTTCGGCCACAGGAAACCGCTGTGCCAGTTCAATAACCTCTTCCCATGTCATATTGTCTTCCGGATAGGGGATTTGGTACTTATTGAACAAATCTTTATTAAAATAAAGTGCCTGAGAAGAGAACCACAAAGGTAAACCATACAGCTTGCCGCCTCCCTGTGCACGCGTATAGTCAATTAAGGATGGCACCATCTTATCAATAGGATATTGCTCCTTCCTAATGATAGGCTCCAGATCAACCAGCTTACCCTCCGCCACCAACTTGCGATATAAGCCAGGGGGAACGCGAATCACATCCGGCATTTGTTCAGAAATCACCTTTTCCGTCAGTGCGTAACTGGTCGCAAACCGGTCGTCTAGTATAACCGGCTCTAATGTGATATCAGAGAACTTCTCAGAGAAATCCCTAACAACACTGAATTGAAAACTATACTCATCTGAAGCCATAATTCTGAGCTTGACCGGCTCTTTTTCTTTAGTAGTGCCGCTGCAAGAAGCCAAAAGCGTGCTTGCGGTCAGTAGCAGGACCAACAGTAAATTTGGACGCAACTTTTTGTGTATGCGGATCATAGAAACACCCCCGGAAATATAAATTATCCAATAATATCCTTTTATTATATCGTATTTACATCCGTTTTAGATACCTGTTCATTAACTGAATAGCGAAAAACAAAATTTGGATATTATGATATAATTGCAAAAAAAAGGAGGTGCAGTGTGCGAAAGTATAACAACCTGCTTTCTGCTGTCATCATTATAATGCTGCTGCTGTTAGGCGCGTGTTCTGGGGATGGCCGCGAACCTCCGGATCCAAATACAAGTGCGTCGATTAAAGTCATGTATTGGGATGAGGAATCATTTTATCGAAAATACGGCAAATGGTTCAATCAGAAATTTCCTAAGGTTAACATTGAAGTGGTCAGCAAACCACGGATTGGCAGCGATTTAGGGACCGGGGATCGTAAGGAACAACTAAATCAGCTGATTCAACAGGAGCGGCCGGATCTATTGTTGCTCAATTTGCAGGAATACGAGAAGTTAGCAGCAGACGGTGAATTATATCCGCTTGATGTTCTGATTCAACAGGATGAATTTGATATAGAAGGTATGCATGCTACGGTCCTGGATGCGCTTAAGGAGCGGGGAAACGGCAAATTATACGGCTTAGCATCAGCGTTCTATTCATCAGCGTTATTTTACAATTCCGATTTATTTCAGGCTTATGGGGTCGAACCGCCGCAAAACCAAATGACATGGGAACAAATTATGGATCTGGCCAACAGGTTTCCATTATCTGAAGACAGGGAGGAACGGATTTACGGCTTTCAGCTGGCAGAATATAACGGGATTTCTCAATTGATTCTGGATTGGGGGAAAACTGAAAATTTAAAGTTAAGTGATGAGGATGGGAAATTGATTTTTGACTCGGAGCGATGGAAGCAGGTATATGTGTCAGTTATAGATTTGCTTAGCACCGGGCGATTATATATTCCGAATCCCCCGAATGCCGGTTCACTTGAAGAGGAGGCCGATTTATTCGCTTCAGGACGCGCAGCGATGAGAATAAGCGGTCCATCATACATTAACCGGTTAGAGACTTCAAAAGCGCCATCCCATTGGAAAATGGTCAGCGTCCCCGTAAGTTCTTCCAACCCCACAGATTCTGCCTATATGAGCCTTGCTGATTTGTTCGGTATTCGGGCTGATTCGGAACACACCAGCATTGCATGGGAATTTATTAAATTTGCAAACAGCGAAGAATTTGCCAAAGCCGAGTCCTTCACCATGGGGGATGGGCTTCTCACCCGGACTCTATTCAATGCCAATACAAGCAATCTTGAGCTGGAACCATTCTACATGCTGAAGCCGCAAGCGAATCATTTGAACTTATCGAATCTGCCTCCATCATTCTATCAGACGTTCTCGGGAATTATCGAGGCACGGACACGGGAAGTGCTTGCTAACAAGCTGACTGTTGAGGAAGCCATTATGACCATACAGCAGCAGGGCAATGATGGCGTTCCGGGTTTGCCACAGTAACAGTAACGTAATCTGCAAACTGTAAGATGCTAGTGAACATGGCGCAAAAGGCAAGGTCATGTTCATTATTTTCATTGCAAAAAGGCCGTTCCCGGATATGACTTATGGGGGCGGCCTTTTGATTTATATCGTCTTCTGATTTTCATTTTATAGAACGTTTCATTGTCTTTATTGAAGAAATCTATTAGACAGCAGAGTTTGGAAAGTGGTAAATTTGGAATTATATCACACTAAATCAATAGGAATAATCAAAATGGAGGGTTAAGATATTATGAATCGTTATTATCGCCGGACCATGCTTTATGGAATGACAGCGCTCATGCTTATTTTATCTGCGTGCAGCGCATCGGGCAATCCGCCTGCACCAGCAGCAACACAGACACCGGCCGCCAAACAAGCACAAGCTTCTGATGATTCTGCATCACAAGGAGAGAAAGTAGTCTATATCGGTATCGTCAATGCCCCCGTTACATTGAATCAGATTAATGATCAGGGGGACTCCGCTGCTGACAATGCGATTGCGTTAATTAATGACTCTTTGCTTGATTTAAATGAAGATTTTGAATTTCTGCCGAAGATCGCCGAATCTGTGGACACGAAGGATAATCAAACATTTGTCGTCAAGCTGAATGCTGCTGCCAAGTGGAATGACGGCGAGCCGTTCACCACGGCTGACGTTGCTTTTACCCTTCAAACAGCACTTCACCCGAAGGTGGATACCAACTTCAAATTGAACTTCATCGAAGGCGTGAATAATGCGGGCAAGCTGGATGAGGGCACGACAGAGATCAGCGGCCTGAAAATCGTGGATGACAAAACCTTCGAGGTGAGAACGAAAACGCCGATTGATCCGCTTATTTTCAAGGAGCGTTTTGGAACCAAAGTGTTCTTTTTGCCCCGGCATATTCTCAAGGACGCAGCCCCGGAACAACTTTCCACACATCCGTACTTCCAGAAGCCTGATGTCACAATAGGCGCCTTCAAATTCGGCAGCTTTGCCCAGGGCCAGCATGTTGAGGTCGTCAAGAATACGAATTATTACCGGGAAGCGGCCAAACTCGATAAAATCTTTATCAAGGTATTGCCGGCTGCGAATCTCGTGGCCCAGCTGCAAACCGGGGAGATTCAGCTGAACTCCGTCCCGGTAGGTCTCATTCCCATTACCGATTATGAGAAGGTCAAAGGCTTTGAGAATGTAGAGCTGGCTTCAGGAAATCCTTCCGTGCCGCCTGAAATTTTTTTCAATAGCGAGAAAATAGCAGATTCCAAGGTCCGTCAGGCCATTGCCTATGCGCTGAACCGTACACTCATTGTGGAGCAGCTGTTGAAAGGGCAGGGAGAAGTTATTGATGGCGGCATTCCAAGCTACCATCCTTACTACAACAAGAACATTGAGAACTATGCCTATGATCCGGAAAAGGCGAAAAAGCTGCTGGAGGAGGCGAAATGGGATTACAGCAAACCGATTCAATTCCTCGTTCCGGTGGGCAATAAAATCCGGGAGCAAGCTGCGGATATTCTGGTGCAAAATCTGACGTCCATTGGCCTGAAAATTGATGTGCAAAAGTATGATTTTGCGACATTAATTCAAAAGGTCCGCAAAGGCGAGTACGACATTACGATTTTCACCCGCGACTTTTATATTGAGCCGAGCTCATACTTCACACTGTTCAAGAGCGATAATGCGGGCAATTTTTTGAAATATAAAAATCCGCTGGTGGACGAGCTGATTGTCAGCGGGGAAACGGAGGCTGATCCGGCCAAGCGCCATGAGATTTACAACAAGCTCCAGGAAACGCTGCATCAGGATGTCCCGGCTCTGGCTGTCTATTCTGAAAAAAGGCTGCTTGCCGTATCCAAAAACGTACTTGTCGGAAAGCCTCGCGATATCGGGATGTTTAATAACATTAACGAATGGGATTTGAAAAAATAGGGGGATCGCGCATGGGCAAAAAGAAGCTGGTTGAATGGCTCAATGCCAATAAAAGTACCTATGAGGAGCTGGCACTTCGTATATGGGAGCGTCCTGAGCCGGCATACGAGGAAGCTTTCGCCTCGAAGTTGCAGCGTGAAACGTTGGAGGCAGCGGGGTTTCGCATCAACTCCGGCATCGGTGGCGTCCCGACGGCTTTCGTAGCTGAATACGGTTCCGGAAGTCCGGTACTCGGTATTCTGGGGGAGTATGATGCGCTTCCAGGGCTTTCGCAGAAGGTGAGCGCGGTCCGTGAAGCCATTATCCCTGGCGGTCCCGGCCACGGCTGCGGACACAATCTGCTCGGAACAGCTGGCGTGGAAGCCGTTATTGGCCTGAAGCAGCGTCTGGACGATGAAGGACTGAGCGGTACAATCCGTTATTACGGCTGCCCGGCTGAAGAGGTGCTGTCCGGTAAAACCTTCATGGCGCGAGCGGGTATTTTCGATGATGTGGATGCGGCGCTGACCTGGCACCCGGGGAGCTCGAATACAACGTGGAGTATTCCTACATCGGCGTTAACATCGATTGAGTTTTTCTTCAAAGGCCGTGCCGCACATGCCGGGGTGGCCCCGCATCTGGGACGCAGTGCCCTGGATGCTGTCGAGCTGGCCAATATTGGCGCAAACTATTTGCGCGAGCATGTTCCTGAAGGATCGCGTATTCATTATACGATTACGAACGGGGGCGAAGCGCCCAATATTGTTCCTGATCAGGCGAGTGTATGGTATTTCCTGCGTGGTGTGAACCGGGAGCATGTCGATGAACTGCTGGAGCGGTTAATCAAAATTACGCAAGGCGCCGCCATGATGACGGAAACATCGGTATCCTGGAAGATCAAAGCAGGTGCTTATGATCTGAACATAAACGAGACACTGAACCGGCTGCTTGCCAACCAGCAGCATGAAGCAGGTGCGCTGGATTTCTCAGCAGAAGATCAGCAATTAGCCGCAGATTTGGCCGCTACGCTGGATGAATCCTTAGAGCAGTCTGCGAGGAAGCGCCAGCAGGAGCTGGGACTGCAAGCGGACGAGCTGCTGCCCACTGGTTTCTATGATTACAAGCCGTCGGTAAAGACAACCGGCGGCGGTTCTACCGATGTAGGAGACGTGTCATGGATTACTCCGGTCGGTCAGATCACGACGACCTGTGCGCCATTAGGCGTTCAAGTGCATACCTGGCAGGCGACCGCAGCTTTTGGTTCGCAGATCGGCCTCAAGGGCATGCATCATGCCGCCAAGCTGCTTGCGCTGGCAGCTTATGAGCTGCTGACTGACGGCGGACATGGAGTTGACGCAGCCCGAACGGAGTTCCTGCAGTCGACGCAGGGCAAGCCTTATGTACCGGCGATTCCGCAAGATGTGCAGGCGCCGGTTCTTGTATGAAGCATTGGCCATTAGCCGGGTCATTCTGTGAGAAGGACGGTGAACCCTATCACTCATTTACTGGAAATTGATCGGCTGCAGACTGTATTTTGGAACGGGCGTGAAGAAGTAGCCGCTATCGAGGATGTCAGCTTTAGTCTGAGGGCGGGGGAGACGATAGGCATTGTCGGTGAATCCGGCTGCGGTAAAAGCGTGACCTCGTTATCCATCATGAGGCTGCTCGGCCAAAATGGGCGAATCAGGCGGGGTGAAATCCGCTTTAACAGCCGGAATCTGGTTGCCGAATCCGAGAAGGAACTTCGTTCCCTGCGGGGAAAGGAGATTGCGATGATATTTCAGGAGCCGATGACCTCGCTGAATCCCGTTCTGACTATAGGTCATCAACTGGTAGAGATGATTCGGTGCCATACAAGTTTGTCACGCCGTGAAGCCAAAGCATATGCGATGGAAATGCTGAAAAAAGTCGGCTTGCCTCAGGCAAAAGACTTGATGAGTGTCTACCCGCATACGCTCTCCGGAGGAATGCGCCAACGAATCATGATTGCCATGGCACTATCCTGCAAGCCCAGGCTGCTCATTGCCGATGAGCCGACGACAGCGCTCGACGTTACGATTCAAGCGCAAATTCTGGAGCTTATGAAGTCGCTTCGCAAAGAAAGCGGGGCCGCTATTATGCTGATTACCCACGATCTGGGCGTTGTGGCAGAGATGGCGGATCGGGTCGTCGTCATGTATGCCGGCCAAATTGTTGAGGAGGCGGATGTATTCACGCTGTTCCGTGAGCCGAAGCATCCCTATACTCAAGGATTGATGGCCTCCATCCCCCGGGTTCAGGGAGAGAACGAGCGGCTGCGGGCGATACCAGGTACCGTTCCTTCAATCCGCAAAATGCCCAAGGGCTGTCGTTTTCATACCCGCTGTGAATGGGCTGCTGAGCGATGCCGGCAAGAGCAGCCTCAGCTGGAAAGCGTAGGTGGAGAGCATCAAGTGAGGTGCTGGATCGTCCAGGAGCAAGCGTCACCTTTGCCCGTTTCGGCAAATTTTCAGCATCAGGAGGCTGGCGTATGATGACTGCATCTTCCCCGCTGCTTCAAATTGAACAGCTCAAGACCTATTATCCGATAAAGAAAGGCGTCTTCTCCCGCACTGTCGGTCATGTAAAGGCAGTGGACGACGTTAGTCTGTGCATCTATGAAGGTGAGACGCTGGGACTTGTTGGCGAATCAGGCTGCGGCAAGTCATCTTTCGGCCGGTCGATTGTCCGGCTTGAGGACCCTTATGAGGGGCGGATATGGTTTGACAATGAGGATATCACCTCCCGGAAGCAAAAAGAGTTAAAACGAGTTCGTACGCGGCTCCAAATCATTTTCCAGGACCCCTATGCATCACTCAATCCTCGCCAACGGGTGGCTGATATATTGGCAGAGCCCTATATCGCGCATAAATTGGTGCCGCGCTCTGAAGTACAGGTGCGGGTCAACCGGCTGCTTGATATGGTGGGGCTGCCTAAAGCCTACAAAAACAGGTATCCGCACGAGTTCTCAGGCGGCCAGCGCCAGCGGATCGGCATCGCCCGGGCTATCGCATTCGAGCCTAAGCTCATTGTGTGCGATGAGCCGGTATCTGCACTTGACGTGTCGATTCAGGCGCAAATTTTGAACCTGCTTGCTGATCTGCAACAGGAATTGAACTTGACTTATCTGTTCATTGCCCACGGGATCGGCGCAGTGAAATATATCAGTACCCGGGTTGCGGTCATGTATCTGGGCAAGATCGTGGAGATCGGGGATAAGGACGAGTTGTTTCGCAGTCCCAAGCATCCGTATACGCAAATTTTACTTCAGGCCTACCCGAAGCCGGATCCCACATTGCGGGGGGATAAACGCATTGTCATCCAAGGCGATGTGCCGTCTCCTGCCCATCCGCCAGCCGGCTGCAGATTCCATACGCGGTGTCCTTATGTGCAGGCGGTGTGCCGCAGCGAAGAACCTGCATTAGGCCCAGATGCGCATGCGGTTGCCTGCCATTACCCACTTGCCTGATAGAGGAGAGAAGGGAGTAATCAGCCATTCTTCAATACATCATACGCCGGATTCTGATCGCCATCCCTGTTCTGTTTGGGATTACAATCCTTAATTATTTCATTATTAAGCTTGCGCCCGGCAACCCGGTAGATATGTTCATTGACCCGAATACACCTGTGGAAATGCTGGAGATGCGCAAAGAGTTGCTCGGTCTGAATGATCCTGTAATTTTGCAATATTTTAAATGGCTGTTGAACCTGCTTCAGGGCCAGTTGGGTTATTCTTTCAGCTCGTATGCGCCGGTTACAACCATAATCGGGGAAAGACTCGGGCCTACATTGCTGCTGGCTTCCGCCTCGTTAATTTTTGGGCTGCTTATTGCCATCCCGGTCGGTATCCTTAGTGCCGTTAAACAAAACACGAAGTTCGATTACATCATGACAGGGCTCTCCTTTATTGGCACCTCAATCCCGCAATTTTTCCTGGGCCTGGGGCTGATCTATATTTGTGCGGTTCAATTCAAGCTCTTTCCTACGGGCGGAATGATGACGCTGGGCGGTCCGGGCGATTTTTGGGATCGTCTCCGCCATATGGTTTTGCCTGTATTTGTGCTGGGCATTGTCATTGCAGGGAAAAAAGTACGCTATGTGAGGGCGGGCATGCTCGATGTGCTGAAAATGGATTACCTGCGCACAGCGAATTCCAAAGGACTGCATCCCTTTCACGTCATTAACAAGCATGCGCTGCGCAATGCACTCATTCCGATCATCACCGTCGTTGCAATGGAAATTCCGCTGCTGTTGGGCGGCAGTATTCTCATTGAGCAGATTTTCCAGTGGCCGGGCATCGGCCAGTTGACGATTCAATCAATTCTATCCCGTGATTATCCGATTCTTATGGGGCTGAATCTGGTGGCGGCGCTCATTGTTTTGTCCACAAATTTGCTGACCGACCTGCTTTACGCAGCGGCTGATCCGCGCATTCAATATACATAGAGAGGATGATCCGATCGTGGCATTATCTCCGTATGAGCTCAAAGAAGGCCCGGTGTCTGCTGAGTTCCTTGCTGACAAAGCTTTGCCGGAGACGGAGGATACGGGATTGAAGCAGCTGCTTAGCCGGTTTATCCGTCATAAGCTGGCAATCGCCGGTCTCGTCATCACGATGCTGCTCATTCTCACGGCACTGCTTGCACCATGGATCGCCCCTCATGATCCGAAAGAAGTAACAGGAGTATTCTCAGCCCCTCCTTCCGCAGAACATTGGCTGGGGACCGACCAGGTGGGACGCGATGTTGTGAGCCGCCTGATCTATGCCACGCAAATTTCCCTGATCGTCGGCTTTGTGACGGTCGCTCTCTACGTGACTGCCGGGACGCTGATCGGCATTGTGTCCGCTTACTTTGGGGGCTGGGTGGATATGGTTATTATGCGGATTACGGATATGTTTATGGCATTTCCGTTTCTGATGGTCATTCTTGTGGTCATCAGTGTACTAGGCTCAAATATGACAACGATTATTCTCGTACTCGCCCTGTTCTCCTGGCCCGGCGTCGCACGGCTTGTCCGGGGCAGTGTGCTGGCGATCAAGCAGCTTGACTACGTACATGCGGGTGTGGCCCTTGGGCTGAGCACGCCAAGAATATTATTTCAGCATATATTGCCCAATGCCATTGGGCCCATAATTGTGAATGCAACCTTCGGCGTCGCTTCTGCGATTATGAGTGAAGCAGGTTTAAGCTTTCTCGGCATGGGCGTTCAGCCTCCGACAGCAAGTTGGGGGAATATGCTGACAGACGCTCAATCATTAACGGTATTAACTGATCAGCCGTGGCTATGGGTGCCGCCGGGAGCAATGATTCTGGTGACTGTGCTTTCCATTAATTTTGTAGGGGACGGTCTGCGCGATGCGCTGGATACCCGCCAGTAGTCTGGCCATTGATTGGTATAGCCGGGCTACATTCATAGAATGAAAAGGAGCTTGCTATGAAACCTGTAATTGGCATTACAAGCACATTAGCCAGACTGAATGCGAACAGCGAAGGGGTTTATGTGCATCAGGACTATTACCGTGCGGTAGAAGCCGTGGGCGGCCTGCCCATTGTTCTTCCTCTGGCTTCAATTGAAACGGTCAAACAACTGATCGATCTTTGCGATGGCCTGATTTTTACGGGAGGAGAGGACATTGAACCGTCTGCATATGGAGAAGAAGCCATTGCTGAACTGGGTCAGACGCTGCCGCTTCGCGATCAAATCGAACTGGAAGCGATTCGCTACGTTATAGACGCGGATAAGCCGCTGCTCGCCATTTGCCGTGGGGCACAGGTACTCAATGTTGCGCTTGGCGGCACACTTTATCAGGATCTGCCCAGCCAATATGAAGGAGCGCTGGAGCATGTGCAGAAGGGGGTTCCCAGAAGCCGGGATACGCATGAGGTTTTGCTTGCTGCGAACAGCCGTCTTGCTCATATTTTTGGTGGGGCCGGGGTCCGGGTGAACAGTCTGCATCATCAGTCGCTGCATCTGCTGGGCCAAGGGCTGCAAGTGACTGCAATATCACCTGATGGTGTGATTGAGGGAGTAGAGCTCAGGGGCAGTACGTTTGCAATCGGGGTGCAATGGCATCCCGAAAACATGGCAGCGGCAGGAGACAGATCAATGACGAAGCTGTTTGCAGCTTTTTTGGAGGAGAGTCAGACATCGGTTGAGCAGCGCAAGCCAAGTCAGGCGTCTAAAGGTTAGAGTTGTATGGGCTGAAGGCACATCTGATTCTCCCCGGCGCCGGACTTGCGTTTGCAGACGGACGTAGACGATTCACCAGTTATGTTGCAGATGAGCCTCGTGCCTTTTCAGGTCCAGGTCTGAATCATGCAAGAGCTCCAGCAAGAGCGGATACATTCATTCTTGCTGGAGCTCTTTGTGCGCGGCAGCTGTCTAATGCCGTTTTGCCCCTAGTGCTTCAATCCGGGACAGCCATTGTGCCCGCTTCTGGTCTGATGAGCCCTTGACCGGACCGATCTCCGTAATGCGTACCGGCTTGATTCCGCAAAATTGCAGCGTTGCCCGCTTCATGACGGTGTGGCCCGCTTGTCTGTATACCAGACGGTTATACCATGGCGGGGTGTCCATCGTCACAATCAGGCGTGCGCTCTTCCCTTCCAAAAGCTTATCCCACAGCATAGAGTTTGGCCGATATTTGTAGGCAAAGCCCGGTAAAAACACACGGTCAATAAATCCTTTCAAAATGGCCGGCATTGTACCCCACCAGATCGGATAAACGAACACAAGATGATCCGCCCAGCGGATGGTATCCTGGGCTTCAAGTAAATCGGCTTCCAGCTCCGTCCGTTTGCGATAACCGTACTCCAGGTTGGGATTAAAGCTGATCCGGCTTAAATCGATAAAGCGCACGTCTGCTCCGCTCGCATTGGCTCCCTTGGCATAAGCTGCGGCCAATGCTGAGCAGTAGCTTGCTGAATCAGGATGACCGATAATAATGGCAATATGATTGGTTTTCATTGGTGGCCTTCTTTCTGAACGGGCATCGCATTCCCATCTGTACATGGATGTCTGCCCGTTCCATTCACTCGTTCAAGTTTCAATGGTAAAATAAAAAGATACAGCATGACTGTATCTGTATACATTTATCATAAAGGGCAACAATCTGCGTGAGTATGATATCATGCGCAGAAATCATGTTCTTTCGCGCAAAGGAGGCCGGGGAATTGAATACATACAGTGTATCCGTCTCGCTCTTTTATTCGGTGCTGAAAGCTCTGGCGCTTAAGGGCTGTGACCAGGAGGAGTTTTTTCGTTTTGCAGGGGTAGACAGAACGCTATTGCAGGATGCCGAGGGAAGGATTCCCGAAGAGGAGTTTGAGCGGATCGTTGAAGCAGCCGCCGAGTTTACCGGTGACGATGCCTTTGGCCTGCTTCAGGGGCAGGCAGCTGACCTGTCGGATTTAGGAATTCTTGGCTACGTCCTGCTGCACAGCTCGACAATTGGTGAAGCACTGCGTGCTTTTCAAAAATATAATACGGTGACCTGCAGCGGCTATAACATTAGCTGGGAGACAGAAGGGGAGCTGACAGGCATCTCTTTTTTGCATCAGAACCCGCTAAAAACGCCGTCCCGGTTATGCATTGAGGACATGGCCAGCTCGTTATATCATTTGATGCTCAAACTGGGCTGCCGGCCGATCCGGATTCATGGCATTTATTTTAGGCACGCCCCATCGGGCGGACCTGAGATCTATAACGATGTTTTCTGTGTTCAGCCTCAATTTCATGGAGATGAAAATAAGATGGTCATTTCCAGGGAAGCACTGGATTATCCGGTCGTTCTGGCTGACCAGCGGCTGCTGGGGATGTTCGAGCAGTTGGCGCAGGAAGCTATGGACAGACTTAAGGAGGGCCGTCCTTTTTCGGATGAACTGTACAGCTGGATATTGAAAAAGATGCCCGAACGGCTTCCGTTGCTGACCGATTGCTCCAGGGCATTCAGGGTGAGCAAGCGTACGCTGCAGGCAAGACTCAAGGAGGAGAACACAACGTTCAATGAGATGCTGGCCAGGGCGCGGAAGGAACTGGCTACGGCTTATCTTGCGAAGCCGGAATACCAGATTGGAGAAATTGCCTATTTGCTGCATTATTCGGAGCCAAGCGCTTTTCAGAATGCGTTTAAAACATGGACAGGAACAACCCCGGGCAAATACCGCACGCAGCGGCAAGCAGAAATGAATTGATCATCGCAGAGTGCTCAAGTATAGTGTTAATAAGGGTTTTATAACCTCTGCTCACTTCTACATAATAATTTTACTAAAAGGTTGGAGGACTGTAATGCTTATCCATTTCGATTCCAATGAACGCGTTTTTCATTTGCAAAGCAAACGTGCAAGCTATGTGATACAACTGATCAACAGCGGCATTCCGGCTCATGTGTACTGGGGCCCGAAGCTTCGCCAGCAGCAGCTTGGACGAATTTTGCAGCTTCAGGAAAGATGCTCATTTTCCCCGAACTCATCCCCGGATGACATGAGGGTTTCACTTGATACACTACCGCAGGAATATCCTGCTTACGGTGCAGGCGATCTGCGCCACCCGGCTTATCAAATTCAGCGTCCTGACGGATCAACGGTATCGGAGGCGCTTTACGTAGCCCACCGGATTATAGACGGCAAGCCACAGCTTGAAGGACTTCCGGCTACTTATGTGGAGGAAAGCGGCGAAGCTCAAACGCTTGAGATTGAACTGCTGGACAAGCTGGCAGGTCTGAAAATTACGTTGTCCTACTCTGTGTTCAGAGACGTGGATGCGATTGCCCGTTCTGTGCGTTTTGAAAATGTTGGCTCCGAAGATATTAAGCTGCTTCGTGTGCTCAGCATGGCAGTTGATCTGGAGCATCACGACTATGATCTGATCCATCTGTCGGGAACTTGGGCAAGAGAGCGTTATATGGAGCGCCGCCCGCTGGCTTCCGGTGTTCAAGGTGTGGAGAGCCGCAGAGGCTCCAGCAGCCACCAGCATAACCCGTTTATTGCTCTGGTCTCCAAGAATGCAAATGAGTATCAAGGCGATGTCTACGGTTTCAGCCTGGTGTACAGCGGCGGATTTTCTGCGCAGGCAGAGGTCGAGCCTTATGGAACAACCCGCGTGACGATGGGACTTCAGCCGTTTGATTTCAGCTGGCTGCTTGAGCCGGGCCAGTCGTTCCAGACTCCGGAAGCGGTTATGGTGTTCTCGGCCGAAGGTCTTGGCGGCATGTCCCGCAACTATCACAAGCTGTACCGCGAGCGTCTGTGCCGCGGCGAGTTCCGCGACAAGGCGCGCCCTGTGCTGGTAAACAACTGGGAAGCGACTTATTTTGATTTTACAGCGGATAAAATCGAGCAAATTGCCCAAGCAGGCTCTGAGCTTGGCATCGAGCTGTTCGTATTGGATGACGGCTGGTTCGGCAAGCGTGACGGCGACAACAGCTCCCTGGGTGACTGGGTCGTCGACAAGCGCAAGCTGCCTAACGGCTTGAATGACCTGGCTGAACGTGTGCGCAACATGGATATGGAATTTGGCTTGTGGTTTGAGCCGGAGATGATTTCTCCGAACAGCGACCTGTACCGTCAGCACCCGGACTGGTGCCTGCATGTAGAGGGCCGCAGAAGAACCGAAGGACGCCAGCAGCTCATTCTGGACTTCTCCAGGGAAGATGTATGCGATGCAATTACGGAACAGCTGGCAGCTATTTTGAGCAGCGCTCCGATTACGTATGTGAAATGGGACATGAACCGCAACATGACGGAAATCGGTTCCGCCGGACGCGCACCTGAGCGTCAACGCGAGACAGCGCACCGTTATATTCTCGGTTTGTACCGCGTGCTGGAGCGTCTGACCACGCAATTCCCGCACATTCTGTTCGAGAGCTGTTCTGGCGGCGGAGGCCGCTTCGATCCGGGGATGCTGTATTACATGCCGCAAACCTGGACAAGCGACAACACCGATGCGGTCAGCCGTCTGAAGATTCAGTACGGCACAAGCCTGGTGTACCCGATCAGCACGATGGGCGCACACGTATCGGCAGTACCGAACCATCAGGTTCACCGTATTACATCGCTTGAAATGCGCGGCAACGTGGCAATGTCCGGCAACTTTGGCTATGAGCTTGACCTGACCCGCTTCACGGATGAGGAAAAAGCGATCGTGAAGGAGCAGGTTGCACAGTATAAGCAGCTTCGTTCCCTCGTTCAGTTCGGGAATCAGTATCGTTTGCTGAGCCCGTTTGAAGGCAATGATACGGCTTGGGTCATTGTTTCGGAAGATCAGACCGAAGCTGTTGCCTTCTACTTCCGTGTGCTTGCTGAGCCAAACGCGCCGCTGAAGCGTCTGCGCCTGCAAGGCTTGAACCCGGAGGCGGATTACGAAATCAACGGCGAGGTATACGGCGGGGATTACCTGATGTATGCCGGACTTCCGGTGAACGGACTGAATGGAGATTTCCAAAGCCTGATGTGGCATTTGAAGCCTAAGGCTTAATCAAAAGCCAGGCTGTGCCAGGAAAAACACAACTGAGGAACAACTCTTTCAAAAACAACTTATTCTTGACAATTATGTGTCTGAGTACGTATAGTCGGGGTAGGTAGTTCATGTGAGGAGACTTGGAGAACACATCAAACCTGTTACGGGTGGGGTGTGTTCTTTTTGCGTTTTCTTTTAAAAAGGCGGTGCGTGGGTGGTGTGATGGGGCTGCGAGGGAATGTCTTGTTCTCCGATCGCTTCTTGACCCCCGGATGGAACTGAACTGGATTCTGAAGGAATCCATCCGGGAGCCAAATGCGAACGCTCCGCTTCTCCGAACAAGACATTCCCTCTCCGCCAGCAACGTGGGCGCACGATGCTTTTTAAAAGATTTACTGGGGCTGGGCAGGGAGGGGCGTGCGTGCGTGGGTGGTGTGATGGGGCTGCGAGGGAATGTCTTGTTCTCCGATCGCTTCTTGACCCCCGGATGGAACTGAACTGGATTCTGAAGGAATCCATCCGGGAGCCAAATGCGAACGCTCCGCTTCTCCGAACAAGACATTCCCTCTTCGCCAGCAACGTTGGCGCACAATGCTTTTTAAAAGATTACTGGGGTTGGACAGGGAAGGAGGGGCATTCGTGCGTGCGTGGGTGGTGTGATGGGGCTGCGAGGGAATGTCTTGTTCTCCGATCGCTTCTTGACCCCCGGATGGAACTGAACTGGATTCTGAAGGAATCCATCCGGGAGCCAAATGCGAACGCTCCGCTTCTCCGA
Organism: Paenibacillus pinihumi DSM 23905 = JCM 16419; assembly: GCF_000422505.1. GTDB lineage: Bacteria > Bacillota > Bacilli > Paenibacillales > Paenibacillaceae > Paenibacillus_D > Paenibacillus_D pinihumi. Next base: position 464,746 of record NZ_AULX01000006.1, on the reverse strand, counting down.
ACAAGACATTTCCTCTCCGCCAGCAACGTTTGGCGCACAATGCTTTTTAAAAGAATACTGGGGCTGGGCAGGGAGGGAGGGGCGCGCGTTCGCGGGGCGATGTTTGGCCTGACCCGGGGAACAACCAAGGAGCATATTATCCGTGCCGTGTTGGAATCAATCGCTTACCAGAGCAGGATGTGCTGGATGCCATGGAGGCGGAGTCGGGATCGCAATGTCCACGCTCCGTGTCGACGGTGGTGCCATACGGAATGATTTTCTGATGCAGTTTCACAGCGATCTGCTTGGGGTAACGGTGGAGAGGCCCGTTATTAATGAGACGACAGCCCTCGGAGTGGCATATTTGGCGGGTCTGGCAGTCGGATTCTGGGAGAGCTGCGAGGATATTGCCCCAGGCTGGAGCGCAGGAAAGTGCTATACGCCCGAAATGAAGGCGAAGAAGCGGCGTATGCTGTACAACGGCTGGAAAAAAGCGCTCAAGGCCTCAATGGCTTTTAAATAATACGCTTACGATTCGCGACTAAGGGAGGCATAGATCATGGAACAGCAATTTGCAGCAGAGAAGCGGTTGGAGACCTTGAAGGCGATGGCGTCAGAGGAACTGGATGTGCTCGTAATTGGAGGGGGAATTACAGGGGCAGGCATCATATTGGATGCGCAGACCCGTGGCATGAAAGCAGGGCTTGTGGAAATGCAGGATTTTGCAGCGGGCACATCAAGCCGCTCCACCAAGCTTGTTCATGGCGGCTTGCGGTACCTCAAGCAATTCGAGATTAAAATGGTAGCCGAGGTAGGCAAGGAGCGGGAGGTTGTCTATGAGAACGGCCCCCATGTGACAATACCGGAATGGATGCTGTTCCCTTTTTACAAGGGAGGAACGTTTGGTGCATTTACAACGTCAATCGGCCTTCGGCTGTATGACTATCTGGCCGGAGTGAAAAAAAGCGAACGCCGCAAAATGCTCGGCCCGGACGAAACGGCACGTCGCGAGCCGCTGCTCAAAAGGGGCGGTCTGAAGGGCGGCGGCTATTACGTGGAGTACCGGACGGATGATGCCCGATTGACGATTGAAGTAATGAAAAAGGCTGTGGAGCATGGGGCGAAGGCCGTCAATTATGCTAAGGCGGAGGATTTCCATTATGAGGGCTGCAAGCTGACAGCAGTGCTGGTGAGCGACCGGATCAGCGGAGAGTCTTTTCTCATACGGGCACGTAAAATTGTGAATGCCACCGGACCTTGGGTCGATCTTATGCGTGAAAAGGACCGTTCCAAAAAGGGCAAAATGCTCCGGTTGACCAAAGGGATTCACCTCGTATTTGACGGGAACCGGTTCCCGCTTCATCAGGCCATTTATTTTGATACTCCGGACGGCCGCATGGTGTTCGCGATTCCCCGGGACGGCAAAACCTATGTCGGAACGACAGATACGGATTACAGCGCCGACCGTGCCAATCCCCGGATGACAGATGTGGACCGGAATTATGTGCTGGAAGCAGCCAACTATATGTTTCCTGAACTGAAGCTGACTGCCGCAGATGTGGAGTCGAGCTGGGCGGGCCTGCGTCCGCTTATTTACCAGGAGGGCAAATCGCCGTCTGAAATTTCGCGCCGGGACGAAATTCTTCACTCGGAATCCGGCTTGTTCACGATTGCGGGCGGCAAGCTTACGGGATACCGCAAAATGGCGGAGCATGTGACGGATATGCTGCAGCAGGAGCTTGAGGCTGAAGGAGCGGGAACTTATCAGGGATGCCTGACAAAAAAGCTGCCCCTCTCCGGTGGGGAGGTTGGGGGTTCGGCAGGCTTTGCACCATTTTTGCAGCAGCAAATCGCAGCAGGCATGAAGCTTGGCCTGACGGGGCAGACGGCTGAGCTGCTCACCAGGCGTTATGGAGCCAATATTTCAAAGGTATATCAGCTGATCGCGGACCGGAGCGGCGAAGCGGAAAGCTACGGGATGCCTGCCGGGCTATATGCAGCATTGCGGTATGGAATCGAGCAGGAGATGGTTTTGAAGCCTGCCGACTTTTTTGTGCGTCGTACAGGAGCTTTGTTTTTCGATATAAAGCAGGTCAAGTTGCATAAGGAGCAAGCGATCCAATTCCTGGCCGATAAGCTTCATTACACAGCAGCAGAAAGGATGAAATATGCGCAGGAGCTTGATCAGCTGCTTCATGAGGCAGTAACGCCTGCGGCTCAGGAGGCTGATTATAAGGGATAAAGGCGACCAGGCACAGGGAGCACGGGTGCAGGAGAGCATGAAGCGTAAGCGAAATCTGCTTGGGGATTCAGACACGAGCGGAGTTAACTTACGCTTTTTTGGTGCCGGCACCTCCGGACACCAGCCGCTCAATGAAACTTGAGCCGATAGAGAATACGACCGCTGATCCGGTAAAGTAAGCATAAAGCAGAACCGCCATTTCAGATGTGAAATATTGTGCGGTCAAATGCCCGAACCCAAACCCGAATACAGGGACAAAGGTCGCCGGGAAAATGCCGAACAGGACGAGGGAGATTGCCTTCATCAGAAATGAATGCTTGTTGGCCAGCCGATGTATCAAATAGGTGATGATGCTGTACGCCGGAATTATATTAAAAATATAGAACAGGACAATTCCGGTGTGTAACAGCTGGTACTCGCTCTCTTCCGGAATGTTCATTGCGGCTGCAGCTCCTTTAAAACAGACCAGACCTGCAGCATAGCTGAAAATGAATAGAAGCGGATAACTCCAGGCTCTGCTCATACAATCCCTCCTGTGATAAAATTAGAGTTTAACCGTATCATCGGGCAGAACGGATGAATATGCTTTTATGCTTATTGTACTTTACATCACCGTCTGAAGCATCATAGCTTGAAGACGTCGCGCCGAAATGAATGGAAATCCGTTTGACAATAGGTCCCCGCCCGGCCTTGAACAGGGATGATACGTGCACGGCAAGATGGCGTTAATCACTAATTGGCAGAAAAAGATGCAGCAAAACTGTCCCAATTGTCTTATAATGATTGCTATATGGCTGGGGGTCGATTGGAAATTGAAAGGCCGGTCGTTCAACTGCAGCAACCATCAGGGAGGGGTTGAAGCGATGTATCCCATCGTGGACCTTGTCGAGCATCAGGTCATTGCCGCTGTAGAGGAGGAAGAAGGGGTAGAAGAGGCCTTGCATAGCCAATGCAATGTGGTTTTTCTTCTGTGCGGAACCATCTTCTCGGTGAAGGCGATCGTCGACCGCTTGAAGCAGGCGGGCAAGCATGTGTTTTTGCATATGGAGTTTATTGAGGGAATTGCCCCTGATCGCAGCGGAGTTGCGTATGTGGCACAGCATGTTCAGCCGAGCGGGATTATTTCGACCAAAAGCGCGGTCATCCGAATTGCGAAGGAAATGAAGCTGATGACCATTCAGCGAGTTTTCCTGATTGACAGCAGCGCATTGGGTAGAGGCATCAAGTCTGCTGAATCCTGCAAGCCGGATGCTATTGAGGCAATGCCTGGCATTATGCCGCGCGTTATTGCAGAGATGACAACAATGACCGACCTTCCGATCGTAGCCGGAGGGCTCATCAGCAACCAGCAGGAGATTGATGCGACGCTGAGGGCCGGAGCACTGGCGGTATCTGTCGGTACACCAAGACTATGGAACAACTCATACTAGTGAAAAAAGGAGGCTGAACAGGTGGCAAGTGTATGGCATATATCAGAGTGGGATTTGACGCTCCGGATATTGATATCCGCCGCGTTGGGCGGTCTCATCGGATTGGAGCGGGAATGGAGCAATCACGCAGCGGGCTTGAGAACGCACATCCTCGTATGCATCGGGGCTACAGTTATTATGCTGCTGTCTGCTTACGGATTCACGGCATTTGTAGAAGAGGCTAATGTGCGAATGGACCCGGCCCGTCTGGCGGCACAGGTTGTCAGCGGGATCGGATTTTTGGGCGCGGGAGCGATTCTTCGAACGGGCTCTACGATATCCGGACTGACGACAGCGGCCTCGATCTGGGTCGTGGCTGCAATCGGCTTATGTGTAGGAGCCGGATTTTTGTTTACATCCGTTCTGGCAACCGTAATTGTACTCGTGAGCTTATTCTTGCTCAACAAAATTGAGACGCAAATGCTGCGTCATCGCAGACATCACGAGGTGATGGTCAAGATTGTCGATAAGCCGGGTGTGACAAGTGCGATCTTCGCAGAGCTCGAGCAGGAGAAGATTCAGGTCGTGCATGTGAAGTTCAGCTCGGAGAAAGAGCTGAAGCAGGACCAGCCAGCCGTGACAATTACCGAGATGAAGCTCAATGTCAAGACGAGAAATCAAAAAGGGCTTAGCAGAGCGATTGAGCAAATAACCGCTATGGATCAGGTTCTATGCACGAAAACCGGCTTCCTCAAGGTCACCGGAGATTCCAGGGATATGCGTCTGGACAAGGAAAACGCACTGGAGCAATAGTTGTAGAATTGGGAGCGTTCAGCACCGTGAACGATTGCAATTGATTGGGTTGCGCAGTGGATCTCCGGATATCTGTAATCATGAAAATATATCATTGTGGCAGAGAGCAGCTTAAGGCTGCTCTTTGTGTGTTTGAGGACTTTAAGGCAGACTTTTAGACATTCCATTTTGGGAAACAGACTAAGAAATTTCAGGGATGAATATGGATGCTGCTAAATATAAATACCTAAGTGCCGCAATCGGTTATTCAATTAGCCGCCTTGCAAAATCAATTTTTACTGAAAATCATCTATGTATATGAACATGGAAGTAGATGAACATGGAAAATTACCGTCGTTTCTTCCTGCACAGAAGCATGGTTTCGACACGGAGAGGCATAAACAATTTAAAGCATTTTTTACAAAAGGCAAAGGTTGACAAAAAAGGTAAACGGAAATAAGATTCAATTACTGCTAAAAAAGAGTGACCAGTACGTTGTGCATTAATAGTTACAATCTATGGAGTTGATGATTATTCATTCTAAAGAGAAATTAACGGTGCTGCAGCAGCAGGGATGGTCGGAGAAGGATATCCTGTTCGAGATGACATGCGATCGTACGACGGACGGGCATTTTCTCGATACATATCTTGTCTTGACCCGCCACGAGCTGCTTATTGCCACAAGTCTCAAAGAGCCGGATGAGGAAAAGACCTATAAGGGTTATGCGCTTCCTGTCAAAAACAATGGCAGGCAGGATGAGCAAGCGGGAGAATGGTCGGTTCAGACGATGAAAATCGGAGAAATTGAATCCGTTTTCATAGTAAACCTGGTCGCGTCCGGCATGCTGGTGATGAAAGCTCCCGAGGAGAGAATTATTGCGGCGTTTACCAATGGGCTGATGACCAAGGCATCCAGGCTGGCGGCAATCTTTACGAAGCTGAAGCAGCAGGAGGAACTGGACAGCGAGCTGCTGGAGGATGAGGGAGAGGGCGCCTCCTGCCCCAAATGCGGGAGGATTTACCCGGAAGAAGGCCGGGAGATTTGCCCAAAATGTATGAAGAAAAGCGCGTTGTTCGTCAGGCTGCTGTCATTCGCCAAGCCGTATAAAGTCTCCGTGCTTGTCGTGATTGTGCTGATGCTGCTGAACTCTGCGACCGGACTCGTCATTCCTTATTTGACGGGCACAGCTTTATTTGACCAGGCGCTTAAAGGCGAAGGATATTTTGCGGGACAGATTGGGCTGGTCATCTTATTGGTCATTGTTTTTCGGACTTTATCGCTATTATTTGGCGTCTTATTTGGGATCATCAATGCAAAAATGGCCGCCAATATTGTGTTTGATTTGAAATCGGTCATCTTCACTGCGATGCAGCGCCTGTCGCTGAACTTTTTTCAGCGGAAGCAGACCGGGCAACTGATGACAAGAGTCAATAACGACTCGGCAGAGCTGCAGATGTTTTTCATTGACGGGTTGTCCTACTTTATTGTGAATGCGATGAATATTATCGGAATTACCGTCATTTTGCTGGTGCTGGACTGGAAGCTTACGCTGATGTGTCTTTTGCCGCTGCCGATTGTCGTGGTTCTCGTGCGTAAAGTGTTCCCCAAGCTGTGGCGGCTGTCATGGCGCAGGCACCGCCGGGTGTCCGCTATGAACTCCATCATTAGCGATTCCATTAAAGGGGTTCGGGTCGTCAAGGCATTTGGCATGGAGCAGAAGGAGATGGAGCGGTTCCAGCGGGCTAACGTGAACTTCTCCGGCTCGGAGCAAAATTACAACCGCTTGAGCGGAACGATCTTTCCTGTGCTCAATGTGCTGACGCAAATGGGCGGCATGCTCATCTGGGCGTTCGGGGGCTGGATGATTCTCGGGGGTGAAATTTCGTTCGGGCTTGTACTGACCTTTGTCAATTATATGTATATGTTATATGGCCCTGTGGAGTTTATGAACAATATCGTCGGCTGGTGGTCACACTGTATGACGGCTTCGCAGCGGATTTTTGAAATTCAGGATGCCAACCCTGATGTGAAGGAGAAGGAGGACGCAATCCGGATTCCGGTCATGAAGGGTGAGATCCAGGTATCGAATGTCGTATTTGGCTATGAGCCGAACAAATCGATCTTGAAGGACGTTACCTTGCAGGTGAAAGCAGGACAAATGCTGGGCGTCGTCGGACATTCCGGAGCGGGCAAATCTACACTCGTCAACCTGATTTCCCGGCTGTACGATGTGAATGAAGGGGCGATCTCAATCGACGGCATAAATGTAAAGGATCTGGCCGCTGAGTCGTTGCGCTCCAATATTGGAATCGTATCACAGGATGTATACGTCTTCTCGGGCAGTATTGCGGAAAATATCGCGTACGCCAACCCGGATTGCAGAGTCATGGATATCGTTCATGCCGCTAAGATCGCCAATGCCCATGATTTTATCGAGAAGCTGCCGGACGGCTACGATACGCTCGTCGGAACAGCCGGATATAATCTGTCAGGCGGTGAAAAGCAGCGGCTGTCCATTGCACGGGCGATTTTGCATAACCCGAAAATACTGATTCTTGATGAAGCGACAGCATCTCTGGATACGGAGACCGAGCTGCAAATCCAGGAGGCGCTGGATAAGCTCATTAAGGGACGTACAACGATTGCCATCGCGCACCGTCTCTCCACACTTCGCAATGCCGACTATCTGGTCGTGATGGATCAGGGCAAGGTCGTGGAAGAAGGAACGCATGAAACGCTGATGAGTGCCGAGGGCGCTTATTATAAATTAGTGAAAAAGCATGATGAAGCTTTAAAGATGAGCGAGGTGATTTCAGCATGATTTCGTCCACAACTGAAAAGGAAACGGCTGCAGCCAAAGCAATGGAACTGCTGGAGGAGGAGGTCGCTGCGGGTTCGCTGTCCGATGCGGCCGACATCCATTATCTGACCAAGGATAATGCAAGATTTCATAAAACGGAAGGCAAAATGCTGGCCGTAACGGTCGGGGAAGAGACGCATCCGGTCGTCTATGTGCACTGCTCCTTCCCGCATACGAATAAACCCATGTATTTGTCAGTCCGGACGGTTGAAAATAAGGAAATCGGCATGATCCATAGTTTGGAGGATTTTCCGGAAGAAACGGCGCAGTTGCTGGAGGAGCAGCTGCAAATCCGCTATTTTACCCCGGAGATCAGCAAGGTGGTTACCGTGAAGGAGGAGTTCGGCTACTCCTACTGGGAGGCGGAGACGACCGCAGGACTATGCCGGTTCACGGTCAGAAGCGGTGGCGGCAATGCCAAGCTGGTAACTCCGGTCCGGCTGCTCGTGACCGATGTAGACGGCAACCGGTTCGTGATCCCGGATATGAACAAGCTGACGGACAAGGAATACCGGATGGTAGAGTTGTGCATGTAAGGAAGTAAAGCGTTCAGAATGCCTGCTCATTTGAGAGTGTGGAAAGACAGACTGATCGTTGCAGGGGTTGAGGCTGTACGCTTTAACTACGCTGCTTGCCAGTGTGTTGTGCCTGTCAGAAACAAGAGGCAGGCAGGTCGTCTGTGCTGTGCGAACAGAGCGGGCATGAAGGAGATGGTAAAGGCCGATGAATTTGAATTTTTCGCTTGCAGAGCAGGACAGGAGCGCTGCTGTGCAGGCTGTCGGAACAGAAATTGAATATTGTGTCCCGGCTAACCTGTCGCTGCTTGGCTACCGTGCAGCAGGCTATCTGGTTGTCGGGCAACATAAGTGGGCTTACATTGAGAACGGGGAAGCGAAGGAATCCGGGGTCATTGCTGATTCATGGGAATACAAGGTCATTCCGCTCATCGGGAATGTTGTCCTGGAGACCGAGGATGAGCAGGGAAAGCGTGTCCTCGTCCGCTCAACGATGGAGCATGCCGCCCGCTTCGGCTATATTGCGCAGGTGCTGAATGATAAATCAGCAGCCCGCAAAATTAGAATTTTTAATAATGAAGAGGAAGCTGCCTGTGTGAAGTGCGGCGGGCGGCTGGTGGCAGGAACCCGCGTATGCCCAAGGTGCATGAGCAAGGCCGCGGCGTTCAAAAAACTGTTTGGTGTCTCGAAGCTGCATTGGAAGGCGCTTGCTACAGGGCTGATTGTCATGATTGCTGCTTCCGTTATTGCACTTGCAGGGCCGTATTTTCAGGAAATTCTGATTAACGGCGCCTTGCAGCCGCCTGACGGACAGAGTCCAAGCATGAAGCTGTTTTATATCGCGCTTGCGGCTATGATTGGCGGTCTTGTGATCGGTGAACTGCTGTCGATTGTCCGGGCACGCGTCATGGCGAATGTAAGCTCCAATATTGCCGCCGATCTGCGCAGGATGGTGTACGAGAAGGCGCAAAGCCTGTCGCTCGGCTTCATGACCTCGCAACGGGCGGGAGATATTATGAACCGGGTAACGGCGGATACGGACCGGATCCGGCAATTGATTCAGGAGCTGTGCACAACCGCAATCTATCAACTGATCATGCTGATTGCGGCCAGCGCTTTGCTCTTCAGCGCTGACTGGCGCCTTGCGTGCATCGTACTGCTGCCTGCTCCGATCGTCGCTTATATGAACATGTATATCTGGAAGCGTGTATTGTGGAAGCTGTTCCACAAGCAGTGGAGAATCTATGACCGGGCAAACTCTTTTCTGCATGATGTGCTGAGCGGCATCCGGGTCGTCAAGGCGTTCGGAAAGGAAGCGCGCGAGATCAAAAGATTTCGCACCTACAACAGTGAATTTGCTGCCGCTACGATTAAAAGCGAGACCGTGTTCAATGTGCTGGCCCCGATTACGAACTATTTGATCCAGCTTGGCCAATATTTTGTGCTGCTGCTTGGCTGCAACATGATTTTGAACAATCAGATGAATGTCGGTGAGCTGATCAAGTTCACCATGTATGCATCGATGGTGTTTGGTCCGATTGCCTGGATGATGTTCATGCCGAGATGGGTCGCTAATGCGCTGATTTCGATTGACCGCGTATTTTCGGTCATTGATGAGCAGCCGGAGGTGCTCGAGGCCGAGAAGGCAGTGAGACATACGATTCGCGGCGAGGTTTCGTTCCGCGGGGTGTACTTTGGCTATAAGTCCTATGAGCCGGTGCTGAAGGATGTTTCCTTTACGATTCGCGAGGGGGAAATGATTGGTCTGGTTGGTCATTCGGGATCAGGCAAGTCAACCCTGATCAATCTCGTTTCCCGTTTCTATGATGTGAATGAAGGCCAAATTACAATTGATGGTGTAGACATTCGGGATATCCAGCAGGATGACATGCGCTCCCGGATCGGTGTCGTGCTTCAGGAGACCTTCCTGTTCACAGGGACGATTCTCGATAATATCCGTTACTCCAAGCCGGACGCGACACAGGAAGAAGTGATCCGGGCGGCCAGGGTCGCTAATGCGCACTCCTTTATTATTAATCTGCCGGACGGATATGACACGCTGCTTGAGGAGAACGGGAACAATATATCCGGCGGCGAGCGCCAGCGTCTGGCGATTGCAAGAGCGATTCTGAATGATCCGCCGCTGCTTATTCTGGATGAAGCAACCTCTGCGCTCGATATTGAGACGGAAAGTGTAATTCAGGAGGCGCTTCAGCGGGTAATGAAAGGAAGGACGACGATTGCGATTGCCCACAGGCTGTCGACTCTCCGCAATGCCGACCGGCTGGTCGTACTGGAGAAGGGCAAAATTGCTGAAATCGGCTCCCATGCCGAGCTGGTGGAGAAGAAGGGCATTTACTATAAGCTGATTACGGCACAAAGGCAAATGTCGAAGAAAGAGCAAAAGGAAGAGCTTGCCGGTTGATTACTTCAGTTTGTTTTCTGTTGGCTAATGGGTGAAAATTCATTAAGACGGTTAAATATGCACCGGGATTTTCGCGGATGCTGCTGAAGGGAATTTCAAGAAAGCGTTTTTTTGAAAATCATGATTTTCCTTTGTCCTGCCTGGCTATTGGCCCTTATAAGGAGCTGCTTCGTGCTGATTTTGCACGGCAGCTTCTTTTGATGCACACGCCTCATCCAAATTCTTATTCATTTAGTTCTAAAGGAAATACTTCAACAAGATTTCATTTTATAGTATGATAGAAAAAGTGAAAACGCGTCGGTGCAAGTGATGCATACAGGAGGAACGTTATGTCGGAACAAAACACAGTAACGGCAAACCGGCCGCAGCCTAGCAATCTGCTGCGACGGGATGTTCGCTTTTTAGGAAACATTCTGGGTGAAGTGCTAGTCCACCAGGGCGGCAAGGAGCTTCTTGAGATCGTAGAAAAGATCCGGGAAATGAGCAAAACGCTGCGCGCTGAATTTCTCCCTGAGCTTTACGACGAGTTCAAGAAAGTAACTGAAGGCTTGAGTCCTGAGATTCGCCACCAGGTTATACGGGCATTCGCGATTTATTTCCAATTGGTTAATATTGCAGAGCAGAACCACCGGGTTCGCCGCAAGCGTGATTATGAGCGTTCGGCAGGGGAAGCGGTTCAGCCGGGTTCAATTGAGAGCGCAATCCAAAAGCTGAAGGAGCAGGACGTTGCTGTAGAGGCTGTCGAGGAAATGCTGTCCGGCATCTCCCTTGAGCTTGTCATGACAGCACATCCTACAGAAGCTACGCGCCGCGCTGTTATGGACATTCATAAGCGGATGGCAGCGGATGTCATGGAACTGGATAATCCGACTCTGACGTACCGTGAACGTGAGAAGCTTCGCGAGAAGCTGATGAATGAGGTTTTGACGCTCTGGCAGACGGACGAGCTGCGTGACCGCAAGCCTACAGTTCTGGATGAAGTCCGCAACGGCATGTACTACTTTGAAGAAACCTTGTTCGAAGTGCTGCCTAACGTGTATGAAGAGCTGGAGCGCAATCTGGAGAAATACTATCCGGGCCGCGACTGGCATGTACCAACCTATCTCCGTTTCGGATCGTGGATCGGCGGCGACCGTGACGGCAACCCTTCAGTAACTGCCAATGTAACCTGGGAAACGCTGACGATGCAGCGCCAACTGGTGTTAAACAAATATGAGTCCATTCTCAAGGAATTAATGAATGTGCTCAGCTTCAGCACCAATATTGTCAATATTCCGGAAGAGCTGCTGGAGTCCATCCGCAAGGATGAAGAGGCGATCGGCACTGTATCTTGTGTCGAGATCCGCCGCAACGCAAAAGAGCCTTACCGCACTAAAATTTCCTACATGATTGAAAAACTGTTCAATACGCGTGATGAGTCTCTTAAAGGGACGGACAAGCGCTACAACTCTCCGGAGGAATTGAAGCAGGACCTGTACATTATTGACCGCAGCCTGCGTCACCACTTTGCCGATTATGTAGCGGATACCCATATCCGCAAAATAATCCGCCAGGTAGAGCTGTTCGGCTTCCATCTGTCGGCACTGGATATCCGCCAGCACAGCAAGGAACATGAGAACGCGATGACTGAAATCTTGTCCAAAATGCACATCGTAGAGGATTACTCAGCGTTGTCTGAGGAAGATAAAATCGAACTGCTGCATAATTTGTTGAAGGACCCTCGTCCTCTGACTTCCGGCTACCTGACCTACTCCGAGAGCACGCGCGAGTGCCTGGATGTCTATCAGACCGTATTCCGTGCACAGCAGGAATTTGGCGAAAACTGTATTGCCAGCTACCTGATCAGCATGACGCAGGGAGCGAGCGATCTGCTGGAGGTTATGGTATTCGCGAAGGAAGTCGGCCTGTTCCGCCAGGAAGCGGATGGCACTACGATCTGTACGCTGCAATCGGTTCCGTTGTTCGAGACGATTGACGACCTGCATGCGGCGCCTGCAATTATGTCACGTTTGTTCGAGCTGCCTGTATACCGCAGCGCAGTAGCAGCAAGAGGCGATCTGCAGGAAATCATGCTGGGCTATTCCGACAGCAACAAGGACGGCGGAGTGGTTACGGCAAACTGGGAGCTGCGTGTAGCGCTGAAAGAAATTACAGCAGCAGCGAAGGCCTATGATGTCATGCTGAAGTTCTTCCATGGACGCGGTGGTGCGCTTGGACGCGGCGGTATGCCGTTGAACCGCAGCATTTTGGCCCAGCCGCCTCATACGGTTGGCGGCGGAATCAAAATTACGGAGCAGGGCGAGGTTCTCTCTTCCCGCTATTCCATGCAAGGGATTGCTTACCGCAGTCTGGAGCAGGCCACCTGGGCACTGATTACTTCCGCCCGTCTGGCGAAATTCCCGCCGCAAAATCTGGAAGACGGAACGAAGGAGCAGTGGGAGGAAATCGCCAAGACGATCTCCGAGACTGCACAGAATAAGTATCAGGATCTTATTTTCCGTGATCCGGGCTTCCTGGAATTCTTCCGCGAGTCTACGCCGCTGGCCGAGATTGGCGAGCTGAACATCGGTTCCCGCCCTTCGAAGCGCAAGAACAGCGACCGCTTTGAAGATTTGCGTGCAATTCCATGGGTATTCGCATGGACACAAAGCCGCTATCTGCTTCCGGCATGGTATGCCGCGGGTACGGCATTAAACGAATATGTGGACGGCAGCGAGCAAAAACTGGCGACATTGAAGCAGATGTATGAGAACTTCCCGTTCTTCCGTTCTCTGATCGACAACCTGCAAATGGCGCTTGCCAAAGCAGATTTGATTATTGCCAGAGAATATGCTTCAATGATTAAAGATGAGGAAATCCGCACACGGATTTTCGGCCTGATCGAGCAGGAATACAAGCTGACCTCTGAAATGATTCTGAAGATTTCCGGGCAGCAGGAAATTCTGGACAATGTACCGGTTATTCAGGAGTCAATTCGCCTCCGCAATCCGTATGTTGATCCGCTTAGCTACCTTCAGGTACAGCTGGTCCAGGAGCTGCGCGAGCTTCGTTCCAAAGATGAGGATGATACCGAGCTGCTGCGCGAGGTGCTTCTCACGATTAACGGAATTGCAGCCGGCCTCCGGAATACAGGATAGAAGCCGCTACATGCCGGCTGCTCGGGCAACCGGACAACCAGGTGGGCGGGAACGGCTTAGTTTTGGTCATAAAGCAGTAGGATGGAATAACAGGCTGGGCACGAATGACGAACGTCATTTTGCGCCCAGCCTTGTCCTGTAACAAAAAGGTTTCCCAAAAAAACTGAAACACGCTCCGGCCAAACTGGCTCGTTTGGAGGAATATTCGTGATATCTATTGAAGCGCACTTAGCGCGTTTATCTCTGAAAGGCGACCAGCAGGCTTTTGCTGAAATTGTCGGCCTTTATCAGGAGAAGCTTTACCACATGGCTTACCGGATGCTCGGTAACCGCCAGGAAGCGGAAGATGTCGTGCAGGAAGCTTTTTTGCGCGTACATAACAATCTTGACCGATATGACGAGAAACTGAAATTTTCAACCTGGATCTATCGTATTGCGACCAACCTGTGTATCGACCGGCTGCGCAAGCGCAAGCCAAGCTACTCGCTGGATGCCCAGCCGACCGACCACGATGGTCTTGACGGCTACTCGATGATTCCAAGTGATAACCGTACACCGGAGAGCGAGGTGCTGCTCTCGGAGACGCAGCAAATTATCCATCAGGCAATGGCTACGCTGCCTGTTAAATATAAGACGGTCATGGTGCTGCGCTACCTTCAGGAAATGTCGCTGCAGGAGATCGGTGATGTGCTTGGAATGCCCGTCACGACGGTCAAAACCCGCGTTCATAGAGGCCGGGAGTTTTTGAGAAAGAAACTAGAGCGAGTGCTTTAATATATAATTTTTAGCGGGTTAATTTTAAAAAAGTGAAACCTTATTTCTCGCTGACACGTATCCTATAGCATGCATGTTGAGCTAGAAATATAAGATGAGGATCGTTGCAACAGCTTTCCCCAGGCTTATGTTTTTGCGCGGAACGAAGCTGCTTGGTCAAGGACGGCGAAGAAAGATTTACGCTTGCTTTGAGCAATTTTACAGAAAGGATTGGCTGCCATGGAATGCAACGTCGCCATCGTCATGATGCACGATTATTTAGACGACGAACTGCCAAGGGAAGATAAGATTAAGCTGAAAGAGCATATGAAAATCTGCCCAAGCTGCCAACAGCGGTTTGACCAGTTACAGCGGACGGAAGCATTCACGCACAGTGCTATGATTAGTGGTCTCTCAGAGAGCCGCATGGAGAGCAGCTGGCGTTCGGAACAGGCTGTAAGTGCGCTGACAAGTAGTATTATGCAGCAGATGCCGCTGGTTCGAAGAAGAAAGCATGGTTTTGTAGATTGGGTGCGCAGGCATCCCGGACTTACGGCAGCAGCTGTTTTTTTGTTCGTCATGCTGACAAGCTTTTTTGCAATGTGGGATCAAGGAACCGAATTGATTGTCAAGGGCGCGGGGGAAGACCTGCAGCGGATTATTATTGATGGCGATACCGTCATTGTGCCGCGTGGAGTCCAAATTCACGGCGATTTGACGATCGAAAATGGAACGGCAGATATCCAAGGCGAAGTAATGGGCAATCTCACCGTTATTGACGGCTCTCTGAAGATGGCGTCCACGGCGAAGATTGTAGGAGAAAACCGCGAAATTAATCAAGCGTTGGATTGGCTATGGTACAAAGTGTCGAAGACAGTCAGCGGCTTGGCCTACTAATGACAACAGCCTCCCTGGTGACAGGGAGGTTTTTTTCTGAAAATAGAGGGTTTACAGACCTCCATATAGAAGATAATAAGGTTAGGATGAATCTGCGATAAAATTTGGAGCGGCTCTACAGGGTCGATAGGAGTTGGCTTTATGAGCTATTTTACTGAGCTGACCTGGATAGACTGGATCAAAGATCTGATCGATGTGGGTATCGTCAGTTTTATTATATATAAACTATTTCTGCTTGTACGCGGTACCCGTGCCGTCCAGCTGCTAAAAGGTATTTTTGTATTGGCGGCAACCTGGGCTGTCAGCACGTGGTTTAATTTGTATACATTAAAATGGCTCATGAGCCAGATGTTCACCTTCGGTATTATTACGGTCATTCTCATTCTGTTCCAGCCGGAAGTCAGGCGGGCGCTGGAGCAGCTGGGGCGAGGGAAACTGTTCGGACGCTCTAATGGCGCCGATCCCCAAATTCATGAACGCATTAACCAGTTGATTAAATCATTGAATTATTTATCGGAGCGCAAGATTGGCGCTTTAATCGTATTTGAACGGCAAACAGGGCTCAATGAATACATAGAGTCTGGTATACGGATGGAATCCAGCATCAGCTCGGAGCTGCTCATCAATCTGTTTATCCCGAATACACCGCTGCATGACGGGGCGGTCATTATTCGCGGCAGCCAGATTATGGCGGCGGCCTGTTATTTGCCTTTGTCGGAAAATCCGTTCATCAGCAAAGAGCTTGGTACGCGCCACAGGGCGGCAATCGGAATCAGTGAAGTCTGTGATGCGATCTCAGTTGTCGTGTCTGAGGAGACCGGGCAGATTTCACTTGCTGCAGGCGGCATGGTCGTCAGAGACATCAAGCAGGAATCGCTGATTTCCAAGCTGTTCGAGGAGCTGTCTCCGAAATCGAATCCGGACAAGGAAAAGTTGAAGGTTGCCTTCTGGAAGAGAAAGGGGGGGCAAGATGGATAAGTGGCTTAATAATCCCAACATTCTCAAGGTCGTTTCGGTTTTGCTTGCGGTTTTGTTATGGGCAACGGTTCATTTTGACCCTCAGACACCTGGTGCAGTCACGTCCACGATGGATACGAAGGAATACGGGGCGATCAAGGTGCAGGTGGAAGGGCTGGATGCATCGAAGCATGATTTGCGATTACTTGAGCCAAGCGTTGTGCGTATTATGGCAAAAGGATCGTTTTCGGATTTATTAGCGGCCTCGGAGGATGACTACAAGGTCTATGTCGACGTAAGCGGGATCAAGGATGGCCATCATATTTTGCCGCTCCGGGTAAAGGGGCCGAAACGGGTCGAAATTATAGAGCTGTCGCCAGCGAGAGTGTCTGTGCAACTGGAGCCGCTGGAAACCAGAGCATTTGATGTTCAGGTGACGACCACCGGGACACCAGCCAATGACTACAAGGCAGGACCGCCTGTTGTCAGACCGGGCAGCCGGGTTCAGGTTACGCTTCCTACAGACTATATGGAACAGGTTGGATCTGTGAGGGCCGCGGTCTCGATTGATAAAGAGGAGAACACGGTCACGGAGAAGAGAGTGAGGCTTGTCGTCTACGACAAGTCCGGCGCGGAAATCCCAAAAGCGGTTGTAGAGCCGTCAACTGTTGAGATTGAGGTTCCAATCAATAAGCCTGCGAAGCAGCTGCCGCTAAGGATCAGTTATACCGGTTCACTGCCAAGCGGACTCAGTCTGGTATCGGTACAGCCGCAGGTGGATAAGGTGACGGTCTACGGGCCGCAGACAGAATTGAATAAGTATGATTATTTTGATAATGTTGTCGTTAACCTGTCTTCGATTAAGGAGAGCGGCGCCCTGACCCTGGAGCTTAAGCCGATGAACGGGCTGGCTGCCGTCAGTCCGGATAAAATCACGCTGAATATTGAAGTGACACCATATGAGACCCGGACGTTGCCGCAAATTCCGATTGAAGTTACAGGGCTGTCTGAAGGGCTGGAGAGCAAGTTCATCACACCGGAAGGCGGCCGGCTGGACATTCAGGTACGGGGCGCACCGAGCAATCTGGCCGAGATTGGAGCCAAGGATTTCAAGCTTACAGCTGATCTGAGCGGTCTGGCTCCAGGGAAGCACACGATTTCAATTGAAGCCAGTCTGCCGTCGTTTGTCGAGCTTGCTGATTCCAAGCTTACTGCTGTTGTGGAGATCATCGACAGCAAGGAGACGAATGCTCCGGTCACTGATGATGAAGAGGAGCCGCCAACTGATCATTCTGGTGATCCTAAGGGTAACGGCAGCAATAACGGCAGCAATAACGGTTCCGGTACACATCCGGGCAACCAGGGCAATCATGAAGGAAATGACACCGATACCGGCTCTAATTCTAATAGCCTGGATAACGGCAGGAAGCATTCCGGCGGTTAAGTGATGTGATTAGCCATATAGAGAGAAAAGGCTGATGGCAGGAATCCGGCTTGCTTGTGAATGCTTGGATTGTGTTGCTGAGCTGCGATATGCCGGGCTAGCAGAGACTGCTGTTTGCAGCAGCATGTTTGTCTGGGGGGACATATTGGGAGCAAGTTGCAAGGAATGTTTGGGAGGGAACAGCGAGAGCGTTCTATATTACTGAAGATTAAAGGGGATAGTAACACATGGGGAAGTATTTTGGAACTGATGGTGTCAGAGGAGTAGCCAACCGTGAGCTTACACCGGAGCTGGCCTATAAAATTGGACGCTGCGGCGGATATGTGCTTGCCGGGCAAGCAGAGAAGCCGAAAGTTGTCATCGGATTGGATACACGGGTTTCCGGCCCAATGCTGGAGGCGTCACTGATCGCTGGACTGCTATCCATTGGGGCAAGCGTTATTCGTCTTGGAGTCGTATCGACACCTGCGGTTGCTTATTTGACACGTACACTGGGCGCAGATGCCGGAGTCATGATTTCCGCTTCGCACAACCCGGTTGAAGATAACGGAATCAAATTTTTCGGCGGAGACGGCTTCAAGCTGTCCGATGATACAGAGCTTGAGATTGAGCGTCTGATGGATGCAGCACAGGATGAGCTGCCGCGGCCTGAAGGAAGCGGAATCGGGACGGTTGCGGTGCTGGAGGACGCGAAGGAGCGTTACATCAGCTTCTTGAAGACAACGGTCAAAAATAGCTTCTCCGGGTTAAAAGTTGTGCTGGATTGTGCGCATGGGGCAGCTTATGAACTGGCGCCTGCCGTATTCCGCGAGCTTGGTGCAGAGGTTATTACAGTGGGAGCAGAGCCTAACGGCTTAAACATAAATGATGGTGTCGGATCGACACATCCGGAATATTTGCGCGAGCAGGTGCTTGCCCATAAAGCGCATCTTGGTTTGTCTTTTGACGGTGATGCGGACCGCCTGATCGCTGTTGATGAAGCAGGAGAAGAGGTTGACGGCGACTTTATTTTGACGATTTGCGGCGATGCCATGAAACGTGCCGGCACATTGAAGGACGATACGATTGTAACAACCGTTATGGCCAATATCGGATTCTTCAAGGGAGCAGAAAAGATTGGTCTGAAGACAGCACAGACTGCAGTAGGCGACCGTTATGTTATGGAGGAAATGCGACGCGGCGGCTACAATCTGGGCGGAGAGCAATCCGGGCATGTTATTTTCCTCGACTACAATACAACCGGAGACGGCATTCTGACGGCATTGCAGCTGGCAGACACACTTGCAGCGTCTGGGAGCAAGCTCGCTCAGGCAAAGCAGCTGATGAGAAAGTTCCCTCAGGTGCTGGTCAACGTCCGTGTAGCAGATAAGAGCCTGTATGCCGGAAATGAAGCCATTGGTGCTGCTGTAGCGGCGGTCGAGCAGGAGCTGGGCGACAATGGCCGTGTATTGGTGCGTCCGTCCGGTACAGAGTCCCTAATCCGTGTTATGGCTGAGGGGCCGGATAAGGATCTTGTACAGCGTTATGTCGACCAGATCGTTGAAGTCGTAAAGGCTGAGCTGGGTTAATAAGCTGACTGGAACAGGTCCGAATGAGAATCTTTGAGCTTGGTGCCGGTTCACGTCCAATCTCAAATTATAGATGATCCGTCCTTTAACATGCCCAGCCGGAGCAAAGCGGCATCATGTGCTGGGACTGCTGAGGGCTTTGGCTGGGCGGGACGGACAGAGATCGACAGTGCAGGCAGACATTTAATACGGTGAACAATCCTCTATGGCAGACGACATTAGCTCGCTTAAGAATGAAATTTCTGGGACATTTGAGTAGTTTTGGGGATTGAATTTGAGTTTTTGGTTGCAACCCGGCATGAAAATGAATATGATAGGTAGTATGATTCAAGAAGGAAAGGCAGGATAGAGGTCAGACAGCAATACAAGCGCCAGAGCTTGCGAGGAAATCGCCACGGAAAAGCAACGGGATTTCAGGCAAGCTGACGAGGTGAGGGTGTTCGGATTCATTCGGCGGGGACCCTTCGGTTATTCATCCAAACCGTAAGCCGAAACGCAAAACGGCCGGGCAACTGGTCGGACAAAGGTTCGGCAGGATGCTTAAACTGAACTTATTTAACTTGACTATATATATGAATTAAATATTGAATGCTTCAAACATGCAGGAGCGTCCGTTCTCTTAGGAAGAGGTCTGTTTGCTCATGAATTTTTATTCTGTGGGGGAAGACTATATCCAAGGACGGATTCGAAGTATCTATTCCTTATCCATAGGGTCGGTGTAAGCTTTTTTAAGCTTGTACTGTTATTTGGTTTACTGATTTTTCTAATATCGCATGGACTGATCTTCCGGCGGGGAAGACAGGTGCGGGCTTATGCGTTCACGATGCCGATTTCATCGGCTAATGGGGACGTGACAATTGAATACTGCCTCTGGCCGCATGAGCTCAGGCATTCGTAGACGTTTTGGACAAAAATAAACGTTACGGAGGTCTATATAAATATGTGTGGAATTGTTGGATATATCGGGATGAGAGATTCACAGGGGATTTTGGTGGAAGGTTTGAAGAAGCTGGAGTACCGTGGCTATGACTCGGCAGGGATTGCTGTATTTACAGATAAAGGTCTGGAGATTAGCAAGTCCAAGGGCCGTCTGGCTATTCTGGAGGAGAAGCTGCAGGAGCAGCCGCTGCATGGTTCTGTCGGAATCGGGCATACACGTTGGGCAACTCATGGCAAGCCATCGGATGTGAACTCCCACCCGCATACGGATAATTCAACGAAATTTTCTGTTGTGCATAACGGGATTATTGAGAACTACCTGGAGCTGCGCGAGGAACTGAGCCTGGAGGGACGGAATTTTGTATCCGAGACCGATACAGAGGTTATCTCTCACCTCATTGCTTCCGAGTATGACGGGGATATAGTCAAAGCTGTCCAACGTGCTGTAAAAAGAATGCGCGGCGCATTTGCATTAGGCGTGCTCACTGAATATGAGCCCGATCGTCTTGTTGCAGTCCGCTATGCAAGCCCGCTTGTTATCGGACTTGGCGAAGGCGAGAACTTTATTGGATCGGATATTCCGGCAATCCTGGAGCATACGCGCAATGTATATATTCTGGATGACGGCGAAATGGCGATTTTGACACGCGGTGGTGTTGAATTGCTGTCGATTCAGGGCGAAAGTATTTCCAAGGAAATATTTCATGTCGATTGGGATTTGATTACGGCAGAAAAAGCCGGATTTGACCACTTTATGCTGAAAGAAATCTACGAGCAGCCAAAGGCTTACCGCGAGACAATGCTTGGACGCATCTCCGAGGATGGCAAGTCTGTTCAACTGAAAGAAATCGGCATGACGGTAGATCAGCTTAAAGCGATTCGCAAGATTCACATTGTGGCCTGCGGAACAGCCTTCCATGCAGGTCTGATCGGCAAGACCGTTATTGAGCAGCTCGCACGTATTCCGGTGGAAACGGATGTAGCCTCTGAGTACCGTTACCGCAACCCTATTATTACAGAAGATACGCTCGTAATTGTTGTGAGTCAATCCGGCGAGACAGCAGATACACTCGCTGCATTGCGTGAAGCGAAACGCTGCGGCGCAAGAGTATGGGCGATTACGAATGTCGTGGGCAGCTCGGTGGCCCGTGAAGCGGATGATGTGATCACTACTTGGGCAGGGCCTGAGATTGCAGTAGCTTCTACAAAGGCATATTCTTCGCAGCTGATTGCTTTCTACATGGTTGGATTGTATCTGGCACAATCGCTGGAGACAAGAGATCAGGCGTTTATCAGCAACATTGCGCAAGAAATGCTGACCTTGCCGGAGAAGGTAGAGACTTTACTTGAGCAGGCACAGGCTGTGAAGCAACTTGCGGAGTCGATTGCCAAGCACAGCAACTTGTTTTTCATTGGACGCGGACTGGATTTTGCAGTAGCGCAGGAAGGCTCGTTGAAATTAAAGGAAATTTCTTACATTCACTCAGAGGCTTATGCAGCTGGTGAGCTGAAACATGGTACGCTGGCTCTGATTGAGGAGGGTACGCCTGTCATTGCTCTGGTTACGCAGGAAGAGTTGTATGAGAAGACGCTCAGCAATATTAAAGAAGTGAAGGCGCGCGGCGCACGTGTGCTGGGTGTAACCAATAACAGCAATGCGGAAGAGGTAGCGAAGTCGGTCGACGAGCTGTTCTCAATTCCGAACACGCTGCCGCTGCTGACACCAGCTCTGTCCGTGATCCCGCTGCAATTGCTGTCTTACTATGCTTCCCTGGCTCTTGGCCACGATGTCGATAAGCCAAGGAACTTGGCGAAGAGTGTGACGGTGGAGTAGGGGATTGGGGGATATGAAGTAGTTGTCAGAAGAAAATAAAGTGTTAGACTGAGAATTATCAAGACCTAAACTTAAGGAAATCAAATAAAATAAAGGGTTCTACATATTATGCATGACTAATATGTGGAACCCTTATGTATAACTATCGTGTTCCGTTAGCTTAATGACTTTTTTCTACATATAATTGCTTCAAATATTTTTTTACCTATAGAGTCTATCATAGTTCCTTGAGAAGGCTCTTTTTTAGTAATCAATTTCATTAATTGAGCAAAATAATAATCCATAAGAGAATTTGAGAAAAAAGAATAATTTGATAGTAATACAATTCCTGCACTAAGTTCCTTATTCAAAGCTAGATAACTATTAAAGCCAGAAGTGCCCCCGTTATGCCAGAGGATACATTTATCTAGAAGTTTATCCTCACCCCAGCCAAAATAACGGTTTGAATTTCCGATCCATATAGGGAGATGACTTTTTTGTAGTGTAGAGGCTATCGGATTATCATCATTTAGATTGGCTTGGACAAATAAACTCAAATCGCTAACAGATGACTTAATCCCCCCAGCTCCTTCATATATAGAAAGATCCCAATGAGGGACTCTTTTCCCAGTTGAAGCATGTCCATTCAAAAACCTGTCATTTTGTTCTGAATCAAGCATAACGGCTGTCTCATTCATCTTTAATGGACTCGTTATATATTTTTTTAACAGTTCTTCATACTTACTTCCTGACACCTTACATAAAATATTTCCCAGTAAGCCCACACCGATATTGGAATATTCAAACGAACCAATGCTATCAGTGTAATCAGCATTAGCTAAAAAAGCAGTTAAATCTTCTTCGGTATAAGTTGAATAAGGATTCGATCTATTTTTAGACAAAACGTGATTTGTTGCCAATATAGGTAATCCTGAGGTATGAGTAGCAAGACTTTTCAAGGTAATCTTATTCAAATAATCGTTTTCAACGTTTTGCACGTACTTACCGACAATGTCATCCGAGAAAACCAGTTTTTCCCGTTCCATTTCTAATAAAAGTATTGATGTAAATACTTTGGTTATGGAGCCGATTTCAAACAACATATTTTCAGGAGGGATCATACTTTTCTTTTTATTATTACAAAACGAAAAGTATTCAATATCTCCCTCCCTAATAATCCCGATAACAAGATGTAAATGTTTCTTATCTTTCGTATAATCTGAAACAAAACTTTGTAAATCCTTCATAGTAAAAGTTACTCCTTTTAGTTTTATGATGCTTCCATTACTCGAATGTTGAAATCACGTTAATCAACCTATTTCGGGAATCTAAATTATGTATTCGTTTTCATTTCCCAACATTCCTGCCCGTTACGGGATTAGGTGGTATGGAGATCTGTCTGTTGGAACTCCCTGGCTTATGAATGCCAATGGAAAATGTGAAAAAGCGATGCGGGGATAAATTCCCGCCATCGCTTTTTCCACATTTATCGATTGTACGGATTAAAGCTCAGTTAGCTTGTCTTCTTAACATTTATTGTCACATTATTAGAAGTTCGGGATATTGTGGCGTAATCTTCTTCTGGAGTTTGGAAGTTCGCACTAGGCACTGCGACAAAATCAATAACTATATTATTAAAAGTGGTTGAATAAGTAGCGGTACCTTCCGTTTGTCCTGATAGCACAGCAACCGTAGCTAAAACTTTCCAACTACTTATACTAGTGACTGCCATCGTATATTCAACAATGGTTGTAAGGTAGTAGTTTCCTGTATTTGTGCAAACATAATCGCTGCAAATTGCATAACCAAATGTTGTAAGTCTTACTTTTCCTGTATTGTTATAATTTCTGTAAGCTTGAAAACCAACGGTAGTCCCTTGCTTATAACCGTTTTTGTAGGAAACTTGATCATTTGGAGCTACTTGAGAGCCATAAACTCCGCCTGAAAGGCGCATGTATGGTACCCAAGCCGGTTGATTTTGAGCAGGTCCACGATTCATAGCATATTGAAGTCCCATATCTGACTCTTTACTACCAGAGAATCCAACATAAATGTAAGGAACACCATTACCTGCTTTGGTTACTGAGGAAGGCAGATTAACACTGGTAGTCAAGACAGAACCAGAACTGGTTATTCTTTGTCTTCCGCCCCAACCATCTGGTAGATTAACAGCTGCTAGAGGTGTGATGTTGTTTATAGATTGAATTGGAGCGTTTTCCTGATTTTCGCCCACTAATATTTTGGCTTCTCTTCCATCTGTGTATGACTCATATAAATAAGTAAAGTTTTCATCCGTTGAGATATAGTTGAATACCTCATTGTTTTCACTAGCTACGTCCGACCCGTCAAGATTCTTAGCTACATTTGATTTACTCGACAAATTCGATTCTTGTTGAATAGCATTCAGTGCGTTTCGTTCAAAATCTATCAACTTCTGACTCGCAACTTCCGAGCTACTGATGCCATCTTCAAAACTCACCGTCGCCTGTAAAGAATTTTCTGGTGTTGTTCCCTTTGCCCCCGCTGCACCTACAGGGCCAAGTAACGAAGTGAGAACAACTGCTGACAAGATCAAACTGCTTAATTTTTTCATAATAATACCTCCTATTCTAATTAATAGAATTCAACAACGAGTCTACTATACAATAAAATGATCTAAATGTATATAATTAACTTTTAAGGAAAATGAAAATAATTTTAACTAAACCTCTTTGCATAGGATACGTTCATAGAGTATTGGAGTTTATTTGAGCTTGCCCGAAGCAGACAAATTTCAAGCGGGCTCATAATTGTAAGTATAGAATTTAAGAGTAATATATGGTTCTCAAACATTCGAAAAGTCTTGAAATTACATTTCTTATTTTCCCATACGATAGGGAACCCGTATCAGAATTGTGATTACTGTGTTCCCTGCATCATTCGTCGTGCATCTGTTCATCAGATAAGTGTGGAGATTGGGGCAGTGGAAAAATCTAGTTTGATGCGGATTTATGTAGCATGGTAAAAAAATATGGTAATGAGGAATTAAATAATGAATGGGATGATTATGAGATAAGGCTGTCTGAATATATTCAAAGTAATCATTCGATGTATGAAATTGAGAAAAATTTCAACCCAATATCAAAATGGATTGGATAAACACATCATTATAGGGTGACTATAGTCGGGTCACGAAAGGGATCAGCGTTTAGCTTTATTTAGGCCAACGCTTGGATATAGAATAAGATAAGCACTCGGCAACCGGAAAGCGTTTGGTTGCATGTCGCGATAGAGATACTACTGTTGTATGGCACTAAAGGGAGGAAGAGAAGAATGAAGCTAGATACCGCGCTTTGTCGCCTGTTTCATATTCGTTACCCTATTTTTCTGGCCGGGATGGCCGGAGGGCCCGGGACGGTCAGCTTGGCTGCTGCCGTATCTAATGCAGGGGGCCTTGGAACGCTGGGAGCCGCCTATATGGCACCCGAAGTGCTTCGCGCTGCGATACGGGAGATTCGTGAACTAACGAACGCCCCCTTTGGAGTGAATTTGTTCTCGATCCGAGCTGTCGATGATAATTCGAGAACCGAAGAAGTTCAGCGAGAATTAAACGAAATGCGAAAGCAACTGGGCATTGTACCAGTTTCGGGAGAAGCTGTGCAGTCACCCGATTATTTCGAGCAACAATTTGCCGTTTTGATGGAGGAACAAGTACCGGTGATTAGCACAGCTTTCGGCGTTCTTCCCACGCATATGATGAAGCAAGCGAAAGATCATGGCATTCGAATCGTTACTATGGCGACCACGGTGCAGGAAGCTCTTCTGGCCGAGCAAGCGGGTAGTGATGCGATTGTGGCCCAAGGGAGCGAAGCCGGGGGGCACCGCGGAACTTTCGACATCTCAAGCCGGCCCATGGGCGCCAATATCGGAACGATGGCGTTAGTACCACAAATGGCAGACCGCGTTCGTGTACCGGTTATCGCGGCGGGAGGGATCATGGACGGACGAGGGCTTGTAGCCGCGCTTGCGCTAGGGGCCCAAGGAGTGCAAATGGGCACTCGTTTTTTGACCTCGTTCGAATCTGGTGCTCATGAAGCCTATCAGAAGATATTGCTCTCCGGCAATGAGGAAAGCACGGTCATCACGAAGGCTTTTTCCGGTCGTCCTGCCAGAGGAGTGAAGAACTCTTTTATTGAGATGTGGGATAAGAGCGGCATCGAGCCGCTTCAGTTTCCGACGCAGAATACGGCGACAAGGGATATTCGAAACGCGTCGTCAAGGCAAAATAACCCGGATTTTATGTCATTGTGGGCTGGACAAGGGTTGAGAATGTTGACTTCCGGACAAAGCGCTGCAAGAATCGTGGAAGAAACCATTCATCAAGCTCAATCGATTCTTCTTAATATCAATCATTAGTCGTTGCCAGTTATCAAGAACGTTTAAAAGCACCCAATCCCGGATGACCGGAGAAAAATGAATGTGACTTTAACGGCTGAAGGGCGCAACAACTTTGGTCATATTTTCACTAAGAAATAAATATTGAGCTATCGGTAGCTGAACTTTGAAAGTAAGAAGCAGATGGTCGTATATTATCAAAGGTTTCCAACTTTTTTGTCATGATGATTTTTAGTAGTTCCAGACTTTCTTTTTTTCGTCTTTATCACGTGCCGCGGCAAACCCAATAAAATCAACAAAATTGGTTTCACACTTTTTTATTACCCAATAGTAGTGTCCGGTGATTAAAAAGTGTGGAACCATGCAAGATGAGTGATTTTCAGTATCTAGAAGGGAGCCCGAGAGATTGATTCTAGGCTCCCTTTTAAAATGCTAAAAAAACATTATACATACTTCATAACTGGTGGTGAAAATATTGAATGACATTTGCACATAATTCTTTCAGACCTGAACCCCTTTTTTTGAATCTCACTACGGTATTTTTGTTTTCAGTTAAGCAATAGACCATGCCAGAGATCGCAGGGGATCTAAACCAGAACTTGGAGACGACAGCACCAAACAAAGTCTGGGTAAACGATATTACGTTTATCCCTTGCAGTGAAGGCCGTATGTATCTCTGGCCAGCGTCCTTAATGTATACACACGCAAGATAGTGGGTTGGAAGCCTGCTGATCGAATGACGACAGATATTGTACTGCAGCGCTAGATCAAGCGTACGAAGCACAGCGGTCAAAGAAAAAGCTAATCCAGCATTCGGACCAAGGCTCGCAGTATGCTTCGGAGGACTATCGTAATCGATTAAAGACATACAAAATGAAAGCAAGCATGAGCCGCAAAGGGAATTGCTACGATAACGCTTGTATCGAGTCGTTCCACAGTGTACTGAAGAAAGAGTTCATTACTGCACGAAATTCAAGACAAAAGTTCAGGCACAGCAAGAGTTGTTCGAGTATTTTTACAACCGGAAACGAATTCATAGTTCGTTGGGTTATTTATCACCCAATCAATTTGAGTTGAATTATTACAAAAAAGCAAACTGATACACGATAGAAGTGTCTACTTTCTTGACAGAGGTCCAGTGAGCAAGTGCTTGGACTCCGATCCATGATGAGGCTGGGTGGTTCTTCGCGCCAGTAATCTGCAAGCGGAGAGAAACAATGAAAAACTCTTGAAAAGTGGAAACTGGATCATTCATTTGGAGTAAGAATATAAGGATATATGGATACTATAAAACAATATTTTAAAGATAGAGACGTGAAGGATAGACAATTTTTTAATTATTTTTAATTGACTAATCTTATTTAATTAAGGTATTGTAAGTGTATAATTACAAATTTTATTAAATTTATAGTGATAAATGGATTCAATGTGCTTTTCTTTATTGAATTGATAATTACATACTGCAAACCATCGATTTTTAAACGAATCAATTCCTCAACTACTTATATTTGATAGGGCATCCAGAAAGCTTGACGTGAGTTACAACATAAATAGGACCTGTTACCATTTTATTTTTATAATTGCATAAGTTGAAAAAATAATAGCTTTAAAATTATTGAGAATAGGGGTTGAATTATGGAAGATGTACATATAAGCTCCAGTGAACATAATGGGTTACAACTTCACCTGTGTAGCACGAACAAATTTAAGACGATTAGTATAATGCTGATGATAAAAGTACCTCTTCAAGAGGATTTAACAACTGCAAGGGCATTAATTCCTCACATTTTGAATAGTGGGACAATAAATTATCCAAATCGTAAATTAATCAAGGAGAAACTTGGCGAGATGTACGGAGCAACACTTTCAGCAGATGTACAAAAAAAGGGAGATCATCAAATTATTATGTTTAGAATGGAGATTCCCGCAGATCAATTTCTTAGTATACCTCATTCTTTGCTAAAATTATCTCTTGATTTACTGCACGAGGTTGTTTACAATCCATTGCTTGAAAATGGAAAATTTAATTCATCAATTGTCGAACAGGAGAAACGTTCCTTAAAGCAACGACTTTCTTCCATGTATGATGAGAAAATTTTATACGCCAATGTTCGTTTAATAGAAGAAATGTTTAAAGGTGAGGCATATCAGTTTCCTGCATCCGGAAGAGAAGAAGATATCGTTTCTCTAGATGCTCTATCTATTCACCAAGTATATAAAAATTTGCTTGAAAACGGTTTCTTTGATCTATTCATCGTTGGTGCCTTTAACGAGAATGAAGTTAAATCAATGGTACAGGATATTTTTTCTGAACAACATAATAACAATCCTATTAAGGAAATCTCTTCAGAGCGAAAAGTTGGAAATCCTGTTAAGGTAATTCAAGATAGAATGGATGTAAATCAAGGCAAACTACTACTGGGATATCGAACCTTTTCTACAATACAAGATGAGGATTATGAAGCGGCACGCGTGGCAAATGCGATTTTTGGAAGGTTTCCATCTTCAAAATTATTCATTAATGTACGTGAAAAGGAAAGCCTTGCGTATTTTGCTCATTCACAGATAGAAAGCAACAAAGGGTTGCTAATAGTGATGGCCGGAATTGATTTTGATAATTATGAACGTACAGTTGAAATTATAAGAGAGCAAGAGTATGCCATGAAGAAGGGCGACTTTACGGAGTCTGAAGTTGCACAAGGTAAAGCGATGCTGATTAGTCTGCTGTTAGAAGCGTATGATACCCCGCTGGGAATTATGGAGGTGTCAATTCAAGCGATTGATAGTGGACTATCTAATAATTTAAATGATGAGATTAAAAGAATTAGTAGGGTATCAAAAAGTGATGTTGTTCGTGCTGTTAATAAATGGAATCTTGATACAATCTATTTCTTGAACAGAGAGGAGTATATCAATGAATGCAGTAATTTACAAAAAGTTAGGTGAGACAATATATCATGAAAAGCTCGTCAATGGTCTTGAAATTTTTATACTCCCTAAGAAAGGCTTTCATAAAACATTTGCGACCTTCACAACAAAGTATGGTTCGATAGATAATAAATTCTTGTTACCTGAAAAAAAATGTATCACTCAAGTTCCGGATGGAATAGCCCATTTTTTAGAACATAAAATGTTTGAAAGTGAAAAAGGCGATGTCTATCATACGTTTGCAAAGCAAGGAGCTTTTGCTAATGCATTCACAAGTTTCAGCCGTACAGCATATACATTGTCAGCTACATTTAATATAAATGAGAATCTCACAACCCTTCTAAATTTTGTTCAAGATCCATATTTTTCAGATGAAACGGTAGAAAAGGAAAAGGGAATCATTGAACAGGAAATAAAAATGTATGACGATAATCCAGACTGGCGTGCTCGTTTTGGAATTTTAGCAAACATGTATAAGAGTCATCCTGTAAAAATTGATATAGCAGGAACAGTAAATTCTATTAATCAAATCACTAAAGAGGATTTATACGCTTGTTATAATACTTTCTATCATCCTAATAATATGTTATTTTTTGTTGTTGGCCCTGTCGAACCTGAAGAAATCATAAAGCTCATTAGAAATAATCAAGAGCAAAAAACATTTAGCAAACCCGAAGAAATTCACCGTATTTTTCCCGATGAGGATGCCAAAGTGAATAGAAGATCAAGTGTTATGAATTTGCCGGTTCAAACACCTAAAGTTTTTGTTGGCTATAAAGAATCTAACCCTGGAAGACAAGGTCAGGAGCTGCTTAAATATGAGCTGTCTCTAAATGTTTTACTTGAGCTAATGTTCGGTAATAGCTCTGAAGCATACGAAAAAATGTATAATGGTGGTTATCTGGATAAGCCGCTTACTTTTGATTATACAAATGAAAAAGGCTTTGGTTTTTCGGTAATTGGCGGTGACAGCAGGGAGCCTGAAGAAATTATAAATATTGTAGATGAAACTGTTTTTAAGTTTAAAAAGGAATCCATAAAGAAAGAGGATGCACAACGCATAATTAAGAAAGAGATTGGCAGCTTCTTAAGTGCAATTAACTCGCCTCAATTTATCGCTAACCAATTTACGCGTTATCGATTTAATGATATGGATTTATTTGATGTCCTACCTACACTTGAAAATTTAACTGAAAAAGACCTTGAACAGGTACTGCATTTACACTTTTCTGAAGAATCAAAAACAACATTAACTGTAATTGGAAAGTAGTTAATTCACTTATAATATCTATGGTTATAAGTCGATGTCGAAATGTAAGAAAAGTCTTATTTAACTATGTCTTCATTTTTTAAGTAGAAGGTTGAGCATGGCTCTTCTTTAGAGTTTAGTTAAATAAATTGAAGTAAATATTTGATTATATAAAAATTGTAAAAAATGTTGAAATGAAGTCAAATTTGTTGTATAATTATGCTAAATATGGATTTAAAATATTGTTTTTTGACATAAAATTTTATTTACAAGTTATCATTGGTTTTTTTGCTTTATAGTGTATATTTCAATAATGATTTAAGGCTTTAATTCTTTCTATGATTCCCCCTACTAGCACCGACCGGCCATAAATGAAACACAGAAAAATCGAAAAAATCAAACTTACCCTCCTTCATGAACTGGACATTTTGGAACTCAAAATTATAACTACTACAGCAAGCATTTTGTAGCAAACCAAATCCATCATGAGCAATTCATCCACATCTTTTACAGCTTCACAACAAGTGGTATCCTCAATTTTTTACGCGATCTTTCAATTTCAACTTTCGCCCTCTTGGATTACTCATTAGAATTTGTTCTCTTATACAATAAGAAAATTGGATAAACTATAAATTTTTACTTTATAGATTTACCATGATAAAGCGATGGTGCTAAGCTTTAAAGGAACTGGTTCATAATAGAAACAACGGCAACTTTTTTTAAAAAGAGATAAGTACACGCTTTCTTTTATTAATTAATTACAACGGTTGGACAAATATATAATACCAGAATTATAAAGGGGTAGAAATAAATAAAACTTCTTTCTATTAACTACTATATGGGAGTGAAATGATGGCAAATCTTTTAGAGATCAAAAATATCGGCAAATCGTTCGGAGACAAAGTTGTTTTAAAAGATGTTTCATTCAATGTGCCGTCCGGCTCAATTGTTGGATTCATTGGTGATAACGGGGCAGGAAAATCAACAACATTTAAAATAGTATTAGGGTTAACTTCCAAGGATACTGGTACAGTAAAGATATTTGATGAAGAAGATATTAATAAACATGTGAAACTCAAGGAGAGAATTGGAGTCGTATTTGATGCTGCAAATCTGCCGGCTCATCTTACAATAAAGCAACTAAATACAGTATTTAAAAAAATGTTTGACTCATGGGATCAAACCAAATTTTATCAATTAGTACAGTCTTTTTCTTTACCTATCGATAAAAAAGTAAATAAGTTATCACGTGGGATGTCCATGAAATTGTCGGCAGCTGTCGCCTTGTCGCACCATGCAAAATTATTAATGCTGGATGAAGCGACAGGAGGGCTTGATCCCTCATCAAGGGAGGAATTGTTAGATGAATTGAGTGAATTTGTAAGAGATGGAAAAGGTGCGATATTACTTTCCTCTCACATAATGAGTGATGTGGATAGAATAGCTAGCCACCTTGTCTTTATAAAAAATGGTGAAATTCTGTTAAATGAAGAAAAAAATAAGGTTTTTAAAAGTTATGCAATTGTAGATATTGATGAGAAACAATTAACCTTAATCAACAAAGATATAGTTGTAGCTAAAAGAAACTATGGTTCATATTTTAGTGTACTTGTATCAGATAAAGAAGAGTTGCCCAATAAAATTATGCCTAAACCCATATCCATGGAGGAAATTAGTGTTTTATTGGCAAGGAGTGAGAAATAGATGAGTGGGCTATTATTGACAAGCTATTACCTCGTTTATCGAAGTTTTTTTGCGTACACAGGAATAGCATTGATAGCATCTGGATTATTGTTTTATTTTGGAGGTACTTCAATGAACCGTCTGGTTTCCATGTTAAGTATCTTGCTTGTAGTGATGCCAGCGCTTGACGTTATCAAATACGAGGGCAAGTCTGGCTATGATAAGTATGTACTGACTTTACCAGTTAATAGAAGACATATTGTGCAAAGCCACTACCTTTTCTATTTTTTAACTGTAATTTACGGAGCATTATTATCATATGCCATCTTTTATATATATGGCCTGGTTTCAAATACACCAGTTGATGGCATACTTCAAATTATCAATTTTGGAACTTTCATCGTCCTCCTTACCGGTGCAATAAATTATCCACTCTACTATATTTTTGGACCAGAAAAAGCTGATTCTAATGCAATTGGGAGTGTAGGTGGGGGAATTTTTGTTACTTTTTCTACACAAGGTTTGATTGCTTATTTATCAGAACAATTAGTATCATCAAATTTAAATATAGACCCATCTTTGTACGTCCCAATTATCTACATGCTTTTCGGCCTAATCGTGTATATGATTTCCTTTTTTATTTCTGTATTTATATATTTAAAAAAAGAATTTTAGTATATACAAAATGCTATTGATTGTAGTGATTTATTATTTACTGGATGTGAGTAGATAAAAATGAATACAATTTGAAACAAATGGAGGGGTTAAAATGGAAGGTAATATGCTCTACTATCAATATTTGAAACCTAATTCGGAATATTATGGGAAACCTGATAAGAATGGAAGGACACACGTATATGAATTGAATGAAATTCCGGATACATACGCTGTTATATCAGCAGGAGAGTCAGTTTGGAAGTACTATCACGTTAAGGACTTAATACTCCCGGACCAAGGTTGGAAAATTCATGTGACTTCGTCATTAGAAGACTCACAGAATCTTCTAGAGAGAGTTGCACGGTTATGTATAGATAAAAAGATTGAGTTCAAGCATCTAAAGGATAAAGAGAGTTTTATTGAGGTGAATTCGAAAAACGCTAATCGAGCCTCTTCTGGCAAATTTATAACGATATATCCTATAAATAACGAAGCCTTTGTTGATTTATTGGAAGAAATATCCTTTAAAATTCAAGAATTCAAAAAAGGACCTTATATACTTAGTGATAAGAGATGGAAAGATAGTAATGTGTTTTATAGGTATGGAGGATTTACAAGTGTATACAATGAAAATGGCGAACATTGTATTAGAGATGAGGAAGGTAATTTAATTCAGGATCAAAGAACTCCTTTTTACCAGGTCCCTGAATTTGTAAAAGATTTTGACAATTATCTTAATTCTATTAATAATTCCGGTGACTTAGAAAACAAAGAGAAGAGCAACTTAGAGCAATATATAATTGAAACTGCCTTGAGCTGCAGTAACGCTGGTGGGGTTTACCTTGCTACCCGAAAGAAAGACAATTTAAAAGTAATTATTAAAGAAGCTAGACCAAATGCCGGGTTAGATGGGGCAGTCCAAGATGCCTTAACAAGGCAAAAAAACGAATATGATGCTTTAAAGAAACTGCAAAATGTATCCGGTGTTGTTAATTTGGTTGAGTATTTCCAAGAGTGGGAGCATTATTTTTTAGTAGAGGAATTCATTGAAGGGAGAGATATAAGGCAGTGGATTGCGCAAGATTTTCCGTTTTTTAGGGGAATGGATATAATTAGTCATGTTAAAAATGTTAAAAAGATATTGATACAACTTTTTTCTCTAATAGATCAAATGCATAATCATGGGATTGCTATGGGTGATTTGCAACCAGCCAATATCATGATAACCGGGGACCTAACCGTTAGGATAATTGATTTTGAAACTGCTATGCCTGTTACTTCAAAAGACAAGCCTAATATGGCTACACTTGGATTTGTTTCGCAAGAAATGAAGGTTAGTGGTGCAAGGGATTGGTTTGCATTAAAGAGATTGATCAGGTATTTAGCACTTCCGGTTATATCTTCCGAAGATTTAGATGGGTATCTGCAATATAACCACCTGAATTGGATTAAAGAAAATTATGAAAATACATTTTATAGTTTTATTATGGATTTACAAGCAGAATGCGATAAAAGGATAAAAGTTTACCAGGATTATAGTCCTACAGAAATTAACCTTAGTGATTATTCAAGTGACTTTGACTTATCTTCTATAATTAATAACTTAATAAGAGGTATTGAAAATCATTTAACAAATGATGAAAGGCTCATTAATGGTGACATTCGTCAATTTGAGATGAAAGGGGGGGATTTTAATTTTTTAACTGGAGGTAGTGGTGCTGCTTTTACACTTCACAAAAAAAATTCTAGTCATTTAGAAGTAGATAACTGGATTCAAAGTTTTTTATTAGACAGTATATCCCGGATTGAAGACAATGGATTGTTTACTGGAAAAACAGGGATATTGGCTTTGCTTTATGATAAAGGCTATAAGGAGATTTTCTTCAATGAATTGAAGAGTTTAAAAGATAATATTAACGAAACGAATATTACGTTACGCTCGGGTCTTTCAGGAATAGGGCTATTCGTAATTAGTTTATATCTTGAGACAGAAAATAGGGAGTATTTAGGATTTGCAGAAGAAATAGAACAATCCATTCGATTTAATAAAGGTAAGGATGGATCGTTAAGAGTTAATGACTGGATGGCGGTAGATATAGGTTTAATTGATGGATTATCCGGTGTAGCATTGTTTTATTCCGCACTTTATTCAGCTACCAATAATATAAAATATTTAGAAAAGGCCGAGTTACTAATAAAGGAAGACTTGGAAAAGACAAAAAAAGATGACATAACCGGTGTATTACAAACATTGGATAAGCGTAATCGTCTGCTGCCATACCTATCTGGAGGTTCTATTGGAATTGGGATTTCAATTTGGTTCTTAAACCATGTGAGTGGACAAGACCTTTATAGGGAAGAAATGGATGCAATTTTAAAATTATCAATGACACGATCCACAATTAGTGGGAGCTTATTTGATGGTGCAGGAAGCCTTCTGTTGCTTCCTTCAATGGAAACTTGTAATGAAAAACGTGAAAAAATCATTATTGAGGTATTGGATTTACTTAATGTCTTTTTAATTAAAAAAAATGATTATTATGTATACTCAGGGCAATTTTCTTATCGATTATCAGATGATATTTATACAGGCAGCTCAGGAATCATATTGGCTTTAATGGGCGTAATTAAGAATAATCCTCTCTATTGGCTACCATTGGTCAATTCGGATGAATTTCTAGCAAGAACAAAAGCCAAGGTTCTATCAGTAACTAGTGAACGAATTTCATAAAATACTTATCTGTCATTTAATACTAAATAAGTAATCATTGTTGAATGAAAGTCTCAATGATTAAGTAAAGGAGGTGAAATCAATGAACAACGTATTGGAACTGCAAAAATTAGCTCATGACGCAAAGGGCAAAGGCCAGGCAGCGGAAGCTACAGTAACAACGTGGACAGTAACCATTTTTCTTTCCACAATAAGTGTGAACAATTGCTAGATGGACGTTCTTAATAAAATAAAGGAGGTGATAAGATGAACGCCGTATTAGAATTGCAAAAATTGGCTCATGACGCAGAGGGCAAAGGCCAGGCAGCGGAAGCTACAGTAACAACGTGGACAGTAACCATTTTTCTTTCCACAATAAGTGTGAACAATTGCTAAATGAATGATCCTTATTTATATGAGTTACTTGATGTTTCAATACAAAGTCATGTTCAATTGTTGCTTAGCTGATTTTTAGCTAAGCAACAATATTATTCTAGGTAACTAAATATCATCAAAAAATCAATGGAGGGTGACCAAAATGGAAAAGCTATTAGAAATAGCACAAAATCCTGAGCCGTTTGAGGAAGGGACACAAGAAATTTGGCTTGATCCAGATAGAGCAGATCTTGTTTTAAAATCTCATTTTGATGAAAATATACCTGGGGGGAGCAGGGGAAGCAATTTTGTTCATGAAACGGTTCATTTTATTAGTGAAGTCGCACCAGTAGAGAAGTATAAAAAAGTTATTGACTTAGGTTGCGGGCCAGGGCTTTATTCTCAAAATTTAGCCTTGAAGGGATACGAAGTTGTTGGTGTGGATTTTAACAAGAAATCAATTGAATACGCAATTAATGAAGCGAAAAAAAATGATTTATCAATAGATTATAGAGATGAGGATATTACTAAAATTGAAATTGAAAATGAATTTGATTTAGCTTTACTCATTTATCAAATTTATAGTGTCTTTAGTCCAGAGAATAGAAAGCAAATACTTCGCAATATCCATCGTGGTTTAAAACCTGGGGGGTTAGTTCTATTAGATGTATTATCAGAAGCTAGCTATGAAAACTTCCAACAAAATTTAATGTGGGGTCTTTCTAGAAAAGACAACCCATTTTCGGATAGGAAACATTTAACTTTATACGCTACAATGAAGTACCCTGATAAAGTAACTTTGGCGAAAAACGTTCTGGTTTTTGGTGATGGTAAAATTGTGAATTATAATTATTGGAATCAGCATTTCACTATTGAAAGTTTAGAAAAAGAAGTGAATGAAGCCGGATTTATCCTCGAGAAGGTTTATGCAGATGTTAATGGTGGAGATTATATAAATAATAGTGAGTACTTTGCAGCAGTTTTGAAGAAAAAGTAAATATTTATATTTTTAGATGAATTAAGCATGAAGATAGGTATTTTGTCTTAGTTTAAATTACTTGAAATGAGTCTTTTAAAATGGCTAAGATTCATTAGAATTCAGTGTTAGCATAATAGATGAATTTCCACCTTCTATGGCTAACACTGAATTCTAAAGCAAATAGATTATAAGACTACATTAGGATTTGACAATATGTAAAGCCCTGATTTTCGATCGGATCTGAAAAATAGATTTATATTATGCGGTTAGCCAGCTTAATCTGGTTGACCTCATTTTCATTTAAAAGGCCTAAGACAGAAATCACACCAGTAGATTCACTAATCGCCAAGCCCAATCCGCCAAGCAATAAAGAAAGGAGTGTTATGGAGAAAAAGCCAATCACAATAACACTATTCTGTTCGTATTTTTCAGACAATGGCCCGAAGTTTAAACAGCAAGGTATAACGAAGAGATCACCGCAAAGAGGATGATTACAGAAAAAGTGGATTCTTAACAGGTATCGATTCTCAGTAGCTATTTATTAGCCTCAATAATTGATGATGTTAAGCTTTAGAATGAAGTAGTAGGGATATTCTGGTTGGAATCAGGAACTTTGTTTGGAAAGCGCTAAATATTGATAATACAGGTCTGGAGTGAATACCCAAACCAGTTTTGCATGCGTCTTGTTCCTGTTTTTTAGAAAATTGTTTTAGTAGACCAGGTTCAGAGGCAATCTGGTTTGATTATCGACTGATTAAATTTTAATTAAAGAGGATATTCAACCTAATATGGAGAAAATTGTATATATAATATTGCAATCAAACAGGTATCTTTAGTAGAAGGCTCCTAAAATGTGATCTCTATGTGAATGTCGGCAAGGAATTTGAAGTTCTCAGATAAAGCTTAATTTGGGGAACTAAATTAATGTTGAATAGGTAATAATTTATATTAAGATTTTACCAACACATAATGAGGGGGTCATCTAATGAAAATAGTATTACCTTTAGTAAAACCAAAAATTAGATATGTACAATATCATGCGTATCCCTTGTCAATTGCAGGGAATCATTCGTTTTTTGATGAATGGTTTTTTAATCATTATATTAATTTGTATACGTGTACACTACCTAATAAACTGAGGTTAGATTTTCTGAATCCTCCTT
The DNA here is from genome assembly GCF_000422505.1 of Paenibacillus pinihumi DSM 23905 = JCM 16419. Taxonomy (GTDB): domain Bacteria; phylum Bacillota; class Bacilli; order Paenibacillales; family Paenibacillaceae; genus Paenibacillus_D; species Paenibacillus_D pinihumi. The sequence continues at coordinate 426,897 of NZ_AULX01000006.1, read as the reverse complement.
TCTTAGAACAATTCCGTCCACTTATAGTAAAGCAGATACCCAGGGAAATAATCGCAATATATAATTCATCTGTTGTAGATTTTATTAAAAATTGTATTGCTCAAAATTATTATATTTATGTTCATCTCAATGAATCATGCATAACGAATTCTAAATCATTTGGTACGAATGTAGTATGTCATGATATTTTGATAAATGGATTTGACGATGAAAAATCGACTTTTAACGTTTCAGGATATGATAAGGATAAAAATTTTTCGAATTACTTAGCAACTTATAATGAAATTTCAGAGGGTTACGAGAGGGTTAGCTTTGATGAAGAAAAACTTTCGCAAAATCTGGAGGATATTTACTTAATAAAATTGAACATTTTAAACAATCCTGACAATGATAAGTTTATTAATTTGAAAGTAATTAAGAATCATTTAAAAGAATATGTTAATGGAAGTAATTGTGGCCAATCAGAAAAAATGAAATTTGGGATAGACGTCTATAAAGATATTATCTCATATTTGTTTGATGATAAGGTTTCAATAAAAAATTTTCATGCCTTATTAGAACACAAAATGATAATGAGAATGAGAGTGGAGTACTTAATGGAAAAAAATTATATAAGTACTTCTGAACATTTAATCAACAATTTCAAATTACTCGAAAATCATGCTCTCTTAATAAAGGGGGTTTTTATGAAAGCGCAATATACTGGGAAAAAACGAATGGAAACTCTCGAAAGTGTATTGACAAAAATGATTGAGTTGGAAAAAGAATCCATTAATCAACTATTGGAGATTATTCCAGAAGGAGATTCTGTTCTGATAACTGGTAATTTTCCAAGCCGAACTTCCGGTTCAATTGCGCAATATTTATAGAGTCCAAAACATAACTACGTTATTGTACTTAGCAATTTTTAGGCCTATTGTATCTGAAATTTCATACAGAATGGGCGGAATATCTACTCCGCCCCTAACTATATAAATTCTCCCTTATCCCACAAAACTACCCCCGCAATCCCCCACGCCTCTTCCGAAACAGCAAATACAAAAAGAACGGCGTACCGACCCCCGCCGTAAACACCCCGGCGGGGATATCCAGCGGCTGGAACAGCATTCTTCCGGCCAGGTCGGCCAGCAGCAGAATGATGGCTCCCGCGGCGGCGGAAGCCGGCAGCAGCAGCCGGTAGGAATGACCTACCAGTGCTCTTACCATATGGGGAGCCAGCAGTCCGATAAATGATAGTGCTCCAGCCACACCCACAGCCACACCCGCGAGGGAGACGCTGAACAACAGCGCGAAAAACCTGCTGAGCTGCAATCTGCTGCCAAGTCCGACCGCTGTCTCTTCCCCGAGCGCCTGCACATTCAGCTCACGGGCACATAGCAGCGACAATGGGATAAGCAGCGCAACCCAGGGCCAAAGCATGCTTACATAAGACCAATTGGTGCCATACAGGCTTCCAGTTGTCCAATTAAGCACCTGTGCCGCCAGGTAGGCGGGACCGCTTATTAATAGCAGTGTTGTCATAGCGCCCGCTGCTGTAGAAATCCCGATTCCAATAATAATCATGCGGTAGGGAGACACGCCTTTTCTCCATGCGAGAATATAGACGAGCGATCCGGTCGCCATGGCTCCCGCTACTGCGATGAAAGGCACCCAATGGATGCTCAAGCCTGTCGTCAGTGTCATGAACGCTACCACACTGACCGAAGCGCCGCCCGTTACGCCGAGCACATCCGGAGAAGCCAACGGATTGCGAAGCACGCCCTGCAGCAGCGCCCCGGCTACTGCGAGCGAAGCGCCTACAAGCATCGCGGCAATGACCCGCGGCAAGCGGAATCCCGTCACAATCATGCCGGACTCGCCCCCGCCATTAGTGAGCAGGGCAGTCAGCACTTCGGGCAGCGGGACTGATACGGAACCTATGGACAAGGATATAAATGCCACTGCCAGTGCAAGGAGAACAAGAAGAACAACAATTGCCGTCTGTTTTCGTTTTGCATTAAGCATCCTTCTTCCTCCTAGCTACCCGGATCAGAAAGGGCACACCGATAATTGCGGTTGCTATGCCGACGGGAATTTCCTTGCCCGGAACGATAAAGCGCGAGAGGGTGTCGGCCGTGACCAGCAGAATAGCTCCGGCTACAGCACAGTAGGGCAGCAGCCATCGATGATCGTTGCCTGTGACCGCCCGGCACAGGTGCGGCACTACGAGGCCGACAAAAGCAATCGGTCCGGCTACGGACACTGCACTGCCAGCCAGCAGGATGACAGCGGCTGCCGATACCATTTGCACATATTTCATCCGCATGCCGAGCCCCATCGCATTTTCCTCACCAAGCGCCATCACATTCAGCGCTCTCGCTACGAGCATGCAACATAGCATGCCTGTCCCGATATAGGGCAGCACCAGCTCCAGATGCTCCAGGCTGCGGCCGGACACCGAGCCGATCATCCAGAACAGCGCATCATCCAGCGATTGCTTGTTAACCAGAATAAGACCGGACGTCATCGATGTGCCGAAGGCAGCGATAGAAGCTCCAGCCAGCGCGAGCCGTGACGGCTCGATACGGCTGCCGCTGCTGCCAAGCGCAAAGACCAGTACTGCTGCCGCAGCCGCACCGATAAAAGCAAACCAGATCAGCTGCTTTAGCGCAAAGGCGCCGCCGCCCATGACCAGCGCGGCAACGACAAATAAGGATGCGCCTGAATTAATGCCGAATAGGGAAGGGGAGGCCAGACCATTTTTGGTCAATACTTGCATAATTGCGCCAGCCATAGCCAGGCTTGCCCCTACGATAGCCGCGATCAGCGTGCGCGGCACACGCGTATTCGTTAATATGAGATGTTCTGTGGAACCGTCAAATGCGCTATATGCCTGCCATAAATCACGAAGCCCGAATATGCGCAGGCCATACAAAATGCTCGCCAGCATGCTGACCAACAGCAAAAATGCCCCTGCGATGAGCATGGTCAGCATCCGGCCTTTTCTTGCCGATTGCTCTGCCATCATGGTATCTCCTTGTCATCCTTCTGACGCAAGCAAACAAGCCGACGCCGTTGGTACGAACGTCAGCCTGTTGCCGCCAAAACTGCCTGTACTATTTTTCCGCTTCGAAATAAGCAACGATTTCATCAAGCAGCAGATTAGCAGCCTTGTAACCGCCGGCCGTATTCCAAATCGCTTCATCTACCTGCACGACCTTGTTGTTTTTGACCACATTCAAGGTTTGGAACAACGGATCCTTCATCCATTCTTCCGCAGCCTTGGATGCATCCGTCGAGCCTGCCGCTTCCGTGACAAAGTAGAAGAGTACATCGCCGTCCATGCTCGGAATGGTCTCCTTGGACATGACTTCAATGAAGCTGTCTTTATCTTGTGATTCCGGTCTGGCAAAGCCCAGTTGATTCAAGAGCACGCCAGAGAATGTCTGCTTTTGGTAGATGCGTACTTGAGAGGCGGAGAAGCGTGCCACCGATACCTTCGTATCCAGCTTGTCTGTCAGCTTCGCTTTCGCTTCTTCCACACGCTTGTCAAATTCGGCCATCAGGCTCTTTCCTTCCTCCTGCTTGCCGAGCGCCTCCATATAGAGGGTGAAATTGATTTTCCAGTCTCCGGCCAGATCGTCAGAGAACACAGTAGGGGCAATTTGCTTCAACTGCTCGTACACTTTTTCCTGACGGACCTTGTTACCGATAATGAGATCCGGCTTCAGGCTGGCGATCAGCTCGATATTCGGCTGCAGCTCATCCCCGACGACCTCAACACCTTCCATGTTTGATGCAATATGCTCATACCACGGATCTCCGACCCAGGATTGCACAGCGCCGACCGGCTTTACCCCTACAGACAACAGTGCCTCCGTACCTTCATTCGTCAAAATAACAATACGTTCAGGTGTACCGACAATCGTCTCTTCTCCCATCGCATGCTTTATGGTGCGGGTTGCAGGCGCATTTTCTTGTTTATCTGTTGTTGCCTGCGTATTTGCTGAATTGTTAACAGCAGGAGTGCTGCTGTTATTCCCCTTCGCTGAATTCGTATTGACCGCTCCTCCTCCGCATGCGCTGAGCAGCATTGCCATACAAATAACAAGAATAGCCAAAGACTTTCTGGACTTACCGTACATATTAAGCTCCCTTTCCAACTTGTATTGATAATGATTATTAATGTCTCCATCAATATACCGTTGAAGCTTGTTTCCTACAATGGATAATGTCGACAACGCAGATGGATCATATGGCACAATTTTGCCGCTAATAACAAGTGCCCTGTATTCGGCCGGGGGAACGCCGGCATTCTTTTTGAACAGACGGCTGAAATAATAGTGGTCTGTATATCCCGTGCTCTCCGCAATTTCCCTGATAGGGAGGCGGGTGCGGGACAGCAGCTGCTTGGCCTGCTCCATTCTGACCTGGATGAGATAATCAATAGGGGATGTCTGAAATTGGGCTTTAAACTTCCTCAGCAGCATCCGGGAGCTGCAATCCAGCAGTTCGCTCAGCCTTTCCAGCGTAATCGGCTCGCTGTAATGCTCCTCGATGTAACGCACGGCCTGAAGCGCCAGATCCGGCACAGCGGCATGTACGCCTTGCTCCTCCAGCTGAGAGAGCAGTTCATGGACAAACTGATAAAAGCTGGAGCGGGCAAGCAGCTTGGAACGCGCACCCGGCCTGTTCCACTGCTCCTCCATCTCCAGCAGTTTATTCACCATATACAGAGGCTGATTTACCGTTAAGCTGTAGCGTTCATAGAACGGGTTGCCTGACTCGACGAGACGAAGCCATTCGCGGTGGGCAAGTTTGGGGAGGACTGCTTTATACAGAATGATATAATAATGAAGCTCGTCAACCGCTGTGATCGCGAGCCGGAGCCCTTTGCCTCCATGCAGCAACAGATGCGATCTGGCTGAAATATGCTCTTCATCCCATTCAATATGTGCTTGTCCATGCAGTACGTAGAGGAAAGCGCTGGAGGGAAGAAGGTAGCTCTGCAAACAATCCCCAGCGTTCATTACCGAACGGCGAATATCGAAAATATGGATATGAGACAGGTTCCACAGCCTGATTCGGGCTTCCAGATTCACGCCAGTCTCTCCTTTGCTCCATCCTTTTATAGGGCTAGTCATACATTCAACAACGGATTTCCGTTCAGAGCGCTCTTGTACAAAGACGCTTCTGTGTGCCGCTGTTCAATCGTGTTTCATATGTATCTTAAATATAATGATAATGAGGATCATTGTCAATGAAATGCAATGATAGACAAGATGCATATATTCTGCCTGATTACCGCGGCTGCTAAGAAGTTCGATACGGCGTGCTGAGCGGACAAGAAATGGCTGTTTATAACTGAGAAGCCTATTTCACATTATGACAAAAAGAACACGGTATGAGAATGTACATGCTGCAGTATGAAGACCTATAATTACAATTAGATCATTATTTATTAATTTAAGAAAGATGCTAAAGGGACAGTATTGCATATCGCTTCCCTTTTTCTCAGCCTTAAGCCAGACCTTAACAGCATCGATCTCTGTATTGAATCTTTCGGAAGCTGATTGTATCCAAGACCAGAAGGGGGCCGATATAAATATGAATGTAACACCAAAACGATATTGTCTGCTCGACTCTGCAATTGTATTGTCAAAAGAGGCCCAAGCCCGCTTAAATGAAGGGTATAATGTTGAAGTGTTTTCTCCCTATAATCCGAAGGAGGAGCAACTAAGGAATTGTGATGCGATGCTGCTGCATAGCCGCCTGTCACGAGAGTCGCTTTTGAAATTATCTAAATGCAAGTACATAGGGATACGTGCCCACAACACGGATTATATTGATCGCCAATTGGCTGAGGAAATGGGAATAACCGTCAAAGGCATTCCTCAAGTAAGTCAAGTTTCAGTCGCGGAGCATACATTTGCCCTGATATTTGCGGTCACGAAGCAGTTAAAATCCTCACATAACAGCATCATCGCGGGAAATTGGAGAGGGGAGTTAAAGCCGAATTACGAGCTTTCAGGAAAAAAGCTAGGGGTAATCGGATACGGTCAAATTGGCCGGCAGGTGGGATCGATAGGACGGGCGCTTGGCATGGAAGTTCTCATCGCAGGCAAAACTGGAGAAGAGAAGGACGGGGAAATGCCGCTTTTGCAAGTCATCGGGGAATCCGATATCCTTACCCTGCACTTATCCAATAAAGACAATAAAGTATTTTTCGATAAGGAAAAAATCAATCTGATGAAGCCGAATGCCATTCTGATTAATACATCCAGAGGCAGCTTGTTGGACTACGAGTCTTTGAAAGAAAGCTTGCTTGCAGGGCGCTTATTTGGGGCAGGGCTGGACGTGTTTCCGGAAGAGCCGTTAACCGACATTTCTCTATGTGAATTGGCGAATGTCATCTGTAGCCCGCATACTGCGTTTTATACAGAAGAAACGCTATCCGCTATGGGCGAATCTTTAATAAGAAATCTTGAAATATTTTATCAATCTTAAATCAGACTTCCGAATGTGCGGAGAGGCTGAATCAAATTATTCGTGGAAAGGGTATGGTGTCATCCCATGGCTAATGAAACGGAATCGTACTGGGCAGATGAAATTGCGGTTCATCTTAAGAATCGGTTTGGAATATCCGTGAAAGAGGCAACGACAATCGACAAGGGCTGGCTCAACGTCAAGTGGAAGATAGATACGGATAACGGGTCTCTCTTTATAAAGTATTATCATCCGGACCGGTACAGGATGCATACAAATCCTGAGAGAAGAAGGGCAATCGAGAAAACACTGCAACTGCAACAAGGGTTGAACGCAGCCGGAATACCGTGCCCTGGAGTATATACATATAAGGACCAGTACATACAGGAAACTCCCTCAGGTCTGTTATATACAGTGCTGGACTGGGTGGATGGACACAGCGCTCAAGCCGGATACTTGAGTAAGAAGCAAATGTTCGAATTGGGTACGGCAGTTGGCCGAATGCATAAGTGGCTTCAAGCGGTGCCGCCGCTCAGCAAGCCGGCCTGGGAACCGGATAAGGAGGCCTATTTACGGGATTGGCAGATCAATTGGGACAAAGCGAAAGAAGCTGAAGATACGATTGTCATGGAGTGGCTGGAGCGGTCACGGGACATCGTTCATTCCTTGGATTTTCGCCTGTTTGAAGCTTGTCCGTCGGGCTGGCTGCATTGGGATTTGTGGGTCGATAATATCCTGGTTCACGGGCAGGGGCTGGCTGGCATTGTGGACTTTGACCGAATGACGATGGCATATCCGGAAATCGATGTGGCCCGTGCAATTTTGTCAGGGTCTTTGCAGAATGGACAACTGCGGATGGAAACAGTCCAAGCATTTATGGAAGGTTACCGTGGCTATTACGAAGCACCGCATGGTATGCTTTCCCGCGCGATAAAAATGCTGTATATCATCGAATCCATCTGGTGGCTTCGTACAGAGGTCCGGGTTGATAGCGGGCTGCGCACATTGCTTGGCCGTTTTGTGGAAGAAATGCATTGGATTGAAGATCAATGGCCGACGCTGGCAGACCGGTTGGATGATGTGTAAGGGGGAATAGAAGCGTGGACGTAACCTGAGCTAAAGCTTGGGGACGTCCTTTTTTATTGGACTGTCGAAGCAGTATAGGCAAGCTCGCACTTGATTTTAAAAACAACTTGGTTATAATTAGGTTTACGTACTTAAACGAATAAACGGAAGGGGTGGCGTATATGAGTCAGCAAACCGAGCAGATTCTACAACAATTTAAAGAGAGTATACCTTTGCTGGATGTGCTGACTGATGAAAACCGTCAAGCTATTATTATGCTGCTTGCACAGCATAAATCGGGACTTAATGTTAATACGATAGCGGAGCAAATCAATTTGTCCAGGCCGGCCGTCTCCCATCATTTAAAGGTGTTGAAGCAGTCTGGCTTTGTTAATTTTGAAAAAAAGAGTGTAGAAAATTATTATATACTGACTGTCCGCAAACCGCTTGAACAACTCAAATCATTAATTGCGGCGATTGAAGCACAATGTATCAATCCTGATCAACAAACAATTTAAATGGAATAGGCTTTTTTATACAATTGGTTCATATGTTTAAACCTATAATCATATATAGAACAGGATGAATGAAAACTTAAATGCTAATACTAAATTTGATTCTCTCCAATCAGTTTCAAATTATTGAATTCAGAAAATGAAAATTCCTGGTCAGCAAAAGACGAATGGAGTAAATCAGGGAATTTTTTTATTTAATATGTTTATATGTTTAAACCAATAACCATAATGGAGTGATTGAAATGAAAGCTATGATTATTGAGAAATTCGGAAAAGATGTGCCATTATTGATGGCTGAGAAACCAATGCCTGAGATCGGGGAAATGGATGTACTGGTGGAAATTAACGCTGCCAGCTTAAATCCTATCGATTTTAAAGTAAAGGAAGGAAAGGCAAAATTCCTGCTCAAGTATGATATGCCTTTAATCCTTGGAAATGATTTTTCTGGAATTGTCATTAAAGTTGGCAGCCGGGTGAAAGGATTTATATCCGGAGATGAAGTTTATGGTAGACCACGCAAAGGCCGGATCGGGACATTGGCCGAATATATTGCTGTTCATCAGGATGACATCTCACTAAAGCCGCGGAACCTGAGCTTTGAAGAAGCGGCGTCGATACCGCTGGTCGGACTCACAACTTATCAAGCCTTTCACGATATTTTGAAGCTCCAAAAGGGCCAAAAAATTCTGATTCATGCCGGCTCAGGCGGCGTAGGCACCTTCGCCATTCAGTTGGCTAAATTAATGGGTGCTTATGTCGCAACTACTGCAAGTGATAAAGGTTATGAATTGGTCAAATCACTGGGTGCAGATCAAATCATTAACTATAGAAAAGAGAATTTTGAAGAGCTGCTTACGGGATATGATGCGGTTTATGATACTTTAGGCGGCGAAGTCTTGAAAAAATCATTTCAGGTGCTGAAGCCAAATGGAAAAATAGTATCCGTCTCCGGCTTGCCAAACGCAAGATTTGGTAAAGAAGCACAATTAGGCTGGTTGAAGACAACTCTTTTATCTATCGTGAGCCATAAACTCACAGCACTTGAGAAGAAAACCCGGACAAGCTACCACTTCCTGTTCATGAAACCGAGCGGAGCCCAATTAAAGATAATTAAGGGCTTTATTGAGGAAGGGCACATTAAGCCAGTCATTGATAAGGTGTTTAGATTTGAAGATGCACCACAAGCACTCAAATACCTTGAAGGCGGGGGTGCCAAAGGGAAGGTAGTCGTTAAAATAAAGTAATTCCATGGGCTTAGAAACTGCTTACAACCGATGAAGACCTTTAATTAAATCCATAAATGTTTTTGGGATGAGGAGACGTATTATGAAACTTATTTTGAAATGGAAATGGCCCATTGTTGCTTTATGGGTTGCTGCGGCAGTATTACTGATTAGCTTTATGCCTGATATGGGTCAGTTGATTCGGGAAAAAGGGCAGGCTGGTGTTCCAGAAAAATATTCTTCCAAACAAGCGGACCGGCTGCTTAGAGAAATGAATCAATCTGTTAATGAAAATGAAATGCCGGTCATCGTTGTGTTTCATAATCGGGATAAGCTGGATGACCGGCAAATGGATGAGATTAAAAACGCCGTCCGCGAGTTGGAGCAGCAAAAATCTGGCTTGAAAATTGTTTCAGTGATGTCTCATATTAATAACGAGGATATGCAAGAACAGATGCTCTCTAAAGATGGAACTACAGCACTGGTCCTGGTTACAGTTGATATGGGCACCCATTCCAAAGAAGAGATAGGTAATCTCCTGACAGAGAGATTAAACAATGTCCAGGTTGATCATTATCTTACCGGATCTGAGCTGATTATGGAGGATTTCGTAAAGACGACTCAAGCAGGCATTAAGAAGACAGAAGGTGTTGCTGTCGCCTTTATCATTATCGTCCTGATTTTGATTTTCCGCTCGCCGGTTACACCTGTTATTTCACTGATTACTGTAGTTTTAACTTTTTTGATTTCCCTGGGTACGGTTACCCAACTGGTTGATAAATTTGACTTTCCTTTCTCCGGATTTACACAAATCTTTTTAGTTCTGGTCTTGTTCGGAATTGGGACCGATTATATGATCCTGTTGTTTATGCGGTTCAAAGAAGAATTAATCCGGCAGGAATCTACATTGGAAGCTATTATTCAAACCTATAAAACTGCTGGCAAGACGGTATTGTATAGCGGAATCGCGGTATTAATCGGTTTTAGCAGTTTGGGACTTGCTGAGTTTCAGTTATTCAAATCAGCATCAGCTGTCGGCATCGGCGTCGGGTTTTTGCTCTTGGCGTTGTTCACCATCGTACCCATATTTATGGGGCTTCTCGGCCGCATAAGCTTTTGGCCTTCCAAAGCGGCTGCTGATCATAATGGGAACAAGGTGATCTCTGCGATCACAGGCTTTGCTGTAAAGCGTCCTATTTGGGGAATCATCATTACTTTGATCGTTGCAACACCGATTTCCTTATTCTATTCAGGGCATCTGAGTTACAATTCTCTGGAGGAAATTCAAGATTCATATCCGTCAGTCAAAGGCATTCATATTGTCTATGATCATTTTCCAGCCGGGCAGGCTTCGCCTACAACGCTCGTAATAAAAGCAGAAGAGCCACTGGATACGTCAGTGAATTTGACTTTTATCGATACGCTGACCAGGCAATTAATTGCTATTGATGGGGTAGATAAGGTGTTTAGTGCAACCCAGCCTCGTGGAGAGAAAATTCAAGAGCTATATACCCGTGATCAGTCCTCAAGGTTGAGTGAAGGAATCGGCAAGGCGAATGATGGGGTCAATACAATTAAGGACGGATTATCTGCTTCAGTTGACAGGATTGCTACAGTTCCGCTGCATGAATTTAATAGAGTTAATGAATTGGTATCGGGTACAAAAAGAGTACAAGAGGGGATCGGACAGTCCATTGAGGCTTTGAGCAAGATTTCTGTTGGTCTAGGCAAAGGAACTGCAGGAGCAGATGAATTGAAAAAGGGTTTGCACAGTCTGAACGGAAATTTGGCAAAGCTCAAAGATTCAACTGCTACAATTAGCACGAGTCTGCCCAAAATTACAGGAGGCTATCAAACCCTTTACGCTCAATATGACAATATTGAGCGCTCACTGGATGCTATTTTATCCGTTTCCCAAAACATGAATGATGCGGTCGTCCGTCTGGAGCAATCAAATGAGGAACTGAAATCCAATCCGGATTTTGTACAAACAAAGAGAGCATCAGCTGCGCTTCATGAGCAATTGGCAAGGCTAAGTGCAGGAATTACGAAATTAAACGAACAGTTTAATGTGGTAAACGGACAGCTGGTTCGTATGCAGGAGGGAATGCAGCAAATTCAGCTTGCTCAGGAAAAGCTCAGTAAAGGCTCTGAGCAATTGGCGACAGGAGCAACCCAGCTCCATGAAGGTCTTGTCCAAGGCACTCAGGGACAGGGGCAGGTTACAAGCAGGATGCCAGCTTTAATTGAGGGACTGAAAACAATCGAGCAGGGGCAAACTGAGCTGAATAAAGGCTTGAACAGTTTGGCAAGCAGCCTTCCGCAACTGGAAAACGGACTAGGGGACAGTGTTAACGGTTTGCAGGAGATTTCTGATGGTTTGAAGAGTACAACAGATTATTTAAATGAAGTTGTGAGAACGAGTCCATCCGAGACCTTCTTTATCCCGGAAGAAATACGTACGGGCGAAGCTTTTTCCAAATCATTGAATATGTACATGTCCAAGGACAGACATGAAGCAAAATGGATGATTATTTTAAAGGATGATCCTTATTCCTCTCAGGCGATGGAGACGGTGAAACAAATTCAGGACAGATATACACAACTAATCCAGCAATCCAAATTTGCCGGGGCTGAGTACGGCATTGGGGGCATATCATCTCAAAACCAAGATCTCAATACGATGTCTACTGGAGATTTCATAAAGACAGCAATCATTATGCTATTAGGGATATTGATATTCCTGATTGTGATTACCCGCTCTTTGTGGATTTCGTTTGGAGCAATTGTATCCTTGGTATTGGCTTACCTTACCGCACTGGCAGCAACGGAATGGATTTTCAACACATTTACAAACTATGAACATCTGACATGGACGATTCCATTCTTCTCATTTATTATGATCATTGCTCTAGGTGTAGATTATAGTATCTTTTTAATAATGAGGTATCTTGAATATAAGGATTTGAATCCTCGTCAAGCTATCTATGAAGCGATGAAGCATACAGGGGGAGTCATTGTCTCGGCAGTCTTGATTCTTGCAGGTACGTTTGCCGCGATGATTCCATCGGGAGTATTAACATTGCTGCAGCTTGCAACGGCTGTCATTATAGCTTTGATCTTACTGGCTGTATTGTTTTTACCCTTGTTTTTACCAGCATTTATTAGTGTTTCTAAGCTTCGGGTTTTTGAAGAAAAAGCCGACCGGTTCTTCTAAGAGACTGCATTTAAAGCAAGTATAATTCTTAAACGGTATTATACTGAAAAAAACCATCCCGATCTTTTCAGCGGGATGGTTTTTATATCGCAGTACATTGAGAATTCAAGCGAGGTTAATTTTTGTTCCCCAAAAAATGCTGAATGAACGATGCCCAATGCCCAATGCTAGCAGCAAATACTTAACGTTTAGGATAAAGCGGATAATCAACCGCTGTTGGGACGTCAATAAGAATTAAGCGTAAAGGCTCATCGGCTGCCTGAATGATGGCTTCAAAGTTGTTATCCGCGCGGACGACGATGAAATCCCGGTGCTTAAATGAAGAAGCGGACGTGTTCGCTTCGCTATTTGCCCATGTACCGCTGCCACGAATAGCAAGTGCTGTAATGGTGCGGCCTGCGGCAACCTGATGGTGGTATTGTTTGCCCGGCTCAATTGTAACGTCCCATACCCGGGCATCCGCTGTAATAGAAATTGGAGCTCCTTCACCGATAACTGTCTTTTTCACTACACCATTCTCTTCGAAAATCGGGAACTGCTCATGCTCGTATTGATTGTAAGTCGGTTGAACCTTGAGAGCTTCCTGGATATGCGGTTCAAACCAGATCTGGAATCCTTCCATATCGGGTCCAATGAAACGTTCCTCATGGCTGACACCGGAGCCGGTTTGCATAACCTGCGCGCCGCCAGCGCCGACTGTGCTGCGTGTGCCGAGGGTATCGCCATGCTCGGCACTTCCTTGAACCATATAGGTCATAATTTCAAAACCCTGATGCGGATGCAGCGGAATGTGGCCATCATTCTCTGATGTTGCCCATACCCAGTAAAACAGAGGGCCGACCCTTTTCACGACCGAGCCTTCCCCAGGGAAGCCGATCGGTTTTTGCTCCTTGATTTTACCGCCATCAAAAGCGCCTGTTGCTTGCAGTGTTGGACCGTAGATTAAAGTTTGCATCATGTATTCCTCCTCGAATAGGATCAATCGTAGTGATCGGAATGAACCGGAAAAGATTGATATCTTAAAATTAAGATAAATTAGCATAGGTATTTCATTTGTTATTGCAAAACGATGGTTCAACTGTAAATTATCTTTATTTCGAATATCTTAATTTAAAGATAAATTATTTCGGAATAAATGTCAAGCATGAATCCGGATGTCTATCTGGTCGAAAAATGTGTAAACAATAAGGAATTTATTTCAATGACTTGGGGCAGAATACCTGAAGGCTTCGCTGGGGATTAAAGCCTGGCGTTGTCCGAAGAGAATACGAGGAGTTGAAAGCAGATGGCAAAAGACCACAGACATAATCATGATGAGGCAGAAGAAAGACATACGACAAATGCCGCTGATACAGGTGCAGGTGAAACTGCAGGCACTGTAAGTGGAGGCGTTGTTGGTGCAGTTGTAGGTTCTGCTTTGGGACCGCTCGGAACAGTTGCAGGCGGTATCGCCGGAGCAGCGCTAGGCAACAAAATTGCTGAGAGCGCTGAAGACGAGGATACTGTCGACTAAGAATATAATAAGATGTATGCAGAAAGGGTCCGGGGAATCCCGGGCTCTTAATTATTTTTCATACGAACAAATACTGGATAAATATATTTCTTTACTGATCGTTCCCGTAATGATATGATGTCTGTGGCAGGAATAAAACAGAGTTTTAAGCAATGAAGTTTAGCAGTTTAAATTTCAAATAAACAACTTCATGCAAATTTTTTCACCTTAATTAGAATGATCATTCCCGAAACGTGATGGCTTTCTAATTCCTACCTCGACAATAAAATTTAAAGGAGAAGATCAATGATGACAACAACACAAAATCTTACGGGTAAAGTTGCTTTTGTTACTGGAGCTACACGCGGCATTGGCGTGGAAACCGTGCGCGGTCTGGCCCGGCTGGGGGCAGAGGTAATTATCGGCGCCCGCGATGCCGAAAAGGGAGTTCAAGTAGCCGAACAATTGAAACAAGAAGGGCTCAAAGCAGTGAGTATCAAAATTGATGTCAATTCGACCGAAGATCATGCTGCGGCTTATAGCTATATTCATGAGCATTACGGGAAGCTTGATATCTTAATTAATAATGCGGGCATTCTAAGGGATGAAGAGAGTGTATCCGTGCCTATTGTAAACAGAACAAGCACGTTGCCGGAAAAAGACTTGCGGGAGACGTTCGATGTGAATTTCTTTGCCCCGATTCTATTGACGCGGGCACTGCTGCCGCTCATTCGGAAGTCGGATGCCGGACGTATTGTTAACTTGTCGAGTGTGCTCGGCTCTCTGACTTTGCATGCTGACCCTGCGTCACCTATTTATTCCATAAAAACATTTGCTTATAACGCTTCCAAGACAGCGCTGAATGCTTTCACCATCCACTTGGCGCATGAGCTTAAAGATACGTCCATTAAGGTGAACTCCATTCACCCGGGATGGATTCGTACAGAGCTTGGCGGCAACAAAGCGGATCTGGATGAGGTGGAAGGCAGCCGCACAAGCATTCTTATGGCAACTTTGCCGGATGATGGTCCAACCGGCGGCTTCTATCACTTGGATAGCCCTCTGCCTTGGTAATGCTGTGTGTTTTTGCGGCTCTCCAAGCTTAGCCTAATGGCTTCCTCATACATTTGCAATGAGCTGACTTTGCGGCATATTCGATGCTGTGAAGTCAGTTTTTTTCAATTTAGCCTTTAAATCACCCTCTGCTAAATGATTCACATGATAAAATAAAGGAAAGGATTTTATTTCTCACGATGCCATCTATTAAATTAAAAAGGCCATGTAAGAATAGCCATAGCACAACGAACAGGGCATTTGGAATAGATGTCGGAGAACACAAGGAGAATAAGATTATGAATGGCGACCAGCATATTTGCTTTTACAAAGGATTCACGATTCAGAGGCTTGGGCATCAGGAGGTTGCCGCCATGCAGCGGCTGCAGAAGGAAGTCGTTCTGGGCCTCCCCGACAATACCCTCTTCGTCTCGGATGGAGAAGACTATTTTCATACGCTGCTGGAAGAGGGCGGCGAAATATATGGGGCATATTTTGAGGGGAAACTCACTGCGTATTCCGTGCTTGCCCGGCCCGGGACAGGGGAGGGCAATTTGGGACGTGAATTCGGCGTAACCGAAGAGGAACTGCCCAAGGTCTGGGTGCTTGACTCCACAGTCGTTCATAAATCGGCACGAGGCCAGGGGCTGCAGCGGTATTTCAGCGATTTGCGGGAACAGCGCGCCAGACAATTAGGCGGCTTGTATCTCTATTCAACGGCTCATCCCGATAATGAAGCAAGTGTCCGCAATTTGCAGGCTGCCGGGCTTGAAGTGCAATTTACCCGGGTCATGTATGGAGGCGTATTAAGGCATTGCCTGGCTAAAAGGCTTTAATTGTACTTGGTATTTGACTAAATTACGGTATGTTTTTGAATGACAATTTCCAATCAATTATGGTATAGTTTCCTCAAATATCTGCATAGTTCAAGCAGGAAATAATAGGGGAGACACGCGATGGATTACTTCCAAATGAGTGAGCAAGAGCTTAGAGTTCATGAAGCAAGTCTGGCAGAACAATATGAGGCTTACAAGCAGCAGAAGCTGAAACTGGATATGTCCAGAGGCAAGCCTTGTCCGGAGCAGCTTGGGCTGTCCAAGGAAATGCTGGATACTGTGACCTCCGGGAGTCAGCTGCAAGCAAGAGACGGCTCAGATTATCTGAACTACGGAGGCATTGACGGCATACCGGAAGCGAAGGAATTGTTTGCTGATATTTTGGGCGTAAGCCCGAAGGAAGTCATCATAGGAGGCAATGCCAGCCTGAATATGATGCACGACACTATTTCCAGAGCGATGCTGCATGGTTTGCGCGGCAGCAAGGAGCCATGGGCGAAGCTTCCCAAAGTGAAATTCATTTGCCCAAGCCCCGGGTATGACCGGCATTTTGCAATCTGTGAGCTGTTTAATATCGAGATGATTGTGGTTGGCCTGACACCGGACGGTCCGGATATGGATGCGGTTGAGAAGCTGGTTCTTGAGGATGAATCGATTAAAGGAATCTGGTGCATGCCGAAGTACAGCAACCCGGAGGGCATTACGTATTCGGATGCGACCGTGGAGCGGCTTGCACGGATGACAACGAAAGCAACCGATTTCCGGCTCTTTTGGGATGATGCCTATAACGTTCATCATTTGACGGCAACTCCTGATCCATTAAAAAATATTCTCTCTGCCTGCAAGGAAGCAGGCAACCCTGACCGTGTCTTTATTTTCAGCTCTACATCCAAGATTACGTTTCCCGGAGCCGGGGTAGCTGTTATGGCCGCAAGCGAGGATAATCTGAATGCCATCCGAAAACAGCTCTCCGTACAGACGATTGGCCCGGATAAAATTAACCAGCTCCGGCATGTCCGCTTCCTGAAGAATCCGGAGCAAGTACAACTGCATATGGAAAAGCACGCCGCTATTATAAAACCTAAATTTGATCTGGTGCTGGACAAGTTTGAACATGAGTTTGGCGGGAGCCGGATTGCATCCTGGAGCAAACCAAACGGCGGTTATTTCATTAGCTTGAACACCCTGGACGGATGTGCCCGAAAGGTTGTCCAGATGGCATCAGAAGCTGGTGTCACCTTGACTGGTGCAGGTGCGACATTCCCCTATGGACAGGACCCAAGGGATTGTAATATTCGTATCGCGCCTACATATCCATCGCTTGCGGAATTGGAAGCCGCCATTGATGTGCTGTGTGTGTGCGTGAAATTGACAAGCATCAGGACCATTTTATCCAAGTCCGCTTGATCCCGCGCCGCGAGGGCAGCAGCCGTTGATCCGTTCTTTGTAGCATGCTCTAGAACGCATATGAGCCACTTGTTCATGTTGATGAACAAGTGGCTTTTTAATCATCTATAGCTAATTTTGACGATAGGGTAATCAATGCCTGATCTGAAAATGTCCTTCCCATTCATGAACACCTTCCTCAAGACGGTAGGCCTTGAACCCATGCGCTTTAAATTTCTCCGCCGCCAACGCCGACATGACACATAGCGGCCCCCGGCAATAAGCGATAATTTCCACGCCTTGAGGCATTTTCGCCATAAATTGCTCCAGATCATCCATCGGTACAGATACAGCCCCCGGGATATGTCCGGCTTCATACTCATCTGCAGGCCGCACATCGATGAACGTTATCTCATCCTGATTCAATTTTTCAATCACTTCATCCATCGTCAGCGTCTGGATATCGTCCAGATGATTTAAGAACTCATCTTTAATTTTACTGATATCCGGCAGCTGCTTTTCACTGATCCGCCACAAGGAGGACATGAAGTCGATAATCGAAGGATCAGCCAATGAATAAAAGACATAGGTACCTTTTTTTACGGATTTGACCAGCTTGGCATCATTTAAAATCTGGAGATGCCGCGATACGTTGGGAATATTCATTTCTGTAGCGTTTGCCAGCTTTTCTACCGATTTGGGACCCTGTGACAGCAAATTAAGAATTTCAAGCCGTTTATCACTCGACAGGCTTTTTCCGATTCTGGCCATTTGTTTATAAGTATCCTCTTTGAAGGCCTTCGCAGGATTCAGCAGATGCTCCATAGTTGTCACCCCCGATTCATTCCAGATTTGAAAAAATCGGCAATAGCCGCTTTCACGCCATTACCGATCCAAAAATTAGTCTAATACCGCTGTTATATGGGCTTTCGTAACCGACCAGTGGGAAGTGGTCCAATATTTAGCTTTATCCTTGACGAAAATAATTTGCGGTGATTCATGCTTCACGTTCAAGTCCTCAGCAATCTGATTCGACACGGGACGGGATTCAATCACCTTTACAAGTGTGTAGTCCACGTCTTGATTTGGTTCAGCCTGCAAATATTGTTCGAATTCATGAAGCGCGTTGGAGCTGACCGGACAAGTTGTACTATGCTTTAAAATAACCTGGCCGCGAGCGGCAGACTTTTCAACAATTTCATTCCACTCTTCAAGAGTCGTAATTTCTTTCCAGTTCATATGGACGTGCTCCCTTCGTTTTATGTTCGTCTAAGCATGTAAAGAAAATCAATTGATTGATTGAATTGTAATCATGTTTTTGTCCATAGTCAAGTCGCAAATTAAAGAGGCAAGTAATAGAGTGTCCAATGCTTTATCACCTATATTAACCAGCTAGGAGAATGCTTGTATTGCCAGTTTGGTTCAATCCCGAGCTATTTACTGGGTTGACGGGTCAAATTATATTCCATTATAATTCAATCAATTAATTGATTAATGAAATACTAATATCAGCCGATTTATGCCAATTGATTTAAATTGTAAGAGCTTAGGGGGATGGAAATGTAAATGGCACTAGTAAAGGATTTAGAGAAAGAACCGGGAGCTCTGCAGAGCTACATAGATTCACCCGAGAAGAAGCGGCAGCTTTACCGGAGAACGATGATTATTGTTATTCTCTCGCAAATTTTTGGCGGGGCAGGGCTTGCAGCAGGTGTGACGGTTGGCGCGCTCCTGGCCCAGAGTATGCTCGGTACGGACAGCTTTGCAGGTGTTCCGGCTGCTTTATTCACATTGGGGTCTGCCTTGGCTGCCTGGCTGGTTGGACGGTATTCACAGCGGTTTGGACGCCGGTTGGGCCTCGGGTTTGGTTTTCTGGTTGGTGGCGCGGGTGCAATTGGAGTCGTACTGTCTGCGATCAGCAATAACATCGTACTTCTATTATTTTCCTTATTCATTTATGGCTCGGGTACGGCAACGAATTTGCAGGCAAGATATGCAGGAACAGATTTGGCGACCTCCAAACAGCGGGCGACCGCGGTCAGTCTGGCTATGGTGTCGACTACCTTCGGAGCAGTGGCCGGGCCAAGCATGGTGGGCGTAACCGGCAATTTTGCAGCATCTCTCGGAATTCCGAGTCTGGCCGGGCCGTTTATGCTGGCGGCAGCGGCTTTTATTGTGGCGGGGATTGTGATTCTGATTTTGCTTCGTCCTGATCCGCTTCTTGTAGCGGGTGCGATTGCCAGCCATGAGAGCAAACAGCAGGGAGCAGATGCAAACAAAAGCAGTCACACGGCGGGAAGCCAGCGGGGAATTATTATCGGGGCTACCGTCATGATTCTGACGCAAATTGTGATGGTCTCCATTATGACCATGACCCCTATTCATATGAAGCATCATGGGCATGGGCTGCAACAAGTCGGGCTTGTAATCGGTTTTCATATAGCATCCATGTATTTGCCTTCACTGCTGACTGGTATTCTGGTGGATAAAATCGGCCGTAAAGCGATGGCTGTCGCTGCGGGGATCACCTTGCTGCTCTCTGGCATCATAGCTGCTACCGCTCCTGGAGACTCTATGCCAGCCCTGATTATTGCGCTATGTCTGCTCGGACTGGGCTGGAATTTTGGCCTGATTAGCGGAACAGCCCTGATTGTAGATGCTACGACCTTTCAGAACCGGGCCAAAACCCAGGGCTCCGTCGATGTGCTGGTCGCGCTGTCGGGCGCATCCGGCGGCATGCTCTCCGGCATTGTTGTCGCTCATTCCAGCTATGCTGCGCTTTCGATCGGAGGAAGCATTCTTTCACTTTTGCTGATCCCTGTTATGTTCTGGGCATCTAAGCGATAGCTTTCTTAGATTTTCATTGTTATAAATATCTTTTTTGAATGAATACAGAAGCAAATCGATATTTCACCAATGCCTGCCGTCCCGCTATAATCGAGGTACCTTAAGAGGAGGTAGTTGCAAATGAAATATCGAATATTGGGTACAAGCGGCCTATCTGTAAGCGAGATTGCGTATGGCAATTGGATTACACACGGTGCCCAAGTTGACAATGATATCGCTTATTCATGTGTTCAAGCTGCATTGGATGAGGGAATCACTACATTTGATACAGCAGATGTCTACTCGGACACAAAAGCGGAAGTCGTCCTGGGTCAAGCATTGAAAGGGATACGCCGGGAAAGCATTGAGCTGTGCACCAAGGTTTTCCACCCTACAGGAAAGGGAGTCAATGATCGGGGGCTTTCCCGAAAGCACATAATAGAAGGCTGCCATGCCTCATTGAACAGATTGCAGACGGACTACATTGATGTTTATTACGCCCATCGTTTTGATCCCGCCGTGCCGCTTGAAGAAACCTTTTTGGCTTTTTCAGATTTGGTTCGCCAGGGAAAAGTGTTATACATTGGAATAAGCGAGTGGAATGCGGAACAAATTGCGAGGGGTGCTGCATTGGCAAGGGAGTTGAAGGTGCCGCTGATCGCGAGCCAGCCCCAGTATTCAATGCTGTGGCGTATAATTGAAGCTGAGGTTGTCCCTGCTTGCGAACAAGAGGGAATAGGGCAGGTAGTCTGGTCACCGCTTGCCCAAGGAATATTATCCGGAAAATATAGTCCAGATAAAGCGCCACCGCAAGGATCACGCGCGTCGACTGCGGCGGGAGCTCCATTTTTTGATCGGTTGGCTGGCCAATGGATGCGACCGGAAGTTTTGCTTGCGGTATCGAAGCTCTCCACCCTTGCACAGGAAGCCGGATTAACGCTGCCGCAGCTTGCAATCGCATGGGTGCTGCAAAATCCGCAGGTATCCTCGTCCATCATTGGGGCATCTAAACCAGAGCAAATAAGAGAAAATGTGAAAGCTGCAGGCATTCGTCTTGATCTCGATTTGATGAAGCAAATTGATCAGACTCTGGATGGATGGATTGAGTATGATCCGGGGAAAACCGGATGATAACCGGGCTAATCATGATTACTTTCTGTTGAACAGATGACTTCCATGGACTCCACAAAGGCTGACAAGGCGGCATGATCACCGTCTGTTCTCCAAGCGGCATAGAGGTGAACAGATGGTGTCTTTTCCTCAAAGGGCAGAAAGACAACGCGGCTGCGGCTAAATGTTGAAACCGAAGATGGAACGATGGAAACGCCCAGATTAGCAGCCACCAAATTTACAATGGTATACATCTGAACGGCTTCCTGTACTACATCCGGATAAACGCCGTGTTGCGAGCAAAAGCCCATAATAAGGCTATGAAATGTATTCCCCAAATGGCGCGGAAACAGAACGAACGGCTCAGATTCCAATGAACGGACAGATACTGCATGTCGTGTGGATAACGGGTGTTGTTCAGGCAATACGGCAATCAGAGACTCCCTTGTGATGGTACGATACTCAATATGCCTGGCCGGCTCAATGGAGCGGAGGAAGCCAATATGAATGGTTCCGTCCAGCAAGGCCTGCTCTTGCTGCGCGGAAGTCATCTCGCGTAAAGTAAGCTGTATCTGCGGAAAGTGCTCCCGGAAATTTTTAAGAATATCAACCATGATCCCGCCAGCAGCCGAGTCCACGAATGCAATAACCAAGTGGCCGCTAATTCCTTGACTAGCCAGTTGTGTTGTTTTAATAGAGCGATCCAATTGCGCTAAGATCATTTTCGCCTCTTCTAAAAAAACTTTCCCCGCAGGTGTAAGATGAACCTGTCTTTTTGTGCGTTCCAGCAGTTTCACGCCAATTTCATTCTCCAGAGCTTGAATTTGCTGGCTAAGGGGAGGTTGTGTCATCCTCAATTTTTCAGCAGCACGGTTGAAATGAAGCTCTTCGGCTACTGCAATAAAGTATTTTAATTTTCGTATATCCATCCGTTCACCTCTCATCCCTATGTTTTCCTCTAATAAGTATACGAATCTCCAAACTGAAATGAAAGAAGCCAGGCAGGCTTATGATTCATAATGGAGTATGGTAATATAAGGTAGGCCATACAAGCAGGAAATGGGGGGGGATTCCATGCCGGATACGAAGTTGCATACCTTAAAAACGATAGTGGAGAAATATAAGCAAGACCACATATTAGAACACTATGATACATTGACAACTGCCCGGAAGGATAAGCTTCTTGAACAGATTCAGACGATTGATTTTGCAGGTCTGCACGAATTGTATACGCATAGCGGAGCAAATGAAGAAGTGAAAGCTTTAGACGTGGCTCCATTGTCCGTTCCGGGCTGGAATGAGCTGGCTGCTGACCGGGGAAGCTTGGAGAAGACAGGATGGGAACTGCTCCGGGAAGGCCGGGTAGCCGCTCTGCTTGTCGCAGGCGGACAGGGAAGCCGCCTGGGCCATAGCGGACCTAAGGGTACCTTTGATATTGGGCTGCCGTCGCATAAATCTCTCTTTCAACTGCAAGCCGAACGGCTGCTTAATCTTGGGAGGCGCGCAGGGACAGTCATCCCATGGTGCATCATGACGAGTCCGGGCAATCACGCGGATACGGTGAATTTTTTTGCACAACATAACTATTTTGGCTATGACCAGGACCAGCTCTTTTTCTTCAATCAAGCTGTCATTCCGGCTCTGGATCAGGATGGCAAAATGATTCTGGAGACGCCTTGGAGAATATGCAGCGTTCCAAATGGGACTGGAGGATGCATCCCGGCCTTGCGCAGTTCCGGCATTATGGACAAGCTTAAGGAGCGGGGCGTGGAGTGGTTTTTCTATTATAATGTCGACAATGCACTCATAAAAATTGCGGACCCGCAATTTATCGGGTTTGCTCATGCGGCGGGCCAGCCCATTGCGTGCAAAGTTGTTGAGAAGCGGGATGCGGATGAAAAAATCGGGGTTGTCTGCTTGCAGGATGGACGGCCGTCGGTTGTGGAGTATAGCGATTTTTCGGAACAGCTCAAGCAGCAGCGGGATTGCAAGACCGGGCAGCTGGTGTTTGGCAGCGGGAATATATCCATCCATCTGTTCCATCTTCGTTTCCTGGAGGAAGCTTCTCAGCAGAAGCTTGTACATAAGGCCGTGCAAAAAGAAGTACAGACCGACTGGGGGCCGGTGCTTGCTTATAAGTATGAAGCATTTATATTTGATCTGTTCGAATATGCTTCAGGCATGAGTCTTGTCAGGGTGGACCGGGAGGAAGAATTTGCCCCGGTTAAAAATTCCGCCAGCCCGGATAGTCCCGGAGAAGCCCGGGAACTGGTACTGAATTTGCACCGGAAGTGGTTTGAAAAGCTGGGTGCGCCTGAAAACTTGATCAAGGGCCGTGAAATCGAAGTCTCCCCCTTAACCTCGTATGACGGGGAAGGGCTTGTGACGGGGATGCTCGACAATCAGGAGAACCCGTTGTTAATCTGAAAATAAGGCGCAGCTTGCACGCATATTGAGGGCTAACCGGTAACAGTTGGTTAGTCTTTTTTGTTGGTAATCTTTCATTTAAAGCATCTAATACCTTGACGCGGA
The DNA here is from genome assembly GCF_000422505.1 of Paenibacillus pinihumi DSM 23905 = JCM 16419. Taxonomy (GTDB): domain Bacteria; phylum Bacillota; class Bacilli; order Paenibacillales; family Paenibacillaceae; genus Paenibacillus_D; species Paenibacillus_D pinihumi. The sequence goes on along the minus strand of NZ_AULX01000006.1, from coordinate 403,177 downwards.
TGAATTCCTGCCCGTACACTAATAGCAGTGGGATTGAGCTGACACATAGCTGCAGATGAACAATGCGTTCATTTGCGGCTTTTTTATATCCGTTTTTTAATTTTGAAAGGAGGTGAAAGGCATGAACATGCTGCTGACACTATTGCTAAGCAAAGACTAAACGAAAAACATGGAGGATGAAAAGCATGAGGCCAAAACAGAGCTATACGATCTGGTTTTCACAGCGGACAGGGAGCACACTATTATGTGAAGCACTCAAGTCTACCGGGGTAGCAGGGAATATCGGTGAGCTGCTGCATGGGGTTGACCCGCATGCAATCAACAAAGACACAATGGAGCATGTATGGAAGGCAGGAACAACGCCTAATGGCGTTTTTGGTATCAAATTGAACTACGATCAGTCATTAGTGGACGCGTTCCGCAAGCTGTACGCACTCCCGGACACGGCTCCCACAGCAGAGGTTTGGAGTGCAGCATTCCCCGGTTCCACGAAGCATATTTTTATGACCCGCAGAAATAAGGTGAGGCTGGCAGTGTCGTGGTGGAGGGCGATTGTCTCCGGAGAATGGCACAGGCAGCATGGGGCAAAGCCGCAGGAGCATGAGCTTGCAGATCAGTATAAATTCGAGGCCATCCGGCATTTGGTTGAGGAATGCATGCTGCGCGAGGTCGCAATTGAGGACTTTATGACGGCGAACGGCATTGTGCCGATGACGATTGTCTACGAGGATTTTATCCAGGATTATGAGGGCACCGTGCTCAAGGTACTGGATTTCCTGGAAGTGAAGCCGGACAATGTGACCATTGCTTCTCCGGCATTTGACAGGCTGGCGGATGATACTTCTGAGCAATGGGTGCAGCGGTACCGCCGGGAGGTACAACAAAGTTATGAGAGGAAGGCGTGGTAAACATGTATCCGTCATATAGAAATCGCGCTAATCATAAGGCTGCATATTTGGATTCCACCTAGCGGAAATGTTCAGAAAAGATAGATGAACCGGGCCGCTTTTCCTCTCACAGGAAATTAAAAAGAATAGATGAAATGAGGAGAGGCTATGAAATCCGCAAGGCTGGAATCAATGATAGAAAAATTAATGAAGTCCAGTTCCAGTGTCCGGGAGACGAGGGTTCCGTCCTCCGGTGTACTATCTGTCAGCGACAGGGACGAGGTTGCTTTTGAACAAGGATACGGCTATGCGAACCGGAGCGGGCACATAGAGAACGAAGCGGACACACGCTTTAATATCGCGTCCGGATCCAAAATATTTACCGCGGTGGCGGTCTGCCAGTTGGTTGAGCAGGGATTATTGTCATTGGATACACGATTGAGTGATTGCACAGGATTCTCCTTCCCCTCATTTGATCCGGGAGTAACCGTGCACCACCTGCTGACACACAGCTCCGGCATACCGGATTATTTTGATGAGGAAGTCATGACCGATTATGAGCAGCTATGGCTTACAACGCCGATGTATACAATGACGTCAGTTGCCAGCTTCCTCCCCTGTTTCAAAATAAAGAGATGAAGTTTGCTCCCGGTGAACGTTTTGCATACAGCAACGCAGGGTTCATCGTTCTTGGGTTAATCGTGGAGCATCTTACAGGGAAGACATTTACAGATTATATAGAGGAGCATATTTTCCGGGCTTGTGGAATGGAGGATTCCGCATACTACCGTCTTGACCAGTTGCCTGATCGGACAGCCATCGGCTATATAGAAAATGATGAAGGCTGGAGAACGAATATATACAGCCTGCCGATCAAGGGGGCACCGGATGGCGGGGCGTTTACAACAGCACGGGATATGAACAGGTTCTGGGATGCGTTGCTCAGCCATCGGCTGCTAAGCAAGCAGATGACGGAGAGAATGCTCACACCGCAAATGCAGGACAATGAACATCTCCATTACGGATACGGGGTTTGGATCGTTATGATTAACGGTGAAATTTTCAAATACTTCGTGATGGGTTACGACCCCGGCAATGAAATGCAATCCGCAATCTATGCACAGTCAGGGCATAGGGTTCATGTCCTGACCAATTGCAATGGAGCTGCCGGAACAATTGTTAGCCAAGTCGATGACTTTCTCTGGGGAGAAAGCCGCGTTTAAATAGATTATTGTTTATTTACCCGATTTATTTTTAACACGATAAGTTATTAACCCGGTGAATGCATCCATTAACCTGCTTAATAACATGACATATAGATGAAGAAGCTGGCCAGGCTTCGGAGTCACACTGTCTGCCGATTACACAATTGAAGGGAAATACAGATGGAACAAAGGACAGATTACGCAACAAGCAAGGCATTCGCAAGACTGCTGCATGGTTCCAGATCGTATGGCTGGTGGTATGCCTTGCTTTTGCTGCTCGTTATATTCGCAGCGGCATCCGGTGTAGGATTCATGGATGCGATTCGCCGGATCGTGAGCGGGGCGACGACGAATCAACTGGAGCCTGTCTTTATGGGAGTGGCACTTGCGGTGGGGGTGACGATCGCCAAGGCTTCGCTGCATATCGCGCAGACCCGGGTGATGGCAACGATAAAGAATGCGTCAACAACAAAGCTCCAGTACGATACATTGCACCAGATGAGCCGGAAACGAATGCAAGCTCTGGATATGTATCATAGCAGCGATCTCGCAGCCCGGGTTCTTAATGCTGCAGTTGATGCGCAATCCGGGCTGAACGATAAAATGCTAATACTGCTTGCCAATGCAGTACAGGTTGTAATGGCTATGATGTATTTCAGCTGGCTTAATGTGACACTGACACTGGGGCTGATCCTGTTCACCCTGTTATATCCTGCATTGACATACCCGATTTCCAGGCGTCTTAGAATGCATTATGACAAGCGCGGGGATGAAATTGCTGATAAGGAAATCCTCCTGCAGGAGGTTATCCAGAGCAGTGAAGAAGTTCGCACCTATTCGCTTCAGACCCTGCTGTACCAGTCGCTGAGCAAGAAGCTGAATCGTGTGCTGTCCCGTTCACTGACTATTTCCCTGCTGGAGAGATTGTTCGAGTTTTTCAACCGTATTGCAACCTTTGGCGGTATGGTGTTCATTTTAAGCGTCGGCGGATTACAGGTAATGAATGGTCAATTGGAAGTAGGAGCGCTTGCTGTATTCGTTGTCACAAGCGGCCAACTGACAAACCCGCTTCGCAATATTTCGAAAATGTATACAGATATGATTGAATCTGTGGCACAGGCACAGCGGGTATTTACAATCGCGGATTTGCCGGAGGAGCGCGATACAGTCCCGGATATAAACACAAGTACAAGTGCTCCTGAAGCGGGAGCTGCCCGGACTGTCAAAGCGGCCATTGCATTTAATCAGGTTCAATACGCTTATGGGACTGGCAAGAAGGTACTGGAGAATATCAGCTTTCAGGTGAATAGGGGAGAAACGGTGGCGCTGGTTGGTGCAAGCGGCTCCGGCAAATCGACTATTCTAAAGCTGCTGCTGAGATTGTATGTGCCTGAACAGGGGGAGATTCACGCTTACGGGGAGCCGTTGGAGGACGGCCTTCTTGATCAGTGGCGGCAGGATATCGGTTATGTATCTCAGGACGCACTCATTTTTTCCGGAACGGTAAGAGAGCATATTTGTTTTGGCACATCAGGTGCGACTATAGAAGAGATAATAGCCGCCGCCCGGTTGGCTCATATTCATGAGCGCATTGCGGCCTTGCCACTAGGGTATGACACTCTGCTCGGGGAGAGAGGCATTCAACTTTCGGGGGGAGAACTGCAGCGGTTGTCTCTGGCAAGAGCGTATCTGCGTAGGCCGGCCTTGCTGTTGCTGGATGAGCCGACCGCCTCTTTGGATATTGACAATGAGAAGAAATTCCGGGAATCGTTCAGGGGCTTGTCAGCCGGAAGAACGACGATTATGGCTGCGCACCGGCTGGACACGATTCGTCGGGCGGATCAAATCCTTGTTCTGGATAAAGGGAGAATTGTGGAAAACGGCACACATGAAGCTCTTCTTCAACGTAAAGGCATCTATTATGCGATGGTGCAGGAGCAGCTTAGAAGGGGGGATTGGGGTGAATACACGGCGAAAAATTGATATGCGCAAGCAGTTGTCTATCATCTGGCAGCACACGAGACATTACTGGTTTCTATGGATACTTTTCCCGATGCTTATCGGGGTTGATATTGCCTTTGAGCTTGGGATAGCCAAAATACAGGGCGTATTCATCGATACCGTAGACAGCGGGACCAAGGAGCAATTGCTGAATGTCACGAAGCTGGTTACCGGCCTGCTGCTTGGTGCCATGTTATTGCTTGGCCTCCATCGCCATCTGATTGTCAAACTCTCCGGGCTTCTGAACCGCGATCTGACCTTGCGTCTATTTCAAATGATGAACCATCTACCGTATTTATCTCTTCGGAAGCATCATACCGGGAACCTGATGACCCGCATCAAGGATGATGTCACCCATGGCTCGGATCTGATTGAAGCAGCGATTGAATTTTTGACGGTTCTGTTTCTCATTTTACTATCCTTTGCTTACCTGGCACATATTGATCTGTTACTTGCCGTTATTGCCATTGCCAGCGTTCCGGTGCTGTTCTTTATTGGCCGTTTCTTCGACGGAAGAATTCGGGGGCAGTCAGCAGATGTTGAGGAGCATGAGGGCGAGCTGCGGGAGACGGTACAAGAATATGTGCAGGCGCTTCCTCTGGTAAAAGTGTACGGCGCAAGCAGCATTTTCCTTCGTCAATTCCGGTTGAAGCGTGAGCAACTGGGCAGGGCGGAGAGACGCCTAATGATGACGAATACGATCAGTGAGCATGTGACGGAGGCAGTATTTAATCTGATTTATACAGGTGCCTTGCTGTTTATCGCATTGGCAGCTGTCCGCAATTCGCTGACACCTGGTACTATCGTAACGTTTAGTGTGTTGTTTGAACTGGTCGTGTGGCCGGTTATCGGCCTGTCACATCAGTATAGCCGGGTACAGGAGGGAGTAGGCGCTTTTCACCGGGTCCAGCAATTTTTGGAGTGGAATGCATCCAAACCGGCGATCAGGACAGAAAATTTCAAACGGCAAGCCCCCGGAGTGTCAGCGATGATGGAGTCTCCGGTTCTTTCTTTGAACAATGTGAGCTTTCAGCCGGAAAATAGCAGACTTCCGATACTGAACGGAATCAATTTCACCTTGAGGGCCGGGGAGATTGTCGCCGTAGTTGGCCCTAGCGGAGCAGGAAAAACTACTTTCGCCAAGCTGTGCAGCGGACTCTATGAGCCGACAGAAGGGGATGTCTCTGTATATGGCTTGCCTGCCGCAAACTGGCTGCACAAGGGAAGAAGCGAGATCACTTATGTGGCGCAGCACCAGCATTTGTTCTCCGGTACGTTGAAGGAGAATATCAAGCTGGCTAATCCTCTGGCAGCTGACATAGAAGTTCAGATGGCGGTAAGAATGGCAGAGTTAGAGGATTATATTATGCAGCTGGAGCATCGATACGACACGGTTGTCAGTGAGCAGGCAGGCAATTTGTCCGGCGGCCAGAGGCAGCGTCTGGCACTGGCAAGATCATTCGTTCATGACAAGAAGCTGGTGATCATGGACGAGCCGACCTCTGCGCTCGATCCGGCGGTAGGGAACCGGGTAGCTGCTTCCCTGAAAAAGCATTTGGCAGGAAAATCTGCCATTATCATTACCCATCAATGGAACCTCCTCCATCTGGCAGACCGGATAATCGTTATAGAGCACGGGAGGATTGCAGAGGAAGGAACACAGGCGGAGCTTCTGCAGCATGATGGCTTGTTCAGGCGGTTTCATCAGATGGGCCCGGATTACTTCCATACGACCGCGTAGCTGCGGACTTTAGACAACAGCACTGGCATCACATCATACTTTCCCGATATTTCCAGACTGCTGTCCCATCCAGTATAATGAGTGGAGAACGCTATTTCACTTGTATAGGGGGACGGGTTGTGTTTCTAACGGTTATACTCAGCATCATCGGGGTCCTGATTCTGCTGCTAATTGCCCTCAGCTTTTACTTCTACAGGGTCGCCGTTGCGCGCGTATCCAAGTCATTTTTGAATAATGATCCGGGGCTGAAGCTGAATCCGAATATTAAGATCGATCTGGATGAGGAGCGCAAATGGTGGTCGGAGCAGCCCTTTCAATATTGGGAGCAGACGTCAGGCGACGGCCTGAAGCTGAAGGCTTATTATTTGCCTGCTGCAAAGCCGACTGCACGCACAGCGATATTGTCGCATGGCTATTCCGGGGATGCGAGCATTATGAAGAGCTTTGCCAAGCTGTATCATGAAACCTATGGCATGAATGTGCTGCTGCCGGACGCACGGGGGCATGGAATCAGCGAAGGCCGCTATATCGGCTTTGGCTGGCATGAGCGCCTCGATTACCTGCAGTGGATTCAACTCGTGCTGGACCGGTTCGGGCCGCAATCCGAAATTATATTGCATGGCGTATCCATGGGAGGGGCTACAGTCATGATGACGAGCGGTGAGAAGCTTCCCAAGCAGGTCAAATGCATCATAGAAGATTGCGGATATACATCCGTAATGGATGAACTATCCTATCAGTTGAAGCGGCTGTACCATTTGCCGCCGTTTCCGCTGCTTCAGGCGACCAGTCTGCTGACCCGTATCCGGGCCGGCTACTTCTTCGGTGAAGCATCTGCCATCAAGCAGGTGCAAAAAACAGAGAAACCGATGCTGTTCATTCATGGAGACAAGGATACCTTCGTGCCAAGCTCAATGGTGTATCCGCTCTATGAAAGCTGTAAAACCAGCAAACAGCTGCTTGTTGTTCCAGACGCAGGCCATGGAGAAGCCTACCTGGTCGACCCGGAATCGTATAAGCGGGAGCTGACCGCATTTCTCCAAAAGCATATGACAGGCCATGAACCCGGGACGGCATAGTCGCGGTTATAGCAAGGGGCTGCTCTGTAATACAGGGCAGTCCTTTTGCATAAACAAGGATTGTATATTTCTGGGATGCGTGGTAAAATGAAATCATATCTAATTGAATTAGGTAACCTTAATCAATTGAAGAGGTGACTTTATTGAACCAGCATCGCATTAAAGTGGATGTGTCGAATAAAGAGGGACAGCTGGGTTTTGTATTCAACAAGGGTGGTCTGCGGGAGGGCGCGGGCCGCAAGGCAATTGGCGTTACCAAGAAAGTGTCGCTGACGCTCGCTGAAGAGCTATGGGAGAAGCTGGAGGCATCCTGCGAGCAGCAGGGCCAATCCCGCTCCGAGCTGCTGCGCAGCTTAATTGAAGCCCATTATTCGCGCGGATAGCCAAGTTGATTCGGCTAGTAGTCATTAGTGCGAATTACATAGATTCAATTCTGATGCGGAAGACAGGTGAATTCTTTGCTGATCCATATCACCAAAAGACAACTGATGGACGCCTTGCAGCATGTGTTAAAGGCTGTAACTGCGAATTGCCTTGTGCCGATTTTGTCCGGAATCAGGCTTCACGCAAGCCGTCATGAGCTTGTGTTTACAGCCAGCAATACGAGTCTGTTGATTGAGTACCGCGTACCTGTCGAGTCTGAAATGCTGAGTATTTCAAGAACAGGAAGTGTGGTGGTGGCTGCTCGGTATTTTCATGAGGTCATCCGCAGGCTGGACGATGGACAGATTATATTGGACTTGAAGCCGGATTTCACCGTCATGATTCAATCAGGCAGCACCCGGATCCGGCTGTGCGGTATGAATGCTGCTGAATTCCCTGCTGCGGTCCAGGGGCAGAGGAAGGTTGCGTCACGGGTCAGGGTCAAGACCAGTCTGCTAAAGACTGCAATTCAGGCAGTTGCTCCGGCAGCATCCTTATCGGGATCAAGGCCTGTATTGACGGGAGTTTTTATTGAAATTCGGAATCATTCTTTGAAACTCATTGCAACCGATGGTGTACGGCTTGCTTCGCACTGCTTGCCTGTTCATCATCATGATGAAGGCACTGAAAGTTGCAGGATGGCAATCATACCCGCCAAAAATTTGCAAGAGACAGCCCGAATGCTGGCAGACGGGGAGGGCACAACAGAGCTTGAAATCAGCGCGAACCAGATTCGTCTGACCGCTGGCAGTCTGCTCATTGAATCGGCGGTGGTGGAGGGTGTCTACCCTGCTGTCCAGCATGTCATTCCTTCTGCGTATTTGACAGAGATTACACTTGAGCACTCTCGTTTCCTGCGGGCTGTTGAACGGGCGACCGTGCTGGGCGGGGGGAAGGTCATCCGTCTGACTGCTGCCACAGACCAGCTTGCTTTGCTGTCCCGGACAGCAGAAATCGGAGATTTGCTGGATGAAATACCGATTGCCGGTCTTCAAGGCGAACCGTTCGCCCTAGCTGTAAACGGGGAATTTCTGACGAATATTTTGCGGGCGATAGACAGCGGGAATGTAGTCTTGAGATACACCGGGGAATCAAAGCCGATGGTTATCCTGCCTGGCGATGCTGCTGCCGGAGGATTATATATATTAACACCAATCCGAACAGCCGCCGGATCGGCGTATATAAGTTGAACTCATAATTCAATCTATAATAGACAAAAGGGGTCAAGAACATGGAATTAACGGGGAGCAAGCTGCGTCTGTCCAAGGTGACAGCCGATGATTTGGATTTTATCTGCCGGCTGGAGAGCGACCGGGAATTTTGGGCCTATGAAGAATCTGTAGAACAGGATGTCCAGGTCATCCGGGAGAATTACACGAGTAAAATTGCGGACGACAGCAGTCACGAATTGTATTTCATTGTATACAAATCGGAGGACAGCACGAATACGCCTATTGGAATCGCGCACATTTGGAGCTATGTGGACTACCGGAACAGCTGGGAAATAGGTTACGGGATTTTGCCGGAGCATGCCGGGCAAGGATACGGGAGCGAAGCGGGACGGATGCTGCTGAGGCTGGCCTTTGACAAGCTCGAAGCACATAAGGTCGTCGCGATGTGCAATTGCAACAATTTGGCTTCCACAAGGCTAATGGAGCGCATAGGCATGAGAAGAGAAGGTATTTTCAAGGAAGAGCTGTGCATGGACGGACAATGGGTGGACCAGTACTTCTATGCGATTTTGGAGAGAGAGTATCGTGGGCAATTAAACGCGGAAGCATAGGCCGAGAAAGCATCACCTGTCTGGCGCCAAATAGAGAGCGACAGCCTGCAGCAATCTGCAGGCTGTTTGCTTTTTGCGTATACGTTTATTCTGTGCTGCAAACCGCAATTTTTTACTGTTGAAGCTGCCGTGTCCCTTCTCTACACTTGATATAAGTCCTGTTATGATGTGGGCTGGACAAATAATATTTTGCCTGTTCAGAGCATTACAGCACGCACCGATGCCCCTGGGGCCGTCATCAAAATGAAGACACCAGGGTTCCGTGACGCGCAAATCAAGGATGGACTTCAGATCAAGGACCCGAGCTATATTCAAAACGCCTATGAACTGCTGAACGATCCGGGTGAATGGTACTTTGATGCGTCCTTGCGCAAAATCTACTATATTCCAAAGTCCGGCGAGGCTATGAATACGGTAGAAGCTGTCATCCCGACGATAGAGCAGCTGCTCGTAATCAAGGGCACACTGGATGAGGGCAGCGGCGGCATTGAAGTTGTGAACAATATTGTGCATGGTATTGAGCACGCGTATTTTTACAATGATGTTGGCATCCCGGGCAGACAGGCGACAAACAATGTGCATAACAACTACTTTAACGCCCAGCCCGGATCGCCGGGCTACCCGCAGCAAATAGCAGACTCGGCCGGAATTCAGGCTGCATATGAAGATATCCTCCCGACAGCGGTCAATGCTGTCGTCGTAGATCCTTTGGCGACAGCCGGAGATGAAGTCATCATTCACGGGACTGGATTCGGGGATCAGACTGGTAAGGTGACGTTTACCGGCGCTCAGGGTCCGGCTGTCGCGCAGGGCAGCGGGATTGTCTCCTGGAGCAGCCGCAAGATTGTCGCGAAGCTTCCGGTGAACGCTGTGAGCGGTGCTGTATTTATTACGACCAATGACCATTTCACAAGCAATAATGACAAACAGGCGGAATTCTACGGTCCGGCAACAACGGTGCTTTTCGAAGATAACTTCAACACGTATCCGGCAGGCCCGCTGCCACCGAACCCGTATACAACCGTACCTGGCGGCTTTAATATCGTAATATCCGGGGGTACGAATGGTTCGGGTGCGTTAAAAATTACAGGCGGCAGCGGCAAAGCCTACAAGCAGGCCGCATGGGAAAATAGTGTGCTGTCGTTCAACTTCAAACTGAGCGGCACGTTCAGCAACTATAAGGGGATCTATGCCAGCTCTTACTCGGAGCAGTCTTCAGGATCGGAGCAAAAATATTACTTCTCCGTAACCCCGAATTCGGGCGGGGATGCGCTGATGATCCAGCAATATGTGAACGGGCATTATTCCAAAGTGGCAACAGCGGGTGCCGACATCTCGGCAGATGTATGGTATACGTATAAAACGGCAATTATCGGCGGCATGATGTATGGGAAGGTATGGCCGATGGATCAGCCGGAGCCTGCACAATGGATGCTGTCCGGCAAGGTAAGCGGCCTGTCTGGCGGCGGAGGTCTGAATCTGGAATTTGCCGCTGACAGCTCCAGCAGTGCTTATTGACAATATTATGGTGCGCGGTTGGAATCCGTAAGTCAAAATAGAGTTGGTAAAGCGACATTCATATTAGAAGTGGGAAGGCCTGCCATGTATTGGCGGGCCTTCTTCTTTCATTAATAACCATTACATTTCACAAACAAAGCTGGCGGTGAACAATGCCTGACAGTGTGCAGAGTCAGCTAATTTTATTAAAAGTATAGCTTTTTGATTGACTTCTGTATAAAATGAGATATATTTGAAAAAGTTACCTATTATAGTCTATATGTTAAAAAAGGTGAAGAAGGGGGACCATTGTGCTATTCCAACATAAAAAGAAGTTATACTGTGGATTCATTCTGCTGTTCATTATTGCTATACTCTATTATTTTTTCATATACAGCAGCTACAAAGGAATAGTTGAAAGCCATACATCTTACATAGGTTACGATAATGCAAATCATTTGGTTGATTCTTCGGAATTAATCATCATCGCTACTCCTGTCAAAGATTTTGTTGATCGTGAACATAGCGTAACCACTTATGGAGTTGGAGCCGTTCAGGATTATTTTACGAAAACAGAACTGAAAATTGAAGAAGTCCTTAAAGGGGACCTGGATGAGGATTACTTAACAGTAATTGAACCGATCTCGTATATTCAAAGCTTTGTAGGAAAACGAAAAATTACTACAGCAGGCTATACTGAAATGGAAAAAGGCCACCGTTATATGATTGCACTAAAGAAAAATAGTTTCGGAGATTACGGTGTCATTAACATGAAAAATGGTGTATTTGATTTAAATGAACATACAATTTCGAACACACCCTCAAGTAATCACAATGATTTGCACGAGACAATAAAAAGCGATATGAAAAAAATATTCAATTTATAAGGAACTTCAGTGTTTCATTAAACGGCAAAGGAATCCTGTGTAAAGGACTCCCTTGCCTTCTTCTTTTTCTAAATCATATGATCCGGATAAAGTTTACGGTAACTCAACTCCTGCCACCACGTTCCTGTACCTTAGGCACGCCCCCTTGATGCAGCTTGCGGTATTCCAAAGTTGAGATGCCGGTGAATTGCTTGAACTTTCGGAAGAAATAATTCGGACAGGTGAAACCGACCTTAAGGGCTACCTCCGAACTGCAATTGCAGATTCAACGGCTGCACTGTCTGGCGGATCAGAACAATCCAGCGGGCGGCTACATATCTGGCCGCGGCTACCGGCTCCTCTTGCAGCGCCGCCCAGCGGAAATCCACATCGCGTGCCGTCGGGCAGTACAGTACGAATTGGGACACCGTATTTGCGCTCGTTGTCCTGGCATCGCTGCCGGTTCTGCTGTTCTACCTGTCCATGCAGCGGCAATTCATTTCCGGACTGACGGAAGGGGCGGTCAAGGGGTGACAGGCTCGAGGCAGAGCCGGGTTAATAATCAAGAACACCATCAATTCATAGGAACAGTCAGGTCAGCCAGTTCGGCTGGCCTTTTTTATTTTGATAGGAAACTACGCTCTGCCTGTTAGAGTCGGCATAGTCATTTACATTTGTGGATATCTTTTTCCTGCTTTGCCCGCTGACTTTACACTTGCAGCTATAATGCAGGATTTATTTACATAATCTTTATCCGCTGAAAACAGCAGGGTAACATCCCCTTGTTAACCTAAGACAGCCAAAGGCACGAATCTGATAAATAAACAACAAAGGAGATCATGATGAAGAATATTTGGAAAACATTTTTCCCGGTCTTATTGTCAGTCACGCTGCTGTTCGGCCTTTTGGGCGGTGCACTTCCGCAGGCACAGGCAGCAGGAGATGAGCCGTTAATTATTATGGCGAAGGGCGCTGATTGGAAGTATCTCGACAACGGCGCTGATCAAGGTGATGCATGGAGAACCGGCTATGAGGACAAGGACTGGCAAGTGGGCCCGGCACCGCTTGGCTACAGTGCTTCGACCTCCCGATTCGGCAGCTTGAAGACAATTACAAGCTATGGAACAGACAGCAAAAATAAACATATTACGACCTATCTGCTTGCGAACCTGCAAGTCGATTTGGAACAAATTCAAAGCTATGGACAGCTGCTTGGAACATTTGCTATCGACGACGGCGCTGTCATTTACGTTAATGGCAAGGAAATCTACCGTGCAGGAATGCCTGAAGGAGAAATTACATATTCCACACTGGCAACTTCCCAGAAGTCTGATCCGGTGATGTACACCAATGTTGACCTGACAGCGCAGTTGAAGGCGAATCTCAAGGACGGCGATAACGTTATTGCTGTCGAAGTGCATCAAGGTTCGAAGAGCAGTTCAGACCTCTACTATGATATGGAACTGACAGCTGTGGCTAATGCTCCTGCTGTAGAGGTGAGCAAGGTAGCTGTGACCTTCAATGGCGACCCGAAAACGTCCAAGGGCTTCGTCTGGTATACGCCGCTTGTATCGGAGCGCAGCGATTTGCAAATCGTGGAACAAACGGGTGCTGCTCCGGATTTCACACAGGCCATTTCCTTTACAGGCCGTATCAAGGTTGCTGCCAACTCCCCGGCTGAGCATGTGCATAAGGCGGAAGCGACAGGCCTGAAGCCGGGCACCAAATATTTCTTCCGTGCCGGAGACCAGGCGCTTGACATCTGGAGCGCAACCGGAACTTTCGAAACTGCCCCGGCAGGCGGAGCATTCACCTTCATTGATCTGACAGATACGCAGGCCAAAGAAGAGGATGAGGCCATTCTTTCCGGAGAGACGCTTTCCAAGGCGCTGGCTACGGTGCCGAATGCCAAATTCGTTGTTCATAACGGGGATGTCGTGGAGAACGGCCATGCTGAGGAAGAGTGGAACTGGCTGTTGGGTCATTCCCAAAAAAGCTTGTTGAACACCACAATCGTACCGGCAGCAGGCAATCATGAGCCGCGCAACAGCTCTTTCTATGATCATTTTAACGTGCAGCAGGCGCAAGATTCAGATACGGCAACTGGTGCTTATTATTCCTTTGATTACAGCAATGCGCATTTTATCGTCTTGAATACGAATGAAAATTCGGCTTCGTATGCCAACATGTCCGAGCAGCAGGTGGAGTGGCTGAAGCAGGATGTGCAGCAGGCAAGAGCGGCAGGATCGGAGTGGATTATTCTGAACATGCACAAAGGCCCTTACACGACAGCCAGCCATGCGACAGACACCGACATTATGGGAGAGACAGGACTACGCAACAAGATTGCTCCCTTGATGGCTGAGCTGAAAATCGACTTTGTCCTGCAAGGACATGATCACATTTACGCCCGCACCAAGCCGATCAAAACGGACGGAACAGCGGCGGAGACGGAGAAAATTACCGAGACGCTTAATGGCGAGTCCATTGAATATGCGGTGAAGCCGGACGGAACCATCTATCTCATTCCGGGAACAGCCGGAGCGAAGGTATATTTCAAAAATCAAAAGCCGCAGCTTGGCGACAGCTACTATAACCTGTTTGAGCGTGCGGAAGAGAACCATGCGAGAAAGTACGGGGATACAACCTCCCAGGCGCGCGGCCAGGTGCAAAATTTCGTCGGCATTACAGTGGACGGGAATAAGCTGACAGCGGTCACGTATGAAATTGATCAGAATTTGAATAATGCGCAGCCGTTCATTATCGACCAGTTCGGCATTATGAAGCAGACAGCCTCGGAAGAAAATCCGGAGAAGGTCAGTAAGGTTACGGTCACTTTCCATGGCGATCCTGTGCATGACAAGGGCTTTACCTGGTATACATCGGATGCGCTCAAGAACACCGATGTACAAGTGGTAGAAAAAGGAGCGGCGGCGCCGGACTTCACCAATGCGCTCTCCTTCACTGGACGTTCTGCCGCATCTGCTAACTCGCCTGCCGAGCTTGTGCATAAGGCGGAAGCGACCGGACTGAAGGCCAATACAGCGTACTACTTCCGCGTCGGAGACAAGGAACACGGTATCTGGAGCGAGACGGGCAGCTTCCAGACGGCGCCGGTCAGCGGAGCATTCACCTTCATTGATTTGGCCGATACACAGGCGAAATCCGAGGATGAAGCCATTCTTTCTGCGGAGACACTTGCCAAAGCGATGAAGACTGTGCCGAATGCGCAATTCGTCGTTCACAATGGAGATATTGTGGATACGGGTACGAAGGAAGAGCAGTGGAACTGGCTGCTGGGCCACTCCCAGAACAGTCTCCTGAACACAACGATTGTTCCTGCCGCGGGCAATCATGAAGACAAGAATTATGCCTTCTATGAGCATTTTAATATTAAGCAGCCGGAGAATTCAGATATCGTAACTGGTGCTTACTATTCGTATACGTACAGCAACGCTCACTTTATCGTGCTGAACTCCAATGAAAATTCGGAGGAATATGCGAACTTCTCCGTCGCTCAGGTCAATTGGCTGAAGCAGGATGTTGCTGCTGCGAAAAAAGCAGGAGCTGAATGGATTGTCGTCAACATTCATAAAGGGCCGTATACAACCTCTAACCATGCGACAGATACGGATATCATGGGTGCAAACGGCGTCCGCAGCAAAATTGCGCCGCTGATGGCGGAGCTGGGCATTGATTTTGTCCTGCAGGGCCACGACCATATCTACGCCCGTACGAAGCCGATCATGAAGAACGGCAAAGCGGCGGCGGTTGACAAGATTACGGAAACATTAAACGGGGAGAAGATTGAATACACGGTCAATCCGGACGGTGCCATCTACGTGATTCCGGCTACGGCAGGTCCGAAGGTGTATTACAAAAACCAGAAGCCGGAGCTGGGCGAGGCCTACTACAGCCTCTTCGAACGGGCAGAGGAAAATCATGGGGCAGTCTACGGGCCAGACCCGGATAATGCGACGCGTCCGAAACGCGGACAGGTACAGAACTTCGTCGGCATTACGATTAATGGCAGCAAGCTGACGGCAGTTACGTATGAGATCGATCAGAATAAAAATAATGCCGAGCCGTTCATCGTTGATCAGTTCGGAATGGTCAAGAAGCCGAAGACGACGCCTTACTATCCGAGCAATCCGGGGAACGCTGGCAATCCGGGCGGAAATACGGAACAGCCGGACCCGGGAACAAAGCCGGATAACAATCATGGCAATGGTAACAACGGTGGCGGAACAAACCCTGGGAATGGCAATGGCAGCGGGGAGCAGCCGGCCAAAGACAGCTTCCAGGATACAACAGGCCACTGGGCTGAATCTGCTATTCGCCAGGCTGTAGGATCCGGTCTTGTGAAGGGGTTTGCCGACGGGACATTCCGTCCCGATCAGGTCGTGAACCGTGCCGAGTTTGTCACCATGCTTGGACGTGCGCTCGACTTGAAGGATACAGGCAAGAAACTGGAGTTCAAGGATATGGGCAGCATCCCGGCTTGGGCACAGGCATTTGTATCGGGAGCGGTGGACGCAGGCATCATCAGCGGATATGCCAACGGCACCTTCGGCCCGGAGAAACAATTGAACCGTGCTGAAATGGTCGCTATGATTGTCCGTGCAGCGGGCATCAAGCCGGTTACAGGCGCATCGTTAAGCTTCGCTGATGCGAAGGATATTCCGCAATGGGCGGTTCCGTATATCGCAGCAGCTGTTGAAAAAGGACTTGTTTCCGGTGTTGGACAGAACCGTTTTGCCCCGCAGCAAAGCGCAACACGCGCTGAATCGCTGGCATTGATTTTGTCCTTGCTGAAGAAGTAACATCAAGCTGTCACTACCACGTATTCCCGTGGAAGTGGCAGCTTCTTTTATTGCCTGTTTGCATATTCTATGAATCTCCAGCCCAAATCATAGGTTTTCCGTTTTTATAATTGAGTTATAATGAAGGAAGAAGATGTAAGGGCGGGATGTCTCCTGGTGCAACCGGGCAGGACGAATCTGGTACCATCAATGAGGAGGATTACGATATGCTTGCCAAGAAAGTTGCTGCGGAAGCAGCAGTTGAATTTGTTAAGGATGGAATGACGGTAGGTTTGGGGACTGGTTCTACAGCGTATTATGCTATCCATAAGATTGCCGGGCGGGTAAAGGAAGGCCTGAGTATCCGCACAGTTGCAAGCTCAAGGCAGTCTGAGGAGCTTGCTCTTCAATTGGGCATACCTGTTGTGTCATTGTCCGATATTCAGGAGATCGATGTATCGATTGATGGCGCGGATGAAGTCGATGCGAATTACAACTTGACCAAGGGCGGCGGCGGCGCACTGCTGAGAGAGAAGATACTGGCCGCGCACAGCAAGCAATTCGTCGTTATTGCGGATGAGAGCAAGCAGGTGGAGCGGTTGGGCCAGTTTCCGCTTCCGGTGGAGATTGTCTCTTTTGCTTCCAATTTGACTTTGTTGAAGCTTAAGGCGCTTGGTTGTGAGCCTGTCATCCGAATGTCGGACGGCAAGACCTTTATATCGGATAATGGAAATTACATCGTCGATTGTGCATTCGGCACGATTGAAGATCCTGTGGCGCTGGAACAACAGATTAATGGGATTCCAGGTGTGGTGGAGAGTGGTCTTTTTACAGGTATGGCCAGTGCGGTAATTATCGGGTATGGAGATGGAACGACACGCAAAGTGGACATCCCTCGGTAAGCTTTATTCCCGCATGGCAGCCACCGCTGGTTTATTGAGATAGAATTTTAGCTGAATTTCCGTGTTACTAGCCGTAATACGTACAGAATTTTTACTCGTATGGATACGGTTCAGACAGGAAGTGCAACTCTATATAATAGATATGTGAAGGGATGGAGAGGAATTTGCAGCCTTTTGAAATTCAGGATGTACCAACGAATCACCCGGATTTGGAGCCGCTTATAGCCCAGTTGGACGCTTATTTGTTAGAGTTATACCCGCCCGAAGAAGTGTTTATTGCAGATGAGGAAAAGGCCGGGAAAAATGAAATGCAATTCATTATTATGTATATGGATAATCTTCCTGTCGGCTGCGGTGCCATTATGCGGCTTGAGGACGGCTATGCCGAACTGAAGCGGTTTTTTGTCGATCCCTCAGTGCGAAACAGAGGACTTGCAGGAATACTGCTGAGCGGGCTGGAGAATAGGGCACGGGACAGGCATTTTGGTTTTTTACGGCTGGAGGCAGGGGCGAAGCAGGTCGAAGCTGTGCGTTTTTACGTCAAGCACGGATTTTATGAGATCCCGAGGTTTGGGGAATATGCGGACTGCCCTTCGAGCCTGTGTTTTGAGAAGAAATTGTAATTAAAAGAGCGGAGGGTCGTCAGATGACCATTCAAGTTGCGCTGCTGAAAGGAATTAATGTCGGCGGCAAAAATAAAATCAAAATGACCGAGTTGAAGCAGTTGATGGAGCAGCAGGGATTTCGCAGCGTTCATACTTATATTAATAGCGGCAATGTCTTGTTTGAGTCTGATGAGACGGAGTCATTGTTGAGTCAAAGAATCGAGCAGCTTATAGCTGACGGATTTGGCCTCTCGATCAAAGTCATAATTCGGACCTCCGGCGAGCTGGAGACGATTATTCGTGAATCCCCGTACCGTACGAAAGCAGCTCCTGACGGCAAAAATGTACATGTCGGCTTAATGGAAGAAGCACCTTCACAAGAAGCCAGCCGGAAGCTTGAAGCCTACAAGTTTGAAGATGAGTTTGCGATTTGCGGGCGCGAACTGCACATACTGCTGAACAACGGGGCAGCTGATTCCAAGCTTGCGAATAATGTCCAGAAGCTGAGTCCCAACCTGACCTTGCGGAATTGGAATACGATGAACAAACTGGTTATATTGGCGAAGTCGATTCAGCCATAGTTGAATATGAAATGATGGCCCGAATAAAATTGGGGGGTGTTGCCATGCGTTTTATAAATAAATGGTATGTGCTCTGTTCATTAATCTGTATTGTACTGCTCGCTGGCAGCGGCCTTGCCTATGTTTATTTGAGCAAGCCGCTTATAGTGAATGGATACAGTGCCTTAACCCACAGCAGTGGTAAACAAGAAATCGTTTATAGCCTGGTCAACAAGAGCAAGACAGGGATCAAGATACACGAAGTCAAGCTGGGCGGAAAGCTGCATGATGAAGCGATGGTAGGCATTAGTTTTGATACAGGTCAGCTCGTTCAAAGCGGGACTCAAAATCCGGGTATTCAATTCTTTCCTTTGAATCAGGCTGTAATCCGTCCTGCGTTGTCTACGGAAGAGGTATTTGTAGCTATGTCCAAGAAAGAAATGACACCGATTCATTATGGGGTTCGAGTAGAGTGCAACAATGAAGAGATGAAGACTTTAACCTTTACTTATAGCTACTATGGTCTTAAGGTTACCCGTCAATTGCATTGGCCCCCTTCCGGATAGCCGGATCTGGAGAAGCAGCCAGCGCTGTCCCTGATCCGGTCATCGTCACACTTGGGCTTTGTGTGGTGGGAAGGTGAGATGTTCTGCCTCCAAAACCCACACTCCATTCCCTTACAACAGTCCGGATTGCTTCACCTCTGCATAGAAGCGCCCGAATGCCTCGAAGTCCAGTTGCTGGGCGGCATCGGAGAGCGCGGCAGCAGGGTTCGGATGCACCTCCACCATCACACCGTCTGCTCCTGCGGCAAGTGCGGCCTTGGCGCATGGCGCCATAATTTCCTTCCGTCCAGTTGAATGGGTCACATCTACCAGTACCGGGAGATGGCTTTCCTGCTTAAGAATCGGCACTGCTGAAATATCGAGTGTATTGCGGGTGGCCTTCTCATAGGTGCGGATGCCGCGCTCGATGAGCATAACCTGCTGATTGCCCCGGGATACGATGTATTCTGCTGCATGCAGGAATTCATCTATAGTTGCTGCCAGTCCCCGCTTGAGCAGCACAGGGGTCTGTACATCTCCCGCTGCTTTTAACAGCTCAAAGTTCTGCATGTTTCTCGCACCGATCTGAATGACATCGATATACTCCCCGGCCAGCTCCACATGAGCAGGGTGAACAATTTCGCTGATCGTCTTCATGCCGAATTCCATGGCTACTTCCTTCAAAATTTTGAGACCATCAAAACCCAGCCCCTGAAACTCATACGGGGACGTCCGCGGTTTGAAAGCACCACCGCGCAGCACAGTTACGCCCGCAGCCTTGAGTACGGCAGCAACCTGCCGAACCTGCTCATAGCTCTCGACTGCACAAGGACCGGCCACCAAGACTGGCTTTCCGCCGCCAAGTTGAACTTCACCAAGCTCAATAACCGTATCCTCTCTCTGATGATCACGGGATACGAGCAACGGCTTGCGTTCCTTGGCTTTGACCGCTTTTGCATGAATTCCCAGCACAACAGAAAATAGTTCGCGTACGTACGATTCTTCCAATCTCCCGCCTGCCAGTCCGGCCAGTTCATCCAGAAGTTGCTGCATTTCAGATGGCTCAAGCTTGAGCTCCTGTACAATACGCAGCTGCTCCTGTACTAGCTCCAGCATTTGATGGCTGACATCCTTAAGTTGTCGTTCCAATACTTCCGAATGGCATTGGTTCATCCTCATTCTCTCCCTTTACCGTATTTTGTGCTTGCGCAATCCGCGGTACTCCTTGAACAACAAAAAACTTCCCATCCGCAAGGGACGAGAAGTCGTGGTACCACCCTAATTAGACATGAATACACCCGCAGGTTCCGCACAGACCGGGTACATCCATCTCTCACTCTTGGCCCTTTAACGCAGGGAATACGGACAGCCCTACCGCCAGTCTGTAATCGATACAGACAGACATTCAGGTGCCGGCTCCGGAGTGAACTTCAGCAGGGCATTGGCTTTGGCAGCTCTCAGTCGGTGGCATGCCGTTCCTGTCAGCAATGGTTCTGCTTACTCTCTCCTTCATGGCCTGTGCAGCAGTTATGTGAAGCAAAAATTGATTAAGACACATTGTAGATCAACAGCGGCAGAGAAATCAAGTCTTTTATTTAACGCGTATTTGCTGCATCGCGCCAAAGGAATGCTGTTCCTCCTTTACGCCAAACAACATACAATACTCCATTTCGTGTAAATTTCCTATTTGCCATCGTATTCGGGAGCTTGTATTTGGTGACATTTTTTTATTCATGAACAGGACAAAATTGGCACAAACTACAACTGGCATAATCCGGACGAAATTAGACTTACAGTTTCAGCACAGGGGAGGAACAACTAGCGGATGGACACGGTGTACGAATACGGTATTACCCTGGATATTATGGTCAAGCTGGCAGTTTCCATGGCGCTTGGGCTGATTATGGGACTGGAGCGGGAGCTCAAGCGGAAGCCGGCGGGACTGAAGACCAGTATCCTCATCACACTGGCAAGCTGTTTGCTTACCGTCGTCTCGATTCATTCGGCATACCAGCTCCCCGCTGCGGCAGGTACGATGAGAGATCCTATGAGGCTTGCGGCCCAAATTGTAAGCGGGGTCGGTTTTCTTGGCGCAGGCGTTATTTTGAGAAGGCATCATGACACCATTAGCGGATTAACGACAGCGGCAATGGCCTGGGTAGCCTCAGCTATCGGGATCACCGTCGGAGCAGGGTTCATGCTCGAGGCTATCGTTGCTGTGGCGCTGCTGTTTGTTGGCATCAAGCTAATTCCGGCTGTCATATGGTGGATTGGACCACGTTCATTGCATCAACAGGAAATCCGTATGGAACTGGTAGTCGACAGAGCAACAGAACTGTCCGCATTAATGGAGGAATTGCATCATCGCAACATACGGATTAAGGGTACCAGCATAGAAGACGGGGCAGGGAAGGAAGGCTACAAACTGAGCATTGAAGGAACAGTAGCAGAACACACACAAGCAGAAAATCTATATTTATCGACAAAATCCATCACAGGCATCCTCTATGTCAAGGTGGAGACATACTAAATCCCTAATTCGGCATGCTTGTATCTCAGGATGGCCGATTCGGGATTTTTTTGCATATTTTAAACTTGTGGTTTACTAAGCTTTTGAGCAAAATCATTCATAGTTATCAATTGACAATAAGTGAGAATGAATTATAATAGTCATAGCAACTATGATCACATCTACTATTGAGGAGGGAGAATTTGGAGCTAGAAAAGTATATTGGCGTTATTGTATTCCGGGCAGAGCTCAAGCTGAAAAATTATTATCAAAAAATTCTTCAACCGTTCGATATTACTGTGGATCAGTGGGAAATTCTCGTCGTGTTGTGGGAGCAGGAGGGCATCACCCAGAAGGAGCTTTCCGAACGGCTGTATAAAGACCAGACGAACATTGCTCGTATGCTTTTCAAACTTGAGAAGAAAGGCTTTGTTCACCGGGTCACGCATGAGACGGACCGCAGGGCACTTCGTGTGTACTTGACTGCTAAAGGACGGGAAGTAAAGGAAGAAATCATGGCTCCGTCGAACGAAGCTTACCGGAATACCATTAAGGGCTTGAGCGATGAAGAAGTGGATACGTTCAGAAGGATTTTGTCTGTCATTTATCGGAATGTAAAAGATTACTAAAACTATGCAATGTACTGAATTATTATTTTTGGTCATATAAATGCTATGGCAACTATAGTCCAGACAATTATAAGTGAAATAAATAAACTTTCAAAAGCAGTGTTGATTATGAATACTCTCCCGAATGTATGATTTGGATGGGAGTATTTACAGCTCTAAAGAAGTTTATTTATTTTAATTATTTACTTGCTATAACAACTAATGACAAGACTATTAAATGGAGGGATCAGCTATGCAGAAAAGCGAAATTAAATCCGGCATATGGGATTCCCGCTATCGTTCTTTAACGATTGGGATTATATTGGCGGTTACGACGGTTGCTTTCGAAGGCTTGGCGATCACAACGATTGCCCCTGAGGTGGCACAGCATCTGAACGGCATTCATTTATATGGTTGGATATTCAGTGCTTTTTTGCTGTCACAAATTTTAGGGACGATGATTATCGGGCAGCAAATTGGCAAACTTGGTGTATTTCGCACGATTTCATTGTCTATTGCCATTTTCGTGGCAGGTATTCTGGCTGCGGCTACTGCAATCAACATGCCGATGCTCATTATAGGAAGGGTACTTCAGGGATTCGGGGCCGGGGCAATTGTCACTTGTGTGTACTATAGCATTACACTCAGCTATCCGGATGCGCTCAGGCCGAAGATTCTGGCAGCCTTCTCCAGTGCATATATATTGCCAGCCCTAATTGGTCCGTACATTGCAGGCGTGCTGGCTGAATGGGTATCGTGGAGATCTGTATTTTGGCTCGTTCTGCCTTTGATCGCATTGGTCGTGTGGCTGACGTTTCCGTCCTTCCGCAAGCTCCAGACAGCTGCTGCGCCGGATAACGATTCTCCGAAGGGCAGACGCAAGGAAGGACACGCAATTCTGCTGACAGCCGGTACTGGCATGCTGTTATCCGGACTTGGATTTGTGACCCGGTGGGAAGGAATCGTACTCGCTGCTGCTGGTCTGATCATCATGATCCGGCCGATGCGCAAGCTGCTTCCCGAAGGGACATTCAGGCTGGAAAAAGGACTTCCTGCAACCATTGTATCCAGAGGTTTTTATGTGGCCTGTTACATCGCGACGGAAAGCTATGTCGTACTCGGATTGACGAGAATCAAAGGACTAACCGCAGACGTAGCGGGATTAATCGTTGCTGCGGGCGCGTTGAGCTGGTCAGCTGCCGCCTGGGTGCAGTCCAAGCTGGATGAAAGAGACCAGGGGCGCGGAAGAAAGGGGCGGGTTACTGCCGGTGTCGGCCTGATGATTGTCGGGGTATCAGCGGTTATTCTGGCTATAGGGCTGGAACGCGGCGGTATTGGATTAGCAATCTTGTCCCAGATTCTGACCGGATTTGGCATCGGCCTTGCCAACCCGACGACAGGCACGATCGCACTGGGGCATGCGCGCCAGGGTGAGGAGGGTGAAGTGTCATCCTATCTGCAGTTTGTCGATGCTTTTTTTCCGGGTGTGAGCATCGGGATCGGCGGGGCATTAATTGCAGTCAGCGAACAGTTTGAAGGCGGCGTGTATACAGGCATTATGCTCGCTCTGGCTACTCAACTGGTATTCATACTCTTGAGCTTTATCATTTCGTTCCGGATTGCAGTCAGGAAAGCCTAAATCTGATTTGCTTATTCCCTGTGGTAAAGCTCTCTGTTAAATAATCATTGCGATTGAGGCTGTTTCTTTATAAAAAGAGATCGTGAACAGCATTTCCCTGTAAAGTATGGGCTATTATAATAAAGGTGATACATGTAATTTCGGAGAACGGTAATTTAGGCTTGGCTCAACTTGAAGTCAAGACGCCAAACGCCAAATTTCTGCCGGATATCTGACAGAGAGCAATCTTTCAGATTAAATAAGCACACGGAGGCTGGAGAAAATGAATTTAACCGTAGAACCGACTGCCGCACAATGGTACAAACAGGAGCTGTTATTAGAAGCTGGCGATGCCCTGAGAATTTATGTTCAGCTCGGAGGCTGTGGCAGCGTACAGCCGGGCTTCTCGCTCGGTGTTGTTAAGGATACGCCGCGCAAGCCCGCCTTGCAGCATGAGGTGGATGGAATACTTTTCTATATGGAAGAGGACAATCTCTGGTACCTGGATGATAAAAGTCTGCGCATCAGCTACGGACAGCAGGATGACGATATTGTCATGAGCGTCTCCTGATACGCGGATATAAATAGAGCGCCCAACATGACCTGTTGGGCGCTCTTTATATGAATAAGACTTATGACCATACGGCCTTGCTGAACCGCATTGGTCTGCTTATTATGAGTCAGTCTTAGTCTTGGCTGGAATTGAAAAATACTCTGTCCAGGGCGAACTTGCCGCTGCCGGCCAGTACAATCAGGATAGCCATTGCGAACAGGGCCAGGTCAATTTCAGCGCCACCAATAAATCCGACAGAAATTTTAACCATGAAGATTGCAAAGACCATGATGATTGCATACAAAGCGCTGATAATTCTGGAGGCGAGGCCCAAAGTGAGCAAAATTCCGCCGACCAATTCAAGAAGTGCTACGACATAGGTCAAAAATTGAGGCAGGCCAATGCTTGCGAACCATTGTGCGGTATTATCAATTCCGGAATGGAACTTGTCATAGCCGTGTATGGCAAATGTTATCCCAAGTACAACTCTGATTAATAGCAAACCGATTTCCATTCTGTTATTCATGCTTCTCTCTCCTTAAAAAATGTAATATCCATATAGTTTATCTGGTTAAATAACAGCTTAACCCGAAGCTTCTGCCCTCATACTCTGGGCTTATTGGGCAACCAATAAATTGAATGAATAGAAACTAACCTCCAATCACTTACTTACTTTTCGTAACAAAGTTTAATATATAAAATAAATTACGTCAATATATAAAATATTTTTTTTAAACTTTCTTACCATGAACTGTTTTGTTATAATAATAATTACAAAGAGGTGAGTGAAATGAAATCGGGATGTTGCCCTAAGTTGGAGAAAGGGACGCAGCTGATCAGCAAGCGTTGGACGATCTTGATTATTCATCAGCTTTTGTCTGGTCCACAGCGGTTTTGCAACATCGAAAGCGCGCTCCCGATCAGCGGGAAGCTGCTGTCTGAACGGCTAAAGGAGCTGGAGCAGGAAGGAATTGTACATCGGGCGGTCTATCCCGAAACTCCTGTACGCATTGAATACTCTTTAACAGATAAGGGGCAGGCATTGGAAGGTGTCGTCAAGGAGCTTGAGGACTGGTCATCGGAGTGGATCTCATTGGATAACTGCGAAGGCAAGTCATAATTGTTCCTTGTTACAGATTTGCACAGAACAATAATGCAAGCCTGAAAAGACTGCCCGCTTCAGCGCCGATGCTGAGGCAGACAGTCTTTTGGCATGTCCGGCAAGCGGAAACCATTCGTAAGACAGGTGTTTCACCATTGAGTATAAAGAGCTTATCCGGATAACATACAACGCGGCCGCTTGAAACCGCTATCCCGGGTATGCTTAAATAGAAGAAGCAGGAAAACTTTACAATAGGATTCACGCTATGACTCTAGATTTGGGAGGTACATTATGTCGGAGCATTTGAAAGACAGCACTGTACTCAGTAATGGCGTCAAAATGCCTTGGCTGGGTCTTGGTGTATGGCGCGTAAATGAAGGACAACAAGTAGAGGATTCGGTCAAGCATGCGATTTCTACCGGATATGTCAGCATCGACACGGCCGCCATCTATGGCAATGAAGAGGGTGTAGGGCGGGCCATTCAGGATTCAGGCGTTGCAAGGGACAATTTGTTCGTGACAACCAAGGTATGGAACGCTGACCAGGGCTATGACACGACGCTGAAGGCTTTCGAAGAGAGCCGCCGCAAGCTCGGTCTTGATTATCTTGATCTGTACCTCATTCACTGGCCGGTACAAGGCAAATACAAGGACACCTGGCGTGCGCTTGAGAAGCTGTACAAGGACGGCCTGGTGCGCTCGATTGGCGTCAGCAACTTCCATGTTCACCATCTGGAAGACCTTCAGGATGGCAGCGAAATAACACCGATGGTCAATCAGGTGGAATATCATCCGCTGTTGACCCAGAAGCCGCTTTTGGCGTTCTGTAAGGAAAATAACATTCAACTCGAAGCTTGGAGCCCGCTTATGCAGGGTAATCTTGATCTTCCGCTGCTTACTGAGCTCAGCAGCAAGTACAAGAAATCGCCTGCCCAGATCGTACTTCGCTGGGATCTTCAGCATGGTGTTGTGACCATACCGAAATCGGTAACCGCACACCGTATTGAAGAGAATGCAGATATCTTCGACTTCAGCCTGTCGCAGGAAGACATGGACCGTCTGGATGCGCTCAATCAGGACAAGCGTTTTGGTCCCGACCCGGACAACTTTAATTTTTAAATTCTTTTGGCAATAGTGGCTGCCCCGTCCATCCCGGATGGTGGCAGCCATCCTTGCTTGAAGGATTAGTATCGTGGCTATTGTTTTTTTGAAACGTGCATCAGCCGTTTTAATTATGATAGGAATGGGATGGGGCGAGCGCATGAAACGGAAGACAGCTATCGTAACCGGTGCCAGTGCCGGAATGGGCCTGGAGACTGCTATTGGACTTGCCAAGGCGGGCATGCATGTCATTATGCTCTGCCGAAATGAAGCACGCGGCCAGCAGGCGCTGGAGAAGGCCCGTTCGGCCAGCGGCAGCGATTCGCTTGAGCTGATGTTGTGTGATCTGGGCTCGTTGGCAAGCATACGCAGCTTTGCAGCACAGTTTGTCGCCCGCAATGAGCCGCTCGATGTGCTGGTGAACAATGCGGGTGTCGTCAGTTTGAAGCGGGAGCTGACGTCTGACGGCTTCGAATCGATGATGGGCGTCAATCATCTGGGGCATTTTCTGCTCACGCTGCTGCTGCTTGAGCCGCTCAAGCAGGCAGAGCAGGGGCGGATTGTCGTCGTATCGTCTGGAGCGTACAAGGCAGGCCGCATTCATTTTAATGATCCGCATCTGAGCAAGGGCTTTAATGCGGTTAAGGGCTATCCGCAGTCCAAGCTGGCGAATATCCTCTTTACCCGTGCGCTTGCCAAACGGCTTGAAGGGACCTCAGTGACTGTGAACTGTCTGCATCCGGGAGCCGTAGCGACCAGTATCGGGGTCAGCCGCAGCACAGGGTTCGGACAAAGTGTACACAAGCTGCTGAAGCCGTTTTTTCTGACAGCCGAGCAAGGGTCGCAGACAGCCATTTACCTGTCAGTAAGCCCTGAAGTAGAGGGAACGAGCGGGGAATACTTCTACAGGCAGCGTGTACAGCAGCTCGGCGCCAAGGCTACCGATGATGAAGCAGCGGAGCGGCTCTGGAACTGGAGTTTGAAGGAGACGGGGCTGAATCTGGACTGATTACCCTGTATGAAGCAAGTATGCATGAAAAAAGGAGCCTGCACTCAAGCCGTAAGGTTAGAATGCAGGCTCCTTTGTTGCATCTGGCGGTTCAAGGCCATGGGGCCGGACACCGCATGCAACGCCACACCGTGTGCCGTATGCTATACGAGACGTCAAACAGTGACAGTAGTAATATTCGCTCACGGCAGAGGAGAAGTGTCGTCTATTGGACGAATGCGGATATAATGCTCTTCCACAGGCGGAATCTCATAGAAGGGCATAAGCAGCGCCTTCCATTCCTCATATACAGGCGATGTTCTGAAGCCG
Source organism: Paenibacillus pinihumi DSM 23905 = JCM 16419 (assembly GCF_000422505.1). GTDB lineage: Bacteria > Bacillota > Bacilli > Paenibacillales > Paenibacillaceae > Paenibacillus_D > Paenibacillus_D pinihumi. Next base: position 375,472 of record NZ_AULX01000006.1, on the reverse strand, counting down.
ACAGAATGGGCCTTGATGGTTTCCCATTGCACAAGCAAGAGATATTTGTCTTTCACTTCCACACATTTTTGCAGCTCGTGGCTGATATAACCCCTGGTACTGGCGACCAGCCGGACAGCTTTGCGGAATTGGCTTTCAAATTCACTGCTCTTGCCGGGCTGAACGGTCAGCACGGCAACCTCAAGGATCATCGGTTATCCCCCTCTAGCGTAAGATTAAACGCTGGGCTTTCACCAGCTGCTTTTCCACATAAAGCGCGCAGTGCGAGGTCTGGTTGCGTACATCAAATGCCTGGGCAAGCCGGGAAGTTTCCTCCCGGGTCCACTCTAAGGTTATATATTCCGGTATGTTGAGCGTTGCCTTCCGGCCGGCGGCCTCCCGCTGTTCCAGAAATGCCAGGGCGGACACCAGATATAAGAAGCGGTGCCAGTCCGTTTTCGTCTGTTCTATGAATCGTACGCTTTTCTCCAGTACCCGGCCTGCCTGGGCCAGATCCGTAATCGTATAGTAAAAGAGGAAGCGGCCAAAATCATCCATGAAGCGCTGCCCCTCCAGCATCGGGTAGCCCTTCTTGGCATAAAGCTCTGCTTCCTCCTCCCGGCCGAGCTCCAACAGCGGAATGAGAACGCTGCTGTACGTCACCTGGGGAACTTCCGCACAGGACAGCTTGCCGCTCAGGATGGGCTTCACCTTGTGCAAGCCTTCCTCGTATTCACCCAGGGCAAAATGGTATACGCCGATATCCTGCCCGTCGCAGGCTCTGCAATCAGACAGGTCATCGCGGCGGATTTTCCGCCATTCCTCAAAGCTCTCCGTGGCGGCTGCCAAATCACCGCGGGATAAGGCGTACACATGTCTATATTTATGATAAGAACCCATACGATATCCGTATTCGAGACATTTCGCTTTAAAATGATCAAATAGTGTCTCGATCGTCTGCATCGGGATTTGCGGGAACCGCCAAATATGATCGAGCACCCATTTGTAATACCAGAGAATGGAGGAGGCGCTGTAATCGCCGGGGTTCTTCTCGAATTCGGTCATACACCAGCTGAACGCTACCAGCATCCGCTCTGGATAGCCGGTATCAAGCGCCGTATCGATGTATTCCATCCGGATCTGGTAGGCTTCCCTCCGGTCCAGAAACTGATCGGCCAGCCCAATCGATTCCTCCATCAGTGTCAGCTTTTGCGCATCATTCGGAACGGTCCAGATTTTGTCTCTCAGCTCATCGAACCTTTCCTTCATTGAATCGGACCTCCCCCCGTCCGGTTCAGGCCCAGCTTCAGAAAGCTCATGAAGGAGGTGTTCATCAGTTTCAGCTCTTCCTGACTAAGCGGGTAATTGCCCATCAGCAGAGATTGTGTGTACAGCATTTCAATGCTGAGCCTGCGCAAATCCGTGTCCGGACAATCAAGCACTTCGCGGATCGTCGGATTGTTATAGTTGAAGCAGAGCTTCGCCATGGGCAGCTCATAAATTTCATTTCGGACGATATTGACGATGTCGGCAAACATCTCGTTTACCTGCTGGCTGCTGCTCTCAGCCATACGCAAAAATGTAATTTCCTCATTGGTTGTATACATAACCGGAATATCCGCCGGCTCAAAGCTGCGTATGGCGGTACTGCATTGAAACTTCCGCAGCGTCTCGTCAGCTTGTCTCAGAAAAGGCGCAGCCTGCCGCATGTCTTCTCTCTCCAGCTCCCGGAATCGTTTGAAGAAACCAACGGAATCCACAACCTCCACCGCAACCCCCGGGTAAGTAACGGCCAGGCTTCGAATCAGGTCAAAGTCATGCATATAGCCGCCGTTGACGACCAGCAGTTCCTGGGCTTTTGCAACCCGTGAGATTTGCCGGAATTCATCCAGAGTTGTTGTGAGCAGCACTGGCTTGCCGCTTGCAATAATCTCTTGCGCTTCCATCATGCCAAGTGATGTCTCGAAGGAGAGATAAGGGATGAACAACCGGTACAGCTCATTGTCCTCGACTGCCATCGCCTTGAGGGACATATAGTGGACGCGGACAATGCGCTGAAGCAACTCCGGGTTGTGTTCCGCAAGATGAATCAGATGATTTTTGATGCACGCTCCGAGTTCGTCCTGTACAGCCAGCAGCATATCATTCTCGTAGAAAGCTTCCCTGGATGCCGTCGGCCGCAGCGCAGTCGTATTGACAATACAGGTGACAAAGAAGGCCCAAGGCGGCAATATATTGCTCGGTCCGTTCGCGATGAGCATATTTTTCAAATAGACATGATGCTGGCGTTCGGCCTGCAGACTTACTGCATACGGCAAAATGTAGGCAATTCCTTTAACCTCGCCGATCGTGGAGCGCAGCTCGATGACATCCAGACAGGAGGTATTCAGCAGCGCGCGTCCGTATTCAAGCGCTTCGCTCCTTGTCATATCCCAGGGGGCAACCTTCTCATTGATCCGGTAATCGTATCTGCCGTTGTCAATATAGATAGGAACAGGCAGGAAGGAGCCATACTGGATCATCAGCTGCTCAATCTGGCTAAACTCAAAATACTCCTCAAAATTCTCCTTGCAGGTCAGGTACACTGTCGTTCCTACAGGTGCCTGCTGCTCCAGCTCCCGCAGCGAATACGTGCCGTCAGGCCGGCCCCGCCATTCCAGTGTGACGCTGCCTTCTTTGGCGGAACGGGTAATGACGACAATCTCGTTGCTGACGACAAAGCAGGCAAGCAAGCCTACGCCGAACTGTCCGATATAATCATCGGGCCCGTCCGGATTATTCCGTTTGGATGTATGCCCGATCTGGGAAAGGAACTGGTGAATCTCCTCCTCCGTCAGTCCGATTCCGTTATCATACACAGCCAGCGTACGCGAGCCGTGCAGTTCGACCGATACGCGCGGATCAAAGGCATTGCCAAGCTTTTTACGCGCAGTAACGGCATCGATTCCATTTTGCAGCAGCTCCCGGATGAACACGCCCGGGTTCGTATATAAGTGGTTGGACAGCAATTCAATCATGCCTTGCAGATTCACTTGAAAGTTCAATGATTTTGACATAGCGTCTCCTATCTTTGGGCTGAATGCTCCTAGCGCCGGCATCGTTTGAATAGCTGTATACTTTATCCAATAATTATAACAGGTCAGGTTCCGCTTCACCCCGGACTGTGTTCAAAATGCTTCTGTAAGCATAGACTTTCTTCCGGACAGTTAAAAAAAGTGTGAAATTCGACCTATTTTCGACGAAATAAGACCTGTTTTTTGGGCAAACGACAGGTTTTTGCAAGCCACATCGTGAAATACATAAGGCCGGAGCAGGAATTCCGGAATGGGAGGAACCTTTGATGAAAGAAAAAGAGTATGAACTTGATGATGAACAGCTGACGACAGACGAAGCGTCCTCGCTCGAGGAGGAAGATGCGCGCTTTGGCTTCAACCGGATTTATATGATTGAGCTGCTGTATAAAAACAAGCCCGAGCTCTCCGAGTCGGTACTATACGATAAAATTGTCCAATATACAGGGAAGACAGACCGTCCTCAGCAGGAGGATGAACAGCCGGAGGAAGGGCTTGCCGTATGGAAGGCGAATGAAGAAGAATCCGCACAGACCGGAATGCGGCTGTTCTTTCACTTTAACTATATGGTGAAGCTGAAGGACGGGGAAATTCCTGCCCAGACCTGCATCATGCCGGCAGATAAGAAGATTGAGCCTGAAGCCTATACAACGGCCATTCAGCAGGCCTGGCATTGGCAGGAAGCCGGAGAGACTGTGGAGCAGTGCCGGTATTCCCTGCTGCTGCATGACTTCTTAGCCGCACAGCTGCCCCATGAACAACGGCTCCAGCTGATTAACGGGGTGCTCCGAGCTGTGCTGGAGACAGCTCCCTGTGACGCTGTATATTTCAGGGCGAGTGACAAGCTGGTACAGCCGGACGCCTGTCTTGCGGCAATTGCAGAAGGGGAAGCTTTGTATGGGGCAATGAGCGTACGCTTCTATAATGTAGAACGGCCGGAGATTGGCCGCAGCGAAATGCTGATGGACACACTGGGCCTTGCTGCGCTCGGTGTTCCGGACGTGCAATGCCACTATTATGATATGGAGCCTAACGATGTGGCGTCCTTCGTCGGCGATATTGGCTACTATCTGTTCCATAACGGTGATATTATCGGGGACGGGGAGACGGTGGGGCCGACCGAAAATGAGAAATGGCTGTGCGAGCACCAGTATGCGCTGGCAGCGCCTCAGCGGGTGGTGCTTGATCTGAACCCTGGTCCGGACTATTATGCGGGCAGGCAGCATCATGAGGAGAGGCAGCAAGCTGGTGAGCAGGAGTAGGGGATTGTTGTGTACGGAAGCCGTATATTGACAAGGCTGTATCCCGGCTCGTCAACGTGGGCCGGCTGCTAATTTGAAACACTCGTATTAAATGGCATATGGTTAAGGGCTGCCCGGATTCTTGCTGGAATCAGGGCAGCTTTTTTCAATCGGGTTCAAGAGAGGTTGTATCCGTACGGCGTGCTATCCTTTTTGGATGCTGCGGTAGCTGGTAGGAGAACTGCCGGTAATTTTTTTGAACAGCCGCGAGAAGTAGTACGGATCGGACAGCCCGACAGCGGCAGCAATTTCCTTGACGTTCATGGTGGTCAAATCCAGAAGCTGTGAAGCGCGCTGCATCTTCATGCGCAGAAAGTAGTCGATGGGCGGAAATCCGGTTTCTTTGTTGAACAAATAGGTCAGGTAGGGTTTGGACAGGCCGAGATGGCTGGCCAGATCGGCCAGTGTAATTGTATCCGCCAGACGTTCTGTCATGAAGCGGATCGCCTCATCCAGATAGCGCTCCCTCTTCTGGTCATTCGGTGAATGCCGGGCTCCAAGTCCGGCACTGCTGACGAGCGCTCGCATCATCTGCGATACGTGGATGTGCGTGAGCACGGAATAGGTTTTGCCTGCGAGAAGTCCGTAGCACTGATCGAACAGCTCGATCATCTGGGTATAAGTGCTGACCGGCAGCTGCAGCGGTCCGCTGTCCAGCTCATAGGCGCGAATCATCTCCAGCGCATCGCTGCCCTGCAGATGAAACCAGTAGATGCTCCATGGATTATGCTCTGAAGCTCCGTAGCGGTGAGCTTCCCCGGCCGGAATGACACAAAGCTGCTGTGCTTCAAGCTGCACAGGCTTGCGGCCATCAATCTCGATCCACCCTTCGCCTTCTGCACACAGAATAAAAATATGCGTGTCACAACCTTCCTTGCGTTCCCTGTAATGATATTTGGCCTGCGGGAAGCAGCCGATATCCTGGACATAGAGAGATTGGGTCAACGGGTGTCCCTCCAACTCCTTGGCCATATAGTCAGGCAGCACGAACAGTCTTTCCTCTTTGAAGCCCTCCTGCTTTTGTATGGTTTCCACAATTTCGCCCCTCTCACAAATTTGATGGCAAGACAAGAATATAATCCATCATCAGGCGTGTTTCGTCAATTGGCATCCCGGGCTTGCAGCGGTAAAGTAGAGCTATCAGCAACCGAAAAAAGCATTGAGGGAGGCACATCGCCATGTTGAAAACAGCTCAGGCAGTCCGTGTATGGGAAGAGGATGTATCCATCCCGACGTATGGTGTCGGAAAACCGGACAAAAACCCGATGTTTCTGGAGAAACGGGTCTATCAGGGAAGCTCCGGAAGAGTCTATCCGCACCCTGTTATTGACAAGATTGAGGACGACAAGGCACCTAAGAATTACCGCATGGTCAAGCTGGAGAATGAGTATGTATACATCGAGATTATGCCGGAAATCGGAGGCCGGATTTATCGTGCGGTCGACAAGACGAATAATTATGATTTTGTCTATTATAACCAAGTTATCAAGCCTGCGCTCGTCGGGCTGGCAGGACCATGGATTTCGGGCGGCATCGAGTTCAACTGGCCGCAGCACCACCGTCCAAACACTTTTGGTCCGGTAGAGTACCGGACGACCGAGAATGCGGACGGCAGCGCTACGGTATGGGTCAGCGAAATCGACCGTATGTACGGCACAAAGGTGACAGCAGGCTTCACGCTTCATCCGGGCAAGGCCTATCTGGAAATTCATGCGCAGATGTACAACCGGACGCCGCAGCCGCAGACATTCCTGTGGTGGGCGAATCCTGCGGTGGCAGTCAATGACGACACCCAGTCGGTATTCCCGCCGGACGTAACGGCTGTGTTCGACCATGGCAAGCGTGACGTATCCCGCTTCCCGATTGCAACCGGCACCTATTACAAGATGGACTATTCCGAGGGTGTCGATATTTCCCGCTATAAAAATATCCCGGTTCCGACCTCCTATATGGCCTACAAATCCGATTTCAACTTTGTCGGCGGCTATGACCATGGCGTACAGGCAGGCTTGCTGCACGTGGCGAATCATCATGTGTCACCGGGCAAGAAGCAGTGGACATGGGGCAATGGCGAATTCGGCCAGGCCTGGGACCGCCAGCTTACCGATGAGGATGGCCCGTACATCGAGCTGATGACCGGGGTTTACACAGATAACCAGCCGGATTTCACCTGGCTGCAGCCTTATGAGGAGAAATCCTTCAAGCAATATTTCATGCCCTATAAAAATATCGGGGTCGTAAAAAATGCGTCCATTGACGCTGCGGTTAACCTTGAGGTGGATGAGAATGCATCCGAGGCGGTTGTCCAGGCGTATGCGACCTCTGTCTTCGAAGGTGCTGTCATTGAGCTGAAAGGCAACAAGCGCAGTTACCTGATTGAGACGGTGACGCTCTCGCCGACAACGACCTTCAAATCCGTCGTGACACTGGACGAGGGCGATCAACCGCATAACCTTAAGGTGACCGTCCGCGATGCGCAAGGACGTCTCCTGATTGGCTATCAGCCGAAGCAGCCGGAGATCGAACAGGTCCCGGATGCGGCGAAGCCGCTGGACGCGCCGGAGAAGCTGAAGACGAACGAGCAGCTTTACCTGGCCGGCCTGCATCTGGAACAGTACCGCCATGCCACTTTCGAGCCGGAATCGTACTACCTGGAGGGCTTGAAGCGTGACCCGGATGATATCCGGATCAATGTTGCTTACGGCACGCTGCTGCTGCGCCGCGGATTGTTCACAGAGAGCGAGAAGCACTTCCGTAGAGCGATCAGCTCACTGACCTGGCGCAATCCGAATCCGTACGACAGCGAAGCCTATTATCAGCTCGGCCTGTCGCTCAAGCTTCAGGGACGGCTGGAGGAAGCCTTTACTGCGCTGTACAAATCCGTCTGGTCCGCAGCCTGGCAGGACAGCGGTTATTTCACCCTTGCGCAAATTGCCGGCATTAAGGGAAGTTATGCTGAGGCGCTGGAGCTTGTGGAGCGCTCGCTGATCCGCAACTCCCGCAACTATAAGGCACGCCATTTGAAGGGAGCCCTCCTGCGCAAGCTGGGCAGAGCCGCAGAAGCACTCGCCTGGGCGGAAGAGACGTTGCGTCTGGATGTCGCTGACTTTGGAGCCGGATATGAGCAGGCGCAGGCGCTGGAGCAGCTTGGACGCCAGGCGGAGGCTGCGGAAGCCAGCGAGAAGCTTGTGCAGCTCATGCGCAATGATGCGCATAATTATATGAGCCTTGCTTCCGATTATGCCGGCTGCGGCTTGAATGAGGAAGCGAAGGCGGTAATCGGCATCCTCACAGAAGGGGAGAGCAGCGGGGCAGCTTACCCGATGCTGCATTATACGCTGGCCTACATTTATGAGCAGGAAGGGAATACGGCGGCAGCGGCAGCAAGCCGCAAGAATGGCCGCGAGGCAGCGCCGGATTACTGCTTCCCGAACAGCCTGTTCGATCTGATTGTGCTCCATGCTGCGATTGCATCGGAGCCGGAGGACTACAGAGCCCGTTATTATCTGGGCAATCTGTTATATGACAAGAAGCGTGCGGGCGAAGCTGTCGCACAGTGGGAGACATCCCGCAGCCTGAAAGATGATTTTGCGACTGTACACCGGAATTTGGCACTGGCTTATTTCAACAAGCAGGGCAATCCGGAAGCGGCGTTGCAATCACTGGAGAAAGCCTTTGCTTGCGAGCCTCAGGATGCAAGAGTATTCTTCGAGCTGGACCAGCTCTACAAGAAGATCGGCCGCCCGGCTGCCGAGCGTCTGGAGACGCTGACGAAGCACAAGGCGCTTGTCGAGCAGCGCGACGATCTGTACGTGGAATATGTCACGCTGTTGAATGCAACCGGCCAGCACGAACAGGCTATTCAAGCGCTTAGCGCCCGCAATTTCCATCCATGGGAAGGCGGGGAAGGCAAGGTAACGGGACAATATGTGCTTGCGCATGTTGAGCTTGGCAAGCGCAGCCTGCAGGCTGGCAACCATGCGGAGGCTATACAATCGCTGGAGAAGTCGCTGGTTTATCCGCAGCATCTTGGAGAAGGCAAACTGGACGGTGCGCAGGAAAACAACATCTACTACTTCCTCGGCAATGCGCTCGAAGGACTGGGGCAGCAGGAAGCGGCTGATGAGTGCTACCATGTAGCGTCACAAGGGCTGGATGAGCCGGCAAGCGCGATGTACTATAATGACCAGCCGCCGGATATGATCTTTTATCAGGGCCTGTCCTGGCTCAAGCTGGGCAATGAGAAGGAAGCGAAGCGCCGCTTCAACAAGCTGATTGATTATGCGGAGAAGCATCTGTTTGATGATGTCAAAATCGACTACTTCGCCGTATCACTGCCGGATTTCCTCGTATTCGAGGAGGATTTGAACCGCAGGAACATTATCCACTGCCGGTACATGAGAGGGCTCGGATTGCTGGGTCTTTCCCGCAGTCAGGAGGCGGCAGCAGAGCTGCAGGGCGTGCTTGAGCTGGAGCCGAACCATCTCGGTGCGAAATTGCATCTGCAAATGGCATAATAGAAGAGGGCAGAGGGCCGATGACTTCGGCCCTCTGTTTGTATTTTACCCGAGGGATATGCAATAAAGGTTCAATTCGTTACAGCTGCTTATTTGGCAGCGGAGCTTCTGATCGTTTACAATAAGAGAGCAGGATATTCAATTCGTACATAAACAAATCCGGAGGAGTGAGACATATGGAGTTGAAAAATAAAACCGCGATTATTACCGGGGCAGGCAAAGGGATCGGCAAGTCCGCAGCCGAGGCGCTGGCACGTGAAGGCGTTGATCTCGGTCTGATCTCAAGAAGCAGTGCCGATCTGGAGGCGCTCCAGTCCGGGCTGTCCAGAGACTACGGCGTGAAGGTACATATCGTCTCTGCGGATATTTCCCGCAAGGAAGAAGTGGACAAGGCTGTCGCTACGCTGGCAGGGGAGCTTGGCTCCATTGATATTCTAATTAATAATGCAGGTGTTGCCCAGTTCGGCACACTGCTGGATATGGACCCGGCACAATGGGAGAGCATTATTCAGACAAATCTGATGGGAACTTACTACGTTACCCGTGCCGTACTCCCGGTAATGCAGGGGCAGAACAGCGGCGACATCATCAATATTGCCTCAACAGCAGGAGAACGCGGTTTTGCGACGGGATCGGCCTATTGCGCCTCCAAGTTTGCTGTAATGGGTCTGACGGAGTCACTGATGCAGGAGGTTCGCAAGTTCAACATCCGCGTAACCGCGCTGACGCCAAGCACAGTAAATACGCCGTTGGCCGTCAATGCCGGACTGAAAATCGGTGACGAGGACCGGATGATGCAGCCGGAGGATGTGGCTGACCTTATCCTGGCTGCGCTCAAGCTCCCGCAGCGCGTCTTTATCAAAACAGCAGGAATCTGGACGACCAATCCACAATAAGCATGCACTGGGAAACAGGCTCTAAAGCAGAAATGGAGCATGGGCAGAACGGAAATTTCCGTCCTCCCCATGCTCTTTTTTTATAAGATTTCAATTTTTGAACAAATTAAAGCACTTACTTTTCTAGATCATAAAATATCCTCATATTCTTCTATAAATAACATTTGATTAATTGTCAGAAAATTCTTATAATATTGTCATTAAAGGGTCCTGAAAAGCCTTGACATTTTAGTTTCAACTGGGGAAAGGAGGAAAAGGCCATGACCAAACAAATCAGTGAAACCTGGAGCAACTGGAAAGCCTTTTTGACTGGAATGGGATTCGGCGTCTTCGGAATCGTAATGCTTCCGTATCTGATTTACAAAGCAGTCAAAGATTTTACCGATACCGGATTTTTTCTGTAACGGGAGCAGCGGCATTCTGCAGATGGATTGCGGGTAGCTCCGGCCGGAGGCGGGTTAACCTCCCGAAATAGCTGTACATTCAAATTTCAGAAAGGAGAGCAGCCCGGCCTGACCGACTAGCGGCTGCAGCGGACCAGTTGGACCTTATTTTTAGCGAACCAATAGATGCCTACAGCATGAAAATGCAGCTATTTCTTCCCTTGCCTGTTTGTTAAACAGACGCCGGGGAAGAGGATAGCTGCATTTTTGGTTTTCAGGTGTGGAATGTGGCGGATTCCATCCGTGCCAAAGGTCACAAAAAATGCTCCGGTTATGGTTGATTTATCATACGATGAGGGTTACAATTCTGATGAAAAATAGGAATTTAATGGAGCTAAATGGCCGTACAGGCTGTCTATTTTTACGATAATGATGTGCAGAATTACCCGGAATCATAGGAATGCGACTGATGACCGTAGAAATAGCTATCCTGATCGTCAATCAATGATAGTATAGTAGAAGTTACTAATGCCGGGGAGACGAAGGGCCTATGCGTGCAGGAATGAAAAATCCGTTGACAAGGCTTAACATCAAGCAGCAGCTTATTCTGATCTTTCTTGTAATGGCATTCCCGGTGTTCCTCTTGCACTGGTACAGCAACGGGAAAGCCGAGCAGATTATGAAGCGCAATGTAACCAATGCTTATGTCGAGCTGAATAAACAGAATCAAATTTTGATCGGACGCGATATCGATACGGTGCACCGGATTATGACGACCATTATTCAAAACCCGGTGACCCAGCAAATGAAATACCAGGAAAACTCGGTCTATAAACGGGTACGCAAATATACGACCCTCGACACCATGCTGTCCGCCTATTCGGAAGGGGTATCGGACGGTCAGGCTATCAACTATTCCTTATATGTATATGATCCTGGGCGTGCTTATTTTTTTGCTCCCCAAATTCCATTTAACCAGTGCGGGGTTTATTTTTTTTCTGACCAGACACAGCCGGAATGGTTCGATGAGGCGCTGAAGATGAAGGGCAAGGGCTATCTGAAAGTGATTGAGCAGCAGACGCTGAAAGGTCCCCAGAAGACCCTGGCCTATATACGCGCCGTCAATACCATTTCCGACGGACGGGATGCAATTGGCGTTCTGGTGGCGACCAACATGAATCAGAAGATTGCATCCACATTCGAGAGTGTATCGCTGCCGGACGGGGAGATTTATTATACGGATGCCGATAATATCGTGCTTACTTCCAATACGATGAAGCTCGGCACCAGGCTGGAGCAGCCGAATTTCAAAGTGGGGGAGGCTGGCAGCGCCGAGATAATCGGGCATGTGGATAATGATTTTATATACGTGATGAATTACAGCCGCCCGCAGCAGCAGCTCATTTATAAGATTCCGGTCAAGGCGCTGCTGCTGCAGCAGAATGAACTCAAACGCATTATTCAGCTGATAACTATTGTGTATGCGGTTTCTGCTTTTGTCTTGCTCATGTATTTCTGGCGGTCATTGCTTACGCCGCTGCAAAAGCTGGCGATGTTCGTCCGTTCCTATGTTCCCGGCAAAATTGTGCCGCAGACGCCAGGCAAGGGAAGAAGTGATGAGGTTGGTGTGCTGATTGCTTCCGTCTATGATATGGCGGGCCGTCTGAACAGCCTGATCCGCGACCAGTATCAGCAGGAGATCAAGCAGAAGGAAGCGCAGCTGCAAATTTTGTATACCCAAATCAACCCGCATTTGCTGTACAACACCCTGGAGAGCATCTACTGGAAGAGCGCGCTGGAGGGCAAGACCGAATCGGCAGAGATGATCAAGGAACTGTCAAAGCTGATGCGCATCAGTCTGAGCAAGGGAAGGGAACTGATTACGCTAACTGAGGAGCTGGAGCATGCAGGGGCGTATGTCCGGCTGCAGCAGAAGCGTTACGAGTACAGCTTCCGGATGGAATGGAACGTGGATGAGGCTGCAAGACAATGCCTGATTCCCAAGATTACACTGCAGCCGCTCATTGAGAATGCCATTATTCATGGCGTGCGCAATATGGATGAGGACGGTGAAATTGTCGTGACCGCGGTTCTGCGCGATCAGCGCTTCTATGTAACGGTGGAGGACAACGGCTATAAAAAGGTTGATTATGATGCCATCCGGCGGACGCTGGAAACGGAAAGCGCTACGAAGTCCGGCTATGGCATCCGCAATATTCATCAGCGTCTGCGCCTTCATTTTGGCAAGCAGTACGGGCTAAGTTACAGGGCTGCCGAACATGGTGGAACAATCGTTACGGTCATGATGCCGGTTGTGAGGTTAGACGAACCGGAGTAATGAGGGATCAACAAGGGGGTATATCAGATGTACAGCATATTGGTAGTAGATGACGAGCCGTTGATTGTCAAAGGGCTGACCTCGCTGCTTCAGACCTCAGGGCTTGCAATTGGGCATATTTACAACGCGCATAGCGGCTATGAGGCGCTGGACTACTTGCGGATGGAGGAAATTGATCTGCTCATCACAGATATCCAGATGGATGCGATGACAGGGATAGAGCTGATGCATCAGGCCCGGCTGATTAAGCCGTGGGTGCAGACCATCGTCATTTCTGCACACGAGACGTTCCAGTATGCCCAGATGGCGATTCGTCTAGGGGCCAAGGACTATCTGATCAAGCCGCTCAACAGCGAGCAGTTTCTGGATTCGGTCCGCAATGTGCTGCTGAAGCTGGAGCGCAAGGGCGACGGAGGACTGCAGCCGGGCGAAGCGGAGCTGACAGAGAGCTTCCGGATGGAGCAGCCGGTAGCCGATAAGACCGAGTTGTTGAATAAGCTTTTTGTTCCGGGCGAAGCAACGCCGAGTCTGCTGGGGCAGCTCAGGGACCAATATGGAATTGAGCTTGGCGGGCCTTATTTTTCCGTGCTTCGTCTCCGTCTGGGAGAGCGCAAATCGCCGTCTGCCGGGCCGCTGACCTCCAAGGATGAAGAGTTGCTTCAATATGCGGCGCTTAATATTGTGAAGGAGCTTTTCGGCCAGGAATGGAGCCACGTCGCTTTTTATTCCCCGAACAGGGAGCTGAGCATTCTGGTGCAGTGGAACGAAGAAGCCTATGCAGATATGAATGTGAACAAGATTAACCAGCTGGATATGATCGGACGCGGGCTGCATTTTAATATTCATAAATTCCTAGGTCTGGTCTGTATAGTCGGAATCAGCCAGATTTTGCGGGGAACCGAATTTCTGGGCGAGCTGTACAAACAGGCGGGCAAGGCTGCCAAATGGCATCAGGAGCATCAGGATCACTATGTGTTTTATTACGGGGATTTTAACTGGAGCGACTATACTCATCAGGAACCGACGCGGGAGGATCTCAATGATCAGACGAACCTGATCGTAGAGCGGGCCAAAGCGTACATTGATGAGAATTTTACCCAGAAGGGCCTGACCCTTCATGAAGTAGCGCAAAAAAATCATGTCAGTCCGAATTATCTCAGCTACCTGTTCAAAAAAATAACCGGCTTCAACCTGTGGGAGTATGTCATCAAGCTTAGAATGGAGTTGAGCAAATCCCTGATTACCGGTACGGATTTGCGCCGTTACGAAATTGCCGAACGGGTTGGTTATGAATCACCGGAACATTTTAGTAAAATTTTCAAAAAATTCTACGGAATTAGCCCAAGTGAAATGAAGAAGTAAGAATACGTATCATATCCATAGATTTGCACATTATCAAATCCCTCATCCCTTTTTACAATAAAGATGGACTCTGGTACAGGTAGAGCCGTTCTCCAAGGAGATATGGCGGCAGGCGCAGAGCATACGCTTTGCACAGCAGCAAAGATGCCATTACGATCTTGTATTAACGAAAAGGAATGAGGGAAGATGAATGCAGAACTCCACGTTGCAAGTGCGACCGCCAAGTGAGGTGAAGAAAAGCGATTCCGGCTTGACCCGGTGGCTCCGAAAATATTTTTGGGGAATCGCGTTTCTTTTGCCGGCCGCGGTTATTTTTATTCTCTTTTTATGGATGCCGATTATAAAGGGGTTTGTCTACAGCTTCTATCAGGTCGATTTCGTCAAGGGCAATACCTTCGTCGGCTTAGATAATTACAAAGCGGCTCTGGAGGACCCGGTATTGCTAAAAGCAATTGGCAACACGCTCTATTATGTAGGGCTGGGCTTATTGATCGGCTTTGTGGTTCCGATATTTTTTGCAATCATGATTTCCGAACTTAGAAAATTCCAGGGCTTTGTCCGTGTCAGTGCGTACCTGCCCAATGTCATTCCGCTTGTCGTGCTTTACAGTGTATGGAGATGGTTCTATGATCCGGTTGGTCCGATCAATGGGGCGCTGACCCAGGCGGGGGCCGAGCAGATTAACTTTTTGACCAATCCGTCGTGGTCGATGATCTCCCTTGTATTCATGGAGACCTGGCAGTCGTTCGGCTCCGCGATGCTGATTTATCTGGCGGCGGTGCTTAGTGTTCCGCGTGACTGGTATGAGGCGTCTGAAATCGATGGGGCAGGGGTTTGGCAGCGTATCTGGCATATTACGCTCCCTTCGATCCGTAATCTTATTGTTCTCATGTTCATCCTGCAACTGATCGCGGCCTCGCAGGGCTTTCAGTCTCAGCTTGCTGTACTGGACGGCGGCCCTAACAACACGACGATGACCTTTGCGCTGCTTATCGTAAAATATGCCACGACTAGGCTTAATCTCGGAGTTGCAACAGCCCTGGGTGTGATGATGTTCCTTGTGCTGGGCCTACTATCGCTCATACAGTACAGGCTGAACAAGGAGGATGAATAATATGAAGAGCCATGAGAGAGGGATCCTGTCCCGCTATGATTTTAACCAGTTGCACGTCAAGCTGATATACGGTTTTTTTGTCCTGATCACCGTTGTTATGGTCTTCACGATGCTGTATCCGATTTTTTCAACGGTGTTCAATGCTGTCAAGTCCAATCCGGAGGTCAACTCGTTTCCACCGCGCTTTTTCCCGCAAGAGACTTGGCATTTTGAAAACTTTATCAAGGGCTGGAATTACATCCCGCTGCCTAACTTTTTAAAAAATACGCTGCTAATATTTTTCGGCAACATGGTAGCAACAGTCGTAGTTATCGGGATGGCAGCCTATTCGTTATCCAGATTGGCACTGCCAAAGAAGCGGCTGCTCAGCTTTTTATTCATGATGACGCTGTTCATTCCGCCTACGACTTATTTGATCCCGAACTTCCTGAACTTGCAGGACCTGGGATTGCTCAATTCCTACTGGGCCTTTTGGCTGCCGGCAGGAGCGAATGCGTACTTTTTGCTCTTGCTCCGTAGCTTCTTTGACAGCCTGCATTCCGAACTGTTTGAAGCCGGACGGATTGATGGCGCATCCGAGCTGCGCTGCTTCTTGCAAATTGCGGTTCCATTATCCATCCCGATCTTTTCGACTTTGGCGATCTTCGTCTTTTCGACAGCCTGGAATGATTGGTTCTGGCCTTCAATGGTTATGCACAGCGAAAAGATGTACCCGCTCGCAACGGCTGTTTATAAGTTTATTGTGAATGCGCGCTCGCTTAATCTGAATATCAAATTCTCCATCTTGACCATGATCATGCTGCCGCCGATTGTTGTATTCCTGTTGTTCCAGCGGTTTATTATTGGCGGCTTGCATTTGGGCGGGGTTAAAGGATAATCCATCCTTCCTTCGTAAAACTGCACATGATCGAAATAGGAATACACATCGCCCTGTGAATGCGCCTCCATTATGATAAAGATGCAAGGAAAAAAATATCAGAGAAGGGGAGTTTCGAATGCGTAAGCTATCCATGATGATGTTGTGCCTGGCCTTGTTCAGTTCCCTGCTCGCCGCCTGCGGCTCGAGCAATACGAATGAGAAGCCAACTAATAACGGTGGTCAGAAGAGCAGTGGTACCGTAACTGAAGGTACCGATAATGGCAAAGAGAGCGACAAGAAAGTAACCATCAGCGTCTATTATCCGCTGCCGGATCAGGTAGAGATCCGCAAGCTGGAAGATGACAAGATCAGACGTTACCTGGAGAAATACCCGAATGTAACGATTGAGAAAAGTGACTGGCACTACAATGTAAACGAAATCGGAATCAAAATGGCGTCGAACGAAGCGCCAACGATTTTCAATACGTTTGCGACAGAAGCCAAATTCCTCGTTGAAAGAGGCTGGGCGGCTGACATTACCGGGCTGTGGAACAACTACGCTCACAAAGACGAAATCAACCCGATTCTGCAAGGACAGTTTATTGTAGACGGCAAAGTATTCGGCGTTACCCAGAGCGGTTATGTAACAAGCACGATTGTAAACAAAAAGATGCTGGAAGACAAAAACGTACCGGTTCCGCCCTATGACTGGACTTGGGACGATATGCTGGCAGCTGCCAAAGGCGTAGCTGACCCGGCAAAAGGTATCTCTGGTATTGCGCCAATGGGTAAAGAAAACGCAGCAGGCTGGAACTGGACCAATTTCCTGTTCGAAGCTGGCGGTGAAATCCAGACCATTGAAGACGGCAAAGTAAAAGCAGCGTTCAATTCCGAAGCGGGACTGAAAGCGCTGGAGTTCTACCAGAAACTGCGTTGGGAAGCCAATGCCATCCCGCAAGACTGGGCACTCAACTGGGGTGACGCTGTAGGCGCATTGTCTCAGGGACGTACGGCAATGATTATCGCTGGTGCTGAAGGTCCGCTGGACGCAGCAATGAACCAAGGCGGCATAAAGCCTGAGGACATTCTGACATTCCCGATGCCTGCCTTTGAGAAAGGCGGCAAGCATTACGGTATTCTGGGCGGCGACTACCTCGTCATCAACCCGAATGCTTCCAAAGAAGAGCAGGAAGCAGCATTCAACTACATTACTTTTGACTACTTCTCCGACGCTTGGCTCGAGTCTGTAGAGCGTGATATTCAAGCTCGTAAGGGAGAAGGCAAATACTTCATCCCGTCCCAAATGTACTACTTCAAGAGCGATTCCGAGTACGGCAAAAAAGCTCAAGCCATCTTCGACAAGTATGACAATGTCTACAAATACAGTGAAGAGTCCAACAAATTGCTGGACGGCAAGCCAGAAGCGCAATACAGCACACAGGACTACTATGGTGCGATGACGAACGTCATTCAGGAGATCTTCTCCAAGAAAGATACAGACCTCAAGCAAAAGCTGCAGGAAGCATCGGACACGGTTCAAAAGAACTTCTTCGACAAAATCGCAGCTGAATAATACGACGCTTGTCTTGATCAGTCTCCATCCCATGCGGATTGCGGCCTGACTGAGAAACTTCTAACGGCGCGGCGGGATGATTCCCGCTGCGCCGTTTGTCTATCCGCTTTTACTTGATCTGAATTCACTTTAAATTGAAATGTGCTAAAGGATATGAGGAGAGAGGAGACGCGGAGCTGCCTATGTCTCTTTTTCGTTTTAACGGAAAAAGTGAATCTGAGTTCACTTTTGGTCGGGAAACGCAAAAGGATATAAGCTGAGAAAGAGAATGGACCAGAGCAGTCTATCTCTCTTTTTCGTTTTAACGGAAAAAGTGAATCTGAATTCACTTTTGATCAAAAAGCGCAGAAAGATATACGGTAGGGTGACAGCGGGGAAGAGGTACATTGCTTCTGAAAGATACGAAGTGGGCGGCCTTTAAGTGCCGATTTCTGAAAACGGGGTGTGATTCAGGGAAATGTCGTAACTTACGCTTTCTCCCGCCCCTCTAATTACTGAAGTATCCCCCTGCTTATCCCTTAACTTAATCCCTTAGATTTGCACATAATTATCGTAACAATGCCAATCTTGCCGCCAGATTGTTCATGATAGAATGGCTCTATGCTATGAATAATGAGGTGACGTGATTGATTACAAGTGAAGCGATCCATCCGGGGAAGAGTAGTGCGGAAGGCGTACAGGCAGCAGTAAAGCGGGTCGGAGCCATAAGCAAGGCGACTCAGGAAGCAGGAAGTGGAGCTGTTCTGTTCCATGGAGAGCATGCGAAGGTAGCTTTGCGGGCCGTGGATGATCAAATTATTAGAATCAGGCTTTTTTTCGGGGACAGTCCGGATTGGACGACAACTCCGGCTATAATCGGACAGGACAGCCATTCAAAGAATACTGTGGAATTGAGTGAGCAGGAGGGGCTCTACAGCGTCAATTTTGGTGCGCTGCGTGCTGAGGTTGCGACTTCTCCTTTTGCCTTGAAAATATATAATGCACAAAACCAGCTTTTGCTGGATCAAAAGGACTTGCTGTGGGATCTGGACGGCAAAGCGGCCTTCGCCGCGGCAATGGATGCACAGTCCCATTTTTACGGCTTGGGTGAGAAGACAGGGTACCTTGATAAAAAGGGCGAGAAGTATACAATGTGGAACACGGATGTCTATGATCCGCATGTTCCGGACATTGAGGCGCTCTATCAGTCCATTCCGTATCTGGTTCATTTCCGTTATGATCAGCCTGCTTATGGACTCCTGCTGGACAATCCGGGCAAAACCGCCTTCGATATGCGTTCCTATGAGGATCACTATGTATTGACAATGGAGAGCGGGGAGCTGGATCTGTATGTGATTGCCGGTCCATCCTTAAAAGAAGTTGTTACCGGATATGCAGGGCTGACAGGCAAAATGCCGATGCCGCCAAAATGGGCAATCGGCTATCAGCAGTCGCGCTACAGCTACATGGATCAGGAAGAAGTCATGGAGATTGCGCGCTCATTCCGGGAGCGGAATATTCCTTGTGATGTCATCTATCTGGATATTCATTACATGCATGAATACCGGGTATTTACGTGGGATACGAACCGTTTTCCAAGGCCGAAGGAAATGATCGCCGAACTGCAGGAGATGGGCTTCAGAATTGTGCCGATCGTTGATCCTGGTGTGAAGAAGGACCCGAAATACAAGGTCTATCAGGAGGGAATTGCCGAAAGCCACTTCTGTTCCAAGCTGGAAGGGGACGTATTCACTGGCAAAGTATGGCCTGGCGTAAGCGCCTTTCCTGATTTTACAGAGGACCGCACCGCAGAATGGTGGGGGGATCTGCACAAATTTTATATTGAACATGGCATTCATGGCATCTGGAATGATATGAATGAGCCATCCGTATTTGAGACGGAGAGCAAAACCATGGAGCTGGATGTCGTTCATGGGAATAACGGCAATCCAAAAACCCATGAGGAATGGCATAATCTGTACGGCATGCTGATGTCCAAGGCGACCTTCGAAGGCTTGAAGCGTAATTTGAACGGAGAGCGTCCGTTCGTTGTGACAAGGGCCGGATACGCTGGCGTGCAGCGCTATGCGGCGGTATGGACAGGAGACAACCGCAGCTATTGGGAGCATATGGCGATGAGCATTCCGATGGTGCTGAATCTGGGATTGTCCGGGGTAGCCTTTGCCGGTCCGGATATCGGCGGCTTCTCTCACCATGCATCAGGTGAGCTGCTGGCGCGCTGGACACAGATGGGTGCCTTGTTCCCGTTCAGCCGCAACCATGCGGTACTGGATTCCCGCAGGCAGGAGCCTTGGGCATTCGGACCTGAGGTGGAAGCGATCTGCCGTGAATATATCGGTCTGCGCTACCGGCTGATGCCCTATATATACACCTTGTTCCAAGAGGCGGCACAATCGGGTCTGCCGATTATACGTCCGCTTATCCTGGAATATCCGCAAGACCGTGCGGTATATAACTTGTGTGACCAGTTCCTGCTGGGGCGTGATTTGCTCGTTGCTCCGGTCTATCGCCCAGGTACGGCATCCAGAGCTGTATACCTGCCGGAAGGAGTCTGGTTCAATTACTGGACAGGCGAGCGTTTTGAAGGAGGAAGATCGATTCTGGCTGACGCGCCGCTCTCAGTGATGCCGATCTATGTCAGAGAAGGGGCAATCATTCCGGAGCAGGCTCTGCGCCAGCATATGGGAGCCGAATCATCAGAGCCATTACAACTTACGGTGTATGGTGATGGAGCACCGGGCAAATTCGAGTATTATGAGGATGACGGGAGCACATTCAGCTATGAGCATGGAGCCTATCGGCTGACCCGCTTGAACTGGGGCCGAGGAGCCAGCGGCACCTTGAAGCTGATTTGCGCGATGGCCCATGACGGCTTGCCGCAAGCAGAGAAGCAGCCGGTTATCGTGCGGGTGAAGCATTTGTCTGAGCGTCCTTCCAAGGTACAGGTACAAACGGTGGGATCGGTAGACGATATATCGTGGTCTTATGATGAGAAGTCACAGGAACTGGAGATCGAACTGCCTGCGTTAGGGGCTTATGAGGTTTCGATTAAATAGCACACAACATATATAGAGTGGAATAACAACTCTCATTTGCTGTAATATATAAATAAAGTTATGATATCCCTCCGGGTGAACAGTTAGGATTTCTCCTTTTCTGTCACAAAGGAGGGATTTTTTAAAAAGGAGCTGAATTATGAAAAAGAGTTTCATCATTTTATTTTTCATTCTTATAGTAAGTGCCATAGTAGTGATTTCAATTCGTCAACAACCGGAAACATCCAGTAATGTTGCTTCAAAAATAGTTGAAGAAGAACAAGTTATACCCGAAGAGTTAACCCTGTCTGCTGAAAGTGGCAGGACGATAAATTTATTAATTAAAGATATTCCGTTATATGAAGAGTACCTTGAATCACAAACAGATATAAAAACAGAAATTGAAAGAACACAATCAGAAATCATCGATGTGAATTCTGATATGCTCTTAATTTTAATGAAGTATAATTGTGGAAGCAAACAATGCTCCACTCTTTTAGTCAGGAAAAAGAACGATGAAATATCAAATATTAGTTTGAAAGATGGCATATACCAGGACCATCAACTATCACATGATAAAAAGAGCATATTGTTTAGATTCGGTTATAATGAAGGCGCAGAAATTGTCCGTCATGTACTAATCGGGGTAAATATAAGCAAGATGGAACGAATACTAATTAGGCCAGTCCCTCTGGCAGATCAATACATAACGGAGCCGGTCTGGCCTGTATTGAACTATACCTGGGAAGGTGATAGCCATTTTAGTATTGAAGTTCCTGATTTGAGATCTTCAGATTTTGAAGTGTTGAAAAATTGGTATAATTCGAGTAACAAAAAAACTAAAAAATTAGAATTTGAACTATAAATCCTGTGACAGCCGGATCATATCCCGGCATTGGATACCATTCTCGTAAATTTCCTCCTCGTAATGCCGTACGAAGAAGTCTTTGTCTATGCCCGTGATGCGGAAGCCGCATTTTTGATAGAGGGCAAGCTGGTCAAGGCTTGAATTGCCTGTGCCAATTTCCAGTGTTTTATAGCCCGCCTGTTGTGCCCCGGTAATGGCATGGTGTACAAGCCTCTTGCCGAGGCCTTGTCCCTGGAGCGT
This sequence comes from Paenibacillus pinihumi DSM 23905 = JCM 16419, assembly GCF_000422505.1. GTDB lineage: Bacteria > Bacillota > Bacilli > Paenibacillales > Paenibacillaceae > Paenibacillus_D > Paenibacillus_D pinihumi. The sequence goes on along the minus strand of NZ_AULX01000006.1, from coordinate 353,936 downwards.
CTCGCAGACCGCAATATTGACCAGTTCCACCGTCCCGGGCCGCGTCGGCAGAAGCACGTATACACCTGCTGCATCTCCCTCTATAACAGCAATGTAACACTGCCCGCGGCGAAGATATTCCCTTACTATAGGTTCTGATGGGTCGGCGAGCAGCAGCAGTTCCATGGGCGGCTGTTCATCCGGATTAAGCTTACGTATTTCCATGACTTCTCCTTTGATAATTCCAATTTGGCTTCCGTGCAGCCGATATTCTGTACAAATGGCCTGTTCATATAGATTTTCGACACAAATGACGGGAACCCTGCCCAAAAATCTCTCTCCTGGTTGAGTCCCGAATTTGGCTTCGAACCCGGTTACGTACCAATCCCGGATAACCCGCAATCTGGCACCTTATTTCTGAAAGCCGAAAATTATTCAAAGCGGAACTTCCCAATCCGGCTTTGCAGTGTGGCTGTCATGTTTTGCAGCTCATGGGATGCTGCTGCGACCTCCTGTACCATCGCATTCTGCTCCTGCACGGAGGAAGCGATCCTGCTCAGCTTGGCAGCATTGTCCCCGGCGGCATCGGATACCTGCTCCGCGCCAGTCAGAATCATCTTCATCTTCTCCGATTGCAGCTCGATCAGCTCCGCAACGTTGTTCACGGCGCCGACTGTCCGTTCCACAGATTCGGCGATTTGCCGCAGCTGGCTAATGCTGATCTGTGTCTTCTCCGCTTCAGTTTCCGTAGTCCGGGCCTGGATGTCCATTCGGCTGACAGCGACAGCAAGATCATTTTGAATCTCTCCGATCAGGCTGCCGACATTTTGCACCTCTGCTGTACTATGATTTGCCAGCTTGCGGATTTCGACGGCAACGACCTGGAAGCCCTGTCCGTGCTCTCCAGCATGGGCTGCTTCAATGGAGGCATTAAGAGCAAGCAGATGTGTGCGAGCGGAAATGTCCTCAACTACGTTAATGATCTGCCCGATTTTGTCCGCATGCTGCTCCAGCTTCTTCACAATCCGGGTCGTCTCCATCCCCTCGGCGGTCAGGCGGTTCATTGCTTCAGACAAGGAACGAATCGCTTCGCTGCTGCGGCTCATGGCCTCCATCATTTGCCCTGCATCCGATTGTGCCGATACTGTACGAGTCTGTGCATCAGCAGAAAGACTTGCAATCTCCTCAATGGTCTTGTACATCGACAAGGACAGTTCTGCCTGAATATCTGTATTATGCGAGATCGAGTCGACCCGCTCGGTAATTTCTGTGAGCAGGTTTGCGGCTTGCTCGGCAGCATTGCGCAGCATGCCCACCTCCGTATCGGCAGCAGAGGAGTGCTGGTTAATATCACGGACAATGCCTCTCAGGCTGGTGAGCATTTCGTTAAAGGAGGCGGACAGCCGCATCAGCTCGTCGCGGGAATGAGGGATGGCAACGTCTGCGGTCAGGTTGCCCTGCGCAGCAACTTCGGCAGCCTGATGCAGTGCATTTAGCGGCCGCACAATCCATCTGGCCGTGAACCACCCGAGAAATCCGGTCCAGAATACGCCCATTGCCAAGGTGAGCACGGTATACAACCAGGCATTCATGCCGGGTGCAATGTAATCTTTCAAGACGAAGATGAAAAAAGCGCTTGTGCCATAAGTGACGGTAGCGACGGCTGAAATGCCGATCACAATTTTTTTGACCAGGCTAAAGGCAACCTGCATGGATTTTGGCCTCCAATCAATCAGTTGATTTCGTCATCAGCTTCATATTCATATTGCGGACCGGAGTAGGGGGTTATTCTGCTGTGATCATACGGATCAGAGAGTTATTACCCGACCAAGGTCATGAAGCATGACCTTACTATGCCAAACTTCCTGTACAGGGACAGTGACATATATCACACAGATACGCTTTCAACTGTGAAAAAAATCACATTCTTTTCGAAAGAGCTATGCTATCATTGCCTCATCAACAGCAAACCCGATGCGCAAGGAGGCGGGAGTATGGAGACAGAACCACTTCGACAGGTGGAGAAGCTTGCGCTCAAAAAGCTCAAGATATTCCGGCAAAGCAAGCTGCGCTATTTATCTCGGTCCATGCTGGCCAGCATGTTTATCGGCTTCGGCGTGATCGTTGCATTCAAGACGGGCAACTATTTTTATCTGGAGCATTCGCCCTTCACGTATCCGATGGCTGCGCTCACCTTTGGCGCTGCGATTATTCTCATCTCTTATGGGGGCGGTGATCTGTTTACCGGGAATACCTTCTATTACAGCTTTGCCGCGCTTCGTAAAAAGATGAAATGGCCGGATGTATTCAGGCTGTGGACGACCAGCTATGTGGGCAATATTTTGGGAGCGGCGGTGTTTGCACTGCTCATTCTTACAACCGGGCTGTTTAATGATAACTCGGTGAACAGCTTTTTGCTCAGTGTGGTCGAGAAGAAAATGCATGCCCCGGCAGTTGAATTGTTTTTCCGCGGCATCCTGTGTAATTGGCTGGTGTGTCTGGCATTTTTCATCCCGATGTCCTTCAAGGAAAATGGGGCCAAAATGTTCGCCATGATGCTGTTCGTCTTCTGCTTTTTTATTTCGGGTTATGAGCACAGCATCGCCAATATGTGCACCTTCGCCATTGCGCTGGTGTTGAATCATCCGGGGACGATTACATGGGGTGGTGTATTTCACAATCTGATTCCGGTAACCTTGGGCAACCTGATTGGCGGCAGCGTGCTGATGTCGGTCATGTACCATTACGTGAATAAGCCGTTTTATGAGGAAGAGTAGTTAAGAGACTTCCATTCGACCAGAGGAGGCAACAATGATGAAAAAATCAAGAATTGTTATTATAGGTGCCGGAGCAGTAGGTTCCACAACTGCGTATACCCTGCTGCTTCGCAATCGTGCTGATGAGCTTGTGTTGATCGACGCGGATTCCGACAAGGCGGCCGGCGATGCGTTGGATATGAATCACGGCCTGCCTTTCCTGGGCGGCGGCAAGGTATGGGCGGGTACATATGCGGATTGCCGCGATGCGGATATTATCGTCGTCACTGCTGGCGCGGCCCAGCGCAAAGGCGAGACACGCGTAGAGCTGCTGAAGCGCAATGCGGCGATTCTGGAGAGCATTATTGACCAGATTAAAGCCCACACAACGAATGCAATCCTGCTGCTGGCCTCCAATCCGGTTGATATTATGAGCTACTTGTCGTGGAAAAAGATCGGCTGGCCGGTCGAGCGGGTTATCGGCTCGGGTACGCTGCTGGACAGCGGACGGTTCCGGTACCTGATTGGGGAAAAGTTGAAGATTGACCCGCGCAGCGTCCACGCGCACATTGTAGGGGAGCATGGGGACTCTGAGCTGCCGCTGTGGAGTCTGGCGAATGTAGCGGGTACCGAGCTGAAGCTGAGCGAGACGGAGAAAGAGGAAATCTATACAAATACACGGGATGCAGCGTATCAGATCATTCAGGCCAAGGGTGCGACCTACTATGCGATTGCACTGGCGCTTGACCGGATTTGTACCGCAATTCTTCGTGATGAGGGCGCCGTACTGAATGTATCTACACTGCTGACCGACTATCACGGCATTTCCGATGTATACCTGGGCGTACCGTGCATTGTAGACCGCAAAGGGGTCAGAGAGGTACTTGATCTGCCGATTTCCGAGCAGGAGAAGGAGCTGCTGCACCGCTCGGCCAATAAGCTTAAAGAACTGAACCGCTCGATTGGGCTGTAGGCTGAGAGTGTAGAAGCTTCCCGGGACAGGCTCTGGCTGGAAAGAGCATGTTCCGGGCGTTTTCTTTCTTCTATGAGTAAAATGTCCTTTACCGGGCGAACCGGTCTTATGACTTGGCTGCTGCCGCTGCCTTAATATTTTCAATGAGCTGGTCTAAGGTGGCCTGAAGCTGATCTACTGGAACATAGGTGACAAAGCTTGCCCCATTCGTGTCTTCTTCCACTGCCTTGATGACATCCTCTTCCTGATAGCTTTTGGCAATCGCCTGGAAAATCTCGTTATCCTTATCCTGCTCGCGAACAGCGAACACATTGACATACGGCCGCGTTGATTCGGCATGGGGGTCATCATGGAAGATGGCGTCCGATAATTTATACCCTGCCTGTCCTGCGATCCCGCCGTTGATAATGGAGGCGGCGACGTCAGGCAGAACACGGGGTGTCTGCTGCGCGACAACCGGAACGATAGTAAGTTTGCGCGGATTGTCGACAATATCATCCGGTGTGGCATACAGGCCCGGATTGTCCTTGAGCTTCAATAGCCCTGCCTGCTCCAATACAAGCAGCCCGCGGCCCTGATTGGATGGATCATTGGGGATAGCAATCTTTGCACCGTCGGGAATTTCGTCGGGACTGGCATACTTTTTGGAGTATAACCCCAGCGGCGATACAGCGGTTGAACCGATAGGCACAATATCAAGATTATGCTCCACATTGAACTGGCTCAAGAAGGCAAGATGCTGAAAGGCATTAATGTCGACCTCTCCATTGGCCAGCGCCAGATTAGGAAGTGTATAGTCCGAGAATTCTACCAGATCGATCTCAATGTTCTGTTCCTTGACCTTATTCTTGATTAATTCCCATTGCGGGCCGTCAGCTCCGGTTACGCCTATTTTTACTTTGACGGGTGTCTTGGGCTTTTCAGGCTCAGACGTTGTAGCGGCAGTTGTGTTCGCCGTTGAGCCTGAGGCTGGTTCGCTGCCTGAATTGCCGGATGGAGCAGGCTGATTTCCGCAGGCGCTGGTCAGAAGCAGAGAAAGGATGAATAGAAGGGATGCAGCAAAACGTTTTTTCATTTGAATCACTCCTTGGATTATTGGAATAAATGTATACAAGCAGCTGATTTCTGAGGATGCAATTGCAATTCAATGGACTTATCTTCGCAGAAATTTGCGGGAGATGACATTTCCTGCGAATTGGGCAATTTGCACAAGCACAATCAGAATGACGATGGTGACCAGCATGACGGATGCGTCAAAGCGCTGATAGCCGTAGGTCATGGCCAGGTCCCCCAGACCCCCGCCGCCTACAGTGCCTGCCATCGCAGAGAAATCAATGAGCCCGACAGTAATGAAGGTCAGTCCCAGAATAAGCGGGCCAAGCGCTTCGGGGATCAGAACGCCGAATATAATTTGCAAGGGACTGGCGCCCATTGCCTTGGCAGCCTCGATAATGCCGGGATCAATGGAGACGAGGTTATTCTCCACGACCCGGGCGATGACGAACGAAGCCGCAATTGTCATCGGGAATACTGCGGCAGCCGTGCCAATAGTGGTGCCCATAATAAGCCGGGTGAAGGGGCTGATCGTGACCAGAAAAATAATAAACGGAATCGGACGAATAATGTTGATAGCAAAATTCAGCAGCATCGCTACAAACCGGTTTTCCAAAATATTGCCTTTGCGTGTAACGAAAAGCAAAAGTCCGATTAAAACGCCAAAGATGCTGGAGAAAATCAGGGTGAACAGCACCATCGTTATGGTCTGTCCCGTTGCTTCCACGACCCGCAGCCAAAAGGTGCTCCAATCAACTTTCATGGTTAATCACCTCCCTCACTTCAACCTTTTTTTTCAAAGACTCCAGTGCTCTCTGAATTTCCTGCTCGTCCCCTTTGATCTCGACAATGAGACTTCCGAACAACTGCCCCTGCAGCTCGTTAATGCTGCCGTAAATAATATTGAAGTCAATGTTGAAGAGCTTGGCGAATTGGGACAGCACCGGCTCGCCGGTAACCCCTCCTTTAAAAATCAGCCGTACCAGCTGCCCCGGATAATTGGCCCGCAGCAGTGCAAGCAGCTTTGGCGAAAGCTTGTCATTTTGCACCACGTTAATGAAATTTTTTGTGGTCTGTGTCTTGGGATGGGCAAACAGCTCAAACACGCTGCCTTCCTCGATCACTGTGCCATTCTCCATGACCGCCACACGGTCGCATATGCTGCGGATAACATGCATTTCGTGCGTAATCAGCATAATCGTAATATTTAATTCCTCATTGACCTTTTTCAGCAGCTTTAATATTTCCCCGGTCGTCTCCGGATCGAGTGCTGAGGTTGCTTCATCACAAATTAGAATATCAGGGGAGGTGGCTAATGCCCGGGCAATGCCTACCCGTTGTTTTTGTCCGCCGGACAGCTGCTCCGGGTAATGATCCGCTTTATCCTCCAGCCCGACGAATTGAAGCATTTCCGTGACCCGCGCCTTAACTTCCTGTTTTGAAGCGCCCGCAAGCTTGAGCGGATAAGCGATATTGCCATATACGGTACGTGAATTGAACAAATTGAAGTTTTGAAAAATCATTCCGATACGCCTGCGCAGCTGCCGCAGCTCCTTCTGGCTCAGAGAACTGATTTCCTGGCTGTTAATAATGACCTTGCCCTCCGTAGGTGTTTCCAGCAAATTAACGAGTCGCAGAAGAGTGCTTTTTCCGGCTCCGCTAAAGCCGATAACCCCGTATATATCGCCTTTGTTAACCGTCAAGGTGACCTGATCGACAGCTTTGGTTATGTGCTCCTTGGAACGAAAAACTTTGCTAACCCCTTGAAAAGTAATCAAACGCTATTTCCCCTTTCTTTGAAAATAAACTTAAATAATACACATAGAAATAGTCGGAATTATAGTTGCAAAAAACGCTAAGAGCCCCTTCCTGTAATAGCAAGAAGAGGCTCTATTCATAAAGAACAGGCTGCCTCCGCATGCGGATCACAATGCAGAGTAAGCACAGTTCTGATGGTTCAGTCACTTGTGTGGTGAATGTCGGTACTAAATCTATCATCCTTATTTTGTCTTGTCAAACCTTTTTTTGCAATGTTCATTACGGGCACCAGAGCGGATCGGCCGGATAGTATGAACGAAGGCTGCAGCTATATTGACAGAATCTTAAATGGGGTGATAGCATTATCGGCAATTCATACTTTAGTAAATTCATAGATTTTATCGGAAATAGTGCGAGGTGGAGAAGAATGGGAAAACAGATCATTTTGAATGCCTTTGAAATGACCAGCGCCATGCTCAATTCGCATGGCTTGTGGAAGCATCCGGATAATATCCGGCACTACCGCTACAAAGATCTCGACTATTGGACAGAGATGGCCCGGCTGCTGGAGCGGGGCAAGTTTGATGCGGTATTTTTTGCAGATGTGATTGGTGTTTATGATGTGTATCAGGGGAGCAAAGACGCCTCCATCCGCGATGCGGTGCAGGTGCCGCTCAATGACCCGGCTTTTGCAATCCCGATTATGGCCCAGGCGACCGAGCATTTGTCCTTTGCGCTCACAGTCAGCACGACATATGAGCATCCTTATGCCCATGCGCGCCGGATGTCCACGCTGGATCATTTGACAAAGGGCAGACTGGCCTGGAACGTGGTTACGTCCTATTTGCCAAGCGCGGCGCGCAATTTTGGGCTGGAACAGATGATCCGTCATGATGAACGCTATGAGCTGGCCGATGAATTTCTCGATGTAGCCTATAAGCTGTGGGAAGCGAGCTGGGAGGATACGGCTATCGTCCGGGATGTGGAAAGACGCGTCTTTGCCGATCCGGCCAAGGTGCACGAAATTCATCATGAGGGCCGTTATTTCAAGGTGCCGGGGCCGCATCTCAGTGAACCGTCACCGCAGCGGACACCGGTTATCTATCAGGCAGGGACCTCACCGAAAGGAAGGGATTTTGCAGCAAAGCATGCGGAGTGCCTGTTTGTCGGAGGACCTACAGCTGCACAGACCAAAGCAGCGATACAGGATATTAAAAACCGTGCAGAAGCGCTGGGGCGCAATCCGGAACATATTAAGGCATTCACCTTTTTGAATGTTGTGGTCGCTCCTACCCGCGAGGAGGCGGAAGCCAAATTTACAGAATACGCTGCCCTATGGAGCGGAGAAGCAGCCAAAGCCCAGTATGGCGGGTCCAGCGGCTACAATCTGGCGGAGTATAACGATCCTGAGGCTTACTTTGAATACAAGCACACCGAGCATGGACAATCCAGAGCGGCCTCCTTGACGAAGGAGGCGCCCAAGAAGCTGAAGGTGCGGGAGGTATTGGAGAGCTTTGACAAGTTGAACGGAAAGTTCACCATCCTGGGCAATCCGCAGGAGGTGGCCGACCAGATTCAGACTTATTTTGAGGAGACGGGTGTGGACGGCTTTAATCTGGCCCACTTCATCACGCCTGGCAGTTTGGCTGACTTTGTGGAGCTGGTCGTACCTGAGCTCCAGAGACGAGGCATATACAAGACTGAATATAAGCCGGGAACCTATCGGGAGAAGCTGTTTGGCCCGGGGCTGGCGAGACTTCCGGAGGATCATCCGGGTGCCAGACTGCGCACCTTTTGACAGCGTATAAACGGGAAATGATCATTGTTGGCTGCTGCGGATTTAGACAAAATACAGGGATCATTTTTGTCTCTTTGTAATGGGAGCGATTATTTTTCTACTACTATATACCCGAATTTACGGGGCTGAAATGCAAATCAATTAGAGCGGATTTCATATCTAAATCCGGTGACAGGGGAGTTAAAACACTTAAACTTACTTTACTTATGGGAATTGTTGTAATACCATCAGTTTAAAGTTGCTTAGGCGTTTCACGGTTACGGCTGCAATTACTTTTAATTACTTTTTCAATCGGGCGGTGTATGCAGGCATGGACTATAGGACAGTTGGGAAAACGGGCATTCAAGTTTCACCACTTTGTTTTGGCACGATGTCATTCGGGGGAAATGCGGATAAGGAGCATTCCAGGGCGTTGTTTCAGAGAAGCAGGGAGGCTGGCATTAATTTTTTTGATACCGCAGATGTGTATAACGGGGGATTGGCAGAAGAATGGCTCGGGGAATTTATCCGGGGCAGCAGGGATGAACTGGTGCTGACCACGAAGGCCGGCTTTCCTTCCGGCACTGATATTAATGCCCGCGGAGCTTCCCGCCGCCATTTGCGGCTATCGGTGGAGCGAAGCCTGAAGCGGCTGGGAACAGACCGAATTGAGTTTTATTTCATTCATCATTTCGATTCGTTGACGGCGATTGAGGAGACGGTACGGGCATTGGACGATTTGCAGCAGGAAGGAAAAATTTTGTATCCGGCAGTCAGCAACTGGTCAGCTTGGCAGATTGCCAAGGCTTTGGGTATTGCGGAGCGGGAGGCGCTTGCCCGCTTTGAACTGATTCAGCCGATGTACAATCTGGTGAAAAGGCAGGCGGAGGTTGAGCTGCTGCCGCTGGCTGCTTCAGAGCAGTTGGGTGTGATCAGTTACAGCCCTCTCGGCGGCGGTCTCCTGACGGGCAAATACGGACAAGGCAAGCAGCCGGAAGCCGGGCGGCTGGTGGACCAGGCGAACTATGCCAGACGTTATGGAGAGGCGGATTATTATACGGCTGCCGACCGGTTCAATGCATATGCCAGTCAGTATGGCGCGCACCCTGCTGCCTTGGCGGTCGCTTGGGTACTGCATCATCCGGCAATCACAGCGCCAATTATAGGGGCGCGGAGCGTGGAGCAGTTGGAGCCGTCAATTGCGGCACTGGATATCAGGCTAACCCCTGCAGCCCGCAGCGAGATTTCTTCCTTGTCGGCAGCGCCGCCACTGGCAACTGACCGCAGTGAGGAAGGATGACCCTAACATCAGGAAGCGAGGCATGATATGACCGTTATCATGAAATCAGATGTCACGGCCGTAAGCTCCGTCTTACCTTCTGCGCTTGCTCTGGCCTGGCAGCTTGGCGAGCTGCGGCTGGATTGCAGAAGGGGCGGTGTGAAGTTAGAACTGCTTGCCGCCGGAAGACAGCTGAGGCTTACGCTGCCTTCCGGAGGGAGCTTTACGCTGCAATGCTCAACAGTAACGGAATGGTTGAAGCTTCTGTCGGATACATCGTATAACAGGCTGCTGGGAACATGGGTTGTAAGGCGGCACCCCGTGCTGCTGGTAAAGGAAGAATCGTCATACCGCAAGGTGGCGGATTTGGCAGGTGCGCGAATCGGCGTTCCGGCAGATGGAGCTGAAGCGGCTCTGACAGGTGTTGACAGCCGGGCAATTGCCGAGGCGGAGGGCTGGCACCATGCAGAGATGCGTTGGACGGTTCTGGACATCGCGGAGGGGATTTCTTCACCCGGCAGGGAAGTCCTGGGGCTCGTCCAGGCGCTTGCAGCGGAAGAGGTTGATGCCGTCCTGGCAAATGGCATACAGGCGGCGCTCCTCCAGCCGCTGTTGGGCTTGCGCCCGCTGATTAGCAGCGCTGTGCAGCCGGAGCAACTGGTGCTGTCCGTATCCGGGCTGGAGCAGGAAGAGCAGCTGCATTGGGCGGGCAAGGTGCTGGCCCATCTCAGGCAGGCGGCGAGATGGGCAGCTTATCACCCGGCTGATGCCAGCCGTCTGCTGGCACAGCAGCTTGGCATTCCTGAGCAGGCGCTGGAGCTGGCTTATTCACCTCAACTGCACAAGGAGTTGGAGCCGCTGCTTGAGCCTGCTGCCCTTGGGGATCTGGAGCATTTGCGGAAGAGTCTGATTCAGGAAAGAGTGCTGGCGGAGGCTGTAGAAGTCGCTCAAGCCGTACAGCAGGAGATTGCCGATGCGGCTCAAGCCCTTCTTGACCGGGGTGAGATCGGTATGCCGCAGGCAGAAGGCTTGCCCCGGTTTGCATTGGAGGAGGTTCCTCCGGACTACTTTGTCCGCCGCAGGCCTGGCCGGGTCATTGCCGATGATGCAGAGGCGGTTGCCGCAGCACATGCCTATGCAGCCCGCATTAAGGCCGGGGCTTCCGAACGTGATCTCGGCCGCAGGCTGCCTTGGGAGGAGCTCCGGCTGCTTGGGGAAAGCGGCCTGCTGGGACTGATGGTGCCAAAGGCATACGGCGGGCCCGGAATTGCTGTAGCGACGCTGGTGGAGGTATTTAAAATCATTTCTGCCGCCGACGGCTCCATTGGACAAATCCCCCAGAACCATCATTTTTTTGTGAAAAGCCTGGAGCTGGCCGGTACCGAACAGCAAAAGGAATATTTTTTCAAAGAAGTGCTGGAAGGAGCCCAGTTGGGCAATGCGCTCGCAGAGCGGGGAATAAAAAGCATGAAGGAAATGAATACCCGCCTGACGAAGGAGGGGGAAGGGCAGTATCGGCTTTCAGGAACCAAATTTTATACTACAGGCGCACTGTATTCCCACTGGCTTCCGGTCACTGCACTGGATGAGGAGGGAAAGCGTGTCACAGTGTTTGTCCCCCGCGGAGCAGAGGGTGTTGATATTATCGATGATTGGAATGGCATTGGCCAGCGGACTACAGCAAGCGGCAGCGCATTATTCAGCGGGGTGCAGGTAAGCCCGGAGCAGATTGTAGAGCATTGGCGAATCTTCGAAGTTCCGCAGGTATTCGGTGCCTTCGGCCAGATTATGCATGCTGCGGTGGATATCGGCATTGCCCGGGCTGCCCTTGACGATGCCGCCTGGTTTGTCAGGGAAAAGACGCGTCCCTCCCCATTCAGCCAGGTTGCCAAAGCGTCGGATGATCCGGAGCTCATCAGGCGTTTCGGAGAGCTGGGCATCCGGCTGCAGGCTGCTGAGGCATTGCTGGATAAGGCTGCAGCTGCCATCGACAACGCTGAGCGCGGACTGACAGAAGAGAGCGCCGGACAGGCTGCGCTGCTGGTGGATTCAGCCAAATATTTGGCTGCTGAAATTTCTGTCGAAATTACAAATGCCCTGTTTGAAGTGGCAGGAACCTCTTCCATGGACCGCAAGTATAACTTTGACCGCCACTGGAGGAATGTAAGAATTCATACCCTGCATGATCCGGCCAGATTGAAGCTGCACCATGTGGGCGGCTTTATTCTGAACGGAGTTTACCATAATCCGGTCCCGCCGGGATAGGCTGCGTCAAAAATACAGTTACCGATGTGGTATATAAATGAAACTGTTATATTGAATGTACAAAGAAACCGTCCCTTTTTAAATGGTTGGATGCTCTTCCATTTTACTAAAGGAACGGTTTTTTTTGTGATTTAACAACAGGTTGGCCCCATTCTCTTTCATGACTTGATATAATAAGTAAAGTTGAGGTTTTCCCCCAGTAACATCTCCTTGTACTTGTTTAAATTTTTGACCGGCCATTCGCCGGATGAGCATGCTGCCATGAGGCGGTAATAGACCGGATTCAGCAGCAGTATGAATCATGAAAAGGCATACATATATAAAAATAAGCGGGGTCGAATTTATTGAAAAGCTTACATTTACGCATTATGCTTGTTTTTTCAGTTCTAATCATTGTTTCCGGCAGCTTGCTGGGTTACAGCATCTATTCATCATCTGTGCGGCTCATTACCCAGTCTATTGGGGAGCAAGCCCACAGTATCGCCCAGTATGCCGCCAGGCAGATTGATATTCGGCAATACCAGGAGATAACGCCCGAGACCGGTGAGACACCCTACTATACCGAGCTGCGCCTCAAATTCAATGAGCTGAGAGAGGCCAATAATCTGAAGTATCTGTACACAATGGCAGCAAGGGATAACGGCAGCAAGAAGGAATATTATTATATCGTGGACGGCCAGCCGCTGGATGCTCCCGAGGATGGCAGCTCGGAGCTGGGCGAGATTGAGATGATAGACAATCCGTACATGATTGAAGCGTTCGCTGAACGCAAGGCCCGGGTCGGGGAATTGACCAAGGATGAGGTGTATGGCGCGACGATTACCGCCTATGTCCCGATCGCAGGTCCAAACGGCGAATTTGTTGGTGTGCTGGGCGCTGATTTTGACGCCTCGAACATCTACGAACTGCTCCAGACAAATCGGCGCAATATGCTGATGATAGCCGGGGGGATATTGTTAGGGGCGGTGATTATGATTTATTTCTTCTCCAAAATGATCGTTTCCCCCATACTCAGACTTACCCGCAATATGAATACAATCGGGCAGGGAGATTTAACCGCCGCGATTGAGGTGAAAGGCAGAGATGAAATCAGCCGCCTCACGGAAGCGTTCCGTTCCATGGTGCAGGTGCTGCGGACCATGATTGAGGCGATGCGCGGCGGCTCAGGCAAGCTGCGGCAGTCTGTGCTGGAGCTGGCTCACAGCGCGGAGATGACCAATGCTTCCAGTGAGCGGATTAGCGGCCATTTGAAGGAAGCGGCAGTCAATGCTGAAGCCCAGGCGAAATACAGCAGCGAGACAGCGCGCGCAATCGGGGAGGTCGGCAGCGGAATGGAGCGGATCGCCGATACACTCTCGTATGTTGCCCGCGCTTCTGAGGGAGCAGCCGAGGTCTCCCGTACGGGTAATGGACTGATCCGGGAGGCTGTCGGGAAGATGGAGGCGATTGGACGATCCGCACAGGCGGCCTCTGGCGACATGGAGCAATTAGCTGAGCGGACTCGCGAGGTGAGCGAGATTGTCGGCGAGATCCGGGATCTGTCAGCACAGACCAATCTGCTTGCGCTGAACGCTTCGATTGAAGCAGCAAGGGCGGGTGAGCATGGTCAGGGCTTTACGGTCGTGGCGGATCAGGTGCGCAAGCTGGCTGTGCAATCTGAAGTATCCGCGAACCGCATCAGTGAACTGATGCTCGCCATGAATGAAGATACAGCCCGGGCAGTCAGCGGCGTGCGCGAGGAGACAGCACAGATAGAAGATGGCTTGTCGGCTGTACGTATGGCTGGCGGGGCGTTTGGAGACATTTTGTCCGAGGTGGAGAAGGTAGCCGGAGAAATTCAGGACATATCGGCCGTATCCGAGGAAATATCCGCAGGTACCGAGCAGGTAGTCGCTTCGGCTTCGGAAATGGAAAGTCTGTCCCGGCGCACATCTGATCATTTTAGCGGCATTGCCGCGGCTGCTGTGGAACAGCTTGATGCAGTCAAGCAGATGAAGACATCATCGGACCGGCTGGAGGAAATGTCCGCAGAGCTGGAGCAGCTGGCGAAGCAGTTCAGACTCTAAGTGAACGGGTATTCGAATGTATAGTCATAATTAAGCCGTAAAAAGCCGGCAGGCGTGAACCAAATTCACGCCTGCCGGCTTTTCGTTTATGCGGTTAAGCTTGCCGGATGATGGAGAGGAAGGACGTAATCATTTCCGGATCAAAGGCTTTGCCCTTCTGTTCTACCAGGTAAGCCAGCGCCTGCTCCTGATTCCAGATTTCTTTGTAGGGCCTGCGCGAGGTCAGGGCATCGAACACATCTACCACACTGACAATCCGTGCCTCAAGCGGAATTTCTTCTCCCTTGAGCTGATGCGGGTAGCCGGTTCCGTCCCATTTTTCATGATGATGCAAAATAATATTCCGCGCGACGGACATCTCATCCTTGAAGAAGCTGTCATTCAGCTCTGAATTGATTTTCTCCAATATATCGACGCCAATCAGGGGGTGCATCTCGACAATTTGCCGTTCATAGACCGTCAGAGGTCCGGGCTTATACAGAATGCCCTCGGGTACCCCTGATTTGCCGATATCATGCATAATGCTGGAATGGACGATGCTCTGCATATAGTCATGGTCGAGTCCGAGCGAGAGACGGTTATTATGGGCGTGGATCAGTTGTGCGGTCAACTGCTGAACCCTGGTCAGATGTTCTTCAATGGCCGGGTCCCGGATTTCACAGGAGATTGCCAGTACCTTGAGCAATACACCCTGAATGCTGCTGCGCCGCTCTTCGGCTACATAGATGCCTTCCGGAAGATGCTCAAGCTCGCGGAATACACCGATGTAATACCATGTTCCATCTGCCTGATAAGGAGTAATGGAGATCGAGGAATGCCATAATTGTCCGTTGCTTTTCTTATTAATGAATACGCCGGACCAGCCCTGCTTGCGGTTTAAGGCTGCGTGCATGCTGCTATAGGTGGAGGAGCTTGTGAATTGAGTCTTTACAATACTGGCACGGGCACCGAGAATCTGCTTCCGTTCAAAGCAGGTAATCCGTTCATAGGCTGCATTGACATCGACAATGTGGTGACGCTCATCTGTAATGATGACCGCATCTGTCAAGGCTAAAAAGGCTCGCAATGTTTCATTCATGAAATAAACTCCCCGCCTTGATTGAATTTCTGTCTTAAATTATAGGCCAAGCAGGGTCGGCACAGCAACAGGCAGGGGTCCTGTCAATGGAAAATAATAGATTTATCTATAATAGAATGCTAATGCACAAGGTTGGGTCACTACCGGCAGTCTATATGGCTGTGGCGATACTAGCAATACTTACGGATCCTGAAAGTGCACCAATGATAGTAGCAGTCGTTTAATGTCATATTAATGTTATATATATATATAAGAATTAGTTGTTTTTCTTTACTTATCTTTGTGAAAAACAGGTTTTAATGTTATGTAAATTAACATTAGTTATTGACGCCATTCTTTCAAATCGATATAATGTGTTTATCTTAGGTGAACGAATTGAATGTTTATATTGATTTTTTCAATCGAATAGTTTATTTTTACTTGAATTATTTAGATAAAATGAAATAAGTTTTATATTCTTCATTTTTGCAATTGTATTGGGCTGGTTGAACATGCTTTTTTGTTTGTTTGTAATGAAACATAACATAAAGGTGGTTTTGCTCATGATAAACAAAAAAAATCTACTGATGACATTGCTGGCTGCCATGACGCTGCTGGCCGCTTGCGGAAGCAAGACGGAGAGTGTGAATACCCCCGCTTCACCAGACGGCGGCTCCAATTCTGCTGCCGGCAAGACCACCAAAATCACCCAGGTAACCAACTGGTTTGCACAGGCTGAGCATGGCGGACTCTATGCGGCACTTGACCAAGGCTTTTACAAGGATGGCGGACTGGACATGACCATTCAGCCGGGAGGGCCGCAAATATCCGCTACCCAGATTGTTGCCTCCGGCAAAGCACAGTTTGGGATGGCGCAGGCAGATGAGCTGTTGCTTGCGAGGGAGAACGGCATTCCGCTCGTAGCGGTAGCGACGTCCTTTCAGAAGAGTCCGCAGATCCTGATGTTTCATAAAGGCGCGGGCATTCATTCACCCAAGGATCTGAACAACCGCAAGGTGTATGTGGCAAGCGGCGCGGCTTACTGGGAATATCTCAAGAAAGCGTACAAGCTGGACGGAGCCCAGGAGATGGCTTACACCGGTTCGATGGCCCCCTTCCTGGAGGATAAGAATGCCGCGATTCAAGGCTATATAACAAGCGAGCCATTTGAGATGAAGAAGCAGAATGTTGAGGTCGATTCCCTGTTGATTGCGGATGCGGGCTACTCCCCGTATGCCAATATTCTGTTCACAACCGAGCAGTACCTCAAGGATCATCCGGATATTGTAAAGGCGTACGTGGAGGCGACAGTCAAGGGGTTCAAATATTACGAGAACCATTACAGCGACATCAACAAGCTGATTCAGAAGGAAAATCCCGATCTTCCGCTTGAAAATCTGGATTATGCTGCGGGAACGATGATGCCGCTTGTATTCGGAGGAGATGCCGCATCGCACGGCCCGGGTTATATGTCCAAGGAGCGCTGGGAGGAGCTGGCGAAGCAAATGGTCGGGATCGGCATGCTGAAAACGATGCCGGATGTGACCGGGGCGTTCACAACAGAGTTTTTGCCCAAGTAACAAACAATAGCGCGAGGTTGTTCAGTTTCTATCCAATATGGCGAGGGAGTGTGTGGGCATGAGTGACAACTGGAAGACAAAGTTGCAAAATCAGCCGCATCTGGGGCTGCTGTGGGATGAGGCCTCGAGGATCAAATACTCGATGGATTATCATCATTTTTCTCCGATTCTTGTACGGGATTTGCAGGGCAGTCTTGGCGAGTGCATCGCCAGTCCGACGACGGAGGAAGAGCTGGATGAGCTGCTGGCCTTTGCAGCGCGGGAGAAGGTTCCGGTCACAGTAAGGGGGAATGGCACCGGGAATTACGGGCAGTGTGTGCCCGTCACCGGCGGCCTGGTCCTGAACTTGTCCAAGTACAACAAAATATTGGAGACCAGCGACGGAATAATGCGTGTACAGGCGGGGGCGCGCCTGGGCAAGATGGAGTCAACGGCCAGACGCGCAGGTTATGAGCTGCGCACAATGCCTTCAACCTTTCAATCGGCAACCATCGGGGGCTTCCTGTGCGGCGGCTTTGGCGGAATCGGCTCGATCCGCTGGGGGACGATCTGGGACGGCCTGGTGACCTATTTGAAAATCAAGACGGTTGAGCCGGTCCCGCGCACGATCGAGCTGTACGGCAGCGAGGTGCGACCATATTTGCATACTTATGGCACGATCGGAATTTTGGCCGAGGTGGGGATTAACCTCGCTCCCCGCATGGAGTGGATGCAATGGGCGGTTGCCTTTAACAGCTTCGCGGATGCTTTCCGCTTCGGGCGTGAAGCTGCGGAGGCGGCTGACATTGACAAGAGGCTGATTTCCGTCCACGAATGGCCGATCCCTGCCTGTTTTGAGCCGCTCAAGCTGGAGCCGGACCAGGCAGTTGTGCTGATGGAAGCGGATGAACAATCCGAGGAACAACTGCGGGCGCTAATTACGGCTCACCAGGGCAGTGTAGCGCTGAAAGTCGCAGCAGACCGCTATCATAAAGGTGTGGGAGTATCGGATTTTAGCTGGAATCATACGACACTATGGGCCCGCAAACAAAATCCGGATCTGACCTATTTGCAGCTTGGCTTTGACAATGCCCGTGCCGGGGAACAGCTTGCGCTGATGAAGCAGGAGCATCCTGAGGTGATGAACCATATCGAGTTCGCTTCTCAAGGGGGAGAGCTGCTGATTTCGGGCTTGCCGCTGCTTGCATACAAGTCGGATGAGCAAATCAACGGCATTATCCGGCGGTATGAAGAAATGGGGGTCAGCGTCAGCAACCCGCATACTTGGGATTTGGATGAGGGAGGACGCTCCTATTCAAATGAGAAGCTCTGGGCGATCAAGCGCAGTCAGGACCCGTATGAGTTGTTGAATCAGAAGAAGCTCAAGCAGGCCACGACAGGTTAGCCGGACTTGAAGAACGTAAGGCATTCTATAACAGGCTAGCTGAATCAGAGGAGGCGGAGCAATGAAATTCGGGAACGTCGCCATAGAGCGAAGGGTCCCTTGTGTGATGAGGGACGGCATTACTCTCTACGCAGATATTTATACGCCTGCTGTTCCCGGGCCGCACCCGGTGCTGCTGATGCGCCAGCCATATGGCCGGGCGCTGGCCTCGACGGTCAGCCACGCTCATCCCGTATGGTATGCGGACAAAGGGTACATGGTCGTTATTCAGGATGTCAGAGGACGGGGGGAGTCTGAGGGCTGGTTTGATCCGTTCGTTCATGAGGCTGAGGACGGCTTCGACACGGTCAAATGGGCGGCGCGGCTTCCGGGCTCAAGCGGCAAAGTCGGCATGTACGGATTTTCCTATCAGGGGCTGACCCAATGGGCGGCAGCCTCGCTCCGTCCTCCTGCTCTTGCGGCAATGGCTCCGAGCATGTGCCCGGCGGATTTGTATCACGGCATGTTCTATCCGCATGGTGCCTTCGCGCTTGGGGATCATCTGCCTTGGGCATTTCAGCTGGCACGGGATACGGCACGCAGGGCAGGTGATGATGAGGCGGTCATGCTGTGCTCCCGCATGATGCGCCAGCCGGACAATGAGCTGTGGAGCCTGCCGCTTGCCCGGAAGCATCCGGTCATGGAGCAGTATTTTCCGGCATACTACGACTGGCTTGCACATCCCTCTTACGACGCTTACTGGGCGCAGCGCAACTGGCTGCCTGAACTGCTGGCATCACCAATCCCCGCGCTACAGATTGGAGGCTGGTACGACAGCTTCCTGATGGGGACGTTGCAGTCCTATGAAGCCTTGCAGGAGCTTCCGCGGACCCGGGAATGCTTCCACCGGCTCATTGTTGGCCCGTGGTCGCATATTCCGTGGGGGCGGAAGGCGGGCGGTGTCGATCATGGAGCGGATGCCATGGGCGGCATCCATATGGAACAGGTCCGATGGTTCGACTACTGGCTCAAGGGCAGCCGCGATATAGAGTTGTTTGAGGAGCCGCCTGTCCGTTATTTTGAACGGGGAAGCCTTTCATGGAAGGCAGCGGAACGGCTGCCTGCATTGTCCGGCGAGAAGCCTGGCCGCCTGCTGTTCCTGTCCGGGTCGCAGGAGCCGGCAAATGGTGCGCTTGGCGGCGGACTTCTGACGGCATCCGGCGAGGCGATTCTGCCTGCTGCTCCCGACGTATTTGTCTACGATGCGAGATTGCCGATGCGCTCGGAAGGGTATCTGCCGGCAGACCGCAGCGCGCAGCAGGACAGGTTCGAAATTCTCGTCTATACAGGTGAACCGCTCAAGGACAGTCTGTCTTTGTTCGGTGTCCCGAGTGTCGAAGCGTGGGTTCAGGTACTGTCCGGGCCGACGGATCTGGTGGCCGTCTTGTCTGTTGTGGAGGAAAGTGGAGCCGCCCGCTTCCTGTCTGTGGGGCGGACGGAGATTGTGCAGGGAGATGGAGGGGCGGACGATGGCTGGGTGAAGGCGGTCATTGCCATGCGCCCATTGGCAGCCGAGCTTCCCGCCGGAAGCGCGCTCCGTCTGGAACTGAGCGGGAGCGCCTTCCCGCTGTTCACACGCCACCCTAACGGAGAGAATGGGGTTCGCCACACTGCCGGTGAAGGGGCGATGAATATGGCGTCTGTTGCGGTATCGAGCCGTCAGGATCGTCCATCCTGGATAGGGCTGCCGCTGCAAGGCGGGGGAGAGCAGCAAATGCTGAACTGGCAGAGAGATGTTATTGAAACTCAATTCATATAGAGAAAGGCAGATGTGTGATGGTTATTCCAGGCTTGGTTGCAGGGCATTTCGAGGATTGTCCGGTCTATAAAATTTCCGAAAAGGATACGAACAAATTCGTGCTCCTGTGCGACAGGGGACAGGTTCCTTTCGTCTCCTTCATTGAAATCTTTGATGTGGGCGGCAGAACGCCATCCAATGAGCATAAGGAAGCGTATGAGTATTTTTATGTGCTTAAGGGTGAGGGCGAAGCCAAGGTTGGTGATTATAGCACCCCGATCCGCCAGGGTTCATTTATTATTGTTCCTCCCGGCAATCATCATGATATTATCAATACTGGCAGCGAAAAGCTCTATACACTGACCACCATGGTTCCGGATGAGAATTTCTCCGATCTGATCAAGTCAGGCCCGAGGGTGAGCCTGGATGAGGAGGATCTGGAGGTGCTGCGCAAGCTGGGCTCCTGAACGTTCGTGCCCTGAAAGAGTGCCGTGCATGTATAGATTGGATGCATCCCGGGGCATCAGGGCATCCGATCTTGCCTGTAGTTTAATAGAGAGAAGAGGGTTGCGTAATGGAAGGTAAGAGATTGCATATCATTAACGCGGCTTTACCGTCTGTCGAAGGAGAGAGCAGCCAGTGTGGACAGACGGCGGGGCTCTACGAGCTGACTGCCGCAGGCGGCGTCTGGCAGTCGATAGAGAGGCAGAATGGCATAAATCCGGGGCAGCCCGGATTTATTTGTTTGGAGTCGTATGGAACCAATGTCTCGGAGCTTAACGAAGCGGTCTGTCTGGATTTACAGGGCAAACTGCTGCTGCCGGGACTAGTGGATGTTCATATGCATTTGGATAAGGCGTTCTCGCTGGAGTCTGCTGGCAATAAGAGCGGCACTCTTTTGGAGGCGATTCATAATTACAGCCATGCGGTGCAAGGCTTCACCAAGGAAGCGATCAAATCACGGATGATCAAGGCGGCGCTCATGGCACTGTCCTACGGAACGACTACAGTACGCAGCCATTTGGATTTCCATTTGGCGGGGGGCAAGGAGCTTGCATTCCGAACGATCGAGGCTGCGTTGGAGGCAAGAGAGGCGCTTCATGGAAAAATGAAAATCGAATATGTCCTTATGACGCCTTACCGTGAACTGGATTTGATTCAGGATGCGGTCAGAGAAGCGCTGGATATGGGCATTGATCTCATTGGCGGAGCACCCCATCTTGCGCCAGATCCGCAAGCGTCAATTGACTTTATCTATAAAATGGCTGAGCGGACAGGCAAGCCTGTCGATCTGCATGCGGATGAGAGTGATGACCCTGCTGCCCGTACAGTCGTCGAAATTGCCCGCATGACCAAGCAGTATGGGATGCAGGGCCGGGTAACTGTTGATCATTTATGCTCATTGTCAGCGATGACGGAGCCGGATGCAGAGGCGGTTATTCAGGAAATGGCTGATGCCGGGATATATGCGGTGACTCTGCCTGCGGTCAACCTGTATTTGCAGGGAAGAGGGGATAAAGGGCTGGTGCGCAGAGGGACAACACGCATTCGCGAACTGCTGGATGCCGGAATCGGGCTGGCTGCAGCATCTGATAATATTCAGGACCCGTTCCATCCGTATGGCCGTGGCGATTTGGCCCAGATTGCTGCGATGACCTCATACACCTCCCATATGGGCGGCGCGGCGGACATGCAGCGCATCCTCTCCATGATTACCACGATTCCGGCAACTATTATG
The DNA here is from genome assembly GCF_000422505.1 of Paenibacillus pinihumi DSM 23905 = JCM 16419. GTDB lineage: Bacteria > Bacillota > Bacilli > Paenibacillales > Paenibacillaceae > Paenibacillus_D > Paenibacillus_D pinihumi. Next base: position 332,494 of record NZ_AULX01000006.1, on the reverse strand, counting down.
GGATTGAAGACGTATGGAATTGCACCGGGCAATCCTTGTGAGATGGTCATAACCGGAGAGGATACGCTTCAGCAGTTCTATTCCGGCACGGCTCCCAGCCGCTGGGTGTACTCGCAGGAACAGTGGCAGGCTGTTACTGTTCACAGCCGCAGTTATATCGACAGATGATCCGGCGCAGCGCGTATCGGGATGCAGCGGCTATAGCTTGCAGCTGATAAAGAATCCCGGACAGACAATGCGGCAAAAATGTCTTAGTCTGCACCAGAGCTGGCTGGACACGGTGGCCACATCGTTGCATAAGATGTGCTGGAGCCGTTTGAATAGGCATGCTGAATCAGGCGTCGTGTGTCTAAGACGGAATTAGGGAGCGAAGGTGCTGTTACTGCCTTTTCTGAACGGCGGCAGACTTGTAGTAGAGCGAGGAACGGTTCAGTTTGAGCAGCTCCGTCTGCACATTCAGTGGAAGCTCCCGGCATTGATAGTCAACCCAGTTGGAGCGCTCTTTGCGGGAGGTGTTGGCAGCCAGCGTCGTCTTCAGCCAGTCGAGTTGGGCGGATTTCTTGTCCAGGGCTGCCTGTGTGCCTGTGAGCTGCTGCTGCAACTGGGCCTGGTTGTCCCGCAGCTGTTCCTGGCCTTGCAGTAATTTGCCGACGAAGGTTGCCGCCTGCTGTTCCCAACGGTTAATGCGCTCGACAGATATGCCAAGCTCCTGCGCATATTGGGCGGCTGATTTTTTGTTTTGCCAAATATCCATATACACGTTTAGTTTCTCTTCCGGTGTAAACCACGTTTTGTCGTTTGTATGCAGTGAAGGTGACGGTGCGGAGTACGTAATCATTTGCAATTGAAGCAGCTCCTCTCCCTGGTTTAAAGAATGAATTCCTGTCATTGCCTTCTCTTTTTCTAACTATTCACCTTTATTTAGTCGGAATTAACTTATGACTTATCCATAATATGAAGAGCCTCTTCCCGGAAGTGCAAGAAGAGGCTCTATTCATGAAGAACAGGCTGCCTCTACAAACGCATGCTGCAATGCAGAGCCGGCACAGTTCTGATGGTTCAGTCACTTGTGTGGTTCAGGTTGGTACTTAATCTACCATCCCGGATTTGTCTTGTCAAGGCTCGATTTGCCTGATTTTGGCTTGAGGGTGGACCATCGGGAAAGGAGAAGGTCTTCAGGCAAAATTGAATTGGCCGGCATGCTTCCGGACAGGTTGTTCAACTGGTGATCTCTCATTTCAGGTCAAAGACTAGAAAAAAAACCAAATCCAATTTTAGACAATTTATAGAGGGGAAGTCAGGGCTCAACGAGCCATACAGGTTGAATATAAAAACGGAACCCGGATAGCCGGATAGTGAAAGGATTATGGAGAAGGGGAGTGCTCGCCGTCGTTCCCGGATTTTCTCTTTATCTATCGTTCATTTCTTGTCTAAATGCTGTTCAAAGTGAAAATAATGTCTTTAAACCAACTTTACTTATAGGAATTATTGTAATAACATCAACATACAGTATTAAATGCCAGCAGTATTCTTCAAATTGCCTGGCACTATTAATGAATGGCTCCTCATCAAAAGCCAGGCGATTAATTAGCTTGGGATATATGCAATGAGCGTATAGCGGATTTGAGGCAGTCAGAAAGAAGTTAAATCGGGTTGGTGTCAGGCCTGTACAGGCAAAGATCCGGCGGATGCCGGTGCGGCGTTGTCTGTCCGGGATTTTATACAGCTGCAAGCAGAACAGGAAATTATTCTTAATTGTACCGGGAGGTTTTTACCTATGGCAGAAGAGAGACAATATTTACCTGAAACGTTGGCGATTCATGCCGGACAGCAGATTGATCCGACTACACAGGCACGGGCAGTGCCGATTTACCAGACAACATCCTACGGCTTTAAGGACACGGAGCATGCCGCAGACTTGTTCAGCCTGAAGGAAGAGGGTAATATTTATACACGGGTTGGCAATCCGACGACGGCTGTGTTTGAGCAGCGGGTTGCGGCTTTAGAGGGCGGCGCAGGAGCGCTCGCTGTCGCATCCGGCGCTGCGGCCATTACGTATTCCATATTGAACATTGCTTCGTCAGGTGATGAGATTGTCTCCTCTGCGAGTTTGTATGGCGGCACTTACAACCTGTTTTCCACGACATTGCCGAAGCTGGGCATTAACGTCAAATTTGTCGATTCTTCAAGCCCGGACAATTTCCGCGGTGCGATCACGCCGAAGACCAGGGCGATTTTTGCCGAATCAATCGGCAATCCGCGCGGAGACGTACTGGATATTGAAGCTGTAGCGGCAATCGCACATGAACATGGCATTCCGCTTATTATAGACAATACGTTCCCGAGCCCGTATCTGTTGCGTCCGATCGATTATGGCGCTGATATCGTCGTGCACTCGGCAACGAAATTCATCGGCGGCCACGGGACGACAATTGCGGGAGTTATCGTGGACGGGGGCAAGTTCGACTGGGCGCAAAATGACAAATTTCCGGGTCTGACGACACCTGATCCGAGCTACCATGGACTTGTGTATACGGAGGCGGTTGGAGAGCTTGCTTATATTATCAAAGCCCGTGTACAACTGCTGCGGGATTTGGGCGCATCATTGTCGCCGCTTAGTTCATTCCTGCTGCTGCAGGGGCTGGAGACGCTGCATCTTCGTCTGGAGCGCCATAGTGAGAATGCGCTGGCGGTGGCCCGATTCCTGGAGTCGCAGGACGCGGTGGAGTGGGTCAGCTATCCGGGACTGGAAAGCCACGCTTCCTATGAACTTGCCCAGAAGTATTTGCCGAAGGGGCAGGGAGCGATTATCAGCTTCGGAATCAAGGGCGGAGTGGAAGCAGGCAAGAAGCTGATTCATGGCGTACAGCTATTTTCTCATCTGGCGAATGTGGGAGACTCCAAATCGCTCATTATCCATCCGGCGAGCACAACGCATCAGCAGCTTGGAGAGGCAGAGCAGCTTGCATCCGGCGTTACACCGGGGCTGATCCGGCTGTCCGTCGGAACGGAAGCGATTGACGATATTTTGTATGATCTGGAGACAGCCATCAAGCTCAGCCAATCCGAATAAGGATTCAAAGGAGCGGTTCTATGTTTTCCAAAGCAAGCTATTCCGGAACAAGGGAAGAGAATTATGAGCTGCTGTTGAAGCAGCTTCAACATTTGATTGAGGACGAACCGGCCCCGATTGCGAATTTGGCGAATGCGGCGGCCTTGTTGAATCAGTTTTTAGACGATGTCAATTGGGTCGGCTTTTATTTGCTGGAAGGCGAGGATCTGGTGCTCGGGCCTTTTCAGGGACTTCCTGCCTGTACCCGCATCCCTTCCGGCAAAGGGGTGTGCGGCACGGCAGTAGCCAAGGAAGAAGCACAGCTTGTTCCTGATGTACATCAATTCCCCGGGCATATAGCCTGTGACGGAGCGACCAATTCCGAGCTTGTCATCCCGTTGAGCAAGGACGGCAGGACGGTTGGCGTGCTGGACGTTGACAGTCCTTCATTTGAACGCTTTGACCAGCTTGATCTGGACTATTTGACACGGTTTAATGAAATTCTTAGTCCGTATGTGTAAGTTGAAGGCAGTATCATGCTGGCTTCCAGCCGGAACGCATGGCCTTAAGACTCCTTTCTCACTTTAGCGTGAGAGGGAGTCTTTTCATTTAAGTATGAATATACAGAGCAGGGGTACCAGGCAGGGTGCCACAGGTTTGCGGGGAACGATACTGTGCGGTTAAAGGCACCGGCACCCGTTTGCAATTAAACCGGAATGGTTCAAAGCTGCTTGCCCAAAATAACGAGGTCGCGCTTGATGCCATCAAGCACGGCAACCTCCGGCAAATGTCCGTATTGGGTAAAGCCATATTTGCGAAGCAAAGCGAGGCTTGGTTCATTAAGACCAAATACGAAGCCGAGCAAATTGTTGATGCCAAGCTGCGGGCACTGCTGCATCACATGCTCCAGCAGCATCTTGCCGATGCCTGTCCCGCGGGCGGCTTCAGCGACATAGATACTGAATTCAGCAGTGCCGGCATAGGCGGGGCGGCCATAGAAGGCGCTGAGGCTTGCCCAGGCAATCAGCTTCTCATCCTTGATAGCGACCCAGATTGGATGCTTGTCCGGTGTATGGTTCGCGAACCAGTCCATCCGGCTCTCCACGGTGACAGGCTCCAAATCCGCCGTTACATTTCTGGAAGGAATCGTGGAATTATAGATGGAGACGATTTCCGGCAAATCCGCTTCTGTCGCATATCTGATTGTAAAGTCAGTGGCACTCATTGTATGTTCGCTCCTTATTCGGCAGGTTCATTTCCGGCTGTTTGCTCTGATAGACATGATGCATGTTCCAAGCTCACGTTCGTTCTAAATCAGCCTAATGCTAATGCTCATATTCATATGAAAGCTGATTGTCTTGAGCATAATTGTATCATGAAACGAGCGCCATATGTCCGGGATAAAGCTGATTTGTTTCATGTATATTGTGTTATACTATACTACATAGGGGTATGATGCCGAGATTAAATATTATTTTTTATCTCCTTGACATACATAAGGGGGGTATCGTATATTGAAATAAAGAGAGGTGAGCGTAATGGAAAAAGCGAATAGTCAGCCGCAAAGCACGGAACGGCAACAGCAGCTCAGAATTACAGGGATGACCTGTGCGGCCTGTGCCGGAAGGATAGAGAAGGGCTTGTCCCGGATGGAAGGTGTGCGCAGCGCAGTCGTCAATCTGGCTACAGAGCAAGCTTCGGTTGTCTACGATGCGAATGCCTTGGACCGCAAGAAGCTCGAGGATAAAATAGAAGCTCTGGGTTATGGAACGGTGCAGGATAAGGTAGATCTGCAGATCGGAGGTATGACGTGCGCAGCTTGTGCGACCCGGATTGAGAAAGGTCTCAACCGCCTTCCGGGCATTCAGACGGCTTCCGTCAATCTGGCACTGGAGACTGCCCATGTCGAATATGACAGCAGTGAAGCCAGTGTTGCGGATATCATCCGCAAGGTGGAGCAGATTGGCTATAAGGCGTCGCTAAAAGCGGATCAGGCCGAAGCGGGAGATCATAAGCAAGAAGAAATCAAGCGTCAGAAGCGCCGGGTGATTGTATCGGCAATCTTGTCCTTCCCGTTGTTATGGGCGATGGTCAGCCATTTCTCCTTTACTTCGTGGATCTGGCTTCCGGATATATTCATGAACCCGTGGGTGCAATTTGCCCTGGCTGCCCCGGTGCAGTTCATTATCGGACGGATCTTCTACATCGGTGCGTATAAGGCACTGCGCAATGGCAGCGCGAATATGGATGTGCTCGTCGCACTCGGAACCTCGGCGGCATTCTTTTACAGTTTATACCTGTCCATCAACAGCATCGGTCACGGTCACCACAATGTTGAGCTGTATTATGAGACGAGTGCAGTTCTCATTACGCTCATATTGCTCGGCAAGCTGTTTGAAATGCTCGCCAAAGGCCGCTCTTCCGAAGCGATCCGCTCGCTTATGAGCTTGCAGGCGAAGTCAGCACTGGTTATTCGTGACGGGCAGGAGCAGCTTATTCCGATTGAAGAGGTTGTCGCGGGAGACCGGCTGAAAGTAAGACCCGGCGAGAAAATACCGGTAGACGGCGAGGTGCTTGAAGGCAGTTCCGCTGTAGATGAATCGATGCTGACGGGGGAAAGTCTGCCGGTATCCAAGCGTCAGGGCGATAGCGTAATCGGGGCAACCTTGAACAAGAACGGATCGCTGACCATTCAGGCGACCAAAGTAGGCAAGGATACGGCACTGGCCCAAATCATCAAAGTCGTCGAGGAGGCTCAAGGCTCCAAGGCTCCGATTCAACGGATCGCTGATGTGATCTCCGGCATTTTTGTTCCGATTGTTGTGGGCATCGCCGTTGTCGTCTTTCTGCTGTGGTATTTCTTCATTGAGAAGGGGAATTTTGCAGGTGCGCTGGAAAAAAGCATTGCCGTGCTCGTCATCGCTTGTCCGTGTGCGCTTGGCTTGGCTACGCCAACCTCGATTATGGCAGGCTCGGGACGGGCGGCAGAGACCGGAATTTTATTTAAAGGCGGCGAGCATCTGGAGGGCGCACACAAAATCACAGCCGTTCTGCTGGATAAAACAGGAACTGTCACAAACGGCAAGCCTGAGCTTACCGATTACAAATCTGCACAAATGGAAGAGAGCAGATTCCTGGCGGTTGTCGGAGCTGCTGAACTTGGTTCAGAGCATCCGCTTGCTGAAGCGATTGTGGCAGGAGTACGTGCCAAAGGAATTACACTCTCAGAGCCGTCTGACTTTGAAGCGATCCCCGGCTATGGTGTACGGGCGACTGTAGACGGCAGCGAGGTACTGGTCGGAACGCGCAGGCTGATGGAGAAGCATGGGGTAAAGGTACAGCAGGTCGAGCAGGAGATGGTCCGGCTCGAAGGGGCAGGCAAGACCGCCATGCTGGCGGCAGTGGATGGCGAGTACGCGGGAATAATTGCCGTGGCGGACACCGTCAAGCCGACCTCCAAGGAAGCTGTGCGCAAGCTGCGCGGGCTTGGCCTGAAGGTCATCATGCTGACAGGCGACAATGAGCGCACCGCCAAGGCAATCGCAGCCGAGGTGGGCATCGAACACGTTGTCGCAGAGGTGCTTCCTGCCGGCAAAGCGGATGAGGTCAAGCGCCTGCAGCAGGAAGGCCACAAGGTTGCGATGGTTGGTGACGGTATTAATGATGCCCCTGCACTGGCGACTGCGGACCTGGGAATTGCCATTGGCACCGGAACGGATGTCGCCATGGAAGCGGCGGATGTTGCCCTGATACAAGGGGACTTGAACAAGATTCCCGATGCGCTATTCTTGAGCAAGCGGACGATGGTGAATATTAAGCAAAACCTGTTCTGGGCGCTTGCTTATAATGTTATCGGCATTCCTGTAGCAGCCGCAGGCTTTCTGGCCCCGTGGCTGGCAGGAGCGGCGATGGCGCTCAGCTCCGTATCGGTCGTGCTCAATGCGCTTCGTCTGCAGCGTGTGAAGTTGAAATAATTCTACAGCTCTCTCAGGCCTTCGAGCAGAGGAGCGGCATCATCCCGGTTCATAGGCGGCAAGGCAACGATTGTCAATGGCGCTTCTTCTCCCCGGCTTAGCTGTCCGTCGCGGACAGACAGGTAGCCGCGCTCGGCAAGCTGGAGCACCTGCTGCTCGGAGCCTGTCAAGACGGTTTTGCGCTGACCGGTTTCGAGCCAGGAACGAAATGCTTCTTGCTCCTTGCCGTTCAGCAAATAATGCAGCGCCAATGTAGTTGCAGCATGAGCGACCTGAACAGCAGTTGTGCCGGGGGACAGATTCAGGTCACGATTTAGAATGTAATATTGGATCCATTCCGGCTGGTTGGTTTCTGTCATAGATTCATAATCTCCTTTTTAACGAAATAGTACTGGGATTCAACATGTAACGGCATTGTCAGGAGCACCGGAGCAGCAAATCCGGTCCTGGACAAGCTTCATGCACCCCTTCAGCCCTGATCCGGGCTGCTATGATCTATTTGTATCGATTGCGGGAGGCAATTATGACAGTTGATTTTTACCCGGGCTAAGGATAAAATAAATTGATGAAAAAAATGAATGAAGCGGGGTGGGAGTATGAGGAGAAAACCGTGGGACTGCAATGATCCGGCTGTGTTGATCTTTCATATTTCCATTCCGTTCAAACACTAAAGCATTTATTGCTTTAGTGTTTTTTTATTTTACAGACGAAATGTAGGACGTTGCCTGTCGGATATTGTCTTTTTTTGTGCGAAACACTGCTGCATGAATGATCACAGGTTCAAAGCTGCGGCAGCCGTTTACGCTTCACTCGGAGGTGCATGGAAATGAACAGGTACAAGAGGGTGCTCATTAAACTAAGCGGCGGTGCAGTAGCCGGTCAAACGGAATTTGGCTTCGAGCCGGAGAGTCTGGATCATATCGCCAATGAAATTATGTCCGTGGTCAGTCTTGGTGTAGAAGTATCCCTTGTGATAGGCGGCGGCAATATCTTCCGCGGGAATATGGCGGAGCATTGGGGCATCGAGCGGGCTGAGGCGGACAATATCGGGACGCTGGCTACAGTCGTCAACAGCCTGATGCTGCGTGGTGTTCTCAAAGCGAAAACGGACAAAGAAGTGCGTGTCATGACAGCTCTGCCTATTGCCTCTGTCGCCGAGCCGTATATCCGCCTAAGAGCTGTTCACCACCTGGAAAAGGGCTACATTGTCATCTTCGCAGGCGGGAACGGGCAGCCCTATGTCACAACAGACTACCCTTCGGTGCAGAGAGCAATTGAGGTTGGCTGCGATGCCCTGCTTGTTGCCAAACAGGGGGTAGACGGTGTTCTGAGTGCAGACCCGAAGTATGACAAGACAGCCCGTAAATACAAGTCCCTCCATTACAATGATGTGATCCAGCATAATTTGAAGGTCATGGACCAGTCGGCCTTCATTCTTGCCAGAGACTATCATTTGCCGATGCATGTATTCAATTTTGACAAGCCGGGAACGATGAGAGAAATTTGCGAGGGGAAAAATAACGGGACATACATTAGCGGCGATTCTGCGCTTGTATTGGAATAATTCATCCGAAATTGTTCGCCTATATGGTACAGCGGCCAGCGTATGCAATCAAATTGTGCACCATACCGAATCAGAAAAGGAGCACCCGGGAAAGTGCTCCTTTTCATTTGATTGTTCCCGCAGCTCCAGTCTCATCCGCTCCGCTTCCTCGACCGTCAGTACCCCGATATGCTTGACCAGCCGGTGCTTTCTCCGGCCGTGTTCATCCGTGTAGGCCGCGACGACCCGGTAATAATGATAAATCTTTCCGTTGCGTACAACCGTCTGTTTTTTCAGGAACATACCCGTACTCCTTTCTTGAAGCTTATTCGATGTTGGGGACGTTTCGGGGACGTTTATTTGCTAATCAAGGGGACGGGAGAAAGATGATGTCCTAGTTAATGTCCACCGTATTAATATTGCGAATGGTAATGATCACTACGATTATTCCTGCAATCGCAGTCAGCAGAGGAATGACAATGAACTGGTTCAAACTGAAACCATGCGTATTCTGGTTCAGCAGGCAGGCTACAATAACTGCGGACAGAATGGTGGCGGTCGCAGAGTGCTTGCGCATGCCGAAATAGAGCGGGATCATGCCGATGCCGGCTGAACAGACGGATCCTGCAATAAGCATCGAGAAACCTCGAATGATAATTGCAGCAGACAGCGGCTCCGGTATGACCTTAACGTACATCTCCGAAATCAGCATTAGCCCCCCGATCAGACCACCGCTCACCATAGACCCGATGAATATCCATGCGGCAACAATAATAAGCTTGGCGGCGATAATTTTCCGGCGGCTGACCGGATAGGTAAACATCAAATAGATGGTCTTGTTCCGGAATTCGCTAATGATGAGCCGGGATATGAGTGTAGCACCTAAGACAATATAGGCAATATTGACAAGGGTTCCAATAATAGAAAATGCTTCTGTATATGTATTAAAGAGAGTCGTACCATCACCTTCAATTCCGTTTTCGAACAGGAAATGGTCAAAATAAAAAAATGCGAACAGCGCAGTAAGAACAAGCGTGACGATGAGCGATCTGACGAGCATGCGGGCCAGCCTGTATTTTCTGAATTCCAGTCTGATCAGATTAAGCATGGAGGCCGCTACCCCCGATCAACTGCATAAAGTATTCCTCAAGCGACTGTTTTTTCCGGTTAATGGATTCAATCGGCACATCATGCATAATGAGTTGCCTGGACAGCTCGGATTGCGGTATTTCAAGGTCATAAATGCGGATCATTGACTCTCCATAGAGCTTGAAATTCGGCAGCTTCAGGTGATGCTCCAGTACAAAGACTGCCTTGAGCCGGTCGGATGTCTGAATTTCGATATATTCGGTATCCATGCCGCGAATTTCATCCATGGCAACTTCCCGAATCTGTTTCCCTTTATCCACTACACAGATTGTATCAGCGATTTGCTCCATTTCGCCCAGAATGTGGCTGGAGATGATGAGCGTCATGCCGTACTCCTTGCTCAACCGGTAAAATAAATTACGCATCTCGCGAATGCCTACAGGATCGAGCCCGTTGATCGGCTCATCCAGAATGAGCAGCTCCGGCCGTGTCGTAATGGCCCGTGCGATACCGAGCCGCTGCTTCATACCCAATGAAAATTCCCTCACCGGTTTTGTATCCACATCTGCAAGCTGAACGAGCTCAAGCGATTCATGAATGGCTTTCTTATTATAGAAGCCCATATATTCACAGTGAAGCTCCAGATTATCGATTGCGGTCAGCTTGTCATAGAAAACCGGAAACTCAATGATACTGCTCATCCGTTTCAGTATGTCATAGGGCGCTGAGGCGAGGTTCTGTCCGAAAATTTCAATTTCCCCGCTTGTCGGTTTGACGAGTGTGGTGAACATGCGCATCAGCGTCGTTTTGCCGGCCCCGTTTGGTCCCAGAATCCCGTAAATTTCTCCTGTTTTGACTTGCATATTGATGCCGGAAACAATCTCCCTGCCACGAACAGATTTGGTCAGTCTGGATGTCTGCAATAAGTGCATCTCCGCAGCCCCTTTCGATTTTGATTATACGTCCATCATAGCGGAGGGGATTTTCTTTTCTATTACTCAATTCTTAAGAAATTCTTACTCTGCTCTTTTCCCTTCAATCATTCGGTGAAGCTTGACCGTAAAAACGGTCTCTTCGAACGGTCTGCTGCGCAGTTGAATGCTCCCTTGCAGCTTATCGGCCAGCCGCTTCGTAATTGTAAGGCCGAGGCCGCTGCCCTGATAGGATTTATTCCGTGAATCTTCCAGCGTATACATGCGCTCAAACACCTGATTCTGATCCTTCTCGGCAATACCTTTGCCTTTGTCTGTCACATCGATATATACCGAATCTTTGTCGGCCCGAAGAGCCAGTCCCAGCATTCGTCCGTCCCGTCCGTAACGGATGGCATTGGAGAGCAGATTGTTCAAAATCCGCTTCAGAGCTTCCTCATTGGCAAAGGCATAAAGGGGTGTATCCGGGATATCGATCCTCACCTCGAATTGTTGTGCGCTTAATGTCTCATAGAACTCCAGAATGCTCTGCCTGCACAACTCATTCAACGCAATACGTGATAAGGGAAGATTCTTGTCTGCGGACTCCAGAACGGCCAGATCGAAGAATTTGTTGATAAGTGACAGCACCTCCAGTGCCTTGCGGTTCACCTTGTCCAGCATGTAGCGGCGTTCTTCCGGCGGCATGTCCGGCGTATGATGCAGTGTCTCAATATAGCCGACGACGACGGTCAGCGGAGTTTTTAAGTCATGGGAGATATTAGAGAGCATCCGTTTCATCGACATCTCCGTCTTGGCATATCCCGCTGTTGCTTCCTGATTGGCTTCAAGCAGGTGATTCACAGCACGGAGCAGCTCACGCAGAATCGGCTCGTCCGTCATCATCAGCAGCTTCTCTCCGCGATGGCTGTCTCCGGTGATCTGTTCCAGCTTGTCCGAGATATAGCGGATATCGGACCGCAATTTACGCGACGACATATATTGATACCCATTAAAGGAAAGCAGGACGATGACAACCGTTATTAGCAAAGCTGTCATGACTGGAATTCGCCCAGCTTGTAGCCGATGCCCCATAGTGTAAGGATATAGCGGGGAACGGATGGATCATCCTCGATCTTCTCCCGGAGCCGCCGCATATGTACATTAATGACGTTCTCGTCCCCGTAATAAGCATCGCTCCATACTGACTGATAGATTTGCGCTTTTGTATATACCCGGCCAGGGCTTGTGACGAACAGCTTCAGAATATGAAACTCTTTGGCGGTCAGCTTAATAGCCTCTCCCCGGCGGGTCACCGTGAAATTGGAGAGTTTCATCTCCAGCTCATGAACCCGGATGATGTCAGATGGAGCAGCAGGAGGCTCCGGACGGGAATAGCTGGTGGCACGGCGGAGCGCAGCCCTGATTCTGGCTGTCAGTTCGATCATGGAGAAGGGCTTGGCAATATAGTCATCCGCTCCGAAGCCAAGGCCAAGCGCCTTGTCTGCTTCACCGTCCTTCGCCGATAAAATAAGTACCGGGATAACGCTCGTCTCGCGCACCTGCTTGAGAAACTCCATTCCATTCAGCTTAGGAAGCATCATATCCAGCAGAATCAGGTCGTAACAACCGGAGGCAAACAGGGCGGCGGCCTCAGCTCCGTCATAGGCGGCGGTAATCGTGAAGCCTTCCTTGACCAGATAGCGCCGGACCATCTCGCTGATTTCCGTATCATCTTCTACGAGCAATATATGGGCTTGCATGATAATCTCCTTTGTCGTGTAGCACTGGAATAATTAACTACCATTATGTGAGACTTTGGAAGTTTTGTACAGAGATACCGGGCTGGAATGGGGGAGGAACGGCAGAGAAGGGGCATACAGGCAGAGTGGAGGCGCTTACAGACATATGCGACAAATGACATTGCAAAACGATTTAGTCTAGTAAAATCATACTACACATATAGACCTATACCGAGTATACTAAAAGAGTATATTCCAAAACTGGAAGGGGGAGGTAAGGTACCATTAACGCTTTACGGCTTTATATTTAGGGGAGGAGAAATAATGGGGTACGGAATCCGGCTTCTGGTTTGGGGAAGCTATGCTTGCTTTGCCCGTCCGGATTATAAGGATCAACGGGTAAGCTATGATGTAATGACTCCTTCTGCTGCGAGGGGAGTATTGGAATCGATTCATTGGAAGCCGGCGATCCGTTGGATTGTGGATCGGATTGATGTTATCAATGAAATCCGGCTGGAGAGAGTTTCACGAATAGAGATGGATCAGGCGGTAGCGGTATCCGGCATTAGAGAGCCGATGAGCGCCAAGCGTCCTCTATTGTCTCCGGTGCTCACGGAGGAGCAGAGTGATCAGGAGAGCCTGCTGCTGCGGGATGTGAAGTATGTCATTCATGCGCATTTTGACATGACGGAGCGTGCGGGAGAGCAGGATCATCCGGAGAAGCACTATAATATTTTTCTGCGGCGTGCCCGCAAGCGTCAGTGCTTTTACCATCCGTATCTCGGGAGCAGAGAGTTCCCGGCCTTTTATACCCTGCTTGAGGACCAGGATGTTGCCCCGGTGTCTTATTATAAGGAGCAGCCCGACCGGGACCTGGGATGGATGCTGTGGGATCTGGATTTTAAGCAGAATATGAAGCCTTTGTACTTCCGGGGAGCGATGAAGAAAGGAATGATCGCGGTACCGGATTTACATCAGAAGAATTTGAAATCATAATGTGTCTTATGAGAGTCTTGGATACAAAAAACACCCTGATATCGATATCGGGGTGTTTTTTAATAGCGGCAGTAGGGAACGGGAAATCAAGGAGCATCCTTGCGCCGCTTTTGATTGCCGATGTAGGCAAGCAGTGCAATTCCGATGACGCCGATTATGCTGCCGGCCCCTGCAGCCGCGCTGAGAATCCCGTATCCAAGACCGCGGAAACCGCCTGTGTTCATGCTGATAATGAACGTTACAGCGCAAAGCAGCAGAGCAACTCCCGAGGGGAGAAAAAGCAGCACCGGCTTATCCGGGGAACGCTGGTACATGAAGTGGGCAATAATCAGCAAAATAAGTGCGGCGCAACCTGCCACAGCTATTAGAAATATAAAGTCCATTGTAAACACCTTCTTGTGCGAATTTGTCCTGCTGTAAATTATACCACAATACTTATTCCCATAAATTTGAATTCACCCTGTCAAACCAGTAAAATAAAACTATGTAATAAACGTGCATACAGACAACAAAGAGGCTCTAGCTTGGAAGATTCAGCTGGGGCCTCTTCTGTTTACTGATGGATGCCGGCACGGACAGACAGGAAAATAAACTGCTCATGCGATATAAAAGCGTTTATCTGTAAGTTCTCCAAAGGGTATTAAAGGAGCAAGAAGAGGAAAGCGACCTCTTCCAGATCAAGTCCTGTCGGCGGGCCAAAGCGCGGTTGGTATCCGTTAGGTACGGAAGGCTCTGCAACGCCTTGTGGCTCCAGTGAGGTGGCTTGAATCTGCTTTTTCTGTTGCTTGCGTCCTTTCTTGCCGCTGCTCTTTCCCGCTGCGCCTGCGCTGCTGTGAGGATGGTGGTAAACATGCCGGCCTCCTTCCGGACCATTCAGGACGAGCCGTCCGTTGCGGCACGAATGCAAAATACCGAGATAACGCTGCCCCTGTTTGTTAACGGCACAAACGACATGTCCGCTAAGCGGTTGAATACGTTCTTCATTTAATGGAAAGACGGGTTCCATTCGTTAAGCACCTCCAGTGAATTCTATGAGCAGTCTATGCAGGGCAGGGCACATGCGTATAGATGGATACCCATTTTACAGTACAAGATTTTAGGCGGCTGCAACTTGTCTTGCAGGGAATGCAAAATGCAGGCAGGACAATAGCTGCTGGACAACACATGTAATCAAAACGGATACAATGTTCATCTGGTAAATTGCTTTTCAATGGATGAACCGGTTAAGGAGGAAGGGGTCAGTATGGTACATGAAATGATGCGCGGCAATTCCGGCAGGCAGCGGAAGGACAGGGGAAAGGGGATTCTTCTGGCGCTGCTTGCTGTACTCGCTCTGGGAGCGTGGCTGGTCGGTACGGAGGGCGGCAAAAAAACGATGGATACCGCAATCGGTACAAGCTCGCCGCTCCAGCATGACGCCTTGATGCTCTGGCAGTGGGCTGATCCGCTGCTGTCGGGAGGATCGGCTTCGGCTGCCTGGTCCTTTCGCTGGGATGCGAAGGGAGCGGCTGCAAGAGAGCAGGCCGATCAGGTGGCGGAGGGGCTTGGCCTCGCTGACGGTCCGGATACGCTCAAGGAGAACGGGGCGGGAGAGAAGGTTTGGCAGAGCCCGGATACAGGAGATTCTGAACGTGTAACCTTGTGGTACCGGACGCAGACAGACGGCAAGGGCGGTGACCAGGGACTGCTGGTGCTGCTCCTCGACAATACTGAAGGGACACCTCAAGGCCAAATAGAGAAATCCTACAGCAAAATTGAAGATGCGCTCAAGGGGGCTGGCGTTTCTTCTTCCCCAAGCGTTACCTTCCGGGGGATTGCGCTATCGGCAGATGCAGCCAAGAAGCTGGTAGACAAGGCGGAAGCCCAGCGGCTGGAGAGCTATTCGGACAAGCATACCTTGAGTGAGACTTACTGGACGGAGCAACTGAACAGTGTGGCGCAGAGCGGCATGTACAAGGTGAACTTGCAGCTGGCGACCCGGCAGGATCAGGAGACCGGACAGACCCGGCTCATCGGGGGCGTGCCGCTTATTACGGGCGATTATTTGCAGTAACTGCTGCCATGTAATCTTTTTTTCACTCTAGGGATATTAAAAGCTTTTTTTTGAAAATAACGCTAGATCATAGAATCTGAATGTTTTATAATTGAAAATGATTATCAATGAAAAAACCAGCCAAGGAATGGATAAATTACAGGCAAGTGATTAAAAATAATTGATGCCTTCATTAGATTTTTTTATAGACCAATTCATAGCGATTCAGGGGCATATATGCTACACTACATATCATGTAACCTGAAAATTGATGATGCAACCTATAAAATGACATAGGAGAGAATCTAGTACGATGACAGATCAACATAAATCAGAAGCTCTGGCAGCTTCAGGCGCTGTTTATTACCTATTCGGGGCGACAGGTGACCTTGCCAAGCGCAAGTTGTTCCCTGCGTTGTTCAGCTTATATAAAGAAGGCAAGCTCGCCGAGGATTTTGCAGTGGTCGGACTGGCGCGCAGAAGCCGTACAGATGAGCAATTCCAGGCTGAGGTTTATGAATCCATCAACGAATTTTGCCGGTACAAGGCGGATGATGCGGAGCTGTGGAACCGCTTTGCCCAGCATTTTGTCTATATGTCTTTGGATATTAACGATGTGGAAGGTTTTCGCGAGCTTACCCGTCTGTCAGAAAAACTGGATGAGCGCTTCGGCATTCCGGGCAACCGCCTGTTCTATCTGGCGCTCGCTCCTGAGCTGTTCGGACCGGTTTCCTTCAACCTGCGCGATGGCGGCCTGCTGGAGAGCAAGGGCTGGCACCGCGTTGTCATCGAGAAGCCGTTCGGGTACGATCTTCCGTCTGCCCAGAAGCTGAACGAACAGATCAATCAGGTATTTAAGGAAGAGGAAATTTTCCGTATAGATCATTACCTCGGCAAGGAAATGGTTCAGAATATCGAAGTGATCCGGTTTGCGAACGCATTTTTCGAGCCGCTCTGGAATAACAAGCATATTGCCAACGTGCAAATTACGCTTTCCGAGACGGTAGGCGTAGAAGACCGCGGCGGTTATTACGACAAGTCCGGCGCCCTGCGCGATATGGGACAAAATCATATGCTGCAAATGCTGACGATGATTGCCATGGAGCCGCCTAGCCGTCTGCATGGAGAGGACATCCGCGATGAGAAGGTAAAGGTGCTTCGTTCCCTTCGCCAGTACGAGACCTTTGAGGACGTCCGCAACAATGTCGTGCGCGGCCAATACTCCGAAGGCGTGCACAAAGGCAAGCCGCTTCCGGGCTACCGCCAGGAGGAATCGGTTGCGGGCGATTCGGTAACCGAGACCTATTTTGCCGCAAAGGTTGCAGTGGATAATTTCCGCTGGGCGGGTGTGCCGTTCTACATCCGGACAGGCAAGCGTCTCCCGGTTAAAACAACCGAGGTTGTGATCGAGTTCAAGAACATGCCCGAAAATGTATTGTTCGCGAGCCGTCACAATTTGGCGCCGAACCTGCTTGTTATCCGCGTTAACCCGATGGAGGGCATCTACATCAAGATTAATGCCAAGCAGCCGGGGTCGGATACACAAATTCAGCCGGTTGCCATGGAATTCTGCCAAAGCTGCCAGATCGGCATCAATACGCCAGAGGCATATGAGCGCCTGATTTATGACGCGGCCCGCGGCGACTCCACGTACTTCACGCGCTGGGATGAAGTATCCCAGGCATGGGCGTTCGTTGATCAGATCGCTGCTGCATGGCGTGACGATACATCTGATATTCGTCCGTATCCGGCAGGATCATGGGGGCCGACAGAAGCGGGCGATCTGCTCAAGCAGGACGGCTTCCGCTGGTGGCCTGTGAACGGCCAGGAAGAAGACAATGTCATTTGGATTAGCAATACAGGCAAATAACGGAGCTGTTGCCCCGTTAATATAACGCATAACAAGGGCTGGGGGTTCTTCGATCGTTGAAGAGTCTCCAGCCTTGCAGCGTAATTTTGCATGATTCGGTCATCATCAATTTACTGAATCTCAAGACGAGAGGACGGCTGGAATGAGCACGAATATAAAGGATGAAATTAAACAGGAAGTAGAGCGGAGAAGGACCTTCGCCATTATTTCTCACCCGGATGCGGGGAAAACAACGCTGACGGAAAAGCTGCTGCTGTTCGGGGGCGCGATTCGGATGGCCGGTACGGTCAAAGCGAGAAAGGCAAGCAAGCACGCGACATCCGACTGGATGGAAATCGAGAAACAGCGTGGAATCTCGGTTACATCAAGCGTTATGCAATTCGATTATCTGGGCCATCGGATAAATATTTTGGATACCCCGGGTCACCAGGACTTCAGTGAAGATACTTACCGGACACTGACAGCGGCGGACAGCGCGGTCATGCTGATCGACGTTGCCAAAGGGGTCGAGGCGCAGACGATCAAGCTGTTCCAGGTATGCCGCAAGCGCGGAATTCCGATCTTCACCTTCATCAACAAGCTCGACCGTGAAGGGCGCAGCCCGTTCGAGCTGATGGAGGAGCTGGAGCAGGTACTGGGCATCCGCTCCGTGCCGATGAACTGGCCGATCGGAATGGGACGTGACCTGTGCGGCGTGTATGACCGGATGAACAATCAGGTCGAGCTGTTCCAGGGGAATGACCACAGCAAGATTGAAGTGCGCAAGGTTGAGGACTACAATGATCCGATTATCCGTGAGATGGCGGGCGACTTCCTGCATGACCAATTGGCAGGCGAGCTGGAGCTGCTGGATGTAGCGGGCGATCCGTTCGATTATGAGAAGGTCAGCCGCGGCGAGCTGACGCCGATCTTCTTCGGCAGCGCGGTCAATAACTTTGGCGTTCAGACCTTCCTGGAGAATTTCCTCAAGCTGGCGCCTTCACCGACTCCGCGTCAAAGCACAGAGCGTCTGGTGGAGCCGACAGAGGAGAAGTTCTCCGGTTATGTATTCAAAATCCAGGCGAACATGAACCCGGCTCACCGTGACCGCATTGCGTTCCTGCGCATTTGCTCCGGCCGCTTCGAGCGCGGAATGAGTGTCAAGCACGTGCGGGTGGGCAAGGATATCAAGCTGTCCCAGCCGCAGCAGTTTTTGGCGCAGGACCGTGATATCGTTGAATCCGCATACCCTGGTGATATTATCGGCCTGTTCGATCCGGGCATCTTCCGGATTGGCGACACGTTATCCCAGGCGGGCGAGCTGAGTTTTGACGAGCTGCCGACGTTCTCGCCTGAAATTTTTGCGAAGGTTACCGTCAAGAATGCGCTCAAGCATAAACAGTACCAGAAGGGGATCGACCAGCTTACAGAGGAAGGCACGATCCAGGTGTTCAACTCGACGAGCGGGTTTGACGAGACCATTCTGGGCGTTGTCGGCCAGCTCCAGTTCGAGGTATTCGAATACCGGATGAAAGGCGAATACGGCGTAGACATTCAGCTTCACCGGATGACCTACCAATTCGCGCGCTGGCTTGTCGATGACAAGATCGATCCGTCCAAGTTCCGTATTAACTCGGTACTGGTGAAGGACAAGAAGGATAATTATGTGGCGCTCTTCGAGAATGAGTATGCGATGCGTACCGCAATCGAGAAAAATCCGACCACCAAGTTTTTAGAAATGGCGCCTTAACTATAGCAAGGCCCGCCATACAGCATCTGACGTCCCGGTGATATTCCGGAGGACTCAGAAGGCTGTGTGGCGGGCCTTTTTAAAAATATAAGAAAGTATAAGTTTCACCATTCATGGACACTACAGAGGTCCTCCGGTCAATGGACAAATACAGAAGGATGCTCATAGTAAAACAGCCGGGATTTGAATTGCTGCTGCATATCGTTATTATAGCTGTGCACCCATTTGTGAAGGTAAAAGGCATCGACCGCCCACCAGACCAGGGTCAGCGGCAGGCCGGCAATCGTCAGGGAGAGCGCGAGTTGCGCCCAGCCGCTTTTGCGTCTGCCTGTATAAAAGCGATGGCCTCCGAACAGTCCGAGGAAGTACCAGATGATATACGCAAGCACCCGGTTTTTGATCAGATGCCCGGGCGGCTCTTCGAGTGCATTCAAGTCCGGCCGTTGCGGGACAGGCTGCTGGTACGGATAGTATGGGGTTAACGCAGGAACGTTGTGGTTCATAAGACTTCACTCCCTTGTTTGCGGGTTGGATCATGTTCTTATAATGAAATTATATGGAAAATTAGACAGCATCACAAGTTCCCCATTGACATGAAACGGCTTTCATGTAACAATGTACGCGTGTACATTGTTGATTGGCACAGGGTTTGTATTTCATTTCCCGCCCTTGCCCTGTGTCAATAAAGCGGAATAACTTGCTTAAGCGGATTGCCTGTGTTGCAGCAGGCGGATGTTCGCTTGCACAGCACCAGGTCTGTCCGCGCAAACGAAAGTGGAGGAATGCAATATAGGCAGCAGAAAAGAAGTCGCAAAGCTGGCCGGCGTGTCAGAAGCAACAGTATCAAGAGTATTGAACGGTGTTGGCCCGATTCGGGAGGAAACGAAGCTGAAGGTGCTGGAGGCGGCCCGGCAGCTCAACTACGTGCCGAATGTTCTGGCGCAGCAGCTTGCCCGCAGGAGAAGCGGGAACCTGGGGGTCATCTTGCCCTATGTACCAAAGGTCAAGCTGTTCTCTGCCTATTATTTCGCTGAGATTTTGAGCGGAATCGGCGAGACGGCAAGGCGGATGGGCTATGACCTGCTGATCATCCCGCTGTCCCCGGTCGAGGCGCGCAGCTATACGAACCTGTTCCAGACGCAGAAGGTCGATGCCTGCATTATGCTGGGCTCGCAGGATACGGCTGAGGAGCGGGGGGCGCTCAGACAGCTTCATGAGGGCGGCTATCCGTTCTGTCTGGTGAATCAGCGCTTCGATGACGAGCCGTTCAAGACGATTGAGGCTGATCATGTCAAAGGCGGACAGCTTGCCGCTTCCCATCTGATCGGGAGGGGCTGCCGGCGCATTGCCTTCCTCAACGGCCCGGATGCCTATTCCAACAGCCGTGACCGGATGAAGGGCTACAGTCTGGCGCTGCAGAAGCATGGCATTGCAATGGATAATGAGCTGCTGTACCGCGGGAACTACAGCCGCACGAGCGGCTACCAGTATGCGGAGCAGCTTGCGGAGGCAGTCCGGGCTGGCCGCGTAGACGGCATTGTGGCGGCGAATGACCGGATGGCGATCGGTCTGCTCCAGGGTTTGCGGGAGCACGGTATTGAACCGGGCAAGGACGCAGCCCTGATCGGTTACGATGATGCGGATGGCGCCCGGTTTACAGAACCGCAGCTTTCCTCCGTAGCGGTTCCCTTCTACGAGATGGGAGAGCAGGCTGCACAGTGGCTGCTGGATAGCTTGAGTGAACCGGGCGCCCAGCCGGATTCGTCGGCTTCAGCGGAAGGACAGTCTGTGCAAGGGGCAGGGGATGCTGTGCGTCCTGTCATTCAGCTTCCGGTCCGGCTTGTTCCCAGAGCGTCATCGCTTCGTTATCCGGATTTGGAATCCGGACAGCTGTAGATGTGCAGGAATGGGAAACAGGCAGCCTGCTGCTGTAATGTCAGTTTCGCAGCGAATTGCAAGCCAATAATGAATTAGATTCGATATAGGTCATACAATACATTCATTCAATCGGGAGAGGTGCAGGTTCATGAGTAATGTTCGTATTGGCATGGTTGGCTATAAATTTATGGGGAAGGCGCACAGCAATGCATACCGCGCTTTGCCGATGTTTTTCCCGGATGTGCTGAAGCCGGAGCCGAAGGTCATTTGCGGGCGTGATCCGCAGGCTGTCGAGCAGGCCAGAGCACAATTCGGATGGGAGAGCGCAGTGACAGACTGGCGCGACCTGGTCAGCCGAGATGACATTGATCTGGTCGACATTAATGCGCCAAGCGATGCGCATAAGGAGATTGCACTGGCAGCGGCGGCAAACGGCAAGCATATTTTCTGCGAGAAGCCGCTCGCGCTCGATCTGAAGGATTCCAAGGAAATGCTGGAGGCTGCCGAGAAGGCGGGCATCAAGCATATGGTCGGCTTCAACTACCGGTTCGCTCCGGCTGTGCAACTGGCGAAGAAGCTTGTCAGCGAAGGACGCATCGGCAAGGTATATCATTACCGCGCCTGGTTTTTGCAGGACTGGATCATCGATGAGCAATTCCCGCTTGTATGGCGGCTGCAAAAGGAAATCGCCGGTTCTGGTTCGCATGGTGATCTGGGTGCGCATTGCATCGATTTGGCCCGCTACCTGGTCGGGGAGTTCAAGGAAGTCATCGGCATGAGCGAAACGTTCGTGAAGCAGCGTCCGCTGCCGTCCGAGATGACGGGGCTGACTGCCAAGGGAAGCAAGGATGCACCGTTGGGCGATGTGACCGTTGATGATGCAACCCTGTTCATGACCCGCTTCGAGAACGGCGCGCTGGGCAGCTTTGAAGCAACCCGCTTTGCCGCCGGGCACCGCTGTACGAATTCTTTTGAAATCAACGGCAGCAAGGGAAGCATCAAGTTTGATTTTGAGCGGCTGAATGAGCTGGAGGTGTTTTTCACCGAGGACCATGAGGATGTACAGGGCTTCCGCCGCGTACTGGTTACGGATGCGCCGCATGCCTACATGGACGCCTGGTGGCCGACTGGTCATACGATCGGTTATGAACATACCTTCACCCATGAAATGCATGAAATGATGAAAGCGATAGAGGAGGACCGCCAGCCGGTTCCGAACTTCGTCGACGGCGTGAAATGCCAGGAAATTCTTGAAGCGGTTGATCGTTCGATTGAGGAGCGCCGCTGGGTTTCGATCGAGGAAATGGAATAACAAATAGAAAGGGAGGCGTTAAATGTGAAAAAAGCATTGATCGTATGGGGCGGCTGGGACGGACATGAGCCGCAGCAGGTGGCCGGAATTTTTTCGGATGTGCTGAAGCAGGAACAATTTGAAGTAGAAGTTTCAGATACCTTGGAGGCATTCGCGGATGCGGAGAAGCTGAAAGGGCTTGACCTGATCATTCCGGTATGGACGATGGGCCGGATCGAGCAGCAACTGGTCGATAATGTATCGGCGGCGGTTCAGAGCGGTGTCGGACTGGCTGGCTGTCACGGCGGAATGTGCGATGCATTCCGTGAAAATGTTGACTGGCAGTTCATGACTGGCGGCAACTGGGTCGCTCACCCGGGCAATGATGGTACGGAATACGTTGTTAACATCAAGCAGAGCTCCAGCCCGCTGGTGGAAGGAATGAAGGACTTCACGGTGAAGTCCGAGCAATATTACCTCCATGTCGATCCTGCCGTTGAAGTGCTGGCGACGACCCGCTTCCCGATCTCCGATGGCCCTCATGCAGCGAATGGGGCAGTAGATATGCCGGTCGCCTGGACGAAGCGCTGGGGAATCGGCCGCGTCTATTACAACTCACTGGGCCATGTCGCGAATATTGTGGATATGCCGGAAGTGAAGGAAATGATGCGCCGCGGCTTCCTGTGGACTGCGGAAGGCAAGGAGAACGCAGCCCGCCAGGGACTTGAGGCAGGTGCGGCTTATACAGGCATGGCGGATAACCAGTTGTAAAAAAAGTGTAAAGAGGCGGTATGGGGTGAACTGGCCGCAGCAACTTCAGATAAACGTTCAGTTCATAAATATTTCCCAGGAGAGGGACGGAAGACGAGCGATGGAAAAGATGAAGGTAGGCATTATCGGATGCGGCAATATTAGCCGAATCTATTTTGAGAATCTGCAAAAATACGATGAGGTTGAAGTGTACGCCTGTGCGGATCTGGACATCAGCCGCGCAGAAGCGCGGGCGGCCGAGTTCGGCGTGCCGAAGGGCTGCTCGGTAGAAGAGCTGATCACGGATCCTGAGGTGGAGATCGTCGTTAACCTGACGATTCCCCAGGCTCATGCCGCAGTATCCATCCAGGCGCTGGAGGCCGGCAAGCATGTCTACGTAGAAAAGCCGCTGGCTGTTACCCGCGAGGAAGGGCTGAAAATGCTGGAGACGGCCCGCAGCAAGGGGCTGCGCCTGGCAAGTGCCCCGGAGACGTTCCTGGGCGGCGGCATTCAGACCTGCCGCAAACTCATTGATGATGGTGCAATCGGCACTCCAATATCCGTAAGCGGCTTTATGTTGTCTGGAGGCCATGAGAGCTGGCATCCGGATCCTGCTTTCTATTATCAGATCGGCGGTGGTCCAATGTTCGATATGGGACCGTACTATTTGACTGCATTTGTAACTCTGCTTGGCCCGATACGCCGCGTAACCGGCTCAGCAGTCATCTCCTATCCGGAGCGGACGATTACCAGCGAGCCAAAGCGCGGACAGAAGATCAAGGTGGAGACGCCGACTCACCTGGCCGGTGTTCTGGACTTCGAAAGCGGAGCAGTGGGCACGCTCATTACTAGCTTTGATACAATGGGCGGAACCTCGCTGCCGAATATCGAGATTCACGGCAGCGCCGGTTCACTGCTTGTTCCGGATCCGAACGGCTTCGGCGGTACGGTGAAGCTGCGGCGGGTGGGAAGCCATGAGTGGGAGGAAATCCCGCTGACTCATGGATATACCGACAATAACCGCGGTATCGGTGTTGCCGATATGGCCCGGGCCATCCGTGAGGGCGGACAGCATCGCGCCAATGGAGAAATGGCGTATCACGTGCTGGAGGCGATGCACGGCTTCCACGATGCTTCGACCGAAGGACGCCATTATGTGATGCAGAGCAGCTGCCAGCGTCCAGCGCCTATGCCGTCATTAGCACCCTGATAACTGGGAAAAAGATGAATATGTCATATATGCTCCCGTCCACTGGACGGGAGTTTGTTTTAAACACGAACTTTCACTTCTAAAATAATTGGAATGTTCGTGTTTTGGCGTTGACAAGCCTTGTAAGGATTGCTAAACTAAAAGAGGTTATTTTGGGAGAAAGCATTCCCGGCCGCTGTCGAAATTTGAAATGACTCGTATAAATTTGGGGATATGGCCCGAAAGTTTCTACCCGAGAACCTTAAATTTTCGGACTACGAGCATTGTATAAGGAACAGGTTGTCTCTACACAAGGGACAGCCTTGTGCTTTCTTTTTGCTACGTTCCTTCTCATTGCTTGTTTTGTCCCTCAGTCGTGCAGTTCAATAACAGCACAGCGGCTGGGTTTTTCTGTTTTAATGAGGATTTTTATTGTGAAAACTAAGATTTGATATGGCTAATCGCCGAACATTCTTATTTTTTATTCCGCGAAACGTTCGCTGCTCTGGGATTTGAGGGAAGCAGCAGTTCGCGCTTATCCTATACTTTAAATGGAAAGTGGGTTATGACATGTCTCCGAAAGTCGGCGTCATCATGGGCAGCAAGTCAGATTGGGATACGATGAAGTTAGCCTGTGACGTTCTGGACGAATTGGGAATCAGCTATGAGAAGAAGGTTGTATCGGCGCATCGGACGCCGGATTTGATGTTTGAATATGCGGAAACGGCTGCTGAGCGCGGATTGAAGGTTATCATCGCGGGAGCAGGCGGTGCCGCGCATTTGCCCGGTATGGTCGCTGCGAAGACGGCTCTACCGGTTATTGGCGTTCCCGTCAAATCATCAAATCTGAACGGCATGGATTCCCTGCTCTCGATTGTACAGATGCCGGCAGGCATTCCGGTCGCAACGGTTGCGATCGGCAATGCGGGCGGCTCCAACGCCGGGCTCCTGGCGGCGCAGATTCTCGGCGCATTCGATCCTGAGGTGCAGGCGCGTGTTGTTGCCCGCCGCGAGCAGACGAAGCAGGCTGTGCTGGAAAGCAGTGAAACTCTATGACGCAGAGCGGGAATCAGGCTCAGCCGAAGATCATCCGGCCGGGTGCAACGATTGGCATTCTTGGCGGAGGCCAGCTTGGACGGATGATGGCACTGTCCGGCAGCAACATGGGCTACCGCTTCGTTGCCCTTGAGCCCGTGCAGGATGCGCCATGCGGACAGGTAGCAAGCCAGATCGTCGCGCCCTATGACGACCGCGGGGCGGCAAGGGAACTGGCGAAGCAGGCGGACGTGATCACCTATGAGTTTGAGAATGTCGACTCCGGCGTAGCTGCGATGCTGATGGAGGAATCCTACGTGCCGCAGGGCAGCCAGCTGCTGTACACGACGCAGCATCGGCTGCGCGAGAAGCGGGCGATTGAGGCGGCAGGCGTGCAGGTTGCCCCGTATGCCGAGATCGGCAGTGAGCAGGAGCTGCGGGAAGCGGTAGAGCGGCTGGGCTTGCCGAGTGTGCTCAAGACCGCGACTGGCGGTTATGACGGCAAAGGGCAATGGGTGCTCCGCAGTGAGGCGGATATTGCCCCGGCCTATGCCGAGCTCAGCCGTTCCGGCGCCCAGCTGGTGCTTGAGCAGTTTATCCGCTTCGATAAGGAGCTGTCGGTCATCGCCGCCCGCAGTCCGCTGGGTGAGATCAAGACGTTCCCGGTAGCGGAAAACATTCATGTAGATAACATTTTGCATCTGTCCATTGTCCCGGCGAGAATTTCGGCAGAGACAGCGGAGCGGGCGAGAGAGCTTGCGGTGAAGATCGCTGAAGGGCTGGGCGCAGTCGGACTGATTGCAGTGGAGATGTTCCTGACAGCAAGCGGCGAATTGTACGTGAATGAATTGGCGCCGCGTCCGCACAACAGCGGACATTATACGATGGAAGCCTGCCGGACCTCGCAGTTCGAGCAGCATGTACGGGCAATCTGCAGTCTCCCGCTCGGCGATACTTCCCTTATGACGCCAGTCGTTATGGTGAATGTGCTGGGCGAGCATGTGGAGCCGGTAATTGAACGGTTCACACAGGCGGATGCAGCGGCTGCAAGGCTCGGTGTTGCACCGAAGCTGCATTTATACGGCAAGAGCGAGGCAAAGGCAAAGCGCAAGATGGGGCATATCAACGTATTGGCCGAATCTGTAGAGCAGGCGCTGGCGTGGATCGACGAAACGAATATATGGAGGGCATAGACACATATGTTGGAACGTTATAGCAGACCGGAAATGAGAGCAATCTGGACGGAAGAGAATAAATTCAAGGCATGGCTGGAAGTGGAGCTGTGCGCATGTGAAGCATGGGTGGAGCTTGGCGTTATTCCGAAGGAAGATGTAGAAGCGCTGCGCAGCAAAGCAACCTTTGATATCGACCGGATTTATGAAATCGAGCAGGAAACACGCCATGATGTTATTGCCTTCACGCGTGCGGTATCCGAGACAGTAGGTCCGGAGCGCAAGTGGGTGCACTACGGCCTGACCTCCACAGACGTTGTGGATACAGCCAACGGATACCTGCTTCGCCAGGCAAATGAAATTTTGCTGCGCGACATCGAGCAGTTCATCGAAATTTTGCGCGACAAGGCGAAAGCCTACAAAGATACGCCGATGATGGGACGGACGCATGGCGTCCATGCCGAGCCGACTACATTTGGCCTGAAGATGGCACTGTGGTATGAAGAAATGAAACGGAATCTGGAGCGCTTCAACCATGCTGCGGATGGCGTGCAGTTTGGTAAAATCTCCGGTGCCGTGGGCACTTACGCGAACATTGATCCGTTCGTTGAGGAATTCGTATGCCGCAAGCTGGGCACGAAGCCGGCTCCAATCTCGACCCAAACGCTGCAGCGTGACCGTCATGCGGAGTACATGGCAACTTTGGCGCTGATCGCAACATCTTTGGACAAGTTTGCAACTGAAATCCGCGCCCTTCAGAAGAGTGAATTCCGCGAGGTTGAGGAAGCATTCGCCAAAGGGCAAAAAGGTTCGTCCGCAATGCCGCATAAGCGCAACCCGATCGGCAGCGAGAACATCTCCGGTCTGGCGCGCGTGATCCGCGGGCACATGGTATCCGCTTATGAGAACGTGCCGCTCTGGCATGAGCGCGACATCAGCCACTCCTCGGTTGAGCGTGTTATTTTGCCGGATGCAACAATGCTGCTGAACTACATGCTGAACCGTCTGGGCAACATCATCAAGAACCTGACGGTGTTCCCTGAAAATATGAAGCGCAACATGCAAGCGACATACGGTGTGCCGTTCTCCGGCCGCGTCATGACGAAGCTGATCGACAAGGGCTTCAGCCGTGAGCAGGCGTATGATACGGTGCAGCCGCGTGCGATGCAGGCATGGGAAGGGCAGCTCCAGTTCCGTGATATTGTCGAGTCGACTCCGGAAATTACCGAAGTGCTGTCTGCCGAAGAAATCGCAGATTGCTTTAACCCGGCTTGGCACCTGAAACATGTGAACACGATCTTTGAACGTCTTGGCTTGAACTAAGAGAGAGGAGCGGCATCCTAATGGCAACAAGCGCAATGAACAGCGAAGCCATCGCTACCGCACAGCCCTTTGTCAAGGCTCCCCTGCTGTACAAAGGGAAAGTGCGCGAGCTTTATGATCTGGGAGAGCATTTTCTGATTGTCGTAACGGACCGCATCTCCGCCTTTGACTATGTACTCGAGCCTGCGGTTCCAAACAAGGGCAATGTCCTCAACCGTCTGAGCGCTTACTGGTTCGAGCAGACTGCGGACATCATGAGCAATCATGTGGTGCATACCGATGTGGACAAGCTTGGCGATCTGATTACACGCCCTGACCTGCTGCGGGACAGAATTATGGTGACGCGCAAGGCGGAGCGGATTGATATCGAATGTGTAGTTCGCGGCTATATCACGGGAGGCGGCTGGAGACAATATGTAAAAACCTCCGCGATCAACGGGATCGAGCTGCCTGCCGGACTGCGCAAGAATGAACGCTTTCCGAATCCGATCTTCACTCCGGCGGCGAAGAATGATGTCGGCCATGACGAGGACATTCCGTTCTCCCGCATGCAAGAGATGATCGGCGCCGAGCTGGCTGAGGACCTGCGTGACCGAAGTATCCGATTGTACGAGTTCGCTCACGCTCACTGCGAGAAGCAGGGCATCATCCTGGCAGATTGCAAATTCGAATTCGGTCTCATTGACGGCGAGGTTATCGTGATCGACGAAATTTTCACCCCGGATTCCTCGCGCTTCTGGGCGAAGGACAAGTACGAGCTGGACACCGAGATCGACAGCATGGACAAGGAGCCTGTGCGCACTTATCTGCTGCAGTCGGACTGGGACCAGAGCGGTCCTCCGGCTCCGCTGCCTGAGCAGGTTGTTGCCGAAACCTCGCGCCGCTATCTGGATATTTATAAGCGGCTGACCGGGAACTAGTTTCCGGGTCAAGAAGGCAGCCCGCGAAGCCGGTCTGCCCTCAAGTTTCATTATATATGCTGCTGTTAAGGCTTTTCTTCAAGCACGAATGAAAGACCATTATAAATGAAATCAGTCATCTCTCATTTCTAGGAGGAGTAACAAGCGATGAAAGCAACCGTATATGTCACGATAAAACAAAATGTATTGGACCCTCAAGGAAGCGCTGTACAAGGAGCATTGCACACGATGGGCTTTGAAGAAGTCGGTAAGGTTCGCGTCGGCAAATATCTGGAGTTTGAACTGGACACGACAGACCGTTCCGAAGCGGAAGCGCGCCTGACAGCCATGTGTGAAAAGCTGCTTGCGAATACGGTAATTGAAGATTACCGCTTTGAATTGGAGGGCTAATCAATGAAGTTTGCAGTAATCGTATTTCCAGGCTCGAACTGTGATATCGACTGCTATAAGGCAGTAGAAGATGCGATCGGCCAGAAGGTTGATTACGTATGGCATACAGCAACAGATTTATCGGACTATGATTGCATTCTCGTACCGGGGGGCTTCTCCTACGGGGACTACTTGCGCTGCGGCGCGATCGCGCGTTTTGCACCGGTAATGAATGAGGTGGTCAAGGCGGCTGCAGCCGGCAAATACGTACTGGGTATCTGCAACGGCTTCCAGATCCTGACCGAAGCCGGCCTGCTCCCGGGCGCTTTGCTGCGCAACAACGGCATGAAATTCCGCTGCCACAATACGCAGCTTGAAGTGGTCAACAACAACACAGCCTTCACTAACCAATATGCGGCAGGCGAGATTATCAATATCCCGATCGCACATGGCGAAGGCAACTACTATTGTGATGATGCCACACTGGCTGAACTGAAAGCGAACAATCAGATTGTATTCCGCTACGCAGCGGGTACCAATCCGAACGGTTCCCTTGAAAATATCGCAGGCGTAAGCAACAAGCAGGGCAATGTAGTGGGCATGATGCCGCATCCGGAGCGTGCAATCGATCAATTGCTCGGCTCTGAGGATGGCAAACGGATGTTTACATCGATTTTGAATGCATGGAGGGAACAACATGGCGCAGCAATTAACAGCTAAGGAACCGACGCCGGAGCAGATTGCCGATCAGCAAATCTACAAACAAATGGGCGTAACGGACAAAGAATTTGAACTGATCTGCGGTTTTCTTGGACGCCAGCCAAACTATACAGAGATTGGCGTATTCAGCGTAATGTGGTCGGAGCATTGCTCCTACAAAAACTCCAAAAACGTCCTGAGACGTTTCCCGACAAGCGGACCAAAAGTATTGATGGGACCGGGCGAGGGCGCTGGTATCGTGGATATCGGCGATAATCAGGCTGTTGTATTCAAAATTGAATCCCATAACCACCCGTCGGCAATCGAGCCTTATCAGGGTGCGGCAACAGGGGTAGGCGGAATTATCCGTGACATCTTCTCCATGGGTGCCCGTCCGGTAGCATTGTTGAACAGCTTGCGCTTTGGCCGTCTGCAAAATGAGCGCGTGCGGTACCTGTTTGAGCATGTAGTCAGCGGAATCGCAGGCTATGGCAACTGTATCGGAATTCCGACAGTAGCTGGCGAAGTCATGTTCGACGAGAGCTATGAAGGCAATCCGCTTGTTAACGCGATGTGTGTCGGCCTGATCGACCATGACAAAATCCAGCGCGGTGTAGCAAAAGGAGTAGGCAACCCGGTATTCTACGTAGGCCCTGCAACCGGACGCGACGGTATTCACGGCGCAACCTTTGCCTCAGAGGAGCTGACAGAGGAGTCCGAAGCGAAGCGCCCTGCGGTACAAGTAGGCGATCCGTTTATGGAGAAGCTTGTAATGGAAGCTTGTCTGGAATTGATCGATACGGGCATCGTGCTTGGCATTCAGGACATGGGTGCAGCAGGTCTGACCTGCTCCAGCGCAGAGATGGCTTCCAAGGCAGGCAACGGTCTGGAGCTGTATCTGGATGAAGTGCCGCAGCGTGAAGAAGGCATGACACCTTATGAAATGATGCTCTCCGAATCCCAGGAGCGTATGCTGTTCGTTGTTGAGCCGAAGGATGAGGCGCAAGCTCTCGAGATTTTCGAGCGTTGGGGCATCATTTGCGCCAAGGTTGGCAAAGTAACGGATGACGGACGTCTTCGTCTGTTCCACCAAGGCGAGCAGGTAGCGGATATGCCGGTTACTGCACTCGTCGATGAGTGTCCGGTATACGACAAGCCTAGCAAGGAGCCTGCTTACTACGGTGAAAATGCGAAGGTCGATACGGCAGCTTATCCTGAAGTGAAGGACCTGACGGATGCATTGAAGCAGGTGCTGGCTTCGCCGACAGTGGCAAGCAAGGAGTGGGTTTATAACCAGTATGACTACATGGTTCGTACCAGCACGGCTGTACAGCCGGGATCGGATGCTGCGGTTGTGACCATTCACGGTACCCGCAAGGCGCTGGCGATGACCACGGATTGTAACGGACGCTATGTGTACCTGGACCCTGAAGTGGGCGGACGGATTGCTGTGGCTGAAGCTGCGCGCAATATCGTATGCTCCGGTGCAGAGCCGCTGGCGATTACGGACAACCTGAACTTCGGCAACCCGGAGAAGCCGGAAGTATTCTGGCAGATTGAAAAAGCAGTCGACGGCATGGCAGAAGCTTGCCGCGAGCTGGACACGCCGGTTATCGGCGGTAACGTGAGCTTGTACAACGAAAACGCCAAAGGCGCAATCTACCCGACACCTGTAGTCGGCATGGTCGGCCTTGTGCATGATGTGGATCACATTACAACCCAAAGCTTCAAATCCGAAGGCGACCGCATTATTCTCATCGGCAACACCAAGGCAGAGCTGGGCGGCAGCGAGCTGCAATATGTCGTGCATGGTGTGACCGAAGGACGTCCTCCGGCACTGGATCTGGCGGAAGAAAAGAAATTGCTGGATGCTGTCCTTGGCGCAATCCAGAAGGGTTATGTCGCTTCTGCGCATGACCTGTCCGAAGGCGGACTGGCAGCTGCGCTGGCAGAGTCCTGCATCAGCGGCAAGCTGGGCGCGCAAGTGAATGTACAAAGCGACTTGCGTCCGGATATCGCATTGTTTAGCGAAAGCCAATCGCGTATTTTGCTGACGGCCAAACCCGAGCAGGCAGAAACGCTGGGCAAATGGCTGGCAGAGCAAGGCGTAGCAAGCGCAGAAATCGGTGTCGTAGAAGGAACAGAACTGAGCATTCAAGTGAACGGACAGCCGGCTGTACAATCACCGGTTGAACAACTGGAGAAGGTCTGGAAGGATGCGATTCCATGTCTTATGAAGTAAGACAGCTCCCTAAGCTGTGGACTGGCGACCATTATAACGAAGGTATCGGCCGGGATGATATTTTTGACAAGCTGAGAGAGGAGTGCGGCGTGTTCGGGGTATTCGGTTACCCCGACGCTTCCGCGCTTGCTTATTACGGTCTGCATGCGCTTCAGCACCGCGGCGAGGAAAGCTGCGGAATCGCAACAGTGGATTCTGAGAGCAAAGGCTTCCACTATCATCGCGGTATGGGCCTGGTCAAGGAAGTATTCCAGCAGTCCCAGCTTGATGAGCTGGCTGGCGACAGAGCCATCGGCCATGTGCGTTATTCGACATCCGGCTCCAGTAAGCTGGCGAATGCACAGCCTCTGATCTTCAAATACAGAGACGGCGATCTTGCAGTTGCAACCAACGGCAATATCGTCAATGCTCCTGAAATCCGGCATGAGCTGGAGATGCAGGGCTCGATCTTTCAGACTACGAGTGATACGGAAGTTATTGCGCATTTAATTGCGCGTTCGCCGAAGGACTTTGTCACGGCGACGAAGGAAGCGCTGCAGCGGATTACCGGCGGATTCGCCTTCCTGATTATGACCAACGACAAGCTGATTGTCGCTTCTGACCCGAACGGCCTGCGCCCGCTTTGTATGGGGCGTCTTGGCAACGGCTATGTTTTCGCCTCCGAGACCTGTGCACTGGAGACCGTAGGGGCGGTCTATGAGCGTGATGTGCAGCCGGGCGAAATGCTGGTTCTGGACAGCGCCGACATGACCGAGGATTCTTATGCGGTCATGGAGCGCCGCGCTATTTGCTCGATGGAATACATTTATTTTGCCCGCCCGGATTCGGATATTAACGGTATCAACCTCCATTCTGCACGCAAGCGGATGGGTTACCAGATGGCGATGGAATCCTTTGTGGATGCGGATGTTGTCACAGGTGTACCGGATTCCAGTATTTCCGCGGCGATCGGCTATGCCGAGCAGACGGGCATCCCGTATGAGCTTGGACTGATCAAAAATAAATATACAGGTCGGACCTTCATCCAGCCTTCTCAGGAGCTGCGCGAAAAAGGTGTCAAGATGAAGCTGAGCGCGGTGCGCAAGGTTGTTGAAGGCAAGCGGGTTGTCATGATCGATGACTCAATCGTGCGCGGTACGACCTCCCGGCGCATTGTGAATATGCTGCGTGAAGCGGGAGCGACCGAGGTGCATGTGCGCATTACTTCGCCGCCTTTTGCCAACCCGTGCTACTACGGTATTGATACGCCTGACCGCAAGGAACTTATTGCATCGGAGATGACAGCGGAGGAGATTTGCAAGGTGATTAACGCGGATTCCCTCGCTTTTATCAGCAATGAAGGCTTCATTGAATCGGTGGGCGGCAATGACGGCGAGTACAAGCGGGGCATGTGCATGGCCTGCTTCGACAATGATTACCCGACAGTAATCGATGCGGAATCGGAAAAAAGCTGCAGCTGCTAAGACAGCCGTGGTCTGGAGCCGAAGATGAATCGGTAGCTTGCCGGAACTTTATAGACAGGCTTTAAGAGAGCCACAAGTGGAGTGCCTGAATTGGGTGAAATGGGATCGAACATGATTTGGGCTTTGGAGTCCTCAGCTATAAGCATGAGTGTCTTTAACGTCAAAAGCCTTAAACGTAATATAGCCTCAAACGTAATACAGCCTCAAACGGAATAAGTGAACGGTGAACGCGGATATTTCAATCTTGATAGGGAGTTGAATCGAGTGGCTGAAGCATACAAGCAGGCCGGAGTCGACATTGCCGCGGGCAATGAAGCGGTCGAGCGCATGAAAAAGCACGTGAAGAAGACATTTCGTCCGGAAGTACTGACGGATTTGGGTGGCTTTGGCGGCTTATTCGGACTGAACAAGGACAAGTATGAGGAGCCTGTACTCGTATCGGGCACAGACGGCGTCGGCACGAAGCTGATGCTGGCATTTGCCATGGACAAGCATGACACAATCGGTATTGATGCGGTTGCCATGTGTGTGAACGATATTGTCGTACAAGGGGCGGAGCCGCTCTTCTTCCTCGATTATCTGGCTTGCGGCAAGGTTGTGCCGGAGAAGATCGAAGCGATCGTCAAAGGCATTGCTGACGGCTGCGTGCAATCCGGCTGTGCGCTTATTGGCGGGGAAACAGCTGAAATGCCGGGCATGTACAGCGAGGAAGAATACGATATCGGCGGATTTACAGTAGGTGTTGTCGACAAGAAGAAAATTATCGACGGCAAAACGATCGCTCCTGGCGATGTCCTGATCGGTCTTGCTTCCAGCGGTATCCACAGCAACGGCTTCTCTCTTGTCCGCAAGCTTCTGCTTGAGAAGTGCGGTTATGCACTGACGGATGAGCTGCCTGAGCTTGGCGGCAAACATCTTGGCGATGTGCTGATCGAGCCGACCAAGCTGTATGTGAAGCCGGTGCTTGCTCTGATCGAGAAAATCAAGGTGAAGGGTATGGCTCATATTACCGGGGGCGGCTTCATCGAGAATATTCCGCGTGTGCTGCCAGAGGGCGTGAACGCTCACATCGAATACGGCTCCTGGCCGATTCAGCCGATCTTCCAGCTGATGCAGGAAAAAGGCGCAATCACAAACCGCGACATGTTCACTACTTTCAACATGGGTGTGGGAATGGTTGTTGTTGTTCCGGCGGATCAGGCAGAGGAAGCGCTTCGTATTGCAGGCGAGCTTGGCGAGCAGGCTTACCGGATCGGGACCGTTACAGAGGGCAACCGCATTGTTACCTTTACGGGGGCGGAAGTCTGATGGCGGGTTTGAAAATCGCCGTATTTGCTTCCGGGCAGGGAACGAACTTCCAGGCTTTGGCCGATGCGGTGAAAGAAGGGCGGCTCGATGGTTCCATCGAGCTTCTTGTTTGTGATAAGCCGCAGGCTCCGGTCGTAGAACGGGCCGAGTTTGCCGGCATCGAGACATGGCTGTTCAAGCCTAAGGAATATGCTTCCCGTGAAGCATATGAGACGGAAATTCTGGCGGAGCTTGAGCGCCGCGGCATCGAGCTGATCGTGCTGGCAGGCTATATGCGCATTCTCACCCCTGTATTGGTGGAGCCGTATTATGGGCGGATGATCAATATTCATCCATCACTGCTCCCGGCGTTCCCCGGGGTGAACGGTATTGGACAAGCGCTGGCGTATGGCGTAAAAATGACAGGCGTCACCGTGCACTACGTGGATGGCGGCCTGGACAGCGGTCCGATTATTGCCCAGCGCGCCGTCGAGGTAGCGGATGACGATACGGAAGAAACGCTTGCCCCGCGAATTCACGCGGCGGAGCAAGCGCTGCTTCCATGGGTTGTGCAGCAGATTGCACATGGACGGGTACAACTGGACGGACGCAAGGTGAACCTGTCTCTGGCAGGGACAGCAATTGCAACGAATTAATCAGACAGCGGTTCATGTATACGGTGGCACAAACCGTTGTTTTGATATAAACCGCTGTCCTGACATAAACCGGCAGGCGGCAGCTTGCAGGCATGTACGGCAAATTTTATCCATTTCAGGAGGGTGACAAGCGTTGGCTATCAAAAGAGCGTTAATCAGTGTATCGGACAAAACAGGCATTGTAGAGTTTTCACGCGAGTTATCGAAGCTTGGCGTAGAAATTATTTCGACAGGCGGCACAGCTACACTTCTGGAGAAGGAAGGCGTTCCGGTAATCGGCATCTCCGATGTGACGGGCTTCCCTGAAATTATGGACGGCCGCGTTAAAACCCTGCATCCGGCTGTACACAGCGGATTGCTGGCTGTTCGGGATAATGAAGAGCATCAGAAATCGATGAAGGAGCTTGGTTTGGACTACATCGATCTCGTCATTGTGAACCTGTATCCATTCCAGCAGACGATTGCGAAGCCGGATGTATCCTATGAGGAAGCAATCGAGAATATCGATATCGGCGGACCCACGATGCTGCGCTCTGCTGCGAAAAACCATGCGTTCGTAACCGTTGTTGTAGATGCTGCGGATTATGCTGCTGTTCTGGAAGAAGTCCGTGCCGGAGAAGATACTACGCTGGAGACGCGCAAGCGCCTGGCCGCCAAAGTATTCCGCCACACGGGAGCTTATGATGCGCTGATCTCGGATTATCTGTCCAAGCAGACGGGCGAGCCGCTTCCTGAGCGTTATACCGTAACGTACGAGAAGGTACAGGATCTGCGCTACGGCGAGAACCCGCACCAGAAGGCCGCCTTCTACCGCAAGCCGCTTGCTGAGCAGGGCAACATTACGACAGCTGAGCAGTTGCACGGCAAGGAACTGTCCTATAACAACATCAATGATGCCAACGCTGCGCTCTCAATCGTCAAGGAATTCACTGAGCCTGCGGTTGTAGCGGTCAAGCATATGAACCCTTGCGGCGTCGGAATCGGCAAGGACATTCATGAAGCTTACCAAAAAGCATACGCTGCTGACCCGACATCCATCTTCGGAGGAATTGTTGCTGCCAACCGTACGGTTGATGAAGCAACTGCATTGCTGCTCAAGGAGATTTTCCTTGAAATCATCATTGCGCCGGATTTCACGCCTGCTGCATTCGAGATTCTGTCAGCGAAGAAGAACATTCGACTGCTCAAACTTGGCGAGCTGACCAGCTCCGCAGACCGCAAGCCGGAATGGCTCGTGACGAGCGTAGACGGCGGCATGCTCGTACAGGAGAGCGATGTACACAGCATTTCCGAAGCGGACCTGAAGGTTGTGACCAACCGCCAGCCAACAGAAGAAGAGCTGAAGCAGCTGCTGTTCGGATGGAAGATCGTGAAGCATGTAAAATCCAATGCGATTCTGCTCGCGGCTGACAACATGACCGTTGGCGTAGGCGCAGGGCAAATGAACCGTGTAGGCGCGGCTCGTATTGCCATTGACCAGGCTGGCGAAAAGGCAAAAGGAGCAATTCTCGCTTCCGATGCATTCTTCCCAATGGGCGATACGCTGGAACTGGCCGCCAAAGCGGGCATTACAGCAGTTATTCAGCCGGGAGGCTCCATCCGTGATGAAGAGTCCATTGCAGTAGCCAATGCGCATAACATTGCGATGGTCGTAACGGGCGTCAGACACTTCAAGCACTA
Organism: Paenibacillus pinihumi DSM 23905 = JCM 16419; assembly: GCF_000422505.1. Taxonomy (GTDB): domain Bacteria; phylum Bacillota; class Bacilli; order Paenibacillales; family Paenibacillaceae; genus Paenibacillus_D; species Paenibacillus_D pinihumi. The sequence continues at coordinate 295,602 of NZ_AULX01000006.1, read as the reverse complement.
ATACAGCACGCAGATACGGATATGAAGACAAGGAGCAACTGGTAAAGTTGATTAAGCCGATTAAATCGGTTAAACCGGTTTAACCAGTTAAGCTTGTTAGCTTTCAATCCCGTTAATCTGTGACCACATAAATAATCAATTGCATGAATCATACAGCTGGTTAAAAGTAAGCGGCATGAATGATGCAAAAAACCGCATCCGGCAGAACGCCCTTCGCATCGTTGGCGCGAAGCCGGGTGCTTGTTTTATACTGGAAGACATTATGAGGGGGAATTATACGTGCGTTTATTAGTCGTCGGCGGCGGTGGCCGTGAGCATGCTATCGTATGGGCACTGAAGAAGAGCGAGAAAGTATCGGAGATCTATTGTGCGCCGGGAAATGCAGGCATTGCCCAACTGGCAGAATGTGTTCCGATTGCGGTGGACAAGTTCGATGAGCTGGTCCAATTTTCGGTTGATCATGCTATTGATCTTGTTGTTATCGGTCCGGATGATCCGCTCGCTGCGGGTATTGTCGATGCCTTTGAAGCCAAAAACATTCCGGTCTTTGGACCGCGCAAGAATGCGGCTGAGATTGAGGGCAGCAAGATTTTCATGAAGGGACTGTTGAAAAAGTACAACATCCCTACAGCCAAATACGAGACGTTCACGGATTATGCTGAAGCTTCCGCTTATCTCGCCGAGCAGGCACTGCCGATCGTCATCAAGGCGGATGGACTTGCTGCTGGTAAAGGCGTAACGGTGGCTTTTACAATGGAAGAAGCACAGCAGGCACTGCAAGATATGATGGTCAACAAAGTGTTCGGCGAGTCCGGAGACCAGGTTGTAATTGAAGAGTTCCTAGAAGGACAAGAAATGTCCATTCTGGCATTTGTTGATGGTGAAACGGTACGCGCGATGGTTCCTGCACAGGACCACAAACCTGTATTCGACGGTGATAAAGGACCAAATACAGGCGGTATGGGCACGTACACGCCGCTGCCGCATATCCCGCAATCCATTGTGGACGATGCGATTGAGAATATTATCAAACCGACAGCAAAAGCAATGGTCAGCGAAGGGCGTCCGTTCCGTGGCGTGTTGTTTGCCGGTCTGATGATTACGAAGGACGGTCCGAAGACGATTGAATTCAATGCTCGGATGGGTGATCCGGAGACCCAGGTTGTGCTGCCTCGTCTGAAAACTGATTTGGTCGACATCATACTTGCTGCACTGAACGGTCGTCTGGATCAGTTGGAGATTGAATGGAGCGATGAAGCGGCAGTATGTGTCATCCTCGCATCCGAAGGTTATCCTGCCAGCTATCCGAAGGGACTTCCGATCTCTGGGCTGGAGGAAGCTGCGAAGAAGGACGGCGTGCTGATTTTCCATGCAGGTACGGCAGCTAAGGATGGACAGTTCGTGACGAACGGTGGCCGCGTGCTTGGTGTTGTAGGTGTAGGCTCAGATACGGCGGATGCACGTGACCGTGCTTATGCTGCTGCCCGGACAATTCAATTCGATGGCGTGCACTATCGTTCGGATATTGCTGTAAAAGCGCTCCAGGGCTTGAAAGCATAAGATTACTAGAGCAATGCATGCAGCCCGGTTTATAGGGAGGAAATGTCCTTTTGTGGAGGACATTTCCTCCTTTTTTGTCTATCAAATAGTGGACACAAGAGCAACAAGGGCGAAGGTAGAGGATGAGATGATAAATCTATATATAGATTTTTATTGAAATAAATATCCATATACAGATTGCGATTCGTGAGGGGAATGGTATATCCTGTGTCCACCATTAGCTGGACAAATTCAAAAAAATCCATTGTGAGAGGACAGATCCCAAAGATTGCGGAAAGTTAGGTTGGCGGAGAGTAGATTGAATTTTAAATATTTACAGTACATCCAGATTAAAGTTGCCGACATTTAAATAGAACATCCAAAGTGATGATACAAATAGAACATTCAAATAGAACACCCAAAGAGAGTATACAAAAAGAACACCCAAAAAGAACACCCAAAGAGAGTATACAAAAAGAACACCCAAATAGAACACCCAAAGAGAGTATACAAAAAGAACACCCAAATAGAGCACCCAAATAGAACATTCAAAAGAACACCCAAATAGAGCACCCAAATAGAACATTCAAAAGAACATCCAAATAGAGCATTACAAAGAGAACAAATAAAAAGAACATACAAAAGAAGGTGGTTTGTAAAGAGTGTAGGGCATCCAAAAGAGTATTTTGTCTTCTTGGAGTGGACGTTTTCGCTTTTTTGTCTGTCAAATGGTGGACATAGGGGATATACAGGCAAGGGGAGCGGAGTTTTTTGAAAATTCCACATATGGTTGTCACTCAAACTGTGATGTCCATATATGGGATACGAGTTTCCGGAGGAAAGGTATGCTCAATGTCCACTATTTGCGGGACAAAATACAGAAAAAATCCACTGTAGACGGACAAAATTACAAAAAATGGTTCAACACTATTATTAGTCAAGAAAATAAGAAGAAAAAGCGTCCACCCTAATAAGGAAAGGCGTCTTTTCCTTTTCAGGGTAGACGCCTTCAACACTTGTATTACTTTGAAATTTGTTGCTTACACCAGGCCCCTGTCCATCGCTTTGACAATCAAAGCGGCGAACAGGCTGTTGGACCAGGCGAACCATTCACGGGAGAAGTCCGCCGGATTATCCGGGTGGAAGCCCTCATGCATGAAGCCGGTATCGGCATCGGTATTGATCAGCATTTCGATCAGCTCTTTTATTTCCTCATCGTTATCCGAAGTGAGCGCCTGCATGGACAGCGCCATATGCCAGACATAACCGCCCGGTGTGTGCGGGCTGCCGATGCCTTTGGCAAACTTGCCCTCAAAATAAAACGGATTGTCAAAGCTAAGCGCGAATCTGCGTGTGTTCTGATAGATCGGGTCATCCGCACTGCAATATCCGAGATACGGAATAGACATCAGCCCCGGCGTGCCGGCATCGTCCATCAGGCAATAGTTCCCGAAGCCGTCCGTTTCATAGGCATAGATTTTGCCGTAAGTCGGGTGATGCATAATGCCGTAGGCGCGAATTCCGTAATCAATTTCTTTGCGCAGCTTCTCCGCACGATCTGCCAGTCTCGTATCCTCGTAAATTTCAGCAGCAATTTCTGTAATATAGCCCAGTACCACGACAGCGAACATATTGTTCGGGATGTTGTAACCAAACAGGCAGGCATCATCGCTCGGACGGAAGGCAGACCAGGTCATGCCGGTATAGTTGACAGGGAGTCCGAGTCCGTCGTTTTGCAAGGTTTCGGTATCCAGCTTTGTTTCGCGTACAAAGCGGTAAGGCGATTTTTCAAAGTGGCGCTGCTCAGTAATCATGACATTTACGATCGAAGTCAGCGCTTGATAGCAGGCGTCTGTAAATGCATCGGTCTGTCCGGTCTCTTTCCAGTACGAATAAAGAAGCTGCACGGGGAAGCAGAGGGAGTCGAGCTCATACTTGCGCTCCCACATCCACGGGTTCAGATCACACTGGTCGGTAGCCCGGTAATGCTTGTCACTAGCTGTTTCATTGAAGGCGTTGGTATAAGGATCAATATTAATATAAAACATCTGCCGCGCAATAAGTCCGCTCAGAATACGCTGTAGATCCTTATCCTCCTTGGCCAGCGGGATAAAGTGGCGTACCTGCTCTGTAGAGTCGCGAAGCCACATTGCCGGAATGTCTCCTGTGAAAACAAAGGTAGTGCCATCATCCAGCAGCTTGGTGGTTGTCTCCAAGGTATTGGGGAAGCAGTTACGGAACAGCTTTTGGAGCTTGGGACGATGGGCGAGACGCTTGTCGGCCTCATCCAGGAATTGGATCACAGCGTTTGGTAAGTTCATATATGAAAGACCTCCGATTGTAAGCAGTATGTTGGTGCATGATTGCACGTTTGGTTGTTGGTCGTTTGATGGTTGGTTGATATGGACACGTCATTTGATACGTAATGAATTTTGTGCAATGCATTTCTAATATGATGAATGCGTCCATCTATCGGTGCCCGAATGTATTGTGCGCAATGGGTTTGTTCGAATTAATGGATGAATGCACAAATAATCAATGGTTTAGCAATAGTCTGATATGGGTTCGTTAATGGTTTATTAATAGCAGACATTTGCTAGTAGACATTTGCTAGTGAACATTTGCTAGTGGACATTTACTAGTAGGTATTTGCTAGTAGGTCTTTTTCTAGTAGGTATTTGCTAGTGTGCATCTGCGAGCTGTTATTTGCATTGCGGCGATAGCGCATACGTTACGATTTGGGCTTTGCCTACCTCTGTGCTGAGCTGTCCGCCCGACAAATTCAACTCTTGATGGCGACGCTCAAGAATATCGCTGGCAAATAGCTTTTGAATAGCGAAGCCGGGTTCAATTGCCAGCGTTGTTGCCTTACGGTCCAGATTATACAAGCGGAGGATGACATCCTCATGCTCAAGGGACATTTTGAAAGCGGACAGCGCAAGTGTCGAGCCTTCCCATTTGAGCGGCTGCCAGGTGGTTGGCAAGGAACCTTCCTGATATGCCGTCTGCGAATGGAACCATGGCGTCTGATACTGGTATGCACGGGCAAATGCGCCGGATTCGATGGCAGAATTGGAATGCGGGAGTATCGCGTACTCAACTGTCTGCTCACCGGTACATTGCGCTTCAGGTGTCGGGAATACGCCCCAGTCCCCAAGCTCGGACACGCTGCGCAGCAATGTAATTGCAATCGTATTGCTGCCATCCTGCAGAACCTCATACTCGTTTAGCCCTTTATTGGCTATTGTGAGTCCGGCGTTTTTGCCTGATGCAGCACTATGGCCAGACACGCTGACGAAAGCCTGCTGATGCTGGGCATTGCTCGGATTCACCCATTCCTCTGCCGGAACGGTGTCACGCTCAGCCGCCTCAAAGATGGAATCTGCCAAATGGGTGTTGGCGTCCAGTCCAGTCGGGAACAGCACACGAAGCCTGTGATCCTTTGCCTGATTGTTGAAGGAGGTCGATACGAGCACACCTTCCCCGGATTGTTCCAGACTCAGCCTCGTTACGATACGCAACGGAATTGTGCTGGAGGATCTTCCGGCCTGGCGTTTGCGGAAGGGAACCATTTTTCGTTTCTCTTCTGTAAAAAGCTCATCTGCGGACGCCGGAACTTCCCACTCATGGACAATTTCATAGGTGACGCGATAAGGCTCATTTTCCACAAGACGGATGCTTGCCGGAAGGCCGCGGGTAGTCAGGGCAGTATCCCCGTCAGGCTGGCGGAATACATACTCATTGCCAATATCGCCGCAGTTCTCATAAATACCAAGTCCGGCGAACACTTGCCCGCTTCGCTTGTCTGTTATGGTGTAGGAACCGTCCGGATGAATATCGACCGCGATGTTATTGTTGGCCATCCCGTTATCCGCTGCGAGAAGTGATGCTGCGTTCTGGCGGAGCGGATCAGCGGAATTCGAAATTGTTCCCTTCTCATTCGGCTTCAATACGCCATTTAGGGCGGCATCCGGTTCCCAGGCATAAGTTCTAAATCCGAGCGCAGGCACTGTGGATGATTCAAAGGTAACGGCAATTTTGCGGGCCATGTATGGCTTCCGGAATTGATCCTTCGGCAGCTCATAGCCAAAATGTGTACCGAGGTCCTCGAAGGCAGCGGCGATACGGCGTCCCTGATCATCCAGCAGGCAGCTCCTATCAAGCTCTAATGACAGCGCATCCAATTGTTCGGCGATGGCAGGCGGGTTTGGCCCTTGCTTGAAATATTTTTTATGCACAATCAGTTCAACCCGAACGGTTCCGCTGCGCTCCCAGCCTGTTGTGTTATGAATGGCAAAAGGAATGCTGGCGTCGCTCCATGCCTCAACTTGCGCAGTGTTGATCTCTCCGGCTATCGCTTGCAGGCTTTCCTGAATGACGGCTTCCGCAGCATGGCGGCTCTTCTCAAAGCGCCCGACCATTTCGCGGTGAACCTCGTCGACACTGCACCCGCAGATGCTGTCATGCGGATGATTCTGCATCAGTGTCTTCCAGGCATAGGTCAGCCATTGATGCGGATACGGCTTGCCGCTGACGAGACGGGCCAGGGCAGCAAGCGGCTCAGCGCCTTTTTCCAGGAGAGTTTGTCCTAACTGATTCATTTGCTTCAAATAAATGCGGGCCGAAGCGGTATTGACGAGCGTGCCCCAGCCGTCGGTATGCTGGCTTCGCAGCTCCCCATGCACGGTGACCAGATTATCCGGCAGCGTGCTTCTTAGCTCATTCAGATAATCGTCAAAGCTTGAATGGACAAATTCGACATCGGGATAGAGCTTCCGTGCTGTCTCCAGTGCATCGCCCAAATCCTTCTGAACGGGCTGGTGATCGCAGCCATTCATGAACAGCAGATGCGGTGTGGAGGCATAGCGGCTGGCATCGGCAAGGCGTTTGTCCCAAAATATTTTCGCTTCATCTGCATCCGTGGGAACCTCATTGCCGTTGCTGTACCAATTGGCAAACAGTAGGCCGATCACTTTGGAACCGTCCGGTGCTTCCCAATGCATCTCGGAATAGGGGGACTCGTAGTTGGAACTGATCGGGTCGCCGACCATATTATCGAATCCGGTAGGCTTGACGCCGCGGCCGAATACGGCTGTATCGATATCCGCTTGCCGAAGCAGCTGAGGGGCCTGTCCCATATTGCCGAATGAGTCCGGGAAATAACCAAGCTTGGAAATTACGCCATAGGCCTGGGCATCCTGATGCCCAATCAACAGATTGCGGACATTGGCCTCAGAGCTTGTCAAAAACTCATCCTGCAGCACATACCACGGACCGATAATAATCCGGCCCTCGCGGATATAGGCTTCAAGCTGTTCTCTCTTCTCCGGGTGCACCTGCAAATAATCTTCAATAATGATCGTCTGACCGTCCAAATGGAAATAACGGTAGCGCTCGTCCTTTTCCAATGTATCCAGCAACTCGTTCATCAGCTCTGCCAGCAGATAATGATGATGCTCGTAAGGCATGTACCATTCCCGGTCCCAGTGGGTGTGGGAGATGAGATGAGCGGTTTTGCGGTTGTTGTTCATGTCATGCATACCTCCTGATTGAATTGAATTGAGACGATACAACTCGGCTCTTGAAGCTTCTTAAAGTTATTCAATCGCTTTCATAATCGTTTTCATATTTTTGTTCATTTTGTCGCTGATTGTGGCTATTTGTCGCTGGACATTTCTTACAAATGTTCCTGTCTTGTCTTTTCCTTATCTCTGTCTTTTTTGGCCTTGTCTTTGTTTTGTCTTATCTTTTCTTGTTTCTGTGAGACTTTGTTGTTGCGTTATTAGACAGGTTCACATACCTGCCCGGAAAGAACAATATGTATCATTTGCAGGAGGCTGCCATCGTTCAAAAACGACATATTTCACCAATGACAATTGCGCGGGCGAAAATGACAATCCACCCGAAAACCCTTGCTGCGTAAGAGTTTTCGGGTTCTCACAAGTGACAATGCAAATTCGACATATTTACGGCGAAAGGCAATAGTCCCTACAATTTAAACATGTAAGCGTTAGCATTCATCGGGCCGGAAAGAGCAGCCCCGAACAGAACAACCAGACAAAAGCCGGCACGGGCGTGAAAGGAGAGATGGAAGGACATGAAAGAAAGTGTGGAAATTGCAGGTCCCGAAGGTGTGGATTTGCAGCAGCCGAGAATGGGAAGATCACCAGGGAAAATGAGGAGACTGGCAAGCGGGAAGTCGACCTGGTCCAAAATGCTGCAAAATTGGGAGCTGTACCTTTTTGTTGCTCCAGCCGTTTTATACTTTTTAATTTTCCACTATGCCCCGATGTACGGGATTCAGATTGCATTCAAAAACTTCATTCCTGCCAAAGGAATTTTGAACAGTGAATGGGTCGGCTTTCAGCATTTTGAGCGGTTCTTCAATTCTTATTATTTTGGAGATTTGCTCTGGAACACGTTGAGCCTCAGCTTGTATGAGCTGGCGATCGGGTTTCCGCTGCCGATTATTTTGGCGCTGGCCTTCAATGAAGTGAAGAATGGTTTTTTCAAGAAAAGTGTGCAAACGGTTACGTATGCGCCGCATTTTATATCGGTCGTGGTCATGGCAGGAATGATCATTACGTTCCTCAGCCCGTCATCCGGTATGCTGGTCCGTCTGATTGAGCTTTTTGGAATCGATGCACCGAAATTTCTCGATGATCCCAGCTGGTTCAAGACGGTATATGTAATCTCGGGCGTCTGGCAAAACGCAGGCTGGGGAACGATCATCTATCTGGCCGCACTGTCCGGGGTTGATCCTCAGCTTCATGAAGCTGCTATCGTCGACGGGGCAAGCCGCTTTAAGCGGATGCTGCACATTAATTTGCCAACAATCGTGCCGACCATTTCGATTCTGCTTATTTTGAATATGGGAAATGTGCTTGGCGTGGGATATGAAAAGGTACTGCTGCTGCAAAACTCGCTCAATATGGAGTCATCGGATGTCATTTCGACCTTTGTGTACCGGTCGGGATTAGTCAATGCCCAGTTCAGCTTCTCAACGGCTGTCGGCTTGTTTAATTCCGTGGTGAATGCGATTTTGCTCGTAACAGTAAACCAGATTGCCAAACGCACCAGTAAGACAAGCCTATGGTAGAAGGAGGGTCGGCTGATGGTCACAGCCATGAAAGAATCCAGGTCTGACAAATTATTTTTAGTATTCATCTATCTGTTCCTGGCAGCAGCGCTCGTCGTCGTTCTGTATCCGCTCATTTATATCCTTAGCGCTTCAATCAGTACACCGAAATTCGTAAGCTCGGGAGAAATGTGGCTGCTGCCGAAAGGGCTGACGCTGGACGGCTACAAGCTCGTTATGCAAAATCCGAAAATTTGGATCGGTTACGGCAATACCATTTTTTACACCGTTCTCGGAACGTCCATCAATCTGCTCGTTACGCTGCCTGCGGCGTATGCGCTGAGCCGCTCGGATTTTATCGGACGCCAGTTTATTATGGCGATGTTCCTGGTCACGATGTTTTTCAGCGGCGGGCTGGTGCCAAGCTACCTGCTGGTGAAGGAGCTGGGCATGATCAATTCGATCTGGGCGCTTATCCTGCCTGTATCGGCCTCGGTATGGAACATTATTGTCGCCCGGACATTTTTCCAGTCAACCATTCCGAAGGAGCTGCAGGAGGCGGCCCATATGGACGGCTGTACGAATATGCGCCTGTTCTTCCAGATTGTGCTGCCGCTGTCGGCACCGATTATCGCGGTGATGGCCTTGTTCTACGGGGTATCGCACTGGAACAGCTATTTCTCATCACTCATCTATCTCAATGATGAAATGAAGTACCCGTTGCAAATGGTGCTGCGCCAAATTCTTGTTCTGCAGGAGATGACTGCCGAGACAACCGGCGCTTCAATCAGCGGCGACATTGCGGCTGCAATGAACAACAAGGCTGAGATTGCCGCCCTTGTCAAATACGCTGTCATTATCGTATCGACGCTGCCGATTATCGTGGTGTACCCGTTCCTTCAGCGTTATTTTGTTCAGGGTGTCATGATCGGTTCTGTGAAGGGTTAAGAGGATTGCTGCCTGACCGAAGGATTCATTTTTCGAAAGCTAAGGCAAGTATGGAGGGTAATAACGAGGTTCACCCGGACTTCGATTATTATAGAATGATAAGTGAGGGACAAAAGGGAGGACTTGAACATGGGCAAGGGGAAAAAAGGTTGGGCGCTGCTGCTCGCAGTCGTCATGCTGACCACAACACTGCTGTCAGCTTGCGGATCGCCGGACAAGAAGGAAGACAAAGGAAGCGGCAGCAAGTCAGGAACGGTCGAAGTCAGCAAGGAAGGCTTCCCGATCGTGCCGGAGCAAATCAACCTGACGCTGATGGCGCCGGATGTCGGCGTGCAGAACTGGAATGATATGGCCGTATTGAAAAAGATGGAAGAACTGACGAACATTAAATTTACGTATAACAATGCGCCGAAGGACAGCTTCGATACGAAGAAGAATCTCGTCTTCTCCAGTGGCGAATACCCGGATGTATTCCTGGCTGCGGGACTGACGGCGGCGGAGCAGATGAATTACGGGGAACAGGGCATTCTGATCCCGCTTGAAGGCCTAATCGACGAATATGCGCCAAACATGAAGAAGATTCTCGAAGAAAATCCGTCTATCCGCAAATCGATTACGGCACCGGACGGACATATCTACGCGCTGCCTGTCGTTGATTTCAACCAGCCATGGTACCGCAATCCAATGTGGTATAACGGCAAGTTCCTGAAGAAGCTTGGCATCGACAAGCTGCCGGAGACGACAGAAGAGCTGTACACCTACCTGAAGCGCGTGAAGGAAGAAGATCCGAACGGCAACGGCAAGAAGGACGAGATTCCATTGTCCTCCGTTAACCTGAGAGATATTCGTACCTGGCTGCTTGGCGCATTCGGTGTGTACGAGGAAGAAGTCTATGTTGATGACAATCAGAAGGTTCACTATACGCCAATGGAAGACGGCTACAAGGAATATCTGAGCTATTTGAGCCGTCTGTGGAATGAGGATCTGCTGGATCACGAGAGCTTCTCCCAGACTTCCGAACAGAAAAAAGCCAAGGCCCAAAACAATCAGGTCGCGTTGTTCTCCGACTGGCATGCTTATATGACGATGGGCGGCGAGCCGGGCATGGAGGACCCGATGTTTGTGCCGGTCAAGAGCGATTTTGTAGACAAGCCTGTCATTGCCCGTAACCGCGGCATTACCATTGGAGCATTTGCCATCTCCAACACGAATAAATATCCGGAAGCGTCCATACGCTGGGTAGATTACCTGTACTCCTATGATGGCGCACTGCTGTTCAGCAAAGGGCCGGAAGGCATGCTGTGGAAGTACACGGATGAAGCGACGAAGAAGAAGGAATATTTGCCGGTTGAAAATATTGAGACTGTCCGCTCGACGTTGACGCCGAACTTCGGCATCGCAATCCCGTCGGTGACAACAGATGAGCTGCTCAAGGGCTTGAAGACAGATTTTGACCTGTGGGTAGACAAGGAGTCCAAGGAGAAGCTGCTTGATAAAGGTTCACGCATTCCATTCCCGATTCTGTTCCTGACCTCGGAAGAGCAGGCAGAGGTGAACGTGCTGAGTTCGGATCTGAATACGTATGTCCGCCAGATGGAAGCCAAATTCGTTACCGGCGCGGAGCCGATCAGCAATTGGGACAAGTATGTCGCTACAGTAAAGAAAATGGGCGGCGACCGCATGCAGGAGATCTATCAGGCTGCTTATGACCGTTGGAATTCCAACTAACCCAAATTTGAACGCCAGATTTCAGACAGGAGGCTGCAAGCAGCTATGAAAATTACAAGACATCCAGAGAACCCGATTGTTGTGCCGGGAGGTTATGATTGGCGCAAGGTAACGGTGTTTAACCCTGCTGTTATTATCGATAACGACAAGTTCTATATGATCGAACGGACGGCTGAATCGCTCACCCCGTGCAAAAATTTCCTCGGGCTGCTGGAGAGCGGGGACGGCGTGCATTTCACCCATGTCAAGGATGAGCCGATTCTTACGCCGGATATGCTGGGCTTTCCGTACGGCAGTGTGCAGGACCCGCGTGTTGTCAAAATTGACGGCACATTCTATATGAACTATGCGCTGCGTCCTTGTGCGATGAGCTATTATCCGACGGGTGCAGGCATTCCGAAGCGTGAAATCCCGGTCTACCCGGACGGCTGGGGAGAGCAGGAGGGGCACTGGCTGACCCGTTCCTCGATTGTCAAATCGCAAAACCTGATCGATTGGGAGTTTGTATCGGATACGACACCGCTGGATATTAATGACCGCGACAATATTTTGTTCCCGGAGAAGATTAACGGCAAATTCGTGCTGCTGCGCCGCCCGGAGGAATATGTGGGTGAAACTTACGGAACGGAGAAAGCCGCGATGTGGATTACGTATTCCGAGGATTTGATCCATTGGGAGGAGCCGAAACTGCTGGCCAAAGGGGAGAACATGGACTGGGAATGCCGGAAAATCGGCGGTTCTACCCCGCCTGTGAAGACGGACAAGGGCTGGCTGGTGCTCTATCACGGCGTCGATGACGAGGTTGTGTACCGTGTCGGTGCGCTGCTGCTTGATCTGGAGAACCCGGAGAAGGTCATTGCCCGGACGCATAACTTCATCATGGAGCCGGAGACGTACTATGAGAAGTTCGGCTACCAGATTCCGAATGTTATTTTCCCGACAGGCAATGTTGTGAAGGACGGACTGCTGTACATCTATTACGGTGTAACGGATACGGCGATTGCACTGGCAACCGTTCCGCTTGATGAACTGGTGGACTATATTTTGAACGAACCGAAATAAGGGATGAAAACAGACCGGGCCCAAGGAAAGAAATCTCCTTGAGTCCGGTCTTGTTTACAGGGGCTGCATGGCTGGCCGCCGGAGCAAGCCGGCTTCTGCGATACAAGGGATATCATTTGAGGTATCCGGTTCGTCTGATTTCCGCCGGCAGGTGATGCAGTTTCACGATGCTTAATTGGAGTCCAGCGCCATCGGTGAAGCGCTATGCTGCTTGCGGTACTGGCCTGGTGTGCAGCCGGTCTCCTTTTTGAACTTGCGGATGAAGTTCGGCGCGTCCAGGTAGCCGACGCTCTCAATAATTTCTTTGAGCGGGGCGCTGGTATGGATCAGGAGCCGCGTCACTTCATTCAGGCGGCACTGCCATATATATTGCGAGAAATTGACGCCGCTCTTATCCTTGAAGCTGCGGCTTAAATAGGAGGCCGACACCGAATATTTGAGCGCGACATGCTCCAGGCTCAGCGTATAGTCGGCAAAGTTCTGGTCGACATAGGTGACGATATCATCCATCAGGCTGGGCTGCTCTGTCTCGGCCGCAAGCTCGACCTGCTGGCAGACCTGGCTGGCGAGGGCGCTCAGCTTCGCCTCCAGCTCCTCCAGTGTCTCGAAGGAGGTGAAGGAGGAGATGCTGCGCAGAAGCCCGTTCATCCCGAGCTCTGATGCGGTGCGGAGCAGGGAGTTCAGCAGATCAAAGCAGATGCAGCGCAGCAGGGCGACCGGCATGGCCTCCTGCTTGATCTCCTGGATCATGCTGCTGATCATTTGCAGCGCGACCGCTTCGTTCCCCTGCTTCAGGCTTTGCTCCAGCTTGAGCACGGACTTGCGAGGGAGCCAGAAGCTGTCGCTCGCCGTGCTGGTGCCTGACATATCTGTTAGCTGGTCAAAGTAAGTGACCCGCCCGCCGGAAGCGAGCCGCAGATGCTCCAGCGCCGTGGCCGCTTCGATGAACGACTGGTTCAATCCCTTCAGATCGGGATAGACTGTACCTGCCCCAATGGCTGGCAGACTGTGCGCATGCTCGATAATCATAATATGAATGGCCTCAATGACCTGGCGGATGCGCTGGTTCTCCGGCAGTCGTTCGTCCGGCAGCAGGGAGATCATCAGCGCAAATTGATGATTGGCTGCGAATTCGACGCCATACACCTGCGCATGAAGATCAGGCAGCTCAATGTGGCTCAGCATCTCCTGCAAGAGCTGCTGGTCTTCCCAGGTACGCTCTGAATCCGCTGCTTTATCCCAGGCCAGAATCGCGGAGAAATAGAGCGCGCCCGATTCGGGAATTTCCAGGCCGGACTGGGTAATCATCCGCCCGATTTCCGGATCATCCGGCTTGCCGTGCTTGAGCAGCAGGAGCAGGCACTGGTTGCGGACATACGGCTCCTGCATATCAATCCGTGCGTTATACTCATGAATGGTCTGTTTGATCCAGTCCCATTCATTCGGGGCTTTGGTCATCTCCTTGCCGCCGCCCTGTATCCGGGCAAATTCCATCAAATCCTGTATCGGATGGTACTGGCGCTTGGCGAGCAGCATGGCTGCAATGAGGCCGACGATGACCGTAATTCCGAATACAAGAAGAATGATCGTCTGAATACGGCCGACCCGCTCGAAGAACTGGTAGCTGGGCATTGCCGTTACATAGCTCCAGCCGTTCACTTTGGATTTGACCGAGACGACAGAGTGCATGACGCCGTCAAGCATCATGTTGTGAATGCCGGGCTCCAGCTCCGTAAGCGCTGTCAGATCAGCCGAGGGCAGACTTTTGCCGTTTGAGCTTGCGGTCAGCACCTCGCCGCTGCCGGAGAAGATATAGCTGTTCCCGGTGAAGCCGTTCAGGATGGAGCTCATGACGCCTGTCAGCCTGGATTCCTTCATGATGTACATGACCGTCCCATAAGGGTAAGGGGCATTGATTTTGATCGGGACAAGCACGGTCAGCATCGGTTCCTTGCGGGAGTGGACGGTGACATTTTCAGCAGGGCGGACGACCGTCATCTTGGACTCGTCCAGGGCAGCCACAACGTCCTCGCGCTTCCAGTTCTCATATTGATAGAGACGGTCAAACACGACGTTCACATTCGTCATGCCGTTATAGGAATAGATTTGGTTGTCGTGATGGTAGTAGAGGAACAATTCCTCCAGCATGCTGCTGTTCGCCTTATAGCCTGCCAAGGCTGCAATGGCTTCGCGGCTGTGCAATGGATGGCTGACCATATAAGGGGTGAGGCGCTCGTCATAGGAAATTTTGCTGGCGATTTCGAGAAGTCCGCTCATATGGCCGTCAAGCGTCGTCTTCACCTGGTTCAATTGATTGACATTGGATTGCTCAATCTCGGAGCGCAGGCTCACAACCGCATTCTGATAGATAAATATAGTTACACATGTAAGCGGAACCAAAAAAATAAGAATATAGGATAACGCATATTTTAAAAGCAGCCGGGATTTGAAATGGCTCCAGTTCATACGGATTTTGGCTGAGACGGCTGACTTTAGTGCGGATACGGTCACAGGGTGTCCTCCTTCAATTTGCGTGTTTCCAATCTGCTCCGTTATTAAACATTATAACGTTATATTTATTTTAATGCTAGAATGTGTTAAGCTGTTGGCAAATGAAACTTGCTGGATTGCTTATCCACACTGTACCAAGAAAGGGGGAAAGCAACAAGGATGGGAACTGTATTGCGCAATGTCCGGCTGCTGGAGGGGCATACATCACAGCCATCAACTGCCGATAGTCCGGTTGCCGGCAGAGGGCAGGCTGTCGATATTGTGTTCGATGGGGAACGGATTAGCCGCATTGTCCCGGCTGGCACCGGAGAGGGAGATACGCTGTGGGATGGCGCCGGGAGCGGAGCCTATGTGTCCAGCGGCTGGATCGATATGCATGTGCATGCGATGAGCGAGCTTCATCCGTATGGGGATGAGATCGACGAGATTGGCGTAAAGCACGGGGTGACAACAATCGTGGATGCCGGGAGCTGCGGGGCTGACCGCATTGGCGGGCTGTATGAAGCAGGCAAGAGTTCAGCTACGAGGCTGCTGGCCTTCCTGAACATCTCCCGCATCGGTCTTGAGCGGATCGATGAGCTGTCCCGGCTGGAATGGCTGGATGAAACTCTTGTGCATGATGCCATCCGCCAATACCCGGAATTTATCGTGGGCCTGAAGGCGAGAATCAGCCGCAGTGTTGTGAAGGAGCAGGGGATTGAGCCGCTCAAGATTGCACGTAGGCTGTCAGCAGGGACGGGGCTGCCGCTGATGGTTCACATCGGTTCAGCGCCGCCGGCTATTCAGGAGGTGCTCCGGCTGCTGGAGCGCAGAGATATTGTGACGCATTACTTGAACGGCAAGCCGAACAATGTGTTTGGAGTGGACGGACAGCCGCTGCCCGAGCTGCTGGATGCTGTAGCGAGAGGCGTGCATCTGGATGTCGGTCACGGTACGGCGAGCTTCTCCTTTGATATTGCGGAGAAGGCAAAGCTGGCAGGTGTTCCGCTGCATACGATCAGCACGGACATTTACCGGGGCAACCGTCTGAACGGTCCGGTGCACAGCATGTCTGCGGTGTTGACGAAATTTTTGTATTTGGGCTACAGCATAGAAGAGGTCATTCGTGCAGTTACCGTGAATGCCGCATCTTGGCTCGGCAGGCCGGAGCTTGCTGAAATCCGGGCGGGCGCGAAGGCGGATCTGACGGTCTTTACTGTAGAGCAGGGTGAACAAGAATTAATTGATTCAGAAGGCGCAAAGCGGACAGCAGAGCAATACATTCAACCAAAGGGAGTTGTTCGAAATGGATCATTCATTGCATGCTAGATACGGGTTGAAACGGGTGGTCAATGCGAGCGGAAGGATGAGCATTCTGGGCGTATCGGCGCCTACGGACGGCGTCATGAACGCGATGAAGACCGGGGGCCAGCAGTATGTGGAGATGGCGGATTTGGTCGAGAAGTCCGGCCAGTACGTCGCCCGCATCCTCGGCTCCGAAGCAGCTGTTGTCGTCAACTCCGCATCCAGCGGGATTGCGCTGACAGTAGCGGCAGCGGTGACACGCGGCAATCGCCGTACAAGCCTACGGCTCCATCAGGAGAAGATCGAGAAGAACGAGATTATTATGTTCAAGGGGCACAACGTCCAGTACGGAGCGCCTGTAGAGACTATGGTATGGCTGGGTGGCGGACAGATTGTGGAGGTCGGCTACGCGAATGAAGGGCGCAAGGAGCATATTGAAGAAGCGATCGGCGAGCGCACAGCCGCTATTCTCTATGTCCAGTCGCATCACTGTGTGCAGAAAAATATGATCAAGGTCGAAGAAGCCTGGGAAGTTGCGCAGAAGCACGGCATTCCGCTGATCGTCGATGCGGCGGCTGAGGAGGATATTCAGAAGTATGTGCAGTGCTCGGATCTGGCGATCTACAGCGGCTCGAAAGCGATTGAAGGCCCAACCTCCGGCATTGTCGGCGGCAAGGCAGCATATGTGGATTGGGTGAAAGTGCAGCTGCACGGCATCGGCAGAAGCATGAAGGTCGGCAAGGAGACGATCTTCGGCCTGCTGCAAGCACTGGATGAGTATATGGTCAAGGAAGACAAGAGCGAAGAGGAAAAGGCCGCACTCGAAGCGCTCCAGCAGGTTACGAAGCTTGCAGGCGTAAGTGTAAGCATTGTGCAGGATGAAGCGGGAAGAGCGATCTTCCGCGGACGTGTCCGCATTGATGAGCAGGCGGCTGGCCTGTCGGCCAAAACGGTCAATGATCAGCTTCGCGAAGGTCCGATTGCCGTGTATACACGGGATTACGGCGTGCGCCAGGGGTATTTTGATATTGATCCGCGCTCCTTGCAGGGTGATGATCTCCAGGTCATTGTGAATCGCATTGAAGACATTATAGGGGGGAACAAGTAAATGTCCGGAATTTATAATCGTTTATACAAAAATAAAGCAGCGCTCAACGTTCTTGCCAACAGTATTGAAAATGCAAAAGAAGTGTTCGAGGCATCCGAAGGGCATGTGATCGTCGGCGTTCTCTCCAAGGATTATCCGAATGCCGGGGCAGCCGTAGAGGCAATGCAAGCTTACGGACGTGAAATTGAGGATGCCGTATCCATCGGCCTCGGAGCAGGCGACAACCGCCAGGGGGCAGTTGTGGCTGAAATCGCCAAGTCCTATGCGGGCAATCATATTAATCAGATTTTCCCGGCAGTAGGAGCGACCCGCGCCAACCTCGAAAGCCAGGGCAAGGACAGCTGGATTAACAGCCTTGTGTCACCATCCGGCAAAGCGGGCTATGTCAATATTTCAACTGGCGTATACAGTGCAGGCGTAGAAGACAAAGCCATTGTTCCGATCAAGGCGGCGATTGCACTCGTTCGCGACATGGGCGGCAATGCGCTGAAATATTTCCCGATGCAAGGGCTCAAGCTGGAAGAAGAGTACCGGGCTGTGGCTAAAGCCTGCGGTGAGGAAGGCTTCGCACTGGAACCGACTGGCGGCATTGATCTGGACAACTTCGAGCCGATCGTCGAAATCGCGCTGGCAGCGGGTGTGCCGCAAGTCATTCCGCATGTGTATTCCTCCATTATAGATTCCGCTACTGGCAGCACCCGAATTGAGGATGTGCGAACGCTGCACAGCAGACTGAAAGCATTAGTTGACCGCTATGTCTAAGGTTGCCGCTTTCGGAGAGGTGATGATGCGCCTGGAGGTTCCGGGCTATTCCACTCTGGCGCAGGGCAGCAGTCTGGACTATTCATTTTCGGGAACCGGGGTCAACGTTATGTCGGCCCTCTCCCGGTTCGGCCATTCCGCCTATCTCGTCAGTACGCTGCCGGATAACCCGCTCGGGGAGGCAGCGCTGGCCTATTTGCGCAAGCTTGGCATTCATACGCCATGGGTTCAGCGGGGCGGCAAATATGTCGGCCAGTATTTCCTGGAGCATGGATTCGGCGCCCGTCCAAGCAGGGTCACGTATACAGACCGCCTGGGCAGCAGTTTCAATACAGTTGCGTACCCGGAGACAGAGTGGGGCCGGATTGCCGATGGACTCGATGCCGTGCATTTTTGCGGCATTACGCTGGCAATGAATGATTTGGCCCGGATGCAGATGAAGCGGCTGGCCGGTGAGGTGAAGCAGCGCGGCGGCATCGTTATTTTCGACTGCAATTACCGCCCTTCCCTGTGGGGCCCGGATGCCTACGGGCAGGCGAGGCCTCATTATACCGATATGCTTCAAGCGGCGGATATCGTGTTCATGAATGAGAAGGACGCGATCTTCACGCTTGGTATGGAGACAGGCGAATGTGATAGAATAGCACAGTTGGAGCAGTTGATCCCGCAGGTCGCGAGGGAATATGGCATTCGGACGATTGCAGGGACACACCGGCAAATTAACGGGGACAATACGCATACGCTGACGGGCTATATATATAAGACAAGCGCGGGCAGGGAGGCACAGACTAAGGCCATGGAAGCGGCAGGCGGTGGCGGATTCACCTACTCCAGGCCGCTGACCTTCCCGGTCTATGACCGGGTCGGTGCCGGGGATGCCTATGCGAGCGGGATTATTCATGCCGAATTGCAGGGCTACGATCCGGAGTATGCGGTGGAATACGCGGCGGCGGCTGCGATGCTGGCTCATACGGTTCCTGGCGATACGCCAATTTCCTCGGAGTCTGATGTGGTGAAGGCGATGTCGGACCGGACCCGTGATGTTGAAAGGTAGTGTGATGATAAGGTGTCCATTTCGCGTAAAAAAGGACCTTTATATTTGCAAGTCAAAAAGATTGTGAAGGACCGGATTCTGCACGGCATTTACCCGCTGGGGACGAACATTCCTCCCGAGCCGCAGCTTGAGAAGGAATTCCAGGTGAGTAAAATGACAGTGCGCAATGCGATCCGTGAGCTGTCAGTGGAAGGCTACGTGGAGAAAAAGAGCGGAGTGGGCACCATTGTGCTCCGGAATACGTCCCTCTCGAAGCTTTCCAAAGGGAAACGGTTCACAGAGCTGCTGGTCGAGGAGGGCCATCGGCTGGAGAAGAAGCTGATTTCGGCCGCTCCTGTCCGGCTTGAAGCGGGCACTGAGCTTGGCTCACTGTTCGGGGCCGCATGCCACCGGATCGAGCGGTTATATGTGCTCAATGATCAGCCGTATATTCATATTATCCACTTCCTGGCGAGTGAGACGCACGATCCTGATATTTCGGATATGCAGTCGCTGTACGAGCTGCTGGAGGAAAAAAATATCGTGCTGGACAATTTTCGCGACCGGTTCCTAGTTGATTTTGCAACACCGGAGACCGCGAAGCTGCTTGGCTTAGAGGCGGGAGCGCCTGTGCTCAAACGGCTGCGCTACTCCTACGATGCGGAAGGCCGGCTGATTGAATACAGCATGGGCTGCTATCATACAGAGCTGCATCATTATCTGGTCAATTACGATACGTAAAAGCAGACAGGTAACCTTTAGGCCCGGTAGTGGGTGTAAGTCTGATTATAACGAGCTTAGCCTGTGTGTCATCCCCTTTGCAGAAGGGAATGGCTCCCACAGGCTTGTTTGTGCTGGAGCCGGGCGATTCAGCCTTTATCAAGCAGTTCATTACGCTTGGAGAAAACGAAAATCCCGGCAGCTATGATTCCCGCAATGAGCAGCACGGCCAGCCAGTTCCGGCCCAGCCAGTCAAAAAATCCGGCCATCTGCGAGCACCTCCTTGATTTTGCTTATAGTATGACCAGGGATTGTCAGGGCAAATCATCGGGTGACTATATATTCATTAATCGCAGCAGTAGGTCCCAAGACAAAAGCATCAATGTATGGTTTAATAAGGAAATAACAGGTGCAGACAGCGAAATTTGATGAAGGATGGGATGCATGTTGCGAATGATGGAGAAGAATCAGACGAACAGAAAATTGGGTTCGCTACTGCTTCTAATCATAATGATGATACTGGTATCTGCTTGCGGCGGGGACAAGGGGCTGCAGGCTGATCCGAACAATAAGGGAGATATAGGCGAAATTATAGACCCGGCAGAGCCGGAACCACAGCCGGAGCCGGGATTCAAGGCGCCATTCACAGGCTTGAAGCTGGAGGAGAAGGCGGAAGCACGCCCGATCGCGGTAATGGTGAATAATTATAAGGCGGCGCGTCCGCAGTCCGGACTGACCCATGCCGACATTGTATGGGAAGTGCTGGCGGAAGGCGGCATTACCCGTCTTGTGGCGATCTTCCAGAGCTATGAGGGGACAGATAAGATTGGCCCGATCCGCAGCATCCGGCCGTATCTGATCGAGATGGGCGAGATGTATCAGGCGGTGCTTGTCCATGCCGGCGCAAGCAATGACGGCTATGCGATTCTGCAGCAGCAGCGCAAGCAGCATCTGGATGAAATCTCGAATGCGGGACCGTTCTTCTGGCGGGAGAAATTCCGCAAGCCGCCGCATAATCTTTACTCCAGTCTGGAGAAAATGCGCGAGGGCGCCCAGCAGAAAAAGTACCCGGATCAGGTGCTGATCCCGGCGATGCCTTTTGCCGCTGAAGGGGAAGTTCCTCCCGCCACAGCAGCTGGTGTAAAGGCGGAAGAAATTGATTTGTATTTTTCCTTGAAAAATTATCATGTTTCTTATACCTATGATGCAGACAAGCACTTATACAGCCGTTTTATTAATAAGGAACCGCATATTGACCTGGATAACGAGCAGCAGCTGACGGCGTCCAATCTGGTTGTGCTCGGCACCCGCCATAAGACGCTGGATGATGTGGGAAGATTGTCGGTTGACCTGACCAGCGGCGGTCCGGCGATGCTGTTCCAGGAAGGCAAGATGGTAGAGTGTGAATGGGTGCGCAGCACCAAGGATGATATTATCCGGATTATGAAGGACGGGCAGGAGCTGCCGTTTGTGCCGGGCAAGACGTATTATCATCTGGTGCCGCTGACACCGTCGTTTGAAGAGCATGTCACGATTGGATAAACCAGGCCAATTTGGCGAATAATGAAGGCGCAGAGCTTGCGCCTTTTTTTGTTGCTTCGAGAGCCGCTGCCCGCCGCTATTGCGGGCAGCCTATGGGAGGCTGCTCCCGGTGTATCTGTCACTGAAAGATGACGAAAGATCATCCAAATGTAAAATAATTTGAATGAATTTGTAAATCATCCATAGAAGTATTAACGACAAATTTTACATTGCGAAAACACTTGTCGAGAAAATGTGAAAAAAGACGATTTTTTTTCATAAACGTTGACACTGTCTTAACAATTCTAATGTAAAGTATGTTAAGATAAGTTTCGGCTGGTCAGCTTAGCAATAAGCGGAGCATGCCACTTACTGTTGTCCTGGTAAGGCATGACTTATTTTCTGAACCCTGCCATCTTGTGCCAAAAAGCAGGACGAGCCTTGGCCCGCCCGGAATTTCGGCCTTGATGATTGTGGACATTCAGAGCTGCTGGCTGTCGTTCCAACTTACAATAATGCTCACTGCAAAGGGGATTTTTCGAAGGTGAAGAAAAAGAATATATTTTTCAAGACGCTCGAAGACATGTCCGACACGATTGTAGAAGCGGTAGAATACTTCTCTGCAAACGTGGCCGACCTGAAGGATATTACGGTGTTTGCCAAGGACATGAAGGAATTCGAATCCAAATGCGACCGTTACGTGCATACCATTCTGACTGAGCTGAACAAGACATTCATTACGCCGATCGAACGCGAGGACATTATGGCGCTCACCACTTCCCTGGACGATGTGCTGGATGGTATTGAGGCTTGTGCTTCCCGTTTTGAAATGTATCATATTCAAGAGCCGGATGAGTATGTCATTCTCTTCGCTGACAATCTGGTTCGCAGCGCGCATCAGATCAAGAAGGCCATTTACCTGCTTAGCGAGAAGAAGCTGCTGGCGATCCGTGAACCTGCCATTGCGCTCAACGAGCTGGAGAATCAGGCGGATGACCTGCTGCGTGTCTGTGTGAAGAGCTTGTTCGCAACAGAGAAAGACCCGATTGAGCTGATCAAGCGTAAGGAAATTTACGAGCGTCTGGAGCAGACCACCGATTGCTGTGAAGATGTTGCCAATACACTCGAATCTATCGTCATGCGAAATAGCTAGGAGCGAGGGCCAACATAATGGATACAGCTTTTATTATCTTATGTGTCGTTGTTTTCCTGGCGCTTGCTTTTGACTTTATTAACGGTTTCCACGATACGGCCAATGCGATTGCAACGTCGGTATCGACCCGGGCACTGTCGCCGCGGGTGGCGATCCTGCTTGCTTCGACCATGAACTTCATCGGTGCGCTGACCTTTACCGGCGTGGCGAAGACAATTGGGGGAAGCGTCGCAAACCCTGCGCAACTGGAGCATGGGGTACAGATCGTTATAGCCGCCCTGCTGGCTGCAATAATATGGAATCTGGCCACTTGGTGGTTCGGTATTCCATCCTCCTCGTCCCATGCGCTGATTGGTGCGCTGGCGGGTTCGGTTATCGGAGCGGCAGGTATTTCCGGAATTAACGGAAGCGGGTTTACGAGCATTATTCAGGCGCTGATTTTCTCGCCGCTGATTGCCTTTACACTTGGTTTTATTCTGATGTGGGTGCTGAAGAAGGTTTTTGCCAACCGCAGCCCGCACCAGATCAACAAGGGCTTCCGTACGAGCCAAATTTTCACTGCGGCATTCCAGGCGTTCACGCATGGTACGAATGATGCACAGAAGGCAATGGGGATTATCACCTTTGCCCTCGTAGCCGCAGGCATTCAGGACAATCTGGATGTACCGCTGTGGGTTAAGCTGTCTGCCGCTACGGCGATGGCACTCGGAACTTCTGTCGGCGGATGGAAAATCATCAAGACGATGGGAACGAAAATATTCAAAATCGAGCCGATCAATGGCTTTGCTGCTGACGCGGCATCCGCTGCGGTTATTTTGACGGCGACCATTACGCATTTCCCGGTCAGTACGACACATACGATCACGTCCTCGATTCTCGGGGTGGGCAGCGCGAAGCGCTTCTCTGCTGTAAAATGGTCGGTTGCCGGACGGATTCTCATTGCGTGGGTTATCACGATCCCGATCTCCCTTGTACTCGGAGCGGTCCTGTTCAAACTGATCGAGTGGATCTGGCTGTAATTCATATAAGAAAAAGACTCTCCCTGCAGAGATATGCCCCTTGCAGCAGACAGGATGAACCCGTCATCCTGTTGCTGCGAAGGAAGCATATCCGGGGCGCGTAATAGCGCCGGGGAGAGTCTTTTTTTACATGGCCTAACGCCGTGAACGGCGTCTTGTGCTGCGTCCGGTTCCCGTTCTGCCGCCTGTGCGGCGTCTTGGTCCTGCTGTCCGGCGTGCGCTTCCGCTGCCTGTTTTGCGTCTGCGTCTGCGTGGTCTTCTTGTTGGTTCCAGCCACGCGTCATCATCATCAGACGCGGTAGTGGAGGCGCCCTTCTTGCCGAAGGTACCCATAATCAGCTTGAACATTGGCGCCATCTGCTGGAAGCTGGACACCATCTTCTGAACCTTGCCCATGGTGCCGATAATGCCGTCAATGCCGCCCATCCGGTCCAAGATGCCTTTGATATCGCCCAGCTTGTCGAGGGACAAGGGGCCTTTGCTATCGCTTGGGATGAGGGAGGTGCTGGAATCAGCGAACGAATCTGCCGCTCCGGCAGCCTGCCCTCCGCCTGGCCCAAAGGAATCGGTAAGACCCGGAAAGGCGGAGACTTGCCCGGTCTGGTTGCGGCTGTAATGGGAGCGATGGGATGGCGGGTAACGATGATTCACATCAATCACGACCTTTTTCAAAATTTCGCCTGCGAAACGGAGGCTGTGGCGATGATAGGCTTCTTCGATATTCGTGCCGATGTATGCGGCGGGATTTCATTGCAGTCTGCAAAATAGATTGTTGTCCGCTCGCCTAGCGTTTTCGTCAACTTCCGTCTATCCTGGGTTATTGTATGTGGTAGGCAAACATAAGGTTTGGACGGATGTCCCGAGTTGCCCGGATTTGTAAAAGTTTATGGAGTTTTGAGGGGAGAGGTCTCTTTTTCTCTGTAAAGCGTGAATACGGCAATGCTTGAAAAATCATACCAATACTTATACAATGTAGAAGAGGTTATAGACGTACGGTATGATAAATGGAGCATGTTATTTTGTCGGGCCAAGCCTGATCCGGGATGATCTTGTTGTCTCCGCGAAACGCTGTTCATGAACGAATGGGACAGCCGTTTACGCTTATATAGGGGTGAATACATCATATGCAACTGAAAAAATTGAATGATAAAGCGATAGACCAGCTGTTTGAGGCGGTATTGACGCTCAAGACGGTAGAGGAATGTTATATCTTTTTCGACGACCTGTGCACAGTGAACGAAATTCAGTCGCTGTCTCAGCGCCTGGAGGTTGCGCGCATGCTGGGCAAAGGCTCGACATACAGCCAGATCGAAGCGGAAACCGGGGCCAGCACGGCTACGATCTCGCGCGTGAAGCGCTGCCTGAACTACGGAAATGACGGCTACAAGATGGCCTTAGAGCGTCTGGAGCGTTAATTTTATGAAGGCTGGAATTTTGGTCATCAGCCACGGTTCAAGAGAGGAAGCCTGGGTTAAGCTGGTAGATGAGGCGGTAGCACAGATTAAGCTGTCGCAGCCTGTGCCGGTTGTCTCCTCCTTCCTTGAGATTGTGGAGGGGCGCTTGATTCAGGACGGCATTGATCAATTAGAAGCGGAAGGCGTAACAGATATGTACGTGCTTCCGCTGTTTGTGTCTTCGGGAAGTACCCATGTGGACGATATCGGGCAGGGCTTCGGAGAGCCGCCAGTTTCCCTTGAGCGTGAGGGTGATCTGGGGGCGTTTGTAATTCGCAGTGCCCGCGTGGAATACGGTCAGCCGATCGACAACGATTCGTTCATTGCTGAGCTGCTATATGAGAATATCCGGGAGCTGTCGGAGCAGCCCGGGCAGGAGGAACTGCTGCTGATCGGACATGGCAGCCGGGAGAAGGCCTTCCACGGCCGCTGGCGTGATGGCCTTGGCCAGCTTGCGGAGCGGGTGCGGGCGCTGGGCGGCTTTGCGGGTGCGAAGACGGCGATGCTGCTGCCGAATCAGGCCGCGTGTGTGATGGGTTCGATGAAGAAAAAAGCCCCGCAGCGGGCGGTACTCGTGGTGCCGCTCTTTTTGAGCAGGGGCTATTTTACAAATAAAGTGATTCCGTCGAGGCTGGACGGGCTGGAATATCGATATAATGGAAGAACGCTGCTGCCGCATCCTTTTGTCACGAGATGGATGGAGCAGCAGATTGAGGGCTGGCTGGGACGGCTTGCTGCTGGTGAATATACTGATCCTATGCGGATGCAAGAGGAAGGCGATTAAAAAAGCAGCGGCAAAAGGCTGAAGTGCAAGCAGCACAGCATTCCGGCGGGAAGGAGCGGGAAATCTAATGGACTATAAACGGGCACGATTAATTTATAACCCAACCTCGGGCCGTGAGGAGATGAAGCGGCGTCTGCCGGATATTTTGCAGCGGCTGGAGATGGGAGGCATTGAAACCAGCTGCCACGCCACCACTGGTGAAGGAGATGCCACGCGGGCGGCTACAGAGGCGATTGAGCGCGGCTTTGACATGATCATTGCGGCTGGCGGGGACGGAACGCTGTATGAGATCATCAACGGCATGGCTGAGCAGGAATACCGGCCGCCGCTGGGCATTTTGCCGCTGGGGACGACCAATGATTTTGCCCGGGCGCTGGGGATTCCGAAGCATTGGGAGTATGCCTGCGATCTGATCATTCAGCAGTATACACGGGCGCTGGATGTCGGCAAGGCGAACGAGCGATACTTCATTAATATCGCGGGCGGGGGCTCGCTGACGGAGCTGACCTATGAGGTGCCGAGCAAGCTGAAGACGATGATCGGACAGCTCGCCTACTATATGAAGGGCTTGGAGAAGATGGTGCGGCTGCGGCCGACCGAACTGCTTATTCAGGGGAACGGCTTTGCCCCGATCCATGAGGAAATTATGCTGTTCCTGATCTGCAACAGCAATTCTGTGGGCGGCTTTGAGCGGCTGGCGCCGGAGGCGAGACTGGATGACGGCTTGTTCGATGTCATCGTGCTGAAAAAATGCAATCTGCCGGAGTTTATCCGGATTGCATCGATGGCGCTGCGCGGCGAGCATTTGAACGATCCGCATGTCATCCATTTCCGCACGGACCAAATGACCGTGACCACGCCGGATTATGTGCAAATTAACCTCGACGGTGAATATGGCGGCAATCTGCCGGGCTCCTTCCAAGTGCTGCCGTCACATCTATCGATTATTGTCGATGAATCCGGGGATTCGTCGTATAATTAAGGGATGTGCAGGCAATGCGCCGGAGGAGCAATTTACCGGATTGACATGGCGGGCATACCGTTATAGAGTTGGAAGAAATGAAGCAGGCAATGAAACGGAGCGCAGTTAAAAGATGAGTATACCCGTACAAAAGAATGATGTTGTGGTAACCGATATAATCGGCTTGACGCATGATGGCGAAGGGGTAGGCCGCGTGGACGGCTTTACCCTTTTTATACAGGGGGCGCTGCCTGGCGAGCAGGTGCGTGCCAAGGTATTGAAGGTGAAGAAGCAGTACGGCTATGCCAAGCTGATGGACATGCTCCAGGAAAGTCCAGACCGTGTGGACGCGCCTTGCGAGATCTATAAGCAATGCGGTGGCTGCCAGTTGCAGCACATGAGCTATGAGGCACAACTTCGCTGGAAGCGGCAGCATGTCGTGGACAATTTGCAGCGGATCGGGAAATTGCAAGTTGCGGATGGAACGGGCATCATCGTGCATGACACGATTGGGATGGACGAGTCATGGCGCTACCGCAATAAGGCGCAAGTGCCATTTGGAATGGCAGAAGCTGGTCAAGGGACGACAGCGGGATCGCTCGTCGGCGGATTCTATGCGCGCGGCAGCCATCGCATTATTGATATGGATGAGTGTCTGATTCAGCATGAGCGCAATGATGATGCGGTGCGCAAGGTGAAGGAGCTCGGCAGGAAGCTTGGCGTGACCGCCTATGATGAAGAGAGCGGCCGCGGCTTGCTGCGCCATGTGATGGTGCGGAGCGGTTTTGTAAGCGGCGAGGTCATGATCGTGCTGATCACCAACGGAGCGCGTATTCCGCAGGTAGAGAAGTGGATTGAAGGCATCCGCGAAGCGATGCCTGAAGTGACGAGCATTGTGCAAAATGTGAATAAGAAGAAGACAAATGTCATCTTCGGTGATGAGACGAAGGTGCTGTGGGGCAGTGAGGTCATCTATGACGAGCTGGACGGCATTCGTTTTGCGATATCTGCCAGATCGTTTTATCAGGTGAATCCGTTGCAGACGGTTGCTTTGTACCGCAAGGCGGTGGAATATGCGGGATTGAACGGCACAGAGACGGTCATTGACGCTTACTGCGGGATCGGGACAATATCGCTATTCCTGGCAAGGCAGGCGGGACGGGTGTACGGTGTTGAGATTGTGCCGGAGGCGATTGAGGATGCCGGGCGCAATGCGGCGTTGAACGGCATTACGAATGCGGAGTTCGAGGCAGGTCCGGCTGAGGTAGTCATTCCGCGCTGGCGCGAGGAAGGCATCGTTGCCGACGTCATCGTCGTCGACCCGCCGCGCAAGGGCTGTGACCCTGCACTGCTGGACACGATCCTGAAGATGAAGCCGGAACGGGTTGTTTATGTGAGCTGTAACCCATCGACATTAGCAAG
Source organism: Paenibacillus pinihumi DSM 23905 = JCM 16419 (assembly GCF_000422505.1). GTDB lineage: Bacteria > Bacillota > Bacilli > Paenibacillales > Paenibacillaceae > Paenibacillus_D > Paenibacillus_D pinihumi. The sequence continues at coordinate 267,515 of NZ_AULX01000006.1, read as the reverse complement.
GGATTTGAGAGTGCTGGAAGACGGCGGGTATAAGACGGTTGAAGTACAGCCGGTGGATATGTTTCCGCATACAACACATGTGGAGTGCTGTTCACTGTTAGTGCGGAAGGACAATTAAACCGGAGATGTATTGGCGGAAATAGCAAAGAGGGGCGGCGAACCCCTCTTTTTTGTTGAATGAATGATTTTAATCCGTCAACTTAATCAGTTTTGTAAAATAATTCAGTCCGTCATCGTTAATATCATTTCTTCCATAAGCATCTAAAAATATATCCCTGTAATTATCAGTCTTCAAGTTATAATTTAGTGTCCATATTCCCCAATAGATATCGTAATGTCTGTCACCTACTCCACCATATCCTAAATCAATAAAACCTTTGAAAGAAAAGTTATCCATTATGATATTAGGTAAGCAGTAATCACCATGTATTATCACATTGTCGATAGCTGAATAGTTGTACTCATTCATAATACTAAGGTCTATCCCCTTAATATGTGCTTCATTCAACAATTCATTAGTTCTATTGCCATATGGACAGCCCTCGGTAGGTAGTGAGTGCAACATTTTTAGATATTCACCAAACACACATGCTAATTTACTAGGATTCTCAATGTATGGCACTGCCGTACCATCTTCACCACTTACTGCTTCTGTAAATAAATAGTCACAATCTAATTCTGATTCATAGGCTATGGCATTCGGTGCGAAGTTATGTTTATGTAAAAATTTTGTCATTTTGTATTCACGTTCAAGCGAACCTCTTTTGCTTATCTTTAGAAAAGCACGTTCTTCACCCGAAACAAAAAGTGTCTTTGCATTTTCGGAACAACTACTATCATAAATTGTTGCCCCTTTTATATACTGCCTAATGGTTAGCGGTATGGTCTGAATATCAAAGGAGACTTCCGTTCGTTCCATAAAATTTCCCCTCCTCGCACAATTCCTTAGTAAATCTTAATATAAAGTTCGGATTTTTTTGTGTAAAGTATGATTTCATTCAATTTTTCTTGATATCTTGAACCCATACTCGGCGGATATTTACAGCAAAGTAGTATTTGAAAAAATTTCAGGCGCGTCATACAGCCGTAAACTATGATTTGCCTTTGTTTCGTCGAAGGCTAGCTAGTGGGTGGGGGTTAGAGTTACATTGCTTATAAACGAATTGTGAGCGTCTGAGGGCGGAATAATATGCCGCCCCGACCTCATCCTGCACTTTGATAACTTGTTTCGGTGTGGCTACTCCCTAAGAAACCGTTTGTTTACCGTTACTTCAATGCTATGCTATCCTTCAATCCTGCTAACCCACCGCTCGAAGTGTTGGAGATATTTAATATGATTGAGCCTGAGCGTTGGAAGGTTAGTAGGCTAGACGTTGCGTTTGATTTCCCTACGCCTTATGAAGATTGTTTCTTATTACCGCCGCCGACTAACCTCAAAATCAACAGGCACGAGACAACCATATATTATGGGGCGGCAAAATCAGCCTGTTCGGTCTGTCAGTACGATAAGCAGAAACAACTAAAGGAAGTAAAGGGTATTGATTCAGTACCAATGACGAGAATCGAGTTCCGATTGAAACCAAAACAAAAACCGCTTACAAGGTACGATAAGGAAGACTTTATAAAAATGAAAGGCTTCCGGTTCGTCTCCAATACAAACGAGTTTACTGGTCTTCGATGCTTACTCAAGAGCGTTACCAACGGTAAACGTGATTGGAAAAGCCTAAAGCGGAGAGATAAACAGGCAATTACAGCGGCGGTCAAGGAAAGAACGGTTGACATGCTAGACTTGTTCCTAGAGTATATCGAGGGGGATATAGATGGCTTTATGCATCTATCGGATGTACCGTGAGGGCAAGGGATTCGATGCAATCGCACGAACATTGACACGCGAGGGAGTTCCTACACCTGCTCAGGTTATCGGCAAGAAAAATGCAGGACAATATTGGCAGGGTTCGTCCATTAAACTAATCTTGAGTAATCCGCATTATGTCGGAGACTTAGTTCAATTCAGACAGACGACAAAAAGCGTTACAGTTAAGGGACGAGAGGAATTGCCGAAAGAGAAGCAAATTATCGTCAAGGATACCCACCCTGCCATAATATCAAGGGAAGACTTTGAAGCCGTTCAAAGTACATGGAAGGGCGGAAGAAACAACAAGCGAAGCCGAAGGCTAAAAAGCACTTATATACGAATCACCTGTACTGCGCTGATTGTGGGAAAAGCTTGTGGTACGTCCAACATCGTAAAGGCTATGTTTGCGGCAATTACTACAAGCATGGGAAGCATGTTTGTAGCCAACATAGCATAAAGGAGAATGAACTTACTGGGGTTATCCTTGATGACCTGCGCCGCTTGATGAACACGCTCAATGAGAAGGATGTTATGGAACAACTAGAGTTCAAAGTAAAACAGGCGGCTAAACAAGCGGAAAGACAGGTTCAGTCATTATCAAGGCAAATTGAGAAGCTGAAAGAAGAAAAGAAATGTTTTATTAAGCTTCTTGCCAGTAAGACGATAACGGAAGCGGAGTATAAAGAGGTTACTCAGAGTAACAATGAGGAAATCGCAAGCCTACAATCCAAGCTATCGAGCCTTACTGCGAATAACAGTAGCGGCGGCGCGGAATGAAAGATTTTATCATTTGTATAGTTTTATTAAGCTAGCTGTAGTATTTCAGTACCCTAGATGTTGGTAATATGGTGGGTTTTATGATCGAAAATTGCGGTACAAGGGGGAAAAGGAGTTCCTTAATTTACCTTTTTAAATATTTTACAATGTTTGCTGTATCGATTCGGCCCCGTTTATTTTGCTGGAATATTTGGATTTTTAGAAGGACGGATCTCTTTACAGAAGGATTTAGCTGTGAGGAACTCGTTTGAAAGTCGAACGTTGGATAGTAAGTAGTAAGAGTTCGTAAAATGAAGCATTATTTTTTGTGCTATTAGAGAAGCGGGAAATTTACATATCGTTTGTGGGAAACATGCGTCTTTTGTATCATTACAACACGTTTGATCGTTTTAAATGGTGTATACCGATGTAAGGGATCAAGCTCATCCTAAAAAGCAAATGGAGCTATATTTTGTTAACTGAATTATGGTTATGTATGGATTTTGTTCAACCGCAAACCGAGATTGTGGTAGGATAACAAAGCTTTAAAATAATAATAAAGCATTTTTTTAGAAGAACCTGACCACAAACCGTGTTATATTAGTAGATATCTAATCACCTTAAATTTCCCAGTCAACCTGGATGGAGAAATCGTAGGAGTATAATTATATTTATTTGAAATCTATAAAATTTCATGAGATGAATCAAGTGAGTCAACCACAGGTATTGGAGGGCAAGGCAATATAGTAATGAAAACGCTTTAATTTTCTTTTTGATGGCTCAGGATCGATCTGAAATGAGGGAGTGACGGCAACCGCCCAAGCCCTTAATATGCTTACTATTAAACTGGATATTGAAAGAATGAACCGACGGTTTCTCCTCCGGTATGTATCCTTCTGTCAGACGGTTTTTACACCGATGCTGAAGAAGAGTGCGAAAAGACAATTCAAAATATCGACGCCCTTCCATGGGGAAAAAAGCCGTTCGACTAGTCACCATAATTGGTAACGAACGTGAACATGACGATAGATGGATGCGCTTGCAGTGTCACATAGCGTGGTGAATGGACAGTCGGTAACCATTATGGCTGTCACAGATGGACACGGTTCCGAAAAGTATGAATCATCCCATTCTGCGATTGGGATAGACGGCGGCCAGCTTGCTCATGAACTTGCTGCATGGCATAGAGCAGCTGTCCGCGCCGGCCATATATGCAAAGCCGAGATTCATTACGGAAACTCCGACGGGCCGATAAACGAAGCTGATATAGGGTGGGACTGAGAATGCGCTTCTTACGAGTATACCAAGAAAAGAAATATTGGTTAAGAATATTCCTGTGGATCGCTTGCGTCATTTTGCTCATCGTATTTTCTTTCTCCGCGCTGACTTACTATAGCGTCGAACGCAAGGTGCTTCAAAGTGAATACGAGAACAGCCAGAAGATTTTGTCGCAGGTGAAATACAATATCGATTACTTGGACTCGACAATTCGGAATTTGACGCTGTCCACATACGGCAACAACGATATCAAGGCGCTAATGTATTTGACGGGAGATGAAACTTACGATCATTTAAGCACGATCAACAAGCTAAATGCCACGATCATTGCCAACAATCCGTTCTTGCACTCCATCTATGTTTATAACAAACACAAGAACGTCTATTACTCCACGTTCGGGGATTTGTTCCATGTTGATGCCGAGCTGGATCAGGCATTGAAGTCGTATGATCGAATTCCTTTGTTAAAAGCGGTTGTGCGCAAGCTGCAAGTATCCGCCGCACCCGATCCGAAATCCATTACCGCCATGAGCTACATCATGTACGAGAATGTGGACGAGCAGAATCGGATGGACGGCGCCGTCATTTTGAACATCAAGCTGGACTGGGTCATCGACAATATCCGGGCGTTAAGCAGGAATGACACCGGGACAAGCAGCTTCCTGTATATCCTTGATAGCGCCAATCAATTTATCGAGACCGATTTGAGCGATCCGGTCGCTTCGAATCCGTTCGCCGTTAAAATCCGCGAGGCATATGCGCAATCCGCTGATCAACCCGCGCAAGGGGACGCCTCTTCCGGCTTCCTGTCGAAAAGCTTGCAAGGCGAGAAATACCTGATCTCATACATTCACCTGGAGAACACTGGATTGACGCTTCTCGAAGCAAGACCCTACAAGGAAGTTTACGCTAACCTGAAGCAACTGTTGGACACGATTCTGCTCATTACGGCCGTTGTGTTCATCGGGGCGCTGCTGTTAACGTTGTCCGTCACGCGGGGGATTTATTCTCCGGTTCGGAGATTAATGGAGCAGACGTCGATGGCTGGCCCCGGATCTGCTCAAGATCCGATTCTTCGCTCCGGCGCCCGGGACGAATTTGCTTATTTGACGGAAGTCTATCGCCAGTCTAAAGAGCAGTTGTACGAATACCAACTGGAGAAAAACAACAATACGAACATCATGAAGCTGTACTTCCTGAAAAAAATGCTCGTAGACAGCCTTGGCATGAGCGCATCCGATGCCGACGATACGTTTAAGCAGCTCGGCGCTTCGTTCTCCAGGGAGAAACCGTTCCTGCTCTGCGCGCTTCGGATCGACAACTATAAGCCGTTCATGCGCCGAAGCTTGGCCGAACGCGAATTGCTCCGGTTCGCGATCGCGAACGTGACCGCCGAGGTGCTGGCCAAGTCATTCGTCGCACTGACCGTCGACATGAAGGACGATTCGTTCACGATCTTGCTGGGCGCGGCGGACAGTGAAGAAATGGAGGAACAGGCGGCATTCTTGCTGGAGGAGGCTCAAAGCTATATTTCGCGCCACTACGGCGTGACCTTCTCTGCAGCAATCAGCGAGCCCGCCTCCGACTATACAGCGATCGCCTCCGCCTATAGCCAGGCATTCGCGAACAGCGCGTACCGTTACGTGTACGGCCCTATGTCCGTTATCACACAGTCCGCGATCGACGAACGGACAAGCGGCGCCGATCTTGAACAGACGCTGGAGATGGAGAGCCGCTTTATCGAGACGTTCAGGAAAGGCGATCTCGTGAAGACGGAAGAGAAATTCCATGAGCTGTTCCTCCATATCCGCAAGCTCGAGTATAGCGATACTATGCTCGTCGGGATGCAGGTCGTGAATCATCTCAAGAAAGCGATCTACGAGATGAACCGTTCGCGCAAAGAGCCGATTAGCATTCCGAAGCTGCTGCTCAACCGCGAACTTTTCGAGGAAGAGACGATCGACGGATTCGAGCGCCAATTGCTGGAGTCGATCGGGTCTATCGGGATCGAAAGGAAGGACAACGTCCTCGAAGGCAATAGAGTTGCAGCCGACACGATCAAGGAGATCATCGACAACAACTACTTCGACTCGGGGCTTTCGGCGACGGGGATCTCCAGCATGATGCGATTGTCCTCGTATAAGCTCAGCAAAATCGCCAAGGAGCATTTCGGTATGTCGATTCCGGAATATATCACTCAGGTCCGCTTGGCTAAGGCGGTGGAGTGGATGGAGAACTCCAAGCTCAGCATTCAAGATATCATGCGCAGGGTAGGCATAGAGAACGAAAGTTATTTTTATAAACTGTTCAAAGCGAATTACGGAATGACGCCAAGAGAATATATCGCGAGCAGGAGAGAAGACAGGGTGGCTAAATAAATGACATTTAATAGAGCAAAGCTCTGTTTATTAGTACAACTACATTTATATACGAAGCTCCTATTGTAGTTCAGTTAACTCAAGAAGGTACTGTTTCTCCAATTTTGCGGAGGGTGCAGTACCTTTTTGCTGTATAAAAGTATGACGCAGAAAGGACCCTCTAATATTCTGGCTTTACTCAGCTTCCGGCACTGTTTTTCGCAATAATCCGGTTATTTTAGATAAAAGTACAGTCGATTTTACGCATTTTTGCGTTTCGTACAGTGTTTTTTTGGTGCCGCGAAAAAATGAGCAGTATCCAGCCGACGGACGATTCCAGTATGCTCGAGGTACAACAAAGAGGCGGTCACGGATCGCCGAGAGGGGGAAGCCATAAGGTGAGAATTTGGACAGGGTTGCGCAACGAGGGCAGACAATTCTGGAGAAGCAAAAGTTTATTTTTCCTCAGCCTGCCCGCCTTGATCATCGTCTTCGTGTTTTACTACTTGCCGATGTTTGGAATCGTAATCGCTTTCAAGGACATTAACTATGCCAAAGGAATTTGGGGAAGCGATTGGGTCGGGCTGGACAACTTCAAGTTTTTCTTTCAATCCCAGGATGCGATGCGTATTACGAGGAACACGCTTCTGCTAAACGGAATGTTCATCGTCATAGGCACGTTCGTCTCCGTAATCATCGGTTTGCTGATGGCGGAACTGGGGAGAAGATGGGTGAGAATTTTTCAGACAGTACTGTTTTTTCCTTACTTTCTATCCTGGGTCGTTGTCGGTTTCATAACTTACATTTTACTGAATCCGACTTACGGCGTCATCAACAAAGCACTGGAGTGGATGAATCTGATTCCGGTGGACTGGTACAGCAATCCCGACTACTGGCCGGTTATTCTGACACTTACGTACTTATGGAAAAACGTCGGCTACACCGCGATTATCTTCTTCACCGGTTTGATCGCGATCGATCCAACGTATTTCGAGGCGGCTTCGATCGACGGAGCTACCCGGTTCCAGCAAATCCGCAAAATCTCGATTCCGCTTATCGCTCCGCTGATCACGCTGCTTGTCATGTTAAATATAGGCCGGATTTTCTATTCGGATTTCGGGTTATTCTACTTCATTCCGCGGGATGCCGGGATGCTGTATTCGACAACGGACGTCGTGGATACGTACGTATTCCGCGCACTTAGGGTGACAGGGGATATCGGCATGGCTTCCGCTGCCAGCCTGTACCAGGCGATCGTCGGATTGGTGCTCGTCTTCTCGACGAATCTGATCGTTCGGAAATTCAACAAAGAGAACGCGCTGTTCTAACGGAGGCGAGTGAAGATGCGCAAATCAAACATAGAAACAGCTGGAAACCAGCCATGGATTATCGTAGTTTTCATCATCTTGTCACTCTTGATCATATTTCCGCTTCTGTACGTGATCTCGGTATCAGTGTCCAGCGATGCGGACATCGCGCGGTACGGGTATAAGCTGATTCCGCAGAACTTTTCGTTTCAGGCGTACGACTATATTTTCCGGACCCCGAAGGGACTCCTGCAATCCTATTTGATTACGATCATCGTGACGACTGCGGGAACGACATTATCTTTATTGCTTACCTCATCGATTGCTTACGTCATGACCCGCAAGGATTACCGGTACAGCCGGCTAACGACGTTTTTTGTCTTCTTTACCTTATTGTTCAATGCGGGTCTCGTTCCTTCTTATATCGTTGCGACGAACGTTCTGCATATTCAAGATACGCTTTGGGCGCTTATTTTACCGTACGGCGTCAGCGCATGGTTCACGATGCTGATGAAAGGGTTCATGGACGGGTTGCCGTTCGAGATCATCGAATCCGCGAAAATAGACGGAGCCGGGGAATGGGGGATATTTGCCCGCATTATCCTGCCGCTGACCAAACCGGCACTGGCGACCATCGGCCTGTTCTATGCCCTCGCATATTGGAACGACTGGTGGCTGGCTATGTTGTACATCCAGAACGAAAACCTTGTCCCTCTGCAGTACTACCTGCAGCGAATCATGACGAATATCGAGTTTCTGACCAAAAACATGCAGGCAGGCATCAACGTTGATATGAGCGCAATACCGGCCGAATCGTCGCGTATGGCGATCGCGATCCTGGCGGCGGGCCCGATGATGTTCGCCTTCCCGTTCTTCCAGAAATATTTGATCAAAGGGTTGACCGTTGGGTCTATCAAAGGTTAACGGGGGCAAAATTCCACTCGTTTATCAGTCCATATTGGAATGATAATAACTAGATATAGGAGGGTTATTCTATGAAAAGAAAAGGGTTAAAGTTCGGCATAGTATTGCTGGCTCTCATGTTGTTCGTCAGTTCGATGCTTAGCGCCTGCAGCAGCAACGACACCGAATCAAGTGAATCAAGTGCTGTTTCGGATCTGAAGCCTTACGAAATTACATGGTATTTGCCGCAAAGCGTATTCCCGGACGCGAAGCTTGTTCAGGACGCGATGAGCAAAATTACGAAAGAGAAAATCAATGCAACGCTAGATATCAGGCTGGTCGACTGGGGAACTTATGATCAGAGGATGCAAGCGATTGCCGCTTCCGGCGAAAAAGCCGACCTGATCTTCACATCCAACTGGACGAACGATTACTTGACGAACGTGAACAAAGGCGCGTTCCTCGACATTACGGACCTCCTTCAGCAGCACGGTCCGGACATCCTGGAGCAAGTGCCTCCAGCCGCTTGGGATGCAGCTAAAGTTCAAGGTAAGCTCTACGCGATCATCAATACGCAAGTGTTGGCCAGAACGCCTGGCGTTCTGATCAATAAGGACTATTTGGATAAATACGGGTACACCGCGGACCAATTCAAGTCGCTGGCCGATCTGACTCCGTTCCTCGAAAAAGTCAAAGCAGGCGACCCGGACAAATATCCGTTCAGCTTAAAAGGCGACGTAGACATTATGAATAACTATGGGTCTGCGATGGGTCTCGAATCTTTCTCGTCCAAAAATCCCGGTGTCGTTCGGATCGACGACGACGCGAGCCAAGTCGTCAATCTGTATGAAACGCAAGAATTCACCGATCTTCTGAAGCAAATGCATGAGTGGTATAAAAAGGGGATTATTCGTAAAGACGCTGCAACGCTGAAGGATACGAGCTCCGACGAACTCGCGGGCAAATACATCTCTTCCACGTTCACGGTTATTAATCCGGATTCGCCCGCCAGCCAGGCTCCCAAATTTGGCGGAGGCGACGCGTCGAAAGTGGCTGCAGTCGAATTTTCCAAGCCGTACATGAGCACGGGCTCCATTATCGCGACGATGACGGCGATTTCGCGCACGTCTAAAGATCCGGAAAGAGCGATGATGTTCTATAACCTGATGTATTCCGATCCTGAACTATTTAACCTGATGAGTTACGGGATCGAAGGTACGCATTACACGAAAGTCAGCGACGACTTGATCAAGAAGAACGACAATGCGGGTTATTGGGTCGATTCCGGCTGGGAATACGGCAACATGTTCAACTCCTACCGCACGAGTGAGACGCAGCCGAAATGGTATCCGGCGGGCCCGGACAAGAACGCTGCGGCGATTCCATCCAAGCTGCTCGGCTTCTCGTTTGACCCGACCAATGTGAAGAGCGAACTCGCACAAACGGCTTCTGTCGTAGACGAATTCTATGCCGGTCTCATTACGGGCATCTCCGATCCGGATACGACGCTGCCGAAGATGAACGACAAGCTGAAGAAAGCCGGTCTGGATAAAATCATCTCCGAGATGCAGTCACAGATCGACAGTTGGAAAGCCTCCAAATAAACAACAAGAAAAAAGCCTTGAATGGGAGGATGAGCAAGAATGAACCGAAAGAGATTATTGAAGCGGACGCTGTCGTTAGCGTTGTCGCTTTGTCTGGCAGGCGGGGGACTCGCAGGGGCAGCCCCCGTTCCGCAAACTGTTGTTCAACAAGACGGAGAGTGGAGTAAGCTACAAGCTAAGATATCCAAATACTATGGCGAATGGACGGATACTTCCTATGAGGGGTTATTCGTCTCGACGATGCCCAAGACGGCTTTATTAGGGAATGGCGATGTTGGCGTAACTTCCGGCGGAGACGCCGAATCGAAAACCTTTTATATTTCTAAGGGCGATTTCTGGGCGTATAGAGGTTCTCCGATGCCAATTGGAGGCGTTACGATTCAGAAAAAACCTAACGGCACGCAAGCGCCCGATCCGCAGACGACATCGCTTGCTTATCAAAAGAAGGCTGCCTCAAGCGCTGATCATTCGGGATTTTCGGCAGATCGTGCAGTGAACGGGCAGTGGGGGAGCGGCTACGAAGGCTGGGTCTCGCCGGTAGGCAATGCGCAGTGGCTGATGGTTGATTTGGGTGCAGATACAACCTTCAATCGGTTTGTCGTGCGTCATGATGCAGCCGCACGGCCTAATGAAACGGCTAATAATACGCTTAACTTCAAACTGCAGACAAGCGCTAACGGTTCGACATGGACGGATACGTATACAGTGACTGGAAATCACGATGCAATTACGGATATTATGCTTCCTTTTCCTGTCACGGCAAGGTATGCGCGTTTGTTCATTATGAATGGAACGCAGGAGACGACACCGGATTCGATACAATACCCGAGGGCCCGGATCGGTCAGTTCGAATTGTACAACAATCCGGACTTGGTTGATCAGGAGAATACGCCACAGCTGCCGGAAGAGCCGGTATCTCTCACTTTGAATAAAAAGGCTACGGCAAGCTCCGCGCATTACCATCTGATTCCTGACCGGGCGGTCAATGGAGCATGGAGTCCTAATTCCGGCTACGAAGGCTGGACTAGCAGTTACCATGGAGACGGTCATCCGGGGCCTTGGTGGCTGGAGGTCGATTTGGGCGGGGAGAAAGCCTTTAACCGTTTAGTCGTTCAGCATGACGGGGCGGCACGGCCGGATCAATCCGCCAACAATACGAAGGCCTTCGAGCTGCAAACGAGAAACACGGAGGAGGAAGACTGGCAGACCGCTTATAAAGTGGAAGGCAACACAAGCGCCACGACGGATGTCCGACTGGATCAGCCGGTCACGGCACGGTATGTCCGGTTGTACGTTACAGAAGGAACGCAAGGAACGTCTGATCCAAGAGCCCGAATTGGCCAATTCGAACTATTCAACGAGGTACCCGATGCAGGCGGCGGATTGCCGCAGCAACCGGAGGGAAAATCCAAGACTTACGATCTTGGCGGCAGCTACGATCTAGCCAGGTATGTCGTCCGTCTCGGACATGCTTCGTCTATTGAGGTAGAAGCAAGCGAGGACGGCCAAAGCTGGGAGACGATCGGGGGGCAGATCAGCAGCCGTGACAAATTCGTAGATGTAACGACCGATTCATTCACAGCGCGTTACATTCGGGTAACGGCGGATGCAGCTTCAACGATTTTACAGCTGTCCGCATTTGAAACACCGGGATTGAATCGTTTCAAGCCGGAAGGGAAGCTGCATGAGATTCAGAATATTCTGGATGCCGAAGTAAAGACAGAGATGGAGATCGGCGGGACTCCTTTGTCCATGAGGACGTGGACGTCGGCAACGGAGAACGTCATTGTTACCGAATTGACGTCGAAAGGCGCATCGCCGGTTGATTTGCAGGCTCAGTTATGGGCGAAGTCCGGTGGCCAGCTTCCGGCTACGGCAACAAGCGATGGAAGCAGCGCTACCGTCACCCGCCAGACGACAATTGACAGCAGAGATGTCAATGATGTCAGAGCGCACGCCTCCAAGGCGGCGATGACGATGAAAGTTATCGGCGCAAACGGCGTTGCCGTTAACTCGGATGCCAATAAGGCATCAGGCACATTTGAGTTTGCTCTTGGGCCCGGTCAGACCGTCTATCTCGTAACGGCAATTGGGGGCGGAGGGCGCACCTACGATAGCAAAGGCAAGCTGCTGCAAGCTGCTGAGCCGGAGGTTCAAGCCGCAAGTCTGCTTCACGATATTGTCGGTCTGGCCGATATTCAATCGCTGCACGGCAAGCATCAGGATTGGTGGAAAAACTTTTGGCTAACCTCTTACATTAGTATGGATACTAGCGATCCGAAGCTGGACACGCTGATGAAATACTATTATGCCGCCCAATATGTACTTGGCAGCAGCATTCGCGAGGATAAGGTCGCTCCTGGCCTATACAGCCTTTGGCATACGACGGACAGCTCGCAGTGGAGCTCGGACTATCATATGAATTACAACTTTATTTCTACGTTTTATGGCGTCAACTCCAGCAACCGGGCGTGGATGGGACTTCCTGCGATTGACGCGATACTGGATTACGCCGGCGAAGGAGAGAAAAACGCTGCTTCGACGGAGCATTTGCTGAATATCGGCCATGGCGATCACGGTGTACAGGCCCGCCAGTTCGTGGAATCCAAGATCGCCAAAGGCGATATCGATCCAATTAACGGTATTCCTGACGCCTTGCTTTATCCGGTAAGTCTGGGCCCATGGGGGATGAAGATCGAAAGGGATTACAGCTATTATGGGCAGCTGCTCGACGCGATTTTCAGCACTTATACGTTGATTGAATATTACGACTATACACTGGACGAGAGCTTCCTTCCCGTCATGTACGATTATTTGAAGAAATGTCTCGCTTTGTACGAAGCATGGCTGGAGAAAGAGAATGGCAAATATGTACTTTATAGCGCGTATAACGAAGGCACTTGGGGCAAAAACTCGGCGGTAGAGCTGGCCGTGCTCAAAAATACACTGTCCCACGCGATAAAGGCAAGCTCGAAATTGAACATGGATGCGGACAAACGCGAGCAATGGCAAACGATACTCGACAATCTTGCTCCGCAGCCAACAGCCACTTATGCAGGCAAGACGATATTCTCGCTGGCAGAGAAGCATTGGAACAACAACCAATGGGAAGACCTTGCAAGACCAATTCCTTGGGATGGCAATATTCTTCCGATGGAAAGTGTGATACCGGGCGATCAAATCGGCTACTACTCGCCGGATACCGATTTGCAGGTCGCTCACAATACGATATCGGTATTTGTGGATGAAGCGATTGGCGGCGGGAAAAACGGGGCTTGGAGCCAATACAACAACTTTCCGAAAATTTTCGCCAATGCGGTAAGAGTAAGATACCCGGCGCAGGAAATCGTCGACAATTTTGCACTGACGATTGAAGAGCAGATGGAAAAGAATTTGACGATCACAGACGATTCTGATTTTCACGGCGCCGAGAAAAGCGGTGCTACTGAAGCGATTAACAGCATGATGCTTCTCAGCGATTTGGGCGTTATGAAGGTGTTCCCGAACTGGCTCAAAAACCGGGACGCGGAATTTAAAAACCTTCGCGCCAAAGGAGCCTTTGTCGTATCCTCCGCCTATCGGGCCGATACGCAGTCTGTTCGGTATGTCGATTTGACGAGTGAAGCCGGTCAACCGGTTACGATCGCTTCGCCTTGGATGAGCGGGATTGTTGTGAAAGACGAGAACGGCAGGAACATTCCGGCGGTAGCGGGCACGGCGCCTAACCACGCCAAAGAAGTGACGTATACCTTCAACACGACAAAAGGAATGAAGTATCGTATCGTTGCTGTGGAGAATGAATCAGGCGGTTCGGGAGGTTCAAACGGTTCATATCCGGGAACGAATAACGGCAATGGCAGCAATTCTGGAGGTCCTGCAACAGAGGGCGGCAATGGTGTTGTGAAAGCGCCAGAGCCAACCGTTGACGCGGCGGGGCTGGCAACAACAAGCATTGATGCGGCTGCGTTCAAGAAAGCTGCGTCTGCGTCTAATTCGATTCGTATTGAAGTGCCGGCTAAATCCGGAGCTAAAGGTTACGCTGTCAATTTGCCAGCGGAGGCTTTTGTCGCTGGAGCAGCTGTCAGAAGCATAGAAGTGGCAACGGAGGCGGGAAGCATCCGGGTATCCTCCAACATGCTTAAGGGAGAAGTGCCGGCTGGCAGCCAGCAAGTAACGCTGATCATAAGAAATGCGGATAAAACGGCCATGGATGCTTCAGTACAAGCAGATATCGGCAGTAGGCCTGCAGTAGAAATTAGCATCCAAGTGGATGGGGCTGTTCAAGCTTGGAGCAACCCGGCTTCTCCGATTGCCATATCGATTCCATATGTTCCGGCGGCTGCCGAGGAACTGGCAGACGCCGAGCATATCTTCGTATGGCAAATAGACGAAGCAGGCAAACAGCATATCATCCCGACAGGGAAGTATGATCCGGCGACGGGTACTGTAACGTTCAAAACGACAGTGCCGGGGTCATTCGCAGTGGGTTATGTTCACAAAAGCTTTAAAGACCTTAACCGATATGGCTGGGCCCGGAAAGCCATTGAAGTGATGGCGTCCAAAGGGGTCATTAAAGGGGTGGCGGCGGATACTTATGTTCCTTCGGCGCCAGTCAAACGGGCGGATTTCATTTTGCTGCTCGTGAGAGCACTAGGTTTAAGCGGCGATACAGCATCCGGCGCTTCTTTCTCTGACGTTCCTTCCGATGCCTATTATGCTGATGCTGTCGCTGTCGCTAAGAAGTTGGGTATTGTAACGGGTGTTGGCAACGGCCAATTCAATCCGGAGCAATCCGTCACGAGACAAGATATGATGGTGATGATTGGTCGGGCTATGACTGCCGCAGGACATAGCTTGAATCGCGGATCGGCTGCCGATTTGGCTGGCTTCAAGGATCGGGCCAATGTAGCTTCCTATGCCGTGCAAAGTGCGGCAACGCTTGTGAAGAGCGGTATTGTCGAAGGTTCCGGGGAGCAGATCAATCCCCGCGGCATAACCACTAGAGCAGAAGCGGCAGTGGTGATCTATCGCATTTATAATAAATAAAGCTTGATAAACACGAGAGCAGCTTCCTGATCAGGGAGGATGCTCTTTTTTTACGTGAAGGCGGGGAAGAAGGTGTGGCGAGAGTGTACGCCAAGAAACTCGGAAATTTTGCGATTTCTCATTGGTTGTTGCATAGGTTGAATATTAATCGGAAGGTAAGCGGGTACTGGGCAATCTTCTTCATGCTTTGTACGGCAACCATCATGAGCGCTTGCTCTGTTGCATATGATTAGCCTTCTCTTTCATTGATGTTGGTCTAAAATACCATCGGTCATTTACTTCGAAAATGTATTGTCCACTCGAACGGACAGTTTAAAATAAGGAATCCATACTAAACATATTCCAGCGGCTATAGCAATTGACCAATATGATGCTTTTAATTCTTCGCTAACAGCATCAACGGTCGTCGAGAGTAAGTATGTTCTGATGATTGCAGCTAGCAGATTTACACTATAAAGAATGATCATTAAACGCGGTACGATCGGTTTCACTCGCAAAAATTCAAATAACACATATCCGGTATAGATGATGAGTGCCCCATAAAATACGGCATCAAATATCAAAATAGTAGTCCACTCAGAATCATAAATTTCTATAAATGACCACGTCTCAAATCGTACGACCTCAGAGTCTGAAGACAACGCTGGTATCGTCTTGGTAAATAATTGGAATGCTGAAGAAAGCATTGAAAATACCATGCCTATAATGGGAACAAGCAACCAGCCCATTATACCTCTAGGGCCATGGATTGCTTCGTTCCATTCCATCTTCATTTCTGCTTGTTCGTTCTCTGCTTCTTCCTGACCCACTTGTTCCTTCACAAGCTCTTGCATTCATAATTCCCCCAATAATAACTTTGATTCAACGACTCTATATGGTATATCGCCATATGATTGTATTTTAGGAATAACAAAGCTTAAAAATAATAATAAAGCAGTTACGGAACAACCCGCGGTTCAGATCTACAGTATTGTACATAGGGAGGCATAAAAGGGAGTTGGCTTATTCCGTGATTATCAAATTGATTCATTCAGGTAAGTTTTATAGTTCTATTTTTTTACTATATATGGGGCAATTACAGAAAAATCAACGTCTAATTGAATATAATCATTTTGAAAATAAAAGGAGGAGTACAGTGAAGAAGGTATTTTTAATTTCAGTTCTCATAGGAGTGTGCTTTTTGTCAGCTTGTCAAAAGAACAATATGGGTACGATACCAGAGTTGAATAAAACTCCAGAGAGTCAGGTTATAGATCAATCAAATGATGAACAAGAAAAAAATGATGATACAAAGGAGGAGACAAGTAAAGAGAGTCTTATTGATCTTAAAGAATACGATGGTACTAAAGAAATTACTCTGCAATGGAAAAATCAGAAATCGTCAGCTAATTTTGCCCAAGCCCCCTTACTGCCATTTGGCTTGTATATTCCTAATCAGATGGAAATTTACAAGTTTGATGATGGGGACAAATGGGGATATGATAATAATAAGCAACACATCAGTTTGCTGGAATATGATGATATTTACTTCACAGACCTTAACCTACAGAATAATGAACTTCAAAAGTATGAAGAGTATGTAGGATCAAAAAAGCATGATGGACCAAGCCAAATCGAAATATTATTTGAGGACTATTTTGTCCTGGAAAAAGACAATAAAAAATATGTTCTAAGCCTTTACTATTTCGAAAGTGAGAAGGAAACGGCTCTGCCTATGTTCTTGGAGGTTTTAAAGCATATCAGATATGTCTCAGAATAAATCATTTTATCAGCAAAACAGCCCTGAAAGAATGGGCTGTTTTTGCTTTATTTATCTCTTCCGGGGTTTTGGGCTTCATCTCTGCCATAAAAAGTCCGAAGGCTTTTAAGGGACTAAATGAAGCTGATTATTTTCAATTTTCCAGTTAGAAAGCTGGCCTTTAGTAACTTCTGCTTGAAAGTTGTTGCTTTTGGTATCATACGTGACTACATTAGCATTCATAATTTCGTTTAGATTTGCGCTCAACAGCAAATTGTTATCCATTTTGTAGATGGTCGTTTCTGCTGCTGTACCTATAGTAGCCACTATCTCCTTAATTCCGTCTTGATCTACATCAGCTTCAATAGTATTTAATTCGAGGTGCAAAAGGGTAGGAGGTGAAGTGGTAAGTGAGACATAATCCGATATCGGGAAGTTTGCTCCAATCGAACCTGTCACTTTTATATAGGATTGACCCAAAACCTCAATTGTATTGATGGAATAGTCGCTGGCCCCTTCGTACCCAATCTGTCCGATTTCGTAGTTTCCTTCCTTAGTTCGGAGAGCAGCATATATTAATTTTTTATCGTCAATTTTTTTATAAACCACAATCGTGGAACCATCTAACTCTTGACTTGTCAATTGCATGGATTTTTCTATATCATCGATTTTGGTTAGCGGCTCAGCAATCGTAGTTGGTGTATATTTCACTTGAAAGTGCTTGGTTTCGGGTGGCGAAGTTATGGCGGCAGGTTGTTCCGTCGAACTGGCACTATTCGTTGTTGAAGGGAGAGAATTTTGCTCTGAACCCGGAGTACTGCATCCTGCTAAGATACTTAGTACAATTAATGCCGCTATTTTTTTTATAATAAACCAACTCCTTCTTGATTTTACTTTTCATTTTAACATCGGTTTCATGCGTCATACTTCTTACTTAGAGACGATATCTTTTGCATATTTGTTGTAGAAAATAACCATTTTCTTAAAAATAGTTCAAAATTCTGCATTTTGACCTTGATGAAACCAACTTTCTTTGTCATCAGCATCATCGTGCATGACACGATTGGGATGGACGAGCCATGGCGCTACCGCAATAAGGCGCAAGTGCCATTCGGAATGGCGGAAACTGGTCAAGGGGCGACAGCGGGATCGGGACAATATCGCTATTCCCGGCACGGCAGGCGGGACGGGTGTACGGTGTTGAGATTGTGCCGGAGGCGATTGAGGATGCCGGGCGCAACGCGGCGCTGAACGGGATTACGAACGCGGAGTTCGAGGCAGGCCCGGCTGAGGTTGTCATTCCGCGCTGGCGTGAAGAAGGCATCGTCGCCGATGTCATCGTCGTCGACCCGCCGCGCAAGGGCTGTGACCCAGCACTGCTGGACACGATCCTGAAGATGAAGCCGCAACGGGTTGTGTATGTGAGCTGTAACCCGTCAATACTCGCAAGAGACTTGAGAGTGCTGGAAGACAGCGGGTATAAGACGGTGGAAGTGCAGCCGGTGGATATGTTTCCGCATACGACACATATTGAGAGCGTTTGTCTGTTGATTTATAAGGGTTTTGAGTAGACGTACAGTGTGGTTGGAGACGAAATGGGGACGCGAGCAAATTCGCGTCCCCATTTCAGTACGATTTGGAGTTTGCCGAATACATTTCCATTTGGTGAAGGTCGATGATCATGTTACCATTTTTCAGTATATCGAGGCCAATGAGGCCGTTTATGTAATTGATGTCTTCATGGAAGACGTCAAAATCTATGCTGATATCTGTCATGATTAGATCACCAAGGTGGATTTGATCAACTCGTTTTCGAAACGAATATTCATCCACCGATCCCAACGCTTCTCACAAGTTTATTGCCGTTTTCGAATTTGATGCCGATATCTGATACAACATCAGAAGCTAGAAGAGAATGTGCCGCTCCAGTATCAATGACTAAACAGCCGGTTGTTAACGAGTTTCCTCTATAACAGATCGTTAAGGATGTTTGAAGCAAACTATCGATATCATCCATCTTTTTTTTCAAAAATTGGGTTTGCACGTTAATGAACCGTCCGGGAGTGGACGGTTTTTCTTACGTTCAGAAAAGGACCTCATCGTGATGTTTGTGTTCAACGCCTCGAGATTTTTTCAGGGTACATTTTCCGTTAATGATGATATGATTTAGATAATCAACTTAGTTATTGCGCTCTTGTAGATTGGGGTTGGATTCATAGTGAGGAGTATTCTCCGATTCGGTTCTCGTACGATCTGGCTTTATATAGCTGCTGCTTTTGTTGTTGGTTTGATTGTAAGCTATGCCGTCATTTCTGTACCGGACTCCCCTAAGTACCAAAGTGAAAAAGGCATTCTGGATTTAACGAAGGTTCATGTTAGTGAGAATCCGGTAAAGTTAAAAGGGGAATGGGCGTTCTACTGGAAAGAGCTGCTGTCGCCTGAGGACATACATAATCGCTTAGCAATGGACGGAAATAATGATCGCTGGATCAGCATCCCGGGCTCATGGTTAGGCTATCAATTAGATGGTCAGCAACTGAACGGTACAGGCTTTGCAACCTTTCGGGTGGTCATAAAGCTTAGCGAGCAGGATAGGAATGAGCGGCTTGCTCTGCGGATGCCTACCATTTTTCATGCGTATAAATTATGGGTTAACGGTGAACTACTGGCAGAAGTTGGTACAGTTGGTCCGGACAAGAGCAGTTTGACACCGCATCTGGCAACGAAGCTGGTGTTCTTTCAGCCCCAAAATGACAGGGTGGAGCTGGTTATGCAAGTAGCCAACTTCCATCATAGCCGAGGCGGCATCACCAAGTATATAGAGTTTGGCGGCAGTGATGTGTTAACGGTTAGGACAAATCTGAGAATCGCCGCTGAAATGTTCACCACCGCAGGCCTGCTTGTGATTGGCGTATATCATCTGCTGTTGTTCGGACTGCGACGCAAAGACAGGGCTCCATTGTATTTTGGTCTGTTCACCACGTTGTCCGGTATCCGATCCTTGCTGGTCGGCGAGCTCTTGCTCACACAGTTGTGGCCATCTTTTCCATGGGGATTGCAGTTCAAGATCGAATACCTGATTCTTTGCAGCATTGGTTATATCATGACGATGTACTTTGACAGCATTTTTCCGAATTATGTGTCACGTTGGTTTCATCTTGGCACGCGGATCGTTACCGGCGCATTCTGTATCGTTGTTGTGGTGACCCCTGCACTTCTATATACCAAAATGTTACTGATGATAGGTGTGATGGTTTTTCTGCATATGGTTTATCTGATGGTTGGGCTGGTCAAAGCGGCTTTGTCGCGTATGGAGGGAGCGCTAATCTTCCTGCTCGTGTCGGTGGTTGGTTTAGTTACTGTCGTCAACGATTTTTTATATTACAATGAATGGTCACGAATCGGAAATACATCTCCGCTTGGTCTGTTGGTGTTTACGATCGCACAGATGATTCTGCTTTCTTCAAGATTTACGAGGGCGGCATCGAACGAAGAGAGAATTGCACTTGAGCTGCAGGCCGCTAACGACAAGCTGACTGATATGAATATGAGTTTGGAGAGGACTGTGCAGGAACGCACACAGGACTTATCCGCAGCTCATGATGATCTCCGCACTTCGTATGACCGGTTGCTTCACTCCGAGCAAGGGAGGAAGAAGCTCCTTGCCTATATTACGCATGATCTGCGTATACCGCTCTCCAGCATGCTTGGTTATGTCGAGGCTGTGCGGGACAGAGTCAAGCCGGAGCGCGATGAACAGTACTTGAAGTATATCCGGGATAACACGATAAGGATTAACCGCATGATCGAGGAGTTGTCCTTCTTGTCGCATTTGGAGACGGGGCAAGTCTCGTACCGGATGGAGCAGGTTCATGTGGTTCACTTCTTGCGCCGGTTTTATGAACAATATGAGCTGGTTGTGCGTGACGCAGGGCTCAATTTCAGGCTGGATTTCAGAGATGTGGAAGATCAAAGCCCTAACGTGCCTGTTGTCGAAATGGATGCGCAAAGATTGGATCAGGCGTTGTTTAATCTGGTTTCGAACGCGATGAAGTTCACCTCCAGAGGCGGATTGGTGAGTATTGCGCTAGCTGTGTACGAGGTGAATCATACCCGCTATGCGATCATTAGCGTACAAGATTCCGGCACGGGTATTCCTCCGGATCAGCTCGAGCAAATCTTCGATCGCAATTACAGGTATGACCGACCGGGCGTGGAGAATAGTGTAGAGGGCAGCGGGCTTGGGCTGGCGATTTGCAGGGAAATCGTACAAGCTCATGGAGGAACGATTCGAGCGGAGAGCGACGGCAAGACGGGGTCAATATTCTATGTATCGCTTCCATGTATTCTTTAATTGTAGAAGAAAGAAGGTGACGGCATGACGGACATGCACAAAATTATGATCGTCGATGATGATCCCAATATATGCGAGATTGTTCAGGTTTATTGCGAGCGCGAGGGCTTCATATGCGCCTACAGCTATAGCGGGACAGAAGCCATGAAGCTGCTTGCGTCGTTCAAGCCGGATTTGATTGTACTGGATGTACTGCTGGCTAATGAAAACGGCATTGATTGGTGCAGGAACGCACGCAGCTACACGAATGCGCCGATCGTGTTTCTGAGTAGCCGTGAGGAGGACGAGGTCAAAATCAGGGCATTATCCTATGGCGGTGATGATTATGTGACCAAACCGTTTAGTCCGGGCGTACTTATGGCCAAGATCAAGGCTCACCTTCGCAGAGTGTCGGCGGGCAGAAAGGAACAACTGCTGGAGCTGCCGGGTTTGACGCTGGATTACTACGCACAGTCCGTCATCATGGGCAGTGATCCCATTTTTTTAACGAAAAAAGAGTTCAGTCTACTGTCCTATCTGGCACAAAACGTTAATCGTGTCGTCACTGTCGATACGTTGTTTCAGCTCATCTGGGGGATGGAAAGTCTGGAGGATATGAGAACGGTCGCTGTACACATCAGTAATTTACGTAAAAAAATCGAGGCTGACCCTGTCAATCCTGAGAGAATCATTACGATGCGTGGGGCCGGATATATGCTGGTTGCCAGAGGTGCGTTGCAAGCTCGAACATAGCGTTAAGGCTGGTAGTGTGACCACGACAGCCACGAACACACTACAGCTGGAAGGGTTAGAAACAAGCTGCTTTAAGTGTAGTGAGCTGAACCGTGTCATCGAGCAGCAATGCTGAATATTCAGAACGGGGCGTAAACATACATTTAACCCATTTAGGAATCTGTTTGAGTACAACTAAAGGTTCAAGCGATAATTCATGCTTGAACCTTTAGAGTGTCTTTCACCTTATCCATAAAAACATCTATGAAGAGTGAAGCTTATTTATAATATGAAGTAGTTAACGGTATAAAGACTGTAGCACCACTCTTGACTTGCCCATGAATGTACAATGACTTAATGCCTCCGATATCAACTTGGATAGTAACCAAGCCTTCTGCAGATTTAATGACATCTACTTTTTTCAAAATAATATTGTTGTTAGAGTCTTCGATTGTAAAATCAGTAATATCACCGTCAACAGCTGCTATCTGAAGGTACAGCGTTTGATGCTCTTTATTCGGGTGAAGCATGAAGTTAGAGCTGCGATCACCAGAACCTGTGTCGAAATAAGCTTCTTTATAATCTTTACCTTTAAAGGTTGTTTTGGCTGGATCTTTCGTATAATACATATCTTCGAATTCCTTAGCAATAGAGACACCGTCTACCTTCTCGCCTAGAATAATCGTTTTAGTAGCCGAATTATAGTCTACCGCTACACCAAGCGCATCAGATATAGCACGAATTGGGAAATAATTAGTATCTTTATAGCTGATCGGTGCAATAGCGTTGCCGTTTACATCACGCAACTCCGTATAAGTTCCATCAACTTGTACTTTTATTTCAGGGTTAAGATAAGCTTTAATCTCTTGGAGTTTAGTTGCCGCCAGTGCTCCAGTTCCCATACTAGCTAACATGGATACGCTAATAATCGCTATAAATGCTTTCTTTTTCAATCAAATCCACATCCCTTTTCGAAAGATATTTTATACATTACATTACACTTTAAACATAATTTTCACCAGTGGGAATAGTTCTTAGGTGTGAATTCAAAAATAAAATTAATACTAACTACCTGTATTAAAAGTTTCTCCATAACTCGAAATCTGCATCAGCGATGGGATGGAAGCATTTAATATTTATTCGCCGTTAAAGAGGTACGGTGAACCGTATCATAAATAGAGCGAAGTCCGTGGCAGGCACAGTCCCCAGACAAAGTCACTCTAATTAAACTTAAAGATAGAGCCTTTATACGCAATTGCAGCGATGAATACTTCGTTCGTATGAAGGGATAATGTAACGTAAACGGCTGTTTATAAGAAAACAACCTCCAATTCCACCTATGATAAAGTGGAGATGGAGGTCGTTTTTGCATACGAAATTAGTGATAATTGGAGACTGAAAATTATAAATGAGCCTTTGGGAAAGCTCGGTCGGAATTTTGAGAAATTAACGAAGCAATTGCAGTACACCTTGCGGCTGCTGGTTGGCTTGAGCCAACATAGCTTGTGCTGCTTGGGTAAGGATGTTGTTCTTAGTGAAATCCATCATTTCCTTCGCCATATCTACGTCGCGGATACGGGCTTCGGCGGCAGTCAGGTTTTCGCTGGCTGTGCCGAGGTTGGTGATCGTATGCTCCAGACGATTTTGGTAAGCGCCCAGGTTGGCGCGCTGGGAAGAGATGGAGTTGATCGCGTCGTCGAGCACGCTCAATGCGGCGGTCGATTTATCGCTGGTCGACAGATCGAGTGCATACTCCGTGTTGTCGTTGCTCGTTCCGTCGGTTGCCGAGGCAATGGCTGTATAGTACGCGACTCTGCCGTCGCTGGCTGTTACGGAGCCGGTTGCCGCGCTGCTGACTTTCAGTGTTTGGCTGCGCATATCGCTGATGCCGACGGCAATCGTCTGCCCCGCATTCGCGCCTACCTGGAAGCGCAGGCCGTTGTCGATGGCGTTGGCGCCTTCCGTGCTCGTGGCCCCGCTTGCCGCGTCCAGCTTCAAGGCTTTCGCCAGATCGCCGGCTGACATGACGACCGACCCGGCCGCGCCGCTCGTGCCGGTCTTAATTTCGAAGGCGCCGTCCTTTATATCGACGGTTGCGTTGGCAAGCGAGCCGCCCGCTGCGCGGATTTGCGATTGCAGTTCGGCAGCGAGTCCGCCCGCCGTATACGTGCCGGCCGTCAGCGAGATGGCCACGTCGTTGCCGTCAACTGTGATCGTTCCCGTATGGTTGGCATTCTTCCCTTGTGTATACGAAGCGGAGTTCAAGCCCAGGGAGTTGACCGCGCTTCCCGTCACGTTCGTGATCGTGCTGTCCGTGCCTGTCAGGTTGTTGGTGAGCACGAGTTTATTGTCCGCATCGAAAGAAGCTACAACGTTGCCGGCGCCGAACGCCGAATCCAGCTTGCCGTTCAGATCGGCAAGCAGGCTGTTCTTGCTGGTGGCGTTGGTGAAGTCGTAGGTGGCATCGGCCAGCTTAATGCTTTTGCTTACGCCGTTGACGGTCAGATTCAGGGTGCTGTTGCCGCTTCCCGAAATGCTCGTCGAGAACGAATCTGCAGGGGTCGCTTTGAGCAGCGACGCCGCTCCGCCTCCGTCGATTGTCAGCGTATCGGATGCGTTCTTGGCTGTGAAGACAACCTTGTTGTCTGCGTCGAAGCTGACGTTAATATTGCCTGCGCCAAACGCGCTATCGAGCTTGGACTGCACGTTTTGGATAAAGTCGTTTGCGCTGTCGTTGCCGCCCGCGCTGTAGTCGGCGGTATCCAGCGTTACTGTCTTCTGCGTGCCGTTATACGAAAGTGTCAGCTTGTTCGTCTCGATGCCTTGCGCGGACAATCCGGTCAAGCCGAGCGCCGAGGCAGCCGTGCCGCCGATATTGTCGATCGTGCTGGCTGTCCCTGTCGTATTGTCGGTCAATACGAGCTTATTGCCGCTGAAGGAAGCGACAACGTTGCCTGCGCCGAACGCCGCGTCCAACTGGGAATTTATATCGGTAACGAAACTGTTTTGCTGGGTCGCATTGGTCAGGTCCGTATAGTTGCCCGACAGTGTAATCGTTTTGTTCGTGCCGTTCATGCTAAGCGACAGAGTGTTGTTGGCTGCTGGCGTGCTGGTCGTCAACGAATCGGCAGGATTCGCCTTAATGACTTTGTTCAGCATGCCGCCGCCGTCCAGCGTCAGTGTTTCGCCGAAGTTTTCGGCATTAAATTGCAGCTTATTGTCGCTGTCGAAAGAAGCCGTTACTTTGCCTGAGCCGAACGCTGTATCCAGTTGGGTTTGCAGATCGGCAAGGAAGTCGTTGCCGCTTGTTCCTGCGCCGCTGTTATTGTAGTTTTTGACATCCATTGTGACGGTTTTCGTTGTACCCTGGTACGATAACGTAAGCGTGTTGTTCTCTGTGCCTTGTGCAAGCGTTGCGTTGTTCAGTCCCAGGCCGGCGGCGCCGTTGCCGGAAATGCCGGTAATCGTGCTGCCGGAGCCGGTCGCGGCGTTGGTCAGCTTCAAGTGGCCTGCATCGAAGGAAGCGACAACGTTATTCGTTCCGAATGCGGTATCTAATTGCGTTTGCATATCGGCCAGGAAAGCCGTTTGACCCGCCGGGTCTGTCAGATCGTAGCTGCCGCCCGTCAAGGAAATCGTTTGGGTCGTGCCGTTGACTGTCAAGGCAAGCTGGTTGTTCTGCGCTACGGTTTGCGTGGCGAAAGAGTCCGATGGGCTAGCCAGCAAATGCGAAGTGACCATGCCGCCGCCGTCTATTTTGAAAGGCGTGGCTGTGCCGGCATAAGATACCTCGATCTGCGAGGTTGTCGCATTGAAGCTGACACCGATATTCGGGTCACCGCCAGCTGCCGCCCGCATAGCGTCTTGCAAATCCGACGCGAATTGGGCGATGCCGTTGCCTGCCGTACCGTCATAGTTTTTAACTGCTAATGCAGCCGTATAGGCCGTGCCGTTAATCGAGAACTGAAATTCGTTGTCGCTGGCCGTTACATTCGGGCCGACAAATTCGCCCGCGCCTGCGCCGGCGGCTGTGTAGGTTTTCGTTCCGACGGTTTCCTGATGCGCTGACGTCGATACTTTGAATGCTGCGTTGCCGGTCAGAACCGTGGAGCCTGTAGCCGTTGCGCTCGTCGTCGCAAGGTTAGGACCCGCGCCGTTTGGCGTGAATACGGCTGTGCCTGTAACGGTAGTGGCAAAGGCGCCGATGTTCTGCCCGGTGAGCGTACCGCCTGTCACGATCGCTTTCGTTTCTCCGACATTCGGGCCGGAGTTGGCTGCAGACGGGTTGGTAAACACCGCCGTGCCGGTTACAGTCGGGCCACCGACCGCGGAAATTTGCTGGGATGTGCTGGAGAGCGCCGCGCCTTTGGTTGTTGCGTTGGTGGCCTCGCTCAGAATGTCGATCGTGCCGCTCACTTGCCCGCCGTGAACATTCGCCGTAACGGCCGACTTGACATTGATTTGGCCGTTCAGCAATTTCAGGTTATTGAACTCGGTCGTATTACCGATCCGGTTGATTTCCGAAGTTAATTGATTGATTTCCTTTTGCATGGCGTCGCGGTCTTGGCTGGTGTTCGTGTCATTCGCCGCCTGGTTGGACAGTTCGCGCATACGCTGCAGAATGGATTGCGCCTCGTTCAACGCACCCTCCGCCGTTTGAATCAGTGAAATTCCGTCCTGGGCGTTCCGTCCCGCCTGATCCAGCCCGCGGATTTGCGCACGCATTTTTTCGGAAATGGCCAAGCCTGCCGCATCGTCGCCCGCACGATTTATGCGTAGTCCGGAAGACAGCTTCTCCAGATTTTTGGATGAACCGCTGGTGTTCGCCGATAATTGCCGATGTGTGTTCAGTGCTGCAATGTTGTGGTTAATTCTCATTTCTCATTACCTCCATGTGGTGTGTTTAGGATGCCTATCCATTGGCATCCTTTGAAGCGCATACCCTGTACTCACAAGTCATTGATGGATTGCGCGCGAATCCAAAACAAGGATTTGTAAGTCAAACTGCTATCTTCCCTGACTTCACCACTCGTCCTTAAATGGCAGAGGCCTCGACCTATTTGGTCGTTCCTAAGGCTTTATTTCTTTCTTCCCATAACTCTCCACGAACAATAGAAATATGTTTCGGTGCTTCGATCGCCAAGCGTAAATGGCCTTCATCGGTCTTAATGATCTGTACCATAATGTTGTCGTCGATCAGCACAAATTCTCCGGGTTTTCTCCTTAACACGAGCATTGGATCACCCCCTTATGCGGCTTATTATATGGATATAAAAAAATGAGCAAACAGGTCGCTGCCCTTCTTCCTCCTGAAGAATGACGGCGACTTATTTGCTCATCCTAAGTCTCTCAACGATTTAATGAATTATTCAATTGTCAAAAAAGGCATTTAAAAAACGAAAAGACGAATAAATAGGCATCTGTTTCAAATGTTCCTCCTTGAAACAACATGCGTATTTACTCGTCCATGAGTAATCGGATATATGATTAATTTATATATCGACAATTTATTTGAAATGTTTAGTCTTTTTGTGAAAAACTTTTTTGACAGTTATTCATAGCTTTTTATGGATCAAACCTGAAATAAACCCGTAAAACTCGTAATTGATGAATATTGTCCGAATTACTTGTGACGATCAGGCGGGGGCATTGAAATTAGGAGCGTTGCTTAGAAAGAGGCAGCAAAACTAGTTTCTTCCCCATAATTTAAATCCGGACAATACCTATGTTTTATCCCGGAGTAATCAGCTAAAGCTTGCAGGAACGTTAACCTGTTCTCAAGCGCTCTTATTCATAAAGAAGGGCGAATCCGAGGATTTCGGGTGGCAGCACCGGGGAAGAAACCGCAGCAATGGATAGACAGCTTAATCATGGGCCCGATAAGGAATTGGATATGGAGACGATCCGACAGGCTTCCTAAATTGCATCCAAGGAAGGCAGAGCCGGATTTGTTATGGGACTTCCTAGAACTGGAATTTCGTAATGCCGGTACCGTAGGGGAACAATCCTGTTGGGGAGAAATTGGTTGTAGAGGTTTAGAAAGACATCAACCGGAGTCGAGAGAGACCCACGGATATTCAAGACCGCCATTCTACTGAGGGGGTTTAATTCGTAATGCGACGCGGGAATCCGTCGTTCTTGGGCAAGCCCGCCAAAGCATATTTGCATCCGGTCCATTTATTCAACGGAGACGGTCCAAGTCAATTTTATGCTTGCCCATTCGTTATCCGGATAACCGGGGATAGCATTTTGTAACTGGAAAATTAATTCAGACCATTTGGAAGTATTGGAAACGGAATGCTCGCAAATGGTCTAATTAAGGCTCTGGCAATTACAAATGGATGTCCTTCGTCTCATGAGGGCTTGTCGAATAAGGAGTTAAGCTGCAAACTGCCGCTATTGGACCCGTTCAAAGCTGCCGAAACGAAAGCCTGCATTAAAAACCGGGATACTTGTGCTTAGTCTTGATTAAGCAATTCTCCGCGAATGATAGAGATATCTTTTGGCGCTTCAATAGCCAAGCGCAAGTGCCCCTTTTCACTTTTAACGATCTTTATAATAATTTTTTCGTTGATCACGATGTATTGTCCGGGTTTTCTTCCAACGACCAGCATCAGACTCACTCCTTTACCGTGAAGGATCTTTATGTGATTTGAACATCTTTTACGGGAATTATCTTACTTCGTTCATATTGAAGTTTCCTGCTGCTTCTCCACCCAATGCCCCTGGGTGTCTGACTTTGTACTTTCGCTTGCTGCATAGGCAGCAGGGAGGGGCAAGCTCAGTAGCAACGCTAAAAAACTGACCATTCGTCTTTTCATAGCGTATTTTATCATGGCAGATTAGCCCATTAATGAAACTTAAAGAAAACTTTAAGTTGGCGCTCGAGATAAAGCATGCCAAAGGAACAGACTACAAAGATAATGGCCTGTAAAAACGTTGATCCGATGCGATAGTTAGCGACTGTAGCAGATGCCGCGGCAAAGCTGTCGCTTCCCTTATACGGGGCATGTGGAGAGCCGGGTTTTATGACCTTCACGAAGGATGGCACAGATTTTAAAAACAGGTGCTGAAGGATAAAATCGGGGTTTCGGTTGTACCGGACCTTGGTTTTAACGTCGAGAGTATCGACATATCGGTGGATAGTAAATGATAGTATGGAATAAGGAGAGATAAATTCCAAGAGAGCGTCGTTTGCAGGGCGTTTCGTAATATTAGGTCAGCCAGAGATTTCTGGTTGGCCTTTTTTTGTTTCATATAGAGACAATCCACATTTTTATTCCAATATTTTCACGACTGTATGGTACTACAGGCATGCAGCAGCTAGTATGGAGCAAGCCAAGCATGTGGCCCAGCAGGCGGCTCTTGCAAGAAGCAAATCGAAGGCTAAGAGGAAGAGAAGGAGATTATACCCAAACCTGAAGGTACGTCCCACTAATACCGAAATGAATTATGGCGCAGGTCGAAAAATTCGATTGCTGCGCCATAACGAGTGGTTTATTTTTTCTTAATATACATTTCACCCAGAATCTCATGCACATGATATTGATCCAGGTTAAGGGACTGCTTAACGAATGAGGATACAGATTCTTTGGATAGGTCATACATGGTCTCAATTTCTTTAGAAAAATAGCACCACGAATTTTTGTCCACCCAGTTTTGTAACGTTGGAATTTCGGCAGGAACGGGGGTGTCGCCAAGGACTTTGCTTAAAGCCGACACAAAGGCTTCGAGCTTTTGCGCACCGACTACTTTTATTCCCGTGTTATCCTCATTGACAATAATAACTGTAGGGAATCCGGATACGCCAAAGCTTTTTGTTAAATCAAAATCTTCCTCCATCAGCTCATAAGCTCTATCCTCACTGGCCGTTTGAATAACACGTTCTCCATCTAAACCAATCTGATTCACAATATCGGTTAGAACCTGATTGTCACCGACATTTTTGTTGAATGCAAATACAGCCTCTCTGGTTTGCCGGAGAAAATCATGGGCTTTTGCGGGAGTCTGGTCTTGAATGACCTGAAACACTCTTGTTGCCGGGTATGAAGATTGAATAGGGTTATCATGCCAGAGCGTACCATCGATTGGCATGCGCGAATGAATCCCAACCTCTCTCCAATGATCAGCTACATCAGCTGGTTTTTGTATACCGTTAGACCGATCTGAAAACCCATTCCAGCCGGGCAGCAACCCGCCCAAAACCGTTTTGAAATTGAAATAGTGACCGTACTGTATGAGAAAACGATTGAGTACGGGTTCGAGTGCCCAACAATGTGAACATATGGGATCCGTAAAATAATAAAGCGTAACTTTTTTACTTTGGTTGTTAAAATTGATTAGTTCGTTTGATGTTTCCTCATTTACACCACAAATACCCGTTTCAAGGTCACAGCTCATGTTGTTCATTGCACATCTCTTCCTTTCTTTAATGAATAAGAATCACGAATACACACGGCTTATCGGATTGTTTTTAATGCTTTTGACCACGATACAACTTGATCCAGTAATGACAATACGGTTGATTTATGAAATTCTGCCGGTTTAAAGGATGCCATTTCGACAAAATCAGTAAAGATGCTTAATGCAGGCTGTGTGGATACAACGGCCACTTGCGGGACGGATAGAATAAGCCGCAGCTGCTGTGCTGCAATCGTGCCGCCAGAAGAGCCATAGCTTACGATTCCTGCGGCCTTGTTATGGAACTCCTGGTTAAGATAATCAATCGCGTTTTTCAGCGCTGAGGTTATACCGCGGTTGTATTCGGGTGTAACAAAGATATATCCGTCCAGACTACTGATTTTTTCAGACCAGACCCTGGCTTCAGGAGTCTGATACTCCTTGGTGAAGGCTGCTGGAACGGGTTACTTATAGAGCGGCAAATTAAAGCTTTGAATATCAACAATTTCAAACTCAGCATCTGTTCTTTTGTCAGCTATTGATTTTGATTCAGTCGGCTACCTGCGGACTTACCCGGCCTTGTCTTGTACTGCCTGTAACAATACCAATTTTTAATATATAGGTTTCTCTCCTCTTACAGTTAAGATGTTATGGTCGGCCATGTAGACAATTATATTTAGTTACTTTAGAATAACAAGTACTATTATTATTCTTTCTAAGTATCAAAAAACGTACTAAAGGAGTTTGTCTATAGTGGAAAACACAAAAATAATTCAAGATATTTGCCCTGCTACTACTGCATTTGATGTAATTGGGAAGAAGTGGAACCTGCCTATATTATCTATTTTGTCTGAGACTGGATCTGTGCGGTACAATGAACTGAAAAGGCAGTTACCAGGTATAACCGGGACAATGCTAACCAAGTGCCTTAAAGAGCTTACGGAGAATGGTATTGTGCATAGGGAGCAGTTCTTGGAGATCCCGCCCAGGGTTGAATATTCATTAACGAGCTCAGGTGAAGAGTTAAGTCCAATCATCGAATCCATTGTAGCTTGGGGGAGAAAAAATATGGAGACGCTGCGGGTAAAGGATACTGTAATGCGCGATAAAAGCTAAATGTTGCCTGGAATGTGTTGGGATAAGTGAATATCAACCTTATCAGAACAAGCAATATGT
The DNA here is from genome assembly GCF_000422505.1 of Paenibacillus pinihumi DSM 23905 = JCM 16419. Lineage (GTDB taxonomy): Bacteria > Bacillota > Bacilli > Paenibacillales > Paenibacillaceae > Paenibacillus_D > Paenibacillus_D pinihumi. Next base: position 236,030 of record NZ_AULX01000006.1, on the reverse strand, counting down.
TCGTGAAATATACATGTTGATAGCAGGATTGCTTTTATATATGCTATAGCATATAATTAGCTAATTAGTAACGCAAATTTAATTATGATGCAGAGAAGTGTGATAAATGATGAAGCTAACTAACCTGACAGGATTTCTGATTCATCGGACAGATGTAAAACTCACTAATTTTTTCACGAAAAAATTGAAGCCTTATAATGTTACACCTGAACAATGGGGTATTATAAGCACTCTTGATGAGCATCGGGCAACAACCCAGAAAGAAGTGGCTCTAGCTATTGATAAGGATCAGACTACCGTTGTAAGAATGATTCATTCCTTAGAGGCAAAAGGGATTGTAAAAAGAATTGTTAATCCTCATGATAAACGTTCCCATGACTTGTTTTTAAGCGAGAAAGGGGTGGAACTGAAGAAAAGCTTATTGGTCAATGTGATGGAAGCTCATGATTATATAACCAGATCGTTAACACAAGATGAGGTAAAACAACTGCATGATTTGCTTGGTAAAGTGTATTCGAATGTTCTGGATGATTAAATAAAATTGGAGGCGGCGGTATGAAAATAGAGCGGCAATATTTTGAGGAAGGACTGCCGATTAGTGAGTATATGAATCATATGCAGACACTAAAAGGATGAAAGTTTGTCTATCTATAAAATTTTCAGGTATCAGGGGATAGTTTTGACGGGGTAATTGGCAAATGGGCCGCGCGCGCCAAAAGTCCAGGAGATCGTTAATATAAAGAAGCAGTTCATGCATCTCTTGTAAAAGGTTAAATATATGCTATAGCATATAAATGCTTAATTAAACCAGATTGGAGAAATGAGCAATGTTTTTGAATATCTTACAGGTTGTTTTAGGTGTATTTTTTATATTTACTGGCACCACAATTATTTCCGGGAAAATGGCTAAGGAGTTTAAGCGGTTTGGGATGCCGTCGTTTTTTAATTTTCTTACCGGATTCATCGAAATAGTCGGGGCTTTGGGTCTAATAATTGGAATATGGATGCCTATAGTTGCATTCCTATCAGGTGCGCTTCTTGGATCAACGATGCTTGTTGCAGCTCTGACATTAGTCTTCATTGCGCGAGATCCTTTAATAAAAGCTTTGCCAGCAACCGTTTTATGTTTGCTTTCATTTATAATTGCAATATTGAGTTATTGAGAAGGGGCTTAAGTGCACAAAAAAGACAATTATTGTTGTAGGAGCTGTCTTTGCTTATGGTAATTTCGTCATGCAAGGCTTGCGTAAAGTGGAGATTGGGCTTTTGTTTTAACTGTCAGGTTTCTCAATCCATTGGTCGCTCATCCAATTTTTTAATCATTTTCAAGTAGCGCTATTGGCCCAAATTGAGGTCAAAATTGCCTGAACTGAAACCAAGAAGGGAAAGAAGTGTTGTCCTCATAGCGAGGATTTAATTGAAAACGTAATTGAGGAAGCATTTCTTGAGTCCTACAGAATCGGTTAAAATGGTGTTGAGATTGTTGTGCAGAGCGATTTAGGATGCCGAGCGCAACGCGGAGCTGAACGGCATTACGAATGTAGAGTCTAAAACAAGGGCCAGCTGAGGTTGTCATTCCACGCTGGTGCGAGGAGGGCATTGTCACCGACGTCTTTCATTGTCGACCCGCCGCGCAAGGGTTGTGACCCTTGTATGTGAGCTGTAACCCGTCTACGTTAGCTAGGGATTTGAGATTGCTGGAAGGACTGGTATAAGACGGTGGAAGTGCAACCGGTAGATATATCTCCTTGGACGGTGCATGTGGAGAGTGTGGCAGTGATGCAACGAATAAATACATAGAAATCCTTTGTTTTCAAAACTTTGCGGGTTTTATGACCTTCACAAAGGATGGCAGTGATTTTAAAAAAAGGTGCTGAAGGACAAGATTGAGGTTTCGGGTGTGCCGGACCTTGGTTTTGACGTCGAGTGTGTAGACATGTCGGTGGATAGTGAATAAGAGCCAATACTTATGAAATAGAACTTCCAAGAGAGCGTCCTTTGTAGGACGTTTTTTGTTTCATTTAAAGACAAAATCCGAATATTTATTCCAATATTTTCACGACTGTATGGTACTATAGACATGTAGTAGCTTTTAACTAAGAGCAACATTATTCCATGTCTACGGGGGGATTTTTTGTGAAGCTAAAAAAAGTTTCGATTCGAAATTACAGAAGATTCTTAGAGACATCGCTATCATTGGCTGATGATGTCACTTTGTTGGCTGGTGCTAATAATAGTGGAAAAACATCCTTAATTGAGCTTTTTGAAAATATCCTAAATACGGCGAAAACGGAATATTGTGTTTCTGATATACCTGTGACACTCTCAAAAGAATGGGTTGATCAGGCTTATTCTATGTTTATTAATCATTTCGAAAAAAATGAAGATAGAGAGAAGACGATTCAAGCAATAGTAAATGATCTTTTTTATTTAGATGTAATTCCGGGGAAAGAGAAACTTCTTATTTCACCCACAGTAGTTCAAATAAGGATTGATTATGAAGTCGATGAAGATATAAGAAATTTTGCTGATTATATAATGGATTTTGATCCTGACCAATGTTCTATATATTTTGAATACTCATTTGAGGTTACTTCTACTACTTTTAGCCAGTCACTGGACAAGGACTTCGAAAAGTTGAGAAGCAGATATGAAAAGCTCTCTGAAGATAGGGATCAAATTACAAAGATTGGATTCTTTAAAGAAAAAATATTAGGTACATACGTTTCTAGTATTGTTGAGAAGTGTTATTTTTCTGATATGCAATTTCAAAATAAAAATGAGATGGAACTTTCACATTTTCGTAAGTTATTCAATTTATACAATATTTATGCGGGGAGACCATTAGAGGATCAGAATACAGGTCAATCAAAAAGCATTAGTAAAAATGTGCTTGATCTTGCACATCATGATGATGCATGGAAAGCATTTCTAGGAGCATTACCAGATAAGATACTTCAACCAATTGAAGAACTAGGAATAACAGACATTGTAAGAAAGGTTTCAGTTGATGGACTTACCGAAACAATTTCATCAATAGCACAGGCTAATGGGGGAAATACAGGAAGCATAATGCTTGATTTAGAGATATCGGAGGAAACGATTAGCTCTCTTATAAACCAAATTACTCACGCTAAGTATGATCTTCAAGGGCATTACCTTAACGAAACATCGCAAGGATTGGGATACAGTAATATGATATTTATTCTCTTGCAGCTTGAAAGGTACAAGCGGAATATCGACCCATTGTTGGTTAACATTTTTATTATTGAAGAACCTGAGTCACACATGCATCCACAAATGCAAAATGTTTTTGGGAAATTTCTGAAAAAATACTATCAAGAAAAAAAGATCCAGGGGTTAATAACCACTCATTCTAGCGAGATGGTCAGAGTAACTGAGATGAAGAATCTTAGAGTGACAAGACCAATAACTCCGTTCATAAGCAATATTTTTGATTTCTCATCTTTTAAAGAAAGTGTAAGTCAAGACCCTGTACTTGATAATTTCTATGATTGGTTTTATGAAATCGGCTTCTCTGATATAGTTTTTGCCGATAGAGTCATTATTTATGAAGGTGACACAGAAAGAATGCTGATTAGAAAACTTTTTTCGTTGGATGATTTTACAGTATTAAACCAACTTTATATTGCATTTGTTCAAGTTGGGGGAGCATATGCTCACAACTATAGAACGCTCATAGAGTTTATGGGAATAAAAACACTTATATTGACAGATCTTGATTATAATAAAACGTCAAAAACAGAAAGCCATATAAGAGCTTCAGGAACAACAAATGCCACAATTAATAATTTTTACGAGATAACACATCCAGAAACCAAACCAACTGTAGCAGACTTGTATGAGTGGAAAAAGAATGAGGGGAACATATTATTTAAGGGCTGTGCATATCTAAATTATCAAGGGGAAAAGGACAGCTTTGCTCGTACCTTAGAGGAAGCTATGCTTGCTAAGTATTATAAAATAACAGCATTTGAGGAAAAAAGCCGGGAAGATTGGATCAAATTAAGAAATGATGATAAGTTGAAGTTTACTATTCCTCAAGAAGCGGGACAATATACAATTAGAGACATTGTTGAGCATACTTCAAAAGGAAAAACAGATTTTATGTACTCCGTAATTCTAAATAATTTAACTAAAATTATGCTGCCAGATTATATTGAGGAGGGGCTGGCGTGGCTGAAGAAATAGTAGAAAAAAACATCTATCTAGTTAATGCCCCGGCCGGTAGTGGGAAGACAACAACAATTAAATCAATGATTTTTAAACACCTGGTTAAATACCCCAATGACAATATTCTTTGTATAACATACACAAACAGGGCTGCAGAAGAATTAGGCAAGGATATGGATAGTAAAAAAGTTTGTTTTTCAACAATTCATTCTTTTTTGCACAATTTTTTAAAAATTTATTTTTCACACGAACAGATAATCAATTTGTACTTTGAAATATATGGATCCGAAATAATGAGGAGAATTTCCAATGAAAATGAAGATGAAAGAATAACCAGAAGTAATGAAAGGTACATTGAGAAAAACGGTGATTTGTCATTTGATTTGATTAAGGCCAATCTTAAGTCGATTTACTACAATGAGTCTCAATTTAACTCTCTATATTATGGTGGTTTATCTCATGATGATTTAATAACGTTCTCTAAATTGGTTTTCAAAAAATTTCCTGTAATTAACAGGAGATTGACAAAAAAATATCAACTTATATTTATTGATGAGTATCAAGACTCGTCTGCAAATGTATTAAAATTATTTTATCAAGCAGTTCACGCCACATCTACAGAGCTATATTTTCTGGGTGATAAAATGCAACAAATATATATGAACTACGATGGATCATTCGAGGATAAATTGTTAACTCTAAACCAATCAATTAAATTGACTACTAATTATAGATCAGTACCTGCAGTTATTAATATCTTAAACAAATTGTATAATAATAATTTGTATAAGCAAGAGCCTACAGAGAAAAACTTAAATATAGCAGTTGATCACTTGCCTAGAATTGTGTTATGTGATGATGTTTCCGAGAAGCTTAAGTTAGAAAAACAGAATTACCCTGATGCATTATTATTGTTCTTGCTTAATCAAAAACGATTTGACGCTATTGGAGCAGGGGATCTTTATAGAAAGTACAACAACATGGAACGATATTCATTTATACAACAATATAGCGCTGTTGATGTGCTTATTAATGATTCGCAGGATAATCCAGATAGTTTAGTTAAATTATTATTCATGGTTAACCAAATTGCTGAGGATTATAGTTTGAAGAGTCTAGGGAATATCGTTCAGTTGTTCAAACGAAATCCTAAAATATTTAATGATAGCGTATTTACAGTGAAAAAACATGAAGATAAGCGTAGACTGAATAAATTTTTGCAAAAAATTTCGGAGGTATATAGTGATACTGAAAGGGTATATAGCATAAAATCAGTATTAAATGTTTTTTTGGAAACTGAACTGGGTAGACCAGAGTATATAAGCTCTATTATTGACGACGAAGACTACTCTTTAGTTTTAGATGTCAAACTAGAAGAGTTTAGGTTTCTTGCTCAATATTTAAAAACCCCAAATGTATCAACACAACATGGCGTAAAGGGAGAGAGTCATGACACAGTTTTTTTTATAGCGGAGGATAATAATAACAAGCCATTAGTTCATATGTATCGGTTCTTTAAAATGTGGAGTAGTATGGAAGTGTCACTTGATGATTTTGAATCCTTTTATTATGAATATGTTGAGTGGATAAATGAGACAATTTCTTACTTAGGGTTTAAATTAACTGAAATTAATAGTGCCTTGCATAAAGAACATCAGGGATACTTAAAATCAAGAGTTAATCATCTACTTAAACACTTCGAAAATAACGATTATTTTAAAAATTTATGCGAGAGTGAGTATAAAGCTTATTTAAAAAACTCTATTGTTAGAACGGCAAAAATGTGTTTTAAAGAAAGCCAAGTGTATGGTTCATTAAGTGCCTATCGTTTGTTTTATGTTGGTTGCTCCCGTGCACGCCAGAATTTGTCAGTATTTATCGACAAAACTAAAATTGAAGAATTTTCTTCTCAACTAATGAAGAAGTTTAATGAGACAGGATTTGTAATCGTGGAATAAACAAATTGAGAATTAAATCACAAATAATATAAGAGATTATCTTTTACTGATATGCTCGCCTTTATACAACAGGTTTAATTATTTCACCTGTATATTTAAAGGTGAGCATATCAAAATAGCAAAGAGGGGCGGATAACCTTTCTTTTTTTGGAACTAAGCTTTTTGATCAACTCTACTTTCATATTTACTTACAACAAGCTTGTTTCTTCTTAATAAATCGTTCATGCTTCGCGTCTGCTGATTGTATGCGCCAAAAGCTTGAATTTTAACTTTCGTAATAGGAATATTAATAGTTTCTTGATCGATTGTAATTATTTCATTGTTTTGAGTTGAATTTTTTTGTTGCAGATTTTTTATTTGTTCTTCAAGATACTTTCTTTTAATTTTTTCGGTTTCAATTTTTTCAATTAAATATTCTTGAGTAAGTTGTTCTGTTCTAATTTGTTCTTTCCTTACCTTTTGCTCTTGAGTTGCGTCATAAATAGTTTTTCCTACTTGAGCCACATTAGGTAAAATATCAAAGTAAGAAGGACTGCTATGTCCGAAGCTTTTAAAGTCGAGTTCAGGTAACGTTTCTTTTCTTTTTTTTAAATGATTGGAGCAGAGAATTTTAACTTTATTTTTTTCTTCTAAATAAACTCCAATTAATGGCTTCTGAATTTTATTAAAAGTTTCAAAAAAACTATTAAAGTATAATGGATACTTCTCTAGCGAAGTATTATTACTATCTTTTTTTAATTTAGTAATATACTCATCTATGTCAAGTTCATATTTAAGAAATTCGTTAAATTCACTTTCTAATTCCTTTTTTTGATTCAAAATATTGTTCTTTAATGTTCCAGTAGCAGTTTTTGGTAAATTTCTAATTGCTGCAGATGTCATTTCATCAAGAGCATCAGTAAAAGAATCACTTAATAAGTTAAATGATTGAAATAAAATGATGGAAGAGATATTACGTGTAAGTATTGCGTTTAATCTCTTGTACAATCTAATGAGCATTGATATTTTTAATATCTTTTTATTAGGATATAAACTTATAGGGTATCCAATAGACTGAAAATCAACAAATTGATTATTTTTTAATAAATCAACATATTCATAGTTGAAGTATCTTCTTTTAATAGGATTATTTAAAATTATAAGCTCTCTAGGTGATACTCCATTTTGTAACTCTTTCGAGATATTTCTTAATAAGTCTAACTTATAGTATTCGTTTCCGAAATTATTAATAAAGTTAGAAAGTTCCCAAGGGTCGAATATTTCATTAACTGTTCTAGTTAATGTTAATCCAAATCTCTCATGTTCCATAAAAGTTTACCCCCTTAACAGAAGTAGCCACATTCACCTGCTCGCGATGATAACTCGAATTAACATATTTTAAATATTTTCTTATACAAAACACTACATAATAACCTCGAAGCTCGGGCTGATATTAATATTCTTTTTGGCGTTTTTATAATGATTATGATATAGCGAACTATATCATAAATAGTAGAACAAAAAGCAAACTGACCGTTATAGTTGCAATTATTAAATATTAGAAGTAAGGTTTATCGTTTGGTATATTTAGGGCGACTAAACAAGTACATTGTTTTGTAACTCGAAAATATGTTGTCTCCGAATTTGAAGGTGGGCATAATAACTTTTTATGATAAAAAAATCTTATATTTTGACGAGTAATGATAATTGGTTGTTTGGATTCTCATTCTGTTTAGTAAAAAGTCATGATTACTCAACAAAATTACTCGAGTCGATTGCATCATCGTCATATGCTTATGAGAGAGAGTAAGTTCATCCACATTATTAATTTTAATGTAATGACCAAACTGTTTGAAGTATTCTAACTTAATTTTAAGTTGTAAAGAGTTGAGCTATGGCCGTTCCCTTTCTATCTCGTTTACAGCAGCAAGGTGTGCTTTTAAAATCTTATTTTTATCATTCTCAAAATAGATATGAAAAGTATAAACTACTAATAAAGCTCCAATTAAAATAGCTAATAAACCTATACCATATATATCTTTGACTGTTGTTTTTGTCATTGAACTTAAAATACTAATTAAGGAAACCATAATTGTGATTATTACTAAAAGTATTCCGACGAAAGACTGAACAAAATTATCTTTTGCAAATGAGCGCAGTTTTAATTTTGCAATTTTAAAGTCTTTATCAGGCAAACTTTTGTATTCATCATATATCACTATGATATCTATATTCCGGAATTTCTTTTTTCTTCTTGACCCCTTCATTACGTTGTAGTAAATATCATTAATAAAAGAATAATAGCTAATCCATTCTCTTACGGGGATAGCTATTATTAATATTATTATAATAGCTAGAAAAACCAATGTTAAAGTTTCCATTAAAAATTGCCTACCTTTCTATAATAGTAATCGAAAAAGCGTTCATATGCATGCGTATGGTTCCCTTTGGATTTCTGTTTTATTTTAACTCTCCTGATTGAGATTAAGTATTAATAATTAGCTGAGGAATAAGTTTATTATTACAATATCTTTTATAAAATGTTTCATGAAAAATATGAAAATTATTATATTATTAAATAAATTATAAGTATAATAACTCAATTTTATATATTCACTTAAAAAAGAGATATGTCTAGTTATCTACTAAAGTCAATTTATTAAGGGCGCGTCAAATTAATCTAAAAGATTACAACGAAGTGGAGCAGTTGAGCACCATAACAATAGCAATTACTAGATTAATGTGAAACCTCTTCGCTACGCTGAGTTACCCGATCTACTCCACACTCGCTTTATAAAGTATTGTATTTGATGTTGTTTAGATGTGAGAGAAAAGATGGTTACAAAAATTATTAGGCTATTAATTCATAATAACTTTCCGTAATCGATCTGCTAGAAACTCTTCAATAAAATTTTTGTTGTTCTCTTTAATCGAATTAAGTAGGGAGATAAGATCGTCGTCAGTAATTGGAATAATTGCTCCTCTGCCATCCTTGTATGTATCATTACATCTTTTGAGGAATAGCTCCATATTGTCTATCTTTCTACAAGTAATAATTCCAAACATACCTCTATTAGGGGAGAATCGACCAGAAAGCTGATCTAACTCAGGGTTTGCTACTTCAGAAGCATAATTTTTACATTCAATTACAACATATTGACTCGGTATCTTCTTGATATCGTGAAGCTGGTAAAAGAATCCTTTGGTGGCTGAGTTGTCAAAAGAAATGTCTATACGTTTTCTACCGTCGTGGATATCATCCTCAATTACAGGTCGAGTAAGATTGGGATAAAATAGGAACTCTATGATTCCAACAATATGTCGGTGATATCTTGTTGCTTGTTTTCCAGATCCAGTTTCTATATTCATAAGTCTATCTGTCAAATAGTCAACAAAATCGTTAACCTCTACTTCACCATCCAACTGTTCATTAGTTAATGGTTGCATTTGGTCTTTAGCTTTCTGTCTGAATTCACTAAATACAGTAGGATGCTTTTTTGTAAAATCACGAAGATATTCCTTGCGAAACGGTTCTTCCAATTTAATGAGTGTCTTTTTATAAGGTGGGAGTATTAAATCAGGTCCTTTCTTCCGTTTTTTAATTCTCACTAGTGAAGAGTTAAGACGAACATGTTCATGCTGAAGAAAGTTAAGGACAAAGTGTTGGCAGTATTTTTCTGGAGTGTAATAATAACTGAATGTTACAGCGCTTTTAGGGACGAGTAATATTACTCTCTCATTAATCACAAGCATATCTGTTAGATGAGAACCCCACCTCAATTCAGTATCGTTCCAGTAGTATCCTGAAGGTACTTCTTTTGTCAAACCAATTCCATGAAGCTTACACTGGGATTGGGTATACTTCATAAGATGTTTGCGTATAAGATTAGTTGTTAAATCGGATATTTTATCTTTTCCTACCCCATCTACAAATAGAACAAAATCTTCAAAATGTCCTATAAGCCCTGATTCTATAGCTCTACTATTCATTAAGCTATCAAATATTTTAGTTGCCTCGTCTGTTCCAACACCTCTGCCCCTTGGTCCATTAGATGATACTCCAAGGCAAGTCTCATTTGGCTCACTAAGATTCTCAAACAAAATTCTTGCTTCTTTTTTATAGCCTGAATCAAGCAACCCTATTACATGATGAAAAAAACTGTGAATCGTTCGATGAGCTGACATTGACCAAGGGTCTTTTCGGTACGATAAGAAATATGGATCAATAAATAACGGCAAGTCATTGTCGATGTCAATGTCAATGAAATCAAGCTCTCTTTGGCTCTTCTCAAGATTGAAAATTGCACTGATCTTAATGCTAACCCCCACCTTATCTTTGTAGCTTCATAATTCACAATATCTAATAACTTACAATATAATACAACAGATGACAATATATTTATCAAATTATTTGTGACTATTGTACCTTTACTAAGCACAATAATGATGCAGAAGAGGGAAGTTAATATATTAAATAGAATTCTTAATAAAATGCTGTTTTCGGGTCTAATAGAGAAATTTAAATATATAGACAATAATATTATATAATAAAGAATATACATCAGTTGATGTCACTAAATTTCCGGAGAAGATCCCATGACCCTTCCTACAAAATTATCAACCATATTTCGCATAAAACAAAAATCATACAAAATGGTTCTTATAATTTCTATCATTGATGAGTATAAAAGATTAGGCAACCGTCAATTGCCGCTAGATAATCTAGCTTCACGCTTTTTGCAATATTACAAACAAGCTGCTGTCGCGGGAAAAACAGTAGATATTCCTCCCAAGGCAATAGCGTCCCGATGGCTTGACTTTACAATTACGCAAACCAAATCTTTATTAAAAACACCGATAGCAGCACTATCATCCATCTTAGACAGCTCACCAAGCTCTATTACTTTTAAGCCAGAGATATGGGATATGCTAGATGATCAGACACTGAAAGAGCTTGAGAATTATGCTTGGTCTGAGTTAAATACATACAATCAGCAGCTAGCTGATAATACATCATCAACATTTTCTTTGCACGACGCACTAAACCAAATCCTTAACCAATACCCTCAAGCTAAAACTGAAAGCTTTGCCAATCATTCGCTCGGCACATTAGTCCGGCAGTCCATTCCTGAATATTTCCGGTCTTTGTCTTTCATAGATGAGAACTATAAAGTTCAGGGCTCCATCGGACAGGGAAATTGGGCGACCATTCCTTGGATCGCAATACTGGACAAGCGTAATACGACCACAACGCAAAACGGTCAGTATATCGTATATCTTTTTGCAGAGGACATGCAGTCCGTCTATTTGACGTTCAATCAAGGGGTAACAGCTCCCATAGAAGAACGAGGCAGGCGGGAAGGTCACCAATACCTTGAAGAAAAGGCCCAAGAAATAAGAGAACAGCTACCTCTAAAAGGTCTACAAAAAGATTCCGAAATCCGCCTCACTTCCAGCGGGCTTGGTCGGGACTATCAAGTATCCACCGTCGCTTACATTCGTTATGATCGGGACAATATCCCTGACGATGATCAATTACTTCAAGATCTGAAGAACGTGATGGATAACTATAAACTATATATGAATGATCTGGACGGACAAGATGTTGTCCAAGTAGCGGACGAGGTGGAGCCTATGAGTACGTTATCCATATCGGAGCAGATTGATAAAATTAAAGCCTATATCAATCATAAAGGCTTCTACTTCCCAGAGAATCTAATCGAAAACTTTTACTTATCCCTAAAAACAAAGCCTTTCGTCATTCTAGCCGGAGTATCCGGAACGGGGAAAACGAAGCTGGTCAAGCTCTTTGCAGAGGCTATAGGGGCAACTAGCGATAATCAGCAGTTCACCTTAATTCCTGTCAGGCCAGACTGGAGTGACCCATCTGATTTGTTAGGCTATAAGGATTTATCAGGAAAATTCCGTCCTGGGAAGTTGACGGAGGTTTTAATTGAGGCTTCAAAACCAAGCAATCGACATAAGCCGTACTTTATCTGTCTCGATGAGATGAACTTGGCCAGGGTTGAGCATTATTTTAGTGATTTACTCAGTGTGATCGAAACCCAGGAATGGAAGCAAGGACGGATTGTAACGGCTCCCCTGTTCCATCCAAATTCATTACACGATGATGACCGTGATGCATTAGGAAAGCTACATTTTCCAGATAACGTCTATCTAATCGGTACGGTGAATATGGACGAAACAACACATCCGTTCAGCAAAAAGGTATTGGATCGGGCAAACACAATTGAATTTAACTTTATTGATTTAGAGCAATATCCGCAGCAGAACGGGGATTTAGTCAACGCTGAAAGCTATTCGGCTTCGAATAGTTTCCTGCGAAGCGAGTATTTACAGCTAGTTGATATGTTTGAGCAAGAAACAGAGCTTTCAAAGCGAACAACAGAGCAACTGATTAAAGTAAATAAGATTCTCGAACAGATTCATTCCCATGTTGGTTTTAGGGTGCGGGATGCAGTCTGTTTCTATATGGCGTACAGTAAGCAATATGACCTTTTAAGCGAAGAAGATGCTTTTGATTTACAGCTGCTGCAAAAGATTCTGCCGCGCGTACAGGGAAGCAGTTATTCCGTAAAGCGAGTTCTTCTGCAACTTATGCAAGAGGCATTAGGGAGAAGGATAACAATAGATAATTATCTAGACGATGCTTCCGAGATTTATAATAAATGGGTTGCAAATCAAACTACAGACGAAGCAAAATATCCACGCAGTGCAAAGAAAATAGCATTCATGCTACGGAGGATAGAGGAAGATGGATTCACCTCCTATTGGCTCTCTTGATGAGAGTGTAGAGTTGCTACGCATCGAGACAAATCTGTTTACAATGTATATTCAAGGGAAGCCTTATCATCCGACTGTAGAGTCCATGTCCTTGCACCGCACGGAGGAACAGCAGCTTATCGAGGCGCAGTTACAGGTTGTCCCTCTTGCCAATCGGCTGAATATAACCGAAGTAAAGGTATTCAATCCAGTAAGTAATCGCCTGAAAAATTGGACAGATGATATTTCGAGCTACCCTATATTCTTTGAAACACAAGCGTACGTGCTGGTGATTGAAAAAAAGGAGGAAATTGACCTAACCTTTCATCATGAAAATATGAAACTCCGGCAAGCGATAAAGCCCTTAGGCCGAAATCTTCTTACCGGGCCACTGAATTTTCAAAATGAAGTGGGGCTTACGGAACTGGAGATCCGTGGTGAAGGTCGCACTTTGTTACAAGTGCAGCTTGAAATTTTTCCTTCAAAAATGGATTACAAAAAGGACTATCAAATGATACTCCAAGATGTGAACCAGCAGATTTATAATTTATCATTTGATTTTCTTCGTAAGACGTATCATTTAACCGGGCTCAGGGATACGCGGCAGCAGAGCATGACGGAGTATTTTACAATTCTTCAGCATGTATTTCATCAGCTAGTGCAAGCTGTCGAGCGAATTAAGCATGCTCCGAATACAAAGCAGCAGGCTGAACAACGAGTCGTCGAAGTGGATCGGGCTCGGAGAATGGGTAAGGATACGATATCGTTCCTTAACAAGCGCCAACACTTATTCAAAGCGGATTCGGAGCAAGGTTTTATTCCTATAAACGGACAGATGTATTATCCGACCCATGTCAGGGAAAGAAGGAATCAGGTCAACTATGATACGAATGAAAATCGATTTGTGCGTTGGGTCTTGCTCCGTATCATCCAAAAATTGAATGAGCTAAAGGGGCGCTTATTAGAGGGAACACGTGATTTGGACCCTGCATTAATTCAGAAGATAAGAGATATGCAAACTCAATTCCAACGTTTGTTGAGGCTAGACTTCCTTAACGTAAAAGAGATGTCGCATTTCTCGGTATCTTTAGTTTTACAAATGGCACCTGGTTATAGAGAGGTTTATCGTCTTTACTTGATGCTAATGAAGGGGCTAGCTATCCAGAGTGACCTGTTCCGACTGTCTATGAAGGATGTTGCGCAACTGTATGAATACTGGTGCTTCCTTAAAATTCACGATCTCTTAAGTCGGAAATATGAACTTGTGAAACAAGATATTATTAAAGTTAATCGGCAGGGCCTTTTCGTCAAATTAGATAGAACGCAGAAGGCGAAGATGCTATACAGAAACCCCCGTAACGGTGAGATGTTTACGTTATACTACAACACATTACCTAGTGGGGATAAAGCACAGACTGTAGGGCAAAAACCGGATAACGTGCTAACGCTTAAAAAGAATGATTCTGCTTTTGAATATAAATATATTTTCGATGCAAAATATCGCTTAAATCCTGCTGTCCAGGGATCATCGTACAAGCATAAATATAAAAATCCAGGGCCAGAAGAAGACGACATTAATACGATGCATCGATACCGGGACGCCATTGTGTATGACGAGAGCGGGGCTAAGGAATATGAGCGAAGTATGTTTGGGGCTTACGTGCTTTTTCCCTATCATAATGAGGAAGAGTATAAGGATCACAAGTTTTACAAAAGTATAGCCTCAATCAATGTGGGTGCATTACCGTTCTTGCCTAATTCCACAAGTTTGATGGAGTCATTTCTGGATGAGATTATTATGGATAGCCCAGAAAAAGCTTATGAGCGTTCAACACGCCCGCGCGGCACGAAGGAGTACTACCGTGATAAGTTTTCGGGTAAAAATGTACTCGTCGGTTCGCTTCGTGACGTATCTCAACTTGAGGATGCTTTGGAATATGGATTTTACCATGTCCCGTTAGAAAATATTTCAGATCATAAATTATTAACCCAATTAGAATATGTGGCACTTTATCAATCGAAGAAGAGATTTGCGCAGCAGGGCGATTTAGGGGTTAATTATTATGGGCGTATTTCGGACTGGAAGGTTGTACGACGTGCTGAGATTACAGAGCGTCCGGCTAGGCGGGGAACAGAAGAACAGCTATATGTAAAGTTCACGGTGGAAAACTGGGAGCGTCGACTGACATCAATTATTCCTGGTGGGCGAGGGATATATACATTGCTTTATACTTCAAAATATATCTTTGATCGGGCCTTGGAAATTTCGGAGCTGAAGTTAGAGACGGCTGAGGAATTGAAGGAATGGCGTGAGAAGCGTAGGCAGGGCAGGGTGGAGATTGAGTTGGATCATGAGCATGTTGATTTGGCAAGTCAGGTTCGGGGGATAAGAGTTCGGGGGTATGAGTAAGGTGGTTGGGTTCTCTAACGGCCCAGTACTCATGAATTTTAGCCAAAAGTAAGATTTCTCTATACCGCAAACAGTTATTTAGATGCACAGATTGAAATGTTATGTTTATTATTACAGTCTTTGAAAAGAATAATCTAAAGACATGCTAGAGTTTAGTCCCAATGGAAAGAAGACGCCAGGAGAATTTCTGGTGTCTTCTTTACTATTCATTTATAGGTTTAAAAACGACATACTCTTATCATGGTGTATGGTGGTATCAAACTTTGCCGGGACGTGGTACAATTTTCCTAAAAAGAGAACTGGATAAATAATACTAAGTCTATTTTCTTCAAATCCCAAGGTGCGAAGGTGAAAAAACATGGTAAATCAACTTGAAAATCCTCTTAGTAGTAGGATTGCTACTTGGAAAAAGAACCTAATTGATATGAGCAAAAGAAACTCACTTCTCAATTTTAAACCCAAAAGTACAAATAGTGTTAGGTTTCAAGAAAGTCCGTCGAGTTTGTTCAAACTGCTTGTAGACAACGAAGAACAATTAGATTGTGAAAAGATGTCTACTCCATTTACTGATCAAATTGCAAAAATTCAAGCATCCACAATACTGGAGGATTTGGATAAGAAAAAACAGATTGCAGAGATAACTCAGAGTTACAAAAAAATTCTTAACAAGTTGCGAACAGATGCAAAAAAACGGATGAGCGAACAAGGCATCAATACATCGTATCTTTCTTTTGGCCTATTAAAATGGAAAGAAACACAAATAGCTGCGACTTCTGAATTCTTTTTGGCTCCATTACTGCTTGTGCCTGTGACTATAAAGAGAATTAGTGCGAATGACCCATTTTCCTTGTCTCTGTTTGATGACGACATCGTGGTAAATCCTTTTCTTGCGCATATGTTACATGAATATCATGGAATTAGCATCCCAGAGTTGCCAGAGGACAAATCAGATCTTGATGTAGCTGAGCTTTGGGCAGAGGTGCGTAATTATATTGCTAATCTTGAAGATTGGAGCATAGAAGAAGACGTTTATTTGTCGTCATTCTCATTTAACAAGCTGGTTATGTACAAGGATATGGAAACCTACAAAGACTTAATTGAAAGTCACCCATTGATAAGGGAAATTGCGGGTGTGTTAGATGAGGAAAGTAAAACGCAAATATTCGATCATACACGTATTCCCGATGAGTCCTCAATGGATCGCGATGTTCCATCACAAGAGATTTTTAATATTCTAGATGCCGACTCAAGCCAACAACAGGCCATTTTGGCAGCCAAAAATGGGATGAGCTTTGTACTTCAGGGTCCACCAGGAACCGGTAAAAGCCAAACCATTTCAAATATCATTGCAGAGAACTTAGCCAACAATAAGAAAGTACTTTTTGTTAGTGAAAAGATGGCGGCACTCAATGTTGTTAAAACGCGGATTGAGAAAGAAGGGCTTGGGGATTTTTGTCTTGAAATGCACAGCCAAAAAGCAAATAAAAGACAGGTGCTGGATGAATTAAATCATGTCCTTAGTAAGCGTCCATCGAAAGAGAGAATTCCAAATGACGTGTATGGACAGATCAATGTCATTCGGGAAAAGCTAAATACATATGCTGAGAAGATACATGAAACAAGAGGGCCATACGGAAAAACGACTTTCGAAATTCACGGTATACTGTCCAAATTGGAAGAAGTCCCTGAATTGATGGTCGATTTTAAAATTGATCCAAATACAGAACTCGAATACATTTACAGGTTCCTGACCGATCTTGAGCGATATAGGAATACAGTTTACAATGCGGTTTTTCATCCATGGGAAGGGTTTAACCATGAAAACTTTTCCCTCGAGTTAAAATCACGTGTCAATAATTTCTTAAAAGAGCTGATAAAGCAACTGAATCATTCAATTACATCAGCTTCTTATATAAAAGAAACTGTTGGCATTCAAGTTGAAACATTGAGTAATCTCAAAAAAGCTATTGATATTTTGGATATGGCAATCCATTCACCAATGCCGCCAGTTGGTTGGTTTGATAAGAAGAACATTATGCAGATTGTTTCTGACGCGAAGGATTACCAAGAACGCTTCTCTACCTTCTTGGATGAAAAAAAGAAATTGTTTGAACAGTTAAGTGAGAGCGTGCTTGAGGATGAGCAGCTAGACCAAGTGGTTGAGTATTTGTTTGTGAAGAATGAAAAGCTTGTTTCAGTTTTTCCAGAGGAAATAAGAGCAGAGATCCTACTGAACCAGAGTGAAATTATACAAAGTATCGGCGATTTTGTTGCCGTTGTAAACATGATTCCAAGTTATACCGAAACAGCTTCCCAGCTAGGTATTTTTCAACTTGAAAATTTAGAAGAGTTGAAACGTTTGTTAATGTATATATCTTTGCTTAATAAATCAATCACTCCTTCAGAGCAATGGTTTGATGAAAAAAGTTTTGCTGAAATTGCGAAGTATGTTTTAGACATAAAGAGTGAGTACGATGATATCGAAGCAGTTCGTCAGAACTTGCTATCCAGATATATGCCGTCTTTTTTAGAGATTAACGCAGAAAAAGCATTGGTTGATTTTGAAGTCCACGAAAGTGATTTGGGTTTATTTAAGCGAAATCAAGATTCAAGCGATATTTTATTGTATGACCAGAAATCTAAATTAACGTCAGTTTTTAACGAACTCTTTCAAAAAATCAAACTTTTTAACATTTATAAAGTTCAATTTGAAGAGATATTCGGTATGCCAATTAATAATGTATCTTCTGTTGATAATCTTGGATTGGTTGTAGGTTTAATTGAAAAATCGCTGCGTCCGCAAGAGGGTTGGTTCAATCTAAAGACTAACCACGATATTCAGTCAGTTGTCCGAGAAGGAAAAGATATCTTCGGGAAGTATCTGGATGAATACAATAAGGCGTTTAAATTATTTGAAGAAGAGATTTACGATGAAAGAATTTATAACATATTCGAAAGATGTGAAAGCAAGTACCAATCTTACATGCGTATCTTTAATGGAACTTATAAAAAGGACTTGAAATGGCTCAGAGCTAACTTGAAGTCCAACGATAAGATCGATTTCGATACATTCCACAAGTATATCCGCAATATAAAACGGGTGATGGACTATAAAAAGTCAATTACCCAAAAAGAGAGTGACTTTAAGACATCGTTTGGCTGGCATTATCAAGAGTTTGATACCAATTGGGCTCAGATTGAGCAGGCACTGGCTGTCACAAGAGATATAGTTGAGTGGCATCAAGGCAAGAGCATTACTGTCTCGCTTAAAGACCTGCTAATTCAACCTGCGGGAAGAGTGGAGCAACTATTGGCTTCTTATAATCAGTTGAAGCAAATAAGTAACGACTTGCAGCAGACAGTTGTATTGCTCCAAACTGAATTCCCTAACTTGATAAATTTAATTTGCAGTAACGTCGCAACGGTGAATGTGGAGGAATTGAATACTAATTTACAAGTTGAGTGGCGGAAGGTTGAATCGTATTACTTGTTTGTTAACGAATTCACCAACCATCTTCTGAATCCGATGTATCTTAACATCTCTGGGCTCAAGGAAGACCTGAAAAGATTAATTGAGCTTAACCAAGAAATCAATAAGGTTGAAGATGACATTACAAATACTACCAAAGTCCTGGGTAATTCATTCAAGGGGAAGGACACGGATTGGGATAGGCTTCTTGAATTCATGGATGCCTTCGGTAACTTGTATAGATACAATATCGAAATAAATCAGGAGTTCAAAAATGCAATGCTCCAGGGCGGACTACATTTTCCATTGGATGAGGCGGAGCTGCGTAACTGCATAAGTAAAATTGAGAAGGATATGCTGTTATACATAGCAGTAATCCCAAAAGCATTTTCCGGATTGGAAGGGGTAGAGCATTTCTGGAAAATAAGTGCTTTTAGTAGTAGACTCTTGATGTTAAAGCAGAAAGTTACGGAGTGGCAAGATTGGTTTGCAAAGGTGTCTCCCTATTTCATTAGAAGCCTTTCAATTTATGAGGCAAAAGCGGCACTTGAAAAAGCAGTTCAAATCAAAGGGTTAAAGGAATGCTTGGATAGCGAACTTGAAAATCTTAAGTATGTATTTGGAGATCATTTTACTGGGTATACAACGAATTGGGAACAGATTTTTGATGCATTAGCTTGGACTGATGAATGGCACGAGTTGTTTGTTGGTGTTGATATGCCAGACCAGATAATTGATTTTGTCGGTGCAGAAGGAAAGAGGGATAAAAACGAATTAAAAGGGGTGCTCACCGAAGCAAAAAGGGCGTATGAGGAGACTCTTATCCTCGAAAAAGACTTTCATATTTATTTCACTATCTCCGTCATTTTTAAAGCTAATTTTTCAAGCATTGCTCTAAGTGAGCTCATTCATTTTGCTGAGATGAGGTTAAGCGCCATCGATCTTCTAGAAGATTGGATTAGATATCAGCGGCTTGAAAAACAGGCTACAGATAACGGACTAAACCAATTTATGCTAGCTATTAAACAGGAGGAAATTGGCGAGTATAAGTTTAAAGATCTATTTCAAAAGCGATTTTTTAAGCTCTGGCTGGATCAAATTTATAAACAAGAACCATTGCTTTATGACTTTGATGCAGACATGATGAATCAGGATGTTTCAGACTTTAGGGAATTAGATACATCCAGCAATAAGTTGAATGTTCATCGAATTAGGGAGAAACTGGATGAAAACCGAAGCCAGGCGATAAATTCTTTGGCATACCGTAGAGAACTTAACACGATTCAGGTGGAAATTGGTAAAAAGAAACGTCACTATCCTATTCGCAAATTATTAAACCTGACAGCTCAACTGTTTATGGAAATTAAGCCATGTCTTCTCATGAGCCCACTTTCTGTCAGTCAGTTTTTGGATGCATCCCAAATCCAATTTGATGTAGTCATTTTTGACGAAGCATCCCAGATATTCTCTGAAGATGCAATCGGAGCGATTATTCGTGGCAAACAGGTAATTATCGTTGGGGACACGAAGCAGCTTCCTCCAACAAACTTCTTCCAAAGCAGTATGATTGAGGAGGATTTTGACGAAGACGAGGAAGAAGAGATAACATATGAGAGTATCTAGATGAATGTGCCCATGTTCTTCCGTCGATTAAACTTAGATGGCATTATCGTAGTAAGCACGAATCGTTAATTACTTTCTCGAACCATGAGTTTTATAGTAATGACCTTATTACGTTCCCAAGTTCGGATAACGGCCCTTATCTGGGAACTGAGTTCATGTATGTGGAAGATGGAATATATGACCGCGGTAAAAGCAAGACAAACAAGAAAGAAGCAGAAAAAATTGCGCAGCTCGTATTTGAACACTTTAGAGATCACCCGGATCAATCACTGGGCGTTATTGCATTTAGTGAAGCACAGGCGTCTGCGATTGAATCGGAACTCACGATATTGAGAAACGCCAATTCACATTACGAACGATTCTTTCAGGAAGGCGCATACGAGGAGTTTTTTATCAAGAGTTTGGAGAATGTCCAAGGGGATGAGAGAGATGTCATCTTCTTAAGTGTTGGTTATGCGAAAGCGGCAGATCAGTCTCTACATTATAACTTTGGTCCACTGAGTAAAGCGCGTGGTGAACGGCGCTTGAATGTTGCAATAACTCGTGCAAAGTATCACATGAAGCTGATCAGTTCTCTAAAACCTTCTGACCTGCCCGATGTCAAAGTTAGCGGCAATGCGGGTCTTCGATTGCTCAGGGATTACATGCAGGCAGCGACCGATGGAAAATTACCAATCAGCATGACGAATCATTCAGAGCTTGAATTTGACTCGCCTTTCGAGGAAGATGTGTATTCCGTTCTAACTAATTTGGGATACAAAGTGAAAACACAAGTTGGCTGCTCAGGATATCGTATTGATTTGGCTGTTATTGATCCGTTAGACGGTAATAAGTTCATCCTTGGAATTGAATGTGATGGAAAAGCATATCATAGTTCAAAAGTGGCCCGTGACAGAGATCGGCTTCGGCAACAGGTGTTGGAAGGCCTCGGATGGAAGATTTATCGGATTTGGTCGCAAGAGTGGTTTAAAAAACGTAAGTTCGAGATCGCACGTCTTAAAGATCGCCTAGAAAGCCTAAGGCATCTAGTGTAGTTATAAATTTTGTTTACCTGTGGGACGCATTTGCGTCCATTTTTTTTGCTTTGTTTGGAAGATCACAAAGCCCCATTTTATTATAGTGACAGTTGGTTTGCATATATGAATTTACCGACAAAAATTCAATTTTCAAGGTTAAAGACTACTTTCTACCGACTTCATCTTCCTCAACAGAAACAAGTAATTCATCCACGGTAATCCCCAACGCATCACAAATATTCTCTAAAGTACGAATGTAAACTCTGTCCACAGAATCGGAGCAAAGATGATTAATCGTGCTAGGTCTTAAACCCATTTGGCGTGCCAGCTTTCTTTGGGACATGCCGCGCTCTTCCAAAATCTCTTTTAACCGAATTTTGATTTTCATAAATTCTCCCCCAGTATTAACCTTTAAGGGTTCTATAGTCATTCAATAAATATAACATGAAGCAGTTAAAAAATCATTGATTGTCACGCTTAAAAGGTATATAATTTAG
Organism: Paenibacillus pinihumi DSM 23905 = JCM 16419; assembly: GCF_000422505.1. Classification (GTDB taxonomy): domain Bacteria; phylum Bacillota; class Bacilli; order Paenibacillales; family Paenibacillaceae; genus Paenibacillus_D; species Paenibacillus_D pinihumi. The sequence goes on along the minus strand of NZ_AULX01000006.1, from coordinate 214,101 downwards.
AAAATGAACCTCTTAAGAGGTTCGATAATTCATTTTTTTGTTTAGTGGGGAGGAAATACATTGAATACCAATCTAGGTGATGCAATAGCTTCCTGGCAAGTATTTAAACTGAAGAGATTATTACCGCACGGGTCTTTATCGCAAATAGCGTACCAAGGTAATTACGTTGGTTTAACCACACAAAAAAACAAGCGATTTAAGAAAATGCAGTTTAAGCAGCGTTTTAGCCGCGGCTTGCCGTATGAAGAGATGTATTTTATCGCAATGTCAAAATCAGTATGCTCCACCATGCCTCTTTTCAGGACGGTAGTGGGATGAAGCAAATGAAGGAGTACAATCATTACGTTGAAGAAGAAGATCGTTGTTATCAGCAGTTAAAAACGCTGGAATCCTGCCAATCTGCGCTGTTTGATCACATTTACAAGTACGGTGGACAATTTGATGAAATGACCGCTGAAGAAGTACTATTGAATATACATCGACTGGAAGACTCAATACGCTTGGATCTATTGCATGTGAGACTGGGGAAGGCATTTCAGGCATATCACACGGATAAAGCAACTTAAATACAAAACTGGAATTAGTTTATAAGCCTGAATTGATACAGAAGATATTATTTGTCAAATACAGAAACGAAGATCGCTTTGTACTGGTAAACTCTCAATTAGGGTCAGTTAAGTTAGATAGGATTGAAGTCCGTCTTTATATGATAAGTAATATGAAACCTAAACATAGAAGCCTGAAATTAAAGGGGCCACTTTAAGCTTATATCGTTAACTATAAAGCGATGTAGGAAGTTATTGTATTAGGCGAGGAGTGAAAAAGACATAATAATATCTACTTAAAGCTCGGGTAATGTAAACCTGAGCTTTTTATCTGGCTAAAGGGAATACATAGTTAAAGTAGTGGAGTCCTAACAAAAGTTAAAATTTATACTCTATAACATTTAACTTAGACAAACCCATTAATTCCCTCCAAAAACCATGAAAACGCCACCAAAAATACTATTGTCAAACTTCACCCGAGCGATTATAATGAACACAAGCGATGAAAGCGCTACTAAAACTTTTGTCGGCTTCAAATCTGGAATCGGTTCCAGATCAATCCGAAATCATCGCTCAATGAGTGAAATTGAACATTCCCTATCCGACATTCTGGTATCGATTCCATATATGATTAAACATCAATATGATCAACGATACCAGAAAATTTGAATCCATTATGGAATCGATACCAGAGTGCTTCAAATCACTGTTGCTTAACGACTCTTTTCAAATCTTCTTTTCAAGTCTAACTTTTATCGTCACCATCAGCTTCATCTTCTCAATCCGTAATCTAATTTTCTTGTCTAGTTTCTTAATCTAATTTTCTTATTCTCAATCTAGCTTTCCCAGTCTGGTTATCTTAACTCAGACAGGCCCTTAAGAGGAGCCTGCGACCTAACTTCTCACCCATTGTTAACTCCAGCGAAAGGACGGTGATGTCAACGCCACAGCTTCAGTTCACTTATCACAACAAGCAAGTAAGGCAATGCTAAGCGCAAGAAGAATGAAGGATTTGTTTCACTCAATTTCTTACCGAATACGAATAGGGGGAACACACCGATGAAATTCAAAGCCTACTCCAGCGCACTGCTGGCACTCTGCTTCATACTTGTCATGACTGCATGCAGCTCGAACTCCGGCCCCACGCAAGGAACGAACGGCTCTGACGGCAGCAAAGGAAATGAAAAGGTTACGCTGAAAATGTGGTATTGGAACGGAGCGATCTCCGACTCCACGATCGAGGCTGCCAAGGCGAAATTCCCGAATATTACGTTGCAAGCGGAGAAGCTGCCATCTGGCGACGACTACCTGACCAAGTTGAGAACGACGCTAGCCGGAGGCGGTACTGGCCCGGATATCGTAGCGATGGATGCCTGGATTTCCTCGATGATTACGTACAAAGATAAATTTGTGAACCTGTACGATCAGGGCGCACATGATATTGAGTCCAAATATCTGGACTGGAAATGGAAGATGGCGACCGACGCTGAAAATAAATATCTGATCGGCCTGCCGATTGACGTTGCGCCAGTAGTACTCTACTACCGCACGGACCTGTTCCAACAGGCTGGCGTGCCTAGCACTCCGGAAGCGATCCGCAATGAAGTGAAGACGTATGAGGATTACCTGAGCCTGCTGAAAAAAGTTAACGAAGCTACAGGCACCAAGACAGGAACGATCGCAGATGTATTCGGCTTCCTGCTGGGACAAAGCCCTGAGAAGTTCTTCGACAAGGACGGCAACTATATTGGCGACCAGGCAGCTGTCAAGAAAGCCTGGGACGGAGCTGTCAAAGCGTTTCAGGAAGGTCTGACTTTCCAGACATCCAATGATACAGAGAAAAATGCAGCGATCAATGGCGGGAAAATTTCTTCTTTCGCCGGAGCTTCATGGGTCGTGGGTGACCTGACGAGCGCAGCGCCGGATACGAAGGGCAAATGGGGAATTGCGTATCCGCCGGGAGGCCCGGGCAATCAGGGCGGTTCCTTCTTCGGTGCTCTGAAATCTACGAAATACCCGAAAGAAGCGTATGAAGTGATTCAATTCCTTACCAGCCCGGAGAACCTTCTGACCGCTTATAAGGAATTCGGAAACTATCCGTCCACGCCGGAGATCTATGACAATCCGGAGATGGAGAACAAGAATGACTTCTTCGGCGGCCAGGATCTGAGTGTGGTCTATGGCGAAGCGGCCAAGGACGTTATCATCGCACCTACGAATCCGCAGGATGACATGGTGGCGAATTCCCTGATTGATTCGCTCAAGGAAGTGGACGGCGTCAAGAAAGACCCTGAACAAGCCTGGAAAGAAGCACAAGCCAAGATCAAACGCCAGCTTTCGAGATAAGCAAGTATCCGGCTGGACTCAAATAAAGGGTGGGGGAGGACGAGCCTCCCCGCCTCATCCTATTAACGGAGGCATACTATGGGAGCCCTTTTAAAAGAAATTTACAAGAGCAGAACGTCGTACCTGTTTATTTCACCCTTCTACATCCTGTTCCTGGTCTTTGGACTGTTCCCGCTGTTCTTCTCCATGTATCTGGCGGTCCATAGCTGGGACGGCATCGGGGAAATGAAGTACGTCGGCGTCGGCAACTTCATCTATATGTTCAATGACCCGACCTTCTGGCAGGCTTTGGTGAACAACGTCGCGCTCTGGCTAATGGGCAATGTGCCCATGCTCATTTGCGCACTGGTCATCGCCTTTTTCATCAACCATACGCTGGTCCGGTTCAAAGGCTTTTTCCGGATCGCCTTTTTCCTGCCGAACATTACGGCCATGGTGGCCGTGGTTATTATCTTTCAATCCCTCTTCGGGAATGAATACGGGCTGATCAACTTCTTCCTGGTCAAACTTGGCATGGAGAAGATCGCCTGGCTTAACTCCAGCACGGGAGTCCGGACGGCGATTGCATCGATGATTACGTGGAGATATCTGGGATACAACGCGATTATCTATCTGTCCGGCCTGCAACGGATTCCGAAGGACTTGTATGAAGCGGCAGAGCTGGACGGGGCAACTACATTCCAGACCTTTACGAAGATTACACTGCCCATGCTCAGATCGATCATCCTGTTTACGGTTATGATGTCCACGATTGGCGGTTTTCAAATCTTTACCGAACCACAGGTTCTGGCAGGGAACTCTCAAATGCCATATCCGGGGTCGGACACAGTGGTGCTCTATATGTTCCGTGAAGGCTTCAACTACCAGCATTATGGCTATGCGGCATCTGTGTCATGGATTTTGTTCGTCATTATCGGGATTTTGTCGATTGTAAACTGGAAGTTCTTTAACAAGTCGGAGGATTAGTGAAAAGAGGTGAACAGCAAATGAATGTTGAAATCTTATCGAAGAAAGTTTTTTTTCACGCTGTATTATTGCTTGGTGTCGTGATTTCCATATTTCCGTTCTACTGGCTGGTGGTCATGGCCACCAATGAGACCAGTGCAATGTTCGCCTTTCCGCCCAAGCTGACCTTCGGCAGTTATTTCGTGGAAAATTTCAACAATGTCATGCAAAACATGAATTTCTTCCGTGCGCTCCTCAATACCGTATTCGTGGCTGTTGTCAGCACAACGCTGCAGTTGTTCTTCAATTCTCTCACAGGCTTCACGTTTGCCAAGTTCAAATTTCCGGGCTCGAAGGTTCTCTTCTTTATTCTGATTGGAACGATGATGATTCCCGGGCAGATGGTGCTGGTGCCGCAGTTTATTATTATGAAGAACCTGGGCTTGCTGGGAAGCTATATTGCGCTGATTCTGCCCAGCATCGCGACAGCGTTCGGGATCTTCTGGATCAGGCAGTATGCGCTGGCGATCTATGATGATCTTCTGGAAGCGGCCCGCATCGACGGCTGCAACAAATTCGGACTTTACTGGCATGTGGCCCTTCCGGTACTGCGGCCTGCGCTCGCATTCCTGGCAATTACGACCTTCATGGGCGTATGGGAGGATTACCTGTGGCCTCTGATTGTATTGACGGATACCTCGAAATTCACGTTAATGCTGGCGTTGCAGCAGCTGAAAACGGTCCATACGGCGGATTATTCCATGGTTATGACCGGAACCTTGCTGTCTACAATTCCACTGATTGTCTTCTTCCTCATTGTCAGCAGGCAGTTCATCGCCGGAATTATGGAGGGGGCGGTCAAAAGCTAACGCACAGACCCAGTTATTAGAGAAGGTAGGGTGACAACGATGGCGCCTAAAATTAAAGATGTTGCCAAAAGGGCAGGCGTATCCGTGACGACGGTCTCCAGAGTATTAAATGATGAGAAATACGTAAAAGATGACTTGAAGGCCAGAGTCCGGCGGGCCATTGATGAGCTCGGCTATACGCCAAGCCATATTGCACGGAGCCTTGTCCGCAAAAAGACGAATCTGCTCGGGGTCATTGTCCCGGATATTACGTCCAGTTTCTATTCAACGATTCTCAGCAATATTGAGAAGACCGCGAGCCTCAACGGCTATAATCTTATCGTCTGCAACATCATTGAGGATATCGATAAAGAGTACAAGTATTTGCAGGTATTCAAGGAGATGCGGGTGGAAGGCATTATTATCATGCACGAAAAGCTGAATGATGAAATCCGCGAGCTGATCGGCAAGCTGGATATTCCGATTATTTTCTCCAGCGTCAAGCCGGTTGACCAATCGTTCATTTCGGTTATTATCGATGACTATCATGCAGCTTATGATGCCACACAGTACCTGATTCAGCTCGGCCATGAGCGGATTGGCTTTATCGGCGGGGACATGCGGGATATGACCTCGGGGCAGAACCGGTATGTCGGCTACACGCAGGCATTTCAGGACAGCGGCCTGGAGATTGAAGAAGAATATATTTTTTTCGGGGATTACAAACCGCAGAGCGGCTATAACGTCATGAAGGAAATGCTCAAATGCGAGCCGCGGCCGTCAGCTGTGTTTGCTGTCAGTGATGATATGGCTGTGGGTGCGATGAACTGTATTCATGATCATGGCCTGAGTGTGCCGGAAGATATCTCGGTCATCGGATTTGACGGCAGCCAATTGACAGATTTGGTGCGTCCGCGCCTGACCTCCATGGAACAGCCGATTGATGAGATGGGCAAGGTGACGGTGGATACGTTATTGGATTTGATTTCAGATGAACCGAAGGGCGCGCAAGAAGATGTCATTCTAAAGCATAAGCTGGTCGAGCGCAACAGCTGCCAGCCATACAAAAACCGCACGAAAGTTTAATCATAGCGGATTGGAAGAGGGAGACAACGTTGAAAACATTTGATGCGGTAGTAATTGGCGATGCGAATATTGACCTGACCGTTGTAGGGGCGAATGAAATTCCCCTCCCCGGACAGGAAGTGCTCGTGGATCATGTGATGTTGCATGTTGGCGGCGGGGCGGCTGTTTTTTCACTCGCTCTCGCCAAGCTCGGCCTCCGCGTCGCCTTTAACGGAATACTGGGCGATGATATGTATGGACAGTATGTACGGGCTCATTTTGCCAAATATGGAATCGATACCAGAATGATTAAAACAAGTCGGCTCCATCAGACCGGAATCTCGATTGCCTTTAATCCGGATACGGACCGGTCGTTCATTACCTATGCGGGAACGAACATGGAGCTGCGGATGGATCAGCTTGATTTGGAACAAATTTCCGAGGGACGCCATGTCCATGTGACCGGCTACAAAGGGAGGAGCAACCATGAGCCGTATATGGCGATGGCCAAGGCGCTGAAAGCGAAGGGCGTTACCCTCTCCTGCGATGTGGGCTGGGATGACTCCGGCGAGTGGTATAAGGGCGTCTTCGAACTGATGCGCTATATGGATGTATTCCTGATGAATGAAACCGAGGCGCTGCATTATACAGGCCTTGACGATATAGAGGACAGCATGCGGTATATGGCTCAATATTGCAGCCACGTCGCGGTCAAGCTCGGGCCAAAAGGGGCCGCCGTCATGAAGGACGGCATTCTGACCCGCCAGGGGGCTTATCCGGCAGAGGCCGTCGATACGACAGGAGCAGGCGACTGCTTCAACGCCGGTTATCTGTTCGGGTTTCTGACCGGCCAGGGTGTCGGGGACAGCCTGAGTTACGGAAACGCCTGCGGAGCGCTGTCAGTCGGCGCATATGGCGGCAGCACCGGTTCACCGGATGCAGAAGCGTTGCGGGCCTTTGTTGCCGGACATGCACAGCCATTGAAGAAAGGGGTGGAATAATGATGCAGCTTCCACGTTCAGTCCATTCACTGCTTGGGGAAGCAGATCAGCGGCTCGCGGGGTATCCGAAGCTGCGCGAGATGTTCAGAAATTGTTACCCCAATACGCTGGAGACGACTGTTGCGATGCAGCCGGATGGAACGGCATTTGTAATTACCGGAGATATTCCGGCCATGTGGCTTCGCGATTCCAGCGCACAGGTGAGGCATTACTTGCCGCTTGCCGCGCAGGACGAGGAACTTCAGGGGATTCTGGAAGGCCTGATCGCCAGGCAGATCGATTGTGTTCACCTTGATCCTTATGCCAATGCCTTCAACGCCGAACCGAACAATAACCGATATGATGAAGACTTGACCGAACTGACGCCATGGATCTGGGAACGCAAATATGAGATCGATTCCCTCTGTTATCCGATCCAGCTCGCTTATTTATATTGGAAGGCTACCGGACATGCAGAGGTGTTCACGGAGAAATTCCGCGCCGCCGCGGACATCATCCTGAAGCTGTGGCGGACGGAGCAGCGGCATTTTGAGGAATCCCCATATCGTTTTGCCCGTACAGATTGCCCGCCAAGCGATACGCTGCGCAACAACCGGATGGGGATGCCGGTGAATTATACGGGGATGACCTGGTCGGGTTTTCGGCCAAGCGATGATGCGTGTACATTCGGCTACTTGATTCCCTCCAACATGTTTGCGGTGGTCGTGCTGCGCTACCTCGAAGAGATTGCAGAGACAGTCTGGGAGGATGCGGAATTTGTGCGGCTGGCTGCCGGGCTGCGGGAAGAGATCGATTTTGGCATTCAAAATTATGGCATTATTCTGCATCCGAAGTACGGTCGCATTTATGCGTATGAGACAGACGGCTTCGGCAATTACAATCTGATGGACGACGCCAATGTGCCAAGCCTGCTCTCCATTCCATACCTCGGTTATACGGATGCGAGTGATCCGGTGTACCAGAATACGAGACGGTTTCTGCTGAGCAGCGATAATCCCTATTACAATGAGGGACGCTATGCCAGGGGGATCGGCAGTCCGCATACGCCGAAGGGTTATATCTGGCCGATCAGCCTCGTGATGCAGGCGCTGACATCAGATGACCAGGCGGAAATCCGGGAGCTGCTGGATATGCTGCAGCAGACCGATGGCGGCACGGGCTTTATGCATGAAGGATTTGATCCGGACAATCCGGCCAACTATACAAGACCCTGGTTCGCCTGGGCCAACAGTCTGCTCGGGGAATTGCTTCACCGCCTGATGCAGGAAGGATTCTTTGACTAAAGATGCTTTGATTAATGATGCTTTAATTAACAACGCTTCTCAAGGAAGGGGTATAGCCATGATTCAAATCAACCGGTACTGGGAAGACCTGAATGTGCTGCAAGTAAACCGGGAGCCAGCCCGGGCTTATTATATTCCCTATAAAGACGAAGGGGGCGCAAAAGCCCGCAAACGCGGCCGTTCCCCGTATTACCAGCTGCTGAACGGTATGTGGAAGTTTCAATATTACCGCAGTGTTGCGGATGTGCCGGGGGAATTTTACAAGGCGGATGCCGACACCTCGCAGTGGGATGATCTGATCGTGCCATCCTGCTGGCAGGTCAAGGGCTATGACCAGCTTCAATATACGAATCTGAATTATCCGTTTCCTGTCGACCCGCCGTATGTTCCGAATGACAATCCGGCCGGATTGTATGTGCGGGAGTTCAATGTTGCCGGGCAATGGCAGGACAAGGAGAAGTACATCGTCTTTGAAGGCGTGAATGCCTGCTTCTACCTGTGGGTGAACGGCGAGTTTGCCGGATACAGCCAGGGCAGCCGGATGCCGGCCGAGTTCAATCTGACGGGCCTGCTTCGTCCGGGCAAGAACCGGATCGCGGTCATGGTGCTGAAATGGTGTGACGGCTCCTATCTGGAAGACCAGGATGCGTGGCGCTATTCCGGCATCTTCCGGGATGTCTACCTGCTGGCGAGAGATGCCTCTCATGTGCGGGATGTGTTCAACCGCCAGAGCTTTGAGGACGGATTCTCCAGAGCTGTGCTGACGACGGAGCTGGAGACGACGGGCCCGCTGGACGTTCGTGGGGAGCTAAAGAACGCAGACGGCAAAATCATCGCTTCAGGACAGGCTGTCATTGACGGAAAGGGGACGCTCCGCTTCGAGGTGGAGCAGCCGCAGCTGTGGAGCGCCGAGCGAGCCTATCTGTATCGGCTGTATATTCACAGCGGCAATGAGGTGCTGCATTTCCATGTCGGGTTCCGGCAAGTATCGGTATCCGGGGGCGTATTTCATATCAATGGCAAGCCGGTCAAGCTGAAAGGTGTGAACCGCCATGATTCCCATCCGGAGCTGGGGCAGACGGTTCCGGTGCAGCATATGATCCAGGACCTGGAACTGATGAAGCGTCATAATATTAATACGGTTCGCACTTCGCATTATCCGAATGATTCCCGGTTCATGGAGCTGTGTGATGAATACGGCTTTTATGTCGTCGATGAAGCGGATCTGGAATGCCACGGCATGGGGATCGCGGGACTGGACTGGAGCAGTACAGATATTCATCGGCTGGCGGAGAGTCCGGAGTGGCGCGATGCTTTTCTGGAACGGGCAGTGCGCCTGGTAGAGCGCGACAAAAACCATCCATGTGTTGTGATGTGGTCACTCGGCAATGAGTCCGGCTACGGTGCCAACCATATTGCCATGGCAGAGTGGACACGCGGCCGTGACGGCTCGATTCCGGTCCATTATGAAGGCGCGGCACCCATTAATAAGGGCAGCGAAGATACTGCATGTCTCGATGTAGAGAGCCGGATGTATGCGTCTGTGCCGGATATTGTGGCTTATGCAGATGATGACGCGCAGACGAAACCGCTGTTCCTGTGCGAATACAGCCATGCGATGGGGAACGGGCCGGGAGATTTGCATGAATACTGGGAAGCGATCTACAGCCATCCGAAGCTGATGGGCGGCTGTGTCTGGGAATGGTGCGATCACGGTATTTTGACGCATACAGAGGACGGAACGCCATACTTCGCCTACGGCGGCGATTTCGGGGACAAGCCGAATGACGGCAATTTCTGTATCGACGGGCTGGTCTCACCGGACCGCAAGCCGCATACCGGGCTGCTGGAGTTGAAGCAGGTGCTGGCGCCTGTACGCATGGAGGCGGAAGATCTGCACCAGGGTACGGTCAAAGTCAGCAATCTGTATGATTTTATAGACCTGTCCCATCTTGATCTGCATTGGAGCGTGGAAGCGGCTGGCGTGGCTGTTCAGCAGGGGCGTATTGAATCGCTTCCTGTGGCGCCTCAAGCCACTAAGATCGTTACCGTACCGTACGAACTTCCTGCTGCGGGAGAAGGCGAATATGTACTGACCTTATCCTTGAGGCAAAAGGAGGATACGCGCTGGGCGGAAGCGGGCTATGAGCTGGCCTTTGCCCAGTTGGAGCTGCCCGTGCAGCAGACGGGTGAAGCGGAGACGAATGAAGCGCAAACGGATCAAGTGCAAAAGGATCAGGCGAAAGCCTCGGGATTCCGGGCTGCACATCCGCTTCAAGTTCTGCAACAAGGCGAGCTGCTTCATGTGGAGGGCTTTGATTTCCGTTACGAATTCCATCTGGGCAACGGGATGATCCAGGGGATCACCCGCAATGGAGTGCCATTGCTTCAAAAACCGGTCACGTACAATATCTGGCGTGCTCCGATCGACAACGACATGCATGTGAAGGAAAAATGGCTCGATGCCGGGTATGACCGCGCAGTCACGAAAACTTACGGTTGTGAATGGACGCAGGAGAGCGATGGTGCTGTTACGGTGGAGAGTGCGTTCTCACTTAGCGCAATCGGCAAGTTTCCGCTTCTGCGGGGAAAAGCACGCTGGCAGGTTGCGGCTTCAGGAGAAGTTGCGCTCAGGCTGGAGGTGCAGCGGAACGACAAATTGCCGTATTTGCCGCGCTTCGGGCTGCAGATGGTGCTGCCGGAGGATATGACGGAAGTGGAATACGATGGATTTGGACCGCATGAGAGCTATGTCGACAAGCGCAGAAGCGTACGCAAAGGCTTGTTCCGCTCCAATGTGCGCGAGATGTCCGAGAACTATGTCATGCCGCAGGAGAGCGGCTCCAGATACGGAACCGAATGGGCGATTGTCTCGAATGTGCAAGGCATGGGGCTGCGGTTTGCGGCGTCAGCGGCGGACAGCTTCTCCTTCAACGCGTCCCGCTATGCGCCGGAGGATCTTGCTGCCGCGAAGCATACGTGGGAGTTGAAGGAACGGAAGGAGACGATCGTTCAGCTGGATTACAAAATGAGCGGGATTGGATCTAATTCCTGTGGTCCGGAGCTAAGTGAGGCCTACCGGTTGAATGAACAGGAGTTTGCGTTCGAGCTGACACTTGCCCCGGTGTTCCGGGAGGATGAGTAGCAGACGATTGCTGGAGCAGGCGTTCGGGATGTGTTGAAGCCAAAAGGAGGATTGCACAATGAAGGTTATGCATATTGCGGGAGTGGACAAGCCGATTTCCCGCCTGTTCATGGGAACCGGAGATTTGAGAAAGCTGGAGGAGCCGGAGCGGCTGATGCTGGACGCCTATATTGAGGCCGGAGGCAATGCATTTGACACCGCGCATCAATACCGGGGCAGGGAGCAACTGCTCGGACAATGGCTTGCGGAGAACAATCTGCGGGACAAGGTGGTCATTCTGTCCAAGGGCGCCCATCATGACGACGGCAGCCCGGGACCGCGGGTCAATCCGCAGGCGATACGCAAGGATCTGCTGGAAAGTCTGGAGCGGCTGGGCACGACGTATGTGGACCTGTATGCCCTTCACCGTGACGATCCCGGCGTTCCGGTCGGACCCATTATGGAGGAGCTGAACGAGCATCTGGCTGCCAAGCGGATCGGGGCGATCGGGGCCTCGAACTGGAGCCATCAGCGGATTCAGGAGGCCAATGAATATGCGGCAGCCCATGGTCTGACCGGATTTGCCTTCAGCAGCCCGAACCTCAGTCTGGCCAAGCCGAATGAACCGCGCTGGGAGGGCTGTGTCTCGGCAGATGGCGATACCTGCGCCTGGCATGCAGCGCATCAACTGCCGCTGCTGTCCTGGTCTGCTCAGGCAGGCGGTTTCTTCTCCGGTTACTTCACGCCGGACAACCACTTGGATGAGGAGATGGTGCGCGTGTATTACAGCGGGGACAACTGGGAGCGGTACCGCCGTGCGGTGCAGCTCGCAGAGGCGAAGGGCGTAACAGCAATCCAGATCGCCCTGTCCTATGTGCTGCATCAGCCTTTCCTTACCGGGGCCATTATCGGGCCGCGCAATCCGGAGGAGCTGAAGTCGTCGGTAGAGGCAATGAACCTGCCGCTGACACCGCAGGAGGTCGAGTGGCTTGATCTGGTCAAGGAGGATATCGGACAATGACAATCAGGCATCAGTTGGCTGCGCAATTATCTACGGTGAGATATCAATTAAAGGAAGACTTCGAGGGCGTGCTGAGAGAGCTGCATAAAATGGGCTGGACAGCGGTGCAGATCGATGGCCTGCATGGCAATCCCGCCAAGGATATTGCCGCCATCATGAACGAGTTGGGTCTGAAAACCGCAGGCATGCATGTGGGCTTGGAGCGGATGAAGAATGATCTGAAAGCGGTTCTTGAAGAAGCGGATTTATTCGGCACGAAGGACTTTATATGTCACTCTCTGCCTGACGGCCTGCAAACACCTGAAGGCTATGCCAGCGTCCGCAGCGATCTGTTGCATGTGGCGGAGCAGGTGAAGGGAACCGGATACAGGGCTGGCTATCATAATCATGATTTTGAATTTCATACCCGGATTGAGGGGAAATACGCCCTGGAATATTTGCTTGAGGATCACTCCGTTCATGCAGAGCTGGATACGTACTGGATTCGCAAGGCGGGACTCGACCCGCTGGAATTCATCCGCAATTATGCCTTCCGCATGCCGATTTTGCATTTGAAGGATATGACAAGCGATGAGCGGGAATACTTTGCCGAAATTGGCACAGGCGTCATCGACTTCTTGCCGATTCTCCGCTGGGGCTTGCAGAACGGGGTGGAATGGTTCGCCGTGGAGCAGGATTACTGCCCGGGCAATCCGCTGGACAGTCTGGCGCTCAGCCTGGAAAATCTGCTCAAGCTGGAGGGGCAGCTCGGACTCGATAAAAATTGAACCATACAAACGGAAGCCGGATTGCCCAAGTGTGAAATGATTCTGGAGGAAATCCGGGAATAACAGCGATCGGTATTACACTACGGCCTTACTTGAAGGAAGACTTTGCCGAAATTGGCACAGGCATCATCGATTTTGTCCCGATTCTCCGTTGGGGCTTGCAAGTCTTTCGTTCAAAATAAATAGATCGGATAAGACAATGGCATTTGGCATGAACAGAGATCAGAAAGGCAGGTGTGGAACAGATGTTGTTTACAGAGAAAAAGCTGGAAGCCAGACTGCGGGAGCTGAGTGAAACCCGCTACCGGGATGCGATACAACTGGAGCGATTCGCGGCTGTGGAAGATGAAGAAGGAGCTAATGGCGCAAGGCCGCCATTACATTCCGCTTCCTTCGAGCTGAAGACGGGTGAGACCTGGAGCGGCCGTGACCGCTATCTGTGGCTGAGCCGCAGCATTGAAATTCCGCAGGCATGGGCAGGCAAAACGGTACTGGGCCGTTTCGACTTTGGCGAGACGGGAGGCGGCGGCAACAGCGGCTTCGAGTCGCTGCTCTATTGGAACGGGGCGCCTTATCAAGGTGTGGATTCGAACCATCAGGAGGTGTTCCTCCCTGATGATGCTGCCGGGTCAACGGGCACAATGGATATCCGGCTGTGGTCCGGCCTGGAGGGCGGAGGGCCGCCGCGCGATCTGAAACATACGGTAAATGTAGCGGAAATCTGCTGGCTCGATGAGAAGATCGACGATTTCTACTACACGGGCCGCGCAGTGCTGGAGACTGTAAAGGTGCTGGATGCCGGACATCCGGACCGGACGAACCTGCTGCGGGCGCTGGACCGCGCTTTTCTGCTGGTGGACTGGTCGGTTCCGGGCTCGGATGCGTACTGTGAATCCGTTCACCGTGCGAGAGAGGTGCTGCATGCCGAGCTTGAGGGCATGGACAAGCAGCATTCCGTGACCGTGACTTGTGTGGGACACACCCATATTGATGTGGCGTGGCTATGGCGGCTGAAGCATACGCGCGAGAAGTGCGCGCGCTCCTTCTCCACGGTGCTGCGCCTGATGGAGCGGTTCCCGGACTATGTGTTCCTGCAGACCCAGCCGCAGCTCTATGCCTACATCAAGCAGGACTATCCCGAAATCTATGAACAGATCAAGGAACGGGTCCGCGAGGGCCGCTGGGAGATTGGCGGCGGCATGTGGCTGGAGGCCGACTGCAATCTGACCTCCGGGGAGTCGCTGGTCCGCCAGTTCCTGTTCGGCACCCGGTTCATGCGCGATGAATTCGGCGTGGAGAGCACATATCTGTGGCTGCCGGATGTATTCGGCTACAGCTGGGCGCTGCCGCAAATTTTGCAAAAGTCCGGCTTTGATACGTTCATGACGACGAAGATCAGCTGGAACCAGTTCAACCGGATGCCGCATGATACATTCAAGTGGCGCGGCATCGACGGCTCCGAGGTTGTGACGCATTTCATTACAACACCTGACGATTGGGAAGAAGCCAACTCTTTCTTCTATACGTATAACGGTCTGGTCTCTGCCGATACCGTCAAGGGTGCCTGGGACGCTTACCAGGACAAAGAAGTGAACCAGGAGATGCTGCTGTCCTACGGTTATGGCGACGGAGGCGGCGGGGTCAACCGCGAGATGCTGGAAATGCGCCGCCGACTGGACGATATGCCGGGGCTGCCGAACGTCAAAACCGGCCGTGCCGACGATTACTTCAAGCGGCTGGTGAAGACGGTAGAGGAGAGCGACCGCTATGTCCATGTGTGGGACGGCGAGCTGTATCTGGAATACCATCGCGGCACCTATACGAGCCAGGCCTACAACAAGAAAATGAACCGCAAGCTGGAGCTGCAACTCAGAGAGACGGAATGGCTGAATGCGCTGGCGGCGGTTGCCCGCAAGGACTGGAGCCAATATCCGCAGGAAGCGCTGAACCAGGGCTGGACCATTGTGCTGCGCAACCAATTCCATGACATTATCCCGGGCTCCTCGATTGCAGAAGTGTACGAGGACAGCCGCGAGGAATACGCAGAAGCACAGCAGTTGGCCGATACGGCATGGAATGGGGCTGCAAGCTCCATTGGCAACGGTGAAGCTACGCAGGGCAGAGCGCTGACCGTGCTGAACAGCTCGCCTTGGGAGCGCAGCGGCCTTGCCCTGCTGGACGGCGCAGCAGCGCCTGCGGGCAGTGCGTGGTCCGACCATGAAGGACGTCCGCTGCAAGCACAGCATACGGATGGCCGCTGGCTGATTCAGGCGCCGAATGTGCCTTCACTCGGCATGACGGGTATCCGGTACGAAGCAGCTGCCGATGGACAGGAGCAGCGCGCATCTGAAGTGCCGTTCCGTCAGGAAGGCCGTGTGTTGGAGACCCCGCATTATGTGCTGGAGTGGAACGGGAACGGACAGCTCAGCCGTGTCTTCGATCTGGATTACCGCAGGGAAGTGCTGGCTAAGGATGCGCGCGGCAATGTGCTGCAGGTGTTCGAGGACAAGCCGCTGCATTTTGAAGCGTGGGACGTGGATATTTTCTATCAGGAGAAGATGCGGGAAATTACGGAGCTCGTATCCGCGGAGCTGGTGGAGATCGGCCCGCTTGCGGCAACGATGAAGTTTCAGTGGCGGTATGCCAGCTCGGTTATTACCCAGCGCATGACTGTCTATGCAGGCAGCCGCCGGATTGATTTCCGGACGGAAATCGACTGGCAGGAGCATCAGCAATTGCTGAAGGTAGCCTTCCCGGTAGATGTGCGCTCAACCGAAGCGACCTACGATATCCAGTTCGGCAACGTGAAGCGTCCAACCCACTGGAATACGAGCTGGGACTGGGCCCGCTTTGAATCCGTCGGGCATCAATGGGCCGACCTGTCGGAGCGCGGTTATGGCGTCAGCCTCTTGAACGACTGCAAGTACGGCTATGATATTAAAGACAATGTTATGCGCCTGTCTTTGCTCAAATCAGCGATCCATCCGGACCCGAATGCAGATATCGGGGAACATGCCTTTACCTACTCCCTGTACCCGCACACCGGAGACTGGTATGCCGGAGGAACCGTGCAGGAGGCTTGGGCGCTGAATAATCCGCTGACGGTGAGCGGAGCGGCTGCGGCGGTTGAGCCGCTGTCTCTGTTCACGCTGTCTGCCCCTAATGTGATGGTGGACGCGGTGAAGAAGGCGGAGGACAGCGACCAACTGGTGCTGCGTGTGCATGAATTTGCCGGGGTTCGCACGACAGTCGAGCTGGGCAGCAGCTACGGCATTTCCGCTATGCAGGAGTGCGATCTGATGGAGCGGCCGTCGGGTGAGCCGATATCCGGCTCGAATTCCTTTGAATTAAAGCCGTATGAAATCAAAACGTTTCTGGTACAGCTGAAGGCTTAGCTATTGGTAACCACCGGAGGTGCATCGTCATGTTCAATAGAGCGTGTACGATCATGCAGCCTTTAATAAAGGCGAACAACGTGCCTCTATTACTATTTTGTCGCAAAGCTAAGAAATCCGAGATTCACTCTTTTTCATGAATTGATGGTTTGCAGTTGTATGAAGCAAGTCCATACAAGAAGTCTATTTATTGAGAGCGTTTGTCTGTTGATTTATAAGGGTTTTGAGTAGACGTACAGTGTAGTTGGGGACGAAATGGGGACGCGAGTAAACTCGCGTCCCCATTTCAGTACGATTTGGAGTTTGCCGAATACATTTCCATTTGGTGAAGGTCGATGATCATGTTACCATTTTTCAGGATATCGAGGCCAATAAGGCCATTTATGTAATTGATGTCTTCATGGAAGACACCAAAATCTATGCTGATATCTGTCATGATTAGATCACCAAGCTGAATTTGATCAACTCGCTTTCGAAACGAATATTCGTCTCCACCGATCCCAAAGCTTCTCACAAGTTTATCGCCATTTTCAAATTTGATGCCGATCTCTGATACAGCATCAGAGGATAGAAGAGAATGCGCCGCGCCAGTGTCAATTACTAAATTGTCGATTGTTAACGAGTTTCCTCTATAACAGATCGTTAAGAATGCTTAAAGCAAACCATCGATATCATCCATCTGCAACTTATCGGCCCCGGTAAAAGAAAGTTCTTCTAATCTCAATAGCTATCTTATCTTGACCAGTATGATAGACGATGTTGCTGTCTCTACATTTCAACAGTTCCTTGGTTGCTTCAACTGGATCTTGAATTGCTTTAATTAAAGCGACTTCATCAACATATTGAACACTATCTTCTGTATGAGAATTCAGGATTTCAAGAAGGACATATTGATCGGGATAAATATTGCGAACCTCTTGCCACTGCATAGCATAACACCTCGCTAACAGGTATTTTCTTTTTTCATTATACCTACTTTTAGGGGCTAACAGGGTGGTGTGAGTTTTCTTTTTGCGTGGCAAGCTGGAGTTCACTTATGCAAAGACATCGAGAAACTAATTAAGCTTACGGGAGATCGAGCTAAGTTAGATGCCAAAGCAAACGGGACATACATTGTATATAAAACTGCACAAGGCCAAATTGTAAAGGAATACAATAACGGTAATGTTATCCCTCTGTCTGAAAAGGACGGTTCTCATGCATAATCCGACTCCAATCATGTACGTTTTTGCTGGGAACAATGGAAGCGGAAAAAGTACAATCCGTAATCTAATTGCTGATTGACTCGGAATAAGTGTTAATATTGATCCCGATGCCTTGGCCCGAGGAATCAATCCAATTAATCCGGACAGACGACATAACACTTCCATTCAAAATTTACTCTCTCATCTACATTTAATCGACCATCTGATTGTTATAGATAACAGTCATATAGAAGGTGTAATTATTCTGAGTACAACTAACGGTTCAATAACATATCGGTCGGATTCCCTTCCTCAATGGAGTGAATCCATTGTGCATAGATTACAGCCCTTGTAAGAGCAGCCAGGAAATTCGGGCTGTTCTTTTTGAATGAGCGGGGAATGTTAGAGATGACCTCGTCCGATTTCTCCAACTGGACTGTTATCAGTTCCTGCCCGCTGTTTATCCATGAGTGACCAGCCAGGTATTTTCAAAATCACCACTTAAATTAAGATCCTTGCCAATGGCTGTTCGAATAATTTCGCGATAGGCGGAGGC
Organism: Paenibacillus pinihumi DSM 23905 = JCM 16419; assembly: GCF_000422505.1. GTDB lineage: Bacteria > Bacillota > Bacilli > Paenibacillales > Paenibacillaceae > Paenibacillus_D > Paenibacillus_D pinihumi. Next base: position 196,021 of record NZ_AULX01000006.1, on the reverse strand, counting down.
AGACATACCTTCTTTCGATCGGAACAGTCTCGAAAAGTAAGGCAAGGAAAGACCGACTTTTTCAGAAATTTCAGAGATAGACAGGGCGGTAAATTCTAAATATTCACGTGCTTTCTCCAAACGAAGTTTTTGCAAAAGCTGGATTGGTGACATTCCCGTATATTCTTGAAACAGATTAATAATATAATGCGGATGATACCCGAACTTCCGGGCCAGTTCATTTAATGTAATGTTGTGGTGCAGATTGTCTTGTAAATACTGCGCCATGTCAAAATCTGATAGGAGCAACCGTTTATGATGTTCAGAATTACTATGGCTATCGTCTTGAAGTAAAGAAAACAAAGAAGATTTGAAACCGCTTTCAACTCGAAAAGGGAGGATATCGTTCGGTTTTCTCATATGCTGCAGCGATAGCTTGAACCATTGCTTGAATTCCGCAATTGTTCCTTCACCGCATATTCCGGATGCGGGTATTGTTTCAATCCATTGCAACAGATTGTAATCCAGTATGACAAATTTAAAATCAAGTGTAATCGTATTTTTAGTGAAGCTAAAGCTATGGGTGACGTTTTGCTTGAATAAATAGTAACTGTTCGGTGTAATATCCAGCGTTTCATCTTCAATCATGATTTGACCTGCGCCTTCAAGAGGCAACAAAAGCTGAAAGTAATCGGAATGCAGATGGGGCAGGACAGCATTTTTTTTAGGATAATCGACTCTCGCGGTCCATAATAACTTTAATTGGCTATCACGCAAAATCGGAACATTCATGCGGGGTCCCTCCTAGTTGTGCAAATGCTTATATGCAAACATTACTTATGATAAGCTGATATGTCAAGGATTTTACATTAATGGGACAATAATGATATGAGTATTGGTTAAGTATTGATGTGTTATCGTCATGGTTCTAAAAAAACGTTCGGCTTATAATGAATTTGTATATACATTTCAAAAAATGAAGGAGTGTAGGAAGAATGGTTAGACAAATGTCTGTTCCTTCAATGGAACTGGTTGAGCATGATGGTCCAGGGACTCAAATGTGTGCGGTAATGGATGGAATCGGAGAAATATCAGTAAAACGTGCTTTGGTACCTGAGCCTGCCGAAGGCGAAGTCAGAGTGAAAATTAAATGGGTAGGTATTTGCGGCAGCGATGTAGAAGTATTCCGCGGTGCCCGTGAAGCTGAATTTATAAGTTATCCGACAAGACTGGGTCATGAAGTGGCCGGCATTATAGACAAAATTGGTCCAAATGTGATTGGATTAAAGGTAGGCGATCATGTAGCACTCCGTTATGTATGGGGAGCATTTGCTGAATATGTGTGCTGTAGTCCCTTCTCTGTTAAAGTATTGCCGAAGGATTTGCCGCTAATCGAGGGTTCGCTAATCGAAGTGCTTCCAGGTATTATACATGCGGCTGAAATCGCTAACATTTCACCTAATAAGAATGTATTAATTACTGGCCAAGGGGTCAGCGGCTTAATTATGACACAGGTCATTAGTCTGTTCAGTCCACGCAATCTGGTTGTGACGGACCTGTTCGATGAGAAACTGGAGCTGGCTAAGAAGTATGGGGCTACTCATACGTATAAACTGCCGGATGAGCATGCCCGGACAATGGATATTGTCGGCAAGGATTTTCCGGAAGGATTTGATGTGGTTATCCCATGTCTTTTAGAAGGCGCAGGGATGGTAGATGCAATTGACGCCGCTGCGCAGAACGGTAGAATTGTCATGTATGGTTGCATTGGAACATGCCAGAAACCGGTTGATTTCTTCAAAGTTCATAAAAAGAGATTGGATATTTTCTCTACGGAGCCTAAACGGGATATTGATAATAGAAGATACTTTGATGAGGGTTTGAAATTAGTACTTGATGGACTTATCAATACAGAAGAAATGATTACGGATATTGTACCCTTGTCGGAAGTGGATAAAGCCTTCAAATTGCGCAACGAGCATAAAGGCAGTGTCATTCATGTTATGGTGGACTGCGAATAAAAGTAAGCGGATACAAGATGGTTTGTGATTTCAGGAAAAGGGGTGAATAGGCTTGAATATTCAAAGTGAACATAATTTGACCGAACAGTTGCCGCAGATATGGGAATCCTTGCAGACGAAAGTACAGCGAATGATTGTGCAACTGAAGGGAAAGACGCCACATGCAACCAAGAATGGTGTTTATGATAACATCCGAAATGATTGGTGGACATCCGGATTTTGGCCGGGAATGTTGTGGATCTGTTATGACATCTCCGGTAAACCGGTGTACCGGGATGAGGCTGCTGAGTGGGATATCAGATTAGAACAATGCTTTATCGGGGAATCAAGATTGCATCATGATGTCGGTTTTCAGTTTTTATTAACCGCCGTTTTGAAATATAAAATAACCGGTGATGAGGATGCCAGGAGAAGGGGACTTCAGGCAGCGAACTTTTTAGCCGGCAGATTTAATATTGCAGGTAACTTTATTAGAGCACAGAATGATGACAAAATCGGCCGGGCAATTATTGATTCCGCGATGAATCTTTCGATCCTGTTTTGGGCTTCACAGGAGACGGGTGATCCCCGGTTTAGCCATATCGCCAGAGCACATGCGGAGACGATCCTGACCCGTTTTATTCGGGAGGACGGCTCTGTCAGGCACATTGTCCGGTTTGATCCCTTTACCGGTGAATTTGCGGAAGCATTAGGAGGTCAGGGCTATGGCCCTGATTCATCTTGGACCCGTGGTCAGGCATGGGCGATTTACGGTCTGGCGAACATCTATCGTTTTACAGGAGAGCGTATTTATTTGGACGCTTGCCGCAAAGTAGCTGATTATTTCATCACGGCTCTATCGGAGGATTCAGTTACGGTTTGGGACTTTAGGGTGCCGGAACCTGAGATGGAACCGAAAGATACTTCAGCTTCATCGATTGCGGCATCGGGGCTGTTGGAGCTTGCGATGCACCTTCCGGAAGCGGAAGGCAGGGTGTACAAATCAGCTGCCTTGAAGATGCTGACAGCGCTGACAAACGATTATGCGGTATGGGATGACCCGGAATATGAGGGAATATTACGAGGCGGAACAGGCCATAAGCCGGAAATGAAAGATGTGGATGTATCCTTAATTTACGGAGACTACTTTTATGTGGAAGCTATCGCCAAACTGAAAGGCTGGAACCGGCAAATTTTCTGATAATAGAAGGAGATGTATAGATGCGATCCTCACTAAACGGGTTTATAGATTACAATCAATTGTCTAATCCTGTGCTGCAATATCCAAATTGGTCGATTAAAGATTGTGCCTGTGCCTATCACGAAGAAGCAAAAACATTTTATTTGTTCTTTTCAGCTTTTTACGAGGATAAGGGAATGATTCGAAGCCATGTAGTCGGAGTCCAAACCAAGGATTTTAAGGCGTTTTCGGAGCCGTTTTTCCATGTGGACGGTCTTGAAGAAGGCTGGGCAGGCATGTGTTCTCCCGAAATTCTGAAAGTAGCCGACACGTATTACTTAACGTTTAACTCCTGGGGCGATTTGCCTGACCGTCCAAATCAACTATTTTATAAAACATCAACGGACTTGATTCACTGGAGTGAGGGCTATGCCCCGTTGGCGGCCAATTTGACTCAAGGGAACCGGGCGATCGATTCTTCTTTAATCTACGAGAATGGAACTTTTTATTTGTTTTGGAAGGAACGGACGGATGCAGACCGGACCCGCCTGGCTCAAGCTTCTTCCATGTCAGGTGATTTTGAATTAGTAGGGGAAGGATACCCTACACTGGTGATGAAGGACGGCCGGGACAATGGACTGATCCATGAAAATTTCTGTTTCTTTAAAGCGGATAATCGTTGGCGAATGATAACGACGGACTATAAGAAGGATTCCTTTGCGCTCCACAACAGTTATATCTACACGATGGTGGCGGATGGAAGTGAAAACACAGATTTTCTTGCATGGGGAGAAGGGTACAAGCTTGATATTGCGAAGCAAGCCTTTAACTCGGACCACAGGGCTAATGCCGCAGCGTTATATAATTGGAGAGATTATGACGGCTATTTCTACATGATTTACGCGGGCAATACAGAAAATGAAGCCTTCGCCACCCGCGGACATAACCGGTTAGGGATATCCCGGTCCCAAGATTTGATTCATTGGATTCCGTTGCAGGAAGGGTAAGGAGGCATGGGATGTCAGACTGTATTTACTGCCGGCAGGATGAAGGGTTATTGCGCTTAATGCTGCCGGTCTGTTCATTGCAAGCATCAGAAGTTTACTTGTTTAAAGACCAGCTCTATCCCGGCAGATGTGTAGTTGCTTTGAAGGAACATAAGCGTGAAATGTTCGAATTAGATGATGTCACCCTTCAGGACTATATGAGGGATGTTTCCAGGACCGCTCAAGCACTTCAACAGATGTACCAGCCGGACAAGCTTAATTACGCCGTTTACGGGGATATTGTGGACCATTTCCATGTACATCTGGTACCCAAATATAAGGATGGTTTTGGGTGGGGGCAACCCTTCCAAACCCATCCGGACTTTGCGGTCAAGCTTGAAGATCATGAATATGAGCGGATATGCAAGGAATTAGAACAGCAGCTTTCAAAATTGCTCTGAAGGAGGAATTACAAGCATGAGAAACGTTTATTCGAAAAGCATATCCATCATTCTAATATTTTCATTGATTATTATGAATGCGCTTCCATTTATTGCTGAAGTTAATGCTGCGGAAACATCGGTAATTGACAGAACGAACTTTGATGCATATGTAGATGCGGGAGTAGTGGATGCTCCAACGGAATTTCCGTTAACAGCTGTTCATGTAAGTAAAACTCCGGTCAAGCAACAAATTTACGCTACCGGCTTTGATCAATATCAAGATCTCTTGTCAGGTACAGGTGATGGGGTCAAAAAGGATATTATCGGCACACTGACCGATGATCCCTGGAGCAATGATGGAACATTATTATACTATAAAACGCCTCCCGCAAACAGCAGTTATATCCGGTCATTGCCAACTTCTGCAAGATTATATAGGGATAACGCTATGACACTTCGTCTATCCACAGCTGTATATGGCGAGCTTTTGATAAGCTACTGGTATCGTACACATGATGCTAACGGGATGTTCCCGCTGCATCTGGAATGGTCGCCTGATGGCGGCGAAACATGGAAGCTGGCAGACACAATTATCAATGCATCCGCATCATTTACGCAAAGAAATATAATTATTGATGATCCTGCTGCCTCAGATAATGCTCATTTCCAGCTTCGTTTCAGAGCAGAACTGGGAACAGGCTCCGTATATGTGGATGATCTTATGGTCAGCGGAGAACCGCTGCAAATCATTCCGGTAACGGGCATGACACTTAATAATTCCAATACTTCTATTGCATTAAATCAAGTCACCCGGTTGTCAGTGGCACAAGTAACCCCGGCCAACGCAACGGGTGTTAGTGTGAAGTGGTCGTCTTCGAACGAAGCTGTAGCAACGGTGAACCCTGCTACGGGGCTGGTTTCTCCAGTGACAGCGGGGACAGCGAACATCACGGCTACGAATCTGATCACGGGAGTTCAAGCGACAAGTACAGTTGAGGTGAAAAATGAATACGCGTTTGTACCCGTGGAAACCGTCACGATTCCTGAGGCTTCATATTCGCTATTCCCGGGCCAGACGATTCCGGTCAGCGCCTTGGTAAGCCCGTTTAATGCAACAAATAAGGCTATAAATTGGGCTATAGAGAATTCGGGAGTTGCGACTGTTGATGAACATGGCAACGTAACGGGGGTCAGCACAGGAACAACTACGTTAAGGGCGACAGCTGATGATAATACAACGGTTTATGCAGAAGCTGCAATCTCAGTGGTAGAAGAAGCTGCAACGGCCAGAAAAATCACGTCATTCGGCTTTGAAAACCCGAAATCTTCGGGGATCATTGATATGAATGAGGGTACAATTACAGTCAAGGTTCCGCAAGGCACCAATCTGAACGCTTTAAAGGCATTATTCTATACGACGGGAACAGGTGTTTATGTAAATGGAGTTGAACAAATTAGTGGTGTAAGCAGCCAAAACTTTTCTCAGCCTGTTACCTATGAGGTTCGGGGCGTTTCAAACACAGTAAACACCTTTACGGTCATTGTCGAGCACAGGGAGACAAGTTCTGTTGAAAAGACATGGATAGTCAATAATGTCGATGAGCTGGTCGCGGCTAATAAACTGGCGCTGCCGGGTGACAGGATCATTATGAAGAATGGAACATGGAACGATGTGGATTTCATATTCTCTGGTGACGGCGAGGAGGGCAAGCCAATTACATTGCAGGCCGAGACGCAGGGCCAAGTGAAAATTGAAGGTGCCTCAAGGTTAACCGTTGCAGGCACTTATTTAATTGTAGACGGTCTGACATTTCAAGATGAAAGTGACTGGAAGCCATATGGAGCCATTACGTTTGACTTTCTATCTTATAAATCCCGTTTGACGAATACAGTCATTGATAACTTTAATCCGACTAATTTGTTGAAGCCTACAGGTCCGGGCGAGGATACCAAGCATCCCTGGGTTGTGAATAAAGGGACATATAACCGCTTTGATCATAATGCTTTTACCCGTAAAGGTTTCACAGGCGAAATGATGCGGATGTTTAAAGGAATCGAACATCATGCACAAATCGATCATAACTATTTTGGCGATCGTGTGGAGGATACGGCCAATGGTACGGAGGCCATCCAAATTGGCGTGCAGCCTGACACGCAAGATAAAGAATGGGGTTCCAATAATTCGTTCACAGTTATAGAGCATAATTACTTTAACAATTGGCTCGGTGAAATTGAAATTGTATCCTTTAAAACTTCAAATAATACATTCCGTTATAACACAATTGAAAATAGCCCGGGTACAGTAACACTGCGGATTTCGAATCAGATAGATGTATACGGCAACTTTTTCCTTCAGAATGGAACTGCTGGATCAGGCGGAGTGCGTGTATATGGATCAGGACACCAAATTTACAACAACTATTTCCAAGGGACCTCTGGACAAGGGGATCAAAGGGTTGCAATCGCATTGCAGGCCGGTCTTGACGATCCGACTTCGAAACTGGACCCACAGCCCGTAAAAGATACATTAGTTGCCTTCAATACTTTTGTCGACTGTAAATCAAATTGTATTACACTTGGAGCATCAAATGCCGGCAGGCCCGTTGCACCTGACAATATTATTATTGCTAACAATGTTGCGTTTAATAGCCCGGGAATAACAGGAACAATCATTAGACAAAATTTGGCTCCGACGAACTCTGTCATGCATGGGAATATGTATTATGGGGCGGAACTGGGCATCGCACAGAATGACAATGAATTTAAAAAAGTTGATCCCATGCTGCAAAAAGACAGCAATGGCATTTATAGACCTTCGGTGAACAGCCCGGTAATCGGGGCGGCGCAGGGGAATTACAGCATGATTGATATCGACATGGATGGACAGCCGCGTACAGCCGGAGCCTATGACGTGGGTGCCGATCAAGTGTCGGATGACCCTGTCGTGCTTAAACCGTTAACAAGAGCCGATGTAGGTCCGGTACTGCCAGCAAGCGATGCAAGACATAATAGATAATGAAATTTGAATGTTTATTTACGAAGTAAATCTGAGTTTTGATTAACGAATGCTTAACAATGAATATATGATAATGGGGAGTTTATATTTATAATAAAAAAATATAAAGCGTTTTCAATTAAACTTTGAGAACACTCGACATACTGTTAATCAAGAGTAGGAGAGGGGATAGAATGATCATTTAACGGCACTAATGTTTCAGGATATTTGGTCCCTAATCCTATGCTTTGAGGTTACATTGCGTTAGTGAGAGGAGAGAGTCACCTTGGACAACATCGCCAACCGGCAAGCAATTCCAAAAAAACGAAATCAGACAGGATTCATTCGTTTTATCATTAAACACAAGTTTTATCATTTACTAGTGCTCCCTGGTGTCATATATTTCTTGCTATTTCATTATGTCCCTATTTACGGAGTTATTATCGCATTTAAAGACTACAACGGATTTGGCGGTATACAAGGGATTTGGAACAGCCCATGGGTTGGCTTTCAGAACTTTAGCAATTTTTTTAATAGTACCTATTTTTGGAGACTGCTGTCTAATACATTCATAATCAGCTTTTATCAATTGGTCTTTGGTTTTCCGGCGCCTATCATTTTGGCATTATTGTTAAACGAAATCAGGAACAATCGGTTCAAACGTATTGTACAAACGATCACCTACATGCCTCACTTTCTTTCCTGGGTTGTTATAGCTGGTTTAATGACGCTATTGTTAAGCAATGAAGGTGTAGTTAATCACTTGCTGTCTTATTTCAATGTGGATCGAATTGACTTTCTGGCAAGCACAACCTATTTCCGTTCCATATTAGTCGGTTCCTCCATTTGGCAAAGTATCGGGTGGGGTACAATTCTGTATTTGGCGGCAATCGTCAATGTTCCTCAGGACTTGTATGAAGCCGCAACAATGGAAGGTGCAACACGCTGGCAAAAGGCAATTCACATTACACTTCCTTCTATTTCGTTTGTGATTACGATTCTATTTATTCTCCAGATGGGGAAAATTATAGATCAAAACTTCGAACAAATTTTAAATCTCTATAATCCCGCAGTTTACGAAGTAGCTGATGTCTTCGATACATTCGTGTATAGGCGGGGAATTGTTCAAGGTGACTTCGCATACTCGGCTGCAGTCGGGTTGTTTAAGTCAGTTGTCAGCTTTATTCTTGTTATTCTGGCGAATAAAGCAGTCAAAAAGATGGGGCAGGAGGGGATCTGGTAATGTATTTCAGAGCTACTAAAGGCGAAAAGGTTTTTGATGTTTTTAATACATTATTCATGCTGCTAATCAGTGCCAGCATGCTTTACCCCATCCTGTTTGTAGTTAGTCACTCCTTGATGACGGATACGGAACGGGCGCTCCATCCGTTTACGATTATTCCGACCGAGTTAAACTTCAGCGGATATGAGTTTATTCTGGCAAAAGGATCTTTGTTGTTGAGTTCCTTTCAAATCACCTTTTTCCGGTTAAGTGTTGGAACGCTGCTTAGTCTAATCGTTGAATGTATGTTTGCCTATGCGATTTCCAAAAGGGTTTACCCTTTGGCGGTTCCGTTGACGATGATGATTGCATTCACCATGTGGTTCCAGGGAGGCTTGATTCCTTCCTTCCTGGTAATGAAATCGCTTGGATTCCTTGACTCGATCTGGGTGTTTGTAATACCAAAGCTAATGAATGTCTGGTACATTTTATTGCTCCGCAATTTCTTTGCCCAGATTCCTGCCGAAATAGAAGAGTCGGCGAAAATTGACGGATCGAATGAAATGGGCATTCTATGGCGGATCATTCTGCCGCTGTCTACACCGGTGCTGGCAACGATTGCATTATTTCATGTCGTTTATCACTGGAATGAATGGTTCATGGGGATTATTTATATCTCTGATCAGACCTTGCAGCCTGCAATGGTTATTCTGCGCCAAATTCTAAGTCAAGCGAATGCAGCCAATATGTACGCAGAGGATATGGGAGGCAGTTTTGTGCCGCCAACGTCTATGATCCAAATGGCAACCATTGTAGTAGTTTCGTTCCCGATAATTGCAGCCTATCCGTTTTTCCAAAAGTATTTTACAAAGGGACTCATGGTAGGTGCAGTTAAGGGATAAATCATAGATTTGAATAAAGGGGGAAAAACAAGTGAAAAAAAGAAAGATTACAATGTTTTGCATACTCGTTGCTGTTATGGTTGCGCTTGTCGGCTGCCAGACAAAGGGTGCTAATGAACCGGAAAATCCAAGTGTAAGCGGATCAGATAAACAAGCCTCAGCTCAACAAACCGATCCTGTTGTCATCCTAATGTCGGAACCAAGGGATTCAAATCCTGCAGATGTTGAGAAGGTTAAGAAGTATATTGAAGAACAGTCCGGGGTGAAAATTGAGGTCAAGAATGTCAAGGCCACCTCAAATGAAGATTACCAGCAATTGATCAATGTTAATCTGGCCTCAGGCGGCATCGATGCTGTTCTTGTAAATAGCAAGGAGATGTACACGCAGCTGGTGCAATCCGGAAGGGCCCAAAGCATTAATGAACCTTTGCAACAATTTGGTACAGATTTGTTAAAGGCATATCCCCCGGATTCCTGGAAAGCCGTAAGTGACAGTAAAGGTGATATTTACGGTTTGCCGCGTCAAAGTATTCTGGCATCCGATACAATCGTCATCCGTAAAGACTGGCGTGAAGCGTTAAATATGGAACCCATTACTACGTTGGATCAATTTGAGAAGTATATGCAGGCGATCAAGGTTGCTGATTTTGACGGGAACGGAAAAGCGGATACGATTCCGCTTCTTTCGAATCAGAACGATTATTCTTCATTTGACAGAACACTATTGTATGTATTCACCGGGAATAGCCCGTTTAATAATGAATTAGATCAAGACGGGAACATTATTCCCACCTACATGGATCCGAAGTATAAAGACTATCTGGGTAAGCTGGCAGAATGGAGTAAAGAGGGATTACTGTATTCGGGAATTCTAAGTATTAAGAAATCTCTTGCTGATGATTTGATTATTGCAAACCGTGTAGGAGCCTTTGCTGCCTGGTATTCGGACTACATTCGTCCGCTGGAGAAGCTTCGTGAAACCGTTCCTAATGCAGAATATGAGATCATTACTTTGAAAACGCTGGATGGCAGTCCTTATAAATTCCATCATAAAGACCCGTATGGACAACGTGTACTATTCGTTAAAGGGAGCAAAAATGTTGACCATGCAATCAAGCTCTTTAACTGGATGATGGCATCTCCGGAAAACTACTTCACAACGAAATGGGGCACATACGGAGAATATTGGGAGTTTGCGGATAAAGATAAGGGCACTGTCGTTCGTCTAAAAGGTGCTGAAGATCCGACAACATCCTATAATTATGCATTTTCTATGATGTTCTATGGACCTTGGGATTTCAGAACAGATGATCCTGACTTTGTTAACAGTCACTATTATGCCGGGTGGGATTATTTTATTGAAAACAAAGAACATTTCATTCAAGAACCGGACTGGTTTATGAATTATGAATTGAAAGGAACGCCGGCAGATGCAACTCAAGAAGATGGCAAAACGCTAATTATGGAGAATCGAACGAAAATTATTTTAAATACGATGCCGCTTGATAACTGGGACAAGACCATTGAACAGTATCGTAAAATGTTCGGCGATCCATATTCCGAAATAGCGACTCAACAATTTAACAATTTTGTAAATAATAATAAATAAAGTTGCAGGAAATAGAAGACCAACTGAAGGTAACCTGAATCAGGTATACGTTCAGCTGGTCTTTTTTTCTGAATGAAATGATGATGAGCGCATAGCCCGTTCAAAACCAACTGCATAAGATCTGACATAACCTGTGTTGAAATACACCTCTAAATTTGTAGGCTATAGAATTAGAATGAAGGTGCAGCAGGAAATAGCTGCTCTATTGGAAGGAGGATGAGGGCCAACAAAGTCATAGATTTGAAAGCGCTATCAGACGAGCTGTTGAAGTGAAGCGGACAAGAGATGCGGATTCAGAAGAAAGGCCAGGCATTACCAAAGCGTGGTTGTATTTGTCGTGATGTGCGTAATGTTTGTCATTCATTACACGGTTAGGAGGAAGGATTAAGATGCGAAACAAGTATTTTGTTTGGTCGTTAGTAGCTACATTTGTTCTCTCGACCCTCTTTTCCAGTATAGGACCGAACATCAAAGCGGTGGCAGCAGCAGGGCCAAACCTTGCAACAGGAAAAAATGTTACCGCGAGCAGTCATAATGATGTCTACACAGCCAGTAATGTCATTGACCAAAATCCGGGCACTTATTGGGAGAGTGCAAATAGTGCGTTCCCGCAATGGATTCAGGTTCATCTTGGAAACGCTGCTAACGTTGAGCAAGTCGTACTGAAGCTCCCCGCCGGCTGGGAGACCAGAACACAGACTTTGTCTATCCAGGGCAGCACCAACGGATCGGATTTCACTACAATTGTCAATTCTGCTCCTTATACATTCAACCCCAATACAGGAAATACAGTCACCATTAACTTCCCGTCAACCAACACGTCATACCTAAGGGTACAAGTGACAGCCAATTCCGCATGGGCGGCAGCCCAACTGTCTGAATTGGAGATTTACGGCGGAGTTGCTGCTCCAACAGCCAAACCGATTCCAGGCAAAATCGAAGCCGAAAATTATGATGCCATGAACGGCATTCAGACGGAGTCGACCTCCGATACAGGCGGCGGACAAAATGTGGGCTGGGTCGATACGGGCGATTGGCTGGACTATTATGTGAATGTCGCACAGTCCGGCACCTATACGGTTGAATACCGGGTAGCCAGCAATACGGCTACTGGCGCTATCCAGCTTCGCTCCGGGCAGAACACGCTGGCAACAACTGCGGTTCCGAATACCGGAGGCTGGCAGACATGGCAAACGGTCAATGCGACCGTACAGCTTACCCAAGGCGAGCAGACGCTGCGCGTCCATGCGAGCGGCGGCGGCTTCAACCTCAATTGGCTCAACTTCAAAGAGGGAAGCTCCGGTCCGGGACCAGGAAACGGGCCGCTGACTACGCCGGGCAATCTGGCGTACACCCAGCCTTCCCCAGGCTCTATTCAATTGACATGGAATGCTTCTACAGGCAGCACTGGCGTGCAAAGCTACGAGATCTATGCGAATGAGCAGCTGCGCGGCAGTGTGAACGGCTCCACGCTCAGCTATACAGATAACCAGCCTTCTACGGCTACGGTGACGTACTATGTAATCGCCAAGGATGCCGCAGGCAATGCTTCTCCGCGCAGCAACTCGGTAACACGTCCCGGTGAAGTTGTAAGCGGCAGCAATCTGGCCCTGAACAAACCGATCACCGCGTCGTCTACCGTCCATACCTTTGTGGCCGCCAATGCGAACGATGGCAGCACGAATACGTATTGGGAGGGAGCAGGCAACGCATACCCGAATCATCTGACGGTTAGTCTCGGGGCGAATGCAAGCCTCACCTCCATCGTTGTGAAGCTGAACCCGTCCGCCTCATGGTCGACACGCACACAGACCATTCAGGTGCTTGGGCGCGACCAGAATGCTTCCGGCTTCACCAATCTGGTGTCCGCTCAGACGTATACGTTCAATCCGGCTACAGGCAACTCGGTCACGATTCCGGTGACAGCCTCAGCAGCGGATGTGCGCCTCACCTTCACGAGCAATTCCGGATCATCTGCCGGTCAGGTAGCAGAGTTCCAGATTTTCGGCACACCTGCTCCGAATCCGGATCTTACCGTGTCCGGACTGACCTGGACACCTGCTTCTCCTAGCGAGACGGCACCGATTACATTGTCCGCTACGGTCAAAAACATCGGCACTGCGTCTGCTCCTGCTTCAACCGTCAACTTCTATTTGAATAACACACTGGCAGGTACGGCTCCTGTCGGCGCACTGGCTCAAGGCGCTACTGCAAACGTATCTGTTAACGTTGGTGCCAAGGTAGCCGCTTCCTACACGGCGAGTGCCAAGGTCAACGAGGATCGTTCCATAGTGGAACTGGATTATGCCAACAACACTTACACGAACACGACTCCGCTCGTTGTAAGCGAAGTTCCGAGCTCCGATCTGGTGCCGATTGCATCCTGGTCCCCGGGCAGCCCAAGTGCCGGAGATACCGTTAACTTTACGGTAACGCTCAAGAACCAGGGCAATATTGCAACGACTGCCGGCCCTCATGGCGTGACACTCGTGCTGAAGAATAACGAAGGAAATACGATTCGTACGTTAAATGCCAGCCATAACGGTGTCATACCAGCGGGAGGAACCGTCAATGTTACGCTGGGAGCATGGACGGCCGCAAACGGCAGCTACAATGTGACGACTACCGTTACAGCTGATGCGAACGAAATCCCGGCCAAACGGAATAACAATACGAGCACAAGCGGACTGTACATTGGCCGCGGGGCCAACATGCCGTTCACGATTATTGAGGCCGAGTCACCTGCCAACACGACGAATGGAACTATTTTGGCTCCGAACTTCAAGCCGGGCGATTATGCGGGCGAGGCATCCGGACGTTCTGCTGTACATCTGGATGGCACAGGCAAGTATGTGGAGTTTACACTGACCTCTCCTGCCAATGCCTTCGTGCTCCGCAGCTCCGTTGCTGAGAATTCGTCAGGAACCATCAGCATTTACGCGAACAATGTGAAGAAGGGCACCTTCGCGGTGACCTCCAAGTATTCTCACGTATATGCAACACCTAGCACACTGGGCCGCTTGGGATATGACAACCAGCCGGGTGCAGGGTTGACCGCTTACTGGCTCTATGAAGATTCCCAGCTCCTGCTTAATGAAGTATTCCCGGCAGGAACGAAGATCAAAATTCAGAAGGATGCCGGAGATGTGCCATGGATTTATGTCGATATGCTTGAAACGGAAAATGTTGCTCCTCCTGCTTCCAACCCTGATCCAACCAAGTATGTTGAAGTATCGGCAAGCAAATCCATTGAGCAGGCATTGTCAGATTTCAGACAGGATTCAACGAAGAAGGGAATCTTCATCCCTGCCGGAGAGTGGACGATCAGCAACAAAATCTTCTTGTACGGCAGAGCAACAGAAATTATCGGGGCCGGCCCGTGGCATACGAAGCTGGTAGCTCCGAAAAATCAAACGAATACCGATGTCGGCTTTAACATCAGCTCTGCGGCAAACGGTTCCACGATTCGTGACCTGTCCGCATGGGGCAACTACGTCTATCGTGTAGACGGTCCGGGCAAATTTATTGACGGCAACGGCATGCAGAACGTCACGATTCAGAATACTTGGGTCGAGCATTTTATCTGCCTGTACTGGGGAGTCAACTCTTCCTACAATACTTTCAAGGACAACCGGATCAAGAACGTCTTCGCAGACGGCATTAACATGACGAACGGCTCCTCCTACAATATTATCGACAACAACTATTCCCGTGGAGCGGGTGACGATGCGTTTGCCTTGTTCAGCGCCATTGATTCCGGCGGCTCCTATAATGTTGGGAATAAGTACACCAATTTGACGGCAACTAACGTAAGACGCGCGGCAGCATTTGCCGTATATGGCGGTTCGGATAACCTGTTCCAGAACCTCTATGGAGCAGATACGCTGACTTATCCGGGCATTACGATCAGCTCCCTTAGCTTCGGATACAACACGCTGGGCTTCGGCGACAAGGATACCGTCTTTGACGGCGTAACCCTTGACCGGACAGGAGGAGACTTCTGGACCAGCGTGGGCGCGGACGACAAGATCAATGAGTATCAGAACTTCGGCGCGATCTGGTTCTTCGGAGGGGACAGAACGTTCAAGAACGTTGTGGTCAAAAACATCGACATCAACAATCCGGTCTACTTCGGACTGATGTTCCAGACGAAATCACCGGAAAATCTGCCGATGTCCAATGTCCGTATTGAAAATGTCAACATTAACAACCCGGGCCGCTATGGCATTAAGCTGGTAGCCAGTGCAGAGCAGGGGCAAGGTCCGGCTCTCGGCCAGGCGAGCTTTACGAATGTCAAAATCAATAACCCGGGCGTCCGCGCCATCTATGGCGAGGATAAGAGCCCTGGCTTCACAGTGAACAGAGTATCGGGCAACAACTGGTAATCGTAATTATCGTAAAAAATCGTGTGCACTTGTGCACACGATTTTTTACGTAGTAAAGGTATATAGGTATACTGAAGTTGCAATCATTATTTAATGAAAATACGGGATGGGGAGCAGTTTTGACGGCATTATTTGTATTTGGCATGATTTTTATTTTAACGACGAGTAACTGAACTGACTGAACCGTACTCCGTGCATTCAAACCTTTTTTATTATACTCCAGATGCTCAAGGTGAAATTGACTTGAATGAAGTCTGCTGCTTGAAAATACGGAATAATCCAAATATAAATCAAGCTTGATTCAGTCGCAGAACAGCATCACAAAAATCACAATCATAGATTCTCTGCATAGAGAGGCCGAATCGTGGTATAATTTGATGAATGAGAACAAGGTACGCCTGCAGTAGAGCAAGTATGTGCTAAAATGGAGTGATAAATTGAGCAAAGCAAAGGGCAAGGGCGGAACAGGCAGAGGAACAGACAAAAAAGGCTGGAACAGATGGCAGGCAAGTGCCAATAGAGCCAAAAACGCTCCTAAGCCATATAAAAGCAAGGGCACTAAAAATAAAGACGGTGCAGCAGCTTCCAAGAACAGTGAAGGCAGCAAGCCCGCCAAGCGGGATTAAGGCTATATAGCAAGACAGCTTTCCCATAAATTATAATGGAACAGGATGAAAACCTTTGGATACAATTGAAATCGACAATGAATGGCAAGAAACTTATGAGCAGTTAAAAGCAGCGGCGAACCGGAAGTCAAGCTGGAGAGACCGTCTGGATGCTGTGGAACAACTCGGCAAGTGGAACAATGAACAGGCCATTGAATTGCTTGCGAATCGATTGAATTATGATACGGTGTATCAGGTTCAAGAGGCTGCTTACCGCATACTCAAACAATTCGGTGAAGACGTTCAACGTCCGTCACAGAAAAAGGGCGAGCTGATCAAGGGTGTGAACAAGATCCTCGTTAGAGTCAAAAAGAGTCTTCCGGCAGGACATTCCTTTGAAGAATTTAAAGAAAAGTTGAAAAGAATGCGTTCCGATATCTACGATATCTATGAGGGCAACAAGGGCGCAGACTTTGAAAAGTGGCTTGAAGACATATGGAGTTCAGCGTCAGCAAGATAATTGAAACAACTAAATTGATTATAGGGGTGGTCACCTGAGAAAGCATAAGCCAATCTCATTTGATGATTTGTTGAAGGAATTACAAGGTCAGAAAACCGGTCAGGAAGAAGCTGGCTATATAACACTAAGCCAGTTATTCAATGAATCGTTCATGAGCAAGTATTCCAGCCACGAGAATTTTGAAGCATTCTTGGAAAAAGGGAACTTCCAAGCCGAAACCCGTGAAGAGATCGAGAATATTCCAGCTGAGCTGTTTGATCGGCATGTTGCCAGAGAGACGAGTTTTGCAGACTGGAAGTCCATGCTGGCAACGGCCAACAGGGAGCATGGAGCTGAATAATAAGATACGGGCAGGAATCAATTGACTATGTATTGACCTTGTTGCCCAAAAAGAATCCAAGTGACCGGATACCGGTTGCCTGGATTCTTTTTCTTTGGCTCTTTTCTTGAATGATGTCCGCGATTTTTTTCATCAAACTCTATATTTTTTGTCGAATCTTTAGTATCATTTTTAGGGGAATTCCGAATGATAATGACTGAGAATGGTATTTTTATTCGGTTTTATAACACTTTATGCATGATGCGACTATGATTCATATGAAGGCGTGTTAATGTATGGACAAAAAGGAGATAAAATGAAAAAGATTTATTTTAACCATGATGGCGGCGTGGATGATTTAATTTCATTGTTTTTGTTACTGCAAATGGACACGGTGGAGCTGACAGGCGTATCGGTCATTCCGGCAGACTGTTACCTGGAGCCGGCCATGTATGCCAGCCGTAAAATCATCGACCGTTTCGGCAATGGCGGTCTGGATGTAGCAGAGTCCAACTCCCGCGGTAAAAATCCGTTCCCGAAAGACTGGCGCATGCACGCATTCTATGTGGACGCACTGCCGATTCTTAATGAATCCGGTAAAGTCGTGACTCCGGTAGCAAAGCAGCCTGCGTATTTACATATTATAGATACACTTCGTGCAACAGAAGGCCAAACAACCTTGCTGTTCACAGGTCCCTTGACTGACCTTGCCCGCGCACTTGATGTTGATCCGACGATTGAAGAGAAGATTGAACGTCTGGTATGGATGGGCGGAACTTTCCGTGAAGCGGGCAACGTACATGAGCCTGAGCATGACGGAACTGCAGAATGGAATGTATTCTGGGATCCGGATGCTGCGGCGCGCGTGTGGGAGAGTGGCATCGAAATCGATTTAGTTGCACTGGAAAGCACCAATCAGGTTCCGTTGACGCTGGATGTCCGTGAGCGTTGGGCTTCAGAACGCAAGCATACCGGTGTTGATTTCCTGGGCCAATGCTATGCAATGGTTCCGCCGCTCGTGCATTTCTCCACCAACTCGACCTACTATCTGTGGGATGTACTCACGACTGCATTTGTAGGGAAAAGTGATCTGGTGAAGGTACAGACGCTGAACAGCAAAGTCATTACCGAGGGCGCAAGCCAAGGCCGCACAATTGAAGTGCAGGATGGACGTCCGGTCAATGTGGTTTATGATGTGAATCGCGATGCTTTCTTTGATTACATGACAGAGCTGGCGAAAAAAGCATCGGAGAGGAACGTATAATGTCAGACAAAAGAAAAGTCATCATTGATACCGACACCGCTGCTGACGATACGATTGCCATTTTAACGGCTCTTCATTATTTTCAGGTTGAAGGCGTTATGATTACCGGCGGCAATGTCCAGTTCGACCAGCAGGTTGAAAATGCGCTTTATACTATTCAGGTGGCCGGAAAAAGCGGACAAGTTCCTGTATACAAAGGCTATGAGCGCCCGCTCATGAGTATTGGCGAGCAGGAGCATCGCACCGTTGAGGATGTCCATGGCAAGGACGGCATGGGGGATTCATTCTTTGATAAAGCGGTTCAAGCTCCCGAAAAAGGTCATGCTGTTGATTTTCTGATCGATGCGGTACACCGGAATCCGGGTGAGATTCACCTGATCGCAATTGCCCCGCTGACGAATATCGCCATGGCGCTCAAGAAGGACCCGACCATTGCTCCGAAAATCCCGCATCTGTACATTATGGGCGGCACGAACAATGCGCTCGGCAATATTACGCCAAGTGCGGAGTACAACTTCTACGTAGATCCGGAAGCGGCCAGAATCGTCCTGCATTCAGGCATTCCGATTACGATGGTAGGCTGGGAAATGTGCACGCAGTATTCCATTATGGATGATGCTGATCACGAAGAAATCGAGGCACTGGGTACAAAAGGCTCGAAGTTCTTCCAGGATGTCAACAGAGTCGTGATGCGGTTCAACAAGTCGGTTCACAGACTGAACGGCACCACCCATCCGGATACACTGCTCGCAGCTGTAGCGGCGGATGAGAAGATCATGACGAAGTCGAATCTGTATCACGTGGATGTGGAGACGGCGGGTGAGCTGACAAGAGGCTACAGCGTTGTGGATATCAACAATCGTCTGGAGCGCCCGCGCAATGTCCGGGTGTGTGAAGCCATTGACCGTTCTGCGTTTAAGGACATGCTGTTCGAGGTATTAAAAGCTATAAACTAATCAGTAGTCGTACTCAAAAGATAGGGAGCGGCTGTTGCCGGCTCCTTCACTTCTGTGATCCAGGGTAGCTTGGCGATGAAGAAAGGATAAGGACATGCAATATATTTGGGGTGTGTTAGGGATCTTGGGCATTTTTGTGATCGCATTTGCGTATTCGAAAAACCGTAAAGCGATCAATCCGAGAACCGTGATCGGCGCGTTTGCGATTCAATTTATTTTTGCATTAATCGTATTAAAATGGGAGTTCGGCAAGAAGCTGCTGCAGCAGCTGGCTGTTGTTATACAGAAAATTATTGATTCCACCAACGCGGGCATTCAGTTCCTGTTCGGCGGGATTCTGGGTGCGGAAAAGGTCGGCTTTACATTTGCACTGCAAGTATTGCCGATTATTATTTTCTTCTGCTCGCTGATCTCGGTTCTGTACTATCTCGGCGTGATGCAGTGGTTTACCAAAATCATTGGCGGATTTTTGGCCAAGGTACTGAAGACAGGCCAAGCCGAATCCATGTCTGCAGCTGCAAACATTTTTCTGGGGCCGACGGAAGCCCCGCTTGTCATTAAGCCTCACATTGAGAAAATGAGCAAATCCGGATTGTTTGCGGTTATGGTAGGCGGACTCGCTTGTGTCTCCGGTTCTGTTCTGGGCGGATACGCGATGCTGGGCGTGCCGATCGATTATTTGCTTGCTGCAGCATTTATGGGAGCTCCGGGCGGCCTCCTGATGGCCAAGCTGATTATGCCTGAAACTGAGCCCCTGCATAATGTTGAGCGGGTGGAGATGGTCAAAGATACGGAATCCCGCAACGTCATTGACGCCGCAGCCCGTGGTGCACAGGATGGTCTGAAAATTGCGGCCGGTGTCGGTGCGCTGCTGCTGGCATTTATCTCGCTCATTTTCCTGCTCAACTCGATTATTGGATGGGCTGGCGGCTTATTCGGACTTGAAGCTTTGACGCTGGAGCAAATATTGGGCTATATTTTTGCGCCGGTTGCCTTCCTGATTGGAGTTCCGTGGGATGAAGCTATTCGTGCCGGTTCTTTCATTGGTCAAAAGTTCGTATTGAATGAATTTGTCGCTTATACTTCATTTGCGCCTGAAATTGCAACGTTGTCCCCGAAGAGCGTTGTCATTATCAGCTTCGCGCTGTGCGGATTTGCAAACCTGGCCGGTATTGCTCTTCTTGTCGGGGGGCTCGGCGGAATCGCGCCTTCCAGAAGACAAGACCTTGCTGAACTGGGCCTCCGCGCAGTAGTTGCAGCGACTCTGGCAAATCTGATGAGTGCGGCTATTGCCGGGATGCTGGTATAGTTTGTATAGTGATTGAGCTAAGAATTGACGACCGTCCTCCAAGTCTGGATGCCGGTCGTTTTTTATTTTTCAGCGGGTAAACAGAAGGAAAGTGAATTGAAGGAACTATATTCTGAACAGACAGCTAACGGCTAGTGCCCTAAATGTGAAATTCGGCCTTGTCCCTTTTATTCTTGCCTCCTTAAAAGGAGTATCCCAGGTCATACTGATTGAGAATGCCCTCTCAGGCTTCTTTATTATCGTTGCTCTGGGGACTGTGCATATTAAACTCGGTGTCATTGCCCTGCTGTCCGCCATGATTGGAACGTTGATCGGCTATTCTGGTATAACAAGAAAGCAAAGCCTGTAAGCAGACGCTTCATGCAACGTGTTCTGCTCCCGGGCTTTGCTTTTTTTATTTGATAGCACCATACTGGCCTTCCATCTATATACTGTAGAAAAAAATGGAGGCGTCAGCCCGCATGTATGGTTATTACCCGATTCAGTACAATCACTATTATTTCAGGCAGGAAACGCAATGGATTTGGACACCTTCCAAGGTGGAGTTGAACCGCAAGCTGAGAGCTTTGTGGGAGCAGCATATCTACTGGACCCGTTTGACTGTGAACAGTATCGTCGGTAAACTTCCGGACGTGGAACCTACAACGAACCGTCTGCTTCGCAACCCGGATGATTTTGCAGCCGTATTGAGTGTATACTATGGGCCGGAGCTTGCTTCCGATTTTGCCAAGTTGTTCCGGGAACATCTGACAATTGCCGCCGAACTGACCACCCAGCTCAGAGACGGGAAGACGAAGGAAGCAGCAGAGACCGAAAAGCGCTGGTATGCCAATGCGGATGCAATCGCAGCATTTCTGGCACGGATTAATCCGTACTGGTCACAAAAGGAATGGCAGCAAATGCTATATGAGCATTTGAAACTGTTGACGGAAGAGGTAGCAGCCCGGATTGCAGGGGACTATGTCAAAAATGTCGCCACAAATATGGAAATTGAGCCTCAAGCTCTGGAAATGGCTGATATGATGACTACCGGAATTGTTCAGCAGTTCCCGGGTTCATTTGTACATTAGTATTCTCTGCTTACAGCAGAGTGTCCGTTATGGTTTAAGAGAAGAAGGATTGGCGTGCAGCTCCGCCGGTCCTTTTTTTTATCTAAAGGTTCACTTTGTAAATGAGCAGTGTTCTTTCGGAATTCTCACCATGTACACACGTTGGACACAGGAGTTTCCTATAATCAGTCTTGAGGTTAATAAATGGAGGTGCAGTGCAGCATCGTATAAGGTAAAGCAGCAATGGGCAGGTATGCATAATAAGAGGAATGGAGATGCATATTGCATAAGGGACTTTCGATGTTGGAGAAAACTGGAGCCGCTCATACGGCGGAGAAGCTCCGCATTGAAACATGGCTTGTGATACGATGATGCTACAACAGAAATGAATGCTGCCTTCATGGAAGGAGCATGAGCAGATGCGGAGTGTACAGCATGAATCGAAAAATATTGTTGGTAGAAGACGATATGCTAATGCGTGAATTTATAATCGATTATTTCAAAAAGGAACAGTGGGATGTATACGAGGCCGAGAACGGCAAAATCGGAATGGAGATTTTCGCCCGGACACCGGTTGATCTGGTGGTGCTCGATATTATGATGCCGGAGATGGACGGCTGGTCGGTATGCCGCCGGATCAGAGAGAAATCGGCGGTCCCGATCATCATCATTACGGCCCGCGCTGAGGACGATGATCAGGTCATGGGGTTCGAACTGGGCGCGGATGAATATGTGACCAAACCTCTTAGTCCAAGGGTGCTCGTAGCCCGGGCGACGGCATTAATGAAGCGGACGGAAGGCACCATCGGACGGGACAGCGATCTGCTGAGCTTTGGGGATATTACGATTAACAGAATGGCCCATTCGGTCGCTATTGCAGGTGAACTCATTAACCTGTCGCCCAAAGAGTATGATTTGCTATTATTTCTGGCCAAGCATTATGGTAAAGTGCTGTCCCGTGAATATATGCTGGACGCCGTATGGGGGTATGAGTACTTGGGAGATTTGCGCACTGTAGATACGCATATCAAAAAATTGAGAGCCAAGCTCGGAGACGAGGGCCGTCATATTTGCACGGTAATCCGCTCGGGCTATAAATTCGAAGTGCAGCCATGAGAAGGCACAGTGTCGTCGTTAAGCTGTTCGTCGTCACGTCCGTTCTCATTCTGGCCGTATTTTCACTGGTAATGCTGGCGGAGGGATTGTTTTTTGAGCGGTTTTACCGTACATCCAAAATTCATACGTTAGAGAGAAGTATGAATGAATTCGCGGAACAGTACCGGCAGGCCGGATTCAACAGCCAGCAGCTTCCGAGATTGCTCGGCTCTTTTATGAATAATCACGATGTAAGCACTTCAATCTTGAATGAGAACTTTGGGCGCATTCCCGTCAATCCTTATTTTCTGGTTGTGCAAACCGCAAGCAAACCGGTTACGATCCTCATTTCCCTGGAGGGGCTGGAGGGCAAAGCAATTCCGAAGGACCTTAAAACCGGCGATCAGCTTGTAGTAGACGGCATCTTCATGGATGAGAAGGATACGGTGCTGCATCCGATTGCTTTTCAAACCGGGAATAAACAATTGGAGGATGGACTTGTCCGGGTTACAGGGAAGGTTACGGACTTCCTGCTGCCGGAGCGGCGTTCGTACAACCCGTTCTATCAGGATGGTCTGATCAATCAGACTTTGCAGGAATGGGCTCCGCAAGCGGATCAGTACCGCTCAGAGCTCCAAAGCGGCAAGCCGCTTCAAATGACGTGGAGCGATAACTGGAGCGGCATTGAGTACGCAATACTCGTTAAGGCGCTGCCGAACGTGACAGGCGGGGAGCGGTATTTGTTTGTCATGGCCTCCCTGCAGCCAGTAGGGGAAGCGGTGGAGATTTTGAAGCAATACTTCATCTATATTGCACCGTTAATTCTGATACTCGCGGTCATTCTGTCCCTGATTTATTCCCGTATTGTCTCCCGTCCGCTGGTAATGCTGAGCCGGTCGGCGGCGCGCCTGGCCAAGCTCAATTTTACCGGGCAGCATGAAATTCGTTCCAAGGACGAGTTCGGGGAACTGTCACGCAATCTGATTTCATTATCGCAAAATCTGGATACGGCGCTCAAGGAACTGAAGCAGGCAAATGTAACACTCCAGGAAGACATAGAGGAAAAGAAAAAGTCTGAGGAGCTCCGCAAGGAGCTGATCGCCAATATCTCCCATGAGCTGAAAACTCCGCTTGGCATTGTCAAAGGGTTCGCGGAGGGCTTGCAGGACGGTATCGCAGGCGATAAAAAGGACCGTTATCTGGCGCTCATCGTACATGAGACAGACCGGATGAATGACCTGATCATGGACATGCTGGAGCTCTCCAAGTTTGAAGCCAAGGCTGTCCGCCTGCAGCCGGGAACGTTAGCTCTGGTGTCGCTGATCCGAAAGGCGGCAGATTCCTTCTCCCGGCAGATGGAGAGCAAGCAGCTTGTGCTTGAGGTGAACAGCCATGGGGAGGGTGAATGGTTCGTCCATGCCGATCCCAGAAGAATCGAGCAGGTCGTGCTCAATCTGCTGAGCAATGCCATCCGGCATGCAATGGAGAATAGTATTATTGGGATTGAGATCAGCCGTACTGCCCCCGGGCAGATTACGACCGTCATCGAGAATAGCGGATCACCGATTGCAGAGGAAGACTTGACCCGGCTATGGGACCACTTCTACCGGGCAGAGCGGTCTCGGGACCGCAAATCCGGCGGTACGGGTCTCGGGCTTGCCATTGTAAAGCATATCATGGAGCTCCATGCGGGCGGCTTCGGTGTAAATAATACAGAGCGCGGGGTCGCATTTTATTTTAACTTGACTGAAATTAAAGGAGACAACCATTATGAGTAAAAAGAAATCTGTCTATCTGATTACAGCAATTGCAGCGATGCTGCTGGTTAGCGCCTGCGGTGCCAAAAATACAGGAAACGGCATTACGCCTCCGAATCAGGCGGAGAGCACAAATACCGCACAGAACGGCAGCAATAATGCGGGGAAAAACGCGGATAACAATACGGAAAGCGGACCGGATACACAGCACCAGGATACGGGAGCGGATTCATCCAACACGGACCAGGAAATTCTCATTATTATCGACCAGACGGCCAAGCCGATTGAAGGCAATGCTTTTGACTTCGGCCTGAGCAAAGTTCCGCAGGGCTACTCCCTGTCCGAGATGAAGTGGATTTCAGGGGAGACGCAAATTGTAAACACCGTAGCGGAAGCTGCCCAGCACGGGCAAACAGGCGAGGACGGCTTCTACATTAGCGGCAACGGACAAATCTCCGGCTTCTTCTATCCGGACAAAATGAAAGGCGAGAAGGGCGAGGTCATCTTCGTTTTCAAAAATGAGCAAGACAAGGAATTAACGTGGAAAAAGGAAATTACGTTGAAGTGATCAAGTAAGTGTGCCGGAATTCATATTAAGCCGCTCCCATTAACAGGGAACGGCTTATTTTATATGGCTTACCTTTTCTTGGCCGGACGCCATTTAAAGCCGCAATTCATGCAGCCGTTAATCAATTCATTTTTGCCTGCGAAGCCGGCTGGAATGCTAATCGGCAAGAGTACGGATTGATCAGAAATTATTACAAAAAATGCGCTAATATCCTTAAGCTGCTCGTGCGAAAAAAGTTAAAAATTATGATATTTTGTTTTAAACTATTATATTTACTCTAATTATATATTATGCTATAATTTGGTAGTATTTTTATAGGAAATTAATGATTTGGTCAACTGTTTTCAACCCCGGTTTATTTACCTGTTCACCCAATAATTATCAACATAACTACGGATCACCGGTCGCCGCAAGGTGACAACTCCCAACTTTCACAAATGACAACAAGATTAAGAGCGTTGGCAAGGCAGCAAGTTTTTTTGAAAATAACGAGGGGGAATCGAATTAATGGCAGGTCAACGAACAGTAGGGATTGGAATGGGGCCTTCCAACCTGGCGCTCGCAATTGCACTTGTGGAACGATCAGCTTCACAAGAATGCGGAGAGTGGACATTCCTTGAACGGAACGAAACGGTACAATGGCATTCCAATATGCTGTTGAAAGGGTCAAGATTGCAAATATCCTTTTTGAAAGATTTGGTTACACTCCGAAATCCAACGAGCTTCTATACGTTCATAAATTATCTGAAATGTCGTGGACGGCTGGATTATTTTATTAATAGGGGTACTTTCAATGCCAGCAGGGATGAATTTACAGATTATTTAAATTGGGTGCATGGGAATCTCCCGGATCATTTATCCCAAATGTCGAGAACGGTTCAGCAGGTTGAGCCTGTATATGGATCGGACGGGGAGGTTGCTGAACTAGAGGTTATATATGCGGACCGCGATGGAAACGAATATCGCTTGCGTACTGATAATCTGGTTGTGGCAGTCGGCGGGATGCCGGTGATTCCTGGTGTATTTCATAATCAATTAGATGAAAATATATTCCACTCTTCGAATTTCTTATCCCATATCGAGAAATATAAAAATCACCAAGGGCCGTTGCGCATTGGGGTCGTTGGCTCCGGACAGAGCGCGGTTGAAATCATACATTATTTGAACGATCACTTCCCGAATTCCCAGATCCATTCCATTTTTCGCAAAGCGGCTTATAAGCCTGCGGATAATAGTCCTTTTGTTAATGAAGTTTTCTTTCCGTCCATGACCGGTTTCATGTATGGACTTGCCGATGACAATAAACGGAGAGAGGTTCTGTCTGAATACTGGCAAACCAATTATGCAGCGGTCGAACTTGATCTTCTGGAGAGTTTATATGAGAAGCTATACGCAGATAGAGTGAGCGGCGTACAACACATCCATATTCATAGCTATACGACCATTGAAGGGGTTCATGCCCTGGACAAGGGGTATCGGCTGGTTCTTTCAAATGTATTAAGCGGGGACAGCGACACGATGGAATTGGATGCTATCATCCTTGCAACCGGTTATGAGCGGACAATGCTCCCGCCGTTTATGGACAAAATAATCCCGAATATCCAAATGGATAACGGAAGATTGTCTATTGCCCGGGATTATACTCTCCAGATGACGTCATCTTTTAAACCAAGAATATATGTGCAAGGAATGTCCCAATTGACGCATGGCATTTCTGATTCTTTGCTTAGCGTGCTTGCTGTTCGGTCTCAGGAAATTCTCGAATCCATATTATGCGGACAAAGCCACGGCCAAGAGGCTTCTTTGTCGGAAGAGGTGTTGATCTAATATGTATATTCAATCTATTACACCCGAAGCTATCAAATCGGAGTACGGCATTCAGATGCGGAGAGTTTATCAGGTAAACGAGGCTCCTTTCCACCCGCCGTTTGGTTCAGCGTGGGCTTTTATTGCGCCGGGAGAACAATCCGCGCCTCATACCCATGATGAAGATGAGACCTTTTATGTGGTAAAAGGAAACGGTGTGATGGTCATTGATGATGAAGAGCAGGATGTACAGGCGGGAGATACGATCTATATCCCGGCAAATCACAGCCACGTTCTGCGAAATACAGGGTCTGAAGAATTAGTCTTTATTACGATATGGTGGGATGTCACAAGTAAAGAAGATAACAATGAGAAAAACGGGGTGGGAAAATGACGAAAAAGATACTGGTGACAGCTACACCGCCAACTACAAACGGCGATCTCCATTTGGGACATTTATCGGGACCCTATCTGGGTGCTGATGTATATACAAGAGCACAAAAAATGATGGGCAACGAGGTCCTTTTTATCAGCAGTACAGATGATAATCAAAGTTACCTCATGACCAAGGCGCTGCAAGAAAACCGCTCCACGATAGAAGTAATTGAGGATTACACCCGGAGAATTACAAAATCGCTATATGAAGCGCAGATTAATATGGACGGATTTACAAGTCCGTTAAATGATAAGCATATCAGCCGCGTGCAACAGTTTTTTCTTAAGCTTTACAACGAAGGCAAGCTGGAAACAAAAGTGACACCGACCTGTTACTGTGAAGCATGTGAGAAGTTTTTGTTCGAAGCTTATGTCAAGGGGGCATGTCCGACATGCGAAAAATCAGCAGGAGGCCAATTCTGCGAAGAGTGCGGACACCCTAATGACCCTGTGCAAATGGCTGATCCGGTGTGTGCGTTATGTGGAGAAAAGCCGGTCATTCGGGACCTGAAAGGGATTTGGTTCCCGATCGAACCTTACCGTCAGCAACTGGAGAACTATTATCGAGAAAACTCCGGCAAATGGCGCCCTCATCTGTCCCGCTTTTTCCAGGAAATTCTGGATTACAAGGAGTTGCCTGCCTTCTTGATCAGCAATCCGTCGAACTGGGGCATACCTGTACCGCTGCAAGAATTCGAAGACCAGGTAATTAATGTCTGGTTTGAAATGCTGCCGGGCCACATTCAAACGACCGCAGTTGTGGAAGGCCATGACGAGGAGAAGACAGAACAATGGTGGAGTGAGAGTGCTGATGTCCGTCTTGTACAGTTTTTTGGATTCGATAACAGTATCTACTATGTCATTTATCATACCGCGATGTTGCTTGCACATGGCGAATATCGCCTTGCGGATACGTTTATAAATAACGAGTTTTATTTACTGGATAACAAAAAGTTTTCGACAAGCCGGAAACATGCGATTTGGGGAAGCGAGTTTTTCAATGAATCAAACAGTGACTGGCTGCGCTATCATTTATGTTTGACGGGCCCGGAATTTGAACAGACGAATTTCTCGGTCACGGAATTTGAACAGACGCTTGAGGGAGAGACACTGAAGAAGTGGCGCAGCCTATGTGAAAAAGCTTTGACGGTTCTTGAGGAAAGTCAATCATCGGTCGCTCCGCCAGGAGAACAGACCGGGCAATGGCTGGATCAATATAATGAACAATTCCTTCGTTGCTATGGAACGGAGCAATTCTCGCTTCGCCAAGCTGCTGTTACACTTGCTTCATACGTGACAGAAGGCAGCGAACGGGTAACAGAGTCCTCTAATGTGAATGATGTACATGCAATTTTACGAGGTTTATGCCTGTTCTCACTCCCTATTACCCCTAGGTTTAGCGGCAAACTTCATGCTTTGCTTTATGGAGAGCAGAAGGACCACGTATGGGAGCTTAGCCCGCAAGTTATTCCAATCATAGACCTTGCTCAAAAGAATGATGTACTGGCAAGCTTTTCACCTGTTCTTCTGGAGAACCGCTAGGATGGAGGTCTTGTAGTTGAATTCTGAACCCGTAAATACACTCTTATTGGATCAGTCCCGAATTGAAACGCGGTATTCTCTGGATGATCTGCCTATTCATATATTGTTTGAGCTTCAGGCTGCCCGCACTCCGGATCATATTGCTGCAATTTATGAACAGGAGCAGCTTACTTACCGCGAATTGAACGAATATGCGGACAAAGTTGGGGCTTTGCTTCGGGGACAAGGTGCTGTACCCGGGGACTTTATACCAATCGTGATGCATAAGGGGCTTAACTTCTTAATCTCTATGCTTGCCATTTTGAAATCGGGAGCTGCTTATGTACCCGTTGACCCCGATTGGCCGCTGGACCGAATCCGTTACATACTTGAGGATGTTGACGGTCCCTGCTCTTTAACTGAGATTTCAAGTGACAGCGTAGCAGGCGATAAGACTCTGGTCGTAGATTACAGCTCGATGTCTGCATCTCCTGCTGACACGGCATCAATCAAAGTGCCTGACTATTCTGACGATGCATCTGCCAAGTTACTGCTGGAAGCAGCGATGTACGTTATTTACACCTCGGGTTCAACAGGCAAGCCCAAAGGTGCAATTGTCCCGCACCGTGGTATTGTGAATCGTTTCCAGTGGATGACTGAGACTCTCGGTTCGGATACGGCGCATACGACACTGCAGCTATCCAGCCCGACCTTTGACAGCTCCGTCTGGCAGTTTCTTTGGCCGCTTGCACATGGCGGGAAAACAGTGATCCCTTCTCAACGGATGGAGAAAACGGCTGAAAATATATTGAAGCTGGTACATGATTATCAAATAACGCTTTTCCATGTTGTTCCTTCCTTATTTGATTTCCTGACAGAACAATTAGAATATGATGAAGCAATGAGAGCTGCTCTGGACACTGTGCAATATGTCTGGGTAGGCGGGGAGAAGCTGTCTCCGGCAACCGTGGCATCTTTTCAATCGATGTTCCCTGACATCCGGATCTCCAATCACTATGGTCCTACGGAAACCAGTATTGCTTGCCTGTATTATCCGATTGAGGTTTTACCCGAAGGAGATATTCCACTGGGCCGGCCGATTAAGAATGTGCAGATCGTATTGCTGGATGATGCGGGAAAGCAAGTTGAACCTGGCGAGCCGGGAGAAATTTATATTGGCGGTGCAGGCGTTGGACTTGGTTATCTGCGGGATACAGAAAAAACGGCTCAAGCCTTTATCGCAAATCCCTTTCCTGAGCTAAACTCCAACCAGCTGTATAAGACGGGGGATATCGGCCGCTTGCTGCCCGACGGATCAATCGCCTTCATGGGCCGCAGAGATTTTCAAATTAAAATTAGAGGGTTCCGGGTAGAGTTAAGTGAAATCGAAGCCTCTCTAATGGCGCAAGATGATATCCGTCAGGCCGTGGTCCTTGCCCGTACGGATGCCAGCGGAGACAAGTTTTTGGTCGCTTACTACCGGTCCGAACAGATCGTTCCGGCGCAAGAGCTGCGGAACCGTTTATTGAAATTACTGCCGGATTATATGATTCCGCTTCACTATAAACATTTGACCTCGATGCCTCTTCTGAATAACGGAAAAATTAATCTGCAGGAGCTTCTTCAAATGCCGCTTGAAATGGAAGATTCTGAAGCAGAAGCTCCGGCAAGTGAAACCGAGCATAAGCTGCTGTCGATTTGGAAGACGCTGCTTGGCGCTTCTTCTTCTATTGGCAGAAACAGTGATTTCTTTCAATTGGGCGGACAGTCACTCAAGGCGACACGCTGTGCGATGCTTGTCAACAAATGCTGGGGAATAAAGTTAAAAATTGCTGATGTATTTCATTACCCGACCCTCCGGCAGCTTGCAAGTTTTATAGACAGTTTGAAGGACAAGGGGATTGAAGAAAATAAGGCCATTATGCCGGTTGCCGCACGGTCCCATTATCCGGTTACATCTGCGCAGAAAAGGCTGTACATCCTTCACCGCACACAGGGTGCCCACACGTCCTACAACATTCCCGGCTTTCTCGTTATCGAAGGGGCACTGGACAGCAGCCGGCTGGAAGCGGCATTGGGTCAATTAACAGCGAGACATGAGTCTCTGCGGACTTCGTTTCAATGGAATGGCAAGGAGCCCGTACAAGTTGTGCAGCAGTCCGTCGAGCTGAAGCTGGAGAAGATTTCTCTGGATGGCAGAACGCCGGAAGCGGCTGCTGCAGCTTTTGTCCGGCCGTTTGATTTGACGGCAGCGCCGCTAATCCGTGTCGGACTGGCGAAGCTCGATGAGAATTCTAATCTGTTTATGTTCGATGTGCACCACATAGCGGCGGATGCGATTTCGGTAAGTATTTTGCTGCAAGAGTTGTTTATGTTCTATCAGGGAGACAAGCCGGAAGAGCTGTCCGTCAGCTATACAGATTATGCTGTATGGGAGCAGGATAATGAAGCGCTTTGGAAGAGAGACGAGGCATACTGGGTAAATCAGTTTGACGGGGCGGAAACTGCTGCCAGCCTGCCTCACGATTTCCCGAGGCCAGCGGAGCGGCAATATGAAAGCAGCCGGGTCAAAAGATATTTAACACCCGAGCAAAATGCACGACTGGATGAGTGGTGCAGGCATAGCGGGACAACCAAGTATATGGTTCTGTTCTCCATATTTTCAATCCTGCAAATGCAGTATACCAATCATGAAGACATCGTAATCGGGACGCCGACTTCAGGAAGACAGCATCCGGATCTGGAGCCGCTTGTCGGGATGTTTGTCCAAACTCTTGCTATTCGTACTTTTCCGGTTAAACAGCAATCATTCAGGAGCTATTTGTCAGAGGTTAAACAAACGGTGCTCGAAGCTTTGGACCGCCAGGATTACCCGTTCGAAGAGCTGATCGACAAGTTAAGGCTAGTACGTGATCCCGGGAGAAATCCTTTGTTTGATACGATGTTTGTTCTTCAAAATATGGATTTGCGGGAAGCCATGCTTGTTTCCCAAGGGATGCATGTCTCGCAGCAGAGGATGTACGATTGGACACTTCGTCCGTTTGCCTATGAACATCACGCAGCCAAATTTGACTTTATGCTTGAGGCTGTGGAACGGGCGGGAGCCACAGGTTTGAAGTTCGATTACAACACCTCGCTTTTCCGGCAGGAAACGATTGAATGGTTTGCCGAGAGCTTCATCAGCCTGTTGGATCGTTTTCTGGCCGAACCGGATGCTTTATTGGGCGATGTCAGTTGTGTAACGGAGCGGCAGAGGCAAATACTGCTGGAACAGTTCAATGATACAGAAGCTTCCTTTCCGGACAAACAGACACTGGACCGGCTCTTTGATGAGCAGACTGCCCGTTACCCTCATCATACAGCAGTCCGCTCCGGGGAGGAGACACTGTCTTATTTGCAATTGAATGACCGTGTGACGCACATCGCCTGCTTGTTGCAAAACGCTGGTGTTCAGCCAGGGGATGCGGTCGGGATTTTAACGGAGCGCTCCGTCGACATGTTAGCCGGCATTCTCGGCGTGTTGAAGGCGGGAGGGGCTTATATGCCCATTGATCCGGCATATCCGGATAGCCGTATCGATTACATGCTCGAGGATAGCGGCACATCTATAGTGCTTTCACAGAGGAAAACCATCGACAGGCTCCGGCAACAAAACGGCTTGAATGTAATTCTTTTAGACGACCTTCCCGAGGTTGAAGACGCAACTGTGAAATTGAAGTCCGATCATGGTCCTGCGGATATTGCGTATATCATTTATACTTCCGGAACAACAGGCAAGCCTAAGGGCGTCATGATTGAGCATCATTCCATAATGAACAGGATTAACTGGATGCAGACCGAATATCCGATCGGTCCTGAAGATGTTGTGCTGCAAAAAACGACATTTACGTTTGATGTTTCGGTATGGGAATTATTCTGGTGGGTATTCGCGGGGGCAAGTGTCACGCTGCTTGCGCCGGGGGCTGAGAAGGAGCCGAAGCAAATTCTCCGGATTGTAAAAGAGGATCAAGTGACGGCCATGCATTTTGTCCCGTCGATGATGTCCCTTTTTCTGGACTATGCCGAACGGGACGGGGCATCAGCGGATTTATCCTCGCTGCGATACCTGTTTGCCAGCGGAGAAGCACTGCCGCGCCGCCAGGTCAACCGCTTCCATGCCCTGCCCGGCATAAAAGCAAAGCTGATCAATGTATACGGACCTACGGAAGCGACTGTCGATGTAACCTTCCATTTATGTGAGCCGACAGTGGAAACCGGGCCGGTACCGATCGGAAGACCCATTCATAATACTCAGATTTATATTTTGAATGATAAGCTGGAACCCGTACCGATTGGTGTGCCGGGAGATCTGTGGATCGCCGGTGTCGGAGTTGCCAGAGGGTATCTGAATCAGACGGAACTAACAGCGGACAAGTTTGTTCCTTGTCCGTTCCGTCCCGATCAACGAATGTATCATTCCGGCGATATTGCCCGTTGGTTGCCAAATGGACAGATTGAATATTTCGGAAGATCGGATCATCAGATTAAAATACGGGGTTTTAGAATTGAAGCAGACGAGATCATTCATCACGCGTTGTCGTTCCCGCAAGTGACGGAGGCGATTATACAAGTCAGAGGCGAGCATGAGGAAGCGCGGATTTGCCTGTATATCGTAGCAGCTTCAGAAGTGTCGGCAGTAAGCATGACTGACCATTTGGCCGGATCATTGCCTTCCTATATGGTTCCTGATTTTGTTGTTCAATTGGAAGCAATTCCGCTTTCGCCAAATGGAAAGGCGGACTTGAAGCAGCTGCCGGAGCCGTCAGTCTCCTTGCAAGCCCCGGTAAATGAAATGCAGGAACAGCCTGATCCGCTGGAAGCTGAGCTTTTAGAAATATGGCAGCAACTGCTTAACATCAAACAAATCGGACTTGACGATGATTTCTTTAAGTTAGGCGGCAACTCACTGCATGCAATCAGGCTGGAACTTGAGGTGGAGGACAGAGGATACCCGGTTGACAATATTGGTGTATTCCGTCATCGTACCCCCCGGGCCTACGCCAGACACATACGAACGCAGCTAGTCTAAACCGCTGCAGCAGCAGATGGTCCATGCACAGGGCCATCTGCTTGCAGTTGTGGTAACTTGTGATGGAGGTTCAGAATGAATGTTAGCTTATCAACCTTAATTCGATTTTTGAAGCCGTACCAAGGCTGGATATGGGTAAGTGTCGTATTCTCATTAATTGTTGGCCTGATCGATATTAGTTTGGCGATATTATCCCAGCATTTGCTGGACGGAGTTGTGGGGTCGGAGGAAACGGCTAAAGTGATGCCGCTGTTATATGCGATTTTGGCTGCCATTACATTAGGCGTGATATGCAAATATATTGTGAAGTATACCTCGGTCCATTTCAGTGCAAATGTGCTTCAGAATATGAGAGCCCAATTATTTCGCAAGTTTGTAGGTATACCTGTATCGTACGTCGAAGAGCGGCATTCCGGGGAATTGGGCTCCCGAATCAACAATGATGCGACAGCTATTGAACAGGTTTTGGAAAATAAATTTTATGAATATATCTATAATCCCATCGTCTTCGTTTGTGCATTTGTCTATTTGGTACAAATCAACTGGCAATTGCTGCTATTCAGTATGGTTCTAATCCCAACTTCAACCTTTTTGATTGGCCGGCTAGCCAAGCCGTTAGACCGGATGGCAGCTGAAGTCCAACTGCAATACGGGGAAATTAATACCTCTGTTCAGGATACGGTGGGTGGCGTTCCGGTACTAAAAGCTTATAATCTCGAGCCGGAGTTTCGCCGGAAATTTTCGGGAGTGTTAAAGCAATTATTCGGAAGAATGTTGCGAGTGGAAAAACGAAAGGCATGGATGGAGCCGGTAAATACGATTCAAATGTGGGGGACTTATTTTCTGTGCACGATTCTTAGCGCTTACTTGTCGGCTGCCGGATACATATCAGTAGGAGAGCTGCTTGTCTTTCTCGTGCTGATTAACCAAATCATCCATCCAATTAATGCGCTGCCGGGACTGATTAGCAATTATAAGCTGACTTTAGGAGCTGTAGGCCGCATTGAGGAAGTTCTGTCACAAGAGGACGAGAGAAGTGACGGGACCAGACTGGAGGAGTTGCGCAAGACAACAGCAAATAGAGATAGCCATGCGGGTCCGGAGTGTATTCTTGAAATGCGCGGGGTATCATTCGGATACATTCCGGATCAGCCTGTATTGAATAAAATTGGGTTCACTCTTCAGACGGGTCAAATGTTGGCAATTGTAGGACCAAGCGGCAGCGGGAAATCGACTCTGATCCAATTGATTTGCGGCATTCAGCAGCATCAGGAAGGGGATATCCGGTTCTATGGACAACTTGCACAGGACATCACCCTGAGAGATATAAGAGCTAGCATAGCGCTTGTGTCTCAGGACAGCTTTTTGTTTCCGGGAACTGTTGCAGACAATTTGCGAATTGCAAATCCGCAAGCAAGTATCGAACAAATTATGGAGGCAGCCCGCGCGGCACATGCACATGAGTTTATAGATAAGCTTCCGCACGGCTATGACACCATAATCGAGGAAAGAGGAGCGAATTTCTCAGGTGGTCAAAAGCAGAGGCTTGCCATTACCAGGGCAATTCTAAAGCAGGCACCAATATTAATTTTGGACGAGCCGACATCAGCGCTGGACAAGCATTCGGAAGAACGCATCCAGCAGGCCCTGGAACGAATAAAAAAAGACCGGGCAGTCATTGTTATTGCCCATCGGTTATCTACGATAGTAAGTGCAGATCACATTATGGTACTGGATCGGGGTGTCGTCACACAGGAGGGCACGCATCAGGAATTGCTTCAAAGCGAAGGATTGTACAGGGAACTGTTCCGCCATCAGCAGTCTGATCAGCATGTATCCGTCCAGGGAGGAGGCCTGTATGAGCACAAAAGCTTTTAATATTAAAGAGTGCATTCAGGTACTGAATTTGATGGGGCGACGAAAGTGGCTGTATTTGCTTGGCGCCATCGGAGACGGGGCCTCTCACGCAAGTCTTCCGATCATTGCGGCGTTTGTCTACATCGATTCATTTAATGCAGCGATGGCGCGGGATACGGATATGATCATCAATTCGGCCATTCTTTTCAGCATAAGTGTTGTATCCGTATCCATCTTCGCAGCTATTTGCAAGTATATAAGTATTTATGCGGCCAAAGCCTCTGTCCGGGATCTTCGGGAAACCTTATATAACAAGGTTGTAGGGCTCCCTTTGGAGAGACATGAACAGACGCATAGTGGTGATTATGTGTCGCGAATGACAGTGGATACGCAGGCAGTTGAGGATTTGTACCTGAATCAATTTAAGTCCTTTTTTTATTTCTTTAATTATAGTGTCGGGTCTATTGTAACAATGCTTATCCTGGAATGGAGAATTGCAATTGTACTGATTGGAGTTACGATTATTTCTGCTTATTTTGTATCCCGGTTTGCCAATTCATTGCGAATTCTAAGCAATGAATTGCAAGAAGCCAAAGCGGAAATGACGGAACGTACGATTGACCTCATCTCGGGTCTTCGTGTGATTAAGATGTTTCAGGCTGAATCTTTTATATTGAACCGCAACTCTGAAACCAATGACAGATTGACCCGGACGAAGAAGCGGATCGGCTTCAAAACAGCCGTTATGGAGGCGGTAAGCTACTTTTTACATGTTATCAATTACTATGGTGTAATCCTTTTCGGCATCTTTATGATTATTACCGGCCATATAGGCATTGGAATCGTAATTGCCTTTGCCCAATTGCAATTTAATATGTCGAATGCTTTTTTACAGCTTGGCCAGTTTGTGGTGCAGCTTCAAGGCGGCCTTGCCGGAGCGGCGAGAGTTACGGAACTGCTGCATGAATCTCCTGAGCAGTCCCATTTTTCGCAGGATGAGAAACTGAACAGTAGCCGTATAGAGAGTGAACCGGTTGAAGTCGAGTTTCGGGAGACCGTTTTTGGTTACGCTGCCTCCGCTCCCATTTTGAATGGCATGAGTTTTGTAATAAAAAAGGGGCAAGTAGCAGCCCTTGTTGGAGCAAGCGGAGGGGGCAAATCAACCGTTATTAAGCTGCTTCTCGGATTTTATAAGTATCAGGCGGGGGAGATATTGCTTAATGGACAGCCGCTGGGCAATTACAAGCGATCAGATCTGCGAGACCTGTTTGCTTATATTCCCCAGGATGCCCATTTGTTCGATGGTACCATATTAGATAATATTCGTTATGGGAAGCTTGATGCCACAGAGGAGGAGGTTCATGCTGCTGCTGAGGCAGCCATCGCACATGATTTTATTGCATCGTTCCCTGAAGGCTACCGGACAAAGGTCGGGGAACGTGGTTCCAGGCTCTCTGGCGGGCAAAAGCAGCGAATTGCTATTGCACGGGCATTTCTCAAGAATGCGCCGATCGTTATATTGGATGAGGCCACCTCAGCACTTGATGCGGAGTCTGAACGGCTTGTGCATGCCTCACTCCAGCGCTTGATGGAAAATCGCACGGCCATTGTTATCGCACACCGGTTGTCGGCAATCCGAAAAGCCGATCTTATATACGTCGTAGACAATGGAAAGATTGTCGAAAGCGGGACCCATGAGGAGCTTATTGTGCTTCAAGGCGCTTATTTCAAACTCCAGAATCAGAGCGGCGCCCCGGATATTCATTCAGCAGCATGGGTGACAGCTTAGAGTGAGAAAGGAAATGGAAACAAGGTGACAGATAACGATAATCTTAATAAAGGACTTGGAACCTGGGGACTTACGGCATTCTATGTTTCCTCCATTGTTGGAGTCGGAATTCTGGTTGTACCTGGTATTGCTTATCAGTTGGCAGGTCCGGCATCGCTGGTGTCCTGGTTAGTGCTCATACTGGTTTCGTTCCCGCTTGCGTACTTGTTCTCACGCATTTCCATGCGATACCCGAATAACGGGGGGATTGTGTATTTTATTCGCCTCCGGTTTGGAAAACCGCTCGGCCAGGCGACCGGCTTTTTATTGACCCTTACCATGATTGTGGGAAATCCTGTTATGGGGATTGCGTCTGCCAGATATTTTTTTCATCTATTCGATATTGCACCGGATGTCGGGCTATTACTGGCTGGAGCTTTTGGCTTTATGCTAATCTCCGTACTGTTCAACATGGTAAAGCTGCAGCTCAATAGCCGTATTCAACTGGGGTTGCTGGGATTGCTGCTGGCGGGTTTGATCAGTATCGTCATATTCGCTGTTCCGCATTATCGGATAGAATCGATGACACCGTTTGTGCCTAACGGATGGGGAGCTGTCGGTACGGCTATGGTTGTATGCCTTTATTCGTTCTTGGGATGGGAAAATGTCTCCTCGATTGCCGAGGAGGTGCGCGATCCGGCACGAACCTACAAACAGGCAATGATTATTTCCGTGATAATAGTCGGCGTTTTATACTTAGCGCTGGCTTCCTCGATTGTTCTAACGATTCCCTATGAGGGAGGGGGAGTTGAAGAACTCGCTATCGCAAAATTGCTGGTGTTAATCAGTTCACCCCAAGCGGCACTGTTTGGAAATCTGGCCGCAATATTATTGATGGTCCTTTGCACCAACGCCTGGGTCCTAAGCGCGTCCCGGTTTATCTCTTCCCTGGGCAGAGACGGCGTGCTTCCCTCCTTCTTGAACAAAACATCCCGGCGGACGAACGTTCCCTACTATTCGTTATTTTTCCTGCTCATTTCTTATGGTGTTGTTCTGCTGCTGCTATTTTTGGCTAACGGTCAAGAAAAGGAGCTGATGCTGTTTGCCAACGGCAGCTTTGTGCTGGTATATTTGCTTGCGTTTTTAGCCAGCTACAAGCATTTTGGCAGCAGGTATGCAGATAGTTTTGCAGTTATATCTTTGTTATTTTGTTGCGTATCTTTATATTTTATAGGCTGGATTGCTTTACTGCCGATTATCTTTATTATCATTCAGATCCTTTATCAAAGGAGACGTTCTGCACATGTTCAGCAAAACTTATGATGCAGTTATCGTGGGTGGGGGAGTTATAGGCGCTTCGATTTTGGCTCAAATCGCCCGTAGTGGTCAAATAAAAACGGTGCTTCTGGAAAAAATGTCTTTTGGAATGAACGGACCGACAGCAAAATCTGGAGGTATGCTGCGAACTTACCATCCGGATTCGTATCTCAGTGATTTGGCATATGAGAGCATGCCGCATTTCATGAACTTTGAACAACTTTATGGCAGCAGTTGCGGATATACGAAGACCGGCTTAATCGTAGTTGAACCCGCGGAACGTCTAGATGCGGTGAAGAAAGAAGTAGAGCGCATCAATCGGCAATCCCCGGTACTCGAATGGAAACAGGGACCGGGTGATGCTTTTGGCTCCTCCATTTGTACAGGCAAGCAGGATATCGCGATATTTGAAGAGCGTGCCGGGTATGCCAATCCTTCACTAACAGCCCAGGCTTGGGTTAATTTTAGCCGCGGTTGCGGTATGGATGCAATGGAAGGCATAGCGGTCACAGAGCTTATGGTGAAGAATGGAAAAGCTACAGGCGTGAGAACAACAGCAGGTAATATTGCAGCAGATATTATTATTGTGGCGGCAGGCGCATGGAGTAAAAAAATAGTGGAGCAGGCAATTGGCCGTTCCGCTCCCATTCGCTCCAAAGCGATTCAAATGGATGCGTTCATTCGGCCGGATAAAACGGAGGCTCCGTTGCCTTTTACCGATTATACGAATCAATTATACGGAAAGCAGGGGGCAGGCTCTGTGCATATGATCGGACTGCCGGTAGACCAATGGGATATTGACCCTGATCAAGAAGAAGCCGTAGATCCTGTTCTGGCAGAACATACGAGAGTATGCGCGGCCGGACGGTTGGATTGGGTCAAGGGAGCATTATATGCGGGCGGGAAGCGAAGTTTTGACGCCTATTGTACAAATGGACGGGGATGGACCGGCCAAGTAGATGGGGTAGAGGGCTTGTTAGTATGTACAGGCTGGGGGGGCGGAGGATTTAAGGTAGCTCCTGCGGTTGGTAAAATCATTGCAGAACTGGCAGAGAAATGTTTAGATAGAAAAAGGAAAGTATTTCAAATTAAGGAGTGTTGATAAATGACGGAGAACATCACAGACGGTTTGATCTTGCGTCAAGCGACTACGGCGGATGCCGCGGCGGTAGCCGTTCTCTTTGATCAATACCGGATTTTCTATGGCCAGCAGACGGATATTGCCGGAGCTGAAGCCTACTTGCAAGAGCGTCTGGAACGGGGGGAATCGGTTATTTTTGTCGCATGGGACGGGGAGACCGGGCAAGCAGCAGGGTTTACCCAGTTGTACCCGACCTTTTCTTCTATTTCCATGCAGGCCTCATGGATTCTAAATGATTTGTATGTTCCTGAAGCTTTCCGTCAAAGGGGGATTGCGCGTCAGTTAATGAACACGGCCAAACATTTTGCAGCAAGCACAGGAGCGAAAGGGCTAGCGCTTTCCACCGGGATTAACAATAATACTGCCCAACGTCTTTATGAATCGCTTGGTTATGAACGGGACGAAGACTTTTATCACTATTTTTATACGGTTTAACAGGTCTTCTCATTGAGATAAATAGAACTGCTTATAGGGCGGATAAAGACCCGGGCATTCTTCTTATTTAGAAGCCCGGGTCTTTATCCGCTTTTCAAGCGTGATGGCTAATTCATCATCCATGCAAACCGATTATTTTTAAGATACTCCATTAATACTTCCTTCTCTTATTTATTACGGATAATTTATTCCACTTGTCTTTCTCCCGGAGGTAAGCAGCTTTATCAGTTACGAACAGATTTTCCTTCTTCAATTGCAGGTAACGGTGCCAGCGGTCCTCGCTGAGCCCGCCGCTTGCAATGGATTGTCTGACTGCACAGCCTGGTTCCTTCTCATGTGTGCAATCTGAAAATTTGCATTGATAAAACAAGGACTCCACATCAGAGAACGTCTCGCTAATTCCCGTATTCGCATCCCACAGCCCCAGCTCACGCATCCCAGGCGTATCAATAATCATCACACCGTTGTTAAGTAGTGTAAGCTGTCGATGGGTTGTCGTATGGCGGCCTTTGGAGTCGTTCTCCCGAATGTCGGCTACCTTCATAATTTCTTCTCCGGCCAGCGCATTAACCAGACTGGATTTGCCGACACCGGATGAGCCAAGAAATACGATAGTCTTTCGTGGCTGCAAATAGGTTTTTAACTTGTCAAGCCCTTCCCCTGTCTTGGAACTGATTGCAAATACGTCCGCCCCAATCGCAATTTCCCTGACCTGTTGAAGCTGCTGTGACACCTGATCCGACAGATCGGCTTTGGTCAAAATAATGACAGGCTGCGCACCACTTTGCCAGGACATTGTCAAATAGCGGTCGATCCGTTTTATATTAAAATCATAATTAAGCGAAGCCATAATAAACACATAGTCGAAATTTGCGGCGACCATCTGTTCCTGTACGCTCTTGGCAAAGCCTGCATCATGGCCGGAGTAATCACTCCGGGAAAAGGTCGATCTGCGTTCGCCGGTTTTTACAATTAAGCTGTCACCGTCGGGATTATACTGAAGCAGCACATAGTCCCCAACGGTAGGGAACCGTTCTTCTACGGCTACGCTATAGTAAACACCTGATTTG
This sequence comes from Paenibacillus pinihumi DSM 23905 = JCM 16419, assembly GCF_000422505.1. GTDB lineage: Bacteria > Bacillota > Bacilli > Paenibacillales > Paenibacillaceae > Paenibacillus_D > Paenibacillus_D pinihumi. Next base: position 154,460 of record NZ_AULX01000006.1, on the reverse strand, counting down.
AGTTTTGCTCCAATTTCTCCATACTGACAGACAACCTCATAGCGTTCCCGGTGTACAGCGGTGACCCGGCCTGGAATCGGGGCGGAGGGGTCAGTTGAATCTTTTATAGGGGTAATACCATAATCTTCAATGTTCGTATTCATGATCTTTTGCCTCCATATTTTAAAATTCTCGTCATGTTTCAATGGATTACGCTTGTTCCGTTTTTCATTAATCTCTTACTCACGATTGGAAAAAAAGCCATGCCAAAAAAGCGCAGCAAGCAGCCATTCACATGGATAGGCTGATCTGCACTTGAGTTGAAAAACAACAAAGAAACACACCTCAACAAGTGTGCCTGCAGTTAACAGTATTCACGAAAGGTTCCTTTGACAAATGGGCATTAACGCTAGCTCAAATAAACGTACCCAACTTCACTCAAATTCTGAAGCAGTTAGAGTACAGGTCTGTCTATAAGCGCATGAGCTGCCCGTATTTAGTTTTAAGCGTTCATCACCGTTACATTGATTGTCATTTGAGAAACATCCCCTTTCGAATGCGTTGTACGCGAAAAATAGAATTGGTATATGCAGGAAAAACCTGCTATCGTTAAATATACAATGCTCTTTCAATTATGTAAAGTTAAATCTTAAAATGCAGAAATATGAAATAACTTATATATTGAGAATTCAGGTTGAGTCGGGTATATCCGCTTAAACCCGGGCACAAGGAAGGAGAACAGGATGGAAGGCAGCAATAAGGCCACTTATGAATCGGTCACGGATTATATTTCGCAATTTCCTGTAGAGGTGCGCGTAATACTGGAGGAGTTGAGAGGGGTTATTCGTGCAGCAGCACCGGATGCCAAGGAGAAAATTAGCTACCAGATGCCGACCTTTGAACTGTATGGCAATCTGGTACATTTCGCCGCCTATAAGAATCATATTGGATTCTACCCGGCACCCAGCGGCATCCAAGCCTTTCAGGCTGAATTGTCGCCCTACAAAGGTGCTAAAGGATCGGTCCAATTCCCGATTGATCAACCGTTGCCGCTGGATCTGATTATCAGAATTGTAAAGTTTCGGGTGACTGAGAATGTGGAAAAAGCAATGGAGAAGCGTAAAAGCAAAAAGAAGCAGTCGTAAATAAACCATTTATGGGGGATACCAATGAGCATTCGTATTCGATTCCTGGCAGTAATCCTATTAATTGTTATGATTCTTTCTGTTACATTGTTTCCATTCCAGCAACAAGTCTCAGCGGCAAGGACACCTCAGGTTTCCAAGATTTCAGGACAAATCGCGCTTTTTACCGATGGCACCGTCTGGGTATGGGGCAGTGACCCGTACGGATCTGATGGCAGCAGCTTTGAGCCGGAAGGACTGAGAATTCCAGTACAGATCAAGGAGCTGGCTGATGTCATTGATATTGCCCGTGGAGGCGGATTCTCCGTGGCATTAAAAAAAGACGGTACCGTCTGGGTGTGGGGGAGCGGCCAATTTGGAGGACTGGGAGACGGGAGAAATATGTTCTCCGAGAATCTGACCTTCCCTATGGAAGGGCCAAAGCCATATAGTCAAAAGCCTGTTCAGGTGAAAGCACTTTCCGACATCGTGGCAATCGCAGCGGGAGGTCATGGGTTAGCACTTCGAAAAGACGGCACGGTTTGGGGCTGGGGACAAAATGGGGCAGGCCAGATCGGAGCCGGAAAATATGCAGAATCCATGATGCCTGTAACTCAGGTTACCGGCTTGCCGGTCATTCAGTCTATTGCAACAGGCTGGTTCCACAGCCTCGCACTGGATACGAACGGGGAAGTATGGATGTGGGGCGAAAATTACTTTGGCAAGTCGGGCGACGGTACGGAAAGCCGTCTTAATTATAATGAAGGAGGAAATCATGAGGTAGGTATGCCTCAAAACAAAGCTGTTCCCGTAAAAGTTAAGCAATTGTCGGATGTTGCCCGGATACAGGCTGTTGGAGACTGGTTTAATATTGCGGTCAAAAAGGATGACTCACTCTGGTTTTGGGGCAAAGACAACATTTTGTCCTTCAGCCATGGTGAAACCCGCAATCAACTGCTGCCTCGGGAAGTACCTGAGCTCCATGGGGCTCCCAGCGTCGTTAGCAATTATAATTTCAGCATGATTCTCAGGCAGGATGGCACCGTCTGGACGCTTGGATATAACAAGTTCGGACAGCTCGGAGTCGGAACCAAACAGGATAATATGAAGCCTGCGCAGGTACCCGGATTAAAGGATGTAATTGGAATAAGTAATGAAGACTATTCGGCGTATGCCTTGAAGCAGGACGGGACAGTTTGGGCTTGGGGGCGAAATGATCAGGGACAGCTTGGCAACCGCAACCGGTATCTTTTTTTGACACCACGGCAAGTGATCTTTAATCCAGATACCCCGGTTATGGAAAGGTCGATTGAAGTCATCCTCGATGATGTAGTGATACCGCTGCAAGCACCTCCAAAAACCATCAATGGGAGCCTATATGTCCCGGCTGCTGCAATCGTCAATCAGCTTGGCTATACGTTGACGGTCAGGAATCAATCGACTGCTGAAATCAAAAAAGGAAGCCAGATACTGATCGTTGAGAACGGGAGCAAAAGGGTCAAGATTAATCAGAAAACCAGTCAATTAGATAAGCAAGTGATCATTTCCGGCAGAGAGGTCTGGTTGCCAATGAATGCACTGAAGCTGCTGTTTGATGTGAAGTCTTACTATGAAGCTCAAAATCAGATTATCGCCATTACGACACAGAAAAAATAATTGATGTGGGAGCTTGTATGCTCATATTCAAAAAATCATAGCGCTGTTGGCGCTATGATTTTTTATATTTCAATATCTTTAAATAAAAGTGCCCAATCTGTCACAGTTTTGCAAGATCTTAAATTTAGGACTATACTAATAAAGAGCAGCTTTCGAAAAGTTAGGATAGAGCTTTAAATCAGCTGCTGTCAGGAATATAGAAAAAGGCATGATTGATATAAATTGAGTTATAGGAGGCATCACGATGCAGCATATTCATCCGGCAGATATCCAGCCCCGGATCGACCGGCTCAAAGACCAGGATTTATACATCCATCTTGAAATGACAACGGGAGCTTACGCTGCTCATCTGGACAGCTCCAAGCACCCGGCAGCAACCTTCATCAGCAATGCGGTGATCCGCTATTCCCACGGTTCCATTTCCGGGAACGGCCCTTACCGGGTCGGACTGAAGACAGCGTCCGGCTGGATTTACTCCGAAGGACTGACACATTATGAGGAGAGCGACAGCGAAAGGCTGATTATGGCGGGGCATGACAGCCAGGGCAAGCTGGTTGTAGCTTTGCAGTTGAGCAAGGAACCATTCTGAACGAAACCATCATGATGGAAGGCCGCATCATTGAAGTTGTTTTATAGCGGCAGCACATGACCGTACAGATATAAGGAGCCGGCAGCCCTTTTAAGCTGGTGAACAGGAGATGAAGAACAATATGGAACGGCATATACTTGTTGTACTGCCGCACCCGGATGACGAATCTTTCGGGATAGCGGGGACTTTGGCCATGCATTTGAATAACGGAACCCCGGTAACTTATGCATGCCTGACACTTGGAGAGATGGGCCGCAATATGGGGATTCCGCCATTTGCAACCCGTGTGACACTTCCGGAAATCCGGAAACAGGAGCTGGAGGCTTCCTGCCGCGCGATCGGAATCAAGGATTTGAGAATGCTCGGCTTCCACGATAAAATGATTGAATTTGAGGATCAGGAGCTGCTGGATTCCAGCATCGGCGCACTGATTGAGGAGCTGGATCCGTCACTGGTGATTACGTTCTATCCCGGCTACGCGGTACATCCCGATCATGATGCATGCGGAGAGGCGGTCGTTCGCACAATTGCGGGATTGCCGGAAGCCAAGCGGCCGAAAGTCCACTGTGTGGCATTTTCCAGAGATCATGAGCAAGCGATTGGCCGTCCCGATGTGGAGAATGATATCAGAGACTTTCTTAAGCAGAAAATGTCTTCCATTCAGGCGCACCGTTCCCAATTCCAGGCTGCAGAGCTTCTGGGAAAGAAGAAGCATACGGACAAGGAGCTGCAAGCCCGGTTCGGGAAAGAGCATTTCTGGACGTACCGGTTTGAGTAACTATTATCCTTCCTACTATAAATGAGTAAAATCGAATACAAAAATTGGTAGACTCCCTTTAGGCCAGTTTGAACCGCTCACAAACGACATGAAAGGGGACGCCCCTTTGTCCACATTCATAAATGGCTCGAACTCGGTCCTGTTGAACCTGTTTACGCACAAGGCGCAAGCCGTCACCGAACTGATGGGGTTGTTCCAAGCCAGTTGTGCAGTATAAATGAGTAAAGGCGAGCAAAGCCCAAAGGCGGATAAAGGCCGTGGACGAACGGACTTGGTACGTGTTTAATCCCAAGTTGTTCTTGGACTGGCGGAAAAAGATCTCAATCGGCCATCGTTTGGCGTAGTAAGCCAAAATAGTTTTCGTCTCGAGGGAAACGTTAGTGCATAGGAAAGCGCGCAGCCCTTTCGGTTCCCCAAAAGCATGCTCCGGCCAGCACAGCAGGACAACGGCATTGTCGATGTCGTTCAACGCGCCTTCGTACCGATACGTCCAGTAAGAGGAACCGTTCACGGTCACGAGGCGAACGTCTTCCTTCCGGATGTGGGTGGCAAAGTCTTGAACCGAAAAGCGAATGCCCTGTGGGTAGATAATCCGATTGGTCTTGAGCGCCCCAATGAGATGGTAACCCGCCGCAGCGTAGCAGTCGATGACACGCGCGCAGGTAAACCAGGAATCGACCAGCACGTACCCGCCATGAGGCGGAAGTGGAAAAGTCGCCGCCATGTCGCAGACGCGGTCGATTTTCGTATAGACCGTACCATCGGGGTGGGTTTTTGTTTTGTCGTAGAGATCAATCGAGTGAATGAGCGACAAGTCCGCGCATCCCACGAAGGCAGCCTGCATCTGGTGGCCCCACACGACCTTGCCCAGCAGATGCGAATGATGAAAACTGGTGAGCTCCATCGGAGCCTCAGCCTGTGACGAAGGCTTGCTCTTCTGTGCAATCGTATCATCATGGATGACGAACAGCGGATCCGCTGTCCGTTGGGACACTTGCATCACCTGGCGAAGGGATTCGGTCTTCACTTTGGCTTGCAGTACCCCATGGTCCCACTTCCCTTCAGCCAGAAAATGACCGAGTGTAGTGCGATGACAATCGCTGTATTCTGCCAGATCCACCACCTTGCCGCGAAATCCTTTCGCTGTCGCCGCCACCATATACGTTTCGATATGTGTCAGAACCGCCTTGGAAAAATACAACGGCAGCCGGTGATGCAATATATAGTTGCGAATCGTCGCATGATCAGGTACGATGGCGGTATGAGACATAGCGAATTCTCCTTGGTGTAGAATGGGGTTGTGGTGACTACTTTTACCACAAGGAGCGCGCTTTGTCTCTATTCTTTTTGGTTTTACAATTTACTGGAAGCGAATTTGCTCATTTATAGCTTCCTATATGAAAAGTGCAAGAAGCCGGACCAAATGGTCCGGCTTTTTAGATTTTTGTAATATTTATCGTTTACAATACATGAAAACGACAATGACTATAACGGATAGCTAAAAGAAAGCTGGTGCACGATGAGCCACAAGGTGCTGATTGTTGATGATGAGATGAATATTACGGACGTTTGCGGCCGGTATTTGCAGCGGGAAGGTTATCAAGTAATCATGGCGCATGACGGGGAGAGCGCCTTGGCCCTATGGAAAGCCGAGCAGCCGGACCTGGTTATTCTGGACATTATGCTGCCAGGCAAAAACGGGTGGGAAGTCTGTGAGGAAATTCGTCACGAGCAGGATATTCCGATTATCATGCTGATGAGCTTAATCCTTCCGAGCCGCAGTGGATCAGGACGGTATGGGGGATTGGCTACAAGTTCCGGAAGGGTGATTCAGCATGAAGTTAAGAACCTATCTGTTTCTGTCCAATATTGCCAGCCTCGGTGCGGTACTGGTCAGTCTGTTCATCATTTATCATCTCATGCTGCTGACGTGGCCCACCATGCTTCTGCTGATGTCAGTCACCCTGATTGCAGCGATTATCTCCATTTTGGTCCATGCATTAATCACCCGGCCAATCGTGGCTTCAGTGAACAATATCAGTGAAGCGAGCGGGAAGATGGCGGAGGGGGATTTCCAGGGAGAAGTTCCGCTGACAGGGCCCAAGGAGTTCAGGATGCTGGCGCTCCGGTTTAACGAGATGAAATCGCAGTTGGAGCACAGTATTCAGACACTGAAAAGTTCCGAAGCCTCCAGAAGAGAACTTGTCGCCAACGTCTCTCATGATCTGAGAACCCCACTGGCCTCCATACAATCTTACGTAGAAGCGCTTCAGGACCGGGTGATTGATAATGAAGCCGACTTTCAAAATTATTTATTGACCATAAAAAAAGAAACGGTGCGCCTGAGCAAATTAATTGATGATTTGTTTCAACTGTCACGGCTGGACGCAGGGGTCTACCCCTTCGATCCGAAGCCTTATCCCCTGGACACTTTAATTGTAGAAACCTTGCAAAGCCAGTCCTTGCTGCTCGAAGAAAAGCAGCTTAGCGTCAATACCAGTGTGCCTTACAATCTGCCGCCGGTACGGATTATGCCGTTTGAGATTCAGCGTGTCTTAAGCAATCTGCTGCAAAATGCCATCCAGTATTCGCCCCGGCACGGGGAAATCCATGTTCAGGCGCAGAGAAAGGGAGAGTATGTTGAATTAGTGGTACAGGATGAAGGCGAAGGCGTTCCGGAGGAAGAGCAGGATTTAATCTTTGAACGCTTTTACCGTACGGACAAATCGCGCAACCGCCATAGCGGCAGGGCGGGCCTGGGCCTTGCGATCTCCAAATCCATCATGGACTTGCATGGAGGAACCATCCGGCTTATTCGGACGGAGCGTCCGGGTACCGCCTTTTGTCTGACGCTGCCAATCGCAGACATAGGCGAGCGGCTGTAGTTAATACTTTATTAAGATCACTGTTAGATGCCTGTAACGTCCCTCCCTTATGCTTGGAACTGTAAGCAGGGAAATGGAAGAGAGTCATCTCTTTGTTCCCTCTTAAGGCAGATGGAGAGGGGGAAGGCGCTGATGACCGAACAGCTTTATATTGGAAGTGTGTTTGCCGCGGGGGTGCTGTCCTTCTTTTCGCCGTGCATCCTGCCGCTGCTTCCCGTATATCTGGGCTATCTGGGCAGTTCGGAGTCAGGAGGCCATCCGCAAAGCTGGAAGCTCGGCTGGCTGCGTATAACGCCGGTACTGCTCCTAAGAACGCTGCTGTTTATGCTGGGATTGTCGACGGTGTTCGTACTGCTCGGTTTTGGTGCGGGGGCGCTCGGCAATGTGCTTAGCAGCAGCTGGTTCATAACGGCTTGCGGCATTGTTGTGATTTTGTTTGGCATTTACCAGACAGGGGTCCTCAAGCTTTCGTTTTTGGCCAAGGAAAAGAAGCTCAATATGGAGCTGCCGTCCAAACAAAAGCACTTTGGCGCATTTTTGCTTGGCTTCACCTTCAGCTTTGGCTGGACGCCGTGCATCGGACCTGTGCTTGCCGCCATTTTCAGCCTCTCAGCCAGCGAAGGCTCGATTGGGGCAGGAGGGTTCTACATGCTGATCTACACACTGGGTCTGGGCGTTCCGTTTTTGCTGATGGCTGTATTGTCAGATTCGCTGCTTGTGCAGGTGCGCAAAATTTACAAGTACATGCCTGTTTTGAAGGCGGTTTCCGGTGTGGTCTTAATTGTGATGGGGCTCCTGCTGGTAACCAATAAAGTAGACTGGCTGGCGGCGAACTTGCAATTTTAAGAGGGAGTGATCATTTATGGCAGTGAACAAGAAATGGGGCTGGATCGTTGCAATCGTCGTGGTAGCAGTTATTGCTTTCTGGGGTATAAGGAGCACCAGTGTGACCCGTTCTGAAGTATCCGCGCAGGGAGAAACGGGAACGGTCAATCAGGGACAGGCGGCTCCAGCGTTTGAACTGGCGAATTTGCAAGGAGAAACCGTTTCTCTGAAGGAGTTCAAAGGCCAGAAGGTATATGTGAAGTATTGGGCATCATGGTGTCCGATCTGTCTGGCGGGCCTTGAGGAACTGAATGAGCTGTCCGGCGGCAACCATGACTATAAGGTGTTGACGATTGTCAGCCCCGGCTATCATGGCGAGAAATCCGCTGAGGATTTTACCAGCTGGTTCTCCAAGAGAGGGTATAACAATGTCGAAGTGCTGCTCGATAATGACGGCACGCTGGCCAAGAAGTTCGGTGTAAAAGGCTATCCGACATCCTATTATATTGGTTCGGACGGTACGCTGGTCAAAGGGTCCCCCGGACATCAGACCAATGAAGTGATTGAACAGACCTTTCAAAGCATTCATTAATTGATTCCGTGAGGAGGCTACTCATGAAAAGACGTCTGATTCATCATTCAATGAGAAAAGCAGGTTTTATCGGGTCCTTGCTGGTGGTGCTTCTGCTCTCTGCGTGTTCCTCCGTTGAGCAGCTTAGCAGGGAAATTACAGCTTCCGCAGCAGGCGGAGGGCGTGCAACGACAGCTACGCTGCCGAACCCGAACAAGGGGGTCGATTATTCCGGCAGCCACTTGCAGAACATTTATCTTGCGGGCGGCTGCTTCTGGGGGATGGAGGCCTATATGTCCCGAATTTACGGGGTGAGCGATGTCGTTTCCGGCTATGCGAACGGCACAGGCGAAAATCCGTCCTACGAGGATGTGACCCGGGGGGACCGGGGCTACGCCGAAACGGTCAAGGTGACGTATGACCCGGCCCGGGTCACACTGGGTGAACTGCTGGCGGATTATTTCAAGGTCATCGACCCGACCAGCGTCAATCAGCAGGGCAATGACCGTGGCATTCAATACCGTACCGGCATCTTTTATGAGCAAAAGCAGGAGCAGGGCGTCATTGAAGCGGCGGTGAAGCAGGAGCAGCAGAACTATGAGCAGAAAATTGTAACCGAGGTACTGCCGCTGCAGAATTTCTATTTGGCTGAGGAGTATCATCAGGATTATCTGGAGAAGCACCCGGACGGGTACTGTCACATTGATTTGAATATATTGAATGATCAGGAGATTAAGATTGATCCTTCTCTCTATCCGAAGCCAAGCGATGAGGAACTGAAGAAGAAGCTGACCAAGATTCAATACCAGGTTGCGGTTCTGGCTGATACCGAGCACGCCTTTTCCAATGAATATTGGGATGTATACGATCCGGGAATTTATGTCGATGTGACAACGGGCGAGCCGCTATTCTCCAATAAGGACAAATATGATGCGGGCTGCGGCTGGCCGAGCTTTACCAGACCGATTGCATCCGATGTCGTTACTTACAAAGCGGATACCAGTTACGGGCTGGAGCGGACCGAGGTTCGCAGCCGTGCCGGAGATATCCACCTGGGCCATGTTTTTGACGATGGTCCTGCTGACGAAGGCGGCAAACGCTACTGCATCAACAGTGCTTCGATCCGTTTTGTGCCGAAGGCGGATATGGAGAAGGAAGGGTACGGGTATCTGATTAGCGAAGCAGGAAATTAATTTCCGTGGAATAAGCTGTATCAACAATTGAAAATAACCGCCGATGAGCGCTGTTCTTCGCATCCTCATTTGGCGGTTATTTTGGTCATTCTGCTGCACGGGTCTGAGCCGCATAGTCTCTCGTCAGCAGCGAATTAATTGTTTAACGGGAACAGCAAAGTCTGGATCGCATGGGCAGGAATCTTCGATTCTGCAATGTCACCGCCGTTGGAAATCGTATACGGCAGTTCCTCATCCGTACGGTTCAGCACAACTGCAACTGCGCTGCCGTCCGGATTTTTGAATGCGATGGTCTCCAGCTTATCTGTATATTTGGAGCTGGCGATACGTACCGCACCCGGACGGATATATTTGCTGAAATGTCCAATGTAATAGTAGGAGCTTTGGAAGGTAAGGGAATCGTTTTTCGTGTCGGCGATAATTGGCGCGTCGCAGTAGTTGCCTACATGGTTTGGTCCGCCTTGCTCATCAAGCACGATGTTCCAATCTGTCCAGGCCGACATCCAGTTGTTCAGGTTGCCGATAATATCATGCGCATAGCGCTCGCCGCTCTTCCAGGAGCCGATTTGCACGCCGCCTTCATGGCAGCCTTCGGTAAAGACAAGCTGCTTGTCCGGGAAACGGTCATGAACAGCAGACAGCGCCTCGAAGTGATCGCCGGAATACCAGTGGAAGCCGATGCCCCAAATATATTTGGATGCCTTCTCGTCAGTGAAGGCAACTTTTGCCCGGTCGTACACGCGTTCCTTGTTGTGATCCCAGATCATCAGGCGGATACGGGATAGGTCTGCCGCTTCCAGTGCAGGTCCGAGATAGTCCGCTACAAAATCACGCTCTTCCTCAGCTGTATAAATACAGGAATCCCAAATCTGCTTCGCCTTGGCTTCATTCTGGACCGTCAGTCCCCAGACTGGCAGGCCTTCTGCTTCGTAAGCCTCGATGAATTTGACATAGTAACGTGCCCATGCCTCGCGGTATTCCGGCTTGAGCTTGCCGCCATTGTTCATCTCTCCATTGGTCTTCATCCATGCCGGAGGGCTCCAAGGGGATGCGTACAGCAGGAAATCTTCTCCAGCTTTGGCAGCCGCCTGCTTAATATAAGGGATGATCGCCTGCTTGTCGCGGCTAATATCGAAGTTCGACAAGGTCGGGTCTTCTTCTTCAACATATGCATAATTGCCAGTAGAGAAGTCACAGCTATTAATATGCGTACGAACAAGGTTATATCCGATGCCTTCTTCGGCATCAAAGTAAGCTTTAATAATCTCATCGCGGTTCTTGTCGCTCAACTTGTAGGCCGTTACAGCAGAAGCTTCGGTAATGGCGCCCCCGAATCCGAGAATGGTCTGATAAGTCAGGTCATCATAAATCTGGATCAGCTGATTTTCTACGCCATGCTCATCAGCCTTGAAGGTCAATGAATCTTTCTCTGTCAGTCTGTCCTGCGCTTCTTCTGTCTGAATTAATCGAATAACACGCTTGCTCATATTGTGAATACCTCCGTATTTCAAGTCGTTAGAACCCATAACCTTATTATCCTTAACTATTCATGTCATTATTATAGGAGGAATAGGCGGCTCATTGTAGAAACAATATGATTGTAAACCTATACGATCTGATCGTTATCAATAAATGAATGTGAGAGGTCCTGGCATGAAAACCAAGGAAATACATATTCGGCTATGCGGATACTCGCGGCATCAGGAGCCCTTCCATCAGGACGCCGACAGCCTGGATACCTATATTATCCGATTGCAGACCGAAGGCATCAGCCTGGCGCTGACGGACGGGGAATTTACTGAAATCGGCCCGGGCGATCTGCTGCTATTCAAGCCGGGTGATGCTTATAAACTGAGAATCGGAAAAACAGGAGTGCCGATGCAGCCAAGCAGCGATTATTTTGTAATCTGCTCCGGTCCCGGAATGGATGAATGGTGGCAGCTCAGGCAGCGGGAGACCCGAAAAACTATCGTCGTGGATGAACGGCTTAAGGGGATTTGGCATCAATTAATCGGTGAGAAGCGGCGGCTCAACGGTGGCGATCCGGAGCTGATATCCCTGCTTGCCCGTTCGCTGCTTATTCTGCTGGACCGGGCAATCGAAGAAGCGCCTGTCGCCCAGTCGCTCTCCGCTTTCCATGCGCTGAAGATGCGCAACTATATTGAAGAGAATGCGACAAGCCCAACCCGGCTGCAGGACATAGCAGGTCATGCGGGCCTGAGTGTGTCGCGTGCTGTTCATCTGTTCAAAGAGCATTTCGGCATGTCCGCGATGCAGTATGTACTGCAACTGCGACTCGCTCATGCGCTCGAACTGCTGGATCATAGTGTAATGTCATTGGAACAGATCGCTGCGGAGACGGGACTGAGCAGCTATACGTATTTTCACCGGGTATTCCGGGAAAAGTATGGCATTTCGCCCGGCGCATACAGGAAGAAGCGTATCGGCAAGAAAGGCGGTATGGATTGAAGGCTGGTTAACCGGATAAATGTTTAAGCTTATGAATCAAACGGTAAGAAATTTTACAAAAGTCACTCCTTCTTTTAATGGCGGCACAATAGTTGGGCGGTACGATAGAACAAAGCTCAGCATACACTAAAGGCCGGAGGGAGCAAGCATGAAACTGGTTATTATGGGAGACTTGCACTATCATGATGTCGATCCGGGTATTCCGGGTCTGCTTGTTGCACGCAATCTGTTCTATGGCAATCTGCTGGGACGGTTTCTGCAAACGGAAGGAGACCTCCATATTTCCCTTGGCGATCTGACAAATGCCGGATCAGCGACCGAACTCCGGGAAGTCAGCGAGATGCTCCGGCGCAAAAACCGCAGCTTCGTTCATGTGCTTGGCAATCATGATCTGTACACCCGATCGAAGCGGGAAGTGCTGGAGATTACAGGGCAGCAGCAATATCATATGAAGGATACCGGGCAATGCATCCTGGTGTTTCTGGATACAGCAAGAGAGATGGATTTGGTTAGCGGGGGCGGCTGGCTAGATGAAGAGCAGCTGGGGTGGCTGGAGGCAATCGTTTTGGCTTCGGGTACCAAGCCGATGATTATTTTCGCCCATCATCCCGTTCATAACACCACCATAGGCTCGGATCGTATAAAAGGCTCACTTCATCCGGATGTGCCGATATGGGATGTCCTGAAGTTAAAAAAGGGTACAGGGATTTACTTCAATGGCCATGCTCATGCTGATTCCATCGTGACGCAGCACAACTGGACTTTTATTCAGATATCTGCCTGTCTGGATCAGCCGGCATACCGGATTGTGGAGCTGGAGAAAAGCCGCTTCCAGATGACGGCTGTCGATGTCACGGATGCGGGTGTCGTTACCCACATTCCGCTGCTCAAGCATTACATCCCTTATTACTACCCGAATCCGGATGCGAGAGGGACGGATGCTGACCGGCAGATTGCCATTTCGCTGAAACCATCCAAGCGGCTGCAGAAAATCGATTGAATATCAGGATAAGCATTGTATCCGAAAACCACAGACTTTTGGTTACTGCGGAACCCTCAAGGACACACAATGATGTGTTTTGGGGGTTCTATGTGTTTCCCGGCAGATTTAGAAGACTTCCAGTCATTCATGACATGAAATATCCGGGCAAGGCTGGCTGAATCCGCGCTCATGGCGTACAATATGAAATGGGCTGTTAACGCTTACAGAATGTGCACCGGAAATGGGGGAGAGTCATCAAGTTCACCGGCCTGTTTTATAAATATTTGATCTCTTATTTAATTGTCCTTTGTATTCCTGCTATTGCGGGTTACGTATCCTACCGCGTTTCGATTGCCGAGACCCAGACGATCTCCATTGAAAACAGCGTTCTGCAGCTTCAGAAAAGCCAGGAAACGCTGGAGAGCCGGATGAGCGAGGTAGAGGCGTTTACCAGACAGCTGGCCATTAATCAGGATTTGAACTCGCTGATGCATGAAGCGATGCCGGAGGAGCAAGCGAATATTCACGGCATATGGAAACTCAACAGGGACATTACGGCAATTAGCCGTACAAATAATTTTTTGCAGGACTATTATGTCTATCTGAATAATTATAATCTCATCCTGGCCCCGGGTTCGTCTTATTTCCGTCCGGAGCATTATTATGAGAGCTTTCACTACCGGGATATATCCCGGAAGGAATGGGAGCAGGACTGGCTTGGCAAGACGCACCGTAGTGACATACTGCCTGCAATGCCGTACTCCAAAATGGGTGTGGAAACCTCGGTCATCTCATACATTCAATCATTGCCGTTGGAGAGCCTGAGCCCGACGGCCGCGACAGCAGTCGTGCTCATTGATCAGGAGCAGGTGAACAGCCTGCTGACGGTTATTCCTGAGCAATACGGAGGTTGGGCGCACATTATGGATGGCCAGGGACATACAATCGGCCTCCAGGGCATCGATCAGGCCCATGCGGCACAATTAGAGACGGAAGCTGCCAGCAAGCTGGAAGCGGACAAGGTAAGCCAAATGTACAACGATACGCTGCTGATTACCATTCGTTCGGAGAAGAACGGATGGGTATACCGGGCTGGCATTCCGAGAGAAGCATTGATGAAGAACGCCAATAAGATCAAAGATATTACCTGGGCAGTTACCGGGACGGCATTGCTGCTTGGAATCATTGCCGGGCTGCTGCTCGCCTATCGCAACAGCCTGCCGATTACAAAACTGTTGTCCATCTTCAGCCAGGAGTCCCGCGGTGTGCGGAATGATTATGATTTTCTGCAGGGGAATATTTCCGGGATGATTACAAACAATAAGCGTCTGGAAAGCGAGCTGAATCTGAAGTTGCCGCTGCTTCGGGATGCTTTTCTCCGAAGGCTGGTTGCGGGGGAATTTCTGTCCGGTTCCGAAATTGAAGCTGCGGCTAATCAGGCTGGAGTTATGCTGAGCGGCCAGGCGGGATATGCAGGACTGCTGAAAATTACCGGTTATGAAGACATGAATCATATTGATGTGCTAAATGAGCTGAATGCGGCCCGGCTGCTTGTGAAGCAGACGCTGCAGGATGTGGACGGCTCTTTGCTGATGACCGATCTGGGAAGCAACCAGGTTATAATTGTTTTCCTGATCGCCGAAGAAGCCGGAGGAGCAAGAGAAGAACAAATCAGCCGTATTGTGGAACAATCCTCCCGCAGTCTGTATGATCAATATAAAATTAGGGTGGCTGCCGCTATCGGATCATCGTTCAGCGAGCTTCGGGACGTAAGCCGCTCCCATGAGCAGGCCAAGGAGGCGATTGCCTACACGGACCCGAAAGAGTCGCGCATGCTCGTCTGGTTCGACGAAATCCAGATCGACAGCACTACCTTTTATTACCCGCTGGATGTTGAGCTGCGACTAATCAGTACAATTAAAGCAGGTGACGGCGAGAAAGCGCGGAGCATACTGGAAGATACAGCGGAACAAAATCTGGAGCGCCGCAATCTGTCCGCTGAAATGAAAAGACAGTTTATACTGGAGCTGAAAGGGACGCTCCTGAAGCTGCTTGATCAGAAGCCCTTTCATGAAACCGCGCTTGCGGAGCCGATGAAAGAGCGGATGCTGGGCATGGCCGGCGGTCAAAGCATGGAGTCTGCGCTTGAAGAAATCGGTACGATGATGGATACGCTGACCGATTGGATTAATACGAAGAAGAACAGCGAGCATAACGAGACGATTGAACAAATCCGGCAATGCATGGCCGACATGTATATGCAGCCGGAACTGTCGCTCTATCAGGTTGCTGAGCGGGTAGGTTACCCGGAGAAATATATCTCCGGCTTGTTCAAGGAAGTGACCGGAACGAACCTGTGGGATTATCTGGAGAAGCTGAGAATCGATCAAGCCGTGAGACTGCTCAGGGAAAGCTCATCTACCATTGAGGACATTGCCCAGAGGACCGGCTATAACAGTGCGCATTCTTTCCGCAGAGCATTCAAGCGGGCTGTCGGTGTATCACCGAGCGCTTACCGCCAGTTCAAAGACGAGGATTGACGCCAGTGTAACCTTCCGGATAGATGTACCCCGATGTTTTGCCCTTAATCTGTACCCTTATCCAAATGATGAAGCTGCCTGTAATGAGGCAGCTTTTTTTGCATGTTCAGCCAGAGTGCGAAAAAAAATCCGGAGCAACAGCAATCGGAGGCGCCTTTCACAAGGCTGCTTTACTTGAAAGCTATCCCTACGTGCCATTCACATTGTTGTCCGCAAAGAACCTGCCGCACAATACATCCAAAAGCCTTAAATGCCGCTGTACGCAAGGGATGTACCCCTCCTGCCGGAATGGATGTACCCCCGGGAAACGATGTACCTTTCGGAGATTGCCGGAGAAGCCATACACTGTTGGGGAAGAAGAAAGCGCTGTTATGAACGGCAGCAACATGCAGGAGGGATGGCTTTTGAGCAACGTGACCGGCATCAGTCAGAGATCACAACATCAGGGGAAGGAGCGTTTTTGGAACGTACATGGCAAACGGATGCGGAAGCATTGGCAGCTTTATTTATTCGTCCTTGTACCGGTCTTGTATTTTATATTGTTCAAATATTACCCGATGATTAATTCCGTGCTGGCATTCAAGGACTACAATGTGACCAAGGGGATATGGGGCAGTGATTGGGTCGGGATGAAGCATTTCAGATTGTTTTTCGAGAATCCGATTTTTTGGACGCTGGTTAAAAACACCCTGATCATCAGTGTGTATCAGCTCGTGGTCGGCTTTCCGATTCCGATTCTGTTAGCGCTCTCTTTGAACGAAATACGGAATGGCCGGTTCAAGCGGTTTATTCAGCTTGTCACCTTCGCGCCTTATTTTATTTCGACAGTGGTCATCGTCTCGATGATTATGCTGTTTTTGGCTCCGCGTCTTGGCTTCGTCAATGTGGCCCTCGGCCATTTGGGACTGGAAGGCGTGAATTTCCTCGGAGAGCCGGGCATGTTCCGTTCTATCCATGTATGGTCCGATATATGGCAAAATGCCGGGTATTCGACGGTTATTTATTTGGCAGCGCTCGCAGGGGTTGACCCGATGCTGTACGAGGCGGCGAAGGTCGACGGCGCTTCACGGCTGCAAAAGATTATTCACATTGATCTGCCCGGTATTTTGCCGACGGCTACGATTATTTTGATTTTGAACGTGGGGTCGATTATGGCGCTTGGATTTGAAAAAATCTATCTGCTGCAAAATCCGCTCAATCTTGAAACATCGGAGATCATCTCAACCTATGTGTACAAAGCCGGATTGCTGAATGCAAACTACAGCTTTGCTACGGCGGTGGGGCTGTTCAACTCCGTCATCAATTTGCTGCTGCTCGTATTCGTCAATACGCTGGCCAAGCGGCTATCCAATAACAGCTTATGGTAGAGGGGAGCGGTATCAGAAATGGCTAAAGCTGCGAAAATTAAAGAACCACTATCCGACCGGCTGTTTTTGGGTGTCGTCTATACGGTGCTCATACTGATTATGGTGGTTGTGATGTACCCGCTGATTTATATAATCAGCAGCTCGTTTAGCAGCCCGGCTGCTGTAGCGTCGGGAAAAGTATGGCTGTGGCCGGTTGAATTTTCATTGAAGGGTTATGCAGGGCTGCTGCACAATCCGCAAATTTTGACGGGTTACGGGAACTCCATTTTTTATACAGTAGCCGGTACGCTGATCAGTGTTACACTTACGATTCTGCTTGCTTATCCGCTGTCAAGGAAGTCCTTTTCCGGCGGCAGGACGTTAATGATGTTCATTACGTTCACGATGCTGTTCAACGGCGGGCTGATTCCAACCTACATGGTGGTGAAGGAGCTCGGCTTTATTGATACGAGGTGGGCGCTGCTGATTCCGAATGCAATCTGGGTGTGGCAGGTGATTATTGCCCGTACCTTCTTCCAGTCGTCAATTCCCGATGAACTGGCGGAGGCAAGTGAGATAGACGGGGCCAGTGATGCGCGATTTGTATGGAGCATCGTACTCCCGCTGTCCAAGCCGGTCATTGCGGTATTGATGCTGATGTATGCTGTCGGACAGTGGAATGCGTATTTTGATGCGCTGATTTATTTGAAGTCCGACAATCTGTATCCGCTGCAACTGGTGCTGCGCAGCATTATTATTCTCAATAACAATGCAGCAGGTCCGATGGATGCGATGAAGCTGGTGGAGCGCCAGCAGCTGGCGGAATTGCTGAAATACTCGCTTATTGTTGTGTCGACACTGCCTGTGCTGATTATTTACCCGTTTGTGCAGCGTCATTTTGTGCAGGGCATGCTGATCGGCTCTGTCAAGGGCTAGTTGGCAGCCGGAGCGGTCATCTTGAAAGGGGTGATGCAGGGCAATAGTCTTAAGGCCGGCGTGTAACAATAAGAAAAGCAAGCGTAAGCGGGTCAAGCGGCAGTATGATAAGAAATGTAAAAAAAGCGGAGTCTGAGAAGGTGTCAAAACGGTGATCAAGCCGTGAAACGAGCAAAAGCCTGGAATCTGATTCAGGCAGCTTATGCGTAAAAAGGACGATTGTATCCCGACGTTGTTAACAATGATCAAAGGAGAGGAAGCCATTGAAAAGGAACATCATCAGCCTTGTGTGCATGATTTTGCTGGCAAGCAGTGTACTGGCGGCATGTGCCTCAAATACAAAGGGTGGAAATACCGCCAGTGAGGGCGGAACCGGACCGGTAGAAATCAGTGTGTTCACTCAGCAGGAAGCAACCCAGGATTTGAAGACGAGCGATTTCACCAAACTTGTAGAGGACAAGTTCAATATCCGCTTCAAGTGGGAGATCATCCCGTATGACGGCGCCAAAGAGAAGCGCCAAATTTCCCTGGCAAGCGGCGATTACCCGGATACGTATATTTTAACCGACTATGTGGACCAGTTCTCGCAGGCGGATGTGCTCCGTTATAGCCAGCAGGGGATTTTCGTTCCGCTGAATGATCTGATCGAGCAATATGCGCCGAACATCAAGGCGGCGATGGATAAGAATCCGACACTGAAGGCGATGAATACAGCGCCAGACGGCAATATTTACGGCCTGGTCAATTACAGCGAGTGCTTCCACTGTTCTTATCCGAACAAAATGTGGATCAACACCAAATGGCTCGAAGAGATGAAGCTGGAGATGCCGAAGACGACAGATGATTTCCGCAACGTCTTGAAAGCGTTCAAAACAGGAGACCCTAACGGCAACAAAAAGGCCGATGAAGTGCCTCTCAGCGGTTCAACAGAGGATTTCGGCGTACGGATTGTACCGTTCCTGATGAATGGCTTTATTTATAATGATGACCGCAATTATTTGACCATGAAGGACGGCAAGGTCGACACGGCTGCGAACAAGCCGGAATGGAAGGAAGGGCTGGCCTATATCAAGTCGCTCTATGACGAGGGGCTAATTGACAAGGGAGCCTTTACACAAAATGCTGAAGCATTCAAACGGATCGGAGAGAATGCGGATGCCCAGATTCTCGGTGCCGGAGCAGGCATGCACCCGGCGATATTCGTGAACACAGGCGAAGGCAATACCCGTGGCATGGACTATAATCCGCTGCCTCCACTACAGGGGCCGCATGCATCCTATACGGTCCATAATGCGTCCAGCGCGATCCCGGGGGCTAAATTCGTCATTACGAACAAGGCGAGCGAAGAAGCAAAGATTGCACTGATCAAGCTCGTCGATTATTTGTATACCCCGGAAGGACAGGTATCTGCTGAGGCTGGCAAGGAGGGCGTCGGCTGGAGAAAGCCGGAGGCAGGCGAGAAGGCGCTTGGAGAGAATGTGACACCGCTGTTCGCCAGCATTCCGTCCAAAGAGGGCGACAAGCCTAACAATACGGGCTGGTATGGCATGGGCAACTTCTATATGCCGAAGGAATACCGGGACAGTTGGGTGCAGGGAGAGGATATCTATGCATCTTCCGGTTATGAGCGCAGATTGTATCAAGCGACGTTGCAGTATCAGGGCAAGGAGCCGAAGGAGATTTACCCGGTCTGGGCGGTCTGGATTGATCCGGCCTTGGCGGACGAGCAAAGCATGCTGCAAATTAATTTGAAAAACTACATCGATCAATATACGTTGCAGTTCATCACGGGCAGCAAGGATTTGAATAAGGACTGGGATACGTATACGAAGGGGCTTGAGAATTTGAAATTGGGCCGTTTCCTTGAAATTATGCAGCAGTCTTACGATGTGACGTATAACTCATCCAAGTAAAAGGGCAGGCCGCAACTTCGGGAGGTCAGGCTTGCGAGAAGAAGCGGCCCCCTTTTTGCTGTTCAACTCATCAGAGATCAAATAAAAAGCTGTAAAGATTAGAGGTGGAGTTTACATGATGAAAAATGCCAAAGAGGTACTGTTTCACATTGCGAAATGGCAGCGGGAGAAGGAGCGTTATATTTACAAAGAGACAGGAAAGATGGAGCTCTCCTATCGTCCTTCAGATACATGGCTCTCTTATGAACAGGCCGCATCCGGGGCGGGAACGCCAATTGATACGGGGACAAAATGGGGGCAAAACTGGCAGTATGGCTGGTTCAGCGGCAAGGCGGTCATGCCGGAGGAGGCAGCAGGCAAGCGTGTGGTGCTGCAGCTGAATTTTGGCGGCGACGGATTAATCTATGTGAACGGCAAGCTGGCCGGGGCGAGTGACCAGCAGCATCCCTATATTGAATTGACGGAGCAGGCAGCAGCAGGAGAAGCCTATGAAATTCTGGCTGAAGCTTACGCAGGCCATCAGGACGAGCAGCCGGTCTACAGCAAGGCTGCAATTTCCATCGTCAACGAGTCCATGTATCAATTTTTTATTGATTTGAACGTGCTGGTTCAGCTCCGCAACGGACTGGAGCTCGGATCGCTGCGTGTCAGTGAAATTGATAAAGGATTCCGAAAGCTGCTGGCAGCAATTGATTGGAGTGTGTCCTGGGACGAGCTTGAGGTCATGGCTCTGGCAGGCAGAGAGATTATGCGTCCCTTGCTCGAGTGTGTGAATGGCTCCACAGTTCCCAAGCTGTTCATGATGGGCCAGTCGCATCTGGATATTGCGTGGCTGTGGCCGATTGAGGAGACGAAACGGAAGATTGCCCGGACTTTTTCCAACCAGCTCGCCCTGTTGCGGGCATACCCGGAATATGTATACACGCAAAGCCAGCCGTATTTGTTTCAGATGGTCAAGGAACTTTATCCTGAGCTGTACGAGGAGATTAAGTCCTATATTGCGGCCGGAAGAATCATCCCGGAGGGCGGCGCATGGGTAGAGCCGGATACGAATATTCCGAGCGGTGAAAGCCTCGTACGCCAGTTTCTGTATGGCAAGCAGTTTTTCCGCGAGGAATTCGGCACGGACAGCAAGCTGCTGTGGCTGCCCGATGTATTCGGCTATTCAGGCAATCTCCCGCAAATTATGAAAAAAAGCGGCGTCGATTATTTCGCATCCGTGAAAATGTATCAAACCTATGAAAACGTAGTCGATCCGTTCCCGTATAACACGTTTCATTGGGAGGGGATTGATGGCTCCACAGTTTTGACGCATCTGATGGACTATGGTCCTTTCCCTAACCCGGCGGATGTGAGCTACGCTCTATTCCAATGGAATGAACGTATTCAGAAGGAAGATATCTCGACCCGTCTGGTGCAGTTCGGCTACGGAGACGGCGGCGGCGGGGCGAACCGGGATGATCTGGAGACGCTGCGGCGTATCGGCAATCTGGAGGGTGTGCCACAGACAGCCATAACCGGTCCGCTGGATTATTTCGAGGATCTGCAACAGCGTGGAGTACCGGATGCCCGCTACATTGGGGAGCTGTATTATCCGGCTCACCGCGGAACCTTCACCTCCCAGGCCCGGATGAAGCAGGGCAACAGAAGAGGCGAGACAGCTTTGCGCGAAGCCGAACTATGGAACACCATTTCCTATGTGAGAGGAAAACTGGCTGCTTATCCGCAGGATGAACTTCGGGAGACATGGAAGAAGCTGCTGCTGAATCAGTTCCACGATATTTTGCCGGGTACGTCAATTCCACGGGTTCATGAAGAGGCAGATGCGCAATTTGCAGAGATTGAGGCGGAGGCAAGCCGGATCGCATCCGATGCCTTGATCACACTTACAGATAAGCAGGAGGATGTCGTCAGTGTATTCAACTCACTGGCCTGGGAGCGGGAGAGCGTCATCGAGCTGCCGTCATCATGGGAGCATGCAGAGACCATTGATAGCAAACAGCTTACAATCCAGACGCAAGGTGCTAAACGCTTCGCTCGTGTAACGATCCCCGCACTTGGAAGCCGTGTGATCGGCAGAAATGCAGGACCAGAAGCAGAAGCGGGTGCCCAAGCGCCCGAAGTTTCCGTGACTGCCACAAGCCGCTCTTTGGAGAATAGCCGAATCCGGGTGGAACTGAACGAATACGGCGAAATCACGGCCATTACAACTAAAGAAACGGGAACGGATTGGAATAACGGTTTCTGCAACCGGTTCCGCATGTACCGCGACCAGACGTCGATCTTCGATGCCTGGGAAATTGACCGCCGGTATGAGGAGGCGGAAATGGAACTTCCGGAGACGGCAAGCATCACCGTCATTTCCGAAGGGCCGCTATTTGCCGCTGTCCGGGTCGAGAGACGGTTGAACCAGTCGCTGCTCACCCAGGAAATTTATTTGGAGGCTGGCAGCAGCAGGGTGGAGTTCCGCACTACGGTTGACTGGAAGGAGAAAAACAAGCTGCTCAAGGTCGGATTTGATACGAATCTTCATGCGAATGAGGCGCTGCACGAGATTCAATTCGGCTACGTGAAGCGGCCCAACCATGCTTCCCGTCCGCATGATGGGGACCGTTATGAGGTGAATCAGCATAAATGGTCGGCGCTGGTCGAAGGCAACCGGTATTTTGCCCTGCTGAATGACTGCAAATACGGGCTGAATGTGAAGGGCAAGCAGATGAATCTGACCTTGCTGCGCGCCCCTGTCTACCCGGATGCGAATGCGGATATCGGAATACATCAATTTACGTATGCTTTGCAGATCGGCCACGACGGGTTCATACAAAGCTCTGTTGTCCGTGATGCATACGAATTGAATACGCCTGTGCAGATTGTACCGGGAGCAGCACTGGAGCAGGAGACATTCTTATCTTGCGACCAGAGCAATATTATCGTGGATACAATCAAGCGGGCCGAGCATTCGAATCAGGAGTGGGTGGTCAGGCTTTATGAGAGCAAAGGGACGTCTGTAAATTGTAACTTGGCTGTAAGCGAGGATTTCGCGGAAGTCTGTGAGACCAATATGCTGGAGCAGCCGATCGATGGGGAGATCATCAGAACGGAAGGCGGTATCCGCTTGAACTTTAAGCCGTTTGAAGTGAAAACGATCAAATTTACGTCTGTGCGGTAGGCAGCCGGCGGGCAGCAAGCCCAATGAAATAAAGAAAAGGACATGAAAGCAAAGCCCTGTATGGTCGCTTTGCTTGATGTCCTTTTTTTATTTTAAATTTGCGAGATATCCTGGATACGGATCGTTATAAAGGAAGCGAGCCGATTGCCACACGGCTCTTTTTCTGATGTGGTATAATGGGGGATAGGACGGTTGGATAGGGTGAGGAGGAAGATCTTTTGGATTTTATTACCATTGATCGATTAAAAAAAGAGCTGGATGCGCTCACACCTATGCCACCGGCAGCCGTACGGAATTTGGAACAGGTTTACCGGGTTGAGTGGACCTATAACTCCAATGCGATAGAAGGCAATACCCTGACTTTGCTCGAGACCAAACTGGTACTGGAGGAAGGTCTTACAATCGGCGGCAAGAAGCTGAGGGAGCATTTTGAGGTTATTAACCATTCAGAGGCGATCAGCTTCATTGAAGATATGATAAGTAGCAATACAGAGCTTACGGAATATATGATCAAATCGGTTCATCATCTGGTTCTGAAAAATATTGATGACGAAAATGCCGGGCGATACCGGATGATTAACGTGATGATATCCGGTTCCCGCCATATTCCTCCAAATTTCGCAATTGTCTCTGAAAAAATGGAGCAATTGATGACGTGGTATCAGGCGCACAAAGATCAGCTTCACCCTGTGGAGCTGGCAGCAGAGTTTCTTTTCAGATTCGTATATATCCATCCTTTTGCAGATGGGAACGGCCGTACAGCCCGTCTTTTAATGAACCTGGTGCTGATGCAACATGGTTACCCTCCTCCGATTTTAAAAGCTGCAGATACAGACAGACTGACGTATTATGAAGCATTGGAGGAAGCAAGTCTTCATGGGAATGTGAATCCGTTCATTGCCTTTATTGGAGAC
The DNA here is from genome assembly GCF_000422505.1 of Paenibacillus pinihumi DSM 23905 = JCM 16419. Classification (GTDB taxonomy): domain Bacteria; phylum Bacillota; class Bacilli; order Paenibacillales; family Paenibacillaceae; genus Paenibacillus_D; species Paenibacillus_D pinihumi. The sequence continues at coordinate 130,591 of NZ_AULX01000006.1, read as the reverse complement.
GCAGTTGTGGAGAGTTTGAGAAGATACATTGGTGCTGTTACGTAAGAGCAGTGTGATTTATACGTTTTAGTTAAACCCATCACAGTTGATGTCTACGATTTTGCTGCCAAACCATGCTGTCGCCATCAGGCGCCAGCCGTTTGTGTTGGAGGGAATGTTGGCTTCCCTGATTTAGGGAATTGAAAATCAGGCTGAATTATATTAAACTGGTCCAATAGGAAATCCGAGATTTTCGGTTGGATATGGGGAGTGTTTGATCTGATTGAATTAGCAGGCGTTAATAAGGTCTATCGTGCCGGTGCCTCTGAGGTACAGGCCTTGATTGATGTTAACGTGACCGTAAATAAAGGAGAAATTTTTGGCGTGATCGGCCATTCCGGCGCCGGGAAGAGCACATTGCTCCGTTGTGTGAATCTTCTGGAGCGGCCCTCGGAGGGCCGGGTCACAGTCGGGGGCACCGAGCTTACAAGCCTGGGGGAAAAAGAGCTGCAAAGCCGCAGGCAGAAGATCGGTATGATCTTTCAGCACTTCAATCTGTTGACAACTGCGACTGTCAGGGACAATGTGGCGTTTCCGCTTAAGATATCCAGCCTGACCAAGAAGGAAGTCAAAGCACGGGTGGACGAGCTGCTTGAACTGGTCGGCTTGCGCGACCATCAGCACAAATATCCGGCCCAACTGTCAGGCGGACAGAAGCAGCGGGTAGGCATTGCCCGGGCACTGGCTAATCATCCTGACGTCCTGCTGTGTGATGAAGCGACTTCTGCGCTTGACCCGCACACGACCGAGTCCATTCTGGAGCTGCTCAAGGACATTAACAGCAAGCTTGGGATTACGATTTTGCTGATTACACATGAGATGAATGTTATCCGTTCGATTTGCGACCGTGTAGCTGTTATGGATCAGGGGCGGGTCATTGAGATGGGCGACGTGCTCAGCGTATTCTTGAATCCGCAGCACCCCACCACCAAGGGATTTGTCAGTCAGGTGACGGATATGATAGATACCGAGGCGCTCGGAATCCGTTCAGAAGGCCGGGTAGTACGAATCAATTATATGGGAAATACGGCTTACGAGCCTGTACTATTTGAGACCGTACGCTCCACAGCGGCAACCTTTGTTATTTTGCAAGGGACTGTTTCACGGATGAAGGATACGCCTTACGGGCAGTTAATTGTAGAGCTGAGGGGAGAACGGAAGGATACCGACCATATCATTTCCGAGCTCCGGCAGCAGGGATTGGATGTGACGATCATTCAATGAGCTTCTTTGAAAATGTAAACTGGGCTGATATTTGGAAAGCATCGAAGGAAACGCTGACGATGCTGGGTGCTTCGTTGTTCTTTACGTTAATTATCGGACTGATTATTGGTCTTGTCCTGTTTTTGACTTCCTCAGGGCAATTATTGCAAAATAAGTGGCTGTACCGTCTGATTTCCATGGTAGTCAATGTCTTGCGGTCTGTGCCGTTTGTCATTTTGATGATTACGATCATGCCGCTGACGAAAATGATGGTCGGGACCTCAATCGGGGTCAAAGGGGCTATTCCGCCTCTTGTAGTAGCTGCTGCTCCATTCTTCGCTCGCCTTGTAGAGGCGGCGCTTCGAGAGGTAGATCGCGGTATTATTGAGGCAGCGCAAGCAATGGGCTTCTCCAAGGGCATGATCGTCTGGCAAGTGATGGTTCGGGAATCCAGAACCGGATTGATTGCGGCTGTGACCATTACTGCGGTAACTCTTGTATCGTATACGGCAATGTCAGGAATTATCGGGGGCGGAGGTCTTGGAGACCTGGCGATTCGATTCGGTTATCAGAGATACCGGCCTGACGTTATGCTCGTCACGGTTGCATTTTTAGTGATTTTGGTTCAAGCTTTGCAAATGGCGGGTGACGCGCTGGTGCGTCGTTTTAGCCGGAAGTAAAGTGGACAATAGATAAACATAAAAGGATTAGGGGGAAACAGAAATGAAAAAATCTTTAGTTGTTTTGATTGCATTAATGCTGGTGCTGGCCGGATGCGGAGCGCGCGACACGGCGCCGCAAAATACAGGTGCCAATAAAGGCGAAAACACACAGGGTGCTCAGCCAGCACAAAATGAGGAAGTAACCTTGAAGGTTGGCGCTAGCCCTGTACCACACGGTGATATTCTGAAATCCATTATCCCGGCTCTGAAAGAGCAAGGGGTTAACCTGGAAGTTACCGAGTTCAACGACTATGTTCAGCCGAATGTACAAGTGTTCGAGAAGCAGCTCGATGCGAACTTCTTCCAGCACACACCATACCTCGATCAATTCAACAAAGACAGAAACTATGATCTTGTAAAAGTAGCGGGTGTCCATGTCGAGCCTTTCGGCGTATACTCCCACAAGCTGAAATCCATTGATGAGCTGAAGGATGGAGCAAAAATCGCGATCCCGAACGACCCGTCCAATGGCGGACGCGCACTGCTTCTGCTTGCACAGCATGGCCTGATTAAACTGGATGAAACCAAAGGCGTAGAAGTTACAGTTGGAGACATCAAGGAAAATCCGCGCAAATTCCAATTTGTAGAACTGGAAGCTGCTACTCTGCCGCGCGTTCTGGATGAAGTAGACATTGCAACCATCAATACGAACTATGCACTGGAAGCAGACCTGAATCCGACACAAGACGCACTGCTGATTGAAGACAAGGATTCTCCATATGTGAACATTCTCGTTGCCCGTCCGGACAACAAAGATTCCGATGCGATGAAGAAGCTGATTGCAGCTTTGCATACACCGGAAGTAGAGAAATTCATTAATGACACTTACAAAGGTGCTGTAGTACCGGCATTTGACTAAGTGAATCAAGTTTATATTTTATAGTATGAAAAATATTTTAGATGCAATGGCATTCAAACTGGTGACAGTTTGAATGCCATTATTTTTTTCCGGAAATGCCTATACGAAGATGCTTGAAAAACAATTTGAAATATCCAGTTATTGTTATATAATCGTATGAAAATCTTTTGGGGGAATGTCTGATGAAACTTAGGTTTGAAACCGAAAGGCTTGTTCTTTTGCCCTTTGAAATGACGGATGCTGAAACTGTACAAGAGCTTGCCGGGAGCTTTGCTGTAGCAAGAACAACAATGTCCATTCCACATCCTTATCCCGATGGGCCGCCGCGTTGCCCCAAAATCCGGCTTCTACAGGTGTGATGAAAAAACTGGGCATGAGTTATGAAGGAGAATTCAAACAGCATATCTGGATGAGAGGCAATTTTGAGGATCTGATGTACTACGGCATGACGAAACAAGACTATGACCAAATGCAGAATCGTCAAGCCTGATAAGGGGGATTATTTTTTTCCTTCGTTGTCAAAGGCGGCTTTGATTTTTTTCGCTTCCTCCAGATTCGCAGCAGGAGCTGTAATAAAGTCAGGATCGGACGAGCCCGGATCATTGACCTGCAGCTTCATCTGGTCAAAATCTCCCTTGATCCAGAGTGCGCCCAGCAATTTCAGATCCGGCTTGCCATTAATGACAGAGGTATAGGTGAGCCCGCCAAAACCGTTGCGGATTTCTTTGTGAAAGACGACATCAATCAGCTCATAGGTCTTCGTAAATTTATAGTCATCCCCATCCACACTCAGCTTGCCTCTAAATGAGGATTCACCAAATAAAGGCCGGGACAAGGTGCCTTCCACTTGAACAGATGTTTCCTGCGCGGAGGACAGATCGCCTTCACTAAATTGAATTGCTGAATACGTGACATCAATGGTTCTGGGGAAATGATAGACAGACAGGAAGACGCCCAAAGCCAAAACAGCCAATACAGTGAAAAAGAGAGGTTTTTTGGATCGACGCAAGATAGTGGTCCCCTTTCCGTTACAAAAAAATAGCGCCCCGGATGGAGAATAGGGGAGCCTGCTATTGACGACAACTAGAATTTTCCTGAAGAAATCAGCTGCACACCTTGAACATCAGTGATCGGATGCAGATGAAGCAGTGGAAAAACAAAGTTCTTTGATTATATAATATCTGGAATTTCTAATCAATAGTGCTAACCGCACTTGTGATGCCCGGCGAATCCTGAAGAAAGGCGGAGTTTTGCTGGTGCAGCGGGAAATTTGATCCGTAATGTAGAAGTTAAGAAATATTCGAAAGTTTTTTGAACGATATGCAATTATGAGCTGTATGACTGGAAGATGTGTTTCGTAGTGTGAACGTCTGAGGCAAGCTATTTGCGAATCAGAGTGAAGGGGGCTATCGTCTATGGGTGAATCAGAGATGAATGGCAAGGTGAGTACAGGAGTAACCGGGTTTGATCAGGTCATCGACAAGCTGAGGCTCGGGGATAATGTGGTCTGGCAGGTCGATTCGGTTGCACATTATAAGAAAATGGTCGGACCGTACGTCGAACAGGCGAAGCGGGAATCAAGAAGGCTGGTATATGTCCGGTTTGGCAGCCATGAGCCGGTGCTGGAGGAAGACCCGGATATCGAGGTGTATGCGCTGGATGCCCGCAAGGGATTTGAGAGCTTCGCAACAGCTGTCCACAGCCTGATGGAGCAGGAGGGCCGCAAAACCTTTTACATTTTCGACTGTCTCACGGAGCTGCTGGAGCACTGGTATTCCGATGCGATGATCAGCAACTTCTTTAACGTGTCCTGCCCGTTTCTCTATGAGCTTGATACGATTGCTTATTTTTCCATCATCCGCAATGCCCATACATACAGCACAATTGCCAGCATCCGGGAGACAACACAATTGCTGCTTGACCTATACCAGGTGAACGGGCATTTTTACATTCATCCGCTCAAGGTATGGAACCGGTATTCTCCAACGATGTTTTTCCCGCATCTTATTGACGGGCAGGAAGCCGTTTGCATTACAGCAAGCACCCAGGCAGCCGAATTGTTCTCTGCCATTCACCGCGGCGAGGAACGGCTTGACTATTGGGATACGGTGGTGAACCGTGCAAGAGAAACCATTACGATGGGAGCATCCGGATCAGCAGAGCAGGAGGCATACAAGAAGCTGCTGCTGTCCCTGCTTGTTGGTTCAGAGTCGCGGATGCTCAAGCTGTGCGAGCGCTTCTTCATGCTGGAGGATCTGATCATGCTGGCTTCAAGGGAGGTAGGGACAGGCTTCATTGGCGGCAAAAGCGTAGGCATGCTGCTCGCCCGCAAAATTTTGGAGCATGAAGGCGCGGAACGATTCATTCCATATCTGGAGCCGCATGATTCGTACTATATCGGGTCTGATGTGTTCTATACGTATATCGTGCAGAACGGCTGGTGGAAGCTGCGCGCGAAGCAGAAGACAAGTGAAGGTTATTTCAAGTATGCCCCGGAGCTTCAGGACAAGCTGATGCACGGCAAGTTCTCGGAAGGCATCCGCAGGCGGTTTATAGAAATGCTCGAATATTTCGGACAGTCTCCGATTATTGTCCGCTCCAGTTCCTTGCTGGAGGATAATTTCGGCAATGCCTTTGCCGGGAAATATGAGAGTGTGTTCTGTGTCAATCAGGGGACGCCGGAGGAACGCTATGAAGCATTCGAGCAGGCCGTGCGGTTAGTCTATGCCAGTATGATGAGTGAGGACGCGCTCAGCTACCGGTTGAACCGGGGACTGGTGGAGCAGGATGAGCAGATGGCACTGCTCGTGCAGCGGGTGTCCGGGGATCATCATCATGACGCCTATTTTCCCCATATTGCCGGGGTAGGGAACTCTTCTAATCTGTACGTGTGGGATCAGAACGTCGATATGGATGCGGGGATGCTGAGGCTCGTATTTGGACTCGGGACGCGCGCTGTAGACCGGACAGTAGGCGATTATGTCAAAATAGTCGGGCTCGACAATCCGCTGCGGATGACGCCGATGCATGCCGGGGACCAGCGGAAATATTCCCAGCATAACGTAGATATTCTCTGCCTGAAGGAGAATGTATTGACGAGCCGCAATGCGGACCAGATGCTGGGCCGCTCTTTACGCGCTGACAGGACATTATTTGCCTCGATTGATTACAGGACCGCCGACCGTCTTCATGAGCTTGGTTATACGGACAGGCCAACACCCTACATTCTGGATTTTAACAAGCTGCTCGCAGGCACGGATTTTCCGGTTGTTATGAAGGATATGCTGGCACTGCTCTCCAAGATCTATGAATATCCGGTAGACATCGAGTTTACTGCGAATTTTACGCCGGATAACCGGTTCAAAATCAATCTGCTCCAATGCCGTCCCCTGCAGACGAGAGGGCTCGGACAGCCTGTGGCAATGCCGGCTCTGGAGAATGGAGAGAAGTGCTTTTTCCATGCCAAAGGCGGATTTATGGGCGGGAATGTGCGGCTGCCGATTGACTATGTTGTGTATGTGCATCCGCAGCCGTATCTGGAGCGGACAGAGCAGGACAAATATGCGGTAGCCAGACAGATCGGGAAGATTAACCGGGAGCTGAAGGGGAAAAATGCGATGCTGGTCGGACCGGGCCGCTGGGGGACAACGACGCCTTCGCTGGGCGTGCCCGTGCATTTCTCGGAGCTGTGCCATATGTCCGTCATTTGTGAGGTAGCGTTCGGTGAAGCTGGATTCATGCCGGAGCTTTCGTACGGAAGCCACTTTTTCCAGGATCTTGTGGAAACAGGTATTTTCTACGCGGCAATTTTCGACGGGAATGAGGGTGTTGGTTTTCATCCCGGGCAGGTCTTGGACAGGGAAAACCAGCTTGCGGCTATTCTGCCCCAGAGCGAAGCATTCGCCGATGTCATTCATATTGCCCGGACAGACGGCATGGAAATCTACTCGGATATTGTGACACAGACATTGCTGTGCCGTTAGAGGCCGGAAGCCTGGAGAGTTGAACGAGGCTGAGGATTAGGTAAGGATTACCGTCCACAGGCCGGACATGAGTCCGCCGCCCGGACGGAGGGGCGGGCAGCCAGTGGAAGGAACAGTTTCCGGCACGGGAACTGATCACGAAAAAAATCCGGCTGGAAATCGCAGGTTGCGAATTCCGGCCGGATTTGATCATTTAGCAGAATTACGCCGTCTCCTAATGATGCTGCCCGTTATTCCGCCGACAGGGTCACTTCAATATTGCCGCGGGTCGCTTTGGAGTAAGGGCAAAACTGGTGGGCCGCTTCCGCAAGCTTTTCCGCCTCTCCCTTTTCCACACCAGGGATATTGACTTTAAGACCAGCGGACAGCTTGTAGCCGTCCCCGTCTTTATGCAGGGAAACGCTAGCCGTGACCGTAGTGCCGTCGACCGAGATTTTCTGCTGGCGTGCAATCAGACGCAGCGCGCTTTCGAAGCAGGCGGCATAGCCTGCCGCAAACAGCTGCTCCGGATTCGTACCGGCAGCACCGTCCCCGCCCAGTTCTTTGGGGATTGTCAGCACCTGGTTGAAATTTCCATCTACTGAAGTAGCTCTGCCGCTTCTTCCACCTTCCACGGTTACTGTTGTCGTATATAATGCTCCCATTATGAACGCCTCGCTTTCCTGAAAGTTTAGGGTGAATCAGGCTTGTACCACTCTGTTGTCATTCACAGCCGGATGTCCGGCCAACAATTCCTGTTTACCCTAAATTCCAGCTCCGTAAACCTGTGCTGCCGTAATCATGCTGGCTGATACCATCCGGGATGAAGGTGGGGCAGTCGGGCTCAAGCAGTGTTTACGGCTTGGTGAGCCATTCTGTCAGTTCCTCTGTTTGAGCAAGAACGGCCAGCGGATCATAGTACCAGGAACGCTCTTCAGGCCATATATAGAAATGTCCATTTTTCACCGCAGGAAGATTGCTCCAGATCGGATCGGCCTTGAAATCCTCAATTGTACGTTTGTTTGAGGTCATGATGACATAGTCTCCTGCAAAATTCTCCAGCAGCTCCGGTGACAGCTCGGCCCATTGCTTCTCCATAATTTGTGCAGCAACTTTATCCGGGGGCTTGCGTCCCAATGCCTGATAGACAGGCTGGCCGCCGCGGCCAAAGTTATCTCCGTATACCCAGGTTGTCTTTTCTCCGTCCTCCATAATCGAGAAGGTAGCATCAGCCGGAATTACGGCGTCTACCTTGGCTTTTGCATCAGCGATGCGCTGATCATAGTTTTCCAGCCAGGCTTTGGCTTCTGTTTCTTTCCCGAGCAGTTCACCGAAGTATGTCAGCTCTTCATGGACATTTTTCAAGTCCCCGTAAGGAATGAAGAGAGTAGGGGCAATCTTGCTAAGCAGCTCGTAGCTGTCCCCGTTGCCGGTAATGATCAGATCCGGGTTCAGACCGACCATGTTCTCTGCGGAGGGTTTGCCATATACGCCCGTATCCGCCACTTTCGAGAGGGCGTCCTTATAATAATAATTTTTAATCGTCAGACCGGGAGCCCCTACAGGTATAACCCCAAGTGCGATAAGGCTTCCCAGGTATTCCTCTGCGACAATGCGCTGCGGGCGGACGGGAATTTCAATTTCCCCTTTAACCGTCTGCACCTTTTTTGTGGCGGTCTGCTCCGCCTGGGATGCGTCGTTCTGATCCTCCCCGGACTGCGAATTTGCGCTGGAACCAGGGGCTGCCTGATTCCCTGAGGGCTGCACTGTCTGATCAGGAGACGGTGCTGCCGAGCCGCAAGCGGAAACGATGACAGAGAGAAATATCAGGCAAGGCAAGATAAAGCGCAGCTTGGCTGCCCAGTTGAAAGCCTGTTGTGAAAGCAATATGAATCCTCCTCATAAAAATGATAACCATTCTCATTGATACTTTACAGGGTGTCATGGCAAATGACTATGCCCGGAAGTGATCTGTCCCCCTGTATATTTATGATGTCAGCGTAACAGCACTCTTTGGAGCTCCAGCAGCTGTGCCTGCGTGGATAGCGGGTCATAGCCAAAAAACAGTCCAGGCTGATTGAGCAGGTAGACCTGCTTCCGCCGGACAGCTTCCATGGCAAGCCATGCCGGGGAACGAAATAGCTGGCTCACCCGGCTTCTGGCGTCAATGCGGGTGGGGAGTGCGGTGATAAAAATATGATCGGCAGGACAGGACGGCATTTCCTCAATATCCAGCTGGACATAACCGCGTCCCATCAGGTCTTGTTCGAGCAGTTCATCTGGAGGGCTGAAGCCAAGGTCGTCATATAGAATCTGGCAGCCTCTGCCGTAATGGCTGCTGAAGCAGTAGGCCTCATTTGGACCGATTTCCCACACGACAGCCGTCCCGCGCGATCGTGGACGCTGGTCCAGCTGTCTGTTGATTGCTGCAGCCAGCTCATCGTAGCGCTTTAGCCAGCTTTCTGCCTGCTGCTTGCGCGCTACAATATCGGCAATGAAACGGAACTGTTCCCGCCAGTCCATGCTCATGACGGGCAGTTCAAGCACTGGAGCAATAGACCGCAAGGCTTTATTTGCCTGTGCGCTGCTATAATTAATAATCACATCCGGATGAGTGGCAGCAACGGCCTTGTACAAGGCAGCGTCATCAATTTCATCATGCGGGCGGAGCTTCTTCTCAGAGCTGACAGGTTTCACATTCTCCAGCCAGGGGTTATACACACCCAGCACCGGAGTGATCCCGAGGGCCAGCAGGATAGCCGTATGGTTGAAATTCAGGGCGGCTACCTGTTTGTTCTTATGCTGATAAGCAGTGGGAGACAGTCCGACCAGCTGCTTGAATTTACGGCTGAAATAAGTGGCTTCTTTATACCCGACATCGATTGCCAGAGTATTCACATGAGGTGACCCTGTCAGCAGGCGCTGCTGGGCACTGCGAATTCGGAGCATAGCCAGATAGGCATTGAAGGTTTGTCCGGTATGTCTGTGGAAGGCACGGGAGAAATGCTCGTTGCTTACTCCGGCAATTCCAGCTACCTGCTCTCTCGACAAATCTTCATCGTAATGGGTCTCCATATAGGAGAGTACCTGATCCATCCATAAACTGGCGGGCTTGCTGCCCAAGGTCATCTCCTGATGGAGATCTGCGAGCAGTTCTGTGAACGATTGCTGAATACGAAAGGAATCGTGATGGCCGGGGGCTTTCCAGAGCCTTAGCAGCTCTGCGGCGAGCCGCACGGTTTTGCCCGGGCAGCTTAGAGGCGGAATCATAGTATCCAGCGCCCGCGGCTTTGATCCGTCTGTTGTCAGTGCGCGATATTCAATCATTACCCCTTGCAGAGGCGTAAGGAATTCAACCTGCCATTCAAGATTGGGTGACACATTGCACATGGCTGCACTGCCGCGCGTCAGTGAATAGTGGTGCCCGCCCAGATGGAGCAGGCCGTGTCCGCTTCGGATAACAAGGATTCTCGCCAGAGAGGGTGTTTCTGCATTTATGTTCAATAAGCTGCTGCTGTTCAGTTCCATGATGCGAACGGGAATATAAAAGGTATGGGAATGAACGGATAAGACATCAACGGACTCAGTAGTCGGCATCGTATTTCTCCTGTATTTTGATAATGATTTTCAATTACATACTTAGTAGTATAGCAAATCTGCGGGGCGAGCGTATGTTTCGTTTCGGGGAGGCGATAGCAGTGTTAAGATACTTACATAAGGATTTCAGGAAACTGCATGTACAAGGACGGCTTGTCTGGTTATGGAAACGGTTAGCGGCTCTTTGGCTGCAAAAATGGCGAATGGGTGAAGTGTGATTACAAGATGAAAAATCTGTTAATAACGGGCTATCGTGCCCATGAGCTTGGCATTTATAATCAAAAGCATAAAGGCATTGCCTATATTCAAAAAGCAATCCTCTCGCGTCTGCTTCCTCTGGTAGAGGATGGACTGGAGTGGGTGATTACACCGGGCCAATACGGAGTAGATCTGTGGGCATGCGAGGCTGTCTTTGCGCTGAGGGAGCAGTATCCACATTTGCAGCTGGCGATTATTACGGCATTCGCCAATCAGGAGGAAAACTGGAAGGAAGAGCGGAAGGAATATTATGAGGATTTGATTCTGCAGGCAGATTACTATGGCTCTGTAAGCAATCAGCCTTACACGGGTATTTGGCAGTTCCGGGCAAGAGACGAGCTGCTTTTTCGCAAGACGGACGGGATTTTGCTCGTTTATGACGAGGATGCGGGAGAAGGCAGTCCCAAATTCATCAAGGAGCAGGCGCTTCGCAAAAATGCCGAGGACGGCTATGTCTACATCGGCATCAGCGCCGAGGATATTCAAAACATAGCGAATGAAGAGGCCTATGAAGCTGCCGATGATTATGCCTGAGCAGAAAACAGCTATATTGATCGTTTCCTTTTACTTCCGGGAACGATCTTTGATAGGATAGAGATAGCATTCAATTACAGGAATGGAGCGTTGAAAATATGGAAATCAGGCAGCTTCGCGCCAATGAATATGATAGCAGAATGGAGCTTTCACAGTTTGCCTTCCAATTTCAGATCAGTCCGGAGGATTTGGAGTCGGGCAAGTTAACGTACAAGCATGAGCAGGATTGGGGCGTATTTGATGAGCAGGGAAACTTGCAATCAGCGCTTATGCTGATTCCGCTGGAGGCTTGGATACAGGGCAAGAAGTTCCCTATGGGCGGCATTGCAGGTGTTGCGACTTGGCCTGAGGCAAGACGGCAGGGATGTGTAAGCAAGCTGCTTGTTCAAGCTCTGGAGACGATGAAGCAGAGCGGGCAATCGCTGAGCATGCTTCATCCGTTTGCATTTGCTTTTTACCGTAAATATGGCTATGAGCTGACAATCGAGCGCAAGAAGTATACGATTGAGACCAGCCTTTTGCCCAAGCGGGTGGAGACTCCGGGGCAGGTCAAGCGTATGCCGGATCCGAATATTGAAATTTTGAATGCGGTTTATGAAAGATTTGCCTCCCGCTACAGCGGAAACGTCGTCCGTACAGAAGAATGGTGGAAGGACCGGATACTTGACCGGAACGGCCGTCTGGCGGTGTATTACAATGAGCAGAACGAAGCGGAAGGCTACGTGTTCTACCACATTGAGAAGCAGATCATGACGATCCATGAATATGCAAGCACGAATGAGACTTCACGGGTGGCCTTATGGACGTACATCGCGAACCATGATTCAATGATATCCGAAGTGTCGCTCATCGTGCCGACGGATGATCAGCTGCCGTTCCTGTTGTCCAATCCGCGGATCAAGCAGGAGGTCATCCCGTATTTCATGTCTCGTATCGTGGATGCAGAAGCGTTCGTGAGCCAGTATCCATGGGCCGCGGCAGAAACCGGGGCGTCAGTGCTGCTGACCCTGTCCGATGAGCATGCGCCATGGAATAACGGTACCTATAACCTGAGCTGGAGTGCGGAAGGAGCAGGGAAGCTGGAGCGCAATGAAGAAGCTGCCGAGCACGAACAGGCAATTAAATGTGATATTCAGGCATTAACAGCAATCCTGGCCGGGGGCCGAAAGCCTTCGTTCCTGCGGGAGACTGGCCGAATTAACGGTCCGGAGGACAGGATCAGGCTGCTGGAAAGTCGTATTCCAGAGCGTTTGTCTTATTTAATGGACTTTTTCTGATTGGCAGCGTGTAGTAGCCGCTGTATCGTTTCAATAGCAATAGTTTTTACAAAGCACAAAAGGTCCTTGCGAACGATCGCAAGGACCTTTTGTGCTTTTGTAAATTGTTTTTGAACGTGGAGCAGGGTCATTTCTACAGCCGACCCGGGCTGTCGGAACTGTGACTCTCTTATGGAACAGAGTTCCGGCGCCGGGACACTGCCGTTTACTTTTAATCTTATAGCTTGGAGAGTTCCTTTGATATGAAAGCTCTGCGCTCGGGGATGTAGCGCAGAAATACATTCAGGTCAGACCGAATTTCATAAGGAGAATGCCGCCGTGTCCGGTCGTTCACCAGTTCAGGAAGCAGCTTTGCATGCAGCATGCGAATTTTCGGTTCCAGGGCCTCGATTGTAAATTGCTTCTTCATAATGCTCTGAAGCGTCTTTCGGTAGCTCTCCCGGATGGAGGGATACGACAAAAGTTTCTCTGTCAGGCCATTGTATCCCTCAATTCGCAAGGTTCCGCTGCTCACAATCCCCCCGTAACAATCCCGTCCCCAGGTTCCTTCGTAATCCCAGGGGCTAATATGATATTTGACGCTTCCTGCAGTCCGGTACAACGCATAATTCTGGTCAAATCCATCGTAGTTTCCTGTAAACACGGCCCCGGCAAGCCACCGTAAATATTGAGGAATATGAAGTCGAGACTTCAAATACGCCAACCGGCCTGAACGTTTCAACGTCTGCACCTTTCTCACAAACAATCCGATATCCCGAAATTCCTTTGCTCCTCCAATGACCAGCTCATACCCGGAAGACAGGGACCTTTTCTTCTTTTTATACTCATTTTCCAAGCGGAAGTTGGCATTGTTATTGACCGCATACAGCAAAGAATTTGCCTTTACCCTTCGTTTGGAGAAAAAAGAACGGTCCACGCCTTCAATTTCCAAATATAATCCCCGGTCAACCCCATTAATTCTGAGTTTGACATGTCTTGTTCTTGGACTTGGGACGCCCAACTGCTCAAAAAAAGCAAATGAGAGTGCATTTCTCATCATCGTTGGGTCATCCAGCTCCGCATTATAGTGAATACTTCGGTTGCCAATGCGCAGCTCATAAGATTTCTTTGGATAATAGCGGGTATGGCCTCCGCGGTACCGGATTTTGACATTATGCTCTGCATGGTCCGCTATAAGCGTAGCACGTACAAACTCATCAGGTCCGTAGCTCTTCAGGCGTGACTCTTCAGCACGGTCCAGATAAATTATGCGTGTAGGAATGTTCACTCTGTCACCTCATCTATACAAAAAGCCTGCCATTTTCTTTATGCAGCCTATACAACAGCATATGCAGCAGCCCTTTATCAGGAGCCCATCCCAGTGCTATTTGCGCCCGGACATCTTAAGCTCCCTTGCAGATTTACTATATGAATCTAGGTAATCGAACCTGGTATAGGTATGGAAATTGATAGGGTTTAGATATAAGGCTAGTACAAAGGCAACCCCAGGTTCATAGAATACATTATCTTCCAAAAGGGGAGAGGGCATAAGGAGGTGATAGAGTTGGCCTACTACCAATCATTCAGCCAGCTAATGTATCTCATAGGGAAGGAAGTTGCGGTCAACCGGAGCAAGCCGGGTGCTTGTCTGGGGAAGCTCATCAGTGTACAGAATGACTATCTGACTATACAGAGAAAAGACAACAGTGTGGTGTACTATCGGCTTGAAACTATTATTCATTTCTCTGAATTTCGCAGAAAACGGTCTCCCAGAGGATACAAGATTAACATTCGGGTCGTACTGGCATACAGCTTCGTGCAAATTCTTTGCAGCTTCCGTAGACGCATCCTTACTATTGACCATAGTGGGCCGGAGCAACACGTCGGAATGGTTGTCAATGTGACACCAAGCGAGTTGACTATTGTCAGTGACGGGAAGGTCGTTAACCTGCCGCTTGGGAAGATCCGGTATGTCGCAAGTTCAACTTCATAAACGAAAGGGGCAATACAAGATGTCTTTTGTGAACTATCCATCTCAAGGCAACTATGACAATTTGAGAGGCAAGACGGTTAAGGTGAATCGTGGAGGTCCTGACTCTGTCGAAGGTATTCTTTTCTCAGCCAACAATGGCTATCTGGTTGTTCTGGCCAAAGACGGGGTTGTGTATATTCCACTCACTCACGTCAAGAGCATCTCTATCAAGCTGGGTTTCTCTGGCGGCAAATCTGGCGGAAGCCACGGACACCGTTCCCATGGAAGGCATCATACCCCTTATGCCAATGCAGGCAGCTTTGAACAAGTCTTGCATCATTTGAAAAATCACCTCGTTAAAATCAATCGTGGGGGCCCTGAAAAAGTAGAGGGTGTGCTCGTGGATGTTAATCCGGATTTCATCCTGGTTGTGGCTAAGAAAGACCTGATCCGTATCCTGATTGTTCATATTAAGAGCGTTACGGTATCATCGGGCGGCGGAAGCAGCAGCGGGAATAAAAGCAGTGGAAATAAAAGCAGTGGAAATAAAAGCAGCAACAGAAGTGGCGGTCAAAACAGCAGCCGTGGGAACCAGAACCGTACAGGCGGTCGTCGTACTGGAGGCACAGGAGGCCGTCGGACAGGCGGTACAGGCGGACGTCGTACAGGAGGCAACCGTACAGGAGGCACCGGTGGACGCCATACAGGAGGCACAGGTACAGGCGGTCATCGTACAGGAGGAACGGGTACGGGCGGCCACCGTACAGGAGGCAACCGCACAGGAGGCACCGGCGGACGCCATACAGGGGGCACGGGCAGAGGCGGTACAGGTGGGCGCCGTACGGGGGCAGCAGGAAGGAAGAATTACAAAACCAAAACAGTCAGACGGAATTGGGATCCGTTCCCGGTAAAATAGTCAGTCCGGATAAGGCGTCGCCAGTGGCGTCGCCTTATCATAACTTTGAAGGGAGGGGAAGCTCTTGTCTCTTAACTCGTGGGTCGGTCAAAAAGTTGAACTTGTAGTGTCCGGAAAGCCTCAGCCCTGTATAGGGACATTAATTGATGTTGGAGACGATATTCTTGTATTTACCATAGACAACCGCTTCTATTATGTGCCTGTCAAGCACCTTCATCATGTAAAGTCTGTCCTGTACGATGAGAGTGTCATAGCATCACCAACTGAAAATCCGATGGATCCGGTTAATGGTGAACGCAATTCCTACCGGAAAATCCTGATGAACGCCAGAGGGCTGTTCGTGGAGCTCTATGTGACGGGTACGTATTCCCTGTCGGGATATACGACAAGTATTATGAATGATTACCTCGTTTTCTACTCTTCTGTGTTTCATACCGTATATGTCTCTCTGGATCATCTGAAATGCATCATGCCTTATCCGCTGGATACGGTGCCTTATTCCGTAGAGAAAGAACAGATTACAGTCAAGCCTTCCGCAATGACGTTAGCCCGTTCATTCGAGCAGCAGCTCAAAAAGATGGAAGGTCGTATGGTTGTCCTGGACCTGGGGGATGCACCGGACAAAATCGGGCTTGTCCAGTCTGTAGACCAGGGCATGCTAACACTCCTTACAGCAGAAGGCAGGCCAATTACATGGAATGTATGCCATATTAAGTCAGCGCATAACCCTTGATCGCTTCCAAATTCAACGAGTCCGGCAGCCCTTCTGGAAGAGTGGACGGGCTGCTAATTTGGCCAGAAGAAGGACAACAAAAAGGAGGTAACACGATGGCTATCATTTTGATCATCGTCCTCACTGGCTGGGGGCTGTATGTCATGCTGAATCACCCACAAGACGAACCAAGCAGCTATATGGATTCCACTCCGGAGAAAATATCGCAGGAAGATCGGGATACCCTCGTCCGAATTTCCAATTACTAAGCGATTTGCAGCCTGAGAAATTGGAAATGGAGGTAGGATCATGTCAGACCCGACCCTGATTACCTTGACGATTACGGCTTTTGTATTAAGTATGATTTTGATCCTGTGGCGGCCCAAAGGGCTCAATGAGGCCATACCGGCTACGGGGGGAGCCCTGTTCGTATTGGGAATCGGCGCTGTATCCTTATCCGACCTGTCTATTATCATAGATACGATAAGCGGCGCTGCCATTACGATTATGGCAACCATTGTAATGGCGATTGTGCTGGAAAGTTTCGGATTTTTCACCTGGGCGGCAGAGGGACTTGCCTACCGTGCCAGGGGATCGGGAATCCGGCTCTACTGGTACGTGAACATTCTTTGCTTCCTGATGACCTTATTTTTTAACAACGATGGCAGCATCCTGATTACGACCCCGATTTTACTATTGCTGCTGCGCGAATTCGGGTTGAAAAATCATCAGAAGATACCCTACCTGCTGTCCGGCGCTTTAATTGCTACCGCTTCCAGTGCGCCTATTGGGGTGAGCAATCTGGTCAATATGATTGCGCTCAAGATCGTCGACATGGATTTGTACACACACACCTTAATGATGTTTGTTCCGGCCACACTTGGCCTGCTTCTGTTATCGGGATTGCTGTTTCTATGTTTTTATCGTCAATTGCCCAAGAAGCTGCCCCCGCTGCTCCATGGGAGCATCAACAATCCTTTGCATCATCGTGCAAAACGCCATCATCCGTTAATGGAACAAGCAAGTGCGAGACCGGATTTGAAAAAGCAGCAGTCCAGATTCATGATGAATATCCTTTGGTTTGTTTTCTCAATTCGAATCAGTCTGTTTATCGCTTCCTATTTAAATATTCCCGTAGAACTGGTAGCTTTATTAGGCTCAGTGATTCTGCTTGGGTGGCGATGGGGTTACCTGAAGATTCCTCCCACTGATATGATCAAAAAAATACCTTGGCACATCCTTATTTTCGCTTTCAGCATGTATGTGCTCATTTATGGACTGCATAATATAGGGATGACCCATTTGCTGGTCACGGTGGTCAAACCGATCGTTGAAGATGATCCGCTTCATGCCAGTCTGCTGATGGGTGGCCTTATGTCTTTCCTGTCGACCTTCTTCAATAATCATCCTGCCCTGATGGTGGGGACGCTGACGCTGACCCAGATGGATCTGGAGCCTTTAACCTTAAAAATAGCTTATCTGTCAAGTGTCATCGGAAGCGACATCGGTTCTCTGTTTCTTCCAATCGGGACCTTGGCCTCCTTGATATGGCTCCATATTCTGAAACAAAACCATGTGAAGGTATCCTGGGATGACTATGTGAAAGTAACGGCGATTGTCATTCCGCCTACGGTTATTTTCACTTTGGCGGTTCTGGCTGTATGGGTGCAGTGGCTTTACGGCTGAGGCGATGTAGAAGGGGAATTAATAAAAAGAAACCATCTCTTCTGAAAAAGAGGCTCAAAATCGAAATCAGTGGTTGACACGGAACGCTGAAGCAACGCTGCGAGAAAGAGGGGACTTCCGATCGCTGTTGTTCCCAGTTTTCCTGTATTCCTCCCTGTACGTGGTTGAAATCTGAGAACAAAGGCGAACGCTTCGCTTCTTCAGCCTCCCTCTTTCTCTCCGCTCAAGCTACTTACAGGTCAGCCACTGATTCTTAGATTGAGCCGAAAAAGAAATGGTTTCTTTTTTATCGGGAACTTAAAAGGAATGAAGGGGGTCAAGCTTGCTGCTGAAGCGAAAAACCTTCCTCAGTCAGATATTCCTCTGCTTCCTCACGCGATTCGAATGCCATGTCCAGTACATCTCCGGCATATACGTACCACAAATCCTCCGCTTGCTTCAACTGGAGGGTATGACCCTCTTCATTGCTCCAAATCTCCGTAACCGGCTCGTCAACAGCAGGCGTTGCCTGCACTTTCGATTCTGTCTTGGGCTTCCCCGACAAGGACCAGATCGATTTTTCCACGACTGCCCGCAGTTCGTCCGCCGTAAAATCCCGGATGTTCACGAATCCTTTGTCATCAATCGGATAGCCGAGAATCAGCTCGGCGTAAACGTAGCCATTCCCGTTGGGGTGCAGGTGGTACACCACGTTTTTCTTATCGTAAATACTGTCTTCATAGTGAAAATTGACCCGCTTCAGCGAAACATCCTTCCGCGTCAGTTCAGGGAAAGCTTCAATAATCTCAAGTTTTTGTTCAAAGGTAAGCAAGGCACAGCCTCCAGCTTCTGTAATAGTGTGCCGTGATTATAACATATTCCACGGGGAGAACCAATAATTGCTTGAAGGATATGCAAGCTTAATGGTTGCTGAGCAGCTTGTGCTTGTATTCTTTTGGCGTGCAATCGTTGTAGCGCCGGAACAGCTCGTAAAAATGCGCCATATTGCCAATGCCGACACGTGCAGCAATTTCGGAAACGCTGGCGGACCCCGTTATAAGTTCATACTCTGCTTTTCGGATACGTTGGCGGTTCACATAATCTACAAATGAAACACCGATTGACTTTTTGAAATACTTGGAAAAGGAGCTGTAATTCATTCGGGCAATTTTGCTCACCTCGTCCATGTCGATGCGCTCTGCCAAATGATTGTTCACATAGTCCAGAATTGGGCGCATCACAGAGTCGTCGACGAAATCGTAGCTTTGCAGCAGCTCGCGCCGGTCGTATCGCAACAGCGTCAGCAGCAGATGCTTGATGTGCATGCTGGCAGCAATTTCGTAGCCTTTCCGCTTGCCCATGATTTCATCGTGAATGCTTGAAATCATGTCCGCCGTCTCTTTTCTGGCCTCCACATATTCTTGAAAAATATAGTTCAACTCATCCAGCGGACGAACCAGCTCCGAAAAATGCCGGTAATACATCATCATGGCCGGATCAAAATAGCGCTGAAGGTCGACATGCAGCACGGTATACACAAGTGTCCCGCCTGCAGGCTTATGGCTCAGATGGAGCTGTGAAGATCCGATGATGGCGACATCTCCGGGAGCGAGTTTGTGGGTGTAGCTTGGTGTCTGTACATTCATGCTGCCTTCATGGACAACAATCAGCTCGACTTCCTTATGATAGTGCCAGCAGTGTCCCGGCGGACCGGGCAGTGATTCGTCGGTGAACTGCCACACCTTGATGCAAAGCCGGTCATTCTGGTAATGAATCGGCTCTTGGAATTGATCCATCGCAATCATCGTCCTCCCCGCACCATTTTGAATACAAAACGGCAAAAAATCGTCATTGTTGCCCCGGATACATCGTAATATGATGGCTCATAAGCAGTATATAACAGGTGGAGGAGAGATACCAAATATGAAAGTTGGGGTTGTTGGTTGTGGAGGCATGGGGCATGTCCATGCGCAAAGCTATGCCAAAATGCGGGACGCGGAGCTCGTCGGCGTATGCGATCTTGATGCGGAGCTTGCCGGGGAATTGGCGAAGAAGGCGGGGACACGCGCATTCACCTCGTTCGAGGAAATGCTGGAAGCGGTTGACCCCGAAGTGATCAGCATCGCCCTGCCGAGCTATTTGCACAAGGAAGCGGTGTTGAAGGCCGCTGCGGCTGGAAGGCATGTCATCTGTGAGAAGCCGGTGTCCTTGACACTGGAGGATACCGACGAGATCATTGCGGCTTGTGAGCTGAACGGGGTCCGGCTGTTTATTGGTCATGTGCTCCGCTTCTTCCCGGAATATGAGCAGCTGAAGCGCCAGGTCGATTCCGGTGTCATCGGCGAGCCGGGGGTTGCCCATGCGAAAAGGGTCGGCGGCCATCCGGGCGAAGCGAAGCAGTGGTTCAAGGACGAGACGAAGAGCGGAGGCGTAATTGTCGATATGATGATTCATGATATCGATTTTATGCGCTGGGCGTTCGGAGAGGTCAAGTCTGTGTTTGCGATGAACAAGGTGGACAACGAGATGGATTATGCACTCGTCACGCTGCAATTCCAAAATGGGGCTGCCGCCAATTTGGAAGCGTTCTGGGGATATCCCGGCTCATTCAGTTATTCAGCCGAGCTGGCTGGCTCGAAGGGGCTGATCCGTCTGGACAGCAGCACCTCCGCTTCGCTTCATACACGCGCCAAAGTCCGCACCCGGGAAGAGCGCCAGTTTGCCGAAATTCCTCAAAGTCCCGGTACCAGGAGCCCGTTCGAATTGGAACTGTCCCACTTTCTAACCTGCATTCGTGAGGGCGAAGAGCCGCGTGTGACGGTTCAGGATGCCCGGGAAGCACTGCGAATCTCGCTCGCTGCACTGGAGTCCATCCGGACAGGGAAAGTCATTTATCTATAGAACTGAGGAGGAAGCAGCTATGAACAAACTGAAAGTGGGCCTGATCAGCTTCGCCCATAGCCATGCCAACAGCTATTACGAAAGTCTCTGCAAAATGCCGGAGGTTGAAATTGTAGGGATTGCCGATGAAAACCGCAGCCGTGTAGAAGGGATAATCGCACAGTCCGGCCTGCCATACTTTGCCGACTACAAACAACTGCTTGCAACAGATGCCGACGCGGTCGTCATCTGTTCCGAAAATGTACATCATGCCAAGTTGACGATTGAAGCGGCCAAGGCGAAGAAGCATGTGCTTTGCGAGAAGCCGCTTGGCATTACAGCTGATGAAATGGAAGCCATGATTGCAGCGTGCCGGGACAATGGCGTGCAGCTCATGACAGCGTTTCCCTGCCGGTACCTGCCTGCCGTTGCCGACGCCAAGGCCGCCATTGACCGCGGAGATATCGGCGATATTGTCGCGATCAAGGGAACCAATCACGGGACCAATCCCGGAGGCTGGTTTACCGACCGGAAGCTGTCCGGCGGCGGGGCGGTCCTGGATCATACGGTGCACGTCATGGATTTGATGAACTGGATGCTTGGCTCCGCGCCGCAGGAAGTGTACGCATATACGGGCACCCGGTTTGGCGATGCGGAGATCGATGATGCGGGGCTCGTGCATGTGAAATTCCCGGGCGGTGTCTTTGGCGTCATCGATACGAGCTGGTCCCGTCCCCGGTCGTTCCCGACCTGGGGGGATGTGACTATGGAGATTGTCGGCACGAAGGGCGTCATCTCAGTGGACGGTTTTGCCCAGAAGAATGAAGTGTATAGCGACATCGATAAACAGGCAAGCTGGAGCTATTGGGGCGACAATATGGACGAGCTGATGATTCAGGATTTTGTCCGTGCGCTTTTGGAAGGCAGGCCGGTTCCAATTACAGGCGAGGATGGCATGAAGTCCGCTGCTGTTGCGCTGGCCGCTTACGAGTCCTCCAAGCTGGGACAACCTGTAGGCTTATAAATCAGAAGAGGGGAGGGGGCCGGCCGGCTCACCTCTCCTTCCGCAATTGGCAAGATTAGGCGGCATGACCGCAGCCAGACCGAAGACGGCATGGATGAGCGATCCGGCGGGAAGGAGCATTGTGCGCATGTTTGGATACTTTGCAAATGTACAGATGTTCAGAAAATTTTTGCTGTCCTATATTTTAATTCTCGTTATGCCGCTGATAGCCGGATTTATCGTGTACCAGGCCAGCATTCACCGAATCATGGATTATGCGTCCGAGAACGGCAGGGAACTGCTTAATCAGGCCATTAGCCTTGTTGATAAGAAACTGGATGATATCGAAAGCTTCACGTATCAGTTGTCACTCCATCCGGAGGTGCACGGGCTGATGCTTCTGAGCTCACGGAGCGACAAAGACTTTGCCTACAATTTATATAAAGTGAAGAACAGCATCTATCCGTACTGGTCGACCTATTTTCGCAATTTCTATTTATATTTTAATCAAATCGATACGATTGTTACGCCTGAAGCTGCTTACGTGCGCCCTGAGGACTATTATCGGGGCCATTCCTACGAGGGTGTAGATTATGAGGAATGGAATAAGAAGATCAACCAAACGTACCTTTCCCGTCACTATTTTCCCTCTATGCTGGCGAATACGGGAAAGCGCAAAGAAGCGGTCATTACGTATGTCCAGTCCATTCCGCCCGGCAGTACCTCAACTCCAAAAGCGAATGTCGTCGTCATGATCGACCAGAAGGAAATCGCGTCGTTAATGGGCCGAATCTCTTCCCAATATGGCGGCTCTGTCTCTGTATTTGACAATCAGCATCAACTGATTTTATCGAGCGGAACGGGTACAGATACAGATACAGGGAAGAGCGAATCCCGGTACGACGGGACAGCCGGCTGGTTTTCCTCCCGCAATCAGAATCATGACTTCATATATATTGAAGCAAATTCAAGCGCTAATGGCTGGACCTATGTGGCTGCCCTATCAAAAAAGAAGTTGTATAAGGACGTCAATTATATTCAAACCTTCAACTTTTTACTTTCCCTCGTGACGATACTGGTGGGACTCGCCATTGCTGTCCTCTTCGCTTACAGGCATAGTATCCCGTTAAACCGGCTGCTGGGAATTATGAAGTTTCCGGATTTGAGGAAGCCGGCTGATCCGTATGCTTTTCTTAGCAGCAATGTCGAGGAAATCATATCCAGCAACGACCGTCTCCAAAATCAACTGCAAAATCAGCTGCCGATTTTACAGGATACGGTCATCCGCAAATTGTTGTTTGGAGGGCTGTCTTCTTCCAAGGAGGCAATGAAGCAGATTGAGCAGGCGAATCTGCCGCTGCAGGGAGCCTTCGGCTATGCAGGAATGGTGAAGATATTGCACCCGCTGCAGGCCATGGAAAAGGACATGATGGATGAAATGAATGTGGCGCAGCTTATGATTCACAATGAGCTGACAGCTGCATTCTTTGATGGCGTGCTCTATTGTAATGTGGATGCGGATCAGGTCGCTTTTTTGTTAACCTGTGCGACACGGTTCTCCCGGCAAGAGGAGCAAGCTCTGGAAGAAAACCTCGCTTCCTTAATCAGAAGGTTGGAAGAGCAATACAGTTTGAAGGTGAATATTGGTCTTGGACGGGCCTTCGACCGCATTGAAGATATTCCCCGATCCTATGATCAGGCTGTGTCAGCACTGCTCTTTGATCTATCGTTAAACGCCCGCCCCTCCTTTTACAAATACAAGGATTCCTTGCGGGACGAAAATATCAATTATTATTATCCGATCGAGCTGGAGCTCCGTCTCATTCACGCCGTTACCAACGGAGAGAGTGAGGAAGTAAGCGATATGCTGAGCACCGTCTATAGAGAGAATGCCGAAAATAAAGTGCTCTCCTATCAGGCCGCTCAGCAGTTGCTTGCCGCACTGCAAGGCACGATACTCAGAATTGTATCGAAAACAACGGAGCTGAGCCCGGTAGTCACAGACGGAATTGCTGGCGCTATGGAAGAAATGATGACTGGAAAAATAGATCTCCTGCACGGCATGAATCAGATACAGGAGCGATTTCTGGCTATGACGCGTTCTATTCATGAGCGTAAATTCATCGCAGGAAAAATGGTCATCACGCAAATGAAGGAATGGATCAAGCACAATTTCCATGAGCCTGATCTGACACTGCATCAGTTGTCCGAAGCCGTTGACTTGCCGGAGAAGATGGTGCCGTTAATCTTCAAAGAGCATGTAGGCGTCAATATCTCCGATTATATCGAGGACACCCGAATCAACTTCGCGAAGTCCATGCTGATCCGTTCCGAAGCTACCATCGAGGACATTGCACTGCAATCCGGCTATAACAGCGCGCATTCCTTCCGGCGGGCATTCAAACGGAATACCGGGTCATCGCCGTCTGAATTTCAAAAAATGATGAGGAATTTATAGTCTTTTCATTGTTTCCATAAAGGTGTACCTTCCGGAAAAAGTGTACGCTTTTGTAGATAGACACCATGAAAACCCTTGATTTTAAAGGGTTCTCCGGGTGTACCATCCACCAGAACTGTATCTTTCAATTCAGGCTGATGGCCCCTTATGATAGCGGTATCACCAGGTAAGTACATCAAATGGGGGGTCATATGGAAGCGAAATCAATTTTCCATTCTGCTGTAAGGAAGAGGATCAGAAAGCATTGGCAGCTATATTTTTTAGTTGCGATACCGTTAGTCTTTTTAATTACGTTTAAGTATGTTCCAATGGCGGGCGTGATTATTGCTTTTAAGGATTACAGCGTTGTAAAGGGAATCTATGGCAGTGAGTGGGCAGGTCTGAAGTATTTCCAATATTTCTTTGACAGTCCCAACTTTGCTTTGCTGCTGAAGAACACGATCGGCCTGAGCATATACGGGCTGATTGCCGGGACGATATGCCCGATCGTTTTGGCGCTGGCCCTGAATGAAATTCGGAATGCCCGTTTCAAAAAATGGGTCCAGACTGTTACGTATGCTCCGTATTTTATTTCTACCGTTATTATGGTGTCGATCATGATTCTGTTTCTGTCTCCTTCCGAAGGACTCATTAACAAAATTATGGGTCTGTTCGGTGCAGATGCGGTGAATTTTCTCGGGGAGCCGGGTTATTTCAAATCGCTGTATGTCTGGTCGGATGTTTGGCAAAATACGGGTTATGGCGCAATCGTATATTTGGCTGCCTTGTCAGGGGTAGACCCCCAGTTATATGAAGCGGCTAAAGTGGACGGAGCGAGCCGCTTTCAGAAAATATGGAATGTTGACATTCCGGGCATCATGCCAATTATTGTTGTGCTGCTCATTCTGAACATCGGCAATATGATGTCGATCGGGTTCGAGAAAGTATTTCTTCTGCAGAATCAGCTCAATATCAACTCGTCGGAAATTATTGCGACCTATGTATACAAAGTCGGGCTGCTTGGAGCCAACTTCAGCTTCGCTGCGGCTGTCGGTCTGTTCAATTCAGTCGTCAATTTCATCCTGATCATTTCAGCGAATACGCTCTCAAAACGATTTTCGTCGTCGAGCTTATGGTAGGTGGAGATATGGAAGCAAGTATGAATGCAAAAATACGGGAATCGATGGCAGACCGGATATTTATCGGCGCGATATATATCTTCCTGATGATGGTTTTGCTCGCTGTCGTTTATCCGCTGATTTATATTGTTAGCGCTTCATTTAGCAGCCCGGCAGCCGTGACGGCGGGCCGTGTATGGCTGTTGCCTGTCGAACCCACACTCATGGGCTATACGACAGTATTCAAAAATCCGGACATTATCCGGGGATTCTCAAACTCATTGTTCTATACGGGCGTGGGCACCTTCATCAGCGTATGCATTACGATCATGCTGGCCTACCCGTTATCGCGAAAGTCCTTTTACGGACGCCGTTTTATTATGATGCTGCTGGTGTTTACGATGATTTTCGATGGCGGTCTCATTCCGCTGTATCTTGTCGTTAAAAACCTGCAATTGATCGATACGATCTGGGCACTTCTGCTGCCCCAGGCTTTGGCCGTATTCCAGGCCATGATTGCCTGCGCATTCTTCACCACGAGTATTCCGGAAGAATTGGCGGAAGCAAGCGAAATCGATGGCTGCAGCGATATGAGATTTATATTCAGCATTGTGCTGCCGCTAGCCAAGCCGATCATTGCCGTACTCGTGCTGATGTATGCGGTGATGAAATGGAATATGTATTTCGATGCGCTGATTTACTTGAAATCGGAAGAACTGTTTCCGTTGCAGATTATTTTGCGCAGCATTCTGATTCTGAACGTGGACAGCTCGGCCAATATCCAGGAGACACTGCGCCTGCAAGGGTTGAAGGAACTCATGAAGTATTCCTTGATTGTCATTTCGAGTCTGCCGGTTCTGGTGCTCTACCCGTTCGTTCAGAAGCACTTTGTAAAGGGTATGCTGATCGGATCGGTAAAGGGTTAAATCAGCTGGCGGCATGTAAAACCTATTTTAGAGGGGGCTGTTTGGCATGAAGAAAAGTTCACGTATCAGTTTGGCAGTCTTATTATCCGTATTGGTATTCATTGCGGGCTGTGTGCCCGCCAAGAGCAAGCCGGACAATGTTTCGGGCAATGATGCTGATGGAGGACCGGTGACGGTCAACATATTTACGCCCAAATTCCCCAATGACGGGGAGTATAGCGAGAACGAATTTACCAAGCTCGTCGAAAAAAATTCAATATGAAAATCAATTGGATCTACGCCAATCAGGATGCGGCCAAAGCAAAACGGCAGCTGTCCCTGGCCAGCGGCGATTATCCGGATGCTTATTTCCTCGTCACCTGGCTGGACAATATTTCGAAGGTGGACGCGCAGAAATATGGCAAGGAAGGTGTATTTCTCCCGCTCAATGATCTGATTCAGCAGTATGCGCCAAATATTCAAAAAGCGATCAAAGACATCCCTTATTTGGAAAACAGTGTTACAGCACCCGACGGCAATATTTATGGCCTGCCTCTGGTGAGCGAATGCTACCACTGTTCGGTCTATGGCAAGATGTGGATCAATACGGATTGGCTGGGCAAGCTGAAGCTGAATATGCCGGCCACTACAGAGGAGTACAAGCAGGTACTGGAAGCGTTCAAGAACAATGATCCGAATGGAAACGGTCAAAAGGACGAAATTCCGCTTAGCGGCGAAAGCACGCTTGTCGGGGACAACCCGATTCAATTTTTGATGAGCGCCTTCATCCCGAACAACGGGAAAGATTATATTAACGTGGACAGTGGCAAGCTCTCGCTCGCCCCGATGCAGCCGGAATGGAAGGAAGGCCTGAAATATATAGCCTCTCTGTTCAAGGAAGGGCTGATCGATCCGGGTACCTTTACACAAAATCCGGATGCCTTCAAGCAGCTCGGCACGCCTCAGGGCGTGGCAAAGCTCGGCAGCGCAGCAGCCAGCCATTCTGCCATCTTTGTGGATCTGAACTCGGATAAGTCCAAAGATTACGATGTTGTGCCCCCATTGAAGGGACCGCAGGGTGCGCAGTTTACATCAACCAATTACGGCAATGCCAACAATTTCGCATTTGCGATTACCAACAAAGCAACGGGGAAAAAGGCGGAAGCGCTCATCAAACTGGCGGACTACCTGTACTCGGAAGAAGGAACATTGCTTTCGACAAAAGGGAAGGAAGGCGTTCACTGGAAGAAAGGAGGAGCAGACGATATTGATCTGACCGGGCAACCTGCGAAGTATGTGATGATTCCCCAGGACCCCCAGGTCAAACCCGAAGACAAGGTTCACTACGGTTGGGGGGAGCGCGGCCCGCTCCTGATGACCCGGGAATTCCGGGATTCCTTCGGAACCGCTGTCGATCCCTGGACACCGGATGGCTATGAACGGAGGCTCTACAACGCGACCAGGAAATATGATGGATTTGAGCCAAAGGAACAATTCATCTCGGAAGCAGCCTGGGTAGACCCTGCCGATGCGGAAGAAGTGTCCCTGCTTCGAATCAACATCAACAAATATATTGAGGAAAACATGGTTCAGTTTGCAACAGGCTCCAAGGATATCAACACAGAATGGGATACGTACATCAACGGCTTTAAAACATTGCAGACAGATCGTTATCTGGCAATCTACCAGAAAGCATACGATGTGGGCAAATAACTGAAAGATCTTTCACACGGTGACCTTGCGGGGCATTCATCGAGTAGGGCCGCGCCGTGTGATTCTCATTGCTGTTGTGCCCCGGTTTTGGGCGCCAATTGACATTATTCTCTGCGCACAGTACCATACCTTTAGAATACTGCTTAAGCGATGAAAGCAAGAGTCATTCGGAAGGGGTGAGTGTATTGGCTAAGAAAAAGAAAGCGGCGCCCGCTTCGTCATCCGCCTCTGCAGAGGCCAAGCCGGCTACTTTGAAGGATTTGCTCAATCCTGAGGTGCTGGATAAGTTAAAGGCGCAGGCCAACGAAATGAAGGCGGCCGAGGCCAGGCAAAAAGAAGAGGAACGCAAACAGGCAGAAGAAGCCAAGAAGGCCGAGCAAAAGCGGCTGGAAGGGAACTTTGAATATTTGCTGGAGAACAGCAGCATGGACTGGAAGAAATTTAAATAACGGGCGGCAGCCGATTCAGGCAAAGAGGGCGATGAGCCCTCTTTTTTTCTATATAGAAGGCTCTCATTTGAATGAGATCACATATTCCGATGACACATTCAGATGTTTTCGGCAAAAAATTTACATTTTTATCAGCTTAACCTTGACATCAAAAATTGGGATATGTTATAAAAAAGTTAGCCTTTAGCACTCGTATGTTCCGAGTGCTAACATCATCGATTAATCAAGTCTGATTTTTATAACTATTTTAATTTCGAAGGGAGCACCATTCATGGCAAAAAAGCAGTTTAAAGCTGAATCCAAGCGTCTTTTGGAAATGATGATCAACTCCATTTACACGCAACGGGAGATTTTCTTAAGAGAGCTGATTTCCAACTCCAGTGACGCTATCGATAAGATTTACTATAAAGCATTGAGCGACGACAATCTCGTTTTCAACAAAGAAGACTACTATGTTAAAGTAACCGCTGACAAGGACAAGCGTACGCTGACACTGTCGGATACGGGAATCGGGATGACCAAGGAAGAGCTGGAGAACAATCTCGGAGTTATTGCCAAGAGCGGCTCGCTTGCCTTCAAGAAGGAGAACGAGGCGAAGGACGGGCATAACATCATCGGTCAGTTCGGGGTAGGCTTCTACTCGGCATTCATGGTCGCGGACAAAGTGACCGTAACCAGTAAAGCGCTCGGAAGCGACGAAGCCTTCAAATGGGAATCTGCGGGTGCAGACGGGTATACCATTGCTGCGGCTGAGAAGGATTCCGTAGGTACGGAAATTGTTCTGACCATCAAAGACAACACCGAAGACGACAACTATGATGAATTCCTGGAGCAGTACCGTCTGAAAGCTATCATCAAGAAATACTCGGATTTCATTCGCTACCCGATCAAAATGGACTTCAAAGGGCAGCGTCCAAAAGAAGACGGTGAAAACGAGTTCGAGGAGTACGAAGAAGAACAGACAGTTAACAGCATGGTTCCAATCTGGCGCAAGAACAAGAGCGAGCTGACGGACGAAGACTACCATAATTTCTACATGGAAAAACGTTATGGCTTCGACAAGCCGCTGAAGCATGTTCATATTAGCGCAGACGGAGCGGTTGTTTACAACGCGATCCTGTTCATTCCGGAAAATACGCCGTTTGATTACTACACCAAGGAATATGAGAAGGGTCTGGAACTGTACTCCAATGGCGTGCTTATCATGAACAAATGCGCCGACCTGCTCCCGGATTATTTCAGCTTTGTGAAAGGGATGGTCGATTCCGAGGATCTGTCCCTGAATATTTCCCGCGAGCTGCTGCAGCATGACCGCCAGCTCAAGCTGATTGCCAAAAATATTAAGAGCAAGATCAAGAGCCAGCTGCAAAGCTTGCTGAAGGATGAGAGAGAGTCCTACGAGAAGTTCTACCAATCCTTTGGCCGTCAGCTCAAATACGGCGTATACAGCGACTACGGCGCGAACAAGGATGTGCTGCAGGACCTGTTGCTGTTCTACTCCTCCAAGGAGAAGAAGCTGGTCAGCCTGGACGAGTATGTATCCAGAATGCCTGAGGATCAGAAGTATATCTACTATGCTTCCGGTGAATCGATCGAGCGGATCGAGAAGCTGCCGCAGACAGAGATCGTATTGGATAAAGGCTATGAGATTCTCTACTTCACTGACGACATTGACGAGTTCGCGGTCAAGATGATCCAATCCTACAAGGAGAAGGAATTCAAGTCCGTATCCAGCGGCGACCTGGGTATCGAAGCGGATGAGAATGACAAGGACGAGCAGGAGCAGGACGCGAACAAAGAGCTGTTCGAAGCAATGAAGGAACTGCTTGGCGGCAAAGTAAAGGATGTCAAAGCATCCAAGCGCCTGAAAACCCATCCGGTCTGTCTCTCCACTGAGGGTGATGTAACCATTGAGATGGAGAAGGTTCTGAACGCCATGCCGAACAGCCAGGAAGTGAAGGCGGACAAAGTGCTGGAGATCAACGTCAACCATGATGTGTACCAGTCCTTGAAAAATGCCCATGGCAGCGATCAGGAAAAGCTCGCTCTGTACACGAACCTACTGTATAGCCAGGCATTGCTGATCGAAGGCCTGCCGCTGCAGGACCCTGTTGCATTCACCAACGATGTGTGCAAAATTATGGCATAAACAGATTTTGGCTGTAATTATAGTAAATTTATGTTTCAATATTCAGAACCCGGTCCCGAGGACCGGGTTCTTTTTGCTTTTGAAGCCGCGCGCTGATCTGACTGGTCAATGTTCTTACAATAATCTGCACCGCCAAGTTACCATTTTGTAAATGCCTGTTCCTGATCTCTCTTGTGTATCCTCACAAAAACTCTTCTATTTTCTGTTTGTCCGGCATCTATTACGCTGGGATACTCCTGTTTTCTGCAAGGCATCCATTGTTAATCCCATAAAATTTCCCTTTACCAAACCTGTCATTTTAATTAATGCTGCACGAACACTATCTTTCTATGATAGTCATGAAGGAAATGAAACATTTTAATAGAGGATGAAGAAAATCCTACATTCGGGAGATGTGAATGACAGCATGATTCGCTATTTATGGTTCGATCTCGGTTATACGCTGGTGCGGACGAACCGGGAAGCCGTGTATGGGCAGGTACTCAAGCAGCTCGGCGCAAGCCGGAGCATGGATGAAATTACGCTGGCTTACCATCAGACAGACAAGCTGTTTATGCGGCAGTTCCAGGGCGTTCTTGGGAAAAACAGCCGTACCTTTATGCCTTGGTATATCGGGACCCTGAATTATAACCTGCAGCTGGCGCTGCCCATTGATGATGTAATGCAGGTTCAGCGTTCGATCGTCAGAGAGCAGCCGCTGGAGTGGAGTGCCTTCGAGCATACGAAGCCAACATTGCATCAATTGCGAAGCCTGGGCTACCGGATTGGACTGATCTCGAATTGGGACACGTCCGCCCGCGAGGTGCTGGCCCGCAACCGGCTGGATGAGGAGCTGGACGACATCATCATTTCTTCGGAGGTGGGGATGGAGAAGCCTGACCCCGATATTTTCCGGCTTGCCTTATCCAGAGCGGGTGTCACCGCAGACCAGTGCCTGTATGTGGGTGACAATTACTATGATGATGTCGTAGGGAGCCGCCAGATCGGCATGGGCTGTCTATTGATCAATCCATATGGAACCTGCGGTATCGAGGAACTGGCGCATACGCCGGTCATTTCCGGAATCCATGAAGTGGTGTCTTGCCTGGGCCGTCCCGTAATGAAATAGATAAGGAGATTTAGCCGTATGTCCACAATTACAGAAAAAATTCAGGAGCAATTCGACCAGCTGAGCGCCGGGCAAAAAAAAGTTGCGCATTATATACAAACCAACACCGAGGAGGCGGTATTGCTATCGGCGCAGAAGATCGCCGAGAGGTCGGGTGTCAGTGAGGCGACCGTCCACCGTCTGGCCCAGGCACTAGCCTATCCGGGCTTCTCCGGCATGCTCCAGGACATGCGCAAGGAGGTGCTCAAGGACCAGCGTGCGGTCCGGAACCTGATGCACTCGACAAGCCAGCATGAGGATTCCTGGTTGGAGCAGCATTTTGTACAGGAGCTGGACAATCTGCGAGAAACGATGGCAATGGCAAATAAATCCGACATGAACCAGGCCGCACGGATGCTGCTGGATGCAGGGCATATCTGGGTAGCCGGCTGGCGGATGGGGCTTGCGGTCACTTCGTTTTTCAGCTTTGTCATGAAATACATGCTCGGCAATTGCGAGTTGATTCCTCAAGGAGGTGTTGCGGAATACGCGTCTTACATTAAGCCGGGCGATGTGGTTTTTGCCTGTGGATTTCCCCGGTATTGCTCACGTACGCTCAAGCTGTCTGCACTGGCGAAAGAACAGGGGGCCAAGGTCATCGCTCTCACCGATTCGGGACTGTCACCGTTCACCAAGCTGGCTGACCTGACACTCTTCGCTGCGGGCAAATCAACCGGATTCCTCGATTCCTATACAGCTTCACTGTCGGTAGTTAACGCCCTTATTAATGAAATCTCCTATCTGGAGAAGGACAGGGTGAAGGTGAATATCGAGAAGATGGAAATGATGTTCAAGACGTTTCAGGACAACTTCGAATGGTGAACCACCCAAACAGGCTTTCGCCGGAAAGGATTTAGCAATGGAAATAACCGTTATCGGCTGCTGGGGAGCCTATCCCGAGAAAAATGAAGCCACCTCAGGCTATTTGGTCGAATGCGGGGACAGCACGATTTTGCTGGATTGCGGCAGCGGCGTCTTGTCCCGTCTGCAAAATCATTGTCCGCTCGAGAAGTTGGATGCGGTCGTGATTACTCATACTGATGCAGACCATATCGCGGATATATACAGTCTCGAATTTGCCACACTGATTCTGATGCAGACCGGCAAGCGATTGAAGCCGCTTGATGTGTATGTGTATGAGGAGGATTTATCCGGGCTGCCATTTCGCTTTCCGGACTTTGTCCGGGTGCACCGGGTACAAATCGGGGAGGCGTTTACGGTCGGGCAGGTCAGACTCGAAGTCGCCGAGACCGTGCATGAAACGCCTTGCTGTGCAGTCAGAATGACTTCCCCGGACGGCAAGACCTTTGTCTACAGCGGCGATACCGGATGGTGCCAGTCGATTATTGACATTTCACGTTCAGCCGATCTGCTGCTCCTTGAAAGCAGCTTTTATGACTGGCAGAAGGGGATTATGAGCGGGCATCTGACTGCCGGCGAAGCCGGGGAGATCGCAGCTTTGGCAGGGGCAAAGCAAGTTGTCCTGACGCATTTTCCCCATTACGGGGAGCTGAACCAGCTGCTTGAAGAAGCATCAAGGAACTACCAAGGACAGATTCAATTGGCTTATGGCGGCATGAAACTCATCATTTGAACCTGGGAAGGGGTTTTTCTCTTGTTGAAGTTAAGGAATTCATTTGTCACGGTATTGGCTGCTTTGATGATTACATCGCTTGTGCTCTCCGGCTGCGGAACGAATGGAACTGGCGGCAATAGCTCTGGAGGGAATTCTGCTGCACCAACAACCGGAAGTAAAGGTAATGCCGGAAATACCGGAAATGCGAAGCCTCAGGACACGGGAGCTAGCAGCGGCAAGCAGGCAGGCGGCACGATTCGGGTTGCCATGGCAACAGAACCGGATAATCTGGACCCGTACTTATCTGCGGCGACCGATACAGGCTCCATGATGGACAACGTGTTCGACGGTCTGTTCGAAGCAGGCGAGAATAGTGAACTTGTGCCTGCGCTGGCCGAGTCGTATCAGGTATCCGAGGATGGGCTGGCCTATACCTTCAAATTGAGACAAGGGGTCAAATTCCACAACGGCTCCGGGCTGACGTCGAAGGATGTTGACTATTCCTATGCCAAGCTGGCCGGGTTGAACGGGAAAGAACCGCTATCTTCCAAATTTGCCGCGGTTGAGAAGATCGAGACGCCGGATGATTATACAGTTGTCATTAAGCTGAAAGAGAAGGACGCCGCTTTCCTGGCTGCCAACATTATTGCGATCGTGCCGAAGGACTATGAGGAACAGAGCGTGAAGCCGATTGGCGCAGGGCCGTTCAAGTTTGCGTCGTATACACCGGGCCAGCAGCTGGTTCTGGAGAAGAACGATGATTTTTACGACAAGGATAAGGCTCCAACCATTGACCGTGTAGAATTCAAAATCATGCCGGACCCGAACTCGGCTGTGCTGGCCCTGAAATCCGGGGACATCGATATGGTTCCGGGCATCTCTTCCCAGGGAGCGCTTCAACTTGGAGACGGCTTCGATATCGTATCCGGCCCGCAGAACATGGTTCAGCTAATGGCGCTGAATAACACAGTCAAGCCGCTTAATGATGTTAAAGTCCGCCAGGCAATCAACTATGCGGTAGATAAAGATGTCATTATCCAGACGGTAGCGGAAGGCAACGGCGTCAAGCTCGGCTCCAACATGAGCCCCGCCATGAAGATGTACTATCAGGAAGGGCTGGAAAAGCGGTACGAGCATAATGTGGAGGAAGCTAAAAAGCTGCTGAAGGAAGCCGGCTATGAAAATGGCTTCAAGCTGACCATCACTGTGCCGTCCAACTATCCGTTCCATGTTGATACAGCCCAGGTCATTGCTGAGCAATTAAAGGCTGTAGGTATCCAGGCCACAATTAAGCAGATTGAGTGGAGCAGCTGGCTGGAAGACGTCTATACAAATGCCAAGTATGAGGCGACAATCATCGGACTTACAGGCAAGCTGGACCCGCAGGAGGTGCTGGGCCGCTATGAGACGAAGTATGCGAAAAACTTCTTCAAGTTCAGCAACAGCGAATTTGATGCGCTTATCGGACAAGCACGCCAGGAGATCGACGTCAACAAACGTGCTGAGCTGTACAAGCAGGCGCAGACTCTGCTTACCGATCAGGCCGCTGCTGTTTATATCATGGACCCTAGCCGCTCCGTTGCGATGAAAAATACGCTGAAGGGCTTCAAGATGTACCCGGTTCAAAAATATGATTTTGCCGCCATGTATTATGAAG
Source organism: Paenibacillus pinihumi DSM 23905 = JCM 16419 (assembly GCF_000422505.1). GTDB lineage: Bacteria > Bacillota > Bacilli > Paenibacillales > Paenibacillaceae > Paenibacillus_D > Paenibacillus_D pinihumi. The sequence goes on along the minus strand of NZ_AULX01000006.1, from coordinate 95,862 downwards.
GAAAGTAACCGGAGGCGGGCCGCGTGAGATTTTATATCCGGAAATTGGCTGCTCTCTTTTTGACTGTCCTGCTGGTATCCGTTATTACTTTCCTGGTCTTTCAGGTACTGCCGGGCGATCCGGCCCAGATTGTGCTTGGTGTCGATGCCGATGCACATCAGCTGGCCGAGCTGCGCAAGACGATGGGACTTGAACGTCCTGCGGCAGAGCGGTACCTGTCATGGATCAAGGATACATCGACCGGGGAATTGGGCACCTCGCTTCGTTACCAGCGGCCTGTAGCGGATATATTGCAGGAGAGATTGCCAGTGACCATCTCGCTCGCCATTCTGTCGTTGGGGCTGACCTTGATTATCGGTCTGCCCCTCGGCATTTACATTGCGAGAAGAGACGGCAAAATTTCAGCGCTGTTCTTGTCCGTTCTGACACAGCTTGGCGTTGCGGTTCCTTCGTTCTGGCTGGCATTTCTGCTGATCCTGATTTTTTCTGTTACTTTCAGGCTTTTTCCGACATACGGTTATGTTCCCTGGCATGAAAGTCCCTTAGGCGCCCTTAAATCGTTGTTTTTGCCCGCGCTTGCGCTTGCAATCCCAGGTATTGCTGTGGTCATCCGGTATTTGCGCAATACGCTGCTGGACCAGTCCCGCATGGACTATGTCCGTACGGCCCGGAGCAAGGGGTTGCGCGAGCGAAGCATCATGTACCGTCACATGCTGCGGAATTCTTTAATTCCGGTGCTGACAATTGTCGGTCTGCTCATTGCAGACACACTGGGCGGCAGCATCGTAGTTGAAAATGTATTTGCGCTGCCGGGGCTTGGCAACCTGCTCATTACGTCCATCGGGACACGGGATCTGCCGCTGCTGCAAACACTTGTGCTGTACATTGCGTTTATCGTCGTCTGTATCAATTTTATCGTTGATATGCTCTATAAAATCATTGATCCGCGTATTCGGTTGAAAAGGTGAACGAGATGAAATGGAAGCAGCTAGTACGCAACAAGCCGTTTGTCATCGGTGCCAGTCTGATCGGACTGCTGCTGATGCTTATGGTCATGAGCCTGTTCTACACGCCGTATGGTCCCAATGAAATGAATACGGCGATGCGCCTGGCCCATCCCCAGCCGTCCCACTGGTGGGGGACGGACAACTTCGGGCGGGATATCTTCAGCCGGATTGTCGAAGGGACACAGACGGCCTTTCTTATTGGCGTATCATCGGTGGCGATCGGCTTGTTCTTTGGCTTGTTCATCGGCGCTATTGCTGGCTATCGGGGCGGCTGGACAGATGAAGTATTAATGAGGCTGATGGATGCGAAGCTTGCTTTTCCCGGCATTTTGCTGGCGATTATGCTTGTCTCCGTATTTGGCCCTGGCCTTGGCAATACGATTGTCGCGCTTGGCTTAATGAGTATTCCGGCATTCGCAAGGATTGCGCGCAGCGGATTTATTCAATATAAGGAATTCAACTTTGTGAAAGCAGCTGTGGCGAGAGGGGCAGGGGCCACTCGTATTATTGTGCACCACATCCTCCCGAATATCGCGTCACCGATTATCGTGGCTGCTTCATTGCGATTTTCCGGATCTATTCTGGCGGAGGCAGGCCTGAGCTATCTGGGGCTGGGGGTACAGCCGCCTGATCCAAGCTGGGGCAGAATGCTGAGCGAGGCGCAGCCCTTCATTGTCAATGCGCCGTGGTATGTGCTGATTACAGGCAGCGTCATTACGGTGATGGTGCTCGGCTTCAATTTGCTGGGAGACGGCATAAGGGACGTGTACGACAACAAGAGCTAGGAAGGGGGACGGCTGCATGACGAACTCGCTGCTGGAAATGCGGGATTTGGAAGTGGCATTTACGCTGGGGAAACAGGATTATCCGGCGCTGCAGCAGATGACCTTTCAGATTGGCGAGAAGGAGACAGTCGGTATCGTCGGGGAATCCGGCTGCGGGAAAAGTCTCACTTCATTATCTATAATGGGACTGCTGCCCGGAACGGCCAAAATAACAAAAGGCGAAATCAGGCTGGACGGCAAATCATTGGTGACATCATCGGCGCAGCAATGGAGCGGGGTCAGGGGCAAGGATATCACGATGATCTTCCAGGACCCGATGACGGCTCTTAATCCGTTGATGCCTGTAGGGAAGCAGATTGCTGAAATGGCTCTATTGCATCTGGGCGTGTCCAGGAAAGAGGCCAGGCAGCTTGCACTCGATATGATGGCGAAGGTCGGTTTATCCCGTGTGGACAGGCTCTACGGGGACTACCCGCATCAACTCTCCGGCGGCATGATGCAACGGATTATGATTGCCATGGCTCTGATCTGCCAGCCCAAGCTGCTGATCGCGGATGAGCCGACGACTGCGCTGGATGTTACGATTCAGGCGCAAATTCTCAATCTGCTGCGGGATATGAACCATTCGACAGGTACGGCTATGTTGTTTATTTCCCATGATCTTGGTGTAATTCGCGAAGTATGTGACCGTGTTATCGTCATGTATGCGGGCTATATGGTGGAAGAAGCTCCGGTAGAAGAATTGCTGGATCACCCGCGGCATCCGTACACCGCCGGACTTTTGCAGTCATTGCCGGGCGCAGACAAGCGCGGGCGCATCCTGTATACGATTCCGGGCCGTGTCCCTCCGCTTACAGGGAGAAGGACGGGATGTCCTTTCGCCGGACGTTGCCCGAGTGCAACGGCTATATGCGCAGCAGAGGTTCCGCAAATGAAGAAGGCCGGAGAGCAGCATCTTGTCCGCTGTCATCTCGTTGCGGGTTAGGAGGCATGTGATGAATCGTGAATTACTGAAGGTGAGCGGGCTGACGAAGCATTATCCATTGCCCCGGCAAGGGCTAATGGAAAAAAAGCAGGTTGTACGAGCAGTCGACGGAATCTCATTCCGTATCCGGGAAGGGGAAATCTTCGGACTGGTTGGCGAGAGCGGCTGCGGCAAATCAACGACAGGACAGATGCTTGTGCAACTCGTCAAGCAGACAGAAGGAGAGCTGTATTTTCAAGGAGAACCGGTCTCGGGACTATCGGAAAGCCGGATGAAGGCGCTGCGGCGGGACATTCAAATCGTGTTCCAGGACCCCTACTCCTCCCTGAACCCGAAGAAGACGATTGGCTGGACGCTTGAGGAGCCGCTCATCATTCACCGGATTGGAGACAAGCTGCAGAGAAGAAAGATCGTTTCGGAGACGCTTGAGCAGGTCGGGCTGGATGCCAGTTATATGGACCGGTACCCGCATGAACTAAGCGGCGGGCAAAAGCAGCGTGTCGGCATTGCCGCCGCATTAGTTCTTGAGCCAAAGTTTATTGTCATTGATGAAGCAGTATCCGCGCTCGACGTTTCCGTCCAGTCGCAAATTCTGAATTTGTTAAAGGAGTTGCAGGAAAAGCGCGGTTTGACCTATTTGTTCATTTCCCATGATCTGAATGTGGTGGAGTATATTAGCGACCGCATTGGCGTCATGTACCTGGGGAAAATCGTGGAGATCTTTGAAGCCGGGGTTGCGGATAAGGGACCGCTTCATCCGTATACTCGGGCGTTATTTTCCGCTGTCCCTGATGTTCATAAACGCAAGGAGCATGCTGTGCTTCAAGGCGATGTGCCCAATCCCATTGAGCCTCCGGGCGGCTGTGCCTTCCATCCCAGATGTCCCGCAGTCATGGATATATGCCGAAGTGAAGTGCCGCAATTAAGGAAAGTGGGTTCCGGGCATGAGGTTAGCTGTCACATTTATGCAGAAGGGGAATGAATGCTGTGAATATTGGCGTTATATCAGATTTGCATGTTGATCTTAATGAGCAGCCGGATGAACCATCCATTGAAGAAGCGCTGCTTCAGGTCGTGTTGGAGCGCAAGCTGGATACCTTGATCATCGCCGGGGATATCTCCAATGATGCGATTCGCAGTATCGCGGTGCTCAAGTGGCTCAGGGAGCATAGCGGCATTCCGGTATTATTCATTCCCGGCAATCACGATTATTGGAGCAAAGACAACGGCATTAAGGACACTTGGGAGATTTACAAGCAGTTTCAGACCTATGAGGGCTGTCTGGTTGAGCGACCGTATGCGCTGGATAACGGCTGGATCGTCATCGGTAATTCCGGCTGGTATGACTACACGATGGGTGAGCCGGGATATTCCATCGAGCAGTTCGAGCAGATGCATGCGATGGACCGGACGTGGCAGGATAGCCTGTATGTGGATTGGAGAATGAGCAATCCGAACATTCACCGCTATTTTTATGAGCGGCTGGAGAAGGAGCTGGAGCAGCATAGCGGGAAGCCGGTTATTATGGTTACCCATATGCTGACGCATCCGTTTTTTAAAGTGCCGATGCCTCATCCGCAATGGTCCTATTTCAATGCCTTTCTCGGCAGCACGGATTATGCGGAGCTCTATCAGCGGTACGGGGTCAAATATGGAATTATGGGCCATGTCCACTACAGGAAAACGCATAATTTTGAAGGTACAGAGCTGATTTGTGCTTGTCTCGGCTACCGCAAGGAATGGCGTCAGGAATCGGCGGTTCAGGAAATTCGCGATTGCATCCAGATCATTACAATCTAGCTCCGGCAGACGCAGTGAGTTTTATGGCAATCGTTCATCATGGTGTCTTTACTCAATTGGAAGGCTTCCAGAAAATGTGATATACTATCGAGAAATATTCAATTATATGAAGTTGGACATAGAGGCCGGATACGAAAAGGGAGTCTTCCTCCGCTGCGAGTGGTTAAGACCTCTCAGGATTGACAGGCTAAGGATCACCACGGCGTGCCAGCAAACTAAAAGTTATTACTAGCGAGAAACCACCGTAGGCCTCTGAAACCTATTTAGCGGTGGTTTTTCGTTTGCTGTGAAACTTACGGGCGGGCCGGAAATCATTCAGGCAAGAAGATGGGGAGAGGATATGCCATGAACATTGGTGTGATTTCGGATTTGCACGTAGATATAAATGAAGCGGCTGACGGACCTTCAATAGAAGAAGCATTGCTTGAGGTTTCGAATGAGAACAAGCTTGACGCTTTAATTATTGCCGGAGATATCTCCAATGATGTCAATCGCAGCCTTGCGGTCCTTTCTTCGCTTAAGGCTCAATCCGGAATACCTGTACTGTTTGTTCCGGGCAATCATGATTATTGGAGCAAGGTTAATGGCATTAAAGATACATGGCAGGTGTACAAGCAGTTTCAGACGTATGAAGGGAATTTGTGCGAGCGTCCATTTGAACTGGATAACGGCTGGGTTGTCATTGGGAGCTCAGGTTGGTACGACTACACAATGGGGGACAGCAAGTATAGCACGGAGCAATTTGATCAAATGCAGGCAATGGACAGGATGTGGCATGACGGCCATTGGGTCAACTGGGGAATGAGCAATCGCGATGTGCACCAGTATTTTAAGGAGCGTTTGGAGAACGAGCTGGAAGCATACCGCGGCAAGCCGGTTATTATGGTGACGCACATGCTGTCACATTCCCATTTCAAAGTTCCGACGCCTCATCCGGTCTGGGAATATTTCAACGCTTTCCTCGGCAGCACGGAATATGCGGAGCTTTACAGGAAATACGAGGTGAGGTATGGCATCATGGGCCATGTGCATTACAGAAAAAAGCTGGACTACCATGGAATAGAGCTAATCTGTGCCTGTTTGGGTTACCGGAGAGAATGGCGCCAGCCTTCAGCCGTTCAGGAAATTCGGAATTGCATGCAGATTATTTCGGTTTGATGGACCAGACATGTAGCTGGACGAATAAGCCGGAAATTATAACACCTTAGCTTTTAAAGGCCAGTCCGCTTTCTGCCAAAGCTGTTCGGAGTTTTGGCAATGAGGCGGGACCCATGCCATGGAATTGCAAAATTTCTTTTTCACTGTATGTGGCAAGCTGCTGCAGTGTCGTGATTCCGTTGTGCTCCAATGCCCGCCTTGCCGGGGCAGAAAGCAAGGACAGAAATCCGCTATCAGGTTTGTTTTCCTGCTCACAGACCGGGCATGCGGGACAATCGCTGGTTTTATAAAATTGATGTCCTTTGCTGCATGTTTTTAATTGTTTTTTGGAAGCTGCCATTGCATTACGCTCCTTTTTGCTGTCGTATGAGTATATCTATTTTATCATTTTTGCCAAATGAGCACATGGTTATCATATAAACTCCTTTTGAACTTTTTTGAATTCAGTCTTAAAACGCTACAACCACCGTGCAGGAGCAGCGTTTAACTGAATTGAACTTTTTCCAGGAACTATGCTATACTACAGATAGCTATTCAATTGTATAGTTGTGGCTGAAGTTGCCATATACTAAAAAGAGCCTTCACCGCTGCGAACGGTAAAGACTCCTTCCAGGAACATGAAAGGCTGTGGATCACCACGGCGCGCGTGAGTCTAAAAACTTAGATCAAGCGAAAACCACCGTAGGCGGTCAACCTATTTAGCGGTGGTTTTTCGCTTGTTGCGCACTTTACGAGAAGTCCAGCGATAGAGCTTACGAATACTAAACGCTAGGCTCAGTATCGTCACGATCCAACGCAGCACATCATAGAATGCCACAAGCATGACCATCGGCGTCACCCCCTTCCGGGACGCTGCGCCGTGGTCTGAATATCCACCACTATTCAGTCCATAAGGTAAATTATAGCATATATTCCGGTTGATATTAACTGATAGTTTTAATTTTAATAGGTTATGAATATAACCAGCATCTGAAATACTTTCATGCTTGATTCGGAATAGTTTACGTGTGGGTTATTCCAGAATATTGAAATACTAAAAATACATGAGTCTTGCATTTTATAGCTTAATCTCCCTAGAACCACAGCCGGATAAAAAATCCAGCCAGGTGGTTCTTTTTTTATAACGCATTGTGTGACATTATAGCTATGGGGGCGATGTTCGGATGTTTAATGACTTTAAGCCGGTAGACGATCGGCCGGTTTATATACAAGTGAAAGATTACGTCAAACGTTTAATTATAAAAGGGGCTCTGCAGCCCTACCAGAAACTGCCTTCCACCCGCGAGCTGAGCGGGCTGTTGAAGGTAAGCCGCAATACGGTCATTTCCGCTTACGCCGAGCTGGAGGATGACGGATTTACTTATGTGATTCAGGGGAAGGGCAGCTTTGTTGCAGCCGCTTCCGGCGGAACGGCCGCCCAGTCGCTGCGGATTGATTGGAAGGACCGTATTAGCGATCATGCCCGCTTGGCTGAGAAGCTGGACCTGATGAAGCACGGTATAAGCGCCCACAGAGGGGCGATTTCTTTTACAAGTATTGCACCGGATGAGAAACTGTTTGACCTTGGCAATGTGAAGCGGGCATTCATGGACAGGATGTCCGTAGAAGGGGATATCCTGCTCAACTACGGCTATGCCAAAGGCTACAAGCCGCTGATCGATTATTTGCTTAACTATATGGAGCACAAGGGTGTCGATTTGAAGGGCAAGGATATTCTGATCACCAACGGGTTTACGGAAGGGATCGATATCGTGCTGTCAGCGCTGGGCAGACGAAGCGGCAGAGTGCTGTGTGAGAATCCGACCCATAATACAGCGATCAAGAATCTGAAGCTGCATGGCTTCGCGATTACCGGCATTCCAATGGAGAATGATGGCATCCATATTGGAGAGCTGGAACGGGCATTGTCTACAAAAGCCTATGATTGCGCCTATCTGGTGCCTTCTTACCACAATCCGACGGGGATTGTCATGTCGCCCGAGAAGCGCCAGGAAGTGATGCGCCTGATGAACGAATACCGGATTCCGGTCATTGAAGACGGCTTCAATGAGGAGCTTCGTTACAGCGGGGCTCATGTAGCGCCGATCATGGCCGCGGCGGGCAGCGGCAACAACGTTATTTATTTGGGGAGCTTCTCCAAGGTATTATTCCCGGGCCTGCGGGTCGGCTGGGTACTCGCGGACTCGGAATTGATCGGGTACTTGGAAAGCATGAAAAGAGCGCGTACGATTCATACCTCCACATTGGATCAGTCTATATTGTTTCAATACTTGCACAACGGGAATTTGGAGAAATATTTAAAGCGCGCGCGCGCGGAATATAAGCGCAAATATGAATTAACGATGCAAAGCTGCAAGGAATATATTCCGTTCGCAGAGGTTTCTGGCCATGGCGGCCTGCATTTGTTCGTGACGTTTGAGGAAGGTTTCAGTACCCGGAAGCTGCTGGATGCATGCTCGGAGCAGGGGGTCATTTTTACACCGGGGGATATATTTTTCACGGATGGACGGGGCAAGAACACCATGCGGCTGGGCTTCTCCCGCGTAACGGATGAGGATATTGTCAAAGGAATCAAGATGATCGGCGAAATCGCCAAAACATTACTGGGATAAGAGGTGCTTAACATGAAGATCGGAGTTATTATGGGCGGGGTATCATCAGAGCGTGAGGTATCGCTTCAATCGGGCAAAGGAATTTTGGCGAATCTGGACCGAAGCAAGTATGAAGTGATTCCCATCGACATCACGAGCCGCGAAGAGCTGACCGAGAAAGCAAAAGGTCTTGATCTGGCTCTGCTGGCCCTGCACGGCTCCTACGGAGAGGATGGCACCGTTCAAGGCACCCTGGAAACAATGGGCATCCCGTATACAGGCAGCGGCGTATTGTCCAGCAGTATTTGCATGAACAAGGACTTGTCGAAAAAGCTGCTTCGCGTCGAAGGCATTTCCACTGCCGACTGGCTGTGCTGGAGCAGCATAAGCGATTATTCTGCTGAAGCGGTCGAGAGACTGGGCTACCCTGTCGTGGTTAAGCCGAATTCCGGCGGTTCCAGCATTGGAACCCATATTGTGAGAAATCGCGAAGCATTGCGGGCAGCGGTCGAGGACGCTTTCCGCTGGGATACAGAGGTCATGATTGAACAATTTATTCAGGGTGAAGAGATCACCTGTGCCGTTATAGACGGGGAGCTGCTGCCGATTATTCGCATTCAGGCGAATGGCTCGGACTGGTTCGATTTTTCAGCCAAGTATGAGGAAGGCGGAGCATTGGAAGAAGTTGTCCAATTGCCAGCTGAGGTTCATGAACGGGTACATTCCGCGGCGCTGGGCAGCTATCGTGCGTTGAAATGCAGTGTCTACGCCCGTGTGGATATGATGCTAAGAAACGGAATTCCTTATGTGCTTGAAGTGAACACGCTTCCGGGAATGACGAAAACAAGTCTGCTGCCTAAAAGTGCAGAAGCGGCCGGTATGACTTACAGCAGTCTGCTTGACCGGATTATTCAATTATCTCTGGACAAAGTTCAAAAAGCCGCAGATTCAGTGGAAGATACGAATACAGAAAAGACAGCTGGCAACGGCAAGTCTAACGAGAATCAGGGAGTGCTGAGTCATGGCTAACGAATGGATTACACCGCTTGTACGGGATATACCGCCATCAGGAATACGCGCTTTTTTTGATCTGAAAGGCGAGGACACGATTTCACTTGGCGTAGGAGAGCCGGATTTTGTAACGCCCGAGCATGTCCGGGATGCCTGTATTCGTGCCTTGAATGAGGGCTTTACCAAGTATACCTCTAATGCCGGTATTGTGGAGCTGCGTGAGGAGATCGCGCGCTACTTGCAGCAAAGCTGGGGGCTTCGCTATGAGCCGGGCAGCGAGGTGCTGGTTACAGTGGGGACGAGTGAGGCTGTGGACTTGGCGCTGCGGACCTTTATCCGCCCGGGAGATGAGGTGTTGATTCCTGTACCAAGCTATATTGCGTACTCCCCGATTGTCTCGATTAATGGAGGAAAGACGGTCCCGGTTCCGACATCGGCTGACCGGCAATTCAAGCTTACGGCAGAAGCATTGAAGGCGCAATTGACGCCGCGTTCGAGAATCATAATGCTCAATTACCCGAATAATCCGACAGGAGCTGTCATGACGCATGAGGACTGGCTTCCGGTAATTGAAGTGATCAAAGAGCACGATCTGATCGTGCTGTCTGATGAAGTGTACTGTGAGCTTACGTACGGACGCAAGCATGTCAGTATTGCATCGCTGCCTGGGATGATGGAGCGGACGATTGTCATCAACGGCTTCTCAAAGGCATTCGCGATGACAGGCTGGCGGATCGGCTATGCTTGCGGACAAGGCGAACTGATCGGAGCCATGCTCAAAATTCATCAGTACACGGCCATGTGCGCACCGGCGATCGGGCAGATTGCAGCCTTGGAATCGCTGCGCAACGGCATTGAGGCAAAGGACCGGATGATTGCTGCTTATGAGCAACGCAGAAACAGCTTCGTTCAAGGACTGCGCGATATCGGACTGCCTTGCCATTTGCCAGAGGGGGCGTTTTATGTTTTTCCTTCCATCACGGGTACCGGACTTACATCTGAACAGTTTGCAATAGAGCTCATGCAGGAAATGGGAGTGGGTGTCGTACCGGGTACCGTTTTCGGTGAAGGCGGTGCAGGCTTTATCCGCTGCTCCTATTCGGTGGCGCCGGAGCAACTCGATAAGGCGCTGGAGCGGATGGAGCGATTTGTGAGAAAGCAGAGTGCGTATACAATTGATGCTGTGTGATAGAATCCGATTCTGACTAGTCAAAACCCCAAAAATCCGGTCGCTTTAGGCGATATATAATGTTCCTCCAACCTCGGAAAGAGCCTTAGAATCAATTCTAAAGGCTCTTTTTTTCCAAAATATCCTCTAAACCTTATGATCCTGCTTTCATATTTATTATATAATTCCATAATTACATCCGAAAATAAATTTCATATTTCTAATCCCTAGTTATTGTATCGGCAAAATAAAGATTTAAACTTATGTACTTTTTATATAAAAATACCCGAATATTATAAATTCCTTAGATTTACAAACTATTATTTTGTTATAAAGTAATTTAATTGGTTCTAATGGAAATTATAGTATTTTTGTGTATACTCATTGAGTGGCTGATAATGGGCAAATCTATCAGATTTATTCAATGATTATATAAATCATTTTGTAGAGGAGATTGATACAAATGGCAAACTTGGATGATTTCGAATTGGATGTGCAAATTAAGACTTCCGCAGGTAAGATTGAACCGAAAATTACGAGCAAAAGCCTTTGTACCCCTGGCTGTATCACAGGTGTTCTCATGTGTTTTACCAAGGGTTGTGAAATTTCCCATTCCTGTATTAAGTGTTAATTTTTAAGGTCTTATAAACACATAGCGTAATCGACAATAGAAGGTACGAAGAGTATCCATTAACCGGATGTCTTTGTACCTTCTAAAGTTATACGAGAAAAAGAAGCAGTCATGCAAAGGTTAATCAATACGCAATAATAGAGGGGGATCGTAAATGGGTGATACTTTGTTTCAGGACACCGGGACGTTCATGCTTCGGTCCGCTATATTGCCCTTCTCGGTGCATGCTAATTTTTTTGATCCGAATGTGACGGGCGCAGACGCAGCTCATGTTATTCAGGGGTGGTGCAGGGATCAGGTTATTCGGGAGAGCATCCTTGTTGCCAGCAAGAATCTGTATGAGACGATGAATAGCTTTGCTGAAGGTAAAACAATTAAAAAGAAAGAACAATTTCTCAATTCACTATATAAGTATGTCATTCGCATGAGTACCCGCCCAACTCCATTCGGACTTTTCTCCGGTGTAGGATTTGGACGCATGGCAGAGGGTAACTCACTTTGGCCGGCACATGCTTCCTATGCAAAAAAAGCAAGGCCTGATCTGCAATGGCTGATGAAAGTAGTCAAGCAAATTGAACTGGATTACGCATCCCATCTTCAATATTCGAGGAATTCAAGCATTTTTATAAAAGGCGACCGTGTAGTTCTGCCGCACTCTACACTGAAGGAAGAAATTAAGCAAGTTCAGGAAGTCAATATCCGGGCGACGAAGGCTTGTTTGCTGATTTTTGAGGCTGCCGGGCAGCCTGTGCCATTCCAGCAGCTCGAACAGCTTTTAATGGAACATTATGCTGGTATTACCGAAGAGAAAATGCATTCCTTTTTGCTTGAGCTCATCGAGAAAGAATATCTGATATCCAATATTAGGCCGCCGCTCACTGTATTGAATCAATTCGACTACCTTATTCGGCAGCTGCAGTCAACTGTTGGAGAGGAAGATATTGTAGAACAGCTGAAAATGATTGCACGGCAGATTGAGGCATACAACCGCACGCCCCTTGGCTCTGGCGAGCAGAGTTATCTGGACTTATATCAAATGATGAATGAAGTTGCATTATCCGCAACGCCATTGCAGGTAGATTTGGCACTGCAAGGAGAGCAAATTCAACTCGATGCTGCGGTCTCCAAGGATGTCAGTCATTTAATAGAGATGTTGCTGAAGCTGTCTCCACCCGCAGAAGAGGCAAGTACTCCAATGAATAGTTATCGTCAAGATTTCATTGAAAAGTACGGAGAAGGCCGTGAGATCCCGCTTCTGGAAATGATCGATGAGGATTTAGGGATTGGCGCTCCGCTTACATATACAAATCCGCCCAGCTTAAGGACTGAAAGCGGAGTTAAACGGATACTGGATGACAAGGTGCAGGCCTATCTCTGGAACAAGTATGCAGAGGCACTCCTTCAACGGGATCCTTATATTGAGCTTAAAGATAATGAGATTGATTCCCTTGGACTATCGGGTTGCCCCTATCAAGAACTTCCACAATCATTGGATATTAACTTGATGGTTATGAAGAATCATTCAGGTGAATATCAGTATTGTCTGGGACCAAATGTTGGAGCAACTAAAGCAGGGAAGAGCTTTGGACGGTTCTCACATATTATGAATACTCCTGAAGCTTTCTTCGAAACGCTGAAAGAAAGATATCATTTGGTTACGGATCGGGATGAATATGTTAGCTGTGAAGTCTCCTATTTGCCTAATGAGCTGCGTCATGCCAATGTAACGCGGAATATACATGGGAACGATTATGAGATGGCGCTATTTACAAATAATTCGAGAGATAGTGTTCATGCATTGTCGCTGGATGATATTGTGATTGGAGTGGAAGGTTCTGTTTTTTATGCCAAAAGCAAACGTCTGAACAAAAAAGTTGCTTTTTACTTTCATAATATGTTAAATCCTCAAATTGCACCTAATTCTGTTCGTTTTTTGCATGATATTGGCCTGGAAGGAGAACGGAAATGGTATAATATTCCTTGGGAAATCGTTTTTCAGAATGTTCCCTATACTCCAGGCATTAAATATGGCCGTTTTATCCTTGCCCCAGAGAGGTGGCTTCTTCACTCTCTTTTTATACCTATTGGCAAGACAAGCAGCTTTGAGCATTTTAAGGAAGCTTTTTCAGGCTACCGTACCAAGTTTCGTGTACCTCGGCTTGTGTATATTACATCTGGTGATAATCGTGTGCTTATTCATTTAGAAGACGATAAAAGTCTGCGCATTCTCTATCATGAATTTACAAACCAGCAAACGGGTGTGAGTCTGACCGCCTGTGAGCCGCTATTGGATGACAGGCATAACATATCCGGAGAGCGTTATGTCCGGGAGATTATTATTCCGATGGTAAAGGTGCATCAGCCACGAATGCAAAAACCGGCACCTGTCCTGTCTGATTATCGCCTGCAAGAGATTTCAAGCCGGTCGCCTGAGCGGCTCCAGCTTCCTTTTGAGCAGTGGCTCTACCTTAAACTTTACGGGGCGAGGTCCAGAGAAGAGGAATTAATCGGGTACCAGTTTCAAGAGGCTATGCAGGGCTTGACAGAGCGGGGACTTGTAGAAGAGCACTTTTATATTCGTTATGCGGACCCGAAGCCTCATATCCGTCTGAGGCTCCGGGGGCAGTCCGGCCGGTTGCAGGAGGCTTTTCCGGTTATCCGGAATTGGCTGCGCTCCTTGATGGATAAAGGGCTTATCAGTCATTTTGTCATCGACTGCTATGATCGGGAGCTCGAACGTTATGGGGGAGCGGATTTCATAGACGCTGCCGAACATGTCTTTTGTCAGGATAGTGTTGTTGCGGAGAAGCTCATTCAAGCACGCAAGCATCATATCGACTGGTCCAATGAAGTCATGGGTACGGCCGTACTCATCCGGTTTATGGAGCAGTGGGGGTGGGATAGTGCGATGATGCTCGAATTTTTGTCCGCCCAGGTCGATCAGGGCGACTACAGGGATTCGTTCAAGGCCCATCGTTCCGAACTTATGAAGTTATGCAATCCGATCGATAACTGGAAGGAAATGAGGCAGTTGTCCCAAGGGGAACTGATGCTGGAAATATTGGATGAGAGAACAATGGCTGTACAAAGCTATAGCCGCCTGATCCATAACAATACGGAGCAATTGTCCACGCACCCGTGGGCAATCGTAGATAGTTTGCTTCATATGCATTGTAACCGGTTGTTTGGTATTGACCGGAAACTGGAGGATAAGCTACGGGCACTGGCATGTCATACGCTGTATGCGCTGCAAAAATATTATCAGCATTTGGTCCGCGCTTAACCAAAAAGCTTGAGAAAGCGGGAAGCCTTATGAGCGAAAATTCAACCCAAGACACGGGAATGGTAAACGATCGTGTAACCTGGAAGGATATTCGGGAGACGATGCGGCTTCTTCCCAAAACATTGAAGCTGGTCGCTTCTTCCAATAAGCGGAATTTTTATTTGATCATATTGCTCAGCTTGCTGGCAGGTTTCTCTCCGATTTTGACTTTGTTGGGGTCACAGTATTTGTTGAATATGATTATATCCGGTTCTTTCCATGCTATTATATGGGCTTTCGGTATCTATATGGGACTTCATCTGTATAGTGATGTGATTGCCAATATCAAGAGTTATGTGGAAGGGAAATTCGAGCCGATTCTCCAGTTCAAAATTAATTTCAGCATTATGGAAAAATGCAGCAGGCTGTCTCTAAAACATTTCGAAGATGCTCAAATCTATGACAAGCTGCAGAGGGTGCAAAGTGAAGTCGCCTATCGGCCCTATCAGATATTCCAGATGATCATTGCACTCATCACGGCAGCGATTACACTTGTGTCTTCGGCTGTCATTCTGTTTAACTGGAAACCCTGGACACTCCTAATTCTGCTTCTGATCCCGCTCATGTTTTCCACTTATTTTTTTCGGATCGGGCAGCGGGAGTACCTTGTGGAATTGCAGCGTACGTCTGAGAGAAGAAAGAGCTGGTATCTTACCTATTTGCTTACCAAAGATATTACCTTCAAGGAGATCAAGCTGTACGGCATCTCCAGCTATGTCTTGAAGAAGTTTGAGCGTATCAATCGAACGATTATCAAGCAGGATATCACTTTATTGAAGCGGAGGACGCTGTTTACCGCCTTGTTTGAATTCATCGAACAAGTTTGCTCGGGTATTGTATTGTTTATCATTATATACTCCGCGTATCTCGGAGAGATTCTTATCGGGACTGTGGTGGGCTATATTAAGGCGCTTGGTCTGATTCAGAGCAACTCCAAGTCGATTATCACTTCCATTTACACCCTATATCAGAATCATTTATATATGAGCCAGCTTTTCGATTTTTTATCTATGGAGGAGAACAAGCCGGAGCAACCCGGATTGCATTCTATTAAAGACATTGAGCAAATTGATATCTATGATTTGTCCTTTGTTTACCCTTCCTCCAATACACAGGTTCTTAAAAATATTAATCTGAGCTTTCGAAAGGGAGAGCGAATTGCAATTGTAGGCACGAATGGTTCAGGTAAAAGCACACTCGTAAAATTGCTCTTAAAAATGTATGAGGTCAACGATGGCATGATTCATTACAATCGCCATTCGATTAACGATTATGATACGAAGCAACTTCAAGCGTGTGTCGCGGCGTTGTTTCAGGATTTTGTAAAGTATGAATTAACCTTACGGGAAAATGTAGCCTTTGGCCAGATTGATTCAATGAATGACGAAGCTAAAATTCGGAGTGCGTTATCGAAGGCACGCGTTGATTTTGTGAGTGACCCCGATACCCAAATGGGACTATGGTTTAATGAAGGCAAGCAATTCTCAGGCGGTCAATGGCAAAAAGTAGCGATAGCGCGCTCTTTCTTCCGGGACGCTTCGCTGTACATCCTCGATGAGCCCAGCTCAGCGCTCGACCCTGTAGCAGAAAAACAGATTATTGACATGTTCCTGCAAATGACTAAGGATAAAATCGGCATTTTTATTTCCCATCGTCTATCTACAGCTATGCTAGCCGATCGGATCATTGTCATGGATCAGGGAGAAATCATCGGGGAAGGCACACACGAGCAGTTGTTGGAATCTGTATCTTTGTACAAGGAAATGCATGAGTTGGAGCGGGCCAAAATAACCGGTTACAAGCAGGAGGAGTTCATGGATGCATGAAGCTGTAGATCAGATTGTTGCTAGTGTTGCAGACAAGCTTCAAAATTACGAGAACATATTAGAAGTTGTGAATGAAAAAGGGAATTTTATAGACACGGGAGAAGGATTGGTCAACCCCTTTCACGAATTAGCATTAAGCCACGGTCTGCCTGCAATCTGTATGCTATATGGGGAGATGAACGAACATTACCCGGATCGGGATTGGGATCGTATCGCCCATCAATACATGCAGCGGATTGGCCGGCATTTACAGGAGGAAGGCATTCATTCGCTCTCCATGTTCAGCGGGGCTGCCGGTGTCGCTCTTGCTTCGGTCTGTGTCTCCAGGCAAGGACAGCGTTACGGCTCCTTCATCGCTAATTTGAATGCAATTATCACGGAACGCATTGATGAGCATCTGGAGCATATTCGCGGGCAAGACGATATTAGCATGGGGGATTACGATCCGATCTCCGGCATCACAGGGATTACCGCGTATACGCTGCTATTTCACCAGGACCCTGCTATGTACGAAGCAAGCCGGAAGATTATCCAGTGCCTTCTTTACGTATGCCGGGACAAACAATTAAACAGCGAGGCAATTCCCGGCTGGTACATTTCCTCAGAGAAACAATTCTCACCGCGGGATGCACAGCGCTGGCCTGAGGGCTGCTTTAATATCGGATTATCCCACGGCGTCCCTTCTCTCTTAATTACGTTGTGCCAAGCGCACAGCGTGGGAATTAACGAGCCGGGCCAGAATGAATGCATCCGCAAACTTGCACAATTTTTGGTGGAGCATCGGATCGAATCTGAGGATGAAATATTTTGGGGTTCACACATTTCTCTGCAAGAATATAATAGTGGCAACCTAACAGGCAGGTATACCAGAGATGCATGGTGCTATGGTTCTCCCGGGGTCGCTTATTCTTTGCTAATAGCAGGAAAGCTTATGGAAGAAGAGCATTATATTCTATTGGCTACTCGTGCAATGAAGCAGGCGGCCCGCCGTCAAAAAGAAATATACTGCCCCACATTTTGCCATGGATTATCAGGCCTCGCTTATATCGTGCACCGCTTTTATGAAGAGACTGATGATGAGGAGTTTTTGCAGCTGAGTTTTCTTCTTGGCGAACAGGTCATATCCATGTACAGGGAAGATACGCCCTTTGGTTTTGAGACATTAGAGAGGAATCAGGAGGACATGAAGCAATACCATAATGTCGGGCTTATCGACGGCGCAGCCGGGGCAGTGCTTGCCCTGCTTGCTATATACAAAGGGAAAAAGACGCCATGGGATGCTGCCTTTTTGCTACGGAGGTGTTAAACAATGAATCGGGTGCTTGTGGTAGATGATGACGAGGATATTTGTACCATGATTCAGCAATATCTTGAAATTTATCAATATGAGGTTGTCACGGTT
This sequence comes from Paenibacillus pinihumi DSM 23905 = JCM 16419, assembly GCF_000422505.1. Classification (GTDB taxonomy): domain Bacteria; phylum Bacillota; class Bacilli; order Paenibacillales; family Paenibacillaceae; genus Paenibacillus_D; species Paenibacillus_D pinihumi. The sequence goes on along the minus strand of NZ_AULX01000006.1, from coordinate 78,176 downwards.
AATAGCGGCAACCATGCGCTTCGTGTGCTGCCGGCAACGACTTATGACTTGATTATTTTGGATGTCATGATGCCGGACCTCGATGGATTGGGGCTGTGCAGCCGGATTCGGGATCAGGTGCAAAGTCCGATTCTTTTTTTAAGCGCAAAATCTTTGGAAGAGGATAAAATAAAGGCGCTGTCCATTGGTGGGGACGATTATATAACAAAGCCGTTCAGTCTTGCCGAGCTGAAGGCAAGAATTGAAAGCCATATCCGCCGCGACAAACGAATGAAGGGAAGCGAGATATCGTCAAGACTGGTTGCCGGACGGCTTGCTATCGATTTGGAAGAGAAGATATTACTAACTCCAACAGGCTCGCTATATTTGACCAAAAAGGAATTTCAGGTCATTAAGTTTTTAGTGTCGCATAAGGGAAGGACATTTACCAAAGAGGATCTGTTCGAACGTATTTGGGGAAATGATTCTACAAGCTGCTATGAATCCGTCACAGAAGTCATTAAAAATATTCGTAAAAAAATTAAAAAATGTGATCCGAACCATAATTATATTAAAACACTGTATGGACTGGGCTACAGGTGGGAAAACCCGGTATGAAGCATCGGACGCTCAAGCATGATTTTTATTTGCTTGTTGTCAAAGTAGTGGGCTTTACAATCCTCTCTACTGTTGTGGCCTACGTGCTCCTAATTCTCTTCATTTTCAGCGATACAGCAAAGTCTACGGATTACTATGCGAAATATTTTGACACGATTGAGAAATTGGTAAGAGATCAAGGAGATGCGATTATGGGGGGCCGGCTGCCGGATTTAAGCTCTATGTCCAATCAGCTTCAGGCCGAGGTATTGGACCTTTCCGGCAATCACCTGTACGGAGATATAATAATAAACGGATCAGAGTTTGACTTATGGAAGAACCTCAACAAGGAGATTGTCAGGAGCAGCTATGTCTACCGTTATATTCCGATTATGCAGGACAAGACTCTGCAGGGAATATATTTGCTCAAGGCCCCTTTTGGTTATGTCTTAAACAATTATAAGGATCATCCTTTGTCTGTGACTCTATACGTATTTCTCATCTTGTCTCCAGTTCTCTTCTTTATTGTGTATCTTGTTCTCTTTACCAAGCAGCTGTACCGGAGGATGTCGCAAAATATCTCTTTGTTTCTTCAAGGAGCGGAAGATATTGCGACCGGGAATTTGAATGTTGCCCTTGCTGAAATGAACGGGAAGGAATTCAACGTAATACGTGAATCCTTCAATGCAATGGTCACCTCACTAAAGGAGGCGATCACAAATCTTCATATGATGGAAAAAGAGCGGAGCATGATGGTTCAATCCATTGCGCATGATATCCGCACCCCAATTACCGTTATTAAAGGGCAAGTAGAGCTGATGGAACAGTTATTGGACTCCAAAATGTGTATCAAAAAGCATTTTGAGACCATTAAAAGCAGCTGCAACAAGATGGTTAATCTGACGAATAACCTGGTCATTTTGTATAAAGTGGAGAAAGTGGACTTCGCACTGCATGATGAGCCTGTCAAACTTGAACAGATGCTGTTAGACAAAAAGAGAGAATTTACGGCTATGGCTCATTTAAAGGGCTTGACGATCCGGTTCAGCATTCACTTGAGCAAACCTATATTTATGCTCGATGAATCTATGCTGGTCCGGGTACTGGATAATGTGCTTTATAACAGTCTGCGATTTACACGAACTGGAGAAATCAGGCTGGAGGTGCATGATGAACCTCTGAACAGCAGCGTCTCCAAAATCTGTTTCCGCTGCACGGATACAGGCGAAGGCTTTAAGCAGGAGGATACAACAGCCCTGTTTGATGCAATGTACCAGGAGGCCTATTATAAAGATCATTTTGGACTTGGGCTGTACATAGCCAAAAGGATTGTGACTAACTTTGGCGGAGAAATAAAAGCATGGAATGCTCCTCATGGCGGGGCTGTTGTCGATTTTTATATTATCGAGCCGTCTGATAATTCTGGCATTGCACCGGAAGTCTAATGAATTGTAAAGCTTATATCGCAGCCGCTGGGTAGACTCCAGCGGTTTTTTGCATAGTCAAAAACGATCTTATGAATACCTTATACTTATCCTTTATAGTGTTTGAAGGAAAGGAAGTGCTGCCATGAGCCGAATCATTGAAGTGGAGAACGTAAGCAAAACACTATCCAGAAGGCAAGTATTGAATAATGTAAGCTTCACAGTAAAAAAGAATAGTATTACTGGATTCATCGGGCCTAACGGAGCCGGGAAGACGACTATGATCCGCATTTTGACGGGACTGATTTCCTGTAGCGGGACCGTTAAGCTCAGTGGAATTCCGATTCATGATAAGACAAGGGCGCTCAAGAATGTTGGGGCTATGGTCGAAATGCCGGTATTCTCCTCTTATATGACCGGGTATCAAAATCTGTATGCCTTGGCATTATTGGATTCTACAATGAACCAGAGAACCCGCCGCGCAAGAATTAGAGAGGTCATTGCGCTAGTAGGTTTGCAAGGCAGGGAGCACAATAAGGTGAAGGGGTACTCACTGGGAATGAAGCAGCGCCTCGGTATCGCCCAGGCCCTTCTGAACAATCCTGAAATTCTCATTTTGGATGAGCCGACGAATGGGCTGGACCCGGTTGTAACCAAAGAAATACGGGATATTATATTGAAACTGAACCGGGAGCGGGGAGTTACAATGCTTATTTCCAGCCATCTGCTCGGTGAACTCGAGAAACTATGTGACGATTTTATCATTATCTCCCGCGGCAGGATTGTGAAGCAGGGCAGTAAGGACAGCATACTGTCAGCCGGTGGCACTGGGCATTTAGAGGATGCATTTCTCCATTTAATGGCCGGGGGCGAATAGTGTGCTGATTCTATTAAAGCATGAATGGTTTAAATTCAGCCGGAGAAAAGTGTTCTGGCTCTCATTTTTGACTATACCCGCCCTCATTTACTTATCCTATTTGTATTTGTCCAAAAACAATCAGCTTGTCTTCCGGCTTTCGCCTGATGATCCCAGTTTTGCCTCGCAGATCAGCTTTCCTTATCTTGTCCTTCAGGAGCAGCTTATGCTGGTCTTCAACGGGCTGGCCATATTTTATACGTCACTCTTTATTACCGAAGAGCGCAGGTCCGGCATTTATAAGCAGATCATTATGAGAGGATATCCGCTATGGAGGATTGCGCTGGCTAAGTTCATGCTGCTTTCCGGCATCTTTCTGGTTCTGTTTTTCCTCTGTTTCATTCTTTCATGGCTGGCAGGGCAACTATGGATGCCGAAGGTGAGCTATGCTTATACTTTTTTCAGCCATCTTCCGATTCAAGGCTGGTCAGCTTGGGCGTATACATTTGGCTATTATGCTCTTGCTTACCTCTCTATGCTTGGAATGCTGGCATTTATGGCTTGGGTAAGTGTCATCGCCCGCAATAAGGTTATGACGGCCGGCATCGGGATCGGGTTTGTCCTGTTGAACATGATGTACACCCAGATCATTACAGTATTGTATCAATTGGAAATTTTAAAAGTAGATGCTTTGCTGTATGCATCCATTGTGCAGGTGCAATTCACAGGAATTGCTTCAATTCTTGGGGGACTTAAAGGCATGGGAGCGGATATTATGGTGGTGATTCTCCTTTACCTTGTGGTTTTTATTAGTCTCACGCTCTGGCATGAACGTAAAGTTGATTATACGGACTAAGAGGAAGGAAAGAGGAGGAAGAGTATGTATGCCATCATTCGGAGTGAGTGCTATCGGCTGTTTAAGCGTAAAATCATTTATGTACTGCTGTTATTTACGATCTGTATGACCGTGTTGTTGTCTCTGGGCTTTGCCGCTGCCAATGGTTCAGAATCTATGCTGGGCAAATCCATGCTGGCAGCAATTAACTATCAGTCTGTTGACGGTCCGGTCCTGCAAAATGCAGATCGGCTGACACTGCCGCATGCGGTACTATCCAATTTGGATTTGATGCTGGTGTTTATCGTATTGCCTGTACTTACGGCGATCATTATTGGAGATGACCGGGCAGCAGGAAGTCTGAGAATGGTACTGACGAGGCCATTCAAGGGCGGTTCGATCATGCTTGGCAAGCTGATAACCCTCATGTTAAGCAACCTTCTTATTATCGCCTGCACTTTTTTTGTGAGTCAGATTTGTTCAATGCTGCTGATGCCTAAAATCGGATCAACAACTCTTGTGCCGGATCAGACAGTCATATCCGCTGCACAAAGCTGGGGATTTAATGGTCTATTTTATTTGCTGTACGCCATTAAATTCGCTGCAGTTTCCTGTGTATTTGCTGTTGTATCTGTATTGATCAAAAATACGGCGGTTGCTGTCGTTGCAGATGTAGCCTTATTGATTGCAGCGATGTACCTGTCGCCATTCTTGCTGGATTTTTTGTTTAGCGCACTAACAATGATTTATGATATTATCGCCGGACGTGAATCTATAATGGCCTTAATTGCAATGCTGCTCCTTAGCTTAGCGGCTAGCTTCCTATTAACAAGTTATTGGACGCGGATGAATTATCAGGAATAACCAGGTTTACTTAAATGAAAGTTAGATTGAAGACGACTTCTGCAGGAGGAGGTCGTCTTTTTTTGTCATCACGACCCTGCATTTCCCATCTCTCTTACAACGCTCACCGATTCAATCTTCCAATTCAGTTTTCATAGCGATACACACGATAAGCGGAGGAGCCGGTGGTCACCAGATCAGTGTCCGACTTCTTACTTAACCCGGATCATGTCTTTTGTATTATAAGTTTGTTGACTGAATAGAGTATTAGGGTAATAACAGACAAAGTTATTAATAACCTTAATGTGTCTAGTTCATAAACAGGAAGATACCCGTTGATGTCTCCATTACGATAAAGTTTCCAGATAGGGGCATATATCACGTTCGATATCGTTTTATCTGATTCCGGCCCCCACATCTCTTTTTGCGGGACAAACAAAATTCCAAAAACAAAAAGCAGTACTGCATGAAGAAAGTAGAGTACTTTGCTCAAGTATTGATACAAAGATGTCACCTCCATTGTAGGCTACATCAATTATAGCATAAAAATCCTATTCAGAGATTTAATGTATTAAAAAGAGCAAAGTTATATGATCTCTAATTTGAGTTTAAACAGGTGATCCATCAGGAGGACTAGGAGTTGTTGCATTTTGGTTTTTAGCAGATTTTCTCTGCTCCAATAATCGTTTGACTTTGAACGAAGGACGCGATTTACACCATTATATTCGGTATCGTACGTAAATATTTCTCCACTGGCTGTATTCCACCACGTTTCTCTTTTAAGGCCATAATATGTATCTTCCCAGAACTATCCCCCTCAATTTTATATCACTTGGAAAATCATCCATTCACTAAGTCTTCAGCACTATCCTCACCCTATCCTCATCGCCCCCTTAACCAATCTTGATCAGAAATCTGCTCAGAATTCGTTCAGCGCTGGTTGCTATACTTAGGCGAGTGTCGAAAAAGTAGTGCAAAAGAAGGATAATTGTCGTTTCTTGCCGGAATTGAATCCTGCAAAGTCCTATATTGGAGGCTGATAGAAACCACAAACCTATAAGGCAAGTTAACTCCCCGGAAGATAAGCCGCCGTGAAACGAATACCATGCTTTCGCTGAAGCAAACCGCTTCACATTCCACACGGCTATCCTGTCGGAAGCTAATTGTTCAACTTACATAGACTCATTGATTACACCATAATTGCATTCATTCAGCACTTTAAGGGAGGTTGTAGTATTGCTTAGGAATCGCAAGACGCATAGGCTGCTGGCCATGCTGCTGATCCTGTCGACGCTGCTGTTGCCGCTGCAGGGCTTCTTCATCAGCGTAGCTCAGGCGGCAGGAGGGGATAAAGAAGTATTTTTCGGTAACGGAGTCCGTGTCGGCAACCGGACCTATTCGGCGACAAACGCCTTTATCAATTTTAATTCGCAAAAAGACGGCTTTATCTATTCCAAGCCAGGCAGTGTAACAGTTGATTTTGGCCGCGGGGATGTTTTCTCGACGAATGGTTCAACGGCCGTATTCGAGCTTGATGTATCCAAGAACAGCTACTTGCAGGAGCTGGCTGCCAGCGGCCATGCACAGTTTCAGGTGGGCTGGAGCAATCTGCACTGGGTTGAGGAGTGCACAAGCAGCATATTTGGCATCTGCGTAAGCAAGGATTATCAAGGTACCGAGGCATGGATTGATATCGACGGTGTCAACGAGATTCATGAGAGAGCCTACCATGGTGGTGTCGGTTCAAGAAGCACAACCCAAGTTTTGAAACCAACTACAAAAATCAAGGTCACTGTCAAAGGCATCCGCGACAGCACGGACGGCAGGACCGGTGCCCGGGGGCTTTATTTCAGATTCAAGGATGAGACAGCCCCGGTCATGACCGGGTACACCTTCACAGGCAATGGGGCGGAGCGCACGAATCCGAATACCGGTGAAGAAGAACTGTATGTCAAGGCGAATGAAAAGATTACGCTTGCCTATCAGTTCAGCGAACCTGTCAAGCCAACAGCCTTGAACTCCGGCTACTTCGAGCATTTTCTCAAGCATCCGCTGTTTGTTAATCCGGCAGGAACGGGGCTCCCGGCAGCAGGGGAGCAGCAATATTTGCAGAACCGGACCTACACGTCCGTAGCAAGCTTGAAAAACTTGAACAGCAGCATTGAATACCAGTACGTAGGCTCCAAATACCATCACAGCGGCAATCTTCCGCTTGAACCTAAAATTACGGGAACCTCGGAAGGCGCGCCAATTGACTATACGATAGAGCAAAAGCTGAGGGAGGCCGATTTGACGGATGCAGCGGGCAATGCGGCAAGGATAGACTTTCCCGGCAAAGCCAGCACGGCAAGCCTGGATTTCCTCAAGTCCAAAACCGTCAATCCGTTTGATTATAACAATGGCGGCTTCAGAGTCATTGTCGATGCTGTCGCACCAAAATATACGAAGGCAGGCAACGGCATCCAGCCGGAGATTCTGACGGGGATGACGCTGAACAACAATGACATTATCGATTTCAGCCTGCAACTGACCGAAGAAGCGGTCGTTAAAAAGGGCTATGAAGCGACCAATACCTTCCTGCTCTTTAACAACGGGATAAAGGCCTATTACGTCTCCGGTGAAAATACCGACAAATGGCTGTTCCGGGCCTTTGTAACGGACGAATTGAAACAGGAGGCGCCGCTGCTGAAGGTCATCGCGCTCGGCAATGACCAGAAAGGCAATGACTCCGATAAGGATGTCATCCAGGACTATGCGGGCAACATGCTCATGCAGCCTGCCAATTACCAGGGACTGCATAGGGATGAGAACGGCCAGGACGAGTCGCTGGTGAACTCGACAATTGACTGGGCCAAGCTGTCGATTGATAATACGAAACCGGTCATCGGGTTCCGTTATGAGGCTGAAGGAGCGAACGACCAGACATACCGCAAAAACGGTAAAGTGACCATTGATGCCAACGATCCGGCTGTCAAAATCCCTCATCTCGAGCCGGACACAAGCCAGCGCGGAAGCGAACGGCCTAGCCGTGGAATTTACCGGCCCTCCAACATGACCGGACCAGCCTCGCCATCCGTTGGTCTCGTCTACTACTGGTGGAGTCAAAGCCCGAATGATCCTTTTGCGGACAAAGGGATTGACCAGTCCGCAGCGCTCAAGCGCTACTCGCTGTCCGCCAAGCAGCCGTCCGATGAACTGTATCCGGGCGAATATGCGGACGTGCAGCTTCAGGTCGCGAACAACAAGACGAACCTGATTGCGCCACCTGCGGAAGCCTTGACGACTGATGGCAGCGGAGAGTGGTACCTGCATTCATGGACAGCGGACATGACCTGGGATTCAGCCAGGGAACTGATGCAGTATGCGAAGATGAAAACCTATGTAAGCGACAATCCGGGCCAATATGAAGCTTGGAAGGCAGAGCTTCCGAATGCCTCCGAGGCAGAACAGATTTTCTATGCCAATAACAAGGCGATGCAGGCTGTCGGCCAGTACGGGGATATAGCGGTATGGCCGCTATCCGACTTTAAGCAGGAGGACTCCAACTGGAGTTATGCAGTGACAACACTGAAGCTGGACAATAAAGCGCCAAGTGTAGTCTTCAACCAGGTGACGGGTGACCAGAGCATGAATGTCCAGGTAGAAGCTTCGATTGAAGATAAGCACAGCGGAGTCAACCAGGTAGTCTACCAATGGGTGAAGGATGGCAGCCAGCCAAGCGATATGGAGTGGCGTCCTGTGATGCTCTCCGGCAATCAGGCCAGATTCGCGACACTGAACAACGTATTTGAAGACGGGCAGTACTGGCTGTACATCAAGTCTTCTGACCATGCGGGCAACGAAAGCATTACGACGCTGGAAGCACCGGTTACTGTCAATTCACAGCAGACCGTGCATGCAGAATTTATAACAGAGTCCAATCCGGACTATGTGAAGAGTCACGACGTACGGTTCTATATTAGCGGCATTGCGCCGGACAGAGTTGCTTATGCATACAGCACAACTGCAGCCCGGCCTTCCGCAGGAAGCTATACCGATTTGACGATCTCTGCGGCTGACCCGGAGAACTATCTCATTCCGGCAGATCCCGGCCGCAGCGGAATTCAATATTTGCACCTGATGGCCAAGGAAGGCGAAAGGTATTACTACTATTCCAAAGCCTATTATTTCGATAACGAGCCGCCTGCTGTTTCCTTCAGCAAAAATGGGGTGGCCTATCCGCTGGACTCGCAGGATGTAAAGGTCACAGCTACCGAGCCATACAGCAAGAATGGGCTTTCCATCCGCTACCAGTGGGTGAGGGATGGAGAACTGGAGCCGGACGAGAATTCCCCACTGTGGGAATCGCTCCCCGAGAGCGGTGTTGCTGTCATTGACGGTTCGCGCCTTCAACCAGGTGAAATCTCGGACTTCCGCCTGTACGTGCTGGCTACAGACGGTGCTGGCAACCGTGCACTGGCACACACCAACGATACGTTCAAGGTCTCCAGGGCAGGAGGCAGCGATACAGAGCCAGCGCCATCCCAGTCGGATCTGATCTATGTCTATGGGGATGAGCAGGACGGCTATACAGCAGTTCTCAAGCTAAGTCTGGATACCGTGGACAAGCGTGGTTATGAATATTCCCTGTCGCCGGATTACGGTATCAGCTGGGTCAAGTGGCGTCCGTATTCCAACTTTGCCTCCCTGAAGATTCCCGCAGGAACGGTTGCCGATCAGCAAATTATGGTCAAATACCGGACACCAGGAGGCAAAATGAGCGAGCCCCATGCCTTGAGAATCAGCACCTTGTCACAGGTGGAGCCGGTATATGCCATTGCAACGCTCCATACGACAAGACCGGTGAATCCGAACCGCGGGGTGGATATTGAGGTTGGCGCTCCGCTGGGCATCAAGATTATACCGTCCGCAGTGAATCCGGATGTACTGATTCGCAAGGGCAATACCTTTACGGTGAAGTCGAACGGTTATTATGCCTTCGACCTGACAGACACAGCGAACCCTGACCGGAAAGAGACGTTGTATGTTGTCGTGAACAACATCGACGGCACTCCGCCAATGGGAAGCATCGAATATTCGGTCACCGGACCGACGAACAGCAATGTGACGGTCAAGCTGGGCACTTCCAAGCCGGTGCAAATTACGAACAACCAGGGGCGCAATGTGTACACCTTTACCGAAAATGGCTCTTTCACCTTCGAATTCAAGGATGAGGCAGGGAATATCGGGACTGCTGTTGCGACCGTGTCCAACATCGACAAGCAAGGACCTCGAGTGAAACTTGTGCGCTCCTACAATTATGGTTTGGACGGCAGCCAGACCTTTGGCACCATTCGCGATCAAGACGGAAATGTGGTGTTGTCCTCCGGCGTTACGCTTGAAGTGCAGAAGCAGGACGCGCAAGCCAAAGACTTCATCGTGTTGAACAGCAAGCCGGCTGTCTCTGCACAGAAGAACGGAACACTGGAATTTGTCGTTGCAGATCTATCCGGCAATACGACGGTGCTGCGGGAAGAGATCAGCAGCATTGTATCGGATGCGCCAGCGGCTGAAGACATTGCATACGCGTTTGTTGATGAGAAAGGCAATCCGGTACCGTCGGGCCAAATTGTGACCATTGGCGGCAAGCAGTATGCGAAGGGCAGTGTGAAGGTGACGATTACCGGGAAGACCACAGATCCGAACAAGGTATTTGCCGGTACGGCTCCAATTCAGGAGAACGGCTCGTACACCAATGAGATCAGCAAGGGGGATGGAAGCTTCTCGTATTCCAGAACTTTTGCTGCCGAAGGCCAGACTTTGATCGCGATCTCCGATCTGCTCGGCAATGTGAACAAAATTCCGGTAACGGTGACGGGCCTCGATAATAAAGCGCCTGAGCTGGTGCTCAAGCAGGCGCAAGCCGGAGTTGTGCAGAATAAGCAGAAATTTGACTTCCGCACCGACCTGGGCGGGTTTACCGTGACGGATAATGTATCCATGCCGGAGAACATCAAGGTGGCCATCAGCGGTCTGGACCTTGGCAAGACCGGGCGTCAACAGGTCACTTATACCGCAACGGATGAGGTTGGCAACACGTCGACGGCTGTTCAGGACGTATACGTCATTAGCGAAGACGGCATGCTGATCTTCGGCAATGGAGCGCTTATTTCCGCAGGCCTGGGTGAATCCGTGCTGTTCGAGACGAATACCGTTACGTTCAGCATTTCCCGATACAACCTGATGGACATCGGCGGCAAACAACAGGCCAATGAGCGCGGAACCTACGAGCTGATCTATCAATCCGGCTTGTACCGTGAAGGCCAGATGAAATATATCGCCAAGAAGCTCACTTACGAGGAACTGGCAAACGGCAAATTTACGGTCACCTTCCCTCAGGCGGGCTGGTACACCATTATTGTCCGCAATCAGGAACGCGAGCGGGAATACGCAACCTTCTTCATTTCCAAGATCAAGCAGTCCTAAGAGACTTGTGAAAATCGCAAAGCCGCAGCTGCAATTAAAAAAGTCCGTCATTCTGTTTAGGAGATGGCGGACGGCTGCTGTGCGGTCAATTGCGTCGAATAGTAGCAAACAGAATCTATGTGACCAATAGACAGGAGGTACAGTTGTGCTGCTGATGAGAAAAACGCTAGCCCTCTTCCTTGCCCTCATATTAATTTTGACCTCCAATATTAGCGGCATGCAGGCGGTGGCAGCGGCGGTAACGGCACCCAAGACGACCGTGCTGCAAAATGAGTTTATTAAGGTAACGGTCGATAACAGCACTGGACGTTTCGGTATCCGTACGGTGGAAGGACAGCCGATACGCAAGAAGGACCAGAACGTCGATATGCTGTTCCGCGGCGATGACCCGGAGACTTCCTTTACGACCTTTAGAATCGACGGAACGGACTATATTTTCGGAAATCCGTACAAGTTCGCTTCCGGACTGTTCTCAGAAATCACCACTCCGCGAATTGTGAGCAATCCAAATGGAACGAGGCAAATTGAGACGGTTTGGAAAATTAAAGGCGTGGAAATCAAACAGATTTTGATGCTTTACTCCAACGGTGCGGATAAGAAAAATGCCGGTAACGTCAACGTCCGCTATGAGGTTTTGAACCGCAGCGGAGCGAAAGTGGAGCTGGGAAGCCGGATTCTGCTCGATACGATGGTCGCCGGCAATGACGGACCGCAGTTCCAGATCGGCACGACCTACAGGGCGCCGCTGATGGTAGAGCGCAAGCTGGTCCATGATCCGAAGAAGCTGGGCATTCCCGATGAGGATGTCGCATTCTACAAGCTGCCTCCTTATTGGGTTATGCGGGACACCCTGGATTTAACGAACCCGCTTGCTACCAATGTGGTTGCCTACGGCTTTAACAATTTTGCCGAGGGCAATATCAATCTCGTGGACGAGATGATTGTCGGCCATTGGAATGGCCTGGCGAACACCAAGTGGGATTATACCCCGAATCCGAATCTCGATTTTACCCGTGATACGAATGACTATGGAACGGCTGACTCGGCAGTGGCCTTCTATTGGCAGCCGAAAGTGCTCGCCGACAAGGCGATGCAGACGTTCGAGACGGTATACGGACTGGGTGAAATTATCGAGCCGGACAAAGTATTTTCCATCCGCTATATCGATCCGGTGCAGCAGCTTTCTACACTCCAGGACAACAGCGATTACGCCAATGAAGGCGTGTTTGACATTATCGCCGAGGTTGAGAATCTCGCTTCCTTTAATATGGAGCAATCCACAATCAATGTGGAGCTGTCTCTCCAGAGCGGACTGAACTTCGTCAAGCTGGATGAGCAGGGGCGGATTGTACGGGATGCAAACGGGAAGGTTGCAACCGAGGCTTTCCGCAGCAAGTCACTTGAGTTCCGGAAGCCGGCAACCCCGGAGGAGGCAGCACAGGGGATTATTCCAAAGTATAAACCGGGAGATACCATAACCGTCTCCTTCAAGGTGCAGGCCAAGGGCAGACCATGGCCGGTAACAAGGGAATATATGCTCAAGGCCAGCAGCCCGGAAACCCAGGCGAAGCTGGAGGGCATCCAGGACGAAGGCATTAAAGCACAGTACGAGTCCAGCAAGGCGAACTTCATCCTGCTTCCGGCGGTCGGCAACGCGGTTCCGACCTACGTCTATGCATTGTCGCCGAAGGAGTTGTACAGCAAGGATATCAAGTACGTAACGCTCAACCTGTCCAACATCGAAGCCTACAATACGGGCAATGATACGGCGGCGCCGAACTTTGACTTGTACTTGAAGGAAAAAGTAACCGGCAAACGCTACAAGGTGCCGGTCAAGGATTCTGTCATCCTTCAGCCAACGGATGACGGCTTCTCAGGCGATATGCGAATTGCATACCGCGGAGGGGATCTGGTCGACGCAGCCGGAAATGTTATTCAGGCCGGGCTCGGACCGGAGCTGCCGCTGGGCGAGTATCAGGTGCAGATCGACTTTAAGGGCGATACTGGCGGAGATGCAGACATTGCCGCCATGTATGATATTACGACCACCCAGTCCTTCATGGTCACGGACAATCCGAAGTCGCGGATCAGAGAAGCAAAGATTATGGCGCTCTATAAGCAGACTGTCGATTTGAAATCGGTGGCAACAGGCGGCACCCCGGGCAAGGAACTGCTCGATGAACTGAACAGCTTGTTCCCTGGCGAGCCGTTCACGCAGGCTTCCAGCCTGTACACTTCCATTGCGGCCTTCAGACAGACCAAGACCCTGTTCGGAATTGCAAGCAAGGCGGTTGATTCCAAGTTCAAGCTCGATGAGTTCCTGAGTGAGGATTCTCTGGAGGAAGTACCGGCTTACAACTATAAGCTGTTCTCGTCCGAGAAGGATATGGAGGATTTCTTCGATGAGGAGAGCGTGGAAGGCGGGAAGCGCGAGAAGCTCGTTGTTGTCCGCGGCATGATCCGGGAAGTAGGCGAGGGCAAAGATTTGCAGGCTGTCGTTGATACCCGTACCGAGCCTGCAATTATTAACGAATCCGTTGCTTATAAAGGAAAGGACATGGTATTTGTCCGCGGCAAGCTGGATATTTTCGGCGTGAAGAACAGGGTAAACGGCTATGACCGGATGCCGTTTTTCGATTCCTTATTTGTAAAAGGCGACGGTCTGCTTAGTGTGGCGGGCAGCGGCTTTGTCTTCCATCGCGGAGAGTGGACACTCGACTTCTATAACGGCTTCAACAAAACGGTTGGAGACGGTCTGGTTGAGGATGAAGATGAAGACGAAGACGAAAAAGAAGACGACAAAAAGGACAAAGGAAATGAAGACAATCCGGAGGATGACAGTCTGAACGGCAGTCTGAAATGGGCCGTCGGGGGTCTTGGAGACCGCATCAATCCGCTTCGTCAGGTCATGATTGAGAAGGTGTATTTCAACAAGCACAGCTTGTTTGCAGCACCGAGCTTCTCGGTTTCCGGCTTTGGCTTCTCCTTTAATGATTTTATTCTAAGGGATGGCGGCATTTCCTTTGGCGGAACGCTCAAGCTGAAGGTCGTCGAGGGCGAGGTTAAAAATGTCGTCTTCAACGAGAAGGGCTTCGTAGGTGTAGACGCATCCATGAAGTTTGAGCTGAATCAGGACCTTGGACTGCTTGGCTCCAAGAAAGACAAAAAGGACAAGAAGGGCAAGAAAGATGACGGCGGAGACGTCAGCGGGGAACTGAACGTCGTGCATTATGTCCAGCCCGTGAAAAATATTGATAACCAGTACGGCATTAAATTCAAGGCGGATTTGAAAAATACGGTCGAAGTCGAGGTTGAACTCGGCTTTAAACAAGTGAAGGACGGCCGGGTGCTGCCGGATGTTGTTGCTTTCGGCACAACACTGGGAAAACCGGGCGTCATGATTACCGGGGCGACCTACCTGACCGCCATTCGCGGCGCGATCCGTGAACTGGCGGACACCATTGCAGGCGGCAGCGACAAGGACCCGTTCCCGCTCGTGGTCCAGGCAGGGGTGGACTTGAAATTCGGGGTTTCGCCTGTCAATTTCTTCGGCAAAGTGGATCTGACTGTGAAACGCACAGGCTTCAAAGTGGAAGGGAAGATGGATTTCTCCGCGAATCCGAATGCAGGCAAGGATGATCTGATCCCGATGCTGAGCTATGCGCTGCTGGAAGCCCAATGGATGACGCCATGGTTTGTGCGCCTGGCTGCGGAAGTTGATATCGGCGGCTGGGATGTCATCATCGGAAAGGCGGGTATCTTCGTCGGACAAAATCTGGAGAAGAACCGCATCGATTTCGAAGGCTATATCGGATCGAGGGTTCAGATCCCGAGCAGTGTTCCGGTTGTTGGCGGTCTGCCGCTGTCGAGCGTGTTCTTCGGTCTGAACAACGATAAAGTATGGGGCAGCATAGGCATCCTGTTCATTTCGCTGGGCATCACCTACTACTGGGGCGGCGGCATTGAATTCGGCACCTCCGGCGGAGATTTGCCGGATGGCATGATTCATCTTGTCATCGATGATCCGGAGAAGGGGCCGCGTCTGCTTGTTATCGGCCAAGGTGTCGAGACGGTTGCAACCTCATGGATTGACGCCGAACAGGCTTCGCAAGGGGTCGTATACCGCAGTATTGCTGAAGGTGTGAGCGTGCTGGAGAATGGCGCAGTGAATACCGGAATCGGCGGAATTATCACGAAAAACGGCGGCAGAATCCATGAAATCCCGATGAGCGGCATTTCGGGCAACGCCATTATTGAGATGCAATATGACCAGAAGGATATGCCAAGCTTTACCTTGAAGGATCGCGACGGCAAGCTGTATCCGGTTGTCTTTGACAACACGAATACGAACCCGCAAGCCAATGCGTTCACACAGGAAATTTTGGCTGCCCAGTCACCGGATGGCGTTGATTCCAGAAAGGCATACATCATCCTTCCTGCGGATCGTGTCAACACAGGCGGCACGTGGACACTCACATCGGTAACACCGGTAGAGACACGCCTGCTGAATGTGCCGGTTGCACCGGGGCTGCAGGATGTGAAGCTGACGAAGGACAGCGATGATTTGAACAAATTCAAGGCGTCCTGGCAGGTTGAGAATGCGCAGCCGGGAGATACCATTAATTTGTATCTGACTGAGGATGCCGTGACTCAGAACAAGACCGTTCTGGCAAACGGGGAAGAAGTGCTGGAGCCGGGCGAACCTGGGATGTTAATTGCCAAGGATCTCCCTGTTGACCATCTTGGCGTTGTGAGCGGCAAGGTTACAAGCGGCAGCACCGACATTGATGTCACAAAGGTATCGATTCTCGGGGCGCAGGAGGATATTCGCGGTCTGCTGCAGCAGGGCAGCTACTACCTGAGAGTGGAGCTCAAGTCCCACACGTCGTTTGGCACGAAGACTTCGGCAGAGAAGTTCGACATCATCGACCCGCTCGCTCCGAATAAGGTGAGCGATGTCGAAATCGAACCGGCAGGCAACGGATTGTTCGCTCTGTCCTTCAAACCCGGAGCACGCAAGCCGGGACAGGACAGCTTTGAGCAAAGCTACATGATTGAAGCTCTGCAAAGCAAGAACGGGAAGCTGGAGAAGGTGGAGAGCTTTGGCGATCTGCTGTTTACGGCAGAAGAGCTTGCCCCCAACTGGAACAGCGCCAGCGGCCGCTATGAAGGGATTCTTATTGGCGGCTGGAGTGCCACATCCACTTCCGACAATATCAACACGGCAAGCCTGGAAGGGACAGTCCTGGATTTGAAGGATGTGAAATATACCGGACTTCAGACCGGACAGGAATATATAGCCGCCATCACGGTAGCAGCCAAGCCGCCTAAGGAAGCGGACAAGAATGAAAACTATCATTTTGCCGAGCAGTCTGTCAGCTTGCAGAAATTGCTTCCTGTTCCGAAAAAACCGGTGCTGGGTATCCGATCCGATTCGGGAACGGTAACAGCCCCGGGGGCGTATACGGAGCTGCTGACCGGCAAGTTGGAGCAGGTTCTGGAGATTACTGCTGATCAGAAGGATATCGAGATTGAAGCCTTCTATGAGGAGAAATCACTCGGGAAGACAGTGCTTGCCAGCAGTGGTGCGGGCAGCAAAGGGACGCTAAAGCTGGATCAATTCAAAACAGACGGGCCCTATGCGATTGAATTGATAGCAAGAAACAAGAAAACCCGCGATAAGTCGGTTACCATGCTGTACTTGACCGTCGATACGATTGCTCCGGTGCTGTATATTGACCAGCCTTTAACCGGGGAGCGGACAACGAACGGCAAGATCAAGGTGTCCGGCACAACCTCCAATGATGCGAGCCTGAAAGTAAACGGCAAGCTGATTGAGGTGGGAGATGACGGCAAGTTCGACGCAGCGGTTGAGATTGCTTCGGCCGATCCGACTGCCGTGCTGGAATTTATAGCTATGGATGGCGCAGGCAACGGGAATCAGGCCACCGTGCAAATCTCCAATGACCGCTTCGAAATTCCGGCGGCGCTGGTCATCAAGGAAGTGAAGGCGGTACAGCCTGGCGAAAGCCAGTCCCTTCAGGCTTTCCTGAAAGTAGCCACCGGCAAGGATGCAGGCGGCAAGCCAAAATTCAAAGAGGTTGCCATTCCTGCGGGTGATAAGCGTCTGAGCTATAAGCTTCAAAAAGGAGATTCCGTTCAGGTTACAGATACAGGACGTGTAACCGGACTTGTAACGGGCGGCAGTGTAATTGAAGCCACCTATCAGGTAACGGATGAGGTCTCGTTAAACGCACTTGCTCTTGCTGCCGTAAAGGGATTGGACAGCATCACAGCAGCCTCTTCAGCAATCCAGGGCGAGCCGGGCAAGACTAAACTTACGGTGAGCGGCACGGGAGATATGGACGGGCAGCAGCTTGTTTATAAAGTTTTTGCCAAAGGCACGAGTGTCGCGCTTCCGGTGTATCTGGAGGATTTGAGCAGTTGGAGCATACTTCCTGCCAGCGGTGAAATTAGCGCAAGTGAAGGCGACAGTGTGCTCGTCGCCAAGAGATTGACGCAGAGCAAGCAAGCGACTGCGCTTTCCTCCAAGCTGACGGCAAAAGTATGGTCTGCGCCAGGCAATACAGGTGGCGGCGGCTTTGGCGGCGGAGGCGGCGGCC
The DNA here is from genome assembly GCF_000422505.1 of Paenibacillus pinihumi DSM 23905 = JCM 16419. Taxonomy (GTDB): domain Bacteria; phylum Bacillota; class Bacilli; order Paenibacillales; family Paenibacillaceae; genus Paenibacillus_D; species Paenibacillus_D pinihumi. The sequence continues at coordinate 60,554 of NZ_AULX01000006.1, read as the reverse complement.
CGGTTGTGAATACAGGCCCGGTCGAAGTGAGCGTGGACGGACAGAAGGTGAAGGCTGAGCGTACAGGCAATGAAGCGCGCCTTCATTTGAAATCCGGTCAGGTGAACATCAAGGAATCATCCGATTTGATTATTTCTGCGAAGGATACATCAGCAAGCAGCTATGACCTGCTTATAGACAAGAGTAATGTAGAACAGCTTCGCACCAAGAAGAGCAAGCTTCGTCTGGAGCTGCCGGGAGCGGCTGTTGAACTTGGGCCTGACAAGCTGGCAGGTCTGAACGGGGACCTTCATATCCAGATTGGCGCGAGCAGCGCTGTATCGGTCAGCGGACTCAAGACAGTGGCAAACGGCTTGAAGGTTTCACTGCTTGGCGGAGACCAGGGCACAGCCATTAAGATCAATCTTCCGGAATCCGGATTCCTTCCATTTGTGAATGCAGCGATTGCCTTGCCGGAGCATGTGAAGGCAGGGGAGATCTCGGCGGTTATTCTCAGAAGCGAGAATGGAAGCTGGACGACAGTGCCTTGGAAACTGGAGCAGATCAATGGCAAGACATACGCCCGTATTCATTTGACAGGATCGGGCAGCATCGGCTTCTTAGGAGGCAGCGGAAAGGTGTTCAAGGATGTTGCAGCCACCTTCTGGGGGCAGCAGAGCATTCAGGAAGCATCAGCGAAGCTGTTTGTCCTTGGCAAAAGCGCAGACCGCTTTGAGCCGGACAGCCGGATCACACGGGCTGAATATCCGACCATTCTGCTTCGGGTGGGCGGATGGCTGAACCGGACAGCGGTAGGAGGCTTTACCGATGTAGCTGAGAAGGACTGGTTCAGCCGCAGCGTGTCCGTTGCAGCCGAACTGGGCATCGTTACCGGCAAGGCAAACGGAGCTTATGAGCCGAATGCCGCCCTGTCCCGGATCGAAGCGATGACAATGGCAGGACGCATGCTGGGCGTGCTTGGTCTGGCAGAGGAATTGTCAGATCAGGAGACGGAACGCATCCTGGGCGAGTTCAAGGACGGAGCGGAAATTCCGGCCTGGGCGCGCAAGCCGGTTGCGCTGACGATCAAGCAGGGCCTGATTCGCGGGGAGAACGGCAGCATTAATCCGCAGGGCGTACTTACCCGGGCACAAGCAGCGGCCATTGCTATTCGTCTGGATCAATTCATAACCGGAAAATCCTAAAGTCAAGCGTACCCACACAAGCAGCAGTCAGGCTTGTGTGGGTATATCTGCTCACAGAAGATGTACATAGATTCTAGCTGCTCAATCCCATTGCAAGGTTCACAATCTATTTGAGGCGGTGCATGAATGATAGCGAAGCGATCATCGGTGTACAAACTTGCCATTGCCGTAATGTGCTTGTCGATTGCGGCTCTCGCAGGTGTCTATATGGCCAAGGCAGGTCCTGAGAGCTGGGACGGCTATGCCCAAACGGACTGGTACAACGAGACTTACGTAACCTTTACAATTGATTCCAAGGAAAAGCTCGCAGGTGTAGCCAAGCTGGTGAATGATGGCATATCGGACACGGGCGATGCGATAAACGGCTTCAGCGGCAAAATTTTGGAAATCGACCGCAACCTGGACTTGTCCGATTATTTATGGACGCCAATCGGCAATGCCGATCATCCCTTCAAGGGCACACTGATTGCCGAAGGCGGGAAGGTATTTACGATTTCCGGCATGCATGTCTCCAGCAGCCACAGCTATTGGGGGCTTGTCGGATATATGGAGGGCGGAACGGTAGGCGGCTTCGAATTCGCTGCCGATGGCAGCTTGACGGCTGCGAGTCCGGGCCATGACGTATATGCCGGTGCTGCTGTCGGCAAGATGACTGACAACAGCATTGTCTACCAGATTACGAATCATATCCCGATCCGGGTTCAAGAGGAAAACGATAAGGTTCATGCCGGCGGAATTGTCGGCGCAGGAGACGGGTCTATATCCAGTTCTGTCAATGAAGCCGGTATTACGGCAACAGGCTCCACAGCTATGGCTGGAGGGATTGCAGGCCACGGCGGACTTGCCGGTCTGAAGATCAAAAAGTCGGAGAATCATGGAGCGGTTGCTACGAAAAGCGGCGGAAGCGGAGATGTCTATGCGGGAGGAGTGGTCGGCTACGCCGAAGGCTCCCTGCGCATGGATGAAGAAAATACGCCGGTAACTAATACAGGTGCTATTACAGCAGAGCAAGGACAGCACAATTATGCCGGGGGGCTTGTCGGCCGGGCCGGCTCAGAAATTACCTTCTCGGAATTGTCTGGCAACAGCGGGGCGGTTGCGATTCAAGCTCCGCAGGCACTCGGCTCTTACGCAGGAGGGCTGATCGGAGAGATCGGTGCCGGGCAGACTGACCCGTTATTTCAGGTTCAGTTTGCGAGCAGTGCCCCGGTTGCCAATCATGGGGGCGCCAATGTCCATACGGGCGGAATTGCCGGACGGATTGACAGCAGCTTTACATGGGGCCACAGCTTTTCCAATGAAGTTGAGCTGTCCGCTTCAGGGCAATCTCAGGTCTACACAGGCGGTCTGATCGGAAGCATTACGGGCGAGCTGCGCTTTTTGGGCACAGCGGGCAATACGGCTGCTGTATCTGTAACCGGCAGCCCGAATGAAGCCTATACGGGTGGTCTGATTGGATTTGCCAGTCAGCGGCTGCTGTTGGATCATACCGCAGCGGAAGCCTATGACAACCGGGGCAAACTGACCGTTGAAGGCGGTACAGGTGTTTATACGGGAGGCATAGTATCCAATCAGGCTTATGCTGCTTCGGCAGGGGAGGCCCCAACGAATGTTGTCAGCACAGGGGACATCTCTGTAAATGGACAGACGAACCTGTATACCGGGGGCTATATCGGCCGCGTTGACGGCAGCCAGTTTGCAGATACTGCAATCGATGGTGCGGTATTTGCACATGAGATTCAGGTCACCGCAGACGGGTCCGGCGCGGAGTCCGGGGTTTTTACCGGCGGTATTATCGGTGCATACCATAACGGGACAACGATATCCAATACGTCTTTTACTGGCCGTATGAAGGTTCATGGCAAGGCTGGCGCCTATACGGGCGGAATTGCCGGTTATCTGGATGGCGGCACAATCACGAAGGCAACAGCAGGCAATACTTCTGCGAATTTTGCCTCTATTACAGCGGATGGCACGCTTGGGGGCGTGGCAGGCCATGCGAACGGGACGATCACGGATGTTCAGGTGCGCCATCTTGCACTTCAAGCCAGTCCCCGCAGTGTGGCGGGCGGAGTAGCAGGACGTGCGGAAGGCGTGATCTCCAAAGCAGTGGTTGGAGCGGCGGATCACGAGGCGAGCAGCAGTGTTACATTTGCAGCGGAGCTGGACGAAGCAGCTGTGGCACCGGCTGACGGCAGGGATGATATCATTGCCGGGGGGATTATCGGTGTGAACAGTGCCCAATTGGCTTTAACAGACAGTGGGGCTACGCGGATCACTCTAATAACAGAAGAGGGCAGAAGCGGCTATACATTCGGGGCCATAGCAGGCCAATTGACCAAGGATGCTGTGGTCGGTTCTTCGGAGATGCCGATTGCAGTACACCATGTGGCTGTGGATGTCAAGGCATCGGACAGCCTGATCGGCGGGATAGCCGGAACGAATGAAACTTCAGATTTGTTTGCGTCAGTGGAGCAGCTTGAGCTGAACCTGAATGCGGCTTCGATCAGCGCCGGCGGGGTTGCGGGAACGAACAAAGGAACGCTTCAAGCGGGAGCCAGCACGCTGGACGTGAAGGATATTACCCTTGGCAGCAGCGGGCAGGATAACCGGATCGGCGGCGTATTCGGCGAAAACAGAGCGTCTGTTGATCATGCGTTGGCAGAGAAGGTGACGATCACTTCTTCAGGGGCCGATAACAGGCTTGGCGCTATCGCGGGGTTGAATACGGGTGTGCTGACTGCGGGCCAGTCCAGTTATGCAGCCATCAAGGCAACTGGTGAAAAGACTGAGGCCGGAGGCATTGCGGGACGTCTGGAGACAGACACGGCAACAGGACTTACAGCAATGATTGCAGATTCCGTGGTGCTTGCAGGAGACGGGCAGTTGCTTCATACAACCGGAGCCGAATCGGCTATCGGAGGTATCGCGGGTTCGGCGAAAAATGCGGTGATCTCGAATTCGATCGTCCAGGCTGTAATACCGGACTACGCCGCGCTTTCCGTTCAAGGGCCGAAGGCAGCGGCCGGGGGGATAGCGGGCAAAGCCGAGGATTCCCGTCTTGTTGGCGATGCCATGACGGTAAATGCCGAAAATGTGATGCTGTCTACGACAGCGGCGGGAACGGAGGGCCACATCGGCGGACTGATCGGACATAGTGTCCGTACTAAGGCAGAGAAGCTGGTGGGTCATAAGATTAATCTTATTTTGAACGGGGAAAAGGCATTGGCAGGCGGTATCGCCGGTTATAACCAGGGCACGAATGGGGCGGTTATTACGGGAACCTACGTGACTGAGCTGAACATTAGGGCCAATCCATCCGCACAACAAGCCGTTATCGGCGGCTTTATCGGACGCAACGCGGCGCGTGACGGCGATACGATTGCTGATCCGGCAACGGGTGTCAGTACGATTCAAGCCAGCCGGGTTTCAGGAAGCATTCAGTCAAGTGCGCCATCCGCGGTAATTGGGGGAATGGCTGGCGAGAACAGCAGTCTGATTGCCAACAGCAGCATTACCGAGAAAAATTCGCTCGTATCCAAGGGAGCAAACTCCATTGCCGGTGGTCTGGTCGGGATGAACACGGAAGCCGGTGCCATCTATTATGCCTATACGAATGCCAATATGGGCATTGAAGGGGAAGGCACGCTGACAGGCGGGCTGGCGGGCGACAATAATGGAAGAATTACTGCTTCTTATGTTGATAATGACCTTACTGTCCGCACATTTGGAACAGCCGGACATGCTGTATTCACAGGTGGTCTTGCAGGGCGCAATACAGGAGCGATATTAAAATCCTATGCAGCTTCCAATGTGAAGGCGGACGGCAGCTATTCGATTACCGGCGGCCTCGTAGGCGAGCATGCGGCAGGAACCATTGATCATTCTTATTCCGCGAAGTCGGTTGCAGCGGCGAAGGATCATTCCTATGCCGGGGGCTTTATCGGACGTATTGTTGCAGGCAAAGTATCATACAGCTACTCTGCTTCCAAGGTGAGCGCGGGCAGCGGGGCATTTGCCGGCGGATTTGCAGGACGCTATGACAATGCCAGCAAGGAACTGTTGTACAAATCTTACTATATTAAAGATGAAGACAAAGCCATCAATAAAGACTTGCCGGATTTTGCGGAAGGCAATCACCGTTTCCTCAACGTCCATGCAAGACTGAGCACAATTTTGGCAGAGACGCTGGAAGACCGCAGTGTATTCCCGGGCTTGTCGGGCTGGGACTTCGCAACGGTCTGGAAATACGGATCGCTAAATGCAGCGTATAAATATCCGGAACTGAACCGTACGGCCAATAGCGGCGGCGGAGGCGGCCATGAGGAAGTGAACCAGAATATCCGCTGGTACATGATTGATAAGGACGCCATTAATTTTGAAATCAGCACGGAAGCGGAGCTTGCAGGTCTTGCTGCTATTGTGAACGGAACGGTTCCGGGTGAGAAAGCCTTCAATTTCGAAGGCCGGACGGTTCGGATCACCAAGCCGATCCATATCCAGTCCAAGCAATGGATTCCGGTAGGAGACAGCGCAGCCCGTGCGTTCCAGGGTACCTTTGCAGGAGGGGGGCACCTGATCGACGGCTTGACCGTATTGCCGGATCATGCCTATGCAGGCTTGTTCGGTGTAATTGGGACGAAGGGTGAAGTGCGAAATGTGAAGCTGGAGCCGCTTGCTGTGGAAGGCAAGCAGCATGCAGGGGCATTGGCTGGTCTGAACCAGGGGCTTATTTCTGACATTGACGTCCGTCTGCTGAATGGGGCGGAGATTAACGGACAGACAGTCGGCGGCCTCGTTGGCGAGAATGCAGGCCGGATGGAGAAGCTTGAGCTTACGCTGGATGGCGGCAGCAAGATCGCAGGCAGCATCGAAAATGCGATTGCTGGCGGCATCGCCGGAAAGAACAAGATGGCTGTGGATGCAGCCCTGTATAAAATTACGGCGGTTAACGGGGAAGTTACAGGCATAGCGGACGGTGCAACTGTCGGCGGGATCTTCGGTGAGCAGACCGGGAATGTTACCGGACTCACGACGAGTGTTGTGAAGGAATACCGCGTTTCGGCTGCGGGCAAGAGCAGTGTGGTTGGCGGAGTTATCGGCCGTTATGTTTCCGGCAAGGCTCAGGATATGACCCTGACTTTCAAGGATGGCCGGATTACAGCCAGCGGCGAAGAATCTGTTGCAGGCGGCGTGATTGGCCACTCTGAGCCGGGCAACACACTATCAGGCATTACCGTGAAAGGATTTAGCGAAGCCGGACCAGATAAGAAGAGCGGCAGTAGTACAGCAGCAGACGGTGCATTTGTACAGCTTGCAGGCTCCGGGGTTGCAGGCGGCGTGGTCGGTATCAAAGAGGGCAAGGGAACGGATGCCTATGATATCCGGCAGGTTCGCGTAGAAAATGTAAGGATTAGCGCTTCGGCAGGCAGAAAAAATGCTGTTGCGGGCGGCGTTGCAGGTTGGATAACGAAAGCTGCGATGTATGATGCCTATACACAAGCGGTTATCCGTGCAGATGGAGCAGATGCTGCAGTCGGCGGCATTGCCGGCATGTCGGATAACGTCATTTTCAGCAAATCTGTCGTTGTACCGGATATTTCTGTTGAAGCGGACTCCGGGGCAAGCGCAGTTGGCGGGATAACCGGCAGTCTGTCGTCGGACGACCTGAACAAAGCTTTTGACTTTGGGCAGCTTATTCCGCTCTACTATGGAATCTATCAGGCGGACGTTCAAGGCGGCAGGATTCAGCTGACCACAGAGGACGGCAACGCAGATTTGAGCCTAGGCGGAATTACAGGGATAAATAGCAAGGCTTCCATTTATTACGCCAATGCTGCATCTCAATTGAAGCTTTCCGGCGGCAAGAATGCTTCGGCGGGGGGCGCAGCCGGGGAGAACAGCGGTATTCTGGTGCATGTGAAGACAGACACAGCAATTCAGGCGGAATCCGCCAGCATCTACCATGTGGGCGGTGTTGCCGGCAAGGCGACAGCAGGAGAGATGCATTACTCCAGTGCAGCAGCAACCAACGGCGGAAAAATTGAAATCGGAAATGCTGTAACACGCAGCGGGGTTATGCCATCTGCGCATATTGGCGGATTTGTCGGTATGGCGGATGAGACGAAAATAACACACTCTTCCGCAAATATTCCTGTAAATGTGCAGGATACGAATCAGGATAACACGATTTATGCGGGCGGGTTCGCAGGCTTGCTGGGCGAGACCGCGGATGAAGCGGCGTCCATTGAGCGGACATATGCCACGGGCAATCTGACAGTCAAAGGCATTACCGGTGCATATACGGGCGGCTTTGCAGGTTCCGTAGACCAATATAACATTACAGATGCCTATGCATCAGGCAATGTTCACAACACCGGGTTTGACACGCGCAGCGGAGGCTTTGCGGCTGCCGTAGAGCGTGCAGCAAGCATTAGCCGTGCTTATGCGCTAAACGGAAAGGTCGAGACATTCGGCATCAATCATGCGACACGCGCTTATGCGGGCGGCTTTGCCGGATACAATGACGGGCAGTTGTCCAAGGTTTATGCCCATGTTCCAACCTTGTCCATCAATGTGAGCGGGGCCAATGTGTACAAGGGATCTCTGCTAGGCTATCAGTTCAGGCAGGGCAAGCTGACCGATTCTACGTACACGGGAGCAGCAACACCAGTTGGTTATAACCTGGGCCAGACTGTGAGCGTAACATCGGTAGAAGCAGCAGATATGACTGCTGTACGAAGCTGGAACTTTGAGCTGGACACTCTGTTTCTGAACGAAGCGGCCAATGACGGCCTGGTCATTCGTACAGCACCACAGTTGGCTGGCTCAGTGCATGTATTAAATGAAACAGGATTGCCGTATTATAAGCTCTTTAACCGGACTGCGGAGACAAAGCCGGAATTCGGAAGCATTCGTCTTGCCGCAGATATCGATCTTGCAGGCAGGGCATGGGTTCCGTTCGACAGCTTTAACGGGGTGTTCGACGGCGACGGGCATGTCATCTCGGGCCTTCAAATTTTAGGAACGGAGAATTCCGGTCCTTCAGCTTTCATGAAGCAAAACAAGGGAACTGTAACGAATCTCCGCTTCGATAATGCATCCGTTACAGGCGGTGCACATACAGCAGTCGTAGCCGGGATGAATGAGCAAGGCGCAGTTATCCGCAATATTGTCATCAAGAACGCCAAGGTTAAAGGTACGGATTATACTGGAGGCGTAGCAGGTGATAACAAAGGATCATTGACTCAGATTCAGGTGAGCGGCCTGACCCTTGAAAGCAATGGAATTGCCGGCGGTCTTGCCGGGAACAACAACGGGACGATTACGAAAAGCCAAGTGAATGTCGGGATCACAGCGGCAGGTACTTCTGCAGGCGGAGCAACAGGCGTCAACGCAGGACGCATCAGCAGCGTTACGACTGCTGGTCACATCACTGTAAAATCCGCACATGCGGAGCAGGCTGTGCTCGTCGGGGGGATTGCAGGTGCGAACCTTGCAGGTGCTGCAATTGATCACAGCTTCTCTTATGCTGACTTGCTGACGGAAGCAGCCGAGGTGCAGACAGGCGGCATCACTGGCCTGAACGCCGGGGAGATCAGCTTCAGCTACTATTCCGGACGGGCCGATTCCAGAGGAACGGCCAAATCATGGAACGGCGGTATTGCCGGCTATGCAGACGGCGGAACAATGGGCAATGTCTGGTCTGCCGGGGAGATCATTGCGTCGGTGAACGGCAAGCATGTTCCGGGCGTAACGTTCATTGGCGGAATTGCCGGACAGAAGACGGATGCGGGGGCAATATCCAACAGCGTCTACAACAAACAGCAACTGAAGCAGGACACAGCGTACTACAACAGCCAATTGAGGCCGGTTGCCGGCTCTGGCGACGATGCCAAAGGCTTACTGGCAAAGGAACTGGCACATGGTATACTTCCTTCGCAGCTTGATGCTGCCGGATGGAAAGCTGCCCAAGGCTACTACCCGCAGCTTATAGCGTTCTACGGAGCGGATAACTCTGCGATTAGTGCAGTGGCTGTCATGCTGGATGACAAGGATACCATTAACCATATTCATTCATCATTCGAACTGACAGGTTGGGGTGTGACATGGTCGGCAAGTCCTGCCGAAGCAGCCATTGAAAAGCAATCCGGCAAAGTGACAGGCACACTGAAAACAGCAGGCACAGCCGTTCTGACTGCAGCGGCGGGCGAAACGAAACGGCAAATTGTCATTCATGCGCCAGCTATCAAATACGCAGAGACGGCAAAAACGCCATCTGTCGTATCGGGTGATACCAGCTTTACCGATCAGGTGTCCGTAGTGCTTGGTGTTCAGGAGCCGGATGCAGTCATCTATTATACGTTGGACGGTAAGCAGCCAACCGAACAATCGGCACTGTATACAGGACCGGTTGTATTGAAGCAGACGACCACAATCAAGGCAATTGCGGTCGCGTCAGAGAAGGAACTCAGTGACGTATTTACAGGCGTATGGACGAAGCAGGCGCCTCCGGTATTTGGCGGAGGAGGCGGCGTCTACATCCCGGAGAAGCAAGATAAGCCAGTCATTCAGGTATATACCGGACAGAAACCGGTGAGTACGGGCAAGGACGCTCCGGTGGTTATCGCCCGCAACAGCAAATTGACACTGACAGCTCCTGCGGGACAGATCATTTACTACACGACAGACGGAAGCACGCCAACTGTGAACAGCCAGCAGTATAAGGGCGAAATCATCATTACCGGCAATGTGACCATCAAGGCGATTACGAGCAAGGATAATCAAGTCATGACGATGCGTTATGAAGTCGCAAATGCGGGCTATGAATTGAAGGGCAATGCGAGCCAGATTAAGTACATGACCGGCTACAGCAATAACCTGTTCAAGCCGGATGCGGCCATGACCCGCTATGAACTGGTCGGGGCACTCGCTCCGCTGCTCGATAAAGAAAATGTCACCGTTGCAAGCTTGTTCAGCGATGTAGGAGAAAAACAGTCCGATGAGATTGCCTTCTTCGCTTCGGCTGGTATTTTGCAGGGCTACCCGAATGGCACTTTTGGCGGAGAAAAGCCGCTGACAAGAGCAGAATTCGTCGTCATGCTCTCCCGGGTGCTGCATCTGGATGTTTCTGAGCGTTACCAGGCCGGAGGCGCTGGCAATGGTGCTGATTCAGCAGCAGGAACCGGGGCGCTCTTAGATGTGAAGGTTCACTGGTCAGCGCCTTATGTTCAGGCATTCGTGAAGGAAGGGTATGTGAAAGGCTTCCCTGACGGCACATTCAGACCGGACAGCAAGCTTTCCAGAGCCGAGGCAGTTGTGCTGATCAACCGTATTATTGGAGCTGAAAAGAAGAAGCTTCCGGCAAAATATAATGACTTATCGCCTTCCCATTGGGCCTATGAGGACATTATGCCAGTCGTTCAATAGTGTGCAGCGGGATAAGAGTGAGTAATAGAAGAGGAGCATGACAAATGTCCAGCAGAGTAAAAATGATGATGCTGTGCCTGACGGCTTTGCTGATTTCCGGCATGGCTGCTTTTACTAACGCTTCGCAGGCAAGCGTGCCTGACTCGTATAATGCGAAGGAGAGCTATGCGCTGGCCCGCAGCGCGATGCTCTATTTACGGGTCATGGGCAGCAGTGAGGCTGTCAAGGCAGTAGGGTCCGGCGTTATCATTTCCTCTGATGGAACGGCTGTTACTGCTTATCATGTTGTCAAAGGCGGGGAGCGGATCGAAGGCGTCTTGTCAGACGGCAGAACAATCGGGCCGATTACAGTGACTGCCTATGATGAACTGACGGATGCGGCGATTCTGAAGCTTCCGCCGGCCAAGGCGGCAAAAGGCAAAAAGGAAGCCTATCCCTTCCTTCCTTTGCGTGAGCCAAAGCTCGCGCATGGGGAGAAGATTTTTGCGCTCGGTTATCCGATGAAGGATACTCCTGTCATTACAGAGGGAATCGTCAATCATCCGAATGCGGAAGTAAACGGAAGAGGGCGGATTTTAACATCTGCCCAGATTGTCAGCGGCATGTCAGGCGGCCCCGTACTTGATGAGCAGGGGCGGCTGAGCGGCATTGTTTCCGGCTCCATGCGGACGATGCCCGGCATTCATCTGGTAATCAACATGGACGATGTGCGAGGTCTTTTGCCTGCTGCTAGCCATTGACATTGCTTAATAGAGTGACAGACAAAAAACGATCAAGGCTCCGCAGGGCAGCGGGGACTTGATCGTTTTTATTTTCAGTACCGCGGATGCTTGTCCTTAATATTTAATCAACAAAGCATTGCTGATTTGTCTGCCTGGAGTTGTCAGGTAGCTGCCGTTGTAATACAGCCCGCTGGAAGCTCCGCCGTCAAGGTTCATTGCCTGGTAAGCACCAGCCTGCTTCATTATTTCCGCCATTTGCGGGATGGTCGCTCCGCCGGAAGTTACGAGCAGCAGCTGATGGTTGGAGGTAATGCCAAGGGCACTGCGCGCACCGCCGCCGGTCAGAATTTTCGGATCGCGGAAGCCTTCCTCTTTGACATTCAGCGATACTTTGCCGTTCACAACCAGACGAGGCCCTACCTGAAGGGCGCCTTCAATGCCGCCTTGCTTGAAGCGGTCAGGGAAGTCCGTGCCGGCAACAAGCTCGGCCAGATTATTTTTATCATAAATAAAGGCTGTTTTCCGGTCGCCAGAGCTTGTTTTTTTGGCCTTCCCCCCTTGTACAATCCAGCCGTATGGTGTCCTGTAGCTGTTATCGGAATAAGCGTCAAAGAATGTGCCGTTAATCGCAATATTGGCCTGGTTCCGTTTGGCGATGCTGCTTAGTTCCTCGACCTTGCCAACCGTGTTGTGGGCCAGCGCCACATCAAGCTGTACCTTTGGATGCATCAGATTGACGGTCACGACACGAACGTTAAAGGACTTGCTGCCAACCTTGAAGGTTTTCAGTTGGCTGGTGACCGGCTGGCCCAATGTTCCGCGCTTAATAACCGGAAGGCGTGTCTGCTTCCCGCCGGCAGTAACGTTAACGGATGAAGTGTCTGACTGCCATCCTAATTGAATGCCGAGTGCCTTGCTGACAAAGCGGAGCGGGACATATGTACTGCCGTTATCTTCGAACGGCGGGGCATCGAGCCGCTGCTGCTCATTATTAATAGAGGCTGAGGAACTGCCTACATAGAGCGTAATTTTGTCCTGACCCTTCGTAATGTCCACCCGCTTCGCGGCGGCGGTCCATTTCACAGATGCTCCGGCATATTCGCTCAGGAAGCGGATAGGTACGAAGGTACTATTCGTTTTCGTATCCAGATAGCCGAAATTTTTAGTCTTGTTGGATGCTGCCTCCGTTACATGGGGCTGAATCATGGCCGCGGCGCAGAATAGCATAACCGCAAGTGCAAATTTTCTCATGGTGTAAATGCTCCTTAATTGATAGAATTCGGTTTCCTTTACTATTATCGGCAGCTGTCCTTCCAGGATGAAGCATGTTTTAGATTTTAGAACAGACTTGATAGGGATGCAATTTTATGAAAGAGATTTAATGAGTGCCGCGGATATTCTGTTTCTGTATGTCTGTACTGCCCAAAACCGACCCGCTATTTTCCGGCAGACGCAAACAATAGCCGCTCCCTTTTTAATCTAAGAGGATAACGGCTATCTATAAGAAAGACTATTGAGTTTGTTGGTGGCCTGCTGATCGCCGCCCGAGCGCCCACAATGAATTAATGGATGATATACTTCCGCTGCCCGATCCGGACATGAATAGCAGATTGCTGTCGTGTTCGGCTTGTGTGGCTGGCTGATATTGTTGATTCGGTATTTCGCTCACGTAATTGGGGATTTCCGAGGGATGAATTGCCAGCTGCAAACGGATAGAAATAGGAGAAGTCCGGATGATAGTATGCATTCGTCAAATATGCTGAGCGTGTCGCATTGGGACCGCGGGTCTGGTTTAACGCATCAATAATCGCCTCTGCAGATTCAATGCCAATGCCATGCCCGTAATATAAATCCGGTCCGACCTTCACTACATTCTCCCCCTGCCATTCTGGTCTTTGCGGATCATGGTCGGGGTTGGCAAAATACAGGACATCTCCCGGCAAAGCTTGGCTGCTGCCCTGCTCCTGCAAAAGATGCAAATCAGGATCATAGTGCCAGTCATAAAGCAGCAAATCGGCAAAGAGACGGTTAAATACAGGTTCTTCTATAGAGTCTAACACCCCTTTATAAAGGACAATAACAGTAGCCGTGGCACATTCAAATGCATATTGATGGCCGTTAGCAAAAATATCCCGAATGCCGTCTGCGGGAGTCACCGAATTCCTGAGCTGAAAACCGCCTTGATCGGTTAAAATCCAAAACCTTTCATTGCAGCGGGAATTTTTGAAGTCTGCAAAGCCGGCACCACTGTCATTAAGCGCATAGGCCGCTTTGACAATATTGGCACGCATTATTTTTTCAAAATCGGCAGCATCCCGGTAAGCGAGACCAGCTTCAGCAAGATTTTCGTCGGAAAGATTCCCGTTGAGGATTTCCGGCTGTGCCGCTTGTTCAGCTTCAATATTTTGCCCGATTGCCCCTGTTTGACTTTCCAGCCCCGCTTCGTTGGTCCAATAGTTGGTGCCGTTGTCAGCGCTGCTACCGGAAAGTTCGTTGTTCCCGCTATTCTGTGTCACACTGCATCCTCCTTTTGCTGTCATTGTCATACTTCCATTGTATGGGCGGATGTGTAGGGCGTGCATAGGGGAAAGAGACAAATGCACAAGAGAAAGTTTGATTAAACGATGATTTGATAATGATGGAGAATCATTGTATGATCCAAAAGCAAAAAAAGATTCCCTAAAATATTCAAATTCATTCAAAATTCATATAAATTGCAAGGAGATTTTACCGATATATGGAGGGTGGTAGAAATAGAGAATATATATAAAGAAGGGACATGTTCAGAATGAAGAAATCAATTGCAGCCATCATGATGGTCATCATGCTGGTTCTTGCTGCTGTTCCGGTATCAGCTGCGGAGAAACAACAGGGGCAGACGGTCTACATTGCAGGAAAGAAAGTGAATTATTCTCAAGCTCCTGTCACAATGAATGGCTCTACGATGGTATCCGCGCGGGAGACCATGGAAGCCATGGGGTTAAAATTCACCTATGACAAGGCGAACAAACGAATTATCGGTACAAGCGCCAACAAGCAGATGACCGTATCCATCGTCTTAAATCAGTGGACGGCTACAATCAATGGCGTATCTGTATTTTTAGGATCACCGGCAGTAGAGAAGAACGGCCGGATTATCGTGCCGCTTCGTTTCCTCGTTGATAGCCTCGGAGCTTCAATGGAAACCAAAGGCAGCCAGATTAATATTAAGCTGAATAGCCAAGGCAGCAGTAAATACAATACCGGCCTGCCGCTGGAAATTACGAATACAACCGTTACCAACCGGGGCAAAGACACAATTACAGTAAATTATTTCACCTATTTTTATGAAGACTGGGAGATTTATACGTATAAGCATTCCTTGACTTTAGAACCCGGAAAAAAAGGTGTTTTTGAACTCTCCACACAGCATACAGGGAGCCATTTTGATTACCAGTCGGATACGGACTTGATTTTTCTAGGGAGACTCATTGAAGGTATCAGTGTCAAAGACATTGTAACTGCCAGCAAAGGCTTAGCATATGTAGAAGAACATTACCTCAGCAATGCGTTTGAAGATAACGTTATTGCGATGTTCGAAAGACACATTAAAGAATTTGACGACAATTTAAAACAGAGATTAAAGCAAAATAAAAACGTTCCGCTTGAAATTATCGAATGGAGTATTTCTTATGATGTACTGAACTATCCTGAAGCTAATATTGCAGTACGAAATTTAACGGATAAAACAATTGCTTCTTTTGAATTGTCATTTAGCTGCTATGATGCTTTTGGCCAAAAAGTAACGTATCGTTTCGGGAACAGTAACAGGTTTAAAGGAACAGCTGTGAATAGTGATATAAAATCCGGCTATGCCCAACTTGTGACTTGGGATTTGACTTATTATGCGAGGACATCACAACTGAAAAATATCACAATTGATAAAGTCGCATTTTCCGACGGGACGGTATGGAAGAAGAAATAAATTGTATTGCGAAAGAGCACTTCGGTGCTCTTTTTGTTATGATAAAATTCATACAAGGTGAGGTCCTCAGCTTCAAAATCAAAGTGCCTTACTATAAGAAGGTTATGTGTGAAAATGCAAATTTCTTCAAATAAAAGGAGAAAAATTTTATGATCGAAGTAGCGGCAGCAGTAATCGTAAATGAACAGGGCCGATTGTTAATCGCGAGACGGAAGCCGGGGAAAGCACAAGGCGGGCTGTGGGAGTTTCCTGGTGGGAAGCTCGAACCGGGAGAGTCGGCGGAAGATTGCTTGCGCAGAGAGCTTCTTGAGGAAATGAATATACAAATTCAACCTACGGAACGTTTGGGTGTGCATGAGCATGATTATGGAACAATAGTCATTCGACTCATCGCTTATAAAGCGGTCTATACTGGTGGGGATATCGTTTTATCCGACCACGATAAATACGATTGGGTCAAGCCTGATGAGTTTGCAGCTTATGAATTTGCCCCCGCGGATATTCCATTTGTGAAACAACTTCATGTGCCAGGTGACACTTGACCGAAATTAAAGTGAGAAGTTGAAATGTAAGTGATTCTAAAGCCAACTTAATTAGGGATCATTTTAAGCAGAAATGCGATGCATAGATGTAATTTTTCCATGCGTTCATTAGTATATGCAGTGTGAGTTAGAGCAATTAATGGCTGCCGGCATTGTGCCCAATTTTCTTTTATCCTTAGCAAGAAGTGTTACTCATGCTGTCCGATTGATTTGAGCAACCTACAAGGAGATTCATGGCTTAAGGGCTGTGCAATCTTCGGGCAAATTATGTGAGGAGGCGGCAGCGATGGGTGAATGGACAGAATACCGTCCGGGCGACAAGGCGCCTAATGACGGGAATTATATTGAAGTTGGAGAAAATGACTTTCACATGGGAATCGAAAATCCGAAAAAAATCCACTTGAACAAAGGCGACCAATTCCCTGACACATCGAATCATAATCGCAAATGGAAAAAATTAAAGCGTTAATTGAATTAAGAATGTATAAAGCAAACCAATATGGAGCATATTAAACTTGACGGTGAAAAGAGAGGTGTGGTTCCGTTGAACCAGTTGGCGCAACAACCGCAAGAGGTTTATTTCCGTTAAAGATTGAAGCAGCGAAGTGCTCAAGCAGACTCAGGTTTGTAAAATGCACAAACACCGCAACCGGCGGTGGATCAAAGCTTCGAACTACAGCAGTGAAATGCAGCTCGTTCCTAATCAACACCGTCAGAAAAAGGACTCGCAAGAGTCCTTTTTTCTATCAATAACACTGTCTCCTGATACGTAATTATAATGAACTACATTATATCAAGCGCATAACTCCCCGATAACAACTATGGATCTGCCTTGAAAATTACAGCCCTGCCTCTAATATGATTGAATGTCCTCTGCAGATGGAAAATGTTTGATTTGTCTGTCTAATGGTGGACATTGCCCTATACTGAACCATTAAAAGCCTTGTCACTATATTTAGTTTTCAGTGGGGCCTTATATCTATATCTAGTCTGATTTCTCAACGGAGAAATTATATCTCAAATTTAATTAGTGTCCACTATTTGAAAGACAAAAAGGCTCATACTGTCCATTCCGAAAGGACAGTATGAGCCTTTAGTTAACCCTCTAAGTGTTGCTTATACAGTAGCAAGCTTATTACGCTCCGGCACATAAGCCTGCAATCCTGCTTGGTTCAAGATGTTCCAAGGCTTGTTGTAATGGGGCTGGAAGAAGAAGTCGACGAAGCCCAGTTCATCCATGGTCATGCGATTTTGAATGCAAACCGACAGCGTATTGATCGATTGAGTCAGATCTGCCTTTGACAGCACTTGTGCACCAACAATACGGCCGGTAGCTTCTTGATATACGACCTTGAGCAGTGCTTTCTCATAAGTCGGCATAAACTCCGGACGGTAATTGTCATGGATTGTGACAGATTTCACAATCAAGCCCGCATCAAGTGCCGCTTGCTCGGTCAAGCCAGTCGATGCAATGTTGAGATCAAATATTTTAATGCCCGATGTGCCCTGTGTACCCATGTAACGAACAGTTGGCTTGACAATGTTGCGCGCAACCAGTGTTCCCATCCGTACAGCGTTGGTAGCGAGCGGGATATAAGCCTGTTGTCCGGTTGGGTTGTAGCGGACCGCACAGCTGTCTCCAGCGGCGTAAACATCCGGATTGCTTGTGCGCATATATTCATCTATGATGATCGCACCATTTCCCAGCATGTCAACCTGCCCGGCAAGCAATCCTGTATTCGGGCGGAAGCCGATGCACATAATAACCAGGTCGGCTTCATATTCCCCGGCATTAGTAATGACCCGGCTGACCTTGCCATTCTCTCCGGCAAAGGCAGTTACACTTTGATTCAGTGCCAGCCGGACATGCCGCTGCTTCATTTCTTCTTCCACAATATCGGTATATTGGGCATCCAGATATTTATACAGCACCCTTGGCGTATTATCAATAACGGTCACTTGCTTGCCAAGCTGTTCAAAGGCTTCCACCAGCTCAATTCCGATATATCCGGCTCCGACAACGACAATCCGCTCTGCGCTTTTGGCTCTGTCGATGATGGCTTGGGCATGAGCATAGTTTTTGCAAAGCAGAATATTATCCAGGTCAATGCCTTCCATCTTCGGAATGATCGGCCACGACCCCGTCGTCATTACCAGTTTGTCGTAGGTGTCGGTTACAGTCTCATCCTTGATCAAATCCCGCACAACGACCGTTTTTGCTTTCGTATCGACCGAGACGACATCATGAAGCATTTTGGTTTGGACACCAAGCGCTGCAAGCTGATCCGGCGACGAATAGAAAAGCGATTCGGCATCATGCACAACACCGCCGACATGCAAGGCAATACCGCACGAGAGGAAGGAGATATTATCATTCCGTTCATACACGGTGATTTGCGCTTCAGGGTAAAGCTTTGCCATTTGGGTTACTGCAGCCGTTCCTGCGTGGGTACAACCAATCACGATAATTTTCATAGATGTCAGCCTCCTTGGAATATACTTGTGAATTAATTCACAATATAAAATGTGCTGTGATTTATTTCACAATGTCTTGTTGATTCTATAATATGACGGATGAAAACAAATTGCAAGAGGTAAGTGAAATTTGTCACAATGTCGTAATAAGTCTAAAATTTCTTCTGTATGCTGTCGATAATTGTTGTAGACAGTAAATTTCAACGCAAAATGGGCGGTTAAAATTTGGTTAACGGAGCTGCAAGATATGGAATTGAAGCCGATTACACGACTGCATGAAGTCTATCGGATTGAGGAATTGATTTCCGCAAGTGAGTTGTCCTATGTCTATACAGGGCATCATATCAAGAGCGGAGACAAATGCGTAATCAAAGAATTTTTCCCGGCTGCTGCAGCCAACCGGGACGTGGACGGGAAGACAGTCGTTTGCCGTTCTCCGCTGCTCCGGTCAAAGTATGAGGAGCTGCTGCGCGCATTTCAGAATGAAATTGAATTGCTTAAATTGATCCAGCATCCGCATATCGTGGCCTACAAGGATAATTTTACAGAGAACGGGACGGTCTATCTGGTAGAAGAATATTGTCCAGGTGAGACACTGGAGCAGTATATCGGCCGGAAGGAGACAATCGGAACGTCCTCTTTTTTCCGGCAGACCTTGATTCCGCTCTTGCATACGCTGGACTATCTGCACGCGCAGGGCATCATTCACCGGGATTTGAAGCCCGGCAATATAATAATTGGCCCCGGGGGCGTACCCAAGCTGCTTGATTTTGGAGCCGCCATCGATATTTACAAAACAAATCACAAGCAAATCTTCACAACCCCTTCTTATTCACCGCTTGAATTTTACTCGGACCGATCCAGGCAGGGCAGCTATTCGGATATTTATAGTCTTGCAGCCGTGTTGTATTACGGTTTAAGCGGCCACCGTCCAATTGATGTGCCCAAGCGCATTCTCGGGGAGCCGATTGAACCCATTAGGCGATGCAGCAGGCGTCCGGTTACCCCATGGCTCTCATATACGATTATGAGGGGGCTTGCGGTCCGCAATCATCAGCGTTTTGACAGTGTGCGCCCCTTAATTCGGGCAGCCAAGGCGGAATGCTGGCTGCTTGCAGCCAAGGAAAAGCTCGGTCTGCACAAAAAAAGCCCAAGTCCCGGTTAACGGGAATTGGGCTTAGGTTCTTTATAACGGATCTCAATCTCCGTAACGCCATCCTCAAAGGTCACATACAGCTTGTCGTTGTAGACAAGTGTTCCCGTTTTCTCCGCAGGCAGAGGAGTCCGGCCAATGACAACCGTACATTTGGTCTGGTGCTTGACCAGCAAGGCATGATTTTTCCCAGGCACAAACCAGATATTTGCCGCTTCAGGCAAAATCTCATGAACCTCTAACTGCTGGAACAACTCTTGAAGTGAAATTTTTCCCTTCGCTCCAAGTGTATGCAAAGGCCAGTATTTCACCGGAATCTCATTCCCGCTTGCGGTGTCAAGGAAGTAGCCTTCGAGTCTTCCGAAAAATTTCGGCTTTGGCCGAAGCAGGACATATAAACCAGCCCCTGCCACCAGCGCAAGTCCGGCACCGAGGGCAATAATGGCATAAATGCTCCAAGGGGCGGATACGGAAAAGGCAATCTCGCCTGATGTGCTCCCGCCTTCGGGATCAACAGCCGTGACCCGAATCGTCGTGTCTCCGGCACGAAGCGGTGTAACGACAAGCTCACCGCCATCAACCACAGCCTTCAGTGAATCTCCGTTGCCAGCCTCAGCAGTGAACTCCAGCGTATCCTGGTTTGGATCGGTAAAAAAGTCACTCAGCTTAATACGCGCTGTGCCATCACTTTTGACAAGCTCGACAGGAGCTGCTCCTGCTGTTGCGACAGGCGGCAGATTTACAAGCTCAAGCTCGCGCAGCTCAGTCCGGCGGTAAAAATCCGATCCGTACATATACACATGTACCTGGTACTTGCCTTCATGAGGGAAAATATAATCCGCTGCAAAGCCGTTGCCATCCGCATTAAGCGTCATTGGAACAGAGATCTGCTTCTGCTCACCTCCAAGCTTCTTCACCACGAGCTCCGCAGAAAGTGAAGAATAAACATCCTTGTCTCCCAGATGCTGCTTATCTCCGGGTTTAGTCAGCCAGGATTCTACACGGACAGGCTGCCCTTTCACAGGCTCCTTGCCATCGCCCAGCTTGAATTCTCCCTGCAAATTGTAATTGCCAAACAGGTTGATTTTCACCAGATCCCCGGCCCGTCCCCTGAATTTGAGCTGAAGCTTCTCTTTATGGGGCTCCAGTATCTTCATGAGCACATATTTGCTAGATTTGAAAAACTGCACGTCCTTGGAGCTGAAGTAAATATGTGATTCAGATATCGGCTGCTTGGACAACAAAATAAGATTCAGCTCGGTCATGCTGGAATTCGGAATATTGACCGTCACTTCCTGTAATTGCCCATTGGCTGTTACAGCAGCGACGGGTATCAGCACAGATTGAATCTGCGTTGCGAAAATTTGATTGAATATTTCCGGTAAATCCTCTGCGCTGTCCGTAATGAATGCGGAGCCGCCGGTCTGTTTGGCAATCTGCTGCAGGCGCTCTTCGCGTACAGAACCGTCGCTGTTCAGGCCTACGGCATAGATGGGATAACCGGAGTCCCTGGCGAGCTTAATCGCCTGCCCGACATCCGCTTCAGAACTTTTTGCGGTACGTCCCCGGTTCACAGGTCCCAGTTCGATGTCCCCGTCTGAGAGCAGAATGAGCAGTTTGTTGCGGCCTTCGCTGCCGGTACCGCCGAGCAATTTTGCCCCTTCCTTCAGTCCTAATCCGAGATCGGAATAGCCGGAACGGCGCAGACTTTCAATCTGCCGCTTAATGCCGGATTTGGAGGACAGCGTCTCTCTAGCGACAATCTTATCATTATAGGCCACCAGGCCAAAGCGTGTACGCGCTGCCTCGCTCATATCCATAAACATGTTGATCACTTCAATTGCAATGCGGTCCTGATCCGTTTTATTCATTGAAAAGCTGGTATCCATGACAAATACCACATCCGTCTCTGCACTTTTCATACTTTCGGCATAGGCGGATCGGACGTCAGTAGCAGCAGAAAAAACGGGAAAAAGAAGAATGAAACACATTAAGATTCGACACGGATACGACAAAAATAGGTAATTTGTCCCTGTTATTTTCTTCATTTTTCCACCTATCATCCTATAATTAGCTATAAAAGAAAATGAAGGTAATTCCGATAAATACCATATCAGGGCTACGCTATAGTAAAAATACACTACTACCAGAAAAAAGAAAAGGATTTTGTTGGAATTGGACATAATCCGACAGACAGTTGCGACAAAATGAACGTTTTTTAGCTAATTATCAGCAATTATTTCGACAATATGGGAAAATGTGATTCTAAGAATTGCTATTTCTATAGATGTCAGAAGATTCTGTTAATTGGTTGAAGCGCTTGAGGTATTATGCCTTGAGCTGTTCTTTGATGTGTTTTTTAGTATTAAATTGCGAGGGGAGGAAGCTGCCGGGCTTGAGAGATGCATGGTCAGGCCTGTGCAGTAAGGCAGAATGGATATTATTAACCAGACGAACCGTACGATTCTGTTTGAGGAAATTAATCCGGAGAAGCTTGATCTGGTCACCATCGTTGGTGATGTAAAAGGGATCGACAGCGTCAGCGACGAGCTGCTGAAGGAAATTAACGGACATTTGCTGGTGGGCAGCTTTGATGATTTTCTGAACAAGTTTTCCCCAACCGTTTACTCCTTTTACAATGCAGCCAACCAAAAGGTCGTTTATACACTGAAGAAGCCGGAAGGCATCTCCGATGAATTGATCTCGGAAATCCGGATTGACCAAAATAATGATTTTCTTAAAATGTTGTTCACGCTGGTAGATACGAAGCGGAGTCAGGGAGTATCTAATGTCGACTTCAAATTCGAGAATTTGCTCGACATGATTTCTCCGAAGAAGGTCATGGAGGACATTCGCCTGGTGCGTAAAGAGATCCATTACTTGTACTCCCAATATGACAAGCTGGATGATGGCGATCCGAAAAAGCTCGACCTGGGCGACAAGCTGAACCGGATGTTTGAGGATGCGAGCGCCAACTACAACAACGTTATGGCAATGCTTCCGCTGGCGATTGAGGATATCAAGACACGCCTGCTGCTCGGATCGGGGCAGGAGGAGAATAAATCCGAGGCTGTCCTGGTCGGCAAGCTTATGATCGGTGATGACGGCGAGCTCAAAATTATCGAAGCGCCAAAAAGTGACAGCACCGAACTGCTTGTCTTGTCTGAGGACACCGGGGGCGGACTGGCGAAGGAGTTCGAACAGGACTACGAGGCGCTGACCGATACGCCATCCCCTTATATCAAGGATCTGGTGGTGCGGACGTTCTCTCCGTTGCCTGCTGTGCAAAACGAGATCGACACCGAGATTGAAGTGCAAAATTATAATACGTACCTGGAGTTTTACAAGACAGCCAAGGATGACTTCGTGAAAACGGTCAAACCGCTTGTGGAGAAAATGCTCGGCGTGAAAATGTTCTTCGACCAGTATGAGACCAAGAACAGAGGCATGCAGCCGAAGCTTCTCATCACCAACTGCAAGCTGGATATGATGATGAAGAGCAGCAACATTCCTAGGCTGGAGACATTCCTGAACACAGTCAACGCCAAAAATGATTTCAGCGAAACGATCTGGTTCGGTATTGTACCATCTGTGGATCTCGAATCTGCGGGCAAGGTATCGATGCGCCGTGAGCGTTTCCGCGGAAATGAGAAGGCGGTCAAGCAGGACAGCAACACAATGGAGTCGCTCTCCATGCTGCTGCAAATTGTGAAGGACTATAAGATTCAAGTGTTCTTCAGCTTTGAAAATGGCGAGGATACAACGTTCAGCAGCGTAGCGACTTCAGGCATCGATAAGTACATCGATAAATGCTCTGTGCTCATGCGCAAGGAATTCAGCGAATTCGCGATTCCGGCTTTGCCGAATTTCACTGTCATTCCGAAGGATAAATCAGGTGTGGTCATTGACAGCCGTATGCTGCAAACCGACGATGGCGTTCAGCTTTCCAAGGAGAAGGAAGATATTCTCAAGCTGTGGATCGAGGGCGTATACATCGGTGCTGCTTATGTGGCAGCAGGTCTTGTTGCGGCTTACCAGTGTCCGGATTATCTGAAGGACAAATTCCGCTCGGTGAGCAAGAACTATCCGGGTGTGCGGTTTGACATTGAGGCAGGGGATCATGGGCTGCGTGCAGTGACAACGATGGCGAAGGAGATTTCCGGCTTCACGAACAACATCAAGGATGCCATCAACCGCAAAAACTTCGGCTTCGTCTTCTCCTCCGAGAATGCGCAGCTTGGAGATCGCGATATTAAGCGGATTACGGTCTACAAAGCCAGAAGTCTGGCAGCAGTAGAGGACGGATTCGATTCCATCTATAAAACGCTTGTCAGCACCTACATCGAGCGGATTCTCCGCTTCCAGTCGGGTGACTTCAAGCATGACAATATTATTTTCTTCTTCAGCAACAATCCGAGCAGCCAGAAGAGCCGTTGGCTGAGCACCCGTGGCTCCGTCAATTCGATTCTTCATGATGGCGACGACATGAGCCACATTATCGACGAGAAGAGCAATCTGTGCCACATCGATCTGGTCTTTAACGGCAATGTGAAGAACCTGGAGGTTACGATTACGAAGGGGACGACGCCGGTAAAAGCGTAGAGTTTTGCAGCAATGACCGCTGCGCGGAAAAGTTCATCTTCCGATTCCTTCTTGCCCCCGAATTCCCGGAATAATATCTTGGCAGATAAAATTCGGGGGCAAATGGAAACGCTGCGCTTCTCCAGATGATACTTTTCCACTCCGCTATGGTGCTGCAAGAAGAACTACTGCTTAACGGGCTAAGGGAGCAAAAAATAGGCAGGAAAAACCAAACACGTAAACCTGCGCAATAGCAACAAAGCACAGGCAAGCCCATAGCAGCGCTACAGCAAACTTGCAGCAAATTCTATCAAGGGTGTTAGAGACGAGCCACGGCCGTCTTTAATCATATACGCCCCGTAACCCTGACAGGGAAGCGGGAGCCATTATTAGAGAGGATGTTTAATGAATGGGATTCGTATTGAAAGTAGAAGGTTCTGAAGCAATCGAGCTGGGTATGGATAACATCAAAACTGTTTCTTACAAAACAGACACGCCTAATGACTCCAATGCCCGTTCTACCGATGTAGGTACAACGCTGCAAATTACAGGCAAAATCATTACAGCTACTGATGGTGACGGCGCTGACGACACCAAGAAGCTGGCTCTGTGGTCGCTGGTTCCTGCTGAGAAGGCAGACTGCTACCGCAAAGTAACGGTAGATGTAATCGCTGCGGACCAAGTTGTTCGTCAGATCACGTTCCCGAACGCGTTCATCGTCGACTACACCGAGCGCTTTGGCGACACGGAAGGCGTTGGCGAATTCGCGCTGCTGCTCAAACAAAAGAAAGACAAAACCGAGTACATCAAACTCGATGGCGGTTTCAACGCTTAAGCACTTATTGCTATCATTTGCAAAAATGGCTGCTGCTCTCTTCCTGACGGCGGCAGCCGTTTTTTCAGTCCCGGCCCTGCTCTATAAAATCAAATGATTGAGGATGAAAGATATGCAAAGCTATTATGAGGTGCTTGGAGTTGCAAGAACGGCAACAGCAGCAGAATTGAAGAGCGCTTACCGAAAACTGGCCAAGCAGCTTCACCCTGATGTGAACGGCGGTACGGCAGAAGCAGAGCAGCGCTTCAAGAAGCTGAAGGAAGCTTATGAGACACTGTCAGATCCGGAAAAGAGACAGGCTTATGATCTGGGAGGCAACACATCCGGCACAGGTCGTGCAGGAAGTGCTGAATCGCAACCAGGAAGCAAAACAGCGGGGCAGGCGAAGGCGGCTGATTACAAGTTTGATCCGGCTAAAGCAGCCCAATCCTTCGATCGTTTCTTCGGCTTTCATCCGGATTCGAAGAAACGCAGCTCCGATGCATCTGGTGCGTCAGGCACCAAGCGCAATCCGCTCGATATGACGGACCGTTTTAATCAGTTTTTCGGAAAAAGGTAGGCGATCATGATGACGAATACGGAAGCGGAAGCGCAGCAGCCCCGGTACCGTGTGCCCTGGTGGACGACGCTGATTGATGCGCTCATTATCGTAACGGTAACTGCGCTGCTCACGTATACCTATGCGTTCCAGCCTGTTGAATTTCTCAAGGTTGCCGTAGGAGTGCTGCTCGGACTCATTGTCCTGATTTATATCATTTTGGCATACCGGATTAAACCACGTCCGTTATCCGCAGCTCCCGGCAGACGTATAGCCAGCAAGCTGATCCTGATCGATGAAGAAGGCGAGAGTCTTAAGGAATGGTATGTGCAGGGGGAAACTTCGCTTGTCATCGGCAAAAGCAGCCCGCAGGAGGAAGTGGATATCGATCTGTCGGATACCGAATATGCGTCCTTGATCAGCTCCCAGCATGCGGTACTGAATTATGCGGCAGGCAAGTGGTATGTCGAGGATGCGGATTCCCGCAACGGTATCGGATTGCGCAGGGCAAGCAGCAGTGCTGTCCAGCGTATGGACCCGGAGAAGCCGCATGAGGTTGGCGTTGGCGACATGTTATACATAGCGAATACACGAATCATATTGAAATAGGACAAATAGTTGAAGTGAGGAATGCAGATGAGTCTGACTAGATGTGCGAATGGACATATGTTCAGTACAAGAAAACACGGCCATATTTGTCCGTACTGCAGCATTTCGGTGGAAGCTCCGGCTGCCCGGAAGGGAAATGCGGCATCAGCTCCAATGACGGAAACCGACGACAAGACAATGCCTTATATGGGTGAGGTAGAGGGAATTGACCCGGTTACAGGCTGGCTGGTCTGTGTTGAAGGGCCACAGCAGGGCCAGGATTACCGCATTATGGCGGAGAAAAACTTTATTGGGCGCTCCGAGGAAATGCATATCCGGATACTCGGCGACAATACGATTTCCAGACGAAATCATGCGGTCATTGTCTATGACCCGAAGAAAAGAAACTTTTATCTGCTCCCCGGTGACGCATCCGGGCTGGCCTACCACAACAACGAAGCCATTTACGCCCCGGTAGAGCTGGCTGCCTATGATGTGATTGAGCTTGGGCGGAGCAAATTCATATTTATTCCGCTGTGTGGGGTGCACTTTGAATGGGAGCACCAGAAGGGGCAGACGGGGCAGCCATGATCGGGAAAGAGGTTGAAGCCTGGATCATTATCGCTGTTCTGGCGGCCCTGCTTGTGATTTTACTCATTTTAAGAACCAAGCTGCCAAGCAGGATGGAGACCAATGGGGCGAATGTGCGCAGCGGAATTATAATTGGCAACGGACAGACGATCGGCAGACGCGAGGAGCAGGATGACTATTTTGCGACCGCAACGATTGGCCCGCGTACGATTGCAGTCATTGCAGACGGCATTAGCGGACTTGCCAATGGCCGGGCAGCGAGCATGACGGCTGTGTCCGTCTGGATGAAGGAATTTATCAAGCAGGAAGCGCCGGCCGAGAAGGAGGATTTTTTCCTGAAAACGGCTCATGTTGCCAATAAGGAGGTCATCCGGGAGTTAGGGGGCGCGCGTGGCGGCACGACATTTGCCGCAGCTGTCATCGTGAACGGGTACTTGTATTGGGGAGCGGTCGGCGACAGCATGATTGCGCTGTATCGCAACGGCGAGCTTCAAATGGTTAACCAGCAGCATACGCTGGAGGCGGTCCTGGAGGAACGTTATCTGGCAGGCAAAATTACGCATAGCGAGGCCGTAGCCCACCCGGGAAAACGGCAGCTCGTGAATTACCTGGGCTATGAAAATTTTAAGCAAATGGATATTGGAGAGCCGATTGCACTGAAAAAATCGGACAAGGTGCTGCTCTGTACAGACGGCATTACAAACAGCCTGACGGAGCTTGAGCTGTGCACACTGCTGGAGCGGGATTTGCCTGCCGAGGAATTGGCGGATCTCATTATCGAGGCGGTGGACGAGAAACAGCTCAGCCATCAGGACAATGCCACCGTCATTTTACTGGAAAAGGGCTGGTAACGACTGATGCGCAAGGAAAATAGCGAATTCATGACAGCCTTTGTATCCGAAGCCGGAACCTCGCTGTACAACCGGGATTATTTTGCCTTTACAGAGCTGGATGATTTGGCCTGCTGGGTGATTGCAGACGGATTGGACACTGATCAGGAAGCATCCAGTGCCAAGCTGGTTGTGACAAGCATTCTCAAGCAGTTTATGGACAAGCCGTCCATGTCGAGACGAAGCGTAAGAAAATATGTACACACCGCTCATCAGCTTCTACAGACAGAGAGCACCCGTGTCCGTCTGAAAGCGGGCGTAACGGTTATCGTGACCAATTATTCGCAGGTCGTATGGGCGGTAGCCGGACATTCGCGTTTCTACTTGTTCCGCAATCGCCGGCTGCATGCCCGCAGCGAAGATCAGAGCCTGTCCTGGCAGCTTGCCAAGGAGGAAGCGATCTCGGAAGACCAGTTGAACCGCCATGAAGAGCGACATAATTTGCTCCATTATGCCGGACAGCCGGGAGAATTCAAGCCGTTTGTATCGAATAAGCACCGTCTGAGCGATGGCGATGTCATGATGCTCTGCACGCCCGGCATGTGGGAGGGCGTAGACCATACAGAGCTGATGGATGCCGTTGCCGAGGCGCAGGATCACACCGGGCTTGCCGATACGATGGAAGAACTATTATTAAGCAAACAAAGGGATAAAATACCTAATTATACAATTTGTTCAATATTTGCAAATAAGGTTTTTCAGGAAGACCCGAAAAAGCGTGCCAAGCTAATAAAGCGAATTTTGCTCATTCTCATACCTCTGCTGCTTGTCGGGGGAGGCGCTACTTATATGATGGTCCGCAGCATCGCCAAGAAGGCGGAATCGGTCGCCAGCATGTTCGAACATGCCCGCAACGCGGAGGTATTCATTGAAGACAGCGACTACCCGAATGCGGTCAAGGAATTCAGTGAAGCACGGAATGCAGCCAAGCGTGTCAAGGACCGGATACATCTGGAGATTTACGACAAGAAGCAGCGAATTTCCCAGCTTATTGTGACGGGAGACGGATTTTTGAAGGATGGCAACTACGAGCAGGCGGTCGCAAGCTATCAGAAGGCACAGCAGGAGGCCAAGGGAGACAAGCTGTTCGACCAGAAGATGCTGGAGGATAAAATTGCCCAGGCCGAGTCGGTACAGCAGGTGCTGGACTGGATGAAGGAAGGGGACCTCAAAGCCCAGGCTCAGGATTATGAGGCAGCGAGGAAGCTGTATGCCCGCGCCCGGAAGGCGGCGATCGAAGCGAACTTCGCCAGTGGAGAGAAGGAGCTCAAGGCGAAGCTGGAAGACAGCGAAGCGAAGCTTGCGGATATTGAACGGGAGCTGAAGGTCATTGCAGGCGGCAAGTTCGAGAAGCAGGCGGAGCTGAGCGAGGCTGAAGGGGATTTTGCGGCAGCAATCAGCGGTTATTCGTCAGCGCAGGAAATTTACCAGGGCATCGGGCTGCTGGAGAAGGTGCTCGCCATGGAGCGGAAAATTTCCAAAGTACAGGAGCAACTGCAGGCCAGTCAGACGGCCAAGAGCCAGGCCGGCAAGGAGGGAGAAGCCCGAAGGCTGGAGACGAAGGGTGACGGGGAGTACGCAGAGCAGCAATATGCGAAGGCGATGTTCTCCTACCGCATGGCGCAGAAGCTGTACCAGGAAACCGAGCTGCTGGATGATGTGCTGAATGTAGGAGACAAAATGCTCAAGACAGAGGCACAGCTGGAAGAGGCCATGGCCCTTTCGGATAGTAAAAACGGCAAAGACGGAGCGGCAGACAGTAATCCATCGTAGGGAGCAGTTGGCTCGGCAGGCACTAGCCAATCGCAGGGAGCAGTCGGCAGCGACCGCAAACGCGGCAGTGACAGGTAATGCGGCTATTCCAGATAACTGAATAAGTTTGCCGTGTTTGATGCCCAAAACCGTGTGATGATGCGGCAACAGCAATGCAAGTGGGGAGAACAGATCAGCAAGGGAGGCGTGGCGCATGTCGATGAAGGAGCTGGTGATGGACCGGCTGAACCGGATGGAGGACCTGGAGCAGCGCAAGCTGCTCAAAAATATGATGACCGGACTGTTTCTGAATCTGGTGGAATATCAGGAGGAAATGAGCCGGGAGCTTCAGGACCGGGTATTTTCCGAGGTCGAGGATCATGAGGAGCGGCATGATATTTATGCCTCCCTGTGCTCGCGTGAAGGGGTAGACCCGATTCATGAGTTTCTGTTCCCGATGCTGCCGGAGGATATGGAGCCGCTGGAATATGATCTGCGTGAGCTGGCTGAAAGGATGCAGAGCAAGGAAGAGACGGTGCTGTCCACCGTTTTTCTCGAATGTGGCTACAATCTGCTCCGCACGCTGGACAACGGTGTCCGTCATTTTCAGGGCGGGCTTGTAACCTCTGGCGGCACATATCCGATTCAGGTCAGACTTCGCAAAAGCCGCAGATACACAGATGAAATTGAAAGGCTCTACGAGGTTTTTCAGCAAAACGGCATTGCGTGGAAGACGATCAATCATCCTTATCTGCACAAGTTCTACGAAGTCATTCTGGTATCCTGTGAGCATCAGCCGGAGGCGGAGGAAGAGGTCAAGGAAATTTCCGTTCATCTGGAGGAGTTTGAGCCTTACAAGCGTCTGGATCTCGTCCCGCTGTGGAATATCGAGCGGCTGCTGCTGCGCAATGCGGGCTTTCCGATTCCGGCAGAGGACCGGGTGAATTTTGAGCATGTCCTTTCCCTGCGGAAAACAGGCGAAGAGCATGGTTATCTGGTTAATGCCAAGGATGCGCCGATCCGGTATATCAAGCGGATGCCCGCGGATCTTGTCGTGGTGTCGCCGGATGACAAATCCGGCGACTGGGAAGTGATGAAGCTGACGCGTCCCAAGGAAGGGCTCGTTACAATGACAGAATATGAGCTCGTATCCAACCGGAGGCAGAGCAGCTTTATTGGCCGGTATGCGGGGAAGAGGGTTGTCCGGGCAAAGGGCGAGCTGCTCCGGATTGCGAATTCCTTTGAAGTGGCTTCCAAGCTGGAACTGGAGAGCATTGAGCTTCTGAATGCGGGAGGCAAAAGGGAGACGGCAGCTACCTACAGCTTAAATGCCTTCGTCAGCGACAGCATCCGTACCGACCTGGACAAGAAAACACTGCTGCTGCGCTTCAGAAAGCGGGATACAGCAGCGGAAAGCTTTATTTTGCAGGATTTAATGAGCTTTGTCGTCTCCGAGCTGCAAATGCATTTTCCGGAGTACAACTGTGAAGGAGAATGGGCTTGAATTACATATGGGACTTAGTCATCCGTGCGGAGCAGCAGGGGCTGGCGAGAGAGAAGCTGCACTTCCGTCCGGGCCGCGTGTTCTCTCCCTATATGGAGCTGAGCCCGGTCGACCTGAATGCGCGCATGGTGGAGCAGGCAGTAGACGTCAATCCTTATTACCGGTTTTACGAGCTGTTCAAGGATATGTTTGATGTCAATGTGGAGGATGCACCGGAGCTGCGTGACGCGTTGTTCGATATTATCGTGCACTTCCTTGCGGAGCTTGATCTGAAGCAGGGAATGAACAAGCGGGAATATTACATTCGTTTCGTGCTTGCGGATATGGAAGCGGGAAGGTTCGGTGAAGGGGTGAGCAGGGCATTGTGCCTGTTCAGCCGGGAGGAACGCGACCGCATCGCGGGCAATGTGCTGCGGCTGTATGAGACAGGCGAGGCGCTGTACCTGCTGCGGGACACGCTGCGCTATGTGTTTCCGCGCTCTACGCTGTATGCCCATTGCGAGGAGCGGGACGAGCTGCTGCTGTATATCGGGCAGGAAAATAACGAGATTACACAGGCCAAGGCAGGGCTCATTATGGATTTGTTTCTGCCGGAGCGATTCCAGACTGAGCTGTATTGGGAGGCGCACTTTGGCATTGTGGATGTGGAAGAGACAATGCGGCTGGACTGCATCGCAATGTATTAGCCGTATGATTTGAAACAATTCAAACCGAGCCGGAGGAGGGAGGCTGCTATGAAGGGATTAACATACCGGTTGCACAAGCGGCCTGGACAGGTCTTGCAGGATAGCTCGAGTCCGGTTAACCGCTACACGGAGGATGAGCTGACGGAGCTGACAACCTTTCAGCTTCAGCAGATCT
This sequence comes from Paenibacillus pinihumi DSM 23905 = JCM 16419, assembly GCF_000422505.1. Classification (GTDB taxonomy): domain Bacteria; phylum Bacillota; class Bacilli; order Paenibacillales; family Paenibacillaceae; genus Paenibacillus_D; species Paenibacillus_D pinihumi. The sequence continues at coordinate 28,945 of NZ_AULX01000006.1, read as the reverse complement.
GTCAAAAGGAGAAGCTGGTCGCCGGACTCGCCCATACGCTTGATCGTGAAGGACTGGTGCGGACCATTTTGAAATACCGCAATGCCGAAGAACGCCGGCTAATCCGGGAGAATCGCGAAGGCGGCTTTGAGCGGGTTCAGGCAGCTCTTCAATCCTATTTGAATTCGCTGCTTGCAGATCAGGGGCAGCTCAGCGGGCCGGCCAAGCTGGTGCTTTGGAACGGGCTGAAGGTGGGAAGGAGGGACCGCTACCGGATTAGCGGAGCTTCTATGCTGGGCGAGTCTAATGTGCTGCTTGTCAGCGAAGATCTGGAGCTGTGCGGAATCTTTAATCTGGTTAAGGAACGTACGGCGGGGAACGAGGGCCGCTTTTGCCTGGAGTCAGAGGGAAGGCAGTGGAGGCCCACATCCAATCGCCATTACAGCCTGCTTTTTTTCCGCAAGGCCGATTCCGACTATCTGTACCGGACCTACTACGAGGACCGGCCGCAGCCGCCGGTAAATCTTCATTACTACAAGCTGCCGGTTGCAGGGCTCGAAATTCGCGAGCCGGAGGAAACGGAGGCTGTGCTGGCGATCGATTTTGGAACATCGGGAACAACAGCAGGCGTTTATCTGAGCCATGATTACGTATCCTCCCCATCCAGGCTGGACCTCTTGAACGGCATGATCAAGCCGAATGCGATCAATTATGTGGTATTTCCGGATTCAGCCTTGGATACAGAGGAATGGACGGAGCTGCTCCCTACTGTTGTGAGCGCGGAGGATTGTTCGATTATGGGCAATCCGCGTTACGGATTCGGCTCCGAGGCGCTTCGGACGATGCGACGCAACAGCTATGGAGGGCAGGCTACCGTATTCCGGGGACTCAAGCGCTGGGTGAACCAGCCGGATAAGGAAGAGGAACTGACGGATGCGGGCGGGCAGACGATGCGTGTGAAGCGGAGCGATATTTTGCGCGCTTACCTGAGCTATGTCATTGAAATGGCAGAGCATCAGTTCAAATGCCGGTTCCGCGCGCTGCATTTTACGAGTCCGGTCAAGCTGAAAGCGCAGTTTCTCGCGTTATTTGCTTCTTTGCTGCCGGATTACCGGATTGAACAGGAGCATGCCCTGGATGAAGGGCTGGCCGTTCTGTACAACACGATAGCCGGGCAAATCGGGCGGGGCAGTTTTATGGACGGTGAGGAATATCAGGCGCTCGTCATTGACTGTGGCGGCGGCACGACAGACCTGTCCTCCTGCCGCTTCTCGATCCAGGATGACCGCATTGCTTACCGGCTGGACATTCACGCCACTTACGAGAACGGCGACACGAACTTTGGCGGCAACAATATCACGTACCGCATTATGCAATATATGAAACTCGCATTTGCTGCCTACTACAAGGGGACAAGCGAGAAGCCGGATATTGACAGTCTGCTGGACGCGCAGGGCACGGATATTTACCGCCGGGTTGACGAGGAAGGGGCAGCCGCTGTCTATGCGCAATTTGAGGCGGCGTATGAGGAAGCGGAGCGGACGATACCGACCCGCTTTGCCGATTATGTCAACCGGTCGCGCGATGAATATTTGCGGGTTCGCAATAATTTTTATTTCCTGTGGGAAATAGCCGAGCGCATGAAGGAGCAGTTTTATGAGCGGACGGGAATGATCCGCAGCAGGTTTCATGCCGGAGCCGGAGAGGAAGCGGAGGCAGATTTGCATGTGACGGCTGTGGACCGCTGGCTGCTGTCGGTTATGCAGGACGGACGGTTCCGGGATGCGCATGATCATCCTGATGTGGTGTTTAATATCCGGGAGATCAACCGTCTGATTCAGGCTGATATTTACGATATCGTACGAAAGTTTCTGGACGAATTTTACCGGGACGGGCGGCTGCAGCAGTATTCGATTATTAAACTGACCGGCCAGTCCTGCCGGATCGATGCTTTTCGCGAAGCGCTCAAGGAGTTTGTGCCGGGGCGCAGCATTGAATTTCGCCAGAAGCAGCAGGAGACAGGCCGGGTACCGGATTTGAAGCTTTCTTGCCTGCGGGGCGCGATCCGTTATCTGGCTGACCGCAAGGCCGGTGTTGTCGAAGCCAGAATAACGGGCGGGGCGCCCGTTATTCCGTACTCCGTGGCTGCTTACGCCCATAACGGGCAGGAGCAGGTGCTGATCAACAGCCTGGGGCGGACGAATCTGGTGCGGGGCAGTATCTCGCGTCCGTCTGGTGTCGGGGAAATCGAGCTGTTCCTCAGCGGAAGCGAGGGCGGCGTAAGACGCAAATACATTTATTTCAACAATCCGAAGCTGTATAAGCAGACCTTATATGAAGAAATAGCTGCAGAGTATGGCAGTCGCATTCCACAGGGAGAGACGGACGCGATTGTAAACGGCGAGGTGAAGCTGTTCGTATTTGCCGGAGAGCACAACTGGGGCTTTGAAGCGGTTCCTGTCTCGCGCCGGGACGAGCTGCTGTACCTGGGCCCGCGGCAGTTTTTCGCCTTTGAAACCGACCTGTCGGAGCTGGACTTTTTTGACGGGATGAAATAACGGCATGGAAGGAGAATTGGCCTCATGTTTGTGGACCGCTACCCCAACTTTGAAAAAGGGCGCATTCTAAAGTCTGAAATGATGGGCAATTTAAGGGATTATCCACGAATGCTCACAGAGCTATACTGGGAGGACTATTCGAACGGTATTATAACAGGGGCCGAAATCAGGACCGGCAATCATCATCTGACCGTTACCAGGGGGATCGTAAAGCAGGCGGGGAGATTGTATGTGCTGTACGAAGATTACGATCTTCCCTATGAAGCAACCGGCATAGAAACATTAGTCAAGCTCCGTTTTCTTGACCCTGTGATCCGAAGTGACATGGTCTCCTATCATGCGGAAATTGTACTGGATGAGAAGTCTGAACTGGAAGAGTACGAGCTGGAGCTTGGGAGATTCAAGCTTAAACAAGGCGCACAGCTTCGAATGAATTACCAAAGCTTTGAAGATATGGCTACTGAGTATAACACAATTAACTTGATTCATACCCAATACGCGGGACGCAAAAGGAGTACGGTTGCTCCCGCTATTACGCACTATTTTGCATCAGAGCTGTTTAAAAGAGGGAGCAGGGATGTTCTTGATGTTTCATTTGCTATGCAATGTCTGAATGGACGCTCCGTGGAACGTGATGTGATTGAGCAATACTTGTCAGCGAGATTGGGTACAGAGTCGAAAGCATTCAGCAACTTGTCCATTCACCGCTCTTTTACCCGGATTCTTGGCGGCTTATCCAATGGAAATACATCCGGGGTTACGACACAAGGCCGTTTGTACGGAGGGCCTCAGCGAATGTGGGTGGATTAATAATAAAGTCTGACGACTGGAGGGGTTGAAGTGAAACAAGAAGCAGCGCTTACTTATGGGAACATCAAGATTTCTCCCTATAAATTAGTACGATTGCAAACACTGGAAATCACTCAAGTGGTTAATGATCATGCCAGGCTCACATTTAAAGGAATCATTGCGGATGAGAAAAAAGACAGCTATGTAACGACAACAGCATCTAATTCCCAAGTGAAGGTTTTTGTTCTGGAGCCGGAGACGGGGAAGCAAAAGATATTATTTGACGGTGTTGTGCTGGATGTAAAAGTGCAGGCTGTGCTCGGGATTTACTATTTGTCGGTTGAGGCCGTATCCTACACGTATTTGCTGGACATTAAACGTAATAAGCGGTCCTTTCAAAACCCCAATATGACATATAAAAGTATGGTGAAAGCCGTCATTTCTGACTATTCGAAGTCGGATTTCATAGATGAGACTACGAATGCCAAGGCGATCGGGACCTTTGTCATGCAATATGACGAAACGGACTGGCAATTCCTCAAACGCATGGCCTCGCATTTTTACACCTCATTAGTTGCCGTGTCCAGCCTGAATTATCCGACCTTCTATTTCGGGCTGCCAAAGGACCGGAACAAAGGCAAGTTGGAAGTTTCCCAATACTTGGTTAAGAAGCGCATGGCTGACTACCAGACTGCCTCCGAATACAAGGTTCCCGGTGTTAGCGAACAGGATTATACCGTCTATGAAGTGGTAACAAGCAAGACGCTTGAACCTGGAGACGAAGTCAGCTTCAGGTCCAGAAAGCTTGTGGTCGGGAAAGCTGTTATCGCCATCAAGGAAGGATTATTAACGCAAACCTATGAGCTGTATCCAAGGCCGGGACTCAGGCTAAAGAAAGAATACAATGAAGCCATAATAGGCGCTTCCATTCAGGCAAGCGTGCTTCAGGTCAGGAAGGACACGGTAAGAGCAAAGCTGGACATGGACGATCAGGAAGATCCAAGCACAGACTACTGGTTTCCTTATTCAACGATTTATGCATCTGAGGACAATACGGGCTGGTACTGTATGCCCGAACAAGGAGATAGCATTCGAATTTACTTCCCAAGCAAGAAAGAACATCAGGGTTATGCCATCAGTTCTGTCAGGCGTTCAGCACCTGCTGCCGCTGTGCCTGCAAAACAGCAGGCCACTACGGGCAAGAGCAATGCATCTCCCAAATCCGGGGCAGCACCTAAATCCGGCTCTTCGGCAGGAAAAGCCGACTTGATGGCAGATCCGGATAATAAAACCTTCCGGACGAAATACGGCAAAGAAATTCTGCTTGCCAAGGACCGGATTGTCATCTCGGCGAACGGGATGTCGATAACCGTGAGTGACAGCCAGGGCATCTCAATTGTAAGCAATAAAAGCGTAACGATTTCTGCCGGCCAGGACATCTCCATGTCATCCAGTACGATTCAAATCGAAGCGAAGAAAATCGAGCTTAGCGGAAATGAGAATACGATTGTTTTAGAAGATAAAGTCAGTATAGAAGGCTCCGAAATTAAAATGAACTAGGGCATGGGAAAGGGGACGCTATGAAGAAAAGTCAGGCCATAACCCATTTCAAGGAACATATTCTGCTTCCCCTGCTGAGGGAGGAAGTTTATGCTCTTGAAACCTATTTTCATCCCAATAGGGAGATGTTGAAGGAAAGATTAGTCGGGACCTTCCGGAAATTCTGCCTGCAAATCGCGGAGATGCAAAGCAGCAACCAAAAGGAAGCGATCGCCTTTATTCATTTTTCCCTGCTCCGTTCTTCTATGCTCGACCGTTCATTTTGTTATTTAATAGAGGCTTATTCTGAACAATGGTACGCGGATGAAATCGAATGTACGGCTCTCTATGATGCTTCATGGGCGTTTGCATTTATAAATAATGCTGAACCATTAGAAGCCGCACGCAAAGCTTATATTCAGCAGATTCATGCGGCGGATGTAGAGCAATTGCTTCTCAAGGAGGTTGGTGTAGGCCACCAGTTTGTTGCAGCCCTGTTTCGTTCGGCAATCCCGCTAATGGTCAATCTCCCGGAGTATGCAGGTATCCGCAAATCGGACAGGCTTCAGATTCGGATGGGAGAGTACCAGGATGTAAGCGAAGAAGTTTATTCCGAAGATGCGAACCCTGAGCATGCAGAGATAATCTATGCCAAACTCCAGTCTTTGCAGCATGCGGAAGGGGCCTATACAAGCTTCAAGCATACCCGTTTCCCACCGATAACGCTCCGCCAGCTGGATTTGAGGCATGCCGATTTTAGCGGAAGCGAACTGCATAATAGCGGGTTTCCAGATTGTAATCTGGCCGGAACACGCTGGATAGGCAGCCATGCCTCCCATACCGATTTCAGTTACTCCTACATCGGTGATGCGGACTTTTCTAATAGTGAGCTTTCAGGTGCGAATTTTAAGTACACGAATGCTGCAGGGCTGAGAGAGGGGCTTATTCGTTCCCCCGGGATAACCGGATTGAATTTTACCCATGCAAATTTAGAAGGCGCCAATTTCTCCGGTTTCCTTTTTGACAGGGTGGATTTTACCCATGCAAATTTGAAAGATGCCCTTTTCCTTGAAGCGGATAAAGAGAAGCTTGGGCTTAGTGAACAGCAGAAAGCGGTTGTTCGCTGGGTCCATGGAGGGGAGGAGTAAACATGCGGAGCTATTTTTTGTTTATGCAGGATGACCGGATTCCGAATGCATTTATCCCGCCTTCCTTGCCGCCTCGACATAGCTTTGACACTTTGCCTGCAATTTCAGTTATCGATGTGAAGGTACATTCCAATGCGGAGACAGTAGACTGGCTGGAACAGCCGGTAAATATGGTCACTGACCCCATGAAGCAGATTATGGAGAAATATAATAGAGGGCTGCGTTTTAAGCGGGTGTACTACATAGACCGGGAACATTCCTTCCAGCAGCAATATTGGTTCATGGATGTCCCCAAGCTGGACGGGATATCCGGCCAAAGCGAATTTTATCCGGATCAAAGACTCCGGCGGCTGATACTGGACCGGGAAAAGGTTAAAGGCCATCATATTTTTGCTCTTGAGTCTGCTTTGGAGCCCTATATATTTGCCAGCCTTGAAACCGTGGAAAGCTTGCTTCGGAGAGGGTTGACAGGATTTCGACTAAGCAGGGTGGAGTGCAGCTAAAGAGGGGGGAGACAGGACATGACTGTGTATTTGGACGGATTAATCCGGGACGTCATTCAAAATCAGGTGTACGCACGCGAGGTGGAGACGAGTGGGCAGGAGTCCGGAGAGTCTGCTTCCCGGCTGACAACTGAAATGTGTATGGCGGGCATTGAGCGGGGATGGCTGGAACTGGAGCAAGAGAAAATCGCCTTTATCAACCACCAGGTATGGGAAGGCATGCTGGATTTTAAGCTTCCGGATTCGCTGCAGCTTGTGCCCAGAGGGATTGCCCGGAAGGACCGGAAGCCGGATGGACACCAGCATCTTTTGTATGAGCTGAAGGAGCAGGGAGTGATTCTGGGACTTACCTTGATGAAGCATCCATTGCAGCAGGAGCAGGTCGCAATCTTCCATCAGGAGATGATGATACAGACCAAACGGTCCCATCCCGGGATGCAGATTATAAACGCTGAATTACTGGAGCAGGAGAGCGGTTTTCTCGGCTGCTATGAAAGTCTGTTCCCTATGACGAATCCTCCTTACTTTCAAGTCGTATTTACACTTTCCCTGGGTGAAAAGGCATGTTTGGGAAGTTTTCAATTCCGTTTGGAGGACGCAGAAATTTGGCAGCCGGTGTCACAGGCGGTCATCCGCTCCATGAGCTGGCAGGCGGGTTTGAAAATCAACTAAAAGGAGGAGCTGTATGTTCACATCACTTCTGCTGCAGATGCTGATAAAAGGACTTGGCCAGGAAGAGTACTCCTATGTAGTGAGAGAGGCAACGCTGAAATGCAGTGAGGGCACCCATCCCGGCATGTTAAATCTTCCTGCTTGCCATGGGGTATATATCCTGGATAAGCCGGTTATGAATGTGGCGGATTGTGTCCCTGTAGAGAATGTAAGCTGCTTCGGGTTCTGTAATAAAACGCCGGATTATATCTGCAAGCCTGAGTTTACAGAACAGTGGACAGACGGGAAAGAGGATGTGCTTGTGGGCGGGCAGCCTGCGCTATTAAGCAAGTCCAAGCTTATCTGCAAATATAGCGGTATTGTAACCATTGAAGACGATGGGCAGCTGCTGGAATAGAAGGGGAGTTTGTGTTGCCGTTTTGCGGGCAGAGCAATTTCAGGGGTTGTCCCGAAGATCATAGGGTACAACGCCTTTGTGAGGTGAATGCAGATGGGGGAACGCGAGGAGGCGGCATCCTATAGGGATTTAAGATTTGTTTGGCCCTATGGACCGCTTCAAATGGAGGACATCCATATCCGCCAAGGGTATGGAGACCATGCCAGAATCCGGATAACCGGATGGGTACAGGAAAAGCAGGCCTTGGAAATCGAAAGCCGTGCCAGCACCGATGATCATATTGGATTATATCGAATGGAGCCGGGAAAAAAGCAGCAGCCCTTCTTTGTTGGAGAACTGCATCAGGTCGATATTAAGTTCGTTCATAACCTTTATCACGTCGTTCTGGAGGGAATCTCTCACACCTATGATTTTGACAAACGTAAGAAAAACCGCTCGTTTCAACAAACAGACCGTACATATGCGGATATTATAAAAGAAATACTGGCCGGGTATTCAGAGGGCGATCATCTCGATTACGCTTTTTATACGAAACAGACCGGCAGTTTTTTAATGCAGTATGAGGAAACGGATTGGCAGTTCTTGAAACGGCTGGCCTCTCATGCAGGCGCTGAGCTGGCAGCAGATATTTCGGCTCATAAGCAGCGTTTCCTGGCAGGCATACCGGATCGGGGCAACCCGGTTGAGCTGACTGGCGGCGGATTCGAAGTTGTTCGCGGAATGGCGCCGTATTGGGATCACAAGCTGAATCGGGAAGCGCAAGTTCATGAAACGGATTTTACCCGTTTGACCTTCGAGAGACCGGACAAGTATGAATTAGGCCAGGAAGTCAAATATGGCAAACAGACCTTTGTGGTGATTGATTGCAAGGGCGTGATGAAGCAGGGGCTTTTCAAATGGATCTATACATGTGCACTGCCAAAGGGATTGTCTCCCAGAAAGCAATATAACCGGGCGATTATTGGGGCATCCATCAGCGGCAGAATTATCGAGGTCAGCCGGAATCAGGTCAAGCTGCATCTGGAAATGGACGATCAACAGCAGGCCCGGCAAGCACAGTGGTTCCCCTACTCTGCCGAGGGAAACCAGGTATGGTATATGATGCCGGAGAGGGGAACACAGGTCAAGCTGTATTTCCCGAGTGCGGATGAAGATGAGGCCATGGTTGTGCAGTCAGTCCGGGAAGCAGGGACAGGCACAAGTCCGGCGGCGGAGAAGCACAGCCAGAAAATGGCGGACCCGCGTGTTAAATCCTTCGGCAATCCTCAAGGCAAAGAGTTTACACTGGGTGATAAAGAACTGACGATCGCAGCACAGGCAGGAATGCTGTATATATCGATGAATTCGTACAATGGAGTAGGCTTCAACAGTCCCGGCAATGTCCGGTTGAATGCCGCTGGTTCGTTGAAATTAAAGGCTTCAGCCGTCCATATCAAAGGAAAAGAAAAGCTTTCGATTCAGGCAGGCACCCATAAGCTCGAACTGGGTGAGGACGTCAATGTCAGCAGCGGGGAGATTGAATTGACGGGCAGAGAAAGCCATACATTTGAACGGAAGCAAACGGAGTTCGAGAAGGAAGCGGCCGAGCGCGGGATCGAAGTCATGAAGCAAGAGCGGATATCCAACAACCGGATGGCCTTTGAAAAAGGCAGAGTGGATGAGCTCATAGATACAGCCGTCGGGACAGCAAAGGGACTATGGAATTTGATCGTCGACGCTGGGGACCTTGCTGTCGTCGTCGCTATGAGGGGAACAAAAGAGACAGACGATTTATACAGCACCATAAGCGGAACAGAAGTTGCCCCGCTGTCGGAGCGTAATGGCATTGCGATAGGCTTCAACAATACAGTGGATTACGTCAAGAATATCGAGTCGGTGGGTCAGGTATGGGAAGACGGGAAACAGGCCTTCATGAAGGGTGTAGGAGATCCCATACTTGAATCCATGAAAAATCAGAGCCGGAATATACTGACGACGACGGAAGAAGAGAATTATGCGGCGGGCAAAAACGAATTTAAGGTAGAAATGATGGCAGTGGACGTCGCCTTAACGGTTACAACAGGAGGTACGGCAGGAGCAGTGAGGAAGGGAACACAGCTGATCCCGGATGGGCATGTGAAGAAGCCCAAAGACCATACGCCAGACGCACCGCCGGGCATGCTGCGTACAATGACAGAAGGCCAGGAAGTGAGCGCGGCGCCGCCGAAGGACCGGAAGCTGAAGACAAGTGCAGGGAGCTCGGGTTTATTCCAGGGCAGCTTCGCAGACATCCTGGACAAGATGAAGGAAATGCTGGCGACCGCCCCTTTTGGTGGCAGAAGACTGGCGCTGTCAGAAGGAGTGCCAGGCTTTGGAACCCACCGGTTCTCGGATGCCGGTGGAACAGGCGGAAAGCCAAGCCCGGAACGGCAGAACCAGATTGACTGGAATGAACAGGGGCTTTATTCTGGAAGAGACAGGAATAGCAGCGGGGGGAATAAAGAGAAGAATGGTAGTGAGGGTACGCCAAAAGCTCAGACTGATTACACTGGAGGAAGAACTCAAAAGGAACTGGACGATTTAGCAGGCGACCCATCACATGGTGGTAAAATTAGGGATCAAGGTTTGAAAGAAAGAGAGATAGGTCTAGATTTGGAACAACAAGGAAAACTAGGGAAGATAGTACGTGACCCACAAGGAAACGGAGGAGCAGAATTTATTGATACAACAAATAACGTTAAATGGGACGTTAAAAGTTTCGTATCTTATCCAAATGGTCATACTTCACCCAAAAAAGGCGCATTCACAGTAAATAACGGGATGAAGGCAATCAATAAAGAACTAGATAAAAATTACAATGTAATTGTGGATAAAAGAGACATGATTCCTGAACATGTTGAACAGTTAAAAGAGGCAATAGAGAAAGCTGGAATATCAGATAGGATTATTTGGTATCCATAGGAGGGTTAGGTATGACAACTGATATCAAAGAAATTATAATTCGATTAGAATTACACCGTCTTTGGATCGAAACTATTGGAGAACAAGGCGAAAAACTAGGTATAGATGAAATTGATTTGCGAAATGTAGATTTGTCACAATATCCATTAGACCAAGCATATATTACAGAGTGTATCTTTGATGGAATGAACTTAAATGATAAAGATTTCTCTTCATCTTTACTTAGTTCATCAACTTTTATATCTACAAATTTAGAACGGGCAGACTTTTGTAAATCTAATGTCTCGTATGTGGACTTCACAAATGCCAATGTTAAAGCTGCTCGACTTGCTGATAGTGAATGTATTGAGACGGTGTTTGTTAAAGCTGATTTATCAGATGCTAATTTAGTAGCTGGTCTTTTTGATGAGACGGATTTTCGCAATGCAATATTAAATAATGCTGATCTACGGTTAGCTACGTTTGAAAGAGTATTGGTAAAAGGAGCTAAATTAACTGGGGTTCGGGGGCTAGAAGAGGCTTTTATAAAAAGCATCAATATTGGGACGCCAGAACAACCAAATATTCTAGTAGGTGAGGAAGCTAGAAAATGGTTACAAGATAACAGTTTGAGTAATTAGTAGAATCTAAGAAACAAATGCCAGATAAGTAGACCCTGTACAACAGTAGATAGTAGATTGTACAATACAATCAACAAACCAAACACTTGGTAAACTTTCAAAAGCTCTTTCCAACTTGTTTTATGAGTAGGAATGAGCTTTTTTTGCATGTCCAAAATCAAAGGAGGACGACAATAAATGGTAAAAGGAATACAGTCAGTAGCAGAGGAAGTAGGGTTGGTTGCACAGCTCAAGCAAAGTATGAAGCGATTAGGGCACAAATTGCGGAGCATTACCAGCAAGCCAGAGAAATAAGAAACCAAGCGGACAAGATGAAGGAAATGCTGGCGACCGCCCCTTTTGGTGGCAGAAGACTGGCGCTGTCGGAAGGAGTGCCAGGCTTTGGAACCCACCGGTTCTCGGATACCGGTGGACCGGGGGGAGGCAGAGGCGGAAAGCCAAGCCCGGACCGGCAGAACCAGATTGACTGGAATGAACAGGGGCTTTATTCTGGAAGAGACAGGAATAGCAGCGGGGGAATAAAGAGAAGAATGGTAGTGAGGGTGCGGGTGAAGGTAAAGGCGTACCTAAAGGGTTTGAGAAGCAGGCTAAATCTGCATCCGATATTAGTGCTAAAGCCAAGGACGGAAAAATTAAATTTGCAAGTAACTATCATGGTAGACTTGGAAAAGAGAAAGAGCTAGAGATTTTATCAAAACCTGATGCAGTATATGTTTCAGGAAACAATTCTCAAAACTTAATATATAGGAAAGGGGATAATGTGGTAATAGTTGAGAGCAAAGGCAGTTCCAAAGGGAATATAATTACTAGTTATGGACCAGATGGGGCGAGAGGTGAAAGTGGTGCTGCTATATTTGGTGGAAAACCGACAGATTCTGGTATGCCAGTCACACATGACTCAATAGTAAATGGAAATATTCCTACTCCTAGTGGAGGAACTATGCCGCCTGCTACTCAAATAATACCATGAAAACTATGAAATTGATAATTGATAACAACTTAAGCGATATTAATGAAGAAATAAGATGGTACTTATCCAGTCAAATTATCTGGATTGGTAAGGCGAAAGATTACAAAGAAGTAGAAGAACTAAAAAAAACTTCATATGGAAGTTTTGATTGGTTATGGTCTGATGCGGATACTATTTTATTTAATAAAGATGATTTAAAATTTTCTGGGGCTGTTATAAAGCTATCAGAACCCATAAATGTTATCAAAGAAAAATCGGATATAAAACAGTTTGAGGGAAGAAATGGAATCATTAAGTTAAGAGATAAGAAAAATTTCAATAGTAAATTATCCTATATAACAGAATATTATCCTAGAGAGGATAAGATAATTTCTTATTCAGAGACATGGGATAAATTAGAGCGAGTTGTTTTAGTGAATATGACTGGGAACTTTTCTTTTGTTCTGCAAAATGATGAGATGGTTGGGTTTGTTCTTGAAAATGCTAGTAAGCATATTATTTCTGATAGCATTCACTTTGTTGAGGAGAGAGGAGCTGTTGAACCTGATTTTTCCCTGAAATTAAGTGCTTTTCTGGAATTAGTAGAAATGATGGAAAGTGAAATACCCGAGATTGAAGAATCAGAGTTGAAAAAATCATTTGCAAAAATATACGAGGAAATATTGCCTTATGAAGGAACGAACTATATTGCATTGAGAGATACAATATTGAATGTCATAGATTATATGGATTAAGGTTTGGGGGCTACCCAGTGCCGAATAAACCAATCATTCACTCAAATGCACATATAACCCATGTAATACCCGTATAAAGATTTCTTCAATTGGGTTGTACGCACATGAGGTTTGAATTATATACCCTATTTAACGTAATAGCATAGCATTGAACAGGTCAATTATGGTCAGATAAGTCCACAATTGACCTGTTTTTAACTCTATTCGGCTAGCGGCAGAACAATTGCGTCAGATAAAACAGTATTATTAAAAACCTGAATAAATAATACACTTAAATTCAATTTTCATTACCTTATTTCCCACCCCAATCACTCCCCGCCAAAACTCTGTTCACAAGCTGATCCGCTTGCCGGGTCGTCTCAGGCAGACGGTAGTTGGGCGCAAGTTTTAAAATCCAGTCACAGGCTGTTGCCAAGGAGATCCGATGTCCAATGGACACATAAACAGGTTTAATATGATCCTGGGTTCGGAGCACATTTCCGATGATTTCGTCTTGGTCCACTAATGGTGAGAAGGCCCCTCTATTAAACTCCGGAGTTGTAAAATCCCCCAACAGCCTGGTTTTCCCGCACCCGATTGCAGGAAGATCAAATAGAACGCCCAGATGGCTCGCTAACCCGAAGCGTCTAGGGTGGGCCATGCCTTGGCCGTCGCAGACGATAAGCTGAGGAGCAGTCTTGAGCAGCTTAAATGCCTTCACTAAAGGAGGGATTTCCCGGAATGAAAATAAACCCGGAATATAAGGGAACTGGGCATCGTCCTCCACAGTCACTGATTCCACTAACCTTAACGAGCCTGCCTCCAAAATAACAATGGCCGCAATTAATTTGTCATTCTGCTCACTGTACGCTACATCTGCACCTGCAATGTAACGGACGGGATCAAGCCTATCGTCAGTAACCACCTTTAACGCAAGCTCTTGCTGCAATTGTACAGCTTCGATTTCAGTTAAATTCCACGAATGTGCTAATACTGGCTCCATAAGAACTCCCCCAGAGATTTAAAATAGCGTTTAAGCTGCTCTTTCTTTATCTGACTCTATCTACAAAATTATTCCTAATCTGCTTTTCTCTATTATATATGACGAACAAAGCCGCTGCTTTTATGAAAGCTGTTCATTCCGGTCTTTTTGAGCATACTTTTCTTTGCTGTCTCTCTTTGCTGCCGCACTGAAGGTTTACTTGCCTGTTATATATGCAACAAATGACTTTAGAAATTACCATCACACTGAGCTATAATAGAAGAGATGGTTTTCATAGTTTCGGTTGTAGTCTTTTTTTATTTTAAAAATGAAAGTTTCGGCGTTGTTATTCTTTGCAGCGGACTAACTCATGGAAAGCCGCAGTGTATAGGTGTATGACCAGTTTGGCGGCTTTTCAAATCGGAGGAATGCGAATGCTCAAAATGTTAAGCTTCCTGCAAAAATACCGGATTGCGGCTATCGTGGCGCTGCTGATGATGCTGGTTGAGCTTGCTGTCGAGCTCACGCAGCCATACTTCATCGCCAAGATTATCGATGACGGTATCCGGAAGGAAGAATTGTCTGTTGTATGGCTATGGGGCGGAGTGCTGGCTGCCAGTACGGTCCTGGCATTCATCATGGGAATTGCCAGCTCTTTTTTTGCTGCCCATGCGAGCCTTGGACTCGGTTACGATCTGCGGGAAAAATTGTATCACAAGGTTCAGTCCTTCTCTTATGAGGTGTTTAACCGTTTTGCCGCTTCCTCGCTTATTACGAGACTGACGGCTGACGTCAATCAGGTGCAGGACATCGTCTTTATGTCGCTGCGTTTTATGACACGGGTGCCCCTAGTTGTAATCGGAAGTATCATAATGGCACTTATCGTTAATGTAAAGCTCGGCTTGCTGCTGGTGCTGACTGTCCCGCCGCTGTTCCTGTTTGCAGTGTGGATGACCAGGAAGTCCATTAGCCTGTTCCACATTGTCCAGCAGCGGCTGGATAACGTGAACGGCGTCATTCAGGAAAATCTCGTCGGCATCCGTCTGATCCGGGTATTCGTGCGGATGGTCCATGAAATCGAGCGCTTCGCCACTGCAAGCGGCAAGCTTATGAAGGATTCTGTACGCGTCCTGCGGCTTACCGAATCGACGATGCCCTTTATTTTGCTGCTCATGAATGCCAGCGTTATTGCGGTGCTCTGGTTTGGCCGCCAGGATATTTTCGATGGCCACGCATCCGTAGGGGAAGTGGTCGCTGTCGTGAATTACTCGCTCAGGACGATCGGGGCACTGTCCGTTCTCTCCTGGCTGGTTATGGTCTACTCCCGCTCCAGTGCTTCTGCCCAGCGGATTCAAGAGGTGCTTGCAACGGAAGACGGCATGGAAGTAAGCACGGCAGGGATCGCTGCCGGAAATGCACGTCCAATTACAGGCAGCGTGGAGTTTGACAGGGTGGGCTTTGAATATGCCACAAGCGAGCTTTCCGTGCTCAGCGATATTTCATTCCGGGCCCGCCCGGGAGAGCGGATCGCCATTATGGGCGCGACAGGTTCGGGAAAATCTTCTCTCATTCAATTGATTCCCCGTCTCTATGAGCCGCATGAAGGCGTGGTGAAAGTGGACGGCACAGATGTCCGCAAGCTTGATCCTGCGGTACTCCGTGGGGCGATCGGCTATGTGCCGCAGGAAATGATGCTGTTCTCCGGTACCGTTCGCGAAAATATTGCGTGGGGCCGCGAGGATGCAACACTCGCAGAGGTGAAGGAAGCTGCAAGACAGGCGCAAATTCATGAGACGATTGAATCGCTCTCTGACGGCTATGATACAATGCTTGGCCAGCGGGGCGTCAATCTGTCCGGCGGGCAGAAGCAGCGGCTGATGATTGCGCGGGCGCTTGTCCGCAGACCGGCAATTCTTATTCTCGACGACAGTACGAGTGCGCTTGATGTCCGGACAGAGGCTTCTTTGCTTGAGGAGTTGAAGCAGTTGTCCTGTACGACATTCATTATTACCCAGAAGATCAGCTCGACGTCCTCCGCAGATTTGATCCTGCTGCTGGATGAAGGACGTCTGATTGCGCAGGGCAAGCATGAGGAACTCATGCAGACGTCCAAGCTGTACCGTCAAATTTATCAGTCCCAGTATGGGGAGGTGGCCGCAAATGCTTAAAGCATTGACTGAACCTTTCCGCACACCGTACCCGCGGCAGGCAGATGGCGAGGGCGCACAGGCGCAAGGAAAAGGCGGCGCAGGCAAGCGCAAAGCCAAGGTGCGGAATTGGTCGGAAACGCTGCGCCGCATTTGGTCCTATCTGGCCTTGCGTAAGGTCAAGCTGATGCTTGTCCTGCTCATGGTAGTGCTTAGCTCAGCGCTGTCGCTGCTGGGACCATACCTGATCGGCACAGCCGTGGATAATTATTTGGAGGGCAGCGGGGGCAGCGATTGGGTGTACTTCCTGAGCGGGCTTGCCGGTGTATACATCCTGTTCTCCCTGACTTCATGGCTGCAAAATATATGGATGATCGAAATTTCCCAGGAGACCGTCTACCGTCTGCGGTTTGATTTGTTCTCCCAGTTGCACAAGCTGCCAATTCCATTCTATGGCAAGCGCCAGCAAGGGGAAATTATGAGCCGGGTCACCAATGATATTGAAAATGTCAGCTCCACGCTCAACAGCTCGGCGATTCAAATTTTCTCCAGTGTGCTGACGCTCATCGGGACAGTCTCGGTCATGCTGTGGCTCAGCCCGCTGCTGACATTGCTGACCTTCACGGTTGTCCCGCTGATGGCGCTGGGAATGCGCTGGATTACAAGGCGCACAGGACCTTTGTTCAAGCAGAGGCAGCGCAACCTCGGGGAGCTGAACGGCTACATTGAGGAGACGCTGTCCGGGCAGCGGATGATTAAGGCCTTTTCCCAGGAGGAGCGGGCAATCCGCGGCTTTCAGGAACGCAATGAACGGATTAGGCTGTCCGGATTCTGGGCGCAGACGATTTCCGGCTTTATTCCAAAGCTGATGAACGGTTTGAACAATATGAGCTTTACCATTATTGCCGGCATTGGCGGCATTTTGGCTGTTAATGGAGCGATCACGGTTGGAATCATTATTGTATTCGTCGAATACGCGAGACAGTTTACGCGCCCGCTCAATGATCTGGCCAACCAATGGAATACGCTGTTGTCTGCTATTGCAGGTGCGGAGCGCGTATTTGAGGTTATGGATGAGAAAGAGGAGTCCAGCGATGAGCAGGCTGCCGTGAATCTCGGGCAGATGAAGGGAGCAATAGCCTTTGAACAGGTGTCCTTTGGCTACGACAGCAGCCGCCCGACACTTAAGGACATTAGCTTCAAGGCGAAGCCGGGCGAGACTGTTGCCCTCGTCGGTCCGACAGGGGCGGGCAAGACGACGCTGATTCAGCTGCTCTCCCGGTTCTACGATGCGAACAGCGGAAGCATTAAGGTAGATGGGTTGGATATCCAATCCGTCAAACGTGAAAGCCTGCGATCCCATATGGCATTTGTGCTGCAGGATACCTTTTTGTTCAAAGGAACGATTCGGGAAAATATTCGCTTCGGCCGTCTGGATGCTACAGACGAGGAAGTCGAGCAGGCCGCAAGGCTTGCGAATGCGGAGCCTTTTATTTTAAGAATGAAGGGCGGCTATGACAAAGTGCTGGATACCGGAGGCAGCGGAATCAGCCAAGGCCAGAAACAGCTGCTGGCGATTGCCAGAGCAATTCTTGCGAATCCTTCCATTCTGGTACTTGATGAAGCGACAAGCAGTATCGATACGGTTACGGAAATTAAGATTCAGGAAGGGCTGGAGCGCCTGATGGAGGGACGGACGAGTTTTGTTATTGCACACCGGCTCAATACCATCCGCAGCGCGGACCGGATTCTGGTACTGAAGGACGGACGGCTGTTGGAGCAGGGCTCTCATGATGAACTGGTTAAGCAAAAGGGCTTTTACAGCGATTTGTACGTCAGCCAGCTCCGCAAAATGGCCCGGTAAATGAAGCGGCAAAAAGCCTGTCAGACCAGTAAGAGAAAGGCAGTGAGGGCATGACCTATGAAGTGACCGACTGGAACATTAAGGTGCTGTGCGGTCAAACCTCCTTTCGGCGGGGCAAAACCTATTACTACGACGGAAGTGTCACTTTCAACTTCTGCGATATAGAGGGTGGCCGCTTTGAGGCGAAAGTGCGGGGCAATGAAAATTATGAGGTTCAGGTAGAGATAAGCCCGAGGAACGATGAGGAGCTTGACATCGATGCCGAATGTACATGTCCAGCTTTTTATGCTTATGATAACTATTGCAAGCATATTGCAGCCGTTTTAGTTGGCATTCAGGGTCTTCATTCGGATGTCAGCGGCTTACTCAAAGAGCCGGCGATTTCTGCCAATGGAGGCAGTGGCGACAGTGAGATGACCAGCAAGCAACAGAGGCTGTCCCAAAATGCTGCACGCAGAGGGGAGCTTTCCGCCGGAGATGAGCAGCTTGCGACCGGTTTCCTCCATGTCTTTGATACGAAGCGAAGCCTTCCTGCCCGCTCGTTGGGCTTGATTGCTGAAGTGCGTTCCCCTCTGCAGATTGAATTTATTTGCAAGGTACACACGGTTGGATACCGAAAGTCTGTATTTGGGCTGGAGATGAAGGCAGGTACCAGACGCTTATATATCGTGCAAAAAATTAAAGCCTTCCTGGAGGCGGTCGCCAAACGGGAGTCTTATTATTTCTCGCAGCATTTCACCTATGATCCGCAGGCGCATGTCATTTCGGGCAGTGACGACGAAATCATTCGCCATCTGCTGCATATTTTCAAGAATGAAAAAATGATGCGGGAAATGTTTCAGCCTTATTCTACCTATTCCAATTCCTCAAGCAATGACCGGTTGCTTCTTGTTCCTCCCTTGGAGTGGGAACGGCTGCTCCCCTTGCTTACGGCTGCTCCTTCCGTGAGACTGGAGCACGAGGGGCAAAGCTATGAACGGCTGAATATATCCGACGAACCGATTCCGGTGCAGTTTGAATTTGACCAGTCCCGCTATGGGAGTGAAGGCTATCAATTGCAGGTAACGGGGATGGACGCGCTCACGATTATGGAAGCTTACAATACCGTCATTGCCGGGGGCAGGCTGGTCAGATTGAATGAAGAGTCATTCAGGCAGCTCATGGAGATCAAGCAGCTCCTGGGTTCCCGCCGTGATCAACAGGTACAGATTCAGCCGCAGCAAATGGAGCCCTTCATGGAGAAAGTCGTACCTGGCTTGATGAAGCTTGGCCAAGTGCAGATTGCGACAGCAATATCGGACCGGATCGTCCGAACGAGGCTGCAGGCACGCCTGTATCTGGACCGTATCCGTGACAGGCTTGTTGCAGGGCTGGAATTCCAGTACGGGGATATTATCATCAATCCCTTGGAGGACATCGGCACAAGCCGCGGCCATGGGCAAATTTTGGTCCGGGATGGCGATAAGGAGCAGCAGATCTTTTCTTTGATGGAACAGGCGGGCTTCATATCAACGGAGAGCGGCTATTTTATGGAAGATGAAGAGGCTGAGTTCGAGTTCTTATATCACGCTATACCAGAGCTGGAAAAGCTGCTTCTTGTCCATGCAACTTCGGCTGTCAAAGCCCGGCTGTATCCGGGTTCCGTTATGCCTATTGTCAAGGCGGATGTGGATGAGCGTACCGACTGGCTCAGCTTTGAATTCAAGCTGGACGGCATTTCAGAACGTGAAATTCGCAGTGTTCTCAAGGCAGTGAAGGAGAAGCGCAGATATTTCCGGATGAAGGACGGGGCTTTCATGCCGCTGGACGGAGCAGCATTCGAGGAGATTCGCCGGCTCATCGAAGAGTTTGGCGGGCGCACGGGTGACTGGAAAGGGGCAGAGCTGCGCCTGCCCGCGTGGCAAGCGATGCGGCTTCAAGCCGAGGACAAGGATGGGAGCAGCATCAAACGCGGCAAGCTGCTCCGCCGCTTCCTGGACAATATGCGCAATCCCGATAATCTGGACTTTCCGGTGCCGGATTCCCTTGCGCCTGTACTTCGGGATTATCAAAAATACGGTTTTCAATGGATGAGAACGCTGGCGAATTACCGTTTTGGCGGTATATTGGCTGATGATATGGGATTGGGCAAGACCCTGCAAAGCATTGCGTTTCTCGTATCGATCCTGCCGGATATTCGGGAGCAGGGTATTCCGGCCTTCATTGTCTGTCCGGCTTCATTGCTCTACAACTGGCGTAATGAGATGGCCCGCTTTGCGCCTGAATTGCGTGTTATCATCCAGGATGGCAGCAGAGAGGAACGCAGCCATACCGCCAAGGAACTTGCAGATACGGATGTGATCATCACCTCGTATCCGCTGCTGCGGCGGGATATCGGTCTGTATGCGGAGCATAGCTTTCATACCCTGATTTTGGATGAGGCCCAAGCTTTCAAGAACTATGCGACCCAGACGGCGCAGGCGGTCAAATTGCTTGAGGCCCGTTATCGCTTCGCGCTGACGGGAACACCAATAGAGAACTCCATCGAGGAGCTTTGGTCCATTACAAGCAGTGTATTCCCGGAACTGTTTCATTCCCGTAAGGCATTTGCGGACTTGGCAAGAGAGGATATCGCCAGACGGGTCAAGCCGTTCCTGCTTCGCCGTTTGAAGACAGAGGTGCTCGGGGAGCTTCCCGAGAAGATTGAATCCCTGCAAGCCTCGGAACTGCTGCCGGAGCAGAAGAAGCTTTATGTTTCTTATCTGGCGCAGCTTCAGCAGGAGGCCGTCAAGCATTTGAACGAGGATGACTTTCAGAAGAACCGGATCAAAATTTTGGCAGGAATAACCCGCCTGAGGCAGCTATGCTGTCACCCTGGCCTGTTTGTAGAGGGGTATGAGGGAAGCTCGGCCAAATTCGAGCAGCTAATGGAACTGATTGCAGAGTGCCGCGGCGCTGGCAAGCGCATGCTCATCTTTTCTCAATTTACGGATATGCTTGGGTTCATCTCGCGTGAACTGGGACTGCAAGAGATTCCATTCTTTTATCTGGACGGGAAGACGCCTGCCGCAGAGCGGGTGGAATTATGCAGCCGGTTTAATGAGGGGCAGCGGGATGTGTTCCTGATCTCGTTGAAAGCCGGGGGCACAGGACTCAATCTGACGGGAGCCGATACTGTCGTTCTGTATGATCTATGGTGGAATCCCGCTGTCGAGCAGCAGGCGGCTGACCGGGCGCACCGGATTGGTCAAAAGAAAGTGGTGCAAGTCATTCGGCTGGTTGCCCAGGGCACAGTCGAGGATAAAATGTACGAGCTGCAGCAGCGAAAGAAAAATCTGATCGAACAGGTCATTCAGCCTGGGGCGGAGTCGCTGTCTTCGCTGACCGAGCAGGAAATACGTGAAATTCTGATGCTAACATAGCTGTCAGGTCAAGACGGCCATCATCACCCGCGATGATGGCCGTCTTGCTGCATGAGGAGTGATTTGGGGAATAGGGGCAGCCAAACTTAGCCCTTTCATTTCATCCCGTCGCTTTATCTCCGATTCTCTTCCTGAAAGTGCCCCTCTGTCTGGTCTACGGTATTACCGGCACCAGCTTCCTCATCCTGAGCTTCCGGCGTTCCCGGATCAATCTCGGCAGCCGGTATTGTACTCACAACCCACACTTGGTCAGCCTTTACCCATCTCGGAACCTTTGGTGTGTCCGCCAGATACCAGTCCTGCCATGCGAGCAGAATCTTAAACTTTTGATCCGCGTATCGGAGTGATAACGGTTTGGTTTGGAGGGGAGAGGCGTGCAACGCCGTATCCTTTGTAAATAGCAGAATATTTTCCTCCCCGGCGGCAGTGATATTCTGAAGAACAGCCCTGGAGCTTATCCAGCCCTTGTCCTTGCCGTTCTGAATCTGAACCCAGTTTCCTTTCGTATGAATTTGTTTATACAGCCCTTCTACAGCAGTGCCGACAGGCTTCTCTTTGAACCCCGGATATTGATAGAGTGTTTCCCGGGCAGTTAAATAGATTTCTGCCGGAGCCGCTTCTAATATCTGCGTATTCATCCAGAGCTTATAGCCCTCTTGAACAATCATCCATGCTGTTCCTTGATGCTGCCGCCAAATCCGGTCCCATTCTCCCAATGGAACATGCTGTCCCGAAACGACACGGGAGATTTCCGGGGTTATCGCCGGTCTGCCAAATTCCGTAATGAACCAGTCCGTGAACCCGCCGCCTGAAGGATTAGGCGATGGCGAGATGAGCCTGTAGCCTGTCAGATTGGCATATCTCTGGGCTATAGCGCGGTCTCTTGCTAGATTGGCCGACTTGGTCTTGTAATTCCAATAGATGATTTCTCCGGCAGAATGATAGGATATCGCAAGCTGGGGCATAATTTCACGTGTAAAAGTTGCCATAATTGCAGCCTCCTTGGCTTGCAGCGGCGTGCTTCCTTTGTAATTCATATAGCTTCCGGAGGGACGGTTATTGCGTATGGAATCCCATCCGGCCGGATACTGACGGTTCAAGTCGATCCCTTTGGCGTTAGCCTTCCATCTGGCAAAGTTCCTGCTGCCTTCGTTCATTTGAATTAATGACGCATGGACGACCTGGGGGAATGCGGATAATCCTTTTTGCTGTAAGGTAACACCGTCCGGATTAACCATGGGCACGATAACAACGGTGACGTGGTCAAGCAAATCTTTTACTTTCAGATTGTCATAGGAAGCATTCCGGACATAGCTTTCCCCATAGTATTCGGCCATCTTCATTAACAGATTGGTCGTCATCCACTCACGCGCATGATGCGAACCGTTTAATAGAATAACGGCCGGCCCTTTTCCAATCGTCAGACACCATAATTCACGGTTATATTCGCTTGTGCCAAGCGAAGACATCGTCATAAGCTCCGGGTAGCGCTTAACGAGCGTCCTCATATCCTTTTCCATGATTTCATACGTATAAATCTGTTTCGGATTTACAATTCCGGCAGCGGAGGCGGTCGAAGCCGGATCGCACATATGCAGCAGAAATAAAGCCAATATTAGAAAGACGCCTCTTTGGATTTGCTTACGGGTTTTGTTCATTTTCTCTGACTTTCTCTCCTCTGGAATGATTTTCTTGTAGTTGCTAGAGTTATTCGACACAAATTTACAATCTCCTTGTGCATGAATAGGTTTTTTGGCAGGGATCAGATAGGCGAAAAGGCATATGGAAAACGGAATGAGGGAACTATATTAAACTTTGTGATAGAGTAGAGTTATAACTCTTCTTTTTTCCCGAGGCAGGAGAGAGAGAATGGAGGGGCAGAGATTACGGGCAAGCAAAAAAAGCTCCAGACCTGATTGGGCAGGTGCTGGAGCGCAGTATCAATACGATTTAATTCCGATTCTTGGCTTACAATGACGGACGCAGGCTATACTCCTGAATAGGCCATGAAGCCGCCGTCCACTGCAATCGTCGTTCCGGTTACAAAGCCGGAGGTTTCGTGATCTGCGAGCCATAAGAGCGTACCGAGCAAATCCTCCGGCTTGCCGAAGCGGCGCATCGGTGTGTGGGAAATGATTTTGTGTGAACGATCGGTCAGTGAACCATCCTCATGGAGCAGCAGCCGCCTGTTCTGCTCGGTAAGGAAGAAGCCGGGCGCAAGCGCATTAACGCGGATGCCGGTCTCAGCCAAATGAACAGCCAGCCATTGGGTAAAGTTATTAATAGCAGCCTTTGCTGCACTATATGCAGGCACCTTGGTCAGGGGGGAAGGGGCGCTCATGGAAGAAATATTAACGATAGTCGCGCCGTCCCTCCCCAGCATTTGTCTGGTAAAGGCCTGCGTCGGAATAAGGCTGCCGATAAAATTTAAATCCATGACATTGCGGAAGCCGTCAATGCTCAAATTGAACAATGTCGTCAGCTCAGGATGATCGAGATCCTGCTGCTGAAAAATTTCATTCGTCGTATTGGCCTTTGGATGATTGCCCCCGGCTCCGTTAATCAGAATATCGCATGGCCCCAGCTGCTTCTGAACGGCTGCTGCTGCTGCCGATACACTTTCAGCTGAAGTAACGTCACAAGAGACGGCAATCGCTTTGCCGCCAAGCTGCTCAATGTCCTCTACAACTTTTTGCCCCTTCTCAAGCGTCCTGTTAAGGATGGCAATTTGTGCGCCCTGCCGTGCCAGTTCAATCGCCATAACCCGGCAGAGAACACCGGCACCACCTGTAATGACAACCGTTTTACCCTTCAGCGAAGGATGGATGGGCTGACTCATGCTTGCACGACCTCCTTTTCCTTACGGCTATTGCGTTCATACGCGTCCCATAATCCCCATAGATACATGATGCCGAGCGCCCGGTCGTACAGCCCGTATCCCGGACGGCAGGATTCTCCCCATAGATGGCGTCCGTGATCCGGGCGGCAGAATCCGGTAAAGCCTTCCTCCTGGTAAGCCTGCACAATACCTTCAATATCTACAGTCCCGTCCTGGGTCCGGTGTGAGGTTTCAATGAAATCCCCATTTTCATAGACTCTGACATTGCGGATATGTGTGAACGGAATCCGGTCAATGAATTCATGCACCATGGACACAATATCGTTATCCGGGTTGGCTCCCAGCGAGCCGCTGCATAGCGTAATACAGTTATAAGGGCTGTCATTGAGTGCGAGATAGCGGCGGATATTTGCCTGACCTGTAATGATGCGAGGCAAACCAAAGATCGGCCATGGCGGGTCGTCCGGGTGAATGGCCATTTTGATATCATGCTCGGCAGCTACCGGAATAATCTCATTCAGGAAGTAACGGGCATTCTCCCACAGATGCTCCTCCGTCACGTCTTGATAGGCTTCAAAGAGCCGGGTCAAATATTGCAGGCGCTCCGGCTCCCAGCCGGGCATCGTCAGTTTTGAATTCTCATTGATCTGCTTCACCAGATCGAACGGATCAATATTTTCGATTTTTGCTTTCTCATAAAAGAGGGCGGTGGACCCGTCGCTCATTTCTTTGAACAGGTCGGTGCGGAGCCAGTCGAAGATCGGCATAAAATTATAACAAATCACTTTGACTCCAACCTGGGCCAGCTTGACAATGGTCTTCTTGTAATTCTCAATGTAGACATCCCGGCTGGGCAGACCAAGCTTGATATCCTCGTGAATATTGACGCTCTCTACGACCTTGAGATGCAGACCGGCTTTGTCGGCCGCGGCTTTGACCGCCAATATTTTGTCCATAGGCCACTCTTCCCCTGCGGGAACATCATGAAGTGCCCATACGATGCCTTCTACACCGGGAATCTGCCGGATTTGATCCAGCGTTACCGTATCATTGCCTTCACCAAACCATCGAAATACCATTTTCATGAATTGAATCCGCCTTTCGATTTTTGTAGTCAAGACGTGCACTCTGCTTACAAGCAGACCTCCAAGACATGGACCATCCGTAAACTTGGGACCATACAGCTGAATTATTTAAAGTAAGCGGGAAACTTCTCTTTGAGCAGCGATTGGTCCGTAACGGTCAGGTTCAAATGATTTTGCATTAACCGGTCTGCTTCGGAGCTGTTATGTGCCTCTATTGCCGTTGCCATCTGCTCATGCTGGGCGTAGATGTGGTTCCAATTATGATCCGCTGCAAGACGAAGCATGCGGCTGCGGTTCAGATGCACATTGACATGCTGGATGACGCCCCAGGTATAGCTTTTGCCGCAGCCCTCAAAGATCGTGCGGTGGAACTCTTCATCAAGCTCGAACATTTTCTTGTAATCCTGATTCTCAACAGACAGCTTTTGCAGTGCGAGATTGCCCTGGAGCTTGATGAGCTGCTCTTGAGGGAAGCGGTCACAGGCCTGCTTGATGACCGCACGCTCCAACTGTTCCCGCATAAAGCGGGCTTCTTCTACCAGTGAAGTATCAATGAGCGAGACGTAGGTTCCGCGCTGAGGAAGAATTTCCAGCAGCCCTTCCTGGGCCAGCTGCACAAAGCTTTCCCTGACAGGGGTACGGCTGACATTGAATTGAAGGGATATTTCCTTCTCGGACAGCCCGGTCCCCGGCGGCAGCTCCAGCTGCAGAATTTGTTCCCTGAGTGCGCTGTAGACCACCTCGCGGGTTGAGGCGGACTGTGGCGGTTTGACGAATACCATGTCCTTGCTCCTTTTTTATTATGTTAGCGCTTACGTTAATACTACCATACTTGTATGGTAGTGTGGTAGTTGTTATTTTAATTATGAATATTCAAATTCAATGGATGTGATGCAGGGAATGCAAGTCTTCCGGGAAAATAAAAAAACAGGACCAACCAAATGATTAGCCCTGCTGTCTCGTTATAGGATTGTATGGGTTCTATTGTCTTTCTACAGTAAAGCCGTCCTTCTCCAGAAGCGGAACAACGCCATGGTCGCCCAGCATGTGCAGTGCGCCGACAACAACGAGGTAGGTTTCTTTTTTATCGCTATTCAGGTAGCCTTTAATTTTCTCGGCCATTTCTTCATTGCGGTCAGAGAGCATTCCTTTGTAGTACTCGGCATCCCAGGCAGAGGCTTTGGTGAGCTCGGCCAAGATTGCATCATCGCCCTCGATCCACATTTTGGTCAGGATATCGATGCCTTCACCCGGAGCAGGGGCCTCATCAGAAGCCGGCTCCAGTGTTTGCAGCAGCAGCTTTTCCTGTAGAGGGTCCGAGAAGTTGTTGAACATCTGGAATTGCGATTCCATGCTTTCCAATGAAACAACCGGCTTTTTTACTTGTTTGGCATTTTGAATCAGATACATGTCAATGCCGATTTCAGGCTGGTAGCCAGCCTCTGCAATTTGCAAATTGGCAATGTTTTGCGTGACGATCCACGGTTTGAAGTTATCAAAGGTGTTTTCCGGATATTCATTTGCTTTCAGGAATGCTGCAACTTTTTTGTACGTTTCAGGGGAGATATGATCCTTGAGTGTGGTTCCGTCTTTGTATGTACCCAAGTCCATTACAAGCTTTTGTGCTTCTTCGGGAACAATCGTTGTCAAGTCGACTTCTACGCCCAAGTAGTCAGCAGCTTTGAACGCATTCTCAATCTCCGGGCGAAGCGGGTACATGCCTTTTTTGGCTACATGAATGGAACCGAGCAGATATACGGTGTTACCTTTATTCTCTACCTTCCATAGAAAGCCGCGGCTTCCGTCTTGTTGCTGCTCAGAGGTAAGGGTAACCTGGCGCAGTGACTGGTTCCAGGCGACCTTATAGCCCGTAGTCTCGGCGACAAAGCGGAGCGGTACATACGTTACATTGCTTATTTGTTTTGGAGCGGCAGCCAGCTTGACTGTTTTCCCGTTCGCAGTTGCATTCGTGTTGCCGATTTGAAGTGATAATGTCAGACCTTCCTTGGCGACGCTTGCTGTACGGGTGGCTTCATTCCAATTCAATTTGACATCCAGCTTCTCCAGCAGCGGCCGCATCGGTACGAGCGTTACCCCTTTTTCTACGATCGGCTCAGACGTGCTGAACCGGATTTGCTCGCCATTCAGCCATACGGACATGGCTTTCTCTGCTGCGTGAACGGAAGAGAATACAGAAGTAAGCAAAAATAGGGAAAGAAATAGAGCGCTAATTTTTTTCATCTGCATATAAGCTCCTTCTATTAAAATAATAAAGCGACATGGATAATTAGAGCTTAAGTGTTCTCCTTACCCGGATGAGATGCTTGTCCTCCTTCCATTCCTGAGAGTCAAACAAGGCTCGTATGCCGCAGCACGACCCCTTACTGCCTCTATGGAGTTATTAACCATAACAATTATACGCAATTTCCAGATATTTGTTACAAAAATGATGTTACGAGAAGATGAACCATTATTAAATGATGCCCTTGGAGAACTGAAGGTCGGGGAAACAAACCATAATGAGCCATATTTATGAAGCTAAAATCAGTGCAGGGGGGACCAACTTATGGAAGGGTATCTTCGGGGGCAAGCTGCCGAAATGGCAGGCATTAATCTGGAAACGTTGCGTTACTATGGGAAATTGGGGCTAATTGAAACTTCGGCTCGTACACCTTCAGGCTATCGGCTTTATCCGGAGGAGTCTATTGTAAGGCTGGCTTTTATTCGCAACGCCAAGCTGTGCGGATTCACATTGCGTGAAATCAAAAAAGCATTGACACGATCTGAGGGAAGCGGAATCCGTATAGAGGACTTTGTTAACGTAATCGAAAGGAAAGTTTCTACTATTAATAGAGAAATCCCGGAGCGGGAGCATACGAAGTCTATGCTGGACAATTTGAAATCCTCGCTGCTGGATAAGGACAGAGATCCGGGCGTGCAGGAATTACTGCGCATACTCAAAATAGAATAGCGGCTTGACCCTGTACCATGCTACAGGCTGTAAACTGAGATTGGCTTGATACAGTGGCTGCTCTGGACCCTATGGGAAGTCTTGAAGCAAACCGGTTTATTCTGAATATGTATCTGCAAGACTGGGAAGGTACACTGCCGAAGATTCTTTCCCCATTAAAAATGGATCTGGAAGGTCTGCCCCCGATGCTCATTCAGGTTGGCAGCCATGAGGTGCTTCTTAGTGATGCGGTCAGGCTTGCTCAACGATCAAGGGCAGCAGGCATAAATGTAGATCTGGAAATCTGGGAAGGGATGTGGAGTGTTTTTCAGTCCATGGCATATATGCTCCCTGAGGGGGAAGAGGCGATTACGTGAATAGCCGGTTTTACAGAAAAGATCCTGTCAGAATACAAAACGTGAAAACAATTAACTACTTATATAGTAAGAAGAAATGAGTGGATGGCTAATTCCGGTCTATGGCGATATGGTGATTTCAATAAAAAGCGGAGTGGGCCGGACAGTCCGGCTAAATGGAATGATATTTAAATTTCAGCAGGCTGGCGTTAAATAGTGAGAACAGGCAAATGAATAAAAATCCTATTTGCTTCTTTCTGGTCCGGATGCCAGACGGCATTCAATCCGCAAGCAGTAACAGCTGTAAAATGGGGGATTAAAGGCGACTAATATTTTTTTAAAATAATGCTTGCAATTGCTCCAACAAACATGGTATATTATTTCTTGCCGCTTCTGAGGCGGTACGATATACAACGCAGTTTTTGTTTTGTGAGTGAAGGGCTTTGAAAGACTTCGAAAAAAAAGTTTTAAAAAAAGCTTGCCAAGACATAGT
>NZ_KE383865.1:34725-756587 GCF_000422505.1 Paenibacillus pinihumi DSM 23905 = JCM 16419 | reverse complement strand
CGGCCAAAAGCTCTGCAAAATGACAGTTGTTGCTTCCATGGTATTTCTCCTTGTACAAGGTCACCACCCGTTCCTTGATTTCATCCGCCAGCGCATGGCTCGGTTTCCGACCCCGGTTTCCATGGGCAAGTTTTTGTGCGCCTCCTGTTTGGTAGTTTTTTTTCAACCGGATGACCTGGCGCTGCGTCATCCCCAAGGCTGCCGCTCCTTCCGCATTCGTCATATGTCCCTCAAGAATCTTCTCCACTACGTGTACCTTCTTCAGTTCGGCTTTTGTCAACGTAATTGTCTCCTGTCCCATAGTGACATTATCTCAGAACAGTTATGGGATGACATTATCACAGAAGAATAACACAGTTTTCAACTTTTGATTGCTTAAAAAAATACTTTCTGCTATTATCTTACCTAGACTTATTAAACATGTTTAATAAGTTAATAATCCAGCTGCAGTGCATGATCCTATGGTGGATTCATGGTTGGAAATCCAGTAAGACAAGGGTTGTGGTTCGGCAATATGAGAGTAATAGCGACTCAAAAATTGCATGGCTATTCTGCAAGTCCATATAACGATCTTGAAAATCCGGCTTATGTCGCCTGCATTTTCGTCCGGGCCAAACCGGATAAAGTATCGTTTACCTATGGAATAGCCAGCCTGTCCGGAGTTTTGATACAGAAGAACCATATGGAACTGCGGCAGCTGAATGCTGATGTTATTGCCGGGATCGTGGAGACGTTAAAGGAAATGTATACGAACTTAAAGGCACTCGGGATCGGCTTATGGGGCAATGTCCATAAAGGGGTCATTACAGGCTGTGATATTCCGGAACTTCTTCATGTTCCTTTGGAGAGTATCCTCAAAGAAAAGCTAAATATCGAGGTTTTCATTGAAAATGAATTAAACTTGACGGCTTACGGCTATTATCAGGAGCTTGACTATCAGTTACCGGCCACCATCGCCCTTGTTGCCCTCTATCGGGGAAAACCTCCACGTGCCGGAATTATCATTGATGGAAGCCTTCATAAAGGGGACAGGAACCTTGCCGGTGAGATCGCCTGTTTGCCTTGTCTGTCGGAAAAGGAATTAACCGTTCAGCCGCAATACAGGGCTGCGGTTATTGACCAGGCTTCGAAAATTGTGATGACCCTGGCTTCCGTATTAAATCCGAAAACCGTCATTTTCATCTCGGATCAGCTCGATGCAGCCGATCTGAAACGCACCGCAGCCCATTGCTCCGGGCACATGCCGGCGGTACAGATTCCAGAGCTTGTAAAGCTCCAGCATCCCGATCCCAGCTATATGGGCGGACTTGTAAAAAGAACGATTCAACGGATCACCTGTTCATAAAATCCGGATGGATTAATTTTCAAATTGGAAGGACAAAAGGCAACATGACAACGATGAAAACAGAAAAACAAAAAATGCTTGATGGAGAGCTTTATCTCGCTGCTGATCCCCAGCTTGCAAAAGAGCGGGATTATGCCCGTCAAATGACGCGAATTTACAATCAAACAACGGAGACGGACGGCGGACTGCGCTCGGAAATACTCAAAAAATTGCTTGGCTCTACAGGGGAACAATTCTTTATGGAGCCTAATATACGCTTTGATTACGGATATAACATTCATATCGGGGAAAATTTCTACTCCAACTTTGATTGCACAATCCTGGATGTATGCGAGGTCCGCTTCGGCGATAACTGCATGCTGGGGCCGGGTGTCCATATTTATGCTGCAACCCATCCGCTCCACCCGGATGAGCGCAATGCAGGTCCGGAGTACGGCAAGCCTGTAACGATCGGCAGCAATGTGTGGATTGGCGGCCGTGCAGTCATCAATCCCGGAGTTACAATCGGCAATAATGTCGTCATCGCTTCAGGCGCTGTCGTTACCAAGAATGTGCCTGACAATCAGATTGTAGGCGGAAATCCGGCTAAAATCATTAAAGAAATTCATTTATAGAGCGGATCAAACCGGACAGACCCGTGTGAGTTTCACTTTACACGCACTCGCACGGGGCCTTTCTAGTCATATTTCGCTCTGCAGTCCTCCACTTTGAAGAAGGTGTTTGTCATGCGGGCCATCTCTTCCGGTGTCTCCACGCACCCGCGGACCACCCATGTTCTGAGCATATTCCACAGGCCGCCGGCAACCATGATCCGCATATACTCCTTCTCCAGCTCATTCGTAATTACCTCTCCCCCAAACATAGGCTCCATCGCTTCCAGGTAGCGGATATACTGATCGTTTATCAACGAGAACATTTGATTTTCAACTGCCATTTTCAAAAAAAACTTGTGCTTCTCCCAATACGTAAAATAGGCCAGCGGTATGTCATATGGCTCAATGCGATGATCCTGTACATAATCGTTAAATTCTTCATACATCATATCCATAATGGCTACAAGCACAGATTCCTTGCATGTAAAGTGCCGGTAAAAGGTCTTCCTGACCAAATCGGCTTTTTGGCAGATCTCCGTCACCGTAATCTGGTGATACGGCTTTTCCTTTAAAAGCTCCAGCATGGCTTCGCACAGCCATCTTTTCGACCGTTCTGCGAGCGGATTAGCGCTAATCAGCATGTCACAAATCACCTCTAATGTGTAACTTCTGTCCCTTTTATTGACCGTCCATACTACACATAACTATAATTGATTTCCAAAGGGTCATACAAGTTTTGCACTTTTGGCAAGCAAAAAGTGAGGTCAATCATCTCATAAGCAAGGCTGCCAGGAGGAGCATGACACAAAAATTGGAACTGTGACGTTAACCTTATATAGAGAGAGCATAAAGGGCTGCGGACAGACTCCCAAATAGATGTTGGTTGGCGTCAAACAGCAGGCATTATTCATGAAAGATGAATCATAAACGGAAGGATGGATCGGAATGGTACAAAATCATGAAAAAGCAGTTGTCGTTGGAGCTGGAATGGCAGGGCTGGTCACTGCCCGGGTGCTGTCGGATTATTTCAAAGAGGTTATTATCGTGGAGAGAGATACCTTCCCGGAGGAACCCGTTGACCGGGCTGGTGTGCCGCAATCGTTTCATCCGCACCGGATGCTGCCCCGCGGCCAGATGATTCTGGAGCAATTTTTCCCTGGTTTTATAGATGATATGCTGGATAAAGGGGCTCAGCCTGCACATCAGGAGCGCTCCCTTCTCGTGAATCAATACGGTACCATTGAGGCCCAGGCCACAGAAAAAAGCGCTTCGAGCAGCAGGGCTTTGCTGGAATGGGTCATTCGCGAGCGTGTGAAGCAGCTTAAAAATGTCCATATTCTTTCGGACACAGAAGTAACCGGACTCACAACCTCAGATGACCAGCAAACGATTACAGGCATCAAAACGAAGGAGCGCAGCGGTCCGCGGACCGAGGATACATTGCCGGCTGATCTGGTTGTGGATACTGCAGGGCGAACCTCCAAGGCCAGCCGCTGGCTTGAAGCACTTGGCTATTCCATTCCGGAAGCTGAGCGGCTGAATGTCTCGCTTGGCTACAGCACCCGCTATTACCGGATTCCTGAGCATATGCGGCAAGACTGGAAGCTGATCATGTCCGATGCCGATCCGGAGAAGGGAACCAGCACCTCCCTGCTCATGAGAATTGAACATCACATTGTGATGGCGCTCCTGTTCAGTGCAGGGGGCAAACACTACCCTTCTACAGATCCGGAACAATTCCTCGAGGAAATAAAAGATGTTCAGGCAAAGGGCCTGGATGAGCTTCTTAACCAATTGGAGCCGCTCCAGGGTCCCCGCGGATACCGGATTCAGGAATCCGTGCGCAATCACTTTGAACAGATGGAGAAATGGCCAGCGGGATTGCTGGTGCTTGGCGATGCACTATGCTCGTTTGATCCGATTTACGGCCAAGGCATGACCGTAGGGGCGATCGAAGCTGAAACCCTTGGTACCTGTCTGAAGGAGCAGTTAAGCAACCCGCAGCCTGATTTCGAACGCCGTGTGTTCCAGCGGATCCAAAAAGCGATTGCCCCTGCCTGGTGGCTGAGCTCCATCTCGGATTTACGCTGGGACGGGGTCGAGCATAGCGATGCGCATGTCCTGCAAGGCGCCGCTTTTGCACAGAAATATATCAATCTGTATTCAAAAAAAGCCACGATGCTGGCTTCCGAGCACAATGACAAGTCCATGCACGGCGCCTTGTTCATGATGAACGGATTGATTCTTCCGCCGCGTGAGTTCTTTAACGCACAAATTCTTCAAATGCTCTTGAATGATGGTGGATCGCAGGAAGAGCAGGAACTGCGGGCTGAGCTGGGTGAAGTAGAGCCGGAAGGGTATCAGGCCCGGATCGACGAGCTGATTCCTTCCTTCGACGGTGCCTTTGATGAAAAAGTGCTTGGCATTTTGGCAGCAATGAAGCAGCAGGCCAGCTTGAACTCATAGCTCAAATAAGAACTGAAAATAACCGCCCCATTACCGCATCATTAGCGGCTATGGGGCGGTTTGCTGTTTATATCTATGTCCGATTCGGATATCGCCGCGAAATAATCTACCCCGCGGAATTCCTGGTGAACCTGCCAGATGGATCGACAAATCAGGGCCGCGCCCGGTACTGCTCGTATCTGCCATTCTGAGCAGCCAAGCGGGTCATAAGACTGGAAAAGCCCGGTTATACATCATCCTGCGGGTTTGTGGCTAATCTACGTCTCCCCACCAGTTTGCATTTGGATATTCCTTGGCTTCGACGAACACGGTTTCTCCTATCCTTGGAGTCGCCAGCTCGGCATTTAGATTGCCGGCTGCCTCCCGGGCCCGCTCAACAGGGTCGGTCCAGCTATGCAAGGCTAATGTGAATGCGCCCCAGTGAACAGGGATCATCCGTTTACCTTGCACATCCAGATTGGCCATCACGGATTCCTCCGGCGTCATGTGAATATTCGCCCATTTCTCATCATATTGACCGCATTCCATCAGTGTAAGGTCAAACGGCCCGTACTTGCTGCCAATCTCCTTGAAGTGCGGCGCATAACCGCTATCCCCGCTATAATAGATTTTTGATCTCTCGCCAAGAATAGCCCAGGAGCTCCATAGTGTAGAACCTCCTCCACTGGCTCCTCCCCTTCCGGAGAAATGTCTGGCTGGCGTGCTGACAATGGTTAGCCCCTGAAACGATACTTCTTCCCACCAATCCAGCTCTTGAATGTTGCCCGGATCGACTCCCCACTTCGTCAGATGCCCGGCGACTCCCAGCGGCACAATGAATTGCTTTACCTTTTCTTTAAGCTTCAGGATCGAACCGTAATCCAGATGATCATAATGATCATGGGAAATAATGACCGCATCTATTTCAGGCAAGTCCTCAATCTGTGCCGGGAGCTGGTCACTGTAACGCTTGGGGCCAAAGTAACGGACAGGAGACGCATAATCCCCAAATACGGGATCAATCAACAGCTTCACTCCGCTTGCTTTTAGCAATAGGGTGGAATGCCCGAACCATATGACCTGATCCTCCGGATTTTCCAGATAGGCTTTTGAATCAAATGGAACAACCGGGATGCTTCCCTTCGGTTTTCCGTCGGGTCTGCCTTTTACCGTTTTGATGAGAGCGTCAGCCGTATCTTTCAAGCTGTAATCCATCGGTGTCGGTATTTGATTTTGAAACTTTCCGTCGATAAAATTTACAGATTCCCGGATTCGCTCCCGGCTTTCCGCTGAACTTTTTCCGCCAAGAGGCGGATAATAGTGCAGGATCAAGAAAATAAATATGGCAATGATAGCGATGATGGTGATAATAATGTAATACTTCATTCTATTTCTATCCTACTTTCTGTTCGTTATAATTTTATCATGTCCCTTCAGAGACCACCCCGCATTAAGTGTACATCTTAAAGTGCACTTTAAGTCAAGCAGGAATATGCAAGCGGGCAAAAAAGAGATGGGTATTCTTTCTGGACTTTCCAGAATGATAGCCATCTCTGAACGGATAACGGGTAACTATTAAATAATAATCGCAATGTATCTGTGACAAGCTTAGGATTTTGATAACAATCCATTCAATACAAGCTGAAAGACCGCTTCAAATCGGGATTCAGCATCCGGCGTTTCCCATTCGGGCGCATGGGCGGTATGATGAAAGCGGCTGGTAGCCATAAACACAGCAAAAGCAGATTGACGTGCGTCCTTACAGCCAAATACACCGGATGACATTCCAGATTCTATAATTGATGCCAGTTGAAGCAAAAGGCTTTCCACATGGAACTCCACAGCTCCTTCTGTCTCCGCAACCAACAAGGCGTACATCGCGAATAATTCCGGGTCTTTACGGGCACGCTCACGCTTGAAATCCCACAAGCTTCTTAGCCAGCGGTACAGCAATTGATCGGGTGCTTTTTTCTCCGCCAAGACAGCACCCAAAGGCTCAAATACCCCGTGCAGCCACCTGTCCACAACGGCCTTCCGCAAAGCTGCTTTATTGTCATAGTGCCTATATAAAGCTGCATGGCTAACCCCGATTGCGCGGGCAATATCCGACACATTCGCTTTGGAAGGCCCGTATTTGCGCAAAACAGCCTCAGCAGCATCCAAAATCAAATCCTTCGTTAAGGTTTCTTCTGCCATAAATCCTACCCCCTTTACAGGTTCTTTATAGGTTCGATCTTATCATATCAAGTTACACTTAACAAATTACAACAGTTGTAACTTGGGTATCTCTTCCTTTTCAAACTCTAATCCAAAAATCCTCCCCTTAAGATGGGCAATATTTTCTCTGCAAACTGTTGTGGCGTTTCGGATCTCTTCTCTATGTTCCATCGATAAGTTACGCCGTATATGGACCACGTCAATATATTCGCCGCCAGCCTTAGCGTATCTTCATCGGTATCTTTACAATCCTTTATCATGATTTGCAAAATCATATGCTCCAGTTCAACTTTTATATTTTTCTCTACATGCGGCGCGATCGCCTCATAATTTCTCCTGCATAGCTTTTGCGAAATCTCATGGTACTCACATAAGGTAATTACGATGCTTTGAATCGTTTCTTCCGTAAGCTCCGAATATTGATTTACTCTTTTATGGGCAAATTCAATAAAGGACGCCGATAAAAAACGGTCGATAAGCGCAAATTTATCTGTGAAATGGGCATAAAAAGTCGCTCTGTTTATCGTGGCCTGCTTGGAAATATCGCTTACGGTAATGGAGTAAAAATCCTTTTTGCCAAGTAAATCAACAAAAGCATCAATAATCAACTGCCGCGTCCGAACTACGCGGGGATCATTAGGATTCACTTCAGTAATAGTCAATAGTCCGCTCTTCCCTTCATGATGAAGCTTTACTTCTCATTCATTATATATAATCTGTTGCATTCGCAACAACTGTCGGAAAGTTTGCCCTGCAAACCGTCCGCATATTTTCTGCATTACCTTTGAAAAACCAACATCTTTTCTGAGCTTTTGCTTAAGCAACAGAATCCGAATATTGTTGGTTGATTCGGCCTGTCCGGATATTTACAATAACACATGTAACTTAAATAACAACTGTTGCTTTTGTTATCATCAAATAATTTGAAGGGAGCGTCCACAACTATGTCTATCAACAATCACCCTGTTGTTCAAGTACCTGCTGTTTACCATCGAAGAATCGGAGACATCACGGTTACTGTAATTTCTGACGGTCATTCAGAGCTTCCTTTCTGGCCCTACTACGAATTATCCGAGGATATTGGCAAAGAAATGCTCCAAGCCGATTTTGAGACAAGTCCTATTGTTCTCAATACGAATTGCTTCATTGTGAACATTCAAGGCCGGATAACCTTAATCGATGCGGGTCTGGGAATGGGGATTGGAACCGCATTAAGCAACATTAAAGCAGCCGGCATTGATGTCCAGGATATTGCAACGGTATTGCTGACCCATATACATCCTGATCATACAAATGGGCTGATTCATACGGATGGAACAAGGGTATTTCCAAACGCGGAAGTCGTGGTCCAAGAAACTGAATTCTCGTACTGGATGGATAGCAGCAACATTAGTAATCCTTCAGACAGGCAGGAAGCAGCCAATTTTCAGATGGCACAAGCTGCATTTGCCCCATACGAGAGCCGTATCCGGACATTTACCAGTAGCGAAAAAGAGCCTGTCCCGGGCATTCAAGCTATTGCAGCACCAGGACATACACCTGGCCATACCGTCTATCTGATCGAGTCCAAAGGTGAAAAGCTGCTAATCTGGGGTGATGTGATTCATAACACCTCGATCCAGTTGCAAAGGCCGGAGGAAAAAGTAATCATGGATGTTTGTCCTGAGGTTGCAGTTGAAACCCGAATCCGGATTTTGGATTTTGCGGCCGGTGAACAGCTTCTTGTCACTGGTATGCATCTGCACTTCCCCGGCTTTAGCTATATCCGAAAAGATAAAGACCGCTATGTGCTTCTTCCGGAGAAATGGAAGCCGAGCTTGTAAGAAAAAAATGGAGGGAATTCATATGACAAAATCAAAAGTATGGTTTATAACAGGAGCATCCAAAGGCCTGGGGCTTACCTTGGTCAAGCAATTGTTGAATAACGGGGAAAAGGTTGCTGCCACATCCCGGACTATCGCTGAATTGCAGAAAGCCGTTCAACCCGAATCTGAACATTTCTTGCCGCTATCTGTTAATTTGAAAGACGAAGCCAGCGTTGAAGCTGCAATTAAAAGTACGGTTCAAAAGTTCGGTTCAATTGACGTTATTGTCAATAATGCCGGATATGGCCTTGGTGGCAGCATTGAAGAGCTCACAGATGAAGAAACGCGTCAAAACTTTGATATCAACGTATTCGGCACACTGAATGTGATCCGAAAAGCATTGCCTTATCTGCGGGCTGAAAAATCCGGGCACATCATCAATATTGCTTCGGCCGGAGGTTATATTGGCAGCGGCGGCTTTGGCGTCTACAGCGGAACCAAATTTGCCGTAATTGGCTTAACCGAGGCTCTTGCCGAGGAGGTTAAGGATTTTGGCATTCATGTAACCGTCATTGCTCCTGGCTTCATGAGAACGAGCTTCCTGGACAGCAATTCGGTTGCCTACGCCAAAAATGAAATTGATGCCTATCAGGCCGTACGAAATCTGAAAGCTTCCTTCGATGCCTTCAGCGGAAACCAGGGCGGAGATCCTGAGAAAGCGGCCCAAGCCATCATTCAAACGGCTGCGCTCGAACATCCTCCCCTTCATTTGCTGCTCGGCTCTGATGCTTACCAGCTTGTTGCGGAAAAATTCGATGCTCTGAAACAGGAATTTGAGCAATGGAGCGAATTAAGCCATTCCATTGGCTTTGATAACTAAATAAGGCTGGCAGCACCCTGTTGCTATAGAAGTTGATTTTTCTCTCGAAAACGACTTCTATTGTAACAACAAGGTCTGTATAATATTTCTCATTTTTTTACAGGGGCTCGATGAAAACATCTTCCTCTACGGAGAGCTCAAACAGTAATCAAAGGATTATTGTATCTCAGAATCTGGTGGTGGTACTTTTGCATTTTGTTTTTCTTCCACTGTAACAATCCCATCAATATTTGCTATTTTAGGTCGCATCGTGGTTGTTACTTTTCCAGTAATTATGCCGATTATTTTATGTACATCTTTAACTATAAAACCTGATTTTCTGAGGTCATCTGCTACCTGTTCTATTCGGTCTAAATGTTTCCCATCCACTGTAATTATTACATCTTTGGTCTCCATGAACTTACCTCCGATAGAATTGTCATTTAACTGACTTTCAATTTATACCGGAGTCATTTAAATGACTCCGGTATCCTTTTTCCTTTTAATCTTTAAGGCGCTTGAACGATACCAGCACCAACATCCAAATTCGGAAGAGAGAGCCTACGGGCATTACTTGAAAGCAGTTGCCATAATTGATAGCCACGGGCTTGATATGCTTCAGCGAACAACGCCGCGATACCTGATACATGAGGTGTTGCCATGCTAGTTCCGTCTATTATTTTATAACGATTGGGCAGTGTCCACGAAGAAAATATCCTTACGCCCGGCGCTGCTATATCGATCTCCCCTCCCTCATTATTTCCAGACCTTGGTGAGAAACTAGCAGCTTGCAATCGATTATTAAGTGCGGCTACTGCCATTATCGATTTACTGTTGGCTGGACGTCCGACACAACTGAAATTTCCTCGGCCTCGATTAGCAGTGTTACCTGCGGCTGCGATTATTAGGCCACCCTGCTGTAGCGCACGTTGCCCAACTTGTTCGTAGGCAATCGTGGTTGTACAGATGGGAACTGCAGGACCTAATGACATTGAAATAATATGGCAGTTATTAGAAAGTGCCCATTCGATGCCGGCCAAGACCCCCATATCATCACCGTTACCAGAGTTGCCGAGAACTTTCCCAACATAAATTTCACTTTCATAAGCGACCCCATATCGTTGTCCGGTGTTTGATCGAGCACCGCAAGCAGTTCCAATGCAATGCGTGCCATGACCATGTACATCTTGAACGGTCTCACCGCTGACAAATGATTGGCTTTCGATTCTTCTTCCCCTAAAATCTGGATGGGAAAAATCAAAGCCGGTATCCAGTACAGCAACTCGAATCCCGCGCCCACTATACTGCGAATTGTTAACATTAGTAGCTTGAAGTCCCCACGTTTCCATTGAGGTATCCTCATATACCTCCATTACTTGTTGATCCGTCGTGGATATATTTAAATCACCTGAAACGAGTCTTTGGTAAAGGCTATCTATCTCATCACGGCAGCCTTTGATGTAGCTTAAAGGTATATTTGCATCATTTCCATTATTCAGCTCAATTGGATTCAAATCTTCAATGGCATGCATCATCAGTTCGGGTTCGTAAGCAATAATTGATGTTTTTTCATCTTCATTAGCCATTTGTAATTGCATCATTTGTTGTTCATCCGCCTCAATAACAGCAACACCTAATTTCTCATAAACGGCGCCTTTTGCAGATTTGACTTGGTCAATATTCCAGTTACCTTCAATGAAATCTGATGTTGTCGGAATATTCTTCACGCCGGTTAAGTTATTAAGTAATCTCATTCCATCTTGAATAGCATCTTGACGGAACGTTACAATGTATCTTCCAGTATATACATTCTTATTAACGTCCCCAATTAATGGGTTCATTTAAGTCTCCTCCTTATTATTTTAGAATTTACAACCCAGTTAATAAGTGTTCCAAAAATGTAACGAAAATATTCTTTAACCTTTCTTCACACCCGACATTACACTAACGTCCCTCTTCTAAATTTATGAGGAAATTTCATTATCTTAAAGGACTGGCATGGCCAATCAGCCAGTTCGTAAGAGAATATTTCGACGAAAAGAGAAACAATGCCAGTCACAGAACGATCATTTTTTATTCGTTTTACAGACCAACAATAATAAAGCACTTGCTTGAACTAGGAAAGTTTTACTTTGAGAACGAGGGTGACGTAGTTTTATCAGATTATTGATCTATGTGCAAAAATTGCTGTCCATGGTTTTGATGCTTGATATGAATTTCACGAGAGTTGGTAGCTAAATTAATACCTCCTGAACAGCGATTGTAACTAATGAGATTGTTAGGCTGAGATATATTTATCTTTTTTAGAAAGGGGCATCACATAA
This sequence comes from Paenibacillus pinihumi DSM 23905 = JCM 16419, assembly GCF_000422505.1. GTDB lineage: Bacteria > Bacillota > Bacilli > Paenibacillales > Paenibacillaceae > Paenibacillus_D > Paenibacillus_D pinihumi. The sequence goes on along the minus strand of NZ_KE383865.1, from coordinate 744,999 downwards.
TGCCAAAAATTAGAATATCCAGTTTCAATATTGAATGGATGAACGATTGGTTTACACATGATGCAGAGCCTGCAGCTTTTAGACCTAACTTCACTAAGGAAGGCCATACCTCTAATACAGATGAAACAGCCCGTCGAGCAGCGAATACTATAAGGGACATTGATCCTGATATTCTGGCTGTACAGGAAGGACCTAGTCGTCCTGAAGAGATGGCACTGTTCATACAGCAATACCTTTCTAGAAATGGAGGACCGATATACCAGTTTTTCCTAAGCGATTCTGGACGCGAACAAAAGACAGCAATACTTTATAAACCAGAAGCTGTTAGTTTTATAAAACTGGCTTCTCACTCTGATATTACGAGTCTAATTGACGAGTGGTTGACAGATGTTGATGGTGATGAGCATCTTGAGGCATATCAGTTCACTCGCTTACCGCTTGTTATTAATGCTCAAATAGGAGGAGACTCCTTACAACTTATAGTGCTTCATACGAAATCAAGTTTTGTCAATCGCGGCAAAGAAATGTGGGAAGATCCGGTCACTCGCCAGAATTATATTCACGAAGCACTCAGGAACCGAAGGCGGAACTCGGCTGAAGCCATGCGAGTAAGACAGTACATTGACACTAGACAACTCGGCGACAACCGCTCTCCAGTGAAATACTGGAAAGCGATCGCTGCATGAGTTCTTTTTTTTACTTTCTACTTGCCGGGCTATACCTACTTCTTAACTTTTTTCACCGCGACACAAGCTTATGCTCTTTAAATTAGAAATCTCTATTTCAAGGGGATTTCAAAGAACTAATGTTAGTGTCGTTGTTAGTTCGGAGCAACATTCCTGAATTTCCGATCAATAGGTTTTAGAATCATAAAGCTAATCCAAGATTTCGTTGGAAAGATCGCTGTAGTGACGGCGCTCCCAAAACTTCGAATTCCCCCAGCGTTGCTCCATACTATAATATTTCGTCCATTGCACAAGATAGTCACGATAACTTCTTCTTACATCATTCTCGTATTTTTGGAGAAAAGAGAAGGATCCAGACTGCAAATAATCGGTGACTGCCAATGCCGCTTTTTCACCCATATTTAGTCCTTTTTGAATACCAAAGGAAGAGAGTGGATCAAAAGCACATGCCGCATCACCAACTGCCAGCCAATTTTCATCCACAATCTTAGTCAAACAACTACTCGCGGCTGTTCGTATCTTCAACTTTCCTCCTGTCAAACAAAAACTAGAGCGAAGTTTGGTATAAAGTGTTTTTTGCAAGCCTGACGTCCAGCCTTCAATTGACAAGTAGCCCTTATCTTTAGCAATGTCCGCATCTGTGAAGAAATATATGACCAGTTGGCCAGACGGAACAAATGCCGAATACCACCATCCGTCTTCCACCGATTCCGTTAACGTGTACAAGTCCCGAAGCATTCCAGGTTTTATAGACATGATACCTCTTATACCAATTAGATTATCCACCCTCATTCGTTGAGTCCTCGATGACGAGTCCCCCTTGCTCGTTCGTCCAGTCGCATCTATTACCATTCGCGCCGACATAGTCTCGTACTCTCCATTCAATTGAATCAACCACCTGCCGGAAGAACATTTGTGCAGTAAACGAACTATCCTTCCTGTGAACACGCGGACACCAGCCTGTTTTGCTGAATCTGTCAGCATCATGTCAAATTTGTCTCGATTCAGATGCCAACCAGTTCCATATGGAGTAAAAATAAACTGGGTTTCTTTGAGTAAACAATCCCCCCATGCAGAGCGGTTTCCGTAAGAAGGTAAATGTTGATCCAGGCAAAAGCGCTCCCATAGTCCCATGTTTTGCAAGTATGGTTTGATGGTCGGATGAATGGTTTCTCCCATACGTCCCTCTTGTTCAAGGCTGCGTTCAACCAACGCAACGGATACCCCTCGTTTGGCCAACTGCAAAGCAGAAGAGACCCCGGCAGGGCCTCCACCAATTACTACTACATCAAAGTTAACATCTGAATAACTAGTTTTCATTGACTAGTGAACCATCCCTAATCCCCACACTTTAGGCAGTTTTTTATGTTTGTCAGGATTGTAGCTCATTATCGCTGTCATAAAGGATGCGTGCTGTAATTCCTTTGGTATCGGACATCCATCAGTAATCCATTCTTTGATGATGTTACGTTCGTCATTGTTGAAGAAGGGCTCCATCGGCCCACCCAAATTGACCAATTTCCACAACTGGCTGTTTGATACGTCTTTAGGCACTACGAATTTACTTTGAATTAAAGCCTCCATCATTCCCTCGGGATCAGCAAACCACTCATTAATAGTCTTGGTTTCACCGTTTCTAGTCAGGGTAGATGATTCAGGATGCCTTGAGCTTCCCGCCGCTGCCTTTATCTTGATCAGATCACGCATAGCGGTTCCCGTATCTCTTGTAGGAGCCGGAGAAGATGATTGACAATCCTTCAACGAAAGGATGTAATCGCGAATCACTTCAACCTCTTGTTCCGTGAACACCTTGTACATTGGACCTTGGAAATTCAACAGTTCAAGGAAGGGGCTGTTTTCCGGCTGCCCCGGAACAATTAAATTCTGTGAAATTAATTTCTCCAACAATCCTTCTGGATTCTCGAAGGATTTATTCAATTCACCATCCCACGCCTTTCCATGTGCTGTTTTTGCAACTGGAGCCTTTTTCTTGATTAGATCGATCATTCGTTTTCTTCTTGCTTCAGGGGACTCATCGAATTTGTCTCTAATTCTGAGAAGCATATCACCGACTGTTCCCGTCACTAGAAAGCAGAGATACCCATTCCAAATTCTCTTCCAAACTTGAGATACTGTTTCTTCCCCAGCTTCTCTTCTTATTTTATCCAAGTATATTTTTACTATATCTTTAGCGATTGCACCATGCCCAGATGCAATATTATCGATCGCAACATGAAGACTGTAAAAATGCGGATCGATATGTCTCTTCTTTAACAATTCAACATATTGAGATAGTGTTGGTGTCGCTTCCCACTCAAGATACAAGGTCATTCCAATAATCTCAGGCAGCAGCTCATTAGGGAATTGGGAAATTGCTAATTGCATGACTGGATTACTGAATGATTCATCCCATATATCTTTTTGGTCGACAAAGGCTCGCGAACTGGTTTCAGGCATATAAATCCCGAGTCCATGCAAATAATCGCGATAGACGTTAGAGTGATTATGTTCTACGATTCCGTTTCCAGCCTCGTCAGCCCAAATTGAAAATAATCCGGATCTGACTTCATCAATAGGTCCTGCTTTCGCAACATTTTGTATCCAAGCTCCATCTACAAGATTAAAAGGAGCTGATTGTTTTGCTCGTTCGATTATAAATTTACGCGGAAACTTTTCGAGATCCTTAATAACATCATAATTTTCATAGTCAAATACGAGCCGGTCATAAATATACTGCATTCTCTCATCAAATGCTTCTGGAGTGTAATCAAAGAATCGATACATGTTTGGGAATGCCGAATCATCTTGTGCTAACCACGATTCGTTCAAGTATTTTTGTGCTAATCTTCGGATCTGAGGTAAAAATTGTTGATGAGAATCAATATTCATCAAAATATAGAAGTATTCACGCTCAGTTACTTCCTCGAACTCAAATTGACTGTCTGTCAAATTACCACGTTCAGTTTCAATATAGTACGTTTCTCCATGAAGTCCTGGTTTTGGTGTAATAAATCCTAGCTTACTCCATTTGATTACCATGTCATTATTACCTGAGTGGTCATTATTGCCTGATCCAACACCTCGAGCCCAATCATCCCGTTTGGTAAATAGAGAATTGATGTATGTCTTTTCACTTTCTTCACTAAGTGTTTCGGGACCCGTATGAAGCAGCTTCTTATAGGTTTCCTCAGTCATAACGTCATTTGGTCGATGTGAGGGCCACCAGGTAGGAATGCTCTCAGCCGTCAAAACCGTGCAATCATAGAAATCTGACTGCCATGGCACTGCCATTCTTTTGGTAAACTCACCAGCAAGGTATTTACCGGCATTAATTCGGAAAGGTTCCATATAGATCTCTTCATGGCGCATTATCCAAGTAGATTCAATTCCAGGATAAAATGCACCACCAATGCAAAGCGTTAATCCTGCCTTGTCTAGTACTTCAGGTTGATCTTCTACGCGAATATCTTCTAGGTGCAGCTCTGTAGGGGAACCATTCCAGTCAGATTCAAAATTGCCTTGACTCCACTGTTCCAATAAAGCATATTGTGTCTTGGTAACCGTTAACCATGTTTCGGGCTTGTTCCTCTCAGCATCTCCGCCATCACCGGACATCGGAGGCATGAATGAATAATTTGCTTGCTGAATTGCTTGTTCCCCGGTTAGATTGGGATTTCGAACTTGGTTAATAATTTTACTGCGCAATTCGGCACTCTCCGACGTATTATCAGCAAGTTTATCGATATTTTCAAAAAAATTCCCATCCCCCCCTTTAATCCGATGGTAAAGCAAAACCCCTTTGTTAAGCCACTGCAATTCCATTACCCTTCGGAAGATCGGGTAAATATCCTTGGTAAATGACGGCTTCTTTGGAACCGTAGCCCATCCCTTTTTCACAGCGGATTCTAACGCCACATCATAGAGAGACACGATGTTTTCAAAACCAGGAGTGTACTTTGGAGGGGCTACGATGACCCAACTGTCTAAGGCTTTCATTTCAGTCCCATCCGCCTTCAATTTCACAATAGCTGAAACTGGACCATCCGATACATCATCGTGCCAGTATTCGTTGTTCGCATAGTGAGTAATTGGATTGTTTTCTTTGGTCGTACTGGAAAATCCGTACCCTCCGAGCACCAGCAATCTACCCGATTCATCCGTCTTTAATTCACCAAGCGGAACTTCCACCCCAAGAAAATTTCCACCTTCAAATTTATAACGATTCTCTCCACCTTGGTTGATTCCGCTTATCGTCCGCTCGCCGGGTTTAATTTCCAACTGTGCTCGGGCATCCCCTTTGAGATCATTACGCCACTCTCCATTCGGATTAAGACCGTCAAACTTGCGCCAGGATGCTTTGATATTGGCAAGTGTAACGCTCCAAGTAATATCCGCATCTTGCAGTGAGATCTCCTTTACAGGTATTCCTTGCTCATCATATCCGTAAATACGGAATCGGCAAGCTTGGCGTTTTATTCGTCCTTCTGCGTCTTTGAAACCCCCTTCAGGTTGTGGAATACCTTTCAAAGACTCCGGTCCTATAAAATATTGTTCAGGACTATTTCCGATTCTAGAAATTCCTATACCAGGATGAATTTTACAAGATACTATTTTTCTTTCCATTATTCGCTCTCCTTCGCTACTCGGGATTTCTCTAATACATTTCTATCCATTAAAGTTCAATTGTATACATTTTTTACCATTTAATGCATTAAAAAAACCGCCATTTTAAGGCGGCTAAATCACAGTCATGTTATTCAAATAGCTGATACCGGCTTCTAGCTCAACACAATACTTATCATTCCGGAAAAATACCAAACTTACAGTTTCATTTTGGATCCGGGAGTAGTTAATGTTTGCTCTGGTGCTAGGGCTCTATATACAAATACAATGCAAGTTCTCTGTCCAGCAAGACAATGGACTTGTTGAATACCATAATTGGTAAAAGAGGAGTCTAATTGGATTCCATTATTCCGCTGAGATTAGCTTCACTCTCTCCATGTCTAGCTAGAAATAACTTTGTCACTTTGGACGACTATGAATTTAATGGGTTGAGGCTTCATTTGTTTCAGAATTTGGAAAATGGATTAATTCATTTACAATATGCGTGTTGAGGAGCGGTCGATCCGTTGCTGTTGCATTGATCTCCCTCCAGACAAAACAATCGCGGATTGTTTGTTCATATTTCCCATTGCTTAGCTCTTGGTCAGCACGAATCATATTCTCCACAACATTCCAATAATAAAAATCATTTGGTTCAGTTTTTCTCCAAGCGCTTGCCATGAGTCGGCCAAAATAATCACGCGCATCAAGTAATGCATCTTTAAATTCTCTTTCTTTCCCTTGATAACATTGTTCAAATTCCTGCTGAATTTTATTTTTTTCTTCTTGTGTTACATGTTGGAAATGTGTCTCATATGCGCGTTCTCCAAGCTCCTTAGCAATCAGTCCTTTTTCGATCAAATTAAGCTGAAATAGATCAACTAACACATCAAAAGCCCCACCAGTAAATGGTTTCGACAGTTCATGCTCCTCTCTTACCCATCTTCCTGTTCTCTCATCGAATATAGGCTGAATTTCTGACATTTTTTTATCGTTAAAGGCCATACGAATTTCATGTGATTGATCTAATTCACCAACCCTTGAGAGTTCGTTTTTGGAAAAGAGATTTCCTTTGGTATGGCTAAGTAAATATTCAATCACCGTATCAAAATGCATAACAGAAACAATTGCAATTAAGTCACCGAACGCTTCATGATGTCCATGATACTCCTCAGTTTCTTCTTGATGCTGTGGCCAACCGATAATAGAATTTTTGATTGTATGTCCCATTTCATGCGCCAGAACGTCGAAATTCTCACAATAAGGATTGTTATAGTCTAATTCTACACACTTCCTTTCAACTACTTCTTTGCACGCAAAGCCGAATTCGAGGAACCCGTTGCCTGATTGAGCATTATTCCATTCTACTCGCGGAATAAGCTCTAATTTATTGAAGGCCTCATGAAAGAACCACTTAATATCTTCTCCAAAATAATCTTCCCAGATATCTAATACTCGTCTAACAGTAGCATACATAACTGTCGAAGAAAAAGCCCGATCGTCAGGATGAATATGATCAAAATGACCTTCTTCATTTGGCTGTACCGGGGGAAACCGAGGACCGCTATATCGAGGCCCTTCACCGACAATGCGATATTCATGCTTATCCTTAGCATCGACTACATACATTCTGTCATCTTCAGGGCCTACTTGAATTGAACCTGGAGGTAAATTAATGTAAACTACCTCAGGTTGTTCGAATCCCTTTAACTTTTTATTTTGCGGGTAAATCATGAACCTTGTACCATTTTCCCGTGCTTGTGCATCTAATAATTGAGACATGAGTTTTAAATCCTTTCTAATCGAGATTTTGAACATCAATCCAATCTAAATACTTACCGAATATTGAAGCGATTCGACCAAAACTATTATCCGCTGCGGGTTAATTTTCTATGCTTAAATGGAAAAAATCTGTCCACAAACTTAACTGATGGTCTCTCGGGCATTACTGATGTAGTTGAATCCCTAATACACCATCAAAATTGTTAAGTTGTGGTCTTATCTAATAACCGGTGGGGCGCCGAAGCAAAATGGAGCCACTCCAAACTAGGGAAGCAATTTTCGCCTAATTTAAAGCTTTTTCAACTGTCTACTTGACGGGGATATGACCGATCTTAGGTGTTATTTTTTTTTATTGGTACACTAATTTTGTGCAACATGACTTGGGTGGGAAAGTATCGCCTCAAGAAGCGGGGTGATACTATGCAGTTTTCGTTGACAGAAGTAATTATGCTGGGAATGTTTTTCCTCGCTTTTCTTACTTACCTGAATAAACGAAAATAACCCGCCCGAGTTTGCCACCGGGAGCAGGTTATTTTCTCTGGAACATCATCTGGAGGTTTCCCCAAAAAAATGTTGTGCAGGGGGCGACTGGCATCGCCCCTTATTTCTAATATAAGCATATCATAGCTATTTTAGACGTGCAATGTTAGGGTTGTAGATCAGTAAACGGCTGTCTGCGCTTTAATCAGCATCTTACCTCCTTCTTGAAATAAAAGACGCTCTTATGAGCGACTTCAATTATTATTTTAAGTTTCAATATCAGCGATTTTTTGCTAGTTTGAATATCTCATATGTACTTTTTTATCTCAGCTTATACCTTGTGTACTGAAGATCTGTCTGCATATTACAAAGCAATTTGGAACGGCTCGAAACATTGATTTGGATACTTATATGGATAACGAAAACCTTAAACAATATATGCAAAAAAAGATTACAACCCAATACGAGCTGTTCCTCAGAAACAAGCTTACTGTGCTCAGGTAACGCGTTAAAAAGGATGTCGGCAACTTTGCTGAACCTGCTGAATTTCTTGGAAAAAGCTTGAATGGAAGGTTGGTTATCGCTGATTGGTATACAAACACAAAAAATAGTTCTTATTCTACTGTACGTGGAGAAAATCAGACTATTGACGATCCTGTTTGTAGCCACAAATCGGGGCAGCAAAATGAACTGTGCAAACTTTAAAATCGAGTAAAGTGAGACATACTATGTTCCGATAAATAATCGGTTTCGGAAGGAATACGTATGAGTGAGAAATTTCGAAGCAAACAAGCGATTCGTGAGTTGGTGTAAGAGCAAAGATTCAATCCGCCGAACAAATTCAAGTCGCGATGAAAGACAGGTATTCCACCTATTCACCTGAGCTATTTCTAATCTTGTGAATCATTTCAACCCTTAGCTAATGTCAAAATACCTATCTTGACATTTAGCACTAAAGTTTATAAAAAGTAGCCATTACGTTTGGGAACCTGTACAGAATATAATAAACCACAAGGAATAGTCCCAGCAGATAATAAATCATTCTTCTTAGCAATTCGGGTAATAAAGCAGCAGTCCAGTATAAAGTCATATTATTTGTTTTTGCCGTATACCAGAAATAAAGTACAAACAAAAAATAAATGATAAATTCAGATATCAATTCAATTTTACTCATTAGTTCTCCTTTTTGAGAAAGTGAGATTGATTAATAATAATCTCACTTTCTCAAATTATTACTATCCTAAACCATAGTAAGTCTCCCAATTTTTAATGTAAAGCTGACTGGCAATATGAAAATTATTCGTTTCAAAACTTTTAGCAATTCTTTCAGCTTGTGTTCTAAGTATTGCTTCTGTAACAGTAAACCAAGCAGTAAGCGCAGGATCACCATCATGAAGTTTTGCTGTCTTTGAATATGTCAATTTATATATTCCTTGTGAGTCATAATAAACTGTAACATCACCACTTTGATAATTGCTAGGAGTACGCATAACAGCTAAAGCAAGGTGCTTAGCACCAATGGGACTACCCCCACTAACAAAGTACTTACTCCCTCTGTTTGTAGCAGCTTGTTGTGTCAGATAACCTGCAGAATTAACTAATTGATTATTCATATTGGAAAATTGATTCCCTGCATATGCAACCTTACTGATTTGCAATATTTTACCTAGTCCTGCACCAGCTGCTAAATACATCATATCTGTGGATGCAGCTTGAACTGCTGCTTTAATATCTTGATCCAAAACAAGCTCTAATACCGAAGTTGTACCCGGAATAGGTGAAAATGATGCCAGCCAAACAATATTGGACTCCGTAGCAGATCGGACTTCAACCGTAACAGAGGTTGAGTTTGAAGATGTTTTGAAAGGGCTAGTAATATCTCGGGTTGAGAAATCTGAATTTTCTTCCTCGGATAACGAAATCTCATAAGTACCATCTAGCATACTCAGAAGGTCCCTTTCCGGTAAAAATACACTATTCCCATTTTCGTCAATAGTATACTGATGATCTTCGCTAATAACGTTTGAATAGTTTGCTTTTAAGAAAGCTATCAATTTTTCATTTAATTCTACAGATCGATTTTGTTCAAGTATTTGTTCTTTTGTGAATCCTAGGTATTTTTTATTTTCTGAAGCGGCAAACACATTAGAAGAAAAGACAAGTACAATCGATAAAACTATCAGCATCGTCTTTTTGTACATACGTACCTCACCTTAATTTGTTATTTATGATAGCTGGCCAGCTTATCAACTAGTTTACATAAAGCATATGTAACCGTATTAAAAGAAAAAAGGGTATTAAGGATAATTTTACAATGTAAAAAATATATACAAATTCCATTATTTAAATAATTTTATATGGTTTATTTTATTGTGTCAACCATTTTGTGGATCATCTTCCGTAAGCAAAGACAGACAATTGGTTTTTGAAGCAACAACTAAATAACCAATCGCCGATTTCCGACGATTGGCCGTTTAAACTTAAAAGATGTTTTGAGCCCTGTCATGCAAAAAGGAGCTTGATCTTTATACACTGCGAGGGCATTTCTCTTATTAAAATACCATTATATTAGAAAAGTACCAACTTCGCAGGAAATATAGCGAAAATAAATAAGGGATAGTCAGCCGTGATTTGAGCTAACTATCCCATTTTTTTAAAAGTAACTAGTCTATTCTCTAATCTGACAGATCGTTTTGTTTTCTTATTCGTACTCGTGCCCTAATGATAAGCACGTTCCAGCAAGCTCTCAATATGCTGCTTGGATTCCGAAAGGGTATCGTATAACAGCTCAACCCTGGATTCCTTCACTCTGGCGTAGCCAGCAAGGATTACATTAAGATATTGTGTCAGCATCTCTTCACGCTTGTATTTGGACATATGCGCTTGATCCCCGCCAGTCAGGCAGATCCACAGCACTTTTTTCTCATCCACTTTCCCGAACAATCCAAGATTCCATACTTTGTCCAGGTACCCTTTAAGCATCGAAGGTACACTATACTGCCATAACGGGAATACAAAAACAAGTGTGTCTGCAGCAACAATCCGATCCATTTCCTTACGCACGACAGGAGCATAGATTTTATCCGGATTTTGCCAGTCTTTCTCATCTTCAGCCGTATACACTGGGTTAAAGCCATCGCGATATAAATCCAATAGATCTACTTCGTGATTGTTTTGCTTCAAGCCTTCTATAAAACGGTCCATGACATGATACGTAAGAGAATCTTTGCGAGGGTGAGTGACAGTGACAAGAGCTTTCATAGATAAACGACCTTCCTTTGTGTCTATTCCCGGCAGCTTCTTAACCAAAGCGTAGTCAATAACCGGTTACAGATGTTATTATGTATGAAATATATCGTAACGTGAAGTATGCACTTTAAAGTGCAATAGGTACTTAAAAGTGCATTAGTATAATTTTCATACTAGCTAAATAGGAGTGTTGTTAACTTGAAGAGATATCACAATGGTTTGGAGGTAGCGCTTGAGATCGTTGGCGGAAAATGGAAAAGTATTATTCTATTTCATTTGGATACTGGTAAAAAGCGCACGAATGAACTGAGAAGATTAATTCCCGGTATAACCCCTAAAATGCTGACACAGCAGCTACGCGAGCTCGAAAAGGATGGTATCATCCACCGGATCGTACACTATGAAATTCCTCCCAAAGTGGAGTATGAAATTAGTGACTACGGTCTGAGCCTGAAAACAGTGCTGGAAAGCTTCTGCTTGTGGGGAGAAAATCACCTGGAAAAAATTAATGGAGACAGTTCAGCCTTCTTAGAGCAGTGCTAAGAGAGCGGATATACAAGGCAGCGTTGTTTTCTTGCAAATCAAAGAGAAATGATTAATCAAAAAAATATAATAGCCCTCCAGATTTGTGTCGTTGTGCTGGAGAGACATGGGAAATATCTGCCGAGGTGATTCCGGATTTCATAGGCGACCGGTTATTTCTGGCTGTTAATGGCGCGCAGAGGAATATCTGAAGAAAGTGTAAAAGCTGATTGCAAATTCGCCAGCCGGGAAATCGAGAAAGATCTACAATATTGATTGCAATCCATTTCTTCTCAGTGATTCGATTTCTGTAGAACATCAGTTGGATGTCGTCTATAATTTGCTGGTTGAAAGCAAATATTAAATAAATTCAAGAAGCGCAGATTAAATGGGTTGGTTTTTGTGCAAATGCATTAACTTCGGGCCGAGGGAGATGTCACACTTAGCAGTGGACTCCCTGGCCTTTTTTTGTATGTACGGGTATATAGAGCGCGGCCCGAAAAAATGTCTCCATGAATTGCGCGGTTCGCCTTACCCTTTCCATGCTTCATGGCTTGGCTGTTAGCCTTGCATGGATTGATATTTCCAATCAAAGTATTTGGTCAAAAGTATTACCTTGACAGTAATAGTAGTATGCCTTATTATACAGATGTGGGGTGATTACATGAGCGAGAACAAAATTACATCCGACCTGCTGCGCGGACATACCGATACGATGATTTTGCGGCTCTTGTCCGAAGCTGACCGCTACGGGTACGAGATCGTCAAACTGATTGGAGAGCGCTCAGGCGGCGAGTATGAATTAAAGGAAGCCACAATGTACTCCAGTGTCCGGCGGCTTGAGTCGGACGGTGATATTGAGTGGTACTGGGGTGATGAGTCTCAGGGTGGCCGGCGTAAATATTTTCGGATTACTGAGAAGGGCAAGACGACTTACACCCGCAATATAACCAATTGGGAGTATGCGAAGCGTGTGCTTGAAAACTTACTATAAGGAGTGTTGAAGTTATGAATGAGAAATTGACCAACTATTTGAACGGCGTTTTTGCACCATACGACGGGGTAAAAAGCGCCACGGAATTAAAGGCCGACCTGCTCTCCGATTTGCAGGAACGGTTCCTCGAACTCAAAGCCGAGGGCAAGGACGACGAAACTGCTTTTGCGATAACCATTGACAGCATCGGCGACATTGAGCAAACGGTACAGGAGGTCGCCAACCTATCCCGCTCGCTGGAGCGGCAAGTGGTGACGAATTTTAGCGCGAGCAACCTGTCAGAGAGCGACTTTGCTGGCGTTGTCGCGCACAAAGCAAAATTCACATCGAGCACATTGCGGGGCTCTGACTTCACGGACGCAGACTTGACCGGCAGTTCTTTTGCTTCCAGCGATGTGCGCGGCGCCCTTTTTGACCGGGCGAACCTGACTGACTGCAATCTATCCTCCCTTGACCTTTCGGATGCGAGCTTTACTCAATCCGTCCTTGTGCGCACCAACTACAGCAAGGCGTGGCTGGTTGGAGCAAAATTCGTAGGAGCAAAGCTGACCGACGTCAAGCTGACCATGACCGACCTCAGAAAAACGAGCTTTGAAAACTGTATGTTTGACGGCGTTGACTTCAATTCTTCCGATCTGCGGGGCCTATTTTTTGACGGGCAAACCTTTAACGGTGTCAAATTTGAGAAGGCGGCACTGAACGACGTTTCGTTTAGAGGCGCATCGTTCAAAAATGTGTCCTTCCACTCCCCCTTCACCTTTTCCAAAAAATATTACCGTGCCATCAAAACGATCTGCTTCGACGGCGCAATCATGGATAAGCTGACTTATGCAGCACTTAAAGGCATGGAGGCCCATTTATCAAAGGTTACGGTCAGATAAGGAGGATAAAATATGCAAAACAAGTCCATTCAAGTGAAGGGGCTGCAAAAGTCCTACAAGCAGCATCAAGTCCTAAAGAGCGTTGATTTCGAGGTGGAAAAGGGTAATATTTTCGCCCTGCTTGGCTCCAATGGCGCGGGCAAGACAACGGTTGTCAAAATTCTAACCACGCTGCTCAAAGCGGACAGCGGAACCGTTACCTTAAATGGATTTGACGTTGCATCCAAGCCCGATAATGTGCGGCAAGTGATCAGTCTGACCGGGCAATTTGCCGCCGTAGATGAAATTTTGACCGGACGGGAAAATCTGATCATGATTGCAAAGCTCAGATACCTCGGCAATCCGCGTCAGGTTGCAGACGATTTGCTTACGCGCTTTGGTCTGACAGAGGCTGCCGACCGCAGGGTATCTACGTATTCAGGCGGTATGCGCCGCAGGCTCGACATCGCCTTGAGTCTCGTGGGGAAACCACAGATTATTTTCCTCGACGAGCCGACCACCGGGCTTGATCCCGAGGCACGAATCGAAGTTTGGAAGATTGTCAAGGAGCTTGCCGATGGCGGCACGACAGTGTTCCTGACCACACAGTATTTGGAGGAGGCCGAACAGCTCGCCGACCGGATTGCGATTCTGCACGAGGGCAGGATTATAGCTGATGGCACACTTTCGGAGCTAAAGAAACTTTTCCCTTCCGCAAAGGTGGAGTATGTTGAAAAACAGCCGACATTAGAGGAGATCTTCCTCGCAATCGTCGGCAAAAAGGAGGCCATATAATGGAGAAGGCAATTTTCAACGATATGTGCGTTATGCTTGGGCGATCCATGCGCCATATTACCCGCAGCATGGACACCATCATCTCGGTCACTATCATGCCGATCGCTTTAATGCTGCTATTCGTCTACGTATTCGGCGGCGCCATTCACACCGGAGACGGTCACTATGTAAATTACCTGTTGCCCGGCATTCTCCTTATTGCGATTGCCAGCGGGATATCCTACACGGCTTTTCGCCTGTTCACCGATGTGCAACGGGGCATATTCGAACGGTTTCACACTATGCCGATTTCACGTTCCACCTTGCTGTGGGGGCATGTGCTGACCTCATTGGTATCCAACGCCATATCGGTTGTCGTCATCATTCTCGTAGCGCTCCTTATGGGCTTTCGTTCATCGGCGGGTTTGCTGCCATGGCTTGGAGTAGCCGGCATTCTCCTGCTGTTTACACTGGCCTTAAGCTGGGTTGCTGCAATTGCCGGACTGTCCGCCAAAACGGTGGATGGCGCAAGCGCCTTTTCCTACCCCATTATCTTTCTGCCGTTTATCAGCTCAGCGTTCGTGCCGACCGATTCGATGCCTTTAGTCGTTCGCGCCTTTGCCGAAAACCAGCCTGTGACCGGGATCGTGGAAGCTATTCGAGCCCTCCTGTCAGGTCAGCCGGTAGGCAATGGGATTTGGATCGCTCTTGCGTGGTGCGTAGGGATTACACTCCTCGCCTACTTCTTCGCAATGAGGGTATATAAAAATCGGGTGTGAAATTATACTCTACAAACAAGAAAAATGATCCGATATGGCTCATGAAGCTGCGGCTTCGCGGGCTATTTTCTTTGTTTGTTCTACTTCAACTCTCCCTCCTCTTTTTTGCTTTTCAATAAATTCGTCTTTCGTTAAACCAAACAAAATAAAGTCCAAATACTGCCCATTTATATACACGGCTTGCCGACGTACACCTTCTTGAACACAGCCGAGTTTCTTCATCATCTTCGCAGAGCCTTCATTTCCTTCAAGAACAGAGTCATTGAATTTGTTAAGTCTTCGTTCAAAGAAAGCATACTTGAGGAGAATTTTCATAGCCTTGGTACCATAACCCTTGCCACGGTAAGGTTTCTCAATGACTATACCTATACTAAATGTACCGTTTCTCTCGTCGATGCTGTTTAAATTGATCCCGCCTATACTTTCACCGTTCAGATTTTCAATCGTAAACATGATTCGTCCATTTGTTGAAGAAAAATCTGCATTTTCCTCTGTGAATTTTTTTGCCCCTGAAACTGTAGGTGGTAATTCAATTGCACATTGTAAAAGACGGCGTGCAGGAGTATTGAGCATAAAAAAATACATCGCCAAGGCAACTAAGCCTAATATGCGATGTATTACGAGCCGGATCTAATCATTTTGATACACAACTTTACCTTCTTTATCATAGCCTGTTGCGTTTATTCCTGGTGTTGTTCCATAATAATCTGTTGAAATCGCATACCAGATTCTAAAACCTAAACCAGAGTCAAATAATATAGCATCTTCATTAAGATCCTGTCCATTATCGTCAGCGATGTGTAATTTTTTTATTTCATCGTTATTTACGCTTCCCCAAAATAGATGGTACCCCTGTCCTGATTCTTTCATTCGGTCAAGATTAGCCCAAGAAAACGAGACGGGTTCATTACTCGCATTAACCATCCCTGATCCCATAACCCATTTCCAATTGCCATCATATTTCCTCGCCAAGCCTACCCCTGCATCATTATTTGAACCTCTATAGAAAATAATTGCACCATCCGTTAGTTCCACTTTCTTGATTATACCCTTTGATCTCACATTTGCAGCTGCGAATGCCTGTTCAGGTGTTCTGTATGACTTTTCAGCAGGACTGCATCCAGCAAATATCGATAAGGGTAAAGTTAATAATAGCAAAACAATTAAGAACCTGAGCATAAGTGTCCTCCCTTAGCTTCCATGCATAAGCACATCTTGCTTAAGTAATATGTAGATCGCTTAGCCGCCTGGAATATCCATAATTTATAATTATTATAAAAGAATAGAATGAACTCCGCCATCCCTTCGTTGCTGCAACCATTTTGAGTAATTTAAATGATAGCGGCACAGCAACGCTAGAAACGGTTGACATCCGTCGCGAGTATCTTCCGTGGTATATAGTCGATGCCCTCCCTCGGTATGACTGGTGGGCTTTACTAATCCAATTTCATCGTAGTAACGGATCGTTCTAACTTTGGAGCCAATCATTTTGGCTACTTCACCAATCGGATAGGTACTCTCTTTAATCCCGGAATCAGCAGATATTTGCTTCAGCAGCTCCGTGTTGTCATTTGAATGCAATAAATCCGCCTCCAATTTCATAGATGAATATCTTCAGTTACTGAAGCTTTCATACAATTATACTGTGAAACTATGCCAATCCCCTAACCCAAGTATTCCCTTTTCAGGTACCGATAGATGCTTCCAAGCACAAAAAAACACATCCCCCAAGGCATATAGCCTTGGGGGATGTACTTAAATTTACTAACATGGATTTTCCCCCACGAGCCGCATGTTCAGGAGGATTACAACACAAAACTGATAAACGCAGCGGAAATGCCCCGGAGTTCAACGGTTTTTGTGTTCGATCATTTACCTGCCAACCAGCTCTTACAACTCACAGCCAATTCTTGGATCTCATTAAATAACACACCGGCATGGTAACCGTCGCAGACTGCATGATGAAGTTGTACCGATAAAGGCAGCAATACCTTTTGGTCCTGTGAGTGGTATTTTCCTATCGTAAATATGGGCAGCAAATAGGTTCCCCCAGTGTAGACATTCAGATTAAATCCAGTAAAGCTAACCCAAGGGATGCTGGAAATCGGGAACGTGTTCGGTGGTTCATTCGTGTCAGGAAATAACTGCTTCGCATTCTTGTGCGTTTCGATTTCTTGAAGGTAATGATCGTAAAACGTTTGAAACTGCTTGCTGAACGGAGTCCAAATACTTGAGAACGTCTTATTCTCCTCATGAAATATGGTAAAGCTGGGAGACATACAATCCCAAAAGCCCAACCGCCCCTCCGAATCAAAGCAAGTTCTGAATTCACAGTGACGATTGACCACCGTCGTAATCATATAGATTAAAGCCGGATATAACTTAATCCCCATATACTTCAGTTCTGCCCGCAACAAGGTGATGTCAATATCGGCGGTCATGCTGTACGTACATCTGACATGGTTTAAATAATGTTCAAAATAAGGTTTTCTGGTCCAACTATCACTATCAATCAGATTAAAAATCATTTTTTACCCTCCTAAAATTTATAATTTTAGGAGGGGTAATCGACTGCTTTAACCATATCCTCATTCACATTCCTCATATATTTTGTGTTAGCCGTTGATTTCTTCCGAAGTTTACCGCAAGGAGTAAGTTTCCTTTGTCTTTGCGCTCCAGTTCATACACATCCACAATATTACCCACATAGAGGATAAAAATGCTGCTGGTCCAGCGGGTTTCATGATCTTAATCGCAATACAGATAACATTGCACATTAAAACAGTCCCTATAATTCCAACTATTACTATACCATTTGGTATGACCCACTGTATAGGGTTAGCGTAGTTGGCTCATTGTTAATCGCTTCCATACTTGTTGATTTACTATTATTATTTCAAAAATTCTAGGCATGACCACCCGGCGGCACGACTTTGGGATTCGCAGAAAATGCTTTCATCCTTTATTCACTCACTCCGTGTTGACTTGAACGCACTTCAGTAAAACGCAAAGAAGTACATCACCAAATGGACGATGTACCCCTTATTACATACTGTATATCTGCTTAAGCCTGCTCTTCATCCCCAGTCGCAATCCGATTCTCACTATACGAAATTCAATCGCTCCAGCGGCTTTATTGGGCGAGCGTATTAGACTTATACTTACGTAAACGTTTGTGAAGCTTCGGCGTGTAGTACAGCACCCAAAGGAACGAAAGCTTCACAGAGCTGCAACTCGACGTAAAACAACCTTGCAGCAATATTTAGTTGACTCCAAGTCAGCGAGCCATTTATCACGGGATCATATTGAATTTCAACCGGGGCGAGATACATGAGTTCGTAATTGCCATGGTCTTTGGCCCCGAATACCAAGCCGATGAAACCTGCTTCACCAGGAATCGCCATTTCCGCTTGCAGCCGAAAATAATTGTACTTCACTTCGTTGCGTAGAAATACGGCCGAATTCATCTTCTCTAAATATAAAGCTTTTTTGCCCTTCCACTCTGACGGGATTGCCCCGGAGTCTCCCAAATCGAATCGTTCCAAATCATCCCATAACGAATAAATTTGCTTACCAGCCGTCATCTGGCTCACATCTCCCTTTTCATAAATTCCATTTTAAGTTAACATTTACATCAGGCACAAGTACATATTCAAAATAACGAATATAGCCGAAAATACTTGATTATTGAAAAAGATTCTGAAACATAATGAAAAACGAATTCTGGAGGAAATGGATAAGGACGGCCGGATTTCAATGAAGAAGCTGGGAGAGAAGGTTCATCTAACTGGCCAAGCGGCGGCTAACCGGTTAGCGAAACTCGAGGAAAACGAAGGAATAGAAGGCTATACGGTTCGCCTGAATTGTAAAAAGGCGGGCTACGCCGTACATTCGTTTATTTTAATGGGAAGCTTTGATTATCGGCCGTTATTCTCATTTCTGAATACGAAGCGCCATTTCATACTCTATCGATTTCCGCCGCCTGGCAATACCCAATTTCCGCAATCCGAGCGCTAATGGATGTTTGTAATCTCCACACCATTAGCTCATTCCCGTCCGGGTTTCCAAACACAAACAAACGTTCGCTTTAACTACCTGCGTACATTTTTTATATAATTAGGACTCGATAGGGCCGTAAACCTCTACGACAAGCCGTCCTTCCAAGCTCTCGTTTGCAAGGGCGTATTTCTCAATAACGATTGCTGATTTGTCGTGTCGCAAATTGTGTATCTCCCGGTACTTCTGCAATTCTGCATAAGGGTCTGGATTACACGGATATGCACCATCATACTGTGCCCGCAAATAAGTACGGGCAGGTACAGCAAACCCCGTCATCCCTTCTGGAATTTGCTCCAGACTACTGACCTGCATGCAATAGAAATAAGTAAACATGACCTCACAGTCATACCACGGCGCATAATAGTGATCCACATCCGCGATATTTGGAATTTCAGACCGCCTTTGCATAAATGTCTGCTTTAACTGTCCGATTTTACTGAAATCTCCATGCTTAAAAGATACGTTTACTGGTATACCTATAAACATAATTTCTGGAAGCTCTAAACGGTGAATCGAGATTTCTTTTGGTTTGTTTGACATCTGAATCATTCCTTCCTCAATTATTACGATTAAACTGCCAGTTCAAAAACCATCAATATGTAAATCGGGATAGTTTGCTACATTTATAATATTGCCTGAAGGGTCGGTAACATTGAATTCAGGAAAACGATCAATATTCCAAGTATGCGTTATTTCGGATACTGCTTCACCTGCGTCCACGAATCTTTGGTAGCATTCAAAAACACTAGATGTTTTCACACACATAACCGCATAGTATTTCCCACCTGATACAATTTGGACCGGTATAGGCTGCTCTACCCGTTTTAAAAACAAGTAGGGCCCTGGCTCAAGTTTCAAATCTGCCTCTTCTTCGGTTTTCCAGCAATGTTTAAAGCCGAAATATTTCTCATACCATGCTACAGCTTCATCGATGTCTCTGACGGGTAATCGTACCTGAACTACTGTATGAGCCAGCGTTTTTGACTCTGAATTATTACTCATTTGAACCCCCAAAAATATATTAATGTTTACTCTCGTTTTTCGCCGCGGGATGACACTGCGTAGATGTTCTTGCTGCGCCTATATAAGTTGAACGAATGAATGTCGTGTAGGGCCGCCGTATATGAAAGGTTCTTTCATACTCTGGTTATCCGACCTCCGTTTCTTTTGTTCAACTTATATAGTAGCTTTTGTTTTATTGAGCTGGCTGATGGACATCAAACATATTCCTGAATGGATCATAGAATGTAAAGAACCTCCCTATACTGCCTTCATCTATGATTTTTCCTACTTCTGCTCCTAGTTCTATTAAGTATTAATGGAACTCTTCTAAATCTCTTACTCTAAAACCGATTGTATAATGATCTTCTCCATTTACAAGGAATGTTGAAGAAGTGTTATCACTTGTCACTCTCTTTCCAGCCAACAGGCATTTGTATAAATGGATTTAAGATAACCGCTGCTGAATTGAACTTCCTTTTAAATGTTCAAGTATCGACGAACTATCATCGAGCCAGATATAGTTCATCATGTTTGTTGCTCCTTGATTAATAATTGGTTTATAGCACTTTCAAGTAATGTTGATTTCTTCGTTCCCAATTTACTTGTAAATTTCACATTTTCAATTGGATGATCTTCCAACTATTACTGTATTATTGTTACAACCTCTACATCTATTTAAGCCTGGTTTTTCCCCCGTATGTTGTTTTCCATCATAAAAATAATCATTATAACCCGCTAGTACTCCTAATGTAGAGATCAACTTCCTTCTGGAACCACTTTCCATATTCTTTGACTTTGAAGAGCTTCCATTCATCTAAGTTAAGCGGATTTTGTGCCCCGATTAGAAGATCGTCTGGTTCCCGTTCATCCACAAAGAATAAAATGTCCTTAACGGCAGGGGCGTTCTCTCCTGTTTGCGGTATATAGGAAGGCTGGATTAGCCTGATATGAACATGATGTTCTGAAAGCTCATCCTTCTTCCCTTTTGCGCCTGGACCAAGGAATTGAAGTTTATCCGAAGTCACGACTGAAGCTTCACGATCCAAATCGGTCAATAGCCCTCGGTAAGCTCCGTTATATAATGAAGTTAAATGATGTATTAAAGCCTTTTCTGCATTTTCAAATACTTTAGTATCGAATCTATCAAAACCTCGTTGCACCAACATTTCTGTTGGCCCCTTGGAAGGCTTCTCTTTCACCGTAACTGTTTTTGAAACGGGGTCCCAATGAACCTCTTGACCCAGATACTCAGCTATTATGCGCACTGGAACTAAGGCTTTGCCATCCACCAGTTTAACTGCCTCATTCGTACTTACCGTCTTCCCATGAATAATGATGGTTAACTGGTTAGCCGCATAAGCAACCGGCACTGCTCCAAATATAACGATTGCAATAACTAAACTAATCCATTTCTTTTCCATCAAATAACCCCCCTGTCTTATGTAGACATTTGCGTAATACACGTTTGAATCCTGTATAATCTGTGATTCAATCAATTAGTTACAACTAAGAACTTATCGAAAACAAGCTCATATGAGCCTATTTTTTGCTGGGTATCTGTTTCAACATCAAATTCGCCGTTTTGGTTCACATCACGATAAAAAGCAATTTGTCCAAATTCATTTGAAGGAGCTTTTATTGTTATGTTTGTTTTAAATTCCCCAGTCTTTTGAAGATAGATTTTGCCGTCAGACAAAAAACTGTGCCCGTCCTCAACCTGATAAAATATATAATCCTGCTTCAGACCGCTTATCTTGCCAGTTACTTCAAATTCTAACTTTGAAATAACTGCTGGTCGTACCTCAAGCACTATACTCGCCTCCTTATCCAGGCAACCGCCGAGAAAGAGTGCTAGAACCAAGGCTAATAATTGAATCTTATTCATGATGACCTCCAGTTCATATCGTATCCCTGCAACAAGGCATCAAACCACGAAGTTTCCCTTTATAAGAGAAGAATCGTCTTTTAATCACCCCCCCTCCTTTATTTGGCATTGCTAAACTTCTATGAATATTAACAAAGCATACTGGCAATAGGTTGCATTTATTTCAAAAAATATATTTTTATGGATCTATTCCCATTGCGTGCAGAAGTGCCAAAAAGCGCAACGATTAATATCCTCTGAATTGCTCAAGAAGCAGATCAGGGTAAGAGCTAACCTCAATCAAATTTCCGTCAGGGTCTGTAATATAGAAATCCTTATAGGCTCCGTTTACGCCTTCTCCATGCTGATTGATGTCACTGACTTCATATTCTGATTTTAATTTGTCGTAAAGAAGCTCTAAATCTGAGGTCTTGAAACTTATTAATGGCGATACTTCCTCTTCGGTTATAAATTGGACAGGTTGTTTAAATGAGGTCTTCTTAATGAACAGAAGTGGACCGTGTTTTAATTTTAGGTTGGCCGAGTGTTCCTCTTCCCAAATAACCTGAAAGCCCAATGCATTCTTGTACCACTCAACCGATCTTCTAATGTCGGTTGACGGCAAATAGAGTTGTACAATTTCATTGACAATAGATGCTGTCAAATGCTCCTTCATGCGATCGTCTCCTATTCGGATTTTAGTGTTGTTGATTTTCTTAATGTAAGCTGTATGACTTGACCCTATAGGCTCTTATGAATTTCTTTAATACTCTGAAATGCTTTGTCCTCAAATATTGAAATCTCTTGGAGAATCGCTTTGCATTGTTCAGGATTTTTAAGCTTTTGTCCGGGTGGCTCCGTATAAGAATAACTGTCCCTTAGCACTTAATATCTAGATGAAACTTCCCTGTATGTATCCAGGAGTTCATCGATGAGCTTAAGATTTAGTCCTTGAATTCTTTCCTTTATCTCAGCCAGAAAAATAATGACATGCTGCCTTGCCTCTCTCAAAATCTCAATAAATAGAAAGCAATCCCCGTCATGCCATAAATCCATGAAGTACTTAAAAGAATTTGATAATAGTCAGCAACCGACTTGATCGCACCGACATGCGTAGAATCGATACCGGTAAATCTTTAATTTTCTAATTTCCCAAGATAGTTAGGTTGAGCGAGCATATCCTCTTGCATAAGTACACCCCTCTCAAATTATTCAATGAATCTTCAAACCTATATTGCATCTCCGGCGACTTCCAGGAGCCTCCAGTATAAAGCTCTCCTTCCAGAAGCAGTTCGCCGCACTCTAGGGAGCGATCCGAGAACAAGAAGCCGTTTCAAACATAGGTGCAACATAATCAACCATCACCCGGTTGCCTGCGGGGTCATTCATTTGGAGACTTTTCCCGCATTCGTCAAAATCAATTTATCCACCCTGACCCTTTTGTATTGCATTGCAGGCACTCAATATATTTCCATCCGGATCTTTAATACCAAATCCGCCAAAACCTGAATGCAAATTCAGCTGCCCGACCTCAACCCCTTGTTCAAGCAAAAAATGATGATAGCCCTCCAAATCTGATGCATAAAAATCTACCACACTATGATTTGTATCCGTATTCGTATTCAAAAATTGTAATCGTTCATTGCTTTCGGTCTTACACAAAAACACCCCCGGAACGCCTATTGCATTAAATGTTAACATGGCACTTTTAGCATCTTTGTGCTGGACTTCTAACCCAAGCATTGTAATATACCAATCAATCGATGCTTCCAAATTAGATACCGGCACTTCGACTGCCGAAATTCTTGTCACATATTTCTTCATCGTCTATCCTCCAAAAATGGTTTGATTATTTGCGCCGCGGCAGACTGAGGGCCGAGTAATTCAACGCGTGAACAGGCATTATAGAAAGCTCATACCTGCATTAAATTACTTTCAAAATGTTTATTTGCTTTCATTCATCTTTGATTGCTATCGCGTCAATCTGCACATTAAATCCAATACCACTTTCGAATACTGTTCTTGCCGGATAGGGCTCTTCGAAAAACTCTTTGTAAACGTCTTCAAACAATTGCGGACTTATCTTTTCGTAATTTAATATCACTGTTATTTTGATAATATTTCTGAGACTAGCGTTAGCTTTAGCAAGTACTTTTTCAATATTCTCTATGGTTTGTCTGATCTGTTCCCTTACTGGAATATCTAAACGATCTGGGCCTTGACCTGCAACAAATATAAGTTTGTCCACAATTACTGCATCAGAATAAGCTAACGGAAGATCAGACTTTATGAAATTCTTCATCGTTTCACTTCTTTTCTTATGGATTATGAAACACTCAAAAATTAATCTCACAATCATGATTCTCCCAGATATCAAACATGTTCCCATCCGGATCATACAAGGTAAAAAACTTCCCCCAATGCCCTTCGTCACTAATACCTCCGATCTGTACGCCCTCTTCTTTAAGCTGGTTATGCAACGTCTTTATATCTCTTGTATACAAAGTGATAATCCAATGCGGTTCTCCATTGACATTAAATGTTGCTCTCGATTCGTCATCCGTTTTCTTTAGATTTAGTACCGGTCTATTATTAAAAAATAAGCCTGCATAATCATCCCTTTGGTGTTGAACTTCAAAATGAAGATGTTTTTTATACCATTCAACAGATTGATCTACATTTGTTACCGGAATTACATTGTAAGCTATTCCTTCTACACGATTTGTCACATCCATCATCCTTTCACCCAAACCCGCGTCCGACGCGGTATCTCGATTCTTACTCTTGCCCTGTCGAGATCGGGTTATCGCTGCACGAAATCCAATCGCTCCAGTTGCCCGCGCTTCAACGAGACGTTTAGCACCGCAGTAATGTCTTGCAAATATGGGGGCGGATCTCGTTCGGATACACCGCATTTATAATTGTAGCTGTGTGCTGGATGTATCGTCGTTCTCTGCTCGCCTCCGCGCCCCAAATAAAGCGAAAGGGCTGCCGTCGGCAACCCTATTTCTGCTGTATAGCAATCTATTTTCGAAGCTTGTAATTATTGAATCTAAAATTATTGATGTGAAGCTCGTCTTACCTTCCAAATATATCCTATTAATAGTAACAAAACTCGATAGTAAATTCAATGATATTCAAATAGATATATAAGAAAATTCAAAAGTAAAGTCGTATAAAAGATTGATAAGAGCGGGGGTGACGCTATGCAATTTTCGTTGACAGAAGTAATTATGCTGGGAATGTTCTTCCTCGCTTTTCTTACTTTCCTAAATAAACGAAAATAACCTGCCCGAGTTTGCCAACGGGAGCAGGTTATTTTCTTCTGAGTTATGCTCGGAGGTTTCCCACCAATAATTGTTGTGCAGGGGGCGACTGGCATCACCCCTTATTTCTATTGTAAGCATATCATAGCTGTTTTAGACGTGCAATGGTCATGTACTGGACCTCTTTATATACCCATATCAAGATTATAAAAGTTCTACTCCAAGCATTAACAAACCTCCAATAACGGCAGACCATGCGGCAATAGAAATTGTAATCCACAAACTTACATAACTCTTCTTCGCACCTGCTGCCAATGCAATACCTGCTGATATATGAAACGCTAATAATATACCTGCTAATGAGACGCCTGGAACACCGTACTTTTCGAAATATTGTCTTGCTTTTATGGCACGTTTACTTGGTTCTTTAGTTTCCTTATTTTTCACTACTTTGGAACGAAGTTTGCTAATAATCCATATGAATGCCATTACAGATACCCAGTTCCCCACTGCTGCTGTTAAAATTACCGGGATAGCGGGAAACCCTAAAATAACGATTCCGAGTGGTATTGCACCGTAGGATTCAAAAAATGGGATCAAAGAAAGAACAAAGATGCTTAGTAATTGTAAAAATAAATTTCCCTCCAGACCCGGCATTAAACTTAAATAAAACTCTTGAAATTCTTGTATCATATGCGAACTCCTCTCTATCAGGTTTACACTTTTTATCACCTGAATTGGTTGTAGATGCTTTCAGATTCAATTAAAAATAAAATAGCTCTTCAAACTTCTTATCCAAAGCAATGCAAAGAATAAGGGCTAGTTTTGCTGTCGGGTTAAATTGCCCTGTTTCAATGGAACTAATGGTATTCCGGGAAACGCCGACTAATTTTGCGAGCTGTGCCTGTGATAATTTTTTCTCAGTCCTTGCTTCTTTCAAATAATTCTTCAGAATCAATTCATCTTCCATCAGCTCACCCTATATGATTCGCATAGTTTGTTATCAAATTAAAAATATGAGCAACTGATAAAATCAGCGTCGCAAGTGTATAGATAATGGAAAGCACAATATCGCGTTTGCGTTTCATACGGATTGCTTTGACGATAAATCCGGCTGCGGGAATAGAAAAAATAATGGCATATAAGCCAAAATCCAAACCATCACCAAGCAGACTTTGCGTCACAAAAAAGACGGTAGCCAATATTACCCCTGCAATCGCACCAACATTACCCGCATTTACCTGAACTTCTATTTTAAATAAGTCCTTATCCTTGTTCTCTTTTCTGCTTTTCGCGAGTATTTCTTCTTTGTTAATGAGAATCCCTCCCAAAATATTTGCCAAGTTTTCTTGGCATAAAACAAATATACACTTGCCAAGTTTTCTTGTCAAACAAAATACATCGCCAAGGCACTAAGCCTAATAAGCGATGTATTTACAATTCGTATCTTATATAATCATTTTGAACGCATCAATAGATATAAGAAGTAAGGCACACTGAGCATGGTTACAATAATCCCTGCTGGAATATCCGTCTTAAAGCTGACCGTTCGGGCAATTGTATCCGCTGCAAGCAGCAAGATCGCACCAATTAGAGCTGATGCCGGCAGAAGCACTTTGTAGTCGTGACCTACTAGCTTGCGGGCCACATGCGGACTAATCAGTCCAACAAAGAAGATCGAACCCCCCAACGCCACACAACCAGCCGCAATGCCTACAGCCGCAATCGCCAGGCGCAAAAATTTCCGCTTTACGGCAACTCCTAATCCTATCGACATTTCATTGCCCAGCACCATGGCATTCAATGTCCGGAAATTGGAAAAAATATAGGCAAACAGCAACAAAACCCACGGTACCAGCAAGCTGATATAAGACCACTTGTCTCCCCATAAGTATCCTGCTTGCCAACGCTGCGCAAACTCATACTTCTGGTCATCCAGCTTTAAAGTCAGAAATAAAGTCAAAGCACTTAATCCCATATTAATTGCAACACCAGTCAAGACAAGTCGTGTAGAAGAAATCATGCGATGTTTTCTATAGGCTAGAATATATATCAGAGCTGCTGCCAGCAAACCGCCCACGAATGCCATAGATGGCAGCAATAGTGCTATAGCGGCGCCTTGAAGGCTCACAGTTGAGATAATCAGCAACACCATAAGACCCGACCCCGAGCTAATGCCAAGCATGCCGGGATCAGCAAGATCATTGCGCAGCAACGCCTGCATAACAGCTCCTGCCAGTGCCATCCCAAATCCAACAAGTATCGCTAATACGATCCGGGGAAGACGAAACTTGTAAACAACGAGATTGTGCTCATCTGAGCCTTGTCCAAGCAATACTTGAAATACTTCAAGCGGATTGAGAGACACTTTTCCCGTATTAAGACTAAAAACAGCTCCTGCAAGAAGCAATATGAAGAGAGATAGAATCCATATTGCCGCCTTATACGATTTAACAACGTTCATTTGAAGGCTCTCCTCTCTTTGCTCGCAATTAGCAAGAAGAAAGGAACACCAATCATTGCAAAAATAATGCCCAGTGCTGTCTCTGCCGGACGATTAATCAGCCTTCCTGCGATATCCGCCACAACCATAAGTGCGCCGCCGTAAATGGCTGATGCCGGAATAATATAACGATAATCCACACCTACAAAAAAACGCATCATATGCGGTACAATCAGCCCTACAAAGCCGATTGGCCCTACAAGCGCAACAGCGACACCCGCAAGTAAAAGAACGGCAAGCGTAGCGATCATCTTAATGAGAACGACCCGATACCCGAAGCCTTTCGCGATCTCTTCCCCCAAGTTTAAAACCGTGATAGAACGTGCAATGAATAGTGACAAAGCCAGACCGCCTAAGAACCAAGGAATGACCAGCTTAATTTCCATCCATGTCGCTCCTGCCACACTGCCCGATGTCCAATAAGCAAGGGCGCGGCCAATTCCATAGTTTAATGAGATAAATGATCCCATAGCTCCAAATAGCATTGTAAATGAAATTCCAGCAAGCACCAGTCGTTGAGGTGTCATTCCTGAACGATTCAATGACGCGGCAAGATAAGTTAATCCTGCACCAAGCCCTGCACCAATAAAGCTAATTAGCAAGGTTGTCGTTTGCAGTTGCCCTGGTATGAAAGCCAGTGTAACGGCCATTGCAAGAGCTGCTCCTGCATTTACTCCCATTAATCCCGAATCGGCTAACGGATTTCGCGTATAGCCTTGCATGACCGCTCCTGCTACTGCGAGACACATGCCCGCAATCATATCAGCTGCCGTACGCGGAATACGAAGGGCGTGAATAATCTGATGCTCGGTCAGTTCGGGATCAAAATTAAAAATCGCTGTCCATGCCGTTGTCAGGCTCATGGAAGCAGAACCAAAAGAGATAGAAGCTGCTGCCGAAAGCAGCAGCAGCACTATCCCTAACAGTAAAAACAGACCGAAATACGATTTTCCCTTTAAATCAGGAATAACAGTTGTTCTCTCATCCGGCTTTCTATTTCTTTTCATACGCTGACACTAGCTTCTCAACTATAAAATCAAGCTGCTTATCAAGAGAGTAGATATCGGAGTAATATGAAAAATCAAACCCGATTTCGAACATTCTACCTTCTTTAATAGCTGGAATGCTGTTCCAAATTGGATTGTCCGACAAATCATCCGCCCCATCCCATACAGAGCGGAACACGAAGTCTCCTATGTACTCAGGCAACACTTCCAAGGAAACAAACCCTCCAGTAGCCTTCTCCCTCCCATCAATCTTCTTCTGAATAATCTCTGGTGCCTTCAGCCCTAAATATTCATAAATAATTTGAGAGCCCCTGCCGTAAAGCTTGCTATCGATAACCGCCATCTCTTTTTTGCCGCCCTCGATAATGGTTACGGTCTTATCTAAAATTCCAAGTTCATCAAGCTTCTGCTTGCTCTTCTCCACCTTCTCGTGGAAATTATCCAATAGAGCTTGTGCCTCCTGCTCCTTGCCAAACACCTCGCCAATCTTCATTATACGTTCATCTGTCGCCATTTTTTCATAAGGAATAGGGATGGTAGGCGCTATATCCTTAAGCAATTCGTAAGTTTCTTCAGAAGCAGCCAAGATCAAGTCCGGCTTTACGGCCATAACTGCCTCCGGATTAGGCTCATACCATGAACCCAGATTTTCAATATCCCCCATCTCTTCTGCAAAGGCCGCTCCTTCAAAGACACTCGAAGTACCTACCGGCTTAATGCCAAGTGCAAGAAGATCCCCTTGAAGATATAACACGGCAACCCGCTCCGGATTAGCAGGAACGACAATATCTCCCTTCAGCGTGGAGATGGTTCTTGTCTGGGCCTCCTTACTGGTATTATCAGTTGCATTTGAATTATTGGCTGGTGATGATGTAACTTCAGAAGCTTTGGAGCCATTAGAATTGGTGGCATTAGAACCGACGTTTGCAGATCCGCATGCACTTAAAAGCAGGGTAAAGCTAAGCAGCATCACTACAAAAAAACTTGATGTCTTTGTTATTCCCATAGGTGAAGACCCTCCGATTACTTTATTATGGAAATGATAATGATTATCATATTCCAAAACATTATATCGGGAGAGTATGTTCTCGCCAATGGAGAATCCGGCGGTGGTAAATGGACGATTGTCCGATGAGCTCATCTGCCTGCTTGCCTTACGGAATCGGATCGGAGATTGACCCTTATATTTACGGAACATGCGACTGAAGTAATATACATCGCTATATCCGACTTCTTCTGCAATATCGCGAAGCGGAGCATCGGTACATCGCAATAGTTTTTCTGCATGTTGAAGCCGGAATCGGATCAAATATTCGATCAAGCTGAACCCCGTCTCCCCCTTAAAGCGCGTTGATAAATGACGAGGGCTGTAATTAAATTGTTCTGCTATAGATTCTAGTGATATATTGTGACGATATTGCTCCTCGATATAGCGGACAACTTGCCCAATGACATCCGGTTGCCCAAGGTTAATTCCATCCTTTGTAAACTGCTTCAATAATTCATGTACAAACTGATAGAACAATGCTTTAACTTGAATTCTTTCCAACAGGCTTCCTTGTGCCCAGAGTTGTTCCATGGCCATTAGTTGATAGTGCAGCGGCAATGGCTCCAAAGACTCGAAGCCATACTGCATCCGAAATGGATTGGTGCGTTCCAAAAGCCTTGCCAAATCCTTTCTTCCCGGCAAGGAGGCTCTATAGAATAATAGATAATATTCAAACATCTCTCCTGCCTCTATGCTTAGAAGCATGCCTTTGCCGCCATGCACAATATAATGATGATCTGCATCATAATCTATGCCGTTAAGATTCAAGCTGGCGGTACCCCGCACCGTGTAGATAAATCCACATGCAGGCAATATATAGCCGGACAGCTTGTCCCCGGGCTCCATCACAGCATGCCGAATATCCAGTACTTTAACAGCAGCATGATTCCATGCGACAATATGATCTTCCAGCTTCATCTTGCAATTCACTCCGATCTGCTCCACAATCTGTTTGAGTTCATTATACCTCAAAATATTGATAATGATTATCAATTAGTATTAGGCAGTTCCTCTATTTTGTCAATCGCCGTTTAGCATCGTGTTTACTTATAGCCTCACATGAACTTTAAGGACGCATAAAAAAACATCGCCAAGGATCTATGACCCTAATAGCGATGTTTCGTTTAGAAGTGGAGCTTCCGCTGCTTGACCACATCACGACATAGAACACCGAAGTTCAAAACGTGGCTCTAAAATATTGTAATCCTCTGAAAACAACTCTGTTTCGAGTATAATTCTTTTGCTATTTCTTGCAAATAACTCTGCAAACTCTGTAGTGGCCGCTTCAATCTTGCTTTGTTGTATACATTTTGACATGAACTCCCCTGCGGGTACAGTCAATAGCTGCTTTGATTGCCCTTTGCCGTATTCTATCTCAATGGCTTGATAGCGGTTAATACTGTCGTTTTCGTAAATATAAAGCAGGCCAAACTCATATCCCGGTTCCAAGCCCTTTGCTGTGGCTTCGAGGTATAGATTGCTCAGCATGCTATAGTGGTCGGAATGATTTGCCGCTCCTTCAAAGCGTTTTACATAATACCTCTTCTTTGGAATGTTACGAATAACGTTTTTTCTCGCTTTTTTCAAATCCTCGCCAAATTTGAGTTCTTCTCTATAGGCTTCAATCAGCCTCAAACTCTCGCGGATAGTGTGAATCTTTTTTTCCGCTAATGCTTTGCCGTGTTCAAGAAGCTTTGCATAGCAAATTTTTTGGCCGCCATTTTCCGTAAACTCATCAAACTGGCGCAAGGGAATATCCAGTTCAACGCACATCTGTATCGTATCCACAATGACAAGCTGTTGCCATGTGTAATAGCGGTAGCTTGTTGCAGGGTCTACATATGCGGGTTTAAGTATGCCGATTTTATCGTAATAACGCAGGGATTTAATATGCGCCCCTGATATTTTTGATATTTCACCAATGGTTAATAATTTTTTTGTCTGCATGAAGCACCTCTTGACCCTCCCATTATGGGATAGTTTACGCTAAATATATGCCTTGATAAACAGGACTGTCAAGGGAATAAATCAACCTGGAGGTTACTATGAACGTAAAGTTTAGAAACAATTGCAGTATTGCAGCATTTGGCGAAGATTGGCACAAGATACGAGAATTCTTGCTTGCAAATGACTTCCGTCATTACTCCTACGCCCAATGGGGATTTTGGACAACTCACGCCAATTTGGACAAATCGGGGCTAAAAGATGTTGCCCTGTGGGAAGCGGACGGCGAAATCGTATCCATGGTTACTTACGACTCCGATGGAACAAACGGCGCCAGCTTTTTTGCCTGCAAAGAAGGCTATGAGCATTTGAAAAGAGATATGCTCGCCTATGCCAAGGACGCTTTTTGCAACAAAGGCGAATGGGTCGCGATAATTAGTGAGCAGGACACAGGATTTCATCATATAGCCGCTGAGATGGGCTTTATTCCGATGGAGGACGGACAAGAGAATACATCTATATTCCCTTTAACCGGGCAATATGCCGCAAATGAAAGTGCCTTGCAATACAGCTTGCCGGACGGTTTTATTATTTCTGATTTAGAAAAATCATACAGCACAGAAAAGTACGCCAAACTGTTTAAGCAAGCATATGATGAGTTGGTGGATAACAGCGGTTTTTTGCACCCGACACCAGAGGACTATGGGCTGGAGTTAAACGCGCCATATGTTGACAAGAAGCTGAAAATTGTCGTACTTGCGCCAAATGGCGATTATGCCGCCTTTTGTGGCATGTGGTATGATAAACGTTCATCTTTCGCATTAGTAGAGCCTGTAGTGACCTCCCCCGATTATAGAAAACTGGGATTAGGGAGAGCGGTGGTTTTAGAGGGAGTTAAGCGTTGCGGGAAGTTGGGAGCAAAAGAAGCATTGGTACAGGCTTCCTTGCAATTTTACTACAGTATCGGCTTTAGGCCATATAGGACCACAACGGCATGGGTTCCGAAGCGAAAATAGGCGGGCATTGAAGGATAAGCTATGGATAACGCCCGGACAAGCACCTGTTAGTATTTTAGACAGGTGCTTGTTTGCAAGTTGTTTTACGATTGTTGGCAGTCTGTTTGCACTCCGATCCACATCGAATTATCGTTCCCGTTACGCCCGTCTACTCCTTCGTGTGCAAGGGCATATTTCTCGATAATCATTGCTGATTTGTCTTGTCGCAAATCATGCATCTCCCGGTACCTCTGCAATTCTGCTGACCTGCATGCAATATAAATAAGTAAACATGACCTCACAGTTGTACCATGGCGCATAATAATGCTCCGGATCCGCGATATTAGGAAATGGAATAAGAATTTCATTCCGCGAGGAAACTAATGTAAGGAAACCTTAATCCATTCCGACAGGAAGTGTTTACATCTAATGAACACCAGATATTGGTTTCATTTAGCATTGATTCTGACTCTGTCCGTAGGTTCGACAACCTGTAGCACGGTTGCTCTGGCGCAGAATATCCACAAAGATAATACCTCCTCCATCCGTCCGTTTCGTGTCAGCTTTCCGGAATCGGAACTTACCGAATTGCGCAAGCGTATAATCGCGACAAAATGGCCTGACAAAGAGCTGGTCCCCGACCAATCCCAAGGCGTGCAGCTCGCAACGATGAAGGAACTTGCGCGCTATTGGGCAACTGATTACGATTGGCGCAAGGTCGAAGCGAAGCTGAACGCCTTGCCGCAATTCAAAACGGAGATCGATGGAGAGGACATTCACTTCATTCACGTTCGTTCGAAGCATAAAGATGCTTTGCCACTGATCATTACACATGGATGGCCCGGTTCGATCATCGAAATGCTAAAGGTTATTGAGCCACTTACCAATCCTACAGCTTATGGGGGTAAGGCATCGGACGCTTTTCATCTGGTCATTCCGTCGATTCCCGGCTACGGGTTTTCTGGCAAGCCGACCAAGACCGGATGGAGCCCCGAACATATCGCACGTGCTTGGGCAGAGCTGATGAAGCGTCTTGGATATTCGAAGTATGTAGCGCAGGGTGGCGACTGGGGAGCGATTATCACAGATATGATGGCTGTACAGAAGCCCGATGGACTAATCGGTATTCACTCGAATATGCCTGGCACAGTTCCACCAGAGATTGAAAGGGTGCTTAAATGCGGTGACCCGATGCCCTCCGGTCTCACTGATGACGAAAAACGTGCTTTTGATCAGCTAC
Source organism: Paenibacillus pinihumi DSM 23905 = JCM 16419 (assembly GCF_000422505.1). Classification (GTDB taxonomy): domain Bacteria; phylum Bacillota; class Bacilli; order Paenibacillales; family Paenibacillaceae; genus Paenibacillus_D; species Paenibacillus_D pinihumi. The sequence continues at coordinate 711,343 of NZ_KE383865.1, read as the reverse complement.
AATACGTATACGGTCACATCGGCTATGCCGATATCATGGGGACACGACCGCAAACGCTAACTGGACTGGCAGATTCGCCAGTCGGTTTGGCAGCCTTTATGCTGGATCATGATTCAAAAAGTTTGAAACTGATCTCAGATGCCTTTGCCGGACATCCTGGTGGCCTTTCACGAGATGATGTCCTTGATAATATCACGCTTTACTGGCTGACGAATACGGCTATATCATCGGCTCGTCTCTATTGGGAGAACAAGTTGCCCTTTTTCACTGTAAAGGGCGTAGAGATTCCAGCTGCCATAAGTGTTTTCCCAGATGAGCTGTATCAAGCACCGTTAAGTTGGGCCAAGCAGGCGTACCCTAAGCTTATGTATTACAACAAGCTTGACAAGGGTGGGCACTTTGCAGCTTGGGAACAGCCGGAGCTATTCACTGCAGAACTCCGCCAAGCGTTCAAGTCACTTCGCTAATGGAATAATCGAGGAACAGTTCGCCGTGGCAGGCAACTGTTCCTCGATTATTTTGCGGATACAGTAGCAGAAATACACTACCAAGGCATACAAGCCACATGATGATATCTACTTAATATCCTGTTATTTATCTTTCTGCTCTTACTCGTCTCCCGTCGCAACCGGATTCTCGTTCTACGAAATCCAATCGCTCCAGCTGCCCGCGTACAGCTTCACATTGTAAAAGCCAGCGCGTTGCAAGGCCAGTATGTTCGGGCAGGCGGTAACACCGGAGCCGCAGTAGACGATAATCTTGTCCTCCTTCGGCAGATTCGGAAATCGTTCGCGAAGCAGCTCCGGCGACTTCCAGGAGCCATCCACATGAAGCGCATCCTTCCAGAAGTAATGCCGTGCTCCCGGAATACGGCCGGCCACCGGACTTGCACCGGCTAGAAGATGCTTCTTTGCTGGACACGTTATACATAAAAAATGCCTTGGGAAGAGAACTCCCAAGGCCTCGTTTGCTTTAGACGATGCGTAGGCTGACGATATCCTCGTCGGCGATAACGAATTGAAAGTTTAATAGTAACGGGTCGGGTAAGCCAGCTTTATCGTAGGTTCCATCCAACTTGAATGTTACCACAAACTCTTCCCCTTTTTTTTGGACTGTTATTGGCTCTAACGTTACATTTGCACCAAAATGGTTTTGCTCACTCCACTCCTGAATCGCCTGTTTACCAATTCTTTTTATTCCTTCATCTAAGACAACTGCATTTTCAGAAAAACAATCAACAAATGCTGCTGGATCGGGTTTGTTGGATGCAGTAATATACCTGCGAATTACGGAAGGAAGTTGATTAAGATCCATGTTGTTCGCTCCTTATCATGGGTTATTAGACTGTCGGAATAGTTCCCCCATCAATGACGTATTCACTACCTGTAATAGATGCCGCACGGTCGGAGACCAAAAATGCAGTTAGTTCTGCTACTTCTTCAGGAAATCCTGGACGACCAATAGGAATCCCACCGAGTGAATCCAGAAGTTGTTCAAGCGCGGTTTCTCTACTCCCGGTTTCTGTTGCGATGCGATCAATCATTGCGTCCGCTGCCTCTGTTTGAATAAACCCAGGGGACAACGTATTTATCCGAATGCCTTGAGGAGAAAATTCATTCGATAATCCTTTGCTATAATTAGTAAGTGCGGCTTTTGCTGATGCGTAAGCCAGTGTAGTTTCATACAAAGGCAATCTCCTTTGTATTGAAGTAAAATGAAGAATAACGCCTGATTTTTTTTCCAACATGAGTGGAATTAAGCTGCGATCAAGTCGAACTGCAGCGAGCAAATTCCAATTCAGTGCGTGTTGCCAATCTTCATCGCTCAGGACAAGTGCACCTCCAGGAGGCGTGGTTGATCCCCCTACACAATGGACAATAATATCTATCCCGCCAAGCTGTTCTTTCACTGCTGTTACCACTTGCTCAACACCTTCAGGTGTGGCAAGATCTGCTTGAACGAACCTTACTGAGGGCTGTAGCCCTTCAGAAAGAGAGCGGGCAGTAGTAAGGACAGTAGCTCCACTGTTTGCAAGTCTCTTCACGACAGCTAGTCCCATTCCTTTTGTCCCTCCTGTAACAAGCACTTTCTTACCTTCAAACTCAGTTGCCGAAAAATCAAACACTTTATTCATAAAAATACCTCCTAATTTGTTCGAAATGAATTCATTAAACTCAAGCTCCATTTGACTTTAGTGAGTTGTCCATCTGGAACTGTATTCATATTACACTCGACACGCTTATAATGTCCAATTTATAATAATAATAAAATTAATGAATATTGTTTATGAAATGAGGCGGTATTTATGGAGCTTACCCAGTTAGAATACTTCATGACTGTTGCACGGCATGAACACATGACCTTAGCCGCTAAAAAGCTTGGGATTACTCAACCAGCCCTAAGTCATGCTATTGCCAAACTCGAGAATGAAATTGGAGTGCCTTTATTTGAAAGAAGTGGACGAAATGTAAAGTTAAACCGAAACGGAACAATGTTCTCCATATGGATTGGCAGAGCCCTGCAAGACATTGAAAATGGCGTTAAGGAGATTGAAGAGTGGTCTAACCCGGATACAGGGGTTATTACGTTATCTTACCTTAACATTCTTGGCGTTGACTTAATTCCGCAGTTAATTCGTCGTTATCAGTTTGTCTATCCTAAAGTTCGATTTGAATTGACTCAGGGAAATTTGGGGGATATTGATAAGCATCTAGAGCAAGGTTTTTCAGACATTATGATTACATCAAAAGAATCCATATTAGACAATCATCAGTGGATAATGATTCAAAAGGTCCCTTTATATATTGTTATACCTTCTCAACATCGTTATGCAGGTTGTTCCACACTAAGCTTGTCAGAATTATCCGGAGAACCGTTTATTGGTTTAAAAAACAACTGTGGATTAAAGGAAACGATTATGTCCCGATTTCAACATACCGGCTTTGTTCTAGATTCAGCATATGAAGCTGAGGACTTGATTACAGTAGCTGGATTTGTAAAGTCAGGTCTCGGTGTTTCTGTTTTGCCAAAGACACTGGGGTTACAGTTGGATGGTTTAGTCTGGGTCCCGATTATTGACGAGGGCTGGTATTGGGAAATCGGCTTGAAGTGGAGAGATAATCGTCATATCTCATCAGCGGCTAAACGTTTTATTGCGTATGTTGAAAACTCAAATTTTGGGGATAACTAAGATAAACCAGTCATTAAGCAAAAATACAATTAAGTTTACTCGTGCTGCAACAGTATAATATGTACCTTCTGGATAGGTGGTCACTCGACCCTGTGACCTTGCCTTGAAAAAGTAGACAGCAAGAAACCCTCAGTTACAACGGTTTGTCTACATATTTATCCCGCCTTAGATTGCTTTAATGGCGGGATATAACCGTTAGAGGAATGATCAACCCTTTCGTGGCTCCAGTACGGCCAACAGCTTGTTTTAAAGCGGCGGAGACCAGTTCCGTATTCATACGACTGCCATAGCCCATCCAACAAGGGCTCGGCCATGCGTTCCAGGACACCTGCTAGATACAACCAGCCTTCATCGGTAGGAATGTATGTAATGTCTGATCCTGTGGCTTTTTATGTGAATGTCTCGTATGGTATCGAGCAGCTCCTTGATATATTCAGTCGGAACTATACTAATTTTATCTATCAAAACCATTCTCTTTTTTATAATTATCCTAGATAATACTTTTAATTCCAATATATCATTTCAATTGAGTAAATGTATAGCTCATTAAAATCAATCAATTAGTTGGTTGCTTGTTGACTTCAACACACCCCAACACCACGCAAAGAAGTACACCGCCACATGAACGATGTACTTCGAGTCACAACCTGTATAATTGCTTATGTCTTCTACTCTTCCCCAGTCGCTATTGCATTCTCGCTGTAAGAAATCCAATCGCTCCAGCTGCCCGCGTACAGCTTCACCTTCTCGTACCCTGCCTCGAAGAGTGCCAGTACGTTCGGGGTGGCAGAGATACCGGAGCCGCAATAGACGATGATTTCGTCTTCCTTCGGCAAATCCGCAAATCGTTCGCCAAGCAGCTCCGGCGACTTCCAGGAGCCGTCGGCATGCAGCGCATCCTTCCAGAAGTAGTTCGCCGCACCCGGGATATGCCCCGCGATTGGATCGAACGGCGCCTCACGACCCGCATACTGCGCAGCATCACGCGAGTCAATTATGCTCACGTTCCCTTGGGCGCGGCTGGTGGATGCTTCACGCACCTCATCTACGCCGACGAGCCAACCGGCTCGCGGGGCTGGCACGAATTCGCGTGGCTCCGCGATAACTACCGGCTCCGCCGAAACAGCTTCACCGGCAGCGGTCCAGGCCGAGTAGCCGCCATCCAGCACTTGCACGCTCTCCGCGCCCAAGTAGCGGAGCACCCACCACAGCCTTGAAGCGGCGGGTCCGTTGCCATCTTCATAGGCGACGACGGCCGTTTCACGATCGATGCCGAGCGACCCGAACAATGAAGCAAGACGTTCTGGCGAAGGCAGCGGGCTGCGTCCCCCATGCTCCTGCTCCGGATCGGTCAGATCAGCCTTGAAGTCGATAAATGAAGCACCCGGCAGATGCCCCTTCGTGTAAGCCTCACGGCCGTACGACGAATTCTTCGGATTAAACCGAACATCCAGAAGCACGATCCTCTCTCCGCTTTTCAGCCTGTCTTTCAGTTGCTCCACGCTCACTATGTTAGTCGACATGCCCTTCCACACTCCTCAGCTTTGTTTTCTTAAATTGTAAATTCCAGGCTATCCGGCGACTTCACTTCATGAATAGCGGCATAAATATCATTCTGAATTTTCAGCAGCTCAATGTCGTCGCGCTTGCGCGGGCGCAGCTTCGGCACCTGGAAAATCCGGTTGATCCGCCCCGGTCTGGGAGACAGCAATACCACCCGATCCCCCAGAAAGACTGCCTCTGACACGTCATGCGTAACGAACACGACCGTCTTCTTTTCCGCTTCCCATATCTTTAACAGATCATCTTGCAACTGCAGCCTCGTCAGATGGTCAACCGCGCCAAACGGCTCGTCCATAAGCAGCACCTCGGGACTGTTCGCCAGCGCCCGGGCAATCCCGGCCCTCTGCTTCATGCCGCCGGACAGTTGATGGGGATACTTGTGCTCGAACCCGTGCAGCCCGACCAGATCGAGATACTGCTGCGCTGCCTCCCGGCGCTTGTTCTTTGCGATGCCTTGCAGCTCAAGCCCCAGCTCGACGTTCTTGCTCACCGTTCTCCACGGATACAGTGACGGATCTTGAAAAACAACGCCCCTCTCAATTCCCGGTCCTTTAAGCTTTTTCCCGCCGAACCATACCTCGCCCGAGGTGGGCAGCTGAAGTCCGGCCAGAATTTCAAGAAGCGTGCTTTTGCCACAGCCGCTCGGACCAAGAATGCTGAGAAACTCCCCGTCCCTGATCGTCAGATTAATATTGGAGAGCGTCTCTGTCGGAGCCGCTCCTCCGTATACCTTCGATACGCCCCGGATTGAGAACCCCTCCATACGATCACCCCGCTCCGCTTATTTTTTTGGAATAAACCTTAAGTCCAGCAAATCCTTGATATCGTAAATTTTGTCCTGGAAGCCTAGATCGACTTGAACCTGCTGAGTATCCTGCAGTGCATTCAGATCCACGTCCGGGTTGTTCTCCCAGAGTACGTTCTCGCGCTCAAACGCTTTATCTGTCACGGCCGCATCAACCTTCACGTTATCGAGAAAAAACTTCTTGTATTCATCCAGATGGCTCTTCGCGTATTCCTGCGACTTGAAATATGCACGCAGCAGCTTCTCCACAAGGTCCGGGTGCTCCTTGATAAAATCGTTGCGGGAAACCAGAACGCCCGTATGGAAGGTCGGCAGGTAATCCCAGCCTTTCGCGAGAATTTTGCCCGTTCCTTCAGTCTCTGCGAGGGAAGCAAAGGGTTCATGAATGATTGTGGCGTCCACTTGTCCCGATGTCAGGCTCGCATACGCTGCATCATTCACTCCGTTAGCCAGATACGTGACATCGTTTTTACTCAGGCCATGCTTGTTCAGGATTGTCTGTGTGTATACGTCCAGGCCACTGCCCAGCGCAGCCGCTCCGACCTTCTTGCCCTTCAAATCCTCAATACTCTCAATACCCGGCTTCGCAATCAGGTAGAACGGTCCCTTCGTGCGGAACATCGACGAGACGATTTTCAGCGGCGCTCCCTTGCCCGCAGCTACGATCACGTTTGTTGTCGCGCTGTCGGCGATGTCAACGTCTTTGCTCGTCAGCGCTTCAATCGGATTCTGCGTGGAAATCAGCTCAACGTCCAGGCCTTCATCCTTGAAAAATCCCTTCTCAATCCCGAATCGTACGGCCAAACCGCTCACCCCGTTAAACGGAGAATATTTTATTTTTTGAAGCTCAGCCGAAGTCCCGCCCGATGCTGAATCTGTTGGCGTTGTGCCCCCAGTTACAGGGGCTGTACCTTGTGCGTTATTGCTGCTGCCGCAGCCTGCGAGAACGAGCGCAAGCGCCATCGTCACGATTCCGGTTCCTATCCATTTTCTCTTCATGATGTCTCTCTCCTCCTGAGTTCAAGCTCGTTTATGATGACTTCCATCTAAGCACAACCCGCTTCTCCAGCAGATCGATCACAGCAATAATAAGCACGGAGACAACCGTCACGACCGTAATAATTGCAAAAGCCTTTGCTGTATCGTACAACGAAGTCGCTTGCACCAGCAGATTGCCGAGTCCGTCCTTGGACGCTACCATCTCACCGAACAGCGCTCCGACGAGCCCTGTTGCAGCTGATACCCGAAGTGAAACGAAGATGGTCGGCGCCGAAGACGGCAGAATGACCTTCATAATTGTCTGCAACTTGGAGGCCTCAAACACCCTGGCAACCTTGAGGTGGGCTTCCGCTGTCTGCTTGATTCCCGTAATGGTATTGAACGCAATGGTAAAAAAGCAGAACAGGAACACAATTGCGACTTTGTGCGATAGTCCGATTCCAAGCCAGAGCATCAGCAACGGGATAATCGTTACCTTCGGGATGGCCAGGAGCGCTGATAAAAACGGTCTAAAAAACGACTCCGCATGCGGAACGAGAACGAGAAACAGCCCCGTCGCGATTCCGGCAAACACGCTAAGCAGATATCCCGCTGCGAACTCCTTTAGTGTAACGATTAAATGATGGAATATTTCGCCGCCAGAGAACAGCTTTAAGATCTCTTCTATAACCTGGGTGGGCTTCGACAGATACAGGCTGCCGACAATCCCCGCCCGGACCATGTATTCGATGATGCCCAGGCAAGCGAGCAGCAGCATGACTTGCCCGATTATAATGCGCCATCTGTAGCGCCTCTTGCTATCCTGGTTGCTCATACCGTTCTCTCCTTCCAAACCGCCGGCTTACACAAGCTTCTCCCGCTACTCGCCCGCACCTTGCAGTGCCGCCTTCCGGGTGAAGCGGTTCCCGGGGCGGGACAAGCCGAAGTGCCCCCGGAACGTGTCCGCTTCATATTCCGTACGGAATAGCCCACGACGCTGAAGAACCGGCACAACGAGGTCGATGAAGAGATCGATTCCGCCCGTCATATAAGGGGGGCAAATATTAAACCCGTCGGCCGCTCTTTGGACGAACCATTCTTCCATCTGATCCGCGATCTCCTCCGGATCGCCGACGATCAGCAGATGGCCTCTTGACGTGGCTGCAAAGTAGTGGAACAACTCCCGCACTGTAATATCCTTGCGGCCTTCCGCCCTCTGTGCCAGACCAACCAGCCACTTCGCCTCATCTCCCGGAAGCGTCGACAGCGACAAATCCGGCAACGGCCCGTCGAGCGGATACGCGGATAGATTAATGCCGATTCTCGCCGACAGTGGCGCTAAATCATAGTCTGTCACAAGCAGACTGTTGAGCTCCCGGTACTTGGCCTGTGCTTCCTCCTTCGTGCGGCCGACAAGAGGAACAAGGCCCGGCAGGATGAATACCTCGTCGGGACTTCTTCCATGCTTCACAGCCTTCGATTTGATATCGGCGTAGAACTGCTTGGACACCTCAAGCAGAATCTGCCCGGAGAAGACGGCGCTTGAGAGCTTGGCACCAAGATCGCGGCTTCGCTCCGATGTCCCCGCGTTCAGGAGCGGAATCTGTCCTTGCGGCGGCCGGGCTACGTTCAGCGGACCGGCAACAGTGAAGTGCTCCCCTGCGTGATCGATCCGGTGCACCTTCCCTCCGTCGACAAATACACCGCTCTCCTTGTTCCGGACGAACGCATCGTCCTCCCAGGAATCCCACAGTTCCTGCACAATCTTCACGAATTCATCCGCGTAATCGTAACGTCTGGAGTTGTCCCAATGCTTCTCCCGGCTATAGTTCTGAGCCGCTCGTACATCCATGCCTGTAACGACGTTCCACGCCAGCCTCCCTCCGCTCAGGTAATCGAGCGATGCTGTCTGGCGCGCAATCGTGTATGGCTCGGAATATGTGGTGTTTGCCGTTACAATAAGGCCGATCTTCTCGGTTACCGCCGCGATGTTCGCAATCATCGTGAACGGCTCGAGGCGCACCATCTGCGACGGGAATGTATGCTGCATGTCCGGGCTTGTCGCGAGGGCATCCCCAAGGAAGAAGAAGTCGAACTTCGCTTCCTCCAATCGCTGAGCGATCCGGTGCAGGAACTTCGGATCGAAGGCCCCGTCGGTTACCGCTTCCGGGAGCCGCCAGCCGGCCGGATGGTAGCCGGTCGAGAACAGGAACAGGCCGAGGTGGAGTTGGCGCTTGGGTTGAGTCATGTTTTTCATCCTCCTGAATTGATAGTTTATCTATATGAAAAGAAGGTTTTATTTCAAAAAAGACCGATGCTGCTGGAGATATCATCTATCTCTGCCAACTCCTGCGGAGTCAGCCTCTCTTCGGCATGCTGTAATGCATCCCGGATCTGCTCCGGTTTCGAGGCCCCAAGAATGGCGGAGGTAACATAGGAATGGCTAAGCACCCAAGAGAGGGCAAACTGTGCCAGTGTCCAGCCTTTCGCTTCAGCCAGCGGCTGGATTTTGTCAACCAGCGCGTACGCCGGATTCGATTCCAGCAGCAGCTCCAGCCTCTTCTCGCCCAGCGCAAGCCTGGAGTCTGCCGGAGGAGCTTCGCCTTGGCGATACTTGCCGCTCAGAATGCCTCTGCCCAGCGGGCTGTAGCTGATGATGCCCACCTTCTCGGATTCAACAAACGGTACGAGCTCCCGCTCGATCCCTCTCGTTATGAGACTGTATTCGGGCTGAACGCTCTCGAACCGGTGCAGGCTGTGCAGCGCGCTTATCCCATGCGCCTTCGCCAATTGCCACGCCGCATAGTTGGAGCAGCCCAAGTAGCGGATCTTGCCCTGCTTGACCAGATCATCGAGTGCCCGCAATGTCTCCTCGATCGGCGTTTCGGGATCGAACGCATGTACCTGATAAAGATCGATATGGTCGGTCTGCAGCCGGCGCAAGCTGTTTTCCAGTGCCCGGTAGACGTGGTAACGGCTCTGTCCGCCATCGTTGACGTTCGGTCCCACATGAGCGTTGAACTTTGTCGCAAGCAAAATGTCATCGCGGCGGCCGCGCAAGAGGCGGCCCAAAATCGCTTCGGATTCGCCGAACCCCGACTGGTCCAGCGTGTCCATTCCGCTGCCGTACACATCTGCCGTATCAATCAGATTAATTCCCGCTTCCAGAGCTGTATCCAGCACCTCTGCCGACTTGCTCTCGTCGATCCATCTGCCAAACGCCATCGTTCCCAGGCTGACTTCGGATACTTTCAATCCTGTTCTTCCTAATCTCCGGTATTGCATTTTCGCATTCCCTCTCCTTTGGATACGACAAAAAGAACAGACGTAGGCCGCTTCACAAATTCAGCGTCTCTCCGTCTGTCCGGTCAAGTTGTCGTATTTAAATTTTTATCGGTCAATTTGCAGCAATTCCGCAGAAGCCGTATGACCGAGAGATAGCGCCAGCTCGTAAGGCGTCTCGCCACTGGCATTCTTCTCTGTCTTGTCGGCTCCATAGCTTAGAAATTTCTCAACGAGCGGCACATTGTCAAAGTAAGCCGCTACATGCAGGACATTGAAGCCATTTCTCAGCTCGCCTTCACACTTGGCATGAATGTCGGCTCCACCCTCCATCAGCAGGTCTACGAGATGCCCGTATCCGCCGAATACAGTGGCGTGGATCGCCGTATTGTTAAGACTGCCGTCACGGCTACGAGCGTTGATATCGACACCGCGGCTAAGCAACAGCTCCACCGTCTCGGTATTGCCGAAGTGTACGGCTAGAGACAGCAACGGGAACCCGTCGTGACTGTAGCTGTTGAGCAGTCCGGGGGACTGATCCAGCAGCTCCTTTACCCTGGAGCTGTACCCGACGGCAGCGGCCTCGAATACGTTCAGCTTGCCCGCTCCGTTCTGCAGCAGCAGTTCCTTAATATCGTTGGCTCTCATGAACGCGGCCAGCAGGACGGGAGTCTCCCCCTGCTTGTTGCTGGCGTTCACCAGACTTGCGTCCTGGTGGATCAGTTCGGCGACCTTGCCGATGTCCCTCAACTTGACCGCCTCAAACATCTCGTTGCGCAGCCGCTGAAGGTTGTCAGCCTGTTCTCTCGCCCTTATCAGCAGATCATGGGAAGCCCGCACCCCCATATTGACGAAGTGGGCAACCGCTCTTGAGCGATTGGATTCGAGCCCCGACTCGACAAGCAGATCCACAGCCTTGAGTGCCTCGTCGTCTAGTCGGATGGAGAGCACTGCGGTACTTTTTTTCTTTGGCATGGTACTCCTTGTCGCTTACGTGTAATTTAAATTACAAAATTACTATAGCATGGATTCAAAAGTTTGAATAGACTTAAATTCAAATTGTTTTACTAGGATATACTTTTCACCTTCACCCTTTCTATAGATAATGACAAAATCAATTTATTCACCCTGGCCTCTTTGTATAGCATTACCCAATTCGTGATCCGTTTTCTTTAGATTTAGTACAGGTCTATTATTAAAAAATAAGCCTGCGTAATCTTCCCTTTGGTGTTGAACCTCAAAATGAAGCCATTCAACCGATTTATCTATATTGGTTGCGGGAATTACACTGTAAGCTAACACGATTTATCACATCCATCATCCCTTCAAGAAACTGGCAGCTATTAAGCTTCATTTAAAAAACTGAATGTTAAATGTTTACTTCATCCCAGTTATAAATCACATATCCCAACTTACATAAAATTACAACTATATAACTAATGTTTATGTTTAAAGATTTTTTATGTCTTCGGAATGTTGAAATTATGCTTAATCCTCTTGTATGACTTTATTAGTATGCGATATTCTATTATCCCCTTAACACTCCATAAAGAAGTGAATATTAACATAACTGCATTAGCAAGAGATAGCATCATACCTATTCCTACATCTGATGTTCTTAAAAATTTGGCTATGTTAAACTTTGTTGTTGATATTTGATAATTACGAACAAGAGTTCTATAATAAGGGCAATATAACTGTTCGGAGATGATTTGCCCATGGATTTAAAGGAACTGAAAAAGCTTGCTGATACGTTGGACGATAATGGTAAGCGAGAACTTATCTACTTTTTGCAGTCCCGAACCAAGGGAGTGGCACTTCCAGTTCGAGCGATTGATGAAATTCAAGAGCAGAAGCATAAAGATGGACTTGTTTGCCCGCATTGCAAAAACCATTCTGTTGTTCGATTTGGAAAGTACGCTGTAAGAACACGCACTGGAGAGGTGAAACGTCACGTTACCGTTGTAAGTCCTGTCGCCAAACATTCAATAACCTTACGAACACCCCTCTGCAACGAACGAGGCGACCTCATATGTGGGTTCGTTTTATCGAATGCATGATTGAGGGCTTTTCTCTGAGAAAATGTGCAGAGCAGTTAAACGATGAAGTCACGCATGTCACCTTGTTTTACTGGCGGCATAAGATTCTTTCCGCTCTGAAGCAGATTCCAACCGAAGCATTTCAAGATATTGTTGAAATGGACGAGACCTACTTTCTTTACTCGGAAAAGAGCAAGCGGAATATTGCCGAACGCAAGCCACGTAAACTTGGCGGCAAAGCGAAATATCGTGGTATAAGCCACGATCAAGTGTGCGTGCTGGTTGCCCGTGACCGTCAGAAAATGACTTACTCTGGCGTACTTGGGCGTGGACGTATTCGGACTACAAAATTAGACGAAGCGATTGGTGGTCATCTATCTGACTCAAACGTGTTATGCACTGATTCATGGAGGGCATTTAGCTCCTATGCGAATTCAAAAGGCATGACTCATTACCGATTCAAGTCCGACGGAAAACAACGTGTGAAAGGCGTGAACCATATCCAAAACGTAAACAGCTACCACAGCCGCTTGAAGAAATGGATGGATCGCTTCAATGGTGTTGCAACAAAGTATTTGCAGAATTACTTGGCGTGGTTTCGTTACTTAGACAGCAAGGAATATGAGAATACCGCATCGAATAAGAAAAAATATGTTGGTCAAATCGTGCCTGTTTACTGTGACCGACACGAACACCAAACTTCGGCTTTCTGCTTATTCTTGTTAAGCTAACGGGCAGTTATGCGTAACTTTTAGGGAATGTAAACGTCTAAATAAAGTAAGGAACGAGGAGGCAGACATTTCATGGGAGGAACGAATGTATGGGATGCGGAGTGGGAGGTTAACGAAGAGCAGGCGCGGACGCTGATCGGCAGACAATTCCCTCAGCTGTCATCGAAGCAAGTGAAGCGATTGGGCTGGGGCTGGGACAATACGGTTTTTCTCATCGGTGACGAGTACGTGTTCCGGTTTCCAAGAAGAACGATTGCAGTTGGCTCGATTCGTATGGAAGGGAAGCTGCTGCCGAAGCTGGAGGCATATATGACCATCCACTATCCGAAACCGTTGTTTTATGGCGAAGCAAGTAACGAATACCCGGCACCATTTCTTGGCTATGCCTACGTGCCAGGAGATTTCCCCATCGGTTTGACGGAAGAACGCCGGGCTTTATCGGCAGAGACGCTGGCGAAATTTTTGCGGAGATTGCATGAGTTTCCGGTGCAGGCGGCGCTGAAGTGCGGAGTTCAGCAAGATCATCGAAGCTTGACAGACATAGCATCGCGCAAAGTGAAATTGGAGGGCTTTCTATCGAAGGTTGTTGAACACTTGTCGCCGGAGGAGTCCGGTGTGATCGAAGCGTATATTAGCAGGCTGCAAAAGGACCGTGTCGAGGCGGTGAATGCACTGCTACATGGCGATCTTCATTTCAAAAATATGCTTGTGAATGAGAGCGGGATCGTTTCCGGCATCATTGATTGGGGCGATCTGAGCGTAGGCCATCCGGCTTGCGATTTGAGCGTTGCTTATAGCTTTTTACCACCTTACGCTCGTGGCGTGTTTTTCGAAACGTACGGAGGAGCGGACGAGGAAACGAAACTGCTGGCGCGGCTGATCGCGGTATACATCCCCATACTGATCTTAATGCAAGCGGTCGATGACGGGAATGAAGTGATTGCGGCAGAGGCGAAATCCAACATCATGCGGGCACTGTCGGATTAGGCTCATTATTTCGTTGGGGCTATGGCTATCGGCACCATTTTGTCGTTTAAAGGCCGCGATAAGGTACGATCCGCCTTCTCTGATGCCGCTTTATGTTGAGGAACACGAAATTCAACAGAGTAAGTCGTTGCGCTAACGGGACACGATAGCAATAAACCGCCTTTTCAACGAAGGCGGTTTTCTTATGGTCAAATATCAACATTAGAATTTAACATAGCCAAAAATTTAAAACATAGATGGACTATTAATGTTATCAGGAATAAACCTAATCCTATGAAATTAGGCGATTAATCCGAGCTTATCACTCCTTACAAGCTAGCACTTGCAAACCATCAGCTCGTTTCCGTCCGGGTCTTTGAAGCCAAACCAGTGACCGTGCTCGATTGCGGTTGTCAACTGTACATTTTTGGATTGCATGTATGCATAAGCGTCCTCAATATGATCCGTGTTAAAATGAAAGGCAGGAACCTTGAATACATCGTCTTCTGAATAAATTTTGCTATCCAATACAACATTAAGCGCTTGTCCCTGCATCGGAATGACATACAGGTGTCCGGCTATAATCTCCCCGTCATTAGGCAGCCCTAACAGGTCACAATACCAGTCACGCGCACGCTCAATATCAGCTACAGGAATAAATATGGCCCCGATTTGATTAAGAATTGGATTCATCTTATAACCTCCCTCAAATGATTGGTTTTTTGATAGGCCTTGATAGGAAATTGACTTGGGTTTTCTTATAAGAGTTTGGAATATGCATAATGAATCACTTATTAAAAGGCTTATTTATTTATAAATCAACTTCAATTGGATAATATTCCAACTATTACTATATCATTATTTGCTTGAAAAATCTTAAAGCAGTAAACGAAAATCATGTCTATGGATTTTTAGGAATGGAATTTGGTCCGATCGGCCAGAGCTATGGCATTGACTCGGTTGTTGCACCGTACAACTAATAAAAATTCCCCTCCAAGCAGACCGTTTAATGAGTTACCGTGTCTACTTAAAGGGGAGCCTATTTCATTGCGGAACAGCCCTGAGCTGGCAATTATCCTTTGACCGCGCCAACCAATGCGCCTTTTACAAAATATTTTTGCAGGAACGGGTAAATAAACAGGACGGGCAAGGTAGTCAGCATGATTGTAGCATATTTGATCGTCTCGCCGATTTTGCGGGCTTCGCCGACACTTGCCCCAATCGAAATCGAATCTGTAACATTATTAATCAATATTTCACGCAATACAAGCTGCAGAGGATACAGCATACGGTCCTGAATAAACACGGACGGGATAAACCACATGTTCCATTTATCAACTGCGGTATACAACATAATGACGCTAATGACCGGCATGGACAGCGGAACGACCAGCTTGACAAGCATGTCCCGGTGATTGGCGCCGTCGATTTGCGCGGACTCCTCGAGCTCGGGCGGCAGTGACAAAAAGGCAGTGCGCATAATGATTAGATGAAAGGTTTTAATTGCAAACGGGATGAGCAACGCCCATAGCGTGTTCATCATGCCGATTCCTTTCACCACCAAATAGAATGGGATGAGTCCGGCATTAAAAAACATCGTCACTACAATTAGCTTTATGAAAACTTTATTCCACAGCACATTCCGTCGTGAAAGCACATAGGCCCCGACAATCATCATGCTGAGATTTAACAAAATGCCTCCAACAACCAGCAGCAGCGTGTTCCAGTACCCCCTCCAAAGCGCCGGATTAGCAAGCGCCCGCTCGTAGGCTAATGTGCTGAAACCAAGCGGCTTCCATAGCAAGCCTCCGGCGGTCATCAGACGATCGCCATCGCTTAATGAAGCAGACAACACATAAAGTAATGGATAACAGGTAACGGCTATTAGGACAATTAACGACAAATATACAACGATATTAAGGATGCGGTCTGGCAATTCATTCTCTCCCTTACCACAAGCTGTTGCCGGTAGTTTTTCGGCTGACCCAATTGGCTATGAGAAGCAAAAGCAGGCTGATTGTTGAATTAAATAATCCGACAGCTGAGCTGAAGCTCCAGTCGTAATCCAGCAATCCTTTGCGATAGACGAAGGTGGAAATAACGTCTGCTGTATCGTAAATAACGGGATTGTACAGCAGCAGTATTTTTTCATACCCGATATCCAGCATATGACCCACCCGCAAAATAAGCATAATTACAATTGTCGGGAGCAGTCCCGGCAAGGTGATGCTGATCATTTGCCGCCAGCGGCTTGCTCCGTCTATGCGCGCTGCCTCATATTGTTGTATGGGGATGGTAGCCAATGCCGCCAAATAAATAATCGATTCCCAGCCGGCACGCTGCCAAATTTCAGACAAAACGTAGATTGTCCGAAATAGTTCCGGCTGCTGCAGCATGTCCTGGCCGCTCCCGCCTGTGAGCCATGTATAGGCGGCATTGATCAAGCCGCCGCTGCGGGTCAAGTCTTTGATTATGCCCCCGACGACAATCAGCGATACGAAATAGGGCAGAAACGAAACCGTTTGTACCAAGGATTTGAAAAACCGGAACCGGATCTCGTTCATGAACAGTGCCAGCACAATTGGAGCTGAGAACTCAAACAACAGGGAATAGACGCTCAAATAAAGGGTGTTGCGAATTAATCGCCCAAAATAGTAACTGTCAAAAAATGCGACAAAATGGCTTAAACCCGCCCACTCACTGCCCAAGATCCCCTTCATCGGCGAGTAATGCTGAAAGGCAATGACCGCGCCCAGCATTGGAAAATATTGAAACACGACGTAATAAGCGACAATCGGCAATGCGAGTGCATAAAGCCACTTGTTGCGCTTAAAGTCTTTAACGATGCGCTCTTTGTTCATCTGTTCAGAAAGCGATTATACGCAGCCTGTTGAATTTCCAGCGCACGTTGAATACCAAGTGCATCTAGTTTGGCCGCAAGATCACGGTGAGCCTCTTCCGCCGGTACCGTTCCAAGAATCACCTTGAGCGTCGTTTCGTCAACAAGTGTATTTACGTCAGTCATGATACGTGCATACTCATTGGATTCCTCTGCCGAAATGGATACAGGCGGCAAAACATGCTTCAAATTATCCGTTTTCCAGCGATCATAATTATGATCCTCATTCGTAATGGCGAGCCGTCCAATCAGCTCCTTGGAACCAACATAGGGACCCGGGTTGACGGTATGTGTGTAAAGGGACAGTGCCTCCAGATAAGACAAATGATCGGGATTGTTCGTGATCAGCTCTGTTAACTCCGGCTTTCCGTTTTTCAAAGTATAGGACTGCCCTTCCGTTCCATAATTAAATAACAAATATCCTTCTTCACTATAGGCATAATCAAGCAATTGAACCGCCAGCTTGGCATGCTTGCTCGTAGCCGATACGGCAGCCGACCCTTCCGCACCGTACAGCCACGCTTCCTGACCAAACTTTGGGGTATCCCCGTGCTTCAAGACCGGATAAGGAGCAAAGATAAAGGCCGCTTGCTTATCTTCCGTCTGCAAGGCTGCTTCCCATTTGTCAATATTGGCGCCGGAAGAGTAGGTAGCTCCCGCCGCACCTGTCATAATGTGTGCATCCTGTGTTTTACGGTCGTTTTGAGAGAAGTTGGGATCAAGCAGCCCTTCCTCGCGCCAATTGCTCATCGTCGCCATAAACTGCTTATATCCCGGCTGCAGCGGTCCGTACTGTACTTTGCCTTCGTCAATGTAGAAACCCCGAATGACGCCAAATGCGCCAATAAATGCCCCATCCAGGAAGCCTTGCAGCACATTCGTTTGACTGCTGAACGTGAGCGGAACCTTGGCTCCTTTGCGTTCTTTAAATGCTGTCAGTACGGTATGCCATTCATCAATCGTTTCAGGCACGGGCAGCTCCAGCTCCTCCAGCCAGTCTTTGCGCAGCACCGGTCCGGCCCATTGCGTTGTCATGCCGCCTTCCTTAAGAAACGGAAATGCATAATAATCGCCATTGTCCGTCTTGACCAGCTTGTCCAGCTCGGGATGGGCCTGCAAAAACGTTTTGAGGTTAGGCGCATACTGGTCTATGAGTTCATTCAATCTGATAATATAACCGTCCTTGAGCGCTTTTTCGGGTCCGCCGGGTATGCCTGACAACCAGTTATATTCAATAATATCGGGCAGATTGCCGGATGACAGCAGCACGCTGAAAGCTTCGCCAGCCTGAGCCGGGGACACCTCGGAGAAGCGAAGCGGCACACCAATCCGTTTCTGCCACTCCTGATAAAAGGGAATATCATGAATGCTCGGTTTGAGTGTCGTTGGCGATTGGAGCCAGTAGCTCAGCTCGATGTCCGTTTGGATCGGATAGAGGGGCTGTCCATCTGCCGGCTGGGCAGTCTCTGCTTGATTCTGCTCACTGGAATTGCGCGGTGTACTGCCGGATGTTCCCGAGCAAGCAGCAGTCAGCAGCAGCACAATCAGAATGATTGGCAAGAAAGTATATTTTTTAACAGCAAACATAATGAGAATCGACTCCTAATAATAAAATAAGTACACAAAATAACGGATTCTTTGTCGGGACAGCTTGAAACGAAATTAGCAAATTTGATAAACTAGCATTAAACAGATTTAAATAGTAGGATTTTATACAAAAAAAAGAAGGTGTTCATGCTATGGTCTCCTATCGCAACCGCAACATAATTTGCACTTCGGAAGTTACGCTGGGATTAATTAGCGGCAAGTGGAAGCCATTAATTTTGGGCTACTTGTCGGATAATACTTACCGCTTTAATGAACTGCAAAAATTAATGCCCGCAATTACGCAAAAAATGCTGACGATTCAATTAAGGGACCTGGAAAACGACGGGCTGATTAAGCGAAAGGTATATGCAGTTGTCCCTCCTAAGGTAGAATATTCGCTTACTGAGCTGGGTGAGCGTCTCGTACAGTTTTTGGATCAGCTGTGTGAATTCGGAGTGGACTACATGCAGCAATTTCCGGACGCAGCCTCGAATCCTGCACCAGGCGCGGCGGTCAATAAACAATAACCCTATGGTTCAAACCGGTCTGCAATCAGTCGCTGCCGACACTCAGCAAAACCTTCGCTCCAAAATGCTTGCCGGCATGCAGCGCTTTCGCAACTTCGTTATCGCTGCCAATCCGGCCGCTTTCCAGGAAGACGATGTTTTGCGGATATAACTTGCCCAGCAAGGCCAGTAATACAAGGGGATTCCCGTCAGCTGATGTATAGTGCACACCGTCCCCAAATGACGCAAGTCCCTGTACCTTCAGTACATCCGCCGCGGAATGCTGTGTCCATGTGGAACAGTCCGGACCGGCATTGCCTCCTTCAGTCCCGCTATCGGGACGGTACATATATCGGTATCCCCTTGTCATTTGTCCGACATCAACAGCATATGCACTGCTGCCGCTTAACAACTGCAAGGTAAGAACGATGTGGTCACTGCCCATCAAGGCCGGGATGATTTCGGCCTCTTCGCTGAAGGAGCATGCCGCAGCACTTGCATCTTTCCCCGTATCGATATAACTGCGAGGCGCGGCCTCATAGTCCTCATAAGCATAAACAAATATAAAGCTCTGCTTTTCCTGCCCGGCCGCCGTATCCGTGATGGGAGAGCTTACGAGTCTGGCAGAATGCCAGCGCAGCAAGCTGCCCGGTGCAGCCGGCAGCGTTCCGCCGATCATTGCAGGCAGTACTGTCCCCAAGTGATACTGGAACCCGTAGCCACTCTCCTCTGCCTCTACTCCCAGCAAGCTTTTTGCAAACGCAACGATGTCCTTATGCGCTATGCCTTTCATCATGAGTCGGGTAGTAAACCGGTCTCTTGCAGGTTCAATGAAGCGTAGTCCCGATGTTTCTGATCCAATTTCGATTGGCACCTGCTCCCAATTCACAAATGGCAGCAGCGCATCCCGCAGCAGGATCATTTGATGCAAATATTCATTAAACATCTGCATGACCTCTGTGCTTCCGTTTGGTCCCATCATGATTCCAACAGCTTCAGGGGTCCACAGGTGCTTCTCGCAGCGGCTTCTGAGCTTCAGTTCAGCCAAAGCAGCAGTACCATAGCGTTGCTCACCCGATTTTGCTGTAAATGCTTCGTGAGCCCAATTGACAAGCGTTGCTCCGATGGTTTGCGCTTGCTCCAACAGTTCATTTTTGACTCGATCGCCCTGCGCCAATACATCCAGCGGCAAGGCAGCTTCCCTGCCGGAAGTCGCTAAGCTGGCCCGCACATTGTCTAGAAGCGTCCCTGCAGCAGCCTCGTTGCCAAGCCGTATGCAAATCGCTTCCAGCAGAGTGCTTGCTTCACTTATAATTTCTCTGGCACTATAAATGCCTGGCTCAAGCTCCCATTCCTGTTGCAGCTTCCTGCCCGCTTTATGTCTGCCGGTTATAGGATCGGCATCGATTCGCTCACCGAGCCGCAAGCTACATGGACCCATTGTTATTTGATATTCCAACTGGAAAGCCCCCTTTGCAACACTTTTAACCAGTATAAAAACATTCACTTGTATTGAGAAGTACGCACTTTTTTTTCAGTCACTGTACGATTGGTATGTCAGTTTCAATTTGTATACTGTCTCTTGTGGATGCGGAAACGCAAAAGATTGATTATGTCTTTCTCAAATAAAGGCCATTTTTTAATGAGAAACAGCTTCTTTCGTACCCGCACTTTTTTTGTACATCCATAGACAGGCAAATGTAAATAATACTGCCCATATGGTTGCAAGCGGCAGCCCCCGCACAGCTTCCACCGGGAGAATAAACGGAAACAGCGGAAAGGCGTACAGCGCCGGCATGCGAACTCGCATAGTACGAGACACCAGCAACATCAGCAGGATATCCAATACAATGACCGCCGTCCATGATGGAATAGTCAAATATAACAAGGTTCCTATCGTTGCTGACAGGGTCAAAGACAGGCCATGCTTGAAAGCGGCCTTGGCACCATATTCCCTTTTATGAATGGCTTCATAGGCCACAACGATGACAGGCGGAATTGCCGCAAGCTGCTCCAGGCCGAAAAGCAGGCAGACTGCAAGCCAGCCCAGCATAATAAGGAGAAAAGCTACGGCCGGTCTGCCCTGCACCACTTGTTTGGGATTCAAATTTTTATTTAATTGAAATCCAAGGACAACGAGCATAAAAAATAACGTAAGCAAAAATACGAGCAAAACAAGCTTCCAGTCATGGGCATCCGTAACAAGCGGCAGCAAGCCTGTAGCAAGAGACGGAGCAAAATTTGTTCTCAGAACTGCCAACACAACCAGCATGGCAATTAGAGTCAGCGCAATTTTCATGAGATACATCAGCGGAAGCTGGTTGACCGCAAAACCGATCAAAGAAGTGATGGTCGGCGCAAGACAAATATGAAGCGGCTGCCTGAGCCAATTACTGTCACGGAACGCCCACATGGCTATTGCCATGGCCGCAAATTCAGGCAAATTGCCGCCTGCCATTGAGCTGGAGTTTAACGGATTAAATGAGACCATTCAGGCTGTTGTAGCCGGTTACGGCATAAGCTTTGTTTCCTCACTTGTAGCCAGCCGTTTCATCCGGGCAGGAGAATTGGCAGAGGTTATCGTTCCAGGAGTGAATATAACAAACAGGATCATGCTGGCTTCGCATGACCCCGTTAAACTTGAATATTATGTTCGTGATTTTATTTCGGTTGTTGTACACAACCGTGAGCTGGAATGACTTTTGAAAAGGCTGCTATGTGAAGAGCATCTAACACCTTACATGTTTACGCTTGAAGCCCAGCTTTCCTTTATCTATCATTTTTTTAATGTTATCTGATGTATTCAGGAACTTGGCTTTAGCAGTACCGCTTCCCACCTCTACCGGGCCCAATTCATTTACAGTCTCGACCGCCCTTTCATGAAGCGGCTGATACGATACCGCCACCGTGTACAAAAAATTGCTCATGGCATACTTCGCGCGTTCGGGAGCATCGTGAATCGTATTTTTGACCAGTTCCAGCATATCGGCGATTTTCGCTTCGGAAAATTCACTGTCCGGGCGATTGCCAAGCAGCCAGCAGTAGCAGCTCCAGCCCGCCGACATTTTCAGCTCCATATCGCTAGCAATCCATTTATCAGCAACTTCCTGGGCAATATCAGCTTCTGACAGCGTTACGGCAACCACATAATCGGACAGCATATAAAAATAAGCGCCGTCGATCCACCGTTCAAAATCTGCCTCAGTCATCGCTTTCGGCTCCGCAATTATCCCGGCAAAATACATGGCGTCGTAATTCCCTGTGGCATAGAGCTGCTCGGCCAATGGCTGATTCAATTTAATTCTCCTGAAGATCGGCTTCATTTCCCCTGTGGCTACACCAAAAAGCGGTTCCTCCGCACCATTGGTCTGGTACATCTTCTTGCTACGTTCTTTTCCGAGAGCTTCGAGCTCCTGCATGACCGTTTCCAAATCCATGGTTCCACTTCCTTTCTCCTATTTTTCTCAGGGCGAACCTGTCTTTACTTGAATATATCATATAATGGCTTTAATCCAATGTTCATAATTATCCCATTTGGAAGTGGCGCGCTTGGGAATCGTGTTTCCAGTAACTCAGCTATCAAAGTTAACCCCGTACTGATCGAAAATCATCTTATACTTCTTTTCAAATATGGTCCACCGGGCTTCCGAACCGTACTTTTCCCGCAAAGCCCGCAAATACTGTCCAGCCGCTATAGTATCCTTGGCTTGCAATAGCAAATGAAAGCTCTCTTCACCCAGATGCAGATATGGACCGGCAATGTAATAATCGGCAATCGACCTGGCACTGGTCTTCGTATCAAAGAAATGAAGAACCTCGGTTAATCCGTTTAGCAGCGTTTCACTCAAGTCATCCCCATTGGTATCTGAAGTAATAGCAAACCGATCTGGAGCAGACACAGCAATTTCCCTGATTCTCGCTCTAAAGTGACATTCCGCTTCCTTAGGTTCCGTTGCAATCTTCCCGGACTGCAGCTGAGCCAGCTCCGCTGCATAAATACCACAATTTACATAGAACATCACATTGTCCGCTGAATTACCGGAGGATTTTTGAAAATTGATAATATAGACAAGGCTTTCTGTTCGTTTACTGAAAGTTAAGCTCTTCTTCGTAAAGCCATGCCGGGAGAGGAACGGCTTCACATCCTGCTTGATCATATCGTTAAAAATCTGCTGCAAACGAATCCCTCCTGAAATCTCTAATACGATTCTTAAACCTGAATTGCTGCCACGGTCAAAGATTAATTGGTACAAGCTTGATAGCAATGTGACCTTATTTCCATTCCTTCGCAGCCGCTCTACTGAATAGAAGGCCGTCTTGCCCATCCTTACAATAAACGTTTGCGACCGCTTATGGTATAGTTCATACGAATTATTCTTCATACAAGTTCTACATATAAAAAAACCATTGAATCGGGTGCGCATACACACTTGTCCGATTCAATGCTTCTTTTGAAAACTATCTTTAGAATTGGCCTGTCATTGCTTATGCCAGCTAGTTAAAGCTAGGCTTGGATTTATCCGTTTGATTGCGATTGACTTCCTCTAGAATTGTACTCCCTCCTGCTTTTAGCCAAAGTTCAACCTGTTTGTTCCAATCATCTTTAGTCAGCTTGTAATTGATAGGCAGCCCGCTTATAACGGTATTCATAAAATCTTCATGAAGCTTCGAGCCAATTTCAAGTTCTGTAGCACTTAGAATAAATTTATTGCGATAATCCGGGTATTTATTTGCCGAATACTCTTCATACTTTTGCTTGTACAAATCGTACACATCAGATACGCCCAAGTTTTCCATCCAATCTTTGTTGTATTCCCAATCTACTGCGCCTGTATCGCTAAACGGCATTAAAGTCCAGAAGGGCTCCATCTGCGGACGCTTGTATTCATTAGGCATCTGGTCTTCAGGGAACAGTATTTTTCTTCCATTTTTAATTTCATAGTTCTTCCCCTCAATCCCGTACTTCATCATGTCATGGCCTTCCGTGAGCTGCCATGCCAAGTAGCGGAAAATGCCATCCGGATCTTTGGCTTTCGCAGAAATATAGAAACCTCTGTCAATCGGAAGGACCGTTCTTACGCCTCCCTTATCTCCGTGTGGTCCAACAAGTGGAGAAATGATTCCTACTTTGGCATTCGGATCTGTCTTTTTGATTTCGCTTACAATCGTAGGGTAGCTATTGTAATGCGAGATGAGAATTGCACTATTGCCAGCTTTGAATTTGTCTTCTGATTTATGCGAGTTAGGGCTTACAAGAAAATCGGGATCAATCAGCCCTTCTCTTTTCAGCTTTTGTACCCACAAGTAGAACTCGAGTTGTTTTGGATTTTGGAAAAACGGCTGCAGCCAATCCGGATTATCTGGCGATGGCTCCCAACCATTTAAGCTTGTACCAAATGAAGTGGCCAAATCCTTTAATGTCCACATATCGGCAGCGGTTAATGGAAGCTTCTTATCTCCGTCAATTTTACTGTTTTTAATTTTCTCCAGAACTGCTTCGAACTCCGCTGTTGTTGTTGGCACCTCAATGCCAAGTTCATCAAACCAATCTTGACGGTAGTACATCATAAATTGAACGTCAGGATTAAGCGTATTCGGCAAGAAATAGACGTTGCCGTGTTCATCCTTCAACCATTCCCATAGACTTTCTGGAACGGCCTCCCTAACCACAGGGTATTTGTCGAGATATTCATTGATCGGGAGAAAGGCTCCTGCGTCTTGTGTTTGCTTAAAGAAAGCATCACTTGGGCCTGAACCCCATACGACATCCGGTACTGTGCCTGAACCGATAATCGTTTTGACTTTTGTATTGTAATCAGTGACCGGTACAATTTGCACATCAATTTCAACATTTGCCTTTTGGAATAATTCCTTTTCGAATGGCCCGCCCTTTTGATAGGTTGCCGGTCCCCATACCGGCTTCAAATAGGTGAACTTGGTCACCTGCTCATTTCCTTCCCCCTGCTGGCCGGGTGCTTGCCCATCATTGCCTGGTTTGGAGCAACCTGCTGCTACGGAAATAGTCATCAGCACCGTAAGCAGCAACATCGATAGCTTTTTCATTTCTGTTTCCCCCTATTAATCGTTTATGATAACCCCGTTTGGGATAATCAAAGATAATTGATCTAGCCTTTTACAGAACCAATCATAATCCCTTTGACAAAATATTTTTGTAAAAACGGATAGCACAGCATGATCGGCAAGACAGCAAAAATGATTGCAGCTGCTTTAATATTCTCAGGAGTAACGACGACTTTGGACGGGTCCATCGATTGTGGAATCGCCCCCATATTCATCATGTTCTGGTCAATAATGATGGAACGCAATACAACTTGAAGCGGCCATTTGGTATTATCGTTAATAAAAATCAAACCGTTGAAATAATCATTCCAGTGGCCTACCGCATAGAATAACCCCACGGTTGCCAGTACAGGCTTAGATAGTGGCAGGATGATCTTCCATAGTGTCATTAATTCACTCGCCCCATCTATAGAAGCGGACTCTTCAATCCCTTCGGGGATCGACCAAAAAAAGTTCCGCATCAAAATGAAGTTGAATGGCGAGACAAGTCCGCCTAGAATGAGCACCCATAAAGAATCAATCAAGCCTATATTTTTCAGCAAAATGTAATAAGGAATTAATCCGGCCCCGATTAACATAGGCAAAATAATCATCCATGTAAAAAAGGTGTAGCCCGGAACCTTCGGCTTGGACAATCCATAGGCTGCAAATGCGGTAAACATGAGATTAAAAAAAGTGCCGACTGCAGTAACCATAACTGTAATTAAAAAAGAACGTGTCAGGATTGGCGTACTAAAAATATATTCATAAGCGCTAAGTGTAAATTGTTGCGGGATCAGCATCATCGGATTCAGCCGTATTTGCGATGCTTCACTAAATGAAATAGCAAGCACATTTAGAATAGGGATAAAGGTAATCAAACCTAATACAAATAAGATCAAGTAAATTATTGCTTGTGCCCACCAAGGATTTTGCGTGCCTAAGGCGCTTCTGCGTCTCTTCAACATTTTGCTCGTCGTCACTTCTGCTGCTCCATTCATTACCACAATGATCTCCCTTCCCATTTTCTTACCATTGAATTTGCTGAAATAATAAGCACACAGCCCACTACTCCTTTGAAAATACCAACCGCAGTAGCAATCGAATAATCGGTGGATTGGATACCGACACGATAAACGTATGTATCAATAATGTCAGCTACTTCATAGACCGCCGGGTTATATAAGTTAAATACCTGGTCAAAACCCGCATCCAAAATGCTTGCAAGATTTAAAACGAACATGAGTATAATGATTGGCCTCATGCCCGGCAGCGTAATATGCCATATTTGACGCAGCCGTTTGGCTCCATCCACTCGGGCAGCTTCGTATAGCTCCTGATCAATACCAGAGATGGCTGCCAGATAAATAATCGCTCCCCAGCCAAACTCCTTAATAATCCCCGTTACGATGAGCATCGGACGGAATAGTTCCGTATCTGTCAGGAAATTCAATGGCTGCATGCCTAAATTAACCAAAATCGTGTTAATTACCCCTGTTGGACCGACGAAATTAACTACGATACCTGCAAATACAACCCACGATAAGAAGTGAGGGAAATAGGTAACCGTCTGAATCGTTTTCTTAAACAGTTGATTTTTTACTTCATTGAGCAAAATAGCAAACAAAATGGGAATAGGAAAACCGAATATAAGTGCGTAAGTATGTATCAGGACGGTATTTTTTAAAACAGTCAGAAATTTTTCGGATGAAAAAATATACCGGAAATTATCTAAACCCACCCACGGGCTATCCCATATCCCCTGGAAGGCCATATATTTTTTGAAGGCGATCGTTAGACCGTAAAAGGGAACATAGGAAAAGATAATAAAATAAATGATGGCCGGAATAAATAAAATATACATGAACTTGTATCTTTTAATATTCGACCACAATGGTGAAGACAACTTCGTTGAGCGATGCCCCGCACGTAAACTTGCCAAAATTAGTCACCTCTTAAGTATGAAAATGTAAACTATAATCGAGTTAAATCAGAAGCTTTAAAACTTAGCATATTTAAGACGATTCACGAAAATAAATAAAACGGTTTCAATTGTTCATAAAGTAAGCGTATTCATTGCAATCAATATGTAATATTGATCTTGATTTACATGAGAACGCTGCTGGAAATAAGTGACTCATTGTGGGCCAGTCCCCTGCAAAAACAAGATTCCCCCTTACCAAGTATTAGTTCATTTTATGCACATCCTTTTAAGTTGTATATTTGAACCATTACATATTTACATGTAATTTTATTGACACATTGATACTATCACCGCTATTTTAATCCGTCAATAACAACTTTACAACAAGTTGGATAAGTTGTATATTTGTTATATAAATAAATGGAGGTTAATATTAGTTGACACATAATAATAAACGTATCCCCCACTACTTACAAATTCGATCTTTTATTACGGATCAAATTGATAAGCATATTCTTCAATCCGGGGACCGTCTCCCTTCCGAAAATGATCTTGCCGCAAAGTTCGGAGTCAGCCGCATTACCGTAAAAAATGCACTGGATTCCTTAGTCAAGCAGGGAATTATTCATCGGATTCAAGGAAAAGGGAGTTTCGTATCAAGCAAACAAGGCGTGCCGATTCTTTATGAGAAGAAAAGCACTTCAATTCCGCTCATCTACTACATCGCCCCATCCATGGAAAATTCATTTACCGCGCGTCTGCTTAAAGGAGCAGAAAAAGAACTTTCACTTTCAAACTACAAGGTTATTTTTTCAACTACGAATGGGTCTCAGGAAAGAGAAAAAGAGCTGATTCGGGATGCGATACAGCTTGGCGTGCAGGGAATATTGGTTTTTCCGGTAGATGGAGAAAAATACAACGAGGAAATTTTCCAGTTATCGCTCTCAGGCTTTCCAATTGTGCTGATCGACCGTGATCTGGTCGGGTTGTCGGTGCATTGCGTATGCTCGGATCACTTCGGTGGCGCTTATCAGGCTACCCGGCATCTCATAGAGCTTGGACATCAAAACATCGGTATTTTATCATTTAGTGCCCCCGCTACAGCCAGTAAAGAAGAACGGATTAGCGGTTATGAGAAAGCGCTAGCCGATGCCCGCATGCCGATTATCCATCAACATCGACAGCAGTTCAAAAACGTCCAGGATATCGTCGTCTTTCTCGAAAAGCATCCGGAGATTACGGCTATATTTGCTGAAAATGCGGGAACAGGACAACTCTTGTATAAAGCCGCCAAAATCATGGGCATTTCAATTCCGGAGGAACTATCTGTTATTTTCTTTGATGATTTTGAGTACCCCAATCTGGCCGAGACCCCACCATCTATCGTGCTGCAGCAAGTAGAGGCAATCGGGTCAGAGTCTGCCAAGCTCCTGTTATCCATTATCAATAACCCAACCCAGGAAAAGCAAAAAATACTGCTCCCGACGGAACTGCTGCTCCGGAGTTCAACCGCACCTCCATCAAACAAAAATAACCATTGATTCATTGCCTTACATTCGCAGTTTGCGTATGGTGAGGTAATCCTTGTCTGCGCCAGAAAAACCGGGAAAAGCCTTGCAGAATCAAGGTTTTTCCCGGTTTTTCCTTTTTCCCAATCCAAAAGTCTGCCCACAAGAAATATCAATGCTCCAATAAATCAAAAGAATGCTTGCGGTTACCGTAACGTCAACTAATATACTAGTGCTTGAAAGGAGCTGAGAAACTGACCCAACGACAGCACGTACGCTCCGCTTTTATGGTGAAAAGGGGCAGCTCAAGCCAAGCGGCTACAGTGAACAGGGATACCGGACTTATACCGATGAGGATTTGTTCAGACTCCTGATTCACTCGAGACCGCACCGGGAACAAATTAGACATTAACAGCCGCGCAATATGCCTTTGCCCCAACTCTCGATTTCATTTGATTCATCTACATCCTTTTAATTTGATAATTGCAGATCAAGCCAGGCTTTAACCACTTGCGGCAAGCCTTCTTTATATGTCGGGTAACGGAACTTGAACCCTGTTCCCTGAAGCTTATTACTAGAAAAATTAGTATGGGCTGTTGCATATTCTGTCAGCACGGGTCCTAAAATGAATTGACATAACCAGCGGGGCACTTCACGGAATTTGGGGTCCTTCACACCCATAATCTTGATAATTTCATCTCTAAATACTGCGGAAGGAAGCTGCTGCAGATCGGAAATGATATAATCTTCACCTATTTCACCATGCTCCGTTAAATGCAAAAGAGCACGTGCACAATCTTCAATATGAATGGGTGAAAAATACGGACGATAGCCTTTTAAAGATGTGAGAGGTTTCTTTGTAAATAACGGCTGCAAATATAATTGTTCCATCCATGAGGAAGGCCCGTAAATTTGTGCAGGAAACACGATTGTGGCAGGATATCCGGCGGCAATTTTTTCTTTTGCATATCTGATCGAGGGTGCGATATACGGCCCCCACCCCTTCGGCTCCGCTTGGAAAGATTCTGTCTTAGGGTCCTGATTGCCCGAATCCCCAAAATAACTTGTGCCGCCAACAAAAACAAGACGTTGGAGACGCTCAGGATCAATGGCTTCGAAAAGACGTTTTGTTAACTGCAAATGCCCGTCTGCATAGGAAAGCGCCACTTTTTTGGTGACTTTTTTGCCCCATGTTGGCGGAGCTGCCAAGTGAATAACTGCATCCATCTCATTGATCTTTTGCTGCCACAGTCCATCCTGCAAAATATCCCCAACAATCACTTTGACGCCTTGCTGCTCCAAATTCTGCGATTTAGCTGTGCTTCTGGTCAAGACGTGTGTAGTGTGCCCGGCCTTCAGCGCTTCCTCTACGAGCACTGTCCCAATATAGCCTGTTCCGCCAGTAATGAGTACGTTCATAATACCCTCCATTTTCTATAGGTATATATACAGTTTATTTCATCATCACTTCTATTAGATATAGGACCTTTAATTCTCCAAGTTACCTGTTTTGGAACAATTAAATGGTATCAGACTTAGAGAACTATTAATGTAATCCTCATTACAATTATGAAATCATCTTTAATCCTATTCGTATCGAACATGATATTTCGGTGCAAGAATTGCAAGGCTCCATTTCCCGCCTTCACCTATAATCAAACTTGAAAGGAGCATCTGAATGGATTGGCTGGACCGCATGAATAACGCAATGGAGTACGTGGAAACACACCTGACTGAATAATTACATGTATATGTTATATGGCCCTATAGAATTTATGAATAATATCGCGGGCTGGTGGTCACATTGTGTGACGGCTTCTCGGTCATTGATGAGCAGCCGGAGGTACTCGAGGCCGAGAAAGCAGTGAGACATACGATTCGCGTCGAGCTATCATTCCGCGGCGTAAACATTGGCTACAAGTCCTATGAGCCGGTGCTGAAGGAAATGGGAGAGCAAGCCGGCTAACTTCCCCGGCTTGTTCTCCTGTATGGCTGACGGGTGCAGCACTTATCCAGCTATGCTCTCGAGCAACTCCAGCATTTGCGCCAGTAGTGCGCCCCCTTCTGTCTCCGGGCATATTGATCTGCAGCTTGGCGAGTCAATTGACGGAGCGATTCATTCCCCGGCTGATCCCGGGTGTCCGCCAACCACCTAATGATTCGGAGTAAAAAAATACATCGCCCGAGGCACTTGGCCTGCAAGACGATGTTTGCCCAGTATTAATACGTACGATTCCCTGCCGCTCCTATTCTATCCTTTTTTTCCTGCAGATAAATCGTCTATCAATGAAGGAAGCGATAATCACAGACACAATACCAAGGAGCACCGGTATGCCAAATGCTTCATACGAGAATGTGCTGCCTTCCAGCTTCAAGTGGTCAGTGGCCCGATATTCAAGCCGCTTGGCAGCAAATTTCGCGGTCTGGATATCCTCTTGTCCGGCCAAATCCTCGAATGCCGGGTCCATTGCAAAACGGCCCTCTGCATCACGATGCAGGAACAGCAGCTCTGCACGATTGCCGCTGTTATTCCATTGCTCAATGTCTTCGGCTGCTTCATACTCTGCATCTTCACCGACGACAATCAATTTTGCGAGCTCCGGCACGTCATTTGTCTGATAGCGGGCAACCAGATTCAGGCCATGCTTCGTTACAATGGGTTCATGCTTGCCCGATACTGTCAGTGTCGTTGTCGTGCCGGAAGCGGCATATGTATCGAAAGCTGCGGACAAGTCCAGCTCATCTGCACCGTTATAGAGCAATACACCCGCTTTGACTTTATTCCATTGATACGCATTATTCAATATATACGTAATATCGCTCAATCCGGCATTAAAGGGCTTCATGTCCGGGTTTGTTACGTATTCATAAGATGGATAATTCATGTTTTCTGCTACTTTTTTCGCAGCCGCATCACCCAACTGCTGGGAAATCACATAGAGTGTTGCGTCGATCCCTGATGTCAGACCGGCAGACGATACCATGTTGCCTTGCGGAACGTAACGCTGATCCTTCACCCACTGGATATCAGGATATTGCTTGATAAGCCGGTTGATATCCCCCCAATGTGTTGCAGCAGATTTACCATTCAACAATCCGGTATCCGCCAGGTTTTCAGCCCCGTTACAGATCGAGAGTAATGTTGTTTTATCATCCGAATGCTTCTGAATCCACTCGCGGACAGGCGCATACTTCTGTTCATTTAGAATCGGCATAAACGGAATGACGATAATATCCGGACCTTTGCCAAGCATCGTGTCCATTTCTTCAAATGAATAATGCGGGACAACATCGAGCCCTCCTGTAAGGGATTTGATGTTGCGGTCAGGAGCCACACCATATACATTGTAAGCCTCAGTCATAGCAAACATCTCGTAAGGGACGAGAAAGTCGAACACTTCTGTCACTTCGTTCGCCAGCAGCACAGCAACAGTCGGCTTGCCGGAATCATATTTGGGTACTTGCACATTCGTCAGTACAGGGGGCGTCTTATCGTAAACCGACATCCCGGCATTCATGGTGCTCATTAATCCAATTGCCCCTGTCCCTCCTACGATAACAACAAAAATGATGAGATATACGATGATACGTATTACAGCTTTCATTTGCTTATTCTCCTTCAGCCTAAGGCCAGAATCTGTACCTCATTCAATATAACAACCCAGGACGCATTTATCATCGGTCTGTGGTCGGCTGAGTGGACTGTACAAACGTCGAGCCGGTTGCTGGACTTTGGTCCATTCTCATTTTTTCGCAAGACTCGATAGGGCTATATCCGATACCTGCAACGCAATGTCGCAAAATCCTCTAAACCATGGTATTATGAAGAAATTCAAAATAAATAAAAAGGAAATGATCGCATGCCGGCAACTAGTCCCGAATATTGGATTTCCAAACTGAACTTGGCTGCTCATCCCGAGGGTGGGTACTATAAAAGAACCTATCAAGGCGAGGAAAAAATTACGGATCAGGAATTATCCGTTCAATTCGATGGTCATCGTTTTCTGTACACCAGTATCTATTTTCTGTTGCGTTCCGGGGAAGTATCGCACTTCCATCGGTTGAAATCAGATGAACTATGGTACTATCATGCAGGAAGTTCATTAACCATTCATGTCATTCACGAAGATGGCAGATATGAGGAAGTAAAACTGGGGACCAACCTGGACAATAACGAAACCCTGCAATATCTGGTTCCCAAAAACTCCATTTTCGGCTCTTCAGTGCTGGAAGCAGACACCTTCTCCCTTGTTGGATGCATGGTATCACCCGGATTTGATTTTCAGGATTTCGAACTGTTTACACAAAAGGAATTACTCCCGCTATATCCTGAGCATCACGATGTGATCCGAAAATTAGCCTATGAAGAACTTCCTGTTGCAGTAACGGTATAGTTGGTTTCATACGGTAGCATTTACAACAAAAGACTGGACAAGCCTATGACGCTTGTCCAGTCTTTTGTACGAATGATTACAATTTAAGGATTTCTCAATTAATCAATCAATGGCTTTATGTGTGCTGCTGCACGGCTAAACTATTTAATAAAAGCTTGTGATTCATCATATTGACTGGTATTTCTTCCATAAATAATTGGAGCTGTTCCTTCACATTTTTTATCGTTGTTGATTTTTACAGACTGAGTCAAGAAACGGCGTCCCGTGCCTAAAGAAAGACTGGATTTGCTTGCCTCTTATTTTCATGTGGAATTCACTGCACATCCTCAGCCAAGGATGGACTGTTTTGGCTATTTTCTCCTGAAGTAATGCCAAATTTCAAGAATTAGGTTGATATTATGCTTAAGTTTAAAATGAACGAGTAGATAAAAAATAGAGAATAGTAACCATAATACCAAAAATAACAGAATAGAATCAAAAATCACAGACGGAAATTGTTCAGCATATTGTTTGTTTATTTCATCCTGAGGCATTTCTGGGTAATCTCCAATTTTAAGGCTGCCTAGTTTTTTGGTTGCAGAGAATAGAGCGAATAAAAAACCTACTGTAAAACTTATGGCAATAGCGCCAATAACTGTTTTAAGGTATCGTCTACAGAAACTAGATTTTTTTTCATCAGATTTCACTGTTTCCCTCCTTTTTGCATTGCAAAAAATTGGATTTTGAGTTTAATATCGTTCTTGAGGAGTTAACAGGGTCAAAATTGAGTTATACCCTTCCATCATAATTTCAACATTGCCTTTAGGTTTTCGAACACATGAGAATTTGCTTTTGAGTGACGTTTAAGTCGGTAGGTTAAATATGGGGGAGGTGGGTCCCAGGACTGCCGTTACTTGTGGTACGGTTCTCCGTGTTAGCTGTAACGGCAAGTTAAAAGGCACCAGCTTAGGTGCCTTCACCGGATTCTTATACCATCGCTCTAGCCTTCCCTATCTAAAAAAATCCGAAAGCAGCGGCAGCAGTTTTTTTGCGTTAACCATGTGGTCTTGACCTGTAAGCTGTGAGTACTTTGCATTTGGAATTGCCTGCGCTAATTGCCGGGCGACATCATGTAATCCTGTGGGACTCCTCTCGCCAACCCCGATTAACGCCGGAATGGTTACCTCTGCAGCTCTTTCGACGGGAGGTAAGTCCTGCGTGAGCGCAATATCGTAAGCTAAGGTTGGCGCAAGCACCTTCATCCTATTACTATATCATTCCATTAGAACCATTGTATACGAATAGAACTACCTGCTTAATTTACATCCTATCCACTTTTGGCTTATGTCCAGTTCAAACATTGACATAGAATACGTCATTGATTATAATCCGACATATAATATGTCGAAGGAGATCACCTGTCTATGAATACCGTCCCGCCCCTTACTGTTTTACAATACTTGGCGCTTATCCATCAGTTCTCTTATGCCAAAGTATGCAATGATGTGGGAGTGACCCCTCAGCAATTTACAGACTGGGTCAAGAAACGGCGTCCCGTGCCTAAAGAAAGACTGGATTTGCTTGCCTCTTATTTTCATGTGGAATTCACTGCACTTATTGAGGAAGATTTCTATCTAAAAGATTTAACTGAAGAACGAAAGATCGAGGTTCAAATCATTTTTCTGCGTCAGAAGCTTGAACAGCCAGAAGAATTCCCTGAAAAAGAAGGGTATCAGGACAAGCTGGAACAATTATCGCGGGATCAAGAGAAGCTGCATCAAATCTCCCGGTTTACGGCAGTTTATGAGCAAGGCAGCGAGTATACCAGACAGCTATGCCGGGAATTCCTCAGCAGACTTGAGCAAGGGTCCGAAACCCAGTTAGCGTCAATCCTGCAAACAGAGGAGGAGACAAACCAGTGAGTACTGCATTTCAATATCGCACAAATGATACTTATTTTATTGGCAAGAATCAAGATGTCATCTACAATAAAGCTTTTTTGTTTTCCAATCAACGCGGTATAACCAAGTCCGCGCTTGTTCTTCCTCCTGAGGTAGCGGCATCCTGGGTGTCCCTCTACGGAAGTATCACCGTTTCCCAAGTAGGGAAGGAGTTCCCTAACGGGGGGATGAATGAAGCTGGCCTGGTTGTCGAACAGACAACCCTATTGGAAACCGAATATCCTTCCATAACCGGCCTTCCTACGGTAAACGAACTTCAATGGATTCAGTACATGCTGGATACGTGCCAGTCGGTGCAAGAAGTATTGAAAGCTGCTCATACCATTTCTATCGGACAGAATACCTCGAAGCTTCACTATCTGATTGCCGACCGCAACGGTAATTGTGCGATTGTTGAATTTATTAATGGAACCATTCTTGTACACCATGAGGAATTGAAATATCCTTTGATAACCAATTCTCCTTATAAAATGGCATGTCAAGAAATAGAAGCCGGAATCATCGCTTGGCGGGATCAAGCTGAATATGAGCAAAACTCGATGCTACGTTTTCTGACAGTAGTCAACCGTCTTAAAAGCAGCGGCAACTTTGAGAATTCCATTCCATGGGGATTTGAAGTGTTGTCAGCTGCACGGCGTGAAGATACTGTGTTTAGCCTTGTGTATGACCAAAGCTGCTTACAAATTCATATGGCAACCTCTCTGGATTCAAACCGCAGATCCATTTCATTCACTGATTTTGATTTCACCAACAATACAAGGGCGCAAGCAACTGACCTTCAAGGCCTATGCTCAACAGGTGAAAACGTGAAGTTCGAAGAGTACACAACAGACTTCAATTATCAAGCGGTGCATTCTTTTTTTAGAGATCCGCTACTGACTTCCTATTTTCAATGGAAGATAACGGATGAAATGATTCATTACCTGGCTCATTATCCCGAATCATTCGGCTAATTATAAGGCGGCCTTACCAGCAGCTATCTATCCTGATTGCAGGACTAGAAGATTCCGCTCTTCATTCAACGGATCAGTCGGCTTCTTGCATGCAATTTGTTAAATGAAAAAACCATATAGCAAAAGGCGGCGCATCATGCGCCGCCTTCCATCTTTCATTATTTAACCGAGCCTGTCATGCCCGCCACAAAATGCTTTTGCATGACGAAAAATACAATGGCTGTAGGCAATGTAGCAATCAAAATAACGGTCATAATCAAGCCGTAATCAGGCGAATAACTGGAGCCCAGATTGGAGATCAGCAATGGAATGGTCCGCTTTTCCGGAGACTGCAGCACAACGAGCGGCCACAAGTAATTGTTCCAGCTCGACATAAACGTAATGATCGCCGCAGCTGCATAACTCGTTTTCATCGTCGGTACAAAAATACGGAAGTAAATCCCCAATTCCGAAAGCCCATCGATTCGTCCCGCCTCCAGCATGTCCTTCGGAAACATTTTGGTGCTCTGGCGGAAGAAAAAGATCAGAAACGCTGTCGTGACCGTCGGCAGAATGGCTGACGTGATGGTGTCGATACCGATAAACGGCAACCATTGCGAGATACTGCCAAACATACGGAACAATGGAACCATGATCGCTGCAAAAGGAATCATCATGGATAATAACAGGATGCCGAATACTCTGTCTTTTGCTTTTGAACGAAAGACTTCAAATCCATAACCAGCCAGTGACGCGATCAGCAGTGAAAGCAGCGTCGTGGTGATCGAAATTTTAGCAGAGTTAAGCAGCGCCGGCACCAGGTCGACGTTATCCATGACCTTGGTCAGATTTTCACCCAAGTAAGGTCCTGGCAACAGCTTGCCCTGTGTGACGTCCACCGAACGGTTCGTGGAACTGACGATCATCCACAAAAACGGGGCAATCGATATAAAGGCTGCAACACTCAAAAACAGATAGATGAGTGCACGTTTCAGCTTGTTCATTTTTTATCACCTGCCAATTTAAACTGAAGTACGGAGAAGATGACAATCAGAATCACTATCGCATACGAAACGGTCGCAGCATAGCCAAAGTCCGGCGTATATCTGAACGACAAATTATAGATGTATTGCGACATCGTCATCGTGGAATTTCCCGGTCCGCCCTTCGTAATGTTCATTACTTCATCGAACAACTGCAAGGTACCGATCGTTGAGGTAATGGATGTGAACAAAATAATTGGCTTCAGCAGCGGTATTGTAATGTTGGTAAACTGCCTAAAGGAGGACGCGCCATCGATCCGGGCCGCCTCATAAATGGAGTTGTCGATATTTTGCAGGGCAGACAAGTAGAAAATCATGTTATAGCCTGTCCAGCGCCAAGTAATTGCGATAATAATGGTCACTTTGGCCCAGAGCGGATCACTGAGCCACTGAATCGGATCACTGATAAAGTTCAGTTTAAGAAGAAACAGATTCACAAGACCTTCCGGACCAAACAAATATTTGAAAATGACGGAATAGGCAACCAGAGATGTGACGGCAGGCAAGAAAATAGCCGTCCTGAAAAAGCCTTTCAGCTTCAAGTTTTTGTCATTCAGCAATACGGAAATAAAGATTGCCAGTAAAATCATAATGGGAACTTGAATAATCAAAAATAAAAAGGTATTGCCTAGCGTCGTCAGGAACGTCGTGTCCGAAAACAGACGCTGGTAGTTGCCAAAGCCGACAAAAGTCAAATTCGTGCCGGTTCCTGACTGGAAAGACAATATCAATGCCTGAATCATCGGGTAGAAATAGAATAGGCAGATCATGATGACGGCGATGACAATGAACGACCACCCGATGAGGTTGTTTCTAGCCCTTAAGTTCATTTTTGTTGTTCTCCTTTTCAAATGAAAGACCTGGAGCATGCCGCCCGCTTCTTGCAGAAGTAACGAGCAGCAGCTATACCAGGTTTTTTAACAATCAACCTTATTTAATTTGCGCATCCGCCTGCTTTTGCGCATCGGATAGTACCTGGTCGATATTTTTGCCATTCAAGTAATTTTGCATTTCCACAACCAGAATGGTGTCCTCAATCGCATAGGTATGCAGACCATAGTTAACTTTTGGAATCTCCGCGGTCCACTTGGCAAAATCACTTACAATGTGTTGTCCGCCGAAGAATTCGTTAGGCGCTTTGTATCCCTCGCCCTCAGCAGCAGGCTTGAAGCTGCCGATCGCTCCAACATCAGCAACAAGTTTCTGGTACATATCTGCATTGGCTCCAAAGGTTTTGCCAAGGAACTCCGCAGCTGCTTCTTTGCCTGGCACGTTCAGGACATACCAAGAGCTGCCGCCAAGGCTCGATGCATGAATAGAATTCGCATTATTCGTAAGCTTTGGCAGAGGAACAATCGCCCACTTGCCGGCTTGATCTGTTGCAGCCATGATGGACGGTGTAAACCAGTTGCCCGATACGACTGCAGCCGTTGAACCATTGTTGAAGTTAGCTACCATCTGACTCCAGTCGGAATGGGTTCTCGCAATGTTGGCATCCACAATCTTCTTGTACGTCTCGAATGCTTCTTTAAGTACCGGGTTGTCTTGAAGATTTGCTGTTCTACCGTCTTCCTTCAAATACCACGAACCAGCAGACTGAATCATAATACGCAGAATGCCCAAATCGGTAGGGTCCATTGTCAGCCAATCCTTGCCCGTGGCTTCTTTTACCTTTTTGCCGATTTCAATGAACTGATCCCAGTTAATATCTTGCATATCGGCAGGTGTGTAGCCAGCTTGCTCCAGATAGTCTGTTCTTACATACAGACCCGTTACACCAGAGTCAAACGGAACGCCATAGTTTTTGCCCTCAAAGCTTGTAGGTCCCAGCTTGTAGTCTGCAAATTCAGACGTCTGGATGTAGTCTGTAACCGGGAAGAACGAGTCCGGGTAAGCCTGGAGGAAGCTTTGCGCACGATAATCCTCAATTAACACAATATTGGGAAGACCCTTGGTCGTACCCGAGCTCATACCCGTATTCAATTTTTGCACAATATCGTTTTGTGCATTTTCAATAATATCTACAGTAAGGTTTGGATTTTCAGCTTTATAAGCATCCTTGGCAATATTCAATGCAGCAATATTAAACTTGGGATCCCAGGCCCAAATCGTGATCTTTTCTTTACCGTCTCCATTGGTTTCGCTTTCATTTCCGGTCTT
This sequence comes from Paenibacillus pinihumi DSM 23905 = JCM 16419, assembly GCF_000422505.1. Classification (GTDB taxonomy): domain Bacteria; phylum Bacillota; class Bacilli; order Paenibacillales; family Paenibacillaceae; genus Paenibacillus_D; species Paenibacillus_D pinihumi. Next base: position 672,836 of record NZ_KE383865.1, on the reverse strand, counting down.
GTTTGTCGCTGCAGATGAACATGCGGACAACAGAACCATGCTGGCAAGAAGCAAGGCAAGCATTTTCTTCATATTTCGAACCTCCATTTTCGTTAATCTCTCTGTCTGTTCAAGCATAACACTAAGGGACAAAGAATCGTTATAATGATCTTTGTCCCCACTTGTCAAATTATTATAGATTTCATTTTAATGTTTCTTGGTGTTTGAAAAGATTTTTAGAAATTAGTAATTTCTTTATCTATCCAGCAACGGAATTCTAATCTTAACCCGTGTGCCCTCTCCCGGCTCACTCGAAATGGTCAGGCCAAACCCGTCTCCATACAGCAGTTTCAAACGGTCATGAACGTTATGCACACCAATTCCTGTGAAAAGCTGGCGTTTTCCTCTCGGAACCAGCCCTAATTTTCCATCCTCCTTGTCCATCGCAAAACCGTCCCCGTCGTCCACGATTTCGCATACCAGTGCATGGCCTTCCTTGGATGCCATAAAATAAATATGGCCTTCGGTTTTGCGGTTAAATCCATGAAAAAATGCATTTTCAATAAACGGCTGAATAATCAGCTTTGGCACATGATATCCCATGCAGTCAGGCGATATGAAATAATGCACCTTAATCCGCTCCCCGTAGCGCACATGATTAATCAGCACATAATGCCGCATGTTGACTAATTCCTGGCTAAGCGGAATGGTCTCGCTGATATTGCCAACGACGTTTTGTAATAGCGAAATGAGGGCATTAATCGTATCCGCCGCTTTGTCCCGGCTACCCTGCTGCACCATGAATTTAACCGAAGCGAGTGTATTATATAAAAAATGGGGGTTAATCTGTCCCTGCAATGCTTCGAGCTCCGCATTGCGCTTCTCCTTTTCCGTCTGCACCAGCTTTTTCACATATTCCTGCAGCTCGTCGATCATAGCGTTAAAAGCAAGTCCCAATTGGCGCGTCTCATAGCTTCCCCCAACGGATACCTTATGATCAAACTCATACTTGGAGATCGTGGAAATCTGCTTCACCAGCCTTGTAAGCGACTTGGTCATGCGGCGGGAAACTGTAAATACGATGATCAACGATATACCCACGATAACGACGATGCTGATTAATAAGGCCTTCATATTGGTCAGCTCGCCAATCGCCTGCTTCTTGTCAATCAAATTGACGACATACAAGTCAAGCAGCGGCAAATATTGGGACAGCACAATTTGCTCCTTGCCCGTAATAACTCTGTTCTCATACGGCATGTTCCGCTCTTCCAGCTCTCTGGCGGATTTCATCAGCTCCTCGGCTTCTTGCCCGGTCCACATCTTGCGGCTCGATGAAAGGATCATCCCTTCCTTATTCATCACAATGACATCGTTGCCCTCACTGGTATAGGCTTCGTAGAAGCGGGCAAATTTATTTTCCGGCATAATAAAGTAAATCATTCCGTATACATCGCCTGACGATGTATTCAGCAGCGGCTTGGTTACAACCAGAAGCTGTTGCAGCTGCTGGTCCCCATCCCCGGGCTTCACATGCTGGTACAACAGTTTGCGTGGCTCCTCCAGCGCTCGCTGTGTGAGCGGATCATTCTTCAACTGCTCCGCTGACAATTTCAAATACGAAATATCCGATGTCGTATATAATCGCCCGTTTGCACCTGCAACCTTGATTTCCACTTCGTAGGTCTCAAGGCCCGAGGCGATCCGGTGCATAATATCGTCCATCCGATAGAATACCCTCAAATTATGGAGCGAGTCTTGTTCAGCCTCGGTCAAATAGCCGCGGATGACACCACTTTGCGATATCGTGTTCGCTGCCTGCACAATCGAATAATTAAATGCATCCATGCTATGGTTGATTTGATCAATAATCTTTGTATTGGTAATGCTGAACGTTTCCATAAAGACGCGCTCCGACACTCTGATCGTTGTCCAAGTCGTAGTTATGGAGACCGCTATGATCGTAACCACCATTATGAGGAACATTTTCACAAAAAGACCGTTATGCTTTAATTTCTCGATTTGCTTATTCATCCTCATCACTTTCCATTGCTCCGATACTGCCTGCGGTACTGGCTCGGGGACAAACCGGTATTTTTCTTGAACACTTTACAAAAATAGCTGTGATCCGAATAACCGACCAAACCGCTAATTTCGGAAATGGGGGCATCGCCTGCCTGAAGCAGTTCCTCTGCCTTGCCGATTCTCACCTTATGTAAATAGTCCACGAATCCTTCTTCATTATGAGTAGAAAAATAGCTGGACAGATAGGATGGATTAAAGTGAAAATGCTTCGCAACTTCAGTTAGCGTCAGCGGATCGGCATAATGATTCTGTATATACTGCAATAGCTTTTTAATATTTTCATTACTGGAATCGGCCGCTTTACTGGCAATACAATGCTCGGCCTCGGCAATAAAATCATCCAGTATCCCCAGAGCTTCGTTAGCACTGCGGGACTGTTCGATCTTTTTAAAGTATTCGTATTTGCTTGTCTCTAGCGATTTGGAGTTGTATTCCATATTGCTGAGCAGCACCGTCATATTGAAAATAAGATTGCCCAAAAAAGATTTGAATTCAAACACATCCAGCGTATAGCAGGCAGCCATCGCAGATACATGATCACGCAGTTCGCCAAACGCTTCGTTAAATTGCCCCCATTTAAACGCTTCAGTAAGCTTATTTAATAGGAAAGGTTGTGGAGCGGGTCTCGGCTGCGGCAGCTCTTCAAAAACCAGAACATCAAGTTCTGGCAAATAAAATGCATACTGGAGCAGTTTTAGCAGGGAATCGCGGTAAACCGATGAAAGCTCTTCCAATCTGCTGAATACGGGACTCACGGCTACCGCTCCTCCATTGGCCGAAGTTCTGTTCTTCACCATCTGGAGCGCAGCGCTCATAGCCGTTTCATTCCCATTAATAAGCCATGCATGGGCAGTTCTCTCTTGCGGCTGAGGAAGCAGCACCTGCACCGACTGAGGCAACTCTGTTAACCGTTCTGCAACTCCGCGGTCATTGCTCCCAACCAGCCTGAAATGAGCATGAGGAAAAAATTGCTTCACTTCCTCCACCCGAAAACTCGATTCGAAACCGTTCATGAAGCTATCGAGCAGCCGCTCCATGGTCAGGCTTCGTTCTCCCCCGCCCTGGCCGGTCTGAAGTGCTGGTATGCGCTTTGCCGTTAGCTTCAATACAGTCAGCAAATGCTGCATATCCAGTTTTGGCTTCAGAATATAGTCGGCCACGCCGCTCTGGAAGGTGGATCTCACATAATCGAATTCACCGAAGCTGCTAAGCACAATAACTTCAATATCCGGGTACCGGCTTTTAATCTCCTTGGTCAATTGCTCCCCATCCATAATCGGCATGACGATATCCGTCAGCACAATATGCGGGCGCAGTTCCTCAATGCGCTCCAACGCCTCCTGTCCATTGGAGGCTTCGCCTGCAATATGAAAGCCTTCTCGTTCCCAATCTATAAAATACTTGATACCTTGACGGATAAGAACCTCATCATCCACAATCAGCACCTTGCAGTAACCGGCAGTTTGCATGCCTGCACCTCCTTGTAGAACATATCTATATCCATTTCATTTGGCTCAAAATCGAAATCAGTGGTTGACACGGAACTCTGAAGCAACACTGCGAGAAAGAGGGGACTTCCGATCGCTGTTGTTCCCAGATTTCCTCTATTCCTCCCTGTAGGTGGTTGAAATCCGCGAACAAAGGCGACCGCTACGCTTCTCCAGCCTCCCTCTTTCTCTCCGTTCAAGCTACTTACAGCGGTTAACCACTAATTCTTAAGTTAAGTCTTTCATTTCACTATTTTGTTGAACAGTAATCGTTTCAGCATCCTGATACGGATACGAAGCCGCATGGCTTCCGTTATGGGAGCATCGTACAGCTTTAAGACCTATCTGTCAAATAGCATGCCGGGCTTCGCCCTCTCAATCCTGAAACCATAATCATCATCCTAAACTCAGCTGCCGAAGATAGATTGTATCACAACCTTTAGCCTGGAATCTAACGGCAGACTGTACCAGATTTAGCTCAGGATGATTGGACTCTCAAGCTCTTCCAACGAGGGATTGTGGAAAGCGGCGGTTATAAGAACATATAGAAAAAGAACCAGGGATGCGCTCCCCGGCCCTTTCATTATGCGACACTTACACTTTTATAAATTACCGTATTACTTCATCATGTTCTTCGTCTAATTGATAAATTTCTATGTCTTGAAACTTCTCCTGCACCTTGAGAGCAAGTGACCTCACTCCGAATATCTCGGTAAATGTGTGGCTTCCAACAATAAGATTCATATTGATGAATTTGGCATATTGAGTCGTATATAATGTTTTCTCACCAGTAATATAGACATCACAATTGTTATGCAATGCCTCCCTCAATTGCCCTGTATTATTTCCTGCCCCGGTTACCATTCCGATTCTTCTAATTTCTTTATTGGTATGCTGTTGAACATATACTTTTTCCCCTAATAAATGGGTCATTTCCGTTACCAGTTGTTCCATTGTAATTGGAGTGTCAAGCTCGCCAATCCCTACCGTACTTTGTCCTTCTGCATGGTGAGTTTGCTGGGTGATATTATGGGCCCCCAACAATCGGAGCAAGGAGTTGCACGTACCAAATTCAACATAATCCAGAGGCAAATGAATATAAAAGTGCGCAATATGATGCTCTTTTAAAAGTTCCACGCATCGTTCCTTCATGCCATAGACAAACTCCCATGCATCATGGTGGGTAATTATCAAATCAATATTCTTCTCTGCAGCCTGCAAGATAATCTCCGGGGTAATGTTCGTGGCATAGCCTAATTTTTTGTAATTTGCGGATGTAAAATTGCAATACCCATACTCATCATTCTCATTAAAATCCTCAAGTAATTGACCAAATAATTCTTCAATACGCGAGCTGAATTGTTGAAGATTCATCAGTGGTTCCCCCCAGGATAATTATTTCAGGCCCAACGCCAAATTTATTAAAGTAAAAAATGAGCAAGACCTTATATCAAAATGAATATAAGGTCTTGCTCATTTAAAATCAATTAATCAACGGCTTTATATGTGCTGATGCTTTGTTAAACTGTTTAATAAAAGCTTGCGATTCATCATATTTATCTGGTAATTCTAACATAAATAAATTAAGCTGTTCCTTTAGCTTAAGATGAGCTTCAAGATTAAAAGTTTCTTTATCCGATATTTGACTTCTTACCTGTGATTGATAATGAGAACTTAACAAAAACAAATCGTTTTTTATCGTTGTTGATTTTTCTATAGAATCAGCGTGATCTAATAAAAAATTTAATCGCTGGTTCACAAAAAGCATATACGTATAAACATCAAACATGCTGACGGACTTTTCGTCTCCAGATGCTTCAGAAACAGTATCTAGTGCCTTATTCAAGGTCTGGACACTGGAAATAAAACTCTCATAGAACTCTGAAGTTGTCTCATCGTTGCTCTTAAAACCGGATCTATTCATAAAAAGTACCAGTAACAAAATAACAATAAAAACAATAGCAAAGATAATGATTTTAGAATATCTCTTCATATATTTAATTTAATGTATGACTAACAGACGCTTCGTCCGACCAAATTTTTATAGGTATAACTGAGTTAGTCGCATACATTCCATATTGTACTCTTGCATGGGCAGAAACATTAATTCTGACTCCATTCAATACCCGGAAATTGAACTCCGTAGTAACGCCTGATTTATTTCTGGATCCTATCTCTTGGTTAGCATTTCTCCAACTAATGTTATTCGATAAGCTGGCATTTGTAGGATTCAAGAAGGTTAGTGTAGCATCCTTTGAGTTGGAAAGATTCTGAGAAGTTCCAGAAGTAAGTCCATTAGAAAACACATTCAGAATATTCCCTATTAAACCCACCCCAGGTACTCTATAATCCAGTAAATCAAAAATTGTTGTATCTACTGAGTAACTGCTAACCCTATGACCCGGATTCGTACTAAATATATCAAAATGCTCTCTGCTATTTGCCGTGGTTGCTTTCATCTTTGTTTCTACTGCAGAAACTGTAGCGGCGTATCTGTTGCCATAATGAGCTTGAACCGTGTCAAGTCTTGCCCAGGCTTGTACTTTTGTCCTTCCTTGCCTCTTGTCAGAATCCATAACCGATGAAGTGGACATTACTACAGTACTCCAATCATTGATTGCAGAATTTCCTCCATTGAATTTGTAACTATAAGCATTTCCTTTATGATGAAGTTGTAAATTCGCGGAAGCAATTGATGATGAGGTTGTCATTACCGTAATTGCAGCAATACATGAAATAACAATTTTTTTCATTTGTTTAGATTTAATCATTAGTTTTGGACCTCCTCAACATTAGCTTGGCTCCAAATAATGTCGTAAATCTCTTGTGTTCCAAAACTGTCATCACCAAAAGGTAATACCACAGGCCCATCCTCAAGTGTTCCTATAGTTACAAGAAAGAACTCTTCACCTGTTTCAACAATTTTTGTAAAACCAATTGTGGTTGGAAGCGTTTTTCCACTTTCATCTGCAATTTCAGTTTCAAAACTTCCAGTTAAAAGATTGTGATTATTGCTGAGTACATGATGTGAAACTAAAGAGCTTTGAATTGATAAGTTATGCGTCTTTCCCTCAATAATAATTTCTGCAGTACCATCTTTGCCAACATAATAATCTCCATCTTTGTTAACCGCTTGATTAACAGTGATAGAACTGATGCTTCTGGATTTAAAACTGTTATCTAGTCCTAACAGATTTGCCGTTTCGCTATTTCTTTCATATTCAAATCCGGGCGGTGTTTTTTCCGGATTATAGTTTTCACTCATACTCAGTGTAATCGTGCTTGATGCATCAAAAGTTTCCGGCTTGGAAGATCCGGTTGCCAATAGTAAACTAAGACTTGTAACTACGGCTAATCCAACAACTCCCCCCATTGTAACGATAAATTTCTTTTTTTTCATTAATATACCACCTTTCTTTTGTTATTGGTTTATTTTAGTATACCAAGCAAACCGCTTTCAAGGTATTATATGTAAAAAAATATGAACACCTTGTGAATTGTATGTATTTTCACTTTGGATTTTACTTAATAACTTTCGCAGCTATTAAAAAACCTCCTGCCCCGGTTATAAACCGATGGCTCGGAGATTTTTCTCTATTTGACCAGCGCCTTCACGATATCATCCACTTTCATTCCGTCTGCAATAGGACGCTTTTCATCCACGTCTCGAAGTTGACCTCATAATATGCAATACCGGTTCCATCCTTTGGAAGCATCACATACGAAATGTCCGGCAGCAGTATGAACCAACTTCCCGGCCCCATCAGGTGTCCCCGGCCTTTTGTCTCCAAATTTCCTTCTCCAGTAGCAATAAGAATAAGCCGGAAATATTCATTTTGATCCCGTACAAGATAATCGCTGGCTTCAAACCGCCAGTCTACATAATGATAATCATTCCCAATTAGTAGTGTGACAGATTGTCCTCTGATCGAACATGTTTACTCTAGTCCTGTCCCTTCTTCAAAACCAAGCATAATATTCATATTTTGAATGGCTGCACCCGAAGCCCCTTTCCCCAAATTATCAAATCTGGTGACAAGCAATATGCGATCTTGATGACCAAAAACAAAGATGTCCAAATTATTCGTATGATTGCATTGCATGAGATTGAAGAAACCTTCTTCCAAATATGCACCAGAGTCATAGGGAATAACCCGGATAAAACGTTCATCTTTATAGTAAGAGGCCAGCAGTTGCTGAATATCTCCGGCCGTGACATGCTTTAAGAACATGCCGGGAAAGAGGGGAATCGTCACGGCATCGCCTTGATAGTAGTTCCCGACAATTGGAGTGAACAGCGGGGCCGAGTTTAGCCCTGAATATAGCTGCATTTCTGGGAGGTGCTTGTGGTCCAGGTGAAGCGCATATGGCCGTGGTGCGAAAAGCTCTTCTCTATTTGAACTCTCATATTGGGAGATCAGACTCTTGCCTCCGCCGCTGTATCCCGTAAGTGCAAAACAAGATACAGGGTATTCGCTTGGTATGATTCCTTCAGATATTAAAGGGTGCATGGCCAAAATAAACCCTGTCGCATGGCATCCCGGGACAGACACCCTGGACGAATGCCTGATTTTATTTCTTTGATATTTATTTAATTCCGGCAATCCGTATGTCCATTCCTTGTTAGTCCTGAAAGCAGTGCTTGCATCAATTATTTTGGTCTTGTGATTAGTTACCATAGAGACGGAATCCCTGGAAGCAAAATCCGGGAGGCAAAGGAATACGACATCAGCTTCATTGATTAACGCCTTGCGGACTTCGTAATCCTTTCGCTTTTCCGGCTCAATTTTCATTACTTCTATGTTAGGAATTTTGGATAAGTGATCATGGATTTTCAAGCCTGTCGTCCCTTCCTGCCCATCCACAAATATTTTATATTTCATTTTCACACTCCCTATCATTTATGTATTTGAATAATTATACATTTATAAGTATATTAATTCAATTCTTTGTTGATTTGCCCTTCCTATTTTTCAAGAGGTCAAAAAGGGGCAGTGACAGGTCTCCTGCTTCCTGCCACTGCCCCAAAGCATACTTTTGCCAGCGGTTATCCGCCATGGCCCGAATTTTCCGAAGTGACAGCATTGGTCTTGAACCGACCCGCTCCTTTGATTGGAAGCAGGGCGGTTTTTTGGATGCTGCACCATATCTTCATCATGTTTCCGGCCTTGCGGTTCACTAGGAATCATCAGTTTGGCGTGATATAATTCATTTAGCATAAGGAGGTGAACCGGTTGGAACTTTATATTGAACTGGCCCATTTTTTCTTTTCCATCGGACTTGCCTTGTCTCTTGCGTTCCTTCCTTTCATGCTCCTGTCTGCGAAGGGAATCCAATGGAACTATAAGGATGCCAATACTGACGCTATTTGTATTGTACCGGGCAGACTGATACTGCCTACGCACATGCATCGCTGGATTTCCCGTACTATAATGCGCAAGGAAGCGCCTGACGATGATACAGACTATTCTCCCCTTGTTAGTTGTATAACAACAAACAGGGAGGATTTACATGAAATCAAAAAGACGTTTATTTACTTTGCTCGCCCTAATGATGATGATTCTGATACTTGGCGGATGCTCGGCAGCAGACCCGCATAATCCTATTAATGCCGAATCGCCGGGTATATTCAACCACTATCTGATCTATCCATTTTCGCTGCTGATTACTTTTTTCGCGAATTCGTTTGACGGAAGCTACGGCCTGTCGATCGTGCTGATGACCTTCATTATCCGGCTCGCCATTATGCCGCTCATGATGAACTCCAGCAAAAAGCAGGCAAACATGAGAGAGAAAATGGCGGTGCTTCAGCCTGAGCTCAAGATACTTGAGGAAAAGTACAAAAACGCTAAAAGTCCGGAGAAGCAGCAGCAAAAACAAACGGAAATGATGCAGCTGTATCAGAAGCATCAAGTCAACCCGCTCAATATGGGCTGTCTGCCCATGCTTCTGCAGCTGCCAATTACACTTGCGTTTTACTATGCTATACAGCGCACACCGGAAATTGCCGCACATGACTTTCTCTGGTTTAGCCTTGGCCATCCGGACAAAATAATGCCGTTCATTGCAGCCGCTGTATATTTTGTGCAATTTCGCGTGTCGCAATCCATCGCTGCCCAGCAGCAACCCGGACAAAACAATCCCATGGCATTCATTGGGCTGCTGTCTCCGATTATGATGGGTGCCATTTCCTTTGCCATGCCAGCGGCACTGCCGCTTTACTGGTCGGTGGGAGGCATTTTCATTATTATTCAAACCATTGTATTGCATAAGATGTACTCCAAGCCAGCGAAGCAAAAGCTGGACACCTTGTCAAAATAGCATGCAGGAACAATTGCAAAAAGGACCTTCATCCGTTAGGGTGAAGGTCCTTTTTGCATTTCTTTAAGTCCGGACACGCTGTGCGCGTTTGCTTCCTGTGCCAAGTGTAAGCCCGAAGCACAGAATCAGGATGATTCCGGCAACCACATACGGGTAGTTCACATTCATATCGAACAGCAGTCCGGCTGCTGCCGGCCCGATAATATTTCCAAGGCTTGTAAAAGCGGAGTTGAGTCCGGCCACATAGCCCTGCTGTTCTTGTGCAACCATGGACATTTGCGTGCTAATAGCCGGACGCAAAATATCGATGGACAAGAATACGATAAAGGTGACGGCGAAGATCAGCCAGTACTGATGAACAAACAAAGTCAACAGGACGAACAGCCCGGCAGCGAGCAGGCAGAGCGTAATGACGAGCTTCTCGCCAAAACGGTTTATAATCCAGCTGAAAATGGTTAACTGAACCACCGCTCCTGCAATGGAGCCGAAGGTGATAATAAAGGCAATATCCTTCGGTGTGAAGCCGAACTTATGGTCGACGAACAGACCGAATACCGTTTCATAGTTGGCAAGTCCAAATGACATGACGAATACAATGATTAAGCTGATAAAATACGGCTCGCGGTAAGCGAAACGCAGTTGCTGAATGAGACTCTTTTTCGGCTCCGGTTTGGACACTGCATTTTTGCTGTTCTCATCCTCTTTCACAATGGACGGCAGAGATTCAGGCAGTACAACTGCAGTAATGATTGCAGCAATCAGACCGGCAACTCCGGCAGCATAAAAAGGGACGCGAATACCAAATTCGGCAATGTACCCCCCGATGCCGGGGCCAATGATGAAGCCTGTCGTAATCGCGGCATTAATAAATCCCATCCCCTTGGCACGCTCTTGCTCGGCCGTGACATCCGCCGCATAGGCCATGACTGCCGGCATAATCAGTGCGCCGCTAATGCCGCCCATCATCCGGGATACAAAGAGCAGCGCAGCAGATTCCGCTACACCGAATATAACCTCGGCACAGGCAAAGACCAACATTCCGGCGACGATCATGCGCTTGCGCCCGAAGGAATCGGACAGCCGTCCCGCAAGCGGAGAGAAAACCAGCTGCGTAAATGCAAAGGAAGCAACCAGCAATCCGGCGATCGTTCCATTGATATTCATCATGGTTATGAATTTTGGTATTACCGGAATGACCAGACCGATACCGGCAAAGACCAAAAATAAATTTAACATCAGAAGCAGCATAGCGCCCCGATTTTTGAATAATAAATCCATCTAATTATCCTCCAACTTATACTGAATGTTTGTTCAAAATACCCACAAAAAAATGACCGCCTGCTTCTGGCGGTAACTTCAGAATAATATCATAGCTGATTATAAGTGTCGAGTCATTTTCTTGGTCTCTCTTTCCCAAATGCCGGATTCTATATAAATCAATATCCTTCCATATTATTAACTCCTTAGCCAACGATCCTTTTAATTTAAGGCATCTGATCTCAAGGAGAGATTTGTTGTTCTTAACTCACTCATATTATAACTGGTTATGAGAAGCCTTTATTCATAGTGCGATGAACTATGTTAACGTGCTGAATGAAGCGTGTTTTATTTTTTTGGGGCATTCCGGGGTAAATTCGAACCCTAAGCGGCAAATGAACTCATGTTTATTTGCCGCTTTTTTGGTGGATTCCGAACATTCAAAAACTAATAAAGGAATGGTAAATGAATCGTTATACTCACCCTGCTTGCTGTTAGTCCCTTGTATGAGGGGGGCATTAGCTCTTCATTTGACTGATATGATGCATAATCGCATGATACAGAAATTCAGCCAGGTTTTCATCGCTAAATTGATTGATATAATTTTGGAATCGCGGATCGGATTTATACGTATTTGCAATACAGGTTAACATTTCGGAGTCACATCCAATCGTTTGCCCGAGAACACTTTTCCACGCTGTAATTAATTGCTGCACGTCATCGGAAGCAGGAGATTGGTGCACACAGGTTGCCATTTTTCTAAATATGCTTTCCATATTTTGTTCAAATTCCGAAAATAAGCTTGCTTGTTCATCAGGAGAGAGGTTCTCCAGGTTTTCCTCAAATTCCTTGTATGTTTTTGTGTCTCCGTAGATTAATTTGGCTTCATGGGCATATTGTTTTTGCAAGGGCAATATAGATGAATGCTTAAAAACACCCAGGTTGTAGACATCCTTCCCTGACACATACTCATCTAGTGCAGTCATTATGGTTTCTAATCTTTGTTTTTTTAACAGCAACGTCTGATTATGTCTTCTTAATAATTGCTGCTGCCCTTCCTTTGGAAGCTTCAATATTTCCTCTATTTCTTTTAGCGAAAAATCCATTTCCTTTAAAAATAAAATCGTTTGGAGTCTGGCTAAACCGTCCTGACCGTAGAGCCGGTAACCATTTTCCGCTATGAAAGTCGGTTTTAATAAGTTGATTCTATCGTAATAATGCAAAGTTCTTTTTGTAATGCCTGTAATTTGGACAATGTCTTTAACAGCTAATAACGGTTTCTTCATCCCAAAACCCTTCTACTTCCTTTAATATGAGATTGGCTGGAGTAATTGTAGCTTCACAGATCGTTTTCCCTGTTTTTTCTAAATAGTACTTGATTAAATGATATCCACAGGCATAGCCTGCACAATAAGGAATATTGACGGGTGTAAAATGCTGCAGCTTTGCCAACTCGTCCCCATAAAGGTACGGTGCAATTTGATCAAAGCCTGTTCGTTTCAATTGGTCCTTGAGCACAGGTTTAATTTGCTGATTCAGCGTCTTTGCATCTGTTTTCGATACCCAAGGGCCGAGCAGCTCTTCCCCAAAAATAGAAGTAGCAAAGTTTTCAGCCAACCCTTCACTTACAACCAGCTCACCTAATGTAACGGTATAATCCCACCCAATAAATTGATAACGAACATTATGGTTGCATTCATGGGCTAAGGCGGCCTTCATTCGGGGCATCGTGTACTCATTGGGTACAAGCGTGCACAACATATATCCGGGAATTCCCCCATCACCACTATATCCTTCATTGAGCATTAATGCAGGGCTGCCCGGACTCCCAAGCAGAATCGTGAACAAATAATCGGAGACACGGAGGTTTACGCCATTCGCTGTAAATAATTCAAGGCTGGTCTTCACAGCCGCTTCACACTCATCCCAAAAGGACTCGGACGAAATGAGCTCCAATTCGGTTGAAATCTTATTAGTCATCCCTTCTGGCGGGATGCCCATCATATTATGCAAGGTCATCACATCAAATCCCCCGGGCTCTGCCGCTTGAAAAGGAATCTGTTGAATCTCCCACTTCTTCATGAACGGAGCCAGCATTTCATGTCTGAATAATTCTGTCTTCTGCTCTTGTGGCGCCTGTACTACCTTACGATAAATTTGATCTGAGCGTAAAGCTCTTATTTTCATACTTTCCACCGCCTTTGTTAATAATTAAATTTCATTATCCACGATGACGTTACGTTACAGTCAAGACAAAAAACCGCAGCATTCACGCTGCGGTTTTGGGACAGCTCTGAAACTCAAATAAAAAATCCGGCAATCGTAGCCGATAGCCAGCTTACAAGCGTCGCACCATAAAGCAGCCGCAGCCCAAAACGGGCAATCGTGTCTCCCTGTTTCTCATTCAGCCCTTTCACTGCGCCAGCAATCATTCCAATGGATGAAAAGTTTGCGAAGGACACGAGAAATACCGAGACAACTCCAATTGTGCGGGCGGATAATTCGGTTTGTTTTCCAAGCTCAAGCATCGCTACAAATTCATTGGTTACCAGTTTGGTAGCCATAATGCTTCCCGCATCAACAGCTTCCTTCCAGGGCACGCCAATAAGAAAAGCGAATGGCGCAAAGACGAAACCAAGCATCTGTTGAAACGATAATCCGAAAATCCCGCTGAAAATGTTATTGATCAGGGCGACTAAAGCCACAAATCCAATTAACATCGCAGCTACCACAACTGCCACACGGAATCCGTCCATAATGTATTCACCTAACATCTCAAAGAAGGACTGCTTTTCTACAGTTTGCATCATCACAACATCCTCTTCTTTAGACACCCGGTAAGGGTTGAGCAACGAAACAATTACGAAGCCGCTAAACAGATTCAGAACAAGAGCTGTAACTACATATTCAGGCCGGATCATCGTCATGTAAGCTCCGACAATAGACATGGAAACCGTCGACATTGCGGAAGCGCACAGCGTATACAGACGCTTCTCCGATAGCAAAGGCAATTGCTTCTTTACCGAGATGAACACCTCAGACTGTCCCAATATTGCGGAAGCAACAGCATTAAAAGACTCCAATTTCCCCATCCCGTTCACTTTGCTCAGTACAAGCCCTACATACCGGATCACAAACGGCAGAATTTTCGTATATTGCAAAATCCCGATCAGAACAGAAATAAACACAATAGGCAGCAGCACGTTAAGGAAAAACGGATGGGCATCCGGATTGGCCATTCCGCCAAAAACAAAATCTACCCCTTCTCCCGCATAACTTAATAACCGCTCAAATACAGATACGAAGCCTTGAATCAAAAAAGACCCTATGCCTGTATACAACAGGGCAAATGCCAGTACAAGCTGCAAAGCGATCATAACAAATATCGGTCGATAGCGGATTTGGCCTCTGTCCTTGCTTGTGACATAGCAAAGGCCAAAAAGCACCAGCAGACTTAGAATGCCAATGATTATCCTCATTGTTGAGTTATCCTTTCATTTCCGGGTATATGGAGTTCGAAAAGCATCATTAAATTTCAGTATCTGCATCTGTTCTTATTTTTACTCTTTGTTCCAATTCCCAGCGGCTAATAATATTAGCGTTACCTCCCAAAAATGAATTTTTGTCTCGCCATCATTTGATCACCTCCTTTTTGAAAAAGCAATCCAATGCCTAAGCTGATTGACAGATGGAGCGCATGGTGGTATCCTCCAAACTAGCACTGCCACTTTTAGAGAGGCGAATTGAACGGAATAAGCTTCATTCTACTGAAACGGCATACCTTTTTTGAAAAAGCTCTTCAAGTGAAGAGTTTTTTCGATTTTCCAATAAAAACAAAGAAGTGATGAAAGCAATGGCGTACAAATGGCGAATGCTTGTGCAAAAATGGCTAGACAAATTTCTAAGCGGCGATTCGATGGATTCCGGCAAAATCATCGCATTATTCCTCCCGATCCTCATTGATCAGGCATTCATTATCGGACTTAATTTGCTGAATACCGCGATGATCTCCTCTTCAGGCGTAAATGCGGTCAGTGCAGTCAACATGGTGGATTCGCTTAATGTCTTCATGATCAACGTATTTGTGGCGATTGCAACAGGCGGAACCGTGGTAGTTGCACAGTATAAAGGGAGCGGAAATCCGCTGATGGTCTCCCGCGCCACAGCCAGCAGCATTACATCAGTCGCCGGCATCTCGCTCATCATCAGCCTCCTCCTTATAGCGCTGCACAACCAGGTACTCGGCCTGCTGTTCGGCTCCGCGACCCCGGAGGTACTGGGTGACGCCAAAGTCTATCTGATCGGAAGCTGTATCTCGTATGTGGGGCTTGGAATCGTTCAGGCCGTCTGCGGCTCTTTGCGCGGCATTGGCAAGACGCGGGCGTCGTTGTTTTTATCCCTTATCATGAATCTGCTCTATGTCCTGCTCAATATTGTAATGATCAATTTTATGCATATGGGTGTGCTGGGCATGACGCTGGCTGTGAACATAGCCCGTTTTGCAGGAGCAGCTCTTGCACTCATTTATTTGTTCAAATGGGATGCTACGCTTCATGTCCGGATTCGCGATCTGTTTCATGTGCCGATGTCCATGCTGCGCAAAATTTTGTTTATTGGCGTCCCGTTTGCCATGGAGCAGATGTTCTTCAATGGCGGCAAGCTGCTGACACAAGTATTTATTGTCGGGATGGGAACGCATGCCATTGCCACCAATGCGATCGCTTCATCGCTCGCGATGGTGTTCCAGATACCGGCGTCCGCCTTGTCGCTAACGATTGTGACCGTAGTCGGACAGTGCATAGGACGGGGCGATGTCAAAGATGCGCGCAAGTTCATTAAGGCTTTCCTATGGCTGGGCTCAGGCGCTCTGGCACTCGTTGGCATCGTTCTCATGCCGTTCTTTCACCCGCTGGTGAGTATCTTTAGTCCGCCAGCAGACATCATTGACGATATTTTCTGGCTGCTGCTGATGTCAACGGTACTGCAGGTACCGCTATGGTCGATCAGCTTTATCCTTCCAGCCGCTCTTCGGGCGGCCGGGGATTCCAAATTCACCTCCATTACCTCCATGCTGACGATGTGGTTGTTCCGAATCAGCCTTGGTTATGTGCTGGGCGTCTCATTGGGTTATGGACTGATTGGCGTTTGGCTGGCAATGAGTCTTGAATGGGGCGTACGCGGCGCCATCTTCCTGTGGCGCTTCCGGGGAACGAAATGGTATCAGCACCGTCTCATATAAAACGGGCGAATAATGCCAAAAACTCCGCTTCAATGAAGAAGCGGAGTTTTTGATATAATATTCCTTCATAATAACCACTTCCGGTTCGGGGATAAAGCCGTAATGCTTGTGTATAGCTTCCACCGCCGCTATATCTTACATAAATACGCACATTGTCTTCCTCACGGTAATCCCATTCTTCCCGGAAACAATTCACAGCAGCATCCGTTACGATTAGTTTCAAAATATTTCCCTCCCTGATACATCCCAATCCTGAATCGCGGTCAGCTTGCATTGTGAGCCAGCTTCGCTTTGACTATTCCATTTTTCTTAGACTTAGTAAACTTTTTTGTTTACTTATTATCATTATTTGATTTTGTCGGCTATTTGTCAACAGCAAAGATAAACATTGCTAATTGAAACCTATTCATCCTTCCTCCCGTCTAATCAACATATATTCATAAAGGTGGGATTAGATGGTGAAATTAATCGGGATGATCGTGATATTAAGCGGTTTGGTCTTCACAGGGGCTTGCGGGGGTAATCCAGAATCACAAATGGCTGCGAACACAGAGAGTCGTCCGGAGAATACAACTAATTTTAAAGCAGAATTATCGATAAATCTGGAATCGTATCAGAATCAATTGCCTGAAAGCGATCTCCCTGCACTTGATGTGCTCAAGAACAATCTTGCCGCTCTGATTGAGCATGACCACAAACTTTACAACTCCGGGTTTGTAAATGAAGATTTAGCAGATGCCATGAAATTTTATTATAGTGACCAATTCCAATATAAGTTTACAGATATCGAAAGCATGAAATACGATTTGCCTAACGAGCATGAGGTTCACATTACTGTTATCGGACAACGGCTGGATACAACAGCAGGGACAGTTGAGGATGTAAAAATGTTCTATGCCATTCAACCAAATAAACAAGGGGAATGGTTCATACATATGATTGATTAATTGGCGTCTCAAGCTAACGGATAAAAGAAAACCAGCTCATTTGTTAAATGAGCTGGTTTTCTTTATGGATTTAATATTTCATCAACAAGCTCGAATGAGACTCCATCAACTTTCCAGCCCTTTGATGTGAACACAAGCGTCACCTTGCGATATAAGGTTTGGCTCGTGCCATACTTGGAATCCGGCTCTGTGGACTGAATCAGAGTTGCTGTGTTTTGGTCCTTATACGAAATGGCCGAGGGCCAAATACGGGTAAATTTGCTATCATAGGCGAGTCCCTTATTTTGAATTATTGTATGGATAAATTTATCCGTGAAATACGGACTAAAATACGAGCGAATTTGCTTAATAGAGGAAATGTTGGTTGCTTCGTTCAACTTTTCAACAATAACTTTTGCCCGTTGCTCTGTAATCCGCTTGGACGATGGCACCTCGACTTTCCCCTGTTCCATACCAATGACAATCTTTTTTTCTGTTGTTTGAATCGTTGCCTGCAGCGCCTGCTGATTCCAGCTGACTTCCGCTCCCATCGCTTGGCTGACAAACCGCAATGGAACATACGTCCGTGATCCATTATACAATTTAGCAGGTACATCCAGCGTAACCGTCAATTGATTTACCTGTACTTGCGTCGAATTCAGAGTCAGCTTTACCGTGGTATGATCTTTGAAAATGGTCACCGTTTTGCTTTGCTGATCCCAGTTCACTTTTGCACCTAATTGCTCCGATACAACCCGCAATGGAATCATTAGCCGGTTATTCTCCAGCTTCCCGTCATTCAACTGAATCATTGCAGGATCTGCATAGCTGGAATCAGCAAAAACGGGTACAGTCAGCACCATCGAAGCCAGTAAAGCGAACATCCATTTTTTCAACATATATACCTCCAGAATTTAATCTATACATAAAGACGCCATTTTTTTGAAATGGTTGCACATGCAAGAATATCTTGGCATTGTCAGCTTTCCTGCTCTATTATTTACCGCCCCAAAACATATGCCGTTTGCCTTTTTTTTAATTTTTATGTTATTCCTCCAAGAATCTAAGAAACACTTCTCATATATTGCACTGAGATGGCACTGCAATTCAATTCATTGTTATGGAGGGATGAAGATGGGTGTAGTTGTGATTAATAATAGTTCCCCATTTTTATTTGGATACGATAGCCCGGCTCCTCGCGGAACGGGTACGACCAGCCTTTCAGGGGGGTTCTTCTTTTACTCCAACAATCCTGAATCCGTCTTAAATACCGCGACAGCAGATAGCGGCTATTATCTGAACCGGGCACCGGTTAAAGGAACAGGCCAAATCTATACTTGGCATTCTAACAAAACAGGATCAGCACTTACGAACTGCATTCTTATTCACAATCCAAACGCTTTCCCTGTAAGAATTACCTCATCTAATTATGGAACTACCAAATATGCAGGCGTGCAACCGGATTCGAATGCCTGGTTGTCTTTTTGGAACACAAGCATGAATTCCCCGCTCTCTGTAACGGTCCAACCAGGAGGCTACGGAAATATATTTTTACAAGGACAGATTCCTCACGGTGGCGTGTTTGGCATCATAGCCCGAGTAAGTGTCAAAAATGCTAATGATAACAGTGATGCTAGTGTAACCCTTTGGGATTTGGCCTACATTTCTAATTCTGGAAATGGAAATGCTGCTGCAGCTGTAGATGGAACGAACCGGGTTCGCGGTATCGGTCAAGGCGGATATTGGAATACAACGGTTTTCAATGCTCTATCCCCTACTGACTCTAAAGGGAGATATTATACACTTGCAGCTGCAGGGGATACTTTCAATGGAACGGATGTTCCTTGGGTAGCGGACTATAGCGGTTTAGCTTCAGGTGGAGTTTTGGGGAACTACGGGCAGCAAATCAATGTTACTTTGCCTATTTATAATAACAGCAATTCTTATCGCAAGTATCGAATTTTCATCGGAAGTACAGGCGGATCATTGTTTCCTTGTCTTTACTACAACGGAATTGGCTACCGCTACTCGCCAACCAATGAGTGGGGGAATATTTCAGGGTGGTATGGACTTGATATCCTGAAGGTAGGCGTGAATGGCAATTCCACCGTATCAGAATCATTCCAGGTTGTTGTGCCTGCTGTCTCCAGTGCTCCCTTGGCCATTGGTGCCCGAATCATTTCATAAAACTGTAAGCAGCCCCGATCGTGAACGGATTTGAGAATAATGTGCATTCCGAAACATTGGGGACAAATGATGATATCCGGGGTATACATGCAATGCTGCCGTTGCTGATATAAGTAGGCGGCAAGCCGGCCAGTGATTTTGCACGTGCAGGCACGCAATGGGGCGTGATCTCATGAGTTATGGACTATATGGCGCTCGACGCCAATGTGTCAGTTCCCAGCCCGGCATCTTTTTTTATCGTACAACTTACGAAACAACAACATCTCCGGACTGATCCTTACCTGAAACTTCAATTCAACTATCATTACAGTGCTGTATAGCGCAAAAATAAAAACCCTTCCGAAGAAGAGTTTGATTGTAGGGTATGATGCGGTCGAGAGGACTCGAACCTCCACGTCATTGCTGACACTAGAACCTGAATCTAGCGCGTCTGCCAATTCCGCCACGACCGCGTGTTATTGCTGAAGTACATAATTTATTTCCTTCAAGCGACTTTTATAGTATATCTAATATATAAACTGACTGTCAACCCCTAATCTGATTTTTTTCAATGGGCAGTAAAACCCGTGGATCAGTATCTGGCGGGCTTTACTGCCCATTCCGCTACAACGAGCCATGACTCGACGCGAACGGTTCGACAATGTCCCGAATTCTCTCCAATCCCTCCCACATATCACCTGGTCCGTCATAGATCAGCACATAAGGCCCCCGATACCCCGCTGCACTCACTGCACGAAGGCAACGCTCGAACTCCTCCTGATCAGGATGCCCGTTTTCATCGTAATGCGGCTTGGCATGCACCGATACCGAATATGGTGCAGTCATTGCCAGCTCGACGTATTTTGCTTGCCCTTTGAAGTTTCCGAAGTCTGTAATTATTCGAACCGCGTCCCCCGCAACGCGAAGCAGTTCAAGGCAATTTTCTCCAGTCGAAGTAAGCGCTTTGAAATTTTCTGTTACAACTCTTACTTGCTTGTCTGCTGCAAAATACCCAAGCTCAGCAAACAAACGGGCAGACTGCTTCAACGCAGCTTGATTTGTCGGTTCAGCTTCCCCAGCAACAATACGAATCTGTCTGGCACCACACCGGGATGCTGTCTCTATCCAATTGCGCATCAGCTCCAGGTCAGACTCCACTCGTTCAGGATTGCCCGAAGTTAAATCACCGTAATCGAGCAGCAGCGTATCGAATGAAATCCCTGCCTCACGGAATGACTCCCGGAGCCGGGCACAATATTCCGGTTCCACGGACGGGAAATGAAAATGACAAATCTCCACTGCTTTGAACCCCCGGGCCGCGGCTTCCTGCGGAAGCTCCAGCAATGTCATCACTTCAGGCTGATCCTGCTGTGTTGTACGGTGTGTGCCCGTCTCCTCATCCCAGATAGTCCAGCGCAGCGGCCCCAATAAACGATGCAGACTCCAGGTACTGACTGATAAGTATGACAAAATGATCCCGCCTTCCTTGCAAAGTATGCTTCCATACATTCAGACTAACACGCTTTGGGTCAAATGCCATTGCTCAGATTTGCTCTTTCTTTATGCAATTGTTCAATTCATTGCAAAATTCCCTTTATAAAAATCCCCCTCCATCCATCAGCATTCCGTTCAGCTCATGCGGAATGCCATTCAAACTGGTAGATGTGAGGGGATCTGATTGTTAATAAGTTTCCTTTTTCCCATCTTAGGCTTTCTTGTTCCGGCACCATTCAGTGTGACCCAACAGCCCTCGCATCGTTGAAAGATACTGCTCCTCTGACGCGGTCCATCTCAGCTTTGCCATCTCTTCCACATCCGGTCCCGCAAGGTAACGCAGTCTGTTTGAAGTATCGGAGGCAGCAGCATACACTTGATCAGCGACTTCTTGCTCATTTGCGTACTCAAACGGATAATGAATCATCGATTGCATCATACAAATTTCTCTTTTGATGAAAACGCTGGAAAAGCTCAACTACAAGCTGGCTTTAATTGATGCCCAGGAAAACAGATTTGATAAGCTCCCCTAACATAGATGGTAAAATCATTCCCTGAAAAATATTCCACAACAGTGCTTGACCAATCCCCCCGAATCGTGATATATTATTTTCTGTTGAAAACAACATGCGGTCGTGGCGGAATTGGCAGACGCGCTAGATTCAGGTTCTAGTGTCAGCAATGACGTGGAGGTTCGAGTCCTCTCGACCGCATCCTAAATTGTATTCAAAGCCCGTATTTTGCTTATATAGCAGAGTACGGGCTTTTTATTTTGCAAGAAAAGCCGGATACGCTCCTCTAGAAAAATATCGTGACCATCGCTTCCTAAATTGTTGTTGTTCAAATACGACTGGTTATCCCCCAACGAGTGCCTCAGGAAAGCCTCTATATTTCACTTCATTTAGACTATCCCGTTTGCCGCGTTCACAAAATGTCCACAAATATCCACTTCAAAAAACCTTTTCACCCGCCGAAATATTATTGTGTTTAAATCCAATGAAATCCATTTGATTGAAAAATGTGGAAAGCAATGAATGAAAGGCACCGAACACCAGCTAAAAAGGAGTATAGACATGATGAAAAGATCGATTGGATTAGTTCTAACCCTAATTTTATTATGGGGGTCTTCTGTATCTGCGGAGAATAATTACAACTGGATTGAAGGCGGGAAAAAGATATCTTTGGGAAGTATGGCAACTGTGGACCTGAACGAAGAGTTTACATTCCTTGATGGGGCCGACACGATAAAACTGCAAAGAGATTGGAACTTCAAACCATCCGGCAAGGAGATCGGAAGCATTCATCCGCTTGATGAGAATCAAAATTGGGTCGTGTACTTCGAATACGAGGAATCCGGTCATATTTATGATGACGAGAAAAAAAAGATCGATGCCAATGCCATTTTGAAAAGCTACAAGGACGGATCGGAAGAAGCAAACAAAGAGCTTGAACCAGAAAGCCGCCTTTATGTAGCCGGGTGGGACGTGGAGCCTTTCTATGACGACAAGACGCATAACTTGACCTGGTCCATGATGTTTGAGAATGAAGCTAAGGAACCCCTTGTTAACTATCATGAACGCTTGTTAACGAGGGAAGGCTATATTTCCGCCATTCTGGTCTCTGATCCTGCTGAGCGGGAAGCCAACCGGGTTACGCTCGATACTAAAATAATGCCCAAGCTTCAAGTCAATGAAGGAAAACGATATGTAGATTTCATTGAAGGAACAGATAAAGTGTCTGAGTATGGACTTAGCGCACTTGTGCTCGGAGGCGCAGGGCTGGCAGTTGCCAAAAAAGCAGGGCTCATCGGTTTGATAGCCGCATTCGGCAAAAAATTTATCTTCATCGTCATAGCAGCTGTAGGTGGCATTTTTGCACTTATCAAGAAAATGCTGACCAGAAAAAAGGAATCCGCCATTCCCACAGGTACCGATGATCAGTCATCTGCTTCTTGATAAACACTCAAATACGGGGGGTTAAGAAATGAATTGGGGATTAGCCAGATTTATAAATAGAAAAATTGGTTTGTATGCCCTTCGACCAGCAAAACGAAATGAATATGGGGAATTGGTCATTACCGCAGGCAAAAATCAAAAAATTGTCCGACAGGCAGCGAAATTTACCACCCTTTCGCTTTTCGCCATTTTTGCTCTAGCCCTTTTGTTTATAGAAAGCACAGAGCTCAAAACAAATATTGGCGGAATATGCGTCATTGCCGGATTGCTGTCCGGCATGATGTGGGCGTCCATCTCTTCCACTGAGACCATAGTCAATGATGAGTCTATCACTGTCAGACTCCGGAGCAAAGTCGTAAAAATAGATTTTAAAGACGTTCTGGCTGTGTCTGTCTCCAAATTTGGAGGCGGACACATTATCATTCATGATATCAATCAAGAGATCGTAATCCCGGTCGACTGTGAAGGCAGCCTGGAAGTGATCCACTTTATCACCGAAAAGATCGGCCAGAAGCGCTGTGCACAGGTGATCCAGTATGCCAATAACAAAAGACAACAGCTTGAGTTCTGGGTATAAACCTGGTCTGGTTAAGCCGATTTTCTTCAAAAGGTTCAATAACAAAACGAGTGCCCCAAGCTTCGGAGCACTCGTTTGCCTTTCATGGCTGTTGTATCGCTTTAAAAAACTTTAATTGGGATTCTCCCCCACATACCGGTTGCGCGATGCTCCAAGACCAAATATGAGGAGCAGAATAGCCGCGCCAAGCAGCACATATAGCGGAGTAGACCAGCTATGCGTCACATCATGCAAAAATCCGAACAGGACCGGACCGGTCCCGGCGAGCAAGTAACCACAGGATTGTGCCATTCCGGAAAGTTCTGCTGCTTCCTGGGCATTCCGGGTCCGCAATCCGAAGAACATTAGCGCCAGCCCGAATGCAAAGCCAATGCCAATACCAAGCAAAATGATCCATATCACAATAGCACCGGCACTTCCATACAACAGACCCAAAATAGCACTTACAACAAATAAAAATGACAGAACAACCAAGGGGCGCTGACTGGACATACGTCCGGCGATAATCGGAACAATGAACGTTAAAGGGAGCAGCGCCAATTGCAAAATGGAAAGCAGCCAACCGGATTGATCTGCAGAAATACCCTGTTCGGCCAAGATATCCGGTAGCCAGGCTGCCGTAACATAGAAGAGCGTTGATTGCAGTCCCATGAAAAACGTCACCTGCCAGGCTAATGGCGAACGCCACAAATTCACTTTATCTCTGGCCGCATGGACCGTAGCGGAAGTACGATTCTCACGGCGTTTCACCTGCGGCAGCCATAACAGGACTGCAATCAGACTCATAATTCCCCAAACGGCTAATGCACCGCTCCACCCCATGCCGAGTCCGACTGCCATCGGCACACTAATCCCGGAGGCGATTGCTCCGCACAGATTCATTGAAATCGAGTAGATCCCCGTCATCATACCCAGTTTATGCGGAAATTCACGCTTGATCAGACCGGGCAGCAGCACATTGCTAACTGCGATCGCAAGCCCTAAAATAGCTGTCCCCGCGAAAAGGCCTATTGCGCCTGATAGTGAACGGATGACAATGCCTGTGGTGAGCAGAATAATGGATGCGAACATGACCTGCTCGATCCCGTACTTTCTGCCCAGCGCGGGCACAAATGGCGAGAAAATAGCAAAGGCAAACAACGGTAAGGTCGTAATCAGCCCTGCCAAGGTATTAGAAATATGCATAGTTTCACGAATAAGGCCAATTAACGGTCCTACTGAAGTTAACGGCGCGCGCATAGTGGCAGCAATGAAAATGATTCCCGTCAATAATAGCCATGGAGTCAGGGTACGCCCCTGGAAATTTGACTTTGGTTGGGAACGGTCTTGATTCGACGTGCTCATGAAGTTATCCTCCTGCTGGTCTTGTTCACGATGGATGAATCCACCCATTTATTGCTCAATAATCGGAAGCATTGAAGCTTTGACTTGTTTTAAATAGTTGTTTACACTTTCTACTGCCAATTGCGGATCACCCTTCCCAATGGCTTCAAAAAGATCATCATGGATCTCTTTTCCAAAGCATGCCGGGTTCAGGCTCATAATATCGCAGATGCTCTTGTGCAGGGAATCGGTAATATGCTCATAGAGTTCAATAAACATCGGATTATGTGTGGCCCGGACAACTGCTTTATGAAAGGCAACATCCATATCGGCAAAGTGGAGAGTATCCTCACCCTCACTTGCCGTTTTGCAGCGCTCCAGACAAGCCCTAAGATGCTCCAGGTCTTCAGCTGTCCTTCTCTCGGCTGCCAGTTGGGCCGCCTCCCGTTCCAGTGCCAGCCGCACTTCAAGCGTATCCACAAGCCTGCTCTTTTGAATTTTTTTCTCCAAAGCCAATCCCAAATTCGTATCCGATTTTATTGTGGTCCCGATTCCTTGTCTGGTTTCCAGCATTCCGGCATGTACCAGCGAGCGAATCGCTTCCCGCAGTGTATTTCGACTGACAGCAAATTGCTCCATAAGCTCGGGTTCAGGCGGGATCTTCTCCCCTACTTTCCACTGTCCGCTTTCAATCATTTGCTCGATCTGTTCCGTTACCTGTTCCACTAATGTGGAGCGGCTGGTCTTCTTAATTGTCATAAGACTGACACCCCTTTCTTCAAACGTAGGATGATTGGTATATCGGTTAATCTAACATAACTATTTTTGCTTGTAAAGGCGAATTAATTTCAATATGAGCGGAAAAGCCATCAAAAAAACCTCCCTGAGGAGGCTATATCGGGTTTATTATTTGCATGCTCCTGAACAGCACCCGACCCCTGCACACGAAGTGGCGTGATATTTAGCCATTAGGAGACAAATGCGGAATTACAAATGCACACAGGCTAATGTACAGGCTTTTTTAGCCCCTGTGCGTATACTGACATCGTAACTAAAACTTCGGAAAGGTGTTGAAGTGAATGTCTTATGGTCATCATCACCATCACCATCACAACCCTTGTAACCAAGTTGGTCCTGCTGGAACTGGCCCTAACCAATTAAGCCCTATCGTAACAGCCCCAACACAAGTATACAACAATACGTTCCACCCGCAAGCCCAGCCAATTGTCCATCCAATTGAAGTTATCAACCAACATCACATTGTTCCTGTTCCAAAACATTACTACCCGGTTTCCTATAAAGATGTATGCTGCGGACCAGTAGGCCTTAGAGGCAAGAACACACGCGGATCGCGGAGACGCTAATTATTAGCGCGTTCATTACAAGCCAGCTGCCTGAATAAAGCAAAAGCCAGCCGTTCAGTTCACAGACGGCTGGCTTTGTTTATTAATTTTACAGGCTAACCGGCGCAGCCGCCCTGCTCCGCTTTCTCAAATATAAATAAATGGTCAGCACGACGATCGCTTCGGAAATCGGAATCGCCAGCCAGATTCCATTAACTCCGATAAAATGAGGCAATACGAGCAATATCGCCACCATCAGCAAAATTTCCCGGGCAATTGTGATCCAGATTGCCATTTTCACCTGTTCAGTAGCCTGAAAATAGGTCATCATAACAAAGTTCACACCCATAAATAGATAAGCTATAAAGAACAGGCGAATACCGTCTACCGCAAGCTGCCTTACTTCTTCGGCAAAGTTCCCAAATACAGACACCATCAGATTCGCGCCGAAGAAGCCGATCAGCAGAACCCCAAAACCAATTCCGACTGCTGTCTTAACCGCAATTCGTATGGTTTCCTTTTCCCTGGTTCTAAGCTTTGCTCCACGATAAAAGCTGATCAGCGGCTGAATTGCTGATCCCATCCCCAGGAATGCCATCAAAATAACACTATGGAGATAGTTCAATATTGAGAAGGCGGATACGCCGGCAGTCCCCGCCCATTTGACCATCGCAATGTTATAACCAGTTGTAAAAACTGCAATGCCGACTTCCGCAATAAAGCTGGGAAAACCAATGATGAACGTATTTTTCAGCAGATCCCACGAAAATGAAAACTTCCGGAATCTAAGCGTACTCTCTTTACGAAAAAAATGCAGAAACAAAATAGATGCGCCAACTGCAGCCGCACAAATCAGTCCCCATGCCGAGCCTTTAACTCCAAAATCCAGCTCAAATAAAAACAAGTAGTTAAACGCAACGTTCAGCACAGCCGTTACAATAAGCGAATACATCGCCAGATTCGGATTGCCGTCTGCGGATAACAAGGGCCAACACCTGCCATCCTTCCGAAAGGGCATCTTTTAGGATTCAATTCAATATTCGCACATTTACTTGCCTTAACCTCTAACCGTAACCTTTTTATTTTCGTTAGCCGTTTCCCATGGATAAATCACACGGTCACACAAACGCCTGATAAGCGGCTGGTCATGACTGATTACCAGTAGTCCCATGCCCTGCTGCTGCGCAATGCCAAGGACTGCATGCCAGATTTGCGCCTGTGTAATCGCATCAAGCATGGAAGTCATCTCATCGGCTATGAGAAAACTCGGCTTGCAAGCCAGGGCTCTTGCCAGACAGCAGCGCTGCAATTCACCCCCGGACAACTCGCGCGGATACCGATCCAGCCAACCCGGATCAATGCCGAGCAGAGAAAGCAGCTCCTGATCAGGCTTCGCCCCCTCCTCCACAATTCGCTGGAGCTTCCATTTCGGATTGACCGCCTGCTCCGGATGCTGAAAGATAAGCTGAACGGGGTACGGGACAGTATTCCCACCCGGCTTCCGGACTATTGAGCCGTCAGTTCGCCTGCGCTTCCATCCCTGCTTATCCGTGACAGCCCCTCCTATGGCAGAGGAACGCTCCCTGTTTTCGTGCTGAAGCGCTTTCTTCAGAACGGCACTCCCTTCGGCAGGCTGGATAAATCCCGCTAAAATCCGGGCAATTGTCGACTTGCCTGCTCCGCTTGGACCCATTAAGCCTGTTATTTGCCCCGGTTCCAGCGTCAAATCAATGTTGCGGAACAGCCAATTATCTTTTGCCAGCCTATAGCCCAACTGCTGTGCTTCAAGTCGCATCGATGCACCTCACCCACCCCTCGTTTACTCGGCGCACCGGGATTTGCCCTGAGCGGCAGGCCTCGCTTGCGGACTCACAATATTCCCGATATGGACAGCCCGCCGCGCTTCTTGCCGGTCGGACAAGAGGCTTGCCTTTCGGCGGAGTGAACTCATTACGCGGCAAAGCCGTCCACAATGCACGGCTATACGGATGTCTGAGCATGGTGCCGTCCCCGGAAAAATAATGCGCAGGAGCCACTTCTATGCTCGTCCCGCCATACAATACCGCAATCGCATCCGCGTAAGGGAGCACCGACTCCAGATCATGCGTGATCAGCAGCACTGCACTCCCTTCATCTGCCAGCTCGCGAAACCGCATCACGGTCTCCTGGGCCAGTTCCGCATGCAGGCCGCTCGTCGGCTCATCGGCAATGATCAGTTCGGCACCACCGAGTGTTGCCGTCGATACCAGCACACGTCTCATCATTCCTCCTGACAACTGGAACGGATACATCCTCTCCACCTGACTCTCCAATCCATAGCGCCGGAACATCGATCTGAGTTCCGTCCGGCTTCGCACACCTCCGCCAGACATTCGGACCTGCTTGCCAACCTGCATGAGCGGGTTCAAATAGCTGACAGATTGCGGCACAAGAGCAAGCTCCCTGCCCCGCAGTCTTTGCTGAAGCTGCGGGGTCAGCAATTCCCCCTTATACAGCATTTGCCCGCTCCAGCCGGCATTACGAGGCAAAATACCCATCACAGCATGAGCGAGCAGGCTTTTGCCCGAGCCGCTGGACCCGATGACTGCAACCAGCTGGCCGGCACCCACAGACAGCTCAAGTCCGTTCAGGCAAGCTTCTGTACGCTTGCGGAACCAATTGTAATATCGTGAGAAAAACACCGATAAATTTCGGATTTCCAGTACCGTCATGACTGCTCCCCCTTGTACAAGAACCTTCCTCAATTCTATATAAGTGTAATGGGCTATCCGGGTTCCGTTTCTTTAGTGAAACTTATCCGCCCAACACTGCAGCACCTATTTCACAAACCCGCCGCACACTGTAATTCATTCCTGTGCAGATGCCGGATGAATGAGCAGGCGGATATACTCCGACACCCGGTCGAATGAACGGACAATAAGCAGCAGAGCAGCTCCCGGGAAAAAGGCCAGCCACCACAGGCCTGTTGACAAATAGCGCATTGATTCGGATAAAATAATGCCGATTGCAGGCTGATGAGGCGACAGCCCCAAGCCCAAAAATGTAATCGAGGCTTCGTGCAAAATGGCATGAGGAAAAATAAGCAACATTCCTGTCAACAAGTGCGGCAGCAGATGAGGAAGCAGATGCCGGGTGGCAATCCACCAGCGCGACCGGCCAAGCCGGCTGGATAACCGGACATAATCCGTCTCTCTGAGCTGCAGCAGCTCGGCACGAATCATCCGTGCCATTGCAGGCCAATGCGTCACCGCAATGCCAATCAATACCCCTTTTACGCCACCGCCCAGAATAAAGGAGATCAGGATCAGCGTTACCAGGTGCGGAACACTGAGAAATAAGTCCGTGATCCATCCAATAATGTGGTCCATATATCTTCCTCCCATTGCAGCGGCAAGACCCATTATGGCAGCAATGAGTACACTGCTGGCAGCTGCTGCAAGGCCGACAAAGATGCTGAGTGTCAAGCCCTTTAATGTCCGGGTCAGCATATCCCTGCCCAGCCAGTCCGTTCCGAACAGGTGTGATAATGAGGGCGGCTGGTTTCTGATTTCAAGCCGGGCATCCAGCCCGCTCCCTGGAAGTGCCAGCCCAAACCCCAGAACCGCGAACAGCACCATGGCCGAGGCTATTGCCGCAATCACCGCACGCTGGCGGCGGTTCAGCCACTTCCCCCCTGAAGCTGTGTCCGGCATAGCAAGATTATCCGGCTTCAAGCGGATCGCCCCCGTCCCTGGATCGGATTCTCGGATCAATAATCGTATAGAGAAGATCCGCGATCATATTTCCCGCAAATACAAAGCAGGTGCTGAACAACACAATCCCGAGCAGCAGCGGCACATCACCGCGCAGTCCGGCCTGTACCGTTGCCTGTCCGAGACCCGGATAGGCAAATACCTGCTCCGCCAGTACAGCTCCCCCGAACAGCTCGCTAAAGGAAGCGAACTGAAGGGTCAGCGCAGGCAGTGCAATATTGCGCAGGCCATGACGCCAAAACAGTCCAAATCCCCGCTCCCCTCTCGCTCTGGCAAATATAATATAATCGCTGTCCAGCACCTCCGCGAGCTTTTGTCTCGTATGCAGTGCAATTGTGGCGATACCAGTCACGCTTAACACGAGCGCCGGCAAAAACATATGATAGATCCGGTCGCCCAGCGTCACCTGGTCTGCCGCCATCCCTGCCGGAACACCCAGCCCAAGCGGAAACCAGCCCAGCCAGACGGAGAAGACCATAATTAGCAGCAAGCCGAGCCAGAATGCAGGGGTTGCTGCTAGCGTATAGCAATACCAATGGATCATGCGGTCCACCCATGTATTGCGGTTCATTGCGGCAGCCGCCCCTGCCGCGAAGCCGATCAGGCCAGACAACGCCCAGGCGCTGACCATAAGCGCAAGCGAGCTTAGGAACCGCTCGGCAATGACATCCGTCACCGGCTGCCTGAATGTCATGGAGGTGCCCAAGTTTCCCTTCAAGACAGCACTCCCCCAGGTCAGGAACTGTGCAAGCGGAGGCTGATCCAGTCCCCAATAGGCGGCGATTTGTTCACGCTGTGCCTCGCTCACCTTCAGCAGGTCCGCCCCGACATAAGCCTGCACCGGATCAATTGGTGCCATCTTGACCATCATGAACGAGAGAATACTGATCGCTGCAAGAAGTACAACAAGCCGCAGCATCTTTCCCAGCAGAAATTTGAGCAGGCTGCGTATCATGGCATCCAGTCCCACTCTTCGATATTATCCGTCACCGGCCAGCCATGGCCGTGAGGATGAATCCGCTGCTTGCCGATATGGAGCTGCTCCTTCACCAAATACAGATGGTCGATATTGACGAGCCAGGCCCATGGGGCATCTCCAGCCATGCTGAGTCCTGTCTTGCCGTCCCATTGCGCTTTCTTCCAGTACCCGGCCGCTTCCTGCTCGCTCCCGGCACGAAGCGCCTTGTCCATCCATTCATCCACAGCAGCATTACTGTAATAATTCGTATTATAATAGCCTGCGCCTCTATACTTGCTGCTGTATACATTGTACATTTCCATCGGGTCCTGGCTGCCCCACCCCCATACGACCGCATGTGCATGCTTCAGCCGGTCGATGTCGCTCCAGCTTTTTCCCTCTACAATGATCTCAATGCCAATGGATTTGACCCGGTCTGCCACAGCAATTGCCAACGACTGGCGGATCACATCATTAGCCGGATAGAGCAGATGAAACGAAGCGCTCAGCCCGTCCTTCTCTACGATGCCGTCACCATCCTGATCCGACCACCCGCCTTGTCCGAGTATTGCGCGGGCATCTTCCAGATTGCCGTCTGCAAATCTTGAAGACTCATTCCACCAGGGCAGCCCGTCCACAATTGTATAAGCGGGTGTTCCGTGCCCCTCCAGCACCCCCTCCACCAGCGCTTTGCGGTCTACCGCAATATTAATCGCTTTGCGGATGGCAATGTCGGCTGTCACATCATTTCCGACCGGGTAGCCTTCTGCTGTCTGCTCTCCCGCCTTCACATAAGGAAAAGCAATGCCCCGGTTATCCACTGTCCGCGCCGTCTCCAGCCTCATGCCTGGAACCTGCTGTGTACTGAAGGTTGCGGGAATATAGGCGATATCGACCTCTCCTGCTTTTGCCGCGGCAAAAGCAGCATCCTCACTCAAGAACAACAAAGCAAGCTTTTTAAAACGGGGTTTGTCCCCGTAATAGTAGGGATTCGCCTCGGCAATCACCTGCTGCCCTTTATCCCACTGGACCAGAACATATGGGCCAGAGCCGACCGGCTTGTTTGCATAGCCCGCTGAATAGGCGTGCTGCGGCACAATACCCGTTGCAACCAGCTGAGAGACGAAGGTGGACTGAGGCTCCTTCAGTTCAAATTCCACCGTAAACTTGTCGGGTGCCGATACAGAAGCCATATTGGTCAAATCGATGACCGAGCCCCCTCCGGCTGCCGTTTCAAATGTAAATTTGACGTCTTCTGCGGTCACGGCTTCTCCGTCCGAGAAGCGGGCATCCTCCCGCAGCTTGACCGTCCAGTGCTTTCCGTCCGCTGACACCTCATAACCAAGCGCTAAATCACCCGTAATCGCAAGTTCATTGTTCCGTTTGAGCAGCGTGCTCTGGAATAGCGGTGAACCATAGCGGCCCCATCCGGCTGTCGGATCAAAGCCTTCTTCAGGCTCCGGGCCAACAGCGAGCACAAGGGAATTCTTCACCTCTGCCATGTTTTCCCCCGTTGGAGAGGGCTTGTCAGCGGTACTTGAGCAGCCTGCGGCAACAAGACAAATGAGAAGTAATACGGCGTATTTTTGGACATCAAACACTGCTCTTGTCATCTTTTTTCCCCTCACTTAAAAAGTATAGAGGGCAGCATCGCCTTCATGCAGTCAATTAACCTGTGATTGGCTTTTTTGCCCATAAAAAAAGAGACACTACGCCGGCTTCGCCCCTTGTAGTGTCTCTTTGATCAAAGATGTTGTTGGCGATAATTTTTATATGTCATAAATTCTAACATGTAAAATCATCGGAATCAACTGTTTTCAACCGTCTCCATTTGATCATGATGGTCCTGTTTAATAATTTCGATCTTTCGGATACGGCGCTTATCACGTTCCCGCACAATGAAGGTCAAATTCTCAAAATGCCACTCCACATTTTTTTCCAGATCAGGCTGCTGTGCATAGATCCAGCCCCCGATGGAGTCTACATCCTCATGCTCCAGGTTAATATCCAGCAGCTCGTTAATTTCGTCGATGAGCGCAACACCTTCCACAAGGTAGTGGTTCTCGTCAAGCTGCTCAATTTCCCGCTTCTCATCCTGGTCGAATTCATCACGGATTTCCCCGACAATCTCCTCCAGGATATCTTCAATTGTAATCATCCCTGAAGTACCGCCATATTCGTCCATTAACAGCGCAATATGTACATTCTCCTGCTGCATCCGCTTCAGCAGCAACTTCACCGGCATCACCTCGGATACGGTAAGAACGGGGCGCAGCAGCTTCTTCAGGTCAAAATCCTTCTGGTTGTCATAGCTGAGAAAGAACTGCTTTGTATTAATCATCCCGACAATGTTGTCCTTGTTCTCCATTGCAACGGGGAAGCGGGTATACTGTTCTCTTTTGATGATCGTAATATTTTCCTCCAGCGACTTGTTGGCGTACAAGCACATCATGTCGGTGCGGGGAATCATAATTTCCCTCGCAAGCAGCTCATCAAAGTTGAAGATCCGGTTTACATAACCGAATTCCGTCTTGTTGATTTTGCCGCTCTGATAGCTTTCGGACAGGATGATCCGGATTTCTTCTTCAGAGTGTGCTTCCTCATGTTCGCTGGCCGGCTTCATGCCGAACAGACGGATAAGCTTATTCGCCGAGCCATTCAGCATCCAAATGAACGGATACATGATTTTATGGAAGACAATGATCAGCGGTGCGCACAGAACGGAGATCTGCTCCGCCTTCTGAATCGCCAGTGTCTTGGGAGCGAGCTCGCCAAGCACAACGTGCAGATACGTCATCAGGAAAAATGCAATACCGAATGAGAGAATGTGCGTCAGGTTCTCGCCAATCTGAATCCGCTCGAACAAGGGACGCAGCAGGCTCTCAACTGTCGGCTCACCCAGCCAGCCGAGCGCAAGAGCCGTAATCGTAATCCCGAGCTGACAGGCAGATAGATAACCGTCCAGATTGGTGGTGACCCGTTGAACTGCCAGTGCATTTTTCTTCCCCTCAACCACCATCTGATCCACCCGGCTGGGACGAATGCGGATAATTGCGAATTCCGTCGCAACAAAGAATGCAGTCAAAATGATTAATATCGCCACTAAAAATAAATTGAGAAGCATGTCATCCTTCCTTCTTGTAGGCAAATGAAATTATTGTCGTTTCAGGTTCATATGAACCTGTTTCATGAACCTTATTATATATTGGATAAGTTTTACACTCAAACCGCCAATTAAGGGAAATTCACCTGAAATGGTCTGATTTTCATTTGTTTCGGGATGAAATACGGTCCGCTCTTCCATTTAAGGCTTTGACACCGGGCGCATCCCAATTTATCATTAACAAAAGACGGTTCCCTGATTTGGAATTAGTCCATCTTCCTGCTGCTTGCCCTTAGACAAGCCTTATTCCATCTGTGGCAGACATCCGGAAAAAACCCTGAGGCTTACAAGCGCATATTGCCTGCAAAGCCGATCCGCTTCTTATATTTCAAGACATAAACGAGGTGACTTGGCATGGAAACCTTGACCCTGACCCGTAAAGAAATGGCCTGTCTGCTGTACGCATTAAGCCGGTCATCGCAAATCTCGCCGCTCAGCATTGTTCAGAACAGCTGGCGGATCCGCCACCAGCGTGAAATGGAACAGGGCGAATCGATGAATGCCTTTATCGCCACATCCCTCTCGCCTGTCATGGAACGCATGATTAAATCCGGGGTTAATCCCGCATTTTCCCTGCATGACATCGTTTCATTGGGGGCTCATATTGAGTATACCCAATTTTCAGTTACTTCTGTTCAAAATTGGGTAAAAAGAGACTTCAAGTCATTTATCGGACAGCCTTCAGAGGGAAAAAGGTACTCTTTGCAGCAGATTGCACTGTTCTTTATTATTGAGGATTTGCGATCCACGCTTGATTATGAATCGATACGGAAATATTTCGGCATTATTTTCAGGGAACATTCCGAGCGGGCTGCGGGGATGGTTGAGCCACTGGAGTTTTATGCCGCCTATGCTTCCTTGTTCGAGGAATTGGATTCCCGCATCAAAGCGGTATCCGGGGAGCAGGGCGATCCGATCGCCAGATGGGATAAGCTGATTGACGAGATTGCTTATGAGAACGCCGCCATGCACAGCAGTTTGACGGAGCAGCAGCAAAAGGCGCTGCAAAGCGCCCTCCATGTTGCGATTATATCCGTACATACGTCAAGCTTCCATGCGCTTGCCCGGCGGTACGTCAATGGAATGGTTTTTCTGCATCAATTACATTAGTGAGGTGTTGTACGCTACATGGAACAATTTTGGTTGAATGTGAAGTATGCGCTGTTAGGTTTGTTTCAAGGTCTGACGGAGCCGATCCCGGTCTCCTCCAGCGGGCATCTGATTATTGCCCAAAATTTATTCGGCTTACATATTGAAGGACTGTCCTTCGAGGTACTGGTCAATTTCGCATCGCTGCTGGCGGTCCTGATTATTTACCGCCAGGATATTATCCGTCTGTGCATTAACGGATGGGCTTACCTGATCCGCCGCGAAGAAGCAGCCCGCTCTGATTTTATGTTCATTATTTATCTGGTCCTTGCCACGATTCCCGCAGGCATCGTCGGCTTTCTGTTCAATGATGTGATATCCGAGACATTCAAGGGCATGACGACTGTAGGGGTAACCCTGCTGATCACAGGGGTCGCCCTTTGGCTGATCCGCAATATGCGGGGCCGCAAGAGTGACTCACAGCTAAAAGCCAAGGACGCGCTGCTCATTGGTCTCGCCCAGGCCATTGCCCTCATTCCGGGCATCAGCCGTTCCGGCTCTACCATTGTAGCTGCGCTTGGCCTTGGCCTTAAGCAGTCAACCGCTTTGCGGTTTTCCTTTCTCATGTACATCCCGATCAGTGTAGGCGGGATGATTCTCGAGACGAAGCATCTTGTACGCGACCCGGATTTGGCAACCCATGCGCTTCCTTACACGCTCGCGTTCATCTTCTCCTTTGTCGCGACCTACTTCGCACTCCGGTGGTTCATGGGGGTCATGGAGCGCGGCAATCTGAAATACTTCTCCTGGTACTGCTTCGCAGCCGGAGCCCTTGTACTTATTTTTCTGACTTAATTTAGATCATCAAGCTGCGGCTTTCGATAGCCCGCAGGGTATTCCGATCCGAGACTGACCGGGAGGATGCCTTGCGGGCTATTGCTGCCATCCAGCACCTTTGCCAGCGCATCCAGTGAAAACTGGCGGTTCTCATAGAGGCACAGATAAGTGCCAACCTCAGGAAATGCCGCGATATCATACGGATTACGGGTGGATACGACGATAACCCGGGATTCCTTCACCCGGTTCAACGCCTTGACAAGACCACGCTGACCCTCCGGAATTGACCCTTCCGCCGTATAAGTTACCACTACAATTTGGTTATAGCGTGTACTCTGATTCATAACCTCGTGGATTTCCGCTTCTTCCGGCTCTGTACCGATTATGCACACAGCAACATCATACCCGGCAGCCTGCAGCGCATCCCCCAGCGTATACTTATGAACCGATGGCTCATCAACTTCCGTCTTGCGCCGCAGTTCCGGCCAGATTACCAGCACCGGCTGAGCGCTGTCCAGCGGCAGATTGCCAGTGTCACAGACGAGGGTGACACTTTGCTCCGCAGCGCGGCCCAGCAGACTGCTGCTGGCCTCTGGCGGTGTCAGCACGCCGCTATCAGCTGGCTCGACCGCAGTAGCAACCTGAGACGCACTCTCGGCAATAGCAAGCCGTTTCGCTTTCAGGGACAAAATCCGCTCCAGCGACTGGTCAATCCGTTCCTCGCTTATACGCCCGCTTCGCACCGCCTCACGAACGGCTTCAATTGCGCCAATCTGCTCCGGCAGCGTGTGGCTGACCAGGACAATGTCTGCTCCAGCCTCAATGGCGCGTACTGCGCCTTCGGCAATACCGCACTGCTTGGCAATTGCATGCATCTCCAGGCAATCCGTAATAATAAGACCCTCATAGCCCAGTTCATCGCGCAGCAGGTCTGTCAGCACACGGCGTGACAGTGTTGCCGGGATGGCATCCGGCTCGAACGCCGGAAAGATCACATGCGCCGTCATAATGGCATCGACTCCGGCCTCGATAGCCCGGCGGAATGGAAGCAGTTCGACCTGCTCAAGACGTTTCCGGTCATGCGGCACCGCAGCCAAGCCGTGATGGGAATCGACTGCCGTGTCGCCATGACCCGGGAAATGTTTGGCTGTGGCGCATACACCTGTTGTCTGATACCCGCGGATTGCAGCGGCGCCATGCACGGACACCTTTTCCGGGTCCTCTCCGAATGAACGGACACCAATTACCGGATTTCCCGGATTATTGTTCACATCAATACAAGGGGCGAAATTCAGGTTCATTCCTAGTGCAAGCATCTCCTGAGCAGACAGAACCGCTATTTCGCAGGTCAGCTCCGGGTCATTCACTGCTCCGAGCGTCATATTGCCGGGAATGCGGCTGATGCCATCATGATCCAGACGGGACACCATGCCGCCCTCCTGATCGATGGAGATAAACAGCGGAATATCCGGGTGATTGCGCGGCGAAGCCTGCAAGCTTGCCGACAGCTCTCTGATCTGGCTAACCGACTCTACATTTCTTCTGAAGTATACGATGCCCCCGATATGGAATTCATCCATTAATGCTTTAATGCCCTCATCCGGAATCAACCCTTTAAAACCGCAAATAAAAAGCTGTCCAATTTTCTCGTCCAACGTCCACTGTGACAATTGCAATTCCTCTCACCTTCTTATTTAAATTGCGGATGATTCCTTCAGCCGATATTCTGAAGGAGTCATTCCGGTATATTTTTGAAACACTTTCGTAAAATAGCGGCGCTCCTGATAACCGACTACAGATCCAATATGTGTGATGGATTTGTCGCTGCCGCCGAGCAGGCTCTTGGCCGCTTCAATCCGCTGCCGGGTCAAATGCTCGACAAAGGTTTCGCCAAAGTAATTTTTGAACAGCAGGCAAAAATAACTGCAGCTGATACCCAAATAATCAGCAATATCTTCAATGCCAAAGTCCTTCCCCAAATGCTGCTGAATATAGCTTTGCGCAGCCATCATCAGTCTTTCTGAAGATTTTTTCCCCATTAAAGACTCCTTCGACTGCTCAATGAGTGACATCATCAGCGACAGCAGCTCCTTGAGGCTTAGCGAATCCTGCAGCCGGAGCCAGATCATTTCCTCCTGCTCTCCGGACAACATATGGAGTTCACGCATTTCACGGAGCAAATGAATCAGCAAATAATGCAGCACCTTCTCCATTCGGCCAACCCGGCCCTCATTCAGATGTCCAACGTAGCTTTTCAATTCGGACATCACTTGGACAAGCAACTCCTGATTACCGCCGCGCAGACCGCTGCCAATCTGTTCAATCCAGAGCCACTGCGGCTCTCCCGCATCCGGCAGGCTTCCTGCTTCCCGTTCGTCCGTATTCATTTGAGCAGCACAGACATCCACATACCATTGCTCCGGCCGGCTGAGAATGAGCATCTGCTGCATTCTCTGATAGACGGAACCAAGTTCATGCAGGGAGAACAGATTGTGCTCCACACACATCCGGGTGATCATGCCTTCCTTCTCACCTGCGATGCTCTGCAGCCGTTCATAGACCGGCTCGATTCCGGCTCTTGTCATTTCACCCTTTGCTACTGAATTGTTAAATACTACACACCATTCCCCTTCACGAACCTGAAGTACTGTATATTCCCTCATCAACGGCGCCAACATGTCTTTTAAAACGGTCGTCAAACGCAGATTCCAGGCTTTCCGCTCGCGGATCGTCCACATCATCGACTGGTGGGCATAGCCCTCCAAATCAACAAGCAGCACTCCGTAACGTTCCTCATCCGCAGTATCCTCCTCCTCACGCAGCGCATTTCCCGGTTCCTGCTCAATTCCGAGCAGAGCATGCAGCAAATAAGTTTCATTGACCCGGGAAGCGACCTCCTGCAGTCGCTGCTCGGTATCCTGCTTCTTTTGCTGTTCACCGATTTGCCGGGCAATGTCTCGTACCGTCTGCTCCAATTCCATATAGTTGATCGGCTTGCAAATATAGTCTCTGACGCCATACCGGAGTGCGGTTCTGGCATATTCGAATTCCTGGTAACCGGACAGGAGCAGCATTTCACAGGTTAACCCCTGCTCCCTGATCTTCTTCACCAGTGTAATTCCATCCATCACCGGCATGCGGATATCGCTCAGGATCAGGTCAGGCTGGTGCAGTACCGCCATCTCGAGCGCATCGACACCGCTCCTGGCCAATCCGATAATCTCAAAGCCCATATCGGCCCATGGCAGCACCTTGGACAGGTTGTTTAGAATATGCACCTCGTCATCTACCAATAAAGCTTTCAGTCTCATGATTATCACCCGATTCCTGTTTTGGAATGATACACTGAATAACGGTCTTTTGTCCCGGCCAGGAGCAAATAAACAAGCCATATCTGCTGCCATAGCGAATCCGCAGCCTGTCTGAGACGCTGCGGAGGCCCAGCCCCCGGCGTTCATGGCTCGGATACGGCTGCAAAGACTGAAGTGCGGGATCATCCCCGTCCACATGCGACATTGCAGTCAACTGTTCATTTGTAATCCCGATGCCGTTGTCCTCGACCCTCAGCAAAATCCGGTCCTTCTCCATCCGCCCGGTAACCTTGACTTTTCCGATATAGTCTATGCCCTCGAAGCCATGCTGAATGCTGTTTTCTACCAGCGGCTGAAGCGTCAGCTTGGGCAGCATGCAGCCCATCATTTCCTGCGGGATATCAATCTCGTACTCGAACAGCTCCTCGAAGCGGAATTTTTGAATCTCCAGATAACTGCGCAAATGCTCAATTTCCAAACCAAGCTCAATTTCTTCCTTGTCCTGGATACTGATCCGCAGAATACTCGCGAGCCTGAGCACCATCTCGCTAACCTTGCGCCCTTCGTTCTGAACGGCCAGCACATTGATCGATTCCAGTGTGTTGAACAGAAAGTGCGGCTTGATTTGCGCCTGCAGCACCCTCAGCTCCGCATTGGCCTTTTGAAGCTGCTCCCGTTTCACCTGATCAAACAATTCATTGATCTTATCCATCTGGTTATTGAAGCCCTGTTGGAGCAGCAGCAGCTCATCATCCCCTTTCTCCTCCACGCGCGCCCCGAGGTCGCCGCTCTCTACCTTGCGCATAAAACGTACGATAACACCGATTGTGCCCGTAATCCGGTTCATGAACAACATATTGAACAGCATTGCGGTCAGGACGCAGACCAGAATAATACCGGCAAACCATTTCGCAAAAGTTGTTACTTCCTGTGACAGATAGCGCCAGGAGGTAACCGATACAAGCCGCCACGGATACCCTTTCAGCTTGTGAACCGAAATGACACTCAATTGCCCGTCGAAATCCTCCTTGAAGCTCTGATAATCACTGTCCAGATGAAGCTTGTGCTGGATATGGGGCTGCAGCAGCTGACCATCCAGCTCCGACTGATGATCATACAGAATAAGCCCTTCATCATTGACGAGCATGAACCGTGTATCCTTCATGCTGCTGCCCAGCTTCAAATTTTGAAATATTTTCTCAAATTCCCAATTTTTAATCTGCACTACCAGAATACCGACGCGCTTGAAATTGGTCAAATTTTTGATGAGCCGAATTTGCGCGAATACTTTGTCCGATCCGGTCAAATCCGTGTATTCGTAAGGAGCAATCCACTTGGGCATCCCATTTAGCGATAAAATTTCATTGTACAAAGGATGCTCCTGAAACTTCTCATAGGGCAGCGTCCGGAAATTTTCCTTGTTGAAAATCGTAATGACGTTAGAACCCCGGTGACCGTAAGCATTATACAAAAATGCATAATCGATCGCAGGATGGGTGTATAGCAGCGAGCGGAAATTTTTCTGATTGGCATTCAGTTCAAGCTGGGTCGTCGCCGTCAAGTCCTGGGCGTCCGGGTCATTTGCCAGCAGTGCCTCCTGAAATACCCCTTTGGCAATGCCGTTATCTGACAAATTGTTGATTTCATTAAAAACGCTTCGTATGCTGTATCCGATTGCCTTGAGCGAATATTCCGCCTGTTGCGTGTACTTCAGCTCAATTGACCGGAAGGTAACGACAAATGTAATGATTCCGAGAATGAATAACGGAATGATGACAAGTGATATAAATGCCGTCATGACTTTAACACGCAGATTCAAGTAGCAGCAGCTCCCCGTGGGTGTACTGGCAATTGTGAGGGTCCAAGGGTGACTGCCGGATGGTTCAACCCGCGGCTATCCTTTGACGCTGCCAGCCGTTACGCCTTCGATAATTTTCTTTTGCAAAATGGCATAAATGATAATCACCGGCAGGACGCTGAACACAATTCCCGCAGACATCTGGGCGTAATTCGTATTGTAGGCGTCCCTGAAGCCGACCATTCCAACCGGCAGCGTCTTCAGCTTATCGTCGGAAAGAAAGTAATTCGCAAGTAAAAATTCATTCCAGTTGCCCAGGAAATTAATAATAAATACGGTCACAATGGCAGGAATAGTAATTGGTATAATAATTTTACCAAACAGACCGGCAGAGCTCAATCCATCTATTACCGCAGCTTCTTCAATTTCGCCAGGAAGGGAACGCATGAACGCCGCCAAAATAATAACCGTGAACGGAATCGCATTGGCCACATACGGCAGCAGCAGCGCCATATGTGTATCAAGTACATTTAACTGGCGCATCATTCCATAGATCGGGAGCAGCAATGAGTTGTTTGGAATCAGCATGCCGATCAGTACCAGCTGGAACACAATTTTGCTGATCCGGTTGTACCGCATCCGGGTAACGGCAAAGGCCAGCATTGCAGCCAGCAAAATCGAGATGCATGCCGCCAGCACGCCGATATACAAACTGTTGAAGAAATAGGTGCTGATTTTTGCATTGACCCAGGCATTTACGTAATTGTCAAACGACATGGAAGAAGGCAGCCCGAACGGATTGGAAGCAATATCCTGATTGTTCGTTTTGACAGATGAGAACAGGACGAACAGGAACGGATATAAAATAATAAGGAGATAGCCCATGAGAAACATATGCGGAATCGTCTTTTTGAACGTTCTCATTAATATTCAATC
Organism: Paenibacillus pinihumi DSM 23905 = JCM 16419; assembly: GCF_000422505.1. Lineage (GTDB taxonomy): Bacteria > Bacillota > Bacilli > Paenibacillales > Paenibacillaceae > Paenibacillus_D > Paenibacillus_D pinihumi. The sequence goes on along the minus strand of NZ_KE383865.1, from coordinate 630,840 downwards.
CTTTCCGTCCGTCTGGCGATGAGGAATTGGTACAGGACCGTAATAATGATCGTGAACAAAAAGATGAGTACAGCAATCGCATTCCCGAATCCGTGCTTGAAGCTTGTAATCGCATAGCGGATCATATACGTCGCCATAACATCTGTCGCACCGGCAGGACCGCCCTTGGTCATAACCAGCACAATATCTGCGGCCTTCATAGCCCCGGCAATACTGAGCATCACCACGACCGAAATAATCGGCATAATGAGCGGCAGCGTAATTTTTGTCGCTCTCTGAACGCCTGTCGCACCGTCGATAGCCGCTGCCTCATCCAGCTCTTTTGGTATGGAGAGGATAGCCGCCAGCACCATGACAATGTAAAAACCTGTCCACTGCCAGGCATTCGTGATCAGGATGGCAATCATCGCCCAATTTTTGTCCGACAGCCAATAGACCGGCTCGATACCGAACAAGCCGAGAAATTCATTCATCAGCCCAAAATCCGGATTATAGATGAACCCCCACAAAATGCCGATGACTGCTGTAGACATGATAGAAGGCAAAAAGATAGCCGTTTTGTAAAGATCCTTCAACCTTCTTACATTTGCGATAAGCAACGAGAAGAAGACGATGGCCGGAACCTGAATCAAGCAGGAGAACAAAATAAAATACACGTTGTTGCGTGCAGAATACCAGAAAATTTTATCCTGAACGGCTGTGGCGTAGTTGTCCATTCCGATATAGGTCATCGTTTTGGAGATGCCGTTCCAGCTCGTCAAGCTGTTGTTGACCGCTGTAACAATCGGATAAATGAAAAAAGCGACAAACAATATAAAAGCCGGCAGGATGAACAACATATAAATCAGAGGATTTCTAAGCGCTTTATTCATGGGAACCTCCGCATAATGGTTGAGGACTCTGGCATTTTATTTTGAAAAAAAAGACGCCCCCACATGCCTTAAGGCGGGTGGCGCCCATTCATTATAAACGGCGGGTTATTGAGCAGCTGAGTTGGCCGCATCCTGCACAGCCTGCACATTTTCCAGCATTTTCGCTGCATCAATATCGCCGCTGATTACCTGTTGAATGCCTGTGCTGAGCGCTGTGTTCACCTCAGCTTGCACCAGTGCGTCGAACGCCGGGAAGGAGGTTCCGATTTCGCTTACCGCTCTGAAAATATCCTGCATGAGCGGATCATCCGAAACGGTCTTCATTTGATCCAGATCCATCTTCATTGCCGGCAATACGCCGTCTTCCTTCAGTCCGCGGAGCTGCATCTCTTCAGTCCACATATTCCGGATAAACTCCTTCACAACTTGCAGCTTGCGCGGGTCTTCAGCGACTGCGCTTGAGAAGCCGTATCCGTTGTTGGCATCCTGCATGACGACGACAGGATCGCCGGCATTCACCGGAGGCATATTAAAATAGCCGATTTTGCCAACCATGTCTCCTGCCTGCGCAGGGTCTCTGAATACCGAGTTGGCCCAGGAGCCGTCCATCATCATGACGGCTTCGCCGGTAATAACCTGGTTTCTCATATGTGCATATTCAAAGCCAAGTTCGCCTTTTTTAAAGTAGCCTTTTTGTACCCATTCCTGGTGCTTGGCTACCCCTTTCACAATGTTATCATCCGTCCATTTGGATTCACCGGTCTTGAGTCCATACGTAATTTGAGGGCCTCCATAATAGGACCACAGATTGTTCGTTGTCATCAGCGGAATCCATGCATCTTTGGAAGCTTGGGCAAACGGGAACTTGCCGTCAGCTTTGATTTTCGCTGCAAGATCATCCAGCTCTGCCAATGTTTTTGGAACCTGGTAGCCTTTTTGTTCAAAGTACTCTTTATTATAAAAATAGCCTTCAATCGAACCGCCAATCGGAATGCCGTATATTTTTCCGTCATGCGTAAACGGTACCAAAGTTGTGAATTTTTCTGTCAGTCCCAGCTCTTCAAGAATAGGAGTAAGATCAAGCATCAGGCCTTCCTTCGCATAAAGCTCCGCATCCGGACTGCCCATGACATCAAAGATTTCCGGCGGCTTGCCAGCAGCCATTTCACCTCTTAGCCTTTCCTTCCGGTTTACTTCAGAGTCCACGCCATCAAGCTTGATCTTCAAGCCTGGAACAGCGGCTTCTGTCTTTTTGACCACATCTTCCAGCAAAGCCAGACGGAATTTCTTGGACTCCCCTACCTGAGTATGACGAATCGTAATTTCGAACGGCTCATTATTTGTCTTGCCGCCCTGATCCCCGTTGCCTGCAGTTTGCTGGCCTTCGCTGCCGGGCTTATTTCCATTGCCACTAGTGCCGCAGCCCGCAAGCATTATAACGAAGATCAGCGAGAGCAGCAGCACCAAACTTTTCTTCATAATTTCAAGACCTCCTCAAGATCGGTTGGTTTAAGGTACACTTTTAATTGTAGGAAGAGCGCGTGAATTTGGTAAGGAGGATAAATTTCTATTAGGGGGATAAAATCATCTAAATCATAAAATGTAACCGTTTGATCATAACAACAAGCGTTATTATTTATAACTAAATATGTAAGTATAATTTCATATGTTATTTTATATAACTCATAAAATCATCCATTTTTTATATTTTCATACTCATTATCCATGATAGCGCTTTATTTTTCAATTAAATGGAGGCTGTGTGATTACCACCGGGCTGACTTGTCCATAAAGAGAGCCTGACCATCCCGCTCGATGATCAGGCAACTTCCCCTCATGGTGTTAATTTTTTTATTCCACCGGGCCGCTTCGTTCTTCTGAAGCAGGCTCATAGCGGTAACTGCGGCTCAGTTTGACAATCCGCCGGCTTTTCTTGCGGATCATGACCTGCTCCTCATTCCAGGCCACCACTATGCCATATACATCATTTCCCTCTATATGATCGCGCACGACCCTGACAGCCGTTCCTTGTACTCTGAAGGCATCCAGTTGTTCATCTGAAAGCATAACTCCACCCCTTTGTTCAATTAAGTATAAGCAAAGAGACCCTTGGGCCGCACACGGCCCGCTAGGTCTCTTCCGTATCATATACCGTATAATGCTGATCAGCTTAGCCTACATGCTCCTTGGAGTCATTCGTTTCGTACCATTCATCCAGAACGCGTGACGACATGACGCGATTGGCAATATATTCGCTCTGGCGCTCAGTGAACTGGTCACGCCAATTCAACTGCAATTCCTCACACAGCTTCACAACCGTTAATAATTCAGACCATGCGACATAACGTTTATACCAGAAAAACTGCGGATGCTCAATCATATACGGGTACAAAGTGTCGAACTCAGTATGTTTGCAATCGAGAGCACGCTCGAAATGAATTTTGGCATCGGACAATTTTGTATAAAAAAATTCTGGCGAGATTTCTAATTTATCCATATCCTTCTGCCTCCCTTTTTACGCCAATTACTTGTTATTATAGATGAAAACATCCGCCGTGGAAAGAGACGAATCTCTGGAAACTTTGATTTACACGAACGAAATCGTGCCGCCCTCCAGCGAAGCGATGCGCACGAGCGATTCTACACGGATACCCTGCTCGCGGATCGTGCGGCCTCCGGCCTGGAATGCCTTCTCTACGGCGATACCGAGCCCTACCAGACTTGCGCCGGAGCGTTCAATAATTTTGATCAAGCCGCGTGCCGCATCGCCGTTGGCGATAATATCGTCAATGAACAGCACGCGGTCCCCCTCGCTCAAATACTGCCGTGAAACCATAATATCTGTAACAATGCCTTTCGTAAATGAAGGGACACGCTCGCTCAGCGCATCAGGCTCAGCAATCAGCGTTTTTTTGCGGCGGGCAAAGAGCAGCGGCACATTCAAAGTCAGCGCTGTCGCAAAGGCGATCGGAATGCCTGAGGACTCCACAGTAATGACTTTTGTAATGTTATCCTCCGCAAAACGCCGGGCAAACTCCTGCCCCATCAGCATCGTCAGCTCCGGATCGACCTGATGATTGAGCAGCCCATCCAGCTTCAGCACATCGCTGGATAAGATTGACGCTTCACGAAGTATTCTCTCTTTTAAAATATCCATAAGTTCACGTTCCCTTCAATTCCTACAATTCTTTCCGTTAAAGTACCATAGATACAACCTTTCCGCAACTTTTTCCTCCATATTAAGCGCTTTATTTTGATAACTTTTTGCGTGGATTTCTTTTTGGATGAAAGAGAGGTCATTCCATTGCATCTTCCTTCAAACCATGCGCTTATAATTGCTTTTGACAACCACATATTTATGCACTTTAATTTGATCCTCACTGATCAAAAGTACATGACTCGGGTCATATATTTTCAAATATATGCTGATCGCCAATCTGTCCGGTGAGCATTTGGAAAAAGGTAGCTTCCTAGTGAACCAATTCAATAATCACCTACTTTATTCCTATGAAATTGATGCAAAAATTGTCAAACAGGACCATTTATCTATGGAATTAGTTCTATTTACTCTTTTTTGAACGTACTGAATTTGGGTATTCTCTTTAAAGAGTCCAAATACATAGGGGGAAATCAAAAATGAAGAAATTAGCAATTCTGCTCATGGCTGCATCGTTGCTGTTAGGAGCAACAGCTTGCGGAGCGAAGGAACAACAAGGTACAACCGGCAATACGCCTGCCAGCAGCAATACACAAACCCAAGGCGCAGGAGACACCCAATCCGCTTCGCTGCCTTCGGCTGAAGAACTGTTTGACAAAATGGCCAAAACCGGCGCAGAGCTGAAAAGCTTCGCGATGGAAACTCAAATGAAACAAAACATCGTGGTTTCACAAGGCGGAGAGCAGCAGGAGCAAAATATTGAGCTGTCGATGAAGTCCGACATGGTCAGAGAACCGGTGCAAATGTTCCAGGAGATGCAAATAAAAACCGATCAGGGTGATCAAAACGTTTCCCAATATATCACTACTGAAGGCATCTACGCTCAAACCAACGGAACCTGGGTGAAGCTTCCGGATGAGATGAAGGATCAAATGCTGGCAAGCATGGAATCTTCCATGAAGCCTGAGGCGCAATTCGAGCAATACAAAAAAATTGCTACAGATACTAAAGTTGCCGAAGAAGGCAATGAGTATGTGCTTACTGCCGAGCTTTCCGGGGACAGTCTGATGAAGATGGGCAAAGAATTGTTGAACCAGGCTGGCTCAAATGAGCAAGCTGCTGCCATGATGGAAGCTATGACCATTAAAAGCATGACGGTTGTCAGTGCAGTAAATAAAGAGACTTACCAGCCTACCCGTACAGACGTGAAAGCGGTGCTGGAAATGGAGCAGGACGGTGCAAAAGTCGTCATGGATATGGATATGAAAAATATCTTCTCCAAGCATAATGCTGTTGAAGAAATCAAAGTGCCTGAAGAAGCATTGAAAGCAGCTTCCAGCCAATAATTTTTAGCATAACGTAAAGCCCCAAAACTTCAACGCCAAGGCTCTGCCAGTCAGAGCCTTGGCGTTTTGTTCTTAAACAAAAAAGATCAGCTTAAATGTTGAGCCAGGAAAAATTTCATGAAACTTTTTGGCATTTTTACCGTCTAAGTATAATAAAGCATGCATACGCAAATGGATGTGGCAAGGAGGTGTCCTACCTATGAAGAAAAAATCCATATTTTGGATTGCTCCTGCTGTAGTCAGCCTTGCGCTCGCTGCCGGGTGTTCCGCTACAGTCGAGCAGCCTGCCAACCTGAACGGAGATCAGACAGCAGAGACCGTACATACAGCCGGGCCTAACAACCAGGAGAATCAAAACAGCCCGCAGCAGGCTTATAATAGCCAGGAAAACAAGCCTGATCCTTCCGACATGATTACCCCTCCCGAGGATAGTCCCAAGACGCCCGGAATCGGTGAGACTGCTGCCAGCACAGTGGACAAAATCAGCAAAAGCAAAAGTGACAAGGACAAAGGCTGGAACACCAAGTCGCCCAAGCTGCTCGGCATCGCGATTGGCGACAGCAAGGATTCGGTAATTGCACAGTATGGCAAAGCCGAGGAAGAGTTCACAATGGAGGAACAAAAGGAAACAAGCTATGTAAGTGAGTACAAAGGCTTTTGGGTCGGATTCGATACGAAGAACAAGGTCAAATTCGTAGAGATTTTTGATTCGGAAGTGAAGACGGATCTGAACGGACTGAAAATCGGCCAGCCTGGCGAGGATGCCATCAAGGCATTGGGCAAGCCAAGCAACCATAATACGTACACGCTCGGCTACAAGGCCGATGGCGCTTTCCTGAAGCTCGACCTTGATCCTCAAAATAATGAGGTCACTTCGATCAAATTATTTGTCCAAGCCTAGCACTCGGCTTATAGATGCAGTTATTCCAAAAAACCTTTGCCTCATGGAACCGGTCACCCTCTGGCTTCCAGACAGACGCGAAGGTTTTTTTATTTTGTGTACAAGTCATCCTTGTCCCTATTTGGACATACCTTTTTATAGAGTGTGTTTGAAGAGGAGGACAGGAATTGCGGAATCTGGGGAAAATGCTGCAGATCGGACTTACCTTTATGGGGACAGTCGTCGGCGCAGGCTTTGCAAGCGGCCAGGAAATATTGCAATTTTTTACCCGCTTCGGATTTATCAGCGCCTTTACCATTCTGGTGGTTACTTGTATATTTATTTGGCTTGGTGCAAAAATGATGCTGCTCGCAGCTGAAATTAACGCTGTTTCCTATGAGGATTTGAACCGGAATCTGTTCGGGGACCGTCTGGGACAGTTCGTCAGTATTTTCATGATGATTGTGCTGCTCGGTGTAACAGGAGTTATGCTGGCCGGTGCCGGCTCCATCTTCCTCGAGCATCTGAACATCTCCTATCAGACCGGGCTTATACTAACGCTTGTTGCCTGTTTTTTTGTTTTGCGAAAAGGGCTCAAGGCCATCCTGACAGTGAATTCCATTGTCGCCCCCATTATGCTGCTCTTTACAGTCATTATGTTGTTCAAGACATTGGATACCCCAAACTCCGGACGGTGGCTTCATCTGGTCAATGATTATTCCCCTTGGGCAGCCTGGGCATCCCCCTTTTTGTATACCGCCTATAACCTGTCGCTGGGTCAAGCCGTGCTCGTCCCTCTGGGCGCCAAAATGAAAGACCGCAGCGCTATTATCGGCGGCGCCTGGATTGGCGGGATCGGAATCGGGTTTATGCTCCTTGTCGGACATATCACCCTCTCGGCAAATATGCCCGGCATTACCCAGTACGCCATTCCAATGGGAGGCATAGCCAGGCAGCTCGGGCATGGGATTCAATGGGTTTTTATTTTTCTTATTTTCTCTGAAATCTTTACTTCACTGATTGCTAATGTATATGGCCTCACTGTCCAGCTTCAGGAGCATCTCAAATGGCGGCAGGATTTCATTATCCTCATGGTTCTGTTTCTTAGCTTTCTGCTTAGCCAGTTCGGCTTCGGCACGTTGCTGTCTACCTTGTATCCGATCTTCGGCCTGATCAGTCTGGGCTGGATGGCGCTGATTGTGCGTCGTTAAGCACAGATGGCATGTATCCCGAATAAACCTCCTTAAGCTGTGCAATAACCCGCTGTAAGGAGTAGACCTGTTTGGCCTTATTCCAGGCTGCACGGGCCATATTATAGCGGTATGCCGGATCGGATACCATCAGTTCCAGTGCATTGCTAAGTGCAATCGGGTCTTCCGGCGGCACAAGCAAGCCGTTGATACCGTCCTCGATCTGCTCGGCAATTCCCCCTACACGGGTTCCGACCAGAGCCAGCAGGCACAATGCAGCCTCCGCAAATACGGAGCCAAATGCCTCTGCCCGGGAGGGAAGCACGAAAATATCAAAGAATGGCATGAATTCCTCCGGGTGAAGCATATACCCGTAAAAAATAATATCATCATATAAGTCCAGTTCGACCGCAAGCTGCTCCAGTTCCTCGCGGATTGGTCCATCCCCGATTATATGCAGGACGAACGGCTTGCCGCGGCGCTTAAGATCCGCACAGGCATGCATCAGTACATCCAGCCCCTTCGCCGGAACTAACCGGCATACGGTAATGAGCTGCGGCACTTCATTTTCGTGGGATATCGGCCGGAAGCGCTTCTCATCGAATCCATTCGGGATGACTCTGATGTTCTCCGGGTTATTCAGATGGGGAGCGAGATACGAACGGAAGGATTCAGATACCGTCAGCAGCCTGTCTGCCTTCGCCTCCAGTTCTTTATATATCGCCGTCAGGAAGCGATGCTCCGCTCCGCCCTCCTCAATTCTGCCGTTCAGGATGAGCTCGCGCTCATAACTGGAGTGAATCGTCATCAGCAGCGGCGTATCCGGAAACAGCTGTTTCATCACCAGAGCTGCTATCGGATGATGCGCATGAATGAGATCATAGCTTTTATGAATCCTCAGCCGCGTCCACCATACATAATCCCGAAAGGTTTGCAAATATTTATCGATCGTACTATTGCCCTCAAACTCCCTCACATCGAAGGTCTCGAACACGACCTCCTCCTGTCCCTTACCCCTCACCCGCTTGGGGATCGAGAACAGTTCCACTTGCCAGTTCATTTTATTAAAACGATCCTGTATATAGGGAACCATGGAGGACACCCCTCCAGGCTGTTCGGGAGGGAAAAACAAAGCTTGCAGTATATCCAAGGCATTTCCTCCAATCACGCCAGTTGCAGCCGCTCTATAAGCTCTCCTGCTGGATGAAAGATTCGGTTCAACTTATATAGCAGCCATATCATGATAAAGCTTCTCTATTTATTATAAGCGTTGTTGCGCTGGAATTATATACTGGATGCATAAATGGGCACTGCAGCCTTGCAGCCAACACATAAACAGGTGCCGCTGACGCCTATAACGTCCGCTGCACCTGTTCCTGTCTCTCATATTCCTCCCGCAGTATGGCCATCAGTATCAGATCACAGTAGCCTCCGTTGCGGAATTGTCTTTGCCTTAAGCGGCCTTCTTCGATAAAGCCGCATTTCTCATAGCATCTGAGTGCAGGACGATTATAGTCATACACTTCCAGCTGCAACCGGTTCAGATTCAGACTCTGGAAGACAAACCGCTGGAGAAGCCTAATCGCCTCTGTCCCATAGCCCCGTCCCTGATTGACCTGGCTGCCGATAACGAGGCCCAGCTCGGCTACCCGGTTTTTCCAGTCGATTTCAAACAGGTCGATCTGTCCAATGTAATCCTCGGTATGCCGGTGGGCAATAATGAACCCCCGGTGTCCTCCCGCACCCTCCATGGCTCCTTCTATAAAAGCCTCTGTGTCCTGAATGGTCTGCGGATACAAAAAGGTATCCGACAGGCTTTCCGTAATCACAGGATCGTTCACCCACTCCCGCATTGGGAGCAGATCCTCACGCCTGTATTCACGAAGCCGAATTCGTTCTCCAATCAGATGCGGCATCCTCTTCCCTCACTTTGCGCCTTCACCATTTATTAATCCGGCTGATCGACCGGAATCAGAATTTCGACAAGCTCCTCTTCCAGGTGCTCGTCAAAATGATACACTTCAATACCTACTGCCTGTTCAACCTTCTTCAGTCCTGTTTCCTTCATCCAGGCCATCAGGCGTTCATAACCTTCGCCAAATCTTTGCGTCGTACAGCTTATCATCGCATAGCTGTGCCCGGGAATTGTAAACTGCACCATATCCGGCGGCGTTTGCTCCAATTGGCCTACCTCATAGCATACCCAGTAAGTGGCAAAAACCTCATTTCCGTAATACGGGCAATACAAAGCGGTTGACTTGGAATAGCTCCCCAGCTCATGCTTTCTGGCAAGGAATTCATCCCGCAGTCGTATTACCTCATCAGGAAAACTGGAATACGGACCTGAGTAACTGATTCCCGCTAAATGAAGCGAGGGCTTTTTCACCAACATACAATTGTCCATCGCGCAATCCTCCCGGCTTTTGTTTTGACAAGGATGGTTCAAGCTGCAAGGGCACTTACGGAACTTGGTTCCTTTGTCATTGTACTCATAGATTGACGGCTACTGCAAGTCATATTGAATGTATGCGCTATCCGGATTATGGCAGCAGCGCCGTTCCTGCTCCCGCACAGTGCCTCATGAACGTTGTGCAGTTGCATTTCGGGCACTGCTGCAATATGCCGGTGCGGTTGCCGGGCGAAGGCAAGCCGCTCAGGCTTATGCTATGATAGTAGTCAAGTTATTTGTATGCTTCGAGCGGCCGGAACCAGCCTGCCAAATCCGAATAACGAGGTGCTGTATGCAAATTATCGCCATGATTACAATGCTAATCGATCATATCGGAGTTGTGTTCTTCAACGATGACTCCGCTTTGCGCATTATCGGGCGCATTGCTTTCCCGATCTATGCGTTTGCCCTTGTCATGGGTTATTACCACACATCCAACATCCGAAACTACCTGATCCGCTTAGCCTTATTGGCCGCAATTTCCCAGCTTCCATTTCAATTGGCCCTTGAAGCCGATGGCATCAACGTTATTGCGGCGCTGTTTGTCTCGCTGCTCGTGCTCCTGGCTATTGACAAGAGCAAGTCTGTTATTTTAGGCGGAGCCGTCACCATCGCAGCGGGTGTGGCGCTGGAGCTGATGAACTTTGATTATGGCTACTACGGCCTTGCACTCGTACTGATCTACCGGTATATCAAAAGCCGCTTGCAGCTTTCACTGCATGCCCTGATTAATATTGCAGTTATTATTCATAAGGGCTGGGTGATACAGATATATAGTCTGATAAGCACCGCCACTCTGATCTACACGCCCCAGTTGTACAACAGCTTTGACCGTTTGCGCCCCCCGCGTTGGATCTGGCTGAGCTTTTACCCTGCGCATCTTATTGTGCTATACCTGATCAGGGAATGGCTGGTCTATTATTAATCGTTGACCAGCCGCCGCTTTTTTAATCCTGGTTATCCTGCTTCATCAGCGCAGCTTTGAGCGCATCGCCAAGACTTGAAGATAGTGTCTCATTGTCGCTGTACTTCTGTACCAGGCGCTGCTGCTCCCTGCGGTCCGCTTTGCCGCCGCCACGCTCCCCGTCCAGCTTCTCTACGAAATTGCAAGGCCGGCATTGCGCATATTTCCCGGCTTTGCCCTCATGGATTTCCATCTTCTTGCGACATTGCGGACAGCGCTTGTTGGACAATCTCGGCTCTGCAGCCCGCCGGTAGCCGCATTCACGATCCGAACAGACGAGCGTCTTGCCGCGCTTGCTCTTGACCTCCATCAACGGCTTGCTGCATTCCGGGCACCTGGAGTGGGTCAGGTTATGCGGCTTGTACTCCTTCGTCTCCCGTTTGACAGCTCCAACCCAGTCCACCGTCTGCTTGCGGATGCCGTCCATGAACCGCTTCGCATCTCCCTTGCCCTTGGATATCCGCTCCAACTCCTGCTCCCATTGCGCTGTCAGTCCGGAGCTCTTCAGCTCATCCACAACCAGTTCCATGAGCTGCTTGCCCTTGCCTGTCGGACTAAGACGGTTGCCCTGACGTTCAATCGTATCTGTTCCGAGCAGCTTCTCGATAATGTCTGCGCGGGTAGCAGGTGTTCCAAGCCCGTTCTTCTCCATCATGCCCAGCAGTGTCGCCTCTGTATAACGCGGCGGCGGTGTCGTTCTCAGCTCGCGCGCTCTTGCATTCCGGACAGTAAGCAGCTGTCCCTGTGCCAGCTCAGGCAAAATTTGCTGTGAGGAAGAATCAGGCTCAGCCTGTGTCTCGTCATCGTCCTCATCACTGTACGTATGGCTGCCGTAGACCTCCTTCCAACCCTGGTCTCTGGCAACCTTGCCTTTGGCAAACAGCAAATCCTCGCCTGCCTTGATAACGACACTTGTCTCCGCATACCGGTACTCCGGATAAAATAAAGCGATGAACCGCTTTACAATGAGATCGTACAGACGCCGTTCGTCACTGCCCAGCGCACTTAAATTCACATACTGCTCCGTCGGGATGATGGCATGGTGATCGGTGACCTTGCTGTCATCGACAATCCGCCGCGTTACTTTGAGCGGCTGTTTAAGCGCCTTGCGGGCCAAAGCCGTGTATGGCCCAACCGCAATGCTCTCCAGCCTGCCCTTGAGTGTTGACACCATATCGCTCGTCAAATAACGGGAGTCGGTACGCGGATAGGTGACCAGCTTATACTGCTCATAAAGACGCTGCAGCACATTTGAAGTCTGCTTGGCTGAAAAGCCGAGCCGTTTGTTCGCATCACGCTGCAGTTCAGTCAGGTCATAGGCCAGCGGCTGCGGCTCAGCTTTATCCGACGTCTTCAGCTTGTCGACACGGGCCTTGGCATTGTTCAATCTGGCTGCCACCTGCTCCGCTTTCGCCTTGTCCCATACACGTCCGTCATGTCCGTCTTTCTCTCTCCAAATCGCCTGGAAGCCCCCTAGATCAGCTGCGAGCGTCCAATACGGCTTGGACTGGAAGGAGGAAATTTCCGCTTCCCGGTCCATCATGATCGCAAGCGTCGGCGTCTGGACACGGCCTGCGGCAAGCTGGGCATTGTACTTGCAGGTAAGTGCCCGCGTTACATTCAGTCCGATCAGCCAGTCCGCCTCTGCCCGGCATACCGCCGAAGCATACAGATTGTCATAATCCTTGCCCGGCTTCAGCTTTTGGAAGCCGTCCTTGATTGCCTTGTCCGTCTGCGAGGAAATCCACAGCCGTTTGTAAGGCTTGCGCCATTTGACCAGCTCCATAATCCAGCGGGCGACGAGTTCTCCCTCCCGTCCGGCATCCGTAGCAATAATCAGTTCTTTGATATCCTGACGTTTGCATAATTGGGCCACCCCGCGGAATTGATGGGATGTCTCCTTCATCACTTTCAGATTCATCCGCTCCGGAAGCAGCGGCAAATCCTCCAGATTCCAGCTTTTATATTTGTTATCGTAATCCTCCGGCTCCGCCAGTGTAACCAGATGGCCAAGCGCCCAGGTTACCACATATTGCGGCCCTTCGTAATGATGCTTCTGCTTTTGCCCGCATCCCAGCACACGTGCCAGTTCTTTGGCTACGCTCGGCTTCTCGGCAAGAACTAATGATTTCATTGACACCTCTCCTGTGCTCATTCATTTCTTAAGCTGATTCCGCTTCCCCACTACTTATCAGACCGGACATCTGTCGTCCGCGTCCGTCTATAGACACCATTACGTATTATCCGGCAAGAGGGCGGGATTGTCAAAAAAGGAAAGGACTTTTATGTAACCGCTCTTGGCAGCAAGAGAAAATGAAAACAAAAAAGCCGCATCCCGGATGCGGCACAGCTTAAAAGCCTGGATACTCTTCGATTCTCACGTCACTCCTTTACGAGTGCAAGCGACGGACTGAACTCCTCAATTAATTCAGGCGCTTCCAGCTCCTCATTATGGGACAGCGGAGTCACCGGGTAGGCGCGCATTGCGGAAGCGGGATAGGAATAGATATGATTCTCCAGCATGTAGCGGTCCGTCATATCCGGGTCCAGCCAGCGCAGCTGCTCTTCTTCATCCATAATAGCTGGCATTCTGCTGTGGTAAGAAGAGACAATTGTATTGGCCATTGCGGTCACAATGGTACAACTCCGGTGCAGCTTGCCGCGCGGGTCCACACGCGTCTCATATAGTCCAGCCATGGCAAACACCTTCTGGTCCCTCATAACAATATGAAACGCCTGTTTGTCCTTTCCTTCCATATGCCATCCGTAAAATCCGCTGCATGGGATCAGGCACCGCTGCCGTTTGATGATGCGGTCAAATATTTTTTTGCTGCTCACAGAACCAAAATCCGCATTCACTGAATCCTTGGCCCAGAAAGGAAACAGCCCCCATCGTGCCTCAACAAGCTGCCGCTGTCCCTCGCCCTGTACAATAATCGGAATAGACTGGGTCGGCGCTATATTATAGCGTGGCCTGTACTCGCCCTCAATGCGCTGTACCTGATATTTATCCTGAAGCTCATCTGTCCGGACATGAAGAGAAAAACGATCACACATAGTAATAGACCACCTTTGTTGGCATTTAATGTCCATTATTTGTAGACAGGCCCATTACTATGCATCTGTTTTTGTTTCAATGATCTCAGAGGGCTTTTTCTCCCGCCTTATTGAATGTTCAAAAGCAAATCACGCCAGGCCCCAATTTTCTGCTCCAGTGTCAAATTGTACTTGCCAGGCACAGGACTGCTGGAAGGAAGACGAAGATAAGTCCGCTCGTTGTCCAGACCCACCTGCTTGCGGTAGACGCTCTCCGCTTTTGTTCCATTGAACAGCACCGCTTTAATGTTTGGATGGGCGGCATAGAAATTCGAAAAGTTATTCGCCTGCTCATCGGTAATGTTGACATCCAGGCTCCCGGCCCTGCGGCAGCGGGCAAGCACATCCCACAAGGCAATGCCCTTGGACTTTAGAAAGGCGATCCGATCCCCGTATTCACTAATGGGCTCTTGATCATAAAGCGCAAACAAAATCGGCCAAAAATGATTGCGCGGATTGCCGTAATATTGCTGCCGGCGCAGTGATTCCTCTGACGGCATGGAACCCAGAATCAGAATAACGGCCGACTGGTCTGCAACTGGCTTGAATCCTTCAATTTCCTTGCTGTTTGCCTTCATTGATATGCCGCCTCCTTCCTGTATAAGTTGAACAAATGAATGCCGGACAGGGCCTTATAGAAGCAAAGACCTGTCACCCCTCGTGGGGAAGACAGGTCTTCTTATATATTATATTTCAATAGGGCTTAGCCTTCCAGCAAGAGCGACTCCGGATCTTCCAGCAGCTCTTTCACGGTTACGAGGAAGCGTACTGCCTCACTGCCATCTACGATGCGGTGATCGTAGGAAAGGGCAATGTACATCATCGGACGATTCTCCATACGCTCGTTGTCGATGGCTATCGGACGAAGCTGGATTTTGTGCATGCCGAGAATTCCTACCTGCGGAGCGTTCAAAATCGGTGTCGACATCAGGGAACCAAAAATACCGCCGTTCGTGATGGTAAAGGTTCCGCCTTGCAGATCAGACAATGCCAATGTATTGGCACGAGCCTTCTGGGCCAGCCCGGAAATTTCCTTCTCAATTGCAGCAAAGCTGAGACGCTCGGCATCTCTGACAACAGGTACAACAAGACCTTCTTTAGCTGAAACCGCGATACCGATATCATAGCGCTTGTGCATAAGAATTTCATCGCCTTCGATTTGCGCATTCAGCAGCGGGAACTGCTTCAGGGCGCCGATTACCGCTTTGGTGAAGAAGGACATGAAACCAAGCCCTACATCATGCTTATCAGCAAAGGATTGCTTGCGGCGCTTGCGCACGTCCATGATGGCCGTCATGTCGACCTCATTAAAGGTGGTCAGCATCGCTGCTGTGTGCTGCGCTTCTACAAGACGCTTGGCAATCGTCTGTCTGCGTCTGGACATCTTCACGCGCTCAACAGTCGGATCGTCCTGTACCGGAGCTTGGGCTTGAACCGCTGCAGGCTGCGCAGGAGCTGCCGGAGCCGCATTGCTGACAGCAGCAATATCGCCCGCACCGACTCTGCCCAGTGCCTGATTCAGATCAATCCCCTTCTCTCTTGCCAGCTTTCTTGCGGAAGGGCTCGCATTGACCACGGACGCTTCCGATGCGGCCGGGGCTTGCTTGACAGGTTCGGCTGCCGGAGCTGCCTTCACAGCTTCAGGCTGGGCCGCCGGAGCGGATTCCTTCGCCGGCTCAGCCTGTGGAGCAGGTGCTGCTGCGCCACCTGCTGTAATCTGTGCAACTACTTCGCCGACTTTTACATTGTCGCCCGTTTGTCTGATAATTTTGGATACGACACCGCTTGCCTCTGCCGTAACCTCCATGTTCACTTTATCGGTTTCCAGTTCCAGAAGAATATCACCAGCGCTGATCTGGTCTCCTTCTTTGACGAGCCACTGCGAGATGGTTGCCTCTGTGATCGATTCTCCGACTTGTGGAACTTTAACTTCAAACATTGTGTAGTGCCCCCCTATTAGTGATCCTGCTTCAGTTGCAGAGCCGCTGCGATAATTTGCTGCTGCTCATGGGCATGAACGGTGTTATAGCCACTGGCCGGGCTGGAGCGCTCCGGACGTCCAATGTAATCCACTTCAACTTTCTTAGGCGCCACCTTTTGCAAATGAGGTCTGATATAGCGCCAGGCTCCCATGTTTTCCGGCTCCTCTTGAGTCCAGATAATCTCCTTCACCTTGGTGAAGCGGGAGAGAATGCTCTTGATTTCCTGCTCAGGGAACGGATACAGCTGCTCTACACGAATAATGTGCAGCCAGGAGTAGTCCTGATCTCCTACGTTCTGGATGGCGTCATCCAGATCAATCGCCAGCTTGCCTGTGCAGAATACAATCCGCTCTACCTGCTCCGGCTTCGTACCAAGATCCGGCTGCTCAAGCACGGTATTGAACTTGCCCTCGCTCAGATCGGTACCCGGCGAAGCAACGCGCGGATGGCGGATGAGACTCTTAGGCGCCATCACGATCAGCGGTCTGGCCTGATCCGTACCGGCAATGGCCGCCTGTCTGCGCAGCAGATGGAAGTATTGCGCGGCGCTGGTAAGATTGGCAATCGTCCAGTTGTCCTGTGCAGCGGATTGCAGGAAACGTTCCGGACGGGCACTGGAATGCTCCGGCCCCTGTCCTTCGTAGCTGTGCGGCAGCAGCATGACAATAGAAGATTTTTGCGACCATTTCTCTCTCGCGGAGGAAATGAACTGGTCGATCAGTACCTGCGCAACGTTGGTGAAGTCCCCGTACTGCGCCTCCCAAATATTCAGTGTCTCTGGTGCAAATACGTTATAGCCATATTCATAGCCGAGCACCCCTGCTTCGGAGAGCGGGCTGTTATAGATTGCGAAGGAAGCGCGAGCCTGCGGCAAATGATGCAGCGGGCAGTACAATGCGCCTGTCTTGCTGTCGTGAAGCACCAGGTTCCGGTGCGCGAAAGTCGCACGCTCTGCATCCTGGCCGGTAATCCGGATTGGCGTACCGTCTGACAGTATGGTTGCGAACGCCAGCGTCTCGGCAAGTGCCCAGTCGACTTTTTTGCCTTCATCAAGAGCACCGGAGCGGCGCTGCAAAATGTTGGCCAGCTTGGAATACGGCGTAAAGGATGCCGGACGCTCAAGCAGACGCTCGTTCATATCCTTGAGCAGGTCCATGCTGACACCCGTATGCGGCTCGATCCAGCCCTGTCTTTCCGCCACCGGCGAAGCCTGGGTAGTTTTCACAGCTTCCTGATTTTTTGCCTGCTCATAGGCTTCATCCATCTTGCTGATGATGGCTTCCTTCATCTTCGGCAGTTCATCGCTCGTAATAATGCCGCGTTTGACCAGCGATTCCGAGTACACGTTCGGCACAGAAGAATGAGTGCGCATCTTGTCGTATACAAGCGGTTGGGTCGGCTGCGGATCATCCATCTCATTGTGGCCGTATCTGCGGTAGCCCACCAGATCGATGACAAAGTCCTTCTTGAATTCCTTGCGATATTCGCAGGCCAGGCGAATGGCTGCAATACATGCTTCCGGATCATCCCCGTTCACGTGCACGATCGGAATATCAAAGCCTTTGGCTACATCGCTCGCATAACGGGTGGAGCGGGAATCAATGCTCTCCGTTGTGAAGCCGATGCGGTTATTGACAATAATATGGATCGTTCCGCCGTTGCGGAAGCCCGGAAGCCGGTCAAAATTCAGCGTCTCAGCTACGATGCCTTCACCAGGGAATGCGGAGTCGCCGTGCATGAGCACGACAGCGGCGCGATCCTCGTTGCGCTTCGGATAACCGGGCTGCGTGCGGTCTTCCTGGGCCGCTCTTGCAAAGCCCTCGACAACCGGATTGACATACTCCAGATGGCTCGGATTGTTCGCAAGTGTGATCCGGGTTGTCTGGCCGCTGCTATTTTGGATTGTGCGCTGGGCGCCCAAATGGTATTTCACGTCGCCAGTCTTGCCGTTCGGGTCCTCCGGCGGCATAAAGTCTTTATTTGAACCATGCTGGAACTCCGCAAAAATTTTGCTGTATGGTTTGCCCAGCACATGAGTGAGCACATTCAAGCGGCCGCGGTGGGCCATACCCATCAATATATCAGTCGCACCGGACTCGGAGTGGTTCCGCACCAGCTCATCGAGCATAGGAATAAGAACCTCCAGACCTTCAACGGAAAACCGTTTTTGGCCGAGGAACGTCCGATGGAGAAAATGTTCGAATTGTTCGGTTTGAACTAGTCTGTCAAGCAGTGCTTTCTGCTCGTCAAGGCTGAGCGGAGTCTGCTTCTCGGGCAGCTCTACATGCTTCGTCAGCCATTCCCGTTCCGCTTGCACATGAATATGGTCAAATTCATAAGCTGTTGTTCCGGTATAAATTTGCAGAAGCTTATCCACGGCATCAAGACCGCTGTCTTTGGTTCCTTTTGCATTTTCCCAGATCAGCTCTCCCGGCAATCCCATGAGATCCAGTCTGGTCAATTTGTAATTTTCCGGCTTGAGCATGCGGACATCTTCCGTCTTTGGAAGGAGATCCAGCGGATCAAGCTTCGCTGCCAGATGGCCGTAGGTCCGGATATTGGACACATACTTGCTTGCAGCAACCAGCTTTTCCATTTGCTCAAACGAAATAACCCCTTCACGTTGTCCCGGCGGGAGAGGCGTTGTCGGTTGTTCTTCAGCTTGCAGCGGCGGCTCGCCCCACTGCTCGAATAACGTTCTATAAGCCGGCTCTACAGAGTCGGGATCACGGAGAAACAGTTCGTATTGTTCATTAATATATCCCAGGTTTGGGCCTGAATAGGTCTGCCAGGGCGACTGTGTACTACTTATGGTTGTCATTGCCATAACCCTCCAGCTTGCTTTTTGCTATAGAAATGCAGTGAAGCAAATCAGCGCATTCGCTATAGTCTGTGGTTTGATCGATGATTCCATGAATACCTTGCGTTGGCTAGTTCATGCCCTGGCGGCCACAATATTCAACCACCCTGGCATAGGAGAGGTCCCCGCCGAAAATATCGAGGGCGCTTCCAATGGTGATATCCAGCTTGCTGTCTGTCAATTGAGCGAACCTTTCCAGGTCGTCGAGCGAACGGGCGCCCCCGGCATACGTTGTCGGGATACTCGTCCATTCGGCCAGCGAGCTGGCAAGCTTCTCCTGTACTCCTGTGCGCTTTCCTTCCACATCAACCGCATGGATCAAAAACTCGTCGCAATACTGCTCCAGATACTGAATGTTTGACGGATGGAGTTCAAAGTCGCTGAATGTCTTCCATTGATTCGTGACGACGTACCACCGTCCGTCCCGCTCCTTGCAGCTTAAGTCGATGACCAGCCGCGATTTTCCTGTTTCAGAAGCAATGCGCTGCAGGTTGTTCTCGTCCAGTCTGCCGTCCCGGAAAATATAGGAGGTTACAATAACATGGGAGGCGCCATATTCCAAATACGAAGCAGCGCTTTCCGCCGTAATCCCCCCGCCGATCTGCAGTCCGCCGGGATATTCCCGCAGTGCCGAAGCGGCAGCCTCCTCATTCCCGCCGCCAAGCATGATGACATGCCCGCCGGTCAGGCCGTCGGCCTTGAACATGGCCGCGTAATGAGCAGGGCTGAGGTCGGAGACAAAGTTCTCTACCACCTGATGGTGATCTGAGTTCAGCGTCTCTCCGACGATTTGTTTGACCTTCCCTTGGTGCAAATCAATGCACGGTCTGAATTTCAATTGGTTCTACCCCTCATGGCCGATATTTTACATTTCTCTGCGAAACATTTACGCAGAATTTACAACTATCTCACATTATAGAATTATACTATGTAATTGAAACCGGAAACAAATATTGAATTGAGATTTTTTCAATCTAAATTCGACATAGAATAAAGAGTCTACCGACTCGGGTGAAAACTGATCAAGTCAGCCTCCGTACCGGTTTCTGCCCCTGATCCGCCGTCTCTTCCATTTGTGCCTCTTCCCGCTGTCCGCTGTCGCGCAGCCGGATATATTCACTGATCATTGCCAGCCTCCACGGGACAATCATCCCGAACGCCAGGAGGAAGAATAACGACCCTGTCTGCGGAACCGTCATATACTTCTCCACAACGCCATGGAGACCAAGCCTGATAAGCAGCAAGGCGGCCATAATGAAAATGAAAGCTTTGGACCGGATTACATAGATATCGGCCTGTCTTCGTTCCAGCCGTGTTGTCACCACCAGCGGGAAAGCAAAGATCAGAATCCCTGTCCCCCATGCTGAAAGTCCCCATAACCACGGAATGTGCATCATTGGCAGGGCGAACATTATAAAGCCTGTTGCCATCCCGATGGGCGGCATGATGATTTTCCTCAGTGTGGTAGGCTTCCGCCCGGCCCTGATTCGCAGAATAATTAATGCGCATCCGGCAATCAGGGACATAATAACTGAACCGGCCTGAAGCAGTTGAGTAGACTGCAGCACAATGACAGAACCTCCGACTTATAGTGTTGCGTAAAACGCTTTCCTTGCAAAACGGACCTGTGCATAATCGAATCTCTCAGCCTGACTAATGCTGCCCGGACCCGGATCATGAGCCTTCTATGGTTCTGTTTTGCAACCTACAAAAGTTTTCCATACTGCACAATTGTTTAATGTTCAGGACAGCGTCCGGCCGCCAGCCATTTTCTGCTGCGGGCGGCAGCCCATTGCCGGCATGCATAAGGACACCCTTGGCAGCAGCCTTGGGCACGTCCAACCCTTTAACAGCCGCAATTGTGCCACTGGTCGGGAGTCTGTGCCCGGCACTTCAATATGCCGAAATCGCCGTTATGACAGGCCTGAAAATATAATGAAATGAGGGTTATAATAACCAATCACTTCTTATATTTATGTCCTACCTACATGGTACTCCTTTTTACCCCTCATGTCCACTTGGATTGCCCTTTTAAAGGGGCTGGTTTCATGATAAAATTATGATATTGATAATCATTATTAATTAAGGAGTGATTCATTGATGGATTACCGGATTGAGAAGGATACAATTGGTGAAATCAAAGTCCCTTCAGACAAATACTGGGGCGCTCAAACCCAACGCAGTCTGGAAAACTTTCGGATCGGCAGCGAACGGATGCCGCTTGCGCTGATCCGGGTATTTGCCGTGCTCAAGAAAAGCGCCGCACTTGCCAACCGGGAGCTCGGCAAGCTTGACGATGAACGGGCCGGGGCCATCATCGCTTCGGCGGATGATATTATATCCGGCAAGGCGGATGAACACTTCCCTCTCGTGGTTTGGCAGACTGGAAGCGGCACACAGTCCAATATGAATGTCAACGAAGTGATTGCATATCTGTCTAACCAGCGGCTTGCGGGCGCCGGCAGCGATGTCCGTGTACATCCCAATGACGATGTCAACCTCTCCCAAAGCTCGAATGACACGTTCCCTACTGCTATGCATATTGCCGCATTGACAGCCATTGAGGATCAAGTGCTGCCGGCTTTGGAAACGCTCAAAGAGACACTGTCAGACAAAAGCAGACAATTTGCCGATATTATCAAAATTGGTCGCACCCATCTTCAGGACGCCACACCGCTGACGCTGGGGCAGGAATTTAGCGGCTGGTTCCGCATGCTGGAGAAGAGCGGCCAGATGATCAGAAGCAGCTCGGAGTCTCTCCAGGAGCTTGCTATTGGCGGCACAGCAGTAGGAACAGGAATCAATGCGCATCCCCGGTTCGGCGGGCTGGCCGCCGGGCATATCAGCAGTCTGACCGGCAAAACCTTTGTCTCTGCCAGCAACAAGTTCCATGCGCTGACGAGCCACGACGAGCTCGTATTCGTCCATGGTGCGCTCAAGGCGCTCGCTGCCGATCTTATGAAGATTGCCAACGATGTCCGCTGGCTGGCAAGCGGCCCCCGCTCCGGAATCGGCGAGCTGACCATTCCCGCCAATGAGCCGGGAAGCTCGATTATGCCGGGCAAGGTGAATCCGACACAATCCGAGGCGCTGACAATGGTAGCCTGCCAGGTCATGGGCAATGATGCGGCAATCGGCTTTGCTGCCAGCCAGGGGAACTTTGAACTGAATGTATTCAAGCCCGTTATTATCTATAATTTCCTGCAGTCCGCAATTCTGCTGGCTGATGCCATGCGTTCCTTTAATGATAACTGTGCGGTTGGCATTGAGCCGAATCTGGCGGTTATCAGCGACCATTTGAGCAGATCGCTGATGCTTGTTACAGCGCTTAACCCCCATATTGGGTATGAGAATGCCGCTGCCGTTGCCAAGAAGGCTCACACGGAAGGGTTGACACTTAAGGAAGCGGCACTTCAAAGCGGGCTGCTGACCGAAGAACAATTCGACAGGATCGTCCGTCCTGAACAGATGATCCATCCAAAGGAGTGAGTCTTTAGGATGTGGTATGCACAACTTTTATCAACAAATTTATATGGCTTTCGACATGAGAGCGGCACGGATGATTGGGCAGCTACAACCGCTGTGCTTCATGAAGGCGACAGCCGCGTCACGCTGCAAGCGAGCATTTGCCTGACCTATCTGTCCGGCAGGGACGAATATGAGCGGCTGCTTGAGGCGATCCGCAGCCTGGCCGATGATCAGGCCAGACAGGCGGGCAGGGACGGCTGCCGGATTGATTACCATTGCACAGGACTGCTTGACGGCATCTCCCTGGAGGCGACAGGGACGATCGGCTCCAGACAGTTTGCTGATCTGGCTTTTTCCGAGGAGCGCTGGTAACGTTATCCTGTAATCTTCCCCCTTGTGCGTTCGTTCGCATGCTGGTATGATTGGAATCTATATGTTGGGGTTAGGCCTCTCCCCTAGTTGCTAACCGCTGATACAAGATCTTGGGGTGCAGGCAATTATTTTTTTGACATGACTGCAAGAGGCTCCTTCAGGCAGCGCCACTGCACGAAGGAGCCTCTTTTTTCGTTTTGTCAATACCGGACAAGCAGAATAATGACTCTTGCAGCAGCCTCTTTGGACCTCTATAATGTAACAGCACCCTATATCAGCCTAGCAAAATAAGCTTCCTCTTCGCGGACCCAAAACTCTCTCTTTAGACCCGTGTCCTTTGCCCGCCGAATGTCAAAAATGACACAAAATCAACACTTGTACCGAAAGTAAGGACAAACGGGCAAACTTTGCATTGTTCTCTTGACAATCACTATATATTGATATAAATTGATTATTGTCTTCAATATCTAGTGACTGATCGTGCACAGGCTTGTTTCACTCCATGATGTGAAAAGGGCCTGACGGATAAATGTAAGCAGCGTATGGGCTCGCGGCCCGTGCCTCTTATATTTTAATCATAGAGGAGTGAAATCAATGCTGGTTGTATACGATTCAAAGACCGGGAATGTTAGAAGATTTGTAGAGAAGCTTGGAATGCGCGCTGTGCAGCTGAGTGAAAGCATGCATATAGAGGAACCTTTTGTATTAATTACATATACGACCGGATTCGGACAAATTCCGGAGAAGGTCAATCATTTTCTGCGCCATAACTTCCGGTATCTGGTGGGTGTGTCCGCGAGCGGCAACCGCAACTGGGGTGCAAGCTTCGGCAAAAGCGCGGATTCCATCTCGGAGCGCTATGGCGTGCCGGTGTTGACCAAGTTTGAGCTGTCAGGCTCGATAGAGGATGTAAAGAGATTCGAGAAAGAGGTGAGCGCACTTGCTGCATGTTGAATTGAACAACCAGCTAATGCGTAGAGACGAGGACGGATTTTTCCAACTCGATAAAGATAAAGAAGCGGTAAAAGCATTTATGGAGGATATCCAGACCAAGACTGTGATGTTCGACAGTATTACCGAGCGGATGAACTACCTGATCGAGAATCAGTTTTATGAGAACGTGTATGAGCAATATACGCATGAAGAGGTGGAAGAGGTTATCCGCCTGGCCCACAGCTTCGGCTTTGAATTCCAGTCCTACATGGCGGCTTCGAAGTTCTACACGGACTATGCGATGCGTACCAATGACCGCTCACAGTTGCTGGAGCATTATCCGGACCGGGTCGCGATGGTAGCCCTGCATCTGGCAGGCGGCAGCGCAGCAACAGCCCGTGAACTGACTACAGCGATGATGGAGCAGCGCGTACAGCCTGCCACCCCAACCTTCCTCAATGCCGGCAAGAGCCGCCGCGGCGAGATGGTCTCCTGCTTCCTGCTGGAAATGGACGATGCGCTGAATTCGATCAACTACAACCTGTCCACCTGCATGCAGCTCTCGAAGATTGGGGGCGGTGTTGCCGTCAACCTGTCCAAGCTGCGCGGACGCGGTGAACCGATCAAAGGCGTTGAAGGAGCAGCCAAAGGTATTATCCCTGTTCTGAAACTGATGGAGGATGCATTCTCCTACGCAGATCAAATGGGACAGCGCAAAGGCTCCGGTGCCGCTTACTACAACGTATTCGGCTGGGATATTCTCGAATTCCTGGACAGCAAGAAAATTAATGCCGATGAAAAAAGCCGTATCAAGACGCTTTCGATCGGTCTGATTGTACCGGATAAATTCTACCAGCTGGCTGAACAGAATCAGCCGCTGCACGTATTTGCCCCATTCTCCGTGTATGACGCCTACGGCAGCCATATGGATGATATGGATATGGATGAAATGTATGACGAACTGCTCGCCAATGACAAGGTCAAGAAGAAAGTCATCATGAGCGCTCGTGATATGCTGACGAAGATCGCCACGATTCAGCTTGAATCCGGCTACCCATATATTATGAACCGCAGCAACGCCAACCGTTTCCATGCGCTCAAGGATATCGGTACAATCAAGATGTCCAACCTGTGTACGGAAATTTACCAATTGCAGGAGACATCCGAAATCAATGATTACGGTCAAGAGGATGTTATCCGCCGTGATATCAGCTGCAACCTCGCATCCTTGAACATTGCCAACGTCATGGATACGAAGAAAATCAAAGAATCTGTCCATGAAGGAATGACGGCGCTGACTGCAGTGAGCGACATGACTCGCGTGGCTAATGCTCCGGGTATTGTCAAAGCGAATGAGCAGCTCCACTCGGTCGGACTTGGCGCCATGAACCTGCACGGTTATCTGGCGAAAAACCTGATTGCTTATGACAGCAATGAAGCGAAGGATTTTGCACGTACATTCTTCATGATGATGAACTTCCACTCCCTGGAGAAGAGTATGGAAATCGCCCGCGAGCGCGGCATTGTCTTCCATGACTTTGAGCGTTCCGAATATGCGAAGGGTACCTACTTTGAGCGTTATGAGAACATCGACTACACACCTGCCACAGACAAGGTGAAGGAACTGTTCGAAGGGATTGCCATCCCGACTTCTGCAGATTGGAAGAAGCTTAAGGAAGATGTGCGCAAACACGGCTTGTATCATGCTTACCGTCTGGCGATCGCGCCAACACAAAGCATTTCTTACATTCAAAATGCAACTTCCAGCGTAATGCCAATCGTAGAGCAAATTGAGACACGCACCTATGCGAACTCAACGACCTACTATCCGATGCCATACCTGTCGAAGGAGAACTTCTTCTTCTATAAGTCGGCTTATCAGACCGACCAGTTCAAGGTGCTGGAGCTGATTGCCGAAATCCAGACCCATATTGACCAGGGTATCTCGACAGTGCTTCACGTGAACAGCAACGTAACAACCCGTGAATTGGCCCGTTACTACCTGTATGCAGCCAAGCTGGGATTGAAATCCCTGTACTATACACGTACCAACCGTCTGAGCGTCGAGGAATGCATTAGCTGCGCAGTGTAAACAGAGCATGCATTTCTTGCGGAGACCATGTATGAAAGCACTAGTGTAAACGGCAGCCGCCGTCTTCTGATGGCGGCTGCTTTCGTTTCACTTCGCATATAATGAGGCAATGAACCACTTTGTTGAAGGAATTTAACTGAACAGGTTAAATTCCTTCGCTATGTTATCTGAATGCTACAATAAGACGCATGAATCTTATTTTCTTTATAAATGTATCAGCAGAATCAACCCACGTTTGCTTGCAATGAAAGCCGTGGCCGCGATGCGCACAGGAAGGGAAGGAATTTAATGAAAGCCGTTAACTGGAATCGTCCGGACGACGATTATACAAGCATGTTCTGGAACCAAAATATTATGCAATTCTGGACAGATGAGGAGATTCCGCTCTCGGATGACAAGATGTCCTGGATTGAATTGAACGATACGGAACGCGACTTATATATGAAGGTGCTCGGCGGTCTGACTCTGCTGGATACCGTTCAGGGCGGCATCGGAATGCCGAAAATTATGGAGCATGTCGAGGGCTTGCAGCGCAAAGCGGTGCTGGCATTCATGGGGATGATGGAGCAAATCCATGCCAAATCCTACAGCAGTATTTTCACAACATTGGCTACTACGGAAGAGATTGATGAAGTATTCCGCTGGGTGGAGCTTAATCCGTACCTGCAGAAGAAAGCCGATATCATCTCCCGTTACTATAAAAATATTGAAACAACCAAAGATTTGTACATGGCTATGGGCGCCTCCGTGCTGCTGGAAAGCTACCTGTTCTACAGCGGTTTCTTCTACCCGCTCTACCTGGCGGGCCTTGGCAAAATGACAAGCAGCGGCGAGATTATCGACCTGATCTTGCGGGACGAGAGCATTCACGGCGTATACGTCGGCGTACTCGCGCAGGAGAAGCTCCAGGAGCTGCCTGAAGAAGAGCGCAAGGCTGCGGTAAACGAGCTGATGGAGCTGTTGAATACACTGCATGAGAACGAGGAGCGCTATACCGAGCAGCTCTATACTGGAATCGGCATGACCGAAGAGGTGCAAAAGTTCGTCCGTTACAACGCCAACAAAGCACTGATGAATCTGGGTCTCGAGCCGATCTTCCCTGAAGAGGAAGTTAACCCGATTGTTATCAACGGACTCAGCACCCAGACGAAGCAGCATGACTTCTTCTCCAAAAAGGGCAATGGCTACGTGCGCACAACCAATGTTGAGCCGCTGCGCGATGAGGACTTTGTATTTTAATTTTATAATAAAAATGAAAAAGCTGGATTGTCCGCAGGTTAAGCGGCTGATCCAGCTTTTTTACGTAATCCGCAGAAAGCGGTATCCCCCTCCCTTCTTATACCTGTAAGCAAGTCTTAAAGGATGCAGCCTGTTTCGCGCGGCTAATTATTGTACCAGCTCCTCCTGCCCTTCCGCCACATTAGGGAACGGATCGTCCATCTCCTGCCAATCCATGTGCAGCTCATCCTCTGCGAGCAGACAGCGGTCAAGTGAATCCCTGATTTCGCTTTGATTCATCCCCACGCCGATAAATACAATTTTGTTCAACCGGTCTCCATACTGGTCATCCCAGCTCTCCAGCAGCCCCGGCTCCTCAGCCAGCACAGCCTGCTGTTCCTCCTCCGGCAAAGCAGCCATCCAGTAGCCTGCGGGACCAAAACGGATCGACGGACCGGCCTGGCTCAAGCTCTGGGCGATACTGTTGCGGGAGGCAAGCCATACCATTCCTTTCGCCCGGACGACTTCCTCCGGCCATTCCTCCATCCAATCCATCAGCCGCTGCGGATGGAACGGCTTCATCCGTTCGTATACGAAGGAACTGACGCCATACTCCTCAGTCTCCGGGGTATGCACAGGCTTGTTCAGCTCTTCTGTCCATGCGGCCGCCCTGCTGGCCTCCTCAAAATCAAACAATCCGGTGTTCAAAATTTGAGCCGGATCAACCTGGCCATGCTGAATACGAAGCAATCTGGCCCGCGGCTGCAGCTTGCGCAGCACCTTCTCCAGCCGGAGCAATTCCTCCTCGCTGACCAGATCGCATTTGTTCAATAGCAGCACATCGCAAAACTCAATCTGATCGACGAGCAAGTCCACCACATCCCGCGTATCCTCTTCCCCTGTGGCCTGCTGGCGGTCCAGCAGCGTCTCACCCGAGGCATAATCGTGCCAGAAGCGATTGGCATCGACAACAGTCACCATGCAATCAAGGCGGCACAGCTTGGATAAATCGATATGATGCTCTTCATCCAGATACGTGAAGGTTTGCGCGACTGGAACAGGTTCTCCAACGCCCGTGGATTCGATCAGGATATAATCAAAGCGCCCGTCCCTGGCAAGCTGCTCCACCTCTCTGAGCAAGTCCTCGCGCAGTGTGCAGCAAATACAGCCATTGGACATTTCAACAAGCTTCTCCTCTGTCCGTGACAAGCCGCCCCCGGTTTTGACCATCTCCGCATCGATATTGACTTCGCTCAAATCATTGACGATGACTGCAACCTTAAGTCCCTGCCGGTTATGCAGCACATGATTGAGTACCGTCGTTTTGCCTGCCCCCAGATATCCGCTTAGTACTGTTACCGGAATTAAAGATGTTTTCATATATGCCTCCTTGAAAATTAATTTTTATAGTAAAAATTACGTATAAAATAGAATCAGTGGTTGACACGGAACGCTGAAGCAACGCTGCGAGAAACTCCGATCGCTGTTGTTCCCGGATTCCCTGTATCCCTCCTATACGTGGTCGAAATCCGCGAACAAAGGCGAACGCTACGCTTCTCCAGCCTCCCTCTTTCTCTCCGCTCAAGCTACTTACAGTGGTCAACCGCTGATTCTTAAATGGAGTCAAAATTACAAAATAACTTTAATAAATCGTAATAATTACTCTTTAATGATTGTAGCCATTGTTGAACGATCTGTCAATTGCCAGTAGATGAGCAGAACTAATCAACCCCTATCATCTGTAATGGGTTCGTATCGGATCTCATACCGGAATGGCAAAGCCGTCTTTAATTTGCGTAAAAAAAACGCTTAACCCCAACATTCAGGGTTAAGCGTTTAACGGCGGCAATCCGGCACCCGCACATCTTTTCCAACTCACTCATTCCGGCTTATTGCTTAGAGCTTGGCGCAAGTGCTATTTGCTCCATTAAGCTTCTCTTCCATTAACCCTGTAAAATCGCTTTGTTTTTATCAAAGAAACGGGCATTATGAGAAGAGACACCAGCCATATCGGAAGCTGCCGGTTCCAAGTAGAGCTTCGCACTGTTAACAGCCAGCACCGCATCATTAAAGGCGCCTGCAATGAGACGGACTTTACTGCCATACGTAATAAAGTCGCCGGCTCCGAATATCCCCGGCATGCTTGTACGCATTCGCGGATCCACAGACACCCCGTAGTCTTCCCGGTCCAATTGCCAATTTACCAGGCCGCCAAAATCACGGTCAAATCCGTGGCTCACAATTACTTCATCCACTTCAATCCGCTGAATCAAACCCGTCTCCGAGTGTGCGAGCTCGACGCTCTCAAGCCGGTCCCCTGCACCGTACAAGCGGGAGATGTAATATGGAGTCATCACTTCAGCCGATGCTTTCATTTCGGCAACAGGCAGTTCATGTGCGGTAAATTGATCACGCCGATGCACAACAATGACTTCTTTTGCCCGGCCGACAATTTCATTTGCCCAGTCCACAGCGGAGTCCCCACCGCCAGAGATCAGAACCCGCTTGTTGTTG
Source organism: Paenibacillus pinihumi DSM 23905 = JCM 16419 (assembly GCF_000422505.1). Lineage (GTDB taxonomy): Bacteria > Bacillota > Bacilli > Paenibacillales > Paenibacillaceae > Paenibacillus_D > Paenibacillus_D pinihumi. Next base: position 601,447 of record NZ_KE383865.1, on the reverse strand, counting down.
AATCTCGACAAATCAGTCACCGTATAGTGAAGATTCGTCACTTCATAACGATTGGCACCTTCAATATCCAGCTTCTGAACCTGCGTCATGCCCCGGCCGGCACATAATAATATGGTACGGGTATAATGGCGTTCGCCCGTTTTGGATATTAATACAAACACTTTATCTTCGCCCTGTTCCATATGGGCAATTTCCTGGCCGAGTACAATGGTGGGGTCAAATGTCTTAGCTTGCCGCTCGAGGGCATCGATCAAATGCTCGCAACGAATCGGGTCTACCCCGCCCACATCCCACACCAGCTTCTCCGGGTAGGTACGCATGAATCCACCCAATTCCTGCTTGGCATCAATCAGTTTGGTCCGCATCGCTCTCATGCCGCTATAGAATGCTGCATACATGCCCGCCGGGCCGCCGCCAACGATCGTAATATCATAAATATCCGCTGTATGCATATCTACGGCACCAACTTTTCTACAATATAGTCAATGAGCATGCCTGTACCAATTGGGCCTTTAGCCTGAATATAATCATTTGTACGCAATGGGAATACATGATTATTTTTAACAGCCTCCATGTTTTTCCACAATGAATTATGCTCCAGCAGCTCCAGGGATTCGGAACTGTCATTGTCTTCGAGACTGCGCTGTTCCACGAAAATATAATCAGCATTGATATCCGGTAAAATTTCTAACGAAAATTGTGTAAACCAGTCAGTCGCATCCTTGATGACTTCCGGACTTTTAAGCCCGAGTGTCTCATAGAAGAACCTGCTTACATCGTCATCCGCTTTTGGTCCCAGGTAGCGGTACCGTGTAGGTTCCACCCGCAGAACGAGGACGGTTTTGTCACCGATCGCTTGATGAATTTTTTCCTTTGCCTGCTCCGCCTTCTGATCAAACTCAGCTAAAATTTTCTCCGCCTCTGCCTGCTTATCAAACATCAAGGCCATTTCTCTCATCGCACCATGCATGCCGCTACTGGCATTCAGAGCAACTGTAGGCGCAATTTTGGACATCTCTTCATATATTTTCGTTTCCAGGCCTTTTCCTGCAATAATAATGAGATCTGGAGACAAGCTTAGTATTTGTTCATAGTTGTATTGATATTGTTTCATTTTGTGCATCTCAACATCGTGCTCTTCCAGGTAAGGTGCGCGGTAATCGGGTTCAATCTCCGGAATGACTAAAGAAAATTGCGGTGTAACCCCCAACTCAATCAAATACTCTGCATAGCTCGAACTCGCCGCCAATATTCTTTTCGGCTTTGCCGGAATCGTTACTTCTCCGAAAACATCCTGTACGACTTTTGTTTCCTTGTTTTCTTGCACTTCCGCAGAAGACTTTTCGTTGTTGGCTGGTTCTTCTAATGAATTGGAACATGCCGCCAAGGCCACCAGCAACAGAACGGCCCCAATCAGCATAATCAATCGTTTAGACATGTTGTACGCTCTCTCCCTCGTTGATAATAATTATCACTATCAAAGATTATCAAATAAGAAGATTTCATTCCATAGCAGATCGTGCCTATTAAAGTGGATTATTGTGCGCGGTCCTGCCCGCTGCCCATGAGACAGCTTACAATTTGATCGATAATCAATTTCTGCCCGGCAACTCCGCAGCCGTCTACCCAAAGTCTCGTATCTATTTCATAAACCCGGTTGTTATTGACCGCTTTTAATTTCTTCCATTGGCTGCTATCCTTTAATTTCTCCATATTTTCTTCTGAGCTGAAATTCTCCATGACACGTTTCTCCACAAATAAATATTCCGGGTCAGCGATGCTTAGGAGCTCGATTGAACAGGGGTTGAACCATGCCTCCCCTGACTTCAACGGCTCTGGCAGTAGTAGCCCAAGCTGTTGATACAGCAATTGAGATACGCCGCTTGATGCCCCGCCCAAATAGCGGTATCCAAAAGGCTCAACCCGCAGCACCATGACAGAAGCTTGGGATTGAATGAGCGGTTGCAACTGCTTCTTTGCCGTGCTCACTTGTTTTTGCATCTGCAGCTGATGTTTTGCCGCTTCTTCTCCCCGATCAAATAATTCAGCCAAGTGCCTAAGAAGAAGATTCAAATCAACTGTGAGGCCTGTTATTATGGGCGCAATCGGGCGCAGCTTCTTTTTCATATCCTCTGTAACAAAATGTCCGATAATAAGCTCCGGCTGTGCCTGCTGAATAAGTTCGATATTGAATGTATATTGCGGCACTTTCAGCAGCTTCACCTGATGCTCCTCAAACAGCTGCCGCAGATGCTGAGGCAGCAGTAATGGGGTCACCATGACAGCATGCGGCACAATGCCCAATTGTATTAAAACTTCAGCACTGAGCAGAGAAATAGCAACTATTTTCCGTTGGTGCAAGGTTGGAGCATAATTTCTCGGGGACACGCCTGTAAAATGTTTGAACCGGCGGCTAAAATAATGGGCATCCTCAAAGCCGGCTTTTTTGGCAATTTCCTGATACCTTGCTGACGTTAACAATAATTGTTCTTGTGCGCGATAAATTCTGTAGCTTGCCAAATAGTCAGTGGGGCTTTTGCCATATTGCTCATTAAATTTGCGGGAATAGTGCCATTGGCTTATGCCTGCAATTTGAGCCAGTTGCTCGCGCGTGATGACCTCATCATAATGTTCTTCCATATACGCTATGGAGAGCATAATGCCCTTTTCTGTCGTCTGCGGTTCACCCGGCGGTTTTTCATATAACTGCTTTAAAAAGCCGTACAGAAGATGCTGATTGCCAACCAGCATTTCGTTGTTATTATTGGAACCCTCTGAACTCAATCGGTCACTAATCCCCGTTAGAAAACCGCCTGTTACCCGCATCTTTTGAAAGGTATCCCCTGCGGGCACTTGCCATTCAAATTGGGTTAATTCCCTTGTCTCTTTGAAAAAGGAATACGTATGAAATTGGATTTTCCAGCCTGCCAGATCCAGGCTGCCGCCCTCCAATACCTTGATCACGGAGTTCTCTTCAATTGCAATTAACTCACCAAATGCAACCTGCACGGTATGCCCATTAATATTCCAAATTGCCTGCCCGTCTGTAATTAGAATAATTGCGTGGCTTGGCAAGCAAAGGACTTCGCCTGCTGTCATCCATCTATCAGTTAACGGCATGGCTGATTCCCACCCGGCAATCCATCGGCGGCCATCCGGTTGTTGTTCGATCCCCTTCAACTTGCCACTCCCCCTTAAATCTAAAAAAACAAAACTCTGCCCGGGATGCGAGTGACAAGCTGCCACTGCAACACAGATAAGGTGTCTTTATGATAGACCAACGACCCGCTTCAGATCAACTGGCAACGATGAATCTGCAAGATCAATGTAAATCGCAAATCCAAGCGGTGCCCAGTCTTCATTCATCGTAAAGCTGCATGCTATCATGTAAGAAGAAGTACACTGCTTCAAACAAATAAACAGAAGCCTGCTGTCACGCATGTATGACAACAGGCTTCTGTTTATTGAACTGTAACAATATTAAGCTATCTGGCTATCTCGAAGTCAAATCCGCTTAAAAGGGGCAATTTCCTACAGACTACCATACGAATATTGCTGCCAAGTTCACGATAGAGAAGCTGAACACCGCATAATCATTAGCACGCAGCCGGTACATCCGGATTGGCGTCCGTCCCTCATCGCCCTGGTAGCAGCGTGATTCCATTGCTACGGCTAGGTCCTTGGCCCGGATAATCGACATCACGAACAGTGGCATCAGCATCGGCAATACACCGCGGAATCTCGTTGATACGCCCTTGCGGTGGAAGCCGCCTCCCCGGGCAAGCTGAGCTTTGCGGATTTTATCAAATTCCTCAATCAGAATTGGGAGAAAGCGCAGTGCAATCGAGAACATCATGACCGCTTCATGAACAGGCAGCCGCCATTTTTTGAGCGGCTTCAGCAGCATCTCCAGCCCTTCCGCCAGCACAATCGGCGAGGTCGTCCGCACCAGCAGTGCCAGCAGCAGCACAATGCCCGCAATCTGTTCACACATCATGATGCCTCTGACCGCACCCTGTGAAGAAAAGCTGATCCAGCCCCAAGTAATCATGTCTTCCCCAGGAACGGCAGTGAGCACAGACTGGTAGATCATTGTAGAGGCAAAGAAGATGGACAATGACAGCAAAGTGAACGCCAGCACCCGCCAGGACAACTTGGCCATCCCCCATAATACGATTAAAAGCAGCAGTTGGGCAGTCTTGAGTCCCAAACTATGCGTCAGCAGAAGCGCAGCCCCGAACAACAGGACAGCTACGATTTTCATCCGCGGATCCCAGCGCTCCAGCCAGGAGTCGCGTTTTTGATATAATAAAAAGCTTGTTCCGGCCATAACCATTCCCTCATTTACATTAAACTGTTATGCGCTGCCTATTTAGCAGCCGGATAATGGCCTCCGAGGCCTCGCCCGGTGCCAGAGCCTTTTGCCCGCCAGTCTCAATCATTCCCAGCTCCTGAAGAAGACGGGAGACGACCAGCGCTGGCGGCTCTTCCCAGCCGAATGCTTCCAGCAAGACCGGATCAGACAGCAGGCTGTGCGGATGTCCGTCTGCCAGGAATGTGCCTTCCTTCAGCGCAATCAGACGGGTCGCATGCTCCAATATTTCCTCCAGTTGGTGGCTCACCCACATGACGGTTATTCCCTGCTCCCTGTTCATCGCATGAAGCAGGTCAAATAGTGCCGTCCGCGATTGCAGGTCCAGCCCTGCCGTAGGCTCATCCAGAATTAATACTTCCGGTTCCAGTACAACTACACCTGCAATGGCTACGCGGCGCTTCTCGCCGCCACTCAGCTCGAAAGGGCTGCAGTCCTTAAATGCTTCATAATCCAGCTGCACCGCCGCCATCGCCTGCCGTACCCGGGCTTCCTTCTCTTCATCCGCAAGTCCGGCACTCTGCAGTCCGAAGGCGATATCGTCAAACACTGTGGTTGAGAACAATTGATGCTCCGGATACTGAAAAATAAACCCGACCTTGTCAAACAGCTCAGGCCTGCGGGCCTGATGAGGGTTGACGCCATCCAGCAGGACCGTTCCTTCAGACGGAGCAAGAAACCCCTTCAGAAGCTGAAGAAAAGTCGACTTTCCTGAGCCGGACTTGCCGGCTATGGCCAACATCTCGCCGCTTTCGATTGTCAAGTCGAGCTGCTTCAGCACATAGGGTCCGGCAGGCGGTTTGTTCCGGCTTCGTTTGCCATAGGTGAAGGATACGCGATCTAGCTTGATTTGCATAACAGCTCCCTCAATTCGTGTTCATTTATTGCAGCGGGAACCGCGATGCCACTCTCCCGCAGCAGCCCTGCAAGCGTCTGGTAGTAAGGCAGCTCCAGCCCGCAATCCTGCAAAAGCCGGACATCTTCCATAAGATCAGCTGGCGTGCCTGAAGTGACAACTCTGCCGGATTGAAACAGTATCCAGCGGTCGGCATCCGTTACCTCTTCCAAATGATGCGTAATATAAATCAATGTAAATGAATACTGCTTCCGCACCTCATGCAGAGTCGCTACAAACTGCCGTCTGGCAACAGGATCAAGCATGGAGGTTGCTTCATCGAGAATGAGATAGCGCGGAGCAAGAGCGAGCACAGCAGCGAGGGCCAGCTTCTGCTTCTCGCCCCCGGAGAGGTTCGTCACTGGACGGTCTTCATCCGCATCCAGGCCGACAAGATTAATTGCCCAAGCTACCCGATTCGCAATATCACGCTGTGGCCAGCCGATGTTGGACAAGCCAAAGGCGATATCCTCGCCGACTGTAATTCCAACCTGCTGGTTCTCCGGGTTCTGGAAGACGATCTGTACAGCCCGTCTCACAGTCGGCAGCGCGGCTTTGTCTGATGTCACATGCCCTTCGACACTGACAGTTCCCTCTGTCGGCAGCTCGATGCCATTGAGCAGTCTGGATAGCGAGGACTTGCCCGAGCCGTTGCGGCCGAGGAAGGCGACGAACTCTCCGGGGGAAATATTCAGCGATACATGAGATAATGCCGGCTTGTGGCCGGCATCCTCTTCATCATCTTGTGACGCATTATAATAGAAGGTTGTGTTTCGGATATCGATCATGACGGATGCTCCTCCTTGCTGCCTGAAGCATCGGCATCAGCATTGGTATCAGTATCCGCGAGAGCATCATTCCCGGCCTGCTTCATACCTGCTTTTGGTCCTATCGGACCAAATACGCTGCCCGGAGAATTCGGGTCAAAGATGCCGTCCTCCGTATTTGGAATTTGCCAGAAGAAATCAATCTCAACGCCCCATTCGGCTGCAAGCTCCAGAAAGTCCCGCATATATACGCCTTTTCCCGGGTCACAGGACGGACTGCCCGAGATGCCGAGTCCGCCTGCAATCGTATAGCCATGATCCTGGTACGTCTTCAACTGCTCAACGACCGGCTGCAAAATTTTACGGTTATGGGCACGGAACTCCGGTGTATCATACTCCTCTACCGTCATCGGAGGCCGCTCAGGGCCGAGAAATGTAAATTCAGGGCAAGGCAATTGGAACATTCCGTACCCCTGCTCATAGGTCCAGTCGATTGCCGCTTTCATGACGCCTGGACTGCGAGCTTCTCCGCCTACGACTGCATTCTGGTTAATGACACAGTGCGAGGCGACAATAATCGTTTTACTACGCTGCACGGGAATCTCTTTTCTTCGCCGAAGGGCGTTTAATCAAGGATTGCGGCAGATTTTTTACAACATAATAGACAAGCAGAGCAGATAATATTTTATCGATCAAATTCTCGCCAAGACGGGGCAGGAAAGCTGCTGCGAACAAGCTCATGCCTGCCTGCTTCAGCCACAGCACCGCTACGTCCTGCACATTGCCGGTCAAACCGCCGAACAATCCGATGGCAATAACGGAACCAACCGCAGGGCATAGTATACCTAGCAGAATACCCGAAATTAAGGCCGAAGAAAAACGAAAACCATTTTTACGAACCATATAGCCGACAACAAGACCTACAATCACATTAACAAGTGCGAATGGAATAGCTGTGTAGCCGGAGGTAACGCCGAGGACGAGATTGGTTAACAATCCCACAAGCGCGCCCCAGAACGGTCCGAACACCGTTGCAATAAATATCGTGCCTACCGTATCGAGGAAAAGAAAAGGAATTTTCAAATTGCTGACTACAGTACCCGCGATTACATTAATGGCAATCGCCAGCGCACCGAGTGTAAGAACCAAGGTTCTCTGATTCATGTTTGTACCTCCTAAGGGGATTCATAATTTTTTTATAAGGACTAAAACAAGCTGACTATAAAAAAATGAACCCTACTCCCCCTTTGTACATAACGAACTGCCCCAAATGTGTATCTTACTTTGCCAGGCGGCAGCTACAGACGAATCATAAAACCAAGTTAATTAATTGGATTAATTGAATATAATTTAACGCGGTTTTTGTCAAATGTCAATGGCATTATTTTGAAAATGGGCATGTATATTTCTCAATAAAAAGGAAAGCAAAAAGCATCGCCTTCAAGAATAAATCCTTGAAGCCGACGCCCCTAATTAATGGACATTCAACTGTAATTATACACAAGCTTACGCTTCGACTTCTTAAACAGCTCATCGATGTAGCCATCAATTTCTTTCCGGTCTTCTATTGTCCCCTCAGAAATAAGCGTATCCGAATATTTACTGTATACAATTGCCTCAAAATAGCTCTGCCTTGCCTCATCACTTTGCCAAAACTCCGTATCCGAAAGTCCGGTAATGCGGATTCTGTTCTCGAATACTGCCTTGAGAAGCCGTTCTTCTTCATTGTCCGGATTATAGTTGGCAAACATATCTCTTTGGCCCGCGATAAATTCATCGATTTCGTCATCCGAAACCGTTACTCCCCGTTCAATGCCTTGCTGGACAAACAGGAGCTTTTTCACCATGCGATCCAGAAGCTCACGATCATCAGGGGCGCCAATCGGCTCTTCCCGCAAGCTGTCCGTTAAATGAACATTGAATTTGTAGAACAGAAACGCTTTTTTGTCAATGGAAATTCCATTGCCCTGCACTAGAGGCGCAGATTTCGGCGATTGACGCTCCATTTCATCCAGACCGGCTTTCAGCTTATCAAACCCATTCCGAATTCTTAAATACGGATCAATTTCCGTTAATTCAGGAATCTCGATCACCGCAGCTTCCTTTTTCTCCGGCAGGGAAATATTCAGCACCAGCAGGCCCAGAAACAAAACCATCATAACAATTCCAATAATAACCAGAACTTTCTTGTTCAATTCCGAGCCCTCCTTAACTTGAGTAAGGAGAAGGCGAAGAAGTAACAATCTCTTGCTGCATGATAAACTCTAAATCCTGCCCTTGAACCGGCCCGGGAGCCGGTTCAAGGGCAGGCTTGCCTTCACTCTCACTTCGGTGTATACAACCCTGAGCGCAGTTCAAACCATTTGAAAAGATGCATCGCCATAACCTTCAATACCGCGTAGCCCGGTACGGCTAAAATAATGCCGAAAATACCGAACAGCTTGCCCGCTGTCAAAATGACAAAAATGATGGTGATCGGGTGGATCCGAAGGCTTTTCCCCATAATTTGCGGCGAAATAAATTTACCTTCGATTAATTGTACGACTGTCCATACGGCGATCATCTTGATCAGCATGACCGGCGAAGTAACAATAGCGACAATCAAGGCTGGTGTAATCGCGATAGCCGGCCCGAGATAAGGGACAACTGCCGTACAAGCCGCAATAATTGCCAGCACCAGCGAGTACTCCAGACCAATAATGAGATAGCCCAAGTACAGCAGACAGCCGATACAGAAGCTAACAATAATCTGGCCGCGGATATAGGAGCTGATCTGATGGTTCATTTCCGTCATAATTTGAAGGCTGGAGCCGCGCAAGGAGTTCGGCAAAAAACGTAAAATGTAGCGCGGCAGCTTCTTGCCGTCTCTCAGCAAATAAAATAAAACGAACGGAACGGTTACAATCGCCAGCACAATCTCGGTCAGCTTGCCCAAAAATGCGCCGATAGTCGCCCAGGCATTATGGATAATAGCTGACGTCTGCTCCGCAGCACGCTGAACAATGTCGTTTGGATTAATCTTCATCCACTGCTGGAGCTGGTTCATCACCGAACTGTCGACCAGATTGTCAAAGATGTGCTGCAACTGCTGGCCATAGACCGGAAAATTGTTAACCAGACTCATCACCTGATTACCAATCAGCGGAATCACTGTCTTCAGCAGGAAGGTCACAATCAAAATAATAAGCACATAGAGGAAAACAATGGAATATGTACGTTTAACTTTTTTTCTCTCCAAAAAATCAACCAGCGGATTCGTCAGATAATACACGACACCGGTAAGCACAATCGGGAGCATCACGGTCTGCAGCAGCACTACAAAGGGGGCAAATACGAAGGAAATTTTGGTAAAAATAAAAATATTCAATCCGATTAACAACAACACCAATAAAAATAACACAAACCGGTTGTTCACTATAAACTGGCGAAAACGCTCTGTGCCTGTTCGAAATCCATCCATCTCCTGATAGCCTCCGCTTCTGCATTTCCTGGGTAATGACTTGTCTATATTACTATAATGTATACACTTATACGGGACATTTATAACAAGGTTTCGTATTTTGTGAACCTGAGGCTGATTTTACGTAGTTAACAATTGAATCAACGGTAGTCCCTGACGCTCATTTTACGCTATAATACAGGGATGAGCATCCGCGGCTGTCAGTCACGGACAATGCAAAACTAAACGATTAAAAGGAGCCTTATTTCTTATGCAGCATCAGCTTCCTTCTGATTATATCACTCAAATGCAAAAAATGCTGGGCGAGCAGGCGGAGCCCTTCCTGGGCAGTTTCCCGCTCCCTCGTGCAGCCGGGCTGCGGATTCATTCCCTGAAAGCTTCTCAGGAGGAGGCGGCGGGCGCTGCCATCAGCGCCCATCAGCTATTCGGCCTGACACCCGTTCCCTGGTGCAGCCAAGGTTATTACTATAATGAAGAAACCAGGCCGGGCAAGCATCCCTACCATGCAGCCGGACTCTACTATATTCAAGAGCCTTCGGCGATGTCGGCAGTTGAGCTGATGAACCCTCAGCCCGGCGAAACAATCCTTGATTTGGCGGCAGCTCCCGGCGGCAAGACGACACAAATTGCTGCGAAGATGCAAGGCCAAGGCCTGCTCATTGCCAATGAGATTCATCCTGCCAGAGCGAAAATATTAAGTGAAAACGTGGAACGCCTGGGCATCCGCAATGCCGTCGTGACCCAAGCCGGACCGGACGAGCTGTCCGCACGATTCCAGAGCTTCTTTGACCGCATTCTGCTGGATGCGCCCTGCTCCGGTGAAGGCATGTTCCGCAAGGACCCGGATGCCATTTCACAGTGGTCGCTGGCGCATACCGAGCTGTGCGCAACCAGGCAAGCTGACATCCTGGAGCACGCCGCCATTATGCTGAAGCCAGGCGGTACACTAACTTACTCCACCTGTACCTTCAACCGGATCGAGAACGAAGAATGCATGGAGCGCTTCCTCCAGCTCCACCCTGAATTTACGCTAGAGCATACGGAACGTCTATGGCCTCATGAAGTAAAGGGTGAGGGGCATTTTGTAGCGGTGTTGCATAAGCAAAGCAGCGGCTCCGATTCATCCGGTGAATCTGCCGCATCACAGCGTTCCGGCAAGCGCCGGAAGGCGAGCGGCAAGAGTTCATCCGCCGGACTGGCGGATATGGAGCTGTTCCAGGCGTTTTGCACGCAGACGCTGCCTCGATTTGAACTTGGAAGCGGTGAGCCGCTGCGCTTCGGCGAAGCGTTGTACTGGCTCCCGATCCCGCGGGAAGGCGGATTTGGTGCTGCTTCATTAGACGGCCTGCGTATTATGCGTCCAGGCCTGCACCTTGGGCAAATTCGCAAAGGACGGTTCGAGCCGGCTCATGCATTGGCGATGTCCGCCCCTGCGCCAAAGGCTGTATGGATGCAAAGCTATTCACCGGAAGCTGACGAGATCAAGGCGTATCTGCACGGGGAGACAATTGCCGCGCATGACGGCTCTGCCGGATGGGGACTTGTAGCTGTAGACGGCCTCCCGCTGGGCTGGGGGAAAGCCAGCGGCGGACAGGTGAAAAATCATCTGCCCAAAGGTTTGCGCTGGCTGTAAACGCTCCTTACTCCATTCCTGCATCTGCCCAATTGTTTCCCGTACGGGACAAATGTCCAAACGAAAAGCCTTCAGGGTCATATGATATCGTATACCGGATGCCAAGAGACGAAGCACAATATTGCAGGCGCAGACGGCTTCTGTCAAGCATGAACCGATGGCTGGACTGAGCTGGCAGCAGTCCGGTTCCTTGACCCCCTTCACGGGTGGCCTCTTGTTCGCCGAAATATGGGCTTCGAACAAGTAACCTTAAATGTTCTACTAGCTTGAAAAAGCGGCACCGGAATACTATGCAGGGAGGAATTAGAATGAGTGGTTTAGGTGCAGGTTTTACTTCTACTGGTGCGATTCTCGTACTGTTCATCCTGCTTGTTATCATCACCCGCAGCTTCTTGTACTAGTAGACTCTCGCAGCTCATGTAAGCCTATGAGTGTAACCGGCTGCCAATGTCTTTGACAGGGAGCAGATACGTTGCGCGGGGAAATATAAGAATATTCGGATACGAGCTGTATGCATTCTTATATTTTTAAAAATATAAGCAGTGTGCCCGCCGCGTGCGGGTACACTGCTTATATTGCGTGTTCGGGATAGCTATTATAAATAGGTCTGCAAAGCGTGACGTACGCCTTCCTCATTGTTGGACAAGGTGACGGCATCCGCCTCGGCTTTCACTCTATCCGGCGAATTGTCCATCGCAATGCCAAGTCCTGCCGCTTGCAGCATGCCGATATCATTATAGTAATTGCCAATCGCCATAATCCGGCTTCGCTCAATCCCCCGCATGCGAGCCAATTCCTCAAGCGCTCTGCCTTTATGAACATCCTTTTGCATCACATCAATAAAGTAATCGCCGCTGCGGATAAACTGCATGCCGCCTGACCAGCGCTCCCAGTGGCTCTCCACCGTATCTATAACCTCGCCTGTACCGAACAGACACATCTTAACAAGTCCTTCCGGATAGACAGTGCCCTGCTCAAGCAAAATCGGCGAAGCTCCATATTGGCTGTACATCGTATCGGCAGCCTCATTATACCTTTCAATATAAAGGTCAAAGGCTGTATTCAGATCAAAATGAACGCCTTGCTCCCGGCAGTAATTGAGACAAAGAGCAACCTCGTCCAGTCCGAAACTGAACTGGCTGACAACCTTGCGGCTGGCCGAATCGACGGTTGCACCGCCATTATGCGTAATGATAGTACCGCTCAGTCCCATCTGCTCCAAAATCGGGATTGTAATTGCGGGACCTCTGCCAGTGCAGAGCACAATCTCTGCACCCCGGGCAGCTGCCTGCTGCAGAACCTCAATCGTACCTTTGGTGAGCACATGATCATCTGTAAGCAGTGTCCCGTCCACATCCAGTGCAATGATGTCATAATTCATTCAATTGCCCTCCTTTTGCGGGGATCTGCTTGCTCCCCCGGTGCGCGCGCAGCGCTGCAAGCTCGTCAACGGTCAGCTCGCGGTACTCACCGAGTGCCAGCGATTCATCGAGCAGCAGCGGTCCCATCGCCACCCGTCGCAGCTTCAATACCTTTTTCCCGACAGCCTCAAACATCCGCTTTACCTGATGAAATTTGCCTTCCTGTATCGTCAGGCTGATAAAGGAATGGACCTCATCCCCGCCGGCTTCCTTCACATTATGAATGACCAGCTCAGCCGGCATAGTCATATAGCCGTCATCCAGCTCTACACCGCTCGCGAATTGAGTCCGGTCCTCTTCATTGACAGCGCCGCGCACGAGCGCCTCATAGGTTTTGTTCACATGCTTGCGCGGCGACAGCAGCTCATGGGCAAGCTGGCCGTCATTAGTCAGCAGCAGCAGCCCTTCCGTATCCTTGTCCAGCCTGCCGACAGGGAACGGCTGAAGCAGCTTATCCTCCTCCTTCAGCAGATCAATAACGGTCTGATCCCTCGTATCCTCTGTAGCCGAAATCACACCCTGCGGCTTATTCAGCAGCAAGTAAATTTCGCTCTTGTAGACGACTGGCGTCCCTTCAAATTCAACCTTATGCCGGGCAGGATCGACCTGAAGCCCGCTATCTTTGGCCACAGTGCCGTCAATTGTTACTTTGCCCTGCTTGACTGCCTTCTTGATCTCACTGCGCGTGCCAAAACCCATATTCCCAAGCAGCTTGTCCAGCCGCATCAATTGCTTTGCCATATTTATGTCCACCTCCATCCGGCAGACAGCTCATTTTTGAGCATGCTGCCATCCCATTTGCCCCAACCGACAGGGAAGCCGTCTGTACAGATGAGTACATAGCCCTTTTGCAGCTGCCCCGCTGCCGGAGCCGTACTGCTGCTGTTATGAGCGTTGGGCTGTTCAGCTCCGACCTGTAATGTCTCGCCTTTCAAATAGCGTATTACCTCCTGGTTCTCCGAGGGCAGGTTCATCATCTGCACAGCTTCCTCTGATTTTAGCCCCATCGCCAACGCTTGGGAAGGCTCAAATCTGTGCTTGCCCGCTTCACCCAAATACCAGCCCGCTCGAACAACCTGCAAACCATCCAAGGGCGGCAACCCGTCCGGCTGCAGATAGACCCGGCTCCCGTAGCTTACAAGCCTCCCCGGCCATAGCTCCGCTCCATGCAAGGAAGCAACTGCAAACTCCCTCCAGCTTTGTTCCGGACTCACAACTGCTAAAGCCGACTGCTTATGCGTGCCTTTACCATAGGACGCTGTACCCTTCCCCATAGTCCCCCGGCCGGACTGCTGATCCGCTTTGTGTCTGCTTCTGGAATTTGCTTCACGGCCAGCCTTCTTCAACCCCTTCTCTTTCTTCCTCTGGCCGTTATCTCCCTGTGACCGGATCAGCAGCGGCTTGTCTTTCAGGTAACGGTCTGCCGCGTCTTCACCGTCTGCTTCTGCTTTCCCGGCTGCATGGGCTGAAGGCCGCTTCTCCAGCACTGCGGCATAATGCCCCTCGCCTTGCACATGATGCGGCCAAAGCCGTACCGTCCCCGCTACCTGCGCGGCTGCATCACGCCCTGCTGCATGGGCTGAATCTGCTGCTGCTGTCCAATCCGGACGCCCCGCCGTCCAGCCATGGTGCAGCGGCACTTCAATTACGGATAGCTCGGGATGATCAAGCAGCAGAGATGCGATCTGCTCTTCATTTTCCTCCGGCGAGAATGTACAGGTGGAGTAGACAAGCCGCCCGCCAGGAGCGAGCATCCGCATAGCATGGCGCAGGATATCATGCTGCATAAGAGAGCAGCGTTCCACGGAGTGACGCTCCCACTGGCGGATCATCGATTCGTCCTTGCGGAACATTCCTTCCCCGGAGCAAGGAGCATCTACGAGAATACGGTCGAAGAAACCTTCAAATACCTCGGCCAACGCAGCAGGCTCCTCATTGAGCACCACCGCATTGCGCACACCGGCCAGCTCGATATTTTTAGCCAGCGCCTTCGTCCGCTCTCTGGCATTGTCATTGGCTACAAGCAAGCCCTCCCCGCCAAGCTTTCCAGCCAGCTGGGTTGACTTGCCTCCAGGAGCCGCACACAAATCAAGCACACGGTCCCCGGGACGAACATCCAGCAGTTCCGCTGGTACCATCGCACTTGGCTCCTGTATATAATACAAGCCTGCATGATAGTGGGGATGCTTGCCCGGACGACTGCTTTCATCATAATAAAAGCCTTCTTCCGACCACGGGATCGGCTCAAGCCGCCCCTCTCTGTTGGCGATCGCCAGATAGTCCACAGGTGTTATTTTCAACCGGTTCACTCTCAGCCCGTACCAGCGCTGCGCGTCATAGGAAGCCATGAAAGCTTCAAACTCGCCGCCCAGTCTCTCCTTCATTTTGTCTCTGAATAAAACCGGAAGCTCTATACCCATTCTTGTAAAATCTCCTTGCCGCAAAATTGTCATGGATTCGCTTTAAATCGTTTTTCATAGTAAAATAAGATCAGCTATAATTACTTTTAGTAAGCAGCACAGAACCGAAAAATGTACTGCCGCTTCACCCTTTAAGGGCTTGTCAATCAAGCGCTGGCGGATTTCGCCAGGCATGGACAGCCACGCTGTCACGGCGGAGGCAGCGCCTGTTCCATGCAGCCCTCTTGATCAGGCTATGAAGTTAGAAGCAGGGGACATTCTCTGCATCCACGCTGCAAAATTTTTCATTAAAAAGGGGAGATGAAATCGTATATGAAAAAAATGTCTATTTATCTGATTATTGTTGTTGCGTTATTCGGTTTGATCTTTGTTCTGAACCAGTCTGACAAGAACGCGCTATATGGCAAGCCTTCCTCGCAGCTTAACCCGGCCACCAAAGCCCTGCTGAATGATCCTAATTATCAAAATATTATACTCCCTGATGAACTAAATACAAGAGTAAAAAGCGCAGAAGGGTCCTTTATTTATTTCTTCGCTTCCGATTGCATCCACTGCCGCAACACCACTCCGGTATTGATGCCGATTGTCAAAGATCTGGGAATCGACCTGCCGCAGTTCAACCTGCGCGAATTTCAGGAATACTTCAATAAATACGACATCGAATTCACACCTACACTCGCCTATTACAAGGACGGCAAGTTGGTCGAGAAGCTTGAAGGCGGTGTCAGCGAAGGCGGAGGACCAGGTTACTCGAAGGATGATTTTATCAGCTTCTTCAAGAGACATAGCGGCAAGGAGGGATAATGCATGGCGCAAAAACCTGACGCTGTAAAGCTCCATTGGCTGGACAAGTCACTGGCTGGCTTCGTCTTCCTGGCTTTGCTTGCCATCATTGTTACCGGATGTGCTTCCTCCGGAAGCGAAGGGCAGTCCGGTACAAATGAACATGCCAATCATGTTTCCGCGGTTGAATCGGAGCAGCTCGAGAAGACAGCCTCACTGGCCGCGCTGCCGGGCTTCCTCTCCAATCATACGAAGCGTACCAGCCAGTTGTATAAGGACGTCGCCGAATTCCGGGATGTTATTGACGAGCTGAATTGCTATTGCGGCTGTATGACTTACGAGCCGGCCCACGATTCCCTGCTTCGCTGCTTCATTGCCAGCGTTGACGAGAAGGAAGTCGCCTGGTCCGACCACAGCACCTCGTGCGGCATCTGCAAGATGGAAGCAGAAGATGCTGTCGCCATGGCCAAGGAAGGCAAAAGCACAGCCGAAATCAAGAAAGCCATTGACGACAAATACAAACCGAAAAATATTTAATGCAGTAAACAGCCGCCGAATTCAAAGAAGAAGTCTAATGCTGCTGCCGTCCGGGACGGCAGCAGCATTGTTGTTTACAGAGGGTTAATCACCCTTGCCTTGCATCGATAGACGTTCTGTTTTGCAATCATGCAAATCCCCGAAGCCTGGAGCGCAGGCTTCGGGGATTTTTAATTTCATATAGAGAGCATGTGCAATTTCCGGGCATCAGGATTGCGAATTGCCCTTGGCACGGGAAATTGCCAGCTTGATGTCCTCGGACAGCTCCTTCAGCTCCCAGGCATCTTCGTTCTCCCACAATTCATTGAAGCGCAATTGAAACTGGGCCGCCTCACGCACTCTGTAGTAAAAATACAAATCCTGAATGCCTGTGAGCACCTGGGATACCAGGTTGGATTTCTCCTCGAAGCCGCGCTGGGCGTTCAAAATTTCCTGACGAATGCTTGACATTTCATTGTCCAGAACAAAGGCAGCTTCCGACGCTTTTTTCAGGCGAAGCCGGACTTCATCAGGAAGACTCTCTTTATATTTATAATTAAGCGAATGCTCAATGGTTGCCCAAAAGTTCATCGCAAGCGTGCGAATTTGGATCTCGGCCAGTACTTTCTTTAAGCCAAGCGCCGTCTGTACCGGATACTCAACGATCATATGAAAGCTGCGGTAGCCGCTATCTTTAAAATTGGTGATATAATCCTTTTCGTTAACCAGAGCCAAATCCTTGCGATTGCGGATGAAATCGGCAACACGGTGGATATCATCCACAAACTGGCACATAATGCGAATCCCGGCAATATCCTCAATCCCGGACTCCAGCTGGTCCATCGGCACACTGAGCCGTTTGGCCTTCTCCAGGATGCTGGAAATTCTCTTGACACGACCCGTAACGAATTCGATCGGAGCATAGGATTCGCGAACCTTCAATTCGCCCCGCATCGTTTTGAATTTGACCTTTAATTCCTCGACAGCCTGCTCATATGGAAGCAAAAAGTGATTCCAATCTCTTCCATCCATGATGCTTTCGCCCCCAACCCTGTTATCTGTGGTCTGCTCCAATCGCTTCCGTAATATGACTTAAGCCGTCACGTTCAAGAAGCTGAAGCAGCCCATGATTAATTTCTTTCAGCAAATTCGGCCCTTCGTAGATCATCCCGCTATAAATTTCCACCAGGCTGGCGCCAGCCCGGATTTTCTCATATGCATCCTGTGCGGTGAAGATGCCTCCCGAGCCGATAATCGGCAGCTTGCCGCCTGTCATGCGGTATACACTGCGAATGACCTCTGTTGAGCGCTCTCTCACCGGCACACCGCTCAGCCCTCCCGTCTCCTTCGAGTTAGGATGGCTAAGCCCTGCTCTTGAGATTGTTGTATTGGTGGCAATAATACCGGCGGCGCCGCTGCCTTGAATCGTATGTACTGTATATTCCAGCTGCTCCTCGGTCATATCCGGGGCAATCTTCACCAGGAATGGCTTGACAGGTGCTGAAGCCGAAGTTTTCCCAGCTTGTGCCTGCATTTCCTCGGAGACAGCAGCCAGCAGTGTTTTCAGCTCATCTCCGTGCTGAAGTGCACGCAAATCCGGTGTATTCGGCGAACTGATGTTAACCACAAAAAAATCGCCATAGGCGTATAAACTGCGAATGCATTTCTGATAATCCTCATGCGCCGCTTCATTGGGCGTCACTTTATTTTTACCGATGTTGACTGCCAGCGGAATCTGGCGGGACGGCAGACGCTTCAGACGTTCAGCCATCGCTTCCACACCTTCATTATTAAAGCCCATCCGGTTAATGAGCGCCTGATCGGGCGGCAACCGGAACATACGGGGCTTCTCATTTCCCTCTTGCCCCTTGGGCGTAACCGTACCGACTTCGATAAACGCAAGGCCAATATTGGAAAACCCCTCCACGGCATGGGCATTTTTGTCGAGGCCCGCTGCAAGCCCGACCGGATGTGCAAACGTAAGACCAAACAGCTCACTCTTAAGCTTCTCTGACTCCTTGACTCCCCATATGGAACGCAATAGCGGTTTGACCCCCGGAATTTTCGATGCGGTACTCATACCATTAATAATAAGATGATGTGCATTTTCCGGGTCCATCCGAAATAAAAAAGGTTTTGCTATCTTTCTGTACAACAAGCTGTTCACTCCGTTCTTTCTATATATGCCTCTTATGTTTCAGTTTATCTTTTTCTGCCTAAAAAGAAAAGTGCCAGCTTGTTTGAAATGGCCCAAATTTCCCGGCCAGAGATGTTGCGGCAAGGTCAGAAAACGATTACAATTAGGGTATTCTTAATATCGGCTATAGAAAGGTTGATTATTTATGAGTGCACCGCGCAAGCGTACTCCCGTATTGCCTCAGAAGCCTAAAGAGGAAGTCAACAAAAAAGCGCTGATCTGGATCGGAGCCAGTTTTGTTGTCGTTGTCATTGCTGTATCCCTGCTGCTTATTTTGTCATAATCTCACTTTTATTATAATGAAGACCGCTCCCGGCAAAGGGAAGCGGTCTTTTCCGTTTACTCATTTATAAGATCCAGCAGCCGTTTTATTGCATCACTTTCTTTTTCCTTCAGTTTTGTAAGGCGGGTCAGAAGACCGTCAAACAGAACGTTACTGTTATTCATATTATATTTAAGCCCAAGGTTTCTAATAACCAGAGCCTCGGTTTCAATTTCGGCATAGTCATTTGCCGCTGCTTTGTAGTGGCGCAATTTGCCCTCCGCTCCCAAATAATTAACCAGATAGGTCATGGCTACCTTATGATCCCATAATAAGTGCAGCGATCTAATATTTGCGCTGGAATGATCCTGCAGATTCTTTTTCAATATATCAAACACGGAAATACCCCATGCATCCGTATCTTTACCCGGTTCTTCGACCATTTTATATCGGCTTGAAGTTTTATAGGAAGTCAAATAATCATTCAGCATCAATGAAATATGTTGCATATCTAGAGTAAAAGCTTCGTTGGGATTATACTTTAACAACTGAATATGATTAAAATATTCATCCTCACAATGCGAACTGTTAACTGCTTGAAGAACCTCTTCAAAAGAAGCTTCTGTAAACTCATAACTGCCATTGAAGAAATCGGCAATCATAAACCTTTTCCTTTTGGAATCATAACCATAAATCAACATGTCATGGGGGTGATGATACTGATTTGCATTTTTATAAGCCGGAATATAATAAGTATCTACACTTAGATAGATATATTGATCATCATCCAAAAAGTCCATGAATACCTCCGCCATATCCTCCCCCATTCGCTGAACATATTTCTTGTTAAGCGTCTGGTTAGACAACAGCGGGTAATGCTTCCGGAATAACGGATAATAAAATTGTACGTACAGCTCAGGATTATCCCAGCCAACAAGCTGTATATGATTCTGCACAAACCAAGGCCAATATTTATCTTCATAGTGCCCAAGTATGGCGTTCATATTTGCTATTGCAGGGAGAGAAGTAATTACCGGCTTTCTCATTGTTAGCACTTTCAAGTTAATTCCCCCTATTTATATAAAATAATCCATTTTATATACTAACAACAATTTCTTCAGAAATCTATATAATCATTAGTCTTATTAAAGATAATTTTTTGAAAATATTTTAAAAAGATACATCAATA
Organism: Paenibacillus pinihumi DSM 23905 = JCM 16419; assembly: GCF_000422505.1. Taxonomy (GTDB): domain Bacteria; phylum Bacillota; class Bacilli; order Paenibacillales; family Paenibacillaceae; genus Paenibacillus_D; species Paenibacillus_D pinihumi. Next base: position 581,532 of record NZ_KE383865.1, on the reverse strand, counting down.
AAATGAGAAAGACCCGTAGAAGGACACTGTTTCAAAGTTCCATCTTTCGGGTCTCAGCTTAGATTCAAAGCGATAACTAATTTAATTCAATTATTATACTAAGAATGGGCCAAAGCAGCCTCATCAGAATCTTATCAAACATTAATTTTTATACAGTTCGCAACAGTCTGTCACTATAAATATACATCCCGCAAAAGAACCGAGTTCAGCTCACTGAGCCACTGGACATCCAGTCCCGCCTCTTCAGCGAAGAACCGTACCGGGAGGAACAATCGGCTGCCGCTGGCAAATACCGGCGCACTCAGCTTGATCGTCTCCTGCTTGCCGCCAGCCGTTATTTTTGTAATCATTGCTGAATCCTGCTTGAGCGTATAAGTAACACCATTTTTGCTGACGGTTGCCTGCCGCTGTGCATATTTCACGTCATAGCCCAGCTTCTCGGAAATGACTCTGAGGGGTACGAAAGTGGTTCCGTTCCGGATGGCCGGCACTGCATCTGTCTGGATAGGATCATGATTATACAGCAGTTGTATCGCCTTGGCTGCCTTGAAACCCGCCGGAGGCGCATAAGGAGCTACAATCCGCACCAGATTGTTGCCAAGATCCGCAATGGCAAATGAGCCGTCACCCAGCAATGCAATTCCTGTGGGCTTGTTCAGTCTTGCATGTCCTGCAAGCCCGTTGGCCTTTCCGCTCTCCTCCGGTGTACCGGCAATCGTCGTTACCTGGCCCTCCTTCAAATAGCGAATCGCATGGTTCAATGAATCTGCGATCAAGAGCCCGCCTTCCGGTGTGACTGCCAGACCGCGCGGCGCACGGAATTGAGCGCTGGCTGCAGCGCCGTCAGCAAAGCCGCCTTCAGCATATATCTGATCCGGCCCGTAGACCACCTTGCTGCTTCCCGCTACTGTTGTAACTGTGCCTTTGGCAAAATCGATGTAACGGATTCTCTGGTTGCCTGTATCACTCACATACAGATTGCCCTTTGCATCCAGAGCCAGGGCACTCGGCTCATTGAACTTGGCTGATGCAATCGGGCCATCCGCATAATCCCCGGCCATATCCGCCATGCCTGGGAAATATTCCACCGGCCGCTGGGAAGGGGCGTTCAGCGTGCTGACTTTGCCGTCTGCAATTTTGCGTATAACATGATTCAGTGTATCGGCAACATAGATGATACCGTCAGATGTCGTAACGACATCAAGGGGCGAATAAAATTTGGCATCATCCGCCTTGCCGTCTGCAAGTCCGATCAAACCGTTCCCGGCAACCGTTGTCACCTTGCCGCCCGGCGTAACGCTGCGGATTGCGTGATTATCTGCATCGGCTACAATAACCATGCCGTCTGCCTTGACACTCAAGCCGGCTGGCGACTGGAAGAAGGCGGACGTTCCGGAACCGTCATTCAAGCCGCCGGTCAGCATGCCGTGGCTGTCCTCTCCCCAATCCGATCCGGCCCGGGTCGATACCTTGCCTCCTACAATAGCGCGAATACGCTGATTGCCCGCATCCGTAATTAGCAGCTCACCTTTTGCAAACGCAAGCGCAGCAGGTCCGCGAAATGCAGACTTGGAGGCATCCCCGTCCTGGTAATTCAGTTCTCCTGTACCTGCAAGCACATGGACCTCGTATAACGGAGCACGGTCTAAAATCTGATCCTTACCCGGCTGTGCATAGGCAGCAGCCGCCGGAACGGCAAGCAGGACTGCCAAAGCCGTCACTGCCGCTGTCTTCAACAATTTATTCATGGCTGGCTCCTTTACATACGTGAATTTACTGCAATTTATATCGGTTACCCGCACGGTTAATTCGTTTTTACAAGTTTCAGGTTTAGTTCGCTGCCAATCTTCACATTTTGTACAGGCTGACCGTCGGCATTAACTGCAATAATTTCAGCGATGCGGAACTTGACATCGTAGCTCCCCGCACCGGCCGGCAAATCACGGACGGTAAACGGCAGCTTCACCACCGTGGTCCAATTGCGGACGGAAACTGTGTTGCCCTTGAACTTGGAGACAGCGTAGAGGACCGTGCCTCTCTGCGGATCAGGTCCGCTCTGCGAATGCTTCACGAAATCGACGCTTTGGGCATCATCTACTGAAGCCCCTTCAGGCTCTACATCGAAAATCCCCTTGCTCTGCCGGTAAGGAAGCGGGTCAGAGAGGAACCTGTCATATTGGAATTCAATATGCCCGCTTTCATACTCCAGGCGCACCTGATAGCCCGAAATGGAGCGTGCGTTCTCGAAGCCTTGAAGCTGAAGCTCCAGATTAAAGGCTGTTCCCGGAGCAGGGTTGGTCAGCGTTCCTGAGCTTGCAGGGGACAACAAGATGACCTTGGCAGCGGTATCCGGCGTTGTAATCACAGTCCCTCCCCCGCCAGTTGGAGGTTTCACACCCGAATCCGGATCCAGCGCTTTTTTATCATCCTCGAACCGCTTCTTCTCCTCTTCGGTCAGCTTTTTCTTAAGCGCTTCTTCGGCAGCTTTTTTGAGCGCCTCCTCCTCCAGACGGTTCAGCTCCGCCTGTCTGGCTTTTTCAAACTCCAATTTTTTTCGCAGTTCTTCCTGCTTCTTCCGGGCTTCCTCCGCCTTTTTGCGTTCCTCATTCATTTTGGCCAGGCGCTCTCTTTCAAGCTTGGCGGCCTTCTCCATCTCCGCTTTTTCCTGCTCGCTAAATTTGAGCTCCTCCACCTTGGAAAGATCAATTTTCTTTCCATCCGGCAGGCCCGGATTTACAGCGTCTACAAGCTTCTTCATGTCCTCAAGAGAGAATTTCCCTTTATCAATTGCCTGTTTGGCAATATTTGCGATCAGATGATCGATATTGTGCTGATACCGTTCCAACGAATCCGCATCATTTACCGGGAAAGTTGACGGTACATCGCGGCCGATTTGCTCGCTCATCTTCTTGAGCATCGCCTCATTTTCCTCATTTATATTAGCTGCATCCTGAATAATTTTCGCAATTAAGTCCGGAGACAAATTTTTGATAAAATCCGTAACTCCTAAAAATGACAACTGGGATTGAACATTGCCTTCCCCGGCAGCCACGAGCAGATTTTGAGCGGGATAAAGGTAATAGGCCTCCCTTGCCTTCCCGGCTGGAGTCACCTGTACAGTTCCTGCAAAGACAGCCGTATGCTGTGTCCCTGTCACAGGAGAGACGCTGACAAAAAACTGGGTTCCCCGCACGCCCATAATGGAGGTCGGTGTTTCGATCTCGAACGTATCGCCGGCATTGGAGATCGACTTCACCTTCACCCACATGGAACCAGCCCAGATGTTCATTTTTGACTTGGTGCCCTTGGCATCGGACAGCTTGGTGAAATCAACCTGGGAGCTCTCCCCGATCGTTACCGTATCCTCGTCCGCATCCTTGCTGGACAGCTCCAGCACCACGCTTGCCCCGGCGCCAGTTGTCAGCGTATCGCCTTCATTGAGGCTCATCTTCTTGAATGCCTTGAACGCCTTGGTACCGCCGGACTTTTTGACCTTGACGTCCCCTTTCAATTCTTTAAGCACCGCTACACGCTTCAATGCTGCCGCTGCCGCATCACGCGAACCCGTCAAGACGGCAAGCGGGCCAGCCAGCAGCATTAAGGCCAATACGGAAAGCAGTATTTTTCTTATTATCATTCTTTAGTGCTCCTCCCGGGAATCTAACTGCTATACGGCTCTTTTTCCGACAATACCGCATATACCCTCACTGGCAATTCTTTGCCTTTGACTTTGATTTCTCCCATGTCTTCCAGCTCGAACAGCCCGCCTGTACGCTTGTACATTTCTTCACTTATCAATATCTGTCCTGGCTTCGCGTTCGACTCGAGACGTGCTGCCAGATTCACGGTATCCCCTATCGCTGTGTAGTCGAGCCGCAGCAGCTCAGAGCCGATATTTCCGACAACCGCAGGACCACAGTTGATGCCGACGCCGAATTTAACGCCGATTCCGAACTTCTCGATACATTTTTGCTCCAGTATGTCCGATTGCTTCTTCATTTCCAGTGCAGCACGAACTGCCAGCTCAGGATGATTCGTGAGCTCTACTGGTGCGCCGAAGAATGCCATCACGCCATCCCCGATAAATTTGTCCAGAGTCCCGTTCCATTTGAAGACGGCTTTCGTACAAATATCCAGGTATTCGTTCAGCACCTGAATGACCTCTTCCGGCTGGAGACGCTCTGACATAGGGGTGAATCCGCGGATATCGACGAAGATGACACTAATATCCCGCCGCTGGCCGCCTACCTTGATTTCCTCGCCGGAAGCAAGCAGTTCATCCACGACACTGCGGGAGACAAATCTCCCAAAAATATTCGTCACCCGTCCGCGCTCCCGCCGCTCCGCCGTATAATGGGATACGATCGCCCATACTAATGCAGACGTCATAGCCAGGAAAGGATAGGTAAAGGAAATAAATAAGGAGAAGAAGAAATAAATGCTCAGCCAGCACATCACATACAGCAAAGCCAAAGCGATATAAATCATAAAAGATATCCTGCCTCTATATCTCTCAAAAAGCAGCAAAGACAGCAGGGTTAAAGCAATGATAATCGCATAGTTAACAGCTTCCGGCGCTTCGAAGTAAAAGGCTCCCATTGCAAGAGATTGAATCATATTGGCGTGAATTTCTACACCGTACATGCGCAAATTTTTGCTTAAAGGGGTCAAATATTCATCCTGCAGGCCGGAGGCCCACGGGCCAATCAGCACAATACTGTTCTCAAAGTATTCTGCAGGAACCTCGCCACTGAGCACGTTAAAGAAGGATTGCGTATCATAGCCTGTATCGGTGCTGATCGCTTCCCTCGGCTTGGAGAAGAAATCCGTCGTAACCTGATTTTTGCTATTGAGCGGAATTGGCCTGTCGCCCCTGAACCACTTAGCCTGCGATGGGTCGTAACGGATTTGTTTGTCTTCATCTAATATGTAATTAGCCAGCTTTACGCTGGCAGCAGGGACCTCTTTCCCCTCCAGGTCCGGCAACCCGATTGTCAGCATGCGAACCGTACCATCCTTGTCCGGCATGACATTAATATGACCCGTCTGTTCCGGAGGAGCGCCAATCGTCGAAGCCGGGTAAATTACCGATTCCGTCTCCAGCCTGCCCTTCTCCTCCTGCCTGACCTTCATATCAAATACAACTGGCAGAATGATATTGTCATAGCTGCTCATCACCTCGGCCATCGCCTCATCGGCTTCCGGATTCTGGCCCGGCTCAGCGAGCACGATATCGAGAAAAACCGCTTTCACTTTTGCTTCCTCAAGCATCGAAATCAGCTGTGCATACAAGCTTCGGTCCCATGGAAACTGTCCCAGCTGCTCTAGCGAGGCATCATCGATTTTGATAATTTTAATCTGATCGTATGGGGCACGCTCCTGATCCGACATCTCGCGCATCAAATCCCTGAGCGGAGCTTCGATGAAGTTCAGCATCCCTCCTGTGCCAAGACTGGCAAACAGTGACCAGAACAGGCTGATAATAACCCCCGCGGCTGCAATTTTGGGCCACTTCCGAATGAACACCTGCTTCCTCCCTCTCTGTCTGAAACACCTTTCTCTTATTCTATTTCACGCTTTCCATAGTTGACAATACAAAAGCAGTAAAAACAATGTATTCAGATCAAATTTCACCCAAAAATGTGATCCAGGTCACAAAAAAAAACCCCTGCTGCCGGGGCCGGGGGAATTTGAAACGATCTATTTCAAATCATTAAGATTACATATTAAAAGGTTCGTCTGCAATTTTGATTGAATCCGTCGGACAGCCGTCCGCCGCATCCTGAAGATCATCGTACATATCCTCTGGAATCTCGGTTACGCCGCGATTGCAATCATTATTGAAAATAACTTCAGCAAGGCCTTCATCATCGTAATCATAAATGTCAGGAGCGGTTGCCCCGCAAGCCCCACAGGCGATGCATGTGTCTTTCTCTACCCAAGTAAACTTAGCCATGGTATTCCCTCCTATATTCTATCATATGATACTATATCAGAATTACATCTAGTCATCAACATCAAATGCTTCCTCGTCCAGTTGCAGGGAGGTTCCCCGAATTTTCTTGTTCCGGATTAAAGCGGAAGGGTCATCTCCAAGCATGCCAGCCGTAAGCACGGCACTCTCCCCGAATTTATCGCGGAGCGAGTCCATGACCTTGGTCAGCGCTTCTTTCTTCGGCTGCTCCTCATAATCAAACAGATCAAGCTGCAGCGCCGTATCTTGCTTCGGCGTCAGATGATGCAGCGCCACCCCAAGCAGACGGATCGGCTTGCCGTCCCGCCAATGGTGCTTGTACACACGGCTTGCCTCTCTGTATATATCGTCGGTTGATTCAATAGGCGCATTCAGCGTACTGGAACGGGTAATCGTCTTCATATCCGGTGTGCGAATCGTAATTTGGATTCCGGAGGCAATCAGCTTATGCCTGCGCAGTCTCCTGCCCGTCTGGTCAGCCAGATTAAGCAGTACCCGCTTCACATCCTCCCACTCTGTTACATCCTGTGGCAGCGTTGTCGTATGTCCAATGGACTTGTTCTGCTCCCGTACAGGATTGACGTCAGAATAATCATACCCGTTCGCCGCCTGTTTTAGCCAGGAGCCGATAATGCCAAATTGCTTTCGGAGCATGGATTCATCGGCCTCAGCCAGCTGCCCGAGTGTCGTAATATTTAATCGCATGAGCTTGTCAGCTGTTTTGCTGCCTATTCCGGGCAGGGTGTCACAGCGGCGGTTCCACAATACCCGCGGCACATCTCTTATGCGCAGCACTGTCAGCCCATTCGGTTTATGCATGTCACTGGCTACCTTGGCCAGCAGCTTGTTCGGTGCAACGCCAATCGAGCAGGGCAAGGACCATTCCGTGCGGATGCGGTACTGGATCATCTCCGCAATCTCCAGCGGCGTTCCGAATGACTTGGAGCCTGTTATATCCAGATAACACTCATCGATGGATACCCGCTCGACAAGCGGTGTGTATTGGCTTGCGATGGACAAAAAGCCACGCGAATACTTCCGGTACAAATCGAAATCCGGCTTGATCAGCACAAGCTCCGGACAATGGCGCATGCCTTCCCGTACGGTCATTCCTGTCTTGACGCCCCGTTTGCGCGCCGCATAAGAGCTGGTCACAATAATGCCCTTGCGCAGCTCTACGCTACCTGCAACGGCCGTTGGAACTCCCTTGTACCGGGCCGGCTCCTCTGCCTCGTGCACGGAGCAATAGAAGGCATTCATATCCAGATGAAGGATTACTCTGCCGTTGGCAGGATAATGTTCATGAACGGACTTCATGATTCAGCCATCCCCTTTTTTCGCCATATCCAATAATGATCATACAACGATCTGTTCGCTCCGGCAACCGAACAGAGCATGTCTGAATCAAGTCCGGGCTTCCAGCTCAGGCTGTTGAAGCAGTATTTTCAATATAAGAAATAGAGACAAGCGTAAATGGCTTTGTCCGCTGTGAGGCAAAAGCTTCATTCCTACAGAAATAGAATCCCTTATAAAGTGAAAGTTTATTAATACTTATATTCATAGAAAAAAGGAGCCTCTAAGGGCCCCTTTAATCGGGTGGATCAGTGGAATCAGAGCTTCAATTACTCGATTCCCAGCATCCGGTTGATGATTACCGCTGCCTGGGCACGGTTAGCGATTCCCTTCGGCTGGAAGGTTGTCGCTGTCATGCCGTTGATGACATTGTTCTCCGTCAGAAGAGCAATTGCATCCTTCGCATAGGAAGCCATGCTGTCCTGATCTTTGAATTTTGCCAGTGCGGCTGCCGCATCGGCTGCTGTCTTGTTTTTAACGGCTTTCAGTACATTCGCACTCATAATGGCCATTTCTTCACGGGTGATTGCACGGTTTGGATCGAATTTGTTGCCGCCCACGCCTTGGATCAGACCTTTCTCCACTGCGGTTGCTACATACTCGTAGTACCATGCATTCGATTGAACATCTGTGAAATCTACTTTCGCTTTGACATCGAGCAGATCAAATGCTCTAACGAGCATCGTAATAAACTCAGCGCGTGTCACATCCTTCGCCGGAGCGAATTTGCCTTCTGCCACACCTTGCAGAATTCCCTTCTTCGTCAAAGCCTCAATTGCTTCCTGAGCCCAGGATGCAACAGGTCCAAGATCGGTAAATGCAGGTGTTTCCGGTGTTTCCGGCTTTTCCGGTGTTACTGGCGTCTCAGGATCAACTGGTTTTCCAGGGTCAACAGGTGTGCCAGGGTTAACCGGACCTCCCGGATTGGACGGGTAGTAAGGCGCTTCATAATCTGTTGCAGTTGCATTGTAAATCGCGTTGGCAAGCAGACGGAATTGCTTTTGACCATGTGCGCGATGAAGCGGCTCGTTGGAGAAGTATGTCAGGTTCAGCTTGCCAACATTATAAGTGAAGGCTACAATCTGGCCTTTAATCGCTTCATTGCCAGGCCACCAGCCGGCTTTAAAGTAATCTGCATCGTTGCTTACAGTCGCAATGACTTTAGCGTCGTTAGGAACGGACGTGATGTAAGAACCGGATGCCGTGTATAAATATTCATTGCTGTCATATGGTGCTGTAATGACATTGTTTTGCGACAGCACGGATTTGAACAGCCCTTCATGTGATCTGAATGTCGTCTTGAAGGTGAATCCGTCCAGCAGTTTGGACTTGTCAAGAGAATCAAGTTCCGCTCTGCCAAAGCCGATATACGGCTTGCCAGTGCTGATCAAATCTTTATTAAAGCTGTTTACCAGTACATCGCCATTCGCTTGATCATCAACCAGGTTAAAACCAAGCTCTTTCAATACATAGGTAGGGAAAATGCCTGCTGCAGCAACCTTCGCTGATTTCAGCAATTTGCCGGACGTGCTTGCATTCCCGTTAAACGGTACAACTTCCAGGAAGTATTTCGACGAGACCGATTGCAGGCTCTCTTTGGAAACGAGGAAGTCTCCCGTTTCATAGTTTGAGCCGCCGCTAGTCAGCATCAGAACTCTTTTGTTATTAGCCAGCAGTTCATTCACTGCTTTAATAACGTCATTATTCGTATTGCGCAGCACGTAGTTGTCTACATTAGCAGAAACCGATGTTGCAGGAATTTCAACTTTCGCAACCGGATTGGTTTTGCCTTTGAAAGCATCTGCCTGGCGCACAACATAGCTGTTGAATCCGCGCATATCCGGGAAGTTCTGAATGATATCGGCGTACAATGCATCATAATCGGATACATTAATTCCATCGTAAAGCACAAGGTTTGCAAAGCCGCGTTTCACCTGATGCATGTTCACAATGTAGCTGCCCGCAGGATATTCGACCTCTCCTACTTTGACCGCTTGTGCAGATTGCTCCACTTTAACATCATTGCGCAGCAAGTATTGAACCATGCGGTACACTTCAAGCTGGTTCTTTTGCAGTTTTTTGTCCAGCGGCAGTACATAATACTCAGGGAAGAAGTTCGCATTGTCCCCGCGCGGTCTGCCAATTTGTTCATGCTTGGCATTGATCAGATATTTGTCGACTGCCTCGCCCACATCTTTATTGTTCAATCCGCGCTTAAAGATTTCAAGCTGGTTAACAAAGAGTTTCTGCGTATTGTTAGCGATATAATCGATTGCAGCAACTCCACCATAGAACAGAGCTTTGGAAGACTCCTCGTTCAAGGATGGAATTTCAATGGTGTGGCCCAAAGAACCTTGGTGCATCGCGTACACAGCTGTGTAAGCAGGTGATGCGTCATCCCAGCCAGTTACTTGGGAACCCGGCTTAGGCACATAGTTTGGATCTTCTGCTTTTTTGCGGTTTTCCTCATAAGGAATGTGATAGCTTGTATACGATGTATTCGCAATACCGGCTTCACCAAATGCAGTTGCCAATTCAATCATATTGTCGATCACAAGATCGTATTCAATGTTCGGATCATGCGGCGGCGTACAAGGCTCAATCAGGAACCCGCCAACGAAACCATGGAAATCCAGGAACGAGATTGGCGACCATTTAGCAATTTCAGCTGTTACAATTTGAGTTTCCACTTGCGTCTGGTACGAGTTGTCGCGGTTCAGGTCAAATTTATTGGCATTTTCCCGCGTGTTCAAATAACGTCCATCAGGGTTTTGCGTATAGTTGATTAGGAAGAATACATGATTCAATGCTTCATCAACATTAAAATCAATGGATGTTTCCTGGCCGTCTTTGTCTGTTGTTTTAAATGTAACGATTTTGTCCTGAGACAGGGCTTTGAACAAATCCAGAATGGCATCGACGCCTGGAGCTTCATCCGGGTGAATGTTGTTGATCCAGATTGGCACTTTAAATTCTGTATTTCCGGATTTGATTGCTTCTTGCAAAGCTGCAGGGTCCTGCTTCATCGCCGGCAATGTCTCGTTCAGATACTTGTCGACAGTTGCTTTGTCTTTAGCCAGAACCGTGAACTGAATATCACGCCCCTGAACTGATTTGCCAAGAACGGAAGTATTGATATAACGATCATTCAGCTCATTAGCTTCCTTGGTGATTCTGTCAATTGCAGGCTTGATTTCATCGAATGTATGATAGCCATCATAAACGTTGAGTTTCATTTGCGTTGTTGCAAGCGTGCTTTCTCCATCCTTCAGCGCCAATTGGAAAGTTCCAATTTGGGACGGGTACAGTGTACGGACTGTACGGCTGGAGAGGTCGTTGGTCGGGATATCAACATAGATTGTGTTGCCTTGTTCATCTTTCTTAGGTGTACTAAGAGTATACATCAAGTCAAAAGCAATTTTAGCTTTAAGTGTAGTTCCTGTAACTGTAGGTGCTTCCACCAAAGTAATGAAGGGATCTCCATCATATTGCTTGGATGAGCCTTTCCATTGCTTCCAGGCATTCAGCGGTTTGTCGCCAAAAGTGAACTGCAACTTGCTAACATCAACATCTTGACCATTCAGTTCGAATTCCACATCAATAACACGTTTCTCGGTCATGGAAACCTTGTCATTGCTGACTCTCAAGCCTTGAATTTCAGTTACAAGCCCAGTCAGAACCTGGCTGAACGTGGAAAGTCTCTCTTCAATACGGCCCGGATAGTTCTGTGCAATAAAGTTCAGATCATCCTTGGCAGTATGCCAAATGCTACCATCTTTTTCAGTCTGGGTGTAGCCATCCTTTTCTCCAAGTGCCCAGTTTGTTGCTTCCAAGTATGCTATAGGGATACCTGCTGCTTGGAATGGAGCATGGTCACTCCAGTTACCTGTAGTCCCTTTCGGGTATTGAGGGTTGTCACCAGGATTGGTTTGCAGCTTCAAGTCCAGTCTTTGGGCAATCGCAAGACCCGTTTCCCGAACCCAACCGCCGTCTTGTTTACCACCATAGATATACATGTTATCGCCAGCAATAACGCTATCCAGGTTAATCATTGCAACTGTGTTTCTAATTTCTTCAGCAGTCATTTGGCTCTTGAAGAATTCGGAACCCTTTTTACTCTGCTCTTCTCCACTGAATGCAATGAATTTAATCGTATACGGTGTTTGAATATCTGCAACTTTTGCTGCAGTTTCCAGCATAACGGCAACGCCGGATGCATTGTCATCTGCGCCTTTACCCGCAGTTACGGAATCGTAATGTGCGCCTACGATAATAACTTGAGGCGATTGTCCCTTTTTAGTAGCAATAACATTTTGAGATTGGAAAAAATTACCTCTATTTGTAAAACTGAAGTCCTGAAGTTCCGTTTTAAACTCTAGCTTTTCAAACTGTTCTTTAATATAAGCACGAGCCGCTTGTTCTCCGACAGAACCAGTTAAACGGCTTCCGATTTCTAAAGCAAGCTTCTCGACATGCTTATAAGCAATTGCACCCGGTGCCCCTTCTTCAAAGCTTACACCAGGGATTTCTACTACAGGATTAGCTTCTGCTTGAACTTCTTCTACTTGACCAGTTTCCTCAACAGACTGAGCCGGTTGTTCAACTTCAACAACTGGTACATTCGTCTCCGTCTCCGGATCAGCAGCAAAAATGCTAGGCGTTATAACAGATAAAGCCAGCACTAATGCCAAAAACAGCGAGGTAAACTTGTAAAACAATTTGTTTCCTGACACTTTTATTCCCCCTTAATTGAATTGAAAAAGTTGTGAACAAAGAAGATTAGATGCATAAATATACGTATGTAGCTAACCTTGCTTCATGGACAACCCCCTAACAAGATTGAATTTTGTATACCAAATTATGTATACAATATAAATCAAAATGCATACTTAAACGTAAGGTATTATAACATCGGAGATTTGTATCGACAAGAGAATTTTAAGATTATTTTAATCTAGTTTTAATGTAAGTGAATTCATATTATAAATATTACAAAATATGTATTTATTAAATATAGATATAAAAAAACACATAGAGTCATAGACTTTAACCCAAAAGAAGTACTTTTCCGAGTGTCTATTTTACGGGCTACAGTTTAAAACTCCATGTGGTTCATTCAAAAGTACAGTTATTAGCTATTTTGAACTTATTCCGATTGCTGTTTTTTCTTTTATATGAATTTCAAATTCAATTTTCGGAAACGGGGATTCATTCGTTGTCACTAATTTATAAATATTCGAATCGGCTGTAGGTTCTAAATGACTAAAATATTTATCAGGCATCAACCCTCCAATATCTCTAACCGGTAAATCTAACGAAATATACAATTCATCTGCGCTCTGCAGATTTTTTAAATAGAGTCTCGCGGAACTATTTTTTTGAAATAAATTAACAAGCTCGATACAATATTTGAATTGTCTGTCATCTGTCCTCTTCCAGTCCGCTAAGTTCTCATTTTTTACCAAAATGATCAATGATATTGAAATGATTAACATAAAAAAGGAAGGTATCCCGATCATAAGAAAAAGAATTGTTGTTACCAGATCTATTCCTCGATTAAAGTTTGCGGTAGATCCAAGTGTGAACCAGGTAAGGGCAAACAGATTAATGATGCTTGCTCCTATTAGGAGGGACTTTAACTTGCCAGACGTATTCACCGCTCTGTCGGCAGCAAGCGAAAATAAGAGGAATTAACCATCAACCGACAAACCCAACTATCTTTGAATAATAAAAATAAGAAAGACAGGCTTGTCGGATATAGTCCATAGAGTCAATTTAGTACGCGGGGTACTTACCCCTTCTGTATCTTCGAAGGGTTATTTATCTTATACGGAACAGGATGTTTCGTCAGCTTTTTGGCTACGACTTTGGCGTCAAAGGTCAGCATGTCTCCGGCTTCGAGCTCCAGCTTTTTCAGGGTTGCACTGTAGCTGGACCAGGCATCGCCAATTTCCAGTTCAGGCTCCACAATAGAGACCAGCTCATAAATAATAACCTCATCTTCAGTCTCCGTGAAATGATTCGGCACACTAGTGAACTCCTTCACTGTAGCGGTCATTTTCACTTTATCCTCCGGCAGTTGAAGCTTCAGCTTCTTTTCTTTTTTCGCCTTGGGTTTCGCTGGCGCTTCCTCTGCTGGAGTCTCTACATTGCCGAACAAATCGACGACCGAATCTGCCGAATCCTGCTTGTCCGGTGAACTCTCGCCGCTCGCAACTGTTTCTTCAATCGGTGCAAGCTCCTCAAACTGAACGTCCTCAAGCGGAGTGCTTTCTGCCTGCCCTTCGGCTTTCGCATCCTGCGGATTTTCGGATTCTGCTGTGCTCCCGGCAGTTTTCGAGTCAGACGATCCTTCTGCAGAAATCTCTTCGGCAAGCGCTGAGAACCTTTGCCCGTAATTCGCCGCCTGCATTTCCTTCAAATAGGAGGGATGGATGCAATGCCGCTGACCATTCTCAAATTCAATGACAGCGGTCAGCTTGTCCACAAAACCTGCAATCGTGCAAGGCAAATTGACGCCGCCTGCTTTATAGTAAAATGCTTTTGTCTTTGTCGCCTTATCCGACAGAAGCCCCCAGTCCTTGCAATGTGCAATCTGTTCCTCTTCATTCTCGAATGCCTGATAGAAGTCAGGCTTGATCAAAAATGCATATGCTGTCACGATGACACGACCTTTCTATGAAATATCTACAACCTACGTTACATTTTTCGCGGCAAAATTGCAATCCAATCGTTTTTATGTAAAAGTAAGCCCAATTACACTCGATTTAACTCTGCACCATCTGTGAAAAAGAAAGACATGCAGCATGGTCTGCATGTCTCATTTATTCCCCATCCTAATCTCACTCAGTCCAGGGAAATGTGCTTAAATTTCTATAATCCTGTACTCTCTACGCCATGAGATTCACCGCTAATTTTTCCTCGATGTTAGCTTGGCCTGTGTAAACAGCAGCAGATAATCATGGCCGCCTGCCTTGGAATCTGTACCTGACAGGTTAAAACCGCCAAATGGATGAGCACCGACTAAAGCTCCCGTACATTTGCGGTTGATGTAGAGGTTTCCACAATGCATGTGTTCCAGCGCAACTCCAATCCGCTGTTCGTCGGCCGAAAAATAGGAGCCGGTAAGCCCGAACTCGGTATGGTTGTAAATGCGGATCGCATCCTGCCAATCTTTGGCCTTGCTGATCGCCAGCACCGGACCGAATATTTCCTCCTGCATCAGCACCGCGTCTTCAGCCACGTCGGAAAATACGGTCGGCTCAATGAAGTAGCCGCTGCCGGGAGCTTTCCCCCCGCCTGCCAGCAATTTGCCTTCGGCCTTCCCTTTCTCGATGTAATCGAGAATCCGCTTATAGGAGCTGTTGTCGATGACCGGACCGACAGGCACATTATCCTCAGGGAGACCGACGATTAGCCGCGCAGTCCGTTCCGTGATTTTATCCACCAGCTCGTCATACACATCCTGCACAATGATTGCGCGGGAGCCTGCGGAGCATTTTTGTCCCTGAAAGCCAAATGCTGAAGCAACAATTGCATCCGCCGCGGCATCCAAATCTGCCGTTTCATCAACGACAATGCCGTCCTTGCCGCCCATCTCCGCGATCAGGCGCTTGATCCAGATTTGACCTGGAGCCTGCCCGGCCGCAAGCTGGTTAATGTGCAGCCCGACCTCCTTGGAACCGGTGAAGCTGATAAAACGGGTCTGCGGATGCCCTACCAGGTAGTCGCCAATCTCGGAACCGCTGCCCGGAAGGTACTGAATGACATCTGCAGGAATGCCTGCCTCCACCATTACCTCATAAAATTTGTACGCAA
Organism: Paenibacillus pinihumi DSM 23905 = JCM 16419; assembly: GCF_000422505.1. Lineage (GTDB taxonomy): Bacteria > Bacillota > Bacilli > Paenibacillales > Paenibacillaceae > Paenibacillus_D > Paenibacillus_D pinihumi. The sequence continues at coordinate 566,387 of NZ_KE383865.1, read as the reverse complement.
TGACCGGAGTAGTCGAAGCTGGTTTAAGAATAATTGTATTACCTGCAACTACGGCTGCCGCTGACATCCCTGCGCAAATGGCCAATGGAAAATTCCATGGCGGGATGACAATGCCAACTCCAAGCGGGATGTAACTTAGTCTGTTCGTCTCCCCTGCAACCGGAACCAGGGGCCGGTGCTCGTTAGTTTCGTCCAGCCGGATCATCTCACGCGCATAATATTCAAGGAAGTCAATTGCTTCTGCTGTATCCGCGTCCGCCTCTCCCCAGTTCTTCCCGGATTCAAACACCAGCCGGGCGGAAAACTCATGCTTGCGCTGACGCATCAGATTTGCTGCGTTGACGAGCAGCGCTGCACGCTCCGCTACAGAAGTCTTTTTCCACGATTCAAATACTTGGAGCGCAGACTGCATCGCCTGTTCGGCCTGCTCCAAGCCTGCCTTGCTCACTTTTCCGATTGTCTCACCGGTATGAGCCGGATTAATGGAGATGATCCAGTCCCCTGTATACACTTCCTTGCCGCCGATATGCAGCGGATACGTGCGGTTCAGCTCTCTTTTGACATGGGCAAGAGCTGCCAGCATCTCGCGGCGGTTTTCTTCCTTGCTGAAATCGGTGAACGGTTCATTCGTAAACGGTGGAAAACTAAGCTTCTTCTCAGACATGTCAATCGCCTCAGCTTTCGTTAGTTTGTACCTGCCAATTTACAAAATCCGCTTGCCCAATGTTGAAGCAATCAGTTGAGTGGCGAGCCGCGCCGTCCGCATGTTGTAATCAATCAGCGGATTGACCTCCACCAGATCCATCGACGTAATGCGTTTCGTCTCTGCCAACAGTTCCAGTGCAAAATGGGCTTCGCGGTAAGTCAGGCCGCCGGGAACCGGCGTTCCAACTCCCGGTGCTTCCAGCGGGTCCAGACAATCCATGTCAAAGCTAAGATGGATGCCGTCTGTTCCGTTTCCGGCCACCTCAAGCGCTTCTTTCACAACAGCCTGAATTCCCATGCGGTCAATCTCATGCATCGAGAAACAGGTAATGCCCTCAGAACGAATATATTCCTTCTCGGCAGGATCCAGATCACGTGCGCCGATAATCACGAGATTTTCCTTTTTCAAAAGCGGACCTGCTCCCGGAATATCCGTCAGCTTGAACCGGGACCGGCCAAGGGCAACCGCAAGCGGCATCCCGTGTATATTTCCGCTGAGTGTCGTGTCCTCCGTGTTCAGGTCCGCATGCGCGTCAAACCAGATGACGCCAAGGTTCGGGCAACAAGCGGTAAGACCTGCCAACGAGCCGATCGCGATGCTGTGATCTCCGCCAAGCACAAGAGGGAAGGCGCCTGCTTTGACAGATTTCGCTACCTGCCCGCATAAAAGCCCGCTCATGGCCGTTACCTCCTGCAAATACTTGGCTTTGGCCGAGCCGCTCCCTGCTGCTGCTGCCGGCGCCGGACAGTCAATAACCACATTACTGCGGAGCGCAAGTCCGTCAATCGCCTTTAATTGTCTGCCCAGGCCTGCCTGCATCATGCTTTCCGGACCAAGCTCGGTTCCCGCCCGGCCGCACCCCAGCCAAAAAGGAACCTGAATCAAATCGACTTTCTTGCTTTGCATCATCATACTCATCTGTTTCCCCTCCCTGATTGAGTAAAAACCTGAGTCAAGAATCCTGCTATTGCAATACGCTCACGATTCTCTCAAGCGCCCAGTCCAGTTCTTCCCTGCTGACAATTAAAGGCGGCGCAAATCTGATTGTGGTATCATGAGTCTCCTTGCACAAAAGTCCCAGTTTCATCAGCTTCTCACAGTAAGGACGGGCCTGCCCATGAAGCTCCAGGCCAATGAATAGTCCTCTGCCACGAATCTCCTTCACAATTGGACTCTCAATCTCTGCAAGTTTATGGATGAAATACTTCCCAAGCTCATCAGAGCGCTCTGCCAGCTTCTCGTCCTCCAGTACGTCCAGCGCCGCTATCGCGACCGCACAGGCGAGCGGATTGCCGCCAAAGGTGGAACCGTGGGAACCCGGCTCGAAGACGCCCAGCACTTCATCGCCTGCAGCAACAGCCGAGATCGGCATGACACCGCCTCCAAGCGCTTTGCCCATAATATAGACGTCCGGCTCCACCTGCTCCCAATCAGAGGCGAAGCGGCGTCCGGTCCGGCCAAAGCCGGTCTGAATTTCATCCGCCACCAGCAGCACTTGATGTTTGCGGCACAACGCCTGTGCAGCAGCCAGATATCCGTTCTCCGGGATGACAATCCCCGCTTCTCCCTGAATCGGCTCTACGAGAAAGGCTGCCGTATTCGGGGTAATAGCCTGTTCCAGCGCTGCTATATCCCCATAGGGCACCAGATTGAAGCCTGGAGTGAATGGTCCGAAGTCCTTCTTGTATTCCTCTGAGGAAGAGAAGGAGGTCACTGTAATCGTCCGTCCGTGAAAATTGCCGCTGCAGACGATGATCTCCGCCTCGTTGCCGGCAACGCCCTTATGCCGGTATGCCCAGCGTCTCACAGCCTTGATGGCTGTCTCTACAGCCTCTGCACCCGTATTCATTGCGAGTATTTTGGGTTTGCCTGTATATCGTGAAAGCTTTTCATAGAAAACACCTGCTGTGCTGCTATGAAAGGCTCTTGATGTCAATGTGACTTGGTCTGCCTGATCTTTTAAAGCCTGGATGATTTTTGGATGACGATGTCCCTGATTTAATGCGGAATAAGCGCTTAGCATATCCATATACCGATTGCCTTCGGGGTCTTCCACCCATACGCCCTCTGCTTTTGAGATTACAATCGGCAGCGGATGATAGTTATGGGCACTATATTGATCCGACATTTGAATCACCATTCTGGAATCCAGCATCGCAATCACCTCATATGAATTTTGTATACAAAATACAATATACTTAAATTCGGATAAAAAAACTGGATTGGAACGTATTCCTTTCCAGTTCCGGATTCGCCAAAAGCAAAATCCGCTTTGTTTCCTGCATTATATGCAGCAATTACAATACCTTTGACAAAAAATCCTTTGTCCGTGAATGCTGCGGATTTTCAAAAATAGCCCGCGGATCGCCTTCTTCGACAATAACACCGCCATCCATAAAAATAAGGCGGTCGCCTACCTCACGCGCAAATCCCATCTCATGGGTAACAATAACCATCGTCATGCCATTTTTCGCCAGACGCTTCATAACATCCAATACCTCGCCGACCATCTCCGGGTCAAGCGCCGATGTCGGCTCGTCAAACAGAATCATTGCCGGCTCCATCGCCAGCGCTCTTGCAATTGCAATCCGCTGCTTCTGACCGCCTGACAGACTGTCCGGGTAAGCCGAAGCCTTGTCTTCAAGCCCTACGGACTTGAGCAGTTCCATTGCAATCTTCTCCGCCGCGCCCTTGCTCTGATTCTTAAGCTTTCGCGGCGCAAGAGTCAGGTTGTCCATAACGCTCATATGCGGGAAAAGATTGAACTGCTGGAACACCATTCCCATTCGCTGGCGGATTCTGTTCAGGTCCGACTGCTTCCCGGTTAACTGCTGTTCCTCAAACCAGATCTGTCCGCCCGTCGGCTCCTCGAGCCGGTTGAGACAGCGTAAAAACGTACTCTTGCCGGAGCCGCTTGGTCCAATGACAACGACAACCTCGCCCTTTTTGATCTCGGTATCGATGCCTTTAAGAATTTCATTTTTGCCGAAGGATTTGCGCAGGCCGCTAACTCGGATCATCGTTTTTGCAGCCTCCTTTCAAGAGCACTCAGCAGCTTGGATAGCGTAAATGTGAGCACAAAATACATCGCAGCAGCTACAAGCAAAGGCTCGAGCGGCTTAAATGCTGCTCCTTGTACGGTCCGTGCCGTGTACATAATCTCCGCAGCACCAATTGTGGACACCAAGGAAGAATCTTTTACAATAATAATGAACTCATTGCCGATTGCAGGCAGCATGTTACGGAACGCCTGCGGAAGGATAATGTGGCGCAGCGTCATGCCATGCGACATCCCAAGCGAACGGGCGGCCTCCGCCTGCCCCTTGTCGATTGCATTGATTCCCGCACGGAATACTTCTGCCATATAGGCGGCACTGTTGATCGTCAGTGCTGCAATCCCGGCCTCAAACTTCGTTAATTCAAGGCCAAAAGGCACCAGCCCGAAGTATATGATGAATACTTGAACGAGCATTGGAGTGCCGCGGATAATCTCAATATAAGTCGAAGATAGGGCCCTGAAGACCCATACCTTCGAAATTTTCATTAAAGCCAGGAAAATGCCAAACACGGTACCCAGTAGTACGCCGAAAAACGACAGCTGCAGCGTAACCCAGGCTCCTTGCAAAAACATCTCCCAGTATTTCGCCATAAAAGTAAAGTCTAGCGACATCAGCTTCTACTCCGTCCCTGAAATTATTCGACCAATTCGTTGGCTTCAACTACGAAGCGCTCGATATCCCCATTTTCACTCAAGCGTTTAATGGTAGCATTAATTTTGTCCAGAAGCTCCTTATTGCCTTTCTTCACAGCAATCGCATAGCCTGTCTCATCTTCGGAAAGCTCGAATTTCACATCGGATGCTACTGCGATATCGTCCTGGTTGGCAGCATATTGGTCTGCAACCGGCTTATCTACGATTACAGCATCCACACGGCCGGTTTTCAGCTCCATAACCAGCTCAGGCAGCTTCGCCAGGGAAGTCAGTTGTGCGCCTTCTACGCCTTGGCCAATTTCCTCTTGCAGGGAACCTTTTTGAACACCAATCTTTTTGCCCTTCAAATCGTCAGCGGATTTGAAATTGCCCACAGCATCTTTTTTCACCAGTACGCTATGCTCGCCCAGGTAGTAAATATCGGAGAAATCAACAGCTTCTCTGCGCTCTTGCGTCGGGTTCATGCCGGAAATAACAAAGTCCAGCTTGCCGGTATCCAGCGCCATCAACAGGCTGTCAAAATCCATATCTTCGATCTTCAGCTCGGCATTCGCATCTTTAGCCACTTCTTTGGCAATTTCAATATCAAAACCTACAATTGTATCTTTTCCATCAATGTTCTTATGGAATTCATATGGCGCGAAATCAGCGCTTGTTCCGACCGTCAGTTTTGCTTTATCTGTTACAGCCGGCTTATTGTCGGTACCGCCTTGTGTATTTGTTGTTCCAGTATCCTTCTGCCCGCAACCCGCAAGCACCGTTGTGAGCATGACTGCCAAAATCAAAAGTTTCTTCATTTCTTTCATCTCTCCCGCTTTTTTAATATTTTATATATTTAGTCGTATTACAGATTTCCAAAATATTAAATAAAGTCATATACTTTTCCAAATCTGTATACAATATACACTAACTTATGCAAGTTTTCTTTTTAATATGTCACTTATTATAACATCAGCAAGTGGGATCAACAACTTATTTTTTCGACTGCTTTTCCTTGTATTACGCTTGTTCTTGTTATCCACCTGACATAAATCTAACATATAAATTCAACTCCATCTTGAACAACGCGAACTCCAGTGATAAGATGTAAACATGGATAAAGAATTACTTTCGTTAATTATTATTCATTAATCACCATACCTGTACGATCCATTTTTAACCCGCCATTCATTTCCCATTACGGAAAACCCCTAGAATGACAAGGAAAATGGACCTCATTTACTTCAATGAAGTTGAATAAGAAGTGTGACTGATTTATGCAATATGATGTATGAAGCATATGAACACATATACTGCGACATGGCCTGACATGGCTACCAGAACACACGAATCCGCGTGATCCAATAGAGCGGCACAAAACACTTGCATCCAAAAGTGTACACTACACGACGATCAATAGTCAATGTAAACAGCCAATTGATTTGGACGCGCTTTCTATATTTTAGCAAACAAGTATTACGAAAGGGGAATCCGGCATGCAAGCGCCAAAATATCAGTCTCTCAAGGATCATGTCTATGATTACATCGCCCAGAAAATCCAGGACGGAACGCTTCTTCCAAACCAGAAAATCAATGAAGCGGAAATTTGCAAAAAGCTGGATATCAGCCGGACACCTACCCGGGAGGCGCTGTTTCAGCTATCCTCTGACAATCTGCTCGATTATATCCCCCGCCGCGGATTTATCGTCAAGCCGTTTGAAGGCAAAGAAAAGCTCAACGTCTCACAAATTATAGGCGCCCTTGATGCTCTTGCCGCGACACTTGCCACAGATAATCTGGCGGAAAAGGATATTAAAGAAATGGAAGCGATTGTGGATAAAATTCAAAACGATATTATCCAGTTTGATTTTTCAGAGTATCATAAGGACCAATATAAATTTCATAACGTTTATATTCGCCAATGTGATAATCCGAACCTGATTGAAATGCTTCACTCGCTGAAAAACAGCTTTATCCGTCAATCCTATCTGAGCAATGATAACAAAAAGCTTGCACTGGTATTAAATGAAGTCAATGCCGAGCACCGCAAAATCATTGAATACTTCAAAGCAAAAGACAAAGAGAAGCTTGAAGCTATTCTAAAGTATCACTGGCGTATTATTGACAACGAAATGCTATAAATTGATGACAAAGGCCCTGTCTGAACTCCCTCCAGGATGTCAGGCAGGGCCTTTGTGTGATCGGATGCTGCCGCACCGGCATATCCCCCGCATTTATTTCAGAAGAACGATGCTCTTTCTACCTATAAAAAGATCACCGGAGCAATTGTCCGTACCAGTTTTAGGCTACCCATATGAAGACGCTCCGTGTTATAATAGGAAATTATGACTTCGTTAATATTTATTAAGCCTGTCAATGATAGTATTTAGGAAAGGAAGCATCCCGATGACAGAAAAAATCTCCATTTTCGATACGACTCTGCGTGATGGCACACAGGGCGAAGGCATCAGTTTGTCAGCCGATGACAAAATTAAAATCGCTCAAAAGTTGGACACGCTGGGTGTTCAGTATATTGAGGGAGGCAATCCGGGAAGCAACAGCAAGGACATTGAATTTTTTCAGCGGGTCAAATCCTTGCAGCTTCAAGCCAAAATTACGGCTTTTGGCAGCACGCGGCGCAAAAACAGCATTGCCGAGCATGACAGCAGCCTGCTGCGCATTGTAGAATCAGGCGTGCCCGCGGCAACGCTGGTCGGAAAGTCTTGGGATTTTCATGTTCATACTGCCCTGCAGACGACATTGGAAGAAAATCTCGCGATGATTTCCGATTCTTTCGCTTTCCTGAAGCGGAATGATGTGGAAGCGATTTACGATGCAGAGCATTTCTTCGACGGATACAAGAATAATCCGGAATATGCCATTGCCGCCCTGCGCAGCGCCCAGGATGCCGGTGCAGACTGGATCGTGCTCTGTGATACGAATGGAGGCACACTGCCTGGTGAAATTCACGAGATCGTTACCCGTGTACGCCAGGAGCTGACAGCGCCAATCGGCATTCATACACATAATGACTGCGAGCTTGCGGTAGCCAATACGCTGGCAGCTGTAGGTGCCGGGGCACGTCAAGTCCAAGGTACGATTAACGGATACGGCGAACGCTGCGGCAACGCTAATCTGTGCTCCATCATCCCGAATTTGCAGATCAAAATGAATTATCAATGCGTCAGCAGCGATCAACTGGCTCAGCTAACGAATGTAGCCCGTTATGTAAGCGAGATCGCTAACGTTCATATGCCTGTCAATCAGGCGTATGTCGGCAATGCCGCATTTGCACATAAAGGCGGTATCCATGTTTCGGCTATTCTTAAGGATTCCAAAACGTATGAGCATATCGCACCTGAGCTCGTCGGGAACAAACAGCGCATTCTTGTTTCGGAGCTGGCCGGACAGAGCAATATCATCTCCAAAGCCCAGGAGCTTGGACTGGATATTAATGCGAACAACGAGAAAACAAAGCAAATCATCGACAAAATCAAAGAGCTTGAGCATCAAGGCTATCAATTCGAGGGCGCTGATGCATCCCTGGAACTGCTGCTTCGCGAAGCCTTCGGCGAAACCAAGGAAATCTTCAAGCTGGAGTCGTTCAAAATGCTTGTTGAGAAGAGCCACGGACAGCTCCTGTCAGAGGCCATTGTCAAAATTAATGTGGATGGCGAGACCGTCTACACGGCAGCAGAGGGCAACGGCCCTGTCAATGCACTGGATAATGCACTGCGCAAAGCGCTGGTACAATATTATCCCGGCATTATGGACGTTCATCTCTCCGATTACAAGGTTCGGGTGTTTGACGAGAATGATGCAACAGCGGCCAAGGTGCGGGTTCTGATTGAATCAACCGACTTCAATAACACCTGGAGCACGGTTGGTGTCTCCAGCAATATTATTGAAGCAAGCTGGCAGGCGCTCGTGGACAGCATACGTTATGCACTCCTTAATTCCGCCAAGCTGGAGATCAGCGGGTCCGATCAGCGCGAGCGGTTGGGCTTGATCAACCACTAGGAGGAGATTATCTCTTTCTCCGATTTGTTTATTAAAACAAAAACAACCTTCCGGGGCTGCTGCGAAGCGCCTGGAAGGTTGTTTTTCTATGTCCGTTTGTGATCCCGCTCAGCCGTCGTCAAGACGGGTTGATTAACGCTTCAATCCGTTTCTCCCATTGCTCCCGTGGAATAACCCCAACAATTCTTTCCATTACCACTCCATTTTCATCAATAAGCAGCGTCGTCGGGAACGTGCTGATTTTGTACAGTTTGGTGGCGATCCCGTCACGATCCATTAGTATCGGGAAATTCAGCTCAAAATCATCCACGAATTGCCTGGCCTGTCGCTCCTTATCGTAGGAGGTGGCATTTACCGCGTACAAATCCATCTGCTTTTCATATTTATTATGCAGTTCTACCAGATCCGGCGCTTCCAGTTCACAAGGTCCGCACCAGGATGCCCAAAAGTTCAGCATCAGCAGCTTCTTCTTCTGCCCTCCGACTGCATAATTTTGTTCATCAAGCGCGGGCAGCTCAAAGGCCGGTGCGGTAAAACCTGGCTTCGGTTGTGGTTCGTGTGCTCCCATTGTATCAGAGGACACAAGGCTCGCCTGTTTTTCGCTGACAAAAAAGTAGCCAAAAATCAGCAATACGCAGGCTGCAACAATGATCCCGATTTTTTTCATCGTCCAATCGCTCCTTTAGAATCCATGATAGCATGGGTTAGAATTGAAGCTCAAGCAGGCGGGCAGTATAACACCATAAGTGATGACAAGAATGTGATCGGATGGTGAACAATTTTTATGCAATCGACCAAAAGCAGGTGGCCATGGGTTGTCGTCGACCGCAGACACCGCGAGGATGATGCGGAAGCAAAATCCTCTCCGGATGGCAAGTCTCCCAGCAGCGGCAAAGGATCGAAGCTCATGGAATACATCGCCCTCGCGACAGTTCCAATGGTGCTTGTACTCGGCAACTCTATGCTGGTGCCGATTTTGCCCGATATGGAACAAAAGCTTGGCATCAGCGATTTTCAATCCAGTCTGATTATAACTTTATTTTCGGTGACAGCCGGTGTTTTCATACCTTTTGCCGGGTATTTATCCGATCGCTTCAGCCGCAAGGCGATAATACTGCCCTCCCTGATCGTTTATGGACTGGCCGGCATATTGGCCGGGTTCGGTGCAGTATGGGGTTCCTATCCAATTGTCATTATTGCCCGTGCCCTGCAAGGGCTGGGTGCAGCAGGCACCGCCCCGATTGCCATGGCCCTCGTCGGAGATATGTATAGAGACGGCAATGAGAGCGAAGCACTTGGTCTAATTGAAGCATCCAACGGAGCAGGCAAAGTGATCAGCCCGATACTTGGATCCTTGTTCGCTTTAATTATCTGGTACGCTCCCTTTTTCGCTTTTCCTGTATTCTGTGCTCTTTCACTGCTTGCCATGATCTTTATGATCAAGGAACCCGAGAAGAAGACACAGGCTCCGCCGGTGAAATATTATGTCAGGCAAATCGGCGTGATCTTCAAAGAGAAGGGCCGGTGGCTGCTTCCGGCATTTGCCGTCGGTTCCATGGCATTGTTTATTTTGTTCGGGGCTTTGTTCTACTTATCTGATTTGCTGGAGAAAGCGCCATACAATATTGACGGCGTGGCCAAAGGCGGCGTGCTTGCCATCCCGCTCCTGGGACTTGTTGTTACCGCTTATCTGAGCGGCAGAAAGATTAAAAATAACGGCGTTCTCATGAAAACCCTTATGAGTATCGGCCTGGCCGCAATGACAGCAGCGCTCGGAACTGCCATTGCCCTGCACGGACAAATCTACTGGCTGATTGGCCTGCTGCTTGTTTCCAGTATTGGAACAGGCCTTGTTCTGCCTTGCTTGAATACGATGATAACCGGCGCTGTAGACCGCCAGCACCGCGGAATGATTACGTCCCTGTACAGCAGCCTCCGCTTTCTCGGCGTCGCATTCGGCCCTCCGATCTTCGGATGGCTGACCGGACGGTCCCAGACGGTACTGTTTATTGTTATTACCGTTCTTGCTGCCGCTTCACTCATGCTGACCATTTGGCTCATCCGCCCCCCCGTCAAAGCTGGCGATGCCGGGACAGCCTGACTTGCAGCTGAGATGATTCATAATATCAGAAAAAAGAGTGTTTGCAAGTCCCTACGGGGACTTGCAAACACTCTGAAGCGGCTAATGCTTGCTCAGATATGCATATAAATCAGCCAGTGTCGTAATATTTCTGAACGTGATCTCCTTTAAATAGGCCTGCCACAGCTTCGCCGTCATGATTGCGTCCTGGAGCGCATGATGACGCTCCGTAACCGGGATTCCTGCATGTTCGAGAAGCTCATCCAATCCGTAAGTTCCCCGCTTTGGCTCCAGCCACTTGGCGACCATCATCGTATCCAGCACCCGATGGGTCAAGTTCACCTTGGATGTCCGCCACAACGCCGCATTCAGGAACTGCTTATCATGGCCGCTGCCATGCGCAATCAGCACCCGTTTACCGATAAACTCCATAAAATCATGCAGCACCTGCATTAAATCCGGCGCATCCCCTACCATATCATTCGTGATGCCGGTGAGCGACGTAATATGCCTTGGTACCTTGCGCCGCGGATTGACCAGGCTGTAGAAGGTGCGGCTTTCGTCCAGCGGTTCGTCACCACGCACAATAATGCCCCCGGCGGAAATAATTTCATCTCCGTTATAAGGGTAAAAGCCTGTCGTCTCCAAATCAAAGACTACAATCTCCAGCTCCTTTAGGGGGGTATCCAAAACCGACTGCTTCCGCTGTTCCTTGCTTACGGACCGGATGAAAGCCATCTGCTGCGCATTTTGCGAGCCCATCATTGAGGCGATTGCAGGCGTAATCCCACCCATTTTATATAAATGCCACATACGTCCGACACCTTTTTGCTGTTTCATGCTCTCGCCTCCGCATTGCCTTTCCTTCGCTGGCCTGTCAATTTGAGATCCGGCCACCCTTTCTTTGATTCAACTGACAAACGCATCCAGCGCAAATACTATTTTTTCAGCCTGCCCAATGTCAATTTCTGCACCTGTCTTTGCAGCCTTTTGCCAACCTTCAGGCTTTGTTTTAATTCCTCGATCATTTCCTTGGTCAAGTGGTGATTTGCCAGCTTGCCGTTATTCATGTACATGCCATCCTTATTGTTCTCTGTAGCAATCATTCTCAGCTTTAGAAAAAACAAAAACGCCTCACTGTATGCCGCAGCTTCCTCCTGCGTAACGACCTCCGCCTGCACAAGCGCATTCAGCCGCTCCAATGTCGAGGTCGGCCGCAGTTGCGATTGCACCGCCATAAGACGGACCGCATTGACCATTGGAATATAAGCGCCGTACTTGATATCAATGCTTCCGGCGTCCTCGCCGTACTGCTCCTTCAGCAGCTGCCCGAACACGCCGATCAGCATCTTGTGACGGATCGTATTGTCCAGCATCCGCTGCACAATGACCGGTCTGGCAAGCATATCGGAGTAGAAATGCTTTTTTAGCCTTGTGAAAAGCTCTTCGCTGCCATATACATGGCGGCAATCGGCTACAATCAGCAAATACCGCACCGATTCCCAGTCCGCAGTCTCGAACCAGCCCTCAAGCTGCTGCTTCCAGCGGCTTTCCGGCAAGCACCACTGCGGATTGGCGCTGATTACATTGCCTTCGCAAGGCGGATAGCCGATCTCCTGGAGCAGCGCAACCGCCTTCTCCGACAGATGGGCAAAATAGTTCCCCGCTGCGAGCTCCTTTTCCTCTGTCTCTGCATTTTCATATATAATTCCGCTATCCTGGTCACTGGACAGTGTCTGTTCCTTCCGCCCTCCGCTGCCAAACAATAAATACGCATAAGGCACGGGGGGAGAACCCGTCCCCGACCGTGCCAATTCTGCTTCCGCCAGAGCAACCGCGCGCCTGATCAGCGCATCATGCACTCCATTTAATTGTCGATAGTATTCATCCAGAGGCAGCGAAGGGAAAAGAGCATCCATACGGCTGTGTGCTGCATCCCGCAGACGTCTCAGCGCTGCGGTCAGCTCGGCAGCGCTGATCTGCAGCAGGAGCTGCACAAGTACCGGATCGTTCATACGGCGCTCCCCCCTATTAGATATCCTGCTCTAATTAAGCGTTCAGATTTTGCTGTGCTTTTTTCATTTGCTCAGGATAACCATAAGCACCGTGCTCGCTCAGGTCAAGACCGATTATTTCTTGCTCCTCGGTTACGCGGAAGCCAGCCGCCTTCTTGATGACGTACAAGACAGCGAACGACACGATGAATACGAACAATCCGCAGACGACAACACTTAAAAATTGTACCCAAAGTTGTTCCAATCCGCCGCCGTAGAACAACCCCGCTTTACCTACACCTGCAGTCTCGGCCAGCTCCGGCGTTGCAAACAAGCCGTTAGCCAAAGTTCCCCATACACCTGCCGCACCGTGTACGGACAATGCGAAGATCGGATCATCGATTTTCATTTTCTCAAAGAATTTTTGGCTGAAGAATACGAGTACGCCTGCCAAAAGACCTATCACTACTGCCGCCCAAGGCTCAACGAATGCACAAGAGGCTGTGATCGCCACCAGACCAGCCAGACCGCCGTTCAGCATCGTTGTAATATCGGATTTACCAAGGAAAGCCCAGGAAATCAGCATCGCGGCAACAGCTCCTGCGGCGGCTGCGATTTGCGTATTGAATGCCACATAACCGAAAAACCCGGTTTCAATCGCTACCGTACTTCCCGCATTAAAGCCGAACCAGCCTACCCACAGGAACAGAACTGCGAGTGTGGTATAGACCTGGTTGTGTCCCAAAATTTGATTGGAAGAGCCGTCCTTGTTGAATTTGCCGATCCGCGGCTTGAGCAGAATGGTAGCCGCGAGCGCAGCTGCCGCACCGGACAAGTGAACGACAGTAGAGCCGGCAAAGTCTTGCGCACCGTCTTCAGCAAGCCAGCCGCCGCCCCAGATCCAGTGGGCAACCATCGGATAAATGACACCGACAAACACAATGGTAAAGATCAAATAAGATGAAAGCTTGGCGCGCTCGGCGAAGCCGCCCCATGCGATAGATAATGAAATCGTAGCAAACGCAAGCTGGAAGATAAAAAATACGGAATCTGAAAGACCTGCATCCTCACTATATAAAACCGGAGGATTATAGAAGAACTTGCCTAACCCGTACAATAAGTTTCCGTTTTCGCCAAATGCAATTCCATAACCAACTGCCCAATAAATCAATGAGCCAAGACCAAAGGTAAAGATCGTTTTGCCTGCTACGTGTCCGGCATTCTTCATTCGGGTCGAACCAGCTTCCAGCAAAATGAATCCGCCCTGCATCAGAATAACAAGGATTGCAGCTAGCATAACCCACAGCGAGTTCAAACCGGTATTCAGCATTGCCGTGGATGGAGCATCCGCAAATGCCATTGCAGGAAACAAGAGAAGCAGAGCACCCACTGTAAGAATCATTTTTTTGACCAAAACGACCACTCCCTTAATGTGTTATCTTTTATTACATGATAAGAAAGACTTAATGTCATTATAGATAGTAAGACCTGTTTTGACAATAGAGTTTTCAAAAAAGTGCAAATAATCATGCGAAAAGTCTAACGTTTGACCTCGATCCAATAATCAATGTTAAGTTTTTTATACATGAATCTATATTATTGGGTAATTCAAGAAATATCTTTCGCTTTTTCGACCTTATTCCATGAATCGCTGCATAAAATTCTGTTCTTATTCGGATTAGGCACATTTGCCTACCTTCATGTCATACATTGTTCACAGATTCATAGGCTTTCTCAAAGCATAACGTTTGACTGTATGGTTCTGTTTTCTGTATCATATAAATATAGGTTTTATAAGGGTAAAGAGAAAAACGAAGCATCAATCCAGTTTTAAGGAAGGAAGGTGATTCAGTTGGGGATACAAAATTATTCCGCATAGGCGAGCTCGCCAAGAAAGCGAATGTCAGCCCGCGTACGATTGATTTTTATACTTCTATGGGACTACTCGAGCCGCAACAGCGATCAGAAAAAAATTATCGTCTGTATAGCAATGAAACTTTGCTCCGGCTCAAACGTATAGAACAGATGAAGCAGGATAAATATACGCTGGAAGAGATCAAAGCCAACTTGGACCAGTGGAACAAGGTTTCGGCCGAGGAGCAGGTTACCAAAAAGCTAAGCGATCTTCAGCTTCATATGCAGAAGCTTGAGCGCGAAGTCAAGGAGCTGGAACCGGTCATCGGGAAGCTTAAGCCTCAGCAGGCCAAACATCTGACAACGAAGCTGATGCCGCAGACAGCCGCCTGTATTGAAGCGCTAATGCTGCTGCTTGGCAAAGGTCCATTTATGTAAGTTTTAATCAAGATTCGTTCCGCAGCACCTGACTTACCAATATGGAGGCGATTGGATTATGTTTTTTCACCCGATGGATTTTCTGATTATTATTGCATTCCTGCTGTCGCTGTGGGCGCAGTTCCGCGTTAAGGGAACGTTCAACAAATGGGCCGAGGTTCCGATCAACAGCGGACTTACAGGCTATCAGGCCGCCCGCCGCATGCTCGATAATAACGGACTGCATGATGTGCCGATTGAAGCCGTTCCCGGCCGCCTGTCAGACCACTACGACCCGATTAACCGTGTGGTTAGACTGTCCGAACCGGTCTACTATGAGAATTCGATCTCTGCCGTAGCCGTAGCTTGTCACGAGGTCGGACACGCTATTCAGCATTCGGTTAATTATCCGATGCTGGTGCTGCGCCACCGGATGTTCCCGGTCGTCAATATAACATCAGGCATCGCGCCGTTTCTGCTTATTGCAGGCTTCCTGTTCCAAAACATGGGACTTGTCGGGCTCGGGATTATCTTCTTCTCCGCAGTGGTTGCTTTCCAGTTGGTCACACTGCCGGTCGAGTTCAATGCCAGCAACCGTGCCCGCGATCTGATGATTGCCGAAGGCTTTGTAAGCAACGAGGAAGAGCAAGGTGTCGCCAAGGTACTGAACGCCGCTGCACTGACTTATGTCGCCGCAGCGCTGATCTCTCTGCTGGAGCTCGTCAAATATATTATGATCTTTACTCAGAACCGGGATTAACCAATAATTCATGCGATTTCAAATATCTTTGAACCATTTGCAATTCAAAACAAGAACCCCGTCCACATAAGGACGGGGTTCTCTTTGCTATAGGGACTTACATTCCTTAGAGAAATGATCCAGTAAATATTTATAAAAGACCTTGGCGACTAACGGAAGCTTCTGGTTCGAGCGGCGAATGAGTCCGATCGTGCGGGTGACACTTGGAGACTCAATACGCACCTTGGCCGTCTGGAGCGGCCCTGCCTGATGCAGCGCCATCTCCGGCAGCAGGCTTACCCCCATTCCCGCTGCGACCAGCCCGCGGATCGTCTCTGTCTCTTCCCCTTCAAAGCCGATGCTCGGAGTAAAGCCAGCCTTTTTGCAAGCCTCCCATACAATCGGACGCAGAGAATACCCTTCTCTGAACATTACAAATTCATCATCCTTGAGTTCGGACAGCATAATGGACTTTTTATCCGCAAGGGCGTGCTTGGCAGGAAGAACCGCATAGAGCTCCTCTGTCAGCAACACCTCTCCCACTACATGCTCGTTATGTTCCGGGAACGGGGAAATGAAGGCCAGGTCAATCTCCCCTTTGACCAGATCCCGAATCAGTGACGGGTACATCCCCTGCTTGAATTTGAAGCGTACATGCGGGTACTGCTTGCGGAAGCCGGATACAACCTGCGGTATAAGCTGTATGCCGAGGCTGTGCGGGAATCCGAGACGGATTTCACCCACCTCCGGATTCATAAACTCATTGATCTCCAGAACCGCCTTCTCCAGATCTCCAAGCACAACCTCAATGCGCTTCAAGAACAGCTGTCCTGCCGGCGTGAGCTGCAAGTTTCTGCCCTTCTGGATAAACAAGGAGACGCCAAGCTCCTCCTCAAGCTGATGAATCTGCCGGCTGACGGCCGACTGCGCGACACGCAGCTCCTCTGCGGCCTGGGTTACATGCTCCTTCTTTGCCACTTTGACAAAGTAGTAAAGCTGCCTTAATTCCATAATCCGTTACTACGCCCCCCTGCAAATATCTACTTATTTTTCCTCTCGAACTGACTGTATAGCAAAAATCCTGCAATCAAGCCGCCTGCATGCGCCCAAATATTAATATTAGGCACGATTACGGAATAAATCAGACCAAAGATCAAAATCATATAAACCGTCTTGCGCGAAGCATCATCAAGCCTTGTCTTATGAAGCAAAGCGAGGTTCAGATAAGCGCCAAACACTCCGTAGATCGCCCCTGAGGCGCCCACAGTAATGAGTGCCGGAGCCGAACTGTTCATATTATACATGAGCACACTCAAAATGTTGCCCACAATCCCGCAAAGCACATAGAATACTGTATACCGGAATGAACCAAGCAGCCGCTCCAGCGGCGGAGCAAATACCAGTATCGAGAAACAGTTAAAAAGCAAATGTTCCCATCCGAAATGAAGTACAATCGAGGTGGCATAACGCCATGGCTCCTGCAAGCCGTACGGATCACCTGGATAAGCGACGAACGCGCCGTGACCGAGCAAGCTGCCGTTTGCGAAATAGTTGAATATAAAAACCAGCACATTCAGCGCCAATATTGTCGAGGTGACCGGGTACAGCCGCAAATAGGAGCGGAAGCTCTCATAACGCAAAAATATCATTCATTCATCTTCCTTTCCTGCTTGATATTGGACAAGCAACATTTCTTACGATTATAATAAATGTGCAGCAACCCAATTACAAGGAGGCAATTATAATGGCGCAAGAACGTACAGCTACATTAAAAGGCAATCCGATTACATTGATCGGTCCAGAATTGAAAAAGGGCGATAAAGCTCCTGACTTCCAATTGAATAAATCTCTCGTTGATGTTGTTTCTTTGAGTGATTTTGCCGGTAAAGTCAAGCTGATCAGCGTCGTGCCTTCTATCGATACAGGCGTATGTGATGCACAGACACGCCGTTTCAACCAGGAAGCTGCCGGCCTCGGCGAGAAAGTCGCTATTCTTACTGTAAGTGTTGACCTCCCGTTCGCACAAGCCCGCTGGTGCGGCGCTGCAGGCGTGGATCAGGTAACGCTGCTATCCGACTACAAGGATAATAACTTCGGTGAAGCATACGGCGTTCTGATCAAAGAACTGAAGCTCGATATGCGTGCAATCTTCGTCGTAGACGGGAACGACACCATTCAATACGTTGAAGTATTGAATGAGATGGCAGAACACCCGGACTATGAGAAAGCCATCGCAGCAACAAAGGAACTGATCTAATCCATTCCGGACCGTATTAACGGCTCAGCGGCTTCGCTCATTCATTGGGCGGGGCCGCTGCTGTTATAACGACAAACTTGGAGCAACAGAATGGCTCATGCATGCGTATTCCAGCCAGCAGCAGCCCACTCCACCGTCAAGGTTGCAACCTGCGATTTCAATCCATTATCCTGAACGAATATGACGCATAAACGGCTGCCGCCGTCGCTTATACAACGGGGCAGCCATTACGCACCCATATCTGATAAAAAGCGAGTGAAGGTTGTCCTTCCTCGCTTCTGTTTATTTTATGGGCTCTCCACCTTATAGGCGGCGAGTTTTTTATCAAGCGTTCTATAAATATCAAGGATTACGCGGTAATTGGAGCCCAGATCGCCCAGCGAGCCGCGTGATGCCGAATAAATATCGACTGCGGAAGTAATCGGGTTAACACCAATGACAGATACAGTAATATCCATCATTCTTCCGGTAACCGTTCTCTTCTCCAATACAATCTCTCCAACGGATTCCACTTCATGAAGCAGCTTGTAGCCCTGCATCTTCTTCAAAGTGGAGACCACCTCAGCCCACGTTTTCTCCTTCGACATCTTATAATAGTGAGATTTCAGTAACGGGTCCTTCGCTCTATCACCTGTCTGCTCAAAGCTTCGCAGTATTCCAATCAGCGTCCGCTTTAACAACACCCATCTCCCCCTCCGACTCTATGTATAAAAAGAAGGATACATCCTCGTGCAAACGGCTGCTGCTGCACGCGTTAACGACGGCAGCGGCGTTTCACATTGAAATATAAGAACACTCAGAACGGAATATGTACACATTCTTATATTTAAAATAAAGCGTATCCATAAGCGTAAACAGCTGCCGGTTAATGGACTGGCCAGTCAGCGTTTCGCGGAGAAATCCAAGTCAGACCTGCATAACCATGAGCGTCTTATTCTGGATTGTAAATGAAAGAAGCGGTTAAATTTTCATTCCTTGACAGCAGGCAAGAACGGCTAAAGCCGTCCACTGTTGTGTCCGGCAGAACCGTTGCTATGACCTTTATGTAAGTAGCCTAACCTAAAATCAAGCTATCATATATGAGAGAAACCCGCCTATGCCGTCCGACTTGCTTGTTTTTTGAACCCGCTCTCGCAGGTGGGTGTCCGCAGAAGTTTTTTTGAAGTCCCTTTTTGAGGGCATGTCAGCCATACTTCGATATAGGTCTCCCGTAAAACAGCCATTGGTTCAAAACAATGTTAAGCCGTAACGAACATCGCAGGATGTAATGAATATTATAGACCGTTTGAACTAAAAAGTAAACCGATCCCCGCTGTAAATTCTAGGTTAAGGCTACTTTCTTACATCTTCGGAGATTTCAACATCTTCTTCTTCCTCTTGCTTCTGCGCCTCGGCACGTTCCTGCTGGTCCTTCAGCTTCAAATAGATCAGGTGGAAATTATAGAAGGATACGACCCCGATCAAGCTTCCCATAAAAAACGGAATGAGAAACGTAAATTGAAAACTGACGAACAAAATACCACCGCTTACAATAACGGTAGACAGGGAACGGAATGGGCGGCCGATCGTAATGAGAATTGCATTCTTGATCAGCTGGAACAGCTTCATGTGGTAGTGAACCATCATGGAGAAGAAGTTGAACATGGAAACAAACAGCAAAAACATCAGGCCAATAAATACATAAGACAGCAGTTGAAAATTGTTCAGTTCATTCAGGTAGACCTTATAGTCCACAAACATAATGACGAACAACAGCGTATACAACAGACCGCCGAACATGCTTTGTACGTAATTATCCTTGTAGCCCCGGAAAAACGTCTTCAGAAGCGGTGCATCCACCTCTCCCATGATCCACTTGCGCACAACGGCATAAAGCGCCGCAGTAGCAGGGAAGAAAGTAAATGGCGCTACAACAGCCCCCAATATCAAAGTCGAATACAATTGACTTTCATCTTGTGAAAGGACCAATGCGGTAAAGAGGAAAAATACAAATGGGATTGAACACAGAATCCACAAAATATTCGTAACGGACAACCGCATAATCCATTCGGATATTTTGTAGAAGCCACCCATCATACCTCGCATTTCCATATGTGTATCCCCCTACAGAAAACGTTATCATGTTCTCAACTGACAAGTCTCTTCCACTAGTGTAAACAGCTGTGCCATCTTTGACAGGCACAGCGTCGTTTCACGTAGAAATAGAAGCCGTTTATAAAAATTGAAATAAACTTCTTCTATTTTAAAAAAACCGGGAATCGCACAACACGTTAGAGCCCTGTCCGGTGCCATAGCGCGATCGGAATTCCCGGTTCACTAATGATTAGACGTATTTTAGTTGTTTACATAGTCGTCAGAAGAGCTCTTCGGACGGCGGTATTCGCTGTTGCTGCGGTATTCGCCACCGCGGCCCTCGCTGCGTCCGCGATTGTCACCGCGTCCGCTTCCTCCGCTGCTGCCGCTGCCGCTGTTGCGGTCACGGTTGTAGCCGCCACGGTTGTCGCGATTTTCGCGTCCGCGACCACCATTGCCGCTGCGGTTGCCTCCGCCGAATGGTCCGCCGGAGAAACGGCGTCCGCTCGAACGGATATCCGGTCTGCGCTTCTTCGCACGAATCGGATCTTCCGGAGTCAGCTCGATGCTAACATCCTTTTTCTCACCGGTAAGCAACTTGATAGCTGCAGCTACCAGATGGACGGAGTCATAACGCTCCAGCAATTGAATCGAGATGCCTTTGTACTCCTGGAAGTCGTCGCTTTGAATAATTTCAATCAGACGCTCCGCAGTGACACGCTGTTTGCCCTCGATCGCTTCTGCCATGCTTGGCAGCGGCTTTCTGGAAATCTTCTGGCGTGTAACTTTCTCAATGAAATGAAGATGGTCGATTTCACGAGGCGTAACGAAAGACCAGGCTGTACCTTCTTTTCCTGCACGACCGGTACGGCCGATACGGTGTACGTAGCTCTCCGGATCCTGCGGCAGGTCAAAGTTGATAACATGAGACACGCCGGATACGTCCAGACCGCGTGCTGCAACGTCTGTTGCAACCAGTACATCAATGCTGCCGTCACGGAATTTGCGCATCACATTGTCACGTTGGTTCTGGGACAGGTCTCCATGCAATCCGTCAGCAGAGTAGCCGCGTTTTTGCAGCGCTTCGCTAAGCTCGTCTACACGACGCTTAGTGCGTCCGAATACGATCGCCAGCTCAGGAGATTCCATATCGAGCAGACGGCTCAGACCTTCGAACTTCTGGCGCTCATGAAGCTCAATGTAAGCTTGGTCAATGAGAGGAGCCGTAATGTTCTTTGGAATAACAGATACATGCTCCGGATTTTTCAGGAAGCGTTGTGCCAGTTTCTGGATGTTAGGCGGCATTGTCGCGGAGAACAGCATCGTTTGACGCTCTTCAGGCACCAAGCTCAGGATGGACGTAATGTCCTCCATAAAGCCCATGTCCAGCATTTCATCCGCTTCGTCCAATACGACAGTCTGAACATCGTCCAGGCGGATTGTTTTACGATTGATATGGTCAAGCAAACGCCCTGGCGTTCCGATAATAATTTGCGGTTTTTTCTTCAAAGCGCGAATTTGACGACCGATATCCTGCCCTCCATAAATTGGAAGGGAACGCGTGCCTTTGTAGCGGGACAACTTTCCGATCTCTTCTGCTACCTGGATAGCCAGTTCACGTGTCGGTGTCATAATAAGCGCAACAATACGATCTTCGCTAACCGGAATTTTACTAATAAGCGGTATACCAAAAGCAGCAGTTTTTCCCGTACCCGTCTGGGCTTGACCGATCAGGTCGCTGCCTGTAAGCGCGACAGGGATCGATTTGTCCTGGATGGGAGTGGATTCTTCGAATCCTAACTCGGTAATAGCTTGCAACACTTTTGGTTCCAAGCCGAATTCAGCAAATGTTTTCAAACGTATTCATACTCCTTCTTTTCTAAAGCTCCCAATTGTAAGCGGCGCTATGCCCGCCCCTATATCTTGTTCATTATAACATAACTTCCGCTACGAATACCAGTAATAGCAAGCTGCACATAATAATCCGTATCAGGATTCCCTTTTTCTCTAACCAGGATTGTGAAAGGAGCAAGGATATGGAATGGCTTCGCTATACTGGAACGGTACTGACAATGATTTTCGGTTCTCTACTGGTCGCTTTCGGTTTTAACATGCTTTTGATCCCCTTCGGGCTGCTTAGCGGCGGCGTTTCCGGGGTATCGATGATGATTGGCTATATAACAGGCGGCAATATCGGCTGGCTTTATTTTGCCCTTAACTTTCCAATTCTTGTGTGGGGCCTGTTCTCTCTCGGAAGGCGGTTTATATTCTGGAGCATTATCTCGGTTATTACGGCAACAATATGGCTTCAGCTCATACCGGTCAAGCAAGTCGTCGGGGACCCGCTTCTGGGCGCCATCTTTGGCGGTGTAATCGTAGGCTTCGGAAGCGGTCTGGCACTGCGCAGAGGCGGCTCCTCGGGAGGTTTTGACATCATAGCCTCGATTGTAACCCGCAAGCGCGATCTCCCTGTAGGCATGATTATTTTTCTCCTGAACGGCATCGTTATCATCGTGCTGGGTTGGCTGATTCAGGACTGGGATTCAGCCATGTACTCGATGATCTCAATTTTTACCGCAGGAAAAGTGGTCGATATTATACATATCCGTTACGTCAAGGTAACCGCATTTATTATTACGAAAGAAACGGACAAACTAAAGAGCAAGCTGCTGGAACGACCGCGTGGTGTCACGGTCATCCGTACCAAGGGCGCCTACTCCGGTGACGACAAGGATATGCTGATGACAGTAACAACCCGTTATGAGCTGGCCGAACTCCGGAAAATAGTCCTCACACTTGATCCCGGCGCTTTTGTCAATATTGTGGAGACAGTTGGCGTCATGGGACAATTTCGCCAGCCTGCCGGCTAATGACCGGAAAGAACGGGATGTTAACGGATTTTATGAAAGGCACTAGGTTTTTAAAAACCGTCCTGTTATAATAAAGGTATCCCGAGGTTAGTTAGTTTCATGCCAGACCGTTTTGCCCTGTTTTCTTCTGTTTTGCAAGCTCCGCTATCTGCAGGTTCATGCCTGAAGCAATGCGAGGCTCGTGTACTGCAGAGAAATAAAAGTTAGTATGACCTTCAATACTTTCTTATTATTTCAAGGAAAGGGTGATGTTAGGATGGATATGCAAACTGTAACGCTATCGCGGATTGTGGAAAAGCTGGTGCCGGAGTTGGTTCCCTTCCTGACGGAACGGGAGCTGCAGTTGAATATTGTACTTCGCGACGGCCTCTCCGTACTGGAGCCAGAAGATGCGATTGAGATCGTGCACCACAGTATTTATGAGGTTCAAAAGGCTGTGCTTCTTCATTAAGAAGCATAGCAGTTAGATGACGGGAACGCTTGGGCGTTCCCGTTTTTTTGCACCCTCATCGGCCGGCTCTTGCTTAGCGCACCTTGGCCGCAAGTGACAGGAAGAAATCGACCGTACGCTTAACTCTCGCCCTTACTTCCTCAGACTCAGGCTCTCCGTTATCTGCAAAATTGCGCTGCTGGCCGCCAATTGAAATCCACTCCGGGCTGTTGATCCCGTGCAGATTGCGGACAGTTGTCTGCATTTGCGTCAGCGAGCTTGTGCCCACACTGCCTCCTGCGGAGCTGCATACCAGCACCAGTTTCCCGTCAAAGTACTCAAAATTCAAAAAATCAATCGCGTTTTTCAGTACGCCGGACATGCCGCCGTGGTATTCAGGCGTGCTCAGCACGATGGCATCTGCCCATTTAACCGTACTTCGCAGGCATTGAACAGCAGCAGAATCATCCGCACCTTCGTCCGGAGAATAGAACGGCATAGGATTCTTATGCAGATCAATTACTTGTACCTCGTGACCCTCTTGCTCCATTAATTTGCTCACATACAGGGCAAGCAAGGTACTGGTTGCCTGTTTGCGATTGGCTCCCGCCAAAATAGCTATTTTCATCGGGAATAACCTCCTTGAAAAATAAACTACAGGATGAATGCTCTTATAATTCTTGGCTATCCGGGTAGATCTCAATAAAAAAGAGCCTTATGAAAGCCATAAGACTCCGGTTTGATTATTGGGACAAACGGAGAGCAAGCTCGTAAAGATCCATATTGAATGGTTTTTTCGTGTTAACGACTTTGTCAATATCCGTCGCTACGAATTCCCCGCGAATAATTCCGCAGGATTTGCCAGAATCGCCTTCCATCAGCTTGCGAACAGCGAAGTCGCCCAGACGGCTCGCAAGAATCCGGTCATTATGCGTCGGCGTACCGCCGCGCTGAATATGGCCGAGTACAGTTACGCGCGGCTCAATGCCATTGCGTGCTGTAATCTCGCGGGCCACATCTTCCCCGCTGCCTGCGCCTTCCGCGACAACGATAATGCTGTGGCGCTTGCCATGCTCAAAATTCTCCTGCATGCGGAGCGCTACCTGCTCCAGATCATAGGGAACCTCCGGTACAATAATCGTCTCGGCGCCACTGGCGAGTCCTGCATAAAGAGCAATATCTCCGCAGTGGCGGCCCATAACCTCAACGATTGAGGAACGCTCATGGGAGGTCATTGTATCACGAAGCTTGTTGATAGCATCCACTACGATACTTACTGCTGTATCAAAGCCGATCGTGAAATCGGTGAACGGAATGTCGTTGTCAATTGTGCCTGGCAGCGCCATTGTCTTGATGCCCAGCTTGCTCAGCTTGTTCGCTCCCTGATAGGAGCCGTCTCCGCCGATAACAACCAGGCCGTCGATGCCGCGCTCGCGCAAAATCTGGGCGCCGCGCTCCTGGCCTTCAGCCGTCATGAACTCTTTGCATCTCGCTGTCTGCAGTACCGTGCCGCCGCGCTGAATAATATCCCCAACACTGCGCAAATCCATTGGTCTGAGGTCATTATTCAACAGCCCCTGATAGCCGCGTTGAATTCCGTATACTTCAAGACCATGAAATAATGCGCTTCTGACGACAGCGCGTACGGCTGCATTCATCCCCTGCGAATCTCCGCCGCTTGTCAATACTGCAATTGATTTTACTTGTGACATGCTTGTCAATCCTCCTATTATCCCACACTTAATCTATATTGCTTAGCGCGAATATACACACTGTTAAGCCAGAAAAATACCCGTGTTAACGGACTTCTTCTCATGAGCTGCTTGGAGATGCGCTTGACATCCTCCTGTTTTCTCACCTTGGGGTCCGATAAATACAGGGCAAGCAGTCCTTCAATTACCATACGATGAAATCGCGCTGCGGGCAATACCCTGACATCTCTGCGGGCATTCTGCACAATATCCCCGATCCGGTTCACCATTTGGGACTGGTTGTCATAATAATTGCAGAAGTTCAGGTCGCCGCCTTCGCGGTCCTCCTCCTGGTCAATCAGATAATCCAATAATATATGGAGTCCGCAGACATGAGGAAAATAAGCGTCGCGGATCGTATCTGCATCCTTTTGCTTCAGCCCGGAATGAGCGGCGGCCAGAAACAGCATGAACATGCCGAGCGTCGAGCCTGTCGCTGCTGCGAACTCATTCCACTGCAACTGTGGATAGCTGTGACGGTTCTCTTCCCACCATTTTAACAGGCGCGGCTCTCTCAAGTCTTTGCGAATATGCTTGTGAACCTGGAGATCAGCGTAAAGGCTGACCAGATCGATGACCTGGTGCTTGACCTGCGGATAGGAAGGGAGCTTGGCGATGCTCTGCCGGCAGGTCTCTACCAGAGCCAGCAAATAGCCGTCATCGTCACGTTCCCGGCGAAGCGCGTAGTAATCCTTCGGTGTTGCCTCAAGATCAACCGCATCCAGCATGGACTGGTGCAGCAGACGAAAATCATCGGGGTCAAGCGAGGTGCTCCGGTCGCACAGATTGTCCAGATAATCACTGATCGTCTGCAAAGCGACAATAAGCGGAGTCAATACATGACGGTCATCAAGGCTTGCCGCGGCATAGATCGCGCCGCCCTGGCAATGGAACTTCTTGGATGCTATGCTGGCCAGCGCCTGCGTCCTGAGCTCAGGGTCCGGAATCATCTCCGCGCGCCGTTTCCAGTAATCAAGCTGTGCATCTACTTCTGGAAGTACATACTTGTATACACGATACATTAGCCGCAGCGGGCTGCTGGGAGCCCTGTGCTTCATAGCGTTCAGACTATTCAATGAGGCGTCCTCCCTGTTCAATGGTTTATCCGGAATGACGTCTTGGTTCCATATCCTGATTCGTTCGATACCAGATATGTAAATCATGAATTCGGCTGGCCAGCTCTGCAATCTCCGAATTTAACCGGCAGGAATCCTCAAAGTCATCCTCATCATACAGTTTGGCCTGCTTTTCATTAATTGTCTTCTCAAGCGCCATAATCCGATCCGGAATATGTCCGCGAACAGCCTCCCAATAGGCAAGTATAGCATAACTGGCCCAATCCTGCTTCAGGTCCGGCAGTTCGATTTTCAGGCGCTCATCCCATTTGAAGTGGTTCCCCGTCATCAATTTAATCCTCCAACCATTAATGTACCACTTCAAACGTGACAAATCCAGCGAAAATGAATGAAATCAGACCGTAAACGGTTTCACATTTTGTC
Source organism: Paenibacillus pinihumi DSM 23905 = JCM 16419 (assembly GCF_000422505.1). Classification (GTDB taxonomy): domain Bacteria; phylum Bacillota; class Bacilli; order Paenibacillales; family Paenibacillaceae; genus Paenibacillus_D; species Paenibacillus_D pinihumi. The sequence continues at coordinate 540,006 of NZ_KE383865.1, read as the reverse complement.
TATGCCTTCCTGACCGGCATGGTTATTTGTAACGTTCCGTTTTGCAGCCCAGCCGCTTGAAAAATTAGTTATTGACATATCCGCTTGTCTTTTATCATGATATACTGTTTACCATGCTGCTAATGCAACTGGCGGCGCTTGCAGGCGCTGCAGTGATCAATACATACCAATGTTTTACGTCCGCGGGTGCACAGGGCCGTCCGCAGAACATAATTCGCTAACACCTACTGTTTAAAAGGGGAATCACCAATCATGGCAACTACATCTGCGCTGGAGTCACAGGAACCCGAATTATCACCGACCGCCTCCAAAGAAGCGTCCAGGATGAGAATTTTCAGCTTTTCTTTCTATACAACATCGGCTGTCGTCATCTCCTATTTCCCGCTTTACTTCCATGATAGAGGGTACTCGGAGCAGCAAATCGGGATTTTGTATTCGATCGGTCCGGCACTGGCTATTTTCGCCAACCTGCTGGCCGGAATGGCCAGTGACAGATTCCGGACCATCCGCAAAATTATGATGATCCTGCTTGCAGGACAGTTGGGAATGCTGTCGTTTCTGTTAACCTCAGCCGATTTTATTGCTGTCTGCTTTATCATGGCCGGGTTTTATTTTTTCCAAACCCCGTTGAACCCGTTAAATGACAGTCTGATCCTGCTGTCTGTCAAGCATACAGGGCGCAAATACCCTTCTATCCGCATCTTTGGCTCTATCGGCTTTGCTGTTGCCGCGCTTGGCATCGGCCAGTTTCTGAAGTCCAGCGGATCAGGCACGACGATGATCGTCTGTATGATCACCATTATCATCTCTTTAGGTTTGTCATTTACCTTGAAGGACTACCAGCAGACCAGCGCACCGAAGGTTCAATACAGCGGCTTTCTCAGGCTGGTCAGCAAACCGGATGTGCTTGTTTTCTTCCTGCTGATTCTTCTGCTGTCGATCTCGCACCGGATGAACGACGGTTTTCTCGCCGTTGCGATGAGGCAGATGGGGGCGGATGAATCCATGGTGGGAATAGCGTGGATGGTATCTGCGGTAAGTGAAATTCCGGTGCTCTTCCTGCTCGGCAAATACGGGCACAAGTTCAAAGATCTGCCCCTGCTGGCCTTCGCCGGGCTCGCTTATGCACTCAGGTTCTGGCTGCTCTCGCGCATCGATGCTCCAGATTGGGCCATACTGATCCAAGCCTTGCACAGCATTTCCTTTGGCGTCTTTTTCTCGACAGCGCTAAGATATATGACACATCTGATTCCCGATGAGTTTCGCGCCTCCGGCCAGGCGCTCTTTGCAGTCATCTGGACTGGTGTTGCCGGTCTAATAAGCGGTATGCTTGGCGGGTACGTGCTGGAGAACTTCGGCCGGAGCATCTTCTTTCAAGCCGCAGCATGGCTGGCGCTTCTTGGGGCCGCCGGCTTTCTGGTCAAGCATATGCGCAGCAAGTAAAATAAACACATGGCTGCCAGCGGCAAGGCATGTTCATTATATATACACAAATTGGCTTGAAGCCTATGCCTGCGTAAAAAGCAAGGGCCGAGCCTGGAAAGGAGCTTTTCCGGGTCCGGCCCTTGCTGCATCGTCAGATATGCGGTTCGTTTGCTGGCCTCAGCCGGCAAACGAGCCGGCTTGGTGAACCTTGTTCATTCATCCAATCGGCTCAAGACAACAAAACTCCCGACCTCTAGGGGGCGGGAGTTTTGCCGATATATCGCTACTTCCTATAATATAAAAGGTTTATTCAAAACCAATTATCTTATAATTTATTTACGTTAGCAGCCTGAGGTCCACGATTGCCTTCAGTAATATCGAATTCTACAGATTGACCTTCTTCCAATGTTTTAAATCCATCACCTTGGATTGCGGAGAAGTGTACGAATACATCTTCGCCATCCTCAATAGAGATAAAACCGTAGCCTTTTTCTGCGTTAAACCATTTAACTGTTCCTTTCAAATGAACAACCTCCTAAAAATGACCGCCGATTAAAACCGACGAGTAGCTTTATTATACTGTATTTTTATGGATAATGCAATTTCAAACTCCGAAATTTTTACAATAGCTTGTTTACTGGCGAATTGTAATTTGATTGAACAAATTTGTGAAAATACTCCAATCAAAGATTACGAAATGAAGAGCGCAGCATTTTTAAAAGCCGGATTCAGTTCTTGATAATCTTCAAATAAGAAGTGGAATCCGGGATAAAAGAAAGGCTGGAAGGACAGGTCTTTGGCTCACCTCCAAATTGCCGCACAGCCTCCAACAGCTCTTCAAGCTGAGGGTAAGGCTCATAACGCAAATTTAGCAAAGGATAGATTCGGATCGAGCCGCCTCTTCGGGTCACTCTCAACATCTCCTTCAGAGCGAGCATATGGAATTCCACCCCCTTCTGATCTCCGTACAGAAACAGAAAATGACTGCACAGCACCATTGTGAACTGATCATCGGCAAACGGCAAATCAGGCAGGCTCCCAGGAAGATAAACATTCGTTCGCGAAGAAACATAATCCGCATAAAATATATTCATCGATTTGAGCCTGCCAAGACGATGCCTGTCAATTGAACCATAATAGCTCCAATCGAATTGATCCTTAAGGCTGGCCAGTTTGGATGTGGAAACTTCAATTTCCTTCGCGGCCTCTGCAGCAATATCTTCAGGCTCCATGGCATAGCGGGGATCAGTTGCAACAGCATCCATGCCCCGTTGTCTCGATTCTGCTGTAAATGAAGACGCGCCTGCTGCAATATCCAGTACAGGCCCTTTAAAGCAATCGGCTGCAGAGAGCGAAAACATCCGCTCATACTCCTCAAAACTGCGGCAAGTCATGGCAACGCCTGTTTGCTCATATTCTTTCATGCAAAACTCTCCTCTTCTCAGCTGTTCTGGTCATTCTCTTCTCATCTCGCTGAAACAAAATAGGTTCCATTTTAAGGAAAATAAAGATTTGGCCTATCGTAACATACCTTTGTCATTGCATTCCACCCTCTATTTTCGCTATGATGTAAGAAAAGAAAGCGAGGAAAAATCAGCATATGTTCAAGAAATACGAAATTTATAAAAAAGACAACTACAATATGCTCAAGGTAGAAGTCCGGGGCAAAACGATTATTGTACGTGAAATCTCCGACCAATGGGGAGAGGACTGCCACACCTTCGTCAGCCGCCCGCAAATGATGCATTGGGCTGAGAACCGGTTCCGTCCTGAGGATTTTATCGGGAGGGAAGAAGAGCGGGAAGCGATCATAGCCGCTTTTAAAGAAATTTAACCGTCATTTTGGGAGGACAAGGTATGGATTCAACAACTACGCTGATTTTTATTATCGCCGCCTTTTGCCTGGGTGCTATTTTGATAATGAAAAAAGACCAGATTCCGGCCGGATTGAGGCGCGGGCTTGCACTTGTTTCCATTCTGATGCTGGCCTTTGCCTTTTTCCTTATTGTATATAGCTTCTTAACGATGTAAATTCAAAAACAAATTTCTCACTGATTCCTCACAAGAGGACTATCAGGTGCCGGGGTAAGCTATATTGTAATTATGGACTGGGATCATCACTTGTCTGCCGGTGTCCTGTCCCGACAAAGGGCAAGCTTCAGCTTGCGGCGAGGATTCATACAAAACATAACGATACCATTCATGAAGCAGCGGAAATTGGAACATACTAGGGCAAAATGAAGGAGTTGTGAATGCCCTTGAAATGGATTTCCCTGCTTCTGTCAATTGGCCTGCTGTCCTCCTCCGCAACCCCGGAGCATATCAGTGCCGGCAACGGACATCAGCTGCAGCCAGGCAAAGAAAGTACTAAGATACATAATTTGAGGAGGAACAAAATGAGTAAATTACCGAAGCGTTCAGAAGTCAAGTCCGAGCACCGCTGGAAATTGGAAGACCTCTTTGCCGATCAGTCCGCCTGGAATCAGGAATATGATCAGGCAAAAGAGCAAATCAAGCAAATCACTACCTTCGAAGGCACTTTGTCTGATCCGGCGAAGCTGAAAGCCTGCTTTGAACTGGAAGACCAGCTATCCTTCCATGTTGAGCGCCTTTATGTGTATGCGAACATGCGCCATCATGAAGACATGGCGGAGCCAGGCAACCAGGCATTATCCGATAAAGCGAAGAAGCTTAGCGTACAATCCGGCGAAGCGACCTCGTTCATTACACCTGAGGTGCTCAGCCTGACCGATAATCAATTGGCAGCTTTCATCGCAGATCCGCAGCTCGCTCCATTCCGTCAAACATTGCTCGAAATGCAGCGCGAGAAAGCTCACGTATTGTCCAAAGCAGAAGAAATGCTGCTGGCCCAGGTCGGCAACGTCAGCCAAGGGCCTAGCAATATTTTCTCGATGCTGAATAATGCCGATTTGAAATTCCCGAAAGTGAAAAACGAGAACGGGGAAGAAATCGAGCTGACACATGGCCGCTACATCCAGTTCCTGGAGAGCAAGGATCGTGAGGTCCGCAAAAATGCATTCAAGGCGATGTATGAAACATATGGAAAAATGAAAAATACACTGGCCGCTACATTGAATGCCAATGTAACCAAAAATGTATTCTATGCCCGTGCGCGCAAATATCCTTCCGTACTGGAAATGTCCCTGTTTGGCGACAACATTCAGAAGGAAGTCTATACAAATCTGATTGATACCATTCATAAGCACTTGCCGCTCATGCACCGGTACATGAACCTTCGCAAGAAGCTGCTAAAGGTTGATGAACTGCATATGTATGACCTGTTCTCCCCTCTTGTTGAGGAATTCAAAATGGATATTCCTTATCAGGAGGCAGTGAAGACGGTCAAGGAAAGCTTGAAGCCGCTTGGCGAGGATTACCTGAACGTGCTCCAGCAAGGTTTTGACAACGGCTGGATTGATATCTATGAGAATGAAGGCAAGCGCAGCGGCGCATACAGCTGGGGCGCTTACGGCACACACCCGTATGTCCTTCTCAATCATAATGACAATTTGAACAGCATGTTCACGCTGACGCATGAGATGGGCCACGCGCTGCATTCGTACTATTCGGACAACAACCAGCCTTATCGTGATGCGCAGTACACGATCTTCCTGGCCGAAGTGGCGTCCACACTGAACGAAGCGCTCCTGATGCACTACATGCTGGAGAAATCCACAGATCTGAAGGAAAAAATGTACCTGCTCACCTACTATGCGGACCAGTTCCGCACAACGGTATTCCGTCAGACGATGTTCGCTGAATTCGAGAAGATTATTCATGAGAAAGTGGAGCAAGGCGAATCACTGACACCGCAAGAGCTGAGCAAAATTTACTATGACCTTAACGTCCTGTATTATGGCGAAGACATGGTCGTTGATCAGGATATTGAAATGGAATGGGCTCGTATTCCTCACTTCTACACCAGCTTCTACGTGTACAAATATGCAACAGGCTTCTCCGCTGCTACCAGCTTCTCCAAGCAGATTCTGGAGGAAGGTGCTCCGGCTGTCGAGCGCTATCTCGGCTTCCTGAAGAGCGGGGGCAGCGATTACTCGATTAACATTCTGAAAACTGCCGGCGTTGACATGTCTACACCGGAGCCTGTGAGCCAGGCCATGAGTGTGTTCGAAAACCTGATCAAGCAAATGGAACAACTCGAAGGATAAGTTTGTCTGCCTGACAGCAAACAATCTATATAAAAAGCAAGGGCTGCTCCGTCATTCCGGTGACGAAAGCAGCCCTTGCTTTTTTTTGCAGATCATCTATTGGCTTGTCCGGCTTGTTATATAAACAACCGGTACAACAGTATGGCCAGTACTCCGGCAAAGGCGGAGGACACGAAATTGACGGCATCATTATTCATCCAGGACCAGCCGCGAATACGGACGGTCTGCACATTGCAATGAACACGCCGCTCCGTCTCCCGGGCACAAGCCGGACAGCGGTACATGACTTGTCCGCTTGCCCCAATCAGAGAATCTGCGAAGGCACCCGCGAGACCGGAGACTGCGGCTGCAATAATCAGGACAAGCGTGGCAATGGCCGTCAGTTCAGTCTGAACCAGCGCCCCGGGCGCCGAAATTGGCGCAGCCTGACTAAGCAGTGCGGCACAAAGGCCAATAAAAGCGGCACCCCCCAGTGCCGCGAGACTTCCAAGAAGGGTGACCCCGCCGCTGGTGCCTGCAGGCACCAGCTTGCCGGTGAGCAGTGCCCGGGGCTGACTTTTGCTGAGTGCGCCGATTTCGGTGGCCCAAGTATCCGCATTAACAGAGGCCAGCACACCGGCAAAGGCAAATAACCACAACGGATCCGGATGCCAGGCATGAGCGGCGCACAGGACAAGACCCAGCCCCCCATTTGCCCATACCTGCATGCCGTCACGCCTGCTGCCCTTGGCATAATTCGCTTCTGCGGCATGCTTGGCACGGGAACTATGCTTCCACCTGGACCAAAGCGTGGAGGAAATAAAAAAGGCGATCAGTGTCCCGAACCATACGGGACCGCCCAGAACAAAATAAGCTGTCCCCATCGCTGCGGCCGACCACGCTCCTGAGGCTGAAAGCGAGGAGCGGCGATAGGCCAGCCCGGCAATAAGGAGGCTTCCCGCCAGCCCGGCAAGCAGCCGGAACCAGCCATAGGTCAACCATTCTGCAATCATGAGTAAGTCCCTTCCTTCGTTTGCAGGAATTTGGCAAAAGATGTCGAACATAACAACATTAGCTGGATACCATTTCTACCGGGGAGTGTACGTGTTGGTGGACGATGAAACCCTGTTCAATGGACCAATGGAGCCATTGTACGATGAACTGGGCGCAGAACAGATGCTGCGCATTATTTTTAATTATACAACAAAAATCGCCAACGAACGCAGTCTGCAGCGCGTGCTCATACTGATGGCGGACATGGGCCGGGAAATGATACGGGCAGACCGCTGCACAGTCTGGATTATTGACCACAGCCGGGGTGAACTGTTTACGCGGGTCTCTCACGGTGTAGAAGAGCTGCGCATCCCGCTCGGCTCCGGATTTGTCGGACATTCCATTGCTACGGGAGAACCGCTGCTGATCGAGAATGCCGCTCTTGATCCCCGGCATAATAGTGAGAATGACAGAGCTACCGGTTACCGGACACATACAGTGATAACCGTCCCGTTTGTCGGCAGCGACGGGCAGATTATCGGCGCTTACCAGGCTGTCAACAAGCTGGCCGCAAGCGGTGTATTCAGCCGCCAGGACCTGGAATACCTGAAACTGGCAGCTTCCTATGCCGGTAAATCGCTGGAATCTGTCATCTTGCATGAGGAGATTGCATCCACTCAACGGGAGCTTATACTCGCGCTTGGTGAAATCGGCGAGAGCCGGTCCAAGGAAACGGGCTACCATGTCAAGCGGGTGGCGGAATATTCCTATATTCTGGCGCTCGGACTTGGCTTTGCCCAGACAGAAGCCGAACATCTGAAGATGGCCTCGCCCATGCATGACATCGGCAAGATCGCCATTCCGGACTCCATTTTGCAAAAGCCGGGCAAGCTCACCACGGAAGAATATGAATTAATGAAAACCCATACGGTGATTGGTTATAACATGCTGGGAAGCTCCAAGCGGGAGCTTCTTCATTCAGCCGCTTATATCGCGCACCAGCATCATGAAAAATGGAACGGAAGCGGGTATCCTCAAGGCCTTCAGGGGCATGATATTCACCTCTACGGCCGGATTACCGCTGTTGCTGATGTCTTCGATGCGCTAGGCAGTGACCGCGTGTACAAAAAAGCATGGGAGCTTGACCGCATTATCTCCCTAATGAAGGAAGAGCGGGGACAGCATTTTGACCCCCGGATTGTCGATGTTTTTTTCACCCAGCTTCCAAGGCTGCTGGCAATCCGCGACCAGTACCAGGACCCGCTGCTCTTCTCACCGCAATCCGAACTTGCTTAGAAGGCACTAACGGAAACCTGAACCAGGTTGTCCATTTTAACAAAAACCCTGCATCCTTGCCTCCGTTACCTATCATGACGGATACAGGCAGTTGCAGGGTTTTGTTGCAATTGTCAGACGGCTACATGCTTAGCGCCTGGGCATAACGGTCCGGGTAGTTGGTGCAAATCATTAAATTCGCATTCATCTCCATCAGCCTGCGCATTGTGGCTGCATCATTAACCGTCCAGGCCATTACCGTCAAGCCCGCCTGATGCCATTCCTGCAGTCTATGGGGCGTAATCTGTGTATACCCGATTGACAAAAAGGCAGCCTCAAGACGATTCAGCTCGGCGATCAGCTGGCTGGGAGAAGCGTCAATGATAAGCCCTGTGACAATATCGGGGCTTATCTTTTTTACATTGTAAAGGGTATCCGGATCAAAGGAAGTGATGACAGTGTCAAACTGCAGGTTATATTTATACAGCAGTTCTACCACCTTCTGCTCAATTTCAGGGTAATTGGAGCCGAGAGTCTTCAGTTCAATATTCAGCCTGCACCGGCCTGCTGTTGCGTGCAGCATCTGCTCCAGTGTGGGGACAGGCTCCCCTTCAAATGAACGGCCGAACCAGCGCCCTGCATCCAGATTAGCCAGCTCTTCCGCGGTGTAGTCCGCCACCTTCCCCTTGCCGTTTGTCGTACGGTTAACCCAATCGTCATGAATAACAACCGGAATCTGATCCTTTGACAACTGGACATCGATTTCCATCCACTGCACAAATGGATACGCCATTGCATGGCGGGCTGCAATTAATGTATTTTCAGGAGCTTCCCCGGAAGCCCCGCGGTGAGCCACACACAAATTGTTCACAAGCTTTCCCCCTGCTATCTTTTGAACTATCCTGCTAGGAACCGGAACTTAGTTTTCCTTCCGAATCGATCTTAACGCCGAATGAAATGGCTTCAATACGTTTCAGCAAAGTTTGCGCCGCTTCTCCTTCCAGCAAAGCCGGCTGTGATGCGACAGCCTTCATCGGATGAAATCGCATCTGGCAGTCCCCGCTGCGGCTGCACTTGGCATCCAGCACACCGGTCTCTGCCGCTTTCTCAGTGGATGTCATATTAAAAATAAAATTGCCCATACTGTATGCGATCCATTTGCCCTTATACTGTTCAAAGCCTTGCAGCACATGGGGGTGCGAGCCAATAACGAGATCCGCGCCCGCATCGATGTACTCTCTGGCAAAACTGCGCTGATAGTTCTCAGGAAGATCTGCCCGCTCTATCCCCCAGTGAACCATTACGACTACAAGATCAGCTTCCTTCTTGGCTTTTTCGATCGCCGCCTTGGCACGGGTCGTATCATAAGACTCCGCAACCCCTGCCCGGTATTTCTCCGCCTTCCATTCTACGAAAGGTACAACTCGGCTTATGCCTATGTATGCCACCTTAATGCCTTTTGCTTCAAGAATGACAGGCGTGAAAGCCTCGGTATCATTATTGCCTGCCCCCACATGGGGAATACCGGCCTTATCCAGATGCTTCATCGTGTCGAGCAGACCTTCGACACCCATATCGAGCGTATGATTATTAGCCAGCGTAACGACATTGAACCCGGCGTCTTTGAGCGCTGGCAGAGATTCAGGCTTGCCGTTAAACACGAACTTTTTGTCTTCGGCAGGTGTGCCGCGGGTTGTGAACGGGCTCTCCAGATTGCCTGCCGTCAAATCCGCATCAGCCAGATAGGACAGCGATTTTGCGTAAGGATAATCATAACCTTGTTCATCCAGCTGCTTCTGTACGGAGCCCGCCAATAAAATATCTCCGACGAAAGCGAGCAGCACCTGCTCATCCTCCTCCCCATACTGCGGATTGACCGGCTGATGTTCGGGCGGCTGACTGCCCTCATTTGGATCTGCTGGCGTATTCAACCCATCATCAGGCGTTTCATCAGGCTCTTGCACTCCGTCACTCGGGTCCGGCAAAGACGTACCGCCTTCCGGTGGAAGTTCTTCCTGATTCTGATTCTGTTCCTGCCCATTGCCGCTCTTGTCGCGGTTTTCCTGAATTCCCGGCTCGTTGCGATCGGCAATCTGAGGGCCCGGCGACGCAGCCCCATTATCCCAAAGTCCATTGTAGCTTCCCCATAATAAGGCAGCGAAGACGATTAATAATGCCGCCATTACCCCATTTAATATCAGGAGACGCCTGACTTTTCTCTGTTTCCTGCTTTTTTTTTGTTTGTGTTTGTCCGATCGGCTGATAGGCATGATTGCTTAGACCCCTTTTGACTGTCATTAACGTCTCGTTAAATCTCCTCCATTATAGCAGTTATCCTGCAGGGTGTTACACTGCTAAAAGTCCTTATCCCTGCAAGAAATTGAATCATCATCTAATTTCCTGGCGCACCAAAAAAGTTTGACAAGATCATAATATTCCTATATAACTATAATAGTTATAACCATTTTGGTTATAGGTTAAAAATTTTGGGAGGTTACTATGAAAATCACAGATCATTTTATCCCCGTTTTTACCAATCAACTAGATACAACTGTTGCTTATTATGAATCTCTTGCTAACCGGACTATGGATCGGCGATGGGATATTCCCGAAGCCGGCTTGTCCTTAGCCACAGTATATCCTTACGTTATCGTATCCGGAAGTACGGAGGCCTTGGAGCCTGCCAGATCACTCCGTGCTGTCGTGTACGTTGATTCCATGAACGAATTGAAGGAAGAATTAAAACAGCAAAATACCCTCATAATAAGGGATCAGCATGGTCCTATTGGTCCAAGCATTTTTGTACAACATCCCGATGGCAGTTTTATAGAATATGTAGAGCCTGCACAAGCTGCTGAGTGACTGATTTAAAAGATAAAAAATAAAGCTGCTCCACGACAGGGAGCAGCTTTATTTTTTATCCTCTTTTGTCCGTAATTGCTCAACAATCCGAGCAAGGGTAACGGAAGCTAATTCATTCTCCATTGCCATCTGCGCATGAGAGAGTTGTGGTGCAAGAACCGATTCAATATTCATCCCTACAGAGCAATTGGGGTCAGGGTCCTTATGAAAATTGAAAAGCTGGTTTCCTTCCACAGATTCAACCGCCCGGTAGATATCCAGTAAGGTTAAGCTTTCGGGAGATACCCGAAGGGAGGCTCCTGCAACTCCGGATTTTGTTTCAATATACCCTGCTTTTTTGAGCTGGGCCATGATCCGTCTGATGACAACAGGATTGCTATTGATACTTCGTGCTATGCGATCGCCTGTACTATATAGCGGGTCCAACGTGACCATAGAGAGAATATGGACTGCCATGGAAAAACGGCTGCTAATTTTTTTCATCTACCCACCCTCTTTGCTACACAGTATAGTTCCAATAAACGAACAGGTCAATCAACGTGCAAAATAAAGACGCCCCGTCCGATGAGGCGCCGTGTTCAACTAATTCATTATTCAGCCCTGCAAAACCGGCAACAATTCTCTATTGCAAGCTGTCCAGAATTGCAGATGCTGCTTCCTTGCCCTGGCGGATGCAGTCCGGCAGCCCGACTCCGTCAAAGGCAGCTCCTGTAATCCATACGCCCGGAAGCTGTTCAGCTGCACGCTTGCGCAGCCGAGCCATGTTCTCCACATGTCCAACCGGATACTGCGGCATGGAATGGCGCAGACGGGTAATTTCGGCAAACTGCGGCTCCGTATTCACACCCATAATCTCCTTGACCTCGCGCCGGACGAGAGCTATGAGCTGTTCATCATCCAGCTCTACAACCTCCTCAGCGCCTGAGCGCCCGAGATAGCAGCGGAACAGCACCTTATCTTCCGGGCTTGTATGCGTCCATTTGGTTGAGGTCCAGGTGCAGGCAGTTATTTGACGGCCCTCCACGCGCGGGATTACAAATCCCGAACCGTCGAACTGGAGTCCGAAGCTCGCCTTGTCGAAGGCCAGTACCACATTGGCTACTGAAACATAGCGTACTGCTTCCAGCTCGCTCACATCCATCAAGGGACGAAGCAGCTCTGCTGCCCCAAATGCCTGCACAGTCACGTTAACCGCGTCAGCTTCCAGCTTTTCACCCGTATCAAGCTCCACCTCATAGGCCGCATTGCCGCCCTTCTGCGGCAGTCTGCGGACAGCAGCGGCTTTGACACCCAGCTTAAGGTCTACAGCCGGCAGCGCCTGCTCCAGCGCTTCTACTAGAGCGGACAGCCCATTGCGGAAGGTCAGGAACATGCTCCCCCTCACATGCTCGGGCAAATCATTGCCTGCTGCTGCGGCAACTGAAGCTTTGCGGCTCTCCTGCATTCCCCGTATCAGGCTGCCATGCCGAAGCTCAGCATCGCGGAATTGCGGGAAAGTAGCGCGCAGGCTCAGCTTGTACAAATCACCCGCGTAAATGCCGGCCAGCAGCGGCTCGGCAAGGAGCTGGACAGCCTCTTTGCCAAGGCGGCGCTCCAGGAAATGACCGACCGATTCATCGTCACTGCCCTCTTGCGCTGCGAGTTCCAAATCCTGTAATACCCTCTGTTTGGCGCCCTCCGTTATCAGCTCCGTGCTCTCCAGTCCGTCCAGGTCGGTTGGCACGCCCAGCATCAGCCCCTGCGGCATTGGATGGAGCTTGCCGCCACGCAAAATATACGATTTGCGCCCGTTCGGATTCTGGGCAGTCAGTTCCTGCTCAATGCCAAGATCTACAGCTAAATCCACAATCGCACGCTTGCGTGCCAAAAAGGAGTCCGGCCCCTTCTCAATCACAAATCCTTCCTTATGCAGCGTGTCGATTTTTCCACCCAGCTGCGGCGCTTCCTCCACAATCGTCACCTGCACCTGCCGGCCCGACTCCCGGGCCTGGCGCAGGACGTAGAAAGCGGAGCTCAGGCCGCTGATCCCCCCGCCAATAATGACAATTCGATCGGTCTGTCCTGTTCCCCGCATTCATTACCGCTCCCTTTTTACCATGAACCCGCCTGATCGTTGACCGGCGGATTCATGATTCTATCGTTATCAAATCAGCCTCTATTTGGCGTTGGCGCCTATGACCGAATCCGCCAATACTTCCATGTATAGTGGATCGGTATTCAGCATTTCAATCCGCTCAAATTGCATGCCCAGCTTGTCCGCTTCAGCCTTGGCCTCGATATCCAGATCGTAGAGCACCTCCAGATGATCGGACACAAATCCGATAGGCGCTCCCAGCACCTTTTTCGCCCCTGCGCCGCTAATCGCCTGCAGGGTATCCAGAATGTCCGGTCCCAGCCATGGTTCATGTGTTCTGCCTGCGCTCTGCCAGGTAAACTCCCAGTCCTGAACTCCTGCCGCTTCCGCCACCGCCTTGGACGTAGCCAGCAATTGCTCCGGATACGGGTCTTTCATCTGAACAATCCGTTCGGGCAGGCTGTGCGCACTGAACAGCACCTTCACATCATTTGCGGAAGGCTCGGAACCCAGCTTGCCAATCCCGTCTATTACCCGTACAGTCAACGCCTCAACCAGCTTCGGATGCAGATGGTATTCCTCAACAAACTTCATGCGGATGCCAACCGAGTCTGCCGTTTCCTTGGCCCGTTTGATGTAGCTGCCCACACTCATCGTGGAATAATGCGGAGCGAGCACAATTCCTACTGCTTCCGTGATGCCGTCTTCACGCATCTGCTTCACGCCATCTTCAATATACGGCTTTGCATGTTTCAGCCCTTGATAGCAGACATAACAATCCGGAGCAAGACGGTCCAGTGTCGCCTGGAGCCCTGCTACCTGATTATCGGTATTTTTGCGAAGCGGGAAAAAGCCGCCAACAATCGCCTCATAACGGCCAGTCAAATCGGCAAGTTGCTCTTCGGAAGGCGGATTGCCGCGGCGGATATGGGTATAGTATTCCTTAACATCCTCCATGCTCTCAGGTGTCCCGTAGGACATGACGAGCACACCGATTTTTGGCTGTGCCATGGATGGTCAGCTCCTTTGTCCGCTAAGCGCGGTGATTTTCTGTTGCGAATACTGGTGAATAAAGCCTGTCAGCTCACGCAGCTTGTCCAGCGATGCTTCCGGGAACAGCCCGTGTCCCAGATTGAAGACAAAGCCCGGCTGTTCAAGTCCCTGATCGATAATGGCAGCCGCGTATTCTTCAATAACGGATTGGGGGGCTGTCAGCACAAGCGGGTCCAGGTTGCCTTGTACCGCATATTTGCCTCCCAGTCTTCTTCTGCCTTCGGCAATTGAGACACGCCAGTCCAGACCGATTACATCGGCCTTCACATTGCCAAGCACCGGCAGCAGCTCTCCGGAGCTTACGCCAGGGAAGTAGATTTTAGGCTGGCTAAGGTCGGATAGCGAATCAAAAATCCGCTCAATGGTCGGCAGTACGAATTTTTGGAAATCATAAGGGGACAGTGCCCCTACCCAGCTGTCAAACAGCTGGAATGCCTTGCCGCCTGCGGCCATATGTGCACGCAAATAGGTGATGACCATATCGCCGAGCTTCTCCATTAGCAGGTGCCATACCTCAGGCTCGCTGTACATCATTTCCTTGGTGCGGATGTAGTTTTTGGAAGGACGGCCTTCAATCAGATAGCTGGCAATCGTGAACGGCGCTCCGGCAAACGTAATAAGCGGAACAGTCAGCTCACGGTCCAGAATGCGGATTGTCTCGATGACATGGGACAGATCGCCCTCTACATCAATTGGCTTCAAACGCTCGACATCCGCCTTGCTGCGGATCGGGTTATGTATAACAGGACCAATATTTTGCACAATATCAAAATCGATTCCGATGGAAGCAACCGGATTCATAATATCCGAATATAAAATAGCGGCGTCGACACCCAGCTTTTTCACCGGCATCAGCGTCACTTCGGCAGCCAGCTCCGGCTGTCGGCAAATTTCGAGAAGCGAATAGTTTTCTTTAATTTTGCGGTAATCCGGGTCATAACGGCCCGCTTGCCTCATATACCAGACAGGCAATTGATCCACGCTTTCCTTGCGGCAAGCGCGAATAAACCGGTCGTTGTATGTCATTTGTGTTCCCCATTTCATGCGTATTACCTTCCATTATGCCCTTTTTGACTATAGCTAACAACCGCTGACCGTTGCTCTAGTATGACAATAGTTTGACAATGTGGGCGTTATCAGGAAGGAGAAACTTGCCAGCTGTGATATACTAGAATTTGACTCGTATTGCCGGAATGGAAGAAACTGAATTTGCAGCATATGGAGGTGCATACGGGCAATGGAACAATGGAAAGTCAATCTGATCGTTCTATGGTTTGGGCAATTCCTTGTCATGGCTGGAATGACAATGATTGTCCCTTTTCTGTCTCTTTATCTGCAAAATGATCTCGGCCTGCAGGATGAGCACCAGATCGGCACCTGGGCCGGCCTGATATTTGCCGGAAATTTTGTTACATCTTTTTTATTTCAGCCGCTATGGGGGAAGCTGTCGGACCGTTACGGCCGGAAGGTTATGCTGCTTCGCTCCGGCTTCGGGATGGCCATTGTCATGACGATGATGGGCTTTGCAACTGCCCCCTGGCATCTGCTGGTGCTGAGGATGGTCAACGGAACGATATCCGGCTTTAATCCGGCATCGATATCGCTTGTCTCTTCGACAGCGCCCAAAGAAAAAATGGGCTTCGTCATGGGTACGCTGCAATCGGGAGCGATAGCCGGTACAATTCTTGGACCTTTTTTCGGCGGTATGATGGCGAATGCCTTCGGCTACCGGCCGATCTTTTATATTACAGGCTCGCTTCTGTTTATTGCCTCCATGCTGGCCATGTTTACGGTCAAGGAGAAATTCGATAAGGAGAAAGCCGCGGCTGCTCCGCAGGTCTCGGTTGTACAGGGGCTTCGCGAACTGACAAAAGTACCCCAGCTCAACGCCCTTTACGCTGTAACCTTTATGATTCAATTCGCCATGATATCGCCCATGCCGCTCATTCCGCTGTACGTACAGCATCTGCATGGAACAGCGGAGAATGTGGCATTCTGGGCCGGCTTTGTCGGCTCCGTGACCGGACTGTCGAATATGGTGGCAGCGCCGCTGCTTGGCAAGCTGGGAGACCGGATCGGGCCGGAGAAAATACTCGGCGTCGCCCTGCTTGGGGCTGCGATCCTGTTCATCCCGCAAGCATTCGTCGGCACCGTCTGGCAACTGCTGATCGTACGGTTCCTGCTTGGCATTTTCCTAGGCGGCCTGATTCCAACCGTGAACTCGCTGATTCGGCGGTATACGCCGGAAGGAAGAGAAAGCCGCGCATACAGCTTTAACAGCAGCATGCTCAGTCTCGGCAATATGGTCGGGCCGATAACAGGAGGGGTTATTTCCGGCTGGACCGGAATCAGCGGCGTCTTTCTCATCTCATCCGGCATGTTCCTGCTTAATTTCCTGTGGGTGCGCCGCTCACTTCACCACGGCAACGGAGAGCCCGTCGTACGCCGGGATCAGGGTGCTGATTAGGCGCTCATCCGTCGCCAGCCGTTCATTAAAGCTGCGCATTGCCTCTACGGACGGGCCCTGCTTGTCAGGATCAGTCACCCGTCCTCTGAGCAATGTATTATCCGCAACAATCAGTGCTCCCGGGCGGGCCAGCCGCAGCGCATAGTCCAGATAAACCGGGTAGCCCTGCTTGTCAGCGTCAATGAAGAAGAAATCAAAGCGCCTCTCTTCCTGCTCCAGCTCAGCGAGGCTTTGGGCCGCATCGCCAATCCGGTATGTAACCTTATTGCCAAGCCCTGCCGCATCCAGATGCCGCTGCGCTACGTCGGCATACTTCGCCTCCAGCTCCAGCGAGGTAAGGCTGCCCCCTTCCCGCAGACCGCGGGCCAGGCAGATGCCGCTGTACCCGCCAAGCGCACCAATCTCCAAAATATTTTGCGCTCCGGACGTATACACAAGCATCGTCAGCATTCTGCCGAAGGCAGGCTGGATAGAAATCTCCGGCATGCCGGCTTCGCGAATCCCCTTCTTCGCCCGTCCCAAATGCTCATCCTCGCGGAAAAGTTCCGCTACATATTTCTCTGCTGCTTCCATGAAATCTCCTCCGTGTTTGTCAATCATTCTACTTTATCCTATACTTGATTGTATGTTGTTGGGCCTGTGATTACAAATCGCAATTGCAGACACAAGGCCAAGCTGATAATACGGAGTGAAAAGAAACCTATGAAGAACCTGCAACTGATAGCTACCTGTCCAATGGGACTTGAGGCTATTGTCGCCCGCGAGCTGAAAGAGCTGGGGTATGAGAACACGAAAACAGAAAATGGAAGAGTCAATTTCGATGGCGGCTATGAGGATATCTGCCGCACGAATCTGTGGCTGCGTACAGCAGACCGGATTCTGATCAAGATGGGTGAATTCCCCGCCCGCACCTTTGACGAGCTGTTCGAGGGGACGAAGGCGCTTGACTGGCCTGACTGGATTCCAGAGAACGGTGAATTCCCGGTGGAGGGCCGCTCCCACAAGTCGCAGCTATCCAGTGTGCCAGCCTGCCAGGGGATTGTGAAGAAGGCAATCGTAGAAAAAATGAAGCAGCAGTACAAGCATGAATGGTTCCCGGAAAACGGGGCGCGCTACGTCGCCGAGGTTTCTCTGCTGAATGATATTGCACTGCTTACACTGGATACGACTGGGCCAAGCCTTCACAAGCGCGGTTACCGCAAGGTCGCAACCGAAGCGCCGCTTAAGGAAACGATGGCTGCCGCAATCGTCCTGCTCAGCCGCTGGCGTCCGGAACGTCCGCTGCATGACCCGTTCTGCGGCTCCGGCACACTGCCGATCGAAGCAGCTTTGATCGGCTGGAACATTGCCCCGGGCATCCGCCGCAGCTTTAGCAGCGATCATTGGCCGATCATCGGCGAGAATCGCTGGGAGCAGGCACGCGAGGAAGCGTATGATGCGGTGAAGGATGATATTCCGCTGGAAATTACCGGCTCGGATATTGATCCAAATGCGATCGAGATTGCCAGAGGTGCAGCCAAAAAAGCCGGTCTCGGCAATGAAATTTCCTTCCAGCCGGTTCCTGTAAACAAAGCGGTTCCACTGGGCGATTACGGCTGCATACTGACGAATCCGCCTTATGGACAGCGGCTTGGGGATGACCAGGAAGCGGAGAAAGCTGTGCGCCAGCTTGGTACAATGGCCAGTCGCCAGCCAAACTGGTCCTTATTTGCCATTAGTCCGGCCAAAAGCTTTGAGCATTACTTCGGACGGCCAGCAGACAAAAAGCGCAAATTGTATAACGGGCGGATCGAATGCGCGCTCTATCAATATTTCGGACCGCTGCCTCCCCGCCCGCAGTCCCATTAAGGATCTTGCTGAAATCAGGCAGTACTGAAGTGCAATAAAGACAAAGGAGCTGAACACACGGCTATTATGCCGCTGGTTCAGCTCCTTTATTGCTATTTGACAAATTTCCGGGCCAATTCTACGGCCTCATCCTCTGTAGGCGCGGTAATGTAGCGTCCGTTGATAAAGATGAAAGCTTTGCGGGCACACGGGCCGCAATACGATTTGCAGCCGACGCGGACCTCGGATTCCGGATCAAGCTGCTTGAGCTTGGACAGCATCGTTTTGACCTTCATATGCTTGCATTTGTCACAAATGCGGATATCATTAGCCATTTACGTTTCCCCGTTCTTCGCTTCTTCCCCGGGTTAGTGATCCCCGTGATTGCCCTTGGAAGGGTTCGTGATGGCGAAGCCCTCTTCAGGTACATAAAAATAATCGATACGGATTCCATCGAGCATTGGCTCGTCCTTCACAAGAATCACGTCGATCTCTTTATCTGTAGACACGACAACGTCCGCATCCGTCGGAACGTCGATCTGCATGCCATAATGGGCATGGTCACCATGCTTATGCGTTACAAAAACACGCAGCAGCTTGCCCTCATTTTCAGGCTTGTCCAATTCAAGCTGCAGCACCTTGGCGGCATTGCGCGAAATTTTACATTTCATCTTCTTCCAGCTCCTTTTATCTGTATTGTAATGAAAACAAGCCGGAAGTTCAACCGTCCGGTACAATCCTCGCGCAAAGCGCTGACCCGTTGTTAAGAAGGCGTTTTATGCTTGCCTTCCATCCACCTGGTGAACCATTCGGCCGCAATCATCGTGACTGCAATATCATCAATCGGCAAAAATGGCAGCACATCCGGCAGTACCCAATACAGCAGAACCGGAATGACAAACAGCAGCTTCTGGTGCACAGGCACCTGCCTGGAAATAAGCAGCCGGTAGATGCGGATAAATACCTGCTTCCAATGGCGGAGCGAAAGCAGTTTGCGCATTGGGACCGTCCCCCTTCTCAAGTTTCCGCTATTATAGCATACCGCACCTGCCGGCAAGCAAATTACAGCCTTAGCGCTGTCAATAGTAATTTTTGGATGCCCACATAGATCTCATCGAACTGACCGATCGGAAGCGGATTAACACCCAGTCCGGCCTCGACTGTAAATCCGGGTCTGCCAAATTCCTGAATGAACCAGTCCTTGAAGCCCGCATCGCTGCCCTCCAGCTTGACCGCCACATAGCCGCTGGCTGCGGCCAGCCTGCCCGCTATCAGTTCTGCATTGGCAGGCTCATAGCCCCGGTAGTTCCAATAGATTTCCTGCCCCTGGGTATGAAGAGCCAGAACCATAGCAAACTGCTGCTTGATTGTAAAGTCGTACACAGCCTTCGCTTCCGGCTCGCTAAGCGGTGCCAGTCCTGGATAGTCACGCGGCCCCGGCCCGTCATGTCCGCGCCTCCGTACCTCCTCTTCCCAATGGGCGGGGAACTGGTCGTTCAAGTCCACACCGTTAATATTCGCCTTCCAGCCGGAATAATCAGCGCCGTCCGGATTCAGTGACCGAAGCTCCTCATACCGCGGATGTGCCTCATTCAGCCCATTTTGGACAAGCTCTACACCGTCCGGGTTCACCATCGGGACAATCCATAAGGTCACTTCACGGCTGAGCGCATGCACATCCAGTGTCTCATTTTCACCAGCAATACGCAGCTCCTCTTTTGTTGCCAGGGCTCTTGCGTAATCCTCTGCAAATCTCATCGCCAGTAACGTTGTAATCCATTCATTCGCATGGAAGGAAGCATTGATCTGAATTTTCTTTTTCCCTGTTCCTATACAAAGCGCGTGTATTCTTCTGCCGTCCGCACTTCCCCCGATATCTTCACAGCCGATAAAGGGATAGCGCCGCTGAAGCAGTCCGATCTGATAACACAGCTCAGGATAACCGTAGTCATGGCTGGCCTGGACAATCCGCTGCCCATCCCAAGGATTCCACTGAAAATCCGTCTTTATTATCGGCAGTTGAAGTTGCAGACCCGGAACGAGCAGACGACCCGGTTTAATAAATGGATTGGCCTTATATAGCGCAATTTCCTGCACACCAAAACGCCCGGCGATACGTTCTGGGGTATCACCGGGCTGAACCATATAAAAAGGTAAATTGTACAAAGGTCCGCCTCCCGTTAAAATGACATTTTACCTTCATTTTTATGTCGGGATGGCTGGGCTAATGTCTTTAATATGTTTATTTGCACCTAACCGATCTTTGGAACCTGCCAAACAACCGGAGTCAGCTCGATTTCCTTGTTCAGCCATTGCTGTGCGATAGACTTGAACAGCCGCGGATCGCCGCTGCAGCAAAATTGGTGCACAGGCACAGGCTCATTGCGGGACAGCTTGCCCTGATCATACAGAATTGTGCTGATTTCACGGGCCGTCTCATCCGCCGAGCTGATCAGCGTCACTTCCGGTCCCATGACCTCTGAGATGGTCTCCGCCAAATACGGATAATGGGTACACCCGAGAATCAGACAATCTATCGGACTGCCCTTCAGCCCCTGAAGTGAGCTTTGGACTGCATCGTAAGTCTCTGTGGAACGGAAATTGCCCCGCTCGACAAGCGGTACAAATTTGGGGCAGGCCTTGCTGAACACTTCAATATCCGGTCTGAGCCGCTTGAGCGCAACCTCGTAAGCGCCGCTGTTAATCGTTCCCTCTGTTCCGATTACACCGACATAGCCTGTCTGGGTACGTCCGATCGCAGCTCGGGCTCCCGGATAAATCACGCCAACAACAGGTACATTAACCCGCGAGCGAATATCCTTCAAAGCTACCGCTGTTGCTGTGTTACAAGCAATAACAATCATTTTCGGATTAAATTGAATTAAATAATCTACAATTTCTCTCGTAAACCGAAGCACCTCTTCGGATGGACGAGGACCATAGGGCGCGCGTGCCGTATCCCCGAAATAAATAATTTTCTCACGGGGGAGCTGACGCATAACTTCCTTGACGACTGTCAGACCGCCGACCCCTGAATCCAGTATAGCTATCGGTTGTTGCACAGATACACCGCTTTCCTGATGTTAGTAACGAAATGATTTGTCAGGGGCTTCGCCGTCCTGCTGGCGGACAAAGCGTGCGCTCTCCTATTCCAAAATAGAATATGAAGAAGCATTCCAAAACGTACCTACATCTTAGCGCATAATCAGACAAGGTTCAAGCTGTTATCGACCTAGTCGGGGAGACTCAGGACAGCAAGCCCGTAATCAGACAGCAGCCCGATCTGAAAGATACTTTTTCAGATCGGGCTGCTGTCTGATTCATTTTCAGGAACGTGCTTCATCTTCAAGCACAGTTTCCTCCAGATCGGATTCAAGGGCTTGAGTTGCCGACACCTCAGCTACTTCGGCTTCTTCTGTACCGCGGTGTTCCTTCCATGATCTCAAGTTATGAATAGCCTGTGATGCGGAATCTTTGGCCTTGCCTGCCAAGTGAGATGTCTGATGTCCAATCTGATGGGCCAAACGGACTGTTCCATCCTTCGCCTGACCGGCAAGCTGAACCGTCTTCTCTCCGACCTGGGAAGCGCCGTCCGCGATGTCACGGCGAAGCTCCTTGCCGGATTTGGGCGCAAACAGCAATGCTCCAACTGCCCCGGCGATGCCGCCTGCAAGGGCTGCAAGCAGGTAACCTTTTGTCTTTTTGCCACTTGTCATGATGATTCGCTCCTTTCGTATTTATCGTGCCCTTCGTCCTGTCCGGATAATGCAGCGGATTTCGATGCAGCGGAACATTTCTTTTGCCACCAGTGCCAGACTGTGAGGCCGGCCTCAGCCCAATTTAAGGCTTCGTCAATATGAGGACCGTATTTGTTAGCTGTTTTCTTCACCCTGTCAGCCGCTGTCCGTGTTACCGCGCCTGACAGCTCATTCACGGCCCCGGCGGTACGGCTGAAGGCTTCCCCTAGCTGGGAGGCCGAATGAATAAAAACCTTCATTTGCTTACCTGTGCTGGTTACGGCCTCCTCGGCATCTGTTAACACCCGGCGAAGCTCCCCTAAAAGCTCTGCCGATTGCTGCCTCAGCATCTCGGTTTGGTGTGCAATCCCACTTACTTGCCGGACAATGGAGCGCATGGAGAGGATCATCGCTATTGCTAAAGCTGTAAAGGCTGCGGTAGCGATGCATACACAGATCGTTATGATCATAGTGGTGTGCTCCTTCCTGTTGGCTTCTGGACGAATGCCCAATTCGTAATGACAGTATAGTCAGCATGGGCTTGTTTTGACACAACGATTTGGTGGATTTGAAAAATTAACATGTGTAGTCTAACGGATAGCAAATGATTGATAATCTGCAACTGGGGAAAAAGCTGCGAGATAAAGGGGTTCCTCCGTTTGCTGTTAAAGAGTGATTTTTTTGAATCCGATTAGTATTTGTTAAAATCACTCTTTAAAGGCAACCACTTTCGTTTCTCCGGAACCCCCCTTTATCTCTCCGCCAGGTACTTTACTGCGATGAATCTTAATCCTAAAAGCAGCATCCGTTTACTTAGCAATCCTTATTGGCCAGTAAAACAACAAAAAAACCTGCCCTGCAACATTCACTGCTTTGCCGTAAAAAGGGCAAAAAGCAGAATGCTGCAAGAAGCAGGTTTTGAATTAAAATATAAAATCAAGATGATTACAACAATAGATCATTAACGAATTTCAATTGGGATTATGGACGATCAGTCCGCATTTTTCGAAATCCGGTAGGTGCACTTGCCCCCGCCTTTAGCCAGACATTCCGTACGTTCAACCGGCGCCCTGAGCAGCTCTTTGAACAAAACCAGCTCACAGTTGCACGCCTGCTCATAACGATTCGCCACCAAGCCTATGGGGCAATTGTATTCATGCATGACATATTCGTCCTTGCAGCTCGTATCGACCTCGACCATATATCCGCCAGCATTTTGAATCTTGGCCAGCTCTTCTACACGCTCTTCAAGCGGTTTGCCCTCCATGTAAGGCAAATAACGCTGGAACAGCTTTTGCTTACGGCTTTCAAATAAGCGGGAGACTGTTCCCCCCATATCCGGATCATCTTCCAAATCTTCAAGGAAGTCGAGTGTCAAGGACACATAATTTTTTGGGAAAAGGTTCTCTCCAACCTCAGTCAAACTGAAAATATGGGCTGGGCGGCCCATTGGCTGGCGAACAATATTGGATCTGATACTGTCGTCACGTTCCAGCGAAGTGAGATGGCGCCGGACTGCCATTTCGGTTATTCCGAGCTCACGGGCCAAATCGCCTACAGAGCTGGGGCCTTTGGTCTTGAGCAGCAGCAGTACAGCCTGGCGTGTTGATCCGTCCGGCCGAATCCCTTCTTTTGCCTGTAACATCGATTTGTTATCCATACCATCACCACCCTCGCTAAAAATAAAGTCGCATAAAAACAAAAGCCATCATGCCGAATTTCCTTCGCATCATGGCTGGACATACTTGTATTTTAACTTAACGATTGCAAGATTGCAAAACCTAAAAAACGCATTACTTATACCAGTTCGCGAGCCAAATAACTCTTTACCGCTTCTGCAAAACGGCCAAGAATATCCGGCAGAACAGCGGACAGCGGATGCAGTTCGCTGCGGGACCATATGTAATATTCTTGCGCTAATGGCTTGCGCAGCTTGACCAGTTCCTGCAACGTCCCGTACAGCTCACCAGGAAATACGGATTCACCATGGATAATATCAATAATATCCTCATAGCTGCTGGCGTCCCTCATAATAAAGCCGTCAATGAGGCAGCTCCCGACATCGGTTACCGTCTCAATCGCCAGATGGAGGGCCCGCTCCTGGGCCAGACCCTGAAGAAGTGATCCGTCCCAATGCTTTGCCAGTCCCTCTAAGGCAGCAGCCAGATCGGGAATGACAGCCAGACGCTGCTCAATTTGCTCTTGGTTTACATAGTACATGCCCTATGTACCTGCTTTCTACTTATTCTTTTTGCTTCCTTTGCGCTTCAGCCAAAATCCCATTACCAAACAGCTGATAATGACGACCAGAAGATAAGTCAGCATTTCGTACACGTCTCTCATTCGTCATCCCTCAATTGGCTATCACTTAAAATTTAGCTTACAAAATCAACGCTGACAGAAGCTTCACGGACTTGTGTCATATGCTCGATTACCTTTTTATGAACCGGATGGACCTGATAAGCCTGAAGATCTTCCATAGAGTCATGTTTGGTGATCAAGGCAATATCATAAGAACGCTCGGAGTGAAGCACATCCAGACCAACCTCAATGAATTTGATTTGTTCGATTTGGCCTTCCATAGCGCGCAGTACCGCTGCAGTACGCTCCACACTCTCCGGGCTGTTATCCTTCAGTTTGAACAATACGATATGTGTAATCATAAAACCCATCTCTCCTCGGCCTTAATTTCTGATTATGAATGGCAAAAGCCCCTTTGTCCCATAATAACCGAAACGGAACTTTTCTGAAAGGGGCACTGTAGTTATGCGCTACCCCGCAACTTTAATTGCCGTCTTATTCAGTCTGGCGCTTTGTCTATTCAGCTACAGCGGCTATGATCCGCATAACATGTTCTTCTTCATGCTGAGTGTACCTGCATGGTTCGCCGAACTCTGGTTTGATATCCATGAAATCAGAGCCGTGCCGCTGTACGTGTTGACCGTAATAAGCTGGGGGATTATCGGCTTCATTATCGATACCCTTATTGCAGGCAGCCGTGCCCGCAAAGCACGCTCCTAATCAAGCATAAACGGCTGTGCCGATTTGCAGGCACAGCATCGTTGTGCATAACAAGCCGACTATAAAAAAGAAGCTTAAAACTTCTGTATATTTCGAAAAAAGGAGCCTTGCGGCTCCTTTTACGCTTGAATGCTTATTGAACAACAATAACAGCCTTCATTTCCAAGTGGCCTTCGCCGCAAGGAATGCTGCAATGAATCGGATACGTTCCCGGCTCATTAAATTCCACTTCAGCAGAAGGACTATCCTTTGTCAACGTCACGTTCATGCTCTCGATTGCGATACCATGAATCCCGTTCGTATTTTGAAGCAGCAGCTTCACTTTGGAACCCTTTTCAACCTTGTACTCTGTTTGGTCGAATTCATAGTTAGAGGCTTTAATTTTCAGCAATGAAACCCCTTCCGCCAATCCAGCCGACTCGTCCACAGGCTTTTCCGGAAGACCAAATGTCAACAGAAATAACGCCAAGACGGAAGCGGCTGCGAAAAAAACGAACATAATCCATTTTTGCATAGTAGCGTGCTCCCCCTACAACTTAATGTCTACCCCTTATATTACCTAAGTTTGTCTGTTTTTCTCAAGCTTAAACTCATTGCTGAACAAAACTTTTTTGCCTTTATGACAAAATCATGAACATTTTCGTACTAATTTTTGGGATCTTTATCTCTAAAAACTTCAATCAAATTCTTGATTTGTTTGGGGATGGGCAGCCCGATCTTGCCGCTATGCTCAATAATCGAGAGGATTTCATTTGCCAAATAAAAGTAAATCGCAGCGCCCATGGTCATATTTTCGGATTCAAGCAGCACATCAATCCGGTGGGCCAGCAAAATAACAAGCAGTGTCAGTCCTTTGCGGCCAAGTACCCAAAAGCAGGATTTGCTGCACAGTCCTTGTCCAACTTTAAGAGATGCGGCGATACCCGCAATGTAATCAATTCCCATAGAGACTAACAGCAGTGTCAGTGCTTCAGGCCAATTGCCAAAGGAAAAGGTCAAAATGGCACCTATAAAAGCGCATAAAGAGCTTAGTGCAAAAGGATGCATAAAGCATCTCCCCCTCTACAACCTATCTTATATTATCTTTCTATTTTTACTATATGCAGGAAAAAAAGATTGGTTTGGAGTTTCGTTCCTGTGCAAAAGGGGTAATGATCATTGACCTAAACGAAAAACCCCCAGGCGCCGGCCTGGAGGCTTTTGAAACATACTATCTGGAATGATTACAGAAATACTGTGCAGCTAATGATAACAAGAAGAATGAAAAGAACCAGGATAGCACCAGTGGAAGTACCCCAGCCGCCCAATCCGCCTACTGCTGACATAGTCGATCTCTCCTTTCGGTGTTTACAAAACCAGCATATGAGCAATTGCACGGCTTTGAACCGGACAATAACCTATTCTTGCAGACAGATTAGATCCGCATAAATGTTACAAAATCCACGCCCAAGAAGCGACACCTTATTACATCAGGCTTCTGCTAAAATGGATATATTCTACCTTCTGGAAGACTCGGAAGATACAAGATTTGATTTATAGGAGGGAAAGCAATGGATCACATCATACACAAAAACTTTACAGATGAGGACATACATTTTGAAAATTACCATTTTATCGGATGCACATTTACACGCTGCCGCATCCGCGTCACATCGCTGTATTTCGACTATGACCGGTGCAGCTTTACCGATTGTGTCTTTCATATCGAGCCGGAGGTTCCCTATTCCCATCTGCTGCGGCCGCTGCTTCCCTTTTCCTCAACGGGTATCGCCTGAGGAAGCGGCCCGGCAGGAAGCAATCCGGCAGCAACGCGCTTTATGATGCTCTTTCAGAACCCGATCCATTTTGGATCGGGTTCTTTTTGCAATGGGACGCTTTTACTTGGAAACTGCTTCTCCTATACTCCAACAGCATTTGCCGCTTTACGCGCGGCAAGCTGCAGCCGATTCGTCGGATCATGTAGAACCGGCTTGATTGCCCCCGCTTAATCTTGTTACATGTGGAACGTTTATCTATGTTCCTCCTCCTTCCCCACACTTGACGGCGATCTGCTGTCCCCTTTATGCGGAATAATTTTTGCCGTTAATGGAAACCTATATGAGACTTTGACATCCGTGTTCATAAGTGATCAGGGCGGCATGAAGACTGACTTAAGGAGGAAATAACCATCATGGCTGAAAAAGTTAACGACTGCATTGCAACAGATTTAAATAGCGTCATCAGCCACTTGAGGGAACATTTTAATGACACGCCCGACCTGATCTTCCGGGAATTTGGCATCAAGCAGACTGGTGAGCAGGGACTGCTCGTCTTTATGGACGGATTAAGCGATAAAAACGCCATTAACCACGATATATTGCGGCCGCTGCAATTTGAAGAAGGATCGGGCCAGGCCGGCGGCAAGCTCATTATGAATGTGGGACATATCATGACGGTTGAGACATGGATGAGAGTGGAACAAAATCTGCTTAATGGCTTTAGCACTCTCTTCGTTGACGGCAGGACGGAAGCCTACTCCCTGGATACGAGAGGCTGGCCGCAGCGCGCGATTGAGGACCCCCAGATGGAATCCTCCCTGAAAGGAGCACATCAGGGCTTTGTTGAGACTGGAGGGCAAAATATTGCGCTCATTCGCCGCTACATCCCCAACCGCGAATTAAAAATACGGAAACTTACGGTCGGCAAACGGGGACGGACTGAGGTTTCCATTCTGTATCTTGAGGATGTAACCAACAAACAATTTATTAACAGCCTGGAGGAGCGTATTCGAGCGATCACTGTCGATGTCATCATTAATACGGGAGAGCTGGCGGAGTTTGTTGAAGATGATCCATACTCGATTTTCCCGCAATTCATGACAACCGAGCGGCCTGATGCTGCTGCTTCCCAGATTTTGCAGGGCCGCTGTGTCGTTGTCCTTGACCGTTCGCCCAGCGTTATTGTCGCTCCGGTATCGTTCATGTCGTTTTTTCAAAGCGTGGATGATTACAGCACACGCTGGTCGATTTCCACTTTTATCCGGTTATTGCGGATGTTCGCCTTTTTTGTGGCCGCCTTCCTGCCGGCCTTCTATATTGCAGTCGTGTCCTACCACTTCGAAATTATTCCTCTCAAGCTGTTGTTTACATTAGGAGAATCACGCGGCCGTGTCCCTTTCCCGCCGTTCCTGGAAGCCATTATTATGGAGCTTACACTGGAAATGCTGCGGGAGGCAGGAGTCCGTCTCCCTGCTCCAGTCGGACAGACGGTGGGCATTGTAGGCGGTATTGTTATTGGCCAAGCTGTGGTTCAGGCAGGGCTGATCAGCAACACAATGGTCATTATTGTTTCATTTACTGCCATTGCCTCCTTTATTTTGCCCAACTATGACATGGTTGCCGCCGTACGGCTTGTCCGGTTCATGTTGATGGTCCTGGCAGCGATGTTCGGATTCGTCGGTCTGACTGTGGGCCTTATGGCTATGGTTGGACATCTGATCACACTAAAATCCCTCGGAATGCCTTACAGCACGCCGCTTGCGCCGCTGCATATCAAGGATTGGAAGGATACGATTATTCGCATGCCGCTATGGAAAATGAATAAGCGCCCGGAAGGAAGCGCTCCGCTCCAATCTGTCAGACAAGGAAACACCCGCACCAAGGAGGAGCAGGAATGAATGCTCAAGCTCAAAAACAAAAGCCTTCTATTACTATTCTTCAATTCATCTGTATAATTTCCGGCATCCAAATTGGCGTAGCCGTTCTGTCTTTGCCCGGCAATCTGGTGAAAGCAGCCGGAACTGACGGATGGATCGCGATTATTATCGGATGGATCATTGCGGGGGTTGCAGGCACAGTCATTGTTATGGTGATGAAGAACGGCCAGGACGAGACGATTCTGGAATTAATCTCCCGGACTTTAGGCAAATGGGCCGGCAAACTGGCCGCGCTCCTAATGGCCTGTTATTTCGTTCTGCTGACTTTTGACGGATTAAACCGGACGGTACTCATTACGAAAACATGGCTGCTGCCCAATACCTCCTCCTTTACCTTGATGGTATTGATGCTGATACCAAGCTACGCCGTACTTAACAATCAGATCATCGCTGTCGGGCGGTATGTCGTGGTCATTTTTCTGATGTCGCTCTGGGTTCCTTTCATTTATCTGCTCCCGCTTAAAAATGGTCATTTGCTGCATTTGCTGCCTGTGATCAAGGAAGGCTGGGGCCCTGTATTCATCGCCCTCAAAGCCTTGATTTACCCAAGCCTCGGCATAATCGCCGCTTTTTTTCTATACCCGTATTTAAAAAACAAAAAGCAAGCAGTCGCCGGCATGTGGGTGTCCAATTCCATAACAATGGGCTTGTACCTGTTCATTACGGTAATCTGCCTGCTGTTCTACAGTCCGGACGAATTCATTCAGTACAATGAGCCGGTTATCAGTATGCTGTCTTCGATTGAATTCCGGTTTGTGGAGCGGATTGAGGTGCTATTTATCGCCTTTTACATTTTCTTCTTCTCTATGGTATGGATACCCTGCTTGTACCTTACAGTTGAATGCACAAGCTGGATGCTCGGGGGCAAGAAGAAAACCCTCCATCTCCAAATCATTTGTGTGGGGCTTGCTGTCATCACCTATCTCCTCAAGCCCACGTTCTCTGCCAGCGACGACCTGCAGGAGCGGCTCATGTGGATCGGATTTGGCTTTGAATATGTACTTCCGGTCTGCTTGTTAGGCTATTTGTGGATTTACGGCAAGTTTCAGCCAAGGAGATGATGTTGATGCCGATCATGATAGTACGCCGCGGGTTGCTTGCCTGCCTGCTATTAATCCCCCTTACAGGGTGTGCCGACCAGATCGATTTGGAGACAGCGACAGTCCCTCTCGCACTGGGTATGGACCTGGACGAGGAGGGCCGTTTTCACTATTTCACTTCCGAGCCGATCTTTAGCAGTAAATTAAAAAAAACAAGCCATGAATCCAGTGGAACCTCGACAACTCTGCGCCAGTCCAGGGAGAGACAGGATTCTCAGATTTTAGGTTTGACGCTTGGCCGGAATTTCCAGGTAACGATAATCGGCAAGCGGATGATGCAGCATAAGGGATGGTTTAAAATGATGGATGTGCTCTACCGGGATGCCCGGAATACCTTGACAGACCGGATGATCATGTTCGATGGGCCTGTCAGTGAGCTCTTCGCGCTGGATCAGCCTGATCAGCCCATGATGCCCGTTCTTTTGCGCGGCATGGTCATTAATAAGAGTTCCCGCTCTGAGACTGCAAACACATCTGTACAGCAGTTGCACCGGCAAATGTATGAAACGGGAATTACCCCGTATGTCTCGGAGATCACGGTGTCCAACAAGAAAATTTATATGGCGGGAACAGCGCTAATGGATTCAAAAGGCATTTACGTCGAGTCTTTAAATACGACGGAGAGCATATTGCTTGCGGTCTTGCAAAGAACGGCGAATCCCGGAATCAGCCTGACTTTTCAAATTCCAGGTGTGGAAAAGCAACCTCCGTTTGTTTCAAATTCAGTCAGCATTTCACCGGGCAAAATCTCGACGAAAATCAAAACCTCTTATGAAAACGGAAAGTTCAATTTTCATATTAAAGTGAAAACAAATGTTAGTCTCACCGAGCATCTTTTCCCGTTTGATGTATTCAAGGAGAAGAAGGAGCTGGAGAAAAAAATTAATGAACAAATGACCAAAAAGCTCACAGCCCTGGTTCATAAAATTCAAAAGAAAAAAGTAGATCCAATAGGGCTTGGCCTTTATGCCCGCGCCCATGAATATGATGCCTATATGAAGGTAAAAGACAACTGGGGCGAGGCGCTGTCCCGCGGTGATGTCAAAATTGAGGTGAGTGTGACGATTGCTTCAGTGGGGGCGGTACGGTAGAGCAGGAAAAAGGTTGTACGATTATAAGTCGTACAGCTTTTTTCGTCGTTGTTTCAACTTATAAAAGTTCTTTATGCCTTATGCAACGGTAAAAAAAAGCAGGATGCCATAATATTTTATAGAATCAGTATTAACCTGATAAAATCCGCTTTCATTCAAGCCGGCCATAAGAGAGGAGATTTCTTGATTTGACTAAAAAGATTTGGATATCCATTGGAATCTTATTTTTGACTGCTATCCTGGTATTTTTGATTTTAAGAGCGAACAGCCTGAACCTGGCCCTAAAATCGGGCGGGTATTCTGTATCGTATACGACGTTTGAACGTGGATTTAATGCCAATGACAGAGCGTATACCGTGATTGGAACAACTAAAAATGAGGAGATCAAATTGATCTATCTCGAAAAAAACAGTTTGGGATTCTGGAAAATGTGGTATGACAGCCCTTCAATTCATTCAAAGTTTGCGAGTACAAATTGGACGAATATTGCCGGATTCCGTAAATTTGACTTCCAGGATAACCCCCAGTTCACCTTTGAATTTCATTGGCTTTATTATGGAATCAATGCTGTAAAGCGTATTGAATTGCCGTTAGAGAAGCTCCCGCCAGGGACGGCCGTCAATATTCAGCAGTCAGGAGACACGTACAGTATCCATCTCTTATCCTACGAACAACCCGAGAAATGGAAAAACATTGATATCTATCAATTGCTGCTTGAATCCGGGTCTATTGAAGAATAACTCCCGCCCTTTCCTTTACGCCCAAAACTCGGTAAAATGATAGAGAGTATTGGGCTTTATATGAAAATGATCGTCATCCCAATAGAGAAAGGAATTTTTGAATATGATTATTCAACCGAAAACACGCGGATTTATTTGTACAACCGCTCATCCGGACGGCTGTGCGAGCCAAGTGCAGCGCCAAATCAATTATGTGAAAGAACAGCCAGCCATTCAAGGCCCTCGCAATGTCCTTGTCGTAGGCGCATCTACAGGCTATGGACTGGCCTCCCGTATTGTTGCCTCCTTCGCAGCAGGCGCCAATACAGTCGGCGTTTACTTTGACAAAGCGGCTGAAGGCGCCCGCACAGCTTCGGCTGGCTGGTATAACTCCGCGGCATTTGAAGCTGCTGCCCAAGAAAGCGGACGCAAATCCTACAGCATTGTAGGCGATGCCTTCTCCGATGAGATCAAAGCCAAAACGATCGACTTGATCCGAACTGAGCTAGGCTCCGTCGACCTGGTCATTTACAGTGTCGCTTCCCCGCGCCGTGTGCATCCTAAGACCGGAGAAGTCTTCTCCTCTGTGATCAAGCCGCTCGGCGGAACGTACACAAATAAAACGGTGAACTTCCATACAGGCGAAGTAACGGAAGCGGTTATTGAACCGGCTACCGAGGACGAGCTTCGCCAGACAATCGCTGTCATGGGCGGCGAAGACTGGCAGATGTGGATTGACGCTCTGAGTGAAGCGGGCGCGCTGTCTGAAGGCGCAACCACTGTTGCCTACTCCTATATCGGACCTGAAATTACACATGCCGTTTACCGTGATGGAACCATCGGCAAAGCGAAAAACGATCTGGAAGCAACAGCACTTCGCCTGAATGAACAGCTTGGTTCCGGTGGCGGCCGAGCATTCGTATCGGTCAACAAAGCGCTCGTTACCCAGTCCAGCTCTGCGATTCCGGTTGTACCTCTGTACATATCTGCGCTGTATAAAGTCATGAAGGAAAAAGGGTTGCATGAAGGCTGCATCGAGCAAATGTACCGCCTGTTCTCTGAAAGACTGTATGGCGAAGGCACGACTCAAGTTGACGAAAAAGGGCTGATCCGAGTCGACGATTGGGAAATGCGCGAGGAAGTTCAAGCTGAGGTTGAACAGCTGTGGGCAGACCTGT
The DNA here is from genome assembly GCF_000422505.1 of Paenibacillus pinihumi DSM 23905 = JCM 16419. Taxonomy (GTDB): domain Bacteria; phylum Bacillota; class Bacilli; order Paenibacillales; family Paenibacillaceae; genus Paenibacillus_D; species Paenibacillus_D pinihumi. The sequence continues at coordinate 507,324 of NZ_KE383865.1, read as the reverse complement.
CGACAGAAAATATTTATGAGCTGTCCGACCTGGAAGGCTACCGCCGGGAATTCTTCCAATTGTTCGGCTTCAACACCGATGGTATCGACTATGAAGCGGATGCAAATCCGGATGTAGCGATCCCTAATTTACGCTAATCTGCCAACTGTAATCCGGCAGGACCGGTTACGAGCGGGTGCAAACGTATGACTCACGTTGAACTAAAAGGACCCGAAGCCGTCTACATAGACGGTTTTCGGGTCCTTCTTTAACTTCAAGCCTTATTCGTCAATTAGCGAAGAGCCAGCTTGCTGCTCTGGACAACGGAAATCCATTGATCCGCAATAATCTGATGGCCTGCGCTTGTCGGATGTACGCCATCCCAGATCCAGTAAGCAGCTTCCGCACGCTGGCAAGCTTCATTAAAAGCCGCTTGCAGGGGCACAAATACTGCTCCGAACTGCTCCGCCAGTTCTCTGGTGATGTTCTGGTACAACTGGACACGCTCCTGCCATTGCCCCCAGTTCTCTTCTGTTGCACCTGTCTTCAAAATAAAAGGCTCCAAAAGAATAAGTCCCGTATTCGGCATAACCTCTCTTGTCTCTTCCAGCAGAACTTTGTAAGCGCGGCCAAATCGGTCCGTAACACCGCTAGGCTCGTTGCTCATCGATCTCCAGGCGTCATTAACCCCGATCAGTATGCTGATGATATCAGGCTTGAGCGCAATGGCATCCTCGTTCCAGCGGGCATATAAATCCGAGACGCGGTTGCCGCTGATTCCCCGGTTAATAAACAATGGCTGCTTCTCGGCCAGCTCCCGGCCAAGCTTTGCGCCGATCAAATGTGCATAGCTATGTCCGAGCAGATGGTTCGGATCTTCATTGCGGCCTCTCCCGCCATCTGTAATCGAGTCGCCCTGAAATAGTATTGTCGTCATCGTTGCTTCCTCCAATTAGATAAGTGGCTGCTCTGTTCATCCAATTGTAGTATATAACGACTATAATAGCTTGCATAGTATCAAAAATGTTCAATAGGTTTGCTCAGAGGCAGCTTATTCCAAAACCTCGTCGATGCGGATTTTGCGCCCCTCTTTGGCACTGGCGAGCGCCCCGAGAACCATCGCCATGCTCAGGCGGTTGTCCCGGCAGTCCGTCTCTGCCCTGCGGCCTTCCCGAAGAGCGGCAAACATTTCGTCCAGACACCCGAAATGAAACGTATTCTCCATCTCCACAACCGGACCCTCCACACGAACCATCTCCTTGGTGAAGGTGCCTTCCTGTTGCGACTCTGCCACGACTTCTGCAAAGGGATGACCATGTCCATCCCAGATGGCTGTCCCCTTCTCTCCGGTAATTCGCCAGGATGCTTCCCATGACGTCGGCGCACCTTCCGCACACCAGGAGCCGCGGTAGCAAAATACCGATCCGTCCGACATTTCATAGATGCAAATGGCCGCCGCATTCCCTTCATACCAGGAGCCTGCCGGGTTAAATTCCTGGCAATACACGGATACCGGATCGGCACCGAGAATGAATCTGGCCTGGTCAAAGGTATGAATCGCCATATCCAGCAGCAGCGGGCTGGCCATCGTCTCGCGGAAGCCGCCGAAGTGCGGACCCAGGAAGAAATCTGCCCCGGCATAGCCGGCCTTGCCAATCGTTCCCGCCTCCAGCATCTGCCGCAACGAACGGATACGGGTATCGAACCGGCGGTTCTGCATGACGGCATGGGAGCGGCCCGTCTCATCCGCAAGACGGACAATCTGATTGCACTGTTCCATCGTCTCGGCAAGCGGCTTCTCGCTCAAAACGTTGCAGCCAAGCTTCATTGCTGTTGTACTGACCGAATAGTGGCTTGACGGAACTGTAATATCAAATACCAGATTCGCGCCGGTCGCCCGGATCGCTTCCGCTACATCTGTGAAGACCCCGCAGGACATGCCCCGCTTCTCCCGCATCGCCTCGGCGAATTCCAGCTTGATATCGACCAGCCCGACGATTTCTGTGTCCGGCCTTGCCAGCGCATAATCAATCCAGGCATTGGACATGCCGCCGCAGCCTGCAACCACAACTTTAAAAGGGATCGTCATCTTGGTGCCCTCCGTTTCAACTCGATTAGGATGGATTCGGGATAAACTGTCCGCCGCGGCAGTGCTTCAAGTAATTTAACGCATGCACCTGTCCGGTCATCTCCAGTTCATCTTTGTATACCGGGTCATGCCAGCCTTCAATATCGATGGTTCCTTTATAGCCGTTCTGCCGTAAAATCGTAATAATATCCGACCAGTTCGTATCGCCAAAGCCTGGTGTCCGGTGCCATGCAAATGTCTTCGGCCCGTGAATGCCGAATTCCTTGACGACATCCCAGGCAATTGTGGCATCCTTGCCATGGACATGGAATATTTTATCGACCCATTTGCGAAGCTGCGGGATCGGATCAATCAGGCTCATCATCTGATGGCAAGGCTCCCATTCCAGCCCGATATTGTCCACAGGCAGCGCATTGAACATTTTCTCCCAGGCTGCCGGGTTATGCGCGATGTTCCAGTCGCCGTCTTCCCAGGTTCCTCCCATATCACAATTCTCAAAGGCAATACGCAATCCCTTGTCTGCCGCACGCTTGGCAAGCCCGCCGAATACCTCCGCATATTTCGGGATGGATTCATCAATAGAGCAGCCGGTCAATCGTCCTGTGAAGCCGGATATAATATCCGTCCCAAACAGATCCGCATGATCAATCAGCCGCTCCCAGCTGGCAAGAGTATCCGCATTGTCCCCTGTTCCGGTAAGCGGATTGCCGAAGATGCCTACGGTGGAGATGACAAATCCATGCTCCTCAGACAGCTCTCGGACACGCTTGGCGGTCTCAACCAGATCCACTCCTTTTGTTGTCTGCCAGAAGGTCAGGCTAAAGGATTCAAAGCCATGCTTTATAATTTGCGGGATGACACGGACAGCGTCGCCGCCCGCAACCAGAGTTCCAATTTTCAATTCGTGACTCATCTTGTATATCACTCCAATATTGTCTTATAGTTATAGTGACAGTCTCATTATATCCGCATAAAACTTGCTTTTCTCGTATATTATTGTGCAATAATAGTCTAATCTTGGGGGAGTTGAATGCTGATGGCCTATCCGAAGGAACTGTGGGAAGAGACGCGGCTTGTGGAAAAAAGCTACCCTTTTCAGCTGTTCGATAACCATCATCCCCACTCGCGACGCGGGGAAAATATTATGCATCTGCACTGGCACGAGCACTTTGAAATTATTATGATCAGAGAAGGCATTGCCATCTTTCATATCGATAGTGTGCCCTTCGAGGTTGGCCCCGGTGATGTCCTCTTCGTGCCTTCAGGCGGGCTGCATGTCGGGTATAACCGCGGGGATGCGCCTGTTCATTTCCAGTCTGTTGTATTCAACAGCTCCCTGTTCAGCGGATGGGCGCATGATGCTGTGCATATGCAGTTTGTCGCCCCGTATCTGGAGGGGCAGCTGCGCTTCCCGGTCAAACCGGACGAACTTCATTCCATATGCCGGGAGCACTATGAATTGCTATACCGGATTGTGGAAGAATTTCAAGCCAAGGAGCCTGCATATCAGTTAATGGTCAAATCTCATTTGCATCTGCTGTTCACTCTCCTGTCCCGGGCCTTCCTGCCCCAGCGGCTCGCCAGCCGCCCCAAAGAGCAGTATTCAGCAAGTACCAGCCGCTTCAAGACGCTGATTCATTATCTGGACCATCATTATATGGATAAAATAACAGTGGAACAGGCAGCACGGCAGGTCAACCTGAACCCGTACCATTTTTGCAAAACATTCAAAAAGCTCACCGGACGCACCTTTATTGAATACGTCAATATGCGCCGTATTAATGAAGCTGAGCGCCTGCTGAGGGAGAGCGATCTGACAATCACGGAAATCGCCGGACTTGTCGGCTGTGACAATCCGAATTATTTCACCAAGCTGTTCAAGCAGTATAAGGGGATGACACCGAGGGCATTCCGGGGATAAGTATGAAAATAAAGCCGGCAGCGGACTGTGGATTCACAGCCTTCTGCCGGCTTTTCATTGATGCTTTCATTTTGATGCCTTAGACTTACGACTATTTTACAAGCCGCTCAGACAATGGATCCCATTTCAAAGCTTTCCCTGTCAGTTGGTTAAAGGCTTCCAGCGGCAAATACAGCTTGCCGTGATCGACTTCCACTGCCAGATTCACTGCTTTGTCATTGAGAGTCACTTTATTGCTGCTGTCAAGCTGCAGTTTGAGCACGTTGCTGCCGCTGGTGATGGTCACAACGCGCGCTTTGCTGTCCCAATCAACCTGTGCCCCGAGCGCTTCGGCAAGCGCCTTTGCCGGGAACAGCGGCTGATTGCTGCTGCCGGTTTTGAATTTCGGGTAGATGTATTTCTCCTGCAGGCGGGAAGTCGCTTCGTTAAGATCGACACCCAGCACTTCAGCAGAAGCTGTCGCTACGCGGGTATTGTCAATTTGTCCTTTGACTTTGTCTGCAATCGGGCCGTATGCCCATACACCGACATCTACCGCCGAGTGGCCGTGGCCGCTCCAGCCAATCAGGAGCCTTTTGCTAATGATCGCATTATACGCGCCTTCCGGCCCGTAAGAGCTGCCGTCCCCATTCAAGATTTGCTTCGCCTCTTCATCTGTCAAATCTTTAATCCATGTATTTCCTTCAACAATCTTCTTTACTTCTGCGATTGTCTTGGCAGCTTTCAGGCTGCCTGCGATCGCTTCAGAGGAATGCTTCTGCTTATCCCACAGCTCAAAATTCAGCTCATAAATGTTATCGCGGGAAAGGGAAAGTCCCCCTGTCTCATGGTCTGCGGTAATGACAACTGATGTGTTGCCGTCCTTCTTCGCAAATTCCAATGCTGTTTTCACAGCAGCGTCAAAGTCCAGCACTTCCTGTACCATGGACGGGAAATCATTGCCATGGGCAGCATGGTCAATACGGCCGCCTTCAATCATGATCGCAAAGCCGTTCTTCTCCTGCGACAGGATCGAGAGCGCTTTGCCTGTCATATCCGCAAGCGAAGGCGTCTCCGCTGTGCGGTCATTGACATAAGGGATGTGGGAGCCGCTGAACAATCCCAGCGCCTTGCCGGCCTTGTCCGGCAGCGCAAGCAGCGATGTCTTGTCCTTTACATAAGTGTAGCCTTTTGCCTCAAAATCAGCGGTAATGCTCTTGTCGGAACGCTTGCCGCCCTCTTCCTTGCTCAGGAAATTGGCGCTGCCCCCGCCAAACAGAACGTCTACCCCGCTTTCGAGGTATTGCGAGGCAATGGCATTCTCGTTATCACGGCTTCTTACATGAGAAGCATAAACGGCTGGGGTAGCATGTGTAATACGGGTTGTAGTTACAAGTCCAGTCGCTTTGCCTGCAAGCTCTGCTGCTTCAATGACAGAAGCAAACGGCTTGGATACTTCTTCATTGGATACGCTGATTCCCGCATTGTATGTCTTGTGCCCGGTAGCAAAGGCCGTCCCTGCAGAAGCGGAGTCAGTGACGACGCCGGATACAATAATATCCCCGTCCTCCCCCCGGTCGGCAAATGTCGTTGCTTGTCCGACATAAATGCTGTCCAGCGTGAGATGGTCGGTGCCTTTGTTGTATTTGAGATAATTGCGTGCCGCGCTCACTTGAGCCGGTCCCATCCCGTCTCCAATCAGAACGATCAGATTTTTGGACGAAGCTTTCTCATTGTCCTTTTGTACAGCATCCTCGGCGAAAACAGGAGCGGTCGTCAGCATCATGACTGCAAGACAGCCTGCCAGCGCTGATTTCAGGGTTTTCTTCATTCTAAATTCCCTCCAATGAGACAGATTACATTCGGTCGATCTCCTCCATTATCAACGTAAAGTGTTAACCCTACGTCATGGGTTTATCAAATATTTGTAAATAACTCCCTGATCACATCTCCCCCTAGGCAATAGAGCCGGTTTTTGCATGGTTGCAAAGAAATTATGGGCGGCCCCGGCCATCCGAAACTCCATCACCGGCCCTTCGGACTTCCGTGGTTCCAGATTATCTCCCGCTCCCGTGCGACTGTTTTCCTTTCAGACATTGAATATGAAATTTATAAAGGTATAATTAGAGGTAAAAGAAGTGTAGGCTATTCGTTACCGACTCAAAGGCCAAGCTTTATTACTGTTTCGAAGTAGGCTGGATCCCAGTCTGCCGGCAGTGGTGAAGAACCTATATCTGGAGGATATTATGCAAAATATAAAGATTTTTTCCGGCTCATCCAATCGTCAATTGGCAGAACGCATATGCAAGACATTGGAGGTTCCGCTTGGGGATGTCGCAATCTCCAAGCAGCAGAGCGGCGAGATCCATGTCTCTTATCAAGAATCCGTCCGATCAAGCGACGTGTTCATTGTCCAATCGATGTCCCATCCGGTCAATGAGCATCTGGTCGAACTTCTCGTTATGATCGATGCCGCCAAGCGGGCATCCGCCAAAACCATTAATCTGGTCGTGCCTTATTACGGCTACGCGCGGCAGGAGAGAAAATCCGCTCCACGGGAGCCGATCTCTGCCAAGCTGGTTGCGGACATTTTGACTACTGTGGGGGCAGGCCGTGTGATGGTTGTGGATTTGCATGCAGACCCGATTCAGGGATTCTTTGAAATTCCGGTCGACCATCTGACTGCCTTGCATCTGATTATTCAATATTTGAAAAGTAAAAATATTCCGAACCCGGTTGTTGTCTCCCCGGATGCGGGACGGGCCTCCACTGCGGAGAAGCTGGCCAATTATCTGGATTGCCCGTTTGCAATTATGATCAAGAACCGGCCGGCTCATAATCAATCCGAAATTACCCATATTATTGGTGAAGTAGAAGGAATGACACCAATTATTATTGAAGATCTGATCGATACAGGCAGTACAATCGTCAATGTAGTAGAAGCTCTGAAAAAGAAAGGCGCGCATGATGCGTACATCTGCGCCACTCACGGCCTCTTCTCGGGAGGTGCTCTGGAAAAGCTCAACAATCCGAATATCCGCGAAATCGTCATTACGGACACGATTCAATTAAGTCCGGCTGCCAGCAACAAGTTTGTTGTGCTTTCCATGTCTCCGCTGCTTGCTACAGCGATCAAAATTATTACGGAGGGCGGTTCCATTGATACGTTGTTCCAATTCCGCCAGAAGAATTGCTCTCCAGTGTAGCTTCGCAAAGCAATAGCTGGGAATTGTTGCAGATGCAATAACAGCGGCAATTCACGCAGCTTACGAACGCTATTAGCAGGTCTAGGCATTCAGACCTGCTTCAGACCGTATTATAGACTGATGGAGCTCGAGACGGGTCTTAAGACTCACTCACTCCTTAAGACGATGACCCGCTTCCAGTTTCCGCGCCGCGCCGCATCTTGAAGAACCAGGTGCCGGCTGGAAAAAACGGGGCAGGCAGGAGCCAAAGGACATGGCCTTGAACAGAACTTTTCAGTCAGAGGGCGCAAGCCCTCTTTTTTACTGTACAATATAATTTTATTATGTTACGAAAAAGGGGGAATCGGGTAATTCCTTGGGACTGGCGATAGCAGAAGGGATTTCACCATAAGGGAAGACAACTGGCAGGGGACAGGCGGGGTGGCTTGGAACGGACGAACAAAGACGGGTCAGGAAGTTGTGAAAAGCGTAATTTTACTATATGATAAACTTCACATAATATGTTACAACGGACATAAATTTCTTGCCTCTTATCTGGAAACGAAAACCTGTTTTGCTATACGGTTTCAGCTTGTTCGGCATTATTATTCCATCGTAAAACTGGGACTATAATAGCAGTATAGAAGTTGGGATTTCGTGCACAAAGAGGGGACACATGTTATAATTAGGAGGTTGTTCACTGTCGGATCGATGATGGATAATCAGGTTAATTTTAGCAATAAGTCTATATATTAGGTTCGTTATCCTAACAAATGAAGAGGGTTTATGACACTTTTTGAAATAATAATTAGCCTCTAGGGGGGTTCTTGCGATGTTTGCCAAACGCCTCAAACAATTACGTAAAAAAAGAAAGTTCTCCATGCAGGAACTTGCCGATGAGACCGGCGTAGCCAAAAGCACCTATGCCGGCTATGAATCAGGCTACAGGCAGCCGACGTTGGAGACGATTCAATCCATTGCCAAAAAACTTCATACTTCAGCGGATTATCTGCTCGGCTTGACCGATTATGTAGATCCGCAGGAGCCCAGCAGCAATGCCAGGGAGCTGCTGAATCATGAACAGCTCCACTGGGATGGCATTCCTCTGGAAAAGGAGGATCTTGAACTAGTCAGAATGCTTCTTGAGCGGGTTGTGCGCGACCGGATTACGGGCTCGGACGACCATACTTAAGGCATCATGTTGCTTTAAGCCAAGCGGAAGCTGGTTTGCAGAAGACAACACGAACATAAATTCGCCATTTTGCATAGGATTCAGATGCAGCTGTTTCCGGGCCAGAGACTTGCGGCCAGGGATTAAAGCTGTATTTTAGTGCAATTATGCACCCCTTTGACTAATGGACAATTACAACTACCTTTCAGCAGACTTTCCGGCAGCCTCCCCGCTTGCCTCTACCCTGCTGCCAGGGTTGATTTTCTCTTTCTCCTTTTGTAAGGCTTTGGCTCTTTCCACGATTTCCTTGCGCTTCGCAGCATCTTTAATTCCGACTGCTTCAATCGGATAATTCTCATCCAGGATGACGAGATATTTTCCGTACTCGCTTGTAATCGATCTTAACGCCTCGATTTCTTCCTTACTTAGCTTACTAAGCAGCAAATCACGAATTTCCTGTTTTCCCTCCGTGCTCAGCTCCTGGTCGGATTGTCCGAGCAGACTGTACATCTCGCTAAAGGACAGCCCCGATTGCAGCAGAATGGCCGCCGCATCCACAGCGTCATTCATTTCAATCTTCTTACCCGATATTCCTTCGGCTGTATCAACTGCATGACCCAAAATTGCCGGAAGCTCCGGGGATTGATTCGTTCCGCCCTCTTGTTTATCCGGTATACGGGAATCTCCCTGCCTCTGCTCCGCCTTCGCCAGTTGGCGGGCCCGGATATCCTCCAGATCAATGGATGTGATTTTCCAGTACAGGTAACCGGTCCCCGCTGCCGCAAGCAGCAACATAATTCCAAGGGACCATAATGCTGCACGCCATACCTTTTTCAATCCATCTCCCTCCTCTCCTGTTGAAGGCCTGTAAGCCCGGTTTTCAATGAATAGTCATTTTTCATGTTGCAAAACCTGTTTTGGTCTGGCAGTCTAAATCATCTCATGAATCGCAATATCCTCATTGTTCAGCGCAGGACGCCCAACCGGATAGTAAGCAAAGCGTGCCGTATCCAGTTGTTTGGTGCTATACGCATTGCGTCCGTCGATCAGAACAGGTCTTGCCATCACCTGCTCCAGTTCACGGAGATCCACTTGAACGTAATCCTCCCACTCGGTAAGCAGGCAGACTGCGTCCGCCCCTTTGGCAGCTTCCAGCGCCGTCGTGCACCAGTTGATGGAAGGATGGTCGATCAACTTGCGAAAATTGACGAGTGCAATCGGGTCGGTCACAGCAGGAATTGCGCCAAGCTCCAGCAGACGTTCTACGATTTCAATGGCAGGCGCTTCTCGTACATCATCCGTATCCGGCTTAAATGCCAGTCCCCAGACGGCGATCCGCTTTCCATGCAGAGATCCGAGCGCGCGCTGCAGCTTGTCAATCACTCCAAAACGCTGGTGGCTGTTCACTTCTACAACTGACTTCAGCAGTTTGAAATCATACTCTACATTGCCTGCAATCTGAATCAGTGCCTTCGTATCCTTCGGGAAGCAGGAGCCGCCATAACCGATTCCGGCCTTGAGGAAGGAGCCGCCAATCCGTTTATCCAGCCCCATTCCCCCGGCTACCTCAGTCACATCCGCCCCTACCTTCTCACACAGATTGGCAATTTCATTGATAAATGAAATTTTGGTGGCAAGAAATGCATTGGAGGCGTACTTGATCATTTCCGCGCTGCGGATATCCGTCATAACGATTTGATTGGTAAGCGGCTGATGCAGCTCGGCAAGACGCTCGGCTGCCTTTCGGCTTTTGGTTCCAATTACAATCCGGTCCGGATTCAGCGTATCCGAAACCGCTGTGCCCTCTCTGAGGAATTCAGGAACTGAAGCGATGTCGAATGCATGATTTGAATGACGGGCAATAATCTCTTCGACCGCTTCATTTGTGCCGACAGGTACCGTGCTTTTCACAACGATAATTTTGTAGCCGTTCAGGTTCGTACCAATCTCACGGGCTACCGCCTCGACAAATTGCAGGTCTGCCCCGCCACCAGGAAGCGGCGGAGTACCAACAGCAATAATGACCACTTCAGCCTGTTGCAGCGCCTCTCCAAGATTTGTCGTATATTGCAAATGGCCGCTCTCCATACAAGCATCCGCAAGTTCCTTCAAGCCCGGTTCGTAGATTGGAATGACCCCTGCTTTGAGCGTGGCAATTTTTTGAACATCCTTGTCCACACAAATCACCTGGTTGCCCAGATGCGCATAGCATACTCCAGATACAAGCCCTACATATCCGGTTCCGATTACTGTAATCTTCATAACTTCTCCACTCCTGTTCAATCAATTTTTGTACGCCTGAAGTTTTACATTGTTAGATAAGTCACGTTTGAGTAGGGCCGCCGTGTGAAAGCTTCTTCCGATCGCTGTTGTTTCCCGGATTTCATGAATGAGCGATACCTAATGGGGAAATCCGAAAACAAAGGCGAACGCTCCGCTTCTCCAGAATCCTTTCACACTCTAGCCATCCAACTGCCGTTTATGTTGCAAACTGATAAGTATCCTCTATTTTAAAGCCATGCTTATCTCACATTGCTCTCTATCATTCAACTCATAGAATGGATTCCACATAAAAAAGTATGGCTGAGCGAATTTCCGCCATTCTGCTTTTGCAGCTCTCCTGCGTATTGGCCTGGCATCCGAAAAACAGCTTCAAAGTTGGAGCCACACTTGAGAGACGAATGACGCACCATGCGCCATCATCAAACCGGTAGCGGATCATATCTGCTCTTGGAAGCTGGGTCGGACGGACAAGATCGCGCCCGGCCTGTCTCACCTTGCCCTCACGGTAATCAGTGAGCTGCTTGATCTGAAGCAGACCGATCTGACGAGGGAACTCGCTCCTCAGCCTCGCCATCGTATTGCGAACCCGCTGCCAGCCCTCCAGCCCTTTGAAGGTCATTTGGATTTCATCCTCCAAATGATAGCCGAATGCTTTGTACAGCCGGTGAAGCTGGTTCCATAGCGACAGCTTCTTGCCCTTGTAGTAGGCCGCCATCTCCACAGTAAGCATTAAGGTTTGCAGCGCATCCTTGTCTCGGACGAACACTTCCGGCAGAAATCCGCCGTTTTCATCGTACGCAAACAAAAAGCTGCGTTCCCCAAGCTGCTCCTGCTCCTCAATGCGAAGTGCAATATTATTGAAGCCGGGCAGCGTCTGCTCGATCGCCATTCCGTACTTTTTGGCAATCTCCCGGCTCAAATCCGTTGTCAGAATCGTCGTGTAAAATATGCCTTCTCCCTGCTTCACCCCGATGCCACGCTGCTCCAGGAGCTTGCGGCGCATCCCGACATAATCAAGCAGCAGGCTGCCAAGCTGGTGAGGGGTCAGTTGTTCATATTCCCCCTCGCCGCTTCGCACCAGCACTCCAAGCTCCTGGGATTCCGGATCTACAGCCAGTACCAATTCGGCATCACTGTCTGCAGCCTGGGCCAGCGCATGCCGGTATACCTCCCTCTCCTTCGGGTCGGGATTCTTGAGGGTGAGAAACAAGGGATCAGGATTAATCTGCTCGTCCACACTATGAACTTCCTTGCAGCCCGCTGCTTTGAGCAGCTTGGAGATGGTATCTCCGCTGGAGCCGTGCAGAGGCGTATAGACGATTCTCAAATTGGAAATATATTTTTTCTTCAGATGGGTTGGCTGAAACACACTCAGCACCTGGCGGTGATAAGCTTCATCCACCTCATTGCCAACCTCGACCAATCTTCCCATACGAACAGCCTCGTCCGGGTCCATGGTGGCGATCCCCACATCATCCTCCAGCATCGCAAGACGATGTGATAGCCGGGTGGCCCGGTCAGCCTGTATGACGGAGCCGTCCTCTACAAAAATTTTGCAGCCATTGTATTGGTACGGCGACCGTCCGGCCGCAATCATAATGCCGGCTGCCGCATGGAGCCATCTGACGGCAAAGGACAGTTCGGGCGTCGGGCGCGCCTGGCTGAACAGATACACTTTGATTTCATTTTGGGCCAGCACAAGTGCCGCCTGTTCAGCGAATTCCCGCGAAAGCACCCGATTGTCAAAGGCAATGGCAACCCCGCGCTGTGCTTGTGCAAAGCCGCCCTCCCGAATTTCATCCGCGAGCGCCTGTGCGAGACGCCGCACGGTAAATATATTCATCCGGTTCGTGCCCACACCGATTTTTTCCCGCAGGCCGTCCGTTCCAAACTCCAACTGCTTATAGAAGCGGTCGGTAATTTCCCCGGCTTTAAGCTCGCCCAGTTCTTTGCGAAGATAGGCGGGCAGCCGGGCCCGTTTCCAGCGTTTGTAGCGAAGCTGTATCGCATGGTCTAACTGCTCGGCTATGGCATTCATATTTCCTTATCTCCTTCAGGTTGTACAAAACTGCAGTATAGGCTCCCATTCCAGGCCAAGCCGGACGATATCTTCCTCATCCAGCTTTGCACCCCGCATAACTTCAATCACTTCCATATCGGTCAAAGCGAGCAGCGTATGTTTACTGCCCGCAGGAATTTGAATAACATCTCCCGCTTTTACATCCAGGTAGCGGTGATCAAGCACCATCTGTCCTTCGCCGGATACAATGGTCCATACCTCGGAACGCCCGTTATGGTAGTGGTAACTGAAGTTTTTCCCGGCATTCAGGCTGACCCGCTTGGTCATGACCTGCTCACCTTCCGGGCTCTCCATATGGTCCAGGACAAAATAGCGGCCCCACCTGCGTTCCTCAAACATTGGGCGCTGGTCATCATGTTTCATGACATCCTTGATTCTCGGACTTGAAGCCTTGTCCGAGACCAAAATACCGTCCGGACTTGCAGCTACGACGACATTCGATAGGCCGATAACGGTAATCGGCACACCCAGCTCATTTACAATATGCGTATTCTCTGAATCCTGCGTCATCTTGCCATTGCCCAGCAGGGTTACGCCCATTTCCTCGGTCAATGTATTCCATGTGCCCAGATCCTTCCAGAAGCCTTCGTAAGGCAAAGCCACAATGCGCTCCGCCTGCTCAACCACTTCGTAATCGAAGCTTGTCTTCACCAGTGTTCCATACTGCTTAAGCAGCTCGTCATATTGAATTGGCAGCCGTTTTTCGATCAGCAAATTGATCAGATATCCAAGCTTAAAAGCAAATACGCCGCAATTCCATAGCGCCGACTGGCTGATCAAAGTCTCTGCCTGAGCGGTATCCGGCTTCTCTGTAAAGCGGCTGACATGACAGTACGCCGCCTCTGCCCGCTGGCTGTCCAGCTCATCAGATGGAGAAGCAGGTACGATATAGCCGTATTTTTCCGAAGGGTAGGTCGGCTTCACGCCAATGAGCGCAAGCTCGGCTGCGGAATGCTGCAGCACCTGCTCCAGTTCATGAACCTTGGAGAAAAACGACGTTTCCACATAGGGATCTACAGGCAAAATCGCCACGGCCTCATCCAGCCTCATCCCGGCTACCGAGTACAGATAGACAGCCGCCAGCGCGATTGCAGGAAATGTATCCCGGCGTTCCGGCTCAATAATGATTGGCACATCCTGTCCGACATGGCTGCGAAGCAATTCCTCCTGTGCAGCTCCGGTCGCGATATAGGCATTCTGCTGCAAGCCGGCCTCGCCAAGCTGCCGCCACACTCTTTCCACCATCGATTCCTTCCTGTCGCCAGGGCCTTGTAAAATACGTAAAAACTGCTTGGAACGGGCATCATTGGACAGCGGCCACAACCGCTTCCCCGAGCCTCCTGACAGCAAGATCAGCTTCATCCGCCTCCTGCTCCTCTCCTATTTAAAAGGCATGCTTGCGCCTGATTATGATGATAGCGCACGCTGCTTTTGTTTTTGTTTTTGCTCCCGCATCCAGCGCAGAAGCTGTGTTACCCGTGACTTGACTGGTCCCAGCCTGTCGATCAGCCGCACGAGGCAAAGCACGGCATAGCGGTCCGGCCGCCATTGCTGTCCGAGGCTGATGCGGATCATTTCCTGTGCCTTCTTCCAGTCGTTGTTGCGCCACAGCGCAACCTTGGCAAGCTGAAATACCCGCCCGGCGAGCCGCTTGGAGCGCTGCATGAAAAAGATGCTATGCGGCCCAAAACGGTCGATCCAGTCCGTGCCCTCTCTGGTGCGCTGTTCGATATTTTGCCGGCCTAGCTCGGCCAAATATTGTTGAATCATCATTTTATCCACCGATGCGCTGACCCCGTCCGGCAGTGTGTAGCGGCGGTACAAGGTTTCGTGGACGGTGCCAAACTTCGTAATCAGCGCCATCCGCAGCCACAGGTCGAAGTCCTGGGTAAAGGTGAACAGCGGCCGGTATCCGCCAGCCTGCTCATACACCTTCCGGCGGAACATCACCTCGCCGTGCGTGTACACGTTCTCCCGCAGCAATTGCTGCAGCGGCGGCTCCTGCCCGTTCAGCTTGTGGAACACCTCCGACGCTCCGGTAATCGTGTCGACATTATCGACCGCGCAGCCGACAATCCCTGTCTCCGGGTTGTTGTCGAGCACCCGGACCTGCTCTTCGATCCGCCGCGGATAGGAGATATCGCCTGATCCGTGGATGGCGATGTATTCGCCTTTACTTCGCTTGACCGCCTCGATGATGGAGTTCGTGAAGCCTCTGTTGCTATGCGTGATCACTTGCAGACGGGGATCGCGGAAGGCTTGCAGCCGTTTTAGCGTTCCGTCTTTTGAGCCGTCATCGACAGCAATAATCTCCACATCGCTGTAGGTCTGGTCCAGCAGGCTCTGAATGGATTCCTGCACCTGGTTTTCCCGGTTGTAGTAGACCGTCAGTATGGAAACCTTCATCCTTTTCAACTCCACTTGGTTCAAATATTTTTATTTCATTGTTGTATTTATTGATCAAAGTCCCTATAAGCAACTTCCGCTGCGCGGGCAGATTCATTCCTCCGATCGCTGTTGCGGCCGGATTCTCTGGATTCTCTTAACCCTTTACAGGGTAAGAATCCGTCCGCAAAGGCGAGCACTTCGTTTCTACGGAATGATTCTGCCCGCTCCGCTCATGCGCATTTGTGAAGCTTGATCAAAACAAATAGAGACAATGATAAGCTCCATTTGCATGAGCAGACATTTGCCGGCAGCTTGATATGGCTTATCATGCTTGGTCAAAGCAATTGAAGCACCTTCATTTGATTTGACAACTTAAATTTAAGTTGTCCACAAAAGTGCGCAGCATAATCTCTTAAGTGGAAGAAATCTATCTTCCACAAAAGTCTTTTCCCTGTTCTATCAAATGATGGTGTAGCATTTGCGCAGGGGAAAAGATTCGTCTGTAGAAGCGAAGCGCTCGCATTTGCCCCCGAATGGCTTCCGGAGCCAGTCTAATCAAGTCCATTCGGGGGCAAGAAGCGATCGGAAGACGAACTTTTCACCGCAGCAACCCGCCTACACCATCAAAAGTCTTTTCCCTGTTCTATCAAATTTATGGTGTAGCATTTGCGCAGGGGAAAAGATTCGTCTGTAGAAGCGAAGCGTTCGCATTTGCCCCCGAATGGCTTCCTAAGCCAGTCTAATCAAGTCCATTCGGGGGCAAGAAGCGATCGGAAGACGAACTTTTCACCGCAGCAACCCGCCTACACCATCAATACTTCCGGCTCCATTTCAATACCAAGGGATTTCAGCACGCGCTCCTGCATAAGCGCCATCAGCTCCTTGACGTCACGAGCCGTAGCTGTGCCCAGATTAATAATCCAGTTGGCATGGACGGGGCTGATCTCCGCGCCCCCGATCCGGTGGCCCTTGAGTCCAACTTCCTCGATCAGCCTGCCCGGATGCGGTCCCTGCGGCGGGCTTTTGAAGGTACTGCCGACAGTTGCCACATTGAGCGGGAATTTGCTCTTGCGAATCGCTGCCGCCTGCTTGGTGCGCTCCATAACCTGCGGCTGGTCGCCGTTGTAGACGACATGGAATTCGGCTCCCAAAATGACGACCGAACGTCCAAGCAGCGAGCTGGAACGGAACTGAAGCCCAAGATCTTTGGCTTCGGTGTATTGCAGCCTTCCTTCCTCATCGAGGTAGGTCACCGATTTAAGCACGGAGGATGTCTCCTTGCCAATACAGCCTGCGTTCATAATGACCGCGCCGCCTACAGTGCCGGGAATGCCGGCCATAAACTCAAAGCCGCTTCCGCCCTCTTTGGCCATCGTCAACGCCAGCTTGGGCAGCAGCACGCCGCTGTCCGCCTTGACGACACCGCCTTGCACCGTGAAGTTTTTCATTTTTCTCGCTACATGAATGACGACGCCATCAAAGCCGGCATCATCGATCAGCACGTTGGAGCCGTTGCCGATGACCAGCACCGGCAGTCCCTGCTGGCGGCAGCGGGCATAAATTTCTTCCAGCTGCTCCGGATGCTCGGGTGTAATATAGTAACGGCATGGTCCGCCTACACCCATTGTTGTAATCTGCTTCAGCAGGAACTGCTCCTCCACCCTGCAGGACAAATCGTTAAACATCACTCTCATCCCCGTTCTAAAATGATTCCTTGGCAGACACTTGAACGCCCGGCCTGCCCGTTCGCCCCTGCTGCGTCTCTCCGCTTTGCCCCGCCTGTGACCCTTTGCGCGGGGAACTGAATGTGCGGAACATTTGCCCCAACTTCAGATTCAGCTGCTCCAGATTGTATTGCTGCTCGACAATCCGCCGGCCGGCCTCCCCCATTTTGCTTCTGCGCACGGGGTCTTCCGCCAGCTCGGCAATTCGCTGGGCCAGCTTCTCAACATTGCGCTCCGGAGCGAGGAAGCCGCTCACGCCATCCTCAACCAGCTCCGGAATTCCGCTATGATAAGTCGACAGTACCGGCAGTCCGCAAGCCATCGCCTCCATAATAGCGACCGGAATTCCCTCCTGGTCGCCGTCGGCTCCCGTTACACTCGGAGCGAGGAACAGATCTGCCTTCGCAATGAGCTGCTTGACTTCCTCATGGTTTTTCGGGCCTAACAGCCGAATACGGTCGCCCGTCTGGCTCTCAGCAATCAGCTGCTCCAGCTGGCCTCTCTGCGGGCCGTCTCCTATAATGTCGTAACGGATATCCTTGCCCAGGCGGATCGCTTCGGCTGCGGCGCGGATTGCATATTCCAGCCCCTTCTTCTCTACCAGTCTCGCAATGGACAACAGCCTTGCCGGCCCCTTGCCATTTTTGTCGGACTGTGTGAATTGCCCGGGGTCAATGCCCATCCGGTGTACGGCAATTTTCTCCTCGGGACAGCCCATGGAGACCAGCTCTGTCCGCCAGCGCCTGCTGATCGGCAGGAACAGGTCCCCCTTCTCCAGCAGCCGGCTGTATACGTTGCGGCCATAGCTTTTGATATATGCGCTCATGTCGAAACCATGAAAGGTCGTGACCAGCTTGCCGCTGAGCAGTCCTTTTTCCTTCAAAAACAAACCAAGATTGCCGTTCTGGCCAAAGTGGCAGTAAATGATATCGTAATCCCGGTTTTTGCTGCCCCCGTTCTGTTTGAGCAGTGTCAGCGCCGCATAAAACAGCTTCATAGACATGGCATCCTGCTTGTACTTGAACACGTTGAGCGCATCCAGCAGCACCGACGGGCCGCGATGCAGATTCCCGGGCAGCAGGTATAACGATGACAGCAGCCGTTTGAGCTTACCCTGTGGCGGGTTGAAATAGGTGCATCTGTCGAGCAGCCCGTAACGAATCACATCCGGATGCATCTTACTCTCTGCCCGCGTCCAGTTCGCATAAATATCAACCTCGAAGCCCTGATCAATCAGCCCCGTAATCTGGTTTAGCACGAAGGTTTCGGAAAGCGCAGGGAAATACCCGACCACAAATGCGACTCTCATCCGCTATCCACCTCCCCTTCCTTCACGTTTTTGATTTATATTTTGATGGTCGTTCAAATGGCCTGATGGCCTGCCGTCTAACTTTCCGGTTAATTTGCCGCCTGGCGGCGCAGTTTGCCGCGAATGCCCGCCGCCTTTTGCATCAGCTCCGCCCAATCGGAACGGCGCAAAAGCAGCAGCTCGGCTACGGATACCTTTTCCCTGCGCACATACAGCAGCACGAATACAGCTCCGGCCAAGGTGTAGGAGATCGCAGACGAAATGGCAGCCCCGGTAGTACCGTAAGACGGAATGAGCAAGAAGTTGAGTCCAACATTCACGGCCAGCGATACAATGGATACATTCAGTGAAAACAATGGATAGCCGCGTCCGGACATCTCCGAATGGAGCAGCTTGACAATGACAAAGCTCAATATGCCCGGAAGCAGCCAGCGGATCACCGTTACGGATCCGTCAAAGGCCTTGCCGTACAGCAGGCCGACAATAACAGGCGCAAACACCCAGAACAACACGCCGAAGAGAACCAGCAGCGGCATCAGAAAACGGATCAGCTTGAGTGTACGGTTCACCGACGTTTTTTCGGATGAGGCATTGGCCCCCTTGGAAAACAGAATCATGCCGACCGCAGCCGGAAGCTGCCAGATCATTTCCGCCAAATTCGTCCCGACCGAATACACGCCGACTGCTGTCGCGTTCGTGTACGCCTCGAGAATGATGACATCCAGCCGGTAGTTGAGCTGAAGTACGAACAATGCCACTGCGAAGGAGAATCCCTTGCCAATCATCGCTGACATAACAGCGCGGTTAAATGAAAGCCCGACCGGAACATCCTTGACTGCCCTCCAGCAGTAATACAAGGTAAAAACAGCCATCAGCAGCTGGGTCAGGGCGGCGCCCATAACCCCAAGCCCCCACAAGCCGACGAGGACGATCAGAATCGCAAAGTTGTAGACCGTCTTCAAGATCTCCGCCTTGTTCAAGCTGCCGATTCGCATCTTGCCTTGCATGATTCCACGCAAAAACTGAATGCCCAGATTGACCGGGATAATCAGCAAGAACACCAGCAGCAGCCAAACACTGTACCGGTCGCCGTATTGCAAATAAAAAATCAGCCCGACGACCGACATGCAGAGCACGGAGGCAACGATCCACACCACCGCGAGAGAGGAGACGATTTCCTTCTCCGGGTACGTTTTTTTGCCGATAAAAAAAGCGGTCGACTGCCGGATACCCAGATCGGCAATCGTGATGACCAGTGTTGGAATGACCAGGAGGGCGGTCAAAATTCCTTTGCCCTCCGGGCCAAGCAGCCGGGCCGTCACAACCGATACGAGAAACGCACCGAACAGCACCGCCATTCTGGTCATTAAGGTGGTTATAATCTGAAACAGAGTTCCCTGTCGGTTCAAGGTGTAATCCTTTCAATCTGCGCGCCCAATGCGGTGAACAGCTCGACGAAGTTGCCGTACCCTCTCTCCAATTGGTAGAGGTTCATTATCCGGGTCTGGCCTTCAGCACCCAGTGCGGCAACCGCTACCGCTGCACCTCCGCGAATATCTGTCGCAATAACGTCCGCGCCGTGGAGCTTCTTTTGTCCGTCAATGATGGCAAGTTGCCCTTGTGCGCCGTTGACGCATTTGAAATCGCCCTCGGTCACCTCGATCTTGGCACCCATTTTGTTCAGCTCGTCACAGTATGCGAAGCGTCCGTCAAGAATCGTCTCCTTCAGTACCGAGCGCCCTTGAGCCGTAACCATCAGCGCCGTATGCAGCGGTTGAATATCGGTATGGAACGCCGGATATGCTGCCGTCTCCACATCAACAGCCTGCAGCGGGCCAGCCCATTCGACATGAATGCCCCCCGGACCGTCAGCAATCATCAATCCGGCACGGCGCCAGGCAGCCACCTCGGCGTTCAGCACAGATACGCTGGCGTTGCCGATCACGGCACTTCCTTTGGTAACCCCAACCGCCGCAATAATCGTGGATGCGATAATGCGGTCGCTCATCACAGTATGCTCGGCTGCATGCAGCTTGCCGGTACCGCGAATGCGAAGACTCGTATCATCCGCCCATACAATATCTGCTCCCATGGCTGTCAGCAGGGAAATGACGTCAACAATTTCCGGGTTTCTCGCCGCATTGCGAAGCGTCACCACGGAATGGGAGCTGGCTGCTGCGAACAACACGTTCAGCGTGCCGCCGAATGTCGGATAGTGGAAGCGGAGTTCTACTTCCTGACCCGGCTCGCTTTCCTTCAAGTGCAGGCCAAGCTCGCTTTCCTCCATGGCATACCCAAGCTCCTGCAAGGCAAACAAATGCAGGTCATGCTTGCGGTTGCCGATGCTGCATCCCCCTGGAAGCGGCAGGAACAGCGATTTGCCCCATTTGGCCGACAAACCAAGCAGCAGCAGGGAATGGCGGATTTTGCCTGCAAGTTCAGCATTCAATGTACCGCCCTTCCAATTCTTTCCTGAGCAGTACAAGGTGCTGCCTTCAATGCGGATATCCGCTCCTGCCTCGCGCAGCAAACGCACCAATTGCTTCACATCATTGAGCTCTACCGGAACGTTATGCAGCGTAACTTCCTCTTCGGACAAGCAGGCCGCTACAATTGAGGGCAGCGCCGAGTTTTTGGCACCGGGGAGGCTGACCATTCCTTTCAGCGGAACGCCCCCTTCAATTTGCAGGTAAGGCTCCAGTATATCGGAATACTGCTTTTTTAATGCCAGCACCATTTCTATTCCTCTCCTTTATCTGTATCGATCGTATTTTATCTAAAAATTACCATTCAGCTTTTTTCGTCTCTAATCGGATTCTCTCCATCCTTTATCCATCCAACCGGCACCCGGAACACCGGGATGTCAAGCCTGCTCTTGTCTTTGGCGGCCGATCAAGGCTGCCGGACGTCTGACCTGCTGCTTCGATTCAAGCGTCTGCTCGATGCGCAGCTTCAGCTCCGCAATGAACCGCTGCTCATTAAAGCCTTGCGCATACTCACGAATCGCCTCTGCATTCCATCGCTCTCCTTCAAAGCGTTCAAGCGCCATCTTCAGCGAATCTGGCGTCTGACGGTCAAAGTAGAGCCCGTTAAGCCCTTCCCTGATCGTATCGAGGGCACCGCCGCCCCGGAAAGCAATGACCGGACGCCCGCAAGCGTTAGCCTCAAGCGGTGTAATGCCGAAGTCCTCAATGCCGGGGAACAGCAGCGCCTTGCAATTGGCCATGTAGCCGGTCACTTCCTCATCGCTCAGCCGTCCCATGAATTGGACCGTGCTGCCGGCCATCGCCTGCAGCCGCTCCTTGTCCGGGCCGCCTCCGATAATAATAAGCTTCTTCCCGGCAGCCGAGCATGCCTGTACCGCCAGATCAATCCGCTTGTACGAGACGAGCCGGGACACGATCAGGAAGTAATCCTCCTCCGGTGGTTTGACCGGAACAGTCTGTTGGAACCGATTCACGTCTACCGGCGGGAAAATGAGGTCGGAAGCCATATCATAGCAATTACGGATACGCTGCTTGACGATCGTGGAGTTGGCAATGAGCAAATCCACATCCCGCGAATTGCGGCGGTCCCAGCGTCTAAGCAGGCCCGTCGTCAGCTTCGAAATCTTCTTGGCAAACCCGGGCGCGGACACGTCATTCATATACGTATCGAAGTCCCATGCAAATCGCATCGGCGTATGGCAGTAGCAGACATGCACCGCATGCCCCGGCTTCTTGACGCCCTTGGCATAGGCACTGCTGGAGCTGATGATCAAATCATAATTGTCCAGCTTCATCGAACGGACCGCCATCGGGTACAACCAGAAGAACAGCTTGAAATACCGCTGGATGCCCGGTATGCGCTGCATCCAAGTCGTCTTGATCGTGGCGCTCTTAAGCTCCGGCAGCAGCTTCTGCTCATCGACAATCGTCGTATAGATCGGCGCTTCGGGGAACAACTGGCGGAAGACCGCGACCACCCGTTCCGCACCGCCCATCTGGTTCAAGTAATCATGTACAATGGCAACCCGCAATCGTTCCATTACGCCATCTCCTTTATTTCTCCCCGGCCTGTCTGCAGACTGGGGCGGCCTTGATGGACATCCCGGTAGACCTCCTCAATTCGACGGGAGGTCCGGTTAATATCGAACATCGCTTTGGCCTTCAGTTCTGCATTGCAGCCCAGCCAGTTGCGCAGGCCGGGCCTGTCATACAGCCGTTTGATTTCTGAGGCCAGCTGCTCCGCTTCGCCCACTTCATAGAGCAGCCCGTCCTCCTCATGCTTGACAATTTCTGTTACACCGCCGGCAGCTGTAGCTACAACCGGAATGCCTTGGGACATCGCTTCGATCAACACCCGGCCAAACGGCTCGTTGTCCGAGCATAATAAAAGGAGCTCTGCAGCATTGCAAAGCTCCAACACATCATTTCGAAATCCGGTAAACCGTACCCGATGCGCAATCCCCAGCCCCTGGGCAAGCTGCTCCAGATGTACGGCATACTGCTTGTTCTCTTCCCTGAATTTCGGTTCTCCCACAATCCAGAGCACAACATCACAGCCTTGATCCAGCAGTGACTTCAAGGCAAGAATCGCATCCTCCTGACGCTTCCACGGTGCAATCTGGCCAATCAGGACCAGGACAAAAGAGGAGGCGCTGGTCTGGAGCTCCTGCCGGAGCTGTTTACGGTGCCTAGTTCGCGTGAACTCCTCCATCTCCACCAGCTCGACGCCGTTGTGGACGATGCAGGATTTGACTGCGAGCGCCGGACTTCTCATCCCCTGAAAAACTGCGCTGGAGATGCCAATTAGCCGGCTTGTACCCAGGCGGGCGAGCAGCCGTATCCCCGAGCCTACCAGCCCGGATGGCGGCATATCGCGAATATGCCAGATGACCGGCTTTCGGTGCAGCCAGCGGAACATCGAGGCCATCATCCCTGCACGCAGTGAATTGGCATGGATCAGATCGATCCCCTCGGCCTTGACCGCTCTTGCCAGCTTGACGCCGCCCCAGGCCATGCCAAGCAATCCTTTGATCAGCTTGATTGGATTTTTGCTCATCCGTGCCCGGTAGCTTGGCAGCTCCACATAGGCAAGCCCCGCACTTGTCGCCCGGTCGGCAAGCTCTCCTGCCGGCGCAAATAGCCGGACATCCGTCCGCTTCATATGCTTCGCCGTCAGCAGCATGCTGATTTCAGCACCGCTGACCGTGCTTGTATGGTTGAAAAACGCGACCTTGATCATGTTTTCTCCTTTCTCTGCGTCGTCTTGTATGCAAATAACCGGCTCATCAGCCGTATATGACTTGATTTACCTGCCAGCCCCCGGGTTTCCCGTAGGTTTGCCCGCTCCGATCGTGTCCCTGCTTTTCAGCTTCAGTTTGAGTTTGTCATATAATTTGCGCATCATAGCCGATAACGGCTGCTCGACAATATAATAAGCGATCACGCCCGTCACAGCAGAGAAGACGATGATGAGCGAGATGCAGAGCGGAAATCCGAGCTGCTTGAACAGGCCAAGCTTGTTCATGACCGTCGCACACAAGATGGTCGCCGGAAGATTCGTAACAATGATCGAGTAAGATGCATCACCAAGCACATTGATAAAACGCGGCAGACGTTTTACTTTCGTAAAAGCAGCAGCGCCATACAACAGGCAGAGCGATGCAGGCAAATAAATGAACTCCAACGGGATCGGCGAGCTGTAGCTGTAGTGAAGCCACCAGTTCAGCGCATAGCCGAGCACCCCAAGTGCAATAAAGCTTCCGCCAAAGCGACTGCCGTATTTCATCACGATATGGGCGCACAACGCGCCTGCTATAAAGTTTACATTGTAATGACTGAATACCAGACTGAACAGATTGCGGCTTGGCCCCGGATCAATAACCGCGTACAAAGCAACGATGCCGATCAGCTGCAGCACAAATACCCATTTCATCAGCTTGGGACGCCATAAGTACAGCGCGAACAGCAGATAAAACAGGACGATATGGCTGAGCGACCAGGTCGCACCAAGAATCGGCGCCTGCTGGGGCAGCAGCAGTAATGAAGATGCAATGATGTTCAAGCCAAATTCCGAGCCGTTGCCAATATCCTCAAACAGCCAGTATACCGGCAGACTGATCAGCGTAAAAAACCAGACAAGCGGATAAATGCGCAGAAAACGTTTTTCCAGAAATCCGGTAATCTTATCCGGCTTGCCCAAATATGCAGAATAGACGTAATAAATCAAAAAGCCGCTCAGCGTGAAGAAGAAATCAACACCGCCGGAACGGTCTACCTTATAGAAAAACTGAAACTGATCTGTATATTTGTGCATGACAATGCTCACATGGGAGACCAGAATGAGCAGCGCTACGACAGCACGATATGCCTGCACAATTTCCAATCGTTCTCTTTTCATCCCATTCACTCTTTTCCTTCTATTCCATCCGGCTCCGGCATCAAGGCCAGCGCAGCAAACAGCCAGAAGGCTACCGCATTGAACCCGCTTAGCGAGCCGACGAATAAAAAGATCACCAGAATCTGTACATACATCGTGCTCGACAGCGCCTTAAAATGCGGATTTGCTCCTTTTCTGGCTGCTTTGTACATCAGAATCAGAGCCAGCAAGAAGCATAGCGTCCCGACAGCTCCAAAGTTCGATAGTATTGCCAAATAGCCGTTATCCACACTTTGCATGCCTGCAAAGCTTCCCTTGTCGCCCAAAATTGTGCTTCTTCCGATACTACCGAAGCCCTGGCCAAGCGGATTTTTCATAATCATCGGAAGCGCCCTGCTGAACATGCCCATCCGGTCATTATAGGAGTAATCCTCTTGAATGCTGCCCAGCGTCGTTACCCGGCTCGATATCCGGTCCATGCCCGGAATGTACGGCATAAGCTGCGACCCTGCGGCGGCAATAACTCCAATTATAAGCAGGGAACGCAGCCTGTTTTTTGACTTGGAGAACAGGATGCTCGCTGCGATTGCAACAATCAGCGTAATCCATGCCCCCCTCACGAGCGTCAGGGCAAGTGCCGAGACGACGATCAGCACCCCGACCAATCCATAGGGGCTGCGCCAGACCCGGTTCATAATCATCGGCACAAGCGCTGTACACAGGAAGATGGCGAACGGCACCTGTGAATTCAAGGTAGAGAAAGCGCGGAACCCCATCGGTTCAGCTTTCCCGATCGAGGTCATATCTGCCCCTACCAGCCAGAAGTGATCCCATGCAGGCAACACCATATACTGAATCCACGCATAAACCGAGCAGAATACAGCCAGCCCGATGTATACCTTGATCACCATTGTCCTCCACTCGTTTGTTTGCTTGACCGTAATCAGGTATAAAAATACCAGCAAAGGAGTCACGGTGTTCAGTACGGCAAATGCGCCGGCCGCTTTATTGAACGCAATCCCAAGTACAGAAGCATAGACGTAGGCACCAATCAGCAAATAGACCGATACTCGGCTGTACAGCTGCTCTTTGAGCGGCTTGATCGCTAATAGCAAGGCCAGGCTCGCAATCTGCGGAATCAGGCTGACGAGCGATACTTCTGAGTAGACACCTGTCAGCCAATCGGCTACTCGCCGCACTTCAGGTCCAAGGATCCACAGGCTGACCACATAAGGTAATACATACTGTGACCTGGTTAATGAAAGCACGAAGGCCGGCATTACAAACAGAGCAAGTATGGATAGCTGGAACATGAATTCTGTGTTTCTCACCGTCATCAATCCCAAACCAGAAGAGAGGGCTAGCAGCAGCGCTGTCCCCCCTGCCAGCTTTAGGATTGATCCCGGTTTTTCAAATATGTGCACATTCACCATCCATCCTTATTGAAGATTTACACATGCAATCCGACCGGATTAGTAGGCACTGTTCGGAAAAAAAATGACCTTAACGGTCAATAGTAGAATTTTGAGATCCAGCAGCATGCTGCGCTTGCGGATATACTTCAGGTCAAGCTCCACCATCTGGGCGAAGCTAAGCTCATTGCGTCCACTGACCTGCCATAGGCCGGTGCAGCCGGGCGTTACCGCAAGGCGCTGCCGGTCATAATCCGTATATTCCTCGACCTCTCTTGGCAAAGGCGGTCTTGGCCCAACCAGCGACATCTCTCCCCGCAGTACATTGAGCAGCTGCGGGAGCTCGTCGATGCTGGTCTTGCGAATGAAGCGTCCGATCTTCGTAATGCGGGGATCGTCCTTCATTTTGAACATGGCGCCTTCTACTTCATTATGCTTCAGCAGCTTCTCAAGCTGATCTTCCGCATCATGCACCATGGAGCGGAACTTGTACATCCGGAATGTCCGGCCCTGCTTGCCTACCCGCATTTGGCTGAACAGCACCTTGCCCTTCGGGTCTTCCAACTTGATGCAGATCGCAATAATAAGCAGAAGCGGAGAAATTGCCAGTATCCCTGCTCCTGCAGCCATTACATCAAACGCACGCTTGCACATCGGATACAATCCGCGTTCCTGAGGCCTGCTCTGCTGCAGCTCGCTGCGGTAGGAGGCAGAAGACAGCGTGGCCTCTCCTTCATTACGTCCTGGAGGCGTCATTGCACGCTCACCCCTCTTTCATCAGAAGGGGCTTGATCCGCTCTCTTTCCATCAGCTCTTCCAGCGCGGACATTAGCGGGTTTTGAAGCTCTTTGTTGCGAAGCGCAAAGCCCAGGCTCGTCAAAATAAATCCAAGCTTTTCACCGACGTCATAGCGAACCCCCTCAAAATCATATGCATACACAGATTGTGATTCATTCAATTTTTGTATGGCGTCCGTCAACTGGATTTCGCCACCGGCACCCACCTCTTGATTTTCAAGATATTGAAAGATTTCCGGCGTCAGTACATAACGTCCCATAATCGCCAGATTCGAAGGCGCCTGTCCTTTGGGCGGCTTCTCGACAAAACGGCTGACTTCATACAATCTGCCAAACTTCTGTGACGGTGCAACAATTCCATAACGGTGTGTCTGATCGTCCGGTACGCTCTGTACTCCGATGACCGATTTTTGTGTCTTCTCATACTGTTCTGCCAGCTGGCGGATGCAAGGCTTGTCCGCTTGAACAATATCATCGCCGAGCAACACGGCAAACGGTTCATTCCCGATAAAATTACGGGCGCACCATACGGCATGACCGAGTCCTTTTGGCTCTTTCTGGCGGATATAGTGAATATCCACGTTGGAGGAACGGCGAACTTCATCCAGCAGCTCAAATTTGCCTTTGCTGAACAAATTGTCTTCCAGCTCGAACGCATGGTCGAAGTGATCCTCAATGGCGCGCTTGCCTTTGCCTGTAACAATAATAATGTCTTCGATACCGGATTCAACGGCTTCTTCTACAATATACTGGATGGTGGGTTTGTCCACGATCGGCAGCATTTCCTTCGGCATAGCTTTGGTTGCAGGCAAGAAACGAGTCCCTAATCCGGCAGCGGGAATGATCGCTTTTTTCACTTTTTTCATCTTCCATCACCCTATCCTGTAGTTTGTCTACAACAAATTGGCTCAATAGCCTGAATCATGATTTCCTATTATTTCTTCTATCCTGAATTCCGGGGCATCCAACCCCGCCTCTCATCACACCACCGACAATAATGTCTAAGGTCCTTAGTTAGACCCACAGCATGACCGAGTGCCTCCAGTGATATAGGTGCAGGAGACATTACCTTCAGCATCGCTTGAATCATTCAAGCAATACGCAGCTTCATGTATGTAACTGATCTTGCTGTAATGCTGCCTGACTGCAGGCTTCTCTTCGCTAATTAAGCTATGAGCTCTCCTTATTGGAGCCGTAATAGTAGTAATAACCTTCCGCATTTTTGCGGTTAATGTTGTTCAGCACGACACCGAGTACACGGGCCTTCACATGATCCAGGCTGATCTTGGCCTTTAGCGCCGCCTCTTTCTTGACATTACCGGAATCGATAACCAGTACGACACCGTCGCTCTTGGCTGCTACAATCTGGGCATCAGTGACAATCATAATAGGCGGTGTATCAATCACTATGATGTCAAAAGACTCTTTGCTCTTCTCCAGCAGCGCATCCATTCTTGTCGAACCTAGCATTTCTGACGGATTGGGTGGCACCGGTCCTGCGGGAAGCAAACTCAGGTTAGGGATCGAGGTCGAAACAAGGACATCATCAAGCTCTTTCTGGTTGCTCAGTACCGAGGTTAATCCTTCGCGGTTTGAGACATCGAATATATGATGCTGAGTCGGCTTGCGCATATCCGCATCAATGAGCAGCACGCGCTTGCTGGATTGTGCGTAAGTGACAGCCATATTGGCTGAAGTTGTACTCTTGCCTTCGTTCATTTTGGTCGAGGTAACCATGATGACCCGGATATTTTCTTCCAGATTCGAAAATTCGATGTTCGTTCGCAAAATTTTGTAGGCTTCTGAAATCGGTGATTTCGGATTCGTTTCCGTAATGAGCGGTGCCTTACGTTTCGAGTGTGACATTGCCTTCCCTCCTCAGATGTTGTCCTGTCTGCTTCTTGCCCTGTGCGGCCAAATCATTCTCCCGGATTTTCGGAATAACGGACAATGTGGGCAATCCGAGAATATTGCGGATATCCTCCTCCGTCTTCACCGTGTCATCCAGGTATTCCAGCAGGAATGAAATGCCGAGACCCGCAAGCAGTGACATCAAAAATGCTACAGCCAGATTCAATTTGATATTTGGGGATACCGGAGCCATTGGGGTGGAAGCGTCTGCTTCATTCAAAATCGAGACGTTATCCACCTTCATCAGTGTCGGAATCTGCTCCTGGAATACACTTGATACCGCATTTGCGATCTTCGTTGCTTTCTCATAGGAATTATCCTTTGCCGTTACCGACATCACCTGTGTATCGTTAACGGAGCTGACACTAACCTTCTCGACCAGTTCTCTCGCAGTCAGTCCAAGATCAGGATACTGTTCCACAACCTTGCCCATGATGCGAGGTGTCTTGATGATTTCCTTGTACGTCTTCACCAGCTGGATATTCGAGTTGATTGTGCTCAAATCAAGCTTGGTCAGCAAATCATTCGGGTTACTCGTCTGGTTCACAATGAGCTTGGTTGAAGCCTCGTATTGCGGGTTAATAAAGTAAAACGAATATATCCCTGTCGCCAGGCTTGTCGTAATGACCAGCAACATCACCAGCCACAGCCTCTTTTTGACTACATTCCAATATTGTTTGAGTTCCATTCCACTTTCCTCCGTTTACCTTGTTTGAACATGATCTGTCGGATCGCTGTATTAAAGGCAGCTTACCGTCTTTATTAATTCTGATTATTCTGAATATTGAAACTATTTTAAGGGGACATCGTCTTTTCGATTGACTTTTGTAGTTCTCGACATTTCCTCCTTTAAATTTTCACCGTCGTCCCTGACGGTATATGAACACAAGTGATAAATCATTATTCATTTCGCGACCACTCGAGCAAAAAAATAAAGCCTTATAACTTGCCTCCCGTTCTGATGGCAGAGCCGTGCCTTCCCCATGGCCAGCATCATTTTCACCTAATTTGGAGTCTCTTTCGCCAATATCCGACTTTTCAAGCTTGTTCATCGAATTATTCATTTGGAGAATTTGTCGATTTGATTATAATTCATTTCGAATAATTTTGTAAATATATTTTTATAACCACATTTTTTATTTGCAAAATTCAATTGCATTCTTAATTAATTTTGTTTACGTGCATAAACATTCATAAATTCATCTATCGATCCGCCGGAGAGGACAAAATCCATCATATCCTCAAAGGTGCAGTCCATTCCCTGTTTTTGAAGCAGACGGCTCATCAGGTCAGCCAAATCAATCAAAGGCTTGTTTTCTGAAGGCACAAAGCGCTTCTTACTGTAGTCAAATATCATTTCCTGCCTGATCGGATATTCTGTTTTGTGCAGCCATTCTGCAATGCTTCGTGTTGTCGAAAGTGCCCCGCTATTATCCAATGACGGGTCGGCGGCTAGACGCTTCAGAAACTCTTTGACTTTCAGTGAGCGTTGTTTGCGTCTCATCATTACCTGGAAGCTGTCTGAAATCTGATCAATTTGCTCTGTAGCGATGTGGTAAATATTCATCTTGGCAAGCTGTTGTTGATTCATTTTCCTTTCCTCTCCCTTTTCGACTATTACTTTTGTGAAATAGTTATACATATTGAATAATTATAAAGCAAGATTTTCGAAAATAATGTCATTTCGTGTCGATTATCTGGTTTTGATCATTAAGCCCATTTAGTCCGTCTTTTTGACTAGAGTATTTTTTAATTATTCATAACGAGTAATATTACATCAATTAATACTCATTACGAGTAACAATGTGACGGATTGTACCCGCGGGGTCTTATTTTGGCAAGGTTGCCTGATCAATAAAGATTGGCATTTACATACTAAACACCTCAAAAATGTTGTATTTAAGCCGCATTCCGGCGTTTTGACGAGTTTTTTCGTTTTTTCGGGCAGGAACCCGAGACTATGAAATCGCTCTTTTCCCCGGTATCGCTGTTCTGAAAGAATGGATTAAAGCCTGATTTTGTCATACCTGTTGTCATACCCTAAGGACAAAATTTGCACGGCTTTATTCCTATTTTGTTTGCCCAGAAGGCTATCTCTCTCGTAATGCTGCGAATGGGCAAAATGTTTTGTAAACGCTTTAAATTAAAGGAATATGAGAATATTTTTAGCTACCGCAACTTTGATTTCCTGCTCAAGACCTGTCCCAAAAATCATGATTCGGGCTGCCCCTATGACATAGATACCGCCAATTTACCTAGTCTGTTGCCACTATCCAAGGCCCTTTTGCAGGAGACTTTGACCAGGCCCGGGAACAAGGGTCAGGCAAAACGGTATCCAAGCCGGCTGGCTTTTGAGATTCATGCCCGATCATCCTCTTATGTTCAGTGAATCTCACCTTATTTCCAAGCTTGAAAAAGCCGGCCGGGAGCTAAAACTATGCGTCAGGCAAAACATTTAGGTGTTTTAATGTGAAAAAAATCACATATTATTCTGTGATGAGCAGCTACAATTAAAGCATAAAGGATATAGCTTACACACCTATTATAATAGAAGATTTAAAAGGAGAGGATTCACATGACAGACCAAAATAAAATGGATTTGACCCGCTTTTATCTTCATAATTGTTATACATGCCAGGATGCCGAGAAGTGCGATACCGAGAAAGCCTGCAAGGCATGCTGGGAAAAGAAAGGATTGGAAGAACAAAATGAGCAGCCTCAGGAAACTGCAGAGTTGCTGATGGAGTATTACGCTTAATGGATTCTCTTCGTTATCCGATCGGATGCACGGGCAAATGAGTCTGGATACAGCACAAATTGCATCCCTCGCTGATACGTTCAAATAGAAAATCTGATTCCATTACAAGCGGAATTTAAGCCTGAAACCTCCTGTTTAACTGGAGATTCGGGCTTTTTGGCTTGCCTTGTGTTATATTCAAGAAGTAAATTATCCCGTTCTTTTTTAGCAGGAGGAAGAAAATCAATGACAATTATCCCGTACCATGCGGACATCCATGACCAACTCGTAGATATATGGCATCGCGCTGTGCGTCAGACACACTCTTTTCTAAGCGAAGAAGACATCCAGTTCTATCATCAGATGGTGAGAGAGGCAGCACTGACATCCGTTGAAGTGCAAGTTGCGCTGAATGAGAACCGGGAGCCTGTCGGTTTTATCGGCACAGACGGCCAAATGATTGAAATGCTGTTTATCGATCCTGATTATCATGGACAAGGCATCGGCAAGCAGTTATTAAATCATATTATAGAACAAAAAGGATCTGATCTGACGGTTGACGTCAATGAGCAAAACGACGGGGCCAAAGGATTTTACGAGCATTACGGGTTCGTACAGACTGGCCGTTCAGAGCTGGACGGTTCGGGACGACCGTTTCCGCTGCTCCATATGAAACTCCAGCGCTAAGGCGTTCATTAAAAGACCTCTCTGTGACCGGGAAATAACGGGTGTCCACCACATCCGCTTCTCCGTCATAGAGAGGTCTTTCTTTGCACGTTTAACCTTGCTGAACTGCACTTTCATCCATGAAAAACAATTCCCACAAATGACCATCCGGATCCTGGAAGCTTCGGGTGTACATAAAGCCGTGATCTACAGGGTCATTGGAAGCCTTGCCTCCTACAGCCAGCGCCTTGTCTGCAATCTCATCCACCCGTGCGCGATTTTCGAGCGATAATGCGACAATTACCTCTGCATCCTTCCCCGTATCGGAAATTTCCTTCGTAATGAATGTTTTGAAGTAGTGTTCCACCAGCAGCATAACAAAAATCTTGTCGTTCACAACCATGCAAGTCGCGTTCTCATCTGTAAATTGCGGGTTGAATTCAAAGCCCAGCTCTGTGAAAAATGCCACCGATCTTTGCAAATCCTTTACCGGTAAATTAACAAATATTTTGCTTGACTGAAATCCCATAAACGATCACCTCATTTAAATTTATCCCACCGTACAAAAGCCATTTCCTATTCTTTACGGCATGGCCTAATTTTATCATAGCTACCGAAGAATAATTTCTTACCGATTGCGAAACTTGTACTCATCTCTTGTCCGCTGCTGGCCTTAATAATGGATTGCCGCTCTGGTATTGATCTTTGGACAGTAGTCTTGTATACTAGGCAACGTATAATCTCAATAATATGGTTTGAGAGTTTCTACCGGATACCGTAAACATCCTGGCTACAAGTAAAATGTTCAACAGACATTTTACATCTAGCCGGGATTTTTTTTGTTTATTCAACTGTATGAGCATGCCTTCTCTTTTCTTGCTTATACAGGCTGAATTTTAGTCACAAATAAACTGTAATCAGGAGGCCAACATGAATCTGAAAATCTTCGTACTTACCATTGCGACCTTTACTGCAGGTCTCATTGAACTGATTATTGGAGGGGTACTGCCGAGCATCGCAGACGATTTGAATGTCTCGTTAAGTACTGCCGGGCAGTTGATTACCATATTTGCCCTCGTCTATGCAGTTTCCGGGCCTGTGCTGCTTGCCCTGACAGCTAAAATCGAACGAAAACGACTGTATATATGGTCCATGCTGGTATTCACACTTGGAAGTCTGCTGGCATTCTGGAGTCCAGACTACAACATTTTATTTATCTCCCGCATCATTAATGCGATCAGCGGTTCCTTGATTGTCACCTTGTCACTGACCATCGCTGTGAAAATCGTACCCGAAAATTTCCGGGCGCGGGTTATCGGCATTATCTCGATGGGGGTAAGTTCATCTATCGTGCTAGGCGTACCGCTGGGCGTACTGGCCCAGGACTTTTTTGGATGGCGCGTCCTGTTCCTTATCATCGCTATATTAACACTGGTCGCTATGGTGACGGTCCAGTTGTTCCTGGGTCGGATTCCAAGCGATAATATGGTCCCGTTAAAGACTCAGCTCCGCTCGCTTAAAAGCACGAAAATCATCAGCGCACATCTCGTAACAACGTTAGCACTGGCCGGACATTATACGATGTATGCCTACTTTACACCGTTCATGGAAACCATGCTCCATCTGGATACGTACTGGATTAGCGCAGCCTATTTTGTATTCGGGTTGTCGGCCGTCAGCGGCGGGCTTTTTGGAGGCATCTTGGCGGATAAGGCCGGCGCAGCTAAAAGCATTCTGATTGTAGTCAGTACATTCATTGTTGTTATGTTTATTTTGCCGGTATCGACGGCTAATTTGTATGTATTTGCCTTAGTGACTATCTTGTGGGGCATATTGAGCTGGGCGATTTCCCCGGCACAGCAGAGCTACCTGATTCAAAACGCCCCGGAATCATCAGATATTCAGCAAAGCTTTACTTTCTCCTCGATCCAAATCGGAATCGCCATCGGCTCCGCCTTGGGTGGTGTGGTCATTACGAAGGCTGAATCCATTACCAGCAACGCATGGGTTGGCGGTATTCTGATGTGCGCCGCATTGCTTTGTGCCATCTATTCGCTTTCCAGACAAGGATTGTATCTTGCTCCCAAGCAGGCGGGCCAGTCCCGGGAAGCATAACTGAATTGTATTCCATCTATTATTCGCCTGGGTGAAGCCGCATCAACAATCGGCCTCCACCAGGCTTTTTTCATGCAGGTAAGCAGGGATAATCGAACTATAATGTCATTCAAACAATTCTATTCAGCTATTAAATAAATCAATTCCGATTAATAATCTGGGTATAGTATAATTTACTTTATGCTACAAAAAATTGGAACTGGGGTGCAGTTTTGACCGTCGTACAATTAAAGCCTGACACAGGACATCAGAGCGGCAGTCAGCCTTTCTGGATTATCCTGACAATACTGTTTCTTGGTTCATTTGTGGGCATGTATCCTTCTGCCGCATTGAATGTCGCCCTGCCCGGATTCATGGATATTTTCAACACTGACCTGCGTTCGGTCCAATGGCTCATTACTGGTTTCACCCTGGCAATGGGTGTCGTCGCCCCCGTCAGCGGCTATGCCAGCGAGCGATTTGGAAGCAAACGGCTGTTTTTATTCTGTATTGCAGGGATTATATTGACCACCCTTCTCTGCGCGTTGTCCTGGGACATTTATTCGCTCATTGTCTTTCGGGTGACCCAGGGGTTATTCAGCGGGCTGATTCAGCCTGTATCTCTTGCGATGATCTACAATATTGTCCCGGCGGAAAAACAGCCGCATGCTATTAGTATCTGGTCTTTCTCCACTGTGCTGAGCACTTCAATTGCACCGTCACTTAGCGGCTATCTGCAAAGCTTTAACTGGCCGATGCTGTTCCTAACCACCATACCGCTGGCTTTGGGGGTGCTGTTTGCTGCCATGCGTTATCTTCCCCATAAACCGGCTAACCAGAATAAAGTACTAGATAAAACAGGGTTGCTGCTCGCCGCTGCCGGAAGCCTGTCCCTGCTTATTCTGTTCGGCAATCTGAGCCGCTGGGACTGGTCACTGCCGACTCCTTGGCTCTGTCTTGTAATTGGGCTTGGGTGCAGCATTGGTTTTGTCCTCCATGAATTACGGACTTCATCCCCTCTGCTGGAACTGCGTTTATTCAAATCAAAGCTGTTCTCATCAAGTCTCGTCCTGTCATTGATTTTATTCGTTGGCCT
This sequence comes from Paenibacillus pinihumi DSM 23905 = JCM 16419, assembly GCF_000422505.1. Lineage (GTDB taxonomy): Bacteria > Bacillota > Bacilli > Paenibacillales > Paenibacillaceae > Paenibacillus_D > Paenibacillus_D pinihumi. Next base: position 472,140 of record NZ_KE383865.1, on the reverse strand, counting down.
TTATACCGGTGTTTATTTTGTGCCGCTCTATCTGCAGGATATCCAGGGGCTGACCCCGTTGCACAGCGGGTTAATGTTCCTTCCGGCAGCATTATGCCTTACCTGTTCAACTTTTCTCTCCGGCAAGCTTTACAACCGGACCGGACCGGCGCTGCTGGTGTTTATCGGGAGTACCATCATGCTCCTGACCACGCTCTGCTTCAGCACCATTCATCCGGGCACAAGCCTTGGTGCAGTGATTTTGTGGCTTGCAATTCGTAATATTGGAACCGGGCTTGCCTTGACTCCCGCTACGAATGCAGGCATGATGGCTGTTCCCGGTGAATATTCCGGCCATGCTTCGGCTCTCATCAGCTGGCTCCGGCAGATCACGAGCGCGTTGATTCTGGGACTGTTCACCTCTCTCTTCGATGCGAGGTTTACGGTTCATCAGTCCAGACTTGAACAATCCGATAGCGCGCTCCCCGGAAGCCCGGCTTACATTGACGCTTATACGCTGAGTGTGAATGAAGCGTTCCTCGTTGCAAGCGCCTGTGTTGCAGTATCGCTCCCCTTATGCCTGCTGCTGCGAAGAACAAAGTCCTAGAGCTCAGCTATTCGTCTTCGATATTCCAGTGGTACGAGTCCCATCTCCTTGCGGAATCTGAAAGTAAAATAACTCGCACTTTGAAAACCGCATGAAATAGCTATTTCACTAATCGTTCGATCTGTTTCCTGCAACATTTCACAACTTTTCTGGATGCGATACTCCATCAAATACGCGTTTGGTGTTTGACCGATGTACGTACTGAATAGTTCACAGCATCGGCTCCTGCACACGGAGCCGGCAGCTGCGATCTCATCAAGCACAATCTTATTTTCATAATTTTCATGGATAAAGCCTGTCATTCTCCAGACAGCTTCCCATAATCGATCGTTAGGAAAATGGCCCGTATGATGTTTTAATTGCTCTCCAATATCAGCACATAAGGCTATCGCTTTGGATAGCAGACGCAGCGGATTGCACTGTTGTCCATGCATTTCATCGTAGATCCGGTATACAGTGTCAAGGATTTCCCGATGCCAGAGTGTTTTGTCTGTAAGTAAAATAAAATCTTCGGAATTCGGGCCAAACTTCTCCTCCCAATACTCTTTCCCCACCCATGCTTCCTTCCCAATCAGCGAAGGATGAATAACGACTACTATATAAGAGCAGTCGGCCATATCAGCCGAAAAGCCGTAATGCAGCCGCTTGCTATTCACAAAAATCCCATTGTTCTTTTCAATTCGATTGACCGTTCCATTCACAAAAAAATCCATCGAACCTTCAAGCACGAATATAAATTCCAAATCAGAATGCCAATGACATGCGGCAGCGTATTTTTCAAATTGACGAAGCTCCCCTTTTCGCACGTAAAGCGGAAAGTTGGATAAATTGTAGTTTAACCGTTCTGATAAATCAGAAAAAACCTCCATCTTTGAATACAAGTGATCGCCCTCCAAAAAAAATACGTTTTTAATATTATTATAGTCAATTATGATAGAAACCCCCATAAAATTATACTATTTTTATAGTATAAACATATAAGGAGGAGTGATTGTGCAGCATGATTTGCAATTGGGAGACCCAAACACTCATTTCAGGCGCGAACTGATTCGGCTGGTAATTCCTATTGCATTGCAAAATCTCATCACGGCATTGGTTGTGACGGCCGATGTGATCATGCTGGGATTCGTCAGCCAGTCTGCTATGTCAGCTGTATCTTTGGCCGGACAAGTCACCTTTATATTAACTTTGTTTTATATGGGACTAGCCACAGGGGCAGGCATTCTTACTGCACAGTATTGGGGGAAGAAATATCTGAAGACCATACAGCGTGTGCTTAGTATTGCCTGTATGTTCTCCATGTATATTTCGATTTTCTTTTTTTTGCTGTCCCTGCTGTTCCCGGATATGTTAATGCGTTGTTTTACAAATGATGAGACGCTAATTCAGTACGGATCGGGTTTTCTGCAATTTATTTCGTTTTCATATTTAGCAATGGGCATTTCCCAGATTTATTTTAGCGTCATAAGAAGTATGGAGAACGCAAAGTTGAGTGCCTGGATCAGTTCCGTATGCCTCATTTTAAACATCATTTTCAATCTGATTTGTGTGTTTGTCTTATTTCCGGACATGCCTGAAAAAGCAATTAAGGCTGTTGCTCTGGCAACTGTTGCAGCGCGCTTCATTGAACTTGGTTGCTGTGTTGTCCATTCTGTCACACGCGGCAGCATCAAGTTCCGGCTTCCTTTGCGTGATGGCATTCAGCGCAATTTGCTAAAAGATTTTTTGAAATACACCATGCCTGTTCAGGGCAATTATATCGTTTGGGGCGGTGCTTTGGCTGCAACAGCTGCTATTATCGGGCATGTCAGCGCAGATATGGTTGCAGCCAATTCCGTTGCATCTGTTGTAAAAAATTTGGCCATTGTATTATGTGGAGGCATTGCCAGCGGCGGATCTGTGCTAGTCGGCAAGTATCTTGGCAATGGCGAAACCCAAATGGCCATCAGAGCCGGGAACAAGTTAAACATCTATGCGCTCGTGTTCGGCATTTTGGCCGGGGTCTCCATTTTAATCCTTAAACCATTGCTCTTCGAGGTAGTTAATCTCAGCAGCACTGCATACGGCTATCTCAATGGAATGCTGTATATTTGCGCCTATTATTGTGTGGCCAAATCAATAAACGCAATAACCTTTGCAGGCATATTCTGTGCCGGAGGAGATGCTAAATTTGGTTTTTGGTGCGACACTATCGTTATGTGGGGCATTATATTGCCATTGGGTCTTTTGGGCGCTTTTGTTTGGCATCTGCCTCCCATTCTACTCTTTGCGGTTATCAGTCTGGATGAGATTATCAAGCTCCCGGTTGCCATAATCCGTTATCGTCAGTATAAATGGGTCAATAATATTACAAGAGATCTGACTGCAGCAAGATGAGGTTGAGTTAGTTGCAGGCAAATTGAAATTTACAAACAGAAAGAGGGAATCAGGAATGAGAAAAATGAAAATTGGACTCCAATTGTTTACTCTTCGCGAAGAAATGGCAACAGATTTTAAAGGGGTTCTCAAGAAGGTAGCGGGACTGGGGTATGAAGGTGTTGAACTCGCTGGCTATGGCGGTATTCCCGCTGATGAAATGAAGGCGCTTTTGGATCAATTGGGATTAAAAGCATTCAGCAGCCATGTTTCTCTCCAGGCGCTCCGTGCTGACTTGCAAAGAGAGATTGATTACCTGAAAATTATCGGCGCTAACTATATGGTATGTCCATATCTGTTTCCAGAAGACCGCCCGCAAAGCACAGAAGGATGGCGCGCCTTGTTTGCTGAGCTTGAAACCATCGGTAATGAGGTACGAAAGCAGGGGCTCATTTTTGGTTACCATAACCATGATTTTGAGTTTTATGGCACAGTAGACGATAACAATGCTTTTGACGGCATGTTTGCTGAGACAACACCTGATGCAATTCAAGTTGAGATGGATGTATGCTGGGTGCAGTTCGCCGGCAAAGACCCGATTGAGTATATCAAAAAATATGCTGGCCGCCTGCCGCTGCTTCATTTAAAAGATTACTGTACAGATGAACAAGGAAAAATGAAAACACTTGAACTTGGCCAGGGTCTGGTTGATCTGCCAGCCGTTATCGAAGCTGCCGGCAAGGCCGGAGTTGATTGGCTGATTGTCGAGCAGGATGATTGCCAGAATCCGCCGCTGCAAAGCATTGAAAACAACTATGATTGGGTAAAAACAAATTTTCTTCATGAGGTTGTGGAAATAAATATGAAAGAAAAACTGCATGATGGCCGTTTATATTTGCCCGGGGACGAACAATTGATGAAAGAGCAAACACTTTGTCTTGAACGACTGTATGATTTTAACGGGACACGGCCGCTGGAGTACGAAAAAAGGATAGCCTTGCTCAGCACAATGTTTGCTGAAATCGGTGAGGGATGCTATATTGAACCACCGCTTCATTCGAATTGGGGCGGCAAGCATGTTCACTTCGGGAAAAATATATATGCAAATTTCAATTTGACTTTGGTTGATGATACACACATCTATGTCGGTGATTACACAATGCTCGGTCCAAATGTAGTTATAGCAACAGCAGGCCATCCAATCCTGCCTGAACTTCGTGAGCAAGGATATCAATTTAATTCACCGGTCACGATCGGGAAAAATTGCTGGATAGGTGCCGGTGTCATTATTCTTCCTGGAGTGACGATCGGCGATCATACAGTGGTAGGAGCAGGCAGTGTAGTTACAAAGGATTTGCCGTCCAATGTCGTAGCAGTAGGGAATCCTTGTAAGGTGCTTAGGGAAATTAATGAACATGACAAGAAATACTATTTTAAAGACCGGGAAATTTGCTCTGAGGATTTGGCTTAAGCTTCATCGAATAGGATTTGAAAGACAGCGGGCCCGCTGTCTTTTTTAATTTAGAAGCTGTTTTTATTGCGGCAGGGTCTTGCTTTGTCCCCGTCCATTCTCCAAGGAAATGAACGTTTTAGCAACAAATTGCGGCTGAAATTCGTTTATATTGTATAAGGATAACTGTGCAAAATACATATGGTCGGAGAAGAGGTTGTTAATTTGAGCTTACATTCATCCCTGGCAATCCTGCGCGGCTCCCCTTTTGAAGGCGGAGCAATAATTCAGCTCCAGCGTTTTAATACATTATTAGGCCGCAAAGACGTCCATTGGGAACCGGATATTGCATTTGAGAACATTTATATATCCAGAAAGCATGCTTCCATTTCCTTCGAGCAGGGCAACTATTTTATTATGGATTTGGACAGCAAGCACGGCACAGAACTTAATGGGACCAAACTGACTCCTTTTGTCCCTGCTGTTCTTGGTCCTTCTGATATGATTCACCTGGCAAAAGGCATGATTATCATGACATTTCTCCCCGCGAAGCTGGACGAGACAATGGATTTTTCTCCTTTTTCCGAACAGTATCATGCACGAACTGTAAACAATAAGCTTGATCCGGTCAGGCAAACAATTCAGCTCCATGATGGCAGCTACCAGTTCTCTGAAAAGGAATTCCGCTGTGTGGAACTGCTGATGCGCAAAGAGCGGCAATTTGTCAGCAAAGAAGAAATCATCACCTGTGTATGGCCTGAACGCTCAGCGGAAGATGCACTTTCACCTGTCACCTCCGAGGAAATCAATTCCTTGCTTTACCGGATACGCAAAAAAACGAATTATGGCATTTCCATCGAAAGCATTCGGGGAAAAGGCTATATTTTACGGGATATGAGCGCACAAAACACACCGGCCGCCCAAACCGTGCCTCAGTAAAAAAGGGATCAGCTCATTCGCTGATCCCTTTTTTTGAGCCAACCGCTGCCACAATACTGCTTACCTTGTCGATGCATATTGGAAGACCGGCTTGACCTTTTTGGTCACATACCCGCTTCCGCCGCGTCCCTTCACGTCCTCAATCATCACACTCAGCAGAAGATCAGGCTTTTTCGCATCAAAACCGATAAACCACCCATTCTCCAGCCCGTCTGCCCCCTTGGCAGCTTTAAGTTCAGCCGTGCCGGTCTTGCCTGCAATCGAAGCCCCGGGAATATAAGTTCCATGACCGACACCTGCAGGATGAGTAACAGCCTCAACGAGATGCTCCTTTAACACTCCGGCTGACTCAGGAGACATCGCTTGCTTCTTCCAAATAACAGGAGGTCTACTTTCGCCATTTTCCATAATCAGCCGCGGACTGACGATATCCCCCTGATTGACCAAAGCCGAAAATACCAGGGCAGCGTGGAGGGAGGTCATGGTCACCTGTCCTTGGCCGTAGCCGGTATCGGCGAGCTGAATTTCATTTTGAATGCCTTTATTGGACAATTGGGACTTACTGAACGGGTAAGGGACCGGAAGCTGTTCGCCAATGCCGTACTTGGCCGCTTCTTTCGTGAACAATTCGGTACCGATGTTCAGCGCTGCCCGGGCAAAATAAATGTTGTCGGAATGAATCAGGGCGGTTAATAAATTGACCTGACCAACACTGTGTACCCGTGTGACAAAATAGCTGCCCCATGAACTGTCTTTGGTCCACGTAAGTCCGTCGATCTGCTTTGTTTCGTTCGGATTAAGGAGCTCGTTATCCATACCAATTGCAGCCGTCATGATTTTGAAGACGGAGCCGGGAACATAGCTCTTAGAGAAACGATTCAAAAACGGATGCCTTGGATCATCATTCCATTTGTTGTACTGCTCACTGGACAAGCCCTGCTGAAAGGCGTTCGGGTCATAGGACGGACTGCTGATCAAGGACAAAATATCTCCGCTGACCGGATCGATCGCAGCCGCAGAGGCCGCATCCTGACGGACTTCGCCATAAATTTTTTGCTGGAGCCCGGCATCAATCGTGAGCTGTATTGTCGCCCCGTTAGAAGCTTTCGTCTCAGCCAGGACTTCTTTAACTTCTCCCCCAGCATCGACCACAGATACGGTAACTCCTCTTTTCCCGCGAAGCTGTTCCTCATAGACCTGCTCCAGTCCCGCCTTGCCGATCCAATCACCTGCCGCATAGCCCTGATCCTTGAGACGCTCCAGCTGCTCCGCATTAATTTCGCCGATATAGCCTGTTAAATGCGCCGCCGCATCGGCATACGGGTAAACCCGCAGCTTTTTATTTTGAACTGCTACCCCCGGCATATCCTTATACAGATCCGCTTCCGCCTTCGGCACAACAGCTACGGGTACGAATAAATCCGGCTTCACCCAGGAAGCTGAAAGCTTGCGATTGATTTCCTCCACACTTATGTTCAATTTTTCTGCCAGCTTCGCTTTCACATCCTCACCCGCATCGCCGAGTTTTCCCGGCACAATCCCGACTTGAGGCATGCTTCCGTTTATCGCCAGCCCATTGCCCTTCCGGTCCAAAATTTCGCCGCGTGCGCCCTTGGCCGTTTGCACTTTTACTTTATCACCTTCACCCAGCTGGGGGAAAATAAGTGAAGGCCCCCAAGCGACAAGCCACTTTTCTTCCTTCTCGACCACCGACTTCACCAGCTTCAATTGATGATCGAAACTGACAGGACCGGCCACCGTATCCATCGCAACATGGTAGTTGAACGACAGCTCGGTGACATTTTTATCCAGTGGAAGATCGGTCTTTGGATTTGAAGTAATGATCAGGTTCTTGGCTTCAATGCCGTCATAAATTTTCGTATAGCGCTCCACGAATTCATCACCAGTTAGCTTCGACCTGGAATCCGGCGTTAATTTATCATACATGCCTGCATAATTCTGCTGCTGCCATTCAGACAGATACGCCTCGGCCGTATCCGCCGGATTCTCCTCTTCCTTGCTGCATCCGCTTAACAACAGGAAGAACAATAGCGTGCTTGAAGACCAAATCTGCAAATGTGATGGCTTCATAGCTCGTCTCCTTTCCGGGAAATAATACAATCATTTAAAATTCGCTTCGTAATTTCCGCTGCATTTGGCGCAGGCTTTCCCTCTTCCGCCGGAACATAAGTCGCAAACACATACGTCCGGTCCGCAATCGTCATAAAGCCTGCATACCAGGTATATGCCGGATTGGTGCTTCCGCCGGTTTTTCCATAAATCGTATATTCATTCTCTTCCTCTTGAATCATGATGCGCTTTACAGTTTTCATCCATTTCTGGTCAAATGGCAAGGTTTCCTGAACAAGCTTCGTTATAAATTCAACCTGCTCTACAGGAGAAATTTCAAGTGTGCTGTTCAGCCAAAAGCGGTCAATTCCGCCGCTGCTATCTTTATTGCCGTAGTCGACGCGGTTTAACCACTCCTGCATACGGCTCTCACCAATATCCCGGGCCATAGCCTGAAAGTACCAGACAACAGAATAACGCATCCCGGATGCAAGTGTGTGATCCTGATTCCATACGTCCCGGGAGCGTTTTTTGCCATCCCAGCGTTTCACTGTATATTCATCAGCTACTGCTCCAGTCTGCAATCCGATTAGTGCATTTAATATTTTGAAAGTGGATTGCGGCGCATACCGGGTATTGGCCAGATTGTCATTCAGTATATAAGTTTGCTTGCTGTCCAGGTCCTTCAATACAAATGTGCTTTTGTTATTTGGGAAGTAAGACGAAACATTCATCTGATTCAAATCCGGATAATCACTTTTCTCCGTCTGCTTCTGATTTTGATTGTGGCTGAATTCAAATACCGGACGCATCGGAACTGCTGAGGGAGTCGAGCACCCTCCAGCAAATCCGACAAACACTGTAAAAGCCGCAACAGCTATAAGAATGGATTTTTTTATCATATTAGTTTGACCCCTTTAATGCCGGATGGTGCCTCTGTTTCGTTTGGCCCATCCATTTTCTATGAGATTATGGACAGCCTTATCATAGAACAGCACCAGAGGGCATTCAATAGAACAACAGTCACAGCAAAATGATAAGTTCATCATAGATGGGCTTGTATAAGAGAAGTCCGCGGGGAAATATGTTCCTGCAAAGCAGTCTGTAACCTTCCGGTAGTAGCAATGTATCTATTAAATAAGATGAATCTGTCTGAGCCTATATTCAAAAAAAATGCCCTGTCCGGCTTTCCGGTACAGAGCATATCTTATGTTATGAAATTAGCTGTTCTGTTCCCCAATCGCCTCATGAAGGGCTTCAATATACTCGGTTGCGAGCATGGAGAGCGCGGCATTCTGGTGGCTGATCCAGCCGACATTAATCGTCTCTTCACAGTCCAGCGGCACCGGGATGATATCATTGCCGTTCAATTCTGCGCTCAATACACCCGTGGAAATGGTATACCCGTTCAAGCCGATCAGCAGATTGAAGAGCGTTGCCCTGTCGTTGACGCGGATGCTCTTGGTATGGGTCAGGGTGCTCAGAATTTCCTCCGAGAAATGAAAAGAGTTGAATTCCCCCTGTTCAAAAAACAGATAAGGGTATTCATCCAACTGGTCAATAGTGACGACGGACTGCTTGGCAAGCGGATTTTTGACACTGATAAATATATGCGGCTTGGCTGTGAACAGGCTCGTGAACTTCAGGTTCGCGTCCTTAAGCAGCCGGTTAATCACGTTGGAGTTGAACTCATTCAAATATAAGATTCCGATTTCGCTGCGCTGGCTTTTCACATCCTGAATAATCTCATGTGTCTTTGTCTCCCGTAGTGCCAGCTCGTATTCATCCTTGCCATGGTCATTGACCAGCTTGACGAACGCATTAACAGCGAAAGCATAGTGCTGTGCCGATACCGAAAAATGCTGCGGAGAAGGCTTGGCGTTCAAATACCGTCCTTCCAGCAGCTCCGCTTGTTCAATAACCTGGCGGGCATAGCCGAGAAATTCCGCCCCTTCCTTGGACAGAAAAATCCCCTTGTTCGTCCGCTCGAAAATGGTAATGCCAAGCTCTTTCTCCAGGTCCTTAATGGCATTGGACAAGCTGGGCTGTGATATGAACAATCGCTTGGCCGCTTCGTTCATCGAACCGCGGTTGGCGACCTCAAGCACATATTTTAATTGTTGTAAGGTCATGATTCATAGTCCTCTCTGACGCTCCTATCACCTGATACTCAGCCTGTGGCGCGATACGTCAACCTGAAATACGGCATTCATTCTATATAAGTTGAACGAATGAATGTCACGTAGGGCCGCCGTGTGATGTCGATCGCTGTTGCCCCCGGATTTCTTCAGAATCCTTTCACACTCTGGCTATCGATGTTTATTTCTTTTGTTCAACTTATATATCTTATAGTTATAACGATTCCATACGCAATTGGCAAGTCCGGCAGCAGTTATGGCATATAAAAACAGCTGCCCATCTCCTGCATGGACGCAGCGGATGAACAGCTATTGGTATTTGCGAACTTCTCCTTACAGGACGAACGGGAAATACACTCCCTTTTACCTGCCAGGTATCGGGAAACAGAATCACTCCAGAGGACAGTCTTAGCTGTCCTCCTTCTTGTGTTGCAGCTGCTGAAGATAGGCATCCAATTGGTCATATCTGTCTTCCCACATGCTCCGGAAGCTATCCAGCCACGTATTCATCTCCTCCAAAGGTTCAGCCCGAAGGCTATATATCCGCTTGTTCGCCGCTGCCTGCACCTCCACCAGCCCGGCATCACTGAGCACACGCAAATGCTTCGATGTCTGGGGCTGATTCAGCTCCAGACGTCCGGCAATTTCGCCTACGGGGAGCGGTCCCTCCCGCAGCAAATGGACGATATCCAGCCGATTCGGCTCGGCCAAGGCACTAAACGTGGTTACATTCATACCCATCTACTCCAAACTTGAATCATACCTCTAATATATACTAATCGGAATATTCCTGTAAAGGAATATGAAAAAATAGACTGCTGTATTCAAAAATCCCTTCAGACCCCAAGAGGATTATCCGGTTACTTCCGGCTTACCGGTTCCAAACCGTTTCTCATTCCGCTCACGGGCACGTTCCCTCTCAATTTCACGGTTACGGGGCTCGGCACTTGTCTCCAGCGAATTCAACAACTGGCGGGCAGCGGAAGCCACATCTGCAATCGCAGTCTGGAAGGCCTCTTCATTTACCCTCGAAGGCTTCGTAAAGCCGCTAATTTTACGCACAAATTGCAACGCCGCTGCCTCAATTTCCTCGTCGGTAGCAGGCGGATCAAAATTAAACAGCGGTTTAATATTTCTGCACATTGTCATCTCCCTCTCCATGCTTGGATTTACCTCTTACTGCTTATTGTACCGAATGCTTGGCCTGATTACATCTTTATATGAAAATGAAATCTAAGTGATGATCCTGAAATGACAAAAGGCGATACGCTATGCGTACCGCCTTTTGAAGAGAGAGGTTTTTTTGTGCAGGAAAAACGTATTAAAGCATTTACTTAATAATTATACTTCTTGACGAGCGTATTTCTGACGGGCAACTACAGTTGCTTCTACCATGTTGCGCAGAGAAGCTACTGTTTCTTCATACTTACGAGTTTTGAGTCCGCAGTCCGGGTTGATCCAGAACAGTGCAGGGTCGAGTACACGCAGTGCACGGTCGATCATGGAACCCATTTCCTCAACGGATGGCAGGCGCGGGCTGTGAATATCATAGACACCCAGACCGATTCCTTTGTCATACGTGAAATCCTCGAAGCTCTTCACCAGCTCACCATGGCTCCGCGAAGTTTCAATGGAGATTACGTCCGCATTCAGTGCACTAATGGATTCAATGATATCATTGAATTCGCTATAGCACATATGCGTATGAATTTGTGTCTCATCCGTTACTGTGGATGTGGACAGACGGAATGCATGAACGGCCCATTTCAGATATGCAGCCCATTGCTCGCGCTTCAGCGGCAAGCCTTCACGCAATGCAGGCTCATCCACTTGAATCATGCCGATTCCTGCTGCTTCCAGTGCTTCAATTTCTTCTCTGAGAGCAAGCGCGATCTGGTAAGCAACTTCTTCGCGGGACTTGTCGTCGCGCACGAAGGACCAGTTGAGAATCGTGATCGGGCCTGTCAGCATGCCCTTAACAGGCTTAGCTGTCAGGGATTGTGCATAAACAGTCTCAGCAACTGTCATCGGAGCCGTGAATTCAACATCTCCGTAAATGATTGGCGGCTTCACGCAGCGGGAGCCATAGGATTGTACCCAACCGTTGGAAGTGAACGCGAATCCGGCCAGCTTCTCACCGAAGAACTCCACCATGTCATTACGCTCAAATTCACCATGTACGAATACATCCAGGCCAAGGTCTGTCTGGATATCGATCCAGGTTTTGATCTCGTCTTTAATGAAGGTCTCGTACTGCTCTTCGCTCCATTCGCCTTTACGCCATTTCAGACGTGCGCGGCGAACTTCAGGCGTTTGCGGGAAGCTTCCGATTGTAGTTGTAGGGAACAATGGCAATTGCCATTTGTCCTGCTGTGCTTTTCTGCGCGCTTCGACGCTTGCAGGTCTGTCGGATGGCTGAGATGCCAGGTCTGCGATACGCTCATGTACCACTTTGCGGGCACGGGAAGCAGATTGCTCCAATGCTTTGCGGCTGTTGCTTGCAGATTCCAGCTCAGCAGCTACCGCTTCAATGCCATTGTTGCCGGCTTTGGTAATCAGCGCAATCTCAGCCAGTTTCTCATCAGCGAAAGCAAGCGCGTCACGCAGGACAGCGTCCAGCTTCAGTTCGCCTTTTGCACTTACAGGAACATGCAGCAGGCTGCTCGAAGGCTGTACGATGATGCGGTCAGCAGCAACAGTCTGGCTGATCGTGTTCAGCAGCGCCAGCTTGCTGTGAAGGTCTGCTTTCCAGATCCCTCTTCCGTCAATCAGGCCAACGCCCAGCACCTTGTCTGCCGGGAAGCCGTGCTTATTGACCGACTCCAGGTTGCGTCCGCCGTCATGAACGAAGTCAAGACCGATTCCGTGAACAGGAAGCGCAACTACTGCTTCGTAATGGTCAACAGACTCAAAGTACGTTTGCAGGAACAGCTTCACGCCAGGAGCTTCCTTCGCCAGCGTCTCATAGATACGGGCAACAATAGCAAGCTCTTCCTTGCCAAGAGTAGTGGACAGGATCGGCTCGTCAACCTGAACCTCTTGTACACCTTCAGCAGCCAGCTCTTGCAGTACTTGAACATACAGCGGAAGCAGGCGGTCGATCCAGCTTTCCAGTTCATTTGCCGCATAGCCTCTGGACAGCTTCACGAATGTATACAAGCCGACCAGTACAGGTCTTCCTTCGATGCCAAGCTCCTGCTTCGCTTCGCGGTAAGCATCCAGCAGACGATTCCCGGTCAGTACAGGCTTCAATGTGCTTTCCAGCTCAGGCACGATGTAATGGTAGTTCGTATTGAACCATTTGGTCATGCTGGAAGCTGCTGCTTCACGGGTACCACGCGCCACCGCATAGTAAGTGGACAAGCCAACCTTGCCACCCTCATAGCCAAAACGGCTTGGAATAAGTCCGAACATTGCGGATGTATCCAAGATTTGATCATAGTAGCTGAAATCGCCAACCGGAATCACTTCAATTCCTTGTTCTTGTTGGGCTTTCAGATTGCCAAGACGAATAGCCTTCAGTTCCGCGTGGAACGCTTCCTCTTCAAGCTTGCCGGCCCAGAATGCCTCCAGCGCTTTCTTCCATTCTCTGTCCCGGCCAATGCGGGGATATCCCAGGTTACCGCTTCTCATGTAAAAACTCCTCTGCAATATAATATGAATTACAATCTCTTGTTAAGATCAATGAAGAGCTTTTTATTCGGCTCGTTTTTCTATAGTTAAAAAGATAACATATTTACTCGGATATTAATAAATCCAATTAACTATAACTGGTTATAGCTTATGGCTATATCTGATGTAAGGTAAAAATCTTATGACAAAAAGCTCCCCGGACAAATCTCCGGGGAGCTTAATTTTTTTATTCAGTCAATGTCACCCATTGCTCCATCAGCCCGTCGTGACGGGCTTGCTGCTCTTCACGTTCACGCCACTTCGTTTCAAGCTGTTCCGGATCTGCAGACGGGTCAAACTGATGCAATTCCTCATCAGCCAAGGCAAGCCATGCTTCCAACTCTGCGATTTCGGCCTCCAACCGCTCCAGGTTATGCTTGCTCTCTTGCTTGCTATTATGAGGATTACCCGCTGGCTTGCTTGCAGGAGAGCCGGCTGCAGACCTGGTTTCCGGCTTGTGCACAGTATTCCCTGAAGGCACATGTTCCGCTTCCATTCGTTCATCACGCTTTGCCTTGTACGCATCGTAATTGCCAAGGTAAGCTGCAATTTTACCCTTTCTCAATTCCCATACCCGCTGAGCCAGCCGGTTGATGAAGTACCGGTCATGCGAGATGGCCAGAATTGTTCCCGGGAATTGCTCCAGCGCTTCCTCCAGCGCCTCGCGCGAATCCAAGTCGAGATGATTGGTCGGCTCATCAAGCAGCAGCACATTCGGCTTGGAGAGAACAAGCAGCGCGAGCCGCAGCCGTGTCCATTCTCCGCCTGAGATCATATGCAGCGGCTTGAAAACATCCGCGCCGTAGAATAGATATTTTGCCAGTATGCCCCGGGCTTCTCCCTCTTCCAGCCTTGCTTCCATGCGGAAAAACTCCAGTACTGTCAGCTTGCCATGCTCCACTGGCTCCTGCTGGGCCAAGTATCCGATTTCTGTGCGGGAGCCGAGCTCCAGTTCACCTGCATCCGGCTCCAGTTGGCTGAGCAGCATTTTGAACAGCGTCGTTTTTCCCGATCCGTTATCGCCGAGCAGCACAACCTTTTCCCCATAGAGCAGACTGCCTTCCGCATCTTGCAAAATCATCCGGCTGCCAAACTGCTTCGCCAGCCCTGTAAAGGTAATGACTCTGCGGCCAGAGCGTTCCAACGGGGATAAATCAAAGTCCGCAGCTTTCCGCTCCAGCACCGGGCGTTTCACCAGTTCCATCCGATCCATTGCCTTGCGGATCGCGGCGGCCCGCTTGAAGAACTTCTCATTGCCGCCAATCCGCCCCCATTCCTCCAGTTGGCGAATGGTCTCCATCATTTTTTTCCGCACCTTCTGCTGTTCCTTGTACTGGGCAAATTGCCGGAGCAGCCGTTCCTCCTTCTCCTTGGCGTAGCCGCTGTAGTTGGTAAAATACAGATGCGCCTCTCCGTCCTCCAGCTCAATGATCTTCTTAGCTGTGGCATCCAAAAAATACCGGTCATGCGATACGATGACACAGGCACAGCCGCAATTGCGGATGAACTGCTCCAGCCACTCTGCCCCTTTGATATCCAAATGGTTCGTCGGTTCGTCAAGCAGCAGCAAATCCGGCTGAACCACAAGCTGGGAAGCAAGTAAAATCCGGGTCTTCTCCCCGCCGGACAAGCTGCCGAATATGCGGCTGTCATAGCTGCGGTCAATTCGAAGCCCGCCAGCCACCTGATCAATTGCAGCATCCATATCATAACCGCCGCCCTGCTCGAACCGTTCCTGGAGAAGGGCATATTTATTCAGAAGCTGTTCCATCACTTCCGGCCGGGAATCCGTCCCGGACATCTGCTGCTCCAGCGCCGACATTTCCTGCTTGATCCGGATGAGATCCCGATAGGCATAAGCAAGAACCTCATAGGCCGTCATCTGATCAAATTCCGCCGGAATCTGCGGCAAATACCCGATTCGCAAATCCTTGCGGATGGTCAGCATGCCGTCATCCGGCTTATCTATACCTGAAATTAAACGCAGCAACGTGGATTTCCCGCTCCCGTTGCGGCCAATGAGTCCGACCTTCTCTCCAGCCTGAAGTTGAAAGGTTATATCCTCCAATACAAGATTGGCAGCGTGGTACTTTTTCAAGTTTTGTACATTTATAATCGTCATATGATGAGCCTCCTGGTTAGCTGAGAGACCCTGTTGCAAGCACAAAAAGAGCCGCGGCAACAAGTGCGCGGCCCTTAAGGATAACTAAAGATCCGTTGTGGTCAAGGCAGGCGTCTTCTCGCGAATGGTACAACTGTATGTTCAAATTTGGACAGACTGATCCCGTTCGCGGAAAAAGTGAATATAATGCCAGACAGAACAAGTCCAAGCTGGCTAATACGGTTGTTGACCATTTCGTGATTCACCTACCTTCACCTCCTTTACAATAGTGTATATAGAGTAACATAATTCAGGAGCCTGATGCAAGATATTATCCTGCACCAGGCTCCTGAATTCTTATATAATGCATCCAGAGCGATTACACCCGCAGATAATCAGGTCTCCACTTCGTAATCGACTGCTTGATTCTGGCAGGCTCCAACCCTTCCTCGGCAGCTTGCTGGCACAAGGAAGGAAATGCATCATCTGTGGCAAAACGAAGAGCAATGACCTGCTTCAAGCGAATTCTCTCATCCAGCGGTTTTCCAGTAAGCCGGAGATGCCTTTGGCTTTCCTCCTGATAGATAATACGGTCCTGGAGCCGGGTGGCGAATTGCCGTACCACCATACCAAGAAGAATGATACACAGAGTCAGCACAGCAATAAGCACCGACAAGAAACTGAAGGCTTCTTTTACAAGATATACAACAGAAGCAATCAACAAAATGATGGACAGCGGTGCAAGAGCAAAATGATATAACGGAGAAAACTTCCTATGATTGACATAGCTTTGCGGTGCAGACTTACTCACTTTCTTCCCTCCTGTGTAATGGCTTCAATGGTGCATCCCAAGCTGGCAAGTCTGAAGGACCGGTTAATCCGCCAACTCTCTGACAGACCGGGTACGTATCATCCCGCCATTGGTTACGTGCATTACACAATATATTCAACACCGTTTCAATTAATCCTGTATAAGGAAGACCTGACGGATACCATCTAATGATACAAATTCTAATAGCTTCATTACTCCTTATGAAAACATGATCCTGCGCAACCGGTCATCCCGCAGCCACAAGCCTGCCCAGGCGAGCAGTGCAAAGTAGACTGGAAACAAGATATGCGAAAACAGCGGAGAGTCGATCCGGACATGGATGGCAATGGCGCCGCCAAAATAGCCCGTCAGCAGAATGGCTCCCAAAAATGCGGTACGGGGGAACAGATATAAAAGCGTGGACAGCAAGCCCAGCACCCCAATTACGATAATGTGATGCTCCAGAAACCCGAGCTCCAGCGTCCCCTCGACTACCTGGGCAGGTTTAAAAAACTTGGAAATGCTGTCAAACAGCATAAACAATATAACCAGCCCGCTCATGGTCCAACCGGTCCATAGCCTGCCTTTGGAAATTTCTCTTGCCAACATGAACCCCTCTTTTCTGATAATTAATTTGTTGTATCCATAGCGTAGCACAAAAAGCGAACAAACGTTTCTTTCAGATTGCGGAATATGCTCTTGCACCGCACTCGCCGTCCACTGTGCGCTTGCCGCACAAGCTGCTTAATCCGCCTGCCTGGGTTTCATTTTCCCATAACCGCGCACATATAATGCATATTATACCTCTGGAGGTACGCTGAATATGAGCCAGATCTTAAGCAGCATCGAACAGGCAATCGACCGGCTGACGTCAGACCTGTTGCGCCAGCAACGGCAGGACGGGGCGTGGGAATTCTGCTTTGAGAATGGAACGAACATTGATTCTTACCTGATTATTCTGCTGCGGACGCTGGACATGGAGGATGAGGAATTGATCCGCCAGCTTCATGACCGCATTCTCGCCGCACAGCATCCCGACGGCTGCTGGAAGCTGTTCCGGGATGAGGATGGAGGCAATCTGTCCGCAACAATTGAAGCCTATTATGCACTGTTATATTCCGGCTACAGCAGCTGCTCGGATGAAGGAATGGAACGGGCCAGACACTATATTCAGTCCAAGGGTGGGCTTGGCAAAGCGACGAGCATCCTCACCAAGGCGATTCTTGCAGCCACCGGACAAACCAGGTGGCCGCTGGCCATCTCGTCCATTCCGCTGGAGCTGCTGCTTCTTCCCGCTTCCTTTCCTATCAGTTTCTTTGATTTTTCAGGCTATTCGCGGGTGCACCTGGTTCCGATGATGATTATGGCTGACCGCCGCTTCTCCATTAAAACAGAACAGACACCCGATCTGTCCGGACTTAAGAATAGCCGCACAGAGGATGAAGATCATCAGCCCCGGGGATTCAAAGCCATGAAGGATCAGATTGAGGCAGGCGTGAAGCGGCTCATCGGTGTCCCCCGGCATATCCATGAAGCCGCCACCAAAAAAGCCGAAGCGTTTATGCTTCAGCGCATTGAGCCGGATGGAACATTCTACACCTATGCGAGCTGCACCATCCTGATGATCTTCTCCCTGCTTGCCCTTGGCTATGACAAGAACCATCCATTAATTACACGGGCCGTACAGGGCATAAAAGCAATGCAATATCGACTCAAAGACGGCCATCTCACGATTCAGAACTCTCCCTCTACAATCTGGGATACCGCTTTGCTTGCTTATGCACTGCAAACATCGGGGCTCTCAGACAGCCATCCGGCGATCCGGTGTGCCGCCGTCTATCTGCGGGGCAAGCAGCAGGACAAACCGGGAGACTGGAGCATACATAATCCTGGTGTACCTTCTGGAGGATGGGGATTTTCAGAGCCGAACACTATCATTCCCGATGTGGACGATTCGACCGCTGCTCTGCGGGTGCTGTCCGGCTTCTCGCGGTCCGGCCCTGAATGGCGCGAAGCATGGAACCGCGGGCTCAATTGGGTACTGTCCATGCAGAACGAGGACGGGGGCTGGCCTGCATTTGAGAAGGATACGGACAATCACCTGCTGACCTGGCTTGCGATTGATGGTGCCAAGTCCGCTGCGATTGATCCTTCGGAGGCCGATTTGACAGGCCGGGCATTGGAGTATTTGGGGAATTTCGTGGGACTGGATAACCGGTATACACCAATCAAGCGGGGAACAGACTGGATCATTGACAATCAAGCGAAAGACGGGTCCTGGTATGGGAGATGGGGGATCTGCTACATCTATGGCACTTGGTCCGCGCTGACCGGTCTGATCGCATCAGGCCTGCCAGCACGTCATGAGACTGTGCAGAAAGGAGTCAAGTGGCTCCTTAGCATTCAAAATGAGGATGGCGGCTGGGGAGAATCCTGCAAAAGCGATCGGCAGCTGCGGTATGTCCCTTTAGGCGAGAGTACACCTTCCCAGACGGCCTGGGCGCTGGATGCGCTCATTGCAGCCCTGCCGTACCCGACAGCTGAGCTGAATAAAGGCATCGAGAAATTGATCGCTTCCCTGCAGGATGACGGCTGGACCGCCGTTTATCCGACCGGAGCAGGGCTTCCCGGCAACTTTTATACACATTACCATAGCTACCGCTACATTTTCCCGCTGCTTGCACTGTCTCATTACAAGCGGAAGTTTGGCAAACTGTAAGCTTTGAGGAGATGTTCTGCGAACACTGTCTAGCTGTCCTTCAGACGGGATGAACCCAGCAGACCAAGGTCGCAGCCCTTCGCCACGGCTTCAATGCGGGATTTGACACCGAGCTTTTGATTCATTGCGGTCATACGGGCTTCCACTGTACGCTGGCTCATCGCCAGTCCCAGCGCAATTTCCTTGCTCGTATTCTCCATCGCGATCAGTCTGAGAATATTGTGTTCTGCGGGAGTCAGCGGATTTCGGCTTTGCAGCAGCAGCTTTTCACTTACATGCCAAGACATGGCCGAAACGCTCCTTGAGCAGCCTTCCCAGCTCGAAGCCGTCCGGATGATCATCCAGCAGATAACCCTGATTTTATCTGTAGCTTTGACGTTCTTTGACAGACAAAGGGCAGCCGCACACACTACTGCATCCGAATCTTGTCGCCCTCCTGCAGAGGGTCGCTGCTCTCCAGAATAATGCTCTCCTGATCGAACAGCCCTTCGGTTACAGCCGACACGGATTCATTGGCATCCGCAACCTTGACATATACTTTGCGCACATAGAAGGCATTCCCCAATGGACCGTCTCTTTGCTCAACGCCAAGCACATATTTTTTGTCCCCTTCATCATGTATCGCCTTGTTCGGTACGAGAATGACGTCCCGAAGCGACTTGACCAGCTCAACCTGCGCCTGTTCGCCGCCCTTCAATTGCTGATCTTTCAGTGTAAGAACGAGCTGCTTCATCGGCTTGCCCGCGGCCAGTCCCGCTCCTTCGCCGCCCCCGCCGTCTTGATTCATCAAATCTGCATTTCGGATATCAGCGATAACCCCTTCTATTTGACGGGACTCGCCTCCCGTAACGACTTGCACATTCAGACTGTCGCCTATATTAAGCGCTGCCGCAGCGTCAGACGGCGCAGTAAAACTGAATTCAAAGCCAAGTTCCCCATTGGACACGACCACATCCGGACTGCCGCCGGAAACCAGACCCTCCAGTGCGTTCACCTTCGTAATGAACCCGTCGAACGGTGCAATAAGCTCACGGTTCGACTTCAAATCATTTTGCAGCTTCTGAATGCGGCGCTCCTGGGTATCTGCATCAATCGCACTTAAATCAAGCGCCCGCTTGGCGTCATCGACGTTTTTGTCCTCTCCGCTTTTCGATGCTTCAATATAATTATGCTGGAGCTCTGTGATGGACAGCTTCAGCTTTTTGAGGCTGGCCTGCTCATCCAAAATTTGCTGCTCAGCGGCTGATTTATCATAGGCAACAAGGGTTTGGCCCTTTTTCACGGCATCTCCCGGCTTGACCTTGATTTGCTGCACCTTCCAGCCGGCAGGATTCGTCAGTTGGACTTCCGTCTTCCACTTCACAAGCCCGCTGCCCTCAAACGTATGGTCAAGTTGGCCCCTGCCTGGCGTTGTCAGCGCCACCTTGGGCAGTGTCAGCGATGCCAGCGTATTGCTGAACAACGAGAATACGATCAGCATCCCGATAAAAAGACCGGCAATCAGCCGGATTTTGCGCTTGCGTCCGGCAGCCGCCTGCTCATTCGATTGCAATTCCATATGTGTTCACCCCGTAAAATGTACTAGCCTTTAATTCCCGACAGCTGTATGCCTTCAATAAAATAAGATTCCGCATATAAAAACAGCAGCACCATCGGTGTCATGTATACAACGGAGGCGGCAAACGCCACCCCTCTGGCCCCTTCATTGATGCGTGACAAATACAAGGACAGCGGCTGTTTGAACGCATCCTCCAGAAAAATAAGCGGCTGTTCGACCATATTCCAGTTGTCTACAAACAGCAATACGATCAAGGCAGCAATACCCGGCTTAATCAGCGGGACCATAATCTGATAGAATATCCGAAGCTGGCCCGCGCCATCAATTTTAGCCGCTTCCACATAGGAGTACGGGATGTGCAGCATGAACTGCCGCAGCATGAATACTCCGAAGGCACTGAAAATCCCGGGCAAAATAATGGCGGACTGCGTATTCATCAGGCCGAGCTTGTCCGCAATAATATAGTTGGGAACAAGCGTCACCTGAAACGGCATCAGCATCGTCATCAGGTAGACGACGAACAGCTTGTCCCGTCCCCTGAACTTTAGTTTGGCGAATGCGTAAGCAGCCAGAGAGGCCACGACTGCTTGCCCGGCAATAATAGGCACAACGAGAAGGACCGAATTCCAGAACATATGCAAAAATACCGGCTTATGCACCAGCACCTCTGCATACTGGCCGAACGAGATCCAGTCCGGGACCAGCTTCAGGTTAATAAACCCGTCTTTTTCTCCTGCGGCTACATTGACCATCTGTCCGATCAGGTGATAGTTATAGTCAATTTCTGCTTCAGTCATGAAGGAGTTGGCAAAGGTCACGGCAATCGGGAACAGCATCAGCAGGGCGAGTGCTCCCATCACCGCCGTAAGCGCAAGCTTGCGGAATAAACTCAATTGTCTCACCGTCCTGTCTTAATCCATGAAGTTCCGGAAACGGCGCTCAATCATCAGCATGACACTGACAAAAACCAGAATGCAGCCGACCATCAGCGTCGCTGCGGCTGTCAGCTTTTGTACATCCAGCGACTGGAACATGTTGTTCATATAGTGCTGGAGCATATAAATCCGGTCATGCGGGTAATCGCCTGCGATCAGGTAGGTTTCGCGGAACACCTTAAAGGAGTTGATAATCGACATCAAGACAACGAAGAACATTGTAGGCGTCAAATAAACCAGTGTTATGTGTATCCACTTATGAAATTTCCCCGCACCTTCAATATCCGCCGTTTCATAGTAATCTTTCGGGATGCTCTGCAGCCCTGCCAAAAATAAAATTATGTTGTACCCGATATTTTTCCACGTATATACAATAGCCAGCACACCGATGGACCAATCTGATTTCATCCAGTCAATCCGCCCCCAGTTCAGGTTGTGCAGCCAGACGTTAAAGGTTCCGTTCCAATCAAATAAGATCTGCCACATCATGACTATTGAGGCGACAGGTACAACCAGCGGCATCACAAAGGCCGTTTGCAGCCAATTCCTCAGAAAGAGCTTCCGGTTCAACAGATGGGCAAAAAACAGGGACAGCGCAATAATAAGCGGAACACTGACAGCGGTGAACATAAACGTATTCGCAGCCGCCTTGCGGAAGGAACTGCTGGAGAGAACCGCGTTGTAATTGTCCAGACCGACGAACGAACCATCAATCGTGCTGTCCTGGAATGAGTATAGAACGCCCATGGCAAACGGAATGAGATAGAAGGCCGCAAAGCCGATCAGGCTGGGCGCCAGAAAAAGTGTGGCCACGGCCCAGTCCTTGCGCAGCAGCCTGACCGCCTTGGCCGGATAACGAAGGTCTGTCATATTTGCACCTCCCAATTGCTGTTCCATCCATGAAAGCGGGATGAGCCTTGGAATTTTCATTCAAGGTCCATCCCCTGCTTCCCGGAACTATTCATTCAATACAGTCGTCACCCGGTTCTGAATCAGCTTGGCTACTTCTTCCATCGATTTCTGTCCCGTAAAGTAAGCTTTGGATTCTTCCCTCAAAATTTCATCAATTTTGGAAGGCTTGAACTGAACCGGATAGATGGCACCCGTCAGGAAGCGGTCCAAATCATCAATATCTTTTTGCGTAATCTCGAATGATTTGCCCTTCATTGGACCGATCGGCTGCACAGATTCCACCTTGCCGACGTTCAGCAGCGCCTGTGCGGATTTCTCGTAAGAGGCTTTGTTCAGCGGGAAGCCTGCGCCTTTGACCTGATCCGCCATCTCATCTGAATGCAGGAACTTGAGGAAGTCCCATGCTTCAGCCTTGACTTCCGAGCGCGCACTCAAGCCGACCGTCTGATAAGTTCTGAAGAAGCCGCCCGGCTTCTGTCCGCCCGAATGCGGCTTCAAATACAGCTTGGACTTGTAAGCGCCATTGTTTCCTATAAATTCGCTTTGCTTCATTTCCCGCACATAATCAGCAGGCGAATTAATTTGCACATCATTGAAGACCGGCAATCCCGCATCCATGCCGATAACCTTCTCATCGAATAATGACTTGATTTGCTTCAGCACATCCTTGAATGCTTCGGACTCAAAATTGGCCTTGCCATTCTCCTGATCAATGAAGGTTGAATATTGGTTATTGACCAGTTGAGGCACCATATATTCCGGCAGACTTCTGCCAAGCGCGTATTGATGCTCCTTGTCCGCATGCTGTGCAAGCTCCTTGGCTGTACTTGTAAACGTCGTCCAGTCCCAGTTCGCATCATCGATCTTCACACCGCTCTTTTCAATAAAATCCTGGTTGCCTGCAAGGGCAAACAGAAAAAATCCCGTCGGCATTCCGTAAATGCCGCCATTGACCTTCATACCGTCCAGAACATTGGTAAAATACTTCTCCTTCTTGAAGGAAGGATCGTTATCG
The DNA here is from genome assembly GCF_000422505.1 of Paenibacillus pinihumi DSM 23905 = JCM 16419. Classification (GTDB taxonomy): domain Bacteria; phylum Bacillota; class Bacilli; order Paenibacillales; family Paenibacillaceae; genus Paenibacillus_D; species Paenibacillus_D pinihumi. The sequence continues at coordinate 448,879 of NZ_KE383865.1, read as the reverse complement.
ATCATATCGCCAAGATTGGCCAGCATCTTCTTCTTTACATAATCCCCGGTAGGCAGTTGGTCCATCTCGATCAGGTCCGGACCTTTGCCCGACAGCATGGCCGTGTTCGTCGTCTTCGTAAACTTCTCCAGATTGTCCTCCAGATGCGCATCATCGGTCTCCACCCATTTCAGGTCAATCGTAATATTCGGGTGTTTGGCTTCGTAACGCTTCTTTGCTTCCTTGAAATAATCACTCGGGAAAAACGTCGAGAATACGACGGTTTTCTTCTCTGTTGTAGAGGGTGCGCCGATGGAAATACCACCGTCCGCCGTGTTGGTGCTGCCGCCGTCCGTCTGGCTCGTGCTTCCGCCTGTTGTATTCCCGCTTCCCGGATTGCCGCCGCCATATCCGTTCTCCGCCCCGCTGCTGCATGCTGTAGCAGTAACCATAACAAGCATCGTCAATAGAATCATCAAAGTCTTCTTCATTCTCTATCATCCTTCCTTACTTCTTTGTGGAAAAATATTGTTTTAGCCCATCCACAATAGCTTGGGCTACTTTGCTCTGATGGGCATCGCTCAACATAGCTGCTTCCTCATCGCGGTTCGTCAGAAAGCCAATTTCCAGCAATATGGCGGGAACCTCGCTTTTCTTCAACACCCACCAGCCTTCCATCTTCACCCCCCGGTCCTTGAAGCCGGCAGCTTGTATTAATTGCTGGTGAATCGTGTTGGCGAGCCGGATACTGTCATCCGCATAATAATAGGATTCTGTGCCTGCTATATCAGGGTCGGGAAACGTATTGCCGTGAACCGAGATAAAGGCGTCCGCATGCAGTTCATTGGCCATACGTGCACGGTCGGTAAGCCCGATAAATGTGTCGTCCGTACGTGTCATATGAGGCTCAAACATCGGCTCCTGATCGAGCAGCGCAGCAATTTTCATCGTCAGGGACAACGTATATGCCCGCTCGTATTTGCCGCTCACGCCTTCAGCCCCCGGGTCCTTCCCGCCATGTCCGGCATCGATGACGATAATATGGCGTCCATCTGACTTCCTCGCCTGCTCATCCTTCTTGCCCGTCAGCTGCGGAGTGCCCGTCTCAGAAGCGGATAACTCCCGGCTTGCCGAGATCAGCGATGAGAACAGGGCGTATCCGGACAGGGCCAGTCCCAGCACAAGGATCAAGCTTACCAGGATCCTCTTTCGTTTTTTATGATGTGGTTGAAAATTTCTGTTCATGCCTTCCCGCTTTCCTGCCCCGGCATACGAAGCGTGCAGCCTTTGGGGGCATATTCACATTTGTTCAGTAATCGCCTTCTTTCTGCGGCACTCTCCCAGTATAGTAGGGCGATATATGATAAGTTAGATCGACTTGTATAGAAGTTGTAAAGATTGCAGCCTGTGCATACGGGAGACCCACAGGTACAAAAACAGTCATCCGGTATAACGAACAGCCTTGTCCGTCCCGGAATAAATGCAGACTTGGACAAAAAAAGACGGATTCCGTGCCATCTTTGCGATGGTGCGGAATCCGTCTTTCTGAAACACCCTTATGAGATAAACAGCAGCGCTTCTGCTTATTTCAGCTATCCTTCTTTTCAACTAGAGTCTGGAATAATTCAGCAGCGCCATAATATCCTTGCTAAAGCCGGTAACTTCACTTGTCCTGGTGTTAATCACGATACAATATCTGATTTGCTTGTTGTCCTGCTTATCTGTGTAAAACACCTCAACCGTATCCTTATACTTCCTGTCTATATCAAATCCCCCTGTATCCATACTCCAGCGGAGCAGATCTTCGCGGAAGGTTAAATCAGATATGGACACATTTATTTTGTCCTGCAAAAACCGGTCGGCTATATCAAAGACCCTCTCAGACTGATTGCTTTCCGCACTCGTTCTGGCGCGCGCCGTCTTGGATATTTTCAATATTTCGCCATCTCTGGCGTTCAGGACAACATCATAGGTTTCCGAAACATTGGCGGACCGGGTCAACGTAACATAGTACAGTCCGCCGGGGATTTCATCCAGCGCTTTTTTGTAATCAAACTGCGTCATGCTTTCCCTCACAGTAAGCTGGGATGGACCAGGAGCTACTTTTGTTTCCTTGAACAGCTCTGTGATTTTATTCTGATTGACAGCGGATAGTTCAAACTGAAAATCATCGATCTTCAAGCTTTCATCATAATACTTGCGGATCGCATTAAAGCTCAAGGTCTTCACCGCCGCCTGGGAAAGTACGCCCTCGTATTCAAAATCATTATCCGCGGTATGCTCCTTTGTGATCTTTTTGACCATGACGGCATCCTTCGGAATTGCATTGAACCATCCCTGACAGCCGGTCACTGCCATCATGAGCACAGCGCAAAGCATCATGAGCATAAGTCTCTTCACAGCTCCACCCCGCCTTTCCCGCGCACTCCCGCAAAGCTGACCTCGACCGTAGTCCCGGCATTTTCGCTGCTGCGAATGCTGATCACACCCTGATGCATGTCCGCTACGCTTTGACAGATGGACAGCCCAAGCCCGGCCCCGTTACGGCTCCGTGTCCTGGACTTGTCCGCCATATAGAACGGCTCAAATACTTTATCCTGATGCTCCTTGGCAATTCCAATGCCCTCGTCAGCAATCTGCAAATGATAGTGCCCGTCTTGCCAATACGTGCGAACCGCAATCTGCTGCCGCTCCGAGGACGCTTTGAGCGCATTGTCGGCAAGGTTAAAAATAAGCACCTTCATCAAATCCTTATCCATCAACAGGGTGCCTTCCTCGCAGTCGGTGATAATCTGGACCTGCTTTTCCTTCGCCATCATCTCAAGCGCGGGCTTGACCTCTGCAATAACATCCTGCAGATCATGCTCCTCCATCTGAAAATGATCCTCCTGCAGCAAAATCAGATCCATAAGCTTGAGCGACAGCGACTCCAGCCGCTTGCCCTCCGAATAAATAACATTCAACCCGTCGAGGAACAGGTCCTCCTTGTACTTCGTCGTCCTCAAAAAGTTGGCATAGCCGATAATCGAGGTGAGCGGTGTTTTCAGCTCATGCGTAAAATTATTTATAAACCGCTGCTTCTGTTCATTGTTCCGTTCCAGATCCGTGATTTTGTCCTCCACCACGGACGCCATCTTGTTAAAATTCAGCGCGAGCTCCCCAATCTCATCCCCCGATTTTAACCGGACACGCTCGGAAAAGCTCCCCTTGGCAATCACCTTGGCCGTCTCATTCAATCTGTCAATTGAACGTGTCAGTCCCCTGCTGACGAAGAACATGACCAGCATATAGAGCAGGCAGGCCGCAATATCCACCTGGGCGAAAAATTGATACTGCGCAATCCGTTCCTGATAGACAGGAGTCACATCAAGCATGTACGTAAACAGATAGGTTTTATGATTAATGACCGTCGTATTCGTCGTGAACAGGATGGTTCGTTCCCCGATGTCCCTAAGCACATACCGGATTTCGTTCTCCGCAAGCCCGTCCAGCTCCTGGCGTTCCTTTGGCATTTGAAAGTCCAGATTGCTGAACACCACACGGTCTGAGCCGTCACGGATATCGATAAATACTTGCTGGTCGCCGTTTTTATCCACAAATTCACCGGCAATCCGTGACAGAACTGTCTTCTCATAATCAATCGAGTCATAAATCCGCAAAATCGGCACGATGGCATCCACACTGGAATGAATGCTCATATTTTGGCTGATCGCCCCGTTAATCTCCTGCTGGAGCATCCGGTTATGGCTGCGTTCGATGACCATGACCGAGGCCGCATTAAAAATAACGATGAAGACCAGAATGGAGAGAAAAAAGATCTTCTGCCAAAATTTCATTCCTTCTCCCTCCTAATCCTCCAGACGGTAGCCCATTTTGTAGATCGTCTTGATATGATCCTGCAGCTCCAGCTTTTTACGCAGTGACTTGATATGCATATCGACCGTTCTCGTCTCGCCATAGTAGTCGCCGCCCCATACTTTATCGATGAATTGTTCCCTCGACAAGGCAATGTTCTTGTTCTTCATCAGCACAACGAGCAGATCATACTCCTTGGGTGTCAGCTCCACAGTTTCTCCGAGTCGGGTCACTTCCCGCTTGTCCAAATCCACCTGGATGGACTGGAACTCCATGATCCGCTCCTCCTTGCCGTATCTGCGCAGTACGGATTCAATCCGGGCCAGCAGCTCGATCGCCTCGAACGGCTTGACCATGTAATCGTCTGCACCGAGCTTCAGCCCGTTCACCTTGTCGTAGACCGAATTTTTGGCTGTCAGGAAAATAACCGGAATGTTATAGGGCTTAATCCGCTCCATCAGGGCAAAGCCGTCCAGTTGAGGAATCATCACATCCAGCAGAATTAAGTCGAACTTCTCCTGCCGGATCAGCTCCAGTGCCGCCATACCGTCATATGCCGCGGCGGTTGTGTAGTTCACCAGATTCAAATTCATCTTGATAATATTCGAAATATGGACATCGTCTTCGACAATCAGTATTTTTTTGGTCATTCGTTGATGGCTCCTGACAAATAAGTTGTAAGTTTCCCATGATTATATATGATAATGATGGGCTATGAAAGTTACAAGAATTGCTAGGATGTGCCTTTGCAGACTTCGGATTCAAATTACAACTCCTTAAATATTACAATTTATCAATAATTTAATATTTAAACATGATATACTGGACGGACGGAAAGGGGTGGTTATCCATGGAACTTCCAGTTGCGGCGGTCGTAGGTTTTTTATTTTTTTTGTTCTTCTTCTTACTCTTGAAAAAGATCCGGGATCAAACGCCCGGTTTCTGGGCGATTAGTATTTTCACCTCGTTGCTCGGAACCGTATTTACGATTATCATAGCGATGATTACGGGTGCTATGAGTCATTAACATTCTCTTTCGAGCAAGCCGCCGTGTGAAATGTTCTTCCGATGAAATTGACTTTACATATTTTGCAGCCAGTTATATGACTTTGAAAGGGGTCATCCGCATACTCAAGCTGAAATATTTATTCCATAACGAAGAATTGGCCAGCATGCTGCTCGGTTACTGGAAATTTGATCAACTGTCGCTGGAGCTTTTTAAATATTACCGGATTTCCTCCAATGCCATATATCCGTTTCAGGACCAGGATCAGACCAGGCTATTAAGGTTTGCTCCACGCTCCGGGAAATTCAGGGAAAACGTAATGGCGGAGCTTGAATTTCTCCGCTATCTGCGTTCCTGCGGCTATAGCGTACCGGAATCCATTCCTGCAAGGGACAGCGAAGAGCTTGTCATCGCAACTACTCCCTGGGGCGAATACTATGCTTCCGTATTTAAGCGGGTAGCTGGCGTTCAATTGAGCAGCACCAGCCTTGGCAATGAAATCGTGTATGGTTACGGTCAGGCATTGGGACAGCTTCACCGCTTATCCAGTGAATACGTTCCTGGCAATCATCGGCGCTGGTCCCATCTGGATGTGCTGCATTGGATTGAGGATATATTGGTTGGCTTCCCTAATGAAAAAGCTGCGAAGACGGAGGCTCGGCTGCTGCGGGACTTTTTCGCAACGATCCCTGCTACCAAAGCCAATTACGGACTGATCCACTACGACTTTGAATATGATAATGTCTTTTATGATGAGGCAACGCGCTCTTGTCATGTAATCGATTTTGATGATGCCATGTACCATTGGTATGCCCTGGATATCGCCAACGCGCTGGACAGCTTGCAGGACTTGATTGACCCGCAAGCTTATGCGGATAAAAAGCAATTGTTCATGGAAGGATATGCCGCGGAGTATCCGCTGGCAGATGAACACGCCGACATAATGCCTGCATGCCGGCGATTTGCATCATTATATGGTTATGCCCGCACGCTTCATTCCACTGCCGAGCAGTGGCTTCATGAACCGGAATGGATGGTTCATTTAAGAGCACGGCTGGCAGAATCCATGCGTAAAAAGTCAGGCCCTTTTGGAATAAAAATAAGTTAATTACATCCGAAAATGCATTCGAATAGAGTCAAAAAGTAATCGTCCTAAAAAGTAAAAGACGATTTCCCTTCTGCCGCTTTTTGGCTTTTCAATAAACAGCAAAGAAGCTTCCAGCCCCACTGTAAATGTGGCTTGGATGCTTCTTTGTTCTGATTATGGCACATTCCCATTCCGGTTCTGTTTTGCGGGACAAACCCTAAAGGATTTGACTTAAAGCTCAGTTTAATAGGTATAATGGAATGACATGATGCTTGATGCTCAAATGTAAAGGAAACAAGATTATAGCTGGGAGACCATATACACTTACCTTTGGGGGGAGCACATTGTTTACAATAAAAGAAGCATCGGAAAAATTAAATTGCCCCGCACCTACGATCCGATTTTATGATAAAGAAGGGCTACTGCCAAATATCCGCCGGGACGATAAAGGAAACCGTATGTTTGAACAAAAGGATCTGGACTGGATTCGCTTAATGACCTGCTTCCGCGCAACCGGAATGAGCGTAGCGGACCTGAAAAAAATTGTTGATCTTGCCTTGCAGGGAGAAGCGACGATTGGGCAAAGAAGGGCGATACTTGAAGCGCATCAAGCAGAAATAAAGAGAAAGCAGCAGGTGCTGAGCGAGGCTTTCGAAGCGGTCAGCCAAAAGCTGGAGGTCTATAAGCAGATTCAAGACGGAAATCCGGAAGACAGCTTTCTCAAGTACATCAGTGAATCGGAAGCACCGAAATAGATCGGCAGGTTAAATCCTCCCCCATATCCACAAGGGCGAGGATTTTTTTCTATATGAAGCCTTGACTTAAAGTCCACTTTAAAACTTATGATGATTTTGAGCTTGCTCGAATTTATACCAGGAGGGAATACAATTGAGCAAAACAATCCTAATTACTGGAACATCAACAGGCTTCGGCAAGGAGCTGGTCCTGCAGTTTGCCAAGCGTGAATGGAATGTCGTGGCTACGATGCGGGATACAGCCAAGGCTGCTTCAGAATTTGGCCATTATAGCAACGTTCAAGTGCTTGCTCTGGATATTACTGATCCGGACATGGTCAATCAGGTTGTCAGCAAGGTCACGAACCAATATGGAAAAATTGATGTGTTGCTGAACAATGCCGGATACGCGCAAGCGGGGGTTTTTGAAGAAGTAACCGTTGACCAGGCCCGGAAGCAGTACGAAACCAATGTATTTGGTGTAATGAGCACAATTCAAGCCGTTCTTCCACAAATGCGGCAAAATCGCTCCGGACATATTATCAACATTTCCTCTATGGGCGGAGTCCAAAGTCTGCCAACCTTGCCTGTGTACTGCAGTTCAAAGGCTGCCCTCGAAAGCCTTAGCGAAGGTCTGGCTGCAGAAGTGAAGGAACTGGGCATACACGTTACACTTGTTGAGCCTGCCGGTTTCAAAACAGGCTTCCAAGGAAATACGCAGGAAATTAGAAGTGAAATTCCAGATTATCAACCGGTATATGATTGGTACAATGATCTTGCCAAGACTGCGCCTTATGGCAATGTCGAAAAGGCAATGTCGGCAGTGGCCGATATTGCAGGCACGGATAATCCGCCAAGAAGACTGGCTTTGGGCAGCATGGGGCTCGTTATGGCCCGTACACAGCTTAATTCCATGCTCGAGGAATTTGAGAAGTGGGAACACATTACGGCAAGTGCAGATTAATGCTTGACTTATAGCTTCCTCAAGCAAGCTGCCTTGAAGCAAAAACGGCAAGTTCCGGGATGCATGTACCCCGGAACTTGCCGTTTTCTCTTCTCTCCAAACCCTACTCCGACCAGTCAAACAATACGCCGTTATAATCATCCTTATGGTGGCGAAGCCCCTCGTAAGCCTGGGACGCTTCCTCCGGCTTGAGAATATGGCTGATCAGCGGCTCGATGTGCACCTTCTTGTCACGGATCAAATCAAAGACGATGGCCGAATTTCGTACCAGCGAATGCTTGGTGAATTTATCCGGCTCCAGCGGAAAACGCCATTCATGGGCACCTTTGAACGTAATCGACCCTCTTCCAATCAGGTGGCTGTAATTGAACACATCCGTTACATTGGCTGTATACTCCCCGCGCGGACTGCCGAGGAAAATCAGTTCTCCGAACCGGGCGATCATCGGCAGGCTGTCAACCGCTACCTTCGGGACACCCGTCGCTTCTATCAATGCCGACACGCCCGCTCCACCCGTTGCTTCACGAACCTCGGCAGCTACGTCGCTGCTTCCCGCAGATACGCCAAGTGCAAGCCCGCAAGCTGAGGCAAGCTTTAACCTTTCCTCTGACAGATCGATCCCAATCACATTGGCTCCCTGCAAGCGGGCCAATTGGGAGGCCATATTGCCGATCAGACCAAGCCCGGTAACAGCAACCGTGTCTCCCAGCTCAATATTGGAAACCCTTACAGAAGTCATAGCGACAGTCGCCATGCGGGTGAAAGGAACAAGCCTCGGCTCCAGATCCGCAGGAACCTTCAGAAAGACGCCCGAGACCGGCACCAATTCATACTGGCAATGCTTGCCGTAATGAAAGACAAGGTCGCCGATCTGGAACCCGTCTGTCTGCTCCCCCAGCTCTACAATCTCGCTGACCGCCGCATATCCCGGCACATCCGGCATCGGAAACCAGCTTTCCCCGCCGGACAGACAGGCCAGCTCCGTTCCCGGACTGATCAGTGTATAGCGTTTTATCACCCGGGCATGCCCGGCTTCCAAGCCAGTTGTTTGCAGCGTCTCCTCCTGAAATTCCGCCTGCCATGGGGCTGTAAATACGATTTTTTTATTTTGCATTCTATTTATCTCCTATCCGCCTGGTTTTGACCGGCTTGTTCTGACCGTTAGTGGTGCTGGAGCTGGAATGAACCGCCATATACCGGCTGGCAGTCATGCCCACCATATTTTTGAATGTGCGGCTGAAATGATGAATACTGGAAAATCCAGCCTCATCCGCAATTTGCGTCAGCGTATCTTCGCCTTCCAGAATTTTGCGCTTGGTATGGTCGATCCTTACATACGTCAAATATTTATGAACGGTAATCCCCAGCTGTTCCTTGAACAAATGCGACAGGTGGCTGGTCGATATGCCGGCATGCTCACTGATTTTATGATTGTCCAAAGCCGGATCACTGAAATGCTGTTGCATGAGGTTTATGCATTTTTCAATAATCGACCAGCCCTTGGTCGCCTTGTTCTCCTTCGCGGGCTGGCTCGTCTGATTGCGCAGAAATATGGCCAGCAGATCAAGGGCGCTTGATTTTAGCAGCAATGAATCCAGATAGCGGTTATCCATATACTCCTTGTGCATCATTAAAAAGCGCTTTTTCAATTGAATCCGGTCTACTTCCCGGATATGGGCGACAGGAGACAGCGATGCAAACAGCATCTCGCGGTCCGGCACATGACGTTGCGGCTCGCCTCCGACGCCGATCTCCTTCCACTGGCTGCGCACCGGATCATAATTGCAGTCAAAATGAAAAATATATTGAATGAGCGGCACTTCCGACGTTGTGCGGATGACGTGCGGCATAAACGGATGCATGAGCACCACATCGCCCTCGGCAATCGGGTAGGTTGTGCCGCCAAGCATAAATACGGCTTCGCCCTGCTCAATATAGGTGAATACATTATCGTAGTCCAGCCACTCTCCTGCCAGGTAGCCGGCCTTCGTAATTTTGACGAAACGTACAAACGGAGAAAGGGAATTGATTTGATTCATATCCATGGTGTGAGCCCCCTAAACAATATTGCCCCTGCATAAGTTGGTATTGTCCTAGTATGAGACTCTTCCCCGCTGGAATCAAACGTTTAATTTCACCCATCTCCCCGTCCGCGCCGACTGCTCGACCGCCTCCAGCACCGCCTGATTGCGGTAGCCGTCCTCAAAATCAGGTGCAGGATTGCGCCCGGTCTCAATGCCTTTTAACAATTCATAGACCAAATTCACAAAGGTGTGCTCATAGCCGATAATATGGCCGGACGGCCAGTATGCCCCGGCATACGGATGCTCTTCTTCGGTGCAGTTGATGGTTCGGAATCCTTCCAATCCATTCTTCTTCTCTTCATCCAAATAGACCTGTAGCAGATTCATATTTTCCATATCCCAGCGCAGAGCGCCCTTCGACCCGTTAACTTCCAATCTGTTGGCGTTGCGGTTGCCCTTGGCAAATCTCGTTGCCTCGAACACCCCCATCGCCCCGTTCTCAAACGTTGCCAGAAACGCCGAAGCGTCATCAACGTCCACGATTCCGTATTGCGGTTCTTCGCCATCTCCCGGCGCTGTACCATCAAGCGGCCTCCGTTTGATGAAGGTTTTCATCATTCCGCTTACTTCAGCAATCTCGCCGAGCAGGAACCTGGCCAGATCAATGCTGTGGGACATCAAATCCCCATGGGCCCCGGAACCGCTAATTTCCTTATTCAGCCGCCAGCTCATCGGATACTGCGGGTCCATCAGCCAATCCTGCAAATAGTTCGCCCGGTAATGGTAAATTTCGCCGAGCTGTCCGCTTTCAATGAGACGTTTGGCCATCTGCACTGCGGGTGCAAAGCGGTAGTTGTGGCAAATCATGTGAATGCTGCCCGATTTCCGCGCTGCATCCCGCATCGCTTTTGCCTGCTTGAGCGTGAGGGCAAGCGGCTTCTCGCAGATGACATGTTTGCCTGCCTCCAGCGCAGCGATTGCAATTTCACTGTGCAGATGATTCGGCGTTCCGATATCGATCAGATCGATATCCTCCCGCTCCACCACCCGCCTCCAGTCTGTCTCATAAGACAGCCATCCGAGCTTGTCAGCCGCAGCACTTACCCGGTCCTCGTCCCTGCCTACAATGGTCTGCAAGACCGGCTCCACATTGAGGTCAAAATAAAAGGGCACATCGCGGTAAGCATGGCTGTGGGCTTTTCCCATAAAATTGTAGCCGATCATTCCAATCCGGATTTTCTGCATCAACATGCTCCTCACTTCCTCTCATTGGGGGTTAACTATCATTCATTAACCTTTAACTGCTCCTGCTGTCATGCCATTCATAATCTTTTGGCTAAAAAATAAATATAATATGACAGTTGGCAGTGATGTAATGACAAGACCGGCAATTTTCCCCGTATAATCCGTAGAATACTGGCTGCTGAAGAAAGTAAGCCAGACCGGAAGCGTGAACAGCTCCGCGGATTTATTCAGAATGAGGGCAAAGGGCATTTCATTCCAAGTATGAAGCACATTCAAAATCGTCGCTGTTGCAATCATCGGCATGCACACCGGGAATACAACCGTAAACAGCGTCCGGTCGAAGGTGCTGCCGTCAATGTAAGCCGCCTCCTCAATCTCGGCCGGAATATCCCGGATAAAGCTCAGGAAGAGGAAGCTGGTTAGCGGCAGATTGATTGCAATATACGGCAGCAGCAGCGTCAGCCGGTGATCAAGCATGCCTAGCGTATTCAATTGTACAAACAGCGGCACCAGCAGCGAATGCACAGGAATCAGCATGCCAAGCATCAATACCGCCATCAGAAGCGGCTTCCCCCTGAAATTGAAGCGCGAGAAGAAATAGCCGATAACAAAGGAAAAAAGCACAATTAACGGTACGGAAATGACGGCGTTGAAGGAGCTGCTGAATAACGCGCTGCTCAGGTCGCCGACATCAAAAGCACTGACATAATTATCGAGAACAGGCTTCGTTGGCAAATTGACAATATTCAGACTGAATTCCTTATTCGTCTTTAGCGAGGTGTAGCCCATCCAAATCAACGGGAAGATGGCTGACAATGAAAACAGCATGACCAGCGCATTGGTAACCGTGCCAACCAGCCGGACTCCTAATTTATTCATTTCTCAGGCCACCTCCTGTCAGCTTGACAACAAGCGACACGACAATTGTGCTTAATACAATCATGCCGATGGAAATCGTGCTGGCATAGCCCAGACGGGACATGACGAAGGCATTATCATAGGCATACTGCGCCATCACCATCGAATTCGTACCCGGGCCGCCTCCGGTCATGACGAAAATATGGTCGAAGGTCTTCATCGTCCCGGACACGCACAGCAGAAGCGCTACCTGCATAACCCCTTTCAGCAGCGGGAGCGTGACGTGGATCGTCTTCTGAATCCAGCTTGCTCCGTCAATTTCGACTGCATCATGGATATCTGAGGAGATGTTCTGCATGCCCGCCAGGAAGATAATGAGATACAGCCCGACATACTGCCAGACAAGCGGAATGGATACCGCATAAATAACGGTGCCGGGACTATCCAGCCATAGAGCAGGCTCCTTGCCCAACACCCCCAAAAACCAGTTCAGTATGCCGAATCTGTAATTGTAGATCAGGGACCAAAGATATCCGGTGACCACCGGAGCCAGAACAACCGGCAGGAAAATCGCGACCCGGTGCAGCGCCCTCATTTTCAGAAATTTGGTTTGCAGCAGTGTCGCAATCACAAAGGCGATTCCGACCTGTCCGATCACACAGATGACGACGACGACCATGTTGTTTTTGAAGGAAATCCAGAAGTTCGAATCCTGCACCAGCTTGACGTATTGCTGCACCCCGACAAAAGTGCTGCCTGCATCGTTATAGAAGCTGTAAATGAACGCAATGCACAGCGGCAGCAGCACCGCGAAGCCGTATACGGCATATACCGGGACTAAATAGCGGAGCACCTGTCCGAGCTTTAACTTGAATACCGTGCTGCTCAATGCAATCCCTCACTTTCTTGAAAAAGCTGGGAAGGAGGTAAGACTTGGCCTCCCCCTGTCCCTGACTGGCAGCCTATTGGCCTATTCCACAGCGGACTGGACTTTCTCGGCGATTTGCTGCGGTGAGGAAGCGCCGATCAGCAGTTCCTGCACGCCTTGGTAAATGGTTTTCACCAGAGCCGGCTTCAAACGAATATCGTACACCGGCGTATAGCTGATTCCTTCGAGCATTTTGCTGTATTCATTCGCCAGCGGGGACAGCTTGCTCTCATCATAATTGGCAACGTTGCGAGCCGGAATTTCACTGATTTCCTTCTGGGCAACCGCAAATTTCTCACCGGAAAGTGCCTTGATCAGCTCAATCGCAGCTTCCTTCTTCTCCCCTGTCAGCCGCGCATTGACGGCATAGGACCAGCCGCCTCCGCCTGCTACAGCATGTGCATCGCCCTTGCCGCCTTCAATTGCCGGGAAGAATGCCATTCCTGTATTAGCTGCAATGTCCTCTGGCGCTTCCCGGACAAGACGGGGCAGGAACCAGGAGCCGCTAATGTGCATGGCTGCTTCTTTGTTGTAGAACAACGCTTCCCCTTGTCCTTCATCAATGCTGTTAATATCCGGGTTGAACGCTTGAAGGTCGATCAGTTCCTTCATCGCTTCCAGCGCCTGAATGAATTCAGGGTCTGTAAACTTTCGCTCCCCGCTCTTCACCTCGTTGAACCAATTGGTACCCGTCACACGGTCAGCAAGTGTGCTGAATACGGTGGACCCGACAGGAACGCTGGAGCGGTTGCCCATTCCGATTGGCGTATAGCCTGCTTCCTTCAGTGTTGTAATGGCTTTCTTAAAATCTTCCCAGGCAGACGGGAATTCGTTAATACCGATTTCCTTGAAAATGGCTTTGTTATAGTAAATCGTATGAACCGCCGCCATCTTTACGGGAACACCATAAATTTGATTATCCACTTTGAAATCATCAAAAGCTCCGTCTACAAAATCATTGCTCCATGCGGTATCCTCCTTGATCACATTATCCCAAGGCGCTACATACCCTTTGGAAGCAAAGTCGAGAATCATCGATCCGTTCGCCATGAAAATATCCGGCAGCTCACCCGAGGCACCAAGCGTCGTCGTTCTGTCCCGGTAAGGATCATGTGCGACAGCTTCCTCTTTAATTTTGATGTTCGGGTGATCCGCTCTAAACTGGTTCAATGTATCGCCAAACAGAACATCAATATTATCCTTGGATACCCGGAAATGTCCGAAGGTGAGGCCGATGTCTCCCCCGCTATTTTCATCCGCACCTTTTGAAGCGCTTCCATTTGAGCCGCAGCCAGTCGTGGCGATGACAATCAAAGCCAAAACCGCTAACAGCGTGGATTGTATAAAGCGTTTTCTTTTCATTGGTGATATCCCCCTTGATGAAAGATTATTTGCTTACACGTGCAATGTTAAAGCATTTTTTCGACAGAGTCTTTGATATAAAGGACGATTTTTTAACAAAAACTACGATTCGGGAAAAGAAGAGAATGTGAATTTCTAAAATAGAACGATGCCGTAAGAGATGGGGATAATCTTGAGGGGGGGTGAGTTGGCAACAAAATAACCAGTCCCCGATTAATTATCGACGACTGGCTGCTTAAACTTGCAAGATGTTTTAATCCCGTCTTAAAAACAGGGGCAGTCCCCTTGCAGGCTCGTAGTGTTTTATGTGCTTGACTTCTGCAAATCCTGAATTAAAAGGGACATCGCTTCATATTCCAAGTTTTTCACTTTTTTAATATGTTCGACTATAGCTAGTTTATTTTTATATTGCTTTGTGATGATGTCTTTTAAGAATAGATTTCTTGCTTTCATAATATTATCAAAAACTTCATTGAAATTGTTTAAATGGTATGAACTTATGATTTCATTTTTACACAAATAAGTAATCAGACTTAATATATTCTTTTTGTGATCTGTAAGTATAGGTATGATTCTAAAATCGAAATTATCAATGTTATTTTCAATGTTGTTTTCAATGTTTTTTATAATGTCATTATACACCGAGATTCCAATACTTTTATAATTGATATCATTTATAAAGTGATGCTCATCGCTCCCGTAATTCAACTTATAATCAGCATTGTTTGTCGAATTTATATAATCTGAGAAAATAGAAATCAGGTGTGAAAGTGAACAGGAATTGGGAAAGCTCGTTGTAGTTCTCTCAAACACTTTGGCTCCCGACCACCAAAAACTATCTTCAATATATTGAGCATAACTTGCTTCAATCTCATAGAATGAAGCTTCTTGAAAAGAAAAAATACCATTAAAAAAGTCAGCAATATGAAATATGTCCCTTGAACGATCATAACCAAAGATAATTAAAGGATGCGGGAACGGGTGATCATAATTATGAACAGAAATATGTTTGCATTCGGTTACAAGGTATACATACTTGTTCTCATTAATGCAATCTATAATGAAAGTTGCAATATCCTTTTCAGCAAGTTGTTCCCTGCTAAAATGCTGCATTTTTATCCAAGGACAAGAATTAATGATGTAGCTGGTGGAGTAAAAATCAAAAAATGATATTCTATTCTCCTCCCAAATTGAAAACAATTGAATATAGTTGGCAAACACCCATTGGTCGCTAATATCATTTTGATCTAAAAATGAAAGAATAGCTGTATGATGCTGATATGAAGTAATTTCGGGTTTGATTACAGATATTTTTTTTATCAAATCCACACTGCCCTGCCCCCTAATATTTATTAACCTATCATTTAAAAATTTAGAGTCATAAATATATTTTATCACTCAAAGTTTCAATTTTCAATTTTTAGTATTTTTAAGTTTAATTAACTATATTTGAATATATTTTAAACAAACAAACCATAGATCAGGCTTCATGCCGCTATATCTCCAGTCTGGGCGGGCTATATATGCCCAACAAGTAAAAGGCCCCTTCGGGGGCCTGGGCCTTTGCAATTTTAAAAGCTAATTTATTCTCATAAAAGCCACTGTGTATTGATCTGAGCTGCTTGAGAATGTTTTCGCCTCAACTACAGCGTAAAAAGTAGCACCTGCAGGAACATAATAAGTAAATGCCAGTAATTGGCCAGGAGAATGTTCTTTAGGGTACAATGTCCCGTAGAGATGATTATTAAGCATCATTGTTGCACCAATAACGTAACTTGCATTGGATGGGGACTGGAAAACGACATTAATCGTTCTGGCTGCGCCAGTGTTATTCTCCCACTTGAACCAGTCTACATCATTAGCATTTGAAAGAAACAGATTAATGCCCTGACAACCTGTAAGTGGCGGACACATCGAGATCGGTATCGCCGTGTCTCTCGTATCTCCAATCCCCGTAATTGCAAAAGCCGATTGGGAAAATGACAACATGCAAATAACCATAACTGCGATAAATAGTTTCTTCAATTTCATGATTTATCCTCCGATTAGATTATTTGATGCCGGCCAGCGATCTATTACAATTTTGACATAAAAATACAATTATATTAATAGTCTAAATTACCTATTATTCACAAAAATATATATAAATAGTTTGAATTAGAACGTAAAATTCTTCCGGATTCAATTTTATAACCAAATTGCGATTTCATTTCATGCTGTCAGCAAACCTTGATTGCTTAAATGCTGCACGTTCTTTTGCTTCTAAAGCAAAAGCGCCCCACTCAATCAGGAGTGAGGCGTAATAGGATACCCTTTTGAAGATGGTAACGCTTATGTCATTCACTTGGTAAAAGTGATGGAGACATCTGCCTGTTGAAACTTCACGTTCCAGCCGTCTTTTACCATAACTGACGTGCCAATTTCTTTTTCATATTATTAATCATCATATGATTGTTGCCTATTGGGGAAATGGGGATTATCATTTGTTTCTTAGGAGCAGGCCGTTCAATAATATGGACAGACTGTGCAGCGCCTCGTTCAAGCTGCTCTCTGAGTGCTCTGAATTCGCCAGCCAAAAGACAGTGTTCGTTAATCCTCCGTTTATAAGCCGTGACAAGGAAGTACTGTCCGTCTTCGCAATGATACCGTCGTCCATTAATTGTTGAAGCATCCTGGCCATTGTTTCGAGGCAATTGGACTGCGACATTTGCGAGTAGGCATCGCCTAGTACCGCCGGAGCATCCCGGAGCATGATGCGCTGAATTTCAGGCTCCAGCGCCATTTCAACATATGCGCGACAGCGGCTGGTGAAGCTTTTCCAGTTGTCTATTATCGAGCCGGAAATATAATCCAGTTTCTGATCCATTTCAAGATCTATTTCTTCCACGACGGCAGCCAACAACCCTCTCTTATCGCCGAAATGATGGTAGAGTGCACCCCGAGTCAAATCTACAGAAGCTGTGAGCTCATCCATAGACGTGTTCGCATATCCGTCTGTCCCAAAGGCTTGTCTTGCAGCACCAATAAGCTTAGTGCGTGTCTCGGCAATCATGTCCATCCTGGCTTTGCGGGTCATGGGGATCCTCCTGGCCATTAATGTTGGCTTTCTTAGTTTTTTCACTCATTGACATACGCGACGTATGTGTAATATCATTTTATCTACATACGAATCGCATGTCAATGAGTACGCATAGAGTACGCATTGCTAAATAAGGAGGATCGTTAATGTTTAAGGCTTACCAGGATATTTTTACGCCACCAGGCTCGAAATTATTTTCGGCCGCTGCTTTTGTCGCCAGAATGCCGATTTCCATGACCGCCATCGGAATCGTCACCATGCTTTCCCAAGTACGAGGCGGCTACGGTCTTGCCGGGGCAATTGCCGCTGTATTCGCGCTGGCTACGGCCTTGATTGCACCGCAGTTATCAAGGCTGGTTGACCGGATGGGGCAATCCAAGATACTGCTGCCTGCCGCCGCAGTAAGTGCAACTGCTATTGGAGCTTTGTTGTTATGCTCGAGATTTGGCGCGCCGGATTGGACATTATTTGTATGTGCATTATTTGCCGGCTGCATGCCCAGCATGCCTGCCATGGTACGCGCCCGCTGGACCGAGCTGTACAGAGGATCACCGAAGTTACATACGGCTTTTTCCTTTGAATCAGTAGTCGACGAAATTTGCTTCATTATTGGTCCAATTTTGTCCGTGGGTCTTAGCGTGACCGTGTTCCCGGAAGCCGGCCCGTTGACCGCTATCATATTGCTGCTCATCGGTGTAACCCTCTTCACCATGCAAAAAAGCAGTGAGCCGGCCATTCGGCCACAGGTTGAGGGAAGAAGCGGCTCTGTCATCCGGCTCGGTTCCATTCGAATGCTTGCCTTTACATTTGTTGCTGTAGGCATCATTTTTGGTTCAGTTGATGTTGTGACCGTAGCTTTTGCGCAATACCAGGGGTATACAGTCGGAGCCAGCTATGTATTAGCTGTCTACGCAACCGGATCTTGCCTTGCAGGCTTGATATTTGGTCTGTTAAAAATCAAACTGCCGCTGCAGCGGCAGTTTATGATAGCTGTTGCGCTTATGACGCTGACACTGCTGCCGCTCCTGCTCGTAAACAACATGGTCAATCTGGCCATTACCGTATTCTTCTCCGGCTTGACGGTAGCCCCGACCATGATTATTACCATGGGACTGATTGAGAAGATCGTGCCCGAGCATCAGCTGACTGAAGGCATGACCTGGGCTACCACTGGCCTTGGAATCGGGGTCGCATCCGGATCGTCAGCAGCAGGCTGGGTCATTGATAACATTGGCGTACAAACCGGCTTTGCGGTCGCCGTTATCGCAGGTACATTTGCACTGGTCATCGCGTTATTAGGCTATAAAATATTATTCGCTGCCTTCAAGCCATCACCGGCAATAAAGCATTAACAGGCAATCGTTAATCCATATGCGAGCTATGGTGCCGCTTAACAGCCTCCACAGTGTAAAACGCACCCCTGAATACCATTGGATAAGCCGAATGCTTCTGCCCGATGTCCATTCCAGGAGTGCGTTTTAATATTAGAATCAGAGCTAATATTGAACTTATAGCCGCTAAATTAATCTTCAAGCTGTTCAACCGCAGAGGAAATGAACCTGCAAATAAAATTATTTATTTTCAGTTCTGTATAAATTCATGGTGTGATGCAAAAACTTTGTCCATTACTCAAACCGAATATAGGAGGAGTTATGATGAAGAAGCTCATCGCCATTACAGCAACATTGCTGCTCATCGCAGGCTGTTCCAGCACGAACCAGCCAATGAATATCAAACCGAACAGGGTAGAGACCAAATCCCGCCATACGGTACACAAAGCACAAACACATGTAACTCAAGCCTCTTCGACTGCACTGCCAAATTCGGGGAAATCCTCAGTGAGAATGAAAGAGGTCCCAGGTGGCGGCAATCCGCTGGATTTGTTAATTGGCGGTGATGGTTTGGGGGGTGTGCCTGGCACAATAAATCCGGCTGTTCCTAATGCTCCTGCCGCTCCGAATGTTCCGGGCACACCAGCGAAACAACCGGCCAATCAAACGGACAATACAAACCAGACAGCCGGTTCCTCCGCATTCGTTCAGCAAGTGCTGGATTTGGTTAATCAGGAGCGTTCCAAAGCCGGACTTAACTCCTTATCTACAGACAACAAGTTGGACAAAGTAGCCTTGGATAAAGCCAAAGATTTGTACGACAACAATTATTTTGATCACCAGTCTCCAACCTATGGCTCCCCGTTCGATATGATGAAGTCTTATGGGGTCAATTACAATACAGCCGGGGAAAACATTGCCAAAGGACAAACAAGTCCACAGGAAGTAATGAGCCAATGGATGAACAGCCCGGGACACCGTGCCAACATTCTAAACAACACATTCAAAAACATCGGCATCGGTTATTACAACAATACATGGGTTCAGGAATTTACGGGCTGATATATAGGCTGAAAAGCTGCTACAAAAAAACACGCTGCTTGAGCGTGTTTTTTGCTTGGACGTTTAATTTGTAAAGATACTGCTAGACAACTCCCTCCATTAATAGTTGACTTAATCAAATAATAATTTGACATAGTCAACTATTTTTATTATATTGATATCATTCCTAAAAATTAAGGAGGCTCATATGAATTCTGAAACGACTACATTCATACACACTGTCCGAAAATTCAACCGGTTCTATACCAATATTCTGGGGTTGCTGGATAGCCATTTACTCCATAGTGATTTTTCGCTATCTGAGGCGAGAGTGCTTTATGAAATTGAGAATACGGAGAAATGCACGGCCAAGAAGCTGATTGACAAGCTTCATATCGACGCCGGTTATATGAGCCGGATTATTAAGCGATTTGAAAAACAAGAGCTCACATACCGGCTACAGTCGGAGGAAGACGGCAGGCTCTATTACCTGCATTTGACTGAGCATGGAAAGGAGGCCCTTGCTGCACTGGACGCGCTTTCGAACGACCAAATTCGCACGTTGATGAGCACGCTGTCTGAACAAGATAAGACCGCTCTTGCGAAGAGCATGACTTCCATTGAAAAGGTTCTGTCGAGCCATAACGGCAAAGTTCACAATGTTCACATTCGCCACGATCTGAAGCCGGGAGACGCAGGAACTCTAATCAGCCTGCATGGTTCCATATACGCCAAGGAATGTGGCTATAATCATATATTTGAAGGCTACGTCTGCCAAACGTTTTATGAATTTTTCACCCGGTACAATCCGGATAAGGACCGGATTTGGCTTGCTGAATTGAACGGAGAGATCATTGGCGCGATTGCGGTCATCAGCCAGGCCACTCAAAAGGCGCAGATCCGATGGTTTATTCTGCATCCCGACTACCGGGGGATCGGGCTTGGGAAGACGCTTCTCGAGGGGGCTTTGCAATATTGCAAAGATAAAGGCTACAATCAAGTATTTCTGGAGACGACAGAAGATCAGGAAGCCGCAATTCGAATGTATCAAAAAGCGGGCTTCACGAAGATCTCCGAACATCGGAATCATGCATGGGGCGTGGATCATGTAGAGCAAGTCTATGAGCTTAATTTGACTTCATAATGCGACCGGGCTATACGAAAGCCCAAATCATCAATACGAAACGTCGGGTGGCTGCGACGGCGGCAGGTCGCTCCGCATCCCCTGGCCTCTTCCGCCCAGCTCCCGCCGCGAAATATCCGGTAAGAGCCATACACCCTAACATCATATAAATCCCAGCACCATTCCCACACATTCCCCAGCATATCGTAGAGCCCCCACGGATTCGGCTGCTTTTGACCTGCCTCTTGTGCCCCGCCCCCGGAGTTGCCATCATACCAGGCGATTTCATCAAGCTCGCCGTAGCGGTAGCCGCCTGTTCCTGCTTTACATGCGTACTGCCACTCCGCTTCTGTGGGCAGACGGTAGCCGTCAGCGTCCCTGTCCCAGAGAACATGTTCGTCTTCATCGCTGATGATATAACATTCCTTGAAGCCTGATTGCCGGGAAAACAAGTTGCAAAAGCGGATCGCGTCGATCCAGGAGACGTCCACTGCCGGAATTCGGGACTGATCTGCAGATGGAATTACGCCTTGCATAATGAAGTCATAAAGTGTCTGTGTCACCGGTACCGGTGACAGTAAAAATGAATTCACCTGCGCCTTCCATGCGGTCTTGACCCGATCATCCCGTAAATCGACTTCCCCTGCTTGAATCGGTACCATTGGATAATCTGTATCCTGCTGCTGTATGTTGGACATCTGTGTTGCCCCTGCTTTCACCTCGATTATACTCCGCCTAACTTTTCGACCGCCTGCTGCTCAGTCGGCAAGAAGAAGATATCCTTCCCGTTATTGGACTCATAAATGAAGTCCTTCAAGCTTTTGCTTGTATATGCCGAGAAGTCTCCAACAATAGCAGCCTTCACCTGATAATTGACGAACTTCTGAAGAATTTCACCGGCAAGCCGTGTTTTCAGGTCGAAAAAGCTTTCGCTTAACAGTGACTTATGCAGTACAATACGGTCGCAGTCCACTTCATATCGTACAGTTGCCATCAAGTCCAAGGCAGATTGGACATCCTCAATCAGAATGTCGCTGCCGCTTACAACCGCAATTGTCTTGCCCTTATTTTCTACCTTTGAAATGTTCATCTTTACCCTCCTAAAATTCAGTTGAGAATCGGCCTACATACTCCTCACATATGTACCGGTTATCCTCGCCATGCACCGGCGGTACATTTGCTACTCTAAAAAAGCTCAGCCCAACAACCATTGCCAGCAGTCCGTATGCCGCGCTTCTGGGATCTTGTACGGACATTGTTCCCGTCATGTTGCCGTAGCCGAAAATTTTGGCTATGCCCTCCAGGTCGGCTGTATAACTCGCGGATACGACCTCCTGCAAATTCCGGTCCAGCGCGGCCTTGGAGAAAAATTGCAAAAACAGTCTTGCCTGATCCTCATGCGGGATAAACATATTCTCAATTCCATCAAGCTGAGAGACATTAATGCGATTCCCGGTATCCTTCTGATAGGGCGGCAAAATATGTTGCAACGTGATGTCCATCATTTCCGAAGGCTTCATCGTCGTTTTAATTTCAGATTGAATCTTCAGCCCGTAATAAGCCATGAAGGCCTTGAAGGCTTCGATCGTCAGCTGATCCTTGTTCTTGTAATAGTAAGTGACTACTCCCTTGGAGCAATCAGCATGTTCAGCTACCTTATCCAGCGTCATGCCATCAATCCCGTAAAGGCTAATACAGGTTAAAGTAGCGTTGATTACATCTGCCCGGCGTTTTGGCTCCATCCCTAACTTGGGCATTCATTCACCTCTTTATTTATACTGTCCAGTCGGAATAAATAAAATGTAAACCATTCTTTATCATTCTGTCAATGAAGAATTACTATTATGCGTCTAAATATCCCACCCCAAACCTATTCCCTCTTGAAATTGGCCACAATCAAAAAGAGGGTAACCAGCGATAGCCGGTTACCCTCTTGCCGAAATCTTTATATCATTTTAAGAACAACGTTCCCTTTTTTGTGCCTTTGGTCTACATACCTGTGAGCCTCGCGGACTTGCTCCATCGGATAGGCTCTGTCGATGACGGCTTTTAGTTCGCCGGCCTCCATCAGCTTTTTAATAAACGTGACGTCCTCAACACGTTCCTTGACAATCCCCTGCCCATTCACGGTCAGGAATACACCGTCTTGTGCGAGCGCCTTTTTACAGCGGGATTTGGATATTTTCCCGACCGCATCAAAAATAATATCATACTTCTTGCCGCTCTCTGTGAAGTCCTCTTTCTTGTAGTCCATGACATCATCTGCTCCGAGCGACTTCACCAGCTCCACATTTGCCGTACTGCATACGCCTGTCACTTCCGTGCCGTAGTGCTTGGCAATCTGGACTGCAGAACTCCCTGACGCTCCGGAAGCTCCAAAGATTAACACCTTCAGCCCCGGACGGATATTCCCTTTTCTAAAAAAGTGCAGTGCCGTCGTTCCTCCAAACAAAACTGCCGCGGCTTCCTCATAACTGACATTAGAAGGCTTGATCGATATCATGCCATCCTCAGGCAGACAAATATATTCCGCATAAGCACCAAGGCGCATTCCATTGAAGGCAAACACCGGGTCCCCTTTTTCATACCGCGTTACGTTCTTGCCCACCGCCTCCACTACCCCGGATAATTCGGTTCCGAGTACCGGCTGTCTTGGCCGGGTAAAACCGAGTATGATGCGCATCGGAAGCCGGTACAGAACCGGACCTTTAGCAGCGCGAATGGTGACATCCCCGGATGTGACCGTTGTCGCATGTATTTTGATTAATACTTCATTATCTTTGGGAACAGGCTGGGCTATTTCGTGAATCTCCAGAACTTCTGGTGCGCCGTATTTGGTGCATATGATTGCTTTCATGGGGTTTCCTCCAAACACGTATTTGCAATTAGTATAGCTTTGCCTGCACCTTGGAGGTAGATACTAAAGTATGTTTTTCAAATAGCCGTACTTTACAGCAAATTCAGGCTGCGGGCCAATGCGACGGCTTCCGTGCGCCGCTTGACCTGGAGTTTGTCAAACAAATTGCGGTTGTACCCTTTGACAGTGCTTAAGGCGAGGAAAAGCTTCTCACTGATTTCACGGTTGGAGAGTCCCTCCGCAATCAGGCGCAGTATTTCCAGTTCCCTCTCACTGAGCGGCTCCATAAGCCCGCCCGCAGCCTTTGGCTGCTGCATGCCAGAGCGGCGTTCCTGACCCCCGTTTAATTGTCCCGTCTGAAATGCGGTCAGGAGTTGATTGACATAACCCTGTAAGTCCGCAGGGACAGCAATGTCCCGCAACAATCGGCCCATCTCTTGGCCTTCGTCTACAAAAATCCTCAGGAAGCCTCCTGGCATCGCTTCCTCAAGCGCGTCCGCCAGCAGATGCGAACTTTGCGGCTTTCTGCCGCCGGCATGAAGGGCACGCGCAAACAGTGCCTTCACTCTCAACTGTTCATCCGCCAGCCCCTTTGCTTTTGTTTGGGCAAGACATAATTCCAAGATCGTGATCGCTTCCGCGAAGCTTCCTTCGGCCAGACTTACCCGTGCCTGGCTGACAGGCAGCCCATGCTTCTGTGCCAAATGGGATGCTGTCTCCAATTTGCCTTGATGAAGCAGAAGCTGTACATGCACGGATGCGATAACCGGCTGCTGATGAACAAAGTGCTGCTGCTCCGCTATTCGCTTTGCATTGTCCAGTAAGGCTGCTGCCTCCTGCACCTCACCTTGGGCAAGCTGTATTCTTGACAAAAGCACTTCACCTGCAACTACCCGATCTGTCTGCTCGAACTGGCCGGCCAGCCGGATCGATTGCTCCGTGTAACGTCTGGAAGCATCAAGATCATTCCATTCGTATGAAATCCGTGCCAGTCCCAAATACGCTTCGCAAGCGACCGGCAGCGGCGGATCGCCAGCCAGCTTCAACACATGCTGATATGTATCCGCAGCTTGATGAAGCTTGTTGTCAGACTCTTGCATTTGGGCCACGCCGAGTGTGGACATGATCATAATGATGACATGTCCGATCCGCCGGCTGTTTGACAAGGCCTCCGCATAGGCCTTCGCTGCTGCTTCCCTGTCTCCCTGCAATTGATAGGCATACCCGAGAGCCCAGACTGTAGCCGTGCGTACTGGCAAATTATCCGGATTCAAATCGTCCAGAGCGCGGGAAGCTTCAGCGCGGATTACTTCTGCGTCATGCCTGCTGACAGCCAGGACAGCGCGAATTGAAGCAATATGTCCGATCAGATCACGATCATGCGCTGCAACCGTGGCATCGCGATATCGGCCGCCTTTCAAAGCTTTCTCGGCAGCTTGCAGCTTTTGCTCGACGTTGCCCAATTGGCTGACCAGCAGCAATGCAGCAGCATGCATGACGGACAATGAGGGCCTCTCTTCCAGCTCCTCCTGGGACAGTGTATCCAGCCAATTCAGAACAGGCGCAGCCGCTCCCCGGAAAATGAGAGGCATTCCCTCTCCTTCCGCCAGCCTCGCTGCACTCGCAATATCACGGGCAGCAGCAGCGTGCTGAAAGGCTTCGAGAATGAATCCGTTATTCTCATACCACCTGCTCGCACGAATGTGCAATTCCGCCTCAGTTGCAGGCAGGGCAGAACCCCGGCTCAGCCGTGTACGCAGCAAACCGGCAAACAGATGGTGATAGCGATACCAGCGCCGCTC
This sequence comes from Paenibacillus pinihumi DSM 23905 = JCM 16419, assembly GCF_000422505.1. Lineage (GTDB taxonomy): Bacteria > Bacillota > Bacilli > Paenibacillales > Paenibacillaceae > Paenibacillus_D > Paenibacillus_D pinihumi. The sequence goes on along the minus strand of NZ_KE383865.1, from coordinate 423,604 downwards.
ATTATCGAGCGGAACAATAAATAAATTGGCCTGGTCCAGGTACTCAAGCATGCTTTGTCCGGAATCCCCGGCCTTGCCAGTTGCATTATGACCAATGACTGCATCACAAAGAGGAGCGCACATGCTCTCCAGAATGGAAGTTTGCAGCAGGAACGCTTGTACATTCTCCGGCTGCTGATGAAGCACTTCTTCGATCAGGTAATCGAGAACAAGACGGTGACTGCCGTTAAATTCGCGAATGAACCCGGCTGTATCCTGCTGACCCTGGATGGATAGCGCAGCCAGCTGCAAACCGGCAATCCAGCCCTCGGTACGGGATTCAAGAAGCGCAATATCCTCTTCACCAAGGTTCAGACCCATGACCCGCCCCAGAAACTCAGCAGCTTCGGATGTTGTAAACCGCAGGTCTTCGGTGCGAATCTCGGTGAGCTGATTGCGGACACGCAACCGGGGAATGGGCAGCTTGGAATCTTCACGTGTGGTGATGACCAGATGCATCCGGGACGGCATCCGGTCAAGCAGGAAACCCAAGACAGCATCCATCTGGCCGTTCAAAACATGGTAATCATCCAGCACGAGTATGAATTTATGCTCAGCAGCAGCAATTTTATTCAAAATCGCCGCAAGAACAGGTTCCAACGGCAGAGGCTGGGCGGACTGCAGCATATTCGTCAATCCTTCGCCTGTATCCACACCGATAGTCTGCAGTGCGGCACATAAGTATGTCAGAAATCTCGCCGGATCACGCTCCCCCTCCTCCAGCGAAATCCAGGCTGCCGGAAGCGGGCAAGCAGTAAGCCATTCACTGACAAGCGTCGTTTTACCGCAGCCCGCAGAAGCTGAAATAAGCGTAAGCCTGCGCTCTTTCCCCGCATCCATCAGTCCGGTCAGCCGGGGACGGGACACCATTTTGGGGCGGGGCTGCGGGATATATAGTTTGGTCCACATAATTGGCATCATCATACAACAATTATAATTTTCACCTCAGAAACGCGTCAATTGGAGTTTCATCTATTATGTACTTATGTGAATGACTCAAATCTGTAAAATTAACCTGAATGTATTCTCTTTTACTTGACTGATAAAGTGATACAATTGGATAATGGATATTTTAGAATAACGATTAGGGAGCATTCAACAAGTGCGCATACATCCAATTTATTTTTTACGAATAACAGGTCTCTTGGACGGGATTTCATTGCTGGTCTTGCTGGGCATCGCCATGCCCTTGAAATATGTTTGGGGGTTCGAAAAGGCGGTCACGATTGTAGGCAGTATTCACGGGGGAATCTTTTGCCTGTATGCAGCTGCGATTCTGTACGCGGCTGTGCGGGTCAAATGGAATCTCCTATGGCCTGCGGCGGCAGTTGCAGCGGCTTTTGTACCATTTGCCAACTTTGTACTCGACTGGAGACTCAAGAAAGTTCAGGACCGGTTGGAGATCAAACCTTTCAACTATGCCCTGCTCGTTTACAGCATTGTGTTTTTCTCGTTCTTTGATTTATTCTCGCAGCTGCCGGTCATGAGTACGTTCGCCGCATCCGTCGGAGCAAGCTCCTTCATTGTCGGTTTTGTCATTGGACTGTATTCCTTGGCAAATACGCTTGGCAATATTATTTCCGGAATTATTACGGACAAGAGCGGCCCTTTTAAAATTTTGATGGCCGGACTGTTCTTATCCAGCATTGCCCTGCTTTTGTACCGATTCGTTGACCAGCCAACCATGCTCATTTTTGTTAGGATCTTCCACGGCTTTGTTGCCGGATTAATTGTTCCTGCTGCCTTTACTTTCTCTGCAAATACAACGAAAAAGGACCAGCAAGGCAAAAAAGTTGCCTTCACCGGTTCCTTTGTCGGACTGGCCGCGATTGTCGGCCCGGCGTTCAGCGGCATTATGGCGAGCAGAACTTCTGTGCCTTTTGTATTTACATGTGTGGCCGTCGTCGGATTTTTACTGACTGTGCTCGCAGCCGTATTTTTCAGGACATTCAAAATACCAAAAAAAGAGAAGCAGGCCGGAAATGTTCCGTCCACTGGCTCCATCTTCAATTCAGGTGTACGCAAAGCATATGCCGGCGCGTTCTTCCTGATGTTCTCTCAGGGCGTCATCGCCTATTTGCTGCCCTTGCATGTGCAGACGCTCGGCTATGATTCCCGGTTAAGCGGCACGCTGATGAGCACATTTGGCATTATTGCCGTTCTCATCTTCGCGCTTCCGACGAACCGGATTTTTGACCGTGTCGCACCAGCCCGGACGCTGTCGCTCGGGATTGGACTGATGGGCATCAGCCAGCTGCTGATCAGCCAGTCCTCGACCACATTGACGCTTTACCTGGTGCTTGGGTTGTACGGCGTCGGCTTTGCCTTCTTGTTCCCGTCAATTAATACACTGCTGATCAAATCTACACCAGCGGAACTGCGGGGGAAAGCCTACGGTTACTTCTATGCGGTTTTCTCGCTCGGCGTGGTGGCAGGATCTTCCCTGCTGGGTTGGCTGTCTTTCACAATTATTGAGGGGTTCTTATTCACTGGCCTCATTCTCCTTGCTTTCTCAGCCTTCGTCGCTTTCAGCAAACAAGAGCAGCATGCATTGGATGCCTGATGCACTGGCTGGCGATCACGGTGTGTATGGCAGGGCTGTTCAGGACAGTCTTATGAGAATCTTATCCATGCTTCATGATGAATAAAAAATGGCGACACAGAAGCTGCTTCTGTGTCGCCATTCTTATTATTAATTTATTAATTGTGAAAATTCGTACCGTCTGTTACAGCCTGCACATAACCAGTACGGACTACAAAATCACCAAAATGTTCCCCGCCGTCACGTTCTGCCGCATAGCGGTTAATCATCGGCTTAAGCGTATCAATAATCTCATCTTCGCCGATATTCTCGCGGTACAGCTTGCTCAGACGGTCGCCGGAGAAACCTGCACCCATATACATATTGTACTTGCCTGGCGATTTCCCGATAAACGCGATCTCGCCCAGCGCAGGACGTGCGCAGCCGTTCGGGCAGCCTGTCATGCGGATATTGATTTCCTCATCGCGCAGACCCGCTTCTTCCAGAATCGGCTCCAGCTTATCGATCAGTGTCGGCAAATACCGCTCTGCCTCAGCCATTGCCAGACCGCAGGTCGGCAGCGCTACGCAGGACAGCGCGCTGCGGCGAAGTGCTGAGTATTGGGTACCTTCGACAATACCATATCCCTGCAGAAGAGCAGCAATCTTCGTCTTCTTCTGGCTGGTTACGTTCGCAATCATCAGATTCTGATTAGCCGTCAAGCGGAAATCTCCGGTATGAATCTTCGCGATTTCACGCAACGCCGTTTTCAGCGGATAGCCTTCTGTATCTGCAATCCGTCCACTCTGGACGTAGAGCGTCAGATTCCATCTGCCATCCTTGCCCTTGATCCAGCCGTAGCGGTCACCCGTATGATCGAAAGTGAATTCACGCGCAGGCTCAAGCTCCCAGCCCAGACGTTCATGGAGCTCATCTACAAACCAATCCAGACCGTGACGGTCAATCGTATATTTGAAGCGGGCATATTTCCGTACAGAACGGTTGCCGTAATCACGCTGAATCGTAACAGTCTTCTCCGCTACATCCAGAATGCGGTCCGGCGTTACAAAGCCGATCACCTTGGCAAGCTGCGGATAGGTCGCGGTATCTCCGTGTGTCATCCCCATGCCGCCGCCGACACTGACATTGAAGCCGACCAGCTTGCCACCCTCTACGATTGCGATATAGCCAAGATCCTGCGAGTATACGTCCACATCATTCGATGGTGGTACTGCAATGCCGATCTTGAATTTACGCGGCAGATACACAGGGCCGTAAATGGGTTCTACTTCAGCTGTTTGGCCATTTTGCTCCAGGCTGTCTACCACCTTCTCGCCGTCCAGCCAGATTTCATGATAGGCAGGGGTTTTAGGCGCCAGATGTGTAGTCAACTGCTGCGACCAGTGAAAAACCTCGCTGTGAATCTCGGACTGGTAAGGATTCGGGTTGCACATTACGTTTCGGCTGACGTCGCCGCAAGCAGCCAGCGTTGTAAGCAGCGCCTCATTAATTTCCTGAATCGTTTTTTTCAGATTCCATTTCAGTACGCCGTGAAGCTGGAACGCCTGCCGGGTCGTAACACGAAGGCTTCCGGTGCCGTATTTCTCGGCCAGCTCATCCATTACGAGCCACTGCTCTGGTGTCGCTACGCCGCCAGGGGTCACGACACGGAGCATGAACTGGAAGTATGGCTCCAGCTTCTGCTTTTCCCGTTCGTTGCGGTAGTCACGGTCATCCTGCATGTAGCTGCCATGGAATTTCAGCAGCCGGTTGTCCAGCTCAGGCAGTCCGCCTGTTATCCGGTTAGACAAAGAATCTGTTAATGATCCGCGCAAATAATTGCTTTCTTTCTTCAAATGCTCCACGTCGCTCGGCGGTCCGCCGATTGGCTCTGCCTTATGGTTTTTTGCCATTGCTGTTAACTCCTTTGCCCGCATGATGAAGTCATGCTTATTGCCTCTATCCAAAGCGCACGCCTAACATTCGGCGCTATAAGTCCCTTAATATACATCCCGCTGGTAACGGCCTTGCTCCTGCAGCTCGGTCAGATACGCTGCCGCCCCTTCAGGGGATTTGCCGCCATGCTTCCCGATAATCTCCAGAAGCGCCGCCTGCACATCATGCGCCATATGCTTTTCGTCTCCGCAAACATATACGTGCGCGCCTTCCTGGAGCCACTTGTACAGCTCCTCGCTGTTCTCCAGCATCCGCTGCTGCACATAGACCTTCTCTTCCGTATCCCGGGAAAAAGCAACATCCAGCTTCGTCAGTACGCCGTCATTAAGCATACGCTGCCAGTCCGTCTGATACAGGAAGTCCGTTACGAAATGGCGGTCTCCGTAGAAGAGCCATGACTTCCCTGCCGCTCCAAGCTCCTCGCGATCCTCCAGGAAAGCCCGGAATGGCGCTACGCCTGTACCCGGACCAATCATAATGACCGGCGTGTCCGGATTGACCGGCGGCTTGAAGTTCGGGTTCTGCTGAATAAAGACCGGCAGCTTGCCGCCCGGCTCAAGCCGCTCTGAGGTGTATACCGAGCACACGCCCTTGCGTTCCCGTCCATGAGCCTCATATTCAACCTTGCGGATCGTCAAATGCACTTCATCTGGGTGTGAATTCAGACTGCTCGCGATGGAATACAGCCGCGGCGGAATTTTGCGAAGCACATTCGCCAGGTCTCCGGGACTAATCGTCCATGGCTCAAAATCGCGAAGCAGGTCGAGCAGATCGCGCCCTTTTACATAGGCTCTCAACTCATCTTTATTTTCCGGTTTTAACAGTTCGGCTAGCTTGGCATTTCCGCTGAACGCTGCCGCTTTTTCCAGCAGCGGCTTGGACAATACTGTAATCTCGTAATGGTGCAGCAGCGCTTCGCGAAGCGGGGAAGTCTCGCCTGCCTTGCCGGTTACTACAGCGTCAGCCGGATTCCATTTCAAGAACGAAATAATGTCATCCACCAAAGAAAGATCATTCTGCGGATATACACCAACGGCATCGCCAGGCGCATAAGACAGGCCTGATCCTTCAAGCGACAGCTCCAGGTGGCGAGTCTCGCGATCGGAGCCTCTGCCGTTGAGATTGAGATTCTCCAGCACTTCAGCCATAAACGGGTTAGCCCGCGTATACACCGACTCCCCTTGAACCGTGGAAATGGAAGCATCAGCTCCGGCTGCAGCTTGCGGTGCGGATGAAGGTGCCGCGGCTGATGTTAATACGCCGGTTACGGCTGTCAGCCAGCCCGCTGCAGCATCTTCAAAATCGACATCGCAATCGACGCGATCTACGATCCGTTCTGCGCCAAGCTCGGCAAGCCGGGCATCAAAATCCTGACCCGTCTTGCAGAAAAACTCATACGAGGTATCGCCGAGAGCCAGTACTGAGAACTTCGTGCCCTCCAGCTTCGGCGCACGTTTGCTATGCAAAAACTCATAAAACGTCAATCCGTTATCCGGCGGGTCGCCTTCACCATGCGTACTGACGAGCACAAACAGGTAGCCTGCTTTTTTCAGGTTATTCGTTTTATATTGATTCATCGCCGACAACGTAACTTCGAAGCCCTCGCCCTTCAGCTTGTCGGACAAGCGCCCAGCCAGCCTCTGGGAATTGCCGGTCTGCGATCCAAACAATATGGTCGCGTCCCGCGGCCCTTGCGGTACAGCCGGAGCTGCGGCCGCAGGCGCTTCCAGTACAGCGTGGGGTACAGAACTTGCTTCAGGTACAGCTACAGCAGCGCCGCTGCCGCCTGCACGGTAAAAGGTTAAATATCCGCCGAGCCAATTAATTTGCGTTTCCGTCAATGTCGGGAGCAGCTTGTTGATTAATTCCGCCTGCTCGCTCGTAAACGGACTATTCGTCACTTGAAGTTGCAACAACATCCACCTCGCATCAATCGTTAGAAAATCCGACCACGTTACTTTGTTTTAATCTGTATTAATACTATCGCAGTCTCCTTCAAGGTTCAATATATTTCGTCGAGATTTGTCTATAAGAAATATTTAAAGATTTATTACTTTTCGTTATAAAGCTATGAAAGAGATATAAGTTACACGAATGATGCGAGAATTAAAACTATCCAAATCTTGCTCTCATACTGCTTCTTCATACAAATTGGTACTGATTGCGGTATGATTAGAATGAAAGCCTTATAATTTATAACAGGCTGAATAATAGCAAGCAAGTAACTAACCAAGGAGCAAAACGATGGACAAGACAATCAGGGAACAACTGCTGGAGCTGCAGGACGAGGGCTATCAAGCATTTACCTCCTCCCTCATTCCAAATACAAATAACATTTTAGGTGTCCGGCTTCCGGAGCTGCGCAAAATAGCAAAAAAAATAGCCCGCGAAGACTGGCGGACTTATCTTAAGCAGGCGGAGAATGATTATTTTGAAGAAACAATGCTGCAAGGCATGGTCATTGGCTACGTCAAAACGGATATCGAAGAACTCCTTCAGTATACGGCCGGCTTTGTTCCGAAAATTAATAACTGGTCCGTGTGCGACAGCTTCTGTATAAGTTTAAAATGGACAAAAACGAATAGGGACCGGGTATGGGATTTTATTCAACCCTATCTGGCATCGGACAAGGAATACGAAATTCGCTTTGGTGTCGTCATGCTGCTGGATTTTTATGTTGAGGAAGACTATTTGCCCCGGGTACTGGAGCTGCTGGACCGTATCAAGCATGAAGCCTACTATGTTAAAATGGCGGTCGCGTGGGCAATTTCGATCTGCTTCATCAAATTCCCCATTCAAACGATGGCCTATTTGAAAGCAAATTCGCTGGACAACTTCACCTTCAATAAAGCATTGCAAAAAATAACGGAATCCTACCGGATCGATCCGGAAACGAAACAGATAATTCGCAGCATGAAGCGGAAATAAGTAAAATGGGTCGCAGCATGTAACATCTCAGTTTCAATCTCATTTTGACAAATCCATAGATTCCGGTTAAATTAAAAGTAGTTAAGAGCTTAATTATTTCGGGATGTGATTGTATTGAAAGACTTACAGCATTATGTCTTGGACTTGCCTTTGCCTGCCCAGGTATTCTTCACTCTCGTGGAAACGACTGCCGCATTAGTGGACGTATCGGAAAAATACTGGCACGCTCAAGGGTTAAACGGGGCACGAATCCGGATATTAGCCGAACTGATGAAAGAAGGCGGAACGCTGCTGCCTTCCAAGCTTGCCCAAAAAATCGGGGTTACCAAAGCCAACATCAGCCTGCTGCTTATCCCGCTGGAAAAGGACGGTTTCATTCGCCGGGACACACATCCTACGGACGGACGAAAATCAGTCATCACTATTACAAAAGAAGGACAAAGCCTGCTGCTTCAGCATCTGCCCGCTAACCGTCAGCAAATAGCTCAAAAATTGCAGGCACTGGATGAGCAGGAACTGCATCAGCTTCTTGCTTTGCTGCAAAAATTAAAACATGGATAGATGCATTTTTTTATGCTTTTAGTTAAGTGCTTAACTAATTTTTAGAGGAGGATCCCCCTATGTCTATCGCCATTACCGGAGCCAACGGCAAATTGGGCCGTCTGATTATAGAACAGTTGCAGAAGGTGATTCCTGCCGGGCAAATCATTGCTTGTGTCCGCAATCTGGAGGCCGGGAACGAATTAGCTGCACAGGGAATTGAAGTACGCAAGTGCGATTACGACCAGCCGGATTCTATCGGGCAAGCTTTTGCCGGGGTTTCCCGGCTGCTGCTTATTTCAAGCCCTGATCCGGATGATACTGTCCGGCTGCGGCAGCATGCCCATATGATCGAAGCAGCGAAAAGAGCTGCCGTCAGCCACTTGCTCTATACCGGCTTCGCCTTCTCTGAAAATAGTGATATTCCACTGACTCATCTGCATTTGGCAACCGAGCACGCGATTCGCACCACCGGAATTCCGCACACGTTCCTTCGTAACGGTCTGTATATGGATGTTCTCGGGGTACTTAACCTAAAGGATGCTATTTCGGACGGTACCCTTACCGTCCCCCCCGGTGGTTGGACATTCAATGCGGTTAACCGTCATGATCTCGCCGCTGCAACAGCAGCGGTCTTGGCAAGTGAAAGCCATCACAACAAAACCTATGAGCTCGTTGCTCCCGTTTCCTTTACATTTAACGAGGTCGTTTCGGCACTTACGGAACTTGCGGGCAAATCAGTCTCCCTGCGCGAAATCGATGAGGCCACGCATTGGATTTACAGTTTTCTAAAAAAAGTTGATACGACTTCAACGTCTGGAGATCTGGAACGATTAATGGGTCGCCCGGCTACTTCGCTTACTGAGAGTCTTAGGGTATTTCTGGGAATATAGCATTAGGCATGAGGTGTAGTGTAGTGTAGTGTAATTTTACAAAATTAAAGCTCCAAAAATGGTATAATAAAATAAAACGGAGTTGATTACTTGATGCCGGACTTACTCGACCCGCGAAACGATTTCGTCTTTAAACGAATTTTTGGCAGTGAAGATAATAAAGATGTACTTTTGTCTTTCCTTAATCGTACGTTTGCGGAGTCCGGTGAAGCTCCCCTGATTGAAATTGTTCTGCTTAATCCCTATACCGATAAAAATTCACCGCTTGATAAGCAATCCATTTTTGATATTTCAGCCAAAACTGCCGAGGGCAAACTCATCAACATTGAAATGCAGCTATTTAATAAATATGATATTGAGAAACGAACACTTTATTACTGGAGCAAGCGCTATTCTAGCCAACTGCAAGAGGGGCAGTCCTATAAAGAGTTGAAAAAATGCGTAACCATTAATATTTTAAATTATTCGTTTATTTCAAATGATCGTTATCATAATGTGTTTCATCTTAGGGAAGACCATACCGGTATTGAACTAAGCGATGATATCGAAGTCCATTTTTTGGAGCTGACCAAGCTGGATGACCGTTCAATTCCGTTAGAAGGCGGCTTAATCAATTGGCTGCTTTTCTTAAAAGGAGCAGACAAGACGAATTGGGAGGTGCTGAAGATGAATGAACCAACATTGAAAAAAGCTATGGATACACTGGAATTTTTGAGTCAGGACAGAGAAGCAAGGCGATTGTATGAAGAACGTCAAAAATATTTGCATGATGAAGCTTCAATGATTGAATGGGCTACTGAGAAAGGGATGCAAAAAGGAATAGAAAAGGGAATTGAGAAAGGAATTGAGAAAGGCCAGGCTATAGGAGAACAGAAAAAAGCAATTGAAATTGCCAAAAACATGCTTGGCATGGGAATAGAAATCCCGGTTATCTCCAAAGCAAGCGGCCTATCGGAAGCAGAGATCAAAAAATTAAAGATGAGCCCATAAATAATTGGGCTATGAACGTCTACAAACTAAAAAAAATCGCGTTGCCTCTCGTAAGGCAATGCGATTTTTTTTATCTAGTTGCCGTACCAATTTAGTCAGCCGTCAGAGCGGCACTGAAGCGCTGGAAATGACCGCCTAAATACGATGAAGCCTGAAGTTCAGAAGCCATACCATTATTTCGTGTGTCCATAAAAAAATGAATAGCCGTCTGACTTCCCAAGCTTGTCAGTCTCTGTTGCATCAATTAGCTTGCACTAATCAGCACCCCTTGCAGTTTATCCCGTTTCTCTAAAAGGAAGAAAGATAGCAACCAGCAAAATAATAATGGCTGCTATAGAGATTACCGTTTCTTTGCCGATCAGTGGTTAAGCTGGCATTGGTTATTTCTGATTCATCTGCCTGTTGCGGCCGCAGCTGTCTGGCTTGCCTGGCTGTTCATTCCTGCCCGGCGTCTCCATAGCAATCCGGCACCCATGGACAGGATCGGCGCCATCCTATTCTTCATTGTGATTGCATCTGTGATTTATGGCTTATCTGGCGGAAATGCTCAAGGCTGGCTTTCCGCAGAGATGATTATCGCTTTTATTACGGGAGTTATTGCACTCACACTATTCCTGCTGTGGGAATCACGTCAAACCGCTCCCTTTTTACCGGTACAAGTTTTAAAAATCCCTTCCGTCTCATCCGGTTTAATAACAAGCTTTATTTCTTTTATTCTGATTAATACCGTCCTTATGGTCATGCCGTTTTATTTAACCCAAATGACCTCGTGTACGCCATTGTATGTCGGACTAATCATAACAGCTTATCCCCTTCTATTTGCAGTGACAAGCCCGTTTGCGGGCTATTTATCTGATCGGATGAATTCCCAACTGCTCATGCTCATCGGGTTAAGTTGTATCGTGACGGGGCTTGTTATTTTTTCTTATTCCCTCGCTCAACTGCCGACTTTTGGCCTGGTTTCCGTGCTCGCCTTGATAGGAATTGGCATGGGATGCCTGGCTGCGCCAAACAACAGTTACATCATGAGAGAAGTGCCTTTGGTGTATGCCGGTTCGATTGGAAGCATGATTGCGTTGACACGCAATTCCGGGATGTTCTTGGGTGCAGCCATAGGTCTTGGTATGATAAGCGGTCACACTGGACAGATGCCCGTGTACGCTGACTTTCAATCGATTTTTAAAATCAGCGTCATGATCTGCCTGGTTTGTTTTGCAGCATTGGGTCTGCTGCAAAAGCAACATGATAGCCTCAGCCCCGGCATATATTTAGGACAAAGATATAAGGAGGTTACAGAATGGAAGAAAATAGAGACGTTTCCCGGAGGACTACAGATCAAAATGCTCCCCGTTCCTCTCCCGTCCCCCATAACCCGCAATGGGCAGGAGACATGCCGGCAACTCTTCATTCGCAGACTGTCGGCGAGCGGGGGCCTGTACTGGAGCAGGACAATATTTTGCACGAAACCCTGGAAACCTTCGTACATAGCAAAATTATCGAGAGACCTGTACATGTGAAGGGCTATGGCGCTTTCGGCTACTTTGAGACCCTCCATGATATGCGGGCATATACCAAGCTTCCTTTTCTGCAACAGCCTGGTCAGCAGGTTCCTGTCACCGTAAGGTTCTCGCTAGCTGTCAGCAACAGGGGTACCCCGGACACTTCCCGGAACGTACGCGGATTTGCCACCAAGTTTTATACGGATAACGGGGTATTCGATCTGATTTGCAATCATAACCCTGTATTTTCTGTTCGGGATGCCATCCGCTTTCCGGAGTCGATCAAAGCCTTTCTCCCGTCGCCGGTCAACAATCTGATCGATCCTCAGCGATTTTGGAGCTTCATCGCCAGAGCGCCGGAAGCCACGCATTTTCTGGTGCGGCTGTACTCGGACGCCGGGACAGTCAAGAGTCTTCGAAATATGCCCGGTCATAGCGTCAACACCTATGTCTGGAGAAACGCACAGGGCGACCGCACTTATGTGAAATACCATTGGTATCCTCTTGCGGGTATCCAATACATCGACCGTCAAGAAGCAGCAAGACTGGCGGGAGAAAACCCCGATTATGCCGGTCAGGAGCTGTATAATCATTTGGCTTCAGGCAAAACGGCCGAATACGGGCTTTATGTGCAGCTAATGAATCCCCAAGATGAGGCCAATCTGCCCTATGACCCGCTGGATGACACCAAGGTGTGGGATGAGCTGCAATATCCTTATCAGCCGGTCGGGCGTCTCGTGTTGAACCGCAATACGGACAACTATATGGAACAAGTCGAGAAGATCGCCTTCTCGCCGTCCAATCTTCTGGAAGGAGCCGAGCTTTCGGACGATAAGATGCTGCAGGGACGTGCCAACATCTACTGGGATTCACAGCGCAGAAGAATGGGACCGGATTTTCGGAGCGTGCCGATCAATGATCAGCAGGACTGGACACCTGCATCCTTGCAGACCAGCGGCAACGGACGGTTCGTAGAAGGCCGCCTCGTCCGGTCCGACTTGCCTAAGACGGATGATTTTACACAAGCAGGCGATTATTATCGCATGTTGTCACCCGTTCAGCAAGAACATCTCGTTGACAACCTTGCTGCCGATCTGGGCGGCATTTCCGCTGAAACACAACGGGTTGTATTGGGTTACCTGTCCAATGCGTCGGCAGAACTCGGGGAACGGGTAGCCCGGAAAATTCAAGCATAAAGGATGTTGTTCACATCACAAAACCGTGAAACACCCTGAAGGGACTTGCCATCGTTCGCGTGAAACTCATACAAAAAAAAAGACCCGCGGAGAGCACTTTTGCAAAAGTGTCTTTCCCGCGGGTTACTATTTATCTTATTGAAACTCACTATGTCTCGCTTTTCCTGTTTTTATATATGATCCCCGCTTCGGACCCCAGCAGGATTCTAGTTTTTGATCGGACAACTATTTCTTGAAAATTCTGAAAGGAGCGCCAATTGGCAGAAAAACACGTCCAAAATGCGTGTTGAGCACGGCAGCGCCGCATCCGTAGAAGGATACAATAGCAATGGCCATCTCCGAGTAGGCCGCCAGGTCGTGGAAAGCTCCATTTCCTACACCGAACGAATCCAGGCTCAAGCCCAAAAACAAGAGATCAATCAATACAAAGATGACGAAAAGCACCTTGTTTGTTTCCATTGCGCCAATGGTCATAAAGAGCGTGAAGATCAGATAGCCAAGAAATACAAATCCCAGCTGCTTCACATCGAGTCCGGATGCCAGTTCCGGGCCAAAAACACCCAATTTGACCATCCAGCTTGCTGCCATTCCAAACCAGAAGAACGCATACGCCCCAAACGCTGTCATTCCAAATGTGTTGTTATGCTTGGCATCCTGAATGCAGGCAAACAGTTGGGCAAATGCGCCGAGGAAGATAGCCCAAGGGATCACATAACCCAATCCGGAAGTGATGCCCAGCTTTTGCGATGAAGCAACGAGCGTGACGATGGCCAGACCGAACAATCCAATTGCGCTCGGGTCTGCTGATACGATTTTTACATGTTGATGCGACTGTGCTGTCATAAACTAAGAAGCCTCCGATTTAGACAAAATCAAATGAACGACCTATTTTATCACATATCCACCAAACTGAATATATCCGTATCTATTTTGTCACATTTGATGAGCAATTCTTCCATCATTCCATACTTTTTAATGATTCGGTCATGTTAATATGGTTCACTTTCCTCCTAAGCAGCAAGTTAGCTGAAATGGTGAGCAGAAATGCCAGAAGAACGGAAAGCATGATGACGGAAATATGGAGTTTATCCGGAATTTGTTGATGCGTGCTGGACAGCGCCTTTATAACAGTCGCATACATATAGCCGCTAATGGGTACAGCAGCAAGTATCGCAAATGCGGTTAAAATGATATTTTCAAAAAAAATAAGCCTGTTTATTCTATTTTTTTGATAGCCTAATACTTTAAGAGTTGCAAGCTCACGATTCCTTTCATAAATGTTGATCGACGATATCGTATAGATGGTGCCAAAGGATAGGATGACAGCGCAAATAATAAACATGATAAATATAAAACTGTTCTGCTTCAAAATATACCGGGCTTGTTTCTCCAAATCCGTCTTATCTGAAATAGTCTCTGTTAGAGGGCTTAGTTCCAAGAAGCTACGGATGCTGGCCACATCGGCCGGGCTATTTGCTTTAACTAAAAGTGAGGTTGGCATATATTCCAGCCCAAAACTCTTTAAATAATCGGGTGTCATATAAAATGACGGATTTGAATACTGTGCGGATATTTTTAAGACCTTCATTTGTACTGATTTATGTTTAAGCTCTGGTGCTGTAAACGTTATTTGGATGAGATCCCCTTCCGAAATCTGATAGGTGTCAGCGTATGATTGAGGGACCAGCACACCATCATTTTCCAAGTATATTCGATTGTCATTTTCATCAAAGAAACGAATAAGCGTGTTTTCTTTTTCCGTTACGACTAAATCAGCCTTTACTGCCTCATTATCCTTTATGAATTCTACAGGGAAGGTGGATAAGGAATAGCTGTTTTTAATGCCGGAGGGCAGCTCTGCAGCATTTAAAGATGCTCCCATTTTATAATCCACTCTCAAATCATAGGCATACACATCTTCAATCTGGCTCGCTACTTTATGCAGGGCCGTTTGAGTGCCGAAAGCCGTTACCAATAAAACCGTGCTTCCTACAATGCCTACCGAGCTCGCCAGAGCCTTTTGTTTATTGCGGAATATATTTCTCAGAATGAGCTTGTAGCTGTAAGGAATACGACTCCAAATACCCGGAATTCTTTCTATGAAAATCTTTTTCATCGTTTTCGGCGGTTTAGGACGGATCGCCTGGGCCGCATGTTCGTTTAGTATGCTTCTGCCGCTTAAGTAGCAGGATAGCATCCCAAACGCGCTAGAGATAATGATGGGAGGAATGAGTGTATACATGGAAAGCTGAAATTGAATGCCGGGCAGAGAATAGGACTTTGCATTTGACGCCGTTATGAATGGAACAAATACGAATGCGGCAAGGACAAAGCCCAGGATGGAACCTATAATACCGACCAGCACAGGGTATCCCATGTAGTGAAGCATGATGCTTCTGTTTTGTGCACCCAAAGCCTTCATAATGCCTACTTGGTTTCTTTGGGAATCTATAATCCTCGACATCGCAAGAAATAAAATAATCGCTTCGATCAAAAAGAAAACGAAGGGTATCACCTTGCTCATCAATTTATTATTATGAATGGTGGCCATAAGTTCCGAATAACTGAAAGTCCGTTCTTTGATGACTTGGTTTAAGTAAGCAAGCTGTCTGGACTGTGCTTCAATAGATTGACTTAATCTGGCGATATCGTAGCCGTCTTCAGCATCAAACATGATTTCATTATAGAAAAAGCCGTCCGAGATTTCAGATATGCTCGCTTCGCCAATATAGGCTATACCGTAGGCTTTATGATCTTGTATGGCGTTCTTTTTCGCATATTCAACATTCTCACCCAAGCCGCTAATGGTAAACTCCAAAATTTCACCATTCACACCCAAGCTGATCTCATCGCCGACACGATAATGATGTTCTTTGGCATAATGGGAATCCAACAAGATTTCACCTTTTTTGGACGGAATACGGCCCTCTATTATAGCAGGTGTATTGATTTCATTATCCGCAGGGATTGAATGAATTTTCAATGAGGTTTTATAATCTCCAAAGGATTGCGTGGCATCAAAGGTGTAGCGCCCTTCCAATTTATTGATGCCTTCGATTTCACTTAACCCATCCGCCTCCTGTCTGGAAATTTGACTGTAATGTACATTTAAGTCGCTTAAATTATGGTTCTTAAAGTAAGCCTTCGTATAGGCGTTAAGATTATCGCTCAAGGTTACCAGTCCCGCATAGAAAAAAGCGCCTACAGCAATGACCAAAACAAAGGCCAAAAATTGCCCTGCTGATTGTTTAATATCTCTGAACAGCTTAATAAATAATTTCATACTCACCACTCAATCCCTTCAACGCTTTGCTTGACCTCATTCATCGTTACGCTCTCTATTTTCCCGCTTTTCACCTTAATAATTTTATCGGCCATGGGAGCAATGGCGGAATTATGTGTGACCAGGACGACGCACTTCCCCGTTTCCCTGTTCAAATCCTGAAGCAACTTTAAGACAGACTTGCCTGTAACATAATCCAAAGCTCCGGTTGGTTCATCACAGAGTAAAAGCAACGGATTTTTTGCAACCGCTCTGGCTATCGCCACTCTTTGTTGTTCCCCTCCGGAGAGCTGGGAAGGGAAGTTTTTGATCCGGTCCGCCAATCCCACTTGATGTAAAATATCTTTGGCATTCAGATGGTTTTTGCATATTTCCGTGGCAAACTCCACATTTTCCAGAGCATTTAAATTTGAAATCAAATTGTAGAATTGAAATACAAAGCCTACTTTCCCGCCACGATATTGGGTTAATTTTTTTTCATCCAAACTTGTCAGTTCCTGATCACCAACAAAAACTTGACCCGAGGTAGCCGTATCCATACCGCCAAGTATATTCAGAATCGTACTTTTTCCTGCCCCGCTTGCGCCCAGAATAACGACGAACTCTCCCTCTGCAATAGAAAATTCAACACCATCCAGCGCCTTAATGTGAATTTCCCCGATCGTGTATTGTTTCGATACGTTTTTGAACTCAATTAAATTTTTCACTTCTGACATCTCCCCGGATCATTTTATTGGAATTATTGAAATTCCTCTTTCTCAATTCATTTCACACTTGGTATGTCGGTATGTTACTCATGTAGCATACTATAATTCGAGCCTGTATAATTGTCAATATGCGATTTTTGTTCATAATACTTGCCAATTCAGGATCAAACCATCGGGTATTGACAATTGTTTATGTATAAAATATGGTATGTTAGATGAGTAACATACTAATATGATGAATGGTGAGGCAATGAACGTCACTTTCGACGATAAGCAACCGATTTTCCAACAGGTTGCCGACATAATTGAGGATGATATTCTAAATGGAACTTTCCATGTTGATGAGCAAATTCTTTCTGTGGCCCAGTTTTCACAACTGTTCCAAATCAATCCGGCTACCGTGGTGAAGGGAATCGCTCTGCTCGTAAATGAAGGCATTCTGTATAAAAAAAGAGGGCTTGGCATGTATGTGGCGGCGGATGCGAAACAGAAGATCCAGATGAAGCGAAAAGACCGTTTCTACAAAGAACTGTTGACCAATCTGCTCGATGAAGCCGACAAACTCGGACTGACAACTCAAGATATTTTTGACATGATCAAACAGTTGAGAGGGGAATAAACGCACCGTGAGCATTGCATTAACTTGCAGCAATTTAAATAAAAAATACGGTCGGACTTACGCATTGCGAAATCTGGATTTGCAGCTGGAGGAAAATGTGATTTACGGTTTACTCGGACAAAACGGGGCCGGAAAAACGACGCTGCTTAACACGATTGCAGGCGGAATCACCCCGAATGGCGGCACAATCGAAGTCAGAGGAAAAAAGCTCGGCAAAGGAGAGCTGCCGAAGGATTTTTGCTTCGTACGCGAGAAAAGCAAATACTTCGGCGGAGCGCGTGTTCGCGAGATTTTGCAGTTTGCTGCAAGTTTTCATCCCAATTGGGACTGGACGTTTGCCCATGAGCTGCTTGAAACGTTCCGGCTCGATCCGGACAAAAAAATCAGACAGCTTTCAAGAGGCACGGAATCGCTCGTAGGCAATATCATCGGCCTGGCCAGCCGTGCGCCTCTAACCTTATTCGACGAACCGGTGCTTGGACTCGATGTATTGATGCGGGAAAGGTTCTATAAGGCGCTTCTGGAGGACTACGCCAATTCTCCCCGCACGATTCTGCTCTCTACGCATTTGGTTGATGAAATCGCTCCGGTCGCCGAA
Source organism: Paenibacillus pinihumi DSM 23905 = JCM 16419 (assembly GCF_000422505.1). Taxonomy (GTDB): domain Bacteria; phylum Bacillota; class Bacilli; order Paenibacillales; family Paenibacillaceae; genus Paenibacillus_D; species Paenibacillus_D pinihumi. Next base: position 405,835 of record NZ_KE383865.1, on the reverse strand, counting down.
AAGGTATATATTATTGAAGCCGGTTCTATTCTGCTTCATGATGAGATGAACCGGATACATATGGCTGCTCATCTGATCCGGGGAAAGGCGGAAGCGGTAGCTTCGTTTACTGCCGGAAAGCGTGTTCTGCATAAAGAAAGCTATGGGCGCGGCACACTTGCCGCTATTTATGAACCGTTGGACGATAGTGACATGCAGCAAGCCCGTGAATTGAATATTTCGATTGAAAATTTGACGCTGCAAAAGTTTTTCTCGTATTTGATCGAAGGAGGTCACTGAATTGGCTGCATTGGCCGTGCATTTAAAGGCAACCTATTTGCAAATGAGGATTTTTATCTGGGGCGTCATTATTCTTATCCTGCTTGGAAGGCTGGCAGATTTCATTGTCAGTATAAATATAGACAGCGGCCGAGGTACCCGGCTTTCCGACGGCAATATGCTGATTCTCATTTTGCTCCTGATCGCTATCATACTGCCGTTAAGTTATTACAATCGCATCGTAAATTTGGGAGCAAGCCGGGGACAATATTTCAAGGCACTTCAATTTGTGTTTGCCGTCTGGGCAGCAGCCATCGCTTTGGTCAATTCCTTATGGTTTGTACTTGAAGTGAAAGTGATCCGGAATTACACGAATACTGTAGATCTTATTGAAGCCTTTCATTGGAATAACTTTGGCTTTATCGGTTCTTTTCTTTACCAAACCGCCTTTTATTTGATGGTCATGGCGCTTCTAAGCATGCTCATCTCCGGTTACTCCCATCCTGCCGGGTGGCTGTTGTGGGTGGTGCTCCTTACGGCAATCCCGGTCGGAACGGGGATTCCTTCGCTGCGTGTCCATGTCACCAGCTTTTTCAAAGCACTGTTATTCAACGGCTCACTGCTGACAGGCATTGGATTTAACCTGATTCTTTATTTCATTTTTGTGGCCGGATGCTGGCTTTTTACCAAAAGAAGAACGTATTAAATGAGGCAGATCAACATAGACAGGCGCAGTAAAACCTCCAAATTAAATGTGTATAGGAGACATCAATTTGGAGGTTTAAGCCCTCAATATTAGCTCATTGTTTTCAGTTCAAATATTATTGTTTTACTCTGACTTGCTATGATATTTGGAGATTCTTACTCGTATAACCCTATGGATACATATTTTTCTCCACTATCCGGAGCAAAGGCAACGATCTTTTTGCCTTTGCCGAGCTTCCGGGCCAGCTTAAGTGCGACAGCTATATTTGCCCCAGAGGATACTCCAATTAATATGCCTTCCTTGCTGGCTACCCGTCTTGCGGACTCAAAAGCTTCTTTTTCCGTAACCGTTATGATTTCATCTACGATTTTCCGTTTAAAGTTATCCGGAACAAAGCCTATTCCTATCCCTTGAATATTGAGGGGCCCTGGCTGGCCTCCTGATAATACAGGTGATTTCTTCCATATATGCCCTGAATTTTTCTATACTTTCTTCTGCTCCGGTACAATACAAATAATGGCCTGCTTCAAAAAATACAGTACTTCTTATTGCATTTGCAACAATTAAACTCGTCAACTTGTTCATAGATGGCGGGTTTGCTTTTCGCTGGTAAAGAGGCATCCTTTGTTTAGTGTTCGACTGAACGTCGGTTTTCTTTTTTCTTTATAACAAAAGAAATGCACCATACAATTAGTATTAAACAAAAGCTATAGGAAAGATTAGTTTGAAGCGAATATAGCAGAGTCCCCACTATCGGACCAATAAAAGTGCCTACGCCTTGCACTGCTGCAGCAAAAGCTGCCACAGAGGCTTGTTCGTTTTCACTAACGGCAAGGGAGGCTGCAGTCGTATAACCTGGCATAATAAAACCAATGCCAATGCCCAGGCTTGCAAATGCAAACCCATAGCAGGCTGGGGCAACCAGAAATAGAAGGAAACCCGCACCAAGGGCGCTTAATCCAAACTTCAAAAGCCGGCTTGACTGCCAACTCAAAAAACGCCCAATCAGTATCTGAGCCGCAACGACGAATAATCCGGCGGTTGATAAGCCTAATCCTGTCATTCGGGTAGCGGAAGGGACAGAAACAGCAAGCCGATCCTGCATGTAGAATCCGCTCGTTACTTGTAAAATAATCATCACAGTGGACAGAACCAGTCCAATTGCAAGATACAAACGAATTCGAGAATCGAACGGAGTCAGTTTGACCACACTATTTTGTACAGAAATGGCTTGATTTCCAGGAATCATAATTGTAAAAACAAGCATCACCACAAGCAATAACGCCGCTGAAACATAGATCGGAGCTGTAAGACCAGCCACAGATAGAGCTGCTCCAATTGCTGGACCAAGTATAAAACCAAGTCCATTAGCAGCTCCAAATATGGCCATTCCATTTGCACGAGTATGGGCCGTTGTCCAATCCATTAAATATCCCTGTGCCATAGCGGGTATAGCTCCAAAAAAAAAGCCAGCCAATGCACGTAGAACTAAAAAAGTCCAAAAAAGCAGTATAGTTGAATAGCTCTCCCTTTGCGCTGCATCTGCGATCCAAGCAAATGCTGTCACCATTACCGTATAGCCAAGCAATGCCGTTATCATAATAAGCTTTCTTCCGGATTGTGCCCATCTGCCCCATAAGAAACTTCCTAAAATCCAGCATACTCCAGTAATTGTAACCAGGCTGCCTGATTCAATCTCAGTCAAACCCAAGCTCCGCGCAAGTAATCCCAAAATAGGATTAAAAGTTGCGATCGAAATCATGGCCGCAAGAACAGTAACGAAAATAACAATAAAATGCTTTTTCATTAGCGTACTCACTCCTTTTTAAATGAAACTTGCACGTTCACATAGTCTGTTCTTATCAAATTCCTCGCCCTCCCCCGCGTCCACCCGGCTTTAATAAATAAATCAAGTAAGGTGTACCTATCAGTGCTACCATCAGCCCTGATGAAATTTCCTTAGGTGATGCAATTAATCGTCCTGATATATCAGCAGCCAACAAAAAAATGGCTCCTGTTAAGACAGCAAAAATAAACGTTCTACGGTGCTGCTGACCAGATATGAATCTTGCTGCATGCGGTGCAAGCAAGCCGATAAAGCCGACAGTACCAACCGTAGCCACCACAACAGAAGCAAGTGCGACACCTATGCCAGCTGAAAGCAGCCGCGCCTGTTGTACATGCAGGCCCACCCCCAGCGAAACAGCATCATCAAAGGCCAACAGTTCCACCCGTCTTCCCAGCCACCATGCCAACGGCATTAATAACAGAGAAACGATAATAAGAGGAGTCGTATCCGTCCAGCCCCGTGCATACGTACTTCCGGCCAACCAAATTAATGCAGCCGTATGGCTGGATGATTTTAATACAAGAAACTGGATGGCAGCCGATCCAACCGCCGTAACGCTGATACCAGCCAATATAAATAAACCGGGACTAAATCCACTTCTCCATGCTATCGCAAATACAATGACCGCTGCTCCAATTGCTCCAGCAAATGCTGACACAGCCAACATGGCTCCGGATGCATAGGGCCAAATAGCAAGCACAGATAAAACCCCGACGCCCGCACCAGACGTTACTCCAATTACGGAAGGATCAGCCATAGGATTCCGCACGGCTCCCTGAATGAGCAGACCGGCTGCCGCAAGTGCAGCTCCACCAAACAAGGCCGCGGCAATTCTGGGTAATCGCATATTCAAGACGATATGACGAAGCTGATCATCCCCATTACCACTGACAGCCAGCATCAACTGTTTAATGGACAACATGCTTCCGCCACCTATCATGCACCCATAAATCAAAAGAGAAAGAAGCAGAAGCCCGAGAAGCATATAGAACAGCCAAAAAGGCCTTTCTCTAGATGTATATCCCGCAGATAGTGTTGTGGCCCAGTTAACTCTGCCGTTTCCGCTTCTCCCCTTTGTCATTCGCAATATAATCCAAACAAGCCATGGACCACCTATTGCCGCTGTAACAGCACCAACAGGAAGATTTCCATAAGCAGCTTGAAACGGGTAGGTTAAAGCATCTGCTCCGAGTAGCAGTGCAGATCCCAATACAGCGCTTAACGGTATGAGTATCTTGTGATTGCGAAAGCCCATCAGTCTTACCATATGAGGCACAAGCAAACCGATAAAGCCAATCGGTCCGGACACGCTTACGCTTACTGTTGCCAGAACTACCGCTATCCCCATACCGAGACGTTTTGTTGTTTGAATTCTCTGGCCGAGAGAAGCTGCCGTTTCCTCGCCAAGCTCCATTAAATTAAATCGTTTCGCGAACATAAAGGCAGCAGCTAAACCTAATGCAATCCACAGCCATACGGAATGAATCGTATCCCAATTATTCTGGGCTAGTGATCCAGATCCCCATGCAAACAGATGTCTGGCATCATCCAAAAATAAAATTTGAGCTACACTCGTAAAAGAGGATAGAAGAAGAGTAACGATCATGCCAGCTAATACGAGGCGTATTGGTGTCGATCGTCTCCCTCCTGCCAGCATGTAAACCATTAAAACCGCAGCAAATCCTCCAATTAAAGCAAACGCCATAGGAAAACGAGATATGAAAGCCGGGAAAAATACCGTTCCTGCAACAACAGCAAAATATGCGCCTGCATTAATACCGAGTGTGCCTGCTGATGCCAGTGGATTGCGGAGCACAGCTTGCAGCAATACACCTGCTACTGCCAAGGCTGCTCCGCATAGCAACCCTGCAAAAACTCTTGGCAATCGCGAAACCAATACCATATGACTTATGGCTGTTCCATCCCCATAAAGAACCATATTAATCAAATCGGTTAATCCGATTTGGGCTTGCCCTTGTGTCAGATTGATCATCATCATTAGGATCAGGAATAGAATACTGAACACCACGCCTCCGGCGATCTTCCAGCCCTTGTTCCCTTTCTGAGAAAGAATCAATGCCTGAATCATTGTCTGGTTAACACCTTAACGATTTCTTGGACAAGCAGCTTTGCACTCAAAGGTCCACCATACCCCCACACTGTTCTTTCCAATGGAAAATCGCGTTTTTCTTTTACGAAATCAAGCTGTTCCCAAAGTGCATTCTGTTTAAGCAGTGTTTCCAGACCGCCGCTGCTATCTGTGTTCATGTATATAAAGTTCGCCTGTTGCAAAGCTGTCAAGGCTTCCACTGTCGTTGTTGTACCGCCCAATGGTTCAAAAGTTGGTGATTCATAAATATTGTTCAAACCAATTTCCTTTAGTATGTTTGCGCCCTGTGAATTACGAGAGAACAGCATAATCGTTGGTCCAGTTTGACCAGGGAATAATTGAGCAAGTACAACGGGCAAATCTTCTTTCCCTGCTGTTGCAAGCACAACTCTTGCTTCCTCATAAGTTTGCTTCAAGTGAGCAAGCTGTTGTTCTGCTTCTTCTTTTTTTCCTAGCATATCTGCAATTGTCCGGAAGGTCTCAACCATTTCCTCGTACTGGTTTTTTCCTTCAGACGGATATGGATCAAAGATCATCGTAGGTGCGATCTCCGAAAGCATCGTATAGTTTTTCTTCACAAAATAGAGGTTTGCTATAATTAAATCCGGCTTAAGTTCGGCAATTTTCTCCAGATTCGGCTCCTGACGGCCACCAACATCTGCTACATTTTCAGCAAGTCCAGGTTCAATATTAACCAGTGAATTAAACCCTGTTTTAGATGCTATGTCAGCTACGCCAACCGGTTGGATGCCAAGTGCGAGTAAATCCTCTGTATAATTAAAATCCAGTGTAACCACTCTCAGCGGAATACCTTTCAGTTGCACCTCTCCCATGGGATGCTTGAATACTCGAATCTTTTCTGGATTAGAAGAAGGCATCATCTTATTTTCAGTAGATTCCCCTTCTGAAAGAGACCCGCAGCCTGTCATAATGGATACCAGGATGGAAAAAATCGTATAGATTAAAATTGGCTTTGCTTTCATTTTAAATATCCTCCCAATGTGTAATTGAGAACAATTATCACAAATAACATGTATTCTATCTACCTGCTAAAGATTTTTATTCACCTGCTGAAGACCAAAAAAAATACGATTCCAACCGCTTGCGGTCAAAATCGCATTAATATCAACGAACACGAAGCATATTCGTTTTTTTTGTTTGTTGTATAAAATCGCGGGGATTACAACCATATTGTTTTCGAAATGCCGTGGCAAAGTTACTTGGATTACTATACCCGACAGCTACGGCTGCCTCACATACTTTCATTTGATTCGTTTCCAGGAGCCATGCGGCTTTTTTTAATCTCTGTTCACGTACAAGCTCAAAGATAGTCGTTCCGAATAATTCACGGAAGCCTTTCTTTAACTTGGTTGTACTCAATCCTACAATTTTAGATAATTGTTGAATGGAGTGTGGCTGTTCTAAATGATTAACGATGATTTTCCGAGCCATATGCAGCTTTTCCAAATCATTTTTCCCATGCACGCGTGGCACTTTCCCAGATTGTCTTCCCTCTTCATGTTCATGAACAAATAACATAATAAGCTCCAAAGCTTTGCTTTCCATAAATAAACGCTTCAGTGGCCCTTGATAGCCGCATACCAGAATATCAGATACAATTTTTTCAATTTCAGAGGTCATTGCATAACTATGAACCGTATTCTTATAGTAATTTAACAGGTGTGCAAGCCTCTCCCGTTCTTCCTTGTCTTCAAAATAGAAGCCTAGCTCTTCTGGACGAAGCCTTACTTTAATGCCATAACTTCTGGACATTGAGCTGGTTTCAAGATAGACCTTTGTATGATCAGTAAAAAACACCGTATTTCCTGGGGAATTTGAAGTAGATACGGCTCTGCCGTTCCACTCGCAATAAACATCCCCGCTGAGTTGGTAAGCAAGGCCAAGAACTTGACATTCCTGCTCAATGTGCAGCCTTAGGTTATCACGCAGCACCATATTCTCAACCAATATTTCCATTCCTGGCCGAATCTTCATTCGCGAAATATAGCCGCTACCCACACTTTCCGGAAGAACAAGATGCTGTTCCCACCCGGTTAATGAAAGCTTGCTTTGCATCCCTACTGATAAGAGATCCATGTATTCGTGAACATCTGCCAATGTAAATTGATGCTGCATAGGGTACTTTCCTTTTCAAATTTTAATTGAAAAACATTCTCATTATATATTATAAGAATTTGAGATGAAGATCAAACGTAAGTCGAAACTGGAATTCCCCAGCTGAGCTATGGACATAAAAGACTTATTGCTCCCTTCCGTTTAATTCGATAAAGGCTGCCGCGGAAAGGATTTTGAGAATAAAAAGGATGCCAGCCTTGGCTTATCGCCGCTGACATCCTCCCTGATTAAGATTCTAAGCTACAATTCTGCCGACTGATCGAGTTCTTCTTAATTCTCACCCAGCTCCAAAATGCGGATTCGGCTATTACTCCTCTTTTCTCCCTTTCCCTTCTTTTTTATCTTTATCCTGCTTATCTCTTTTATCTTTCTCTTTTTTCTTATCCTTTTCTTCTTTTTTCTTTTTATCTTTCTTGTCCTTTTCTTCTTTTTTATCTTTTTTCCCCTTGTCCCCTTTTATATTTTCTTTAGGGACATTCCCTTTTTTTATTTTCCCGGCCACAGGACTAATAAACCCGGATATCGGAACATCCTTTAAGGCCAGTGACATCATCTCTTTGAAGATTAAAGCCGGATATTGTCCACCTGAGGTGGTTAAGTAATGTTTGCTATCCGTATTGTCATAACCAAGCCAAACTGCCCCGACCAATTCTGGCGTGTAGCCGACAAACCAGGCATCTTTAGAACCTCCAGTAATCCCTGCGAACTGTTTATTCTGTGGAAGCTGTGTCGTCCCCGTCTTTCCTGCCACCGGACGATTCATTGCCGCGTTCTTTCCTGTTCCTTCCCGGACAACATCGATCAACAGCTCTGTCATTGCATGAGCAGTTTCCGGCAACATAACCGAAACCGGTTGAAACTTGGCTTCAGCTAAAACTTGTCCATCTGTCGTCGTAATTTTGGTTATGGTATGCGCCGGAACCTTTGTCCCCAGATTAGGAAAAACACTGTAGGCTTGCGCCAATTGAAGCGGGGATAGCCCTTGCGACAGTCCACCCAGCGCCAAACTTAAGTTATTATCTTCTTCACTCAACGGAATATCGAGCTTCTCAACAAACGCTTTTCCAGTTTGCAGGCCGATCTCGTTCAATAACCAAACGGCTGGAATATTCCTCGAATGAATAACTGCATCCCGAAGCGATACCTGCCCTAAAGTTCGGCGATCTGAATTATTAGGCTTATAACCATTAATATCTAACGGACCATCGTACAGCATCGATTTCGCATCATATCCCTTTTCCAAAGCAGGTCCGTAGACCATCAGGGGTTTGAATACCGAGCCTGGTTGTCTTACAAGCTGTGTCGCATGATTGAAGCCGCGAAATACATGTTCGCCCCGTTGCCCCACAATTCCGCGAACTCCACCAGTAGAAGGATCCATAATAACTGCTCCACTCTGTACGAGTTGACCGGGGGCGCTTTCGGGAAACAGAGCATCATTACGATACGTATTTTCCATCGCACTCTGAACGACGGGATCCAGTTCCGTATAGATGAGCAGATTTCCGGCTAACAACTGGCGCTCCGTAAATCCATATAATTCAATGGCTTCATCAATCACTTCATCTGTATATGAAGCATATTGACCCAGCAAATAATTTTGCTGTTCCGCAGGAACTTCCTTAAGCACCTGAACGGGCTCAACGATCGCTTGGTTATACTCTGCTTTCGAAATAAAACCTTCATCCCGCATTAAGCCGAGTACAAGATCCCTTCGCTCCACCGCGAGTTCCTTATTTTTAAGCGGGGAGTACCGGCTGGGAGCTTTCGGTAATGCGGCTAACAGGGCGGACTCGGACAACGTCAAGTCCTTCGTATCTTTGCCGAAATACCGCTTAGCGGCTCTCTGTATTCCCCATTGACCTTCTCCGAAGTAAATTTGATTCAAATACATTTCGAGAATCTGGTCCTTACTATAAGCAGATTCGATCTTGATGGCATAGGCTGCTTCCGTCAGCTTTCGCGAGAACGTTTTTTCACCCGTTAAAAAAACGTTTTTGGCGAGCTGCTGAGTAATCGTGCTTCCTCCCTGTGCTGCGCCACCTTCCTTCACATTGCGGAACACAGCTCGAATGATGCCGAAAGCATCCACTCCCGTATGATCGTAATACCGCTTGTCCTCGACGGCGACGATGGCTTGCTGCATATGCAGCGGAATTTGGTCAATCGACATGGGATCGATTTTAACGGAAATGATCTGGGAGCTCGGTTCCCCATTCCTGTCTAATAATTGAGTCGGGGCTAATATGGGAACTACAAGCTTCTCAATATCAAGAGAACTTATCCAGTAGACCCCGATCGCCACAAGCGACAAAAGTCCAAGAAGGATTCCAATGATCCAAATCCGAAATCTAACCAGAAATTTATAAAAGCCGGAGAAGCCCGACACTCTGGACCCTCTGTTAATGTTGCCTTGTTCCTTAAGTAAATTATGTTCTTTCATAGATGTCTCCTGTTGTGGTAAAACGTATCATGAACCAGAAAAAGATCATTTTCAAGTCTATAATAATAATGGAAAAGATACGACTTCTAGTCAAATTAAGATTTTCCAATACTTTAATAGAAGGGCGACTCTTGCGAAACAACCTGCGTAAATCCACTGTTAAGGCAAACAGCGTGCAGCTTTATTCTGCCGCGGATGCCGTTCATCTCTATGATCGAATCCACGGCTGAGCAAATTTGCCCCGGTCATTACCTTATTGACATCTTCCCCGATAGCACTAAAGGTATAGGATACAACTTTCATGAATTACATCACTTCGAAGGCTCTGTTATCTCACTCTACAATCACAGACATGTATACATCTATGAGATCTTCACGATCAACTTTAAAACCAAACCGTTCATAAAGAAGTTTAGCAGGGCTTCCTTGTAAGACATTTAATGTTACACGTTTTCCTTTGACATCCCTCTGCTCAAGTATTTTTTTTAATACATGACTACCCATGCCTTTACCTTGGTGATTGGGATCAATATAAAAATGCTCCAATAAATATCCATCTAACGTTGGTTTAAGAGCTATGCATCCAACAAAAGAAGAATCTGACTCAATAATCCAAGTGTGATCTGGATCAAATGAATTACGGAGGCGTTGACGGACCTTTTCTTCATCAAATCTTCCTAACCTGGTTAAATCATTCCGCAGCACAATTGCCCTTAAATTAGCAATTGTCTCAACATCGGAATTTTGGGATTGGCGAAGAGTAATCTGTTTCATTTAACGTAACAGCTCCTTTATTTGTTATTATGTAATTCGCATATTTAGGCCTGGTACAGTTTAATCCTATTCTTCTCAAAAATTATTGCACTCATCGTTTCATGAGATTTACTTGACTGCTTTAATCATACACTTATCAAAATCCCAGTACATTATTTTTGTTCAGAACCATCAATATTAAGCACTCCACATGTCTGGAGTGCTTAAATACAAAAAAATGGCATTTCTGCCGTGTGTGATTAGTCGAGCCAATAGGGGAATGTCCGAATCTCTGATTATATGGCTATCGAAGCAACTCGACGAAATCTTTTAGCGGCAAATTCAGACGCCGTCTCGTCCGTTGAAGCATTCCATCATAGGATCTTCTTCACTCCCTGCGCGTGGGCGGACCCTTATCTCTTCGCTGCCAGTGTGGTTAGCACGGTGTCCTGCTGTGTAACGAAGTGTCCGAAAGCCTACTTCTATTCGGGTTTTCGGACTTCGGTATGTTCTACTGTATCCTCAACCTGAAATATGAAGCTCTATTGCTTGAGGAAGACTGACTGTACACTCAAATTAAAACATGCGAAGAGATGATCAATGCCATTTTGGATAGCATTTATCGCTCTGTGGCTACGATGGACTACGAGCGGTACAAGATGTTGTCTCTGCTCTTACGAAAATCGGATTGGCTTTACGGGTTGAACTGGCCGCTGTCAGAACAGACAAGGCATTCCTAACTTGCCTCATGAGCCAAGAAAAGACGAGATAATGTGATGCGCGGCGAGTCAATATGCAACACAAATGGGAATCATAGTATAATAATAATGACAAGGATTGGAGTTGATTCGGATGCATGACTGCTTGACCCCAAGAACGATTTCGTTTTTAAGCGCATATTTGGCAGCGAAGAAAATAAGGATATCCTTCTCGCCTTCCTTAACAGAACCTTTATGGAGGCTGGAGAGCCGCCGCTGACCGAGATTGTCCTGATGAATCCGTACACGGATAAGGATTCGCCGCGAGATAAGCAATCCATATTCGATATCCAAGCCAAAACGACAGAAGGAAAGCTAATTAATGTAGAAATGCAATGAGAAGCGAACGCTTTATTATTGGAGCAAGCAATACGCAGGACAGCTTGAAGAAGGACATTCCTACAAACGGCTCAGGAAATGCGTCACGATCAATATCCTTAACTTCTCCATTCTACCTAATGACCGTTACCATAACATTTTCCATCTACGGGAAGACCATAGCGGCATTACACTGATCGATGACATTGAAATTCACATCATGGAACTATCCAAGCTGAATACACAAAGCATACCGAGTGAAGGCGGCTTGCTCAACTGGCTGTTTTTTCTGAAAAGCGAAGACACGACGAACTGGGAGGTATTGAAAGTGAACGAACCAACTTTGGGTAAAGCAATGACTGCGTTGGAGTATCTAAGCCAAGATGCAGAAGCCCGTCGCTTATACGAGATGAGACAAAAAGCCCTTCATGACGAAGCTTCCATGTTGGAAGGTGCTAGGGCAGAAGGCGAGTCTATTGGTCGCTCCAAGGAAAAGCTAGAAGTTGCCCAGAACATGCTGGATAAAAGCATGGATATTACAACCATCGCAGAACTAACGGGACTTTCTGCCGAGCAATTAAACAAACTGAAACGAACACATTGAATGCTTTAGGCTGCGTGAGATTGGCTCTCCGCAGCCTTTGTTTATTATGAATTGACAGATAGCGCTTGCTTCAAACGCTACTTTCCTTTACTACGGGGTCTGGCAGACATTCCGTTCCCCAAGCTTTCTCCTCCATGACGAAGTTATCCTCTCCAGCCTCAGACCAGTATCCAGGCTGTATTACATCTAATCTGTAGCCGATCCAGACCTTCCCAAATTCTTTGGTGAACACGGGCGTAATCACGGAGCACTAAATCGTGTTTTGCCACATGCACGTTCTATGAGACAAAAAGAAAAATCCCTTATGTATCAAGGGGTTTCAGCGTTTGAAGTTTGGTGGACCTTAGCAGGATCGAACCCCTGATCGCATCGCTGCCAGCGATGAGCTCTAGCACCATTACCTGTTTCACTGAAAATCGAAAGCAATACGCGAGCCGGCCTGCTGACACAAATATCTTTTCCAAAGACGGAGCCCCGAAGCGATTTTTTCCAATCATGTTCAAGCGGACGAACCTATTCGGGGTTCCCTCCTAAACTGCTTAAGCCCTCATTCAAAAAAACGCCTATCTGCTTGTAACGCACGAAAATTATTTGTTGTAAATTCTGTAAAGCAGTACCGCAGTCTCGGCTCTTGTCGCATATCCGAGTGGATTAATGATGCTGCCGTTTCCGTTGACGATTCCGTTTTTGACCAGCGTAGCAACGCTTTGTTCTGCATAGTCTGCAATTTTGTCTCTATCAGAAAAAGAATTTATGTCAGCAGACGTGCCTGCAAGCAAAGGTTTGTTGGCGAATGCCATCGCCCTTTGGATAAGAACCATCATATCCTGCCTTGTCATCTTCGCATCCGGATTAAACTTGCCGTCACCCATACCGGAAGCTATGCCGATCTTTTTGGCTACGGCCACAGCTTCCGCATAATAAGCCGCTGGATTCACATCCGGGAAGTTCCCTTCTGTTGTGGCGCTTAAGTCTAAGGCATTAACCAACTGAGGAATAAAATCCGCTCTTGTAATTGCTGCGTCAGGGGTATACTTGTCAGTTGATGTACCGTTGATTACACCCTTGGACGCCAATACTTCAATCGCCTGCTTTGCCCATCCATAGTTGGCAATATCGGTGAAGCTTTTCTTCACGTAAGCTGTTGCAAAATCTCCGAATTGTGTTGTGGTAAACGTGACTTGGCCTTTTACAGGGTCATACTTTCCTGTTGGTACAGAAGTGACTTTGCCTGTCTCATCGATGCCCCATACAACAATATGTTCGGTATCAGACAATTCTACAGATGAAGGCATATAAGGAATCGATATCGTTACCCGCGAATTTGGATTGCTCCATGACTTTCTGGCGCCATCCAGCTTGAGTTCAATTCCGATTCGATTCATCACATTAGCCTGATCCGCAGTATTCAATTTACCCGCATCCTTCTTCGTAATCGTAATCGAGACGTTATCAGCTCCAATCTTTTCAGCAGCACCAAGCATCGTCCCGAATACCGTTACAGTCCCAAGTGGAGTCGTGATCTCGACGGTGCTGGCCGCCTCCCCTGCTTCAAAGGCTGCTGCTGGAATCGTAACCTCATAGGCTTTAGCGCCATTAGCACTTGGAATTTCAATATAAACTTGCCGGGAAGCTTCCCTTGCTTTACGAAATATCTCTAAAGCAATGACAGTCTTTGCCTTGCCTGAAGAATCGATTGAGGGTACAGAAGCCTTAATATGATTCGATTTAATTGTAACCGGAGGCGGCAACGAACCTCCATTTCCGCTTCCATTATAACTGCCGCCTCCGGTATCCGAGGCAGTGGTAACTGCTGTTGAAGGTCCGTCTATGCTCCAGTTATTCTCTGCATCACCTGCTTCGACCTTGAGCGTATATTTTGTTCCCGGCGATAGCCCGTTTAATGAATAGCTATATACGTTTCCTGCTACCGTGCCCACAAGTTCTGTTCCTTTATATACCCGATAACCCGCCACAGGATGATCGCCAGCTGCTTTCGTCCATCCCAGTGTCACTCCTGTTTTGCCTACTTGAGAGGCAGTCAGTGTGCTTCCCGCAGGCCAGGTTGGCCGTTCTTGTACTGGTTTAGCCTCTAATTTAATTGACAGTACCCGGTCATTATCAACGGTAAAGCCAGCGCTTTGCGAAATAAATCCAACCTTGCCCGCGGTATAGGTGTAAGCTACTCCTTCCGGCAATCTGAAGGATTTGCCATTACCTGCCGGGCTGTACAAGTATCCTTCGAAATCCTCCACCGTAATTACAGCGTCAGCAGGCAAAACATCAAACGAGATGTTACGGTAAACCGTAGAGTCGTGATTTGCCTGCAAAACATTTAAAGTCACATAGGATACATTAAACCCGGATTGCGGCCAGAACAAATAAACATCTTTTACCCCATGAGTCTGTGCAATATCCGGGGTGAACACCTCTTTTAGATTCATCCAGCCGCCGGTCGTCCCGCTAATATCCAGGGTCGCGACCTTCACAGCTTCATTCACTGTACCCGCATTTGGTTCGGCAATGCGGACCTGGATTTCTCTTGATGAGGCAGACGGCGAGGCATATCCGATCATGACATTTTGAAGGCCATTCTTCAAGTCCACTCCATTGAACTTCAACCATCCATTGGAACCAAGGAACTCAACCCAATCGGCATTAAAAGTCATCTTTCCATTAGAGCCGGTTCCGCCGGATTCCGCATTTCGCTCAATCCCTCTGATCTTGAGCGGCTGAATCTCGCCAGAGACCAGCCGGACTTGAAGATGCTTCGTCCATTGCGGCTCTTTGACAGATGTGGCACTCACTATAATTTCCTGCGAAATGGCACCTTCTTTAACCGACAGCTTGCCATCGCTGCTGATCTTCACTCCCGAATAGTTCCCGCTCAAACTCCATTTCACGTTGCTGCTGCCTGTCTCCGTCGAGCCGTCGGCGTAGGAGACCGATGCAGCATAGCTTACATCCGTTCTTCCTGTTGATGGAAAGCCAACCAATGTACTTCCCAAAACGTCTATCCCCGTAATTGAGGCGTTATCCTTACTTGTGAAAAATTGCAAGGACTTTAGATTGCTTGGACGTGTAAAAGAAATGTACAGATCATGCGTGCCGCTTACTGTGAAAGGCAGGCTTGCGGACAACGTTTTATAGGTGCCAAGGTCACCCGTGTTGTCTGCAAGTATGCTTGCAATGACTGGAGAGGTGGGGCTATCCAGCCTCAGTTCAATGTTGCCCAAATCCTCAGGGACTTTTTTATCCGAGCTGACCTGGAGGTGAACCTTGTTTGCTCCTTCATTGCCGAATTGAACATTTTTGAACATGGCATAATCTCCGGCAGCAGCGTCTTGCAGTGCTGTATCACTCTTGCTTATTCTGCCGTAAAGGATATCCGCATCAACCGCATTCATGAGCACATAAGGATTATGCGAAGCGGCAGCCTCTTGAATATCACGAATAACATACGTATCCCCCTGTTGTGCTGAAATAACAATCGTGTTGTCATCCACAATGGTAAAATCGGCGGGCGTACTGCCATTCATGACGGCAGCCGTGCTGATATTGGCGCCTTTGATTGTGATGGGTCCAGTTGTTCCCGTCTTGAGAGCCGCTGATGTGAGGCTGGCTTGATCCCATGTCATGCCAACTTCCACATTACCTCTGGCTTTCAAACCGGACACGCTGCCCGTACTCCATTTGGAAGGAAGCGCCGGCAATAGCTCTATCGCCCCGCCCTGGCTTTGCAGCAACATCTCCGTCATTCCCGCTGTTGATCCGAAGTTGCCATCAATCTGAAACGGCGGGTGCGTATCGAATAAGTTGCTAAGCGTAGATTCGTATAAAATCTCCTTAACCAGCTTCTGTGCGCGATCGCCATCACGCAAACGTGACCAGAAGTTGATCTTCCACGCTTTGCTCCAACCCGTACCTCCATCTCCCCGGGTATTCAAGGTCACTTTCATTGCATCAACATATGCGTCCTCCGCTTCACTTCGTCCGGCTACAATTTGCGAACCCGGGTGAAGTCCGTACAAGTGGTTCGTATGACGGTGGCCGTTGTCACCTGTAAGGTCCATGTTGACCTCGTCCTTCCACTCCATGAACTGCCCGCCAAGACCAATTTGGGGACCCGCAAGCTTAGACTGTGCCATTCTGATTTCATGCAATTCCCCGCTATCCATGTTTAAGACTTCACTGGCTTTAATCACTTCTTCAAATATGCCCCATATGACCGCTTGAACCTCAGTGGCACCCAAAGAATATGGACCGTGTTCCGGAGAGTAAGAAGGGTTCGCTACTAATGTCCCATCGCGTGTGTCCTCCCACAGGTTATCTACCCAAAACAAAGCAGCTTCCAGCATGATACTGTAATTATCCCGAAGAAATGCTTCATCCATCGTAAATTGATAGCGCTCCCATATATTCTGGGCCAGCCATGCGCCATCTTCGGGAGAGAAAAACGCATCGCTTACCGCAGGTGCCGTATTGCCCCAAATATTGTTCTCGTGATGCGTCGTCCATCCTCTTACCGGATTGCCTGCAGGTGTGACATAGCCATGTTGCGCGCTAATTCTTCCCCTGGGCACTAAGCTCTGAATATATTCGATCAAGGGAACATGAGTCTCTGAAAGATTCGTTTGCTCGGCAAGCCAGTAATTCATTTGCAAGTTAATATTGGCGTGATAATCTGAATCCCACGGCGGATTGGTTCCGGCAGCCCATACACCCTGCAAATTGGCAGGCAAAGAACCTTCTCTTGAAGACGCAATTAACAGATATCTGCCAAACTGATAGTATAGCTGCTCTAAATACCGGTCTTCCAAAGGCTGATTGGTCCTTGAATATCCGGCTAACAGCTCATCAGTTGGCTTGTTAGGGAAAGGAGCATTCATTAAATTGAGATCAACACGGTCAAATAAATGTTTGTAATCATTGACGTGTCTGTCATATAGCTGCGTATAACCCTTCTGTGCAGCTGCTTGCAGTCTGTCACCCACTGCGATGAGAGGATTCACTCCTGTAAAATAGTGAAATGAATCGTCCATGGACTGATGATAGTTGGTACCGGCGGTCATTAGAATTAAGACCGAATCCGCGTCTTGTACCAAGATTCCATCATTTTGCGCAATCATGGTTCCACCGTCAGGAATCACCTTCATTTGCATCGCAAAGTGCAACGTATTGTCAAAATTATGAGCTGCATCAGGCTTATTATGGTCGGCCGGCCAACCTGTCATCGTAATGGTATCTCCTGATGAAGAGATCGTCTTGATAGTCTGTGCCGATGTCACGCTGACGAACTGATTGAATTTACCGTTATCCGTAGAGCTCAAACGTATCGCCATCACATTATCGGGATAATTAACAAGGTATTCCCTTTTTATTTCTGCACTGCCCTGATTGTAGGTCACACTGGCAACAGCGTTGTTAAAATCAAGCTCCCTCTTGTAATTGGTAATCAGATCGTCCTGCGGCACGGTGCTTTCGTCGAAAATGATTTTTAACCCCGACATTTGAAGCGCCTGATTGGTTCCGTACAAAGAAGTTACATTCATCTTAAAATATTGGTACGAGCCGGGCACATCGAATTCGAATTGTTGGGTTTGTTTCCGCCCTGCTAATTCGAAAGCGCTTACAGTATCGATTATCGAATAACTCACTCCATCATTGGATGCTAAAATTGTCCAGCTCTTCGGATCTCTCGGCTGAGAATCATTGCCCGTTGTGATGGAATAGGACTTCGTAGCCATTTTCTTATCATACTCCCATTCAATCACATACTCTTCGGCTCCCTGATGGCCATCGGCAAAATATTTGGTGTCCGCATTCTCATCGAATAATTTATCTAACTTCTCACCGGAATTATTCATGTTATCCTGGGCAGTAAAAAACTTTGTAATTGCCGGTCTTGAAGACTTCACATCCTGCAGCCATATTGAGCCCAGTTCCTGATAGGAGCCAAAATTTCTCTTCGTCCCAATGAGGCCGCCCGATCCTTGAACACCATTGATTAAATTCCTGATCGATGCATCATTACTATAGTCACGGGCAATAACGTTGCCAGACTCGTCCTTATAAGGAGGGGTTCCTGATGAGAATTGTGTCATCAAATGCTGTAATTGTGTTCTGGCTTGCTGCAGAAGAGCATGCTTCTGTTCCGCGGCGTCTTTATGACCGCCGTTATAATCGGGGTTGGCACCGGGACCGCCAGACCAAAGGGTCTTTTCATTAATTAAAATTTGGTCCTTATCGACGCCTCCAAAAACCATCGCTCCCATATAACCATTCCCTAGCGGAAGCGCTTCGGATTCCCAGTTCGTTGCCGCTTTTGTATACCAAGACTTAAGCGGCACCGGATCAGTCATTGGATTTCCCGCCGGGCTGACAGTGTCCGCATAAGAAGATACAGGTAAGCAAGTGAAGGTTGTCACGGTTAATATCATTGCAAGAGTAGAACTAACAAGCCTTTTTAGCATGAAGTTTCCTCCTCAATTTCCGTAAAATGATGGGGATAAAATGATCGGGACTGTCGTTAAGGAATCGTTTCATAACGTACAATCCCAACATGGCATTGTAATGATTCTCTTGTTTATTTATTCGTAAAGAACGGCTTTAACATCTTCGTTATCGATGTTTGTTTTGTCATACCAAACGAAACCGCTGTCGATAGCAGGTTTAATCGTTTCACCTTTGGCAGCCGCCACTGCAGCTTTAACCGTTTCATAGCCGATACCGACCGGGTTTTGGGAAATAGCGCCAGCCATCGTGCCATTCTTAATCGCATCGATCTGTGCTTTACCGGAATCATAACCAATAATCGTCACTTTTCCGACCGCTTTGGCTTCCATAACTGCATTGATTACCCCAATGGCCGATCCTTCATTTGTACCGAAGATTCCTTTAAGATTTGGATACGCTTGCATAATTGCTTTTGCCGCGTCGGTCGATTTCAGGTGATCTCCTCCACCATACTGAATATCAACGATTTTAATATTCGGGTATTTTTCCTCGATACGATTTTTAAAACCATCACGCCGATCGATACCCGTACGGCTTGTTTGGTCATGGGCAATAATCGCAATCTCACCATCGCCACCGATTAATTCAGCCATTTTATCTGCGGCAACTCCAGCAGCAACCGCATTATCTGTTGCTACTGTACTAAGCGGAATGTCGCTGTCCACGCCGGAGTCGAATGCGATAACAGGAATACCCGCATCTTTAGCTTTCTTAAGATACGGAATGGACGCTTGGCTGTCCAGCGCTGCAAAACCGATCGCGCTTGGCTTTTTATCCAATGCGACTTGCAGCATTTCAAGCTGTTTGTCAACTTGGGATTCGGTTTCTGTGCCTTCGTACGTAATATCCACATTCAGCTCGGCTGCAGCCTTCTCTGCGCCAATCCGGACCGCTTGCCAGAATTGATGCTGAAATCCCTTGGAAATAACCGGCACATACAATTTCTCCGTCTTCGCAGGCGCTTCAGAGCCCGGGCTTTTAGTTGTAGCCGACGGTGATTTGCTGCCTCCGTTCGAGCTGCAAGCACTAATGAATACGACGAGTACCAAAGCCGCCATCATCCAACCTTTTCTCATGTTCATCTCCCCTTCATAATGAATCCTATTTGAATTTATATATAATCTCCCGAAGAGACTATACCGCTGTCAAGACTTGCGGCGACGCAAAATATCCGCATATACCGCGAGTAATATAACAAAACCGACCACAACCGTCTGCCACTCCTGAGGAACCGACATGATGCGTAATCCGTTCGTCAATACGCTCATAATTAAGGCGCCGATCACGGTTCCCAAGATCGTTCCCTTGCCGCCGCTTAGTGAGGTACCGCCGATGATGACTGCTGCTATCGCTTCCAGCTCATATCCCGCGCCGAGAGAAGGATGCGCTGTGTTCAACCTGGATGCCATAAGAATGCCGGCAATTCCCGTAAACACACCTGTAACCGTGTAAATCACGATTTTCCAATTCCGCACGTTAATGCCGGAGAGACGCGTCGCCTCTTCATTGCTGCCGATTGCGAAGTTGTAACGGCCAACAATTGTTTTGGACAATAAGATGCTCCCGAAAATGGCTACAATGAAAAAAATAAGTACAGCGTTCGGAATATCAAAGCCTGGAATAAGGTCACCTAATACCGATCCTAATGATATTTCCATAAATACTTCATTGTCGGTGAAATAGATCGGCTTGGCTTCAGAGATAACTAATGCTAATCCTTTGGCAATCATCATCATCGCGAGCGTGGCGATAAATGGCGGAATTCCCAGTCTGGCAATTGAAAAGCCCGATATGAATCCACATAACGCCCCGGTCAGCAAACCACCGACAATACCGACCGGAACGGGCAGCCCCCAGATCGTAATGAAAACGCCAGTCATGACTGCGGAAAGTGTCATGACTGTCCCAACCGAAAGATCAATGCCGCCCGTAATAATGACGAACGTCGAGCCTAACGCCAGTACGCCGATAACCGCGGTGGAGAGCAAAATTCCAATAATATTGGAGAAATTAAAGAAATTATCCGATGCAATTGAAAAGAAGATAACGAGCAAAATCAAGCTTCCAAATACTAAGAACTGCTGCAGCCCTGACTTAATCGCAAATTGCGGTTTCTGCTCAACCACTGTTGTGTTATTCATGCTTCTCTTCCTTTCCCTGCCGGCCTTATTCGATTCGATCTGTTGCATAGGTCATAATCTGTTCTTGGGTCGCATGATGATCATTCATAAGCTCTCCTGTAATTCTCCCTTCGCACATCACAATAATACGATGACTGAGCCTTAATATTTCCGGAAGTTCCGAGCTGATCATAATGATTGATTTGCCTGCAGCCGCCAAGTTCTCAAGAAGCTTATAAATCTCACTTTTCGCTCCGATATCAATCCCGCGGGTCGGCTCATCGAAGATCAGGATGTCGCAGTCTCTCGTTAACCACTTCCCAATAATGACCTTCTGTTGATTCCCTCCGGATAAAAATTTCAGCTTCTGTTTTATTCCAGGCGTTTTCACCTTAAGATCCTCAACAATTTGAGTCGAAACCACATTCATGCGTTTTTCGTTCATCCAAATACCTGCCCTTGTGAAACGGCCAACCGTTGCCAAGGTGGCATTCGTTGCAACATCCATTTCCAGCAGACATCCAAAATGCTTCCTGTCCTCGCTCAAATATCCGATGCCATACTTCACAGCCTGATGCGGCCCATTAATCCGCGCCTTGCGGCCATGAACGTAGATTTCGCCGGAATCGATGGGATCAGCTCCAAAGATTGCCCGGGCAACTTCCGTTCTTCCTGCACCGACTAATCCGGCTATGCCGAGTATTTCGCCCTTTCGCAGCGAGAAGCTTACATTGTGAAGAACATGTTTACGGCTTAGATTGCGTACCTCAAGCATGCTTTCGCCCGTTGAGTCCTTTAACAAGTTCGTCTTATCCGATTGATAGAGCTCCCGGCCCACCATCATTGAAATAATTTTATCGATGCTTGTGTCGGCCGTCGCAACTGTATCGATGTAGCTTCCGTCTCGCATAACCGTGATACGGTCTGTAATTCGTTTTAGCTCCGCCATACGGTGGGAGATGTATATAATGCCTGCACCTTTAGCTCGCAGCTGAACGATAATCTTAAACAATTCCTCAATTTCCGCATCACTAAGCGCCGCTGTCGGTTCGTCCATAATGAGCACTTGAGAGTCGTAGGAAATGGCTTTAATGATTTCCACCATTTGCTGCTTCGCGACCGTCAGCTTCGATACAAGCGTGGTTGGATCGATATCCAGATTTATTTGCTTCAGCAGGATGGAGGTTCGTCTATTCATCTCTTTATCGTCCAGAAACAGCTTTATAGCTTTCCGCGGCTCTCTGCCGATAAAAATGTTTTGCGCGACGGTGAGATCGGCTGCAAGATTCATCTCCTGATGAATCATACTAATTCCTTTTTTTTGAGCGGCCCGCGTATCCGGAATACGTACTTCTTTGCCCTGATAGAGAATGCGCCCCTCATCCATCTGATACACGCCTGTCAACACTTTCATCAGGGTTGATTTTCCGGCACCGTTCTCCCCGACAAGTGCATGTACTTCGCCAGGCCGCAGATCGAATTTACAATCTTTTAAGGCATGAACCCCGGCAAAACTTTTCATGATTCCTTCCATTTGCACAAGACTTTCACTCATCGCTTCATCTCCCCTCTCTATATTCATGTTGTTATCGTTAACTTTACACGGTTCATTCCATCACTTACATGTGAATTCTTCTTGTAAAAGTCGAATATTTTTGGATGTTTTTCTTAGGCTCAAAATCGAAATCAGTGATTGACACCAACTTGGGGGGAACGCTCCGAGAAAGTACCGATCGCTGTTGTTCCCGGATTTCTTGAATTTAACCGCCTCAGCGGTTGAAATCCGGGAACAAAGGCGACCGCTGCGCTTCTCCAGCCTCCCTCTTCCTCTCCGCTCGTGCGACGTTAAGCTGTCAAGCACTGATTCTTAGATTGAGCCATTTTATAGTTCAATTTTTTAGTCGTTAATAAAAAAACAGAGCAGGCTTTCGCCTACTCTGCCGCTCTCCCACTGTTCTCCATTTCGTTCATCCATTAGTCACCAACAAATGGAAACAACAGCTTCTGATTCTCCTCTTCATACATATTTTGTTTCGTTATAAGCAATGAGCCCGTATCGATAAACTGCGCAGCCTTCTTGCCCTTAACAACCTCCATGGCTGTTTTAATGCTGAGATAACCCATTTGAAAAGGCCTTTGAATTACGGTAGCATTCATTACGCCTTCATCCAAAAGCTTGATCTCGTTGAAAGAACTATCGAATCCAATCAGCTGCACTTTCCCCTTTAATCCCAGTTCCTGAATGGCTCTTCCCGCTCCAACCGTAGTCGGCTCGTTGAGTCCGATAATTCCGAACACATCGTTATGCCGCTGCAAAATTTCCATAGCCAGCAAATAGGAGTTTTGCTCGGACCCTTCGCCATTATACGTGCCTAGCATTTCGATTCCGGGAACATTCTCTAATACTTCATGAATGCCCTTTTCCCTGTCGATATGAGAACCAGCACTTTTGACATAGCTGATAATCGCTATTTTAGCCTTATCTTTGATCAAGCTTTTCATCGCTTCGCCCGCTTCTCTGCCAGCGTTGACGTTGTTGGTCATTACTATGCTGTCGGCAGCATCTGACTTGATTCCCGAATCGACGATAATGAGCTTAATTCCGCTCTTCTTTATTTTCTCTGAGACAGGTACAAGTCTCTCATAATCGGTCGCGGCCAATACGATTGCATCCGGCCGGTTTAATATCGCCTTCTCCACAAGGGCAATTTGTTCATTAACGTCCGTTTCTGACTTTGTCCCCCATACCTGAACGTTTACATTGAACTCCTGGGAAGCTTCGTGCACGCCGTCGATTAATACCTGCCAGAACTCTACGGATGTATCAATGGTTTTAAGGATGACCGTAACCTCTATCTTCTTTTTCGCAGATAATCCATGATGACCATATACAAAAACGGCCACAGCGATGAGAAGGAGTGCAGCGGCGGTTGTTACCCACTTATGAATACCTGCCATGTCTCTCGTCCTCCAGAACCTGGCGTAATTTAGGAATACGGATATACACGGTTGTTCCCTCTCCTGGAACGCTCTGGTAGGTTAATCCGTATTGCGCCCCGTAATAAAGCTTGAGCCGTTCCTGAACATTTCGTATACCGACTCCTCTTCCACCCTCCATACTGGCAGCTGGAAGATGAAGCGACTTTAATTTCTCCTCGTCCATCCCATTGCCGTTATCTTCAACGATCAGAATAATGTCCGTGTCCGTTTCTTCACAAGCGACCCGGATGAAACCCGGTCCCTGCTTCATCTTAATGCCATGATAGATCGCATTTTCAATAAGCGGCTGCATAATGATTTTAATGGTCCGATATTCCTGAACCGATTCGGATATTTCGATATGATAATCCAACTTATTTTTATACCGCATTTTCTGGATCATTAGATAGTTCGTTATATGCTCAATTTCAGTTTTAATTGCAACCAGTTCCTCGCCCTTGCTGATTGATGAACGGAAAAGCTTGGCAAGCGCCGAAGTCATCAGCACAACTTCCCGGGACTTATTGCTCTCGGCCATCCATACAATGGAATCAAGCGTGTTATAAAGAAAATGAGGGTTGATTTGGGCTTGAAGGGCGCTGATCTCACTCTTGCGTTTTTGTTCCTGATCCAATACCGTCTGCTGCATCAGTTCTTTAATTTTCCCTACCATTAAATTAAAAGCTCTTGCAAGACCTTGAATTTCTATCGTTTTGTGAACGGGGACATGGATATTGAAATTTCCTTTTTCCACTTCCTTCATATAGCCCTGCAATCTTTTGATCGGTTGGCTCACACGTTGAGATAAAAATAATGAAATCATAATTCCGATAATCACACAGATGATTCCCAAAACAATGATAGAGAGTAGCACATTATTCTGATTTTCAGCTAATTCGCTCACGTAGGAGACCCCAACAATTTTCCACCCGAACTCAGAACTCTGAACCGTGTACATTCGGCTTTCGCTGCCTTCTTTGCTTATGAAGGTTCCGTTTCCAACTTCCAGCACTTTATCAATCATCTCTGTTTTCAAATTACTGTAAATCAATTGCTGCTGGGGATGATAGACGATATTCCCATCCGAATCGATGATGAATAAATAACCTCTTTGACCTAGCCGAATATCTTTGAACATGTCATTCATAACGCTGAAATTCAAATCGACCAGAAAAACGCCCAGCTTCTTGTCTCCATCCTTGCTGATTAGTTCCCTGCTCAATGATACGACCCAAGGATACCGGTCTTTAAAAATAGGCTGCACATGAGAAGATGAAATTACGCTTTGCCCGCCCATGCTCTTCGCATTCCTGTACCAATTCATACTTGTAATATCAACGTTTGGATTTAACTCGAGCTCTTTGCGGCCGGACACAAACTGTCCTTCATAACCGAAAATGTTAGCTGAGCTAATATCCGTCCTTGATACCAGCATCGCACCCAGCATTTCTGAGATCGCTTCCTTGTAATCCTTCTCTTCTTTTAAACTATTAAAGGAAGTTGAGGATAAATAAGCTTGAACCGCATAATTGCCAGCTACCAGGTCAGACATATACTTCATGCCGTTTATGTAGGATTTAATATTGTTGTTTACCTGTTTCACCAGCTCCGTAGTGTAAGTCTGTGCTGTGGAATTAACAGTATCTTTAGTTAAGTAAAAGGAAGTAACGCTCATCATAATACTTGTCATCATGATAAGCGCGACCGAGGCAAGGACCATATTTGTCTGAATACTGGGCAATCCCGAAAATATTCTCGCTCGCATCACATGATCCCTTTTATTTTTTTATGACGATAATCTGTTGGGGTTTCTCCTGTATGCTTCTTAAATGCGCCGCTGAAATACTGGGGATCGCTGTATCCAACTTCATATGCGATCTCGTAGCTCTTTAAAGATGACACGATTAATAATTCCTTCGCTTTCTCCATACGCAGATGGGTTACGAATTCCACAAACGATTTACCGTTGGTTTGCTTGAATATGCTGCTGAAGTAACTCGAGCTCAGCGATACATGATAACACACCGACTTTAATGAGAGCTTCGGGTCCATATAATTCAATTTGATGTAATCTACCGCTTTCGCGACTTGAAACACACATTGGTGCTCCCGCATGCTTTTGATTGATCCGACTACCTTCGCGCATTGATCCTTCAGCCGCAATTCAACTTTACCCATCGACGCAAACGTAGTCATTTCAGTCATTGGATCTTGGCTCTCTCCGAACACTTGTGTACTGTCAATGCCCATGACATAGAGCGTGTGCATAATCGTCAATACAATTCGTTGCAGATACATGTGACAAATATCGAATGGAAAAGCATGCTCCCGGAACATGATGAATAGTTGCCCAATCCATTCATCCATCTCTTCCGGTGAAGCGGTTTTCAGTTTCGTGACCAGTTCACTTTCCCAATCCATGAGCGACATCAACTCCGGCCGCTTACGCTGCTCCATATCCCATATACATATAATTTGATTGGTACCGATGACAAAACGATAATCAAGTGCTGACAAAGCAGATTGATTTAAACGCTGCACTTTGTCTGTTAAGTTGCATACATGTCCAATGCCTATAGATAGCTTAACAGGCAAGTAACCGGTAATCGTATTGTGGATTTCTTCAGCCACCTGCGTCGACAGATCATGCAGTTCATCCGTCTGATGACCAGACATGATGACGTGCACACGATTTTCCCGATCTCTAAAAATAAGTGCCCCGGAAAGGTCAGCTATAATTTCCTGGGTAATGTTATACACAGCAAAACGAATAAGTTCCTCGTCAGACAAAGTCTTAGGTTGACTCCATACAAACTCGTCCACTTCTATGGCCAGCTCGATCACGAAGGAGCCGTTCCACTCAATATCGAAATAACTGAAGTTCTCGTTCTTTTGTTTTTCTGTCATCGGCGAAGTCGAAAACCGTTCTAAAAATCGCTCTTTCAACAAAGGCTGACTCTCCCTCAATTGACGCTTCAGCTGTTCGAAATCTTGTATTTGATTTCTTTCGCTATCCAGCTCAGAACGAAGTTTACAAATGACCTGTTCAAGTTCCGCCGCTGTAACCGGTTTCAAAATATAATCAAAAGCTTGTAATTTCAAAGCCTGCTGCGCATAATCAAAATCATCGTATCCTGTAAAAATAATAACCTTTACTTTCGGGAAACGAATAGCAAGCTCGCGGGTCAACTCTATTCCGTCCATGAACGGCATTCCGATATCGGTCAATACGACATCCGGCGTATGGCGGTTGACGAAATCAAGCGCTTCCTTACCGTCCTCGCAAGTACCTACGCATTCAAAACCAAGCTTTTGCCAGTCCATTTGATCCTCTATCGCTTCACGAACCAGCGCCTCATCGTCGACAATCAACAGCTTGTACATGAGATCCCCACCTTGTTATCTAAAGTACATTGCATATAGACATCAACCATCCAAACGTTAACAAAAGTATGTGAAAGCGCAATCAATTAATTTTTAACAAAATATTCATTTTATTACTTCACCAATTGTAGACCAAACCCTCTTTTTCTAATGAGATTAAAAAGTACTCGCAGCCATTGCAATGACGCTTCAATACTTAACCATACAAAGGTAGTTACGCTTTGTTTTTATTGTCCCGATTTATCTATAGATATGAACAAAAGCCCAAACCATGTAAGGCCGGGCTTCAACTTGCATGTAAATGTGGCTCCGATACGCTATAACAAAAAGTCTTTTATCACTCAGTAAATACTGCAAGATTCTCCAACGTGGATCTCAAACCAACGTCATGATCTTCTTTTCGTATCCCTTCAGGAACATCCTCACAAATGACAGTCACTTTTGTTCCTTCTGAATGGGCTTCTAATAGCCATTTTTGGATCATCTCACCAGAGAATCGTGTGTCCTCTGAATGAAAATGAACGGTTTTAACAATTCGTTCATCTGGAATTAGCTCCAAAAATACTCCTTCAGTGACATCTCTATTTTCTGAGGTTTTTCCCTGTATCTTTTCATCCCCTTCGTAGATAAGAGTCATATTATAAATGCCGCCTTCCCTTGTATCAAATGTATCGATTTGAGCAGACATTCCTTCCGGTGGAAGCCATAAAGCGAGCGCTTCCGGTTTCAACATTGCTTGATAAATGACTTGTGCTGACGCCCTAATGACTCTTGAAGCAGTATCAATTCTTTTGTTAGTGTATGCATCTACCATGTAACTACCTCCTTCGTTCCCTTTTTCTTCATCTATAAAAATAGGTTCAACAGGATACTCGATCCATTCATATCATCACATCGCGGGCGAACCCTTAAATCGCAGTCGTTATCCATTTATTCATTCTGCAAAACCTTGTCCATCGCAATTATCATTCCTAGATGCATACTTTCATGTGCAATTAGAACATGGAAAAGTTCACCGATTACACTTGCTTGAAGAAAGTTATTCTCATCTGCTACAGGTTGCGCCAGCAGACCGTCATACTTATCGCATATTTCCACCATCTGACTTTCCAAATCCTTAAGAATCATTTCGATCCCTGGCGGTTGCCCCAGCCAGCATGAGGGACTTGTGTCTGTCGCAAAATAAGTTCTATAGTGCTGTGAAATCCTTGAACCAACACCCGAAAACTCAAATATTAAATTATCAGTTATCGTCAGCACATGTCCGAGCTGCCAATGGAGATTGTTAGTGAACCCTTTGGGAATGTGTTCCATTTGACTTTTTGACAATCTTGCTATTACGCTCAATATTTGTTTTCTAAGATCTGCAAACAAATTCAATATATAGGTATCGGACATATTAATCACCTAACGCTTCTACGATCTCAATCCTACCTCCATATTGCAATTCCGGCCAATCCGAAGTTAACGAAATCGCTTCCTCCAAAGAACCAGCTTCGATAATGGAAACGCCGAATATGTCTCCGGAGTAATCGTTAATCGAATCTTGCGAAATAATTTTACGGCCGCTTCCCGCAAAACGTACCTTCTCGTACCCATTTTCCTTTAGATTGTCAAGCCATCCCCATAGTTCATTAACATTCCGATCAAGTTGATCGTCCGGAACGACGCCACCTCTATAAACCAACAAAAATTTCAATTCAATCCCTCCTCAATTTCAGTTGCATTTTGAAACTGACTTAATTATAATAATAATCAATCCATGAAGTCAAGGGAGGTTCCTATGCAAAATTCTAAACCACATAGAAGATCCAATTGTCCAATCTCATTTTCTCTTGATCTGTTAGGTGACTCTTGGTCATTACTTATCATCAGGGATATCATATTTGCAGGAAAGAGAACGTTCGGGGAATTTCTTGCCTCGGATGAACGGATTGCTAGAAATATACTAACGAATCGCTTGTCCCGTCTTGAGATGATGGGTTTGATTACCAAGAGTCCCCATCCCACTGACAGAAGAAAAGACCTGTACGAATTAACGGAGGCCGGGTTGGATTTATTACCGGTCCTTTGGGAATTATCAGCCTGGGGAGCGAAGCATGAACCCGAAACTGCAGATACTTTAGCTTGGCTGGCCGATATCCAGATGAACAAGGACAGTTTGATTCAACTTATACGGAAGACGGTTCAAAATGGCGGATCTGTATTCGCTGGTCCAGGGAGTGTAGTTGATCAATTGGAGCGGGGTTAGTAGTTCCAGTGAACATGTATGTATTTCGCGAAACCTTTATCAGATTTCGTTGGTGTTTAATATTTGTTGTAGTATAAGGGATGAATTTCTAAGCCGCATCGCTGCCAGCGAATCGCTCTCCCAGCTACGCTATAGCCCTAAAGGGCCAGCACGTAATTAACGAAGCAAAAACACCTCCATCCCCGCCAAGATCACGGTTTTGGAGGTGTTCTACCCATAATTCCCGCTCACTACCAGCGATCTCTTTTGGGGTTAACCCTTAGAATCTTCATCTCATTTCAATCCTGAAAATCAGCATTAAACGATACTTCTTTATATTTCTCGAAGTTTTTGAGTGTCTCCGTATATTTGTTCACCGAAATGTGATAAGCATCTGCTCCAAGCAGCAACCGAAGCGGCGGCTCTGCAGTCTCTACGACGTTTATGATAGCTTCCGCAGCTTTCTTCGGATCTCCCGGTTCGTTTCCATGAGTTTCCCCATTTACAAATGGGGAGATGAGCTCGTTATATTCCTTAAACGCTGATTGGGTTCTTGCAGCTGAGCGTCCGGACCAGTCCGTACGGAAATTGCTTGGCTCAATCACTGTGACATGAATATTGAATGAGGCCACTTCCTTGGACAGGCTCTCTGATATCCCCTCAACCGCATATTTGGTACCGTTATAGTACCCCACGCCAGGGAATGAAACTAATCCTCCAATTGACGATATATTGATAATATGCCCTGAGCGCTTGTTTCTCATGTAAGGCAGGACAGCGCTGGTCATGTTCGCCAGACCCCAGAAGTTGATTTCAAACATTTTGCGGACTTCTTCTTCAACAGCTTCCTCAATGGAGCTAAAATAACCGATTCCGGCGTTATTGACAAGCACATCAATTTGGCCGAATTTCTCTATAGCAGCCTTTACCGTTTTTTCGATTTGTTCGGGCCTGGTCACATCGAGTTCCATCGCCAGAACGTTGTCCGTATTCCCGCTGACAAGATCAGCAATTGCATTCAGATTTCTGGCTGTAACCACAACATTATAGCCTGCTTGAATGGTTGCTTTTGCAAGCTCTCTTCCGAAGCCAGTGGAACATCCGGTAATAACCCACACTTTATTTTTACTCATCTATATCTCTCCCTTTAGCTTGAAGTTTTGGGTGCAAACAAACTCTAAACCTTAGAGTCAGGTCTAAGTCAAGCGCCTGAATAAATATTGACTTAGAGCACACTCTAACCTGTAAAATAAATATTATTTTTATAAAAGGTGGTTTACCCCTTGGGATATACAATTAGCCAGGCTGCCGCTAGATCGGGATTATCTGCATATACATTGCGCTATTATGACAAGCTCGGCTTATTGCCCTTTGTGAATCGTGACCATGCAGGCAACCGGGATTTTAAAGAGAGTGATTTTAATTGGCTCGCCATCATCACATGCCTTAAAAAAAGCGGGATGCCCGTGAAAAAAATCAGAGAATATCTGGATTCGGCTATGGAAGGAGACGCTACATTAAATGAGCGTCTTGAAGTGTTTGAAACACACAAAAAAGTTGTGATGGAGAAAATCGCTGAATTAGAAAAATATATGAGGAAAATAGATTTTAAAATTTTGTATTACAAAACCGCTATTGAGCATGGGACAGAAGCGGTGCATGCACAAGCAGACTGCGGATTTGAGGATTTGGAGTAATGTTAAACGGGAAGCTAAAAGTTATGACATCTCAATCCTGGGCTTGAGCCTCAGTGTATCGGCAAACGAGATCTTTCCGATCGTAAGCCACGTAAACGCGGCGGAATAGTTATTAAACTAACAGGAGATTTATTAATAATTCGGAATAAATTTGTGATTCTTGATAGAATAAATATGAACATGATCAGGCAATAAATTTATACACATAAGGAGATAAAACTATGGCAAAAAACCAATTACTAAGAATGGACAATGTTGGCATCGTTGTAGAATCTCTTGATGACGCAATCTCTTTCTTCGAGGAGATTGGCTTGAAGCTCGAAGGGCGGGCTACTGTCGAAGGTGAATGGGCTGGTCGCGTAACCGGGCTGGGTTCACAGTGTGTAGAGATTGCCATGATGGTTACCCCGGATGGCCACAGCCGAATTGAACTTTCGCGATTTCTCACCCCGCCTGCTATATCAGATCACCGGACTGCTCCTGTAAATGCCCTCGGTTACCTACGCGTCATGTTCACCGTTGAAGACATTGACGAAATGGTATCCAGACTCACTAAGTATGGTGCTCAGCTCGTTGGCGAAGTGGTTCAGTACGGGGACTCGTATCGGCTCTGCTACATACGTGGAAATGAAGGAATTCTGGTCGGTTTGGCGGAACAACTCGGTAATAAATAAGTGATGTTTAAAAGAAGACTTAACCGGGTCTGGGCGACCCCCGGTCCCGGAAACAAGGAACGAGGCAGTAATTGCCGGAACACATCCGCACCGGCTAACCGCATCTTGGCCAGCAGCAAACTGCCTTAACTCTGTGGGTCACCATGATGCATGAACTTTAACGGAATGTTCGTCATGCTTGAATTATAACTTTCTATGGATTGGTCCAGCATGAGATCACGATATTTGTTGTATTTTTCCAAGGCAAGGCATCACCTCCGGAAGAAACTTGTGTTTGAATGATTTTTCTTGCCACTTCCGGAACATAGTTATAGCCATTTTTCTGAAGTTCATTCAACAACGTTGTTTTACCACAACCAGGGCCTCCGGTAATTACGATAAAATTTTTTTGGATTATATGATTATCTATCATTTTCTGATCTTCTTCTTAACTATATCAAGCAGCATCACCACTCATTTTCTTTCTAAACATGTAAATGGCCAACACCATAAT
Source organism: Paenibacillus pinihumi DSM 23905 = JCM 16419 (assembly GCF_000422505.1). Lineage (GTDB taxonomy): Bacteria > Bacillota > Bacilli > Paenibacillales > Paenibacillaceae > Paenibacillus_D > Paenibacillus_D pinihumi. Next base: position 373,807 of record NZ_KE383865.1, on the reverse strand, counting down.
ACCAACTGCATATCCGATTACCCACCACAGATGAGAGAGGACCGAAGCATAATTTCCGGCAATGGCGGATCTGCCCGCTTCTACAGCATGAGCAAAAGGGAGGATATAAGCAATTTCCTTAAACCAGCCGCCGATCAGATTCAAATCAAACCAGATGCCGCTTAACCATGCGCTTACATTCGTCAATATTGCACCACAGATGCCGCCTACCTGCTTATCATTAAGTACGCTCCCCGATAGCAGCCCGATCCCTATAAATAGAATAATTGTAGGCGTGAGCGCAAGAATAGCGAAAATCATATTCAAATTAAGCGGCAATCCCAAGAAGAGTGCGGCCAGAAAACAGATTAAGATTTGCAAAAACGCCATGAATATGAGCGGCAATGTATATCCCAGAATGTAATTTGAAGCAGATAGGGGCGCTGTGAACAATCTCGTCAAAAATGAGGTGCTTCTATCTTTGGAGATCAGCATCCCGGAGAATAGCGAAATAAAAGAAAGACCAAATACTGCTATTCCCGGAGCAAGATGATCGATGACAAATATTTCAGCCGGAATGTTCGCCTGCAATGCGGTTAGCAGGAATAAAAGAACCAATGGAAAGCCTAAGCCAAATACGATATTCAGCGGATCTCGAACAATCTCTTTGCGGGTCCGTTCGGCAAATGCCATGGATTTCATCACCCAGCCTCCCCTTCTGCAGCCAGTAAAACAAATGCCTCTTCCAATGTTCCGGCGTTCTTTTGTGCCATTAATTCTGCCGCTGATCCAATTGCTTTTAAAGTTCCATCTGCCATAACGCCGATCCGGTCAGAAAGCGATTCTGCCTCCTCCATATAATGGGTTGTTAAAATAATTGTAATTTGCCCTTTTAATCTCTCGATAGCCTTCCACAGCTCCCGTCTTGCGAGTACGTCCAGCCCTAATGTAGGTTCATCCAAAAATAGAATTTGCGGTTCAGAGATCAGAGCCATTGCAATACTGAGCCGCCTTTGCATGCCGCCGGATAAAGTCTTTGCTTTAGCGCCAGCTGCTTCCTTAAGACGAAAAGTTGTCAGCATCTCCTCAACTTTCTGCTCTACAGCTTGCTTATTCAGCCCGTAAATCCGGGCAATGAACTCAAGGTTCTCTTTGACCGTCAAGTTGCGTGCAACAGCAGTTTCCTGTGGAGAGACATTGATCTTTTCTTTGACTGCGCAGGGATTCGATACGATACTGTTGCCAAGCAGGGTTGCATCACCGCTGGTAGGATTGCTAAGACATGTCAGCATCCTGATCGTAGTTGTTTTGCCTGCCCCGTTCACCCCGAGCAATGAAAAAAGCTCGCCTTTTTGTATCGTAAGGTTGAGAGCGTCCACAACCGTTTTGCCTTGAAATTTCTTTGTTAAGCTCCTGATTTGGATCGCAATCATTCATCTTCCTCCCCGCACTCCTGCGTCTGAAATATATCCTGTGCAAATTGCATGAGCACCTCGTTTTTGACAATCGCAATTCCCTCCGCTTCGTCGCCCAGCAGCAGCAATTTGTCCCCGGGACTGATGCTGAAAATTTCTCTGGCTTTTTTGGGAATAACGATTTGTCCGCGCTCTCCAACCTTAACCAGGCCAAAAATGTGCTTCCCTTTCGGTCGGACGCCCATCTGTTCCTTATCATCGGAATGATGCACCAGATCATCCAGCATCACGCCATATAACTCTGCCAGAGCGGTACAATTATTGATATCCGGAACCGTCTCCCCATTTTCCCATTTCGCAACCGCCTGCCTGGAAACGCCTATCTTTTCGGCAATATCTTCTTGTGTATACTTGTGGTTTTTTCTCAATTGCCTCAAATTCATGCCAATCATATTTCTCACACCTTTCATAATCCATTATAAAGTCATTCCCAGGATACACCACCAATTGAAGATAACATTCGTTGTTGTTTTTGGTTTACATTGTTTAGCTCAATAGAGCATGGTAGAGTACAATTTAAAGAGCTTTTCATACTCGAAAGAAAATTGTTCATTAAGGAGCATTTAATGTTGAAAATTGATATTTAAACGAATCACTCTCCCACCTGCACCTGTTTCACTCCCCATTCATGAACAGGAACCATTGAGAAAAAAACCATGACATAGAATCCGCTCAACTCCATTCCATAGAAGAACTAGAGTTCAATTAGAGAGTCCACAAACATTTCTGAAGTATTGACGGTGATGACTTATCATTTTGACACAGCAAAAACACTTTAGATAACTATATATTCAGAATTGGCCTGGATCGTTTTCAATAAAGTCAAAGCAAATAAGAGAAAATCCGGAGATTCCTCTCCATCCGACACAAAGTCTACCATGAAACAATGAATGCATTAAACAATTAAATTTCTAAATTTAAACATAATTCACAATAAAAAAACTTATTCGCCGCGTTTTGCGGTGACTAAGTGTTTAGGACAAGTACGCGCCCATTGCAATGGCGCGTCAATGACTAACCATTCAAAAGCTAATAAAAAGGATGCCAGCCTTGGCTTATCGCCGCTGACATCCTTCCTGATTAAGACTCTAAGCTACATTTCTGCTGACTGATATATAGCCCTGCTTATTTCTCATTCAACTCCAAAACACGGAGCAGAATTGTCGTGACTTCCGCTCTGGTTGCCACTGCATTGAAGTCAAACTTGCCGCCATCCTTGCCCTTGCCCTGCATAATCCCTTTTGCGGCTACTGCGCCAATTGCTCCCTTTGCCCATTCTGGCAGTTTATCGTGGTCAGTGAAGGTTGCTGCTTTGTCCTTTTGATCTTCCAGCTTGAAAGCACGAGCAATCATAACCGCAAGCTCAGCGCGCGTCACACCGCTATTTGGACGCAGCGTCCCATCCTTATAGCCGCTTAAAACTCCCGCTCCTACTGCCTGCTCAAGCGCTTCTTTTGCCCATGAAGCAATGTCAGCTTCATCTTTAAAGACATGCTGTTTTCCATCGCCTTTTACAGTCGATGCGCGGGTTAACATCACTGCAAATTCCGCACGGGTTACCGCCGCATTCGGCTTGAAGGTATGATCATTATAGCCATTCACCAAGCCTTTTGCCGCTGCCTTGCGAATTGCAGTTTCTGCCCAGTGTCCGGCAATATCCTTCAATTCAATCTGGTTCTCTTGATTTCCGACGTTGTTACCGCTATTGTTACCTCCGTTGCTGCCACCGTTATTGCCGCCGTTGCTGCCGCCGTTATTACCGCTGTTGTTACCACCGTTAGTGCCACCGTTATTGCCGCCATTAACGCCGCCGTTGTTGCCAGGCGCTGGCGTTGTATTAACGACTTGAATCGTCAGCACCTGCGGCTGGCCTGCGCTAAACTCAAACGTTAGCTGTGCAGTACCTTTTTGTAATTTCGCCAAGTAAGCCTTCGTAATCGTGATCTGATCGCTGTTTACAACATAATCTGTTCCAGCCTGAAGCAGAGTACTGCCGTTCTTAATGGCTGTCAGTGTATTCCCTTTAAGCTCCAGCTTGATTACAGCTGCTTGCTGCTTGCCAGGGTTCAGATCGAATTGGGCAGAAGTTGGGCTAATTTCGCTTTCCTTATCGATAGCTTTGATTTGGTTCAGAAGGTCCGTCTTCACTTCGCCGTCTGCCATAATCGTGATAAAGTTGCGACCCATAGCGATATCGGCAGCTGATTCAGACGCGAGAGCCTTTGTAACGGCAGCCCTTGCCGATGCTTCAAGCATTTCATTATATTTGCCTGCGCTTAACAGATATAAATCTGTAAATAAACTTGAATTTTTTAATTGTCCACTTTCAACTTCAAATGTGGTCCTGCTGCCGTCAGATTCCTGCGGACCGTCAGATTCATTAAGCATGATTGAGATGCCGATTCTTCCGTTCGCGAGCTCCGATGCAGGATTATTAAGAACGGTATTAAACGGAATTTTTAAATTGTAAATGGTCTTTTTCGTATTTTCATCTCTCGTAATGTCTGCCGCTATATCCGTAATCGGAGCAGTCGGCGCATTGGCCCCTGTAGGACGGGTCCATGCCCACTTTATAACTTGGTTGTTATTGGTGAGCGCGAATCCCAATTCATTCCGCGTCGTACTGTTGGTTGCAGGATTGCGTAAATCAATGCCTAACTGCAAATTATCCTCTCTCCATATATTTCCCCCGGTCTGACTATTGTAGTGCACGTCGTCTGTAACGACAATGTACGCATATAAATTGCTGTCATCCCATGCGAAACGAGATTCTGCGCTGAGGTCTTGCGGACCATCCCACGTTCCCGAAGTTACATAATCTTTGGTATCCATTACATATGCCGGAGTTGCAGCATTCTTTGCCGGATTTTCCGTGCCGGCAGAGCTTGCCTTTTCAGCATATGCCGTGTCAAATTTTGCCGTATAGGTGTATGCTTTTCCGTCTTCGAGCTGAAGCTCGAATGTGACCAGGCCTGCAACGTAATACGGTAAATCTACGGTTACGGATTGGCCTGCCGCAAGCGCGTTAACTTTGATGGGAGTGAGATCTTTAGCATAAGCTGCCGGGGAAACCATTTTCAACGTCCCGGGTGTTGAGGTTCTGCCTCCCACATTATACTTGACGCTGAATTGTTGTTTATCTCCGTTTTTGGTCAGGTTAAATACAAATGGTTCTGCCAATAAATCCGAGCCGTAAATTCCGTACGGATTGCTCGCCGGGGTGCTGTTTCTCAAACCGGATGCGTAATAATTGTTGCTAAGTTCAATTGATGTGCCGCCCTCGCGCAGCATGGCATACACATTATTATTCTGACCGTTCTTCGTCGGCTGGAAGTAAGAGGAATATACATGCGCTTTTCCGCCTTGAACGTCTATACCCGGATTGTTTCCTGGCAGCTGAGTGAAGTTTGCTTGCTGGAAACGAACGTTACCGTTATATACGACCGCTCCTGCTACACTCGGGCTTCCCCAGAACGCGCTGTTGTACAGGACAAGTTCAGCGTCGGGATGGATTTTTGCGGTATTAGCTGTATCGCCCATTTTAACATACGCTCTGTCCGGCTCCGTCGCGATGTTCGTATTCACCAATTCCGAGTTGATCGCGATTATTTTGGTGTGTTCGTCCGCGTCTTCCACATACAAAGCGTACGCGCATCCGTCCGAGCCGTGACCGATCATCGTCATTTTTCCGGGATATGCGAATTGGCCGTTCCCCAAGTCTCTTTTCAGGAAATGTATGCCGTATACCGAACCGAAAACGAAATTGTTGAAAATCGTCTGGTCTTCCACATCGGAGAATTTGAGCGCACTGCTGTATCTTTGTACGAATCCGTACAAATCTCCGCTAGGTGCCGTATATCCTTGACCTCCCGGAAGTCTCAAAGCGTAATGCGGATTGAATTGCATATTTCTGATAAATCCGCCTTCCGCGCCTCCTCCGACCCAGATGCCTGCTCTCAAGAGCGTACCGCCTAAATAATCTACATAGTGGCCATCGGTCTTATAGGAAGCCAGATCTATTCCTTTGTCCCCTATCGGGATCGTTAAGTTGATTGCATATACGCCTGCACCTTGCCCCTGTACCAAAAACGGAGTTTTTAGCGTTTGGTTGGGGTTGTCGAGGTTGACGCTGGTTATATTCGCTTGCGTAATGGTAAGTCCTCTAAGACCTGCGTTTGCTTTAAGCTGTATGAGAGAACTTCCGTTTTCTCCCTGAGCGCCGCCGGTGTAAGCTGTAAATATCGCCGTACCGCCGCCTTGTGTATGGTGCTGTACGTCCCATGTTCCTCTGAGCTCAACACCTTCGGGAACGATGACAGGACTATTCAGTCTATATCTTCCACCCGGTAAATAGATCGTTCCGCCGCCGTGATTGGCTTTAATATAGTCAAGAGCTTCCTGCAATTTTGCAGATATATCGACGGTCGGTGCGTTGCCTGTTAGCGAGCGCGGGAAGTCAAGTCTGAGCACAGCGTTTGATGCCGGTCTCGGATGTACGTCAATATCTGTTTTTACGTCTTTCGGAATCGGTTCAAACAGATAGTCCACGTCATTAACGACCTGCACAGTGGTGTTCGTGCCGCCACCCTTAACGTCAAGTTTAAGGTTATCGATGTGAGCGGCAAGATTGGCGCTCTCGATGTTCAGGTTATAACCGGAATTTACCGATTTAAACGTTCCGAAGTTGGCTCCGAGAGTTACATGTTTGTCTGCCTGCTTGAAGTTGCTCTGGCTGACTAATGCGTTGCCCCGGCCCAGAAAGTTCAGTGCGAAATTGTCATATTGGTCGAACGTGCAATCCTCGAATGATATCACTCCGCCTCTGGCGTTGCTTACAATCGGGCCCGCGAATTTAACGCCGTTGAATTGAACAGAAGTGTTGAAACGTTCGTTGAAATATACGGCCGTGTCGCCTCCGAATTCCGAACCCGAGAACAGCAGACCGAAACCGTTAACGTTGTCGACATATATGCCTGTTTCAGAATCTTCTATTTTCAATCCATAGAACTGTGCGTTCGGAGCTTCGTCGCCGCCAGGTTCTCTTCCGATCCACATCCCCGTTTTATACCCCGAAACGTACAGACCTGCAACATACTCCCAGTCAGAACGGTGCATCATGAATCCGGTAGCGTTCGCTCTAGTATACGCTTTTACCTCCGAAAGGGCCGGTGCGTCGTCAAGTCCTGAATTCGCCCAGTATTTCGGGTCGATGTTAACGTTCTCGATACGCCCGATGTCTGTACAGGTGTGAACGACGATGCCCTTATAGAGAGCCGTCATATTGCTGTTCACAACATAATGCATTTCGCTCGGCAGGGAAATGAATCCGCCCCAGGCGTTTACGAGGGTAACGTTATCAAGCGTCGCGCTGTTTCCGCTTCTCTGGAAGAACGTCCACGGATACGGAATTCCATTAATTGTCTCAAATTCCCCTGTCTTCTGACCGTCTTCCCCCCTCTTTTCAACAACGGTTTCAGCATTAATATCCTGATTCGGATACCATACGGAAAGGTTCGATACACCTGTGCCTTGTTCCATGTCTATAAATCTGTCGGACACGTTAGCCACTTTTTTGCCGCCTGTCTGATTTTCTCTCTCGTCAGAATCAACATACGTGTCATAATTGGAGCTATTATGTCCGGCATATACGGCGAGAATGGTTCCGTCGATTTTACCGTCGTATTCATCCGCATCCGGATTATCCCATTCGCCGCGAAGCTGTACGCCTGCCCGCAAATTTAATACTTGTTTATATTCGTAGGTTGTATTGCCGGTCGTGCTTTTAACGCTTACTGTGCCGGTAGTTTCCGTATAGAACGCATAGGTTCCCGCAGGAATATATACGACACCGCCGCCGTCATTATAAGCCGCGTCAATCGCCGCCTGGAAAGCCTCTCTGTTATCGAAATTAACTAAGCCTTCCGCGTCTGCCGTCGATACTGTTTTCGCACCGAAAGCGAGTACGTTAAAGTCTGAGATCGCCCAATCTTTCGCGTCGTGTTCCTGAGCGATTGCCGTTCTCATGTGTTTTGCGTAATCATATCTAGCCGGAACTTTCAACACAAATGTTTTAGTCTTGGTTACAGGAGCGGCTGCCGGACCTCTTTTTACTGTCGCCGTGAGCGTTACATCAGCGCCGCTGTCCGGACGGTTTGCCGGTATCACGCCTGCAGCGGTTATGTGGGCAGCAGCAGATGTCGTCCATGTAATATCCGTCATATGCTCACCCATTGACGGAAGAACCAAGTTCGTCGTCACATTATTCATGCCGCCGTCAGCCTCAGAACGATTCACGCCTTTGATTGAATCCCATGTCAGTTTGTTCAACGTGTTGTTTACCGCATCCTCGTCGGTTCCGGAACCTGTTCCGCGAACGACTATATTGAATGTTTTAACAACCGGTGTTGCCGTACCTTTGCTTACTGTCGCCGTGAGGGTTACAGCCGTATTGGCTCCTTGACGATTTACTGCGCCGGTGTTGCTGTTTATTACCGTGTTATGGGTAGATGTCCACACAATGTTCGTACCCGCCGAACCTGCCTTGGCAAGCGTCAAATTTGTTTCAACCAGATCCTGTCTCGTATTCGTGCCCTTGATAGCGTCCCATGTCAGCGCGTCCGATACAAGTTTTACCGCTTCTTCATCCGTTGGCGGAATTACGGTTACTCGTATGCTCTGAATGATTGCTCCGGCTGTGCCGATACGGAAGTGTGCGCCTTGATTTTGTGCTCCTATCGCAAAATTGGCTCCGTTAAGCACAACTTTTGAAGTTACCCAAGAGTTTCCGCTTCCTGTTGCCGGAATGCTCGCTGATCTATACGCTTCAAACCCGGAGAAATTGCCGGGATATATGGTGTTATACTGCAACGAAATACCTTCCGCTGCGCTCGGTCTCCAGTATGTGACCGCCAATTCAACCTTGTTGGCCTGCTTGAGTTTAAGGGCGTCTACAATCACGTACATAAAGTTGCCAACCTTCACAGCGCCTGCACCGCTTTGAGTGACTACATCCACTGCGCTGCCGCCATCTCCGGTGAGGCTGATGCCTATGCCGTTGCCTTGAAGTCCCGGAAAAGGTCCCAACGGATCTCCACCGTCGCCTAATCCGCTTCCAATTGCATTCACTGTATGAAATGATCCAGGGTTGTTGAAGTCAATGAACACTTCAGCAAGTTCGTTATTCGTGCTGGCTACTGTCAAATTAAAAGTTTTGTTAACAGGTGTAGCATTGCCTTTGGTTATTGTCGCCGTAAGGGTTACGGCTTTATCTTCGCCAGGGTCGCGGGTTACACTGCCGGTTGCGGTATTTATAATACCTGCTGGCGCAGCCGACCATGCGATAGCCGTACCATTCGCTCCCGTTGCCGGAAGAGTGAGCGCCGTCTTTACTTCGGATTCAATAGCATTCGAATTTCTGATCGTGTCCCATGTCAGCTTCGTTTTCGCGTCTGCTATAGCCTGATTATCGTCAAGATGCTCCACTTTAACTCTTGTATGTGTTCCTGCGAAAGGATATTGCGTATTTTGAGCCGTGCGTGCGAATGTATAATAGGTGCTTCCTGCCGGTTTTGTAAATGCGGCAGTATAAACGCCTGTGTTCAAAGTACCCGTCTTCCAATCACTGTCTGCAGGAGCGTTACCGGTGGTGTTTATGGCGAACTGCACAGTCTGGCCGTTTGCCGGCGCTGCTGACGATAACGTAACGCTGCCGGCAGTTTCAACAGATGAGGGAACAGGTTTCGGCGAATCCACGCTATTCTGGAAACGCGGGTTCTTGATATAGATGTCGCCTTGGGGCACAGATGACCATTGCATTTGCAATCTCGCTCCCTGTACCGTGTCCAAATGAACGGGATTGAAACCGTTCGGAGAATTTGCTGCTGATAATTGCGTATAAACCGTAATCCATTCATTCACCTTTCCATTTTTGATTTCGTTAACATTAAGGTGAAGACGAGAATTCGTATCAATATTATTACCGCCAGATGCTATGGCGATCCAGTTATTGCCACTTAACTTTAAAAGGTCCGCATGCGTAACATACATATCAAACACAAAATATTGATTCGCGAAACCTAACAAATCCTGATTGCCGCTGCTACTAATAAAGCGGGCATCCCAAAGCCGTTCAGCACCTGCGCCTATTTTGCCGGGACCCAACTTAACCGCGTTATTTCCGTCCGGTGCAACAGCGTTATTCGTCCCCTCTTCTATATTGGGAAAATACGTCGCGGCCCGGGCATTTACTGCCGCCGGCACAGCTTTCACCGTCACAGTAAAAGTCCGCGTAGCACTTGCATTCCCTTTGGTTATTGTCGCCGTGAGTACTACGGTTTTGTCTGCTTCTCTGTTCAATAAACGATTTACGCTTCCGGTGTTGCTTATTGCCGCATTGTCCGAAGACCATGCCACGTTAGTTGTTCCTATTGCTGTCGGAAGACTGAGTGGCGATTTCACATCGTTATTCGAAGCATTACTGCCTTTAATCGTATCCCATGTCAGAGACGCCGCCGCATCATTGACCAATATTTGTTCGTCAATAGACGTTACAGTCGTTCTTGTAGACGCACCAATGAAATTGTAATTGCCGTCTGCTTTCGCACGCGCGAATACATAGTAGATGTCTGCTGAAGGTAATGTGGCAAATTGATACGTATAAACATTACCGTTTTTACTTCCATCCACCCAACCGGATGCGGGGGCGGTACCATCTTCGCTTATTGCGAATTCCACAGCTTGCCCGCTAGCCGGTGCGTTCGCAGTTACGATTTTTGTTGCTGCATCAAGTACGGGAGCCGTTGACGGTGAAACCGGAGCGCCCAACGTACTTTTTTGGAAACGCGGGTTTTTGATGAAAACGTCGGTGCCGGGGACACTCGTATCCCATTGCAGATGCATGGCCAGTCTGGTTACTTTGTCCAGCCAGGCGTCATTGAAATTTCCGGCTACGGCACTTGACGTAGACAGCTTCGTATAGACCGTCGCCCATGTGCCTGCGGCTGCATTTGTGACCCCGCTCAAATCAAGTTGGAGACGGGAATCGCTGTTAAACTTGTCCTCAGCGGGATTACTGTCGCTTACGATGACGAGCCAGTTATTGCCTTGCATATTTTTAAAGCCCGCATTAGGAATATACATCTCAAAAACGAAGTAGCCGTCTTTGTAAGCGGATACATCTTTTAGAGGCGCTACGCTCGGCGTGAAGAGGTTATCCCAGGGACCGCCGCCCTTTGAGGTTCCGGTGTTTAAACTCCACGCTTTCTGTCCGTCCGGCGTATCAGCGAATGTCGCCGTATTGCCGTCTGCACCCGCATTTACGGTCAAAAGATTTACGGCATCTCCCCATGCCGCGCTGACTGTCATAGGCGGAGAAGCCAAAGTAAATAGCATCGACGTTACAAGTAATAATGCTAATAACCGTCTTTTTATCATTTTAAAATTTCCTCCATATCTATTATTTTTAGGCTCCAATGGAATGGAAGGCAGAAGTGGGGTTAAAATGAACCCCTCATGTGTGGCCTGACAACACATTCCCGCTTTTTTGCTCGCCGCCGCATCACCTCTACGATTCCATATGTCCAATCATGTAAAAGCGCATCCGTCCACAACCGACTCAATGTTAGCGTTTTCATGCGTTCAAAAAAATAACAGGATTCAAAGAGCGATAAGCGTACGTGCAAATAACGTAATCTCACTACTTCTTTAACCCTGTAATTATTTACCGAACACAATCTCTATATTGTGGACTTATCTTATCATACGAGTGTTGCACTAGAGTTCCAATGAGGCAGTCTTATCCTTTACGGGGACAATATTAATTGAATTACCTCGCATACTGGCAGTTAGCTTATCGAGTACGACGATCAATACGGAGCATGGCACTTAATCGTTCGCCCTGGGCGGGTCTGTACAGGGCATGCAGCGGCAAAACAGGCCAAAGAAGCTGTCCCCTAATTGTGGCAATGGGGCGGACAACTCCCTGGCTTAAATATTCGGCTGGGATCAAGCGGACTAATTCACAAAAGCTAATCCCTGTTAATTATGTTCCAACATCCGAAGCAGCATCACTGTGCCTTCCGCACGTGTGACCGTTTCGTTGGGTGCAAACCGGTTTCCGCCGCGGCCACCTGCAATGCCCAGCTGGCGAATGGCTTCCACCGCTCCGATAGACCATCCCGGAATCGCTTCATCATCGATGAATGGCGTTGAGGCCCCGGCATCAAGCTGAAGCTTGAGAGCCCGTGCGATCATCAAAGCCATCTCGGCACGCGTAATCTTGCTATTTGGCCGGAAACTGCCGTCCTCGTATCCAATGACGATTCCCGCGTGTACAGCTTCGACTACGGCTGTCCTCGACCATTCGGCGATCTGATCTTCATCCGTAAAGGTTCATCATGATTGCCCACTTCTTTGCAATAAATGCTACTTTTTCTAGTGATTTTTGCTAGTATAACATATTAGTGGCAGTAGAATATACCGATGAAAGGAGCAAATCAGCTCCAGGTTTATTGTACGATCAAGCGAAGCTAAAGGGGATATGCGCTACAGCATATATCCGTTATTTTTTAAATCTGTTTTTATCGCAATCTATAAGAAACCTTTGTTACCCCTATTGATATAATTTAGATAAATTCAAAAAGAAGGAGTCGTAATTCATGGCAAATATCGAGCAATTGCAAACGATTCATGTACCCGCCACAGAAATATACAAAGCTTTAATTTCAAGCCAAGGGTTATCTGAAGTGTGGACCCGTAAGCTAACGGTCTATAGGCAGGTCGGAGCGTTCAATGAATTTCACTTCGGTGACGACGATTTGACGAAGATGCAGATTGTGGAGCTAACCCCTTCAAAACGAATTGAATGGTTATGTACGGAATCAGATCCGGAATGGGTTGGTACTACAGTATCCTTTGAATTGAACGAGAAAAACGGCAAAACCGACGTCATTCTGCGGCATTCAAATTGGAGGGAAATCACCAACTTCTATCGTTCCTGCAACTATAATTGGGCTATGTTCTTATATAGTCTAAAAACCTACTGTGAAGACGGTGCCGGACTCCCGTATCAGGATCGGAAGTTCTGAGGACGTGGCTAATAAGTTCAAATAACAAAATAAAACCGAACAGTAGGTTGTTAAAAATTACAACAAGAATGAAGAAAGAGGCTGATCCAAAGATCAGCCTCTTTCTTCATGGGATGTCCGAATCTTGATTGAATGGCTGGAGTCTGTAAACTAAATTGCGTAAACTCCAAAACCTATTAAAATGGAAGGCAATAGAAAGGTTGAAGGGGCACAAATGGGATTGTGGTCAAAAGAACAACTTCGGGCATTTATCAAGGAGAATAAACTGGTTACCGCCCAGGACGCACAAAACGCGCTCAAAGACCTCTTTGTGGAGACGATCCAAGAGATGCTTGAGGCGGAACTGGACACCCATCTGGGTTACGAGAAACACGACGTGAGAAACACAACGTGAAAAACAAACAGACAACGAACAGCCGTAACGGAAAAAGCAAGAAAACGATCGCGAGCGAATACGGCGAGCAGGAAATCGTGGTGCCACGGGACCGTCAAGGCGATTTTGAACCTGTCGTTGTCAAGAAGCATCAATCTAACGTAACCGGCATTGAAGATCAAATCATTGCCCTTTACGCCAAAGGTGTCAGCACGCGAGAGATTCAAGACCACCTGCAACAGCTGTACGGCCTCGACGTCTCACCGACGATGATCTCCAATGTGACGAATAAGATCGTGCCGCTCATCAAAGAATAGCAGAATCGCCCGCTGCAGAGCGTTTATGCGGTTGAATTTCTGAACGCGATTCACTTCAAGGTGAAGTAGGATGGTAATCGATCAAATAAAGTTAAATTCCTTTGCAAAAGCGTCAAGATCATCAATGATAAATAAATCACTTTTCCAATTTCCTGGCCACACAGCATACAATGTTGTGGTTTTATTCATAACCCTTTGATATGCCTCCAGAACCTTCGGCCTATCCGACTTATTTTTATGATAAACCCGCGACACATTCCCATTCTTATCTACCTCAAAATAACAAACTGTACTCATGCCATATGGGAAGTTACCAGCTTCTTTAGCGCTCCTCATCAATAACACCCCTCCGAAATATACTATTAAAAAATTCCACTTTGTTACTTCCAATTGAAACTCTTCTGGGGCGTGTCTTGGGAAAATTCCTATGAAAGCACCGATGTTCTTTATTCGTGACTTTGGTTCACTTTCCAGACACGACTCCTGCAAGTTATAGATTTGCCGCAATTTCATAACTTTCATCTGAATTTATTTTTCCAACAAAATTTATGAAGCAGAAGCAGTCTTGCGCTTACGTAAATCTAATATGGATATATTTATATACAATTGTATTGTATCGGTGTAGACATGATTTCTAATAAATTGCTCTGCTTTTCGAAACTCGCTATCAGTAAAACATGCAATTAAATAAAATGCGTTTTTATAATTTGTAGACAACATATAATCTGTCAATTGTTTTTCATATCCTTTTTTTAAATATGAACTGCTTGCTCTTTTAATTTCAATTAATACTTTTTCATCTTCTTTTTTATTTCTATACAGTTTAAAGTCTACTTTACCATTACCCAATAAAGCTTCTCTAGTAATATCAATTTCTTGATTATAAAAATATGCATCCATAATATTTTCTAAAATTAATTGTATACGTTCTTCTAAAATGGGAGTATCGTTTTCCCAAAATAATTTATATAAACTCCCAAATTTAATTCTATGTTCAATATAATTAAGCATTCCAGAAACTTCACCTGAAAGTGTGATATGGCTGGATTTATACTCATTCTGAATATCTAACGGTAAAATGTCATAATAAAAGTCTATATTAATGCCTAGATATTCTTCTAAATTGGTATTACCAAGCTTACGGCTATTAATTAATTTATCAATTAATAAAAAATCTGTCTCCTCGAATAAATCATCAGAATAATTAAAAATATCATAATAACTATCCTGGCATTCTTCCAATGACATATCGTTAAATTCGTCATATTCTTTATATTCGTTAAAGACTAATCGACTAGCCTCATTAATTAATGAATGACATTTATCATCAAAATATATATCATCAAATTCTTCCATATCTTCTCTCATATCTGCCAGATAATCAAGGAAATTATACAAAGCTAACTCGTGAAAAGCGCTCATGCTGTGGTAAAACTCGTCTTCTGTCCATCTAAATAATTCCTCAAAGATTTTTTCACACTTTTGATATTGTTCTCTGAACAAATATTTAGGTAAAATTATTTCAAGTTTATCTCCAATATCTATGTCTTTATCTCCATTGAAAATCTCTACTTCTAAAAAATGATGAATAATATAGTTATAAACCTTTAAATGATTAGTATTAAACAATATCATATTCTCTCCCCTAATTAACCCTTTTTTATTATATTACGACAAAAAGACTTTTTTTTGGATATTTTTTTATCGTAGGGGTAATTAAATAAAATCCGAACTTCCAAAACCAAGAGTTCGGATTTACAACTGTTGTAGCAGTTAGGTCATTTTCAGTTTACTTTGCTTCCTTTTTGATATTGGAATTAAAAAAATTCACCATACAAAATCAGCAGAGTGACATTTAGGAATACATCCAGTTCTATAATTACAAACGATTACAGAGAAAACTAAACGGCCTCAGTCCGATGGAATTCAGGATCAAGGTGGGTGCAGTTCAGTTCACAGTGCACGGTCTTTTATTTTCATATGGTAGAGCCTAGGGGGATGTATTAATCTCGATTATAAACTCACCCTTTGTTCGCGGATTTCAACCACGTACAGGGAGGAATACAGGAAATCTGGGAACAACAGCGATCGGAAATCCCCTCTTTCTCGCAGCGTTGCTTCGACGTTCCGTTTCAACCACTGATTTCGATTTTGAGCCCAAAAAAAACCGGACATTTTCAGCATCCCTATTGCTGTCCATGTCCGGTTTTACAACATCTCATTTTTCTATTCAGTTAAGCCCTCAATTCCCATCAAGCATTCAAATCCGTCATCGCCGGGATATGAATTTCCTTCACGCAGGCCGCCTTGGACAGGCTGATAATACATTTTACAATCGAGACAATATCCTGTACGGGAATTCGTGTGCCGCCATACTCGGCAAGCGCTTTGTCCGGCCCTTCTTCATACGGGATCTCAGCTGCCAACTCCCCCGGATTCACACAAGTGACCGCAATGCCGTCCTTGCGGACATGCTCCCGCAGCGCATTCGTAATGCCGCGCAGCCCGAACTTGGAGGTGACAAATGATACCTGGGCATTATTCGTATGATCCAACCCGGCGGTGGAGCCGATCAGTATAATTTTACCTGCATCCGACTTGCGCACATTTGGCAACAGTGCCTGAATGCAGGTGATCGTAGATGTTATATTTACATTTATAATACCAGCAATCTCCGATGGCACATCATGATCAAAATTATAATGATCCTCAAAGCCCTCTTTCTCCCATATGCCTACATTATAGATCAGGACATCGATCTTCTCTCCCTGCAGACACTCAGCAATGCTGCTTGCAGCACCCGGAAGCGCCAAATCTGCGCCAATCCATGTCCGGTTGACACCATCCTGAAGATCCAGGCTGTCCGGCCTGCTTCTGGAGACAACCCATACATGGTCTCCCTGCTCAGGCAGCCCTTTCACAAATGCATCTCCAAGACCTTTGCTTGCTCCGACGATCAGATAGTTTTTCATTCGCTCTCCTTCTATGTGCATGCCTGTATAGTAGATTAAAAGTCTATTGTAGCACAGTACAGAAGAATGGAAAAATCATCCTGACGCCCTATTCGTTCAAATATAAACTTGTCCGGTTCTGGATCAGCTTGGCGACATCTGCGGCAGGTTTCTGCCCGTTAAAATATTGCGTACTCTCTTCCCATACGCTCTTGATGACCTGAACATCCAGATCATCAAATGAGCCGCCTTGCTTCAAAACATCCTTGAACTGGTCGAAATCGTCATCCCCAACCTGGACAGACTGGCCGTCAGGCAGCTTGTAGCCGCCGCTTTTTACTTGCTCTTGAATTCCATCCAGCTTGTTGTAATTGACCGATTGCAGGAATGATAAGCCGCTGCGGCCTTCAATGGACTGGCCTTCCTCTGACAGCAGGAAACTGATAAATTTCAGCGCCTCCTCCTTCACCGGGGACTTCGCCTGAATGACGAACTGGGAGTTCGGAATAATCCGATTTCCGCTTGCCGGGCCATTATGCGGCATGGTCAGCAGCTTCGGGTTTTTGAAATAAGCATGAAGCCCTTCGATAAAATCGCCCGGTGACCGCAAAACCGTTGTATAAAACAATTGCTGGCCCATCTCAGCCGGCTTGGAGGTAATGATGCCCTCGTTGTACATCTTTTTGATTTCTTCCATCAGATTGATGAATTCGGGTGAATCGAAGGATGCTTTTTTTCCGGCGGCATCTACCCATGCCCCATAGCTGTCCATCACGATCCATTGCAGGACGACCTCCGGCGGGTCATTTGCCAGAGCGTAACGGGCACTGCTGCCGCTTTGTCCGACTTTTGCCAACAGCTCTTTCGATGCATCTGCGAATTCTTTCCAGTTCCATTCCTTATCATTCAACTTCTGATCCCCAATGACGTCCCCGTCTCCGATAAAGACTCTCATCGAATACCCTTCAGGGATCGTGTACAGCCCGCCTTTGAGCTTTAAGGACTCCAGCACATTCATCTGAAAATCATTCTTGTCCAGCCCGTTGTCCTTGCTTATGTAATCATCCATATCCAGAAGCAGTTTTTTATCAATATAATCATTAACCGGGAGAGCGCTTGCCTCAATAATATCCCCCCCTTTTCCTGCCAGTACAGCTGTATTCGTCATTTTTTTAAACTTTTCATATGCTGCCCCGTCCATGTTTTCTCCGGCCTTCAGATAGCTGTTGATTCGCAAATCAATATCGGGATATTTCGCCTCAAACTTTTTTTCCAGCGCTTCATAAAACGGGCTCGAATCCAGCATCGTCAGTGTAACAATCGTTTTCCCGTCTGCCGAAAGAGGCTTGTCTGATTTATTTCCATCCGCAGCGTTGCCGGAGCCGGAGCTGCATGCAGTCGTCGTCAGAATCGCACCGATGATCCCCAATACCCATAGCTTTTTTGTCCACATCAATGTCCCACTCCTTGTTTGTTCGTTGTCTTTCTTGTATTCAGAATAAAGGAGACAGTTAAAACAATTCGTAGGGTAGAATTAAAAATTTCATTAAATGAATCCCTGCAAGATCAGGGTCAATTTAAATGATGCATACTTCACTCCCCCAGCCGGAGCTGGCGAGGAAAATCAATGTTCCGGCAGCCAAAAAAGACCGGTTTCTGCCCCAATATGTCCATGGGGCAGAAACCGGTCTTTTTTGGCTGCTATAGACTAACTGTGTTTGGCATCCGGTTGTTCCAGCGGCAAGCGGACCTCAAATTGTGTGCAGATCAGGCTGCTCTCTGCCGAAATCCTGCCCTGATGCTGCTCGACAATATTTTTTGCAATGAAGAGTCCCAGGCCCGTGCTCCCCTCATGGTAGGTACGCGCTTTGTCTCCGGTATAGAACATATCAAAGATATGCGGCAGATCCTCCGGTGAAATGCTGTCGCCGTAGTTGGTAATTTGGACGACAGCCTCCTCTCCTTCAACAGCGCAGGAAATATCAATAAATTGGCCTTCCCTGCCGTAATGGGAGGCATTGCTCAGCAAATTTTCAAAGACGCGGGCCAGCAGCTCGCCGTCTCCACGGATCGTCAAGCCGGGCGTCACAGACAGTCGCGAGGTTAATCCGTGCTTATCCAGCACCGGGTACAGCTCCTCGTTCAATTGCAGCAGCAGCTCACTGAGATCGACGGACTGACGCTCAATATTCAGCTTGCCGTAGTTCATGCGGGTGACTTCGAACAGCTCATCGATCAGCCCCTCCAGGCGCCGCGACTTCGTAAACGCAATTGAGGTGTAATGCCTAACCTGCTCCACGGTCAGGTTAGGGTCCTTTAAAATAAAATCCAAATAACCGATGACAGACGTTAGCGGCGTGCGCAGATCATGCGCCAGATTCAACACCAGCTGTTCCTTGCTGTTCTCGGCAAAGTCTCCGCGCTCCAGCGCCTGGCGGAGCTTCTCTCCGGCCAGATTGATATCTCTGGCGATGTCGCCGAACTCATCTGTGGAGTCAATATGAATCTTGGTGTCGAAGTTGCCGGAAGCAAGCTGATTAATCCCGCCGGAAATATCCCGGAAATAGAGGGCATACCGCTTGGTAAGCAGGAAGAAAAACCAGATGGAGAGCGGAATAAAGATGATCAGGAAAAAATTGACATCCCCGACCTGTCGGATGAAATAACGAATTTGGGTCGAGGGGTCTTCAACCTTGGTCGTGTAATAATACAGCTGGGCTACCTTATAAATAACAAAGGTGATGGCTCCGGCAAAAAGCATGCTCAACCCGAACAGCAAAATCATTTTGGACCGGAAACTCCGGATCATATTAGCCATGGAATGAATATCCCACTCCCCACACGGTTTTAATCAGCTTGTTTTTGTTCATATCATCACCAAGCTTCTTCCGCAGCGTACGAATATGGACCATAACGGTATTATTTCCCTCATAGTAGTCTTCGCCCCATACCTGCTGAAAAATATGCTCCGAGCTGTATACTTTCTTCGGATGGCTGGCTAGCAGGTGCAGAATATCAAATTCCTTGGGTGTCAGCTCCACCGGATTCCCGTTTACCACAACTGTCCGTTCTTCGGAATTGATGACAACACCTCCCACCTCGACAACAGGCTTGCCGGTTGAGGCCGGCTGGCTGAATTGCAAGGAACGCCGCAGTTGGGCATTAACCCGCGCTACAAGCTCCATCGGATTAAAAGGCTTGGTCATATAGTCATCGGCTCCGCGTACGAGACCGGTAATTTTATCGAG
Source organism: Paenibacillus pinihumi DSM 23905 = JCM 16419 (assembly GCF_000422505.1). Classification (GTDB taxonomy): domain Bacteria; phylum Bacillota; class Bacilli; order Paenibacillales; family Paenibacillaceae; genus Paenibacillus_D; species Paenibacillus_D pinihumi. Next base: position 354,380 of record NZ_KE383865.1, on the reverse strand, counting down.
ATCCGAGCTTTTTGCACTCAGAAAAATAATCGGAATATGATGCTTGTCCCTGATTTGTCTGGTCACTTCATAACCGTCCAGCTTCGGCATCATGATATCAAGAATCGCAAGGTCAATCGGGTACTTCTCAATGGCATCCATCGCTGCCTGTCCGTCTGTTGCTTTTATGCAGCGGTAGCTTTCCCTGTTCAAATGCAGCTCAACCAAATCTGCAATTTCTGCATCATCGTCTGCGATTAATACTGTAATTTGTTTCATCATCTACACTCCCTGCCTGACATTCACATCACTCTTATTGTATCAGATTTGCACGGGAGCGCGTTACTTGGCAAGTTGTCAGCTTTTTCATGCCTCTCACCCCCGTTAAATTGGGTTGTCCCTTGTCCGGATCGGGTAGCTGAGAGCCGCAGCAAGCTTGGTATACAACGTATACATAACAAATCCGGTCAGACCCCCGCTTGTATTCAGAATGAGATCATCCACATCAAAGGTTCCCATCGAGAAAATTGCCTGTGAGCTTTCCAGACAAAGGCTTACTGCAAAAGCCAGCATCACAACTTCCATCGCGGTTATGCCCTTCCTCGCCCCCAGTATCCCTTGCAGGATGCCAAAGGGAACAAAGATTGCAATATTCCCAAACAGGTTGATCAGGCCATGCTTGGTGCTATTGTCCAATGTTCGTGTAATTTCATCAAAGGGCACAAGATTGCCCCTCTGCATACGTCCGATAATGTGCATCGGATTGTCCCAGCTTATTTTGAACTGTTGCAGCATATAGGGGAGATCGACAGGATGAAATTTGAACAGAATGACTTTGACCAGCATACACAAGTACAGGAACAGGAGGATACGAATGGTGTTTACACGATGCTGTTTCATTGTGCATCCCCCTCCTTTGTACCCGTTTTCGTACCATCAACCGGCGCATCTTTAAGCTCCGTATCCCAGCTCGTCATGATTACACCGTCTACATTATCGCCCGACAGCTCATACTTTTGATGCAAAGGAACCTCAATATTTTGATCTGATACCCGGTAGTAAGCAATCGAATACGTCTGCCCGTCAATCGTCTCCGTAATCTCTTTCTTTTCCTTTAAATAGTCCAAATATTGTTCCAATACAAAGTCATGCTTTTGCATAATCGCGCTATGGGGCAGCCCCACGTAGCGGAAATGCCAAGGCTCATACATAACGCCCGTTATGTCCTTCTTGTCTTCAGGAAAACGCAGGATAAAGCCGTATTTCCAGGCATTTTGCTCCAGCCATTTGCCTTCGGGGGCATCCTTCATCATCCCGAGCGACGACCCGATATCCATGGACAAGCCGAGATTATGCTCGCTGTGGCCAGGCGGATTGGCAACCCCCTTCTCCAATGTCTCATACAGCTCCTGCTGCTTTTCATTATCACGATAACCGCTGCTGATCAGAAAATGCGTGACCCCGTCCTTTTTGGCTGCTTGTACCATGTTTGAAAATTTGTCTACCATGTCAAGCGGCAGCTCGATGCTGTTATCCAAAATACCGAAGCCCTTCAACAGATCTTTGCGCTTGAATAAATTCACAATCTCCGGCAATTCAGCGTTATCGGGAACCGGATACTTGCGGTTAATGAGCAGCAGATTGCCTTTAAATGCCTGATCCGGTGTAATGGTCAGCATTTCCGGCTTTTTCGGCTCGTCCGGTTGACCTGGTTGATCCGGTTGATCCTGATTCAATTGCTGGTCATACTTAACACCTGATTCATTATTTTCAACAGCGTCAAGACGCTCTATGAATTCGAATATGCCATAAACAATCAAAAATAAAACTGCAATTCCAAGTATAAGTTTTTTCATAAGCTGCTTCTCCTTCCCTTTCCTTCACTAAGGATACCGGGGACTCATTAAAAAGAATAAAGGGAAAATATTAAGTTTTTTTAAATTTGCCTGTATGGAAGCGGTTTTTTTGGATTTCAAATGCTTTATGGCTCTCCTCAAACAAAAATCCGCCCTTTTTCCGGCTGGCGGGAAAAGGACGAATCTGCTCATTATATCCGTTATAAAGGTTGATTTACATTTCTGCTGGCGTTGTAGTGCTGCTCTCCCCATTCTGCCATGCTTTTCAAAATCGGGATCAGCGTCTGACCGGTCGGTGTCAGGGAGTATTCAACCTTTGGAGGAACCTCTTTATATACTTCCCTGTGGGCAAGATTGTCCTTTTCCAGCTCACGCAGCTGGTTAGTCAGCATTCCTTTGGAGACGCCGGGCAGCAATCGTTGCAGCTCATTGAACCTTTTGGTGCCCAAACTCAAATGCCATAAGATTACGATCTTCCACCGGCCGCCAATTACGTACTGCGGATATGTCACGTAGCATATTTCTTTTTCTGTAACCACAATAAAACAAGCCTTCCACATCTCACTGCGGAAGGCTTGTTTTTGCGATTTTAGAAGCTCCATATCACAACCAGTGCTTTCAGTAAGGCTGGAGCATGGTGTCCGGCTTGTTGCTTCTTAGCTGAATTTCACCAGGCTGTAGCTTTTCTTGCCTTTGCGGATAATGATGAAGCGTCCGCCGATGGCATGCTCAGCCGATACTTCGAAGTCCAGCTCCGTAACCTTCTCCCCATTCATGGAGATGGCGCCTTTTGTAATATCTTCACGGGCCTGGCGCTTGGATGGCTCAATGCCCAAATCCACCAGCCAGTCGACGATATTTTTAGGCTCTGAGGACGCTTCGAATGTCGGCATTTCCTTGAAGCCCTGCTCAATCTCATCGGCTGTGAGCGATTTGATATCCCCGCTGAACAGAGCAGCTGTAATCCGTTTCGCCTGTTCCAGCAGTTCCTCGCTGTGGACGAAACGGGTCATTTCTTCAGCCAGCGCTTTTTGTGCCTCACGTTTGTGCGGCTCAGTTTCCACCTTCTGTGCCAGCTCGCCGATCTGCTCCTTGGACAGGAATGTAAAGTATTTCAAGTATTTGATGACGTCGCGGTCATCGGTATTGGCCCAGAATTGGTAAAATTCATATGGCGTTGTTTTCTCCGGATCAAGCCAGATCGCGCCCCCGGCTGTTTTTCCGAATTTAGTACCGTCGGCTTTGAGCATCAACGGAATGGTCAAGCCGAATGCCTTGGCCTCGGAACCTTCTTTGCGGCGGATCAAATCCAGGCCGCTCGTAATGTTGCCCCATTGGTCGGAGCCGCCGATTTGCAGCTGCACATCCTCATGCTGGTACAGATGGTGGAAGTCCAGCGACTGCAAAATCTGGTACGAGAACTCGGTGTAGGAGATGCCGCTGTCCAGCCTGCTCGCAACCACATCTTTCGCCAGCATTGAATTGATACTGAAGTTTTTACCGAAATCACGCAAGAACTCGATGACGTTGATTTTGTGCGTCCAGTCGTAGTTGTTCACCATGCGGATCTGGTTGTCGCCTTCGGTAACGAACAGCTTCTTCATCTGGGCAGTCAGCGCCTCAACGTTAGCCTGCACCTGCTCTAGCGTCTGCAGCGAACGCTCGGACTGGCGGCCGCTTGGATCACCGATCGTTCCGGTTGCGCCACCGATCAGAATGACCGGCCGGTGTCCGGCAAGCTGGAACCGCTTGAGCACCATGAACGGAATCAGGTGGCCGATATGCATGCTGTCGCCGGTCGGGTCTACGCCACAGTAGAGGGAGACGGACTTTTCATTCGTTAATTCCCGGAGTCCTTCGGCATCCGTCTGCTGGTTAATGGCGTCGCGCCATTCAAGTTCGTCGATAATGTTCACTGTCATGTCTCTCCTTCATATTTATCATCTCTTGTTATTTCGGGAAGCATTATGCGCGAAAAAAAATCGCCCCTTGTCTATACAGACACAGGGACGATTGGATAACCGTGTTACCACCCAGTTTGCATAACAGCGCAGGATCACTCCACACGACAGTCATGCCACTCTTGGCGATGTATCGTTCGCCATGACGCCCGGCATTACCCGGGATACTCGAGAGTGTAATTCACATGCATGGTGTGTACCGGGTTTCATCAACCCCCGGCTTTCTAAGAACAGGGACCAGGCTTGCTACTGGGCTCTTTCAACGTATAAATGCTTATCAAGTTATAGACAGTATAGGAAAATAAAATTCGAATGTCAACTTATCGTTTCAGCTACAAGTTGAACTGCTCTTTAATCATCTCGGCAACTTCCGCTGCCGTCAGATTCGTGTTGTTGATTCGGATGTAATTTTGCCTCGTAACTTCATTCTCTTGTGAATTCAATCTATACGTATCCATGGACGACTTCAAATCATGCTCCGACTGTTCGGTGTTTCGTTTGGTGGGCTTATGCTCAAGTCTGTGAGGCGTATGGTTGCGTATGAGCCTTGTATCGAGATCGGCTTCCAGTTCCACAAAATAAACTTCCCCGCCCTTAGACTCGAAGATATGGCATATTTTATTTACAAAATCCCAGTCAGATTGCAGATTAAATGCCCATACATAAGTGAAAATCATTCCATACAAGTCACTCTTGGCTGCAGCTTCAAATATTTCCGTACGGAACAAATCGGACAAACGCCAGGTTTCAGGACTGAAGCCGAAATAAGGATGCAGCATTTCTATCGTCACATGATTATGAAACAGCTTGAGTTCCGTTATGTTTTCCAGTTCATGTCCTACCGTCATTTTGCCAACCGCCTGCGGCCCGAAAACCAGAACAAATTTCATCCTCCCAATCCCCCTTCGTATGTATAACCTTTTTAGATAAGCATTTGCACAAATGCAATCAGATGCAAAATGCTGAATCGTATTTGTGCTATATTAATACATTTTTGGGATTTGGAAAAGGACTCGCGGACGAATATATATAAAAGTGCTCTGGAGACAGAGATTTTATGAGCAAAACGGGGCTTGAACAGCAATTACGGACCTAAGCGCTCCCGCACCAGATATGCATGTACCAGATGAAAAGTGCTATACTAAAGGCATTCAAGATTGCTATGAACATCCATCCAAGGGAGGAAGAGCATCATGAACACCGCACAACTTGAACGAATCCGTACAGGCAAGGGCTTTATAGCAGCACTCGACCAGAGCGGCGGAAGCACACCGAAAGCATTGCAGCAATATGGAATTCCTGAAAACCGCTATTCGACTGAAGAGGAGATGTACAAGCTTGTTCATGAGATGAGAACCCGGATTATTAAAAGTCCTGCGTTTGATTCCAAATTCATATTGGGGGCCATTTTGTTTGAGAATACGATGGACCGGACCATTGACGGGCAATTTACAGCCGATTATTTGTGGGAGCAAAAGGGCATTGTGACCTTCCTGAAGGCGGATCAGGGACTTGCAGAGGAAGAAGGCGGCGTGCAGATTTTGAAGCCGATTCCGGACCTGGATGACTTGCTGAAGCGGGCGGTTGAGCGCAACATCTTCGGCACGAAGATGCGTTCCGTGATTAAAGAAGCGACTCCGGCAGGCATCAGGAAAGTTGTCGAGCAGCAGTTTGCGATCGGCAAACAGATTGCAGCGGCAGGACTTGTGCCGATTATTGAACCGGAAGTCGATATCCATAGCAAGGATAAAGTGGCGTCGGAGAAATTATTGAAGGATGAAATTTTGGAACAGCTGTCCGCCTTGGATCCGGGCATCAGCATTATGCTGAAGCTCGCCATACCAACCGAAGACAATTTCTACCGGGACTTGATGGACCATCCGCAGGTGCTGCGGGTTGTAGCCCTGTCGGGCGGATACTCGCAAACGGAAGCCAATGAAAGGCTGGCCCGCAATAACGGCCTGATCGCCAGCTTCTCGCGCGCTTTGGCCGAGAACTTAAGCGCAGAACAAACAGACGAAGCCTTTAACGCGATGCTCACGAAGTCAATTGAAGATATTTATAAAGCATCGATCACATAAAAGAATGTCATGGAATCATAGCAAAAACTCCCCTTTGCCGGGGAGTTTTTGCTATGCATCTTATTATTGAACTACAACTATTTTTGTTGGTTATTTTCCTTTAAAATAAGGTCTGCCAGCAGATCGACCTGATGCTGAACGGCAACCGGGTCATCATTATACAAATCGTTGAATTTGACCACATGTACACGTTCATTTTTAACAGCATCCAGACTTTTCCAAACTTCGCTCTGCTGCAGCTGCTTGAGGGTTTCGCCTCCCTCATCATTCGGATCATATACCGTCAGAATAATATGATCTCCGGCAAATTCCGGCACCGCTTCGAAAGATATCGTTTTGTTCCACTCTTTTGAGTTTCGGAATATTTCTTCGACCTTCGGCGCAGCTTTTACTTTCAGTACTTCATATAAAGGATACCCGCCCATATTAACAAAGCCGTATACTTTCAATTCTTTTTTAAATACAGTGAAAATTGTAAATGTTTCATCCGGGCTGATCTTGTCCGCAAGCCGTTGGCGCGCTGCTTCTCCGGTAGCTTCAAAGGCTTTGATCCAATCCTCTGCTTCCTTCTGTCTGCCCAAAAGATCTCCAAACGTGCGCACACTCTCAACAGGTCCCTCGCTAAGCTCCAGCGGAACAGCAGGTGCAATCTTTGAATATTGCTCATATTTATCCGCACCCCATGAAATAATCAGGTCCGGCTTCAACTCGATGATTTTTTCCATAGAACCTCCGATACTCTCGGTCCCAGCCTGCTCAATGAAAGGATGGTTCTTCCATACGTAATCATCCGTGCCGACCGGCTTCAATCCCAGTGCAACCAACTGTCCGTAATACCAGTCCGTTACAACCCGCTGCGGCTTGACAGGGATAACCGATGTACCTGCCATATGTGTATATTCCCTCGTCGTTGCCGTTTCATCTTCTGAAGCCTGTGCCGTCGTCTCTGTTTGTCCGGCTGTACCCTCAGCTCCGTTGCCCTGCTGACCTTCTTGTTGTTTCGAATTCGCGCAAGCACCTACTATCAGCATAATAGCCAATACCAGGAACACTGTAGTCGCTCCCTGCCATTTCCCCTTCATCCTTCTACCTCATCTCAGTTGATTATCATTATCATTTGTCATTTTAGCAGGGTTGCTCCTGCTTGCACATGTCATAATGGTACCGGAGATTTGGATTTTTGGGCAGATCTTACGCAACTCCCGGCGCGCGATACCAGTCACACGGCGGCGGTCCAACCTCTTCATTCCGTTCTTAACGTGCGGCTATCCAGCATATGCAGGATGACCTCATCCAGCTGAGCTTCCAGTGCAGCTGGTGCGTAACCATACCATTTACCCATATTCAACTTATAGATTTGTTTATTTCGGGCAGCATTTCTTTGTACCAGCTGATCAATCTCAACAGACCTTAATCGTGCCTGGGTATTCTCTTCCACCACAATAAAAATGTAGTCCGCATCAATGAATGAAAGCTGCTCTTCCGTAATAAACAGATTTTCCACCCGCTTTCGGCGCATATCCGCCACAAACGGCGGCGGCGCAAAGCCGAGCGAATCATACAATAGATCAGAGCCCATATATCCGGATGCATACACAAGCAGGTAATCCGCACGCACATTAAGAAGCGCGACTGTCTCCTGTCGTCCCATTCGACTGGCCAGCTCCAAACGGACCTTGCCCACTTTATCATCGAAAGCATCGATCCACTCTCTTGCCAGTTTTGTCCTTCCGGTGATCTCCGCTACCATGGCAAAATGCTGCCGCCACCCGATCCCTTGCCAGGGCAGCTCAATCACAGGGGCAATGCGCTGTAAATCATCCCGTTCCATAATTCCCATTGCCGGGGCAATAATGACATCCGGCTGGACGGTTCGCAGCACATTAAGCTGATGTTCGTGCTTGATGGACCAAGACAACTGCTCGCACACATCTGCGCGGCGCGGCAGATTAAAACGGGTGCTGACCCATTCGTTTGTCACAGCTGCACAAGGCATTACCCCCAGTGTCAGCAAATCAATCGTATAAGCATGATCCAGCGAAGCATAACGCTTTGGCTTCCTGACATAGGCAGTAGGAGATAAGCCTGTCGCCTGCTTAAACTTCCGGCTTAAATAAAATTCATCTGCATACCCCACCTGCCTGGCGATCTCGCTTAACGGGGAGGAGGTTAGCAGCAGCTTTTCAATCGCCTTGTTCATCCGCACACGGTTGACGTATTCATTGAAGGTGACATGATTGCGCTGTTTGAATTTGCTTGTAAAGGTTCGTGCACTCAATCCGGACAGGTGTACGCCATCCTGACGGGTAATTTTTTGCTCATAATGCTTATGGATATACGCTGTTACGCGATCCAGATCCGATTCAAGCTGTATCCATTCTATCTGCTTGAACTCATCGTTGTTCATATATGTCCATAGATCAGCAAGCCACAGGTTAAAGGTTCCCTGAAATCTCAGCTCCCCGGCAAGACCCTCATGCCGGCGCGGCCACTGCATGCACAGTTCGGATACCGGGCGCTGAAGGAATTCCTCCGTACTGCGGAAGGCGCAGGCTGGCCAGTATAGCTGAGCTTCATTTTCGCCTTGTACAGCCTGCAGATCAAAGGAAAACACATACCATTCCAGCTTCATCCCCGTTCCAACCTGCTCCAGCTCCAAGCCGCTTCCGGGAGGAAGCAGCAGGAACCAGCCGACAGTTACTTCCAGTCTGTTCATGCCTACACGGATAACCCCTGCCCCTGCGCTAACAGCCAGTATCGTATGGCTGGTGAACAGCATCCGCTTGCCCTTCCGCTGGAACGGGTCGTAGCACTCTGCTCTCCTGCAGACAATGATGCCCGGTGCTTCACGCGCATGTTCTTTTTCATGATACCGGTCTTCCACCGCTCATCACCTCTTAATGAATTGTATCATGTTTTGCCGGACTTCTGGTTTGAGAATGCTCTTCCAAACTTTCATGGCTGTCACCCTTCCCGGACGATTCAAGAGAAATCGGTCTATGAAGAACCGGCCAGCGGATTCCGGTATCATAAGCAGCAAACGGTTTGAATGAAAGGGTCATAAGGAGACGGCCTGCGTCTCCTTCATTACAAAAGAGCTGATGGGCGGGGAAAACAACCCAGATGATTCGTCCTCTGCTTGCAATTGATTCAGTTAATCCATTGTTCCGACCAATACGCCTTCATAAAATCAAGGAGTCTTTCCAAAACTTCAATGCCCTTCACTTCAGCATCCTTCGCATTGCGCAATAGCTCTGCGGCACGATCAGCTATATTCGGGTCGTCCGGCTGTCCGCCCTGGGGAAACGGAAACATCTCTCGCATCTCAACCAATGCGGCTGCCGCTTTTCCATAATGTACAGCAGCCTCCGAAGACAGCTTGCGCACGGTCCTTTCTACGATATTTTCTCCATTCCAATGAATCGCAAGCTCTTGCAAAAACCGCTCCGCATACTCCCGTGCATCACTGACAACAGCGATGTTATACGCATTGCCGAAAGGATCAGCCCCCCTCCTCTCCATGCAGGATCTCCAGGCGTCATAGCCCGCCAATCCGATGCTATATTTCCCTTCAAAAACATGTTGCCATTCTCTCCCTCTGGAATGTTCAACAATCATATCGAGCGCCATGCGGAGTGTTTCATATTTAGAATGCGGCAAACTCTCGCTAATCGTAGTTACCCAGAGCATGTCCCGTTTCTCCACGAATTCTGTATACGGAACTGTGCCGTCACGGGAGACATCCTTGGCATAAAAAATTTGCTGATCATCATCGTATCCGTATATTAGTCCAAATTCAGGGGTAAATAAATCAAATGTGAGAGCAGGAATTCCTTTATCGATTGAATTCTGAATGAGCGCCATCACCTTTTGGACCTTATCTGGCGTAAACGGCTTTTCCGTATCCGACAGATTACTGATAAACCCCAGATTACAGAAATTTCGCCTCAACAAATAACCGCCGGGGAACATTGTAGGCCCTGCTATATCAATATGTTCGGGATCAATATTAATGCGGAACGCATGTCCCGTAATTCCCATGACATCTACCAGTGAAAGGTGCTTCTTGTCCGTATAGCTGACTGCACCATGAACGGCTGCGGCAGCTGACGTCCATGTCTTGGTCCAGTCTTTCTGTTCTCTTTCGCTCATATACCTGGCCTCCGAATTTAGAATGGTATTAAGGGAAGGGTGGGGCATGCTTCAATTCTGCACTCTCATTTTACAAATCTGGAACGCGCAAAATATGAACCCGCTTACTGCCTGACTCCTTACGGTGCTGAACATAGATGCGGATGCCGGCGCGTATACGCTCCTTTTGCACCTTGGCGCGGGACCGGGAGATCAGATTGTATACATTGGCAGTCGTTGTCTGGAATAACTCGGCAATTTCCACAGGGGACAACTCCCCGAAGAAATGGGCTTCGAAAATTTGCCGCTCCCGCTTGCTCAAGCTGTTCATGAGCATCCGTAAGTTGTCCAGAAGTTCATACCTTAGAAGCCCTTTTGCAGGATCAGCTCCTTGTCTGGCCTCTTCTGCAGCAGAACGGGACAACCGGAACAAAACGCGGTCGATGTCCCCCCAATCCATGGCATTATCATGCCAGAGATGCCCCCTCTCAGCAGCACTTGCAGCAATACCTGCGAACGGCTGCTCTTTGCCAAATTGGCCGCCGCGACGCAGCTTCATGTACGCCTGATTGCGAATAATGCGCTGCAACCAAGGCAGAAAACGGGATGTATCGACCAGACTCCCCAGGTGCAAAAAGGCCCGGATCAAGGCATCCTGAACAATATCCTCCGCCAAATGGGCATCTCTAGCAATCCGGTTTGCCCAGCCATAGGCCTGTGCCCGATGCGAACGGACAAGCTCATTGAAAGCTTCACGGTCTCCTTGGCGTGCCCGCTCCACCAGTTCGCGGTCAGCGTCTTTTTGCGGGTTCAACGAAAAGCTCTTAACTGAAGCAGATTTGTTGCCGTTCGGCAACCTTTCGTTTGTGTTATAGGGAGCATACTTTATAACTTGTGAATCCGTATTCAAATCTTTCCCTCCTTCCCCCGTTAATTAACTTGATGCCATGTTTCATATATATCTATCATAAATGAGGTCCCAAATTTAATTTAATTTAATTTTCAACAGTAAAATCATACCATCTATGCTTGAGCTGAGAAAATGCTGAGGAGCCGTGTAACGTTCTCCTCTTCTTTTTTAAGCTTGTTATTGACTAATCACTATCTAATTGCTAAGATAAAAATAATATTAGTAATTGATCAATAACAAATTATAAGCGAGGGATGATTTCCATGAAAAAAGCAATGGTTGTTGGAGCGACAGGCGGCACAGGTGCAGCCATCACCGAAGAACTGGTCAGACAGGGGAAACCAGTAATTGCATTTGGACGTTCTCGTGAGAAGCTGGAGCGGATCGCCCGCAAGCTCGGCAATCCTGATCATTTGACACTGGCTGTCGGGGATGCCTGGAAGCCGGAGCAAATTATTGCCCAAGCTGGCGGAGCGGATGTGCTCTTCCACTGTGCAAATGTACCCTATTATGAGATGGAAGCGAAGCTGATTCCACTGGGCGAGTCTATCATGGAAGCGGCAAATCGTCTGGCAGTCAAGGTAGTCGCTGTGGACGGCATCTATCCGTACGGCAGAAGACAAGCGGATCTGGTAACCGAGGAGCATCCCAAGCAGCCGCATACGAGAAAAGGCAAAGTCCGGCTTGCCTTTGAACATATGCTCTTCAGCAGCCGCTGGAGCAATACAGAGGTGATGATTGTCCGTCTTCCGGACTATTACGGCCCTACAGCCAATGAAGCGTCCTATCTGGGTTCCACGCTTGAAGCGATTGCAGCCGGGAAAATGACTTTCTTTGTCGGCAACATGAAAGTGCCGCGTGAATATGTCTACTTGCCGGACGCTGCCGCCATGATCGTCAAACTCGCCCAGGCAGACTTTGCATACGGCCAAAACTGGAATATTCCAGGGGCGGGACAAATTTCCGGCCGTGAAATCGTACGTATTGCCCAAGCCGCCAGCGGCAAATCCAAACCTGTCATTCCGTTGAAAAAAACAGGGCTGTCCCTGCTGGGAATAGCCGTGCCTGTCATAAAAGAAATCGTGGAAATGCTGTATCTGACCGAGGAGCCGCTGACGCTGAGCCGAGAAAAGTACACCAGCCAGATCGGCCCTATTGTTGCAACTCCCTTTGAGAAAGGAATTGCGGCTACAATACGGGAGATTCAGAACCGTTCCATCATATAGAAGAGGCCTGCCCTCTCAAGTGTATAATACCTGTTATTTCTGTTTAATCTGCTCCATCATCCCGATGATCTCGGACATTTCCGTCAATTCGCCCTCATGCCTCGCGACCAGCTTGCCCTGCGCATCGACAAGCAGCGTGAGCGGCATTCCGGCAACCCGGTACTGCTGCTTGATCTTCATCTCCCGATCCAGCAGTACCGGGAACGCCAGCTCATACCGTTCGGCAAATTTACGGACTGCTTCTTCCTTCTCACCTACATTAATAGCGAGTACTGGCACACCTGTCAGCTTATACGCTTCGTTCAGCAAAGGCAATTCATTGACGCAAGGATTGCACCAGGATGCCCAAAAGTTCAGGAGCACGCCCTGCCCCTTGAGATCCGATAACTTCAACTTGTCTCCGGATAAATCCGTCAGCTCAAAAGGTGGAGCCGCATCTCCAGGCAGCGCACGGGAGCGCGGCTCAAATCCGGTTTGTGCCACTGCGTAGACGACTCCTGCCGCCAATGCAAGCAGTAATACAACCTGCAACCACCTCATCCGAACGAACATTTTCATCATCGCCCTCCCGCTTTACAAGCTTGTTCGCCTGCTCCTTTTTAAGCGCTGCTAATGCAAACGCACCGCTACACCTTACTGTTCATCATTCCGGGAATCCCGAACAGGTCACCAAATTGGCCGCGCAGGCTGGCAGTGCCCTGCTGATCACACAGCTCGTCCCGGGTGCTGTTGAGCACGACATGCCCATCGCGCAGAAACACCAGACGGTCAGCCAGCGCTTCGGCAATCTCAAGCTGATGGGTTGAGAACAACACCGTTTGACCGCTGGCAGCAGCCTGCCTGACATGTTGTACAAAGCTTTCCATCCAAAACGGATCAAGGCCGTTCGTCGGCTCATCCATTACAATCAGCGGCGGCTTTGCCAGCAGCACCTGGGCAAATAATACCCGCTGCCGCATGCCTTTGGAGAAGGAAGCTACAGGCTTCGTTCCGGTATCTTCAAGCCCGACACGGGCCAGCAGTTCCCGCGCCTCTTTCTTGCCCAGCCCGCGCAGTCTGGCCCAGAACAGCATCGTCTCCAACGCTGTAAGCCCCGCGCTAAAGCGGTAATCATCCGGCATATAGCCAATTTGCTGAGCATAGCGCTTCCGGTCATCCTCCCACCGCAATCCGTCTACGGTGATCGTTCCCCGGGTCGGGCGCAAGATGCCCGCAAGCATGCGGATCAGGGTGCTTTTGCCCGCGCCATTCCCGCCGCATAAAGCCACAACCTCGCCCCGCCCCGCTTGCAAATGCACCTCGCCAATGACGGTTTTTCCTTTAAAGACCTTATGGACAGCTTCAAAACGAACCAACGGGTCAGTCACGTCCTCTCCCCCGTTCCCACATCAGATAAGCAATTGCCAAAGCAATGCCAACCCATACCAGGGCGATAGCCAAAAATACAGGTGTTCCCCATGGACCGCGTATCCAGATGATCCAATCGTAATATTCCGGTCCAAGCGTAGACCCTCCGCCGAGCTTGACCACAGTGAACAACCGTGTCAGCTCCGCCGGATTCAAAAATGTCAAAGCGGTAACAGCAGGCTTAATCCACCCGTAAGGCAGCATGCCAAGCGTTGCAATCAGAATTGGAGGCCAGGCAATAATAGCAAAAAACCAGAGCGACACCGCCATCGTCAGCGCCTGCCAGCGGTTGCGGGCCGCCGTTCCGACCAGCATGGCAATGCCCAGAAATAACAACGACAGACAGACGGAGAAGATCAACAGACGTATATAGGTTAAAAATTCAAAGCCTTCTCCGAGCAACCAGCCGGCTGTGCCGGACACCCCGAAGCCAAGAGCTACAATCGCCAGAAGCACGACAGCCAGTCCGATATATTTGCCGGTCAGAAATGCGCCTGTGCCCAGCGGATAAGTCGACAACAGCTCCCAGTTGCCCTCCTCCTTTTCACTGGTCAAGGAAAAGGAGCCGAGCATTAGCGTCATCAGCGGCAATAAATAGAGCACGAGATTCAGCATCGTACCACTAACACCGGAATATCCTTTCACATATCCTTGAGCATTAATGAGCAGCAGGCTTAGCATAAAGAGTGTGAACAGAGCCATAAACGAGTAGGCCCACGGATTTCGAAATCCGATTTTCATCTCTCTTGCCGCTACATGCAGCAAAGAATTCACGATGCGTGGCCTCCGGCATTTTCTGCTTGCCCATGATCATCCCCTGAAGAATGTCCTTCTTCCTGGCCTGAATGGCCGGACTTGCCACCTCCATGCCCGTCTTCTTCCGAATGAGAGTGTCCATGGCCGTCCATGCCGCCCATATCCATCATGTCCCGGTTTACCGCCCAGGAATGGGAGGCCAGCTCGTCTGCCGTCATGAGCGTTCCCTTGCCCTGCCCGTCGATGAAGGCTTTCGCATCCGCCTCCTTCTCAAAGGATACGATTCCATAAGCCATCGGTGTTTTATAGGAAGCATCATAGGCATAATAGGCTTTTTCGTAGCGAAGCCACTGCTTGCTGTTATAGTCGCGAACAAAGGCAGCGCCGATATTATCTGTTCCGTTCTCCTTTTTCCACGTATTCAGACAGCCGATATCATCGAACTTGAGTGATTGACCGTCCTTGGTCACAATTTGCGTCGCATACTGGTCATCCTTGATCGCCATCTTGCAGATTGCACATACATCCGTCGCTTCGTTAATCGCATGCGGCTCGTACTTTTCTCCGCCACAAGCTGCCAGAAGGACCATCATACCCGCCAAGACCAGCAATATGCCCATTGATTTCCTCATGTCTTTCGTCTCCTCATCCCGTAAAATAATGAACCCGTACCTGCCAATAAAATAATTCCTGCCACTCCGGTCCCCGACCCGGCTTGTTTCCTGTCCTCAGACAGGCTGTCTTTCGGGGGAGCCATTAAGGGAGATCGGTCTGTGGCCCATTTATCTCTCTCTGTCTGATAGAGTCCTTCCAGAAACACCATGCCCGGCGACTGAAAAAACAATTGGAACGGCGGACGCTTTTGTGTCAAGCCCTGAAAAAACGGGTTGATCGTATAGGCAATATCGCTCCTCCCGTCCCCGTCTGTATCGATTCCGGAGAAACTGTCCCAGTAGTTGCCGGACAAATCATTGCTCTCGCTGCCTCGTGCCTGCGCATCCACTACGTTGCCGAGGAACAGATTTCCCTCAACCGTGTTGCTTGCCGCATTAATCAGTTGAAGCCCGATAAAATTGGAGCTCACCTCATTCCGGTCCAGCCGGTTATCCGCGGATTGCTCCACATACAGCCCGACCCGGTTGCCTTCGACCCTATTGTCTGTGATGACGGACCCGCTCGCATTATACAGAAAAATCCCCTGGGAGTTCACATTTTCACTTTGCTTCGCAAAGGTATTGCCCTCCATCGTAACCTGCTGAACGTTCATGATCATGGCGCCAGTAATATTCAAATTGCCGGTATTATTCTGAATGACCGTCCCTTTGGTGTACATGCAGTGCACGCCGTAACGGGAACGTTCAAATCGATTGCCGGTAACGAGGGCCGCATCGCTGTTTTCCATATAAATGCCATCGTGAACATCATAGATCGCATTATCTTGCAAGTGCATGCGGTGTGAATTGTACAGGTCGATGCCATTGCCTTTATCCGCCATCCTCACGCCATCCGCCGCCCACTCGATTGTTGTACGCATTATTTTGCCGTCATTGGCGTCACGCACCATAATGCCGGCTGCGCCGGTTTGAATATGCAAGCGATCCAGCATAGCCTGATTTCCCTTTAGCAAAATGGATGGCTCCTCTTTCACAGATACATCCACAATGCGCAAGCCGGTTACCGTAACCTGATCAGCCTCAATCGTCAAGGCAGGCTGGGCGGTACTGTTCAGCAAAATGACTTCGGCCCCATCCTCCGCTTTCAGGTGAAGCGGCTTGTTAATGAGAAGGGGGCCATCGTAGGTCCCGGACTTCAGAATAACGGTTTCGCCCGGGCTTGCCTGGTCCAGCAACCTTTGCAAATCGGCTTTCTTATGTTCCGCATGGACTGTCCCTGTGTGCGCGATGAACAGGCACAGCAACATGATGCCAAGGCAAACCTTGACCCTGCGGGTAATCATTTTACCTCCACCCATTTCTGTTTCGTCAGATGAATGTCATCCACATAGAAGTGGACATAGACGGTTTGAATTCCCTTCTCCGGGAATGTAAACGAAGCTGTGAACACGCCGTTTCCTTCATTGGTTGCATCAAACAAGACCGGCTTATTATCAATCCGCGTATCAAAGGTAACCGTTGCCTCATCGGGTACCGTCATTCCTGTGAATGCAGCTTTTAAGTGAACCGGATTTCCGGCTGTTACAGTCCCAGGCTCTGTGGTCAGATTAACCTCTACATCGTCCAGGTCCACCGGCTTTTGGCTTGTGCATGCTGCCAGCATCGTCACAAGCGCGAACAACGCGATTAGCGCTACCATTTTCCGTTTCATATCGCTCACCACCCTGCGTCTATTTTTAGACACCTCAAATTGTAGCAATCTGCTCCGGCCCGTCCTATAACTCTTTGGAGTCATTATGGCGCTGAACATCGACAGATTTGTGTCAGACTTGGGATAAAATTGAGAACAGAAAATAAAAAAAAGCGGACATGAACCGTTTTGAACGGATGTCCACTTTCTAAATGATAATCAAGTATTCGTTTATTCTGCCCCTAATGCATTGCGGATATCATAATCGTTAATCTCAATATCCGGCTCCATGCCGAGTGCCAGCTTTGCAAGCTGATACCCGATGAACGGGCCTGTCGTCAAGCCTGATGCCCCAAGCCCGTTCGCAGCCAGAAGGCCGCTCCAGCCGGGAATCGCGCCAATTACAGGCAAAAAGCCCGGGGTAAACGGACGGAAACCGACTCTCACTTCCTGAAAAGTACCCTCTGCCAGCTCAGGTGCAAAATGCATCCCTTTATTCAGCACTTCCTGAATTCCGCCTGCTGTCGCTCTCGTATCATAGCCTTCAACATCATTTTCATGCGTCGCCCCGATCACGATCCTCTGCTCGTCAAAGGCAATCATATATTGATCCGAAGGCGGCATCACAACAGGCCAGTTGCCTGTATCCCCGCTGCCCGGAACTTGCAAATGAATAATTTGCGCTTTCTGATAGGATACCTGAAAATGAATGCCCAAATGCTCCAGCAGCTGCCTGGCCCACGCGCCAGCACAAACAACGACCTCATCAGCCGGGATGAATTCTGCTCCAACCAGCGCCCCCGTTACCTGATTTCCCTCGTATTCAATTCTGGCTTCACCCTGAATAAGAACAGCACCGTGCCTTTGCGCAGACCGGATCAACGCATCCCGCAGCGCACGGCCGTCGACACGGGCGGCACCGCTAATATGAACAGCTTCGTAGCCCTCTGCCAGCAACGGGAAACGTTGACGTGTCTCCTGCTGATCAAGCCGGGTAATTTCACCGATCTCAGGCGCATCCGCATGGCGCAGCTGTGCCCTCTTTTCCATATTTTCGATTTTGCCCGCATCCTCATGAATGCTTAGCGCACCAACCCTGGCATAGCCGGTATTTGTCTCTCCCTCGCTCTGAAGCCCGCTAATCAGCTCCGGGTAAAAACGCGCGCCAGCCTTCGCAAGCCGGTACCACGATTGGTTCCGCCGCTGGGACAGCCAGGGACAGAGTATGCCCGCAGCCGCATCTGTAGCCTGCCCTTGATCCCTGCGGTCTATAATCGTGACTTGTGCCCCCATTTTCGCCAACTGGTAAGCTGTCGAGGCACCTAGAATTCCTGCCCCAATTACAATGACTTTCTTCATTTACTGCTTCCTTCCTGTTTACCGCGTTTGAACTTCCTACTGTCCATTTTAGCTTCTTTGCAGCGGAAGCGAAACCGTAAACTCTGCTCCTTCCCCGGGTTTGCTGCTTACTGTAATTGAACCGCTATGCATCTCGGTAATTTTGCAGGCAATAGATAGTCCCAGTCCGCTGCCAGAGGCTGTACGGTTGCGGGATTTATCCGCTTTGTAAAAGCGTTCAAAAATCCGCAAGAGATCCTGCTCAGCAATCCCCGGACCTGTATCTGCGACACGGACAATTGCCTGATCGTGCGTGCGGGCGAGTGAAATGCGTATAGTTCCGCCCTCAGGGGTGAACTTGATGCTGTTGTGAATGAGATTAATCCAGACCTGGCTCATCATATCCTCATCCGCAACAACCTCCACTTCTTTCAGGTCGGCTTCCATCTCGATTTGCTTTCCCTCCCACTGTGGCTCACAAGCCAGAATAAGCGATACCAACTGCTTATCCAGACGGTAAGAGGCGGGATGGACCGGATTACGATCCGAATCCAGGATCGCCAGCTTGAGCAGATTATCGCTGAGCTTGGACAAACGGACACATTCCGTTTCAATAATCGTTAAATACCGGTTCCGTTGCTCCCGGTCGAGATGGTCGTCCTTAAGCGCCTTGGCAAATCCGCTGATTGACGTCAGCGGCGAGCCAATCTCATGCGATACATTCGATATAAATTCCTGTCGCAGCTCTTCCATCTCCTTCAGATTTGCCGCCATATCATTGATGCTGTCGACCAATTGAAAAAGGGGATTCTCACGATGTCTCCCGCGCCTGTCTCCAAAACCCGGGTCAATGCGGATGAGAAAGTCCCCTTGCGAAATACGCCGCAGCGCTTCGATCAGTTCAGCCCAAAACTGATGCTCCTTTCGCTTAATAAAAAGGCCGACTATGAAAATGCAGATTCCGAAAATAATAAAGCCGAGCACGGCATAGATGAGAAAAGAGAGCAATTCATGCGGCTCCCATTTTATCCATACATATACAGACCCCATCAAATAATAAGCCGCCACCCAGCACAGCAGAAGTCCTCCAAATATGAAAATCAGGTTCCAGACAATATGGCTAAAACTTGGCTTCCCTCTCATGAGCGCAGCTCCAGCCGGTAACCGAGCCCCCTGATCGTACTGATCCGAAAGCCATGCTTTTCTTCAGGGAACCGCTCCCGCAGCCGCTTGATATGGACATCTACGGTCCTCTCATCGCCTTCGTAATCAAAGCCCCAAATATGCTCAATCAAATGATCGCGTGTAAAGGTTTTGCCGGGATAACTGGCAAGCTTGAACAGTAGTTCGAATTCTTTCAGCGGCAATGTAATTTCCTGTGGGCCAATCTCACATTCAAACGTATCCCGGCGCAGCGTCACATCTCCGATCTGTACCGTCTGGGAGGTCATGATCCGGTACCGCTTCAATAATGCTTTGACACGGGCCACCAGCACCAGGGGGTCAAACGGCTTTACAAGGTAATCATCCGTTCCCAGCGAGAAGCCCTTCACAATTTGGGACGAATCGCCTTTGGCCGTAAGCATGAGCAGCGGGAGATCGCCCTGCTCGCGCAGCTCACGACACAGCTCCCAGCCGTCCATGCCGGGCATCATAATATCGAGGATGACCAGATCGACCTTCGTATCAGCCATGATCCGCAGCGCATCCAGGCCGTCTACAGCCTCTACGATATCGAGGCCTTCCTGCCGCATAAAGTGGCCGATCAATTCACGAATATGCGGATCGTCATCGACAACTAATATTCGAGTCATTCTGGTCACCGCCTTTTCAAGTTTATTTTGGCTCAAAATCGATAGTTGACATGAAACGCTGAAGCAACGCTGCGAGAAAGCTACTTATAGGGGTCAATCGCTGATTCTTAAAATGAGCCTTATTTTTTCCATAATGGCTGAATATTAAAGATTAAAACTAAGTCCGCCGCATATACGCCCTTACCGTCAGCGGCGCAAATATGGCTACGATAACAGCAGCCCCGATCAGCGTAATAATCAAGTCTGTGCCAGCTGTTCCGGTATTCGTCAGATTGCGGACGGCCGTGACCAGATGCGAAACCGGGTTAATGCCGGAGAACCATTGCAGCCAGCCTGGCATCGTATCCACCGGAACAAATGCATTGGAGACGAAGGTCAGCGGGAAAAGGATGATCATCGAAATCCCCTGTACGCTTGAAGCCGTCCTTGCGATCACACCGAAGAAAGCGAAAATCCAGCTGATGGCCCATGCACACGCTATGACCAGAACCGCAGCAATAGCGACATACCCAATTCCGGCTTCAGGACGGTATCCGAGAATATATCCCATTGTAAACGTCAGTACTGTTGCAATTGTATATCGGATCGTATCGGCAAGCAATGCGCCAGCCAGAGGCGCAATCCGTGCGATCGGAAGTGATTTGAAGCGGTCAAACACCCCTTTATCCATATCTTCACGGAGCTGGACTCCGGTGACAATGGAGCTCGTAATGACGGTCTGGACGAGAATGCCCGGAATGATGACGGGCAAATAATTTTCTACATTTCCCGAGATGGCGCCGCCAAAAATATAAGCGAACATCAAGGTAAAGACAATCGGCTGAAGCGTAACGTCAAATAATTGCTCCGGAGTGCGCCGGATCTTCAGCAATCCCCGGTAAGCCATCGTTAATGAGTTGCGGATTGCCTGGGCAAAAGATTTTTTTTGCTGGCGGGCATGTCCCGGATTTATCGTGTTGCTGTTCATATTGCTGCCCCCTTGGATGGCTCAGATTGTGAAAATGCCGTTGACTTGCTTTCTTTCACACCATGTCCGGTAATGTTCAAAAACACCTCGTCAAGCGTCGGCTTCTGCATGTTGATTTCTGCCAGCCCGATTCCGTTCGCACGGAGAGCTGTCAGCAGATCCGTTACACGATCAGCACTTGCCAGCGGCACGGTAATTTTCGCCGACTCTGCCGACACTGCTGATTTTGTCTTC
Source organism: Paenibacillus pinihumi DSM 23905 = JCM 16419 (assembly GCF_000422505.1). Taxonomy (GTDB): domain Bacteria; phylum Bacillota; class Bacilli; order Paenibacillales; family Paenibacillaceae; genus Paenibacillus_D; species Paenibacillus_D pinihumi. The sequence goes on along the minus strand of NZ_KE383865.1, from coordinate 333,416 downwards.
AACACCTGCTCCACAATTTTTCGGGCATCCTCCATCGCTTTCGGGTGCTGAATCTTTAATTGCAGTGACGTGTTGCCGACAGATGCTTTTAGCTCATCTACTGTACCTTCAGCTACAACTCTGCCGTGATCAATAACGGCGATCCGGTCTGCAAGCTGGTCGGCTTCATCCAGATACTGCGTTGTTAACAACACCGTCGATCCCGTTTTGACGAGTCTTCGGATTGTGTCCCACATTTGTGCACGCGTCCGCGGGTCCAGCCCGGTAGTCGGCTCATCCAGGAAAATGAGCGGCGGCTGTGCGATTAAGCTTGCAGCCAGGTCCAGACGGCGGCGCATTCCGCCGGAGAAGTTTTTCAGCGGACGCTTCGCCGCCTCTGTCAGGCCGAATTCCTCCAGCAGCTCTGCCGCCTTGCGTTTGGCCTCGACGCGTCCAAGGCCGAGCAGCCGGGAGAAGATAACCAGATTCTCTGTTGCGCTAAGCGATTCGTCTACTGAAGCATACTGACCAGTCACCCCAATTAACTGGCGTACCACATGCGCTTCCTTGTTAACGTCGTGACCGAAGATTTTTGCTGATCCCGCATCTGCCCCAAGCAGCGTCGCCAGCATCCGGATCGTTGTCGTTTTCCCGGCGCCATTCGGTCCGAGCACCCCATAGATCGTACCTGCTTTGACCTGTAAATCTACGCCATCCACAGCCCTGTGACTGCCGAATATTTTGACTAGTCCATGAGCTTCTACCGCCCATTCGCCACTTCCTTTTGAGGTTCCGCTTTTGCTAATGTTCGTCATTGTCGTGCCTCCCATAACGTTGATAAGGGAATGTTAAGGCCGTTATGTGAACTGAATATGAATTGCGATTTTGTAGTGGAGGGTCGGGAATAAAAAAATCGCCTTCCCTTGGGGGATGGCGATGGATGGTGAGTAACTTATGAACCTCGGCTTGCTTCTCTTTTGTCATGCCCCTGTTCTGCTTCAATTACTGTATCTGACTTTTCCTGCAACCATACTGCAAATCCTTGCGGTTTGCTGTAGCTTAAGAATAGCCAGTACATGGCACGGGTCATTGCGATATAAAAGCGGGAGACTTCCTGCTCTACGTTTTCTTCCAATGAAAAAGGCATACTCTCAACATTGACAATAAATACAGCCTTAAAATCCAAACCCTTGGAACTGTCAACAGTGGATATTTTCACAGTTGCCTGATCCCTGTCATAGGATCGTTTGGTAGCATTGCTTTCAGCGAACCAGTTGAATGGAATTCCGTTTTTGTTCAACTCTTTTTTTAGCTGATCAATATAGGAATAAGAATAACGGTTTTTAACCCGATACAATATCGCGATATCAGAAAAAGCCACCTTATGCTCTTGATTCAATTTGAGGATATTTTCCGATACCCAGGCCGCTTCCTCTTCAAACCCCCTACAAACTTGAATGACAGGCTCTGGCCCTTTGCGTTTGGTACTTTGGGGCGGGATGATTTCTACCCCCTCCACCGTTGTTCCTTCTTTGACCCGGTCACGCAAATTTGAATGGGTGCGGTAAAAATCCCAGGCAAAGTTCACAATTTGTGCAGTATTGCGATAGTTAATGCTTAAAATTTTGGAGCGCCCGCGAAAATCAAGTCCGGTGCTAGCTGCCAGGCTCGTTTTTCGTTTGAAAATGTTCTGTGCTTTATCCTCAACCAGTAACAGGGACTGGGTATCCGGATTTAGCACTTTGCTCAATAACTCCAACCAATTCGGCTCAAAATCCTGACCTTCATCAATCAGAATGGCATCGTACTTCGGCAGGATGGCTTCTTTTTGATCAATCTTCTGCAGTAATGCATCAATCGCATCATCTTTAACTCGCATCGTATGCCAAAGCCACTCATGAAACGTAGCCGTTTCGATATTGTGCTTTTTAAGCCTATCAGCGTCCTCCTGCTCACCGTGGATTTGAACAAAATCAAACAGGTCCTCGGGCTCCTCCATCATTTTGTCAATCATGCTCCGCAGCACACAAGATAAAGATATGCCATAACAGAGAACAAGGATTTTCCAATCCGGATGATCTTTGGCAAGCATACGGGCACGGGCAGATAAAATAAGTGTTTTTCCACTTCCTGCTACACCACGGATGAGCCGGTTTTTGTCGCCAAGCTGGCGGGCAAGTGCCTCTTGATGCAGGTCCATGGCTTGTAAATTATGTAAGGACAACAGCAATTGATCATTGTAATAGACAGGTTCCTTGAATTCTGCGCTTATACGTACTTCCGGAAATAAATGATAACGAATCGCCTTAATATCTGAATCCGAGAGAAGCTGATTGTTATAGAAAGGCACTGTAAACATTCCAAGCAGGCGTTCAATCAGCACATTATTAGAAAAAGTATCATTGTCTGCATCAATGTCGTCACGCGTTAACATGAACTGCGGCTCGATGACACGATGCAATTCATGCTTGACGATATGCATCTCCTTTAAGCGAGTAAATACAACCCCATAACCAAAGCGGAATTTGAGATGACCATGATAGGCACCTGTCTGCAGCAAGTTTTTATCTTTTTTCAGTTTATCTGAAATACGAAAAGCGTTGTCCCGAGCTTGATGCAGCGGGTTCTTGACCGTATTTAATTCACCCTTTGTATTATATATGCGCCATTCATTTGGATACAGCTCATACAGTGTGCTTTCGGTATAATCCTTTATTTCAAGTACGAGCATCCCCATGTCTGGGCCAATCACGACATAATCCGGCTTGCGACCACCGATTTCCGGCTCATAGTAGACAATATAATCATCAGGCAAATGGTCTTTAAGCGTATTAAAAAATAGCCGCTCACCAGCAGTACATTTTTTGGGAAGTGTTTCAGGGATCATATATGCCATAGAAATTTAATCACTCCGTGAACTACGGTTCCGTTGCTTCGATCCGGTGCTTCCGGAATCCGGATAATGTATGCGAGGAAAACAATGTATATAGACCTATGTCTTAAGATCTACTCCTCACTTTCTACCATTGTACTACCTATAGGGAAATATAGGAATATTAAGCTGAGAAAATTTTCCGTTTTTTCATCATAATATGAGCAAAATCGACAAAATTTTGAATTCAGGAATGTTTGAAACTCAAAAATGACAAATAAAAAAACGGCATTTCTGCCGTTTCAGAGTTTGCACATCTTTGTTTTATTTCTCCTGAGACACCGGAACAACCCGATAACTTCCCTCGCCCAGCTCAACGATTTTCCAGCCGTAAGACAGAACCGACTCCAGACGGTTGCGCTCTTCTTCAGTAAGCGAAGCCTTCACGCCCGAATCGCCTTCCTCGCGGGAAAATTCGGCTTGCTTGCCCAGCGTTATCCGAATCCATGAATTGATGCCGCCTACCGTATTGTACTTGATCTGGTAGCCTTCCAGAATCGCACGCTCTACAAGCTCCGGTTCATTTGCAGCCAATTGCGCAAGGATCTGATAATCAAAATGAAATTCGGATTCATCCTGCGGGAGTTCGCCTGACTTGATGTTGTTCAGCATTTCTTCATTACTAAGGCCTGTAGCCCGAAGCCCTTCAATCAGCAGCGCATCCCATTGGGACAAGCGGACTTTTTCTTGTATGGTCATCTGTATACTTCCTCTCTATGTAAACTCTCCACGCTATCTCTCTATTCTACCATCCATTTTCCGTTCTTATCAGCCCTTGCCTGTAAAAATAATTAAAATATGCGGTTAACACAATCAGCCCGCCCGAATCAGCAGAAACAAAAGGCCTCTCATCCCTTCCGTCCTCTCCTGATTCAAGCGGGCGCCTATCCCAATTGCATATCTCGTCCGCTTATGTCCCGTCCGCACCCCGCCCGAACGTCTCCTGATAATAGCTGGGCGTGCAACCTGCGTATTTTTTAAAGATGGAAATAAAATATTTATAGTCCTTAAACCCCACATCGGCGGCAATGGCATACACCTTCTCCTCGCCATGCTGCAACAGCTCCATCGCCTTCTGAATGCGGTAACGGTTCAAAAAGTCATTAAACGTGTACGTCGTTTCACTTTTAAACTTCTGATTCAAATAAGTGGCGCTGACCCCAAGCTTGTCCACCAGATCCTTGATGCTGATTTTCTCCGGGTAATGCTCTTGCACATATTGAATCATCTTCGCCACATAGCGGGATGACTTGCCGGGCAGCCTTACAACTGACACTTTCAGCGATTCTCCGCTCCCGGCTCCTGTCGTCAGCATCGCCGCATAGTGGCGCTTCATCTCCACCTGGCTTTTGGCACGATTCAAGGCGGCAAGTAGCTGATCCTGCTCCAGCGGCTTCAGCAAATATTCGGTAACTCCAAGCCGGATCGCATCCTTCGCAAGCCTGAATTCATCGTAGCCCGATAAGATAATATAGCTGCAAGCCGCCTCACCCACGCTGCGCTCAATCATGGTGATCCCGTCCATTAGCGGCATATTGACGTCCACAATGACGATATCCGGAGCGAGAGCATGAATCTGCTTCAGCCCCTCCTCTCCATTCTCGGCCTCTCCCACAACGACACAGCCGGCCCCCACCCAGTCAAAGGTAAAGCGAAGCCCTCTGCGTATCATTTCTTCATCTTCCACCAGCAGCACCTTAAACATCCGCTTCCTCCTTCCGGTAAGGCAGCACAAAGGTTACTGTCGTGCCCTCTCCCTCAATGCTGTCAATTCCGATTCCGTAACGCTCTCCGTACATCAGCACGAGCCTTCGATGCAGGTTATGCAGGCCAATATGCGGGGCACGATTATCCTGTGATTGCATGATGGCCCTTACTTCCTCCAGCCGCTCCTTACTCATTCCGCCGCCGTCATCCTGGACCTCAATAATCAGATCCTCATCTTTCACGTAGCCCACCACCGTAATGGCAACGGATTGGCGCTGACGGTATCCGTACTTAATGGCATTTTCAATGACCGGCTGCAGCATCAGCCTTGGAACAAGCGCAGCCTTGGCCGTTTCTCCGACATTTTCCAGATAATGAAGCCTGTCCTTGAATCTCACCTGCTGCAGCTTCATATAGCCTGCGATATATTCCAGATCGGTGCCAAGCAGAACCTGGTCCCTGTCGTTGCTTATGCTGTAGCGCAAATGTCTGGATAAGGTCAGCACAATATCCTGGGCGAGCTTGTCGTCTACAACGATCGCATATCTAAGCGTTTCCAGCACGTTAAAAATAAAATGCGGGTGAAACTGGGACTGCAAATGCTTCACCTCGATAACCCGCCGCAGGTCGGAAAGCTCCTCGTTTTTTGCTACCAGCTCATTGAGCCGCCGCAGCATCAAATTGTACTGATTGGCAAGCGTCTCAAATTCATCCCCGGTGCCAATAAAGACGTAAGAATCCATATTTCCGGACTGCAGTTCCCTCACTGCATAGGTCAGCTTGTCAATAGCCCGAGACTGCCTGGTAGAGATAATACGGGCAGAGTATTGAATGAGAAGCCACAGCAGCACACTTGCAAGGAGGAAAAATACAGCCAGCGACGCATAAGCATCATAATTCCACTGCGCAGCGCTTAACGTATAGATGTACCATTTCGATGTTGGGGCAAACGTTTCCTTGCTGTAATACTTTCCTTTATCAATGGTGACATAGCCCTTCGAATCGGCAGCCAGGCTGTATTTGTTCATCAGCCCCCGCGCCAGATTGCTCGTCGTGGCGATAATCGTATGATAAGGGTCCGTGACGACAGCAATTTCGTTATTTTGCACAAAAATCAGCTTCTGGAGATCCTCCTCATACAGCTGATAGGTTAGATAGCCGATGACTCCGCTCCCGCTGCGGATTTCTGCAGCAAATGTATAGGCCGTATAACGGTCGTGGGAAAAACGGATATGATTCGTTTCCGCAAGCTCAGGCAAGCCTTGTCTGGTCATTCTCCGGACAATAGCCTGCATCGCCAGGTCTGATTCATCCGAGCTGTAGTTGGCGGAAGAAGCCAGCATCGTTCCGTCCGTGCCCAGGATGTGCATAATGCTCTTCACCCGCTGACGGTTGTTAAAATCATAAAACCGTTCAAACATTTCGGGACCGCCCTGCCTTGATCCCGCATACGAAATAACGGCATCCGACGACGCTGCTTCGCGTACCTCCCTGAGATAAGAGGTATATACCTCCTCCATGGCCATTTTGATCTTGCTGCCCGCATCTGCTGTCTGGCTGACCAGGATCAGCCGCGAATTGACCATCATAAAGACCAGAAATAAAACAAACAAAATCGATATGGGCACCAGGGTGTGAAGCAAGAACAACCGCCGCAACGAATCTTTGAAACTCCTTTTCGCCATTCCGCCCTCCCTCCCATCCGTCCTATTATGCCCTGTAAATCGCAATTGCGATAGCCCTTTCCTGCTCCAAATGGACAAAAGGCCGGAGCCCGCCAAAAGCGGGTCCGGTCCGGACTTACATCGTTACTTCTTTTTTACCTGAAAGCTTGAAGAACAGCAATAGCGAGATGACAGTAATGACCGTCAACAGTGTGGACAACGCTGCTGCTACGCCGTAATTGCCGCGCACGACCTCTGTATATACGGCAACGGTCATCGTACGGGTATTGCCGGTATACAGAATAATCGAGGTGCTCAATTCCGTTATGATGCTGATCCAGCTAATAATTGCACCGGCAAATACGCCGGATATCATCATCGGAACCGTAATCTTGAAGAACGTCCGCATAGTGGAGGTTCCCAGACTGATCGCCGCTTCCTCAATGCTGTCGTTCACCTGATGGAGCACGGCGGCACTGGAGCGGATCGTATACGGCAGGCGCCGGATTACAAATGCCGCAATCAGAATGACGGCCGTCCCGCTCATCACCAGTGGCGGCTTATTAAACGTCACCAGCAGGGCGATACCCAGAATGGAGCCTGGCACGATATAAGGCAGCATCGTGAAGGTATCCAGCAGATTGGCCACTGCTCCCTTGCGCTTTACCGTCACATAAGCAATCAGCACGGCTGCCAGCGTAATGATGATAATAGTAATGCCAGCCATCATAAACGTATTGAAGATCGCATCGCCTACCTTGGAGAAGGCGGCCCGGTAGCTGTCCAAAGAATAGCCGTCAACGAAGATCTTGCCTGATGTCTTCTGGAAGGACGTATATGCCACATAGACTTGCGGCATCATCGCTAAAATGGTGAACAGATAGACATAGGCGTGGGCTGCAACATTGGCGATACCTTTCAGCTTCTTCGGCTCAATCGGATTGAGCGCGCTCATGCTGTATGACTTGCGGTTCGCAACGAATTTTTGCAGCAGGAATACGGCGGTGGCGAACAGAACGACAATAACGCTTATCGCGGCAGCAAAGCCGTTATCTCCGCCAACTTCACTAATAAACTCGTTAAAGATCAGAACAGGAACGGTACGGAAGCCCTCGCCAATCAGCATCGGTGTACCGAAGTCCGCGAATGCCCGCATAAAAACCAGCAAGCCTCCTGCCAGAATCGTCGGCATAATAAGCGGGACGAGTATTTTCCACATTTTCTTCAGTCCCGTGCAGTTCATGCTCTCCGCAGCTTCCATTAAGGAGTTGTCGACATTTTTCAGTGCTCCCGATACATACATGAAGATCAGCGGCGACAATTGCAATGTCAGCACAAGCAAAATGCCGGTGAACCCGTAAATATCCGGCATTTGTACGCCGAACACGTTCGAGACGAATTTGGTAATGACACCGCTTCTGCCCAGCAGTAGTATCCACGCATACGCTCCGATAAACGGGGCGGACATCGACGAGATCAAAATCAGAATGCGCACCGTCGCGCTGCCTTTTATTTTGGCTATCGTCATAATATAAGCCAGCGGCCCCGCTACTACAATGGACAACAGGGTGACGGATACGGTTACCTTTATACTGTTCCAGACTGCGTTCATATAATAGGCTTTGCTGAAAAATTTATAAAAGTAGGCCAGTGAAAAATCCCCGGTCGTCCCATCAAAAAAGCTTTTGATAAGCAGCATGAACAAAGGCAGTGCAAGGAAAATCAAATACCCGGCAAAAATTAAAAACGTAATCAGCGACCAAATGTCCCACCGTCTCTTGCCGCCAATCATAAGCCACTCCCCCGGTTCAAGTTGCGCTCCCCGGATGCGTCATATACATTAATCGTTTCTCTGACTACAGCCAGACGAACGTTCTGTCCGATTTCTACAACTCCATTTGAAGCCGACTGCTGGATCATTTCAACCTCTTCTCCATTTTCCAGCTTGATGATCACATGGGTATTCAAGCCAAGGAAGACGTAATTCATCACCTTGCCTGCAATTCCCTTGCCATCCTCCGACAGCACAAATTCTTCCGGACGGATGGACAGCTTGACCTTCATCGGTTGCTTGGAACCCATGAGCGGCTGCAGCTTCGGGATTGGAAGTGAATAGTCTTTGGTGAGGCAAATCTCGGCCTCTCCGTTTGCTCCTGCTGCAAGTTCTGCTTCTATCACGTTTGTCCGCCCGATGAAGGTCGCAACAAACAGATTGGCAGGGCGCTGATAAATATCTCTTGGCGTTCCAATCTGCTGAATCACCCCGGATTTCATAACCGCAATCCGGTCGGATACAGCCATGGCCTCTTCCTGGTCATGCGTGACATAAACTGTCGTAATGCCAACTTCGCGCTGAATGGACTTGATCGCATTGCGCATATCCACGCGCAGCTTCGCGTCCAGGTTGGAGAGCGGCTCATCCATCAGCAACACGTCCGGATTGATAACGATCGCTCTTGCCAAGGCTACACGCTGCTGCTGTCCGCCTGACAGGTTCTTGGGCATTCTGTCTTTATATACGCTGATCTGTACCGTATCGAGCATTTCACTGACTCTGCGCTGCTGTTCCGCCTTGCTTACCTGGCGGTTTTGCAATCCGAACGCAACGTTTTCGCTTACGTTCATATGCGGGAATATCGCATAGTTTTGAAACACCATCCCGATATTCCGTTTCCCCGGAGGGACATTATTCATTACTTTCTCATTAAACGTGAGAGCCCCGCCCTCAATGCTGTTAAAGCCTGCAACCATCCGCAGCAGCGTCGTTTTCCCGCAGCCCGAAGGGCCAAGAAGGGTGAAAAACTCACCCTTCTTGATGTCCAGAGACAGCTCGGGAATAACCGTCGTATCGCCATATTTTTTCACAATGTCCTTGAAGGATATCGCTACGCTCATGTTATTGAACCCGCTTTCGATTAATTTCTCGTCATGCTTTTTAAGTTACTTTGCAATTTTCGTAAACAAATCTGTGTATTTCGTAACAATGGCTGCCTTGTTCTGGGCTACGTATACAACGTCCTCATCAATGACTTTAATCTTATCGATTGGTGTCATGTTGTCCCCGATTACAGCATCTGCGCGCAGCGGACGGTTCGTCGTTTCACGTCCAAGTGCGTCTTGTCCCTCTTTGGAAGTGAGGAAATCGATGAACTTTTTCGCGTTTTCCTGGTTTTTGGAGCCTTTAACGACTCCGGCAACCGCATCGAGGAATACAGCACCCTCCTTCGGATACACAACCTTAACCGGCGCGCCGTCCTTCACATAGCTGACAGCCGGATCTTCATAAGTCAAGGCCACCACATATTCGCCATCCGCTACACTTTTATGCGCTTTGCTGGAGCCGCCGGCAATTTTACCATCCAGATTCTCAAGCAGCTTCCCTACATAGTCCCAGCCCTTCTCGGAAGAATAGTCTCCGCCCATCGCTTTAAGCATATTGGTCAATTGGGCAAAGGCAGAGCTGGAGTTGGCCGGGTCAGCCATCGCGATTTTGCCTTTCAGTTCCGGCTTAAGCAGGTCCTCATAACCGTTGATCTCGATATTGCCAGCCAGATTTGTATTGACGAGCAGCACGCTGCCGTCCGATACGTAAGGTGTCATGATGCCTGTTGTATTGCGGTGCCCTTCAAGCATGTCTTTGTCGTTGGAGGATACATATTTCTCGAACAGATCCGCATTGTCATGGAACAGCGCGAATGCGCCCCCGAACATCACATCTGCATATGGATTCGCTTTTTCGGACTGGATACGCTTGATCAATTCGCCGCTTCCTGCGGATACCAGCTCAACGGAGATGCCTGTCTGTTTCTCAAATGCCGGGACAAGCGCATTCAGCATCTCTTCACTGTTAGGCGTGTATACCACCAGCTTTTTGGATTCACCGCCTGCTTCGCTGCCTTTCGAATTGCCTCCCCCACACGCTCCAAGGATTGCTGTCATTATTGTTAGAATAATTAACACAACCGACCACTTCTTCATTTCTCTTCACCCCTTGATTGAATGTAATTTCATTTTAGCTAGAATGTATCCGCTTTAAAATCCTATTATTCGACAGAATCATCTAAAATTCAAAACAAAAATCTTTGAAATGTTATTATATATAACATTTGGAAAGCGTTTTCTGTTCTTCCTCTTTTAATGTGTCGAGCATTTTTCGCATTGATTTAATGATGACTGCCTGATCCACGGTAATTGATTCGTGTGAATTATAGATTTGCGTGCCTTCACAGGATAACCTGCTTCATCCTTTAAAATCCCTGAATGGATGGTATTACAGAGCGGTTATGTACACATTTCGTATTTTTTAAAAAAATTCGATAAAATTGTTGACACTATTTTCTTATTTATGATATGATCTTTCTTGTGAGGAAACGAGATACTCCTTGGTGAGTGGATTCCTTTACCGTTGAATTTAATACTCGGGGCCATAGCTCAGCTGGGAGTCGGGATAAGTCAAAAACACTACCATATAAAGTGTTGGTTGTGAGCCTCAACAAAAAGTTTCCTATAAAAGAAACAAAGCCCATCAACTGATGGGCTTTTCTTATTTAAATGAGTCTAAATACTCTGCTGTAAGAGTTTGAATAATCTTTTTGTCAATAATGTTTCCTTTATCTTTATCAAGTCCGAAATTCAGCGTCACCCAAGTTTTGTGCTTATCATTAAATCTCCTCATTGATGTTACTTCTCCTGATTCATCAACCGTGCAGCTATAAAGTCTCCCGTTGATTTCTATTTCGATTGTGTTTGTGTTTGTTACATTCTCTTTAGCGCCCACCTCTTGCACCCCATTATTCGCTATAATCAAAACATAGTCCCCTGCCATCCCTTACTAACCTTTTCATGAGCCCGCTGCACGTACTTGTCAACCGTCCCTTTTTGCAACACCAACATCCGAGCTATTTCTGAATGACTATATCCATGTCCGTATGAGAGCACATAACATTTCCGTTCTTGTTCGCTCAGAATCTGGAGAACGTCCCTTAGCCGGTCCCGCTCATGTTCGGTCAATGTCGTGCTGCTCCGGGAATTGTACTGATTGCTGAAGTTAGCCATTATGCTTGGGTCCATTAGAATTGTGTTTTGATAAACGGCCCGCCGATCAATCCCTCGCCGCGTTCCCGGCTGACGGCCTGTATGGAGCCATTCGATTGCATAGTTGACGTCCGATATCATTCCTTTGATGACGTCGATCTCGTCAAATATCTCAGCGTGTTCCACCTGTAAATCCTTATATCTGGGCCTGTTCGGTTTTTCCTTTAATTCCTCCATGGACATTGCCGCCGCCGCTTCGACCTTCTGCTCCAGTTGCTTCCTATATGCCTGGAGCCCCTTTAACGTCTCTCGGTACGCCTTTTTAAGCTGTCGCAGGTCCGTTAAGAATCCTTTCTCGTCCACTGTATATTCCACTCTATATCCCCCTTCCGGGAGACTCCCCGAAGGGAGTCGATTATCTTAACAACCAGATCAGTCCAGACCAGAATGTAATGCAGAATCCCACGACCAGTATCCGCGGCCAATTAAAACGGAAGTTCGTCTTCATGTATGCCCTCTCCTTCGCTACCGTCATCTTCGAACGGCAACTCTTCCTCCACTCCAGCCATTGGATCGCCGTCAACCTCGTCTAAGGTCATTTGGTTTTCGTCGACATCCACGGTACCGTCCTGATTTATTTTCCCTTTCAGGCCTTCTCGGTACTTTTCTTGGCGTTCCTCGAATTCTTCTGGTTCTACATCTGACAGTTCAATTGACAATTCAATGTCAGTGCCCGCCAGCTTGTAAAACTCATATGAATGTTTGTTCGATGCACCACCATTTATGACAAAATCCAGAACTGTTTTCTTGGCATCTTGGGACTTCTTTATAAAGTGAGCTGTGAGTGAATCAAGACCGTTTACACTTACCTCTACAATCTCCCGGACTAGGTTATTAAGCGCTTGTGAATTCTCATCCTCGCCCTTTACATAGAACTGAACAAGTTCCTTCTTGGAGTCGCGAACCTGTTTATTAAAATGAGCTTTGATAGTAATAGACATTGAATATTGCCCCTCTCGAATTGGATAATTTTTATAGTATAAGAACACTCGTTTGGTCAAATGGGTGCAGCTGTCCGCCAGATCGCCAGCGACGTCTGTTTTTTTGGATTATTTGAAGCGGCTACTTACAGGACATTTAGGATTACGATAGCAATGATTGAGATACAACATACTGCTGTTAGATTCTTAGTTAGTGTTGGATTCTTATCGCTTTCGGCAATTAGACCGATCAAGGATATTGCCGCGATTATTGATAGAAATAAAGTCATCTATTTGACCTCCTTCACTTTTCGATCAGCCGAAACCAAATCTAATGGCTTGCAATGCTCGAGATGGTACTTGCTTCCGTTGTCACAAATGGCCTTTTTCCCTTTCATAAGAGTGGGGAAACCTTCCCAAGTTGCCACATGGAGGATGTCTCCAGACTTAGCATCTGTCTCCCACCCGTCAGGGATGTCTTTTATCACTACGAACTTCATGTGTTTTCACCCCTATATATAATTATCTAAAAGTTGGATAGAATCACACGGACAGCAAAAATTCTGTTGAATTCTTCTGTCAAGAATTTCTACTTTAATCGCTCCAAATTCCCGTTCTTCTCTTGTCTCAAAGCAATATGGCTGCGGCCCTGCTGGTAGAAAGCATAGATACCTTTTTCATTCCCTTCATAGAGCCATAAAACAGGTTTTCCCGGCATGTGAATCTCGCAATCCTCTATGAAGCTGACTACCTTACATTCTCCTGTTGCGCTGAACGAGAAGGCCTCGACGTTAGAATCAGGCGTTTCTTTTGATATCCCTATCCGGCGTTCGGAATCATCGTAGAACAAATAGTAATTCTTCTTTCCATCGTGGTTGAGAATCTTTTTGAACCCGCTGGATAAGTACATCCTTCCATCTACGCCTATGGTTACGCTGATGCCCTTATCTCTTCCATTACGCTTACTTACAGGTTTGAATTTTCCCATAGTGCCCCTCCTTGTAATGTGTTCATTTATTTAACCGTTGGAAATTTCCACTTCGCACACTTGGAAGATATTTTTTTCTATGCGCTAAGCCTATTCGGTCGCTTCGGTGGAACCCTTCTCAACCCCACATGCGACAGCATATGACCAGTATGAGGGGCATGCCGCAGTGTTCGGCGTCATCCTAACCTCGCCAAGAGTTTCTGATGTACATTGCTTGCTGTCGCTGCGCCTGGTCGGATGCCACATGTTCCAGTAGCACTCCTTGCATTCGCAGTTTCCATCCCACGAAGGGTCCTGCGTTTCAATGATTTGCCGGAAGACTCGCTCGAAGTCACTCTCGGCAGTCTCATCTGGTTTGTTATTCATTGGTTACCTCCTCTATGCAATAGCAATCATAAGTCTCCCGAATACCGAACTCTCCGCTACCCCCGCATAGGATGAAGTCTGGATCTGGGGTCATGACCTCGCTTTTTACCATTCGATTTTTGCAAATACCAGAATCAAAGCCGTCCAAAACGATCTGAATATGATCATCTCCGTTATGATTACTGCCACTAAGCCAGATATGAATACGACAGGAACAAGGTATCTCATAGACCTAACACCGCCAATAGAGAAGCTTTACAGATAGCTTCAGGGGCTGTTTTAGCCTGCACTGTACAATCATTTCCAGGCATGAATGGTCTGGCTACCCATACGCCGAAGCTGGTAGGATATACCCCAATTTGAGGACCGTCCATTACAATTGGGTGTTGAAGCACTTCCCAGGCTGCAGCTATGTCTTCTGCTGGGTACCACTCGTCCATAATCACCATTCCCGGCTCAAATCCTATCACATGTACAGCAACCGCTATACTCAACTCTTGTCCCGACATCCCCAGTACTTGCTCCCGGGTAAGCTCTTGTTTATTCATTGGGGTTCCTCCGATCCTCTATCAATTGATTTACCGCATTGACAACCTCATTTTGCTTGTCGATCAAAATGTTAATAGCCTCAGCGAGTTTCCGAACATCGCCTCTTGTATCATGAAAGAATCCGGTATTATCGGGTTTTCGCAATTTTATTTGAAGGCGTGCTATTTTCCTCATTGGGGTTCCTCCAGACCTGCTAATTCGCTCATTTTAAACTCTGCATTATCGAATACCCATTCAGGATCTCCGCTGTCTCGCAACGCTTGAGCAAAACCAACACTATATTTGACCATAGCCAGCTTATACTCCAGTATCTTCTTGGTTACTTCTTCAGGAGATTCCTTAACCCTAACTTCCCATCCGTCTGATCGATTGAATGAGTCATAAAGGTATGAACCACCACTCCCATCCGTTTCTATCAACGCTATTTTTGCTGGATCAATCATCATTGGTACATTTACTCCGTTGAATGTCAGTTTAATCATTGTCCGCCCTCCAGTAGCTCAGGATTGTCAGGCAAAGCTACGACAGCCGAATGTTGCAAGTTCCATCCAGCGTCCCCTTGCTTGATGGTATACCCAGACATTTTTTCATCATAGAAAACTGTCCCTTCTGCCCACTGTTCTTTATCTGAGAACCTTCCAAGAATCAAGTTCGTGAATTTCACTCGCATGCCGGAATACAGTTCAACCCCGTTATCATCCGTCCGGCCGATGTACTGCCCTACTGTTTCGGGGTCGACCTCATTCCAAACAGTTGCATATAAATCTGTGTTCTCACCGTCATAGCAATCCGTTTCAAAATCAGAAATGATATATGATTTCCCATCCTTCTCCAAGAACCACCCATATACCAACTCTCCATTGTCTTTGCATTTGCCTCTATATGGCATCGGCTTGCTCATGCTCTACCATCCTCCCCTGAACTGTTTGCATGCTCTCTTAGAGCCTTTATAGCTGCTATACATACTGCGTGAGGGGCTGAGTCTGAATCTTCCGATGTCTTTATGTCCCCTTTTGAAAATCCTGCTCCGAACGTTTCACTCTTCATAAGGAGTACCAAGTTCCAGCCTCGGCGACGCATCTCCTCTACTACGTACTGCATGCCGATCCAAGTTGTGGAGTACGGCTCCGGTATCCATTTGCCATTCTTGCCATCGTACCGGTATCTATAGCGATATTTGCCGTTGAAGCCTTTGTCTGTTCGCCCAAATACAACTTCATCGATTAATTCATCCATTTCTACTCCCGGCTGCATATCTGTCATTCTCCTTTCCCTCCCTGCTCGGTTACTCGGCTGTATAACTCAATCAAATGACGAGCTTCTATTGTTGGATCAGTATCATGATTCCCTTGGCAGAACAAATCTTCATCAGCATAAATTGATAGCCCTCCCAGTAGTTCCTCAATAACATTGAATAGCCGCTTGTTCTCTTCCTTTAGGCGCTCAAGCTCCGCGTCACGGGATTCAATCTCATCCAGCAAAAATGTCGGTACTGGCAACCTTTTTTCACACAGAATCTTTTTTATCTCATTCATTCGCATGCTCTGTTACCTCCCTGTTTGGGCTCAATAGGATGCAAATTACCCTTGCAGTCCATACCTTTGGCAATCTGTTCGCGTATTGCGCCCCCTGTGTCTCCCCTGAAGCCTTGATAATCGGATAAATGTCCGCAAGCCTCGCTATCCATGCGCGGGCCTGCTCGTTATCTACAGGCCATTCAAACCCACCAGTTAAATAGTGCCATTGATTGCATCCTGGGCATGCCCACTGTCCAGATCCATTAGCGTAGTAGCCGCACTTGACACATTTCCAGTCAGGTCCTTTGCGAAGCTTCAACTCGTGATGCAGCCGGGCAGTTGGTACATTGGTTAAATCAATCATGGTTATTGCTCCTCTCCCTAACAATCTTGATATCGTTTTGCGGCCCATTCGGTAGCTTCAATTAGTAAAAATTGAAGACTGTGGTTACTGGACTCGTAAATCGGCGCATACTTCGCCTGCTTGAATACATCATGATCATTCGCACACACATCAAGTTCATACAACTGGATACACCAGTCCTCATTGACTGTGTATAGGCTTAATTGGTGCAGCCCCCTCAAATTTGCAATCAACTCTTCAATGCTCATTAATGCTTTCATACTGCCCTCTCTCCCTTGATAGATGGTAGGTATCCAAGCTCTCGGGCAAGCTGCCGGATTGCTTCCATGTCCTCTTCCGGATATCCCCAGTGCCTGCAATACAGGCCGCCGTAACCATTGTTGTGATTCGCTTCATCGTCTCCATAGATAAAATCCTTGAAGTCATTGACCAGGCCCCACATGGTTCCACCGCTGCTGAACGCACGCTTTTGATCTCTCGTTTTTCCACAAGCTTTCGGCTCCATTATCATAGGGATTCCGGTATAGTGGTCTGTCAGCCAGAGCCGCCCTCCGGCCCAATGAAAAGCAATGTACCGATCATGTTTGGGCGAGTAAAGGTCCCTATGGCTCCTGCTGCCGATTTCACGAATGAGCCGGTTCGCCTTCTCAATCCGTTCTTCAAGCCAGGGCATACCCGGTGGAAGCAGCTCACCTTTTTTCGGTGTTGACTGCCCAACCTTCCGGCACCTGATTAATTTGAGAAAATCCATGTATGTTGTGTCACAGCAGTAGTCCGAATAGTTCAGGTATTCATTATATTTGGCTTTTCCCGCAGTCGCTGCCGTTCTATTGACACGATAGTTGGGATCATCTGCGTAACTGATTTCATAGACATTCATTTTGATTGGTTCTTCAGCTATTGCTTTCATAGTGCCTCCTTATCCCCCATACGCTTTAGGGCGCGAATTTCTCCCATTGCATCATAGTATTTTTGGCGGTAATTATGCTTTTCACGTCTCTCCCGCTCAAGCGTGCGATTAGCACGATTTACGTAATCGGGATCTGCACTCTTGAGAAGCTTGCTGACATCCCTGGACAGTGACCGAATCATAGAGTCTTTTAGCACTTGCTCATCCTCGCCAAGCTGCTGCCTCTTGGGACGCTTTACAAGCGTTGCCCCGCAGTACACGCCGATGTGAGACGGAATCTCCTGCTGCACCTCCTCGTAAAGCTCCCTCGGCATGACGTAGTAGTTATAGTGGCCAATGAAGGTGTTGTGCGCCTTGCTCCTAAAATCAGCCTTGGAAACCTTAATCTCGTAGCAGCGCCATGTCCCTTTGGTGTCATAGGTCATGTAATCGACCCGCTCTTTGCCGTACCAGCCGATAGTCACTTCAAAGCATCCGAATACGCCGAGTTTAGATGTTTCCCCAAAAATCTGCCGCTCAAGCTGCAATGTCAGCTCAGTCTTCGCCATGACTTCCCTCCTTAATGCTTAATGAACAACGAATCTCGGATATGATCACACTTGGTACAGACGTAATAGATACTGTCACCACTAAGATTTTGAAACATACTCAACTTTTTATGCGGCTGGTGATCATGCTTGCAAACTAATCTCTTAAGCCAATTCATGCTCTGCCTCCTTGTCCCGCAGGTATGACCGCACAACGCCCATGTTCGCGTCAGCCACGCTTAAATGATTACCTTCGTGCCTGTCGTATACCAACAACAGGCGCCGTCCCTTGCGGGCTCTTAGGACTTCATAATCCCCTTTCGCCGGCTGCAAATCCCATCCGTCCTGTTCAAGCCAACGCTTAAACCCATCCAGCTTGCTGCGATGCAGCGTATTACGATTTGCCATGAGCAGCCTCCTTGTCCGTTTGAACAGGGGATTTTCCCTCGTCCAATTCTCCGTATTCAATCTTCAGGTCCATATCATAATGTTCGCATATCGCCCGAATCCCCAGCGCGATATAATATTGCTTCTGCTCCGCCGCCTTACAATCGTTCGCTTTCTCGATGCAATTACAAATTTTATCTACAAACTCTCTTTCCTTGGCGTTTGCCACTTCCCGTGTCAATTTCGCAATATCGTACTTATCCGCCTTCTCCTTGATGCTCTGGAAACTGGTATAGTCAATCGTTACTGTAGCGTTTTTCATTGATCTGCCTCCTTATCAGGGGTTACTCCCCGACCTCTTCGTATTGATCCAATTCTTTGTTGACCAATTCAAGACGCCTTTTCAACATCTCTCGCTCTGCAATCAAGCCATCATAATGATCAGCGCCTTCCCATTTTTCG
The DNA here is from genome assembly GCF_000422505.1 of Paenibacillus pinihumi DSM 23905 = JCM 16419. Lineage (GTDB taxonomy): Bacteria > Bacillota > Bacilli > Paenibacillales > Paenibacillaceae > Paenibacillus_D > Paenibacillus_D pinihumi. The sequence continues at coordinate 315,050 of NZ_KE383865.1, read as the reverse complement.
AGGTAGTCAACCAAAGCTGCTATGCGCGGTTTATCTGTATTGAGGAAGTAACTATCAACTACATCTTTGATGTCTCTTGCTACTTGCAGTGCGCTCCCTGAGAAATTACCATCCCGGTCTAAATAGATCAGAAATGACCTTCTCAGTTCTTTTGGCGCGTCATCCCTTAATTGGAATACATACCGCGCCTGTTCTTGCGCCTCACCCAAGTAGTATCTACCAACTGTCCGGTATAAAAGTTTATTCATTTTAATCTCTCCTTTTAATTTGTTAGGGTTACTCCCCTCGACAAATATTTACAAAATTCCCCTCTAGCCAATCCTTGCCATTAAATGTATGATTGTTAGAAAAACTATGAGGTGATCGGCATGCTAGATTTAAATACCTTGAACTATTTGCATCGTCTGTCCGTATATGACGGAGATCCGTATGAAGATTTTAAACAACAGCTACTTGCCCAAGGTTTTAGCGAAATGGATGCTTGTCATGAGACGGCCAATTTTATGAATACCATCTGCAATCTCATGGACTAGGGGAGGGTTACTCCCCTATAGCTGGTAATCGGTGCTGAATGTGCTATCTCTTTTTCCCGACGACTATTTCCACGTCACATTCTTGTCCTAGGCTTTTGGAAGTTGTCATCAAACCCATCCCTAACGCTTCGGTCAGTCCCATCAACACCTGAGACCTTTCGGATTGTTCGAAATGACAGACCATGCCGCCGATGGCATGGGCCATTACCCCCAGAACTTGATAAAGATCATCCATGGTCTTAGCTTGATCTGTAATTTTAGCAACATCTTCAATTACGGTACCTGCGTTTATCACGAAATCATCTCCTTATAGTGTCTTACCGCCGTGTCTCTGCGGCCTTGTGGCGTTGTAGGAAATCTTTTCGGCTATGGCTTGGTCAAGATCAATGCCATGTTCTTCAGCAATGAATCCGATGGAATACAGAACGCCCGCCAGACAGTAAACAGCATTTTTCATATTAACTTGGCGATGCTGCAGATATGATTGCGATAAATCCGAATGAACGCAGGTAAGCTTTTCAGCGAACGAGAACCCTTTGTACTGATCGCCTACTCCTTGGAATGCTGAATTTTGCTTTTCCAGTTCATCTCCCCAGCCATACCGCCCAGCTATATCAAATATCCGTATGCATACATCTGCCAGCTCGGATGGGATGCCGCAGGGCTTGCCTTTCTCCAACCGTTTACCCTGCGTATAATTGTTTACTACCACCCATTCTTCTGGTTCTGAGCTTTTTACCTTGCCATGCGTGGCATCCTGATACTCATACCAAACTGCATTCGGCTTCCTGCCGTTTCTGTAGTCCTCCAGTGCCTCGCTAACCTCGCTGTGAACCAAAGCAATCAATTCCCCATACGTCCGGTCTTCCGTCCACCAACCCTTATTTACGGCGTTCTGGTGTGCTTCCTTCACTAATGCCGCGATGTTCTTCATATTGTCTATTCCTCCCCTAAATGAATTGCATCTTAGGCTGAATCGTCGATACCCGACGCTTCGCTATATCTACATACTGCTCTCCGATTTCGATAATCGTGCATTCCCGACCGTTTTCCAGTGCGACCTTTTCCGTGGTACCACTACCTCCGAACGGGTCCAGTACACGCCCGCCTGCTGGAGCTCCGGCCAATATACAAGGCTCAATCAGCTTTTCCGGGAACGTTGCAAAATGCGCTTCGGCAAATTGAGCTGTGGCCACTGTCCATACGGACCGCTTGTTACGGGATCCGGAATACTCAATGTCCTCCCTATCCTCCTGGTGCTGCTTTTGTTGGCCTGGCACATCTCCTTCATTTACCTTTCGTGCGAAGCTGTACGCCTTGCCTACGGCTTTCATGCGCCCGTTCGTTTTGCCCCCCCCCATTTGCCCTGTCAGAGCCTTTCTGATCCGCAATGTTCTGCTGGAGCCGGGAAAGACTCGAATCTGCCATATGCTCTTTAATGGCTTCGTAGTCGTAGTAATAGCGCTCCGACTTGCTCAAAAGGAACATATACTCATGCGCCTTCGTCGGCCGATCCTGTACGCTCTCGGGCATGGGGTTAGGCTTGCTCCAGATGTTATCCATCCGCAGGTACCAGCCATCAGCTTGCAAAGCAAAGGCTATGCGCCACGGTATCCCGATCAGGTCTTTGGTTTTCAGTGCAGTGGGAATGGTTTTGGCTATTGGCTTCATGCCCCCTAAATTCCGCTCTCCTATTGTTGGATCGCCCATGCCCGAAATACCTGCTTTAGCATAACTATCCCCATAATTGAGCCAGAGCGTCCCATCTGGACGAAGCATCCGCCACACTTCTCGGAAGACTGCAACGCTGTGAGCGACGAACATTTCCGGCGTTGGCTCCAGCCCCAGGCAGCCGGTCCATGCTGCCACGGTCACTGGCGGAAGCCCGGGCATCGGTGTATATGTTGTCTCCGGCCACTCCGTTGGCGGTATGCCGTAATCCCGTAGTCCCCAATAAGGTGGGCTAGTGACGCAGGTATGAAACGACTCGGCCTCGAGCTCCGGCATAATCTGCATGTTATCTCCCTGTAAGATCAATCTATCAACCCTCCTCAATCTGCGATATACTGTTTAAAATCCTATGTTTAGAGGTGCATAATGACTAAATCAACAACCACGACCAGTTTCAGGTTAGATGATGACTTTCTCAAATTACTGGATGCATGGGCGTTTGTAACTAAAAGGGAGAAGGGCGCTCTCCTGCAGGAAGCATTCCAGCAATACGTCAAGCTGGACCAGAACTCCACTCTCGCTGCTAAGGTTAAAAAGGTATCCGATATCTTATCGGGGTAAGAGGGGATGCCTCTACCCCTAAAAAATGCACGCGCATGGCTGCTCTGCTTGAATAAATAAGTCCTCTTGAATGCCGCCCGTTTCGATGTCCTTTTTCAGTTCTGTTAGCGCATATGGCCTGTAAAAATTTTTACCGTTTCGTTTTCCGGCATATTTCTTCAGAAGCGTGTAATCGTTGATTTCCCTCCGAAAACGACCTTCCATTTCCATCTGCGCTTGAAAACGTTCAGGAAAGGATAGATAGAGTGTCCTGTAATGGTTGATGCCGCCCTTTACACATCTCCCGCCGCAATTCGCGTGCGGCGTTGGCCACAACTTCGCTTCTTGCAAACCCACTTGCGTTTGCAGGTGAGTCGATTTTTCTATGGGCCTCCCACTCGTTCGAGCGGTCATCCCCATTACGGCGTCTGATGCTTTGGGAGTCGGCCATAACTTCACAGCATCGTTCAGATTCGCTGTCCAACCCTGTTCCCGCTTCCGGATTGCCCTCGGCCCGTCTGGATCGTCCCCGCTGCGATAATCCCTCGCTTGAGGTGTCGGCCATAACCCCACCTTGACCTCCGCTATATCTGTCCGCAGGCTGCGGCTCTGTCCCCCTCCGTGTGACCCCACCGCATCTGATGCATTCGGGGTGCTCCACATCCGAACAAGTGCGCGCAAGTCCGGCGTCCGTCTCTCCCTCTCGGATGGACAATCCCCCCGAAGTGTCGATTTCGGTGTGGGCCACAAGGAAGACTCTGTCTCTTGGGTTGCTCGCACCGACAGCCGCAGCCGGTAGAATATAAACTTGGACTTGATATCCAATGTTTTCAAGGTCTTTACAGATGTCGTGGATAAGCATAACTTCTTGTTGTGTAAATACTGCCTCGTAAAAGTCTTCTTCTTCCGTCCGACTAGATATCCGGTTGACCACTTTAATTTCCCTATCTGGCTGTGCCATACTGAGGATCCCTGCAACATTCTCGCCAACAAACCAAGTGGGTCGGATGTCATCGACGACTCTGACGACTTCGGGCCATAGATAGCGTTCGTCTTCTGCACCTTCTCGCTTACCTGCATGGGAGAAGGGCTGACAAGGGAATCCTGCGGAAATAAGGTCAATTGCTCCAATTCCACGGCGCTCCATCTCCTCTCTCGTAAAATCATGTACGTCATCGATAATCGGGACGTCTGGCCAGTGCTTGCGCAGCACCCGCTGCGGGAACGGCTCTCTCTCGCAAAATACTACCGTCTCCATACCAGCCCAATGAGCTGCCAGGTCGATTCCGCCGATGCCGCTGAATAAACTTGCCTTGCGCACTCTATCACCCCTTTATCTGGACCGCCTATTGAGTCCGTAGCTCTTGAGCCATCTTGATATGGTGTTTGTGGTTACACTAAGTTCCTCGGCAAGCTGGAGATTTCCCCGGCCTTCCTCAAGTGCCTGAACAAAGAATTCTCTACTTGGCCTGTCTTTTTTCCGTCCATCCACTTTAGGTTTGTGCTCTTTCAATGGTTTGTTTTCTTCCCGGACTTCCTTGATTTTGATTCCGTATCGACGCAGTCTTGTGTAAACCGTTTGTTCGGCAATACCGCATTCCCTCGCCATCTGGCTCGCCTTTTTCCCCGAAACCAGACTCTCCATAAAATATTCTCTGGTTGGTTCAGCGATTGGCTCTATTACTTCAGGCTCTGACGTTTTGAAAACCTTAGGGTCTGCCGGTTCGAACTTCATCCCGCGCTGTGAAGCATGTGGGATAAGATGCCGCAGGTCAGCATGCACAAGAGCTAATTCGCTGTTATTCAGATAATAGGTGACCACTTTGCTGTTAGGTGGGGGTAAATCTTCTTTCTTGAGCCGTGGTATTGGCCTTCTCATTCTCTTCTACCTCCTGTCTATCGATAGTGTTTTGGATGTACCAGATGGCCTTGAGTAAGTCCTCGATTCCGTTCTTTTGTTTCCAGCGCCAAAGGTATTTGATGGCGTTGCCTGTGTTGAATGATTCGATCCCATGCAGGCCTTCTGTTGCAACAGCTATAGCTTCAATGCATTCTATCGATCCTTGGTAATGGTCTGGGTGATTGACTGCCTCTTTCATTTGCGCTTCCACCTCTTGTATTTCATTTTGATTTCAATAGGCGTTAAGGCTCTTTCAGTCATTACGATGTTGCTTTCAATCCTTTTTGCTTGCATTTCTTTTAATGCTTCGTAACGTACCGATAAGTTCAATTCTGTTTTCCCGGATTTTGAGCGCACGAATCCCGCTCCCGATCGCTTGAGCGGGGTTAGAACGTCTTTTCGATTATGTCCTGCACTACTTCCCTCTGTATCCTTTCGTTATCAAGTAAAGGTTTGTGGTTTCTCATCAAGTAAATGTTCAAACATATGCGAGCAATAATGTATGCGTCGACAACGTTGTCGCTTTTGTGAGAATACCCGAAATACTTTAGTGCAGCAGCGGCCATTTCTTCCTTCTTTTCCTTCTGTGTTTGACCGCGTTTGACTTTCACATCAACATATTTTTTTGTCCACATTGGGTTTACCAAATCATATCGGAGCCCTTTACGATGGATCATAGTCCGTATGCCGCCATGAATGAAGCCAGTGCTTATTGCTTTAATGGTTCCCGGTGCTGGAGACTCGAGTGTAATTTGATCCCCGGGTAACATGAGGCGAAAAAGTTGATTCTCCAGGTCTACAAGCTGCTGATCTGAAATCCCTCCGGGATCTTTAGGACCCTCTCCCCTCAACTCCCTTTCCAAGATCACATTGCCTTCTATATCCAGCGCAACAATCCCAGTCTTTGTTGCTGGATCGATTCCTAAGAATCGCATCCCATCCCCTCCTACTTTTCAACTTTGCCTATCGTTTCCCCGAATGTCTCTTCGAGAGTCTTGCTCGTTTCGACTGTACCCATGCCGTCCCATAGCTCCCGAATCTCCTTGGCCTTTTCAATTACAGCGGCCTTTTGCTTTGGAGTAAGGACAATGTCCATGGCTTCCTTGTATTGGCGTTCTGCGGCGGCGTACGCCCTCGTATGCAGGACGTTCATGGACTCTTGAAATGATTTAAGGGTCATGGATTTGCAGCGCTGAAAGAAGCGTCTGAACTGTTCCTCGTAGGTCTGCCCCATGTTCACAACTCCATTCAGTCCACAAAAATCGTGTTGCTGTTAACTTGATTATTATCAGAGATGGTGACTACAGACTTTTCCGATGGCCGTATAACTACACTCTCTACCTCGTAATGTTTGGTCACACCAAAGTCTCCCACATGCCCTGATGTAAAAGTCAGTATTTTACCGTCCCAATACCAAATTTCATTAAATTGAGAATACCGATTTGCTTTATACTCCACAGCAGAAGGTGAAAGGGTTGTTAAAATTGCTTTTCTACCCACATAGTCGATCTTTTGTTCATAGCCCGGGAACCCAGCAACAAATTCCTCGTATTTCTCAGGCAAGACTTCCTTCAGGTGTGAGATAAACTTAGGAACCACTTCCGCTTGATAACTTGAAATTTCTCCACCCATTAGCGCTTGAGGTCTTTTGCATACAATATCTCGAATAAGTTCTACCGTGAACTCAGTTAAAGGAATTGCTGATGACCCTCCATCAAAGAACCTAGGCCCATTTACAACCCACTTACCATCCTCTTTTTCCACATTGACATACGCATACGGGAAAATAACTACATCGTCTATCAATCCTAATTTACAAGGTGGACTCTTCAATTTTCCGTACTTCTCATGCTCCTTCCATTTGCTTTTAAATTCATAGTATTTTCTTGCCTTCGATGTGTACCCCTTTTCATTGCGCACTATCCCGAAGGGGCAAGTAATAGATGACATCGATCGGACACACGCACATTGATCAGCCTTAAAAAATGAGCACTTGTCGAATTTGTCACATTGCACAATGCTAGCTTCTAGGGCTGTTTCCTTTCCTCCGAACAATCCTTTCCCGCCATATAGTCCAACATGAATCACTTCTTTGCTCAATTTCACCACTCCAATTCCTCTTTAGTGATAATCCCCATCTTGATGTAAAGCGGTATCTGACTGGGACATTGCTTTAGGTAATCCCGGACTCGGTATGAATCAATCATTGCGGCTAAATCTTCATATTTCTTTTGAAGTTCCGCCAACTCGTGCTTGGGAGTCGTCGGGTCCTTGATCTTCCGGGCTCCCTTTATGAGGTTTTCACAAGCACGTTGGAAACTATCGTCACTTATAATTAGTTTCACTTTCATTCTTATCACCCGGCTTTTTTGTGTTCAGTTTCAATATCAGCAAACTTTCCAGTGTTCTTCAGGAAAGCCATATCAACTCGCCCAGTACCGACGTTCCGGCCCTTTGCGATGATGAGTTCGACAATTCCTTTGCGTTCCGATTCCTTGTTGTAATACTCATCCCGATAAAGGAAGGTGATAATATCGGCATCCCGCTCGATTGCTCCTGACTCCCCTAAATCGCTCATCATAGGGTGTTTGTCTACTCGCTTCTCAACATCCCGGCTTAACTGTGATAGAGCCAAAACGGTGACTCCAAACTCTCTGGCTATCTGTTTAAGCTGCCGTGAAACGTACGACACTTCCTCTTGTCTGCTGTTGAACTTTCGGCCGCCACCAATGATTTGAATATAGTCCACATAGACAACCAGATTAGGCTGGGTTTTCACCAGGCGCTTAACTTCTTTGCGAATGTGTTGGATGGTCATTCCTGTTGTGTCATCTATAAAAATAGGGAGTGAATCAAGAATCGTACGGGCGTAACTGTACCGTTCCCAGTCTTTATCATCGAACATTCCCGATCGCATTTTTGCATTGTCTAAATTAGCAAGAGCGCATATAGCCCTTTCCGTTATTTGCAATTCCAACATTTCTGCCGAGAAGATCGCTGCCGCAGCACCGCCTTGAGTTGTTCGGATTGCATCGGATATCATGTAGGCCGTTTTCCCCATGCTGGGTCGGGCTGCAATTACCTCAAGATCACCCTTTTGATGGCCTCCTGTGAGGCGGTCTACGTCCTTGCTAAGGGTTTTGGCTCCCGTCATACCCTTTGATGACTTGCGCTCGTTTAGAAGGTTTACGTGGCCGTCTAAAGTGGAACTCATGCGCTTCAAGCCCTGATTCTGGTTTTTGGTTGCGAGCTCTGCTAATTCCTCTAGCCTCTCTTGGCAGCGAGCAATGTGCTCCTTTACATCCCCTTCTCCGTTCGCTGCCGTCATGGACATTTCCCTTGTTACATCAGCGGTTTTTCTGCGGATATAGTCAGCCCGTATGAATTTTTGGTAATAATCGAAATTACTTGTCGTCGGTACCGATTGACGTAACTGCCATAGATACGAAACCCCACCAATTTCGGTTATGTTATTTCCGGACTGCTGTACCATTGATACAGGATCAATCGGGATTTGTTCTTCCGCAAGGAACCGGAAGTAGCTCATTATCATCTGATGCCTTTCATCGACAAATTCTTCAGGCTGAAGATAGCAATCATCGATTAATTCCGGAGTTATGAAGATAGATCCTAATACCGCCGTTTCAGCATCATGTATCCTGTTATGCTCCATCTGTACGCCCTCCCAGCTGCTTAAGGATATGCGGCGGGCAATCTATTGCTCTTTGCTCCCAATCGTCTAGAAGGGCGTTTACGTGAGCTGATTCCAACATCAGGACCTTGCTTGAGTCTTCCACAAACTTAGGCTCCCGAAGGAAGTCAGCAATGTCCGGGAAGAAGTTGCTTTTTCGAACATGCTGGTTAAGGTTTTGCAAAGCGGTTTGTGCATCACCTTCTTGTAGCGCCTGTACCCAAGTTTCGAATATCTGTGGACTCTCTTTGAAATCCGGATGTTTGTTCGGGTAAGCTGCTGATGCTTTGGCTAGCAATAAGATTGCCTCTTCCCTGGTCATTGTTTCCACCACCTAACTGCTGTGCAAAAAAGTCTAAATTGGATGAGAACTTACTTTGCTTCCCAGCTGCTAATCCTTCAGGGTCGACAGTTGGGTAATCGCTCCAACGTTCTTGATTCAGGAATGTAGTAGGATGGGCGATGTACTTTAGCTCCGTTTCCAACTGCTTGCAAGTTTTTCCGTAATTCTTTGCCCCAAGTATAGCCACATCCGGATCGAAGCCTTCCTTTTTACAAAGCCGCTTCCAAATCTCTTGTGCCTTTTTCTTTGATTGCTTTCTTGGATAAACTCCATAGAAGGTTTCGAACATCGCTTCTTTTTCTTTAAAAGATTTCTTTAAATCTTTTATTTCTTTATTGGGGTCACAATCGTGTACCTTGAAATCGTTTCTAGGTACACAATCGTCCACCTGATGAGGGTCACAATCGTCCACCTTGAAATTTGAATCATTAGGTGTACAATCGTGTACCTGATCGCTTGAAAACAGGTTCAATTGATCTGCCATTTCATCACCGCTTTTCGGGATTTTCCATTCGTTATAATTTTTGTTGAACATGATGTGCCTGGAATCAATTTTCGTCTGGCGCTTTGTTACGATCAGTACATTAGCATCTATGAGTGCTTTCATTTCCTTCTTTACGGCGCTCTCTGATAAACCTGTCGCTTCAATCAGATAGGTAATGGCGAGCTTATTTTCCTTTTTGCTGTAGCCGTATGTTTGCCGCCATACTTTCATAATGAGGCGGAATTGCGCACCGTTAAATTTGTATCTGCAAACTGCATCCAGGAGTTCGTTGGCTATCCGTGTGAATCCGTCTCCCAACTGAGGTCCTGCCATTCCACCTCACCAACGTTCAATTTTGTTCTTGCTGCCGATCTTCCGCCAGAATCTCCCGAACAGCCTGAGTTACTTCAGCTGCTACTTCTGCCGGGTCATCCCAAGGTCCCGTATCCTTCATAATTTCCTCTACGCGCTGCCGGATCTTATCTTCGGTGGTAGGTTCTTCTGCGACTGTGTAGTCGTTGATAAGAGCCTTTATTAAGTTTAATCCGTGAGTTTCTGCATACCGCCTTAGAAGGAGCGTGGTATCTCTCAACGCAGTACCTTTTGATATACGAGTCAGCCAATAGACTATTTCGTCAACATCCTTGCCATCAGTTTTGAATGAATCGATTGCTTCGGCAATTGCTTCGGGAAGCTCAACTTTCTTAAGCTCAACTTCCAGAACTTCCAGTTGATCCTTCAACGATTCTCTTTCCGTCCTCAGAGCAAAGATTTCCCGCCCGGCCTCTCCTAAGTCCTCAAGCGCCTTATCAAGCTGGGCAGCAATGGTGTTCCGATTCTCTACAACAGCTCTGTACTCGGCATCGGTGTAGCCTTGCTTTTCATGGAGTTCCACGCACTTCGGGTAAGGAACAATCAAGCCTACATATTTTCCTTGTTCAGTGATCTGGTACTCGGGCGTCATAGTGATTCCGGCAAGCCTTCTTGCCTCAAACTCCATCCCCGGTTCTACCATTTGGTAGTTCTTTGCCCCATGTGCTTGCAAAATTCTGATTTTCATTTGACGCCTCCTATTTTCGGGGGCAAGCCCCGTAATTTGCGTTTGTACCTTATCCCTTCGGCCGTTTCGTCCAACCATTTATGACATGCAAGGCAGACGTGGAAAAGGTCATCTATGGTCGTCTTGTGGTCCAATTGCTTGCGTCCAGTTATATGTGCTCTCTGTACCGCCTTATCGCCCTTACAACGCTTCCTCAGCTCACATTTATTATTTGACCTGGCTTTCAGTTCAGCGTCTACGCTGGTGCTAATATCGCCCTTTTGCTTTTGCGTTAGCTTCGCACCGCGTTTGTGCTGCGGCTTCGGTGCCGGGTTAAAATCCCCGATCGGCATTAGAACGGAAGGTCTTCATCACCGATGTCCGTCGGCTTGCCTTCATTACGAAATGGGTCATTACCCTGGGACGACCTTCCTTCACCTGCCTTCCTCTCCAGAAAGCGCACGTTGTCCGCCACAACCTCAGTCACATAGACCCGTTTCCCTTCGTTGTTGTCATAGCTCCGAACCTGTATGCGCCCTTCTACCGCTGCCAGCAGCCCTTTATCCAGATAGTTCGCGCAGGCTTCTGCTGTCTTCCGCCAAGTCACAACCGGAATGAAGTCCGCTTCTTTTTTGTCGCCGCTCGTCGGCCGATCTACAGCCAGTGTGAATTGCGTAGTTGCCAATCCGGAACTGGTATAGCGCAACTCGGGCTTGCGTGTTAAGCGGCCAATTAGTATCACACGATTAATCATAGAAACCTCCTAATAGACATCAAATTCTTTGTAATGCTTGATGACAGCCTTCTTAGTTAAGCGGCAATAATCACAATCGTTGTGACCGCATCTTAGAGGAGTTTCCCTCCCCGTCTTAACAGCAACCACTCTTTCAATGTGATTTTTCACAAATTGGAGTTCGCTCATGATCATGTCATAATCAAACATAATAATTTCGTGATCCGGCGGGTCTTGCTTGGTTACCACCACCAAGTGGGGAATGATCCAGTGTTCACGCTTCTTTACTATCCGTTCCACTTCAGCGTAGATAGCCATTTGGAGGTCGTACCCATATTTCTGATAAAAGGGAACATAGTTTTGGTGATGTTCGCTATATGACTTTTTCATATCTTTCAAGGCTTTAAGATCAGCAAAAGCTCCTGTGTCGCCGATTTCAGGCTGGTAGCTATCCAACATTACCTTCCAAGGGATACCGAAAAGTTCGGCTGTCAAGATGACTTCTTTATGTCCAGCCAACACTTGCATGACAAGTGGGTCATCCTCCAATACCTCTATCATCTTATTCAAATGCTTATAGTTAGACTTGAGTTGACCTTTCGTGTCGCCCCTGCTGCTGTAGATGTCTGGGTTGTTCTCTTTGAATTCAGCCAACTCATTTGAGTTCCACGCGTGAATATAGTGGCCCTCATTGAATGCCCCTTTGTCGGGTCTTGTGTAATCACCGGCTAATTCCGCTACACTTCGGGCCTCGCACCCGCCATAAGCTGGTACAAAGCTTTTGAACTGAGAAACTGACATATAGTGCCTGTTTGCTTCCAACGAGAAGTAGTTGTCACGATTAAGAATTATTTCACACACCTCAGGTTGCCGACTCACTTTGATCCTCCTCTTCGACCTCCTCGTATTCGGCGTCTACCACCGTTGCGTTCTTGTCGAAAGGACTCTGTTGCTGCGGCTTTGGATCCTGTTTAAAATCAAAGTCCCCACCATCTTCAAAGGCTTCTTTCGCTTCAATTGTGTCGAAGTCGAGTTGAATGGTTTTGCAAAGTCTACGAAGCACTGTCTTTTTTTGCATTTCGCCGGGACTCTTTGTCCATGAAGGGCCGTTTGCTTGTTTGGAGTAGTTCTTTCTAGTGGTTTCAATTTCCGCTACACTCATGGATTCACAGTCCATTCCGCCGTCTTTATACAGGACAATTGCGAATGCTCCGATTACCTTTCCGTCATTGAACCCTTCTGGGGGCTTATGTTGAATGGTACGTTGCCCGTCTTTAACTTCTTTTAGGAAGAAATCCCCTTCGCGAACCAGTTCGGCGTAAATGTTCAAAACTGGCCGAACACTATACTTTTGAGCAAGTTTAATCTCGCCTTTATAGTCCGTTTGGAACGTGCATTTACCTCCGTATATGATTGGGTAGCACTCTTTGTTCATGAAGTCCAGCCCGAGGAACGCACCTTTCAACAGCGTCCTTGCAACGCTAGTTGCATCACATTTGTCGATTTCATCCGTGTCTTGGAGTACTGCCATGCAGTTCTGAATGAATCGTGTTTTATTGAAACTTTTGGGCATTGCGTCTTGTTTAGATTCAATCAATTTGATCAGTTTTTCATTGATGACAAGCAGTTTGTTAGCGTCTGCCATCGTTACACCTCCAAATTTTCTATTGTCCCGACCAGCGGGCCGACAAACTCCACATGCTTATCTGAGCCGCAGCAAGGGCAGAACGCCGGGCCAACCACTGTAAGGGGCTCAAACCATGTTGTGAAAACTGAGAACACCTGACTATCGCAATCCGTGCATTTGTATAGGTAAGCTTGTTCCAAAACCCTCACCCCTTAAAGTTCAGCGAATTCCTTCTCTAACCGGTGAATTTCCTTAAGTACCATGTCAATGTAGACATTAATAATGATTGCGGTAAGCTCTGTATAGAAGTCATTAGGCAACTCGCCTTTATGGTCCGGGTCAGTAACGAAAATGCCGGTAGGCAATTTGTTATAAAGAGCGACGGAAACAGTTTTCTTAGCCGCATCAATTGATTTCAGAAGAGAGTCAATTTGACCAACGATTTCCCTTGCTCTTTGTGATCGCATCTCCATGTACTCCAGAGTTTTTCTATCCATTCGATTCACCTCATCGATTAATTTATTGTGATGGTTACAGCGCCCATACTCTCAGCAAGACACCGCCCGGAACAGTACAGACCAAATCCTTTACGCCAAACTTCCTGACCTTCCACAATTTCAGATTGGCAGTTGTCATTCTCGCACTCATCGACCAACTCTTTGGTAATTCCAGTCACTTTCGACCCTCCTTTATGTCAATCTTCAAGCGTAATGTTTTAAATAAAGATTCCCAATCCGGTGAAGCACCCGGTGCATTTGAGTCTGTGTGACCCCTATTTCGTTTGCGATTTGGCGTTGCTTCAACCCTTGCATTCGCCACTCAAGTACCAGCCGATCACGGTCAGACAATGTCGAGATGAATTCCTTTGTTGCAAGGGATGAATAATCATCCTCCTGACCCACCATGTCTTTAAAAGACAGTGAGTCATCAACGGATAGAGGAGTTTCCATAGATACATAACTTGTGTCCAGATAGGTCAGGGCAGCACTTACTGCATTCGGAGAGGTTTGAGTCTTTTCGGCGATTTCTTGGACGCTGCCGGACAACTGTTGCTTCTTGATTCTCCGGATAAGAAAAATTGTGTCCCTGGGAAACTTGACTAAGTTATCTCTGCGTAAGTAATCAGAAATCTCGCAACGGATAAGGCGACTTGCATAGGTTGAAAACTTCGCTATACCGGAATCATAATTCCGTATGGCTTTCAAAAGTCCGATACACCCTTGCTGGAACATGTCGTCGTATTTAGCCGATCCGGGCTTCGTGTTTTTGTAGTACTTCCTAATTGTGAAGTGGACTAATTTGAAGTGTTCTTCGATGTTTTCCTCTTTGAATTCGAGCGGCAAACCCATGTGAAACCCCTCCTTTTCGTGATTTTGGCAAAAAAATAATAGGACTAGCGATTTTCGCGCCAATAACTCCACCTGCGGCGCTGCGATATGGACTTACGGTATGATAGAGAGCGATTGTCTTCGGCAGGCCTTTTGAACGTCCTGAGAAGGTCCAGGTCGATTTCGATAGGTTTCATTGATAAAGTATCCTGCCGTCCGAATAAAGCCTTACAAGCTCGCTTGAGACGCTGTATCAGCCCCATCTGAACCCTCCTTTAAGATTCGATCCGTCATGGAATGGATGGTTTCCTGCGCCTTAAAATCGGCGACCATCCGAGCTACTTCCCAGCCTTTCATAATCCCTGTTGCGTATACCGGACCGGATGTAAGGCCGTTTGCGTTTAAGAGTTTGGATAAGTTCATTTACATTCACCCTTCCTTTTAGGTGCTGGCGCCGGAACAAGTCCGAGGCTGATCATCATCGCTTTATCAACCAGTTCCATTCGTTTAGGAGTAAGTCTCCCAACCTTGCCCTCAAGCTTCCGTTTATCCAGCGTTCTGATTTGCTCCAACAGCACCCACGAATCCTTTTCTAATCCCGATTCCGCTGCTGTGAATCCAACATGCGTAGGCATGTAACGTTTAGAAATATCTGTTATAGCGGCAATGATGACTGTGGGCGAGTGCTCATTCCCGACATCGTTTTGAAGGATCAGAACTGGGCGCTCTCCGCCTTGTTCGCTTCCGTCATATGGGCCGAGGTTTGTAAAGTAAATGTCGCCGCGTTTGATGTTCATTTGTAATCACCTCTCATTACTATTTGAAACTCCTGTTCTTCTGTTAAAATGGTAGTTGCCTAGACTATCCATTTAATTTATAGAGGAGGGAGTTATTTGAGCAGCAAAACGATTGAAGAAATTGCACTTGATTTATCCAATGAACTGGAAGATGTTTATTTCGCTGAATTAACCAAAGCACTTTATCAATACAACGACTTCGAAATAATGACTGGCATAGGAGAAGAAGGAGTTAACAAACCCGATCCGACAATAGAAGACAAACTACATGCTGTAAGTTCCGAGCTAAAAAATCACAGCGAGCGATTTACTGTCGCCTTAATCAAAAGGCTATTAGAACAAGGGTTTTTGATTAGCGCTGAACCGAAGGGTTAAATGGTTTTGACTTTTCCCGCAAGATGCCGACGAACCCCTCAGCAGCACGCTTTCGCTCTTGCAAATATGCTTGACCCTCTGGAGTCGCCAGTTTCTCGGCGGCTTCTTTAAATTTATTGATAAAGTAACTTAAACCTTTCCCGGTGATTTTAGGGGTCCTGGTTTGTTTAATACCATCTGAAGCGCTCGCCCGCTGCCCTACCTTAATCTCCATAATCCCAAGTTCCATGCTGCGTTGGGTTGGCATATTGTATTCGCTGCCGCTCTTGATGAGATACCCTTGCTCCCGCATCCATTTGAACAACCGAACCTCACCGATGCTAAATCCGTTTTGCTTGAGCAGTTTAGCCAGATCCGCAATCAATATGGAATCAGGTGATGTTTCCAATGCTTCCGCGAAAACTACCTTCGGTCGTTCAAGTGCAATCTGCTGCTGCAGCCGCTGCTTTGTCTCCCTCTCATTCTTTAATTGAGTCGCCAACCGGATTATTGTATCCGGGTCAGTAAGGACTTCCTCGACCTTTTGAGGTGTAAGGTAGCCGCCGTGCTTGCGAATGGAAGGAAGAATTTCATCAGCTACTTTTGCCTGAAAAGCTTCAGCAACAGCGTTTTTCGCTTTCATAGCTAAGCGGTAAAAAATGTTTTCTGGGATAAAGCCGTCCCCACTTGTGGGGATGCTTCCAAACTCAGATAAATATTTGTTAACTCGTTCCCACCTAATAACTTCATTCCCGCTTGCAGCTCTTTGTGTGAACCCAAGCCCTCTTGATACATCTTCAAGATTTAATTGAGCCATGCCGTTATCGTCGATGTATCCACGGACATTTTCGAATGTCATTAGCTTCATAGGATTACCTCCTTCTCATTTGGACCAATGGCCCTTAATACTTATAAGTGCTCGAACCGTTAGGATTGGGACATTGGTTCTTGTTCTGTTTCTGACTGACAAGAAAACGTAATTTCAATTCCTAGCGCAGCACAGACCTTGTTAATTACTACTTCGTGCCATCTTCGCTTCCCAGCCAATAAATCGCTAATGTACTGGTAGCTATAGCCCGTAGCCCTTGCCAAATCAGCCCTTTTCAATTTGCTTGCTTCCATTGCGATCAAGACTGCTTCCGAGAAATTCATGTGTTGTTCACCTCCATGACCCAATAATAAGCATTATGCTTACATGTGTAAACGAGCAAATTTAAGCATTTTGCTTATATAAAGAGGTATATGCTCAAAAATACAACATTATGCTTAAATTTGCTCAAATTATCAGCATTTTGCTTGTTGAACATTTTTTCATTCAATGATAATATTTATACAGCATAATGCTGAATAAAAAGGAGCTAAAACAATGATTAACTATAGATTGAAGGATTTAAGGAAAGAGCATAAATTAAGCGGGATTGCATTAGCGAAGAAACTTGGAATCACACCTCAATATTATTATGATATCGAGAAAGGAGAGCGGCGACTTACAACGGAAATAGCGGGTAAACTGGCTGTCATTCTGCAAACTACTGTTGACTATTTAATTGGCGTTTCAGATGTTAACAACTTTGATTTATCTCCAGAAAACAAAAACAACCCCGATTCTCATGAAGAGTCGGAGTTGGCGGAGATCCCTATCGAAAGATTGAATCAATTCAAGTTAAGCTACAAAGGCCATACCCTGAGTGAAGATGAAGCTAATGATGTCATTGAACTTTTGGAAGCTGCTTTAAAGCGTTGGAAAAGATAACTTGAAGTTTTCGTTCTACGTCCTCGGTATCTATTCCGCGGGCTTTTAACATATCAATGTATTTTTCTAGATCTAGTGTTGGCTTGTCTATGACCCTCACCTCTGGATGTATATTTTGGGACAACTTGTTTAATTGATTATAGCACAAAATAGGAACACGCGTTCCTAAAATGATATAGAAAGGATTTTTTAAATTGGCATACTCCCGCGGGAGCTGCCACCTCCAGTATTGGCTAGATTTAAGAGGTATGTCGCAAGCCGAGTTTGCTCGGCGCTCTGGTTACTCCCCACGAATGGTATCACATTGGTCAGTGGGTCAGAAGAAAATGAGCCCAGAAGCCATGTACACTGCCGAAGTCATCCTAGAATTACCTAGTAGTAGCGTACTCTACACCTGGAACTGGAAGTGAGGCGAGCGAGTTCAATCTCGCATCTCCCCGGGAAATTTAAGAACCTATAGGTTCTTAAACCATTTATGTGTTTTATTCACCCCGCAGTAATTTTTTCCACTCATTTCAAGATCACACCCTTTTAACTGATCACATAAATTTTTTATGCCCAATAGTTTTTGTCTCATCTGTTAATTCCTCCTATGGTGGTCGCACCTTTATTTGTGTTACCCTCCACAATTTTTTGTTGTCAATAGTGAACGACAATTATTTCAAACAATTGATTTTTACTTGACATATCTAATTATTTAATAAAGATAGATTTTTGTAAACAAAAATACAGAGTTACGAATTTCAACAATACTTCGACATTAAGCGACATTATTTTCAAAATCTTTCTGTTATAATTGACTATTAAAATAAATAATTTGTTAATATTTAGGAATTGGTTATCGACAACATAGAATTTAAATCGTATATTCATTAATAGGTCTTTCTTCATAGTAGGAGGGTTATTAATGGAGACTACATTTTTTATGATTTTTTCTACCATCGAAGGGTTAGCTATTTATGCTATGATACTCTACTTGTTCAGGATGGATTTTAGTAGATACATAACGAGAGCTTTACCCGTAATCATTCTGGTCAATGTTCAAAGTTATTTCCTGCGCGGGGATGAACTATCTTTCTTGGCGCCAATCACTGCATTGTTTTTTACCTTCTTCTTTCTTTTTTTCATTGTTAGAATTCCCGTCATTTGGTCCATGATTTTAGGGATAACAGGGTATCTAGCGTATGCCTTATTACAATCCGTAATCGTTGCAACATCCTTTGGTTTCTTGTCTATTGATAACGTTCAAACAATGCCCGTTCGAGGGTATCTGCTTCAAACGCTGACTAGTGCTATTGCCTTATACGTCTCTTGGAAATTTTACAGAAAAGGGTACGGTTTCACTTTTGAATTTGATAAATTAAGATTTAAGTGGGAAAAAATCGCCGTCCTTTGTTTTATTATCACCTTGCTGTTAGGATTAATTTATTTGATGTACACTAAACAGATAATATTTATACTCATCTCTTTTATTATTTTTCTAGCAGTTCTACTGTACTATTCAATGCGCAAAGAAAAAATCTCATAATATTGGGGGACGCGCTCTTGAAAAAAAGTTTAAAGAAAAGAATCTTCTATTTTATTGCTACTGTCTTAGGATCTATGGCAACTGTGGTTGTGAGCACTGCTAGTTGGGTGTTTGTTCATCAGCCAGAAACACCGGAAGAACTCCTGAAAAAACGAGGTGATTAATTTGTTTCTTTCCGTGGCAAATGACATCGACGCTCAGACGGGGTTCACCTCCTTGAAAATTCAGGATATTATTTTTGTTGAGTTCGATAGAATCGATAACAGAATTATCGTTCATACACTTGATGATAAATTTTATACTATGGGAACTTTAAAATTTCTAATGGATGGATTAAATGCAAGTGGATTTGAATTTCATCTTGTAGATAGGCACATAGGTGTGAATGTGCCTAAAGTTACATATCTTGATGTAGGTGATAGAGCCGCTTACTTCGGGGATGGGCTAAAATCAAAGCGAGCTCTTATAGCTAACAAAAACATAGATATGTTCAAAAAAATCATTAAAGGCACCAATTCGCATACCGTCTTTATATAATTCATATATGCCGATCCTCATCAAAATGAGAAGACCGGCATATACTGAAGCAATCCCTTTTAGTCGGTGGCCTTTGGCCCCGGCTTTTTCTTTGTTTCCCCGGCATCCAGGGCTTCGATCTGCGCACAGATGTTATGGAGCCAATCCATATCCCCGACCGCATAGGCTGCGTAGGAAAGGTTCTGAAGCTGCGCATACTCCCAACACAGTTTAGCATTGGCAGCCATGCAATGGTTCAACTCAATGGCCTCTTGGTCACTTAAGCGCCGCGCTTTGCTCAACGTCCACAACTCCGCCATCCTCGCATGATACGGCATTACACCCATGCAAACCACCACCAGACGCACAGGACGGCCCCTACTGCCATGATTAGCCATCCCCCATACTTGTTAACCATCTCGCTTTTAGGCGGCTCCTGTGAAGCGTGTATGGACTTGATACGGTTGTCGGCGGTATACCGGATGTAATAGACCGTTTCTTTCTCCATGCTGTACCATCTCCTTTTGTTGGTGATGGTTTATGTATATGCCCAGAGTTTAGAAACTTGCCTGTCCCTTAATAAAAATTAACTACCCCGTTGTATTCTCCACAAAAAAAATATCATTCACTGTGCGCTGAAGCTTTTCGCTAATCAATATGGCCCGTTCCAGATCCGGCTGACTCCTCTGTTTTTCATATCGGTTGTATTGTTGTTGTGGCAACCCAAGATGCTCCGCAAATTCAGTTTGATTCATCTTATGCTCATGCCGGATGTCCTTTAAATTATTTATTATCATTTGAATCACCTCAGCAACTACTTCGCCGCGGGTGCTTGTCGATTCCTTTGGTGAGGGATAGGAGGTTTTGTCGCAACAAAAACGCCCCTGAGTCGCCAGGGGCGTTTTTACGGAAACTATTTTTCTTTTCCCTTTTGCAATGCTTCCAATTTCCCTTGCAGCTTAGCAGATTCAATTTTCGCTTCCTGAGCTGCCGCTCGATCAGCAACACTTGATTGTTCTGCCTTATGTAGCTTATCCCGCTCGTTGTCTAACTCATGCACCAGCATAGCAACCTGGTTCTTCATTTCTGCCTGAACGTTCTCTACTTCGCCTTCTAAACGGGCTATGCGGCCTTCACGCTCTGCTTCCGCTTTCAGCAGCTTCTTGTTCGCTTCTTCTGATTTATAGTACATATTTTCGTATCGGCTAGAGGATGACTTGAAGTCCTCCAGGCGCTCAAGCGCAGAATCATATGCCACCGAAAGACGTGCTCTTTCATCCTTTTCAATGGCCAACATACTGCGGGTGGAGTCATGGGCGGATTTTTCAGCAACCAGAGCGCCTTCGAGTTCCAATATTTTTTGACGAAGCAGATCAGCCTCTTTGCTTAAGGTATCTGCGAACGCTACTGTCTCCCGCTGCTCTTCCTCCATATCATTCTTTGCCTTAGCAAGCTCCTCCCGCTCCACTCGCACGCCTTCCGCTGCAAGCTCGACAGCCGCAGACCACAAGACCGTACCGAACTGTTGCAATCGATCTGTGATCGCCTGTGGAACAATGATGGCTCTCGACTCTTCAAGTTGCCCAACCTGCTCCTTCCATTCGTTTAGGTACTTTTTTATTGTGGAGAAGCTCCCCCGTGTCCCTAATGCCTCTCTAATCCCTTCTATTCTCGGCGTCTTTCCTTCGGCAGCCATAGCATCAGCAGCTTCGAAGATCTCTTCTTTCGTTACAGGAATCATTCCATTACCTCCCACATTGTTCCATTTGATTCAATCATAAACTGTAAATTACATCCTGTAAAGTGTAATTTACAGTACTAAAGTGTAAATTACATAATTACACTGTAAATTACATCTATTACACCTTGTTTCTTATTTTTTTGTGTTTAGCTTAGCTTTGAAAAAATACCCATTGATATACGAACGAGTATTCGCATATAATTGTTTTGAGGTGATCGCATGTCGGCCGATAAGAGAGTGACCCGGCAAGAATTAGAAATGATACGCGACTACATAGTATTACCGCTCATGATGGACGTTGTGGAGCGCAACAAGCGGCAGATACAGTTTTCTACCAATTCACTAAAAGCTCTTTATGTTGCCGCCGCGGACAGGCTCATGGACATGATACAGAAGGATCATGTGGCGCTTAAAAAGAAATTGAAGGAACGCGAAATAAAAGTCTGGGAGTCCGAACAAAGCAGCCCTACGTCTCTGCGGCATGAATATAAGTGCCGGGGGTACCATGAACATTTTCACTTGCTGCATGAAGTAGCCAAGACGCAAATTAGCGTCCAGTTGGGCCAGTATATTAGTAAGGTATTTAAAAAACTGGAATAGCCCAAAAAACCGCCGTCCCTATTTTGCTGGACAGCGGTTTTTATATTTATTGGTTCTTTTAGAAGTCAGTCACCCTTCATCTACATATTCAATTAAATCTTCAACGTTCTTCAATTCCAGAGCAATCATAATTTTATTCAGATTATCAGGCGACCAATGTCGGGATTCATTTTTCTCCATGTCCTTTACTGTATTCCAGCGTATCCCTGTCAAGTCGCTAAGTTGCTTTGCGTTTAATCCTCGCTCCTCCATAATCGTATCAAGTTTAAGTCTGAACATCCGATCAACCTCCTAATAAAACTATACATTAATTCAATTAATTTATCAACTAAATTCGTTGACATTCAACGATATTCGTTGTATAATTAAAGTATAGAAAGGAGGTGAAACACAAAATGGAAAAGCAAGCATTGAAAGCATTTGAGAAAATGCAAAAAAGAGAACACCTCTTGCGAGTGCTGCGGGAACAGTGGGGACTGGGCCGCATATCGCGAGAAGTGTTCCGGGAAGAAAGCTTAAAGGTCATCGAGAGATACCAGCTCTCAGACGACGAACAGCGCGCTTACGATCGCTACACAGCAATTCAACAGCAACGTAAACACAAATAGTAATTCTGGAGGGAGTTAGCCGCTCCCTCCTTCATAATAACATATGATTGAGGTGAAAGCCATGAAGGGTTTGCGCAACCTCGATTACGCTGTATACGGCAAAGTAATCGTCCCTATGATCATGTTTGACACGGAGACGATGTTTCAATTATACGATGACAGCGATGCTGGCAAGTGTACCATTGTCTCCAAGAAACGGAAGCGCTAAGTATACAAAATTGTTCATATTTAGTATTTTTATATTAGTTTAGTAGACAACGCATAAAGGAGCGGATGAGATGAAGTATCTGGAGATTGCAAAGGAAGCACTGACTGAGCGTTATGTTCTCGGAGTGCGCGGGCTAAGAAGCGACGAATCTTATGAAATTGGTGATTCTCTCCGCGAATCCTACGAGTGGGATCTGGAAGAAGACTGCTCTACCTTTCACACTACAGGAGAGACAGCGGGCGGGGTATGCTGCATCAGTGTAAATATGGATGCTGACACACCAGAAGAATTGGCTTCGAATATCGAGGCCGCTGTTAAACAGGCAAGTGCTTACGGGGATAGCGGCTGCGCAATAGTAATCGTTGCTGGGCGAAGCATTAATACGGATTACCAAATGGATGACGGCGAGATTCGCATTCGCGGCGCCTGGGTAGAAGCAATTGTATGAAACAGTGTCCTATATGCGATAATCCATTAGGCCGCAACAAATACGCCTGCTCAATGGAGTGCTACAGCAAGCTTAAGAGCAACACAAAAGAATGTGTGATTTGCGACAGTCCCTTCCCTTCCCCGCCAAGCAGCGATAGAATCACCTGTAGCCGGTCATGTTCAACCGAAAACCGTAGACGTCTTGCTGCCGAAGGGAAATCCGATAAAGGCTTAGAAAAGGCGCACAAGGCGCTACCTGATAACCCGCTTACCGGCAGATTCGAAACCCACGTAAACGCGAAGGAATGGGTTATACAAGCCCCTGATGGCAAGATATACAAATGCCGCAACTTGAAAAACTGGCTGCGGGAACATTCGGATCTGCTGGACGGTACAGTTAATCAAGCCTGGGATGGATTGAGCAAGATCAAATATTCCATGCAGGGTAAACGCAAAAGGAATGCGATTCAATGGAAGGGCTGGAGGCTTATTTCATGGGGGGATTAAGCAGGGTATCAAAAAAGCATCCAGTACTGGATGCTTTTTTGATTTTGTTGATAAAATTTAGTTTATTAGTTTCTCTTCCAACATTCCCAGTGAATATTTAAAAGTAAATCCCCGCGTTTCAATAAATCAAAATTATTCTTTATCAGGTCGCTGTGACCAGATGTACTATAAGGTTTTTGCTCACCAGGGCTAAAATTACCTTGAAAATTGGAAATATTACCTAATATATTTCCAGTGTCTTTGAATTTTAAAGCAAATGTTATAGCATTACCGTACTTTCGATGTTCCGAATGATCCTTAAGTACAGTTACAGTATCATATGAACCATTTGAATAAAGTTTTATATTACTAGAGACGTGCTCCATACCATCAATCCACCAATTGTTGCCTTTATAATACTCTAATTTTTCTACAGTAATTCCATTCCCTACCTCAGTTCCAAGGTTAACAAAGGAAAGTGATTCATCATGTATGAAAAACTTTTGTAATCCAAAGTCTTCGACATCCTGTAACCTCTTCTCCAAAGTATCCACACGTTGAAGGAGCATCGCAACATCTTTTGCTAATTGATAATTTTCCATCAGTAACCCTCCTGCGTTATATTTTTTCACCTAATGTAATGTCCCCATTCGGTTTGAAAATATTCAGCGTTCAGATTTTACAAAGACATTGTCATTTCACTCTGAATTCACAACCAGGCATAACCTGGTCACCATCAACAAAAGGTTTAGGATGCCACTCCCCATTAATCCGGACAGAGCGCTCAGTCTGCCGCTCTATCACTCCCCCATAGTCTACGATCTTTCCTTCCATCCAGACCGTCACTGGAGTTTGGTTGTGTATGGCGGCGGCTATGTGTTCATCCGTGGAAAGAATAAATCCGGTTTTGAACATTACTGCACAATCCTATAGTTTATCGGATATCCCCACGACTGCTCATTCATCCACTCAAGGATTTGTGGTACATAATAAATCCCTAATAGGGTGACAGCAATCAACCCAGCCATTAAGAACAAAAATATGCCTAGTCCCCCAAGCAAATTTCCGATTTTCTCTAACATCAAAGCCCCTCCCTTTTATGACATTATTCTACATTATAGGAGGATAGTCCTTCTTATTTGCCGAAATATGTTACTTGGGAGGGATGTTCATTGGATTTAGATTTATCGGGGGTTACGGATTCACTGCAAGCCGCAGGATGGTTGTTATTTGATTCTCTGCTGTATTATTTGCTCCTGCCTTTATTAGGGGCAGCGATTGTTATTAGGGGAGTATTCAGGGTGCGCGGTGGACTATTCAAAGTAATTATGAGCGGAGTCGTGTTGCTGTGCTTCTATTTGTTTTGGAAGTTTGGAATTCAAGAGATTTTTTCTTCATCCAAATTGCTATAGTAAATTTGGATCATTTTTCATTCGGTTTCTCACGAACATCATGAGAACAACTTATGAACAATCTCCAGAAAATATTGTAAAATTAAAATTAATTAGTAAAATGTAGTTGTACTGGTAAAACTGGAGGAGGAATTCTAATGGACAAATCTCAAAGAATTGAAGAGATTTTTACACTGTTAGGTTTGGGTAGTGAGAAGGAAAGGGAAAAGTATCGGTTTGACTCTAATTACAACATTAACAATAAGTCTTGGGAATTAAAAATGAAAATTGGCTCTAATACACTACTAAAAAATTTGAATGCAGAGGATAAAAATGCCTAGTTGGAACACATTATTAAACGAGGTTCATCAAGCTGGAAGTATGTATGATGTTGTTCGAAGAAAGTATCTAGCTAATCTCAGTAAATTGACTGGTAGAAACACGATAGCCTACTACTCGGGATGGCTTCAAAAGAGTGAACTGAATGGGTATCAAGGGTTTTCTCTCAATGATAGTGATAAAAACGGGTTTATGACGACGATTCATGGACTGGATAGAAGCAAAGGTCTTGATTTACTCATTCATACTCCAGGTGGCGATATAGCAGCTACAGAATCGTTAGTGGAATATCTACGATCCATTTTCGGAACTGATATACGAGCAATCGTTCCACAAATAGCGATGTCTGCCGGAACGATGATTGCTTGCTCTTGCAAATCAATTGTCATGGGGAAGCACTCCAATCTAGGACCAATAGACCCTCAGTACAATGGTTTGCCCACTCACGGAATCATAGAAGAGTTTCAAAGAGCAACACGGGAAATAACTTTAAATCCTGCAACGATTCCGCTGTGGCAACCTATTATTGCTAAGTATCACCCTACGTTAATAGGGGAGTGTGAAAAAGCAATTGCATGGTCTACTGAGATTGTGCATCAATGGCTTGTTAGCGGGATGTTTGATGGCGACGAAAATGCCCATAACAAAGCTGATTACATCGTTTCTGAGTTAGGAGACCATGCTCTTAATAAGGCACATGCAAGACACATATCTGGAGACAGAGCTGCAGGTTTAGGATTGAAAATTGAATTTCTTGAGGGTGATCAAGAACTCCAGGAGGCAGTACTGTCTGTTCACCACGCTTGTATTCTCACATTAACAGTAACAACATCAACAAAACTTATCGAGAATCAGAACGGCGTTGCTCACATTCAATTTTTAAATCAAGTCCCTGTCCCAAGTCAGATCCCCATGGAGGGTTCAGTTTTACCATTTGATACAGACGCAGACTTGCTGGATCATACATCCACTGAGGAAAGTTAACGTTTGTATTATTCGAGTACATGCTCCAATTCGCATAAAATACTTTTTTCATTTTTCTCACTCCTTGAAATTTATTGTTAACTGATATGTATTTTTTAACCGAAAAAAAAACCATAAAATCTTTTTTTCGACTAACCACGAATTACAAATAAAATTGATAAACAAAAAAAGGTCTACCCTATTAGGGTAGACCTTTTTTTCTCCTCGATATCAATCTTAGCACATATTTTTCGGTAAATAGGGACATCAATGGGACATTCATGGGACACAAAAGGGACATTCTTTTCTATCACATAATAGGGGCTTTGAGTGTTTTATACTCAAGCACTGCCTTTTCAATCGCCGACCGGATGTCTTCATGCTCCAGCTCGATCCCACGCTCCTGCAGACGTTTGCTGAGGTATTGGTAGGCTTGTTCCAGCTTCGCCGGTCCGCCCGCTTCCTTGTAGACGGTCTCGGCAAAAGAAAAAGCTTCTCCCGCAAGTTTGTGGAGAAGCTCCCTTTGTTCGTTGCTGGTACGTGTGTCAAGCCACAGCAGCACCCTTTTCCGGGCTTCGAACAGCGCCCCGGTAACAATAGCGGTCAACAGCGATAGAACGCCAAGAAGGACGCTCTGCACGTATGGCTGTATAAGTTCGTTCATGATTATTTGCCCTCCTTCAGCAGCAAGCCTGCACGATCCAGGATCACACACAACTGCTCCCGTGTAACCGGCTCGCCCAGTCCAAACGTATCCGGGGATATCCCGGTAATTACTCCCGCTTTGACCGCGGCAGCAATCGAATTCTCTCCCCAATGACCTGCTGGCACATCTTTAAAATCTGTTTTCTTTTCCACTGTTGGTTTCTCCCCTTGTGTTTGTTTTTTCTTCAATCCATACACCGCGACCAGCCCGGAAACGATTGCTTCAGCGCAGCGGCGCCGATACCCTTCCGTCTTCAACAACTCAGCTTCCCTGCGATTTGACATAAAGCCGCATTCAACCAGCACGGAAGGCATTTTGCATTCCCGGACCATATGGAAGTTAGCCCTCTTCACCCCGCGGTCCCGCAGGCCAGTAGCGGCGACCAGCGCCTTTTGTACGGCCTCGGCAAGCCGGGGGGATGCAGCGGAAGGATTAGTGTATACAAACGTCTCAAGTCCCTCTGCGGCGCTCCACCCGTCCCCGCTGGCGTTAGCATGAATGGAAACCAGAGCGGTGGCTCCCCAGACGTTGGCCCGGTCCGTCCGCTCCTTTAACGGTACGTCCCGGCTGCCGTCCGCCGCATGCGTGAACAGTGTCTGGACTCCCTCGTAGGCTGTCAGCAGCTCCGCAGCATACCTCGCAACGGCGCTATTGAATTGATATTCCCGCATGCTGCCGTCCGGCGTGCGCTTACCTGGAGTGTCCGGTCCGTGACCGGCATCAATTACAAATTTCATTTCTATCTCCCCCTATGGTTTTAATCCACCAGAAAGAATAAACCCGACAATAGCCAGTAATACAGCCCCGCCGATTGTTCGCCATAACCACTTCTGATTGTCCTCGATCTTGTCCAGTCTCTTATGCGCCGACTTGGAAGATTCCAGAGCAGCTACAGCCGTCTCATTGGCATTGATAGCCCGGTCTATCTTCGTATCCATACTTGCTACAAGTGTCTCAACCCGGGTAATTCGCTGTAGCACCTCTGTCTGTGTGTCTTGCATGATCCTCACCTCTCCCCAAACGAAATCTCTTAATACCTCAACACTTCGTTGCTGCCCATCATTTGCAAAGATATCGTTAACTCTTTTATTTATCTCTCATCAAAAACAGGACCTGCTCTGTATCCGGGTCCACTCGGTACCCAACACAATTAGCAAAGTCCTGTTCGAAATCTCCATATTGCAGCTGCAGCAGGCCCACCGTATCCGGCAAGCGGACCACCAATGACCTGTATGCAGCATAGTCCTGCTCAACCGTCGTAGGCACAACGCTGCCAGCCCGCTGGCCTGTGTCTACAATGACCTCACCGGATGCCTTGTCATAATAAATCTTGCGTCCAATCTCCATACATACCTCCTATTCGGATGCGTACCAATACACTGATAAACCTATTTCTGATACATTTGTCGATATCGCAAAAGTAAATGATCCTTCAGCAATTGTCCACGTTATTCGCGACTCGTAAACAGATGGACCAGCATCACTACGCACCCTAATTAGATAGCTAAGCGACGATCGGCTCACATTGCGGGATGTGTAGTACGTCCCGAAAATATCTTGCCAGACTATATTTATCACTCGCGGCGTAAAGTCCAAGCCGGTTACCGTAATGTTTCGGGTGTCAAATGTACCGCTTAATGTAGTGGTCCCCTCAGCAGCACGTTTGACCGATCCAGACACGCCGAAAATGGACTTGCCGGTCAGGATGTTACCGGGAATCAAATTCGCGTCACCTGCTATCGTTATCGTGCTGCTGTAATAACCCGCTGCTTTGGTCTGCGCTGTTGTCCCGGGCGTTACCGTCCCGCCTGCGCCGCGATTTGGCATTGATCCGGTTACAAGTCCCGCCTCCGTGCCAATGGTCTTACCTGCAAGCACATCCGCTGCAACCGCGTCTCCATACTCACCCCCTTCACCCTGTAACGTAAAAGCCGTTCCGGAATAAACGAGCGTGTACACCGAATTAAGCTTGAGGTTACCAGCAGATAGAGTGCTTCCGTTACTTTTCAGAATTGATTTTGCGCCGGTACCATTGACGTTGAGCGTGGCAGCTCCGGTATTGGCAGCATGCAGCTTTATGGTAACCCGCAGTCCCTCGACCAGCGCAGGCGCCGGACTCAACGTGACGGTGTAAGCCGTGCCGGTCCCGGCTGTCGTGCCGTATCCATTGCGAACATCACTGAGCGCGGCAACTGTAGCCAGCCCCTGCGCCGTGGTGACGCCGCTGCTGCGCACCTCATTGATGGCGGCAACAACAGAAGTCTTATCGTTTGTCTGCAACGCTTGAGGCTGGCCCAAGTCTTTGCGCAGGTTATCGATATGGGCGCCATCCTCGGTCTGCCGGGAATCCTGTACGTCAATACGGGTTGTTGCCCGCGCTATCTGCTGCGTATTAGCCGAGACAGCCGACCCTAGATTCCCGGCGTAAAAAGCCGTAGCAGCCTGCACCGCCGCGGAATAGGCATAGCGGTCAAGGGCTATATAGGTGACGAAGTATTTGGCGTTAGGGTCAAAGCCAGCAGCAGGGATACGGGCATACGCCTTGCCCCATCCAACATCAGTTGGGTACTCCCATCCCCCAATCAGTTCGGCACCTTTGTAGATAGCTAAAAACCGATCCAGCCGTTGAGACAACGGATTACGAGCATTAACGACCCCGCCGGTATAGTTGATGACGTAATAATTTGCACCTGTCAAGGTCGCAGGGAGCGGCGTTACCTCCTCGCGGACAATTGCCCCCTCCGACATTTCCAAGGCATTTACGCCGGGGAACAGGCTGATCGCTCCTTCGATCCGGGCTGACTCCGTAATAGGTTTGGCGAGCTGGTATTGCATCGTTGCATATGACGTCCAGCCCGGAGCCTTATTTGCTGAAACGAAGGCTTCCGTATTGGTACCCGGGAGGGTTGTGCCGTCTACCCTCGATACCCACCCGTTATAAACCGATCCGTTGTTTCCTGTCGCTTTCCAGCCGTTCATGCATGCCTTAATTGCGTTAGGGTTAGGATTCGGCCCTGTCCAACCGGCATCTGTCTTAGATATAGTCAAGGTGACAAGATTAGAAGCCCCAATGAAGCATTGATCAGGTCCGGTTGTTGGGTAGACATTAGGAATCACCAGTCCGTCATGCCGGGCGCAAATCTGCTCTTTTACTGCTGCCGGAGCGGCAAAATAGACTTCGTTGTATGTCGTTTTGCTGGAGTTGTGCTGCCATGCGAACGATCCGTCCAGTAGAAATTCCCCGACAAACCGCGTGACCAATCGGCGTAGAATATCAGCTTGATCCCGTATACCGTTCGGCAAGCTCCGCAGAACCTCGTCGATCACAATCCGCTGATCCTCGCGCGGCACAAATGATGGCGGCAGCTTATCCATTCCGCCCATGACAAGCATCGGATTAGCAAATGACACCTTTGTACCCGCAATGTTGCCTCTGAAGTAAACCCTAATACGGGAACGGTTGCCCACTGTTGCTGCGCCTGGAGTGCGTCTGTAATTGAGTAATGCGATTGGCGATGGGTCGTCTGAATAAAGCGCAAACTCTCCGTTAGCGCTCATATCACAAGAAAGTGCGTATACTTCGTTTGGTGCAACCGAGACTGTAATATACAAGGTGCGGTTGTTCACAGATGGAGTAAAGTCAAAACTATGGCGATCTGTATAGGTTAAAATATCACCAGTAGTAGGCGGGGACATATTCGCCATAACATCAATAAGGTTACGCCCCGGATGCTCGATCAAAGCGCCCTGGATGGATTGCATGCCGTCGATATAGTTTCCGTACCTCATTTCCAACTCGTTCTTACTAAGCAGCGGAATTTCAGACACTTCTGACGAGTTGATATCAATAACAGAAACGCCATCAACGGTGAACTCGTCAGTCGCTGCTGATCCTGCATCCTGCATCATAAAGGTAATGTTAATCTTGGGTGTGTTCGCAGGCAGTAAAGCACTATAAAACACAAAATCCTCTGCTGCGGAGACTGTAATGTTAGCAAATGCGGTGTCGGTTGTTCCTGCACCATTACCTACCCTGAAACGAGTTGAGTTTCCTTTGGCTTTGATCCATGCTGTAACTAAATACCTTTTGTTTGTTTCAAGATTAAGATATTTATATATTCGCGGGTTAGACGATGTGGAAAAAATCAGCTTTTGTGCCCAATCACCAAATTTCCCTGTTGTCCTGGACGGTATTCCTGGTCCTCCACTCCCAAACGTGGATATCCAGCCATCCGCAACACCATCGTTATTGCTGTCTTTTTCAAAGTTCCCGTCCGGCTCCCAGTTTACCAACGTCCGTCCGTATACCACCCCATCAAGTAAGCTGGGTTGGTCCGTCTCTATCTTGTTGACACCCCGGTTGAGCTGCACTTGGAGTGTGGCGGATTCTTTAGCGCCTGCCTCCAATGCATCCAGCCGGCCGACATGGGCTTTGGTCATCAACCCGCCCTCAGTTGCTGTAGCTCCCGGGATAGGATCAGATCCGTTTTCGGTGTGGCTGCTGCCGTGCTTGCCCGGGGTACTGGTCCCGGTGGCGGTCAGGGTAAGCTCTTTTGTGGCTGGGTTGGTGGTGACTGCAATCCCGACCCCGCCTATGATGGTCACTGTGTCACTCTTGGCTGTGGCATTGATGTCGTTGACCTTGGCAAAGGCGTTTTGGTTCGGCTCTGCGCCAGCTGTCATCCCGTCAAGCTTGGTCTTATCCGGGCCTGTCATAAACCCCGCTTGGGATGCAGTTGCAGCAGCATGAGCAGCCCCGCCAGACCCGATATGTCCGGTCAGGCCAGACTGCACCGCGTCAACCTCTTGCTTGCGTGCTACATCGTCAGCAGCCACAGGAGCCCCAGCTTTAAACCGGCTGCCACTGTCCCGCTGAACCAGCGTATTAGGCGTTGCCGCTGCTGTAGCTCCGTCAGACTTGGCCTTGTCTGGCCCGCTCTGAAATCCTGCTGTCGTCGTTGTAGCTAGGGCATGAGCCGCGCCTCCGCTGCCTGCATGGTTATTAAGGTTTGTCTGGACTGTATCGACCTCTTGCTTCCGGGCGATGTCGTCCGCTGCAGCTGGCGCCGCTACCTTCGCCCGCCCGCTGCCGTCCCGCTGCATGATCCGGTTGGCTGTAGCGGCAGATGTGGACTGGTGAACTGTTGTCGCTGCCACATGGGCATCCAAGGCTTGCTTGTTGCCGCCAGTGTCAGACTTAACAGCATCCATCTCAGCCTGTACACGGTCAAAGCCTATGTTAATCTCTTGGAAGTCTTCACTGATTGGATTTGACGGTGTTAGGTTTCCGTATCGGTTTGCCAATGCTCTCATCTCCTTTCAGTTGCTGCAAGCGCCGTTCGACAGCCTCGTGGATCTTGGCCAAGATTGCTTCTTCATGCTGTGGCTTAGCTGCCGCCACAGCTTGTATAATCTCGCATATCTCCTGTACGGGGTTGATAAGGTCTATCTCAGCTTTAATCACATGCTGTATTTGGGCCATTGTTAACCCTCCATATTGTTTTTCAACCTAGCTAATGAATCAATCAAGGGAGGCAGGTTAGCTATGCGACCTACCCCACCACTCCGCAATTCTTCTTGAATGTATCTGCACAGTAATAGGATCGTATTATCAACAACCTGATAAGTATCGGGAACAGCTTTCTCAGGCTTTGTAGGCTCAGAAAATCCAAGTCGACACAACGCCTCATGCATCTCACTCTCAAATATCCCTTCTTCTTCTTTAACAGGGTACTTCTTTACCCCATAATCACCTTTAGTGGAGACGCTTGGAACATTCGTGATATTGGACGAAGGGGATACTGTTGGCGAACGATCCAGTTTCGCCATCGGCGCTATAACCTCGGGCCCTACTACATCAAGCTTGCCGCCTTTAACAATAGTCGAATCATTAATGTACATCCGCAGCGTAAACACTGACGGGAATCCAGACTCTATTTCGTAACTGATGACATCAGTGAGTTGCACCCCATTAAGGTAAATTTTATTTTCTTTTATTTTCAAGTTATTCATATATATCACCCTTTCTCAAAATAAAAAGCCGCCATATAGGCGACCTTTGGTTGGTTATGATTTCAGTTCTGTAAGCTGCTTCTCAAGTTTTGCGAGTTCAGCTTCCAATTCCTTTATTTTCTCTTTGGCTGCCTCTTGTTCATCTGCGCTAAGCCCGTTAGCTGGGTCAGCTGTAACTTTATTAATGTGTATATTGACTTTTATTTTAGAGAGCTTCTCTTCAATCTCTTTTTTCAAGTCATCCTTACTGGTGCTTGAACTGGTTGGTTCTGAGACTGTATTATCAGTCGACAAATTACCACCTTCACCCTTTTTAGACTCTAAATACACTTTTTTTTCCTTGTAGGATACTGTATATCCAGCAGCCTCGTATGCCTTCCTAAGTGGGGCCAAACTGGTTCCATTTATCACAGGAGCTGTATCAAACAGCTTTCCATCTAGATATACTTCGGTTTCTGAAGTTACTTTTTTTCCAATAAGGCTCAAACTATCTGCTGCTGCGCTTACAGATACCATTAATGCCGCACCAACTACAG
Source organism: Paenibacillus pinihumi DSM 23905 = JCM 16419 (assembly GCF_000422505.1). Classification (GTDB taxonomy): domain Bacteria; phylum Bacillota; class Bacilli; order Paenibacillales; family Paenibacillaceae; genus Paenibacillus_D; species Paenibacillus_D pinihumi. The sequence continues at coordinate 282,134 of NZ_KE383865.1, read as the reverse complement.
CACCCGCGAAGAACATTCTTTTACCTTTCATTGTTTCCTCATCCTTCCATGGCGATAATTACCGTGATTATACCATGGATTAACTACCCATTGCAGCGATTGCAGCATATATATCGTTTATTTCTTGCTGCAGTGTTCTTCCGTTAGTTTCGTTGTAGAATCTGCTCCAACTAGGTATGTTGATGTTAAAACCACCCCCAGGAGACAGATCGATTCTTTTGGCGGCACTTACCAGTATATTTTCCTTCATAGATCGAATCCAAGTCCCGTAACCTTGGGTGTACGTCAAAAGACCCGCTATTGAACCCCCGCTATTCCAAAGTATAGTGGGCGAACCTGAAAGGTTAGGGCTGATTGCTATTGATTCACTATTATTAAGACTTGCAGTCAGTAAATTCCCGCTGGAATTCATCTCAATGCGTGGGAATGATGAGCCGGTTTGAATAAGCGGGCCGGAAATAACACCGCCATAAATAGCTGCCCCTGAAATTGTGGTACCGTTGATAGATCCGCCATTGATTGTGTTACCGGTTATCGTACTACCAGAGATATTTGTACCGTTAATGGTTCCCCCGGTGATTTTTGTACCAATGACTTCTCCCGCCTCAATTGTCCCGGAGAATTTGTACCGTTCATTGTCTACATCGAACCAAAGGGCTTTGTCCGTCCCCTTATAAAACGTCAACTCATCCGCATTAAACACGGCCCTCGCCTTACCATCGCTGCGGTCGATCTGCAAGCCAGCTTCTTTCGAGATTGTCAGCCCATAATACAATTTACCCTGCCGTACAGCCGATTGCGTCAGCCGCTTGATCTGCCCCTCAAGCTCACCTTCGACCATAAACTCTGATTGCTGGTCGCTGCGAGCAGGGGATTCGGCAGACATCTTTATGCCGCCTTTGTATCCAAAACTAACCCTCAATAGGTAACTCTGGTAATGGCTTATACCGTCCCAAGGAACATGGTAATCTGTCCACGGGATATCAGCATCAATCCAGGCTGTACCATCATACACGCCATAGCCGATAAGGTCGCCCGGTTCAATCTGTGGAAAGCCAATGGCGTCCATTGTAATCGGCAGATAAGATACGCCATTGATTGCAGCATAAATATGATCCGTCATTTGCTGGGTAGCTAATGGGTTGGTTATAAAAAGCGTTGTCGCATCGCTGCCTTCGCCAGCCTCAAAGCTCAAATCGTCCTCGTCATCATAGGTGACGACAACTCTTGTAAATGTCCTCAGGGGGTTGGTCTGTTTGACCGATGTGTAATCAGATCCGGTAATATTGATGACCGGCTGTTCCGTTGCCGCGAATCGTTTAAACTTAATACGCCCATCCTTCCCGGCATAAACGCAAGCTGCATTGGCAGAAGCTATAAATCCCATGACCTGCCGTATACTGTAGCCAACAGGAGCAACCGGGACCATAAATCCGGAATTGATGACAACACTGTTGTCATAGACATAGTCCAGTTGCTGGCATATCTCGTCCCAGACTGCCCGCATCGTTGCTGGGTAGGTTAGGCCGGATAAATAAGGCGCGTTTGCCCAAACCAACTTGTCGAAGCACTCAACCTGCAGCACATCTTTGACCTTCGTCCGGTTATCAATATAAAACTCACCCATCGGGAGCCAATCGCCCGCCACGCCCGTCCATGAGAAATCAGCATCTTGCCAGGGAAAATCCGCTTCTTGCCAAGGCAATAGGGAGTAGTCCAGCCCGATGTACGGCACAACCTTAGCATTGGGCGGCAAATCGTCTTTGGTACGGAGATTTAGCACAAGCCGGGAAAGTGTTACTGTTCCGAGTTCCAAATCGTCGCCCTGAGTTAGTGAATTCTCTATCGAAAAATCCACGATATGGACATCTGTATAGGTCTTGTCATTGATGTCCACCTTGGCGATAACAATGCTATTAGGGTTTTGTAGATATTGAGCAAAACTTGGTGATATAGGATACATGGCATCACTTCTCCGTTAGCGTAAATTGCAGCCCCTCCCAGAACATCACACCATTACGCTCAAATGGTACAGCTGCCGGCCGATTGCCAACATAAAAATTACGCGTGACATATCCGTCCATCGGGTCGGGGTAGTATACATTAAAAAATGGGCTTCTCATCACTTTGAGTATCGCAGATATTTTTGTCTGCGGAAGCGCTGGGAAGCCCATTTCGATTTGTCGCTTGACCGCCACTCTACTCCGATGCATTGTGCCATCTACCGTACGATTCGTAGCATCCGCATCGTCCAGGTCGAGGATAGTGACCTTAAATTGCCCCGGCGCAGGATAGGCTGCAATCTCTACGCCGTTTATTTTTATCAGCACTTGCAGCCCTCCCTAAGTGATATTTAAATTACGTCCAGCCATACGGCTATGAGCGTTTTGTTCCCGCGTGATCATACGGGCAAGGTCAGTAATCGTCATATTGCCAATTCCACCGCCGCCCTGCTGCGTGTTACCTTGCTTAAGCACTTGTAGGATCTGCCCAAGCAAGTTGACCTCTTTGTCATTGCTGTTGTCCATGTAGTCCTTGAGTTTGTTGAGTGGGGCAATAACTTCCGGGTTCGCGCTTGCGCCTGGGTTGTCACCGACTACTGACAGTGTAGGGCCAAATGCTAAGCCGCCTTTTGCAAGCTTCGGGATTTTCGGGATTGTAATTCCGAAGCTTTTCCCGCCGCCTGCCCAGTCCGGCAGCCAGTCTGGAACATCAAAGCTGATACTATTGATCCCCTCTATTACCTTGTTTATTGATTCAATAATCAGATTGAGAGGATGTTTTACAATAGTATACAGTGAGTCAAAAACACCCTTAAAAATGTCCTTAACCCCGTTCCATGCCTTGCGCCAGTCACCCGTAAATACACCGGTGATGAAATTCATGAGGCCTATATATGTTGTTTTCAGGCCACCAATCAAACCAGATATGGTATCAAATGCATTGCTGAAGGCCATTTTAAATGCTCCGCCAACATACTCGGCTAATGGTTTAAAAACGTATTTCCAGAGGAATGTTATGGTTTCGGTTAGGGATTTCCATGCAGTTATATAGGTATCTGCAAGGAACTTTGCCATTGGTATAAGAACGTTATTCCAAAGGTATTTTAGAACAGCGCTAGCAGCCTCTACGGCTGGACCAAACATTTCACTGAGTGCTTTTCCGAGAGGGACCAACACCTTTTGCCAAAAGTCTTTTGCTATATCTGCCACGGTTTGGAATGCGATAGCAAGCACATCAATTAGCACCTTACCCAGCGGCACGAGAACGTTGTCCCACAACTCTTTCAGAAATTTCCCAAAAGGGACCAAAACGTTCTGCCAGAGCCATTTAGACGCTTTGGTTACAGCATCCCAAGCCTTGGGCATGACGTCCGCTAACCATCTGCCAAACGGGGCAAACACATTGTCCCACAGCCACTTAACGAAATTTCCGAGGGGCACAAGGACATTAGTCCACAACCATTTTGCAGCCGTAGACACTGCATCCCATGCCTTTGGCATAACATCGGCAAGCCATGACCCGAAAGGAATCATGACTGCATTCCACAAGGTCTGGGCCGCCTCGCCAATCTTTTGCAAGATCGTTTGTACCGTATCCCGAAATTTTTCGTTCGTTCGATAAAAGTAAACAAATCCGGCAACTAATCCTGCTATGGCTGCTCCAGCAATCGCAACAGGGGATAGGAGACTAGCGAGCACGCCAAGGATGACACGCCCTGCGCCTTGTACAGCAGCTACTATTGATCCCCACTTGGACGCAACCCAAAAGGTCGCAAAGGCAGCCGCAAGACCGGCTAGAGCAGATATGATAATGTCTTTATTGCTCACGATGAAGAACTTCATCGTTTGGAATGCATTCTTAACCTTATCCGCCATCGCCCGGGCTTTTTCCCCTACCTCAGACATGGCGTTTCCTATAGGTGACGCATCGAAATCTATGCCGCCAATACCGCCTTTTGGAAGCCCATCTTTAGACTTGTCTTTGGATGACTTCTCACCGACCAAGTTGACCTGGTCGAAGCCAGCAACAGTTTTTTGTGCTTTCTTGGCTTTCTTCTCGGCATCTTCGTACGCGCCACCTAATTCGTCCACGCTCTCTGCCTGCGCATCGATTGCACCGGCACCTATCCCGGTGTCTACCTTGCCAAACAAAGCGGCCGTAAACGCGCTGACAGCCTGTGCAGCTCGCAAAAACCAGTTTGCCACCGCCTGTAAGTACGGAAGCAGCTTCATAATGATTGGTAGCACGCCCCGACCGATTTCGGATCTGATTGAGCCAAGGGTATTTTTAAGAACCAACATACGGCCTTCTGGTGTTTGTCCTAACGCCTCATTCATGCCGCCAACAGAATCGGAAATGATTTCGACGAGCAATGCTGCCCGCTGCGCTTCGCTGCCGTATTTCAGGATTTTTTCTTGCGCTTTGTCGAAGGTGAATCCGTACCGGCTCAGGGCGCCGACTTGCCCGTCCATAACCTTGCCCAGCATCGTTGCAAGCCCGACAGATTGCTCGGCACTTGCTGTAAAACCGTATTGCGCAGCAGTAAGGTCATTGAGTGCCGGTATGAGTTGCTTAAGGCTATTGGCTTTAGTCAGATAAGTAGATAGCTCGGCAGCTCCAGCCTTTTGCGCGTCAGCTGATACAACGCCCACAGCTTCCTGCGCATCTGCCAATGAAAAAAGCGACTGAATCACATCATCAGTCGCTCCCATGGTTTTGCGCATAACTGTCGCAAGTTTTGTCTCCTGTTCAATTGTATGGTTTATTGCGGCAACACTATCTTTCAACCCCTTGCCGATTCCCAAAGCTGCAAGACCGGTCCCAATGAGCCCCAAGGTTTTGTTGACGGAAGACTTAAATTTCTGCAGGTCCTGCTGCGCTTTTTGCATCTCTTGCCGCATCTTGCTAAAGTCAGCACCGGCACGCACCATGAGGTTACGTACAACAGCCATGTTAATCCCTCCCTTCGTACGTGATTTTTCCGCCAGCAGCAAGCGTCAAATCTTTTACGATCTGCAGCATTTCCTCATCGGTCATTTCTTTTCGCTGACCGGTGGACAGAAGCGTTTTCAGCTCTGGCATCTTTTTAACTCGATGCCAGTATGCCGTTAAATAAGCCAAGGTAATGGATTGATCGTCTGCCAGTCGCTTATTTTCGTAATAAATCTCCAAATGAAGATTAAGCTCATGTGGCGTCATTTCGTTGTATTGCTCGATTGATATGCCAATACGTATTGCTGCTTTTAAGCTTTGTTGCCAGTCCCATTCCTTCGACGCTGTTGACGATTCGGCTTCGGGACGTTTCCCACATCACCTTCCATCTCAGACATTCCTGAAAACGACTTGTTTAAAGCCTCAGTAATCTTCTCCATGGTGTAAGCGACTGTCGGAGCGTAATCTAACAAGTCTTCCATGTCTTCCATTTTTAATTCTTCCCCATTCTCCCGAGCATCTTTTAACAGGCCATAATACATGATTTCCTCGACCTGTCCCATGTTTAATTCGCTATCCCCAATTTCTCCGATGTTAAGTCCTGACATCGCCGACAGACGCTTGAGTGCTTTATGTCCAAACCGCAATTCTCGTGGACGATCAAGTTGGATAATGACTACATCGTTGTTATCTGACATATTTATTTGCTCCTTTCAAATTTAAAAAAATCCTATGAACCGCTGCTCAATACTAATTCAGGCTTGCCGGATACCTTAATGGTAATTTCAAAACTCACTGCTTCCTCAAGTTCGGCCGATGTTGAGAACGCCGTAACAACTCCTTTAAACACCCATCTTGCACCAAGTGTTACAGGGAATTTGATTGCAAATGATTCAACAGTGCTTTCATCATATGCTTTATATGCTGCAGCCTGTCCAGGGTCGGATGGCTTGAAAAAACCTGACGCCGACACCTCGCCCCCATCCTTAAAACTACCTATAACCTCCCGGTATCCGCCATCAGATTCCAGTGTTGTAACGTCGATTGTCTCCTGGCTCATTGATGGCGAGGAAATAGATTTAAGCTGACCAATAGATTTAGCCGCTGTTCCCTCGCCGATTTCGAGCTTTGTACCTAATGCACGCTCTGCCAATATGATCACTCCCCAAAAAATGTATTGAATTCGATATGACACCTGTACAATCCAGGTTGATTTTCGTATAATTCGACTGGTTTTTTATATGTGAATTCCTGAATATAAGGGCCATCCACTCCAATCACGCGCTGCTCCATACCGGTTAGTAACGGAATGACCTGCTTTGTGAGTAACTTCATTTCCTCATAGGTCGATGCAATGATATTAATTTCTCCCGGAACTTCTTTGCTGCTTAAGTGCCCTTCACCTAATGATTTCGCTTGCTCCCCTTCGCTTGAAACAAAAATCAAGTAGGGCACACCATTTCCAGCATTCGCTTCCGGTGAACTTAAGGGGTAGATCCGGTTATCAAATGCGCTGACCGTTTTCAATTCATGTATTAGCGCTTCTTCAAAATCCATCTTCTCACCCTTTCGTCATTATCTTATCGATAGCCTTTCCGGCACTCTCAATCGTCACCTGCTCAATTTGCTGATCGTTATCATCAATTGCGCGACGCAAAAAGCGGTAGCCCGGTATATAGCGACCGCCTTTGCTTAGAAATCCATATTCCTGCGATGCAGGGTAGTATGACCGTTTTCCGTCCTTTGATGTTTTAACAAACACATCATTCATGCCCGCATCAAAGGTGACTTGATAAACAGCTTTCCCTTGAACCCTTGTACGCTCTTTTTTCAGAACGAGCCCTTGACGGAGGTAACCTAAATCTACTGGTGCATTTTTCTTAGCTGAACGCAGGGCTACTGCTGCACCGGATCGTGCTGCTCTCGTGGCTACAGTTTGCGGTACCTTCCCGAGTTGCCGGAACATCTTCTCTAACTCTTTCATCCCTTTTATGCTTGAAGTTCCCATATTACTGACGCTCCTTGCACATCAAATGCAGTTCCTCATGCTTAAACTCCGGGTCAATGATATGGAGAATTTCAAACATCACTCCGTCACATTGAACAAACATGGTGCGATCAACGTCCTTACGGTACCTAATGGTTATTTTCGTGGTCACATCTGCATGTTCGCGGGCAGCTGCGTAATACTCCCTGCCTTGTAGTGGTTCAACGGCCGCCCAAGGTCTGGCCACTAACTCAAGAGTCTTTATAGGCTCGTTGTATTTATTGCGAGATTCACCGGGATTAAGTATCTCAATTCGTTTATTCAACTTAGAAGCTGTGCCCTTTTGATCGCACCGCTTGCAATTCTTACAGTTCCTCATATCGGCACCACCCTATCACTATCCAATAGGTTATAGACCGCACAGGGAGGCTCACAGAGTCCGTTTTCAAACCAATAGACAGTTAGCATCTGGATAGCCAGTTTAATCGTCTCAGGGACGTCCTCAGGGGATGGGCCATAGCCTGCAACATACCTGATAATAATGCCGTTTGGATTTTTAACAGATGCTGGCCAATTTACCCCTGAAACCTTGATCAGATATCCAGGTTCGGAAAAATCATCAGAAACATAATTAGAGGCGTCCCAAGTGTTCAGGACGCCTCCGTTTCTGTAAGTCAAATATTCAATTTCTTGGAGTTGGGGCCGGGGAAGTTTGACCCTGTTCCCCCGGGGCCAACAGTCCAAGGCAAGCTCAAACGTCTGGGTGATGTAAGCTCGGTTCTGATAGGTTTCGCACCATTCCCGAGCTGCTTTTATCAATCCTTCGATTTGCTCAATCAGCTCAGGGTCCGTATCATCAAACTTGAGTTGCTTCAGCACCTGGCTGGATGTCACCGGCTCCACCGCTGGCGGAATCACTTGTTTGAGTTTCAGCATTCACCTCACCAGCCTTTCCGCCTTTCTTTTTACCTGGATTTTCAGTCTTCTCTGCTTCTATTTCAAGAATGATGTTCTTTTTAGAAAGCGTTTCTGCAAAAGCCTTTGTCAACTCCAATTCCTCTCCGGCCTCTTTTAAGACGCCAGAGAGATAGAAAGGGTTTGTGACACTATATTTCGGCATGATTAGCCACCACCAACAGCAGGAATGCCCAGAATCACATATGGGGTTACCTTTGTATCACCATCCTCTAATGTAAGAGGCTCGATAACCCATGGTTTCCCGTCAACGTTCCAGAACACTTTGATGACTGTCTTGTTCTGCCGGAACAGGACGTGCTCGGATGCTGCAATGTATGGACCAGAACCATCTTTGATCAGGTAATGAGACAAATCAAGTAGCATCAGATCCCCTTTTTTGCCGAGAATAGGTGTTTTGCCTGTGAAGGTGATCGGAATGCCACACAGAGTTGTGGGAATTCCCTTTGTCGCATCCCCTTGAATGAAGATATAGTTACCAGCCGGGTCCTGCAGCGTTGCAATTTGAGGCAGTACCGAAAGATTGGCAACCCAAACAGCACCCCCTAGGCTTTCCGGCAGAAGTTTGGAGCGCATTTGCAGTGTGTCCAGGAAAGTGATCTGATTGGCTGCTTCCCGATTAACCACAATCGCCCCTGCAGCACTGCTGACGCCTGAAGGTTTACCTACGCCATTACCAGTCAAAAATGCAATGTCTTCTGCTGCATTCATTGCACCTTGCAACAGCGAACTGATAAAGGTGTTAGCAGCCTGCCAGTTACGCAACAACTTGTCTGTGATAGTCATTGTTGCTGCGACCTCATGTGGTTCCAATGAGACTTCACGAAGGTTTGCGTCTGTCTCAGGTTTCAGTTCACCTTCCCCGATCCACGCTACCTCTACACCACCATAAACACCTTTTGAACCCTGAACCAGTGCAGGCATAGTAACTTTGCCATCTGGCGGCGATCCAGCCGGAATTACAGTCGCACGTGATCGAACAATTGCTGACTCGGGGTTAAGTTTCAGAATGTCTGGACGGAATTGAGTTGGAGGCAGTGCATAGCCGCCGTTCTCTCCGGTACCCATCTCCCATTCATTAGCGATACGATTCGGGAATAGCTGACCGTGGAACGCTTCCGGCACACCAAACCCGCCGCCTTCACCTTGACCCACTGGCAAGTTGTTAAGACGTCCTTTTGCATCTCCAAAACGTACCGCATGAACCATTTCCCCAAGATTTTTGAACCCACCGTTGTCTAATTGCTTGGGCTGGACAGGAGCACCTGCAACAGCAGATGGCCGGAATGGTTTTGCAGTAGAGTTAAGAGCCGCAGAACGATCAGCCGTTTTATTGATAATGGTCGCTTGTTGCTCCATCTTTTCAATTTCAGCGTTCAAATTAAGGAATTGCTCCTCAAGGTTGTTGTACTCAGTTTCTTCTTCCGAGTTGAACCCGCGATTTTCTGTTTGAGCTTTGACAACCAAAGCCTCTTGTTTATCGTGAATTGCCGCACGTTCCTGCTGCAGTTCTTCCAAAGTTTTCGTTCCAGCAGCAAATGTTTGCAAATTGAGTTTTAACAGGTACTTAGATTTCATTTAAACAACACTCTCCCTCGAAGGTTTAATTTTTTGGACAACAAAAAAAGCGATTCCTGTTTGGCTCGCTCTTGTTCTGAATTCTTATTGTTTTCAGGTGGTTCAGCAGCAGGCTCCTCGTTCTGAAGTGACTTCCGGAATTGTTCCAAAAACCGCTGCATTACGCTGTTTGCGCTGTTCATGATTGCAATCCTGCTGACAGAATAGGAATTATTGATTTGAGATTCATCATCTACCAAATCCATCATACTATCAGCAAAACCTTCGTTCACGGCTTTACGAGCGGACATCCATTCCTCGTTATCCATCAAATTCGAAATTTCTTCCCTGCTTTTACCGGATACTTTTGTTTGGTAAATGTTCAATATTGCCTCTTTCACCTCATCAAGAACATCTGCGGCTTTACGCATATCTTTCGACTCTCCCACAGCGCTTGACCATGGGTTGTGAATCATCATGATACTACCCGGGGACATAATGATTTCATCGCCCGCCATCGCTATCAGGGAGCCGGCAGAGACGGCTTTCCCGTCAATCCTGACGGTGACCTTACCTTTATGAGACTTAAGAGCATTATAAATACCAACACCCGCAAAAACGTCTCCGCCCCAACTGTCAATCCATACAGTAATAGCCTTATCTTTGTGCTGCGACAGCTCCTTGCGGAATTTACTTGGCTTTGCAACCGGGATGCCGAACCATTCGTAAAACCAGCCATCATCATCGCTCATAATTTCACCATTGATACGCAATTCAACCTCTTCATTAGTCGAATTGGAAAAGTTCCAAAACCTCATTATTCGTTCTCACCTCCCCCGCCTGAATTAATTGCTCTTGAAGTCGGAATCATGTTGCCGTTGACCATGTACGCCGTTCCTTCCTCGCCTTCGATAGGGTTCATTTCCTCTATCTCACGCCATTTATTAGCGTTTATGATGCCGTTTTGACGTTGGATTGCAAGTCCTTCTTGACGGCTCTTATAATCGCCCCTCAACAATCCTTCGACGTTAAACTTTGCATAGTACCCGGCGCGCCGTTCAGCAGGGGTGAGAAGCTTCCAACTGATCGTTTTTTCCCAGCCTACCAAGTAAGGAAGAAGTGTGTACTTCACGAATTCAATACCTTGATGCTCGATGTTCGAAAATGTACTACGTTCCATGTTCGCAATCATGTGAGGCGGAACGCGAAATAACCCGCAGATTTCGTCCCGGGAAAACTTTCTTGTCTCTATAAACTGCGCATCGTTCAAAGGCATTGGAATCCGACTGAACTTCGCTCCTTCTTCCAAGATAAGCGGCTTCCAACTGTTCGCCAATCCGACTCCACGTAAATCCAAATCTTCTTTAACTCGACTGTACGCTTTGTCTGACATTGCGTTCGGATACTCAAACACACTTCCAACGTTCATTCCCTGCCCGTAAAATCTGGCCCCGAATTCAGTAGCGGCCATGCCGACACCAATACTTTCAGCAGCCATTCTGATGGGCGAGTATCCAATAAGCCCGTCAGGCGAAATTCCCATCGTGTGAAACACATGACTTTTGGGAAACACCTCTTGCTTCCCGCGATCCATAATCCGATATTTGATTTCACCATCCGTATCCCGGAAAGGTTGAACTTGATGCCACGGCAATGGGTAAAGGTCAACTGGTGCTCCCCGCCCATTCTTGGTGACAACAGAATACCCATTACCAGCAACGGCCTGGTTCCCGATTTGCTGTTCTCTCCAAGTGACGGTTGTCATCTCGTCATTAGGCTGGTTATAAAGGAGATCATAAAGAGGATGATCATAGGCCTTGTCAGCCCCTTTCCCGCTTCTCCGTTCCTTGTAAACCACTAACGGGAGTGCTCCAATCGTCTCGGCTAGGACCCGAACACAGCTATAGATTGTGATGAAACGCATTGCTGATTCTTCGTTCACATCCACTCCAGAATGAACCTGCTGCTCAATCCTTCGTTTGACCTGCTCGTCGAAGTCGTCCGTGGAATATTCGGCCGAGTTGTTGAATCCTCCGACCAGTTTGCTAATGATGCCCATTCGCTTCAATCACCCCCTTTCGTAGGCTTCGAAGGCTTGGGCAGTCCAATCGCCATAAGTAAACCACCGCAAGTAAGAAGTGCAATAGGCGGCCAAATCAGCCATGTCCCGCATCCCCACATTACGAAGCCGAGAACCAAACACCACTCTTTAACCGTAGTCACAGCATCAACCCGCTTTTTGTCTTTGCTCATAGCCGTCGCATCCCCCTTTCTTCGTAGACTGACTTCTTCGCCTGACCAGCCAGAGCCAAAGTAATCTTGTGCGCCCCTATAGCTGCGTCAACGGGGTCTATACGCTTCGTCTTTGCTTTTGGGTCCTTATCAATCTTTATCTCTCTGAAGCTGTTGCTGACCGTTTTAGCGTTCCTCATCGACCATGTAAGGAGCTTGTTGCTCCGGTCATAGATAAGGTTTCCTGCCTCGGCCTCGAGCTGGAAATCGACTGTAGCGTCGTTCAGACTTCGTGCTGACTGCACGACCTCAATTACTTCACAACCATACTCATCTGCCAGTTCTGAAAGATCATGCAAAAAAGCATCTGCGTTATGCGGGTCATAACCGATGCCTTTGAGTTTTAGATCGTTTTCTTTTAGAAGTTTGCGATAGTAGCTCAGAATGTACTTGTAGTCTGTTTTAACGCCTCCAAGCGTCTCTGTGACCGTCAGTAATCCGTCCCCAATCCACATGTCATATGGGGCAAGATCACTCTTTATATGTTCAGCTACACGCGCAGCCGGTATAAAACTATGGGAGTGCAGATAATACTTGCGATTCTCGCCTATGTCATCCAATGGGAATTCCAGATTCCCGGATGTGAGGTCGCCACCACTTGAAAGGTCAAGCATAAGGTAGCAGTCTCTCCCGGTCATATCCTCAATCTTTGTATCTGACGCACACTGCTTCCAGTGGTCCATGTTCATATACTGGTTGTCTGCGAATTGAACCCACCAGTTCAGCCCCTTGGTGAAGTAGTTACGAAGTGTATGCCCGCCTTTTTTCTTGGCCTCAACAGCTGCATCAGCCAGGTTCTTGGCCTTTTGAGGCGTCCAAAGAGGATTAGCCATTTGCTGCGCTTCAGATGAGAAAGCCCCATCCTTTGCCTTCATAATATCTGCATCAGGTTCAGCAATGTACACAAACCGCGACTCCATATCCTCAACGCATTCAATAATTGCCTTGCTGTACTCATACTCCTCATAGCATGGTGCGTTGAGGTCGAAACCAGCTGTGGTAATTACACTGATTAAATACTCATGCAAGTTCCTGCATCCATCTAGCAAAAGTCTGTACATCTGATCTGTCGGGTGTAAGTGGTATTCATCCACACTGGCGTAGTATGGACGGAATCCATCGATTGTTTTAGTGTCTCTCCCTAACGCGACGATTTCGCCACGCGTGATGTTACAAAGGATTCGTTTATTGTACTCCCGCACCTCGAACATTCCAGGTTCAAACTCAGTCCCACCGAGTTCGGGGTCCGCATTAATGAACTTCATGCATTCTTTTGCCACAATCCAAGCCTGCTCTGACTTTGTCGCAGCAGCATAAATCTGGGGATACATGTACCCGTCAAAATTACCGTAATACATGGAAGGCACGGAATTTATCAAGGACTTACCATTCTGCCGTCCTATTTGGATGTATGACGTCTTGAAACGTCTGTACCCCTCTAAGTCTCGCCAACCATGCCATGAGCCTAAAATGAAATCTTGGAAGCCCCACAACTCCAATGGCTGTGGCGAACTCCCTTCTGCGAGCGTCAATGTCTCCGCGAAGTCAATCATGACGTGAGCGAGTTCAGGATTCCATACGTATGGGAACTCAGGTGTACCTTGTCGCTCCAAATCCCTCAGATGGCGCTCACAGCAAAGACGTTCCGTTTTCCCGACCTTTCTATCCAAACGCCCCTCAACCACATCCAGGGCATAACGTGTTGTTCGATCATCGTGCGCAAGCGCATTAAGCGGATAATCAACCACCGCGTCCACCTGCAAATTTGGCGAACTTGCCTTTCGGCTTGTCATCCTTCTTACTTGGTTTAGGAACGTTCTTTACTTTCGCCAAAGGATTGAGGAATAGCCGGTCCTGCATCTTAATCAGCATATCCATCTTCTTATTGATCGCCGTTTCGATTCTCAAAACCCCGTCGATGCTCAGAAGCTGGGTCATCTGCTGCTTGGCCTTGTAATCAAACTCTTCGCTATCGCTCATGTAGTCTTCAAGTGAACCACTATCTGCCGCAATAGATTCGATCCGTTGACATGCCGCCTGCAGCCGCTCATATTCGCTGTATGTTTTGCAATACAGCGCCAGCAAACCAATATCAGAGGTTGTCAGCAACTCAACCCCCTGCTCAGCCGCCATCTTGTATTCCTTAATCAAATTCCGCCATTGAGCTAGCGCAACTTTATCTTTTTGGACGAGTGCTGGCGCACGAATTTTGCTATAATCAGTCACTCCGAGTTTAATTTCTGAAGCTTTTCGAGTTGCTATTTGTTCTTTTGTCAGGTTGTTTGGATTGCCTTCTGCTATGTGCAGAGCGACTGGTTTCGCATTTCTCCCACCCACAGCTACTCCTCCAATCTGTCTAAAGTTTCAAAAAACGAAATTTTGCGTGAAAAAACGGGGAGCGCGGTCTAAGGGGGTTCAAAAAATAGCAATTTTACCCCCCTACCCCTTTAGTTGAATAAAGTGATGTTTTGTCAAGGATTTTCGTTGAGATTTATTAACAAAATCAATTCTTTCCTATCAACCTTCTCTTCTTCCTATCCTTTAGCAGCACAAAGATACTGTTCAACTCTTCTACCCACTCAATAGGGATGTCACTATCACAGTGAAGCCTAATGTTAATGGCATCTCTCAATTCTCTCGCCCTTTCCTCGTCATGCAACCATTTAGGCTTGACTCCGAGGGGCGGACGGACTATCTTCTGTTCTTTCCTCAGTCGCTCTGGAGAAACGACAACGTCAGTTATGGCGTTACACTTTGTGCAGTGACCAGTTATCCTTACATCGTCGTGTGCTGTCCCCTGTGAAGTTATGTTTATTCCGCGTGTACAAATAGGACACATAATGACCGTTCCTTCCGGGCTGTCTGAAGTGTCTGCATCTACAATAAATCTCTTTAGTTCGCACTCATCTGTATGACCATCTTCTTTGTTTCTCTTACATATTGGGCAGTAGTAGTTACCGCACCATTCAGATGACCACTCAATTTTACGCAGAATATCTGAGATCATCGACCAAACCCTCCATCCTCTCTGACAGTCTTCGTACTATGGCATGACGCGCACAATGCTTGCCAGTTACTCTTATCCCAGAACAGCTTCTTATTCCCCTTATGGGGCTTTATATGGTCTACTACTGTCGACTGTACTGCAAAGCCTTTCTCTATGCACTTCACACATACTGGATTCTTCTTGAGGTATCTTGATCTAGCTGCTCTCCATACATGGTCATACCCTCTCTTTGCTGCACTCTCTCTGTATTGGTCATATCGGAGATGATCCTTTATGGCATGTGCTTCACAGCGTTTTGCTCCGTAGTCAATCAACTCTTTACATCCTTGCTTGGAACACATTCGTTTAAGAGCCATCTAATGTATTCTCCCGCATCCAACGCACACGCTCATTTCTTCTACCACTATCTCATTCGGCCCAAACTTTTGGATGTTCGGTTGAGAACAACATACATCGGTATTTGAACAATCACACGCGGGACATTGATTCCCGTCTTTACCATCGTGAAGCTTATTACATGTGCTACATCGGAAGTCTTGCATAGATGCCTCCTAAATGATGCATTTAATTATGGATCACTGTCACCGCGACTTTAGACAACCGGAAATGTCGGGCAGTGGTCCCTGCTATGTTACGGATTGAGATACGAGGCCTGAGTATGAACGAAGATGATAAATCCATTTCAGAGGAACTGAACTTCCTCTCGTAGAAAACATTCCCACATTCCAGTAGAATCACTGTGCCATCCGAACGCAAGCGCAACTCTAAATTCTTGCGCCGCTTCCATTCCCCTAGGTTAATAATCGGGTGTTGTTTTAGCACACTATCAACCGACAGGCCTGATGATTTGTACGTCTTAATTCTAGTGTCTTCACCTTCGGTCGGAGTGGAGGACAGCGAAAATCCTTTATTCTTTGAGCTGTTCGTCATCTCCAGAAACACATTGATGTTAGGAGAACCGTTCGAAAAAAAGAACGATTCAAGCTCTAATCGGAGTTCCCTAACCGAGGACGAGAAGTTAATGCCGTTCGGAAAGATATTCAAGATCGCCGTATCATCTACCGCGGTACTCGTTTTAACTTCAAGGTATCCGTAACTGGATTCGATGGGCGATATGGTGTGCGTTGGTGTCCCTACTCCAGTAACAGTCAACCAGCTAGGCAGCGCTGTAGTTATCAGGAAATTCTCCTCAACACGTTTAGAGGTTTTTGCAAAAGGTACCTCTACTCCCCATGCATCTCTAATCATTAGACCACCTCCGCAACTGCAACGCCTATTGCACCCTTATTATTAAGGCCATTGGCGGCGTAAAAGAGATACAGTTTACCTTGATATGCAAGCACCTGGGGCTGCTTCAATGCGCCAGCATCCCACTCGCCAGCATCTCCTTCGTCGATCCCTGGATAGATGGAGTGGATGTTTCGGGCGTGCTCAAATCTAGCAACAACCATTTTCTTTTTCGCAGAGTTAAAGCCCGTCTCAAAAGGGCTTATTGTACACACAATCCACTGCTTTGATTTGAACGAAAACGGGAAGGTGTGATGGAACTCAATCCTCGTCTTTTCCTTATCCTCCAAGATGTCTGTGAACCCGACTATCGGACGTGGGTCGATTTGCCATTTGATGCCGTCCTCAGAATAAGAAACCCCAAGTTTGTACGTGCCTCCACCACCAAGCAAGTGATGAGCCACCCACATTCTGCCTTGACGATACACGCGAGCGTACCCGCAATGACCATCTCCCGTGAACTCTGGTTCGCTCGTTGTGATTATTGGATTGCCACTATATCGCGTCCATGTAAGCCCGTCATCGGACGTTGCGAGACACGTAGCCTGTGAACGGTAAACCGTACCGCCACCCGCATAGTAGTCAATGTGGTAGTACATATGAAACTTGCCTGTCACCTCATTAAAAACTACCGAAGGAGTCTCAGTGTGTCCACTGCCTTCTGCGTCGTCATAAAAAACTCGTCCCCGATCCGTCCAAGGTCCAAGAGGATGCGGAGCCGTTGTTAGTCCGATGCCCCCTTTGTCCGCGGCATGGTCAGTTGAATAATACATATAAAACTCATCTAAAGCGTTCGGGTAAATGGCTTTGGCGTGAATAACACTCGGCCAGTACATAGCATACTTGTTACTAAGTAACCAAGCAGCATCATCGCGTTTAAAAATAGGATTGCCTGGATGCTTTTCAAAAACCGGGACTTCATCAACGAATCCTCTTGGTACCGTTTCTTTTCGCGCGTAATCCTTAAACTTAGCAGATTGCGCCATTTCCCGGGCTTCTTCGTCTACCGCTTCACCCGGAGCGCCCCCGCCTTCGAACTTAACCTTTATCGTGCCATCCTCATTAATCAAATCTCCCAAATTAACATGTGTCCCATCGCTACGTCTAACGATGGAATCTCTAACAAAACTCAATCGAAACACCTCCTGTGATATCGATAAATTTGTACTTATTTACATTTCTATATATATAAACCCGGCAAATGCCGAGAGATATTTGCACTTATGTACATAAAAAAAGCCGCTCTATTGAGCAGCTCTATCAGCTTCGTTATAGTACCCGATTTTAAGTTCATTTCTCATCATTACCTTTAATTCATTCCTTACCTCTTTATTACTCTTGGCGACATTTGCAATTTCTTTAATTAAGTTCTCTGTATTTTGATTAGCATCTTTTAGCGCCCACATCCTTAAATACAGCCTACGATGATTTTCCAAGACTGACAAAAGTTCTTCTACTTTTTTTTCAATGCCTTCCGAGAGAAACAGAGAACAGATCAAGAATTCATTTTTAGCTTTACTGATGGAATTAACTGCCCTTGCATAACTGGCATCTCTAATGAAAATATATAGACGTTGTTGAAACTCACCATCCGTACGCCATGGAGTGATTTCCTTTATGTACAGTTCTTCTGGCAATTCATATTCATCTTTCAGCTTGATTTTTACTACTTCTTCACTCATTCCCTTGAACATATCTTCATTTTCCAGTTTCCCAAGGTAACCAACATTCCCTTCAGAAATATTGACCAGTCGGTACAACTCTGAGTAAACTTCATGTTTTCTTGTAGTATACTTATTGAAATCTTGAAGTTTCCTGCTATGATCAAACTTCATGTAATCAGTAACTTGGCTTAATTCATGCTTGTGGTCTTCTAGCTTCTTACTAAAATTTAAGTCTAGGTAATTCGAAACGTACTTCTTACTAAAAAATTTTACACCCATCCATAAAAGACCAATGAAACTCGCTACCGCCCCTACGCTAAAAACGTAGCTTTTAATCTCCTCCCACATACAATCACCCTTTATGTAATTATCTTCATAAGATACCATAATAAATTATAAAAAGTAAGTCGATAGTGCCGATTATTAACGCCCGGCGTAGCGCCTGCGATCCAACCCTTTTAACGCTTGCAGTCAGCGCGTTAGCCTCTCTGGGGAAAGGAGGAAGACCCAGATAAGCATAATGTGCAGGATTGGCGTAACGAAAAAGAGAGCCGATAGGCTTCCTGGGATTATTACTATTCCTTGATTCTAAAAAGCGTATTCAGCATTTTCAGAGACACATCACCAAACGCCGCAGAATCGTTTCTAAAGAGTTTTGATTTCTTTCCGACCAACTTGTCCTTGTCATGAAAATAATCGTTCACAGTTTGATCTCAGGCGTCTGATGATGTTATTTAGTGTTCTCATCTATAGGTGGCAGTTGCAGGGCAGAAAAACAGGGAAATGGAAGACGGAACATAGCGGAGTAGTTTGAGGAAACAAAAAAAGACCTTCTCTATGAAGGTCTTTTTGCATTATGGAGAATAGGGGGCTCGAACCCCTGACCTCTTCGCTGCCAGCGAAGCGCTCTCCCAGACTGAGCTAATTCCCCGAAGGACTTCCTTATTATACATAAACGATTTGTAAAAGACAAGTCTTTTTTTAAAAAAGATTTAAGGTAAAATTTATGGTAGTATAAATAACTCATGCGGAGGTTTTTAGATGGCAGCGAAAAAACAAACTCCCCCTCTAACAAAGAAAAGGGTCGCTTGCCTTTGGCGAGTCTCGGACAAAAAACAACTTTATGGTGATGATATACCCCTTCAAAGAAGGGCTTGCTTAGATTTCATTGCTTCTAAGCCTGACTGGGTTTTTGTTAAAGATTACACAGAAGGCGGTGTATCTGGGTATAAAGTATCTGCAAAAAATCGTGATGCCATTCAACAGGCTAAGACTGATGCAGAGAACGGTGAATTTGACGTATTGCTCGTCTTCATGTTCGATAGGTTAGGGAGGCGAGATGACGAAACTCCTTTTGTGTTAAGGTGGTTTGTTGAAAAAGGCATTGAAATGTGGTCAGTCAATGAAGGGCAACAAAAACTTGAAGATCACACTGACCACTTGGTCAATTATTTGCGTTTTTGGCAGTCATCTGGTGAGAGTAAAAAAACTTCCATACGCGTCACTGAAAATCAAGAGCAAATGGCGGAAGATGGTCTTTTTACTGGTGGATCAGCAGGATTTGGATACCGTCTTGTTTTTTCTGGATTGAAGAACAAAAAGGGAAAAGATTTATTTAAACGAGAAATAGTTGAAGAGGATGCAAAAATCATCGATGATTTTTTTACAATGGCAGAGGAAGGTTATGGTGGTAAGAGGATAGCGAAATTCATGAATGAAGAAAGGGTCCCGTTTGTCCCGTCTGCTACCGGAGGAAACTGGACTGCAGGTGTTATCAATTTCATTTTAAGGAACCCTCTTTACAAAGGATTCCCCGCGATTGGAAAAAGGAAGAGTGAAATGGGCGTCTTTAACATGCAAGATCCAGAAGAATGGATTCTTCCGAAAAAACAAATACCCGAACTGGTAATCATAGAGGCCGATAGGTGGGATAGGATTCAATTATTAAGAAAAAGTCGAGCTCCAAAAAAAGATGGAGGCGACGAAGGACAAGAAGGAATAACACCAAGTAAACTCAGTAAAAGTCCCTTGCTCCTGATTGGTATGATATGGTGTGGTCATTGCGGCGCTCCATTAACCACGACATATAACCGAAAAACTTATACTTTAAAAACTGGTGAACAAAGAGTATGGACATCCCCGAAGTATAGATGCAGCGGGAAAGCTAGTGGTAAACCTTGTGACGGGAAAACAATCCACTCTCCTAACATTGTGGAATCTATGGTTCTTGAAGAACTCGATATGTATTTGGATCAACTGAAAGAAATGGATCTAACAGCAGAAGTGAATAAGTACATTACAAATAATTTAGATAATGACCTAAGTAAAATCAAACAACTCGAAAAAGATAAACTGCAGCAAGAAAAAGAACTGAATGTGCTTACTGAGGAAGTGACGAAATCTTTACTCGGTCAAAGCTCTTTTGAACCAAAATTGCTTAACTCATTGATTGCAAAAAAGAGGGAAGAACTTAATGAATTAGTAACGGCCATTGCTAAAGAAGAAGTTAAGGTTTTAGAGAAAAAAGTAGAGAAAAGCGATATAGAACTCTTAAGCAAAAAAATACCGAACTGGAAAGAAGTTTTCGGTAAATCTTCTTTAGATAAGAAAAAGATAATGTTGAGTGCACTTTTGAAAAGCGTGATTGTTAAAAGAGACGGTATTGACATTAATTTAAAGCTGCATGTCACTCATTTCTGCAAGCTTGCAAATGGTAGTGAATTTGTCTTAGGAGGGAGAGCGCATCGCTGGCAGCGATGAGGTCAGGGGTTCGATCCCCCTTGGCTCCATACAAAAAAGAAACGTCATCACACACTGTGATGGCGTTTTTTTGTATGGATTGCCTAGGGGGCGAACCCAGGGTTCAGCCCCCGCGGACGGAGCGCATGGATTTGCTTCTTGATTAACTTCAAGCGCAGGAGCACGGCGTCTGAATCTTCCGCTAATAGTCCTCCGCGACTCGGCTTCGTCAGCCTTTAATCAGGATTCGGACATCCCCCTTGGCTCCATACAAAAAGAAACGTCATCAAACACTGTGTTGGCGTTTTTTTGTATGGATTGCCCAGGGGGCGAACCCGGGGGGCAGTCCGCGCGGATGGAGCGCATGGAGTTGCTTCTTGATTAACTTCAAGCGTAGGAGCAAGGCGTCTGAATCTTCCGCTAAAAGTCCTCTGTGATTTCACTTCGTCAGCCTATAATCAGGATTCGGACATCCCCCTTGGCTAACTGCCTTGGTCAGGCATTGGTTCACAATACTCATTTTGCGGGTCACTTTGGAAGTTTTCTTTTCACCCGAGAGAGCTGCAAAATAAAATCTGTCAAAGCACTTTGGTTTCTCTTTCTCTTCCCATTACATTGATCACCGCCTTGTGTATTTTGAGAAGCAAGTGAACCGTCTAACCACAGAAAAAAGCCGCTCAAAATGAGCGGCTTGATGTTCATCACTATTCCTTCTTCATTTCGGCCCATATGACATATCCTGCACCAACAATCAAACAAACTATTTCAGGCAAAATTGAATAGGGCTGTTCAATTAAATCTAATGCTGATGCAAGCATTCCAGTGTTAACTTCCCCGTTTCTAGCTGCAATGATAGCTCCACTCATGTAATATACTGAATTTCGAAAAATAAATAGAATGACTGCCAAACTAATAAATACAACCCCTGCTGCTCTTTTATTCATGTCTCACTCCTAAGATGAAGGTCTAGTATTTGATTCACGTATAATGTATTCACCGTCTGGAACTTTCCCATTATCTTGTTGCAATTCTTTAGGTGTATTGTTAGTGTGATAAGGTGTAAATTCTAACCACGCTCACTTTTGTGAATAAACTGAGATAATTCTCCTAATATGATAAACATACCATTTATTCATTATATCTACAAATCCATAAAGCAAAAATATGAATTCAATTTTAGCGAGATCTTCAAACATTACCAAAGAGGCCGTCTTCACACGGCCTCTTCAGCTATCATTTGATGTGCTTTACCAGCTCTCACGCTGCCCCACGAAAACTCAGTTCATATATGGGCTAAGCAGCGGGGCCAGCATACCTGCTATTTTGACATGACCGGCATCGCTTGGATGAGTGCCGTCTATCGTATCGGCATTCGTGATCCAGCCAGTTGTATCGATATAATGCAGTTTGTTGTCTCCCCCTGCCTGGACGGTTTGAACGGCTGTAAGCGTCGGAGCAGCCTTGGAACCGTTGAATGGTCTCATCACAAAAATATCCGCCGACGGATACTTGGCCCTTACATTTTGCAGGAAGGTGATATACGTTTGCCGGAAGGCGGCGTCCGTCACCCCATTGGAATTATCATTCGTTCCCAGGTTGATCACGACTGCACGCGCCTGATACGTATTAAAGTCCCACAGCGGGGAATTCGTATCATATACGGATTGCATCTTGAAAAACTGATTGCTCATGCCAATACTATTAGGCGAAAAGCATTTGATATTATCGACCAGACAAATGCCCGGAAAAGCGATCTGGGTGTGTTCGGCACCAAGCTGCTCGCCGACGATCCAGGCGTAGTCTGACAAGGCTATTTTCGAATTGAGGTAGCCGGATGTAATCGAATCCCCAACGAATTCAATCAGATTGTTGCCCAGTGCAGTCGGCTGGGTGTTTGCTCCCGGATCCAGCACTAGGCCTTGAATCTGCAGAAAATCATTTTCGGAAGCGGAGGTAATTCTCAGGGAATGCGTACCGCTGGCCAAGGCGGTCGGTGTCAAATTCACCGTGTCTATTGCACCGCTGAACAGGACATCCTCTCCACCGTCAATCGAAACATAGATGTTGGCCGACCTGCCAAGCTTAACTGAGACGCGGGTGCCTGTAAAATTCGTTTTCATATACGAACCGCCCCAGTAGCTCTTGTACACTGTCCCTGAGCTCTTATCCCATCTTCCTACGAACTTCAAATCAGGATTGGTAACAGAGATTTCCGTGCCAGGGGGCGGCTTGATTGTCTTGACAACTTTCACTGAAGCAATTTTCAACTCCAAGTTCGATGTAGCGGGCGTACCGTCTCCCTGGATCGAAAATCGAAAGTCGGCCCCGTTTGCCCGGTTTCCAAAGTAGGCATCTGTGAGCAGATACGTCTTGGTTTTCCAGTTACCTGTGTTTGTGAAGTTATGCAAAGGAGCATTCTTAAAGGCAGCCGCCAGGGAATCGTACTGCAGCACCAATCTCCCGTTCCCTGAATCGAAGTAGGTTACACTGACTTGCACATCATAATCCGAATTATTTTTGAGATAAGTATCGTTGACGTTCATATACAGATAATACGTGTGCGGGCTGGCGGAATTTTTGTTCGTCTGCCAGTAGGTCTTTCCGTCAATTGTACCCGTTATGAGTCCGGCCGGATTGTCTCCCGCCCTGGGATGAATGCCATTCTCGACGGGGGTTGCGCCCAGCGTAACATCGACACCTGCATCATCAGCTGTGGCTTTGACCGGATGAAGCAGCGTATAGGACGCAACCATGGAGAGTATTAGAAGGCTGGTCATCCAGAATTGAACAGAGGAACACTTATAGCCGTAATGCCTGGTTACCATCGTATTCTCCTCCTCAAGAGGTTGGGGTAGGTTCAGAATTACTTTCATGCTGCATTGCATTCATTGCAACTATTATTAATCGCCTTCCCGCCTATAGACACAAATATAAAAGCGCTTTCAAAAATAGTATAAACCGGAATTTTTTTCGTTTCTATATGTCTTTTATAAACTATTATGGGGTAAATGATACCGGAAAAGTAAGAAAGCTGCGGCTGAAATCGTAGCACGGATGATTACAATCATAGCCGAATTAAACAAAACTAAAAGGCATGAGTCCGGCACAGTACCGAACTCATGCCCAGCTTATTGCCTGGCGAAATAACCTTTATATACTAGCTCTGCTGTAAATACTGATCAATGTGCTCGTAGGCATGTTGAACATCCTTGCTATGTGTAATACTGACAAGACTGGGTCTCAGTTCTCTAACAATTGCGCCGCTGGCAATTGCTTCACTCATATTGGGTGTAAATACCTTTGCAGGCTTCTGCAGTTTGCCTCGCTTGGAGGTGAACAAATCCCCGCCAATTAATACGGAATCTTCCGGGTGATAATAGACCACATGTCCAGGAGAATGTCCTGGTGTATGATACGGAATAAGTCCTTGTATCGGCAGCAGTTGATGGTCCTCGCCTGTTGGCAGCGGCTGTACGAGACCAGCCTCCACCAGATGATCGGCTTTTTTTCTGCCCGGAAACGGTTCCTCTCCCTCAATGTATTTCAGCTCTAGCTTGTGTGCATATACAGGAATACGTGCCTCCTTAGCAATGTAAGACAATCCCCCGACATGATCGCCATGCCCGTGTGTCAGCAAGACAGCCTTTATCTTTCCAAGCTTCCTCGCTTCTCGCAGAATGGCCTTACCCATAAACGGCATACCCGTATCAATAATCGTCACACCGTCTTCATCTTCTACAAGCCATGCGCTAAATGTAATGCCTATCCATACCTCCAGCTTCGTAATATGACTGGAAATCTTTCGCACCTTCATACTTGCTGCCTCCTCAACATTATTTGAATTAATAAGATGCAAGAATCAATGCTAAGAATGGGATCCGCTATTCATACTACTGTACATTTCATTGAATAAATGATTGAGCATTTGCCGATTCTTCTTAAATTCCCCATTCTCCATTAAATCCGTAACCAGTTCTAACGCCTTAAGCGCTGATTGATAAAATAAGACTTGCTGTCTAATGTGGCCCATTTTGACGGTGAACATGTTCTCCGAGTTTAAATTGCACTGTGTGGACATCGGGCTTTGCTCCAATTGCAGCATCAATTTTATTTCTTGTAAGGAAAATCCTAATTTCTTAAGAACTATAATAAACTTTAACGCTTGTTCACAGCCCTCATCATAATCACGATATCCATTGTGCAAACGAAGCGGATGCAGCAAGCCTTCATCCTCATAATATCTGGCTGTATCTCCAGAAATCCCATACTTCTCAGTAAATTCTTTGATTTGCATCCAAGATTCCTCCTTTTGATACAGCTTAAAGCTTCCGCTATTTCTTGTTAATTATGCATGACTTCATGCGTCTAGCGTATCATTGGAGCATACTCCAAGGTCAAGCGTCAAAATACGTGTTGCCAGGTGACTGAGCAAACGCAAACAACCGATCCTAAAACAAGACCGGTTGTTTGTATTTGGTTCCTGCCCTGCTACTACAAGTCTGATTTTTCACCGTGAAACGCCTTTTCCAGTTCCGCAACGTTAAACTTTTTCATCTTCAAAAATGCCTGCGTAACACGATTGCGCTGTTCCGCCGTTCCCTTGCTCATCATCTCTTCCAGCTTGCTTGAGGTAATTTGCCAGGAAAGTCCGAATTTATCCTTCAGCCAGCCGCACTGCTCCGCCTCAGGTACAGCCGACAGCTTGTCCCAATAGTAGTCGATTTCCTCTTGCGTGTCACAACTCACCAGCAGCGAAACCGCCTCGTTGAAGTTAAATGCATGATCCAGCGCGCCATCCATTGCCGTAAACCAGGTATCCCCCAGCATAAAGTCGCTGAACATGACAGTGCCTTCCTTGTTCGGCCCCTGACCGGGTCCATAGCGAATCAGTGATCCGGCCTTGGAGTTTTGGAACACAGAGAGGTAGAACTCACGTGCCTCCTCCGCCTTGCCACAGTTATCGTTAACGAATAAAAGGGAAGGAACAATCTCCGGCCGCGGCTCCCCCTCCGGATTCGTCAGCATGAGCTGCCACGTAACTCCATACTTGTCCTGAATCCATCCGAACCTTTCACTGAACGGGTACTTGTCAATCGGCATCAGCGCCGTACCCCCATCAGACAGCTTATCCCATACCTCATCCAGCTTCTCTCTGGCGTTATCTAACCGGGAAGGATCGAAATTGACAATGAATGAGATGGAAGGATTGATCTTAAAGTACGGCCCTGCTGAAATGGCCATAAACGGCTGTCCCCAGATGCTGAATGAAATAAGGTCGGCATCGCCCGAAGGCGTCTCATTCAAGGTCGCTGTGTTCTTGATTTTGGATTCCGGAAATATAGAGCAATAGAACTCCGCTGCTTCTTTCGCCTCTTTGTCGAACCACAAGTGCGGAATGATCGGTTGAATTCTTTTCACATCGCTCATGAAAGATCTTCCTCCCTTTTCATCACATCAATAATCACAAGCTTTTGATTCCATTCTAACACGAAAATTAATTTCAAATTTCTTGCCGATTGCCATGTGTGGAATTTATTTTCTTCTTTCAATTGTAATATACCCAAAATTATGGTACTGAAATAATACAAATTGAATAACTGCTTGCAAAGCAGCGGTGAATGAACTCAGTGGCCTAACTTCTATAGACTGCTTCACTCTGCCCGGAATCTTTGAACAGTTTGTTAATTCGTGTCTCACAATAGAATGGGGGAAACATGTTGGAGTTTAGAAAAATCACCTGGGAAAATTTTATTCCATGCATTGAATTGTCCGTCACAGAAGAACAGAAGCAATTCATCTCTTCCAACCAGCATGCGCTCGCGGAAGCTTATATTGCAGCAGACGAGGGCCAAGATATTATGACGTTTGCCGTATATAACGAGAATACGCTGGTCGGTTTTCTTATGATGTACTATGATGACGGGGATGGCAATTTTGATTACAGCAGCTACGGTGTATTTAAAATGATGATCGATAAGCATCACCAAGGCAAAGGGTATGGGAAAAAGGTCATGGCCAAAGTTATCGAATACGTACGAACCTTCCCCCGCGGGAAAGCCAAAGTTATTGAACTGACCTATAAACCGGAGAATCTGCCTGCAAAGAAAATCTATTCTTCTCTCGGATTTGTGGAGACGGGTAAAGTGCTGGAGTGTGGAGAAGTGCATGCGGAGCTGGTGCTTTAATTTTGCTTCGCGCTGAATGGGGAAAAACCAGCAGCCTGAGGAGAAAATAAGTTCCTATATTGCTGCTGGTTCTAATGAAGTTAAAATATATGTTCACTACATAATAAACGCATAACCTTTGTTGCCTACTCCATTAACCGACATTAGACTGTGCAAATCCGCTGCATCCCGCTTGCGAATTTGCGCTACAACAGACAAATCCTCAATCCCGGTTACCCTCGGCTGAATGATTGCTGCCACATCAGGGCGGCTAATGACGATATCACTCTGCAGCTCAAATATTTGCTTCACAAGAAGCGTTGCTGTCAGGTCGTTCTTGATTTTGACATCAAGAAGAGCCGGGAGCAGTGAGCGTTCCTTCACCCAAAGTATACCTTCACGCTCGTTTATATACTTTACGGTCATAACAGCATTCATTTCTGGTCGGCTGATAGTAAGCACGGCTTCTTTATCTTCATAATACGGTACATAAAGCGTACCGGCCATACAAGCCTCACCCAGAGCTTTAGCAGCAAAGTGTCCGATAAGTTCTGGCTTGTTGACCGTTAATACGGCCTCTTTCGGATCCTCATGATGTGTTCTTGCAGCAAACAAGGCCTCTAACGAAGCATTGTCTCTCTTGTAATTGGATACAGTGAGAAAACTGCTCAAGTCTGGTTTTGAGACGGTCATTTCGGCTTTTCTGTACGAATCATCAGATTGCTTTATTGTGATTACACTTGGCATCGACATCCTGGGATCAACCGTCAATATTGCGTTCAGATGAGGACGGCTTGCTCCTATTACAGCTTCAGGATTATACCGGTCGTCACCTTTATATCTGACCGAAATCTCTGATTCCAATTCGGCACAAGTCCGTCTTTGAATCATAATGACTCCGTGCAAATCCGGGCAAGATACGCTCATATATGCAGGATGGTCCGAATCCATTGGATCTTCTTTCCGATGGACATAGAGGCTGGCTTCACGGAAGGCGAACCCGACATCACTATGCACAGTCAGAAGCGCGTTAATATCTTTTTTCCCTTTTCCATGAATGAACATGGTGGCGTCGATCGTTTCCCTGCCTATGCTATACACTTGAGAAGTTACATAGGATACCCGTAGCTGAGGCGGCAAGTCGGATTCTCGAGTATAGAAGCTGATTGTTCGGTTATCCGGTGTACGCACCAGGAAGCCGCTGTTGAATAATTCTCCTGATCTCCACCTGCGTGCAGCTTCAGCCACATCAAATTCAATGTATCTCTCGCGAGTATTAATTATGAATTGATCGCTTAGCAATTCGTCAGATAAAGGCTTGTTGGCATGCGTAATTCCCATCTCCCGCCACAATTGGTTAGGGTGATGTATCTCCAACATACTGTCTGGAGGAAGCTCAATATAGTAAAGACGGAGAACAGCACGTTCAATGAATAATATATCGGGTATAACTTCATCCAGATTCGCAAAACGCACAAATGACTCAAAGCTCTCGTCACGATTGCGCCCGATTAGCATGCTTTTCGTGTCTCCGTAGTTAATCGTTTGCAAATCCTCACGGCTTCGTGTTGTCGCATCTGCTATTGCAGTTAACCCAACAAGCTTGCGAGGGGCCTCCAATAATTCGAAGCTGCCGAACATCCGGTTATGAGGACGGATCTCCAGCACAGCTTTTACTTCAGATGACGGGATGGCTGTAAGAATACCGCATAGATCATCATTGCCGCGATATTTTATATGAAGCCATGCTGCCTTGTCAGCTTCATGTTCCGTCCGGACAGACAGAAATGCGTTTTTATCATCGTTATCTTTTTGTTTAACGACAAGTAGTGCTTGCCGCTCATCGACTGCTGGAGAATACAGTTTGAATGAACCAATCATCCGATTCTCAGCATACGTTTTGACAGCTAATTCACTATCAAGCTCAATATAATCATCCAACCTTTCTCACATCCTATCTCATTGTATTGAGATGTTATACGGCATCCGCCTTTGCCCTAATCTCAAATCTGCCATGCGGTGCAGGCGCCGCTGTTATACGTGTTGAAAGTCTGACGTAGAACTCCAACTCCTCCTCCGGTTCGAAAAATTTGTTAAACAGCAAAGAAGCCTCATCCCTGAACGGAGAAGCTGTACGTGACAATTGAACCGCCACACCATCCGGCAGCTTTTCTTTTACAACCTCCAGTTGGAGATTTTGTACCCTTTCTCCCATCTGGTTCTTTACGACAACTTTTTTCTCCAGTGTAGTTTGCCCTGCTATAATGGTTCCAAAATCAAGATGCTTCAGCAGCTCTCCGAATGAATTAGTCAAATATTGTCCTGACTCATCCTTGAACATAATGCCGGAATAGGTGCCCGTAAATACAGTCTCCCATACATCACTCTTACCCCAGCCGTCCCTGAACTCCACTCTAAGCTTGTTATCCCGGTCAAAATGCAGCTGACGTTCGGAAATATTCAGATTGATTTCTACAGGGGAAGGCGCTAAAGAAGTAAAACTCCCATCCTGAGGATAATAAGGGTTATCATTCAAAAAGACTCTGTATTGTACGTTGCCCTGCTCTTCGTCTTCTACATCACCGCGAATCTTGTTGCCTGTAAACGTTAGTTGGGCTGTTGCAACTGTATTCAGGACATGAAAGTTTAGATTACCAAATTTGACGTTCCCGGTTGGCGAGTTAACCGATAAGGCGACATTATTGATCCCTATGGATTCATTCGTATGAATCGAGTCATCCAGAAGATAAGCAATTCGGATGCTTTCACCCTTGCTTTTAAATAAGCTCTGATTTAGCTTGGATAGGTCGTATGCACTCATGCCCCGCGACTTCACGCTGTTGATATTTTGAATATCTACTGTATACCATTCTTTGTACTTGCACGCTTGCCATGTGCGGCCGTTGTCAAAAGATAATAAGAATCGAAGAGTACCCAATTCTCCAACCTTGTTCAACAGAATTTGGTGCAAGTCTCCATAAAGCTTAAACTCCTCTGGCTGAATGACTAATTGTTGTACCGGAGTCGCTTCTACTTCCAAAATCATTTTCTCTTCGGGCTCCTCGGCAGTCCAGGTTACGACCTCCACATCGCCATCCAGTTCGTCCAAGGGACTGTAGTTTGCTGTAATCTCCAGCGTTGCTTCTGTCTTGTCAGGGTCATCCGTGTAGTAGAGAACATCGACATTATCCCCTAGCTCATCGTAAAGAGTAAACGGCTCGGTTTCGAGCGTAATCACCGACTCTGTCTGATAAGGATCATCTGTGTACTCCAGAATTGAGATCGTTTGGTCCTTGAATTCATCCTCGAGTGTGAAGGGTTCGGTTTCGACCTTGAATATGACTTCATTTTTATTTGGATCGTCTGTGTAATAGCAAAGCTCGATCTCGCCTTGCAGCTCGGCCCAGGCAGATTCGGGAATGGAATTAATATCTTGCATACCGTGTTCTATAAAATCTTCTTCATTCGGATTTAAACTATTAATCGATACCCATCCATCCAAATGAAATTTTTTAAAGTTACCAGAGTGATGAATAAGTATATTACTATAGTAATTTAATTCCATCATTTCAATTCTGTACACATATAGAGCTACTGATCTTCTATTAGTAATATTAATTCTGTATTGCGTATAGTAATTTGAATTATTTACATCAAAAACTTGCATAGGAAATTGCGACCAGCTGTTAGTTAAAACATAACTTTGCAGCACAGTCCACTGTTTCCCATCATTTGAAGCCTCAAAATTCCACGTTTGAATAGGATTCCAGGTAGTATCCACCAGTAAAGAGTAGCAAACAATTCTTTTGGGCTTCTGAAATTCATAAGCAATCCATGCAGGACTTTGTTCACTATCTCTTTTTATAGACCAGCTTTCTTTTTCATTATAGCTAAAAGCTTTCCATGCTGGATATGAACTACTTTGAATATCGCTTGCGCTTGACTTACCTGAGGGACTAGTATCACTGGTCATATCAGGGACAATATTGTTACTAATATAAGGCATTTAAATAAATCACTCCTCTCCACTAATCAATTAGTTACTCGATTGCAACCTTTTTAATTGATGTTTTAAACGAATCAATGCTTTGTTTAATTACCTTGCCTGAACCAAGCAACACATTTTTTTGTGCCACATAATTTATTCTAGTATTTTCAGATGTTAGATTTATTGTCTGATTCTTATCTAGTCCATAATTAAGAAAGTTTGATTCCGATCCTGATTCCAGATAAATGAGAGTCCCAGGAATATACTCAAACATTGTAAGCTCATTGATGTCTGTGTAGCTTATGAACCCATTATTCGCAGTCCAATTTAACCTGTACATTTTAAAAGGAATTTTATTATTTATCACATATTCCTTATCAGTATTAATAGCTGTCCAAGTTTGATTAATCTGCTTATCCAATACTAACCATTCGACTCCATCATTAGAGCCTTCAAAAGTCCAGTCCCTTGGCATTTTAGAAAGATGGGATAAGCCGTTCATGCTTCTCACTCCATACTTTCCAACTATAACAGGTTTTACAAATTCATAACCTAAGTAACCTATACCTCCACTTCCAAAAGCAGAAGCAAATCCTTCATTATTATCTATCTGATCAAAAGCTCGCCAAGCATCATAACTAGAGTTGTAAATACTACTTGCAAAAGCCCGCCCAGAAGGCGTAATATTACTGGTCATTTTAGGTATTAAAGTTTCTGCTTCACTATAGTCAGGAACAATAGAATATCTCTTATTATTTAAAGAAAGTAAAAACTTATAATCAAATTTCAATTCAAACATTTTAAGTTGACTTAAATATAAATAATTTCCTCCATTGTTGTTCAATACATTTATCCTGTAAATTAGAAAAGGAATTTTATTTTCTATCTCATACGTTCGTTCCTCATAATTCTGCCAATTTGTTTCACCTATTCTTGTATCTAAAACAGTCCAGTCAACATCATTATTTGATGCTTCAAACGTCCAATCCTTCGCATTAAAAGAAACTGTTACACTGCCTGAATTAATCATATATTTACTTATAATAATTGGTGAAGGGAACTGATACTTCAGCCATCCAGATCTTACATTATTGGCAGTTGCCCAATTCCCTCCTCCAAATGCTCTCCATGCTGAATATGATGTAGAGTTTTCTGAACTTGCACTGGCAATGCCAGATGGATTATTGTATGAAGTCATTTTAGGTATTGCATTCTGTGTTAAAAAATACATCATTCCGCCTCCAGACCGATTACAATTATATCCTTCAAAGAAGCTCCAAACTAAATTAATTTAATATGTTTAAGTCTTCGTTTTGAAAGATTGACAGAATGTTCAAATTTTTTCCCTAAACCCAGGCTCACATTCTCAAATATAATATTTTTATTTTGATTAAAATGATTCAAAGTAAATGGGTCATTATATCCATACTTAATAAGGGAATATTCTGAATAAGAGTCGATAGTTATTAATACATCAGGCTCATACATTGCTAGGTTTGAAATAACCGTATTAATTGAACTCCCATGATTCTCTCTAAAATTAATCCTATACATTAAGTATTTAGAATTATTTAAAAATACATATTCTCTTGTTAAATTACCAACCCAAAATTGATCAATTTGATCATCTAATATATTCCAATTTTTATCATCATTACTTCCTTCAAATGTCCATGCTTTAGGAAATTGTGCATTTAAGCTATTATTTATCGCTACATTGACACTATATTTTGAAATGCAAATTGGTTCTTCAAATTCATAACCTACATATCCTTCCCCCCCACTTCCACTAGGAGTTGTATATCTGGGAGTTTCAGCTTTATTAAATGCATGCCATGCTGTAGAGGCATTCCCAAATGCTCTTCCTGATGGCGCATTATTAGAAGACATTATTGGGATACAATCTTTATCATTACTCTCACATGAGTAAATTTTACCCTCGGATGAAAATACAATATTATTAATAAAACTATTTTTCCTACCATCAAAAGAATAATATCCTTTTGGAATAGAAAACATGAACGGGGCAGCACCAAAATTAAATTTTAATGCTCTATTACTTGGTGTTCCTGTAGTTGAATAACTATTAAAAATTGCTGTTGGGAATACCTCATTAAAAACCTCTAAATTACTATGTGATACTCCCAAGCTCACACCATTCTGATAAAATTCAAGTGTTTTATCTTCAAGATCCAAAGCAACACCAATAACATCACCTTTAGCTAACTTACTACCATACTTTATGTTTCCAGGAAATATAGAACCATTTACAAAGTAAGAGCGTTGATTATTAGATGTCACTGTATCCGAAGAAATTGAAAAAGATTTAGTTGATATACCAATCGCAGTACTCGAATTACTCTCGAGAATTGTAATTTCCCAATACCATTTCCCAATTGTTTTACCGTGTGTTGCTCTTACTGAAGATAACCTTTGTGAATTATTAGTTGCCACTAAATTATTGTCACTAAGTGCAACGTCCGCTCCTTTATCATTTGGATTTAGCGTAACATTAATGATCTCCATCGTTTATCTCCTTTAAGTTATTTTTATCTCTATTATTTGAAACTCCTTTCTTAAACTCAGATGTTTACGATAAATTCTCCCATCACTACCCTGTTCGTCAAGAGTCATAGTTCTTCTTATTTTCTTTTTCTCTCTTTTAAGTATGTTTAAATCCAGCATCCCACTACTCTCAAACTCACGCTTTCCCGGCTCAGACAACACATTCTTAATCCCATCTCTATAAGAAATATACTGATCTCCATACTTAATAAAATGATAAGCTGCAACATCGGGTAGCAAAGCCAGCTTATTAATTTTCTTGTATACATTTTTCTGAATTTTCCTCTTAAATACTACCCCTGGTTCATTCCATTGCTCATTTTTGATCATCTCGAGATGATGCTTCTTCTTTAACTCCAACACACCTTCGTCTGAATTCACAAAAGGATGATTGTATTTCCCCTGCACACTAAAGTCGTCAGTAGTAATGACTTCCAAATGATGAGAAGAAGTAATCTCAATCCGAACCTTTGCAAACTGGTTCACAGGGCTTATAATCTCCCCGGATTCCCCATTAATCTCGTTCCAGGGAGTCCAATTGCTCCGGTCAGGCGAAGACGCTGTCAGAATGCGATAGGTCCCGTTCTTCACGATCACACGATCGGAAGCAAGCCGCTTAAACGCGGAAACCTTGTCCTTCATGAATGAATCGTCGGACTCCCAATACCCAAACGGGTAAAAGACTTCATTCTCATTGTCACTTATCCGGACCCGCTTTAACTGAAGGAAACCATCCCTATATTCTGTGTTGTAAAAGGTTCCCTGACTCAGATCAAGCGGTATCTCGATCTCTTGAATGCGATCAAGCGCCATATCCTAACCCCCTATTCCGGACGCATCCATTGTTCATAAAAACTGCCGGACAGTCCCGTAATCCCCTCACTATTGGTCATGCGCAGTACAACCACGTTAAACTTCGCATTCTGGTGAATGCCGCCAAGCATGACCTCAACAGGCAATGACTTCACTAGGCTTTGCTGTTTCATTTCATTAATTAATCCGGACTGATTCGTTGTAAATTCAGTATGGTAGTTTCTCACCGGCACTGTTATTTTATATTGTTTGCTCCCCGTCTCAATAACCAGCTCATTGTTGCCAATTGTAATTTCCAATGTTCCATTGATTGATTTCCCTCCCCATACTCTGTTATAAGGGTCCCTATATAATCCTTCCATCTCGCACTCTCCTCCTTAGCTTGTAATTTGCCAATTCACCGATCCCGTAACGTTAGCCTGTAAAGGCGCATCCATACAGGCAGCGAGTCTTCCATTCACACGAATATTCAGTTTGCCCTCCAATGCCTGCTCCGAGGTCAGCTTAATTTGCATAAATGCCGGAGCATTCGCAGGGACTGTCAATATATTTTGATAATGAATACAGATACCCTCGAACTCTAATTGCTTCTTATATCCCACGTTAAAAGCCGTAATCTGCTGGTTAAACATGCCCCCCGCTTCCTGTTTAAGCAAATTGGCATCTGCGACAGCGTCTTTGTATGCAATAATGTCCTGATAGACCAAATTTCTGCCTGTCAGCGGATATTCTTCCTTGCTATTTGGCGAATATGTCACCGAAATACGATGGCGGTTTAATTCAAAAATGCCATCCGCGATATCGAAAAATATTTGCGATCCGCTGCCGATAAGTCCAAAGCGGACAAGCTTGTTGCGATCGATGGTATAAAAGTTGTTCGGGTGCTGGGTATTCAAATCAAATTCAGTGAGACTGGTATGATCATAATAATCCGCCACCCACATAAAATGCTGAGCGACAGGTGTGCGTGTATACTGGTAATTCCCAAGTATCATATAGGTTCCTCCTATACTGTTTCTTTCCATACGGTTCAAAAAAAGAAAACGGCTGTTCAATTCCCTCAAGAGAATGACAGCCGCCGTTTCTAATATTTCTATTAATGTGCCAGACACACTGGACTCCATCTTTGGTCAGATAAGGCCTGTGCTAGCTGCTTCGCACTAAAATCCTGATAATTTGCAGTCAGTGCGTTCAGTAACTGACTGCCACCCTGCCCATTTCAAAAAGTGGTGAAACAAAGAGCGGAGTGGAAATCTTCATCTGTAGAAGCGTCAGCGTTTCCATTTGTCCCCGAATTTTCACCTTATGAATGATGTTCAATTAAATTTGGGGACAAGAGGAATCGGAAGATGAAGTTTTCCGCGTAGCGGATGCTCTTCACCACTTTGCTCCCTTACACATAACGATAAGAAACCCGCAGCTTAAATGCCTGCTGGCCGCTTCTTGCATCCAATGGTACGAATGCGCGCAGACTTACGGTTACATAATTACCTGCAGCATCATCCTTCAAACCGTTATTTCGAACACCCAAAATTTCTTTCGCAGCCGGAGAGAGCGGAGTTGGATAGCTCGCACCTGTGTCGTCTTTTGTTGTCTTCCCTTTCGTTCCAATTGGCTTGGAGAAGTCCTTCCCGATTTTACTCGTTTCCTGCCCGAGATCCGTTTCCCCAAGCGAATCGACCTGTGCGCGGAACCAGTTACCTGACACCAGTTGCACTTCTTTGCCGGGAGCCTCACCGGAACCGCCATCCATATCCACTGTGGTAATCGTACAATCCTCCATTTTTGGAAGTTCTGTTTTGCCGCCCTTATTGTTCCAGATATTAAACGTATAAATAGGGCTTGGATCTCCTGCATCGATAACGCCAAAGTTGAATGGGGTTGTTATCTCATTTGCATTGTTGCTGTCCATCCATGTAATAACGGGTACATTCATAATTATTCCTCTTTTCATTTTCGTTTTGGTTTTAAAATTGCAGTTAAAAGCTGCTTAACTAAGAATGATTCGTCGGTTATAAAACTTAAAAATCAAATCCTGATTTTCATCTCCAAGGTTATATTTTGAATGCCCATCCCCTGACGGGCGATATGGACTCTGAAAATATCCCCTTTTTCCACACTGCTGTGAAGCAGTTCAGAGGTTCTGTCGTCAAACTGCTCCTGCGGCCTGAAGCGCACCCGTTCCTTCATAATACTGGTCCACGTTTTGAGATTTCTGGTTTTCTCAATATAAATCTCGGTGTCTGTCTCTCCAGCCATGCCGCAGATCGCATCAATAGAGACAATCTCCCCATGAAACGGGAACATGATCATCGTCTCCTGTGGCCCCTGATACACATAAGGCATACAAAACACCATTACTTTCTCCTTTACTTCGAGCGGTATGGATTTAAGCTTGAGATGCTCTGCCACACTCATCAGGCCATCCTTGTGCTCGTTAACCGGGAGCATGCCCGATCCGAAGATATCGATCAGTTCCCATTTACGCCCGTCATAGCGGTAACGTTTGCCGTCCGTGTATGTCTGTACGGTCCAGCCCACTTCGGGTAAAGGATACATGGTTTTCATCTGTGTTTCATCTGCAGCAGGAGGCATGAAGACAAGACGTGTTGTTTTGTAGGCATCCCATGCAGCGGCACTTGCCTGATCTGCAGCATCTGCAGAACGGTTGGCGTTATCTGTCGCGGTATACGTTTTATCCAGCGCCATCCTCGCCTCACTAATGACGGCTTCCACACGTTCCATCGCCAGATGAGCATCGTTGAGCTTATTTTGAATTTCAACAATGTAATCTTGTAAAGTGACCACCACATCCGGATTGCGGCTTGCCATAGCGTAAATTTTACTGGCAGGGTACATGATTAGCCCTCGCCCCATATAGGAGCATATTTTGCTATGACCCTCCAGTGAAGGATGAAAAGTGATGATTCCATTCGTATAATTCACGACAAATTCATTTGGCTCCAGCGAGCGTTTTTGATGAAACAGCTCCATTGTAATTTCCGTCATATTGCTAATCTGGACCTTATGGAACTCGGATGGCGTCTCCAGCAGCGTAATCATATGATTAATAATCGGGAGTGAGTCACTTCTTGGCTTCAGCTCATCCCCCGGCTTTCCACTCCTGTGCAGCATAATGAGGGGATCATTGTATTCCAGATGTGTCTGTAAACTTGCCATTTCTTTCACCTCCTTTCACTGTTCGTTTGCAGTCTAGCCAATAATAACATTTGTACTGCCGTCGGCAATATTTGTACTCCCGTTGGCATGGGTTCTGGCTGTACTGCCTATGACTGCAAGCAGCTTGCCTTCACAATACACCTGCACATTGTTTCCTGATGTAACTTGTCCAAAGCCCCCGTCAGCATTGCGTATATTGACAGCACCTCCGGGCAATCCCTGCGGCGTCTCTTCTTCCCGCACTCTGTCATTCATCAGTGCAGCTGCCTTGCCATTAATGTATACGCTGGTTGCAGAAGCTTGTATAGTTCCTCGTACAATGGAAGTTCCGTTATAGTTGTCATAACCGCCATTGTAGCAAGTAGCAGGGAATTCAGGCGTTCCGCAGGGATATGGATATTTCCACGGATTCCAGATCTGATACGTAATATCAGTCGCGGTAGAATCTTTTGTTTTACTGCCGTCAAATGCAGCACCCGGCATCGGCATCTCCTCCTATCAATCTGGCCCACTTATCCTGCCGTGTTTAGATCCAATCTTGCCCCGTTCAGCTTGACATTGCGTGCAGCCTTAATGACGATATCCCGGGCAGCCGTAATCTGGATATCCCCATCTTTGGTCATCGTAATGGATGAGCCCTTCTCATGCTTCATGACCAGACTGCCAGCCTCGTCTACGGTGCAGATGTAGTCTTTGGCCTCCATGCTGATCAAGTTATTTTCAGACAAGAAATGCATCCCTTCATCTTGAAGCCGGATGCTGCGTTTACGACCATATCCCTGGTTATAGTACACCATGTCGAAGCTTCCCGGCGGCTTTTCAAGGAATGCCTTTCCCTTCCGGAATACGCCATCTGAATCCTCATTTCCGTCACCTTCGCCAAGCACAATCTGCGGATAAGCAGCAGACCCTTCTCCTTCAAATTGCAGCAGCATTTTTACTTTCTCATTCATCTCATACTGCATGACAGGGTATGGTGTAACTTCTGTTGTCAGGCCGCTGCGCTGCGCATCACGCCAGTAAAAAGGTTCATCCAGCGCATTCTTGCGCTGCGTGCCTGTCCCGGCTTTGGCTTGTCCGGTAATCCACATCGCCTTATTGTCTTGAATATGAATGTAATTGGACCATGCGGTCTCCGCCTGCCTGCCGACAGTTTTGACCTTATTGCTGATCAGATTGCTAATAAAACCATCCTCTGCCGTTACAATTGAAGATGCGATATTGTCTGCATTCAGCTTCCCGGCAATCAGGGTGAACTTGGAGAAGTCAATCATCCGGTTTTCCGCATCAATCAGCAGATCATCCTTCGTCCCGCCGTCAAAAGGAGCAGCTGTAATCTTCAGACGCTTCGCAACCAAATCCAATGCATGCAAAGTACCATACTCATCTGCGAAAAGTACAGGTTCCCCCCGGCGGTCAATCCGTATTCCGGATGAAGCATTCATTGTCAGCTTTACAATTTGATCTGTACGGGTAACGGTAATCCCATCCTTCGCATCGATGACGACTTTATTATAATTTTGCCCGAGCTGTACACTGCTCCACTTGAGCGCGTTCGTAATCTCGTTCAAAATCCGCCGGACCTGATCGTAATAGGTTTGAAATTTACTCTTGAACTCGGCACGGTCAATCTCAGTCGTAACCGTCATATCTGCAAGCAGCGGGCGGACATAAGCCTCCAGTTCGTTATATGCTGTTGTGAATGGAGGAATATCGATAAGCACAGTCTGCCCGTTATCCCGTTGCGAGGTCCGGTATTGGTTCGCCTGCGGCAGCAGCTTCAAATATTCCGTCTGAATGGTCTCCCATTCCTGAAGCAGTACCAGCTTCTCAATTGCGGTCAGCTTGCCATCCGTTATAATGGTCTCAAAGCGCCCGATATTCAAATAGTCATCCCGCGCATCGATCAATACATCGTCCGCATCATTGGAAATCGTCAGCCGTTTGGCAAACAAGTCCTCTGCATAAAAGCGTCCGCCAGGCTCAAAGAAAAACTTCTTCACCCACTTATTGCCCTCATGGCGCTCGAAGACAAGTCCATCCATCGCGTTAAACTTTCCGCGCACCCTGCCATCTGAGCGGGTAATGACGATGCCACTCACACTATCAATCTCAATTCCATTAGATAGAATTCCGTCCATCGCCTGAATTTGAAGCTTCCGGACGTTGAGCAATCCTGCCGTATCCAGCCATGCCACATCTTCAAAGCGCTGCCCCGAGCGCTGTTGAATCACAAATCCGGCTTCAGAATCAACAATGATTTTGTTCATCAGCCTATCACTGCATGCAGGCTCCGGCTCATAGCGGTTGACCACCATTCCGTAGCGGTCCGGTTCTGCCGTATACAGCCCAAGCTTCATAGCTTCTCTTCCGCAGCGGTCCGTTATAGTTGTACGCGGGCCCTCTGTCATCCAG
The DNA here is from genome assembly GCF_000422505.1 of Paenibacillus pinihumi DSM 23905 = JCM 16419. Classification (GTDB taxonomy): domain Bacteria; phylum Bacillota; class Bacilli; order Paenibacillales; family Paenibacillaceae; genus Paenibacillus_D; species Paenibacillus_D pinihumi. The sequence continues at coordinate 242,566 of NZ_KE383865.1, read as the reverse complement.
ATGCCGTCATCATCCCCGATCGTCACCCTCGAACCGAGAATCAGCTTGCCGAGTACAACCTCGGCAATAAGGCCGTCAGCAGTCAACGCTGTTTCATAGCGCAACCCGCCTGAACGTGTCAACCCGATTGCGCCATGTGTCAGGCGCAGGAACCTTGCGGGATTATTCGAGTCCGTAATAGTGATTCCCTTCTGGTCAAGTGTTACGGTCTCGTTCACCGCCATATTAATTTGATCCGTTACCTTATCCCAGAATGAATCGAACAAGCGGCTCATTTCACTAGCATCGTATACGGCCTTGCCCCAACGGTGCTTATTCAAATCCACGGTAATAGAAGTATTTTTGCTGCTGCCGATATAGCTCTCCAGCTTGCGGGCATCGTCATTAATTTCTTTTACATTCGCAATCACGATACTGATCGATGCCGCCTCATAATCGTAGCTGAACTCAATCATTTTTGCCGTAACCCGGATACCCAATTTGGCGTACTTCACCAACACCTGATCCCCAAGCACAAGCTTGTTCCAATTGCCTTGCTCCTCTACGATGTCAAGAAAATCAACAACATCCATTCGGATTGAAGTTTGCGGCTTCTGAAGCTCCTTGAATTTCTCTTGCGCGGCCTCAAGCAAATCCTGCTCGTCAATATACCGGTCATCTTTAAACTCCTTTGTCTTCACATAGGGATTCAGCTCTTGCAGCTGCTGCGGGGTGAAATTGTTTTCCGCTTTTAGTTCCTTTTGCAATTCTGCAATCTGTTGGAGCAGCGTGTCCAGCTGCACCTTTTCTTCATCAATTTCATGCTGCTTGTCAGCAATTTGCTTTTGCTTCCTGTCCAGATTGTAGCGTTCAATAAGCGCTTCGTCATTGGCAATCGTATCGAACTCTTCCTTTGACAGACTGGCAACCTGAATAAAGATTTCTGCCCCTGATGCCGGACCGTTCACCTGAACATAGGCCGATTCTGCACGGGCCGTTTTACCCAGCATAACCCAACGATTTTCGGCAACGGCCTTCGGTGAGCCATTAATGGAAATTGTTATTCCGGCAGGCTTGCTGACTTTGCAGAGAATGACATAGGGAAGTACTGTCTTAAGCGGAAACACATTCGTAACTGAACTGCCCTGATACATGTATTTCTCAAAAAACATTTCCTCGTTAAACTGCTGGGAAATCATCGTGTCCGTTATGACTTTCTCCTGCTTCTTCAGTTCGGAGAGCTGCGACTGAAGTGCCGCAATACGGGAGTTGCGGCTGCTTCGCTCCTCTGTGAGCACGCGGAATTGATCCTGATTGGCTTCCAGCTTGGCTTCATAAGCCAATAATGCATGACACAGGCTATCCGACATATAATGGCTGGACTGGACAACACGGCGCTGTTCGTCACGTTCGAACGGATACATAAAGAAGCTGTAATTTTCGATATAAGCTTGGCCGCTTGGATTTACCCGATGAATGCCAAGCCCGTCCTTGCCTTCGGGAATGAGCCGTGTAATCAGCTCATCCGAATTAGAGGAGCGGTCGAGTGTCTTCAAGTACTGCTCATAGGTGAAATTAAGCCCCTTATACGTTCCATGCAGCTCCGGCTTCATCATTCTTAATGTGCGGTTATTCGTATCAAACTCAACAATTGCATTATAGGTTTCAGCCACCTTATAGATTGCATCGAGCACCGTATTCTGGCTAAACTCGAAAGCCCGGTAGGTCAGCTCAAAATCCGCATCGATATATTCAATTTGCCAGATTGTATTGGATAACAGATCATTCAATACTTGTCTGGCATGGTAGGATTCCACATTATACCCTCGGACCAGTTTGTCTGTCAGCTCATACTCCAGCGAATATGCGCTGACCTCCATGTGATCTTCTCCTTCTTCCATTACACGGCGAAGAGAAGCAATCCGGTACCACTGGGTCATCGCCCCCCATTTCACCTGAATATAGTAATGCTCTCTCAGTAGTCCGATATTATGATTGCGGACAAGCTGGTGGTTGATCTCCAGCTCATAGGGCAAGCGAAAGCTCATTTCATTGACCGCCAGAAGCTTGACCGATAATTGGAGCGCATAAGCTTCACTTAGCTTGCTTATAATGCTTTTGTCCGGCCTGGCCAAAAAGAGCTGTGGCACAACAGGCCGTTTGTCATACTGAATTTCTCCAAGCACATCATTCACCTCCTTTACTGGAGCAATTTGAATTCGTAACGAATTTTCAAATCCGCGTCTCCTTCAAGCCTTAAAATATTTACGCCTGCCGGAAGCTCCAAATAATTGTCATTAAAGTTTTCATAGCGGAGCGATATCGCCAGATCAGACTCGATATACTGACGCTCATTGCTGATATATACCGTTTCTTTATCTGCCAGCTTGTCAAATGCAAACACCCGATTGCCGTATGATGTATTCGTAATTGTGAATGCTCCTTGGCCTGTCTTCGTAATCCAGAGCTCCGGCTTGCAAAAGGTATCTCCTTCATTATTGAAGACCAGAACAGGGATGAATTCCATCCATAAACGCTTGAACACAGGCACAATGCCAATTTGGGCGGTATTCAGGAATACCCGGAATCTCAGATGCGCATTGCCCAGATAGGTCTCCGGAGTTAGGGCCGGAATACTCCCGCCGCTTACACATGCTGTCCATGGGGTCCAATCATAGCCCCCGTCAAAGGATACGCTGGTCTGGACTTCTATCGAAGTCCCCTCCGGCACATCCGCTTCCCAGGAAAGAGAGTTCAGCGCTCCATCCCCTTGCATTACAATAGGGATGGCATCCGATAGATACCATCCCTTCATCTTCGCCATATCTGCCCAGGTAATCATCGCATCACCCGATTATGCCGAAGGGCCGGAAGTTAGCCGACTCCCCTGCTTCCTTCCACTTGGCAATTTTGTAGGCCAGCCAGACAACTTCTCCGTCATTGACAGAGCTTCCGTTAACGACCGTCCAGACTGGCTCAGTGCTTCCTGTCCGCCCGCTGATGACCGACACATAGAAAAAACCGTTGGCTACGCCCGGCAGCACAATTTCATTCACCGTTCGTGCCGCAATCGGGGACCAGGCTGTTTTCCCCCGTGTATCCTCGACCTCTGATCCGGCTGTCAGCGGGAATACCGGCTCCTGAAGCCCGCTATAACCGGACTGAATACACGTGTACACACGGCCGTTGTTTTCTTTGGTTAATATCTTTTGTCCGGTATTATAGAGGGTGAGCTTATTCCAGGAAGGTGCCATTTGCCCTTCACGGACATTCACCCACCCTACCGGAGCACCAATTGCAGGTGCGCTATTCCAAATTCGGGTGCGCTGCTTCCAGATTCCATTAGTCGGAATGCCAGGAAATACTTCATCTGCTTGATCATCCAGCTTCCTCATATTTTGCGCGATTGAATCGATGGTACTTTGAATGCTGTCCGTTAACTCCGGCTGAATCAGCTTCAGCTTCTCCGTTATTTTTGCCATTTCTCCATTCTCCTTCCCTATTTCAACTGCTCCCACTTCATATCCGAAGGATAATCGTTCCACTTTACCGCCAGTGGCGAGAGCGTAATCTGACCGCTGCTGTTCAAAATCGTGTGCTGCCTTTCACCCTGTTGAAAGCTTGTACGGTTGATTTGCCGCGACTTTTCCCGCCACTTATAGGTTTTAACCGCCGCGGGCGAATAAGCATAGGCATCATTACAGCGAAAGTTCAAATTCACATAGCCCTGGCTAAGGCAATTATGCACCAGCACCGGATCATCGACGACCATGGCATAGAAAATTCGCTCATTATCACTTGTAAAAATTAACGGCTGATAGTATTCCTGTTCGGTTAGCCACCTGCATACTTCGCGTATTTTTTGCTTGTCCCAGGCATCCTCAAAGGCGAAAGAGACTTGGAATCTTAACGGCTCGCGCTTGACATGCTGGAAAAAAGGCTTGCTGCGTCCGCGCACCGAAATTTCAGAAATGCTTCTGCTTGAGCCAAAAGGTTCTTCCTGCATACCGCTTGTAACGTTGACATTGCGAATGCCGAAGCGAGTGCTTTCGACTCCGGCAAACTTGAAGTAGTCGGCTTCTCTAATTGTCATAAGTCACCTCCTTCTAAGATTGAAACTCTGCTGTTGGCAGGTTAAGCAAATGTAATTCCCTTTCTCCGCAAAGAATTGATAATGCTTGTCCCGACATCCTCGCCGGTTGGCTGCGAGAATTTGCCGGATACTTCAATGTAGAGCTTCTCAATGACGGTTCCCAGTGCAGATTTGGCAGAGTTGGCCGCAGACTGTGCAGCAGGCAGCAGGTTCACGGCTGCTTTGCGAAGCGGGCTTGCCAAATCCCGGCTAATCTGGATGGTCTGAAGCAGATTGCTCGTATCCAGCTTGTTGAGTACCATCTCTTTCTCATGGGCAAGGAGGAACTTGCTTCCTGCAAAGCTTGGGGTTACCCCGCCCGTATCTGCTGTAAACAAAGGACCCGAGGATTTGCTAAGCTCTTCAAAGCTGCCGTCCTTGAACTTGTTTCTGTCCCGGAGATCCGTATTTTCCCTTTTAAGCTCCAATCGTCTGGCAACTGTTGTGCCCTGTGCCTCGTATTCCTTTTTGTTAGCCAAATATTTCTTCCAGTCATTGAGCACCACATTGTTCCGCTCTTCAAAGGGAGCCTTATAATCCTTCAGCGCATTCTCATCCTGCCCAAAAGCATATTTCAAATTGGCCGCGATCTGTTTCCCGTAATCCTTTGAATTCTCGGCAATTGTTTTAAAGAAATTAGTGTAAGCACTCTGAATTTCACCGATTTGCGAGAGAACCGTCGCGCTATCTTCGCTCAACAGATTTTGCTTCATCGTATAGAACAATTTCTCATTCGTCAGCAACTCTTCATAGTGACGCGCATATTCTTGTTGCCGGAGATCGATATTGTTCAACGTTTCCTTATGGGTATCTGTTTCCAGCCTTTTCTCTTGATCAATCGTTCTCTTCCGTTCCTCAAGCCGGTCCTGCATTTCCTGCTTGCGTTCACTGCGCTCATGATCACGCTCATACTTATTAATTTCTTCCCGTTTTTGCTCAAGCTGCTCCTGGAGCTCCTTTTGCTTCGCTTTGCTCTCAAAGGAATCGTCCAATGCCAGCACATTCAGTTTATCTTCAATTGCTTGACGCTCTTTATCCAGCTTGCCCAGCGCATCCTTGTAATCCTCTTCACTGCTTTGGCGGTCAAGAGCCTTCATCTGGGCCTGCATGTTCTCCTCGAATTTCCGCATCTCTTCATCGAGATGCTCCATTCTCTTGCTATGGCGCTCGTTTTCCTCTTCTTTTTCTTTGGCTATAGCGTCCTGACGGAGCTTTTGCTCCTTCTCCAGCATCTTCTTGTAATTCGCGATTATGGCATCCGCCTGAGACTCTCTTGCCTTGATTTGATCCTGTCTGCGCCGCTCCTCTTCCTTGGCCATATTGCTAAGACTAAGCTGGTATTGCCTGTCCGACTTCTGCAATACCTCCAGCTTCGTTTGCGCACGAAGCCGCTCAGCCGCATCCAGATCCGTATTCAGTTTTCGCTGTAATTCCACAATTTGCGCATTTAACCGGGTACGGGCATCCAGAGTCGTTTGCTTGATCTGTTCATTTAACTCCTCTGCCTTTTTCTTGTCCTCTTCTGTATCTCCCAGCAAAGAACGCTCGAATTCCAAATCTTCGATACGTTTGTTAAAGCCGAATACAATACTCTCTGCCTGGCTTTTGCCAAGCTCCTCGTTTTTCTGGACCATCTCCAGATTCAGCTTGTTCGCCTCATTTAGATAATCGGACAATCCTTTTTCTGCCGCACTTTTCATTTCAGGAGTGGCCTTCGGGTCTTTCATAATCCCTTTCAGCTTCACAATTTCATTCCATACTTTTTTTTGGTCTTCCTTAAGCGAGCTGATAATTCGCTCTGTATACCCGTTAAGTGCCTGAAGTTCCTCCTGCGTATTGATTTCACCCATCAGAGAAATTCTCCGCCCGATTGCATCACGCTTGCCTGACCCCGCAGCCTGAATTTGGCGAAGATTAGTTCCGATAGCCTGTACAATATCCTCTGTAAGCTGACTAAGCTCTTGCTTGGTCTGGTTTACCTTGTCCTTCAGCCCTACAAAATCCGTTACCATCTTTTCGATCTGATCCATGGACAGATTCAGACGGTCACCCGCTTTGCCTTTGCTTAATTTCAACAACCGGTCAGACAGATTATCCCGGATTTGCCCGCTATCATCGACGAGTCCAAGCTTGTTCAGCTTGACCTTCAAATCATTCTGCTCCTTTAGCTGTGTACTCTGCAGCTTGGTCATTGCTGTTGACAGATCACGATAGATTTGAATCCGGTTTTTCAGCAGGCTGCTGTAAGGCTTGCCCTTGGCAATTGCATCATCGATCCGCCGCTGATTGTCCTCCAGGAGACGGTTGTACGCTTTGATTTCCTCTTCTGCCCTGGACAGGTTTAAGCTTGGCTTGTATTCGGGCTCGCTGACTTTAGAGGAGGAGGAAGAAGAGCTTTTAGAGCCCCCGCCATACTGGCTATAACTTTTTTCAAAGTTATTTATCATGGAAAAGAAATCATCTACAATTTTCCCTGTGTCTTTTACTTGATCCTGTGTATCTTGGATTTGAGCATTATATTCTTTAACTTTATCAATAACAAAAGGCATGAATAGACCAAATGGGCCTGTTTTTTGATCTCCGGACGAGAATGGGCTAGTAGGTAGTGGAAGCTTCTTTTTTTCCAATTCAGCTATTGCCTTATTACGATCCTCTACTTTATCCAGAGCTTGGATTTCAATTCCATACATTTTTAATCTGGCCAGAACATTATTGTAAGTTGCCGTAGTCGATAGGGTTTGATTCTTTAACTGCTCTCTTGCATGATCAATAATAGCTTTTCTTAGTTTAATTAGAGCGCTCTCTTGTAAGGACATACCATTTGCTGTTTGAATGATTTTATCGTTTAGCTCATCTGGATACAGTTGGGTTAATTCCAATACGGTAGCGGAACTTAAAGTTTGGCCCTGCGCTACTTGCTGAATAACGCTGTCCAATTGCTTCAAATCCGAAGCAACTTTAGCAATCATTGAATTTCCGGACGCTTTTAATTCTTCTTGAGCCTCCTTCATTCTCTCTGTCTCTTTACTTGCTCCAGCAAGGCTGTCTTTATAGCTCCTCATAACTAATGAAGCCGCCTCTGCGGGTAATTTGCTTTTTTTCAGAACTTCAAATAATTGATCCAAATTCCCCGTTTCAACTAATTCTCCAAGATCAATTTTATTTTCCTGAAAGGTTTGCACAATAGACTTTGAATAAGAACGAAACTCCCCTAAAGTCTCCAGGTAATTTTTCTTGGTGATGTCCTTAGATTTTGCAAAGGCTTGGGCAAATCTGTCCAGAAGCATGGCCAAATTCGCATCCTCACTCCCTGCTTCCTGCAAGAAATTCCCGTTGATTAACTGAAAGCTGTTAGCAAAATCTTTGATACCTTGGTCAAGCTTTCCTTTTTCTGTCTGAAAGACCATTTCCAATAAACCAAGTTTTGTTCTGGCGGTTTCTGCTGCAACATCTAAATTCCCGTTAAACTCCAAAAGTTTTCCGCCTAAAAAATGGTCAGCAGCGTAAGAATCGTGACGTGTAAATATTTCTTTAATTTCTTTATTTAATGTTTCAATTTTGCTCTTATATTCAGCTGAAAACTGGTCAAGTTGAGCCAGTTTGTTTTCATTAATAAACTGGTTTGCGAATTCCAGTGCTTCAACCTCTGCCTGAGAATAGTTATATGAAGCACTCTGCTTTCTTATAGTCTTTCGTGCCCGGTCCATCTCAGAGGCTGAATCCTTCAGTTGAATTGCTTGACCGTTAATCTGCGTTTCCTGCTTTAAACTATTAAGCTCTTTCTGGCTTTCAATAAGTTTATCAATTTCTAACTTTGATTTATAAACTGCATTGCCATGTTTGTCGTAATGGCTGATAACCTCAGGCACGAGCTTCGCCATGGATTCCAAAACAGATCGCTGGCTTTCCTGGGAGATTCCAAGCTCATTATATTTCTGCTTGAGTTCCTCCAGCTTTTTTATTTTTTCATTATCCTGCTCAATTTCCTTCGCTAGTGTTTCAAAATATTCCTTCTGTTGTCTCTTTGCTTCTCCATAGCTGCCAATCAAGTAGGTCATTCCGGCAATAATACCAGAAATAGCAGCAGTTAACCCTAGCGTCATAACGCTTTGCAGAGCAACTACTGCTACTTTTGCAGATAGTGTAGTTCCCGTATATATAGTACTTAACCAGTTCAGTGCTGAAAAACTTAAACCTAGGGATGACAAAGAGTTTATCAATCCGTCTATAACAGCAGAATTATTCTCAACATCATTAAATATATCATTCATTCTTTCATTCCATTTCTCAGCCGAGTCAGAAGATGAATCCCCGGCTTTATCTACAGCAGACTTATCCGCTCCTCCCATCCCTGAAGCATCAGGCTGGGTTACCAGCCTTTCCCACTCTGCAGCAGCCCTTGCAATTTCCTGTGTCATGCCATGTAAGGTGCCTGTAATTGTGGTAATTCGGTTTGCAACCCCGGACATTGATTGATCCAATGTGTAAATGGCTGAAGCAATAAATGAAAATTGACCGCCCAGGTTTGCCAGTGCAGAAACAAGAGATTTGGTCTGTCCCTCGATGATAGAGAAAATTTGCGCCTGCCCAATATTCAACTCAAGTCTCAGGTTGTTCAGCGCACTGTTCTTGGACAGTTCCTCCAGCATCGTATTGATTTGCTTTAAGCTTTTATTTTTATCCAGCTCAGCCCCGATTAAGAGATTAAGATTAGCAGCCAAAGGCTATTCCTCCTTCTTACAGGCCTCGTATGCCTGCTTATTTTTTAAAAACCGGCAAAGCAGCCTTACAGGTTTTTAAAAAATAAAGAGCCATCCCTTTAGCCGGAAGACTCTTTACGAACCAATGCTGCTGACCTGTGAATTTGTTTTTCTATTTTTCGCAGCTCATCCTTGCTGAAATGATTAAAAATCTCTTCCAGTATATCCAGATCGGCCAGCTGCTTGAAAATAATCGTCATCTTCTGCGGATCATCCGGAATAGAAGCCAGATTGGTAAAATTTTTTAAGATCAGCATATGAAATACAACCTCGCCCATCGTAAGCATATGCTTCAGTTCCATTCCTGATTTTTTGGCCTGATCAATAATTTCGACGTATTGGACCAGCAGCTCGGCAATTTTAGTCTTCTCAAACCGCTTTTGAATCACGATATAGCTGCCATTGCTTAGGATAACCTTTTCCTGATCCTTGAATTGAGCCTGATGTTCTTTGTTAAGGGCAGTTAGCGTCAGCCGTTTTTCACTCATACACTCATCTCCTCCTTATAATGAATCTCCTCGATGATTTCACACCATCTGCTGTACCTGGCTGCTTCTACGCCCTCAAAGACGATGCCACAGTTCAATACAGCCTCCTTCACGATAAGAAGCATTTCCTTCCGCTCATCTGTCTGGTCAATAACGACTTCCTCTTCCAGCAATTGCTGATTGGCCTTTTGAAAAGCCTCCGGCTGTCTGATACTGACCCGGGCTCCTTCCTCCCGCTCCTCGTAGACAAGCTTTCCTTGCTCATCCTTCTCCGCATAATGCTCCAGCAGTTCATTGTATTCAGATTGGAGCCGTCTTACATATTCGGTAAGCAGCTTGATCAGACGGGAACGCATCCGGCTGTCCTTGTCAATCAGCTTTAAATGAAACAGAAATTCTATAAAGTCAGCCAGCTCGTAATTGTACAGCTTCATCTTGTCTTCTCTCCTTTTATGAAAAGTGCGTGAAGTTATATCAGAGAGGAAGAAGCGCACAGCGTAATTTGAATTGGCGCTTCCTCCCCATGTCAACTCAATCCGGTGAAGCGATTGCCGGCTTACAACGAATTAAACGATAGTCGTCTCATCGTAAATCGTCATGGTGTACAGTTCGGTAGAATCGGAGGAACGCAGAGCTTCCATCGGAATGTCCAGTACGGATGGATCGCCGTCAGGAGACATGGTCAAATTCCAGTTGTCCTCAATCTTCGCCTTATGAACGACGATTTGGGCAGCAAAATCCTTTTCTGTATACACATCTCGGACGAGGCAATCCAGTACCAGCTTGTACGTTCCGGCAAATTTGTCCGTCGAGGAGGTAATTTTCTTCGCATCCGGAGCTGTCAGCGTCTCCATATAAATTTGCACCTTGTCGCCATCAGCAAACGTATTCTCGCCGAAGGTCACCTTTTTGCCGGAGACTGTGTACTGGTCAAGAGCCGGGGTTGCAGCAGCATGTTGGATAACCTTGCCTTTGGCCTTGTTATTGCCAAGCGCATTGACACTCAGGAGCTTGCCCGGATTGCGCGGCGTGCAGCTCAGAGTAACTGTTCCGCCCTGAACCGTCAGCACCTCCTCCTTAATTACCGGGGCAGCAGCTGTTACAAGTTCATTTCCGGTCAGCATGGCCACCATATCATTTGTAAATACAGCATCCTGCAAAGTAAAGCGGGCAGCCTTGTTGCCTGAGAAGCCTACAATTTTTGTATTGCCGCGTCCGCCTTGGGAGTAGACAATATCCGAAGTATTTTCCAGTCCGCTCTGCTTGAGGCTATCCAGCTTGACTTTCAGTCCTCCTGTTGCAATATCGAAAAAGTGGGCAATGGCTACCTCACGAATTGCCCATTGGTTAGTAGTTGTCATAATAAAATTCCTCCTGTTAATTAGGTATGGCTGCCCAATTGATTTCAGACAGCTTGATTTTTTTACTGTCAATAGCTCCGGAATAAATTCCGGTAAAGGTGTGATTGCAATCGTCGATCGTATGCAGCCGGTAATATCCGTCATAAATCTGATAGATGGTAAGATCGGTTATGTTTAATAAATTGATACTGCCGGACTTCCACGCAATGCCGGAGACAATGCTTTGCAGATTCGTCGCCGTCTTCCGGGAGGGCCTGTCCCTCTTATTCCGGTTAATCAGCTCAATCATCTTCTGTGCTGCATTATTGGCAGGCTTGTATTCCAGTTTTTTCTCCTCGATAAAATGGGCAATGCGGACAACCTGCCTGATGCTCTCCATCTGCTCCCTGCTAATCAGCCGCTTTTCCTGTTCAACTTCGATATAAAAGCTCGCTCCCTCTTCCCTTCGCTGAAGCTGGAGACTGCTTTTGAACAAGAGCAGGAACGCATCATCTAATGCACGCCTGTAGCGCTGATCCGATTCAAACAACAGACACATTACCGCATAATTGTCCTCATGGAATGGAATAAAAGCCTCATGCTGGCTCTTATCAAACAGGAGAGCGGATATCGCTTCGTTGTAACGGGCTTCTCCCCACTCCACAACCGTCCTCAGTACCGGAACGGCGAACTTTCTGACACCGTCGATTTCGATTGGAAGATTCAATTTGAGCTTAAAAGTTATATCATCTTTATCCATGTTTCACACCGCCGTTTCACCTGAGAAATACCTTCATACTTCCTTCCTCTGCATCCTGGCATTGCCTGTAATTCTCTTGAAGTTACACGTCAATCATGTCCGTCTCTGCCCTCCCTTCTGCTTGAGATGGATTTGTCTGCATTACATTTGACATCTGCTCCCCTTCACAATAGCGTTTTTTATGCTATGCTGATTTTACCCTTATAAATCAAGGCTTTCAGCGGTTTTTCTAATTTTCTCCGTCATACCATTTTGATCTCTTCCAATGCGTTTTTTGCTCCCTCTGAACCTCGTGGGCGCATGGTCGGCAGTATTTGCTCCGGTTACTCGTTCGTTGCAGCAGACGGGTGCAGCGTACACATTCTATAATGCGGTTGTCCCCTCGCCATTTTAAATAATGATAGACAAAGTCCGTAAATTCCCGGAGGACAATTATGGGCTCTCCCTGATGATCCACGTAATTCAGTTGAACCTTCCGGCTGGAAATTCCGGAGGGCAGACGCAGCATTCCGCAGCCTGCAAGATGATGAATAAGCAACCGTTTTTCCTTAGCAGGAAGCACTAGCAGACTATCATCATAAACATCCTTATCCGCTTCAATCCAATTAGCGTTGGCATCACGAAGCTGATTGGCTATTTTGCAATGCACCAACAGGGAAAATGCAAACTTTTCCCTTTCCACATGGTCCAGGCTTCGGATTGCATCCAATTCACCCTCAGTTACTCCGGCCTGTTCCACTGCATGAAGCTTCAAATCACCTGATTTGCCGTAACTGTTTATCATTCTATGAATTACACCATCCCATTTTAACGGATGGTAGAATTTAAAATGAGAGGCCATAAATCGATCCACTTCCTGCCTCACCTGTGTCTTGTCCAGTTGATTTCGCATGTGGTGTTTGATTAATACCCGGATTGTATCGGTCGGCTTTGTGCTAACATAGCCCTCTTCTATAGCTCTTTTGAGTAAATGACGCTCATTTAAGACGGTTTTCATCAGATTTCCCCCTGACTTTCCATTCTTGTCGTTCGTAATGTAAATCGTTCTCCGCCAAATTCAATTTCTCCGTACTCATCCAGCTCCGGGTAATGGAGTATTCCCCCACTATGGCGAAGTAAATGGCGTATCATCTGCTCACCTGAAATATCCCAGGCAAATTGTTTGGAGCGACTGCTCTTGTAGCATAGCTCCACCAGAATATTGCATAGCTCCTCCTCATTACTGCAACAGGCATAAGCCATCTGACGGAACCTTTCCTTGAACAATTGCCGTTGTCTGCCTTGGCTGTCTGCGTCTCCATCAGCCCGCCCTTGCTTAATCAATTGACGATATGTCTGGGTCTCATGAACGTACTCTTCATATAAATCTGCGACCTGGTTATAGGCCTTCTTCCCGTACCCGTTCTCTGACATCAGAATAGAGTAATTAAAGCCTGAGTCCCGTTTTTGGCGCGGCTTAAAGGACAGAGCAGCTTCAATTTTCCGGCACAGGCGGTTCATGATTGAGGGGCCTTCAGTAACGGGCAGCAGCCATTGATATTGTGCCAAAAACTTTTTTTCTTCCTCGCTCTTTTCCGCCTTTAAAATCAATTTTTTAATCTCCATTCCAAACCGGTTCAAGGCATTTTGTTCAGCCTGCTTGATGAATGCTTTGTATTCTTTCATTAATCCGGCATACCGGTAAATCATAAAATACGGCTTCTTGTTGGCAAGCAGCCTGAGATTCAACCCGGACACATCCTCTTCCTGTTGCGCTGCCTTATCCATCTCATTGCTTGCCCGGTACTGATACCAGTGCCTGGGCATCGGAAGACTTTTAATGCCTTTGGCTTTATCAATCGCATTTTGCTGATAATGCTGGCAAAGCTTGATGCGCTTGTCCAACTCCATATACTCCATGCTGTCTGTAACAAATCCGGCTTGAACATCGTACATGGATGTTGCCCGGTTCGTAATCGCTCCAATTTCATCCCCCATGCTATCTTTGTTGGACTGTATCAAATCTGCTTCTTCCACCAGCTTTTTATCTACAATTTTCTGATCGCAAATAATCGCCGGCAGCTCCTTGATGGCATCCATTACCCACTGATTATCAGTAGTCAGCACCTGATCACTCGTATCTACCCCTGCTTTCGCAGTATTTCCAAAGGGACTAGACTATCTCTTCAGCCGCATGGGCTGCCCGGCACTTCCACAACAGGAATTTCACCTGCCATGTACGGATTTCATCTCCTTATTCAGCATGCTTGCTGAACGTAGGGGGTCTATCCTAGTCGTTACACCTTCCGGCGCATTTCTGCTCCGGCTTGGCACGGTATTGGCATGGCCGTCTGAATTTAGATAGCTCATTTCAACTGGCTGTAGCTGTTCACCGTTAGCATCTTGGTTCTGCATTGGCAACTGTGAATGACGTTCATTCAGGGCCAGCAGCAGACACACCCTGCCTGTGCAGGTTCACCGGGTTGTCACTGCAGCCTTGCGGCTGCAGGGGACTTGCTTCTGCTTGCAGCTGCGAAGTGCTATCCGCCTTGGCTGCTCATGCTGTGCATTCATCCATATCCGCCCCATTTAGAGCATGGGTGGTTGTGTCCCAGCTATTAAAGATTGTGACTGTATCCATATAGCGATACCATTTCAACATTTCGGAAGTTTTCTTGAAACGCAGAATACGGTTGTTGTTGTGGCAAGTCATAGGCGCTCTGAAACAGGCAGCCTTCTTTACTTTCTTTTCGTTCCAGTATGCGGAGTAAAACTCCCCTGCCCTCAGCAATCCTGTTACGGTTATCCCGAATAGACTCTGGCATAAAGCATACGGGTCACCTGCAATAATACTGTAATTCCCCTGCACCTTTACTTGGCCTAACTTTGCATCCTGAATCCGCTTATCAATTCGTTCCCGGATCTTGGCTCTCACGAACGGGTCCCGGATCATCTCAGGTGCAGCCATTAGAGCCTGGGCAAAATCATATTCCAATGTTGTTACATGCTTATCTGTCAGATGCGTTCCTTTAAGGAACAACAGACTTTTCCGCCAATCATCTCCGAGCACAGCTTTGATGTCATTCACGGTAGGTTCAATAAGCCTGTCCAGTGCCTCCTCCGTTAAAGGGAGCGACTGAATGAACTGATAATTCAAATTGCGGCAATTCTCCAGCTTCTCCGGTGTCGCCTTTGTTACCCGAAATGTATAACCGCTCTTGCGGCAGCATTCCAGATAGTGCTCCATATTTGTGTAGCTGCCCCATAGTTTGAGCATCGAAGCTGTCACAATCAATTGTGCGTCAAATACGAATTGACGGTCTCCCCACACATCTGTAATTTCATCCGACCCGGCAATTTCCCGGGCAAACTTGTGAAAATCAAAAGTGAACAGCATTCCCTTCATAAAGCTGTTTCTTATACAAAAGCCTGCTGGCAAATACGTCAGGCCCAGATCATCCGCCCACCTGCGACTCAGCTCAGGAGAGATCAAGCCATATCCGTCATTAATGTTGAAGGAAACTTCATAGTCTATCTCCTCAGACAAAACAGGTATCTTCAAGTCACCATCCCGAATACGTACGATGTCAGCCAAAATGGTATGTACGTAATCTTGTGCCACAATCATGCCGCCCGGTTCTGTTACCGGTTGACTAGCGCTACTGGCAAGCGCTTTGTAAGCCTCCAGCTTGGCTGGCACAAGCGGAACTGACAGGTTTCGGCCATTATTGATTTTTTTGCTCAATCCCGCATAGACCCGGTCGCTGACGTAGACGATTGTTCCCTTCTTTACTCCGTTAGCCGTACCATATAAACGATGGAACTGCCTTCCATTGATCAAGAAGCCTTGATTTGCACGATCGAAATCTTTATGGGAATCTACAACCAGAAATAAATAATCTTGAATGAATAACAGTTCATCAAGACGCTGAAAGAGGCGGACCAGCTCTTGCCTGCTCGCTTTGCCTGACTTGAACTGTTTGATGGTCCGGATTCTTAACTCCACTGCCTCCAGCTTGTCTTCTGTGAGTACATGACCTGCCAATTCCCGGACAAAGCTGATCGCCTGACTATCCGAGACAGCTACAACCTCATTGTTACTTCTCGCCTCCTCCGGCGTCAGATTCAGGCTCCAATCATTATTTTTCAATCTGGTCGTGTGAATTTTAAAAATATAATGTTGACGATTCTGTTTCCTTTGCTTCATATTCATCCCCTTTTTCTTTTTGTCTAATGAAGCCATACGTGTTTGTTAGAGGCCTCTGCTTCGGCAATTGAATAAGAATAGTATATGACAACAATAAATAGTTCCGTTTATCAAACTTTATATAAAATAAGTTCCTAATAGGAACATATTTCTATTATAGGAACAAATGTTCGTTTTGTCTATGCTTTATTTCCTGTTTTTAAATTAATAGTTCAAGCATAGCTTTAGCATTTTAGCAAATTAAAGGAATACTGGATATGCAATTTCTAGCGGCTTATACTCAAATCATAGTGTGCGAATTCGTTTAAATTACTGGGGTATTTTACTCAGTTGAGGTACTTTCAGGGGTTTTAATGATGAATCCAATTCAATTTTCGGCTTAAAGCAAAGCCGGGTTCTTTGTGGTCCGCATCACCAAGATATGGACCACATTTTCCATGCATTAAAATAAAGGCCGGATCTCCTCCCTAACCAAATCCATGAAAAGCTTGTTAGTTCCGGAAACATACTCATGCTTCCGAAGCATCAGCAAGCCGACCGGAATTAAGCCCTCCTCCAGATCAACATTAATCCTCACAAGGCCGCTGCTCAGCTTCGTGGAATTAAGAACCGCTCCTACAAAGTCTGTGTTCCTTACGAATCCCGGAATAGCTGAGATTTGGTTGACGATATGCATAAGCGGCGCATGTGAATAACGCATAAGCTGCTTGGACAGCCGCAAATAATAGAGACAGGTGCTCCCGCCTCTTACAATCGGATACTCCAGAAGATCTGCAAAAGCAAGACCCTCTCTGCCAGCAAGCGGATGATGGTCCGTCACAACAAAGGTGATCTGCTCATCATACAGCCTTTCAAAATAAAAGGAAGACGCTGCTTCAGGTTCCCCACAGACCGCAAAATCCAACTGCCGGTCCAAAATGGACTGTGAGAGCAAATCGGTGTTGCCGCTAACAAAATGGCCGGATACTCCCGGCTTGAGTTCCCGGAACTTGCCTAGCACCGCAGGGAATACAGCTTCCATCATGGATTCCAGCCCGCCAACCCGGATGCTGCCGATCTCCTCCCGCTGTAATTGCTTCGCCTGCTGGGATACATAATTCCAGTGCTGAATCAGCTTGTCAATCTCCTGAGCCATAATTCGCCCGGATTCCGTTAGTTCCGCCTCCCAGTTCCGTTGAAAAAGCTGAACGCCCATCTCCTTTTCCAGCCGTTTAATCTGATTCGTAACTGTGGATTGAGCATAATTCAGTTTCTCCGCTGCTTTAGAAAAGGTCCCTTCCTGCAAAATGGTTTGAAAGGCGATCAGTTCTTTTAAGTCCATCTGGCTAACCTCCATCGATAAAATTGAACAAGTTTATGAATTAAATCAATTATATAAATTAAGATAAACGAAGTAAAATGAAGTCATCCAAAACTAAAGGAGTGAACGTCCATGCCTTTCATACGTGTCAGCTATAGGGAAAACCACTACGATACAAAGCAACTTTCAATCATTAGCGAAACCATCATGAAGGCACTTGTCCAGCATTTTAATGTCCCGGAAGATGATTATTTTCAAGTTTTCCATGCACATAAGGCAAGCGAATTTTTTTACAGCCCGAATTATTTGAATATCGAACGCAGTAACGGATTATTGTATATTCAAATTACGCTAAAATCCGGAAGAAGCACAGAACAGAAGACCAGCTTTTACGCCACATTGGCTGATCAGTTGAACCTTAATTTGGGCATTCGGCAAGAGGATGTATTTATCGTGCTGGTGGGTACGGAATTTGAAGACTGGTCATTCGGAAATGGCGTGGCACAAATGCTGCAGCAGCGGCAGCCTGTCAGGAAGGAAGAAGTCTGATATGGAAAAAAATATTTCCTCTGCCCGTGAACTGTTTGGAGATGTCGCAGAACAATTCGTTCATTATTCGGAAAAGGTATTATTCGGAGACTTGTGGAGACGTGAAGAGCTGTCACTCAGGGATCGCAGTCTTGTAACTGTGGCTGCGTTAATCGCCGGAGGGAGCACAGAGCAGCTTCCTTACCATCTGCGGCTGGCAAGAGAGAATGGCTTAACGACAGATGAATTGGCAGAAGCCATTACCCACCTGGCCTTCTACTCCGGCTGGCCGAAAGCGGCAGCGGCACTATCCGTATTTAAGGATGCTTTTAAGGAGCAGGACTAAGACGAACGCCGAGATTCCCTGGTAAATAACCCCATGAGTAAAATAAACAAAAAGAAGCAGCAGCTAATGGCCTTCAATGGCCAGTAGCTCCTGCTTTTCTTAAATTAATTGCATCCATTTACTCTGCCTTGGCAGCCACTTTCCATCTAAAAGCCATTAAATAGACCAAACCACCCATAGCAACGGCTGCCAGCAAAATCAGCAGCAGATTGCTGTACAGGAATGCAGATGTCTGCGTCAAAACGGGAATCAGCTGAGCGCGAAGCCACGGCTGGACCAGCAGGCCGCCAACAACAGCTACCCCTATTCCTTCCGCCAGGAAACAGGTAAAGCCCAGCATGCCCATTCCTTCCCCCGCTTCTTCCTCCCCGAGTGAAGCCGCGGCACTCGCCGAAATAACCGTCTTTACAAACGACAACCCGCCAAATATCAGTACCGTCGCCACGGAAATCAACCATGGATGACGATCAGCAAACAGTGCCGCAATGACAAAGCCGGCCCCCAGCATGCCAAGTCCTGCAAGCATCGTGAATACAGTGCCACGCTTATCCGTCAAGACCCCGCCGGCCATGCCGAACAGGATGACACTCGCAGTGCCGGGGAATAAAATCCCAAGCCCAATCATGCCTGCATCCATGTCATAGACATCCCTCATCATATAAGGAACCATGGAGATATATCCGGCTGTTGTCCCAAGCAACAGGCTTGCAGAAAGAAGATTCGCCATGAACGGGATTCTTCGAAACAGGCCAGGATCAATAAACGGCTGCTCCACACGACGGATATGCACCATAAACACAGCAAGCAGCAGGATGCTGGCAACGAGCAAAGCCCACTGGTGTGTTGTTGTGAACATCGTAAACGCGGCAACCCCAAGCGTCAGCCATAACGCTCCGGCCGTATCCATCTTCCCCTTTTTCACCTGCTCATCCGGCAGAACACGGATGACAAACGGTATTGTCAGCAGAGTCACCATCGGCAGGAGAAACAGGTAAAACCAATGAAGATAGCCGGTGACGATTCCGCCAATAACCGGACCAATTCCTTCGCCGAAAGCAATCATTGATCCGAGAATGCCGAAGGCTTTGCCCTGATGCTCCGGCTCAATACTCTTGGCAATGATAACCATAATAAGTGCGGGCACCGCTGCTATCCCGGCTCCCTGAATCAGGCGCGCGATAATCACTGCCGGATACCAGAAGTGCAGCAATGCTCCGGCCGCTGATCCGGCTCCGTACAATAGCAGCCCGATAAGCAGCAGCTTTTTGACTCCGTACACATCCGACAGCTTGCCATATACAGCCGTTCCAATGGCAAACGTCAGAATAAAGCTCGTATTGACCCAATTTGCCACTGACGGCTGGATACCGAACGCAGCAGCAATATCCGGGAGAGATACGTTAAATACCGTTTCATTCAATACACTAAAAAATGCAAGGCATCCAAGCCAAATAACCGGTTTTGGAATCCCGCCTGCAAAAATAGTTCTCAATTCAAACTAGCCCCTTCATCAATCAGGGGAATACTCGCAGTTTACAGGGCCAGTGATACGGCTTCCCCATTTTTTTGTGCCCGCTCTTGAATTGTGTACTTCATATGAACGCCTCCAGATCAAGATATGCCTATATAGTATCAGATAAAATTCGCCATTCATACTGTTCAAGCAAAAAAGCCTCCAAGCTCCACATATCAGCGGCAGCCTGGCGGCTTCTTCAACTTGCGGGTCACTCCGGCGGGCTTCACCCGTTATCATTGCCCGCAAGCGGGTGCTTGGACAACAGATTGTTCAATTCCTTCATAAACATATTAATATCCTTGAACTGTCTATACACCGATGCAAAGCGGACATAGGCGACTTCATCAATTGGATAAAGCTGCTCCATGACAATTTCACCAATCGCAAAGCTTTCCACCTCGGCCTGGGCTGTTGTGCGCAGCTCCTTTTCGACCTCGGACACAATAACCTCCAGCTTCTCGACGGAAACCGGCCGCTTCTCGCAAGCCCGGATCAATCCGCGCAACATCTTGTCACGGCTAAATTCCTCGCGGCTGCCATCCTTTTTAATTACGATCAGGGGCGTTTCCTCAATCATCTCAAAGGTCGTAAATCTTCTGCTGCAGCGCTCGCATTCACGTCTGCGACGGATCGATTTGTTTTCATTGGCGGGCCGGGAATCAAGTACCTTCGTACCGCCGTTATCACAATAGGGACATTTCACAGGTCATTTCCCTCCTTTTCCTATTCGTTTAGTTGTAAAAGTTTGTTAGGTTTTACCATGCTTTTTTATGAATCAATGTTGTATGAAGTCTGAAAATGCGGCACATAATACTGTTACCAACTGCAAGGAGGTGAACTAAATGAGCTCACAACGCAGCAGCAACCAATTGGTAGTACCTCAAGCTACTGCAGCCCTCGACCAAATGAAATACGAGGTTGCACAAGAACTGGGTATTACGATTCCACAAGACGGTTACTACGGTAACATGGCTACTCGTGATGCTGGATCCCTGGGGGGTTACATCACTCGTAAGCTGGTACAAATCGCCGAGCAATCTCTTGCCGGTCAATACAAATAATATCGTCTTTTTCGAAAGCTTTGGCTGTCCGCAACTGATATGCGGCGGCCAAGGCTTTCTTCAACTTGGAATCGATATGATCAGGCGCAATTTCATATCATCAACAATTAATTTAGCTTCAGCTCTAAACTGATCCGTCAACCGGTCGCCATATCAAGTTAAAGCACAGGGTATAACTCCTTGTATTTATTATAATAATAAATAACCTTCTGTACATAACGTCTTGTCTCGCCATACGGAATATGGTTGACGGTATCCAGCTCGCCGTCCCATACTTCCTCCTTCAACCAGCGGTTGACTTTGCCGGGACCGGCATTGTAAGCAGCGATGACAAGAGGCCTCTTGTCCTGAAATTGCTTTTCCAGTGACTTGATATACCAGGTCCCCATCTGAATACTGACATCTGCACGATGATGAACATCATCCAGCGTCACATTTGTAAAATTAGCCCTGGACACGATCCAGTCGGCCGTATCCGGCATGATCTGCATAATGCCAAGCGCCCCCTTGCGGGATTCGCGCCCAGTCTCAAAATTGCTTTCTGCACGGATGATCGCCGCCACCAGATAAGGATCAACCTCGTAATTCAGCGAGCTGGCTTTAATATCATCTATGTATTGAATGGGATACATCCATCTGCCCATCCATTCTGACCGGGCAAAAAGCAAAATCAGCAGTCCGACAAACAAAAGCAGCAGGACACGCTTTTTCCGGAAAAGCCTCATCATCGTATAAGGCGCTCCCACAGCGCATCAACCTGGTTTTTCGTTTCCTCCAGCGTGCCGCTGTTGTCAATGACCCAATGTGCCTGCTGTTTCTTTTGCTCAATGTCCATCTGTGCCTCAATCCGCTTGACTGCTTGTTCTTCTGCCATCTCCGGATTGCGGTTCAGCAGGCGAAGAAGCTGCTGTTCTCTTGGGACATAGACTACCACTACGCTATCATAGAGCTTGTCCTGTCCAGTCTCATACAACAGCGGCACATCAGCAAATATCGGCACTGATGGATACTTCTCCTCATGCCGTGCAATCCGCTCCCTCATCCTTGATCGAATGGCAGGGTGCAGGATTTGCTCAAGCTGCCGCCGCTTGTCCTCATCATTAAATACAATCGCCCCAAGAGCGCCCCGATTTAATGTTCCGTCAGCCTGAAGCACTTCTTGTCCGAACAAAGCAGCAATCTCACCGAGCGCAGGTTCACCAGGGAATACGACTTCCCTGGCGACTTGGTCAGCATCAACAAGCGCCGCCCCGCGCTGGACCAGCATCGTTCCAACGGTGCTTTTGCCACAGGCGATTCCGCCAGTTAATCCGATTTTCATGCTTCACCTCATTCCTGCAATATCTTGATTTGACCCGCCCTTAAATCTTTTTCTATTGTGTCCTATAACAGTTTGAAACAGCCCATTACAATAAGCACAACTCCCGGCAAAAAAGATAATGCCTTCATACGATGGGAGTAAGAAAATTTGAATCCGATCCGAATTCCCAAATAAAGAAACATCCCGCTCGAAACCGCGATCAGGAGTGCAGTCAGCAACGGGGGAAAACCAAGCAAAGCCGCACCCAGGCCAGCCCCGAAGGCGTCGAAGGAGAGCGCACAGCCGAGCAAAATTGCCTCGGATGGAGAAATAATGCCGGAACGGTCAACATCCGCTGCCTGGGGCGAGCGTAAAATTTGAATGACCAGACCCAGACTGCGCAGCTCCAGACTGAGCACCGTCGCACTTTGCTTAATGGCTACAGGACCCGCAGCTGCACTGATGCTCTCCCTCACCGTCTCCGCTTGCTCTCTAACAGTTCCGCCTTCAACAAAGTCTGGCATTTCATCTGACTGCTCCGCCCGTTTGTTGCGGAAAAAGTTAACCAAAGAAGCCACGCCGATCCCAATCAAAATCATGGCGCCGATCAGCCCTGCTATATGCGGCGAGATATAATCCGCCATCCATTGGCCAAACAGCATTGATAACAAAATAATAATACCCGAACAGCCCGCAATAATCAGAATCGACAAACCCGGAATACGGATTTGCCGCAAACCGTAGGTTACCCCGACGCCAAAGCCATCCAGACTGACCGCAAAGGCCAGCAGCAGCAGCGTGACAACATGCAACAGCATCGAATTCCCTCCTCATGCACAGCGCCCACATAGCGCCCATGTCTGGTAACATCATATGCCGGGAGGGCAATGCCGTGCATGGGGAGAATTGAACTGTCCGTCAAAATCAGTTTGCTTCCTGCTTTTCTTGTTTTCCGGCTTTTGGCCGCGGCAACGGCTGGCATTTCATACAAACATGGGTGCCTCTTCCGCCAACGACAGATTTCTCAATTGCATGGCCGCATTGCCTGCAATTTTCATTCTGGCGTCCGTATACCGCAAGCTGATGCTGGAACATCCCCATCTCGCCCTGGCCGTTCACATACGACTTGATAGAGGAACCGCCTGCTTCTACTGCACTGCCCAAAGTTTGTCCAATCGCCATGTGCAGACGCTCCCATTCCTTCGGCTTGAGCGTATTAGCCGTCCGCTCGGGATGGATGCCCGCCAAAAACAAAGCTTCATCTACATAAATATTGCCAAGCCCCACGATATATTCCTGATTGAGCAGCAGCGGCTTGATCTTCGTCGTCCTGCGTTCAAGCTTGGCGCGCAGCGCCTGCAGCGTAAATTCTTCAGAGAGCGGCTCAATGCCAAGCTTGTTCAGAGGAGGGAGCGAGAACTCCTCCCCCGGCTCAAATAAATGCATCGTGCCGAACTGTCTGACATCCTTATATCGAAGTTCAGTCCCGTCATCGAAATGGAATATGACATGCGTATGCTTTTCCACAGGCTCATCCTGCCTGTAGACGCCATACCTTCCTTCCATTCGCAAATGCGATACGAGAACCAGTCCATTTAACTGAATGAGTAAAAACTTCCCGCGCCGCCCGACGCCTGCGATCTTACGGCCTGCCAGCATCATCGCAAAAGCATCGCCGTCGCTGGGACGCTGAATTATTCTTGGCAGATTGACCGATACCCGCTCAATCGTCTTGCCTGCGACAAGCTCGATTAACGTGCGGCGGACGGTCTCCACCTCCGGCAATTCCGGCATTGTTGTTCACCTCTTGTTCATTCACAATGTTGCAGTTTTTTCTATAGTCCATTATACCTGATTACGGCTATTTCGTCTCATACCAATTGGTCCCGTAGCTTACATCTGCGCGCAGCGGAACATCGAGTGCGATCGCCCCGGCCATTACCTCTGGCACAAGCTTCTCCATGATGGCAAGCTCATCCTCCGGCACCTCGAACACCAGCTCATCGTGCACTTGCAGCAACATGCGGCTGCGCAGCTTTTGTTCGGCAAGCTTCTCGTCCATCCGTACCATTGCCAGCTTGATAATATCTGCCGCGGTTCCCTGAATAGGGGTATTCATCGCTGTACGCTCCGCGAATGAACGCAGATTAAAGTTCGATGCCTTGATTTCCGGCAAATATCTGCGCCGCTCCAGCAGTGTTGTCACATAGCCGTCCTGGCGTGCTTGAGCGACAATATCATCCATGTACTTTCTAACTCCCTTGAAGGCCGCAAAATACTGCTCGATAAACTGTGCCGCTTCCTTCCGGGTAATATTCAAGTTCTGGGACAGCCCGAAATCGCTTATTCCGTAAACAATGCCGAAGTTAACCGCCTTTGCCTGCCTTCTCATATTCGAGTCAACCTGATCTGCCGATACGCCGAACACATCCATCGCTGTTTTCGTGTGAATGTCCATATCGTTAATGAACGCTTCCTTCAAGCCTTCATCACCGGAAATATGCGCCAGTACCCGCAATTCAATCTGCGAGTAGTCTGCAGCGAGAATGTACCACCCCTGCTCTGACGGCACGAAGGCTTTGCGGATTTTGCGGCCTTCCTCCAGCCGGATCGGAATGTTCTGAAGGTTCGGGAACTGGCTGCTGAGACGGCCTGTTGCCGCAATTGTCTGGCGGAAGTACGTATGCACCCTGCCCGTCTCCTTGCGGATCTCCTTCAGCAAGCCCTCCACATAAGTCGATTGCAGCTTTGTCAACTGGCGATAGTGCAGAATAGAAGGAATGATGCCGTGATACGGCTCCAGCTTCTCCAGTACATCCGCATCCGTCGAATAGCCTGTCTTTGTCTTCTTTATAACCGGCAGACCCAGCTTGTCAAACAGCACTTCCCCAAGCTGCCTGGTAGAGCCGATATTAAACTCCATGCCTGCGTATCGGTATACCTCATTCATGGATGAGGTTATTTTGCCTTCGATCTCCTGCCCGAGCTGGCCGATCGTATCGTTTTTGACCACGATCCCCTGCTTCTCCATGCCAGCCAATATCGAGGACAAAGGCAGCTCCAGCTCATAGTAGAGGCGGTGCATGCCGCTCTCTTCCAGCTCCTGTGCCTGCAACGGAGCAAGACGGCGCACCGCATCCGCCTTGCGGGCCAAATGGGCATGGAGAATCTCCTGTCCTGGCACCTTAAATTTGGCTCCCTTGCCGTATACCTCTTCATCCGCCGGCACATGAGGCAGCGAATAGCGGGCAGCCAGACCGTTCAAGGTCTGCCCGGAATCAGACGGGTCCAGCAGATAAGCCGCAAGATGCACATCGAATGTTGTGCCTTTCAGCTTGATGCCGTTCCATGCAAGCGCCAGCTCTGCCTTATGCATATCATAGCCTTGCTTCTCTTGATGCTCATCCTCCAGCCACTCTCTGACAATCGTACCTTGCGCGGATAACAACAGTTCAGCAGGCACAACATACGCCTTCGTCTCTGTTGCCAGAGCTATTGCGAGCAGCTCGGCGTGATGCGGATTTTCACCGGTCGCTTCAATGAGTACAGCCCTCACCTGATTCAGCTCATCAGCCAGCCTCGAGATCCCGTCGGCATCAATGGATACCGTCTCGATTGCCGCTTCCTGTCCCTCTCCTCCATCTCCGTCCGCATGACCTGCGCTGCCGGACGGCAGATCGAGCCGTTCCAGCAATGACTTGAATTCCAGCTTGCGGAACGCCTCAGACAATTGCTGCGGCAAATAGCCGTTATAGGCCATCTCGTCGATACCCTGTTCAAGCGGAACCTCACGGAAAATCGTCGCCAGCTTTTTGCTCATCAGCGCTTCTTCCCGGTGCTGCTCGACCTTCTCCTTCATTTTGCCCTTCAGACTTCCGGCATTGGCAAGCACGTCTTCAACGGTCCCGTATTCGTGGAGCAGCTTGAGCGCCGTCTTCTCGCCGACACCCGGAATGCCCGGAATGTTATCAGAGGCATCCCCCATCAAGCCTTTAAGATCAATAATTTGCTGTGGCGTCAGATTGTATTTCTCCCCGACTGCTTCCGGCGTAAACCGGTCCACTTCACTGACCCCTTTGCGGGTAATCGCAATGGTGACATGATCTGAGGCGAGCTGCAGCATATCCTTGTCTCCGCTGACGACCAGCGTCTCTGCACCGTTCTCGTCTGCCATCCTGGTCAGCGTACCGATAATATCATCAGCCTCATAACCGCTCAGCTCGTATTGTGCAATGCCAAAGGCCTTCAACAGCTCTTTGATCAGCGGGAATTGCTCGGACAGTTCCGACGGCGTTTTCGCGCGTCCGCCCTTATAATCCTCATAGCCTTCATGGCGAAACGTAATTTTGCCCGCATCAAAAGCCACCATCATATGTGTCGGCTTCTCTTCTTCCAGAAGGCGGAGAAGCATCGTTGTAAACCCGTATACCGCGTTCGTATGCAGACCCGCTGAATTGGTCAGCGGCGGCATCGCATAAAATGCGCGGTTCGCAATACTGTTGCCGTCAATCAAAATCCATTTATCCATAAGGGACACCTCACCCGTCAACTTGTCTACAACTATAATACCATAGACACCGCCCAAAACCGTAATTTGCCCCGTCACAACTGAATTTAATGAGAAGGTTTTAATGCTCTTTGGGGTTGAATTGTCTAGTGTTTTTTCGAACCTCCTGCTTTTCATCCGTGAAGCTGATTACTCCCATTATAAACAAACCGTCCTGACTAATGTCTCCGTCTCTAAAAGCTCTGCTGCAAAATCTAAACACAAAAAGCCACTCTCCAATCCATATAGGAGAATGGCTTGATGCCAGGCAAAAGGCCGATCGTAACGTAAAATAAGATTCAGCTTCAATAAGAAAAGCAGATAGCCTAATCGTTCAAGTCCGGACGTTTGCCTGTCACCAGATAGACAACGCTCTCGCCAATATTTGTCGCATGGTCAGCGATACGCTCCACGTAACGGCCAACGAAGCTGAGCAGCATCGCTTGGGATATCATATTCGGATTTTGCGTCATCAACGTGAACAGCTCACGCAAAATTTGGCTGTACAGGGCGTCGACGTTATCATCGTCATTCGCCATTTTGTAAGCCAGATCAATATCCTCGTGAATATAGGCCTGAATCGATTCATAGATCATCGTCTGCGAGATGGCAGCCATCCTTGGAAGATCAATCAGCGGCTTGATCAGCGTCTCGCCTTCCATCCGCAGAACAACCTTGGCGATATCAACCGACAGGTCGCCCATACGCTCCAAATCACTTGCCATCCGGAAAGCTACCAGCACACGCCGGAGGTCCTTGGCGACCGGCTGCTGGGTGGCAATCAGCTTCGCGCCGACCTCGGAAATTTGATCCTCAAGACGGTTCAGCTCCGGGTCCTTCTTGATAATCGCTCTGGCGCTCTCCTGATCGAGCTGCTCCAGCGCTTTCATTGCATCATGAAGCACCGTCTCAACACGGCTGCCCATCTCAAGCAGCATCGATTTTAACTGCTCCAGCCCATCATCCAAATCTTTACGAACGATCATCTTAAAATCCCTCTCCTTTACCCGAATCTTCCCGTAATATATTGCTCGGTGCGGTGATCGACCGGAGTGGAAAACAGCTTTTCCGTCGGGGAGCTCTCAACTACTTCTCCGTTCAGGAAGAAAGTCGTATAATCCGACACACGGGCCGCCTGATGCATGTTGTGCGTAACCATTACAATCGTATAGTCTTTCTTGAGCTCCTGAATCAACTCTTCGATCTTCAAGGTTGAAATCGGGTCAAGCGCGGAAGTGGACTCATCCATCAGCAGCACCTCCGGATTCACCGCAAGCGCCCTGGCAATGCACAGACGCTGCTGTTGGCCGCCGGACAATCCCAGTGCAGATTTGTGCAGGTCATCCTTTACTTCGTCCCACAGCGAGGCGCCGCGCAAGCTTTTTTCCACGATCTCATCCATTTCCTTCTTGCCCGGCTTCCGGTGAAGGCGCGGACCGTAAGCGACATTCTCATAGATCGATTTCGGGAATGGATTCGGCTGCTGAAATACCATCCCGACCCGCTTGCGCAATTCCTCGACGTCCATCCCGGGGTCATAAATATTCGTGCCGGACAGCTTGATTTCTCCCTCTACCCGGACGGAGCTGATCATATCGTTCATCCGGTTGAGCGTACGCAGGAAGGTCGATTTCCCACAGCCTGACGGGCCGATCAGCGCATTGACTGAACGCTCGGGAACCGTGAGCGATATTTTTTTCAGTGCGTGAAATTCGCCGTAGTGAAGCTGCAGCTCCTTAACCTCGAATTTGGTTGTCATGATTGTCGCCCCCTTTAACCGAATCGTCCCGAGATATAGTCATCTGTCTGCTGCTGGGACGGATTAGTGAACAGCTTTTGCGTGTCATCATGCTCGATGAGATCACCCATATAGAAAAACGCTGTTTTATCCGATACCCGGGCCGCCTGATGCATATTATGCGTGACGATAATAATACAGTAGTCCTGTTTCAGTTCGGTAATCAGTTCCTCGATTTTCGCTGTGGATACCGGATCAAGAGCCGAGGCCGGCTCATCCATCAAGATAATCTGCGGCTTGACCGCAATGGAGCGTGCAATGCACAGACGCTGCTGCTGGCCGCCGGAGAGGGCAAGCGCTGACTGGTGGAGACGGTCCTTGGTCTCTTCCCACAGTGCCGCTTTGCGCAACGAGCTTTCTACAATCTCATCCAGCTGCTTTTTATTTTTGATGCCATGGTAACGCGGACCAAAGGCAATATTTTCGTAGATCGATTTGTGGAACGGATTCGGACGCTGCCAGACCATCCCGATTTTCTGTCTGAGCAGCACGACATCGACACGGGGATCAAGGATGTTATCCTCCTCAATCCATATTTCACCCGTCACCCTGGCGCCGCTGATAAGATCATTCATCCGGTTCAGGCTGCGCAGGAAGGTCGATTTCCCGCAGCCTGACGGGCCGATCAGGGCCGTAACCTGTTTCTTCTCAAAATCAAGCGATATATTGCGAACTGCCTGTTTACTGCCATAATAAACGCTCAGATCTTTTGCCGACAGTCCAAGCTCCTGAGTTGCTTGCATACAAGACCCTCCTGACGATACTCTTTACTTCCACTTCTTCACATTTTCCTTAACTACACGTTTACTGCCTCTTACTTGCTGGCAGTCAGTTTTTTGTACAGGAAGCGTCCAAACCATCTGGCTGTAAAATTGAACAGCAGTACGACAATGACGAGTACAGCCGATGCCCCTGCTGCAATCTGCGCGGCATCCGGCGCCAGACCTTCACTGTTGATCTTCCAGATATGAACCGCCAGCGTCTCTGCCGGACGGAACGGGTTAAGCGGTGAAGTCGGACTGAACGGATTCCAGTTCGTAAAATCAAGCCGCGGCGACGTCATCCCTGCTGTGAACAGCAGTGCAGCCGCTTCTCCGAATACACGTCCGGAAGCAAGAACAGTTCCGGTAACAATTGTCGGAAGCGCAATCGGCATCATCACGCTCGTAATCGTCTTCCAGCGCGACAGGCCAAGCGCAAGACTCGCTTCCTTCTGTTCACGCGGCACGCCGCGAATTGCCTGCTCCGTAATCCGCACCATCAGCGGCAGGTTGAACACTGTCAGCGCCAGCGCGCCGGAGAACAGGGAGAACCCGAGTCCGAACAAGTTTACGATAACGAGCAAGCCGAACAAGCCGACCACAATAGACGGGAAGGAGGACAATACTTCGACAATGAGCCGGATAAAGTCCGTCAAGCGGCCCGGCTTTGCATATTCACTCATATAAATGCCGGCTCCGATTCCAAGCGGAACCGTAATCATCAGTGTCAGGACAAGCAAAAAGAGCGAGTTGAACAACTGCGGGCCAATTCCGCCCCCGGCCTTGATCGTCTGCGGAGCTGAAGTAAGGAAATCGAAGCTGATATGTCCGATACCACGCACCAGTATGAAACCGAGCAAGCTTGCAAGCAGCGCAACGATAAAGACTGCAACAGAGATGATGACACCAGTGGCAATGCGGTCCGCTGTTTTGGCACTCATACTTTCGATCTCCTTTCCAGCCATCTGACGATAAATACGAATACGAAGGTCATCGCCATCAAAATAAAGGCAAGTGACCAGAGCGCGCTATTATGCGGCGATCCCGAGACGGTATTCCCCATGCTGAGCGTAATGACACTCGTCAGTGTCGAGGTCGATTCGAACAGCGACTTGGGGATATGCGGCGCATTACCGATTACCATCTGGACAGCCAGCGCTTCACCAAATGCCCTGGAGATCCCCAGCACCACCCCTGTTAATAGAGCAGGCAGTGTCGTTGGCAATATAATGCGGTAAATCGTCTGCCAGCGTGTCGCACCAAGCGCGTAGGAGCCTTCCTTGAGGCTGTTCGGCAAACCGGCCAGCGCATCAGCGGCAATGGTCGTAATCGTAGGCAAAATCATAATCGATAATACGATCGAGCCGGCTGCAATCCCGATCCCTTGTCCCGGGAATACATCCCGCAGGAAAGGTACAAGCACACTCAGTCCGATAAAGCCGTATACAACAGATGGAATACCGGCCAGCAGCTCAATAACAGGCTGCAAGTAGCGGCGTCCCGCACCAGGCATAATCTCCGTCATGAAGATCGCTGCACAAATGCCGAGAGGTGCTGCGATGAGTGCTGCCAGAATCGAGGTTGTGAATGAACCGACGATAAACGGCAAAGCGCCAAAAGCAGGCGGGCTTCCTTCCGGAGCCCACTTTAATCCGGTAAGAAAATCCAGTACATTTACATTAGGCAACAAAAACGTGCCGATCCCTTTAGATGCTACGAAGTAAACCATCGAAAAAATGGTAACAATCAGAAAAAAGATACAAAGCAGCGTGTAAATTTTCCCTACCCATTCCTCAGCAAGATGAGGTTTGACCACTCGTTGTTTATCCTGCATAGGCAGCAAACCCTTTCATTCATAATTCAGTCATGATGTGTTCACGTTAGCTTCCCGCTAAGGGCCTTTTCTTCAAAAAGAAGCAGACCATCTCCACCTCAAACCGGGTCTCTCTTTCGACTTGTTGAAGTCCGCGGGGATGATCTGCCCTATTTGCTTCTATATAATTACCAAATCAGCTTACAGGTTCATCAGCTTACTTTTGTGTTACCGTTCCTTTTACATCACGTGAGATTTTCATTTTGGATGCAGGAATGTAACCCAGCTCAACAACATCATTATCTTGAACTTCAGGGGAGATCATGAAATCCAGGAACGCTTTTACAACCTCGTTAGGCTCGCCTTTTGTATACATGTGCTGGTAAGCCCATACCGGATATTTACCGTCTACTACGTTTTCTTCTGTTGCATCTACACCGTCATATTTAATTACTGTAACGGTTTGATCCAGGTAGGACAGAGCCAGGTATCCGATTGCGCCAGGTGTTTCTGCAACCAGCTTCTTAACGTTACCGGAGGACTCTTCCTGAATTGCTTCCGGCAGATCCTCAGTGCTTTGTCCAAGCGCATATGTTTCAAACGTTTTACGGGTACCGGAGCTTGCAGGACGGTTGACCAGAACGATCTTTTGATCTGCTCCGCCAATCTCTTTCCAGTTCTTCACTTTGCCTGTAAAAATGTCAACCAGTTGTTGTTTGGTCAAGTTGTCTACACCTGCTCCCGGGTTCGCAACAGCTGCCATTGCAACTACACCTACTTGATGGTCAACAAGACCTTCAGCTTTGCTTGCATCAGCATCTTTGAATTTCTCTTCTGCGAAAATATCCGAGTTACCGATATCTGATTGTCCTTCTGCAACTTGCGTCAAGCCTGTACCGCTTCCTCCGCCTTGCACCAGAACTGTAATTTTGCTGTATTCAGCTTTTTCCATGAACTTTTTGGAAGCTTGTTCAACGAGCGGTTGAAGAGCTGAGGAGCCTACTGCCAAAATGGAGCCTTCAAGCTGCTTCGTATCTGTTGGTGTATTTTGTCCGCCGCTTGCTCCTTGGCTTGCATTGTTTCCTTTATCCCCTGTTGTATTGCTTGGTGTGTTCTTACCTCCGCCACAAGCTGCAAGTGTAAAAGTCAATACAATTGCCATTAACAATAACAAGCTCTTTCTCATTTCAAACGTTTCCCCTTCCGTGTTCCTGCTTTTTATTATTTACAGGTCTTATTGTAATGGAAACAAATTAATTCAATATTTTCGTTTTGTTAACGGAGCAACAAAAGATTTATAGGATATTGAATAATTTTATATGGTATCATAGAATTATTCTATAAATTGAAAATAGAAAGTGCGGAATGTAATGAGCATATTAAGAATGCGGATAATTGTGCTGAT
Source organism: Paenibacillus pinihumi DSM 23905 = JCM 16419 (assembly GCF_000422505.1). Taxonomy (GTDB): domain Bacteria; phylum Bacillota; class Bacilli; order Paenibacillales; family Paenibacillaceae; genus Paenibacillus_D; species Paenibacillus_D pinihumi. Next base: position 210,547 of record NZ_KE383865.1, on the reverse strand, counting down.
CGGGAAGCTAAAGAAGGTGACTGCGGTCGCTGAATCTTTGAATATGAAGCAGCCGACCGTCAGCTTTCATATGAAGAAACTTGAGGAAGAATGGGGAGCCAAGCTGTTTGAGTTAAAGACCGGTAAAGTGATGTTTACAGAAGCGGGCAGACTGCTTCATCATTATGCCCGGCAAATCGTCAGCAGTGCAGATGAAGCGGAAAGACGCATGCAGGAATTGAACAGCACCTCCCGCAACAGGCTCGTTATCGGATGTCCCGACGTTATAAGCCAGACTTTATTCGACCGTCATTGGTTCGGCGGGGCGACGGCTGACTTGACCCAACAATTTGCAATCGCCGTTCAGACCGGTGAGACCGAATATTTAATGGAGCGGATGCTTGCTGGAGAAATTGATCTGGTCCTGTCGGGTAAAGCAGGGCATATGGAGGACCAGGCATACACAGAGGAAATGGAATACAGAGGGAAACTACTGGCCGTTCATTCAGAGCAGCTTGTGCAATTACCGTTGTCTCTGCTCCTGCCTGCTGCCCACCCCCTGATGGGGGTGGAGTCTGTCAAGCCGTCCGATATCGCCCACTATCCGTTGATCGCGTTTGGCGAGCCTTCCATACAAGCCGCCATTGCGGCCTGGGAGGCAGACGTCCAGCTATCGTTGCGTCCTGTGATGGAGCTGGATCAGACGAGCCTTGTGATCAAGGCTATTATGGAAGGAATGGGGCTTGCCATTGTCCCTGAGCGGATTGCAGCCCAAGAATCCGGGCTTGTGACACTCCCGCTGCCGGGAGAAGCACCGCCTTGGAACATTGTCGCTTCCTGGGCGCATCATCATTGGAATCCGCCGCTAGTGCGCAAAGCCATTGATCTGCTGAAGCCTTAGCCAATGCTGCTGTGTCTGGTTATGCCCCGGCGCGGCGCTTCATATCTCCAATTAGACGGTCCATCTCGTCCATGACGAGGCTGGCATGCTGGAAGCTGTTCGAGGATACCGCTCCCATCGTCTCCGAGCTGGTCCGGTTGTTGCCGGCTGCCAAAAAGAGCTGATGGAACAAATCGACGGCCCTTCTGACATCCTGCTCGCTGCGCATCGTCTCCTGGCGGCCGTTCTGGACAAGTGCAGCGGTAGAGTCGACGGACAGCCGAATGCCGTCAGTAAGCGTATGAATCTCGTCCACAGACTGCTTGGTCCGTGCGGCCAGTTTGCGGATTTCATCGGCAACTACGGAGAAGCCTGCGCCGTGAACTCCGGCCCGTGCAGCCTCGATCGCTGCATTCATGGCGAGCAGCCCGCATTGATCAGCCAAGTCGCGGATAAGTGCGGATACCTTCGTTATCGAGTCGCCCCGCTCCTTCAGAACGGTTATCTGCACCTGCTGCCCGGTCGTAATCTCTGAGAGCTTGTTACAGGCCGACATGACCAGGTCCAGCTCATGCTTGCCCTTTAATGTAATATCGACCATGTCCGCCGACAGGGCAATTCCTTCTGTAGCGGAGGCATGAACCTGTTCCGCTGCCTGGCGGATGCCTTTAAGCTTGTCGCCTACACGCTGAAGAATTTGCACCTGCGACTGTACCGTCCGCTTCTGCAGCTCGCTTGATAAAGCGAGCAGATCCCCCATTGTCACGATGCCTTCGATCCGGCCGCGCTTTGTTACAATGACACAATCGTACAAATGCTGGCTTGTCCGGCCCAGTGCCTGCTCGATCAGATCGCCCGGCACAATATCATACTCCACTGCGAATGGCGAAGTTTGCATGATCATCGAAACCGGACGTTCGCCATATAAATCTGTCCCGTAGCGCTTGCCCATCATGCGGAAGAACGACTGCCGCATAACCAGACCCTCGGGGACACCATTCTCATCGCAAACCACAATGCATTCCTGATCGGCATTCTCCTGCAGCAGCTTGCTGACCCTTCCACAGGGTTGACCTGTCTGAACGGTGATGCACCGCCTGATATACGGGACGAGCAGCAGTTCCTTATCAGCTTCAGAAAGTGAACCCGAACCGGTCTGCTGAACCTCCCTCCCCTCCGTTTGTTGAAGAACCATCCTTGTTCTTACATCAGGCTTTGTTGCTGCCTCCATCTTGCATCCCCCTTGGCGCTTTATCTATACGGGTTATATGCGGTAGCGGTGTTGTAAGAAAACGATAACGAAGGAATGTCATCCTCACTATGCAATTATGTTAAGGCAATGTTAAAATCGCTGGTTCTCCTGTATTGATCCGGGCTTACCCCTATATACTGCTTAAATACGCGGCTAAAATGGGCTGGATGCTTGAATCCGATCTGATACGAAATATCAGTCAGCTTCATCTCCGGGTTCATCGTAATCAGAATGCGTGACTGGTTAATCCGCCGTTCGAACAGGTAAGTAAAAATCGTCGTTCCAGTCACTTCCTTGAACAGCTTCGACAGGTACTGGCGGTTCAGATGCAGCGCTTCCTCCATATCCGACAAGTGAATATCCTCCATATAATGCGCTTCAATAAATGATATAATGCGCTGCACATGCTCCAGCTTTTCCGAGGTATGAGCCGGAGCAGGCCTGCTCAATTGCTTGCATTCGGTGTAAATCAGCACCAACAGCTCGTAAAATTGCAGATGGAACCGGAAATAAGAAGCAGGATCATGAGGACGGTTGGAGGCATTCATCTTGAGCAGCAGCTCCTCTGCGGCCTCACGCCCGGTTCCTTCCAGCTGGAGACGGGCATTTTGCAGTCTGCGGAAAGGTTCAGTCACATCAATCCGTCCGGGAATCATCATCATCTCCTGGACATAGACCGGATCAAAATGGCAGATGCTCCGGACGTACGGTTTCCCGGGGCTCATATTTGCACAGTGAAGTGTCATGCCATGCATAATAATCAGATCTCCCGGTTCCAGCTCATATATTTGATCGCCGATTAAATACCGGCAGCTTCCTTCATGAAAATAATAAATTTCATATTCAGCATGGGAATGAAAAACCGCTTTGACCGGGTTGTCGCTCCGGTAGCCAAAGCTGATATGCTCATGCTTCAAAACGCTCTGGAAGGCTGTCATTAGCCTGGCCCCTTTCGGCGGAAGATACCTCATTATACCAAATCTTCCCTCCCGTTTCCGGGACAAAATCAAAGCGGGCGTCATATCATAACACGACATGACCAAAATGGAAAGGAATGGCGCTAACATCTATGAGCAAAAGTCCGGGCAGCAGAATTGTGATTGATGTCTTTATTCCCGCCATTGAGAAGGACCTGGGAACACTCCCATATGTAATAGACAGTGTGCGCAAACATGTGAAACACCCGATTGACCGCATTATGATTGTCTCCCCTGACAGGCCGGCCATTCGCAAGGCGATTGCGAAAAAAGGCTGTACCTTTGTCAATGAGCGCAACGTGCTCCCGTTCACCAAGCAGGATATTAATTATCGCTCCAAACGATGGGAACGCTCCGGGTGGCTGTATCAGCAGTTGCTTAAGCTTGGCGGCGAGCGATTCGGCAATCAGCGGCATTACCTCGTTATTGATGCCGATACGATACTGCTTCGGCCGCACCGTTTCAAGTCAGGAGAGAAATTCATCTTCTATTCGCGAAAATGGAGCCAAGATGAATATTTCAATACCTACTCCCGGCTTCTGGGCAAAAAGGCTTCCGCGCCCCGGTCATTCGTGGCCCATTATATGCTGTTTGACAAAAAGAAGGTTCGCGAGCTGAAGCAGACCATCGAAAAGCGCCATGGTGTCAAATGGTATTCCGCTATTCTCAGAAGCATTAACAAAAAGAAGCAGTTCGGCTTCTCCGAATTTGAAACATACGGGAACTTCCTCTATGCCCGGAATGCAAGCCGGGTCAGCTTCAAACGGGCGCTGAACAAAAGCCTTGGCCAAAGCTACTCAGCTCTTGCTCCGGCCCGCAAGAAATCGCTTGCCAAAGCCTTCAGGTCCCTCTCCTTTCATAAACGCAAGGGCTATGTACGAAACTCGAAAGGATAGCAGGCATTTCCGGAGGAGCCATGTTTGAGCCGGCAAGCTGATACAAGGAGGGAACCCCTGTGCGGGTTGTAATTTTGTCGGGAGGTTCCGGCAAGCGGCTTTGGCCCTTGTCCAACGGCAGCCGCTCCAAAGTTTTTCTCAGGCTGCTGCAGGATAATTACGGGAAAGAGGAGTCAATGATACAGCGCATACGCAGGCAACTGGAGGCAGCCGGTTTGCTTGGCAGCGCGGTCATTGTCACGCACGCAAGCCAGACAGACAGCATTCAGAATCATATTGGCGATCGTATTCCCCTGCTCAGTGAGCCCCATAAACGGGGAACCTTTCATGCTGTCGCCTTGGCAACCGCTTATTTTCACAATTCACTAAACCTGCATGACGACGAGCTTATCGCGGTTATTCCTGCTGACATGTATGCCGAGCAAAGCTTTTTCCATCTGCTTCAACAGCTTCCCAGAGCATTGAAGGAAAGTGGAGCTGAACTGGGGTTAATCGGATGCCAGCCCCGTTCACCTTCCAGCCAGTACGGCTACATTGTGCCCGGCAAAGCATTTACGAAGGCGCCTTACACTCCAATCTCCTGCTTTGTAGAGAAGCCGGAGGAATCCCGGGCTGCCGCGCTGATCGCCAGACAAGCGCTTTGGAATTGCGGTGTTTTTGCCTTCCGGCTCGGCTTTCTGGTGGCTGCCCTGAAGGAGCGCGAACTTCCGCTGGATGCCGGCTCTCTTCTGGCCCGTTATCCGCTGCTACCCGTCAGAAGCATTGATGAAGAGATTGCCGAACAAACCCGGCAGGCTATTGTGCTGCCCTATGACGGCATGTGGAATGATCTTGGGAGCTGGCCGCAGCTTACGGCTCAGCTTGACAGTTCTCAGATTGGCCCCGGAAGAGTTTCCCAGAGCTCCGGCGGAAGCTTTCTCGTCAATGAACTTCATTGCCCCGTTCATCTCATCGATGTGCCTGATGTCATTGTAGCTGCCAGCCCCGACGGCATTCTGGTTGCCAGCTTAAGCAATGCGGATGCGATCAAGCAGCAGCTCCCGGAAGGGGACGCTCTGCCATGGTATGAGGAAAAGCGCTGGGGCGATGTGCGGACACTTGATGTTGTCAAAGCGGCAGGAGGAATGGAGAGCTGGACCCGCAAAGTACGCATGCAGCCGGGCACGAGCACAAGCTATCATGTTCATGCCAGACGGCGCAAAATTTGGACGGTGCTGAGCGGCAGCGGCTTATTCATCCGTAATGGCCGGGAACGCAAGGCAGTCCCTGGAACAGTGCTGGATATTCCATGCGGCACAAAACACGGCATGTGTTCGGATACCGGAATGGAATGGATGGAAGTTCAGCTTGGGGAGCAGCTGACGGAGGATGATACATTGCGAATCAGCATGACTTGCGGCTCCTGACATTATAATACGGGTGTAAAGCAAAAAGCCGGCTCTGAATTCAGGGCCGGCTTTTTGCGGACACAGCTTGCTTTTGCTTAATAATAAGGTGAAATGAGCAGGTAAACGATAACACCTGTACCGCTTACATACAGCCAAATCGGCATCGTCCAGCGTGCAATCCGGCGATGGCTTGCAATTTGCATATTGAAGCCGCGAACAACGGAGATTAACGCCAGCGGGACATTGACAATCGCCAGCAGCACGTGGGAAATCAGAATAAAGTAGTAGATCATCTTCACGGTGCTGTTGCCGCCGAACGGCGTCGGTTCTGTCAAAAAGTGATAAATAACGTATGTAACCAGGAACAAGGCTGTAGACACGAACGCCCACAAAATAAAATTCCGGTGAACATTGATGTTGCGCTTCTTGATCGCGACCAGCGATATAATAAGGAAGCTGAACGTAAACAAATTGTAAATCGCATTGAGCATCGGCAAAATCGAAACATCAAAGCTCACTTCCCGATCATAGGCCGGGAGAAAAAACAATGTGCCGATCGTACCGATCAGCACAATCGAGAAGATTGTAATCGGCAACGTAAAGCTGCGTGCTTTCTTCATTCCTACACCCCTTAATCAATATAAAAACAACCATAGCCATACCCAGCTGAGCTTGAATTCCTGAATACAAGCTCAGCATGGCAACTCTATTTTATAAGAATAGACAATCTCTTCAGGGGAAACAACCGTTTTTTTGCAATAGTTCTAACAGTTTTTTGAATTGCGTGTCTCCCGTTCCACTTCTCATCCTATTTTAACCAAGTGTAAGCGGCTGTGCCATCTTAAAAAGGCTCAAAAAAATAAAGCAGACTCCCTCCGCTTACCGGGAAGAAGTCTGCTTATCTGCTAAAATTGCCGCTGTAAAGTTCAATTAGGATTAATCAAAATAAACAGCTTTGCCTGTACGTGAGGATTCGTAGACAGCCTCCAAAATTTCCGAGACAACGAGCGCCTGCTCTGGTGTTACTACAAGCTCCTCATCATTGATGACCGCGTGAATCCATGTTCTTGCCTCCACATCGGCAGCCGTCTCGGACTGCCCCTCATAGAAGGCTACGCCTCCGGCTTCCATATCCACCTTATTCACATACAGACGGCTGTTATGCTCGCCGTTGAAGCGCAGGCCGTCCTTCATATCTGCCCCGCCCTTTGTTCCGCACAGCGTAACCTTCGCCTCATCGACCTCCAGCGAGTTGAGTGCCCAGCTCGATTCGAGCATGATGGAAGCACCATTCTCCATGGTAATCATGGCGAAAGCCGAATCCTCAACCGTGAACTGTTTCGGGTCCCATGGTCCCCAAGCATTAGCCGCATTCTCAGTCTGCGACAGCTTGTGGTATGCCCGGCCAAGTACAACCTTTGGCTTGTAGTTGTCCATCATCCACAGCGCCAGATCAAGCGCATGGGTCCCGATATCAATGAGCGGTCCGCCCCCTTGCTTTTCCTCATCGAGGAAAACGCCCCAGGTTGGTACCGCGCGACGGCGAATCGCATGGGCTTTGGCAAAGTACACTTCGCCCAGCTCTCCCGCTGCACAAGCATCCTTCAAATAACGGCTGTCCGCGCGGAAGCGGTTCTGGTAGCCGATGCTCAGTTTTTTGCCGGTCCGCTTGGCGGCTTCCAGCATTCTGCGCGCATCCGCAGCTGTTTTGGCCATCGGCTTCTCACACATGACATGCTTGCCAGCCTCAAGAGCGGCAATCGTAATTTCCGCGTGAGAATCATTCGGTGTACAAATATGTACCACTTCAATGGACGGGTCTTTCAGCAGTTCCCGGTAGTTCTCATATACTGCAGTCTCTGTATCCTTGCTGCCATATTTGGCTCTTGCTTCTTCAGCGCGCTCCCGGACGATATCGCAAAAAGCCACCATCTGCGCTTCCTTTACTGTATTCAGGCTCGGCATATGCTTGCCGCTGGCAATGCCCCCGCAGCCGATAATTCCAACTCGTACAGATCTCATTATTGCTGGCCTCCTTATTCATCTCGCTACTGCTATTTAGACTTGAGAATAAAATAAAGTATAATGGAGAAACAGCAGAAAAGATATTTACAGAATAGCGCTGCTTTTATGTGATTTTGCCAAAGGGAGATTTCACCCATGGAATACACCAATGAAAAAGTTCATTATGAAAACCCTCTTTTGTCATTGCGGGTGCTTGTGGTTCATCGCGAGGAGGATCTGATGATTCCCTGGCACTACCACCGTGAAGTGGAGCTGCTGCTTGTGGAGACCGGTATGCTTGAGGTTCATGTGGATGATGAATTTTACAGCCTTCAGGAAGGCGACATTGCGATTATCGGCCATTCCCAGCTTCACCGCGACCGCAGCTACGGCGGCCCGCTTCATTATATCGTCCTTCAGTTCGATCTGGAGAAATTTTTTGATCACAGCACGATGCCGTACATCCGCTATTTCTTTGAATCCGAGCATCCGCTCAGCCATACCAATTATATCTTTGAGGAGAAACCGGAAATTCGCAGGGAAATTGCCTCCATCGTCCGTGAGATTCATAAGGAGACGGTTGCCAAGGAGAACGGCTATGAGCTGGCGGTCGATTTGCTGATCAAGAAAATTATTCTGCTCCTGTTGCGCAATGACCAGCGCAAGGTGCTGACCGAGCAGGAAAACTTTGACCGGTTGCGGATGAAGGATGTGCTGCAATATGTGGAATCCAGACTCGGAGACAAGATTTCCATCAGTGAGGTATGCAAGCTCGCGAATATGAGTTATTACTACTTCGTCAAATTTTTCAAAAAAACACTGGGCATGTCCTTTACGGAATACGTCAATTACCGGAAAATCAAATGGGCGGAGCGGCTGCTGCTCACCCGTGACCTGAGCATTGCTGAGGTTGGCGACCAGATCGGCATGCCGAATATGGCCCATTTTTACAAAATGTTCAAAAAATATAATGACTGTTCGCCCAAGGAATATCAAAAGCGGATGTTTGCCTGGAAGCAGCAGGTGTAGGCAACCCATACTTGCCCGGCGCCAAGTATCCGCATTGTAAAAGAAAAAAAGCTCGTCCTCCTACAAAGGAGAGACGAGCTTTTTGGGCATGACCAGCTTATAGCCGACACCTCGGATAGATTCAATCTGAACGGATTGCTGCCCCAGCTCCAGCTTCTTGCGCAGGGAACTGACATGCACATCCACTGTACGCTGTCCGCCGATATAGTCGAAGCCCCACACCACATTCATCAGATCGTCACGAGTGACAACCATGCCCGGGCGCTGGACCAGGTATAGCAGTACTTCAAATTCCTTCGGACGCAACGGCACCACTTCTCCGTCAAGTACAACCTCGTACTTTTCCGGATAGATGGACAACACGCCTGCTGTAATAACTTTCTCCGTCTGTTCCTTGCCGCGGGCTTCCTCGTTCTGGGAACGGCGGAGCACCGCGGATACCCGGGCAAGAAGCTCGGCTACTCCAAACGGTTTTGTAATATAATCATCCGCGCCATGCTTTAATCCTTGAACAACCTCTTCCTCGGCATTGCGTGCAGTCAGAATAACGACCGGCGTTGCGATGCGGTTCTGACGCAGCTTTGTCAGCACCTCAAAGCCATTCATCCCAGGGAGCATAATATCAAGAATAATCAGGTCAAAGCTTCCTTGCAGCGCAGTTTGCAGACCTTCTGCTCCATGATCCACGACAGTCGTTTCATATCCTTCCTGCATCAGGTTATAAGAAAGCAGCCGGGCAAGGGTCGGTTCATCTTCAATTACAAGCACCTTTTGCGACATGTTAACCTCCAGCTTATACGACTTGAATCGTAATGAATACCGCCATGCGGACAGGATCATTACTCACAGTTTACAATACATTTATAAAAATTAGATTAAACGAATGTAAACGCAATGTAAAGGCCTTGTAAATCTACTGCAGCACCGGCAGCTCAATTGTAAAGGTAGAGCCGACGCCAACTGTGCTTTCCACCGTTATGGTACCTTTATGAAGCTCTACAAGGTGCTTGACGATGGATAATCCAAGCCCCGTGCCGCCTGAACTGCGGGAGCGGGCCTTGTCGACACGATAGAACCGCTCGAAAATGCGCGGGAGATCCTTTTTCGGTATCCCGATTCCAGTATCTGTAATCCGGATGCGGATATGCTCATAATCTCCTTCCTGCTTGAGACGGCCGCCCTGCTTCTTGTACAACGGCTCCACACTGACGGACACCTTGCCGCCCTCAGGCGTGTAATTGATGCCATTGGACAGCAGGTTCATCAGTATTTGAAGGAGACGATCCTCGTCCGCTTCCACATAGATGCCTTCCTCCACCCGCATATCAAGAATAATACGCTTCTTGGCTGCCTCCGCCGAGATCACTTCGATCGTTTTGGCAATAAAGCCGGACATCTCGATCGGAGAGAAGTGCAGCGGCACTCTTCTCGATTCCACCTTGGACAGCTCCAGCAAATCACCAATCAGCCGGTTTAACCGTTCGCTCTCATCAAATATGATCTGCAGGAAAGAGCGGGCAATTTCCGGGTCGTTCACGGCACCGCCCAGCAGCGTCTCCGCAAACCCCTTGACTGCAGCGACCGGCGTCTTCAGCTCATGGGATACATTCGCCACAAACTCACTGCGCATACGCTCGAGTCTGCGAATGGCGGATACATCCTGCACGACCAGCAGCGCCCCGCCGAACTCATCTCCGGCATGGAATACAGGCACCAAATGCAGTTCCAGGAGCCGCTCAACCGGGAAGTAGAAAGTCAGTTCCTCCTTCAAGTGCTCCCGCAGCTCCAATCCTTCCTGGATCATCTGGGCCAGCTCGTATTGCTGCTTGGCTTCCGTATAGTGGCGACCTTCGAATTCCTTGGCCGAGAAGCCGAGCACCTCTTCCGCCCGCTGGTTCATCAGCACAATTTTACCGTCACGGTCAATCATGACAATGCCGTTGATCATATTTTCGAGCACGCTCTCCAGTTGGGTTTCATTTTGCCTGATCTGGCGCATCTGCTCCTGGAGACTCGCTGCCATTGCATTGATGGACTGCCCCAACTCCCCGATTTCACCCTTGTCAGGACCGGTTACGCGTGCTTCATACTGATGATTTTTAATCTGCTTGGCGACCTCGGATATTTGTTCCAGCGGCCTCGTCAACCCTTTGGCGATCCGGTAGCATAGCAGGGCCGCGATAATGAACAGCACCAGCAGTCCCAGAAGAAGCACCATCCACATCTTGCTGATGCTGGCTTCGACCTCGCCCAGGTTCATTGCCAGACGGAGCATCGGAGAGGATGAAAGGGATGCCGGATCAACGGGGATCGCAACATACATAAAATTGCTCTTGGTCGTTTCACTAAGCCTAATATCCCGTCCCTCTCCCGTTTCCCGGGCCATCCGGATTTCATTGCGATCCAGGTGGTTCTCCATCGACTTCGGGTCGTGATCCGAATCCCCGACAACTGTTCCGTCCCCCAATATGAACGTAATGCGCTCGCCGGTCACTTTCTTAAAGCGCTGCGCTTCATTCGTGAAATAAGCGTATTGCTCTTCCAGCGATCCGCTCGGCCAATCCGTCTTCGACAGCACAACCTTCATTTCACGCACCATGCTCTGCTGCAAATTATCAAGATAATTTTCCTTGTAGGTTTTTCCGATGAACAAGCCGGAGGCCAGTACGGATAGTCCGATGAGCACGATCATCATTGTTGTTAAACGAAAGCGAAAGCTGTTCAAGAAGATACATCCTCTCTTCTGACCTGAGTATGGTATAGATGACGCCTTTTATTCAGCTTGTTCAAAATGTAATGAAATAATGTAGCAGCCGGCTGCTGAATAAGAATGGACAGCACAACCGGGACCGCCGTCAGCGGACTGAAATAGCCCATAGCCAGTACAATGCCGAGTGAAATATTGCGCATGCCCGTTGCATAAGACAGCGTTGCAGTCAGCTCCCTGCTGCCAAAACCGAGCGATCCGGCGTAACCGGCAGCGTAGCAAAGCAGCACAAGACCAATTACAACAGGAACGAGCTTGAGCATATCTCCGCCGAGCTGAAGCACAAAGGGGGCAATCGCAACGGAATTGAGCATGACGACTGCTACAAAGCACAGCTTGGCAACCGGCGCCGTATATGGCTTGACTGCAGGATTGATCCGGCCTTTGCTAAATTGATGAAGTGCAACGCCGATTATGGTTGGCAGCACAACAATAATCAGCAGATCAAGCATGATTTTGGCAGTATTCACTTCAACCCCCTGCCCGAAGATGGCATGGATGCCGGCAGGCACCAAGACCGGGCTGAGCGCTGAGTCCAATACAACCAGACAGAGCATGAGCGGCACACTGCCGCCCGAGAGCCCGACCCAGATGACCGAGGATACGCCGAATGGAATGAGCGTGAACAACACAAATCCAACTGTATATGGGGAGTGGGCGCCGAACAGCGCCGCTCCAATTCCATATGCCAGCAGCGGAAGCAGCAGATGGGCAATCAGCATCGCCCACAGTACAGGCAGCGGGCGCATAATCACGAGCTTGATTTGCGCCAGTCCGCAACCCAGAGCCATCGTCAGCGTGACGAAGGCAAACAGGTAAGGAACCCATTTCACATACGGAGCAAGTGCATCCGCAAAAAGAAATCCCAGAATCAATGATCCGGGGATTATTAAAAACATCCAGCGTTCAAAATAATGGTTGAAGGCAAGTCCAAAAGATCGCGTAAGTCATCCCTCTTTTTATTTAAATACAGGCTCCTTGAACTGGGACAGTTTCTCAAGCGAATTCTGCTCCACATCAGCGTGAAGGCTGTTGCCGTGGGCATCCATGGTGACAATTGCAGCAAAGCCCTCAGTCTGGAGATGCCACATGGCTTCCGGAATGCCAAATTCCATAAAGTCTACACCATTCACGTTCTTGAAGCATTCGGCATAATATTGTGCCGCTCCGCCGATCGCATTCAGATAGACCGCTCCATGCTCCTGAAGCGCCGCGAGCGTCTTCGCGCCCATGCCGCCTTTTCCGATGACAGCACGGATGCCAAACTTCTTGATAATGTCGCCCTGATACGGCTCCTCGCGGATGCTGGTCGTAGGACCCGCTGCCTTGACCTGCCACTGCTCGCCGTCTTTGAGCATAACCGGACCACAATGGTAAATAACCGAGCCGTTCAGATCAATCGGAGAATCGTGATCAATCAAATGCTTGTGAAGGGCATCACGGCCAGTATGCATCTCGCCGTTGATGATGACGATATCACCAACCCGCAAGCTGCGCATCTGTTCCTCCGTGAGCGGTGTGTTCAGCACGACCTCCCTGCGTTCTGTGCCTCCAGCCGCAGCCGCTTCCTCCGCGCTGCTGGCCAGATCAGACTTCATCTTCACTTCCTGGCCTTCCGGGTACAGCCATTCCTTGATTTCGCCTGTCTCGACACTGATCAGCACGCCCTGGCGGCGGTATGCCCAGCAGTTATACGCAACGGAGACGAAGAAACTTGCAGGCAAGCGGTTCATGACACCAGCCTTACAGCCAAGCAAGGTGACTTGTCCGCCAAAGCCCATCGTGCCGATCCCGAGCTTGTTGGCATTCTCCAGCACGTATTCCTCAAGCTGCTGCAATTCCGGAATCGGATTCGTATCATCCACGCGGCGGAACAACTGCTGCTTCGCCAGCTCGTAGCCGGTTGTCCGGTCGCCGCCGATGCCGACACCGATGAATCCGGCGCTGCAGCCTTGACCCTGTGCCTGATACACTGCATGCATGACGCATTTGCGGATGCCGTCAAGATCGCGGCCTGCCTTGCCCAGCCCTTCAAGCTCGGCCGGCAGGCTGTACTGGATATTTTTGTTCTCGCAGCCGCCGCCCTTGAGAATCAGACGGACATCAATATCGTCCTTGTCCCATTGTTCAAAGTGAATGACCGGCGTACCAGGCCCGAGATTGTCACCGGTATTGCCCCCCGTCAGAGAGTCGACGGAGTTGGTGCGCAACTTGCCGTCTTTCGTTGCTTTGGCGATCGCGGTGCGTATCTGTTCCTTCATAATGAGCTGGTTGGCTCCAACCGGCGTATGCACGACAAAGGTAGGCATACCCGTATCCTGGCAGATTGGAGATACTTTATTTTCAGCCATTTCAATATTTGTAGCGATGGTAGATAAGGAAAGGCCTGCACGGGTGGCGCTGTCCTCAGCCTCCTGAGCAGCCTTAATAGCCTGGCGGACATCCCCCGGCAGGTTCGTTGAGGTTTCTACTATTAGTTGATAGACACTGTCTTCAAAACGGTTCATATCGTCCTCGTTGCTCCTCTCTCTGGTCGCATTTCAGCTTTAATATTATAATAGCATAGTTAGCCCTTTTTGAGCATGACGGGCTAAAAGTTTACAAGCAGGGAGTTTTTCTAAAATGGAAAGCCATTTTTTCGCTTATTTGTACCGTCTTCGCTATATTAAACGCTGGAGCCTGATGCGCAACACGACCAAAGAAACTGTCGCCGAGCATTCCTATCATGTCGCGCTGCTCGTCCATATGCTGTGTGAAATCGGCAACCGATTGTTCGGGCGCGAGCTGAACAGTGACCGTGCAGCCGCGATGGCACTGTTCCACGATGCAGCTGAGGTGTTCACCGGAGATATCCCAACACCAGTCAAGCATCACAACCCGAAGATGCTCGCCAGCTTCCGCGAGTTGGAAGCACTTGCCGCAGACCGCCTGCTTGGCATGGTGCCCGAGCCGCTCCGTGAAGCCTACGAGCCGCTTATCGGGGCTCAAGGACATGACAAAACGGCAGAATCAACGGTTGATCCTGCCGCTCTGGAACTGAGAAAATATCTGAAAGCTGCCGATCTGCTCGACGCTTATTTGAAATGTGTATCTGAGCTGTCCTCCGGCAACCGTGAATTTGCTGTCGCCAAGGGCCAGACCGAGCATGCCCTTGCCAAGCTGGAAATGCCTGAGGTGGAATGGTTCCTTACGTACCTCGCTCCTGGCCTTGGCAAGACACTGGATGAGCTGTCGGAATCCTGATTAGCCGCGGTCGCTTAAGACCCGGAGCGAAGCTCCAGCACCGCCTTGCGAATGGCCGCGTAAAGTTCCTGCCATTGCGGATCTGCCCCGGTCAGCGATTGGGCTGGCAGCGGCGCAGACGGCTGTGGAGCAGCGGACAGAGGAGCCGGGAGGTTCCCGTGCACTCCATGCCCGCCGTCTTCCCTGCCGGCCCCGCTACCGCTCTCCGGACGGGTCATCCCAGCCGGCCTGTCGTCTGCCGTCACCTGTTGCCCCCTGCCGGCGATTTGCTCGCGTTTTCCGCTCATAGCCCCACCCCTTTATCTGTTCACTTATCTTAACTTCCCTTTACCCGCTCAGCCATGTTTTACGCAACGTAAACAGCTCGGTCAGTTCTTCATGAGACAGTTCCGTGATCCAGCTCTCAGAACTGCTGACAACCTGTTCATTCATTGCTTGCTTGCGCGAGATCATATCATCGATTTTTTCCTCCAGCGTACCGAGCGTCACGAACTTGTGCACCTGAACCTCCTTCTGCTGTCCGATCCGGAAGGCGCGGTCCGTCGCCTGATTCTCCACTGCGGGATTCCACCACCGGTCAAAGTGGAAGACATGATTCGCTGCGGTCAGGTTAAGTCCCGTACCGCCTGCCTTCAAGGACAAGATAAACGCGCACCGCTCCTGCTCAGGGTTCTGGTAATCTGCAATCATGGCATCGCGCTCCGCCTTGGAGACGCCGCCGTGCAGGAATGGCACCGGCAATCCAATCAGCTTTTCAAGCTCGGTTTGCAGCATGTTGCCCATATCAACAAACTGGGTAAAGATCAGGCAGCGTTCCTGCTTCGCCGCGATTTCCTCCACCATCTCCAGCAGTCTCGTCACTTTGTTGGAGCGCTCCGCTTCCCATTTGGCTGCACCGCCCTTCTGGTCTTTGAGCAATAGTGACGGGTGATCGCATAGCTGCTTGAGCCTGGTTAAAGTTGCGAGGATCAATCCGCGCCGCTGCATTGGCGTCAGCGTGTTCAGTTTCTCCAGCAGGCCGCTGACCGTATTCTCATACAATGTCCCTTGTTCGACTGTCAACGAAATATAGGTCTTGGCCTCATGCTTGTCAGGGAGCGCAAGTGCAATTGCCGGGTCCTTCTTCAGACGGCGCAGCATGAACGGCTGCACCCAGCGCTGGAGCCGGATGATCATCTCTTCATCCTTGGTCCGCTCAATCGGCTGGACGACCTCGCGCCTGAATTCCGCCAGCGTGCCGAGATAACCGGGATTCATGAAGTCATGAATGGACCACAGCTCGGTAAGCCGATTTTCCATCGGTGTTCCTGTCATGGCAATCCGGTGATACGCGGGAATCTGGCGGATCGCCCCCGCCTGCTTCGTATAGACATTTTTTATATTTTGCGCCTCGTCCAGACACAGTGCATTCCATTTGATGCTGCCCAGTTCCTCCTCATCAAGCGGAGCGAGCGCATATGAAGTAATGATTAGATCCGCATCCTGTACCGCATCACGGAATTCCTCCCCCTTCAATCTGCGTGGCCCGTAATGCACAACAACCTTGAGTGTCGGGGCAAAGCGCTCCAGCTCCTTCTCCCAGTTGCCGATGACTGATGTCGGACATATCAGCAGTGACGGTCCTGTCAAGGCCCCAGCTGATCTGACTGCAGCCTGTTCTTTAATATGCAGCATATATGCGGTGAACTGGATCGTCTTGCCCAGTCCCATATCATCTGCAAGGCAGCCTCCAAGTCCGAACCGTCTCAGGAAAGCGAGCCAGGACAGCCCTTGAAGCTGGTAAGGCCTCAGCTCGCCGAGGAAGGCGGCAGGCTTATCAACCAGCGGCAGCTCGCTTGTGTGGCGAAGCTGGTCCAGCCAGTGCTCCATGTGAGCGTTCAGCTCCACCTCAGCCTCAATTCCTGCACCGGTCAACTCCTCGTCCAGGTAGCGGTCCGGCCAGCCGCCGCGAAGATGAAGCTCCAGCATTTCGCTGAGGGAGAGCAACTTCTTCCCTCCCTTGGTCTTCATCCAACGGCGGATCTGCTCGACATCGTCCGGGTTCAAATAAACCCACTCGCTGCGGATTTGCACAAGCCTGCGCTTCTCATCAGCCAGCCTCAAGAATTCTTCTTCGGACAAGTCCAAATTGCCTACCGCCAGCTTCCAATCGAAATCGACGATCGCATCCAGTCCAAATACAGGATCAGACATAGAGCCAACGGATGACTTGATCTGCGCTTTCAACCGCGGCTTCCGGGTGCGCACGGCCTCCCACCAGGCAGGCAGCAGCAACGAACTCCCCGCCTCCAGCAGTCTGACGCTGCCTTCTTCCAGAAGCATCCAGGCTTCCTGGTCAGTAAGGAATTTCTTCAGCATATCCCCCGTCTCAGCTGCAAGCGGCGGATAGGCATCCATCCAGCGGCGTAGCTCCTTGGTCAGCTTCTCCTGCATAACGGGCTCCCAATGCTCCGGCAGACTCGAGCCTTCCGATGCCTCCGGCAGCCAATGTCCGTCCTTGTACACTACAACAACAGGAAGAGCATCTTCCTCCCGGCTTTGCAGCAAAACATGAAGCCTCCAGCTCCTGTCTTCCTGCGGCTCTGCCAGCTGCAGGACGATTCGGAAGGGCGTGTTATCCTGCATCCAGCCGATTTGCGACCACCAATCCTCTTTATCCCGGGTAATGCCGTCGCCTGTGCCTTTACCCATCCTCGAAGACAGATATGACCAAGCCAGGCGCGCTTCTCCGCTGCTCTCAATGGCTTCATCAGCGGCCAGGCTCAGCCATTCATCCGCCAGCCCCGGTTTCAATCCCTCAGCAGCAGCCTCCTGCAGCCAGCGGTCATAGGCTTCCTGAGCCTCCTGTGGCAGATGCAAAATCCATCTTGGACCGTTCCAGCCCGCAGGATTCGGCGCATACCAGCCCTCCAGAAGGGCCCGATGCAGCAGTGATGCAGCTTCAATATAAAGCTCCATCCGGCTGCTCCACTGAACCTTCATTAACTTTGCATGGGCAGGCATCGCCAGATAATCAATAGCCAGCAGCGGGGGCACCAGCAGACCGTTCACTCCCTGTATGGTCTTCTCTTCGATCTCTGCCCCGTACCAGGAGCCTTCATGCCAGGCAAACATGAGCTGCTTCAGACGCTGTACAGAGCCAGAAACATCCTTGTAGCTCATCCACAGGCCTTCATTATTGAGCCAGTTCCCGTCCACAGCCCAGACGAGGCGATCCGCCGCTTTTATCATGTCATGACCTTCCCTTTCCACAGCTCTTCCTGAAACGCTCGAAGCCGCTGATATTTATCGGCAATCCCGGACACATACTTGTTCCACTTCTCCGTCCGGCCGTCCTCCAGATACAGCTTCTCCAGCTTCTTCATCAGCCTGACCGCCGTCCTGTACCCTTGCCGGTTGCGCGACAATATCGCTTCATCTACCGCCTGATGGTACATCGGAATCAGACTGCCGGGAGCTGATTTGCTCACCGAGCGCATATCAGCGACATCCAGTTCATCAGGCCGGATACCGAGATAGAGCTGTAAATCCGCCCATTCTTCATACTGCCCTGTATGCAGCCAGTGAGCTGCCAGCTCATGGTAGGAAGCAGGAAGGAAGAAGATCAGCCTGCCGCTCCATTCCGCCGCTCCTCCGCCTCCCAGCACATCCGCCTGCCTGCACAAGGTTAAATAAGGCCTCAGCACTGTCGCATTGCGGCTGCCTTCCAGCTTTTCATGCAAATAATCCATCCACAGCCGGAACGCCGGCCACAGGCGGTCTTCCAGCCGCCGGTTGACAAACTTGTATACAAGATCCGAGGTCCGCTCAAATTCCGTCTCCTGCATGCGGCGCACAGCATCAGCATCGTCTCCATCCACCATATCCAGACAGGCAAGAGCCGCTTGAATGAATGCTTCCGGCCGCTGCTGCTTCCCTTGCGGAGCTTCCGCCCGGGAAACTGGAACATCGGACACCAACTCCGGCCCGTTCGTCCCCATAGCAGGATTGATGAGCGTCTCCCGCTCAAGCTCTGCCATTACGCGACCCAGCAGTCCCCGCTCGCCGCTGCGCCAGGCAGCGTCCTCAGCCAGCTTCTCTGCCAGTACATGATACAGCAGATCCCAGCGGAGCAGGCTCGCCGCCTTGCGAAGAGCACGCTCCCGCAGCGCGGACGTCAAGGATTCGAGCCAAAACTCTTCCTCCTCATCCAATGCGGATGGCTGCATGGCGAGGGTCAGCTCATGAAAATTGAGTATCCACGGATCAACCGTACGATTGAAAGACATCTCATAATAGTAGCGGCTGTAGCTGTCTGTCGCTTCATAGGCCAGCTCTACCTGTTCCAGCACAAATTCGATCGCATGCATCCAGTGAAGCCGCTGCCGGTTCTTTTCCCAATGCTTGGTTGTGCCCTTCATTTCAGACAGCACTGCCTGCAACGGATGGAGCGATTGCTTGCATTGCTTCCACATCTCGCCGTACATCTTGCTGAACCATTCTCTCCATACAGCAGGCCCGGCATTATCCGGCGGCCGCTTAGCGGCCATTTCGCGCTTCATGCGCTTTTGCTCGATTGTCCCTTCGCTGATCAAATGCCGGTACATCTCCTCAGGGTCCATGCCGATCAATGCACAATATTGATAATAAACAGCGGCCATATGCTTGCAGTAGCCCTCATAATCACAGGTGCACTTGCTGTAGCCGAATTCATCGGAGTCCAGCACGACGGCATACACACTGCTGCCATTTACTGCACCGTATATTGAATTTCCGTCAATGACCTCGGTGGTCAACACTCTGCGGTTGCTGTAATAATCCCATCCATTGGATAATATATGCCGCGGCATCTGAGAGCCGAACTGCTCCTCCAGATAGGCCATTTGCTGTTGTTCCAGGCGTATGAGTCCATCCATGCTGTTCTCCCCCATCTGTTTATATTACCGCAGCGTTTCTGAACCAAGCGTAAACGGCTTTGATGTCCTTTATTAAAAAAAGCTGTCCGCCGCGCGGGCACGTGCCCGGCGATAGACAGCCTGAGGCATCGCCGGGACGCCTATTTTTTATTCGGAATATGAATCACGATCGTTATTTTTTGCGGCTGGTCCAGCTGAACTTGCATTTGTCCCTTGTATTGCTCCACCATGTTGCGGACTATTGACAAGCCAAGACCCTGATGCCCGCCGCCCTTTGTCGTATAACCTGCCTCAAACCAGGAAGTTTCCTTGAGCACACCGGCCCTCTCCGTATAGTTGGAGATGCTAAATTCCAGTTGTGCATCTGCTGAGGCTCTCAGTTCAATGAGCCGCTTCTCCTCCGGATAATGGCTGACCTCATCCAGTGCATTGTCGATCAGATTGCCCAGCATCCGGGTCAGATCAAGTGATTTGACACCTAATTCCAGTGTCCCCATCCCTTCAAAGCTGCATTCCAGACGCGTCTTCTGACCGGCCGCCTGGGACAGCTTGGAGCGCACAAGCGCAGCAATAGCGGGATTATCAATTGTGATCAGTTCGCTCAGTTCATGAACTTCTCCGCTTAACTCCTTGGCATACGCTTTTAGCTCATTCACCTTGTTCAACGTCGCCATCGAGTGCATCGTCTGGACATGATTAATGAAGTCATGCCGTTGAGCCCGAATCGAATTATATAGCTGATTCATTTCAGTCAGATACGTTTCCTGGGCCTCCCTGGCGACCCGGTCGCGAGAAGTGCGTAAGGCACGCAGCGAGATCCAGATAATCAATCCGCTCAGCAGCGAGACAATGATAATAATGAAGCCGATATTAAAAAATTGGTTGTCCAATGTATCCTGTATAGAACGGTAATCCGACACCAGGCTTAGCACATACCGGTCTAACGGCTGTCCGGTCTCATCCAATATGCTGGCTACCTTGCTTATTTCCACAGGAACAAATTTTTTCAGCACATGCCTGCCGTTAATCTTTGTATTCACCGTCAGTGATTCGTTCGTGTCGTAGACCTTGGCAATGTATTCGGCGTCAGCCTGGCCCTTGAATTGATAGGAGCCGAATATAACCGGCTGTTGAGTAATATGCTTGAGGTCTTCGCCGCTCTCGGTCTTGGTTGTCATTTCCCCAAGCGGGAAGGTCTTCGGATTAAAAGCGGTAATCTCCAGAAGCGAAGCATTTTCTTTTAATGTTCTCTCAATCAGCTTGCTGACGCCAGTAATATTCTCATATTCCTCTTGCATTTCATAGCTGACATACGGATCTGTAATATAGTTCGTCGAACCATCATAATAATAGCCCCACTTGCGGACTTTGCTCGTATCGGTCGTGGCGACTTCAAACGGCCCGGTCCAGAAGTTTTTGAGCGGCTGCCCCCAATCAATTGTAACATCCTGCTTGTCAAACAACTCGTTAAAAGCCTGGTACCACGGCTTCCAGGTGGAGGTTTTGACGTTGAGCTGTTTTGGGTCAGAGGATTTGTACAGCACAATATCATTCTCTATCCGCTTGAGCAGTGTAATATGCAGAACACCAAGCCGCTCACTAAGCTCGGCCAATTGCTCATTGCTGACCTTCTCGATATCCGGATCAAGCGCATATTGGGCGGCTATTGCTGCCGTTCGCAGCCCGCTGCCGATCAGCTCCTGGTATTTCTCTGCTCCCAGCCTCGACTGCTCCACCGATATTTCAATCTGCTTGGCGACAGAGCTCATCTCATGGCTGAGACTCTCTTCAAGCGAATGCTTCGTTGTATAATAATAGACCGTGTTGTTGATTAATAACAGCATCACGATCACAATGGCAAGCAGCAGCCATCTGTTTCGTCGCATCATCTGTTACAACCCCTGTGGTATATTTCTTTTCGCAAAAGTTTACTTCCGTTTTTTTAATAAGCAGCGAATAACCCATTTTCTTTCCTGCCGCTTTTTGTATTTGGGCAGGGAACGGTATATATTCACGGCTTCGCGGTAAGCTTCTGCCGCTTCACGCGAACGTCCGAGCTGCTCATAAATCGTCCCGAGTCTGTAATAAGCTTCACAAGAGGAAGAATGAATGTGACGAAACGTTTCCAGATAGTCCAGCGCTTTGCCGGGATCTCCATTCGAATGAAGATGAGCCAGCCTCAAATACGGCTGTCCGTACTTGACTCTAGGATTGATGCTGATCCCCTTCAGGATCGCTTCCTCACCGCGGGCAGCATCTCCGGTATGAATGTAGGTTGTGCCCAAATCATCCCAAAACTCTGCCGAATGCTCCATCACATCCCCGATTGACTCCAGCCATTTGCGCGCTTCACGATAATTTTTCTTCTCGATATAAAGCCGGGCCAATTCCTGCTTGGCTGTCACGTCGCCAGGGTTAAGCAAAAGCTGCTGGCGGAGTTTTGCAATCCGGCTTCGCCTCTTGAACGGGCGAACCAGACTTGGCGTCAAGCCAATGAAACGCCGGTCAATAAAATAAGCAATAATGAGCAGGACTATAATGGCGACGAATGGATTGCCGAACAGCCACCATAATAGCGGAAACAATAAAAACTTACCCATCTCTTCCCCTCCGATGCTTCATCATATAATCATAACATAAATGGTGACAAATGTTGATTCGGGAATTTAGAATAAAAGCAGTATACATACAGGAGGATCAAGCGATGCACAACGAGTGGAGCCAATTAAAAAATGAATTGCCTGAGCTTCTGGAACAAAGCCGCAAAGAGACGATACATGGTCAGGTAGCCGAATATATCCCCGAGCTGGCCCATGCGCCTGCACAGGGATTGGGAATTACAATTGCCGACCGGCAAGGAAATGTTATTCACGCAGGAGATTGCAGCATTTCCTTCACTTTGCAAAGTATTTCCAAGGTATTTACACTGATGCTTGCTTTGATGGATAACGGGGAAGAAACTGTTTTCACCAAGGTTGGCAAGGAGCCTACCGGGGATGATTTTAACTCCATGCTCAAGCTGGAGCTTGTGGAGCCCGGCATTCCGTTTAATCCGCTCATTAACGCGGGCGCAATTGCCGTTTCCTCAATGATTAAAGGGAAATCGCCCCAGGAGAAGGCCGGTCGGGTGCTGGAGTTTTTCCATACTCTTACTGGTGATGCCAGTCTCACCGTCAATGAGAAGGTCTACCTGTCTGAAAAGCGTACGGCACACCGCAACCGCTCACTCGCTTATTTCCTGAAGGAAAATCAGGTGCTTGATGAGGATACGGACGTTGAGGAAGTGTTGGATGTCTACTTCCGCCACTGCTCCATTGAGACGAACTGCGGCCATCTCGCTGCTATGGCTGTGATTCTTGCGAATCAGGGGGCAGATCCGGCAACAGGCGTTCAGCTCATACCCAAGCGGTATGTTCAAATTGCCAAAACCTTCATGATATCCTGCGGGATGTACAATGCATCCGGCGAATTTGCCATCCAGGCCGGAATCCCGGCGAAAAGCGGTGTTTCCGGCGGTATACTGGCGCTGGTTCCCGGCCGCTACGGCATTGGCGTGATCGGGCCCGCGCTCAATAGCAAGGGCAACAGCACCGCAGGCGTGCATCTATTGGAATCCCTTTCCCGGTCTTACGGGTGGAGCATGTTCTAATACATGTTACTGGGAAAGTCCCCCTTCTGATGTTTGGAAAACCTTGAGAAGTTTAATGGTTTTTAAAGTTCACTTAGGCTCTGGGGTATTTTTTTTCCCCAAGTTGCCAACATAAGGTGAGCGGTCCAAATTGAACTGAAGGAGGAAGTATCATGAGCCCGTCTTCCAAGCAAACCAAGCAAACGTTCCCGCCCCAGCATCAAATGCGGCAGCCAGGGCTGGAATCCGATATGAAGCCCCTGCCTGTATTTGAATCAGAGCAATACCGGGCAGGCGGCAAGTTGGAGGGCAAAGCCGTATTGATTACAGGCGGAGACAGCGGAATCGGCCGGGCGGCTGCCGTCGCCTTTGCCAAAGAAGGCGCCGATGTGGCTGTTGTGTATTTGGACGAGCATGAGGATGCCCGGCTGACGCAAAAGCGAATCGAGCAGGAAGGCAGGCGGTGCCTGCTCATAGCGGGCGATATAGGCGATGAGCGCTTTGCCAAAGAATGCGTGAAGGATACAATCGACACCTTCGGCAAAATCGATGTGCTGGTCAACAACGCCGCCGAGCAGCATCCGCAGCAGAAAATTGAGGATATAACAGCGGACCAATTAAACAAGACGTTTCGGACCAATGTATTCGGCTACTTCTATGTAACGAAGGCAGCTATGCCTCATTTGAAGCAGGGAGCCTCCATTATCAATACAGCCTCCATTACAGCTTACCGGGGCAACGCCAATCTGCTTGATTACTCTGCTACGAAAGGGGCTGTCGTCTCTTTTACCCGTTCGCTTGCCATCAATGTGGCGGAGAAGGGCATTCGTGTGAACGGCGTCGCGCCGGGTCCGATCTGGACACCATTAATCCCGTCCACCTTTGACGAGCAGCAGGTATCTGCCTTTGGCTCGGATACGCCGATGAAGCGGGCCGGACAGCCTGCCGAGCTGGCAGCTGCCTACGTCTATCTGGCCTCAGATGACTCTTCCTATATGACGGGACAGATGATGCATATTAACGGTGGCGAGGTCGTCAACGGATAATCACACTCCAGGCTTAATCAATAAAACGGCTGCGCTGCTCCGGTGTGGGCAGCATGCAGCTGTCCAGCTTGCCGAACCAGCGATAGCGGTTGCGGGCAAAAATTCCGTAGGCAAATTCACGGGCAAAACGCGGAATAACGACAAGCGCTGCCCCCAGCCTCCACGGCCATGGCAGATGACGACAAATACGTACAACTGCATCCGTCTTCACATAGCTGCGATTTCCCTCTATTAATACAATCCCGTCCACATGCTCTGTTCCATGATCCTTCATTAATTTCTGGCCTGTGTCGCTCTGCTGAGCAGCAAAGCGGAAATACCCGTGAGGGTCCCGTTTAAGAATAAACTGGACACTGCTGTTGCAAAAGCTGCATACGCCGTCATATAGCAATATCGCTTCATTATTCACAGCCCGCACCCCTTTTTTTATTTCTATTATAACCTGAATATCAGCAGCAATCTGAATTTTTCATGGGATACACAAAACGGCCGGTCTGCTTGAGACGGCCGTTTTTCATTTCTAATTTTGGTTTAAGAGGTCGATACGGAAGCGCGTGCTTTGCTTTTGTTTTTCAATCTGCCCGCCAGAAGAACGAGCACGACCACCAATATGCTGAATCCCCATTTGATTGCAGCCATCTCGCCAAAAATTCCATTCAGCAGAGGCTCTTCTTCAATCATTTTAGCTGCTGTAAAGGCAAGCACCCCGGAGCCGATATAAATGATAAATGGAAAACGTTCCATAAGCTTCAGAATCAGCGTACTTCCCCACACGACAATCGGCACGCTAATCAACAGACCGAGGACGACCAGTACAAAGTTGCCGTGGGCTGCGCCACCGACTGCAAGGACGTTGTCCAATCCCATTGCCGTATCCGCAATAATGATCGTACGGATAGCTGCCCAAAGATTTGTGGCTGTCTTCACTTCATGTGATTTTTCTTCAACCAGCAGCTTGTAAGCGATCCAAACCAGAAGCAGTCCGCCAACGACACGCAGACCCGGGATCAGCAGCAGCCATACAACGACTAGTGTCAACACACTGCGGATCGCAATCGCGCCGAAAGTTCCCCAGAAGATCACTTTCTTTTGATTTTCCTTAGGCAAATTCCTTGCTGCCATTCCGATTACAATCGCATTATCCCCTGCCAATACCAAATCAATAATTACAATTGCCAATAGAGCTGACCAAAACTCCGGTGTAAAAAGCTCCATAATGTGCCACTCCTTCATCTATCGTTTATGTTGAAACACGAAACAAAAGCTTTCCTTTGCAACAACCGGCAAACGGTCAAAGCAGACCGCCCTACCCGGCATGTGTTAACGGAAGCGTCGTTTGCTTCGCGGGAAATATAAGTCATTATCGGGGATAATTCTTATATTTCATTAAAGTCTCCAAACTATGTGTATTTCACTCGTTGTTTTGGCTGATTGGGCTTATCCCTCCTCCGGAAAATAAAAATGACCACTACCGCAAACGGTAATGGTCATAAAAAGATATACCTTTACCCTGCGGTAAAGGTCTGGCTAACAACGGAACGCTGCCAACAAAGCCGGAGGCGATAACCTCGTGAATTGACGACCTTGTTGTAAAAGCTACTCCCCTTTATAAGTCAGATTTTACATAACAGCAGTGGATTCGTCAAGAATATTTTTGAACAGGCATATTCTGTTCTTGAACTGCTGTCATGTGATCTGAAAATTTGCACAATGAGAATAAATAAAATAGCCCTCCTGTTTCCTGGTCTGGGATTCAGGAAGGCTTCATGCTCAGCCGGGGCGAACGCAATTAGATAGTAAGCTCTCCAAGCTTAATTAGTTCGACAACGGCCTGGGAACGGCCTTTGACATTTAATTTTTGCATGACGTTAGAAATATGATTTCTGACGGTTTTCTCACTGATAAATAGCTGCTGCGCTATGTCCCGTGTTGTCTTATCCTGTACCAATAGTTCGAATACTTCACGTTCACGATGCGTCAACAAAAATTTGCTCTTGTGCTCGCTGGCCTTCAAATGAGTCACCCCTCCTTGCGTGGGTTTTTGTGGTATAACAAGGTTAAGGGATACAGTCAAAATATAGTATGAAAGGGATTCAAGAGTGGTGCGGTAAGGGATAAATTTGGGCACAGCAAGCGTTTGACCCGCTTCAGCCTTTTCAGCCGCAAGCGATTGGGACAGGCAAATAAAAAGGCTCCAGTACAGGATAAAACCTGTCTGAAGCCTTTGAGAAATTTCATAATGAGTATTAGCGTGATTATCGTGTACCTGCTGCCCTTTCAGGAAATACACGCTCGACCATCGCATTGAATTCAGCTATCAGCCCCTGAATCGGGTGGCCTGCTCGCGCATCTTCCATATAGCTGGTCATGCGTCCGACAAAATCCGGGTTTGTAGATACGTAGACATGCCGGGTGTCCGGTTTAACTTTTTTTACTTCAGCAGCAATCTTTTCCTTCAGGTGATCCGTTAAAGCAACATCCGTACCTGCCGAGTGGGTTCTCATTGTTCCGGGCATCCGGGAATCATGGAGATTTACAGCTACATAAGCATTTTTGTCTCCAAGCATGACATAAGCAGAATGTACTTCTTTGAGAGATACCACATGATTCGCCGCGGATTCGCTCATATCAATTTTATAATTTTGATGAGCACCTAAGACATTGTTGCTGTTGAGGCGGCGTCCATTGACACGGTTCATTTCATTGCCTTGATCATTGGCAAATCTTTTATTCATGATCCGGTTGCCATTGGCATCCCGAAGCACACTGTTTTGCTGATAGCTTTTATTGCCTACTTCCCCCTGGTTGCTTGCACAGCCTGTCAGCATGGCAGCAAGAGCAATACTTGCTGTCAGCGCAGTGAAACTACGTTTCATCATCATTAGCTCCTCCATTCAGACAATTGTCCTTCATATCGTGTGACAATATACCATCCCTTATACGGCCAAAAGATTGGCAGCCAGCAGTAAAAAAAGATGTAAGATGAACGGAATTTTTATTGACAATTGTTCGCAAGTTGTATACATTTAACTTAAATTTAGCACCTGGTACTAATATCAGGTTTTAGAACCAAGGAGGAATGGCGAATGACTCAATCATTTTACTCGGCCCGCGCAGCAATAACCGCCATAGGGAGCTATGTACCCGAGCGCGTGATCAGCAACAGTGATCTGGAGGCTATGGTCGATACAAATCATGAATGGATTGTTCAACGAACGGGTATCGTAGAGCGCAGAGCGGCTGCGGAGCATGAATTTACAAGTGATCTGTGCTTTGGTGCTGTACGCGACATGCTTACCCGTTACCCGGTTACCATAGAGGATGTTGATTATATAATTGTCGCCACTACTACACCGGATACAATAACCCCGGCTGTAGCCTCTCGCGTTCAGGCTGAGTTCAATATTGCTTCAAGCGGCGCGGTTGATCTTCAGGCGGCCTGTGCAGGCTTCGTCGCCGCATTGCAGATGGCGTCAGGTTTGCTGGCTTCCGGCATCTGCCGCAAGATTCTTGTGATCGGAGCCGAGACGCTGACCAAGGTTACAGACTACACAGACCGGACAACATGCATTTTGTTCGGAGACGGTGCTGGAGCTGTACTTGTTGAAGCCGACCAGTCTGATTCATTCCTCGCTTCCTATTCACACACAGAAGGCAAACTCGGACATAACGTCTACAGCTCCCATCTCTCAAATCATATAGGAGGCATCCCGGTTGACCGTAAAGGCAAGCTGGTGCAGAATGGCCGGGAGGTATATAAATGGGCAGTCACTCGTGTAACCGCAGGCGTAGAGAAACTGCTTGAGCAGCAAAACCTTACTACTCAGGATATCAATTGGTTTATTCCGCACAGCGCGAATCTGCGTATTATTGAAGCCATTTGTGAACGTACCGGCATTTCGATGGATCAGACATTATACAGTATGGTTTACTACGGAAATACTTCAGCGGCAACAATCCCGCTGGCACTTGATCTTGGAATCAAGACTGGCAAGGTACAACAAGATCAGCTCCTGCTGCTCTATGGCTTCGGCGGCGGCTTGACCCAAGCAGCACTCCTGCTAAAATGGACGCTGGCTTCCTGATATTATACTGTGATCGGGCAGGCTCCCCGGTGCATAATCCCACGCCTCATTGCTTGGCCCGACATAGGTTATAAATAAGGAGAAGTTTGAACTTATCCACCATGTTGGACACCAACGGAAGGCGGGGTTTCGCTTGCGCATACTGTTTACGTATTACATCCCCAGCGGAGGCGTTGAGACCTTGAACCGTACCCGCTGCAGAGCATTGATGAAGGCTGGTATTGAGACCCATCTGCTTTATTTGCGGGATGGCGCAGGGAAGCAAAATATTAAAGATATCCCCTTATTTATTTCGGATTTGGACCATGAGATTGCACCAGTTATCCAAATGTACCAATACGACGCCATTATATGTACAAGCGATTACCTAATGCTGCCCCGTCTGAGGAATATGGGTCATACGGGGCGCATTATTTATGAAGCCCAAGGACTTGGAATGCTAAGCCAGGCCAGAGAATTGATGGGTGTGGCTGCTCCTTATATCCAAAGCTACGCCGATGCAGCCATATGCACCCCTACTCCCCATCTGATGCAGCTTTATCATGAATTTTTAGCCGGTTTCCCACAGTTCTATATTCAGAATGCAGTTGATACCGAGAATTGTCCGCCTGTGCCGTCTGAAACGAGTCTCCCCGATGCGAAAGGACCTGTTCTTGCCTGGGTAGGCAGGCTGGAAAAGAACAAAAACTGGCTGCTTTACATTGAAACGGCTGTGGAACTCATAAAAAGCGTTCCGGATTTGCAGCTGTGGATGTTTCAAGATGCCAATCTGTACGATCCGGCTGAGCGCGCTTATTTTGAAGCGCTAGTCGCACAGTATCAGCTTTCTGAGCGCCTCACAATTCGCTCCAATGTTCCACATCATGAGATGCCCCGTTACTTTTATGAAGTTGGCCGATCAGGAGGCTTGATGTTCTCCACCTCTCATATTGAAGGCTTTGGCTATGCAGTTGCAGAAGCGATGAGCTGCCAATGTCCGGTTCTTGCTACTGCTTCCGATGGGGTGCAGTTCTTTATTGAACATAACCGCACGGGCAAGTTGATTATGGAGCATATTCCTTCTCTTGCAGCAGCAGAAGCGCTGGAGCTGATTTCCTCCTCTACGCTGCGCGGTTCCATCAGAACCCAAGGCCAGGAGCATATCCGGCAGCATTTTTCGCCCCATCGTTATGTGGAAGATGTTTTCAATGTTCTACGGGCAATGGGTTTCCCTCTATAGAAGATACCAAGCAAACAATTCGTGTTGCTTCAAAAAAAGAAATCCGGGTATGACCGCACTTGTCCGTGCCCTCCCGGGCCATCCTGCCATATATTGATTTGTAATGACAAGCGGGATGGAGGTGAATAATCATTTTACCTTTAGTATCGATCGTAATCCCTTTCTATAACTGCCCTTATATCGAACAATCCGTAAGCAGTGCATTGCATCAGACCTATCCCAATATTGAGGTCATCGTCGTGGATGACGGCTCTACGATGCATCAGGAAAGACTCGCCCCTTACCATTCGAGCATCCACTATATTGGCAAGGCTAACGGCGGGACAGCTAGTGCGCTGAATTATGGCTTCCGTGTAGCAAGCGGCAAATATGTCACATGGCTAAGCTCGGATGATCGCTTTGCCCCGCATAAAGTTTCTTTTCAGGCATCATTCATGGAGCAGATTGGCGCTCAAATCAGCCATACCGATTTTGATGTCATGAATGAGCATGGGCAAATTACGGTGATCGGCGAAGGCATGAAATTTCCTACCGCCCGTTCCTTTATCGAGTCCTTCCGCCGGGTATGTCCGGTGAACGGCTGTACTGTAATGATGAGACGCGAGCTTCTTCCTGCGCTTGGCTGGTTCAACGAAGGCCTGAAATATACGCATGACTACGAATTATGGATACGTGTCCTGCTTTCACGGGTCGACTTTCATTATATTAATCAGCCCCTGACTGTCTACCGCCGCCACTCCGGCATGGGAACAGTGCGCTTTTTGCCGCAGATCCAGCAGGAGCTGGCGCTCATTGGCCAGCAGTACGGGGCGATGCTGGATTCATTGACCGCATCACTTCCCGGCTGAGAATTCTATTCATAGCGATAGCTTTTATTGCATTTGCTCACAACGAAGGGGTATCCCGTCATCCTTAGCGGACGAGATACCCCTTCGTTTATTGATGCTCATTCTGTGCCAATCCCGTTGCGGTAAATTAAGGCCGTCATTTGCTGCTCATACTTGCTATAGAGATATAATGCTTCCTTCATGACATCATCCTGATGGAGAAGCGTCCCCATTTTCTCATGCCTGCGGTAAGCGGTAAGCGGTTGTTTCAAAGATAGAAATGGAATTCCCAGCAGCAGCACGCGATACCAAAAATCCAAATCCTGTGTGAAGATAAGCGTTTCGTCAAAAGGACCGACCTTGTTGTACAGCGCTTTTCGCATCATGACCGTACAGCCGTTTACCGGGTTGCCCCTTAAAAAAACCTGGTACAGATCAGTATCGCTTTGTGCGTGGGAGACCAGATAGTCGGTGACACGTCCGAATTTGTCAATGTAATTAAACGCAGTGTGGCTGATCCACGCTCCGGATGTAAACATGGCTTTGAGCTGAAGCTCCACCTTATGCCGGTAAAAGAAGTCGTCTGAGCTAAGCCAGGCAATATATTCGCCCTCCGCTTCACGAAAACCCTGGTTGAGTGCGCTGCCTGTTCCCCCGTGTTCCTTCAGAATGTAGCGGATTTTGTTCATATACGGCCATAACAGCTCCTGGTACTTGCTGGAGCCGTCATCCACAACAATGATTTCAATATTGCCATAGGTTTGGGACAAGGCGCTTTCTAAGGCATGGACGATATATGGATCATTATAGAACGGGATGACTATCGTTACTTTCACAGTCATTTAAGTCGGGCCCCTTCCCGGCGAGCCTTCATCCTTGCCAGACGAACATGCAGCAACAGGTCCCTTATGGAGTCGCGGAAAGGAATTTGCGGCTGCCAGCCCAGTTCCCGCATTGGTTTTCCATTCTCTTCCGCAGGGGATGGCGCATTGGACTTGCCGTTCCGAATACCAAGGGGACATAGTGCCAGTTCTTCAAATGTATCGGCTACTTTGCCAAGCGTTATCATTTTGCCGGATACGACCGGATAAATGAAGCCGGGCTGGCCCTTTATAAATATGGTTTCGTATGCTGCCATTGCATCACGGACATCCAGAAAATCCCGCTTCTCGGTTCGGGAAGAAAGCTGAAAGCCTGATTCCGCTTTCTGGTTTTCACTTTGGGGCGGCTGCCCTTGCAGAGGAAATCCGTAAGCCTCTTCCGTCTTTACCGTATAGCCTGCAAGCAAGCTGCATAGCCCGGTTGAACGCCCCGGCCCAATGAGGTTGGATGGCTGGGCAATCAGCACCTCCATGCTGTATAACTGTGCCCAACACTGGGCAATCAATACTTGCAATGTCTTGCTCATGCCGTACGGATGGACCGGCTGGGGCAGTTCACCATCCTGGGGAAGCTTAAAACGCAGCATAGATCCGGCTATCAACAGCTTGACGTTTTTGTTCAGGCGGCGGACAGCATCCAACAAATAAGCTGTCGCCAGCATATTCGTCTCCATGTATGAAACCGGGTCCTGCCATGACGGTACTACCGCGTTAAGGCCCGCCAGGTGGAGCACATAGTCAGGCTGCACCTCGTCAATCAGTCTGCTCACCTGCTCCCTGTCAGTCAATTCGCAGATACGGACATCTACAGCCCCAGGCCATCCGATCCCTGTAGCCGCATCGCTGCCGCCACTGGATGGGATCGATCGGACTGCTGCGGTAACTTTCATGCCCCTTGTTGCAAAGTACCGGCAGGCATGCTCTCCGCAAAACCCGCCGGCTCCAGTGACAAGTATACGCTGCCCCTTAACGCTCATACGCCTCTCATCCATTGAGCGAGTTCGCTCAGCATGATATCATAACTGGCAGTATCAAACTGCCAATCCTTGCGTATCGGGCGAAGGCTGCGATCAATTACAATTTTCGAGTCTGGAATAATCATTGCGCCATTATGGTTAAAATGCTTTTGCAAAAGCAGCAGCAGTTCATGCTTGCTAACCGTCTCGGGGGCTGTGAGCTGGACTAGCCCTTCAAGCTGCGGATTTTCAATTGCGTACTCGACCGACTTGGCCAACTCTAGCGTCGTTACCCCGTTCCAGAGCACACGTTCATAGCCCTTGATTTCTCCCTCCTGAGAGAGGAACCATTGCAGCAGGCCAATTCCGTGACTGCGGACTTCCGGACCAATAATCGAGGTGCGGATGGTTAAATGGGGTCCGCAGCGCAGCTCCCCAAGCGCCTTTGTCTGGGCATAAATCGTGGTGCCGTCGGGGACATCACTCTCAGTATAGCTCCCCTTTTTTCCTGAAAACACACAATCTGAGCTAATATGGATAAGCCTCGCCTGACAACGGTTCGCCAGATACGCGAGCCAATGGGGCAGGAATCCGTTAATGCGAAATGCCATTAACGGATGATTCTCCGCCTCCTGGTTCAATATGCCTACAGCGTTTACGATAACATCCGGCTGTTCATCCAGCACCAGCGCTTCCACTGCCTCATAATGCGAGGCATCAAGAAATCTTCTCCCCTCAGCAAACGGCTCACAGCTGCCTGCCTGAGAAGCGCTAGACTGTCTTGTCGTGTATACAACCTGGAAGGAGGGCCGGGATCTGAAGTATCTGACCATTAGATGCCCGGCCATCCCGCCGCCCCCGATGATAAGCAGCTTCATGACAGAAAGCCTCCATGGACGAGCATTTTCCGGATATCCGCTTTATTCATCAGTCCTTCGCTAGAGCAGAAGCTCTCGAAGTCCACCGGTAGGCAATGCTGGTAATGCTCTTTGAGGCCCGGAATTTCCAATGCAGGCAGGATGACGAGATACTGCTCATCGTAAACGACTGTGCTCTTGCTTTCAAAATCGGTGAGCAATATTTCATGCAGCTTCTCACCGGGCCGCACACCGGTCTCCACCATTTCCACCTGCTTGCCCATATCCTCCATCAGCACCTCGGCGAGCTCGGTGATCCGGCAAGTTGGCATGGTCATGACATAAATTTCACCGCCCAAACTTGCTTCCGAAGCCTTGAACAGCAGTGATATGGCTTCCTCCAGCGTCAGGAAAAAGCGGGTCATCCGCTTGTCTGTTATGCGGACCTGGTTTTTATGCTTGATCTGACTCATGAATAAGTGCACGACACTTCCGTTTGTTCCTAGCACATTTCCGCCCCGCACACAGACGAATTTCGTTTCTGTACGCAGCAGATTAGCGTAGACAATCAGTTTCTCCCCAATAGCCTTTGTCATACCATAGAAATTGGATGGGTTTGCAGCTTTATCCGTTGATATATAGATTACGCGCTTCACCTGATTTGCAATAGCGGCTTCGATGACATGCTGCGTACCGATGACGTTTGTTTTTAAAGCTTCATAGGGCTGTTCCTCACAGACCGGTACATGCTTCAGTGCTGCCAGATGGAATACATAATCTACAGACTCGCATGCCTTGACGATAGCTTCCTTGTCCCTGATATCGCCAATGCAGAAGCTGAGCCTGCTATCTTCAAAAGTCCGGCTCATTGTAACCTGACTGGATTCATTGCGGGAGAAAATGATGATTTCCTTCGGATTTTGCGGGAGCAGCTGGCGAACCAGCTCATACCCCCAGGAACCCGTACCACCCGTAACCAAAATGGTTTGATTCTCAAACATTCCATTTCCCTCCAAGCAAGAATTTGACCACCTTATTTGAAACATCCTGTGCTAAATAACCACTCGGGGGATTCCAATCGGCGGGAAGAGAGGTCATGGCTTTGACAGCGTGGACAATACGTCCGGGAAGAAGGCCTGATACGACATTGCTGCCGCAATCAACCGTCTCCGGCCGTTCTGTCGTATTGCGAATCGTAACTGTAGGCACCTGAAATATACAGCATTCCTCTTGGACTGTACCGCTGTCTGTTATGGCACACCGGGCATGCTTTTCCAGCTTGACGAAGTCAAAAAATCCGAACGGCTCGTGGAGCTGGATAAGAGGATGCAGCTTCAAGCTTGACGAGCCATGATCAAGCTTGGAGCGGGTACGGGGATGAATGCTGCAAATTACCGGCAATTCCAGTTCTTCCGCTGCCCTATTAATTCCCTCAATGATGCCTGACAAATGCTGCGGATGATCCACATTTTCGGCCCGGTGAGCAGTCATAAGCAGATATTTGCCCTCCTGTAATTCAAGCCGTTCCAGCACATCGCTGCTGTCTATGCGCTCCTTGAAGTGCTCCAGCACCTCGTAAATCGGATTGCCTGTAACGACAATCCGGTTGCTCGGAAAGCCCTCGCGGAGCAAATTGGCTTTACTGTACTCGGTATACGGCATATTAATTGTTGAGATGGCGTCTATGACTTTGCGGTTCTTCTCCTCCGGTACAGTCAGGTCAAAGCAGCGGTTGCCCGCCTCCATATGAACGACCGGAATGCCCATTCTTTCTGCCAAAATTGCACTGAGAGCGCTGTTCGTATCGCCAAGCAACAGGACCAGATCAATCTTCTCA
This sequence comes from Paenibacillus pinihumi DSM 23905 = JCM 16419, assembly GCF_000422505.1. Taxonomy (GTDB): domain Bacteria; phylum Bacillota; class Bacilli; order Paenibacillales; family Paenibacillaceae; genus Paenibacillus_D; species Paenibacillus_D pinihumi. The sequence continues at coordinate 175,901 of NZ_KE383865.1, read as the reverse complement.
AAGCGAAGAATTCTCTCAATCTCTCCGAACATGACCGACAATTGCCCGCCTAGTGTAGACTGATGGCTGTCAATCAAGTAATCGGGATTTCGGATTCCCAGTTCCTCGAAAAAAATATCGCTCAGTGAAGCGGTAAAATTTTGTCCTGTATGGACGAGAATATGCTTTTGGGCCATCCTGTCCAATTTCGGTATAATCAGACTGAGCCTTATAATCTCAGGACGGGTCCCCAGTATGGTTGCGATATTCAAACCAAGCTCCTCCTCTCCTTGCTAACCCAATCACTCCAGCCAATTCATTACGCCCGCCGTCTGCCCTTCGTCCGTGTTCGGGACGCGGCTTTCGGCCTGCGCTTACGACGTGCTACGCTTCCTTTCTTCACACGCCGGTTGGACTGGCTGAAGCCTTTCCTCTTCTTTCTCCCCCTTGTTCTTCCTCTGCCCTTGACGAGACCATACTTGCCTTTGCGTGCCTTCCGTCTTACCGGGGCAGCAACTGGCAGTCCTATGACCGGATCCCCCTGAGGGAATGTATCCAGCATATCGTCCGTGATGGTACGCACATCCTGAAAGGAATGGCCGGACTTTAGAAAGGCCTCTTCTGAAGCAAAAGGCCGCAGTATGCCTCCTTCAAGTACATATACTGTCGGGGAAGAGCCTCTTACCAGATGGAGCGGTGTATGCCCCTTCACGGCCAACAGATTTAAAAAATGACTTAGCCGTTTGCGGTAGGCCGCGATCCCGAATACCGCCTGTGCATTATAAGAGTTGCGCAGGCCTGTTTGGACAAGCTGTTTCTCATCGTCCAGCAGCTTTGCCACCTTTTTTACCAGGCCGTCTACTTCTCCGGTTGGCACCAGAAATTTCTTATTCTCTGTAAGATTCAGAATTTCTCCCAGTCCGCCTGAATCGTAGGCAACGACAGCCTTCCCGAACAGCAATCCTTCCAGTGCGGTCATACCGAAGCCCTCGGGCATAAGACTTGGGACAACGAGAATATCTATAGCGGGATAGATTCTCTGTATGCTTTGTTCAAATTGAACCCTGCGGAACCGGTTCAGCATCCCGGCAGCACGTACACGGTCAAATGCTTCTTCTACAAGCTCCTTCTCCACAGGATGGCCGATGACTGCAAATACCGCCTTCGGAAAGCGTTCCCCGATCTGCAGCGCCATGCTCATGAAATCCTCAAAGCCTTTGCGTTTATAGATCGAGGCGGCGACATACCCGATTACCCGTTGCCCGTCATGAAACCCCAACTCTGCGCGCTTGCTTGCCCGGTTCTCCACCCAGGCTTCAGGCTGATAATCCTCCATATTCCAGGAAGGGAACAAAATCGTCGTCTTGCCATCCAAGCCGGCATTATGGAATGGACGCAGAGTGGTAGACGAGATGCCTATGATCCAGTCGGCATGCTGATGAATGAAAGAGGCGGCGTGTGAAGTATGTTCTGACTCCGTAATTGTCTCCATAACCGCCCAGATCTTCGGAATGCCGAGTGCCTTGGCAGCCATAGCTGGCAACGGGTGGACGCAGGTACTGACAAGCACAAGCTGCGGACCGTGTGACTGAAGCAATGAAATCGTAGCCGGCCATGCCGGGTGATGCTTTAGCGTTTCCGCCTCTTGGCTGGCGGACGGACCCGCCAGATAAAGCGCAGGCGTGATCGGGATAGGCAAAAGAATGACCTGAATGCCTGACTTTCTGGCTTTTCTGGCGAGGATCCCTTCTTCTGGAACAACAAGCCTGCATTCGTATGAGCTTTGAAGCTCCTGGAGCATGAACAGAAGGAGCTTTTCTGCCCCGGTGATAAAATCAGAACCACAGATATGGGAAAATGCAATCAAGACCGGTTTGCTATTTGCCAATTGCTTGCCATACCCTGCAAAGCTCGGGTATGTGTTCACCTCCTTTTGCTTTTCTCCAACAATATATTAATCAGGCAGCCATATCGGCACGACATTTGAACCGTGAACAAGTGTACAAATTACGGCTTGCAGCTCTCCGCCTTTGCACCCCTGTGACATTTGCCCAATTAGCCGAATAGGATTGTCAGCAATGTTTCCAATCTTCTTTCATACGTATGGTCGCGCATCGTCCGGTATAGCCCTTTGAGAGCAATCCGGCGACGTTCCTCTTCATTATTCAGGTAGTATTCAGCCTTCTCGATTAGCTCCTGCGGGGAAGCGTAGGTGACAATTTCCTCTCCTGGCGTGTAGAACTGCTCCATATCATCACGGATGTCCGAGAGCTGCAGCGTTCCGCAACCGGATATTTCAAAAGTACGCGGATTAAGAGACACGGCCGGGATATTGGCACTGTTATTATTGAAAGTTTCGTCGTCATGAGCCCGGTGCATATTGATAACAACCCTGGCACCGTTATAGGTCTCAGCCGTTTCAGCCGGCCCCATCCATTTGTTCAGCTCGATCTTAGTAGCAAGCTGCTCAAAATTAGGCAGCCGGTCCCACCAGATACCTGAGATCAGCGAGTCCTTGGAGCTCAAATAATCAGAGATTTCATTAAAAAATTCAATCCGCTTCCAATAAGCGGTTCCCACAAAGCAAATTTCCTTGCGTCTGCTGCGGTCCGGGTTACGAGGCCTGAATTCATTAGGATAGAAGCCTAGCGGCAAGTAATGCACACTTTGGCAGCCATGCTGACGGTAAAAATCAACGCAGGTTTTCTCCAGCGTAAAGATATGATCGTAATGCTGGGCAACATTAGCGGTCACATCTGTATAGTAAGGATCGTCCGTGAACCATATAGCCGTACGGATGCCTGCTGCTCTCATCTCCTTAGGGTGGATAAGATCCAACTGCAAGCCGTCCAGCACCAGCACAAGATCCGGCCGCTTCTCCTTGGCGATCAGAGAGACATCCTGTAAAGCATCGGTAACCGTGATATGAGACACGACAGAAGACAGCGTCGTAATAATCGCTTCATCTATCGGGGAGTAAGGAAATCCTTTTCCGGTAGCCACATACATCAGATGGATATCCTTTTTAACTGCGGGCCGGATCGTTTTTTGAATAACAGCCTCACATTGGCCATACCAGTATCCATGATCCCAGCCAGTAGCCAGACCGTCCCTTCTTCCATGCTCATACGGATGCAGAATTCTTGGAGGTATGATTCTTGACTGTCTTCGTATGATTCGTTTAGATGCTTTCTTTGTGCTCCTAACCATTGGGCATGCCCTCCTGTTTCATAATAATATTGAGCAGTTCCTGAACCCGCAGCGAAAAGGTATGGCTCTGCAGGGTCCGCTTCAACCCTCTAAGCGCGATCATAAGCCGTTCATCCTCATGCTCCAGATAATATGCGATTTTGTCCTTTAGCTCAGAAGCACTGGCGTACGTCTCGATCTCCACACCTGGTTTGTAATACTGGTTCAAATCCTCCCGGATATCGACCATTTGCAGTGTTGCGCAGGCTGAAATTTCATACGTGCGCGGATTAATGGAGCGTCCGGAAAGCTGGAGCGTATTTCGGTTATCGGATCCCGCCTCAGTTGTGCGATGCAAATTAATCACAATCTTCGCGCTGTTGTAATAACGAATCGTTTCTTGAACCGGCATCCATCCCGGGCGAATGGCATCTCCATACAGCTCATAATTTTTCAGACGGTCCCATAGCCCTCCACAAATAATGACCCGCCTGCTGCTCAAGCTGGGAGCAAGATCATCAAACAACTCAATCCGGTTCCAGAAGCCTTGCCCGATAAAACAGACATCACTCATATACTGGTTTTCGATTCGCGTCGGCTTAAACCAGTCCGTATGAACGGCGAGCGGTATATAGTGTACCTGTCCGTTGGACACTTGCTGATACGCATCGACTGCCCCAAGTTCATGAGTTAGGACAATATCATAATGCGGGGCAATCTTGATACTGTCCTCTGAAGAATAGGGATCATCCACAAACCAGATCATCGTCTTAATGTTAAGTGCACGGATAGCATCAATCTGCTCCAGATGATCACCCGGAAAAATATGCAGTCCGTTAAGAACGACAACGAAATCCGGGCGCAATGAAGAAGCCATTTCATACATTTGATTCAAATCGCCTACAATATGAAGCTCCTTCACCATCGCCTTCAATGCCCCGATAATTCCGGCATCAATCGCTTCAAAACCTTGTGGAACGTACAAAATACGCAAATTGTAATGCGGGAGCTGAGGAGGAACCACGCTTTCCAAAATAGCCTTGCAGGCGCCATCTCTCCTTCCATGCTCCCAGCCGTTTTTGTATCCTGTATCCAACGCGCTGTCATAAAGCGGCCTTCGTTTCGGGTTTCTGTGTTTACGGGCTGGCATGTCGTCACCTGCTTTCCCATATAGTGCGTTTCTTGTATTTTCTAAATATATGCGGCAGGTGTGGAATGAACATGGTCTCTTGTCCTTCGTGTACCTAATTTAGGCGGGGGATTTGTCCAACGCCCGGCGTTACTGGGGCCCGTGCAGGCTCGCCGCTGCCAACCCATTCGCTGCTTTCTCTATGAGCCTATCAATTTGGGGAGCTATCTCTATCATTCAGCTACCCGTCTATTCGGATTTCGGATTTCGGATTTCGGATTTCGGATTTCGGATTTCGGATTTCGGATTTCGGATTTCGGATTTCGAACAAGTTTAAAGGGATTCAGTCTTGGTGAGGAACATTTTTGGAAAATATTTTTTTAACGCAAGACATGCACTTCTGTATTATGAACTGAGTATACGAGATGGCTAATGGAATGTTCGACAAGAAGGGATATATACGGGGAATGAAGTTAACAATTTAAAATTGCAGAATATGAAAGTCATTAAAGAACGTCAAATATATGACATTTCAATAAATTTCTAATTTTTTACTTTTGACAGATGAATGTATCTCTTTTATAACCTTTTTCAAAATGTTGCACTATTCCCTTTAATCAGCTTATCAACCTCTAAAATGAATAGACCATATCCCTAAAATCAGCTATTTTTGATTAACATCTTAATATCCATTTATTAATATTTTTTCTAATTCAATATTGAAATAAGAACATATGTTTGTTATAATTGATTTATAGAAATGCTTCGTATAGGAAAGACTTACATGCAAAAAAAGTGACTGAATCTCAGTCTTCATATCAATGTTACTATTTCATTCAATAGATTCTTTATTGCTTTACCGGTAAATCAATAGATTAGATATGCTGGAGGGCGGCAGATGCAGATTGAGAAAATCAAGGGAAATCCAGTTCTTGCTTATTTCTACCAGGCAAAATGGCCTCAAGGCTACTGCTGTCCGCGTTGCAAACATAGGCATGCTTATTTAGTTAGTAGTCGTAAGGTTCCTCTATTCCAATGTATCCACTGCCGTCATCAAACCTCTCTAACTGTCGGGACAGTTATGGAGCATACCCGTATTCCGCTTGAGACATGGTTTCAAGCTTTGCAACGAATGGCTCAACCTGGAGGGACTCAGGCTATGCGTCTGCACAAAGATATTAAAGTCTCTTATAAGACTGCCTGGTCTATGCTGAAAAGAATCCGTATGGCTATCAGTATGCTGGATATGGAGCAGCCTCTGTATGGAGATGTTCGAGCTGAGATTACTTTCTACGGCCAGGCTAACAGAGCTAACAGACCATCCATAAGACGCCATCTGAAGGAGCATACCATTGTAGCTATGGCCTCCGTCCCTTCTATTATCAATGAGTTAGATAATCTTAATGATCTTATAAATTCCAACTCCCCCACGACATTGAATACATGGAGCGAAACAGCATTGGATGTCAGGAATCAGCATGTAACTGATTCACCTTATATTAAACTAAAAATCGCTAATCCTGCTTTCATGGTAAACCGAAGAATGCCTGAGGTGCTCCAACCTATGTTTTTCAGACGGCACGTCCACTTATCTTCAGAGGTTTACAGTTCAAGTTCTGAGAAAAGTATTATTTTAAATAGTAATGCTCCTGGCTTAGAAAGAGTTGCTATGCAGGCCAAGCATTGGGTCAACAAGACGTTTCATGGAATTGGACCAAGATACTTGCAGCTTTACTGGGATGAATTCTGCTTCCGTCTTAACTGCCATATGCGCCGGCAGTCACCTATTGCTGCTCTGACAGCCATATGCATGCAAAGTGTCTAAATCATGTTACTGAATAAATTTACTTTTTCCAAGTCACTATTACGGGGTCATTTTTCGAGTGACTTTTGGTGAGTCACTTTATTCGATTTAATTTCATCAATCCACGCTGGCAGAGTTATTTTTGTCAATTTCTAATCATGCTTACTAAGATACAGATACTTTTGTAGAATTACTTTTGCCAAGCTACACTTGCTGAGTTACTTTAGATCACATGTTTTTACATATATACCCTATTTAGTTATTGTTATCAATCACTTCTATATCAACCATTCTTGCTTAGTTATTGTTATCATTCACTTCTACTCAACCGCTCTTGCTTAGTCATTTTTATCATTCACTTCTGCCAACCACGCCTACTTAGTCATTTTTATCATTCTTTTCTACTCAACCACGCTTGCTTAGTCATTTTTATCATTTATTTCTACTCAGCCTCGCTTGCTTAGTCATTTTTATCATTCACTCCTGCAAGCATGCTTACTTAATCACTTTTGTCTTTCATTTCTACTCAACCGCGCCTACTTAGTCATTTCTGTTATTCATTTCTACTCAACCACACTTGCTTAGCTATGTTTGTCATGCCACTCTTACCGGACCATTTTTATCATCACTTTGCCATATCACTTTGCTAAGTCATTTACTGGGTAACCTGAGTTTTCTTATCGAGTTATTTTTGCTGAGTAATGGGAATAGTGAGACATGGATTAAAACCGGCTAAAAGAGATATCACCCTGCAGCATCACCCTGTTTTTCCCAAAAATTCAAAATCCCGAAATTTTATCAATAAGTGCTTATAAACTCTGTCAAGAAGTACATAAGAAAGCCGTATTGAGCTTTTCCGTGGAAAAGTTCAATACGGCTGAGGAACCATACATTATGGCTGCTGTTCGTAGGAGAGTTGATGACCGTCTTCGAAGCCTTTGGCAAATCCAGAGTTGTAGCCCTCATTATAGGCACTGTCATAACCTTGGCTGTAGGTTGCATCGGCAGCCGGTACACGGATGATACGGCGTTTTTTAATACGGCCGCGGGTCAGCTTTTTGATTCGTCTCCTGCCCTTTTTGCCTGCTCTCAGCTTGCTGGAAGCTCCTGTCCGGCGTCTGGCCTTGAGCCTTCTGCCTGTAATCGATTTGCGGCGCAATGTGCGTTTGCGCTTGGAACCCCCTGTTGTTTTTCGTCCAGCCGTTTTCTTTTTCCTGATCAACTTTATTCCTCCCGTCACAATCCAGTCCATCCCTTCCGCCCACTGCGAGCCTCGCATGAGCCAGCCATATGCGGCCCGGCTTCCCGCGGGAAGGTCTCCGCCAGCTGATGCCGGCGATTTTCTGGGCAATCATTTCTTGAAGGCCCGTTAATGTTGCCATATTATCTTGCAGTCTTTTTGCCATTCCAGGTGAATGCTCCGATAAGTCAGCGACACTGTTTAATATTCTGGCAAGTGCAGCCTGGCTCTGCGTAATGGACGCAATAAGTTCCATTTTGATTTCCCATTCTTTCTCAAGACGGCTCATCACTTGTCTCCAAAGCCCATATCAAAACCGCCGCCGCCCCCATACATGCCGCCCATATTATCTCCGCCGGACTCTGCATCCTGCTGCAATACGACCTTCAGTACGCTGGACATGCCTTGTCCCAGCTTGGTTAATCCCTCAATTACTTCTATGAGCTGATCATGCACATCCATAGAGCCCTTAAGTTGATCCTGCTGACTGCTAAACGCCTGACAGGTCATATGATTGCATAGCCAGCTCCTTACCTTCTCTGCCTCCACTGCCTTGGCTTCCAAAATCATCGCCACGTTCCACTGCAGCTTTGCGGAAGCATCCAGCACACGCATATAAGATTGCTCCCGGCTCATGGCCTCCCCACCTCTTTTCCGCTTTGGTTCTTATTTTCTTCTTTTACATCCTTCAATACTTATGAATCTCTACTTATGAATCTCCACTTATGAATCTCCGCGCACTGTTCCTGCTTTTGCAGCAGGAACAGCATGGTGATAGTCAAGCAGTCAACTGTGTAATCGCTCCTACTATCTAATTCAGTCCAGTCTGTAGGAGTTCTCCATCTGCTTTATTCCTCTTCCTGGGAAGCCAGCTCCTTCATAACATGCGACAGGTTATCAGCAATTGTTTCTTGTAAATCTGCCAGACTATTTAAATACGAAACAACGCTTTTGGAGACAACCTGAGCACTATCCACCAACCCGTCGAACCCATCCAATTCTGGATGCTGGTCCGGTATGTCATGTACAATCTGCGACATCCGAACCGCCACATGCCTTTTGGCTTCCAATACGCGGGCAAGCTGCTGATGTGAGTTGGACAGATGTTCAATAATCTCATCGACCTTACGCTGCATCTTTGCGTCCCTCCCCGTCTACCCGTCTAGTACAGCATATGCACAATTAATGGAGGTGCTACTCTGGGTCAGACCGTATTAAGGCCCGGAACGCAAACGTTCCGGGCCTTAAAGTTATAACCTTTGCACCATTTTGACAGGTGCGATGACCGGCAGTCCTTCCGGCCAATGAAGCAGGTCAGATTCATCCATCTGAACAGACGATTTACTGTTAATCCCCCACATGGATGCTGCGAGCCCGCTCACGATCCTGCGGCGTATACCCTGCTCCAGCCAATATAACCGTCCGGCTGATGAAACAAGCTGCCCCTCATTGGGGGAATTTTCATGCTGCCATTTCTCCTGTACCTGAGAAGCTGTTATTTTCTCACCAATCGGCCAGCGTATTAAATCCACTACCGGGATTCGGAATGCCTGGATCGGAAGCTGCTGGCCCTCTGCTGCCTCAACTGGCCTGCGGTGTCCGTGCTCCAGCCAGTATAAGGTATCCCCCAGCCCTTTAATCAAAACATACTGCGGCTGAAAACCTGCTTCACTACTGGCAAGGGGAACAGGATATGTGACCTGCCCGTCCGGGTGATGCTCCGCTTTCAGCTCCCTTATATGCTGAACCAGTTCATTTGGATTTCCCCATTTGTTCAAGAAGTACTGCTCATTAATCGCATTGACCTGAAGGAACTTCTGTTCCCCCAAAGCCTTCATGCTGACACTCCCAAAGTGATGGATAAAGGCGTCACGGGCGATAACCAGCGTATACCCCTGCAGCCTGACGCGAATATTATAATCATCATCCTCATAATTTCCGATTTGATAGCCTTCGTCGAAATATCCTGTCCTCTCCCACAGTGAACGCCGGAATAGAAGACAAAATCCGGTCAGCCGGTCTACACGCTGCCATCGGGAAGGATCAGATCTATTGTTTTGGATGGCGAATGCTGGCATATCCTCAACCTTGGTGTACGGAACATCGACCTTCTGCAGCCCGCTGATGAAGTTGGTGACCGGCCCGACCATACCAATGCGACTGTCACTGTCGAGACAAGCCATCATATTTTCCAGCCAGTTCTCCGTGACCAGTGTGTCGTTATTCAGCAGCAGCATCCTCATGCCCTTGGCCATCATTAAACCTGTATTCACCGCCCCAGAAAAACCGCGGTTCTCCTCCAGTATCCGGTAGCGGACACGTCCTGCCATGCTGTGCAAATAATCTGCAGTTCCATCTTCAGAAGCATTGTCCACGACAATAATCTCATAGGGCAGTCGGGTATGCTGAATGATGCTATCTATACAAAGCTTTAAGTACTCTCCCTGATTATAGCTCGGAATAATAATACTTGTTCCGTTAAAATAGCTTCCATAGCTGCCAGATCCCGCTGCTACCCCCGCCTCATAGCCTGTTTGATAGCCTGACTGATAGGCTGTAGCAGCCGTCTGAGGCTGTGGCGAGTTCAATTCCTGCTCCGTTTGCACTTGTACAGGTTGTTTGGTCCGCTTGGGTTTTAAGCGATGCTGCTTTTGCTTTGGTTTTAGTTTTTGCTTTGATTTTAGTTTTTGCTTTGATTTTGACTTTTGCTTTTCTATTTGCTTGGGCTTGGGATTGAGCGGGCTGGACTGGTGCAGTTTCGGCAATTTCGGTAGTTCCGGCCGGTTCAGCCCGTTCGTGCTTTGCTTCTTCGGGTCCATCTGGCTCTCCTCCTTCCTGAGCATTCCAAATCTATATAGACATTTGTCCGCTTGATATAAAATTAGCTAGATGCCCGAAGTCCAGGGCAGCCTTGCCAAGCTCCGCTGCAATCCGCCAAGTGATCACGACGGCAGGAATGCCTGCGGACACAAGGGCAAGATCAAATGAATGCCCGCTGGCTTCTCCGATGACCCGGTCTATATCTGCAAATCCGTTAACCGGTGCGATTACGCCGCTAACCCTGTAGCCGAGCACCGTCATTACCTGAGCCAGCTCAGGCGCTGCATTGCCAATAAGCAGAAGTGAACGGCTGCGGATCAGGGATTGCAGCATGCCAGTCTGCTGCAGACTGTAGTTAATGGTTGAAGAGGTGGTATGCTGCTCATTCAGTTCAATATGATGGGCTCTTAAAACCGGGTGCAGAAGCGGATGATAGTTTTTCTGCCGGGATAACGGTACCCCAATGATATCTGCTGACCGGATGGCATGTGATAATGTATCTCTGGCAGAGAGATCCGGCACTTGGATTCCCGCATAAGACAAAAAGCTTCCCTCTGCTGCTACCTGCTCCGTACTGTAGACCGTATCCTGGGCCAAGGCGAGCAATTCCCCATCACCCAATCTTACAACTGAACAGGGGCTTTTTTGTTCCATGGCCTGGTGAAGCCTGTCATAGACTTGCTGGACATTAAGCAGCGGCATACATCGGTCTTGAATCGACATTATGCCTGCCTTGATGATTTCCTCCAGCGTAATCTCGGGGAGCAGAAGATCGGCAGGAACCGCCCTCTCAAGCAGTTCCTCCCCTCCCTCATAACGCCCCAGTTGCCGGCCTTCCTCCAGATAATGCTGCTGCAAGGACGACATTTCCGCTGCTGGCTGCTCCTGCATCGAAGGTGCAGCAGCAGGTTCCCGCCTCCTTCTCGTTCTGGCTCCGCCAGCAGCCGATACGATTTTCCTGCCCCTGCTGCCAGTCTGCCGCTTCTGCAATGATTTTCTCGATCCGCTCTTGATGCGGACACTCAAAGAGGATACTTTGCGCCGGGCCCGCCGTTTCATCAGCTCAACCCCTTGCCGTTAATCCGTTCCTGCCGTGTGATAATGGCGCTCAACCAGTCCTGGTGGTGAACATACCAATCTACCGTCGTCTTGATCCCTTCCTCAAAGGCTATCTCTGGCTGCCATCCAAGCTCTGATTTTATTTTTGATGCGTCAATGGCATATCTTCTGTCATGGCCAAGACGGTCTTTGACGAATGTGATCAATTCTTCCGATTTACCCAGTGTCTGCAATATGCTCTTAACAACTTGAAGGTTCGTACGCTCATTTTCCCCGCCAATATTGTAGACCTCACCAGGAGTCCCGTGTTGGAGAACCAAATCTATGGCAGCACAATGATCCTCTACATGAAGCCAATCTCTTACGTTGAGTCCGTCTCCATATACAGGGATTGGCTGGCCGGCCATGGCTTTCGTAATAATGGTCGGTATCAGCTTCTCCGGATATTGGTATGGACCGTAATTGTTGGAACAACGGGTAATAATGACAGGCAGACCATACGTATGGTAGGCCGCACGGGCCAACAAATCGGAGGATGCCTTGCTGGCTGAGTATGGGCTGTTGGGCGCAAGAGGGGTCAGCTCCGTAAAACCCGGATCATTAGCCTCAAGCGAACCGTATACCTCATCCGTAGATATATGGATTACACGTGGAATACCATATTTGCGGGCAGCCTCCAACAGGTGATGGGTGCCGACTACATTCGCCTGAACGAAGCGTCCCGGGTCCGCTATGCTGCGATCCACATGGGACTCCGCGGCAAAGTGAATAATGGCATCGTACCCTTGAGCCACCTCTTGAGCGACCCCTCCTGCATCTGTCAGATCCGCATGGACAAAGCGATAGCGGGGATCGGATTCAAATGTCTGCAGATTATCCGGATTGCCCGCATAAGTCAGCGCGTCGAAATTTACAATGGAGACGCCAGGATACCGTTTAAGCATATACCGGATAAAATTACTGCCAATGAACCCAAGGCCTCCGGTTACAAGAAGCTTTGAGGTACTCATTCCGGTTCCCCCTCTCTTAATCGGCTGGCCGCCTCATGAAGGGAATCAAATGTGCCCGCATCCGTCCACCAGCCTGCCAGCGTGCGGAAACGGAGCTGTCCTTTTGAAGCATAAGCATTATTTACGTCGGTAATCTCCAGTTCCCCCCGCCGGGAAGGCTTGATCTGGTCGATAAATGAGAAGACGGATGAATCGTACATATAAATTCCGGTCACACAAAAATTGGACTTGGGATCAGCCGGTTTCTCCGTAATGGAGACAATGGTCTCGCCCCCTGCATCAAATTCCGGCACACCGTAACGGTGAGGGTCTGGAACCTGCTTGAGGAGCACCATTGCTCCCTCCTCCAGTTCGCCGAAGGCCTCAATGTGAGCTGTGAGCGGCTCTTCAAACAAATTATCGCCGAGCAGCATGACAAACTTGGGGGACGACCCGACAAATGGCTCCGCCAGTTTGAGCGCCTCCGCTATGCCGCCAGCCTCCTCCTGGATACGGTAGGTCAGGGAAACACCCTCATCACGGCCGCTTCCTAAAAATTCTGTAAACAAGCCTGCACTGCTTCTTCCAGTCACAAGCTCAATGTCCGTTATTCCAGCTTCCTTCAGCTTGCGGATCGAATAAAGAATCATCGGATATTTGCCCACGGGCAGCATATGCTTGTTTAAGTAACTTGTTAAAGGACGCAGCCGGGTTCCAGTTCCCCCGGCCAAAATAACTGCCTTCAAAACCATCCCTCCCAAACATAAACCTCTGACCGGCCGATTTGCCGAGCAGTGGATTAAAACGAATCAGAGCACAATTAAATATAAATATGGGGATCGATCTGCCATTTTTCCATAAATAACTTCCGGTTTCGCTGCAGCAATTCCTGCAGCCCGGCTGTATCCTGATTCTTAAAGCTGGCGCTTCCGATGTGGTGAATGAGAACATCACGGCAGAACAGCAGCCTGTAACCCATCTTTCGTGCCCGGAAGCATAAGTCATCATCCTCATAATGCCCCGGTGAAAAGCATTCATCAAGCTCGCCGATTTGCTGGTAAAATGCTCTGGAAAAGAGCAGGCAAAATCCAACCAGACGCTCTGTCTCCTCCCACTTGCGGGAATCCGGTACATTTACCGAGGCTGCCAGCTGCTGAAACTCCTCCATGGTTCTAAATGAGCATTCAACCTGCTGTTTGCCGCTGACAAAATTGGAGACAGGGCCAACAATTCCGATTCTGGAATCTGATGCCAATGCCCGATGCAAGTTGGGGAGCCAATTGTTTGTGACAGTCACATCATTATTCAAAAGCAGAAAAAAGTCCCCGGATGCCATTCTCATCCCCTTGTTGCAGGCAACAGGAAAGCCTGCATTATATGGCAAGGCCACAAATCTCAGGCCCTCCTGCCTGCACCACTCGACAGTGCCGTCTTGGGAGCCATTGTCTGCTACAACAATCTCATAGGGAGTCTCATCCATACGTGTGTAGGTGCGAATAGCTGCAACAGCCTGCTGAAGAAGGGGAAGTTTGTTGTATGTTGGTATTACAATGCTCGTCAACTGCATAAATTCATCCCCCTGCCTGACTTCTGCGCCTTACCCGGTCCGCAAAGGACAATCTGGACCCCTGCTTGCGCTGAATACTTTTTAATGCTTCAATATGATCACCAATAATCAGGCGGGCTACCGGATTGCCTGAGCCAACGTTTTGATTACGACGCCGGTTTTTCATAAAGACATTTATACTAGCGCTTGCCTGAACCTTCAGCGGGGCCGCCAGAGCAGCAGCTTGTGCTTTGGGAGGTACGGCAAGCGTACTCTCTCCGATTGTATCCAGCGCCCGCCGTGACAATGCGTGAGGGATACACGTCATTGAATTCGTGACCAGATCGGGACGGTCCAGCGAACAATTTAAAAATTGTTTCACACGGGAAACAGCATCCCAGTATTTAAAAGCCCCAAGATAAGGGGTAACATCATTTAACGCGACATCCACTCCCTGATCCACAGCAAGCAGGAAAGGAGCAAGCTGCCAGGCAGAGACGGGAAAATCGCCGTCTACAAACAATACAGTATCAGCCTTCGTTAATTTGGCACCAAGCGCGCGGCCCACATCCAGCCCCAGCGCCTCAGGCTCATGGATCACAGTAACACCTTCAAACTCCATGGTATATTTAAAGCTATGATCCGTGCAGCCATTAATGACCACAATGATATCGGTCAGCGGCAGCAGTTTCAGCTCATGCAACACCTGGCGGATTGAATCCTCCTCATTGCATACTGTTACAACTGCAGCTGCCGTCCCTCTTAGCGGCAGCAGTACATAAGGAGTCATGGCCAATCCTTCTCCCCATGCATCCATGAAGCCATTGCGGAATGCAGCTCCCTCACGTAAAATCGCGGAGAAGGAAGCATCGCGCCTTCCCGCCCTACTTTTGCTGAAGGCAGCATTCATGGTCTGGCTGATCTGCGAGCCGTTCTTGAGCAACTGCTGTCTCCCGCCTTCTTGCTGCTCCTGCTTTAGCTCCCGCGCACTTGCCTGGCCCAAAGCATACGCAGCCCGGAATGCTGCCTTTGACAGCTTCCCTCTCTTATACCAGCCTCCCTGACTTCGCAGCGCAGTTCCGGTTGAACCACGGCGGCGCTTGCGTGAAGCCGTCCCTGCCGGTCCGGAAGCTGCGGAACTGCCGCCCCTGGAACCTCTTATCCGGGACGGCATCGAGCCGGATGAGCTGCGAACCGTCGATTTTTTGCCGGGAGAGATGTGTCTTGCTCCAGGCTGTTTTTTCGCCAGCGTAGCCATCTTATCCCCCCAGAATATGACGTTTCCTGCTGAAATCCTCCATCCCCCCGCGATCATCCGTAGCACCAGTCCACCAATCCAACGCTTCCAGATGGTCTCCAACAATAACCGAGGCCAGTGAGAATTGCTTCTCGCGCTTTCTTCGAATCGGATTCAGCTTGCCTACCTGTACCGAATGAACGGCTTTCACCTTTAATCCAAACTGGATGGCCTTGGCCTGAGCCAGTGGAGGGACCAGAAGAGATTCCGGACCAACAGCTGCGAGCCCCTTGCGGCTAATGGCATGAGGGATCGCAGTCAAGGAAGCGCCCTTCAGCGACTCCTGGCCCAGCATGGCATTCAGGGCATGTTTGGCCAAGACTACACGGTGCACCTCCAACTTCCCGGTAGGGCCGGAATAGTCGTTCAGCGCAACATCGGCCGACCCGGATAGTACTGCCTGCACAAAGGGTCGCAGCCGTGCAGATGAAATCACCATATCAGCATCGATAAACAACAATGCCTCCCCATATGCTGCCTGAGCGCCAATGCTGCGGCCTACATCATGGCCCAGCCTTTCATTGTATACGAGCACCTTGGCTCCACTGCCTAGCACTGTACGCAGTGATTCCCTGGTGGAGCCGTTGGCAACGATAATTACTTCCGTCCTTGGGTGGACGGCTCTGGCCTCGCGAATAATTCGGCGGATCAGCCGTTTTTCATTCATATAAGGAATAATTACCGATACAAGCGGATCTTCAGAGTTCACAATAGTCAAACGGGAGCCTCTCCGCAGCAAAGTAGAGGAACGCCCTTTGCTCGATACAGCTCCGCTTCGTTTTGCCGCCGTTTTGCGCATATCATCACCTCCTGGCCCGGGCCGGCATATCCCGGCTTATCACTTGAATTGCACATAAAGTCCGACTAGCCTTCCGTTCTTCAAAGCCATTCCGACTTGCGGAATAGGCACTTTTTGAAATGTACTTATACGAGTCATTGTATGCCAGTGCTTATTCCACGCAACGGCATTTGTACAGGTCGGAGAGAACTCTCGCCTTTGGTTTTTCGGGCGGACGGCCAGTTCGCATGGCGTTGAGGAATACAGGTATGACGGACAAGGCAGATGCCAATAAAAACCGATACGAATATGGGTGGGCTGCTACACGGCTTGAGATAAAAAAAACAGGCCTTGCATCATAACGATGCAAAGACCTGATTGATGTTCATTTGCCCAATCTGGCATTTATTGTACCCGGGCCGCAATCCAGTTCAGCTCACCTGTCAGGATGCCGTCCTGTTTATTGCGTACAATGGCAATAGTGGCACCCGCGGCAGATTTGGAGGCGATGAAAATCTGACAGCCCGGTTGATTACAAGCGGCAGTCAACGCGTAGTTTGCACTCCTGCCCAGCATGGAGCGGAACGAATCCGGCATTACGAGACCCACATGAATCCGGTCGACCCTGTCCGGCAGCGTAAACGAAGTGACACCACAGCAGTAGCCGCCCCCCGAGGTCTGTTGAAGGTTGGATACATCGGGATTGCTCGCGGTATTGTCTGCCGCCTGTACAGCCTGTGCCTGCATGGACAACACCTGTTCTTCATTGGTCTCATTTGCAACGGAACGTGACTGTATTGCGGCATCGCTAAATCCATGATCTTGCGGCTGCTCCTGAATGGGGATAAGAGATGCTTGCAGTTTGCTTTCCACTTGCTCCAGCTTGGCTTCCCCGATGGTAACTTTTTCGATGGTTGTGCTGCCGGCCTTTTGATTCTCTGTAGTTGTGATGGCATGCTCGATAATCTTGATGCTTGGCTCTGCGGAGGTCCGGCTCACCTGGTGCTTCTCCTGCGGAGAACTCTGCCTCGTTGTCTCATAATCCGCGACAACGGAATGGATCATGACCGGCTTGCGCGGCGGCTGCTCCTTGCTGCTGTTTGCGGACGTTTTTTTCAGCTCATCCAGGTATTTAAGCTCTGAGGTGCGCGGGTCCGCCGTGTAAAAAAGCGGCTTTCTTGGCTTGCTGATTTTGCTTCGCCTGTTTTTTTTCATGGCTCTTCCCTTCTCTGATACAGAGTAGTCTTCCTTATCCTATGCTTTCACCCAGGAAAGTGACTCTCTGTCAGGAAAAGAAGGCCGGTCTTGTATCCAATCCGTTGCGCTCCGCATGCTCCCTTATATCCTGCGTAATCCGCATACTGCAAAATTTCGGGCCGCACATCGAGCAAAAATGGGCCGATTTGGCTGCATCCGCTGGCAAGGTCTCGTCATGGTACGCCATGGCACGCTCAGGATCAAGAGAAAGGTGAAACTGGTCCTGCCACCGGAATTCGAATCTTGCCTTGGACAGTGCGTCATCTCGTACTCTTGCCCGCGGGTGTCCTTTGGCAAGATCCGCGGCATGGGCAGCTATTTTGTATGCAATGACGCCATCCTTGACATCTTCTTTATTGGGCAGGCCCAAATGCTCCTTCGGCGTCACGTAGCACAGCATAGCGGTACCAAACCAGCCGATCATCGCCGCCCCGATGGCAGAGGTAATATGATCATAGCCGGGGGCGATATCTGTAGTGAGCGGCCCCAGGGTATAGAAAGGCGCTTCCTTGCACACCTCCATTTGGCGGTCTACATTTTCTTTGATCAAGTGCATCGGCACATGCCCTGGCCCTTCGATCATCACCTGTACATCATGCCGCCATGCAATCTCTGTTAGTTCTCCCAAGGTTTCAAGCTCTGCGAACTGGGCATCGTCATTGGCATCGGCAATGGAGCCGGGACGCAGACCGTCCCCCAGCGAGAACGTGACATCATAGGCTTTCATAATTTTGCAAATGTCTTCGAAATGAGTGTAGAGGAAATTTTCCTGATGATGCGCCAGGCACCACGCAGCCATAATCGAGCCGCCTCGTGAGACGATGCCGGTCACCCGGCTGGCTGTAAGCGGAATATATCTAAGCCGGACTCCGGCATGAATGGTAAAATAATCCACGCCCTGCTCTGCCTGCTCGATCAGGGTATCACGGAAGATTTCCCAGGTTAAATCCTCTGCAACTCCGTTGACCTTCTCCAGCGCCTGATAGATCGGCACGGTTCCCACCGGCACCGGGGCGTTGCGGATAATCCATTCCCGGGTTGTATGTATGTTTTTGCCGGTGGATAAGTCCATAATGGTATCCGCTCCCCAGCGGGTAGCCCAGGTCATCTTCTCCACCTCCTCCTCAATGGAGGAAGCAACGGCTGAATTCCCGATATTGGCATTAATTTTCACATGGAAATGGCGGCCGATAATCATCGGTTCACTTTCCGGGTGATTAATGTTGCAAGGAATAACTGCCCGTCCCTCAGCCACCTCCCGGCGTACAAATTCAGGCTCCATTCCTTCGCGGAGCGCGATATACTCCATCTCCTGCGTGATAATGCCTTGGCGGGCATAATGCATCTGGGTGACGTTGCGTCCGGACTTGGCCCGGAGCGGTTCACGCTTCAAGCCGGGGAATTGCGCCGCTCCCTTCTCATCAACCCTCTTCTGCGAGGCGAAGCCATTATCCTCCGGCCTGATCCGGCGGCCCTCGTATGCTTCGGTATCCCTGCGCTCTTCAACCCAACTGCTGCGCAGTGGAATAAGCCCTTGACGAATATCGGCCTCAAAGGTACTGTCCGTATACGGTCCGCTGGAGTCGTAGACGAGGATCGGTTCATTGGCCTGCTCCACATCTCCCCTTCTGGTGGGAGACAGAGCAATTTCCCTCATCGGAACCCGGATATCCGGCCGCGAGCCTGTAAGATATACTTTTCTGCTACCTGGTAAAGAAGTTTGCAAAATGGACATAACAAAAAACCTCCCGGGATAATTTTGGCGACACCGACGCTAAACAATCAGCAAGACAAATCGAATCCCTAGGAGGCTTATCAGTTGGTAAGCAGGTTGAATAAATGACTGCCAAAAATACCTTTCACAGACTGCAGCTTATTGATTGGTTGCGACTGCTGTCCATGCCAGACTGTAACGGCGGCAATGCGGGTGGCTGGCTTTCAGCTCCCCCATCCCATATTGCCAACGCCGGCAGCACAAAAAGACTGCCCGGCGAAAGGCAGTCTGAAATAAGGCACAAGGCATTATTCCCACTTTCCTACGCTGGAATAACCCAGATCAGGTTCAAAGGGACCAAGGCATCAATTTGCCTTATCTCAGCCCGGACGGGCGCCCCTAGTGGATTCTTGGTAAAACTATACCGATTTATTCCCTGATTTGTCAAGCATTACTGCGAACATGCTTTATCTCAGGCTGTGCAGCAGCTCTATCCACCGCTCACCTGTACAGCGCCATGTAAACATCTGCTCCACCCGCTCCCTGCTTCGCAGCCCCATTGTAGTCCGCAGAATATCATCCTCCAGAAGCAGCAGCAGACGCTCCTGAAGTTCGGCCTGCACACGCTGCGGATCAACAAGAAAACCTGTCCGACCGTCCTCAATGATCTCCTTGATCCCACCCGAGGCCGTAGCGACAACTGGCAGCCCGCAGGACATGGCCTCCACATTCACCAGACCAAAGGCCTCCCGCTTCCCGGAAGGCACTACTGCAATATCCGATGCCAGGAACCAGTCCGGAACTTGAGGATGGGGCACATAGGGCACAAATCGGATATGATCCTTCCACTGTCTGCCCAGCCGGTGCAGCTTCCTGGTGTAAGCCGTTGTCCTGTGCGAGCCATAAAATGCGCTGCCGACAATGACCAGCAGCAGCCGGGGGTGCCGCTTCACCAGCTCAGGCATAATTTGCAGAAGATGATGAACGCCCTTGAGCGGAATTAGGCGACCCATAAAGAGCACGACACTGCGGCCCTGCCATCCCCTCTTGCTGCGCAGCGCATACCTGCGGATTGAACCCTCTGCCGAATACTGCGAAGGAAATCGTTCGCATTCAACACCCAGGTGGATCACTTGCAGCTTGCCCGCAGCTTCAGGTACTCTGGCAGCAACCACATCGCGCAGAAAGCTGCTGTTGACGATAATTTTTTCCGCATGGCGCAAGCTAAGCTTCAGCCGTTTGAGTGTGATGTAAGGGGGTCTGATAAAGGTTGAAGAATGGAGATTGAGCCAAATCCGGGCTTTCGGGTTACGCTTGCGTATACGAAGCACATAAGAAGGGCGATTCTCGACAACGATGACGTCCGGGGCAAAAGATTGGAGTGAGCGGGAAACGAGCGATACATACCGCTTCTTGTCTGCGGCGGGAAAACGGACACAGAGCGCCCCCCTCAGGTTGGAGCGGCGCGCCAGCCTGGGGGAGCTTCGACCATAGACTCTCGTATCCATCCGTGCAGCAAGCTGTCCGGCAACATGCTCTACCACCCTCTCTACCGAGCTGCTTCCCGCAGAAGGGAGCGGGTAGGATCCAGGCGTCACAAACCCGATTTTCATCCTCGTCATGACAGCCACCTCCTCCAGATTTGCTTGGCTATCCTAACATACACAGCATTAGACCAAGCAGTCACGGCGTATGGCCCCTGCCCTGACCCAAGTTACCGGACGACAACCGGTTTGTGGAGGAGTTGCATCCCTTTAAGGGCGCTAGTTAGAGAAGTAACGTTCAACGCCATTGGCAATCGCAGCAGCCGCACGGCGCTGATAGGCATCGGTGATTACCATCTTCTCGTCATACTCGTTCGTCAGGAAGCCCAGCTCTACGAGCGCAGACGGTACACGGTTCTCCCTAAGCACATGCAGATCACCAAAGGAGATCCCGATATTTTTAAGCTTATTTCCGCTCGCACCAAGCTGCTGATCGATCGCCCTGGCAAGCGGCATGTCCTTTTTCTCGTTATGATAGAAAGTCAGCGTACCGGAGCTGTTTTTGGTAGAGGAATTATAATGAATGCTTATAAAAGCATCCGCTCCGGAAGCATGGCTAATTTCTACACGTTTTTCCAAAGACGGCTTCTCATCCTTGCTTCGGGTCATCACGACCTTGGCGCCGCGGCTGCGAAGCTCCTCTTTGAGGTAGAGTGCTGTACTCAAATTAATCGTCTTCTCTTCAGTTCCAAGCTTTGTTCCAACGACACCCGGATCACTGCCGCCGTGCCCCGGGTCAACGACAATGACACGATTTTTCAAGCCCTTGCCGCCTTTGGAAGGAGTGAATACGGCCGGAGTTGTTTTCACGGAACCGCCTTCCTTGACAAATTCAGCGGATACCCAGCCCTTCTGGCTGCTGGATAACTGAATTTGCAGCCAGTCCCCTTTTCTGCCGGTAATAGTAACGACGTCTCCGTTTTTCAATCCGCCGATCACGTTGTATTTGGTTCCGGCATCTTCGCGGATTCTCAGTGAATCAGCCGTAACCGTACCTGTTCCCGAACTGGTGGTCACCGTCTTGACCCCGGCAGTTGTTGCCGTCCCGGTTTGTTTTCCTCCCCCAGATGTACGCTGTTCATCTATCTTTTTTAAATAGTAGCCTGCTATCCATCCGGTCAGTTTGCCGGACTTGATCTTGGACCAGCCAAAAGCATCCTCTGTAACCGTTACTGTCTCGCCCTTTGCGACAGAACCAATGATCTTCGATTTACCGTCAGCATCACTGCGCACATCCAGCGGCCCGTTCAAAACCTTTGCCTTATATGAACCTGCCGCCTCCAGCTTTACCGGTACCAGATTGATCACCACTGACAAACACATGATTACAACTGTCATTAAAACTATTTTTTTCATCTAAACCCTCTCTTGTAATATGTAATATTTTCTTATATTCTACATTATACTTTACTAGACAGGTTGTTTCTGTCCGAAGATAGACCTAATTTTTGGCTCTTTTGTGCAAAAAACTTCCATCTGCTTTATTAAATTAGCAATTGCCAAGTCTATCATTTGCCCATTTAAGGCGCTTAGGCTTATAAATGTTGATTTGTCCTGCGCAATATGGCAAACTTACGTGGAAGGCACCGCTGAAACAAGGTGCAGTAGAAAGGGTGGGAACAATCGGCATGACCAAATGGCTGCTGAGATCCATGACCGAGCTTAGCTCGCGAAAATGGATATCCAAAATTACGGGAAGGCTGGCGCAATCATCCGTAAGCCGGCATTTTATTCCCCGATTTGCGAAATTATACGGGATTCGTGTGGAGGAGGCAGAGAAGCGGCTTCAGGAATACGGCACTCTCAATGAGTTTTTTACCAGAAGGCTAAAGCCTGGAGCCAGGCCGGTTCACCCTCATGCTTCCGTGCTGGTCAGCCCGGTGGACGCTCTGATTACCGGAGCCGGGCCGATTACAGACGGTACCGTTCTGAATATTAAAGGACAGGATTATACCATTGAAGAACTGCTGAATAATTCGCCTCGGGCGGCAAATTATGAGCATGGGTATTGCCTGGTGCTCTATTTGAGCCCGACGGACTATCATCGCATACATAACCCGGTCAGCGGCAAAGTTGTCGAACGGGACCATATACCGGGGAAGGTGTACCCGGTCAATGATTTTGGGCTGCGCAATATGCGCCGCGTGCTGAGCCGCAACGAACGTCTGGCGACCTATATCCGTCATCAGTCCGGCGAGGTTGCTGTCGTAAAGGTAGGGGCTATGAATGTCAGCAGCATTAAATATGTGGATGAGAAAAGCACCAGCGTAGAGAAAGGAAGCGAGCTGGCTTATTTTGAATTCGGCTCAACCGTAGTTCTGTTGACAGAGGACGATACATTTACCTTGCGTAATGATCTGATGGTCGGCAAGCGGGTCAAGATGGGCGAGGAGCTTGGCAGACTGGCAGAAAAATAACGGCCCCTATGCTGTTCTCCCATTCAATTAGATCATAAATGAAGAGCCTCCTTGCAGCAATTTGCTGCTTTAAGGAGGCTCTTGCTATCTACTTGAGTGTCTACCGGATCTCGGAAGGACTCTTGCCAGTGTACTGCTTGAACTGCCTGCTGAAAAAAAAGATATCGCGGTAGCCCAGGGCATCAGCGACTTCTGTCACATTCATCCCCGCATGCATGAGCAGATGCTTCGCACGGTCGATCCGTGTGCGAATCATATAGGCCTGCACGGATACGCCGATCAGCTCCTTGAACTTGATCGAGAAATAACGGGGGGACAATTGGGCACGCTGGGCCAGATCTTCGACACGGTGGGCATGTCCGGGATTTTGCCGGATATAGTTGGCAATCTCATGAATCGCCTCGGTAAGCTGGTTGCTGGCACGCGGCTCTATGGAATCGCGTTCCATCAGGTCTTCCCGAAGCAGATGGATCAGCAGCTGCTTCAATATAAGCTGTGCTTCCTCCTCTGCCGCATAGGTCTTGACGAGGAACAGCCGGACATAACGGGACAGCAAGTATTCAAAATCGACTGTATCCTCCAATACCCGGTACGACTTGGGCACAAGCTCGACCTGGTCCAGAATATCGAAGTGAATATAAGTCAGAACCAGCGGCTTTTGAGGGTTATGCGTCGCGCTTGGATGATCCCCTGGACGAAACAAAAAACAGCTTCCTTTTCCGACCGGATACGTTACCCCATTGAGTTCCAGATTTCCTTCTCCGCTCCACACAAAAAACAAGTCATAGTTAGCCAGCGGTTTTTCCCGCTTTTGCCATTTCCAGCCGGGCTCACAGACAATTTTTGCAAAGGAAGGCTTAAGTATAAAAGATGAAGGCGCGGCATTTAACATTTATTTTTAACCTCCTTGAAGGCCTCGTGCAAACTTGCTAACGATGTCATCATACAACACTCCAAAAACAGTGTGCAACTTTTTAAAAAATTTCATTTTCCATCCTGCCGAAAGCGATAAAAAAGTGATATAATAACCCGAAAAGAATCGAACAATTCGGAAGGATGAAGATTCATGAACCCACTTGCTCAACAGTTGAATGAAGCGATTCAACAGGAGAATCCGCATGTCTACGAAATGCTGTCTGACATCGGACAAGCGATTTATTTTCCAAAAGAGGGCATTCTGAGCCAATCAGCAGAAGCCAAAAATAAGGCTAATAAATTCAATGCTACTATTGGGATTGCGCTGGAAGGCGGCAAGCCGATGCATCTGAAGATGATTCAAGATACATTGTCCGCTTATCAGCCCAAAGACCTTTATCCATATGCGCCACCAGAGGGCAAGCCCGAGCTTCGCTCTGTATGGCGCGAGAAGATGATTGAAGAGAACCCGTCTCTGAAAGGCAAGTCCTTCGGCAACCCGGTTGTTACGAATGCACTGACCCATGGATTGAGCATCATCGCTGATCTCTTTGTGGGAGCAGGTGATTCTGTCATCATTCCGAATAAAAATTGGGAAAACTATGAGTTGACCTTCGGTCTCCGCCGTGGGGCTGAAATTGTAGAATATAATTTATACAACGATGAATACCGCTTCAACTCGGCAGGGCTGCGCCAAGCATTGCTGGCTCAGAAAGACAAAGGCAAAGCAGTCGTTGTCCTGAACTTCCCGAACAACCCGACCGGCTATACGCCTGACAAACAGGATGCTGACAAGATTGTCGCTGCGATCCGTGAGGCTGCTGAAGATGGAATCAACGTTGTTGTTGTAGCGGACGATGCCTACTTTGGGCTGTTTTTCGAGGACTCCCTGCAGGAATCGATCTTTGGGCAGCTGGCTGATCTGCATCCTCGCGTTCTGGCAGTCAAGGTTGACGGTGCGACTAAGGAAGAATATGTGTGGGGCTTCCGTGTCGGCTTTGTAACCTATGCATCTCCGTCTGAGGCAATTCTGAAGGCGCTGGAGCAAAAAACAATGGGCATTATCCGTGCAACAATCTCCAGCTGCTCGCATCCGTCCCAGACCTTTGTGCTGCATGCCTTGCAATCCCCTGAATTCGCGGCGCAAAAACAGGAGAAGTACGAGATTATGAAAGGCCGCGCCAATCGGGTTAAAACACTGCTGGATAGCGGACGTTATGGCGATGTATGGGAATACTACCCGTTCAACTCCGGTTACTTTATGTGCCTCAAGCTGACCACAGCCAGTGCGGAATCCGTTCGCGTCAAACTGCTGGACAGCTACGGAATCGGCACCATTGCTCTTGGAGAGTCAGACCTTCGTGTTGCGTTCTCCTGTATTGAGGAAGAGCATTTGGAAGAGCTGTTTGATACGATTCATAAAGCTGTTGTTGAAGTGGGCGGCAAGTAAAGTACGCTTTGGGCTAACAACAGATTTAAAGCTGCATAATCTATATATAAGCACAGCATGTAGAGACCTTCAAACGGAATTCCGGTTTGAAGGTCTCTTGCCTTTTGTATGCTGAATTGCTCTATTCCATTTATTTGTTTGACCTTGTTATCTTTTGCTCACGGTTTGTTCGACTTATTCCCTTTACTCCGCAATCAGCAACATATAGCTGTCCATGTAATAATCAATATTGAGCGCAGGCCGTTACCTGTCCTAGTCGTCCTGCTCCTTGGACAGTTTCTTAAGGAATTGACCCGGGAGGCGAAACAGGATATAGGCCAGACTCAAACCAATCGTAATAAGCGGCGGCCAGATGAACCCCTTTGCAAGAAGCAGCAGCAGCGGCAGCCATAACAAAAGGCTGCAGATCAGCAATGTTTTGACAACCACCCGCATCATGGATTCATTATGCTGCTCATCCGGCAGGGGATAGATATGCCTCCATACGGAATGGCGGTGCGACTGTCTGAGCGCACTAACCTGAATCCGTATAATGATGAGAAACAGGACCGAAATACCAGCCGCTCCGAACCCTTCCAGCAGTGCAGACCGCACCAGCAGATAAATGACGAGCATGCCAAGCAGAGTCAGCCGGACCAGCATACCGCCAAGCTCGGTCCGCAACAGGGTCAGCACAAATAAATACCGGTACGTATTCGCATGGGTGTATCTGAGCCGTCCGGCAATCCATGCCAGATAAGGACGCTTTGCAACCTTTGCCGGAAGCACCGGTACATCAGTAAAGCTGCCGAAAAACTGGTAGTATGTTCTTCTGGTACGTGCTTCCTCGGCAATCAATCGCTCCCACGGGAAGCTGTGGCGGACCGGCAGCCTCTGTATAAGCCATATAACCGCAGAGAGCAGCAAGCCGAACAAAGCAGCCTTCCATAACGGGACAACAAGCAGGGCAGCAACCAGGAGCGCAGTCAATGACCATCTCAACAAACGGACACCGCGGCGAGCACCCGGCCAGGCAATCTGGCGTTCCCTCCAGGAAGCGGCGGCGTTTAAGCTCTTCAAGATAACCATACAGACCAGGAATACCGCCCAGTGATGAGGATTCGATGCTGCCCTCTCATATATGGGCAAATACAAAGCCATCACAATACCAAGACCGATGAAGCCAGGAATCAGGTTATGCCTCCAGGAGGCTTTTACATAAGCAGGCATTTCTTGTTCTCTTGGCATCAAGAAGGCAACATCCGCCGGATGCAGCCACGTTCTTAAGGGGCTGTAACAGGCCATCGGTGTCAGAAAAATAATCCCTACAAGCACGTAAGGGAAATCGGCTGGAAGATCCCGGAGTAAAGTACCGTAGCCGAGCATTCCCATAATAATCAGAAGAAGCAAAAATCCCGGAAACCCGCTCCGGAATATATCCTGCAAATAAGGCGTGATTTCCTTGCGGAATGCAGCACGCCGCTGCTGCCACAACTCCTTAAGTGACTGGCGCATCTCCGTCCCCTCCTGTTACGAGACGATAGAAAGCTTCCTCCAGACTTGCATTCCTATCCCCGGACTGCTCTCTGACCTGTTCCAGACTGCCCTGCGCTACCATTTTTCCGCGGTGCATTACAAGGAAACGATCACAATATGTTTCTACGGTCGCCAAAATATGAGAGCTCATTAAAATGGCGGCCCCGCTATTTTTAACCTCAACCAGCCTCTCCAGCAAAGAACGGATGCCCAGCGGATCAAGACCAAGGAATGGTTCGTCAATGATATACAATGGCGGCTCCGAAAGCAGCGCATTCATGATCATAACTTTCTGCTTCATCCCTTTGGACAGGTGTCCTGAGAAGGCCGTCCGCTTGGCAGCCATATGAAATTCCTTCAGAAGCATCTCACTGCGCTGTTCATAGTGCCCCGGGTCCACATCATAAGCCATGCCAGTCAGCCTCAGATGCTCCTGTACCGTCATTTCATCAAACAGCACCGGAGACTCCGGCACGTATGCAAAGGAAGAACGATACCGCTGAGGGTCCTGTTCGAGTGTGGTTCCCCGAATTTGAATCTCTCCCTTCAGCGGCTTCATCAACCCGAGAATATGTTTGATTGTGGTGCTTTTCCCAGCCCCGTTAAGACCGATCAAGCCAACCATCTCTCCCGGTTTAATGTCAAAGTTAATGTTATGAAGGACAGGCCTTCTGGGGCTGTAGCCGCCAGTCAAGCCGTCAACGCGCAATACCGGTTCCATCTTCTATCACCTCATTCCAGCTTATTTATCCGAATATGCGATCATAACTAGGATTGATCCTGCCCGCTGCGTTTGGCCTTGAGCCATTTAGGCGCGCCTTTATCTTTGCGTTCACGCTCGCGTACAGCCTTTGATACCTTGGCAGAAGTCTTGGCTTTTGCCTGCGGCTTGGCGGCGGCTGAATGTCCGGCACCTTTGCCTGGCACGGAACTGCCACTCGCAGTTTTTTCTTTCCTGGCGCTTGCTTCTTTTTCTTTCCTGGCTCCTGCAGCTCCTGCAACCATTTCATCCAAAGCAGCCTGACGGCCCCCGCCATTATCCCTTTCTCTCTCAGGCTTAGGCGATTTGGCAGATGTAATTGGCGCTTCTGCATTTCTGGCAGACGGGCGGGAATTGCCGCTATTCTTCACTTCCGAAGCATCGGCCAGCTTGCCGTACTGCATGACGACCTGTTGAAGCCGAATGCCGAGCTGCTTCTGGAACTTGTCCATAATAAACAGCTGATCCGGTGTAATAATTGAAATTGTCGTTCCCGGACGCCCCATGCGGCCCGTTCTCCCGGCACGGTGAACATAGTGGTCGGCATCTATAGCAGGGTCCAAATTGATGACCAGCGGAAGATTTTCAATGTCCAGCCCTCTGGCCGCTACATCTGTGGCCAGCAGCAGCTGGCAGGTGCCATCACGGAAATGGTCAAGTGTACGTGCCCGCTTCACCTTGTCTGCATCGCCATACAGCGCTTCGACTGCGAATCCGGAATAGCTGAGCTTCGATTCCCAGTTGCTGATATTATCCGTATCATTCAGAAACAGCAGCGCAGAACGCGGGTTAAGCAAACGAATTAATTTCCGTGCTACCTCTACCTTGTCACGCTTGTCGCAAACGATGAACTGATGCTCTACTGAAGCTGCCACCCGCTGTCCCGGCTCGACTTCAACACGGGCAGGATCTTTCATCCACCGCCGCTCGAGTGCAATCATAGACGCCGGGAAAGTCGCCGAGAAAAACGCCAGCTGCCGCTCGCGTCCTGTGTTGAACAGCAGTTGCTCCACATCACGGGAAGACCCCAGGTCAAATACCTGATCCGCCTCATCTATAATAACCGTACGCACCGCATTCAGCTTGAGTTTGCGCTGCTTCAGCAGCTCATGGATACGTCCAGGGGTACCGATGACAAGTTGAGGATGCTCCTTGAGTTTTTCGATCTGGCGTTTGAGTGCCGCGCCTCCGATAAGAGGCTGTACGCGAATGCCAAGCGGCTCCCCGTATATACGCGCTACTTGTACAATTTGCATCGCCAGCTCCTGCGTTGGAGCCAGAATGACAGCCTGCACCTGTTTATTTCCTGCATCCATTTGCTGCAGCGTCGGAATCAGGTACGCCAGTGTCTTTCCGCTCCCTGTCTGTGAATGTGCAATCACATCCCGCTTGCCAAGCAGCAGAGGAATGGCTTGAGCCTGAACGGCAGTTGGATCTGTAATGCCATTGCCGTGCAATAGCCGGATCGTCTCCTCAGATATGTCCAGGCTGCTCCATAATGTATTCATAACGATAAAACTCCTTTAAATTCCCATTATTTTTTATTCAGCCAGCTTCCGGTGACCCGGTCAAGGAACCGGGGGAACAATTGGTACAACTTGATGCCGACAGCAGCTGAACGCGGCAGATCAACTTCCGCCTTACGCCGTTCTATCACTTTAATAATTGCCCGTACCACCTTCTCGGGCGGCATCATAAACCATTTTACATTATTGACATAAGTCCCGCCGGGATCTGCCGTTGCGAAAAACGGCGTATCAATCGGCCCCGGGTTGACGGCTGACACCACAATCCCCGTTCCTGTAAGCTCCGCCCTCAAGGCGTTGGTAAAGCCCAGCACCGCATGCTTGGTCGCCGTATAACCGGTCGACTTGGCACTTCCGATTTTACCTGCCATCGAGGCGATATTTATGATGTGTCCGCCGCCACGCCGCATAAAGTCAGGCAGCACAGCCTTCGTGCAGCGGACAATTCCCAGATAGTTCGTGTCCATCATTTCAGCATAATGCTCTACAGGCGCATCCATAATTTTCTCAAATCGTCCGAATCCGGCATTGTTGATCAAAATATCAATGCCATGGTTATCGGCCATAATTTGAGCCATGACGGCATCCACCTGCTCCTGGCTGGTCACATCCATCACATAGCCCTTATGTTCGCCTGGGATGGACTTCATTGCTTCTGCCAGCTTGACACTGCTCCGCCCTGTAATAATCGGAATAGCGCCCCTCTCTGAGAGCATCCGGGCCAGGAGCAGACCGATACCGCTGGTCGCACCTGTTATGACCACTTTTTTCCCTTTCACCATGTTCATCACCTAACAACAGTTTACTGTATAACCCCGTAAATACGCAAAGCACAACACAGGATTACGCAGGCATTCCTGCAAAAAATTAAAAAAGGGCCCCGTAACAGGAGCCCTGAACGATCTATCTATGCGATTAAAACCTGAATATCCAGCTCGCCAATTCCGTCCATAATCAGCGGAATCGTCAAAGCGCGAGACGGAAGTTCGCCGGAAGCTTGTACATATGAAAGCACCTTTGGAGGCGTAATATCCACCTTCACACCCTGGTTGAACAGCAACGTGCTCGCATTGCCGCTTATCATATTCCCCAATTCCGAAATGGCGCTTTTGCTCATCTCATCAATTTCCGTAATGACATATCCGCCCATCATCGCCGAAACGATCTTGAGTGCGACCTGCTCACTTAGCCCAAACATAACATCACCGGCAATCTGCCCCGACATCCCAATATGTATCCAGATGTATTCCTCAACCATGCGGACATCCTTCACTTGGAGTTCTCCTGTTTCAGGCCGAATCATAATCATTTGCTCTATGACGATTTTTGCCGACTCGAGAAACGGATTAATAAATTCTGCCTTCATCAATTGGAAGCGCCCCTTTGTATTCGCATAATTGGCATGCCTATTTAGTTATATTATACTTAATAAATTAGGTCAAGTATACTATCTTCTGCCAGATAAACCAATAAACACGACCAAAGTCCCGGTTATATAGCCTGACTATTGGCTTGTTTGTTTCGATAGCGTATCCGAATCAGCCGGAGACGATCATACAGCTGGTCAACCTGACGGCTCTTGAGCTGTTCCTCATCATATACCTGAGTCAGCACCGGCTTCAAGTACTGATCGCCTATCAGAGACAAGGCATCCCATATGCGCTGAAGCTCTTCATCCGACACTTCCGACAGCTCACGGTCAATCAAAGCTTCCAGATCGTAACCGTCCCACTGCAGTTGCTCGATCCGCTCAATGATTTCTCTTCTTCCAAGCTCAAGCTCCTGTTCCAAGTCCGAAAGTGTGCACCCTTCCGTCACGGCCTCCAGAATTCTTCGCTTCTGTTGATGGCGGTCCAACTGCTCCTTCAATTTCACTTCCTTTTGCTTATAGAGCCACTGAGTGTACACCCCCGGATTCAGAGCAGACTGGACCCAATCCAGCGGGAAGGCGGCCGGCTGTTCAAAGCTGCGTGTGAGCAGCAGTACCTCTTCCGCGTAAGCTGCATGCTTGGACTCACCCCAGCCGGGAATTTGCAGCAGTTCCGTCTCATCCTGCGGAACAAAGGCGCTGATCATTCTCAGCATCCGGTTGGTGGAGACGAGGTAAGCGGCTTTTCGCTGCTCGGAAGCCTTCCGCCGCCTCCAGGTCTTGAGCTCCTCAAGCAGCTCCGGATTGGCGTGCAGCTCCCCGAAGCAGTGAAGATACGATACCTTTCCGGCAGTTTTGCCAGAAGTGTTGCGTTCCTCCAGCAGACCATCCACTAACGGTATGAACCCTTCTCCCATCTTGACTGCCAGCCCGTAGCGGAAAGCTGTCAGCATTTCTTCCCATGAAAAGCCTTCGAACCAAATGCCCTGATGATCCTCACCTTCCTGCTCCCATGCTACCTGCCAGAGCCCCTGTACTTCGCCAATGGATACACGTGCCCTTGTAACCCGTCCTTCTTCCAACTGCTTCTCCATTGTATTCATAAAAACATGCTGCATCCCATACACCTCCAATGAATTACCGAGACGTCATGTACGAATTATCCGCCGGATTTGAAAGCATTCAGACCGGATATATAACCAGTACCCGGATAGCTGTCCCCATTGCCTGAAATAACATGCAGAACAACGCAAAAAAGCACCACCCTGTCTATTTCAGACAAGGAGGTGCTCCCTCACTTACGTACATGTTTTCGGTTGATTTCATCTTACCATAATAATATCCATTTCTACAAGTTTATTATTTTAAATATCCCCCATTGCGGATGCAGGGCATATGACAAAGCCTGGACCATCCGTTTCACCATGCAGCTTCAATTTAAAGAACCCCGCCGCGTTTTAATATCCTTGTCTTTCTTGCTGTGCTCACATCAGTGTATAATACTGCTATCTGCAAAAAAACGGGGGGCTTCAAAAATGGATTTACCGGATTATGATTTTATGTCAGACAAGACTGAGGATACGAGCACCCGGTTTGTGACCTTCATCGGGCCGAGCGTGAAGCGCTATGATTTAGCGATTACGACGACGAACAGCTTTTACGGCAAAAAACTCGTGACAGATCTGCAAGCAGGGAAGACAGCGATAATCGGACCGGATGATCTGGAGGCAGATGGTTATCTGGAATATGTGTTCAAACTGACGCAGGAAGAAGCGCAGGAGCTTGGGCAATTTTTGACGATGGTGGTAGGTGCTGTGAATTTTTCTGATCTCTAGGGGCACACTGTTACGGACAATGACCGTACGAGGGGGCGCCAATAGTGGAAGGTTTTATTTCCGAGGATAAGCAAAAATATACCGATCTGGCAACCGTAGAGTCCCAGCGCAATGACCTGACGCTGGAGGAATTCCCTGAAGGATCTTACGGTTCCGAACTGCTCACGGAATCGCTTGGAAAAAGTTCGCCGTGGCGCGCGGATCAGCGCTCGCCTGTCCGCTTCGGTTACGAGAACCGGGAGCTGCACGCAGGTATGGAACGGGAGTATGACGGTGACCAAGGGAAAGATAATGTTTCAGAAGAAGAGCCGTTACAGTAAACTTCTATCGTCAACATTGAGTTGATACCGTTCAGGACCAACTAAAAAAACAGCCCGTGCATCCTCTGCCATCAAAAATGGTATTACCGGATTAAACAGGCTGTTTTTTTATGAAAATTAGTTCAGTGGAACTTACCCGGCTTTCGCTAGCTTTGCGGCTCTTTAGGTGCAACCTGTTCCTGCTCCTGCAGCAGAGAAAGCACATCTGTCAGGTTCTTGTCATTCTTGTCAAAGGATGCACGGAAGGAACCCAGCACCGGGTTTGTTACCCAATCCCGTTCAGCCGCTAAACCTGTATTGCCCTGAACGATCTCGATATAGTATGTTTTCTCGGGTAACCTGAGCATCCAATATTGATTGTAACTAATGGAAAAGGCGTCATTTTGAGTGGCGATTAAGCCCGTAAACGAGCCTGCTTCGCCTTTAAATATACGCTTGTCAATGACGGTCATGGACGGGTGGAGCCTGTCCCCCAGGTGCTTCCATGCCTCCTCATCTGTAAACGGCTCTCCCCCTTCCTCTGCCTTGACAGAAACATAGAAAGACGAATTCGCATCCTTGTAAGGCCAACCGCTCCATGTCCAAACGCCGTCATATTCGGCAGGCTGGCTATTCCACAGTTTGGGTGCTGCGATCGACCAATTATCCTTGCTGCTGCCCAAACGCTGCTTGCCGTCAATTGGGGATTCAGCTTCTTTTGTAATCCGGATTGTCTTGGTCTGGCTGTTATAATGAACAGAAGCACCAAGCGTCTCGGCAAATGCGCGAAGCGGGACCATGATGGAATTACTTTTCTTGACCACCGGAACAGGGAGTTCTCTGCTTTGCCCGTTTATTTCCACGGACTTCTGTCCGAATACCACTAGCGCTTCATAAGAATGATATGACTTGTTCGTTAAGGTAAAGCCCGAGTTCTGTCCATGAAACTTAATATCCAGATTAAATGCCCGAATCAGCGTATTGATCGGAAACATTGTAATTCCATTAACCTCATATACAAACTCTACTGTCATTTCTTTGCCGTTCACAACCGCCTTATTGCTGCCCTGCTTAAGTATAATTTCAAGCTCAAGCTTGAGCGGCTGTTCCTTGGCAGCAGCAGCGCTGACCGAAGGATTCAGTGGTCCGTACAGGGGCACAGCAGCGGTAAGCACAACCGCTGCTAAGCAAGCAAGTCCAATCTTTTTTAGATGAAGCCTGTCCATATGAACTAACGCCTCCTGAAATTAAATTTCGTTTAACCATTCCCTCTCCCTGTAAGCCCGGCGCATCAAACATGAATCAACCCATTTATCTTGCAACAAAAATGAGTGGTAAAGAGAAATAATTGATTTACTAGAAATTTTATCTAATCTATTAATTTCATCATAATCCAGAATCCATAAAAAATAAACTTGAAAATGAGCTATCGCCAGGTTAGTTTACAACGGACTTTTAATCCTCATCATGCAACAAAATGCCTTTGCCAACCTCAAATATAAAAAAGCCCTGTGCACTCGTCACTTATGACTGTGCACAGGGCTGTTGAAGCCGTATTATTTCATTTCGGAAAGGTAAACCGCACGGTTCTCCTTCATTGATGTGTATGCCCCAAATACCATACGCATGGTATCCAGATTATCCTCTACGCTGTTTGACGGCTCACGGTTCTGCTCAATCGCCAGCATCAGCTCGCCCATCGTCCCCATGAACGCATGCGGGAACCATTTGCCGTGCAGTTCAGGCGTGAACCAGTAATCCGGATGAAGCTTTCTGGAGTAGTAGCTGATCGTGTCCTCGCGGCCGACCGGGTAATTATACAGGGAGCCGTTCGTTCCCTTGATAATGCCTTCGGTCCCCTCAAAACGGAAGGTTGCGTAGCGGTCCTCCTGCGTACCGATATGGTTGTGGTTATCATGGATAAGCCCTCTGGCTTCACCCGGAAAGCGGATATGCAGCAGCGTTCTCGTCTCACCCTTGGTCAGCTGTCCAGGGAAGCGTGCACCGTCCGCATAAATATATTCCGGCTTGCCGAACAGATATCGGATGGTATCCATGTAATGAATGCTGTGGTACATAAATTCGAGCGTCTCAATCTCGCGCAGGAATGTCCAGTTGGCAAACTCCTGCTTCACATTGACGCTGATTGTAGCCTGAAGCAAATCGCCGAGCCAGCCGCGCTGAATAATGGTATGGCTCGCCTTGATACCAGGGGACCAGCGCATCTGCTGGTTGACAGCGGCCTTAATGCCAGCTGCGCGGCATACCTCTGCAATCCCCTTTGCTTCTTCGTAGCTTTCAGCCAGCGGCTTCTGACAGAGAATATGCTTGCCGGCCCCCGCTGCCTGCTCCACCAGCTTCGGCTGTACCTTGGCCGGTACGGCCAGATCTATAATAAGCACCTCGCTGTCGGCAAGCAGTTCCTCATAAGAGCCGTACACTTTGCCAATGCCAAAATCTGAAGCAAGCTTGGCTGAACGCTCCTGATTTAAATCGAAGATACCGACGACCTTGAAACCCGCCATTTTGTAGGCAGGAAGGTGGCAGGATTCCACGATCTCCCCGGCGCCGACAATCCCGATGCCCATCTGCCGGTTCTCCGGAAGGGCGGGCTTGTAGTCCAGATCCAGCCATGCCGTGTCCAAATTGCTCATGCTAAAACCTCTCTCCCATAGTCGCTTCTTACAAGCTAGGCCCGATACGGTTAATGCTGAACTCCTGGTGCCCCAGAATTTCCGCTTTCGTCAGCTTGCCTTCGGCAACCTCTTGGATTTCCTTCCAGATGGCATCCCCGCTTGCTTCAATACTCATTGTGCCGGACAGAATCTGGCTGACATCGACGTCCATATTATCTTCCATATGAGCGAACATTTTGCCATTTCCTGTAATTTTGATTACCGGAATAACTGCAGCACCTGTAGGCGTACCGCGGCCGGTTGTAAAGCAGACAATGTGCGCGCCGCCCGCTGCCATACCGGATACGCACTCAATATCGTTACCCGGCGAATCCATGAAGTACAGCCCCGTCTCCGGAATGTCCTCGGCGTATTCGATGACGCCGCGAATCGGGGACGTTCCGCATTTACTGATGCAGCCCAGCGATTTTTCCTCAATGGTAGACAATCCGCCGGCAATATTGCCGGGGCTCGGATTACCGCCGCGCATATCAGCACCCATACGGTCAACCTCTTTCTCAAAGCGGTCAACGATATAGTAAAGCCTTTCTTTAATCTCCGGTGTTACACAGCGCTCTGCAAGTACATGCTCCGCACCGATAATTTCAGTTGTTTCACCGATAACGATCGTGCCGCCATCGTCAATGAGCCGATCCGCCGCTACGCCGAGCGCAGGGTTGGAAGCAAGGCCGGACGTTGCGTCGGAGCCGCCGCATTTTACGCCGACCTTCAGCTTGCTAAGCGGCACATCGACACGCTCCTGGCGATCCAGATCAGCCTTCATGCGCTTCGCCAGCTCAATTCCATATTGAATGGCTTTGACAGAGCCGCCGACGGTTTGAATATCGAATACTTCAACAGGCTTGCCTGTTTTGCGAATTTCCTCTGCGAGCGCGATTGGATCTACAACCTCACAGCCCAGGCTGATAATGATAACTGCGCCGACATTCGGGTTTTTGCCCGTTCCCGCCAGCACCTCAAATGTTCTGTCCTTATCCGCACCGATCTGGCTGCACCCATGCTGATGGGGGATCGCTACAGCGTCCGGAACCATCTGTACGATCCGGTTACATACCTGATTGGAGCAAATAACGGTAGGAATGATAAGCAAATGATTCCGGATGCCGATGTCTCCGTTTGCGCGTTGGTAAGCTTTAAATGTCTTCATGCTTGCGCCTCCTTGACAGCTTGGTCACCGCGTCCGCGGATCCCTTCAATATTATGGACATGCACATGTCTTCCCGCTTCAATTACAACGGTCGAACGGCCGATTACTTCGCCATACTTGCGAACCTCTGTGCCGTTTGGAATTTCAGCGATTGCAATTTTATGACCGAAGGCCACCGCATCCAGCAGCTTGATCTCAATCAATTCCTCGCCTCTGCGGATCGCAGCTGTCTCTCCCTCGTTCAAATCACGAAGCGCAGTTGCCACATGGTCCTTGCTGTCTACAACGAGCGCATCCGCTCCTGCCTGAATATCTCCTGCCATGCTTTTTGTCTCCCCTTCTATTCGCTTTCTTGATGGTTCCGTTATTTATTAAACTTCCGCTACCATACGGTTGGTAATTGCACCGAGTTTCTCGATCTCAATGGTTACAACATCGCCGTCCTTCAGGTATACGCGCTTATCCGCCGGATAGCCAAGCACAACGCCTTCAGGAGTTCCTGTCAGAATGATATCCCCAGGAGACAGCGTCAAATGTTGAGAAATGTAGCTGACGATCTCGGAAATGTTGAAGATCATATCAGAAGTATTGGAATGCTGGCGCACTTCTCCGTTAACCGTACATTTAATCTCCAGATTATTGGCATCGCCAACTTCATCTGCAGTTACGAGGTATCGACCAAGCGGCGAGAAATCATCACAAATTTTGCCCAGCATCCACTGTGGGGTACGAAGTTGCAAATCACGCGCAGACAAGTCGTTGACCGCGCTGTATCCGAATACATAATCCAGCGCCTCTTCCTTGGATACATATTTCGCTTTTTTACCGATAACAATAACCAGCTCTGCTTCATAATCCACTTCATTGGTGGACTTTGGCAGTGCTACATCATGGCCGTTCGCAGTCAGGGTATTGCTGAATTTATTAAATAAAATCGGATATTCCGGAATTGGCGCGTTGGTCTCCTCCGCGTGCTTCCGGTAGTTCAGGCCGACACAAATAATTTTGTCCGGATTTGTAACGGATGGCGCCCAGTTCAGCTTCTCTTCCTCACGCAGCAAATCGGAAGCTGCGGAATCAGCCAGCACCTGGTCAACGAGCTTTTGTACGGCTGCTACAGCTTCGTTGCCGCCTTCAATGACAGAATGAACATTAACAGGCGTCTCTCCTGCACTGTAGCGCTGTGCCGCAGCCGTCACATCTACGATCCCGCGATCTGTTTTGACTCCGAGTTTTTGGACATTGTTTTCAAGAAAATTCAATAATTTCATTTTTAAGCTTCCCCTTTCAGATCTATGTCTTCATTTATTAGTCATCCGTTATAGCAAAGATACGTATTAAGCGTTTTTGCCGAATACAACCCCGCCGTCGATGTACAGCGGCGAACCCATCATAAACTTCGACTCGTCCGAAGCAAGGAACAGCGCAGCCTGGGCCACATCCTCCGGCAGACCTAGATCACCGCTCAACTGGCGGGTTTTAATCGCAGCAATCGCTGCTTCCGGGTCATCGTAGGAGCTTTTCAGGTATTGTTCAACAAATGGCGTATAAATCGTACCCGGCAGCAGTGCATTCACCCGAATGCCGTAGGAGGCATAATCGACCTGCATCGATTTGGTCAGAGCCAGCACCGCACCTTTGGATGCTGCATAGGAAGCACGGCGGGCAAGCCCGATTTCTGCTATACAAGAGGACATATTGATAATAGAGCCGGATTTGCGTTCCATCATATGCGGAAGTACATATTTGCTGGGAATGAACACACCTTTGATATTAATGCCCATGACGCGGTCCCATTGCTCCGGCTCCAGCTCATGAAGCGCGCCTACGCCGCTGACGCCGGCATTGTTGAACAACACATCGATTTGACCGTATTTCGCCAGCGCCTGCTCGACCATAGACTTTACACTTTCAGGGTTCGTCACATCCGCTTGAATAAAAGCGGCTTCACCGCCATTATCGCGAATTTCCTGTACCGTCTCTTCACCCTTCACCTGATCCAGGTCGTTTACAATAACCGATGCGCCCTGCGAAGCAAATAGCAGTGCTGTGCTTTTACCGATACCGGAAGCTGCTCCGGTAATGAGGGTTACTTTACCTTGTAGTCTCATCTTCTCTAGCTCCTTAGCGTCCATATATTATTATTTGGGAATGGCTACAGTCTGTGGCTGTGCACACTGTGAAAGCTGCTGCGCCAGTGCGCAGATTTCCCTGCTGGCCTGCTCCTGCTTGATCTCCCAGTGATGCTGGGGCATGGAGCAGCTTACTGCAGCGATGACTTCCCCGCTTGTGCCCATGATCGGTGCGGCCACACAGCTAAAGCCGATGACAGCCTCCTGCAAATCATAGGCCTTGCAGGAAGCACGAATCTCACGAAGCTCATGCAGCAGGCCTTCCCTCGTTGAAATTGAATGGGTCGTAGCCTGAGACAGTGACTCTTGCGGATACAATCTATGAATCTCGCTTTCGTCGAAGAAGGCGAGCATGACCTTGCCAAGCGCGGTGGAATGGGCTGGCAATCGCATTCCCGGGTCAGAGGCCAGCCGCACAGGTGAAGGCGCTTCCTCCTTCGCCAGATACAGAACATCGCTGCCTTCCAGCTTGGCAAGCTGGATCGTCTCTCCGATGACCAGCTTTGTTCTGGAGGCTTCCTGTCTAAATAGCGAGATCAGGTCATACTGCCGGAAATACCCGCTCCCAAGCAGACCAAAAAAAGAGCTGAGGGCATATGTATCCCCCTTGTCCTTGCTGATCCAGCGGAGTTCTTCCATTGTATGAAGCAGGGAAAACATCGAGCTTTTGTTAATGTCGAGCCGCCTGGACAAATCAATCAGCTTGAGCTGATGCGGATTCTCGGCAATAAGCTCCAGAATTCGCGTCGCCTTATCCAGTGCGGGAACCCAATATTTCTTCTCCATTGCTCCTCCATTATGTTTACATTAGTTGTATCGATTACATTGGTTTACTATAATAAACTAGGTTTTGAAAATGTTATCTAGTGTCATCTTATCACCGCTTGAGCATGGGGTCAATCGGGAAAAAGGGGAGTTTGATTTGTCAATTATGTGAATAAATTTTTATAATCTTTAAGCGTAAGGATAAAATTAATTTTATATGTAATTATTGGTAAATATATGATAATATTATTGATTATATTGGAAATTAATTTGAGATTTCAGAATGGAGGAGGAAAAACATTGAGGAAAGAACTGGAGATAAATTTTCCGCAAATTCAAAGCTATCCTATATTTGCAAATGCAACATCAGTCATAAAGGGGGATTCAGCAAAGTTATGG
Organism: Paenibacillus pinihumi DSM 23905 = JCM 16419; assembly: GCF_000422505.1. Lineage (GTDB taxonomy): Bacteria > Bacillota > Bacilli > Paenibacillales > Paenibacillaceae > Paenibacillus_D > Paenibacillus_D pinihumi. The sequence continues at coordinate 136,331 of NZ_KE383865.1, read as the reverse complement.
GTATCGACCTCATTCTTACAGCTAAAAGCAAGGAACATTATCATTGATGGTGCTATAGATAAAAATTTGGAATACTACTGGTTTGATTTTATGATGAATCAAACCTATCAGACATGTCCATTTCTAAATTATTGTCCAGTATACAAAGATATCTTAGATTCATGGCCAAATAAAAAAATAGATTATATCGTGTCATTTATTAATAAAGGTTATTTTATAAGTTTAGTTATCGACTACTATTATCTTCAGGGTACTTCTATATATTTGAAAAAGCATGATACTCATGAGATTCTCATTTATGGTTATGACCTTAATAAGAAAACATTTTTAATTGCTGCTTTTTTACAATATGGGAAGCTTAATTTTGGGGAGATGACATTTGATGATTTTGAGGATGCCACCAGAGATGAAGATTTTTTACTTAACTATTGGTCAGGCGACAAGATAGAATTATTTAGCCCTCGTACTGATTTAATATATGAACCGGACTTAATTGCAATTAGAAATACTTTAATAGAATATTTAGAAGCAAAAAATGTACCAAACACTACTTTCAGACCTCATACTGTAAACGATAATAATTCATGGGTTTTCGGCTTAAATGCTTACCAAGTATTAGAAGACACTTTAGTGTATGTCACTAAGCATCTTCATTCCCACTTTTTCTGGAAACCTTTTTTCGTTATACAAGAGCATAAAGAAAATATCGTCCAATTAATTCATTATTTGACTCAAAAAGAGGTTCTTACTGGTAGTTTTGAATTGGAAATTGCAATGAAAAACTCAAAAAATGCTAAAGTTATTTTAAATCTTTATTTAAAATATTTGGAGAATAAAGATCTTTTAATCATCAATAAAATAGTAGAGAGATTACATGACATGATTCAAACAGAAAAAAACATATTACTGGATATTATAAATAAAATCAATATTCACACCCAAAATACAAAAATTAATATTTAATAGGTTTGATAGATTTTACATAGAAAATTAATATTAAGGTATAAAAATCTAGAATGCTGTTAAAACCGCCCCAAAGTAATGCGAGTGGTTCTAACAGCATTTTAATTAACCTGCTGATTTATCTATTTACTACCCAATCATCTTCACCAGGCTGCCAAACTCCAGCTCCTCAAACTTCGTCTCCACTGTACTGCGGTTCAGCTTCCACAGGCATTGCTCCCAATTCAATTCCAGCGGAACGTCGCAGCGGATTGTAGCCAAGTCGCGGGACAGATGAAGCATGTCCAGATCAGCTTCAATCTTGGCCCGAATGCTTTTGGACAGCTGCGGCAGGTTGTCCAGAATGTTCTCAATTGTGCCGTACTCCTGTACCAGCTTGAGTGCTGTCTTCTCGCCAATCCCCTTTACACCAGGGTAATTGTCACTCGTATCACCCATTAGCCCCTTCACATCAATAATCTGCGCCGGTGTAAGATTTCGCTCCTCCAGCAAAAAGGATGGCGTATATACGGCATAATTGCCATACCCCTTCTTCATGATAATTACCGTTACATGCTCATCAACCAGTTGCAGCATATCATGATCACCAGTCAGCACGAGTACATCCGCCTGGCTGCTGTGCAGTCTGGCAAGCGTACCGATGCAGTCATCCGCTTCATATCCGACGAGGCCGACATTCGGGATACTGAAGCTATCGACAACCTCTTTCACAAGGTCAAACTGCGGCTTCAAATCGTCCGGCGCATCCGGACGATTTCCTTTATAATCTGAAAATTGCTCCGTCCGGAAGGTCGTGCTCCCCATATCCCAACAGCATATAATATGCGTAGGGCCAAACCGCTTCACCGCATCCATAAAATAGCGGACAAAGCCGTGTACGCCATTTACCGGCACGCCTGTACTCGTTCGGCGGATCGAACCTGTAAAGGAGGTTGCAAAATAAGCGCGGAACAGCAGAGCCATCCCGTCTACCAGCAGCAGTCTCTCGCGCCCTTCATTCGTTTCATTCATTGTTCATCCTCCAGTTTCCTCAGAAATCTCCCGATTCTACCCGCTGCTTCCAGCAGCCGGTCTTCATCCTCAACCAATGCAATCCGTACATAGCCCTTGCCTTCCTCTCCAAAAGCCTCTCCAGGAACGACGACAACTCCGGCTTCCTTCACCATTTCCCGGGAAATCTGACGGCAGCTCCAACCTTTCGACAAGGCAATAGACGGGAGCGGCGCCCAGATAAACATCGTCGCACGTGGAGAAGGCACACCCCAGCCTGCTTCAGCCAGAGCACGGACGAATACATCACGCCGCTTCTCATATACTGGACCAACGGGTTCAAGCTCCTGGCGCATATCCGCTTCAAGAGCCGCTACTGCTGCCTGCTGCACAGCCTCAAATACGCCATAGTCCAAATTTGCCTTCAAGTCGCGAAGCGCTGCAATTGCCTCGCGATTGCCTGCAAGGAAGCCGATACGGCATCCGGCCATATTGAAGCTCTTGGACATGGAGTGAAATTCCACGGCAATATCCAACGCTCCAGGCACTTGCAGAATGCTTGGAGGCCGGAAGCTGTCATAAGCCATTTCCGAATACGCCAGATCATGCACAACGAGCACTCGATGGCGCTTCGCCAATGCTACAAGTTTCTCCAGAAAAGGAAGCTCTGCTACAGAAGCAACCGGGTTGCTTGGGAAATTCAGCAGAATGAACCGTGCCCGTTTCCACTCCTCATCAGAAATAGCATCGAGATCCGGGAGAAACCCGTTCTCCGCCCGCAGCGGAATATAGATTGGCTCCACCCCTGCCACGGCAAGGCCCGCTGCATAGATCGGATAGCCGGGATCAGGTACGAGTGCCCCGTCTCCAGGGTCCGTAACTGCCAGCGCCAGATGGGCCAGTCCATCCTGGGAGCCCATCAGAGCGACGATTTCCTGTTCCGCACATAGCTTGACGCCAAAACGCCAGTCCATCCACTCTGCTGCCTTTCCACGGAATGCAGAGCTTCCCCGGGAAGCCGGATAACCATAACGGTCGGCCCGCAGCACCTCGGCTCCAAGCGCTTCCCGAATGACTTCCGCAGGCGGCCGGTCAGGGCTGCCAATGCCTAAATCAATGACATCCTTCCCTTCCCGAAGCGCCTCAGCCTTCCATTCTGCAATTTCGGCAAATATCGCCGAGCCGAGCGCATCCAACCGTCTGGAGCGCCATGTAGTTTCTGTCTTCACGCTAGTTTCCTCCATCACCGAATTCCTTGGCTCAAGCCCATCTCATGGATATTCCACATCATGAACATTAGGAATAGCGCCAGCCCGCCATAAGCCAATCCGAATTTCCAGCGCGTTGTTGCTGGAACCTCATAATAACGGTCATTTTCATATTTATCATAGTCGACACGGACAAGAATCTGGAACTTCTCCCCGCCGTCCTCTTTTTGAACCATTCTGCTCTTTTCCAGTCTGACCTGGCGGACAGTGGCTGGTACAGGCAACTCCAGCTCGCCGCGGAAGTTAATGACATCCCATTCAAACTGCACCATATGCTCCCCGGTCAGCTTGCAGTAGCTGGTAAACGGCAAATCCCGCTTATGCTCCTGCCCTGACAAGTACCAGTCCGGAAGCTGCAAATGCCTGACATCCACCTCATAAACCCCGCCGACATAAAGCGGCTTGCTCTTCTTCGAAGATTTGATATAGGTTTGATACATAGTCCAGGCAAAGTACAGCCAAATCAAAATCAGCAAAAAGCTCTGCCAGTATACGATAAGCACCGCACCGCCAATAAGCCCGACAACCCATAGCCAGCGGCTTACTGCCGTTGCAATCCGTCCGCCGTCCAGCGGATGAATCGGCAACAGATTAAACAGATTGATCAGGAACCCGACATTCGCCAGTACAAACAGGAGTGGGTTGTCAAATAAATATCCGGCTGCATAGACCGCTAAAGCACCGATTGTGCCAATGAGCGGACCACCGTAAGCGATATAGGCTTCTGTTACCGCATCCTTGGGGTGACGCTTCATCGTAATTAGTGCCCCAACGAATGGAATAAATAACGGCGCACTGACAGGCAGGCCTTTGCGCTTGGCTGCGAGCACATGCCCCAGCTCATGTACAAGAATGAGCATTACGAATCCGATCGCAAACCAGATCGGGCTAATTAAGGCATAGGCTCCAATTGTAATTCCCATGCTGATAAGCGGTCCGGCAAATTTGCCGAGCAGCAGCAGCACGGTCTTTCCTTTCGTTGCAAGAAACAGCAGCGCAGCGCCGATAAACCACCACGGGTTGCGGCTCTTGCCTTCCCTCTGTTTGCTCTGTGCCATTTATTCCCCCCAGACCTGCTCCAGCTCCGCTTCCTTAAAGCCAACGGTAACCTTGCTTCCATCCGTAATGACAGGGCGCTTGATCAGCCTGCCATTGGAAGCCAGCAGCTCAATCTTGTCTTCCTCGCTCATTGCCGGCAATTTATCCTTTAACTTCATTTCTTTGTACACATCGCCGGATACGTTAAAAAACTTCTTGCTCTCCAGACCGCTGCGCTCTATCCAGAAGCGTACCGTATCTGCAGAAGGCGCCTGCTCAAATAAATCATGCAGCTCCAGCTCATGACCTTTCTCCTGCAGCCATTTAATCGCCTTGCGGCACGTTCCGCATTTGGCATAGTGATAGACTTGTAATTTAGGCATCATTAATGACTCCTATTCCATTTAATTTGATAAGGACAGGAGCAATTGCTCCAATCGGAGCAGATCCTGCGGCAGCGGCGCTATGAAGGAAATCCGCCGTCCTGTCCCCGGATGGGTGAAGGCCAGACGATGCGCATGAAGTGCCTGTCTGCCCGCAGCAGCCTCAGCTTCAAGCATCCAGGATGCCGAAATCGCATCTGGCCGTCCATACATCTGATCACTGATCAGATTGCAGCCCAAATGCTGCATATGCACGCGAATCTGATGCGTCCGCCCGGTTTCCAGACGGAGGCCCACAAGCGCTGCCGCACCATTTCCATAGCTGCGTATCGTCTCATAGTGGGTAATCGAAGGATAGCCATCCGGAGTTACAATGCGAAAATGCGGCTGTTCCGGGTCGCGGTCAATAGGTTCATTAACCGTCCCGCTGGCAGGAGAGGGCACATTATACACAAAAGCACAGTATTCCTTATCCATCTCGTCACGCTGCATTTGCTCGGACAGCTGCTGATGAATATACGGATTTTTGGCAATGGCCACAACTCCCGATGTATCCTGATCCAGCCGGTGAATCGGCCTGAACCTGACCTGCTCCCCGCGCTGCTGCCAATGATATACGACACCGTTGGCAAGTGTATTCGTATAGTGGCCATGTGTCGGATGCACGATGATGCCCGCAGGCTTGCTGACAACGAGGAGATCGTCATCCTCATAGAGAATGTCCAGCTCCATCTGCTGGGGCAGGATGTCATCCGACTGCTCCTTCTCCATGCGGAGAGCCAGCTGGTCGCCTGACTTTACCTTCTCAGAGGTGTACACCCGGCTGCCATTAAGCGTAATGCCCTGTTCGGTCAGCTTCAGACGCGAGAGCAGCTTGCGGGATACACCCAGCCTTCGCTCCAGCACGGTACGTACCTGCATGCCCTCTTCATGCGGCAGAACCTCCACAATTAACGGATCATAATATTGCATGTCAGTCATCACAGCTGCTCATCCGCCTTCAATCCGGGAATATAGGATACATCTTCTATCCCCAGCTTCGAATTGGCTGCACGAGCCGCTGCAAAATAGAAATCAGACAGCCGGTTCAGGTACGTCACAGCCTCAGTATTCACAGTATGATGGCCCGCAAGCGTAACCACCACACGCTCGGCTCTGCGGCATACTGTCCGGCATACGTGCAGTACCGCTGCTGCAGCGCTTCCTCCCGGCAGGACAAATTGCCTGATTTCCGGTGCTTGCTGCTGGTATTCATCAATCCACCGCTCCAGACGGACGGCATACTCTTCTGTCAATTTATATTCAGGCTGGTGCTCATCGTCATAGGACAAGTCGGAACCGCAGTCGAACAGTTCATTCATAATCAGCTTTAGACGCGACGCCAATCCCGCAAGCTCCGGGAGCGGTTCGATTACCGCCAGCGCCTGTCCCGTAAATGCATTCAGCTCATCGATAGTGCCGTAGGCTTCAACACGCAGATGATCCTTCGGCACCCTGCTGCCGATCAGCGCCGTCTGCCCTTTGTCCCCGGTACGGGTATATAGTCTCATTGCCAATCGCCCCTCTCTTTTGCCGATGATCGGAATAACCGTTTCCGGCTTTAGTTTCTTTGAATCTAGCGGCAATACTACTAGGCTTACTATACCATATCCCTATTCTTTTGAAAAAGTGAAGGCCCTCCTGCTTATCCATTCATACCGCCAAAAGAACCTTCCCCCAAACTGCTATGCCTAAGGGTTTCATCTTGTCAGCAGCAGCTCAAACAAAAAAACCGTAAGCGGCACTATTGCTAGTATCCGTCTTACGGGCAGCTATTCTTATTATCGGCCATCAAAACTGAAAACAGCCCATGTCAGGTCGTGGCATAAATCCGCCTGGCCCTCATATATTCATTGATTTTCATATCCAGCTTCCGGCTGATCTCAATGATGATCTCTGAGTTGAACGTCGCTTCCTGCAAATAGGTTTGCTCCATTACCTTGCGCAGCTGATAAATCTCATCCTCCAGCCTTCGAATAGTAGGGGATAATTGGTTCGAAGACCTGACGGCGTGCTGAGCCTCCGGCAAGGAAAAACCCTGATCCGCATAAGCCATCTCTATCCCTCCTTATCCCCAGCCCTTCATACTGTTCAGGTTGCCCGGAACCGGCGGCGATTGCTAGAAGCTGCACTATAGCTCCGCTTGCAGTGAATGATGAACGGAGTATAAGCCCAAGTGGCTTATACTCCGCCTTATTCAACCGGAATGATCAAGCTGTTGACAATGGCGCTTCATCTACCGTGCAAAAACCGTCCATGATGTCTGCTGGCTGCTCTGGCTGAAGCTGTTGAAAGCTCCACAAACAGTAAGCATAAACGGCTAATGCCGTTTTTGACAGAGTCAGATGCATTTCGCGAAGAAATATAAGAATCTTTAAGCGGAAAGCTAATAAATTCTTATATTTAAATTGGATTTTGTTAAATTATATCAAATTTTCTTAAATAGAACAAATAGGATTATTTAACTTTTCAATGAATGGACAAACTTGCCGATTCGTTCAATCGCTTCCGTCAAATGGGCAACAGAGGTTGCATATGAGCAACGGAGGAAGCCCTCGCCGCCTTTGCCAAATACATTGCCCGGAACAGCAGCCACCTTGTATTCCTTGAGCAGCCGTTCAGCAAACACTTCAGATGAAAGTCCTGTCGACTCAATGGAAGGAAATGCGTAGAGAGCGCCCTGCGGCTCATGACATTCCAGACCGGCTTCCCGGAATCCGCGAACGACAAGTCTTCTGCGCTGGTTGTAAGAATCGACCATCTTTCTCATCTCATCCATACCATTCTTCAACGCTTCCAAAGCGGCAACCTGACCCATAATAGGTGCGCACATTACTGTATACTGGTGAACTTTGAGCATCGCCGAAATCAATTCCGGATGTCCGCACACATAACCCATCCGCCAGCCCGTCATGGCAAATGCTTTGGAGAAGCCGCTGACCAGGATGGTCCGGTCCTTCATGCCCGGTATCGAGGCAAAACTGACATGATTGCTTCCATAGGTCAACTCAGCGTAAATTTCATCGGAAATCACGATCAAATCATGCTCTTCAACAACCTTGGCAATCGGCAGCCAATCTTCATAAGTCATAATTCCGCCCGTCGGGTTGCTCGGATAACAGAGCACCAGCAGCTTTGAACGCGGAGTAATGCTGGCCTTAAGCGCTTCAGCCGTCAGCTTGAAATCATCCTTGGCAAAAGTTTCGATTCCTACCGGCACGCCCCCGCTTAGCGAAGTGATCGGCGAGTAAGAAATATAGCAGGGCTCCGGGACCAGAATTTCATCACCGGGATTAATCAGCACACGAAGAGCCAGATCAATCGCCTCGCTGCCCCCTACGGTGACAATCACTTCCTTAGCGGGATCATAGTTGACATTGAAGCGGCTGGACATATACTCCACAATCGCCTCTCGAAGCTCCGGCATTCCGGCATTGGATGTGTATTGTGTCTTGCCTCTCTCCAGCGAATAAACGCAAGCCTCACGAACATGCCAAGGCGTCACAAAATCCGGCTCGCCCACACCAAGTGTAATGATATCGCCATCCTTGCTCTCGCTAACCATATCGAAAAATCTGCGGATTCCTGAAGGCTTGATTTCCCTAGCCATAGGAGACAGGTAATCAGCCATGGAGGATCGCTGCCCGGACACCGGGGTTTTTAGCTCTTCATCTTTTATCATGATCTTCACCACCTCTGTTTACGGCGAAATAGGCAGACGGTGATCATCTTCATGCTCATCAAAGATGATGCCGTCCTGCTTGTATTTTTTCAATATAAAAAAGGTTTTGGTCGAAAGAACCGAGTCAATCGGAGACAGCTTGTTGGAGACGAAGGAGGCCACATCACGCAATGTCGAGCCTTCCACCTCAACGAGCAAATCATAATCTCCGGACATCAAATAGACCGACTTCACCTGCGGGTATAAATAAATCCGTTCGGCAATGCCCTCGAAGCCGCGTCCGCGCTCAGGCGTAATCTGCACTTCAATCAACGCCGTTACTTTCTCTTCGCTTACCTTGCTCCAGTTTACTACGGCCGCATATTTTACAATGACATGGTCCTTTTCCATCTCATCAATCGCTTTGATGATATCAGCCTGACTGACATTCAGCATCGTCGCAATCAAGTCCGGCCCGCGCCGTGCGTCTTCCTTCAGCAAATTCAAAATTTCGTTCTTCAGCTCTACCATGCCCAGCCCTCCCAGCAACCGTCTAAATACATAATCTTAATATTACAACGAAACAGGGGTTCCTGCAATCAAAGGAAGGACCGGCAAATATAAAAAAAACCGCCGGGAACTGAACTGCACCTCCAATGTCCAACAATTGGGGTGCAGTTCAGAACCGGCGGCGGCTTTGGTGAGACTAGCTGTAGTAGGACGGGTTTTGCGGATGCTGCATATTGCCCTGGTGCACTTGATCAGGCGTTACCAGGTTGGCAAAGCCTGGAGGATGCTGCTGATGTCCGCCTGTGATGCTCTGTACCAGTTGCTGCGTCTTTTGCAAATTTTGCTTGTTCTGTTGAATCTGTTTGTCAATTTCCTGTTTCAAGCAAGGGGAAGCTGCGCTGTACATATTATTTTGCTTCATAATCCTGTACAGATCTCCCTGCAAGTGAAGAGTGGTATTCATTAAATTTGTAAACATCTGCCGTACATTGTCGCAGTTGGCTTCGGTTGCTCCGGTTGCATATTCGCGGGTGACACGCTTCAAGTCGGCGAGAATGGTATACGCCAAATCCTCATCGGGCAGCAGCGCTTGGTGATGATTTTGATACATTTTCGGCTTCCTCCTTATACGGTTATGAGTTGCTTGGCTGTGTTGGCGCTAACGATTGGTGCGCATTCAAAGCACTCAGCAGCGTATTGTAATTTTGCTCATGCACCTGCTGGAATTGCAGGCAAAGCTGGCGGATTCCCGGAGTTGTGGCAGTAGCTGCGGTTACTGCGCATTGCTTCATCAGCAAGTCCTCATTGGAGATGGAATCGACAATGTACTCCAATTCCTTGGCCGTTAGTGGCTGCATCATTTACATGTCCCTCCCGCTTCTTATGGCATAAATTTTCTTTTTTGTTAAACGACTTTTGTATTATGTCCCCGGCCAGTTTTGCTTATGCATAAAGTCTAAGGCACATGCACACTTTGGATTTGTTCATAAGGGATATAACTGCTTACCCCATCCTCTCCCGTCAGCTCCAGCATCTGCTCACCCGCTGTTGCGAGCACTCCCGTCTCACCGGGCAGCATACCGAGATTGAAGATGATCAGCTCTCCCTCCAGCTTCCTTAGCTGCATTTCAAATGTTCTCGCTAACGTCACCGGCGACGGACGCGGAGTGAATTGACCTGGAGAAAGATTATACGGAGCTGCTGTAGCCGGGCAGGGAGAAATATACTTCAAATGCTGGAGCGATACCGCAACTGTATGATACACAGGTGAGCAGAAGATAAAGTAATCATTCATAACGCTTGATACATAGCCATAGATTGGCCGTCCGGAGGAAAAATAAACTTCTGAGAAAAGCCCTCTGGCGTAAGTTAATATTTTCCTGAGGGAGGTCACCTTCTCATGAATGGCACCCTCATCCCCGGCTGCTGCCTCTGTATTTGTCATGCCTGCTCTGTCCTTGTGGCCCGCAGGAGCCAAGCGTTCAATATGACGAAACGGAATATAGGTATAGCGGGAGCCACTGTACAGAATGAATACATCCTGTCCCCACCCGGCCACACTCCCTGTAAGAGCGGCAGGCAGCCCGCCCAGCCTGAGCTCAACCTTGCAGCCCTTTAATGTAACAAACGGATTCATTCATGCCTCTCCTTCCTGAAAACACATGTCAGCAGCAGACATAGATGACGCTGATTCAGACTTTAGTTTCTTTTTTATAAACTTCATGATTAGCTTCTGTATTTATATGTATCTCCCAACTATCCCGTACAAGATAAATGAGGATTTTTTATAGACTTCTATATCTTAAAAAAGGCCAATTACCTTGCGCAGCTTCGCCTTTTTCCTCACCCGGTCTAGCAAACTGCTACAGATGACCAGAGCCAATCCTATTTCCCTTGCATAGCGTGTAATAGAACATGATAAGGAGATGATAGAATGACTCAAAAGAAAAGAAATGTCCGCGGCTTGAATCGCGGAGCCAAAAACACTCAACGTCGTGTGCTTAGCAACCGCAGCGGCAGATGCGAGCGTAACAAGCATAAGCATCGCAGTCATATCTGGGAGCATCGTACTCTTGGCTCCAATACACGCGGTAACCGGAACAGAAGCAATCCGGTAGAAGGAACAACCGGCTTCCGTACACCGGGCAACCGGACGCAAGGCAAACGCAGCCATGGACAAGGCAGCCATGGACACCGCAGCCATGGACAAGGCAGCCATGGACACCGCAGTCATGGGCACCGCAGCCACGGACAAGGCAGCCACGGACAAGGCAGCCATGGGCACCGCAGCCACGGACAAGGCAGCCATGGGCACCGCAGCCATGGACAAGGCAGCCACGGACAAGGCAGCCATGGGCACCGCACACGTGGACATCATACAATTGGCAACCGGACACGCGGCAATCAGTCCCGCGGACGGAACGGTTATTACCGGCTCCCGGCTAACTGGCCTCCGCACTGGTATAATCAGAACATCCAAGACGTGCGAGATATACAAGAAACTCAAGACGGCCAGGAATAACGAGTGACCATGGACGAATGTCCTGAATAAGGTAAAGTGTTAAAGCCTATCCACTGCGATAGGCTTCACTTTCGTTGTTCGGGAGGAAATGAGATGCCGATCGAGGCTTTGCCATTGCGAAGTATTCATATTGATTCAGAAGAGATCAAGCGGATGCAGGAGGAGGATGTGTGGAGCACCCGTTTCATACCGGTCATGCTGGAAATAGACGGCATTCTGCAGCCTGCCCGTATCCGTCACAGAGGCGGACATACGCGGCTGTATCCGAAAAAATCTTATGAGGTTGTGCTGGACAACGGCACGACCTTTCAATGGAATGCTGAGTATGATGATCCGTCCATGCTGCGAAATGCGCTATCCTTTCATTATTTCAACACAATCGGTGTGGAAGCGCCTAAAACCAGGCACTGCAAGGTCGAATGGAACGGCCAGCCGCTCGGCATGTATCTAGAGATTGAATCATTTGACCGGATATTCTTTGAGAGCCGCGGCCTGGATTGCCGCTCGATTCATTATGCAGTTCATGATAGCGCCAACTTCCGCTCAACGGACCCGATTACCCGCAAACGCAAAAAGTCCTGGTATGAGGGGTATGAGCTGAAGCTGGGAAAAAAAGCGGACCGCAGCCGCCTGATAGCTTTTATAAGAAAGCTGCATCAAACCAAGGGACGGGAAATGAGAAGCCATCTGCTGGAGCGGCTGGATACGCCGCAGTATTTAAAATGGCTGGCAGGAGCCGTCCTAACGGGTAATTATGACGGGTTTGATCAAAATTATGCTTTGTATGAAATGAAAGAAGAAGGCAAATACCGGATTGCTCCGTGGGATTATGAGGGGACATGGGGAAGAAATTGCTACGGCAAGCCGTGCGGAGCTGATCTTGTCCGTATCCAGGGATATAATACGCTGACCCGAAAGGTGCTATCCATCCCGGCCTGCCGCGAGGATTACCGCAACCTCCTGACAGAGCTGACGGAAACTTCCTTCACCGAAAGAGAGCTTGGCCCGCTCGTGCAGGCCATGCATCAGTCGATTGCTTCGGATATCCGGGGGGATATTACACGAAAATTTACGTACACCTCTTTCGAGGACGAATACAGCTTCATTATGAATTATATTCGCGACCGCAGACATGTCATCCAGACGGAATTAAAGCAATGGAGACGCTCCGAACGTCAAAAGATCCCCATGCTTAAGTAACGCTCGCCTGTATCAGGGGCCATGCAAAGCACGGTCTTTCCTGTTCCAAGACGCCGGGCAACTTGCATGGCGGCCCATACTGCAGCTCCTGAGGAAGGACCGAGCAGCAGCCCCTCGGTACGTGCCAACGCCCGCATCGTCACGATTGCATCATCATCGGCAACCTGTATGATTTCATCATATACAGAAATATTGAGTATAGCCGGAATGAAACCCGGACTCGTCCCCACCAGCTTATGGGGTCCGGGCTGTCCGCCCGAAAGCACCGGAGAGCCCTTCGGCTCAACAACGGCAATATGGAGGGACGGGAGATGCGCCTTCAGCGTCTCCCCTGTTCCGGTCATGGTGCCGCCAGTACCGGCTGTAGCCACAAAGGCGTCAAGCCTGCCTCCGGTTTGCTGCAGAATTTCCTGGGCGGTCGTTACCCGGTGTATGTCCGGGTTGGCTTCATTTTCGAACTGGTTCGGAATAAAGCTGCCTGGTATACCGGCTTGAAGCTCAAGCGCCTTGCGAATCGCGCCCGGCATCCGCTCGGACGCCGGCGACAACTCCACATCTGCGCCATAGGCTTGCAGCAGCCGAATCCGCTCCACACTCATATTGTCCGGCATGACCAGAATGAGCTTATAGCCTTTGGCAGCCGCATTCATAGCCAGCCCGATACCCGTATTGCCGCTGGTCGGTTCTATAATGGTAGCGCCAGGCGCAATCTTCCCTTCACGCTCTGCCCGGTCAATCAAGGCAAAAGCAGCCCGGTCCTTGACACTTCCGCTCGGATTGAACCGCTCCAGCTTGACCAGCACCTCGGCCCCTTCAAGCCCTGGCAGCCGGTTCAGCCGGATGGCGGGTGTTTCCCCTATTAAATCTGTTATGTGCTGCACGACTCGCGGCATATTAACTCACCCTTTGTAATTTATCCTTCATAAGCCACCAGCCGATCAGCGGTGCGGCTCCAACCCCAAGCAGCAGCCAAACCATCGCCTGGGGCGAGGTGGTCCAAGACATAACCAGCAGGTATATCGCGAGACTCAGCATTCTGCCAAGCACAAGCCCAAGCTCGCGTAAAATGACATATTCTTCCCGCTGAAGCGCACTTTCTTCCGACTGGCCGATCATATCGAATACTGAGGAGGTCATGGGGATGGAATAGAGAGGAATAAATAAAGCTGTTCCGATCCCGAACCAGAGCAAGGTTGTATAATTCAATTTCCACAGCAGCGGAATGATAACGATCACCATCATAATAACGCCAACCAGCATTGCCTGCTTGCGCCATTCCCGTTTCATCCAGCGTCCAATCAGCCAGAAGGCAATAAGGCCGACCAATGAGGTCCATAATGTAAAGTCGCCCAGTTTGCGTTCATTCGTCGTTGCAATATATACCATAAGACCGACCAAGAACATAAAGACTCCTTCACGAAGCCCCTGCGCCATCAAGGCAAAAAATACATTCCGCCAGGGCAGCCTGCGGTCCTTGATGTTGCGCCAGGCGTGAGACCAATCGTAGGCGCCTGTCGTTTTACGTTTTTTTAGAAAGAAGCTGATAACCGCCGCCATGGCGAATACAATCAGCGACACCGTAAAGATAATCTGATATCCGCGGTTCCCTGCAAAGGCCGTAATCAGCACACCGGAAATCCAGGGAGCAATGATCCCAGATCCGGATACGAGCAAGCCTGCCCAGCCATTGAAGCGGTCACGGTTATCCGGCTCCGTAATCTCAAAATAAACAACATTGTAAGCAAGCCAAAAAAAACCCGATGCCAGCCCGTTAATAATGCCAAGCGGGATGACATAGGCCTTGGCTGCCTGACCAAGCAGTAACACCGCCAAATAAAAGATACCCGACAGAACGACACCTGTGCGAAGGCTGTTCATTTTGTTGCCTTCCTTGACCCACTTGCCTGCAAGCCAGCACGTTACGCCGGATATGAAATGTTGAAACAGGGTAAACCAGCCGATTACCATAAAGGACTGGCTCGCCTTCCACAGATAGACCGGCACGAAAGTTCCGGACAATGCGTTGGCAACCGCAAACAGCGCCTGGACAGCAAGCAGCAGCGCTGCCTGCTTGTCCAATGATCCGTGCTTCCTTTTCAGGCTTCTTTCGCCGTCAAAGGTATCTGCTAACTTCCCGGCATCCTTATTGAAAGGCGCCTGCCAAACCGATTTGGTACGTTCCACACTATTTCCCTCCTGCCCTCTGGAAAAACTCTTCCATAAGGTTCCCAAAAGAGAAAGGGGAAATGCTGTACATTGATTACCAGCCGCTTTTTATTCGGCGGCTTCACTCAGCCTTTGGGCAAAGAAATGCTGATCGGCATAAGACAGCCGGCTCTTGGTTTCAAAACAGGAAGGGCATACGTACCATACCATTTCGAACGGGTTATTCAGCAACGGCTTGGCTGAATCTTTGGTCTCGCGAGACTCGAAGCCTGTACTGCTGCCAACTTTTTGCCGCCCGGTTTCAATCATATACTCCCGGCAGCTTGGACATTCCGGCATCTCTTCCTGCTCGGAAAGCAGTTGCTGAACATGGTCTTCCAGCGCCAAAATGGCCTGATGGGGCGAACGGCGCTGATCCGGCTCTTCCTCCTCTTCCTCTTCATCCAGATAGGAGTTCTCCTGCCTGCCCAAGTTCTCTTCCAGCTCACCCTCTTCATCATCCAGGTTCAAGCTGATCGTACGATATCCTTCAAGCTCATTGTCACAATGAGGGCAATGCTTTTCCGGTCCCAGTTCCTCATCCCAGACAATCTCCGTCTGGCACCAGGGACATACAGTTGATTCAGTCACAAGTTACAGCCCCTCTCATAATAAGTACAATACGCCCAGTACAACAAAAAGCACAGCGAGCGCAAATAACGTTCCCCATAAATATTTCATTGCCTGCATACCTCCAGTACGGAAAAAGCATTCATCATCTGCAGATATAGCTAATGGTTAATTCTTAAACAATGGTTGCTCCGATAAGATAAGACAAGGAAACCGAAATAATCATTGCAATGAGTCCCACAGCACGATTGTCATTTTTGATTTCCTCGTCAATTTTAAATACGGGAGTCAGAAACTCAAACAAAAAGTAAGCAGCCAGCAGAATGGCAAAGCCGAATAACGCCCAAATCATGCTCTGATATACGGTATCATTAGCCTCGATTGAGAATCGGAACACATTGCAGATGCCGAAAATTTTCCCGCCTGTCGCCATGGCAACCGCTACATTGCCATTTTTGATTTCATTCCAGCAATTGTAGCGGGTCACCAGCTCAAAACAAAACAGGCAAAAGATCAAGGCCAAAACAGCAACCGATACAAACGCAAGTGTAGCAGTATAAGGGTTGTCAAGCAGCCAGTCCACCTCACGTTGCATGTTTTCCCTCCTTATTCGAGCTCAGCTACCGTTACACCGGCTCCGCCCTCATTGTAATTGCCCAAGCGGTGGCTTTTAACATGTCTGTGCTTGCGTAAAAAATCAGTGACTCCGGTCCGGAGCACACCCGTTCCTTTACCATGGATGATATAAACCTGACCCATATTGGACAGGAAAGCCTCATCGAGAAAACGGTCAATCTCCATAATAGCCTCTTCAACATTTGCACCACGCAAATCAAGCTCAGCACGAACCTGATCATCGCGGGTCCGCTTCAGACTCGCCGCCTGTTTCGGTTGCTGCTGCTTGGCAGGGGCCTGCTTAATCAGCTCCAGATCGTTCAGGCTAACTTTCATTTTCATAATACCGAGCTGCACAAAAGCATCGCCGCCGGTAATTTCTACGACATGCCCTTTCTGATTCAGGCTATAAACCATAACTTCGTCGCCTGCTTCGATCTTCTGCGGGGCTTTAGTCTGGGCAGGCTTACTGTTGCCCTGCTTTTTGAGCTGAGGCTCGGCTTGGTCCAGCTTGCGCCGTGCTTCGATCAGTTTATGCTCCTTGACCGATGCCCCTTCCTCTTGAGCCAGCTTGCGCAAATCGGCAATAATTTGCTCGGCTTCGCGCTTCGCTTTGGCGACAGCTTCTTTCGCTTCCTCCTGGGCTTTGACGAGCATCCGGTCCCTCTGCTGATCGAAGCGTTCGCGCTGTTCCTCGAACTTCCTGCGCTGCTCTTCCAGCTCACGGCGCAATGCTTCAGCCGTATTCCGCTCGGCTTCAGCTCCCAGACGGTCTTCCTCAAGTGAAGCGATCATATTTTCTACCCGCATGTCTTCCTCGCTGACCTCACCGCGGGCATGGTCAATAATTTTTCGTGACAGTCCGAGGCGTTCAGCAATCGCGAACGCATTGCTTCGCCCGGGAACACCGACCAAGAGCCGGTATGTCGGACTGAGCGTCTGGACATCGAACTCCATGCTGGCATTAATAACGCCTTTGCGGTTATAAGCATAAGCCTTAAGCTCACTGTAGTGCGTAGTCGCTACAAGACGGCAGCCCGTTTGATGCATATGCTCAAGAATGGCAATCGCAAGCGCAGAACCTTCCGCAGGATCCGTACCCGCTCCAAGCTCATCAAGCAGCACAAGGCTTTTTGGCGTCATTGAACTTAGAATGCGGATAATATTGGTCAGGTGGCTGGAGAACGTACTGAGGCTCTGCTCAATGCTCTGCTCATCCCCGATATCCGCATAGATCGCATCAAAGACGCATAATTGCGTTCCGTCCTCTGCCGGAACGAATAATCCCGACATTGCCATCAGGCTCAGCAGGCCGATTGTCTTAAGAGAGACCGTTTTCCCCCCGGTATTCGGTCCGGTCACAATAATGCCCGTGAAGGAATTGCCCAGCTCTACATCAAGCGGGACAACGGCAGCCGGATCAAGCAGCGGATGTCTGCCACGCTTGATTTTCAGGAATCCTCTGTCGTTCATCCGCGGGATTGTCGCTTTCATGCCATGCGCGTAGCGCGCTTTGGCAAAGGCAAAGTCCAGCTTGCCGAGCAGATCCAGATCAATCAGCAAATCCGGCCCGTAATCCGCCACTGCAGCCGTCAGCTTTTGCAAAATCTTCTCAATCTCCCGTGTTTCGGCAACCTTAAGCTCACGCAGCTTGTTATTCATCGCCACCATCGCTTCCGGTTCAATGAACAGCGTCGCGCCGGAACCGGACTGATCATGGACAATACCGCCAAAGTGGGAACGGTACTCGGATTTAACCGGAATAACATAACGGTCATTGCGCAGCGTAATCAGAGAATCCTGCAGCATCTTCTGCACGGAGGAAGAACGGATCATCTGCTCCAGCTTCTCTCGGATGCGGGATTCCCCGTTTTTCAGCTCGCGGCGGATCGCTGCCAGCTCGGTACTGGCGCTATCCATGACCTCTGCCTGCTCGTCGATACAGGCATCAATTTGCTTCTCCAGATCTTTGGCTTCACTAAGCTGATCAGCCAGTGAGTACAGCAAAGGAATCGGGTCATCCTCATGCAGGGTTTCAATGTGGCGCTTGACCCTTCTGGAGCCGCGGGCAGTCATCGATACCGCCAACAACTCGGCAGGACTCAGCGTCCCGCCTATTCTTGCCCGCTGCAAAGCAGGCGCAATATCGGTAATACCGCCGAACGGTGCGCTTCCTTTCAGCCGGTCGGCTTTATACGCTTCATCTGTAGCCTGTAGTGAGGTTTTGACTTCTTCAAGATCAGGGCTTGGCTGGAGCGCTTCCACAACAGCCTTCCCGAGAGCAGTAGCCGCATGGGCGCTCAGCCTATTTATAATTTTGGAATATTCAAGGGTAGTCAGTATTTTTTCGTTCAAAACGAGCACAACTCCTCTCAGCTTTTATTATAACGGATGAATGATGCCAGCGCCATGACAACAGGCAATCACATCCACGAATGATTCCCTGTTGTGAGGGAATAGTATTAACCAAGCACATCAACCAATGTAGGAGGTCATCAGAACTATGAATTTTCTTGGACATGTCGTTCGATTTATCGTATCAGCTCTTGTGCTGATGGTTGTTGGCTTTATTGTTCCCGGTTTTAGTGTCGGCGGCTTTTGGAGCGCTTTTTTCCTAGCTCTTGTTATCGCTGCTCTGGGCTGGGTAGTTGAAGGCATTTTCGGCAAGAAGGTTACTCCCTTCGGCCGCGGGATCGTCGGCTTCATTGCCAGTGCGCTTGTGATCTGGGTTGCGCAGTTTATTGTAGGCGGTGTTGCTGTATCGTTGCTGGGCGCTGTGCTTGCTGCTCTGGTTATCGGGATTATTGACCTGTTCATTCCGGTCAGCACACCTTACGAAGCGGGACGCAGACGTACCTAAAATCAGACTTAAAAAGTGCAGCAAAAAGAGCCTTTGTCCTTTGCGATAAAGGCTCTTTACACATAATTCTCTGAATATGCCGCATGTAATAATACTTAATGTTCATGATTTGTTCAAATTAACTTCAACAGTTTGTCACTGCAAGACCCGAAAAAAAGAAGTACAATCAAATAAGGTAGAAAAATTTTACTATTTGCACAGGAGGATTACGATCCATGAATAAAAAGTTTCTGTTCTTCACAACGGTTATTGCCATGCTGCTCATACTCGCTGCCTGCGGCAGCAAAACGCAGGAGCCGGCCAATACTTCTGCAGGAGCGGGCGCCGGAGACACAGCAGGCCAATCCGTTGTAATCTCTGCCAAAAACTATGCATTTGATCAAAAGGAATATCGCATTAAAAAGGGCGAACCTGTTACAATCAGCCTGAAAAACAATTCCGGTACTCATGGCATTGAAATTTCCAATCTGAACCTTCAGGTCACGCAAAACAAACCGCAAACCGTAACCATTAATGATGCAGGCACCTATGAAATTCACTGTAACATTCCTTGCGGATCAGGCCATGGCAATATGAAAGCAACGCTTGTCGTTGAATAACATATCTATTTGATGCTGTCCTGCGGCTAAGTGAACTAGCCGCAGGTTTTTTATGTTTATGCGAATAGATGCTTTCCTGCCGTTATAACATGGATCTACCCTTAATATACCATAACCTGACTTTTTATCAGGGGAACATTTAATTATAAAAATTATTCTTCATAGTTTTATTCTGCGTAAGCATTCAAAAACATCTTGGTAAATATATCAGAAGTGAATGTAGTTTTATTCCTGGTCACCATTCCCAATGTTTGTATTGGCAGTGGCTTTAGCGTGTCCAGCTTCGCTAATTTCCCCAGTTCTATTTCGTCTTGAATAAATGACTCTGGTACAAAAGCAGCCCCATATCCTCTTTTTGCAAACTCTATCAACATATCCAAACTATTAAGTTCAAAATCAGCTTTTATGCTATAGCCCTGGGAAGCAAACCACCCTTCCAGGACACTTCTTGTAGTGCTGCCGGATGACAATAAAAGAAGAGGGATTTGAGCCAATCTGTCCGTTGTTATTGGTTGTTTTGATAATTCAAAAAAATTACGCCCTACAACAAAACAGTTGTGAACCTCTTTAAGCGGTGTGATGGCCAGCTCCGGCTCTTTAACCGGAAGATAGACAAACCCTGCATCCAAAGTTCCTTCTTTAATAAAGTCAATGATAGCTTTCGTCTTATCTTGCAATAACCGAATTCGGATATCAGGATATTGGTTATGAAACTCATCTAAAATAGGCAGTACAACATCTTTAATTATGGCTCCATTAGCCCCTATGCGCACATCCCCCAGCTTATATTGCTTCAGCAGATGGATCTGACTTTCAGCTACGAAGAGTTGCTGAAATGCCTTTTCAACGTATTCAGCCAACATTTTGCCTTCTTGAGTCAACCGAACGCCTTTTGATAATCTTTCAAATAATGCAATACCGAGGCTCTCCTCTAATTGTTTAATAATATAACTAACGGACGGCTGGGTCATATGCAGCTTTTCAGCTGACCGTGATAAATTTTCTATTTTCGATACAACCAAAAATACCCGATACCATTCAGCATTAATATGCATTTCTGATATAAATCCTCTCTATAACAAGTTTAAAAAAATTCAATTTCATTTATAACAATTATACCGCTACACTAAAAGTAAGAGCAATATTATTTTAGGGGGTATATAAATGCCAGGTAATTTTTTTGGAGAAAGATTTAAAATTTCAACCTTTGGAGAATCTCATGGTGAAGCTGTAGGTGTAATCATTGACGGAGTGACACCTGGTGTAGAGATAGAGGAAAAATATATCCAAGATCAGATGGATCGCAGGAAACCCGGGCAATCATCGGTAACTTCGCCCCGAAAAGAATACGATAAAATCAATATTATTTCTGGAATGTTTAACGGTAAAACTACAGGCACTCCTCTATGCATTATTTTATTTAATACAGATATGAGACCTGAAGCCTATGACGATATAGAAAAATCTTTTCGCCCTGGCCATGCAGACTTTACTTACCTTAAGAAATATGGCATTCGGGATCACAGGGGGAGCGGCAGAGCTTCAGGCAGAGAAACGGCTGCCAGAGTCGCAGCAGGAGCAGTTGCACGGAAACTGCTTGAACAAAGAGGTGTTTCTATCCTCGCTTATACAACAGAAATTGGTGGCATTAAATGCGATACATTCGATGAGAAAGTGATTGAAAATAATCCTGTAAGAGCTTGTGATCCGGAAGCCGCAACAAAAATGGTGGAAAAAATTGAAGCACTCGCAGAAATTGGAGACAGCTGTGGTGGAGTCGTTGAATGTATCATAAGAGGGGTTAATCCCGGACTTGGAGAGCCCGCATTTGATAAGCTTGATGCTGAATTAGCCAAAGCAATGTTATCCATTGGTGCTGTTAAAGGGATCGAATTCGGGGCCGGATTTGCGGCAGCTAAAATGTTAGGCAGTGAACACAATGATCAAATGAATCAAGACGGATTTATAACGAATCACTCCGGGGGCGTCATTGGGGGAATCAGTACAGGTGAAGATATTATATTTAGAATAGCAGTGAAGCCAACGTCCTCCATTTCGGTTCCACAACATACGACGACAATTCTTGGTGAAGAAACCGTAATTGTAACCAAAGGAAGACATGATCCTTGTATTTGCCCCAGAATTGTACCCGTAGTAGAAGCGATGGCTTGTTTAGTTTTAGAAGACCATTATAAACGGCAAGCTGCTTTGATTGATTAAGCAGGATCAGAATCCTCCATCTATTGCTATCATTTAATTCGCATTCAAACGAAACTAAACAGCCAGTCGCCGATTGATTTTCGACGACTGGCTGCTTTAATTTCTGTCCCATAAATGGGAGTAGTCCTGGCTTGCACCCTTTTTCACTGAATGCCGATCTAGCTTTGCTCGATTAGTTCAATCCATTCATTATACTCGGTCTGCAGCTTCGAATACTCAATCCGCAGTTTGTCATGTTCCTGTTGCAATGCCTCGTGTGCATGCTTCAGGGAGGAATCCTCCTGCTCACGGGAATCGAGAATTTCCCGCAGTTGCTCCAGCTCACCAGAGAGTCGCGCAGCCTCTGCCTCAGACGCTTTCGACTGCCTGTTCAGTTCGTCCAGCTGTTTATTCAGCTCAGTCTCACGCTGATTCAGCCTGCTCTCCTCTTCCTGGGACAGCTCCGCCAGCTCCAGTGCTTCCTGCAGCTGCGCTTCAAGCTGCATGTGCTTGTCCGTAAGCTCCTGCTCACGTACTCCATGCTGCTCCAGCTCATCCTTTAAGCGTGTGAACTGCTCTGTCATCTCGCGGTATTGCTCCTTTTGTTCGTTGCCCAGCTTATAGGCCGCAGTGAGCTGCTCACGCTGCTTGATTAGCTGATCGTCGAGCTGCTGGAGCCGCTGTAACTGCTCCTCTTCCTTATGTTTATAAGCCTTCACAGTCTCGAGCGCCTCTTCTTCCCTGGACAGATGCTTGCGCATGTCTTCCTCCAGCTGATTCAGCTGGCTTCGAAGCTCGTCTTCCTGCTCCATCAGCTCAAGCGCGCGATTTTCAGCTTCATCGCAACGAACGCTCCACTTACTCAAGTCCAGCTCATACTGCTTTCTTAATTCCACAAAGCTGCTTTGCCAGATTTCCTCAGCTTCCTTGCGTGAAATCATATTCACTTCTTCTATTTGCTCGCGTTCCTGTATCCACTGACTGGAAGCCGCCGACAAGCGCCCGCTCCATTCTTCCTCCAGCTCCTTGAGCATATGCGCCTTCTCTTCCTGCCATTGCTGTTCGATCTGCTTCGCCTGCTCGCCGGCCTCATGCCGGAGACGCTCGCGCTCGCTTTCCCAATACAATTCCCGGTCTTGCTGCGCCTTCCACTGCTCTTTTATGACCCTCTGCTGGGCAGCCTCCGCCTCCTGCTTCTGGCTGGACAGCTCAGCCTGCCAGTATTGCTCACGCTCCTGCCGCTGGGCTTCCTGTGCAGCCAGCAATGCCTGTTGTTCCTCTGCTGCCTGCTTAAAGGCTTCTTCAAGATCAGCTTCCCACTGCTGCTCGCGCTCGGCGAAACGTGCTTCCTGCTCTGCCAGCAGCGCTTGCTGCTTCTCAGCAGCCTGTTTCCGCGTGTCTTCAAGCTTCGCCTGCCACTGCTGTTCCAGATCAGCCAGAAGCGTCTTTTGATCGTCAAGCCCGGCTTGACGATCATCTTCCGCCTGCCGGCGAACAGCTTCCATCTCAGCCTGCCAGTACTGCTCGCGCTCAGCCAAAGCAGCCTCCTGCTCCTCGAGCTGAGCCTGACGCTCGGCTGAAGCTTCGGTGCGAATAGCTTCAAGCCTGCTCTGCCACTTCTGCTCCAGCTCTATGCGGCTGGCCTCCTGGCGGTCAAGCATCTCTTGCTTCTCTGTTTCGGCCTGCTCCTGCGCGGATTGAAGCTCGGCTTGCCAATATTGCTCCCATTCGGCCAATGCCGCTTCCTTCTCGCGCTCCAGCTCCTGCTGCTGACCGTTCCATTCCTCACTACGACGGACAAGCTCAGCCTGCCAGTGCTGCTCGCGCTCTTCCAACGCCTTAAGCTGCTGCTGCTCAAGAATCTCCTTCTCTTCGGCCCATTTCTCTTCAACGCGATCAAACTCGGATTTCCAGTATTGCTCGCACTCGGACAACTCGGCCTCTTTAACCTCCTGCAGCCTCTTTCTCTCGGCTGCCCATTCCTGCTCTTGCTTCTCAAGCTCAGCGAGCCGCTGCTGCTCCAGTTCCTCACGCAAAGCCGATTGCGCATCCAGCAAAGCCTGTTCCCGCTGCTCCGCCTCAGTTCGGAAGCGCTCCTGCTCCTCGTTCCAATGCTCCTCGAATTCGGCGAGCATTTGCCCCTGCTCCTGGTTCAGCTTCAGTTTCTCAGCTGCCCACTGTTCCTCGCGGCGCGCAAGCTCATCGACCGTCTCCTGCTTGGCTGCAGCCAATGCCTGCTCATGCTCCTGAAGCCTGGCCTGCCACTGCTCCTCAACTTCCTGGCGCTGGGCAGCGAAGCTCTCGCGCAGCTGTTGCTCCTGCTTTTTGCGCTGTTCCCGCTCCGCCTGCCACTGTTCCTGTTCGGCTAACTGCTGCTGCTTGGCCTGCTCTAGTTCCGATTGCCACTGCTCCTCGCGGCGCGCAAGTTCTGCCTCGGACTCCTGCTTCAGAGCAGACAATTGCTGCTCGTGCTGCTCCTGATCTTCTTGACGCTGCTGTCCGGCCAGCTCCTGCTCATCCTGCCATTGCCCTTCACGGCGCGCAAGCTCATCTGCGGCTGCTTGCTGTACTGCAGCCAATTGCTGCTCATACCGCTCCTGCTCAGTCTTGAGCTGTTGTTCAGCCTGTTCCTGCTCGGCGAGCCACTGCTCCTCAAGATGCGCAAGCTTGGCTTCCGACTCCTGCTTGGCAGCAGACAGCTTCTGTTCGTACGCTTCCTGCTCTGCCTTGCGCAGCTGTTCAGCTTGCTCACGAGCCGACTCCCATTCCGCTTCGCGGCGGGCAAGCTCCGCTGCCAATTCCTGCTTCAATGCTGCCAGACGGCGTTCATGCTGCTCTTGCTCAGCCTTCCTCTGCTGTTCCTGCTGCTCTTGATCGGTCAGCCACTGCTGCTCCAGTTCCTGCAGCTTGAGCTTCTCCTGCTCTGCTTCCAGTTCCAGCTGCTGACGGCGCGCTTCCCATTCCTCTTCACGGCGGGCAAGCTCATCTGCGGCAGCCTGCTTCTCTGTAGACAAACGCTCTTCATGCTGCTCCAGATCAGCCAGCCGGTCATTCTCCAACTGCTCCAGCCTGGCTTGCCATTCGGTCTCCTTCTGCTGGCGCTGGCTGGCAAAGCTGTCCCGCAGCTTCTGTTCTTTCTGCTGCGCTTCCTGCAATGCCGTATCAAGATCTGCCTTTCCGCGTGCTTCCAGCTCCGAGAATGCCGCAGCATGCTCCTGCTCCAGTTGTCCGAGCTTTTCCTCCCAGTGCAGGTCCTTATGCTGCAGCGCAGACTCCCACTTCTCGATCTGCTGCTCGCGCTCGGCCTGCCATTGCTGTTCCCGTTCCTGCAGTCTGGCTGCTTCCTCAGCCGCTTCCAGCTCGAGGAGTTCCTTCAATTCGGCCCATTCCTGCTCACGGCGGGCAAGCTCGGCCTCCAGCCGCTCTTTTTGCTCCGCCATTTGCTGCTCATGCCGCTGCTGAACAGCCAGCCACTCGCGCTCCTTTTCCTGCCTTTCCTCTTCGAAGCCTTCGAGCGCATTCGAATGCTTGCTGCTCCATCTGGCTTCCAGCTCTTCCAACTGCTTGTTATGCTCTGTCTGCAGGCGGTCCAGCTCCGCTCTGCTTCGCGCTTCCTGCCCGGACAGTTCTTCCCGCAGGTCGCTCATGGCCATCTGGACAGCCTCCAGTTCCCGGGTCAGCTGCCTGTTGCGCTCCGTCTCCACTGCAAGCTGCTTATTGTCATCTCTCAGCCGGTTAACCTCATCAGCCATATGTACAGCTGCAAGCACCGCGATCCGCGGCATATCCAGCCGGGAATAGGCGCTTGCAAGTTTGTTCATATTCTCGTCCACCATCGCGGCGACCTGTTTGATATATTCAACGCTTGAATGTCCTACCAGCTTATATTGATGCCCATATATATCAACCGTAACTTTTGTGCGTTCAGCATCCATCACGTTTGTACCTCCCGAAATTACTTTTTGAATCTATATTGCCATTCCATAAGTTGAACAGCTGCCCGGGTCCTTTGATGACAAGACCAGACGTTTTTCAAAAGCCGGCAGGTCCTTGGGCGAACCAGCCTGGCGTAACATTATGCAGTACATTTTTTAGCGATTTAGCAGTTCGTTTAGCATTAGAATTACATTGCAAGCAGCCATAACATTTCGAGTTCATTCTGGCAGTACATTTTCAATTGAGCCATGCAAACGCATGGAGCATGGAACATTCGTATTCTTTAGAAAATAGCCGTAAGCCGATGAAGAAGCGGTCTGGATTCATTTAGCGCTTGCTGCGATTCAACTGGCGGAGAGATGAAGAGTTCTGGAGAAACGAAGCGGTATCTAATTTCATTCATTAATTAAAACCCTGTTTCATGCCTTATATGCTTCATGAATCGTTAGAACCCTTCTTTTTCGCAGCCTATGACGCACCGAGCATGATATGGAGCCGTAAAAATCTTGATAAAAAACCAAAAGCCATATCGAAAAGTTCCAAAGAACTAATTCGATATGGCCCAAGCGGTTTCCTGCCTATTTTCTCAATTCTGCATGAAAAGATTGTTCTAATCTTTCGACGACCTTGGCATGAAGCTCTGTGACTTCTTCGTCCGTCAAAGTACGCTCTGCATGACGGTATACAAGGGACAGCGCTACGCTCTTCTTGTCAGCGCCCAGACGCTCTCCTGTATAAATATCGAACACCTCGACCGACTCCAGCAGCTCGCCTGCCGTCTCTACGATTGCCGCCGTCAGGCTGCCTGTCTCCTGCTTCCGGTCAATGACCACAGCGATGTCCCGGGTGCTTGCAGGGAAGCGGGGCAGCGCGCGGTAGACAATCGAAGTGTCGACCGCTTCATACAATGCTTCCAGGTTAAGCTCGAAAATGTACGTATCCACCAGATCCAGCTCGCGTTGTGTATCCGGGTGAAGCTGCCCGATGTAGCCGATTGTTTCGCTGCCGCGCGGCGTATCCAGCAGTATTGCAGCCGCGCGTCCCGGGTGCATATGCTCCGGTGCTGCCGCTTGCAAATTTACCTTTCCGGACAATCCGAGCAGATCGGTAACAGCTTCCAGAACGCCCTTGATATCATAGAAATCAACAGCTTCGGATTTGACATTCCATTGCGGACGGAGACGGCTGCCAGTCAGCAGCGCAGCAAGCTTCTGGCGCTCATGCGGCTGGCGTGTCAGCTCGGCCTCGTCTGTCAGAAATACACTGCCTACCTCGAAGATGGCGATGTTCTCGGTCTTGCGGTTTCGGTTGTAGGCCGCAATGTCCAGCAGGTTCGGCACGATGCTTGTGCGCAGCACACTGCGGTCTTCGCTCATTGGCATGGACAGTCTGACTGGCACGGCATTGCCGGAGATGGCCGGGAACAAACGTGTACGCTCCGGCGATGTGAAGGAATAGCTAATCACCTCATGAAGGCCGGCATCGGTCAGACGGCTGCGAATCTGGCGGCGGATCGACTGCGAAGCACTCAGCGCTCCCGGTGTAATCGTCCCTTCGATCGGAGTCGTTGGTATATTGTCATAGCCGTACAGACGGGCTACTTCTTCAATAATATCAACATCACGCGCGATGTCTCCACGGCGGCTTGGCGCCTTCACCACATAGCTGTCTTGCTGCGGCTCCTCATAGTCCACATTCAAGCGGCCAAAGATCGTCTTGATCTCAAGTCCGGACAACTCGGTACCGAGGAAATGGTTGATCCGTTCACGGGATACATTAATTTGCACAGACTTGATCACTTCAGAACCGGCAGCTGCAACACCTTCTGCAACATGACCGTCCGCATATTCAGCAATCAGGGAAGCAGCACGGTCCAGCGCTTTCAACACAACAGCCGGATCAACTTCCTTCTCAAAGCGGATGCTTGCCTCGGAGCGAAGCCCGAACTGGCGTGATGTTTTGCGAATTGTGCCTCCGTCAAAATGCGCGGATTCCAACAGAATGTTGACTGTATCGTCGGACACCTCGGAATTCGCACCGCCCATTACGCCGGCCAGGCCGATCGGATTCGTGCCGTCGGTAATCACGAGCATATGCGGCTCCAGCTTGCGAAGCTGACCGTCCAGTGTCTCGAGTGTCTCGCCTTCGCGGGCCAGACGGACATCGATTTTGCCGCCGGCTACCTTGTCCGCATCAAATGCATGAAGCGGCTGACCGTATTCCAGCATGACATAGTTGGTAATATCGACGATATTGCTGATTGGTCTGACACCGGCTGCAATGAGACGATTTTGCATCCATTGCGGCGACGGAGCCAGCTTGATGCCTTTAATATAACGCGCAGTATAGTGGGAGCACTGTTCCGGCGTGCTGATTTGGACAGAGATATGATCCTCTGCCTTTACGGAGGAAGCAGGAATCTGGAATTCCGGCAGCTTGACTGATCCTCCGGTAAGGGCAGCAATCTCATAAGCCACACCCAGCATGCTGAGTGCATCGGAGCGGTTCGGTGTCAGGTCAAGATCGAGAATCTCGTCATCCAGACCAAGCACCTCGGTAATTGGCGTACCCAGCGTCAGTCCTTGAGGCAGAACGAGAATACCCTCCTGCTGTTCCTTCGGAAGCAGCTTGTCATTAATGCCCAGTTCTTTCGCAGAACAAATCATGCCCTGAGATTCTACACCGCGCAGCTTGGCGCGCTTGATTGCCATACCCCCAGGCAGTTTAGCGCCAACTGTCGCAACCGGCACATGCTGTCCGGCATCAACGTTGCGGGCGCCGCAGACGATCTGCAGCTCTTCGCCTGTGCCTACATCTACTTTACATACGTTCAGCTTGTCGGCATCCGGGTGCTTTTCCTTTGATTTCACATAACCGACAACAACACCAGTCACTCCCTGGTTGCGCGCCTCGACACCGTCAACCTCAATGCCGCCGCGGGTCAGCTTCTCCGCCAGCTCCTGGGCGCTGAATCCGGACACATCTACATATTCTTTCAACCATTGATACGATACCTTCATTCTATACCCCTTCTTTCTTCGCTCTTATCGCTGGATTTCCACGGTCACATTCTTGCAAACTGGCTCAAGAAGCGCAGATCGTTCGTGTAGAAATGACGAATATCGTCAATGCCGTATTTCAAAAGCGCAATCCGCTCAACACCCATTCCGAATGCGAATCCGCTAACTTCATTCGGGTCATAGCCGCCCATCTCCAGTACGCGGGGATGAACCATGCCGCAGCCGAGAATTTCGAGCCATCCGCTCTGCTTGCACATCCGGCAGCCATGTCCGCCGCATTGCACGCAAGTCACGTCCACCTCAGCGCTAGGCTCCGTGAACGGGAAGAAGCTCGGGCGCAGGCGGATTTGTGTCTGCTCGCCGAAGATTTGCTGCACGAACTGAAGCAAGGTGCCCTTCAAATCGCTCATGCGAATATTTTTATCAATAACCAGTCCTTCAATCTGGTTGAACTGGAAGGAATGTGTCGCATCATCATCATCGCGGCGGTATACTTTGCCCGGGCAGATGATTTTAACAGGTGACTTGCCGTTCATTGCCTTCATCGTACGAATCTGTACGGGGGACGTCTGCGTGCGCATCAGGATTTCATCCGTAATGTAGAAGGAATCCTGCATATCACGGGCCGGATGGTTCTTCGGCAGGTTCAGCGCCTCAAAGTTGTAATAATCCGTCTCCACCTCAGGACCTTCCGCTACGGTATAGCCCATGCCGATGAAGATATCTTCGATCTCCTGAACAACCTTGTTCAGCGGGTGAACGGCTCCTGCAGATACCTTAGTGCCTGGCAGCGTCACATCAATGGTCTCTGCACGCAGCCTGTTCTCCGTCTCCTGGCGGATGAACTGCTCCTGCTTCTCGCCGATGACCGCTTCAATGGCAGCACGCACCTCATTACCCACCTGTCCGATAATCGGACGCTCTTCATTGCTCAGGCCGCCCATGCCGCGCAAAATCTCCGTCAGCGCACCCTTTTTGCCCAGGTACTTGATCCGCAGGTCATTCAGTACACCCGGATCGGCAACCTGGTTGAGCTCCTCCAGCGCCTCCTGGCGCAATGCTTCCAATCGTTCCTTCATGAAAAGCCCTCCTCATCTGAATATGCAAGCTTAAACCGCTGATACCGTTCAAACGGCAGAACAGCGTTTCGCGAAGAAATATAAGAACCTTTTTGAACGAAATCACATGTAAATTCTTATATTTCAATAAAAAAAGGCCTTTCCTCCCCCGCAAGGGACGGAAAGACCGTGGTACCACCCTAATTCGGATCATCTGCCCGGCACTGGCCAAAGCCTGACAATCCCTCAAATCCGACTAACGGTTCGGCGCCGGGTTATCCTAATGGGGCCCATCTAAAAACTAACAAATGATGGCCGTTCAGCAACCTGCTCAAGAGCGAACTTCGGCAGCCTGATTTCATAAAGACACTTCCAGTCTCCGGTGTCCTCTCCCTGAATGAAAGCACTGCGTACTCTTCTCTTTCATCGCATTTCATTTCTTCATTATATGCAAAGCTTACGGGCGATGCAAGAGGGATCACCTATTTATTGCCCAGGAGCGCCTGGGTATATGGCGAGTCGATCGGCAGCATGATAATCGTCTCCCCTTGAATCGTCGTTACATAGCTCTCCAGCGTCCGGTAGAGCTTGTAGAAGTTTTTGTCCTTGCCGTATGCGGCATTATAAATTCTCGCCGCTTCTTGCTCGCCTTCGGCAACGATCTTCTTCGCATCCGATTCGGACTTGGCGATCAGTTCTCTGGCCTGGCGGTCGGCATTGGATGTGATTTTTCGTGACTCCTCATCACCCTCGGACAAATATCCGGCAGCAATCGACTGGCGGTCGGAGATCATCCGGTTGTAGACGCTTTCCTTGTTCTCCTTCGGCAAATCCGTGCGCTTGATGCGTACGTCGACAATTTCGATGCCGTAATTTTGCCGGTCGGACATCTCGGATACGTCTCTGGTAATATCGTCATTCAGATTGCCGCGCGCAGTATCCTCACTAATGATATTTCCATATTCGACCTCAGAGAGCTTCCTTCTGACGGTATTGTATACCGCATCGCCGATACGTCCTTCCGCAGCTGATACGGTACGGAGCGTCTGCAGGAACTTCTGAGGCTCCTTAATACGCCAGACGGTGTAGTTATCCACGTTGATCGGCTTTTTATCCTTGGTCAAAATCGGGGTCGGGTTGCTCTCATAGATTTGCTGATATTTCGGCAGGCTGGTGACCGTCTGGATAAACGGAATTTTAATCTTGATGCCCGGGTCCTGATGAATGGTCTTCGCTTCCCCGAACTGGAGCACAACCTTGTATTCGCCTTCATTTACGACAAACAGCGAACCGGACAGCAATATAACCAGGATAACAGCGCCGACTATCGTGGAGATCCAGTTTTTACTCATGGCGTGTTCCCCCTCTCCTCTTCATCCGTTTCTGACGGTGCCTGAGGCGGCGCTGCCGGCGGTGGTGTAACCGTCTGTGAAGAATTCGAACGGGATGAGCCAAGCAGCTCATTCAGCGGCAAATATTTCACGGTATCCCCGCCGCCGTCCGTAATAATCACCTTCGCGCTCGGGAGTATCTTCTCCAGCGTCTCCAGAATGAGACGGTCGCTCGTGATGTCCGGATTTTTCACATATTCATTATAGACCGCATTAAACTTGGCAACATCCCCTTGTGCGTTCACGATCCGGGAATGCTTCTCTGCCTCGGCCTGCTCAATCAGCGCCTGCGCTTCCCCTCTTGCCTTTGGAAGCCTGTCATTGACATATTTCTGCGCCTGGTTGATTTTCGTATTTTTCTCCTCGCGGGCATTCGTCACTTCTCTGAATGCCTGCTGCACCGTGCCCTCCGGCGGCTCGATATCCTGGAATTTCAAATCGACAATATGAATGCCTGTGTTGTAATGCTGCTGCAGTTCCTCCAGATTCTTCTTAACTTCACCCTGGATGACTGTCTTCCCCTCTGTGATCGCAAAATCCAGATTGGTTGAACCGATAACAGAGCGGATAGCCGATACGGCAGAATTCCGCAGGAACTGCTCCGGATTTTCAATATTATAGAGGAATTTTTGCAGGTCAGATACCTTCCACTCTACAACTGCGTCCGCTGAGACCAGATTTTCATCTCCTGTAATCATCAGCGATTCTTCCTCAATTCCGACATTCTGCTGACCGTCGGCTTGTCTGTAGCCAATCTGCAGCTGCTGGGTCAGATTAGCCGGTACAATGACAGCATGTTGAATCGGATAAGGCAATTTAAAATGAAGACCGGATTTCTCCTCCGTGTGCGAATACTTGCCGAAGGTCAATATAGCAGCCTGCTCCTGCTCCTCAATCGTGTAGAACGATGTCCACCCCACGAGCAGCAGCAATACAATAATAACGCCGGCAATAATCTTCTGAATGGAGCCCTTCGGCAGCTGGGGCATTCCATTCTGTGGTCCCTGGTTCTCTTTCCCCCCGGAAAAAACCTCCATCTATTCACTTCCCTTCTCTGATGGTACGGAATTATAAAATTTCCTTATATAAGCCGTATGATACATCCATACGCATCAGCCTGCCGAACGTTTCAAAAAATTTAATTTTGTTTAGTATCAAGCCCTTCCAGCATGTTTAAAAGATCATTCATCTGGGTATGGATTTGCATCAGCTTATCCTCGGACACATCAGTCTGATTGAACAGCCGCAGCGGAATGTTCTTGGCCTTCTCCTTAAGCTCTGTCCCTATTGCTGTCAATCCGATCACAACACTGCGCTCATCTTGCTTGTCACGGTTCCGTGTAATCAGCCCCATCGCTTCCAGCTTCTTAAGCAGCGGCGTCAGCGTGCCGGAATCCAGATACAGGCGTGAGCCAAGCTCCTTCATGGGAAGCTCATTTTTCTCCCACAGCACAACCATCGTAATATATTGCGTATAAGTCAAACCGAACTCATCCAGAATCGGCCGGTACAACTTGGTCATTTCCTTTGAACAGGCATAAGCTACGAAGCACAGATGCTGCTCCAGTTTCAGAAAAATATCGTGTTGCTCCATCGTATGTCTTCCCCTTTCTCTAAAGAACCGTCATGATGCAGTTTCTATTATAGATGCTTCACAATCCAATTGCATACAATTAAATTTGGATAACCGGTTGACATCCGAAATTAAATTTTATACAATTCAATTGTAAGCAATATTATTTAAAAATGCAATGTCGCTCTATACCATGATGTTTACTTATATGGATGGCTATTACCCAGCCCAAGGAGGATAATATAATGAGTTTATATGATATTAAAGTAAGTACAATCCGCGGTGCGGAGCAAAACATGAACGATTACAAGGGCCAGGTACTGCTTATTGTAAACACGGCAACCAAATGCGGATTCGCCCCGCAATTCAAAGGGCTGCAGCAGCTCTACACGACTTATAAGGATCAGGGCTTTAACGTGCTGGGCTTTCCGAGCAGCCAATTCATGAACCAGGAGCTGGCTGAAGACGATCAAATCGCCGAGGCTTGCGAAATTAATCACGGTGTCAGCTTTCCGTTGTTCTCCAAAATCGATGTGAACGGGAAAAATGCCCATCCGCTCTACCAGCATTTGACCAGCGAAGCTCCTGGGGCGCTCGGTATCAAGCAGATTAAATGGAATTTCACCAAGTTTCTTGTCGACCGCGACGGACGGGTTGTAAAGCGCTTTGCGCCAACAGATACGCCGGAGAGCATCGAAAGCCATATTAAGGAGCTTCTCTCCCGTTAATTGTTTGCAGCCGGCTCAGGATATTGGCCCTGGTCTGCCCGGACGGGGGTACTTTACCCGCCGCCAGCCTCTTTAGATCAGTAATGTTTACACTTAAAATATTCTACCGTTATACTTTGTGAAAAGGTCGAGCAAGGCATCTTACGCCTGCTTGGCTTTTTTGATTTGTTTATTTTTTATAGCATCAATTACATATTGCGACATTTTTCTCGCCAACCATCATTTATACTGAGCATGTTAACATCTTTTTTACAAAAAGGGGGCCGATTACAACCGAAGCAGACAAGCTTATACCTTTTCTTTAAAGGATTGAACAATTTCGTATCGCAATACTCCTTATCCGTTATCTTCCCAGTAAATCGCAGTTCGAGAAAACTCGCCTAAACTTTACAAAATAGGACGGTCTTTTTTTGAAATCAGGATGCGATCCCCTCTGCTGTCATACTCACAACACTCGCATACAAACCTATGCAATTCAGCTTTTCAATTCAATGTTACCAGAGTTATCAGATGGATTATCGTACGGGTCATCCCCTCTTTCGAGCACAGAATTTTCCCATTGAGAATTTAAGAGAGATACACATTTATTTGCCGGAAATAATATTGTATTCAAAATAATAAATATTATATTTCCCATTTATTTATGTATTTTTGCTCGAATGGCCAGGGGATCTCTGCCTGATTCATTTGAAATATAAAAAACAAGGAGGCAATATTTATGAAGAAAAGAATCATGATCGTTCTCAGTGTATTACTGATGACAAGTCTCGTATTTGCAGCATGCTCCAAGCCGTCAAGCAATCAGCCGGGCAACAACAATAACAAGGGGATCACTACCGAAGGCGAAAGCTCTACACCGGGAGATACAGGCGGGAATGCGACCCAGGAATTGCGGTATAACCTGCACTCAGAGCCTCCTACCCTCCATCCGGGACTTGCAAATGACAATGTATCCGGTGGCGTTCTCAATCAGATTTTTGAAGGTCTGACGACAATCGGCAAGAGCGGCAAGCCTGAGAAGGCGATTGCCGAGCAAATTGATATTTCAGATGATCAGAAGCTGTACACGTTCAAGCTTCGTGATGCGGTATGGAGCAATGGCGATCCGGTCACGGCTCACGATTTCGAATACGCCTGGAAATGGGTACTGGACCCGGCCAATGAAGCCAAATATGCTTATCAGCTTTATTATATTGATGGCGCAGAGCAGGCCAATACAGGCAAAGGCTCAGCCGATTCTGTAGGTGTCAAGGCATTGGACGAGAAAACACTGGAGGTCAAACTGGTCAATCCGACGCCATTCTTCCTCGAACTGACAAGCTTCTATACGTACCTGCCAATTAACAGCAAAATTGCTGAAGCCAATAAAACCTGGGCTGACAATGCGGGCGACCTCTATACGTCCAACGGTCCGTTCAAGCTGGCTGAGTGGGCCCACAATGACAAGGTCATCCTGTTGAAAAATGATTCGTACTGGGACAAAGGTACTGTCAAGCTGGACAAAATTACGATGACCATCGTAAACGATGAAAATACCGTGCTTGGCATGTTCGAGAAAAATGAGCTGGACTGGGCCGGCAGCCCGATCGGCGCCCTGCCGACGGATGCGATTCCGTCGCTGCGCGACTCCGGCAAGCTGCATTCGCAGGCAGCTGCTTCAACTTATTTCTATAAATTCAACACGACAGAGAAGCCATTCAACAATGCCAATATCCGCAAAGCCTTCACCTATGCCATCGACAGACAATCCATCATTGACAACGTTACGCAGGGCGGACAGTTCCCGGCGACTGCTTTCGTACCGCCTTCCATTTTTACTGAAAACAGCAAGGGTTACTTTGGTGACAACGCAATTGACCAAGCCAAGGAATTCCTGCAAAAAGGTCTCGAAGAACTTGGTTATAAGGACGTATCCGAACTTCCGGCCATCACTCTCTCCTACAATACAAGCGAAGGCCACCAGAAAATCGCCCAGGCAATTCAGGACATGTGGACAAAAAATCTCGGCGTAGAAGTCACACTGGAAAATTCCGAGTGGGCGGTCTATATTGAAAAGCTTCACTCTCTGGATTATCAGGTTGGACGCATGGGCTGGATTGCCGACTTCAACGATGCGATCAACTTCCTGGAAATGTTCCGTGACAAAGACGGCGGCAACAACGATACTGGCTGGGAAAATGCGCAGTTCAAGGATCTGCTGGCCAAATCCTCCACTGAAAAGGATGCTGCCAAGCGCGCTCAGCTTCTGCAGCAGGCTGAAGCCATTTTTATGGATGAAATGCCGGTATTGCCAATCTATTTCTACACGAACAATTGGGTTGTGAACGATAAGCTCAAGGATGTCTTTATCGACGGCTTGTCCAATATCTATTTCAAATGGGCTCATTTTGAGTCTTGATCCTCATGGTAAACAAGGCCCCTATCGATAATTGCGGAGGTGTCCGGCCATCATGTTGAAATACATCGGCAAGCGCGTGCTGTATATTCTGCTTTCTCTGTGGCTTATTGTGACAGCGACGTTCTTCCTTATGCGCTTTGCGCCCGGCAATCCGTTCACCTCAGAGAAACGGCTTCCTGCGCAAATTGAAGCAAATTTGAAAGCTCATTACGGACTGGATCAGCCCTGGTACGTGCAGTACGGGGAGTATCTTGTGAAAATTGCCCAGTGGGACTTCGGTCCCTCCTTCAAATACAAGAGCCAGACCGTTAATCAGCTCATTGCCGACGGCTTCCAGGTGTCTGCCATCCTGGGTTTGATGGCGATCTTTATCGCGCTGGCAGTTGGCGTCATTCTCGGGACAATCGCAGCGCTCAGGCATAATAAATGGCAGGACTACGGTGCCATGATTATTGCGGTTGCGGGGATCTCCGTCCCCTCCTTCATTATGGCGACCGTGTTGCAGTACGTATTTGCTCTCCAGCTCGGCATCTTCCCTGTTGCCCGCTGGGAGTCATTCATGCATACGGTGCTGCCGGCGCTGGCGCTCGCTTCAACACCGACAGCGTTCATCGCCAGGCTGACCCGCTCCAGTATGCTGGAGGTGCTGAGCAACGACTATATTAAGACGGCCAAGGCCAAGGGGCTCAGCCAGTCGGCGATTACGGTCCGGCATACCATCCGCAACGCCATGCTGCCCGTCGTCTCCTATATTGGCCCGCTTGCAGCCAGCATTATTACGGGAAGCTTCGTCATTGAGAAAATCTTCGGCATTCCCGGGCTTGGTTCCAGCTTTGTGCTGAGCATCGGCAATCGTGACTATACCGTCATTATGGGCGTCACGGTCTTTTATAGCATTATTTTGCTGCTGTGCGTATTGCTTGTAGATATTCTGTACGTGCTGATTGATCCGCGGATCAAATTAACCGGCAGAAAGGAGAGTGCCTAGATGGAACCGATGCTGCAAGACAAATTTAAGCTGGCCGGCATCAAACATCAGGATGCGGACAACGTATCCCGAAGCGGCCTCTCCTTTTGGCAGGATGTGATGACCCGCTTTTACAAGAACAAGCTGGCTATGATCGGATTGGTGCTGCTGATCGGATTGGTGTTCATGGCCATCTTCGGTCCGCATATGACCGGTCATGATTACCGGACGAACAACCTCAGCCAGAAGAATCTCGCTCCTTCCGCGGAGCATTGGTTCGGCACCGATGATCTCGGCCGGGATGTATTTACCCGCACCTGGGAGGGCGCGCGCATCTCCCTGCTCATCGGCGTATCAGCCGCTCTCATTGATTTGCTAATTGGTGTCATCTGGGGAGGGATTGCCGCCTACCGGGGCGGACGTACCGACGAAGTCATGATGCGGTTTGCCGATGTTTTGTACGGGGTTCCTTATCTGCTGCTGGCGATTTTGTTCATGGTCGTTCTCGGCCAGAGCCTGACGACGATGATTCTGGCAATGACCATTACCGGCTGGATCAATATGGCCCGGATTGTACGCGGCGAGGTGCTGTCTCTCAAGAACAGGGAATATATACTGGCGGCGCGTACGCTGGGTGCGGGCATGAGCCGGATTATGCGCAAGCATCTCATCCCGAACACGATGGGACCGATTCTGGTCACCATGACACTGACGGTTCCGACGGCGATTTTCACCGAGTCATTCTTGAGCTATCTCGGACTCGGACTGTCACCGCCGCTCGCAAGCTGGGGCACGATGGCCTCTGACGGCCTGCCCGCCATCAAGTATTATCCGTGGCGGCTGTTCTTCCCGGCAGCATTTATTTGTTTGACGATCTTTGCCTTCAATGTAATCGGAGACGGTCTGCGTGACGCGCTGGACCCGAAACTACGCAAATAAGGAGTGAGCCGGAATATGGGAGACAAGCTGCTGGAGGTCAAAAATTTACATGTGTCCTTCCGTACTTACGGCGGAGAGGTCAAGGCCGTTCGCGGCATTTCATTTGATGTATTCAAGGGAGAAACGTTGGCGGTCGTAGGCGAATCCGGCTCCGGGAAGAGCGTGGCGGCACAGTCGGTCATGAAGCTGATCCCGATGCCCCCGGGGCAAATCAAGAGCGGGGAAATTCTGCTGGACGGCGTCGATCTGGTCCCAAAGACAAGCAAACAGATGGAGAAGATCCGGGGCAAGGACATCGGCATGATCTTTCAGGACCCGATGACCTCCCTGAACCCGACGATGAAGATTGGCAGGCAAATTACCGAGGTGCTGGCAAAGCATCAAAAGATGCCGCCCGGCGCAGCCAAAGTACGGGCAATCGAACTGCTCAGGCTGGTGGGCATTGCGCTGCCGGAGACCCGGATGAATCTGTACGCCCATGAGTTGTCGGGAGGTATGCGGCAGCGGGCAATGATTGCTATGGCACTCGCCGCCAATCCGCGGCTGTTGATCGCCGATGAGCCGACCACAGCACTCGACGTGACCATTCAAGCGCAAATTCTGGAGTTGCTTAAGGAGCTTCAAGCACAGTTTGGCATGTCGATTATATTCATCACACATGATCTGGGTGTTGTCGCCAATATTGCAGACCGGGTCGCGGTCATGTATGCCGGGCAAATTGTGGAGATTGGAACCGTCGATGAAATCTTCTACGATCCCCGCCACCCTTATACGTGGGGATTGCTGGCCTCGATGCCAAACCTGGAAACGGACAATGCCACAGAGCTCATGGATATTCCAGGAACGCCGCCCGATCTAATGAATCCCCCCGCGGGAGATGCATTCGCGCCGCGCAACCGTTTTGCACTGGAAATTGATTTTGAGCAGGAGCCTCCGATGTTCCAGGTCTCTGACACACACTTTGCCAAGACATGGCTCCTTCATCCGGAGGCGCCAAAGGTAGAAATACCGGAAGCGGTAAGACGGCGGATGCGCAAGCTCGCTGCCAACTATGACAAGCCCCTGCTTGCGGAGGGAGGTCGGCACCATGGATGAGAAGCTGATCGAGGTCGTGAATTTGAAGCAGCATTTTCGCCTGGGCAAGAACAATATCGTGAAAGCGGTAGACGGCATCAGCTTTGATATTTACCGCGGGGAGACGCTGGGGCTGGTAGGTGAATCCGGCTGCGGCAAATCGACGACCGGACGAACTATTATCCGTCTTTATCAAGCGACAGAAGGCCAGGTTCTCTATGAAGGGGAAAATGTTCACGGCCGCAAGAACAGGTCGGCACTCAAGAAGTTCAACCGCAAAATGCAGATGATCTTCCAGGACCCTTATGCCTCGCTGAATCCGCGCATGAAGGTCGGGGACATAATCGCAGAAGGCATTGATATTCATGGTCTGGCGAAGAACCGGGAGGAACGCACAGCCAAGGTTCACGAGCTGTTGAACAAGGTCGGGCTGCACCGGGATTATGCCGGTCGCTATCCGCATGAAGCCTCGGGTGGCCAGCGGCAGCGGATTGGTATTGCCCGCGCGCTTGCCGTAGACCCGGAGTTCATCATTGCGGACGAGCCGATCTCGGCACTGGATGTATCCATTCAGGCCCAGATCGTCAATCTGATGAAAAAGCTGCAGCGGGAGAACAATCTGACCTATTTGTTCATTGCCCACGATCTGTCGATGGTCAAATACATTAGTGACCGGATCGGCGTGATGTATTACGGCAAGCTGGTTGAGCTTGCGCCTGCGGATGAGCTGTACAACAATCCGCTCCATCCGTATACGCGCTCGCTGCTGTCAGCTATTCCGGTTCCGGACCCCGATGCGGAACGTGCGCGCCGGCGCAAGCTGTACGATCCCACTATTCATCAATACACAGTGCTGGAGCAACCGCAAATGCATGAGGTGACGCCGGGACATTTCGTCTATTGCTCGGAAAGGGAGCTTGAGCAGTATAATTCCGGGAGGGCAATTGCGAGAGCGAACGGATAAAAGGAGAATTAGGAGAGGCCTTGCAGCCTCTCCTTTTGCTCATTTAAGGAGAGTAGTGATCAGGTAAGTATGGAGTGCCGGGGTATCTGCCTCCGGTCGCTGTTGTCTTCAGGAAATTTGGATTGAAAGCCGCTATCTGCGGACATTTCCCGAAGACAAGAGGCGAACGCTGCCGCTCCTCCGGCAGATACCCCGGCTCTCTTTTTTACCTGATCTATTCATGAAACTGCGGTAAGGAGCTGCGCCCCCTCCTATTTAGTGATAAGAACAACAGGTGTAACTCGCTCTGTATCTAAGCTCGTTGCATGCACAAAATCAGAGCTGGTTGCC
The DNA here is from genome assembly GCF_000422505.1 of Paenibacillus pinihumi DSM 23905 = JCM 16419. GTDB lineage: Bacteria > Bacillota > Bacilli > Paenibacillales > Paenibacillaceae > Paenibacillus_D > Paenibacillus_D pinihumi. The sequence goes on along the minus strand of NZ_KE383865.1, from coordinate 96,332 downwards.
TCTTTTCAATTTTGATCAACAGAATCTAATTACTTTAATTTCTATGTCTTTAAACCAAAAACATAATGAGTCGGTATCTTTCTCATTATGTTTGTATATCTTATAAATATACATTTTGGAGGGGGTAGTATATACTTGGGATATCAAGGGAGAAAGGACGCGATTCTAATGACAACTGCGACGCTCAGTAAATGGGGAAACAGTAGTGCTATACGCATACCAAATCAAATTCTTAAACGTCTTAATCTTGAAGACGGTGCTGAAATTGAGATTATTTTAACCCCTGAAAATGAACTCTTGCTCCGCCCTGTCAAAAACTCTAATGCCAACGAAGAACTAAGAAATCATTTAAAAAGCTTGCTGGCTGAAATAAAACCTGGGTCAACGCATGAAGAAATTGATTTTGGAGTTGAAGGAGACGAAAAGCTTTGATAATTCCTAAACGAGGGGATTTGGTATGGCTTGATTTTGATCCCCAAGCAGGACATGAACAGGCAGGACGAAGACCAGCTGTTGTCCTATCAGAAGCAGAGTTTAATGAATTGACCGGCTTTGCTGTCGTCTGTCCGATTACGAGCCAGTCCAAAGATTATCCGTTTGAAGTAAAATTACCAGAGGGATTAAGCATTTCAGGGGTTGTACTGACCGATCAATTTAAAAGCCTGGCTGTGAGAAAACGAAAAATAAAAGTTGTCGATCATTTGAGTATAGATTCCGAATGTATGAAAGCAGTACTTATGAATACACGGTCGATTTTGGCATAGGGATTAGCAGTCCACTAACCAAGGGATACTTGCATCGTCATCATTCTACATAAAAAAACGGCCGGACAGAAATATCTCTGCCCAGCCGCCCTCACTTTATAAGCGATGAAATAATCTCCAGTAACTATTCCTCGTAAATCTTCGTCAGCAATGCGCCCAGCTCTTGCAGCGCTTGCTCTTCCTGGTCGCCATCTGTCTCCAGAATAACTTCATCGTTCACTGCAATTCCGAGCGTCAGAATGCTGAGGGAGCTCTTGCCGTTTACTTTTTTGCCGTTCTTGCTCAGGCTCACCTTACACGGGAAAGCGGAAGCCGCCTGAACGAAGACTTTGGTCGGACGGGCATGAAAGCCCGATGGATTAAGTACAGTAAAGGTTCCAGTTGTCATTTCTCTCGTCACTCCTTGTTAGCTGTTTAGGTGCTGCTGCACGTATTGTTTAATCTCTTGCTCGCTTCCAAGCTCCAGCACGCTGTCGATCCGCTCCGCCCATTGCTGCTTGGACAAGCTGCGGATTTGCGCTCTGGCCGGCAAAATGGAGACTGCGCTCATGCTGAACTCATGCAGCCCCATGCCGAGCAGCAGCGGAATCGCCGACTCGTCACCCGCCATTTCGCCGCACATGCCGACCCACTTGCCTTCCTTGTTTGCAGCGGAGATGACCATGCGGATCAGACGAAGCACGGATGGATGGCAGGTCTGATACAGGTAGGAAACGGTCTCGTTCATGCGGTCAGCAGCCATTGTATATTGAATCAGGTCGTTCGTACCGATGCTGAAGAAGTCGACCTCTTTGGCAAACTGGTCAGCCGCCAGCGCAGCAGCCGGAATTTCAATCATGATCCCCACTTCAATCTGGTCAGCAACCTCGATGCCCTCGGCAATCAGCTTGTCGCGTTCTTCCTGAAGCAGCCTCTTGCACTCGAGAAGCTCTTCACGAAGCGCAATCATCGGGAACATGATCTTCAGATTGCCATAACGGCTTGCCCGCAAAAGTGCACGAAGCTGTGTGCGGAACAAGTCCTGCTCCTGGAGGCAAAGCCTTACAGCACGAAGTCCAAGGAACGGATTGCTCTCCTTCGGCAGCTTCATATATGGAAGCTCCTTGTCGCCGCCGATATCCAGTGTGCGGATGACTACAGGCTTGCCTGCCATTTTCTCAAGAACATACTTGTAGACGTTGAACTGCTCTTCCTCTGTCGGCAGCGTACTGCGCCCCATATACAGAAATTCAGTACGGAAAAGCCCGATGCCCTCTGCGCCGTTATCCAGCGCCTTCTGAACATCCTCCACACTTCCAATATTAGCCGCAAGCTCCACATGTGCGCCGTCTAAGGATACGGACGGTTCGGATTTCAATCCGGCCAGCTCAGCGCGGCGCTGCTCGTATTGCTGTTGAATCTGACGGTACTGTTCCAGTTCCTCTTCACTTGGAGAAACGATAATCTTGCCTTCCACGGCGTCCAGAATGACCATTGTGCCGGTCTCAATATCCATTAGGGATGACCCGGCTCCAACGATCGCCGGAATGCCCAGCGAGCGGGCCATAATGGCGGAATGCGAGGTCCGGCTTCCAATTTCGGTGGCGAAGCCGCGCACAATGTTTGCATCCAGCAAAGCAGTATCCGATGGCGCAAGGTCTTCGGCAATAATGACCGACTCCTCCGTCACGCCGGAGACTGTCGTATAGGTAGCGCCATGAAGCGCCGCAATGACACGACCGGATACGTCGCGGATATCTGCCGCACGCTCACGAAGCAGCTCGTTATCCATGGCGAGCAATGCCTCTATGAAGGTCGCAGCCACGCTGTACAGCGCAAAATCCGCATTGACATTGTCCTGTTCAATTTGCTCGATAGCCGCGTCGATCAGGTCAGGGTCTTCAAGCAGCAGCAGATGGGCTTCGAAAATTTCAGCTTTCTCCTCGCCCAGTCTTTGGCGTGTCAGTTCATGAATTTGCTCCAGCTCTGCTCTCGCCTTGGCTAGCGCCTGTTTGAACCGTTCAACCTCTGCCGCCGCATCTGCGACCTGTTTTTGCACCGGCTTGATTTCCTCACGCTGCAAGCGGTATGCCTTGGCAATCGCATAGCCGGGAGATGCTGCAATACCGCCAATTGCTGCAGTTCTTGCTGTGTTCTCTCTCATTGGCTCCGTAACTCCCTTCATCGTTAATGCGCTCCTTTATTCAAATAATGATAATTGTCCAGGATAAGGGCAAAAAGCGGCTGGCCGGCTTCAATTCCGGTATAACGGGTTATCGCCTGCTCAATTCCTTCTGTACGGATAGTCTCCTGAAGCTCTACTGCCTCCGGATCATCCTGGTAATCAAAATGGAGGGCTGACGCCATCGCTTTCGCCAGTTGAACCGGCTCCATGCCAAGCTCCACAGCCTGCAGCGCCGGACGTACAAGACGATCCTCCGGTGACAGCTTGCGGATCGGAGAGCGGCCGACTCTTACGGTCTCGTCAGTCAGATGCGGATTGCGGAACCGCTCAAGAATCTTCCCGATATACTGCTCGTGTTCCTCCTCGTCAAAACCATAGCGCTGTACCAACACAGCACCAGTCTCCTCCAGAGCCAGTCTCACCTCGCCGGCAATGGACTGATCCGCCATTGTTTGCTGAATCGTATCATAACCGCGCAAATAACCTGCATAGGCTGCGGAGCAATGGCCTGTATTAACGGTAAAAAGCTTGCGCTCAATATAAGGCTCCAGACGGTCCACATAATGGACGCCTTCAATTTCATGATAGCCTTCCAGTACAGCACTGCGATCCACAACCCATTCATAGAACGGCTCGACGGTAACTTCCAGCGGGTCCTCATTATGCTGAATCGGCACAATACGGTCGACAGCAGCATCCGGGAACGCAACCGTCCGGTCCGCTTGCTGCCTGGTTTCTTCATCGAGATGCCCGTAGACATGTTCTTTCAGCCGGGAACTTCCGCCAATGGCATTCTCACAGGCAATGATGTGAAGGGGCGCCACGGATTGCTTCACCCGTCTGGCAATGCCCCCGGCAATCCCGGCGGCGATATGCTTTAGAATGTTGACCCCGACAGCTGTAGTAACCAGATCGGCTTCGGCTACATGCTGCGCCACAAGCTCCAGATCGGTGCCGTTAATTGCGGTCACGCCTGACACCTGCTCGGCATGTCCGCTGCCGTCTGCCAGCACAACCTGATAGGAGCCGCGCTCCCGAAGCTGCGATACAAGCTCTTCATTCACATCAACGAAGCAGACTTCATATCCGGCACGGGACAGAATCAATCCGATGAACCCTCTCCCGATATTTCCTGCTCCAAAATGGACGGCTCTCATGCTTCCATCCCGCTTTCAAAGATGCTGATCATTTCCTCGGCTGTCGATGCCTTCAGGATTTGTTCCAAATTGTCTTCATCGGAGCATACCATCGCGACATTCGTTAAAATGTCCAGATGATCATCACCTTCAGCCGCAATCCCAACCAGCAGATAAGCCTTCTCATCGTCTCCAAAATCAACGCCGTCCGGGAATTGCACGATGGACAAACCTGTTGACTTAATCAATTCCTTGGAATCCTTCGTGCCGTGCGGAATAGCCAAGCCTCCGCCCATGTAAGTAGACAGCGTCTGTTCACGCTCAATCATTTTATCCACATAGCCAGGCAGAGCATGCCCGGCACTGACCAGCAGTTGTCCTGCGATTCGAATTGCTTCCCATTTGTCCTCAGCTTTGGCGTTCAATTTTACTTTATCTGCAGATAGAATACTCACCACGTCATCTCCATTTCCATTTTTGTTTGAAAATAGCCAAGCAGCGCATTGGCCATAAAATCTTTGATGACAAGCTCATTGCCTGTCGCAAGCACTTCCGGCAACTCCGGAAGCAGCAGGAGGGCGCTGATTTCACTCAGTACCTCCAGGCTTTCCTTGCCAAGCGCCAGCGGCCCCACCATCAGCATCATATAGGCTGCCGGGCGGACGCTGTGCGCCTGCAGCAGCTTGGGCTTTTTCAATTGAAACATCGCAACCAGCGGCTGCAAAATATCCTTGCTTCTCGTATGGAACAGGGCTAGCCCTGTATCCGTCACAATCTCGCTGCCCTGCCGCTCCCGCTCCAGCAGTTGCTGGACCACCGCATCGACATCGGTAATCGCGCCGCTGCCTGCGGCCAGTGTACAGGCTTGGTGCAAAATTTGCCGGGCATCAAGCCCTTCTGTATCCGGCAGCTTATACAGGTGAAACCGTTCAAGCAGGTAATGAATTTCATCCAGACATGCTTTCAGTTGATCCAGCCGCTGGGATGAAGCTTCTTTTACCGCAAGCTGCTCACTCTCCGCACGCTGCTGCATGCGCAGGGACCAGTGCTGCATAAATCTTCGAAGCGAAGCTGCTTCGTTATCTGTCAGCAGCGGGCTCAGCTTGAAATACTTGTCAGGCTGAAGCGGCAGATCAATCGTTGAAATAATGATGTCGTACTCGTCCTCCGGAATGCGGGCAGCCTCGTACCACGGTACATTGCCGACAATCACTACTTCCGGGAGTTCCTTCTCCAGCCGCACAGCGAGCAACTTGGAGGAGCCGATTCCACTGCTGCACACGACAACCGCACGAACCGGCGGGGCCGGCTGTGATACCCGCTCCAGCGCCGCACCGAAATGCATCACGAGAAATCCTACTTCCTCATCCGGTATGCCCAGCTCTGGAAATACCTCATCCGCTCCTTGCCGGACCAGTTCGAACAGCGCGCTGTAATCCGTTTTAATCTGCGTCAGCAGCGGGTTGCGGATTTCGCTTCCTTCCCGGATGCGCATCAGTGCGGGTACCAAATGGCGAAGAAGCCCGTCACGCAGGGAATGATCCCGGTGGAAGGCTGAATCATAGTGGCGGTCCATGAACCCGATGAGCTGAACCGTCTTCTCGAGCACATCCAGGTCGCCATGCGGCAGAAGCTCATAACCGACCTCTTCATCCGCATATTGCCGGATCAGCCTGCTGACATAGTGCCTCTCAACCATGGGCAGTTCGATCGCAAACTCTGCTTCCAGCTGTTTCAGCAATGCCGCAATCTCCGGACGAAGTGGAATGTCCGGAGATGCGGCTTCATCAGACAGCCCGATTAGATGGCCGTCATGTATTCTGCGAATGGCGATAGAGAGCTGGAGCAAGAGCCTCGTATAGGCTTCATCCGATAACGCAAGCGGATGCTCTTGCTCCAATTCCCAGAGCGCCTGCTCCAGCTTAAGCAGGCTGCCCTTGCCGATCTGATCAAGCATCAGGCCAATTACCGGCTGCTCCTGCGAGCGGGCCGAGCTGCCGAAAAGATCAGAATCATCGATATATTGCTGGGCAAGTGTAAGCAGCAGCTCACGCTTGACTTGCTCGGAACCCTCAAGCATAATGCCGTATCCCCGTCGGCGGACAAGCTTCAGGTCATACTTGATTATACCCTTCTCGAGTTCGTCCAAATCATGGCTCATAGTGGCGACTGTCACATGCAGGTTATGGGCCAGTGCAAACAGCTTGACTGGCTCATTACTCTCCAGCAGCATGCATAGGATGAACACGCGGCGCTCTTCCGCTGTATATTCGGTGTAGCTCATGCGGGATAGCACCTGTTTCAGCAGGTCCAGCTGCGCCGGAGGCCCAATGAGCTGGATGCCGATTCCGGATTTTCTCTGGAGCTCTATGCCGTATTTCTCCAATAGCGGCTCAAGCTCCGGCAGCTCCCGGTGCACGGTGCGGGCACTGACATTAATCGCAGCGGCAATGTCCGCAGCCGTGATCTCTTCCTTGCTACTCAGCAGCAGGTCCAGAAGCTGCCGCTGCCTGTTCGTTACCTTCATCGGCATCATTGTCCTCTTCTAAATCAGCATTATCCTCCCCCGGCAATTACCCCGGGCTTCACGCATAATTGCAGTCTTGCTTATTTCGCGCTTTATTTCAAACGTTCAACCAGCGTATCGTACGCCGGACTTTTCAGGAAATTGTCAATCGAGATATGTTCAGCATCCGGCGCTTTCGCTCTCGCACGGTCTGTCAATGTCTGGTGGGTAATGACAATATCCGCATCATTCGGAATGTCGCTGATTGCTGTATTCGTTACCGTCACATCTACTTCAGCCTGCTTCATTTTTTTGCGCAGAATGGACGCGCCCATGGCACTGGAGCCCATTCCGGCATCACAGGAGAACACAATTTTACGGATGTCTTCTTTCGCTTTCACTGCGCCTGCTGCTTGTGCCGGAGCAGAGCCAGCAGTTGCATTAGCAGTTCCTTTAGCTTCGCTTTTCATTTCATTCATCTTCGCCTGTGCCTGCTCCAGATCGTCTCCCGCATCATTTTTGCGCGAAGTCTTCAGGATCAGTGCCGCTACCAGGAAGGACACGATTGTTGCCGTAATAACACCCGTGAATACTGCCAGCAGGCCGCCCTTGGGCGCCATGGCAACATAAGCAAAAATACTGCCCGGAGAAGCTGTTGCAACAAGCCCTGCATTGAACAGGGAGAATGTAAATGTACCTGTAATACCTCCAGCAATCGCAGCCAGAATCAATCTTGGATTCATCAGAATGTACGGGAAGTAAATCTCATGAATACCGCCCAGAAAATGAATGATCGCAGCTCCTGAAGCAGATTGTCTGGCTGAGCCGCGTCCTGCCACCATGTAAGCGAGCAGAATGCCCAGGCCCGGACCCGGATTGGATTCCAGCATGAAGATGATGGACTTGCCTGTCTTCGCTGCCTGATCCAGGGCGATTGGCCCGAGAACACCGTGATTGATCGCATTGTTCAGGAACAATACTTTGGCAGGCTCGATCAGAATATTCGCCAGCGGCAGCAATCCGTGATCCACAAGGAATTGCACGCCGTGCGCCAATACGTTGCTGATCGACTCTACAATTGGCCCTACTGCCACATAAGCGATAATCGCGAGCAGTCCGCCAATAATTCCTGCCGAGAAGTTGTTTATAAGCATCTCAAAGCCGGAACGGATTTTGCCCTCCAGCATACGGTCAAATTGTTTTAATACCCATGCCGAGAATGGTCCTATAATCATGGCTCCCAGGAACATCGGAATATCTGCGCCAACAATTACACCCATGGTGGCTACAGCTCCGATGACACCGCCGCGGGTGCCGTAAATCATGTTACCGCCTGTATAGCCAATCAGGATCGGCAGCAGGTGGTACAGTGTAGGCTCGACAAGCTTGGCCAGAGTTTCATTGGGAATCCAGCCCGTCGGAATAAATAAAGCGGTAATCAGCCCCCACGCAATAAATGCGCCGATGTTCGGCATGACCATCCCGCTCAGGAAGCGTCCGACACGCTGCACGCCAACCTTGGCACCGCCCGTTCCCTGCTTCCTTGCTTCAGTAGTTGTCACTGTAGCTCCTCCTTCATTGTAACGTTTTCATAAATCCTATTACACCAAAATGATATGCCACAATCGTCACTGCTTCAACAAAAGGAAAAAGCCATTCCGTCATGAATAATGTTGACAGGATTTAATAATTCATACGCATAAGTTGATTTAGGGAGCGAATTCCCTTTATTTTTAGCCCCTGGCTACCTGACTAACTTATTAAAAAGATGTACGCCATGCGGTAAAATGTATCTTGTAAAGCAAACAACAAGACAAGAGAACTTTTCATGAATTACAGGTAATTCCCTTTTATAAAGGGAGTATTTAGGAGATAGCATGCAAAAGCCTGCCTTATCCCTTATAGGACAAAGCAGGCTTCTACATTCATAGCAATAGAGCTGTACATACTACAATAAATCTCAAGCCGCAGAGGCAACAAAAATGAACAGATCGGCCATTCGGGCTGCTGGAAGAAGAGTCTCTTGCGGCATTACTTGCTTAGCAAGCCTAGGCATCAAGTACACCGGCAAGATCAGCGAGGAATACCCGGCGTGTGCCATCCACAAAGCCATTGAACACAATATGCCGGTTGTCAGGAGCCCAGGCAGGGTGCGGGTCAACCCGCAGCGCCGATGACGTCTCCGTACCAGGATTGCCTACGTGCACTCGTATAATCATCTGCTCTCTTCCATTTTTCAAATCAATGAGCCTCAAGGGAACTGTACCGTCTCCGTAGGCCACCTGTTCATGCTCGTAAGCATCGGTTAAAATGTGACGTCCATTAGGATGTACAGTCGGGTGCCCTGATCCGGAAATCCCTTCAATAATCGTGCCCAGTTCAGATCCGTCATAGCCCGCACGCACAAGTTTGAGCTGCCGGTCTCCTTCCAGACACAGATTCATCGATAATGTACGGCCGTCCGGATACCAATTGATATGATGGCCGCCCTTTTCCCACTGCTCCGGACCGACTGCAACGTGCATATCGGTTCCATCCGGTTTCATGGTAACGACCCAAAACTTCAGGCATCGCTTCATCAGCATGTTCCAGGGCTGCTCTTCTTCGGTATGGAACCAGCGCATTGTAAAAATAAGGCGGTCTCCCTGCGGATTAAATTTGCAATGGAAACCATAGCATTCTCCATGGGCATATGACTGCTTGTCAATTGCCGGCTGTGCACGGTCAAACACTTCCTTGATAGAAACGAGCAGCCTCTGCCTTCCTGTGATCACATCAGTCATATAAAGGCCGTCATTTTCACTAAATCCAAAGTTGCGCGGAACGTGTTCATCAGGTACCATCACACCATACCCGTATTGTGTGCGCCGCATTCGCTTCATGCATGCAGAAATAATAGTTTGCCCGTCCGGGGATATGCGGTAAATCCCCCCTTCCAGCCGGCGCCTTGTTCCGGTCAAGAGGTTAAGCTCCACACAAAATGGCTCCCATTCTCCTGGTGCGACATCATTGTAGTACAGCTTCTCATCGCTTGTTCCCCAGTTCAAATTGGCGCCAAGCTGTGGCTCCCAGCCATAAGTGGTTGCAATCGGGGATTCCGTCCCCGTATGCAGATCGATGAGTGCAATGACAGCCTGCTCGCCGGGCTGCGGCAGACGCTCCTCCTGCGGCATTTGCAGCACAGCAACATATCTGCCGGACGGGCTGACTGGAGAGTTGTCGAAGAAGCGGTGAAAGCTTCCTTTGCTTTGAGGCGTTAGACACCATACCGGAACAAGCGGATTATACGCGGTATATCGCGGAAAATTCTCACTAATGATCAACAGAATCGCTCCTTTTCTTATCCCTGATATCCTTATTTTCTTATTGTAAATTTGGACCCGGCAGCATGTGTTATCCGAACATAGGATGCTTTTGTCTGCAAGTGACTTTTGCCGCTTGCACATGATCGATTACAGGAGGCACGCATGAAAGAATACGGCATTGATATTCAGTGGACGGCCCGTTATCAATATCAGCAAGGCGGCAGCCTCCGCATACACGAGCACAGCTTCTACCAGATTATCTATTTTATTGACGGGAACGGGCAGTTTACACTGGACGGGCAAGGGTTCCCGATTGCTCCGGGCGGCTTTTTCTTCATCAAGCCGAATGTCCGGCATGGCTTCACAACGCAACGTGCTGCCGTAAACAAGACGCTCGATTTAAAATTTCAAATTATAAGCCCGGAGCTTGCATCTCTCGTCGCTGAAATCCCCGGCCCGCATCTGGATGACGGTCAGCACGTTCGCTCAATGCTGGAGGCTATCCGCCAAGAAGGGGCGGACAAGCGCCCTCATTTCAGTACCCTTGCTGCCCTTTCCCTGCTCCAGCTTCTCTACCTTCTTGTACGCTCCCGGACAGAGCTGAAGCAGCAGCAGACAGCTCACCTCCCCGTACCGGCAGGCTTGAACTATGAGCCACAGGAAGCGGCCCGGCAAGTCGAACACCTGATTCAAGCCCAATATGGCGAGGAGATCACCTTGCAAGCGATCGCGGCGCAGCTCGGTTATGACCGCAGCTATCTCAGCCGGGTATTCCGCAGCAGCTACGACTGCACGTTCTCCCAGTATTTGCGGCGGCTTCGAATTGCCAAAGCCCGGACGCTGCTGGCCGACTCCGGCCTGAGCCTGAAGGAAATTGCAGAGCGGACAGGCTTCAAGACCATCTATCATTTTAACCGTGTATTCAAGGAATTGGCGGGTATCAGCCCGGGAGGCTGGCGGCAGAAGGAGCAAGGCGGGGTGCGCAAGGACATTTATTTTGAGCAGTAAATCTGAGAAATGAAAAAAATGAATAAGCACATCAAAAAACTGCTCCTTACGCATAAGCGTAAAGAGCAGTCTCTGATTTTTTGCTTCATTAATATATAGTCTGTTTAGCCTTGACTACAGCCTTGATTGCAGCCTGCAGCTTAAGCTTTGCGCGGCTTGCGTACAAGTGCAATAATAACTGCAATGACACCAAGTGCCAATGCTGCGATTGCCAGTCCGCGGTCCACGCTGTTGGAGCCTGCCGCTACAGTATCTGACTGGCCGCTTGCCTGATCGGCAGGCTGATCTGGTGTTGTTGTTCCGGCGCTTGCGCCGTGCCCGTGATCACTGCCGCCTGTTCCGGCAGTTACGACAGTGACAGATGCAGGGTATTGGCCGTCAGCAGCTTCAACCCAGTCTACCTTGCTGCCATCCGCATAGGTTTGGTAAGCCTTCCAGTTAAGCTCTGTTGCATCCGCGCCAACTTTTCCCTGGAAACGGAATTCGGTAAACTCGGTTACTTCAAGTCCTTTGCCTTCAGCAGTCCATTTGATGGCCGTAATTTTGTCTCCGTCGCCCTTGGTCAGCTCATAAGTCCAGCCTGGCTTCGGCTCAATACGCAGCACCTCAACGCCGTCCGGTACCCGTACTTCAATCGCATTGGTTGTTGTTCCGCTTGTCTCACTTGGAACACGGACAGAAAAAATCTCATAAGACCCCTGCCCCACTTCCGCCGGCCGAACGGTGACATGCGCACTTGCAATTCCCGCAAACAAAAACATCGCCATAGAGACGAGAGCTGCGCTCAATAATTTTTTCATGAAAGATCCCCACTTCCAATTTCGGTATAGTATCTGTAGCCAAGTATAATCATCTCCGGATCACAATACATGACTCGAAAGGGCTATATGCCCGTGAACAAACTGTGAAACTCCGCTTCCTGCTCAGCCGGGAAAACGGCCTTTTGCTATGCCCTGCTCCATCGCATAACGGGCAAGCTGCACGCGATTGTCCAGATGCAGCTTTTGCAAAATATTTTTCAAATGATTTTTGACCGTGTGTTCAGACAGATGGAATAGTGCAGCAATCTCACGATTGGATTCTCCCTTGGCGACACGCTCCAGAATTTCCGTTTCCCGCGGCGTGAGCGGAGAGACAGGAGCGCCGCTTCCTGATCTGCGGCGTGATCCTGCTGATGCCGGTGATTGTTGTCCCTGCTCCCGGTCGGGTTCGGGTGTGCTGGACTGGGCACGGGAGAATTCCTGCAAAATCCGAAAGGCCAGCTCCTTGGACATGGGAGCCTCATCCACCGCAATCGCCCGCAAATACTCATGCCAGGAGGAGGGCCGCAAATTTTTGAGCAAGTAGCCTTGCGCCCCGCGCTTGATGGCCTCGAACAGATCTGTAATGTCATCGGACACCGTGACCATGACAATTTTGACATAGGGCTGAGCGGCCTTGATCCGCTGCGTAGCCTCCAGCCCGCCCATTTGCGGCATATTAATATCCATTAAAATCAAATCCGGCTCCAGTTCGGCTGCCAGCCGGACCGCTTCCTCGCCGTTCACCGCTTCCGCAGCAATCTCGAAGGCCGGGTCCGTCTCAAGCACGGTGCGCATTCCTTCACGCCCGTGCGGGTGGTCATCCACAATCAGAACCCGGATAGCACGTACCTGATCCGTCATCCTTTCATCCGCTCCCTTCGCTTGTTATTGTCACTTGCGTTCCCCGGCCTGACGAGTCCGCAATTGAGCTCAGCAGCATATGTTCCCCGTCGGGACTCCCGACCTCAAACTGCCAGCCCATTGCCGAAGCCCGGCTCTCCATCGACCTGATGCCGTAACAGCCCTTGCGCTTCAATTCCTCCACCCCTGCCCCGATGCCGTTATCCGTGACCGTACAGATGAAGCCGTTGCCGTCCTCCGTATACGGATAGCATTTGATTACAGCCGCGGTGGCCCGGGCATGCTTTTGGACATTAATAAGCGCCTCCCGCAAGATCGCGAGCAGTTCCACCTTCTGTTTTGGCGACAGCCAGGCATCGGCAAGCTGCCAGTCAAGCGTCAGCTCCAGTCCGCTGTCCTCGCGGATTTCATCGAGCAGCTTGTGCATGGACTGCATCCATGGTTTGTCGGTGACAACGGGGCTATTGTGAAGCGCAGCGATTGACTGCCTGACATTGTCGTAGACATGCCGCACTGTCTCGCGAATTTGCTCCGTCTGCTGCTTTCCCTCAACACTGCTCTGCACCCGGTCAAGCTTATCCAGCTTGACTGACAACAGAAACAGTGACTGGGAGATACCGTCGTGCAGCTCGCGGGCCAACTGCTGCCGCTGTTCCAGCGCTGCTTTAAGCGATTGCTCCCTGCGCAGCGAATCTTGCGCGTGCTCCAACACGGCAAACAGCTTGCGAAGCAGCGTAATGGTAACAAAGAACACAATAAAAGGAGCCAGCAAATTGCCGAGCTCCATGGACATATAGGGGAGCAGCAGCGTATGCCGCAAATACTCCCACAAACCGATGGTCAACGTAGGGATTGACAATATCAACCACTTGAGCTGCTTATATGTCAATGCCGCTCCCCCCTTGTTTTTGTTTAATAATTCCGGAATTCTTCCGAATGCACAATTTCGTCATCCTCTTGCGTCAGGATGCGAATCTCTGCCTTCCATTTTCCAGGGAACGGGATGAATGGCCCCTTCGTCTGATACGTAGCCTTCGTAAAGTCCGGGAAGGTGTCGATCTCCTCATCCTTGTACTGCTCGACCGGCACTTCAATAGCTCCAAGATCCGGCTTATCCAGCGAACGAAGCAGCAGTTTGACCCGCTTCGGCTCGTTTGGCTTTCCGTCTTTCTCCGGCAGCCACACCTTGACGATGAATTGGTTCTCGCCCGGTACGTTCGGCGTAATACGAAGTGTTAGATGCTTATCCGTCCCCATCAAATGCTTGGAAAACGGAGTATTTGCAGGAAGCGGACTGATATACGTAAAGATACCGACCACAATTATAATTGCCGCCATCAGGCTCACATCCACCTTGAGCAGACTTCCGGAAGGCAGGTCGCCGCGCCGTACTCTCAAACGCAGGAGCGCGCCCGTCACGATGACGAACAGTACAAGAACCGTTTTGATGACAAGCAGAATTCCCCATGACGTATAGAACAAGTAGGAGAGATTCGGCAGGAACAGGAACGTGCTTAGCAATCCCGTAATCGTCAGCACGACGATGCTGATCCAGGCTGCCCGTGAGAATGCAACTGCGAATCGTCCGGCATCCTTCCGCTCCTCCAGCCACAGCACGAGCAGGAATGCCAGACCGCCTGCCCAGATTGCTGCTCCAGCCAAGTGGACAATATCCAGAAGCAGCGAATACCATTTCGGCTCATACGCTGCGGCATGGCCATTGAAGCCCTCCAGTATGAGCAGTGCAGCAGCCCACAGCATTTTGATTATTCCTGAGCCGGATTTCAGCACCAGGAACCCGAGAAGCGCCAGCGCAATCAGAATCAGCCAGGATATGCCGACCTCAGTTTTGGTGAACAGCTTGCCCCAATCCGATGTCGGCTGCCCTTCCATCAGCTCACGGGCATGGATAAAGACGTAGAACAGGCTGATCACCAGCATGCCGCGAATCGTCCACAATCCCCATTTGCTGAACTGTCTGCGCTGTACTTCGGTCTTGTCTTTCAACATGCCATACCACAGCATCAGGCCCGTGCTGAGCAGCAGCGCGGCGTAATACAGCCCTCTGCTGAGATAGAGCAGGAGCTCGCTTACGGTTACTTCCGTCGAAGCGCCATGACCGGAATGGCCGAGCTGCTTATGCAGGTCAAATGCAGAGGCGTCTCTGGCATTAGGCGGATTTCCTACGACGAAGATATATGAGCCGGACACCGGATGGCCGTCCGCGGATACGACCGAGTAGGACACCGTATACACGCCTTCACCAAGCTTCGGCAAGTTGAGTGAAATCCCTTTGCGATCCTCCGAGATCGTATGCTTCTCCTCCGTCACCGGCTTAGAGGTGGAATCCAGTACCTGAATCCCTCCGATTCCGGTTTCAATCTGTTCATTAAAATGAATTTCAACCTTTGGAGGGCTCTCATTCATTTGCGTGTTCGGTTCCGGCACCATCAACTCGGCGACAGCATGAGCATGTGCCTGCATTGGAGCATAAGCCCAGGATGCCAGCATTATCAGTACCAATATGAACGGCGCGATCCCCCTCCATAATGTCATGCGATATCCAGCGATACGATTATTCCACATACTTCTATCAACACCTTCTCTTTCCTTGTTCTCTTGTCCGCGCCCACTGGTAAAAATTTCAATGGTAAAAATCCAACCTTTCCGTAAGTCTATCAGAAAGGAGGGCAGATTAAAATATGGCCCCGGCCATTCATGGGCATTTCGCGCGTCCGATTCTCGGGCTCTCGTTTCTAACTCTCAGTTCTCCAGAATTCTTTCAAATTCTAGTCATCCTGCTTTCGTTTATTTTGTTCAGCCTATATAGCCTATAGTATACTTATTATTTTTCTTTGCGCATCCTGCGTCACAAATACGTCAAAAGAATTTTACCATATTTTGTTCATTGATCGCGAGGAGTCTTTCTTGACAAATACCATATATTGTAGTAATTTTAAAGTGATAATCTATATATTGTGTTCGTGACAATTTTATAGCGACAGGGAGTGAACCGCCTTGGACATCATAAAACGCAACGGACAGAAGGAAGAACTTATTTTTTCCAAGCTGAAAAAGGTCATCGATTTTGCCTGTGAAGGGTTTGACGGCTGTGATCCATTGGAGCTGGAGACCGCACTGCTGCCTTACTTCCGCAACAACATTTCGACCAAGGAAATTCAGCGCACACTCATTCAGGTTGCCGTTGAAAAAACCAGTGCGGAGCAGCCGGACTGGCAGTATGTTGCTGCCAAGCTGCTCGTCTATGATTTGTACAAGGAAGCGCAGATTAACCGCACATACGGTTATTTTGGCTATGGCGACTTTTACTCCCTGATCACTTATTTAACAGACAAGGGCTTTTACGGCCGTTATATTCTGGACCATTACACCAAAGAGGAAATCCGTGAGCTCGGCAGCTATCTCGTGCCTGAACGTGATTACCTCTTTAATTATATTGGCCTGAAAACGCTGAGCGACCGTTATCTGATCAAGGGCTTCGACGGTGAAATTCTGGAGCTGCCGCAAGAGCTGTTCATGGGTGTGGCGATGCACCTCGCGATGAAGGAGCAAGACAAGCTGGACTGGGCGCGCAAATTTTACGATGTGCTCAGCCGTCTCCAGATGACCGTTGCCACCCCGACACTGGCGAACGCGCGCAAGCCGTTTCATCAGCTCTCAAGCTGTTTTATTGATACGGTCCCGGATAATTTGTGGGGCATTTACAATGTCGACGCGAGTTTCGCCCAAGTGTCCAAATTCGGCGGCGGCATGGGCATCTATGCCGGCAAGGTACGCAGCCGCGGCTCTGACATCCGGGGGTATAAGGGTGTAGCAGGCGGAGTCGTGCCATGGATCAAAAACTATAATAATACAGCTGTTGCCGTCGACCAGCTTGGTGTGCGTTCGGGAGCTGTCGCGATCTATCTGGACGTTTGGCACAAGGATATCTTGGATTTCCTGAACCTCAAAACGAACAATGGGGACGACCGCATGAAGGCCCATGATATTTTCCCCGGTGTCTGCATCCCGGACCTGTTCATGCGCAAGGTGGAGGAGCGGGATTCATGGTACCTGTTCGATCCGCATGAGGTGCGCACGCTGATGGGCTGGTCGCTGGAGGACGCCTGGGGCGAGGAATGGGAGCGCCGTTATGAGGAATGCGTGAATCATGCGGAGTTGTCCAAGGAAGAAATTCCGGCGATTGAGATTATGAAACGGATACTTGCCAGCGCTTTTGAGACCGGGACACCGTTTGTATTCTACAGAGATACCGTGAACCGGGCGAATCCGAACAAGCATAAAGGGATCATATACTGCTCGAACCTGTGTACAGAGATTTGCCAAAATATGAGCGCTACGGAATATGTGTCAACGACACATGAGGATGGCATCATAACGACACAGGTAAAAAGCGGCGACTATGTTGTGTGCAACCTCTCCTCCCTGAACCTGGGGCGCACGCGCACGAAGGAAGAGATTGCCGAGGTTGTCGCTTGCCAGATGCGGATGATGGACAATGTCATTGATTTGAATCAATATCCCATTCCCCAGGCGGAAATAACGAACCGGAAATACCGGGCTGTCGGTCTTGGAACAAGCGGTTATCATCAATGGCTGGCACTGAACCGGATCAACTGGGAAAGCGATGAGCATCTGGAGCAAGCTGATAAACTGTACGAGTGGATCAATTATTGTGCAATCCGGGCATCGATGGAGATTGCCCGTGAGAAAGGCGCCTATCCTGCGTTTGAGGGCAGCGAATGGCAGAGTGGCGCGTATTTCGAGCAGCGCGGTTATGACAGTCCGCAATGGAAGAAGCTGAGAGAAGACGTTGCCGGTCATGGTGTCCGCAATGCGTGGATGTTTGCCATTGCGCCGACGGCCTCCACTTCGCTGATCGCCGGTTCAACGGCCGGGATTGACCCGATTTTCGACAAATTCTTCATTGAGGAGAAGAAAAATGCCGTCATTCCGCAGACTGCCCCTGATCTGAATGAGGATACGTTCTGGTTTTATAAAGAGGCGCATCATATTGATCAGCACTGGAGCATCAAGGCCGCGGGACGCCGCCAGCGCCATATTGACCAGTCTCAGTCTTTTAATTTATATATTACGCCGGATTATACCGCCAAGGACTTTCTGGAACTGTACATGGAAGCCTGGAAGAACGGACTGAAGACGGTCTATTACTGCCGCAACCAGAGCCTTGAGGTTGAGGATTGTGTTAGTTGCAGCTCTTAAATAGAAGGAGGAATAACGGATGGAACTGAGCCGCAAAAAGCTGTTCAACGAAAATGGCGACCGGGATTGGGGCAAACGCCGGATGATCGGCGGCAATACGACCAATCTGATTGAGCTCAACAACGTAAAGTACGACTGGGCAACCAAGATGTACCGGACGATGATGAACAACTTCTGGATTCCCGAGGAAATTCCGCTCGCGCAGGACGCCAAAGATTATAAAAATCTGTCCCATTCCGAGCGCAACAGCTATGACAAAATCATCAGCTTCCTGATCTTCCTGGACTCCCTGCAAACGGCCAACCTGCCGAACATTAACGAATATATTACAGCGCCGGAAGTTAATCTGATCCTGACCGTGCATACGTTTCAGGAGGCGGTTCACAGCCAGAGCTACTCCTATATCCTCGACAGCGTCTGCTCCGCAGAGGTGCGCGATCAGATCTACAATTTGTGGCGTGAGGATAAAAACCTGCTGAAGCGCAACCGGTTCATCACCGATCTGTACGAAAATTTCATTGCCGACCCTTCGGCACAGAACCTGATCAAGACGATTATGGCCAACTATATTTTGGAGGGCATCTATTTTTACAGCGGCTTCAGCTTCTTCTATGCGCTTGGGAGGCAGGGCAAAATGCTCGGTACCGTATCGGAAATCAAATATATCCAGCGTGACGAGCTGACGCATCTGGCTCTGTTCCAGGGCATCTTCCGCGAGATTCGCAAGGAAAATCCGGAGCTGTTCACGCCGGTTCTGGTTGAGGAACTGCGTCAGATGATGCGCACCGCAGTCGAGCATGAGATTGCGTGGGGACAGTATATTACGAACAATCAAATTGCCGGGCTGACCAATGAGATTATCGACCAGTACATTAAGTTCCTGTCCAATGAACGCCTGAAAAAGCTCGGCCTTGACATTTTGTATCCCGAAGTCACCGAGCACCCGATGAAATGGGTTGAGAGCTTCAGCAACATGAATGGGATGAAGACCGATTTTTTTGAGCAGAAGGTTACGAACTACAGCAAGTCTTCCAATATGAATTGGGGAGATTTGTAAGGATTAGCGAGCTGTAGCACAGCATAGGGCCGCAGGATTAATTTAAAAAGAAAGTAATGGGAAACCAGCCTTTTCGTTTGGACGAGAGGGCTGGTTTTTTGGGTTGAGGGCTTGTACTTGTAGCTAGGTTTCAGGCACTCACATAGAGTGCGACATGGTACTGGCAATGACGAGAGCTGACACAGGCCAAGTTTCAATCCACGCACTCACATAGAGTGCGACAGCGAAAAAGAGGCATTAAAAGCTGATTATACATAAATTCTCTTGATTATCTGCAAAAATTACAACAACAAACCGATATAAAAGCTTGACTTTTTTCAAATCAAGAGTTTTTCGAGTGTTTTCGACAAACTTCGAGGTGCGAAGGAACCGGGAAATTCATGTGAGCTTCACATTCGCACTTTCTTGGCGTGAAAAGATTGATCTAAATTTCAAGCGATTTTCAAGGCCTTTCTGAGATAAAATACATTCACCATGTTCTTTCATAATAAGTGATACACCCCGACAATTCAATATAAACTGTCCATGAAAAATCCCTTCTATGGATTCATGATACATTAAAAAGAAAAGTAAGATTGCCCGGTAATCCCTATAGAATAGTTCCACCATCGAAGTCTTTCACCGCGCCAAATAAATTTGCAACAACCTTCCAAACAACCCTCCCTTTTCATAATTTTCACCAAAAAGGTGAACCAATATCTGGGTTATGACAATATAGAATTGAATGGCCTATCAGGAAGGAGTAGTGACTTGAATATTGATGATTTGATTGAGCTTGTGGAGCAGCATGGAAAGTCGATTTACAGGTTTTGCTACAAACTCGCGGGAAACAAAGCCGATGCAGACGATTTGTATCAGGATACATTTCTTAAGGCTGTGGAGCTGCGATTCAAGATGAACCCATCTCACAATCCCAAAGCTTTTTTAATATCGATTGCAGTACGGCTGTATAAAAATCATCGTCGCAAGCTTGCATGGAGACAAAGAATTGCACCCACAACTGAATTCGACGCAGCTGCCAACAGTTTGGATTCGACGACAAGCAAAGCAACCCCGGAGGACGCAGTGATTTCTATTGAACTTCGCACCTTGATTCAGGATGCTACCCACCAGTTGGAGGACAAGCTGAGGCTTCCGATTTACATGTATTATACAGCGGATATGACCGTTGAGGAGATTGCATTGGCACTGGGAATTCCACAGGGAACAGTGAAGAGCAGACTACATAAAGCCCGTCAAACAATGAAAAAAGCATTGGAGGTTGTTTCCCCATGAAGGATACGGATTGGGAGCAATTGCTCAGACAATCATTAAGCTCCACAGCAGAGCCCGAAGAAAGCTTGAATCAGAGCATTATAAGTGAATTAAAGGAGCGGAACCAGATAAAGCATAAGTATAGAAAAACATTATCCGCAGGGCTACTGGCTGCTGTTTTGCTGCTCGTACTTTCTCTATCCGCTTATGCCGCGGTTCATATTTATAGTCCCAAACAGGTTGCCGAAAATTTGGGAGATCAGCTGCTGGCGGATGCATTCGAGAGCAAAGGCGCGATTCAAGTTAACCAGTCCGTTGACTCCGGAAACTACCGTTTTACGTTGCACGGTCTTGTATCGGGAGCAGGACTTAGTTCGTTTAAACATTCGAACGAAGACATCTATCCTGAACGAACGTATGCGGTCGTATCGATTACCAGACAGGACGGCAACCCGATGCCGAAGACTAGTGATTCTGAATATGGCGAGGATTCATTTTTCATTTCACCGTTAATAAAAGGACAGAAACCATGGCAGGTTAATATTGCCTCAATGAACGGTGCATACAGCGAGACCGTAATAGATGGAATCATGTACAGAATTATTGAGTGTGACCAGGTAGAGCTGTTTGCAGACAGAGGTGTGTATTTGGCGATCAGCAGCGGCACCAAATTTTATAGCAACGAGGCATTCAGGTATGACGAAATTAGCGGTGAAATTCAAGTACGGGAAGAATACCCCGGCTCCGCATTGTTTGATCTCCCTCTCGATACAGCAAAAGCAGACCATGCAAAGGCAGAAGCTTATTTGAAAGAATTACTGAACATATCACCTTCAAAAACTTCGAGTAACAAGGACGAAGAATGGATGAACTGGATACAAGATTTAAAGGCTAAAATAAGTAACGGCGAGAAGATCGGCAGTGAAATTCCCGAGTCTGTAAAAGAAGTAAGCTATGACAAGTCAGGAAATATCATATATACCTATAACGGAAAAAGGGTAACGGAGCCCCCCGAACAATTATTTGCGGAAGGAGAGACCGGCTTCTCAGTTAGACGCCTATCAATCAGCGGAGGAGATGATACCTACACTGCAACACTATTCCACAAGGACGAAAACGGCTTAATTACCGGCAGACTCATTCAATTGGAAAAAGGGTTTCATCGGTAATTGCGGAAATTATCATTCATCCGCCCCGCCTGCCCACCCTTGCAAATTAAACCGCAGAGCATTATGATTAGACTATCATCTTATTTAGTATCAGGTACTAATATCTTGTATTAAAAATCAATTTCAAGTTTTTGTTACAAAGATACAGAATGAAGCCGATTCTGATTCACGCCTGATACAAAGAGATTAGTATGGACTATCGGAGGTTATATCAAGCATGACAACTACAGGAATGTCAGGTTTAATGGGCGGAAAAAATGTCGTCGTTACAGGGATTGCCAACTCCCGGAGCATCGCCTGGGGGATCGCCAAATCACTCCATGAAGCTGGAGCAAATCTGATCTTCACCTACCGGAAAGAGCGCTCCTTCCAGAAGCTGACCCAGCTGCTGGACGAGAACGGCATCAAGCCGCTGCTCTGCGTAGCCTGTGATGTATCAAGTGATGAGAGCATCGCGGCAGCATTTGCGGAAATCAAGGAGAAAGTCGGCGTTATTCACGGGCTGGCGCACTCCGTGGCATTTGCGGAGAAAGAAGATTTGCAAGGGGAATTCGCGGCTACGACAAGAGAAGGCTTCCAATTGGCGCATGATGTAAGTGCCTACTCTCTGGTAGCGATGGCGAGAGAAGCACGAGGACTGATGACTGAGGGCGGCAGCATTGTGACCCAATCCTACCTGGGAGCTGAACGAATGGTGCGCAACTACAATGTAATGGGTGTCGCCAAGGCGTCCCTTGAAGCAAGTGTCCGTTACTTGGCTGAAGATTTGGGCAAGGAACAAATTCGTGTCAATGCGATTTCATCCGGGCCAATCCGCACCCTCTCTGCCAAGGGCGGGGTTTCCGGTTTCAATGACATCATTACCGCAATGGAGGAAAAAGCCCCTCTGCGCCGCAATGTTGACCAGGATGAGGTTGGCGATGCGACAATGTTCCTGCTCAGCCGTCTGTCCAGAGGCGTCACCGGTGAAGTCATTCATGTCGATTCCGGGTTCCATATTGTAGGTTACTAAAGTAGAAATGGTGCTGGCTCTGCGATGAAGCAGAGTTCAGCACCTTTTTTAATTAGCAGCAGCTATAATTCTATCATCCATTTTATCCTTAGAAAAACAAGACTTTTTCTGATATGAAATTCCATCTCTTCTATTGTTTTTTCATGCATGAAAAAGTATATTTAGTGTTGTTGTCTCTAAAATGGAGACGGACTCAGGTGGCCGAAGGCAGAACTGTACGAACAGACTGCCCGAAGCTTAAAAGGGAAGCCGGTGCAAGTCCGGCGCGATCCCGTCACTGTAACAGGGAGCCTCTCATTCCAGCAGTCGTGCAGCCACTGGTGACTTACACCGGGAAGGTAAGAATGATCCGGCAATGAACTGAAGCCAGGAGACCTGCCTGTGTCTTAACAAACCACCCTACGGTCGATAGGAGGATAAAAAATGAGTAATCATGCAAGCTACACGGTATCCAATCTGGGGTATCCGCGAATTGGTGAGCAAAGAGAATGGAAAAAGCAGCTGGAAAGTTACTGGAAAGGGCAAATTGATGCCCGGCAGCTGTTGTCCGGACTGAAGGAGCTTCGTCTAAGCAACCTTCGCAAGCAAAAGGAAGCCGGTGTGAACTGGATTCCTGTCGGGGATTTCACCCTGTACGATCATGTGCTGGATCACAGCGTGGCGTTCGGTGTGGTGCCGGACCGCTTTGCAGCGATCGAGCAGAAAGATGAGCTGTCGCTTTATTTTGCCATGGCGCGCGGCGCTTCCGGCATTAACGCAGGTGAAATGACCAAATGGTTCAACACGAACTACCACTACATTGTACCGGAATGGAAAAGCGGCTTCACGCCCAAGCTCGTGAGCAACCCTTGGCTTGCAGCTTATAATGAAGCCAAGCAGGAGCTTGGCATTGATGCCAAGCCGGTCATTGTAGGTCCATATACGTATGTTTCCCTATCCAAAGGCTTCTCCCGCGATCAGCTCGCTGACATTGTCCGCAGCTTCCTCCCTGTCTATGTACAGGTTCTGCAAGAGCTGCAAGCTGCCGGGGCTAGCATAGTTCAA
Organism: Paenibacillus pinihumi DSM 23905 = JCM 16419; assembly: GCF_000422505.1. Lineage (GTDB taxonomy): Bacteria > Bacillota > Bacilli > Paenibacillales > Paenibacillaceae > Paenibacillus_D > Paenibacillus_D pinihumi. The sequence goes on along the minus strand of NZ_KE383865.1, from coordinate 73,005 downwards.
ATCGATGAGCCTTCTCTAGCCGGAGACGTTCCAGCCGAGCATTGGGCACTGCTTGAGGAAGTGTACCAGGCATTGCGCGGAGCAACCAGACTGAAATTGATTGTACAAACGTACTTCGATGGCGTGGATGACCTGCCTTCCTTGTACCGTTTGCCAGTTGATGGTTTCGGGCTTGACTTCATCCATGACCGCGGCCTGAATTTGAAAGGAATCGCTGAACACGGCTATCCGCAGGACAAGCTGTTGGCAGCCGGTATTATCGACGGACGCAATATTTGGACGGCTAATGTTGCACAAACCCTTGAGCTGGTTCAAGAACTGCAAAAGCATGTGAAAGCAGAATTCATCGTGCTTCAGCCGTCCAGCAGCCTTTTGCATGTGCCGGTGACCTTGAAATATGAGTCCAAGCTGCCGCAGGAGACCCTGTCTGCATTGGCGTTTGCGGATGAAAAGCTGCAAGAACTGCAACTGATCAGCCGTGCGCTGACTGACGCTTCCTCTGTTGCTGGCAAGTTGGAAGCAAATGCTGCGATTTTCGCCGCTCTCAAGAGCAGCCCGGAGCGCAACCGTTTTTCGGGTGATGCAGGAAAGCAGGAAGATGCTGTGCTGAACCGCAAATCAGTGTTCGCTTCCCGTTATCAACAGCAGCAGGAGCGCTTCCAGCTGCCACTGCTCCCGACGACAACAATCGGCAGCATGCCGCAGACGGCAGATGTCCGCAAAGCGCGTCAACAATGGCGCAAAGGCGAATTGAGCAATGAAAACTATGAAGCATTCATTGATGCCAAAATTGCAGAATGGATTAAAATCCAGGAAGACCTCGGCATTGACGTTCTGGTTCATGGCGAGTTCGAGCGCAATGATATGGTTGAGTTCTTCGGCGAAAAGCTGGACGGCTACATCTTCACAGCGAATGGCTGGGTTCAATCCTATGGCTCCCGCTGCGTGAAGCCTCCGGTAATTTACGGAGATATCGTGCACACCGAGCCAATGACTGTCAAAGAAACCATCTATGCACAATCGCTGACACAGAAGCCGGTAAAAGGCATGCTGACCGGACCGCTCACAATGCTGAATTGGTCGTTCGTACGTAATGACCTGACCCGCCGCGAAGTGGCATTCCAATTGGCAAGAGCGATTCTGAGCGAAGTAAAAGCACTTGAAACAGCCGGAATCGGCATGATTCAGGTGGACGAGCCTGCGCTTCGTGAAGGCGCGCCGTTGAAACGCCGTGATTGGGACGACTACCTGCGCTGGGGCGTTGAGGCATTCCGCCTGTCCGTTGCTTCCGCTCAAGACACAACCCAAATCCACACCCATATGTGCTACTGCGATTTCCACGAAATCCTGGATGCGATCGAGGATATGGATGCGGACGTCATTTCCCTGGAAACCTCCCGCAGCCATGGTACGCTGATTCAAGCGCTGCGCAAGGAATCGTATGAAAAGGGAATCGGTCTGGGCGTATATGATATCCATAGCCCGTACCTGCCGGAAGAAGCGCAAATCAAACAGGTTATCAGTGAATCGCTGGAAGTAGTTCCGGCTGAGCGTCTGTGGATCAACCCGGACTGCGGCCTGAAAACCCGTAACGTCGACGAAACGATCGAATCACTGCGCCGTATGGTCGATGCTGCGAAAGAGCTGAGAACCGTAACAGTCGGCAGCTAATTTGAGATTTTTAAATGGATAGAACGAAGCAGCCCCGTTCATGAGAATTGAACAGGGCTGTTTCTTTTTTGTACTGGGAATTAATCATTAACGAGTCCACTGGAAGTAGACAAAATGATGAATTTGTCTGTCAAATAGTGGACAGAACCCTATAGTAAGTCTCCTAAACCCTCTTTTCAAGATATAGTATTATTCTATAATTAACATCTATATATAGTTATAATACATTTAGAAAAGCCTGGCATCTTACAGGTATACCGTGTCCACCATTTGACAGACAAAACAGGCAAAACGTCCTTCTATAGAGGACATTTTGCCTGTTTTTGTTTCAATCCGATCAGATCGTTCACTTTTTAGCGTGTTGTTGTGCTGTGAATGATGCACTTAATTGATAACTATACCGAGTATTTCAAATGCTTGCAATGCATGCTTCATATTTGCTTATTTATTGTTTTGACTACGATTCAATAGTTTTAATTTCAAGTGTCATACTATTACTATTTTTCTGTCACTGCTTTTCTGTCACTGCTTTTTTTACTGCTTTTTTTTACTGCTTTTCTGTTACTTCTTTTGTGCTATTACTTTTCTGTTACTGTTTTTTCGCCCGCTGCTTTCTTCCCAATACTATTCCTGTTTTACTCGATTGTATTTAATCACACTTTTAACACGCTAGCCTGTTCCAACGTCTCCTGCGGCGAGCCTTGGGTCTGCATCCACGCGGCAAATTCAGCCGCCGGGATCGGCTTGGCAAAATAGAAACCCTGTGCCTCTTCACAATGCTGCTCTTTCAAAAACTCCAGCTGATTGACGTTTTCCACCCCTTCAGCCGTAATCCGCAGCTTCAAGTGCTTGGCCATCGCTGCAATCGTGGTGACGATTGCGGCATCATTGCTGTCATGCAGAATATCGCTGACAAAGGAACGGTCAATTTTCAGCTTGTCGATCGGAAGTTTTTTCAAATAAATCAGGGAGCTGTATCCGGTTCCGAAATCATCCACACTGATTCGTACGCCCAATGCCTTGAGCTTGTTCAGCGTCTCTACGGCATAATCGACTTCCGTTGTCATACTCTCGGTAATCTCCAGTTCCAGATATCTGGCTTCAAGCCCGGTTTCTCTCAGGATCGCCGCCACCCGCTCTACGAGCTGATACTGCTTAAACTGGCGCATGGACAAATTGACCGAGACAATGATCGGTGTCATGCCTTCGTCCTGCCACTGCCGGTTCTGGCGGCAGGCTTCATGAAGCACCCATTCCCCCAATGGAAGAATAAATCCGGTCTCCTCGGATAACGGAATAAAATCGCCAGGCGGAATCATTCCCCGCTCCGGGTGGTTCCATCTGACGAGCGCCTCAACACCGACTGCTTTCCCTGTCTCCAGTTCCACAAGCGGCTGGTACATCAGGGTAAACTGGTGCTGCTCCAATGCTTTGCGCAGGTCGTTCTCCAGCCGCAGCCGCTCGCCTGCCCGCTCATTCATCTGTGGGGTGAACAGCTTGAAGTCATTGCGCTGAGCCTTGGCGCTGTACATCGCGACGTCGGCATTTTTGACCAGTACATCTACACTGTCCCCGTCATGGGGATAAAAGGAAATACCCAGGCTGATCGTGATATGGTACTCGGCATCATCGATTACAATCGGAGAATGGAACAGACGCATAACCGCCTCTGCCGTCGCCGTGGCCTCTCCTGTTGTGCGCAGGTAAGGCAGAATAATTGTAAATTCATCGCCGCCCATGCGGAAGACGCATTCCGGGTACGGAACAATGCTTTGCAGCCGCCCCGCGACCGCCACAAGAATCTGGTCGCCCGCTGAATGGCCAAGGGTATCATTAATAGTCTTGAAACGGTCGATATCGAGGAGGATGACCGCCATTTTCTTGCCGCTGCTCTTGGCCCTCGTCAGCTCAGAGTCCAGACGTTCCTTCAGCAGTCTCCGGTTGGACAATCCTGTCAATTCATCATGATAAGCCAGATAATTGATGCGTTCCTCGGCTTGCTTTTGCTGCCGGTGCGGCTCTTCGAGCGTAACGTAGTAAATGCCCCGCAGCAGGAAGTAATACCCGATTAAATTATACAAATGTCCAGCTGCCATATCGGTATCCCAGTTCGTGCGCGAAATCATAAGCTCGATGTTGGCGACGAAAAAGAAAATCAGGGACTGTACAATCAGGAGCAGGGATTGGGGCCGTTCCTCCCTGTGGCGGTACATCACCATAATGATGGAGAGTGCAAGCAGCCCGATCGTAGCCAGCCGCATCGCTGAATAAAAGATCGTGTACGCTTCGCTTGCAAAAAACGCCGGAAACTGGTGCAGCATGAATTGAATCATCAAGCACAGCAATCCGCCCCCGACCAGAGCAAGTGTAAATTGAACACCGCGTGCCGAAGCTTGAACCTGCTTGTCATCCCTGGTAAAAATAATGAAAATACCGAGCGCCATTGCAAGCTGGCCGGTACCGCTAATCAGGCTGTAATCAAAGGCATTGCCTGCATTTTTATACAGCAAGGACATGCCCCATGAGGAAAGCGTGCCACACAGTTCCAGCATTCCGATGATGACAAACAACGCCGCAGACAGCAGACGCTGTCTCGTCAGAGTCTGCACAAAAAAGATTGCCCCTAAAAAGACAATCGCAAAACACATGGCAAAGCTGAAAAATTTAATAATCGTATGAAAGGGCAGATAATCCTGAATTGCAAATACGGTATAGATGGAATCGCGAAGCAACAGCATTATGACAAAGCTCAGACCTGCTGCCACTGCTGCGCCGATTGTTTTGAGTTCCGCCCTTCTGATCGTCATGCGGGCCTCCCGGGAGCGGAGATGGCAATCCCAGCCGTGCGCAGACCTTGATTCAACATCTCTGCAAAAGAAGCGGCATGGCTTCCATCGCCGTGCAAGCAGAGCGTATCGGCATGGACCGGCACACCAGCCCCTTCAGGTGTAAATGCCAATCCATCAGCAACAATTGAAATGGCCTGCTTGAGTGCCTGATCCGATTCATTAATAAGTGCATGAGCGCTTGTTCGCGGTGTCAGACTGCCATCCGGCTGGTAGGTGCGGTCAGCGAACGCCTCCGCTGCGGTATTCAGCCCGGCTGCAGCTGCATTGTTCAAAAGCAGGCTGCCTGATTGGGCAAACAGGATAAGCCCGGGATTGACATCCCTTACAGCCTGAATGACCGCATCTGCCAATTCCGGCTGGTTGCCTGCCATATGATAGAGCGCCCCGTGCGGCTTCACATGGCGAAGCGCTCCTCCAGCAGCCTGTACGAAAGCATTCAGCGCTCCGATCTGATAAAGCAGATAATCATAGACTTCACGTGCATCAACCTGCATCGGGCGGCGGCCGAAGCCCAGCCGGTCGGGGAGTCCCGGGTGCGCGCCTATGGCCACGCCGGCGTCAAGGCATTTGGTGACGGTATCCCGCATCGTATGGGGGTCGCCTGCATGAAAGCCACAGGCAACATTCGCCGAGGATATAAAAGGCAGCAGCAGCTCATCCTGCCCGAAGGAATAGGCACCGAAGCCCTCTCCCATATCACAATTCAAATCTACCTTTTTCAAGTGGAAATCCCCTTTGACAAAAATATAACATCAAGAAAAGCTTCATACCTCTTGAAGGGCTTAGGTATCGGTGCCGACATGGCATGTATTGCTTATAGCGCAGACTCATATGCAAGCACAAATCCGGCCTAATTTTGACAAGAGTTCAGCTTGATTGACGCTATTAAATGTATAGCTCCGTTAATCAATTATTCCAGGTTTCTATAGTATAACGACATGACGCTGTAAAATATAGACTATTTTTTTACAAATATCAGACCTGCTGATCTTTTTTGCGAAAAAAAAGTTCACCTTCGTCCAATCTGTGCTTCATAATTATTACTGCCGCATATTTTGCCTTTGTTTTTGATGCAATCTCCCTATAAAAACACTTATTAAACGAATGCAGCTCACAAACTATTAATTGCAGCTTTAATCCCTGCTGCCAGCACGGACAACTCCTGTTCGCGCGCAAGGTCAAGCCGCTGGGCCTCAGCCAGGGCAACAGGCTGAAAGCGGATGATGTCGCCCGGCCGGGCCTGGGCGAGCAGCGGCAGGTCGGCATAAGCGACCTGCGCCAGCTTGGGATAGCCGCCGGTAGTCTGACAATCGGCAGCGAGCACAATCGGGCTGCCTCCCGGCGGAACCTGCACGGTGCCGGGCGCTACCCCGTGCGAGAGCAGCTCCGCACGGGTGGTTCGCTCCAGCATGGGCCCGCTCAGGCGCAGGCCCATGCGATCCGATGCGGGAGCCACGCGGAACGGCTCCCGGTACAGGGCTGTGCGGGCAGCTTCGCTGAACTGCCCGCTCTCCGCCCCCGGCATCGCGCGCAGCACGATGCCGTCCGTACCTGCGCCGCCGTAAGCACGGGGCGGCGCAAACCAGCGGGGGGCCGCCATCATCCGGCGGCGGCCCTCCGCAAGGGCGCGCTGGCGCAGCCGCGCAGCCAGCGCAGCCGCAGGCGGCGGCAGATCCCCTGCTGCCATGCAGGGGATCGCGTCGCCTGCGGCGAGCGGGCGGCCGTCCAGGCCGCCAATACGGGCGCGCACGTCGGTGCCGCGCCCGCCCAGCTGCGGCGGCACGAGAATGCCGCCCGCCACTGCGAGGTAGGCGCGGCAGCCGGCAGCCGCGCGCCCCAGCCTCACCACCGTGCCGGCCGCAAGCCATACCGGCCGCCACATGGGCAGCTCCATGCCGCCCTCAATTCGCGGCCCCATATCCGCCCCGGTAATGGCTACGAGCATATCCTGCTCTGCGCGGAGCACCGGTCCTGACAGGGTCAGCTCCAGACCCGCAGCCTGCGGGTCATTGCCTGTCAGCAGGTTCGCCACGCGCAGCGCGTAGCTGTCCATCGCGCCCCCCGCTCCAAGTCCTGCGTGGCGGAGACCGGGACGTCCCAAATCCTGAATCGTCGTATAAAATCCCGGTTCAAGTACGGTCAGACTCACAGGCTCCACGCTCCTTCCAGAACCAGCTCGTCTTCCCGAACCGCCACAAACTTCACCCGGTCGCCAGCCCGCAGCAAAGCAGGCTCAGCCGCATCTTTGTCAAACAAGCGCACAGAAGTGCGGCCGATAATTTGCCATCCGCCCGGCACACTGACCGGATAAATACCGGTCTGCTGCGCTGCTACCGCTACTGAACCTGCCGGCACGCTTTTGCGCGGCTCCGCTCTTCGCGGCTGCGCAAGTCTTTCCGGCAAGCCGGTCAAATACGGAAAGCCCGGCATGAATCCGAGCATCGCTACTGTATATTCCGCTTCAGCATGCATGGCAGCATATGCCTCTGCGGAGAGCCCCGACCGTGCTGCCGCTTCCTCCAGATCCGGCCCGCCGCTGCCGCCATAACAAACCGGAATATGGATGAGACGGCCTGCTGCCTCATCCTTCTGCCCTTCCGGCAGCTCCAGCAGTCTCCCGATGATGCGCACAGCGGCAGCAAAAGGCCGGCTTGCCTCCTCATGAGAGGCCTGTCCCATGTTTCCGGCTGCTGCTTCTTTAACCAGTGAAAAAGGGTCATAGTATATCGTCACCGTCTCATAAGCAGGCACAATATCCTCCACCCATAACGGACAAACCTGTCTCAACCGGCGGCCAACTTGCGCCAGAAGCTGCGATGTCTCATTGTCACCTGAATTCCCGGCCGTCAGTACAATCGCCCGGTCTCCCAGCGGCGCTGCCCGCAGCGTTCCGCCAGCTATTTCATATGTATGCTCTTCATGCATAATCGCACTTCCCCCATGCCCCATAACGGTTCATTTAACCCCAAATGGTATCCTCATCTTCCTTTAGTTTGGATGAAAAAGCCCGTCTTTGTCCAGATACCCTTGAGGTTAAATCATGTCAAATACGTACCAAATTTTTAAAAAACCGAAAGACCGCCATTGAGCCGTGGCCACAAAAAGGACACTTTAAAAAATGCCCCTCTTGTGAATCACAGCTCATGAAGATTTTCCGGCTCTGATGTTTCACTCACTATAGCCGCTCATTCCCTATGCCCAACATCCGTCTGGCGCCGATGCTACTGCTGCTGCGTGTAACGGAGAATCACTTCGACCAGCAGCTCGTTCAGCAGCTTGACATCATATGCGCCGGTATCCGGCTTGATATGCTCATTGCCGATGCCGCTGTCATCCGTCAGGAAAACATAGCTTCCCCCGGTCGTTACAGCGAGCGTGCGAAGCAGATACTCCGTATCCTTGTTTACGCCGCTCGATGCAACAGGAATAATCCTGACCCCCATCCGGGCAGCCTCCCGGGCAAGCTCCTGCATACGGGACAAGGTCTGCTTGTCGTCATGGGGCGGGGCATCCAGTACAAGGAACAACAGGCGTGCCCTGGCATTGCCGCTCCATTCATGCTCATACAAGGCATTGTGCAGTGCTTCATCCACCGCTTCCGGATAGTCTCCGCCCCCTTCCGCTGTCTGGGCGGCCAGCTGCCGGATAACCTCATCAACATCCTTCGTAAACGGGAATGACCGGACGAGATAATCGTCATAGTGGTCCCGGTAAAAATTGGCCGATATCCGCATCGCGAGTTTATCTTTGCTGCGCTCCACCGCCTGTGTAATGACATCCTTAAGCTCCGCGGTCAAATATTGCAGCTCATCTCCCATCGATCCTGTCGTATCCACAACCAGCATCAAATCCACCTGATCAGAAAGAAACGACTGCGGGCCAATATCGATTTTCAGAGTCTCAGAATTGGTGAACTGGACATTTTCCATCGTGTGAACTACCTGGTCGTTTGACCGCAATTCAATCTGGTAATCGCCCTTGGCCTTTCGCCATTTTGGCTCATTGAACAACAACGGGTACGCATACGCCTTCCCCTGTATATCTGTCTTCGCTTCCCATAACGTCTCCCCGGCCTTGTCCTTGACCGCTAATTGAATATCCGCCGCCGCCCTTCTGCCGGAGGTTATTTCAACCGCTATCCGCTGGAGGGGGTACATTCCCCATAGCTTGATCGCCTCTGAGCCGTTGTGTCCGTTGAGCTGGTTCAGCCAGTCAGCCCATTTAAGAGCATCATCCCATTCGCCTGCCGTCAATTGGCCTGCTGCAGGCTCAGGTCCTGACTGGCCTCCAGGAAGCGCATCCAACCGTTTTCTGGAGGATTTTTCTACAGGCTCCGACTGCACAGACACTGAATTAGAGGTAAGCTTTTCTTCGCTTGCCCTGTTGCCTTCTGAAGTAGGCATGACAGAACCCTCTGCTGGAGCAGCTCTGTCGGTCCCGCTGGAAGCAGCCGTATCGGAAGATTTATTCGAAGAACAAGCGGAAATTACCAGCGCCAGCAAGATGAAGACCATTACCCAGGAAACTGCTTTCTTTGACATCGACCCATCCCCTTTTTTGTGTTTTATTTCCAGACGCACCCATTTGCCGATATGTTGCAAATAAAGATGACGACCTTTAAAATTTGAAGCAGGCATTAAGTAAAGACAGACGCTGCAGGGAAGGTGGACGCATATGGAGCAATATGAACTGATTGAACTAAATATCGCAAGAAACGGGACCGAGGAAAAACTGGAGTTTACCTCTGCGAAGCTGGTCATTGTGACGGAAATGGGCTCAAGGCTTTGGTATATTGATGCAGATGGCATTACACAGCATCAGCTGCTGGCTGATTTCAGCGTGAGTGAAGATATCGGTGTCATGCTTAGAGGCATCACTGCAGGAGGAAAGTCATTTGGAGGACACGGCTTTTTCCATGCAAATACGCAGCACCAAGCCGCAGCCATCCGCGGAAACGGAGAAATTAGCGGGTTCTAGTTCGAACCTTTCAGCAGCCTACAGCCTGCTTCGAACCCTTGAAAAAGTATATTGACTTTCAACAGGAAAAAACGAGGCGGACGCCGAAGCATCCCCTCGTTTTTTGTGCCCAGCCTATGCTGTTAAAGCCCTGCCCGACTTCGTTACGGCTGCTGGCCTGTACTGGCCGGCTCGAATGAAGAAGCTTCCTTCCACGTATCTCCGCCATCTTCTGTCGTATAGAGCAAGGTTGGTTTATCCCCATCCGATATAACCCACCAGCCATGCTTGCCGTCTGCAAAGCCAAGCTGCTGTGGTCCCACCCCGGGCAAAGATTGCTTGCTGTTATGCCAGGTTTTGCCGCCATCGTGGGTCCATCCGATAGTATTCGGGTTATCGCAGGCATGGCATACTCCGCTCATAAATGCGGTCTGCTTATCCACAACATACAGCAGTCCCGGCCCCGTGCCTTCGTTTTTCGCGCCGTTCTGATCTCCCGCCGGAATTCCCGGCGCCGGTCCCGCACCTGCCGTCGAATTGTTAATGACCGTCGTCCATGTCTTGCCGCCGTCATTAGAGTGAAACAGGGAATATGACGTCTGCGTCATTCCGGAATCGCCGACAAGCTCAATCCAGACATCCTCCTTGCCTCCGGAGCGGATGACCGTCCCCGTAAGCTCGGCAGCAAGCTCGCGGGACATGACCGCATGCCAATTTTTACCGCCATCTTCCGTGCGCATGACATTCATTTTTCCATTGCCGTTCGTCACCGCCCAGCCATAGCTGGCATTATTAAAATACGGATCACCTGATATCCCCTTGGGAACAGGCAGCGCAGACCACGTAGCCCCGCCATCTGTCGTATGGGCACTGCCGCTCAAGCCCTCCTGCTCGGTAACGAAATGCAAAAAACCGTCGTTGGGCACTTCTCCGGCTGCTCTCCAGTTTGAACCGCCATCAGCTGTATGCAGCAGCTCCAGTGATCCTCCTGTTGCTTGACCATTCGTGCGGATGGTCGCCCAGGCCTGTCGTTCATTGAGGGCAAACAATTGATTGACATTTCCCTTCCCTTCATACTGGATTTCCCAGTCCTTGCCCCGGTTATCCGTGCGGGCAATCCAGCCGTCACCGCCTATCCAGCCCTTGTCAAAGTCTGCAAGCCGCAATGCTGTGACTTCACCAGACGGCTGATGTCCGGAATGGTCATTATGCTCTGTTTGACCGGAACCGCCCGCTGTATTTCCGCTGCCCGGAGGCGTTGATCCACCGTTACCGTTTCCTGCTCCATTGCCCGATCCGGCAGTGTTCCCGTCTGCTTGCTGGTTGGGTGGCATAATCTCTCCGCGATTCTGGCATCCCGCCAGTATAAACAATGCTGCAGCGGCAAGCAGCAGCCATTTCAAGTTGAATTTCATGATTCATGCTCCTTTCTTCCTTGTAATTCGGTTGTCTATTGGCCTCATATTTGTGAAATCCGAATACCTGCTTCTTATAAACGACTGCACGTTTATCCTTCTTTTTTAGGATGCCAATTTTTACCCTTACCATTCAGCAATGAATCACAAGGTTCGCATGCACCTTTATTTAACGGGACTCACGCCAGTGTTCTCCTGTACATACAGTGAAATACACCCACCCGCGTTATCTCCGTCAGTTTGGTCAAATTTAAGGCCGCAGGTCTGACAGCCGGTCAAATGTGGCATGCTGGTAATTGTTCGCATGGAAAGCGAATTGCAAGTCTGAACCAAAATATCTGATCTGCTTGACGCCCTATGACAGGGGCGCTATGATCGACAATACCGGAATATCAATGGAAAACGGAAAATATTTACTGGATACCACACGTCCAGAACGCTTTTTAACAGGTAATTCAAGAAGACTACCGGAGGAGCTTTGCAATGGCTGTACAAAAGGAACCCCGGCGCCCGGTCGATTACGGGAGCAGCGAAGCTGCAAATGGCCTATCTGTGTTCTCGGAGCAGTTCGATAGCCAATTTGCCTACAACGGGGATGATCTGGGCTGTCATTATGAACACGCACAGACCCGCTTCGTGCTATGGGCGCCCACTGCGGAAGAAGCTTTTGTCATGCTGTACGAGGACGATCAGGATACAGAAGGCCGCGCCCTGCCGATGTTAAAGGAAGAACGCGGCATATGGAGAGCAGCGGCAGACGCTGATCTCGAAGGCTGGAGCTATACGTACCGGGTCCGAATCGGGCAGCAGTGGAATGAAGCTGTCGACCCTTATGCCAGAGCCGTACGGATCAATGGCACACGCGGTGCTATCCTCAACCTGGAGAAGACGAATCCTCCCGGCTGGGAGCATGATGCACGGCCCTCTATTGAGCACACACTTGATGCTGTTATTTATGAGGTCCATATTCGCGACCTTACCATTCAGCCAGAGAGCGGTGCACACCATAGAGGCACCTTCATAGCCGCCGCCCAAACCGGTACCTGGGGACCTGACGGTATTGCAACAGGTCTTGATCATATTGCTTCACTCGGCGTAACCCATGTCCAGCTGCTCCCGATCTTTGATTACAGCGAGGACAGCGTTGATGAGACCAATGTAGGGGCCAGTTACAACTGGGGCTATGATCCAAGAAATTATAATGCGCCGGAAGGCTCCTATTCGACCAATCCCTATGATCCGGCGGTACGGATTCGGGAGCTCAAGCAGCTCATACAGGCGCTTCACGCCAAAGGACTGCGGGTCATCATGGATGTCGTGTACAACCACCTGTATGATGCCTACCGCTGTCATTTCTCACAGCTTGTCCCCGGTTACTATTTCCGCTATAGCGATATAGAAAGCCGCACACTGGCTGACGGGTCCGGCTGCGGCAATGAAACCGCCTCGGAGCGGGCGATGATGCGCAAGTTCATCGTAGAATCTGTAGCCTTTTGGGCGGAGGAATATCATCTGGACGGCTTTCGCTTTGACCTGATGGGACTGCATGATATTGCAACAATGAATGCTGTCCGTTCCCGGCTGGATTGCATCGATACGCAAATTATTATGACCGGAGAAGGCTGGATTATGGGCTCCACCTTGCCCGATGACCAGCGGGCCAACCAGCACTATGCTACTGCACTGCGGCGGATTGCGCAGTTCAATGACAGTCTCCGCGATGCGGTCAAGGGAAGCATTTTTAATCCCCAGTCCAAAGGATTCATCAGCGGGCAAGACGGCATGGAACAGGCTGTAAAGTCCGGGGTTGCCGGGGAGATCGCGTATAGCGGAGACATAAGGGGTTATGCCGCGGAGCCGGATCAGTGCCTGAATTTCGTGGAATGCCACGATAATCATACGCTATGGGATAAGCTGTCACTCTCCAATCCGCAGGAGGATGAAGCAACCCGCATCCGGATGCATCTGCTGGCTACAGCCATCGTCCTCACTTCACAGGGCATTCCGTTCCTGCATGCAGGGCAGGAATTTCTGCGGACCAAGCAAGGGGTTGGCAACAGCTATCAGTCACCGGATGAGATTAACCAAATGGACTGGATTCGATGCGCCCGTTATCAGGCAGTAGCAGATGAGATCAGAGGGCTAATCGCGCTGCGCAGGCACCATTCAGCCTTCCGGATGCGGTCAGCCGATGCAATCAGGCGGCATCTGGCATTCGAAGAAGCAGCACCAGGCACTATCGCCTTTACCCTTCGCGATCATGCCAATGGCGATCCGTCCCGGCATTTGTACGTGTTGTATAACCCCGCCCGCAAGCGCGTCCGCGTTCCTCTTCCCAAGCTCGGGCAATGGAAGACACTTTGGGGGCTTTCGTCTTCCGTTCAAGAAACAGAAAACGGCTCTTGGCTGGATGCGCAAGAACTATCCTGTATCATTTTGCATATCGTATAACCGCTTGCCTCGGCAGGACATGGCTACTCAGCCCTTGCTGCTCATCAGAGCTTGAAGCAAGGGCTGATTGATGCCGCTTTTACATTTCTATACAAATTCCCATGCCCTTATATATGGAAGCTCGTTATTGGAGTGAAACCCAATTCCAGAACGAGAATCCTATTAATAGAAATAAGAGGTATTTTCTGCCGTACATATCCTGTCTAAAGCCCTCTATCTTCCCTCAAAAACTCAAAAAAATGAATTGACACCTGAAGCTTTTCGGTGGTACGATACACTTCACAATAAAGAATTCCGATCGGAATTAAATTGGGGGAACAACTATGAAAACCTTGCAACTACCCGCAAACAAATTACTCCTTAGCGCAGCTCTTGCCGCAACACTGTTGCTGAATCCGCTGTCTGCCGCCGTACATGCTGCTCCGGTTGCTGTGACAACCAGCACCAGCTATGCAACTGAATACGGCGCTTTTCTGAAGGACAAGTACAGCATTACAGTCAAGGAAGACGGCACGATTACAAGAGGCGACCTGATCGCTTATGTCGCTGCTTTGTTGCCGAAAGCAACTGCTGAATCCGCAGCAAAGTTTTCTGACTTGGACAAAACCGATGCCCTGTTCAGCCAGGCTGCACTTCTCTATGACAAAGGCATTCTGAACGGACCTGCAGTAGCTGCCAAGCAGCCGCTGACCAATCTGGCTGCAATTCTGATTGCACTCCGGGCATCCGACCTGAAGGAACTCGCTTATTCCTACCCGGAAGCAAAAGCGGACACGGCTTTGACCAAAGCAGGCATTAATTTGTCTGTGCTGGACTTGAAGACCAAGCAGGAACTGGCTGCGGCAATCGATACCGGCCTGCTGCCTGCCTCCTACCAGGAAAAGCTTGTATTGAGCAAGCCTGCTTCCTCCCAGCTCGTTCAAGTGCTGCTTGGCAAAATCGCAGCATTTCAAGGCAATTACAAGCACTACCTCGGATACGTAAGCGAAGCGGACATTTATACGAAGATTCAAGATGCTTACCGCACATCCAACATTATTCAAATTCCGAATCTGCAAACGGTAGTGGACACTGCTCTCAAGCAAAATGTCGTGACAGGCTACAACCTGAAGGATTCCCGTTTTGACGCCAATTTCGTAGAAGCATTGTCCATTACTTACGGACACTCCAACCTTCAGCACATCGTTCAGTTGATCGGCCTGCTGCGCAGTGAAGGCTTGGATGCAAAAGTACAACTGGAGCCTAAAACCTCTGCATTCATTCATATGAAAGAGTGGGGAGAGCCGTACGAGAGCGAAACAGCTAAAGTTGTAAAAATCGAAAACGGCAATTATATTACGTATGCCAAAGAATTCGACCTGAAATTTGAATTCAATACAGTCGCAGACAAAGAAAAATTCCAGGGCATCATCCTTAAATATGCGAAAAAAGATGTAAAAGACCAAAAAGGCCTGATCGCCGGCTCCTGGTGGCAGCCGCTGTACTACTCCCTAACCAAGCTGGATGACTACAAGCTGATTGCCAACACCAAAATCGTTGACGGCCACTACTATGCACAATCCTTCTCCCTCCCGGAAAAAGCTGCCGAGGTAAAAGAAGGCTTTGCGAAAGTAGATCCGTCTGTTAAAGTCGAATCCTACACGTTCTGGGTAGACGGTCCTTTCTTCAACTACCTGAACGGCGAATCGCTGTAAAATCTTTTGTACATTGAACGGAGTACCTTACATTTCGGATTGAATTCCCTTCCCTTAAGGGAAAGCAGTCTCCGCTCAGGTAATAATTGCGGCAAATAGACAAAAATATGCACCGCATTTAGAGAATGAATTAATGAACGGGTTCAAAAAGGAGTGCAAGCTGCCTTGGGCAGAATGCACTCCTTTTGCGTATTAAAATGATGAATAAAATGATTCACCAATGTCTGGGCATGTGCATACTGTGTTAGCAAAGTGATAACGGCTGAAGCCTAATTCAGGCCGAACAGCTTCGTTTCGCAAGAAATATAAGCCCACAAGCGGCGGACCTGTTTGTCATTCATACTGCTTATCCGGCAGCAGACTGAACAACTGGCTCTTGAGCTTATAGATCTATAAAATTACACGGAGGTAATACTATGACCCAATCTGCACAGGGAGCGCAAGTCATTTACAATTGTCATAAGGATGCTGTGGAGCATATCAAGACCCACCGGGATAAGATCAATGCTGCCCTTCAGCAATGCGCGAATCGTCCGATCCGTGTCCAGACTATTGATGGCGATACTTATGAAGGTTATATCACCGATGTCAAACACGGTTGCCTGTATCTGGCGACGTCCCAGCCCGGACATGACAACCGCGCATTCAATCCGTTCTTCCCGCAAAACTACTACTATAATAATGTCATCCTTCCGCTCGTTCTGTTTGAACTGCTCGTCATCGCCTTACTGTAATGAATGGTCACGGCGCGCACCCGCCTTTTGCCAGGCATGCTTCCGCTTGCAGTCACTCAGCTTGATGCCTGCCGTTGCCTGAAGCAGCAGATGCCTGCGGCTGCGTTCTGCAATGACGACGACACGGCCAGCCGTTCCTGCAAGACAGGGTAACGGACTGAACTGCCGTGCCGGAAGCTGCTCTCCGTCTTCCCCAGGGAAGGCGGAGATTTTTTGTCTAAGAACCTTTCACAAGGCGGCTGTTCTCCCGAAAGTCGCTCGTTTAACTTAGATCTAAAAATAAAAAAGGAGATCACCGTTCTGCGGAGAATGTCATTAAGTAACCGTATATGGCGCAGATAAGCGTACATATTCAATATTGGAGGTGATTCCAATGCAGAACTGGCTGGGCACCGGCATAACAGAACGCTTTATTGCATTTTCCATGTCCCATATGGTTGTTCTGGGGACATTTCTATTATCTATCATCCTGATGTACAGCTTCCGCCACAAGATCAGGCAGAAAAGCCGGAGCCGCCTGATTAGCCGCTGGACTTTAGCACTGCTGCTGCTTGTTTGTGAGCTGGCCTTGAATATCTGGTATGTGGTGCAGGGCGTATTCCAACCGAAGGATACCTTGCCTTTGGAGCTGTGCAGCATCTCGCTTTATTTATGCATCGTAATGCTGATTTTCCGCAGCCATTTTATATTCCAAATCGCTTACTTTACCGGGATCGGCGGTGCCATCCAGGCGATGCTTACCCCTGTACTCGCCTATCCCTTTCCCCATCTGAGGTTTATTTTGTTTTTTCTCTCGCACAGCCTGATTATTCTGTCTGCCCTGTATATGGTCTGGGTGGAAAGCTTCCGCCCGACATGGAAATCCATCTTGATCACGATGGGTTTTCTGAATATTGCGCTCATTCCGGTCAGCGTCGTCAATATGCTCACCGGCGGCAATTACATGTTCCTTGCCAGAAAACCCGATACCGCCTCCCTGCTGGATTTGCTTGGGCCGTATCCCTGGTACCTGCTGGCACTGGAAGGAGTTGCGCTGTTGATCTTTGTCCTGCTGTATCTCCCGTTTGCCATCTCCGGATTGCGGCGCAAACGGAAGCAGCTTGCCGCGTCATCCTGACGGGCAAGCTGCCTGTATTCCCTCCTGTCTATTAGCTAAATGATTCTCCCGCGCTTATTTCTCCGCAGCCTTCTCCTCCTTATGGTCGGCTACAAGCTCCTTCGCCGATGACTTGAACTCATGGAGCGTCCGTCCAACTGCTCTGCCAAGCTCTGGCAGCTTTGAAGGTCCAAATACGATCAGTACCACAACCAGAATCATTATAAGTCCCGGAAATCCGATATTTTGCAGCATAATGCTTCACTCCTTTGGATGTATGATTGAATCAGTCCTGACTGTGAAGCTGCGGGTAGACTGCAACGGCTTCGATCTCAATCAGCCAGTCCGGATTGACAAGGCCTGCAACACCTACTGTGGAGCGGGCGGTCTTCACCGGATTGTCCTTGTTATTGAAAAATTGGGCATAGGCATCAAACCAGCCTGTGTAATCGATTTTGTTCTCTTTGGCTGCATCGGCAACCAGATACACCCGCAGATAGACAACATCCTTCATCGTCAGGCCCTGCTCCTTGAGCTGCTTGTCAATCTCCTTCAAGATGCCGATGCCCTGGGTCTTCGTATCTCCATACCTTTCGTAGACCGTTTTTCCCTCCTTATTTAGCACCGGAGGAACCGTACCGCTTGTATGGAAAGTCGCGGCTCCTGCCGGAATCGCCACCGCACTGGAGATGGACGAGGACGGATTGCCGTAGAATTCCGCCTCGTGGATCGGCTCCAGCGGCAGCTTGGCAGGCTTTGCCGAATCTGCGGCATATACGGTTGCCCCCGCAAAACAGGAGGCTATGAGCAGCGCTGGCAACCACTTTTTCAGCTTCGATTTTAACTTCATTTTCATTTTCAAAACTCCCCTCTTCTATGCTTTCATCACGCGCTGGTGAATGTCCGTCACGACCTGGCGCGCCGACTCGATTCCGCCGGCCATCCAGCCTGTTATATAGCTCATATGCTCCCCTGCCAGATAAATCCTGCGGTCCGGCTTGCACAATGCCGGGTAATGGTTTTGACGGTCTTCCTGGGTATAAGACGCCCAGCCGCCCATATTGTATTTCACCTTTTTCCAGTGAACGGAAAATGAAGCCTCGAACTCCTTGTGAAACTGCGGATGAATTTTGGCACCCTGCATGAGCGCGTGGTTCTCCCTTTCCTTGAACGTCATATTGCCCAGCTTATCTGCATTCGGGCCAAAGGTATAATAGCCAAGCAGCAGCCCTTTCTTGGCAAAATATTCAGTAGGCGGATAATAGATCGAGGAAATGTCCATATTGGTCAGCGTGTTGCCGCCGTAAATATGCTCATCTTCCTCCCAGAATCTGCGGCCAAATTGCAGCCCGATTTTGCCTGCCGACGAATAATTGATGCTGCGAATCGCGCGGCTCATGGCCGGCGAGAAATCCGCCGGGATATCCTTTAATACCGGCAGCGGAATCGTACAAATACAGTAGTCCCCTGTCACTTCCTGGGTTTGCCCGGTCTGTAAATCTGTATACACAATCCGCACGCCGGAGTCGGACTGGCGGATTTCCTTCACCTCTGTATGATGCTTGATCCGGTTGCCAAGCCGCTTCTCGAATGCATTCGAGATAGCATCCATGCCGCCGACCGGGTGGAACATCATCATCTGCTGGTCATAGCTGTATTCACTGCTGAAGAAATTGCCGAAGCCCGAATTAATAATGGATTTCAAATCGAACGGGTCACGGACAACGCCTGCATCCAGACGGCCGCCCGGCTCATCTTTGTATCCGCCGCGCGAGGAGCCCTTGTAGAACAAGTCTGAATTCAGATCGCCCTCTACCTTCAAGTAATTCACCAGCTTCTCTTTTTCCTCCGCCGTCAGCGGCAGGTCCAGTGCCTTCTGGTTCACTGCCTTCGCCAGCATTTCTGCCACATAGCCGCGTACATCGGCTTTCGCTGCGCGCTTGCGAACCTTTTGCCCGGAGAGCGACCCCACGTTCTCATTGTAGTAATAGGCATTGTCATTGACGTTGTTGAACGGCTCCAGCGGAATGCCAAACTTGCGGCAATATTCCAGCGTGACATGGAATTGCGGAATCCTCATCGGGCCTGCGTTCAAATAAAGTCCCGGAGCAAAACGGGCTACCTGCTTGGCTGCGCCCGCCTCGGTTACTGTCGTTCCCCGGCGCACCGACCAGATTCGTCCTCCCGTCCGCGCCCTGGCCTCCAGTATGACACAATCGTATCCCGCTTCACCGAGCTCGTAGGCTGCGGTCATGCCGGCAATTCCCGCCCCGAGAATTACAATTTTTTTACCATTGCGGCTGGTTAAGGAAAGATCACTTTTCCCTGGAGGGGTGTAGTCTGCTGCTTTGAGCGTTTCTGGAGACAGCAGCCCCATTGTCCCCATTACACTGAACAAAGCTGCTGAACCGCCGATTTTTCCGACCGTCGTCAGAAACTGTCTGCGGCTCATTTCTTTTGGCTGATCCTGATTAAGCATGATGTGACATCTCCTTTGCCGTGTGGTTGAACTCTACACCGCAACAGTAACACAGACTTAACCTGATCGTCTGTATTTTATGTAATGAAATGTAACATAAATAATTTTTATCAGCATAATTATGTTGATAAATCATAGATTTTGAGACTGTAATCTAATTTATATAGGTCGAAAGTCATATATACATGTTAGATTACTTTACGTAATATAAAAAGTGTTATCCGCGATATCCTGTTTATCCCAATTGAGTAGGAGGTTACGTTATGGAAAAAAAAGTAATGAGTATTGGCACCGTTCGTGAATTGACCGGTTTAAGCGCCCGCCAAATTCGCTATTACGAAGAGAGACAGCTTATTTTTCCGCAGCGGACTCCGGGAGGTGTCAGAAAATACTCGTTTTCGGATGTGGAGAAAATCAAAGAGATTCATCAGAAGCTGCAGGATGGCTTCCAGACGGTGGAATTAAAGAAGAAGGGACTTAAAGCGTCAGGCACATGAGTTTATGGGAAAATCGGGCAGGGTCATGAAAGAGAAGGAATTGATTGATAGCATGCGGGTAGAAATACGTTAGACAAACAGAGAGTAGCATGCCACAGCAGAAAGAGGTGTTTGGATGAAAAGCGGGAGCATGATGCCCCTATTGGCTCATATTAGCGAGCTGCGCAAACGGCTGATCAAGATTTTTGTTATGATCGCCATTTCTACAGCCGGGGGATTAATCATTTCCCCTAAAATCCTGAATCATCTCAAAACCGTTCCCCCGGCATCGGAGATCAGCTGGAACGTCTTCTCTCCTTGGGATGGCATTCGGATGTATATGAATATTGCATTGATTTTCGCCATCGCGGTCACGCTGCCTTATATTCTGTTCGAGCTATGGCAGTTTGTGAAGGCCGGACTAAGCAAGCAGGAGCAAAAAATGGCGCTCCGCTACATCCCATATACGGTTCTATGCTTTGCCGCCGGACTATCCTTCGCTTACTATGTGGTATTTCCCATGAGCTACACATTCACGACCAATATTTCACGGAAGCTCGAGCTGGTGGAGACCTATGGCATTACGCAGTATCTGGGCTTCATGATGAATATTATTTTGCCGGTATCGCTGGCCTTCGAGCTGCCCGTTGTGGTTATGTTCCTGACTGCGATCGGCATTCTGACTCCGCAGCGGCTGCGCACGATGCGCAGGTATGCCTACCTGGTGCTGGTTATCGTATCCGCGATGATCTCACCGCCCGAATTCATTTCGCACCTGATGGTGCTGGTGCCGCTGATTGTGCTGTATGAGCTCAGCGTCTGGCTCTCCGGCATCGTCTTCCGCAAACGGCAGAACCGCCAGGAGATGGCGCTTGCGGGAGCGGGAAAGGCTGAGGGATAGGGAGCGAGGCGGACAAGAATAAAAGACCCGAAGGATTGATGGTGAGCACCATGTAATCCTTCGGGTCTGATTTTCATTTAAAAATGTAAGGTGAGCATCTGTATAGCATTTAATATGTTTACGCAAAATCAATGCCTTCGAAAAATCCCACGATAGCCATACAAATCGCTATGCATCTGCTGCTTGCAGACCGCTCTGGAATAGGAAGGCTGTCCCTTTCCAGTCTTCAGTTTGCACATCCTGAACCTCATATTGTCCCCGGGTATAGGATGTAACCACCTTCTGCCAGAACGATCTGGACCCGTGATTTTCAGGATGAACAGCGACTTCCCAATGACCGGGAAGCTCATCGAAGACCATAGCAGCTACTTGGTGGCCGATTCCCTTTTTGCGGTATTTACGCATGACAAAAAATTCGGCTATCGAGCGGCTCCCTTGTGCTTTGTCAAAGTAACAATGCTCATTTACAAGAACAAAACCTGCATATTTTCCGTCGGCCATGATAAAGAGCGGAACCCTTCCCGGCTCTGTCCAATAGTAATCCAGATAGCTGTAGCCATAGAACCCATACTCATTCAGATCCTGATCATTATATTCGCTAAAGTCATATTCATATAATTCGATCAATTGGCGGAGCACTGATTTTTGAGATTCAGAGATTTGTTGTATGGTTATGTTCATAAATCATCCCTTTTTTCTTTTAATACTTCTCTAAACATATCTGCATATGCCTTATGAGGAAACATTATAGGATTGTTGATTAGCATTAATAACTGATTTAGTTGAAAGGTTAACGACAATAACGCAACTTCATCTTCCTCATTCTCGTTTTTAAAAACTCTATAGTCTTTTAATTTGATATCTTTTGCTTCAGTAACATCGAAGTTCTGTCTAAATAACTTATGATCTTCACCTGTATGATTTAACTTGCTGTGCCAGTTTTGCAATGTGTCCTCTTTTTCATCAGGTACTATTGTTACTTTCAAACGGTCATTCTCAGGATTCAAAATAAAATCAAAATGTTTGTTCCAGCCCCCACCCTGCTTATAATCTTCATTCGTATGACAAAGTATTTTTATTGGTCGGGTGGAGGTTTGCATGGATTTAGATCTAGCTGTAGCTATACCCTCTTCATCCAGTTCAAACCCATACTCCCCAGTCGCCATGTTCGAATACAGCCGGGCTACTGATTTTAATGAAGTCCTAAGAACATCAATACTTTCAGTCCATTTCACCAAGTTATCCGGTTTTAAGCTTCTACTCTTGCATTGAATGACCGCAGCAACCGCCTCGATTGGAATTACCTTTATTTTCCTAAAATTAAAAATATAAGGTGTGTATTGCTCATCAAAGATCGCCAGATCTACTTCCTTGGAAACTTGTCCCTTAGAATCAATAATAAATACGGACTGTTCTATTGAAAATTTCTTGGGAATAATTTGCTCAAAAAGAGACTTCCATACTTCTTCCCTGAAGCTACCCATTGTCACATGATGTTCATTTTCAAATTTAAGCTGGTTGACAACATATCTCTCTGTTTGAATAAAATTGTTCGCTATACTGGCAATAATTTTATTATTCCGTTTATCGCTACTCACAATTATACCCCCGTAGAATTTCAATTAACATCTTGTATCTGAAATAGACCATATCCAGCATTTGTCTTGCCGCCAACGCCCTCTTGTTCAATGGCTTGAACTAGAATAGCCTCGGCAATAGTCAACCAATCATTTCCCTCCTGTGATTTATTCTCACAGGTTAGCAAAACTTTAAAGTCCGCTCTTACCGTTAAGAAATGAACAGGGGAAGGAGAGTCATCATCTCTTGGCGCTGGATAAGTCTCCTGCATGGATTTGCTCGAAAGCTTGATCTGATTATACTCCTGATGGTGCGGGGTAAGCACATCTAGTACAAGCGATGTCCCGACTGTTTCCGGTGTCGGAAATGCGTCTTGGAAATGGATAAATCCCGCCTGCTCCTGGGAACCAAACAATATGGTATAAAATTCGTTCCCAGCTCGCAGTTCAGGATGTTCGGGACCCAGGTACCGGTCGCAATAATGGGCTGCAATCCCTTTTAGAGCAGTTCCCGGAATATACGGAACACCATAAGTACGATGAAGTGTCAAATGTGTTTCCAAGACTGAGGTTTCTCCGTTTCCGATTAATAAACCTGAACCGGATTGCAGATTCGAAATTTTAAATATTCGGAAATTGGGTTCGCTTAATTGCTCATAATGCTGCTTGAATTTGGCTTTATACCAACTCGGTACTTGTTTCCATTCATGCTTATAATCCTGTAAAAGTTTAGAATAGAACTTTTTTTTAGAATCCCCTTTTTCTTTTATAGCGCTCAACAACTCCGAATTTTCGGATAAACTCCCGTGTTTCGTCAATACCAAATGCGCATTCATATTATCCACCTCCTGTCTTTGTCTACTCACCGGACGAGTTGACTTTCAACATTCCCTCTGAATAGCGTTTGAACCAGTTTGCCGCCTTTAGCAAGCGAATGGTTAGCTGTCTGTATGCTGTACTGTTTTTGAATGTTTCATGTTCGAGCCCCTCTATCCCCACTGCTTTTCCCAGGTCTTTTAAATATTGACCGTGCATCGAAAGTTGACCATCTTTTGATCGACCCTTGGAATGAAAAAAAGCAATCGTAAGTCTTGAACCATTCAAGAGCACCATGGAAGGAAAGATATGGCATACCCTTGCGTAATCCTCAGCATTTCTCTCACTCCCACTTTCCTTTATATGGATAATACTCTTCAAGGCTACCTCCGCATATTGATGCTCTGACGATTTCATCATATTGTTCCCTCCGAGAAACTGCATCGAATACGCCCTTTGCCTACAGTCGCATTGCCGCCAATTTGCAAAATAAATTCGCCACTTAATTCCTTGAGTAATTCTCGTTCAGTTACCTGACTGCCAACAGTATGAATTTTATCGCACCACACAATGCCGTACAGAACAGACTCTGCTGGCAAATATTCCTCCGTCCAAAGGGCTCCATCTTCTACGGTTTTCGTTTTCTCGGAAATCCGAATCCGGGTTGTAATCTCACAGCACATGGTAACAAAATATTGGAAAGCCTCGTCCGAAATCAGAACAAGCCGTTCCCTAAACATTTTTCGAGATAACTCATCTTTAAATAATAGTATGGAAATTCGTTCTGCCCATTCCCCAAAAGCCTGATCTTCAGCAACATGGCTTTCAAATTCATCCAAATGTATTTCCCCGTTACGAACAAGAACACTAATGTCCCTGTTTCCTACAACAAAGTTACTTTCTTGATTTTCAATTGAATGGTTACTAGTAGAAAGTATTTTTTCCAGACTGTCATGAATTGGATTCTCCATTGACAGACCTGCTGCTTTCACATCCCGAACCATTCGTTTAATAGCAAACGGACAAGTTACATAGGCGAAAGTGCCATTACGGCTTGCAACAGGAAAGGCCAGCAGCCGACCGTCGGATATAACTAGAGCGCCTGCATTCCCATCCTTTCCTTCCTGATCTCCTGGAGCCTTGCCAAATGCAGCATTGACCCATTGCATCTCCTTATCCTTTGTCTGGCGAAAATGTTCACGCTTGACCCCTTTTACACTTGTTCCAGGAAGTAAAGGCCATTCTGTAATGCGTTCCCTCATAATTGGCATATCCACAAGACCAACCCCTTGGCCTGAACCAATATGCACTGGTGTCAGACAATGAACAAAATACAGTTTACTGTTGCTCATTTGTTCCCCTCCTACTAATTGCTTTTATATTTTTCAGGCTCCCATACTCCCCATAACGCCAGACCAAAGCCATCTTCATGGTCAAAGGAACCTTTTCTCCGATTTGCATCAGAAACAGATTTCAGCCATAATGTTTCTGCTAGATGACGCGGGTTTCCATTCTTAACCTGAAAGAAATAGACACTTCCTGCTGGCACCATGCGCCGCACTGCTTTTTCTCCCTTTTTGGCATAGCTCCAACCTGATACAGGCTGCCATCTTGGCACGCAAGCCCAGCGTAATTGCAATTGCACCTGATTATTCCAATTTGCTGTTGATTGCAGTTCTTTATCTAGCCATCCAGGCAGCCAGCCTTTCGCAAAATATGCGGGTGTAGTCAGCACCATACGTACATATGCCGCACCGTCCAACTTCCTTAAAACCTCATTAGGGCAACTATTCAGTCCCTCTCCCTGTATCTCTCTAAAATGTGCAAGACGCCGTTTACCGCCAATGGTATGCAGAGCGGAGAAATCTTCAGGCCAAGATACATCTGAATCGGGATATTCCACCTCTGCCACCAAAGACACATCTGGAGGAATAACAAGGGATTCTGTTGTAAACAAAGCTTGATCTTTAGAGCTATACGTATCAGGGTTGATTGCAACATGAGTCCTTATATCGCGAACAAATGATGACATAAAATGCTTGGCCTCTTCAGTTGAAGCCAGATGTTCCGCATCCCTACTCAAGCTTGCTTGCCATTGCCCGAGCGCTCGGGCCCAGTCATCCTCCGTCAAGGAATCACTTAACCATTGGATCATCCATTCCTCGGAAATAAAAGCCGGAGAGTTATTCCATGACTTCACATTGTCCGGCACAGAGACGGGCCATAAAATTTCCTCATACTGTCCGTCTTTTCCGGTACCCAGAAACCCTTGGGAATATGCAGCAATGCCAGTTGGTTCGTTTGGACGTTGAATGCTCGCTTTAGCCTGTCCCAATTCTTCATAAAGGCTAATATCTTTTGGAAGAGGGTAAAATAGTTGTTCATTCCGTCGATATAAAGGACCACGTATGACTGCCTTCATTAGCTTGGAAAGTATATCCGATCTGAAAATATGATGACTTGAGCTGGAATCGGATAGCAATTTCCCCAGCAAAGTTCGAATGGTCCCGGCCAATACACTTGGAGAAAGTTCATCCATGCTATGTGCGACTGCCCCAGGTGTTTCACCAAACGGTCTTCCATCTCTCGTAATAATTGGATCAACCGGCTGAATCTGCAAGAGCTTTTTCATTAAAGCTTCCCTCCTGTACCAGCATAACTGCAATGATGGCTTGTTCAGCTAATACACGCAGTTGCTCCAGCGGAGCCTGATCTGAATTAAAGGCATTATTGATAATTGGTTCAATTAATTCCTGTTCTACTTCCTGTTTGGATACATTTTCCGGCTTCTTCTTAAATGCCAGTCGTTTTGCCTCTTGTAGCAGCAAGTCTCTAAGTGTAGCTTCCTCGCTCATCCAGGAAGAATGCCTGACAAGACTTTGGTACTCATCGTGCAAATCACGAAGCTCGTATGCAAATTTACCTGAGAATATTCCTTTTAAATAAACCAGTTGAATGCTGGTCAGTTTGGCAACAGGATCGCTTCTAAACGGCAAACTAATTTTCATCAAGTCACTGCCATTTCGTTTATGAATGATAATGGCGAGTTCATCCCTGTTTTTCTTGGCAAGCTTTTCGGCTTCCAATGCAAGCCGTCTTACTTCCCCAAGACGTTCCAGCATATGTACCACTGCAACCCCTACAGACAAGGTAGGCTGCCTGTCACTTGGCACAGCTTTCCGCATAATAGCTGCAAAAGATTTTCTCAGTTCATCGCCGGCTCTTAGACAACTGTATAACGGCAGGTAGGCCATCACATCATCCCCGCCGCTATATACCAGTTCTCCGTCATATTTCTCAACGATTCGCTTGGCTTCAGAAGCAAATTGGGACAGATGACGGCTAAATTCTTTATGGGAGTGTATGGATTCAAGCTTTCGCAGATGCTCGCCCATCCGATCTCCGTCGCAAAGAAGAAAAGCATAATAAGAAGTGGGCCTCTTGTTTTTCTCAAAAAGCATCCCTAATCTGACAGAAATATCGTTGATCACTCTTTGCCTGTCTTTTTCGTCCAATCTGACCCCTTTTCTTGTATTCTCCTCTATGAAGTCTTCAATTCTATTCTCAAAAAACAGTCTGGAATCATAAGCATTAAAGTTAAACTTAAATGTTTCCCTGTACTTGGTATGAATATCAGCCAAATAGCTGCTTACTGCTGATTTTAATTTTTCATTATCATTAATTTCTTTCTCGAAATTTCGAAATGCAATATCACAAACAGAAGGAAAAGCAGGAGTATCCATTACATAGCGTGATAAACGCTTAACTAAAGAAATTGCATCTAATGTTTCACTTTTTTTAATTCCAAATCTCGCATAATCTTCGAAGCGGGCAGGGAGCAGTACGGATTCTCTCCCGCCATCAAGACTTGATTTTTTCTCTCCAAACTGAAGCCCTGGCTCATTTTGCTGAAAGTCTCTTAATGTTTTACGCGCGGCCAACAAATTCTCTGTTTTCCGTAAAACGGCGCTATAATCGCCTGGATTCGGCAACTCTGACCAGACAGCATTAAATTCGATAAAATCACTAATCTGGCGTTTCCACATTGCAGGATTAATAGACCAGCCTAATTCATTCATGACCTTCTTGGTACAGCCTTTCCAATAATCCATCACTGCCTGCCGAACATCAAGTGCAATTTGCTTCGGATTGTTTGTTGGTACTATTCCTAATATTTTATTAGCTACGCGTAATGATTCACGTTGAATTTCATCATGAAGGTAAGGAAATACTAATTCCCCCCCACGCTCCTGCAAGCGATAGGCGGCCTCCTTGCTAAGCTCAGACAGCAAGTAGGAACCAAACCATAAATCCCTGGTCTTTCTTGCTTGAGCAATAAAATCCTGAACAGGACCTATCGTAAAAATCATCATCATTTGTGCTGGTTGCTTGGCTTCCATTTGTTCACCTCATCACTTTCCAAAAATGCTTCAATGGCCGAACTGGTAGCTCGATGTGGAAATACAGATTTAATGCGCATAGGATTTTTATGCCTATGCTCATCTAAATATCGAGGGCTAATATAAATCTCTTTATATTTGATTTCACGTTTAGCTAGTAAACTTTCCACTTCGTCTGGAGTTTTAAGAGGTTTCATAATGTTTTCTTTAACTATCTGTAACTTCAATGACTGGATAGGGGGCTGATTTAATATCGCAATGACGCTGTAGCCATCTGCTGCACTTACAGCAATTGCTTTAAGAATAAGTGGAGAAGCAAGGCGATCCCCTTTGTTTGAAACTAATTGCGTTTTATATGGCTCATTTTGATTATCCGATTTGAATTGAAACTGTATTGGTAACCCGAACTGGGCACGGGGAAAAGCGATGTCTCCATTTTCCGGTAATGTAACCGACTTTTCATGCTTGAAACCATACATGCCGGTCATTCTCCGAATAGAATCCGGTTCAGGCCAATGACTTCTCTTCTTAAAATGATCGGGTGCCCGGCGAAACTTTTTGTAAGTTTTTATCACTGTAATCCATGCAGCTGATAAAGTTCTTATATAAGGCTCTACCCGAATATTCCTGCAAAGTGTAGGCCACTCCCTGTGGTCACCGAGTAAAGGCAATTCCAAATCATAATCTCTTTGGCATTTCTCATACCATTCGAAAATATTTTGATTGGACTCTATTTCTGACGGTGGTGAGAATTTAGCACAGTACAAGCTTCCACAGCCTCTGCGCGTTCGTGCGCCAAGTCCGCCAAAATTGATCCAGCCCCACATAGCTGCATCAATTTCTCTTTGCAATTCTTCTTGACCCGCTTCATCTTGAGATGAATTTTCCACGTAAATATGGAGTTTAAATTTATAGTTAGATCCGAATAGTATGGGCATTTTTCTATTTCTTTTGTAATCGAAGGGAAACGCCACATATGGTGGTAAGTTATTAACAAATTCAAAACTAGGTGGTTTATCTGCTTTTTTCTTTTCCCCATAACCCATGGCTTCTTTCAAATGAATGGAAGGAGTCATTCGTTCTACCCATACTTTTATAGAACTTGGCGTATCCGTATCTCCGAAAATTTTCACCTCTCGTTTTCGAAGTTCGTAAGCACTTTTAAATATTGCTCCTCTTGTGGCCCGCCACCAAAAGCGGAGATGTCCTCGTATTGCCGAGCTTCTTACAGGGAAGTCTTTGTTGACCTCCCCCGGCTGGCTGCTCCCCCCAAACATAGGTGTCACAATATTAATTTCATAAGGTTCCTGTGAATTCTTCTTTTTATTAATTACTTCCTGAAGCTTATGATATTCTTCCCCCAATTTTTTCAATTCTCTTGGCAAGACCTTCACCTCACTACATGAATAATCGTTGTATATCATACTTAAGACGCAGGAATATCGACTCAATATGGCTTAATTCGACTTATACTATCATAATTCCTCCTGCATTTAACATTAATGCACAAAGTTTCTTATTTATAAAAAGTTAAGTAGAGCATCCATTATTATTTTAGAAACTCTTATTACGCAGAGATGAACCTCTGTATATATGGTTAGAAAGAACTACTCCCTTTTTGGAAAATCTTATTTTAAATGTTCAATTTGAATTAATCCTGTGCACTATGCTTTTGATCTGTCGGTCCAGTATCAAATCCGTTCTCCAGCGACTTAATCGCCCCCAATTGGGAGGTAATGCCTGCAATCAGCATGACGAAAACCCCGGCAATAATGAACAACAGTGCAATGCCCCGCCCCTGGCCAACTCCAATTACAGAACCTACCGACTGGGCAAGCGCCCCGCCTTCCATCAGTAATGGGTTAAATACATGGTCCGCCAAAAATCCGGCCAGGCTGTACGCGATAATAAAGCCGATCTGGGACAGGATACCGATAATGCCCCATACCCTCCCCTGCTTGTCATTGGGGATATTCTTGCGTACGAGCACATCCGCGCTTGTATTGACAAACGGCAGTGATGCGAGGAACAGAAATCCGGCGAAAATAATAAAATAGATATTAGTGGAAAAGCCCAGCAGAGAGAAGGACAGACCGGATAATATCAGTCCCAGCACCAGCATATTGGCATATTTGCGGGTCATGGTAAAAATCCCGATAACCAGGCTGCTGATCAGCATCCCGATCGCACTCACTGACTGGAAGGTTCCCAATGTCTTGGCATCGGAGAAGGATAAAATCATCGGACCGATCAAGGTCTCCAGAAAGCCCAGGTAGAACGTAATAATGGAGATTATTGTAACCAGCAGAAGTACCCCTTTATTGGTCCGGATCGTATGCCACCCTTCGGCAATCTCCGAGTACCAGGATTTTTTGTCCGCCGGGTCCCTTTGGGCTTTCATGCTTCTTCGGATGACGAGTACGGCCAGGATGGCGACCAGGAAAGTCAAAATATTAATCACCATAATGGTCTCAATTGTCGTGACGCTGAGAAGAATACCCGCAATAATAGGCGAGAACAAAAACTTCGACGATTCAGCCAATTGCACAAGGCCGCTGCCTTTGGAAAATTGCTCCTCTGTCAGAAGGTCGGTAGCGGATGCTTTATAAGCCGGACTTTGCAACGAGGAAAACACCGAACTAAAGGCTACCCCTACATAGATTTGCCATAGTGCAATGTCCCCTGTGAGCATAATTGCCAGGATAAACACAAGTCCGCCTGCCGCGCCCAAGTCACCGATAATCATCATCGTCCTCCGGTCAAAACGGTCTGCAAGCACGCCCCCAATCGGGCGTAATAAAATATTTGGTACAAACGCAAACAGCGTAATCAGGGCAACGCTTGTTGCCGTCTGCGTTTTCTCAAATGCGTAGACTCCCAGCGAGAAAGCCGTCAGCCCTACGCCGATCATTGAAATCAATTGCCCGAACCATACGATGAGAAACTTCCCGAATGACTTCTGACTGGTGTATTCCATCTCTCATTCCCCTTCCCGGCTTCAAATTCAATCATTAGCATACATTTCTGAAATGTACGAAAAACTCCCCGCCTCAGCTCCCAGCGTCGTCTCCATCACATATGCGAATGCGCGGGCCTTCTGTTCAATCTCCTCCTGGCTCCATTGAAAAATGCCCCTATCCATTAAAAATTGCGAAGATACGAGCAAAAACTCTACAACCTCTTTTGGAGCAGGTGTTTGAAAGACACCTTCGTTAATGCCCTGCTCTACGACATCCGTCAGTATCGGACTAAGCCTGATAATCGTCTCTACCAGACTTTTCTGATGCATTTCGATATTATGGACATGATGCAACTGCTCGATCATTTCGGTCTTATTTCCCCTGTCCTGACCTTGTCCTGTAATGATCCGGTATAATTTCTCATGTGCATGAAGCGAGCTGTCTTCTGCAATTCGCCTGGCCGCGGCGACGCCTTTGTTAATAAAACGCATGACACTGGCGTTCATCACCTCTTCCTTGGATTGAAAGTAATGATAAAACGTTCCTTTGGCAATGCCAACCGCTTGTAAAATGTCATTAACCGTTGTTTTGGCATAACCTTTTGAAATAAACAGCATCTCAGCCGCATCCAAAATATCGTTCCTGCGTTCATCCGGGTTTTTCATCACTCTCATTTATGAATCAGCCTCCACAAGATAGATGGTAATAGCCATCTGGAAATCATTCTATGCTCATAGGTCTTTATTAGACCGACCGTCGGTCTATTCGAATTAAAAATAAATAGTTTAAAATCCCATATCAACAAGCCACTTGCTTAACAAGCTTTCTCTCACTTTTAAATTATCCTTATCCTTCACATAGTTGCCGATTGGACGATCCGCAACCAATTCACCATCCATCATAAAAAGCACCCGCTCCGATCTCGCTGCTACCTTTACATCATGGGTAACAAGCAGTATCGTTGTGCCTGCAGCATTAATATCAGCCAGTATATCCATAATTTCATTGGTTGAACGGGAATTCAGTGCTCCAGTGGGTTCATCTCCGAACAATACTTCAGGATTATTAATCAACGCCCTGCATATGGCCACTCTTTGAAGCTGCCCGCCGGAAGCTTCGGTAATATTATGGTGGGCCAGCTCTTCAATCCCCATCTTTTGCATAAGAGTGAGCGCCCGCCGGTTAACGGCTTCTCTGCTGCTGCTTTTTGCCATATAGGCCGACAAGACAATGTTGTCCAGAATGTTCAGGTTCTTCAACAGGTGAATATGCTGAAATATAAAACCCATCTTCGTTAACCGCAGTTGGGCTAATGCCTGCTCCGGAAAGGCGGAAATCTCTCTGCCGCTAAAATATACGCTGCCGCTGCTTGCCTGATCCATGCCGCTAATCGTGTACAGCAGCGTGGATTTCCCCGATCCGGAAGGCCCCATAATCGATACAAATTCACCCTTTTGCAGCTGTAAATGAATATCTTTCAAAATGGAGTGGGGCTTATCAGGTAAGGTTGTGTAAGATTTATTCAGATTTCTCGCTTCCAAAATCGTAACCATCGTTTTCCTCCCTATTCCGCAATTGTCTTCGATATGCTGGATGCCTTGATAGACTGAATACTTGCCAATGTCGTCAGTATGACCGTTACCGCCAGTAATACCGGGCTTAGTATATAAGCTTGGACCGGATCTATGATAAATGTGATATTCGACGCCCCTAAGAACGACATGATACCGCCAATCAGCAGCTGACCTGCCGTATTGGACAATAGGGTTCCCAGAATAAGGCCTGCTCCCAATACAATCAATGATATGGTCACATATTGAATTCGAATGCCTGATAGTGCAAATCCCACACTTCGCAAAATCGCAATTTGGCTGTTATCCTTTGCAACGAGCATCTTCAAGAATAAAAAGGTAATCAAAATTGAGACGCTTAAAGCAATTACCAGCGCCAGTATCGTTACAAGCTTTAACTGGTTGATGGTCCCGCCCAAGGTCTGATGCAAATAGCCTTGCAGATCTGTTACTTTCGCCGGATAGAATGCCTGCTCATAGGCTGAAATTTTATCTGTGATAACAGTGCCGGCTTTCACGTTCAAGCTGACCACATACCACAATACAGCCTCTTTGTTATAAGGCAGCACCGCCTTGGCTGTTTTTCCGCCATTCGTGACATCCTGGTATACTCCGCTGATCTTCATTCTCTTCTCTTTACCATCCACAATAAGAATGACGGAATCGCCTGTTCGCTTATCCATCTCCTGACTGTTCTTATAAGAGAGAGCCAGTTCATTCCCTTTTCGTGGCGCCGTGCCCTCCGTGTAATCCAGCGGAAAAATGGTAAAGTCCCCTGTCTCTACACTCAGGTTATCCAGAGTCCCTTCATGATTAAGCACTTTGAACTGGCTCGTCACCAGCGGAGAAAAACGAGTCACATCCGCATCAGCCTTCACATGGTCAACCAGTTGCTTAAATCTGTCCTCCACATCATCCGAATGCCGCAGATCGATGCGAATATCGCTTTGTCCAACCCCCATATAGGAGATAAAGCTTGGCGCCTGAATAGTATTCAGAAAATTGAGCGGCACGATTATAATGAATGAACTGACAATGAATACAAATAACAGCAGACGGAACATCTTAAATCGCCCTATAACATCCTTCAAGCCCAAAAAGACAGGGACGGAGAACCAGCGGTTATTGAACAGCGAGAAACGGTTCCGGCTAATTTTGGTATCACCCAGACTCCCTGAGCGCAACGCTTCAACCGCCGAAATTTTATTGAATCTTCGGAGCACATGAATGCAAAAGAACACGACCACCGCGAATATGATTCCTACTGATAGTAAAGCCACAGCAGACGGCAGCAGGGAGTTAGGCGCCGTCCCCATATAAAGCACCATATTCGACATAAAGAAGCGGCTCACAGCAAATGACCCTATATAACCGGCGCCAGATGCCAGGGCTGCCATCATCACGTACTTGGACAAGTACAGCTTTCTAATATCCTTCGGACTGATGCCGATCGCCTTCATGACACTGATTTCCCTGTAGTCTTCTTCAATCGTCGCCAGCATTGTGAAGCGAATGCATAAGATCGCAATGACATTAAGAATGAGGCTAACCAATATAATAACCGCTGCCACAACTCCATCCGTCAGCGCGTTCAGCATCCTGAACAGGCTGTAATCGACCATTGGCCCCTTCTTAGGCAGGTCTGATGCCTGGTATTGATTCGAGAAGGCGCTCAGAGCGCCAAGATCTGTGAGACGGAATTCAATCAGATACTCCGCCTCACCTGTATTTTGCTTCAATGACCGAAACTCGCTTTCACTGACGACAAAGCGCTTGGAATGAATGATTGAAGGATTCATCTGGGCATCCCGTACAAAATCGGAAATGGTAAGCTCCTTGCTGAACCCCCCGTCCTTAATTCTGATTTTGTCTCCAATTTTCAGATCATTCTGCTGCATGTAGTAAACAGGAACCGCAACTTGCCCGTCACGGACTTGAATCACTTCACTATTCAGATTAAGCAGGAAATCAAAGTCCTGATTTTGCACGACAAAACCAATATCCATGATGCTGTTCTTCTCGGATTCCGCACCCAGATACAGATTGGAACCGTCAATATTAATCATTTCAACAACCTGATGATTCTCAACCCATTCATTGCCCTTAGCCCAATTGTTGATCTGCTCCCGGTTAAGCTCACCGGCATGCATTTGGACAAAGTGCGGGATTTTAGACGCGGTAAATAAATTATGGATGGAGCCGGTCAAATCCATAATCATTTTTGTACCGGATGATACAAGCAGCGATGATAATAAAATGAAAATAAACAGGGTGACCGTCATCGCTTTTTTCCGCAAAAAATCATTCTTCATCATTCTTGCCAGCATGAACCCCCGCTGCCCCCCTTCTATAATCATCTCATTAAATTAAATAGTTCTAAGTTTTCTTTAATTACAAAATTATCCATGTTACTTTTTTTAGTATATACATAAAATAGTAGTTGTCAACTTATTAATATTTGATCTTTTAAATTATGATTTAAGGAATATTTCTTTTTGCAAAATACTAGAATTTCGCTAAACAACTCGCTCAATGTTTTTCACAATAATATTTCCCAAATTTCCCACTCTATTATATCACATAAAAAATAGAAAAGACTGCTCCTCCCGCGAACGAGCAGGGAGACGCAGCCTTGGTGAATAAAATCTATGAAAGGAAATAGAAAATCCTTATTTTAAAATAATTGCATGTACTTTGCCCGGTCCATGAATGCCGATGGTCAAATCGTTCTCGATATCCGCGCTGCGGCTTGGTCCGGTTATCAGATTCAGAGAAGACGGCATTTCAGCCACATTCGGGTATTGCTTTTTGAACAGCGCAAATGCCTCTCCCATCCGGTACACAATCTGGTCTGCACGGAACACAGCGACAATAGCCTCCGTCAGCAGGCTGACCGAACGGCCTTTGCCGCCCTGGCTGAACAGAGCCAGCGTACTTGTGTTGGCGATCGCGCAATCCGGCCACACAACACCAAGCCGGCATTGCTCTGCGGCATGGAGCAGATGCGAACGCTTCGCCCAATTTCCGTCCTGTCCAGTCGGCAGACCTTCCAGCTCAATATGGTCTGCCCCGCCCTCACGCCAGGTCACAACTTCAATACCTGCTTCGTTCAGACTCTGGTCGAAGCCCAGTTTTTCCAACCCCTCATGATCCCAGCGGGAAATCCGCTTGATGCCCAAATCCCCTGCAAGCTGACGAATATAGGCTTCCACCGCCTGCGGCGCTTCAGCCTCATCTATTACTAACGTCTTGCCGCTCAGTGCTGTCCAGCTTTGGATAAATTCATCGATCAGCTCATCCTGCGTCCGTGTGCGATCCCGGTAAAAATCCGGTACGCCGATAAACGGCCGCGAAGGCGCTTCGGCGAGCGGCTCGCGGCGGCCCAGACGGCTGGAGATATTTCTCATAAAATCATCTTTGCCTCTCATTGTTCCTTGCTGTCCGGTACTCACTTCGCGCTGCCTCCCTTCGCCTTCGTTCCTGATGTATTTTTCGCAGCCAGCTCTTTTTGCAGGTCGCCCCAGCGGTCACGGAATGACTTTTTGGGCAGCATCGGCAGAAAACGCGACTGTGTCCAGCCGGAGAGCGGCGGCGGCCCGGATTTGATCATTCCGCCGCGCACAAGCGGCTTCTGCATGTAGTAGCCCATCTTCGTCGCGAGCTTGAATAGGGTAATATTCCCGAACACCGTCTGATACGACTTGAACGCGACCCGCTCAGGCAGCGCCGTCAACTTCATCTTCACCTTGCGGTGGCGCAGATGGACCAGCATATCATGAAGCGGAATTTTCATTGGACACGCCTCATAACAGGCTCCACACAAGCTGGACGCGTACGACAGTGTTCCCGCTTCCTTCATATCCTGCTGGATGAGCGGCGTTAGCACCGCCCCGATCGGTCCGCTGTAAGTCGTACCGTAGGTATGCCCGCCAACATGACGGTACACCGGACATACATTCAGACAAGCCGCGCAACGGATGCAATGCAGCACCTCCTGGAAGATCGGATCGCCAAGCTGCTGCGAGCGGCCGTTATCCAGAATGATGACATGCAGTTCTTCCGGTCCGTCGAGATCTTCAGGACGCTTCGGGCCAGTGACGAGAGACGTATAGGTTGTGAGCTTTTGCCCTGTAGCGCTGCGCGCCAGCATATTCAGCACAACCTCCAGATCCTCCATCGTCGGCACGAGGCGTTCCATCCCCATGACCACGACATGCACCTTTGGCAAGGTGGACACCATCCGCCCGTTGCCTTCATTTTCAACCAGCGTAATCGACCCTGTCTCGGCTACACCGAAATTGCAGCCCGTAAGGCCAATATCCGATTCCAAAAAGTAATTGCGCAGCTTCTTGCGGGCATACTCTGCAAGCACCTTGGTCTCCGGCTCAAAATGCTGTCCGGATGCCTCAGTAAACAGAGTCGCAATCTGCTGCTTGTTCTTGTGAATTGCGGGAATGATCAAGTGTGAAGGCGTCTCCTTGGCAAGCTGCAAAATATATTCCCCAAGGTCCGTCTCGATGGCCTCAATATTGCGCTCCTCCAGATGATGGTTCAGATGAATTTCCTCCGATACCATCGACTTTCCTTTCGCTACGAGCTTTGCCTTATTCTTATCGGCAATCTCCATAAAAGTGCTTACCGCATCGGATGCCCCGCTGCAAAAATAGACGTTGCCGCCCTTCTTCGTTACATTATCCGCGAATTGGGACAGATAATAGTCCAGATGGTTAATGGTATGCTCCCGAATCGCTTTGCCACGGTCACGCCAGGCCTCCCAATCTCCGAACATATCCATGGCCTGCAATCTGCCTGTCTTAAGCTTATCCGTCGTATAGGCAACCGCCTTGCGCAAAAACTCATCGCCAAGCGCCTGTTTTGTCCGTTCCTTCAGCCCTGAACCAATCTTCTCGTCCAGTGATGCTGCTTGCCCCCCTGCACTCATTACGCCTTCCTCCCTTCCTCAAGAAGCTGTGCCAGATGCATGACCCGAATCGGCTGTCCTTCCTTGTTCAGCCGTCCGCCAATGCTCATCAGGCAGCCCATGTCCGAACCGACCAATACCTCTGCTCCTGTACTGCAAATGTTGGCAACCTTCTCGCAGACCATCGCTTCCGACATATCCGGCATTTTGATGGAAAAGGTGCCCCCGAACCCGCAGCAGTCTTCCTTGGCAGGCAGATCGACGAATTCGACGCCTTTAACATTGGACAGAAGCTGCATCGGCTCTTCTTTGATGCCAAGCAGGCGCGATGCATGACAGGATGGATGGTACGTAATTTTATGCGGGAACTTCGCTCCCAAATCTGTCAACTTCAACACCTGCACCAGAAATTGCGAGAATTCATACGTTTTATCGATAAGGTCTTGAGCCTTGGCCTTCCATACCGGATCATCTGCAAACAAGTGCGGATAGTAATGATGAATCATGCCGTTGCAGGAACCGGATGGCGATACAACATATTCACTGTGCTCAAACGCACGAATGAGTGTTTTTGCAACCTCCCGCGCTTCATCCTGGTAGCCGCTGTTAAAGGCCATCTGCCCGCAGCAGGTCTGCCCTTCCGGAAAATCTACTTCACATCCGTAATCATGGAGAATGCGGACAATGCTCTCCCCGACTTCGGGAAACATCTGATCTGACAAACAAGTAATAAATAAAGACACCCGCATGGATGGACACCTCTGCTTCTGTTTTCTGTGCTAAATCTTATGTTATCAGGTTATCAGACATCTGGAATAAAGGAAAGGGGGTTGGGTGAGATTTAAGAAAAATATCAGGCTGCTATTTAAGCAAATGGAACAGAGTGGAAGGGAAGGTTATGCCCATGTAATAGTTACGATGGCATGAACGGTTTAAATAAACATACAAAATCCGATGGAAGTTTGCAGAACCGCGACGGGGAAGCAGTATGAGTAAGGAAAAACAAGCGGCTGTTTCAATCTATGCATTCACGTAGAGTGCGACCATCACTGATAATCAGATTCAAGAACTACTAATAGTTTCAATCCACGCACTCACATAGAGTGCGACACTGTGAATTGCCTTTCATGCTCCATAAAGAACATGTTTCAATCCACGCACTCACATAGAGTGCGACAGAGCAAAGCAAAGAGTTCACCAAACTCGGAGAAGTTTCAATCCACGCACTCACGTAGAGTGCGACTTTGCCCTTTAGCCGCCCGATCA
The DNA here is from genome assembly GCF_000422505.1 of Paenibacillus pinihumi DSM 23905 = JCM 16419. Taxonomy (GTDB): domain Bacteria; phylum Bacillota; class Bacilli; order Paenibacillales; family Paenibacillaceae; genus Paenibacillus_D; species Paenibacillus_D pinihumi. The sequence goes on along the minus strand of NZ_KE383865.1, from coordinate 34,772 downwards.
TTCAGCGGTTTAAGTTTCAATCCACGCACTCACGTAGAGTGCGACAC
>NZ_KE383865.1:0-33406 GCF_000422505.1 Paenibacillus pinihumi DSM 23905 = JCM 16419 | reverse complement strand
CGGAATGCCGTTCCGTAAGCCCCGAATTTCGTTGGTTTCAATCCACGCACTCACGTAGAGTGCGACAGCGAAAAACAAGCCAAAATATCATATTTAGCGCAATAACTGCTTTTATTTCATAAATTCCGAGCTGAAATTCCTGCCCGAAATCTTGACTTCCGACTACATTTATGATTTCACTGCCTTTTCGACAAATTTCGAGGTGCGAAGGAACCGGGAAAATCATGTGAGCTTCACATTCGCACCGGAAAAGGCTAAAGTTCCATTTATAATTTTTTCTCTCTTCGTTCATCATAAAGCTTCAAAAATTACATTACAAGACTTATTTCAACTGCCTCGCTGCGGCTGGGAACACACTCACATATTTCATGTATGCGCCTACAAGCTCCTGCAAAAGAACAGACATAACAAATAGCAGTCAAGCCACGCCTACTCTTGCTCCAAATACTCCCTCAGCACCTTCTCCACATGGTCCAGATGCTCGCGCATGCGCTGCTCCGCTTCAGCCGCATTGCGGTTCGCAACAGCCTCGTAAATCGCACGGTGCTCCTGCCACAGGCGATGAGACACTTCTTTGTTGCTGTACATTTGCAGCCGCCGGGTCTCGCGAATCGCGATCTCCATCTGAGAGGAAATCGAGTCCAGCAACCTGACCATAATCGAGTTATGGGTCGCCTTGGCCAGTAGTTGATGGAAACCGATATCCGCCGACTCCCCCTCCTGCTCATCGCCAGCATGACTCTCCATAATACTAAGCAGCCGCTCGAAAGCTGCCAAATCCTCATCTGTCCGTTTCACAGCAGCAATTGCTGCATTGGAAACCTCCAGCGCCTTCCGTGCTTCAAGCAGTTCCAGAATCGTCTCTCTGCTCAGCAGCAGCCTATCAAATTGCGGCAAATCCAGTTCAGCCGCAGTCGTCTCCCGCACAAAACAGCCTTCACCATGGCGAATATCGATCAACCCCATCGCCTTGAGCGCACTAAGCGCCTCCCGCATCGTAGAGCGTCCTACCTGGAACTGCTCGGTCAGCTCCTTCGTTGACGGCAGCCGCTCTCCAACCTTCCAGCCACCGTTAATAATATGCTCCTTCATCTGATCCGCGATCTGTTCATAGATTTTGCGTGTTGTAATTTTGGATAGCGCCACAGTCTTTATTCACTCCTTCAACCCGTTCATCTCTACTACCATTATATTGCACACAGCAGCTTTGGCAAATTAACCGATGATAAAGCGGGGCCCCTACATAATAAAATGAAATCCTTTTCCATTTTAGAGGCAGTTGATCCTCCATCCATGGGCTGCCATATGAAAATCTTGATCCACAGCGATTCAAATAAATTTGCAATCTCAACGATCCCAATATCCCCAGTCCAGCTTGTAAAAACAAAAACACGGCCCATTCCGGGCCGTGTCTATTGTTTAATTACCGTGCGATACTTCAGGCGTTGTCAGTTTGTCATAGAAATCAACTGACTTGTCCTTGTCTTCGGTATTGCGCAGCGCCATCGCGGAACGCGGATGCTCGTCCAGCATGCCTGTAATCATGTAAGGGATGATATAGCCCCACTCTTCCTTCTCGCGAAGCGGGATCATGTACTTCTCGATCATATCCAGCACCGGACGCAGGTTGTAGCGGGAATTTTTCAGGTTGGCAACGAGCAGCTCAGTCGGACAGTTGCCTGCCGCGCGGCCCATGCCGTATACAGAAGCATCCAGCAGCTCTACACCTTTCTCGGCAGAGATCAATGTATTGGCAAATGCCAGCTGCATATTGTTGTGCGTATGCACACCAAGACGCTTGTTCGGCAGGTACTTGCGGAACTTCTCAACCAGCAGAGTGAAGTCGTTAGGCAACAGGCTGCCATAAGAATCTACAATGTATACAACATCAACAACGCTCTCATTGATTTGCTCAAATGCTTCCAGAAGCTGATGCTCCATTACATTGGACAGCGCCATAATGTTCAGCGTCGTCTCATATCCGCGATCGTGGAACAATTGTACCAATTCCAGCGCCTTGTCCACATCCTGGATGTAGCAGGCTACGCGGATCAGGTCCAGCAGGCTTTCCTCGCGAGGCAAAATATCATTTTCATCGACACGCCCGATATCTACAAGTGCAGACAGCTTCGTGTTGAGCTTTTGCGGGATAACCTTGCGAAGAAAATCATCGTCTAGGAAGCGCCAAGGGCCGGCAGCATCTGCGCCTTTAAGCAGCTTTGGCGAGTTCTTGTAGCCGATTTCCATATATTCTACGCCAGCCTCGTTCAGGCTGTGGTACAAATGCTGAACGAATTCTACGCTAAAATCCCAATTATTAACGAGACCGCCGTCCCGAATCGTACAGTCTACAATCTTGTAATTTGCACTTGTCTTTGCACTCATGAATTTACAGGGCTCCTTTTGCATAAAATCACTATTCTCTACATCATACTTGATTGCCGCCTGGAACGCAAAGCTATTTTCATGCCATTTTCCTAATAAAATTAAAGATTTACAGCAGCATTACAAGCGCGCATTCTTCTGATCTTAAAATTTATTAATGGTATTATTTAGAATAAATCATTTAACCCGTTCTGCCGCTTTGCTATAATATGAGAAATAGAAATAAGGGAGATGAACCTTGCTTTGCAGCCACCAATAGAAAATATAGCTTCCATCCGGACAGCGGGAACGCTCAAACCTGATGTGAAGCCGACTGTCTTCCGAATTCTGATCGCGATCAGTATTGTCCATCTGGTCAACGATACGATTCAGGCAGTCATTCCTGCTATTTTGCCCATATTGAAAAATGCAATGAACCTGTCCTATATGCAGGCCGGGATTATCGTCTTCGCGCTCAACATGACCTCATCCGTCATGCAGCCCGTTGTCGGACTCTACTCGGACAGGAAGCCGACACCTTATCTGCTGCCGGTCGGAATGGTGCTGATGACCCTTGGCGTCCTCGGCATTGCCTTTTCACCCGGCTACTGGACAATTCTGCTGTCTGTCCTGCTGGTCGGACTTGGCTCAGCCGTATTCCACCCGGAGGCATCCCGTGTCGCCTACATGGCAGGCGGCTCACGCCGCGGACTAGCCCAGTCGATCTTCCAGGTGGGCGGGAACTCGGGTCAGTCTCTGGCGGCTATTATGACCGCGCTGATCTTTGTTCCACTGGGACAGCTTGGCGCTGTCTGGTTCACCGTCATCACTTTGGGCGCCGTAGTCGTGCAAATTTCCATTGCTAAATGGTATCAGGGATATCTGATAGCCCATCCGGTGCCTGTTAAGAAAAAAGGCACTGGCATCGAAGTGTCGCCGGAGCGCAAAAAGCAGATTACCTTCGCCATAACGGTCATCATGAGTCTGCTGTTCGTCCGGACCTGGTATCATTCCAGCATCATGATTTATTACCCGTTCCAACTCATGGAGAAATTCAATCTGAATCTCCAACAGGCGCAAATCTATATTTTCCTGTTCGCCGCCACCGGCGCACTGGGCACTTTCCTGGGCGGACCGCTGTCAGACCGGTTCGGACGCCGCAATGTATTGTTCTTCTCGATGGCCGGCACCGTGCCGCTGGCATTGCTGCTACCCCATGTTGACGCCTTCTGGGCATATCCGCTTGTGGCAGTGACCGGACTGATCCTCATGTCCGGATGGTCAGTGACTGTCGTCTATGCACAGGAGCTTGTACCCGGCATGATCGGTACTGTATCCGGCTTAACGACCGGACTTTCGTTTGGACTTGGCGCACTGGGTGCTGTTGCTCTGGGCGGTCTGACGGACGCTTTCGGCCTTGATGCCGTGCTCAAGGTCGTCAGCGTACTGCCGATCCTGGGACTGCTGACCTTCCTGCTGCCGACCGACAAAAAGGTCAAGGAATGGTACGCGGAACAGCAATAAGCCTGGAAAGAACTTGAGCATTTGAAAAGCTGCAAGGCTCCCGGACATGATTATCCGGGAGCCTTGCATTTTTCCAGCGGCAAAAATCCGTTAAATCTAAGTAACGAAAACCGGATATCCCGCGTCTGAAGGTTTCTGGAGAAGCGAAGCGCTTGCCTTTGCCCCTCCTCAATCCAAGGAAATCTCCGTCACTTCTTCACGCTCTTGTTCTCCTGATAGGCCCTGTTCACCTGCTCCGTCAGCTCATCGCCGCCTGCCTGCCTCCACTGCTTGACAAACTGGTCGAAGGCGTCAATCGGAAGTTGGCCGTAAATAATCTTGTTGAATGCCTCCCGCTCCATCTGAACGAGCAGGCCGCTGCGGCTCTTGGCGATCCCGAGGGATCTGCCGGAATTCCAGTTGTGATAGCGGACACCTTGCCTGTCATAGTCCATTACGATTGAAGCGGCCTCGATTTCTTCGGGATGCCGCTTGGCTTTCACCTGCTTCTCAAATGGTGTCTCCGGTTCCTCCGCAGCAAGCTTTACCAATGTGTTGATCATCAGCTCAGGGATACGTGCGCCCTCATAGCTGAGCGAATAGTCCATCGGACTGACGAACTGGGTATTGTCCTTGACCAGCCTGCCATTAATCAGGTCGTAATCATACCCTTTGGCAAAGCCGTACTCGAATGGCGAACCTTCTGCCGGATCTGCATAGTGCTCCATTAAATAATTATAGTAATGAAGAAATGCCTCGGGATGCTTGCTGTCCTTATTAATCAGAATAACCCCGTTCGTCGGAGCCGGGTTGCCGGCTCTTACTCCTCTATGTCCTTCCGGTCCGGCCGGCACCGGATACGGCTTATATTTGGCCTCCGGCGCGTATTTCTTGAGCTTGGGAAACGGCCAGTCGGGCATCCAGTGAGGTCCGGCAATAATGCCGGCCTTGCCTGTCGTGAACAATTCGGATGCCTTCGCCTCATCCCAGGTGCTTGCATCCCGGGCAATGTACCCCTTCTTCATCCACTCGCTCAGCTTGCCCAGCGCCTGCTTCGCTGCGGGCTGAACCGAACCGTACTCCAGCCGGTCCCCCACCTTGTTCCACTGGGAATTGACAGCGCCATACGCCCCGAACAGCCAGCTCAAATCCGTCATCCATGCATTCAAATTTTCACGCAGCGTAACTGCGAGCCCATATGTATCATTCTTGCTGTTCCCGTCCGGATCGCCATGCGTGAATGCCTCCATAATTCGCTCCAGATCCTCAATCGTCTCCGGAGGGGCCAGGTTCAGCTTCTCCATCCAATCCTCGCGAATCCATAATACAGGCTCGGTATTCATCGTGTAGTCCAGTAGCGGAAGGGCGTATTTCTTGCCCCCAAACGTAATGTTCTCCCACATCTGCGGATATTTCGCCGCCGCTTCCTTCCAGATATCATTGGCATACTTGTCAAACAGCTCATCAACCGGCATGAAACGTCCGGACTCCATCAACTGCACCAGCGTTTCGTAGGAGCCGCGGTAAGAAACAATATCCGGCAGTTCTTCCCCCCTGCTGATCGACAGCAGCAGCTTTTTGGAGAAAGCGTTATTCTCCTCAGGCATCGCCCAGAGCGTGCTGATCTTCATGCCCAAGGTATTTTCGAGCCACCGGGTAAACACATTATCGTCCCAATCCTCGTTATCCCGGAAAGTTGTTGAATAGGTGTTGTGCTTTACCACCCGTGTCAACGTAATCGGCGGATCGTACTTTTCTCCAGTCCAGACCGAGCTTCCAGGCACAGTGCTCCCTTTCACATCCTCAGGCAGACCACCGTCTGCCCGACATCCCAGCATCCCCATTATAAGCAGCAAAATAGCGGTTGCAGCAGCCAGCTTCTTCAATCCCACACTCACCCCTTCAGCGAATCCCGGAACTCCTGCGGCGTCATGCCCGTATCCTTGCGGAACTGTTTAATAAAGTAGGTGGTATTCGCAAGACCCACCCGGTTGCCAATCTCGTAGATTTTCAGTTCGGTATGCTTTAGCAATTGAATGGCCTTATCCTTGCGCAGCCGTTGAATATATTGATTGACTCCCTCACCAGTCTCCAGCTTGTAAATTTTCGACAGATAGGTCGGATGCATAAAGACCTGCTCGGACAGCGTCTGCAAGGACACATCTTCGGCCAAATGATTCTCAATATAACGCTGCACTTCCTGAACGGTCTGGCGGCGGCTATCTTTCAGCTCCAACAGCGATTCATCCCGCAATTGATGCAGCATGCGCAGCGTGCGGCTGAGCAGTTGCTCGGCATGGTGATACGTATTGCCGTCAATCAGTTGCTCCAGTCCCCGCCCGAGAAACTCCGATATTTTCCTCCCATTCCGGTGCAATATATAAGTAAATGCATTATAGATATGAAAATAGACCTCAATCAAATTATCCCGCGACTTGTATTTCTCATCCGCCATCTGCCCGAAGATATGGCGCAGCTTATCCTCCGCCTCCTGCCATCTGCCGGTCTCCAGAAGCTGTGAGAGTACCGGCGGCTCATAAAGGGAAGTTAGCGTGTGCACATCCTTGTCCTTGGCGTAACCGGACAGCTTCATGCAAAAACTGCTGTCCTTGCCAATCTGCTGGCGGAAGATCGTGAGCATCTCATAGTAATCGGCGGATAGCTGATCCGGAAAATGTTCCCAGTTCCCAGCCAGAATCGACAGCTGCCCTTTCAAGAAAACCCTTACATTATGCTGGATACGTGAGAAAAGGGCGTCAATATACTCATCCTCCTTCATATGCAGTGCGGATAAATAATGGTTGCGCTCCTGTTCATCTCCCTTCCACTTGATGAGGAAAATATGATAATCATAGTCGTCCTTGCCGTACCAGACATCAAAGCTCAAGCCGAAGATTTCCTCAACGATATTATAAACCGCGTATTCCAGCAGCGGCCTGCTGCCCTGATTGAAGGACTGGAATCCATCCTCCAGCCGGATCATGAACTTGTTATAGCGGTCACCGAACTGAAACGGCAGCTGAAGCAGCTCCAGCTTGCGCTGCCAGGTATCGGCAGAATATTGGCTCCCGTACAAAAACTCCAGCAACAAATTGCCTCTGAGCAGCGGCAAATTTTCTTTGACAGCACGGACGGCCTGTTCCCTGGAGCTGATCTCCGACCATTCACCTTGGAGCTCTTTGGTCAGCACCTTCACCTTCTCAATAATCTCCTCGTTCAGCACCGGCTTAAGCAGATATTCCATTGTCTTGAGCTGCATCGCCTTCTGAGCGAACTCGAACTCCGCATAGCCGGATAAAATGATGCACTTGGTTCTCGGCCATACTTTGCGGATTTCTTCAATCAACTCCAGCCCGTTCATCTTGGGCATATGAATATCGGTAATAATAATGTCCACAGGCGTTTCCTTCAGCTTATCCAGCGCTTCAGGCGCCGAATAAGCCTTGTGTACACCACAAATTCCGATGGAAGCCCAATCGATCGTATCCGCCAGGCTGTCCACGGAATGCGGCTCATCATCGACAATCATCAGTTCTGTCATAGCGAATCCGCCTCGCTCCCCGGGTCCTTCCAGCGAAGGACGATTTTCAACCCATTCAATTCCGTCGATTCAAAGAGTTCAATGCCGGCCCCTTCACCAAAATGCATTTGCAGACGCTGGTTAATCGTCCACAATCCTGTGCCCATATCGCTGCCAAGCGGCTGCTGCATGCGCTCCACAATGCCGGCAATTTTGTCAGGCGTAATCCCAATGCCGTTATCTTCAACATTAATCCGTATTTCACCATTGTCTCTGGATGCGCTGATATGCAATCTGACCGGCTCACCCGTCGCCTCAATTCCATGCTTGATTGCGTTCTCAATCATCGGCTGAATGATGAGCTTCGGAATCATGACATCCTTGACCGAATCCGGAATCGTATATTCCATATCGATCTGCACGAACCTGAGCTGTGTAATCTTCAAATAATGCTTCGTAAACTCCATCTCCATCGTAAGCGGAACTGTCTCCACCTCGATCCGCGTCACATAGCGGTAATACTGGCTCAGGTGGTAAGTCATCATGACGACATCATCATGCTTTTTCAGCTTCGTCATGTTCATGATAAAGCTCAGGCAATTGTACAGGAAGTGCGGGTTAATCTGCGATTGAAGCTGCTTGAGTGTAGCATCCCGCGAACGCAGCCGTTCCTCGTATACCTTCTCGATCAGCTGCCTGATTTCCAATGTCATTTCATTGAAGCGGTCAAATAAATACTGAAATTCATCATTCCCGTTCCCGTTCAGGGTCGTAATGACATAGTTGCCTTGCTTGACCCGCTCAATATTGCGGATCAGCTTCAATATCGGCTGCTGAACCTTCTGATACAGCATGAGCACAAGCCCGACCGCAACGGCAAGCAGGAGCAGCATCGTCCCGTAGAACTGTACCTGGTTGGAGCGGATCGGCTGCAGGATGGTTTCCACGGGCACATATTCTACCACATGCCAGCCCAAGCTGGAAACTTGCTCATAGTAAAGTTGATAGGATATGTTGTTCATGCTTACCCGGAAGTTGCCGCTTTCGGGCAGCTCCCGCCCCTGCAATTGGGGCTCCAGCTCATGTAGCTGGCTGCGCATATATTTTTTGCCCGTAATGATCTGTCCGGTGCTGGATGAATACAAAAACACTTGCCCGTTGCTCGCAGATTCGAACTGGTCCAGCATATTTTCTATATTTTGCTGCGGAAATTTCACTTCAATAATCATATGCAAATCTTCCAGCTTCTTGTAGACAGCCGGTACCATCGCATAGTAGTAAAAGCTGGGCCGGCCATCCTCATCCCGCTTGCCGGACCACTCATTGCTGGAAATTTTGCCCCCGATTCTGTCCGGCTCAAAAGGCTGTACAGACGACCTTGCCAGCACACGCTTCTCCAGCATCGAATAGATGGCCGTCTCGCTGGGCCAGGCGGAAGAGATATTATTCAATTCGAGCTTCTCCAGTATCGCCGCGTGCAGACGCACCTCTTCATAATCCGTCCGGATAAAGGAATAACCCATAAATTCTCTCACGTTCGGGTCCTGCGTCATATTGACCGCGAAGTCAGACAGACGGTTGACGGAATCATCCATTTGCCTGGAGAAAAAATTGAGCTGCTTTTTGGTCGAATTATGAATGAGATCCTCTACGACTTTGACGCTGGTACGATTGCTGTACGTATATAATAGAAGAGCCGGAACTAGAAATAGTAAAATGACCAGAATCATTTTCGTTAATATTGTTTGCCTGAACATGGCCGTCTCCTGCCTCTCACAATGCTGAACAAGGCCTCATCCGCTGCGAACTCTTCTATTATAACCCAGATCAAATAGAAGAGTATTCCCATTTTTACATGATATTTGAATTCATGCTGCCTTATTCAACCCGCTCAAGCTTGAACCAGTTTAAATTAAAGCTGGTGCCATTCAAATGAAGCCGCAGCACCCGCTCGCCCTCCACGAGAATAAAAGGCCCGCTCTGGATGGTGATCCATTTCTGCCAGCCACCCGTATCCTCAAGCCCCGCATCTGCAAGCGTCTTGCCGCCATCCTGAAGCTCGATGCTCCCTTCAGCGTTCACCCCTGCTACACGGTAAGACACACGATACATTCCGGAATCTCTCACATACACCGGGTAGTCCAGCCAGTCGCCGCGCTGGATCCAGCCGATATTCAGTCCGCCCTCGGAGCTTGGTTCTGTCCGTCCGCTGCTCGCTGCCAGATAGCCCTCGGCTTCGATTTGACCGGGAACGACCGACGGCAGAACAAATTGATACTCCACGGTGCGAATGTTGGAATCATGCATCCCTTCCTTCCTGGCAATTGCCCTTAGTTGAATCGTCTCGCCCTTTCCCTTAACAATGATCGGTTCTGTATATAATGCTGAACTGTCATCCGGTGCAGAGCCGTCTAATGTGTACCTGATCTCTGCGCCTTCCGTCGTGGATACAAGCGACACCTCGGTCTCCCCGAACACGCTGCCGCCCTGCGGATTGGCGGTTGGTACCTTCACCCGCTCCTTGTATGTCCCTTTGCCAGCCTCCTGCCAACGGTAGGTCGCGACTGTCTTCCCCGGAAGCGTATCCTGCCACTCCCCGTCTGCATAGAGCACCCGGAACGGACGGGACTCGCGGCTATTGTTAACGACAATCATCACAATGGTACCATCCTCATTCTTGAATGCAACATTCGAAACTTCCGGCCGCTCATCTTCTTCACCGTTCATCTTCGGGACATGGCGGTCGAAGCTTTCATCATAGTAATTGCTGTCCAGACGCAGAGCGCCCCGCTGGATGAACTTGGAGAAGTGCCCCATCATATGCGCTTCGAAATTGATCGTATAGTTTTCGGGCGCATCCGCATCAATCGTCACCAGTGTGCGCCCTGCCCCCGTACTGGAGACATTCGGCTTGCCCCTGCTGTCCAGCAGTGTCACCCAGGCATTATAGCTCCGGGCATAATTGCGGAAATATTGAATGATCCGGTCGGCGCCCCGCGTTCCCCATACAGAACGCTCGGTCATATAGATTGGCTTGTCGGGATGTGCTTCATGTGCGTCCGTCATTACCGACAAATACCCCCAATAATCATGGAAGGCCGTTCCATCAGACAAAGCATAGGCTTCTGCATCATCATAAATTCTCTTATTCTGTTGCTCCCAGTCATAAATATTGAAATCGTTAACCCATACTCGTGTGTGAATGACCTCGCCATGCTCCGTGCTGCCAAATTCCTGTTTGAGCTGCTTGAGCAGCTCGATCTGCTGTTCCAGTGACAGCTCCGTCATTGGATAGTCGACATGAATGCCGGGTTCATTATGCAGAGTGAGCGCATAGATCGGTATGCCCTGCTCCGCATACGCTTCGATTGCCTTGCGGTAGTACAGGGCCAGTGCAGGCAGATATTCACTCTTCATTTTTCCGGTCTTGGAAGGGCCTCCTTCCAGACGGCCGCTATCCTTCATCCAGCCGGGCACACTCCAGGCGGAAGCAATGATCTTCAGCTCGGGATTGTAGCGCAGCGCCTCCTGAATGACGGGAACGATATTGTAATCGATATCCTTCTGAATCGAAAAGTGCTCCATTGCCTGATCTTCTCCGCCCGGCGGATTGTCATTATAGCTGTACCATTCCCGCCCCGTGAAGTCCGATGTCCCCAGCGTAATTCGCATCACATTCCAGCCCAGGCCATCCTTCGGGTTTAGCAAATACTTCAACACCTTTTCCCGGTTCTCCGTACCCATCCGCATCAGATTATAGACCGATGATTCCTCCAGCGAAGAACCGATGCCAAAATAAGGCTGATACGTGACGGAATCATCAATCGTAAAGGTTCGAATATCATCAGCTGTGCCTCCGGGCGGATGCCATTGCAGGTCGTCCTGCTGCTCCAGTACAAGCGAGCCATCCTCTGTGGAGTACCAGGCTTCCACATTCACCATATCACGCCCCTCCCCTTTCCATAGATAGACAGCTATGCAAGCTGCAATGATGACGACAAGCAGAATAAGCAAACTTGCATATCGTGCCGTCCGTTTGACTGACATGAACGTCCCCCCTTTGATGCCTTCTGAATAGACGATTGCTGTCTCCGGTAATGGAAGACAGCAATCGTTTGAGATTTAAAATTCAATTATTTTCTGGCATCCAGCAGCTTTTGCCGGTCTGCCCCTACAGCTGCCAGAATATCGTCCTCGATTTTTTGAAGCGCTGCCTTGGAATCGAGATTTTTATCCATGACATCCGCTACGCCCTTGCCCCAGATTTCGCTTGCCTTGTCATCCATCGGAGTTGCGAAGGACGACGGCACCTTGTCAAGCAGCGCGGCGTAAAGCTGGTTCATATTTTGATTGCCCAGGTACGGGTGTTTGACATTTTTAAATTCCGGGAATTCCCAGGCTGGCTTATAACCAGGCATCATGCCTTTTTTCGTCCAGATCAGCTGGCCTTCATCTGTAGCCAGATTCCACTTTACGAATTCCCATGCCAGCTCTTTGTTTTTGCTCTGGGACAGGATGGACAGAACGGAACCGCCGTTGCCGCCGTAAGCGCCGAACGGAAGCCCTGTTACTCTCCATTTGCCCGTTTGCTCCTCGCCGCCCCAGTCCTGCACAATATTGGCGCCCCAGGAGCCCATGTACAAGAAGGCCAATTTGCCATTTTTCACAGCCTGCTGTCCTTCCTCAGACCAGATTGATTGGCCCAGATACAGCTCTTCTTGGGCAATCTGCTTGGAAATGTCCAGACCCTTTACGAACCCGTCTGTGTTGCGGCGATAGTTCAGGTCACTGTCAAAGAACGAGATGCCGTTGTTCATCAAACCAACCGGCTGGTCTCTCCACTCGAGCATGTAGACGCCTTTGTTTTTCAGCGTTCTCGCCATATTAAGGAAGTTGTTCGAATCCGCCATGTATTGCATCAGTTCGGCTGGGTCGGTCGGGAAGCCGTTCTCCTCCATTATGTCCTGACGGAAGTAAGTTACAGAAGGCGGCATATCCCATGGCATCCCGATCAGACGCTTGCCGTCGATCGACATCCAGCGGTTCCAGTTCGCATCCGTAAAGTTATCGCGGTACTGTCCGGCGTTATAAGGCTCCTGCAGCAAATCCTCCAGCCCTTCAATCGCATTGAACTGCTTGAAGTAACCGCCCTCCAGGAACAGAACGTCCGGACCGCCCGAGCCGCTGGCAATGGCTGTTAATGCCTTCTCGTGCATCTCCACGATATTCATGATCACAACATTGATTTTCACCTTCGGATATTTGGCCTGAAACGCCTCTACCGACTCGGGGAAGCTGTCCGGGTTGAACGACCACAATTCAATCTCTCCGCTCAGGTCCTTGACTGGCTCAGGCTCCGGTTCGGGCTTATTCGTACCCTGATTACCGCCTCCGGTATTCGTACTGTTGACTGGACCTGTATTAGCCGGAGTCGTTCCCGACCCGCTGCAAGCCGACAGCACAGCTGAAAGCGCAAATAACAGCATGAACAAAAAAATCGATGTTTTTTTCATTGCCTATCATCCTCCATTGGATTGGTATCACGCTTTTGATGTCGGTTCCGTTCTCGCATTTATGCCGGACATCGCCTCCCCCGAATCGTATCAAGCTGTTATTCGCCCGCGATTCCTGCGCGCTCCACACTTTCCACAAAATAGCGCTGCGTGAACAGATACAGGACCAGCATTGGCAGAATAGACAGCATCGCCGCAGCCATAATCTTGTTCATCATCGTCGGCGCGACACCGATCGTCTGGGCCGCATTCAGTCCGGCTGTCGCAGCGTCAATCTGCGCAGATCCGACACCATTGAAGATGCCGAGTGTCTGTGAAAGGTTGTAATAGTTCGGTACGCGCAAATACAGATTCGGCTCAAATACATCGTTCCAGTGCCAAACGACAGAGAACAGGAAGACAACAAGCATCGCCGGACGGGCGAGCGGCAGCATAATCGTCCAGTACGTGCGGAACGCATTTGCGCCGTCAATTCTGGCCGCCTCCTCCAGCACATACGGAAGCCTGTGGAAAAATTGAATAAATATCAGCACGAACAGGGCGCCTTTCAGCCCGTGCCCGGTCAGGCTCGGTACGATAAACGGATAAAAGGTGTTGATCCAGCCGAAATCCGAGAACAACTGGAACAACGGAACGATGATCGTCTGCGGCGGTACCAGGAACGCAAACAAGACGAGCGACAGACATAAGGTGTACCCCGGAAAACGGTACCGCCCAAAGGCGTAACCGGCGAGCGCGCAGCTGAACACTTGAAGCGCCGCGCTGCCGAAGGAAATAACTGCGCTGTACATGAAAGCATCCCAGTAGGTCCGGCCCGAGGCGCCGCCCAGTGCCAGAAACGCATCCAGATAGTTGGCGAAAGACAGGCTCTGCGGTATCCACTGGACAGTTGAGTCTGACACGTCCGTGGGCATCATGAGCGACTGCGAGATAATGAACAACAGCGGATACAAGAATACAAAGGAAAGGGAGATCAGCACCGTATACAACGACAGCTTGCTGATGAACAGGCCGCCTCTTTTCTTGGCGGTTATCACCCAGTCGACCTGCAACTTGTCGTTCCATTTTTGTGTTGCCGTTTTGGACATGCGCTATCTCCTTCCTTCCGTATTGCTCAGGTTTTTGCGGAACAGCCAGAATACAAATGCGATAATCAGGAAAATCATGACGAAATAGATCCAGCCGATCGCCGCGCCATAGCCGTAGTCATTCTGGTTGAACACAACCGTCCGGATATAGGCCATCATCTGGTTGTTCGCTGCGGTGAATGAGTTGACAATCGTGAACAGCGTGTTCACCAGAATCATCGGGGCGATCATCGGGAAGGTAATCTTCCAGAAGCTCTCCCATTTCGTCGCGCCGTCAATATCAGCCGCCTCGTACAAGGACGAGGAAATCGTCTGCAGCCCCGCCAGGAAAATCAGAATCTGGACACCGGAGTTCCACATGACCAGTGTCAGCTGATCAGCAAGATTGAGCAGCGGCTCCAAAATGTTCGGCGGAATGACATTGCTCAGCGTCATGAACAGCCCCGTCGAGGTAAAAAGAGGCATCCGCTCTGCACCCTGCTCCAGAATCTCCGCCAGCACAGCCCCCGATGCGATAATGACCGGGAGGAAGAAAACGCCGCGGAAGAAGGTGCGCCCGACCAGATGCCGGTTCAGCAGCAGCGCCGCAAACATGGCGAAAATCAGAATGAGCGGCACCTGAATGAGCAGCTCCAGGAAGGAGTTTTGCAGCAGCGGCAAAAAATTGACATCCGTCGAGAACGCCCGCCGGAAGTTCAGCGTACCCGTCCATTCCGGAGCGAGCCCGTCCTTGGTTACATTCATTTTGTTAAAAGCGTAATAGAACGATCTGCCGAGCGGAATCGCCATGAACATGGCGAAACCGATCAGCCACAACGACAGGAAGGAGTAGGCTTCGAGCACCGTACGCATCCGGATGGTCAGGCGCAGTTTATTCTTCATGGTTGCTCTCCTTCCAATGCAATGACGTAATCTTTGGCAGCCAGTGTATGCTTTCCTACCAGCTCGGACGTATCGCCGTAGTTCACAATGACGTAGGAGCCATCCTCATAGGTGGTGCGGAATACATGCTCTGCCAGCTGCTCATGATTGACAATCGCCATGTCCTTCACATGTGTCTTGAGCTTGGCGAAAGTCTCGTATTCAGTAACCGCCTGGTCAACCCAAGAGGAATACTGGGCGCTGTACAAGTGCTCCATCATTGAACGCGCCAGCTTCGTCGTTGGCTGATATGTCAACTCGTAGCTTGGCAGCGCACCGTACTCCAGCGCCCGCAAAAACTCAAGCTGCGGATCGTCCCGCAGGTTGGACGGACTGACTGTGTATGGCACCAGGCCATGAATCGCAATTTGATAGAATGGAACTGCTCCGTCCTCAAACGTGTAATCACTGGCATATACCGGAATATCATCAATCCGGTCAACGAGACCAAGCGTATAGGCATAACCGTAATCGACCGCAGTCTTGCCAACCTTGCTCCTCATATCCTCCAGCGACTTTTTCCATATGTCTGCCGTAACACTCCGGTCTGCCAGACTCTTCGGATCATGATCGGAATAGAGCATATCGCCCATGTATTGCAAATGGACACCGGCAACACCCAGATCGGCATACTGGCCGGCCTCATGCGACACATACTTGTCATAGACACGCTCAGGCTTAAGCAGATAGAATACATGATCCCAATCCGAGAAGCGTGTGCTGATATAGTAGTGAGGCACTTTTCTCACTTCGCGGTCAATGCCGCGGATGGCATCACGCGAGGTTTTGAGCTTGCTGCTGTCCTCGTAAGGCTTCACATAATTGGCCTTCAAGTACAAATCAATACCGCGCTCCTTGGCATAGCTGGCAAGCCCCGTCAGTTCCTTCTTGCCGCCCAGCTTGCCCTCCACCGGGAAGTGGCCCGGCTGGTTGCCGTATACCCCGTCATTCGACCAGCCTTCTATTGTCAGCTCCAGACTCTTGACACCCTTCTCCAGGAAGGCGTCAATAACCGCTTGCGCCTGGGAGAAGGTCGTCATATCGACATAGGTAGTGCCGACAATCTCATCCCGCCGTACACCGCCGAACAGTCTGACCTGCAGCGGAACCTGCTCCTGCTTCACCGGCTGCACCTGACGGTCCTTGATCAGGTAATCGCGGTAAGCATGGGCCATCCCGATATAATTGGCCTTGTCATCCGTCAACAGCACATAGCGCACCGTGCGGTCTCCGGTTACCCGCTGCCCTTGAAACAGCGGAATTTCACCGGACTTGCCGATAAATATAATGTCATCATTGCGGTATATGAACTCTGCGGAGGAGCGGTACATATCAATCCCCCGCATCCCGGGCAGCGTGGCGTTGACTCTCACGTCATAGTCGCCTTGCGTAATGATGGCGAGAAATCCTTGATTATTATCGCGGTAAATGCCGTATACCGGCAGCGCGGCATCCTGCTTTACATTCGGCTTGCGCATAAACAAATCGTTAAAATCCTGATTCACCCGCTTCTTGAAGGCATGGTCGCCGCCATAGACGAACTCGGAATATCCGTCAAAATATTGCGGATGCACCTCCTTGAAGCGGATGAGCGCGCCGGAGCCGTCCGGGATGAATACCGCTCCCTGATCCTGCTTGCCCTGCGCACCGAAGAACGGCAGCAGCTCCAATGTTGTAATCTTGGACCGCCCGTTCTCATAGATGGAGCTGTCCGGGATTGTGGCTTCGAATCCCTGTTCAGTCAGCCGGTATTCCACCGCAAAGCCGAAATTCAACGCCTCATTGTCGAAGTCGAAAGTAAAGCGGACGCCCTGGTCGAACTTCTCCATCTTCGTTGCCGCCTTCTCCTTCTTCGGATAGGTCTGGGAGGGGCTGACGCCCTGCGTAAACCGGACATGTACAGGCGCCTGGATGAACTCCCGGTTGTTGGACGGCATCTCGCTGCCGACCGGAGGGGAGCTGAACCATTCCTTACCTGAGGATGATTCGACAATACGCACATTGCCGAGCTCCTCATTAACGTACAGCTTGTAACGGCTGTTCTCGGCTGCAAGCGCCGTGGCCTTGCCGGCATCCGGGTCGGTCTGGGCCGGAAGGACAAAATCCTCCACAACCTCTTCCTCTTCTTCCTGCGCTACCGGCTGTACCGTGTTCGGCTTCAAATCCCGGGTCACGTAGATCACGACGGCGAGCAGGATCAGAGCCATCACGGCAGCGGCGGCGGTTATCCATTTTTTATGTCTGCTCAAGCTTGCTTCCTCCTCAAGCATCTCCGTGGGAGATGAATTGTAAAGCCTAACCTACAGCCGGAACTGGACTTCTTTCACAATTCCGATCACAAACTCCACCGCCTGATTCACCAGCCCGAAGATGAGGAACCCGACAAACCAGATGACAAGCATGCCAATCAGCGACAGCAGGATGATCCATATCATTTTCCCCAGCTCAAAATCATGCAAAATCTTCACTTTGGCCAGGAACAGGAAGATCACCCAGCATTGGATAAAGGTGTAGATGCCGTAGTAGGTCGTATATTCCCCTTGCGTCAAAATCTGCGACACCAGCGCCAGCGGGAGTGACAGCACGATATATGGAAGCAGCGCATACGCAGAGGAGACGACGATGTCCTTGAATTTGCCTTCCCCATCCAGAATCGCGCTCACAGCCCAGTTGGAGATGCACCAGGTCACCCATGGCACCAGAATCCAGAACGATTCGAACAGGAACGAAACCTGGTACGATTCCCTTCCCTCGAAGGAGTATCCGGTCCAGGAAATGCGCAGCATATGCACGATTACCATCAGTGCCAGAAGTATACCGGCATGCGACCACTTGGCACGGCCTCCAAACTGGATATCATAGAAGAAATCCAGCGGATGCAGCAGCGCCTTGCGTGTATTGCTAAGCAGTTCCATCAGGAGCCACTCCTTTCCGTAACGTTCCCTTGTGCGGATTCCTTAGGCGGCATCCATCTGCCCCACTGCTTCCGCAGCAGCGGAACGCCGAATCGGAGCACGAGGAACAGCACAATGATGCTGATGAACACAATGTGGAAATTTTCCCGCAGCCATTCCTTGCGATATTCCTTGAGCGATTGCGAGTAATTGTATTGATCGCGGGCCATCTTGTGATAGGCCATCGCTTCCCCCCACCGCTCTTCCTTCTCCAGCGCCTTGCCGATGCCGCTGTAGGCGAGGTCGTAATTGCTGTTCATCTCCAGCACCTTCCGCCATGGCTCCTTGGCCTCCTGATACCGCCCGTCGACGAACAAAGCCGAGGCCTCATGCACCAGATCGCCGAACGGGGTTGTGCCAAAGCGGTCGATCCGGTTGCGTGTCTTGTCGACGACATAGATGCTGCCATCCGTCGTCTGGTCGATCGCAACAGGCGTCTGGAACAAGCCGTTCTGGGTACCGAGCCCTCCGAAGACGAACAGCAGGCTTCTGACCTTGTCATACTGGAACGCTTTGCCTGTCGATAGATCCAACGCCGTTACAATTCCCTTGTCATCGACCGTCAAATCCACGAAGGATGCTATATCGAAGGAACCGTACGAGAAGATATCACCGTACTTCTTCCGGTTCTGCACCTGTGTCCAGTCCGGATTAAACGTATCGACACCGACGGCGCTGAGCCGCTTGACCTGGTTGTATTCCGTCCCCAGCGTAGTCGTCCAGATGAAGCCTTCCTGATCCTGATACAGATTGGAAAATTCCTGCGGCCTTACAGCAGCGAGCTGCGCTTTCTGCTCATCGGTTGCGAACAAGCGCACAAAAAAACGCTGCCAGGTGAATTCCACCATATTGGATCCAAAATAACCTTTGAAACTGCCGTTCGGATCGATCTGCAACAGCCCTGAGCTTGTGCCGTCATTGGCGACAATCATGTAATCCCGCTTGTCGACTACCAGCTTTGCTGGGGAGAACAGAAAGTTTGCGCCAAGCAGCGGACTGTCCGGCGCTTTGATCTCCTTCTGGAACACCCCGTCATGATTGAAAATGGCGATCCTCCGGTTCTGGGTATCGGCGACATATAACGTGCCGTCATTTTTGACGAAGATCCCCTTCGGGCCATTCAGCTTGCCGGGTCCTTCCTCATCCCCGTACACCCGGATCAGCTGATGCCGGCTGTCGAGCAATACAATCCGGTTATTGCCGCTATCCACCACATAGATGGAGTTGTTGTCATTGATGAAAATATCCTCCGGCGCTTTGAACGGACCGGACGGCAGATCATAGCCGTCGATCGAATCCTTGTACAAATAGCCGTTAATCGATGGGGAATCCGATCTTGAATTCCAGATGTAGCCGTCATATGGGCTGTTTGCAGACGCTGCCGCCGGGATTCCGAGGAGAAGCGCTGCACAAACGAGCCACACGACGACAGCTTTTGATAAACCTGCCTGCATCGTACCTCTCCCCCTATTCCTTAAGCCCCGAATGGGCCATTGTCTGAAGCACCATCCGCTGCGTAATGACGAATACTAATATGGTCGGGATAATCATCAGGAAGCTGGCTGCGGCGAACGTCCCGACCCTGGCGACAACTCCCGCTCCGCCGCTGATCGTCTGAATGGCGATCGGCAGTGATTTCATATCCTCCAGTGTCGCGTACACCATTGCCGGATACGGATCATTCCATGCCTGAATGAAGCTGAACAGCGCAAAGGTGGCAATTGCCGGCTTCAGCATCGGAATGACGATCGAGATAAAGATTTTCCACTCGCCAGCCCCGTCAATCCTTGCCGCCTCCAGCAACGGCTCCGGAATCTGCTTCGCAAACTGCACCATGAGAAACATGCCGACCGGCGAAGCCAGATACGGAATGATCTGGGCGATATACGTATTCATGAGACCGATATTGCTGATGACCAAATATTGCGGAATTTGCAATACCATTGGCGAGAACATCAGCGAGAATACGATAAGATTGAAAATCGCGCTGCGAAACGGCATGTTATGCTTGGCTAGCGGATAGGCTGCCAGCGCCGATACGATAATCCCGCCGCCGACAACGCCCAGCGTAACGATAAGGCTGTTGAAGATGTAACGTGTAAACGGCACGAAGGACGATCCTGTGACAAGCAGGAGCTGATAAAAGTTGTTCCACGTCGGATTGATGAAGAAGAAGCGCGGCGGGAACAGGAACAGCTCAGCCGTCGGTTTGAATGCAGTCGACGCCATGTATACAAGGGGGGCGAGCATCAGCAGTCCGAATGCGGTCAGCAGCAGGTAGAAGAGCGATCTGCCCCAGTTGAATCTCAAGCCTTTTACCATGATGATGTCAGTCCCTCCCCAGCCACTTAAAGATAAGGCGATTCAGTCCAAGCATGATCAGGAACAGGACGACCGCAATGGCCGATGCGTATCCCATCTCGAATTTGATAAAGGCATAATCGAATAAATGCGTCAGAATTGTATGTCCCGCGTAGAGCGGACTCGGTATGCCGACGAGTTGGACACTGACATCGAATACCTGCAGAGAAAATACGACCTGGAGCACAGCACCGAAGAGCAACTGCGGCTTTACCGATGGAATCGTAATGTACCACAGTTCCTGCAGCTTGAACTTGATGCCGTCGATTGCGCCAGCCTCATACAGCTCCTTGGACACATTCTGCAAGCCGGCCAGGAAAGCCAGGAAGCCGATGCCCATGCTCATCCAGAGTGACACGATAATAATGACCGGCACGATCGAGTTGACATTTTGCAAAAACAGGTACGGCTCCTGAATAATTCCGAGCTTGAGCGCCCAGTAGTTGATCAGCCCTTTGCGGTCACCCGCAAACAGGTACAGCCACACAACCGACATAGCCGTTGCACTCGTAATCGAAGGCGTATAGAAGCACAACGTATAGAAAAAGCGGTACTTCACCGGCACCTGGCTGATGAGCCAGGCCAGCATAAAGGCCATAATATAGCCCACAGGCCCGGTAATCATCGCAAAATTAAACGTGATGCCAATCGCCTTGAGGAAAATATCATCATCGACAAACAGCAGCCGATAGTTGGACAGCCCGATGAAGCGAGGGCTTTCAATCATGTTGTAATAGCTGAAGCTGAGCCCGATCGAAGTAAAAATCGGAATGATCGTAAAAAAGGTGAATAACAGCAAAAACGGTGCAAGAAATAAATAAGACAGCTTATGACGTTTGATGTTCGCCCACAAGAGCGACATTTTGCTCGGCTTGCCCGTTCCGGGGCTGAGGGGACGATCCGTCCCCGGTACTGTCTTCGTCGTAGCTGTACTGCTCATCGTTTCGCCCCTCCTCCGGTATCTAAGCGGGTGCCGCCAGCGTAGTCATCGCCGAACTCTTCCCGCTTCTTGCGAAGCTCCTTGTTAATCTCGCGGACACCGTTCTCAATCGCCTCACGCGGGATGACCCCGTTAAGCACAATCTCGTTCCAGATGTTCGCAATATGCCGTGTTGTATAGTAGCCGCCGAGCACGACCTCGCGCTCACGGAACCATTCCCACTGCTCCAGTACGGCGTCGATATCCTCTGATTGCCATGGCAGGCGCGTCAGTGCTTCGACATTCGCCGTATTCCATCTCGCTTCTACGCCTAGCAGCGACTCCAGCTCAGAGCCGAACCGCTCCTGCGCATCTGCTCCCGTCCACCAGGTCATGAACTTCCAGGCCGCGTCTTTGTTTTTCGCGCTGTTGAACATGACTGCCGTCTGTCCGAGACCGCCTGTTGAGCGGTTGATCTTGCCGTCCGACTGCTTGAGGCCCGGAATCGGCTGCATCTTCCACCAGCCTGTCAGCTCAGGCGCCGCTGTAGACAGCATGACATAGGTCGTATAATCGGCGACCCCGATCGGCATTTCTCCTGTACGGAAACGGTTGTAGAAGTCGGCCTGCTTCTCAATCTTGTAGTTCGTATACAGCCCGGTCCACATCTTGATCGCTTCCAGTGCTTCATGGGAGTCCAGATCCGAATAACGTCCGTCGTTCTTGTACAGATCACCGTTGCGCTGGAACAAGAACGGTGCGAATTCATTGACCGCATTGTTCGGCGCATTCGGTGCGTGGGGATAGAAGAAATCCATCCCGTTCTGCTGCAACAGCGGAATCAGGTTCATGACCTCTTCCCACGTCTCGGGAATCTGATCTTCCGTTACGCCGAGCTCCTCCATAATATCTGTGCGGTAGAACAGCATGGAGAAGTTCTGCGTCTCCGGCAGCGCATAGTTGCCGCCGTTATACCGGTACGGAATCAGGGCGCCCGGCCGGAATCTGGATGCGACCTCCCCGTAATCACTAAATGTGGACAGGTCGACCAAGCCGCCGCGAACCGCGAAATCAATCGGCACTTCCCCTTCCACCCCAAGCGCTACGTCAGGCGCAAGACCGGATGTCTGTGCGAGCAGCAGAAGCTGCATCGCTCCGGCAGGGATGACATTCACATTGACCTTGATGCCGGTCTCCGGCGTGAAATCCTCATCAACCATCTGCTTGATAATCTGCACCCAGTCGCGGCCACGGGCTACCCACACATCAATCACTTCTTCGTCATCGTAGACATTCCCGATGCCGCTATAGTCTTTTGTAAACGAATACATAAAATCCATTGCTGTTGTTCCGAGACGCTTCATGATCGGCGCCTCCGCCTTTGGCCACGGCTGATCCTCCGATTTGATCACAAAGTAATCAACGATCACGCTTTGCGTGCTCAGACCGTTCACCCATAGTCCGAGCGAGGATTGCATATCCGTCAGTGATGCCAGACGGCTCGGGATCGACTCGCTCTTGGCAGCCATGGACAGCAGCTGGTCGCGTGCCTCACCCAAAGTGCTGATCTCCGACGAGCCCTTCGGCACGCCAAAGTCATAAAGCATATTTATCGCATCATCCAGCGATTTGGCCATCAGATGAATCCGCGGCACGAGGTTCGGAATACTGCCTTCCAGCTTCCAGTCCCGGTTCGGGTCCGGATTCGTACCCGTTATTTGCAGGATTTCCCTGGACAGAAGCGAGATCTTGCTCGTCGTATCCAGTACATTTTCGAACACCTCGCCAAGCGACCCGACCTGCACCTCCATCCGCAGCGTGTGCTTGCCTTCCTCCAGATAGAAGAGATACTCCTCGTCCTTGTCTGTCAGACTGTGAAGCTGCCATCCCTGCTTGAACGGGAATTTGGCATGATTCATTTCCTTAAATGGCACCTTGCCGTCAATCATTACCATGCGTTCAATTGGGATACCGTTCAGGAACCATGCCCCGAACCTTGCGCCAATATTGTACAGGCCGCTTTCCGGTACCTCGAATTCCCATTCCGCCCATTGGCCTCCCTTGCGCCAGGCATCGCCGCCGAAGCTGTTTAATGTAATCGCTTTCGGATTTAGCGGCTCTGTAGACGGCTCACGGTCTTCCACACGGCGCAGCGTCGGATCGGAACGCAATGTAGAACCTTCCGCCTGCACTTTGATGAAGTGGCCGTTCGTCTGCTTATACCCCTTTTGGTCATATTCAGCCACAAGCTGTTCATAACTTGGGATGGGTACAGGTGAGAATACTTCCAGCTCGCCAATCGCTGCCGGCTCCCGCATCGCATTAATGCGGATCGTATGCTCCCCTTTGGTCAAATAATAGCGGAACGGCTCGGACACCTTGCCTTCGGCATCACGGAACTCGCGATACTGCCATCCGAATACCTCTTCCCGCCGCGGGTTGAACTCATTGCCCTGATTATCCTTGGTCGTCGGTCCCGCTTCTCTCCACATCCGCTGAAATTCCATCTTCTTCGACTGGAAGAACGGGAACCCGCCGTCAATCTGGACATTCCGCACAATTGCGGAACGCTTGCCCTCGAGCGCATAATAGCTCATGGCCAGCTGGTAAAATCCGTCCTCCGGGACGTTTACCTTGTATTCCACCCAGCTGTCCTCCCCCTCCAGTACAAGCACATCACCAGCCCAGCCGTCCAGTCTGCTGGCAACAGAGGTGCCTTCCTCACTCTTGGCGGCGTACTCCAATGACGGGACTGACAGGCGGAATCCTGATGTATCCTTGGCTCCCTCCTGCTCCAAAGCCTTCATGTATTTCAGGTAGGAAGGCTCAAGCCTGCTCTTGATGTCCTGATCAGCCAATATCGAGCGCTCATCGACATCACTATAGTCGGGTACGCTCGCCATCGCATCGTCATTAAATCCGCGCGTGCTGTTCCAATAGAGGATAGCAACGGCAACCAAGGCAAGCACAATCAGACTGACCATATAGTTACGTAATAATTTTGCAGCTCTGCGAAGCACGCATATGTTCCCCCTGTCTTGTGGCTAGATTATTCAACATTTTATCAAGCGGCCCCAAGAGGTGGAATCGCACTTTATTAGACTTATAGTCTTTTTTCAATCATTTGGGTTTTAAAGCGTTTGATTCCTAATTTTTAACTATTTTCAGGTTGATTTTTTCGCCCCTGCCATCGTATCCTAGTTATCAATTGGGGAAAGGGGCTGGTACCATGTATAAAGATCAAGGTCAAGTAAAGGGCTTTTTGCGTGCAGACGGAGAGCGCATTGTCAACGGAGACGGCGAGCAGTTGCTGCTTCGCGGGGTCGGGCTGGGCAACTGGATGCTGCCGGAGGGGTATATGTGGAAATTCTTCAAGGGCGCGGACCGTCCAAGACGGATTGAAAAGCTGATTGCGGATCTGATTGGGGACACACAGGCCGAGTTGTTTTGGAAGCGATTCCACGAAGAATACATTACGGAAGCAGACATTCGCAAAATGGCCGAGGAAGGCTTGAATTCCGTCCGGTTAGCGATTAATTCGCGACATATTATTGAGGATGACGAACCCCTCAGATGGAAAGATGACGGGATTGCCCGAATTGACCGGCTGATTGAATGGTGCCGCAGCTACCAGCTCTATGTCATTCTGGATCTGCATGGCGCGCCCGGCGGTCAGACAGGAGCAAATATAGATGACAGCGAGCATGATCAGCCCGGGCTGTTTCAGTCGGACGAAATGCGTGACCGGACGATCCGGCTGTGGCGGATGCTTGCCGAGCGCTACAAGGATGAATGGATTGTAGGCGGCTATGATCTGCTGAATGAGCCGCTGCCGGAATGGTTCAACAAGCATAATGATCAGGTCATGCCGCTTTATCGCGACATTACACAGGCCATTCGTGAGGTAGACTCCCGTCATATGATTATCATTGAGGGCGTTCACTGGGCCAATGACTGGTCAATCTTCACGGAGAAATTCGACGATAATACAATGCTGCAATTCCACAAATATTGGAGCGCAGTCGATACAGCGAGCATTCAGCGGTTTTTGGACAAGCGCAAGGAATGGAATGCGCCCATCTATATGGGTGAAGGCGGGGAAAACTGCTGGGATTGGTATGTCGGTGCATTCGGTCTGTTTGAAGACCACAATATCTCATGGAATTTCTGGCCGTGGAAAAAACTCGATAACCGCAATTCCCCCTGCTCAATCAATCGCCCCGACGACTGGGACCTGATTATTGCCTATGCCCAGGGAGAAGGAGCGAAGCCGGAGCCTGAGAAAGCACAAGCAATTCTTGATCAGTATCTGGAAAATATCCGGTTTGACAACTGCACCTACTCGCCCGAGGTGCTGCGCTCTTGCCAGCGCAAACTGCCACTGCGTATCCCGGCTGAATATTACGGCAATCAGGGGGCGGGAATCGACCATTATGCGGCGGGCGGACCGGCTGAGGGAAGCTTGTTCCGTAAAAATGACGGACTGCTGATCGAATTCTTAAACGGGGAGTCCGGCAAAACGCCAAGCTTCAGCAGCCACGGCAATGTACAGCAAATTGAGGAAGAGAAACTGTGCGTTCTATTGAACGACGGAGAATGGGTACGGTACCGCGTATATAGTGAGACAGACGAGGCATATACAATTCGGCTGCAGGCTTCATTCCAGGATGCGAATGGGTCGCTGGAGGTCAAGCTGAATGGCAATCCGCTCGGGACGGCTGTGCAGAAAGCTGGAGACCATGCAAATCTGCAGCTGGAAGAAGAACAACAATCTGCTGCCGTCAGCGCTGCCTCTTCGTATGACAGCAAGGCTACAGAAGAAGAAGTGGCTGCTTCGCGGATTGAAGGCTCTGCATTGGCATTTGACGACGCGGATAGCGGTGATACGACTGCTCCCGGACCTGCTGAGGATAACTCCCCTGCATGGGTGGTCTATGAGATCGCCAAGGATGAGACATTCCAAACAGGCCTGCATGAGCTGCATGTTAAGGCGACGGGCGGCAGCGTGAAGCTGGATTGGATTGAAGTTGTGAAAATCTGAATATCAGTATCGTTAAAATGAATAACTTACATGATTGGCATGCTTGAACAAGTGGAAGCTGATCGCAAGAAAAAACGTATATCAGCAAGGTATCGCAACGTATCACCCCTTACTAAATTAATATGATATTTATCAAAAAATGGTTAATGATGTATTCATTACTCTATTTTTTCAAAAACATGTAATGTGTAAACAAGCCGTGCGCCCAAAGTCATTGGAGCGCGTTGGCAGAACAATACCAGCCTCAAACGATAACCGTTCCTTTAACACATCCTCATAATTTATTCTAGCAGCCATTAAAGACGGTGTATTCAAATCAAAAATTTGAATACACCGTCTCTCCTTTTGAATTTACCATTTTTATTTTTATTGGCAAAGATAAAGACTTTTTAACATAAAAAAGCACATGTTCTTTAAACAGAATTTTATTTATTTCATTATTATTAACACCATCTATTTCAATTTCACCCGAATAATTAGGATTAATTTTCCCTAATAAAAGATTAGTTTTGTCACCTGGATTTTGAATGTAATTCCATTCAAGAGGACTTTCTTCATCAACAGCAAAAGTTGTAATTTGTTCAAGTTTATAATCATGAACAATCAGAAAATAAAATTCAGAACCATCTGACTTACTTGTTAAAATGATTTTGGAAGTTTTATCAAGCTCAATAGTGTTCACGTTTTCATGATCAAACTTTAGATTACTTTCTTTCTCTACAGATAAAAGAATATCATTCTGTGAGAAAAACAGCCTATAAAGGGAAATGATAAGTATAAGAAATACTATAATCAAGATATATATATTTTTGATTTTTAACATGGAATCATCCCAATGAAATAGAGGGGAAAACTCTCCCCTCTTTCAAATTAATTATTGAACTGAATATGGCTTAGAAACAGGTTTAGTCCATTGGTGACCTACGTTGTCAATGTAAATGAAATACCATTTTTACCAAAGTCAACTCCAACCACCCGAATATTCTATGAGAGTCATTTTCTTTTCCCAACGGTCCCCCAGCACACACTCTGTCTTGCCATGACCATCCTGCACCTCTAGGATTAATCGTCTAATGTTATTAGAGCAAAGATGCAAGTCCAAGTATATCTTCCTGTTTAAGATTGAGTACATTGGCTTTGGATGCTATTCGACAGGTATCAATAGCTCGACCTTCTCTTCGTCTGCTTCTTCTATATAAAAAACTTCAATCGAGCAAGCTCCGTTTAGCTGCTTATGTCCATTCTTTTGCATCCAATTAAATACATGACCGTATCCGTCACGGATTGTTTTATTCGTGCAAGTCACTTTTGCATAAGTATGACCAGGAAGTTTAAAGCTCACCATGCCTTCTGGAATCGCATTACCTTCAGGTACTTCATAACAGGCAAAATATGTAGCCAAATTGTCAGATACATAATACGGACTAAAAACAACGTCAGTATTTATGTTCGGAGTAAATTCAGACTTCCTGCTTCCAAGTTTATGCTGAACTTTTACAGCTTCTGAAGGAAATGAATGGGGGAAAGGTCCTGAGAAGCTAAATCCGGCAAAATCACTAGCATCTCTTGCAATGATCTCACATTCAAACATGACATACATCACTCCTTTATTTTTTGGATTTATTTCCCATAATAATATACTAATTCATTTCTATTATTTTGTAAATGGACCCAATAATGGGGTGGAATTTAAGGGAATGACTTAATCTTCTATTTTGCTAACAGCATGTGCGACCCATAATAAAATCCTTTCAGAGCAAGCAGTTCCTCATGCGTCCCCTGCTCTGTAACCTCTCCGTCCCGAATGACCAGAATCCGGTCGGCTGACCGGATTGTATTCAACCTGTGGGCAATGACAAAACTGGTTCTCCCTTTCATCAGAACCCGAAGTCCCTCCTGAATCTGCATCTCTGTCCGTGTATCGACGCTGCTAGTCGCTTCGTCAAGAATGAGTATGGCGGGATCGGCCAGGATCGCCCTTGCAATGGTGACAAGCTGTCTCTGTCCCTGACTGAGATTGCCGCCTTCTGCAGACAGTTTCGTCTGATAACCCTGCGGCAGCTTGCGGATCATGGCGTCTGCATTGGCAAGTTTAGCAGCTGCCATCACCTCTTCTTCAGTAGCTTTTAGACGTCCGTAGCGGATATTGTCCAGCACCGTTCCCGAGAACAGATGCGCATCTTGAAGAACAATCCCGAGCCTGCTGCGCAGACTCTCCTTGTCATAGCTGCGAATATCCGTGCCGTCGATACGTATGCTGCCCCCGGAAATTTCATAGAACCGCGTCAGCATGTTAATGATCGTCGTCTTCCCCGCTCCTGTAGGACCAACAAGCGCAATTGTCTGTCCCGGCTCCGCAGTAAAGGAAACCTGCCTGAGTATCGGATTCACATCATAAGCAAAGTCCACCTTGTCAAAGTCCACCCGTCCATGCTTGAAATCTGCCTGCCGTAGTGGAGTCTCCTCATCAAACTCGGTCGGGGTGTCAATAATTTCAAATACCCGCTCCGCTCCTGCTATACCGGATTGAATCATATTGTACTGGTTGGCAAGCTGGTTGAGCGGGCCGCTGAACTGCCGGGAATAGTTCAAGAAGCTGACTACAATACCGACCGTCACCCACTCGTTCACTGCCATCCATGCTCCGGCAACTGCAATTAACATGAAATTCAGATGATTCGTCATATTCATCGTCGGCCCGACAAAGCCGGATAAAATTTGCGCCCGGATGCCGGCACGGGTCAATTCCTCGTTTTGAACGGCAAATTGCTCCGATTCCCGCTGCTCACGATGATACAGCTTAACGGCCTTCTGGCCCGTAATCATTTCCTCCATATATCCATTGAGTGTTCCAAGCCGCTTCTGCTGCTGGGCAAAATGAAACTTGGTCTGCTTCACGATCCGGCGAATGACAAACAGCACAACTGGTATGGTCACCATCGCCACCAGCGTAAGCCAGATATTCAAGTAAAGCATCATGCCAAAGGAACCAATTAGCATGATTGTACTTGTAATGGCTTGAAGCAACGTCTGATTCAGCGTGTTCGAAATGTTCTCCATATCATTCGTCGTGCGGCTCATCAGATCTCCATGCTTGGAGCGGTCAAAAAACCTCAGCGGCAGCCGGGACAAGCGCCCAAACAGCTCCTCACGAAGCTTCCAAACAACCCGGGAGGACACAGCGGCCATCAGATGGTTTTGCAGCCACGATACAAGACTGGCAGTCACATAAATAATCAGAAGCAGAATACAGACCCGGATCATCCCGTTCACGTTATGAAGAAGAATATACTCATCCACTGCCAGTCCCAGCAAGTAGGGAGCAAGCAAAGTCAGAACAGAGCCGGTCAACACCAGCAAAGTCAAGCTGATTAGCGTGCCGCGCTGCTGCTGCAAATACCCGAGCATTCTTGCGGATGTTGCCCGTGTGCGTTTAGCCTTCTTGCCCTCACGGTCCGCCTCTCTATTTTTATCCATAAGCCACCTCCTCATCCGGTCGCTGGGACTGATAGATTTGACGGTATACATCATTGCTTTGCAGCAGTTCCTCATGGGTTCCCTCTCCCGCAATCCGGCCTTCATCCAGCACAATGATTTGATCGGCATGGCGTACTGACGAGATACGCTGGGCAATCAGAATGACGGTGCTTTCCCTGGCCCGCTCTGCCAATGCCTGCATAATGCCGGACTCTGTCTTGGAATCGACAGCACTCGTGCTGTCATCAAGAATGAGAATACGCGGACGCAGCAGCAATGCGCGGGCAATCGATAATCGCTGCTTTTGCCCGCCGGAGAGATTAATTCCCCGCTGCCCAAGCACCGTGTCATAACCATCCGGCAGCTTGCTGATGAACTCATGCGCCTGCGCCGCCTGCGCTGCTGCTATCACTTCATCATCACCAGCTTCAGGTTTGCCGAACCGGATGTTATCCCGAATCGAGCCAGAGAATAATATCGCTTGCTGGAGCACTACCCCGATTTCCCGGCGCAGATGCCCGGTAGCAATCCGGTTGACATTGACTCCATCAATCAACACTTCGCCGCTCCCTGCCTCGTAAAGTCTCGGAATAAGATTGACCAGTGAGGTTTTACCTGACCCTGTTGCGCCCAATATGCCCACCATCTTGCGGGGACGGATTTTTAAATTAATATTCTGAAGCACCTCACGGCCCTCCCCACCCTCACGGTAAGTAAAAGACACCCTGTTAAACTCCACTTCGCCATGACGAATCACTTTGTCCCGCGGCAATTCCGGATCGGTAATAACCGGATCGGCGGCTAGCACTTCCTGAACTCTCACAGCCGAAGCTTTAGCCCGCGACAGCATCATAATCATCATGCCGAGTGAGACAAGCGCGAACAGAAGCTGTGCCATGTAATTTACGAATGCAATGAGGTTTCCAAGCTCCAGCGACCCGCTCCAATAATGATGGCCCCCATACCAGAGTACCGCAACCGTAGCCGTATTAAGGACAAACATCATAACCGGCATGCCAATCGCCGCCGTTCTCGCCGCTTTAACCGCGATATCCAGATAAGATTGATTGGCCTTGGCAAAACGCCGCTGCTCATAGTCAGCACGCACAAATGCTTTCACAACCCGAATGCCGGACAAATTCTCCTGCAGCACGGTATTCAGCCGGTCCAGCTTTTGCTGTACAGCGGAAAACAGCGGAACTGTTAATTTGGCCAGAATGTACAAGATTAGTGCAAGCAACGGGAGCGTAATCAGCATTATGACCGCCAGCCGCGGACTTAGCACAAAGGCCATGACAATAGAACCGATCGCGAGCGCTGACTCCCTGACGAACACACGCAGCGCAGTTTGCACCAGATTTTGCATCTGAATGACGTCCCCTGTCAGCCGGTTCACGAGCGAGCTGGTGCGGAATTCATCCAGATTATTGAAGGAGAAGGTCTGCACCTTCTTGAACAAATCAAGACGCAACGCCCCTCCGAACCTGATTGCCGCATAGCTGGAGAATACCGTACAGCCGATACCTCCGATCAGCCCCACAATTGCCGCCGTTAACATCCATCCTCCGGTTCTCATTATGAATGCCGTATCGCCCTGCATAACACCGCTGTTGACAATATCCGCCATCAGCTTGGGCTGAAGCAAGTCCATGCACACCTCCATAATCATCAAGAGAGGGGCTAACAGGGCGGCCCACCAGTAAGGCTTTATATACTTCATAAATTTCAAGCCGATTCCCCCTTTTTATTTAGTCGGCTAACTATTTGAATTGATTGGTTGTTTATAACCTGACCGATGACCAATGAACGGACGACCATATTGGGCTGGAACAGTGTTTGCATCCTTTTTGTTGTATTAGTTCTTGTCACCGGAATTAAATACTGCAAAACCTTCCAGATTATTATATACCTTCCCGAGCAGTAAGCGCAGCAATTTTTTATCTTCTTCATCCAACCCTGCAAGACTTGCTTCCTCTGTCACCCGAAGCGCTTCATGGACCGCATCCGCTGCAATTCGTCCTTTTTCTGTTAAAAACACGCGTGTTACCCGCTGATCTGAGGGATCGGGAACACGTTTAAGCAGACCGACTTTTTGCATCCTGTTAATCATGACTGTCAGCGTCGCAGGCGTAATCCGCATCCGCTCGCCCAGCTCCTTCTGGCTCTGACCATCCCGCTTGGACAAATGTATCAGCAGCGGCGGCTGCCCGGGAAACACCTCATGCTCCCGAATGAGCAGATCAATATTGTGGCGGTGCATCTTGGTCGTCTGGCCCATTAAATGCATGATGGCCTCAGCGTGCCGGAATTCCATGGGGGTGACTCCTTTTCATTTTGAATGAGTATTTACACTGGGGAAGGACCATGAACTCAGTTATATAAAGAATTTAATTCAATAACTATGACTAGCCTCATGAAGCCTATTAAATTATTGCACAAAATAACGAGCAGTACCAGAAAATAAGAGTCCATCGTTAAAGGTTGATTTTCTCTTTCTGATAGCAGTACGATCAGATATAACTATTAATTCAATTTATATACAATAAATGGATTCTGATTATATAATCAAGTTGCGGGCAAAGAAGTTGCAAGTTTTAATC
The DNA here is from genome assembly GCF_000422505.1 of Paenibacillus pinihumi DSM 23905 = JCM 16419. Taxonomy (GTDB): domain Bacteria; phylum Bacillota; class Bacilli; order Paenibacillales; family Paenibacillaceae; genus Paenibacillus_D; species Paenibacillus_D pinihumi. The sequence goes on along the minus strand of NZ_KE383865.1, from coordinate 1,145 downwards.
GGTTCATTGCACTCTTATTTGAGAAACACTTTTTTATCAAAGGAGTGAATCAACATTTTTCCCACAAAAATGCGGTTAATCAAAACAGTCATTTTAGTTTTGCTGTTACTTATATTCTATTACGCATACTTAACCTTAACTGACAGAGAAAACGGTACTACTTTATCGCGCTATATTTTAGGTTTGGAATATATGTCTGAACAAGAAGCTATAGTACAAGCTGACGATTTTTTCAAGGATTTAAGGAACCAATTATCCACCTATAAAAAAAAAGAAATTGAAATCGATCAAATAGAAGTAGTTAAGCAAATTTATTTTATCAACAAATCGATATGGCACATACTGACCAAGGCTCACGATGACTCAGATAGCAGCACACCCGTTCTAATCATCCAGTATAACGTGAAAACATCTGAATCCGAAGTTCTATTAGGGCTCAACCTTAAAATCAGTGCTTGACGATTACATCTGAACTCGATGTCGATTACATTCCAACAGGATGCCGTCTTTATAGTAACGGCGATTTCGGGTGAAATAACGACGACGCTGGAAGGCCTTGATGCGATTATGCCGACCTTCTACGGTTGCATTCGTCCATCTGCAATGATGATAGTTGATGATTTCCTCTTTCCAGTTGTGCATGGTTTTCAAGGTGCCATGGACTGCTGAATGCTCGATTTGGTTTCCTTGGAGACACCAGCGTTCAAATCCGATTTTTGCGACGTACACGTTTGGAGAACAATCGTACCAGGTGGTGAAGACCTCTTTCCACTCCCAAACTTGGCGTAGCAGCGGCGAGTAGCCGAGCAGAAGGGAGAGTTGCTTTTGGCTCTCTTTCTTTAGGGCTTCGATCGGCGGATTTAATAATCGATGATGCTTTTTCAAATGTGCTTTTGCACGCGGTGCCAACGTTTGCTGAACGGCTTTACGGATACGCTGCACGCATTCGATGACATAGCCATGCACGTGAAAACGATCCGCAATTCGAATCGCATTTGGATAGCACTCGCGAATCCAAGTATGGTAGGCCGGAGCCAAGTCCATGACCACTGCTTCGGGATGCAAGCTGAGAAAGTCGGGATGCGCCTTCGCATAGGCTCGCAAGTCCTCCAGTCGACGACCTGGCAGCACATCAAGCATCGTTT
>NZ_KE383864.1:1083348-1275027 GCF_000422505.1 Paenibacillus pinihumi DSM 23905 = JCM 16419 | reverse complement strand
TATGCAAAATGGTTTCTGCTCGTCCTACGGGGTGGTTACGTTTTAAAAAACACTGTACGACAGACTTTCCCTTTGCTACATCTATTCCAATAACAGGTTTCATCCAATTCTCCTTTCGAAATCTCTGCCGGTCGTTCCCACAATGGTTCCAACTCCACAGCTTCGCTTGTAATACGAGGTCAACGCCTCAACCAGCTCAATCGTGATGGTCGGTGGTAGTGGGAGAACAGTTTTTGTGTACGGGGTTGTCCCCAGGGGCTGTCACGTTCTCCCGGCTACCGCCATCATAGAATGACCATAAGAATAGGCCAACCAGTAATATCTGGCTGACCTCATAATACGAATGGGGCTGTCCCAAAAGCAATTTGCAAAAAATTCAGCCCCCACTTTTTGTGTAATATTCGCGTAAAAAAGAACCTTTAAATCCACTTTCTTAGTGATTTTGAAGGTTCTTTTGCACATAATATGGGATTCTCTCACTCAGGCTTCCCCTTTTGGGACAGCCCCATTCGCTGTGAATTCATATTGCATATTTGCCCTGGCAGACGACAGAGAATTCATCTGCCGCCAAATCCGGAACAGTTAATGCTTAGGAAATCACGAATTTAATAATAACCGCAATTGCAAAAATCACTGTCATAAAACCAGCCATACCGGCAAAACCCATTGCTACATCAGAAAAGTCATGCCGTGGTTCTTCGTTAAAATGCTCGCGCGGATCTCTTACATTTTCCATATCTATATCCTCCTCAGCACGACAGTTGAATATCAATGGCTACCGCATGACGGAAACGTCATTTGCTCCAGAAAGGAAGCAGCCGGTATCCGTTCTGTCTGGCCCCCAGGGTCACTGTCGTCCAATTTGTTCTTATCGTCAGTATTAGCTTATCCTAGTATACCCAACATCATGAACAATTGTAAAGAAAATTTGACCAAAATGTATGCGGTTTACCATTGGATTTGGTCAAGGTTTTAGAAGCGGCCTGGTCCATGGACTTGATTCCTGTGATACAATAAGAAGACTGAAGTACGAACATACAGACGCTTTTATAATATACACTAATTTTGACCGGTCAGATTGCTCGTTGTCGGAAGACAAGGCTGTCAGATTCATGATAAAGCAAGTGCTATTGTTATATCATGAATTACCCGGTTGCCCAATTATACTGACAAACAATGAAGGCAGGGGAAGAACCATGGAAGGGCCAACTACAGACCAGGTCCGCGCACAGGCGGAGGAGAGAATCCGCAGCAAGCTGGCATTGCTGCCTGACCAGCCGGGCTGTTATCTGATGAAGAACGGGGACGGGACGATCATTTATGTCGGCAAGGCCAAGGTGCTGAAGAACCGTGTCCGATCCTATTTTAACGGCAGCCACAACGGGAAGACGCAGCGCCTCGTATCCGAAATCCGTGATTTTGAATATATTGTGACCTCCAGTAATATGGAGGCGTTGATTCTCGAATGTAATCTGATCAAGCAGCACCATCCGCGTTATAACGTGCTGCTGAAGGATGACAAGTCCTTTCCGTATATTAAAATTACGAATGAGAAGCACCCGAAGCTGGAGGTTACGCGCCGTGTAATCAAGGACAAGGGCAAGTATTTCGGGCCGTACCCGAACGCCTTTGCCGCCCAACAGACGAAGAAGCTGCTGGATCGACTGTATCCGCTGCGCAAATGCAATACGCTGCCTGACAAGGTATGCTTGTACTATCATATGGGGCAGTGTGTAGCACCTTGTGAATTTGAGGTGGAGCAGTCGACCTATGATGAAATGGTGCAGGATATTACCCGTTTTCTGAACGGAGGCCAGAATGAAGTGAAGAAGCAGCTCCAGGTAAAAATGGAGGCTGCGGCAGAGGCGCTTGAGTTTGAACGGGCCAAGGAATACAGGGACCAGATTCTGGCAATCGAAGCGATCATGGAGAAGCAGAAGATTACGATGTCCGATACGCTGGACCGGGATATATTCGGCTATGCGGTGGAGAAGGGCTGGATGTGTGTACAGATTTTGTACATGCGTTCCGGCAAGATGATTGAGCGCCATGCGACAACATTTCCGTATTACGGGAATGCCCATGATGATTTCATGACGTTTGTTGCGCAATACTATAGTGATAATCCGGCTTTGCCGAAGGAGATTTTTCTGCCGCAGTCTCCTGAGCAGACCGTGCAGGAGCAAGAACAGCAGCCGGAGGAAGCTCTGACAGAACAGGGCCAGGACGCCCCGGCTGATGAGGGTGGTGCCCTGCTGCAAAGCTGGCTGAACGTCAAGGTTGTCCTGCCGCAGCGCGGACGCAAGCGACAGGTCGTGGAGATGGCGCACCAGAATGCGAAGGTTGCGCTTGATGAGAAGTTCCGTCTAATTGAACGGGATGAGGAACGCAGTGTAAAGGCAGCCAGCGGGCTGGCAGAATATCTGCACATCCCATCTGCACGCCGCATTGAAGCCTTTGATAACTCCAATATTCAAGGGACGGACCCGGTATCGGCTATGGTTGTATTTATCGACGGAAAGCCTGATAAGAAGGAGTACCGCAAATATAAGGTAAAGACGGTCCAGGGACCCGATGATTATGAGACGATGCGTGAGGTAATCCGCCGCAGGTATGAGCGGGTGCTGAAGGAGGAGCTTACGCTGCCTGACCTGATTGTAGTGGATGGAGGCAAAGGGCAGATTTCTGCGGCTATTGATGTGCTGGAGAATGAGCTTGGGCTTTTTGTCCCGGTCTGCGGCATTGTCAAGGATGCGCGCCATAAGACAGCCCAGCTAATGACGGGAGATCCCGCGGAGATTGTGCCGCTGCCGAGGGACAGCCAGGAATTTTATCTGCTCCAGCGCATACAGGATGAGGTCCACCGCTTCGCAATCACCTTCCACAGGGAGCAGCGGGGCAAGTCCATGATTGCATCCAAGCTGGATTCCATTCCCGGCATCGGCGAGAAGCGGCGCAAGCTGCTGCTCAAGCATTTTGGCTCTATCAAGAAAATCAAGGAAGCCAGCGTAGAAGATTTCAAGGCTGTCTCAATCGGAGAGAAGCTGGCATCACAAATTATTACAGCATTAAGGGATGAGCCGTAAACAGCTCATCCCTTTTGTGTGTGGATTTGAATCAGTAACAAGTTTAATTATGCTTCCCGCATGTGCAACAGGCTCTCGCTTACAGGATATGATTCAGGCTGCAATCAGGCGGTCGGTGCCGGCTTGAACCGGTTATGCAAATAACGCAAAATCCAGGCGATAATTACCGGCAGCACAATGTAGAAGAGAGCGGCGGCAATGTTGACGGCTGATCCCAGGAAGACCAGCATTACGCACATCATAACTGTATTGAAGATGGCGTGGGTAAAGACCGCCGTTATAAAGCCGAACCGAATCAGAATATAACTGAAAATCAAACCGATAATCGTCAGCTCGATCAGACGGGTAGTAGACGGATACAGCGGATAGGCTACATGTCCCATCGCCCAGATGACCGTCGGGATCAGGGAAGCGATGAACGTATTTTTAAACCATTTACGCAGCAATCCGATACCAAACAACCGATATACGGCTTCTTCTGAAATCGCTGCACACCATGCGATTACCGGGAACAGCCACGGGAAATTCATATTATAAGGCGACTGGCTAACGTCTGAGGTCGTCCAGACGCCAAGCACATATTGCAGTACGAGCAGGATGAGGGTTTGGATGCCCAGCAGCATAAGCGCGAGCAGATAGCCCTGCTTCATGCTTCTCCACACCGTATCGCCAAAGTTCTGCTCCTTGAACCGCGGCCACAGCTTAAAGCCCATCTGGCGCCATAAGCCGTCGCCCGCAATCAGTGCAAAATAGACCGAAGCAGCCATGATCAATGACAGCAGGCTTGTAATAATCAGCCCGAATGTCACGTTAAGCGCTGCATCAGGATTCTCTCCCATACTTGCCATAACGCCGTCCGCCATATTGTAGTTGGAGGCGATATAAAATACTGCGAACACAATCGTCATAATTAATCCCCGCTTGAAGGAGGAGTGCTGGCGGTAAAGGACCGCGTACACAATAGACAGGATGAATAACAGACCGGTCATGACGAAGTAGCCGTACAATGACATGGCATTCGCCTGCTTATCCTGCTTGGCAACCTGCTCTATATAGCTTGCGGGAACCTTGAAGGCTGGCTTATAGGTCAAAATTTGGATACGGCCGTCGGACATTCTGACAGGCTGAATTTTTAATTGCAGCTTGGCTTCTCCGATTCCAGCCCCTTGGACCTCAACAACAGCCGTATGGCTGGCATCCTCCGCTTGCGGGAGAATTTCCAGCTGTTCCGGCATGAATCCGCGCTTCTTGGCAAAGCCGAGTATAGCTTGTCTGGCCTGTGCCGGATCTGTTATCCGCTGTTCCTCGTCAATCAGGGCGCCAAGCCTGTTCCAGGAGACCACTTCACCGGTTTCCATTTGAACATAGACATAATATTGCGTTACTGCGCCGGCGCTGTTGATTCGCGGGGAAGTTACCTCAACCTGATACGTATCGACCGGATACTTTTTGTCAAAATCCTTGTTGTATGTATCCAGCAACTTTTCCTTGGCCAAATAACCGCTCAAGGTTTTGCTGGACTGGTGCACAGCGTGCGAAGAAAGAATCGGTTGTCCGAATTCCTTGAGAATGAAGGTTTCGGCCTTTTTCTCCGCTTCAGATTTATCAATCAGATGCTGACCAAGACCGGAAGCAGTCGGATCAGCCAAGGAAGGCAATATTTGCAGAATAATATATATCATCAAGCCGCATAAGCTCATCCATGCCCACTTTTTAAGGGGCCAGTCGTTGTGGAGCGGGTTCATTATAACACCTCTGGTGACGAATTTGGTTTTTCAAAGGGCATCTTTCGTTTCTTTCAGGAACGGTTACAGCTGTTATAGCCCCATTTAATCGTATACATTAACCATAACATAGTTTTTGCTAATCCTCACAATTCCACGCTGTGATTTTCAATTCTTTTTGAAGAAAAACAGATAAAAAACCTGTTAAACTACCTCTTTGTTGCAGTTTTAACCGGAATTTGGCTAACTAGCGTCAAAATTTGTCCGTTTATACGCTTTGTGCTTCAGAGATCACCCATTATATAATCGAACACGTTCAGAAATGAAGACAGAAGCGGCACATCGGTTCAGGCGTAGCCAAGAGGAGCGTACATCTATTGAAATCCAGTCAATTTGTTATTATCGGTCTCGGCCGTTTCGGATCGAGTATCGCCAAGGAATTAATTGCTTTGGGCCATGAAGTGCTCGGCATTGACAGCAGTGAGGAACGTGTGGACGAGATGAGTCCTATTTTGACCCATTCGGCGATAGCCGATGCAACGGATGAGGAAGTGCTCCGTTCTCTCGGTGTCCGAAATTTTGACTGTGGTGTTGTTTCAATTGGAGATGATATTCAGTCCAGCATTTTGACAGCCATTTTATTAAAGGATTTGGGCGTCAAGCAGGTAGTCGCCAAGGCGATGAGCGATCTGCATGGCCGGGTGCTGGAGAAACTGGGTGTAGACCGTGTCGTTTATCCTGAGCGGGATATGGGCATTCGGGTGGCGCATCAGCTCGTTTCACCCAATCTGCTTGATTACATTGAGCTTTCCAAGGAATATACAATTGCGGAGCTTGCAGTTCCCCAATGTCTCTCCGGCATTTCTCTGCAGGAATTGAATCCGCGTGCCCGGTTCGGATGCAGCATTGTAGCAATCCACAAGCCGCAAGGAATGATAATTGCCCCGACAGCAGAGGATGTGCTGCATGAGCGGGATATTATGATCATGATCGGAACCAATGCCCAGATCGAGGACTTTGAGGACACTGTAATCAAATAGACCGGTTGTTCGGGATGGTTTTCTATTATAATGGTAAACATAGAAACAGGGCAGGATTGCCCTGTTTCTATTCGTTCTATGAGCTGATGGTGTCCCGGTTAAGGCTAGTCCATCTGGAAATGGCCTTTGATCTCATCAATCCATAACGGCAGCGCGCCCGGCAGCTCAGCTGAACGGTTATAGATCAGAGAAGTTGTCCGGCGTGTATGCTCCAGTCCCTGCACAGGCAGTATGCTCAGATCGTTATCCCGGAGCATCTGCTCGCGTACATAAGATTTGGGCAGCAGTGTAGCGGAGCGGCACGTATGCAGCAATCTCAAGATCGCCTCGAAGGAGTCTATCTCCATCCGGACATCGGGAGACAGGTGATGGGTCTGGAAGAGTTCATCCGTCAGCGTTCTGTACCAGGTTCCCTTGGAGAACAGAATCATCGGCAGCCCGTTCAGAATGCTGATATCAATGGCTCCCTTATCAATGACAAACTGATTTTTCGGAACGACGACGAGCAGATGGTCATCAAACAAAGGAATACAATGAAGGCTGGCTTCATGAATATCAGAGGCGACGATGCCCAAATCGATTTTTTGCTCCCGCACAAGCGATACAATCTCATGGGTTTTTCCCGTGACCGCTTTGATCTCCAAATCCGGTGCGGCCTTGCTCATTACTTGAATGAGGTCGGGAAGCGTCGTTTGCAGTGTTGTCAGACTGGCGCCTATAGTCAGCAAAGTCCGTCCGGCGGACTTGAATTCATTGACACTTTGCAAATAGCGCAATTGCATCGTACGCAGCTCAATAGCGAATTCATAGGTGATCCGGCCGATGCGCGTGAGCTCCAGACGTTTGCCGACCCGTTTGAACAGCTCGACGCCCAGTTCCTCCTCCAATTTGCTGATTTTGCGCGAAAGGGCTGGTTGTGTCACATTCAACAGCGCCGATGCGCGGTTCAGGCTCGACTGCTCGACGATGGTGGCAAATACATGCATTTCTTCGAGCATGATGATCCCCCTTATGTTTTATCTTAATAAGTCTAGTATAAGCCCCAGGCCGAAAATGAAGAAGGCTTCTGTTTATTTTTCGTGACAATGCGTTGCTGGCTAAGTGGACGACTTGTCTGCAATTGTCCGCATGATGGCGCTTTATTAAAGCGCTTCTATTATTTTATATCGGCAGCTTGCCGGAAAATAACGGGGGCTGCCAGATGCAACATTCGCTTATGCATTTTACTTATAACTGATTATACAAAATAGGCAATTCCATTATAAGCGAAAAAGGAGTAGGATAGGAACTGTGACTATTATGTGAATGTCAAATTCGGACAGCATTTTATTGACGCTTGTCAGGGGCACGGGTACAATGGTAGTTGGTTTATGCTAAATATGGAAATGTTTAAAAAACGCACGTTCAGTCTGGAAAGGAGAAAGCAAAAGTTATGAAAGGAAATTCGTATCTCTCACGCAAGCTGCATTCCCTGCTTGGCGTGATCCCGCTCAGCCTGTTCATTATTACCCACGCGCTGACGAATTTTTCGGCTGTCGAGGGGGGATCTGAACGCTTCAAGGCTGCGGTCGGTTTTATTAACGGCCTGCCGCTGGTCAATGTACTGGAGCTGTTCGGCATTTTTATTCCGCTGATTTTTCATGGCGTATACGGGCTGTACATCGCGTACCAATCGAATCTGAACACAGGGCAATTTTCTTATGGACGTAACTGGGCGTTCGCACTGCAGCGTATTTCCGGTGTGATTACGTTTATTTTTGTGTTCTGGCATGTGTATCAGACCCGGTTCCAGGTCGCGATTGGCGGTATAACCCATGATCAGCTTGGCATGACAATGCATAATATTGCGACCAATCCGCTGTTCTTCACGCTGTATGTAATCGGGGTTCTGGCTTCCACTTTCCACTTTGCTAACGGCATGTGGGCATTTCTTGTAAGCTGGGGGATTACCGTGAGTCCGCGTGCCCAACGGGTCTCTTCTTATATTTGGATGGTAGTGTTCGTGCTTGTATCTGCGATGTTCCTGATGTCGCTTAGCGCTTTCCGCGGAGATGAGTTCAAGGAAGCGGCTGCTGCGCTGGATGCGATCCGCACGATTGTGTAAGGCGTTACAGAGCTAGTTTGAAGACAAGGAGCGATTTGAATCATGGCTAAAAATAAAGTAATTGTCGTAGGCGGCGGCCTGGCCGGCTTGATGGCGACCATCAAAGCGGCTGAAGCTGGCGTACACGTTGATTTATTTTCTATTGTTCCGGTAAAGCGTTCTCACTCTGTTTGTGCACAAGGGGGAATTAACGGTGCTGTTAATACGAAAGGTGAAGGGGATTCACCATGGGAGCACTTTGACGATACTGTATACGGGGGCGACTTTCTCGCCAACCAGCCTCCGGTAAAAGCGATGTGCGATGCTGCGCCGGGAATTATCCACCTGATGGACCGGATGGGTGTTATGTTCAACCGTACACCGGAAGGTCTGCTTGATTTCCGCCGTTTCGGAGGAACGAAGCATCACCGTACAGCATTTGCCGGTGCGACTACCGGACAGCAGCTGTTATATGCACTGGACGAGCAGGTCCGCCGCTGGGAGACAGCCGGCCTTGTAACCAAATATGAGTTCTGGGAGTTCCTGGGCGCAGTCATCGACGATGATGGCGTATGCCGCGGCGTATCCGCACAGGATCTTCGGTCCATGGAAGTTCATACGGTATCGGCTGATGCGGTTATTTTGGCTACGGGCGGCCCTGGTATCATTTTCGGAAAATCGACCAACTCGGTTATCAATACAGGTACGGCTGCAAGTGCGGTCTACCAGCAGGGCGTTGACTACGCCAACGGCGAATTTATCCAGATTCACCCGACAGCGATCCCTGGCGATGACAAGCTGCGCCTGATGTCGGAGTCCGCACGCGGTGAGGGCGGACGCATCTGGACGTATAAGGACGGCAAGCCGTGGTACTTTTTGGAGGAAAAATATCCGGCTTACGGAAACCTCGTTCCTCGTGATATTGCGACGCGTGAAATTTTCAGCGTCTGTGTCGACATGAAGCTCGGCATCAACGGGGAGAACATGGTGTACCTTGACCTGTCGCATAAAGACCCGAAAGAGCTGGATGTCAAGCTTGGCGGTATCATTGAAATTTACGAGAAGTTCATGGGCGACGACCCGCGTAAAATCCCGATGAAGATCTTCCCTGCCGTGCATTACTCCATGGGCGGCATGTGGGTGGACTACAACCAGATGACGAATATTCCTGGCCTGTTCGCTGCAGGTGAGTGTGAGTATCAGTACCATGGCGCGAACCGTCTTGGAGCGAACTCCCTCGTATCCGCCATTTACGGCGGCATGGTAGCTGGACCTAAGGCAGTGGAATATATTAAAGGCTTGAGCAAGTATGCTGACGATATTTCATCCTCTGTCTTCGACCGTGAGAAGAAAAGCCAGACAGATAAATACGAGAAAATTCTCAAAATGGACGGCACTGAGAATGCTTACGTCCTTCACCGTGAACTTGGTGATTGGATGACCAATAATATGACGGTTGTACGCTACAACAAAAAGCTTGAAGAAACGATCAACAAAATCAAAGAGCTGAAGCAGCGCTATGGCAAAATTAATATTAACGATACTAGCAGCTGGAATAATGCAGGCGTGGCGTTCACCCGCCAGCTGTGGAACATGCTGGAGCTTGCCGAGGCGATGACAAAAGGCGCATTGCTGCGTGACGAGAGCCGCGGCGCTCACTACAAGCCGGACTTCCCTGAGCGTGATGATGACAAGTTCATGAAGACAACCAAGGCGAAATGGACAGCGGAAGGCCCGCAAATTTCGTATGAGGATATCGATGTATCGCTGATTGAGCCGCGCAAGCGCGACTATACGACTGAGAAAAAGAAATAAGCGCGTAGCTTAAGGAAGGAGCAAAGAAGATGGCTGAAACAACTGTGGCAAAAAAATCAATCAAGTTTGTGATCACCCGGCAAGATAAACCGGATTCGCAGCCTTACAAAGAAACCTTCGAAATCCCATACCGTCCGAATATGAACGTCATTAGCGCACTTATGGAAATCCAGCGTAACCCGGTCAAGGATGACGGCAACAAAACATCCCCGGTTTGCTGGGATTCCAACTGTCTGGAGGAAGTGTGCGGTGCTTGTTCAATGGTCATCAACGGGAAGCCGAGACAGGCTTGTACAGCACTGATCGACAAGCTTGAGCAGCCTATTCGTCTGGAGCCGATGAGAACATTCCCGGTTGTGCGTGACCTGGTAATCAACCGTGACCGCATGTTTAACGCGTTGAAACGCGTTAAAGCCTGGATTCCAATCGATGGTACCTATGATCTCGGTCCTGGTCCGCGGATGAAGGAAACCAAGCGCCAATGGGCGTATGAGCTGTCCAAGTGCATGACCTGCGGCGTATGCCTGGAATCATGTCCGAACGTTAACGAGCGCAACACATTCATCGGTCCGGCTGCCATCTCTCAAGTGCGCTTGTTCAATGCGCATCCGACAGGGGAGATGAATATGGAAGAGCGTCTCGAAACTTTGATGTCTGATGGCGGTATCGAGGGCTGTGGCAACTCGCAGAACTGCGTACGCGCTTGTCCGAAGGGTATTCCGCTCACGACATCCATTGCAGCGATTAACAAGGATACAACGAAGCATATGTTTAAGCAATGGCTGGGCATGTAAGTTGGCCATTCAATTAGGGTAGGCAGCCTTTATTTTACAAAGAAATAAGCCGTGCACAGCCTGGGATTGGCTGTAGCACGGCTTATCTGCATTCATCTTGCCCAAGATTTGTCAACACTGCCGTGTAACCAGGACACCGGGTGCGGGAGTAAGGTTCTGCTCAGCAGGAAGAGTGTGGAACCGGGGATAAATAAAAAAGCGGGCATTGGATTACATCCAATGCTCGCCCCAATCCTGGATGGATAATATAACAGGCTCTAATCCCTGGCCTTTTTCCGTAAGCTCATATTCAATACGCACCGGCATTTCCGGATATACGGTTCTCTTCACAACATCGAGTTGTTCCAGCTCTTTCATTCTGTCGGTGAGCATTTTGTCGCTCATCTCCGGGATTTGTTCCTTCATTTCCTTAAAGCGTTTTGGTCCGCCAAGCAGCACACGGATAATTAACCCTGTCCATTTCTTTCCCAATAATTCGATGGCGGATTCGTACTTCGGACACATTTTCGAATAGTCCACGGTATTCACCCCACTTATAAAATCTATTGTATCACAGTACCATAAACTATAAAAAGAATATTAACTCTAAATTAAGATGTTAGTGTCTTCATGAGTTTGTTAGGTCATATTAAGAATTTTTATGATATGGAGCAGGAATAATGGCCGATTCAATCATAATCAATGGTTGCTGGTCTGTTTCTTCTGCTATATAATGATACTGAGAATTATTATCATAACAAGCAGTCATTCCAGTAAAGGTGGTCGTCATGGCATCAGAACTAGACAAATCTTCATCATCGCCCCCAATTAAGTCCAGACCTGTAGCAGCCTCTCTCATATTGGTGTTGGGGCTTATTGGACTGGGGTTGGGGATTGCTGCGTCCATTTCATTTGGCGCGGCAGACATTCATCTTGCGACGGTCTGGGAAGCCGTATTCAAGTTTAATCCCGAATTAACACAGCATCAGATTATTCAGGAGCTGCGCATGCCTCGTGCAGCGGCAGCGACATTAGTTGGCGCAGGTTTTGCAGTTGCAGGCGCCATTATGCAGGGAATGACGCGCAACCCGTTGGCCGATTCCGGTTTGCTCGGGATTAACGCAGGCTCGGCCTTTGTCATTGTCATCTGTTTTGCTTTTATGAAGGGTCTGCCATTTATGTCGTTGATGCTCTTTTCCTTTGCCGGAGCGGCGCTAGGGGCCGGACTCGTATTCGGAATCAGCTCGCTGGCTCGCGGGGGTTTAAGCCCGGTCAGACTCGCACTTGCAGGGGCAGCCGTCAGCGCGCTTTTGACCGCGCTTGGAGAAGGGATTTCAATTCACTTCCGGATCGGACAAGACCTCGCATTTTTCTATGCCGGGGGAGTAGCCGGGGTGAAGTGGATGCATGTAAAATTTATTATCCCTTGGGTAATCGGGGCGCTTGCGGTCGCAATGGCTCTTTCCCGCTCGATAACACTGCTCAGCCTCGGAGAGGAGATCGCAACGGGACTGGGCCAGCGTACAGGTGTTGTGAAGATCATAGGGATGATTGTTGTATTCATACTTGCCGGTTCATCCGTAGCATTGGTTGGCTCTATTGGTTTTGTCGGTTTGATTATTCCGCATTTGACCCGGTTTCTGGTTGGTGTGGACTATCGCTGGATTATTCCATGCTCCGCTGTATTGGGCGGCTTGCTGATGCTGCTTGCTGATCTGGCTGCACGATTGGTGAATCCGCCATATGAAACTCCGGTGGGCGCATTGATAGCCGTAATTGGTGTGCCGTTCTTCCTCTATCTTGCCAGAAAGCAAAGGAGGGAGATGTAGATGGATACGGTACATAACTTAGATAAGGCCCGTAACAGAAAAGCCGCTCTTGTTATGGGGATACTCGGACTCCTCATTATCGTGATGTTTCTTATCTCCATTAATTCCGGAGAAATCAGGATGGGCCCGGCCCAGGTAATTAAGACGCTATTTGGTTTTGGGGATGCCAAGCAAAATTTGGTTCTGTTCGATTTCCGCTTGCCTCGGATCATCATCGCCATTTTGATCGGCGCTTGCTTTGCTGTGTCCGGCTGTATTATGCAGGGTATTACCCACAACGGACTGGCTGATCCGGGTATTCTCGGAATCAACTCCGGAGCAGGACTTGCGGTTGTCATGTATGTTTCATTCTTTCCGGTTAAAACCGCAGCTTCGCCGTTTTTAATGCCTTTCCTGGCGTTCATTGGAGCAGGTCTTACTGCGCTGGTTATTTATTTGCTTGCCTTTAAACGCCATCAGGGGCTGTCGCCAACCCGCCTGCTGCTCGTAGGGATCGGGATTGCCGCAGGCATCTCGGCGGCGATGATTATTTTGACGATCAAGCTTGACCCGAATCAGTTCCAGTTTGTGCAGGTTTGGATTGCGGGCAGCATTTGGGGCACAACCTGGAAGTTTGTCACCGCGCTGCTGCCATGGTTTATTATCTTAATTCCGTTTGCTTTCTCCAAGGCTAAGGTCATGAACATCCTTTCGCTTGGTGAGCAGACGGCCACAGGACTAGGTGCTCCTGTTGAGAGACAGCGTCTTCTGCTGCTTGCTGCTGCTGTAGGTCTTGCTGCCAGCAGTGTAGCGGTAGGCGGGGGAATCGGATTTGTCGGCCTTGTTGCGCCCCATCTGGCCAGAAGACTGGTCGGACCGCAACACCAATACGCATTGCCAGCATCTGCGCTTGTCGGCGGGCTGCTTGTCCTTGTTGCCGATACAATCGGAAGAACGATCAGTTCCCCTTCCGAAATTGCGACTGGTATTGTCGTTGCAGTAATCGGAGCGCCATACTTCCTGTATCTGCTTGCACGGTCACGCTAATAGCAATGCCCCGGCTGATTTTTCAGCCGGGGCATTCTTTTTACAGAGTGTGCTATTTATTTTATGAAGTTACGGTTACAGCCGTATAATGACGAGTCCGGCAATTGTACATGCCAGCGAAAAGGTCTGTAATGGTGTCAGGCGTTCACGGAAGAGCAGGATTGCCCCGAAGGCAACGACCAGGCTGTTTGTTGCAAAGATAGGAGCGGCCAGATTGGCCTTTCCCGTCTCCAGCGCCATTGAATAGAGCTGAAGCCCGCCGTAAGAGAAAAGTCCGGACAGCAGCCCCCAGGCCATTCCTGTGCGCAGTCTGAGGCCTTGTACCGCTGTATCGGGTGTTAGCCTGCTCCACGCCAGCCATTCCTTGACGGCTGGCGGGCAGAACCAGATGATTGATAGCAGATAAGCGATGAACAATACTGCAGTATTGTTCATCGCAAGCTCCTCCGTGACCTTCAGACCTCCGTTGCGGAACGCGAACAATACGATGGCTGCTGCAATGTAGAGAAACCATTTCTTTTCGGGCGCTGACAGCGGCTCTTTCCGACGGGATGAGATCAGTACAACGGAGAACAAGAGCAGCGCAATGCCAAGTCCTTCTGACAGGGTCAGCGGCTCCTCGTACAGAAAGGTGCCTATAAAGACCACAAGTACGATATTCATATTTGTAATCGGGGAGGTTAGCGCGGCGGGACCATAATCCAGCGCCTTCATAAAGACAGCATTGCCCCAGGCTGATCCTGCCCCAATAATGGCTCCTGCGGCCCAATATTTCCAATCAAGCAGCACAGCCCAGGCAGTGCCGGAAGAAATCATATGGGTTGCGAAGCCGAGCGTACCTGTAATATATAAACCGAGCAGCAGCATATGGACAGAGCCCTGCTTCATCTGGGATACTTTCATCCACAGGCCGGCAAGGCCGAACAATATTGCGCTGCTGATTGCAATGAGAAGCCACATGCGGTTTAATTCATCCTTTTACCCGTAAAATAGTTGAAGGCTAAAAATTTGTTACACAAATGAAATGGTTCTGTTATCGTCTGTTTACATTCATGGGCTATTATAATTAACAAGACCCCCTTTTTTAATATAGAACGTTTTGGGACCCGCTTATGCGGGTCCACTTTTTTTTGTTTTCCGGCAATTTTGGTCCATTAATTAAAGCCTTGCTGCTTTCCGAAAAAGTAAAGAACAGTTATCCTCTACTCCGCATTCAAGTTTCAAACGGAGGAAGAAGATAACTGCACCAATCACGCTATAACGGAACAACCACTGGTTTCTTCTGACGGAAGAAGACCCAGCTTGAAAAGCCGATTTCCTTCAGCCTGCTGCGTACAAGCTCAAAATCATCCCCGATTCGCGACGGATTGTGTGCATCCGAACCAAAGGTGACAGCCACTCCAAAATGATTCGCCCGTTCCAAAATTTCATCCGAAGGATACCAGCCCCCGGCATCCTTGGTTTTGCCGGAGGTGTTAATCTCAATTGCAACTCCTTCGCCTGCAATGACCCGAAGTGCGTCATCGATAGCGGCAGCAGCCGGTATCTCAGAGAAAGCAGGGTAGTATCCTTTCATTGCATCGATATGACCGAGTGACTGGAACAAGCCGCAGCGTGCAGACTGGGCAATAAGCTCATAGTAGTGCTCTTTTTCCTTCACCTGTTCCTGCTCATTCAGCTTCTTCCAGCGGTTGCGGTTAAAGATGCTCACTCCTCGTGTCTGATGAACCGAGCCGATGATGTAATCCATCGGATATTTATCATATTCGGCTTTGTAGATAGGCCACAGGTCCGGGTAAAAGTCAGATTCGACCCCAAGCAGCACTTCGATTTTACCTTCATATTTCGCTTTTAATTCAAGCACCTGACGTATGTAATTTGGAAACTCGCTGCGGGCCATTGCAATTTTGGGCTGAGGCTGATCCTTGTCGCTGGCAAAATAGGGGGAGTGGTCGGAGATGCCGACGACTTGAAGTCCTGCCTTAATTGCGCTCTGGATATAATCCTCAATGACGCCATCGGCGTGCCCGCAGCGCTCGTGATGGGTATGCAAGTCAAATTTCATGGCTGTAGTTACGCCTCCTGTACATTTACTCGCTGCCGATAAACTGATTCTCCGGCATGCCTTTCAAATCGCTCAAAAACTGGTGCATGGCCGAGCTCAGATAGCGTCCGGATTTGTAAGCGACGCCAATCGGATGGCTTAGCTCAAGCTCATTGACTTTAATCATCTTCAGTGTCCCCAGCTGAAGTTCGCTCCCAATGGAAAGTTTGGATACAATCGCAACGCCAAGATTCAGTTCAACCATCCGCTTGACTTCCTCGCTGCTTGGCAGCTCCATTATAATGTTGGGTTCAATCGCGTATTCACGGAACATTTTATCAATGAACCGTCTGCCAAAGGTATCGGGTGACAGCATGATGAAGGGGACATCTTTTAGCTTGTCCACTGTTGTATGTTTTAAGGCGCTCAGAGGATGATCCGGAGAAACAACAAGCTCATAGGTGTCATAATAGAGTATGGATGTTTCAATGTTGGGATTGCGTTCTGATAAATAGGTGATGCCGATGTCCACCGTCCCTTTCTCCACACTGTTAATGACATGGGAAGAGGGCATGGATTGTATCGTGGTTTTGATGAGCGGGAATTGATCCTGAAAGTATGATAGCACCCGGGGCAGAATTTGAATGGCAATGGAAGTGGTCGTACCGAGCACAATATGTCCTTGTGGCGTCTGATTGAGGTCATAGAGCTTCTGCTTGAGCTCCTCCACCACATTCAATATGCGCTCGGCATGATCAAGAAAGACTTGGCCCCGGTCGGTAAGCGTAACTGGCTGACTGCGGTCAATCAATACGGTTTTAAATTCATCCTCGAGGCTTTTGATCTGGGCTGAAACGGCAGGTTGCGTCAAATTAAGCAGCTCGCCCGCTTTCCGAAAACTCATCGTTTTGGAAATGGCCAGCAGTGTTTCAAGCTGACTAATATTCATTAAACTCCTCCCGGTGATTTAAAATGATAACCGACGTAACATCAAACGTTAGTAATATCTATTATAGGGTAAAGGCAGGATTGCAGCAAAGTAGGACATTACCAAAAGTTTCAGACGGGTATTTGAGCCCGCGGTTAAAAAAAGGAACCTAAAGCTTACAGCTTCCGGTTCCTTGTCTCTTAAAGCCAATCCTTCTTGCGGAAAATATAAAACATCCCCAGCCCTACCAGCAGCATAAATCCCAGCAGAATGTAAGAAGCTCCGTAAATATGCAGACCGGGAATATAATCAAAGTTCATTCCGTAGATGCCGGTAATGAACGTCAAGGGCATGAAAATTGTGGTCAGCGCTGTAAAGACGCGCATGATTTCGTTCGCGCGGCTGGCAATCGACGACTGGTACGCTTCGCGCAGGTTGCCCATCAGATCGCGGTATGTTTCGAAGGCTTCGCTGATTTTGACCGTATTCTCAAAGATGTCGCCGAAATATTTTTGCAGCCTCAAATCAATGAGCTTCAGTTCCTTCTTGTTCAGGGTCGCGATGACTTCCTTCTGCGGGCCAAGCACCTTTTTGAGCCACAGAATTTCACTGCGCAGACCGATAATTTGATTCAAATGTGTCTTCTTCGTATGCATCAATATATCTTCTTCCAGCTTCTCGATGCGGGCCTCAATCCGGTCGCTGACCAAAAAATAATTGTCGACGACAAGGTCCATCAGATGATACAGAAAATAGTCCGGACGGTTAACTTCCTGTTCAAGCAACGCAGGCTTGAGGGAGCGCAGCTCGTTGATTCTCTGCTTCGTTACGGTAATGATATAATGTCTGCCGAGGAAGATGTTCAGAGCGCGCAGAAAAATTTCCTCATCATCGAAGCGGATGCTGTTCATTACAATAAAATAGTGGCTTTCATGGATTTCAATTTTCGGACGCTGCTCTTCGTCGTTCATGCAATCCTCAACGGCCAGATCATGCATGCCAAACAGGGGCTGGAGCACGACCAGGTCCTCGACATCAGCGTCAATCCAGTAAAAGCCTTGTTCCGGGGGCTTTACGGCCTCCTCAATATGATCGATAACTTCAAAAACGCCATTTTGAACCAGACGGATTTTCACTGATCTCACTCCTTTCGCTTCCTTCTTACCGCCAGAATTGCAGCAGTACGAAATCAGCGCGCAGCGAAACCGCGGTCCATGGCGCTAACAATCAGAAAGAGTGTCCAGGCGCATTTGGCCGCAGCAATCCGGGCAGCTGTCTCGTACCGGTTATGAAGTTGTAGCTTCTATGCCTGGGCCTCGGTCCATCGCCTTCCATGCGGATAAAGCACCTCTTTCATTATTTGGATAAACACGTATAAAGCTGGCCGCCTTCCGTGTTGGAGCTGCGGCTGTTCACGCTAATAATCCTTGTCTAGTATACTCCCATAATCCCTTTACATTCAAGCCTAAATACAAGGTTTTGCTTATAACATCCTATGCCCGGCTGCAGCTTGTGTGCGGGGTGCTTTACGCAATTTTGCAAAAAGACGCAGACGGTTCTTGACGAGTATAGAGGAATAGGATAAAGTTAAGAATAGCAGTAAAAACTAACTGAATAGCTAAGCATTTTTCTTATCAAGAGCAGGCGGAGGGAAAAGCCCTATGAAGCCCGGCAACCGGCATAAAGCACGGTGCTAATTCTTGCGGAGACAGTGATGTTTCTGAGAGATGAGAGAGGCGCATGACGACAACCATACGACCCTTTCTCATTGGAGAAGGGTCTTTTTTATGTGGTTTTGAATCCAAAAATTGTTAGTATTGAATTTGAATATGCAAGACAAGGGAGTGAAGCATATGCCGATCAAAATACCGGACGGCCTTCCTGCGAAGGAAATTTTGAACAATGAAAATATATTCGTCATGGACGAGAGCGAGGCTTATCATCAGGATATCCGCCCGCTTCAAATTGCGATTTTGAATTTGATGCCTACGAAAGAGACGACAGAAACACAACTGCTGCGCCTGATCGGCAATACGCCGCTGCAGGTTGAGGTCACCTTCATTCATCCAAAAACCCATGTGTCCAAAAACACATCGGCAGAGCATTTAGAAACATTTTACAAAACATTTGATGAAATTGAACACAAACGGTTCGACGGACTCATTATTACCGGCGCTCCGGTGGAGCAGCTGCCTTTTGAAGAGGTGACGTACTGGGAAGAGCTGCAGCAGATTATGAACTGGAGCACACGCAACGTGACGTCAACTTTCCATATTTGTTGGGGCGCGCAAGCGGGACTGTACCATCATTACGGGGTTGAAAAATATGACTTGTCCGAGAAAATCTTCGGCGTCTACCCGCACACGATTGAGAAGCGGAATGTAAAGCTGCTGCGGGGATTTGATGAAATGTTCTATGTACCACAGTCCCGTCATACCGAGTTCAGACGCGAGGATGTAGAGGGAATCCCTGATCTTGAGATTTTGTCCGAATCTGAGGAGGCCGGCGTATATATCGTAGCTTCCAAGAACGGCAGACAATTTTTTGTCACCGGACATTCAGAATACGACCCAACGACCTTGAAATTCGAATACGACCGGGACGTTGCCAAAGGCTTGCGCGTGAATGTGCCGAAAAATTATTACCCTGGCAATGATGCATCCAGACAGCCATTGTCTACATGGCGTGCCCATGCCAACCTGCTCTTCTCCAATTGGCTGAATTACTATGTGTATCAAGAAACCCCGTACGAGCTTGGGGGCGGAATTTAAACTTTTAAAGGAAAAAGGAGAGCTTCAATTCTATGAAAATTGAAAGCCGTTTGGCGCAAATCGGTTCCCAAAAGGAGCCTGTTACGGGAGCGGTCAGCTTCCCGATCTATCAAGCAACTGCATTCCGGCATCCGAAGCTGGGAGAAAGTACGGGATTTGATTACGCGCGTACGAAAAGTCCGACCCGTGCTGTGCTGGAAGAGGCGGCAGCGGATTTGGAGTCTGGAGACAGGGGCTTTGCATGCAGCTCCGGCATGGCAGCACTGCAAACGATTTTTGCTCTGCTTAGCCAGGGAGATCATATGGTGGTATCCCTGGATTTGTACGGTGGAACATACCGTCTGCTGGAGCAGATCATGTCCCGCTTTGGGGTAACAGCTTCCTATGTGGATACAAATGATTTGGACGCGATTGCAGCAGCCACGCAAGATAATACGAAAGCGCTGCTTATTGAGACACCGACCAACCCGCTCATGATGATTACCGATTTGAAGCGGGTATGCAGCTGGGCCAAGAGCCGCAACATTTTGACTATCGTGGATAATACGCTGCTCACGCCATACTTCCAGCGTCCTCTGGAGCTTGGGGCAGATATCGTCATCCATAGCGCTAGCAAATATTTGGGCGGTCACAATGACGTCCTTGCCGGACTTATCGTTACGAAAGGTGCAGAGCTTTCTGAACAGATGGCTTTCCTGCACAACTCGATCGGCGCTGTGCTTGGACCGCAGGATTCATGGCTGCTGATGCGCGGAATGAAGACATTGGCGTTGCGGATGGAGCGTCACCAGTACAATGCGACACGGATCGCTGAATATTTGCTGGAGCATGAAGCGGTGGAAGAGGTCTATTACCCGGCGCTCAAGACGCACCCGAACCATGAGATTCAAAACGGGCAATCTTCCGGCAATACCGGAATATTCTCTTTCCGCCTGAAGGATGCCAGGTATGTTGAGCCGATTTTGTGCAATATCAAACTGATTGCCTTTGCAGAAAGCCTGGGCGGTGCAGAGTCGCTGATGACATATCCGGCTGTTCAGACACATGCGGATATTCCGCTGGAAATCCGGCAAAAGATCGGGGTGGACGAGCGTCTGCTTCGCTTCTCCGTCGGCATCGAGCATGTAGACGATCTCATTGCGGATCTGGAGCAGGCGTTTGAGACAGCAAGACGTGAAATTGAGGGGGCATAACCAGGAGATGAGCCATACAGGAGATAGCCGTGACAGACAATTTGCAACCAATCTGATCCATTTCGGAGGAGAAATCGATAAGGCGACGGGCGCTTCCAGCGTGCCGATCTATCAGGCTTCAACCTTCCATCATGAAGATATTTTCAATCCGCCGGAGTTTGATTACAGCCGCTCCGGCAACCCGACCAGACAAGCGCTGGAAGACTATATTGCCTTGATCGAAGGCGGCACGCGCGGATTTGCTTTTGCTTCCGGTATGGCTGCTATTTCGACAGCGTTCCTGCTGCTTTCCGCAGGCGATCATGTCATCGTCACAGAGGACGTCTACGGGGGAACTTACCGTTTGCTGACGACTGTGCTGAACCGGCTTAATATCGAGACTACCTTTGTGGATATGACCGATCTGGACGCTGTGAAGGCAGCGCTCAAGCCAAACACAAAAGCGGTGCTGATGGAGACGCCATCCAACCCGACATTGAAAATTACGGATATTGGCGCCGTCACAGCCTGGGCGAAGGAGCATGGGCTGCTGACCATGCTGGATAATACTTTCATGACCCCTTACCATCAGCGGCCGATTGAGCTGGGTGTTGATCTGGTGCTGCATAGCGCTACCAAGTTCCTTAGCGGGCATAGTGATGTGCTGGCGGGACTGATCGTAACAGCGGACGACACTCTGGGCCGCCGTGTGAAGCAGCTTCAGAACGGGCTGGGTACTGTGCTTGGACCACAGGATTCATGGCTGCTGATGCGCGGAATGAAGACACTGCAAGCCCGTATGGCACATAGCGAACAGAGCGCGCATAAGCTTGCCCACTGGCTCGTCCAGCAGCCGGAAATCAGCCAGGTGTTCTACCCTGGACTGGATGATCATCCGGGACGGGAAATCCATGAGAAGCAGTCCCGCGGCTATGGTGCGGTTGTATCCTTTGACGTCGGAAGCGGAGAACGCGCCAAGGAAGTGCTGAGCAAGGTCAAGATTCCGATCGTTGCCGTCAGCCTGGGTGCGGTGGAGAGCATACTCTCTTATCCGGCGATGATGTCGCATGCTGCAATGCCGAAGGAAGTACGCCATGAACGGGGGATTACCGACGGTCTGCTGCGGTATTCCGTGGGACTTGAAGATATCGACGATCTTATTCATGATTTGGCGCAATCCTTGCGCTCCTAGGCTTTAAATGGCGAATCCCTGCGCGTGACGGGGATTCGCCATTTGTGTTACACTGATTTTATGGGTTATTAAGCAAACGTCAATTATACTTTCGGCTTTTTTTAATGCTGATTTCAGGCAAAAGGCTGCGAGACGAAGGGTTTCTTCCGATTGCTGTTAAAGACCGGTTTCTTTCAATTAAGATTTCATAGGTAAGAAACCGGTCCTTAAAGGCAAACGCTGCCGTTTCTCCAGAAACCCTTCATCTCTCCGCCAGCCCGCTTGGCAGAAACAAGAAAGAGCCGAATGATTTGACTTATCTTTATAATATGTAAGAGCTGTATTGAAGGAAAGGAGTGCTGTACAAATGACCGTTGACGGTATATTAGATAAAGCGCTGCAAGGCCAAAGGCTGACATTGGAAGACACAACCACCCTGTTTGAATCGGACCAGATTGAAAAGATGGGCCATGTGGCCAACCAGATTATGCTGAAGCATCATCCGGACCCGATTACGACGTTCGTCGTCGGACGGAATGTAAACTATACGAATGTGTGCGACGTATACTGCCGTTTTTGTGCCTTTTACCGCAAACCCGGCTCGCCTGAAGGCTATGTGCTGCCGGATGAAGTGATTTTCAACAAAATTCAGGAAACCATCGATGTAGGCGGAACGGAAATTCTGATGCAGGGCGGCACGAACCCGAACCTGAAGTTTTCTTATTATACAGACCTGCTGCGCGGAATCAAGCAGCGGTTCCCGAATATTACAATGCACTCCTTCTCTCCTGCGGAGATTCATAAGATGAAGGAAGTGTCTGACGGACTGTCGCTGGAGGAAATCATCCGCCAAATCCATGAGGCCGGGCTCGACTCGCTGCCTGGAGGCGGAGCAGAGATTCTGGATGACCGTACGCGCCGTAAAATCAGCCGTCTGAAGGGCTCCTGGACGGACTGGATGGACGTCATGAAGATCGCCCACAAGATTGGCATGAATACGACAGCAACGATGGTTATCGGCTTCGGAGAGGAGATGGAGGAGCGGGCGCTTCACCTGCACCGCGTGCGTGATGCGCAGGACGAGTGTATCGCAAACGGATATAACTCCAAGGGCTTCCTTGCTTTCATTCCATGGACGTTCCAGCCGGATAACACGAATATGAAGCGGGAGAAGGCTACGCCGGAGGAATACCTCAAGACGCTCGCGATCAGCCGGATAACCTTGGATAATGTCTCTAACTTCCAATCCTCCTGGGTCACAATGGGACCTGAGGTTGGCAAGCTGTCGCTGTCTTACGGCTGTAATGATTTCGGCAGTACGATGATTGAGGAGAATGTTGTATCCGCGGCGGGAACGACGCATAAGGTCAACATTGAACTGATTCTCAAGCTTATCCGCGAAGCGGGTAAAGTTCCTGCACAGCGCAACACGCGCTATGAGATTCTGAAGACGTATCACGAAAGTGATAGTGTGGAGCAGGATTTTGTGATGCAGAACTAAGGAATACTAGGCATACTCGACTTTCAGGGTAGTAACTATAAGGCTTGTCTATTATTAAATAATAGACAAGTTTTTTTGTCTGATGTCAGGCAAAGAGGTGTTGATTACAGGAAAATAAAGTGCTGCCAATCATCGATATGAAAGCGAACCAAAAATACTGAATGTTGATGTAAATTTTGAAAATTATTTAAGGTTACCTTCTGAGAAGGACGCTTATAAGTTCGAAGAACAACAAATGAATCTTCATGTATTGAAAATATATGAGGTTTTTGGTTATGAGAAGGGTTTCGATTATATAGAGGTTTGTATTTACTATCAACCTTGTAAATACTTCAGTCTGTGATTTACCTCGCCGGGCTCGTTAAATTTAATAATGGCGAAGAAAGAGGCTTCCAATCGTTATATCCGATATTTTGTAACAGCAACTCTTTTTCACTCGTATTATAGTTGTCAAAAGAGTATTGCGTCATCATTTTGAATCTTTTAATGAAGTAGTTACCGTTCATATCACTAACATACATATAATCTTCCGTTCTCGTGTTGATTCCCTCTGTTTTGTATGAAAACTGGAGATAAGAAATTGAATTTATTTTTTCGGCCATAGGAATAGTTGCATTAGGATCAGCATTTTGTATCTCTTTAGTCGCAGTTTCCAGCAATTTAGCATCCGATATAACATCTATAAGTTCCGGCTGCGGCTTTATCGAGTCACTCCGATAGAGAGATACATTTACTGACATTGGGTATTGTAAAGATTGGCTCTCTATTGTCTCCTTAGAAACCGAACAAGAGATAAGAAGCATACTACATAAAGTCAGAAGAATAGCAACTCTAATTAACATAGACCATCACTCCGGTTAAATAAATTAATGGATGCTGTCACGATTGACGATTTTACATTTGAAGTAAAATAAGGCATTATCTATATGATAAAATATATCCATGCCTCACTAACCCTTTATTTGGTTAAATGGAGCAAACTTTCGCTGTACTTCTCAAAGCCGGTGCTTCATCACATCAAACACTTTGTGGACGGTATGCTTTCTACTGGATTTATCACAGTCTCACTTTAATGTCCTCCTTCTATATTCAAATTTCAAATTTTAGGACAGTATCGATTGATTCTCATTTGCGTTACAATTTGTCTGATTTCCTCTTGAAAAACTATATTATCTTAAAAAATATGTTAATTGCAATAACTCCCTTCCCGCTGCCACATCCTTCATCGTATATCCCGCATCCCCGGAACATAAACTTAAGTATGAAGAAGGGGAGTGTGTGGATATGGAACTTTTTACGGTTTGCCTGCTGCCCTCCAATGAGCAGGAGGTTTGGAAGCTGTCCCGTTATTTAAGCGAAGCTTTCGCACCATTACATATGGCTGCAGGATCGGATGTTTTGAAATGGGACATTGATGCCGGGCAAGGCCGTATAAGCTGCTTTGAGCTGCCCGGGATATCCTCGCCGCCGCTGGCAAGAGCCGATGTCATCCGCCAGGCGGCCGAAGGCATCGCCGACTTCATTTTGTATGAGCTGGAGCCTGCGCTCCTGCGCACCTTGATGCAAAAGGAATCCGGCTATGCGGATGCGGCTGAGCTTCAAAAAATTGAGCGTATCGGCAGGGAGCTTCTGTACGGTGAGCATCGTGAGCCGCTGTCTATCGGTGATGAGCAGCTTGCTGACTGGCGCAAGCGTCATAGCAAAATATCTGAGGAAATCAGCGCATTTCTGACCTTAAACAAGACCGTTCATGTGCATGGATTCATTACGTTCCGTCTTTCGGCTTATTGGAATACACTTAGAGAAACCGTCGAGTACGCGGTCGACGAGTATGTCATGGAGAAGCAATATCAGGATTTTATTTCGCTGCTTCGGTATTTTGTCGGGATGCAGGATACGAAAACGAGTGTGGTCCATCTTTTTCAGATGGATGACGGCCAGTTCCAGTTGTGCAATTCTCAGCTGCTTCCCCTCGAGTATCGTCATTCCGACCGCATTGTAGCGGATATGCTGGAGGCTGAGATGAATGTGGAGGATCGGGTGGTCAGTTCCCTGATCGCCGCTTCACCGAGACAAATCCTTATTCATACCCGTTGCTCCGACCAGCAAGTCATTCGTACGATTGAGTCGATTTTCGGGGACAGGGTGCAGGTGTGCAGCGGTTGTGGCAACTGCAGCAGATTCTTTGAGCAAATGGATGCGGCCGCCAGCCCAATGACCGGAGAAGCCCCGTACCGCAGTGAAATCTGACATCCCGCTATTGACTTGATGGAAAGCAGCCAAGTATAATTAAAGCATAAAATGTCTGCACTTTAGTGTGAGACTTGCAACAGCATGGACAAAGACATGGCTTGCCGGAGACACGGCTCAGAGAGAGGAAACTTGGCTGCGATTTCCCCCCGATGACACGGCAGAACGCTACCCCTTTGTAGCTGTACGGCTGAAGCTCCTGGATAGAGTGGGTAAGCTGTAACGGTTCATCTCCGTTAATGGATGGCTCAAGGGTACAAAAGCTGCTTCAAGGTTCTTTTGTATCGAATGAGGGTGGAACCACGAGAGTATTCAAGCGCTCGTCCCTTTACGGGGCGGGGGCTTTTTTGCATTTGCACACAGGGAGGATTATAAAAATGTCAATTCAAATTACACTGC
Source organism: Paenibacillus pinihumi DSM 23905 = JCM 16419 (assembly GCF_000422505.1). Lineage (GTDB taxonomy): Bacteria > Bacillota > Bacilli > Paenibacillales > Paenibacillaceae > Paenibacillus_D > Paenibacillus_D pinihumi. The sequence continues at coordinate 1,249,415 of NZ_KE383864.1, read as the reverse complement.
CCGATGGCGCAGTCCGCGAATATGAGGCAGGTGCAACAATTGAGGATGTTGCTGCATCCATCAGTTCCGGTCTGAAGAAAAACGCGATTGCCGGGAAAATCAACGGCAAGGTGGTTGATCTGTATACACCAATTGAAGATCAGGGCAAGGTTGAGATCGTAACCCTGGATTCAGAAGACGGACTGGAGGTTTACCGCCACAGCACCGCTCACTTGATGGCCCAGGCAATCAAACGCATCTACGGAGAGAAGACCGTCAAGCTCGGAATCGGTCCGGTCATTGAAGATGGCTTCTACTACGACATCGATATGGAGCAGTCGCTGACTCCTGATGATCTGGCGAAGATCGAGAAGGAAATGGACAAAATCACCAAGGAGAACCTGGATATCCGCCGCAGAATTGTCAGCCGTGACGAAGCGCTCGCGATTTATACAGAGCTGGAGGACCCGCTTAAGCTGGAACTGATCCGTGATTTGCCAGAATCTTCGGTTCTGACAATCTATGATCAAGGCGAATTTTTTGATCTCTGCCGCGGTCCGCATTTGCCGTCCATAGGACGAATTAAAGCATTCAAGCTGCTGAGCGTTGCCGGCGCTTACTGGAGAGGCGATTCCAAGAACAAGATGCTGCAGCGGATTTACGGTACAGCTTTCCCGAAAAAAGCGCAGCTCGATGAGCATCTGCATTTCCTGGAGGAAGCAAAGAAGCGTGACCACAGAAAGCTCGGACGCGAGCTGAAAATGTTTACCTTCTCCCGCGAAGTAGGGCAAGGTCTCCCGCTCTGGCTGCCTAACGGTGCCAAACTGCGCCGCACTATGGAGCGCTACATCGTGGATCTGGAGGAAAAACTCGGCTACGACCATGTCTACACACCTGTACTGGCAAACGTCGAACTGTACAAAATTTCCGGTCACTGGGAGCACTACTCCGAGGATATGTTCCCTAAAATGGAGATGGACAATGAGGAGCTTGTGCTTCGTCCGATGAACTGTCCACACCATATGATGGTATACAAGAGCGACATGCGCAGCTACCGGGATCTGCCCATCCGTATTGCTGAGCTTGGAACGATGCACCGTTACGAAATGTCTGGAGCACTGACCGGACTTCACCGTGTGCGTGCCATGACACTCAATGATGCCCATATCTTCTGCCGTCCGGATCAGATCAAGGAGGAATTCTCCCGCGTAATCCAGTTGATCCGCAAAGTATATGAGGATTTCGGCATCAAGGAATACCGTTTCCGCCTGTCCTACCGTGATCCTAAGGATACAGAGAAATACTTCCAAAATGATGAGATGTGGGAAATGTCTCAAAGAATGCTTCGCGAGGTTGTCGAAGAGCTCGGATTGCCGTTCTTCGAAGCGGAAGGCGAAGCCGCGTTCTATGGACCGAAGCTGGACGTACAGATCAAGACAGCGCTCGGCAAAGAAGAAACGCTGTCAACTGCACAACTGGATTTCCTTTTGCCAGAGCGTTTTGAATTAGAATATGTCGGAGATGACGGCAAAAAACACCGTCCGGTCGTTATTCACCGCGGTATCATCAGCACGATGGAGCGGATGACTGCATTCCTGCTGGAAAACTTCGCAGGCGCTCTGCCGCTGTGGCTGTCTCCGGTTCAGGCACGCGTCATTCCGGTATCGCTTGCTTATGTGGACTATGTGAAGCAAGTTGAAGAAAAGCTTCAAGCTGCAGGCATTCGTGTGGAAACCGATCTGCGCAATGAGAAGCTTGGCTACAAAATTCGGGAAGCACAGCTGGAGAAGGTGCCGTATATGCTGATTGTCGGTGAAAATGAAGCGAATAGCGGCTCCGTATCCATCCGCAAACGGGGCGAAGGGGATATCGGTTCCAAACCGGTAGACGAACTGGCCGAGCTGTTGCAAAAGGAAATTACCAACAAAGAGATTTAATTTGGCGGTATAATTGTGCTCTTCTGGGGGGAACCTTCTGTACAGGGGGGACTCTCCAGAATGAGAAGCATGAGAATTCGAGCACTGAAAAGTATGCACCTGTTGCTGCTTGCGGCGTGGCTCATTACAGTTCAGCCTTCTGAAGTGATGGCTTCATTGGATGGGAAGCTGCTGCCCTATGACAATAACCCTGATCATGGCAATGTGGAGACAGTTGAGGTTGTTGCTACCGGTTATACTGCCGGAGTTGAATCAACGGGCAAAAAACCGGGACATCCTCAGTACGGCATTACCTATAGCGGAGTCAAAGTAAGACGTGATTATGTATCCACCATTGCAGCCGATCCCAAAGTATTCCCGATAGGCAGCATTTTGTATATTCCCGGCTACGGTTATGGAGTCGTTGCGGATACCGGATCAGCTATTAAGGGACACAAAATCGATCTCTATTTTGAAACGATAAAGCAGGTTTATAGAGAATGGGGCAAGCGTTCCGTTGAAGTGCTAGTTATCCATCAAGGAAATGGAAAAATGACGGAAGCCTGGCTTCAGCAGATCAACAAGGTTGTAAAAGCAGAGCAGCGTATCCCGCAGTCGATGTTTGCCAGTTGACGGGTTTGGTTGAAACGATTACGATGTCAAAGTAACTATAGAAGATTGTCGCTCAAAAAGTCCGTACAAATAACGACAAATCTTCTTTTTTTTTCTGGTTTTTTGTGGTATAATTTATATTGAATTGTAAACGTTATCAGCTGTGAGGCGGTAGAGATGAAGAAATGGTTGTCTCAAAGTCATGATCCGAAGGGCACGGAACTTGAACAATACGAGATTTTGCTGCGCGAACTGTATAATCAGATGATGCGTGTGGCTTATTCCAAGGTCCGTAACAAGTCGGATACCCATGATGTTGTGCAAGAGGCGTGGGTGCGCATATTGTCGAAGCAGGAAACGCTCAGAGAAGAGAGCAAGCTGACCGCGTGGGCCAAGACCATTACAGCAAATGTAGCTTATAATGTGAACCGCCGTTATGGCAAGTCATCCACAGGGTGGTTTGAACCTCAGGAACCCTCATCATCTTCCCCAACTGAGGCGGAGCTAATGTTGGAAATTTCTGAGCTTTTGGGAGCACTGGACCCTCGTTCCAGAACGATGATGCTGTATAAATTTTATTACGGGTTTAAAGATCAGGAAATTGCAGATGCAATGAATTTACCGCTTGGAACAGTCAAGGCACGTATTCATCGAAGTCGTGAACGGTTAAAGCATTGGACCTAATCCCCATATATTGTATCTTTGTTGTTACATAAAAGCCTCCCCGTCCTTCCATACTAGTTAAGGAAGGGGAGGTGAATGAATAATGGCTAAAAACAAAAACAACAAATTGAACAACGCAAACAACAATCAATATAATGCTGAATTTGCAGAAGAGGCAAATCAACAACAAAGCACTGCTAACAAAGCAGCTGCAAATGCAGCTACTGAGAATGTAAATAAATAATGAAGTTTTTACCTGCAACTGGAAGGGGCCGAGTCTTTGGACTTGGCCCCTTTTCATTTGGGCAGGTCTGTTCTATAATGAAAGGCATTCCAAAAAAAGGATTTCTGATAGATAATATAAAGGGGCTGAAATATACATTGATTCCGGTTTATTTTGTGGATGCGTTTACTTCTGCCGCTTTTTGCGGCAATCCCGCTGCGGTCTGTCTATTGCTTGAGCAGGCGGATGAACAGTGGATGCAAAAGATGGCTGCAGAAATAAATTTGTCTGAAACGGCCTTCGTTACAGAGACAGAAGGCGGGTTTGTGCTGCGCTGGTTTACGCCAATCTCCGAAGTTAATTTGTGCGGACATGCCACACTTGCGGCAGCTTTCGTGCTGTGGCATACAGGAAGGCTTGGTAAGGACAAGCCGGCCGTCTTCCATACAAGAAGCGGAGTGTTGACTGTGTTTCAAGATTCAGATGAAGCCGAAGGCTGGATAAAGATGGACTTTCCGGCAGAGGCGCCGATACCAGCTCAAGCACCTGAAGCACTGATTCAGGGGCTTGGGTTGATTCCACGATACACAGGCAGGAACCGGATGGATTATATTGTGGAAGTAGACTGTGAGCAGACGGTGCGGGAGCTTCAGCCGGATTTTTTGCTATTGCGAAGTCTGGATACGAGAGGGGTCATCATCACCGCGAAAGCAAGCCCGGAATGCGGTTATGATTTTGTCTCACGGGCTTTCTTTCCGGCGATTGGAGTTGACGAGGACCCGGTCACGGGATCATCGCATTGTGCGCTCGCACCTTATTGGAGCAAGAGACTGCGCAAGCCGGTACTGACAGGTTATCAGGCTTCTTCCAGAGGCGGATTCATCCGTACAGAGCTTGCGGGAGAGCGGGTGCTGCTGTCGGGGCAAGCTGTGATGATGATGGAAGGGCAGCTTGGCAAGAGCGTGGTTGAGGGCTAAAAGGATACGATTTACAGCTTCTCCGTCTGGAGACGGAGAACAATTTCAACCCTGCGTCCGTTTTAGGCAAGCCATCCTATCGGCTATACTACAAGTAATCAATATAGAGTCGAGTAATATGGAGGCTAGATCTTATGAACAGTCATTTCTTTAGACGTTTCCTATGGGGACTTGTCATTGTTGTTGTCGGGCTTAATCTTTTGATGGGACAATTCGGCTGGGGCGGCTTTTCAATTGGTCATCTCATTTCCAACTTTTGGCCGGTTATTTTAATTCTGATTGGAATCGATGGTATGTTCAAGCGTGACGGTTCAGGATGGTGGGGACTTATCATGATTGGACTCGGCCTTTATTTCCTTTCAAGAAACTTCGGCTATAACTATTTCTCAATCGGGGATTTGATCCGTTATGCGATTCCGGTTGTCGTCATTTTATTTGGACTGAAAATGATCTTCAAGCCTAAACGCCATGGTAAGCCTGAAGAAAAAGATGACTGGCAATCCTATCCGAAGCATTCGCCGATTCCTCCGGCGCCGCCGCTTCATCCTGATCCGACCAGGCCGGGTGCGGATACTTCCGCGCAGCAGGAGTTTTATGAGCCTTATAACGAAGAACCGAACAAGAATGATTATAAGTCTTACAAAGAAAAGTATAAGCATTACAAAAAAGAATTTAAAAATTATAAAAAATATCACCATCATGACCACCATCAGCATCATGGACGCACCGAGTGGTGGAACTCTGATCCGGGAGCGCAGAACCGCTCCGGCTTCATCGGAGATGTGTACGTTGGCTCTGATTACTTTGAGCTCCGTCCGATGAATATCTCCCATTTCATCGGAGATACCGTAATTGACCTGACCAAAGCTCAAATTCCTTATGGGGAGACGAGGCTGAATATTTCCTCGTTTATCGGAGATGTGAAAATTTTTCTGCCGAACGACTACGATGTAGGAATTAATGTTGTGACCAGCACATTTATCGGGGACACACGGGTAATGGATCGTAAAGACGGCGGCATGTTCCGCAGCAGCAATGTATACAGTCCAGCTTATGAAGAGTGTGATAAAAAAATCCGGCTGGTCGTCAGCAGCTTTATCGGAGATGTCACTGCGACTAAGGTGGGGTGAGAAGATTCGTGGTTGTCCGTCTATTGAGGAGCTCCAAATGGGAGCTCATTCTTTTCTTTATCATAACAGCGGGAGTATCATTGTTCCTTTTTAACGGGCTGCCCTACTGGCTGCCGGATACAATCAAGGCCAGTGACCAGCACCTCATCTCCATCCTGCTTATTTTGCCTTTGAATATCGGAGCGGGCTACTGGGCCGCCCAGCGTGTCCACAGGCATATCGATACGCTTCATGTGGCGCTCAAGCAGGCGGCTAATGGCAATCTGGCCGTTCGGCTGCCGGAGGATCAGGCAAGCTCCTTCGTTTCAGCCTACCGGGAATTTAATGTCATGGTTGCTGCGATGGAAGAGAGGCTGCAGCTTATTCAGCAGGTGGGGGAGGAGCAGGTGATGCAAGGGGCGGCTTCAGTCGAAGCAGCCGTAATGGAAGAACGCAAGCGGCTGGGTCGTGATTTGCACGATACGGTCAGTCAGCAGCTATTTGCCATTCATATGTCCGCTTCCTCGCTTCCCAAACTGCTGGAGTTAAATCCGGATAGGGCCGGAGAAGTCATGAACCAGCTTATCCATATGTCTTCAATGGCCCAGAAGCAGATGCGCGGCCTCATTGCCAAGCTCCGTCCTTTGGAACTGGAGGGACGTTCATTACAACAAGCTCTCGACAAGTGGTTTCCGGATTACTGCCGGCAAAACGGCCTTCAAGGCGTTTTGGAATGGCAACTTAAAGAGCAGCTGTCAGAGGCAAAGGAGCATCAGTTTTTTCTGATTATCCAGGAGGGGATGGCGAACATCGTTAAGCATGCCGAGGCCGACACAGCTACTTTGACCATTACAGAGACAGAACGCCAGTTCATTCTCAACCTCCAGGATGATGGTGCAGGTTTCCGGCCGGATCAGGTAGAGCGGGGGTCTTACGGGCTATCAACGATGAGAGAAAGAGCACAGCGGCTCGGAGGAGACGCCGAGATTATTAGCAAGCCGGGCGGAGGAACGAAGGTACGCGTGACAATACCCAAATTAGCCCGCAAAGAGGAGAGTTTGCATGAGCCAGAATGAGCAATCTAAAATCTTAATCGTAGATGATCATGATATGGTCAGAGCGGGACTTCGGACGTATTTGATGCTGGAGCCCCGCTTTGATGTGGTTGGGGAAGCTTCGAACGGACAGGAAGCGCTTAAATGGCTGGCTGATTGTCCGGAGGAACAGCGTCCGCAGGTCGTACTTATGGATCTTATGATGCCGGTCATGGATGGGGTAGAGACGACGAGAGCAATGATTGCACAGTATCCGGAGCTGAAAATCGTCATGCTGACGAGCTTTCTGGAGGATGAGAAGGTTGTTGCCGCGGTTGAAGCCGGAGCAGTCAGCTATGTGCTCAAGACTGTATCCGCAGAGGAACTGATTTACGCGCTGAACGGAGCGGTTAAAGGAATGCCGGTTATGACTTCTGACGTATCCCAGGCTTTGACACGGGGGTTGAGACAGCGTACGGCACAGGGTTCGGATGAGAATCTGACGGAACGGGAAAAGGAAGTGCTCTATCTCATTGCCGAGGGGCGCAATAACAAGGAGATTGGCGAGGAGCTTCATATCGGAATCAAAACGGTCAAAACGCATGTCAGTAATTTGCTGATGAAATGCGAGGTCGAGGACCGTACGCAGCTTGCAGTCTATGCTCACAGAAAAGGATGGGTGCGCAACACATAAGAAGGGACAATCATGGGCATACTGGTAAAAACCTTGTGAAAAGGAGAACAACCGTTATGATCCCGTTATCGTCCAAGCTGGAGTCCCGTGAGCAGGAATTTGTTGAAATCATGAAAATGCTGGAGGAGCATCAATTTTCCCTGGGCGGAAACTGGGATTATCATCAAGGCTCCTTTGACCGTTATCTGGATGAAGCGCATAAAGTTTGGCTTCGTATTCCGTTTGATGTCATCAATGGCAATCTGGATGACCAGACAGAGGAGAATGACGCAAAAATCCGGCTCGGCCAGCCTTATGTGCTTAAGCATGTATATAACGAAGGATTAGATCCGGAAGCCCAGGTACAGACATTGGGCGCACTGGTGAACCAGTTTCAGACACCGGTTGACCCGGACGCTCCGATTGAGCAGCATTGGCTGGATGAAGCCAAGGACAAGCTCGCGCAGGTAGAGCGGCTTTTTCCAAACTAATGTTGTCCGTGAAGAATTTCCTGTGCAGCCAGACAGGCGGAGCCCCTGCTGTCTGCACAGGAAATTCTTTTTTATTTCGTTTTTAATCGCTTTTCAGGATTCATTCAAGGTAAATCAGATTTGACGAGGGGAATGCCGACAAGAGCCCCAGTGGCAATACTGATAATAATGATACTGATTGGGGACGGAAAGGCTCCTGGGTTTAGCAAGCCTGATTGGATTAAAGAGGCGCAATCGTGAACGTTTCTAAATGTAATGGAATCAATGCAACAACCCTCACGCTAAAATGAGAGTTTCTTTAAATTTCTATTGCAGAATTTTTTTCTGTACATTGAGTATATTAAAGTTTGTTGTAAACAAAAAAATGAAGAGGAGCAAAAACGAATGGGCATTCTAGGCGGAAATCCAAAAGATGAGCCGATGCACTATGGCGAGATTTTTGCGGTTTGGCAGGCTTCTACAACTGCAAGAAGTGCTATATCCTGCTATCAGGCGTATTTCTACCATGCTGGAGACAAAGACCTAAAGAACATCTTAGATGATTTGATCGACCAGGCTAAACTGGAAGTTAAAGAGCTTGATACTTTGCTCACTCATAACGGAATTACCCCTGCGCCAATAATGCCTGAGAGACCACCGGTAAAGCTGGAAGATATTCCTGCGGGGGCCAGATTTACGGATCCTGAAATTGCTGTGAAAATTGCTGCTGATACTTCGATAGGGCTTGTGGCATGTAGTCAGGCAATGGGCCAATCCTTAAGAGTGGATATTGGAGCTTTATTTGGTAAATATCATATTACTAAAGCTGCTCTGGGTGTTCGAATTATGGATATGAGTAAAGAAAAAGGCTGGCTTGTTCCTCCGCCACTTCAATTGAAGCGCCCAGAACCAGTCAAAGCTTAACTCTAAAACTCCCGCTAATTTTCAAGCGGGAGTTTTTTTTAGTTAAGGGGTAGCGGCATGAATCACCTACAAACACAACCCGGCCAGCCGGCTCCAGATCGTTAATAGCTTCGGTTACATCATCAACCAGGATCTAGTAGGCCAAAGCCGGGTAGCGATTATAAATGTAATGACCGTGATTCGGTGATTTAATGAACCAGCATTGATTAATGATGCGTATAAAAATGCGTGTTAATGGAATAAGGTTATATTTTGTTGGGAATACTATGGTAACTTTCCATGAACCCCGTACAATTCAACTCGTCTTTGGCAGTTTTTCAGCTGTTAATAAAAGTCGCTTTTTGCCCTCATTTGGCCCCCAAAAACACAAACACACTTCATTGAACTTATCAGGTACGCTACAAAAAGCGGAACCCAATATGATCAAGGGTTTCGCGTTTTGAAGACTTATTGTTTTTTTATGGTTGTTTAAGATTCGTTTAAGGTAAATTGTGCATCATAGAAGCATAAACAAAACGCAATCATGGTTGAAATAGATCGAGGAGGAATGAAAGATGGACGACAACAACAAAAATTCTTACGATGATTTCTTCGGCAAACGTCCAACAGATAGCAATAACGGCGATGGGAACGAGCGGGAGCGCAATGACAGCTCACAAGAGCATTCCGGCTCACCGGATGAGGAGAAGCCATCGTATTACTATACTTACGGCCCGTTCAAGCGTGCAGCATCTGACGATCAAGGCCAGGAGCGGACGGACAGCTTCAGCACAAGCTCCTCTTCCCGGTTCGCAGATCATGCCCAGCCGATTTCGCCTTCACAGGTGCAAGTGACACCGCCGGATCATTCGAGAGTATACTCGCCGGCAGCACCATCACAGCCGCCTAAGAACAACTGGCAGGTCAAGGAAAAGCGCAGAACTTCATTTCGTGCGATGTTCGCTTCCTTTATGGCAGGGGTAGTCGTAATCGGGGGGTTGATGGCTGTAGCTGATAACCGCAACTGGTTTACCTTTGGCGGACATGAGGCAGTATCCGGACCCGGGACAGAATCTGCTGTAAATGTCAGTGCAGGACCTGGCGGGAATTCATCCAGTTCGTTGGATGGCACAAGACCGAATAATATTGCAGCAATCTTTAAAAACTCAAGCCCTGCTGTAGTCAAAATAAATACTTATGTCAATGCAAAATCCAATTCCGGCGGCAACGGCTCGCTTGACCCGTTCTTCCGTCAGTTCTTCGGCGACGGATTTAATGGGCCGGATTCAAGCCAGGGCGGCGGCAGTGACAATGGCAACGGAAGTAACAATGGCGGCGGGCTCGTAGAGAGCGGTCTTGGTTCCGGATTTATTTTCGAGAAAGACGGATATATCCTGACGAACCAGCATGTTATCGCTCATGCAGCCAAGATTGAAGTTATCGTTCAGGGCTATGCGAAGCCGTTCGAAGCGAAGCTGCTAGGTTCCGACTACAATCTTGACCTGGCTGTTCTGAAAATCGAAGGCGACAATCTGCCAAGCCTGAAGCTCGGCAACTCCGACTCCATCAACATCGGGGACTGGGTTGTGGCAATTGGAAACCCGCAAGGCTTCGATCATACGGTCACTGTCGGGGTCCTTAGCGCCAAGGAGCGTCCGATTAGCATTAAAGATGATGATGGTACGCGAAACTACGAGCACTTGCTGCAGACAGATGCTTCAATTAATCCGGGTAACTCCGGCGGACCGCTGCTGAATACAAGCGGCGAGGTTATTGGAATCAATACCGCAATCAGTTCGTCGGCCCAAGGAATCGGATTTGCCATTCCGACAAGCACGATTAAGGATGTGCTGGAGAACCTGAAAGCGAACAAGGATATTCCAAAACCGTTCATCGGAGCTGTATTAATGGATTTGAACAATGATTATGCCAAGCAACTGGGTCTGGAAACAACAGAGGGAGCCTTGGTTACCAACGTCTACTACAACTCTCCTGCTTATAAAGGTGATCTGCGCCAGTTTGACGTTATCGTCGGTATCGGCGGAACCAAATACAAGAACAAAGAGGATCTGATTGCCGAGATCAAGAAAAATAAAGTGGGAGACAAGATTAACCTGAACATTATCCGCAGCGGGAAAGCGATGGATCTGGAAGTTGAAATTGGTGACGGCAGCAACTTTAATGCACCACAGCAGCCGCAGCAATAACAAGTTGTATGCGAAATAAGCAGGCAGGGTTACGACCTGTCTGCTTTTCTTTTGAAATAATTTTTGGACTCTTATATAATGATGAAAAAACGGGAATGGGGAACACGATTGTGAGACCGCAAATAATGGTTGTTGATGACGATGAAAAAATTACATCCCTGCTTCGCAGAAGTCTCGCTTTCGAAGGCTATGAAGTCATTACAGCAGCGAATGGGATTGAAGGGCTGAAGCTGATGATCAGCGCAGATCCTGATCTGCTCATTCTTGATGTCATGATGCCGCAGGTAGACGGCTGGGAAGTGGCACAACGGGTGCGGGAGGGCGGCAGTGCGGTTCCGATTCTAATGCTTACCGCCAAGGATGATGTGCAGGACCGGGTTAAGGGACTTGATCTGGGTGCGGACGATTATTTAGTGAAGCCGTTTGCACTCGAGGAGCTGCTTGCCAGGGTGCGGGCGCTGCTGCGCCGCAAATCGGACAAGACCGAGGAAAGTACAAGTCGGCTTGCCTACGAGGATTTGGTGCTGGACCTGGATTCGCGCGAGGCTATTCGCTCCGGAAGGGCATTCGAGCTGACGAGCAAGGAATTTGACCTGCTGAATCTGTTTATGCAGAACCCGCGCCGGGTGCTCACTCGCGAAACGATTATGGAAAAAATTTGGGGCTATGATTTCAGCGGTGAATCCAATGTCCTTGAAGTCTATATTGCCATGCTCAGGCAAAAAACAGAGGATGGGGGCGGCAAGCGGCTGATTCAAACGGTACGCGGCACAGGCTATGTACTGAAAGGGGAGGTCGGGTAACAACATGTCGATTCGCCTGAGGCTGACACTGTGGTATTCCGGGCTGTTGGCAATTACGCTGATCGGCTTTGGGGTATCGATTTACTTGTTTGTTTATTACTTTACGTTCAGCACGGTCAAAGGGCAAATTGAGCAGCAGGTGAGCAGTATCGTCATTTCCCCAAGCAAGGATTTTTGGGAGCGATTGCGGCTCAATGTCAACCCGAGCACGATCAAGGGCGAGGAGCTGTATATTCAGGTCATCAATTATCAGACTAATGACCGGACGACAACGATTAATCTGGCTGGTGTTGATTTTCCTTTCCCGCAGAAGGAAAGCCGCCCTCAAGAGGGGTATATCAATGAAGAAGTGCAGGGAAATTCCTTCCTTGTCTATCAACGCCCGCTGGTTTTACGGGAGTCGGGGGAGATGGTTGGCCTGCTGCAAGTGGCTGCCTATACGGGGCGCGAGGACCGGCTGCTCAATCATTTGAAGACCATTCTGGTTTCTTCCTCGATTGCTGCGCTGCTTATCGCCTTTACCTTTGGCTTGTTCCTTGCCCGCAAGGCGCTGCAGCCGATTGAGAGTGTCATCCAGGCAACCAATACAATCGAGAACGGCTCCAACCTGAGCGTACGAATACCGAGGGGGAATCCCAACGATGAAATGGGCCGTCTGACAGATACGTTGAACGGGATGCTTGAGCGGCTGGAGACGACCTACAATGAATTGGATGATGCCTATAAAGCACAGAGGCGTTTTGTCTCTGATGCATCCCATGAGCTGCGGACCCCGCTGACGACCATTCGAGGCAATATTGATCTGCTGGAGAAAATGTGGAAGCCGGAACTTGGCGGCACGCATCGCGAAGGGGAACTGGTTGTACTGCATCAGGGCAAGGCGGAAATGTCGCTGGAGGCGATGCGGGATATCTCCGATGAAGCCAAGCGGATGACCCGGCTGGTCAGCGATATGCTGTCACTTGCCCGCGCCGATGCCGGTTATGTCATGGAAAAGGGCTCTGTTGAGCTGCTTCCGCTTGTTGAAGAAGTCGCCCGCCGGGCTCAGCTTCTGCCGCGGACGGTAGAGCTGCAAATTGATGACCTTTCTCCGCTTGAGGGTGTGAATGTACACGGCAATGCGGATTATTTGCGGCAGCTTTTATTTATCTTTATTGAAAATGCCTTTAAGTACACGCCTGAGGGCTATGTAGAAATCAAATCCATGCTGGATGGCAAGCAGGCGGGTATTTCGGTCCGGGATACCGGGATCGGGATGAATTCGGATGAAATTCCGCATATCTTTGAACGTTTCTATCGTGCTGATCTGTCCCGCGGCAAAACGGCCGGCACCGGCCTTGGCCTGTCGATTGCCAAGTGGATTATTGATGAGCACAACGGCTCCATTGAGGTGAAAACACGGGAGGGAGACGGCACGACATTCATTATCTGGCTGCCGGTTACCTTTCCTGGATCGCCGGATTCGGGTATAATGGAGCCATCAGACCGGAAGCTGGTGTAATGGAAGTCCGGTCAGAAAGCAGGTGGCAAGCTTGGAAATTGTAAAAATATCGCCGCGCGGCTACTGCTATGGTGTCGTTGATGCGATGGTGCTGGCGCTTCAGGCCGCCAAAAATCCTGAACTGCCGCGCCCTATTTATATTTTGGGAATGATTGTCCATAATTCGCATGTGACAGATGCCTTCGAGAAGGAGGGCATCATTACGCTGGACGGGGAGAACCGTCTGCAAATACTGGAGCAAATTGAGCAGGGAACCGTCATTTTTACCGCCCATGGCGTATCTCCGGAAGTGCGCAAACGGGCCAGGGACAGAGGGCTGACTGTTGTAGATGCGACCTGCCCGGATGTAACGAAGACGCATGACCTCATTCGCGAGAAGACCGCGGAAGGCTACAAGATCATCTATATCGGCAAGAAGGGACATCCCGAACCCGAGGGTGCAATCGGGATTGCGCCGGATGATGTGTACCTGATTGAGAAGGAAGAGGAAATCGACAAGCTGGAGGTCAGTGCAGGCCGTATTCTCATTACGAACCAAACGACGATGTCGCAATGGGATATCAAGCATTTGATTAACCGTTTGCTGGAGAAATTCCCGCAAGCTGAGGTTCATAATGAAATTTGCCTTGCTACCCAGGTGCGGCAGGAAGCCGTAGCCGAGCAGGCCGGACAGGCTGATCTGTGTATTGTTGTCGGCGATCCGCGCAGCAACAACTCCAACCGCCTGGCACAAGTATCCGAAGAAATTGCCGGCGTCAGGTCATACCGGATTTCCGATCTCAGTGAACTGAAGCGTGAATGGCTGGATGGTGTGAAGAGTGTCGCCGTAACATCCGGCGCGTCAACGCCAACCCCGATCACCAAGGAGGTTATTGCTTATCTGGAGCAATATAATCCGCTTGTACCGTCTACCTGGGAGCTGAAGCGGACCATTGATCCGCAGAAGCTGCTTCCGAAATTACGTACCAAGACACAAGCTTAAAAGTTGCGTTACACACATGGCACCGCTTCTGATACATGATTTCTGTCCGCTAGGAGAAATTGGTGTTGACGGGGGCGGTGTTTTCTTGTATATTTACTTTAACAAGTAAAAGCATAAAAGCCAAAAAGCATAGAAGCATAAAAGCTTAAAAGCGAACAAGCGTTGAAGTGAAAAGGAGATGTATATTATGATCGTCATTATAAAACCGGAAACAACAGAAGAGCGTATTGGGGAAATTGTTCAGCAGATTGAAAATGCCGGCGTTCAGGCACATGTATCAAGAGGGACGGACCGGACGGTAATCGGAATTATTGGCAAGGCGGAGCCGACGCTGTCCGAGCATTTGCGCCAGCTCAATGGCGTGGAGAATGTCATCAAAATTTCAAAATCCTACAAGCTTGCCAGCCGTGATTTTCACCCGGACGATACGGTCATTGATATTAAAGGCGTTAAAATCGGAGGCGACAACCTCGTCATCATGGGCGGGCCTTGCGCTGTAGAGTCCCCGGAACAGATAGACGAGATTGCCCGTCTGGTCAAAGCTGCCGGCGGTCAGGTGCTGCGCGGTGGAGCGTTCAAGCCACGTACTGGCCCTTACAGCTTCCAGGGAGTCGGTGTAGAAGGTCTGAAGATGATGGCAGATGCCGGCAAGAAACACGGCCTGCTGACCATTACAGAAGTCATGACACCGGAATACGTGGATGTGTGCGCTGAATACGCGGATATTCTGCAGGTTGGTACCCGCAACATGCAGAACTTCGACTTGTTGCGCAAGCTGGGTACGATCCAGACCCCTGTGTTGTTAAAGCGCGGATTCAGTTCAACCTATGATGAATTCCTGAATGCTGCGGAATACATTCTGGCAGGCGGCAATCCGAATGTCATGCTCTGCGAGCGCGGAATCCGTACCTTCGAGCAATATACCCGCAACACGCTGGATTTGACAGCCATCCCTGTCCTTCAGCAGCTCAGCCACTTGCCTGTCATTTCTGACCCAAGCCACGGCACAGGCCGTAGAGAGCTTGTAGAGCCAATGTCCAAGGCATCTGTTGCAGCCGGAGCCAACGGATTGATTGTGGAGATGCATACCGATCCTGACAATTCGATGACTGGCGACGGGGTTCAATCGTTGTTCCCGGATCAGTTCGCTGCTTTGCTCAAAGATCTGGAGAAGTTGGGAGCAATCGTCGGCAAGCGGTTTGATACGGAGAAAGCTCCTGCCGAAGCTTTCGCAAACTGGAAAATTTAATTCGACAAAAAGCAACCTTGAAGCGAATGAAATCGCGCGGGTTGCTTTTTTTCTGTCATTAACGAACATTCGGGAAAAGCAAAAATAATACCAATTTATTATAATTAAGGAAGCGAAAGTGTTCTTCATGTCATGTAATCGCTACCAAAATGAATGGTGTAACGAAAGTCAAGTTGTGTATTTGACTATTTTGTGAAATAATTTATAAAAGTGTGAGAATACCTAACATGAGTTCAAAAAATACCTTACATAGCTATTGACGAAGGTTCAAGCAGAGTTTTATAATAACGTCATGGTTAAAGCAAAACTTGAACAATAACTGTTCATATCAATGCTAACGTTCGGAAATGGAGGAAATATTAGATGTCAGTTCAAAAAGTTTTAGACACAATTAAAGAAAATAATATTCAGTTTGTCGATTTCCGTTTTGTAGACCTTTCGGGTCGCGCGCACCACATTTCTCTTCCTTCTACAGAGGTGGAAGCTGAAACGTTCGAAAACGGTGTAGCTTTTGACGGTTCTTCCATTGAAGGGTTCCGCGGCATTGAAGAATCTGACATGGTAATGATGCCAGATACAGAAACAGCTTATATTGATCCTTTTACTGCTCATCCTACATTGAATATTATGTGTAACATTCATACACCTGACGGTGTCCGCTATGATCGTGACCCGCGCAGCATCGCGCAAAAGGCTGAAGAGTACCTGCAAAGCACTGGTCTGGGTACAGCGGCATTTTTCGCTCCTGAATCCGAGTTCTTCATTTTTGACGATGTCCGCTATGAGAGCTCCATGAACACTTCTTTCTTCTCTGTTGATTCAGAAGAAGCAGCATGGAACACTTCCCGTAAGGAAGAGGGCGGAAACCTGGGCTTTAAAATCGGCGTAAAAGGCGGTTATGTTCCAGTAGCGCCAGTAGATACCCAACAAGATATCCGCAGTGAAATGGTTCGCCTGATGCAAGAAACCGGTCTTCGCGTAGAGCGTCATCACCATGAAGTTGCTACTGCAGGACAAGGCGAAATCAATTTCCGCTTTGACACATTAACTAAAACAGGCGACAACCTGTTGAAATATAAATATATCGTTCATAATGTAGCGCGCCAGTACGGCAAAGTTGCTACATTTATGCCAAAACCGCTCTTCGGCGATAACGGAAGCGGAATGCACGTACACCAATCCATCTTCAACGGCGATTCACCTTTATTCTATGAAAAAGGCGGCTATGCCAACCTGAGCGAAATGGCGCTGCATTACATTGGTGGAGTTCTGCATCACGCTCCTGCGCTGATCGCGTTGACCAACCCGAGCACCAACTCGTTCAAACGTCTGGTTCCTGGCTACGAAGCTCCGGTTAACCTCGTATTCTCCAAAGGTAACCGTTCCGCTGCAGTACGTATTCCGGTTGCTGCTGTAACGCCAAAAGGCTGTCGTATCGAATTCCGTACACCGGACTCCACTGCGAACCCTTACCTGGCATTTGCAGCTATGCTGCTCGCTGGTATCGATGGTATCAAGCGTAAACTTGATCCTTCTGCACTCGGCTATGGTCCATATGACAAAAACATCTATGACCTGTCTGATGAAGAGAAAAAAGAAATCCGCAGCGTTCCGGGAACACTGGACGAAGCGCTCGACGCTTTGGAAGCAGATTCCGGCTTCCTGACTGAAAGCGGCGTATTCTCCCAAGACTTCATTGACAACTATGTTGCTGTAAAACGCCATGAGGCTAAAGCAGTAGCGATCCGTATTCACCCACATGAGTACAGCCTTTATTTCGGTTGCTAATTTTATAAACAAAGCTATTCAGTAGGCCTCCAGAGGGGGCCTACTTCGTGTTTCTTAGGGGGAAAGGTGCAATTGTGTCTTTAACCAAAAGGGATGCGTTCAAGAACTTCATACATCGGGCTATGTCCAAGCTTTGAGCGGTAGAGGGCAACCTCCCGGACTTCCCAGCAGAAAGGTTCCAAGGGAGAAAGCCGGTTGGGATGGAAGGGAACCTCACCTGAATATTTTCGTGCCAGCGTCAAATGAGGGCTGTACGGTCTTGTTTCCGGTTTATAGCCGATCGTCCGGTTCAATTGCTGCCCAGTCAGAGTGTGAAGCCTTCCAAGTACAGACGGCGGATGCTGGGGGCCGAGCCAGAGGACAGCGGGGTGTGCAGGCTGTCCGAACCACCCTGTCTTGTCCAAACAAAGGGTAAATGTGGAGATGCTTTTCACAGCCTGTTCGATTGCTGGCCGAATCCGGGATTGATGCCCGGCCGATGTGTCCCCGAGAAAGTGGAGGGTAATATGCATATCGTCGGGATGAGTCCACTTGCGGAAATCTGCTTGCTGCTTCCAGGAATCGGTTGCGTGTAAATATTCTTTTTGTTCACGGCTATCAAAGGGCAGAGCAAGAAAAAGCCGTTCTGTGGGATGATTCATGTTCAAACCTCCGTCAAAAAATGTTGCCGCTGCGCGGATTGTATTGAAACAGTTACTTGATGCAACACGCTAAACTTGCTATCATAGCCATATCATAATTTTAATGAAAAGACAGGAGTGTTTCGATTGACGAACAGAGCATTAAATTTTAATGCCGGACCGGCAGCTTTGCCGCTTGAGGTACTGCAACAGGCGCAAGAACAGTTTGTTGATTATCACGGCGCAGGCATGTCTATCATGGAGATGTCCCATCGCAGTGCCACATTTGAACAGGTCAATTCCGAAACGCAATCTTTGCTGCGCAAGCTGTATGGCATCCCGGACTCGTATCATATCTTATTCCTGCAGGGCGGAGCAAGTACACAATTTTCAATGATCCCGATGAATCTTCTGCAAGCAGACAAGCCTGCTGCTTACGTGATGACAGGAAGCTGGGCGAGCAAGGCGCTCAAGGAAGCGAAGCTGGTCGGAGCGACCGTGATTGCAGCCAGCTCTGAATCGGACAAGTACAACCGGATTCCTGATTTGAGCAGCATCGAGGTGCCGGAGAATGCTTCCTATCTTCATATTACATCGAACGAGACGATTGAAGGAACGCAATTTGCCGAGTATCCGTCTGTTCCCGCTGATGTTCCGCTCATCGCAGACATGTCCAGTGATATCTTATCCAGACCGGTCGATATTAATAAATTCGGCGCCATCTATGCGGGGGCCCAAAAGAACCTTGGTCCATCTGGCGTAACGATCGTGATTATCCGCAAGGATCTGGTTTCCGACAGCCTGAAGCATGTGCCGACCATGCTCCGTTATGATACGCATGCAGCGGCAGATTCACTCTACAATACACCGCCATCCTTCTCCGTCTATATGGTGAACCTGATGCTCAAATGGATTGAATCCAAGGGCGGGGTTGAAGCGATCGAGCAATACAACCGTGACAAGACGAACCTGATTTACGATGCGATTGACCAAAGCGGAGGCTACTATCGCGGGTTCGCACAGCAAGGAAGCCGTTCGGCGATGAACATTACGTTCCGTCTGCAGACCGAAGAGCTGGAGAAGCTGTTCGTGAAGGAATCCGAACAGCAAGGATTTATCGGCCTGAAGGGACACCGCAGCGTAGGCGGGCTTCGCGCTTCCACTTACAATGCTGTTCCTCATGAGAACTGCAAAGCGCTGGCTGAATTTATGCAGGACTTCCAGCGTCGCAACGGTTAAGACGACTACCAGAAGGCCGCTGATCCCATGCAAAAGAGGATCGCGGCTTTTTCTGGGGCCTTAAACTGTGGTATGGTGATGTTAAGACAGTTAGTTGTTTGTATAACGCAACTTTTTGACGCAAGTTGAGTTTATTCATTAAGTAGAAATAGAAATTAAACATGCGGCTGTAATTCGTTTGACGAAACCCAAAAGGCACGGTGATATGTAATCGCACTTTAGTGCTTTGATTCATCAGAATCATAACGGGGAACGAATGCGATCTCTTGCAGAAATGGCGGCAGCTGTACTTTTGACAAGGAGATGTTGATGTGGCTTTTCATATTGTGCTGGTCGAGCCGGAAATCCCGGCGAATACCGGAAATATAGCAAGAACTTGTGCGGCTACAGGCTCGCATCTGCATCTGGTCAGACCGCTGGGATTTGACACCGACGATCGAACTCTGAAGCGGGCGGGGCTTGATTATTGGCATGCCGTTCAGGTTCATTATTATGATTCTTTTCAGGAGGTGATGGACAAGCATAGCGAGGCTCGTTTTTTTTATGCCAGCACGAGAGCGGACAAGCTTTATGCTGATTTCCTTTTTCAGGATGGGGACTTTTTCGTGTTCGGAAAAGAGACGAAAGGACTTCCGCAGGAACTGCTGGATGCAAACCCGGGCAGTCTGATAAAAATGCCGATGACTGATAAAGTTCGTTCGTTGAATTTGTCGAATTCCGCGGCTATTATTGTCTATGAGGCGCTTAGACAAACCGGATTTGCGGATTTGCGTTAACATTCCAAATGTTATGGTTTATGAAATTTTGAATAAGGCTGTTTCATCGGAGTGTAAACGGGGTAATTAGATATGTTTCTTTCTGTAAAGTTGCAGAATACTAAGAAAAAAATTTTAACAGAAGGAAAATAGATAGAGCCATCGAATGTTAATAAAGCAATGGTTTCTCAGAAATGGCTTGCAATTCTAGACACAGGAGAGGTGAAATCGGTGAAACCAGCAGGAGTAGTAAGAAAAGTTGACCAATTGGGACGTATTGTACTGCCCAAATCGCTTCGCAAAAGATATCAGATGAATGAAGGAGACCCTGTTGAAATTTTGGTTCAGGGAGACCACATCATTCTGGAGCGCTATCGTCCAAGATGCGTATTTTGCAGTTCTATGGAGGATGTCCGGGAATTTAAAGAGCGTTATTTGTGTGCTTCATGCATTCATGATATGACTCAGCTCCGTCGGGCATAATTTGGGCCTGTGGATACGATGCTGGCAATTTGTCCGATGTTGTCGGATGAGCTAGGTATTTTTGCGCAGTGTTGTTGAAAAAAATAGCCTTGATCTAAGCAGAAAAGGAGCCTTCCATATGGAAGGCTCCTTTTTCTTAGAGACCTTTGGTTTTGTCATCATTGTATGACGCTGTAAACATGGCGGTCAAAAACAGCACCATAATAGTCATGACAATGATGAAATTCAATGTAATTTCAAATTTCATCCTGCACACCTCCAGATCATTGCCTTTATTATACCCAATTGGGCTTTAAAAGAAAACGCATTAAAATGTGAACAGATTGTTACAGCGATCATTTTTTTCTTCTATTTCTACGCGAATGAGCAGTGCCTGCAAAAGCCGGCACAACCGTTTACGCTTGAAATAGAAGCGTTAATAGTATCCTTTTAATCAACGTCTTCTATTTCTACGCGAAACGAAGCTGTGCCTGCAAAAGCTGGCACAACCGTTTACGCTTGCCACGTTCCTTTTCGTAAAACAATGCGTAAGATAGCGTATAGAGCGAGGAGGCGAATTGCAAATGTCCGAACGTTTTTCGTCCCGGCTGCGGCCGTTCCCATTGACAGGTCCCGGGTGGCCGGGTTCCGTGCAGCCTGAGAACGTCATTTCATTTGCCGGTTCACAGCCTGCAAGTGATCTGCTTGAGCTGTCAGGTATTCACAAGGCTCTTTCTAAGATACAGCCTTCATGGAGCGTAGAACAGACAGCACATGCTGTATTTGGAGAGTATTTGCCTCTAAGAGAACAGTTATGCGGAAGGATGGCCAGGTTAACCGGCTTAACAGCAAAACCGGAACAACTGCTGCCTGCCGCGTGTTCTCTCACTGCTTTGGAATTGGTCATTCGCATACTGACCGAGCCCGGAGATACGGTGCTTGTCGGGAATCCGGCGAGCGCGGACCGTCTCCGGATGTTTGAAAAGCATGGTCTCAAAGCTATTCCGGCAGCGTGTGACCGGGATGGAGTAATCATTGCTTCTGCGAGGGCACAGCTTGAAGCTTGCAGGCCGCGGCTGATGTATGTCATGCCAACATGCAGCGGCCCTGAAGGCCATGTGTGGAGCAGAGATCGCAAGAAAGGATTGCTTGGGCTCGCCCATGAATTCGGCCTTCCCGTTATTGAGGACGATACCTGCCGGGAGCTGATCTATAAAGAGGATATGACGGCCGGGAGGGAATTTGAACGAGCGGGTGAACGAGATACGGAGCAATCCGATTCCCTGCTGTCGCTTGAGGGGCGTATTGAAGGAGGGCAGGTCATCTATCTTGGAGCTCTTCCAGGTATGGAAGCTGCTGGTCTGGGATTGCCGGCAGGGTGGATTGCTGCGGATTCTAAGGCAATCGGGATGATTGTAAAGGCACAGCAAGCAGTCAATGACTGTACGCCGCTCCTTGCTGCAGAACTGGAGTTGAGCCGGCTTCTGAAGGGAGATACGCTGGATGAGGCGATAAAACGGCTTGCAGCTGCCTGCCGCACAAGGATTAAACGGGCGGAGGAGCTGCTGGCAAGCTGCATGCCTGAAGCAGGCTGGCTGGAGCCGCAGGGCGGCATGTTCCTTTGGCTGGAGCTGCCAGAGGGGCTGGATGCACAGGCGCTGCAGCGGGCTGCAATCCGGCAGGGCGTGGACTTTCAGCCGGGCTCGGCTTTTTATGCTGGAGATGGTCCCCGCAATACAGTACGACTGAATATTTGCGGGATCACGGATGCGGAGATGGAGGAGGGAATCCGTCGGCTTGCAGAGGCTGTCGGCGAATTCACGGCCCGCAGCTAAAATTGCTTATCTTGGTTAGGCGGGCCCGCTATCGCGGCCTGAGGCAGTAAGCCAGGCGGCGACGATGTCAGCGTGCTCCTCAAGTGCGGCAATGCCCGGCTCGCAAAGCTGATAGATGCCTCTGCTGCTTTTTTCGAACCACCCGTAATAATTGTCACGCAGCACAGCTCCCGCCTGCCTGACATCCGTTAGCGCGGTAATCGTCCGGGGCGCTGAGGGACCGTTCTGCTGAAGTGCCCAAGCGCAGCGAAGTGCCCGCTCGCGGTAGGCGGTCATCAGCTTGCGTCCTGTGACCCCTCCCGTATTGTAATCCCCGGTCCGTTCGTGAAATTCGGTGAGCATGCGGGCTTGCCTGCTCCTGCGCATGGTTCTGCGGGGGGCTTCCCCAGGCTCGCACAGCATCTCCACTAGCGGGGCTTTCGTTTTGAAAAAGGTGATGGTCATCAGTCCGATTCCCAGCAGCCGGCACAGCTCCGTAAGATCACCGAACCGCTGGTTGTGGGCGCCGCTTTTTTTGCGGTTGCGTTCTACGGCGAGTACAACATGACCACCCAGCCGAAGACGCTCGACGCCCTGGAGCAGCAAGGCCAGGTTGAATGTCTTTTTCATTTCCACAATAAGAATTTCCTCTTCTCCGGTGCTGTCGTGCTTGATGGCAACCAGATCGCAATGCATGATTTCGCTTTTGACCCCATATCCCCGTTGTTCAAAAAATTGCTTCACCGGCCCGTACAGCTCGGCTTCCTGCTTGATTGCCAATGAAAACTTCTCTCCCTCCATGTTGAATTTCTGATAATCCGCTGCTTATGAATTAGCTTGAAGCCCCGATACGTTATCTTTACGTTTACGTTACATGCTGCATGCAGGCATGGGCAGCATCATATGCTGAAATAGTTGATCCTATTATATCACAGCTCTGCCAGGGGAAATGGCTGTGTATATGCATGAGTAAGAAGCACTGAGCATGTTTACATAGGCATAATAAAGGCAAGAGCAGGAAGCAGTGTCGAATATTGCTGAAATGAAGCTGAAAAAATGGGGCAACTTCCCCCAGTTGAATGCATAGTTATGTATTACTCAGAACAATTTGGGCATCAGCCTGATTAGATGTGAGGTTTATTGCGATACAGACGGAATGCAAGAGCATTGTGGCGGCGGTGTAGTGGACTACAAGTTTTTGAGCCATCTAAGGAAGGGGACAGCATCAAGCATTCAGGCAGCCTGTAGATGGCATCCGGGAGCTATCAGACACATGGATGCAAGAGCGGGAGCGATGGGAGGAGACAAGGCGCATGGATATTTTCGAACGCATATCGGCGTACAAAGCAGAGAATGAGAAGCTCGCTTGGACGGGGACGTTTAAAGACTACATTGAACTGTTGAGAAATGACCCGACTCCGGCCACGACAGCACACGCAAGAGTCTATGAGATGATCAAGTCTTATGGAGTTGAGGAATCCGGAAGCGTCAAACGCTACAAGTTTTTTGAACAGGAAATATTCGGGCTTGACCGTGCGGTTGAGAAGCTGGTCGAGGAGTATTTTCATTCGGCAGCCAGGCGGCTTGATGTGAGAAAACGGATTCTGCTGCTGATGGGGCCGGTGAGCGGCGGCAAATCGACGCTGGTCACGATGCTGAAGAAGGGGCTGGAGAAGTATTCCCGGACCGAGCAGGGAGCTGTATATGCGATCCAGGGCTGCCCGATGCACGAGGAGCCGCTGCATCTCATTCCCCATGAACTGAGGCCAGATATAGAAGCAGAGCTGGGAGTCAGAATTGAGGGCAACCTGTGCCCGTCCTGCCAAATGAGGCTGAAGACAGAATATGACGGCCAGATCGACCGGGTCGGGGTCGAGCGGGTATTAATATCGGAGGATAACCGGGTCGGAATCGGTACGTTCAGTCCGTCAGATCCGAAATCGCAGGACATTGCCGATTTGACCGGCAGCATCGATTTCTCTACCATAACCGAGTACGGCTCGGAATCTGATCCGCGGGCATACCGGTTTGACGGGGAACTGAACAAGGCGAACAGGGGATTGATGGAATTTCAGGAGATGCTCAAATGCGATGAGAAGTTTCTATGGAACCTCCTGTCTCTAACCCAGGAAGGCAATTTCAAGGCCGGGCGCTTTGCTTTGATCTCGGCGGATGAATTAATTATCGCACATACAAATGAGACGGAATACCGGTCATTTATCAGCAATAAGAAGAATGAAGCGCTCCAGTCCAGGATGATCGTCATGCCGGTGCCTTACAACCTGAAGGTGTCGGAGGAGGAGAAGATTTATTCCAAGCTGATCGGCCAAAGCGATATGAAGCATATTCATGTGGCGCCGCATGCGCTTCGCTCCGCCGCGATTTTCTCGATTTTGACCCGTCTCAAGGAGTCGAAGAAGCAGGGGATGGATTTGGTCAAGAAGATGCGGATGTATGACGGCCAGGAGGTCGAGGGCTACAAGGAAGCTGATTTGAAGGAAATGCAAAATGAGTTTATTGAAGAGGGGATGACGGGCATTGACCCCCGTTATGTCATCAATCGCATATCCAGCGCTTTAATTAAGCAGGATTTGCAGTGCATCAACGCATTAGATGTACTGCGGGCGCTTAAAGACGGTCTGGATCAGCATCCGTCGATTACAAAGGAAGAACGGGAGCGATACTTAAATTTCATCTCGGTAGCGCGCAAGGAATACGACGGCCTGGCGAAGAAGGAAATCCAAAAGGCGTTTGTCTATTCCTTTGAGGAGTCTGCCCGTACACTGTTCGAAAATTATCTGGACAATATCGAGGCTTATTGCAATTGGAGCAAGATCAAAGATCCGCTCACCGGAGAGGAGCTTGATCCGGATGAACGGCTGATGCGCTCTATTGAGGAGCAGATCGGGATATCCGAAAATGCGAAAAAAGC
Organism: Paenibacillus pinihumi DSM 23905 = JCM 16419; assembly: GCF_000422505.1. Classification (GTDB taxonomy): domain Bacteria; phylum Bacillota; class Bacilli; order Paenibacillales; family Paenibacillaceae; genus Paenibacillus_D; species Paenibacillus_D pinihumi. The sequence continues at coordinate 1,224,504 of NZ_KE383864.1, read as the reverse complement.
GTTCCGTGAAGAAATCCTGATTCGGATATCTTCTTATTCCCGCAAAAGCAAAAAATTCGACTATGCCAGCCATGACCGGCTGCGTGAAGCGATTGAGAAGAAGCTGTTTACCGATTTGAAGGACATTGTAAAAATCACCACCTCAACTAAAACACCTGATGAAAGCCAGTTGAAGCGTATTAATGAAGTCACGAAGCGGCTGATGGATGAGCACGGATACTGCCCGGTATGCTCCAACGAGCTGCTGAAATATGTAGGGAGTCTGTTGAACCGGTAATAGGTACCAACGGGGCGTTTTTGCGGATGCAGACGCTCCGTTCTTTTTTGTAAGGATAGGTCTAAAGTATTGCATCTATTGACAGATTCCGATCTCTAGGGCACAATTCCAGTATTATCTAATTCCAAAGTCTTCCCGGGAGGCATGAATTATGTCAATGATTAATGTAACAGCAGACCGTGAAAAACAATTAAAATATACAGGCATATCTGAGGAGGATTTAAAACTGCTTGCGGGCAACAAGGAAATCTTTAAAGAGGTGGTGGATGAGGTTATCGACCGGTTTTACGACCGGGTCGTTCAGGAGCCGGAACTGGCAGCGATCATCAATCGGGTCAGTACGGTTGAGCGTCTGAAGGGAACCCAGAAGGAATATTGGCTGTCCTTGACGGATGGCCATATTGATCAATCTTTCATCGAGAACCGGATTAGAATCGGACAAGTCCACTCCCGGATCGGATTAACGACAGAATGGTATCTGGGCACCTACATGATTTATCTGGATATTGCGACGCAAGTCTTTGCCCGTGTATTGCCGCAGGGATGGCAAAAAGTTGTCTTCACATTAAGCAAAATGTTCAATTTTGACTCGCAGTTGGTGCTGGAAGCGTACCAGCTAAAGGAACAGGAGCAATTGCAGACCTTTGCCGATAATCAGCAGCATTTGTTGCAGACCGTTACTTCCGCTGTGCAGGAACTGGCGGGCATGATTGTTCAACTGGACACCAGCACGCAATCCATTGCGCAGACGGCGACCAGCACGGCTGAGTCTCAGGAAAGCTCCCACCGGCTGCTTGGTGAATTAAAAGATGAAATCGAGCAAATTTCCGAGATGGGAACCTTGATTAAAGGAATCTCAGATCAGACGCATCTGCTCGGGCTGAACGCGGCCATTGAAGCTGCGCGGGCCGGGGAGCACGGACGCGGCTTTGAAGTCGTAGCGAACGAGGTGCGCAAGCTTGCGGCTAATTCCCGCTTGACGCTGGAGGAGATTCAAGAGAAGCTCTATGCGGTGGAAAACAAGGTCACAGGCGTACGTTCGGAATCCGAGAAGACGAGTGTCCAGGCGCGCCAGCAGGCCGCGAGCTCGCAGGAGCTGGCCTCCTTCGTTCAAATGATTGACCGGGTAACGAAGGAGCTGGAGGGGCTTAAAGAATCGGCGATATCTTCCTAGTTGGACAGAAGCGGAGATACGGATGACCGTAATGCTTCCAATTGTACGGGCTAAACGGTTACAGATCGTAGCAAAACAATGGAGTAAAAAAAGCTTAACAGATCGCATCCCGCCTGTGCGGGCTCCGCTTTCTGTTAAGCTTTTCATTTGAACGTATGATTATATGAATTTCCGGCTTGTTTTGAAGCCGTCACAGCTGAACACAATGGGTTTGTCTTCAACTACTGTTTCCAGATGGACATTTTTGCCCCATAACCGGACGACATAAGGAAGTGTGCGCTCCACATATTTCAAATCCAGCTCGACTCCCTCATAGTGATGTTTTAAGTACAGCTCAGAGGAGCGGTTGAAGTCGCCGTCGACAACATTAATATTCGGGAAGCCTCCGTTAACCCGGGAGTTGACGAGCTGGTCGCGAATATTTTCCCAGGTTTTATCGGTAATTTTCCATTCAGGGCCTTTCTTTTCAAATACGTACAGGTCGAGATCCTCCACCAGCTTTTTGGTTAAATAGTTGCGGATAAAGGATTGGTCCGAATCCACCTCACGCACCTCGAATATTTTCTCTTTCCCGAGTCCCGGCTTGCGTCCCAGCCGCTGGCGCTCTTCCTCGGTTGGATTATCCCAGCGCTTCTCAATATCCTCGAATATTTTCAAGCCCAAATAATAAGGGTTCAGGCTGTTGCGGGAAGGCTGGACGACAGAAGAGTTCAGCTTGGCAAATTCAATTGTTTCCTCGCTGGTCAGGTCCATCTCACGTAAAATCCGCTGATGCCAGTAGGAGGCCCAGCCCTCATTCATGATTTTTGTCTCCATTTGCGGCCAGAAGTACAGCATTTCGTCCCGCATGGTGGACATAATATCCCGTTGCCAGTCCTCAAGGGAAGGCGAGTATTCCTGAATGAACCAGACGAGGTCCTTCTCCGGGGAAGGAGGAAACCGTTTGCTCTTTACTTTGTCTTTGTCAGTGTCCTCTTGCTGATTATCCAGCGCCCATAAGTCTTCATAGGGGCCTTCAATCGGAGAGTGGTTAGAACGTTCTTCCACTCTTTTCTCCAGCATTTCAATATAACGCTTCTTGTCTAGCTGATAGGGCTTGATCAGGGTAGGATCGACATGTTCCTGAATGGCCAGCACCGCATCAATGAAACGCTCAACCTTCTCGGCCCCGTGCTCAATCTCATACCGGGCAATCCGTTCTGCGGTGGCCGACATGCTCTCCACCATATTGCGGTTGGAGCGGGAGAAGCGGGCATTATTTTTGAAAAAATCGCAGTGGGCGAGCACGTGGGCAACGATAAGCTTGTTCTGGATGAGGGAGTTGCCGTCGAGCAGAAAGGCGTAGCAGGGATTGGAGTTAATGACAAGCTCGTAAATTTTGCTTAGACCCAGATCGTATTGCATTTTCATTTTGTGGAACGTCTTTCCGAAGCTCCAGTGACTGAATCGGGTCGGCATGCCGTAGGCTCCGAATGTATAGATAATATCTGATGGACAAATCTCATATCGCATTGGATAAAAATCCAATCCAAAACCGGTGGCGATTTCTGTAATCTCGCTAATGGCTCTCTCCAACTGGTGTATTTCGTCCTGCTTCATCTTTTGCATCCCTCCGGGTGAAGCTTTTTGCTATATATGTATGGGATTCGCAGAGGGAATATGCGGTGTGGAGCAAGCAATTAGCAGCAAGCTGTATGCCGGGGTATGATTAACAAACTACGAAACAGGCCTAATCGGCATAATTTCAATTTGATGCCAGATGCTTTTCCAGTTTTTTTTGCTGATGCGTGCCTCGTAGATGCCGGCGAGTATCTCGTTGTCTTTAAAATGCGGCGTTGGACGAACAACCATATCCAGCACATCTGCCAACCCGTGAGGTGCTGCAAGTAATGGCTGATTAAGGTCATCAAGTGCCAGGCCGAGTGCGGTTACCGTCTCCGGAAACTTGGACATTGCATCTACAGATGAAGCATAAGGCGGGATATGATTGATAAGGTGCATTCTCGCTTCATTCTTCACGGACCAGGGGACATCGGGAGATATCGTTCTCAGCTGCTGTTCCAGCTGCTTCTCTGTTGCTTCCTCCAGATTGCCGGGGTCAAAGTAAATGACATCGATATCTGGCAGCGGCGTCCTAGTGTTAAACCCATGCATGACATCCCAGATCTTGGAGCGTACGAACCCCGCACATACCCACCAGTCAGGCAGATTTAACGATTGCGCAGCTTTCAGTATATTCATCATCCATCTGTCTTGTTGAACAAGTTGAATAATATCCGCCTCAGTCTTTAGCTTCAAGAAGAATCCTCCCTTAATTCACAATATAATACGAACATATATTCCGATTATATCTCGTTTTCAAACATATGGAAATAGAGAATCTCGCTTTGCTTTTAAAATCAAAGGCCTAAAAAAGTCTTTGACCTTAGGTAAACGGGGCTTACGCTATGTTAAAATAGATTCAGACAACGTGAAATACACAAGATAAGATTATAAACATTAACGATAATCAGGAGGGTGACATGAGATTTCTTGCGATGATATTATTCTTAGCCGGGATCGGATTTATCATTTATTCTCTGATTTCCAGAAGAAGCGGGATGTTCACAAGCGGCAGCAGCAATCTTACGAATTCCCTGGTTGGCAACGGGAGCGGGAACAGATATTCAGCATGGCCTGAAGTCTCCGGGCAGCCGGAAGCGCTTGGCGTACCGCTGGGACACCCGGCCCGGCCGGCAGCAGAGCGGCTTGAAGCGGCGCTTGATTCAGGTTTTGAGGAGCGTATAAAGGGCAGGCTCCAACAGCAGGATGCCCGGCTCAGCGATCAGGAGTGGAGCTGGACCTGGCTGGAGTTGAAACGATTTTTCCTAATGAGCTCTATCTGTGCGAACGTCCCCATGTATAGCAAAAAAGCGGATGAAATCTGGCATGAGATGTTGATGTTCACAAGGGATTACGAACAATTCTGTATCCGTTTTTGCGGTGAAATGATTCATCATGCGCCGCATGGAGAACAATCGAGGCCTTCACCTAGTGACCGGGCATGGTTTGATTGGCTGTATAATGAATTGTTCATTTTGTCTCCGGTCAGCGGAAAGGTATGGGGAGCATTCTTCAAAACGCCGTTTTCTGCGCAGCGGCTTGCAGATTTGGAGGGGGCGAGCAATGCAGAGTTGCGGGAGAAGTGGTTCCACAAGAAGGCGGTCGATCGTTTTACGGATGTAAGGGAGACAGTGGATTATCTGATCAGCCGCGCTCAATCCCAATTGCATGCCTCGCGAAATCGGGATATCGACGCAGTACGGCAGCCAGGCTTCAACAGCAGCTATGACACGACGATGGGAGCGGCAGGCATCCTTTCCGGCTTGCTGATCTTCAATACGCTCTCCGGTTCGGGTCAATTTCAGGAGCAAATGGATTCGGCTATGACAGATAAGGAGCGAGAGGCCAGTGGCGATGCGCAAACGATTGTGAACAGCTCTGACTCAAGTATCTGGCATGATGACCATCCACAAGATGGCTCCTCCTGCAGCAGCGGATCTGACGGGGGTTCCTCATGTAGTTCAGATGGCGGCTCATCTTGCAGTTCTTCATGCAGCAGCTAATGATTTGAAGCATGTGAAACCAGTTCAGGCTCCCTAGCTATCCTCTTTCAGATTTCATTAATAAGAATAAGTTCATGTATGGTTTCCTTGTAAAGATGGTATTGTAGTGACTTCCATTTTTACTCAAAACCATTCATGAACTTTTTTTATTAAGTAATTGAAGTTAATAAATATAATAAGCCTTGAGGTTTTTACTAATTTATCAGAAGAAGCATCTAATATTTTTAGAATGGAAAAAGAGGGGATTTGTTTAAATTTTTTTATTTTTTTTTGTAACCAACTCTAGTTTTGAATTGTTAATATAAACAATAGATTCCGATAATTTGGAAATCTTGAAAAAGGGGGGCATGACTTTTTCGAATAAACAGATATAGATATTATACATAAAAGAAAAAGTTAACTTATTGCCAGATAAGGAGGATAAATTAATACCCCGGTCGCCTAATTATACCCAATTATATTAGTGGAGGTCATACAAATGGAAAGATTCAAATCTATAAAGAAAACTTTTGCGGGAGTTTTACTGGCAACATTTTTATTCCCGACAGCTATGTTTGCTGCAGGTACAGGTGATGATCCTACACCAACAACATACGTTCCTACTGCGGCAGAGTCCAAAGCCTTACAGGAAAAGAACTTACTGGCTGAACAACATGCATATGGTTTAAGAACATTTGCTCAAGGTGAAATGAAAACCCTCAATGTTGCTAACTTTAAGCAGGAAACATCTTACTGGTGTGGACCGGCTACAGTTAAACAAGTAGTGCACTTTCTCAATGGTTCATCCCAAAATCAAACCTTTTATGCTGGAAAGCTTGGAACGACAACCGATGGGACAGACTTTTCGAAAATTCCAAAAGTATTGAATGATTATCAAACGAGCAATACTTATTCTTATCGTTCATTTGACTCTAATGAGTTTGTCACATGGCAATCTGTCATGATACTGACAACGGATTGGGGATACCCTGCAGTTCTGGATTTGAAAATTACTCCTCAGAACATGCCTTATTACAAATCTAATGTAGCAGGACATATTTTAAATACTTCAGGCTATGATGCCAGAAATACTAGTGATACCAGTAGTTATAGAGTTAGAGTCACAGACCCGTTTGATCAGGGAGGAAGAGGGGAAACGCTCGGTAACAAGTGGTATTCAATGAAAGGTGTATGGGATGCTAACCAAGCGCATTTCAGAAAAGCTGTTTTGTGGTAATATAGAAATAAAAAGGAACAAAAGGGATAAATCCCTTTTGTTCCTTTGATTTGAAAGGAGTGCTTATGTTTAAATTTAAACCTGTAATTGCGGGACTAGCTTTCATTATTTTAACTGTAGGCGTACTTTTTGTTTTAAACAGGGTAGGGAATGAAACGCCGGTCAGTGAGCCAAACAAGTTGAATCCTAATTTGGATAATAGTCCGAATCATTCAATTTCTGAACATGAACCAGATGAAAAGCCTTTTGATTTTGATCCTCCAATACAAAAAATAACGCTCAGTTTTGAAGATTTGCGTGAAACTTTTATTGCGCCTAGTTTTATGAATGACGACCTCATTGCATTTGAAATGGATCATAGCGACAAGGAGTTAAGTTATATTGGTACAGTTGCACGGGATAATGAAGAGGTAAAGATAATCTACCAAACAGATAAAAACAAAATCATTAACTCTCTGGTAGGCGTGGATAAATGGTTATACTGGGTGGAATATGACAGATACAGACAGAAGGATATGCCTTGGATAATAAAATCATACGATATTATAACAGGCGAAACAAATACTGTTGCCTCTGGCGTTGGCGAAGATCAGATAGATCCGCCGGTATTAAGGGTCTATGATAATAAAGTAACATGGATTGAAAAAGAAATTAAAAATCAAATTGTTTACAGTAACGCAATTATTTATGATCCGATATCCCAGACAAATACAAAATTATCCACAGTCCGTCTTAATGAGCAGCAAAAAGAGAGACAAGGAGAATTTTTCATTATTCAAAGACCTATTGAGGATGGACTGCTTATTTATCAATCTGTATTTAAGCCTGGGACAGACAAAACATTTGAAATTGTATTTTATCCTTACAGCCAGTCGGAAAATCCTGTTAGTGTTATACAAAAGCAAGGCATTATTGACTTTAATGGGGATAAGAAATGGTTTGTTTATACCGAGGATGAAAGAATCCATGTTATGGATCGGTTAACCGGGGATGTAAAATTCGTCATTCATGAGGATGGTAAAGATTTGAGCTATGATTCCCCATTTATTTTTAATGACATCCTGTACTATCGCTATTCAATGGAGCAAATTATGGCATTTGATTTTGAAACAGAGTCAAAAAAGGACATTACGCAATACGATGCAGTTATGTCTAAAATATTCAATAGTAAAGGGTATATTGGTTTTTCCTTTATGAAGGCTATTGAGCCGGAGGACGAGGCTGAATTTACAATCATAGATATTTCCAAATAATTATATGATACAGGAAAGGCTGAAGCTAAGTGAAACTAATAAAAGTTATTATTTTTCTAAATCTTTTACTTTTATTCTTTTTCTCATCAAGTTCTGAGATCTTATTTGCAAGTAGTAACGGTAAAGCTTTAACACCTGCACCTCCAATTGAGTTTCAAACCCAAGGGCTATTTGATCCGAAAAACAAGTATCTGGACCAAGGACGAGTATTCATAAAAAACAATAAAAATCAAACCATTACAATAAGTGTTAATACGGAATCGAAGTCTGAAGTAAACTCGATTGGCGCGACTGTTTATTTGGAAAAGTGGAACGGTACTAAATGGGTTCAAGTAGGATCAGGTACTACAATTAATACATCTAAAGATTGGTATTTTTCAGGGGAGGTCACCAAAAAAGCCGAAAGTGGTTTCTATTTCCGGGCAAACGTTACCCATTGGATTAGTCATAATGGGGTTTATGAGCAAGGGCAAACAACAACAGATTACGTATTAGTAGGGTAGCAGATTTTATAATAAGTAAAATCAAAATAGAAATAGGAACCGTTCTGTAGCATGAGTAGTACAACTACTGTGGGATATGAACGGTTTCCTTTGTTTATTTGTAGTGTATTTAATCAATTATCTTAGTTAATATTTTTTGAAATTTCTATTGCTTCATTTCTTTCTAGTTCCCCAGACACAGACACGTACATATTTTTAAACATGAATTCGATACTTAATGTTTTTTCAGGAAAATTAATAAGAAAAGCATCTGTGCCATTAATTATTATTTTTTCAACTGCGCTTTCATCCTTGTGATGTGCAGAAGTGATAGTTTCATTTCCTCTAAGAAGGCGCATAACTACTCTAAATTTGTTATTCTTATCATTGGAAAATAAAAGGATAGCTTCATTTGATTTTTTTTGATTATCGTGAAAAAACAAACGAGTATCTTGTAGAGTATAGCCTTCAGGGATAAAATTTACATATAATGGATCAAAAGATAAATATGGAAGCGCTTCTTTCCATGATGTGAATCTCTTATTCATTTTGATTTCTGTACTAATATCTTGAGTTTCAATACTATTTAAATCTGGCGGGGAAGTTTTAGGTGTTATGTTGGCGTTGTCTCCACGATCTTCAAAAATAAAAGTGACTACATCTGATTGAATTTCCTTTATGGTTTGAAAGATGGGATGAATTGCACTGGTTACCAGAGGAGTTCCGAAAGCCAATGCACCCAAAATAAATGAAGCGGCAATATAAGGTAGTATGCTTAATTTTTGTTTTCTTCCTTTATTTATTCTAGGCTTTATATTTTCCCAAGATTTTGTCGGATCGGGTGTCACTGTAAATTGCTTTGCAGCTATTTCAAAAGATTCATCGAACATCTGATTAAATTTTCCTTTATTCATTTTACATCACCCCATTCTGTAATCATTTTTTGTTTAATAGATTCCCTTGCCCTATGAAGTTTAACTTTTACTAGCGGCTCATTTATTTCTAAATAAGCGGCTATTTCTTTATAACTCATTTCCTTTTTCCATCTTAACTCAATAAGGATTTTATATTCCGGTTTTAATTGATTTAGATATTTTTCTACTACATTGATCATTTCCTTAAGCTCAATCTCTGTATGAATGGTATCAGTCGTTGTAGCAAAGTTAATACTATCGTTAATGAAAATACTATCCACATCAACTTCATTTCGAATTTTTTTTTGTTTTTTTAAGTAATTGAAAACCGTATTTCTCACAACAACTTTAATCCAAGCTTTAAGTTTGTTTTCTCCATCTAGTTCAGGAACACTCCTGATAATTTTTAAAAATGACTCCTGTATGATATCCTCTGTAGCCGCATGCTCTTTAACAATGAAAATAATTGCTCCATAAACAAATTTATAAAACTCATTATAGATTTCTTTTTGTACCCTTTCTGAAAGAGTATTAAATTCACAATCTATTAATAAAATTATCTTGCTTTGCATTAGCCCCCATTTCCCCCCGTTATATTCTTCTCTTAAATGTGAATAGATAAATAATATGTTTTTTATCCCTATTATATCCAATAAATCAAAGTATCGCATCTTATTTAATTTATTTCCTTCAGAGTTGTAGGACATCAATTGCAAAATAGTCCATTAGTATAATGTGATTCAACGAGTGCAAAAATTTCAAAATAAACTTTCTTGACGAAATAAAGTTATGTATATATAATTACTTACATAAAGTAATTAACTTTAACTATAGAAATTTAGTTTGATTTAGATAGCCAACATGAAGGAGGGATGTTTCCTTCAATTGTAAAGGGGATATGAGCATGAACTTTCATCAAAAGCCGAATAAGTTCGTCAGCCGGGTCCATCTCAAGGTGCAGCATTTGGAGCGTTCCCTGGCATTTTATCAAGAGGTGATCGGTTTCAAAGTATTGAATCGCACAGCCAAAGCGGCGGATCTGACTGCCGATGGCCGAACGGTTTTGCTGACTGTAGAACAGCCTGACAATGTCATACCGAAGCAGGGACGAACGACAGGACTTTATCATTTCGCATTGCTGCTTCCCAGCCGTCAGGATCTGGCGGGAATTGTCCGTCACTTTGCAGCTCTGAACCAACGGTTTGGTTCTTCCGACCATCTGGTCAGCGAAGCCTTGTATTTGTCTGATCCTGACGGGAATGGCATTGAAGTCTACGCCGATCGTGATGATGCGGATTGGAGCTGGAATGGCGGGCAGGTGGAGATGGCAGTTGATCCGCTCGATTTTGAAAACCTCCTTGCAGATGGAGGACAGACGGAATGGCAGGGCCTTCCTCCGGGCACAGTTATGGGCCATATTCATCTTCATGTGTCCGATCTGCGTGCGGCAGAGCAATTTTATACGCAAGGTCTGGGATTTGAGGTTGTCAGCCGCTACGGGGCACAAGCGTTGTTCATTTCGGCAGGCCGGTACCATCATCATATTGGCTTGAATATATGGAATGGCGAAGGGGCTCCCAAGCCTCCAAACAATAGTGCTGGGCTTTCATTTTACACCTTGGTTTTGCCGGATAAAGAAGCCAGAGAGCGGGTAATTGCTAAATTGCAGCAGCTCGGAGCTGATCTGGAAATAGAAGAGGATTCGGTCTTTGCGGCCGATCCGTCAGGAAATCGTATTTTGCTAAGCATTTCATAAATCAGAGGGTGTGTGTGACATGGGCTTTTTAGATAAATTATTTGGAAAACCATCCAAGGAGGAACAACCAATGGCTAAATTAAATATTGGAATTATTCTGGGAAGTACACGTCAAGGGCGGCTTAGCCCGCAGGTGGGTGAATGGGTAAAGGGGATCGCAGAACATCGTGCGGATGCCAATTATGAAATTATTGATATTGCAGATTTCAAACTGCCGTTCCTTGGGGAGGCGGATGCGCCTGGCATTGCTTCATGGAATGAGAAGCTTGCCAGCCTTGACGGTTTTGTGTTCATCGTTCAGGAGTACAACCACAGCATTACCGGAGCATTGAAAAATGCGCTTGATCTGGCGCGTGAAGCCTGGAATGACAAGGCAGCAGGCATCGTCAGCTATGGAGCAGCGGGCGGAGCCCGAGCGGCAGAGCATTTGCGCGGAATTTTGGGTGAATTGAAGGTGGCGGATGTCCGCACGCACCCGACGTTATCCTTGTTCACGGATTTTGTGAATGGCTCTGAGTTCAAGCCGCAAGATCACCATCTGAATAATGTGAACGCCATGCTGGATGAAGTGGCGGCATGGAGCGGCGCATTGAAGACATTAAGACCATAAGTCAGAGGTTGAAGCAACAAGTATTTGGAAGGTTGGACTTAACACCCGCCAGCGAACCCATATAAGGTTTCGCGTTAATATATCACCCCCTGGAATGAAGATCAGCGGAAGCTTCCACTGTCTCATTTCAGGGGGTGTTTTGATTTGTTTTCAGCTACACTGTTAAATCTATTCTTTGGAGCGCACCATCGGAATCAGATGGTTCCAACGGTTCGGCAAGCAGCTTCGAGGCTTTGAACAACAGATGGATAAGAATGAGCCAAATCAGCCAGTTGATGACCCCCCATACGATTAAGAAAAGGGCAAAATCTTCGGGCAGGTTGTATCCGAACGGCAATGCAAATAAATAAGGGACTATCATAACAAAGGCCAGCTTCCAGCGGTTATGAATGCTTGCAGTAAGAAGAGGCCTGGACTTGCGGTTTTCCGGCCGCTCTGCCCATTCAAGCAGGCCGCGGCAAATCCCGTAAAACATGACAAGCATCAGCAGGGAACTAAGTCCGTTAAGCAGGTAAGACAGGGTTAAGGGCGGGAGAATGCCTTCATTTGTAATGAGTGAAGGGGGGAAAACTAAATAAAGATAGATAACGGGTTGAAGAACCAGATTAGCAACTCCAAGCCAGCCGGTTAGGACAAAGAAGCGGGAGCAGGCGCTAAGCTTCAGGCAGGCAAAAATAATGAGCAGGCAGCCCAGCCAATCCGGCAGCAGATCAAAGCCCATTACCTTGAAATCGAACAAAATCAGGATGTACCCCCATGCGATCTGACGAAGCTCACGTCTCAACCATTTTCCCCCCTTAACTGAATCAGCCTGCGAATATCCGCTTCGTTGAAGTTTGGCCTGTATTGAACTCTCGTCTTGAAGGAACCGGAGTCAGCCTGAAAACGGACGGGGAATACCATCGGTGTCAATGCTTCCAGCGGCTTGTTCTTGTCGGGAAAGCGGAACTGGTAATTGAGTTGAAGAATATCATCCTGTGCAACATCAAGCGGATAATCAACTTGTGGCAGCGGAATCCCTCTAATTTTCTCCCCGGATAATAATTCCTCAGACGGAGATCTGACATCAGACCCGTCCGGCATAAGCAGCTTAAGCTCCAGCCATGACCCCAGCCTGCCGGCCTGGATGCTGTCGGTTCCGGTCAGCTTAAAAGGCATTTCAGCCTTGGCCTGGGTGAACCCTGAGTAGTTGCTTGAGCCTCCTGTACTGTACCAGTTCACAATGCTTTCGTTCGAATCATCGTTCTTTGGTGTCTGTTTCCCGTTGCCCTCAATAAACAGGCGGCCGAAAGGGACGGTTTCCCGTGTGCCATCACTGTAGTAGACATGGAGTAAAGTTGTCTCCATATCCTCGCCGTAAGTGTCCATCGTATCGGATGGTTGCAGTTGAAACATGACATGGTACAGGATGTGATGCTGGTAAGTTTGCTTCGGTGAACGATCGTATTGACGCAAATGATAACTTAAGGCGTCCGGCATATCGATTCTTTGAACGCGGATATCCGGATTCCGGTCCTCCAAATAGTAGATGTCGAAGGTTTCTCCATTTGAGCCGCCAAGTTCATAATAATGATTCAGCAGGATCGGCTTGCCTATTTTTTGACGGTCGGCATACCAGTAGTTTCCTATCCAGCTTAGCAGAATGAGAGCAGCAGCAATTATAATAATGCGCGGCCGTAACAGCGGCATGGTCTAATCTCCCTCCTTGTTCCGTTGCGAAATTTCAATTTCAGGACAATATGAACAGTTTAACGAAGATGGAATGAAGTGGCAATACATGATGCTGAATGCACGTGGATCTTCTTACAGGACGCATTTACTTCCATTAAAAATTATGATAAAGTGATTTTAGTTTCATAAAACGAAAATGTGTTTCATTAGATGAAACAAATACATGAATTCTATATTACAAAGGAGGTAAACGTATGAGCGATTCCGTAAAAAATCAAGTCCAGGAGCAATTCGGCAAGCACGCAGCCAAATATGTGACCAGCACCCGCCATGCCAAGGGGGAGGATTTGGCGATGCTAGTAAGCCAATCCAGGGCCGGCAAGGAAATGGAGGTGCTTGACATCGCAACGGGCGGCGGGCACGTAGCCAATGCGTTGGCGCCTCTGGTGCGCCGTGTAGTTGCCTATGATTTGACAGAACAAATGCTGGCGAAGGCAGCGGAATTTATCCAGGGGAACGGCTTGGCCAATGTTGACTTTGTTCAGGGTGATGCCGAACAGCTGCCATTTGCCGACGCTTCCTTTGACTTGGTCACATGCCGGATTGCAGCCCACCATTTCCCGAATGTGCCGGCATTCGCAGCGGAAGCGTTCCGGGTTGTCAAGCCGGGAGGCAAGCTGCTTTTTATTGACAATGTTGCACCTGAGAACGATGCTTACGATGAATTTTATAATGACGTGGAAAAGCATCGTGATCCCAGCCATGTCCGTGCATTGAAAAAGACCGAATGGATCAGTCTGCTCGAACAAAAGGGCTTTCGCATTGAATTGCTGGCTGCTTACGCTAAACCGTTCAAATTCCAGGACTGGTGTGAACGTTCCGGGATGGCTGAAGCAGAGAAGTCTGTTCTTGAAGCCAAGCTGATGGATGCATCCGGCGATGTGAAAGAGTTCTTCTCTGTTCAAACGGATGAATCAGGCAGGCTTTCCGCTTTTACAGGAGAATCCGTACTTATTCAAGCCATTCGTCCTTAATAAGGCCATGACATGCAAAAACCAGCCTGATACCGGGTATCGGGCTGGTTTTTGGGTTGAGATAAAGGGTTTATAACCAAAATTCATTCAGCGGCGGGGAAGTCAGGCCTGAGCCGGGTTGGAAAAGAAAGTTTTCAGTGCCTTATAGACTTCGCCTTTCTCGCGGATAATGGAGTACATAAATTTCTTGTTATTGATATGTTTGTAGGCTGACATCAGGGTACTGCTGCGGTTATACTGGTTCACCTCGCCGTAGCCGAACAGATTCGTCCGCTGCATAAGCTTCTCAATGAGCTTGACGCATTTTTCATTATCAGAAGTCAGATTATCGCCATCAGAGAAGTGGAAAGGGTAAATGTTCCAGTTGGCAGCCGGATAGCGGCTGTCTATAATTTCGAGAGCCTTCTGGTAAGCGGAAGAACAGATGGTACCCCCGCTTTCCCCACGCGTGAAAAATTCCTCCTCCGTAACTTCCTTCGCTTCCGTATGATGGGCAATAAAGACGATTTCCACATGCTCGTATTTGCGGCGGAGGAACTTGGTCATCCAGAAGAAGAAGCTGCGTGCGACATATTTTTCAAATGACCCCATACTGCCGGATGTATCCATAAGCGCCAGCACTACAGCATTGGAATGGGGCCGCACGACCTCCTCCCATGTCTTGAATCGCAGATCATCGGGGGAGATGCCGGAGATGCCGGAGATGCCGCGGCTTGCGTTGCGGCGCAAATTTTCCATGATCGTCCGTTTTTTGTCGATGTTGGACATAATGCCTTTTTTGCGAATGTCATGAAAGACAATATCCTCGGCCTGCATTTGCTCCTTCTGCTTATTTTCCAGATTGGGCAGCTCCAGCTCATCAAACAGCAGATTCTCCAGCTCAGCCATGCTGACCTCTGTCTCGAAATAATCCTCTCCGGGCTGATCGCCCGCCCCCTGCCCTTTGCCGGGTCCTTTTTTCGCTTGCGGATCGACACCGAGCACATCGCCCACCTGTGAATCCCCATCGCCCTGCCCGACATGCTGCTGCTTGTTGAAATTGTATATGAAGCGGTATTCATCGACACTCTTGATCGGCACCTTGACAATTTGCCGTCCGTCGGACATGATGATGCTTTCGTCTGTGAGAATATCGGGAAGATTCTGCTTGATGGCCTCCCGCACCTTCTCCTGATGCCGGGCCTGATCCTCGTAGCCCTTGCGGTGCAAGGACCAGTCCTCGCGCGATACAATAAACAGCGGCTCTGCCATGGGTGATTCCCTCCCGTGAAAATAAAAGTATTGTAATCAATATATTCATTTTGCGGCCAGTTATGTGAGGTCGTCTGTCCAGGGCGGGATAGAGAGCATCCGCTGGAAGATGTTACTCCCGGCTGAATTTCCCGTTCAGATAGGATTCAGACGTGTCCAGAGCGAATTTTAAAGGGAAGAAAAGATGTCCATGCTGGTGTTGATGATGGGTTTCAATTGTTCGATTACGGGGCTGTGCTGCCAGGTGCAGACTCTTTCATTAAATACAAATCGTTCAGCAAGGGATGCGAGGAGAAAGGGGAGTTTATAGAGATGAAACTATTGCATACAGCGGATTGGCATCTCGGCAAGCTGGTTCAAGGCGTCTATATGACAGAAGATCAGCGTTATGTGCTTGAACAGCTTATTGAGGTCGTGCAGCAGGAAAAACCGGATGCCGTCATCATTGCAGGTGACCTGTATGACCGGGCGATTCCGCCTACCGAGGCGGTGGAGCTGTTGAATGAAGTGCTGGAAAGGCTCGTCATCGAGCTGGAAACGCCAGTTATGGCAATATCTGGGAATCATGACAGCCCGGATAGAATCGGATTCGGCACCCGGATGATGCAGCGGCAGGGCTTGTATCTGGCAGGCCAGCTCAAGCAGGAGATTGAGCCTGTCGTGCTGCGCGATGAAGCAGGGGAGGTACACTTCTATCTGGTGCCCTATGCCGATCCGGCCCAGGTGCGGTATGCGCTGGAGGATGAGTCGATTCGTACGCATGATGAGGCGATGAAGGCTGTTCTTGACCGAATTACAGAGAAGCTGGATCCCGCGGCCCGGCATGTGCTGGTCGGGCATGCCTTTGTTACGCCGGGGGGGGAACCGCAGAGCAATACAAGCGAATCAGAGCGGCCGCTGTCAATTGGGGGAGCTGAGCATGTGCGGGCGGAATATTTTCATCCGTTTCATTATACGGCGCTGGGCCATCTCCATCAGGCACACTATGTGTCCAGGGAGGATATCCGCTATGCGGGGTCGCCATTGAAATATTCGATATCCGAAGAAAATCATAACAAGGGCTATTATATGGTACATATAGCGGCTGACGGGGCGGTTCAGGTGGAGAAGAGGGAGCTTGCAGCGCGGCGTGACATGCGCCGGGTTGCGGTCACGCTGGAAGAGCTGGAGACGCATTCCCGCTGCGAAGATTATGTATTTGTAACGCTGATCAGCGATAATCCGGTGCTGTTCCCGATGGAGAAGGTACGTGCATTCTACCCGAATGCGCTTCATGTAGAACGCCGGGCGCAGGCTGAGGCTGCTGCTGCGCAACAGGAGCGGACTGCTTCCGTAGGGCGTCGCAAGGCGGACCCTGTAGAACTGTTTGAAGCCTTCTATGAGGAGGTTAAGGGCATGAAGCTTGGCAGTGGGAAAAAGCAGCTCTTTGCCGAGGCGTATGACCGGGTGCTGCGTGAGGACGGAGGTGCCGTATGAAGCCGCTGCTGCTGACAATGACGGCCTTTGGGCCATACCGGGATACAGAGACGATCGATTTTCGCGAGTTGGGACAACATCGGCTGTTCGTTATTTCAGGCAACACGGGTGCAGGGAAGACGACGATATTTGATGCGATCTGCTATGCGCTCTACGGCTCGGCGAGCGGCGAGGACCGCTCGGAGCCGCGGATGCTGCGCAGCCACTTTGCTGCAGAGGAGCAGCATACCGCTGTAGACTTCATGTTCCAGGCGGGAAGCCGGATCTTCCGTGTATTCCGCCAGATGCCGCACCGGAAGGGTTCCAATAAGAGCGAGACCGGAGGCAAAATTGAACTGTACGAGTTGACGAGCGGCCAGGAAGTGCCTGCTGTTGACCGTTTTACGGTGGGAGATGTAGGGGGCCGTCTGGAGGGTATTCTCGGGCTTAACAAAGATCAGTTCAGCCAGATCGTCATGCTGCCCCAAGGCGAGTTTCGCAAACTGCTGACGTCAGATACGGAAAACAAAGAGGAAATTTTGCGCAGGTTGTTCCGCACCGGTCTGTACCGGAAGCTGGAGGATGACTTCCAGTTGAAGACGCGGGAACTGAGAGAACAGCATAAAAATGCGCAGCTTCAGCTTCATGTGTATGCAAAGCAGGCACAGGAGGCGCTGCCAATGCGCGAGGGCAGCCTGCTGGCAGCAACACTGATGCAGGAGCATCACAGCCCGCTTCAGGTGCTTGAAGGCCTTCGTCAGGAGACCGGGTACTACGAGGAGCTGACACAGGCTGGAAAGCAGCGCCAGCAGGAGCGGGCGAGCCGCCTCGAGGAGCAGGAGTCGGCGCTCCGACAGGCTGCTGCGGTGAATGCGCGATTTGCGGAGTTGGCCCGCAAGCAGGAGCAGCAAAAGGACCTGCTGCTGCGGCAGGCGGAAATGGCACAGCAGGAGCTGCGGGTTGCAGCAGCAGAGAGGGCGGCACGGCTTGAGCCGTACGAGGAGCAGGCAGTCCGGCTCGCAGCGCAGCTTGCACAGAAGCGGCAGGAAGCAGCCTTGCGGCAGCAACAGTTTGAAGCTGCACAGCTCGCCGAGAAGCAGGCGCGGGAGCTGTATCAACGCGAGGAGGAGCAGGAGACGCTGAGACGGCAGACTGCGATCGAGCTGGAGCGGCTTGCGGAGTGGACGCCGATCGTGGCGACGCTCGGGCAGTGCCGCAAAGAACTGGAGCGGCTGCTTGCTGCGGAGCGTACAGCGGCCGCAGGGCTTGCCGGGACGCAGGAGCAGCAGGCTGCGCTCCGTCATCGCCGCAAGGAGCTGCAGGTGCTGATTGCGGAGCAGGAGCAGGCGGTGGACGAGTTGCCTGCAAAGCTTGCCCTGCTTGAGCAGGCGCGTTCGAGGTATAAGCTGATCAAGGAGCTGCTGGAGCTGGACGAGCGGCATCAGGCACATAGCAGGCTGGAGGCGCAGCAAAAACAGGCGCTGCTCAAGGTCAAGCAAGACCATGACCGGCTGGAGAGCCTGTGGCTGGAAGGACAGGCCGGTTTTCTCGCGATGCATCTGGAGGATGGCAGGCCGTGCCCGGTATGCGGCAGCGAACACCACCCACACAAGGCGCAGCATGCGCAGGAGCTGCCTTCGCGCGAGTTGCTGGAGCATGCGAAGGAGCAGCTGCGCCGGGCGGAATCTGAATTTAGCCAGGCGAAGGCTGAGGCGGCAGCGGCACAGCTTGGGCTGGCCCGCAAGGATGCGGACCTCGCAGAGCTTGGGTTGGAGCGGAAGCCGGATACTGCAGAATTGGCACGTGC
Organism: Paenibacillus pinihumi DSM 23905 = JCM 16419; assembly: GCF_000422505.1. GTDB lineage: Bacteria > Bacillota > Bacilli > Paenibacillales > Paenibacillaceae > Paenibacillus_D > Paenibacillus_D pinihumi. The sequence continues at coordinate 1,205,999 of NZ_KE383864.1, read as the reverse complement.
AGAGGAAGAAGGAAAACGGCTGCGCGCAGATACTGACCAATTGAAGCAGAAGGCAGTCCATCTGGGCGAACTGCGCAAGGAAACGCAGCAACTGGACCACGAACTGGAGCGGCTGGAGGCGCTTCGCGGGCGGCAGGACGCGGAGCAGCGCAGTACCGCAGTTGAGGCTGGACGTTTGCAGTCGCAGCTGGAGCAGGAATTGGCGCGCATTCCACAGGAGCTGGCGTCTCCGGAACGGCTTGAAGGGCAGCGCCGTCTGCTCGCAGAGCGTGAAGCGCAGCTGTCCGCCGCATGGAAGCATGCCCAGGATAGCCTCGCCCGGGCAATGTCGGCGGCGGCGGAGCAGCGGGCAGGCAGTGAGCAGTTGACCCTGCAGGTTCAGGAAACAGAAGCTGCAAGCTTGGATGCGGCAACAAGATTTGAGGCCGAGCTGTTTAAGGCAGGCTTTGATCAACGAGAGCATTATACCGAAGCCAAGCTGTCTGAGCAGAGACTCTCCGGGCTCAAGACAGAACTGAAAACTTTCGCGGATACGCTGTCGTATTTGGCCCAGCAATTGGCCGAGCTTCAGGTTGAACTTGCAGGAAAGCAGCAAATTGCACTGGAAGGGCTGGAGCAGCAGATTTCCGGACTCAAGCAGGAGCAGGATCAAGAGGCAACAGCAATTGCCGAGGCTGTTCAGCATGGACAGTCTTCCAAGCGGCTGGCTGCGGCGATTACGGATACCGCGAAACATACCGCCGAGCTGGAGCAGAGTCTGGAGCAACTGCTTGATATTTACCAGATGCTCAAGGGCGATAATTCGCTGAAAATATCTTTTGAGCGCTACATTCTCATCGAATTTCTGGAGCAGATATTGCTTGCTGCCAACGAACGCCTGCATGAGATGACTGGCGGGCAGTTCTCGCTCCAGCGCAGTGACCGGCTGGAAATTCGCGGCCGCCAGAGCGGTCTCGGGCTGGACGTTTATGATGCCTACACCGGTCAAAACCGGGATGTCAAAACATTGTCAGGCGGAGAGAAATTCAATGCTTCATTATGTCTGGCACTTGGCATGACCGATGTTATTCAATCGCATCAGGGCGGCATATCGATTGAGATGATGTTCATCGACGAGGGCTTCGGCTCACTGGATGAAGAGTCGCTGCACAAGGCGATCCATACGCTTGTTGGATTGCAGCAGTCCGGGCGCATGATCGGGGTCATATCCCACGTGCCGGAACTTAAGCAGGCTTCTCCGGCGGTACTGGAAATTACCAAGACGAGAGAGGGCTACAGCCGTGCCCGCTTAAAACTCAAAGGGTAGTTTTATCCCGAAAATTCTTACTAAAGCAATAATAAATAAAGCGCCCCCTCAGCAAATGAGCATTGGAAGCACAGAACACGCGACCGATGCCAACGGCAGGGGGTATTTTTCTGTGGAGAAGCTGTGAATGTCGTCTTGGAGCTGTTGGGGTTTAGCATATTCTGGGCTATAATTAATAAAGGAGGGTACAGAGGGTGGAAAAGAAGGCAAAAGGGTTGAGGGTGGATGAGAGCTTGGAAAAATGGAAGTCAAGAGGCTTGGGGTAAGAATTATGAAAATCAAGAAATACGATGAAGAACCGAGGATTCAGGTTTAGGGGGACAATAGGCGAGCACTATTTTATAATTTCACCTTTATGAGGAAGGAAGGGCGAGTCGCAAATAAAGCAGGGACTATGCAGAGCAAGAACAGGGCGGACCGGAACGAAATACGTTGACACGGTCCTGTTGTTCGCTAAGCATGCTACATGCCGGTTAAAAATCTGGATGTGATGATCAAAAGCAGGTACCCGATAAGCAACAAACCATTCAATACGACACCAATAATAGCAAAGGTTTTGCGGCGGTTCTTCCTGATGAGCCCGACAATCCCCAGTACAAGGCCAACGAAGCCGAGAACGAGGACAAGCAGCAGCAGCAAAGAAGAGAAAATAAGGGGCATGTATTCTCCGGCGTTCTCCGGTGTAATTGCCGGCATGCCGCCGCCAGTTTCAAGGATGGCCGGAATGAATGATGCGAGCAGCAGGACAATTCCCACTACCCCAAGGATGCTTATTAGTCCGATAATGAAGGAAGCGATTCCGAGACCGGACTGCTTTTGGACGGGGGCAAGCTCGTTGTTTAGCTGGTTCTGTTCCTCATGTTCCATAGTTGAGTCTCCTTTGAGAATTGCTTTGTAAAATTATACACCAAACAAAAGGAAGTGCATACCTGTATGATGTCAAAATTTATCGCTTATGGCGCAATTTATGCGCTGTTGGGAGTAGCATTGGGAGCATTCGGCGCTCACGGACTGGAGGGGAAAATAACAGAACGAATGCTGGAGGTTTATGAGACTGGCGTCCGTTATCAGATGTATCATGCGCTTGGCCTGCTTCTGATCGGAGCCGTGGCTGACCGTCTCGGTCATACAGGGCTGGTTGCCTGGGCAGGCAGACTGCTTCAGGCCGGAATTATAATTTTCTCCGGCAGCCTGTATGTGCTGAGTCTGACCGGCTTTACCAAGCTTGGCATCGTTACGCCACTTGGCGGGGTTGCCTTCATTGCCGGCTGGGGATTATTGATCGCAGCTGCGCTCAAACGGGGCAAAACTTCCTAAATGTTTCGTTTAACCGCAGATTGCTGTCGTTTTATGGCGAGTTATGACGAAATTGACAGAATGAAGGCAGAAAATATAAAAATAACAATGACCAGATAACTGATTTCGTTTATAATTGAAATAATAAGGGTTTCTCAAAATTTAGCAATTTTTTGGCCTGGAGTTCATTATTAGGCATGAAGTTTTGCAAGTCTGAATGAGGAAGGGATGTTTCGCTTGTGCCGGTAACAGGAATCGCTTCGAGAGATGGTCGGCGGGCTGTTTACAGGCTTTCACCGAGAACCGTCTGGATGGCAGTCATTGGAATCGGAGCCGCTGTCGCAGGCTGGATCATTTTTGCTGACCGTCTCCTATCCCCTTTGTATGCCACTGGAGCCTCCATCGCAGTATGTATCGGAGGTTTTATTGGCATGGCCTTGCTTCTGAAGCAGCAATATGCTCACAGAAGCGGCCAAATCTACGCCTCAGACTTAAGTGCTCAAATTGCCCAGTCCATCATCACGTACAGTCCGTTCCCAATGGCCGTATTAGACCATGAAGGCCGCTTTGTCACTATCAACGATGCCTCTTCCCAGCTTATGGGTTACAGGAGAGGGGAACTGATGGGCGAGGATTTCTTTACTCTGCTCGATAACGGAAACAGGCAGTCGGTGCTCGAAAAGCTGGAACTGGTTAAACAGGGAGCCATGCAGCAAACTTTGACGACAATCATACATAAAACAGGCTTTCCGCTGGAAATCCAGCTGGTTCTTCTTCCGCTTTCGGAAGGAAATAACGTTACAGGAGCGCTTGCAATCGGACAAGATATCAGTGACCGCAAGCGCAATAATGAACGGATTCGCTATATGGCCTATTACGACGATATGACAGGCCTTCCTAACCGGCGCATGTTCATGATGCATTTTAATGAAGTGCTGGAGCGGGCCGGGGACCGGTTTATTGGAATGCTCTACCTGGATATTGACCAGTTCAAGCTGATTAATGATTCTTTCGGGCGTGAATTTGGCGATATGCTGCTGTTGCAGGTGGCGGAGCGGTTTACAAGAGGCCTCTCCGGAGAGGATATGGGTGCACGGATGGAAGGGGACGAATTCGCCATCATGTTCGTGTCGCTGCATTCGGAGAAGGAGCTAGTAGAGAAGGCGAGAGCGCTGCTTACGACACTGGAAGAGCCCTTTGAGATGCAGGGCTTCCCTTTTCATGTTACAGCCAGCATCGGAATGGCGACCAACTGCAAAGACTGCGATGCGGGCAGCATTATCAAGAAGGCCGATATGGCGCTTGGCAGAGTCAAGGAGCAGGGACGCAACGACATTTTGCTCTACTCCGAGGACTGGAACAATTCCTCGCTGGAACGCCTCACTTTGCAGCATGAGCTGAAGCAGGGCATCCAGCGCAATGAGTTTTTTCTCCATTACCAGCCGCAGTATCACTTGTCCACAGGCAAGGTAGTCGGGCTGGAGGCGCTGGTCAGATGGCAGCATCCGGACCGCGGGCTGGTTCCGCCCGGACAATTCATTCCGCTGGCTGAGGAGAGCGGGATGATCGTGCAGCTCGGCGAATGGGTGCTGGAGGAAGCGTGCAGGCAGAACAAGCGCTGGCAGGATGATGGCTTGTTGGCTGTTCCTGTGTCCGTCAACCTGTCGATCCGGCAGTTCATGCAGCAGAATCTGAAGGACAAGATCGCGACGATTCTGCGGGAGACCGGGCTGTCTCCGCAATATTTGGAGCTGGAAATTACCGAGACGATGACGATGGATGTGCAGTATGCGACACAATGCTTGCTGGAGTTGACACGGCTTGGAGTAAGCATCAGCATTGACGACTTCGGGACCGGTTACAGTTCTCTAAATTATTTGAAAAACTTGCCTATCGGAAGGCTGAAAATTGACCGTTCCTTCGTCAGGGATATCCAGCAGGACCCGGGAGATGCTGCCATTGTGGCCGCCATTATCGCGATGGCTCATAATTTGAATTTGCAGGTCATCGCTGAAGGCGTAGAGACGGAAGAACAGATGAACTTTCTGAAGCAGCATGCCTGCGACGAAATTCAGGGCTACTTTTGGAGCCCTCCACTGCCGAGTGAACAAATTACACAAATTCTTGTTCGTAATTGAACAGGAGCACAAAACCACAATTATATAAAAGAGCCAACAGCCAGGTGCTTGCAGCACCAGCTATCGGCTCTTTTTTGTCTGAATCCAGCTTATCCGGCATGGGACGATAGAGTGATTATAGGGAATGGTTGTACCGCCGGGCCTTACTTTTACTACTCAATAAAATCATCAATTTCATAGAGTGAAAATGTATAGACCTGTTTTTCATCAACGTGATAGACCGTCAATATGTGATTGCTCTGGTCCAGACTAATAATGCGGCAAGGGATGCTTAGCTGCTTCCCCAGTCCTTTATTAACATTAAGCCGGATGAGGCGATTTTCTTGAATATACTTCAGAATTCGCGTGGTGACCTCGTCCTGCTCCTGGCTTGTATTTCTTTTGGCTGTTGATGCAGATTGCACGGAGGAAGGGACAGGCTTGGCCTGAGGATCCTTCTCTGTTGCAGGTACAGGTGCTTTAACTGGTTGCCCGGTTGGGGATTCCGTCAGCTTTTCAATCATTTTTCCAAGCTCCACACCGGAATTTATTCTGAAATCTGCAGCTCCGGATTCATTCAGAATGTGCAGGAGCTTCTCGAATGCCTTGGCATTGGTCTCGTCTTCAATCAATATGTCTACATTAAACAAGTGGGCATTAGGTCCCTTTTCTTGAAATAATGTCATGGTTATATCCGCTCCTCTAAAAAAACTAATCCTACTATATCACTAAAACGGACTTCACACATAGTCCGAAATAACCAGTTCTCCAGTTTGTGTTGATAAATTTTTTTAGAACATCAATCTGCCCGTCCTTCTGAAACAAGTGCCGCTCCATATGTGCAGAGGCTGGATACTGGATTTCAGGTTATTTCGATCAGATGATTCTAGCAAAAATAGTGGACATAAGGAACATTTGTTCGTATAATATAATTAAAAGTTCCTAAAAGGAACGAAAAAGGAGGCAGGGAGCAGCTAGAAGCAGTTATCATAATAATCCGGCCTGCCGGGATTGCAGCGGAGAGAAAAGGAAGGTATAGATGAATTATAGGGGTTGCATTTATGGAAAGAGCCGACGTTATTGTTAAGACCATTGGCAGCATTCTTGCCGGGATTGTGTCTGTTTTTACAGGGTTATTCGGAGTTGTGTTTACAATATTATTGGCGCTGATGGCGCTCGATTTCATTACCGGGATTATCGCAGCTTATGTGACAGAAGGGCTCCGTAGCTCCAAGGGGTACAAGGGCCTGCTGAAGAAAGTATATACAATGCTGCTTATTGGCTCGGTGCTGCTCATTGAAATTGCAGTGCTGAAAAGCAGAGGAGTTATCACAGACAGCATTTCAGGTGCTTTTTGTGTGATCGAGTTTATCAGCATTATTGAAAATGGCAACAAGATGGGGCTGAATCTGGGATTTCTGAACAAGCTTGTTTCGGCAGTAAGGACAAAGACTGCGCTTGGTGAAGATGAGGGGGATAAAGATCGGCGCATGCGAAAATAAACAGTCACCCCGAGAGCGGCGGCAGGCAGGATACCCACCCACACGGAATAGATGTCCCTATGCATATAGTGCTAAGGACAGCATGGCTGATGCATCCGGTGTCTTCACCAGTTCAAGGCCCGGCTGTCCGCAGCAGGTTTAATTCGCATCGATGACTATTCAGGTGTAAAGGGGAGATCAACCGATGATTCGAATGGTTCCTTATACAATCGGGAACATGACGGTACTGGGAGTGGAGGTCAAGCTGCCCAAGACAACATTGCTCACCCTGTCTACGGATAAAGGATACATTATGTGCGGCGCTCTGGATGTCAGTTTGCTTAATGACCGCTTGAAGGATAGGGGCATTATTGCCGGCAGGGCTGTCGGCGTGAAGACATTGGATGAATTGCTCAATGCTCCACTGGAGTCGGTAACGCTTACCGCAGAGGAGTATGGAATTAAGGCGGGAATGCCGGGTTATGAAGCCTTGGCGCTGATGGTATAAAACAAATATGGCTGTGCTTCATCCTGTTCAGGTCGGAGGCACAGCCGTTTTTATTGTTTTGTAATATATCGGCCAAATCTTAAATCAGCCGGCTGACCAGTACAATTTTTCCGCTATGCCCTGGACGTTCTGCATCAGTCAGTGCAGTCCGGAAATTATCGAGATCATAATAACGGCTAACAGATGGCAGTACAAGCCGGCCAGATTGCACAAGTTCAATGAGCTGCCGGAAGACAGCATGCCATTCTTCACTTGAGACTGCTGACAGCCAGTGCCGGAGATGAAACACAAAATACTGAATCCGGCGATTCTGAACAAGCCGGTAATCTGTGAAAGGTTTCCCCGACAACAAGCCAATGCTGGCAGCCCTTCCCCCTGAACGAATGCAGGAGAACAGGGAGGTAGCGGAGGTGCCCCCTATACAGTCAACAGCGGCGTCTGCGCCTCTCCCTTCTGTCCATTCCAGTACTATGTCCTGAAGGCAATGGGAACCTGCTTCCTCGCTAATGACCTTCCAGGCACCCAGACGGTACAGCTCTTCCACCCGTGAGTGCTGCCGGACAATTGCAATCAGCCGGATTCCAAGTACACTGGCAAGCTGCGCCGTAATCTTACCGAAGGCAGAGGAGGCCGCATTGAGCAGGAGGCAATCCCCCGCCCCAAGCCCGAGGCGGGCCGTACATAGTACCCATGATGTCACAGGGTTGATATACAGCTGACAAGCTTGCCCGTCGGGTATAAAAGAAGGGACGGGCACCGCCCAGCAGGCCGGGGACAAGACAGTGTCCTGCCACGTCCCCTCTCCCCGCAAAGGAAGCACTCTCATCCCTATCCAATGTTCAGATACGCCTTCTCCTGCAGCCTCAACAATCCCTACACCTTCATAGCCGGCAATTGCGGGGAGGGCGATCCGGTGCGCATAAGCGCCGCGTACCGGGATCAGGTCGGATGGATTGACAGGTCTCGCAGTCACCCGCACCGCCACTTCTCCCTTGCCGGGTATAGGACTGAGCCTGCGCACCTGCTTGAGCACCTCAAGCGGCTCGCCGTAGCGGTAATAGCTAATCGCTGTGCTGCTCATTCCTATACGTCAAAAAGCTTCTTCAGGTTGACATTGTACGGCGGATATACAATCCCCTTCTCCGTAATAATGGCGCTGACATACTCATTCGGGGTAATATCAAATGCCGGATTGAATACCTTCACGCCGCGCGGAGCCGTACGCTTGCCGAAGCCCTCGGTAATTTCCTCATCAGGCCGCTCCTCAATCGGAATTTCAGCACCGGATTCGGTCTGCAAATCGATAGTTGACAGCGGGCAAGCGACATAGAACGGAATGTTATGCGCCTTTGCCAATACAGCTACGCTGTACGTTCCGATTTTATTGGCGACATCGCCATTGGCAGCGACACGGTCCGTCCCGACGATAACCGCATCCACCCAGCCCTTGGACATAACCATGCCGGCCATATTGTCGCAAATCAGTGTGACATCCACGCCAGCCTGCTGCAGCTCGAAGGCAGTCAGCCGGGCGCCCTGCAGCACAGGGCGGGTCTCATCGGCAAAGACGGACAGATTGATGCCCTTCTCCTTCGCCAGATAGATTGGCGCCAGTGCCGTACCGTACTTGGCTGTTGCAAGCCCTCCTGCATTACAGTGCGTGAGCACGCCCATGCCATCCTTGAACAGCTCCAGCGCGTGCTCACCGATCAGGCGGCAAGTCTCCTCGTCCTCACTTTGGATCGCGAGTGCTTCCTCAAGCAACGCATGTTTTGCATGCTCCAGACTTGCAGCGGATTGCACGATCGTATCGGCTTTGGCCTTCATCCGGTCAAGCGCCCAGAACAGATTGACAGCGGTCGGACGGGAGGTTGCCAGATAATCCGCTTGCTCATGGACAATCTTATGAAAGGTTTCCAGCGACTCTTCCACGCCGCGGCTTCCCAGCACGACACCATAAGCTGCGGTCATGCCGATTGCCGGAGCTCCGCGTACTTTCAGATGGCGAATCGCTTCCCATACTTCCTCAGAGGTTTGGAGGGGGAGGTACACAACTTCCTCCGGCAGCAGACGCTGATCGAGCAGGTCAAGATGCTCTCCCGCCCAAATAACAGATTGCAGTCCTGCATATTCCGTACTTTCTGTACTCATCTATTCTCAATTTCCTTTCTTGGCAATGTCCACAAGCTCGTGAATGGATTCTGCCCGGCGGTTCAGCTTGATCAGTGCCTTGCCGATCGCCAGTGCCAGACGCTGAGCTTTCTCACGTTTCACATCATCCGGAATTTTATCAATATCGACGACATGGGACAATCCGACGACACGGCGGACCATCTTGCATCCGGCAAATCCAATGGTGTCCTGAAGCAGCCGCTTCATATACAGGTCCTGATAGCCCGCCGCGGAATTCGCCAGACGGTCTACGCCATGCTCATTCCACAGTTTGCGGAATTTCTGTTCGAATTGCTCCCAGATATCCACAATGCTGCTGAGCAGATATTCGCGGTAATCCTCGCGCGTATCATCTCCGCTCCAGTGCTCCTGTCCGGCATAGTTCAGCAGGAAGTTGGCAATTACGGCCCCTACATCAAAGCCGATCGGCCCGTAAAATGCAAACTCCGGATCAATGACTTTGGTCGATTCCGGAGTGATAAAGACACTGCCTGTATGCAGGTCCCCATGGAGGAGCGCTTGCGCTTCGGTCAGGAATTTCTGTCTCAGCAGTGCGACCTCCATATGCAGCCCGGAATCGCTCTGCAGCGCTTTAGCCTCATCGGCGATTGCCGCCTCGCAATTATTATTGGAAGAATCCGTATACGGATTGTCAAAAATCAAATCCTCAGTGATTTTGCACAGCTCCGGGTTAATAAATTGACCAACCTTGAGCTTCTTCTCCTGCTGGTTCATGCCCAGATCAGAGGTGTAAAACAGCGTGGCTGCCATAAAATCGGAAATGTCCGAAGCGAATTTGGGATAGCGTCCGGTTTCCATCAAGCCGCTGCGCATAATGACATGATCGCTCAGATCCTCCATCACGGTCAATGCCATCTCCGCATCATAATGGTATACCTCAGGAACAAGTCCGGGAGCAAGCCTGGCCTGGGTAATCAGGGCTTCGCTCTCAATACGTGCCCGGTCAAGCGTCAGCGGCCAGGATTCACCAACAACCTTTGCATAAGGAAGCGCCTGCTTCATAATCAGGCTTTTCCCGCTCCCGGAATCACGGATATGAAACACCAGATTCAAATTGCCGTCTCCGATTTCCCGGCTTTCCAGATTCGCATCCTGCGGGAAGAAATCCGATAAGGACCGGGCGATGCCGATGGCTTCTTGTTCAGTTAAAGGGTGATATGCAGACACAGCAGTCCACCTCCATAAAAGTATAGTGCTTGAAGGCCAAACCAGGGTCTGTCTCTTGTCATAAGTCGACGCCCGTCCAAGCTTTCTTCACCTAGTATATCGAATATTTTTTCGCGTTGGAATACCCGCTTTTGTTATAATAGAACGAAAGAGAGGATAAAGGAGGGGTTTGAATGGCAAATCTGCCAGTGGAGGTGTCGAATCATGTAGCGCTCAAGGACTGGGCGGTTACCATTTCGGCACTGCTGGAGGGAGACCAGATTATGCTGCTGCGCAAAGGGGGAATCATCGAGGAAACCAGGGATTTTCAATTGATCAGCCCGCATTTCTACTTGATGCCTGCTTATGAGCACCAGAAACTTCATTTATTAAAGCCAAATGACCAGCCGCGCCTGGAACAGCTGCTTGCAGGCTGGCAGCCTGATTCACAGGAGTTGACGATGCAGGCTTACGGCGAAGTGACTGATGATATCGAAATTACCGATCAGGAGACGCTGGACAGGCTGCAGGGCTTTCATATATGGACGGACACTTTTGCAGAGGAGCGCTTGAAATGGAAGCGCAAAAAGCCCCTGCATCTGTTGCTCGTCAGGGTGTACAGGCTGGAGGAGGAAGTAACGCTTCCGATGCGTCCCGAGTATACTGGCTGCAAATCATGGGTAACACTGGAGCAGGGGACAATCTCGCGGCAAGCTGCGCCTGTTCTAAGTGATGAGGAATACCAAGCGCGTGCCGAAGCGATCAGGCAGGCTTTATCCGGTACCCCTGCCCTGTAAAACTGGACACTGGACATGAGGCGAAATATGGGGCGGATATTCGTCTAATGTTGGCATCATGATTGATTTGTAGCAAGAACTAAGATAGAATGATTATTGAGAATCAGTGAGAATCAAATAACAATTACTTTAAATAATTGATCCATTGGAAGGAGCTTTTAGAACATGTCTACACAATTTTCTATTAATAATCTGAAGGCAACAATCGAAGGCAAGGAAATTTTGAAGGGTATCAACCTGGAAATCAAAGGTGGCGAAATCCATGCCATCATGGGTCCGAACGGTACGGGTAAAAGTACGCTTGCTTCCGCTTTGATGGGTCATCCTAAATATGAAGTAACAGATGGTGAAGTAGCGATTAACGGCGAAGACTTGCTGGAGATGGAAGTGGACGAGCGTGCACGCGCCGGCCTGTTTCTGGCAATGCAATATCCAAGTGAAATTGCAGGCGTGACCAACTCCGACTTCCTGCGCAGCGCAATCAATGCCCGTCGTGAGGAAGGCAACGAAATTTCCCTGATCAAATTCATCCGCCAAATGGAGAGCAAAATGAAGGAGCTGGATATGAATCCTGAATTTGCTCACCGTTACCTGAACGAAGGCTTCTCCGGCGGTGAGAAGAAGCGTAACGAAATTTTGCAAATGATGCTGCTCGATCCGAAGCTGGTCATTCTTGACGAGATTGACTCCGGTCTTGACATTGACGCTCTGAAAATTGTAGCTGCAGGCGTGAACGCAATGCGCTCCGAGGATCGCGGCTTCCTGATTATTACACACTACCAGCGTTTGCTGAACTATATTACTCCTGACTTTGTTCACGTTATGATGCAAGGACGCATTGTAAAATCCGGCGGTCCGGAGCTTGCTGAGCGTCTGGAGAACGAAGGCTATGATTGGGTTAAGGAAGAACTCGGCATTGTTGATGAAACTGTCGGCCAAGCCTGAGCAAAGAAGGGAGCCTAATGCTAAATATGAGTACACAAACGAATTCTCCGGTTAATCAAAGTCTGGCAGATGCGCTGTCCAGAAGCAAGCAGGAGCCGGCATGGCTGACTGCGCTTAGAACGGAAGCGGCAGAGGCTGCTCAAACTTTGGAATGGCCTAAGCCAGAAAAAATGAATATTACCCGCTGGAACCTGGACGCATTCGGGCAACATAAAGCATCCGATAAAGTTGCTGATGTGTCCGCACTTCCGGAAGCGGTCAAAGAACTTGTGCCTGCTGAAGCATCTGCGAACCTGCTTGTACAGCGCAACTCAGGTGTTGTCCTGTCCCAGCTGTCCGAGGAACTGCGCAGCAAAGGCGTTATTTTCACTGACCTTGAGACTGCGGCACGCGAGCATGAGGATCTGGTCAAAGCCCATCTGTTCACAGCGATCAATAAAAATGAAGATAAACTGACAGCCCTGCATGCAGCGTTGTGGAGCGGCGGCGTATTTGTCTACGTTCCTAAAAACGTGGAAGTTGAGCTGCCGCTTCAAGCGTTGTTGTATAGCGATGATGCTGAAGCGACCTTCGCTCCGCACATTCTGATCGTAGCTGACAGCCACAGCCGTGTAACGTATGTGGACAATGTCATTACGAATTTTGGTGAAGGAGCTGCAGCTTCTATTCACCAATCGATTGTTGAAGTTATCGTTAAGCCTGGCGCACAGGTTCAGTTCGCAACAATCCACCAATTGGGTCAGTCCGTAAGCGATTTGACGCTGCGTCGTGCCGTAATTGAAAATGACGGACGCATCGAGTGGATCATCGGGGATCTGCAGGACGGCAACATTTTGTCCGATACGCTGTCCGTGCTTAAAGGCAACGGCTCTACTTCGGATGCGAAAGTGATCAGCATCGGTTCCGGCTCCCAGAAGATGAGCTTGACTACCCAAGCGGTTCACTTTGGCAAGAGCTCAGACAGCAATATGGTAACCCGTGCTGTAATGAAAGAGCAGGGAACTGCCATTATTAACGGAATTACAAAAATCGAGAAGGGCGCAACGAAGGCGAACGGCGTGCAGACAGAGAAAGTTCTGATGCTCAGCCCGCAAGCACGTGGAGACGCCAACCCGATTTTGCTGATTGACGAGGATGATGTAACCGCTGGTCACGCTGCGAGCGTTGGACAGGTAAATCCGGAGCAAATCTTCTATTTGATGTCCCGCGGCATCAGCAAGCAAGAAGCGGAGCGACTGATCATTCACGGCTTCCTGACTCCGGTTGTATCCGAAATTCCGATTGAGGCGGTTAGAGAGCGTCTGCACAAGCTCCTTGAGAGGAAGTTGGGATCATGAATGCCCGGGAGATTCGCGAGCTGTTTCCCATCCTTCATCAGGAAGTAAACGGTCATCCGCTCGTCTATCTTGACAGTGCTGCGACTTCACAGAAGCCGCAGCAGGTCATCGAGGCAGTCAAACGCTATTACGAATGGGACAACGCCAATGTGCACCGTGGCGTGCATACATTGGGGTCCCGTGCTACAGATGCATACGAGGGAGCGCGGGAGAAGGTTGCCCGGTTCCTCAATGCTTCGAGCACTGAGGAAATCATTTTTACCAGAGGTACAACAACAGCATTGAACCTTGTGGCAAGCAGCTATGCGAGAGCTGTCTGCGGCGAGGGCGATGAGATTGTCATCACCAAGATGGAGCATCACAGCAATCTGATCCCCTGGCAGCAGGCGGCCAAAGCAACTGGCGCCACATTGAAATATATTCCGCTCCAGCCAGACGGCACGATTCGTCTTGAAGATGTGGAGCAAACTATTACTTCGCGTACGAAGGTCGTATCTGTCGTTTATGCATCCAATGTGCTAGGTGTTATTAATCCGGTCAAGGAGATCGCAGCCATTGCCCATCGCAATGGAGCAGTGATGGTCATAGACGGGGCCCAGAGCACACCTCACATGAAGGTGGACGTTCGCGACCTGGATTGCGACTTTTACGCCTTTTCCAGCCATAAGATGTGCGGGCCTACGGGAATTGGCGCGCTGTACGGCAAGAAGGCGCTGCTCGAGAAGATGGAGCCGATCGAGTTCGGCGGGGAAATGATCGATTTCGTCGATTGGCAGGATTCCACCTGGAAGGAGCTTCCTTGGAAGTTTGAAGGGGGCACGCCAATCATCGCAGGAGCCGTCGGTCTTGGAGCAGCGATTGATTTCCTGGAGGAAATCGGCCTGGATCAGATTGACCGTCATGAGCAGCAGCTTGCATCCTATGCTTATGACCGCCTGTCCGAAATTGATGACGTGACGATCTATGGTCCCCGCGAAGGACGCGTAGGCCTGGTCACCTTCAATATCGCAGACATCCATCCGCATGACGTGGCAACCGTACTGGATACAGAAGGGATTGCCATCCGTGCCGGACATCATTGCTGCCAGCCGCTTATGCGGTGGCTTGAAGTCTCTTCGACAGCCAGAGCGAGCTTCTACCTGTACAACACGGAAGATGATGTTGACCGTCTGGTGAGCTCGCTACTAAAAACAAAGGAGTTCTTCGGTCATGCAATTGGATGATTTATACCGCAGAGTCATCATGGATCACTATAAAAATCCGCGCAATCGTGGTACTCTAAATGAAGAGGCTGTAACAGTGAACCTGAACAACCCGACCTGCGGCGACCGGATTTCTCTCCAGCTTGAGCTGAAAGACGGCATCGTGCAGCAGGCCCGTTTTACTGGTGAGGGCTGCTCAATCAGCCTGTCCTCAGCATCGATGATGACCGATGCTGTGCGCGGCAAAACGCTTGACGAGGCGCTTGGCATGGCAGACAAATTCTCTTCCCTCATGAAAGGCGACGAAGTCGATTTTGAGGAATATGAGGATTTGGAAGCTCTGTCCGGTGTGAACAAATTCCCTGCACGGATCAAATGCGCGACACTGGCATGGAATGCACTGCGCAAGGGAATCGAGACCAAATCTTAATTTGCAGCAAATCTCCATTGACGTTTGCGGATTGCATTTTTAAATAGAATTACAGGAGGTATGCGAACCATGGCAAAAACAATGCCTGAAATGGAAGAGTACAAGTATGGCTTTCGCGATGAGCACAAGGCTGTATTCCAATCCGGTAAAGGTCTGACCCCGGAAATCGTCAAAACGATCTCCGAAATGAAGAATGAGCCGGAATGGATGCTGGAATTCCGTCTGAAATCGCTGGAACAATTCAACAAAATGCCAATGCCTACATGGGGCGGCAAGCTGGACGATCTGGACTTTGACGATATCCAGTATTATGTCCGTCCTTCCGAGAAGCAAGGAAAGACTTGGGAAGAAGTACCGGCTGAAATCAAGGAAACATTCGACAAGCTGGGTATTCCGGAAGCTGAGCAAAAGTTCTTAGCTGGTGTATCGGCCCAGTATGAGTCTGAGGTTGTCTACCACAGCATGCAAGAGGACCTGGAAAAGCAGGGTGTTATTTTTACCGATACAGATACGGCATTGCGCGAGTATCCGGAGCTGTTCAAGGAATACTTCGGAACGATCATTCCTCCGAATGACAATAAATTCGCTGCTCTGAACAGTGCAGTATGGTCTGGCGGCAGCTTCATCTATGTGCCAAAAGGCGTTAAATGTGAAATTCCGCTGCAAGCTTACTTCCGTATTAACTCCGAGAACATGGGTCAATTTGAGCGTACGCTCATTATTGCCGATGAGGACAGCTTTGTGCATTACGTAGAAGGATGTACAGCTCCTGTCTACAGCACAAACTCCCTGCATAGCGCAGTGGTTGAAATCCTTTGTAAGAAAAATGCGCGCGTGCGCTATACAACAATCCAGAACTGGGCGCCAAACATCTACAACCTCGTTACCAAACGTGCGGTTGCGGATGAGAATGCGACAATGGAATGGGTTGACGGAAATATCGGTTCCAAGCTGACCATGAAATACCCGGCTGTAGTGCTGAGAGGCCGCGGCGCGAAAGGTATGGTATTGTCCATCGCAGTAGCTGGCAAAAACCAGCATCAGGATGCCGGTGCGAAGATGATTCACCTGGCTCCGGATACAACTTCGACGATCGTATCCAAATCGATCAGCAAGCACGGCGGTAAAGTAACCTACCGTGGTCTGGCTTCCTTCGGGCGCAACTCCGAGGGCTCCAAAGCCAACATCAAGTGCGATACGCTCATTTTGGATAATGAATCGACATCCGATACGATCCCTTATAACGAAATCCTGAACGACAACATCATTCTGGAGCATGAGGCGACTGTATCCAAGGTGTCTGAGGATCAACTGTTCTACCTGATGAGCCGTGGTTTGTCAGAAGCAGAAGCGACTCAGATGATCGTTATGGGCTTCATCGAGCCGTTCACCAAAGAGCTGCCGATGGAATACGCCGTTGAGATGAACCGCCTGATCAAGTTCGAGATGGAAGGCTCGATCGGTTAATCCTTTGTTCAGCAAGGGTTTCTAGGTTTCTTATATACTGGCAGAAGTCGTTTGTGCCGATTTCATGCCGATTCAGATTTTTCTTTTGGTGTAGGAGGCGAACCTTTGAGTTCGTCTTCTTCTATTTTCCGGGTTATATCTAGGTAGGTATCCGCTGTGGTTTTGATTGTCATGTGTCCAAGTTTTGAGTCGGCACCTTGAGCCAATCAGCAGGATTTTTCACCAAAACCTTTAATTCTTGAACCACATAGTGAAAGATGCTCTTCATGATTGAGAGGTATTTCAGGCATGAACGGAATGAATATTTTGACTTGCCGTTCTCGTCAATCTTGTCTACATACTTCTGTAGCCAATTCTTGATGTCGATTCTACGTTTTCATGATTCTTTTGTTCTCGAAGCCAGGCTTAATGTGCAGCTGCATAATAGCCTCCACCTGTTGTGGGATCTTTCAATTCTCTGCATTTATGCTTGAACCAGTCATCCCTCCCCCCTCGAACAGCATATTACAGTCGTTAAGGGTCTGGCCGTAATATATCTGCTCCTCTACTTTGCCGGCTTCTTTCTTTGTAAGAAATGTGTCAAATGCTAAATTCTTCACCATCTCTCGCCACTCGAGCTTGCCATTGTTACCTAAAATCAAACATTTGTTCTTTTTATGTATAGTAAACCGCCTTGCGGCGGGAAAGCTCAAGTTTTCTATTAATTAATAATAAAAGTAATCCATTAAAATGATATTGATTTTTCCATTTCTATTTCATTATTTCTTCTGTCCAAGCCTTTAATAGTTTGCGCTTAAAAAAGGTAGTTTCATTTCCGCTGAGGGCATGCTATTGCGCGACTGTGTTGGTCAATTCGAAACCATTGTACATCATGTTAATGCTTCTTTTCATTTTAGAGAGTTTGTTATGGGCACAATACATAATCCCCAGGCGCTCCACGGCTGCAAGAGGAGCAGTGAAGGGAGGTGAAAACGCGACATAATGGAAAGACAAGTTTTAAACACAGCATGATGGCACAGGAGTTGGGGTTCAGTGATAGACACTATCGGCCAATTAAGGCAACCATCTTGCCTCATACATGCCGCTCCTTTGGGGACGCTATTTTGTTGAATATCAGGCTGAATATTGGATGTTTAGTAGAATATAAAGAATTCCTGTAATACTTTCTATCTTTTATAAATTGAATCCCATAAAAATAAATTTGATTGGATTCATTTGGACAAATTATAATCCGCACCTGCCTTTTTTTGTTAAAAATAGTTAATTACCTATCAAGTAATAGGCGGGTGTAAATACTTAATTCTCCCCGACGGCGTACACTGAGTCTATTCTTCGAGGAGGTGGCGTTATGGATTGCCCAGAGAAAAAGAAAAAAAGAAAATTGCATGAAAAGAAACATGAATGTAAATTTCATAAACCAAAAAAAGTGGTAAGGTGTAAAAAAGTCTCAGTTAAATGCCCAAGACCAATAATTAAATTACAATCGATTGTAGGCCCAACCGGACCACAAGGGCTTCCTGGCACCAACGGGTTACAGGGTCCTCCGGGGCCACAAGGTGCTATTGGATTACAAGGTCCTATTGGTCCGCAAGGTTCCAACGGAATTCAGGGTCCTCCAGGGCCACAGGGGGTAAGAGGTGATATCGGCCCCGTTGGTCCGACGGGGCCGATAGGCCCGTCATCTGGCTCAACCGGACCAACAGGCCCGACCGGTCCCACAGGGGGTACAGGAGCGACAGGAGGAACTGGAGCGACAGGAGGAACTGGAGCAACAGGAGGAACTGGAGCAACTGGAGCACCAGGAGGGCTGTCCGATTTCGCTTTCCTATGTAGTACTGTACAACAGACAGTAGCAGCAGCACCTTCTCCTGGAGGTCAAGGAGGTGCCGTGACATTTAATAATTCAACTGTAAATGGAACGGCCATTACATTCGTTGGACCTTCCAGTATTACAATCAATACGACCGGAATTTATAATATTAGCTGGGAAGTATTCCCTGTGGCGGGTAACTCAGCTTTTGGTTTATTCTTTGATCCGGCGGGTGCCCCTCCTGCAGCTTTAGTACCTTGCAGCAACTACGGTTCAGGAGCTGGAAATAATCCCTACCAAGGGCAAGTGGTGACATCACTAACTTCCGGAGGTGTCCTGACTTTAAACCGAATTGACCCAACGGGGACAGTTACTTTGCAAAACTCGATTGGAGGGGGAGCATCGGAAACACCGACTGTTAGTGCTTCTATCGTTATTGAAAGACTGGCATAGTTAAGGCTAAAAAGCGCCCATAGGCGCTTTTTAGTTTTATTATCCGGGCTAATATGAGAGGCAACGAGGTTTTTGAAACAGTCAAGGGACGCAAATTTCAAGCGAGTATGCTTGGACATATTTGTCCAGTATGGGACAGTGATCGGACATTTTTGTCTGTTCGCTTGACGAGTTTTATTTGTCCGAAAGTGGAGCCGCCGCCCAAGTTGTATCTGCGCATCATAGAAGCAGTCTACAGTTACGTCTATTTATTAAATATTTTTAGTAGAGAAAATGATCAATATTCTAATACCTTGGATTTTATACACAGAGCAGGCTTAAGGTTTAGAATTCTATTCAGGTCAAGATGAGTTTAACTTCAGTAACACCGAACTGGGCTGATGCATAGAATAACGGGAAGTTTGAATTGGAGGTCTGCATCATGAACATACAAAGCAATACACAGCCCGCAGTGACACCACTTTATGAATGTTGTTCCGAAGTACACCAAGTGCTGAATTCGGTTAGAGGACAGCTCCATCAGTTGTGCAATGAGCATATCCACCGGCTGGTAAAAATTGAGACGATCGACGGTGATGTCTTC
This sequence comes from Paenibacillus pinihumi DSM 23905 = JCM 16419, assembly GCF_000422505.1. Taxonomy (GTDB): domain Bacteria; phylum Bacillota; class Bacilli; order Paenibacillales; family Paenibacillaceae; genus Paenibacillus_D; species Paenibacillus_D pinihumi. The sequence goes on along the minus strand of NZ_KE383864.1, from coordinate 1,186,928 downwards.
GAAGGACATATCATGCATTTTGATAACAGCAACCTCTATCTGAGCCTGTCCAATGAAGGGTACACACGTGCTTTTGTCCCGGGTTTCGGATTCCCGCCACCTTATCCAGGCAACAATTTCATCCTCCCGCTGGTATTGTTCAATCTTCTCACCATATCGCTGCTATAAGCTTGTACAGCAGGTCATTTAACAACGACAGGAGTGATTCCGTTGGCAATTCAACCGCCATTTGGGCCCCTTGGTATTCCAGGTCAGCCAGGTTTTCCAGGTCAGCAAGGGCAGCAAGGACAACTGCAGGCTCCCACATCACCACCGCCATCAACCATCCCGGCAATGCCTTTCACATCCACGCTTGCCGTTGACCCGGGCGCGATCTCCGGCTGTCTGTTCCGCTACACATACATTTGGCCGCGAGGCGGACCGGGCTTTTGGTTCTACCCTGTTTTCGTCGGACGGACGTCTGTCTCCGGCTTTCGCTGGAACGGTTTCTTTTGGACCTTCTCCGGCTTCGATCTGAACCGGATCGAGTCCTTCACTTGTGTCTGATCAGAACAGAACGAACCGGACATACCGGGTGATTCCCTATGTGGGGGATCTTCCGGTATTTTAGTCTGGACATTCAGAATAATCCCCCTCTATTTGTACATCCTAACGATAGAAATTACCAAAATGTACAAAGGGGATCTATGGGATGAAACGGTTGCTCAGCTTAATGATTTGTGTGGCTATTATGACGGGACTAGCTGGCTGCGGATGGCAGGGCAGGGGAACGAATGAGCCAAACAGGGTGGAGAATTTCAGTGTTGAGGAGCATATTGCCAAACTGGATGAAGGGCAGTCTCCTGTCCCGATCGTTAAGCTCGACGGCGGCTCCTATGCAGATGTCGCCCGGATGGCCGGACAGATCGGATTTCAGACCCGCTGGGCAGAGAATGGAAAGAAGCTGCTGATCGGCGATCATGACGTCGTCTGGTCCTTCCAGGCCGATTCCAAGACAGTATTGGCAGAAGGAAAGCAGGTCGTGATGGACGCGCCTGCCCGCAAGCAGCAGGACAGCATGATGGTGACGACGCAGACGATCGAGAAGCTGTTTAAGGATGAAGCGGTGTTCAACATTGGAGAAAGTGAGATTACGATCTTCCCGGTTCCCGGATATATCGATCCTGCAGCCGGCCATGCTGCCGATTTCAAGGATGATCCGCTTGATCCGTCCGTAAAGCCAGCCAAGGAGGGCAGCAGCACATCAGGCAAGAACAAACGCGATGTGGCGGTATCATTAAAAGCATTGGCTGGTACAGGCAGTGAAGTTACGGAGGAAGCGAAAAAATTCATGGGCGTACCGTATTTGTTCGGTACGGGGTCTTATGATGAATCCAAACGTTTTGACTGCTCATCCTTCACTCAATACGTTTTCGGTAAATTTAATTACAGTCTGCCCCGCACAGCCCGGGCCCAGGCTGCGGAAGGAACCCATGTAGAGCGCTCGGAGCTGCGCATTGGCGATTTGCTGTTCTTTTATGTGCCAGGCCGCTTCAAAAGCGATGAACAGGTTGGACACGTAGCGATTTATCTGGGAAACCAGAAAATGATCCATTCCAGCCCACTGCCCGAAGATGGTGTTCAAGTTACCGAGATAGACAAGGATTACTGGAAGCAAACATTCTTGTATGCGAAAAGAATTCTGGATTAAGCAAGCTTCCGCTGTTGCTCATGCCCTCTCATCTCGCAAAACCGCTTATAAAAGTCAAGTATGAGCCTTCAATGAACGGGAAGCTGTGGAGACAAATTTCTTCCGCGGTTTCCTTTATTTTTTTACAGCAAATATTCGTCATGGATTGTACTGCCTTCCCGGCCCAAAACTCCTGATTACGGATAGCATGCTCGATCATAGAACCATACCCTAATCGGTGTAAAAATGGTATGCTAAAAAGGTGTGCTGCTTGATGCGGCGGTGAACAGATTCGGAAAATCAAGGGAGGGGCTTTAGCATGAGCGCAAAAGTTGAACATGCTCCGCGTGTCGTGCTGCTGCACAGCAATGATCTTCACAGCCGGTTGGAACAGGCCGCCCAAATCGCTTCTTATATTTCAGCCGAGCGCCGCTTATATGGGGACGACCGCCTGCTTGTGCTCGATTGCGGAGATCATATGGACAGAATGCGGGTAGAGACAGAAGGCAGCGACGGTCTTGTGAATATTGAACTCTTGAATGCGGCAGGCTATGCGGCTGTCACATTGGGCAATAATGAAGGCTTGACGTATTCCCGTGAAGAGCTGGTCTCTGCGTACCAGGGACATGCGAAATTTCCGGTGATATGCGCCAATATGCTGGATTTAAATACAGGGGAGCGGCCGGAATGGCTGCTGCCTTCTTATATAATGGTCAAGAATGGAATTAGAATCGGGGTTACCGCTGCTACTGCGGCATTTGCCGATTTTTACTGTCTGTTGGGCTGGGAGGCTACGGACCCGTTTGAGGCACTGCGCCAGCAGGTGACGGAATTAAGGGAGCAGGCAGATGTCGTGATTGTAATGTCCCATCTCGGCCTGCCCTCGGATGAGCGGATTGCTGCCGAAATTCCGGGCGTCGATCTGATTTTGGGTGCCCATACCCATCATCTGCTTCTGGAGCCGCTTGTAAGAGGGACGACGACCATATGCGCGGCTGGCAAGTTCGGCGAATATTTGGGCCGGGTAGAGCTCGATCTGGACCGGGATACCGGCCGCCCTGTCATTCGTGGAGGTTGTGTAGCGATGGCTGCGGAGGAGCAGGAGGAGAGAGCAACTGCAATTATTCGCAGCTTTCTTGATGCCGGCTGCAGACGGCTTAACCGTGAGATCGTGGCGCTTGACCTTCCTCTGCCCGCAGGAAATGATACGGATGCCCCGCTGGCAAATCTGCTTGCAGCCGGGCTGCGGCAGTGGACAGGTGCGGATATTGGTCTGGTCAATACAGGACAGCTCCTGGGGGGGCTTGCATCAGGGCGTGTAACGTCGGGACAGTTGCATGCATTATGCCCGTCACCCATTAATCCTTGCCTAATGCAGCTTAATGGAACGGATTTGCTTCAGGCTCTGGAGGAGTCTTTACTGGAAGAATTCCGGAGCAAGCCGATCAAGGGCTTCGGATTTCGCGGGGAGGTGCTGGGGGCTCTTGCAGTGGATGGCCTTCATATTGTCTATGATTTGAGCCGCCCTCCCTATGCCAGAATCATAGAGGCTTCACTTGGGGACAAGGCGCTAGAGCCGGATAGCTGCTATTCGGTCGGTACGATTGATATGTTTACGTTCGGGGTCGGATATCTCAGCTTGAAGAACGGCACCGGACTTCGTTATTTCTTACCGGAGTTCATTCGCGATCTTTTGGCTTCCCAGTTGCAAAAGGAAAACGAGCGACAGCAATGCTTTGTGAACAGATGGTCTCGTATTCCTATTCATAATGAATGATGACAGTGTGTCGAAATTCACTTATTTTCTCTATACTTGTCGAAAATTCCCGTTTTTTAAGTTGCTCTTTTCTTGAAAATATCTTACATTAACATTACGAGAATATAAGAGTTCAGGATCGAAGCAAATAGCAGACGGGCAGGGGTCGATAGTATGCGTTTAGTGCCCATTACTTTGTGCCGTCCGGGGATGCGGCTGGGGAAGCGAATCCTTTCAGAGGACGGGATTGTTTTACTTGGGGAGCATGTCGAATTAACAGAGAAGCTGATTTTTCGTCTTGGCCAATGTGGAATTAATTTTGTATATATTGAGGACTCGCTTACTTCGGACCTTGTAATCCCCGAGCTGATCAGCGATGAGACGCGCATTCGGGCGCTGGAGAAGATTCGTACCACTTTTAAGGATATGATGAATGCCCCCAAGCTGCGCGGAGGTGTCACCTATCCTTATATCGCCAAGCAGTTCAAGCAGGTGCTGGCAATGGTCATGGATGAGATTGGCACCCATAAGGATGCGATGATCATGCTGATGAATATTGGTGTGGTTGACTCGTATTTGTTCCAGCATTCACTAAATGTATGTATTTATACGACGCTGCTTGGTATGGCTCATGGCTACAAGCATGAGGAACTGATGACACTGGGCCTTGGAGCGCTGCTGCATGATGTGGGCAAGACCCAGGTCCCTTCCTCGATATTATTCAAGCCCGGCGGCTTGACGGAGCAGGAGTTCGCAGAGATGAAGCGTCACACGGAGCACGGGTTCCAACTGCTCAAGGATGAGCCCAACATTCCGCTGATTGTGGCGCATTGTGCCTACCAGCACCATGAACGGCTCGATGGGAGCGGCTATCCGCGCGGTATCCGTGGCCACGAAATTCATGAGTATGCCAAATGGATCGGTCTTGTCGATTCTTATGACGCAATGACGACCTCGCGGGTCTACCGTGCCCCGATGCTGCCGCATCAGGCGATTGAAGAGCTCTATGTAGGGACAGGAACCTTGTATGAGCAAAGTATGGTGCAGCTGTTCCGGGACAAGGTCGTGATTTATCCGGTTGGCCTGATGGTGCAGTTGAACACGGGGGATAGCGGGGTAGTGGTTGATACGAATGCGACCTATCCGCACCGGCCGATTATCCGGGCGCTATACAACGAGGCCGGGGAGACACTGTCGGTCCCTTATGAGATCGACTTGTCGATACATCTGAGCACGATGATCGTCAAGGTCAATTTTAGTGATGCCGGAATGCCGGCAGAAGTGTAGGGAATTGAGGTACATGTTTCCTGTCTGCAAATGGCCGTGAGCCTGTTTTCTTCGATAACCCCACCTCCAAAACATGTTTATCCAGCCTGAAACGCTTCTATTGCTGCTTGCTGCTGCCAATATCCTGGAATCGGCGTCGTCCATTTTGGGGTAGAGTCAAGTATGCGGAAGGGTATGTCATGTCCTAAAAAGTAGCAGCTAGCTGCTCTTCTGTAAATGCCTGCTGCGGGCATTGAGGGGCGGAGGCTGCTTTTTGCTGATTGCAAGACACTGCGCTGTTCATTACAATAATAAAGTATGGTTACCAACTAAAAGGTGTTGATATAGATGAATAGTTTGACCCGCAATAAACAACCGAAACATCCGCTCGTTCTGTCTCCTTCCACAGATCCGTGGGACCCGATTCATTCCATGCAGCGTCACGGGCGCCATCGTCTGACCAGTGTCGAGATGACTGTCTCGAATCTGTGCAATATGCGTTGTGAGCACTGTGCGGTAGGAGATACACTCGTCTACAATGAGCCCGGCAAGCTTCCGGTTACACAAATGCTGCACAGACTGGAGGAAATCGATAACCTTCAAACGATCTCCATTACAGGCGGCGAGCCGTCCTTCTCCGCCCAGACCGTGCGTGATTATATTGTTCCGATCCTGCGCTATGCGAAGGAGAGAGGGCTAAAGTCGCAGATGAATTCCAACCTGACGCTTGATTATGAGCGGTATGAAATTCTGTTGCCATATTTGGACGTCATGCACATATCCTTTAACTATAGGGATGTCCACGATTTTCTTGAAATCGGCTTTGCCAAAGCCCGGCACAAGATGCCTGTCGCCGCAGCAGCCAAGCTGTATGACCGGATGATTGAGAATTCACAGCGGCTAAGCAGCAACGGAATGCTGATTTCAGCAGAATCGATGATTAACTACCGCACTCATCAGCATATTGATACGATCCATAAGCTCATTCTGGAGATGGGCTGCCAGCGCCATGAGGTTCATCCGATGTATCCGAGCGCCTTCGCAGCCGATTTGCCGATGCTGTCCAAGGAAGAGATGCGGCTGGCGATTGAGCGTCTGCTGGATCATCGTGATCCGGATGTATGGATGCTGTTCGGGACATTGCCGTTCTTTGCCTGCAGTGAGAATGAGGCGGAGCGCAAGCTGCTGGCCCGTCTTCGCCAGGAGCACAATGTGACGGTACGCAATGACCCCGATGGACGGAACCGGCTCAATGTCAATCTGTTTACCGGAGACGTATTCGTCACGGATTTCTCCGATGTGCCGGCCTTCGGCAACATTAAGGATGACCGGCTGAGCGATGTCTTCGACCGTTGGCTCGACCATCCGCTTGCGCGCAGCGTGGATTGCAGCTGCCCTGCAGCAGGGTGCTGCGGACCGAATTTGCTGGTGAAGGATATGTACTACAAGGACACCGACTTTACTACACGCCGCGCTGTACTCTAAGAACAGCCGAAGGGAGGCGAAGCACTCCGATGTCGGTCCGTGCGATTGTATCTATGGCGGTAGGACTGGCGCTGCTTTACTTGCTGTTTACAGCAGGAGCGCCTTTTCTGCTGGCCCTGGTTGTCGCAATATTTATGGAGCCGCTGATTTTGATGCTGATGCGGTCATTCCGGCTCCCCAGATTTATCGCCGCTACACTGACCAGCACAGTATTTACCGTTGTTCTGATCGGTCTGATGGTCCTGCTTGGTGTGAAGGTAGTAGCCGAGCTTATCGATTTCTGGAATAAGGTTCCCCAGTATGTAGGAGATGCCAATCTGTTTGTGCAGGACACGATAGCAGACATCGAGCTTTATTACACAAGTTTGTCTTCAGATACCAAGTCCCAGCTTCAAAATTGGATATCCACCTTTTCCAACTCCATTTCATCGCTTGTAACGAGCATATCCACTTCTTTTGTTACTTTTGCAAAAGGGATACCCGGCCTGTTTATTTTCTTCATCGTGTTTCTTGTAGCCGTATATTTGTTCAGCTACAGCCTGCATACGCTCAAGGACACTTTCCTCACACTATTTGAATCCAAATCCCGTCAACAAGTTGATAATGTATTGTCCAGCCTGCGCCGTTCCATTTTCGGATTTCTTCGTTCCCAGCTAATTCTAAGCCTAATGACTTACGTTATTACCCTTGTAGGGCTGTTATTTCTTGATTTAAAATATCCGCTTGCCATTGCATTACTCATAGTATGCGTTGATCTGCTGCCCATATTGGGTACAGGCGCTATTCTCATTCCATGGGCTGCTTACTTGCTGGGTACAGGGGATACCTATACCGGTGCGGGGTTGGTGGTGTTATTCCTGCTCATCACGATTTTCCGGCGCGTCGTGGAGCCGAAAATACTTGGTGATGCCGTCGGCATCGGTGCGCTGTCCGCGCTTATCAGCCTGTATGTCGGCTTTAAGCTGGTAGGCGTTATCGGGGTGTTTCTCGGACCGATGGTGGTCATTATTTACACCGCGGCGCGTGAGGCCGGATTGTTGCAGACGAAGATCAAGCTTTAAGTTTAAGATAGCGGCAGACGGGCATATGGCAAGATGGGCTATAGAGCTGTTCTTAAGACATATACAGTTTTGTTTTGAAGGTTAGAGTAAAGGTGTGAAGATCTTTTGCATCCTGTCATACATAGCGTAATGACCCGCAAGGGGACTGGTACTGTCCAGTGTCCCCCTTGCGGGTCATTTTGTTTGTAAACGGATTGTTTTACAGTATGCAATGTCTATTTTTGAAGTAGCTTGAACGATCAACGTAGCAGTGGCGGAGGGATAAAGGGGTTCTGGAGAAACGTAGTGCTTGCCTTTAAAGGATGATTTCCTACAAATAAAGTGTAATAAGGGGGAAATCGTTCTTTAACAGCAATCGGAGGAACCCCTTTATCCCGCAGCTTCACCCAAATGAGCTTTATCCGCAAGCGCCAAAATAGCTTTTAAACCGGAAAATAATCATCCGCCCGCAACTTATCCACAAACTGCTGAAGCCAGGCATAATACTCCATCGCATGGTTCAGCTTCTCCAGATCGCCTGCGATCCGCATCTGTTCTTCCTCAGACAAATCAGGAGATTCAAGCATTGCCTTCAGCTCAGGGAAGGCCTTCTCAATTGCGGCCGTCATCACATCAACCTCCCGCTGCAGCTTCATCGTGAAGAAGCTTTTGAAGGTCTGGAAGAAGTTCGTCTCCGCCTTGTATAGGTCCTTGCGTTCCTGTTTCTCATCGAGCTTGCTGACCATGCCCGAAGCGATAAGCGAGCGTACACCATAGCTCATATTGCTTTTGCTCATATTCATATATTGCGTCATATCTTCAAGTGTCATCGGTTGATCCTCGAAAAACATAATGCCATAAAGCTGGCCGAAGGAATAATTGGCACCGTACAGGTCCATCGTTTGGGCAATCGCGTCAATGACTTGGCGCAGCGCAAGCTCGCGCGGAGACAAGTCCGGGTTATTTTCACCAAAGGCTGCTTGTTTCACAGATTCACCGCATTTCAATAGATTTCAATGTTCAGTGTACTACTATTCCAAGCGAAAAGCTTCGTTCCTGCCTTGCCTTAAAAATTTTACAAAAGTCGTAAATCCATTTTACGTTGCTTTAACCAAACGGCGCAAAGTTTAATGTACAATTTTTTTTGAACAGAACATTGGAAGGGGCGTGCAACATTGAAGGGTTCGACATGGGTACGCGAGCTGAAGCCGCTGCTCTTTACACTGCCCGCAATGATCCCATTCGCGATTTTTTGGATGGGGCCACTGATTTACGTTTTTTATCTAAGTTTTACTGAATGGGATTTTATGAGTCCGGATAAGGTGTTTGTCGGGCTGGACAATTACCGCTATTTATTTGAAAATCCGGCTTTTTACAAAGCACTTGGCGTAACCCTGCTTTTCTGTATTGGAACAGTTGTGCCGGTCATCTTCATCGGGCTTGGACTGGCGCTTCTGCTGAATACGAGGATGAGAGGAAGAGGCTTTTACCAGGCACTGCTGTTCTCGCCTTGGGTGACACCGACGGTTGCGATTTCTATCGTATGGTCGTGGATTTTCGAGCCGGAAGCCGGACTTGCCAACTATATTCTTAAGCTGGTTGGATTGCCGGAACTGGGATGGTTAAAAGATCCGCAATGGGCACTGGCCGGCGTCCTGATCGTAACCGCCTGGAAACTGGTAGGCTGGGCGATGATCTTCTACATGGTGGCACTGCGCAATGTACCGCAGGACCTGATGGAGGCGGCCGACCTGGATGGCGCGAACCGGTTCCAGCGCTTTATGCGGGTGACCTTGCCGCTGATCTCGCCGACGACGCTGTTCCTGTTCGTTGTACTGCTAATCCAGTCGTTGCAGGCTTATGACCAGATTAACGTACTGACCCAGGGAGGACCGTCAGGCTCAACCCGGACGCTGTTGTACATGTATTACCAGTCGGCCTTTGAGTCATTCAATATCGGTGAGGCCTCATCTGTGGCGACCATCCTGATTATTATCTGCATGCTGTTCTCCTTGCTGACGCTTACGGCAAGCAGAAAGACGACACACTACTAATTTCAATGAAGCGATGAAAGGGGAGCAATCCGATTTGGCTTCCAACACGAGACCGCTGGGCCGGTTCATCAAACACTTGTTGTTTGCAGCCGTATCCTTGCTGATGGCTTTTCCATTCTACTGGATGGTTACTAGCGCACTTAAAACAAATGACGAGATCTGGCGCTCACCGCCAACTTTATGGCCGGAAGTTCCGCTGTGGAGCAACTTTGCCGATGCCTGGGCTTCCGCACCTTTTTGGAAATACATGGGCAACAGTATATTTGTCGGCTGCGTTATTGTACTGATTCAAATTTTTAACTCGGGCATGATGGCTTACGCCCTAGCACATATGAAATTCAGGCTTAAAGGGGCGTTATCCGCGCTCGTTCTGCTCGGATATATGGTTCCGAATACGGCGGTATATTTGCCGGGGTATATCGTATTGTCCAAGCTTCAGCTGCTGGATTCCTATACCGGTCTGATCATTTCCAACTGTGTGAGTGTGTTTTCAATCTTCCTGATTCGGCAAGCCTTCCTGCAGGTTCCCCATGAGCTTGTGGAAGCCGGACAAATTGACGGGGCATCGCATATGCGCATTCTCTGGACGATTATTGCTCCGATTGCAAGGTCTTCGTTTGCAGTGCTGGCCCTTATTACGTTCATCGACCAATACAACAATTATTTCTGGCCGATGCTCATAACGAAGAATCCGGATTTGCAGCTTGTGTCAGCCGGTCTTCGAAGCTTTTTCGTTGAAGGAGGTGCTTACGGGTTAAAATGGCCGCTCATCATGGCTGCCAGCGCGTTCACCATCGCACCGCTTTTGTTCGTCTTTTTGTTCACGCAGAAAACCATTATGCAAAGCGTTAATATGACAGCAGGCTCTCAAAAGGGCTAAAAGAAAGGCTCAATTATGGAATTCGACAAAAGGGCTGGCGGAGAAATGAATGGTTCTGAAGAAACACAGTGGTTGCCTTTAAAGAATAATTTCCCACCTCTTTCTTTTTCAATTACAAGAAATCATTCTTTAACAGCAATCGGAAGAACCTTTCATTTTGCAGCTTAGCTCGATTTAGCACCAGATTTCATATTGAGCTAAAAAAAGAACCGACATATAACGGAAATGGGGAGAAAAAGCATGTTGAAAATGAAAAAATGGTGGGCAATGACCACGCTGTGCAGTCTGATGTTCCTGGCAGCGTGTGGCGGCAATACAGGGGCGGGCAAGTCCGGAGCAGAAGCACCATCCAACAGCGGACAGCCTGTCAAGCAAGAGACGCCGGCAAGCAAAGATCCTGTAACGATTGAATTCTGGTATGGACTTGGCGGCAAGCTGGGCGAGAATATGGCGAAAACCATTGATAAATTCAACGCTTCCCAGAACGAAGTTATCGTAAAGGGAATCGTGCAAGGCGATTATTCAGAGACAGAGAAAAAGCTGCAAGCAGCGATTGCATCCGGACAAGCTCCGGCAGCTGTTCTGTCCTCCAATATGGACTGGGCGCGCAAGGGCTATTATGCACCGCTCGATGAGCTGATCAAGAATGACCCGGATTTCAAGAGCGAAGACTTCGTTCAAACATTTCTGAACCAGGGTAAAGTAGACGGCGTTCAATACTTCCTGCCGATGTACGGTACAACTCAGGTCATGTACTACCGGAAGGATGCGCTTCAAGGGCAGAACATCGATCCTGCTTCCTTGACAACATGGGAGAAGCTGGCAGATGCGGCTGCGAAGATGGCGAAGAAGGAAGGCGGCAAAACAACATTCTTCGGCTGGGAGCCAATGTGGGGCAAGGACAACATGATGGATGCCGTATTCAGCAAAGGCGGCAAGGTGCTGAGCGAGGACGGCAAGCAGGTTCTGATCGATTCTCCGGAATGGGTAGACACTTGGGAGCAATTCCGTAAATGGATTCATGAAGATAAAATCATGCGCATTCACTCCGGAGGCCAAGGGTGGGAGTACTGGTACAAAACAATTGATGATGTCATGAAGGGCCAAGCTGCAGGCTACACAGGCTCAAGCGGTGACCAGGGTGATCTGGACTTTACGATTCTTGGTGCGATGGAGCAGCCGGGCTGGGAAGGTAAAGGCGAAGGCAAACCGGTTGCAGAAGCAATCATGGCAGGTATTCCCGCGAAAGCAAGCAAGGAACAACAGGAAGCGGCATATAAATGGTTTACCTTCTTCAGCAAAGCGGAGAACACAGCTAAATGGTCAATGGATAACGGCTATATTGCGGTTCGTCAATCCGCACTTGAAGATCCTGAATTCAAAAAATTCAGTGAATCCAATCCGCAAATCAGTGTTCCGCTTCGCCAGGCATCCCATGGCTCCGAGCCATTCCGTGACCCGACCGGCGGTAAAATCAACGATGCTCTGAAAATTGCGGCTGACAAAGTACAAATCGAAAATATTCCGGCTGCTGAAGCACTTAAAGCGGCGAAGGAGATTGCACAAAGAGAACTGGATAAATTGAAATAGGGGTGAATGGCGCAATGCCAGAGCTGAGAATTGGTACCGGCCGCTATAAGGTCGACGGCATATTGCTGGATAAAGACGGGACGCTGCTTGATTTTATGTCACTATGGGGGAACTGGAGCCTGGGAATTATTAAAAGGTTTGCTACAGCCCTCGAGCTGCGGGGATTGTCCCTTCCCCGGGAGCTCGCTCCTTCCCTGTGGGGCCTTATTCAAGACTCCCGGGGTCAAGCGGCCGATTATGACCGCAACGGACCACTGGCGATGGGAACGCTGGATGATCTGCTCGCACTGCTTGCTTGGCAGGGATATACGCAAGGCTTGTCTTGGGCAGAGGCCAGAGAGCTGGCTCATGCCTGCCGGGTATCTGCTGACGAGATGCTGGAGCGCGAGCGGCCGGTATTAACGATTCCAGGCGTGGTCGGTTTTCTGGAGCAGTGCCGCAAGCTGAGGGTTCCGCTTGCGGTAGTCACTGCAGACGAGACGGAGGCTGCCGAGCGGCATCTGGAATGGCTGGGCATTCGTGATTACTTCGCTGTTGTTCTCGGAACAGATAAGGCACAGCGGGGCAAGCCGTTCCCTGATCTGGCTCTCCTCGCTTGCAGTGAGCTGGGAATTGCGCCTTCACGGACCGCCGTTATCGGCGATACGAATGGCGATATGATTATGGCCAAGGCTGCCGGGGCGGCTGCCGCCATCGGGATCGATACTTCCGGAGATGCCGTTTTGATGAGCCGCAATTTGCAGGATGCCGATGTGATTGTGCATTCCTATGAGGAAATGGGATTCGGAGGTATGGAACGATGAAGGATGGATCCGGCTGGGGCTGGCTGTTTTTGATCCTGGCAATCGGATTCGAACTGTCCGGTACCCTTTCCATGAAGCTGTCCCAGGGCTTCGCGAAATTATGGCCGTCCATTCTTATGTTCGTCTGCTATGGAATCAGCTTTACATCGCTTAATTTTGCTTTAAATTCGTTCAAAATAAGCGTTGCCTATGCGATATGGTCAGGAGCGGGGATCATTCTCATTACAGTGGCGGGCGTTGTTTTCTTCTCGGAGCGGCTGTCACTGGCCTCGTTCCTGTGGATTGCGGTTATCGTCGCTGGTGTTGTGGGATTAAACATGAGCGCCAAGGTTCACTGACGGGCACGCACAATTTAGCCGTTAACTTGGGTGGAAATAAGTCACATAGAGAGAGGAGCCAACACATAAATGGCAACAGACCAGCCTATTATTTCGTTTCAGGTCATCACCGATACGCATGTGACAACAGATCCGGGGCATGTGCATAACGTTAATTTTGACCGTGCGCTCAAGGACATTACCCGGCATGCGGACAATAGCTGCGGCATCATGCACGCCGGAGATATCACAGATCATGGAGACCCGGAGGAGTACCGGGAACTGCACCGGATTATCGGGGAGAACCGGGAGGGGCTGCCGGAAATCCGCTTTACGCTTGGCAATCACGATGTCGGGCTGGGGGATTGGAAGGCGCGTTCCTCGCTGTACTATGAAAATTCCGGGACAAGAAGCCCCTATCATGACCATTGGCTTGGCGGCTACCATTTTATCTTTCTCGGGACGGAGCAGGGGCTTAGGCTGCATTGTGATTTGTCTCCGGTACAGCTTCAATGGCTGGAGGAAAAATTGGCTGAGCAGGCAGCTGCTGACAAGCCGATCTTCCTCTTCCTTCATCAACCGCTCAAGAATACCGTGGCTGGTTCTATGGAGGAGCAGGAGTGGTATGGTGTTGTGCAGGATGAGGAGCTGGGCCATATTCTATCCCGTTATCCGCAGGCGATTCTCTTCACCGGTCATACGCACTGGGAACTGGAAGCCAAGGCGGTCATGTTCGACGGTGGCGAGCAAATGGCGACTTGCTTCAATGCGGCTTCTACGGCTTATTTGTGGACGGATGAAGACGAGCACAAGGACGGCAGCCAGGGCTTTTATGTCGAAGTGTATGCAGACCGTGTGCTTGTAAAAGGCAGAGATTTCGCCGCAGGCAAATGGGTAGAAGCAGCACAATTTGTTGTTCCATTGAAGAAACATTAATTTCAAAATAGTCAAAGCGCCCGTCTTCTTGAATGGAAGAGGGGCGCTTGTTTATGCTTTAATGAGGTTTTTATGAGTTCTAAAGCCTATTTATGGTAATAATTGCTTAAATTTATTAGAAGAACTGTATTTAGTATTGCAGGTTCAGCTGACAGGCAGGGCCACCCAGTGTCCCCGGGATACCTCGACCAGCTCCGAGTTTTCTACCTGATATTTATCTCCGTCCGAGAAGTCCTTGAGTGGCGCTCTCATCCGCTTGGACTCGATCTTTGGATCAGGTACCGGAATAGCAGCGAGCAAAGACTTCGTATATGCATGCTGCGGATTGGTGTACAATTCCTCGCTCTCGGCAAGCTCGACGATTTTGCCCATATACATGACGGCAACCCGGTCGCTAATATGCTTCACCATGGACAGGTCATGGGCAATGAACAGGTATGTCAGGCCAAGCCGCTGCTGCAACTCTTCCAGCAGCGTGACGATCTGGGACTGGATCGAGACATCCAGCGCGGACAGCGGCTCGTCACAGACAATAAATTTGGGCTCCACTGCAAGCGCACGGGCGATTCCGATTCTCTGGCGCTGTCCGCCGGAGAATTCATGCGGATAACGCAGGGCAAATGCCGGATCAAGTCCGACCATATCGAGCAGTTCTTCTACACGCTTGAGCCGCTCACTGCTGCTGCCCGTCAGCCTGTGCAAATCGAGGGCTTCCCCGATAATATCCACCACTTTGAGGCGGGGATTAAGAGAGGCGTACGGGTCCTGGAAAATCATCTGCATATGGCGCCGCATAACCTTCATCTCGGAAGAGGTCAGACGGTTTACCGCCATGCCCTGATACAGCACTTCACCGCCTGTCGGCTGGTGCAGACGCAGAATGGCGCGCCCGGTTGTTGATTTGCCGCTGCCGGATTCACCGACTACCCCAAGCGTCTCGCCCTCTTTAATCTGAAAGCTGATATTATTGACAGCCTTGAGCACATTTCCTTTGCCCAAATCGAAATACTGCTTCAAAGATTTGACTTCAACCAGAGGACGTGAAGTATCGCGTCCGGCCAGTATAGGAGATACTGGCTTGGTCTTTTTCTTCTCATCCAGGCGCGGCAAAGCATTCAGCAGCTTGATGGTGTACGGATGGCGGGGATTATCGAATATCTCTTCGGTTGTCCCGCTCTCGACGATCTCGCCGCTCTTCATTACAGCTACCCGGTCACACATTCCTGCCACAACGCCAAGATCATGCGTGATCAGAATAATGGAGGTGCCAAAGCGCTCCTGAATATTTTTCATCAAATTCAAAATTTGCGCCTGAATGGTGACATCGAGCGCTGTTGTGGGCTCATCAGCGATCAGGAGCGCAGGACGGCAGGCCAGGGCAATGGCAATCATCGCCCGTTGGCGCATGCCGCCGGAAAACTCATGAGGGTACTGATTGTATCTCGTCTCGCTATTGCGAATACCGACCAGCTTCAGCATTTCAAGCGCTTCTTTCTTGGCTTCCTTGCGTGAAAGCTTTTGGTGCTTGATCAAACCTTCGGCGATCTGCTCTCCGATCTTGATGGTCGGATTTAGCGATGTCATCGGATCTTGGAAGATCATGCCGATATCCCGTCCGCGAATGCTCTCCATCTCCTTCTCGGAATAAGAGGCAAGATTGCGGCCGAGGAATAGAACCTCGCCATTCTTCATATGGGAAGGAGGAGAAGGAAGCAGCCGCATGATCGAGCGTGCGGTCACGCTCTTGCCGCTGCCGGATTCTCCTACAATCCCAAGCGTCTCACCTTTGCCGACCTCAAAGCTTATACCCCGGACGGCTTCGGTCTCACGTTCTCCGCTCAAGAAGGAGACGGTCAAATTTTTAACCTGCAATATGGTTTCCATCTGTTACACCTGCCAGTTTTGCGAGTTTGCTTCAATCTAAGCTATATAAGTTAAACGAATGAATGTCGCGTAGGGCCGCCGTGTGAAAGGTTCTTTCGACCGCTGTTGTTCCCGAATTTCTTGAATGAACGACAGGTAAGGGGGAAATCCGGGAACAAAGGCGAACGCTTCGCTTCTCCAGAATCCTTTCACACTCTGGCTATTCGACCTTCGTTTCTTTTTTCAACTTATATAGCTGTCCAAATCTATTACATCTATCACTCTATTTTTTATAGTAGCTTGACAGAAAATTTATACTAAAATAAAATATACTATATTCATCGGAATAATGCAATTTGATCATCGAGGGGGCAAAGAACGTTGTGGACGCGGCACGGATAACCAGAGATCAACGCGGAGATACATCATTTAGCGGTATCCTTAGCAGCGCATTTGCCAAAATACTGATAAATCCGTCTTATCGGATTGTTGTACTGGCATTAGGAGCTCCGGTTACTATTTTTGTATATTTGTATTACCTCTTAAACAAGAGCAAGGACTCTTATTATGCTCTATTAGAGGAGACGCGCGATCAATTATTGCAGGCGGGCCTGCTTGACAGGCTGAAGGAAGAAATTCGCCAGCAATTACTTTATAAATACAGTTTCTTCGGACAGAAGGTCAGCCAGAGAGAACTTGAACGTCAAATTGAGAAATTGGCGGATATTCGTTTTCGCGAGGCAGTAGAAGAGGAAACGTCGCGAAAGCTTCAGACAGGCCGGAAGCAGAAGCTTACATTCACGACGGCATTTCAATCGTTGATGGAACAGCGGATGTTCCTGTTGCTTTCCTTTGTGCCCGGACTCTTGATGTATCTTTTAATTTTACTCTATAGTAACCCGTATTTGAAATATATTTTTGAAAGATTTGTGATGAGTTTATTCGTTATTTTCGGTGTTTCGGTTCTGGTCTTCACTATATTGTATCTGTCGCCCATGAATCCGGCTGCGAATATTCTTGGAGAAACAGCAACGGAGGAACAAATCGCCAATTTTAACCATGTGTATGGGCTGGACCAGCCTTATCTTGTTCAGCTTTGGAACAGCATCAAAGGCATTGCCACATTTGATTTGGGCAAATCCTTTGCAGGCAATGAACAGGTGACGGATACCATTGCCCGCAAATTTCCGATCACGCTGACGCTGACGCTGATTTCTTTGATTCTGGCAATTATCATTGCCATTCCGGTCGGGATTATTTCAGCTACCAAGCGCAATTCCTTGTGGGATTATACATTTATGTTTATCGCACTGATCGGTCTGTCCATTCCAAGCTTCTGGCAGGGTCTGATCTTTATCTTGAATTTTTCCATCAAGCTGCATTGGCTTCCGGCTACATTCAATCCGCAGAACTGGCTGTCCATTATTATGCCGACGATTGTGCTGGGCACAACCCTTACAGCGGCAGTAGCCAGAATGACGCGTTCCTCCATGCTGGAAGTCATAAATGAAGATTATATGATTACTGCCAAGGCCAAAGGTCTCAGCAGACGCCATGTGCTGATGAAGCATGCGGTGCGCAATGCCATTATTCCAATCATTACGGTAATCGGTCTGCAATTTGGCGGTATGCTGGGCGGGTCGGCTGTGACGGAAAAGGTGTTCAATATTAGCGGTCTCGGCAGCTACATTATCGACAAGCAGTTTATCCCGGACATTCCGAGCATTATGGGGGGCGTTATTTATACGGCCATTACTATATCGCTGGTCAATGTCATCATTGACGTGCTGTACGCCTTCTTTGATCCGAGAATACGGACCAAGATGAAACAATATTAAAGCAGGTGCAACTATGACTGAAACCCGTATACAACCGTCCGGAAAATCCGCAAGCCCCGGCTTCTCTGCGCCTCTTGTGAAGAAGCAGCGGAATCCGGAGTCCGTTCTGGCTTTCTATATGCTGCTTAACGGCATTCTTGTTATTGCCGTGTCGGCTCTTAACTTGTTCAAGCCTTATGTAGCGGATACCTTTTTGGCATCGATGTTTGGCTTGACGCTTATTTCATTGTTCCATCTGATTATTCTGCTGCCAGTCATCCGGTATACGAAGCGGGGAGGGAAGGCTCCATGGGTGCCATGGCTAGCCGGATTGCTCATTGCAACTGCTGTCACAGGCAATCTTTTTGCCCTGCTGCTTGGACTCAATCTTCTGGTCAAACATCGCGGTCAAGACAGTCTGGCCGCCAACCGCTGGGCGGATGTCTGGGCCAAGCTTACCCGTAGCACCATGCCGATGGTCGGGCTTGCATTTATTGTGTTTCTGTTTTCTGTCTCGATTTGCAGCTTCTTTACCTTTGATTATGCCATGGCGACAGAGAACAACTACGGAGCGATTCTCCAGAATCCGAGTCTGGCCTATCCGCTCGGAACGGATAATTTTGGCCGCTGCCTGTTCTCACGCATTATTTTCGGGGCCCGCATTTCATTGATTGTCGGATTTTTCTCTACGCTCCTGCCAGTTGTTATCGGCGGGCTGCTGGGAGCCATCTCCGGCTACTATGGACGGCGGACAGACAACATCATCATGCGGCTGCTGGATATTTTGTACGCGATCCCCGGCATTCTGCTGGCGATTGCGATTATTGCCGCTTTTGGTGCAAACACCGTAAATCTGATCATCGCGCTTGGTGTTGGTGCGATACCGACCTTTGCCAGAACGATGCGGGCGAACGTGCTGCTGGTCTCCACATTTGAATATGTAGAGGCTGCGCGTGCACTGGGAGCCAAGGATTCAACGATTCTCATGAAGCATATTATCCCCAACTCCCTTGCTCCCATGATCGTCAAGTCTACTTTGACGATTGGTGCGGCAGTCATTTCTACTAGCAGCCTGAGCTTCCTCGGACTGGGCGTAGAGCCGCATATTCCGGAGTGGGGCAATATTTTGAAGTTGGGAAGCGCCTATCTGGAGTCTCACTCCTATCTGGCTGTTTATCCGGGCCTGGCGATTATCGCCCTCGTTCTGTCCTTTAATTTTCTGGGTGACGGGATACGGGATGCGCTCGATCCGAAAGTGAACTAACCGTTTTTTGAAGGAAAGTTAGTCTGCGTTTTTCGTTCGCGGAAAACGACTATATATATAATAAGTGGAGGGAAACAACATGAAGAAACGCACCTTATTTACACTTTTGCTTGCATTTGTAGTCGTACTTAGCGGATGCTCCGTGAAGACGAAATCCGAGACGGATGTGAAGGTGGATACAAACGTAAATACCAACATCGAGACGCCGGTCAACATTGAGCTGCTCGGCATGAGCGCCAACGAGTCCGATATTAATATCGTACGTGACCAACTGACTAAAAACGGCTTCAATGTCAAGCTGAACATTCAGCCTGATTACAGCACCTTCAAAGCTCAGCAGGACGCAGGCAACTACGACATTTCTCTGTCCGGCTGGACGACTGTTACCGGTAACCCTGACTATGCCGTAAGATCGCTGTTCAAAACAGGCGGCGACTACAGCATCCTGGCGGATTCCGAAATCGATGCACTAATCGAAAAAGCGGCTACAGAAACGAAAGAGCAGTATACCGAAACATACAAGCAGCTTGAACAGCGTCTTGTATTTGACAAAGCATACATTGCTCCGCTTTATATTTCGTTGAAGAGCCAAGCAATCAACAAAGATATTTTGAACCCGGATTCTGTAAGACTGTCCAAATCCCGCGCATTGGCTTGGGAAAGTATTGACTTCAATGATGCGTCCAAGCGTGATAAAGATCCGTTGATCCTGACACAGAGCGCATCCGTCCTGACTTCACTTGACCCGATCAAGGGCAATGACGGTTCGATCAACCAACTGAACACGAATATTTATGTTCGCCTGATCAATCTGACGGATGATGACGTGATTACATCCGACGGTTCCCTGTCTTACAACCATACAATTGCAGAAGGCAATTCAGAATACTATTTCATTTTGCGTGATGATATCAACTTTGCAAAAATCGAAAACAAAAAAGCAGTTGACACTGGAGAGCGTGTAGGGGCGGATGACGTTATCTTCTCCCTGGACCGTGCGAAGGACAGAAACTCCGTACCGGATCACCGCACTTACAGCCTGCATGAGCATATCAAAACTGTAGAAGCTGTAACAGATCTCTCCGTGCTGGAGAACCAGAAGACAGCTGCTGGTGATAAAAGCTTAAAAGACGCGCTGGAAGCCGGACTGCAAACCAAGATTCAATCTCTGGTAGCAGACAAGAAACAAGCGGACAGCAAATCCGGTAAATATCAGGTTATCAAGCTGACAACAACTGAGCCATTCCCGCAAGTGCTGAACTATTTGGCTCACCAGTCCGCAGGTATCGTGTCCAAGAAGCAGGTAGAGAGCATCAATACGTATGATGTAGCCAAATTCGACGTGAACAAAGATATCCCTTATGGTGACCAAAATACAGTTACAGAAGGCAACAAATACAACAACACACTGTATGCCAGCGGTCCTTATATTTTGTCATCCAAAAATGACTACGAAGGAACATTCTACAAAAACCCGGGCTATCGCACAGGATCTGAATTCGAGCCAAAAATCTCGACTGTAAAAGTCCGCTTTATCGCGGATGCTGACAGTGCGCTGTCTGCGCTGCGCAGCAGTGAAATTCACCTGTATTACGGGTTGCCGGAAACCAAATATGATATTATCAACAGCGACAGCAAGCTGAAGCTGCAAACAATCGAAAGCAATGCGGTGTCCTATCTGCTCTTTAACACGGCTAATAGAGATGTAGCCAAGAGCGAAAACCTGCGTAAAGCGGTTCTGTACTCCGTAAATCAGGATGAAATTCTGCAGTTCTATAAAAACAATAAAATTAAAGCTGTATCCACTGTAAGCCCGATCGTGAAAACAGGCAATGAACTGGTAGCTGATCCTGCTAAAGCCAAGGAATTCCTGAACGCTTACAGAGCGGAAAAATAAAATTGGATTAACATTGAAGCAACCCCGCTGTCTCCTGACGAGGCAGTGGGGTTGCTTTTTTGTGAAGCGATGCTTTTGTCTGTCAAAGGGATACAAAGCCGTATAAACTTGTGATTGACGATATAAGTTGCCTAACTTATAATTGCGTAAGCAACTAATTGTAAGGAAGTGAATACAATGCGTCATCATGAATTGGACCATTCGATCGGATTTCTGCTTGGAATTGCGGAGCGCAGATTAATTCAGCTTTTTACGATGAGAATGAAACAATACGACTTGTTCCCTGAGCAGTGGGCTGTGCTTCACCGGATTCGACAGAAGGATGGCATGATTCAGAAGGAAATTGGTGAGAAGTCTCAAAAAGACAAACCGACGACAACAAGAATTTTGGATGCCTTGGAAGCCAAGGGATTCATTACGAAGAAGCCCGGTCTGAATGACCGCAGGTCCTTTCAAGTTTATATTACAGATTCAGGCATTGAAGCAGCAGATGCGATCAGGCCGATTGAGCAGAAGGTCATTTCCGATGTAACCAATGTACTTAGTGACTTCGAGTATGAGCAGCTGGCAGCGATGCTGACGAAGCTGGGCAAGAATGCAGCTGAATGGATTGAGAAGGAAAAGGAGCAGTAGCAGCATGGACACACATCAAGACAAACTTTGGACCAAATCATTCATTACGTTAACCGTTGGTTATTTGTTATTGTTTCTCAGCATGCAAATGCTGCTGTCGCCATTCCCCACCTATGTCAAGGAGCAGTTCCATCCCGGGAATTTTGCGCTCAGCCTCGTAACGAGCATGTTCGCATTATCCTCGATTGCGACCCGGTTCGCGACGGCAGCTTTGCTAAAGTATATACACAGGAATACGTTGCTGTTTTTCGGTCTTATACTCGCAGCAGTGACGACCTTCCTTTATCCTTTCGCGACCTCCATGACACAGCTTCTAATTTTGCGTGTTATTTTCGGGGTAGGCTTCGGAATGACCAGCACGGTATTGCCGACACTCGTCTCCCAGACTATTCCGCATAACCGGATGGGAGAGGGTATCGGTTATTTTGGCCTATCGACCAGTATTGCGATGTCTGTCGGTCCTACAGTCGGGCTGGCTGTTATCAAGGATTACGGGTTCATGAACTTATCGATACTCGGGACAGTTACGGCATTTGCAATTATTCCGCTGCTTCTGTTCACCCGCAGCATACCGCAGCCGCCAGCGGGATCGTCAGCATCATCAGGGCGCCGTGTTCCGGGCTCTGCCAAGCATATGATTGGTCGGATTATCGTTCCGGCATTGCTTACGGTGCTAATGTCCGTAACCTACGGCGGACTGCTCGGATTTATTGCGTTGTATGGGCAGGAGAAGCATTTTGATCATATCGGATTGTTCTTTTTATTTATCGCTTGTACAATTCTGATTATCCGTCCGATCTCCGGTAAACTCTTTGACCGTAAAGGGCCGGCACTTGTTATTATCCCTGGCGCATTGGTTACGATCGCGAGCATGCTGCTGCTATCGTATGCGGATTCCATGGTTATGGTTATTCTGGCTGCGATGCTGTACGGCTTGGGCTATGGCACTATTCAGCCAACGGCGCAGGCATGGATGCTTCAGGAAGTATCGCCGGATCAGCACAGTACAGCGAATAGCCTGTACTATAATGCGATTGACTTCGGGGTAGCAGGCGGGTCGATGCTGCTGGGCGTGATTGCCTCTGCGACCAGCTTTGCCGTTATGTACCGTTATTCTGCGGGAGTTATGGTGATCTTCCTGGTGCTGTTTTTTGTTCAGCAGCGGATGGGGCGCAGAACGATCAAGGCAAATGCTAAAGCTATTGGTTCGTAATTACCGTATCAAACGAGTCTATACAGAGTTGAACAACTAACTATTGTTGTAACCAGAGCAATAACCAAGTCGATATCAAGACAAAATCAAGGAGCGACTTTGGTGGCAGGCAGCCGTGTGATGCCGCTCGCTGTTGTTCCCGGATTTCCTGAATTGACCTGTGTAAGGTGGAAACCCGGGAACAATAGGCGAACGCTTCGCTTCTACAGAATCATTTCACACTCTTGCCTGTGCTGCTTGGGTGCTTGGTTCAACGAAAACAACACTACCGAATCCGCATCAGTAAAACCGAGCCGCAGACGTTGTAAAGTCTGCGGCTCGGCCTTTGTTTAATAATATGTTTTTTCCTCGCGTTTTTCCTTGATGATCTCCACGGCTTCCCGGAATCTGAGGGCATGGATAATTTCCCGTTCCCGAAGAAATTTCAACCCGTCCTGAAGGTCGACGTCATCGGTCATATCGATGAGCCACTGGTAGGTGGCGCGAGCTTTTTCCTCGGCGGCAATGTCCTCGTACAGATCAGCCAGCGGATCACCCTTGGCAGCAATATAGGATGCAGTCCACGGAACTCCGGCTGCATTTTCATAGAACAATGCACCGTCATGGTTGGCGAAGTGCGCTCCCAACCCCGCTTCCTCAAGCTGCTGTGGTGTCGCATCCTTGGTTAGCTTGTAGACCATTGTGGCAATCATTTCCAGGTGGGCAAACTCCTCCGTTCCGATATCTGTTAGTAATCCGATCACTTTATCCGGAATTGAGTAGCGCTGATTCAAATACCGGAGCGCAGCAGCAAGCTCGCCATCGGCCCCACCATATTGCTCCATCAAAAACTTGGCCATGCGCGGGTCGCATTTGCTAACCCTCACCGGGTATTGAAGCTTTTTGTCATAGATCCACATGTCGTCGCCTCCAACTAGCGGCTGCTTGCTCCGCTTAAATTAGGTTTGTATTAGACCTGCCACGGCCAGGGTGTCTGTGACCACTGCCACGGATACCGGGAGTAGCTGTGCCCGTACTGAAGCAGCGGGCCGTATTCCATCTCGAAATTGTAAGCGGCTTGCTGCCGTTGCTGTGCAGTCTTGTTAAACTGCTGGAGCGCCTGCATGTCATTGGGGTGGGTGTCCAGGTAAAGCGTCAGCTCGACAAGCACAAAATCAAGCTGCTGAAGCTCCTCCAGCTTTCTGTAATAGTCCTCTGTTAGCACTTCACTCATCTGTAACCACCTCGCCTCTGCGCTTCGAAGTGTAGTTACTGTACAAGGATGGCCACAGGGTGCCGAGCCGCAGCGCCTCAGCAGGCGAAAATTGCGGCAGATTCATCGGCTGAAACGTAATAAATTGATTCGGGGGCACGACATATGTCTTGACCCGTACAGGCGGACAAGGGTCGAACGGCCCGATGAACGGATGCCACTCCCTTACCTGATTATCCTCCACAAGACTCTCCTCCTCTTCGGATGTCCCTTCCAAAGACACATTTATAGCCCAGTATATGACAGATGCCTATCCATATTGCCTAAATTTTTGGGGGGATTTAGCGGAAGATTGAATGTGAGAGAATACATGCCTGAAGGTTTTGTAAAACGTTTCCCTAAACTAAATAGATCGATATTACAGGACTTGTAGTTAAATGATTAAAGGAGAGAATAGAATATGAGTGGCATTTTTTTGATTAAAATAAGAATTACATTTAGTTCTAGTTATTTTTATATTACGGATATCGGTACCAAAGATTTCGATCCTATAGTCGTAATAACATAATTTCTTTAATTTTATAAATATGGATTGACAGGAGGCATGGGCGGAGAGATAAGGGTTCTGTAAAAACAAAGTATGTGCCTTTAAAGATTGATTTCTTACCTAACTCCAATTTCATTAAGAGAGAAATCAGTCTTTAACAATATAAAAATTCTGCCTTTATAATTGCAGCACTCCTTATATTTCTAAGCGCAACGATTTTTCCGCTACCAATGGCTGCTCCAATCGTTTACGCTTGGCAATCGGAAGAACCCTCCATCTCGCAGCCGCACAAACGATCTGCCAATCTTCCTCTCCCACTTGTATCCCCAATCCAGACTGAAGTATTATTAACTATTGTAATTAACGATT
The DNA here is from genome assembly GCF_000422505.1 of Paenibacillus pinihumi DSM 23905 = JCM 16419. Classification (GTDB taxonomy): domain Bacteria; phylum Bacillota; class Bacilli; order Paenibacillales; family Paenibacillaceae; genus Paenibacillus_D; species Paenibacillus_D pinihumi. Next base: position 1,162,337 of record NZ_KE383864.1, on the reverse strand, counting down.
CGTGCGGCACGCACACCAAGGATCAGGCAAGGGAAAGGAATCAATGCGGTGAAGCTGAAGAACCTGTACACCAACTATGTGAAAAACAATCTGTTCATGAAGATGATTCTGATGTTCGCCCTCATAACGACGGTGACGCTGGTGACCTTCTCATACTTTATGTTCAATGTCATGTCCGGCTCGATCGTGCGCAATGAGCTGGAGAACCAGAAAAAAGCCATGGAGAGCGTCAACAGCTACATGAACCGCAAATATGAAGCAGTAGAGACCATTATGCTGGACGTATACCGGAATGCCTCGTTGTCCCTGCATTTAGCATACTTTTTGCAGCATCCCTTCGAGGACTTTATGAAATATCAGCTCGACCAGTATGCAGATGATACCAGCGGCTACTTGCCCAGGGGGCTGGACTACTTTCAGAGCAAGCTCGACAGTGACGTGGATATCGAGAATTTGCTGCTGTACAGCTCGGAGAAGCAGTTCTTGTTTGCCTACCGGCAGGACAAAGTGAACCGGCTGATTGACACCAATGCTTCACGTTCGTATATTCCGGATTCCATGGCCTTGGCCAGTGCTATTGCTTCTGTGCCAAGTCCATGGGTGCGCCATGCCATCGATCAGTATGATCCCAGGCTGTATTCGATACGTGTACCAGTTACGGACAAGAATACGCTAAAGAATCTCGGGCAGCTTCTTGTTTACTATAATTCGGACGGTGTTCAAAAGGCTTTGGAGAGCTATGATGGACAGCTTAAGGGTTATATTCTCGTGTTGGGGCCGCAAGGAGAAGTGCTGTTTGACTCGTCCGGCCAGTATTACGGAGCACGTTATCCGTATGCGGACAAAATCGATTCCCTGTTTAACATGGAGATGCTGGATCAGGAGTCGTATGTGACGACGCTTACGCAAAATCAGGCGGGGTATTTGGTCGTAGGCGTTGCACCTAAAGCAGAGATTGCCGAGGCTTATCGCGGATTAAGAAATACGATCATTTTAATAAGTGCGATTTGTATTATTCTTGTGCTGCTGGTACCGACGCTGGTCGTGAGCAACTATGCCAAGCGCACCAACAAGATTATCCGCTTCATGCGCAAGGTGGAAAGCGGGGACTTGTCTGCGCGGATTCAGGACGACAAGGGAGACGAGCTTGGGCAAATCTCCAGAAGCTTCAATGATATGCTCGGGGAGCTGACCCGTCATATCGACAGGGTCTATAAGGCGGAGATCCAGCAGAAGCATACCGAACTTTCAGCCCTGCAAGCCCGGGTCAATCCGCATTTTCTGTACAATACGCTGGAGGTCATCCGCATGAGGGCCGTATCTCAGGGAGCCAAGGATGTCGGCGAAATGATCTACAGCCTGTCGGTCCTGTTCAAGAGTTTCGTGCAGCCCAAAGGTGAAAATACATTAAAGGACGAGTTAGAGACCTCGCGTCTGTATCTGGAATTGTTCCGCATTCGCTACAAGGACAAGTTGTCTTATGAAATCCACTGTGATAAACAACTGGAACGCACAAAAGTGATGCGCATGGCGCTGCAGCCGCTCATTGAAAACTATGTCGTACACGGCCTTCAGCCCCATAGAACGGACAACCATATTCAAATTCATGTCAGCCAGTCGGAAGGACGAATTCGTATCGAGGTGAAGGATAACGGCAAGGGAATTGAGCCGGAGCGTCTGAATTCAATCCGCCAATCGCTGGACGCGCAGGAGGAGAACGGTGAATCTTTCGGATTAAGAAGCGTGCATGAGCGGTTAAAGCTGCTTTACGGCAGTGAATTTGGGATTCAAATTACAAGCACGCAAGACGCGGGTACAACCGTTGTTCTCGAATTTCCCGAGAAGGAGGATATGCAGCATGTATAGAGTATTCATTGTGGATGACGAGCCGTTTATTATCGAGGGCTTGTACGATATCATTGATTGGGCGGAATATGGTCTGGAAATTGTCGGCTCGGCAGAGAACGGGTATGATGCGCTGGCAGCGCTTATGGAAGCATCGGCTGATATATTGCTCACCGACATATCGATGCCGAAGATGGATGGTTTGACCTTGATTAGTGAAGCCCGAAAGTTCCGTCCTGATTTGAAAGTCATTATTTTGAGCGGCTATAATGACTTCGAATATATCAAGTCCGGGCTGAAGCTCGGTGTCGAAAATTATTTGCTGAAGCCCATAAACATCGATGAGCTTCAGGAGACACTGGCCAACACCATTGACAAGCTGAATACTGTCAGGCCGGACCGGCTGTTCAGTGATTATGATATTCGTATTTTGAGGGATAATATATTATATCGCTGGCTGACTGGCCGCATAGCACCCAATGAGCTGAACGAAAGGACGGATATGCTTGATATCCGGCTGGACGCGCCTTATATCGTGACCGCCATCATACGTACAGAGAACCAGTTCGAGCCATCTTATGAGGCTGCACAGCGACTGGCTGTTCAGGATCCCTCGATGCTGCCGTTTGTCGATATTGACGGTGATTTGGTCATCGTATTTATGCTGGAGGACCGTGAGTCAGGCAAGAAAAAGGCACTGAGCACACTGGACAGCGTGCAGAAGCGGCTGGCTGCTAGCCCGATGCGGATTTCCATCGGGAGCGTGGAGGCCATGGGAGAAGGCGCGCCGCAGAGCTACACCCACGCCAAGAAGGCGCAAGAATACTTCCTGCTCCAGGATGATCATGCCATCTTGGATTATGATGTGCTGGCGGAGAAAAATGCCATTGATACCTCACAATCATTGGACTGGTCATCCTATTCGAGGCACATTAAGGCCAAAGAACTGGACCTGCTGCTGGAGACAATTGATATGGAATTCGAGCGAGCCCAGACGATGGAGGGCGTTACGCCCGCCTATATTCAGAGCATGGCGATCGAGATGATGATCCGCTTCAAGATGGAGCTGAAGGAAATCAAGCAGACGGATCAGCCGGAGCTGTTTGAGGCGGGGTTTATGCAAATCATGAATGCCGAGACAATTGAAGCGCTGGCATCTGTTGTCAAGGAGGCGGCGAGACTGGCTGTCGATTCTCTGATGCGGGATGTGAAGAGCCCGATTATCCAGCTGCTGCTCAATTACGTTCATGAACATTATGCCCAGCCGTTATCGCTCAAATCATTAAGCCAACAGTACAATATTCATCCGGTCTACCTTGGTCATCTTTTCCAGAAGGAGACGAACGAGACATTCACTGAATATATCAACAAGTACCGGATCGGCAAGGCGAAGGAAATGCTGAAGGAAACCCAACTTAAAGTGCAGGAAATTGCCGTACAGGTCGGCTACTGGGAAACGGGATATTTTTACAAGCAATTTAAGAAATATGTGGGGATTTCTCCCACAGATTACAAAGGACTGCTCTAATGAATATAGGGGGCGGTTCTTTTTTCTTTAATTTGTACACCATAGCTTTAATTTGTTCCCTATTTGAAAATCGTTACATCCGGTATTTTTAATGTAGTCCTAAAACGCAGTGCGCTTTTTAAAGAAAGCGCATGCTTGAGGAATAAAGCAAAGCAAATGAAACAAAACAACGGGGAGGATTTACTTTGAGCAAAAAGAAAAGAAGCTTAACGACAGCATTGCTGCTGATGCTGGCCATGTCTCTTGTGCTTAGCGCATGTGGCGGCGGCAAAAGCCAAAGCTCTGAAGGTACCGCTGAGAAGCCGGTTGAACTGATCTGGTATACCATTGGCACACCGCAAAAAGATGTGGACAAAGTAATGGCTGAGGTCAGCAAGTATACGGCCGAAAAAATCGGGGTTGCCGTCAAAATGAAAATGATCGACTGGGGCGACTACTCGCAAAAGCTGCAAGTCATGACCGCTTCCGGTGAGCCGGTTGATATTATGTTTACGTCCTCCTGGGCATTTGACTACGTTCAAAATGCCAGAAAAGGCGCATTCATGCAAGTCGATGATCTGCTAAAGGAGCATGGCCAAGACATTATTAAAACTCTGGACCCTGCTTTCCTGGAAGGCTCCAAGGTTGATGGACATAACTACGGCATTCCGGCTAACAAAGAGCTCCCTGCTCAAGAAGTATGGCGTTTCAACAAACAGTATCTGGACAAATACAATCTGGATATGAACAGCGTGACTACACTTGAAAGCCTGGAGCCGCTGCTCAAAACAATCAAAGAAAAAGAACCGAACATTTACCCGTTCGCACTGGATAAAAACCAGATGCCATACGTGCCTTATGATTACGTAATCGAGAAGCTGCCAATGGCAGTCAAGCTGGATACGCAGGATTACAAGGTTGTCAACATTCTGGAAACACCGGAAATGATTCAAGCGCTGAAGACCATGCATAAATACTACAAAGCCGGCTATATTCCTACGGAAGCAGCTACACTTGATTCCATGACGGATGTCCAATCAAGCGGCAGATGGTTTGCTGACCGTGCAACGACACAGCCGTTCGCGACCAACCTCTGGTCTGCAAGCTACGGTTATCCGGTTGTATCGACACCGGCAAGCCAGGCGACGATTTACAACTGGTCGGTTATGGGTTCCATGCAAGCCATCTCCGCAAACTCCAAGTATCCGGAGAAAGCGATGGAATTCCTGAACCTGCTCAATACTGATCCTGTACTGCGCAACATGGTGGATTCCGGTATTGAAGGCGTTCACTACAAAAAAGTCAGCGATAACGTGATGGAAAACCTGGATGAGTCCAAAAACTATGACATGCCAACTTTCTCGCTTGGCAACGTTATGCTGACATATTTGAATACGACAGACCCTGCCAACAAGTGGGAAGAGTTCAAGAAGTTCAATGACACAGGTGTTCCGGCACCGCTGCTTGGCTTCAACTTCGATACATCCAAAGTAACGACAGAAATCGCTTCCGTTCAAAACGTAAGAGAAGAGTACTGGGCAGCACTGATGACCGGTACTGTAGATCCGGACACGTATCTGGCCCGTGCCAACGAGAAATTCAAAGCGGCAGGACTGGATAAAATTATGGCTGAAGCCCAGCGTCAAGTAGACGAGTGGAGAGCAGCGAACAAGTAATACGAAGGGGAGGTATGAGGCAAGCGGATCACATTCGCCCTCATACCTTCTCTCATTAAACCGAAAGACGAGAGGTGAATCCCGTGGGAGCCCTGGGGCGTTTTTTCAAAGACATTAATAGAAACAAAGCCATGTTGATCATGGTGCTGCCGGCAACACTCTGGTTTATCTTTTTCTCCTATTTGCCAATGGCCGGTATGGTGATTGCATTCAAGGAGTACCGGTATAGCCGGGATGGCTTTTTGGCCAGTATTATCGAGAGCAAATGGGTCGGTCTGCAAAATTTTAAATTTTTGTTCAGTACGAATGACGCTTATATTATCACGCGCAATACAGTTGTATACAATATTTTCTTTATCGTGATCGGCCTGGTTCTTGCTGTAGCGATGGCGATTATACTCGCCGAACTTGCCAATAAGAGATTGGCCAAAGTGTATCAAACCGGGATGTTCCTGCCTTATTTCCTGTCCTGGGTTATTGTCGGCTACTTCGTATTCAGCTTTCTGAGCCTGGATCGCGGTGTTGTGAATCAAATTACCGGCTGGTTCGGAATAGACCCGATCAACTGGTACTCTGATCCGACGTATTGGCCAATCATTATTGTAGTCGTATTCTTATGGAAATCCGTTGGTTATAACAGTGTTATTTATCTGGCCGCCATTATGGGGATCGACAAATCGCTGTATGAGGCTGCAATGATTGACGGAGCGAACAAGTGGCAGCAAATCCGCAACATTACGATTCCGATGCTGACGCCGCTCATTACGATTTTGACACTGCTTGCCATCGGTAAAATTTTCTATGCTGACTTTGGTCTGTTCTATCAGGTCCCTCGCGACTCGGGAACGCTCTACAGTGTCACCAATGTTATTGACACGTATGTATACCGCGGTCTGAAATCAACCGGTGAGATCGGCATGAGTACGGCAGCAGGCTTGTATCAATCGCTGATCGGCTTCATTCTTGTTATCACATCGAACGGAATTGTACGTAAATTTAATAAAGACAATGCTCTGTTCTAGACTTCAAAATTCGCCTGTCTGATCAGGCAAGCATTGATTAAGGGAGGAACCCGTTGTGTCCGCTGGAACGACGAAATCTCGCGACTTTCACAGGCTGACGCCTGTCTGGAATATCGCTTTCCATACCGTGGCTGGCTTTTTCGCGCTACTCTGCGTATTTCCTTTTCTGTTCGTCACCATTCTCTCCTTTACGGATGAGGCGACGCTTGCAAAAAACGGATATCAGCTCATCCCGGAAAAATGGAGCGTGGAAGCTTACGCTTATTTGTTTAAAGCAGGAGACCAATTGCTCCGCTCGTATGGAGTCACCATTGCAGTTACCGTTATCGGTACTGTCATCGGTGTGGTTTGTATGGCGCTATTTGCCTATGCGATTTCACGCAAAAGCTTTAAGTACCGCAATTTTTTCGCATTTATGGCTTTCTTTACGATGCTGTTTAACGGCGGACTTGTACCGACGTACATCGTTGTTACGCAGCTGCTTGGCCTGAAGGATTCGATCTGGGCGCTCATTTTGCCGCTTGCTGTCAATGCCTTTTACATTATGATTCTGCGTACATTCTTCTCAACAATGGTACCGGATGCCATTATTGAATCGGGAAGAATTGACGGCTCCGGAGAGTTCGGCATCTTCTTCAAGCTGGTGCTGCCGCTGTCCCTGCCGGGTCTGGCTACGATTGCCCTATTCAGTACACTGGGTTATTGGAACGACTGGTTCAACGCCCTGCTGTACATTAACACCCCGGATCTGGTGCCGTTGCAGTCCATGCTGATGCGAATTGAGAACAGCATGCAATTCATTCTGCAAAACGCGCAAAATACATCGCTGAGCGTCGGCGTGCTGCAATCCATGCCGCAGGATACTTCGCGTATGGCGATGGTTGTACTGGCAACCGGGCCGATCGTATTAGCGTATCCGTTCTTCCAGCGCTACTTCGTTCAAGGTCTGACCGTTGGTGCGGTGAAAGAGTAGTTTGAACAAAGCTATCCCCGATGAGAGGGATATATTTAAGCTTTTGCTACACTATCATACGAAGTTCAACAAAAATGCTTGGAAATAAGGCAGCTGGCGAAGGGAGGGAGGATTCTCCCGCAGCCTTGCTGGAGCCGAATTGACAAGAACTGACTGTTATGTTGAGCCTTAAAAGGAGTCTATACATTATGGAGCAATTCAGATTACCAAAAATTCCGATGCCTGAGCTTACGCTGCCGAAGGCGGTTCAGGATGTATTGAAGGAAGCGGAGGAGAAGCTTGCGCATCGTCCGAAGCTGCTGCAGTTGTTCAAGAACTGTTTTCCGAACACACTGGAAACCACGACCAAGCTGATGGACGACGGCACGACCTTCGTTATTACAGGAGATATCCCTGCGCTGTGGCTGCGCGATTCCGTTGAGCAGGTGATCCACTATGTGCCGTTTGCAAAGGATGACAAGGATTTGCAGCGTATTATCAGCGGTCTGATCAAGCGTCATATGATGTATATTCAAATTGACCCGTATGCCAATGCATTCAATGAATCGGCAAATGACTGGCACTGGAATACCACAGATGAGACTGAAATGTCCCCATGGGTATGGGAGCGCAAGTTTGAGCTCGATTCCATCTGCTTCTCAATCCGATTGGCTTATGCTTACTGGAAAGAGACAGAACAGACAGATATTTTCGATTCCGGCTTCAAAGCGGCAATGCGCCGTATCGTTGAACTGTGGAAGACAGAACAGCGCCACTTTGAGCAATCGCCTTACCGTTTCACAAGAGACAATGGTATTCCGACAGATTCGCTGCGCAATAGCGGTCTTGGCATGCCAGTGAACTATACCGGAATGATCTGGTCCGGCTTCCGCTCCAGCGATGATGCTTGCGATTTCCATTACAATGTGCCGGACAATATGTTCGCAGTGGTATCGCTTCGTCAAATGGGTGAAATTGCCGAGTGGGTATTCCGTGACATGGACTTTGTCAAAGAACTGAAGAAGCTCGAGGAAGATGTGGATCACGGCATTCAGCTGTATGGCGTTTACCGCCATCCTGAATTCGGTCCGATCTATGCTTACGAGACAGACGGCTTCGGCAATTACTGTCTGATGGATGACGCGGGTACACCGGGTCTGATGTCTATTCCTTACCTGGGTTACACGACTGCTGATGATCCGATCTATCAGAACACAAGAAAATTTGCCTTGAGCAAGCATAATCCGTTCTACTATGAAGGGAAAATGGCCAAGGGTATCGGCAGCCCGCATACTCCGCCAGACTACATCTGGCATATGGCTTTGTCGATGCAGGGTCTGACTGCGACCAGCAACGAGGAGAAGCTGGCGATGATCAACATGCTGGAAGCGACAGATGCGGATACCGGCTATATGCATGAAGGCTTCCATGCTGACGATCCAACCATCTTTACGCGCAAATGGTTTGCATGGTCGAACAGCCTGTTCTCCCAGCTTGTGTATAAGGCGATGAAGGAAGAGATTTTATGAGCAACATTATTTTCTACGACGCATCGTTTCCGCAGCAGTCATGCTTAAGCTCTGAAGCAGAAGATCAGCTTTCCCGTCAAGGGAAAGTGGTCGATGCAGGGGACCTTGCAGCAGCGCTGCGCTCCGCACAAGGCGGCAGCTTCGTCAATCTGCACGCGCCGTACTTCCCGAAAGAAGCATGGAGCGAGATTATCGGCTTTTTGAAACGTGGTGGCGGCCTGATAAGCGTTGGTGCCTCCCCGTTCAAGCGTCCTGTTGTCCGTAATGGGGCGGGGGCATGGATCGCGGAAAGCGAGCAGACTGCCTACCATCGCGAGCTTCGGATTCATGAGATGCTGCCTGTAAATTCAGCGCCGATTCGTACATTGTCTGCGAATGCGGACATTCCGCTGCTGCAGGGCAAGGAAGCAATGTTCGACGTATCGGATACATGGAATATGGTTCCGCATGTAACCAAGAGCAGTGATCTGCCGCATCAGATGGGGTCAGCCGGACCAATGGATGCTCACCTGTATCCATTGCTCAAGGGAATTTCTGTAGATGGCAGACAGGTTGCCGCTCCTGTCTTGCTATGGGAGAACACGAAGGGCAGCTTCGCTGGCAGCCGCTGGCTGTTTGTCAATCAGCCGTTGTCCGAACGTTTCTGGTCGGCTGATGGGGCGGAGACACTTGGACGCTGGGCACAATTTTGCGGTCAAGGTGTAACGGAGCTATGGATCAAACCGAATTATGCCTCTTATGAGCCGGGCGAGCGTGCCATGCTGACATTGCAAATTCAGCAGCTCGCGCGTTCTGCTACACAAGAGCATACTGAATCTGGTGCGAGTTGGTGCTTCTCCATTGGAATCGAGCACGACAGCAAACAGGATCAGCGCTGGAATGAACAAGTGAAGATTGAAGCTTCTGCCAAACAGCGCATTGTACGGATTCCGGTTCCGCTTGAACTGGAGAGCGGCTATTACACCGTTACCTGCAAGGCAGAATCCTTCACAGGAGAGGTTCGCATTCTCCGCCAGGGCTTCTGGGGAATGGATCGCGAGCTGCTGGCAGAAGGCAGTCCGGTTACCTGCGGACGCGATTATTTCGAGAAGGATGGCCGTCCGCTGCCGGTTGTCGGCATGACGTATATGACCTCGGATGTTGCGCGCAAATTTTTGTTTTTGCCTAATGCATCAGTATGGGACCGGGATATGGCGCAGATGCGCAATGCGGGCATCAACTGGATTCGCACCGGCATTTGGACCGCTTACCGCAATGTGATGCAAGTAGACGGCCATGCTTCTGAGGAAGTGCTGCGCGCGATCGATGCGTTTTTATTGACGGCGAAGCGTCATGATTTGCAAATTACATTTACCTTCTTTTCCTTTACCCCGGAGACGTGGGAAGGAGAGAATCCATATTTGGATCCGCGCAGCGTAGAGGCGCAGAAGCGGTTCATTACATCGATTGTCTCCAGACATGCAGATTCCAAACATGTGGACTGGGATTTGATTAATGAGCCGTCCATGTTCGATCCTCCGCGCATCTTCTCCGACGGCCCCAGATCGGCGCGTGATCCGTTCGAGAAAGCAGCTTTCTCCGCGTGGCTGAAGGAACGTCACCAGAGCATAGAGCGTCTGCAAATGCTGTGGAATATGACCCCGGAGCAGCTGTCTGGCTTTGAGTCGGCCCTGCCGCCAGAGGCAGAGGAAATCAACTTTGACGTGCAGGACATGCATCAGGGCAAAAAGGGAACACGCTGGCTGGACTATGCACTATTCTCGATGGAGATGCATAACCGCTGGGCAAAAGAGCTGTATGAGGCAATCAAGGCGGAATGCCCGGATCATATGGTAACCGTCGGTCAGGACGAAGCGCTCGGCGCACAGCGTCCATCACCGTTCTTCTACGGGGAGGCTGTTGACTATACAACTGTCCATTCGTGGTGGCTTAATGACCAGCTGGTATGGGACAGCATCTTCGCCAAGACGCTGAACAAGCCGACAATCGTTCAAGAGACCGGAATTATGTATGTAGAGACCCCGGAAGGCCGGGCGAAGCGTTCAGAAGAAGAGCTTCGCAGCATTCTGGAGCGTAAATATGCTTATGCCTTTGCAACAGGCGGAGCGGGAGCTGTCCAGTGGATTTGGAATACGAACTTCTACATGGACAACGCCAACGAATCGCATATCGGTGCGCTCCGGGCAGATGGGACAGAGAAGCCGGAGGCGGATGTTTCGTATGATTTTGGACGCTTCATTCACGAGATCAGAGACTTGTTCACCGGGCGTGAGCTGGAGGACACCGTAGTCGTCTTCCCGTACTCCAATGATTTCTCCAACCGCAAGCTGGCTTTCGATGCGACAACCCGGGCAACGCGCGTGCTGGCCTATGAGCTGAACAAGCCGTTCCGCGGTGTCGGTGAATACCAGCTGCAAGAACTGGAACAGGCGCCTGCCAAGCTTGTTATCGTACCAAGCGCTCATAACATTGATGATGCAGCATTGGATCAGCTGCTGGATTATACGGCGCGGACGGGAGCGACCTTGCTGCTGACAGGTCCGACGGGCATTGATGCATACTGGCGTCCAGTTGACCGTCATGAGGAGCTGTTTGGAGCAAGAGAACTGGTAAACGTGCGCCGTGAGGAGTTGCTGCGCATCGGCGATCAACTGCTCCCGGTATCATTCGGCAGCCGCAGAATTGCGCAGGTCTGGAAGGAAGCTCAGACAGCCGCAACTCCAAAAGGTGCCGATCAGCTGATTGAGCTGGCGCACGGCGAAGGAAGAATTTTGTGGTGTCCGCTTCCTGTGGAGCTGAATGACCGCACAGAGCCGGTATCCGCGCTTTACCAATATGCACTCGCTTCTTCCGGTTGCAGCACTGAGCTGAACTGGCTGCAAGGCGGACAACTGCACGGTATCTATGGCCGCAAGCTGACCTTCAAAGATGGCGCGCTTTTCACCTTTGTATCTGAGTTTGGTGCGGATGCAGAAATTGAGGTCGAAGACCCGGTAACCGGCGTCAAATACGCATTTGTATTGGAGAAGGAGCGTTCCGTACTGTTTGCAGCGGATCAGCAAGGCCGGATATTGTCGGTGTACCGTCCCGGTCAGGTGGAAATCAAGGCAGTACCCGCGAACTGATTAACATAAAGAGGTGTTCAAGCAATGACCCAAAAAAGAACAGCCCATATCATCTCCCATACCCACTGGGACCGGGAATGGTATTTGCCATATGAGAAGCATCATGTATTGCTTGTAAAGCTGGTGGATACACTGCTGTACAAGCTGGATACGGATCCGGACTTCAAGAGCTATTACATGGACGGACAAACGATCATTCTGGAAGATTATTTGCAGGTCCGCCCTGAGAACCGGGAGCGTCTGGAGCATTACATCAAGGAAGGCCGGATCGCAATCGGGCCATGGTATATTTTGCAGGATGCATTCCTGACAAGCAGTGAAGCGAATATCCGCAACTTGCAAATCGGGCATCAGGATGCCAGCCGTTATGGCACGATTGCCAAAGTCGGCTATTTCCCGGATACGTTCGGCAATATCGGCCAGGCTCCGCAAATTATGCGCCAGGCCGGCATTGACAACGCGGTGTTCGGCAGAGGCGTGAAGCCGACCGGCTTCAATAATACAGTTGCCGATTCCGCTTACGAATCCTCCTTCTCCGAGCTGATCTGGGAAGGGCCGGACGGCTCGCAGGTATTGGGCATTTTGTTCGCCAACTGGTACAGCAACGGCAATGAAGTGCCGACTGATGAAGCAGAAGCGGCGGAATACTGGGAGCGCAAGCTGGCGGAAGCACAGAAATATGCAGCAACCGGACAGCTGCTGTTCATGAACGGCTGCGACCATCAGCCGATCCAGCAGGATTTGCCTGCTGCTATCGAAATGGCCCGCAAGCTGTATCCGGATACGGAGTTTATCCACTCCAACTTTGAGGATTATCTGGCGGCAGTGAATAAGTCGCTTATCCAAGACCTGTCTGTCGTCAAGGGCGAGCTGCGCAGCCAGCGGACAGACGGCTGGTCAACGCTTGTGAATACGGCTTCGGCCCGCGTATATCTGAAGCAGATGAACCAGCTTGGACAGGCAATGCTGGAGAAGGTCGCTGAGCCGCTTGCAGCCTTTGCCTACTCGCTCGGACACGAATATCCGCATCATCTGTTTACGTATGCGTGGAAAACGCTCATGCAGAACCATCCGCATGACAGTATTTGCGGCTGCAGTGTTGATGAAGTACACCGTGAGATGGTCACCCGCTTTGACAAGAGCCGTCACGTAGCAGAGGCGATTATTGATGAGAGCAAGGCAGTTATCGCAGAAGCTGTAGATACGACAGTCTTCGCAAAGTATGGCGAGGATGCGCTGCCGGTTGTCGTATACAATACGACAGGATGGACACGCAGCGGAATCGTTGAGGTTGAAATCGATGTTGCGCGTATTTACTTCCGTGAAGGCGTGCCGCTTGATGAAATGAACAAACGGATGTATGCCGTCGATGTAACCGGACGGACGCTTGTAGACCATGAGGGTGCTGTTATTGCGCATACGGTTGCCGATCTGGGATTGCAATTCGGCTATGAGCTGCCGGATGACAAGTTCCGCCAGCCGTACATGAGCCGCAAAGTGCGCCTGACCTTTGAGGCGAAGCAGGTGCCGGCAATTGGACTGGCAGCTTTCGCATGGGTCCGCAATGCGAATGTAAGCGGACAGTCGCAGACTTCCATGGTTGCAGGGCAACAAGCGTTGGAGAATGACTATCTTCGCGTGGAGGTTGCCGAAGACGGCTCCTTCAGCCTGACTGACAAGCGTACAGGCCAAGTATACCGTGATCTCGGCGTCTATGAGAATACAGGCGATATCGGCAACGAGTACATGTACAAGCAGCCAAATGGCGAACAGGCGTTGACGACGAAAGGACTGAATGCGAGCATTCGCATTCAGGAGGACAGCCCTTACCGCGCGGCGATTGAAATTGTTCATGAGTGGGAAATCCCTGCTTCTGCGGACGAGCTGTTCGAAGTGGAGAAGCGTGAAGCGGTTTACTTCCCTGAGCGCAAAGCACAGCGGAGAGCTGAGATGGTTCCGTTGAAGATCCGTACGGTAATTGCCTTGACTCGTGAAGGCCAGGGCATTGAATGGAAATCCACCTTCAATAACCAGGCCAAGGACCACCGTGTCCGTGTTCTGTTCCCGACTGACCTTGTGGCATCTGTTCACCACGCCGATTCCATCTTTGAAATCGCCGAGCGCGACAATGAGCCTGCAGCAGAATGGATCAATCCGAGCAATGCCCAGCATCAGCAGGCATTCGTTGATGTCAGCAGCGACCAGGCGGGTCTGACAGTTGCCAATCTTGGTCTGAACGAATACGAGGTGCTGCGCGACGGACGCAATACAATTGCCGTTACCCTGCTTCGCGCTGTAGCCGAACTGGGCGACTGGGGCGTATTCCCGACACCGGAGGCGCAATGTCTGGGCGAGCATAGCTTCAGCCTGATGATTTTGCCGCATAACGGAGACGGGGCTGCGTCCGGCGCTTATGCTGCGGCTTATCAGTTCCAGGTGCCATGGACAGCGAGCCAGACGGCTGTGCACGAAGGCACGCTTGCTCCGGCTGGCGCTCTCTTCGACTGGTCGGGCGATTCGGTTGCTTTCTCCTCATTGAAGGTGAACGAGCAATCCGGGGACTTCCTGCTTCGCTGGTATAACATGAAACCGGAACAAACCGGGCTTAAGCTTGCTGCCGGTTCTGCCGCGCCTGTGCTTGGCTTGGCATACCGCAGCAATGTGCTGGAGGATAAAGGCGAAGCGCTGGCAAAAAGCGTACAGTCTGTCTGCCAGCTTCCGGTTGGTCCGTGTGAGATTGTAACACTTGGTGTAAGCCGGATCTAATCTCCCGCAGCTTGTCTCTACACAGCTGGCGGATCACCTCCAAATGATGCCGATGAAACAAAAAACGTTGCCTTCTCAATAAATGAGAAGGCAACGTTTTTTTATTGTCAAAGGCCAGTAAGCAGCATGAGCCTTTGGGCGTTAGCATTATCTTATTTCTTTCCTGCATTCAATGCGGCCTGAATCTCTTTGTTCACCGATTTCACATCTACACTGTCCAGCTGCTTGTCCTCGAGACGGTACTTGCTCTTGAGCTTCAAAATCCGGTAGACACTCTCATCGATTCGGTCTTCCGTCAGCTTTCCATCCGCTACATTCTTGATCAGTGCCTGAATCACAGCAGTCTGCTGCTTATAATCGTGGCCAACCAGCAGAATATCGCTGCCTGCCTGAACGGAACGCACAGCAGCTTCGGTCAGCCCATAATGCTTTGTAATGCCTCCCATCATCATATCATCGGTAATGACGACGCCGTCATACCCCAGCTTTTCCCGCAGTAATCCGCCAATGATGTTTTTGGATATGGAAGCGGGATAATCCTTGTCCAGCGCCGGAATGAGCAGATGGGCAACCATGACCGCATCTGTCCCTTCCTTTACAGCTTCAGCAAACGGCAGCAGCTCAAAGCTCTCCAGCTCCTTCAGCGATTTGCTTACGACAGGCAGATCCAGATGGGAATCGACCGAAGTATCGCCGTGTCCCGGGAAGTGCTTCACTACTGCTGCGACATCACGGGCTTGCAATCCCTTCATAACAGCAATCCCGTTATCGATGACCTGCTCGGGCTTGCGTCCGTAAGAGCGGTCGCCAATTACCGGATTGGCCGGGTTGCTGTCGATATCCATTACAGGAGCGAAATTCATATTGAAGCCAAGCGCACTCAGTTCCGCGCCAAGCGCCTCTCCAATACCACGGGCATACCCGGAATCCTTGACCCCGCCAATTGCGCGGGCGGAAGGGATCTTCACAAACTCCTTCGGCATTCTGCTGACCCTGCCGCCTTCCTGGTCAACGCTCAGCCACAGCGGGACCGAATTATCTTTATTTTCACGCTTCAATTCATTAAGCAGACCGAGTGTTTGAGAAGGGCTGGTAATATTATATTTGTACAAAATAAACCCGCCCACATGGTTTTTCTCCACCATCTCCCGTGCTTCAGTCTGCAGCGCTGTGCCGTCCAGGCCGACCAGCATCATTTGGCCTATTTTTTGCTCGATTGTCATCTTGCTTATTTGCTCCAGGATCGGGTCTGCCGGGGGAGCTGGCTCTTCCTCAGGCTTTTCCGGAGTTGTTACCGGCGGTTTGTTCGTTTCCGACACGGGCGGCTTCCCGTTGCCAGCGCCTTGATTTGCTGTACCGCAGCTCGCAAGCAAGGTGGCGATGCCGAGCAGGACCATGAGCAGTGACAGTCTTTTGCGCATTATGAAGCGCCTCCTTTTTTTTGCACTATCTCCACTATTTCCAGGCTGGTAGTTTTTTATTACGATGCACCAGCTCCATTTGTCCTAATTGGACGTTCGAGTTAAGTGAAAAGTTCAGTTTTTGCTTCTATGTATGTTTCGAAAATATAACGGGCGGCCATAAGTCTGATACCAGGTAAGCCTCCTGCCAATGATCTTGAATTGGCGGAGGCTTCTTCCCGGCGAAATGGACAGCAGTGCCGTGAACCTTTACAACTGTCCTGGTTTTATTTAGGTATGTGGGATATGACCGGAATGACTTTATTGTCCGGCAGGGAATAATGGGCAGGCAGCAAGGTATTGATCCGTGTCCAGACTTCATAATCGACCTGAACTTCAGGGTTGGAAATTTGCTGCTGAAAAATCCGGTTATACAAATCTCCCGTCACTGGAAAACTCAAACGAACGCCTCCTTTTACAAGACCAGGCTGAGAGCAGCCTGATACATATAATGAATTAATAGTTTTACCGCAGGTCAACCTTCAAATTCATGCCGCAAAATCTGCCTTTCAGTTGAGCTGCTCTCAACTGACTTCAAATTCGAGATGTGAAAACCTGGCTACAACACCGCCCCAATTTTTAATCTCCAGGTCGAGTGCTACTGAATCCGTATTGTGGATGTTCGTAACCAGCTTCAAATCAAAAGGGGTATACCAGGTGGCGACATCCCGAAAAACATGGGTGGCTCCCTCCCCAGAATACGGAGCGAGGCTGCACAGCGACATGTAGAAAATGCCGCTTGGCCCCGTTACCTCAAGCAGTGATTCAAAGCTGCGGGTCCCCCTGTTATGAACACTCAGATCAAAGCTTTGAACATGAGGGCTCGAAATCAAATGATTCACATTGGATGAAATGCGATAGACAGACATTCATGCTGCCTCCTTATATGTCTTTTTACGACGGAAGTGAGCGGTTTTTGGCCACAATTTAGCGTGAAGAAAAGGTTCTGCTGCTATTAATATATGAATCCTCCAATTAGAAGAACTCGTTGTCTACCTATTTATCTTTCATTTCAGGCGAATATCTTACTCCAAAGTCTCCCATCTGACATAGGATATAAAAAACCATAGGGGAGAGTCGCCATGAAAGCATTCGTGACAGGCGGGGCCGGGTTTATCGGTTCCCATCTTGCAGCCGCTCTTGCCAGCCGTGGAGATCAGGTTACGGTCATTGATAACCTGGCTTCCGGAAGTGTAAAGAAGATACATCCCAAGGTGCAGTTTCTGCAGCTTGATATCCGGAGCCGTGAGGCGCGCGAACTGATTGTCCGGCAGCAGCCGGATGTCGTCTTTCATCTTGCAGCGCAAACGGATGTCCAGCAATCTCTGCTGAATTCCGGGTATGATGCGGATGTCAATATTGGGGGAACGATCAATCTTTTGGAGGGTTGCCGGGTGACGGGAAGCAAGCTTGTTTTTGCTTCTACCTCGGCTGTGTATGGAGATTTGGAGAAAACGCAAATTTCGGAGCAGGACCCTGCCCGCCCGATATCCTGCTACGGGCTGTCCAAATGGGCTGCAGAATCGTACATTCAGGTTTACAACAAGCTTTATGGCGTCCCGTATACGGTTCTTCGCTTCAGTAACGTGTTTGGTCCCGGCCAGACGGCAAAAGGCGAAGGCGGTGTAGTCGCCGTATTTCTGGAGCGGCTGCAAACGGGCCGGCCAGTCTCGATCCATGGAGACGGCGGACAGACCCGTGATTTTATTTACGTCGGAGATATTGTATCCGCCCTGCTGGCTGCAGCAAGCAGGGGGGACGGGCAGACGCTTCATGCAAGCACGGCCGCCAGTGTCTCGGTTAATGAACTGGCAGACCTGATGGGTCAGATTAATGGCCGGGAGCTGCAGAGAATCTACAAGCCTGCGAGAACAGGAGACATCCGCCACAGTTGCCTAAGCAACATC
The DNA here is from genome assembly GCF_000422505.1 of Paenibacillus pinihumi DSM 23905 = JCM 16419. GTDB lineage: Bacteria > Bacillota > Bacilli > Paenibacillales > Paenibacillaceae > Paenibacillus_D > Paenibacillus_D pinihumi. The sequence continues at coordinate 1,144,548 of NZ_KE383864.1, read as the reverse complement.
AAGGCACAGCAAGCGCTGCTGTGGAAGCCCGAACAGCCGCTCAAGGCGGGGCTCGAAGCTGCTTACCGCTACACGATGAAGGGTCAAATCCGGGTATGGAAAGAAGATGAAGACGAACAGGGAGATGATCAGGGATGAAGCTTCAGGATATTAAAGGGTCTTACAATGCCATTTACAGCCTCGGCGATCTCTGTCTTGCATCTATTCAGCTCAAGCAAAACAACCTCCGCACGTTTGCAGGCGTGCTGGACTGGGCAGGCTCGCCCATATTGCCGGATGTTACCCGGCTGCTGCAGAACCGGTTTGCGGGCTTAATGGATGCCCAAAATCTGCGGGTCATCGGATACGCTGGAGATACCCATATCTGTGTATCGGATGACACTTATAATTTTGTGTCCAATCATGATTTTGAGATAGGGCCTAACTCCTTGTACCATCTGGGCACTTATGCGGAAGTTAAAGCCAAATATGACCGCCGGATTCAACGCTTCCTTGAGAAGGCGGCGACAAGCCAGCGGATGCTGTTCGTCCGCACGGAAGGCACACTGGAGGAAGCGGCTGCTTTGCAAAATGTCCTCTCCGGTCTTGTTCAGCATGATTTCAAAGTGCTGGTTGTCAATCATGCCCCTGTAAGCACTATTATCGAGCTGGATTGGCCGCTGGAGAAAGTGTGTGGGATACAGCTTCCTAACGGGGAGAAGTGGGCTGGCAACAATCATTTATGGCAGCATATGCTCCAGGGCATTTATTTAATCTAAGGAGGTAAACACATGTTCGAGAACGCAGTCATTCTGGTCACCGGAGGGACGGGCTCATGGGGACAAGAGCTGGTCAAGCAGCTTTTGCTTCAGAATCCGCGTGAGGTGATCGTCTACTCGCGCAATGAGTCGGGTCAGGTGAAGATGCGGTGGGAGCTGGATGATTCCCGTTTGAAGTTTTGCATCGGAGATGTACGGGATCGCGAGGCGCTGCTGAAAGCCTGCAGCGGAGTGGATTATGTGTTTCATCTTGCGGCGCTCAAGCATGTTAATATTTGTGAAGAACAGCCAAATGAAGCATTAAAAACGAATGTCGGGGGAACGCAAAACGTCATTGAAGCTGCAATGGCATGCCATGTCAAGAAAGTCATTAATATTTCGACCGATAAAGCGGCTGACCCGGTTAACTTCTACGGAATGACCAAAGCGATTGGTGAGAAGCTGATCACCTATGCCAATCTGCAGACCTCCCGCACCCGGTTCGTCAATGTCAGGGGCGGCAATATACTCGGTTCCAGCGGCAGCGTCCTGCATCTGTTCCTGGATCAGATTACGGAGGGCCGGCAGATCAGTATTACTGACAAGAGGATGGTCAGATATTTTATGACGCCGCAGATGGCAAGCGGTTTGCTGCTTACTGCGGCTGAGCACGGCAAGGGTGGAGAGACCTTTGTGCTCAAAATGCCGGCATGTAAAATTACTGATCTGGCTAAGGTGTTAATTGAAGCTTACGGCGAGCAGCAGGTAGAACTGAAAGAGATCGGCTGCCGGCCGGGGGAGAAGCTGCATGAGATTCTGCTCTCGCCGTTTGAGAGCCAAAATGCGGTCATCCTTGACGATCATTATATTGTTGTACTTCCTGCCAGTGGACATTCTGAATTGAACCGTTCTTACGTCAACTTTCCGTCTGCTGAGGCATATTCCAACCTGGGCGAGCACTCACTGATGACCATGTCTGAAATCAGGGCGCTGCTGGAAGGCAGCGGTCTCTTGCCATCATACCGGATTTCATCTTAAGAAACAGTAAAGGAGCGCATCTGAATGAAAATACTCCTTGCAACCTATTGGCATGTCCCGCATCTGGGGGGCGTGTGGCCTTATATGGAACAATTGAAGATGAAACTGGAAGCGTTGGGTCATGAGGTAGATTTGCTTGGTTACGGCGATGAAGCAGGCAGTTTTGTTCATATTGCCAATAAAGGGCAGCGAATTGAGACCAGTCATTTTCTGCCAATGTTAAGAGCCAAGCTTAATTCTGGTCTTTATCCGGCGATTCATGAACATGTACTAATCGAATATACAGAATTCAGGCGCTATGCCTATGAGCTGTCAGTTGCTTATTTGGGTATCGAATCCTACGATGTTATTCATACCCAGGATATTTTCTCGACAATTTCGATCAATCGTATCCGCCATCCGCGAACCGCTCAGGTTGCTACAATTCACGGATGTGTAGCGCATGAAATGCGGTATCACCTGGAGACGAGTCTGTACAGCAGCCCTGCCTCGCATATTGCCCGGGTGTATTATGACCAGATGGAACATTTCGGCGGTTCGTCAGCGGAGTATACGACACTTGCAAATAACTGGATGAAAAACAATTTGACGGATGAATTCCACGTACCTGAAAATAAGTTGAAAGTATTCCAATACGGTTATGATATCCCAAAATTTTTAAATGCGATGCAAACACCTTCAGCGCTTCGCCGGCCTCCGGGCAAAAAAGTTATCGTATACACGGGACGCCTGGTGGAACTGAAAGGGGTACAGCACCTCCTGCAGTCGCTCGCCCGGCTCAAAGCATCCCGGCTGGACTGGGAATGCTGGATTGTCGGAGATGGTGACAAGAAGGCGGAATTAACCCAGCAAAGCCAGATGCTTGGCCTGGGCGATATGGTAGTATTCTGGGGAAGAAGAGATGATATTCCGGGGATTCTGGAACAGTCGGATATTTATGTGCTCCCTAGCCTGATCGAGAATCAGCCGATGTCCGTTATCGAAGCACAGCTTGCTGGCAAGGCTGTCGTTACGACCAATACCGGGGGACTGCCGGAGATGACGGAGCATCGTGTGACCGGCCTGCTCACGCCTGTATCGGACCCGGACAGCTTGTTCGAAGCTTTCTATGAACTGCTGCATGATGATAACTTCCATGAAGCGCTTGGTGCCCGCGCCCATAAATTTGCAATGAAGCATTGGGCACTGGACACGATGGTTCAGCGTATGATGGCTGTATATGAAGAAGCCATTCACAAGAGAACTCATAATCTGTAGCGATTAATACTGCAACTAAAATAGCAAGCAAGCTGGCGCTGCCTCTATATAAGGCAGCGCCAGCTTGCTTGTATGGGTAGTGGCTAATTCCTTGGACAGCAGTTTTGATATTCATTGATTGGATTAACTTCTGTTGCGGTGTTTTATCCGTTTGATCAGATAATCTATCAGAGAGCCGGCCAGGAACCAAAAGAGCAGAGCTGTTACATAATAATAACCAACGGGTATTTGAGCCTGACGGAAAGCCGATGAGGCTTCATAAATCCATAATATTAGAGGGTTGCTGAACATAAGCAAAATACCGTATTCATCATGACCGGATAAATGGATCAGGATGATGATCAGAGATACCAGAACAAGCCAGAATCGGAACGTTCTCATAATCCGCCTCCTATTAAATGAGATAGTTTGAAATATAGCATATAAATTGGAAGGCTTGCGGCACTATCTTTGTTCCGTTATGCTAGGGAATGACAGAGGAAAGGGGAGAACACACCATTGACTCAGACTAAATTACAGCAGCCCGAAGCGATCATTTTCGATATGGACGGCACGTTGTTCCAGACCGAAACCCTGCTTGAGAGTGTACATAAGCGGATATTTGAACAGCTTCGCAAAGAAGGCCTGTATACGAATGACACACCGCCTATAGAGAGACTTATTGCGTGTTTGGGCATGCTGCTCGACGATATCTGGAAGAAGGTTATGCCAGACGGTTCACCTGCTGCACACCAGCGTGCGAATGAATTAATGCTGCAGTATGAGCTGGAGGAGCTGGAGGCTGGCAACGGAATTTTGTATCCGAAGGTGATAGAGACGCTTGAGGCGCTTCATCAGCGCGGAATCAAGCTGTTTGTAGCCAGCAACGGGCTGGAGCATTATGTCAAAGGGGTAGCGAGCCTACGCACCATTGATCATCTGTTTACGGGGCTATACAGTGCAGGTGAGTTCGACACCGCCTCCAAGGTCGACCTGGTATCCAGATTGCTGAAGGATCATAGCCTGCAAAGCGCTTGGATGGTAGGGGACCGCAGCTCGGATGTAGAGGCTGGTCTTAATAATGGCTTGAAAGTCATCGGATGTCAGTATGCCGGCTTTGGGGGCGACGATGAATTGCAAGGCTCAGATTATCTCATCAGCAGCTTTGATGAGCTGCTGCAAATTTTAGCTTAATATCTTGATGCGGCTAAATCATCCTCTGGTGACTTAGCCGCATATTTATATAGAATATATAAATTTGACTGGTATAAATGGTTTCTAATTTTACATGAGAGATGTTTTGTATGTTAAAAATTGTAAGTAACCTTTATACATAAATTCATTGACTATATTTTAAACTGCAACTATACTAAATAAAGTAATTGGTGATCGCAATTATTGCATCGATTCATTATATTAGAAATGCGAAGGGTTGGAGAGAACAATATGGCAAAGCTTTTGTATATTACAGCACATCCGCTTGATGAGACAACATCTTTTAGTTTGGCGACTGGTAAAGCATTCATCGATTCTTACAAGGAAGCAAATCCGAATGACGAAGTCGTTCATGTAGATTTGTTCAAAGAAAATATTCCGCAAATTGATGCAGATGTGCTTGGCGCATGGGGCAAACTGGGAGCAGGTGCGGCATTCGATACTCTGTCCGCCGAGGAGCAGGCAAAAGTTGCACGTCTGGGTGAAATCAATGCGCAATTTATTAATGCTGACAAATATGTATTCGTTACGCCAATGTGGAACTTCTCATTCCCTCCAGTTATGAAAGCTTACCTGGATGCGAATTGCGTAGCAGGGAAAACTTTCAAATATACAGCCGAAGGTCCTGTAGGATTGCTGCCTGACAAAAAGGCGCTGCACATCCAGGCTCGTGGCGGCTTCTACTCCGAAGGACCGGCTGCTAATGTAGAGCTCGGGCACCGTACCATCGGCACCATCATGCAATTCTTCGGAATTACTGACTTTGACGGCCTGTTCGTCGAAGGCCATGCAGCTGCTCCTGACAAGGCTCAAGAGATTAAAGCAAACGCAATTGCCCGTGCGAAAGATCTGGCAAAACAATTCTAATCCAGTTACAAAGGCCGTCATTTTCAGCTTTCTGCTGAAGATGACGGCCTTTTCTATGATGAAGGGAGGCATCGGTTAATTCGCAACAGATTTTGAGCCGCTTCCACTTTTTTGCTTGCGGCGCGCCTTCTGGCCGTAAAGCCAGAGCGCGTATTCCAGAGGGCGTATAATCGCATTGCGGTAGGTAGCCATCTCGCCAGCTTTTGCGAATACCTCACGGGCAGGTTTCGGATTCACTTCAAGCAGAAATATTTTGCCTTTCTGATCGATCGCCAGATCCAATGCAAGTTCACACAGATGTCCGTAGGATTGCTCCAGATGCTTGGCAATGAGAATACTGACCTCTTCCGCCTCCTGCTGAATGGAGGCGATTTTCTCCTCGCTCCCAATCCATTGTCCGAGCAAATCCTTCATTCCGGCTGCTCTGCCTCCGCCATGGAGGTTGGAGGTGATGCTGCCTTTGGGGCCGATCCGGCCGGCGCAGCCTGTTGGCTCCCATTCGCCTTCCCGGTTCTTCTGCACCAGCATCCGGTAATCATGGACACGGCCGTTTGGCAGCTTGAGCTGGATTCCCCGCTGAATCAGATAGCGGGTCCCTTTCACCTTCATGCCCCAGCCTGAGAGCTTGCGCTGCATTACAGGGAGTGTAACCTTCTCCGGATTAATGATCCGGCGGGAATGATCACGCCCCTGGATCAGCCAAGTGCGCCCGGAACGGCTTGATCGGCTTTTGCTGCCTGGCTGGCGCTCTACCCGCAGAATGCCGCGCCCGCCCGTTCCATTGATTGGCTTAATATAGAGAAGCGGATATTTGGAGATCATTTCCGATACATCCCGGCTGCTTTCCATTATCCGGGTTTCGGGCAGATAGGGGCGGAAGCGGCTGTCCCCGTTCAGCGTTTTGTAGACCGTCCATTTATTACGCATCGGGCGGTTGAGGAACGTAAGATGGCTGTACTTGGAACGGAACCGCTTGAGCTGTTCAAAACGGTGGCTGCGCTGAATGCGGCAACGGTCATAGATCATATGGGGGAAGGAACACCAGCGCCTTGACCACTGTTTTTTCTGAACATCGTAGAACATCCCCTCAATCCGGTTTTTGCTGTAATTGACATCCTGGGGAGTGAACACGAACACTTCCAGTCCCAGCTTGCGTCCTGCAGCAATCATTTTCTGATAGACGCTCCGCTCCTCAAGCATCCGGTTATCATTCAGATATAAGGTCATAATCCCGAGGATGGGCTTTGCCATAGTAGTCCCTCCTCTTCTTCCGCCGTGAGACGACGGCAGCACGCGGGCTGGGCGGTGCCTTCGAAACGCAGCGTTGGTTTGCCGGTTGGTCCGGTAAGCAGAGCGACAGCTTTCATTCCGCTGCGGAAGCAGGCGGAAATGCTGGCCGGATTATCAAGAGAGACCTCTCCTTGCAGCCGTCCGCATTGGTTCATCATCGCCTTCAGCATACGTCCTCCCAGCCCATGTCCGCGGTTGGACGGGTGAACGGCCATCAGGCAGGCTCCCTGACCGTAATCGATGGCAGCAGCCACTCCGGCCAGTTTGCCTTTGTGAACAGCAGCAGCTACAGCAGAGCTCGAGATGCCGCTTCCCGTATAGCGTTCCTCAAGCTGATGAGGCTGAAGCATCTTTAATGCAGATACGGCTGACATCGTCAGCCGCTTTTCCCCGAATCGCACAATAAAGGCAAGGAGAGAGGGGCGCATCCTGCTCCACTCCTCACCGGTAAGAAGCTGTATCTTCAAGCTAAGCTCCTCCCGCTTTTTCCAGCTTTTGTTTGTTCAGATACAGGCCGTAATGATAAATACGCTCCAGGGATTTTTTGCGTATGTGAGGCTCATCGAATTTCATCGGCTTGGAATTGGCTTCGAAGAGCCAAACATTGCCGTCTACGTCTACCCCCAAATCCATGGACATCTCGCCAAGCGTAAATTTGCTTCCCCGTTCAATCTGCTTGGCGATCATCATAGCGGTCTGCTTCACCCGAACGAGCAGGCGCCGGGCCTGTTCTGTCCCGAAAGCACTGACGAGCAGCTTCTCCGGGTCTTCGATACAGCCCCCGCGAGGAACGTGGGTCGTAATGCTGCTGGAGCCCGCAACACGCGCCCCGATGCCGGTAAGATCCCACTGCCCGAGCCTGTTCTTCTGCACCAGCGCACGCAGGTCGAACCGCCGGTCATGGAAAGAGGCCAGCTCTATGCCCTGCTGGGCAATATAGGCTTCACCCGAACTCTGCTTCTTAATGCGGGACCACAGGTTGCTGATGCTTGCACAGCGGTAGGTAATGCTCTTCTTTTTGGACTGCACCTTCAGCCGGTAAGGCTTCGGCTTATCGGGCTGAATCAGGATGGTCATAATGCCCACGCCTGCTTTGCCGCTTATCGGCTTGAGATATAAATACGGATGCTTGCGCAGCATGTTTTTCAGCCCGACCGGAGTCATCAGTTTCCGGGTGCTCGGAATGAACGGCTTTGTTGTCTTGGACAACTTCAGCCACTCAAACAGGCTCCATTTGTCAAAAAACTTCGGATTGAACAAGCGGATGCCCGGATGGCGCATAATGGCCGCCAGCTTGCGGCGGACGGCCGGCTGCGTCTCATCCTCCCTGAACGGAATCCGGTTGTAGATAATTCCCGGCAGCGGGAACATGCGCTGATGCCAGGTTTTCGTTTCTGCTGAATAGGCAAAGCCTTTTACTCTCCGTTTGTTGAGGTTCAAATCACTGGTCGTCAGGACGTAGGTTATGAACCCCAGCTCTTTGCCTGTCTGGAGCAAATCTGAAAAGTTGCTGCGGTTGCCCCGGAAAAACTGCAAGTCGTCCTCTACAGTCAGTATCGCCAGAACAGGCTTGCTGCTGTGAAGCTCGAAACTATCCTCGTCATCTACCCATTCCACGTTCATTCATTTTCCCTCCTGCGGAACCGGCTCAAGTAGAGGCAATGCTCTAAAATATAGGAGAGGGAAGCGCGTCCTTCATCTTTGAGTGCCGGATGCTTGAAGATGGAACGGCCTGGCTTGGCATTGGCTTCGAACATATAGACTTCACCATCTTTGTCAATGCCAAGGTCCAGCCCCAGCTCCCCGAGGGTATGCGGATAGTTGTATTCAATGCGTTGGCATAATTTAATCGCAACAGCCTTGGCGTAATTCAGGACTTCTCCGCCTCGTGGCCCAAATGTCCGGCTGAGCGCCTGTTCCGGTGTCATCAGCGAGCCTCCGTTTTTAATATGCGTCGTGACGCTGCCACGTCCGGCTTTTTTCGCGCCAATGCCTACAGGCACCCACTCATTTTTGCCGTTCTTGTGCATATGAAAGCGGAAGTCAAGCGGACAGCCTTCGATTTCAATCAAGCGTATGCCTTGCTGGATCACATAACGGCTCAGAAAGCCGCCATGACGGGCTGTCAGCATCCGCATCAGGCTTTTGAAGCTGTTGAACCGCAATAGCACATTGCTCCCTCCACGGCGGTAACGGGCAAAATATCCGCGTTTGGGGTGATAGGTCAGACGATAGATGCCATTGCCCAGGCTTCCTGCCGTTGGTTTATAGTAGACGAACTGGTGCTTCTCAAGCAGCTCCTTGATCTTCTCCGGCGTCGGATTGTTCACGGATTCAGGCATATGCTGCTCGGCCTCCGTGTCCCCTTCGAGCAATTTGTAGACATCTGACTTGTTGAAGAAGCTCCAGTTAAAGAAAGGAATATTTTTACGGATAAATCTTTCCCTGAGCGACTGGATCGGGGAAGTGGTCTCTGCCTTGCGGCTTGGAAGCCTGTTATAGACAACATCGGGAAGAGGTACGACTTTACGGTACCACCCGCCCTGAGAGTTAAGGAAATGTCCGTTGACCGTTTCGTTTTGCCAATTGATATCCCGTGGCGTGAAGGCGAAGAAAAACGCCCTTTTCTCCCCCAGCTTGAGAAGCTGCTTAATGAAGCCGGTCCGCGTGCCGAATGGAGTTGCTCCCGGGCCGGAATCGGTAAGCACGCCGATTAGCGGGCCAAGCTGCAATTCATCCTCTCCGGAGGTGGTGACGTAGACGCTGCCTGATTTGGGAATGCGGATCGACTGCCGTACACCCGATGAGAGGTACAGATGATTGCCCGTTTTTTTGAGCGGTCTGACAATGGCGGTGATCACCTCTTTTCCGAGCTTCAGTTGAATGGACTTTTTACCCGTCAACTTGAACTGCTTAATAAGCGGTTGGGATAAATAGACGACTTTATTTGGCTTTTGGGAAAAGTGAATGTTGCAAAACGTCAAACTCATGTATGAACCTCCTGAAAGTTTTCCGTGGGAAAACCCTTCTTTAAAATCAATGCGTGAGTTCAATTTGCTTCGAATTGTGGCATATACAGGGCCGAACGGCTGCATAGCAGCCGGGCATATTGGAGCGGCCGGGAATGAGACAGAGAGGCAATATCCATCTCCCCCAGCAATGTAAACAAGGAGCGTCCCGGCTTGGAATTTGCTTCGAGCAGCCACAGTCTGCCATTGGCCTCGAGCCCAAAATCAAGTCCAAGTTCCAGGAGTCTTCCACAGTGCTGCTCAAGCCTGCGGGCCGCACAGTAGCTTGCTTGATGCAGCTGTTCCATGACGGCATCACTCTTCTCTGTACCCAGCAAGGCTTGGAGGAACGGCTCAGCAGGAGCAGCACTGCCTCCGCCATGCAGATTGGCGGTCAGGACATTCGGCTCTCCCACCCGGATCGCAGTGCCGGTAATGGACCAGCGTCCGGACGCATTCTTTTGGATCAGCACACGGATATCAAAAGGGCGCTGCGACGCTTCATTCAGACGGAGATAGGGCTGCAGCAGGTAGGATCGTCCTGAAATGATCCGGTTAAAGGATGATAGAGGCTGCTCCTTTTGCCCGAAAGAATAAGCATAAGGACGGTTCGCCGCATTGCGGCCCTGGATTTGCAGGCCTCCCGGGCCCTGCCAGATGCGCAAAATCCCCCTGCCCTGCATGCCGGCATCCGGCTTGAGCACGATGCCGTCCGGTTCCCGCTCCAGCCATCTGAGCAGTTGTCTGCTGCTCCGGTAAGGAGCGGTGCGCGGGAGCAGCTCTGCCAGCTCTGGCTCTCCGAGCAGCAGGCGGTATACATCAAGCTTGCCGGGAAGCTGTGAGCCAAGCCGGACCCATGGATGGCGCAGCATCATCGCTTGCATGGCTGCCTTATCTCTTAGACGCTCCTGGCGTCCTTGATAATAGCAGCGGTCATACACAATGTCCGGCAGGGGGCAAGGCCCGAATTCCCAGACGCCCTCCTGAAGCTGATAGCCCTGAAGCACGCCTGTATCCGGATCGTAATGCAGCGGTGAAAATACAAAGACTTGAAAGCCATATTCATGCCCCAGGCGGCAAAGCTCGCGGCAGAAGCTGTCTTCCGGAAGGCGCTGCTTATCTTGAGGGGGCACGGTCGCTTCGGCAATATGAATCCCCAAATTCCACTGCGGCTGGGTCATGTTATCCTCCTTGAATCAGAAGCCGGAGATAAAGCGGGCATATTGAATCATCAGCCGCACCGAGGGTCTGATTTTCTGATCATTATTCAGCGGTGTATTGTCGTTCTTGGAAGGCTTGGAGTTGACCTCCAGCAGCCATACCCGTCCGCTTGTATCCAATGCCAGGTCGATGCCGAGCTCGCCGAAGTGGGCGGGGATATATTTATCCACCCCTTTGGCAATTTCCAGTGCAGCCCGCTGCAGCTTGCCGGAGGCATCTTTTTTGTTGCCTGCGCTTAAGTTGGATTTGGCGACAGCTTCCTTAACGGTGCTCAGTGTTCCGCCACGCGCCAGATTGGAGACAAAGTGCTGGCTGCCTGCGGTTCGTGCGACAATTGAGGTCAGTCCCCAGGTTCCGGTCGCATTTTTTTGTACAAGAGCGCGGAAGTCGACAGGCCGCTTGCCGATGTCTATTAGCTGGAGACCTTGCTGGATTTGGTAGCGGACGGTTTTGATTTTGCCTGACAAACTGGAGAATAGTTTTGTCAGCGTTGCATACTGTTCTTTGCGGGTGCCTAGCGGTGTTGTATACATGGCCTGAAACCCGCCTTCGCTCCTTTTGACCCGGATAATGCCTTTCCCAAGGCTGCCCCGGATTGGTTTCAAAAAGATAGTGGAATAGCGCGAGCACATCGTTTTGAGCATCGGAAAATTTTTGAGCAAATGCGATTCAGGCAGGTATCGGTGCAGGGCTGAATCATTTCGCAGCGCGTCGAATACCTCTGATTTGTCCAGGAACTTCTCATTGAATACCTGAGTCTGGTAACGGGACTTCGCATCCCTGATGAGACGCTGGACACTCGTCTTGTTCTCCAGCTTGCGCGAGGTGAGACGATTGTTGATCACATCCGGGACGGGAACAGTTATTTTGTGCCAGCCTGAAGCGTACACCCAACCTTGAACGGAACTGGAACTGCTGCCGATATGGTTTGGGGTGAAGAAATACACGTGAGCCCCCTGAACCTTGCAGGCATCCACCAGTTCTTTGCAAAACATAGTGATTGAACCAAACGGCTTCTCCGGTGTATCCGGGTAATCCCGGCTAATCAGCACCCCGATGAGCGGGCCCAGCGACAGTGTCATCGCCGAAGCGCGGTACTGGATGCGCAGGCTGGTGCTGCCCGGCAAGCCAAGACGTTTGGCAAGCAACTGGCTAATGCGCATCCCTTCGAATTTTGGAACCGGCACAACCTTAACCTGCTGCTTGTAGGCTCCGAATTTTAGTTCGATGGATTGGCCCTGCGGAATCTTCCATTGTTTCAAATAAGCTTCGCCAAGCATTAGTGCGTCATCTGACAGGATGCCTGGGCTGACTACCTGTACGGCGACTTTCGATTTGAGCATTATTGATCTCCTTCCACAGCAGATGTAACGAGTGTGAAGGTTGGAAGCCTTGCAATTAGTTCATCATATGAGGACATCTATCCCTTGGTGATTGACCCACTCAAAGCTGTAAATAAAAGTACGGGTTATCAAAGTTGGGACAATGACTTGGCTGGAGAAGGACTTGATGGTATGATCGAAGGAAATGAATCGGTGGGGCAGGATCTAACACGTTTTGGAGGGATTCGACATGAACGTATATGATAAAGCATATGAGCTGGCCAAGGCACTCCGTGAAAGCCTGGAGGTACAGGATTTAAAGGCTGCCCGCCAGGTGGTTGAATCGGATAGCGAGGCGAAGAGGATGCTGGATGATTTCCGCTCCCGGCAGGAAGGCTTTCAGCAAAAGATGATGGCGGGGGAAGAGCCGAGCGAAGGCGATCTGGATACGATGAACAGGCTGTATGAGGTCATTAGCCTAAATCCGCATATCCACCGCTTGTTTGAGGCCGAGCGCAGATTCGCGGCTGTTTTTGATGATGTGAACAAAATTATGTCTGATGCCCTCAAGGACATTTACGAATAGGTTGTACACATAAATCGCGGCGGGACTTCATAAGATGATGGTAGAGAGTAACCTTTTTGTCAGAAAGGGGCCATCAATCGTGAATATGAAGAAGCTTCCTCATGCCATTTATTTGGCATTAGCCCTTGTTATGGTGCTGATCGCCATTCCCAAGCTGGAATTTCGTGAAGCCTGGACGCTGGCGACCGTGTTCGGCGCGGTATGGATCGGCTTTGCGCTTCTGGTTATTGCAGCCAATCTTCATGCCCTGCTTGGTGTGGATGAGGAGACCCGGCAGCAGCTGGAGAAGATCAAGCGTGCGAAAAGACGGATGTGGCAGCTCAAGCTGAGGCAGCAGGAGAGCCGTTCCCGCCGTGCCAAGGCATGATTGCCATCTTAGTGTATCTGTCTTTTCTGTGAAAAAAAGCCGGGGCGCTCCGTCAGGAGCGCCCCGGCTCTATTTGCAAAGGGCGACAAAATCATCCGCTTTGCTGTCAATCTGCTGCAACCGGAAAAATATCCGGGAGTAAAACCTTTATGGTGATGCCCTTTCCGGGCTCAGAATGTACATGGATAGAGCCGTTATACCGTTTGACCAGATCAGAGACAATGGACAGCCCGAGCCCCGAATGATTATGCTCCTTCGTCGTATAGCCGGGTGTGAACATCATAAGCCGGTCTTCCTCGCCGAGCAGTCGGCCGTTATTATGGACTTCAATTTCCACTTCGTTATGATACTGTCTCAGAGTAAGACGGACAGAACGCTCCTTTTGCGGCAGTGTCATGACTTCATCGAAGGCATTGTCCGTCAGATTGCCGAGAATGCGGATCAGATCAATGCTTTTCACATGCACAGTATCGAAACGCTCGGGAATTTCGTACTCGAACCGGATATTTTGCTCCGCGGCGACAGTCAGCTTGGACTGTACCAGGGCAGCGACAGCGGCAGCGGGAACCTGGCTGCTGGTGCGGTTTTGTGCCTGGAGGTCTACGGCAACCTCTTCAATATAGCATTTCAACTGCTCATATTTTTTCATCGTGACCATGGACGAGATTACCTGAATATGATTCAAAAAATCATGACGCTGTCCGCGAATGGACGTCAGCATCTGCATCACATCACTGACATAGACGCTGCGGGTCGCGGTGATCGCTTCCTCCCGTGTTTTGAAGATGAGCCGGATTGCCATAAAGCTGACGAATACGGTAGAGCAGAGACCGATATAAAACAGGAGTTTGGTAATTTGATCATATCGGGTAAAATAACGGGAAAAGAAATAGGTTGTAAGCGTCATGGCCTGGATGAGTATGAGCACACAAAACAGAAAAATCGGGCGATGATGCTTGCTCTTCAGGAAAGCTTTCATTTTTAGGCCGGGATAGCAGGCGCGGCGATGAAGAAGCCAGCCGATAGCTGAAACCATCATGAATAGGGGCCAATGCAGCAGCAGCCGGTCCCACACGTTCGTATTCTGTAGGCTCATGGAATCAAACACACTGGAGCCGATCAGAAATGCAACCAAATCGGAACAAATTACAGATACAATAAAGGTAATCTGGATGGCCAGCTTCGCCTGAAGGCTGAGTGACCGGAAAATCCATGAAAAAAGCAGGGCGAAGGCTAGCAGCGAATGCAGGATGTGAACAGAAGCAGGAATGACATCCGCCATAATATGCAAATACAAGGAATGAAGGGCGCTCGTCCAAAACAGCCTGGCAGCGTAATGCTCCAGCGCGAGTCCCCAGAACAGAAAACTGAACATTAAGTAAATAAAGGTTTGCGGGATCGACAGAAAGAATAAATTGATAAGTGAATCCAGTATGTAATCCATGCGTGCTTCTCCTTCAGGCAGCCGCAGGTGCAGCCTGGGTTAAAAAAGTGATTGCCTGTTATTACTTTACTTGCTTTTGGCCTAAAATGAAAATGTTTTTTTACAATTGGCAGGGGGGAATTACCGGTGGAGACGATAGAACCCGGAGATGAGGCGCTAACGAAGCATGAATTTATCCTGCAGTATATCCAACAGCTCAAGATCGGCGAGAAGATATCCGTGCGCTCGATTGCCAAAGCGCTGCAGGTCAGTGAAGGTACTGCGTACCGGGCGTTGAAGGAAGCCGAGAAGATCGGCATTGTCAGCACGAGAGAGAGAATCGGCACCGTGCGAATTGAGAAGAAGCAGCGCAGCCAGCATGACCGTCTGACCTTCTCGGAGATCGCGACGATTCTGGATGGCCAGGTGCTTGGCGGAGCATCGGGACTGGATAAAACATTGCAGAAATTCGTCATTGGCGCGATGAAGCTGGAGGCAATGCTGCCTTATATTGACGCGGATAGCCTGCTCATAGTAGGTAACCGTGAAGATGCGCATCATTATGCGCTGGAAGAGGGCGCAGGCGTGCTGATTACCGGGGGATTCGACACCAGCGATGAAGTCAAAAGGCTGTCGGACGAGCGCGGGCTGCCGGTCATATCCTGCAAGCACGATACGTTCACTGTGGCGTCAATTATTAACCGTGCCATGTATGACCGCCTTATCCAGCAGAAAATTATGCGGATAGAGGATATTGTCACCTTCGGGCAGACATTGGAGACGATGCACCCGGGGGATACGATGGAGACGTTTGAACGTCTGCAGCGGGAGACAGGGCGCGCACGCTTCCCGGTTATCGATGAGAAGGGCCGGATTATCGGCATCATTACGTCCAGAGATGCGGCTGGCAATCCGCTTTCGCAGACGGTGGACAGGCTGATGACCCGCAATCCGATTACCGTCCGTGCGAATACGCCGATCACATCTGCTGCCCATACGATGGCCTCGGAAGGCATTGATTTGCTGCCGATTGTCGACCGCCAGCGCAAGCTCATTGCCGTTGTCACCAGGCAGGAGGTGCTGTCGGCAATGCCGTTTGCCGGCAAGCAGCCGCAATCCGGTGAAACCTTCGACGATCTGATCTGGAGCGGATTTACGAAAATAACCGGGGAGCGGACAGGGGAAGGATGGCTGTACAGGGGGCGCATGACACCGCAGATGTCCGGGCCGCTCGGCACGGTATCCGAAGGGGTGCTGATGACGCTGCTTATGCAAGCCGGGCGTCTGTTGATCTGGGAGATCGGCAAGCGCGACCACGTGCTGGAGAGCGTGACGACTTACTTTGTAAGACCGATCCAGATTGATCATGAAATCTCCATCGTGCCGCGGTTGCTGGAGATGAACCGGAAGTCTGCCAAGCTGGAAATCGAAATTGTCGATGATCACGGCCTGGCTGCCAAGGCCATGCTGAGTGCGCAAATGATTGATCCTTGACATCCGCGTACGTGATGTGCATAAAGAGCAAACAAGCTGATTCCGGTTGAGCCTCCGGCATCAGCTTGAATTTAGCTAGTTGTAATCCACATTTTTTATAAGAACCGGATCGATCAAATTTAATCCTTTAACTGTGTAGAAAGCTTCCTTGTTCAAATAAAACTTCCCGTTTTCATACGTATACTGATACTCAAAATATCCTGACGGGTTGGCTGACCGGTATCCACCAAATAATTTTGTCAATTTTATTCGAAAGGTAGTTTCATCTTCAAGAAATTCTACGGCCATGAACCATTTTGAAGCTGTAAATAACCCTTTAACCTGATCGGGATCATTAATGATGTCTTGATAGAATTTTTCTTCACCTTCACTTATGTACGGAGTAAAATCTGCTTTAAAATCATTTGCCGTGTCGGTTATGGAAATCTGTTTATCGTCTGTTATGGACGTGATGTAATTATCGTCTTTATTAATTTCCAACTCCAAAGAGTTAAAAATCAGCTCAAGATGTCCATCTATATTTGCCCATATTAAATAGGCAAACCGGTTATCACTGTCATGATTAATAATCATATTCGGATCATTGCCATTAATTTTAAGCAATAATCCTTCCGTCTGTTGATCCAGTTTAATCGCAGAGGCCGTCTCTAAAAAGCAATTTTCATAGAGCTTATAGCCAGCTTTTAGATCTAAGTAGTGCATTTCAAGTTGCAGTCCGTTTTCGGTCCATTCATCGTAAACGGTAAACTTGTCGTCAACTTGTTTTTGATTGCTAGTCAAGGGCTGATTTTCAGGTGCCGGGTTGTTCATCTGACTTTCAATTCCACAACCATTCAGCATCAAGGCGAGAAGAAGCAGCGTATATAATTTTTTCATTGTATATTCTCCCTGGATAAAAGGATTTAACCACAGGTGTATCTGTTGATTCAATAACATTATTTAAAAGTAAATCATATTTATCTATACGAAGCGCAGAAGAAGATGTATGCAAAACAGGTGTTGAAGCGTGAAATGCTTCAACACCTGTTTTGAGAAAAAAGAACCTTCACTGCGGATAAAATAACCCGACTCATGAGTCTAAATCAAATGTGAGAAACTGATTGAGAACCCCGGCCTATTGCTTCATGGTCAAGAACAGTGTGCGGTTGCGGATGCCTGCAAACAGGTTGAACAGTCCGAGCACCAGAAATACGGCACCTACAATCATTCTGACAGTGGACCCGCTGAACATGACCATCTGAATGAGAGACAGCATGACGAGCATTGTGCCCATGCTGATGTTCATCCGGGCTGTATTTAATCCGCGAACGCGAGCTTCCTGCGAACGGCGCGCTTTATAGCTGAAATAGGTTGTAAGGCAAAGGGTAATCACAACTCCTGCAAAAAGCAGCCATTGTATGACGGCCATGATGGTAGACACGCTCCTTTATGATATGGGTACGCTTGGCATCCAATTATTGCTGAACAGTCTGGCAGATTTGGGTGCCTGATCCATTGTATCATTTTAAAGAGCAGGTTGCATCTTTGCTGTGACCCATACCGTTAAGGAAGTATCCACAACGAGCATCGTTCTGACCTGAACCTGAAATTTTTTGTTGTCCACCCCTATGGTGTATACCTTATTGCCGAGCAGTGTCCGGGTCAGCCGGGAATCGTCCCCGATATCATAGACTTTGCGTCCGAGAAAAATATCAAAATCCTTTTTGACTATTTTTTTCAGTTCCAGTTCGGTCCGTGAATCTATACCTGTGCCTGGCTTTTTCATCCGGTTGTTCTCTACATAAATATGGACCGTTTTAATCACGTTGTTATGTTCATTTTTATATTCAGTGAGCTGTTTGATATCATGATTTTTTTCTTCAATGACGGTATTCAGCTTATCTACGGAGCGGTGCAGCTCGTTCAGGTGATTATGGTTGATGCTGTTGAATACCGCTGCGCCGACTACAGCGCCCAGAATGAAGCACCCGGCGGCGCGTGTAAATCCGCGATACCGTTCGAAGGGCGGAACGCGCATCGCTACAGAACCTCCCCGCAGATCATTTTGACCAGTTCCGTTCCCATGTGTGCGCCCAAAAAGGCTGTAATAATAATGGTGACCTGCTGCACCACGGGGGACAGATGACCATCCAGCATATTGGATTCAATGACCCGCATCGGGTCGATCGTGCCGCCTACCGCAGCTACAATTGCCCATATTTTCAGCTTGGCCGCAGTCTCCAGCATAACCGTACCGGGAGCTTGCAGCACCAGTACCGATCCGACCCCGGCAAGCAGCGCCCCGCCAATGACAACCCCGAAAGCAATAAAGAAATCCACGGCCGTTTTCGACAAAAAAACATTCATATTCACGGCATGCCACCGCCCTTAAAGGTTTAGTATCAGCCGCTCGTCTGCAGAGGGCCTGTTTCATTTTATGGGCTTCTGCATGCACATTATGATAAAATAGAATAAATATAAACCGGAAGGGTCGTACGTCAAATGAACAGTGGAGATGCATTTGTTCACCTGCATGTGCATAGCGAATACAGTTTGCTCGATGGCGCCGCCCGCATCAGGGAGCTGGTGGACAAGGCGGCAGAGCTGGGAATGGATGCGCTGGCGCTGACAGACCACGGGGTCATGTATGGCGCCATTCCGTTTTACCGTGCATGCAAGGAACGCGGCATTAAGCCGATTATCGGCTGCGAGATGTATTTTACGGCGGGCTCCCGTCTCGATAAGGGATCGCGCAAAGACCAGCCAATCTATCACCTGATCGTGCTGGCAAGCAATTATACCGGTTATCAGAATCTGATGAGGCTGTGCTCGATCGGCCATCTGGAAGGATTCCATTACAAGCCGCGCATTGATATAGAGACATTGTCCCGTCACGCGGAGGGGCTTATCGTGCTGAGCGCCTGCCTCGGCGGAGAGGTGTCTCAGCATCTGCTGCATGACCGTTATGAAGAGGCAAAGGCGGCAGCACTGCGATACAGGCAAGCTGTCGGGGAAAACTTTTATCTGGAGCTTCAGGATCACGGGCTGCTGGAACAGAAGAAGGTCATACAAGGCATGCTCAAGCTCGCTGAAGAGACAGGCATTGAGCTTGCGGCAACGAACGACGTTCATTATATGCGCCGTGAGGACGCTGCCTTGCAGGACCTCCTGATCTGCATCGGGACAGGCAAGACGGTCGATGACACGAACCGGATGAAGATGGTGACCGATCAGCTCTACTTCAAGAGCCAGACCGAGATGGCTGACCTGTTCCGCCATGTGCCGCGTGCCATTCAGAATACAGTGCGGATTGCCGGCCAGTGCCGGCTAGAGCTGGAATTTGGCCGTTCGGTGCTGCCGACGTTCAGCCCGCTGCCGGATGGCCTGGATGCCCGGACTTACTTGCGGGAGCTCTGTTTGCAGGGCTTGCATGAACGCTACCCTGATTTTGGTACAGCCGAGGAGGAAGAGGGCGCTGCGGAAGCGGCTATGACAAGGCTGGACTATGAGCTGTCGGTCATTAGCAGCATGGGCTTCTCCGATTACTTCCTCATTGTCTGGGATTTCATCCGCTTTGCCCATGAACAGGGCATTCGCACAGGGCCTGGACGCGGCTCGTCGGCGGGAAGCCTGGTCGCCTACGTGCTGCGGATTACCGATGTCGACCCGATCCGGCATAAGCTGCTCTTTGAGCGTTTTCTCAATCCGGAGCGGATATCGATGCCGGATATCGATATTGACTTTAATGATGAGCGCCGTGATGAAGTGATTGCTTATGTATCGGACAAATATGGGGCCGAGCATGTCGCCCAAATTATTACGTTCGGTACAATGGCGGCCAAGGCGGCGGTTCGCGACGTTGGGAGAGCGCTGAATGTACCGTATGCGCAGGTGGATCGTGTCGCCAAACTGATTCCGCAACAGCTCGGGATTACGCTCGGAGCAGCGCTTCAGGGAGTTGAGGCGCTGGAGGAGGCGGGCCGGCAGCCGCAGACGGCGGATTTGCTGAATATGGCGATTAAAGTCGAAGGATTGCCCCGCCATGCTTCGACACATGCTGCGGGCGTTGTCATTTCCCGCGAGCCGCTGACCGATTATGTGCCGCTTCAGAGCGGAACGGAGAAGACGGCGCTGACCCAGTATTCGATGGAGAATTTGGAAGCGGTCGGACTGCTCAAGATGGATTTTCTTGGTCTGCGTACGCTGTCCATTTTGGAGCGGACCATCCGCTGGATCAAGAAGCTGTATGGCAAGGAGATCGATTTCAGGACGATATCCTATGATGACCCGGCTACTTACGAATTGCTTGGGAAAGGTGAAACGACGGGCATATTTCAGCTGGAGTCAGCAGGTGTCCGCAGAGTACTGAAGGATATGAAGCCTTCCGGCTTTGAGGATATCGTTTCTGTATTGGCACTGTACCGTCCGGGTCCGATGGAGTTTATCCCTAAATATATTCAGGGCAAACATGGGCAGATTGAGGTTGAATACCCGCACGAAGCGCTGGAGCCGATCCTGGAGGATACGTACGGCATTATTGTCTATCAGGAGCAAATTATGCAGATTGCGGCCGTCATGGCGGGCTTCTCGCTTGGTGAAGCGGACCTGCTGCGGCGTGCTGTATCCAAGAAAAAGCGTGAGGTGCTGGACGAGCAGCGGGAGCACTTCGTAGAGGGCAGCTTGCGTCAAGGATATACACGGCAGGAAGCGGACCGGGTCTACGATATGATTGTGCGCTTTGCCGATTACGGTTTCCCCAGGGCCCATGCAGCCGCTTACGGGGTTCTGGCCTTCCAGACCGCCTGGCTCAAGGCCAATTATCCTGTCCCGTTTATGGCGTCCATGCTCGTGTCTGTGACAGGCAATCATCGGAAAACAGCACAATATGTCGACGAATGCCGTCGAATGGGCATTCCGGTGCTGCCTCCTGACATTATGGAGAGCCGTGTGAGTTTTACCCCTTCGGGCAGCACGATACGCTTTGGTCTTGCTTCGGTCAAAAACGTGGGGACAACTGCTATAGAGGCGCTGATGAAGGAGAGGCTGGAGAAGCCGTTTGCAAGCCTGCTGGACCTGTGCCGCCGTGTCGATTTGCGGGTCGTCAACAAGCGGGTGCTTGAATCGCTGATACAGGCAGGCGCAACAGAATCACTGCCGGGGCATCGCGCCCAGCAGCTTGCGGCGCTGGATGAAACTGTGGAGGCGGCGCTGAAATGGCGCAAAGAGCGCGAGGAACTGCAAATCGAGCTGTTTGACTTCAAGGAAGTCCAGAACTGGGATGTTGAGATGCCGGAGGTAGCCGAATTCAGCTCCATTCAGAAGCTGGAGCTGGAGCGTGAGCTGCTCGGGCTTTTCCTCTCCGGACATCCGCTTAATGCCTATGCGGAGCAGCTCGACGGGCTTGGCTTGCCGCGGATGATTGATTTATACGATAGCGCGGACGGTGCTGCTGTCGTTATCGGGGCAATGGTCGTTTCGGTCAAGCCGTTCACCACGAAGAAAGGCCAGGCGATGGGCTTCCTGGAGCTGGAGGACCATCTGGAGCGCGTGGAGGCTGTTGCCTTTCCGTCACTGTGGAAGCGAAGCCAGCATGAGTTTGCCAAGGGAGCGCTGCTGCTGGTGCAGGCTACCGTGCAGCGGGAGGAGGAAGACCTCAAGCTTATCGTGGAGACGGCGGTTCCGCTTGCGGCGGGAGATTTGCCGCAGCAGGCGTCAAAGCTGCTCCAGCAGGCGCACTCGCACAGGGCTTCTGCCCGCAGCAGAGGAGAGCGGCCCGCTGCCGGAACGGCGGCGGATGGATCTTCCCGCCCGCCGGCTGCTTTGGCATCCGGTCAGGACAAATTGGCAGCACGGACTGAAGCTGCTCCCCGCCGAAGTCCATCGCGCAAGCAGCGGCTCTATGTCAAGATTGCCGCTGACAAGGAAGAGAATGGACGTCTGGAGCAGCTCAAAACGCTTATTTCTGCTCATGCCGGCGACCTGGAGACAGTGCTGTTCTATGAGCGCGACCAGCGGACGCTGGCACTTAGCGAGAAGTACAGCGTGAAGCCTTCGCCAGAGCTGCTTGAGAAGATCGGGAAGCTGCTGGGAAGCGGCTCTGCGATTATCAGATAGCTTGTGGTCCTGACGGTTTGCTGCAGCTTTCCCCGGGAACTTTTAGTCACATTAGGTTCCTATCCCGCATAGATTAGGGAGACATACAAGCTAGCGGGAGGGATAAGCATGCCACAGAGTCTGGAAAGCCTGTTGCACCGCCGGGGCGTCAGCATTGAGGCTGTAGCCGAAATAGTATATATGCTGCAGCATCCGTATAACGCTGATCTGACGTTGGAGGATTGTGTTGAAAGTGTCCGGGCGATTCTTGCCAAGAGGGAAGTACAGTATGTATTGTATACAGGCATTGCTCTGGATGAGCTGGCTGAGCAGGGAAAGCTTCCCCAGCCGCTGCAGTCGATTATGGAAGCCGATGAATCGCTGTACGGTGTGGATGAGACGATGGCGCTGGGAATTACCAATGTTTACGGTATGATCGGGTTGACAAGCTTCGGATATTTAGATAAAGTCAAGCCCGGGATCATTAAGAAACTCAACGAAAAAGGCAAGCATATTCATGTATTTCTGGACGATCTGGTATCCGGTTTGGCTGCTGCGGCATCGGCGAGGATCGCCCACAAGGACCCTAAAGCGCACGACTATGGGGATTACCAGTAAGCTTTGGCGCCTCCAGCAGAAAAACCCATTTGTTGCGGTGAAAAGACGAGTTATGATATCATTATTCCATTATACGGCCTGATCCAGACGGTTTAGGGGGTTCATTCATGTGGACGGTGATCTATATCGCGCCAACAACTAAGATTGCGGAGACGATTAAATCAAGATTAACAGAAGAGGGCTTTTTGGTTCAGCTACGCCCGATTAATCTCTCCAAGCAGCAATACGAGATACTGGTTCCTTCCGGAGAGCTGGATGAAGTACAGGAAGTACTGAATTCAATTCTCCATTCATGATTGCGCCCCCTGCTCGGTTGCAGCGGCAGCGCCCTGCTTAGTACGGAATATCTTCCAGTGAAACGGAGACATGGCAGGGCAACCGCTGCAATACTATTGCGCCCCCTAAGAGGTGTCATATATGTTTAAGGACTTATTTCAGAAAAAGAAATATGCGACCATTCCTTCAGCGACGGATCGTCCCAAGCGGGACATACCGGAAGGGCTTATGAATAAATGTCCCAAGTGCGGGAACATTCAATATGGCAAGGAACTGGAAAAGAATTTGAAAGTTTGC
Source organism: Paenibacillus pinihumi DSM 23905 = JCM 16419 (assembly GCF_000422505.1). Lineage (GTDB taxonomy): Bacteria > Bacillota > Bacilli > Paenibacillales > Paenibacillaceae > Paenibacillus_D > Paenibacillus_D pinihumi. The sequence continues at coordinate 1,121,481 of NZ_KE383864.1, read as the reverse complement.
TCCTCCTGCGGCCACCATTTCAGGCTGAATGCATGGGAGCGAATTCAGATGATTACCGATGATGGTTCCTTTAAAGAGTTCGATGCGGAGCTGGAGTCGGTGGATCCGCTGGAGTTCCCGGGTTATGCTTCCAAGCTGGAAGCCCAGAAGAAAAACTCGGGACTGCGTGAAGCGGTCGTAACCGGAGAAGGAACTATCGGTTCATTCCCTGCCGTTGTGGCAGTGATGAGCTTTGATTTTTTCTCGGGCAGCATGGGGTCGGTTGTCGGGGAAAAAATTACGCGTGCGATTGAAAAGGCATTGGAAAAACAGGTTCCGCTTCTTATTTTCTCGACCTCGGGCGGAGCACGTATGCAGGAGAGTATTCTAAGCCTTATGCAGATGGCCAAGACAAGCGCTGCGCTTGCCAAGTTCCAGAACGAGGGCGGGCTTTACATTTCGGTGCTGACCGACCCGACGTTCGGAGGGGTAACGGCAAGCTTTGCAATGCTTGGCGATTACAATTTGGCCGAGCCCGGCTCACTTGTCGGCTTTGCGGGACGGATTGTTATTGAACAGACGATTCGCCAGAAACTGCCGGACAATTTCCAGACGGCGGAATTTAACTTGCAGCATGGACAGCTGGACAAGGTGGTTCATCGGAAAGACTTGAAGGGTCTGCTGATCAAGCTGCTTGATATGCATACTGTAAGGGAGGATGTTTCATATGGCGGGTGAACTTCCATTCGAGAAGCCGCTTTTGGAGCTTCGAATGAAGATCGATGAGCTGAAGCGTTTCGGACAGGAAAAGGGGATTGATTTCGCCGACGAAATTTCCCGTCTTGAACTTCGGTACCAGCAGCTCAAACAGGAGCTCTACAGCGAGCTCACGGCTGCCCAGAAGATGCATCTGGCTCGCCATCATCAGCGTCCAACTTCGCTGGATATTATCCATGCGGTGTTCACAGATTTTATTGAACTGCACGGGGACCGTTTGTACGCGGATGATTTGGCGATTGTGGGCGGACTGGCTAAGCTTGGCGATATTCCGGTGACGGTTATCGGCCATCAGCGCGGGAAGGACACCAAGGATAACATTGCCCGTTTCTTCGGTCATCCGCATCCGGAAGGCTTCCGCAAGGCGCTGCGCTTGATGCAGCAGGCAAACAAGTTCAAACGTCCGATCGTGACGCTCATTGATACTAAAGGAGCTTACCCTGGTAATGCAGCCGAGGAGCGCGGCCAATCCGAAGCGATCGCCCGCAATTTGCGCGAAATGGCAACTTTCGGCGTGCCGATCATTTGTGTTGTTATCGGGGAAGGCGGAAGCGGAGGAGCGCTGGCACTTGGCGTAGGTAACCGCGTCCTGATGCTGGAGAATGCGATCTATTCGGCTATTTCCCCGAATGGAGCTGCTTCGATTTTGTGGAAGGATGCATCCAAGGCGGATCAGGCAGCCGAAACGATGAAAATCACAGCCAAGGATTTGTTGGGCTTTGAAATTATCGAAGAGATTATCCCTGAGCCAGAAGGCGGCGCGCATCGTGATCTGCCGCAGCAGGCCGAGGTGCTTCGAGAAGCCCTTCAGCGCCATTTGACAGAGCTTTCAGGCTTATCCGCGGATCAGCTGATCGAAGACCGCTATCAGAAGTTCCGCAAAATTGGTGCTTTCTCTGAAACGGCAGCGGCGAAGACAGATACCGTTTCTGAACCGGTGTCGATGGAATCTGTACAGGCCCAAGTGTAATTTTTTTGTGAACAGACTGTACAAGGCCCGCAGAATCGTGTAATTTTGAATAAAGATGTGAATTTTTTTTGAAATATAGGAATAACGGACACGGAATTGTGGCTATCCTTATATTTCCAGACTAAATGCTGTTGTCTTTGTCTAAGACAACGGCAGATGTTGACGCTTGATATACAAGCCATGTATAGAACAACAATGTTCTATCTTGACTTGTATTTCTGTGTGAGAGGGTGTTCGGCTTTATTTGGTCAAGCCTTGGTTGGGATGTAAACGAACAAGGCCGAGCCGGGTAACTGCCAGCAGCCGGCGATACAAAGCCCGTACAACGATCAGCTTCGTCTGTCTATGGACGGAGCTGCTTGCCTGTGAAATTCGGCAGGAGGCGGGACTGTTTAATCAATTGTTCAGATTTGACCAGAAACGAAGCTTCGACAGCCAAAGGCATCGGAGTCATTTATGTTTGTCTAACGGAGGAAACCTAACATGCGCAAAACAAAAATTGTTTGTACGATTGGACCTTCCAGTGAATCTCTGGAAAATACAAAAAAACTGATTCAGGCTGGCATGAACGTTGCCCGTCTTAACTTCTCCCACGGAGATTTTGAAGAGCACGGCAACCGTATAAAAAACATCAGACAAGCGAACAAAGAGCTTGGCACAAATGTTGCCATCCTGCTGGATACCAAAGGACCGGAAATTCGTCTGGGCAAACTGAAAGAAGAGCCAATCGAACTGAACCAGGACGATGCGATCACGCTGACGACTGAAGAAATTCTTGGCGATCGTACCCGTATCCCTGTAACGTATAGCAACCTTCCAAATGATGTTACTGTTGGCTCTACCGTTCTGATCGATGATGGTCTGATCGGTCTGACAGTTGAGAAGGTTGAAGGCACTGAGATCCATTGCCGTATCGTAAACGGCGGACAAATCAAGAGCAAGAAGGGCGTTAACGTTCCTGGCGTAAACATTTCCTTGCCTGGTATTACAGAAAAGGATGCCAACGATATTATTTTCGGTATCGAGCAAGGCATCGACTTTGTAGCGGCTTCCTTCGTTCGTAAAGCAAGCGACGTATTGGAAATCCGCGAGCTGCTTGAGAAGCACAACGCAGGCCATATCCAAATCATCTCCAAAATTGAAAACCAGCAGGGCGTCGACAATCTGGATGAAATTCTGGAAGTATCTGACGGTCTGATGGTTGCTCGTGGAGATCTTGGCGTGGAAATTCCGGCTGAAGAGGTTCCTCTTGTTCAAAAGCAAATGATCGAAAAATGTAACCGCGTAGGCAAGCCGGTTATTACAGCTACACAAATGCTGGACTCCATGCAGCGCAACCCGCGTCCGACCCGCGCAGAAGCGAGTGACGTGGCGAATGCGATCTTCGACGGTACAGATGCGATCATGCTCTCCGGCGAAACTGCTGCAGGTAAATATCCGGTTGAATCGGTGCAGACAATGGCGAGAATCGCCAAGCGTACAGAAGCTGCACTGGAATACCGTGAAATTTTCACGAAGCAGGCAAATGCCCAGCAAACAACCGTTACGGAAGCAATCAGCCAATCTGTTGCAAAATCCGCATTGGATCTGGGAGTAAAGGCGATCATTACATCTACCGAGAGCGGATATACGGCTCGCATGATCTCTAAATATCGTCCAAAAGCTCCAATCATTGCGGTAACTCCTGATGCGAAGGTCATTCACCGTCTTGCACTCACTTGGGGTGTACTGCCTGTTCAAGGCACACCGGCTGAAACGACTGATGAGATGTTCGAAATCGCAGTTCGCGGCGGTATTGATTCCGGCGTTGTGCAACTGGGTGACACGGTTATTATCACTGCAGGCGTACCAGTTGGCCGCTCCGGAACCACGAACCTGATCAAAATTCATCATGTTGGCGATCTGCTGGCAAGAGGACAAGGCATCGGCAGCCAAAGCGCAACAGGTAAAATTGTTGTTGCCCGTTCGGCTGAAGAGGCTGTTGCCAAGACGGAAGCAGGAGCAATCCTGGTTACGTCCTCGACAGATAAAGAATATATGCCTGCTATTGAAAAAGCAGCAGCGCTGATTGTTGAGCAAGGCGGCATTACAAGCCATGCGGCAGTGGTTGGCCTCAACCTGGGAATCCCGGTAGTACTAGGTGTTGAGAATGTGCTGGAGCTGTTGCAGGACGGCATGGAAGTTACTGTATACGGTGAGGCAGGGGTTATTTACTCCGGACAAGCAAAAGTAATGTAATGGATTCAAATCACCCGCTTATATAGCAGGTTATACAACATACACAATCAAGAGCGATGGTGCAACTGACCATCGCTCTTGATTTATATTCAGGCTCAATAGGAGAGTGAAGAAATCATGCAAAGACAGATACAGGGAGCCCGCTGGCATGTTCATCCATTGAGGGTGCGCTATCAGGAGACCGACAAAATGCAGGTTGTGTTTCATGCTAACTATGTGAACTGGTTCGAGATTGGAAGGACGGAATGGGTCAGACATGCGGGCGTACCATACGCTGCAATTGAAGAGCAGGGCATGCTGCTTCCGGTGACCGAGCTCAATTGCCGCTTTGTAAAACCGGCCCGCTATGATGATGAAATTGTAGTTTGCACCCGAATGAAGGAATTTTCACCGCTCAGATTAACTTTTGAATCCCAAATCCGTCTTGTGGGAGAGAATAAGGAGGAGGCAGGCGGCCTGCACGCGGAACCTCCGGGAGAGCTGCTTGTAGATGGAGGAACTCGTCATGTATGGGTAAATCAGGAATTTCGGCCTGCACGGCTGGATAAGGCGGCCCCGGAATTGTACGCCTTGATTCAAAGGGCTGCCGCAGACGATAATAGATAGAAGGGGGTGCAAAGCACATGAAATGGGTAATTGGACTTCTTCTTATTCTGCCGATTATTGAAGTATGGGGAATAATCAAGGTGAGCGCGTGGATCGGAGGCTGGCCGACCTTCTTTTTCATATTGCTTACCTCAGCGACGGGTGTCTATCTGGCCCGCCGGGAGGGGCTTAGAGTGTTCCTGGAGGCGCAACGGCAAATGCAGAGCGGACAAATTCCCGGACTGATGATGCTTGATGGCTTATGCGTGCTGCTGGGCGCATTTCTTCTTATCGTTCCGGGATTTATTACTGACCTTGTCGGATTTTCTTTAATTTTTCCCCTTACCCGTCCGTATTATCGGGGTCTGTTGCTCGGATGGATTGAAGCAAAAGTGCGCAAAGGCAATGTGAGTATCCGCAGATGGTAGTGATAATCTGCCCTTTTTCGTTTATTTTACATTCCCATCACAATTCATTAACATCCATTTAACAAAAGGATAGGATAATGATGGCATATACGGGGGAGGAAATACGTCATGACAAAGCAGTTATCCCACTATGTCAACAGGGATCTAAGCTGGATTGAGTTTAACCGCAGAGTGCTTTCGGAGGCTCACCATCCGGACACGCCATTGCTCGAGCGAATGAAATTTTTGGCAATCGTATCGAGCAATCTGGATGAATTTATGAGTGTCAGGGTTGCTGGCATTCAGGATCAGATCAAGGCAGGCTATCATAAAAAAGATTTTACCGGCTATACGCCCGGAGGACTGTGGCGAAGACTGCTGAAGCATACATCAACGATGGTGTCTGAACAGTACCGGACCTACAGGGAGACACTGCGCGGATTGGAAAAGGAAGGTATCCGCTTCCGCAAACTGCAGGATTTGACTCCAACCCAGCAATCGGCAATGGAAATCTATTTCAGGGAAATTGTGTTTCCCGTTCTTACCCCTATGGCTGTAGACCAGAGCCGCCCGTTCCCGCTCGTACATACCAAAGAGCTTTATTTGGCTGTATTGCTGCAAAAGGTAGGCTGCGGGATGGATGAGGAACCGCTCTTTGCAATTGTACAAGTACCGTCTATTTTGTCCCGTTTGGTGCAGATTCCGGGAAAAATAAGCAGCAAACGAACAGAATTCGTTCTGCTGGAAGAATTAATTGAGAAGCATATGGATACGTTGTTCAATGGCTATATACCGGTCACAGTAAATCCGTTCAGATTAACCCGCAATGCGGATCTGACGCTCGATGAAGAAGGGGCGGAAGACTTGCTTGAGGAAATTGAGAAGGAGCTGCGCAGACGCCGGTGGGGGATGCCGGTACGTCTGGAGATTGCAAGAGGCATGCACCCTTATGCGCTGCAGACTCTCAAGGAAGAGCTGGAGATCGGAGACAATATTATTGAAATTGATGGTCCCCTCGACCTCAGCTTTCTGATGAAGCTGAATGGGCTGGTTCCCGGCCGTGAACATCTTCGCTATGAAAAGCTGGAGCCTGTCTACCCGGCTGAATTCGAGGAATCGGATGACTTGTTCGAGGTCATCAGACGCCGGGATGTACTGCTGTACCATCCTTATGAATCCTTTGAGGCGTTCAATGATTTCGTCACGCAGGCGGCCGAGGACCCTGATGTATTAGCTATCAAAATGACACTCTACCGTGTAAGCGGCGATTCCAAGCTGGTACAGGCACTGGCCAATGCTGCGGAGCAGGGCAAACAAGTAACGGTTATCGTCGAGCTGAAGGCACGGTTCGATGAAGAGCGCAATATTGCCTGGGCAAGACAGCTGGAGAAGGCTGGCTGCCATGTTGTCTATGGACTGATCGGGCTCAAAATTCATGCCAAGATGGTACTGGTTGTCCGCCGTGAAGAGGATGCTCTCAGACGCTATGTTCATGTCGGCACGGGAAATTATAATGAGAGTACGGCCAAGCTCTACACCGATATCGGGCTGTTCACTTCTCATCCCGTTATCGGAATTGACGCATCGGCTTTATTTAACGAGGTGACGGGCTATTCGGTTCCGCATAATTGGAAAGCCTTCGCGGCAGCCCCTACAAATTTGAAGGAGCGGCTGTTTGAGCTGATTGACCGGGAGAAGGAGCATGCGCTTGCCGGGCGCCCTGCGAAGATCATTGCCAAGATGAACTCCCTGTCCAATCAGGATATGATTGACAAGCTGTATGAGGCTTCTCAAGCAGGGGTTCAAATTCAGCTCATTGTGCGCGGCGTATGCTGCTTGCGTCCGGGGGTTCCGGGGCGAAGCGAGAATATACGCGTTATCAGCATTGTGGACCGTTTCCTGGAGCACTCCAGGGTTGTCTTTTTCCACAATGGCGGCGAGGAAGAAGTTTATCTGTCCAGCTCTGACTGGATGACCCGCAACCTCTCCCGCCGGGTCGAGCTGATGTGCCCGGTTCTGGATGGCGAGCTGCGCAACATTCTAATCAATATTTTGATGCTGAATCTGAACGATAACGTCAAGGCGCGCGAGCTGCAGCCCAACGGAAACTATGTGACCGTTGAGCGTGAAGGCTCTACGTTCCGCAGCCAATTCAAAGCTATGGATATCACTTCTTGGAAAAGCCTGATTTGATCAATGGGCAACCGATAAGCAGGGATGCTGTCTTGAAAATGCTGCAAAAGGGCGCTGAACTTGGGTTAATCGAGATAACTGTCAGAGCGCGGAGGAAATAAACCGTCTGGCAAGTAAATAGCCGTTATAGCAAAAGCCGCTGATTGTCATTAAAATGATGATCAGCGGCTTTTTTGGCAAACTTTCAAGTGAAGAACCCTTCATTTTGCAGTCGGGGCTCTGCCTGAACGGTTCCGCTCTTCAGAGCGCCTAGCAGGGGTACAGGACAGGCTGGAGCCCCCAAGCTTTGGCAAAGTCCTCGGCAAGCGACTCAACCTCCTGACGCTCCACTGTGAGCGGCCCATTACCTACCAGAGGCTGGAGGTGGAGCGTATTCCCGTCTGCCCGCACACTGAGCTGCTTCAAGGTCGGCGTTTCGCTCCGGTTCAGTGCAATCGCCAGCTGCAGCAGCGTCCCAAGACGAATCATATGCTCCAGATCAGACGGCTCAAGCAGGCTTTCATAGGGAAGCATGTTCTGCCGCAGCCGTTTCTTCGTCTTGTACGAGGCAATCCCGGCTGTCAAAATAATTTCCCGGTGCGACAATCCGTTCAGCGAAGAATTGATTATCAGATAAAAGGTGTGCCCCTCATACCTGTAGTAATCAATACTGGCTCCGATCCGGTGCAGGGTAGCCGCAGCTTCCACCCATCGGCCGGCGCGTTCGGGAAATGGGACGGCCGCGGCCAGTTCCATGAAAATCTGTTTTGCCGTCTGTTTCACCTGTTGAATGTAGGCCTGTGGTGCTTCCGGATGCAGGGCGGCCAGATTGCTTACGCTGTAATTCAGCACATCGGGCAGCAGCGGCTGGCCCGCAAAGCGTGAACTGAAGAACAGCCCGTCGCGCAGTCCTGATCCGCAGATTAGGAACGAAGAGGCCATGCATGCCTTGTATATCGCATTCAGCACAGCGAGACCCGGCACAATAACATCTGCACGGTCCTTGGACAAGCCGGGGAACTTCTTGCGTTTATCGAGCGGGAGCTGGCGGAGCACTTCCAGCAATTCGCCTGCCATGCGGCCCTCAACAGCATAATTATGCGACTGGGCAAACGGGTAGCGCTGACGGGCATGAACCAGCTTGCCGAAGGCACGGGCAGTCCCGCCGACTGCAATAAGCGGCAAGCCGGCACCTTCCTGCATCCAGGGCTCACCCGCTATTGCCTGGGCTACCAGCGCCTCCAGTGCCAGGGTCTGATCCTTGTCCATCTGGCCACCATTTGTAAAGCGCCTGGCCAGGCTGACACAGCCAAAGGGGAAGGAGACCGTACGAATGAGCTTGCGGCCGCGGAACAAGGAAAATTCCGAGCTGCCCCCTCCGATATCTACCAGATACCCGTCTTCAATATCCAGACTGTTCATCGTACCGAGAAAGCCATACTCCGCTTCTTCCAGACCTGAGAGCAGTTCAATGGACAGCCCCGTTTCCTCTTCAAGCTTTGCCAGCACCTCGGCACTGTTGGCCGCATTGCGGACAGCCGCCGTTGCAACTGCGCGGATAGAGCCGGTATGGTGGAGATTGCAGAGCAGGCGGAAATGGTTCAGAATGTCGATAAGCTGCACAATTGCACCTGCTTCCAGGTTGCCCTTCTCATCTACCTGCTGGCTCAATCTTGCTGCGCGCTTGGCCCCGTCTATGACCCGATGGGCTCCATGAACCGTCCGCTCATAAATGACAAGCCGGATGGAATTGGAGCCGATATCAATAATTCCAATGCGCTGTTCCTTCATTCGGTCCTCCATAGTTTGGAATAGAATACCTCTATTCTAACATTGTCGGCAGCAGGAAAAAAAGCATTTCGAGAGCTTGTCATAAAATGCCTGGAAAAGGGAAAAATGTTGGAATGCGTCATCAAAATAAAAATTTATGAAGGCGATAAACAATTTTATTTGATGAAAGAGTTCACTTCCCTGGCAAAATACTTTATTATTAAAAGGACGTATTGTTTTTAGTAAATATAAGCAGGCGTAATAGAACACCTGTTATGCGGGTTTGTATTTTCTACTTGCGAAAATGAGCTGAGCCTCTTCCATATGCGGCACAGCCGTTTACGCCTAACACGAAATTTGGAATTTTTGAAGCCAATTCTTTCGTAAAAGGAGAGAGAAACATGACAGCTACCAAGGGACTGGAAGGAATTGTAGCAACAACTTCGTCAATCAGCTCCATAATTGATGGCGCCCTTACGTACCGCGGCATTGATATTGATGAACTGGCAGAGCACGCTACATTCGAAGAGGTTGCTTACTTGCTCTGGTATGGCAAGCTCCCGAACCAATCCGAACTGGACGAGCTGATCGGACAATTGGGCGCGTATGCTCCTATAGCAGATCAGGTCATCCAGCAGATCAAGCTTTACCCTAAGGATACCAATTCAATGGCGGCATTGCGCACAGCTGTATCCAGCCTGGCGCTTTATGACGAGAATGCCAACGAGATGTCCCAAGAAGCCAATCTTCACAAGGCCATCAAATTGCAGGCCCAACTGCCGACTGTTGTGGCCGCTTTTGCACGTATTCGGGAAGGCTTGGAGCCGATTGCTCCAAAGCAGGGTGTGTCTGTTGCCCATAATTTCTTATACATGCTGTCGGGACAAGAACCGGATGAAGTAGCAGTGAAAGCGCTTGATCAGGCTCTTGTGCTGCATGCTGACCATGAGCTTAATGCTTCAACCTTTGCCGCCCGTGTGACGGTCGCGACTCTCTCTGATATTTATTCCGGTGTCACCTCTGCAATCGGAGCTTTGAAAGGCCCGCTGCATGGAGGTGCCAACGAAGCCGTTATGGTCATGCTTGAAGAAATCGGTTCCCTCGACAATGTCGAATCATACATTCAAGGCAAGCTGGACAACAAAGATAAAATTATGGGCTTTGGTCATCGTGTCTATAAGAACGGAGACCCGCGCGCCAAGCATTTGCAAAAGATGTCCCAGGAGTTGGGCAAGCTGACCGGCAATTTGGAACTGTTTGAAATGTCCGTGCGTATTGAGAGCATTGTAACCGGACAAAAGGGTCTTAAGCCTAACGTCGATTTCTATTCGGCTTCCGTGTATACAGCTCTCCAAATTCCGCGCGACCTTTTCACGCCGATCTTCGCGATCAGCCGTCTGTCGGGCTGGACTGCCCACATTCTCGAGCAATTTGAGAATAACCGCATCATCCGTCCGCGTGCCGAGTATACCGGTCCTGTAGGCCAGCATTACATTCCGATAAATGAGCGTTAATTGATTGCAGCCTGGGCAGCCGGAAGACTGGCTGTGCAAGGTGTGCCTACCACAGGCCGGAGCGGGCCGATTGTCCGCTTTCCGGCTACCGTCATGCTTAAATATTACTTATCATATAAGGATTAAGAGGAGGAAATTTTAATGGCTTTTGAAAAATTTGCACTTCCTACTGAAGGCGAGAAAATTACAATTGATAACGGCAAACTGCAGGTTCCGAACAACCCGATCATTCCTTTCATCGAGGGTGACGGTACAGGCCGTGACATCTGGCGCGCGTCCAAGCGTGTACTTGACGCTGCAGTAGAGAAAGCGTACAACGGAGAGAAGAAGCTGGCTTGGTATGAAGTATTTGCCGGTGAAAAAGCATTTAATGAATACGGTGAGTGGCTGCCTGCAGATACACTGACTGCTATCCGTGAATATATCGTTGCAATCAAAGGGCCTCTGACTACACCAATCGGTGGCGGTATCCGTTCCCTGAACGTTGCGCTTCGCCAGGAGCTTGACCTGTACACTTGCCTGCGTCCTGTCCGTTACTTCGACGGCGTTCCATCGCCTGTTAAACGTCCTGAGCTGGTTGATATGGTTATCTTCCGCGAGAATACAGAGGATATCTATGCAGGCATTGAGTATCAGGAAGGCTCTGCAGAAGTGAAGAAAGTTATCGAGTTCCTGAAAACTGAAATGGGCGTTAACAAAATCCGTTTCCCTGAAACTTCCGGTATCGGAATCAAGCCTGTTTCCGCTGAAGGTTCCAAACGTCTGGCACGCGCTGCTATTGAATATGCAATCAAGCATGGCAGAAAATCCGTGACATTGGTTCACAAAGGCAACATCATGAAATTTACTGAAGGTGCGTTCAAAAACTGGGGTTATGAAGTAGCAGAGCAGGAGTTTGCTGACAAAACCTTCACATGGGGCCAATACGACCGGATCAAAGAAGCTGAAGGTACAGAAGCAGCTAACAAAGCACAAAAAGATGCTGAAGCAGCAGGCAAAATCATCGTTAAAGATGCGATCGCTGATATCGCGTTGCAGCAAGTTCTGACTCGTCCGACTGACTTTGATGTCATCGCAACGCTGAACCTGAACGGCGACTACCTGTCCGATGCACTGGCTGCACAAGTTGGCGGAATCGGTATCGCTCCAGGAGCGAATATCAACTACCTGACTGGACATGCAATCTTCGAAGCAACTCACGGTACTGCGCCTAAATATGCGGATCTGGACGTTGTAAACCCTGGTTCCGTTATTTTGTCCGGCGTAATGATGCTGGAGCACCTGGGCTTCCAGGAAGCTGCTGATCTGATCTACAAAGGAATGGAAGCTTCCATCAACAACAAAACTGTAACTTACGATTTTGCCCGTCTGATGGAAGGCGCTACAGAAGTAAAATGCTCCGCATTTGCTGACGAAATTATTAAAAACATGTAGTTCCATTACAATTCCGGAGGTAAAAACAAGAGATGGCTATAAAACGTCATAAAATTACGGTCGTAGGCGCTGGCTTTACCGGAGCAACGACTGCTCTGATGCTGGCTCAAAAGGAACTTGGGGATGTTGTGCTCGTCGATATACCGCAGCTTGAGAACCCGACCAAGGGTAAAGCGCTCGATATGTTGGAATCTACACCTGTACAAGGCATTGACGCCAGAATTACAGGCACATCCAACTATGAAGACACCAAAGATTCCGATGTTGTCATTATCACAGCAGGAATTGCCCGCAAACCGGGGATGAGCCGTGATGATCTTGTGAATACGAACGCCGGAATCGTAAGAAGCGTGTGTGAAAATGTTAAAGCAACCAGCCCGAATGCGTATGTGATTATTCTGAGCAACCCGGTTGATGCAATGACCTATGTTGCAAATGAAGCACTCGGCTTCCCGAAAAACCGTGTCATCGGACAGTCCGGCGTGCTGGATACGGCCCGCTACTGTACCTTTATCGCACAAGAGCTGAACGTATCCGTGGAGGATGTCCGCGGCTTCGTGCTTGGCGGCCATGGCGATGACATGGTTCCGCTTGTACGATACTCCAACGTAGGCGGTATTCCAATCGAGAAGCTGATTCCTTCAGACCGCATCGAAGCGATTGTACAGCGAACGCGTGTAGGCGGCGGGGAAATCGTGGGCCTGCTCGGCAACGGCAGCGCCTATTATGCACCGGCTGCGTCGCTGGTTCAAATGACAGAAGCTATTCTAAAAGACAAAAAGCGGATTATTCCGGTTATTGCTCTTCTGGAAGGCGAGTATGGCTACAACAATCTGTTCATGGGTGTTCCAGTCATTCTGGGCGGCGACGGGATCGAGAAAATCTTCGAACTGGAGCTGACCGGGGCGGAAAAGGAAGCTCTTGATAAATCTGCTCAATCCGTACGCAATGTGATTCAAGTCATTACGGGCTAGAACAACATAGAAGACCCTGACAGCTGCTGCCAGGGTCTTCCTGTTTACAACCGGGCGATACGCCGCTGCTTTTTCTTTATGAAGCCGGCTGTTATTGGCCCTGAACCCTGTCAATTACCGGACTTGACCGGAATTGCGGGCTCGGTAGAAAGGGGAACATATGCTGGATCAAGCAAGACATCTGCTTAAGCGCGTCTACGGGTATGATGCGTTCCGTAAAGGCCAGGCAGACATAATAACCGGCGTCATGGAGGGGAGGGATACGCTGGCGATCCTGCCGACTGGCGGGGGGAAATCGGTCTGCTACCAAATTCCGTCCATGCTGCTCGAAGGAACGACACTGGTGGTCTCTCCGCTTATTTCCCTGATGAAGGATCAGGTGGATGCGCTGAACCGGCTTGGTGTTCCGGCGGCCTACCTGAATAGCGCTTTGTCGGCAAGCGAGTACAGAGATGTGCTGCGCAAGGCTGCGGGAGGGGAATACAAGCTTCTTTATATTGCGCCGGAGCGGCTTGATGCTCCGATGTTCGCTTCACTGATGGAGCAGATGCAAATTCCGCTGATTGCCATTGATGAGGCTCACTGTGTCTCTCAGTGGGGACATGATTTCCGCCCGAGCTACCGTCAGCTTGCTGCGTGGATCGGACGAATGAAACAGCGTCCGCTTGTAGCTGCGTTCACAGCGACGGCGACTCCAGAGGTTGCCAAGGATATCGCGGCGATGCTCTCGCTGCATGATCCGAATGTATTCGTGACCGGCTTTGCACGCTCTAACCTGTCATTATCCGTGGTAACCGGAGCGGATAAGAAAAGATATCTGAAGGAATTCATCGCCCAGCGTGCTGACCAGTCTGGCATCGTCTATGCAGCTACCCGCAAGGAAGTGGATAGTGTATATGAAGAATTGCGGAGACAGGGCATTCAAGCGGTGAAATATCACGGCGGCATGTCTGATGATGAGCGCGTTGATTCTCAGGAGCGCTTCCGCTATGATGAAGCGCGAGTCATTGTGGCTACGAATGCCTTTGGGATGGGCATTGACAAGCCCAATGTGCGGTTTGTCGTCCATTATCAAATGCCGGGAGATATTGAATCGTATTACCAGGAGGCAGGACGTGCAGGACGGGACGGCGAGGAAAGTGATTGTGTTCTGTTGTTCGGCTCACAGGACATTCAAGTTCAACGCTTCTTGATTGAACAGGGAGCTGCGGATGAAGGGCGCAAGGCAATCCAGCTGAACAAGCTGTATACGATGATGAACTATGCCCGTACAGAGCGCTGTTTGCAGCAGTTTATCGTTGAATATTTCGGTGAGGCGGATGTGCCTCCCTGTGGCAAATGCGGAAGCTGTCTGGACGAGACAGAAGCTGTGGATGTGACCGGGGAAGCACAAAAGGCGTTGTCTTGTGTAGGCCGGATGAAGGGCCGCTTTGGTGTTGCACTTGTGGCCAAGGTACTTAAGGGGTCACGTGAGAAGCGGATTATCGAGTTTGGCCTGGACAGGCTTACAACCTATGCGCTGTTTCAGGATTGGAACGAGAAGGATATCGTTGAGTGGCTGTACTGGCTTGTAGCCGAGGGTTACTTGCGGGTCAGCGACGGGACGTATCCGACCGTCGGCCTGACATCGAATGCGCTGCCAGTGCTTGAGGGCAAACAGCAGGTATTCCAGAAGCGCAAGCCGCTCAAGCAACGGGTTGTAAGACAGCTGTCCGGTCAGGATTCGCCTCTGTTTGGTGCGCTTCGCCAGTGGCGCAAGGAAGCCGCAGCTCTGGAGAATGTACCGCCATTTATTTTGTTCTTTGACGCAACCTTGCGGGAACTGGCAGACATCCGGCCTGCTGATGAGCAGGAACTGCTTGCCATCAAGGGCGTAGGCGCAGCCAAGGCAGCGAAATATGGCGTTGCATTGCTGGAGATCATTCGCGGGTTTGAAGGAGGCCAAGCCTCAGCTGGCAAGCTGGCGGCAGTCTCATCTGCAATGACAGACCGGCCCCGGCCGAACCGTTCAGCTTCAGGGCCGGAGGATGAAGGCCGCCCGAGCCATCTGATTTCTTATGATATGTTTTGCTCAGGCTCAACGGTTGATGACATTGCCAGCGAGCGTGGGATGGGGAAGGTAACCATAGAGGGCCATATTATCCGTTGTGGGGAAGAAGGCCATGAGCTGGATTGGGAGCGGATCATCCCGTCCGAATGGGAGCTGCTTATCGTTGAAGCGGCAAAGGAGCATGGTACTGAGAAGCTTAGACCATTAAAGGATGCGCTGCCCGATGAAGTAACCTATTTCGCTATACATGGAGTCATTTGCAAATATCAGCTTAAATAACCGGTATCGCATGTTTTGACTTTACATAGACATAGGCGCGACAGGGGGATACAACAAACAATGAATTCACCGGATTTGATTACCTTTGGGGAAACAATGGCCTTGTTCATGCCGGCTGAGGATAAGGGACTGGAACGGGCGGGTCAGCTTGTACAGGGCTTTGGCGGTGCGGAGAGCAATGTAGCCATCGGCGTGGCCAGGCTGGGCGGGTCAGCAGGCTGGTTTGGCTCGCTTGGAGCTGATCCGTTCGGCACCATGATCTATAAAACTTTGCGCGGCGAAGGGGTGGATGTGTCGCGGGCAAGCATGGTGGAGGGGGAATCCACAGGATTAATGTTCCGTGAACGGATTGCCGGACGGACCTCGGTCCATTATTACCGCAGGCATTCTGCAGCCAGTAAAATGCAGCCGGATTATTTGGATGAGGCCTACATTCGGGGCAGCAAGCTGCTGCATGTGACGGGAATAACGGCTGCACTGAGCAGCAATTGCCTGGACACCTTGCACCGGTCTATTGAGATTGCCAAATCCGCCGGTGTAAAAATAAGCTTTGATCCTAATCTTCGGCTGAAGCTCTGGACTATCGAGGAGGCAAGAGCTGTACTGCTTCCGATGGCGGCAGAGGCGGACTATTTTTTGCCGGGCTGGGATGAGCTGCAGCTTCTCTATGATACGGATAATTTGGATCTGGTACTGGAGAAGCTGTCTGCGCTCAAGGCCGTTTGCATCATTAAGGGTGTTGGAGAAAAGACCATTGTTCTGGAGAAGGGTGTCCGTATAGAGGTGCCGTTTTTCCCTGCCAGGGAAGTGGTCGACACTGTAGGGGCAGGAGATGCCTTCTGTGCCGGCTTTCTCTATAGTATACTGAAGGGGCAGAGTGCCCGGGAAGCTGTGGAGGTAGCGAGCATCAACGGCTCGCTGGCTGTCCAAATGAAAGGTGATTGGGAGGCACTCCCGGTCTGGAGCACGGTCGAGCAGGAGCTCGGCAATAAAGCATGGGTGGAGCGGTAAGTATGAATGAATCCCAAGGATCAAAGGGACAGCGGCGCAGAGAGCAGATTATGCAGCTGCTCAAGCGGCAGGGCCGGTTGACCATACAGGAAATTGTAGATCAATTAGGCTGCTCCGAGGCGACAGCCAGACGCGATCTGGAGGCGTTGGAGAAGACTGAGCCGCTGATTCGTACGATCGGCGGAGCATTGTATAGAGGAATGCATGCCCCGCATGATCTGGCCTTTGCGGAGAAGACAGAAATCTCCTATCTGGAGAAGGAAAGAATTGCAGCCAAGGCGGCTTCCCTTATACATGAGGGTGATGTTATCGGGCTTTCCGGCGGAACAACCAATTATTTGCTCGCCAAGATGCTGAAGATCCGGCGCGGCATTACGGTCGTGACCAATGCCATCAACATTGCAATGGAGCTGGCAGGCAGCGATATTCAGGTTGTAGTAACCGGAGGCATTATGCGCCATAACAGCTTTGAGCTGTGCGGGCCGCTTGGAGAAGGCATGGTCTCGCATTTAAATATCGGCAAAATGTTTATCGGTGCCGACGGGATTACTGCCGATAGCGGAATTACGGTATACTCCGAGCAGGAGGCACAGATCGCCAAGGCGTTGCTGCAGCGGTCGCGCTGGACGTATGCGCTGTTTGACCATACGAAAGTCGGGCACACATCGCTGTTTTCTATTGCACTTCCCCAGCAGTTGCATGGATTGATAACCGACCGGAAGCTGCCGCCGGAACTGGATTCCTCATTTGCGCAGCACCAGTTGGAAATCCATGTTGCTGAAGAAAATTAAGGGCTCTGCATACGGCCCGGTCCAAAATCCAACCCGATTTGGGTTGGATTTTTTTTATAACTATTGCGTCCATTTCGCTGCCCACAATTTCATCTCTTTCAGTATTTGGTGGAGATCTTCGCCCTTGGGAGTAAATTTCACTACTTTCAATTGTACATAGACATGTTTACAATAAGGGGGCAGGCATAAAAAGCGCAAAATTAAATTTTCAATCCAGGAGGTTTGGTACATGAATTTTCGCAGATTAGGTGGCAGCGGGCTAAAGGTTAGTGAAATCAGCCTGGGCAGTTGGCTCACATATGGCGGCTATGTTGAACGTGAGAACGCGAGCAAAGCGGTTCAAACTGCGTATGAACTCGGCGTGAATTTTTTTGATACCGCGAACGTGTATGAGCGCGGCGCTGCCGAACAGGTGCTTGGTGACATCCTTAAAGCTTATCCTCGTGAATCTTATGTCCTGGCTACAAAGGCTTTCTGGCCGATGGGTGACGGGCCGAATGACCGCGGCTTATCCCGCAAGCATGTAATTGAACAATGCAATGCCAGCCTGAAGCGGCTTGGCGTTGATTATGTAGATATTTTTTATTGTCACCGTCATGATCCGGAAACACCTGTATATGAGACATTACGGACAATCGATGATCTAATTCGGCAGGGCAAGGTGCTCTATGCGGGTGTAAGCGAGTGGACTGCAGCTCAAATGGCGGAAGCAATAGGTATGGCAGACCGTTATTTACTGGATCGCATAGTAGTCAACCAGCCGGTATACAACATGTTGGATCGCTATATTGAGAAGGAAGTCATTCCTTTCGGAGAACGCAATGGCATTGGACAGGTCGTTTTCTCCCCGCTGGCACAAGGCTTGCTGACAGGAAAATACAAGACTGCATCGGATATTCCGGCTGATAGCCGGGCCGCCAAGCTTGAATGGGTGCGTAAGGGCATTACGGAAGAGAAGCTGAACAAAGTAAGCGCTTTGGCAGACATTGCTGCTGAACTGGAGCTGACAACCGGCCAGCTGGCACTGGCATGGGTTCTGCGGCAGACGAATGTAGCAAGCGCGCTCGTCGGCGCGAGCCGTCCGGAGCAGGTTGTAGAAAATGTCAAAGCAGCCGGTATTGTGCTCTCTGCCGAAGTGCTGGAGCGAATTGAATCTTTACTGGCATAATGATTTTAATAGTGGCCTTTGAAGAGAAACTGCTGGATCATCGTAAAGATGATGCGGCGGTTTTTTTCTATTTAACGACAGTTGCTTCTTGGCAATTGTCTCAATGGCCTGTACAAGGATGTACCACTTAATGATATAATGAGATGGTTTTTATACAATTGAAGATTACGGCAGCGAAAGAGCACGGAGGCGTTCGGATAGCTTCTTCCGCTCCGTTACTATAAGGCGAATATGGCATCCGCTCTTATCAGGGGGCTTTCGGGAGGTCGGACAGGCGGCCGTCTGGCCGGAACCGGAACGCTTCGATGATGCTTGTTCGTTATCCCTTGCCGAGGTTAACGACGATATGGAACACAGGGTGCTGTTTTACGCTACGGGACAGATACAAAAAAATTAACGCACAGTTACACTAACGTGGATTCAATACCGTTAATGTAATCAGGCAATGAGGTGAGACTTATTCTTAGCCAGACATCTTGGCATAAACAGTGGACGTCCGGGGTGAAGATGAACGTGCTTGCAGGTATGACCGCAACGCTGGCGCTTATTCCGGATTCATTGGCTTTTTCGTTCATGGCGGGTGTACCGCCGACAGTCGGTATTTATGCTACGATTTGCATTTTGCTTGTCATCACGTTTCTTGGCGGCCGTCCGGGCATGATTTCAGCATCTGCGGGATCAATGGCGGTGCTTATGTTGGCGCTCGTCAATGAGCATGGCATTCAATATTTGTTTGCCGCGACGGTGTTGACCGGAATCATTCAATATTTGATGGGTGTATTTAAGCTTGGCAAGCTTATGAAGTTTGTTCCGCACGGTGTGTTGACAGGTTTCGTCAATGCGCTGGCTATTTTGATTTTCATGTCACAGCTTCGATATTTTAAGGGTGAATCCTGGCTAATGTATGTGCTGGTGAGCATAACACTTGCTATTATTTATGTGCTCCCCAAGTTCTTCACGGCAATTCCATCACCGCTTGTAGCGGTAGTCGTATTGACGGTGGCGGTATGGGCCTTCGGAATCGGCCATGTATCGCGGATCGGGGATATTGCGGCCATTGATGCATCCCTCCCGGCATTTCTGCTGCCGGATGTGCCGCTCAGTTGGGAAACCTTCATTATCATTCTGCCTTATGCGCTGTCGCTTGCGGTTGTCGGTTATACAGAGACGCTTTTGACGCAAAATCTGCTGGATGAAATGACAGGCGAGAAAACAGATAAAAACAAGGAAATGCGCGGACAAGGCATTGCCAATGTCGTTGCCGGCTTCTTTGGCGGCATGGCAGGATGTGCGCTTGTGGCAGAATCGGTGCTTAATGTCAAGATGGGTGGACGCAACCGCTTGTCCACACTCGTTGCGGCGATCTTCCTGCTGCTGCTTGTTGTCGCCTTCGGCGATGTACTTGCATTGGTTCCGATGGCTGCGCTGGTAGGCATCATGCTGATGGTCTGCATAGCTATATTTGACTGGAAATCGGTCTTCCGCTTCCGCAGTGTACCGCTGAGTGATACACTGGTTATGGCTGCGACGGTAGCTGCCGTTGTCTTCACGCATGATCTGGCTATCGGAGTGCTGGTTGGTGTGATGATCAGCTTCATCTGGTTTGCAGTTAAAGCGTCCAGGGTGCACATTCATAGCGAATGGCATGGAAGCACAAGAACGTACCTCATTCGTGGACAATTGTTCTTCGGCTCGGCTTCCGAGCTTGCCGGGCATATCGAGGACGATTGTGCCGCCGAGGAGGTTCATATCGATCTGACAAGCTCCAAAGTTTGGGATCATACGGCAGAGCTTGCCCTTAGCAAGACTGTCGAACGCTTGAACAATGCCGGCAAGCGTGTGATTGTGAAGCATCCAGAATTAAATCAGGCGGGTCCTGCAGAGGTTTCCTAAAGTAAATCATACAAGTATAAAAACTGAACCAATACAAAAATGCGAAGCGCCCCCATTTCAAACCGGAATGGGGGCGCTTCGCAATTAAAAAACACCGCCCAAGGCTTTATATGCCTGGGACGGTATAGAGCCATGTATGGCGGGATGGTGAGACTGCCGTATTACTTGATAACTGCCAGGCCGCCTACCCATGTCTGTTTAATATGGAAATCGCTATCGGTCCATACAAGATCAGCCTGTTTGCCTTTAGCAATGCTGCCAGTCTGATCCCAAATACGCAGACGCCGGGCCGGGTTGCCGCTGGCAAGACGGCTTACCTGCCAAGGCTCAAGGTTTGTGTGTTCCAGAATATAACGGAACGCTTGAATCATCGTCAATGTGCTGCCAGCCAGATTGCCTTCTTTGGCAAGTGTCGCAACGCCGTTCATGACATTTACATCCAGCTCTCCGAGCTTATAGCAGCCGTCTCCAAACCCTGCTGCAGACATGGCGTCTGTAATCAAAACGACTTGCTCCTCAGGCTTGGCCCGCAGTAGCAACCGGATTACAGCGGGGTGGACGTGATGCCCGTCCGCAATGACTTCAGCGCAGATACCGTCGTGGGTAAGAACAGCACCCACAGTTCCCGGCTTGCGGTGATGGAGCGGAGTCATGGCATTAAAGGTGTGGACCGCCTGCGAAAGTCCATGCTCAGCTGCCTCCATGATTGTCTCATAGTCTGCATTCGTATGGCCGGCTGCGGCAATAATGCCATGTTCATCCAGCCATGAAATCAGCTCCATTGCTCCCTCTGCTTCGGGAGCAAGCGTAAGCTGGCGGATCAGTCCCGGAAATTGCTCATTCCAGTTCTTGACCCAGCTCAACTGGGGCTTGGTAATATAAGCCGGATTCTGGGCGCCCGGCCATTGCGGACTAATGAAAGGCCCCTCCAGATGTACACCCAGCAGCCGGGCATACGCGCCCGGCTGCTTCTGGAATTGTGCCGCACAGGCAAGCACAGCCTCCGTATCCTCCCGGGCCGCGGTGACGGTTGTAGCCAGCAGGCCTGTCGTTCCCTCGCCCGCATGAAAGCGGGAAATGGCTTCATAGCCTTCGTGAGAGGTGTCCATATATTCGCTGCCGCTGCCGCCGTGAACATGCATATCAATAAAGCCGGGCATGATATAGCCGCCCTCTCCGTCAATGACAGTTGTCCCATTAGGGGGTACACTGCCCTCTCCGGTATATATGGCAGCGATGCTGCCGTCTTGTACGGTTAATGATCCATTATAAATGCCGTCTTCCAAAATCAGTTTTACATTATGAATGTACCATTTGGATACGTGTTCCATCTTCGCTCAATTCCCTTCCGGCTTCTGCGTCAAGCAGAACAATTACATTGGCATGGGTTTGCAGCAGGGAGGCAGGACAGGCAGTCGTGATCGGTCCCTGCAACGCCTTTTTGATAATATCGGCTTTGTCGGCCCCTCTGGCCACAAGAATAATCATTTTGGACTTCAGGATCGAGCCTACGCCCATCGTGAAAGCAAATTCCGGAACCTCTTCAGCCCGGTCAAAAAAGCGTGCATTGGCTGTGCGGGTCTCTTCCTTCAGCCTCACAACATGGGTTCCGCCATGCAGCTCTGCATCCGGCTCGTTAAAGCCGATATGCCCGTTATGTCCGACACCCAGCAGTTGAACATCCAGAGGATGATTGGCAAGCATCTCGTCATATCGTTTGCACTCGGCCTCAGGATCTGCCGCTAGCCCGTCAGGCAAGTGTGTTTTGCCGGGCTGGAAGTCCAAATGACGGAACAGATGCTCGTTCATATAATAACTGTAGCTTTGCTCATGATTAGGCGCGAGTCCGACATATTCATCTAAATTATACGTTGTAACATGCCCGAAGGAAAGCCTGGTACGGGAAGCTTCTTCAATAATAGCTTTGTAAATGCCGACCGGAGTGGAGCCGGTAGCAAGCCCGAGCACCGGCTGCTCCTTTTCTCTGACGATATTGGTGATCAGGTGTGCCGCGTATTGGTCTAGCTCTTCCTGTCTGTCAAATCGTTTAATGATCATCTAGCTCATCTCCCTCATTTATATGCTTTCATTATAATGAAATTTTTCATCTTTAACAATGTTTTTGATTGTAAAAATCATATTAATGATTTATTTTTTCAAAAAATAGGCGAGTGAGCAGCATGCTGATGACGCTCTCCGATGCAGGAGTCTATAAAAGAGCGGTTGTTTTGCCTCATTTGGTTGCGGGTTGAATTCATGATTTGCGAAGCAGGTTGTTACACAAGGTTCGTAAGTCCTATCCTCAGCTTGCTACGGTGGCAGGCACTAGGGTATGATGAACGGTAAGCATATAGCAGCATCTCAGGTCAAAGCTAACATAAGTTGTAACGAATAGCCGGACTTAAGGCCCCTTCCCAAAAGTCCATGCGGCGCGGCAGCAGCGAAAAGCCTGAGGGGTGGCGGAAGGAGAGAATGACTTTTGGCAGCGAATCCAAAAAACATACATACAGAACAATCGGAAGTGACAGCAAAACGTAAAGGGGAGCACATCCGGATATGCCTGGAGGAGCAGGTTCAGGCCGAAGGTATCCGTACAGGGCTGGACAAGCTCCGGTTTCGCCATTGCGCCTTGCCGGAGCTGGCTCTCGACAACATTTCACTCGAATCGGAATTTCTGGGGAAGAAGCTGGGAGCACCGCTTCTGGTCAGTTCAATGACAGGAGGAACAGAAGAAGCGGGAGAAATTAACCGGAGGCTTGCTGAAGCGGCTCAGGAGCACGGATGGGCAATTGGACTCGGATCGATGCGCGCAGCAATCGAAAATGAGGCGCTCGCCCCAACATTTAAGATCAGGTCCTATGCACCGGATGTCCCGGTTATTGCCAATCTGGGGGCTGTGCAGCTGAATTACGGATACGGCATCGAGGAGTGCCGGGCTGCTGTGGAGCTGGCTGAGGCTGACGGGCTCGTACTGCATCTGAACAGCATGCAGGAGGTATTTCAGGCAGAAGGGGACACCGACTTCGGCGGATTGCTCCGTAAAATAGAGCAGGTCTGCCGCTCCCTTGATGTGCCCGTAGGGATCAAGGAGGTTGGCTGGGGAATTGACGGAGATACGGCGCAAGCGCTGGCATCGGCTGGCGTGGCTTTTATTGATGCTGCCGGAGCGGGGGGAACTTCCTGGAGTCAGGTAGAGAAATACCGCAGCTCTGACCCGATGAAGCGTCTGGCAGCGGAAGCATTCGCGGACTGGGGAATTTCAACTGCGGATTGCATTGAAGATATCCGCGCCAAGGCCCCGGATGCATTCGTCATTGCAAGCGGCGGATTAACGCACGGCGTCGATGCGGCGAAGGCGCTTGCGCTTGGCGCCCATCTGGCCGGATTCGGGAGAGTGCTGCTGCCCGGCGCAGCAGCAAGAGCGGAAGCGGATGGAAGCTGGGAGGAAGCGCTGCATGACCAGTTCCGGCGAATCGCCTTCGAGCTGCGGGCAGCTATGTTCGGTATTGGCGCAGGCAGTATTGCAGAACTGCGGCATACTTCCCGCCTCATAAGATAAGCAAAACGCGACCAAGACGGCAGTTGCCGTCCTGGTCTTATTTGATTAAGCCTGTCCCTTCGATGGTGACATGGGTCTGGACATCGAAATCAATGTTTGGATACATGCGCTGCCAGTCCTGCCAGGTCTTGTCCCCGCCGCTGTAGTGGGTTGCCCGGTAGCGTATGCCGAAGCCTACGGGATCGACACCATAACGCTGGAACTTCTTGAGCAGTTGAACCACTGCTTTGCTGTACTGTCTGCCAAGTTCCTGTTCGATAGGGGTCCAGTCCTTTTCAAATACCATCTTGGGCGCTTCCTCCAGCAAACCGTTGATTCGAATAATCATTTGTACAACCGGTTTCCCTTGTGGCCCGTTTTTGATGTTGTAGTTGGAACGGATTTTCCCTACGGTCAGTACATACGGGTCGTCTTCAACATTGCCGCCGAGACTGGATTTGAGATAGGTTTTTGTAATCTGATTATACAGCTGCGTCTCCTCCGGTTTCAGGGTGGTGACCAGCTTTTTTTTATTGAAAAGCCCCACCTGGCTAATCCGGTACGTGTCCCGCTCGGATACGATAATCGGCAGAACCGGATCGATGCCTTTTTCAGTGAGCCGTTTGCGCAGTCCGAATACATATTCGGATAAGGTGTAGGATGAATCTGTACCCTCCTTGCCGAAGCTGAGGAAAAGAGTGTTGCCCGGGTAACGCTCGGTTTTAGGCTGGATTTGCAGGATAGCCTCCGCACTTGGCTTGCCGATCGATACATTGGCGATCATCTGAATATCCCTTCGGCGGGTCATCCAGTTCAAGGCCTGAGTCATTTCGGTGCGGGCGAGCTTTTCTCCAAGCATAAAGATTTTGCAATGACCAAAATCCAGTTCTTTATCCACATAAGCCTTCAGCTCGCGCACGCCTTCTGCAATTGTCTTGGCTTCAATCGTTTCAATCTGGGATTTGCCGGCTCCAGGTTCAATTTTCGGAGAAGTGACGGCAAGCCGCAGCGTAACCCGGAAAGGCTTGTTCGGGTTACCGCTCTCGTCAATGCCTGCCGCCACGACAAAGAAACGTTTGTCGATATCCTTGAACCCGCAGCCCCCGAGTATAATACCGAACATCAAAGTGAAGAGAACAAGAGAGATCAGACGCCTCATTTGGATTCAGTCTGCTCCTTTACATTAATCTTGGATTTGGACTTTGATTTTGACCGGACACGGTAGGCCAGCCAGAAAATCCATATTGCAGAGATAACTTCCGTAAAAAAACGGATGACAAGCCATTTCCCCGCAATGTTGTAATTTTGCTTTTCATCCACGACGATGCTGTAAATGATAGTCAGCAGGCCGAAACTGCCGCATATCACCCAATTCAAGATGGGAGTTTTGTCTGCATCCAGCTCAGGCTTGTACGATTTGGAGGTACTCTTCAGAAATTCCATCGCTTTATGCCAGCCAAAGGTCGTAAACAGCAGCGTCAGATTCAAATACAGGATCAGATACAAGAACAGGACGCGCTCAATAAATCCGAACTCCATCTTCATTGAGTCTGCCGTAATGCTCCAGATGAACAAATATTCATCTACACCCTCCGTCCCGTGAAACCCGATCGGGATGAATACGGAGGTAAACATGGCGAGTGTGCCG
Source organism: Paenibacillus pinihumi DSM 23905 = JCM 16419 (assembly GCF_000422505.1). GTDB lineage: Bacteria > Bacillota > Bacilli > Paenibacillales > Paenibacillaceae > Paenibacillus_D > Paenibacillus_D pinihumi. Next base: position 1,096,283 of record NZ_KE383864.1, on the reverse strand, counting down.
ACCAGAGGAATAATCCAGCGGTGCTTCAAGCGGAAGTTGGGCGGCAGAGCCCGGTTTAGTATCGACAGGTTCAGATAACCGGAAAATATGTAGGTGGCGGCGGCGAATGAATCTAAATTGGGCTTGACCGTGACATAATTTGCTACCGTATGCATGGCATCCCAGTCCAAATCGGAGGTGAACAGCGCTTTGCCGAGCACGAATACTACCAGCGGCGCATTAATGATGATTAACATCTCCAGGATGAAGAGCAGAGACAGTGTCGTTCGGGTCGCGCAATAGATGCAGGCTGCAATCAGCAGATACAGAACGATCGTGGAGCTCGTGTCCGGGTTGTAGAACCGGTTGATGACAACCGAGAAGGCAACCAGCACAATAATGGAACCCAATAAGTAGATAGAGGCAAGCACCCACATGACCGGGGTCACGAACCATCTCGGGTAACGCTCATACAGAATTTCTGGAACGGCCTTGCCCGGGAATTTGGTCATGGAGGATGAAAAAACCAGGACGAGCATCGTGCCGAACGGTATAGCCAGCAGCATGGAGGAGACTCCCCCTGTAAAGCGGTTCTGAATGAGAATATTGGGCACAAACATCATAATGTTAATGAGCAGCACATACAGGAAGCTGTAATAGTAGTAACGGTTCATGTTGAGCTCACCTGCCCCAGATCACCCTCTGCACTGCGGGTCAGTTTGCCGTGTAATCTAAAGTAAGGCACTCCGAAGCTTCTTATGCTCGACAAATAGACAAAATAAATGAACATGCCGATACAGACTCCGGTAATGCCGTAGAAGACCGCCAAAAGAATGAGCGGATACTTTAAAAAACGAATCGCAAATGCCATAGCATTGTTCGGGATGACAAAGTTGGTAATCGCCACTACCGAGGTGACGATAATCATGATGCTGCTCACAAGACCCGCCTGTTGAGCAGCCTGGCCAAGGATCAGACCGCCTACCGTTGTTCCGGTAGAGCCGATATACCGCGGCAGGCGTACGCTGGCTTCGACGAGCATCTCGATCATGAACAGCATGACCAGCACCTCGATAAAGGAAGGGTACGGAACGGCGGAGCGGCTGCCCGCAATGGAGAAGGCAAGTTGTACGCGGAAAAGCTCCGGGTTATAGGAAACAATAGAAATGTACATCGCCGGAAGCGTCACGGTGAGCAGCACGGAGAAATAGCGCATAATCAGCAGTGTCCGGCTCATCCAGAATCCCTCGTACTGGTCGTCCATCGAGTTCATCAGATCAAAGAAGGTTACCGGCAATATAATGCCAAACATACTGCCGTGCATAAGAATGACGATCTTGCCCTGGGCGATGCTGTTGCTGATCCTGTCGGGCCTCTCCGAGATCAGCGTGGTAGGGAACAACTGCTTGCGGTTGCCGACAAGTTCCCTGACAACCTCGCCTGCGGAATGCAGCATGTCTGAATTAATTTCCAGCAGCTTCTTTTGTACATTTTTCAGTACCTTGGAATTCACCTTGCGGTTATCGAACAAAATAGCAATTCTCGTCTTGGAGACGGTGCCGAGTGTGCGTTCTTCTACAGCAAGACTAGGCTCCGGATAGCGGTTGCGGATCAGGTTGAGGCCATCCTTCAAATCCTCTGTGAGGGCAAGTTGGGGCCCCTGAATCGAGCTTTCCACCTGGGTTGTCTGTGTCTCAATCCGGATGTTCCGGGAGGCGTCATAGGAATAATATTTTCCATTAATATGAACCAGGACATAGCCCCGCAGCAAGGAACTGGTCCACTCGGTCATTTCATGGACCGGCTTGAACTCAGAGCTGAATTCCACGATTTCCTGAAAGGGTTTTTGATTACGCGAAAAAGGGACAAAAATAGCTTCGGATATTTTACTTTCATCACACAGGGAATCGATATAGGCAATCTCAATATAGGTGTCGTCATTCCTGAGACGCTTCGTAATTAAATCCTTTGCTTCCGCAAACATCGTCAATATTCTGTTAATCATAATTGGTATCCTCCGGTGCGAATGGTTCTGTTAGTATGCTGCGCTTTCCTTCCGCTTATTCCCAATAGTTAATTTCAGCCCGCCAAACAAGCTGAGCAGGGTTGTTATTGGAGGATGCCCTTTTTTTTGATATGCTTTATAGTAGGCAAAAAAATAGGACAGACAGGGGGAATCTTCATGGCAGAATGGTATGAACGAAGCTTTGGAGCGGATTATATGCTCATTTATAAGCATCGCGACTGGGAGCACGCCCACGAAGAAGTGAACAAGCTGGCCGGTTGGATGAAGCTTCCCCGGCAGGCAGACCTGCTGGATGTCGGCTGTGGAATGGGAAGACACGCCCTGGCATTGGCTGATTTGGGCTTTCATGTGACAGGTGTTGACCTGTCCCTCCAACTGCTTGAAGAAGCCCGCCGCAAGGATGCGCAGTCGAGGGTCAGATTTTTACATGGCGATATGAGACAGCTTCCCTTTGGTGAAGCGGAGTTTGATGTCACTGTAAATTTGTTTACCTCCTTCGGTTATTTTAATGAGGAAAAGGATAATTTGCAGGTGCTCCGGGAGCTGCGGCGGGTGTTGCGCCCGGACGGACGATTTGTCATTGACTATTTGAACCCGAGCTACATAAGAAGTCATCTGGTTCCTCAATCGGTCCGGGAAGACGAGGAGGCAGGCTGCACCATTATTGAGACGAGAGAAGCCGACGAGCATTGGGTAAAAAAACACATCGAGCTGCAGTTTGAGGACGAGGTACGCCGCTACTGTGAACAGGTGCGCCTTTACCCGATTGCCTGGTTTGAATCGGCGCTGTCCGGTGCCGGTCTTGAACTGACAGACGTATGCGGTGACTATGACGGGTCAGCCTATGATGAGCTGAAATCCAAGCGGCTCATTATGGCCGGAAAGGTAAGGCAATGAACAAAGAAGACGAACATACAGCCAAGACCACAGAATGGCCGGAAGGTTGGATTCAAGTCAAAGTTCCGTTGCCCTTCTCCCTGCGTTGGGTCAATAGCTATCTCATTCCAGAGGAAACGGGCGGATATACCCTGATCGATCCGGGGCTTCATACCACTGAAGCCGAATCGGTCTGGGAGATGGATGGCAGAAAACATGGCATCTTCCCTGAAGATATCAGAAGAATTGTGCTCACCCACCAGCACCCTGACCACTACGGTCTGGCCGGCTGGTTTCAGGAGCGCAGCGGCGCTCCTGTTCTTATGTCCGGGCTTTCTCACAGCTATGCAGTCCGAATGTGGGGCGAAGAGAGAACCATGGGGCAGGAGTGGTCAGAACTTTTTGCCGCGCACGGTATGCCTGAGGAACTTTTGGAACAGGTCGGGACGCATCTGGAAAGCTTCGTCAGCCAGGTATCCCCGCAGCCGGAGGTTGGTTATTTGCCGCTTGAAGGTACAATTCGCCTTGGCGGGCGGGACTGGGAGATCATCCACACGCCAGGGCATGCCAGCGGGCATCTCTGCTTCTATAACCGCGAGCTGCGCCATATCATCTGCGGAGACCAGGTGCTGCCGGACATTACCCCTAATGTCAGTGTCATTCCCGGCGATCCGGACCGCAATCCGCTGCAGTCTTTTCTGAACAGTCTCAAGCGGTTGAGCCGCTGCGAGGTCGAGATGGCTTTTCCAGGCCACCGCAATCCGTTTTCCCGCTTTGCGGAGCGAATCATGGAGCTGAACAGCCACCATACTAGCAGGCTGGCGGAGCTGGAGAGCTGGCTGGAACAGCCGCAGCAAGCCTATACGCTGTGCGCGCGCATGTTCGGAAAACGAACGCAGAGCAGCATCCATCAGCTGCGGTTTGCCATGTCCGAGACGCTGGCCCATCTGTTTTACCTGGAAGCGGCAGGGCGAATCTTCAGTGAACGAAACGAATCAGGCATTATATATAGAAGATAATTTGCAATTTTCATCCTCATAACAGGCTCATCTAAGCCTCATTCAGATTTTCCCCCGGATAGGACAAAACTGGTCTAAAATTGGACAGGGTCAGCATACATAATAGTATCAAGCAAGTACAGCTATCGTGCATGCCGGGGCGGCCCTGGGCCAAGTCCATACGAATCGCCTGTTCTTGCAACCGGGGAGGAACGTATAATTATGAAACGTCAACGCTGGATGTTAAAGGCAGTACCCGCAGGTCTTATTGCGGCCTCATTGCTGATTACAGGGGGATGCGGTTTGTTCTCCAAACAGGCCAGTACAGAGATTGATCCGCCGCCTGCCGGATTGCAGGAGAACAGCAAAGCTATTGAGGAAGGGCAGGCTTTGCAGCAGGGTGAGGGGAGTCAGCTCACCGTCTATTTGAAGGATGGCAACGGGTATATTGCTCCTGTAACGCTGTCCGTCCCGTTGAATGGAGACAAGAAGCCGGAACAGGTCGCGTTGGAGGCAATGGTTGCCGAAGGCCCATACGCGGGTCAGCTGCCTGAAGGCTTCAAGCCGGTTCTATCCAAAGGGACTGTGATAAAGAAAGTGGACATTGTCAAGGATCAGGAGCTTGCGGTCGTAGATTTGAATGAGCACTTTACAGATTATAATGTTCCGGATGAGCGTCGTATTGTCGAGGCGGTTACATGGACGCTTACCAGCTTTCCGGATGTGAAGCAGGTCGAGCTGTGGCAGGAGGGAGAGAAATTGTCCGAGATGCCTGTGGACGGGTTCCCGCTCACCCATGCGCTGACCAGGGATATCGGAATTAATCTGGAGCGTGCAGAAGGTGTTGACCTTGCCCGTTCCACACCGGTTACACTCTATTTCTCGTCGCTCACTCCGGCCGATACCCAATATTATGTACCGGTAACCCGACTGATTGAGCGCAGCGATGACATTGCCGCGGCAGCAATGAAGGAGCTGATTTCAGGTCCCGGCTCGTCCAGCCATTTGACCAGTGTCATGACGCAGGATCTGGAGGTTGGCAGCATCGAGATCAAGAAAGATGTGATAACGGTCGATTTGCGTGATCAGAGCTATAAGGATGGCCAGCCAATGCCTTCGGAGATGATCCAGTCGGTCATTTTATCCCTGACAGAGAACACCGGCGCAAACAAAGTGCAGATCCAGCTAAACGGCAGCGGCAACGTGAAGGATACCGACAACCGCAGCTACAGCGAGCCGGTTGACCGCCCTGTATATGTGAATGCAATCAAATCCTAGATGGCAAACGTGCAGTCTGGAGCAATGGACAATTCCCGCAGCTCCCGATATTAAATAACTGGAAGCCGCAGCCGAAGCATACGGGCTGCGGCTTCTTTAATCGCTGTGGACTGCCGGACTGCCCGGGTTCCATGGGCGGGGATGCTTTTACAGCTCTTATTTGGTAAAATGGGGGATAGTTCAAATTCAGGAGGCAACGAAATGAGAACGGATGGAAGGCAAACCAACCAATTAAGACCTGTAAAAATGACAATAAATCCGAACAAGCATGCTGAAGGATCTGTATGGATTGAAGTGGGAGATACGAAGGTACTGTGCACAGCTACAGTGGAGGAGCGTGTGCCCCCTTTTATGAAAGGGCAAGGCAAGGGCTGGATCAATGCAGAATATTCCATGCTGCCGCGTGCTACGCAAACCCGCAACCAGCGTGAATCCGCCAGAGGCAAGCTGACAGGGAGAACGATGGAAATTCAGCGGCTGATTGGCAGAGCGCTGCGTTCCATTGTAGACTTGCAGGCGCTGGGCGAGCGGACGATTATGCTGGATTGCGATGTGATCCAGGCAGATGGCGGAACACGGACGACATCGATCACAGGCGCGTTCGTAGCGATGTCTCTCGCGATACATAAACTGAGCAAGCAGGTAAAGTTCAACCGCTACCCGATTACCGACTACCTGGCATCCGTCAGTGTCGGGATCAATCAGGAGAAGACACTGCTGGATCTGAATTACGAAGAGGATTCCAAGGCCAAGGTCGATATGAACGTAGTGATGACCGGGTCCGGCAAATTTGTCGAGGTTCAAGGCACCGGAGAAGAAGCACCTTTCTCGCGTGAGGAGCTTAACAATATGCTGGAAGCGGCAGAAGCGGGCATCTATGCGTTGATTGAGCAGCAGAAGGAAGCTCTCGGGGAGGCAGGCCTGAGAATTGGAGGGGCCGAATCATGAAGCTGACCGGAAGCACAATCATTGTGGCGACCCAGAACAAGGGCAAGGTCAAAGAATTCGCCCATGCCTTTGCCAAGCTCGGAATGGAAGTCAAGAGCATGTATGATTTTGATAACCTGCCGGACATTGTAGAGGATGGAGAGACGTTTTTTGATAATGCGCTGATCAAGGCCAAGGCTGTGGGCGACCGGCTGGGCGTGCCTGTGCTGGCAGACGACTCCGGCCTTTGCGTGGATGCGCTGAACGGCGAACCTGGGGTATACTCCGCCAGATATGCAGGTGAAGGAGCCGGGGATGCAGCCAACAACGCAAAATTGCTCAAGGAGTTGGGGGACAAGCGGGCCGGGGAAGAAATGAAGTTCGATGCAGAACTGATTCTGCCTACGGACCTTACCGCGCTCAGCAGCGCCCGTTTCGTATGCAGCCTCGTTGTCTATGACCCGTCCAAGGGAAGTGTGTACCATACAGACGGCACAGCGGAAGGCTATATTATTGACCGTACGCTCGGCGAAGGCGGCTTCGGCTACGACCCGCTGTTTTGGGTGCCGTCCTTCGGCCGGACCATGGGACAGTTGAATACGGATGAGAAGCAGACCATCAGCCATCGCGGACAAGCTTTGGCCAAATTGATTAAGGAGCTGGCCCCTGATCGTTAAGGATCGGGGCACAGCTCCTTTTTATTTGATCGACACTTTATAGGTTTTCAGCCAATGGTTGACCTGAATGAGATAGGCAAATAATTGCGGGCCGGACATGAGCTGGCCGAACCACGGAATATTGGAGGAAGCGTCGGTAGACTGGATAAGCTCGCGGATTTTCTTGACATGAATAAGCGGCAGCAGCGGAGAGGAAGGATCATCAAGAATGGCGGTCAGCCTCTTTTGGACAGCTGTCAAATAGTTGGGATTATGGGTTTTGGGATAGGGGCTTTTTTTGCGGTACAGGATTTCATCAGGCAGAATCCCGCGTAGCGCTTTCCTCAGAATCCCCTTTTCCCGGTCCCCGGATGTTTTGATTTCCCATGGGATATTAAATACATACTCGACGAGCCGATGATCGCAAAAAGGCACACGCACCTCAAGTCCGACAGCCATGCTCATCCGGTCCTTGCGATCGAGCAGCGTTGGCATGAACCGTGTAATGTTCAGGTAAGACATCCTGCGCATCCGCTGTTGCTCCGGCGTCTCATAATCCAGATACGGGACTTCGGCGACGGCATCGGCATAGCGGTCTTTTACATAATCCAGCGGCTTGATCCAGGCGGCGACATCCGGGGACAGCAGCTCGGAGCGCATTGCTGATGATAACGCCCATGGAAAGGTATTGGCGCTTAGGGCTTCCTCCCGGTGAAACCAAGGGTAGCCGCCAAATATTTCATCCGCGGCCTCTCCGGAGATAGCAACGGTCGCTCCTTTTTTAATTTCCCGGCAAAACAAATAAAGCGAGCCATCGACATCAGCCATCCCCGGCAAATCCCGGGCTGCAACAGCCGCATCCAAGGCTTCCGTCAGCTCTGGCGTATCAAATTGGATATAAGTGTGCCTGCTTCCAAGATAATCGGACATCACCTGAATGAAAGGGGCGTCTGAATTGGGCTGGAAGGCATGGGCTTTGAAATGTTTGTCATTATCCGCATAATCAACGGAATACGTATCAATTTCTCCCGAGCCGCTGCCTCTGTAATGGGCTGCTGCAATGGCAGTCAGGGCGCTGGAATCCAGTCCGCCGGACAATAGCGTACAGACGGGGACATCTGAGGCCAATTGCCTGTGGACAGTGTCCTTGAGCAGCCAGCGGACATGCTCGGCTGTTTGTTCAATATTGTCGGTATGCGGCTTGCTCTCCAGCTTCCAGTAGGTGCGGGTTTTGGCCCCTGAGCGGTCAACCAGCATGCACTGTCCGGGAAGCAGCTCGGATAAATGGCGGTATACGCCCTGTCCGGGTGTCCGCGCCGGTCCGTTCATGAATACTTCTGCCAGACCTTCCGGCCCGACATCTGAAGGCACCGCAGGATGCGCGAGGATGGCTTTCGGCTCGGAGCCAAACAGGAAAAGCCCGCCGATCTGGCTGATGAAAAGGGGCTTCACCCCTACGCGGTCGCGGGCCAGAAAAAGATTCTCCTCCTTGCTGTTCCAGATCGCAAAAGCGAAGATCCCGTTAAACCGGTCGAGACAGGCCATCCCCCATTCTATATAAGCGAGGAGCAGCACTTCGGTATCGCAGGTTGTTGTGAAGCGTCGCCCTCTTTGCTCCAGCTCTTTTTTCAGCTCGGGGGCGTTATACAATTCCCCGTTATACACAATGACATACGTATCATCACCAGAATCCCGTACCATCGGCTGGGCGCCGCCAGCAGGGTCCATGACGCTCAGCCGCCGGTGTCCAAGTGCGCAATGGGTCGTGATCCATGTTCCTGAGGCATCAGGTCCGCGGGGAGCAAGCGTATCGGTCATTCGCTCCAGGCTTTCACTTTCCTGAATCAGATTTTTTGTCCAGTCTATCCATCCGGTAATTCCGCACATGCCTCTCATTCCTCTCTGCCTTTTTTGAATATAAGAATGCATCACATTTGAATGGGGGGCTATTCTTACATGTCTGCACCGGGCGCAACCCGCTTCCAGAGAAAGGTTGCGCCCGTTTGCGCTTGAGCATTAAACCAAGGTCTCAAAGGTATATGCGGCACTCAGGCATAAAATGTCTGTCCCTCTGGGATGCTACAGAGGCAGGCAAAAATAATGAAAAGGAGGCAGGCGAGCCGATGGATACATCTTCGGAGGAGGCGTTTTACGAGCGCAAGCCGTATTATGTCGCAGTAGGCGCCGGCCAAATTCTGGAGGACCCGACTGCTGCTGCCTATGAATTGGAGATCCTGGCTAATGAAGAGGAGCTTAACCGGCTTCAGGAGCTGTTTGAGGAGCTTTCGAGCTGGGATGAGGCACAGGTCCTGCATTTCACCAGACCCTTTGGGAGCTTTTCCACAGAGCGTATTAACCTGGGTTATGACCATCTGCTCGGCAGAGTCTACAAGCTTCTATATGAGGTAGGCACAGAGCAGACAAAAGCCCATATTGAATCCATGCATCTGGATCTGGAAAGCTACTGATGCTAGGTTGCTGAAGGTGGCAAATTCTATTGTAAAGGAGGGTATGAACCAATGGCACAGCAAAAAGATACAAAAGGCAATCATTACGAGGCTTCCGAGGAGTTTGCTGAAGAAGTGCTGGACAAGAATGTAAAGCAGCCGGCGCAGAACAATCCGTCGCAAAGCGTAAGAAAATGAGTCGGCATGAAAAAATCCCCCTCGGTATTCAGGGCCATCTGTCAGAAAGACAGGGCACTGAATGCCAGGGGGTTATTTGCGTGGCGTTTTTTCGTACGGGAAGGGAGAGCTTCGCACATCAAGTCTTTCTCCATTTCCTTAAAAAGGTGAAAAATTCCGAGCCAAACGTTTTGCATTCCCCCTTCTGCTTGCCTTCACGTTCAAATGCCAGCGCCGCATTGATTTCGCCCCCCATTAAAATAATGATGGAGCTGATGTACAGCCAGATCAGGAGTACGATGACGCCGCCGAGACTGCCGTAGGTTTTTGTATAAGAGCCAAACTGGTTGACGTAAAAAGAGAACAGAAGCGAGGTGATGATCCAGCCGAGCGTCGTAAATAACGAACCGGGCAGCACCTCCTTGAATGTCAGTTTGCGGTTCGGGGCGATTCGGTAGAGCAGCATAAATACGCACAGCATAATGGAGAGCGGGATTACGTATTTGACGATTCCCCATATCTGTTCGAAATCCGTTGGAAAAGCGGCTGCCACAAATAAATACTGGCCAATCGATTTGCCGAAAATCAGCATCAGCATTGCAACGAGAATTACGATAGCCAGAACAAGCGTGGCCAGTATCGAGATGCCCCTTACTTTCCAGAAGGGACGGTTTTCTTCCTCGTCATAGGCTTTGTTCAGCCCTTTGATTACCGCATTAATTCCATTGGACGCTGCCCAGATTGTAGCCAGCATTCCGAATGACACCAGCGTTCCGGAATTGGAGGACGTGACCTCAATAATAATGCCCTCGACGATTTTCTCTGCTTCATCCGGTATGACCGTAAAAAAATCCGCCATGAGATCCTCTGCAGAGAAGGATACATATCCGATCATGCTGATGACAAAAATGAGGAAGGGGAAGAAAGAGAGGATCAAATAATAGGTTAATTGTGCGCCCAATGCGGGAACCTCGTCATCATTAAAGCGGTGGATCAGACAATTAAGCAGCCGGAGTGTTTTCCCTTGCTTACTCATAACCGGTCCCCCTTACTTTGTTTTTTTCTATAATTACCCTGGCACAGCTGCTTCCAATCTGTAACAAAATTCAGGTATATATACGAGCATTTTTCCCTGATATTCCTCTGAACATGCAGACCTTGTGTTTCGGCTCTATGAATGGGGATAGTGGACGAAATTACAAAAAGGCCCGGCAGCAATGGTGCCGGACCTTGAGCTTGGAGTTGTTGTTCAAGGATGATAAGTCAGGCAGATAATGGATATCAGACACAAGCCCTTAGCTTAACGGTACGTCGCCTGTTGCTTCACGCTCGGCCTGTTTTCGGTGAGCGATACGGCTTGCAGCAGAAGCGGCAATAGCACCGACAATATCGTCGAGGAACGTGTGAATTTCTCCGTCTGTTTTGCTGTTCAGCTTCACCAGAATGCCTGGCTTGAGTTTATCTACATAACCGAAGTTGGTAAAACCGATGCTTCCGTACACATTCACAATGGACAGGGCCAATATTTCGTCACATCCGTAAAGCCCCTCATCATGCTGAATCATGGCTTGCAATGGAGGCAACAGCTTGCCCTCCTCTGCCAGTATATCAAGCTGAATGCCTGTCAGAACCGCATTCTGGACCTCCCGTTTGCTTAATACGGCCTCCACATTCACAATACACTCTTCTTGCGTTAATTGCGGGAAATAGTCCTTTTGCAGAAAATAGACCAGCTCTGCGATTGCTTCCTTTGTAACCCCCCGTTTGGTAAGCCAGACTTCGGTTGCTTCTGCGACCGCCTTGCTGTTCAAGCTGTATTTCTCTTTTTCCTGCATGGTGGTGTGCCTCCTTGGATGTGAGGATATATAAAAACGCCAATCGAAAATCAGGTGCGGGTTTGTTTAATGATACTACAAATGGATGGCATGTACAAAAAAGCAGGGAGGAAGGAAAGTTCCGCAGGATGTTATTTGACCGCTACAAGCAAAGCTCCGACGGCAATGAGCGCTACGCCCGCCGCATTGATCCAGGATACTTTTTCACCAAGAAACAGCACAGCCAGAACAACCGCTATAACAACGCTTAACTTGTCAATAGGGCCGACCTGGGACACCTTGCCGTATTTGAGTGCCATAAAATAGAACAGCCAGGACAGCGCACCTGCGGCGCCGCTCAGAACAATAAAGGTCATTGCCTTGCGCTGGGCGATAATTTCCCCTAAATGCGTGAATTTCCCTTGAACTGCAACGACACCAAGCAGGAACAGCGCCATAATGACCGCCCGGATAGCGGTAGCAGAGTTGGCATCGATATCCTTCAGTCCGATTTTTCCGAAAATGGCTACAAGTGCAGCCGAGACGGCCGAAAGCAGCGCATAGAGCAGCCACAGCGGCAAGATATTCATGATATTTCCTCCTTAACGGTTATTTAAACAGGGTAGTTGATGCAATATTAATGAAGCTTCATCGGCCTGCAGGGAATGTGTTTAAGGATTTCATGTCCATTCAATCACATGCAAATTATAGTAACATATGCCATTTAAATGTTAAATTAGCATTTTCCCCGGAGCTGTATAATATTCAGGCTTTTTAATGGACATGCTTTTCCGGGATTAAAGCTGATTTTTGTTTGTTTTTGATTCTCTCAACTTATGTTTATACCAAAAATGAAAAAATAGAATAGTATAGTTCGAAGCCGAAAAATGAAAGAAAGGGGTGATGTTATGTCTCAGTCGAATATTCCTAATATTACCCCGAGTATTACCTTGTCAAGGGATGAAGCTATTAACCTTCTGTTGGCTTCTATAGCGATAGAAGAGTTGGGAATTGGACATATCATTAACTCGGAGGCTGAAAAAATTCAATATGCTGTTGGTACGCTGCCCGGCCTGAGTGTGCCGGCGACGATTAGCGATTTGCTTGCCGTAAATTCCAGTGTAAGGGAAACGTTAGGGCAGTTAATGAAAAAACAATTGCTGCTGCAGTCCAATTTGGAAATGATTTTGGCTGCTCCTTCTTTTACCGGACCGACAGGGGCAACCGGAGCGACCGGCCCTGCCGGAGGACCAATAGGACCGACGGGAACAACTGGAGCAACAGGTGCAACAGGGACAGGAATAACCGGCCCTACTGGCCCCACTGGGCTTCAGGGGGGAACACCGTTATTTAATGTAATTGGGACATCCGGAAACGCACCGGTAGATTTTGATGGAGAAATCACATTTATCTCCGATACTTTGTCCGTTGACGTAAGTCCGGGTTCTACAATTATCCGAATAGATACGGTAGCATCGCCAACCGGCTCAACAGGAACGACAGGCGCGACAGGGGTAACCGGAGCAAGTGGGTTGACCGGAGCAACTGGTTCAACGGGAACGACAGGCGCAACGGGGGTAACCGGAGCAACTGGTTCGACGGGAACGACAGGCCCGACGGGGGTAACCGGAGCAACTGGTTCGACGGGAACGACAGGCGCAACGGGGGTAACCGGAGCAAGTGGCTCGACAGGTTCGACGGGAACGACAGGTGCGACAGGGGTAACTGGTGCAAGTGGGTTGACAGGTTCGACGGGA
>NZ_KE383864.1:44380-1081522 GCF_000422505.1 Paenibacillus pinihumi DSM 23905 = JCM 16419 | reverse complement strand
CCGCAGGGACAGCCGGAGTGACAGGTCCGACAGGAGTTACTGGGGTAACCGGAACAGCCGGAACAGCAGGAGTGACCGGTCCAACGGGAGCCACCGGAGTAACAGGAACCGCTGGCGCGGCAGGGACCACCGGCCCAACGGGAGCGACAGGCACAGGTACAATCCGTCAGTTTGTATCAGCTGTTAATAGTACAAACACTACAGGCGGCACCACAATTCCAATTACATTAATCCCTGCAACGTTACAGACACTCACCATCACAGGAGTTACCGCCGGATCGCGCATATGGCTTTCGGGAGTCGCCGGCTTTTTGAATACAGCAGGAAATACAGTGATAGAATTGCAGATATTACGCGGCACTACAGTAATCTACAGTACGAATAACAGTGGCCCGGGAAATAACTCGTATACGACTCAAAGTGCCATGCATGTGGATGCGAATCCCGGAACAGGTACTGTCGTTTATCAATTAGCTGCCTTGACGACGGTCGGAACAGCAACTGCAATAGGGGGAACGACCTTCACAGGCGCTTTAATAATCGGTTAAACAAAAAAACGCTCAAACCTTTGATAAAACAAGGGACTGACCCCCTAGCTTGAGACAAATCAAAACACCTTCAAGAAAATAGAACCATGTCATAAGATATGGGGATAACTTTGGAGGTGTTTTTGCATTGGCAACTAGAGCGAGCTATCCGGTGGAAACAAAGATGAAGGCCATTGAAATGAGATTGGCAGGCGTACCCGTAAAGAAAATTATGGAACAACTCCATGTTCGAAATGAGACACAAGTCTTCATTGGGTGAATCATTAACACGATTCCTAAACTCAAATACTACTTGACATGTGAATCAATTCACAGTATAGTGTGAATTGATTCACACTATACATTAAGAGGTGTTCTATGCCAAAAAATACTTTCTTTCGTTTAGATGAAGCAAGGCGCGAGGAAATATCTAATAGCGCTATGCATCTTTTTGTTGATAATCCTTACGAGGATATAACTATGAAGATGATTTTGGATAGTTTGTCCATGCACCCCGGAACATTTTATCGGTATTTTGAAGACAAAGATGACCTTTATTGTCTCTTAATACGTAATGTGACCCAGAAAAGAGCTGCGTATTTTAATAACAGTAATGAAGATTCCCTTTTCCGGTTTTTCCTTACTGGCTTATTTGGTAACGTTAATGGCATTGTGACCGAGCCACTGAATGAGTTGGAAATCAAACTCATTGAAACATTTTTATACATTCCTGAAAACATTTTGCTTAAAATATATTTGAATGTGCTAAAGGGCGAGTCATTCCCCTTGATCAAGGACATTTTACGCCGAATGAGGGTTGATGGATATCTCCGACCTGATATTGACGACGACCTGATTTCTTTTATGTTTGAGTCAATGCAGTTTAATTTAGTTATGTTTTTTAGGGAATTCGATATTAAGGACTCTAAGCTGCAACATAAGATTAGCAAGTACTTTACTGACTTTATGGGTCATGGGCTGCTTGAAGATCATAAATATTCTGAAATTATGAGCAATTTCAAGAAAGCCAAGGAGTAGATATGACTCACTGAAGATAGGCTGTAATAGTTTCACAGTTTTGAAAAGTGCTCATAGCGCAATGTATGTATTTCACATTCGCCACTTTTATTAATTAAGGGGGAACAAGAAAATGGAAACTTATGACGTATTTCCAGAACCAATTGGCAGCTATACTGTCGGTAGAACCCAGATAGATTTTGAGTACACGGCATCAGATCACTCAAAAAGAGAACTGACGGCGTTTATGTACTATCCGTCCGACAGTAGCGAAGGTAAGAATACATCAACGTACATGTTTCCTGAAGCCTACGAGATGTTTAATGAGCAGCCAGTTAACACTGCGTATCATAAAGGGAAGAATGTTTTCTCTATAGATATCAAGACCCGGTGTTACGACGATCTTGCTCTCTCCGGGAAGGAAAAGCGCTATCCGGTGTTATTTTATGTTTGCGGCGGGGGCGGTTCTCCAGAATGGGGTACAGTGATCTGTACAGACTTGGCAAGCACGGGATATGTTGTGGTCAGCATTGGCCATCAGAATAGCACGATGTATAAGCGTAAAGATGGGCGCCTGTTTAATGCATCAAAGGATTTTTCGGATGTCATTATAGCGTTTTCTGAAGATCCGGAGATGCTGGCGTTTTCTGGTAAGATGGAAATGCGGCCTGACGATGAAACTGCCATTGAGATGTGCCGTAACGTGCTTACACTGCCGATACTTGCCAAGTTCACAGAGTATAGTGAATTACAGGCAGAAGATGTAAGGTATGTAGGCGATTATCTTTACAAACTGGACTCTGGAGAGTTGAATTCCATCTTTAAGGGCAGATTGTTGCTTGACATCGGCATGGGCATATTCGGACATTCTTATGGAGGGGCTACGACGGCGATTGTTTGCCGGGACGACGACCGGTTCGCCTGCGGGATTGGCTTGGATAGCGGTGCGTTCGGCCTTCTCGACAGCGACCTTAAGAAACCCTTCTTGCTGCTGTTTAGTGAACCTAACTACAACATGAATGCGATAATTGGCGCTAACAATAGCATGGAAACCTATTATTTCTCTGTTGATCGTGTTGCGCATTTAGATTACTGCGACATCGTGTTTACCAGTGTTAATGAGGAACTCAGAGGCGAACGGGATGCTATGGAGATGCGAAATCTTGTTACAGACTATACGAAGAACTTTTTTGATCAATACATACTGCAAAAGGCTGCGAGTGTGGAAAGTCTGGCATACGATGGCGTGGACTTGATCAAGAAGACCAGCAATAAGTGACATAACCGAGAGGTTGCTGATAAACGCATATCAAAGAGCTAGCCGTACAGACACAAAGCCGATAACCCCTATTACGCGGTTATCGGCTCTCTCATATTTCAGGCATTGTTTTCTATTTGAAGTATCTATTTCTGTCTTAGCTTGACATCATCCCACCTAAAAATTTGAAAATGCTATTTTTTAAATATTTAAAATGAAACCTGCCACGACTATGTCCTTTCATACTTATAGAATTGCAGATTTTACGCGGTACTACTGTAATCTACAGTACAAATAACAGCGGCCCGGGAAATAACTCATATACGAATCAAAGTGCCATGCATGTGGATGTAAATCCCGGAACAAGCACTGTCATTTATCATTTAGCTGCCTTGACGACGGTCGGAACAGCAACTGCAATCGGGGAACGACCTTTACAGGTGCTTTAATAATGGTTAAATCAAAAAAAACGCTCAAACCTTTGAACAAGGCTTTGAACGTTTTACAATTTCTCTCAAAAATTCCATAAAAAAGCGTCCCAGGAGGGATTCGAACCCCCGACAACTCGCTTAGAAGGCGAGTGCTCTATCCAACTGAGCTACTGGGACATGTGAAGAAATATTCATTTCAAAAACACAACATGGAATATCATACCACGGCACCGTCTGAATAGCAATACTATTTTTTAAAAAAATATTTCATAGTTTTAATCCGGCCGAAAACGGTTAATTGCTCAGACAGCTAGACAATAATAGCATGGGTAAAGTGAAAAATCAATATGCGCACCATTTTTCTCTTTAACGGGTGTTATGTTATAATAATGCCGTAAATCATGAACGGTTGTGGATTTCGGATTAAAGGCGGTGTTACCATTACAGATTCCAAACTACCTCAAGGTGATCCACATTCGGATAACGTATACCTTTTTCCGAAAATGCTGGATCACTATCAAATTCAATTAACCCGCATGCTCGAAGCTGAGCAGTATAATGAAGCGAAGGAGCTTCTGCAGTTTTTGCTCCATTGCCGGGGGGAGGATGCGCGGAATTACGAGGAATGGCAAAGTCTTTTGAACTGGCTCGATATGGCCTTTCCTTCAGGGGAAGAACTGCCGGTATCCCAGGAGGCGGATGAGGAGGAACTTCGTCGTCAGGCACTTGATCCCGGCCAGCAGGATGAATCGTATATTCGCCAGGTTCTCTATATAATGAAGAACCATCCCATGATGGATCAGCAGATTCTTGCTTTAGAGCGGGCAGCGCTGCTCCGGGACCCGGTTGTGGATGCGGAAATTACAAGCTGGCTGTTGGAGAATCAGCTTCATCCTGTACTGCAGTTCAAGGCGCTTCAATGTCTTCGCAAGCGCGGCGCTTCCGGCCGTATTGCATTGAAAAGGATGTCGGAGAAGGTCGAGCTGGAAATGGGAGATACGCCGCTGTCGCTGGATGATTTCCCGGAACCGGTCATTCAGGTTTTGGCGCGGGTGGAGCAGGTGACGGAGTCATTCGATCCCACACTGCCGCATTTTGCCCGTGAAGTATGGAAGGAATGCCTGCAATTTATATATGGCACTTCCATGTATGAATGGATGCTGGAAGGAGATGGGGAAATGATTGACTGCTTTGCGGCTGCCCTTCATTTGACCCTGATGCTCTCGACCTACGGAATGGCGGATGATGACGAAATTCGCGATACATACGGCATTACCCAGACACTTCGTTTTCGTTACGAGCAGGCGTGCAAGATGCTGCGTCATGTAAACGAAGCGGGGGAAAGGCTGGAATAAGATTTTCGAGCCTTGAAATAAGCTGAGATGTTGTTTATAATGGAATGGTTTATGAACGGAAATATGTTTGCGGATGACTCAATTTCATAACCCCCGCCAACTGCTTGAATAAGGCAGCATTTTGAATTTCAAAATGCAGTTTCAATCGTGGAGTTATTTCGAGTTATGGAATTGACTAGGATGCGTAATTTTGGAGGGGAAAGCATAAAATGAAAGCAACTTGGGAAAAAATAGAAAAGAACCTCGTCGAGATTAGTGTTGAGGTTGAAGCGGAGCAAGTCACAGAAGCATTGGACAAGGCGTTCAAAAAAGTCGTTCAAAAGGTAAATGTACCTGGATTCCGTAAAGGTAAAGTACCACGGTCCATGTTTGAAAAACGTTTCGGTATCGAAAGCTTGTACCAGGATGCTATTGATATCCTGCTGCCAGGCGTATACTCCGAAGCTCTGAAAGAAACAGGCGTACTTCCGGTTGACCGTCCTGACATTGATGTAGAGCAATTCGCTGCTGGCGAAACGTTCAAATTCAAAGCGAAAGTAACGGTTAAACCAGAAGTTAAACTGGGCGAGTACAAAGGCATTGAAGTTCCTGCGCCAGTACTGGAAGTTACTGAAGAGGAAATCTCTGCTGAACTGGAACGTCTGCAACAGCGTCATGCCGAGCTCGTAGTGATCGATGAAGGCGAAGCTCAAAACGGAGATACTACAGTTATCGACTTTGAAGGATTCGTAGACGGTGAGGCATTTGAAGGCGGAAAGAGCGAGCGCTATTCCCTTGAACTGGGTTCCGGCTCCTTCATTCCTGGCTTTGAAGAACAAATCATCGGCTTGAACATTGGTGACTTCAAGGATGTTGAAGTGAGTTTCCCTGAGGCATACCATGCTGAGAATCTGGCTGGCAAACCAGCTGTATTCAAAGTTAAACTGCATGAAATCAAACGCAAAAGCCTTCCTGCTCTGGATGATGAGTTTGCAAAAGATGTTAGCGAATTTGACACATTGGACGAGTTCAAGAATGATCTCTCCGAGCGTCTGAAAACTCAAAAAGAAAAAGCAGGCGAGCAAGCTCGTGAAGTTGCAGTCGTTGACAAAGTATCCGAGGCGGCTGAGATCGAAATTCCTGAGGCTATGATTAACACCGAAACAGATTACATCCTGAAGGATTTCGAAAACCGTTTGAGCTCTCAAGGCATGAATCTGGATCTGTACTATCAATTCTCCGGACAAGATGAGGCAGCTCTGCGAGGTCAAATGCGTGTTGATGCTGAGAAGCGTGTACGCAATAACCTGGTTCTGGAGCAAATCGCGAAGGATGAGAATATCTCCGTTAGCGAAGAGGATGTAACTGCCGAGCTGGAGAACCTGTCCAAGGCATACAACCGTCCTGCTGAGGAGCTGCGTGAAATTTTCACTCGCAACGGCAATCTGGAGAATCTGAAGGACGATCTCGTACTTCGCAAAACGATTCAATTTTTGCTTGAAAACAGCAAGACTGTAACAGAAGTCGCATAACATAGAAGATATCCCAGGGATAAGGCACGTTTCTTAAGATACGTGCCTTATTTTAAAATATAAGAATGTATACCCTATAAACTCATTCTTATATTTCCGGAGTGAAGAGCTGCTATTGCCGCCAATGGCGTCTGAAGCTGCTTTCACTTTATAATATGAATACATAACTGCTTTAACCTTTTGAACAACATACTTGTTTGGCCTGCAGCCAGTGCGCGTATTAATTTGCTTCCGCCCGACGTATACTGTACTAGCGGAAAAATGACATCCCTTTCCGAACATGTTAAAATGAAAAGGAACAAATGATTCCCAAAACGAAAAGAGGTTGGTCGCATGAATCTTGTACCTATCGTGGTAGAGCAAAGCAATCGTGGAGAACGGTCCTACGATATTTATTCCCGTCTCCTCAGAGACAGGATTATATTTTTGGGAAGCGCTATTGATGATGATGTCGCCAATCTCGTCATTGCACAACTATTGTTTTTGGCTGCAGATGATCCTGAGAAGGATATTCATCTCTACATTAACTCCCCGGGTGGGTCTGTAACCGCCGGAATGGGTATATATGATACAATGCAATATATTAAGCCGGATGTATCGACGATTTGCGTCGGTATGGCCGCCAGCATGGGGTCATTGCTGCTCACGGCTGGAGCCAAGGGCAAGCGTTTTGCGCTGCCTAACAGCGAAGTCATGATTCATCAGCCGCTTGGCGGCGTGCGGGGACAGGCCGCAGACATCAAAATTCACGCGGACTGGATTCTTCGTACGAAGAAGAAGCTGAATGAAATCTATGTTGATCGTACAGGTCAGCCTTATGAGAAGATTGACCGCGATACGGATCGGGATTACTTTATGAGTGCGGACGAGGCGCTGGCCTATGGGCTGATCGACAAAGTCGTATCGACGACCGAACTCTAATACTGAATCGAAGGGGTGACCAGATGTTTAAATTCAACGATGAAAAGGGACAACTGAAATGTTCCTTCTGCGGGAAATCTCAAGAACAGGTTCGTAAATTAGTCGCCGGTCCAGGCGTATATATATGTGATGAATGTATCGAGCTTTGCACCGAGATCGTAGAAGAGGAATTGGGGCATGAAGAAGAGCTCGACATGAAGGACATCCCGAAACCGAAGGATATCCGCCAAATTTTGGACCAATACGTTATTGGCCAGGAGCAAGCGAAGAAGTCTCTCTCCGTTGCAGTATACAACCACTACAAACGGATTAATTCCCAAAGCAAGATTGAAGATGTGGAATTGCAAAAGAGCAATATTTTGCTTGTTGGTCCGACAGGCTCTGGTAAAACGCTGCTTGCACAGACGATGGCCAAAATATTGAATGTACCGTTTGCAATTGCTGACGCAACATCGCTGACAGAAGCCGGTTACGTGGGTGAGGACGTCGAGAACATCCTGCTCAAGCTGATTCAGGCTGCAGATTATGATGTTGAAAAAGCAGAGCGCGGTATTATTTATATCGATGAAATTGATAAAGTAGCGCGTAAATCCGAGAACCCGTCGATTACCCGTGACGTTTCCGGTGAAGGCGTACAGCAGGCGCTGCTGAAAATTTTGGAGGGTACAGTTGCTTCCGTTCCTCCTCAAGGCGGAAGAAAGCATCCGCATCAGGAATTTATCCAGATTGATACAACAAACATTCTGTTTATTTGCGGCGGCGCATTTGACGGTCTGGAACAGCTTATCAAGCGCCGGATCGGCAAGAAGGTCATTGGCTTTAACGCTAACGGTGAAGGACAGAAGGATCTGAAGGCTGGCGAATATTTGTCTCTCGTGCTGCCTGAGGATTTGCTCAAGTTTGGTCTGATTCCGGAATTTGTCGGTCGTCTGCCGGTAATCTCCAGCCTGGAGCCGCTTGATGAGGAGGCTTTGGTACGGATTCTTTCCGAGCCGAAGAATGCGCTTGTGAAGCAATATCAAAAACTGCTTGAGATGGACAATGTCAAGCTTGATTTTGAATCAGCGGCGCTGGAAGCGATCGCCAAAGAAGCGATTAAGCGCAATACAGGCGCACGCGGTCTGAGAGCAATCATTGAGTCGCTGATGCTGGATGTGATGTATGAAGCGCCTTCCCGTGATGACGTGAATACTTGTATCATTACCGAGAAGGTTGTTGAAGAGAAGATTATGCCGGAGCTGTCTTTGAAGAAGGGTAAGAAAAAAGAAGAGAGCGCATAAAGGCAAGGTAACCTAACCCCACCCGTATGGTTTATGGCGTCCGCTTGGATGGTTTTAAATCATGCGGGTGGACTTTGACTTTTTACTCACATAGAGCTGCGGTCAACTACAGGGGAAGCTGTTTGAAGCTTGGATGGGAGAGATAACCAATGTATTTGCGCACAGACACAGTGCCGGTTAAGGTTGGCAATTTGACCATTGGCGGCACGAATGAAGTCATCATTCAGAGCATGTGTACGACAAAGACAGCGGATGTTGAAGCAACAGTAGCGGAAATATTGCGGCTGGAAGAGGCGGGCTGCCAGGTTGTACGGGTAACCGTCAACAATAAGGAAGCTGCTGAAGCAATCAAGGAAATCAAGAAGCGCATTTCGATTCCGCTCGTAGCCGATATTCATTTCGATTACCGTCTTGCACTGGCTGCAATTGAGAACGGCATTGACAAAGTCCGGATTAATCCGGGAAATATCGGCCGCAGGGAAAAGGTTGAGGCCGTCGTTCAAGCTTGTAAAGAAAAGGGGATTCCGATTCGTATCGGTGTGAATGCCGGATCGCTTGAGAACCATTTGCTTGAGAAATACGGTTATCCGACAGCAGAAGCAATGGTTGAAAGCGCACTGTTCCATATCGGCATTTTGGAAGAACTGGACTTTCATAATATTATCGTATCTCTTAAAGCCTCTGATGTTCCGATGGCGCTTGAAGCCTATCGAATGGCAGCAGAGAAAATCAAGTACCCGCTTCACCTTGGAATTACAGAGGCAGGCACCTTGTATTCCGGTACCATTAAAAGCTCCGCAGGAATTGGCGCGCTGCTGGCGATGGGCATCGGGAATACGGTTCGTATCAGCCTAAGTGCCGACCCGGTTGAAGAGGTTAAGGTAGCACGCGAGCTGCTCAAAACATTCGGACTGATTTCCAATGCGGCGACGCTCGTATCCTGCCCGACTTGTGGACGGCTGGATATTGATTTGTTCTCTATCGCCAACGAAGTAGAAGAATATATTTCAAATATTAAAGTTCCAATCAAGGTATCTGTACTGGGTTGTGCCGTTAACGGACCTGGTGAAGCACGTGAAGCGGATATCGGCATCGCAGGTGCACGGGGCGAAGGACTGCTGTTCCGTTATGGGCAGATGATCCGCAAGGTTCCTGAAGCGGAGCTGCTGAACGAGCTGAAGAAAGAAATAGACGAAATTGTGAGGGTGTTTGAGGAGACTGGGGAAATTCCAGGACGCGAGAAGCATCTTCATCCTCAGCAATCGTAGGACTTGCTCTCCAGTTCCGCTGCCGCGGGGCTGGAGTTTTTTATTGGCGACCACGATTATTCCAACCAGCAGGGGGCAATACTACCAAGTAGTAGAATTGTTTACCATGCAGGGAGGAGTGACAGCAATGAATTTGAATATTGGTGTAGTGGTCATGCTGATACAGGTGTTCTTTGCTATCGTGATCGGATTGTATTTTTGGAATTTGCTTCGCAATCAAAAAACAAACCGGACAGCGGTAGACAGAGAATCAAAGAAAGAGATGGATAAGCTTCGGAAACTGAGGAGTATCTCCTTAACGAAACCGCTGGCTGAAAAAACACGTCCGCAGTCCATGCAGGATATTGTCGGACAGCGTGACGGATTGAGGGCTTTGAAGGCGGCTTTGTGCAGCGCCAATCCACAACATGTCATTATCTATGGTCCTCCGGGCGTCGGCAAGACGGCCGCGGCCCGGGTCGTGCTGGAAGAAGCGAAGAAAAATCCGACTTCGCCGTTTATGCAGGATGCCAAATTTACAGAAATTGATGCGACTACAGCCCGTTTTGACGAGCGGGGAATTGCAGACCCTCTAATTGGTTCGGTCCATGATCCGATCTATCAAGGGGCAGGAGCAATGGGGGTTGCAGGTATACCGCAGCCGAAGCCGGGAGCCGTAACCAAAGCGCATGGCGGAATTTTGTTTATTGATGAAATCGGTGAATTGCATCCGATTCAGATGAATAAATTATTAAAGGTTTTGGAAGACCGCAAGGTGTATTTGGAGAGCGCTTATTACAATTCCGAGGATAGTAATGTTCCAATGTTTATACATGATATATTCCAGAACGGTCTGCCTGCCGATTTCCGCCTGGTGGGCGCGACTACCCGCTCGCCGCAGGAGATTCCGCCGGCTATCCGCTCCCGTTGTATGGAAATCTATTTCCGCCCGCTGCTGGCTGATGAGATCGGGCAAATTGCGACAAGTGCGGTCCGCAAGATCGGGTTCAAGCCGGATGAGAAAGCAATTGAAGTTGTTAAGCGATATGCAACCAACGGGCGTGAGGCGGTTAATGTAGTGCAATTGGCCGCAGGGCTTGCCTTGTCAGAAGGCCGTGATGGCATTAGCGCAAGCGATATTGAATGGGTGGTGAACAGCAGCCAGATTCCCCCTCGTCCGGATCGTAAAGTGCCGGCAGAGCCGCAAGTCGGGTTTGTCAATGGCCTGGCAGTATACGGGCCGAACATGGGAACCCTGCTGGAAATCGAGGTCAGCGCGATTCCGGTCCAGGCAGGAAGCGGAAAGTATACCATTACAGGTGTTGTAGACGAGGAAGAGCTTGGTGGAGGTACCCGGACACTGCGCCGTAAAAGCATGGCGAAGGGCTCTGTAGAGAATGTACTCACTGTGCTGCGGATAATTGGCCTGAAGCCGGATAATTTTGATTTGCATATTAACTTTCCGGGCGGGACGCCTATCGACGGACCGTCGGCGGGAATTGCAATGGCAACTGCCATCGCATCGGCTATTACAGGGGAGAAAGTGGATAACAAGCTTGCCATGACTGGAGAGGTTGGTATCCACGGCAATGTGAAACCGGTGGGCGGTGTGCTGGCCAAGGTAGAGGCCGCATTTCAAGCGGGAGCCGAGACCGTTATTATCCCAAGAGAAAACTGGCAGGCTATATTTGAAGATTTGCAGGGCTTAAAGGTAATTCCGGCGGATCATATTCACGAAGTACTGCGTTATGCTCTGCCTAAACGTGATTTTACTGCGGCAGAAGTGGATGCGAATGCAGCCCAGAATGAAATTTTTGCGCCAACAGGGGTATCTTATTTGCAGGCAGATTCCGCAGAATGATAAAATAGGGATAGACAGACAATTGGAGGTGCTGGTTTGGTGCCAGGCAAATGGAAAGGCCGTCGTTTGCCCCTGTTGCCTTTACGGGGGCTTCTTGTTTATCCCAGCATGGTTCTCCACCTGGATGTAGGCCGGGAAAAATCAGTCCGTGCGCTGGAAAAATCGATGGTTGATGATCATATGATTTTGCTCTGCTCGCAATCGGAGGTTAACATTGAGGAGCCGAGCCAGGAGGATATATACCGCATTGGGACGATTGCCCGCGTCCGGCAGATGCTCAAGCTGCCTAACGGAACGATCCGGGTGCTGGTGGAAGGTGTCATGCGGGCGGAAATTATCGACTATCTGCCTAATGAGGAGTTCTATGAAGTCAATGTGAAAGAACTGCCGGAAGAGGAGACGAGCGATCCGGAGATCGATGCGTTAATGCGGACAGTGCTGACACAGTTCGAACATTATATCAACCTGTCCAAGAAGGTGACGCCGGAGACGCTTGCTGCCGTATCGGATATTGATGAGCCGGGACGGCTGGCTGATGTGATCACAAGCCATCTCTCTCTTAAGATTAAGGATAAACAGGATATTCTGGAGACTGTGGCGGTAAGGGATCGTCTGGAGAAGCTTCTCGATATTCTCAACAATGAGCGTGAGGTGCTGGAGCTCGAACGCAAGATCGGCCAGCGCGTCAAGAAGCAGATGGAGAAGACGCAGAAGGAATATTACTTGCGCGAGCAAATGAAGGCGATTCAGAAGGAGCTTGGCGAGAAGGAAGGGCGCGCTGGCGAGGTAGAGGAGCTTCGCAGCCAGCTGGCGGAATCCGGCGTGTCGGATTCGGTCAGGGAGAAGGTCGAGAAGGAGATCGACCGTCTGGAGAAAATGCCTTCAACTTCGGCTGAGGGCGGCGTCATTCGCAATTACATTGATTGGCTGCTTTCTCTGCCTTGGCAGAAGCGGACGGAGGACAATCTCGACATCAAGCGTGCAGAGGCTATCCTGGACGAGGATCACTACGGGCTTGAAAAGCCGAAAGAGCGCGTGCTCGAATATTTGGCCGTTCAGCAGCTTGTCCAAAAGCTGAAAGGACCCATCCTTTGTCTTGTTGGACCGCCAGGGGTCGGTAAGACCTCCATGGCCCGTTCCATCGCCAAGTCGCTGGGACGCGAGTTCGTCCGTATTTCGCTCGGTGGTGTGCGGGATGAAGCAGAGATCAGAGGTCACCGCAGAACTTATGTCGGGGCAATGCCCGGAAGAATCATTCAGGGAATGAAGACAGCTGGAACACTGAATCCGGTATTTTTGCTGGATGAGATTGATAAGATGGCCATGGACTTCCGGGGCGATCCGGCTTCAGCGCTGTTGGAGGTACTGGACCCGGAACAAAACAATACGTTCAGTGATCACTTTATTGAAGTCCCATTTGACTTATCCAACGTCATGTTTATCACGACTGCGAATGTGGTTCACAATATTCCCCGCCCGCTTCTGGACCGGATGGAGGTTCTCAACATCCCGGGCTACACGGAGCTGGAGAAAACCCAGATTGCGAAGCGCTATCTGGTGCCCAAGCAAAAGCGTGAGCACGGTCTTGCCGAGGATCAGTTAAAGATTGAGGAACCGGCAGTATTGCAAATGATTCGTGAATATACGCGGGAGTCAGGGGTCCGCAACCTGGAGCAGCAAGCTGCCGCGGTATGCCGCAAAGCTGCCAAGGAACTGGTCACAGATCCTGCAAAGGCGCCGATAAACGTCGATTCTGCCCAGCTCAAGGAATGGCTTGGACCAGCCAGATTCCGCTATGGAATGGCTGAATCGGAAAATCAGGTCGGGGCTGTAACTGGTCTGGCCTGGACTGAGGTAGGGGGCGACACCCTTGTCATCGAGGTTACGGTTATGCCGGGGAGCGGCAAACTTACCCTGACAGGGAAGCTGGGAGATGTCATGAAAGAATCAGCCCAGGCAGCTTTCAGCTATACGCGATCCAAAGCGCTGGAGCTCGGGATCGACCCGCAGTTCCATGAGAAGAACGATATCCACATTCATATTCCGGAAGGGGCGATTCCGAAGGATGGGCCGTCAGCCGGAATTACAATGGCGACAGCGCTGATTTCTGCGCTTACCGGACGTTTTGTGGATAAGGAAGTAGCGATGACCGGAGAAATTACGCTCCGTGGGCGGGTATTGCCGATTGGCGGGCTGAAGGAGAAATCACTAGCTGCCCATCGCGCGGGTATCCGCAAAGTTTTATTGCCGAAGGACAACGAACGGGATTTGCGCGACATTCCCGAGAGCGTGCGCAGCGAATTGAATTTTTATCCGGTATCAAATATGGATGAAGTACTCGGCCACGCACTGCTGGGAGCGTCGGACAGCGCATCTGCCATACAAACAGGGAGATCAGAATGAAAATAACTCAAGCCGAATTTGTCATCAGTGCGGTTCTGCCGCATCAATATCCTGAGGACGCCTTGCCGGAGATTGCTCTGGCGGGGCGTTCCAATGTCGGGAAGTCTTCGTTGATTAATAATTTGATCATGCGCAAGGCCTTGGCCCGTACAAGCTCGCAGCCGGGCAAGACCCAACAGCTTAACTATTACCGGGTTAATGATAAGGTTTACTTTGTAGATTTTCCCGGCTACGGCTATGCCAAAGTATCCAAGACGGAGCGCCAGGCATGGGGAGTCATGATTGAGACTTATTTGAAAGAACGGGAACCGCTGAAGATGGTGCTGCTGATTGTTGACCTGCGCCATCCGCCAAGCAAGGACGACCAGCTCATGTACGGCTGGCTGAAGCATTTTAATATTCCGGTTACGATTGTGACTACCAAGGCGGACAAACTCCCGCGCAGCAAATGGGACAAACATTTGAAGGTGGTCAAGCAGACGCTGGAGGCAGATCCGAGAGACAAGGTAATCATGTACTCCTCAGAAAAAGGAATCGGCCGCGAAGAACTGTGGCAGGTTATTGAGGAAAAGATTAACGGATAGGGCAGCAAGTGCGTTAACTTCAACCCGAAAAGCGAGAATTCAGGAAAAATCCCCGGACTTATCGTGAATTTTTCAAGATTTTATTGAAATATGCTCAAATATCAGGACTCGGCGGCAGGAATATTATTTTTGGATCACGTATAATTATGATTAGGCAGAAAGTGATTCTATTCGTGGAAGTTTAAAGAATTGAGGAGATTTTTATGGCTCAGCGGTTAGCCACAGAGTATGTGAAAGCCCGTCTGCAGTTAACAGAAGAAGAGATGTCCAGGTTTGTCAGGTTTTTCGGTGACCAGCATATCCGCATGCAAGTCCGTGTGCTTGATGGCGGCAATCAGGAGCTGGTTTTGGAGGACGATGCAGGCAAGGAGGAGATCCGCCTCACGTTTGAACGACAAGAAGACCTCTTTGTAGGTGAGCTTTCCTGCCGTTTGGTATATCCAAAATTAACGAATGCGATGCGTAAAGCAGTCTCCATGTTCAAGGGAGATGCAATCGTAAACCGTATTTATCCTAACTATACGATGATCTATCATTACGTCTCCGGCGCAGTACACAAAATCGTCGAGTCCTCTAAAGGCAAGTCCCGTCTTGTATATGAATGGAAAAATACGATGGGGCAGCTGGAGAAGCGGTTTACCAGCCTGACCGTCGAGCAGGAGATTGCATTCAATCAGAATGCGATTAATGAACTGCTTGATTTGCGCAATCAGGCGAAGCAGGCGGAGGAAGTTGCTGCTATTGACGAGCGGCTTCGCGAACACGCCAAAAAGCTGTTTATTCTTGAGGCATAGTAATTGATTTGGGTTTTGCCGCTCTTCGGAGCGGCATTTTTTATTTAGATATCCAATCAATTTCAGCCTTTTATGTTTTGAAACATATTTGTTCTTCAAGCATGAAGCCTGATTATACACACGCACAGCGGTTTAGGCATAGATTATGTAGGGCCGTTCATCACCTGCGTATTGGGAGCTTGAACGTCCGGGCAAATAAATCAGATTAATTTTTGAAAAACTGTTGCATTTCTGGTCAATAGATGTTATTTTTATTCTCGTTGAACAGAATATTAGGAACCAGGATTCACTCAGGACATGGAATGTTTTCAGAGACTATTCCCTTGGGTAGTGAATGACGTAGGTCCTAGCGGATGAAATTTTCAAACATTTTATTCCTAGGAAGGGGGAACCGGAAGATGGAATACTCAACTTTCGGAAGACACGTTGCTGTTGATACTTGGGGTGTTGACTTCGAGCTTTTGAACAGTGCGGAATTTTTACAAGCCCAAATGGTAGAAGCTGCGGAAAGTTGCGGCGCTACTGTACTCTCAGTTCAAGCCAAGCAATTCGAGCCTCAAGGGGCGACGGTTTTAGTCTTGCTGTCGGAAAGTCATCTTTCTATTCACACGTATCCTGAGAAAGGTTTTGCTGCAATGGATTGCTACACCTGCGGCGAGACTGTGGATCCACAAATGGCCATTGATTATATGTTGTCTGTACTGAAGCCGAAGACCGTACATGCGAAGAAACTTGTTCGCGGCATGGGCGAGCTTAAAGTTGAAGAGCCTGTTATGCAACAGGCGGAGCTGGTATAACATTTCAGCGTTTCAAGTGTAACCGGATGCTGCATCGTTGGCGCCGCTCACGTAGAATATAAGACAGTATAGGGACGGCATGTATACTCTCCTTATATCTTAATGAAGCCATGGAATTATCCATGGCTTTTTGTTTTAAGAATATCTTATGCCTGTTATCGAGGCATGCACTAAGATGATGACAAGTGAGTGAGGGACTCTTCTCTGCCACCGGTACAAATCGGTTTTCAATAATAATCGGAGAATTTCATTATGCTGCCTGTCACTTTATTTTTTACCTGAAATAGAGTATAAGCAGGCGTACTGCCGCTCACACTAGAGTAGTGATGGTTCATACTTTATTCATAAATGGCAAAGTACAGGTATTTTGACTATGCTATAATGTTTCTTAGAATCTTAGACGAGGCAGGTGATTGCAGATGCACATTATTGTGGTTGGTCTGAACCATCGGACAGCGCCGGTTGAAGTAAGAGAACAATTCGCGTTTTCCGATAAAGAGCTGCCGCTCGCTTTGAAGCAGCTCAAACAGACAAAAAGCATAATGGAATGTGTCATCGTTGCGACCTGTAACCGGACGGAAATCTATGCGGTTGTAGATCGGCATCATTTATGCGGACATTATATCCGCAGTTTTCTGGAGCAGTGGTTTAAGCTCCCGCGTGTAGAGTTTACCAATCATTTATATATGTACGAAGATGACCGTGCGATTGAGCATCTGATGCGGGTGGCATCAGGCCTCGATTCGATGGTGATCGGAGAGACACAGATATTAGGGCAGGTCCGCAATGCGTTTTTGCTCGCTCAAGAGCAAAAAACGACGGGTACGCTGTTCAATATGCTGTTTAAGCAGGCTGTAACGATGGCCAAACGCGCCCATACCGAGACGATGATTGGCGAAACGGCCGTTTCGGTCAGTTACGCCGCTGTAGAGCTGGGTAAGCGGATTTTTGGCCAGTTCAACAAAAAGACAGTGATGATTATCGGTGCCGGCAAAATGAGTGAACTGACGGTCAAGCATCTGTATGCCAACGGCGCAAGCCGCGTTATTGTGGTAAACCGCACATATGACAGGGCTGTAGCGCTTGCTTCCAAATTCAATGGAGAGCCGCGCACGATGGAAGAGGCAGCCTTGCTGCTTCATGATGTTGATATTGTGATCAGCTCTACAGGATCGGAAGGCTACGTGCTGACAAAAGAACAAGTGAGCCAGGCGATGAAGCGCCGGGCTTCAAGGCCGCTGTTTCTGATCGATATCGCGGTTCCAAGAGATCTTGATCCGGCTATTGCTGCCGTGGACAATACGTTCTTGTATGATATTGACGATATGGAAGGAATTGTGGAGAATAATCTGGAGCAGCGTCGCAAGGAATCTCTCAAGATTGAGGCCATGATTGAATCGGAGATGAATATATTCAAGCAATGGTACAAGACGCTTGGTGTTATCCCGCTAATTCGCACGCTTCAGGAAAAGGCTGCCTCCATTCATGACGAAACGATGGAGAGCATGATGAACAAGCTTCCTGATTTGGACGAGCGCCAGCAGAAGGTTATCCGCAAGCTGACCAAGAGTATTGTCAATCAGCTGTTATCCGATCCGATTCAACGAATTAAGGAAATGGCGGATGACAAGCGTTCCGATGAAGCGATGGACTTGTTTGTCAAGCTGTTCGCCCTTGAAGAGCCGCTGGAACAGGCCAAGCTGACTGAGCGTCTTGCAGACAAAGAAGCAGTTGCGTCAAGACATGGATTAAAGTCGCAAACTACTGCACAAGGCAATGCCCGACCGTCACAGTCGGCCGTGAACGGTATGACTGCCGCAGTTACCTAGGGTAAGGCTAAGGCAGGCGCAAACATTCGGGAGGCGCCTATGATTACTAAAAATATGTTTTATGACATTATGATCTATGTGTATGCCCTGAGCCTGCTGTTTTATTTCTCCGATGCTGCTGATGCGAGTCGGAGAGCGAAACGGATGGGCACAGGGCTGCTTATTTTCGTTTGGCTGCTGCAAACCGGTTATTTGATCTATAAGTTATTGGTGCATATCCATTCGGATGTTTTTACTCTATTTGAATATTTATTTTTCTTTTCCTGGCTGCTCGTCACAAGTTCATTAATCATGAGCCGTTTTTTCAGGATTGAATATTTGGTCTTTTGTATAAATGTTGTCGGATTTGTTGTGCTGGTATTAAATTTAATTAGCCGTCCGGAATCCTTTATTCCGCTGGCCACTCATGATTTGGCGCTTACCTTGTTGTACCTCCATATCAGTCTCGTCATTTGTGCCTATGCCGTATTTACGATTAGTGCCATCTTTGCCTGTATGTATATATTTCTGCATAGCAGACTCAGACGCAAAAAATGGACGGTTAGTGTAAGACGCCTTCCCAGTCTGGAGAATATTGACCGTTATGTTTTCCGAACGGTTATTATCGGCATTCCGCTGCTTGTATTGTCTTTGGCGGTTGGCGTAACCTCCATTATTGTTGAAGACAAGGCATTCTTGCTGCTGGATTTTAAAGTTATTACTTCGACGATAGCTGTTATCTTTTATTTCATCTATTTATTTCACCGGACCATGCTCCAGAGACCAGGCTACAAAACCTCGGCCTGGAACATCGCGGCTTTTACAATTCTGATATCCAATCTATTCCTGAATTCATTGTCCAAATTCCATAATTGGCTGTCCTGAGATAAGTGAAGGCCGCCATGAAGATGTATTGAGGGGGCGGTGAGCTTGGAGTCCTATTATCCGGTTATGCTCAACGTACAGGGCCGCCGCTGCCTGGTGGCAGGCGGCGGCCCTGTTGCACAGCGGAAGGTTCAGGGGTTGCTCGAATGCGGAGCTGAGGTCGTTCTTGTCAGTCCTGCGGTAACTCCCAGCCTTGCAGAGCTTGCCAGGCAGGGAATGATTCTGCTGCTGGCAAGAGAATACGAGTCCGGTGATTTAACCGGGTCCATGCTTGTCTTTGCACTGACCAATCAGAGACAGGTTAATGCTAAAATTGCTGAGGAAGCTGCCAGAGCAGGCATTCCTGTGAACGTTGCAGATGAGGCGGAAGAAGGCGACTTCATACTTCCAGCTGTTGTCAGGCGCGGGCCTCTGGTGCTGACCGTATCGACTTCAGGGGCGAGTCCGGCATATGCAGGGCGCATCAAGGATGAGCTGGCGGAGCGGTATGATGAAGATTTGATTTCTTATGTTCGCTGGCTGGGAAGGCTTCGCGGGCATATCATGCGGCAGGTCTCAGACAGCGGGCTGCGACGTAAGCTGCTGCGCGAGGCCATCCATTGCACGCCCCCCGAAGATATGGAAGACGAAAATGAAAGCCGGCTTATTCTTTACATAGAACAGCTAAAACAAAAGGTAAAGAGAAAGGGGCATCTAGTCCATGAGCAGCAGAACGATTATAGTGGGAACAAGACAGAGCGCGCTTGCGTTGACGCAGACCGGACAAGTAATTGACGAGCTGCAAAAAATCAGCGATCAGCATCAGTTGGGCTTAAGCTTTGAAATTCGCAAGATTGTCACCAAAGGAGACCGGATTCTCGATGTGACGCTGTCGAAGGTTGGCGGCAAGGGGCTATTTGTCAAGGAAATTGAGCAGGCATTGCTGGATAAGGAGATCGATATCGCCGTTCACAGTATGAAGGATATGCCGCATGCGCTCCAAGACGGACTGATGAACGGAGCAGTGCCTGTGCGTGTAGATCCAAGGGATTGTCTGGTTACCCGTAATGGACTTGGCTTTTATGATTTGCCTCACGGCGCGAAGGTCGGAACAAGCAGCCTGCGGCGTTCGTGCCAGCTCAAGCATGCGCGTCCTGATTTGCAGCTTGAATGGATTAGAGGCAATATAGACTCGCGCATCCGCAAGCTGGAGACCGAAGGCTTTGATGCCATCGTACTCGCTGCTGCAGGACTGACAAGAATGGGCTGGACCGATAAAATATCGGACTACATTCCTGTGGAGCTCTGTATCCCTGCTGTCGGGCAGGGAGCACTCGGAATTGAATGCCGGGAAGAAGATGATGCTGTCCGCCATCTGTTGTCGCTTTACAATGATCCGCTGTCTGCCCGTACAGTAGCCGCAGAGCGCAGCTTCCTCGGGACTTTGAACGGGGGTTGTCAGGTTCCGATCGGAGCGTATGCCGTTATGAAGGATGAGCATACGATTGAACTGACCGGAACTGTAGGCACGCCTGACGGCAACGTGCTGCTTAAGGAAGCAGCTTCCGGTACGGATCCGGTCGCTTTGGGCATCCAGGTAGCGGAGCTGTTATGTGAGCGGGGTGCGGAAGAGATTCTGGCACAGGTTAGGGGATGAATGTGTTGGATAAGGGGAAGGTATACCTGGTAGGCGCTGGGCCTGGTGATCCGAAGCTGATCACGGTCCGCGGATTGGAATGTCTGGCAGCGAGCGATGTGGTCGTCTATGACCGGCTGGCAAGCCCGCGTCTGCTGCGGCATCTAAAGCCGGGAACGAAGAAGGTCTACGTCGGCAAGCTGCCGGACCGTCATACGATGAAGCAGGAAGAAATTAATCAGCTGCTTGTGGATTTGGCACTGGAGGGCAATACGGTGACCCGTTTGAAGGGCGGTGACCCGACAATCTTCGGCCGTGTCGGCGAGGAAGCCGAGCTGCTGCGGCAGAATGGCATTGAGTATGAGATTATCCCGGGCATTACCTCGGCTATCGCTGTGCCCGCCTATGCGGGCATTCCGGTTACACACCGGGACTTGGCATCATCTCTTTCCATCATTACCGGGCACGAGAGTCCGGAGAAGCTGGACCAGTCCATCTATTGGGATAAGGTAACGAATGCAACCGGGACACTTATTTTCTTGATGGGTGTAGCCAAAATCGGTTATATTGCAGGCCAGCTTATAAAGCACGGCAGAAACCCGGAAACTCCCGTTGCTCTCATCCGCTGGGGGACCCGAGTCGAGCAGGAGACGCTGGTCGGTACACTTGCGACGATTGAGCAGCAGGTAAAAGAGGCTGATTTTCAACCTCCTGCCGTAATCGTCGTAGGTGAAGTCGTGAGACAGCGTGAGAAGCTGAAATGGGTTGAGCGGCGTCCTTTGTTCGGGACGCGTGTTCTTGTAACCCGCTCGAGAGCGCAAGCCAGTGAGCTTGCTGATGAGATTGAGGCGCTGGGCGGGGAGCCGCTAGAGTATCCGGTCATCGAGTTGCGGGAGCCTGAAGATGAGCAGATTGTAGCTTCTATACAAGAAGCTTTGTCTGCCGCTGAACAATATGACTGGATCATGTTCACCAGCACTAACGGCGTTGACTACTTCTTTGAGTGGATTCGCAAGCTGAATATCGATATTCGGCGATTTTATAAGGCCCGGATTGCAGCCGTCGGCCCAAAGACAGCCTCGCGGCTGAAGGACCTTGGCTTGCAGGTTGACGTGCTGCCCGTGAAGTTTCAGGCGGAGGGGCTGTTGGATGATCTTGTAGACAAGCTGGAGGCAGGCCAGAAGGTGCTCCTGCCACGTGGCGATCTTGCCCGTGAAGTGCTGCCAAGACATCTTGAAGCGCGTGGGCTGATACCGATTGAAATCGATGTCTACGAATCCGTGCTTGGCGAAGGCGGCGAAGAGAATGTTGTCGAGCTGCTGGAGAACAAGCAGGTGCATATGATTACATTTACAAGCTCTTCTACCGTAAGAAATTTGTTGAAGCGGCTTTCACAAGAAGGCGTTGCCGACCCGGTCAAGTTGCTGGAGGGGGCAGTCATTGCCTCCATAGGGCCCGTAACGTCTGCAACCGTCCGTGAGGCGGGATTGACTGTTCATATTGAGCCGGGGGAAGCTACGATCGCAGGATTGCTTCATGCCGTAGCCGCCTACCGTAGCCAAACCAGATCACAGTAAGGGGGACCAGCCAATGAGCTTTCCAGTTGTAAGACACCGGAGATTGCGGCGCAATGCCGCGCTGCGCAATCTTGTCCGTGAAACGTATGTCACAGTGAATGACTTTATTTATCCGATCTTTGTCACAGAGGGAACCAACAAAAAGGAAGAAATTCCGTCTATGCCGGGTGTCTATCATTTTTCATTGGACCGTCTGGAAGAGGAAATTCGCGAGGTTGCAGCCGCCGGACTGCAAGCGGTGCTGCTGTTCGGAGTTCCGGCAGAGAAGGACGCGGCCGGTTCGCCGGCCTATGATCATAACGGGATTGTGCAGCAGGCGACACGCAAGGTCAAGGAGTGGGCTCCCGAGCTTGTAGTCATTGCCGATACTTGCCTGTGCCAATTTACCGATCATGGCCATTGCGGCGTAATCGAGCATCACCCCCGCACCGGAGAGGCGGAAATCGTCAACGATGCTTCACTGGAGCTGCTTGTGAAGACAGCTGTGTCCCAGGCTGAAGCAGGAGCGGATATTATTGCGCCTTCCAACATGATGGACGGATTTGTTCATGCAATCCGTGAAGGGCTGGATGCAGCAGGATATGAGCAAGTTCCGATTTTGTCCTATTCTGTGAAGTATGCCTCCGCATTCTATGGACCGTTCCGTGATGCGGCTCATTCCACGCCACAATTCGGCGACCGTAAATCCTATCAGATGGACCCGGCGAACTTGCGCGAAGCGCTGCGTGAGGCGGAGTCCGATGTACAAGAGGGTGCAGATATGCTGATGGTGAAGCCTGCTCTTGCGTATATGGATGTTATTCGGATGCTGAAAGAAAATTATGATCTGCCGGTAGCGGCGTATAATGTCAGTGCGGAGTATTCCATGGTAAAGGCTGCTGCCCAAAACGGCTGGATTGATGAAAAAGCGATTGTGCTTGAGCTGCTCACTGGGCTTAAGCGCGCAGGCGCAGATTTGATTATTACCTACCATGCGAAAGATGCGACAGGCTGGCTGAAATAAACGAAAGGTGTGAGAGCGATGGATACAAATGCAAATCAAAAAGTCCGGTCGGACGAACGTTCCAAAGCAGCTTTTGAAAAGGCGAAGCAGGTAATCCCCGGCGGGGTCAACTCTCCGGTACGCGCTTTTAAATCCGTTGGTCTGACTCCCGTATATGTCGATCGTGCAGCAGGCTCCCGTGTTTATGATATCGATGGCAACAGCTACATTGATTATGTGTTGTCCTGGGGGCCTCTCATTATGGGTCACGCCCACCCAGAGGTGGTAGAGGCATTAAAACGTACAGCAGAGAAGGGAACGAGTTTCGGCGCTCCAACGGAGCTGGAGACGAAGATGGCTGAGCTTGTTGTGGAGCGGATGCCGTCCGTTGATATTGTGCGGATGGTTAATTCAGGTACGGAAGCTACAATGAGCGCCCTTCGTCTTGCACGCGGCTATACGAAGCGGCAGAAGATTCTGAAATTCGAGGGCTCCTATCACGGACATGCAGACAGCCTCCTCATAAAAGCGGGTTCCGGTGTGGCAACACTTGGTTTGCCGGATAGTCCGGGCGTTCCCGAATCTGTGGCAACCCACACGATTACGGTTCCCTATAATGATTTGGAATCTGTCAAGCTTGCGTTTGAGCGTTTTGGCGAGGAAATTGCTTGTATCATCGTGGAGCCGATTGCCGGCAATATGGGGGTTGTCCCTCCGCTGCCGGGCTTCCTGACCGGTCTGCGCGAGGTCACCAGCCAATATGGCAGCCTGCTTATCTTTGACGAGGTGATGACCGGTTTCCGCGTTCATTACAACAGTGCGCAGGGATTGTACGGTGTAACCCCGGATTTGACGTGCATGGGTAAAGTCATCGGAGGCGGACTTCCGGTAGGCGCGTACGGCGGAAAGCGTGAGATTATGGAGATGATGGCGCCAAGCGGGCCAATTTATCAGGCAGGAACTCTGTCAGGCAATCCGCTCGCTATGGCAGCAGGCTACACTACGCTGAAGCTTTTGACGCCGGAAGTGTATGAGAAGCTGGAGAGGCTTGCCGTACGATTGCATCAGGGACTTGAGCAAAATGCCCAAAAGCACGGTATCCCTTGCACGATTAACCGTGTCGGTTCCATGGTGTGCCCATTTTTTACCGACACCCACGTCATCAATTACGATACAGCCAAACAAGCGGATTTGGAGCGGTTCAAGGCGGTATTCGCCAGCTTGCTGAACCAGGGCATCAGCATTGCCCCTTCCCAGTTCGAAGGCATGTTCGTCTCCGCGGTACATACCGAAGAAGATATCGATCAGACGATTGCTGCGCATGAGCTTGCGCTGCGCCGTCTGTAGGCAAGGAGTGCTATTATGAAGCGACAGCTTAATGTTGATCAGGCTGTACGCAGGGGGGAGTGGCTGGAATGGCCGCTCCCTTCGCCTGTTGTACAGGAATTGAAAGAAAATGGGGATAGCCCGCATCATCTTCGGCAATGGCTGATCTCACTTGGGCAATTTCCCGAGAAGTGGCTGAACCGCCTCTATTCCACCGGTGGAATCAAATTAAACCGCAATAAGCTCATGCTGCAGATGTTCAAGGACTATGATTTGAGCGGACATCCGCTTTATGTGCTGGCTATGGCTTCATGGGATGAGGAAGGGCCGGATATTTTGTATGAGGATGATCATTGCCTGGTTGTCAGCAAACCTGTCGGCATGCCGGTCCATCCTTCAGAAGCAGGCCAGAGCGGGACACTGGATGAGGCGGTGCTGCGCCATGCCGTGCTGACTGGCCAGAATGTTCATCTGCGGCATATTCATCGTCTGGATGAAGACACATCCGGTCCTGTATTGTACGCCAAAAATGATTTTGCCCAGTGGAAGCTTGATGAAGCAATGCGGCAAAAGCAAATCCAGCGGGATTACGCAGCGCTTGTACAGGGACAGGTTCGGGAAGAGAAGTTCACTATCGATTTGCCGATCGGCCGTGACCGCCATCATGCCTCCAAACGGCGTGTTTCAAAGGAAGGCCAGCCAGCGGTTACACATGTTGAGGTAGCAAGGCGTTTTAAAGGGGTTACACTCGTTCATGTCCGGCTGGAGACTGGCAGGACGCATCAAATTCGGGTGCATCTCAGCCATATCGGACATTCGCTGGTTGGAGACCGGTTATATGGGGGGAGCGGGCAGCTGCTGTCTACACAGGCGCTGCATGGCTGCCGCCTTCAATTCCTCCATCCCTGGACAGGCAGCCCGGTAGAAATCATCTGCCCGTACCCGGATTGGTTCGTGCGAACAGAACAGCACTTCAGGCCGCTGCAAAATTCATAGTCATGCTCTCCCTCTCTAAACCATATAAATGATAGTGAGTGAAACTGTTAGGAGTAGGGAAGGGAGGATGAAACGTGCCCAATTCGTCGAATGGACTTCGTTTTGATGTATATGAACGGGTGCATTTATCAGAAGATGTTGCTGCTATTGGAGAACTGGATGAAATTGAGCTGACGCCGCATATTCAGGTAATTAACCACGGGGAGCAAATTATGCTGCGGGGCAATCTGCTGCTTACAGGTGTATATGACGGACAGGAAGAGGCTGGCAGCAAGCATACCTTGGAGCATTTGATTCCTGTAGAGATTACACTGCCGCTGAACCGGGTGCATCGTGTAGAGGATATCTCAGTTGAAATTGACAACTTCGATGTGGATATTCTCAGCTCGAAAACACTGAACATTACCGGGGTACTGTCTTTAAGAGGCCTGCAAATCGAACAGGCTGGTGCTTTGCCGGATTCAAGTGTCTGGGGAGAGGAGCCGATAACGGTCGTCCACCGTATTGAGCAGACGCCACAGGAGGCCTTTCACCCCGACCGTCAGCAGGAGATAGCCTGGGGGGAGCCGCAGCCTGAATGGGGAGCGGAAATATTGCAAGCCGGGAATAATGAGCAGGCATTAGAGACGGAGGACGAAGAGGCAGGCACAGAGGCTGTCACGCAGCAGCCTGTCCCTGCTTCTAATAAAGCTTCCGAGCCGCTTGTAGCTGCACCCTTGCAGCGCTTCGAGCCCTCCATCGTGCGCACGGAACGTCTCCGTGAGACACCATCCCAGCATCATCATCAGCCTCCTGAGACGAGCTATGCATCGCCCGTGACATGGTCAGGATTACCGTCAGAGGACGAGCGTCAGTCTCAGAATGAACCCCTTGAAGCTGCCTATAAACCGTCAGATACCGACGTTGAGGAGCTCATCCTGCAGGCAGCCGAGCCTTCTTTGGCAACGTCACAAAGGGAATCTGATCTAGTCCAGCCGCAATCGGAACCGGAGTCTTCCGATCACGATCTGGCTGCGCAAGCCAAACCTGCAGAGCTGACGGCACAGCTGGATGATTCGGCTGCAGACACGGCGGAGCCGGTCACGCTGAGCGAAGCACAGCCGGTAGCCGAAGTGACCAAAACGGAGATGAAGATTGCATTCTCCGGCAAAGAAGGCAAATCGAACAGCTTCGGGCTAAGCTCTCTGCTGCAGTCGAACAAGCGCGAGCAGGAAGCCAAAGCGCTGGCCAAGCAGCAGGAAGCGAAGCACCTGGAGGAAGAAGCTTTGGAGAAGCGCATCGAGGCCGGGGAAGATGTGGAATGGAAGAAGTTGTTCCTCAGCAAGCAAGGCGAAGAAAGGGAGTTCCGCAAGGTTCGCATATGCATTGTTCAGCGGGAGGAAACCCTGGAGACCATTGCCGGAAGATATCAGCTTAATCCGCGTGAAATTGTGCTCTACAACCGGCTTCCGGACCAAAGCATCAATGAGGGGCAGGTCCTCTATATTCCACAAGTGCAATAGCCAAATCGAAAAAGGAAGATTGTTGCAGCGGCTTCGTTTCCCTACAGGGAGGACGGGGCCGCTAACATGTTTTCGGAGCGTGGGCCGGCTCATGTCTGGGTGTTACCCCGGATTTGAGAACTTGGGCGCAGGCTGCCCTGGCGGGGCATTGACTATGCTGTCCAAGAAAGGTATTATATATTGTAATGATTCCAATTCGTCAACAACGTTGAAGGGGAATAATGCAGTGATGCCTTCAGAGAGCAGAACTTGTATCAGCTGTGAGGTTCTGCAGGATGTAGCTGTCATTTGTCACCCCGGAGTTGCCCGAGCCAGGCGGAAATACGCCAACTGGGGCCGGTAGCAGCCGTTATCTGTGCGAAAGTGTCGTTTGGCAGCCCTGAACGGTCATCACGACCTTCAATTAGGGGGCTGTATTCTCTTGGGTTAACAGACCCTTCAGATGAACAGGCGAAACAAAGGTGGTACCACGGAAGCATAGCTTTTCGTCCTTTGAGGCGGAGAGCTTTTTTTATTTTATAATCTGTTGCTGTGATGGAGGTAGGAAAATGAACGAAGAAAAGCAAAGCGCGTCGATGCCGACGACATATGATCCGAAGGCTGCGGAGCAAAAATGGTATTCCTATTGGGTAGAGGGAGGTTATTTTGAAGCGGGCAAGCGTACCGACGCAGAGCCGTATACGATTGTTATTCCCCCACCGAATGTAACGGGAATGCTGCATATCGGCCACGCGCTTGATTTTACCCTTCAGGATATTCTGATCCGGACCAAGCGCATGCAGGGCTTTGATACGCTGTGGCTGCCGGGTACAGACCATGCCGGTATTGCGACACAGACCAAAGTGGAACAGAAGCTTCGTGAGGAAGGGCTGTCCCGTTATGATTTGGGACGCGAGAAGTTTCTGGAGAAAGTATGGGAGTGGAAGGGTTTATATGCGGATACGATTCGGAGCCAGTGGTCCAAGATGGGGCTGTCCCTTGACTATTCCCGGGAGCGGTTCACACTGGATGAAGGGCTCTCCAAAGCTGTTCGTGAGGTATTCGTCAGCCTGTACAAGAAGGGCCTGATTTACCGCGGCAAAAAAATTATCAACTGGGACCCTGCTGCACGTACGGCATTGTCTGATATTGAGGTTGAATATAAAGAAGTACAGGGTAAGCTGTATCATCTCCAGTATCCGCTCAAAGACGGCAGCGGGACAATTACAGTTGCAACTACCCGTCCGGAGACGATGCTGGGCGATACGGCTGTAGCTGTGCATCCGGAGGATGAGCGCTACAAGCATCTGATCGGTAAAATGCTTGTTCTGCCTGTAATCGGGCGTGAAATTCCGGTTATTGCAGATGAATACGTGGAGAAGGATTTCGGCAGCGGCGCCGTAAAAATAACACCTGCCCATGATCCGAATGACTTTGAGGTAGGCGCGCGTCATAATCTGCCGCAAATCATTGTAATGGACGAGACGGGCACGATGAATGATGAAGCAGGCCCATACAAAGGTCTGGATCGTATGGATTGCAGAAAGCAGCTCGTCAAGGATTTGCAGGAACAGGGCGTTTGCATCAACATTGAGGAACATATCCATCAGGTTGGACACAGTGAGCGCAGTGGAGCTGTTATTGAGCCATACTTGTCCACCCAATGGTTTGTAGCGATGAAGCCGCTGGCGGAGAAAGCGATAGAAATTCAGAAGTCAGGCGATGGGGTGCGCTTCGTTCCTGACCGCTTCGAAAAAATCTACCTGAACTGGATTGAAAATGTACGCGACTGGTGTGTTTCCCGCCAGCTCTGGTGGGGACACCGGATTCCGGCGTGGTATTGCGAGGAATGCGGGGAACTTCATGTTGCCCATGATACGGTGGAAGCCTGCTCCAAATGCGGCTCGGCCAACCTTCGCCAGGATGAGGATGTGCTTGACACCTGGTTCAGCTCCGGTCTGTGGCCGTTCTCCACACTCGGCTGGCCGGATCAAACAGCGGATTTGCAGCGCTACTATCCGACCAGTGTTCTTGTGACCGGTTACGACATCATTTATTTCTGGGTAGCGCGGATGATCTTTACTGCCCTTGAGTTTACAGACAAGAATCCGTTCGCTGACGTATTAATGCATGGACTGGTGCGTGATGCCAATGGCCAGAAAATGTCCAAATCGCTCGGCAATGGCGTTGATCCGCTCGAAGTAATTGAAAAATACGGTGCAGATGCGATGCGATTTATGATTTCGACAGGCAGTACGCCGGGTCAGGATTTGCGCTTCAATTGGGATAAGGTCGAGCAGGCCCGCAACTTTGCCAACAAGATTTGGAACGCATCCCGGTTTGCCCTCATGAATCTGGAGGGTGTGACGGCAGAAGATATCGATCTTACAGTTGAGCTGGGTACGGCAGACCGCTGGATTCTGCATCGCCTGAATGAAACTGTGCGCGAAGTTACCCGATTGATTGACAGCTACGAATTCGGCGAGACCGGCCGCGTTCTGTACAACTTTATCTGGGATGATCTGTGCGACTGGTATATTGAATTTGCCAAGCTTGGCCTTTACGGTGAGAATGAACAGACCAAACGTGCGACCCAGTCCGTTCTTGCTTATGTGCTGGACCGCACGCAACGTCTGATCCATCCGTTCATGCCTTTCATCAGTGAGGAAATCTGGCAGCATCTGCCGCATGAGGGTGAGACAATCACGCTGGCCCAGTGGCCTGTCTATGATGAAGCGCTCGAAGCTCCGCAATCCGCCAAGGAAATGGAACTGCTTATGGACATTATTCGCGCTGTCCGCAATATCCGTGCGGAGGTCAATGTGCCGATGAGCAAAAAGATCGAGTTGCTTGTGAAACCATCTAATGAGGCTGCTCTCGCTAT
Organism: Paenibacillus pinihumi DSM 23905 = JCM 16419; assembly: GCF_000422505.1. Lineage (GTDB taxonomy): Bacteria > Bacillota > Bacilli > Paenibacillales > Paenibacillaceae > Paenibacillus_D > Paenibacillus_D pinihumi. The sequence goes on along the minus strand of NZ_KE383864.1, from coordinate 1,051,982 downwards.
TCTGGTCAAAAATGAGGAGTATATCAGCCGGTTCTGCGGAACAAGCAGTCTGGAAATCTCCGTTGCCATTACAGCGCCTGAAAAAGCGATGAGTGCTATTGTGACGGGAGTCGAGCTATATCTTCCTTTAGCGGGATTAATCGATATTTCTCAGGAAATAATCCGTCTTGAGAAAGAACTCAAAACATTGAATTCTGAGGTTGAGCGGGTTGAGAAAAAGCTTGCCAATGAGGGATTCGTTGCTAAGGCTCCAGCCCAGGTTATTGAGGAAGAGCGTGCGAAAATGCAAGATTATGTGGAGAAGCGCGACAAGGTGCTGGCCCGGATTTCTGAGCTGCGCGGATAACGTTTAAGAGAGGATTGGCGACGATGATGAACACCTATCAGGAAGCCAGAGACTGGATTGAAGGGCTGATTCCATTCGGAATCCGCCCTGGTCTGCAGCGGATGGAGCAGCTTCTGGATAAACTTGATCATCCGGAGAGACGCTTGAAATTTATCCACGTGGCTGGAACGAACGGCAAAGGCTCGGTATGCGCGTATTTGACCAGCACACTCATTCAAGGCGGTTACGATGTGGGGACCTTTACGTCCCCTTACATAACGAAGTTCACTAATAGATTTCAATATAACGGCCAGGACATTGAAGAGGAGACCTTGCTTCAGCTATCCAATGAACTGAGACCTCATGTGGAGGAGATTGCGGCTACTGATCTTGGCTCCCCAACGATGTTTGAAGTATCAACAGCACTGGCTATTTTGTTTTTCGCCCGTGTCACCTACCCGGATTATGTGGTGTGGGAGACGGGGCTTGGCGGCCGGATGGATGTGACAAACGTTGTGAATCCGGTCATTTCGGTCATTACCAATGTCGGTCATGATCATATGGACATTCTGGGCAATTCCCTTGCTGATATTGCCCGCGAAAAGGCGGGGATTATCAAGAGTGGTGTTCCGGTTGTCAGTACTGCTGACCAGCCGGAAGTCCGGGAAATCATCCGGGAGACTGCAAGTGCAAAAAAATCTACGCTCTATCTGATTGGTGAGCAATTCCATGAGACTGGCCTTACTGTTGGCCCGGAGGAACAGAGCTTCAGCTTTGTGGGATTGTTCCGTACAATAGATCCCGTTACGATTACCCTGACAGGTGCTCATCAACGCAAAAACGCTGCGCTTGCCCTTATGACGCTTGAAGTGCTGAGGCAGTACTATGCGCTTGTCATCGATGATGAGGACCTGGTAAAAGGGATGCGCCATGCATCATGGCCGGGCCGGATGGAAATGATAACATCAAACCCTAGAATTTTACTGGACGGAGCGCATAATCCGGAAGGGGCACAGGCTCTGGCTGCTGCTTTGAAGGAGACCCACCCTTACAAGAAGCTGCGGCTGATGATGGGAATGCTTGCAAATAAGAATCATCAAGACACATTGCGGCATATACTACCACTAGTTGATACACTCGTAGTGACCGAGCCGGATTTCCGCAAAAAAATGGCAGCCCCTGAGCTTGCCTCTCTTGTTGCAGAAATGAAGGGGCAGTTCGAGTTTGAGCTTATCGTTGAGCCGGATTGGGAGCTGGCGCTTCAGCGGCTGCGGGAGGCTACGGAGACAGACGATCTGGGGGTTGTGACCGGTACCTTGTATCTGATATCAGATGTGCGCGCTCGTTTGCTTAACATTACGGACACTGAAAAAGGTTGGTGAAACTTCTTTGAACACAGCAGAACATGTCCATTTTATTGGCATCGGGGGCTACGGAATGAGTGCCATTGCCCGGGTAATGCTGGAGATGGGCTATACAGTAACCGGATCGGATGTCGCCAAGCAGGAGCTCACCGAGAAGCTTGCAGCCAAAGGAGCCCGCATCTATATCGGCCATGAGGCCGCCCACGTTAAAGGTGCAGATCTGGTCGTCTATTCGACTGCACTGTCCAAAGATAATGTGGAGCGGGTTGAAGCTGAGAATTTGAATATTCCAGTTCTGCACCGTGCGCAAATGCTTGCCAAGCTGATGAATGCGCGCAAAGGAATCGCTGTGGCTGGGGCGCATGGAAAGACGACAACATCGTCTATGATTGCGCTTGTCATGGAAACCTGCCAGCAGGACCCCACCTACATTATTGGCGGAGAAATCGTCAATGTAGGGACGAATGCCAAGGCGGGCAAGGGAGACTATGTTGTGGCAGAAGCGGATGAGAGCGACGGCTCTTTTTTGCAATATCATCCCGCGATTGCCGTTGTCACCAATATTGAGGCTGACCATCTGGAAAACTACAATGGCGACTTCAATAATTTGAAAGCGGCTTATGTGCAATTTTTGGGACAAGTGAATCAGGGTGGCCAGGCAATTGTCTGTGCCGATGATGAAAATATAAGAGAGCTGCTTCCTCAGGTTGATCCTGCTAATGGCGGGCATTTAATTACGTACGGAATTGACAGCGATGCGGATTACAAGGCGGAGCAAATTCAGCTTGGCGACCGCAAAGTGAGCTTTGATGTTACGAGACAAGGGCAAAAGCTGGGAACGATTGGGCTGTCTGTTCCGGGTCTTCATAACGTATATAATGCCCTTGCTACAGTTATTACGTGTCTGAATGCCGGGATTGAATTTGATGATATTGCAGCTGCTATTTCACAATTTCAGGGTGCCAAGCGTCGCTTTCAGGTGCTCGGCGAGATTAATGATATCCTCGTCATTGACGATTATGCTCATCACCCGACTGAAATTCAGGCGACAATCAGCGCTGCAAAAGCGACCGGAAAACGAATTGTTGCTGTCTTCCAGCCCCAGCGGTATACCCGAACCTATTTCTTGCTGGAGCAGTTCAGCAGGGCGTTCGGGGAAGCGGATGAGGTTCTGATAACCGACATTTTTTCTCCGGCTGGAGAGCAGCAAATTGAGGGCATCAATTCCGGACGGCTGGTTGAAATGATCCGGTCCAACAGCAATCCGAATGTTGCCTATATGCCAAGCAAGGAAGAGGTACTGGAGTATTTGAAAGGACATGTAGCAGGCGGTGATTTGGTCATTACAATGGGTGCCGGAGATATTTGGAAAACGGCTGACCAACTGGCCAAGCATTTGCGCAATGTCGTTTAATAACCAGAAAGTCTGTCAGGCAGACTGCGCAAGCAGCTGCTGTCTGACAGACTTTTTTTGTTTTGCCCGGCCAGAGGTTTCCAAAATGGATATTCTTATTTTGCCAATCACGATTGCCGCTTTGCCCATTCCATTAATTCCCGGGAAAACAGCGTCAGAAGACCTTTCACATGGCATCCCTGCTCGAAATTCATTCTTACAAACATATCTAGTATTGCAGCTTCCAAAGGTTGAAAAAATGAGAGATTTTTAAACTATTAAAAAAATCATATATCTCTCCCTTCGCTCATAGAATGTAGTAGAATGACACAGACAAGGAGAGAGTGGGATGAATTCAAAAGCCCGGATTACCTTTCGCTTTGATAATCAGGGGAATGCACAGCGCGGCCGGAACGAAGAGCCGCAACAGGAATTTACATTGACCGGCAGCGAAGAGAGCAGCATGAATGAGCGTGCTTCGGCGCTGACCCCCTTTCAGGAGGAGCTTCGTTTTACGGAAACGGCAGAGTCCTATAAAACTGCATTTCAGGATAACCCCGAAGCGCTGGAAGCGCTCATTCGGGGAACAGACAGCGGGCCGGGCGCATCGCCGGTGGATTTGGGTGAGCCTATAAAAAGAGAAGTCCCATACTTGTCCGCAGTTTCAGATGCGCATCGGGGCAGCACCCTCCCCAGGCGCAGAAAAATTATTATTGATGTCAAAGACGAGCACTCCCCTTCAATCCGAAATGTGGAAAAGGGGCCGTCCTGGTTCAAGGTAGCTGCTTCAGTAACAGGGGCTGTTGCCACTGGCGCATTGTTCGGCTATCTGATTCTCTCTTTATTCACGGGACAAAATGCATGGAAAAATAACGAGGCTATCGTTCCTGCCGTGCCGGAAAAGACGGTATCTGCTCCCCCTTCTGTTCAAACTCCTGAACTTGTAACCGGCGGTCAAGAGGGGACGGATAATGAGGCTGCCGGAACTACAATTGAGCTGAACCGGCGTGCTACGGACTATTACTTGCTTCAGTACGGGGTATTCAGCAGCCAGGAGGGCATGCAGACAGCTCTTTCCCAACTGGACCAGCGAGGGGTGTCAGCGGCCGCCAGCGCAGTTGATAAATTTCGCGTTTACGCCGGAATTGCCGGTGACAAGAACGAGGCAGCCAGACTTGCAGAACAGCTTGACGGGCTGGAGGTATACATTACCCGGCTGACAATCCCCGCTCTCTCATCGGCGGTTTTTGAAGGGGATGCAGGGCTGCTGGATGACTTTTTATCAGAGACGGACAAACTAATAAGCACCTTCAGCAGTGTGACGAACGATCAGCTTCAGAAGGAAAAGCCTGAACGCTTTGACGGCTCCGCCTGGAAGACCGCCCATCAGAAGTGGACTGACCTTGCTGCGAAGTTGAAGCCGGAACTGTCTGGGGACGGGATCAAGTCCTTTGAGCAGATGGTTCAGTCACTCAACACAATAGCAGCAGCATTTGGAGAATTTGATAAAAACCCGGCCCGTTCCTACCTGTGGACGGCACAAAGCGAACTGATGGAAGCTGTTCTGGCGCAAAAAGATTGGATTGGGAATATTCGCGCATTGTAATAGCTCCCTAACCAACGTATAATAAAATTCAGGTGTCAAAAAATGGCGAGGGAAGTTGGAAGATGAAGAAAAACGGTTGGTTGCTTCTGCTGTTTATCGGACTTGGGCTGATTGGAGGCTCATTGCTTGCGCAATGGCTCAAAGACGTGCCGGGTCTATCTTTTCTGACGCGAACGACAAATTTGAGCTGGTCTCCGGCTGCTGATTTGATTGTTCTCAGCTATGACCTGACCTTGAGACTTGAGGTCAGCCTGCTCAGCATATTGGCGGCAGGCGCAGCTGTATGGCTGTATCGCAAAATGTAAAGCCCGGCTTTCCGGACAAGCTTTTTCGGATATGCCCGGCTATTAAAAGGAGATGGCTGAGTGGACAGGCAAAACATCATTCTTGCTTCCTCTTCTCCGCGGCGTCACTCCCTTCTGCAATCGTTAAATTTAACCCTTCCTGTTCAAATCATGGCTTCTAATGTCGATGAGAGTACACCGGATGACTGGTCTCCCGCACAGATTGTAGAGCAGCTTTCGCTACGCAAGGCCAGAGCTGTCAGACAGCTCATGGTCAGCGAAAAGCAGGATCATCAAGGCAGCCTTATTATTGGTGCCGATACGATTGTCGTGCTGGACGGCGAAGTGATGGGCAAGCCCCGTAACGAAGAAGATGCGAGGCACATGCTTGAACGGTTGCAGGGGAAAATACATGAAGTGTATAGCGCCATTGCCTGTATTGATTTGTTAACTTCACGTGAGGTCGTCTCACATATGGCAACCCGCGTTCACATGAAACCGCTCGAATCCTCACGGATCGAGCGGTATGTCGCGTCAGGGGAACCGATGGATAAGGCCGGCGCTTATGCGATTCAAGGTCTTGGAGCGGCGTTTGTTGACCGGATTGAAGGTTGTTATTTCAATGTCGTAGGTTTGTCACTATCGCTTTTGTCGGACATGCTGCTGGAATTTGAGATCGAAGTCATCTAAATTGTTTGCTGAAAGCAGGGAAAGCGATGCATATACAATCTTTCGTAATGCGTGACGTCCCCAATGAAGAACGACCTAGAGAACGCATGGTTCAAAGCGGAGCGCAGGCGCTCAGCCACGCTGAATTGCTGGCTATTTTGCTTCGTACAGGTACGAAGCAGGAGTCGGCGGTGCATCTGGCTGCACGTATTTTGCGGGAATGCGGGAGTTTACACAACCTGGTTGATATGAGCCTTGAAGAGCTCACACAAATAAAAGGGATTGGCACTGCCAAAGCCCTCCAGCTAAAAGCAGGGATTGAGCTCGGACGCCGCCTCTCAAGAAGTACCCAAGAAGAGCGGCTGACCATTCGAAGTCCCAAAGATGCTGCGGATTATATGATGGAACAGCTCAGATATTTGAAGAAGGAGCATTTTGTCTGCCTGTTCCTGGATACCAAAAACCAGGTAATTGCGGAGGAGACGCTGTCAGTGGGCACACTGAACGCTTCACTTGTACATCCGCGCGAGGTGTTCAGGGCGGCTATCAAGTGCAGCAGTGCTTCAATTATTTGCGTACATAACCATCCCAGCGGCAATCCGGCACCAAGTCCGGAGGATATCCAAATGACCAAGAGACTGGTTGAAGCAGGAGAACTTGTAGGCATTGACGTGCTTGATCATATTGTAATCGGCGACCTTCAATATGTAAGTTTGAAGGAGCAGGGTTTCATGTAATATAATAAGAGGTGTTGTCGTGATGACAGAAAGGAAGATTAACATGTTTGGTGGTTTTACTAAGGATCTGGGCATTGACCTGGGAACGGCAAATACCCTCGTATATGTCAGAGGCAAAGGAATTGCAGTCAGAGAGCCTTCTGTGGTTGCCCTTCGTACCGATACGAAAACAATCGAAGCTGTTGGCGAGCAGGCGAAAAAAATGATTGGCAGAACGCCGGGCAATATCCGTGCTGTCAGGCCGATGAAGGACGGCGTAATTGCCGACTTTGAGACAACATCGACGATGATTAAATATTTTATCCGTCAGGCACAGAAGCAGCGTTCGCTGTTTCCGCGCCATCCGAACGTAATGGTCTGCGTGCCCTCAGGAATCACTGCAGTAGAGAAGCGCGCTGTTGAGGATGCGACCAAACAGGCAGGCGCACGAGAGGCATATACAATTGAGGAGCCGTTCGCGGCGGCAATTGGTGCCGATCTCCCGGTATGGGAGCCGACAGGCAGCATGGTGGTGGACATCGGCGGCGGTACAACGGAAGTTGCCGTTATTTCGCTTGGCGGTATCGTAACAAGCCGCTCTATCCGGATTGCCGGTGATGAGATGGATGAATCGATTATTCAATATATTAAGCGGACCTATAATTTGCTGATCGGGGAACGCACATCAGAGCAGCTTAAGATGGAGATTGGCTCCGCCCAGCAATCGGACAAGCGCGAGTCGATGGAAATCCGCGGAAGAGACCTGGTTACCGGCTTGCCGAAAACCATCTCCATTACATCCGACGAGATTACCGGTGCACTGACCGATACCGTTAATGCGATTGTGGATGCAGTAAAGGTAACATTGGAGAAATGCCCGCCGGAGCTCTCGGCCGATATTATGGACCGTGGGATTGTTCTGACAGGCGGAGGCGGACTGCTTCGCAATCTGGACAAGCTGCTGGCTGGAGAGACAGGAATGCCCGTTGTCGTGGCAGAGAATCCTCTGGATTGCGTAGCGATCGGAACAGGCAGGGCGTTAGATAATATTCACTTGTTTAAATCCAGAAACGGCTCGTCCTCCCGCTTTAGAAAATAGCAAACAACTGCTGCCAGCTCTAGACATCCCATATGTAGTAGAGTTGGCAGCTTTATTGGGACCTATAAAGACCGGGACAGCCGTACTGCGGAAGAAGGAAAACGGATGATGGAGTAGGCGGGTGATTTAGCTGTTCAAGTTTATGCGGAATAAAAGATTGTTCCTGATGTTGATCGGGCTGATTCTTTTTGTGGCGATTATGGGTTTTTCCCTTAGCGACCGGAAAAACCTGTCATGGCCAGAAAAATTTATAAATGACTCCGTAGCGCTGCTGCAATCCTGGCTTTACAAGCCCGCTGGCTATATGGCGGGCTTGTTTGAGGATATCGGGACGATGCGGCAGCTCTATGAAGAGAATGAGCAGCTTCGCACTACGGTTGCCCGTTATGCGAGAGACAGGAGCACTTATAATTATTTGAAAGAAGATAATGATTACTACAAATCCGTGCTTCAATTTACAGAAGCGCAGAAAAACCAGAATAATTATGAATACCTGATTGCCCAGGTTATTGCTGCGAGTCCTGACGCCTATAACAAAACATTTAAAATCAATCGCGGCTCGAAAAACGGAATTCGCAAAGATATGGCTGTGATCACGATTGACGGACTGGTTGGCCTCGTAAGCGAGGTGTCCCCTATCACTTCTACAGTGATGCCGATCACAGAATTGAATGCGCAATCTTCTGTCGGTTCCAAGAAAATTTCCGCTACGGTAAGCGGCAAAGATTCATTTGGTATTATCGAAAGCTATAACAGCGAGACCGGCCAGCTGCTGATGAGCAAGATTGCTGAAGATGATCCGTTGAAAGAGGGAGACAACGTCACCACATCCGGGCTTGGTTCGGTTTTCCCGCGGGGAATCGAGATCGGCAAGGTCGTTTCCAAGCAGGTGGGAGATTTCGGTCTGACCTATACGGCTTATATTGAGCCTTCCGCCAAACTGGACAAATTGAGGGAAGTGCTGGTCGTAAAGGTTCCTGATCCTGAAGCGGAGGGTCAGCAATAATGAAGCTTCATTGGATTATTCTGATTATGTTCGTCTTGTTCCTGCTGGAAGGAACTATTGTGAGCTGGCTTGTCCCGGAGGAATGGACTCACAGACTGATACCGCATTTTGTGTTTGTGTTTGTTCTGTTCTCATCCATGTACGCAGGCAGGCATGTGGCGCTGTTTTTGGGGCTTGCCTTCGGGATGCTTCAGGATATCGTGTTTTATGGCCATATCATCGGTGTTCATTCATTTTCCATGGGGCTTTGCGGCTATTTGGCCGGTCTGCTGCTCGAATATAAGCGTGCCCCGATGCTGACAGCCATTTCCGTTATCGGAATGGGTTGTCTGCTTTTGGATACGGTCACTTTTATGATCTATACGGTTTTCCAAATTAACAAACAGCCTTATGTATGGGCGCTGACCCATCACATTTTGCCCAGCCTGTTTTTACAGCTTATATTTGCTTTAATTTTTTACATACCGGCACGCCGCTGGTTTGAAGGTGCATACCGGAAGAAGACCAAAGAAGAGAACGAGTAGGCCCAGCTGCAGCAACCTGAATATGACATAAGCGAATCGGACTTCATAGATCCATAGAAGCAAAAGCAGGAATTCTTGGATTTGCAACAGGCAAAAGCAGGATTCCACAGGCTGCGGAAAGAATTGTTTAAGGTGGAGGTGGGAAGTTCGTGACGGAGAAGCAGCATATTACAATTAAAGGGGTCAAGGAGGGGCTGCTCTTCCTGTTTGACGATCAATGCGAGTTTTCAGTATTGCTTGATGAGCTTCAGAACAAGCTGGAGAAAACCCACCTGCAAGTATTGACCGGTCCGCTCATTCATATCCATGTCAAGCTCGGCAAACGCCTGGCGACAGATGAACAGAAGGAACAGATCCGAACAATGATTCGCCAGCGTGGCAATTTGCTTGTTCAATCGATAGAGTCGGCAGTGCCGGAGACGGCACAGAAAAAAGAGAGCGCCGAATTAAAAATCATATCGGGTATTATCCGCTCCGGCCAAACCTTTGAGCATGACGGAAATTTGCTGCTTATGGGAGATGTGAATCCGGGCGGAGCTTTATATTGTACAGGTGATATTTATGTGCTTGGAGCGTTGCGGGGAATGGCGCACGGAGGAGTGAACGGCAGGCAGGATGTTGTCATTGCGGCATCGCTGCTGAAGCCGACACAGCTTAGAATTGCAGAGGTCATAAGCCGACCTCCCGACGAATGGATAACAGGCGATGCTGCAATGGAATTTGCCTTTTTGAAGGAAGGCCAGATGCAGATCGATAAAATTACGCAATTATACCGTTTACGCAAAGATCCGATCGTGTTTAAAGGAGTGTAGGGCATGGGAGACGCGATAGTAATTACATCAGGGAAAGGCGGGGTAGGAAAGACGACGACCTCTGCCAATGTGGGAACGGCGCTAGCTCTGCTGGGCAAAAAAGTATGTATGGTGGATACGGACATTGGCCTGCGAAACCTGGATGTGGTGATGGGGCTGGAGAACCGGATTATATACGATCTGATTGACGTTGCTGAAGGCAGATGCAGGCTCAATCAGGCGCTTGTGAAGGATAAACGTTTTGATGAGCTGTATATGCTGCCTGCAGCGCAAACGAAAGACAAGCACGCCGTAACACCGGAGCAGGTCAAGGACATCATTATGGAGCTCAAAAAAGATTTTGACTTCATCATTATTGACTGTCCCGCAGGTATTGAACAAGGCTTCCGCAATGCCATTGCCGGAGCTGACCGCGCGATTGTCGTGACAACGCCTGAGAATGCTGCTGTCCGTGATGCCGACCGTGTCATTGGCTTGCTGGAGCAGTCGCAAATTTCGGCCAAGCTGATCATTAACCGTATTCGTCAAACGATGGTTAAAAGCGGCGATATGCTGGATATAGATGAAATTTGCCAGGTTTTGGCCATTGATTTGGTTGGCATTGTCCCGGATGATGAAAGAGTCATTAAAGCTGCCAATACAGGTGAGCCTACAGTAATTGACCCTTCCTCCAAGGCGGCAATCGCTTACCGCAATATTGCGAGACGGATTCTGGGGGATATGGTCCCGCTAATGTCGCTTGAGGATAAAAGCGGAGTATTCAAACGCTTCAGGAAGTTTTTAGGAATAGGATGATCGGCTCTTGCTAAACAAACTGAAAAAGCTCGACTGGGGCATAATAATCATCTTGATCCTGCTTATGATTATTAGCTTCTTCGTTGTCCGCAGTGCGACTGTCGGTTTTGGAGAGCGGTACGAAAACTACGATTTCAAGACGCTGCTGTTTTTCGCTCTCGGGTTTCTTGTTATTATCTGTTCAGTATTTATTGATTACCGTCTGCTGATGAAAGGCTGGATTTATCTTTATATTCTTGGCATCCTGCTGCTTATCGGCGTTTACTTCTTCGGTACGGAGATTAACGGAGCCAAAGGGTGGTTCAAACTTCCTGGAGGATTATTGTTCCAGCCTGCCGAGTTTATGAAGGCGCTCCTTATTATTGTGCTGGCTGTATTCATGGGTAAAAGACAGGGAGACCGCCTTACATTTCTGAGCGATCTGTTGCCGATTGCCCTGATTACGTTTGTACCCTTTCTGCTTGTTATGATTCAGCCGGATTTGGGGAACGCCATCATCTATGTGTTTATTGTGCTCGGTATGTTGTGGATCGGAAATGTCAAGTATGTGCACGTCTTTATCGGACTCTCAGTTGTGGTTGCTTCTCTTGTATTGTTTGTCAGCTTGTTTAACACATTTAATACAGAGATTAAAGACTATTTGGCCGAGCAGAAAAAAATTCACTGGTATGAGCGGATCAATACATTTATTAATCCCGAGACAGCCAGTGATGCAGCCAAGTATCAATCGGACAAGTCGAGAATCGCCATCGGATCTGGCGGGCTGACAGGTGACGGTTATATGAAGGGCCAGTCCAAAACCCGTGGAATGATCCCTTACCCGTATTCAGATTCTATTTTTGTTGTCATCGGGGAAGAGTTCGGATTCCAGGGGGCAGCGGTGCTGCTGCTGCTGTATTTCCTGCTGATATACAGGATGATTATAATCGCCTTTCAGTGCTATGACCGGCGCGGCTCCTATATTATTATCGGGATCGTGTCGATGTACGTTTTTCAGATCTTTCAGAATATCGGGATGATGATCGGACTGATGCCGATTACCGGTATTACACTGCCGTTTATCAGCTACGGAGGAACCTCGCTCATTCTTAACATGATGTGTGTCGGGATCGTGTTCAGCATAAAAGCGCATCAGGAAAAATACGAGATGGAATAGTCTTTGGAGAAAGTGCTGCCCTGCAAGTTGAGAGCAGCGCTTTTTTTATATAAAAGTTTGTGAATTCATATTTGTCATCCATCAGCTAACTCTCATAAACAAGCCCCCGGCCTCATATAAATGAGTGTACAAATGGTTTCGGTCAGGGACATATTCTTAAGCTGGAGGTTGGGGGGCTGGAAGATGGAAATTAAAGATGCAATCAGGCAGCGGCGCCAGGAACGGATGCGGAAAATCCAGGAGCAGACTGGAATGGCGGGGAACAAAGCTGCAAGAGCGATACATCTGGATAGCGGACGCTGGAAGGGAACAAACGGTGAGCCGGAAATAAATTCAACTGTGCCAGCCGTTCACACAGCCGGGAGCAGCATTGCAGGTAAAAAGGAGGCTGCCCGGGAAACCAGGGAGGAGGCTAACTTGCCGCCTAATGCCAAGAGCGGAGGTTCTCTCGATCCCGAGCATATGTGGAAGCATAAGGGGGGGAACTGGAGGGACTGGGAAGAAATGCCCCGGCTGCAGGGAGCACCTTCGGCACCGGGCGGCAGACCTCCTGAATACACGGGTCCTGATTTTTCGGTTTTTCGCAAGGAGTTGTTCGTGAAGCTGGTACTCAGCATAATGGCATTTGCCGGGGTGTGGGGCATGTTTCATATGGACAGGCCGTGGGCGATTGAGGGACAGCGTCTCGTGCGGGATGCCCTTACGCAGGATATGAACTTTGATGCCGTTGCCGTGTGGTATGAAAATACATTCAGCGGTTCTCCGGCTTTTATCCCCATTTTTGGAGAGCATCATCCGCAGGCGCAAAAAGCGAGCGGACAAATTAAAGAGAGTACGGTCATGCCTGTGGAAGACGGCATTATTGTCCGCAGCTTTGCGGAGTTGTTAAACGGCGTCGAAATTGCATCTTCAAAAGAGGGATCCGTGCACGCCGTCCAAACAGGCAGGGTGCTGCTTGTTTCCGGCAACGGACCTGACCGTACGGTGGTTATCCAGCATAGCGGCAAGCGGGTAACAATCTACGGGCAGCTTGGGGGAATTTCAGTTGCCCAGAATGATTGGGTAGAGGCGGGGGACACGATTGGCAGTGTAAAGCCGGGTACCGGACAAAGCCCGGGTCTGCTGTTTTTTGCTGTGAAGGAAGATGACCATTATGTTGATCCTGCGGAAGTGATTGCATTTGAATAAGCTGCTGGGGATTCGCTGGTCGGTTCATCCCTTGTTCGTGCTTATTATGATGGCCTCGGTTATTACGGGATATTTTTTGGAGCTTCTGACCTTGTTTGCGCTCGTATTTGTTCACGAACTGGGCCACGTGCTTGCAGCCAGAGGCTTTGGCTGGAGAATCCGGGAGGTCAAGCTGCTTCCGTTCGGCGGTGTTGCGGAGACGGAGGAAGCCGGTTCTATGCCTGCCAGGGAGGAAATCATTGTTGCGCTTGCCGGCCCGCTGCAAAACCTTTGGATGGGTCTCACAGCTTGGGCTTTGGGGGAGCTTGGAGTGATCTCACCGGAGTGGGCTTCCCATCTGGTTCAGGCTAATCTGATGATCGGCCTGTTCAATCTGCTTCCCGTGCTGCCGCTGGATGGAGGGAAAATCGTTCAGGCGTTGATGAGCTGCCGGCTTCCTTATCATATTACGCTGGTGTGGGGGGCCCGAATTTCCTTGTTTGCCAGTGCATCCATGATTATTTATTCGCTGCTTCCCCGTGAAGGTGTACCGGGGATTCAGATGAATCTGCTGGCGATCGGCATCTTTCTGTTCGCTTCCAACTGGAGCTACTACCGCAACATTCCGTTTATTTTTGTCCGGTTTTTGATGCACAGGGAGGGCTGGGCTGACAAGTACAGGAGACGGGAGGGATTGGCCCAGCCGATAATTGTCTCCGTTCATCATACAATTCAAGGTACGTTGCGGCGGCTGGTCAAGGAAAAATATCATCTGATCTATGTCCTGGGCATGAAGGGGACGGTGGTAACTGTGCTGCCTGAGGAGCAGGTCGTGAACAACTTTTTGACGCATGGAAAACCGGGAAGTGCAGTCACTGAGCTTTTTAGGTAAAATGGAGATAGCTTACCAAAAAAAGCGGGTGATTCGTAGCCAATGAAGCAAATGCTGATTCGTCGCCAGGAGCAGTTGACTCAGACGGCTGTTTTGGAAAACGGCCGGTTAACTGAATTTTACATGGAAGAAACAACAGGAAGACATCTCGTAGGCAATATCTATAAGGGCCGTGTTGTGAACGTGCTCCCGGGTATGCAGGCTGCTTTTGTCGATATTGGACAAGGCAAGAATGCATTCCTTTATGTAGATGACCTGCTTCCGCCCCATCTGGAGCAGCAGCCCAAAGAGAAACCGCCAATTGCCAGCCTGGTCAAGCCCGGACAGTCTGTGCTTGTTCAGGTGAGCAAAGAGGCGCTGGGCGGCAAAGGAGCCAGGGTAACAACCCATTATTCCCTGCCTGGGCGCTATCTCGTATACATGCCGCTTGCAGGCTATATCGGGGTCTCCAAGAAGATTGGCTCAGAGCAGGAGCGCGAGCGGCTGAAGCACTTGGCAGGAAGGCTCAAGACCGAGGAAGAGGGCGTTATACTGCGCACGGTTGCTTCCGAGGCGAGTGAGCAGGAACTTCAGGATGATTTGCTTCAGCTCCGGTCCAAATGGGAGCAAATTAATAAAGAAGCGCACGATGTTCCGATTCCGGCCGAGCTGCACGCTGAGGCCGGATTTGTGCAGCGGATGGTAAGGGATTTGCTCAATGCAGAGCTGGATGAAATCTGGATTAGCCACCACCAGCACTTTAATGAGGCGGTTCGCCATGCCAGCCTGATGGCACCTCAGCTTAAAGAACGCATCCTGATGTATAAAAATGACGGTACCGACCTGTTCGGCCGCTTCGGGGTGCAAGAGCAGCTGGAAACCGCATTCGGCAAACGTATTCGCCTTCCTAGCGGCGGCGATCTCGTATGGGAGCAGACTGAAGCGCTGACTGTCATTGATGTGAACACCGGGAAGTATACCGGGCATCTGGATTTGGAGGACACGGTATTCCAGACGAATCTGGAGGCTGCGGTGGAAATTGCCCGGCTGCTGCGTCTTCGGGATGCAGGTGGCATCATTATTATTGATTTTATCGATATGGAACGGGAGGAGCATCGCGAGCAGGTGAAGCGTGAGCTGGAACAGCTTACCGCAAAAGACCGGACTACCTGCCATGTTGTCGGCTGGACGAGGCTTGGCCTGCTGGAGATGACCCGCAAGAAGGAAAAAGAGAACGTTGAGAGCCGGCTCTATGAAATATGCGGAACCTGTCAGGGCAGAGGGAAGCTGTTCCGGGGATTTTAGCCGGGCACTTGAAAAGTAGAAGCTCCTGTGATAAAATCTTCTGGTATGTGTCTAGTGTTTTTAGCTATACATGTGCTGTAACCGCTCCGATCAGGTTGAAGTGCGGCAGAGCAATCTGCGGCCACCTGTTATTAGGCGAGTCTTGGACATGAGGAGGTGCACCAACTATGTACGCAATTATTGAAACTGGCGGCAAGCAGTACAAAGTTCAAGAGGGCGATGTTCTTTACATCGAGAAACTCGAACTGAACGAAGGCGACAGTGTAACGTTTGATCGTGTATTGGCAGTATCCAAAGGTGAAGGTCTTGTGACTGGAACGCCTGTGGTTGCTGGCGCGAGCGTATCCGCTACTATTGAAAAACACGGTAGAGGACAAAAGATCATCGTTTACAAATACAAAGCGAAAAAGAACTACCGTCGCAAGCAAGGTCATCGTCAACCTTACACTAAAGTAACGATTGGCAAGATCCAAGCTTAAGAGGTATTCTTATGATATCGGTTTTTATTGTAAGACGAAGCCCGGACCGCCGAATTATGCGTTTTTCCATTGAGGGACATGCTAAATTTGCAGACCGCGGCAAAGACATTGTATGTGCTGGTGTATCCGCCGTATCGGTAGGAGCTGTCAACTCGGTCGAAGTGCTTACAGGCGTTCAGCTTCCGGCTTCCATGAAGAACGGATGGCTGAGCTCTGAGGTACCTGAGGAAGCGGACGCTGACAAGGATGCCAAGGTGCAGCTCTTGCTCGAATCGATGGTCGTTATGCTGGACAGCATACAGCAATCCTATGGCCGCTATGTGGCCATCCGAGAACAACTACTGTAGAAAAGGAGGGATACCCATGTTGCAACTTAATCTTCAACTTTTCGCATCGAAAAAAGGGGTAGGTTCTACAAAGAACGGACGCGACAGCCATTCCAAGCGTCTTGGAGCTAAACGTGCAGACGGTCAGACTGTAACTGCAGGAAGCATTCTTTTCCGTCAACGCGGTACTAAGATTCACCCAGGCAACAATGTAGGCATCGGTAAAGATGACACTTTGTATGCTAAAATCGAAGGCGTAGTCAAGTTTGAGCGTTGGGGTCGTGATCGCAAGAAAGTGAGCGTATATCCGGTTCCAACCGCAGCAGTAGCCGCTGCTGTTGAAGTGTAATAGCTTAAACTTCCCCCGGCCCTGTCAAGGGCCGGGGTTATTTTTTTGGCGTCTTTTAATGGCAGACAAGAACCAAGCTTTCAGATGAACTTTGCTTAAAGCCGTGCTATACTGTAAAAGGTTGGGAACAGACAACATTCAGAAGGGAGATGATTTGCATACAACCGTTGAAAATGACAGCCGCAGTATCAGTCATCATTCCTGCGGTTACGATATGGGTATGGGGGGGACGTTTTTGGACGCTGCTGGTATTTGTCGCCTGGGTCGCCGCTGCAGCTTGTTGGATCATTAAGCTGGACAGAAGAGAGCAAGCGAATCAATTAGAGAGCAAGCGAATCAATTAGAGAGCATCACCCGCCAATTGCAGGAGGCATCCATCCAAATCTTAAATCACCACCGTCATGACTGGATGAATGATCTACAGGTCTTATACGGTTACATACGGATGAATAAGCCTGAAAAGGTAACGCATTTCGTCGAGAAGATCAGGGACCGGATGGGGATGGAGAGCGCCAACTCCAAGCTGGGTGAGCCGTCGCTTGTATTTTATATTCAGTCTCTCCGTACGATTACCTCTGCATTTCATGCCCAGGTGAGTGTGGAAGGTGATGTAAATCTTGCTCAGCTTCCTGTAGACAGGAAGCAGTTATCCCGGGTGCTGATTGGAATCATTGAGTTGTACCGTCAAGCAGCAGAGACGGCTAAGACCGATATAGCGGATTTGCATGTGACGATAAGAAAAGATGTTCAGGCATTGGAAGTCGATTTCACCTTTGACGGAGAGGCCGTAATGTCTCCGGATACGGCGGAGCAGATCAATAAGCTGATCGCGGATAGTGCTCTACGGCGTACAGATAACGACATGACTATGAAGAATGTGAAATGCATGATAGAATTTTCGAAGGGATAAGCTTTTTTGGACTCGAATGGAGGAACAACATGTTTGTAGATAAAGCCAAGATTTTCGTAAAGGGCGGAGACGGAGGAGATGGACTCATCTCCTTCCGCAGAGAGCTATATGTTCCGGAAGGCGGGCCGGCCGGCGGTGATGGAGGCCGCGGGGGCAATGTCATATTCCGGGTGGATGAGGGACTTCGCACACTGATGGATTTTCGTTATCAGAAGCATTTTAAAGCCCCTCGCGGGGAAAAGGGCAAGGTAAAAGGGATGCATGGTGCGGGAGCGGACGATATGATTGTCCGGATTCCTCCAGGTACCATTGTCGTGGATGACGATACCAAGGAAATCATCGCGGATTTGACGCGCCAGGGACAGGAAGTAGTGGTCGCTAAGGGCGGACGCGGCGGACGCGGCAATATGCGTTTTGCAACGCCGAGCAATCCGGCGCCTTACATCTCGGAAAACGGGGAAGGGGGCGAAGAACGCTGGATTACGCTGGAGCTGAAAGTAATGGCGGACGTTGGTCTGGTTGGCTTCCCGAGTGTTGGAAAATCGACCCTGCTGTCTGTCGTTTCGGCTGCACGGCCAAAAATCGGAGCTTACCATTTTACGACGCTGACCCCGAACCTTGGGGTGGTAGATGTTGGAGATATGCGCAGCTTTGTCATGGCTGATTTGCCTGGACTTATCGAAGGGGCGCATGAAGGCGTTGGCCTTGGACATGAATTCTTGCGGCATGTAGAGCGGACACGTGTCATTATCCATGTCGTCGATATGGCAGCTTCTGAGGGCAGGGACCCTTATGAAGACTGGGTCAAGATTAATGAAGAGCTGGTGCAATACAATGAGAAGCTTGCAGAGCGGCCGCAAATCATTGCCGCCAACAAAATGGACATGCCGGATGCGGAAGAATTCCTGGAAATGTTCAAGCAGCAGCTTAAAGAGCATCACGGGGATAAGGAATATGAAATTGTGCCCATTTCGTCTTTGACTAAGCAAGGCATTCAGGAACTGCTGTACAAGGCGGCAGATATGCTTGATGCTATTCCGGAGACGCTGCTCGTCGAGGAAGTGAAGGAGACGGAAGAACGGAAAGTATTCAAATATAACAAGAAGAAGGAAGAGAACGACTTTACCATCCGTGTTGAAGAAGGCGTATACGTCGTTGAGAGCGAGAATATTGAGAAGTTCATGCAGCGTCACAACCTGAATTCCTATGATGAAGTTATGCGCTTCGCACGCATTATGCGGAAGATGGGTGTCGATAATGAACTGCGCAAGGCTGGTGCGAAGGATGGCGACTTGGTGCGGATCGGCGACTTTGCGTTTGAGTTCTTTGAAGGCAGCGACTACATTTTTGAATAAGGCTGGCATCTGACCGTTTTATAATATGAGGCTTCAACCACGATGAAGCAGCGAAGGCATCCGCCCGGAACATTACCGGAGGGTGCCTTTTTGTCGCTGTTGCAGCAGTTTGCGGCTCTAGAGATAAGTGATGCGCCCGCATGCCGGGGACAATGCCGACACAGAGCCGGAATGCCAAACAGCCTATTGCAGGGTTTGTCGGTTTGCGATATAATGTCCACTATAGTTATACATTTGTCTTTTACAGGAGGACGATTTGATGACGGACCGTTATTATGTCGTTCGTGAGGATATTTTACCCGAGGGCATTGTCAAAACGATACAAGTGAAGGAGATGCTGCGCCGGGGGGAAGCGGCGACAGTGAATGAGGCTGTGGAGCGTGTTGGCCTTAGCCGAAGTGCCTTCTACAAATACAAGGATGCCATTTCAACCTTTGATCAACTGGACAGAGAGAGAATCGTCACGATTTCCATGGATTTGCAGCACAGGTCTGGTGTATTGTCCAAAGTGCTTGGTCTTGTAGCAGGTTTTGAGGGGAATGTGCTAACCATCCATCAGAGCATTCCGCTGCAAGGGCTTGCGAATGTTGTTATTTCTGTGGATACGGCATTAATGAATACATCACTTACCGAACTGCTGCAATCGATTCGCGCACAGGATGGCGTGAGCCGGGCGTCAGTAGTCGGGCAAGGATAGATTAAGTAGGTTGGAGGAGAGTTAATGAAACCGGTAAAAGTAGGTCTGTTGGGACTTGGAACAGTAGGAACAGGCGTGGTGCGTATTGTGGAAGGGCATCAGGACGATCTGAAAAGCCAGACAGGCTCCCCGATTGTCATTGAGAAGATTCTGGTGCAGAACAAGAGCAAGGCTCGTTCGATCCAAATCGACGCGTCCAAGCTGACGGAAGATCCTTACGATATCGTGTCCAATCCTGAAATTGATGTTGTCGTTGAGGTTATGGGCGGCATCGGGAATACAAAGGAGTATATTCTGGAAGCCTTGTCCCGCGGCAAGCATGTTGTAACGGCCAATAAGGACCTGATGGCACTGCACGGTCCGGAACTTCTCGCCAAGGCGGAAGAGAACCGCTGTGACGTCATGTATGAGGCGAGCGTAGCAGGCGGTATTCCAATCATTCGGACTTTAATTGAAGGCTTCTCTTCCGACCGAATTACGAAAATAATGGGAATTGTGAACGGCACAACCAACTATATTTTGACGAAAATGAGCCAAGAGGGCGCTTCTTACAGCGATGTGCTAAAAGAAGCACAGCAGCTCGGCTATGCAGAGGCTGATCCGACTTCTGATGTAGAAGGTCTGGATGCTGCACGCAAGATGACGATTCTTGCCACACTTGGTTTTCGTACGGATGTCGCGCTGCAAGATGTCAGCACAAGAGGCATATCTGCGGTCAGCAGCGAGGATATCGCATATGCGAAGCGCCTGGGCTATGAGCTGAAGCTGCTCGGCATAGCCGACAGCCAGGATGATTATATTAGTGTAACTGTAGAGCCGACAATGGTGAAAAATACCCATCCAATTGCATCCGTCAACGGCGTATTTAATGCGGTGTATGTATATGGCGAAGCCGTCGGAGAAACAATGTTCTATGGTCCGGGAGCGGGCGAACTGCCAACAGCCACTTCTATTGTAGCGGATCTTGTCGCTGTAGTGAAAAACCTTCGTCTGGGTATTAACGGCCAACGTGCGGTTGCAGCGTATAAGGAGAAGAAGCTGAAGACCGACGCACAAATTTCGAGCAAATATTTTCTGCTGCTTCATGTTGATGACCGCGCAGGTGTACTCGCACGCATTACACAAGTGTTCGCTGAATTCGACGTTAGTCTGGAGTCTGTTCTCCAACAGCCGAACCCTAACAATCCGGAAGCAGAAATTATTGTGATTACTCATGACGCGAATAAAGCAGCGATGAATAAGGTGCTCAAAGCATTTGAATCCCTTGATGTCATTCGCAAAGTGAAAAGCGTATACCGCGTAGAAGGATAAGCCGGGCAGCGCTTGGCATGGATGAAGTCTGTGGAAGGAGCACGACATATGGATAACCGTCGGATCATCGTTAAAATTCCGGCCAGCACGGCGAATTTGGGCCCAGGCTTTGATACGCTGGGAATGGCACTCTCTCTGTATGCATGGATTGATATGTCCATCGCCCAGGACAAAACACAAATTGAATTGTTTGGAAGCGGGATGGAGAGCATCCCGCGCGACAAATCGAATTTGCTTTATAAAGTGGCACAGCTTGTATTCAAGGAGGCCGGGCTGCCGGAACAGGAGCTTTGCATTGCCATGTACAGCGATATTCCGCTGACCCGCGGCCTTGGCAGCAGCGCATCGGCAATTGTAGGTGCTTTGGTCGCCGCAAATGCGCTGGCCGGCTCACCGCTAACTGAACAGCAGCTGTTCACGATTGCAACCCGTTTGGAGGGCCATCCGGATAATGTGGGCGCCTCACTGTTTGGAGGCATTATCGTAGCTGCTTGGGATGGGGAACGGGTCGATCATATCCGTCTGGAGCCACCTGCTGGACTTGATATGCTCGTTGCAATCCCGGAGTTTCATTTGGCGACCGAGAAGGCGCGCCATGCGCTGCCGCAGCAGTACAGCAAGCAGGATGCGGTCTATAATATAAGCCACAGCTCCCTGCTCGTGGCTGCACTGGCTTCCGGCAGAATTGACTTGATCCGTTATGCGATGAAAGATCGGATTCATGAGCCATACCGGGCAGCGCTTATTCCGGGCATGGCGGAAATTCTGCGTGATGCCGTAAATCACGGGGCAGTTTCGACTGCACTGAGTGGAGCAGGACCGACGTTGCTGGCGCTGATTGAGGCGGACAGCTCGCGCAAGGATGAATTGGAACGCTTTCTATTGGACACGATGGACAAGGAGGGTGTTAAGGCCAATACAATCTGGCTGAAACCGTGCCTGTCCGGACCTGAATTGCAATGGCTGGACAGCCCGGCCGGAGAGATTTCCCTCATGGAGTTAATAAAAGGAGAAGTAAGAGCATGATAAGCGTAGCTTTATTACCGGAAGGCAGCGTCTCGGACGAAGCGGCACACTATTTGTTTGGGGACTCTGAGGTGAAGTGGAATCATTACAAGCCGATTGCGGACGTATTTTTGTCCACTGCCGGAGAGAAAACCGATTATAGTATAATCCCGATTGAGAATACGATAGAAGGTTCGGTAAGCCTTCATCTGGATTGGCTTGTGAATGAGGTTGATCTGCCGATCCAGGCGGAGTGGGTATACCCGTCCATTCAAAATCTGATTGGCCACCGCAATGAGCTGGTGAATCCGGACGGCACGCTAGCCAGTGAACGGATCGTAAAGGTTCTCAGCCATCCGGTAGCTTTAGCCCAGTGCACACAGTACCTGCGCAATCATCTGCCTCATGCCGAGCTTGAGCAGATCAGCAGCACAGTTGAGGCTGTCCGGCTTGTCAAGGAGAATCCGGACGCAGGCTGGGCAGCTATTGGCACCCAGTCAGGAGCCAGAGTGCATGGGCTTGATGTGCTGTGTCAGGGCGTAACGGACCACAGCAATAACTACACAAGATTTTTGCTTGTAGGAAGCAAGCCTTTTGAGGCTCGCACCTCTGACGTCAGAAAGACAAGCGTTGTCATTCATTTGCCGGAGGATTATCCGGGTGCGCTGCACCAAGTGCTGTCAGCCTTTGCCTGGCGCCGTATTAACCTGTCCAAAATTGAGTCCAGACCAACGAAGAAGCGGCTTGGCAATTACTATTTTACAATTGATATTGAAATGCCGATTGAATCCGTGCTTCTGCAGTCCGCTATTAGCGAAATTGAAGCAATTGGTTGTCAAATCCGCGTGCTTGGCTCTTATCCCAGCTTTTCCTATAAATAACGGAGGTGCAAGGAGAAAATGGCTGAACAGTATATTTACCTGAATGGAGAATTTGTTACCAAGGAGAAGGCAACAATTTCAGTCTATGATCATGGTTTTTTGTACGGTGACGGCATTTTTGAGGGCATTCGCATTTATAACGGGAACATATTTAAATGCAAGGAGCATTTGGACAGGCTGTATGATTCAGCGAAATCCATTATGCTGGACATTCCGCTAGCCCAGAGCGAGATGGAAGCGGCGCTGGTCGAAACCATTCGTAAAAACGGGCTGCGTGACGGGTACATAAGGCTGATCGTATCCAGAGGGCCGGGTAATCTCGGACTCGATCCAAAGCGTTGTCCAAGAGCATGGGTAATCATTATTGTAGAGCAATTAGCGATCTATTCGGAAGAAGCTTACCGGGAAGGGCTCGTATCGGTATCGGTATCCCAGCGCCGAAATATCCCTGACGCGCTTAATCCGAAGATTAAATCGCTTAATTATTTGAACAATATCCTGGTGAAAATTCAGGCGAATCTGGCTGGAGTCGGCGAGGCAATCATGCTGAATGCCCAGGGCTATGTGGCGGAAGGTTCAAGCGACAATATATTTATTATCAAAAAGGGTGTTGTTTACACGCCGCCTTGCTATGTAGGCGCGCTGGAGGGCATTACCCGCGGAGCCATTATTGAGCTGTGTGCCCAACTGGGCTATACGCTCAAGGAGGAACCGTTCACACTGCATGATGTTTACATTGCGGACGAGGTATTCTTCACAGGGACAGCAGCAGAGGTTATTGCTGTACGAGAGGTGGACGGGCGTACGATCGGAGCAGGAAAGGCAGGGCCGGTTACGACGCATCTGTTGTCGGAATTTCGTAAA
This sequence comes from Paenibacillus pinihumi DSM 23905 = JCM 16419, assembly GCF_000422505.1. Lineage (GTDB taxonomy): Bacteria > Bacillota > Bacilli > Paenibacillales > Paenibacillaceae > Paenibacillus_D > Paenibacillus_D pinihumi. The sequence goes on along the minus strand of NZ_KE383864.1, from coordinate 1,028,713 downwards.
ATTGTAGAAGTAGACGGTGTAAAAATCGACTAAACCAGGACATTTGTCCAGTCCCGCAGACCAAGTCTGCGGGATTTTTTTTCGCTGTTTAGTGGACATTGGCCTACTTGCTGCATAGGATGTAATGATTAATGGTCAGCAGGTGTCGATTCATGTCCTGCAAAGCCTAGAACGTGATAGGAGGTTAATGCCGAGTGAAAATCCACGTAGTCAAGCAAGGTGAATCCCTGTATACGATCTCCCAAAAATACGGGGTCCCGCTGGATGAAATCATTAAGCTGAACCCGGGGATTGCGAACCCCAATGAAATTGATGTCGGAATGAAGGTGAAAATTCCATCTGCCGCATCTGCGCCTGTGCACCCCCCTCATCAGATGGAGATTATGCATCAGCACATCGTCAAGCAGGGGGATACACTCTGGAAGCTGTCCAAAGCGTGGGGAGTCTCCTTGAACGATATGATCAAGGCCAATCCACAGCTCAAAAATCCGAATGCCCTGCTCGTTGGCGAAACGGTTAACATTCCGAAGGAAAGTACCGGAGGAAAAGACTGGCCTGAGCTGGTACAAGGACAGGAGAAGCATCCCAACTCGCCTGCCGGAAAAGTATCTACAGAACAAATTGTGAAGCCGAAAAAGGAAGAGACAGCACCGAAACCTCTGCCTACGGTGGTTCAGAATATTCCAGCCCCGGCAGCTAAGGCCGAGACTGCGCCTGTCCCGGTGCCAACACCTTTGCCGGAGAAGGTGCAGAGCGCAGAAGTTGAAAAGAAGGAAGAGAAAGAAGAAATGAAAAAGGAAACCCATATCCATATCGAGGAAGCGCCAAACCATGATTTATTCAAGAAAAAGAACATTCCGGCTGTTGAAGCACTGACCCCGTATCCGCTGCCGAAAACGCCGCAATTCATATCTCCTGTTGAATCTCATCATGGCTATACAGTGCAGCAGCACTCTGTCCATGTAAACATCGGGCCTGCCAATATTTCTCCCAATGTAAAGCCAAACGTCTCGCCGGCAAACAAGGCGCCCAACCCTGCACCGAACGTCTCGCCTTCAAGCATATCGCCAAAACCGTCGTCGTATGCTGTGCCGTCAAACGTAACGCCGAATTGGGCGCCAAATGTCTCGCCGGCAAATGTAACGCCGAATTGGGCGCCAAATGTCTCGCCGGCAAATGTAACGCCGAATTGGGCGCCGAACGTTTCACCAGTAAATGTAACGCCAAATTGGGCGCCGAATGTCTCACCAGTAAATGTAACGCCAAATTGGGCGCCGAATGTCTCACCAGCAAATGTAACGCCGTGTTGGCCACCAAACGTTTCACCAACAAGCGTAACGCCGAACGTCTCGCCATCCAGTATATCGCCCAATTCGTCTCCGAATGCCTCGCCGCCCGGCGTAACGCCAAATCTTCCGCCTAACATTTCTCCTGCCAACATCGCACCGGTCTATTACGGTCAGGAGGCATACTCATCATCCTTCCTGTCATCACAGTCACCTTATCAACAAGAATGGCCGAATACATCACCTTCAGATATCTGGGGAAGTTATCCGCCATTTCCGGTAAGTCCGTTCCATGATGGAGGCTATTCGTTTTCTCCTTATGAAGGCTATCCGTATCCGCCGCAAACAGGCGGGGCGGGAGCAGGCCAATCTTCCTATCAGACCGGCGGTTATGGCTATCCATCCATGCCTGTGCTTCATAGCAATGCCGGGTTTCCTGGATTTGAGACAGCGATCAGTCCTGCGGAAGGATGGAATTATCCCGGACCGGATTACCATGCAGGAGCCAATTTGAGTCCCTATCCTGCATATCCCGTAAAGGAGTCACCTGCTGCCCACAAGAAGCCTTGCAATTGCGGATGTGGCGACAAGCGGGTGGAGGAGCAGGGTTCAACAAGTAACGTGAAGGCCGCCGTCTCTACCAAGCGTAAAAGCAACAAACCGCAGAAAAAGGTGACCGTACGCAGCGCTGCCACATCCTCCAGTTCTTCCAGGGAGTCTTCGCGTTCACGCAGAAATCAGCCCTGGATCAACAAATAGCAGGTGCCTTAGCAGGCCTGAATAGCCCCCCGCACTGACAGGCGAGTGTGGGGGAATCGCTGTGCTTTAAGATGATGAAATACGATGGATACCAGTTCTGCGCATAATCTCCAGTTCCCCGGGTAATGCTACAAGCAAAAACATAAGGGGACATCTGTATGATGGAATTCAGCTTGTGGAAAAAGCTTAAGAAACGGCTGCGAAAAGGCAGAAAGCCATTGTGGACTTTAGGCGGGGGACTTGTTTTACTTGTGCCGCTGCTGGCAGCACCGCAGGCTTCCTTCGCTTCGTTCCAGGTGAAGCAGCCTGCTTCCGCCCCCAGCCTCATTGAAGTGCTCCAAAATCAGAATGAGGAGCTGGAGGTACTGCTTAAGAAGGAATATGTATGCGGGGAGGAATCCAGCCGTCTTGGAAGGATGAATGCCCGCTCGGTTATAGAACTGCTTGAGAAGCATACGGCATGGACAGCACATTTGAACGGCCAGGCCCAGGTTGTCATGGTTGAGCAGATTCAGGACTTGTCGGAAGCCTGCAAGGAAAATGCTTTTATGAGTCTGGACAAGGACGGGAATCTGTCACTGTATGACGGTCCTCCTGTCAAAGAAAAGGTCATGCGCACCTTTTTCCAGCTCGATATGAGCTATATGGAAAGCAGTCTGCCAAAGGTTCAGGTTCAGGCGCTGGCTGACGGGATTAAAATTAATGATCTCGACGAATACAACAGTATGCTTTCTGCCTACAGTGAATTTGCGGTCAGGGAGCCAGCCAGTAAAGGGGCCATGAAGAGGAGTTATTAATCCCCACTCGGACAGTGCGGCTTACAGCAGCACTGTCCGATTTTTTTGCGTCTGGTGCTGTGTAAGCAGACATAGACATTACTCTATTGAAAATCCGCAAAGCTTTTCTGGCCTCAAGCTGAAAAAATAAGGTTTATACAAGGCTTGCAGCACTCCTGGAGTCCAATTTAGGAATGACGCTTGTTCTCATTCGTACGAACATTTGATATAATGATAGATAGCTTTGTATACATAGTGCAGTGTATGATAGGAGAGGACGTATTGCGTGTACTAGGAATTGATCCGGGCATAGCAATTGCCGGATTCGGATTTGTCGACAAGGTAGGGAACAAGCTGGTGCCTGTACAGTACGGGGCCATTCAGACGGAAGCCCATACCCCTCCGGAGACAAGGATTTTACAGGTGTACGATTCAGCCTGCGCGCTGCTGGACAAATACAAGCCGGACGCCATGGCGGTGGAGAAGCTGTTTTTTAACCGCAATGTGACGACGGCTTTTGCTGTTGGTCAGGCACGCGGCGTCATTATATTGGCGGCTGCCCAGCGGGGCATTCCGGTGGCGGAATATACACCGCTGCAGGTGAAGCAGGCGGTTGTTGGTTATGGAAAAGCGGAAAAGCGGCAGGTTCAGGAGATGGTGAAGATGTTCCTTAAGCTGTCGGCTGTTCCCAAGCCCGATGATGTTGCCGATGCGCTTGCAATTGCAATCTGCCATGCGCACTCTGCTGTACTGGTGAATAAAATTAACGGGGTGCTGGGCAAATGATCGATTTTATTCGAGGGACCGTCGTCCATTGGGAGACGGAATATATTGTTTTAGATGTGCATGATATCGGCTACCGCGTGTTTACGCCAAGCCCTTATTTTTTTCAGCGCAGCGATGAGCCGGTAACGGTCTATACCCATCATCATGTGCGCGAGGATGCGATTCATCTGTTCGGATTTGCGACACGTGAGGAGCAGAGGCTGTTCCGCAAGCTTTTGGATGTATCCGGCATCGGTCCGCGGGTTGCGCTCGGCATACTTGCAGGCGGTCGTCCGGAGACGATTGTCGCGGCTATCCAGCAGGAGAATTTGGGCTTCCTGACGAAGCTGCCCGGCATTGGCAAGAAGACGGCACAGCGGATGGTTCTTGATCTGAAGGACAAGCTCGGGTCCATCGGACTGCCTGTGGAGACAGGTCTGTTCGCGCCAATAGAGGAAGCTGCTCAAGATGGCACATCCGCATGGAGCGAGGCGCGCGAGGCACTTTCAGCGCTTGGTTATACGCCTGCAGAGCTTGACCGGGCATGGCAGGGACTAAAGGATACGGTGACGGCCGGGGAGTCGGTAGATTCCTTGATGAAGCGTGCGCTGCAATGGTTATTTAAAGGCTGACGGGAGGTAAAGCATGATGGATGAGAGAATTATATCCGCCAATCTGATGATGGAGGATCAGGCGGTTGAATTAAGCTTGCGCCCCCGGTATTTAGCTGAATATATCGGCCAGTCACGTGTGAAGGAAAATTTGAAGGTCTATATCGAAGCGGCCAAGCTCCGCAAGGAGGCGCTGGACCATGTGCTTCTATATGGACCGCCGGGACTTGGCAAGACAACATTGTCCAACATTATCGCCAATGAACTTGGCGTTAACCTGCGCACGACCTCTGGACCTGCTATCGAGCGTCCGGGCGATCTGGCGGCAATCCTGACGAATCTCCAGGAAGGCGATGTGCTGTTCATTGATGAAATTCACCGCCTTCACCGGACAGTAGAGGAAGTGCTGTATCCGGCTATGGAGGACTTTGCTCTTGACATTATGATTGGCAAGGGTCCAAGCGCGCGCTCAGTGCGGCTGGATCTGCCGCCGTTCACGCTCGTTGGCGCGACCACCCGGGCAGGACTGCTCTCAGCGCCGCTGCGTGACCGTTTTGGCGTTATGAGCCGTCTGGAATTTTATACGGTGCCGGAACTTGCTTATATTGTCTCCCGCGCTGCGGATATTTTGGAAGTGGAAATGGTCGGCGAGGCAGCCGAGGAAATTGCCCTGCGCTCCAGGGGGACGCCGAGGATCGCGAACCGGCTGCTCAAGCGGGTGAGGGATTTTGCCCAGGTGCGGGGGGACGGAATAATTACGAATGAGCTTGCCGCCTCTGCTTTGGAGCTCATCCAGGTTGACCCGCGCGGACTGGATCAAATTGACCACAAGATGCTGCAGGCTATGATTACAAGTTTCCGCGGAGGGCCGGTTGGCCTGGATACGATCGCCGCCACGATTGGTGAAGAAGGACAGACGATTGAGGACGTATACGAGCCGTATTTGATGCAAATCGGCTTTCTGCAGCGTACTCCACGGGGACGTGTGGTTACTCCTGCGGCTTACCGTCATCTGGGCCTGCCTGTGCCGGGGGAAGACGGAAGCTAAGGGAAGGCAAAGTAACTGCTGTTGTACAGGAATGCAGAATGTGAATAGTGAAGGAGGCATGCTGATTTATGCGCAAGTTGACATCAGTTTTGGCCGTTGCAGTTGCAGTTGCAGTCATGTTGTCCATATGGCCTGCCTGGGACCGCTCTGCGGCAGCTGCGGATAATGTTCGTGTAGGCATCTATCTGAATCTTCCGGGCAAGTTCACGACAACCCTGCCTGCAATCACGCTAAGCGGCTCACAGCCGCTGTCGGTAGGCATAAGATATCCGGAGGGGGCAGAGACCTGGACGACGGTGGAAGCAGGACGGCTGGCACGGTTCACGCTGGATGACTATAAGGTCAAGCTTGGGGAGACGACTGATTTTCAGACCGCATTAAGCTGGCTTACAGTGGCACAGCAGAGCACGAATGCGGCATTGCTGACTTCCACCAGCAAATCCGGCAAGACAGTCTATCAGGTCACGGAAGGCTCTTATGCCAATGAGGCCCAGGCCAAGGCAGGGGCAGCAAAATGGGGTGGCAATGCCGCATTGTCCAAGCTGCTCGGACAGAACAAAATCTCCATTATGGGCCCGTACCATCTGGAGGCCGGACCTTACGCATCGCTGGCTGAAGCCAGAAGTTCACTGGCGGATGCGGGGTCCGCAGGGGTTGATGCCTACATAGCTCTGAAGAAGCCGCAGGGTGCGGGCGGACTGCAATACTATATTCATGTCGGCTCAGAGACAAGCCAGGCTGGTCTTGGGCCGGTCAGGGCACAGGCGGAAGCAGTGCTTGGCAAGCTGTCCGCTGCAAGCGCGGGTGCATATTTACAGCTTCGCGATGACTACACCATTTCCAAAAAAGCAGGCACAGCAGCCTCCCTTTATCTGATTTCCGGGGATGCGAAGGCTTGGGTGTATACGGCTGAAGGCAGTACAATCAAGCTGAATGAGCGTTCCGGGCGAACGTACCGCGGAAGCTTCGAGCTCAGCTCTTTTAATGACAAGCTTGCAGTTATCAATGATTTGCCGGTCGATCATTATCTCTATTCTGTAGTCGGCGCTGAAATGCCGGCATCCTGGCATGCAGAGGCGCTCAAAGCGCAGGCAGTTGCCGCCAGAAGCTATGTCCGGTTTCAGGGGATGGGCTTCCAGATTGCCCATGTCGTGGACAGCACGCTCAGCCAGGTGTATGAAGGGACAAGCAGAGAGACAGCCTCAACGATTCAGGCGGTGGATGCGACTTCCGGTGAAGTGGTAAAATATCAGGGCAAAGTAATTGAGGCGCTGTTTTCCTCCAATTCAGGCGGAATGACGGCGGACGGCAGAGAGATTTGGGGTAATGAAGTCGCTTATCTGAAGCCGGTGAAAAGTCCTGATGACGTATCCGAAAAAGGGCTGTTCTCCTGGTATCGGGTGTCGCTCCCAAATGGGAAGGTCGGTTACATACGGGAGGATCTGCTGGAGGACACGGGCAACAAGACGGCTGTGGGAAGTCCGGTTATGCGTGTCAAGGAAAGCGGTACGAACGTAAGGCCGATTCCGCTGGTTCAAAACAATGTCAATCCTGTTGCCAAGGCGGATCTTGGCACGAATGTAATTGTGCTGGAGAAGGTGGTCCAGTCGAATGAGAACAGCTGGGTAAGGGGACCATTTACCTCCGCTCAGCTGCTGGAATCATTGAAATCCAGGGTACAGACACCGGTTAGCGGTCCGATCCAGTCGCTTAAAGTGACAGGAACAGGGGCATCCGGACGTGTAACCTCAATTAGCGTTAACGGCAAAACAGTAGACATCCGATACCCGGACATGTTCCGTTCGGCACTGGGTGGTCTTCCAAGCACACGCTTTGAGGTAGATGAGACGGCCAAAGTATCCGTTCAGGGCAGCGGCGACGCTGTCAAAGAGCGTTCAGGCACAGAGAAGCTGTATGTGATAGGTGCTGATGGTCAGACAAAAGCAGTAGAAAGCGAGAACTTCTTTGTCATGAACGGCTCGGGAACGATCCGGACCGCGACAAAGGACACGGCCTATCGCTTTACAGGCACTGGTTACGGCCACGGGCTGGGCTTGTCCCAATACGGGGCCAAAGGATTGGCGGAACAAGGGTATGACTATCAATCTATTTTGAAATACTATTATAAAGATATCACTATAGTTAAGGAATGACATCGGGGATGAATGTAGATTGGTTTGATTTTGAGCTGCCGGAGCAACTGATTGCTCAGACGCCGCTGGCAGAGCGTTCAGCCTCCCGGCTAATGGTTCTGAACAGGGAGTCGGGGGAGGTCGGGCACCGGAAGTTTACCGACCTGGCAGCATACTTGCAGCCTGGAGATACACTGGTGTTGAATGATACGAAGGTGCTGCCCGCACGCCTTATGGGCGTCAAGCCGGATACTGGTGCACGGATTGAGCTTCTGCTGCTCAAGCAGCTTGAAGGCAATCGCTGGGAGACGTTGGCGAAGCCGGCCAAAAGGCTAAAACTAGGTGCGAAGATGGCATTTGGCGACCGCGGAGATGGTACGCCTTTGCTGGAGGCAATTGTTGAAGCGGAAGGGGATATGGGAGCGAGAATTGTCTCCTTCCAGTATGAAGGCATATTCACAGAACTGCTGGATCAACTCGGAGAGATGCCGCTCCCGCCTTATATCCATGAACGGTTGGAGGATAAGGACCGTTATCAGACCGTCTATGCCAAACAGCAGGGTTCAGCGGCGGCTCCGACAGCCGGTTTGCATTTTACGGAAGACTTCCTGCAGCAGCTTCAGCACAAAGGCATTAAGATTGCCTATATCACTTTGCATGTAGGATTGGGTACATTCCGTCCTATGTCAGCAGATCAGATAGAGGACCATGTCATGCACTCGGAATATTTTGAGTTGGATGATGCCAATGCCAGACTAATTCGTGAAACCAAACAAAACGGCGGCCGTATTATAGCCGTTGGGACAACGTCTGCCCGAACCCTGGAGACAGTAGCCGGTCGGTTTGGGGACGGGGAGCTTGCAGCATGCAGCGGATGGACCGATATTTTTATTTATCCGGGTTATGAATTTAAGCTTGTCGACGCGCTGGTGACGAATTTCCATCTCCCGAAGTCGACGCTGGTCATGCTGGTGAGCGCACTGGCAGGGCGGGATCATGTCATGCAGGCCTACGCTGAGGCAGTCCGGCAGGAATACCGGTTTTTCAGCTTTGGCGATGCAATGTTTATCTATTAACAGGATTGGAAGAGTGAACTGTGGCGATTAAATACGAATTGATAAAAACCTGCAAGCAGTCCGGAGCACGTCTGGGCCGGCTGCATACTCCTCATGGCGTTATCGAGACACCGGCTTTCATGCCGGTCGGCACGCAAGCAACTGTAAAAACGATGAGCCCTGAGGAATTAAAAGCGATGGACGCGCATATTATTTTGGGAAACACGTATCATTTGTTTTTGCGTCCGGGGCATGAGCTGATCGAGCGTGCCGGCGGACTGCACAAATTTATGAACTGGGACCGCCCGATCTTGACAGACAGCGGCGGCTTTCAGGTGTTCTCCTTAAGCAACATGCGCAAAATCACGGAGGAAGGCGTAGAGTTTCGTTCCCATCTGAACGGGGACAAGCTGTTTATCTCGCCTGAGAAAGCCATGGAAATTCAGAATGCGCTTGGCTCCGATATTATGATGGCCTTTGACGAATGCCCGCCGCACCCGGCAGAGCACAGCTATGTGAAGCAGTCACTAGAGCGGACAACCCGCTGGGCTGAGCGTTGTCTGCAATCTCACCGGAATTCTGACCGCCAGGCGCTGTTTGCCATCGTTCAGGGTGGCATGTATGAAGATTTGCGCAAACAAAGCGCTACGGATTTGACTTCCATGGATTTCCCGGGGTATGCTATTGGAGGGCTAAGTGTAGGGGAGCCAAAACCTTTGATGTATGAGGTATTGGATTACACCGTTCCATTGCTGCCGGCTGCCAAGCCGCGCTATCTGATGGGGGTCGGTTCACCCGATGCGCTGCTGGAAGGTTCGATTCGCGGAATCGATATGTTCGACTGTGTGCTGCCTACGCGTATTGCCCGCAATGGGACAACAATGACAAGCGGCGGCAGGCTGGTTGTCCGGAATGCCAAGTATGCGGAGGATTTTGGTCCGCTTGATCCGCAGTGTGACTGTTATACGTGCAAAAATTACTCCAGAGCTTACATACGCCATTTGCTGAGAGCAAATGAAACGTTTGGTATTCGTTTGACGACATACCATAACCTGCATTTCTTGCTTCAGCTCATGAGGGACGTACGACAGGCGATAGCGGAGGACAGACTGCTAGATTTTCGCGACCAGTTTTTTGCCCAGTACGGCCTTTTTGATAATGAGAAGGGATTTTAGAGAGGGGGGAATACCATGTGGTTAGCAGCTGATGCAGGAGCAGGCGGCGGCAGCATTTGGGGAATGCTTTTGCCATTTGTACTTATGTTCGCCGTATTTTACTTCCTGTTGATTCGTCCGCAGCAAAAGAAACAAAAAACTCGCAATTTCATGTTGAACCAGCTTAAGAAGGGTGACAAAGTCGTCACAATCGGCGGTTTGCATGGCACAATCCAGGAAATTACGGACGATGTTGTCGTTTTGCGTGTAAATGATGCAACAAAGCTGACATTTGACCGTAGTTCGATTAACAATGTTTCACAATCTTCGGCGGCTTCTGAATAAGCAAGCGCTGAAAAAAACGGTCAGGCCCACCCGCCTGGCCGTTTTTTTGTGCGAATTGGAAGAAGAAATTAAGCGGCTGCTATAGCGTCATTCCTATTGGACAGCAATAAACTGTCCCCCTTATATTTTTCCTGCACGCAGGGAAAGCTGAGTGTTGGACTAATTAAAAGCTGCAAGGAGTGAGGGGTAATGCCGCTTGAGAATATAAATGGTACAGTGCTTCATTATATAGTCAAGGGGGAGGGCATACCGATAATTTTTGTTCATCCGCCACTGCTGACAGGAGCCAACTTCCGGTACCAGCAGGTGCAGTTATCGGATGAATTCAAGGTCATTACCTTTGATATCCGGGGACATGGACAAAGCGGGCGTTCCCTCGTGCCGATTACCTATTCAATCATCGCGGAAGATATTAAGCAGCTTATGGACCGGCTCGGTCTGGAGAAAGCTTATATATGCGGCTACTCAACAGGAGGGACCGTTGTTATGCAGACGCTGCTCGCTTATCCTGAGCGTTTTTACGGGGCGGTACTGGTAAGCGCGATGTCTGAGGTCAGCGACTGGGTGCTTCGCTCGCGGATCAGGGCTGCTGTTCAGCTATCCAGATGGAGGGCCGCACTGAGGGTTTTAATGCTGGGCATTGCTTGGGGCAATGCCGATCAGCGTCAAACCTTTCGGAATCTGTTCAGAGATGCCAAGCGGGGCAACCGGAAAAACATTCATCAATATTATAAATATAGCCTGTCTTTTAATTGTACGGAACATCTGGAGCAAATAAATAATCCGGTGCTGCTGTTATACGGCAAGAAAGATTGGGGATTTACCCGTTACCGCAAAATCTTGGAGAGCCGCCTGCCCAACTATGATGTTCTCGTTTTTGGGAAAGAAAAGCATCAGCTGCCGACCAAGGCTGCTGACGAAATGAATGCTATTATCCGCCGCTGGATTCGCAGCATTGAATTCCGCAATGAGACAGCCGAGCCCCGGCATACAGAAGCCCGGCATGATGATGAATTTCTGGTCGCATACGAAGATATAAAGCAGCCGGGTATAGAACGGGAGGCAGCTGAGCATCAACCATAAGCCAAAAATACGGGATAAGCAGATGTAACCTTACATATCTGCTTATCCCGTATTCTTTGTGTTCTGCCTGATTAAAAACTAAACACCGCGTGAACGCTTGGTCTCATAGGCCGGCTGTTTGGCAAGTTTAGGCTTCAAAGCCGGAACGGCCGATGCAGTTTTACTTGTATAGGCACTCAATTTAAGTCCTACAGTTGAGGCTAGCAAACCAAGCACTGCGCCTGCCAGCATATCGCTGAGCCAATGGATGCCCATGTAAAAGATTGCAAAGATAATTAATAAGGCGCTAATGCTGGTAAACCATGCCCAACGCTTATTTCCTGACCGGATTGCCAGCACAGCCAGCGTCACTGAAATCGAGGTATGAAGGCTGGGGAAGCAATTATCCAGTCCGGATAACTCCCTGTACTGCGATTCGAAGGACGGGAATACATCCAGCATGATGAATCTGACGCTGCTGTCGTAAGACCAAACTTCATTAACAGGGAAGAACAGGTAAAATGGAATCGCGACCAGATAGTTGATCATAATGGCATAGCAGGTCGCATAAAACATCCGATGTCTTCCTTCAAACGTATAAATTCCAAGTGACGAAACGAGCAAAGCCTGAAAAACTACGATGTACATAAAACCGAGAATGACAGTGAGAGCCGGATGCTCAAACAAGGACTGGACTCCTGCGACAAAACCTTTTTCCATTGATTGAATGACGCCTGTAAAGTCATAATTATATGTCATTCTGCTTTCGATCATCATTTCGATTTTATTCAGCAACAAAATGAACACAATTAGTCCGACGTGGAGCAGGTACATTCTGGAAGTGAAAAGCTGGCGTCCAAAGGAGTAAGCAACCCGCAGCGGGTTGCTGGCGGTTCCGAAGGCAAGCAATGCAATAACCGCCAAGATGGTGTACAGTGTTACAGACCCCATCGAATGAAATAAAACCATGGTCTCTACGCCTCCTTAAACAGCAAGCCAAAAGCATCAGCAATTGACAGTATAGCATAAGGAAGAGCGTGATTTCAGCTTTATTTCCGGGTTAAATTACAAAAATTTTGTACCATGGATATTTTCGGGATGTTAATTGCCCTGATTTTGCTAGTATACGGGTGGTGATTATTAAGATTTTTTCGTATTCACACCGGTCATTCCGCCGATTGCTCCGGCCAGCAGGCACAGTGCCAAGACAACTGCATTATGGCCGTTAAACGACTGGTCGAGGGATAGGAAACCAATCAGCAGTACAACCAGGCCGTAAATCAAGCCAGTCAGGCCGCCATGATACCATCCCCGTCTCGCAGAACGCCTCCCTGCAACTACTCCACCGAACAAACCACAAATTCCGTGAACGATATAAGTGTAATTGGGAAGGGAAGTTTCCTGCATGGAACTGAAGTACAGCAGCATAGACAAGATTAATGTGCCAATGACGAGCCAAATGAACGCATAAACCAAACCGGACAACAGAGGCGAAGTGATATGAATACGCGCTGCCTTTTTTATGGAATTCATTGTTCAACTCTCCTTTCAGCTTTGCTAACAGAATATGGTCAAGCTAAGGGAAATAGTACCATTGATGTGGGTTTCCATTATTTCAATTAGGTCAAAGTCGTATGCTCCGCTTTCATAGCGGCAAAACTATCCACACGTTCAATGGATAACGGCGATCAAATGGAGGTATGCCGATATGGAGTACACGGTGATCATACTGCGTACCATTTTTATATACTTTGTTGTCTATATTGTTTTGCGTTTGATGGGCAAGCGGGAAATCGGCAAGCTGACTATATTTGACCTTGTCATTTCCATTATGATTGCAGAAATTGCCGTCATTGTCCTTGAGGATACGAAAAGACCATTATCGGAAGAGATTTTGCCGATTGCTGTGCTGATGGTACTGCAGATCGGAATTGCCTGGTTAACGCTGAAAAGCCGCAAAATGCGGCTTTTGTTTGACGGCAAACCAAGCATTCTGATTGAGAAAGGGAAGCTGAATCGCGATGAGATGAAGAAGCAGCGCTACAATTTGGATGATCTTCTTGTTCAGCTTCGGGAAAAAAATACCGTTCGCCTGTCAGATGTGGAGTTTGCAATTTTGGAAACAAGCGGCAAGCTGTCGGTCATCAAGAAAGAACAGGAGAAGCAGTCTGCAAAGTATCAAACAGATGTTCATTTTCCCCGTAACTACAGGTTTGAGGATTTGCCGGTTCCATTAGTTATGGACGGGGAAGTTCAAGAGGAAAACTTGCTCAAGCTGGGCCGGAACCGCTTCTGGCTTAAAAAAGAATTGAAGAAGCATGATGTATCGGATACAAAATCTGTGCTTCTCTGCACTATTGACCATAAGGGCCGGCTGTTTATTGATGTAAAGGAGCGGCCTCGCCGCAAGTAGGCGTCACCGGCATTTTTAAATCCGCTATCTGTTCATCCACCTTCCAATTAGCGGGAGGCGTGAGAGGTCATCCCGGTCAACAATGCCTGTAATTGCCATGAGCAACAGGTAGACAAGGGCACCGGCCCCGCAGGCGGCAATCACATTCAGCCATTCCCTGGCCAGCCACTCATTGGTCATTATCCATTTCAGGCTTGCACCCATAATAACCATGGCAGCACCTACCTTGATGAAATCCAGCACTTTCATTTGGAAGCCGGTTAGTCTGCAGACACTGATGTAGTGAAGTACGGTGACCAGCACGGTATTGACATTAATGGCTATCAGGGCGCCATATATACCCAGATTCGGGTTGGAGGCGAGCTGGACGATCAATATAATTTTGACTGCGGCCCCGATAAACGTGTTCATGAGTGCGGTTCCTGGCTTCTCCAATGCTTGAAGGGCAGCTTGCAGAGGGGCTTGCAGGTAAATAAACACAGCAATGGGAGCCATCAGTTGAAGCATGGGCGCGATTTCGGTATGGTGATATAAAATGCGTACGATAGGTTCGGCAAGCAGGAACATGACGACTACGAATGGCGCTCCGCATACAAGCGAGAGCCGCATGGACTGATGCAGCCGCTTGTGAATGGTCAGCCGGTCTCCTCTTGCTGCCGCTTCTGAGAGAGAAGGTATCAGAGAGACGCTGAGGGAATAGGTAAGTGCAGTAGGAAGAAGGACAATTGGAATGATCATCCCTTGAAGAGCTCCGTATTGGGCAGTTGCAATGCCAGTAGCAATACCAGCAACCGCAAGGCTGCGCGCCGTCAGAATCGATTCCAGCAGATAGGACAGGGAGCCAACCATTTTGCTCAGTGTAACTGGAACAGACAGTCCCAGCAGGCGTCCCAGAACAGGCTTATTCTCTGCCGGTTTGTCACACGGCTCACCATAAGAAACAATCCGCTCCTTATGCCTATCCCTCGCAAATTGAATCAAAAGCACAAACAATCCGAATAGTTCCCCGATGACTACCCCAAGCATGGCCCCGGCGGCAGCCCATTCTACTCCCCATGGAAGCATGAGCTTGGCAAACAGCAGCACAAATACAATCCGGAATAAGGTCTCAACAGTCTGGGACAGGGCGGTCGGAATCATATTTTGCTTGCCTTGGTAATAGCCGCGGTATACCGCCGAGATTGCTGTGATGAGCAGCATTGGCGTCATAACGATAAAGGTGTAATACACCCTGGAATCCGTAAGGATGTGGGTTGTGATCCAGGAGGCAAGCAGCAGGGACAGGGCGGTGAAAATGACAGCCAATGATATCGTCAAACCGAGAGCGGTCCTGAAGATCTGCTTGACTCTCGCAGTATCCCCCTGGGATTGGGCCTCAGCCGTCCATTTGGCAATGGCAAGCGGAATTCCGCCGGTAATCAGAGTAATCATCACGATGAGAAAGGGATAGCCGAGCTGATACAGCCCGACGCCTTCGGCCCCGATAATCCGAGGCAGCGCAATGCGGGGTATAAATCCGAGAAGACGGTTTAGAATGCCTGCTGCCAATAATATCATGGCGCCTTTAATAAACGTTTGCTTGGTCACATTGCTTCCCTCGTCTTTCTGCAGAAGGTTGTTCGTTCTTGTACAACATATGCAGCGCATGTCCGCTTCCATGTCAAAACAGGAATGATTTTCTGCAAGCAGGAGTTTTGCTTGTGTATGGCGAATGTGTAACCAATCAACATGCGCAGGAGGTTAATCTAATGTAGGGAGGAACGTGCAGTGACAGAAGAGGAACTGCAAGGCTGGATTGAGGTCCTGTGTGAGAGCAAGGCGGAGGAATTTCATCTGGTCGGCTATGAGCACGTGACGGCACACGAGATTTGGGAATGTGTAAGCAATAAGTATCATAAGCATGGGCAGCCTGCGCTACATCAGATCGTGAATGATATTTTGTCGCTCAAGGTAATGGCGTTTATGAATTTTATGACACTTAGCGCTTTCCGAGGGACCCACTTCTAAAGAAACGGGTTCTTTTTTTTGACTCGTTTTTCCCGCATGGCTATAATAGGACTATTGAGAATTTAAGGGGGATATAGGGCGTTATGAAAAGGATGCTTGCATTATTGCTGATCGTCGTTGTTACGCTGGGTGTAATCGCGGTGACCAGCCCGTCTTTGGTTCAGCAAGTAAAGCTCGGGCTTGACCTTAAGGGCGGTTTTGAAATTTTGTATGAAGCGGAGCCGCTTATTGAGGGTGGTAAAATTACCCAGGATGCCTTGCGTGAGACCGCAAGAAGCCTGGAGCAGCGTGCCAACAGCACAGGTGTGGCTGAGCCGGAGATTACACCGGAAGGCTCGAACCGGATTCGTGTCAAAATTGCCGGTGTGACGGATGAGGCTGTTGTCCGCGACATTCTCAAGAAGCCGGCTGAACTGACCTTCCGCAGTATGCGCGGATGTGACACAGGAAAACAGGATTTTTGTAAGGTAGAACTGGTCGGAAGTGATTTCACGGAAAATGGAGCCAGTATCCACCAGAATCAGATTGGTGGCTGGGAAATCTCCATTTCGATGAAGAGCGCCAGCAAGTTCGCAGAAGTAACACGCGAAATTGCCAAGCTGCCGCAAGGAAAGAATTTGCTCGCCATTTACCTGGACGAGAACGTCTTGTCCGCGCCGCAAGTGCATTCCGAGATCAATGATACGAAGGCTTCTATTACAGGGAACTACACGCGTGAGGAAGCGAAGAAGGTTGCCGATACAATCAACCTGGGTGCTCTGCCGCTTAAACTTACGGAGAAGTATACGCAGAGCGTAGGGGCGACTCTCGGTCAGCTTTCCTTGCAGCAGACGGTATTTGCCGGAACGCTTGGAACAATTCTCGTATTGCTGTTTATGCTGATCTTCTACCGTCTGCCTGGTTTGGTATCCAGCATTTCACTGATCACTTATATCTGGCTGCTGCTCCTCGGCTTTAACCTGATGGGGGCGACGCTGACACTGCCTGGTATTGCCGCCTTTATTCTCGGGATCGGTATGGCAGTTGACGCCAACATTATTACTTTTGAACGGATCAAGGAAGAAATGCGCAGCGGCAAGAGCCTGCTGTCCTCGCTGAAGGCTGGTTCCAAGAACTCTTTCCGGACCATTATGGATGCCAACTTGACAACCATTATTGCCGGTGCTGTTCTGTTCTTTATCGGGACAGGCTCCGTCAAGGGCTTCGCGGTCATTCTGATAATGAGCATTATCGTTAGTATCATTACGAATGTCGCTTACTCCAGATTGCTTCTGTACTTGCTGATCCGTAGTGGTCTTGTGACTAAACCTGGCTTTTTCGGCGTGAAGGAGAGTGATATCCGTGCGTTATAATTCCAAATTCGATTTTGTAAAAAGCAGCAAACCTTTTATTATCTTTTCGATTCTGATTACGGTGCTCGGAATCGGTGCGTTGATTTTTGCAGGCTTTAACTATGGTGTAGATTTCAGGGCGGGGTCCAACGTGGATATTGTGCTCTCCAAGCCGGTAGCCAATGAGGAAATCAATAAGTTCCTGACGGAAAAAAATGTGGGGCATTATACAATGACAACCGGTACAGACCGGGTTTCCCTTCGTTTCGATGATATTTTAACGGATGTGCAAGAAAAAGAGCTGAAGGCTGGCTTCACGGAGAAGTTAGACCCGAATGCGTCTATGGAGGTCAATACCGTTGATGTGCAGATGGCCAGAGAACTGCAATTCAATGCGCTTTTGGCACTTTCGCTTGCAAGTCTCGGGATTCTGATCTATATCAGCTTCCGTTTCGAATGGCGCTTTGCGCTCGCTGCAATTATCGCGCTTGTGCATGACGCATTTATCGTTATCAGCATATTCTCGATTTTCCGGCTGGAAGTCAATCTGACCTTTATCGTTGCGGTATTGACCATCATTGGTTACTCGATCAATGACACCATCGTAATTTTTGACCGGATCAGGGAGAATCTGCGCTTTGCCAAGATCAAATCGCCTGTAGATCTGGCAATC
This sequence comes from Paenibacillus pinihumi DSM 23905 = JCM 16419, assembly GCF_000422505.1. Lineage (GTDB taxonomy): Bacteria > Bacillota > Bacilli > Paenibacillales > Paenibacillaceae > Paenibacillus_D > Paenibacillus_D pinihumi. The sequence continues at coordinate 1,011,296 of NZ_KE383864.1, read as the reverse complement.
CTTGTTAACCGTAGTATCTGGGAAACGTTGACGCGTTCCATCAATACGGTCGTAACCGTTGTTTTCGGGGCGCTTGCCTTGTATATTTTCGGCAGTGAATCCATTCGTTTGTTCTCGCTTGCGATTTTGATCGGTCTGGTAGCGGGTGCTTACTCCTCTATCTTTATCGCGAGCCCGATCTGGCTTGCACTTCGCAGCAAAGCGAAGCCAAAATCGGCGCCAAAAACGCCAGCGACTACTTCTTAAGGATCTTAAGGGGGGCGTCTCATGAGAAACAGACAGCATGATGCGGCGGAGAAAACTGCTAGCAGTGGAATGCTGGGCAATGCAGCGCTGGCTTTGATTAAGGCGCTGGTCGGAGGGACTTCCGGAAGTGCGGCGCTGCTGGCCGATGCGGTTCGCAGCGCTACAGAAGCGGCTGTCAGTTCCGCATCATTGCTGGGACTGCGCAGAAGAGGGCGCAGTGCTCCAGCAGGCCGGGCGGGTATGCGCAAGACAGAGCTTGCAGCAAGCCTGTTCGTTACCATCGTGCTGCTCGTTGTCGGACTGGAGCTTGCAGTTTCGTCATACCGGATGTTGGCCGATGGCGTTGATCATGCACCCCATTGGTCGGCGCTTGCGGTTGCTGTATGCGCCCTGCCTGTAAAACGGTGGGTACTGCGTATTAAGGAGGGCCGTCTTGAACTGATGGCCTCGCTCATCACGATATTGGGTATCGGTTCTGCGTATGCAGGTGAACTCGCGGGTATTCCAGCCTTATATTATCTGGACCCTGCTGCCGGCTTTATTGTATCGCTTATTGTGATGCTTTGCGGATACCGTCTGATTGCTGGTGAGGTTGTACCGGTATCCGGCAGCGAGGCGTATCCGGAAGATACTCAGGAATTCATGCAGTTTATTCAGCGTATTGAGGGCGTTATTACGATTGAGGAATTGCATGCCAGAGAACAAGGACATTATGTCCGTGTAGATATGCGGATCAGTGTAAATCCGCGCATCTCGGTATTTGAAGGACAGGAAATTGCCAAGCGGGTCAAGGAACTCGTCATGAAGCGGTTTATTCATATTTCCGAAGTTACGGTATCTGTTGATCCTTATGATCCGGGCTATCCTTACAAATCCAATCATGATCCGAACCAGGAGCATATGCCCACGCTGCTTCAATAGCTATTGACAGCTACAGGCGGCTGTACCCCCACAAAGCGCATTTCGAGGGGTACAGCCGCTTTGCTCTTTAGAACAGGAGGGAACTGTGTAATGATTCGTCCGAAGACAAGGTGGATACAAGAAACGGAAAATAGCGGTCAGGAAGAGGCTGCACAACAGCTGTCCGAAAGTCTGGGACTGCCGCCGCTGATGGCGAGACTTCTCGTTCAGCGCGGCATTACAAATGCCGGGCAGGCACAGTCCTTTTTATACGGAGGGGAAGAAGAACTGCATGATCCCTTTTTGTTAAAGGGAATGGAGCCGGCGGTCCAGCGGATTCAGCTGGCACAAGAGCGGGGAGAGAAGGTCCGTATTTACGGTGACTATGATGCGGACGGCATTTCCAGCACTTCATTTATGATTCATCTGTTCAACAAGCTCGGACTGAGCTTTGACTATTATATCCCGCACCGCCAGCAGGAAGGGTACGGACTGAATACGAATGCAATTGACAAGGCGGCTGAGGCAGGGGTGGCCCTGATTGTCACGGTCGATACAGGCATCAGCGCAGTGGAGCAAATCGCCTATGCCCGCTCCTTACATATCGATGTCGTTGTGACCGATCACCATGAGCCTCCCGAGGTTTTGCCTGATGCGGCGGCGATTGTCAACCCCAAGCAGGAGGATTGCCCTTATCCATTCAAGGGCCTGGCTGGAGCCGGGGTAGCCTTCAAGCTCGGTCAGGCGCTGCTCGGCAGGCCGCCGTTGGAGTGGGTGGAGATTACGACAATCGGGACGATTGCCGATCTGATGCCTCTTACCGGAGAGAACCGGTACCTGGTACGGGCGGGGCTGTCACAGATGGCTTCCACAACCAACGGGGGAATTCGGGCGCTTGCCGAAGTCGCCGGAATTGAGCTGGTGAATGTCAATTCGACCCAGGTTGCCTTTGGCATGGCGCCGCGGATTAATGCGAGCGGGCGGCTTGCCCATGCTGATCTGGCTGTTCATTTGCTCACAACGGATAATGCTGAGGAAGCGCTCGCGGCTGCGGTCAGGCTCGATGAGCTGAACAAGGAACGCCAGCAGATGGTTGAGGAAATGGTTCAGGAGGCTGAGAAACAGCTGGAGAAAAAAAGCGGTTCGCAAGATTCTTTACCGGGATCTTCCGTCACGGTCGCTGCTGGAGAGGGCTGGAATGTGGGCGTCATTGGCATCGTCGCTTCCAAGCTGATTGATAAAAAGTACAGGCCGGCTCTCGTGTTCGGGATTGATCCCGAAACCGGCATTTGCAAGGGATCAGCCCGGTCCATCGACGGCTTTGATCTTTACCGGGCGCTGCGGGAATGCGATGACCTGCTGATGCATTACGGCGGACACCAGGCTGCGGCAGGGATGACCCTGCACCGCGACCAGCTTCCGGAGCTGGAGCGAAGACTTGGGGAGCTTGCTGATAAATGGCTTTCCGCAGAGGATTGGCAGCGGCGAACGAAGATTGACGCCGAATGCCTGCTGGACGAGGCGGACATGGGGACGATCGGACAGCTTGAGCTGCTGGAGCCGTTTGGCATTGGCAACCCGAAGCCGCGTTTGCTGCTGCGGAAGGTAGAGGTTGAAGAGGCACGGGCAATGGGGAAGGAAGGCCGCCATTTACGGTTGACGCTCCGGCAGCAGGGCAAGCGGCTGGAGGCTGTCGGCTTCGGAGACGGAGGCATTGCCGGACGGCTTAGCAGCGGTGCTGTGGCGGACGTGATTGGTGAGCTGGCCGTCAATGAATGGAACGGCACACGCAAGCCGCAGCTCATGCTCTCGGATTTAAGAGTGGAGAGCATTCAACTGTTCGATTATCGCAATGACCGTTATCCTGAGGAGACGCTGGAGCGCCTGCTCAAGGAACGCAGCCGCCAGTTTACCACAGAGGATACGATTATTGTCCTGATGAGGGATGACAAGGCATTTGCAGAATCGGCAGCGGCTGTCCAGGAAGCTGTTCCGCAGCAGGGACCGCGGATTATGTTCAAGGATTACCGGACGCTGAGTGCTCCAGAGAGATGCCAGGAACTGATTCTGCTCCACTGCCCTCCGTCTGCTGAAGAATTGGCCGCTGCACTAGGCTGCTGCAGGGAGCTGGGGGCTGTAACCGCCCTGTACAGCATAGACAGGAAGCACCGGGCCGGATTTCCCGGCCGCGAGCATTTCGGGAAAGTGTATCAGATGCTGAAACAGATGCCCCGGGAGGAACTGAATGATACGGAACTTCCTGAACGGTTGAGCACACGGATCGGCTGGGCGACGGATATGGTTGCGATGATGCTGGCAGTATTTGAGGAGCTGGAATTTATTGCGGTCCAGGACGGAGGACTTACAGTGAATGCTGCTCCCCGGAAGCGCGAGCTTGGAGAATCTTCCGCCTATCAGGCGGGGCAGGCTGCTGCCGAAGAGAACCGTCTGTTGTTTGCCGATGCGGCGGAATTGTCTGCCTGGATCAGCGAACGGGTTCATTCCGTCTAGCCGCCGGTGAAAGCCGGCTGTTTGGAATCTTTTATGGACTGCTAGCGGATAAATCATATACATGGATAGATTAAGGGGTTGCTCCCAAGTCACAGTTTGACTTGAGGGGCGACCCCTTTTTAACGTTATTAATTTAAATGCTTAATAGGAAAAATGACTCCATTTAAGAATCAGAACAACAGCGATCGGAAGTCCCCCTTTCTCGCAGCGTTGCTTCAGCATTTCATGTCAACGGATGTGTTTAACCGGGTTGGGGATATCCACGTATAAGGGCTTCTCTCCCCGCTTATGGAAGCGGCTGAGCAGGTTGGCCTTGGCCGGAAGGGTGTCCGAATCCAGCAAATCTTTCAGAACCGCAGACATGTAGGAATGCCCGGCCCACTGGCGATCTTGTTGCATCTGTTGAAGTGTGTTGCGGACGACAAGCCAAAAGGGTTCTTCGTCTTGCCTGCTGCACAGGGCAAGACGTTGAATTAAATGGCTGAGATGATTGACAAAGAAATAATATTTTAACCGGTGGCGTGTTTCAGCCTCACTGTACAGCACCGGACTTTCCTCCTCGACAAGTGTGCCGGTCCAACCGTTCATCCGGGAAATATCCCGGTTCACGCTTATGCCTTCCAGATCCCGGATATAGAAGATGGATGGCATTCCGTGCTCAAGACCAATCATAGCGTTCTGGACATGGGCTTCCAGACTGATGCCTTTCTCTACAAACAGTTGGAGGACCGGTTTCATGGAGATATCCAAATACGTCTGGAACCAGGATATCCATTCCGGCTCTTCATCCTTCAAGCCATTTCGCACGGCGTGGAACAAGAGCGGCATGCTGTCTCCCGGAGGTATTTCCAGCAACGAGGCGATGACATATGGAGGCTGATTGGAATCATTGCAAGCCGCCGGGGCCTCCCGCATAATCATGGAAAATCCGGCTGTGACCCTATCGCTGACCTGCTGTGCGGCATCCGGAATCTGCACGGTCCGGTATCCTTCATCGAGCAGAATGCGGAAGGACGGGGGGAAATACGATTCTTTCCGGACCTTATGTACGATCCTGGCGGCATCATAGGTGCGCAGGAGCTGCTCCAGATTGTTCTCTCGTATGAAGTTGGTAATCCGGATATGAAGCGAAAGCTTATAGAAACAGTTGTCTTCTGCATTCCACACGGTGCGTACCGATGAGGTCGGATACACGACAGGTCCTGAAGCTCCAAGGTCGATAATAATCTGCTTGCGGACCAGCTCCTGTACGGGTGGCAAAGACAGCAGATAGCGGGCCTGCCACGGGTGGCAGGGGAGAAGCGCATAGTTATCCAATGCACCGTTCACCTTGCTCCGGGCAGCCTGTCTCAACGCTTCTGGTACCCACGGGGCATCATTTCCGGACATATGGGGAGCCAGCCAGTTCTCTGCCAGATGTGAACGTGCTATAGCAAAGCCATGAAGTGTGAAAGATGTCCGAAACTCGGGAGAATAGGCCAGAGAATCTTCCGGGCTGAAACCTTCCAGGCTTTTTGGTGTCGGGTGGAACGGATGTCCGCCAAGGAGCAGTTGCTCGCAAGTCCGGAAGTCCAGATTGATCTTTGACTGTTTGAGAAAATGATGGAAGTACCTCTCCATATGACGTTTGCTGTTGTTCAGCAGACGTTCCAGCTCCTCCTTTTTCACAGATCTCGCAGCCGGATCAGATTCGGCAAATGAGATCTCTCCTGTCAGCATGCTCATCAGCGTCTCCATATCAAGATTTTGCCTTTGACCGTCATGATCTTTATAGAACTCGTCGCCAAACACATGATGTCCGCCTGGCGAGAGATGCAATAATATGCCGTAAACGGTTATTCCGGTACGAGGCAGTTCGACCTGAAGATTTAAGGGATGAGTTGGGCCGGACACTGGACAAAACTGGCTGGTCTCACGAAGGTAAGTATTCAACAATCGGCTGAAGCTTTCTTTCAACGCATATACGGAAGGATTAACGTCAAGCAATACCGTTTGTGGTTCAGACATTTTGCGGGACCTCCCTGCGAAATAATTAATTTATGGGCAGCTTTGTCTTGCGCAGCCGGGATATTGCCGGCAATTGAGTGAGCAGTATGGAGGCAGCCAGCATGATGCTTCCCATAACGAGGAAGACAGTGGACATTCCCATCTGGACTCCGATAAAGACACCGATCGAAGGACCGGATATTTGACCGATCATGAGCAGGCTGTTGGTCGCTCCTACGCGGATTCCGCGGTCCAGATTTGATGAGGAGCGGAGCACCGCAAGCATGACGGTTTGCAGCAATGCGCTGTAGAAGAATCCTTGGAGAAAGCGGAAAATCATTAGCCAGATTAGTCCGAATGGCGCAATTTGCGCCATCAGGCAAACGGCACAGAGGATACTGGCAACGAGACAATTGCGCTCCAGCCGGCTTTTGTCATTCCGTTTCCCCCACCACGGCGCCCCCACCAGCTCTCCAAGCGAGGATATGGCAAGCAGCAGGCCCACAGTTGCCGCGGCATTTGCTGGGGAATGGAACAGCTCGTTAATAAACGGCGTAAACACAGCAAATGTTGAAAAGTCGACCAGCTTAAACAACATTCCTGCAATAATAAATTTTCTGACCACAGAATGGCGCAGCAGAGCCAGGAAGGTGGGAAGAACACCTTTTCGTTTTTCGTCTAAAGTGGCAGCGCGAGCTTCTTGTCTCCCCGTTAATGCATATGCGGCATACAGGGCAAGTGCCCCGGTCAGGATTGCGGTGGTCAGCAGCAGGGAGCGGCTTCCCCATGTATTGACGTACAAGCCGCCGAGCAGAGGCCCGAGCAGCAAGCCAAGCGCGGAAGCACGCTCCAGTCTGCCAAGGGCAAGACCCTGCTTTTTGGGATGAGCATGTGTGCCGACATATGCGCTGCTGGCATCCGAGATTCCGCCGAATGCCCCTTGGCATAGCCGGAAGAGGAAAAACTGGAACGGTGTCTGGGCGACGGCCATAAGAAACATGCTGACTGCCAGGCCCAGCAGTGCCCGCGCAACCATCCATTTACGGCTCCACCGGTCGCCAAGCTTTCCCCATAACGGGGTAAAAATAGCGTAGGAGATGGCAGGAGCCGACAAGGAGAGGCCTGTCCAGAACAGAATGGCTTCCGGGTTGCCGGCATTCAGCGTCTCCATGTAGTAGGGGATAAAAGGGCTGATTCCGGTTAGCCCCAGACTGGTTAAAAAGCGGCCCCCCCACAAGATGCCGGCATCTCTTTTCCATGCTAGTTGTTCGTGTTCCACTTCACACCCCTCTTTTCGATACCCGATACAGAATGATGACGCCTAAAGACTATCAAGAATAATTATCATTGTCAATTGGCAGAAAGAAAAATTTTTCCATTGAAATTTCTTTATTGACAGGAATAAAAAGGAATTACATAATAATTTGCGAATGCCTAAATGAAAATCATTATCATTGCAAAAGTGCATTCATATTCCCCGAAGAAGGCTGGTGTGCCCCTTTGAAGAACAGTGCAGTGCAGGCAAAGGAACCCTACACGGAAACGGCAAGTTGCATTATCGATTGTATCGGACGTACACCATTGGTTCGCTTGAACGCTCTATATGGGCCGGGCGGACCGTCCGTTTATGCAAAGCTGGAGCTGATGAATCCCGGTGGCAGCATGAAGGATCGACCTGCAAGGTATATTATCGAGCAAGGTCTGAAGGACGGTACAATCCGTCAAGACACACATCTGATCGAGAGTACATCAGGCAATCTGGGAATCGGCCTTGCTATGGCGGCCAAAAGATACGGTCTGAAATTTACCTGTGTCGTTGATCCGAAGATTACACCGACCAATCTGCGTTTGATCTCGTACCTGGGCGCTGGCATCGATATGGTCAGTGTTCCTGATGAGCATGGGAGTTACCTGCAGGCCCGAATCCGCAGAGTCAAGGAGCTGGTAGAGAAGGACAGGCATGGATATTGGATTAATCAATATGCAAATCCGCTGAACTGGCAGGCACATTATCATGGGGCAGGCGAGGAAATTGTGCAGCAAATGGGCAACCAGAGTGTAGATTATCTGGTTTGCGCCGTCAGCACGACAGGCAGCATTCTCGGCATAGCCAGAAGAATACGGGAAGCGCATCCACGCGTGAAAGTGGTGGCGGTGGATGCTGTGGGCTCGGTCATCTTCGGAACACCGTCAAGCGCCCGGGAGCTGCCCGGAATTGGAGCCAACCGGGTACCGGAGCTGTTCACCCCGGAGGAGATCGACCGGGTCATCCATGTTGATGACCGCAGCTCGGCAGCGGGATGCCGGTTACTGATTGAGCGGGAAGGAATTTTCGCCGGGGGATCATCAGGATCGATTGTGGCGGCCTTGCAGCAGCTCATCCCGGCCCTCTCCCCTTCTGCGAATGTTGTCACTATTTTTCCGGACCGGGGAGAACGTTATCTGGATAGTGTATATGACGAGCAATGGGTAAATGCGCTGCCTAAAGCCAATGCCTGCGGCTGTATGCCGGAAATAAACGTTGAACAAGGAGTGAAATGATGTGAATCAAGGACATGAAATTTTATATTTGAGCAAGCAGGATATCATTGGGCTGGGCGGAGAGCAATCGGCTATCTATGTGGAGTCTGTAAGCCGGGCGCTGGAACTTCACAGCAAGGGCGATTATGTACAGCCGCTTAAACCTTATCTGCGGACAGCCGGTTCAGACGGACATATTGCCGATCGCATTATTGCAATGCCGGCCCATGTCGGCGGCGATGTTGCCATGAGCGGGCTCAAGTGGGTGGGCAGCAAGCATGACAATCCCGCAAGACGGAACAAGGAGCGGGCAAGCGCACTGATTATTTTGAATGACCCGGAATCGAACTATCCGGTTGCGATTATGGAGGGCAGCCTGATCAGCGGCATGCGCACAGCTGCTGTCACAGTCATCGGGGCAAGGCATTTGGCAAGAGAGGGCTTTGGCACCGTATCGGTGATCGGCTGCGGCGTAATCGCAAAAATGCAAATCGTCTCCCTGCTTGAGCAATTCAGTGCGGTTCATATGCTGCACCTTTTTGACCTTAACGCTGCAGCGGCCAGTCATCTTGCTCAAGAAATCAGGCAGCAATTCCCGCATGTTGAGGTGCTGGCGGAAGAGACGGCCGAGCAAGCGGTCAGGAAGGCGGAGGTGCTTGTTACCGCAACGGTTGCCTCAGAGCCTTATATTCCGTTTGAGTGGCTGGCAAAGGGAACCTTCGTGAGCAATATCTCGATTATGGATTTGCATAAGGATGTCTTTATCAGGGCGGATAAAGTTGTGGTTGACGATTGGGAGCAGTCCAACCGGGAGAAAAAGATCATCAACCAGCTTGTTTTAGAGGGTAAATTCTCCAGGGAACAGCTTCATGCCGAGCTCGGACAGATATTGTCCGGAAGCCGCCCGGGACGCGAAACAGAGGACGAAATTATTGTGCTGAATCCGATGGGGATGGCTGTAGAAGACATCGCCAGTGCTGCATCCTTGTATGCCAAGGCGGCCTCTGCGGGGAAAGGAACCCGGTTATGGCTCTAGAGCTTGCAGGGAACAGTCGGGAGACGGAACAAATCGTTGCGTTTATTCATGAGCATAAAAGCAAGCAAACCGATCCATTTTGTGCATACTTGCATCATATGCCTGGGTTGCGTACCACAGCGAACAACCGTGTGCAATCCTTACCGGAATTTTGCCGGCTGTTCTATGCGGTGAAGGCGAATTCAGAACCACATATCTTGCAGGCACTGGCCCCGATTGTCCATGGATTCGAGGCGGCTTCGCTGGGGGAGATTGTGAAAATCCGCCAGGCTGCTCCTGACAGTCCAATTTTGTTTGGTGGGCCCGGCAAAACGCTGGAAGAGCTGGAAGGCGCATTGCGGCATAACGTCCACCTGATTCATGCGGAAAGCATTCATGAGTTGAACAAGCTCAATGCCATTGCCCAGCGTCACGGGCGAATGGTCAGTGTGCTGTTGCGCATTAATTTGCGCGGTCCGCTGCCTGCAGCAACACTCGCAATGGGAGGGCGTCCAACCCAGTTCGGCATGGATGAGACGCAGATCGGCCAAGTAATACAGCATGTGAAGCAACTCCCTTTTCTTCGGGTAGAAGGATTTCACTTTCACTCGTTGTCCAATAATCTGGATGCGGGAGAGCATATCAAGCTCGTTCAGCATTACATTCGCCTTGCGGGCGAGTGGGCCGGGAAGTACGGGGTGGAACTGAACTATTTGAACGCTGGCGGCGGCCTTGGCGTGAACTATGCCGATTTGGACGCGCAGTTTGATTGGGGAGCTTTTGTAAGCGGGCTTGAGAATGAGATCCGCAAGGACATGCGTCCAGAAACGGCTTTGTTGTTCGAATGCGGGCGATATATGACCGCTGCTTCCGGCTACTACGCTGCTGAAGTGCTGGATATTAAGCAAAATCACGGCAGGCATTATGTTATTGTGCGTGGTGGAACCCATCAGTTCAGGCTGCCCGCTTCGTGGCAGCACAGTCACCCGTTTGAAGTGATCCCCGTGCAGGAGTGGGAATATCCTTATGATCGTCCTGCAGTCGAAGCGGTACATGTAACGGTGGTCGGCCAGCTTTGTACACCGAAGGATGTCCTGGCACAGGATGTACCGGTCAAGCAGGTGCGTGCAGGAGACATCATCCTGTTCCGGTACGCAGGCGCTTACGGGTGGGCGATCTCGCATCATGATTTTCTGAGCCACCCGCATCCCGGCCACTATTATCTGGAGCCGTCGCCGGTTTCTGTGACCTGATTTAGCTCAAATGCCCAATGACCAATTTGGAGGTGGATGTATGGATCATTTTTCTTGGCAGCCCCTGCTCTCGGAACAATCCGTCCGGGTGAGAAGGCGGATCTTTCGCCAGTTGCTGGAGTCTTTCTTGTACGAGCAGGTATTGACGCAGCCGGGTATTACGGGGGAGACCGAAACTGAGTATGTGCTGCACGGGGCAAGCCAGGCTGGCGAAGCCGTGCAATACTGTTTCCGTGCAGCCCGGTCGGCAAGTTTTGGCCGTATCCGGCTGGCGGAGGAGCCGGTTATGCGGGTTGTGGCAGGCCGCGCGGCCGAGGCGGAATCGCTGCAAGTATTTTTGCTGGAGATCGCAGCTTCTCTGCCCGCAGCCGAGGCGAGACTTTCCGCGTTTATCGATGAGGTTCAGCAGACCCTTCTCAAGGATACAATGGCGGCCGAATTCTGCACGGGCGGGGATAACCATGAGGCAGGCTATGATGAGTGGGAAGGAGACTTGATGGATGGCCACCCGTACCATCCCTGCTACAAATCCAGAATCGGCTTCACGCTTAAGGAAAACAGGGCCTATGGGCCTGAATTCAAGCCGGATATCCGGCTCATTTGGATTGCGTTGCATAAATCCGCTGTAAGTCTATCGATATCAGAATCGCTGTCCTATGAGGAATTCATGCGGCAAGAGCTGGGGGAGGACAGCTTGCGCCGGTTTAAAGCCATGCTCCGTGAGCAAGGCTTCCAGCCTGGGGAATTTGTGCTGCTTCCGGTCCATCCGTGGCAGTGGGAGCGAATTATAGCAGTCGAATTCGCAGAGCAGCTTCGTACAAGGGAACTGATATATTTGGGGACAGGGGAAGATCTGTACCGGCCGCAGCAATCAATTCGTACACTGGCTAACAGGAGCGATAGCGCCAAGGCGTATGTCAAGCTCCCGCTTAATATCGTCAACACCTCATCCGGTCGGATTCTGGCCCGCCACACGATTATGAATGCAGCGCCAATTTCGGACTGGCTTGGCAAAATCATAGCGGGTGATCCTTTTTTGCGGGATACGCACCGGGTCATTGTGCTCAAGGAGGTGCTGGGTGTCTCTTACCAGCATCAGAAGCTTCCGAATGTGCTGGAGCAGAAAGTTTACGGGTCTCTTGGCGCCATTTGGCGGGAAAGCCTGCATCCTCATGTAGCTGCCGGAGAAAAGGCATTTCCCTATAACGTTCTGGTGCATAACAATGCCAAAGGCATACCGTTCATTGATCCGTGGATTCAGGAGCATGGCGTAGAGCGCTGGCTGGATGCTCTGTTTTCTGCATCAGTTTTACCTTTGATCCATTTGCTTGTCGTGCATGGTGCTGCCCTGGAATCGCATGCGCAAAATATGATTGTGATTATGAAGGACGGCCTCGCTGAACGTATTGCGCTGAAGGATTTTCATGATGGAGTCCGGTATTCACCGAAGCTTGCGAATCCGCTCGGATATCCCCGCATCGAGTATCCCCCTGCCAATCATCAGCGGCCTAACCGCAATTCATTCATCGAGAAGGAGCGGCCGGAGGAGCTGCGGGATTTTCTGTTCGATGCTTTGTTCATGATCAATCTGTCGGAGCTGGCGTTTTTTCTGTCCCGTCATTATGGCTTTGCCGAACAGCGCTTCTGGGAAACAGCGGCGAAGATAATAATCGGCTATCAAAATCAATATCCCGAACTACAGGAACGTTTCGGTCAATTCGATCTGTTTGCGCCGGAGATTGAAGTGGAGCAGTTGGCCAGACGACGAATTGATGACCGTGCCGACTGTGTGCATACCGTCTGCAATCCGCTTTTTCAATACCGTCCAATAAATGCAAGGAGGAATCATGAGCATGTATAGCGCCGATGAACGTTCAGGAGAATTTGCACTTCGTTCGGCTGAGCAGAAGCTGTATGAAGAAGCATTAGCTTCCCCCCATTATCGAGCCGTAAGACGGCGGATTTTCCGCCAACTGATTGAATCGCTGCTATTCGAAAAAGTAATCGGCTGTAAGGAAAGCCAAGCCGATGAAGGGGAGAACTGGAGGATTGAAGGAGTGAGCGCAGACAGAGAGCCTGTCGTCTATGCGTTCCAGGCCGAGCGCCGCTGCCATAATTTCGGGCGCATCCGGCTCGGCAAGCATCCTGTGATGCGTGAGTATGGGGGAGTACGATCCGAGGCGGATTCACTTGCACGGTTTCTCTCGGAAATGGCTTCCGTCATCGGAGCTGATCCGGCAAAGCTGAACCATTTTGCAATAGAGCTGGAGCAGACACTGATTAATGACACGCTGGCCCAGTACAAGCGGCATCAGGAGCAGCGGGAACTGCATGGCCTGGGCTACGATGAGTGGGAGAGCGGGATCACCGATGGACATCCCTACCATCCCAGCTATAAGTCAAGAATCGGATTCGATATCGCCGATCAGATCATGTACGGTCCGGAATTTGCAGCTCCAATTCGTCTTGTCTGGGTAGCTCTTCACCGCGGGCTTGCGCGCGTAAGCCATTCCTCGCGGCATCCAGCCCCGGGTACGGCAATGTGGGATCAGGAACAACTGGGGGAAGCCGGATACATCACCTTTGTGGAGAAGCTTCACAGAGCGGGCGTGAATCCCGATGACTATGTGATGCTGCCCGTACACCCGTGGCAGTGGCGGGAGACGATTACTTCGGCCCTTGCCGCGGATATTCAGAGCAAGCACATCATATGGCTTGGCTGCCCGGAAGATCGCTACTCCGCCCAGCAGTCGATTCGGACGCTGGCGAACCGCACGGAAATATTAAGGCCCAACATCAAGCTGTCGCTTAGTATTCTGAACACCTCTACGAGCCGTATTCTGGCTCCCCATACCGTTGAGAATGCACCGGCGATTTCAGATTGGCTGATCCGTATTGCCCGGGAGGACACCTATCTGCGTGATGAATGCAGGGTCATTCTGCTTGGAGAAATAGCCGGAATTGCCTACGACAACAACCATCTGCCGGAGCCTTTGCAGCCCCGTGCTTACGGCACTCTATCTTGCATTTGGCGGGAGAGCCTGCATACGCGGCTGGATAACGGGGAAGCGGCTGTTCCGTATAATGCCTTATGCGCTGTGGATACAAAAGGCCAGCCGCTCATCGCTCCCTGGATCAAGAGCTTCGGGATAATGCAATGGCTCGATGAGCTGCTGCGGGCAAGCATCAGTCCTGTCATACACTTCTTGTACGGCTACGGGATTGCGCTGGAGTCGCATGCTCAAAATATGCTGCTGGTGCACCGGGGCGGGCTTCCTGTCCGAGTGGCTTTGAAGGATTTTCATGATGGCATCCGGTTTGCGGAGGCGGGCCTGGCAAATCCGGGCGATCTCCCGGAGCTGCGCCAGACACCGGAATACCACCAGCGCGTCAACCGGAACTCATTTCTTGTAACATCCGATCTGGATGCTGTCCGTGACTTTGTACATGACGCTTTCTTTTTTATCAATCTCGGCGAGTTGGCGATCTTCCTTCAAGAGCATTTCGGCTATCAGGAACAGGCGTTTTGGCTTCAAGTCTGCGGTGTGATCAGCCGTTATCAGGAGCGGTTCCCGGAGCATGGCCGGCGCTACAGCCAATTCCCGCTTTTTGAGCTTCAAATTGGCGTAGAGAAATTAACAGCCCGCCGGTTGTATCCGGATACGGAATTGCATATTCATCAGGTCGAAAATCCATTGTTTTCTGTACATTCCATTGCTAATGTATAATTATGGATATTTTTATCTTCTATTTAATATTGTGCATGAAATTAAAAGGTTTCTGCATGGACACTAAAAATTGGTTGCGTTATAATCACTAATAATGATTATCATTATTGGCTAACACAGGGGGATACAAGAAAATGCAGTCGAGTTTAAAGTACCGCAACCGTCATTTGGCCGTAATAGGCATGCTTATGCTGTCAATTGTATTGCTATTTTCCGGTTGCAGCAATGCCAAGACAGGGTCTAATGCGTCACAGAATGAGGGACAGGGAGCAGACAACAAGCAGCCTGCAACAAATGCTTACGGTGCGGAAGTCCGCAAAGTTAAAGATGCATACGGTGAGGTTGAAGTGCCGGACAAGCCGTCCAAAATTGTTGTACTTGATATCGGAGCGCTGGATAATTTGCTGGAGCTGGGCATCAAGCCGGTGGGCGCACCGTCCATTTTGACTGCTGGCGACCCATACCCTGCTTACCTGAAGGGTACGGATGGGGTTACCAATATCGGGACAGTCAATGAGCCGAATCTGGAAGCGATTGATGCTTTGAAGCCCGATCTCATTATCGGGAACAAAGATGCACATGATGCCATTCACGATCAGTTGAAGCAAATTGCCCCTACGGTGTTTGTGGAAACTTTGGGCGTTACCTGGAAAGCCAATCTTCAGCTTCACGCTGAAACGGTAAACAAGCAGGCAGAGGGCGAGAAACTGCTTGAGGCATACAAGCAAAAAACGGAAGCCATTCAAGCAAAGCTTGCAGATGCAAAAGGCAGTCAAATATCATTGATCCGTCCGCGGGCTGATAAAATTCAAGCTTATCTGGAAGATACATTCGCCGGAACAATTATGAAGGATTCGGGGATTACCCGCCCGGCGGCACAAACGGGAGACGGCTTCTCCAAGGATATTACCGAAGAACAGATCGCAGAGCTGGATGGAGACCTTATTCTCTGGTTTAACCGGGAGCCGGATGCTTTTGCCAAACTGGAGAAAAGTCCTTTATGGGCTTCCCTAAAGGGCGTTCAGAACAAGCAGGTTCATGCGGTGGACTGGGAATATTGGATGAGCGGGCTCGGTATTCAAGCAGTAAATAAAGTTTCCGATGATTTGGAATCCTTCCTGTTTGCAAACTGAGCTGTAAAAGTGTATCGCAATGTATCGGATTGGGCCGTCCAACTGGGCGGCTCAATCTTTCTGTATGTATTCATATAGCTGGAGGTAGAGAGATTGAAAGTAAGATTGACGGGAGTAGCGGTGCTGCTCATACTCGCCATGCTGGCCATGGCAGCCAGCATGGCGCTTGGAATTGTGAAGATACCGCTCCGCACTGTATGGGATGCCCTGTGGTCATTTGACGGATCGCAAGAGCATCTCATTGTCCGCTCTGTGAGGCTTCCAAGGGCAATGATAGCTGCGGCGGTAGGGGCTGCACTCGCGGTTGCAGGCTGTCTGATGCAGGGGCTTACCCGCAACGGGCTGGCAGGACCGGAGCTGTTCGGGGTGAACTACGGTGCGGCTTTGGCTGCTGTTATCGCTTCTTACGTATGGGGAACGACCTCGCTCGAACTGTTCTCCTGGTCGGCTATGCTCGGAGCAGGGGTTGCGGGCGGACTTGTGCTTCTGCTGGGCTCACTGGGAAGAAGCGCATGGACACCGGTCAGGCTTGTACTGGCCGGAGCTACGCTGAATCTGCTGCTGGCCTCGTTGACGCAGGGCGTCTTGATTCTGAACGAGCAATCGCTGGATACGATGCGGTTCTGGCTGGCCGGATCGTTGACCGGCCGTGATCTTGCGTTATTCATAGTTGTGCTCCCGTATATGGCAGCCGGTCTGCTCGGCGCATTTGCGCTTGGCGGACATATGAATATTATCCGGCTGGGTGAGGAAATGGCCCGGGGCCTCGGACAGCGCGTAATGTGGATGAAGGCGTTATGCATTTTGGTCATTGTACTGCTCGCCGGGAGCGCTGCGGCTATTGCCGGACCTATTGGTTTCGTCGGACTGGCTGTTCCCCATCTGGCAAGAGCCCTTGTTGGTCTTGATTACCGTTGGGCGCTGCCTTGCTCGGCGCTGCTGGGCGCGTTATTGTTGCTCGCGGCAGATATCGGGGCGCGCTTTGTACTGCCCGGACAGGAAATACCGGCAGGCGTGGTTACAGCCTTTTTCGGAGCTCCCTTCCTGTTGTATCTGGTTCAGCGAAAGGGGGGGACGACATAGCTGCTTTGTTTCTGGACAGACGTTGGATTAAATTAATGATCGTCTTGCTTCTATTAAATGTACTTATCTTCCTGTGCAGTGTAGCGCTGGGAAACCGGGACATCCCGTTCCTTGACGCGTGGGCGACCGCGCTCGGATGGGGCAACGATACTTATGCGTTTACAATCCGGCAGCTTCGGCTGCCAAGAATATGGACTGGATTTCTGGCAGGCTGCGGTCTTGCGCTGTCAGGCGCAGTCCTTCAGGTCGTCACACGCAACCCGCTTGCCTCGCCGGGTGTCATTGGCATTAATTCGGGAGCAGCGGCAGCGGTAGTAAGTGTGCTTGTGCTTGTGCCTTCTTTTCCGATCCGGCAGCTCCCTGTCGTTGCATTCGTCGGAGCACTCGCCGCAGTAGCTGTTATCTATGGGCTAGCCTGGCGCAAAGGCGGGACGATGGAACGCATGCTGCTGGCTGGTGTGGCAATATCCGCCATGGCTGGCGCATGGATTACTTATTTGCTGACTGTAGGCCAGGTCTTTCGAATCTCGCAAGCTTACATCTGGATGGCCGGGAGCCTGTACGCGCGGACCTGGGATCATGTATGGTCGCTTCTGCCCTGGATGGCCGTATTATTCCCTGTGGTGCTGTTATATGCGCGGCGGCTTGATCTGCTCCAGCTTAATGACGTTTCCGCATCAGGCCTCGGGATAAAGCTGGATTCCACACGCATGGTTCTGATTCTGATCAGTGCCGGTCTTGCAGGCGCAGCCGTGTCCATGGCCGGGACGATCGCCTTCGTGGGATTAATGGCTCCCCATATGGCAACCCGCCTGGCAGGAAGCCGCAACCTGAAGCGGCTCCCTGCTGCCGCTTTGCTCGGCGGAGCGCTCGTCATGCTGTCAGATCTGGCGGGCCGGATGCTCTTCCCGCCGTTCGAATTGCCAGTCGGCCTGATTACCGCCTTGATCGGTGCACCTTACATGCTCCACTTGCTGCTTCGGCGCCCAACTGCGTTATAATAGAAGAGACACGATAAAGGTGGCCCAGAGGCAGGTGGTGTATGTTCATGATGTCGCGCAAAATACAGTCGGATGCAATCTATCTATTTTCTTCGGTACGAAAAAGAACATGCGGGAGCGGTCCCCGGACCTACAAGATTGCCGTGCATGTATTGTGTTTTGTGACAGAAGGGGAAGGCGTGATCCGGCTTGATGGCGTATTATGCAAAATTCGCCCGTTTGAACTTTATTTGCTGGTTCCGGGCATGGTTGTGGAACTGCCGCATCAGTCTGAGGGCT
Source organism: Paenibacillus pinihumi DSM 23905 = JCM 16419 (assembly GCF_000422505.1). Classification (GTDB taxonomy): domain Bacteria; phylum Bacillota; class Bacilli; order Paenibacillales; family Paenibacillaceae; genus Paenibacillus_D; species Paenibacillus_D pinihumi. Next base: position 993,641 of record NZ_KE383864.1, on the reverse strand, counting down.
TTGAATATTACGGCCTTTTTTTTCAGCCGCTGACTCTGCTGAAGGAAAGTGGAATGGTAACCGCCAGTCCGTATGTATCTTTGTCGGGAGGCTTTCTTCCCGGCCGGATTCAGATTGCGCAGCCCCAGCAAATTCTTCAGTCAATTTTGCATATGCAGGACAGCAGCCGGAACAGAGCGGACAAGGACCCGCTGCTGCTTCGGCTGCTGTTGGAACAGTTGATCCACCGCTTGATCAAAAGCAAGCCTGCGGGGGATACCCGCAGTGATGACCGGATTGACCGGAGCATTGCTTTTATGGAACGCAACTATCCGGATAAAATCAGCATTGCCCAACTTGCTGTCGCTGCCGGCATGACCACGGCCGCCTATTCCGGCCAATTCCGCAAAATGACGGGGCAGACCCCGGTAGAGCTGTTAAATGATATCCGGATGAACAAAGCAAAGGAGCTGCTCAGCCAGGAGCATAGCCGTGTCAAAGAGGTCGCTTCACTTGTCGGCTTCAGCAGCGAATTTTATTTCAGCCGGATGTTCCAGCGTATGATAGGAGTACCGCCCAAACTATATACACGAAGAGAAAAGCTGAAGGTTGCTGTTGTATCCTCGCTCGGCTTTGAGCAATATTTGCATGATATTGGGGTGAAGCCGGTATATGCGGCTGATTTTTTTCATTATCCTGGTGTTGAGCAGCCTATGTATGAGGATCACTCCCGTCAGCAGTGGGAGGAACTTGCCCGGTCTGCCCCCGATCTCATTATTGCGGACGAATATCATTCGGGTTTCAGAGAGCGGCTAAAAGAGATCGCACCCACAGTCGTGATTGATTTGCCGGCATGGGATTGGAGAAAAAATTTTATGCGGATTGCCAGCCTTCTTGGCAGGGAAAAGGTTGCGGATGAGGCGCTGGCAAGGCTGGTATTCCGGGAGGCATCCGTCAAGCAACTGCTCCGTGAGCGGCTTCACGGACGCCGCATAACCTTGATGCAGGTCAATCACCGTACGGTTGGTATTCAGGGGACTTCCGGTCATCCGCTGAATGAACTGATATACGGAGAATTGGGATTGCCTCCGGGACTTCCGGTGGTGACAGACAGTTGGCGAAGCGAGCTGCTGCCTGAATCACTGCCAGTGCTCAACACGGAGCTGCTGTTTGTCCACAAGCATCACTTGCTGGCAGGAAGTGAATCGATGTTCCTGAGGCTGATGCAAACGAGTGCCTGGTCCGGGATTCCGGCAGTCAGGGACGGTGCCGTCCATGAGGTTGAGAACTGGTTTGCGATGAGCTGGACGCCCTCCGGCAGGCAGTATATTATGGACAGGCTGCTTGAACTGTGCGTGTAAATGCTATGCAATTACGAATTTCTAACATAGGCAAATTTTTAAGAAAAAGCTATTTCTTTTGGAAGCATCTTCATCCATCAGAAACAGCTTTTTCAGGTTTTGATTATGTGTTTGCCCGCATGCCCGGAAAGATGTTAAGATTGTTGTCGGGTGTCGTTTTCGCATGACTAACTTTAGTGCCTTGGCCCGCAATAGAGCCAGGCATGTTAATGCTAATTACTTCATTTATTAGGAGCGAACAATTCATGAATTTCAAAGACTACATTCGTGTTATCCCGGACTTCCCTCAGCCGGGCATCCGGTTTAAAGATATTACAACCCTGTTAAAGAACGGCCCGGCATACCAGGCGGCGATTGAAGCAATGAGACAACAGGTCGCCGATCTGGAAATTGACGTGATTGCCGGCCCTGAGGCGCGCGGTTTCGTCATAGGCGCTCCATTGGCGCTTGCGCTGGGTGTAGGCTTTGTGCCGATCCGCAAGAGTGGCAAGCTGCCGGGCGAGACGGTAGAAGCCGGCTATGATCTGGAGTATGGCAAGGATAAGCTGGCGCTGCATAAGGATTCCATTACCCCAGGGCAAAAGGTGCTGATTGCCGATGACCTCCTGGCGACAGGCGGCACAATTGCCACTACGATTAACCTGATCAACAAGCTGGGCGGCGAGGTTGTCGGTGCGGCATTTTTGATTGAGCTTTCTTATCTGGACGGACGCAAGAAGCTGGGAGATATTCCTTTAACTTCCCTCGTGACTTACTAATTTTGAATAGCCAATGTAGAGCTTGCTTGTTTAGCCGGCAACCGCGCTATCCATTCTTGCAAGCTTTGAGGCAGCCCATGTCTTCCGGGAGGACATAGGCTGTCTTTTTTTAACATATCAGTTTTTATAAGTTTCACTTTATAAATGGCTTATATGTCCTAATCAGTTTTGGTTATAAAAGCGGCAGAAAGCAGCTCCAGATAGAGTATAAAGCGCCTTCATTGGCAGGCAAACTAGAAAGCCAAACATTCCTTGCCTGTATTTCTCCTTCCACAGTTGACGTTTGCCTATAATTACGGGCATAATATTAGGAAACTCGACAAATAAGAAATCTTTTATTTCGGCAGCCGTTTACGCTTGCAAGGGATTCTATTTTGGAAAGGGAAGTTTCATGGGCATTGAGCAGTTACTCGAAAAGGCATCGGCCTATCTAAAAGAGCAGGAATTACAGCGCATCCGGGAAGCCTATGATTTTGCTGAACAGGCGCATCACGGGCAGGTCAGAAAATCAGGAGAACCCTATATTTTGCATCCCGTTGCAGTGGCCGACATTTTGGTGAACATGCAAATGGATGTTATTTCGGTTATCGCTGCACTGCTGCATGATGTGGTGGAGGATACGACCGTTGCGCTGGAAGAGGTCAGAACCCGCTTTGGCGAAACGTGCGCCATGCTCGTTGACGGCTTGACTAAGCTGGAGAAGATCCAGTTCCGCTCCAAAGAAGAGCAGCAAAATGAAAATTACCGTAAAATGTTTGTGGCGATGGCCCAGGATATCCGGGTAATTCTGATCAAGCTGGCCGACCGTCTTCATAATATGCGTACGTTGAAGTTCCAATCGGAGGAGGCGCAGCGCCGGGTTGCTTACGAGACGCTGGAGATCTTCTGTCCGATTGCGCACCGGCTCGGTATTTCTGCCATTAAATGGGAGATGGAGGACATTGCGCTCCGTTACCTGAACCCGCAGCAGTATTACCGGATTGCCAACCTGATGAAGAAGAAGCGCGCCGAGCGCGAGAAGCATATTGATGATGTTATCGGCCGGATTGCCGAGAAATTGGAGGAAATGTCCATTGAGGGAGACATCTCCGGACGGCCGAAGCATATCTACAGCATTTATAAGAAAATGACCGGAAAGAACAAGCAGTTCAATGAAATCTATGATTTGCTTGCCATTCGCATCATTGTGGACAATATCAAGGACTGCTACGCAACACTGGGCATCATTCATACGTTGTGGCGTCCAATGCCGGGGCGGTTCAAGGATTATATTGCCATGCCGAAGACGAATATGTACCAGTCGCTGCATACGACGGTCATTGGCCCGAACGGGGAGCCGACAGAGGTTCAGATTCGTACCTGGGAGATGCACCGTACCAGCGAATACGGGATCGCGGCGCATTGGGCTTATAAGGAGGGCACTCATGTTTCCGAAGGCAATCTCGGTGACAAGGTGTCCTGGTTCCGTGAGATTCTGGAACTGCAAAATGATACGCGCGATGCTGCGGAGTTTGTAGAATCGCTCAAGATGGATTTCTTCTCTGATCTCGTATTTGTATTTACGCCTAAAGGCGAAGTGTTCGAGTTGCCGGCCGGTTCCGTGCCGCTTGATTTTGCCTACCGGGTGCATACCGAGGTCGGGAATCGGACAATCGGGGCCAAGGTAAACGGCCGTATTGTGCCGCTTGACCATAAGCTCAAAACCGGAGATATCGTAGAAATATTGACTTCCAAGCATTCTTACGGCCCGAGCCAGGATTGGGTCAAGATTGCGCAATCCTCCCATGCCCGGACGAAAATCCGTCAATGGTTCAAGAAGGAACGGCGTGAAGAGAATGTTATCAAGGGCCGCGAGCTGCTGGAGCGCGAGCTGAAGCGGTTGGGGCTGGAGCCGTCAGCCTGGCTGACAGACGACAAGCTGATGGAAGTGGCTGCAAAGTTTGCTTTCAATGATATTGAAGATATGCTTTCGGCTATCGGATTTAGCGGCATTACGGCTGCGCAGATTGTAACCCGGCTGACGGAGAAGCTGCGCAAGGAGACTGAGGAATCCGGCCTAATCGAGCTGACAAGTGAGATGAAGGAGATGAAGGCTCCTTCACAGGTGAAGAAGAGCCGTCCGACTCACGGCGTCAGGGTCAACGGCGTGGACAATCTGCTCGTACGCTTTGCGCGCTGCTGCAACCCGGTCCCGGGTGACCAGATCATCGGCTATATTACAAGAGGACGAGGCGTATCGGTGCACCGTCTGGACTGTCCAAACATTCCGCTTGGTGCAGAGGGCGAGGAGGCAGCCAGAGTTATTGAGGTGCATTGGGAGGATACTGTTGAAGCGAATTACAGCGTCGATATTGAGATAACCGGACATGACCGCCGCGGGATTTTGAACGAGGTGCTGCAGGCAGTCTCTGAGAGCAAGACCAATATTGCTGCGGTATCGGGCCGTTCGGACAAGAACAAGATTTCCGTGATTCATATGACAATACTGATTCGGAATATTGAGCATTTGCAGGCTGTGGTTGAGAAAATTAAACGGGTCAAGGACGTTTACTCCGTACAGCGTATTATGCAGTAGGGAGGAACGGCATGAGAATTGTAGTACAGCGCAGCAAGGCTGCTTCGGTGACTGTGGACGGGGAAATTGTTGGCCGGATTGATAAGGGGCTGGTGCTGCTGGTTGGCATTACCCATGAGGATACGGACGCTGATGCCCGCTGGTTGGCGGACAAAATTGCGGGACTGCGGATTTTTGAAGACGGGCAAGGTAAAATGAATCTGAGCATCGCAGATATTGGCGGCCAGATTTTGTCGGTCTCCCAATTTACGCTGTACGGCGATTGCCGCAAAGGCCGAAGACCCAATTTCATGAATGCGGCCAGGCCGGAGCTGGCAGAGCCGCTATATGAAACCTTCAACGGCATGCTGAGGGAAGCCGGACTTCCTGTGGCTACAGGCCGTTTTGGGGCGATGATGGATGTGTCCCTGACAAACTGGGGACCGGTTACGTTAATTTTGGACAGCAAAATGCAATAATCCGTATGAAGCAGGCCGGGACCGGTGCACACTAGAGGGAGAGTAATCTCTTGAAAGGAGTGAACCGGTCCTTATGCGTCAATCTGACAAGGAGCTGGGAGTTCTGCGGGGGGCTGGAAGGCTTTTGCATCTGGAGCGCAGAGAGGCGATTGCCTGCTACAGGCTCGATGGAGAAGCCCGGAAGGATGCTGATGATTCGCGCGGTGTTCCTGCAAGCGGCGCTTGTTTTCTGCCTGAGCCGATCTGTATGAGAACAATTTTTTATTGTATAAGTTGAACGAATGAATTGTCCGGTAAGGCCGCTGTGTACAGGGTCTGTCGGGCACTTCGGTTCCTGGTATGAACGATTTATCAGAGGGAATCGGCGAAACCGTTTTTAATTTTGTAATCGAACTGTAATGTCGTTAACATCTTAGCTTAACAGACGGGGTCTATAATGATATTCGACCCCCTTTTTTAAAATATAAATTCATTTGAACCTGCGGCTGTCATGCCGGCAGGTTTTTTTCTGCCCGCTGGTGCATTGATTCTTGACTTTGCGGGTTGTTACAGGTAAAATCAATTATCAGTATATTTGTATGGATTCAATGATGGGACAAAGTAACCCGCAGCACGTACACAGAGAGGGATGCCTTAGGCTGCAAGCATCCTTATGGTGAATGGGCGAACAGACCTCCCGGAGAACATACGGTGAACCTATTGTCCTGGACAATCAGTAGCCGATATGCGAATAGCGGGCGTTAACCGCTTGAGCGGAACTGGAGCACTGCTTCAGAACCGGAATGTGGGTGGTACCACGGGAGATTATGACTCTCGTCCCTGGCTTGTTTAGGCCAGAGACGCGGGTCTTTTTTGATTTTATCAGGATGGAGGGGACAATCATGGCGTTTCAAAAACCGCCAGGCACACAGGATATTTTGCCGGGTGTCACAGAAAAATGGCAGTTTGTCGAGGAAAAAGCGCGGGATATTTGCCGCCGCTTCAATTTCCGGGAAATTCGCATTCCGATGTTTGAAGCCACCGAGCTGTTTCAGCGTGGTGTCGGTGAGACGACGGATATCGTAGAGAAGGAAATGTACACCTTTACCGACCGCGGCAACCGCAGCTTGACATTGCGCCCGGAAGGAACTGCTGGCGTCATGCGCGCTTATGTGGAGAACAAGCTGTACGGGGAGCCGGATGTATCCAAGCTTTATTACATGGGTCCAATGTTCCGCTATGAGCGGCAGCAGGCCGGACGTTACCGGCAGTTCCACCAGTTCGGGATCGAGGCGCTGGGCTCGGATTCTCCGGCTCTGGATGCAGAGGTCGTTGCACTGGCCTACACGTTCTACAATGAAGTAGGACTGAAAGGGGTGCGCGTAGAAATCAACTCGGTAGGGACACCGGCTATCCGTGCTGTATTCCGCGACAAGCTACTGGCATTCCTGATGCCAAAACGCGAGCTGCTGTGCAAGGACTGTCAGTCCCGTATGGAGCGTAATCCGCTCCGCGTGCTGGATTGCAAGACGGATCAGCACCACTTTGAAGGGGCGCCGTCTATTCTGGATAGCCTGGATGACGAATGCCGTGCGCATTTTGAACAGGTACAAAGCAGCCTGCAGGCGATGAATATCCCGTTCACAATCAACCCCAAGCTTGTTCGGGGTCTGGATTACTATACGCATACAGCTTTCGAATTCAAGGCAGAGGGCATCGGCTCAATCGATACAATCGGCGGAGGCGGACGCTTCAACGGACTGATTGAGGAGATTGGCGGACCAAGCCAGCCGGGAGTAGGACTTGCAATTGGTCTGGAGCGCACGGTTATGCTGCTGGCAGGGCAGGAAGCCGAGCTTGAGAAGCGCAGCCGTGTTGATATTTATCTGGTTGCCCTGGGCGAGCAGGCGGATCAGAAAATTATCGGGCTGCTCTATGAGCTTAGACTGCGCGGGATCTCCGGCGAGCGCGACTATCTGGGACGCAAGATGAAAGCCCAGATGAAATCTGCTGACCGTCTGCAGGCCAGATTTACGGCAATTTTGGGCGACGACGAGCTGGAGAGAGGCGAAATCGCCCTGAAGAACATGGCAACCGGGGAGCAGCGCATGATTGCTTTAGCGCAGCTTGCCGATGAATTAATTCAATCACTTGAAGGGGATGTATAGACAATGTTAAAGACGCATCATTGTGGAAGCCTGACGAAGGCGGATGTAGGACAAACAGTAACACTGAACGGCTGGGTACAACGCCGCCGCGACCTGGGGGGCGTACTATTCATCGATCTGCGCGACCGCAGCGGTATCGTGCAAATCGTATTTAACCCGGATTTCTCCGGCGAAGCGCTGGAAATTGCCGATCGTGCCCGTAATGAGTTTGTACTGGCTGTAAAAGGTGAAGTGGTCGGGCGCGACCCGGAAACGTTCAACGCAAATCTGGCTACCGGCGAAATCGAAGTCCGCGTAACCGAAATTGAAGTACTGAACACAGCGAAGACACCTCCATTCCCGATCGAAGACGGCGTTGAAGTGGATGAGTCGCTGCGCCTGAAATATCGTTATCTGGACCTGCGCCGTCCGGAAATGCAAAACACGCTGCTGCTCCGCTCCAAGTCGGCTAAGATTTTCCGCGATTTTCTTGATGGCAAGGAGTTCGTAGAGGTGGAGACACCAATCCTGATCAAGAGCTCACCGGAAGGAGCGCGCGACTATCTGGTGCCAAGCCGTGTGCATCCGGAAGAGTTCTTCGCGCTTCCGCAATCGCCGCAAATTTATAAGCAGCTTCTGATGGTCAGTGGACTGGAAAAGTATTACCAAATTGCCCGCTGTTTCCGTGACGAGGATCTGCGTGCGGACCGCCAGCCGGAATTTACCCAGGTGGATATTGAGACTTCCTTCATGACCCAGGATCAATTGCTGGCACTGATGGAGCAGTTGATGGTGAAGCTGTTTAAGGAAACCGTCAACGTGGACCTGCCGGTACCGTTCCAGCGCATCAGCTACGCGGATGCCATGAACAAATACGGCTCCGACAAGCCGGACCTGCGCTTTGGTCTGGAGATTGAGGAAATTACCGATATCGTATCCTCCAGTGATGTAAAAGTATTCGCAAGCGTTGCAGCAGGCGGCGGTGTAGTTAAGGCGATCAACGCCAAAGGCTGTGCAAGCTGGAGCCGCAAGGAGCTTGACGACCTGCAGCCGTTTGCTGCCCGTTATGGCGGTAAAGGTTTGGCTTGGGTAACGGTGAAGGAAGGCGAATGGCGCGGACCGATCGTTAAATTCTTTAAACCGGAAGAAATCCAGGCGCTGACTGAGCGTCTTGGCGTTGAAGAAGGCGACCTGTTGCTGTTCTCCGCGGACAAGAAAAAAGTCGTTGCCGATGTACTGGGCAACCTGCGTTTGAAAATCGGACGCGACCTTGGCCTGATCAATGAGTCTGAATACAAATTTGCCTGGGTTGTCGACTTCCCGCTGCTTGGCTGGGATGAGGAAGCGAAGCGCTATGTAGCCGAGCACCATCCGTTCACCCGTCCGAAGGATGAGGATCTGCACCTGTTTGAATCTGATCCGGGAGAAATCCGCGCTCAAGCCTATGACCTCGTATTGAACGGTTATGAAGTAGGCGGCGGCTCCATGCGGATTTTCAAGCGGGATGTACAGGAGAAAATGTTCCAGGCGCTTGGATTCACTATGGAAGAAGCGCATGACAAGTTCGGTTACCTGCTGGATGCGTTCGAATATGGTACGCCTCCTCATGGCGGTATTGCGTTTGGTTTCGACCGTCTGGTGATGCTGCTTGCAGGCAGAACGAACCTGCGTGAGACGATTGCATTTCCGAAGACGGCAAGTGCAACTGAACTGCTGTCCGGTGCTCCGTCCCCGGTTGATCTGTCCCAGCTTGAGCAGCTTCACATTCGCACAGTGCCAAAACCAGGCACGAAGCCTGCGGCCGCACCAGCGGAGCAGTAAGCCAGCAGCAAGGCGGCACATTAGAGCTTTAACTTAAATGCAGAGCGGCTGCTTCAGGCCAAGCTTCCGGGCTTGGCCTGAAGTGCTGCATGGGATGAGAAAGGAGACGATGAAAAGGATGCTTCATCAATTTTCCCGCACGGAGCTTGCAATTGGCCCCGAGGGTCTTAATGTCATGAAAGGCAGCACGGTAGCTGTACTCGGGATTGGCGGTGTCGGTGCTATTGCAGCTGAGGCGCTGGCCCGTACCGGTGTCGGGCGGATCATTCTGATTGACAAGGATGTTGTCGATATTACGAATGTGAACCGTCAGATCCACGCCTTGACGACGACAGTAGGACAGCCGAAGGCCGAACTGATGCAGGAGCGGATCAAGCTGATTAATCCCGAGTGCGAAGCCATTGCACTCAAGATGTTTTATACCGAGGAAACGTATGAGAAGCTGTTTGAATACAAGCTGGATTTCGTTGTGGATGCCTCAGACACCATTGAGTACAAGATCCATCTGATCCAGCAGTGCCTGGAGAGGAAAATTCCGGTTATCTCCAGCATGGGCGCTGCCAACAAAATGGACCCGAGCCGCTTCCAGGTGGCGGATATTTCCAAGACCTCGGTGGACCCGATTGCCAGAGTTGTCAGACAGCGTCTGCGCAAGGCCGGTATCAAAAAAGGGGTCAAGGTTGTCTTCTCCACGGAAGAGCCAATGAAGCCGCGCGAGGATGTAACCCAGCGTATTGTGCCTGAGAATGCACCTGAAATCCGCAAGGCCAAGCAGCCGCCATCGAGCAATGCATTTGTACCGCCGGTAGCCGGACTGATTATGGTGAGTGTGGTTGTTAAGGATTTGTTGGAAATTAATGGTGTGAAAATATAGGATTTAAGGCATCATGAAGGTTGTCATAAATCGTTAGAATCCCTTGCAATTTTTGGACGGTGCTCCTTAGGAAGGAGCAGCCGTCCTTTTTAAATGATAAGCATTGATAAGTTGCGTGAATTCCAATTGATGGGGCATAGCCATTTCAGACGCTTGCCCTTTTCACCAGTTTGCGCAATAATACATGAATGTGCCGGGAGACCGGTTGTCTGATTTCATGCCGGGGTTTTGAAATCCCAAATCGGTAAGCAGAATGAAACAAATGCTGGGAGTGTTTGATGTATGGGAGTTCCAAAGGAAGAGCGCTTTTCAAAAGGCGGGTTTATATTGTCGGCAATTGCAAGTGCCGTGGGTTTAGGTAATATATGGAAATTCCCTTATATAACAGGTGAAAATGGCGGAGCTGCATTTTTCCTGCTGTTTATTATTTGTTTGCTGATCGTTGGTTTGCCGCTGCTGCTGGCCGAGCTGGCAATAGGCAGAAGCGGCCGTGCCAGCGCCGCCTCGTCTTTCGTCAAACTTGGCGGCGGACGCGGCTGGCGTGCCGCTGGACTGCTGCAGGTGCTTACGCCGTTTCTGATTTTATGCTTTTATGTGGTTGTAGTAGGCTGGACACTGCACTATGCAGTGCTTGCGTTTAGCGGAAGCCTGCGGGCCGGGTCTGACTTTGGCGGCATCTTCAAGCATTTTATCGGCGGCTATATGCCAATAATCTGGCAGGCTGTATCAATGGTGCTGATTGGATGGATTGTAGTGAAGGGTGTATCCGGGGGGATCGAGCGGTTTAATAAAATATTAATACCGAGCATGGCTGTCCTGCTTGTGCTGCTGATGATCCGTGCGGTGACGCTCCCTGGCGCAGGAGCGGGAGTATCATTCTTCCTGAATCCTGACTTCTCGCAGCTTACGCCGGAATCTGCGCTTGTAGCATTGGGGCATGCCTTCTTCTCCCTGTCGCTTGGTATGGGCATTCTGCTCACTTACGGTGCGTATGTGGACAAGAGACAGTCGCTTGGTCCGGCGGCGTTGGCAATTGGGGCAGGCGATCTGATCTATGCGCTTATTGCGGGTCTGATCATATTCCCGACCACTTTCTCATTTGGCATTGCGCCGAATGAGGGCCCAAGCCTTGTGTTTATTGCCCTGCCTGCCGCGTTCTCCGCGATGCCGCTGGGCACGTTGTTTGGCGGTTTGTTCTTCGTGTTGCTGGCTATTGCGGCGCTTACGTCGGCCGTTTCTATTTTGGAGGTGCCTGTTGCGTTTGCGAAGGAAAAGTGGGGCTGGAGCCGTACAAAGTCGGTATGGATTATTGCGGGAATCAGCTTTGTGTGCGGAATTCCGCTTGCGCTGTCGCTCGGCATGCGTCCTGAGCTGGGTTTCCTGGGCAAATCTTTGTTTGATTGGATCGACTTTTTGACATCCAACATTTTGCTTCCAGTCAGTGGTCTGATTGTGACCATCTTTACCGGATTTTACTGGAAAAAGGCTGGCGAAGCAGCAGGACTCAGCAGCGCCTGGTTCCGGGCATGGCTGTTCATGCTGCGTTATATTGTGCCTGTGCTGATGCTGCTTGTGCTGCTGTACACTTCAGGTTTGTTGAAATTTTAATGTTTAAATATCATCGAATTAGCAAAACCGCAGCTGGTATTCGTACCAAAGCCTGCGGTTTTTTTGTAGTATGCATTCTTATACAGGATTTGCACGTTGTTCTTCCTTTTTATTTGCGTTTTCTTCCCGTTAGCAGCAGCTTTGACGTATGATATAATCATGGTATGAATTGAAAAGGCTTGATCAGGCAAGTCAACATACGGGCATCGATGAATTTGAATATACTAATGAAAGAGGCTTCCTATGGATTTATTCTCTTTTCAACAATCCGAACAGCCGCAGGCGCGGCTGCTGGCGGACCGGATGCGTCCGGAGACGCTGGACGAATATATCGGGCAGGAGCATATTGTTGGTACAGGCAAGCTGTTGAGACGGGCGATAGAGGGCGACCAGGTGTCGTCTATTTTGTTCTACGGTCCGCCCGGCTGCGGCAAAACGACGCTCGCCCATATTATCTCCAAGAAGACAGAAGGCGTATTTGTCCGGCTTAATGCTGTCGACGCTTCAGTCAAGGATGTGCGCGAGACGATTGAGCAGGCCAAATCGAATAAAGCGCTGTACGGGCGCAAGACGATTCTGTTTCTGGATGAGGTACACCGCTTCAATACGGCGCGCCAGGATGCGCTTCTCCCTGCTGTCGAGCAGGGTATTATTATCTTTATCGGCGCGACGACGGAGAACCCGTTCCATCATGTCAATGGAGCGCTTTTGTCCCGGTCAACCCTGTTTCAGCTTGAGCCGCTGACCAAAGAGCATTCCAAAACGGCTATGAGGCGTGCGCTAGCGGATGCGGGGAAAGGGCTTGGCTTTATGCAAATCCGCATGGAGGAGGATGCGCTTGAGCATCTCGCATCCATGGCCGGAGGAGATATCCGGCGCGCGCTCAATGCACTGGAGCTTGCCGCGGTCACCACCCCGTCACAGCCGGACGGCTCGGTGCATATTACGATTGAGGTCGCGGAGGAGTCGATCCGCAAGCCGACCGTCCGGGCTGACGAGTCCACACAATATGATGTGCTGTCGGCATTCCACAAGAGCGTACGCGGCTCCAGTGATGCGGCGCTGTTCTGGTTTTTGTACGCGGTGGAGAAGCTCGGCATGGACCCGATGACCTTTTTGCGCCGCCTTATTGTCGCCTGCAGCGAGGATATCGGGCTTGCGAACCCGCAGGCGATGGTACAGGCTGTTACAGCCATGGATGCCTATCACAAGATCGGCTGGCCGGAGGCGAAATACAATATTACGCAAGCGATACTGTTCGCCGTAGAAAGCCCGAAATCCAATGCCGCCGCTATTGCCATCAGCAAGGTAATGGATACGATCGCTTACTCCGGGACGCTGGAAGTGCCGCTGCATCTGCGGGATACGCATTACCGCGGTGCTGACAAGCTGGGACATCAAGGCTATAAATATCCGCATGATTATCCGGGCCATTACGTCGTTCAACAGTATTTGCCTGATCCGGTAAAGTCCCGTGTATTTTATGAAGCTACCCAGCAGGGGATGGAGGATAAAATCCGCCAGAACCAGCAGCGCCGCAAAGGTAACGGAGAAGGCAGATAAGGCGGGAGATTGGCCTGGCGGGAACAAAATTTCCCCAATCCGGCTGATCTGCCGCCGTCAGGGACGATATTCGTTCAAAGCGGCCTTAAAATACACATATTGGCGAGCCTTACTTGAATAAACATCATTTATGAGCAGTTTCGTACATTTGACGCCGCAGTCCATTTTCGAATAAGCTGTTATTATAAACTTTCTTTATATTTTAATTTCAGAAGGAGGTGCACCTGTTGTCGTCTGGCCCGCACGGCGGGAGACGGGAACAGGGAATCGTTGACTGACCCCTTACCCATAATACCGTTATTATTGAATGCGCTGCTGATTTTGTTTCTGGTCTTTTTGAACGGCTTTTTTGTAGCCGCCGAGTTTGCGATGGTCAAGGTGCGCGGGAGCAGAATTGACTCCCTGGTGTCCGAAGGCCATAAGAGAGCTAAATTTGCCTCTCATCTTACATCAAATCTGGATGCATACCTGTCGGCCTGTCAGCTGGGGATTACGCTTGCCTCGCTTGGGCTGGGTTATGTAGGCGAACCGGCAATTGCAAAAATTATTGAGCCTTACTTGAAAAACTGGTTTGGTCTTGGCGATGTCATCATTCATACGATTTCATTTTTGATCGCATTTGGAATTATTACATTCCTCCACATTGTACTTGGCGAGCTTGCACCCAAGACACTGGCGATCCGCAAGTCGGAGAGAGTTACGCTTCTTACGGCGGCACCGCTGATCCTATTTCACAAAATCATGTATCCATTCATATGGTTCCTTAACGGGACAGCCAACTGGCTTCTTCAACGATTTGGTGTTGAACCCGCTTCCGAGCACGATTCCGCGCATACGGAAGAAGAAATTCGAATTTTAATGAAAGAAAGCCACAAAAGCGGCCTGATCGATAATACAGAGCTTACACTAGTGGACAATATTTTTGAATTCGCAGAGACGAATGCCAGGGAGATTATGATCCCGCGTACCGAAATGATTTGCTTGTACGCCAATATGTCTTTTGCGGAAAACAAGGAAATTGCCTTGCGGGAGATGCACACCCGCTTTCCGGTATGCGAGACGGATAAAGATAATATTATCGGCTTTGTCCATATCAAGGATATGCTCAAGGTTGATGAACAGAGCATTACGAGCATTATGCAGATAACAAGACCCATAACAACTGTGCCCGAATCGATGCAGATTAGTACTCTGCTCAAGCTGATGCAGAAAAAGAAGACGCAAATTGCCATTCTGATAGATGAATACGGCGGTACCTCCGGCCTTGTTACACTTGAGGATATTATGGAGGAAATCGTCGGTGAAATTCAGGACGAATTTGACGAGGAGCGCCCGGATATCGAGAAGAAGGATGATCAATCGCACTCGATTAACGGTCTGATGCTCATCGAAGAGGTTAACAGCTATTTTAATATCGATATTGGCAGTGATGATTATGATACGATCGGCGGCTGGGTTTACTCTCAGATTGAGATTCCGCCGAAAAAGGAGCAGTCCGTCACTTATCTGGATACGCATGACTTTATCATCGAAGAGACAGACAATCTTCGGATTTCCCGGATTCTCGTCCGCAAGCGGGACAACAGTACCGTGGAAGAAGACGGCGGCGATATTCAGGCAGAGACAGGCTGACATCAAAACAAATATTCGTGAGCAGCAGGCCGTAAACGGGCGCACTCATTCATAACGGACCGTTCTTCATTCGGACAGCAGCATGACCGGTGAAGGGCGGTTCTTCCTGTTCGGCGAAAGCACGCAATGACAGGAAAAGAGGCCGTGGCCCGTCTACAGGTTTTGAACAGGGTACACCGGAATTGGAAGTTTATCTGCCCGGAGATCCGTCAGTTGAAGATTATCAATGTGAGGTCTGGATTCCGATCTTGAAATAATAAACCGTTACAAAAAAACATCCCCCTTATGTCGCACATGGCTTGCGAAAAAGAGGGATGTTTTTTTGGCCTGCGGCGTGAAGAAGTTGCCGCTTAAATCAGGATTGAACTGTCGCCTCTGCAGGCGCAATTTTATGAACCTTGTCAATCGTTGCCCCGCCCAGGCATACATCGCCGTCATAAAAGACAACAGCCTGTCCTGGAGTAATGGCTTTTTGGTGCTGTGCAAATGCTACATCCACAGTACTTCCGTCTTCTCTGAGCGTAATGGTAACATCCTGATCCGGCTGGCGGTAGCGGAATTTGGCAGTACATTGAAGCGGCCCTTGCAGAAGCTTCGGAGAAATCCAGTTCAGGCCGGTAGCGGTGAGTCCTTCGGAATACAGGCTCGGATGCGCCTCGCCTTGAACGACATACAGCTGGTTGGCAGCCAGGTTTTTGTCTGCCACAAACCACGGCTCACCTGTACCGGACCCGCCAATGCCAAGCCCTTGACGCTGACCTAATGTGTAATACATAAGTCCGTCATGGCGGCCCTTCACCTCGCCAGTGCGGATGTCGATCATCTCTCCAGGCTGGGCTGGAAGGTATTGGCTGAGAAAGGACTTGAAGTTCCGCTCGCCAATGAAGCATATTCCTGTGCTGTCCTTCTTGCGTGCAGTAGCAAGTCCGGCTTCTGCCGCAATGCAGCGCACCTCGGATTTGGGCAAATGACCGATCGGGAACATCGCCTTGGCGAGCTGATCCTGACGGAGTGCATGAAGGAAGTACGTCTGATCCTTGTTGCTGTCAACACCGCGCAGCAGACGGGACTCGCCGTCCACGTGCTCGACGCGTGCATAATGTCCGGTTGCCAGGTAATCAGCGCCAAGATCAAGCGCTTTTTTGAGGAAGTCGCCGAATTTGATTTCACGGTTGCACATAACATCCGGGTTCGGAGTGCGTCCGCGCTTGTATTCCTCAAGGAAATAGGTGAACACTTTATCGTGATACTGCTCTTCAAAGTTCACTGTGTAATATGGAATCCCGATCTGATCGCAGACCCGGGCTACGTCCTGGGAATCTTCTTCTGCTGTACAATGCCCGAATTCGTCTGTGTCATCCCAGTTTTTCATGAAGATGCCGATGACATCGTATCCTTGCTCCTTCAACAGCAGCGCGGTAACCGAGGAATCGACCCCGCCGGACATCCCGACTACAACACGGGTGTCTGCCTTTGATTTTGCCATTTGTTAACACCGCCTCTATAATAAATAAAGCTCCCGGATTGATCCCCGGGACCTCAAAGGTTGTTTGAACTTGCTTGAAGCTCTATGATATTGTACCATAGCTTGAACAACTTTTTCATGAAAGTCATGCTTTTCTACCCATAGCGCAATCAGATATGTTAACATAGATGTATTATGGGAATACAGTGATTTATAGGCTTCATGAATTTGATGGGCTGACTTCAGCAGTTCATACCGGAGAAGCGCAGCCGTCAGACTTAAGGTTAAGCTTGCACACACTACACATCCAATTATAGTAGCGCATAGAAGGCGCATTTACAAATGGAAGAGAGGGATTACCTTGAAGATATCAACTAAAGGACGTTATGGATTGACGATTATGATGGAGCTGGCCGGCAAGTTTGGCGAGGGCCCAATCTCTTTGAAAAGCATTGCCGAGCGCAACCAGCTCTCGGAGCACTACCTGGAGCAGCTTATTGCACCGCTTCGCAACGCCGGACTTGTGAAGAGTATCCGCGGAGCATACGGCGGTTACATTCTCTCGAAGGCACCAGAGCAGATTACATCCGGTGATATTATCCGCATTCTGGAGGGGCCGATTTCTCCTGTGGACTTCACTGAGGAAGATGATCCTGCCAAGCGGGATCTGTGGATTCGTATCCGTGACAGCATTGCAAGCGTACTGGATTCTACCACACTGGCCGATCTGATTTCCTTTGCAGGGCATGATGAGATCGACAATTACATGTTCTATATTTAATAGACCCTTCATTTGCACAGGATGATGCCGGGGATGACGGTTCCTGTTGCGTGAGCACAACTTCGAACGCTTTAGGCTATACCCATAGTTAAATGCAAATAAAACAGACCTCATGGCATAAGGTCTGTTTTATTAGGTTCTTCGGCTCATTCTTTGTCCCTGCCAGTTGCGAAATGAATTGAAGGCTGCTGTTTGTCAATGTTATGATGAGTAATGGACAACAACGGAATGAAAAAAGGCGGCAAGCCGATGAAGCTATATATCCGAAAATCAAATTGAGCGAAACGGCGCTGTCTGCCTGGCAGCAGCCGTTTGCGCGTTAAGGAGCAGCTATGCCAAATATATATTTTGATCATGCATCTACAACGCCCCTTCATCCCGATGTGCTGGCTGTCATGGTTGACATCTATCAGGGGCCTCCCGGCAACCCGTCAAGCACCCACTCGTTTGGCCGGACCGCCAAGCGCCATTTGACACAGGCCAGAGACCGGATCGCTCGCATTGTAGGGTGTCATCCTTCCGAGCTTATGTTCACCTCCGGCGGAACGGAAAGCGATAATACCGCTCTGCGGGGAACGCTGGATGCGCTGCGCCATGCCGGAAAGCGTCATATCATTACTTCCTCTGCCGAGCATCATGCGGTGCTCCATATGGCTAACCGGCTGGAGGAGGAGGGCTATGAGGTAACGCTGCTTGAACCGGATGAAGATGGCATTATTTCTCCCGGGAAGGTCCGGGGTGCTCTGCGTGAGGATACGGCGATAATCAGCCTTATGTATGTTAATAATGAAGTCGGTACGATTCAGCCGATCGAAGAAATTGGTGCGGCAGCAAAAGAGGCAGGCGTTCTGTTTCATGTGGATGGCGTGCAGGCGCTGGGGTCTATCCATTTGAATCTGAGTGAGCTGCCTGTCGATCTGATGAGCTTCACCGCCCATAAAATTAACGGGCCGCAAGGAATCGGGGCGTTGTACATTGGCAAATCAGTACCGTTTCAGCCGCAAATTCTTGGCGGCTCCCAGGAGAGCAAACGCAGGGCAGGTACGGAAAATGCAGCAGCAGCAGCAGGCTTTGCCAAGGCGGTTGAGCTTGCGAACGAGCATTTTGAGCAAAAGGGCCGCCATATGTCATTGCTCCGGGAGACATTCATTCAAGGGCTTGAAGCGGAGCTTGGTTCATCTGCTATTGCCATTAATGGACACAAGGAGCGAACGCTGCCTCATATTATCAATATCAGCTTGCTCGGTGCGGATACGGAGACATTGCTGATGAACCTGGATATGGAGGGCATTGCGGCTTCCAGCGGCTCCGCATGCACTTCCGGGTCGCTGGAACGCTCTCATGTGCTGAAGGCGATGAGCCTGCCTCCTGAGCGGTTGAACAGTGCTGTGCGTTTTAGCTTTGGTTTGGGGAATACTTTGGAGGAAATCGAATACGCTGTGAAAAAAATTGCAACTATTTTAAATCGTATTCGTATTAAAGTATAGGAGGCCTCCAACAAGTGATCAAAGTACAGCATTTGATCGGGCTGCCCGTCATTGATTATACAACCGGCAAGCAAGCCGGCATTGTGAAGGATATCTGGTTTGATGAGCATTGGGTATTAAAAGGCATGATCGTGGACACCGGCCGCTGGATGGCCCGCGGCATTACCGGTCTTCTCTGGGAGACGGTTGTAGCTTGCGGGGAGGATGCGGTGCTGATTTCGGACAGGCAGGCTATGCGCAAGCTTGTGGCGAATGAAGTGACACGTTGCTTTCAGACCGGAATGATCCGGCTGAAGGATCTTCCAGTGATTACACAGGAAGGTTTTCAGCTAGGCCGGATCTCGGATGTTTATTTTGACCAGAATATGGGTACACCAATAGTAGGGTATGAATTAACGGATGGTTTTATCTCGGATCTTAAAGAAGGGCGCAAATGGCTGAGGATTTCGGATTATCCCGATGAAGTCACGCTTGGGGAGGACGCGATTCTCGTACCGGTTCGCGCTGAAGAAGACCTGGAGCATATGGCCACTTCGGAATCGGTAAATTAGGGAGAAATGAATATGAGATGCCCCAACTGCAATTCCAAGGATATCGGAAAAATTGGCTCCCATCAATTTTATTGCTGGGGATGCTTTATCGAGCTGACTGTAAACGGAGAAAAAATGTCAGTGTATCAGGTAGAGGAGGATGGGACGTTAAGCTCGCTTGACGATCTGTTCTTCGAGGATGAAATGCCTGAAATGCACGCATAATGATATCTTAATGAAGACGGCCCTTTAGCCGTCTTTTTTGTATACAATATATTTTATCGGTTTTACTTGCGGACTGAAGCAGGTTTTGACATAGACGGGCATTGAATAAGACAAGGATGTTTTGTCCACCTCCTACATATACTGTAGAAAAGAGCGGCCGCAAGCTGCGGACGCCCGAAAGCGGGAAGAGGGGTGGATTAAAGTGGACAAATTCATGAAGCACAAGATGTTCGCCGTTCTTGTCTATGTTATCCTTGGCCTTCTTGTCCTTTATTTGCTCATGCAGGTCAAACCGATTTTTACCCATGTCTATATATTTTTGAAGGCGGTACTGGCACCATTCCTGATTGCGATGATTATTTCTTATGTCCTTAATCCGGTCGTCTGCCTTCTTGCCGACCGCAGGGTGCCGCGCTCGATTGCAGTTTTGCTCATATATGCCGTATTTTGCGGGGCGTTTGCTGTTGTGCTGATGAATGTGATTCCAATGCTGCTGGAGCAAATGGAGATGCTGAACAAGCATGCGCCAGAGTTTTCTATGAGAGCACAGAGCCTTATTGACAATATGAACAATAATTCCTTTCTGCCGGATGGTGTCCGCAGCGGACTGACACGCTCGGTGGCGGAAATGGAAAGGCGGCTGTCAGAGGTCGTCACTTCGTTCGTCAACAACATTGGTGAAATGCTGAATGTCGTGTTCGTTGCTTTCATTATCCCGTTCCTGGCATTCTACATACTCAAGGATTTTGATGTCTTGGAACGAACGGTCATCACCTATGTGCCCAGAGCACACCGGAAAAACACCGTCAAGCTGTTCAAGGATATTGATGCTGCACTCGGCAGCTATATCCGCGGACAGTTTCTCGTCTGTTTTATCGTCGGTCTGCTCGCCTATATCGGCTATTGGCTGATCGGTCTGCCTTATGCCCTGCTGCTGGCTGCGATGGTAGCGATCTTTAATATTATTCCGTATCTGGGGCCGTTCTTCGGGGCAGCGCCAGCATTGATTGTGGCCTCGACCATTTCTGTGAAAATGATGCTGCTGGTTGTTATCGTCAACACGATCTGCCAGATTCTAGAAGGCAATGTCATTTCGCCGCAGGTGGTTGGAAGAACATTGCATATGCACCCGCTGTCCATTATTTTTGTCCTTCTGGTAGGGGGGCAGATAGCGGGAATTATCGGGATGATTCTGGCCGTTCCAATCTATGCCGCGCTGAAGGTTGTCCTGCAGCATATCTTTGCTTATTACGTCCGGAAAAAGACGATTTGACACGATTCCTGCCGGACGATATACTATAATCGTCAAAACGATGACGGAACAGAGTAGGCGATAGCCCATCTTACAGAGAGAGCGGCCCGCAGGACCATGCTACGGATTTATTCGCAGCTGGCGGCGGCTGGAAGGCTGCTTCGGATGAAGAATCGCTGAATGCCGGTTTCGGAGTGTGAATGAACTTCACCGGGGTGAGCCCGTTAACGCTCGTTTGAGGCGATTGCGCTTATGTGATGCGCAATAACCAGGGTGGTACCGCGAAATCAAGATTTCGTCCCTGCATAATGTAGGGGCTTTTTTGTTTTTCTGGAAATATAAGACTTTATAAGTTTTCACTCTATAAATGCCTTATATTTCTGTGTGAAACGAGGGTTTTGTCTGACAAAGGGCGGCAAAGCCGTTTGCGCCAGACTATTAATTAAATGTGGAGGCATGATACCAATGAAAGCCAGTGAAATACGTTCCAAATGGCTTGCTTTTTTCGAAAGCAAAGGCCATAAAGTCGAGCCGAGCGCTCCGCTTGTACCCCATAATGACCCGTCCCTGCTGTGGATTAATGCGGGTATGGCTCCGCTGAAGGCCTATTTTGACGGCCGCGTAAAGCCGGACAATCCGAGAATTACAAACTCGCAAAAATGTATCCGGACCAACGATATTGAGAATGTCGGCAAGACGCGCCGCCATCAAACCTTTTTTGAAATGCTTGGCAATTTTTCGATTGGCGATTATTTCAAGGAAGAAGCGATTACATGGGCTTGGGAATTTTTGACCGATCCGAAATGGATCGGATTTGATCCGGAGAGATTGTCGGTTACCGTCTATCCGGAGGACCAGGAAGCTTTCGATTTCTGGAACAAGAAGATTGGCCTGCCGGAAGAGCGCATTATCAAGCTGGAAGACAACTTCTGGGATATCGGCGAGGGCCCTTGCGGACCTTGTACCGAGATTTTCTATGACCGTGGGGACAAATACGGTGACCTGTCTGATCCGGATTGTACACCGGGTGGCGAGAATGAGCGTTTCCTGGAAGTTTGGAACCTTGTATTTTCGCAATTCAATCATAACAAGGACGGCAGCTACACCCCGCTTCCAAATAAAAATATTGATACAGGTGCAGGGCTGGAGCGCTTTGCTTCCATTCTTCAAGACGTGGATTCCAACTTTGACACCGACCTGTTCCGCCCGATTATCGACCGCACTTGTGAGATTGCAGGCATTGAGTACGGCAAGCGGGAGGACCATGATATCGCATTAAAGGTGATTGCCGACCACATCCGCACGGTTACATTCTCTGTAGGGGATGGAGTACAGCCAAGCAACGAAGGCCGCGGCTACGTCATCCGCCGTCTGCTGCGCCGCGCAGTGCGCTACGGCAAAAATATCGGCATCAACCGCCCGTTTTTGTTTGAACTGACTGCAACCGTAGGAGACATTATGGGCGTCTACTACCCTGAGGTTGTGGAGAAAAGAGAGTTCATCGAGCGGATTATCCGCATCGAGGAGGAGCGGTTCCATGATACGCTGACCGATGGTCTGGCAATTCTGGAGAAGCTTGTCCAATCGGCCAAGCAGGCAGACAGCAGCGTAATCAGCGGACCGGATGCATTCAAGCTTTATGACACCTATGGTTTCCCGTTCGATCTGACTGAAGATTTTGCATTGGAGAATGGGCTGAGTGTCGACCGGGAAGGCTTTGATCAGGCGATGGAAGCGCAGCGCGAGCTGGCACGTTCCGCGCGCCAGGATGCCGGCAGCATGAAAATACAGGGGGGAGCGCTCTCCGAGCTGACGGTCAAAAGCGAATTCGTCGGGTACAATAAACTGGCTGTTGATGCAAAAATCAGCGCCATTATTTTGGACAATGAGCTGGTCGATATTGCGCCTGAAGGCAGCCGCTGCCTCGTCGTATTGGACAACACGCCATTCTATGCTGAAAGCGGCGGACAAGTCAGCGACCATGGCACAATTTCGGGAGCATCCGTCCAATTGCAGGTGGAGGACGTATCCAAGGCGCCGCAAGGACAGCATGTACATCACGTAGTCGTGACATCCGGCACGCTGCGCACAGGCGAAGAGGTGAAGGCCGAAGTATCCAGAACATTGCGCGAAAATATTGTTAAAAACCATACGGCGACACACTTGCTGCACAAGGCGCTGAAGCAAGTGCTCGGCGCTCATGTCAATCAGGCGGGCTCGCTGGTTGAGGCAGAGCGTATGCGTTTTGACTTCTCCCATTTCGGCAGCATTACGGAAAACGAGCTGGCTGAGATTGAGAAGCGTGTCAATGAGCAAATCTGGCTCGGATCTCCTGTCGTAATCGAGAGCAAGCCGATTGAAGAAGCGAAAGCTATGGGGGCGATGGCGCTCTTCGGTGAGAAGTACGGGGATGTCGTGCGTGTTGTGCAGGTTAGCGACTACAGCATTGAGCTGTGCGGCGGCTGTCATGTGCAGAATACGTCCGAAATTGGCCTGTTCAAGCTTCTTGGGGAGTCAGGCATCGGCTCCGGTGTCAGAAGGATTGAGGCTGTTACAGGCAAGCATGCGTACACGTATATGGAAGGACAGTTTGACTTGCTCAAGCAGGCTGCGGAACTGCTCAAGTCCAATACAACCGATGTGCCAAAACGGATTGAAGGCTTATATGCACAGGTGAAAGATCTGTCCAAAGAGAAGGAATCGCTCCAGGCGAAGCTCGGACGAATCGAAGCCGGATCGCTGGAGACGCAGGCGAAGACCGTGAACGGCGTAACGCTGCTGGCAGCATCCGTCAATGCCGGCGGCATGGAAGCACTCCGCGGTATTGCCGACGAGCTGAAGGGCAAGCTGCCGTCAGCGGTAATCGTACTTGGGGCGGTTCAGGAGGAGAAAGTAAATCTGGTCGTATCGGTATCCGAGGATCTGGTGAAGAAGGGTTTGCATGCCGGCAAACTGATCAAAGAAATTGCTGCAGCATGCGGCGGCGGGGGCGGAGGACGTCCGGATATGGCCCAAGCCGGAGGCAAGGACCCGTCGAAGCTGGCAGATGCGCTTAAGCTTGCGGAAGAACTGGTTTCCTCACAGTCAAATGTGATATGATAGAGGCAGCATAAACTGCTTTGGCCTTGAAAGGTAGGTGCTGGCGATGAGTTCCATGGATAAAACGATGAAGTTTAATGTGAAAGCGGAAGAGCTGACATCATCTTCACAGGATATTTTGTTGTCTGTGTACGATGCATTGGTAGAAAAGGAATATAATCCGATTAACCAAATTGTTGGCTATTTATTGTCCGGTGATCCGGCTTATATTCCGCGTCACAACAATGCCCGTAGTCTAATCCGCAGGAAAGAGCGCGATGAATTGATTGAAGAGCTCGTCCGGAGTTATCTTAGTCAGCACAGATAACGGATAGTTAATTGAATGTGAAATGGGGCGGTCGGATATATGCGTATAATGGGATTGGACTATGGCGACCGCAGGATCGGAGTTGCAATCAGTGATGCCCTGCAATGGACAGCCCAGGGAGTTGGAATGATTGAGACAAGACGGGAAGGCCAGGAGCTTGACGAGATTGCAAAGCTGATCAGCCAGCATGAAGTAAGTGAAATCGTAGTCGGACTGCCGAAGAATATGAATGGTACAATTGGTCCGCGTGGCGAAATTTGCATCGCATTTGCGCAAGCATTGCGCGAGAAGCTTAACTTACCTGTTCACCTCTGGGATGAACGGCTGACTACAAAATCCGCTGAGCGCACACTGCTTGAGGCGGACGTCAGCCGCAAGAAAAGAAGGTTAGTGGTTGATAAGATGGCCGCTATGCTCATTTTGCAAAATTTTCTCGACTCTAAAACGAAAAGGTGAGGGTAACGATGACAAAGGACGACATGCAGTTTGAAGAGCCGGAAATTATTTATATTCCGGATGAAGATGGCAACGAGGAAGAATTCGAAGTCATTATGAAATTTGAGGTCGACGGCTCCGACCAAAAGTATATGATGGTTGTGCCGCTCGGATCTGAAGACGAAGACGAATCCGAAGAGGTGTACGCATTCCGCTATGAAGAGGAAGGCGACGATCTGAAGCTGTATACCATTGACGATGAAGAAGAATGGAATATGGTAGAGGAAACGTTTAATACGCTGCTTGGTGAAATAGAGGATGAAGATTAATGCACGATAGCAATGCCAGGCAGCTCAAGCGGGTCCGGCTGCTGCAGGAATCTTACGGACGCGAAGTCGGGCTTGTCGCGGACAGCGGAGCCGAGGAGATGTACCGGATTGCCGCTGAGTTCCAACTCGGCGCAACCCTTTATGCTGCGCTTCAGACAGCGGCAATGAAGAAGAAAGACGAGCTTGATTTCTTCCGGATTATTGAGCTTGGCGATGGCGAGTATACCCTGGAGTCTCTGGATGATGAGGATGAATGGGATGCAGTTGCCGAGGCTTATGATGAGCTGATGTTCGAAGAAGCTGACATACAATAACCAGATTGACCAGAGGGCGGTGCGAACCGCCCTTTTTTTGAAGTATAAGCATTTATAAGTTTCACTAAAACGGCTTTTATTTCTGCGTGAAACGAAGCTGTGTCTGTCAAAAACGGCACAGGTCCGGTCAAATCAATCAGGCATCCAGGAGTTACCTAGTACCGCGAAATGTGGCTGCCCCGTCGATATGACGGCGGCAGCTATTTTTTGGAAATCAGCATACCATTGCTCAAGGGGGACGAAAAGAAAGTGGATACGCCAATACGCCGGGGCCGAATTACACTATGGGTCATTATTACATTGTTGGGCCTGATACTACTGGCCGCCGCTGGCGCTGCCGGCTATGTATGGAATGGCCTCCGGCCTGCCGCCGCGGGGGATACGAAGCTTGTCACCATTCCAAAGGGCTCAAGCCCGTTCAAGGTTGCCGAAGTGCTGGAGAAAGAGGGAATTATCCGCAACGCCTTTTTATTCAAATATTATTTGCGTTACAAAAACGAGGGCAGCCAGTTCCAGGCGGGCTCTTATGAGCTTGCGCCGGGGATGGAGCCGGAGTCTATTATTGCCAAGCTCAACAGCGGCGATACCGCCAAAGAAGAAACGGTCCAATTTACTATTCCGGAAGGCTACACGGTATTGCAGATTGCCGACAAGCTGAGCGCAGAAGGTCTGGTCGACAAACAACAGTTCCTGGAGCTGGCAGAATCCAAAGAGATGATGTCCTATTCGGCTGAGGCTGCTCTTATTGAGCCAATGCCTGATATGCATCATCTGCTTGAAGGCTATATGTTCCCGGAAACTTATGAGATGAAGAAGGGCAGCACGGCGAAGGAGATTATGATCCGGATGCTTCAGGAAATGGACCGTAAGCTGGCCAAGCTTCCGGAGGAATGGGATACGGTGCTGGAGCAGCGCAAGCTGAACTTTCATCAGATGCTGACAATTGCCTCCCTCATTGAGCGCGAGGTGGTCAATGACGATGAACGCCCAATTGTAGCCGGAGTTATCTATAACCGTCTCAAGCAGGGTATGAAGCTGCAAATTGATGCAACGGTTCAATATATGCTGGACAAGCCTAAGGAAAGGCTGTTAATTAAAGACACGGAAATTAAAGGGCCTTATAATACGTATCTGATCAGCGGACTTCCGCCAGGACCAATTTCAAGCCCGTCTCTGGCTTCGATTGAAGCGGCGCTGTATCCGCAGGAGAACGATTATTTATATTACGTTACGAAGAAGGATGGCACATCCGCTCATTACTTCGGCAAAACGTATAATGAACATTTGAAAAATAAAAAGAAAAGTGAAGCGAACGAGAAGAACGGAGGAAAAAGCGTTGACGGTTAAGCCTGAGCTGCTGGTGACGGCAGCATCAATGGAGGAGCTGGTGCGTCTGGCCGAGGCAGGTGCGGATGCTTTCCTGCTGGGAGAATCGCGTTTTGGCATGCGTCTGGCAGGCGAATTTAATTTGGAGAAATTGCTGGAAGCTGTTAACTATGCGAATCCGCACGGCATTAAAATTTATGTGGCTATGAACAATCTGATTGATAATGAAACCGTTCCTCTGCTGCCGAACTACGTCAGGGCACTGGCAAATGCCGGGGTGGATGCGGTTGTATTCGGTGACCCGGCCGTATTAATGGCGGTCAGGGAGCATGCGCCGAAGCTCAAGCTGCACTGGAATACGGAAATGACCTCGACCAACTATGCGACGGCGAACTACTGGGGACGCAAAGGGGCAGGCCGCTTCGTGCTGGCCCGCGAGCTGAATCTGGATGAGGTGCTGGATATCAAGCGCAATACGCCGATGGAGGTTCAGGTCCAGGTACACGGGCTGACAAATATTTATCACTCCAAGCGCAGCCTGGTGAACAGTTATATGGACTATAGAACCAGCTCAGGGACAGTAGAGTCCTCTTCTCTCGTAACAGACAAGGACAGCGGCCTCTACCTGATCGAGGTAGAACGACAGGAGGAACGATATCCAATCTATCAAGACCTCAACGGAACACATATTATGAGCTCCGATGATATTTGCATGCTGGAAAGTCTGCATGAGCTGATGGAAGCCGGGGTAGACAGCTTCAAAGTTGAAGGACTGCTGAAATCGCCGGATTACAACGAAATCGTAGTGAAAGCATACCGGAAAGTGATTGATGCCTATTTTGCAAATCCTGAGTCTTATCAATTTGATGAGGACATATTAGATGAAATTAAGGCAGTTCAAGATCCGGACCGTGAGCTTTCCTTCGGATTTTTCTATAAGGAACAAGTGTATTAATGGGCGATGCAAGGGGGGATTAGCCTATGGAAACCTTAACTAAAATCAAGTACCGCGGCAAGCGGCACCGTCTTGACCGTCCGGAGCTGCTGGCGCCTGCCGGCAACCTGGAGAAGCTGAAATTTGCCGTGCATTACGGGGCTGACGCCGTATACATCGGAGGGCAGCACTACGGACTCCGGTCGGGTGCAGACAATTTCAGTCTGGAAGAAATGAAAGAGGGCGTCAAATTTGCGGAAAAATACGGAGCCAAGGTATTTGTAGCAACGAATATTTACGCCCATAATGAGGATCTGGCCGGTATTGAGGCTTATCTGAAAGGGCTGGAGGAAGCCGGAATTGCGGCGATTATTGCCGCTGATCCGATTATTGTGGATACGGCCATGCGTGTAGCTCCCAAGCTTGAGGTCCACTTGAGCACCCAGCAGTCTATCTTGAACTGGCAAGCCGTGAAGTTCTGGAAGGACGAGGGCCTGCCGAGGGTTGTACTGGCACGTGAGACATCGCTGGAGGAAATCGCCGAGATCAAGTCCAATGTGGACATTGAAATAGAAGCCTTTATTCACGGTGCAATGTGCTCTTCGTTCTCGGGACGCTGCGTACTGTCCAACCACTTTACAGACCGTGACTCGAACCGCGGCGGCTGCTCGCAGTCGTGCCGCTGGAAGTATGATCTGTTTGTGGATCAGGACATGGTCAATTCCGCGGAGGAAAATAAATTTACGATGGGCTCCAAGGATTTGTGCATGATTGAACATTTGCCGGAGCTGATCGAGGCCGGAGTGGACAGCTTCAAGATTGAGGGACGCATGAAGAGTGTCCATTATGTCGCTACAGTGGTCAACGCTTATCGTCAGGCAATCGATGCGTATTTTGACAACCCGGTGGGCTATAAATTGAAGCCGGAATGGGTTGAAGAAATTAACAAGTCGGCCAACCGTCCACTGAATACCGGATTCTTTTTCCAGACGCCGGGTGCCAAAGAACATATTTACGAGGCAGAGGAAAAGGCGGCACCTTATGATTTTGCCGGAGTTGTGCTGGAGTATGATGAGGCAAGCGGAATCGCTCTCGTTCAGCAGCGAAACCACTTTAAGCCGGGCCAGGAGGTTGAGTTCTTTGGACCGGGCGGAACCTTCTTCAAACAAATCGTCGGACAGATTGCCGATGAAACGGGAACTGGGCTGGATGCAGCACGGCATCCGATGCAGAAGATTCGCATGAAAGTGGATCATCCGGTCAAAGCGATGGACATGATGCGGAAAAAAATAAGATAACAGGTAATCTCTATCAAGGTTCAAAATCTATATGTATGTTTAGCAGATATGGAACTTATTAGGATGCAAATGTAAAAGCATTATTCTTCCGCTTTAGAAGAATGATGCTTTTTTGCTATGAGAAAAGGCTGATTAATGTATATAATGTTCATGTATATAGACCTAAATGCCAAAATGTATATACTAGGTCTATGGAATTAATGCTACAATCGGTGCATGCTGTTGATGTAAGCTCTTACTTTATGCCGTAAAGAATAAAAAAGGAGGTTTTTTTTGCATTTTTTATTAAAATTCCTCATGTTTCCGAACAGTTTGACCGATAAGAGAAGTAATACATATTTTGCTCCGATATTATGAATGTACAGGTGGTGCCGTCATGAAACTCATGGACAAATTAAAAAAGAAAGATAGGTCCAAAGAATTAAGTAAGGTGAAAAATGCAAGGGGAGAAATGAAAGCGATACATAATCTTCTGGAGAAGAGCAGTTTTAATGTGTTCAAGTCTGTAGGCGCCAAACTTGTCTTGCTCATTTTCTGCAGTATTTTGATTTGCGTGCTTGTGGTCGGTTTGACTTCCTATTCAACATCCAAAAATATTATCCAGACCAAGGTAGCGGATTTCAGCCAGCAGACGGTTGCCGAGGCTGCAAGCAAAATGGACATTTTGTTCCAGGCGTATGAGGACCTGTCGCTGCAGGTGATTTTTGACCGGGAAATTCAGGATAATATCCTGATCTTGAAAAAGCAGCAGGAGCCGGTATTCCGGGTATTTGAAGCCTCCAAAAATATGGAGACGAAGCTGATGACGCTGATGATGAGCAATAAGTCGATATTGGCTGCCAACCTGATTCCGCTCGATGAGAAGTACACAGGCGTTAACTATGGTGGAGCAAGAATCGACTATGCTGAAGCCAAGGAGAAGGATTGGTATCAGGCTGCACTGAAGCAGGACGGCAGGCCGGTATGGCTGCCAACCGAGGTGAAGGGCTTTAGCGGCATGCTGAACGAACCTGTAATCGGGGTCACCCGTCTCATCAAGAATACGTCCACCAATGAAGCAGCTTTTGTGTTGCTGATTGAAATCAAATACAACGATATTGCTGATCAGCTGTCAGGACTTGCGCTTGGTGATGATAGTGTCGTACGCATTCTGGATGAGAACAAGCATATTATGTATTCCAAAAATATTGAAGATCTCGGACAGGAAAGCGGCATTCAATTCCCGGAGGAGAACTCCGGCAATGACAAAGCAATACGCACAGTTTTGAATGGAAATGAAATTCTCGTTGTGCATGATTCCTTCAAGCTGATGGATTGGAAATTGATCGGAGAAATTCCTGTATCCGAGCTTGTAAAAGATGCCAAGAAAATTCAGGAATTGACCTGGATCTTTGTTGGAGTCGGTGTGCTGCTTGCTATCGGTATCGGCTTCATTGTCATTCGCCTCATTGTCGTTCCGCTGATGCAGATTCGCAATCTGATGGTTGAAGGGGAAAAAGGCAATCTGACAGTACGTTCCTCCATTAAGAGCAAGGATGAGATCGGCCAATTGTCCGGAAGCTTTAACCAGATGATGGAGAAAATTACGGCGCTCGTCAACCAGACGAACCAGTCGGCACAAGAAGTGCTGCAGACAGCCGGAGAGCTGACAGAAGCATCGAGAAAGACTTCGGTATCGGCCAGAGAAATTTCTATTGCTACGGAAGAGATCGCCACGGGCGCTTCGAGCCTGGCTATGGAAGCTGAGCGGGGCGCAGACCTGACTTCCGGTATCGGCACCCAGATGAAGCTGGTTATCGAAGCCAATCATCAGATGGTCGGTGCCGCAGGCGAGGTTGAGAGCGCGAGCAAACAGGGGACGGAGCACATGTCCGCACTAATTGAGAAGACAGGCATGACAGAGGAAATGACCCGTTCTATGGTGGAGAAGGTAGATCGTCTGAAGGACAGTACCCGCTCTATCCGCAAAATTCTTGAAGTGCTGAACTCTTTGACCAAGCAGACGAATATTTTGTCTCTGAATGCTACGATTGAAGCGGCCAGAGCCGGCGCAGCAGGCAAGGGCTTCATGGTTGTTGCCGATGAAATCCGCAAGCTTGCGGACCAGTCCCGTCAATCCATTGACGTTGTTGGCCAAATTACAGAGACGATTCAGCGTGAAATCGATGAGACTGTTAATGTGTTGTCCGAGGCTTACCCGCTGTTCCAGGATCAGATTGTATCTGTTAAGGAAGCAAACCAGCTGTTCTATTCGGTACAAAGCCAGATGTCCCAATTCGTAGAGCGGCTGGATTCCGCTACACATTCCATCGAAAAGCTTGAACAATCCCAGTCCGTGCTGTCCGAGGCCATGGAAAATGTGAGCGGTGTAGCCGAGGAATCGTCGGCCACCTCGGAAGAGGTTGCTTCTCTGAGCAGTGAACAGCTGAGCATCAGCGAAGGGCTGGTGAATCTGTCAGGCAAGCTGGAGACAGTATCCAATGAGCTGAAGGGTTCACTATCACGTTTTAATACCAAGGCATAATCGTATAGTCTTGCAGCTACGGGCTTGGAATGCCCGGGGAGCAGCCAGATCATCGCAACAAACAATAAGGATGCCCGCAGCCCGAAATTCATTTTGGACTGCGGGCATCCTTTTGGCATATAGATCGTTAAGAGGCAACGGAACATGATTTGGCTTAACGCTACGGCAAGATGGAAATACTGTTCCTGAATGGAGGAACAGGCGATGAAGGACATAGCGGCAATCCGCAGACGCAGAAGAGAAGGGATGCGGCGCAGAATTTATTATTTTGGGCTTGTTGTAACGGCAGTAGCAATTATCCAGTTGGTACGGCTTGCATGGCTGCAATGGCTTCCTCACTCTCCCGCTGCTCCTGCTGTGCATCATTACCAGGATTACTCCGTAAACCAGCGTGAACGCGGACTCCTTCTAGATACTGGAAGAGCAGATTTTGCAGACCGCAAGGGACGGGCCATGACAGGCGAGACGGTCATGACGCTGGCTGCATTCCCTGTCAACACCAAGCTATGGACCCAGGCCGGGCAACTGGACAAGCTTGCGGCAATTTTGAATACCAGCCCTGTACGGCTGTATGACTGGCTATCCAAGCTGAGAGAGCCCGGATTCTATCATCGGCAGGGAGAGAAGCTGCCTTACCGGCTCTCCGGCAAACAATTGGAGCAGCTCGGTGCCATGAGGCTGGAAGGTATTCGGGTGCTTCCTTATCATGTCAGATACAAGCCGCCTTATGCTGCTATGCACGCGATCGGCTACATCAGCCAGCATCCGGAGCGGCTGGAGACACTGTACGGAAGCCAGTTGGAGCAGGGAAAACTAAAGCTGCATGACCGGATCGGCGGTGCAGGATTGGAGAAGTCTCTCGATTCGCTGCTGCATGGAATTGGGGGCGTAGCAGTTTCTCATTATACCGATGGGGTAAACAAGCCGCTTCATGGACTGGATATGCGTCTCGTAAGGTCTGAAAATCCATATTATCCATTGAAGGTCGTCACGACGCTTGATCTGGAGATTCAGGATCAACTCGAGCATTATCTGGACAAGCAGGGGCTAAAGGAAGGAGCTGTCGTTGTTCTGGATGCGAAAAATGCGGATATCGTGGCGATGGTCTCGCGGCCTGCCTATGATCCTTACCGGCTCGATGCCGGTGGGAAGGAAATGATAAACCG
The DNA here is from genome assembly GCF_000422505.1 of Paenibacillus pinihumi DSM 23905 = JCM 16419. Taxonomy (GTDB): domain Bacteria; phylum Bacillota; class Bacilli; order Paenibacillales; family Paenibacillaceae; genus Paenibacillus_D; species Paenibacillus_D pinihumi. The sequence goes on along the minus strand of NZ_KE383864.1, from coordinate 961,414 downwards.
TGCGATTCATGCTATTGCTCCCGGTTCGGTATTCAAGCTGGTGACGGAAGCGGCGGCGCTGGAGGCGGGGGAGGCGGAGCTGGATGAAATGTTCCATTGCAACGGGGAATATGGCAAGTACGGTCTTTCTTGCTGGAAGCCTGGCGGCCACGGCACGATAACTTTGCGTGAAGGCCTGGCCCAATCCTGCAATATTGCCTTTGCGCGGCTTGGAGAGCGGCTGCAATACCAACAATTCATGCAGACAGCAGACCGGCTTGGCCTTGGCAAGCAGGTAGGCTGGGTAAGCGAGCAGGTGTTTAAGCCGCTTGGCCAGACGCTCAGGCTGCTTCAGGAGGAGGAGGGAGGCAGATTGTTCACCGCACTGCCGAAGGGCCGGGATGGCGGCTTGTTGGCACAGACGGCCATCGGACAACGGGACGTTGCGGTATCTCCGCTGCAGGCGGCCAATCTGGTGGTGACGCTGCTTCATAACGGACAGGTTAGAGCGCCACGCATCGTCTCCGAGATCCGTTACGCCAATGGCCATTTGATGAGCAGCCTGCCTGTCCGCAACCTGTATTCACCATATGGCCGGGTGGCTCCGGCTACAGCCAGAGCCTTGATTGAGGGGATGGAGGACGTGGTAGCATATGGCACAGGGACTTCGCTCCAGGCGGCAAAGTGGAGGCTCGCTGGAAAATCGGGTACTGCGCAAACTCTATTCAATGGCAAGGAGCGCAACCATCAATGGTTTGTCGGTTACGGGCCTGTACAGGCGCCACGCTATTCAGTGGCGGTCGTTGCCGAGAACCGGCTCTCCGGCAGTCATAACCAGTCCACGATACTGTTCCGCGGGGTTATGGACATTCTCGCTGAACAGCCGTCAGGATGATGCCTCAGGGCCGCCGCCTGAGGGTGGGGCTGGCGGGATATCATCATATTCGCCAACCGGCTTGCGAATCCATTCGTGCAAATAGCCCTGTTCATACAACGCCTTGATCAAAATAACGAGTACCGGAGAGATAATGACCCCGGCTACCCCGAACAGGGACAGCGAGATAATCATGAACAAAAGGGTGGTAAAAGCGGATACTCCAAGAGAATCACCGGTAATTTTCGGCTCCAGTATTTGTCTGGCGAGAATTACAACCGCCAGCAATGCGGCCAGGCAGATCGCCAGAGTCGTCTCGCCGACTATGAACAAATAGATGATCCAAGGAATAAACAGGGTACTGACCCCAAGCAACGGCAGCACGTCAAATATTGCCGATATGACCGAAATGGTAAACGCATTTTTGACACCAAGAACAAGCAGTGCGATTAGTATGACGATAAAGGTAATACTGATCATTTTCATCTGAGCCTTCAAATAAGCGGCAATGCCGGAGAAGACATTGTCCTTCAGGAAGAAAAAAGCTTTCTTGAACGTGTTCGGTGTCTTATCTTCTGCTGTTTTCTTCCAGTCATTAATTTCAATGCTCAGGAAGTAGGCAAGTATGACAGCCAGCACAAGATTAAACATAAACTTGGAGAAGGATGTCAGAAATCCGACGAGTCCCGTTAAAAATCCTTTTGCCAGTCCGGTTCCCCATTCCGTGACGGAATCAATCCAATCCGCGGAACTGCTCAGGAAATCGGGTGGAATCAGGCTTGTTTTTTCACTGATATAGGCGGTAATGGCGGCGATCTGATCCTTCAGCTGATCCTGATAGGTCGGAATAAGCTTGATCAGGCCGGTAATCTGGTTAGTCAGCATGATCCCAGCGATTACGAATGCGCCCGCAATGACCATGGCAAAGAAAAGAATGGACAGCGCCGAAGCAATCGGCTTGCTGATTCCAATTTTGTTCAGCCGTTTGGCGAGCGGCTCAATCATAGCAAATATCACAAAGGAAAGAATAACAGGTGTGGCAATGCGGTATATAAAACTGAAGGCGTACATAATAAGATATACAGTAAGGACAATGAGCAAAATATCAAACGCAGTACGCCAATATTTCTTGTAAAAGGTAAGCATGAACGGTCTCCTCTACGGATATTTTAGGCAGCCTTATGTAAGGATTGTGCGATATCTTGGATGCATATGTTCGAGCTGTATTCTGATTGTACTATGTTTTCAAAAAGATGCCTATTCCTTGTTTCATTATGTTACAATATTATATGTGCGTCTATACGTTCGCCCTTGGCTTGACAGGGACAGATTACAGATGGCGGGGACAAAGAATATGGAGAATTTGATGCTTTGGGGATTCTACATTTTGACCTTTTACGCTTTTCTCCCGGGTCTGATCAGCAGAACGTTTGGTTTTCGGGTATTCAAGAGAGGGCATGTGAAGAATGAAATTTCACTCACCTTTGACGATGGGCCGGACCCCAAATATACTCCGTTGTTGCTGGATTTACTGGCAAAGTATGATGCGAAGGCAACATTTTTTGTTGTAGGCGCGAATGCGGAGAAGTATCCTGAACTGCTGAGGAGAATGTCAGACGAAGGTCATGTAATCGGAATTCATAATTATGTTCATAAGACAAACTGGCTTATGCGACCGAGGGAAGTAAGAAGGCAGATCAATCTGACTTCCGATATTATCAGGAAGGCGACCAGAACCATACCGGTTTATTATAGGCCGCCTTGGGGTATTGTCAATCTGTTTGATTTCTCGAGGCTTGGCTATTTGCAAATTATATTATGGTCTTCCATGTTTGGCGACTGGCGCCGACGGGTCGGTGTTAGACGGTTGACCAAACGGATGCTCAAGAAGCTGCGACCCGGTGAGGTGCTGCTGCTGCATGATTGCGGTACGACACTTGGTGCGGATTCGGATGCGCCGGCCAACATGCTGGAGGCGCTTGAAGTGTACTTGAAGGCAGGTACACAGAGCGGCTTCCGCTTTGTAACGATAGCGGAGATGATTGAGCTGTCAGATCGCCAGCGCGGCCGGAAACCAAGAAAGACAGGCATGTTCAAGCCGCTGCTCGTCAACGCATGGCTGGGATGGGAGCGGTTGTTCCATTTGATGTTCCGGCTGGAGCCCGTCGGTGAAGGCGGCGGCATGTTCTACTACCGTGTCCGTCCGTATCACGGCAAGACGCTTCAATTGCAGGATGGTCAGCAGATTCACAACAACGACAAAATTGTAGAACTGCATTTTGACAATGAGCGTCTGTTCAAGGTCATGAACAAGTCCAAATCACTGGTTCAGGTAGCAATTACGATGATCAGGGAAGTGGAGAAGGCGTTGCCTCTGATTTCCAGACAATTGGCGCTGCGGACAGATTACCGGGAACTCCGGGGTATATACGGTATCAGTTTGATCAACCGTGGTTCGGAGGGCTTTGGCTTCACTGTGCTGGAGCTGCCGCAAAATCTGTTTGGACGAATGACCCGGTTGTACTTGAAAATGCTGCTTGGCGTTCTGCATCCGACTGGGCTGCAGCGGGTAACAGACAGACGAGCGCAGCTAACACCCAAAATTATGGCGATGTCCATTGAAGAATTCAAAAAGCGGTACAGTTCGGGTTCCGGCCCGGAAGGGCAGCTACAGCAGAGTGCTGCCGATGTCAAACCCGGATTAAAGGATATGGCAAGAGAACTGAATTACGGTCAGGAAAAAACTGCTAAGGAACTCGTTCCGTAGCGGTTTTTTTTGCGTGAGCGGGGTTTTCAGTTGCAGCAAAACGGCTCTCAATTGGTTGAACACAAAGCGGCGCTGCCAAACTGGCAGCGCCGCTTACGATTTCTGTTTTAGATAAAAGTTTGAATTAGACCTTCATAACGCCGCCAGTGCTGGCAGAGGTAACGAGTTTGGAATAACGGGCCAGATAGCCGGTTTTAACCTTTGGTTCGAAGCCTTTCCAGTTTGCGCGGCGGGCAGCGAATTCTTCTTCGCTGATATGCAGCTCGATTTTACGGTTGTCCAGATCCAGCTCGATGATATCGCCGTCTTGTACAAATGCGATTGGACCGCCTTCAGCAGCTTCCGGCGAGATATGACCGATACTGATACCGCGGGATGCGCCGGAGAAGCGTCCGTCTGTAATCAGACCAACCTTCGCACCCAGACCCATACCTACGATTTGCGAGGTTGGAGCCAGCATTTCAGGCATTCCCGGTCCGCCTTTAGGTCCTTCATAACGGATAACGACAACATGTCCTTCTTTTACATGGCCGTTGGCAATACCGTACAACGCATCATCCTGGGAGTCGAAGCAGATCGCAGGGCCTTTATGGTAGCCGCCAACAGAAGCATCAACCGCGCCGACTTTAATAATACCGCCGTCCGGAGCCAGGTTGCCGAACAGTACAGCCAGTCCCCCGCGCTCGCTGTGCGGATTGTCAATCGGACGAATAACATCGTGGTCCAAAATCTCATGGCCCATTGCGTTCTCGCGAAGCGTCTTGCCGGTTACGGTTATACAATCGCCGTGAAGCGCGCCTTCTTTTTTGAACAGTTCGTTCAGGACCGCTGTTACGCCGCCTGCATTGTGCACATCCTCGATGTGGTAATCGGATGCCGGTGCAATCTTGGCCAGATGCGGTACACGGGCAGCAACTTCGTTGATGCGTTGAACCGGATATTCAAAGCCTGCTTCATGAGCAAGCGCAAGTGTGTGAAGGACAGTGTTGGTGGAACCGCCCATTGCCATATCAAGCGCGAATGCGTTGTCGATAGCTTCGATTGTAACGATATCGCGAGGCTTGATATCTTTCTCGATCAGCTCCATCAGCTGCTTCGCGGACTTTCTTACAAAGTCGCGGCGCTCAGGCGCAACAGCCAGGATGGTTCCGTTGCCCGGCAGAGCAAGTCCAAGTCCTTCAGCCAGACAGTTCATGGAATTCGCGGTGAACATTCCCGAGCAGGAACCGCATGTCGGACAGCCGAATTGCTCCAGCTCTTCCAGGCCCTTCTCATCGATTTTACCAGCCTGGAACGCGCCTACGCCTTCAAATACGCTGGAGAGGGAAATCGAACGGCCATCGGAAGTTTTACCAGCCTTCATCGGTCCGCCGCTGACAAATACAGTCGGGATGTTAACGCGCAATGCGCCCATCATCATGCCCGGTGTAATTTTGTCACAGTTCGGAATACAGACCATACCGTCGAACCAGTGAGCGGAAACAACGGTTTCCAGAGAATCTGCGATAATCTCGCGGCTCGGCAGGGAATAACGCATACCGATGTGACCCATGGCAATACCGTCGTCAACCCCGATTGTGTTGAACTCGAACGGCACGCCGCCAGCTTCACGGATAGCTTCTTTAACGATTTTGCCGAACTCCTGCAAGTGTACATGGCCTGGTACGATATCGATGTAGGAATTGCACACTGCGATAAACGGCTTGCCGAAATCCTCTTCTTTAACTCCAGCTGCACGAAGCAAGCTGCGGTGAGGCGCGCGGTCAAAGCCTTTCTTGATCATGTCGGATCTCATTTTTTTCTGCGCCATGGGAAAACCTCCTCCAAATGATAGATGCACATTAAGCGGGCGCCGGCCAGCCTTTTCTGCCCGGCAGACGACGATGGCCGCTGCGGACAGAAAAGGCTGAGCGTAGAACAGGATGCTGTGCATGCTTGTATAATTGTTATACAGGACGGAACCGGGAAAGTAGCGGATGAACCTCGCTTGCCGCCTGTATTTTTAAATTAATCGATACCTTCGAGTGTACCATATCAGACAAGCTATGGCTACCTTTCGACAAGCACTGTCGAAAAAGTAAAAGCTGGAGTTTGGACCTGGTCGCCCAATTTTCATGTAAGGTATTTTACATATACTTGAAAATGACGTTAAGTTTTATAACATAAAAAGGTTTACATCTTTCCTGACTATCAATATAATGGGAGGTAAAGAAGCGGTTTTACAATTTTAAGGTTCATTCTGGATGTTGAGAACGATTTCAAACACATGACAGGGGTGCAAAGCATGCAACTAACCGAACGCGAAAAAGAAAAGCTGCTGGTGACAATTGCCGCCGACCTGGCACGCCGCCGGCTGAAAAGGGGAGTGAAGCTGAACTATCCCGAGAGTGTGGCTTTGATCACCTCAGAGGTGCTGGAGGGCGCTCGTGACGGCATGTCAGTCGCCCGGCTAATGGAATACGGGACGCAAATTCTCCGCGCCGACCAGGTTATGGAAGGCATTCCGCAAATGATTCATGAGGTGCAGGTGGAAGCTACTTTCCCTGACGGGACGAAGCTGGTTACGATTCATAACCCGATCGAAAGCTGACATTCTATCCGGGAAGGAGGCAATCATAATGATTCCAGGCGAGTACCGGACTCTGCCGGGCGAGATCAGACTGAATGAAGGCAGGGTAACGAGAGAGCTTATTGTGATCAATACAGGCGACCGGCCTGTGCAGGTTGGTTCCCATTATCATTTTTTTGAAGTGAACCGCGCGCTTGAGTTTGACCGTGAAGCGGCTTTTGGCATGAGACTCCATATTCCCGCCGGGACGGCTGTCCGTTTCGAGCCGGGAGAGGAGAAGCCGGTTGTTGTCGTCGGGCTTGGAGGGCGCAAGCGGGCTTTCGGACTCAACAATCTCACCCAGGGAACAGCAGTCCCCGGCCAGATCAGTGATGAGGTGCGCACAAGGCTTGAAAGGTGGAAGGATGGGCTGCCATGACGATTATGACCCGCAAGGAATATGCGCAGATGTTTGGTCCGACAACGGGGGATGCTGTGAGACTCGCGGATACGAACCTGTGGGCGCGGATTGAGAAGGATTACACGGTGTATGGGGATGAGTGCAAGTTTGGCGGCGGCAAGGTAATCCGCGACGGGATGGGACAGTCCAGCGGAGCGTTGCGTGCTGCCGGAGTGCTGGATACGCTGATCACGAATGCGGTCATTATCGACCATTGGGGAATTGTTAAAGCCGACATCGGGATCAAGGATGGCGTCATTGTGGGCATCGGCAAGGGTGGAAATCCGGATATTATGGATGGTGTCGACGAGGATATGATTGCCGGGGCCAGCACGGAGGTTATTGCGGGGGAAGGTAAAATTATTACCGCCGGAGGCGTTGATTCCCACATTCATTTTATTTGCCCGCAGCAAATTGAAACCGCGCTCTCGTCCGGTGTCACGACAATGATCGGGGGCGGCACTGGACCGGCTACAGGGACAAATGCGACGACGGTCACGCCGGGAGCCTGGCATATGCGGCGCATGCTGGAGGCGGCGGAGGCATTTCCGATGAATATCGGCTTCACCGGCAAAGGTAATGCCTCCTTCATCGAGCCGCTGGTCGAGCAGATTGAGGCGGGAGTGATCGGGCTGAAGCTGCATGAGGATTGGGGGACGACCCCGGCAGCGATTGATTGCTGTCTGGAGGCGGCGGATCTGTACGACATTCAGGTGGCCATTCATACCGACACGCTGAATGAGGCCGGATTTCTGGAGGATACGCTGGCTGCATTCAAGGACAGGACGATCCATACGTACCATACGGAAGGCGCGGGAGGCGGCCATGCGCCGGATATTATTCGTGCCGCCTCGTTCGGAAATGTGCTGCCCTCTTCGACGAATCCGACGCGGCCGTTCACGGTCAACACGATTGAGGAGCATCTGGATATGCTGATGGTCTGCCATCATCTGGACAGCCGGATTCCCGAGGATGTGGCGTTCGCGGATTCCCGTATCCGCCCGGAGACGATTGCTGCGGAGGATATTTTGCATGACATGGGCGTATTCAGTATGATCAGCTCCGATTCACAGGCGATGGGCCGCGTCGGGGAGGTCATCATCCGCACCTGGCAGACAGCCGACAAGATGAAGGCGCAGCGCGGGCTGCTGGAGGACGATACGGACAACGGGGATAATTTCCGGATTAAGCGCTACATTGCCAAGTACACCATCAATCCGGCGATTACGCACGGCATTTCGCATCTTGTCGGTTCTGTGGAGCCGGGGAAGCTGGCTGACCTGGTGGTGTGGAATCCGATGTTCTTCGGAGTCAAGCCGGATCTGGTGCTCAAGGGAGGGTCGATTGCCTTTGCCCAGATGGGTGACCCGAATGCGTCGATCCCGACGCCTCAGCCTGTATATGGGCGCCCGATGTTCGCCGCTTTTGGGAAAGCTGTACACAGCAGTTCGGTCACCTTCGTCTCGCAGGCGGCCTATGACCGGGGAATTAGGGAGGAGCTCGGACTTTGCAAACGGATTGAACCGGTCAAAGGCTGCCGCACAATCAGCAAGAAAGATATGATTCACAACGACGCGACCCCATCCATTGAGGTTGATCCCGAAACCTATCAGGTGAAGGTGGACGGTGAGCCTGTCACCTGCGAGCCGGCAGTATCCCTTCCAATGGCCCAGCGGTACTTTTTATTCTAGGAGGAATGCAGGGATGAAGGAGCAGGCGGCTTGGCTGGCAATGCAGCAGCTGCTCGATTCGGCACTGCCGATCGGCGGCTTCTCCCATTCCTTCGGACTGGAGACGCTTGTGCAGGAAGGCATTGTCCGCAGCGGGGCGGATTTGGAGCAGTATGCAGCTGCCATGATCAGACAAAGCTGGGCGCCCGGAGACACGATGATTATCAAGGCGGTCTATCGGGATGTGCCCCATCAGGCCTGGCAGAGGCTGTGGGAGGCGGAGCGGGGAATTCATGTGCAGCGCATCGCAGCGGAGACGCGCACAGGGATGGAGAAGATGGGCAACCGGCTGCTGCGGCTGGCGCTCGCGATTCATCCTCAGCTGGATTTGAGCAGTCTGAAGCAGGCCGTCAACTCCCGGCAATGCGCGGGCTCACACCCGCTCGTATATGGAATGCTCTGCTTCCGTCTGGGGATTTCGCTGGAGCGTGCTGCTCACGGCTATCTGTACACCTGTGTGATGACATGCGTGAATAGTGCCCTTCGCCTGCTGCCGATGGGACAGACGGAAGGGCAGGCCATTATAGCCCGGCTGCTCCAGTCTGTTGTGGAGGCATGGGAGGAGACGGCGCTGCTGGAGCCTGAGGAAGCCTGGACGAATATGCCGCTTGCAGAGCTGGCGATGATGCGGCATGAGACACTGTATTCACGGCTTTTTATGTCCTGATGGACTGTGTCTGGAAAGGGAAGGGCAGGAATGTTTAATTTCGCGACAGGTATGCGACTAATGGGAGGAATGTGCAATGTGTCAAGGAACAGGACATCATCACCATCATAATTGGGAACAGCCGGCTATGGATCGTTCCCGTCCGGTGCGAATCGGCATCGGTGGGCCGGTCGGCTCGGGCAAGACGGCTCTGCTTGAGACAATTGCCCGGGAGCTGGCTCATAAATATAGTCTTGGCGTCATCACGAACGATATTTATACGAAGGAGGACGCTCAAATTTTGCTGAACACCGGTGTGCTTCCCGAGGAGCGGATCATTGGTGTGGAGACGGGGGGATGTCCACATACAGCGATCCGGGAGGATGCGTCCATGAATTTCGAAGCGGTAGAGGAACTGCAAGGGCGTTTCGACCATCTTGATGTCATCTTCATCGAGAGCGGGGGAGATAATCTGGCAGCGGCATTCAGCCCGGAGCTTGTGGACCGTTTTATCTATATAATCGATGTCGCGCAGGGTGAGAAGCTTCCGCGCAAGGGAGGGCCGGGCATTACCCGTTCTGATTTGCTGCTGGTGAACAAAATTGATCTGGCACCCTATGTGGGAGCAAGGCTTGAGGTAATGGAATCCGATACGCAAAAGGCACGTGGAGAACGGCCTTATGTATTTTCCAATCTGCACGGGGGGCAGGGCGTGGATCGGATTATCAGCTGGATTGAGCATGAGCTTGCCCATGCGCATGGCATCCCGCATCATCACGCCTGATCCGGGCAAGGCCGCAGAGCTCCGCGCCTCCTTCACAGCAGCCGGCGGCAGGACAGTGCTGGCAGGCAAGTATCATACAGCCCCTCTTAAAATCGCCAAAGCCTTCCCTCTTGAGCATCAGCTAGGTGTCATTATGATGGACGTATCGCCCGGACTGCTGGACAGGGACTGTTATGAGCTGATCTGGGATGCGGATACGGGGGCTTGTGTACATCTAACCAATCAGAGCTATACGAAGGTGCATCCATGCCAGCCGGATTCCCGGGCCATCATGAAGCAGTCATTCCGGCTGGGTGAGCATTCCGTTGTGGAAAGCATGATGGAGCCGGTCATGCTGTATATGGATGCCGCATTGTACAATGAAACGAATGTGGAGCTAAAGCCCGGAGCGGTATGGATGCAGTCTGAAGTGCTGTGTCCCGGACGGGTGCTGCGTGGAGAGCGGTTCCGGTACCGGGAACTGGATAACCGGCTGCGTGTCTATTATGATGGCGAGCTGATCTTCGCCCAACGCCAGCGGGTCATTCCCGCACTTCATCAGATAGAGGGGCCGGGAGCATGGGAGGGGTACAGCCATCTGGGAACCTTCTACTGTTTTTCGGATGCTGTACGGCCAGGACATGCGGGAGAGGTTCGGATTGCCCTGGAGTCGTGCCCTGTCCGTCCCGGCCGGGAAGTGAAAACGGGCGTGTCGCTGACAAGCCGTCATGGTCTGGCAGTAATGGTTGCAGGGAATACGGCGTGGGAGGTTCAGAAGGTGCTTCTTGCAGCGTGGCAGGCAGTACGCAGATTGCTGCTGGGCTGGCCTCCGCTGCGGTTCCGCAAATAGCCGGAGCCTGACAAGCAAACAGCTGTTATGTACGGGAGTGACAGCTGTATGCTTGTTTTTTTCTGCTTCAAATTTTATGCAAGAATAACCTCAGTTGCTTATGGCTGCTCTCCTGCTTCAAGCTTCAATCGTGCTGCCCTGCTCCTTCTTCTTCATAAAGGCCAGTCCCCAGTCCTCCAGATGGTTGAGAAGCGGGATGAGTGTGTTGCCAGTCTCGGAAAGTGAATATTCCACTTTGGGAGGCACCTCCGGGTATACTTTGCGGATGATCAGTCCGTCATCCTCCAGCTCGCGGAGCTGCCGGGTCAAGGTGCGCTGGGTGACATCCGGCAATATCCGGCGAAGCTCATTGAACCTTCGTATTCCCTTGGTCGACAGATGGTAAAGGATCATAATTTTCCATTTCCCCCCGATTGCCTGTACGGCGGTTTCTACGGGGCAGGTGGTCATTTGTTGCTCTTGCATGGCGCGTCTTCCTCTCCGGACCCGGTATCCAAAAGGATACTATAGGACAATAATGTGCGTACTTACGTTTCTGAACGGGTCACGATATTATACCTATAGTAGCACAAAGGTGCTGAATTTTTGAACCGGATGGGGGAGGAAGTACGATGAGTAATATCAAAGAACAAATCGTAGTCTTAGGTGCAGGGGGGACCCAGGGCGGGGCGGTAGCTGAACGGCTGCTGGCTGAAGGCTGTGCTGTCCGTACAATTGTGCGGACAGAGGCCAAGGCGGAGCAATTGCGGCAGCGTGGAATTGATGCAGTTGCGGGAGATTTGCAGAATATTCACAGTCTGAATGAAGCTTTTGGCGGGGCGGATAAAGCCGTGATTTTACTCCCGGTGGAATATGACCGCGACAAGGTAACAGCTTACATCAAGCATGTTGTGGAGGCAGCCCGGGCAGCAGAGCTAAAACTGCTGGTTATTAATACAGGTCTGCGTCTGTCTCTTGATAAATCGAATACTGAAGTGATTGAAATGAAGCGTGAATTGGTCCAGGCGGTCCGTTTGAGCGGAATCCCATCGATTATACTTGAGCCGACGTTGTACTTTGAAAACTTCCTGATGCCTGGCGTATTGAGTGAAGATACGCTTGCTTATCCTGTGCCGGAGGATCAGCCGGTCGCGTGGATCAGCATTGATGAGACTGCTGCCTGTACAGTGGAGGCAATCAAGCATCCGGAGCTGGCGGGCACCAGTATTAAGCTGGGCGGACCTGAGTCGCTGACCGGCAAGCAGCTTGCCGAACGGTTCAGTCAGGCGCTCGGCCGGCAAATCGCCTTCTTTTTGCTGCCGGTTCCGGCCTTCGAAGGAGCTGTTGCTCCTGCAATTGGAGCTCAAAATGCCGCAGGTCTTGCCGGGCTGTATAGCTGGATTGGTGCTAATAGCGGGCAAGTGGCAAGTGTTGGAGCTTCGGTCAAACTGGATGCTGTCCCTGTGACATTATCCGCATGGATAAAGGAAAAGGGGATAAAGTAGATTCCCTGCAGCCGCATTTTGGAATGATTCTGTCCGGCGGCCTGCAGCAAACTGAACAAAATTTTAAAAGGCAGATGAGCTGCATGTTGCACTCATCTGCCGCCTTCAGAACATCGTTGCGTGTATGATCCAACATTAACTTCACAAACTCAAACTGATTCAACCAGTTCATGGACCGTTCAAAAAGTTTGGAGCCAATCCCAAATTTTCTGTACCCTTTTTAACTGCTCCTCGTCCTTGAAACAGCGCTCTGCAACGGTAAAAGATAATTTTCTGTTGCTTCTTATCGATGATCTCATTTGTGAAACAGTTATATCATATTGAGAATGGTCGGTAAATAATTATTCAAAGAAAAAACCCCAGGTTGTAAATAACCTGGAGTTCTCAACAAATTGAAAGCAGATAAGCTGCATTTTACACCATCTGCCTTCTATATAAGTTGAAAAAGAAAACAGATGCGATCGGAAGAATCTTTTACACGCACGTTCTCCTCGAATTCTTTTGACTTTTTAACCAATGGAAACTTGGTGGGTATCACCTTTTGCCACTTCAACCAGAATGAATGAACGCACAATTCCGCTTTCAGCAATTTCAGTTTGAGCTTTGACCTGCTGGCCGTTATGGATCAGGAACTCAGCTTCGCTATTGAATGCTGCCTTCCATGTAAAGGCTTCGCCTTCCTGCGAGGTTACGGTGGTTTCCTTGTCTCCATTATGACGAACGGCAATCGTGCGGTCCAAAATTGGAATTTGGCTCAGCTCTGCCCATGGCAGCTCTTCCGTCAGTCTTGGCAATGTTGTAATCGTCTGTTGTCCGTCTGCACTGATCCCCATCAGGCCGGCAGCATAAGCGCCAACCACACAATAGGAAACTTCCGGATAATCCCGGCGGTCGAGTGCAGGGTCGACCAGTTCCTTCAATTCACGATAGCCTTGCTCGTTACGGTCGAAGCGGTAGTACGTATCCGGAAGATAGGTTTTGCCCTCCACGTTGGCAACGCCGTTTTTCTCCAGATCGATGAGAGCTTTGTTCAAAAGGTCCAAGTTCTTGACGGTCCCAAAATAAAGGGGCAGGAAGGTTCCTTCAGCATTGTAAGCCTCCAGATAGCTTCTGTCCTGAAGCAATGCGCCGTAGAAGCGTCCGGCTTTCTCGTTCCACCAATTGGATTCATAAAATTGCTCCAGCTTGCGAGCCTTGGATTCGTACAGCTTGGCTTGCTCAGTCTTGCCGTCCAGCTCCAGGAAGCGCGAGTAGGCCAGGTAGCCGACGATTTGTGCAGCGATCATGTCTCCGCCATGCAGAGGCTGCAATCCGGCTTCATTATAAGTTGCAAGACCACGGCGCCCGTATTCCCTGTAATACTCCAAAATGCCGTCCCCGTCTTTATCCCAGGTCTGCACAAAGTCTTCCATTGTAAGCTGGTAGAACTTGTTCATCTCTGGATGTTTCAAATACTCGGTATCTCCGGTCCATAGATATTGACGGTAGCAGGCATCAATCACGTCAAAGTTGGCCGGGAGGTTATACCAGAAATCCTCGTCACTGTCATAATCAACTTCAGCTGGTTCATCCGCTTTGGTAATTTCCCAGAACGTACACCAGTCACGGGACTTGGCAATGTTCTCGGCAAATTTAATCATCATATTTTTCGTAAGCGGGCTTAAGCCGAGCACGGAAGCACCGAGACTGTGATGCGCGACATCACGCATGCAGAATGCTTGGCGGTTCGGCAGGGCTGCTTCATACCAGAGTCCTACCGGGTCTTCGCCGAAATGGGCATATGCCAACGCTTGTTCCTTGGCCCAGACGAATCCGTCGTTCAGATAAGCGTCCGGAGATTTAAAAGTGACCTGGGCAGCTTGTTGTTTCAATTCGGTATTTGTCGTCATAATCTTAACTCCTGTTAGTTGTTGGATTAGTTCTCTTTAGATCCGGAGAAGGTGAGTCCTTCCATAAATGCTTTCTGTGCTGCAAAAAACAGAATAATACATGGCAGGGTAATGACGACTGCCGCAGCCATCAACAGGTTGGTTGAAGTTGCGAACGTTCCCTGGAACCCTGCGAGACCAAGTGTCAGCGTCTTCCACTTGTCGCTGTTGATATAAATCAGCGGTCCCATGAAGTTGTTCCATGAGCCCATAAATACCATAACCCCAACACCGATAAGTGCCGGCTTGGATAATGGCAGGAAGATGACCCGCCAGATTTTGAAATACCCACACCCGTCTATAATAGCCGCTTCCTCAAGACCGACAGGCAATCTGGAATAGAACTGGCGGAACAGGAAGATATAGAAAGGCGAACCGAAGAATGCAGGTACGATCAACGGATACAACGAATCAAGCATGCCGAGATTCTTGAACAAAATAAATTGGGGAATCATCGTTACTTCACCCGGAAGAAGCATCGTTGACAGCACGAGCAGGAACAAAATGCCGCTGCCCTTTACTTTGAACCGTGCAAAAGCATAGCCGACCAGTGAACAGGACAGAACTGTACCGATAATCGGGAAGATTGTCGTTAATAGCGTATTAATCAGATAACGGCCGAATGGGAACGAGGTCAATGCTTTGACATAGTTATCCCACCGCCACTCGCCAGGCCACAGATTCATTCCGGAGACGGCGATTTCCTCCAGGCTTTTTAGAGAAGCGGAAATCATCCAGACGAAAGGATATAAGAACGCCACGCCGCCTGCAATCAAGACCAGATAGGCTAAGATGTTAATCGCTGTTTTTGAATTCTTACGCTCTTTTTTTGCGGACATGACGTTTTTTCCCTCCATACTGCTCGGTTTCATAGTAAACCCATAGCGCGCTTCCCCGGAACACGAGCACTGTAAACAGCAAAATAATGATAAACAGTACCCACGCTAATGCGGAGCCATAGCCCATCTTGAACCACATAAAGGCGTTCTGGTACAAATAATAGGCGTAGAACAGAAGCGAGTTGTCCGGTCCGCCGTTATTCAGGAAGCCCTGGGTGAATGTCTGGAACGCGCCGATCATGCTGGTTACCCCGTTAAAGAACAGGATCGGTGAAATTTGCGGGAGCGTAACGTGCCATACTTTGCGCGCAGTGGTGGCTCCGTCAATTTCAGCTGCTTCATATAGGCTGGTTGGAACATCCGATAATCCGGCCAGGTAAATGATCATGTTGCCGCCTACCGTCCATAAGCTCATGATGATAACGGCGGGCATCGCCCAATCCGGGCTGGAGAACCAAGTCGGCCCTTCGATACCGAAGACGCCAAGGATAGAGTTGACCAGACCGACGTTCGGATTGAAAATCCACAGGAACAGCACCATCTGTGCTACACCTTGTACAAGGGTAGGCAAATAATAGATGGTACGGAACAAGTAGATGCCCTTAAGTTTCAAGTTCATCAGCAGGGCAATTGCCAGTGACAGAACAACCTGGAGCGGAACGCTGACCAGGGTGTAATAGAAGGTTACGGCAAGTGATTTATAAAACATCGTATCCTTGAACAGCATCTGGTAGTTGCCTGTGCCAATCCATTTTGGATCACTGACAACCTCCCAGTTCGTAAAGCTGATATAGAAAGAGAAGATCATTGGACCGATTGTAAACAGCAAAAAGCCTATGATCCAAGGCGAGATAAACAAATAAAAGCTGGCTGACCGGATATGGACAATCTTTTTCTTGACCAGTATTCTGGCTACAGCGAAAATAATGACGTATAAAACGGCAATGATCGACAGAAACGGGAGAAGCGGCAGCAGAGCTGCCGGCATTCCCATCATCTCGAACATATTATAGATTTGTTCAATTATTCCATTCATAGTTGGCTCCCGTTAGTCCTGTTGTAGAATTTTATTAATGTTTTCCGCTACCTTCGGGAAAATGACCTTCACGTCCTGATTTCCGATGCCGATAGGGGTCAAATCGGTAATCATTTTCATCTCTTTACTGATTTCATTCGTGCGTTTTTGCGCTTCCTGATTATGCTGGTTTTCAGATGCCAGAACGAATGCTTTCAGGTTTTTGCCTTCAAAGATATCTTCGAATGCTTGTGTAGCTGTAGGGAGAACAGGAACGCCATAAGCAGTTTTGTTCCCGCCGATTATATCTTGTGCTTGCTGATTTTGTGTCAAGTGATCGACGAACAGCTTTGCAGCCTCGGCATTTTTGGAAGTTTTGCTAATCGCCAGACCATCAACCTCTTTTGTGCCGCCATTGCCAGGGAAAGGAACGAGATCCCATTTGAAGTTTTTCACTTCCGCCATTTGCGGGATGTACCAAGGTCCGAAATCTGTGAACATGCCGATTCTTCCGGCCAGATACCAGTCCATCATGCTTTGGCCCTGCTTCTCGGTGTCGTTTGGCACAATTCCGGCTTGCTTCGTGCTGATAATATATTCCGCAGCTTGGATCGCTTCCGGAGAATCGATCGTCGAACGGGTGTTATCAGGAGAATAATGGGAAGCGCCGAAGGAGTAGAGCATGTTTCCGATCCAGAGAGGCTCAGAACCGTAAATTTTGGTTTTGCCTTCGCCTTCCGTAATTTTCTTCGCAATTTCATCGAACTGCTCCATGGTCATTGGCTCGGTCTTGCTTGGAAGTGCAATGTTATGCTTTTCGAACAGATCGATATTAATCGCCATAACCTTTGGTTTGATGATAAATGGAACCGCATACGTTTTTCCTTGATAAGTCATCGACTCGACAAGAGAAGGGGAGCTGAATTTGGACGAGTCCGGATTCACTTCCTGGAATGCGTTTGCGAATCCTGGCAGGTCCCCGCCGGAGACAAGAATGACGTCTGGCGCTGTTCCGCCGGCAATCATCATTTGCAGCTTGGTCAGGTAGTCGCTCTGAATCCATTGATTCTCAACCTGTACATCCGGGTATTGCTTCTGGAAGTCTGCGACGACATTCTTGATCGCATCGGCCTCGGTTTGAGCGCCCCAGAATGCGAAGGTGATTTTCCCTTTCGGTCCGCCTTCAGCAGAACTGCTTCCTGTGTTGGAGCCTGTATCTTTACTGTTGCCACATGCAGCCAAACTAATGACCAGCAGCAATGAAACAACTATAAATAACCATTTTTTCATGTTATTTCCTCCGAGTTGTTTTTTTAAATATAAGAGCTTGCAGCTCAGCTGCAAATTCTTATATTTCCCGCGAAACACAGCTGCCACTGTTCAAGGCGCGGCAGCCGATTCCGCTTGTACAGCCAATGATGAATTCTTGATGAACCCGTCCATATTTTCCTAAGTTTATGAGATCGCTTGCTCTGAAGCTTCTTTGTGGTTCGAACCACAGCTGCTTCGTATGATCAGCTTGGACGGCAGCACAACCTTGAGCGGAACTTCCCTTCCACCAATTCGCTCCAGCAGCATTCTTACAGCAGTTTGCCCCATTTGTTCTGTAAAAATTTTCACAGTGGTCAGCGGCGGGTTGGAGTATGAAGCCATCTCAATATCATCGATTCCGACAATGGCCACATTCTGCGGGATTTTGAGTCCTGCTTCCCCAAGCGCTTTGCATGCTGCAAGTGCCATCGGATCTGAACCTACCAGATACGCTTCCGCGAGATTTTGCTTATCGATCGCTTGTTTCATAAGCTGATATCCGGTAGACATGGAAAAATTGTTGCCGATGTGCACATGCTCCGGATCATACATGTTTTTTTGCTTCATATAAGCTTCAAAGCTGCTTTGGCGCTGGTCGACCGAGTCGATGCCGGAATTGGAACCGAAGCGGTTGATGAAATCCCGTGAGCTGATCAGTCCGATCTTCTTGTAGCCCAGCCCGATAAGATGGTCCAATGCAGTCGTTGTCACCTTCTCGAAATCAACAATAACCGAATCAAACCGGTTCTCATCTGGAGAATAATCAATAAAGACTACATTTTGAATTCTGCTGAAAAAGAGATTATAAGGATCGAATTCGAATTTGCCGATGACGATCAGTCCGTCCAGACCGGAAAGACTTTCATACGATTCATGGTTGACCCAACGGATCGTCCGGGTAATATGGAGGCCCATCTGGTTGAATTCCTTCTCGATTTGAAGCCGGATTGACAAGTAATAAGGGTCCTCGGATTCAAATTGCTCCGAACAGAATGTTACCAGCCCGATTTTGTAATCTTTCAGATGCGCTGCGCGTTTCGCTTGCTGGCGCCCTGCAACTTTGTATTGAAGCTGCTCCGCGGCGGACAATATTTTTTTTCTTGTCTCTTCTAGAACAGATAATGAAGGATCGCCGTTAAGCACACGCGAAACTGTGGATGGAGAAACGCCGGCCAAACGGGCAATATCACGAATTGTAGCCAAATCAAATCACCTTTTCCCTAATATTTAAGAAACACCCCTCACAGTTATTTTATATTTTTTGGACTCTTATTGCCAATGCCTAGATTAATGTTTACTAAACATTAGCGAATAACTTGATGGATTCATTATATAAGACTCCATTTTATTTGTAAATAGTTAATTTGAGATCGTTTTCATGAAAAATTTCGAGTAAATTGACTGTTATATTATTTCGTAATAAAATTTTGTTTACTGATTGTTTCGTAAAACGTATAATCGAATTTAGTAAAATGAATAGGCTAACCAGCCAAAGCAGCAGGAGGAATTATGAAAACATTACTTCAATCATCCATTCCCGAAATAAAGATCAGCGGTACAAGCGATGCTTTTCGAGGGTATACAGAGATCAAAACGCTGGAGGACGAGGTATTCCTCGTCACAATCAAGCTGCAAGCAGACAAGAAGCAGCTTCCCCCCGTGTATAAAATCAGCTGGTCGGAGCAGGCTGCAGATATCCATGCGCTATGGCATCCGGGTGCTGACCGAAACAAGACATTCCAGGCGGACTGGGCAGAGGGCTTTCAGTCGAAGAATACATCTCTGGCGCCTGTGGTCAGCTTGTACAATATGGCGGGGAGAAACCGTCTTACTTTTGCGTTCTCCGATGCTTTGAACAACCTGTCCATCCAGGCTGGCATGCATGAGGAGGACTCCACTTTCCTGTGCACAATCACTTTGTTCGAGGAGCCGATGCCGGAGATTGACTATTATGAAGCAAAGCTGCGCATTGACAGGAGAAATATTGCTTACTACGAAGCACTTGGCGGGGTGTCCCGCTGGTGGGAGACGTTCCCCGGATTTGAGCCTTCAAGTGTTCCGGATATCGCGCTGCAGCCGATGTATTCCACCTGGTACTCCTATCACCAGGAGCTAACGGCAACCGAGCTGGAAGAGCAGAGCAAGCTGGCCAAGGAAATTGGCTGCGAGAGCATTATTGTGGATGACGGCTGGCAGACGGATGACAACAACCGGGGCTATGCCTATACCGGGGACTGGGAAGTGTATACCGGCAAAATCCCGGATATGCGCAAGCATGTGGATGCCGTCCATGCGACAGGGCTGAAATATATGCTGTGGTACTCCGTTCCGTTCATCGGGAAGAAAAGCAGGATTTGGGACAGATTCAGCGGCAAGCTGCTGGGAGTTATTGACGGATTGGATGCGGGAGTTCTTGATCCCCGTTACCCGGAGGTGCGGGAGTATCTGATTGGCATTTATGAAAGAGCGGTATCCGAGTGGGACATCGACGGGTTGAAACTGGATTTTGTCGACAGCTTCAAGCTGTTCCCGGGCCATGACGGAGAAGCGCCTGAGAACCGGGATTACAACTCTGTGCCGGAGGCGGTAGACCGGCTGCTTACCGATGTCATGTTGCGGGTGCGCAAGATCAAGCCGGATATTCTGATCGAATTCCGCCAAACGTATATCGGACCGCTGATGAGAAAGTACGGCAATATGTTCCGAGCCAATGATTGTCCGAATGATTCGATTCAGAACCGGATCCGCACGCTTGACCTGCGCCTTTTGTCCGGGAATACGGCTGTCCATTCCGACATGATTATGTTCAATTATAAGGAGCCGGTGGAAAGTGCAGCAATGCAGCTTGTAAATGTCATTTTCTCTGTGCCTCAGATTTCGGTCCGTCTGGAGGAAATCGGAGAGCCGTATCTGGAAATGATCCGCTTCTGGCTGGAGTTCTGCAAGGAGCATGGGGAGACATTGCTGAAAGGCGAGCTCACACCGACCCAGCCTGAGCTGCTGTTCCCGCTTGTACGGGCGAAAAGCAGCGGCAAGGAAATTATTGCGCTCTATGCCAATCTGGTTGCAGTTATCGAAGAAGCGGCAGATCAGCTTATTGTGGTGAATGGAACTTACAATGAAGCAACAGTTGTCAAATGTAACCGTACATTGGGCCGGTATGAGCTGACTGTGAAGGATTGCTGTGGCCGGATTGTCGAGTCGCGAGCTATGGAGCTTGAGGAAGGCCTGCATGAAATCGCAATTCCAAAAGCAGGAGCTGCCTTCTTTACGAAGCTGTCTGTATAAAAAGTGTCAAGGAACTGACTCTGGTCCGTTGTGGACAGGGTCAGTTTTTTCATTTGCCGGCAGGGGAGACAAAGGGGTTAAAGGCCCGGATTGCCAAGCAGTTGCTTACCGGACTTCATTCAGATCAGCAGGTTCCAGTCGTGACGCGGCTGATTATAGATTTTCAGTAAAACGGGAAAAAGAAAGAAGCGTATGCGGGGTATGCCGAACGAAGGTCAATGGACGAATTAAAACGGATAACCGGGGCGGAAGCTTGACCTGCCTTTATGAAAATGAAAGGATTCTAATGTTTACATTAAAGGGATTCCGCCGCAAAAGTCGAAATATTGCTCTAATCAGGTTGGCAAAAACCGCCAAATACTCATCGAAGGGAGCTTACTTTTGAAGAAATTTATCCTATCCATAGTGGGTGCTGCGGTGATATTCGGAGCCGGAGCAGGAACGTCCTATGCAGCGGAAACGCCTAAATTAAGCGAATCGATTGACCAGGTAATGGGAACGCCCTATAAATGGGGAGGCACAACCGTAGAAGGCTTCGATTGCTCGGGTTTTATTCTGTACATATACAACCAGTTCGATGTTCAATTGCCGAGAACGTCCAAGACCCAAGCGGAAGCGGGCACACAGCTTGAGAAAGACGAGCTGCGCTCCGGCGATCTGGTATTTTTCAATATTGATGGAAAAGGCATCTCCCATGCAGGAATTTATGTAGGGGACGGACAATTCGCCCATTCTTCCAGCAGCAAGGGTGTTACAATCAGCAAGCTGTCAGAGCCCTATTATGAGAAGCGTTACGTGACTGCGCGCCGTGTCATTTCCGGACAAGATGATGCACAATAATACATAGACAAGCAGGCCGGGCATGAATCCTCGAGATTCTTTGCCCGGCCTGCTTGTTTTATATCTTCAATTTAAATGTGGATTGTTATTTGGCAACCGGATATAAATTGTTGTACCGTCATGGCTTTCGATCCGGACACTGCCGCCGTGCGCTTCGGTTAGCCTTTTGACAATGGTTAGCCCGATTCCGCTGCAAATTTGAACAAAATTGACATTCCGATTGCCTATCAACTACAATCCGTGTGTGCAAGAAAACGCTTTATGTCTAATTGTTGTGTTATTGGGGGAGGGGAGAGTATTGAGAAAGCAATGGATTGTTATTGCTGTAATTGTGCTTCTCGCAGGAATTGCTGCCTATCAATCATCAAGCGATAACCGGGAGGAGCTTCCGAGAGCGGGGTACCAGGCGCCGCAGTTTTCTTTGCCAGGGCTTGACGGGAATGACTACTCGCTTGCAAAGCTTACTAATAAACCGGTGGTACTTAACTTCTGGGCTTCCTGGTGCGGGCCTTGCCGGCTTGAAGCGCCGGAGCTTGCCCGTTTATATGAGAAATATAAAGACCAAATTGAAATCTATGCGATTAACGTAACTTCCGGAGACAAGGTAGCGGATGCGCGTGCCTTTGCAGAGGAATATAGTTTTTCCTTTCCGGTGCTGCTTGATGAGAAGGGGGAAATCGCCAAGAAATATGGCATCCGTCCGATTCCGACGACTTTTTTTGTAAATGCGGATGGGAAGATTGTTGATTCTGTTATTGGGCTGGTGGACCCCAAATCAATGGAAGCAAAATTTAAGCAGCTTTTACCTTAGCAGGTGACTGCTAAATGATTTATTCAGGAGTGATTGTAATGCAGGAAGTTTTACAGCTTGGCCCGCTGATGATTCGAATGGATTGGCTGACACTCGCTTTATCCGGACTGGGCGGATATGCTGCCATGTGGTTGCAGTGGAAGCGGTCCTCTTGGAGTGGCCGTCCCGTTCTTGATCCGCTTTTTAATGCGGTGCTGATTTATTTTCTTGTCTGGAAGCTGAGCCCCCTTGTATTGTCTCCTTCTATATTAAAAGAGCCTCCGATGTATTGGCTGATGGTCTCCGGCAATGCCGCCGGAGGGTGGACAGGCTTTGTAATTGGGGTCATTTATTTGGGACGTGCGTGGAGAAAGCTTGATGTTCCTTGGAAGCTTACACTGGATTTGCTGGCTCTTGGGGGTATAGCGGCCATGCTGATATACAGCCTGCTCGGATGGAAGTATGGTACAGCAACTTCATTGCCGTGGGGCATTTCGATTGAAGACCCGGCTTTTGCCTATCATCCTGTTAATGTGTATCGCCTGTTGGTCATTATGCCGATGTTTATTTGGCTGTGGCGTCGCAGAGTATGGTTTGGTACAGGGAAATGGATATCTAATGCATTGACTTATCTTGGGATGGGCTTGACGATCGTTTCTTTTTTCAATGTGAAAACGAAGTGGCTGCTTGGTTTATCAGGGGAGCAATTTGTGTATGTGATGATGATGGTTCTCGGTGTTATACTGTCAGCGCGTATCAACAACAGTAAAGAGGGCAGGTAAAACGGATTGTTTTCATAATGTGGAGAAGTGAAAATTACGAGTTTCCGCTTAAAATATAATGAAATATGGGTTAAACTAGAATGGCGCAGTAAATATCGTATGAAAGGGGCAGCAGCCCGATGGTGGATAAAAAAATAAGCAGCTCGTACAGCGAAGTTCTCATTCGTGTGGACGAGGCGTTCCGCCAGCTTCGAAGTCATCAACTTTCCCAATGGAATAAGGTCGATATAGCAGGTCTCGGACTGACGCAAGCGAGAATACTGTTAAAGCTTGAAGAAGAGGGGCCACAGAAGGCGTCTGCCCTTGCCGAGATGCTGTTCGTTACTTCCGGTGCGATTACAGGACTGGCCGACAGCCTGATCAGCCAGGGTCTAATCATGCGGGAGCGCGGGGAGCAGGACCGGCGGGTTGTCATGCTGGAGATTACCGATGCGGGCCGTCAACTTGTAAATGCGATTCATAACAAGCGTCTGCAGCTTATGGAGCAGCTTGTAGCGAATTTGACCGAGGATGAAATTCAGGAACTGGCAAGATTGCTGGAGAAGCTGACTCCCGGAGGAAACCGGTTATGCGGCGGAGCTTTTGCTGACTCCTCTAGCAATAAAAACAAGGATTAAGAGGTTATCCCCGTCTAAACAATGTGATTGCCGGGCAGCGGTATGCAGTGGTTATTTCCATTTGGAATGGCTCATACTAGTTGCTGAAGACATCATTAGCGGCGGAGGAATCAAGATGACGGAGCGCAAAGGAATTAATAAAAATATTGTATTAACCGGTTTGATTATCGGATTGTTTTTTAGTGCTATGGAACAGACAATCGTCGGAACGGCAATGCCTACGATTATAGGAGAGCTGCAGGGCTTTTCCATTATGGCCTGGGTTACGACGGCTTATTTGATTACATCTACTGTTATCGTTCCGATTGTGGGCAAGCTGTCAGATTTGTACGGGCGGCGCTATTTGTACTTGATCGGGACGATTGTGTTTACAATAGGCTCGGGTCTATGTGCGACGGCAACTACGATGGAGCAGCTTATTTTGTACCGGGCTTTGCAGGGCCTTGGCGGCGGGATGGTAATGCCGTTGTCGCAGACAATAATCGGGGACATTTTTACCGCGGAGCAGCGGGCAAAATGGCAGGGAGTGTTCGGTGGTATTTTCGGACTGAGCTCTGTCATCGGCCCGTTTATCGGCGGTTTTCTTGTCGATGCGATAAGCTGGCATTGGATTTTCCTTATTAATGTACCATTTGGTTTATTGTCCGCAATCTTTATTTTTACGGGGATGCGCCGTGAGCTTGTTGCCCGGCAGGATAAGGTCTATATCGACTATGCGGGGATTGCAGCGCTGGTCCCATTTCTTGTTTTGCTGCTGCTTGGCCTGTCGCTTGGCGGGGATAAGTTCGCCTGGAATTCGGCGACCAGCTACTGGCTATTCGGCGGCTCGGCATTGCTCCTGATTGCGTTCTTGCTAATAGAGGCCCGGGCGAAGGAACCGATTCTCGATCTCAGCCTGTTCCGCAACCGGGTATTCAGTGCTGCGAACGGGCTTGGTTTTCTTCTTGGATTTGCAATGTTCGGGGCAATCATTTTTGTCCCGTTGTTTATGCAGGGAATTCTCGGAGTTTCGCCGACAAAGGCGGGCTCTACAATGACGCCGATGATGATTGCGCTGATTGTTGCGAGTATTATTGGCGGAAGGCTGCTCTTGAAGATCAGGTATAGAGGGGTTCTGGCATCAGGGATGATTATTGCGGCAGTCGGGTTTTATCTCATTAGCAGGATGAGTATTGATACTTCCCAGTTTATTGCTTATTTCAATATGATCATTCTCGGCTTGGGGATGGGTCTGGTCATGCCGACCTTGATGATTGCGGTGCAAAATGAATTTCCCAAATCTCAGCTTGGAACCGTAACGTCAGCCGCAACCTTTTTCCGATCAATCGGCGGGACGATTGGCGTCACGATATTCACTGCCATTATGAATCACAGGCTCCAAAGCAATGTGGCGGATGCAACAGCCGCGGCGCAAAATGATCCGGCTCTGTCAGCAGCTGTCACTGCCATGCAAAAAAATCCTGATGTGGATTTGTTCAGTATTCTGATCCGGCCGGAGCTGCTGCAAAAGATCGGGCTTCCTGCGGAGCTTCAATCTAAAATTATCAGTCTGATTCAAGCGGCATGGACAAATGCCTTTTCAATGGTATTTCTCAGCGGACTTATATTTGTGGCGATAGGGGTAATTGTCGCCCTGCTTATCGGCAAGGGACGCATCAAGTCGGACAAGGAAAAACAGGAGGCTGTACCGGCAAATGCGGTCCGTGAATAAATGAACAGGATAGAAGGATTTTGCAAGAGTTTGTAAGCCCACACCCCCTGCATCTGTGATACAATAATTAAATTCGGATGTCATGCGATTGACAGCCAATTTATGCAGGGGGTTATAGTGTGACGGAAATAAACAAGCTCAGCAGCCAGGATGAATTTGTCGGTTATTATTTGTTGAAGGAGCTTGAGGTCAAGCAGACAAATAATACACCGCCCAAAGATTATTTTGATATTGTGCTGTGTGATGCAAGCGGTCAAATCTCGGCGAAATATTGGGATGTCTCCCCGACAGACAAGGAAACCTTTTTCCCAATGGGCCTTGTGAAAATACAAGGGGTTGTCCAAACGTATCGCGAGCGTCTTCAGGTGAAGATTATTCGTATCCGCAAAGCGGAGCCGGAGGACGGGGTCACACTGACGGACTTCATCCGGTCAGCGCCGATCCGTCCGGTTGATCTGATCCATACGATCAATCAGGCAGTGAAGGATATTGCCGACGATGAAATCCGGACACTGGTCGAATTTTGCGTGGGCAAAGTAGAGGAGAAGCTGATGCACTACCCGGCTGCCAAAACCCATCATCACGCCTATTATGCAGGGCTTGCCTATCATATTGTCAGAATGCTGGAGATTGGCGACTTTTTGTGCAGGCAGCGGCCGTTCCTCAATGCGGATTTAATCCGTGCCGGAATTATTCTCCATGATATTGCCAAACCGGAGGAAATGGTTGCCCAACTCGGCATCGTCTCAGAGTACAGCGTACAGGGCAAGTTGCTCGGCCATCTGGCGATGGCTTCGAATTGGATTACGGAGGCGGCCATACATAGCGGTATTGATCTGCAATCATCCAAGGTGCTGGCTTTGCAGCATATGGTGCTGTCTCACCACAATCTCGGGGAATGGGGGAGCCCGGTGCAGCCGCAGATGGCGGAGGCCGTCGCACTCCACTATATTGACTCCCTGGATGCCAAGTTGCAAATGGTCGAGGATGCGCTCGACACGATGCCGATAAACGAGGAATGGACGCCGTTCATTCGTGGGCTGGAGAATAAGGCGATTTATAAAATGAAGCTATAGGGTTCGGTTGAGAGGCTGCGAGATAAAGGGTTCTTCCGATTGCCAAGCGAAAACGAAATTGCCTAAAACTATTAGGCAGTAGCGTTTCGCGTAGAAATATAAGAGAATCTGCGATTCATCAGATCGCTCTTATATTTTGTTAAAGACCGATTTCTATGATGAGATTTAGCTTATGTAAGAAATCGATCTTTAAAGGCAAGCACTTCGTTTCTCCAGAACCCTTTATCTCTCCGCCATTAACCTCACTGGAGTGTTTTGCAGTTCAAATATCGGCAAAATTTTGCCGATATTTTTATGTGAACACCTGATATTTAATTGAAGAAATACCTCTACACCGTTGCTGAATCAAATATATTGAGAATCCATTTTATTGGAAATTCATGATTGTATAAATAAATGATTTCACTTATGATTGTAAGTATATCTATAGCAGAAGAATTTCTTTAATTCTACGTGAATTTAGAAGCATGACTTTAGATATTTTTTAGCTTCTTTGGTGCGAATGTGAAGCTCCCATGATTTTCCCGGGTCCTTCGCACCTCGAAATTTGTCGAAAACACAGTGGATTCACTTGTTTGGCAAAATGTCAAGAAAATATTTATATTTTTCAGCATAGTTTTAGCGAAAATATTAGGGTGTTTACACCTAAAATGGGCGAGAACTGCCTTTTTTCGCTGTCGCACTCTACGTGAGTGCGTGGATTGAAACCAGCACGTCCCGCGCCCGCATCGATTTTTTATAGTCGCACTCTACGTGAGTGCGTGGATTGAAACCGTAATCAGCGATGGTAGACGTCTCCTGCATCTGGCGTCGCACTCTACGTGAGTGCGTGGATTGAAACTTTGTCTCTTGATGTAGACCCCAATAGTGGATGGAGTCGCACTCTACGTGAGTGCGTGGATTGAAACTGTACACCGTGTTGGTGTGCTGCTATTACAGCCTGCGTCGCACTCTACGTGAGTGCGTGGATTGAAACATCTGCGGTAAGGGAAGTTTGTCGTGCCAACTCCTTGTCGCACTCTACGTGAGTGCGTGGATTGAAACCCCTGCTGCCCTCCTTGCAGAATGGAAGGGTCAACGGTCGCACTCTACGTGAGTGCGTGGATTGAAACATGTTGCAGACCTCCTATTTAATGTCGCTGTGACGTCGCACTCTACGTGAGTGCGTGGATTGAAACAACTCGCTGAACGAAGTCTCTCCACCTGCGATAATTGTCGCACTCTACGTGAGTGCGTGGATTGAAACTCCTGTAATTTCTTAACGATGTCTCCTAGTTTGGTCGCACTCTACGTGAGTGCGTGGATTGAAACTTTTCCGACATAGCGAATCATGAAGTACCCGAACGTCGCACTCTACGTGAGTGCGTGGATTGAAACGGCCGGATTCGCACACAGAGCGTTCGTTCCGTAGTGTCGCACTCTACGTGAGTGCGTGGATTGAAACTACTACGCCGCCCTTTTCGGTCACTTCCGACCACGTCGCACTCTACGTGAGTGCGTGGATTGAAACAGGGCGTGCTGGCTGGAGCCTTTGCTGTGTTTGGGGTCGCACTCTACGTGAGTGCGTGGATTGAAACTCCAACATGGTCACTGCGTCCTGCAGTTTGTCTGAAGTCGCACTCTACGTGAGTGCGTGGATTGAAACACCGTCAGACATCAATTCGCACTCCAGAGCTGATACAGTCGCACTCTACGTGAGTGCGTGGATTGAAACCACATCATGGGAATTGCAAACAAGAGTGGATGTCCGTCGCACTCTACGTGAGTGCGTGGATTGAAACATGTGCTTCCAATTGTTATCACCCACAAATAATTATGTCGCACTCTACGTGAGTGCATAATGGAACCCGTTAGTTAAGAGGAATACGGGGTGAGATTGCTGATAGCGGGCACCCTTGGGGTGGGTACTGAGCTCGCAATTCAAGCAATTATGTAGAACTTTTGCACAAAATGAGCTAGCGAAGAGATGAAGGGATTCTGGAGAAACGGAGTGGTTGCCTTTAAAGACCGATTTCTTACCTTGTATTATTAGATAAGAGAAATCGGTCTTTAACAGCAATCGGAAGAACCCTTCATCTCGGAGCGTTCCCCCAGCCCAACCTAATTAGCGCTATTTTAATAAATCCATCAATCCCCCCTTTTTTTTCCACTCTAAATCTTGAATTGTTAAACAATCTGTGTAGTTCTGCCGATATATAAAGTGAATGTAAAAATAGGCCGATTGAACCATTATGAGTTTGTAAGATTATTGGTGCTATGTAAAGCGTTTTCACGGAGGAGTTGCGGCTAATGGAGAGCCCTAACAAAGCTTTTCTCGGCATGAGCCTTAGAAGAGATTTGTTTAATCATAACGGAGTATTTATCGCACCTGCGCGCACGCTACTGAATGAGGAACAGATTGAATTAATTGACCGGCATGGCATCCAGCTTGAGAGCCACGATGTACAAGCAGTAGAGAAGAAGCCGGCCGTGCAAGGTCAAATTGATTCGACGACGGCCTATGTCACCGAATTGTTTGATAAAATCCGTTATTCCAAGACGATTCCGCTTCTGACCATTCGGGAGGAGATTGTTCCTGTTATTCAGCAGACAGCCGGTCATACGGATTTTTATGAGCTGATTGCCACACTGCAAACGAAGGATGACTATACCTACCGGCACAATATTGCCGTAGGCGTGCTGTCGACCCTGATCGGCCGCTGGATGGGATTGCCGCATTCGGAACTGACACAATTAACACTTGCAGCCACACTGCATGATATCGGCAAGCTGAAAATTCCTCCTGATCTTTTGCTCAAGCCCGGCAAGCTGACGCACGAGGAATTTGAATTAATCAAGAAGCATACGATTTTTGGCTACCAAATGATCAAGGATACGGTAGGCGCCACCCATTTGCAGGCCCTTGTAGCGCTTCAGCATCATGAGCGGCAGGATGGGAGCGGGTACCCTCTCGGTCTCCAGGCAGGGCAGATTGTTCCGTTCAGCCGAATCGTGGCCGTCGCAGATGTATTTCATGCGATTACTTCGGACCGTCCATACCGGAAGGCATCTCCCATGTATGAGACCTTGCAGCAGATGGATCAGCATGCATTCGGAGAATTGGACCCGCACATCTGTAAAATGTTTATTGATAAAATGATGCAGTCGATGCTCAGCCATGAGGTGCTGCTGACGAGCGGGCAGACTGGCACGATTGTCATGATAAACCCGCACGCACCGCTGCATCCTCTGGTCAACGTGGATGACCAGTTTATTGATCTGAGTAAACATTCCGCTCTGCAAATTGTGCAGGTCGCACCCAAGCAATAACGATACATACGAATATTACCCGGTGTTCATAAAAAGCGCCCGTCTGACAGATTCTGAATGGGTCCCGTAAGAAGAAAGAATAATTGATCTTCTTTTAAGGACCATCCTTCATAAATGTCAGAGAGGGCGCTTTGTTTAGTGGCAAAAAAACATCAGCGATGCGGGCTGAACCGATTTAGATATAAGGTCGTTTTCAGTTCTTATGAAGGTGATCCCGTTCCATTAGCCGGATCAGCTTTGTCTCTGTAGGTGAATCCGGGTCCGGCGTATAGACGCTGCATCGGAGATCGGAGCTGCCATGCACCTGCAGGGAGGTCAGATGGAACTGCATTTTGCCTGCCTTGGCATGACGAAATTCAAGCACGACCTCAGGGGCGGAACTGACCTGGCTTTGTTCCCACATCCGGTTGAAATCCGGGTGGAGCTCCTTCATCTCTCCCAGGAACCGCTCATACCAATCATCCTCTACATGTTGTCCATAATAGGCACGGAAGATCGCAAGAAATCCGCTTGCAAAATGCTCCCAATTCACTGCCAGCCTCTGAAATTCCTTGCGCTCAAACAGCAGCCGGATCATATTGCGCTGATCAAACGGAACCTGTTCAAAATCAAGAAAAATATGCGCTGCAGCTTTATTCCAGCCGACGATGTGGCAGCGGCGGTCAGAAATAATGGTCGGACAGGAGCGGAGCTCATGCAGAATCCGCTGAAGCGAGTTTGGAATATGTGTTGCTTCTTCCTTCAACGGGTAGCTGGCGCTCATGGACGTTTCCAGAGCTAACGCATATAAATATTTTCTCTCATCTACTGTCAGCTGTAAGGCGGCTGCGACAGCATCCAGTACGGATGGAGAGACTTTGATGTCTCTGCCTTGCTCCAGCCAGGTATACCAGGTCGTACTGACCCCGGCCAACTGGGCAACCTCTTCGCGCCTGAGGCCGGGCGTCCTTCGTCTTGTACCCGGAGCAATACCGGCCTCCTGAGGCAGCAGCCTTGCCCGGCGGGCTTTCAAAAATTCGGACAATGCCTGCAACCGTGCCTGATGATTCATCTTCATGTCACTCCTAAATTTGCGATTGCTTGTAATCAATCTTGTTATATCCGGTGTTCGTAGGTCCAAACCTGTTAAGCTAGTATAAATTATACCCGTATAATTAACAACTTGTAATAGGATAACGAATATGCAATGATACAAACTATACAAGATGAGAAGCAAAGTAAAGCAAGGAGGAATAGAAGATGGAGAGAGTCGTAATTACCGGAATGGGGATCATTTCGCCGCTTGGAAATGATGTGGACAGCTTCTGGCAGGGGTTGTCTGCCGGGGCATCAGGAATCGGTCAAATTGATATGTTTGATGTAACTTCATATAAATCTAAAATTGCAGGCTTGGTAAAAGAGTTTGATCCGGAGGCCCGTTTTGGGCGCAAGGATGCCCGCAAGATGGACCGGTTCAGCCAATTCGCGCTGGCGGCAGCCCAGCAGGCTTTGGAAAATTCAGGCCTGAATATGGATGAGGTGGACAAGGAAAGATTGGGCGTTTATGTAGGTTCGGGCATTGGCGGCATACAGACGCTGATTGAACAGGAAGCAATTTTGCGGGGGAGAGGACCGGATCGTGTCAGTCCGCTGCTGGTCCCCATGATGATTTCAAATATGGCAGCAGCCATGATCAGTATCCGCTATGGGGCAATGGGTCCGACCATGTCCCCGGTAACTGCTTGTTCCATTGGCAATACGGCTATCGGAGAAGCCTTCCGCCTCATCCGAAGCGGGATCACCGATGTGATGATTGCCGGAGGAGCAGAGGCTGCCATTACGGAAATTTCACTGGCCGGCTTCGGCAATGCCACGGCCGTATCCACACGCAACGATACGCCACAAAAAGCAAGCCGTCCGTTTGATGCCGGCCGGGACGGGTTCGTCATGGCAGAGGGAGCCGGTATTCTCATACTGGAGTCTCTGTCCCATGCACAGCAGCGCGGCGCCGCCATCTATGCTGAAGTGGTCGGTTATGGGGCAAGTTCGGATGCTTATCATATGGTAGCTACTCATCCGGAAGGGCATGGTCCATATCTGGCGATGAAAGCAGCGATGCGCGAGGCGGGCATCCGCCCGGACGAGGTCGATGTCATTAGTGCGCATGCGACAAGCACAGGGGTTGGCGACCAGTCAGAGACCGTGGCGATCAAAAAAGCGTTCGGCGACTATGCCTACAAGATTCCGGTAACAGCTAACAAATCGATGACCGGACATATGCTGGGGGCAGCAGGCGGGGCAGAGGCAATTGCTCTCATCAAAAGTCTGGGCGCAGGAATCATTCCACCGACAATTAATCAGGAGGAGCGGGATCCGCTGTGCGATCTGGATTATGTGCCGAACACCGCCAGGGAAGCAAAGCTGTCCGTGGGACTGTCAAACTCGTTTGGCTTCGGCGGCCACAATGCAGTGATTGTATTAAAAAATTGGCCGGGCGCTAATTAGTCATTGCCGCGGCCGAGCAGCTCCCATAACGGGATGGAAACAGCCACTAGAACCAGCAAGGTTGATACCGCGGAGTTGAGTTATAGGTTAATGGCGATTTGGCTCCTATAGCGATATTGACAGGCAGGATCGTAGCAACGGCAAACAATTTCATCACTTAAAAGCCGTCCCTTTTGAAATGAATGAAATCTCCAATTGCGCTTATGACGCCATAATTGGATTCACTTCAAAATAGGGGGCGGCTTTTGTATTCCTCACATGCTTGCTCTAAATTCCGAAGGGGTCTGCCCGTAGCGCTTGCGGAATAGCTGGGAGAAGTGGCGGATATCTTGATAGCCGATACGCTGGGCAATATCTGCGAGCTTGAGCGTCGGATTGTGCAGCAGCAGCTTGGCATGTTCCAGACGGAGCCGGATGACATACTCCTTGAAGCCCTCTCCGGTCTTCTGCTTGAAGAGCTGGCTCAAATAAACAGAGTTCAGATAAACGACAGATGCGACCTTCTCAAGAGACAGATCGGTATGAATATGGGTACGTATATATTGCAGCGCCACTTCAATGAGCTCATCTCCGCTGCTGGAAATATTCTCATAAACCTGAGTTTCCGATGCCTGGCGCATCCGCTGTACTTCCGCAGAAACCTGGTTAATATCATCCATGCGGCCGGTATGGAGAATCTGGAAGGGGACCCGGAGCATTTTGCCAAGATATCTTCGCAGCTCTTCAAGCAGCTTCTCCAGCTCCGGCTCATTCTGCATAGATACAAGCCCGAGCAGGCTCTTGCTGGTGTGTGTCGTAACGAAGCCGCTGCCATACCGTTCGATCAGCTCGCTCATAACATTCTCGATCGTGAAATGCTCCAACTGGGCAACTTTGTCCGTATCCATTTTGACCATCATCAGATGGAAATCCGGGTAGCATTCCATCAGGGGCGTCATATCGAAGCGCCCGATATCAAGTCCGGACGACCAGCGCTGGAAGACTGCCTCCCGGACATATTTCCGGTTCATACTCAGGCTCTCCTCTTCACGGACCAGCTCTGCATCGCGGCCAATCTCCGCCGCCAATTCCTCAATCATGCTGATCAGCGCTTCCTTGCCGATCGGCTTCAGCAGATAATCTTTGGCTCCCAGTCTAACCGCTTCCTGCGCATAGGAGAACTCAGAGTAAGCGGAAATGACAACCCAGCGAATATGGGGATATTGGCTTCGTGTCAGCCGTATCAGCTCCAGGCCGGTCATCCCCGGCATCATTATATCTGTAAGCGCGAGGTCAATGCGGTGATTGCGCAGCAGCGTAACGGCTTCCTCGGCATTGGAGGCCAGGTAGGTGCGATATTCGGGGAATCGTTTGGACAGCGTGCGCTTGATGCCCTCCTGTATGATCGTCTCATCATCCGCGATCAGAATATTCATGCCTTGCTCCTCCTTTCACTGGCAGCGGCAGGACAATGGTAACTGTTGTTCCTTCTCCGTACTTGCTGTCAATACGCAGTCCGCAAGATTCTCCGTACATCAGCACCAGCCTGCGATGGACATTGGGCAATCCGATGCCCTGGCGGCTCCTGGCTGTGCCGTCGGAGGACTGTGGTTCCCCGGAATGGCGGCCCGTTCCTGGTGTAATGGGTTCAGCAAGCAAATCCCGCAATTGGGCGAGTGCTGCCTCATCAATTCCGATGCCGTTGTCGGCAATGACGACACGAAGCTCTCTGGAGGCTTCATCTGCCTCGGTATAGACACGAAGGGTCCCTGGACGGCCCAGCGGCTCCAGGCCGCACTTGACGGCATTCTCAATAATGGGCTGGAGTGTCATCTTTGGAAGATGAATATGCTCCCATTCCTTCGCGATATGCATGTTGGTATGAATTCTGCTGTCCAGTCTGCTTTCAATAATGGTTAAATAATGGCGCATCTGATCCATCTCTTGTCTTAGTGTCGCTTTGGCTGCTTCTTCCCAGTCACTGCTGTAACGGAACATATGAGAGAGGGCGAGGATAACGCGTCCCAGACGGTCATTCTCCCGTTCATCCAGCATCCAGTAGATCATATCCAGCGTATTGTACAGAAAATGCGGATTGACCTGAGATTGCAGCGCTTGCAGCTGAGCATTCTTCTCGCTAATGGAAGCCACTGTAATCCGTTCGATCAGTTCATCCATGCGCTGCACCATCCGGTTAAACGAAGCGACCAGACTGTTGATCTCATCAAAGGATTTAACGTTGACTGAGCCTTTAAAATGCCCCAGCTCCACCTGCTTCATCTCCCGGATCAACAACTTGAGCGGGGAGGAGAGGGTACGCGAGATCAGGCTTGCCAATATGGTAGACAACAGAACGACGGCGCCGATGACGATAATCAGGTACATTCGTGTCTGTATCAGTTCGGCGCTGATATCCGCTTTGGGTGTCATGCTGAAGATCGTCCAGCCGGTTGTGGCTGTCTTGGCTGACACAATCATTTCTCCAGAGTGCGTATCGATGATGACTTCCTTCCGTTGTGGACGCGGGAGTCCCTGGAAGGAAGGCTCCGGCATATCGCCCTTCCAGGTCGAAGCGACAACACGGCTGTCGTTATCGACCAGATAGACCCGGCTGTTCGGGCTGATCCTGGCATTCGACAGCGCAGACATGATTGGAGCCGGACTTGTCTCGACCAGCACGATGCCGATTGGCTTGTAGCTGGTCAGATTGAACAGCATCCGTCCAAATACAAACACAGAATCCTTCTGCAGGCTGTTAATCAGCGAGCCTTGCGACAGCCCCAGCCAGACCATTTCGCCCCGGGAGTCCATCAGCTGCCGGTACCAGCCGGCTGAGGCATAGTCCATATCGGCTACACCGGCAAAGCGTTTTTCATAATTGTACATTTTGCCTTGATTCGTAATAATGTGGATGCCGTTAATGTCGTCGCGGGAATAGAAGACGGCTCCGAGAATGTTTGTGATTGAGCGTTCCATATTGGCACTGGCTACCGGATTGATCTCCTTGTCACGATGCTCCAGCAGGTTCAGTAATTCAAAATTGCTGTTGATGGATTTCGTGATGCTGTAATGCCCCTCCAGCAGCAGATCAAAGAGGCCGACTGTCTGTGACCCGTTTTTCTCGGCCAGATCGCTGATCTTGGCATGAATAATTCCGGTTGTCTTCTGATAATAGACTACGCTGACCAGAATCAAAAGCAGCATGGTGGAGGACAGAAATGTCCAGAACAGCCGGCCGTGAATGGAGTGATTTCGTTTTGAACGCGCCATTCCTTCCTCCCTCGTGGTTGCAGCCTTTTTTCTCTTAATTTAAAAATATAGGAAATGTTTGTATTTGCAAAGTCATATTCTTATATTTTGACATAAACACGGCTGCCTTCAGCAAAAGAGCGAAGACAGCCGTGTTCTTGAACAACCTTAAAATGGGATGAGGGCATTAACCTTTGACTGCTCCGGCGACCATACCTTTCGTAATTTTGTCAGCGAGGAGGAAGTAAATCAGGATGACCGGCAGCGCGCCGAGCACGAGGAAAGCACCGATGGCCCCATAATTGACCGAATACTGGCTGACGAAGCTGTATACCCCGAATGGAAGCGTCTTGAGCCGCTCGGAGGAAATAAAGGTTGCTGCCAAAATGTACTCATTCCATATATTAATGAAGGTCAAAATACAGACGGTCATCATCGGTGGTATGGAAACCGGCATAATGATGCTTCTGAAAATCCGGAAGATGCCTGCGCCGTCAATAATGGCTGATTCTTCAATTTCATTGGGAATCGACTTCATGAATCCGCTCAAAATGAAGACGGCAATCGGCGTCTGGAATGCGATATACGGCAAAATGATAGACGCATGGGTATTCAACAGGCTCAGGTTTTTGAAAATAATCATCAGCGGCAGCAGGGTTGCCTGCATCGGGATCATCATTCCGACCAGGAAGACGAGCATGACGATCTGGCCATAGCGCCAACGGAACCGGCTGATTGCGAATGCGACCAGTGAACTGAGCAGCAATACACAGGCCATGGTCACCGTCGTGACGAAAACGCTGTTGGACAGGTACCGGAAATAATTCCCCGCCTCAATCGCATTTTGGAAGTTGACCCACTGTGGCACTGCCGGCAGCGAAAAAAACGACCCGGATAAAATCTCTTCGTTGTTCTTGAGTGAATATATGCCCAGCCAGATCAGAGGATACAGCTGGGTAACGAACAGAATGCCCAGCAACAGGTAGACCAGCGGTTTGGCAATGGAGAAACGCGGTTTCGTGTGAACAGTTGCCGACCGGGAGACGGTACTCAGGTTTGATTTCATAACTTGTATCCTCCTCTCTTAAGAATATTTCCGTTCGAGACGGTTGAACAGATAATTGATAATAATGGTTGCGACCAGGCAAACGCCGACGAGGAATGCGGCAATCGAGCTGCCATAGCCGTATTTCATCGATTTGAAGGACATATTGTACATATGGGTCGCGATCACGTCGGTTGCATTGGCGGGGCCGCCGCCGGTCATGACCATAATCATGTCGAATGCTTGCAGAGAGCCGATAAAGGCAAGAACGATGGAAATTTTGAAGATCGGAATATTCATCGGAAAGGTGATATGCCAGTCCGCTTTCAAGCCTTCGGCTCCATCTATTTTGGCCGCTTCATACAGGTCTGCGGGGATATTCTGAATACCGGTAAATTGAATCAGCGTGTGGTAGCCCAGGTACTGCCACAGTGCCACAAAATAAATGCTGTACATGGCAATAGCAGGATCGGTGAGCCAGGAGCGTGTCCAGCTCTTTAAGTTCAATGCCTCCAGAATCTGATTGAGCATACCGCCCATGGACGCCGGATTGTAGATGGTCATCCAGAGTTGTCCGATAATGACAACGGACAAAATGACCGGCAGAAAATAACTCGATACGAGAAAATTAGGCCGTCTGATGAAACGGTTCAGCAAAATGGCAATAAATAATGCAATCGGAATTTCCGCCATGGAGAAAACGGCAAACATCAGCGTGCGTTTGACTGCAGGCCAGAAAACTTTATCGTTAAAAAAGAGATTTGTGAAATTTTCCAATCCGACAAATGTAGATTCGCCGATTCCGTTCCAGTCCAGCAGGCCGCTGTACAAAGAGACCAGAATCGGAACGAAGACCAGACAGATATAGAGCAGCAAACACGGCAGCACGAACAGTGCTATCGTCAGCTTGGAGACTCTTAATACCTTCATCTCTCGCGCCTCCCAAATGAAGGTGCGCTAGGGAGTCAACTCATGCACTCCCTGACGCACCCTGATCGTTATTTTTTAATGTTGGACTCGTAACCGTCCTGATGCTCTTTGGCCACTTCAGCGGGATCTTTCTTCTGCACAAACAGGTTCTGGATACTGGTCAGATGCACTTGTGCAGTTCCGGAATTCATCGTGTTGTCGAATGCAATGTCTCCGCCTTTTACATCCTTGAACATCGAGAGGACCTCCATCGCCATATCCGAGTAGCCCGCCGCTTTAAAGTCGCCGTCCACCTTCTGGGCAATACCGACTGCGCCTCTCACTTCGAAGGCTTCTTTCGGGAAGTTCAGCATGAAATAGTTCAGGAAGTCCTTGGTCTCCTCCAAATGCTTGCTGTTGGCGGAAATTGCGAATGCGCTCCCTGGTGCAAGCATGAATTCATCCGGATTGCCTTTGCCGTTGATGGTCGGGAACTTGAATACGCCTACCTTGCCGTCTACAGAAGATGCTTCGATACCGCCTGTAGCCCAGCTTCCCATGTAGTACATGGCTGCTTTGCCGGTCTTGAACAGGTTCTCGCCCGCATTATAGTCGAAGGAAGTCGCGCCCTCCTGGAATGCACCGGCTTGAACGAGGTTTTGGAAGGCGTCAACCGCTTCAATGAACGCCGGATCTTCAAAGGTTTTGCTGCCGTCAACTACTTGCTGCAGGAAGCCGGGGCCGTTCGTACGAAGCAGCATGTTCATGAACAGGAAGGAACCGGTCCAGGTGTCCTTCTCCCCGATCGCCATTGGCTGGATTCCTTTGGCCTTCAGAGCTTTTACAACTTCAATCATTTCTTCGAAGGTAGTCGGCACTTCTACGCCGCCTTGCTCGAACAATTCCTTGTTGTAATAGACAAGGCCGATATTGTTGCCGTCAGAAAGGGCATACAGGTTGCCATCGAAGGTGTACCAGTCCAGAATGCCTTCCTGAAACGTATCCTTGAGGCCGTTTTTCTCAACCATGTCGTTAAGCGGTGCAAGCAGGCCGGCTTCAACAAATGGCTGCATCTGCGCTGCCGGGTTCACGATTGTAATGTCAGGTACCTCTTTGGAGGCTGCCTGGGTTTTCAGCTTGAGCTTTTGCTGATCCGTATTGAGGGAGTCCAGCTCAATTTTGACATTCGGATGCATTTCTTCATACTGCTTCACAATCTTTTTCAGCATGCCTTGCTTCGGATCAGTCGGGTCCGGATAAATATTTTGGAACGTAATCGTAATGTTCTGGGGCTTGCTCCCTGTCTCTTTAGCACCTTCACCCTCTGTGCCGCCCGTAGTCGCAGGTTTGTTGGCTGCTCCGCATGCCGCAAGGCTAAGCGCCAGTGTGCCGGTTAATGCCAGTTTCAGTATTCTCTTCATCGTTGTCATTTCAATCCCCCTTAGATTTGAATGATTTATGAACGATCTGTGCCGCATCTCCTATTATGTGGGTATTTGGAACCCCTTTCAATGTGGTGAACTTAGGGGATCAGGTGTGTTTTTTTAAGATTGGCATTCCAGAAAAGGAATTTTGTTGAAAGTTGGAAAGCATGGCTGTTTTCCATATAATAGAGTTGAGACAGAATTTGATTGCAGGAGAGTGGGGAATTGGAAGCATCATTAGAGAAACGTTACGCTTCGCTTCGCGAGGCGGAGAGCAAGGCGCGGGAATTGTTCAAGGCTATTGAAGATAAGGGCATCATTCGCAGCGGGGTGACTGAGAAACAGATCAACCGTGACATATACAATTTGGCCTTTGAAATGTTTGGTATTAAGAAATATTGGCATAAGCGGATTGTACGTGCAGGGAAAAACACGCTGCATCCCTATAATGAGAACCCGCCGGATCTGATGGTAACCGAGGACGATATCGTATTCCTGGATTTTGGACCGATCTTTGAGGATTGGGAAGCAGACTTTGGCCGGACCTATGTCCTTGGAGAGGACCCGGCCAAGCACAAACTGCGTGATGATATCGCCCGGGCGTGGGAGGAAGGCAAAGCTTATTTCAAATCCAAGCCGGATATTACAGGCAGCGAGCTGTACGCCTATGTGTGCGAGCTTGCCCGCAAGTATGACTGGGAATTCGGGAATATTCATGCCGGCCATCTGATCGGCGAGTTTCCCCATGAAGTCGTGCAAGGCGAAGAGGTTGACAATTATATTCACCCGGATAACCATATTCCGATGCGTGACCCGGACAAGAACGGCCTGTTGAGAGACTGGATTTTGGAGATTCACTTTGTCGATCGTGAGCGGGAAATAGGGGGATTCATCGAGCATTTGTTGTCGGTGGACTGATAAAGGCTGCGTAAGATGGTTCTGCTTTGTGTACCGTGCCATCGCGCCGGGAATTACGCCATATGAACAGCGTGAGTTGAAAAAGAAGCGAAGTTTCGCGGAGCCGGAGGGCTTCACGGAACTTCGCTTCTTTGTTTTGACATTTAGTTAATTACACTGCTGGATTGCTGAATTTACGCCTGGAAGCGAAGCGGATTCATATATGCCTATCCGTGCCCCAAGTGCACGGAAAGAACCAACCACATCTTCATAACCCCGCTCAATATGCTGTACCCCGGCAATTGTAGTTGTGCCTTCGGCACAGAGTCCGGCCAAAATCAGACAAATGCCTGCCCGCACATCTGACGCATGAACCAGAGCGCCATGCAGCGGCCGCCCTCCCTGAATAAGGGCAACGCCGGAACGGACTTTAATCTCGGCCCCCATTCGCATGAGCTGGTAAGCATGATTGAATCTCGCCGGATAGACGCGCTCGCCGATGATGCTTCTGCCGCCCGCTTGTGTCAGCAAGGCTGTTAATGGCTGTTGCAGGTCGGTAGCAAAGCCGGGATACATGGCCGTTCTTACCCGTACAGCCCGAAGAATTCCTGTAGAATGCGCCGTTATTGAAGTGGCTTCTTCCTGAATATCAAGGCCAATTTCACGCAGCTTGGCCAAGCATGAAGTCAGATGCTCCGGGATGATATCCTCTACCGTTACAGAACCGCCAGTTATACCGGCTGCCATTAAAAATGCGCCTGCAATCAACCGGTCCGGTATCACGGTATAGGTGCATCCTTTGAGGGAATCTACACCTTCGATGCGAATTGTGTCTGTTCCGGCCCCTACAATTTTAGCACCCATTTGATTCAAAAAATTAGCGGTGTCCGTGACTTCCGGGTCACGCGCGGCATTCAGCAGCGTTGTCGTTCCCTTTGCCCGTGCTGCCGCAAGCATGATATTGATAGTGGCGCCGCTTGTTACGACATCAAAATAAATGGTCGCGCCTCTCAGTTCCCTGGCTTCTACAGTGTATCTATTTTCATGGAAAGTAAAGGAGGCTCCCATCATTTTCAAAGCCTTGATATGCTGGTCGATCGGGCGGCTGACAAAGTCGTCTCCTCCAGGGTAGCCGACGGATACTTTGCCGAATTTCGCTAATAAGGAACCGACGAAATAATAAGCAGATCGGAACGATGAGGACTTTGCCGGATCAAGGGTTGTGTGGCTGATTTTATTCGGATCGAGTGTAACAGCTCCTGCAGGGGTGCGATCAACCTGAAGGCCCAGCTCAGCGCCCAGCTCATAGATGACCCTTAAGTCCGCAATATCTGGAATGCCAAGAAGTGTGACAGGCTCATCTGACAGGCAAGCTGCCGCAAGCAGGGCAAGCGAGCTGTTCTTGGAGCCGGGAATTTTAACAGAGCCTTGCAGTGATGCTGTTTGTTCCACTTTAATTGCTTTCATGGTTCGCTCCTTCAATGGGAATTTCCTCATCCGCAATCATGATGTTTACATGAAGATGCTCAATTTCACGTATGATCTTTTCTGGGGCGCCCTGGTCGGTAATCAGCAAATCGATCTGCTGAAGCGGAATTGTTTTGGCAAACATTCTAACGCCCAGCTTCTCATGCGGGGCAAGACAAATTGTGCGGCGGGACAGCTCCGAGACTGCACGGGCAAAAGCGGCCCCCTCCGGTGTAGCTGTACTAATGCCGTCCCGGCAAATCCCGCCGCCTGTAAGGAATGCGATATCGAAATTAAACTTTTTCACGATTTCCAATGCAACGGTATCGAACATGCTCTCGCCATTAGTCCGCAGTTTGCCGCCAATGAGATAAGATTCGATGTGGCTTAGGCTGCGGATCAATTCTGCAATTTTAAGGGAGTTGGTGACGACTGTAAATGGAAAATCCTGAGGAAGGTGGCTGAGCATGCCATAGTGAATCCCGGCTCCGCCGATAAAAACGGTGTCATGAGGCTGTATCAGAGAAGCCGCACATCTGGAAATGGCGTGCTGGTGTTCTGCTGCATGGCTATAACGAATGGAACGCGGCTGAGCCAGCGTGCGAACCTTCGGCGGAGAAGGCAATGTAATGGCGCCTCCGTATGTTTTTTGCAGAAGACCTTGCTGCTCCATAATTGTCAGATCCCGCCTGATGGAATCAATCGAAAGTTCAAACTGATCCGCGAGTTCTTTAGCAACAATTCTGCCGTCCTTGACAAGCGTATCCAGTATACGCTGTCTGCGTTCCTCGGCTAACATATCGTCCCTCCACAAATGAATTGCGTAATATGATCTTATCCTATGCCATATTCTTCATGATTGTCAATTATATTATTCAGGGTGTTTAATGTTCTTTCATGTTTCTAAGAAAATACTCATTTTTACCCGCCATGAGTTGCAACATTTTCAGATCTCATTATGATAAGAGGTATTACAATCAGATTCTATATTCAGACCGGAATGGGGCTCAAATCCGGTCATGGGGAGGAGCTTGATCATGCATGCTGATCAGAAGGGAGCCGCTGTATTGCTTCGCTTTAATTCCATAGAAGCCTTCTCCGTTGCGGCAGGAGGAGAACGGACTTATGATGCAAATGAACGGCATACGGCTGTTATCTGTCAAAGCGGAGCGGGCAAGATTCATGCCGCAACAGATGCTGTGGGGTTGCAGGCCAAAGAGGGCTATGTCGTATCACCAGGGCAGCCCGTTCATCTGTCAGCCGGTCAAGAGCCATTAAATGGCTGGTGCGTACGCTTCGAGGCTTATGGGGAAACTTGTGAAAATCGCTTCATACGGATGGATCGCTATGCAGAAGGGTGGTGCCGTGTGGAGGACAGCCGTCAACTGAATTCATACTGCATGGAACTGGAGCAGCTTCAGACCGCAGTGATTCCGGACAGCTTCAGAGTGCAGTCGCTTCTGTACCTCTTGATTGGCTCGCTGATGAACGGCCAGCGCATATCACAGGGGGAGACGACTGCTAATGCAATTGGAAACACTGTCCGTTTAATGGAGCAGCAGCCGGGTAGGGCTTGGATGCGGGCCGAGTTAGCGAATATGGCGGGACTGAGTCCAGGTTATTTCTCTTATGCGTTTCAGCGGCAAACGGGCAAGTCTCCAACAACTTACTTAATGGATATCCGCATGGATAAGGCGGAGGAACTGCTGCTGCAAGGCAGGCGCGTGAAGGAGACCGCAGGAGAAGTCGGCTTTGAGGATGAATTTTATTTCAGCCGCCGTTTTAAACAGAAGTCGGGACGTTCCCCGGCAGCCTTCGTCAAGAGCCGCCGCCGCAATATTGCCTGTGTATCCGATCCGCTCTCGGGCAGTCTGCTTGCACTGCGGCTGCTGCCAAAGGCAGCGGCACTCTATAATCATCATGAGCCATACAGCCGCATGCTGCGCCTCCATTCATGCGAGGAAGGGAAAGGGCTGCTGTGGGAACATAACTTGTCCATGCTGCGCAAGGCAGCACCGGAGCTTATTTTTTGCACCGATTTTTTGAATCCAGAGGCCCAGGCTGAGCTCGGACAAATTGCGACCGTCGTTCCCGTCTCTTGGCTGGAAGCAGACTGGCGGCAGCAGTTTGAACAACTTGCAGAGGCAGTTGGACAGACGGATGAAGCGTCAGCCTGGTTGTCGGCATACAGCAGGAAGGCGGAGGACGTGTATCGCAGCATCCGGCGCCAGATTGGCGGAGCGACCTTGAATATTGTACGCGTCATGGATTCGCATTACCGCATTTACGCAGGGCGCAATGCAGGAGCCGTACTGTATGGCGACTTCAATTTTATGCCTACCCATCATGTAAAGAACAGGGAAGTATTCCAGACGGTAGCTCGTGAGGAGCTTGACGGGTATGATGCTGATGTTCTGCTTATTATGGTAGATCCAACGTTGCGCGCGGCGCGGCAATGGCAGGAACTGCAAGGAAGTGATCTCTGGCGCGGTCTGACAGCAGTACAAAATCGCCGGATTTATGAAATCGGTACGGACAAACTGTTCGAATATTCCGCCTGGTCGCATGACCGCGCACTGCTTCATTTAGGCAGGCTGATGGGCGGACAATAATCCAGATGTGAACATCTTATTGTCCATGTTCATATACGGGAAGGGGTGATAGTATTTATTGAGAAAGAAAATCATTATCGAAATATGAAGGGGTGTTGATGAATTAAAGGGGACATACCTTGGAATCTGGAGCAGCTGTATC
The DNA here is from genome assembly GCF_000422505.1 of Paenibacillus pinihumi DSM 23905 = JCM 16419. Lineage (GTDB taxonomy): Bacteria > Bacillota > Bacilli > Paenibacillales > Paenibacillaceae > Paenibacillus_D > Paenibacillus_D pinihumi. The sequence goes on along the minus strand of NZ_KE383864.1, from coordinate 917,599 downwards.
AGGTGCCGAATGTGTATCCGGCTTCAGAGTACGATGAAGATAGAGTGAGCGCTTTTTTTTATGAAGGGCTTCCCTATCAAGGGAGAGAGACCCGTATTTTTGCCTATTACGGGCATCCCCGGACTGTCTCGGGGCAGAAGTCTCCTGCTGTTGTTCTTGTCCATGGAGGGGCGGGGACGGCGTTCAAGGAGTGGGTGAGGTTATGGAATGAGCGGGGCTATGCTGCGCTGGCAATGGATTTGGAGGGACATGTTCCTTCCCCGGAATGGCAGTTAAAGGAGTGCTTGCAGCTTTCGGGGCACCCGTGGAGCGGTCCTGAAAAGCAGGGGGTTTTTACGGATTACATGGCCCCGGTGAGCGACCAGTGGATGTACCATGCTGTAGCGGCAGTGCTGAGCGGCCATTCTTTGCTCCGTTCCTTTGCGGAGGTGGACAGCCAGCGGGTTGGTATGACCGGCATCTCCTGGGGAGGCATTATTACAAGTCTGGCAGCCGGGCTAGATGACAGGCTCAGCTTCGCCATGCCCGTATACGGGTGCGGTTTTTTACATGAACCGGGGAGTCTGTACGGTGCAGCAATCGCGGGCATGCCTCCCGAAGCAGTTCTTCAGACACGCCTTTTATGGGACCCTTCAACATATTTGCCGGAAAGCAAACTGCCGATGCTATGGTTGAACAGCAGCCGGGATACGCATTTTCCGCTATCCATTTTTATTCGTTCTTATGATTTGAACAGGAGCAATCAGCCGGCAAGCAGATTGAGCATTCGGGATGGAATGGGGCACTCCTACCAGGAGGGTTGTACAGCGCAGGAGCTATTTGCATTTGCGGACAGTGTGGTGAAGGACAGCATGCCGCTTCCACAGATTGGGGATGTACTCCGGCAGGGGGAGGAGATTGTCGTTCATTACAATGCGGCATATCCTGCCGTGAAGGCACAGCTTTACTGGTGTTCAGACAGACTGAGTCGGCAAGATGCGGGGTGGACAGCCACAGACGCTGTCCTGGACGGGGCAATAAGCAAAGCGACGGCGCGTCTGCCTGCCGGGGCAAGCAGCTTTTTCATGAATATTACCGATGCAAGAGGATTAATTGCCAGCACCCGTGTCATGACGAATCGCGGGCAGGACAAAGATATAAAGGAGCATACAGCAAATGAAGCATAACGCAAAATACTTTATAGTGATGATATTGATTTTAATGGCCGCTTTGATGGCGGCTTGCGGGAAGCAAGAGACTCCGCCGCCCTCCGGCAGCAGCGAGCAGGAGCAGAACCAGCAGAATTCCAGCAATTCTGCTGCGGGTACAGTTCAGGGGACAACATTTACTTTCAAGGATATCAAGGGCGAGCATACACTGCCGCAGCAGCCAAAAAATATCGCCACTACTGTGACGTATTTAACGGATCATTTTATTGCGCTGGGTTTGACGCCTGCCTTAACGGTAAAATCGCAAAATGAGGATTTCCCTGCTTATCTGCAGCCGTTCTTGAAGGATGTTAAAATTATTGGCGAGCAGGGGCGCGTCAATCTTGAAACTTTGCTGGAGGAAGCGCCGGATTTGATCGTGACCGATACGAACAGCAGCGAAATTTATGAAAAATATGCAAAAATCGCGTCAACAGCAATGCTGGAAAATGGCTATGTAGCTCCGAACTGGGAGGAAGCCTTCCGCGCGACCGCTTCTGCTTTCGGTTTGTCCGGGAAGGCAGAAGAGATCATTACCGGCTTTGAAAATCATAAAAAAGAGATAGCGGAGAAAATTAAAGAGCGGACTTCCGGCAAAACGCTGATGGTGCTGCGCATTCGGAATGATGTCCGTTATTACGGGGACATGGATTACGGGTGGCTGTACGATGATATGGGCTTCACCAGGCCGTCGGTCTTCCCGGTTACCAGCCCGGAAAGCCGATACGAGGTATTATCCAATGAGAAACTGCCGGAAATTGATCCGGATTATATTTTGCTCATTAATGATAACAATGAAATTTACAATGAGCTGCAAAATCTGGCGGTATGGAAAAATATGAAGGCAGTCAAAAACAACCAGGTATATCAGGTTGCCTCTGATTCCTGGTTTGGCGGCTACGGCCCGAACGCGGCCAATTCCATGCTGGATGATTTGACACGCTATTTCGAGAATTAATGATATAGAAGTTAAGCCGGAGAGCATGCTGGACAGTTAGCATTGAAGTTGTGAGACGTTTATAAACCGCTGTATACGCGGGATGGAAGCGTCTTTTTTATCGCTAATTTTGTTAGAGTGATAGCTGCAAATTCAATTTTTTCTGGACGCTGTGTTTGTATAATGTGCTCTGGGGCAATGCCAAGGCATTGATGTCCCGGCAGCCGGATTACAAGATTCGGATGTCATACGGGATACGAATGCTGATTTTGACCCGACAACTTAGAACAAGTATGGAGAAGTGCCGGGGAAAAAATATCGGATTTCATGTTGTTCATGTATACTATTTGATATGAATCCAATTATGTTTTTGGAAATCCCTATTTCTTAAAGAGGTGTACGGTATAGGAGTGACAGCTGTGATGATTTCTCTGATCGTGGTGCTGCTTTTAACATTTTCCTTTAAGGTATTGGAAGCAGTATTCAGAAAAACTGGAAGTGTAATTGGCAAAGCCGGAAGATACGTGGTGTATGTTTGGGGAGTTATCGCGATCATCTCTTCATTTTTTGTACAAGATCATTATATATTTAATCTGCCTGTTCATTACGAAAAGGTATGGCCTGCTGCATTAATTATCGTGATTGCCAATCTGTGGATTTCCAAGTATTCAGGCTATCAACCTGAAGGGAAATTCAATCAAATCAATTTTATCGTGGCGTATCCGGTTATTGAAGAAATCATATTTAGAGGTTTGATTATTCCAATCTTGAATCAATCGCTCCTGTATACAACCTCATTTGAGGTGCTATACTTGCCTGTTTCTGTTCCAATCGTGATTTCTGCTGTCTTGTTTGCTATTGCACATTTGCAATATTATAAGCTGAATCAGTCAAGCATAAGATACATGCTTTTTGCCTTCGCAGGTGGAGTTGTATTCGGAGCTGTTACAGATTTAACGCAGTCCATACTTATAGCTGTGATGCTTCATATCCAGTTTAATATGATGTCTGTCTGCTACTCCATATCAGGAAGGAAGGACCGGAATGGAAAACAACTATAATTTGAATGATCTGAAGCAATTTGTCCTCCAAAGTGAGCGCATTGTCTTCTTTGGCGGGGCAGGAACATCGACAGAGAGCGGGATTCCGGATTTCAGATCGGCGGACGGCTTGTTTAACAACCGGGAGAACCGCAAGCTGGCACCGGAGGAGATGCTGAGCCGGCATTTTTTTATGGCGCATCCTGAAGATTTCTACCAATTTTATACCTCGAAAATGATCTATTCGGGAGCCAAGCCGAACAAGGCGCATTTGGCGTTAGCAGAGCTGGAGCGGCGCGGGAAATTGAAGGCGGTCATCACCCAAAATATTGACGGGCTGCATCAACTGGCAGGAAGCCGGAATGTGCTGGAGCTCCATGGCTCTGTGCAGCGGAACTATTGTATGAATTGCAGGGAATCGTATCCGTTATCTGTGGTCATTGAGGCTAAAGGGGCCGTCCCCCGGTGCAGTCAGTGCAGCGGAATAATTAAGCCGGATGTGGTGCTCTACCAGGAAAGTCTGGACATGGAAGTGCTGGAGCGGGCTGCTGCACATATTAGCGAAGCTGATATGCTGATCGTTGCAGGCACCTCGCTGACCGTCCAGCCTGCCGCGGGGCTGGTCCGCTTGTACAAGGGGGATCGGATGGTGCTGATCAATAAAGGCGGTACACCGATGGACAGGCTGGCTAATATACGCGTGAAGGACAGCATCGGGAAGGTGCTCGAGGCGATGGTGGAACGGGAAGGATAAAATTCAAGGAGGGCAACCAGCGGTGACAGGATTCAAGCCTTTAATTCAACATCAGGACGAACACCATTATACGGTTCAAAATATACAGCTTCATGATCTTGCGAAGCGAACTTATTGTGTGTTTGATCTGGAAGGGACAGGGCCGGATGAGAATGAGGACTGTATTACCCAGATCGGCGCTGTTATGGTTGTGAACGGTGAAATCGATCATAATCGGATGTTTGATACGCTGGTGAAATCATCAAAGCCCATTCCTCCCAAGATTGAACAGCTTACGGGCATCACGAATGAGTCATTAGCGTCTGCGCCTTCATTGGAAGCCGCGATCAGGCAGTTTCGCGGTTTTATGGGGGACGATGTGGTCTTAATTGCACAGTGCGGGTTTGAATATGACTATCCGCTGCTGCAAAAGGAGTTGCAAAGGCACGGGCTCGGGGCGCTGGAAAAGGAGATGCTGGATACAAAGGTTTTATTCTCTGCTCTCCATCCTGAGATTCAGGAAGTGTGTTCGACAGATTTTTTAATCAGCTTCTATAATATCTGTTCCGATGATGTGCAGCGGCATAACGCTCTGGGAGACAGCATCCTCATCGCCAGAATACTGTGTGCGGTCCTGGAGGAATACCAATCGCTCAATCAACAGCATTTAATAATTGAACATGAACTGAGGGTGAAAAAGTTTGTTTTGCCATTGAATCGCAAGGATGAAGGGAATATCATATAAATTAAACCCGACTATTTGTCAAAAATATAAACCTCTATGTTTGCTTGTAATCAGAGCTTTGGCTTTGGACAAATTCACTAGAGTGTGAACAGTTCGAAAATGGATCACAGGGAGAATTATATTGAATTTGTCTGCGAGAATACGATGCAGCTGGGACAAATACAAAGTGATGCCTACGACCTGGTATACACCTCGAATGGTGTGCATGTTTGGATTAATGATTTGAATGCCATGTATCAAAATATAAGCAGGGTGCTTAAAACTGGAGGAAGGTATATCATGTTTGATATTCACCCGTTTATGCGGCCTTTAAGTTCGAATACGGAACAATTAATTGCCGTGAAACCCTATGATGCTACAGGTCCTTTCGGAGAGCCGCCAACTTATAAGTGGCGTATTCAAGATTTAACAAATGCGCTGGCCTTATCAGGCTTAACACATGGAGGAAATGTATGCAGAGGACGGGGCATTTTGGGTCGATGACTCCTCTACTGAAGAGGACAAACGGACAGGGGAGGAGCTTGCGATGCTGTGCGATTGGAAAGTTAACCCTTTGGCGGCATTGCCGCAGTGGCTCTCAATAGCTGCAATAAAATGATTCTCTGGCAGCAGTTTATTGGTTGGACAGACCCGGCATAACGAATTGTCGCAATCTGCTGACGTACAGGCACGAATGGGCGCATACCCACATACACTTAAGAACAGACTTCAATGTTCGCCTGGATAAGGGAATGACCCCGGACAGGTAATACAGCGTGGAGGTGGCCGATTCATGCCAGGATTGTTCGCGGCAATTGCCATGTTTATCAAGCAACTGTCGCTGCTTGTTTCGTATGTCAAAAACAATGCATTTCCACAGCCGTTGCAAGAGGAAGAGGAAGCGAAGCATCTGAAGCTGTTTGCCGAAGGCAATCAGCATTCCCGTAATTTGCTGATCGAGCATAACCTTCGGCTTGTTGCTCACATTGTCAAAAAATTCGACAATACCGGCGAGGATTTGGAGGATTTGATCTCCATCGGAACAATTGGTCTGATTAAGGCGATTGAAAGCTATCAGGCCGGGAAAGGAACCAAGCTGGCTACCTTTGCGGCCCGTTGTATAGAAAACGAAATACTTATGCATCTTCGGTCGCTGAAGAAGACACGCAAGGACGTCTCACTTCATGATCCCATTGGTACAGATAAAGAAGGAAATGAAATTACCCTAATCGATATTCTGGGTACAGAGGCTGATGATGTAGTAGACAAAGTACAACTCAAGATTGAAAAGAGTAAAATTTATAAAAATCTCGATATTTTGGATGACCGGGAGAAGGAAGTTGTCGTCGGGCGCTTTGGCCTGGAAGCTGGAGGAGAGGAACGCACGCAGCGGGAAATTGCGAAGGAGCTTGGCATTAGCAGGAGCTATGTTTCAAGGATTGAGAAGCGGGCGCTGATGAAGCTTTATCATGAGTTTTACAAGACAAAAGGTTAAGCCTCTTTTCTGTTCAGGGCATTGCATGACTCTTCAAGCGGAGCGAAGGTCGAATTCAGGCGACGTATTGCCTATGATTTCGATCTTTTTCGTTGTATCCAGATTAAAAATTGGAATCTTATACGAAGGTCAGAAAAGCAAGCTTCGAGAGCAGAAGAATTAATAGTGGTATAAAAAGGAATGCGTGTAGTATTATAGCGGTAAGAAAGGAGGTTGTATTTGCTCGAATTGAAACATAAAAAAAGAATACGCAATGGGCATGGCTCGCTGATTCACTGATCTACTCCAATAAGGGTGGAAATTTTAGGAGGGCTTAGATGGCCACACATTCGAGAAATTCAAGGTTGTTTCTCCGCAAGGCTTGGTTTTACTGTTCATCAGGTTTGATAGGCATGTTCGTGGTACCCATTCTTAGTGTTATCTCCGTGGGCTTCACAATCTGCGCGTTCATTGCGGTAGCTGGTGGCGTACTGCGTACGTTTGGGGTCGACTGGGTTCGAATGGGGATCGCTAACGGCTATGAAATTCCCAAGCTGCTAAGTTTGCCAGCCGCGCTTCTCCTCAGCGGGGTTTTGTTAGGGATTGCCTGGATCAGCTTTATTGGATTGCGGCGGTACTTGAAGTGGGTGTCCTTTAGGGAGCGCAATGACAGATTAAATCGTATTTAGTTTTATCACGCAATAACGATATTTCCTTATCTTGACAAAATTCAGCTTTTTTAGTTATGATAAATACCGACCGTCGGTATGTAAAGGAGGTTTCTTATGGCAAGAAACAAGTACCCGGAGCAGACACTTGAAATGATTTTGCAAGTCTCAGCCAGGCTGTTTACTGAAAATGGATTTGATAAAACCAGTTTGCAGGATATCATAAATGAGCTGGGAATGTCCAAAGGTGCAATCTATCATCACTTCAGTTCGAAAGAGGACATCCTGGCTGCAGTTATGGAACAACAGTTTAATCATGCGGCAAGAGTGCTGGATAACTTGATTAAGCGTTCGAAGGCAGCGAATGCCAGGGAGAAGCTGGTTTATATTTTGGAAGTGCTGATTGTCGATGATGAATTGCATTCCATGGATAAAGTTCTTGTTACACAAATCAAAAACCCGCAATTCGTCGTTACGGGCATTCAGGAAAGTGTAAATAGAAATGCTCCGACGATTGCACAATTGATTATAGACGGTACAAAAGACGGATCGCTCACGACCGAATTTCCAGCTGAGTGCGCGGAAGTCTTTATGCTGCTCGTCAATATTTGGATCAATCCATTCCTATTTAACCGAACACGGGAGAGCACAGTGAGCCGGCTGCGATTTTTGCAGCACATGATGAGAACCCTCGGTGTTGATATTGTAAATGATTCACTCATTCAGAAAATTGCCGACAGGCATTCCGATACAGGAGCGTACAACAAGAATGGCTAGCGGCTTGACGATACGTAAAGAACTGGTTGTCAATGGCTTGATTTCTGACATCACCATCGATTGGTTTGCGAGTCAATTGTGTATTTTACCAAGCGGACAAGATGAGCTTCGCATTGTGCAAAAAACAACGGACCGCTTTCCTGCATCCAAGCTTTTTTACGTGGAGGAGAAAGGCCAGGAGCTGCTTATAGCAGATGGAAGGAAGCGATTTCTGAATATCGGGTTCAACATGAGCCGAACCACGCTGGAAGTGTACCTTCCCGAGAAACGTTTGAACTCCATAATCATTAAGCTTACAGGCGGAGAATTAAGCGTTGCAGGACTCCACGCGGAGTCCTGTAAATGCCGGATTACTTCCGGCCGTGCGAATGTGTCAGGTGAACTGGGAGAACTGGATTTGCATATCACAGGTTCGAAGGTAATAGGGACTAGTCTGAATGCCAGGCAAATGTGTATCCGATCCACATCATCAACTGCAGAATTGAACGGAAAATATCAAAGTATAGAATCCAGATTCACCGGAGGAAGGGCGGCAATCAATTCTCTGAGTGTCCCTGAGCAGATTCATTCTGTTTCCACGTCAGCCAGGATCACGGTCTCCATACCGGAAAATGATGGCTTCAACATCCATGTTAAAAAAACGCCAGGTGGCATCAAAAGTGAGTTTCCCTTGGTTTCCAACGGAAACCATTTGACTTATGCCGGCGGCAAAAGAGAATACACGGTTAAAGTATGGGGAGGACAATTTCAGTTAAATAGAAAGGGACTAAGATAAGGAAAGAATGGTAAACCAGCAGCAAAAGCTAAAGGCTGGGGTGAAACGAAGGATCAGCCTTGTTCATCATGCCAAGAAGTGTACGTTCTTTGACCAATCCCCCCTATTCCTTGTCTTTCACCAGACAAAAGCTGCATAATAGAACATAGAATGTTTGGGATTACGATGGGGGAATCAATTCATGTATGAAAATTTGGAACAATGCGTCATTGATTTGGAGAGGAATGGGCATCTGATCCGCATCCGTGAGGAAGTGGACCCTTATTTGGAAATGGCAGCTATTCACCTGAAGGTATATGAGGCGGGTGGACCTGCTTTACTATTTGAAAATGTAAAAGGGTCAAAGTTCCGCGCAGTATCGAATCTGTTCGGGACGATGGAACGAAGCCGCTTTATTTTCCGGCAGACCTGGGACCTTGCTACAAATGTCGTCGCTCTGCGCAATGATCCGATCAAGGCCATGAAGCAGCCGTTTAAGCATGTAGATACAGCGCTTGGGGCATGGAAGGCGCTGCCTATGAAGTCGCAGGGAGGCGCGTCAGCGATGCAGGAAATTCAGATTTCCGATCTGCCGCTCATCCACCACTGGCCAATGGACGGAGGCGCCTTTGTGACCTTGCCTCAAGTATATTCCGAGGACCCCGATAAGCCGGGGCCGATGAATTCCAATCTCGGGATGTACCGCGTACAACTGAGCGGAAATGACTACGAGATGAACAAAGAGATTGGGTTGCACTACCAGATTCACCGCGGCATCGGGGTGCATCAGTCCAAGGCAGTAAAGCGCGGGGAGCCGCTTAAGGTCAGCTGCTTTGTCGGCGGGCCTCCGGCGCATACGCTGTCTGCTGTTATGCCGCTGCCGGAAGGGCTCAGCGAGGTGGCCTTTGCCGGACTTCTCGGGGGGCGCCGCTTCCGCTATAGCTATCAGGACGGTTTTTGTGTCAGCAATGATGCGGATTTCGTCATCACAGGCGAAATTCATCCTTACGATACGAAGCCCGAAGGGCCGTTTGGCGATCACTTGGGCTATTACAGCTTGACACATCCGTTCCCGGTTATGAAGGTGCATAAAGTGTACGCGCGGCCGAATGCAATCTGGCCGTTTACGGTTGTGGGCCGCCCGCCTCAGGAGGATACCGTATTCGGTGCGCTCATTCATGAACTGACAGGCGATGCAATCAAGCATGAAATACCGGGTGTGAAGGAAGTGCATGCTGTGGATGCCGCTGGTGTGCACCCGCTCTTGTTTGCAATCGGCAGCGAGCGGTACACACCGTATGAGAAGGCCAAGCAGCCGGCGGAGATTTTGACGCTTGCCAACCGCATTTTGGGAACAGGACAGCTCAGTCTGGCAAAATTCCTTTTCATAGCCGCAGAAGAAGACCAGCCGCTGGATTCCCATCATGAGATCGATTTCCTGGCGTATATTCTGGAGCGGCTGGATTTGCACCGTGATATTCATTTTTATACGAATACAACGATTGACACGTTGGACTACTCCGGTACAGGCCTGAACACAGGCAGTAAAGTCGTGTTCGCGGCCTGCGGCGACAAGAAACGGGAACTGTGTAAAGAAGTACCGGAGCAGCTTAAAGCACTGCGCGGCTTCGAGGCAGTGAGCCTCATCATGCCGGGTGTTGTTGCTGTTCAGGGCCCGGCTTTCACAGACTATGGCAAGGCACAGCAGAATATCCAGCAGCTTGCCGAGGCGATTGCATCAAAAGGCGAACTGCATTCATGCCCGCTCATTGTGTTGTGTGATGACGCTGCCTTCATGGGAGACACGCTGAATAATTTCCTGTGGGCCGCCTTTACGCGCAGCAATCCTTCACATGATATCCATGGTGTGAACAGCTATTACAAGGACAAGCATTGGGCTTGTGACAATATGATCCTGGATGCGCGAATCAAGCCTCACCATGCGCCGCCATTGGTCCCAGACCCGGCGGTAGAGAAAAGCATTGAGCGCTTGTTTGTCAAGGGAGCGAGTCTCGGTAGCATCAAGCTATAATAGTGAAATGCATCCGAACCTGAGTTAAATGTAGTTATAGGAAAGCAATATGAAATGATAGACAAAACCCGTGAAGGTGGCGGTACGATTTCAAGTCGGGTCACCTTTGCGGTTCTTTTTTTTGGACTTCCCTCAGCTTCATTCTTCCAACAGCCTTCTGAGTTTCCGCTGAAAAGTTAGCTATTAATTTGTTTCACTAATATCTAATGCTAGGAGCTAAAATACATGTTTAGTTCCTATAAACTTTATATTTTCCTAAATTTGCTTGGTGATATTCCGATATGTTTTTTGAATAGATCCGAGAAATGGGAGATTGAATAAAATCCTAAATTAGACGAAATATCGGCAATACTGAGATTAGTCTCTTTTAAAAGTTGTTTCGCTTTTTGAATTTTCTTTATTTGTAAATGTCTGATAGGTGAAATGTTAAAAACCTTAGAGTAAGTATTACTTAAATAAATAGGATTACAACCTATCAAATCGGCAAGTTCTTGCAATGTTATATTTTTATTTAGATTATTTCTAATATATCTATTTATTAAAATAAGTCTATTGTCAATTTTGTTGGAGATCTTCTTATTATTCTTAGGTTTAAAAGCCTCATCTATCTGAAGCATTTCAAACAAACGGAACAGGTTATTACTTATTTCCTGAAGCGACGATGGGATAGGATTGTTTTTAATTGCTTTTTCTACTAAAGGTAAGATCATGGAATAGATAGTTTTTTTTTTTTTAGTGAGGATTGACGGGTGTTTCCATGGAGGAATGTTTATATTTGGATTAAATACGATGCAACAAAATTGTCCCATTTGATGGTTACTCTCATTAATGATGTCAAAATTTGAACCGATTACAATATCGTCAGACTCAATTCTATCTTTACAATTATCCCAGATTACAGTCAGCGGTGTATGGGCTATAATAAAAAACCAATTATTTTCGCATGCAAATGATTCAGTGGGAGCGATCCAGCCATTTTGTATGATAAAGGATATTGTAAATTTAATGAGAATCACTCCTTATAGCATCACTATATTGATACTGGTGATAATATCATATTAACTATAAAACATGAAAAATACAAGATAAGGGTTTGTTGTTTTAATTTCGTAAAAATATAAATTATTTCGACTTTAGGGTATATTTTGATAAAAATTAGGGCATTATCAGCAGGTCGTTGACCAATGGCCTGAGTCGACCACCCTAACCGATGCAATGCCTCTAGGTTGCTTATGCTTAATTATACTAAGATGGGAGGAGTTTATATTTATTTTATAATAATGGTTATGAATTCCTTTTTTTGAGAAATCAAGTATTAATAGATTCAGCAATTCTACAAAATAAAGATTCTTTCCACTTATACAGATTGAATTGAATAACTCGTGATTATTATGCTAATATTGTTATAAATTCCATATTTATTGTTACTGGATTAAAAAAAGACTGCGATAAAGGTGAGTTTGAATGGATTTTAATACTATTCTTGAACATTTCGACGGGGGAATATTTGATTTAAGCAATAATACAGTAATGAGAAAAGCGGATGTATTCAGTAGAATGAGTCGTATAACGAGGCAGTATAAGGATGCAGGCATACGCCCTGGAGAGCCGGTTACATTAATTATTGCTTCAAGTACGATGTTTATTCTTCATTTTTTTTCGTTACAACGTTTTGGAGCAATTCCTATTTTATTGTCGAATCAAACGAAACCAATAGAATGGCTCGAGTTGAAGAGAAAATATTGCTTAAAGACAATAGTTACCGATAGTTGGTCTGAACGAGATTATGCACTGTTGGAAAACGAAGAAAGTTGCATTCGAAAAAAATTTAACGACAATACTTCCAGTTTCATAATTATTCAAACACAGGAAGATAGCCGAATATTGAAAAAATCTAATGTATATATACAACCAACTTCGGGATCTACAGGTGAATTGAAACTTTGTGTACGATCAAGAGAGTCTGCTCAAGTTGAAGCGCTCCAGATCAGCTCGGCCTTAAAACTATCAAATGGTGGAAGTGTTTTGTGTCCATTACCATTAAATCACGCTTTTGGATTTGGAAGCGCTTTTATGTTATCACTATGTACCTCATCTAATCTATTTTTAATGGATGAATTTAATCCTCGGTCTTTGTTGAGGGTTCTAGAAAAGATTGAGTTTAACCTTTTAACTGCTGTTCCACCTATGTTGGAGTTGCTGCTGAAATTGAATGTTTCAAAGAAGTCTCTACCCTCAACTATTTTGACGGCAGGATCGCCGCTTGAGATAGGGTTATACAATCGATTTTATAAAGAGTTTGGTTATTCTATCACAGTGGCTTACGGTACAACTGAAACCGGGAAAATTAGTATTGACCGAGATGGCGGTAAGTTCATTGAAGGTAATGTTGGTTATCTAATAGGGGGGAATCAGGTCAGTATTTCACAGAAGGAGTCTTATCAGGAAATTATGGTGAGAACCTTGTCGATGATGGACGGATATCTGCTCCCCGATGGAAATATCGACCGGTCATTTGATGAGGAAGGAAGTTTTGCTACCGGAGACATCGGCTCACTAGACGAAGACGGACGAATACTGATTCAGGGAAGAATTAAGCAAATGATTAATGTATTCGGTGTAAAAGTAAATCCAATTGAAGTAAGTTCCATTCTGCGGAGTATGAAATCTATTACCGATGTGCACGTATATGCTGGGAAACATCGAAGTGGCTCCGACTTGGTATTTGCTATAGTCTCAGTATCGGATCAGGTAAAGGAAGAAGAAATATTAGCTTATTGCCGGGAACGTCTGAACCCGCAGAAATTACCAAGTAAGATTTTTCTGGTCGATCGACTACCGAGATCTCCGACTGGAAAAATCATTTTCAGTGATTTGCCTAAATCGTAATAGTTGGAGGTGGCAGTATGTCAATGGAGCCAATAGTAATGGGGATAGGAGGATCAATTCATGATTTTTCAAGTTGTTTATTACAAGGAGGGGAGATGAAATGCTGCATTGAGGATGAGAGATTGCTCCGTCGAAAGCATGCTTTTTATAAAGGTTCCTCATATGACTTAATTAAGTATAATGCATCAGACGCATGTCTAGATGCAACTGGATTAACTTGGAGTAATTTGGATTTGGTGGTAGGAAATGATATTCTAAGCAAGTTTTATTATCATAGACTACAATCTAAAGTTAGACGATTTGAACGAATTAATCATCATCTTTCTCATGCTGCAAGTGCTTTTTTACCTTCACTGTTCAATGAAGCGGCTATATTGACAATCGATGGCGGAGGAAGCAATTACGAAGGACAGGAAGAAGTAGAGTCAGTTGCTCAACCATTAGAGGTATGCACATTAGGATACGGCAATGGTAATAAAATTGAAATATTGGATACGCAAATAGGATATCGATATGATGCTAGACCCTATAGTAATGCAATTGATCCTGTTACGGACTCGATAGGGGGGTTTTATGGAGTATTAACTTATGTTTGTGGTTTCAGTTTTCATGAAGAAGGCAAGACGATGGGACTGGCTCCTTATGGTACAAGTCGTTACTTTCCCGAGATGATGAAACTTGTCCGGCTGTCGGACCGGGGAAGATTTGAATGCGGACCCGAGCAGATTAAACGTCTCTTCGAGATGAGAACACTGTGGGAGCGGGAGCTTGATGAGGACCGACAGTTTGCGATTCGTGCAGACCTAGCTTGGGCGGGGCAATGCATAGTCGAGCAAGCCGTCATTCATGCAGCTTCGCATCTAAAGCAATTGACACAATCCGATTGTTTGTGCATGGCCGGAGGCGTCGCCTTGAACAGTGTTGCCAACTATAAGCTCTATAAAACGGGACTTTTTAAGCATTACTTTATACAACCGGCCTCCGGAGATAACGGCACCTCCATCGGAGCAGCCTATTACGGCTGGCATGTGATAATGAATCAGCCTAGATGGCAGGCCAGGTCGGTTGTAAATCATGGTTGATGAGGTGAGTGTCTATGTTATTCAGTCCCTATTTGGGAAGAACGTATTCAGAAGCTGAAATCGCCGCTGCCATTAATCGGTATGAAGACCGGGTTACGGCTCGGAAATGCCAGAACGTGTTTAAGGAAGCGGCAGCATCGATTGCAAATGGGAAAATTATTGGCTGGTTCCAGGGTGGAGCGGAGTGTGGACCGCGTTCACTGGGCAACCGCAGCTTTCTGGCGGATCCGCGCCGTGCCGAGATGAAGGACATTGTCAATGCTAGAGTCAAATTCAGGGAAGGGTTTCGGCCATTCGCTCCTTCGGTTCTGTGGGAGCATCAACAGGAGTATTTTGATTTGGCCATTCCGTCTCCTTACATGCTAATGGTAGCCGACATATGGCCCCGTAAACGCAGTATCATCCCAGCCGTCACACATATTGACGGAACCGGCAGGCTACAGACGGTCATGAAGGAGCTTAATCCACACTATTATCAACTAATCGAAACATTTTACGAAATGACAGACGTTCCGGTCGTCTTGAACACATCCTTTAATGTAAAGGGCGAGCCGATTGTCGAGACGCCAGAGGACGCCATTCGCTGTTTTCTCGGAAGCAATTTTGACGAGCTTTATTTGGGGGATGTGCATGTCGTAAAACTATAAGAAAGTTGGGATCGCCATGATCGTGATAGGTTACGGAGGGTCGGGTCATGACTTTTCAACCTGTATTTTTAAGAATGATCGTATTATTAGTTTTATCGAAGACGAGCGTATATTACGCGAGAAGCACAGCTTCTTTCCCGGGATGGGACAGAAACTGCTGAAAACTCCTGCTCTTCAATACACCTTGAGTCAGACAGGAGTCCAGTTGGAGCAGGCGGATTTTATTGTCGCCAATAGCTCGCTAGAAAAATATTATTACGCTCGTACTGCGCGTAAAGCGGATATTTGCTTTATCAATCACCATTTATCGCATGCAGCAAGCGCTTTCTATCCTTCGTCGTTCAATAAAGCGGCGATTCTCGTCATAGATGGCGCAGGGAACTCTGAACATGAGGGCGTTCTCGATTCTATCTCATTATGGGTCGGTGAGGAAAATAGAATCGATCATATCGTTTCGCATGGTGGAAGAGCAATTTCCAGAAAACAGTACGGGGAGACGATTGATCCTACCGAGCATTCGATTGGCGGATTCTACCATATCGTAACACATTTCGTAGGCTTCGGCCCGTTTGATCAAGGAAAGACGATGGGGCTTGCTCCATACGGAACGGATAAATACTATAAAGCTCTGCGCGCATTTGTTGACTACGGTGAGGAAGGAAGATTTATATTTCCGTTGGAGCAGTTAGATGCTTTGCTTGAATTTGGAAGTCAGCTGCCGCTGGAGCATTTCGAAGTTCAGGCGGATTTGGCTTGGGCAGCTCAGAAAATCGTAGAAGAAGCTGTCATTCATGCGGCGGCTTACCTAAGACGAGTAACGGGCCTAGACGAGATTTGTATTGCCGGCGGCGTTGCGTTAAACAGCGTTGCGAATTACAAGCTTTATAAAACAGGCATGTTCAAACGCTTCTTCATTCAACCGGCAGCTGGTGACAACGGAACCTCCATTGGAGCGGCCTATTACGGCGCGCATGTGCTTGGACAATTACCACGAAAGACAGGGGCGGTTTATGTCTAGCTCAATAGCGGGGAACTTGCCGGGGACACTCAGTGCTGATTATCTGAGACGGTTACACGGACGGCATTTGTTTTTGCAACCGCACTTGGATGATATTCCTTTTTCGCTTGGGCATCTGCTGGAAAGAAAGTTGCTTAATGAATGCAATTACGAGTTTTGGACGGTGTTTGGTAAGGAGTTTTTCAATATTCGTCAGTATGAGCATGATGAAAACACCGTATCGATTCTCAAGGATGAGGAGCGGCGATGGTTTGAAGCGGAAGGTCATCAAATTAATCGGCTCGATTTGGAGGAGGCGGGCTACCGAGGTGTTACAAGCGTTCGCCGGCTGTTTCGAACGAACTTGTATCAGGACGCGGGCCTTGACTATGAAGGCCTGGGCTACGGTAACTGGTCGGTCGTTGTGGACGCTGTACGGAAAATTGTCCAAAGC
The DNA here is from genome assembly GCF_000422505.1 of Paenibacillus pinihumi DSM 23905 = JCM 16419. Taxonomy (GTDB): domain Bacteria; phylum Bacillota; class Bacilli; order Paenibacillales; family Paenibacillaceae; genus Paenibacillus_D; species Paenibacillus_D pinihumi. The sequence continues at coordinate 901,204 of NZ_KE383864.1, read as the reverse complement.
GGCGCTTCTTTTATTTGGGCACCTGCCGGCATTGGCGGTCATTGCGATCATCTGGCCCTTCGACAGGCCGTTATTCATGCAGCCAAAACGGAGCCTGGCATTAAAGGGCTATTGTTCTACCACGAGCTACCGTACAGCCAATACTCGCGAATGATTAACTGGGAAAAATTTGAAATAGAAGACTTTCAAATGGAAGGGTGCCTGGAGCATCATCCGACAGAGAAAGAAACGAGAAGAAAAACGGAGAGTATATCGATCTTTTACTCTCAAATAACGGACCGCCAAGCTTATTCGCTATCAACGCATTTGGAGAAGGTGGCTGTCTGGATTAGGAGGATTAAGTGAATGGGGGTTCCGTTTCATAGGCCATACTTTGATTTGTCCGAGGTTGAGGCAGTTACAAAGGCGCTCAAGCGTCATTTAATCGGAACAGGGCCTATCGTGTCTTCTTTTGAGAAGGATTTTAGACAGTATATCGGCGCCGAGTATGCCATCGCGGTTAATTCTTGTACGAGCGCGCTGCATCTGGCGTTAGACGCGATGGATATTAGCCCCGGCGATGAAGTGATTACAACACCGCTTACATTTTGCGCCACGATCCTAGCAATCGAGTATCTCGGCGCTGTCCCAGTCTTCGCGGATATCGATCCGGTCTCGCTCTGCCTGGACCCTAAATCGGTTGCTGAGAAGGTGACTGATCGAACAAAGGCGATCATGCCCGTCCATTACGCAGGCTATCCATGCGATCTGGATGCGCTGCAGCACATTGCAAGTCAGCACGGTCTTGCAATCATAGAGGATGCGGCTCATGCTTTTTCTACAACCTACAAAGGGAGAAGAATTGGCCAAGCGCTTCCGAATACAAGAAGTGCGACCTGCTTCAGCTTTCATGCGACAAAAGCTTTATCAATCGGTGATGGAGGCATGATCGTCACGTCGGATCAAGTGATGGCGGATAAGATGGTGCGTAAACGTTTATTCGGGATGACGCGTCTGGAAGGTTCCGACCCGGCTTCAGATGTTTCTTTGCAATACACGGTGGATACGCTTGGCTACAAGTACAATATGACGGATATTGAAGCGGCCATCGGGCGGGAGCAGTTGAAGAAGGCAGAGACAATGCACGAGCTTCGGAAGCAGGCCGCCGCACAATATTTGCAAAAGTTGGACGGCATACCTGGTATTCAGTTGCCGACCGAGCCGGTTGACGGAGAGCATTCCTGGCATTTGTTCGTTATCAGGGTGCCGCAGGAACTTAGAAGCCGACTAATCAAACAATTGAATGTCTCCGGAATAAAGACAACAATACACTTTACGCCGGTTTATCGTTTTCCATACTTTCGGCCCCGTTTCCCGAAAGCGTCCTTTAGCTTGCCGCATACGGAAAAGTTTGCAGATCAACTGTTGAGCCTGCCGATATTTCCGGGTATTACCGATGACGATCTGGAAACCGTATCTGCCGCAATTTGTGATTTTATGAGGAAGGAAGGCGGATGATCAGCACTATGAATCATAATGGAACTGATTTTCCAGATACACTTCATTTCTATCCGACAATGAGATGCCCGCTTAATTGCAGCTACTGTTACGTCGAAGAAGTGAATAAGGACAGGAATGAATTGCCGCTGGAGACGTATCTCCGGCTTTTGGATGAAGGCGCTGCTCTTGGCGTTCATACTTATGATATTGCCGGCGGGGAACCGTTTGTATGGCCCCACCTGATGACGTTGCTAAGGGCGATAAAAAATCAATCAGCTGCAAGCAAGGTCGTGACAAGCGGGCTGCTATTAGATAAGTATCTTGAAGACTTCGATCAAAATCGTCCTTTAATTACGGAGTTGCATGTATCCATTGATTCCGCAAATCCTTCCCTTCATGATTCTACGCGGGGGTTTAAGGGGCTACATAAGCGGGTTGTTTCTAATATTGATCGTTATCTGGAGAAAAGTCTCGGTCCGGTCAAAATTAATTATGTGCTTCAAAAAGGGACATACCGGGAGATTGAGCAGATGCTAGACTTTACCGCAGCTTTGGGCGTGGTGGGCATCGACATTCAATGTATGGTTGATGTCAGTAGCAAAACTAAGGGACAAGATTACGGACTGAGTCCGGAAGAAATCTTGGATACGCTAGTCATCATCTCGAAATGGATAGAACATAGATGCCCCGATGAATTTCAAGTGTTGTTCGTGACCCCCAGTTACATGTTTCCTTTTGTATCAAGACTTGACAATATAAAACTTTTGAGTAATTTGCAACTGGTTTATTTTCCAGAGGTAATGGGGAGCACAGCGTTCAGCAAGGCGTTGTTTATCAAGCATAACGGTGATGTTACGGGCAGCACCAGCTTTATCAACAATGACCGTTGGTTCATCGGCAATGTCATGCAACATTCCATTAGGGAACTGTGGGAGAACGGCGCGGCCAATATGCGTTCCTTCATTAAGGAACGTTCTGGCAGGCTGATGCGGCATGGCGTCTGCGCTAATTGCGTGGTAAAACGATTCTGCCGTGGGGGAGACCCGGAAGTTTTCGCTTTGGTCGAAAGCGAACAGTGCTGCCAGATGAAAGAGCAGCTCAGCCATTTGTTTATCAATTCATAAGATAATAAGAAGGGGATAGATGAAAATGCAAAGAGAGACGATCCGACAAAAGGTGCAAGAGATTGCAGGTAAATTGTTTATTAATACGGAGCCATTGGAGGGCGCTCCCGATAATTTCGTCCACACGTATCGTATGACCTCTATCGACGTTTTAGAATTTTTGCTGGCGATAGAAAGCGAATATGAATTTGAATTCGAAGACGACTGTCTCAACGAGAATACGTTAACGGATCTTAATCTTCTATTGAACTTGATAGAAGCAGCATTGAAAAAGAGGATTGTGTTATGAATCATGAAGCTACGGCAATTGGCTATGAACGTCCTCTTATTCTGACCATACTCTTGACCTATAACTGCAATTTAAAATGCTCGTTCTGTGGTCAAAATGATATTCGACGAAATGCAAAATCGTTGGTGGAAAACGGATTTAAAATGGCATTGGAGCTTGAGCAGATCGAGCTGATATTGGATGATGCCGTCGCATCAGGCATACGTCATGTCAATCTGTGGGGAGGAGAGCCGCTGCTTCACCCGCAAATTTTCGAAATAATTCACGCCATTAAGAAGCGGTATATGCGCTGTTTCATGGTGACCAACGGCACAAAACTGGAGGAACTTGCCGAGCAAATAGTAGCGTCGAAGCTTGACTTCCTTCAGGTGTCGATTGATGCAGAAGGAGACAAGCATGACAAAGTGCGGAATCATAAAGGTCTGTATGCTAAAATCCAGCGAGGCATTAACAAAATTAATGGGATGAAGCGAATATTCCCTATCATTTCGAGCTCTACAGTCATTATTCCTGATAATGTAGATTATCTCTCTGATATTGCGGACCGCGTCATCGAGGACGGATTCAGTACATCGTTCTTCCAACTGCTGATGTCATATCCCAAGGATGTGATTCAAGAGTACAAAGAAAGGCTGGTGGAGGACTATGGATTCTCCTATGACGACTTTAAAGTTATTGACAGCTTTGAAGGGGAGGACATTACGCCAGAGCAATATAAAAACGGTATAGGACAGGCCAATCAAATGAAGGAACGCCACGGCAAGCTGGTCACTTATCCTGACATTTTTCAGGAGCCAGACGATTATAAAGTGTATCTTCAGACAAGGGGGCCGATTCCGAGAGACAAAACTAAGGGATGTTGGAGCATCGATCATAAAATCAATGTCCAGCCTAACGGAGACGTAGTGCTCTGTCCTGATTTTCCAGATTTTAAACTGGGTAACCTTTTTGAACAATCGATTATGGACATTTGGAATTCGGAGAAGCGAATTAAATTTTTGGAGGATTTCTACGGAGGAAAACCCCTTCCGATTTGTTATAAATGCTGCCAATTATGGGATAAAGAAGAATTCGGGAGCTGGAAAGGGGCCAAATAAATTGAGTCGGTCCTTTGTCTCGGTCATTATCCCCTATTACGATAAATGGCCAAGATTTAAATACGTATGGGAGTCACTTATGCGTCAAGATACGGCCGGATATCCATTCGAGGTTATTGTCGTAGATGACGGGTCTAAGACACCGCTCTTAGATTCCTTCGCCACCTCTTGCATGCAAGTACCCGATTGGCTAATCGTGCATCGGACGGAGAATCGTGGGAGATCGATGGCACGGAATGAGGGGGCGCAGCTGGCTAAAGGGGAGATTCTACTGTTTATAGACGACGATATTCTTCTTCCACCAGACTTTATAAAGCAACATGCTTGCCTTCACGATAATCAATCTGAGCCGTGTTTCGTTCACGGGCGAATCTATGATTTGCTTGAGCTGACTCCATTTATGGATCCGGAATCAGGGAAACGGTTTCCTTATTTAAAAGGTCAACCGGCTCGTCTTGATTTGACGCGGGGCTTGCTGTCTTATGACAAGGTGTTCGGCAACTGGAAGCGGTTTGCAGAACGGAACCGAAGACTCGCCCGGCTGGAGAAACTCATTGCCAGCACCCTTGCGGACGAGTCGCTCACATCGTGTCATTGGATTGGCTGTGTGGGAGGAAATATGAGCGTTGGAATGAAACTTTTTCACCGAGTAGGTGGTTACGATCCCATGTTTCGCGTATGGGGGGGCGAGGATTTTGAGTTGGGTTATCGGTTAGTCAACGATGGTGCTAGAGCCGTGTATGCTGAAGAAGCGAGCGTATATCATATGACGCATGCCCATGAAGCGGCGGAGGATCAGCTGCTGGAAAGCAGGAATTATTTTATGAACAAGCATTCGGATCCTTGTATTCATTACCTCTACGAGTTCCTTGGAAGGAAATTAAAGGAAGAAGAAGTTATTCTATTGTGGAGGAAGGCGATTCAACATGGAAAAGACCCGTCAACAACTTGTTCTTAAAGGAGGGACTCCTTATCGGACGAAGCCGTTCGCTGTATGGCCGGAAATCGACGACAACGATGTGAACGGTGTGATGGAAACGTTGAAATCTGGCATTTGGTCCAGGGCCAATGCAACGAATCATTTGAAGTTCACTTATGAAACGACAAGCAGGACTGGGCGGTTCGAATCAATATTCTCCCACCGGATCGGAATGAGTCACGGGGTGTTCGTGAATAGCGGCACCTCTGCGCTGCATTTAATTTTCCAGGCATTGCAGTTGGAACCGGGAAGCGAAGTGATTACAACGCCGTACACCTTCTTCAGCACGATTGCGCCGCTATTTAAATGTGGTATTAAGCCCGTGTTTGTTGATATAGATGAACAAGGTAACATCGATTCGTCATTGATCGAAGCGTCAGTCACAGATCGTACAAAAGCTTTGCTAATTATGCATTGCGGTGGTCATCCTTGTCAGATGGATGAAATCCGCCGTTTGTGCGACAAGCACGATCTGCTGCTCATTCAGGATAATGCGCATGCGTTATCGAGTCGATTTATGGATAAGCATGTTGCTGCTTATGGAGATATTTCAATGTTCAGCTTTGAAGCTTCAAAATCTCTTAACTGTGGGGAAGGCGGATTTGTTGCTACTAATCGGGAGAGCCTGTTTCAGCAAATGTTTTCGATTCATAGCTGTGGTAGGCCGTTTGGCGGCGATTGGCGCTCACACACGCATATAAGCGAGAATTATCGTCCAACGGAGCTGCAAGCTTCACTGGCGCTTACACAGTTAGATAAGGTTGACCAGCAGCAAATTCGAAAGGAAGTCCGCCGTCAAAAGCTGGATCTGCTTCTCCAAGACCATCCTATCGTAGAGCCAATAGAACTGACGGACAGTCATGCTTCCCATGGCAACTACTCCTATCTGCTGAAAATCCGAGAAGCCTGGCGAGGCAGGCTTAGTGGCAAGCGGCTGGCCATCTACTTGGAAACGGAAGGAATTCCCTGTCACGCTGGCTATACGCATTTGGCTTTTGATATTGACTATTGCCGAAATTTTTTAAACGAGGAAGAGCGAAATCGTTACCGCAAACAATGCCCGACAGCTGAACGATTCGTACAGAGCACTGTATGGCTGCCGCAAACCGTGCTACTCGGTACGGAAGAAGACATCTATGATATAGTGGGAGCACTCAATAAAATAGCGGTTTGCTTATCTGAATAAGGAGAATTGTCAATGATGGGAAAGCAGCTGCGACTTAAACGAATCATAGATGAACGATCGGGAAAAACCATTCTATTGCCACTTGACCATGGTATGACCTTGGGACCGATAGCGGGATTGGAGAGCATCGGACATTTACTTAGGGAATGGCGTTCTCCCTATCCGAACGGAGTTATTATGCATAAAGGGCAAATTCATCGGCATCAGCATTTGATACCGAAAGAAACGGCGGTATTGATGCATTTGTCTGCCAGCGTTAGCTTTAGTCCGAGCCGGGAGGAGAAGGTACTTGTCGGCTCTGTAGAAGAAGCGTTGAAGTTGGGAGCCGATGGCGTCTCCATTCATCTAAATATAGGTTGTGAGAACGATCGCCGTATGCTCATTGATGCCGGTATTGTTGCTAACGCTTGCAGGGAGTGGGGGATGCCGCTGCTTATCATGATTTATCCGCAGTTGCAGCATGGGGAGAGAACCGGGAGAGACGAAATCGATCATATCGGGCATTGCATTCGGATTTGTGAGGAAATAGGGGCGGATATTGTGAAGATTCCAAGCCCAACGGGAGAACCGGATCGGTTTCTACGCGCTGTTGAAAATACGGAAATCCCTGTGTTGATTGCTGGCGGCGAGCAGAACGGTGCGGATCGGGCGTTTCTCGATAGGGCTCGTTGTTTATTGCGCGGCAATATTGCGGGTTTCTGCGTAGGAAGGCAAGTATTTCAAAACGCGGACCCGCAGGCGCTACTCGGCGAGCTCTACGAAATCGTTCACGGCGAAGGTAACGCCTTCAACGCACTGCGCTGAAGAGGCGAAACAAATCTATTGATAGAGAAGAGGACAGTCGCGATGTCGAAGAAGCATCTTTGGTACGATTTAAGATGGCTAGACAAGGCGGAGGAGGAGCAGGCCGCCTCAATAGCCGAACAAGTTAGTCAATCCTGTGCGGAGACGATACTTATACATGTCGGCCAACTGCTAGAGGGAATAGGGAAGTTTGGCAACAAAACTAAACTGGTTGTTGAGATTGAGTCAGCGAGTCAATTTGCAGATTTGGGAGAACTGAAATCGGAGGTTCATGCCGTTATATCGGATAACGAAGAGGAATTGGCCGCCGTCAAAAATAACTGTAATGTAAATGCTGGGCTGTATGTTAGAGTTGTCGACCAGGCTAGTCTCGATTATGCGTGGCGGCAGGGCATTCACTATGAATATGTAATCGTAGAATTTAAGGATGAGACCAATATTCCGCTTGAGTTGGTTATCGCACAGATTGAAGAGCATCGCTCGCAAACTGTTCTCCTTAAAGTAGTCAAATCAATAGAGGATGCGAAGATTGCATTTGAAGTATTGGAAAGAGGCTCGGACGGCATTATTTTATCAAGCGGCTCTCTTGAATCACTTAGTGAAATGGATCAAATAATTCATAAGGAGCAATCAATTACATTAAAGGAATTTATCGTCGAGAGTATTTCCTATATCGGTATGGGTGACCGAGGGTGTATCGATACTGCCGCCATTATGACGCAAGAGGAAGGGATCATTGTAGGTTCCACATCCAGTGGAGGTCTACTTGTCTGCTCCGAAACACATTACCTCCCCTATATGGAATTAAGACCGTTTCGGGTTAATGCTGGCGGCGTACATTCCTATGTGCTCGCTCCCAATAATACAACAAGCTATATTAGCGAGCTTTCGGCTGGTAAGCAAGTGCTCTGCGTCAGTGCCAACGGGACGGCGCGAACAGTACCTGTTGGCCGGATGAAGATTGAGCGTAGGCCACTCCTGCTTATAAAAGGAACAATCGAAGGAACGGAGATTAATACGATTTTACAGGACGACTGGCATGTGAGGGTTATGGGAGCCGACCGGAAGGTAAAAAATATAACCGAATTGAAAAAAGGGGATCTGCTGCTTGGTTGCCTGATGAAGAGCGGTAGACATGTCGGCATACAAGTGACGGAAACAATTCGGGAGCAATAAATGAGCAATTGGGGGACTGTCAATGAGTTTACGTAAATTTGTTGTTTTATCGAATCCCCGAACTGGCAGTGAATATTTGGCCAGATTGCTGAATAAGCACCCTGACATTCACTGTTTGGGAGAAGTTTTTGCGGTCCCGCCAGGTGACGGTGTCTGGAATCATTGTAGTCAAAAAATGCAGAACAAGCCATTTGCATACTTAAAAAAGCTAGGTGAGCAAAGTGGGAAGTCAGTATTCGGATACAAGCAAATTTCGAATTGGCTTCCCAATACGGGCTTTGCGGATGTGAATTCGTATATTAAAGATAGCATCCTGCACGGTTACCGTTTCATTCTTATTCAGCGCATAGATTTGTTGAAGGAATATGTGTCTTTTATGCTGATGATGGAGCAAAACTATGGTCATATCAACAAAGAGGCCGGAGAGGCGAGATCGATCAAGATAAACGTCGTTCATGCCTACGCTCAAATGAGAAAATGGGATGCTTTCAACAAAAGTTGCGAATCAGCGTTTTCCAGCTTGAATATTCCTTACTTGTCATTAGTATACGAGGAAGATTTCGCAGAGGACAAAAAGGTCAAAAGCAAGACCTTCAAGTATTTGGAGGTTGAACCGATAAAGCTAAATGATCCGCTCCAAAGAACCAATCCGTATCGGCTGGAGGAACTCATTGAAAATTACGACGAAATGATGGATTACTTGACGAAGAAAAAACGTTTTGTCAGGACGAGTTAAGCCGGCGCTGTTCGGGGAGGTATTAAAAAGGTATATGGATAAATTAGGAATGTCCGTAGGGAAGAAAAATTATTCTATGAAATCGACGATTGCATGGATCACCAAGCAATTATTGCGTTTTCCGTTGTTAACGCTTCTATTCTTTCTGTCTGTTGCAGCTTCTGTTTATATGCAGACGTTGTCATCGGTGTACTTGGGCTACTTCTTTGAAACGTTGAAGCTTGGGGATGACAAAGGTATGCTTCGTGCAGTTCTGCTGGTGCTTGTTGTACTGACATCGGCTGCTTTGCTGCAATGGATTTCCACTTTATCAGTTCTGAACATTAGGCTTAAAGTAGAGAAAAACATTCGTAATGAAATTTTTAGTGCATTTCTAAACAAAAAGCACGATTATTTGAACACGGCGCGTACCGGCGATTTGCTTTCGATTGGAACGAATGAGCTGCGGAGCATATCAGTCATGTTTCAGCCAGGCCTCATTATGTCATTGCGAAGCATCTTATTTTATTTCATACCACTCTTTTTTATTTTTACGGGGTACCACTGGACGCAATGGATCATTCCTGTACTGTTCACTGCGATATCTGCGGTGTTGCTAGTGCAGTATTCTCAAAATATCAGTTCTGCGGCGGCAAAAGCGAGACAGCAATTCGGCAAGCTGAACGCCGACCTGAACGAAATGGTGGAAGGTATCGAGATTATTAAATCCAACCTTCAAGAGAAGAAGGAAGTCGATCGATTTGAACGCCGGACGCGTTCATTCGCAGAGAACACATGGGCCCGCTCCTTAATTGAAGCTAAGTATTTGCCTTCTCTTATTTATCAGCTTTTCTTTTCCGCAGCATTTCTCCAATGTATGTTGGCGTTTAAGAGCGGGCAATTGACGCTCGGAGAAGTTATTACTTATATAGGGCTGTTTATTGGGATAGGTACGCCTGTGGCGAATGCCGATATTACATTTGGCTTAATCGGAATGGGGCTCGCTTCGGCCAAAAGAATTTTGGTGGCGATTGGGGAAGGAGCCGCCAGTAAAGTGCCGGCTAATCTATATAAATACGCGATGAATGGAATGATTGAATTTGATCGTGTTTCGTTCCGTTTTGGTGAGGAGCATACCGTATTGAAGGATATTTCCTTCTCGGTGAACGCCGGAAAGACGGTTGCGATTGTCGGCGCCACCGGCAGTGGCAAGAGTTTGCTGACCAAGCTGGTTAACCGAAGTTTTGAAGCGACCGAAGGCGCGATTCGCATTGACGGCGTCGATACAAAGGAGTGGGATATCGATAGACTGCGGTCGCAGATCGGAATTATAGAGCAGGATGTGTTCCTGTTTTCCTGGTCAGTCAAGGATAATATTAAGTTCTCCAATCCAAGCTTAACGGACTCTGAGGTGAGGCATTATGCTAGGCTGGCGCGAGCCCATGATTTTATTGAAAAATTAGAGGACGGGTATGATACCCGGGTAGGCGAGCGCGGTATTCATTTATCGGGTGGTCAGCGGCAGCGGATCGCCATGGCCCGGGCATTTGCAAGCGAGCCGAGCATTCTTATTTTGGATGATTCGACGAGCGGCCTCGATAGCGCGACGGAAGTTGAGATTATGAAAGGTATGCAAAATTTAATGAAGAATCGCACGACGCTGTTGATAACAAATCGACTCCCTTTAATTGTTCATGCTGACCATATTATTGTGCTGAACAAAGGCGAAGTAGTTGCCCAAGGCATTCATAGCAAACTGATTCACGAATCGGAAGTGTATATGGATCTGTTTAATCAAAAGGAAGTGGTGTAATTGGCTAAGAACACCGAGACAATCGTTCAATCCCATACAATCACATCCAGCCAGTCGAACCATTCTTTGCTCCGGACACTGTCATTGTTTAGTGGAAAATCAAAGCAATGGTTCGGTGTAGGGATTCTTATGGTGGCCCAATCTTTTCTTGCTATGGGCATCACACTCTCCATTAGTAAGGGCATTGATTTGCTCACGGGAGAGCCAACTGTTAACCGGATTATGCTGATTGTCGGTTCCATTTTGTTGATGGGTATGCTGCAATGGGTATGCGGCTACTTTCAAAAAAAGCTGGCGCAGAGAAGCGTTATCGACACACTGCAGGAGCTTCAGAACAAGCTGTTCCGTTCGATGATTTGCAAAAATATCGGCTTCTTTTCGAAAAATTCCTCCGGTATGCTCATTAGCCGCATTACGGGAGATACAGAGTCATTCGGACAGTTTATTCACGTGTTTGTAGGCCAATCGGGCGTTATTATGAGCATTTTTATCCTCCTTGCAGCATTGTTCTTCATTGATTTCTCGCTGGCTTGCTTGCTGGTTGCATTCATTCCCGTCATTATTGGCGCTGCCTTACTGTTTAAGAAGCTGTCGCGGAAAGTTAGCCGGCAAATGTATGAAATGTTCGCGGAACTGAACGCCAATATAAAAGAATCGCTGGCAGGCATGACGATTGCCAAAAACTTTGTTCAGGAAGAAGCGATGCGCCAAAGATTCCTTCCGATAAATGAACAGGCTTATAAGGTTAATATGGCGCAAGGGCGGGTCTTTTCCTCTATTTTGCCATTAACCAACTTGCTCTCTTCACTTGGTATTTGTGTCATTTTGTATGCGGGAGGCAGGGGGGTACTCGATACAAGTGTAAGCTTTGGCGTCCTTTATTTGTTTGTACAGACGGTGCAGCGGATTTGGGACCCTATTTCATCCTTTGCGAACTTCTCCAATCAAATCCAGGATGGCATGGCGGCTGCCGAGCGGATCTTTGCGGTTTTGGAAGAGGGGGAGGAGATAGATTTATCCGATGAAAGCAGAGAGGAATGGCGAGGTGGAGATATTCGGTTTAAGCAGGTTGGCTTTTCTTACGATTCCGACGTTCGGCAGCTTGAGAACTTCTCTTTAACGATTAAAGAAGGAGAACGTATTGCGGTTGTCGGACATACCGGTGCGGGAAAAACGACGCTTGCTCGAATATTACTCCGGTTCCATGATTATCGGGATGGAAGCATAACGGTGGGAGGCGTCGAACTGCGCAGTATTGGGTTAAAGTCGCTTCGTTCGCAAATCGGTTATATCCCACAGGTTCCGTTTTTGTTTGCCGGGACTCTTCGAGATAATTTGACTTACAGTAATGCGGAAACTTCTGATGCATCGGTCTGGAGTGCGGCTTGCATGATTAACGGAGGAGCATGGTTGGAAGATTTCCCCGAAGGGCTGGATACGCAGATAGGTGAACGGGGAGGCAATCTGTCTGCCGGCCAGCGCCAGCTTATTGCGTTAGTTCGCGTGCTGGTAAAAAATCCTTCATTGCTTATTATGGACGAGGCGACGGCCAATATAGACCCTTTCACCGAAAGTCATATACGACAAGCGTTGAAAATTGTAATGAAGAATCGAACAAATGTCATTATTGCACATCGTCTCTCAACTATCCTTGATGCAAACAAAATCATCGTTCTCTCGTCCGGTCAAATTGCCGAAGAGGGCACGCATGAGGAACTAATGGTCAGGGAAGGCGCTTATAAGCAATTGTATGATACTTACTATAGGCATCAAGACTTGAATAATTGGCATGCTTCTGCAGAGGGTGAGGAGGTTTAGGCCATTCATAATCATATTTATCCACCTTCTTTTGAAATAGGAAGGGAAGATCGCAACCGACTCAATCGGCATCCAAGCGGCGTGCTGTGGTTGACGGGCTTGTCTGGATCGGGGAAGTCCACACTCGCTGCTGTCTTGGAAAAGGAATTGTACCGTAGGGAAATCCGATCTTTTATACTAGATGGTGATGCGCTCCGCAAAGGAATTAATAGGGACCTGGATTTCTCACCCTCCGGCCGGGATGAGAATATAAGACGTATGGGAGAAATCGCAAAGCTGTTGATGCAGGCAGGCGTGGTCACGATCGTTGCAGCTATTTCCCCTTACAGGGAGCATCGTCGGTATGTCCGTAAGCTGTTCGAGGGAGATCGCTTCTATGAGATATATGTTAAGTGCGGTATTCATACATGTATGCAGCGTGACCCGAAAGGAATGTACGCCAAGGCACATCAAGGTATCATTCCGGATTTTACGGGCGTGGGCATGTCCTACGAGGAACCTTTGGAGCCGAATTTAATCGTAGACACGGACGGAAGGTCCGTTGATAGTTGCAGGGAGCAGTTACTTCAATTTTTGAAGGAAATGGAGATGTTTGGCGATGCGTGAGGTGATGTATGTGAAGGGGGAGTATACGTCGCTTGGCGCATACGATTGTCTCATTAACGCTCTGTTGTTCTGGATGCAAGGGCAAAGTTTGTCTAGTACTTCGCTCTGCCTCTATAATTGGGACTTTCATACCTCGGCTACTAAGCCATTTTTGTTCGGCGGGACAATTCATATCAGCTCGATTCAATCATTTATGAAAGAACGACATGGTGTAGAGATCATGGAGATAGACGGGGAGCTTCCTGTAGACGAACCATTTATTATGGCGCTTGATGCTTACTGTCTTCCTTATATCGAAGAGTTTTATGGGAAGAAGCGCCAGCCGCACTTTGTTGTCGCTGAGCGGCGCTCCACTCAGCGTAATTACCAGATCTATGACTCTTATTATCGTGTCAGCATGAGCCTGTCTGAGGATCTTGCTGAGAAAGGGAGCGCGATGAGTGGTAAGCCAGGCTATAGAATGAGGGTCGAGGGGGCGGCTTCGACTTGCACTGCTACAATTTTTCCCTACATGCTGGATAGAGATTATGAGAAGGTATACCGAGTCTCCCGCTTGTGGATGACTGCACAAGCGCTAACGTTTGAGAGCTTGGGCGCGGCCCTCAAGGAAGCGGAAGCGTTCAAAAAATTCTTTAGCTGTTTGCGCGGGGTGACACGCGCAAGGGAGCGATATTTTGAAGCACTTCGCGTAGGGGACCTTCCCTGGCGAGAAATGACAGAAGCGGGGCCGGATGTGGTTGGGAAATGGCTCGCCGTGGAAAAAAATATGATTCGGATGACCCTCGACTTTACAACCGGGTATGTCCTGTTTTTGAATTCGCTTGACAAAGCGTTTGAACGGGAGACCGCTTTTTTGAAGACTTTGGAAAAAATAAAGCGGGAGAGTTGAATATGAATCTGATGGAGCAGCAGACAGCTGAGCGGATAACGGAGATTATCCGAAAAATTACAGGTTACAGCGATCGGATCGTTTGGGAAGAGAATTTGAGCACATATGGGATGAATTCAATGAAAACGATGGAGCTTGTCATTGCACTGGAAATCGAATTCAACATTCAATTCGAAGATGAGGAACTAGTGCTGGGCCGCTTTTCTTCCGCTCGCAATATTATGGAGCAACTTAAGCTGAAATTGCAGAGGGAGGCTTAACGATGGAAAGCCGATTTGAAATAGGCGATGCGCTAACGGCAGGGCAGGCGGAATCTCTTGTATCCAAGCTGAATTACAGCCTGGAGGGCATTACAGGGCTTCGTTTGGAAGAAAACCCCCTTGTCATTGTTGTCACATACCAGGATCGAGAAATAGCGGCTGTGATAGAAACCACGATAAGCACGATGCTGGAAGGAGAGCGTTCGAACCGGGTAATCAAACCTAGAAGATTAAAGGATAATAGAGAGGAAGCGGAACCGGTTAAATGGCCCGAGAATGATGAGGACGGAGAGGCTGGCAGGCTCTTTCATGTGAACGGGCAGGTGTTGCGGGCATTGGATGGTTTGTTTGAACAAATGGCATTGACGATGAAGGCAAGCGAAAGGCATTATCCGGCGTTCATCGCAACAGAATCCCTCCATAAATGCGATTATTTACATACGTTTCCACACAATATTTATTTAATTAACGAGTTTCCGCATCGCAGGGACGTATTGGAAGAAGTCAGAAATGCTGACAAGGAGAAGATGCTTCAACTCAGCCGACCTACGAGCTTTGCACTTGCTCCCGCCGTATGCTTTCATTGCTACGCCGAGTTGTATGGGCGAACGTTGCCGATTACGGATACAGAAGGACCATATATCATGACGGCTGATGCGGAATGCAGCAGACACGAAGCGAACTGGCGCGTGGGTGGTTATCGGATGCGGAATTTCAGAATGAGAGAAATTGTGCTGTTTGGCACACATCAGCAGGTTGAGATCTATCGACAGAAGTTGATCGCTCGCGTGTGGTCTCTATTTGAGCGTATGGGACTTAAGGGAACGGTTGAAGCGGCAACAGATCCTTTCTATTTTCCGCAGGATGTTGCAAAGGGGCAGCACCAGCTTATGGCTGATTCCAAATACGAGCTCATTGTTCAGGTCAAGGGGGAGCAGTTTTCAATCGCTTCCTTTAATCATGTCGGGGACGCGCTATGCAAATCGTATCATATTTTCGACGAACAAGAGCAGCCGCTTCATTCAGGCTGCGTAGCATTTGGTCTGGAACGCTGGTGCTATGCATTAAGCCAAGCCTATGGACAATCAATCGACCAATGGCCAAAAGAATTAATGTCCATTTTGCATGAGAAGGAAGGGTGCTAATGGAGTTTTGTTGGATGCTTCCTGTTATACCTAATAAAGTGGAGGAGTGTATTCGTCAATCCATATTGGCTGAGCAGAATCATTTCGATTCCTTACTTGTCTCAAGTCTTCCGAAGGGGCTGGATCCTTGGGTGCTGGCCGCTAGCATAGGAAATTTAACGGAGAGCATCCGTCTGCTTGTTGCACAAAATACAAACTTCGCCCATCCGTTTACAACCAGCAAGGCGCTACATTCCTTAAATTGGATGACAAATGGCCGGGCGGATCTCAATGTCGTTACAGGCAGTTTTGTCCCTGAACTTGCCAAGCTGGGAAAGATTGATAACCACGCGGTTCGCTACCGTAGAACAAAGGAGTTCGTGGAAGTTCTTCAGCTTCTTCGATTAGGGCCAGTCACGTACCGCGGCGAGTTCTATGAACTGGAGAATGCGGAGTGTGTACCACGTCTACCTTCTGATACTTCGTCCAGATTATATGTGGCTGGAAGTTCAGAGGAAGCGAGAAACGTCGCCGGTACACTGAGCGATCGTTATGTCATGTACGCTCACGCAATTGAAACGGTTGCCGGGCATTTCCAACATGTTGTACAAACGGCCGCCAGAAACGGAAGGACAGTCCAATGCGGTCTTTTTATTGATATTATCGCAAGAACAACCGATGCAGAAGCTTGGGAGGCTGCTGAACGAATGTTGGCGGCCTATTCTCCAGCACACCGCAGGATGAACAAAATGTTCATGCTTCAGTCGGATTCCGTTGGCGTAAAAAGCCATCTGGCGCTGCAGCAATTGAATAATCTCGTTCTTCAGCCACATATTTGGGCGGGGCTCTCGCATGTAAGCGATTCTGTATCTGTGTCAATCGTGGGCTCTTATCGTAATGTAGCCGACACAATCATGCGTTATGTAGAAGCAGGAGCAAGTTTTTTTATTATTAGCGGGTCACCTGCTCAGGATGAAATACAGAGAATCGGCCAGTATGTGCTTTCCAACCTGAAATCGTGAGAACTAATGGTTAAGAGGAGATAATAACGATGTTTGATGTGCTGCCGAGAGTAGATACTAAGTATTTTAACTGCTGGAAATCTCTCATTATTAGTTATCTTAAATCCCAAAGTGCCCCAGTTGAATTGTTATTTTTCAATAGTTTCGAGCGTACATCTGAGATTTACAGCCAGATTATCTTGAATCGAAAACCAAGATGGGATTATGTTTCAGCGTCATGCTCGAATGAGCATTTAAAACTGTTGAATACAAAATTAACTCACTATCCTTACAATTGTTTTCAAGAGGCTAGGGAGACTATTATTAACAGGTTGCTCTCTGGAAAACCAATATTCATTACTTGTGATATGTTTTATCTCCCGCACAAATCAAACCACTATCATCAAAATTATGTCAGACATTTAATTCTTGTGGGGGGATGTTTGCCAACAGAATCAGGCTACACATATCAAATATGGGATGATAACGCAAGCGGGATTGGTGACTACTCCTTATATGAATATGATGAAAAGGTTTTGGAGCTTGCCTTTAATCATTCTGAAAAGTTGATCTCGCAAGTAGAGCAGGAAAATTTCGGAGACCAAACTACCAGTCAATTTAAGCAGCAATTTATACAATGGATTATATCCTATGAAGATGATTATTACCTCTATGATTTTGCAGCAAGCCAGTTAGCTAACCACTCTTCGAATTCCCAGAATCCTATCTTTGAACAGCTAATTAGTGCATTTACTATCGTGTCTGGTTCTCGAGCTGTATTTTTGAAGTTTTTAAGATATATTTCACAGTTTTCAACAATTCAAGCTCTGCTGGCCGAAAGTACTTTACAGTCGGAGTTATTAGCAAATGCTTTACTAAAATTTAGAATTACCAATCGAATTGATATAAAACGATTTCAGGAGAAATGCTTACTAGTCAAATCGTTGGATATGGAAGTGATTCAGGAATTAAAGAAAAGTTTATATTTTCTCGAAAAGAAGGGATCACTTGATGACGCTGTTACATGAACTAATCGATATGGCTGCAAAACAAGCTCCTGACAAAGTAGCAATTATTGCAGAGGAAACACAGTTCACATATGAACAATTAAGGCGACATACGTTAATGATTTCCTCCTTTTTAAGATTTAAAGGAATTCAACGTGGTGATCGTGTTATTATTCTTCTTCCAAGTAGTCCAGATCTTTTGGCTATTGCAAATGCGGTATCTAGAATAGGAGCAATTTTCGTTATTCTTAACGATGCAATAACGACGTATAGCTTGAAATACATACTAGATGACGCGGAGTCAGCACTTATCATAACGGACAGGGTTCTTGTAAAAAAGCATGGCATTGGTAGCTCCTTATATATACATCATGAACTTATTGAAACAATAACAACATATAGAGCAGAAGATAGAGCAGAAGATCATATGGAATTGGAATCAATAACCTGCAACGAACAAATAAGCTGTGAACCTGTGTGTCTGATTTATACATCAGGCAGTACTGGTAAGCCAAAGGCAGTCATATCAACACATGAAAATATCTGTTTTGCTGTAAGATCAATCCAGAAGATCATTCAACTTAAATATGATGATATTATAGGTAATTTTCTTCCCCTTTCCTTTGACTATGGCTTGTATCAGGCATTTTTGTGTTTTGAGGCCCAAGCTACCCTTGTAATCGGAAAGAAAGAGGATATAGGACCTAGATTAATGACCAAACTTGAGCATTGGGGAGTGACCGTTTTTCCGTCAATGCCCCATATTACAAGTGCATTAGTAAGATTGGAGAGGAGAGTAAGTCCAACCTTACGACTAAGAGTCTTCACAACGACAGGTGCAAGGCATCATCACTCACTCACTGTGAAATTACTTAATATCTTCCCTGATTGTAGAATTTTCTTAATGTATGGTTTGACTGAGTGTAAGCGAGTGTCGATATTGCCTCCAGATTTAATTACTACCAAGGCGGAATCTGTAGGGTTGCCATTGCCAGAGACAGAGTGTCTAGTAGTAAATAATGAAGGGAAAGTAATGCCCCCCGGAGAGGTCGGGGAGTTAATTGTCAAAGGACCACATGTAATGCAAGGGTATTGGCGTGCCCCTAAGTTAACCAAAAGTAAATTTAAAATTTTTGAAGGACAACGTGTGTTGTATACAGGGGACCTGTTCTTTAAAGACGAAGAGGGTTTTCTGTATTTCTATGGGAGAAAAGATGAAATTTTTAAGAATAATGGGTACAGAATCAGTGCTGCTGAAATAGAGAGTGCTACGGAAAGTATTCCTGGAATACATAATGCGGCGGTGATAGTACATCGAAACGATAATGATAAGGCTGTTTTGTTTTTTGAAGGAATATTAAGTGTTGAAGAAATTTGGGAAAAACTCTCCGACAGATTAGAAGAATACAAAACTCCACATGAGATTATAAAAATTGATAAACTGCCAATAACAAGTAATCAAAAAGTGGATAAACGAAAGTTGATGGAACTACTTAGTGAAGGAGGACTATAATTGCAATATCTAAAAATCGTAGAACAGTACGGTAGTCCCGCTTACGTTTATCAATTAGACTCAATTGACCTTGCTTTTCAGGATTTGATGAATTCTTTGCCTACAGGAAGCCGAATTTATTATTCTCTAAAATCAAATCCACATCCATCAATTATTAAACATTTACTCAATTTGGGGGCGAAGGCTGAAGTTTCATCAATTAATGAGCTTCAAGTTGCGCTCAAGGCTGGAGCAAGAGCGGATGAATGTTTATATACGGGTCCGGGTAAAACGGAAAAGGAAGTAAGGTTTGCCATAATGCATGATGTAAAGTGGTTCTCGATTGAATCTTGGACAGATGCCGAACGATTGTCCCGCTTGTGTGAACTGCATCAGCGACAGGTAAATGCCATTATTAGAATTAATCCAAGTAAACCAGCAAACCAGGTTGGATTGTCAATGTCTGGAATAGCTTCTCAGTTTGGAATAGACGAGGAGGGGCTTGACTGTATCCCTGACCATATATGCAAAAACCATTGGTTAACTATATCTGGGCTGCACATTTACCAATCGACAAATTTGATGAATTCTAAAGATGTAGAAAGCAATCTAAAATACTCTATTCGAATTATGGCCAGAATATGTGCTAGATTAGGTATCAGGCCTGAACTATTGGATATTGGGGGGGGTTTTGGTTGTCCATTTGCAAAGGCTGGCCCAAGACCTGATTTTTCATCGATAAAGCCCTCTCTAGAGCAAGTACTTGATGAAGTTTTCCCTCAATGGAGAAAAGGGGACCCACAAATTGCTTTTGAATCTGGTCGGTACCTCACAGGCGAATCAGGAACACTTATCACGACCGTTACTGATGTGAAGACCAGCAAAAATCAAACTTTTATTATTGTTGATACGGGAATCCATCATTTGGGAGGAATGTCGGCATTAGGAAGAATACCTAAAGTAGCTGTACAAATGTTGGAGTATCCGAAACATCGTCTTTACAAAAATGCCACCGTCGTTGGTCCTTTGTGTACCCCGTTAGATTATCTGCTACGTGAAGTGTCGCTTCCCGAAGCGCAACCAGGAGACCATTATCTTATTCCTAATGTAGGAGCGTACGCTTTGACTGCAAGTCTGATGGGGTTTCTAAGCAGAGAAAATCCTGTAGAGATTGTAATGTATAAAGGGAGAATACTAGATGTATCACGAATTGTTCTCTCAAGAACGGAAGGGAACTATAACTAAATACCAAGATTAGGAGTGTCTCAAATGAGTTCAATAGATATTGACTTTCTTCAGTTGTTATCCCGATATCTGCGAAAAGATATTAATTTTCTGGGAAGGAATACAGAAATCCATATGAAAGCATTGGGCTTAGATTCAATGACCTCAATACATTTAATTTGTGACATAGAAGAAAAATATGAAATTGAGTTTCCTGACGAATATTTAATAGATGAAACATTCAGTAGCATCACAACACTGTGGAATATAACTCAATCAATCAAGTGTCGATTACCCTAAAGATTCGTTGTGGTCCGAAGAGATAGAGTGTGCTGAAGCTCTTGACAAAATATTCTTTGATCTGTATGTGAAACGTTGGAGATAGGTCCATTACATGTGTACGATTACGGCTGTCACGTTTAACAACATTTTTGAGAATCGTAAGGAAACACGATTGTATTGGCTACTGACGATGCCTTAAAATGAACTTCCTGCGAATCCATAGAGATCATATTGTAAATGTGTAGCTCTGAAACCTAAAGAGTTCCATTTATATACTGACTGGCATCTGTCAAATCCTATATTGTTGTTGGGTAGAACTTACAACAATATAGGATTTGACAGATGTTTTTTTATATTTACCCTCGTACTTCCTGTTTTTCAATTCCAAAATCACTAATTATAGTTTTGAACAATATTCCGAATAAAAATTGCAACTCGAAAATATGTTTATAAAACTTCGGGTAAGCGCATACACAAGCAGTGTCTGACAAACTGGCAGTGGATAATAGGGAGGTTGAAAAATGACAAAAATGGCGGGCGGCAAACGGGTATTTTATTTGCTGGTATCTGTAATTCTAACTGCTGCATTGCTGGCGGGCTGTACAGGCAGCTCCGGCAGTGGACAAGGTGAGAATGGGAAAAAAACAATTACGATCACGTACCGGGATGACGGTGTCGGGGAGCAGGGAGCATTTTATAAATGGCTTAAAGAACTGGCTGAGAGCTACCCGGATAAAAATGTCGAAATTAAACCTACGCCGATCCAGGCGTCGGAAGGTGACTATTTTGCGAAAATTGCGCTGGCGCTCAAATCCAAAGACAAAGCACCGGATATCGTCACCGAGGATACCTTCATTCTGAATTCGGATGCCAGCGCAGGCTTTCTGGAGCCGCTGGATGACAGGATGAAGGATTGGTCGGACTGGACTGACGGCTCGTTCATTGAAGCCATGAAAAAGGGTGTAACGGCAAGTGACGGCAAGGTGTACGGCGTGCCGTATAACACCGATTCCAGGGGACTGTGGTACAACAAGACGATTTTCAAAGCAGCCGGACTCCCGGAGAACTGGACACCGAAGACATGGGATGAAGTGCTGGATGCGGCAAGAACAATTAAGGAAAAAGCCGGGGACGGCGTGGTGCCGATCTGGATGAATATGGGCAAAGCAACCGGAGAAGCGACCTCCATGCAAACCTATGAAATGCTGCTCTACGGAACCGGGGAGCGGCTGTATGAGGACAGCACCGGCAAATGGATAACGAAAAGCCCGGGCATTCTGGATTCATTGCGGTTTATTGAGACGGTCAACAAAGAGAAGCTGGGGCCGCCGCTGTCCAAAGTATTGAACGGGCAGGCAGGAAATACGGCAACCCGTGAATATTTGCCGCAAGGCAAGTTGGCAATCTCACTGGACGGCTCCTGGATTACAGGCAATTACCTGGAGAATGGTGCTGCGCCTTGGCCGGAATACAAGGACGTGCTTGGTTTTGCGCCAATGCCGACGAGCAAAGGGCAGGCCCCGGGCTCCATTACACTGGCCGGAGGCTGGGCGCTCTCAATCCCGAGCAATGCCAAGAACAAGGATGAAGCATGGGAATTTATCAAATTTGCACTCAATAAAGAAAACTCCCAGAAGCTAGTTACTGCATCAGGCAATATTACGGTGCGGGCGGATGTAGCGAAGGATCCCGGATATACCCAAATGCCATTTAATGAAATCGCGACCGAATACCTGAAGAATGCCGAATTCAGACCGGCGCAGGATAAATACCCGGAAGTTTCCACTCAAATCCAGACGATGGTGGAGGCCGTGGCTACCGGAACCTCCCCGGAAGATGCACAGAACAAATATGCACAGGACGTAACCCGCATTGCAGGCGGGCAGAACGTGACCGAAAAATAAGCATAGCAAGTTGCGAAGCAGATTCAATTGAGGTATGCATCCGGCGTGTGGCCTGACATCCGCGCGCCGGAGTCGCGTCTCAAAATGTGCAGCCGAAGGCTAAGCTGTACAGGCAAACTGTAGGATACAACCGCTGATACTGTGAAATGGGCCAAGCTGATCTCTATATAAATGGGTCCGGTATACGGAGCATGAAGGTTATTTTTCCTTCAATGCTGTTCGCCATTTTGCATTTCATGTATCGTCCGGCATAAGGAAGGAGTACATTTCATGAGCAGTCTGGCGCTTAACAGTCCTCATCGGAAAAGAAACACGTATACATGGCTATACTTTTTGCTGCCTTCCATTATGATTATGCTGCTGTTTTTCATCTATCCGATTCTGTTGACCTTCTTCTACTCTTTCACCAATTTGGCTCTGACCGGGGAATCCGCGAGGGAGCTGAAGTTCATCGGGCTGGACAACTACACCCGCATGTTCCAGGATCCGACGGTACGGATCAGCATTTGGAATACACTCATTTTCCTGTTCGGTTCAGCAGTAATCGGCCAGCAGGTGCTGGGTTTTCTCATTGCCCTCTTGATGAAGCACAAAAATAAGCTGTTTCGACGGGTCATCGGCACAATCGTCCTTGCCGGCTGGGTGACGCCGGAAATTGTCTGTGCCTTATGCTTGTACAGCTTCTTTGGGGATGACGGCACGCTCAATGCGATCATTACTTCCTTCGGGCTGCCTGAAGTGACCTGGCTGTTCACCGTGCCGATGCTGACGATTATTTTGGCGAATATTTGGCACGGGACAGCCTTCTCCATGCTGGTCTTCCAGGCGGCGCTGGATGATGTGCCGAGCGAGATTGAAGAGGCTGCCGTTGTGGACGGGGCATCGCGCTGGCAGATTTTAACCCGGATCATTCTCCCCTATATCAAAGACTCGATTAAGACCAACATGATGCTTGTTACGCTGCAAACGCTTGGTGTCTTCGGCCTTATCTATGCGATGACAGGGGGCGGGCCGGGAACCTCAACCACAACACTGCCCATCTTTATGTACAATCAGGCCTTTATCAACTACCAGCTTGGTTATGGCACGGCGATTTCCTTGCTGCTGCTGCTAATCGGCATCGTGCTCAGCCTGTTCTATATCCGTTCGATGAAATAAATGTTTGACTTGTAAGTATGCTTCTGAGTGAAAAGATGGCTTAGAGAAAGGCTGAAGTGAAAGAGCGGATGCGTCCGCCTTTGTTTGCGGGTTTCGTCCAAGTGGGAACAACATTCCATGAAATCTGCAAACAACAGCGGCTTGTTCAGCCTTTCTCTGAGCCGCGGAAGCAAGCCAACAGATTTCCATGAATGACAAGGAGACTTCCTATGAACACGAAACAGCGTAAAATGATTTATCGCATTCTGCCGTACACTGTGCTCGTCCTGATCGGAATTTCCTTTTTGCTGCCGCTGTTGTGGGTGCTGGTTGCGTCCGTCGACCTGAATGCCATGCAATCGCTCAAAATTCCGCAAAATCTGACGATGAACAATTATATCGACGTCATTACAAGCAGCGAGAATCAGCGGGCCTTTCTGATCGGGCTCGTCATGTCGCTCGGCCAGGCGGTGCTGGTCGTCATTCTCGGACTGCTGGCGGCTTACCCGCTCTCGCGTTATCAGCTCAAATATAAAAAGCCGTTCATGCTGACTATTCTGTTCATGACCTCCCTGCCGATTACAGCCGTCATGGTCCCGGTGTACCAATTGTTTCTAAGTCTCAAGCTGTATGACAATATCGCAGGGGTCATTTTATTTTACGTGGCGTCTTCCATGCCGTATGGCATCTGGATGCTCAAAAACTTCATGGACTCGGTCCCGGGCGATCTGGAGGAGGCGGCATGGGTGGATGGGGCTTCAGTCTTCGTTGCCATGCGAAAAATTGTTGCACCGCTAATGATTCCCGGCATTTGTACCGTCGCAATTTTTACTTTTTCGGGAAGCTGGGGCAATTTTTTTGTTCCGTACATTCTGCTCCAGTCACCGGAGAAGTTCCCCGCTGCGCTCAAGCTGTACCAGTTTTTCGGGCAGTACGGCATGGTCGATTACGGCAAGCTGGCCGCCTTCTCTGTGCTCTATGCGATTCCGTCTGTCATCATGTACATTCTTTCCCAGCGGTTTATGTCCAAGGGTTTTGGGCTACAGGGCGGAACGAAAGGCTGATACGGGCGGCATAAGCCCATTTTTCCAAAGCTTCCAAAAAAATAATGCAATTCGGGTTGACAAAGCAAAGCGGGCTGCCCTATAATTTCGTTAACTAATAATTAAATGTGATGATTAGAAATAGTAGAAGTGAATGTGCTCTCAGAGAGCCGCTGGGTGGTGCGAAGCGGCAGTATCGTTCATTTTGAACTCGTCTATGAACAGCTTCCCGATAATGTAGGGCAAGACGGATTTCCACCGTTACAGGGATAGATGGTGTTAGCCATCGAATTGAGCTCATTTCAGCTGAAATGAATTAGAGTGGTACCGCGGGTTAAACCTCGTCTCTATATTAGAGACGGGGTTTTTTTGTTGGTTAAATTCCGGGTTTAACCAGCCCCGCTTTGACATAGACACTATACATTTGCTTAGGAGGAGAACTAACCATGACACGAAAAATTATTGTATTGGATACAACTTTACGCGACGGAGAACAAGTACCAGGGGCAAAATTGAATACACAGCAAAAAATCGAATTCGCTCAGCAATTAAAGCGGTTGAACGTTGATATTATTGAGGCAGGCTTTCCGGCTTCTTCCGCGGGCGACTTCCAGTCCGTCCAGGAGATTGTTCGTACCGTAGGAGATACCATCTCCATTACTGCGCTTGCGCGTGCTGTCAAAAATGATATCGACTCCGTATACGAGAGCATCAAGCTGGCACAAAATCCGTTCATCCATATCGTGCTGGGAACGTCCAATGTCCACGTGGAGAAAAAGTTCAACCGCTCCAAGGATGCTGTCCTGCAAATGGGGGTTGATGCAGTCAAATATGCCAAAACACTGCTGCCGCATGTCCAATATTCGACGGAGGATGCGTCCCGTTCGGATTTCGAATACTTATGGAAAACAATCGAGGCTGTCGTCAAGGCGGGAGCGACGATCATTAACGTACCGGATACAGTAGGATACGCGGTACCGGAGCAATTCGGGGAGTTGATCTACAAGCTCAATGACCGGCTGAAAAACCTGAACGACAAGGTCATTCTGAGTGTTCACTGCCATAATGACCTCGGTATGGCAACGGCCAACACACTGAGTGCGATCAAGAATGGTGCGGAGAAAGTAGAAGTAACCATTAACGGCCTGGGCGAGCGTGCAGGGAATACGTCCCTGGAGGAAGTGGTTATGGGGCTTAAGGTGAGAGAGAACTTCTACGGATGCACCACGGGAATTCAAACGCAGGAACTGATGAGAACATCCAGGCTGCTGACTCATCTGACGGGCCTGGACGTACAGGTGAACAAGGCGATTACCGGGGAAAATGCATTTGCGCATTCTTCCGGGATCCATCAGGACGGCCTGTTGAAAGACAAGAACGTATACGAAATTATGTCGCCTGAGGAAGTCGGAGCGGAGAAGATGGAGCTGATTTTGACTGCCCGTTCCGGACGCCATGCTTTCAAAAATACGGTGGAGAAAATGGGCTTCGAAACCGGAGACGCCGAGGACTTTGAGCAGCTGTTCCAAAAATTCCTGGCTCTTGCGGATTCCAAGAAGGAAGTGTACGACCATGATGTATTCTATCTGGTCACAAACCACCGGACCATCGATACGAGCAACAGCCAATTGTATGAGCTGGACTCCTTCCAGGTCATTACCAATGATCTGTATCCGACAGCGACGGTTAAGCTGAAGAAAGGCGATGAAATATTCAAAGACAGCGCAGTAGGCGATGGGCCGGTAGATGCGCTCTATAGTGTGATCAAATCGCTGACAGGCATGGACGTAGAGCTGAAGGATTATAAGATCAACAGCTTGTCCAGAGGCAAGGAAGCGATTGGCCGC
Organism: Paenibacillus pinihumi DSM 23905 = JCM 16419; assembly: GCF_000422505.1. Lineage (GTDB taxonomy): Bacteria > Bacillota > Bacilli > Paenibacillales > Paenibacillaceae > Paenibacillus_D > Paenibacillus_D pinihumi. The sequence goes on along the minus strand of NZ_KE383864.1, from coordinate 874,908 downwards.
GTTAATATTCGTGTGGAACATCAGGGCAGAACGTACTCCGGACGCGCTATGGACACCGATATTATCAAGGCAAGCGCACTTGCTTTCCTGAATGGCATCAATGCTGCTCTGCTGGATGCGGGCAATCACCAGTAATCCAAGGATTAGTCCTTCAACCCAATAGCGGAAAACAAGCCAGGGAACGGGCGGCGGTAACGCCTGCCTTCCCTGGCTGTTTTTAAATAGAAGAAAGTATAAGTTTCACTTTTATAATCGGCTTATATTTCTAAGCGAAACGAAGCTTTTGTCTGTCAAATGACTGAAAAGCCGATTGCGCTTATGCTGATTTTCCGGATGTATTCGTTCATTGAAAGGGAATTATGGTAATATGAAGCAGGCGGCAATTAAAGCAAGCAAGTGGAGGGCATAAATGCTGCCAAATTGGATGGTTACGAAACCGTCCATTTCCGTTATGGTAGTGATAAAAAGGGGGAGATAAGAATGATTAGCTACGTACTTGTTTTTTTTGTCATTGTTATCGCGGTCCTGTCCACACTTCTGGTGGGACATTCCCAGGAAAATAAAAAGGCGAGCCCTTCCTACGGGCAGAACATGGGAAAGAAATGGACGAGATTGACGATGTTTTATGTAATAGCCGCAGCAGCCAGTATTATACTGCTCGCTATTTATATTGTCTCTCTTTAGCAGCATCTATAATATCGGAATAAATGCCTGGATTTCACGGATGCGCACGGCCCACGTATGTTCCAGCGCAATCTCCCGGGTCCCTCAGGCGCAGGAGCACGGTATCAATAAACTGCGCGCCCGACCTGCAGACATCCACGTGCGGCTGCATGAGCATGCATCCAGGCAGTGCAGTCGATACGACGGGCTTGCCGCTTGCCAAATATTCATAGGCTTTGACCGGATTAGTGGCAAGCGAGGCGGGAGTGGGCAGGAAAGGAATCAGAAGAACAGAAAGCTTCCGGATATAACCGGACAGCTCGTGATGCGGCTTATGGCTCAAAAACAGCATTTTAGGCACCTGCATAAATTTGTCAGCCATCTCCATCATTTGCGGCTCATACGGGGTCTGTTCTGCAAATTCATCCAAGCAGTCATACACATTATACTGCTTTATTGTTCCAGTGAGCTGGGCAGCGAGCACTAGACGAAGGAGCCTTCTGAGGCTCCTTTTTGAATAGAAGGCCATGTTTCCTGCAGCCATTGCATATGGTTGTGCACGACGACAAGCCTTTCCTCAACCGGTTCGTTCTCCTTCTCAGCAATGGTTTTATTGTAAAAGAAAACATGATGCCCTGCCTGCGCCAGATGAAGCATAAGTTGGTGCGGGCGCTGCTTCATAAAAGCCCAGTCGATGATTGGCGGGAACAAGATGACTGCCACTTTTGTCCATCTCCGTTTCATTATTCTTTTTACAGCTCCATGTATGATACGGCATTCAGCGGCATAACAATTATCAATCGATTACCTTGATCAGAAAGGGTTTGAATCATGATTGTCTTTGTGCTGAATGATAGCCAGACGCCAGCCGCGCGTCTAACCGTACGTACAGCAGAGCTTCTGCTGCCAGATGCCGAGGTGGTACCGCTCACGCAACCTGCCGGCGGCAAGTTGAACCAATATTTAAAACAGCGTAAGGAATTGAAATACATGGTGACGCTGCCCTCAGGGATGGAATTGCTGCGTTCCTTCCGGGCTGAGCTGTCGGGCTGGATGGAACTAATGAAGGAGAAGGGACTGGAATGGCTGCGCATTCAATCCAGCCTCCCGGCGTCGTCAGGCACTCAAGAGCCTGCACCGCCTCAGGCTGTTACGATATGGACCCGCAGTGCGCTGGCCTGTGGAGAACTGTCCGGATTTGCAGATGAGAGTGATTTGCCCTTCAATCACTATACCGATTATGACAAGTATGTTCAGATTCGTTCCATTTGCCCGGGACATGTGCTGTCCAGTGATAGTTTCCGGCCGGCTCCCCAGCAGCCTCCTTCCTGGCAGCGACGACGCGAGGAATGGGAAGCTGTGTCTCCCTTGCTGGACGCTCCGGCAGCTCAGGAGACAGATTTCAAACCACTTATATCCATTGTTATTTGCGCTTATAATGCAGCGGCTCATTTGCCTTGGGCGATACGGAGTGTATGCAAGCAGTCATGCAGGGAGTGGGAGCTGATCATTATTGATGACGCCTCCGATGACGGAACAGATGCAGCTATTCATCGTTTGGTCCCGGCCTCGGCACAGATATCGGTAATACGTCATGAGCATAACCGGGGAAAAGCCGCATCGCTCAATACAGCTCTAGAATATGCGCGGGGAAGCTGGCTGCTGGAGCTTGATGCTGATGACTGGCTGCCTGTTGACTCCATTGCCCGGCTTGTCGAAGCGGTATCAGCTTCTGAGGACAACACCGCTTTAATATACGGAAATCACGGCCAATGGCATGAGCGCAGCCAAGATCAGCTTGTATTCCGGGACATTCATGTGCCTGCGCCGCTTAAGGATGGCAGGCAGCTGCTGGAGACAGCCATGCCTCTCATACCAAGGCTTTACCGCACAGCTGCCCTGCGGCAGGAAGGGGGCTGGCGATGTGCAGACCCTTTTTACGGCAGGCTCTATGAAGATATGGAAATGCTGATCCGCATATTGCGAAGCCATGAAGCCGCATATATTCCCCACTGCCTGTATCACCGCCGCCTGCGCGCCTCGAGCATGACCCTGAAGCATGCAGGAGCCTATGCTGCCTGGAAGCTGTGGGCACTTGCCAGCTTTACAGAGCTAGAGAAGCGTTAAGGCCGCTAAACGTATTTCCTTTTGCACGAAAGCTTAAGTCAATATCCGGACAAAGGAAACCTGGCTGGTAAAAGCTTTACCTGCTCAGTCGGCGTCTGGTAGGATGGAGCAGTAACGAGAACGGTGAAGAGGCCGTTGCCCACGGATAGCAGATCGCCTGTATAATAATTGCTGCTCAGAAAAACCTCAATGGAGCGCCCGATATTGCCGGAAAGCAATTGCTCAAAATTCATGTCATCCCCTCCTGTCATTGATACACGGCATTAATTTGTGAAGCCAGTACAAGTACAATATCTCCGGTTGGCTCCTGAAACTGAATGACATCTGTTCCTACAATTAATACAACGCCGCTGACTGTTCCCGCAGGAGTCTCGACAGTGACAGTCTGACCGATTTTACCTTTAAAATATTCGATAATGGCCGGATTCTCCGGCTCTCTTTTTATATGTTTTGACACGGGATTTGCTTTTGCCCTTGGTTTTGGCTATACTGCTGCACCTCCGTTATAGATTCATATCATTGCTCTACGGCAAAAACTGGCCGAAATGATGAATCATAATCCTTCCGACTCCGGCACACGCTAATGGTGCAAAGGAGGCGAAGCGATCATGGCTAAGCAGCAGGGGCATGCAAATAAAAATACAACGACCAAAACCAAAGACAAAAAAAGCAATGGATCAGGCAATAATCACTGATGCATTCACAGCTTCCCGTCCCTCAGACGGGAAGCTGTTTTTATTATGATTTGGTTTTTATATGGAAAAGGAAGATGTTTCTTTCATTGAGATAATCGGATAGGGATGATACACTTTAGAATAAAGGCACGTAACAAAAATGCGTGCCCGCAGGCCAAAAAGGGGCACTGAAATCATGCATATCCGAAAAATGACAGCTCATGACTTGGGCTGTAAACTGGAGATCAACGATGCTTTTATCGTAGACTCCTTCCTTGAGTTTGTAATCAAAGATCAAACTATCCGCTATACGGTACAAGCCGTCGAGCCCTATGAGAAAAGCTACACGGTTGAACTGGCTCAAGATGGTGAGGAAGAGGATTATTCGAACTATATCGATAACCCCGATCAATCCGTTTATCTGGCCTTTGTAGAGAGTCATCCACAGCCCGTTGGCCAAATTGTTTTGAAACGCAACTGGAATCATTACGCTTACATAGAAGACATCAAAGTCGATTCATCGTTCCGAAGGCACGGTGTCGGCCGCGCACTAATCGAACAGGCCAAGCACTGGGCGAGGGGAAATGGGATGCCTGGAATTATGCTGGAGACGCAAAACAATAACGTAAAAGCGTGCCTCTTTTACGAAAGCTGCGGCTTCATAATTGGCGGTATTGATCTGAATCTTTATAAAGGGATAAACAGGCAAAGCCGGGAAACAGCAGTGTACTGGTACTGGATGAACAAATAATTGCTGAAATTCAATTAAAACGGAGGAATAAAGATGATGAAAAAATGGGGCGCTCTTTTTTAACATAAGGCTAGTCCGGTACGAAACCGTGGCCCTCCACCATCTGTTCAGCAGGACAGACAACATCATTTTATAAAAGGTGGAGGTACAAAAGATGAGAAATGAACAAGAGGTATTCGCACAGTTGTTGCAGTTTGCTGGTGAGGACGAGAATATTCGCTGCGTTGTAATTAACGGTTCACGTATGAATCCGAACGCACCAAAGGACTTTATGCAGGATTATGATGTCGATTTTTATTTGGCAAACCTGCAAGAACATCCGTACAATTCGGACCGGAGCTGGATTGACCGGTTTGGAGAGCGGGTGGTTGTCCAGTATGAGTATTTTGAAGACGGCATGTCGATCTTTATGATGCAGTTTAAGGACAGTGTCAGAATTGATTTGAGCTTCAAAGATCTTAATCAAGTGCGTGAGGTTTACGAGGATTCGTTATGCAAGGTCTTGCTCGACAAGGATGGTCTGAATCTAGGGCTGCCGGAGCCAAGCGACCGGTCTTACCTGATCAAAAGGCCTGCCAGGGAGCTGTGGGATTTGCATGTCATTGAATTATGGTGGCTGCAGGTTTACATTGCCAAGGAACTTTGGCGGGATGAGATGCCGCGGGTAAAGGAGCTTTACGACCGTTATTTCATGGAGTCGCTTCGTTTCCTGGTAGAGTGGCATATCGGTATTCAACATGATTGGAGCATCAATACCGGGGCCACCGGCAAATGGTTCAAACGCTTTCTGGAGCCTGAGCTTTACCAGGAGTATATTTCTCTTTATGTAGGAGCTGACCCGGATGAGCAATGGAACAAACTGTTTGAGGCAGGGGATTTCATTCGCAAGATCGCGGTTCCGCTTGCAGATCGCTTGGGCTATGATTACCCTGCACACGAGGAACGCGAGGTTACGGCCTATATTCAAAAGGTACGTGTCTTGCCGCCGGAAGCAGACGCAAAGAGTTGGGATGAATAGCACAGTATAATAAAATAAAATAAAATCGATTTCACAAACTCTTCCTTCCAGGCTGCACAAGCCTCGCGCAGGAAGAGTTTTTTGATGCAAACTTAAAGGGTACTATGAATAGATGCAAACATTTCTTTTTAATTCTGGGCTTGAAGGAAAAAACAGGAAAGCTGTCGAAAAATACATCTAATAGCAGAATTAGAAGGAGCAAGGTGGTCGGAAATCAAAAAATAAAAACATTAATTATTTTAAAGGAATAATCGTCAAATGACGCGCAGAATGGGGGGGGATGAATAATGAAAGACCTGTTATTGGATTTTCTGTCGATTTTATTCCCGGTTTTATTGTATCAATTTGTTGTCCTGACACATTCGAGTCTGGTCAAGGACATCATTTACAAAATAAGCCTTGGAGTGTTATGCGGGCTGGCGATTGCCAGTTCCATGATATTGCCTGATCCAATAATTAATGATTTGGACGGCGATTTAAGACATATTCCCTTGATCATCGCCTCGCTTTACGGCGGCTATTTATCTGGCGGCATTGCACTTGCCTGCTTTATGCTGACCAGGTTTTTCATTGGGCCGGCCGGATGGGAGCTGGCGTTTTTAGCAATAACAGCGGCTTTTGGTGCTGCTTCCATCTTCCGTTCCCGCTTTGCCAAGCAGACGCCCTGGCGCAGGCTGTTCATTACGACAGGTTTAACGCTTGCCGGATTTGCCATCAGCTGGCTTTCCACCATCTCCCAGCATGGGAATGCCGGGGATATCCGACAGTTGGCAATTGTTTGTATAATCCAACTGCTGGCCATGGGAATGACAGTATTTTTGATGGAGGTCACGATCAAATCGAAGCAGATGCAAAGGCAGCTCTTGTCTGTGGAAAAGATGAATCTTGCGAGTCATTTGGCATCCTCTGTCGCCCATGAGGTTCGTTCACCGTTAACTGTGGTAAAGGGATATCTTCAGCTTGTGTCCGGCAGTATGGAAGGAAAGAACCGGATTTATATAGAAACCTCGCTTGCCGAGCTAAAACGGGCCGAATATGTCATCAATGATTTTCTTAATTTTGCGAAGCCTCAGCTTGAGAAGATGGAAGTTGTCCAGGTTGCAGATATGCTGCATCAAATTAGACAATCAATGTCAGAAACCGTTGGGATGTACAAAGTGGATTTGCAGGTCGAAGCTGAGGAGGGCCTGCGGGTTGAGGCAGACCGCTACAAAATCATTCAGGCCTTGGCCCATATTATCAAAAACGCTGTCGAAGCTTCCTATGGAGGACAGGTTTCCGTCTATGCCCGCCGGGTTTCGGACAAAATTCAAATTTCGGTCTGTGACAACGGGGAAGGGATGACGCCGGATGAATTGACAAGGCTCGGCACACCGTTTTATTCTACCAAAAGCAACGGTACCGGACTCGGATTAATGGTAGCTTTCCGCATTATTGAGGCGATTGGCGGGCAGTTGGAGTATACAAGCGAGAAGGGGAAAGGCACGACCTCTGTTGTCAGCCTGGACATTGCCTCCTAGCCGGATTCAAGACTATTATTGAAAAGGGGAGGGACTTGTCATGATACTGGAAACAGCCGTTTTGCAGGTAAAATCAGGACTGAAGGCACAATTCGAGGCGAATTTCCGGAAGGCTTCCGCCATTATTGCCGGTATGAAGGGTTATATTAGCCATGAGCTTCAACAATGTCTGGAGAATGACCATCAATATTTGCTGCTTGTGAAGTGGGAGACGCTGGAGGATCATATAGAAGGGTTCAGAGGGTCTGCGGAATATCAGGAGTGGAAAAGCTTGCTGCATCATTTTTACGATCCATTTCCGAAAGTAGAACATTACACGAAGCTGAATCCGGATAACTTGTAAACGAGGTGAGCCATGGAACAGCATATTATTCGTATAGCAAAAGAAACGGCCATCAAAGCAGCAAGACAAGCCGGGCAGATTGCAAAAGGGCGGTTTGACCAGTTCGGGCAGGTACAGGTAAAAGGTCAGTATGGAGATGTCGTTACCGAAGTGGACCATTTGACGGAAAAGATAATTATTAGTCAGATTCAAAGCATGTTTCCCGGTCATCAGATTCGAAGTGAAGAAATTGGAGACAACGGTCTGCAATCGGATTGGCTCTGGCTCATTGATCCGCTGGACGGCACCAACAACTATGCGATCAGTCTCCCGATATTTACAACCTCGATTACGCTATTGTTCAAAAATCAGCCTGTTCTTGGAGTGATTTATGAGCCGCTCACGGACCGGATGTTTGTTGCCGCCAGCGGTGAAGGGGCCAATTGCAACCAGAATGAGCTTCGAGTGAGAGAGTGCAGCGATTTGAAGAAAGGTACGATTGGCTGGATTCAGGGCCATGGCGTGCAAAAGGACCCTAAAGCAGCCCAATTAAGGTTTTTTATCGACTCCCATTTCAAGAGAATGATCCGCTTGTGGGCACCGACTTTGCAATGGTGCCTGCTTGCCAAGGGGGAGATTGACGGCATGGTATTGTATAATTCTGAAGGCGAGGATCTTTATTCCGGTATTCTGATGGTAAAGGAGGCTGGCGGAGTAGTAGTAGATTTTAATGGGCGCCCATTTGAGAGTGTGGTTGATGAGCCGTATCTTATCGCCTGCCACCCTGCTCATCAAGAGGAATTGGTACAGCTGGTGAATGAAGGCCTTGACTGAGATGTGGACATCAAATTGTGAAGCTTACACGGATGAGCCGTTTGAGCTTCTTTTTTTTACCATGTAGCGTGTTGGAACGATTACGTTCCTCTTATCTTTTATTGTGCTTAAAATTTCTTCAGAAAAAATTCAGATTCTTTTTTACTTTTTCCGAAGAAATTTTGCTTAAGATTTAGATAATCCATCTAAGCCGCAAAATGGAAGGAAAGGAACAGAACAATATGGTTAATTTAGGGCGCTACAAGCCTTTATTATGGATATTTGCAATACCTGTTCTCAATATATTTTACGGTTTGCTTAACAACGGGAACCGTACTGTATCCAGCTTGTTAATACCCTGGGACGAACGGATTCCATTTCTTCCTGTTTTTATTATCCCATATCTTGCCTGGTATCCATTCGTCATGATCATGCTGGTTGCCATATTTATTCAACACAGTACGGTCTATTACCGGACCTTGATTGCTTTATGTCTCGGTCTGATTTTAAGCTATATCACGTTTTTCTTTTTTCAGACTTCGATTGACCGTCCGGAAATTTCGGGCGAAGGGGCGCTGCTATGGCTTGTGAAGCTCGTTTACACAACTGACGGCGCCTACAATTGTTTTCCGAGCATTCATGTACTGACCAGCTATTTGATGCTCAAGGGAGCAGCGGCTTGTACCGATCTTTCGATAGGAGCCCGATTGGCGGTCCGGGTTATTGCATGGTCTGTAATTATATCAACTGTATTTGTCAAACAGCATGTGCTGCTTGATATTGTCGGAGGCATCGTGGTAGCGGAACTGATGTTCTACGCTGCCGGCAGATGGATCAAATCAAGGCAAAAGTTAAGAACCGTCCAATCCGCGGCTGCAGATTATGCCGAGCACAGCTAGCCGGATTTCCAGACGTGGACTTTTTGGCTCTTAGGTACATGATGAATAGCATAGACAGAGAAGGAGGGGAACAACCTTGAGAAGCAGCTTGCGGGGACGGCTGCAGGCGAAGCTGCTGCACAAGCCGCTCAAGGATCATTCCTTCCCATCCGGCCATACGACAGCTATATTTTCAATTATTATTCCTTTCGTATTTATCTCCGGCTTGCTCGCCCTGTTGCTTGTGCCGCTGGCACTGCTCGTAGCACTGACACGTGTTTACCAAGGCCTGCATTATCCGTCCGACTGCATCGCTGGCTGTCTGCTGGGCACGTTTGGCGGATTGCTCGCAGTTGTTGTTATCTAAATACCAGATCAGATATTCAGTGCAGGGTTGGATTTCAGTAAATACATGAAATGGAGTATAATTATGGATATGAGACAGGCAAACATACATGCAAGAACCATGAATACGATTTTGGTTGTTGATGATGACCGGGAGATTCGCGACGTTCTGCATATTTATTTGCGAAATGAGGGGTATCGTGTACTGGAGGCAGAGGATGGCTTGCAGGCGCTGGAGCATCTTCAGCATGAGCATGTCGACTTGATTCTATTGGATATTATGATGCCCAGAATGGACGGGATCAAAGCTTGTCTCAAAATCAGGGAGGATTCAAATATTCCAATTATCATGCTGTCGGCAAAAGGCGAGGATATAGATAAGATAGCAGGCCTTTCCACAGGGGCTGACGATTACGTAACGAAGCCTTTCAATCCGCTTGTACTGATTGCCAGAGTGAAGGCGCAGTTCAGAAGACAGAGCTTTGCCGCGACTGCGGCAGTCCCCCCGGACAGCTTGGTTATCACAATTGATGAGGACTTCATAATCTATAAGGCCGAGCACCGGGTTATTGTCCGCGGCAGGGAAGTGGCGCTGACCCCGATCGAATTTGCGATTCTGCTGCTGCTGGCGACATATCGGGGACAAGTATTTAATATCGACAAAATTTATCAGAATGTCTGGAAGGATCAGACCGCCTTTTATTCCGAGAATACGGTGATGGTTCACATCCGGAATGTTCGGGAGAAAATTGAAGTCACTCCAAGGGAACCCCAATATATCAAGACGGTGTGGGGAGTGGGATATAAGATTGATCGTTAAATGGATCGTCAAGCTGTGGAATCTGTTGAATGCCAAAAACAACATCCAAACCAAAATGCTGTGGGCGCTTGTTCCGAGCCTGCTTCTGGCTGTAATGACTACCAGCGGGTTCGACAATTATTTGGATGTCCGGGATAACATATTTCACAAAGCGCTATCTTTTTGTTTCTTTGTCATTGCCTTTATCCTCTATTTCTTCATTTTCACTTACCCAATTGTTCGCCACTTCAAAACGATTACCGACGGGTTGAAATCCATATCTGCAGGTAATCTGAATTACCGCATCCCGCTCCCGCGGGAGGATGAGCTGGGGAAGGTGGCTCAGCATATCAATTACATGGCCGAACGTCTGCAAAGCCAATTGAAGCGCGAGCGTCTTTTGGAGCAATCGAAGATGGAGCTCATTACTTCGATCTCCCACGATTTGCGCACGCCTCTTACCAGCATTATCGGTTACTTGAATTTGCTCAAAACGGGCCGCTTTGATGATGAGCAGGAAAAGGAACGGTACATCGATAATGCATTTCAAAAAACGGAGCAGCTCAGAAAGCTGATTGACGACCTGTTCGAATATACCCGTTTGAGCAATGGTGATGTGTGTTTGACACGTACGAATGTCAACTTCGCAAGTCTTGTGAAGCAGATGATCAACGAATTTGAGCCGGTAGCCAGGGAGCAGGGGCTAATCATTCGCCATGAATTATTCCGCAACGGACTGAATGCAGTTGCTCATATGGACATTGATCCCGAGATGATGGTGCGGGCAATCGATAATTTGCTGCTGAATGCCTTGAAGTTTTCCGTCAGACCTGGTGAGGTGGTCGTGAAGCTGGATGTTAAAGATACCAAGGCTATCTTTACGGTGGAAAATATGGGCGAGCCGATCCCCAAGGAAGCGGAAAAGCATTTGTTTAACCGCTTTTACAAGGGCGATGCATCCCGAAGTGAACATAATCTGTCACCCGGTTCGGGCCTTGGACTCTCCATTGCCCGCAATATCGTTGAGCTCCATGGCGGGCGGATGTGGCTGGAGCACCGGGAAGGTCATTATAAATTTTGCATAGAGCTGCCGCTGTATAAGAAATAAATAATTGCAGCAGCTTACAGACCAGGGGGATGTCATGAAAAGAAAATTGATGATTAGTGATATACACGGCTGTCTGGAGCAGTTGAACGAGCTGCTGGAAGTGGCAAAATATCATTGTAACGAGGACCAGTTGATACTGCTTGGAGATTATGTGGACCGCGGCCCAAGGAGCAGGGAAACTGTCGATCGGGTGATGGAACTGGTACGTCATCACGGGGCGATTGCGCTCAAGGGAAATCATGATGACCGCTGGGTGGATTTTATATTAAATGGGGGGCAGGAGGTCAAAAGCAAGTTTTTTCAGCATGGCGGTATGGAGACACTGCAGAGCTATGTGCCTTTTGAAGGGGAAGCCGGAAACGACTGTCTTATAGATGATGCCAGGATGGTTGTCCGCCGGGATTATATGGACCATCTTGATTTTCTTCAATCGCTGCCGCTATATTATGAGGATGGGACGCATATATGCGTTCATGCCGGATTGAATCCTCAATATAAGAATTGGAAGGAACAGCCGCCCCGTGATTTTATGTATATTAAAGGAGAATTCCACCGGTCACCGAACAAGACTGGCAAGACCATTGTGTTCGGGCATACACGCGCGGCTGAGCTTCATGATTCTCCCGGAATTTGGTTCTCGGACGGCAAGATTGGTATTGATGGCGGCTGTGCATACGGGATGCAGTTGAATGGACTGGTCTATGAGGATGAGTCCTACCAAAGTTATACCGTAATGAATCTCCGGCAAAAATTATAGGAACAGCCAGGTATAATAGATTGAAGAGGGTACAGCAGGGTGAGCAAGGCAAGCTGCAGCCCAGCGATAAGTCAAGGGAGCGAATATTAGTATGGCATCGACATTAATTATGAATGAAAAAATACGGGTTTCAGAGGTTCAACTGACAGGGCTTGATGGTGAAGACCTGGGCGTTGTGACCAGAGACGAGGCGCTTGCAAAAGCACAAGAGCTTAAGGCTGATCTTGTATGTATTTCTCTGATGAGCAGTCCGCCTCCGTGCAAGCTGGTTGCAAGGGGCAAGGCCAAGCAGCAGGCAATAGAGGAAAAACGTTCTGCAGCTGCCGGCTCCCGTCCGGCGAAAGTGAAAGAACTGCGCTTGACCCCGCATATTGAGGAGCATGATTATGACACAAAGCTGAAGCAGGCGGCTAAGCTGCTGACAGCAGGCAATAGTGTACAGCTCGTGATCCGCATTCAAGGCAAGGAGGGCGCCAAGGCAAAGGAGCTGCTGGAGCGAATGGTCGGGGATCTGGCCGAGAGCGGAAAGAAGCAGACTGGCATTCAAGTCAGCGGCAAGCAGGCGGCTGTTCAACTGCTGCCGTTGTAGTCATTGTTGTAAGATTTTCTGTCGCCTGACGGCAGCGACAAAAGACGCTGGCGCCAGCAATGGCAATTGTCGGCAGATTCTTATATTGTTCTGTATACCCCTGAATCTGGTTCAGGGGCTTTTTCTGGTTTTATTACGGGAAAATGATTAAAGTTGATACATCTAATCATATAATGATATGCTAATATAAAGAAACGTTACGGAAGGAGAACAAACTATGGATACAGCTATAGATAATCTTGACAATATGGCTGAGACATTCAAGCTGCTTGGAGACCGGACGCGGCTTGCCATACTCGGCTTGCTGAGAGAGAAGGAACTGTGCGTATGCAATATTGTGGATATACTCCAAATATCACAGCCCAGTGTCAGCCAGCATTTGCGCAAAATGAAGGCTGGCGGACTCGTCCACGAACGCCGTCAGGGCAAGTGGACTTATTACTCCTTAAACGTTGAAGACAAGCCCTATATTCGGCAAATCGTAATGGAGATCCCTTCTCAGGCATGGAAGCTGGAAGCATTGAACGGACAACCACTATCATCGGTTAGTTGTGATTGAGGCTGCTTGTACAGCCGTATTTCCTTCTAAAGAAGATGATGGTTGGTCGAGCCGTTCATTTTTTTGTAGATTATATAAACATATAATGATATTATTATATATGAATACAAGGATGTTTTCGCGAAAATCCAATCCGGTTTATATAGAGGGAGGTTGCTGAATAAATTTAACATCCTACAAATTGCTTTGGGATTATGGGAGGACATATGGTTATCTTGGCATCAGTTATTTTTTTAATTACGTTAGTATTGGTTATTTGGCAGCCCAAGGGACTCAGCATCGGATGGCCGGCATCGGGTGGTGCCGTACTGGCCTTAATGCTTGGGGTCGTTGATTTTCAGGATGTATGGGATGTCACTTCTATTGTCTGGAATGCTACCTTGACGTTTGTCGCCATTATACTCATTTCCCTTGTTCTGGATGAACTGGGCTTTTTCGAATGGGCTGCCCTTCACATGGCACGGCTGGCAAGAGGCAGCGGAAAGCTGTTGTTCGTGTATACGATTTTGCTCGGCGCGGCTGTGGCTGCTTTCTTCGCCAACGATGGGGCAGCGCTTATTCTGACTCCGATCGTGCTGGCGATGGTAAGAGCCTTGAAGTTTGATGACCGGATGATTTTGCCCTTTATAATGGCTAGCGGTTTCATCTCAGACACAGGCTCGTTGCCGCTGATGATCAGTAATCTGGTGAACATTGTCTCCGCAGATTTCTTCCAGATCGGTTTTGTTGAATATGCCGGCAAGATGGTCGTGCCGAACCTGTTCGCCGTAGGTTCCAGCCTGCTGATGCTGTATTTGCTGTTCCGCAGGCAGATTCCCAAGGATTATGATGCAGCGCAGCTTAAGCAGCCTGGTGAAGCGATTAAGGACAAGCGGCTCTTTCGCCTGTCCTGGGTCATCTTGTCCATTTTGCTAATCGCCTATTTGGTGAGTGAATTCATCGATCTGCCCGTTGCGGCGATAGCGGGGATTGCAGCAATTACCTTCCTGCTAGTCTCACGAAGCAGCGGTGCGATCCAGCCTGCACGCATCATCCGGGAAGCGCCGTGGACTATCGTTGTGTTTTCAATCGGCATGTATGTCGTCGTATATGGTCTGCGCAATGCCGGGCTTACGGGCGAGCTCAGCAAGGCGTTTCAATGGGTGGCGGATCAAGGTGTTTTTGCTGCTGCGCTGGGAGCTGGCTTTATTTCGGCAGTATTGTCCTCGGTTATGAACAATATGCCGACCGTAATGATTAATGCACTTGCCATTAAAGCTACTCATTCAGAAGGCTTGATAAGAGAAGCAATGATTTATGCCAATGTTATCGGCTCGGATTTGGGACCGAAGATTACGCCCATCGGATCTCTTGCAACGCTGCTGTGGCTCCATGTCCTTTCCAAAAAAGGAGTTAAAATTACATGGGGCTACTATTTCAAAACGGGCATCGTGCTGACAATTCCGGTGCTGGCAATCACCTTATGCGGTTTATATTTGTGGCTAAGAGTTATCGGTTGACCATTTGTGCTATATAAGAATAAGAGGAGTGTGTATTCCATGACGAAACCGTTAGTTTATTTTCTATGTACAGGAAATTCCTGCCGCAGCCAGATAGCCGATGGCTTCCTTCGGGCGATGGGCGGGGAGCGATATGAGGTTAGAAGCGCAGGCCTGGAAGCTCATGGCCTTAATCCGCGAGCGGTTCAGGTGATGGAGGAAGCGGGCGTTGATATTAGCACTCATACGTCGGATGTGATTGATTCAGAGCTGCTTAACCGTGCAGATTATGTGATTACACTGTGCGGCCATGCGGATGAGCATTGCCCTGTCATTCAACGCCAAGAGGTCATCAAATGGCATTGGGGTTTTGATGATCCGGCTCAGGCCAAAGGAACGGAAGAAGAAATAATGGGCCAATTCCGGCATGTCCGGGATGCGATTCAATCGCGGATCAGACAGTTTTTGGAGGAAGGAAACTAGATCAGATTCGTTTGCGTTTGCTGCTTGGCAGCCGGCAGAGTCTTCAAGACTTTGCCGGCTGTTTTTGTTATGCAGCAAGAAAGTTTGAGTATTGGTCAGAAGCGGAAGCGCGGGCACCAGTCTGCTACAAAATCCTGGTATACATAAGCTGCCTGAAATCGACAAATAATGGAGTTAACCGAGTTTACAAAGGAGGGAATACGCCTTGACAACGAAAAGTGCCGGACACGGCTCATACAAGAAAATAGGAATGTCTCCTAAGGAATATAAGAAGTTTGCCAAAAACAGGGAACCTTCCCGGTCTATAGGTGCCAATTGCCTGCGGGCATTTTTGATTGGGGGGCTGATTTGCGTTGTGGGTCAGTTTATCCAAAATATGTTCATGCATTACTTTAAAATGTCCGAAACCGAAGCCGGGAATCCGACGGTAGCCGTGATGATTCTGATTTCGGTTATCCTGACTTGCCTGGGAGTATATGACAAGATTTCTCAGTGGGCAGGGGCAGGCTCAGCCGTGCCTGTAACCGGCTTTGCCAACTCCATGTGCTCGGCCGCCCTGGAGCACCGAAGTGAAGGGCTTGTACTTGGCGTTGGGGGTCATATGTTCCGATTGGCCGGATCGGTTATTGTGTTTGGTACGGTTGCAGCCTTCTTCGTCGGCATTGTGCACCTTATTCTTGGCACAGGGGGGCAACAATAACATGCTTCGAGGAAAGCAAACTTGGTGGTTTGAGAACAGGCCTGTCATTATTGGAGCAGCTACCGTTGTCGGTCCGGATGAAGGGGACGGGCCGCTGGCTTCCTGCTTCGATCTTGTGCATCCGGAGCTGGACATGCAGCAGAAGTCTTGGGAAAAGGCGGAGCGCCTGCTGATGGAACAGGCGTCTGATTTTGCTATCCGCAATGCAGGAGTCAGCAAGGAACAGCTCCAGTTCTATATTGGCGGCGACTTGTTGAACCAGATTATTAGCAGCACCTTTGCAGCCCGGGGGCTCGGACTGCCCTACCTGGGCGTATTTGGGGCATGCTCAACTTCGATGGAATCGCTGGCTTTATCGGCAATGCTGGTCAATTCAAGATCAGCGCGCCGCGTGCTTGCGGGGGTGTGCAGCCATAACTGCACGGCGGAGAAGCAGTTTCGTTATCCGACAGAGTACGGTTCACAGAAGCCTCCTACAGCTCAATATACCGTAACCGGCGCAGGTGCGGCAATTATTGCGGAGGAAGGGAACGGTCCTGTAGTGACAAGCGCCACAATCGGCAAAATTGTAGATTTGGGCATCACAGATCCGTTCAACATGGGGGCGGCAATGGCTCCGGCTGCTGTCGATACCATTCAAGCGCACTTCGAGGATACCGGCCGGAGCCCGAAGGACTATGACTTGATCGTGACCGGTGATTTGGCGTCGGTCGGTCATCCGATTGCCAGGGATCTGTTGGAGCGAAGCGGGGTTCCGATGGGGGAGACGGAATTCACGGATTGCGGGCTGATGGTCTATGACATGATCAAACAAAAGAATATCATTCAGGCTGGCGGCAGCGGCTGTGCTTGTTCAGCTGTAGTCACCTACGGCCATCTGCTGAAGCGAATACGCAAGGGTGAGCTCAAACGGATTCTTGTTGTTGCCACTGGTGCGTTGCTTTCTCCATTGTCTTATCAACAGGGCGAGAGTATTCCATGTATTGCCCATGCCGTATCTATTGAAGGAGGAGAATGACATGCAATTTTTATGGGCTTTTCTGGTTGGCGGGGCAATCTGCGTCATTGGCCAACTGATGTTTGATGTACTGAAACTGACACCCGCCCATACGATGGCAGCACTGGTTGTAGCCGGAGCCATTATCGACGGCATCGGCTGGTATGAGCCGCTGATTGAATTTGCGGGGGCGGGGGCTACTGTGCCGATTACCAGCTTTGGGAACTCTCTTGTTCACGGTGCGCTTACGGAACTGCATGATACAGGCTGGATCGGAATCATTACAGGCATATTCAAAGTTACCAGTGCAGGTATATCGGCCGCGATAATTTTCTCGTTCCTTGCAGCCCTTATTGTAAAGCCAAAAGGATAATCACTAAAAATTGGAGGATATGTACGATCCTCCAATTTTTTTTGGGAAAAAATAAGATGTACGCCCCCCGGACAATTTAGTAGAATGATAGGTAGAGCGGCTGTGCCTTCTAACTAACTTGTGGATGTAATCTAATCCTGATCCATACATAGCTGACAGCCTTAGGCCTGTATCTACTACCGGGAGGGATTTTACTTGGACCATCACATTGACGATATGCAGATTTGTGGAATTATTCGACGCAATCTTGAATCCAGTATCCTGGGTAAAACAACCGAAATTTCAAGACTGATGACTGCTCTTTTGGCCGGAGGCCATGTACTGCTGGAGGATGTGCCGGGCACGGGGAAAACCCAGCTTGTCAAAGCGCTTGCCCGTTCAATTGGCGGTCAGTTCCGCCGCATACAATGCAACCCGGATTTGCTTCCAACCGATATTACGGGTGTTTCGATCTACCATCCAAAGGAAGAAGCCTTCCTGTTCCGTCCGGGTCCGGTCGTCGCAAATATTGTGCTGGCTGACGAAATCAACCGTGCAACAACGAAGACACAATCTGCTCTTCTTGAAGTTATGGAGGAGCGTCGTGTCAGTGTGGACGGGTTCACACATGAACTGCCCGTTCCTTTTTTGCTTTTTGCCACCCAAAACCCGATCGAGTTCGAAGGAACCTATATTTTGCCGGAGGCCCAGCTTGACCGTTTTATGATGAAATTGACATTGGGTTATCCTGATGAGCAGACGGAGAAGCAGATGCTGCTGCTTCACCAAAGCGGGCAGCCTGTCGAGCAGCTTAGCCAGGTAGCCACAATTGACGATATTGTCACATTGCAGGCCAAGGTCAAAAATATTCATGTGGACGACGCCATTGCCGATTATCTGGTGCAGATTGTCAGAAGCACGAGAAGCCATGCAGCCGTTCAGCTCGGGGCAAGTCCGCGCGCCGCATTATCGCTGCTCGCCGCCGCCAAGGCGCATGCATTCCTGGATGAGCGCCAGTATGTCATTCCTGATGATGTCAAGGAGCTTGTTCCGGCAGTGCTTGGACATCGTCTGCTGTTGCAAGCTGAGGCGAGAATCAATGGAATTTCTCCGCTTGATATATTGGAGGATATCGTCGGTCAGACGAAGGTTCCGGTCCGGTTGGAGCGGTAAAAAATGAACAGCCTCCATACACATACAACCAAGTTTCGCTGGTGGCTTATCGCCTCAATTTATTTGTGTGCTCTGGTATTCCTGCTCTTTCAGGGAGGCAAGGCGTCCTTGATGGTATTCCTGATCCTCAACGTGCTGCTCTTGTATCTCGGGCTTGGGCGCTGGAGCGGCATCAAGCGGGTGCAAGGGGAACGCAAGATTGTGCATAGCAATACGGCCAGCCCTTCGCTTACCGCGGGGAGCCGGCTTGAGGTCGAGCTGCGGGTCAAAATCCCCGGCTATTGGCCTCTGCCCTATGTTCTGCTGCGCGAGCGCCTTGTAAGGCAGGGCGGCAAGGATCTGCTATTTGAAGTGTCATTCGTACCGGATTTCAAGAGAAGCGGGAATGTGAATTATTTGACTCCGCCGCTGCAAAGAGGCTTTTATCATTTTTCCCCTACGGTATGCTCGACCAAGGATATATTCGGCCTGATTGAGCACAACGGAGAGTTCCGCTCGGAGGACACCTTCCGCGTGCTTCCCAAGATTGTAGCCATCCGCAGCTGGAGCCAGCTCCGCCTGGGAATGAGAGGGCCTTATTCCCATACCGCTGCAGCCCGCTCATCCAAAGAAACAACACAAATTAACGGTGTCAGAGATTATTTGTACGGTGACCGTCTGTCGCGTATTCATTGGAATGCTACTGCCCGTACAGGAAAATGGAAGTCCAAGGAGTTCGAGCGCGAGGCCATGCCGCGCTCCATAGTCGTTTTGGACCGCAATGCTGAATCTTATGCCAGGCCTGAGCTGTTCGAGCTCGCGGTGTCAAGTGCAGCTTCGGTATTTGATTTTGGCCTTCGCAACGAGAATGCCATGGGCTTTGTATCGGTTGGCCCGCAGCCGGAGCTTTGGGAGCCAAGATCCACAATTGACCATCGCAGTGATGTCATGAATCACCTGGTTACTGTAGCCAATGATGCCCCGCAGCCGCTATTCCAGGCGCTGACTCAGGCAGAGGCAGGGCTGCCGCAAGGCTCGCTGGCAATTATCGTCAGCCCGCAGGGCGGGGAGGCGATGATCCGCAGCCTGCAATTGCTGGATCGCAAAGGGCTTGTTCCCTGCCTGATCTACATGGACGGCTCGGAAGGGCCGGCTGGCGATGAGCAATGGCAGCAGCTTATAATTCGTAGAGGCTGGGCGCTCTACAAGGTGAAGAGTCTGCAGGAGCTGCCTGCTGTACTGGAGGGGGGCGGACAGCGTGCTTACACCGTTTAGAACCGACCCTGCTGTCAAATCCCACGAGTGGGTCAGACGGATGTCATTTTTCTTTATCGGCCTTTTGCTATGGCAGTGTTTTGAAGTGCTGGACGGCTATTGGTGGGAAGAGACGTTTGCCGTCGTTCACGGGGTATTGATTGCAGTTATGCTGACAGAAATTTTACTGCCGGTGCCGCGAATTATCCGCCTGCTATTGCAGGGCGTGCTTCTCATCGGAATCAATGTTTATCTGACCAAATTCAGCTGGACGCCGATTGGCAGCACACCTGGCGGGGGAGCGGTATGGTGGGACGGGCTGATGTACAACTTGAATCAGTTGCAGCCTTATTTCTGGATCAGCCTTATTGTCTGGGTGGCATATCAGGGGATGGGCCGCTGGGCGGTTTCCCGCCAGCAGATCGTTACGGCCACGGCGATGATTCTGACGGTACTGCTCGTCGCAGACTCCTTCACTCCGCTGCCGCTTTGGGATAACATCGCATGGGCGATTTTTATTGGTCTGATCTGGCTGGTCGCGGATCATTTCGCCCAGTTTCAGGCCAAGCACCCGGACAGTTGGAATCATCTTCGATCCTACCCGGCATCGATTCTCGTCCCGACGCTGTTGATTATTGCCGTCGTGATGTCTTCCGGACTATTCGTGCCGTCGATTGCGCCGATTCTTAAGGACCCGTATACGGTCTGGATGGAATCGCGGGGGCATTCTGTTCCGTCGTTCGTTGGCGACAAGGGCAACCCGAATCCTTCGCTGCGGACGAGAGACAATCGGTCAGGCTACAGCCGCCAGGACGAAATGCTCGGCGGGGGATTTGAATTTGACTATTCGACGGTCATGGAAGTTACAACAAGCCGCCGCAGTTATTGGCGGGGAGAGACGAAGTCTCTTTATTCGGGGGACGGCTGGAGAAAAAGCGACTCCGAGCGCCGCGAGCCTTCGTTAATCGGCCTCGCCAGGGAGCAGAAGCTTCCGCTTGAAAACGGGCCCGATGGCACCAAAGGACGTATTGAAGTCACGCAGAACGTCAAGATGGTGAGGAAGGATGCGTTTCCGGTGCTGTTCGGGGCAGCTCCGATCCAGACGATCAAGTCGATCCGATACGGAGAAGGGGAGGAACGCCTTCCTAACCGGCTCTCCTGGCATTCAGCGTCATGGGAGCTGCGCTGGCCGGAGGACACTACGGATACGCCTTATCCCGATTCCTATACCGTCGTATCCAGCATGCCCGTGCTGGATGAAGAAGGGCTGAACAAGGCGGATACGAATCTTGGCAGCGTCCAGCAGAACCGGATGTACCTGCAGCTGCCGGATGAACTGCCGGAGCGGGTGCGGCAGCTGACGCTGCAAATTACTGCCGATGCCAAGACCCCTTACGAGAAAATGAAAAGTCTTGAAAACTATTTGAAAACGAATTTTACGTATACAAACACGCCGGATATTTCCAAGCGTAAAAGCAGTGATTTTGTAGATGCTTTTCTGTTTGAGGTGATGGAGGGCTACTGTGATTATTATTCCAGCGCACTTGCAGTCATGGGACGAATCATTGATGTTCCGACCCGCTGGGTAAAAGGCTATGCTCCAGGAGTGCTGCCGCTCGACCAGATGATGTATCAGCCTCAGTTCACGGTTGATCCGGACGGTTCCGGCACCTATACGGTACGCAATGCGGACGCGCACTCTTGGGTAGAGGCTTATTTTGAGGGCTACGGCTGGATTCCTTTTGAACCGACCGCAGGTTTTACCTTCCCATATGCCCAAGCTGAGAACGATACACAGCAGCAGCTTGATCTTCCGGAAACGACGCCTGACACTGAAACTGTTGAAACCGAATCGGAGTCGGCGGGCCCGAACTGGGTTGGCTATACCGGGCTTGCGATTCTTGCGGGACTTGCTGTATTTGCTGTCTACCGCCGTCGTCAAATTGTAGACTCTTTGATCCGCTACCGGTTCCGCAAATTTACGCCAAGCCAGCGGATTGTGTGGGAGACGGGCAAATTGCTCCGCTACGGCAAAAGAAAAGGCCTGCCATTTTCCGAGAATGATACTGTAAGAGAGACCCTTACTTCCTGGATCAGGGAACGGTCGGTGCTTGATCAGGAATTGAGCGGGGTATTGCGACAATTTGAGCAGGCAAAATACAGCGGTCTGGCGGCCTCTGATGAGGAGATGAAGCAATTTATCGCTTTGACCAAGACCGTTCGCGAGCGCATGTAGCCAGATTACCGAAGGCCGGCTTCCCGTCATCTACGAGACGGGGCCGGTTTTTTGGCTGATTGGATCAAGGGGCATTAAAATGGATCAGCGCTTTGGCGATATTGCCGGAACCGCCTTTTTTCAGGTTTTCTTCTTTGCAACAAATTCCGCAGTTGTGGTATAGTTTGTCCTATGTAAGAACAATAAAATAGTCAGGGAGTCGACGTAATGTTTGAACGACTGCTTCCCAGTATTATCGTAAATACCATTTATGATATTAATTTGGATCAATTAAAGACGCAGGGGATCAAAGGCATTATTACCGATTTGGATAATACCCTGGTGGGAGCCAAGGATCCCTTGGCTACGCCGGAATTGATAGCTTGGCTTCAGAATGTTGAACAGCGCGGGTTTCAAGTTGTAATTGTGTCCAATAATAACGAGGCAAGAGTTGCCAAATTTGCGAATCCGCTCAATATTCCTTTTATCCACGCCGCCCGCAAGCCCACCAGCCGTGCATTCCGCCAAGCACTCAAGATGATGGACTTGGCTCCGGAACAAGCGGTCGTCATCGGTGACCAGATGTTGACCGATATGCTGGGAGGACGCCGGATGGGGCTGCATACCGTACTGGTAACCCCCATTTCTCCCAAGGATGAAGGCATTATGACAAGAGTGAACCGGCAGATCGAGAAGCTGGCGTTGTCCCGGCTGCGTAAAAAAGGGCTGTGGCCCAAGGAGGAACATAAGTGACAGAGAATGTAAAGCATGACAAGGCCGGTTTTTGCTCCGGCTGCGGGGTGCAGCTACAATCGCAAGACAAGGAAAATCCCGGTTACATACCGGAATCAGCAATAGAACGGGAACCGGCAATTTGCCAGCGGTGCTTCCGGATTAAAAATTACAATGAAGCAGCATCCGTCGCTGTAGATAACGACGAGTTTTTGCGGCTGCTGGGCGGTATTGCAGCAACAGATAGTCTCGTTCTCCATATAGTTGATTTGTTCGACTTTGAAGGAAGTCTGATTTCCGGCCTGCAGCGGTTTGTCGGCACGAACCCGGTGCTGCTCGTTGTAAACAAGGTGGATCTGCTGCCAAAGGCTGTTAATTTAAACCGTCTGCGCAATTGGGTGCAGCAGCAGGCCAAAGCCCAGGGGCTTAAAACCGTGGATGTCGTATTGTGCAGCGCCAAGCGCAATCTTGGTTTTGAGCGGGTTGTTGAAGCGATGGAATATTACCGGGAAGGACGGGACGTTTATGTCGTGGGCTCGACCAATGTCGGCAAGTCTACGTTGATTAACCGGCTTATCCGCGATTATAGCGACCTCGACAGTGAACTGACGACATCCCGTTACCCTGGAACGACGCTGAATGCGGTCCGTATTCCAATTGATGATGGCAAATATATTATCGATACGCCGGGAATCGTCTATTCGTCAAGATTTACAGAGGTTGTTCCAAAAAGCGTGCTGAAGGCGATATTGCCGGAACAGACACTCAAGCCGCTCGTATTCCAGCTCAATCCGCGTCAGACACTGTTCTTTGGAGCGCTTGCTCGATTTGATTTTGTAGAGGGAGAGCGCCAGTCCTTTACTATCTATCTGTCGGAAGGGCTGAAGGTGCACCGCACCAAGCTGGAGCGGGCTGATGAGCTGTATATCGAGCATCGCGGCGGACTGCTGGTGCCGCCTGATGAATCTGAGCTCCATGAGCTGCCTGCCTGGACCCGCCACTCCGTGCGCATTCCGCGCGGGAAGAACTATGATTTGTTCATTTCGGGACTTGGCTGGATCAAGGCGAATTCAACAACAGGCGCTCAGGTTGAGCTGCATCTTCCCAAAGGCGTGAAGGTGCTGCTGCGGGAATCGCTAATCTAGCCGAAAGGCAAAGGAGAATGGATGACGGTGCAGCAGGGAAACAAAGTGGACAGCCACACAGTATTGTACGGGGTGATTGGCGATCCGATCCGCCATTCCAAGTCCCCGCTGATGATGAATCGCGCGTTTAAGGAGACCGGTATTAACGGCATTTATACAGCCTTTCATATTGTGCCTGACCAGCTGGCAAATTTTATTGCCGGAGTCAGGGCAATGGGGATCCGGGGAGTCAATGTGACGATCCCCCACAAGCTTGATGTGATGCACCATCTGGATCATATTGATGACAGTGCCCTTGCAATAGGCGCAGTCAACACGATTGTCAATGATGGCGGTCGTTTGACCGGATACAATACAGACGGCATCGGCTATGTCCGCTCCTTGAAGGAAGAAATTGAGCCGGATCTCGCAGGCAAACGGGTCGTCATTCTCGGGGCGGGTGGTGCTGCCCGCGGTATTATCTATGGACTGATCCAAGAGAAGGTAGATCAGATTGCAGTTGCAAACCGGACGGCGGAACGGGCCAGCAAATTGGCGGGCGATTTCAGTAATCAGGCTGATGTCTATGCCGGGGACTGGGACAAGATCGCGCAGTTGTGCGCAGGTGCAGATCTGGTTATCAACACAACCAGTGTCGGCATGTTTCCTCATATTGAGGGCACGCCGATAGATGCGTCATGGCTCCGTGAAGAGACAATAGCGAGTGACCTGATCTACAATCCGCTTGAGACCCGCTTCCTGAGGGAAGCGCGCGAGCGCGGCTGCCGGGCGCATGGCGGTTTGGGCATGTTTATTTACCAAGGCGCTTATGCATTCGAATATTGGACAGGCACGGATGCCCCGGCCGCAGCGATGAGAAGCTGTGTGCTGGAAGCGCTGCGCGGAAACTGATGGTGTACAGCCATGACCGAACGCAAGGAACAAGAATTGAATAAATCGGATAATGAAAGAAGGAAACAACTTCATGCTTACTGGAAAACAAAAGCGCTTTTTGCGCTCGCACGCACATCATTTGCAGCCGATCTTCCAGGTCGGAAAAGGCGGTACAAATGAACATTTGATTCGCCACATTGAGGAAGCTATTGAAGTGCGCGAGCTGATGAAAATCTCTGTACTTAACAACTGCGGAGAAGATCCGAAGCAGATTGGTGCTGAACTGGCTGCGGGAGCTGGTGCTGAGCTCGTCCAGGTTATCGGCAAGACCATTGTGCTGTACAAGGAATCGAAGGATAACAAGACGATCGTGCTTCCATAAATGTCACCGGAAGGAGGAGAAGCGAGTGATCCAGGTAGGCTTGATGGGCGGCACCTTTGATCCGATTCATTACGGCCATTTGCTTGCCGCAGAGTCGGCAAGGGAGGCTTGCAGCCTTGATGAGGTGTGGTTTATTCCCTCTGCTCATCCTCCGCTCAAGCCGAATTCACCAAAGGCGGGAGCAAAGGAGCGGCTGGAGATGGTGTACCGGGCGATTGATTTTCAGCCCCACTTCCGTGCTCTTGATATTGAGCTGGAGCGGGAAACGACTTCTTATACGTTCGATACCATTGCAGAGCTGAAAGAGCTCTATCCGGGGAGGGAATTTTTCTTCATTATCGGAGCGGACAGAGTCAATGATTTGCCGAAGTGGCACCGGATTGAGGAGCTTGCGAAGCAGGTTTCCTTTATTGCGCTGGACCGTCCCGGCACACCCATTCTTGCTGACCAATTGCCGGAATACTTGCAAGGCCGCATTCGCCGCTGCGAAATGCCGCAGGTGGATTTCTCCTCGACTGACATTCGGCAGCGTGTACGGGAACGGCGATCGATCCGGTTTATGACACCGGACAAGGTGTTCCAATTTATTCAAAGGAATGATCTGTATGGATCGTAAGGTTATGGACCGTGAAGCTCTGCTTGCTTCCGTACGTGAACAAATGCCGGAGCGCCGGTGGGTGCATACGCAAGGGGTCATGGAGACAGCCGTTATTTTGGCCAAGCGGTACGGAGCAGACCCTGTCAAGGCTGAGCTGGCCGCTATCCTTCATGACGTCGCGAAGTTCTGGAAGGTGGACAAGATGGAGGCAGCGATCCGCGAGGAAGGCGAGTTTGTTGATGTGCTTAACTATGACAAGGAACTGTGGCATGCCCATGCCGGCGCCTACGTATCCAGACGGGACTATGGGATTGAGGATGAAGAGGTGCTTGGAGCAATTCGTTATCATACCTCCGGGCGCGAAGGGATGGCCCTGCTGGAGAGGATTGTGTGGCTGGCCGACCTGATCGAACCGGGCCGCGATTTTCCCGGGGTGGATGCGATACGCGGACTGGCAGAGCAGGATTTGAACGGTGCGCTTGTAGCCGGCTTCGATACCACCCTTGGTTTTTTAGTGGAAAAAAAGAAAAGAATATACCCGTTAACCGTGCTTGCAAGAAACGACTTGCTGGCTGAAATAGAGAATACGAATTGAAACTATAGGAGGCTGAGCTTTTGACATTAAACTCGGATCAAATCATGCAGATTGCCGCCGAAGCGGCAGATGACAAAAAGGCAGGACGGATCGTGGCGCTGGATTTGAAGGGGATCTCCCTGGTTGCTGATTACTTCGTTATTTGCCATGGTAATTCAGATACGCAAGTACAGGCGATCACAACTGAAATCCGCAAACGGGTGGACGAGAAGGGCGGCATTTTGCGCGGTATCGAAGGATTTGACTCGGCGCGCTGGGTGCTCATTGACCTTGGAGATGTAGTCGTCCATGTATTCCATCGTGATGAACGGGATTATTATAATATTGAGCGTCTGTGGTCGGACGCGAAGGTTGTGGAGTTCGTATGAGTCTTGTTGCCGGAACGATTACCAGGCTGCAAGTAGCCCGAGAAGTACCGCCTAACGGCTTTTTTCTGACAGACGGAGAGCAGGATATTCTGCTGCACTACAGTGAGATTGTCGGCCAGCGTCCGGAGCCTGGCGATGAGGTTGAGGTGTTTATATTTTTTGATACGGAGGACCGTCCCGCAGCGACCATGCGCAAGCCGCTCATTACCTTGGGCGAGCTGGTCCGTCTCCAGGTAGCTGACATTAATCCGCGTCTGGGTTGCTTTCTGGAGATTGGTCTTGGCAGACAGCTTCTGCTGCCATTGTCCGAACTGCCGGAAAAACGCGAATACCGTCCGCAGCGCGGCGATGAGATTTACGTTAAGCTGGCCCATGACAAGAGCGGAAGGCTGTTGGCGAAGGCGGCGATCGAGCCTGATCTTGCCCCTCTTGTCTTTCATGCTCCTGAGTCTTGGAGCAATAACTGGGTTGAGGGCTGGGTCACGAAAACGCTGCAGATGGGTTCCTTTGTCCTGGTGGACGGCGGAGTCGTCGGCTTTGGCGTATACGGGATGATTCCCGCGGTGGAGAGAAGCGGGACACTGCGTCTTGGACAGCGGGTCAAAGCACGGATTACTCATATCCGGGAAGACGGGCGCGTCAATCTGTCCATGGCTCCCCGCAAAGAGATTGGACGGGTGGAGGACGCGGATACGATTCTTGCCTTCCTCAAGGATCGTCCAAAAGGGGCGATGCCTTACTCTGACGATACGCCAGCTGATGTCATCAAGCAAAAATTCGGCATCAGCAAATCAGCCTTCAAGCGCGCGATGGGCAAGCTGATGCGTGAGGGCGTGGTACGCCAGGAAGGAAGCTGGACGTATCTGATCGAAGCTTCGGACGCCGGACAGGGAACAGATCAGCAGTCATAAGGAGGACAACGTATGCGAGCCTATCGACAATTTGCTGCTGTCTATGACCGGCTGATGGAGGACATGCCTTACCCGGAATGGCTGAGCTTTGCGCGCCAGTGTTGGGGGCGTTACGGGATGCCGAAGTCTGTAGCCGATATCGGCTGTGGCACAGGAAGTCTTGCCATTCCGCTGGCCCGTTCCGGCTTTGAGGTGTACGGCATTGATTTGTCCTCGAACATGCTGTCGATTGCCCGCAACAAGTGGGATGCGGGCAATCAGCCGGTGATCCGCTCCCAGATCGGTTCGGTGCAGTTTTTACAGCAGGATATGCGGGATTGGGAGCTGCCGGAGCAAGTAGACAGCGTCATCTCCTTTTGCGACTGCCTGAACTACTTGACGGAGCCGGAGGATGTGGAGGCCATGTTTGAAGCCACCTTCCGTTCGCTTAAGGACGGGGGCGTGTTCCTGTTCGATGTGCATCCGCCCAGCCAGCTCCAGCGTTATGCCGAGGAGCAGCCCTTCGTGCTGGATGAACGGGATATCGCCTACATTTGGACTTGTGAGCTGGATGAACAACGGTACGAAATTGAACATCATTTATCTATTTTCTCCAAGGAGGGGCCAGAGCGTGATGCGCTGTTCCATCGGATTGATGAGACACATATCCAGCGAGCCTATGAGCCTGCATGGCTGAACGGCGCGCTGCTTCGTGCCGGTTTTGCCAAGGTGGAGCTATTTGCCGATTTTCGTCTGGAGGCGCCTGCCAAAGATGCGGAAAGGCTGTTTTTTGCAGCGCTAAAAGCGCCGCGGGCTTGACATGTTTCCCATCTATTTTTAAAATACAGATAATGTGAACTGCGGTATCGTCCAGGCGGATTGTTCTGCACGGCATCTACATATTCAGCGGCGGACGCTCGCGTGTCGGACCTGCGGTATGGCAGTAAAGTGAGCACAGACAGAGCATGTCCGTGCAAACTAGGGTAAACTTACGAGAACAGCCTCTCGTCCCTAGCCGATGAGCTAAGGATGAGAGGCTTTTTTGAAATATAAGCGTTTATAAGGTTTCACTTGTATTAATGGCTTCTATTTCTACGTGAAACGACGCTGTGCGTGTGAAATACAGTACAGCCGTTTACACTTGAGAATATTAAAAGGTCTGAACTATATTTCGTACGCATAAACGCAATCTGCCCTGAATAAGACAGTGGCAGGCGTTATGCTTGAATCAAGGAGGCAATCAGAAATGAGTGAAGAACGTCAGCAGGGCTATCAGCCTCTTGCCATTGAACCGAAGTGGCAGCGTTACTGGGATGAGAATAAAACATTTAAAACAACCGAGGATCCGGAAAAACCAAAGTTCTACGCGCTGGATATGTTCCCGTATCCGTCAGGTTCAGGTCTGCACGTAGGCCACCCGGAAGGATATACGGCTACTGATATTGTATCACGCTACAAAAGAATGAGGGGCTACAACGTCCTCCATCCGATGGGCTGGGACGCTTTTGGTTTGCCTGCGGAACAGCATGCGCTCGATACAGGCCAGCATCCGCGTGACATTACTTTCAAGAACATTGATAACTTCCGTCGCCAAATCAAATCTCTTGGCTTCTCCTACGATTGGGACCGGGAGTTCAGCACGACTGACCCGGACTATTATAAATGGACGCAATGGATCTTCATCCAGCTCTACAAGCGCGGTCTGGCTTATGTGGCAGAGGTTCCGGTTAACTGGTGCCCGGCTCTGGGTACTGTACTGGCCAACGAAGAAGTTATTGACGGCCTCAGCGAGCGCGGAGGGCACCCGGTTAT
The DNA here is from genome assembly GCF_000422505.1 of Paenibacillus pinihumi DSM 23905 = JCM 16419. Classification (GTDB taxonomy): domain Bacteria; phylum Bacillota; class Bacilli; order Paenibacillales; family Paenibacillaceae; genus Paenibacillus_D; species Paenibacillus_D pinihumi. The sequence continues at coordinate 845,959 of NZ_KE383864.1, read as the reverse complement.
CCGTCGTCCGATGCGTCAATGGATGCTGAAAATTACCGCTTATGCAGAGCGCCTGCTGGAAGACCTGGAGGAGCTGGACTGGAGCGAGAGCATCAAGGATATGCAGCGCAACTGGATCGGCAAATCCAAGGGTGCGGAAGTAACCTTTGCCATTGAGGGCCATGAAGAGTCACTGGTGGTATTTACTACCCGTCCGGATACCTTGTTCGGTGCCACTTACTGTGTGCTTGCTCCAGAGCATGAGCTGGTTGCCAAGATTGCGACCGCTGAGCAGCGCCAGGCTGTTGAAGCCTATCAGGAAGCGGCAGCGCGCAAGAGCGATCTGGAGCGTACTGATTTGGCCAAGGATAAAACAGGCGTATTTACAGGCGCGTATGCGATCAATCCGGTTAACGGTGCGAAAACACCGGTCTGGATTGCCGATTATGTGCTTGGCGGTTATGGTACAGGGGCGATTATGGCGGTGCCTGGGCATGACCAGCGCGACTGGGAGTTTGCCAAGCAGTTCAATCTTCCGATTATCGAAGTCGTTCAGGGCGGAGATGTGGAGAAGGAAGCATATTCCGGCGATGGAGCGCATATTAACTCCGGTCTGCTGGACGGCCTGGACAATGAACAGGCGATTGCGGCAATCATCAGTTGGCTCGAGAAGGAAGGCAAAGGATGCGGCAAAGTAACCTATCGTCTGCGTGACTGGCTTTTCAGCCGTCAGCGCTATTGGGGTGAGCCGATCCCGGTACTGCATCTGGAAGACGGCACTATGAAGACGGTACCGGAGTCCGAGCTGCCGCTCGTATTGCCTGACGTAGATCAGATTACGCCTTCCGGAACCGGCGAGTCGCCGCTGGCTGTTGTGACAGACTGGGTAGAGACGATTGATCCGGAGACAGGCATGAAGGCACGCCGCGAGACGAATACAATGCCGCAATGGGCGGGAAGCTGCTGGTATTACCTGCGTTTTATTGATCCGCATAACAAGGATGAGATTTGTTCCAAGGAGAAGCAGGAAGAGTGGCTGCCGGTTGACCTGTATATCGGGGGAGCCGAGCATGCGGTACTGCACTTGCTCTATGCCCGTTTCTGGCATAAGGTGTTATACGACTTGGGCGTCGTTTCGACGAAGGAGCCTTTCCACAAACTTGTTAACCAAGGCATGATCCTGGGTACAAACAATGAAAAAATGAGTAAATCACGCGGCAATGTCATCAATCCGGATGATATTGTGAACGAGTATGGCGCGGATACGCTCAGAATGTATGAAATGTTCATGGGACCGCTGGAAGCGACCAAGCCTTGGAATACGAACGGGGTAGAGGGCTCTTACCGCTTCCTCAGCCGTGTATGGCGCCTGTTCGTCGGTGATGATGGAGCGCTCAATTCAAAAATTACCGATGGCGAAGGCAGCGAAGCGTTCAAGCGTGTATGGCATCGCACAATCAAGAAGGTTACAGAGGATTATGATAACCTCCGTTTCAATACGGCGATCAGCCAGTTGATGATCTTTGTAAATGAAGCTTACAAGAGCGATGAGCTGCCGCGCGCGGCCATGGAGCACTTTATACAGCTCCTCGCGCCTGTGGCACCGCATATTACAGAAGAACTGTGGGATAAGCTTGGTCATGAAGGGTCAATCACTTACGTCAGCTGGCCGCAATATGACGAAGCTTGGACGGTTGACCAGGAGGTCGAAATTGTCGTTCAGGTGAATGGCAAAATCGTTGAGCGCTTGTCTGTTGCTGCCGATCTTGATCAGCAGGGACTGGAAGAAAGGGCGAAAGAATCTGCCAAGGTTAAAGACGCAATTGAAGGCAAAACCATCCGTAAAGTAATTGCGGTAAAAGGCAAACTTGTAAATATCGTCGTATCCTAAGTGGATGAACCAGCATGTACAGGCCGATATAACAAAAACAGCGTACGTCTTAGTGGCGTACGCTGCTTTCAAAATGGCAGGAATGTTTTTTGTGCGCGGCGGCGCGTAGGGTGAATCCGGGAATAACAGATAGCTCAGGAGCCTTTGATTTTCTCCTCATAGAAAGCAGCTGTGACCTTCTGGACATCCTCGTTGTATTTGGCGTGGGTGGTTCGAACGAGCCGGTTGAACACGCCTTCCAGCTCATGATCGAGCATTTGAAGCGCCTGGGCGGTAATCCCGCCGGGAACGGATACCCGGGCTTGCAGCTCAAGAGGTGTGAAGCCTCCTTCTGTGAGCAGTTTGCCGGTGCCTAGCAGCATATTGCTGGCGAGTGTGACGGCTTCATCGTGGTCGATGCCGGTTTCCTCTACGGCAGCATCGACAAATCTTTGCAGCAGATAGGCGAAGAAAGCCGGGCCGCAGCTCGACAGATCGGAGACGATACGGGTGTAGCGTTCCTCGATCCGCAGCGGCTGGCTGATATGGCTGAGCAGTTCCTCCAGCCTGCGGTGATCCTGCTCGCTCGTGCGGCTGCCGTATATGCAAAGAGAAGCGCCGCTGAGTGTATAGTTTGTAATACTTGGAATGACCTTCGCCACTTTAGAAGGCACACATTCCTCCAATTGGGCCAGAAGCACTGGACTTGTGATCGAGACGATCATTTGCTCCGGCTGCATGCTGGCCTTTATTTCGTCCAGGACCTTTTTATAATCCAGCGGTTTGACACACAGGAATACAATATCGCGGTCTGCCGCAGCTTCCACATTCGAAGTTACAGCCTGCAAGCCCGGATGCCTGGTAGCCAGACTTTCGGCCTTTGTGAAGGAGCGGTTGGCTGCCTTGATTTGCCCGGGGAGCAAGGCTCCTGATTGGATGAAAGAGTCAATCAGCAGGCTGCCCATGCTTCCGGTTCCGATAAACCCGATGTTCATTGTAAATCCCTCCTTTACACGACGCGTTCGCACGCTGCTCTTAATACCTTATGACACCCTGCTTGGCAGACATGATCAAATATTTTATAAAAATATTAAATAACCAAGATATTAGTTCATTTATCTATCAAATTATGGCGAGGAGATGAAGATGATGCATCATAAAATGAGTTCCGCTGCAATTTCCCGGTGGTCGGCTATCGGTCTGTTAGCAGCAGCGCTGCTGCTGCTCGCAGTGGCATTATGGACAAGGAACGACAAGGATACAGAGGAATGGCTAAGGCTGGACGGGCAGTTGGGGAAGGCGCTGGGAGCTTATGAAGAACCACAATCATCCGCTTCCACTAGCGGCAGTATGGCTGCCGGGGCCTCCGGCAAGATTGCAGATTCGCTGCCGGATAAGAACGCAGGCGCACAGAGCGGCACGGGACTGGACGGGAAATCTGCATACGACAAGGACCAAGGGGCAGCAGGGGAAGGAGCAGTCAGGGACGGGGGTACATCGGCCCAGGACAATGGTGCAGGTACAGGGGAGGGGAAAGGTTATGAGTCCAATGCAAGCCATGGGCAGCACTCAGGCGATACGCCGCCGCCGGAGCCGCTGGTTGATGCCGAGGGACGGCTTAATTTGAACAAGGCGCAGGCGGAGGATTTGATCGCGCTGCCGGGCATCGGTCCGGCCAAAGCCCAGGCGATTGTTGATGAGCGCAGCCGTAACGGGCTCTTCCGTTCTGTCGAAGATATTACCCGGGTGAAGGGAATCGGGTCGAAAATGCTGGAAAAAATCAAAAACAGCATTGTCGTATATCCCGGATTATGAGAAAATAGTACCAGGTTTGGCAGGCCATCGTTCTTTCATTCGTTACAAGGTGAAAGCGTTAAGCAAAATTTTTGCCATTATGAGCCTATTTCTTATATTCAAGGAGGAGTACCATCGATGACAGAGGAAAGAAAGCAAGCATTTGAGACTCTGGCTATCCATGCCGGACAGGAAATAGACCCGACTACGATGTCCAGAGCGGTTCCAATCTATCAGACAACCTCTTACGGTTTCCGGGATACTGACCATGCTGCCAACTTGTTTGGACTGAAAGAGTTCGGCAACATCTACACACGTCTGATGAACCCGACTACTGATGTGCTGGAGCAGCGGGTTGCAGCATTGGAAGGCGGGGCAGGGGCGCTTGCTGTTGCATCCGGTTCTGCAGCTATCACATACTCCATTCTGAATATTGCCGGAGCCGGCGATGAAATCGTATCGGCTACCAGCATCTATGGCGGTACATATAACCTGTTTTCCACGACGCTGCCAAAAATCGGCATCAAGGTCATCTTCGCTGATCCTTCCGACCCGGAAAACTTCCGTAAAGCCATTACGGATAAAACAAAAGCGTTGTTTGTAGAGAGCATCGGAAACCCTAAAGGCGATGTCGCGGATTTGAGAGTCCTTGCAGACATTGCACATGAGAACGGAATTCCGCTCATTGTTGACAATACTTTCCCGACGCCATATCTGTGCCGTCCGATTGAACATGGAGCAGACATTGTTGTCCATTCTGCGACCAAGTTTATGGGTGGCCATGGGACTTCAATCGGCGGAGTTATTGTGGACAGCGGCAAGTTCGACTGGACGCAAAATGACAAGTTCCCGGGGCTGACACAGCCTGACCCGAGCTATAATGGGCTGGTATATACACAAGCGCTTGGACCGATCGCTTATATTATCAAAGCGCGCGTACAATTGCTGCGCGACATGGGTGCCGCGCTGTCCCCTTTCAATGCGTTCCTGCTGCTGCAAGGGATCGAGACGCTGCACCTCAGAATGGAGCGCCACAGCTCCAACGCTTTGAAGGTAGCCGAATATCTGGAGCAGCATGAAGCTGTTGAATGGGTAAACTATGCAGGTCTGCCTAGCCATTCTTCCTTTACACTGGCCCAGAAATATTTGCCGAATGGCCAAGGCGCTATCCTGACCTTCGAAATTAATGGCGGTCTGGAAGCAGGCAAGAAGCTGATCAATGCAATCAAGCTGTTCTCTCACCTGGCGAACGTTGGAGACTCCAAGTCTCTGATTATTCATCCGGCGAGTACAACGCATCAGCAGTTGAGCGAGGAAGAGCAATTCTCCGCAGGGGTAACACCGGGCTTGATCCGGTTGTCGATTGGTACAGAATCCATCGATGATATTATTTATGAGCTGGGGCAGGCCATTGAGGCCAGCCAGGCATAATTCATTACCTGTATGGGAAGGCTGCAAGCCTGCAAGCAAGGAAAGGAAGAATAATGATTATGGCAAGCCATGAAGCTGCGCGCAAAGACTGGGATACGTATTTTATGGACATCGCATATATGGCGTCGACACGGTCACGCTGCCCGAGAAGACATGTGGGAGCCGTACTTGTCCAGGGCAAGAACCTGATGGGAACCGCCTATAATGGTGCGCCCTCCGGTGCGCCGGACTGCTCGGAGGAAGGCTGCATGATCGTCGAGGAATATGAATTGCAGCATAAGGACGGGCAGGAGCAGATGATCAAAAAGCAGCGCTGCATCCGTACGATCCACGCCGAGCAGAACCTGCTGCTTTTCACGGACCGCATTCACCGTGAAGGCTCGACCGTGTATGTGACCGACCAGCCATGCTGGACCTGCGCCAATATGCTTGCAAACAGCGGAGTCAAGGAAATCGTCTACCATCGTGCATATAACAAGGACAGCGAAAAGGTAACCAGGCTGATGGAACAGAAGGGGCTTCGGTTCCGCAGTCTGGAACACTATTCGCCGCCACCGCAGACGATGATGGACGTACAAGCCTGATCAAAATTTTATCATTGCGACATTCAATCTTATTTTCAGTAAGGGGAAGCACCTCTTTACACATGAACATGTGTAAAGAGGTGCTTTTTTTGTGTGGCTATGAATATCGAAGCAACACTTGCGCCATTCTTATGCGAATTGTTGGACGAATGAATGGATTAATAGAGAGGTGAATTGATGATGTCCAAGAGGCCCTTGGTATGGTTTGTCATCTGCTGGGTGGGAGGTAGCGCCGTGGCAGCATCGTTCGGCAGTCCCGCCGTCCTGATGCTTGGGGCAGCGCTGGTGTCGGCCCTGGCTGCACTGGTTTTATTAGGCCATACAGGGCGGGGGCTTGCCATTGCTTGTGTGGCAGCCTATGCGCTGGCAGCCGGAGAGCGCACGTTTGCGGACATCCGCAATGTGACGGCACTGCAAGAGTTGGCAGAGGGGGCGATAGAGGTCAAGGCAGCAGCTTCAGCCGCTGCAGAAGTTGAACTGACGGGCATGATTGCCTCTCCGGTAAATGTGGATGGCGACCGGGCAAGCTTTCAATTGTCTGTGGAAAGCATCCTCCTGCAAAGGGATGGACAGCTTCACGTGCTGAAAGAAAGAATGATGGTTCAGGTCAAGCTGCTCCATGAAGAAGAGCAGCGGACTGCTGCAGCATGGAGGCGGGGAGATCGGATACAGGCGACCGGGGAGCTTCAATTGCCTGCAGGAGCGACCAATTTCGGCGGATTTGATTACAGGCGCTACCTCCATACCAAGCGAATCCATTGGCTGTTCAAGGTGCAGGGGGCCCAAGTTGTGAATACCCAACCGGGCAGCAGCTGGACACTGCCCGCACTGCTGGGAATAGTCGATCAGGCCAGGGCATGGCTGGGTGAACGGCTGGACAGGCTGTACCCAGGCCAGCATGCAGGCTTTATGAAGGGGCTTGTCATCGGGATGAGAGAGGACATGGACCCTGCCCAATACCAGCAGTTTTCCGGACTTGGAATGAGCCATATCCTTGCTGTCTCCGGCCTGCATGTCGGGGTATTTTTGTATGGGCTGACCCTCGCGCTCCGCATGTTCAGACTGACAAAAGAGAGCACAATGAATGTGCTGATGGCAGCTGTTCCCGTCTATGTGCTGCTTGCCGGAGCAACACCTTCAGTCGTTCGCGCCGGCCTAATGGCCGTAATTGGACTGATGGCAGCCAAACGGAAGATGCTTAAGGATGGATTGCACATTCTGGCCTTTGCCGCACTGGTTATGCTTTTCATAGAACCGTATATGCTGGAAAACGTGAGTTTTCAATTTTCATTTCTTGTAACCGGAGGGCTGATCCTTGGTGTGCCGCCTTTGCGCAGAGCGTTTCCTGACTGGAAACGGGGACAGTGGGTGCTGGACATGACAGCCGTATCCATCGTAGCGGAGCTGATCTCATTTCCGCTGACGATCTATTATTTTAACAGCTATAATTTGCTTTCCTTGCCTGCCAATTTACTGCTGGTACCTGTTATTAGCTCTATTAGTCTACCCTTGGGAACCGTATCCCTGCTGCTTTCGATGCTGTGGCAGCCTCTTGGTGAGGCCGCGGCAGGGCTAGCCCGCATAACCAATACATTTACGTTCCGGACAATTGAAGCACTCGACCAAATTTCAGCTGCAAAGCTGGTATGGCCTTCTCCTTCGGCAGGATGGATTGCTGTCTGGTTTTTCGTTGTGCTGCTTGCCATTCATTGTCTGGCAGCGATCGTATCCGTTCGCAGACAGCAGTATTCGGCAAGGGAAGTTGTCCGGGGAATGGCACGTTCAGATGGGGAGCTGCCCACACAGCCCCTTGGTTCGACCAGAGGCACTCCGGGAATCATGAGAGCAGAGACCGGGGACGAAAGGCAGTCATTGTGGACCAGGCGCATTCAGGCAGCTTCTATTGCCTCACTGATTATTGTGCTGCTCATCCATGCTTATCATCCCGGCCGCTGGGACAAGGCGGCTGCCATTCATTTTCTGGATGTAGGACAGGGTGATGCGATTCTTATTCGTACGCCCCAGGGAAGACATATCCTGGTGGATGGCGGGGGCACCATTAAGTTTGGCAGACTCCAAGAGGAATGGAAGGAGCGTCGGGATCCGTTTGAGGTGGGACGGAAGGTGGTTGTACCGCTGCTAAAGAAGCGGGGCGTACAGCAAATTGATCTGCTTGTCATCTCTCACCTGGATACCGACCATATCGGAGGGCTTCAGGCAGTGCTGGAATCCATCCCAGTCAACAAATTATTGTGGAACGGTACGGTAAAGCCATCTTCAGATGCCAAAAAGCTGCTCGCCACTGCACTTGAAAAGGGGATTCCGGTATATCAGGCTTGTACCGGAACCGGGCTGAAGCTTGAGCCGCATGTAGAGTTTGAGGTGCTGTGGCCGCGGGTACCTTGTATGATGGATACATATGAAGACGTTCGGGTGAAGGAGGTTAAGGACCAGAATGGAAGCAGTGTAGCACTTCTGCTTAAGCTTTACGGACGCAGTCTGCTGCTGGCGGGGGATATGGAGGCGGCATCAGAGAAGTTCCTGCTGGCCGGGCTGAGGGATGAGCAGCGCAGCAAGGGGCCAATCGACCTGATGAAACTGTCCCATCATGGCAGCCGAACATCGACAACAGAGGAATGGGTTCAATACTGGACGCCTGCAGCAGCATTTATCTCTGTAGGCAGGACGAACAGTTACGGACATCCGCATCCGACCGTGACGGAGCGCCTGGACAAATACGGGATTTTTACGCTGCGGACGGATTTGCACGGGGAAATTCAGATCAAAATTGCGGACGGCCAAATAAGCTGGCGCACGAAGCTGGGCGGGAGCCCGCCGTAATAGTTGCGTGACAGCCAAAGCAGAAGCCCTGCTTAGCGGGCCGGGTTAAAACAACATGCACCTTTGTAATTAAAGAGCTGTCGGGCAGTAAAGGATTGACCATGTATTACAGCATCCGTTTAGCTGGATTCTGCAGCCATTTAGTTTGCAGGAACAGATTGGGGCAGGTGCTTTTTTGACATTAATTCCATAGGATGATGTAAGCGGCAACGCTCTATACGCTTGGCTGTTTTTCTGCTATTCTTATTGAGGAATATATGAAATCGCGGCCAATCAGGATCTTGTGGCGGGAATAAGCGCGAGATTACCATTATAAGTCACAAATGACCATACCGGACTAATTTTATGATAATGAACTTTCAAGAAATAGATGGAATTGTGCGCGTACAGCCATGATTAGAAATAGTCTTTTGAATAAACTTTTTTACGGCGTATTACATGCCCGCTGACCGGGTGCTATTTGAGTAATGGCTAAAAAATTTAAAAAAATTTTAAGATCTGCAGTTTAGACTGCAACATTCATTTCAGCCTTTCCGTCTGAAAGGTTGCAAGAGAGGGGGATCCTTCGTGGTAGAGCCTGGTCTCATAAGAGCCGCTCAATCGGGCGATCGCGACGCTCTAATTACCCTATTGCGCGAGATTGAAACTCATGTGTATCGGACAGCCTATTATATTGTGAACAATGAACAGGATGCGATGGATGCCGCTCAGGAGGCGCTTATTCGCATCTACACCAAAATTGGCTCTTACGAGGAAAAAGCACAATTCAAGACCTGGGTGCAGCGAATCGTAACGAATATATGCATTGATAAATTCCGGCGCAGCAAGCCGACGGTGTCGATTGACGAGCATGAAATGGTGTTTCAAGAGAAGCAGAATGTTGAGGATGAGGTATTGTCCACCTATGTGGCCAAAGATATACGCGAAGCCATCGACAAGCTTCCCGAGCATCACCGCGCGGTAGTCGTGCTGAGGTATCTGCAGGATTTCTCGTACAATGAAATTGCCGACTCTCTTGATTTGCCATTGAATACAGTGAAATCTTATTTATTCCGGGCCAGGCAGCAGCTGCAAACATTACTCCATGATTATCAGAAAGGTGGTGTCCGAGGATGACTTGTCAAGAGGTGATGGACTATATGCAAAGACAGCTGGACGGGGATCTGGATGAACGGGAAACCGAGATTCTGATGAGCCATACAAGGAATTGCCCGGACTGTGCCGAAATGCAGGAGCGCTTGAGCCGACTGTCATCTGAACTGGAGAATTTGCCCAAAGTGACTCCCGCCTACAGCCTGGTTGATGCCATTATGCCCCGGCTGGAGCAGATTGAGCTTCAGCGTCAGGAGACTGAACCAGAGGAGAAGCCTGCCCCGCGGCGCAGACAAGCGCCAGACAGAAGCGGAAAAAGCTGGTTTCAGCGCTATCGTGTGCTGAGCGGCGTCGTTGCAGCAGGCCTCGTAGCCGGTATATTTATGCTGACCTATAATCCTCAGAATATGCCTACAGCGCTGGAGAAAAGCTCTGCTGGTGACCATACAGCGGCTGACAGCAGCTTGTTGCGAACCAATGTGACTGTGCAAAGCTCTAATCAGAATACAGCTGGAAACGAAGAGCAGAATGGCGTGGCATCTGATGAGCCTGCCATGAAGTCGAAGACGGAAGAGAGTCAAGAGTCTACCGTCCAACCGCAACAGCCCGGCCAGAGCCCGGACAGCGAGGTTCGGCCGGAGCCGCATAAAGCTGATTCTGGCAAGGAGTCGCCTCCCAAGAAGCCGGCCAACAGGGTGACTGCATCGTCACCGTCCGATTCTCCAGGGAAGCATGGGAATTCTGCGCCAAGCGAGAAGGAACTGCAGGGTTCGGAGGTTTCTTCAGGCTCTGAGCGGAGTGGCAGCGGCAAGAACGAAGCTTCAGATGAGAGTTCAAAGGAAGCGCCGGATATGGCGTTTGCCCCGCCTGCTGATGCTGGCGCCGAGATTTTCAATGAACAGAAATCATTCACCGGTACTGCGCAAGCACAGCAAGCCGTATCGCCTAATGGCTTGTACAGTGCAGAAGTAACAGACAAAACCGTATCCATTCAGAGTACGGACAAACAGGAGTTGCTGTTCAGAGGCGGAGAGAGGGATGGCGTTATTTCCAATCTCGTCTGGTCGGAGGACAGTCTGACACTGGGATATGATGTGCAGGACAGTGGAGGGGATATCTTCCATTATGTTATTCATATCAAAGACGGAACGGAAACAAAACAATAAATCGGGCGAGCCTGTTATGCACACATTGTAGCAATCCAGCATATGGTATAGCATCAGGAAGCTTAAACGTTGTGGCCTTGATAATCGTATGACCATTCAACAGGAGAGGCCATGGACCTCCTAGGGAATGTTTATATAGATATTCAGGGACAAAGGGATGATGCCGTGCCGGCATCATCCCTTTGTTGCGGTATCCGGGCAGGGAGGATTAACAATGGATTTGAGAAGTGCAATCAAGGAAATTCGCAGCGGCCAGCCAAGGCCGGTATATGTTCTGTACGGCAAAGACCGCTACCGTATGCAGGAATTTTTTACATCCTTAACGGACCAGCTTCTGGGGCCGGATGAGAAGGAACTGGGTATTGTCAAATTTGATACCGCCGAGACGTTAATCGAGGAAGCGGTACTGGAAGCCGAGACCATGCCATTCTTTGCCGCCCGCAAGATTATTATGATTCGGGATCAGACCTTGCTTGCCGCGGGTAAAGACAGTAAGTTGGATCATCAGCCGGACCGGCTGCTTGAATATTTGAAGGAACCTTGTGAGACAAGCACCATTGTCTTCCTCGTCCAAGCGGACAAGCTGGATGAGCGTCGCAAGCTGGTGAAGCGGCTTAAGGACCTGGATGTGCTGCTGATGTTCCAGGAGCTGGAAGGCAATGATTTGCTGCGCTGGATTATGAAGCGGGCGCAATCGCAAGGCCGTGAGCTTAGCGAGGACGCTGCCGAACTGATTACCATCCGCTGCGGACATAATTTGCAGCAAATCTCACAGGAGGTGGACAAGCTCTGTCTCTATGTCGGGGATGGAGGGAAAATCAGTCGTACTGAAGTAGATACGCTGACGATTCCTTCGGTGGAGGAGGATGTGTTTGCACTTGTGGATGCAATGGCATCGATCCAGACGAAGAGGGCGTTGGAGCTGTACAAACAGCTGCTGCTGCGCAAGGAGGAGCCAATTAAGATTGTGGCCCTTATGGCGCGCCAGTTCCGTATCATGCTTCAGATCAAGGAACTGGAGGGGCATCAATATACGCCACAGCAGATCGGGTCACGACTCGGGCTGCATCCCTATGTCGTCAAGCTGTCTGCTGAGAAAGCGCGGCGGTACGAAGCCAGCCGCCTCGCAAGCGAACTTTCCCGTCTCGCCGAGCTGGATTTTCAAATGAAGACCGGACAAATTGACAAGGTGCTCGGTGTGGAGCTATTTCTGCTTCGAATGGGCGCTTAATAGAGGGGTGACTGCCCGCCGTCACAGTGCAATCGAGATTAATTACAGGCAGGAGTTGATGGCATGATACACGTGTTTATTCGTATCGATGCATGTGGCTCCGGGCAAAGAGTTCCGAATTATCTTTGCTTGGAGCCTTTTTCATACGCATAGCGGGACTCTTTGCTTCTCTATATATCGAATGATGAGATATAGACAGGAGCAAACAAAATGAAATATCAAAATGCACAAAAGAAGCTGCCGAAAAAACTGCTGCTCGATATACAGCAGTATGTTCAAGGGAGCTATTTATATATTCCGGTTTGCCAGGAGAATAAGAAACGATGGGGCGAGAGCTCCGGTTACAAGCAGATGCTGCATGAACGTAATAAAGAAATCTTCCAAAAGTACTCCTCAGGCATGTCTGCCAAGCAGCTTGCAGAGCACTATTATATGACTGAACATAGCATTAGGAGAATTATCCGCGGGCAGCGCGGACAATATTGAGACTGTATAATTGCTGTCCTTCTCATCTTGGCTTTCATGTAATAAGCTTGTCCTTAACGACATGACTTAGGAGGCACAGCATGGGCGATTATCATTTGCTGGATATTGAATTTGATTCTAACGGACATAAGCAGGTTGTTACACCAGTTCTGATTCAGGATGAAGAGGATACGGTTCTCGTTGACTGCGGATATCCCGGTTTCATTCCTCTATTGAAAGCGGCGGCTGGCAGGGAGAAGATCACTCTGGAGGCAATTACGAAGATCATCGTGACCCATCATGATTTGGACCATATGGGTTCACTGGCGGCGCTTAAGCAAGCATATCCGCATATTTTTATTGTCGCCCATGAGCTGGAAGCGCCGTACATAGACGGAACCAGGAAATCTCTTCGGGCAAGGCAGGCAGAATCTACATTTGATACACTGCCGGACGAACAAAAGCCCCATGTGGAGCGGTTTATTCGTTTGCTACAGTCGATAGTGCCGGCTCCTGTTGACTATACGGTGGTTCACGGCAACCGGCTGCCGTGGTGTGGCGGTATTGAAATTATTCATACACCAGGCCATATGCCGGGGCATATCTCGTTATATCTGCCGTCCAGCAAGGCTCTAATCGCGGCAGATGCTGTTGTGATTGAGGATGGGAAGCTAAACATCGCCAATCCGGATTTTGCGTTAGACCTGGATGAAGCTGTCCGCTCTGTGGAACGTCTCATGGATTATGATATTGAGCAGCTCATTTGCTATCACGGCGGCTTGTATGCCGGCGATGCCAGGCAGGGGCTGATGGAGCTTGCTCAAGCATATAAGTCTTAACTGGCCTAATTGAAAAGCTCCAGCATATTAAAAGCCAAGAACAAAGGAGAGCCTCGTTCTTGGCTTTTAAATGTTGTGCTTGGATTGTAATGCGTCGTTAGTCTGATACTGCCACGGCTGTATCTGCCGGATCACACACTGTAATTTTGGCCTTCCAGGGTGGAACTGCTGCCAGCCTGTACCAGGCTATAAAAAAATCCTGTACCAGCTCCTTGCAGGGCAGGTACAGGACTTGTCTGTTCATAACAGCGTGAGCATTCTTCCCGGAAATACAAGCCGTATAAGAAACTTGACGTTCCTTATGCTGCTTCTATCCCTCACATAAACCTATCTAATCTGCATGACTGCAGAAGAAGTTCTTATGCTTGAGCCGAAAGAGCGTTAAGCTTTTTCGCCAGACGGGATTTCTTGCGGGCAGCCGCATTTTTATGAATCAGGCCTTTCGTAACGGCTTTGTCCAATTTTTTCGTGGCAACGATCAAAGCAGATTTAGCTGCTTCTGCGTCAGTGCCAGCGATAGCTTGGTCAGCAGCTTTAACTGCCGTACGAAGTGCGGATTTTTGAGAAGCGTTCAGAGCACGGCGTTTCTCGCTAGTTTTAACACGTTTGATAGCGGATTTAATGTTTGGCATGGCTTTCACCTCCTGTACAGGAAAAAAACTATATGTCTACATAACACAACTTAAAACATATTACCATGCCAATTACCAAAAAGCAATAGCTCGCACCTTCAGCTTCGTATAAAAGCACTGTGCGGGCGCACACTAAAATTAATTTCGTTTAAAGAGGGGTGCAGCACAGATGAGCGATTTGGATCTTCAGCAATTTTCCGTCCGGACAGACCTGGCGCTTGAAGCGAAGGAAATAGCGGAGCAGGGAGGCGTGGCCATTCCTGGTGTCTCGGCTACTACAGTAGATGACAACGGCGTCAGGATCACAAGCCTGACTGTCGATGATGAGCATGGCTCCAAGGCGATCGGGAAAATGATCGGAAATTATGTCACATTGGAAGTGCCGGGGTTGCGCAAGCAGGATACGGACCTGCAAAACCGGGTGACGACCCATTTTGCCAAGCAGTTCGAATTGTTTCTCAAACGGATTGGTCTTGGCGAGAACGCGAAGGCATTAGTTGTTGGTCTGGGCAATTGGAACGTCACACCCGATGCCCTTGGACCGATTGTGGTAGAAAATGTAATGATTACAAGGCATTTCTTTGAATTGATGCCAAACGATGTTGCTCCCGGCTACCGGCCAGTGAGTGCTGTTTCCCCTGGGGTGCTTGGCATTACGGGTATTGAATCCAGCGATATTATTAAAGGGATTGTCCAGCAATCCCAACCGGATTTTATCGTGGCAATAGACGCGCTTGCTTCCAAGGCTATCGAGAGGGTCAATACGACGATTCAGATTTCCGATACCGGCATTCATCCGGGCTCAGGAATTGGCAACAAGCGGCGCGGTATTACAGAAGAAATTATGGGCGTCCCTGTCATTGCAGTCGGTGTTCCAACTGTCATGTTTGCCTCGACGATTGTAAATAACTGCTTTGAGATGATGCAGAAGCATTTCCAATCCCAGACCTCCAATACCGGCCAGATTCTTGGACTGTTGGACAGAATGGAGGAGAATGAGCGTCTGGAGCTTGTACGAGAAATTTTGTCTCCGATGGGACATGATTTGCTTGTTACGCCGAAGGAAGTGGACGAATTTATCGAAGACATCGGCAATATTATTGCCAGCGGTCTTAATGCTGCGCTTCATCAGGCAATTGACACCACAAATGTAGCGGCCTACACCCATTGATCCCGTAGTGAAAATTGAAGTCCATCAGCCTCCCCCACGCAAGTGGAGGGAGGTCTTTTTACATTGATGGGAAAGCTCTAGTATTCTACAACTCTCTTTTTGATAGCTCCCGGACGGTTCTATCAGCCGCTTTCTACTCATAGGATGATAGTAAAGCGATAGACAAGGCTGGAGGAATGTCCGATGAAAAAATTGACCGGCACTTTATTTCGTCAGGGAAGCAGCGAGCGTATTCGTCAGCTTCTTGTCACGGGGAAGACTTTTGCAGTGCTCTCTTTTAGCTCGATGATCTTTTTCGTTGCGGCAGGCTTGGGGGGCATGGTGCACCAGCAGGCTTCGACATCACCTGTTTCTTCGATGAAAGGCTTTGCGGCGGCGGTGTCCAGCCAGATGTTTGCCGGCATGCTGGGGATGGAGATTCCGACCTTTGAAGGAAAGCAGGGCAGCGATGAGGCTTTCCTGGGTACCCAGACTGCAGCCTTCATGCTGCGAATGCTGACGAATGTAAATCCCCATGATCCGCGCAGCCTGATTGCGTCAGAGCTGCCGGGATTGGCTGCGGATGAAGCCGTTCTGCTGCGTACCGGGACAGGCAGCAAGACTGGTGCAGGACCGAAGGATCAGCAACCGCTCCCGATTGCTGAAGCGGACGACGAGCCGTCTGCTCCTGGAAAGAAAGATGAAGGCAAGACAAAGGCCGGGAACCCGGGCAGCAAGAGCAATACAGCGAAGCCGCCGGCAGTGGCCGAGCTGCCAGGGAATAACGGGAAGAAGCCGGGTGTAAGCACGCCGAATGCAGACATGAAAAAAGTATTTATCTATCATTCGCATCCGAGAGAATCATGGTACACCGTCGGAGACAGCAATGCGGATTCCAAGACGGATAATATTACGATGGTAGGTAAAAGGCTGGCTGACAAGCTGGAGGAAGCCGGAATCGGCGCCATGCATTCAGACACGGATTACTCGACCGCGGTTAAAAACTACCGTTGGGAGTTATCCTATAAATATTCGAAAGAAACGGTCAAGAGCGCGATGGCTCAGGAATCGAAGCTGAAATTTTTCTTTGATATTCACCGCGATTCACAGCGCAGAAAGCATACCACCGCCACGATTAACGGCAAGGATTATGCGCAGGTATTCTTCATTATCGGCCACCGCAATCCGGGCTGGGAGAAGAATGAAGAATTCGCAACCAAGATTCATAATGCGCTGGAAAAGGAGTATCCGGGGATTTCCCGCGGTGTCTGGGGCAAGACAGCAGCTACTGGCAACGGGGAATACAACCAGTCCCTCGCGGAGCATAGTGTACTGATCGAAGTTGGCGGGGTAGACAACACCCTCGAGGAATCCTACCGTACTGCGGATGCATTGGCGAAAATTATATCGGAGATCTACTATACATCCGAAAAGGCGGAAAAGGTGGATACCAAACCGTCTGCGTGAGAGCTTTCAGGCACAAGGTGCCGGAAAAAGAGGGAGCTATACGAGAGGCAAATCAAAAAGGAGGAAGCAGGCTATGAAAAGAAAACACTCATTTAAATGGGCCATTATCGGGGCCGTAATTGCAATTGTGCTCATGTTCGGCATCGAGATCGCTTCAACAGGCATTGAGACGGTTTATGGTCCCGTCAAGCAGCCCTCTGCCTCCTCTATGACCGGGCTTGTTCCGGAGGCGGGGCCGCAACAGACCTATGCTTCTGTTCCGGAACGGCCGGTCTATGGCCCCTACGTTCAGGGAAATAGCCCGAACGCGGGCCGCTATGAGCCTGTTATGGAGCGTATGCCCGGCATTTACGGCGAATACCGGGAGCCGGCAGTCAACCGTGTAGCCGATCAGACTGCAGGTGTGCTGCAGTCCCTGTCGAGCGGAGGAATACGGTTTGTTGTATCCTTGTTTGACTCGATTACCAACTAATCCGCATCAGGGTCATTGCTGGTCAGTGATTCAACTGATATAATGAATGGATATTGTATTTGACTGGTGTGGGGGTTAAGCATGGCAGACGTTCGTGAGCGACAGAATAAAATTCGAAATTTTTCAATTATTGCCCATATTGATCATGGGAAATCGACACTGGCTGACCGGATACTGGAGTATACCGGCGCACTATCGAACCGCGAGATGCAGGATCAGGTTCTTGACCAGATGGACCTGGAGCGCGAGCGCGGGATTACGATCAAGCTGCAGGCAGTCAGATTGACATACCGTGCCGACGACGGCGAGGAGTATTTGCTGAATCTGATCGATACGCCGGGGCACGTAGACTTTACGTATGAGGTGTCCAGAAGCTTGGCTGCGTGTGAAGGCGCGCTGCTCGTTGTGGATGCTGCACAGGGCATTGAAGCGCAGACACTGGCCAACGTCTATCTGGCGCTTGACAATAACCTTGAGATTCTTCCTGTAATCAACAAGATTGATTTGCCAAGTGCAGATCCGGAGCGTGTAAAACAGGAGATTGAAGATGTAATCGGCCTTGATGCCAGCGAAGCAGTGCTTGCTTCTGCCAAGGCGGGTATCGGCATCAAGGAAATCTTGGAACAGGTCGTCAAGCAGGTTCCGCCGCCGCAGGGCGACCCGGATGAGCCGCTTAAAGCGCTCATTTTCGACTCCCATTACGATCCGTATAAAGGCGTTATTGTCTATGTGCGGGTAATGGACGGCAGCATCAAGGCAGGCAAAAAAATCCGCTTTATGGCGACCGGGGCTGAGTTTGAAGTCATTGAGGTTGGCGCCTTCAAGCCGCGGATGTCGATTGTCGATGAACTGGCGATCGGGGATGTTGGCTTTGTTGTCGCAGGAATCAAGAATGTGAAGGATACCCGTGTCGGGGATACAATCACCGAGGCGAAGCGTCAGGCTCCTGAGCCGCTGCCTGGCTACCGCCGGATTAATCCGATGGTATTCTGCGGTCTGTACCCGATTGAGACGCAGGATTATAACGATCTGCGTGAGGCGCTGGAGAAGCTGGAGCTTAATGATGCTTCGCTGCGCTACGAACCGGAGACATCCTCTGCGCTCGGATTTGGTTTCCGTTGCGGCTTCCTCGGATTGCTGCATATGGAGATTATCCAGGAGCGGATTGAGCGGGAATTCAATATTCCGCTTATTACGACTGCGCCAAGCGTTATTTATAAAGTAACATTGACCAATGGGGAAACCATGGATATCGATAACCCGTCCAACTATCCGGAGGCCGGGAAGCTGGAATATGTAGAGGAGCCGTACGTCAAGGCTTCCATCATTGTGCCGAATGACTATGTCGGAGCAATTATGGAACTGTGCCAGGGCAAACGCGGTGAATTCGAGAATATGGAGTATTTGGATACGAACCGTGTCACAATCAAATACCATATTCCGCTCTCCGAAATTGTCTACGACTTCTTCGACCAGCTTAAATCAAGCACCAAGGGCTATGCATCCTTTGATTACGAGGTCTCAGGATATCGCAAGTCAAATCTGGTAAAAATGGACATAATGCTCAATGGCGAGCAGGTTGATGCCTTGTCCGTTATCGTTCACCGCGACCGTGCATATCAGCGTGGACGGATCATCTGTGAAAAGATGAAGGAGCTTATCCCGCGCCAGATGTTTGAGGTTCCGGTACAAGCTTCGATTGGCACGAAGGTTATTGCGCGGGAGACAGTCAAGGCGATGCGCAAAAACGTACTTGCCAAGTGTTACGGCGGTGACATTAGCCGTAAGCGGAAGCTGCTTGAGAAGCAAAAAGAAGGCAAGAAGCGGATGAAGCAGGTCGGCAGCGTTGAGGTTCCGCAGGAAGCATTCATGGCGGTGCTGAAAATTGATGATTAAGCCTTTTGGCCAATCGGGCGAGAGGAATGGGATTGCATTAGGGGAGAGCGCTGCTCTCCCCTCCTTGCGTACCTCGAGAGGAGAAAAATAGCTGATGATTACAACTTCGCCGCGGGCGCTATATATTCACATCCCGTTCTGTACGAATAAATGTTTTTATTGTGATTTCAATTCCTTCGTATTGAAAGGACAGCCTGTTGAAGATTACCTGGATGCGCTGGAACATGAAATGAAATTAACTGTCGCGCAGATCAGGCCGGAGATGATTGATACCGTATTTGTTGGCGGAGGCACGCCAACGGTATTAACGCCGCAGCAAATGGAGCAGTTCCTCTCCTCGGTCAGAAGACACTTTCCGTTATCCGAAGGCGTGGAATTTACGATGGAGGCCAACCCGGGTACAACTGACCTTGACAAGTTGCGGGTCATGCGTGACGGCGGTGTAAACCGTATCAGCTTTGGCGTACAGTCCTTTGACAACAAGCTGCTGGAGCGGATCGGCCGGATCCATAATGTGGATGATGTGTACCGCAGTATTGAGAATGCAAGAAGTGTGGGCTTTACTAACTTGTCCATTGATTTGATGTTCAATCTGCCTGATCAGACGCTGGAGACGCTGAATGAGAGCGTAAGCCGCGCTTTGGAGCTGGAGCTGCCGCATTACTCGCTGTACGGACTCAAGATTGAAGAGAATACATTGTTTCATACCCTGTATCAGCGTGATGAACTGCCGCTCCCTTCCGAGGACGAGGAGCTGGATATGTATCTGCTAATCATGAACCGGCTCAAACAGGCGGGCAGACAACAGTATGAAATCAGCAACTTTGCCCTGCCGGGATACGAGAGCCGTCATAATATGACGTACTGGAACAACGAGCCTTATTACGGACTTGGGGCAGGGGCTCATGGCTATCATCTGGGCGAGCGACACATTAATATTAAGGGTGTCCAGCCTTACATTGATGCAGCCCGAAATCAGCTGCCGCGTCTGGATACGCGCCCGGTAGAGGCATCCGAGGCGATGGAGGATTTTATGATGGTTGGCCTCAGAATGCTGGACGGTGTAACTGAAGCAAGATTCCGTTCGCAGTTTCCTGGTGTTGAATTAAGAGATGTCTTCGGGGAAACGATTGACCGGCTTGTGGAAAACGGTCTGCTGCAGCATTTACCCCGCGAGGAGCGTTACAAATTGACGGACAAAGGCGTACCGCTTGGCAATGAAGTGTTCGGAGCCTTCATCAGCTAAGATGCTGTCTGCTGCCTGTTACCGGCTGCGCATGTCCGCTTCAAATTTATTCAAAAACAAGTGTTGAATGTTCATTCTCTATGATGTATATTTATTCATATTGTTATAGAAGGAAGGCGAAGCGGATGTCAATAAAGTGGAGGGAAGCAATGCAGACGGTAATCTGCAGAAAGGCATCAGAGTCAGATGTAGATGCACTATATATACTTATCGAAGATTATGCCCAAAAAGGAATTATGCTTCCGAGGTCGCGCCAGGCGCTCTCCAGGTTTATTGACACGTTTGTTGTAGCAGAGCTTAATGGACAGATCGTAGGTTGCGGCTCCTTGTTTCAGCTTGGGAGTGATCTGGTCGAAATCCGCTCGCTTGGCATAACGGAAGGCCATAAAGGAATGGGCATTGGCAGCAAGCTGATGAGCAAGCTGGTGGAGGAAGCCAAAGCACAGCAGTTGTTCAAGGTCATGGCGCTGACCTATGAAGTGGAGTTTTTCAAGAAAAACGGCTTCCATGTTGTAGAAAAAGAAATTTTTCCCGAGAAGGTTTGGACGGATTGTGTTCATTGCCCGAAACAGGATCGCTGTGATGAAATTGCTGTACTCAAAATACTGAACTGACTTGACAACGCTCAAGTTGGTTTGGTATTTTTGTATTAACGATTAGCACTCTACGTTAATGAGTGCTAACGAAGTGAACGGGACTGCCGCTTCACAGTTGTGGCATGATGAATGATATTGACGGGAGGGGTTCCTTTGCTGACTGAAAGACAGAGAATGATATTGAATGCTATCGTTGATGATTACATCCGCTCAGCGGAACCCGTCGGCTCGCGAAGCATTTCCAAGCGGGGCGGCGTGGGATTTAGTCCGGCGACGATTCGCAATGAGATGGCTGATCTTGAGGACCTTGGTTTTCTGGAGCAGCCGCACACTTCCGCAGGACGTGTGCCTTCGACGAAAGGCTACCGCTATTATGTTGATCATCTCGTCAAGCTGGGAGAGGTGAGCGAGCAGGAATTGGAGCGTATCCGTCATTTCATGGCGGATAAGATGAATCAGATGGAGCAGGTCATTCAGCATGCTGCCACGATTCTGTCCAATTTGACAAATTATACCTCCATCGTACTTGGCCCGGAGACCTTTAATAATTCCTTGAAGCATTTTCAGCTTGTTCCGCTCAATGAGAGCACGGCTGTTGCGATTATTGTGACCAATACGGGACATGTTGAGAACAGAACCGTCTCGATTCCCGGCGGCGTGGACATGTCAGAGATCGAGAAGGTCACGAGAATATTGAATGAAAAGCTGGTGGGGGTTCCGTTCTCCCGGCTCCGTTCCCGGTTATATACCGAAGTTGGGCAGGAATTGGGCAGATATGTGAGCCATTATGAGGAGTTTCTCGATGTATTGGGGAATGTGCTTGCAGGCGAGCAAGATCACCGTGTCTTCGTCAGCGGAACCTCAAATATGCTGATCCAGCCGGAGTTCAAGGATGTGGAGAAGGTTAAAACGCTGCTTGATTTGTTTGATGAACAACCTGCCCTGATCAAGCTCGTATCCGCGAATCCTGGCATACAGGTAAAGATAGGTTCAGAGAATGACCATGAAGCAATTAACAATTGCAGCCTGATTACTGCAACCTATTCAATAGCTGGACAGTCGCTTGGTACGATTGGCATTCTGGGCCCGACCCGTATGGAGTACGGCAAGGTAATCAGCCTGCTGGATGTTCTCTCCAAGGACATGGCTGTCATGTATGGCAAATGGTATAAATAAACCGGCTCCAGCCCGTATGACGGGCAAGCTGGATTATATTAAGGAGGTGAAGCATTCGTGAGCACGAATAAAGAAACTGTTAACGAACAACAAGAGCAAGTTGAAACTTCTAATGAAGAATTGAATACAACCGCCGCGGCGGCTGATGTAATAGATGAGGAGACAGTATCGGAACCTTCAACTGAGGAGGCTGCTGCTGATCCGCGTATTGCAGAACTGCAAAAGCAGGCTGATGATAATCAACAGCGCCTGTTGCGCGTTCAGGCTGACTATGACAATTTCCGCCGCCGCACTCAAAAAGAGAAGGAAGAACTCGCCCAATACGCTTCCATGAAGCTGGTTACTGAGCTGCTGCCTGTCATTGACAACTTTGAGCGCGCCATTAGCGCCGCCAAAGATTCCGAAGACAAGGATTCCTTTATCAAGGGCGTTGACATGATCTTCCGTCAATTCGACCAGGTTCTCCAGCAGGAGGGCTTGAAGCCGATGGATACGGTGGGCCAGCCGTTCAACCCTGATTTCCATCAGGCGATTATGCAGGTCGAGTCTGAGGAATATGAGGAAGGCATTGTTGTTGAAGAAGTTCAAAGAGGGTACATTCTAAAAGAAAAAGTATTGCGTCCAGCAATGGTTAAAGTAAGCGGCTAAACATATAACAAATGAACAAGGAGGAGCTTTAATGAGTAAAGTAATTGGTATTGACCTTGGAACAACGAATTCATGCGTAGCGGTTATGGAAGGCGGAGAAGCTGTCGTTATCCCTAACCCGGAAGGAAACCGTACAACACCATCAGTTGTAGGTTTTAAAAAAGATGGGGAGCGTATCGTAGGGGAGTCTGCAAAACGCCAGGCGATCACCAACCCTGATCGTACCGTTATTTCGATCAAACGCCACATGGGCAGCAGCTACAAAGAAAAAATTGACGATAAGGAATTTTCTCCACAGGAAATTTCTGCGATTATCCTGCAAAAGCTGAAATCAGATGCGGAAGCTTATCTGGGCCAAGCAGTAACACAAGCTGTTAT
The DNA here is from genome assembly GCF_000422505.1 of Paenibacillus pinihumi DSM 23905 = JCM 16419. GTDB lineage: Bacteria > Bacillota > Bacilli > Paenibacillales > Paenibacillaceae > Paenibacillus_D > Paenibacillus_D pinihumi. Next base: position 823,006 of record NZ_KE383864.1, on the reverse strand, counting down.
TACCGTACCGGCGTACTTCAATGACAGCCAGCGCCAAGCTACTAAAGATGCAGGTAAAATTGCCGGTCTGGAAGTTCTGCGTATCGTCAACGAGCCGACAGCTGCGGCGCTTGCATACGGTCTGGAGAAATCCGAAGATCAAACGATCCTCGTTTATGACCTGGGCGGCGGTACATTTGACGTATCGATTCTGGAGCTGGGTGACGGCTTCTTCGAAGTTAAAGCAACCAGTGGTGACAACAAGCTGGGCGGCGACGACTTTGACCAAGTGGTTATCGATCACATGGTTTCCGAGTTTAAAAAAGAGCACGGCACTGACTTGTCCAAAGACAAAGCAGCTGTTCAGCGTTTGAAAGATGCTGCGGAAAAAGCGAAAAAAGAATTGTCAGGTGTCCTGACAACAACAATTTCTCTTCCGTTCATTACAATGGTTGACGGCGTACCTCAGCACTTGGAGATGAACCTGACCCGCGCGAAATTCGAAGAGCTGGCTGCGCCACTCGTAGAGCGCACGCTTGGTCCGACTCGTCAGGCACTTAGCGATTCCGGCTTGAGCACAAGCCAAATCGACAAAATCGTTCTGGTAGGCGGATCGACCCGTATCCCTGCGGTACAGGAAGCTATCAAGAAGCTGACCGGCAAAGAGCCTCACAAAGGCGTTAACCCGGATGAAGTGGTAGCACTGGGTGCAGCCGTTCAAGCTGGCGTACTGACAGGCGATGTCAAGGATGTCGTATTGCTCGACGTTACTCCGCTGTCCCTCGGTATCGAAACTGCGGGCGGCGTATTTACGAAGATGATCGATCGCAATACAACAATTCCAACAAGCAAATCCCAGGTGTACTCCACCTATGCAGATAATCAAACCAGTGTAGAAATTCACGTTTTGCAAGGCGAGCGCCAGATGGCGAACGGCAACAAAACGCTTGGACGCTTCATGCTGGGTGACATTCCTCCGGCACCGCGCGGAATTCCGCAAATCGAAGTTACCTTCGATATCGATGCCAACGGTATCGTTAACGTATCTGCGCTGGATAAAGGAACAGGCAAAAGCCAAAAAATCACCATCACTTCTTCCAGCGGTCTGACCGATGAAGAAATCGACCGCATGATGAAGGATGCTGAGCTGAACGCGGAGGAAGACCGCAAACGCCGTGAGCTGGTGGAGGCGAAGAACAACGCGGACCAACTCGTATACACGGTTGAGAAAACAATTAATGACCTCGGTGAGAAAGCAGATGCCGGTGAGGTCGAAAAAGCCAATGCTGCAAAAGAAAAACTGAAAGCAGCAATTGGAACAGACAATATTGAAGAAATTAATGCCGCTACCGAAGAACTGACTCAAATCGTGCAGCAGCTTTCTGTGAAGCTCTATGAGCAGGCGCAAGCTGACCAGGCTGCCCAAGGCGGGGAAGCTGGCGGAGAAACCAAAGGGAAAGATAATGTAGTTGATGCCGACTATGAGGTTGTAGACGACAAAAAATAATGCATTAGCTTAACCAGCCATCACGAACACGTAAGGTCAAAGTCAGGCTAGGCTTGACTTTGACCTTCGTTGTGGATGGGGTTTTGATGGGGCATGATCCATTGGGGGTGACTTTGAGTGGCGGAGAAACGGGATTATTATGAAGTGCTGGGGCTAGGCAAGGATGCCTCGGAGGATGAAATTAAAAAGTCATACCGGAAGCTGGCCAGACAGTACCATCCGGATGTCAACAAAGCAGAAGACGCCGAGGAGAAGTTCAAGGAAGTCAAGGAAGCTTACGATGTGCTCAGCGACGACCAAAAGCGTGCGGCCTATGACCGCTTTGGTCATGTCGATCCGAATCAGGGCTTCGGCGGTGGAGCAGGCGGTGCTGATTTTGGCGGCTTTGGCGATATCTTCGATATGTTCTTCGGCGGTGGCGGCGGACGTCGCGATCCAAATGCGCCACAGCGCGGCAATGACTTGCAATATACGATGACGATCGAGTTCAAGGAAGCTGTATTCGGCAAGGAAACAGACATTCAGATTCCACGTACAGAAAGCTGTGATACATGTCACGGCAATGGCGCGAAGCCGGGAACGCATCCGGAAACATGCGGCGTCTGTCACGGCAGCGGGCAGCAGGAAGTCGTTCAGAATACGCCATTCGGCCGTATTGTGAATCGCCGTGCCTGTACGAACTGCTCCGGTACGGGCAAAGTGATCAAGGAACGCTGTACGAATTGCCACGGCTCGGGTAAAGTGAAGAAGCAGCGCAAAATCCATGTGAAAATCCCTGCAGGGGTGGATGAGGGCGCTCAAATCCGCTTGTCCGGAGAAGGCGAAGCCGGGCTTCGCGGAGGTCCGGCCGGTGATCTGTACATCGTCATCCGGGTAAAATCCCATGAGTTCTTTGAGCGTGACGGCGACGATATTTACTGCGAATACCCGCTGACATTTGCACAAGCAGCACTTGGAGACGAGATTGAAATTCCGACCTTGACCGAAAAGGTGAAGCTCAAGATTCCGGCTGGAACACAGACGGGAACCTACTTCCGTCTCAAAGGGAAAGGTGTGCCGAGGCTGCGCGGCTACGGGCAGGGTGACCAGCATGTTAAGGTAACCGTTGTTACACCAACCAAGCTGACAGACGAGCAAAAGGATTTGCTGCGTGAATTTTCCGGTCTTCAAGGGGAAACGCCGCAGGAGCATCATGAATCCATCTTTGATCGGATGAAAAAAGCGTTTCGCGGTGAATAGTCAATTTCAAATTTTAGTCTTATCATAATAGATGTACTTGCAGAAGACGGGCGGAGCATATTCCGCCCGTTTTTGTTTACACTAGGATGATGGCATCGCTTCACAAATGGGGCTGTAAGCTGCCAGGGAGGAGTTCCGGCATGAAGGGCCATTCTTGATGTCTGGAGGAGTTAAAAATGGAGCAGCATCCCAAACAAGAGCATGAAACGTGCAAACTTCCGATCGGCAAAAACGAAGATGTGGAATTTTCCGAGGAGCAGGCCGATGCGGCCGATCTGAAAGCCCGCGAGAGGGCGGCTGAAGCCGACCACAGGGCGGAGCAATGATGACAGGGATCAGAGCGACCTTTCCCGCGAGAGCAGAAGCCCAGGAGGCGGAGCAGAAGCTCCAGGCACTGAGGGTTACCGGATTATCCAGCGCTGAGGACGGTTTGTCCTTCACGGCTTCCGTCTCACCGGAGCTCGTCGACCGTGCGCTCTATCTGATCGAACAGACCGGCGGAGAGGCACACCAATCCGCTCTAGAGCAGCCTTACTAAAACGGGTCTGGTGTTGCCGTAATTGGCAAGCGGAATTTTCCCGTGACTGGTGGCTGTACAGCAAAAGGCGGCTTTTTGTGTTCGGCAGTTAGCCGGAACAAGGAGCCGTCTTTTTAATTACATACTTTACATAGATATTGCCACTATTTTCGAAGCAAAACGAAGCTGAGCCTGTTAAAGGGTGCACGGGGGTTTATACTTGTAATGCCGCTTTCTGCGAAATACCGTTTTGTACATAGAGTGCTTCTGTTGTAAAATAGATAGCATTATGGGTTGGAAGTTACTAGAGGGGGAAAAAGATTTGAAGTGGCATGAAATTACAATTTCGACTTCTGAACAGTCAATTGAAATGATTACGAATTTTTTGCATGAACAGGATGCAGACGGGGTTTCGATTGAAGAATCCGGCAATCTGAACCGCAAGCGGGATACTTCCCTTGGACAATGGTACGATCAACCGCTTAATGATATTCCGGAAGGGGAAGCTGTAATCAAGGGATATTTCCTTGAGGGAACGGATATGAATGCACTGGAGCAGCAGCTTCGCGTGTCCATTGACCAGCTTCGGGAATTTGGCATCGAGCCGGGTGACTATAAGATCAGTACAGCGATGGTTGACGAGGAAGACTGGGCGGAGGCGTGGAAGCAGTACTTCAAGCCGCTGCGCGTATCGGACCATCTGACGATCAAACCGACATGGGAGAGCTATGAGTCAGATGAAGGCGAGCAAATTATCGAGCTAGATCCCGGCATGGCATTCGGCACAGGGACACATCCGACGACTGCGCTGTGCCTGCGGACACTGGAGAAGGTTATTCAGGGCGGGGAATCTGTAATTGACGTCGGAACCGGATCAGGAATTCTTGCGATTGGAGCTTGCCGCCTGGGAGCAGACCGCGTGCTGGCGCTCGATTTGGATCCGGTTGCTGTATCAAGCGCAATTGAAAATGCGAACCTGAACCGTCTGGAGGATCGGATTCAGGTACATTTGAGCGATCTGCTGGGTGTGCTGAATACCGGACAGACTGGAGAGGAAGGCACGACGAAGCTGAATGTGGCTGTTCCGGTTGATGTGGTTGTCGCGAACATTCTGGCGGAAATCATTCTGTTGTTTATTGATGATGTCTATGCGGCTCTCAAGCCGGGCGGAATCTATATTGCATCAGGAATTTACATGAACAAGGAAGATGTTGTGGATCAAGGTCTGCGCGCTGCCGGTTTTGAAATCGTGGAGATTAACCGCGAAGATAACTGGATGGCGTTTGTAGCCCGCAAGCCTTAAGGGTAGCCTATGGATCTTCTGGAGAAACTAACCTGGTATCCGCTGGAGGACTTGCCCTTTATCGTTCTTGTTTTGATGATTGCTTTTTCTGTTCACGAGTTTGCCCATGCCTATGCCGCATACAAGTTCGGGGATATGACCGCCTACAATGAGGGGCGGGTGACGCTTGATCCGCGTTCGCATTTGGATATCGTGGGTACGCTGCTTATTCTGATTGCCGGATTTGGCTGGGCCAAGCCGGTTCCCGTCAACCGTGGACGATTTAAGTATCCGCGTGTGATGGGAATTATTGTTTCGGCTGCCGGTCCGCTCAGCAATTTGCTGCTCGCTGCCATCGGAATCCTGATTGTCTATGTGCTTAACCAGGCAGGATGGCTCTATACGGATCATGCAGGCGTCACGAAGGCTGTCATCCATTTTCTGTACTATTTGATTTTTATGAATACGCTGCTGTTTCTGTTCAATCTGATTCCGCTGCCGCCGCTTGACGGCTACCGGATTATTCAGGATATGCTGCCGCAGCGCCAGCGCATCAAGCTTGAGCAGCATGAACAATGGGGGATGTTCATCTTCCTTCTAATCGTATTTATCCCGCAGCTCCGCATGTATACGCTTGAACCGCTGTTTTCCTTGTCGGCTCCGATTCGCGGTTTCATCCAATCGTTGATGGAGCTGGTATTTGCTCCGGTAGACTGGCCGAAGTTTGTGATCACTTTTATAAGCTGATTTACATTTCTGCTTCCAGGCAATCCGGCAGTAAAATTGGATTAGGTGTGGCGTATGAGGGACAAAACGTGTATGATGAAGTTTGAACTTGAACGAATGAGGGATTAGCGACATGCAGCGATATTTTATTGCGCCCGAGCAATTCGGACAACATACAGTGACGATTACCGGCGAAGATGCGCATCACTTGCTTAAGGTGATGCGCATGAAGGCCGGAGATGAAATTATGGTATGCGACGGCTTAGGGCGGTCGGTACTGGCTCGTCTCACGTCTCTTGAGGCCAAATCGGCTGAAGCGGATATTATAGCGGAGATGGAAACAAACGGCGAGCCTATGTGGAAGGTTACGGTAGCCCAAAGTCTGCCTAAGGGGGACAAGCTGGAGACCGTTATCCAGAAATGCACGGAAATTGGAGCAGCCGCATTCGTGCCGTTCCAGTCAGAGCGCAGCATCGTGCAATATGACGGGAAGAAGGAAGAGAAGCGCCAGCAGCGATGGGCTAAAATAGCCAAAGAAGCTGCCGAGCAGGCGCACCGCAGCATTATACCCGAAGTAAGCCAGGTTATGAGCTGGAAGCAGCTTTTGCTGCGGATGGCCGAATTTGACCTGGTGCTGTTTTGCTATGAGAAGGAGGGCGCGGCAGAGGGCAGCGGCATAGCCGATGTGCTCGCAGCGTTCCGAAATACGCATGACAGCAGCAGGGAAGCGGCAATATTGCTTGTTGTTGGACCGGAGGGCGGCTTTACCGTGCATGAGGCTGATGAAGCATTAGCTGGCGGCGCGAGACTGGCCGGACTGGGTCCGAGAATTTTGAGAACAGAGACGGCTGCAATGGTCGGCCTGACCTGTCTCATGTATGAATCCAAAGAGATGGGAGGAGCATGAAGACCATGCCATCTGTAGCTTTTTATACACTGGGCTGTAAAGTTAACTTTTATGATACGGAGGCCATCTGGCAGCTGTTTAAAAATGAGGGGTATGAGCAGGTTGATTTTGAAGCCACAGCTGATGTTTACCTGATCAATACATGTACCGTAACCAATACGGGCGACAAGAAGAGCCGCCAAATTATCCGCCGCGCAATCCGGCGCAATCCGGATGCGATTATTGCGGTAACCGGGTGCTACGCACAAACCTCGCCGGCCGAGATCATGGCGATTCCAGGGGTTGATCTTGTCATTGGAACACAGGACCGCGAGAAGCTCATGGGCTTCATCGAGCAAATCCAGACTGAGCGCAAGCCGGTCAATGCAGTGCGCAATATTATGAAGACCCGCCAGTTTGAGGAACTGGATGTTCCGGATTTTGCCGAGCGTACACGCGCCTTCCTGAAAATCCAGGAGGGCTGCAACAACTTCTGCACGTTCTGTATTATTCCATGGTCCCGCGGACTGTCCCGCAGCCGTGAAGCGGACAGTGTTATTAACCAGGCGAAACAGCTTGTAGCTGCAGGCTACAAGGAGATCGTTCTGACGGGCATTCATACCGGCGGCTACGGAGACGATCTGGAGAACTATCATCTGTCGGATCTGCTGGAGGACCTGGACAAGGTCGAAGGGCTTGAGCGTATCCGCATCAGCTCCATTGAAGCCAGCCAGATTGACGAGAAGATGATCGAGGTGCTCAACCGTTCCGATAAAATGTGCCACCATCTGCATATTCCGCTGCAAGCCGGAAATGATGAAGTATTAAAGCGGATGCGCCGCAAGTATACAACAGCCGAGTTCGCAGAGAAAATCAGACGGCTGCATGAAGCAATGCCCGGCTTAGCGATTACAACGGATGTAATCGTCGGCTTCCCTGGCGAGACGGATGAGATGTTCCAGGAAGGCTACCGCTTTATGGAGGAGCTTGGCTTTGCCGAAATGCACGTCTTCCCGTATTCCAAACGGACAGGCACGCCTGCTGCCCGGATGGAGGATCAGGTGGATGAAGAGGTTAAAAACGAGCGTGTGCATCAACTGATCGACCTGTCGGAGCGGAGCCAGCTTGCTTACGCGGAGCAGTTCGTCGGCCAGGTGCTGGACGTTATTCCGGAGCGCGACTACAAGGGAGCGCCAGGAACAGGCTTTGTGATGGGTTATTCCGGCAACTATTTACAGATCGTATTCGAAGGCTCCGAATCTTTGATTGGACAGCTTTGCCGTGTGAAGGTAACTGAGGCAGGCGTTAATGAATGCCGCGGCCAACTGGTGCGTGTCATGGAATCTTCCCCTACGCTCGCCAAAGCGCAATAGGTTTGTACCGGGGTATTTTGCAGGGATGAGGATTTTTCGGAAATTCCGGCATATATAGAAAAAGCACGAGGGTTTTATCGGAGTGTTCGTCCTGACGGGCGGGCGGCGATAAAATCCTTGTTGCGCATAAGATAAGGGAAACGAGGGACGACTCATGTTGGAAATTTCAGCAGGCGGCGTAGTATTTCAACGTTTGAACAACGAACTGCAGGTTCAGCTAATCCAGGACCGCTATGGTAAAATTTCACTTCCTAAAGGCAAGATGGAGGCCGGGGAAACGATTGAGGAGACCGCGCTTCGTGAAATTGCTGAAGAAACCGGACTAATCGGGAAAATCATCGCTCCGATCGATCAGATCAAATACCGTTACCATCATGATACCAAGGGAGCCGTCGATAAAGAGGTACATTATTATCTGGTAGAGGCGGTCGGGGGAGAGCTGCATGCCCAGATCGAGGAAATCCGTGGAGTAGAGTGGTTCTCTCCTGAGGAAGCCTGGCGGCGTCAAACCCAGTCCGGCTATGACAATAATGATCGTATACTGTCCGGCGCGCTGAAGCTGCTTGGAGTTCAGGTTTAACTTGACTCCCATGCGCGAAAATTTGGTGCAAGCCTAGGTTTAGGGTTAAGGGTGAGAGGACAAATCGGAATACTCTCACGTTACGCACGAACAGAAGGGATAGGGATTCACAATTGAGAGCGCAAATTATATTGACAAAAAACCGCAAGCCGCGGTTGCAGCAAGGCCATCCTTGGATTTATGCCAGTGAGATCGACCGGCTTGAAGGAGCAGTTGAACCTGGCGGACTGGTTGATGTTACAGATCATAAGGGCCGCTACCTGGCGACGGGATACTGGAATGAGCAATCGCAGATTCGGGTGAGAATTGTAGCTTATGAGCCGATAGAAGAGATGGACAGGAACTTCTTTGTGGAGCGGCTCACGCGCTGCAAGGCACACCGCGAACGTTTTGCAAAGGAAGCTCAGGATTGCCGTCTTGTATACGGCGAGGCTGATTTTCTTCCGGGTCTGACCGTTGACCGCTTTGGCGGCGTGCTGGTGGTGCAGATTTTGACACTGGGGCTTGATGTCCGGCGCCAGGAACTGATTGACGCGCTTATTGAGGTATTTACACCTGAAGGCATCTATGAGCGCAGTGATGTTGGCGTAAGAACACTGGAAGGGCTTGAGGAGCGTACGGGCGTATTGTACGGGGAATGTCCGCGCCTGATCGAGATTACCGAGAATGGCCTCAAGCTGGAAGTGGATATTGTACAGGGTCAGAAAACCGGCTACTTCTATGACCAGCGGGAAAACCGGGCGGCGATCCAGCCGTTAATGACCGGATGGGGCGCTCGCAGCGGCATCCGCTTGCAAACAGTCGAAGGGGAAGGCGGCGGCCAGCCTGTGCCGGTAAACGCCAATGGCAAGGAAGTAAGCTTCCCTTATTGGGACGGGGCTACGGTGCTGGAATGCTTCGCCCACACCGGCAGCTTTACGCTGCATGCATGCAAATACGGAGCTAAAAAGGTAACCTGTCTTGACGTATCCGAGCATGCGATTGAGACGGCCAAACGCAATGTTGAACGCAACGGATTCAGCGACCGGGTGGAGTTCGTCGTTGCTGATGCGTTTGAATATTTGCGCTCGCAGTCGAAAGGTCTGGATGAGCGCAAGGCCCGCGGCACAGAGGGCGTCAAGACGGACACGTCAAAACCGCTTGCCGGATCAGGCCGTACATTCGATGTCGTCATTCTGGACCCGCCTGCATTTGCCAAGACGAAATCTGCGGTGAACGGCGCAGTACGGGGTTATAAGGACATTAATCTGCAAGGACTGAAACTGGTCAATGAGGGCGGATATCTCGTCACTGCGAGCTGCTCTTACCATATGCGCCCGGATCTGTTCCTGGAGACGGTGCAGGCTGCTGCTGCTGATGCAGGGAAGCTGCTGCGCCTTATCGAATGGCGCGCTGCCGGCAAGGATCATCCGCAACTGCTCGGCGTGAGCGAGGGCCACTATTTGAAATATGCGATTTTCGAGGTTTACAGCAGAGAAAAGCTCTAGCGCAGGCATTGGCAGGACAGGCTCCGCAGTTTCTGCGATAAGCGATTGCACATGGGGAAGGGAGCATATCGAAGGTGGAAGATCAGCTGTACGATTTTGCCTGCCGATTGGCAGAGGAGGCAGGACAGTATATCCGCAGCAGAATGGATGACCGGACGAATATGGAGCAAAAGACGAACGGCTCCGATCTGGTGACGGTTGTTGACAAGGCAAGTGAGGCGCTGCTGATGGAGCGGATTCAGGCAAGCTATCCCGATCATTGGATTTTGTCAGAGGAGACGGACGGTGAGGGAAATTCCTACGACAAGCTGCGGGGCAAGCCCGGCGGGTACGGGTGGATTCTTGATCCCATCGATGGAACGACCAATTTCATCCATGGTGTGCCGCATTTTGCGGTGTCAATCGGCATTGTCAAGGATAAAGAGCCGGTTATCGGCGTCATATACAGTCCGCTGACCGGAGAGCTGTTTGCTGCCCGCAAAGGTCATGGTGCTTATGTGAACGGACAGGCTATTCGTGTCGGGGAAGAGGCGGCTGTCGGTCAGGCATTGCTTGGAACCGGATTTTATGCCGGAGATTGGCTGCCGGATTCGGATGCGTTGCCGGAGGTAGCACGAATGGTGGGCCGCTGCCGCAATTTGCGGATGACCGGAGCGGCCAGCCTGGATATGTGCTGGGTTGCCATGGGAAGGCTGACCGGTTACTGGCATCGCGGCCTGCATCCATGGGACAGCGCTGCCGGAACAGTCATTGTCAGGGAAGCGGGAGGCACTGTAACCGATTATGAAGGCAATCCTTATGATATGACGCAGTCTACAATCGTAGCTACAAATGGACGGATTCATCAGGAACTGATTCAGCAATTATGCTAAATAACGGATGTGCAACGGGGAGGCGGCATGCCTCCTCTTTTTTGTTTTGGATTTATGGAGCAAATTTATGACGTTAGTCGTAAACGAAGTATTCCTTCGCAGCCTTATCGTCCGAATTGCCATTTTTTACGGAACACCCGTTCTGAAGAGGACGTGAAAATCGGCAAGCTGTATGTTAAAATGATTCACATATCAATTTGGAACGGGAGGAATGGCGATGCCGCTCCGCATTGTGCTTGGACGATCAGGTACAGGGAAGACAAACTTTTGCATGAACGAAATCAGAGGGCGGCTGCAGGACAGCCCGGGCGGGGCTCCCCTCATCCTGCTTGTCCCCGAGCAGGCCACATTTCAGACTGAATATACATTGATCGGGAAGGCCGGTGTAAAAGGGACGATTCGCGCGCAGGTACTGAGCTTCCGGCGGCTGGCCTTTCGTGTTATGCAGGAGTTCGGGGGAACGGCGCTGACGCCGATTACGGAAAACGGAAAAAATATGCTGCTTTATAAAATCGTCCATCATTTGGGAGAACGGCTTCAACTGTTTCAGGGTGCGGCGGAGCAGCATGGCTTTATTGAAAAGCTGGGTGAGCTGCTGACGGAGTGGAAGCGGTACGGGATTACCGCAGATTCGGTATCTCATGGAGCAGCAGCACAGCAGGGGGAACTTGCCGCCCAGGGCTTGGGAAGCAGCCTGCTGGACCGAAAGCTTCATGATTTGCAGCATATATATAGCAGTCTGGAAACAGAGCTGGCGGGCAAGTATGTCGATTCGGAAGATTACTTGAGCTGGCTGTCCAAGGGGAGCGGGGAAGCAGAACTGCTCAACGGAGCCGAGGTATGGATTGACGGGTACACAAGCTTTACGCCCAAGGAGCTGGAGGCCATCGGCGAGCTTATCAGGCATACAGCGGGTGTGACAGTCACGCTGAATTTGGACAGGCTGTACCTTCCCGGTGATAAGCCGCATGAGCTGGACATGTTCTATTCATCCGCGCAGACCTGTATGCAACTGATCGGGCTGGCCGAGCAATTGGGCGCCGAGGTTGAAGAGCGGCTGCTGCTTGATGCTAATCCGCCTGCCCGGTTCGCCGGACGTCCGGCGCTCGCTCATCTTGAGAGGCATTACCAGTACCGTACTGCGATGCTGGCAAGCTCTCGTGCGGATGGAAGGCGCAAGGGAGAGCTGGAGGAGGTTTCACTGCATGCCGCCGTCAGCCGTCGCGCAGAGGTAGAGGCTGCGGCGAGAGATTTGACTGCGAGAGTGCGGGCAGAAGGGCTTCGATGGCGAGATTGTATGATCATGGTGCGGGAAGGAGCCTTATACAATGATTATATTACTGCAGTATTCGAGGATTTCGGAATCCCGCACTTCCTTGACCGCAAGGATAAGGCGCTGCAGCATCCGCTGACCGAATTTATTCGTTCTGCGATTGAGACGGTGAACCAGGGATGGAGGTATGAAGCGGTATTCCGGTGTATCAAGACCGAGCTGCTGCTGCCTGCTGGCGGGCATCTGACCCGTGAAGCGCTGGACCGGCTGGAAAATTATGTTCTGGCAAGAGGTATCGACGGCAGCCGCAAGTGGGCCGATGCGAACTGGTGGAAGCCGCTTGTACAGGATTCACTGGAGGGCTCTGCCAGCACGCCTGGCGTGGCAGAACAGGCTGCATTTCAGGAGATTATCAAGAGCCGTGATGCTGTTGCGGGACCGCTGCGAAAATTCGACAGGGCTCTGAAAAGAGCCGTGAGCGTGCAGGAGATGTGCAGGGCAGTATACAAATTGCTGGAGGATACCGGTGCAGCGGACCGGCTGGAGCAGTGGAGCAGCCGCGATACAATGCGGGGAGATCTGATGCTCGCCAGGCAGCACAGACAGCTCTGGGATGGTGTTATGAACCTGCTCGATCAGCTTGTCGAACTGACGGGTGAGGAAAAGATGACTGCCGAGCTGTTCGGCGGTATGCTGGAGGCCGGTCTGGAAAGCCTGCGGATCGGCTCGATTCCGCCATCCCTTGACCAGGTGCTGATCGGAAGTCTGGACCGGACGCATTCTGATGATATCAAGGTCTGTTATGTATTGGGTGCGAATGACGGCATTATGCCGATGCGGATAAAAGAAGACGGTCTGCTCACAGACCAGGAGCGGGAACGACTGGCGGAGAGCGGCATCCGGATGGCTCCTGGCGCGCGCCGGAGACTGCTTGACGAGCGCTTTCTGATCTATCACGCGCTTACGAGACCGAGCCGTCATCTTTGGATCAGCTATGCCCTTTCGGATGAAGAGGGCAAGAGTCTGCTGCCTTCGGAAATCGTCCATTACCTGATTCAGATGTTTCCCGGCCTGGAGGCCCGGATGGAAGCGGCGGAGCCGCATGCCGGACAACTGCCGGAGGAACAGCTTGAATTTGCTGCGCTCCCGCAGCGCGCCTTGTCCTATCTGATCGCACAGCTGCGTTTTTGGCAGCAGGGACAAGCCATTGACGAGGGCTGGTGGCATATTTATAACTGGTTTGCCGCCCATCCAGGGTGGAATAGCACTCTCAAGAGGCTATTGGCATCACTTGAATATACGAACGAGGAACCGCCGCTGTCGATGCGGACCGCTGCAGAGCTTTATGGGGAAAGGCTGCAGGCGAGTGTATCCCGGCTGGAGCGATTCGTCTCCTGCCCGTTCCAGCACTTTGCCATTCACGGTCTTCGTTTGCGCGAACGCAAGCTGCACAGACTGGGCGCGCCTGATATCGGTCAGCTCTTCCATGCTGCGCTTAGCAAGCTGGCCGGAGAGCTTGGCGAGCAGTGGGGCAGTGCCCCGGAAGGAGAAATCCGCCGGCAGGCCTCAGCTGCGGTCGGGGAGCTGGCGCCAAGACTGCAATCGGATATCTTGACGAGCAGCAGCAGATTTCAATATATTTCCCGCAAGCTTACGGAAATTGTGGCCCAGGCTGCAATTGTGCTGGGGGAACACGCGCGCAGGGCACAGTTCATGCCGGTTGGTCTGGAGCTTGGATTTGGCGGAGAGGGAGAGCTTCCTTCGCTTGTCCTGCCGATTGACGGCAACAGGCAGCTCGAGCTAGTGGGAAGAATTGACCGTGTAGATGCCGCAGAGACGTCAGAAGGGCTTCTTCTGCGTGTGCTGGACTACAAGTCCTCCTCGACCGCTCTGAGGCTGGAGGAGGTCGCCTACGGGCTCAGCCTGCAAATGCTCGCCTATCTGGATGTACTGCTTACACATGCGCCACAATGGCTGGGACGTGAAGCAAAGCCTGCCGGTGTGCTTTATTTTCATGTGCACAACCCGTTGCTTGCCTCTGCCAACCGGCTGGAAGAGCAGGAAGCACGAAAGCAGCTGCTCAAGCGGTTCAAGCTCAAGGGGCTGCTCCTTGCCGATGGCGATGCGGTCAAGCTGATGGATGGTGGGCTGGATAGCGGATATTCCGATCTTCTGCCGGTTGCATTGAAGAGGGATGGAGGGTTTTACAGCGGCTCTTCAGTCGTGAATGATGGCGAGTGGAAGGTGCTTAGACGGTCCGTCCGCCGGACGATTGGCAAAATCGGCAAGCGCATTACGCAGGGAGAAGTAGCGATAGCACCTTACAAGATGGGCAGCAAGTCACCATGTACGCATTGTGCCTACAAGCCGGTCTGCCAGTTTGACCCGCTCTTTGAGGGCAATGCTTATGTCAGACTGGCCAAGCGTTCCAAAGAGAGCGTCTGGCAGGCTCTGGCGGGGCCTGAGACGGATGATTATACAACAGAGGAAGGAGAGCAGCCATATGGAACAGGCCATTAATGTGGAGAAGCCTGCCGGCAGCACATGGACGGACGAGCAGTGGCATGCAATTGTTGCGCAAGGGCAGGACATTCTGGTTGCTGCAGCGGCCGGATCCGGCAAGACAGCGGTGCTGGTAGAGCGGATTATCCGCAAAATCTCCAGCGACACCGATGTGGACCGGCTGCTTGTAGCCACCTTCACGAAAGCAGCTGCTGCCGAAATGAAGGAGCGCATTCGTCTGGCGCTGGAGAAAGCCCTTGAACGCGATCCCGGCTCTGACCATCTGAGGCGGCAGTTAGCGCTGCTTAACCGGGCTGCGATTACAACCGTTCACTCCTTTTGTATGGACGTCATCCGCCGGTATTACCCGCTGATCGGACTTGATCCGGGCTTTCGAATCGCTAATACAACCGAGGCGGAACTGTTGCGGATGGAAGTGCTGGACGAGCTGTTCGAGAAGCGTTACGGGGAGGCGAAGCCGGACGATCCTTTCATTCGTCTTGCAGATGACTTTGGCGGCGAGCGCAGCGATGATCCGCTGTATAGGCTTGTTCTGGAGCTGTACGACTTCTCGCGCAGCCATCCTTGGCCGGATCACTGGCTGGAAGAGACGGCTGCACAGTTCCGCCTTGCAAGCCCGGAGGAGCTGGCAGGGACTGTGTGGGTGGACAGCCTGGTCAAGGATATCCGCCTGCAGTTGGAAGGAGCCTGCGCCATGCTTCGTCAGGCAATCCGGCTGGCAAATATGCCAGGGGGGCCGGACGCGTATGCGCCAGTGCTTGCCGATGATTTGACGCTCCTGGAAGGCTTGCTCCGCGATGTGCATGAGCTGCCTTGGCACAGCTGGCAGGCCTCCTTCCAGCTCGCCCAGTTCGGCAAGCTGAAGGCACTGCGCGGCGACAGTTATGACAAGCAGCTTCAGGAGCAGGTCAAGGGGCTGCGCGAGCAGGTTAAGGAACTCATTTCGGATACGAAAGGGGAGTTGTTTGCGAGGCAGCCCGGGGAATTCGGTGAAGAGCTGCTCCGGCTCGCCCCCCAAATGAAGGAGCTGTCCCGGCTGGTCATCGATTTCGGGAACGCCTATGAGCAGGCCAAGCGAAAGCGGAGCCTGCTGGATTTCGGCGATCTGGAGCATTACTGCCTGAGGATACTTCGCGATCCTGCATCTGCGCCTGAACAGGCGATGCCATCTGCGGCAGCGCTGGAATACCGCGGGCAGTTCGACGAGATATTGCTGGATGAGTATCAGGATACGAATATGGTACAGGAGGCGATTGTTGCCCTGCTGGCCAAGCCTGCGCCAGGCAACCGTTTCATGGTTGGAGATGTGAAGCAGAGCATCTACCGCTTTCGTCTGGCGGAGCCGAACTTGTTTCTTTACAAGTACAAGACATTCTCCGGGACGGACAATGGAGGACTGCGCATTGATTTGGCGCGCAACTTTCGCAGCCGTCAGGAAGTAGTGGACGGGGTCAATGATGTATTCCGCTCTCTTATGCGGGAAAAGGTTGCCGAGATGGATTATGACAAGAGCGCAGAACTGATTTGCGGAGCGTCCTATCCGTTATCCGGATTAACAGGCGTCTCCAGTCCTTACGCTGTTGAGCTGACGCTGCTTGACCGGGGAGGCGCAGTGCTCCCTGAGACGGAGGAGACGGGTGATGAGGCATCCGATGGTGACGATGCATCGTTCAGTGCGTCCAATGCCCGCGAGGAAGCGGCAGAGCTTCAGACCGCCCAATTGGAGGCCAGATGGATTGCGCTGCAGATCCGCAAATTGATGGATGGAGAAATGGAGGCGGACCGGCTCGCGGTTTATGACGGCAAGCGGAAGCAGAGCCGGCGGATGCAGTGGCGGGACATTGTTATTTTGCTGAGGGCGACTCAGCAATGGGCGCCTGTCCTGATCGAAGAATTGCAGGCGGCGGGTATTCCTGCTTATGCTGAACTGAACAGCGGCTATTTTGAAGCGACAGAAATTGAAGTGATGCTCTCCCTGTTGCGGGTAATTGACAATCCGTACCAGGATATTCCGCTGGCAGGCGCTCTTCGTTCCCCGCTATTTGGACTTGATGCCGAGGAACTGGCGATTGTCCGTATTCAGGCCGGTCGTGGAGCTTACTACGATGCGGTGCTTCAGGCTGCTGATGATCTGCTTCTGCCTGAGCCGATCAGGGAAAAGCTGTCCCGGTTCATCACCTGTCTCGGCAGATGGAGAGAGGATGCCAGACAAGGCTCATTGACGGATTTGCTGTGGAAAATCTACCGGGAAACCGGATATTACGATCTGGTAGGGGGGCTGCCCGGAGGCGTCCAGCGGCAGGCTAATTTGCGGGCGCTCCACGACCGGGCCAGACAGTATGAGGAGACTTCATTCCGGGGCCTGTTCCGCTTCCTCCGCTTTATCGACCGGATGCGGGAGAGCGGCGGCGACCTGGGAACGGCACGCGCGCTGGGGGAGCAGGAAGACGTCGTCCGCATCATGTCCATTCACAAGAGCAAAGGGCTGGAATTCCCGGTTGTGTTCGTGGCCGGACTGGGCAAAATGTTTAATTTGCAGGATTTGAATGGTTCCTTTCTGATGCACAAGGAACTGGGCTTTGGCCCGCGGGTAGTGGACAGGGAGCTGCGCGTCGGCTACCCGAGCCTGCCTTACCTGGCCATCCGCAAAAAAATGAGAATGGAGATGCTGGCAGAGGAGCTGCGTGTGCTTTATGTGGCATTAACCCGCCCCAAGGAGAAGCTTTATCTGGTAGGCACAGCCACCGATGCCCAGAAGCAGCTTGACCGCCTTCAGGCGGCTGCCGGGGAAGGCGGGCCGCCTGACTATTCGCTCGCTGCCGCAAGGCGCTATCTGGACTGGCTGCTCCCGCTTGCCATGCAAGGAGCGGAGGATCAGGAGCTGGCGCTGCAGCATTTCATGACCGCCAGCACGGAGGCACCCGGGTTGACCGGTTGGCGTTTCTCTATTACGCCGGCTGTTCTGCTGGCGGCAGAGGCCGCTGCAGCTGCGGCTGCCGATCCATGGGCGGATGAGGAGCGGAGCCGAAGGCGCGAAGCAGTTATGCTCGCACACACAATAACAAATATTGAGCCTTCGCCTGCTGCAGAGGAGGCCCTTGCCTCGCTTTCTTGGCAGTACCCGCATGCAGAAGCGGCTGTGCTGGCTGCAAAAACTTCGGTTACCGAGATCAAGCGCTTATACAGTGCGCTGGAGCAACAGGAGGACGCATACAGCTATTCGCGCGGCATTGGACCTGACCTTAAGGGTTCCGCTGAGGAGACAGAGCTGCCCTCTGCCAGCTTCCGTCTGCGCCGTCCGCGGTTTATGGAGCAGAAGGCAGTGAGCGGGGCCGAGCAGGGCACGCTCAACCACCTGGTGATGCAGCATCTCCCGCTCAATGCGGCAATGGATGAGACAGTGCTGGAAGAGTCAATCAGGCATATGCGCACCCGTGAGCTGATTACCGAACGGCAGCTTGAGATCATTGACCGGGCTGCCATTCTGAATTTTTTCAAAAGCGACCTTGCCAAGAGACTGATGCAAGCCCGCTGGGTGCGCCGCGAGGTCCCTTTTACTTACAGTGAGCCTGCGCGTGAGCTGTATGAAGCCGCCGGGGCTGAGCTGGATGAAGACCCTGTGCTCATTCAAGGTGTAATCGACTGTCTCTTTGAGGATGACCAGGGTCTGGTGCTTCTGGATTACAAGAGCGACCGCATCTTTAACGGGAGATGGGAAGAGACCGCTGAGCGGCACCGCTTTCAGCTTGAGATGTACGCGAAGGCGATAGCGGCGATATTGGACCGGAAAATTGATGAATGCTACATTTTCTTCTTTGACGGCGCACAGAGCATTCGATTACAATTTTGAATGACAGGTTCATATAACAGCCGGCCGGGTAACTTTAGTAGAGCGGGCTGGCAGAAAGGAATGACTAGCGGATGAACGAACAACCCGCTGTGAAGCGGTCATGGTTTACTCCCGTTGTCCTTGTGCTGTTCGTTTTCAGTCTGATGGGGAATGTAGCGCTGTATTCGACCAAAATTCAAAACAGCCAAACATTCCGCATGGAAGCGGGCGAACGGATTATACAGTCGGCATGGGATGCCAGGGAACATGCGGAGGCGCTGCTGGCGTCGCTGGAGCGGCTAGAGAAGGGAACGAGCGTGACCGACCGGATCGGGGCCAAGCAGGATATCGGATTTGCCTTTGAGCATGCGGAAGGGCTTTCCCGTCTCATCAAGGAAGCACTGGCAAGGCATAAGGGCGAGCATAAGGAGCAGAAGCGTACGGCAGAGACTTTTATTGCCGAAGTTGAGGCGTCCCTGAGCTTGATCGGTATCCACGACAGCACCCTGACTGCCGGGGAAACGGCGTATGTGGCCAAAATGAAGGGGTTGTATACGGAGATCGCCTCCAGGCTGTCAAGCTTCCCTCATGATGAGCTGAGCAAGGAAAATGCGCTGCGGACAGAGAATGGGGAAGGCTGGGTCGACATGGCCTACGGCATTCTGCTGCTGCTTAATGAGCCGGACAAGCTGACTGTGAACTAAGGATTACGCAGGTGTTTTCTTTCTATTGCCGGTGCTCTGCACGGCCTCGTATTTGCAGATTGTCCATGGGCTTGCCTTTGCGGGTTAGCGAGGTGTAAGCAGAGGTGCAGTGTTCTCATGCTTAAGAGGAGAATTCCAATTTGAAAAGGAGCTGTAAAATGATGGATTGCCTGTTCTGTAAAATCATAGAGGGCCAGATACCCTCCAAAAAAGTATTTGAAAATGATAAGGTACTGGCCTTTTATGACATCCAGCCGGCCGCACCTGAGCATGTGCTAATTATTCCGAAGAAACATATTCCGACCATGAATGACGTGACGGAAGAGGATGATGCCGTAATGGCGGAAATTTTTGCTGCTGCGCGCCAGATTGCCGCCCAGCTTGGGATTGCCGAGTCCGGATACCGTCTGATCAACAACTGCAACAAGGACAGTGGGCAAATTGTATTCCATTTGCATTTCCATCTTTTGGGCGGTAAAAAGCTCGGTCCATTATTAAATGAGAACGTGAGTTGACACCTGCTTTCGTTTTGACATATAATGTA
This sequence comes from Paenibacillus pinihumi DSM 23905 = JCM 16419, assembly GCF_000422505.1. Lineage (GTDB taxonomy): Bacteria > Bacillota > Bacilli > Paenibacillales > Paenibacillaceae > Paenibacillus_D > Paenibacillus_D pinihumi. Next base: position 803,685 of record NZ_KE383864.1, on the reverse strand, counting down.
GTTTGATAAACCGTGAATGGTTCTGGACGGTCTGTTTTGGAGGGAGGGAAAACTGGTGTCTGAAACTAAAGTTCGTAAAAATGAAACAATTGATGCTGCACTTCGTCGCTTCAAGCGCTCCATCGCTAAGGACGGCGTTTTGGCCGAGGTCAAAAAGCGCAAGCACTACGAGAAGCCGAGCGTTAAACGTAAGAAGAAGTCCGAGGCTGCGCGCAAAAGAAAGTTTTAGGAGGATCCTTCCATAATGAACCTGAGCGATCGATTGAACGATGATATGAAGCAAGCGATGAAGAGTCAAGACAAATTTAAACTCTCCACCATTCGGATGGTCAGAGCATCTGTGAAAAATCAAGAAATTGATTTGAAGAGACCGCTTGACGATAACGAAGTGCTTGATATCCTAAGTCGTGAAATCAAGCAACGTAAAGATTCCCTCCAAGAATTTAAGAATGCCGGCCGCGATGATTTAGCGACTAATCTCGCCGCAGAAATAGATATTATTAGTGTTTACCTGCCCAAGCAGCTAACCGAAGAAGAAATCAAAGTGATTGTACAGCAGACCATCCAGGAAACCGGTGCTTCTTCGAAGGCCGAGATGGGAAAAGTCATGACCGCCCTGATGCCTAAGGTCAAAGGGCGTGCTGACGGTAAACTAGTAAATCAGCTTGTACAGCAATTTCTGCAATAGATCCATGCGATTTGAAAAGGCCTGTCCCGTTGGGTAGAATACGTTCTACACACCGGAGATAGGCCTTTTCTTATAGAGCGGGAATGTGATGAACTTTGAAAATGAAAGCGTAAGCTTTTTATTCGAATAACGGCTAATTTCGTCAAACAGGAAAAGTGTTCGCGCCTGCAAAACTAACCTGTTTGCTCCAAGGGGTGGAACAGAGTGAAACGTAACCCTGTTTATGCCGTATAATAAAAGTATAAGCACTTAAGTCAGCAGGCCTGATGCGTGGGCAAGCCGCCGCTGATCTGCACTAACATCAAGGGAGGGATGTGACTGTGGCAATCCAACAAAGAAAATTGTTCAGGATACTGCTGCTCACTTTGCTGCTGCCGATGATACTAGGGCTTCCTGCTCTGACGGTTGCAGCCGCTTCATCATCTGTTCAGATGTCTGCTCCGGCATCCCATGGGACTGCAGTCTTTGTAGTTCCGGTGAAGCAAACAATTGGCTCGGGCTTACAGTCATTTTTGGAACGGGCCTATACAGAAGCTGAGAAGGCAAATGCAGAAATGGTTATACTTGTCGTGGATACATTGGGAGGGAAAGTGAAGAATGCCGATGATATCGGTGATTTGATCCGCTCGAGCAAAGTCCCCACGACCGCTTATGTACAAAATCGGGCGATCTCGGCCGGCGCTTTCATTGCACTTAATGCCAAGCAGATTATTATGCATCCGGGAAGCACGATGGGGGCAGCCGCCGTTGTAGACGGCAGCGGCAATCTGATCGACGATCCGAAGGTGGTGTCCGCTTGGGTGGGCGCAATGCGTTCAGCCGCGGAAAGCAGCGGGCGAAATCCGGAGATAGCAATGAAAATGGCAGATCCGTATTCAGAAGTCAAAGTTGAAGAGCTGGGCAAGACCTTCACCAAAGGACAAGTCGTGACGCTCTCGGCAGAAGAAGCCCTTAAGGCGGGCTACGCTGAGCATATCTCGGATTCTGTGGAATCGGCGATTAAATGGCTCAAGCTTGATGAACGCAACGTTATCGAGTTCAAGCCAAGTCTGGCTGAGAATGTGGCCCGCTTTGTAACCGCTCCCGGTTTGAGCACCATACTGCTTATTCTGGGTATCGCCGGCATTGCGATGGAGCTTTTTGTACCCGGCTTTGGAGCTCCGGGCATTATCGGACTTTTATCGTTCGGGCTGTATTTTTTTGGACACTATATAGCGGGCTTTGCAGGAATGGAGACAGCCGTGCTGTTTATAGTCGGGATTGGGCTGCTCGTTCTGGAGCTGTTTGTTCCGAGCTTCGGTATGCTGGGCCTTCTCGGCATCGGTTCGCTTGTGGGAGGAATTGTAATGGCTTCGTATGATACTGGAGCAACGCTTAGTTCACTTGGAATCGCCGTCATTGCAGCTATTGTAGTGGTTGCACTTTTCGGTTATTTTTTCAAGAAACGGGGTATCTGGAACAAATTTATCTTGAAAGAATCGCTTACCGCAGAGGAGGGTTTCACACCTGCTGAATCCAAGATTCTGCTCCAGGGATTGGAAGGAATAGCCTTGACACCGCTAAGACCTTCCGGTACGGTTGAAATTGCAGGGGAGCGGGTCGATGTCGTAACCTCGGGCGAGTTTATCTCCTCCGGCAAACAGGTTAAAGTTGTTAAGGTGGAAGGAACAAGAGTCGTTGTAAGTGAAGTTGTGTAATCAAATATAACTGGAGGGGTTTTATCTTGGATCCGACAATTATGTATCTGGTCATTGGTGTTATCGTATTAGTATTTTTAATTATTTTCCTCAATTTTTTCCCGCTCATGCTGTGGATCTCGGCGATCGCTTCCGGCGTGCGCGTCGGGATTATTACACTGGTTGCCATGAGACTGCGCCGCGTTGCGCCTGCACGTATCGTTAACCCGCTGATTAAGGCAACGAAAGCCGGACTGGGCCTGAACATTAATCAGCTTGAAAGCCACTACCTGGCAGGCGGTAATGTCGACCGTGTCGTTAACGCACTGATTGCAGCACAAAGAGCAAACATTCAGCTGGAGTTCACACGCGCTGCCGCCATTGACCTGGCAGGCCGTGATGTACTGCAAGCCGTACAAATGAGCGTTAACCCGAAAGTTATTGAAACGCCTGTCGTTTCCGCTGTAGCCAAGGATGGTATTGAAGTAAAGGTCCGTGCACGGGTTACCGTCCGCGCGAATATCGACCGCCTTGTCGGTGGTGCCGGGGAAGAAACCATTATTGCCCGTGTAGGTGAAGGTATCGTTAGTACGAACGGTTCCTCCAAGTCTCACAAGGAAGTTCTGGAAAATCCGGATCTGATCTCCCGTACCGTGCTGGACAAAGGCCTGGATGCCGGAACTGCGTTTGAGATTTTGTCCATTGATATCGCGGATGTCGACGTAGGTAAAAATATCGGTGCGAACCTGCAAACTGAGCAGGCGGAAGCGGATAAAATTATTGCCCAGGCGAAGGCCGAGGAACGCCGTGCAATGGCGGTAGCCCAAGAGCAGGAGATGAAGGCGCGCGTCGTAGAAATGAGAGCGCGTGTTGTGGAATCCGAGTCCCAGGTGCCTCTTGCAATGGCTGAAGCTCTGAAGAGCGGCAAGCTGGGCGTTATGGATTACCTGAATATGAAGAATATCGAGGCTGATACGCAAATGAGAGGCTCCATTGGCAAGACGGATGACTCCTCCGACGATGAAAAAATTCGATAAATGCTAGGTGGTTCTTATGGAAACCTTGCTTAAATTTATTATCAATAATCCGTTCGTCGCAATTATTATACTCGGCTTTCTGATCTCCATGTTCGGCAACAAGAACAAGAAAGCCGGTATGCCGCCCTTTGGAGGCGGCAAGCAGGCTAATCAGGGAAGGCCGCTCGAGCAGCAGCCTGACCGCTCAGCGGAGCAGCGCACTCACGAGACTCATGCTGACCGGTCCAGGCCTTACCCGAACAGGTTTGACCGCTCAGAGGAGCAGGATTGGATACCTGAGCAGCCTGCGGCATCTTCTGCCGTCCAGCCTGAGCGCACGGCCCTGGAGCACCGTCTTCAGGAGTCTGCCCGCCTCAGGGAGGGACAGAGGGCGTCCAGCAGACGACCAGATAGCGGACTGCCGCGGAAACAGAGCGCGCATTCAGCCAAGCCCGGCTATCAGCTGGCAGAGCCGGGGGCGGGTCTGCCGCGCGAGGAAGAGATGCGAAGAGCTATTGTCTGGGCGGAGATTCTTGGTCCGCCAAGAGCAAAGCGTCGCCGCCACAGATAAATTGCCGGTATCATGGCAGTTAAATCGAAAATTTTAACAAAAACGGTTGTGTCCTTGCTTGAGGACGCAGCCGTTTTTTTGTTTATTATTGATCCCGGCAGAGGCAGTGAAGACTCTGCAAAATGTTCCTCTTATATAAATCAGGCAAATAAAATTCTTCATCCCCTGCACAGCGAAAGCTTGTTCACAATAGCTTTTGCATCTAGATTTCCTTCATATTTTCTCTGCCCCTTGCATAATTTTGTAAAGTACAGGAGGGGGGACTTCATCTGCTATGCGCAGCATCAGCCGCAAAATCCGGAAGTTAACAGCCGATCTTCTTGATGTGCCCCAGGACGTTGTATTTGACCTGCCTCGCATGACAATGATCGGAAACCGCCAGTTGTATATTGAAAATCATAGAGGCGTGCTCCAGTTTTCAAGTGACAAGCTTCGATTGGCTCTAAGCAAGGGCGAATTGGAGGTTGGCGGCAGCGAGCTCGTCATCCGCGCGATATGGACCGAGGAAGTATTCATCGAAGGACAAATTGACCACATTCAGTTGCATGGACAAGGGGAGGGAACCAAATGAAGCTGTCGTGGCTGCAAACAGTACAAGGTGTTGTAACAGTCTCCATCCGCGGGGAGCGCCAGGAGGAGCTTGTAAATGAGGCAACCAGTGAAAAGATTGGACTCTCGGCGATCCGTTGCACGAAGCAAGGGGAGCTGGAGTGCGAGGTGACGGTTGGCGATTTTTTTCGTCTTCGTCCGCACTTAAAACGGACAGGCTGCCGTATACATGTCAAGGAAAGGCGCGGGCTGCCGTTTTGGCTCCGCAAGCTGGAGCGGCGCAAATTTTTTGCAGCCGGTCTTTTCTTGTTTTTTGTCGGGCTCTACGCTCTCTCTTCGCTTGTCTGGACGATCGAGGTGAAAGGGAACGAAAAGCTGACGAGGGATCAGATTATGCAGGCTGCGCAGGAGGAAGGGGTCTATCCTTTTCAATGGTCATTCCGTATGAAAGAACTGGATGACATCTCCAAGCATCTTGTGGCCAAGCTCCCGGGCGTGTCCTGGATCGGAGTGGACCGTCAGGGGACTAAGGTTACCATTCAGGTTGTGGAGAGCACAACACCCCCTCCGCTGCCGCTATACAGTCCCCGCCATTTGGTCGCATCCGTAGATGCAGTAGTAACGGAGGTGAGAGCGGAGACAGGCAAGCCGCTGGTAGCGAAAAACCGCAAAGTAAAAAAAGGGGATATTTTAATTTCCGGAATTATTGGCAATGATGGGAATACGAAGACAGTTGTCGCCAAAGGCGATGTGCTTGGTCTTGTCTGGTATGTCTATGAAATCGAGTCTCCGCTGAATCAGAAGGTAAAGGTATATACAGGAGAGTCCAAGACGAAGTGGCATCTGCTCCTCGGCAACCGGACGCTGCAGGTATGGGGCTTTGGCAAGCCGGAATTCGAGCGGTACGAGGCAGTGGAGACCCAGCATCAGCTTGCATGGCGAAATTGGACGCTGCCGCTGGGAAGAGTCAAGGAGCAGCTGATGGAGGTTCGGGAGGATGTGCGCCGGCTCTCGGAGGAGGAGGCCAAGCAGACCGGATTGTTGGAGGCAAAAGCAGTAATTTTGGAAAAAGCAGGGAAAGATGCGCGGATTGTTGAACAAAATATTTTGCATGAAAAGACGGAGAATGGTAAAGTTTATATGAAAGTGTTTTTTGAAGTCGAACAATCGATAGCCAAAGAAAGAGCCATAGTCCAAATGCAAGGAGAATGAGCTTTTTGCCAGAGAAGACAAACATTGTGAAAATTCCCCTGCTAAACGCAGCGGAAGGGCTTGCGGTATTCGGACCGCAGGACAAGTATTTGAAGCTTGTAGAGCAGCAGACACAGTCGCAAATTATGTCGAGAGATGCAGAGATTGTAGTAACAGGACCCGAGTCCGAGGTAGAATCACTGGAACAGCTTTTTACCGTACTGCTGGAGCTGATCCGGGGCGGATACTCGCCGTCTGAGCGGGATATTATGTATGCTCTGGAACTGGCCCGCACATTGCAGGCAGAACAGCTTCTTGATTTGTTCAAGGCCGAGATTACCACAACCTACCGGGGCAAGCCTGTAAGGGTGAAGACGATCGGCCAGCGTCACTATGTGAAGACCATACGCAAGAAGGATATTGTATTCGGGATTGGACCGGCAGGAACGGGCAAGACGTACCTGGCTGTCGTGCTTGCCATTGCAGCGCTCAAGGAAGGCTCCGTGAAGCGCATCATTTTGACCCGGCCAGCAGTTGAAGCGGGTGAGAGCCTGGGTTTCCTTCCCGGTGACTTGCAAGAGAAAGTAGACCCGTATTTGCGGCCTTTGTACGATGCGCTGCATGATGTCATGGGGCCGGACCAATCAGCCAAGGCGTTTGAGAGAGGGCTTATTGAGGTCGCTCCGCTCGCTTATATGCGGGGCAGAACGCTCGATGATTCGTTTATTATTCTTGATGAGGCGCAAAATACGACACCTGAGCAAATGAAAATGTTTTTGACACGCCTGGGGTTTGGCTCCAAGATGGTCATTACAGGCGATGTGACGCAAATTGATTTGCCGCGGGGCAAAAATTCCGGCTTGAACGAAGCTTCACGCATTTTAAAAGATATTGAGGAAATCGGATTCATTACCTTTACCGACTCAGATGTGGTACGCCATTCCCTGGTTCAGCAAATTATCGTGGCTTATAACAAGGATATGGAAAATCAATAATAGAGAGGAAGGCACGCCGTATGAACCGAAAGCAGGGTGTAAACCGGACGAACGCACAGATAGCAGGTTGGAAGCACAGCGCTGGTGTTCGCTGGCTGCTGCTGTTTTTGTTTCTGCTGCTTTTCTATTTCAGCCTCTCCTCTCATCTTGTGCCCAAAACCTATAATATTCAGCTGAATGAAGTCAGTAACCGTGACATTCGCGCACCGCGCCAATGGGAGGACGAGAAGGCCAGGCTGCAGGCACAGCAGGAAGCTGCTGACCGTGTTCAGACTGCATACAACATTGTCGCGCTGCGCAATGAAAATCTGGTCGATCAAATCTATCAGCGGATTTTGCAGATTAATCAGGATGACCAGGTAAGCCAGACCTATAAGATCGACATTTACCGCACGGTCATTCCAAGCCGCTACGGCCAATATATTGATGAGTTTTTAAGAACGAACAGAGCAACGGATAATTATAACGCTACACTGCTTGATGAGATGGTCAAGGTTGTGAAGGAACAGCAGTATAATGTTCCTGAGGAAACCTATTACAAGCTGCCTAAGCTTTCAGCAGAAGATCTGTCAGTTATGCAGAAAGTAACGCGTGATATTGTCAAGGAACTGATGAATGAGCAGCTGCGTGATGCAGAGACGGCACGTACCAAGGTAGCAGAGCTGGTCAACGCCAGCGCTCTCTCAGACCGCACACAGCGGGAGATCGTTCAGGAGCTGGCCCGCTATGCGATTACGCCGAACAAGTTTGCTGACAAGCAGGCAACGGATGAGGCCAGAGTGCAGGCACAGGAGAATACACCGAAGGTAGTCATTGAAGAAGGCGACGTGGTTGTCCGCTCTGGTGAAAAAATTACCCAGGAAATATATGACCGCCTTCAGGCGCTGGGCCTGCTCCAGAGCAAAAAGACCTATTGGCCTCATCTGGGCGTGCTGATTCTGTCGGTGCTGTTTACACTGGTCATTCAACAGTTTATGGGGCATTCAGAAAGCGGCATATGGAGTGGGGCGAAGCATAAATACAGCAATGCCCAAATTTTTATGATGCTTCTCATCTTCCTGCTGAATATTGCCATTATGCTGATTGTGTCGATGATTCAAACAAACAGCACGACATTTGTCGGCTTCCTTGCTCCGGTCGCCATGGGCGCAATGTTGATTACATTGCTGCTGGATGTCCATCTGGCGCTGATCAGTTCGATTCTGTTTGCTTCGGTAGGCAGTATCCTGTTTAATGTTCATCAGGGCCAAATCTTTGATTTTAAATTTGGATTTGTCTTTATTGTGGTGTCGTTCGCAGCGATTTTCTCTATTCACAGAGCCAGCCAGCGCTCCACGATTTTGAAGGCGGGAATTATGGTCAGCCTGTTTGGTTCAATTGCCTCATTAGCTGTACTGCTGTTCAATCAGCCGATTGATTCCAGCCAGATGATGTATACCGTAGGTTTCTCCTTTGCGAGCGGATTGCTGACAGCTGTGCTTGTTATTGGGCTGATGCCATTTTTTGAAGTTACGTTTGGTATTTTGTCAGCTTTGAAGCTGGTAGAACTGTCGAATCCGAATCACCCGCTGCTTCGGAAGCTTCTTACAGAGACCCCGGGAACCTATCACCACAGCGTGATGGTCGGCAATCTGTCAGAGGCGGCAGCGGAATCGATTGGAGCCAACGGCCTGCTTTGCCGGGTCGGTTCATTCTATCATGATATCGGAAAGACGAGACGTCCGAGCTATTTTATTGAGAACCAGTCGAATATTGAGAATCCGCATGATTCGATTGAGCCTAAGCTAAGCAAGTCAATTATTATCGCCCATGCCAGAGATGGTGTGGAAATGCTGAAAGGGCATAATATTCCCAAGCCGATTCGGGATATTGCCGAGCAGCATCATGGCACTACCTTTCTAAAGTTTTTCTATTACAAGGCGTTAAAGCTGGCTGAGGAAGCTGGCGAGGAGCCGGACTTCACGGAGGATGATTTCCGTTATCCGGGGCCGAAGGCCCAATCCAAAGAAGCGGCTATTGTCGGGATTGCGGATTGTGTCGAGGCAGCCGTCAGAAGTTTGCGAAGCCCGACAATGGAGCAGGTTGAGTCGATGATCCACAAAATTATCAAGGGCCGGCTTGACGATAACCAGTTTAATGAATGTGATCTGACGATGAAGGAGCTGGACAAGATTGCCCAGTCGCTGAAGGAATCAGTGATTGGCATATTCCACTCCCGTATTGAATACCCGGAAGAGGTAAAATCAAAGGAGCGTCCGGCATGAGTTTGAGGTTGGATTGGAATAATGAGCAGGACAAGCTGGAGATTTCTGAATCATTCATCTTGAAGCTGGAGCAGGTGCTGCAAATTGCAGGAGAAGCAGAAGGCATTATGGAGGGCGAGGTAGCCCTGACGTTCGTCGATGATGAGGAAATCCACCGGCTGAATAAGGAATATAGAGGTATTGACCGTCCGACCGATGTCTTGTCCTTCGCTATGATGGAAGAGGGCGAGGACGAACCGGAAATTGTGTTTGAGGTGGAGAGCGAAGAGGAGAATGATCCATTCTCGGGGATGCTGGGTGATATTATAATCTCGGTTGAGAAGGCCCAACAGCAGAGCGAGGATTACGGCCATTCCTTCGAGCGTGAGCTCGGTTTCCTGTTTGTACACGGGTTTCTGCATTTGATTGGTTATGACCATCAGGATGATGAATCGGAGGCTGTCATGACCGGCAAGCAGGAGGCCGTACTGCAACAAGCGGGTCTGGTCCGGACATGAACCGGTTTTTGCGCAGTTTGGGCTGTGCGGTAAGCGGTATTTTATTCACGGTGCGGACGCAGCGCCATATGAAGTTTCACATCGGGGCAGCGGCAGCGGTATTTCTGCTGGCTGCCCTGCTTGGGCTTAGCGCAGTGGAGTGGACGATTATCGTCTTAATATCAGCGCTGGTGATTGCGCTCGAGACCGTGAATACAGCCATTGAGAAGGCGGTTGATCTGCATATGCCCAATACGCATCCGCTCGCAAAAGCAGCCAAGGATGCTGCGGCTGGTGCGGTGCTCATTGCCGCGATTGCTTCAATCATAATCGGTCTGATAATTCTGGGACCGCCCTTATTCAAATTTTTATTTTATTCTCCATGAGAAACTGCAATACTATTGATAAATAAGAGTCCGATGAGTGAGCAGGCGTGTGTCTTGTACCGCCGGACTTTTTCCAAAGGAGCAGCAATACATTTTATGATGACAAACAACACAAACAAATTCAAATCCGGCTTTGTAGCGATTATCGGTCGTCCGAATGTCGGTAAATCAACGCTGGTCAATCAGATCATTGGTCAAAAAATTGCGATTATGTCGGACAAGCCACAAACGACCCGCAACAAAATTCATGGCGTCTATACGACCGATGGAGCACAAATTGTATTTCTGGATACACCGGGAATTCACAAACCAACCTCCAAGCTCGGCGACTTCATGATGCGTGCAGCTGATAATGCCTTGAAGGAAGTGGACGCGGCTCTTTTTCTCGTTGACGTTGTAGAAGGGCTTGGCGGCGGCGACCGGTTTATTATTGAGAAATTGAAGCAGACCAATACGCCAATTATTCTCTGTCTGAACAAAATTGATCAGATCCATCCGGAAGAGCTTCTTCCAATTATTTCCAAGTACAAGGGATTGCATGATTTTGCCCAAATTGTTCCGATATCCGCTCTCAAGGGAAATAACGTGCAGACGCTGCTGGATCAGCTGGTGCAATATTTGCCTGAAGGACCGCAATATTATCCGGCTGATCAGATTACAGATCATCCGGAGCAATTCGTATGTGCAGAGTTGATCCGGGAAAAGATTTTGCATCTGACCCGCGAGGAAATTCCTCATTCTGTTGCAGTTGAAATTGAGGATATGAAGGTGAAGGATAACGGAGTGGTCTACATCGGTGCCGTAATTTATGTCGAGCGCGATTCCCAGAAGGGTATTGTAATTGGCAAGAAAGGCGCCCTGCTTAAAGAAGTGGGCAAGCTGGCACGGCATGATATTGAAAATCTGCTGGGGTCCAAGACATTTCTGGAGCTGTGGGTCAAAGTCAAGAAAGATTGGCGCAATCAGGATCGCGTCCTGAAGGATCTTGGTTTTAAAAACGATTAATTGATCGCTTTCGTTTTACATTTTTTAAGTTACGATTTTTTATGCCGCCCTCTTTTTACCTTTGCTTCTTGAGGATAGCACCCGCCGTTTCTTCACATCCTATGACCATTGGAGCAGCATGACCAGGGGAAGGGATGAATACATCAATGAGAAATTTGTCGTGGACGTATTTTATGAAAACCGGTGATGTAGATGCTTTTATGCTGTATCGTGAGATGAGCCAGCTTCACGATGCCGAAACAGAACTTCATGAAGAGGCTGCTGTGGAGGAATGGTTGTCTGAGGATGAAGGATCATTTTCCTGACAGATCCATTCTGAAGCGGGCAAAGGGATAGTCGCAAGCGGCGGGTGGAGGAGAAGACTGTTGCTGTACCGGGTACAGGGAATTGTAATCCGCAGCATGGATTATGGTGAGGGCAACAAAATTGTGAATGTCCTCACAAGCACCCACGGCAAGGTGGGCATTATTATACGCGGCGCGAAGAAACTGAGAAGCCGCTACGGATCGCTCGCCCAGCTGTTTACACTGGGCGAGTTCGGATTTTTCAAAAAAGGCACTGGCCTTGGAACTTTGAATCATGGTGAGATACTGGACTCTCACCATGTTTTGCGTGAAAATCTGTTTATGGCCGCCTATGCTTCCTATGCAGTAGAACTGGTAGACAGGGCGTTTCAGGATGATGAAGCAGGCTCATACCTGTACGAGCAGCTTCAAGCTTGCCTGACCGGCCTGGAAGAAGGCAAAGACCCGCAGATTGTTACGCATGTATTTGAAATGAAGGTGCTTGAAGCCGCAGGCTATGCACCGGAAACAACCGGTTGTGTGAACTGTGGAGAGGCTGAAGGAACCTTTGCGCTGAGCTACCGCCTTGGCGGACTGTTGTGCCATCGCTGCTTCTCTAAGGACCCGTCAAGGCTCCCTACCGGTGAAGGCTTTAATAAGCTGCTCAGACTGTTCCGGCAACTGGATATGCGAAGACTCGGCAATATTCAGGTGAAGGAAGGGACCAAGAAGGAATTGAAAGAAGGAATCCGGCTGCTGATGGATACGCATTTGGGCTTGAAACTGAAATCACGCACCTTTTTAGATCAATTAGAGAAGCATCCTTTTGTTTGACAGAAGAATGAAAATTGGCTATGATATTTTATTATTGAATATCGGACTGTGATGGAGAGAGTAGCCGTTAGGGAACTTGCTAGTACCAGCGACCGGGGATGGTGCAAGCCCGGGCAAGCTTGCGGTGAAGGGTACTCCGGAGTGCGAAGCATGTAAAAAAGTGGGTCTCTTAAGAGTTTTGGCTGCTATGCGGCTTTGAATTCCTGGTAGAGACCAAGTAGGGTGGAACCGCGGGAATAGCTCCCGTCCCTATGTCTGTTTTAGGCAGACGTAGGGGCGGGAGTTTTTTGTTGTCCTTGAGCCTGCCGGAAAGCAAAGGATGTGCGAGGCTGACATCGCAGAGCTGTGCCAGTCAGGGCAGCAATAGCCGGTGAAACGCCGCTATGTGCAGCTTGTCAAGGTGTAAGCCTGCTGCGGAAGAATGTCTGGGAAACCGTTTTACAGGTAGCCCTTGACTATTGCCCGTTAGGGGAGCTTACATACTTAAAAATTCAAATGGAGAGTGAAGCAATGAATTTCCAGCGTATGATATTAACGCTTCAGCAGTTTTGGGCAGAGCAAAAGTGTATTCTTGTGCAGCCTTATGATGTGGAAAAGGGAGCGGGTACAATGAACCCGATGACCTTCCTGCGTTCGATCGGTCCAGAGCCTTGGAACGTAGCTTATGTAGAGCCTTCGAGACGTCCCGCTGACGGCCGCTACGGGGAAAACCCGAACCGTCTGTACCAGCATCACCAATTCCAAGTTATTTTGAAGCCGTCACCGGATAACATTCAAGAACTGTATCTGGAGAGCCTGCGCCGCCTTGGAATCGATGCGGCCCATCATGATATTCGTTTCGTCGAAGACAACTGGGAATCACCAACGCTTGGCGCCTGGGGTCTGGGATGGGAAGTATGGCTGGACGGTATGGAAATCACACAATTTACTTACTTCCAGCAAGTGGGCGGCATTGATGCTGTTCCGGTAGCTGTGGAGATTACGTACGGTATGGAGCGTCTGGCATCCTACATTCAGGACAAGGAAAATGTATTCGATCTGGAATGGGTTGAAGGAGTCTCCTACGGCGATGTGTTTCTGCAGCCAGAATTTGAACATTCCAAATATACGTTTGAAACTTCAGATTCAGCGATGCTGTTCTCCCTGTTCAATATGTATGAGGAAGAAGCGAAGAAGACGCTAGAGAATAATCTCGTATTCCCGGCTTACGATTACGTGCTGAAATGCTCCCATACCTTCAACCTGTTGGATGCAAGAGGGGCAATAAGTGTAACGGAAAGAACCGGCTACATTATGCGGGTTAGAAATTTGGCACGCCAATGTGCGGCGACTTATCTGGAGGAACGTGAGCGGCTGGGATTCCCGCTGCTGAAGAAAGGAGTGGAACAGCATGGCTAAGGATATACTGCTGGAGATTGGACTGGAGGAGGTTCCGGCCCGTTTTGTACGCGGCGCGATGAACCAACTGAAGGAGAAAACGGAGAAATGGCTGCAGGAATCCCGAATTGCTTATGGTGAGGTTAGCGCCTATGCAACACCAAGAAGGCTTGCCGTACTGGTACGCGATGCGGAAGAAAAGCAGAGCGATATCAATGAGGAAGTCAAAGGTCCTTCCCGCAAAATCGCGCTTGACGATCAGGGGAACTGGAGTAAAGCGGCGCTTGGGTTTGCACGCAGCCAGGGTGTTGAGCCGGAACAATTGTTCTTCAAAGAACTTCAGGGTGTGGAATATATTTATGCGAACAAGAGCAGCATCGGCACAGCAACTTCGGAAGTGCTGTCAGAAGGGCTGAAGTCGATTATTTTGTCAATGTCCTTCCCGAAAAACATGCGCTGGGGCAATCATGACCTCCGTTTTGTCAGACCGATCCGTTGGATGGTGGCACTGTTTGGAGCGGATGTCATTCCTTTTGAAATTACCGGTGTCGCAACTGGCAATGTTACACGTGGCCACCGTTTTCTCGGAGCAGAGACCTCTGTAGCTCAGCCATCCGAATATGTAGAGCAGCTCCGCAAGCAGCATGTCATCGCAGATGTAGCAGAGCGCAGTGAGCTGATCCTGAAGCAGATTCATGAGCTGGCGGCAGAGAAGAGCTGGAAAATTGCAGTCAAGGAGGATCTCCTGGAAGAGGTATTGTTCCTCGTCGAGTACCCGAATGTACTGTTCGGCTCATTTGATTCTTCATTCCTTGCCATTCCGCAGGAAGTGCTGATCACATCGATGCGCGAGCATCAGCGCTACTTCCCGGTTATGGATGATGCCGGTGCGCTGCAGCCTTATTTCGTAACCGTGCGCAATGGAAACCGAACATCGATCGAGCAGGTGGCAAAAGGAAATGAAAAAGTGTTGCGTGCGCGCCTGTCGGATGCGAAGTTTTTCTATGCGGAAGACCAAAAGCTGCCAATCAGCGATGCGCTCGCCAAACTGGAGACGATTATCTACCATGAGGAACTGGGTACAACAGCGGACAAAGTAAGACGAATACGCGCACTGGCAGAAGCGCTCGCCCGAAAGCTTGAGGTGGACGCCCAAACAGCTTCAGATGTCAGCCGGACAGCAGAAATTTGCAAATTTGACCTTGTAACTCAAATGGTTTATGAATTCCCAGAGCTGCAAGGTGTAATGGGTGAAGACTATGCCCGCAAGGCAGGTGAGCGTGAAGCGGTGGCAAAAGGGGTATTCGAACACTATCAGCCGCGCTTTGCCGGAGAAACCGCTCCAGGTACATTAACAGGAGCCCTTGTATCGCTGGCAGACAAAATGGATACGATTGCCGGATGCTTCTCAATCGGGATTATTCCGACTGGCTCCCAAGACCCTTATGCGCTGCGCAGACAAGCGGCGGGAATCGTGCAGATCATTATCGCCCACGGGCTGAATTTGCCGCTTGGCGACTTGTTCGATCTGGCGCTTGATGTTCATGAAGCAAAAGGAATGAAACGGGAACGCTCGGAAATACGTAATGATTTATATGATTTTTTTGCTTTGCGTGTGAAAAATGTGCTGGGTGAGCATGGTATCCGTTATGACGTCATTGATGCGGCTATGGCTGCCGGCTTTGAACAGCTCCGCTTCACAGTAGAACGGGCCTCTGCTGTATTTGCAAGTGCAACGGGTAAAGGCAGGGATGAATTCAAGCTAGTAACGGATGCATTCAACCGGGTGTGCAATCTGGCAGCAAAAGCAGACCAATCATCACCTGATCCTGCACTGTTTGCTGAAGAGGTAGAGCATAATTTGTTCAAGGCCTGGGAACAAACTCATGAGAGTGTAGCCAGAGCGATTGCCTCAGATGATGCGAAGGAAGCGTTGAACCGGCTTGCTGCGCTCAGAGAGCCGATTACCGCTTATTTTGACAAAGTAATGGTCATGGCTGAGGATGAGGCTGTCAAGCGCAACCGGCTTGCTACGTTGTCTGCGATTGCCGGCGATGTCTTGAAGCTTGCTGATTTCTCGAAGCTGGTGTGGTAGTGAAGCGAAGGAGGGATAGCCATGAATAGTGAATCTTCATCAAGGGATGTCATTATCTATGTGGCTTCTGATTCGGCAGGAGATACGGGGGAAGTGGTAGTCCGGGCGGCCATCGCCCAATTCCACCCTGTCGACTCCGAAATCCGCCGCTATTCATTTATTCAGGATGAAGCGACGGTGAAGCGGGTTGTCCAGCAGGCCAAGAGCGAGCAGGCGATTATTTTATATACGCTTGTCATTCCTCATCTGCGCAGCAGTATTATGCAGCTTAGTGAGGAAATGGGTGTCATTTCCATTGATTTGCTCGGTCCGCTGCTCGGCAGCCTGGAGCAGCGCATCGGCCGCATGTCACGCCATGAGCCGGGTCTCAACCATGTGCTGGATGCTGACTATTTCCGCAAAGTAGAGGCTGTTGAATTTGCAGTCAAGTATGATGATGCCAAGGATACAAGCGGTGTCCGCAAGGCGGATATTGTGCTCGTGGGTGTATCCCGTACGTCCAAGACGCCGTTATCTATGTATTTGGCACACCGCAAATTCAAGGTTGCGAACGTACCGCTTGTGCCGGAGATTAAACCGCCGGATGAACTGTTCTCGATTCCGAGTACGAAGGTAATCGGGCTGACCATTGACACTCATTATTTGAATATCATCCGCAAGGAGCGGCTTAAGGCGCTGGGACTGCCGGATAATGCTTCCTATGCTACAACGGAGAGGATCGAACGGGAACTGGCGTACGCGCAAAGCATTATGAAGCGGATCGGCTGTCTGGTTATCGATGTTTCTCACCGCGCGGTGGAGGAAACAGCAAGCCTGATTATGGAGCATGTGAAATAGATTTTTTATTCGACAAAAAAATGCTTCCAAAAAAGGAATTGCTTGAGTTTTGCGGCAGGATTTTTTTAGTCTTTCATCGTATATAATAGTACGGAAGTTTATCAGAAATAGCGGTGATGCGCAGGTGGAACCAAAGGTTGCAACAATTGTAGTGGATGCCGATGCCTGTCCGGTGAAGAAAGAAATTGTGGAAACTGCACGCCGTTTTGCAATTCCAGTGCTGATGGTTGCCTCCTTTGACCACTATCTCCAGCCGGAAGCAGGCGTCCGGATCGTCCAGGTAGACCGGAGCGACCAGTCCGTCGATCTCTATATTTCCAACCATGTAAAGCGTGGGGATATTGTGATTACGCAGGATTTCGGGCTGGCCACAATCGCTCTGGCCAAAGGGGCAATCAGTTTGTCCAACCGGGGACAGAGCTATGATGATGAGATGATGGATTTCCTGCTGGAGCGCCGGCATGAGCAGGCAAAGCGCAGGCGTGCGGGCGGAAGGACTAAAGGTCCCAAAGCTCTGACCCCGGAGGATCGCAGCCGCTTTCAACAAAAGCTGACAAAAGTTTTATTGCAGCGGCAGGAGATTGATGAGCTTTAGCGAATAGTATTACATGTTATTTATGCGAAACACAGTTATGATTTTTGTCAGAATTGTGTTTGGTAAGGAAATATAAGCCAATTATAAGCGAAGTTCTTATGAACGACTTATATTTTGACTGAAGGTGATTAAGATTCAGAAGGGTATTCCTGATTCGGTAATTAAAGAAGTATTACAGCGCAATGATATTGTGGAGACTGTCGGGAAGTATGTCCATCTGGTCAAACAGGGGAAATATATGAAGGGCTTATGTCCCTTCCATTCGGAGAAGACACCATCCTTTACCGTTACTCCGGAAAAGCAGCTCTTTTATTGTTACGGCTGCGGTCAGGGCGGCGACGTCATCAAGTTTGTCAGCGAACTTGAGGGCTACTCCTTCCCTGAGGCTGTGAGAATGCTGGCGGTTGAAGCAGGAATTCCGGTAGATTGGGATGCTTCGGAGCATCAGGCGGACACGCCATTTCAGCGTGATCGCAGCAGTCTGCTGGCAGCGCACGAAATTACCGCCAAGCTCTATCATCATCTTTTGAATAATACCGAATTTGGCATTGGGGCCAAGGATTATTTAAGATCACGCGGTTTGACGGACAAGCTGATCGACCATTTCATGATCGGGTATGCGCCTGATCGTTGGGATACGCTCACCAATTTTCTGAGCAGGCGTGAATTTGATCTGGAACTTATGGAACGGGGCGGACTGTTATCATCGAAAAATGACGGCTCCGGGTATATCGACCGTTTTCGTGGCAGAATTATGTTTCCGCTGTGGGACCGGGAAGGCAAAGTGATCGGTTTTGCCGGGCGTCTGATGGGAGAAGGACAACCAAAATACCTGAATTCACCCGAGACCATCCTGTTTAATAAAAGCAAGAGTCTGTATCATTTTCATCAGGCCAGGCAGGACATCAAGAAGACAGGCAGACTCATCCTGTTTGAAGGCTATATGGATGTCATCAAGGCTTGGGAATCCGGTGTGCGCAATGGCGTAGCAACGATGGGAACCTCGCTCACTGATGAGCATGTAGAGATTATCCGGCGCAATGCGCAGGAGGTTGTCATCTGCTATGACGGGGACAAGGCCGGACAAGCCGCTGCGCTCAAGACGATTCCGATGCTGGAGAAGGCCCGGCTCAAGACCAGCGTGGCTGTTCTGCCGCAGGGTTATGACCCGGATGACTACATTAAGGATAAGGGCGCCGAAGCATTCGTCAGGGAAGTGATGTCCCAGCCTGTTTCGCCTTTGAAATTTAGACTTATATATTCAAGAAAAAGCCATACAATGGTAGAAGAAGAAGGCCGCAAAAATTACGTGCTGGAAGCGGTGCGTTTAATCGCCCAGCACGAATCCGCCATTGAGCGGGAGTTTTACCTGAAAGAGCTTTCCCTTGAATTTGACATTTCACTGGATACCTTGAAGCAGAACTGTCATCAGGTACGCGAGCAATTGCAAAAAAATAAGCCAAACGGGGATAATAACGCTTTTTCGTGGAATAATGGTATGAATGAAAAACGCCGTTCAGCTGGCCCCCCGCCGGTGCTTCCAGCCTATCAGAAAGCCGAGCGTCATTTGCTGCACGTCATGTTGCAGGACGCCGATATGGCCGGTATTGTCTATGATCAGTTGGGAGATGCGTTTATTGTCGAGGATCATGCTGCACTCGCTGCTTATTTATACGCCTATTACGCGCAGGACAATGGTCCGGATGTGAGCCGCTTTATCGCCACGCTGCAGGATGACCGTCTTGAAAGGGCAGCCGCATCTATTTTAATGATGGAGGACACTCCATTTGATGAGCAACTGCTTCATGATTATGTGAAGGTTATCCGTAAAGAGCAGAAGTTGCGCCTGATTGAGCAGCGGCGAGAGGAATGGACCCGTGCGGAACGTTCCGGTAATCATCTGCTGGCAGCACAAATTGTTACTGAGATTATTGCCCTAGAGAGACAGCTGAACGAAGGTCTGGAGGATCGTTTCTAGGGAGGAGGGAGTCGGAATATGGCGAATGATCAGCATACTGAACTAGAAACTGAGCAAAAGCTGGAACTGGTTAAAGAGCAGCTTATTGAACAAGGGAAGAAACGTTCTTCTCTCACTTACAAGGAAATTGTAGAGAAGCTCTCTCCTTTTGATCAGGACCCTGAGCAAATGGATGAGTTTTTTGAGCAGCTGGATGACATCGGCATTGAAGTTGTCAATGAGAACGAAGACTTGCCTCATTCCGCAGAAGAAAATGATCGCGAGCATGACGACTTTAACTTTGAAGATGACCTGGCTCTCCCGCCGGGGATTAAAATCAATGATCCGGTGCGCATGTATCTGAAGGAAATCGGCCGGGTGCCGCTGCTTTCAGCAGATGACGAGATTGAGCTGGCCAAGCGAATTGAGAAAGGTGACGCAGAGGCCAAGCGCAGATTGGCGGAAGCCAATCTGCGGCTTGTAGTCAGCATAGCGAAGCGCTATGTGGGCAGGGGCATGCTGTTCCTTGATTTGATTCAGGAAGGCAATATGGGTCTGATCAAGGCGGTTGAGAAGTTCGATTTCACTAAAGGCTTCAAATTCAGTACCTATGCTACCTGGTGGATACGCCAGGCCATAACCAGAGCCATTGCTGACCAGGCACGTACAATCCGCATTCCGGTTCATATGGTCGAAACGATTAATAAGCTAATTCGTGTCTCCAGACAGCTCCTCCAGGAATTGGGCCGTGAACCGACACCAGAGGAAATTGCCAGCGAGATGGATTTAAGTGTAGATAAAGTACGGGAAATTATGAAGATTGCCCAAGAGCCTGTATCGCTTGAGACGCCGATTGGGGAAGAGGATGATTCCCATTTGGGTGATTTCATTGAGGATCAGGAGGCGCTTGCCCCGGCTGACGCGGCTGCTTATGAGCTGCTCAAGGAGCAATTGGAGGATGTGCTGGATACATTGACTGAACGTGAAGAAAATGTGCTCCGGCTACGCTTCGGACTGGATGACGGGCGTACGCGCACGCTTGAAGAGGTAGGCAAGGTGTTTGGTGTCACCAGGGAAAGAATTCGCCAGATTGAAGCCAAGGCTTTGCGAAAGCTTCGTCATCCCAGCCGCAGCAAACGTCTGAAGGATTTTCTGGAATAAGCCTAAACGGACCTTCTGCTTCGGCAGCAAGGTCTTTTTTTTCGGTATGATGGGGCCGAATCCGGCTGTTCATCATACACATTGCAAATTGCAGAATTCTTAACTATTCGATGCGAAAGCTAGTGCCAAGGACGGTGTCAGCCGTTTGCGCTTGAAGATTTCATTATTCTTTCTTCAGGGGAGGAACCGTGAAGCATGGATCAGGAACGACGGAAAGTGATTATTAAAGAAATCGAGCATTGGCAGAGCAGCAAACTTCTTCCCGATCAATATTGCAATTTTTTGCTTAATCTCTATCTGGACGAGCCGGACAAAAAGACGCCAGCCGGCTGGAACGGCAAAGCGGCAGCAGCCTTGCAGCAGGCAAGCGGAAAGCTGTGGCTAGGCGTTTTTGCACTTATTGCACTGGTCGGATGTATTGTCATTTATTTTAACGATTTTCATCCTGCAATGCAAATGGCTACGGCAGCTCTTGGAACCTGGGTGCTGCTGTGGCGGGGACAGAAGCTTAGAAAGCGGCATGAAGCCGCGGGCTTGTCTCTGACCGGGCTCGGCATGATGTGTATGCTGGGCAGCGGCCTTTATATTTTTCATCTGCATAAGCTTTCGGGCGAGAGCCTGGAACTGATCTATTTGGGGTTATGTGCCTTGTTCTGGATTTCATACGGAATAGCGGCAAGGATTCCGCTGCTTCATCTGTGCGGTTGGATTGCTGCTATTATGGTGTATGCTCTAGTGCTGTACAACTATATGACAGCCCCGAAATGGTATGATGTGCAGTTGTATTGGATGCCTGCCTCCTTTATCTATGCATGGGGAAGCTGGTTCGTAAAACGATGGTCGAAGCCGGTATCGGCCATACTGTTCGCAATTGCTGCATTATTGTGGTTTATGCCGGAAATTTACAGCATTCTGCTGTTGGACAGTCCACTGTGGATTCAGGTGCAGTTGTTGGTTAAAATGACTTTGGGAGGCATATTGCTGTTCTCCCTCCGAAAAAAATGGATTGCGTGGGTAGCTTAAATGTTGAATATTTCAAAGCGTTTGGAAAGTATAGCTCATTTTGTCGGACAAGGCCGGAGGGTCGCCGATATCGGCTCGGATCATGCCTTGCTTCCGGTGTATTTGCTGCAAAGCGGCAAAACTCCTTCTGCGATTGCAGGGGAGCTTAATGCAGGACCATATGAGGCAGCCCGCAGACAGGTAGCAGGTGCGAGGCTGGAGGAAGCAATTAAAGTGAGACAGGGTAATGGCCTGGAGGTTATTCATCCTGGTGAGACAGACACAATTACAATCGCCGGCATGGGCGGCGGACTTATCCGGGATATTCTGGAGGCAGGAAGGCTGCAGGGTAAGCTTGAAGATGTGCAGGAACTGGTGCTCCAGCCCAATGTAGGAGAAGATCTGGTCAGGAAATGGCTCGTCCGCAATAATTGGTATTTGCAAGAGGAGGCTATCCTTGAAGAGGATGGCAAAACTTATGAGATTTTGCATGCCGTCCGTGGAGCGGATGCCATGAAGCGTAATGAGGAATTGTACGATTCTGCCTTCTGGCAAGCGGCTTATGGAAGATCACTGCGGCCAGAACTGCTGTATTTGATGGGCCCGTGGCTGCTTAGAAAGCCTGATATAGATGGTGTATGGCTGCGAAAATGGGACCGGGAAATCGAGAAGCTGGAGAAAATCAGCCTTCAAATGGGACGCTCGGATCTTGCGGAGTCGAAAGAGAAGCAAAAACAATTGCAACGGGATATGAATGAATTAAAGGAGGTGCTTGCGTGCTTGCAAACGGACAAACTGTAATTCAAATGATGGAGGAGCTTGCTCCAAAGCATTACGCGGTTGAGGGGGACAAGATTGGAATTCAGGTAGGGACGCTTAACAAGCCGGTCAGCAAGGTGCTCGTTGCACTTGATGTAACCGATGAAGTTGTAGATGAAGCAATTGCATCCGGGGCAAATCTGATCATTGCCCATCACGCGGTCATTTACCGTCCGCTTGCCAAGCTCGATTTCTCGACTCCGGCAGGCAGATTGTTCGAGAAGCTGATCAAGCATGACATCGCCGTCTATATCTCTCATACGAACCTGGATGTGGCAGACGGCGGAATCAATGACTGGATGGCGGAAATGCTGGGTCTTGAAGGCAGGGGCAATCTGGAAGAGGTACATAACGACCAGCTTTACAAACTCGTAGTATTTGTGCCGAAGGATCATCATAAGCAGGTGCTGGAAGCGATGTGGAAGGCTGGTGCGGGGCAGATCGGACACTACAGCAACTGCAGCTTCAATATAGACGGCACAGGTACTTTCCGTCCAGGGCAAGGGACTGATCCGTTTATCGGGGAGCATGGAAAGCTGGAGCAGGTATCCGAGGTGCGTGTGGAGACGATTGTGCCGCTGTCGGCAAGACGCAAGGTGGTGCAGGTGATGCTCAAGGCGCATCCCTATGAAGAGGTTGCGTATGATCTGTATGCTGTGGATATGAAAGGGCGTTCCTTCGGTCTTGGCCGCGTAGGACGTTTGCCTGAGGCGGCAACCTTGCAGGAGCTCGCGGAGCAGGTAAAGCAGGTCTTCGAGGTGCCTGCCGTACGTGTAGTAGGCAAGCTGGACAGGCCGGTGCGCAAGGTGGCTGTGCTGGGTGGTTCAGGGGGCAGATATGTCAGCAAGGCGCTGTTTGCCGGGGCGGATGTGCTGGTGACCGGAGATATTGACTATCATACGGCTCATGATGCACTGGCTGCAGGACTTGCCATTATCGATCCGGGACATAACATCGAGAAGCTGATGAAGCCGCGTGTTGCACAGTGGCTTGACGAAAAGCTCAAGGAAAAGGGATATGCTACGGAGGTTCAACCGTCTGCACTGTCAACGGAAGTATTTCAGTTTATGTAGGTATTTGTAATTATCCGGCATTATTGTTGATTGCAATGGTCAGGCTGCTTGCAGCGGACTGAAATTGTATGATTGTATGTGGCAATAATAATTTCAACTGGAGGACTTGAGCTTTGCGCCGATTCCTAGTATACTAGCAAAGCACCGGAAAGTTTGACAGACAATCGCCGGCAGCTATATGGCTGCGGGAGGAAAGTCCGGGCTCCATAGGGCAGGATGCTGGATAACGTCCAGTCAGCGCGAGCTGAAGGATAGTGCCACAGAAACGGACCGCCGATGGCCTGTATCCGTACAGGCACAGGCAAGGGTGGAACCGTGGTGTAAGAGACCACGAGCGGTGTTGGTGACAACACGGCTGGTAAACCCCATCTGGAGCAAGACCTAAGAGAACACAGCGGCTTCGCGCCGCGGCTCTGGCACCGGAGCGTGTTCGGGTTGGTCGCTTGAATTTTCTAGCAATGGAAAATCTAGATAGATGATTGTCGCCTTACAGTGGGAGGGTCGTTCCCGTTCGGACCACTTCAGGTACAGAACCCGGCTTACGGCAAACTTTCCGTCACGAATAGCCTTTGAACATCAGCAAGTTGTTCATATAGAAGAGGGACCGTCGTATGACATGATTATATTCATGTCACGGACGGTCCCTTTCTTAATTATATTATCGAATCCAGCGTAATTAGCGTTTGTTAAACAGTTCACTCAGCTTTCGCTGGAACATTTCTGTAATTCCGACAAGCGAAAAGCGGTTTGCCGGAGGTGTGACAGAACTTTGCGCTTCCGGCTGTAACCCGCCGACAGCGGCAGCAAGCGCTCTGACAACATCAATCTGTCCGTAACCAAAGGAAGTATCCTTTCCAGGGGCACCAAGATCCGTGCTGGTATCCCGCATAAGCTGCATCACTTCTTCGTTACTCAGGTCCGGGTTTTTGGAGCGTATCAGTGCAGCAAGTGCTGCTACGTGAGGACTGGCCATTGATGTGCCGGACAAGGCTGCATATTGACTTCCAGGGTAGGTGCTGGCAATGCTGGCGCCCGGAGCTGCAACATCAATGTAGTCGCCGTAATTCGAGAAGTGGGCTTTCTGCCCGTTATTGTCTGTTGCAGCTACGGCAAATACCTCCGGATAAGCTGCAGGATAGCCCGGCCGGTCTGTATTGTCATTGCCGCTTGCGGCTATAAGAACGACATCATGATCATAGGCGTACCTGATGGCATCATGAAGGAATTCCGCGGATGCATAGTTGCCCAGACTCATATTAATAACCTTCGCTCCGTGATCTGTCGCCCAAATGATGCCTTCGGCAACTGAGTAGGTAGTGCCCGCTCCTGATGAATCGAGAACCTTGACGGGAAGCACTTTGTTGAACCATGATATACCGGCTACACCTTCGCCGTTGTTGACAGCGGCAGCGATAATACCGGATACGTGAGTGCCGTGGCCGACATCATCATCGGGCTTGGATTCTTTGTCCACGATATTGACGCCTTCCAGCACTTGCCCTTTCAAATCAGGATGATCGGCCTGAACACCCGTATCGAGCACTGCAACGACAACCTCATTGCTGCCGCGCCCGACACTCCAGCCTTTCTCCGTCTCAATAGAAGGCAGGTTCCATTGATACTCCGAATACAAGGCGTCGTTCGGGATAATCGGCTTGATCTGCTGCTCATTCACCTTCATGTTCCAGTTGGTCATATAGAAGTAATGCGGCTCTACATAATGCAACTTATGATTTTGCTTGAAATAATGCATTAGTTCTTCGGTCTTCATGGACTTGGAACGAAATACAAATGTATAGCCAAGTTTGTGCACGTGATCGGCTGTTATTTCCTTGCGGATGTCATCCAAACGTTGCTTGTCGGGGTCCTGATGAAACTTTACGACAACTTCATTCGTATGGTAATGGGAGGCATCCCCATTATCTTCACCTGTTTTTACTTCAGTGCGGTTTAATGTTCCAGGTTCCACAGTCTTGGTTTTATATTTCGTTTCATGCGGATAGGGGACAAGCCGCAGGTTGCGAAGCTGATGCTGCTCGACCTGATCCAGAATATGCTGTTTGACAACACCGACAAGCCCTTGGCCCGGATGCTTCGGATCAGGAGTGCCGAGCACCATGTATCTTGCACCGCTTTTCAGCTTTAATGTGCCGGAATGATACTCTTCACTCCGCTTGACTGCAATTTTGGCACGTTCTGCATAATCGGCTACGCCGGGCGGCAACGTACCATATTTTGCGCTCCCGGAAGCATCATGCCAGCTCATGTACTCCATATGAGGGTGTTTATTCATCATAGAGCGGATATAGGCACGCCGCTCCTTGCCACTTTGGGAAGCTGCAACGGCTTTGGACATTTGCTTGCGGCACTCCGCGTAGCACAGCATCGCGGTTTTATCCATATCGTTTTGCAGGGCGGCAAGCTTAAGCGTCTTTTCTTCGTGAGAGCCCGGTTTCGGCGTTACTTCAGCTGTCTGCCTAGGGGCAGAGGGAGAAGGAATAAATATAGGGGCAATATGAATAATTAATGCCAATGCAGCCAAGCTCATGAACCACATGGCAATTTTTCGTCGACGCATTGATTTCAGCCTCCCGGTTGTATTTTTATCTTGGCAACATACCGTTAGGGTAAGATGAAACGATTGAAAATATACCGGAAATCAAGCCAATCCGCAGTACCATCCGGATGTAATTTGTGGTACCATGTTGTTGGTGAAGTTGACCAAGTGTTTTGGCAATGACGAAAGGGGATTCTGATACTGATGCCATCTACTAATGTGAAACAGCTTTGTGAAGACGCAAGAGAGAAATTAAAAATATCGATTGAACAACTCGAAAGCTTTTTGAACCGTTATTCGCTTCCGGAATTATCCGGCGAACAGCAAGAGGGGGATAATGCGGAGCCATTTTACAAAGGACTGTTGTCCGACCTTCGTCATCTGCTTGTATTCTCTGAGGTATCGTATGAGAAACTTGGCGTTGCGCTGAGACGTCCCAATTTCGATACTGAATTTGCAGAGCGTGCTCTGTATGAAGTATACCACCAATGTGTAAATGCGTATTTTTACCCGAAAAATGAAGGTTATTCCGAAGATGGCCGCTATGCATATACAGGCCAGGATGCGATTCGCTTCCTGTTCAAACCTGTTCAGCATGCAAAGGATATTGTACTGGGCGTATCCAAAGTGTATGAGGAATTGCGTGATGACCTCTCATATTATGAGAGCGACTATATGACACAGCAGCGCATGCAGCGCCAAAATAAGTAAGGATAGCCCCCCTTGTTAACGGGAAACTTGTTAACGGGGGGTGATGATGATGCCACAAGGCGTCAAATGCAGCGTATCCAACTGTGCTTTCTGGAAGCAGGGGAACAATTGCAATGCGGAACAAATTATGATTGATATCGATCAGCATGCCAGCGCCCATTATGACACCGAATTTGCCGAGGATGGCTTGAGCAGCAACCATAAGGACCTTGCAGAGAACTCCTCTGTAACCTGCTGCCATACTTTCCGGCCCCAGGGGTGAGCACAGATGGGCGACTCACTCGACGCAAAGGGCAAGAAGCTTAATCAGCACAGGCGGTACGATACAGAAACTTCTGCTGAGCTGTCTATTCCGGCTCGCGGATATTCTGTCACAGAAAGAGATCATGAGCAGGCTTATGTGTCAAAGCGGATTGAAGCAGAATACGATTATTCTGGTTCAAGAACGCTTGGTATTGTTGCATTATGCTTTGCACTTGCATCTTGGCTCGTATGGCCGGCGCTGATGGGCGCAACATCAGCCGTAATTGGCTATATGGCCTATC
Organism: Paenibacillus pinihumi DSM 23905 = JCM 16419; assembly: GCF_000422505.1. GTDB lineage: Bacteria > Bacillota > Bacilli > Paenibacillales > Paenibacillaceae > Paenibacillus_D > Paenibacillus_D pinihumi. The sequence goes on along the minus strand of NZ_KE383864.1, from coordinate 777,021 downwards.
GTCAGGGCAGCCGTTCACTCGGTATCTGGTCGATTTCCTTAGGTTTAATCGCCATCGTGTCACATCTTGTAATAATTCCTTTATATTTCGCATTCAGCTAATCGTTCCTCTCCGGCATAGATTTTCCGGTAATGCATGTTTGCATCTCCCTCAAAGGGGACCGGATCGCTGCTGACAGTCAAATTTGCCCGGGTGGCAGGCTTACCTGCTGCCCGGGAATTTTTGTTAGAGAGGATGTTTTTAGAATCAAGACCACAAGAAAACTGTTGCAAAGACCGCTTGCACTAGCGATAATTGCATTTTCCATTTTATTAGTTGCAGCTATGCTTTCCGGGGCATGGTATTGGAAGAAAGTCCGTTATGATTTTACAAATCCTTATCCGGAGCAACCGCTGCTCAAGGTCGAATCCGTAACCAAACTTGCAGATCATTATGATGTTATTGTGACAGGGTCAGACCCGGAGGGGATTGCTGCGGCAGTGTCAGCAGCCCGCAACGGGCAAAGCGTTCTGCTCGCAGACGGCAAGCATCGCACGATGCTTGGCGGACTTATGACCGAAGGCGGACTGAATACAATCGATTTTAACTATGCGCCGGAGAAAAAAACACTATTCAATTTTCTGCGCAAGCCCGATATATTAAATAAAGGCATTTTTCAGGAATGGTACAACCAGGTTGAAGGAACCTCTTTTGATGTGGTCTCCGCAGCCAATGCATTTTACCGGATGGTCCATCAGCAGGAAGGTCTCGACCTTTTGATGAATGTCCGGTCAATGGAGCCGATTACTGAACAGCTTCCCGCAGGAAAAGCGGTCACAGGAATCCGGTTCGTCCTGGAAGATGGCAGCACAAAAGATATTCAATCCGGTACCGTTATCGATGCTACCCAGGATGCGGACATTGCAGCGGCTGCAGGTGCTCCTTTTACAATGGGCCGCGAAGATATCGGAGACTCCAAATCCCTGATGGTAGCCACACTTGTATTCAAGCTGGATGGCGTGACCCAGGAGGTGTGGGAGGAGATGGGAAGACACAACGATGCGAAAATCGACCGGATGAGCATCTGGGGCTATCATGAAGCGAGGGAGTACAAGCCTACAGATCCGGCCAAGGTCAAGATGCGTTCTCTGAATATCGGGAGGCAAAATGACGGCTCGGTTCTGATTAACTCCATGCAGCTTTTTGACATCAATCCGCTCGATCCGGAATCTGTACGACGGGGAATCGAGACGGGGCAGCATGAGGCACCTCTGATTGTAGATTTTTTGAAGAAACGATTTCCCGCCTTTGCCAATGTGAAATACGGTGGGACCGCGGCCGAGCTGTACATAAGGGAATCACGACATATTAAGGGAGAATACCGTCTGACGCTCGCGGACGTTATGGAAAATAGAGATCACCCGGACGCTGTTGCCTATGGCTCTTATGCCATTGATATCCAGAGTACAAGCAGCGGTCAAATCGGCACGATTTTAATGAATCCGGAGCAATACGGCATTCCATTCGGCAGTCTGGTTCCTCTGGAGGTGGACAGGCTGCTGGTTGTTGGACGGGCAGCCAGCTTTGATACGCTGCCTCATGGAAGCGCGAGGGTCATCCCGGTAGGGATGGCAACAGGAGAAGCTGCGGGCGCCGCAGCCAAGCTTGCCGAAGAGAACCATACCAGCCTTCGTGAGCTCTCCCGTTCAGACCGTCTGATGAAGGAACTGAGAACGCGCCTGAAGAAGCAGGGAATGGACTTGTCCATGAAGCAATTTGAATTTCCTTCTTATATGACGCATAAAGCGTATAAGGGACTGCTGGCGGCAGCAAGCATGTATTTGACATCCGGCAGCTATTCCAATAATGAGTGGGATCTGGACGGTACATCCAATCCGCAGCGTTTTGTCAATATGATGAGACGGGTCAAGGCTGTGCACCCGGAGCATTTCCCGAATGATCCGATGGAAGCCATTCGCGGGCTCGATCAGCCACGCAACCAGCCGCTTACACTCGATGAGGCCGCCTATATTATCTGCCATTCAGCCGGCCGCACGGCGCCTGAGAACAAGGCGCTTGACGATTTGCAGGAGCTTGGCTGGATCAGTGAAGAAACCCTCAAGAGCATTGACAAGCCGGAGAGCTTGTCCAACGGGGAAGTTTTCATGCTGATAAGAGATTTGACTGATTATTACCTGAATATCCGCTACAAATAAGATTCAGACGGACAGAGCTGGTTTCAAAGAAGCAAAACGTGTACAATAATAACTACGATTAGACAACGGAGGTTTGGTATGAGCATTGATCCTCGTGTCATGAAAACATTGCTGCAACTGCAATGGATGCCTTCGGCAGATATAAGCAAAGCCTCTGCTGACAATATTTTTACCACAGAGGACGGTTCGCCGACTTCATTGTTTCAAACCATGCTGAATCAACTTGCCCAGTCTGAGCCCGCAGCTGCCGCTGCGGATGCCGCACCGGGCATTCATGATCGCCTTGCGGCGCTTTCTGCTGCCGGGTGGACGCCAGCTGCCGCTCAAAGCACGGCATTCCGCCAGGACAGCACGAATTACGATATCCTGATTGATGAGGCTGCGCAAAAATACGGGGTTGACCGTTCGCTGATTGCATCCGTTATTCATAATGAATCTTCCTTCAATCCGAATGCGATATCGTCATCGGGTGCGAAAGGTCTGATGCAGCTTATGGATGGTACCGCCCGCGGGCTGGGTGTCACCGACTCGTTCGATCCGGTGCAAAATATTGACGGGGGAACACGTTATCTGTCCTTTCTCCTCCGCAAGTATGACGGTAATGAAGCAGCAGCACTTGCTGCCTACAACGCCGGACCGGGCAGAATTGACAGGCTTGGAATCCGGAATGATACGGATGTTATGGAGAAGCTCCAGCAGCTTCCTTCGGAAACGCGTAATTATATTCAAAAGGTGCTGACCACACGGGGACTGTACTAGCCTAAAGTTTCGTACCTTCATGAATTTCATGCTTATTTTCAAAGGATCACGGGCTCGGATGCATCATGCGTCTATAGTCCGTTGATCCTTTTGTTTGCAGCGGGAGGGGCCAGTGGCACCGCCTGGCAAGCTGTCTGTCCTATCGTTTGAAGACTGGCAGTATTTATCACTTATAAGGAGCAAAAACAAGATGCTATACTTTGATCATTGCTCGTCAACGCCGCCTCATCCGGATGTTGTGCGTACGCTTTCGGAGGTTATGCTCAAGCATTATGCCAACCCGGCATCCATCCATCAGATGGGCATGGAAGCAGACAAGCTGATACAGCGTGCACGCCAACTCGCTGCTGAACTGTATGCGACCAGGGCCGAGGAATGGATATTTACTTCCGGAGGCACGGAGAGCAACAATCTGGCCGTTAAGGGCATCGCACGATCCTATCGTCACAGAGGCAATCATCTGATTACGACCGGCATCGAGCATCCTTCGGTATACGAAGCCTTCAAGGCTTTGGAGGAAGAAGGATACGAAGTGACCTATTTGCCGGCAGAAGCAGACGGGCGGGTAAGCACCGGTAAGCTTGCAGCGGCGCTCACAGACCGCACCATACTGGTCAGTGTGATGCATGTCAACAATGAGACAGGCGCCATTCAGCCGATTGCTGAGATTGGACGGCTTTTGTCGGCATATCCCAAAATACTGTTCCATGTTGACGGTGTGCAGGCGGCAGGAAAGCTGGAGACCGACCTCAAAGGCTGGGGAGTCGATCTGTACAGCATCTCGGCACACAAATTACAGGGGCCAAAGGGCAGTGGCTGGCTTTATGCCAGAGAGGGGCTTATGCTAAGCCCGGTGTTGTCCGGAGGCGGACAAGAGCGTGGATTGCGTTCCGGGACTCCCAATGTTCCGGGTATCATTGCCTCAGCCAAAGCGCTGCGCATGGCCGTACAAACCGCCAGCGAACGCCGGGAGCGGATGCTGGAGCTTCGCAGCAGACTGACTGCCGGGCTTGCCGGCATTCCCCAGCTGCTCATCCATGGAACTGATGGCTCGGAAGGAACAATGGCGCCGCATATTGTATGCTGCAGCCTGCCTGGGCTAAAACCGGAAGTCATCGTACATTCTCTGGAGCAGGAAGGAATTATCATCTCCACTAAATCCGCCTGTTCTTCACGCAAGGATCAGCCGAGCCGTGTCCTGCTTGCGATGGGCTGTACGCATGAAGTTGCGGTATCAAGCCTCAGAATCAGTCTCGGGGACGAGCATACAAAGCAGGATATTGACCGATTAATTGAGCGGCTCAGCATGATTGCAGCGAAGCTGGAACCGCTCGCCGCAAGGAGGCAACTATAAATGACAGACTACGATTTGGTAATTGTGCGCTTTGGAGAATTTACCTTAAAGGGACGCAACCGCTCGCGGTTCGAAAAGCAGATGTTCAAGCAGATTCAGACCGCGCTTGCCGACTATCCGCGTATTGAGGCTCTTCAAGACTTTGGCCGCGTCTATATTCATCTGAACGGGGAGCCGTACAAGCAGGTATGCGAGCAGCTCCAGTCCGTCTTCGGCATCGTTACGATGAGCCCGGTGATCAAGTGCAAGCCGGAGCTTGACGCGATTCGCGCTGCTGCGCTGGTGGCAATGAAGGTTTATGATTCCACCCCCCGGACTTTCAAGGTGTCAGCGCGCCGTGCCTGGAAGGAGTTCGAGCATAATTCACAAGCCATGAATAACCTGGTCGGCGGTTATGTGCTGAGAGCCCACCCGTGGCTTACAGTTGATGTCCGCAAGCCTGAAATTGAACTGCGCGTCGAAATCCGCAAGGAGTCGGGATACGTATTCAGCGAGGTGCTGCCAGGCGCGGGAGGCTATCCTTACGGTACGAACGGGAAGGCGCTGCTGCTGCTGTCTGGCGGTATTGACAGCCCGGTAGCCGGCTGGCTGGCGATGCGCCGCGGCTTGGAGATTGAGGCAGTTCATTTTCACAGTTATCCATTCACGAGTGAGCAGGCGCGGGATAAGGTCATTGAACTGGCGCGCAAGCTGTCCTTCTACAGCGGCGGCATCAAGCTGCATCTCGTTCCATTTACAGAGATTCAGACAACATTGGCAGGGGTCAAGCAGGACCAGTTGATCATCACCTTGATGCGGCGGGCGATGCTCCGCATTACCGAGCGGATTGCGGAGCGTCGCGGAGCGCTTGCGATTGTAACCGGGGACAGCCTGGGGCAGGTAGCCAGCCAGACACTCGGCAGCCTGAATGTCATAGGCAGGGCTTCGAGCCTGCCGCTGCTGCGGCCGCTCGTAATGACGGACAAGCAGGACATCGTCACCTATGCGGAGAAACTGGACACCTATGAAACTTCCATCCTTCCGTATGAGGATTGCTGTACATTGTTCGTTCCCAAGTCCCCGAGCACCAATCCGAATATGCGGATTGTTGAAAATGTAGAGGCAAGTCTCGTTGATTTGGAAAAGATGCTGGATGCGGCTGTAGAGGGCACAGAAGTGCTAAATATTCATCCATCCCAGCGTAATACCGCATCTGATGCAGGCGAGGACGAATGGTTTTAATGTTTTTTTGGACATAACCCCCCTTTATAACACATAAATCTAATTGTGATGAAGGGGGCGAGTCCAATGGAAAGTCTCGTTTTATTTATTCAAATTGTTTTTATTAATGTACTGCTCAGCGGGGACAATGCAATTGTCATTGCAATGGCGAGCCAGCATCTGCCGCCTGCCGAGCGCAAGCGGGCTATTTTTTGGGGAGCAGCCGCGGCCGTAGGCCTGCGCTGCGTGTTGACCCTCGTAGCCATATCGCTGCTCAAGATTCCATATTTGCAGGCGGCAGGGGCCGTTCTGCTGTTTATCATCGCCGTCAAGCTGCTGAGGGACGCACAGGAGGGTGGCGGGCACCCATCAGGTATTCGCAAGGCAGTGTCGCTTGGCACTGCGGTCCAGACGATCGTAGCGGCCGATTTTGTCATGAGCCTGGACAATGTGCTGGCAATCGCCGCGATTGCAGAAGGGCAGCCGCTGCTTATTCTGCTTGGCATTGGCCTGTCGATCCCGATGATTATATGGGGAAGCCAACTGCTGGGCGCTGTGCTGCGGAAATTTCCGCCGCTTATTTATATAGGTGCAGGCTTGCTCGGATACGCTGCGGGGAAAATGCTTGTTCATGACCCGGGCTTGAATCATATCCTTTTTCACAGTTCCCATACAGCTGCGGAGGCGATCCCGCTCCTGTCGATTCCGTTTGTAATTGTGTTGTCTCTATTGAAAAGACGCACGTCATGATGTGCTTTTTTTTATCGATTTTTGTTTCATACTGGTTTTTTCCCTGCGGTTCCATTAAACTAGAATAAAAACGTGTCGTCTTTCGTCAGGTGAATGCGGTTGGCGGTGCAGGATTGGGGGGACTAACCAAATGTCCAAAAACCAATATTCCGTAGGGATACTGATGCTTATTGCAGGCATCGTTATTTTGTTTGGGAAGCTGGGGGTATTTAGTTTCATCGGCTCGGTTTTTTGGCCTCTCTTTGTACTGATTCCCGGCATTTTGCTGCATGTACTGTTTTTCGGACGAATTTTCCCGGCTGTCGTCTTAATTCCAGGCGGCATGCTGTCAACTTATGCACTGCTGTTTTTCTACTGTAATGCATTTGGATGGAATCAACTGCAGTACTTGTGGCCGTTTTTTATTTTTGGTGTGGCTGTTGGTCTTTACGAATACTACATGTTCAATTACTCCCGTCAGCGCCGCATTCAAGTTGCCGCCTTCGTGCTTGCGGGCATAACAGCTGCGTGTTTCGGCTTTATGCTGCTGTGGAGCTGGGGAATCTACCTCGTTGCGCTGGTGCTTATAGCTGCAGGGGCATGGATTGTATTTGGACGGAGATTAAAATGGGCCAAATGGTAACAATGTTAAGAAGGACCTAATTTCAATTTGGAGAGGATCATCCAGAATGCATTTGAGAGAGAATTTACGCAATATCGCAATTATCGCCCACGTTGACCATGGTAAAACAACGCTGGTAGACAAGCTGTTACAGCAATCCGGAACTTTCAGAGACCATGAAGTGGTTCAGGAGCGCGCCATGGATTCCAACGATTTGGAGCGGGAGAGAGGCATTACGATTCTCGCCAAGAACACGGCAATTACCTACAAAGAGTTTCTGATTAATATTGTGGATACCCCTGGCCACGCCGACTTCGGCGGCGAAGTAGAGCGGATTATGAAAATGGTTGACGGCGTTTTGCTGGTTGTTGATGCATTCGAAGGCTGTATGCCGCAGACCAAATTTGTACTTCGCAAAGCACTTGAGCACCAGCTTACCCCGATTGTGGTCGTGAACAAGATCGACCGTCCAAATGCACGTCCTGCGGAAGTCGTGGATGAAGTGCTTGATTTGTTTATCGAGCTCGGCGCCAATGATGACCAACTGGATTTCCCTGTCGTATACGCTTCTGCACTGATGGGTACCTCCAGCCTTGATGCTGAAAAGCAGGATGAGAACATGCAGGCGCTGTATGAGACCATCGTCAGCCACATCCCTTCCCCTACAGAAAACGTTGAGGAGCCTCTGCAATTCCTCGTCACACTGATGGATTATAACGAATATCTTGGCCGTATTGCTGTTGGACGTGTCAATCGCGGTATCATCCGCCAAGGCCAGTCTGTTGCTGTCATGACCCGCGAGGGCGGACAAAAGCAGGCGCGTATCGAGAAGCTGTTCGGCTTCCAGGGGCTGAAGCGGATCGAAATCGCTGAGGCAGGCGCGGGAGACATTATTGCCTTCGCCGGAATCAAGGATATCAATATCGGGGAGACCATTGCTGACCCGAACAAGCCGGAGGCACTGCCAGTCCTTAAAATTGACGAGCCAACCCTTCAAATGACCTTCCTGGTAAACAACAGTCCTTTCGCAGGCCGCGAGGGCAAATGGGTAACTTCTCGCAAGCTTCGTGAGCGTCTGTTCAAAGAGCTGGAGACAGATGTAGCTCTGCGCGTAGATGAGACAGACAGCCCGGATGCATTCGTCGTGGCGGGACGCGGTGAGCTGCACCTTGGCATTCTGATTGAAAATATGCGCCGTGAAGGATTCGAGCTTCAGGTGTCCAAGCCTGAGGTTATTGTCAAGGAAATTGATGGAGCGCGTATGGAGCCGTATGAGCGCCTGATTATCGATGTTCCGGAAGAAAGCACAGGCGCGGTAATGGAAAGCCTCGGAACACGCAAAGCCGAGATGGTCAATATGATCAACAACGGTACTGGCCAGGTACGCCTGGAATTTATTATTCCGGCCCGTGGTCTGATTGGTTACAGAACCCAGTTTTTGACATTAACGCGCGGTTATGGAATTATGAACCATGCGTTTGACAGCTATGGTCCACTCGCTGGCGCTTCTGTTGGCGGACGTCATCAGGGTGTGCTTGTATCCACAGAAAACGGAAACTCCACATTCTATGGCATGATGTCCGTTGAAGATCGCGGGACATTGTTCCTGGAGCCGGGTACCGAAGTGTACGAGGGCATGATTGTTGGCGAACATAACCGTGATAATGATATCGTCGTCAATATCTGCAAAGAGAAGCAATTGACCAACGTGCGCTCTGCAACCAAAGAGGATACTGTGAAAATGAAGACTCCAATCATCTTCTCTCTTGAAGCGGCGCTGGAATATTTGAATGATGACGAATATTGTGAAATTACGCCGAAGTCTATTCGCTTGCGCAAAAAAATCTTGAACAAGAGCGAACGCGAACGTGCGGAGAAACAGCGTAAAACCGCACAACATAGCTAGAAAAAAAGGGAGGTTTTGCAAAAATGCAGGCATGGCTTAGCAACCATCCGCTTGTTTCTTACGTCTTAATATTGGGATCTGTTATTTATATCTTTAACAAGGTGTTCCGGGCCCAAAGACGTCTCCCGATTTTGAAGGAAATTTTGGTGCATCTGATGATGGCTCTTGGTTCGCTTGTTTTGCTTGTGCTGCAGATTGACAAGCTGCCTATCATCCAGTGTATGGCTGTAGCAATCGCGATGATGCTTATGCTTCGCGGCCGCCAGATCTACGACAAGTGGAAGGGCAATGCGAAGCCGGCAGGCCAGAAGCCGGAAGCCAAATCTTAACCCGCCTGCATGAGCGGCGGACAAGCCTATTGCAGACGGTGCTGCCCCGGCAAGGACCGAAGCAGTACCGTCTTTTTTCTTGCCTATGTTTATGATGGGCGTTGAGGGGCTTGTCGATTGCTCTTGCGGCAGACAGAAGGCAGGATTGTATACATAGGGTTTCATAAACTTGCCGTCCCGAAATATTACGATTGACAGGTGAAACGAATGACTGAACAAAAAGATCCGACGCAGATGTCTAGAAGCGCAGCGCGCTCCAAGAAATCATCGAAGCCTCCGAAGAAGAAGAAAAAACGCGGCGGCTGGGGAAAATGGGTTGCAATCATTACGCTTTTACTGCTATGTGGCGTAGCCGTCTATTTGGGATTTTTAGTTAACAAAACAAAAAATGTAATCGTCAATATTGGCAATACAACGGTCGTTGAAGTGCCGGAGAAAGATTCCGTTAAGGTCAAGCCGGTTACAATACTGCTGCTGGGACTGGATTCCCGTGAGAAGGGCGGAGGACTCAATACCGACGTAATCAAGGTGGTCACCTTAAGCCCGAAGACGAAGACAGCGACTATCGGTTCCATTCCGCGCGACACCAAGATTGAAATGCAGGGTGTTCCTTCTGCAAAGGCAAATGCCTATTATGCGAGATACTATATGGAAGCCAAGAAGGATAAGAAGGATAACGACCAGGCCCACAGTTATGCCCGCCGTGAAACCCGGGAGATGTTCAGTGATTACCTTGGCGTACCGATCAACTATACGATTGTGGTCAATTTTGACGCCCTTAAAGACGTTGTTGATGCACTTGGCGGTATTCATGCTGATGTAGACATTGATATGCGCTGGTGGGATACAGTGGACGGTACGGACATTAACCTGAAAAAGGGACCGCAAATTCTTGACGGCAAGCAGGCGCTTGATTTTGTGCGTTACCGCAAATCCAAAAACAAACAGACGAGAGAGTCCAGCGACTTCGAGCGTACTGCCCGTCAGACGCAGGTCATCTCGGCAATTTTGGATAAGATCAAGTCCCTGGATGGTATTACGAAGGCAGGAGAACTGCTTGAAGCGGTCGGCAATAATGTGAAGTCTGATATTCATCCGAAGGAAATTGAAAATATGATGACAACCTACTTCGGCATGAGCAGCGGTTCCATTGAGTCGGTACTGCTGGACGGCAAATGGGTAAGCCCGTACGTGTATGCTGATCAGGAGAGCCTGAGTGCGCTTCGAGAAGCGCTAAAAGCACGCCAGGCAGAGGAACCATTGGAACAATAATGAATAAATATGTTATAATCAGGCTAACCTTGATTCAATAAGGAGGCGCATGCGGATGACAGAAACCACTGCGGTACTATCCGATTCTCTATTGAACCAATTGAAGAAAGCCCCCTTTGTGCTGTTGCATACAGCGGATGCAGAGGATGGCTCGCCTACATCAGATTCCATATCCTGGATTTGGCCGGCAAGCAGCGAGAAACTGCGGTTTGCCATTGATGCGCGCTCCAGGCTGAATGCGAATCTTCAGGCCAAGCCTGAGGTATGTGTGACCCTGTTTGCGCCGGGTACGATACAGTCCGTTTACGGTCAGGCAAGCTGTCTGAATGAATCGCTGGACGGGGTTCCCTTTCAGCTCGCCTGCTATGAAATGATAATTACAAGCATCAAGGATGCCATGTTCTATGGCGGACGCTTGTGCGTGATTCCTGAATTTGAGATCACTTATGATAAACGTGCAGCTGACAAGCTGGACGGACAAGTGTTTGCTGCAATTCGAAAAGCCTAGTGAATGTTCACTAGGCTTTTTGTGTACTCTTTTTCCATTTCGTAATCATCATAGCCGCTAATTTTGCGTAAAGTAATAGAAGTCTCGATAGCTTGTTTACATCTTCTTGGGCATTTTTGGCGTATCTACATCCTCGGGCGGGACTGTATTACGCGGTGTTTGAGGCACAATGCGTCCGATGATGTCGGCCATCTCTTCGGCAAATCCCGAAATGGGGCGGCCGCGCCTGATATCGGCACCGATCTCTTTCAGACGTCCTGACAGATCCATATCTGCGGTAACCAGAGCATGAATGCCGTAAGGGTCTTTACGAAATGCTTCAGCAACGGAATATTTGATGGTTCCCACGCGGGAGCGTTCGAGATGCTCGTCCACATCGATACCGACAACAGCCCGATTGCCCATAATGACACAGTGGGCACGATTCACGCCAGGCACGCTTTCAGCCAAGGCTTCCAAATGTGCGGCCACCTGCCCCTTATCCGTTTCGGCCAGGGCACGCGGGTGAGTCTGCTGGGTGTGTACGCCATTATTATTTTGTGGAGAGGGTGATACTTCGTTCCGGGCACCATTGCCGCATCCTGCAACAACAAGGCAAAGCGCCGCTGCCAGCAATGAACGTTTGAGCATTTTTGCACCCATCCTTTCCTTATTGTGGTTCTGTTCCAGTTTGCCCTTACGCCCAGGATGCTATGTATGCGGAATTTGACAAGCCAATAATTGTTACCTCAAACCAAAAAAATGCTCCAGGAGGGTTCACGAATGACAAAAATTTTCGTGCTCGATACCAATGTGCTGCTGCATGATCCGCAAGCCATTTATGCATTTGAGGATAACGAGGTGGTTATCCCCGCAGTAGTGCTGGAGGAGATCGATTCGAAAAAAAGACTGGCTGACGAATTGGGCCGCAACGCCCGCAGCATATCCCGGCTGCTGGACGGACTGCGGGAGGATGGCCGTCTGCATGAAGGCATTCCGCTCAGAAACGGGGGGTTAGTCAAGGTTGAGCTGAATCATCGAAGTTTTGTCCGGGTACAGGAGATGTTTGGCGATATGTCCAACGATAACCGGATTCTTGCTGTGGCCCTGAATTACTTTCTGGAGGAGCAGGATAAAGCCGAAGAGGAGCGGCGCCAGATTGTGCTGGTGAGCAAGGACGTTCTTGTCCGGATCAAGGCGGATGTATTAGGTTTGCAGGCAGAGGATTATTTATCCGACCATACGGTAGAGGCGTCTGATATTTATACCGGCTATTCAACGGTGCATGTTCATCCATCCGTCATCGACGAATTTTACAGTTACCGTTTTTTGAGCGTGAAGAGCCTCAATCTGAATGTAAGGCTTCATCCGAATGAATTTGTCATTCTGCGTGATGAGATGGGGACCTCAAAGTCCGCGCTGCTGCGCGTCTCGCAGGATGGAGTGAAGCTGGAGCCTTTGTTCCTGAGCAATGACCCAGTGTGGGGCATTACCGCCCGCAATGCCCAGCAGCGGATGGCGCTTGAGCTGTTGCTCAGTGACGATGTGCCGCTTGTTACACTGACGGGTAAGGCGGGGACGGGCAAGACGCTGCTTGCGCTCGCGGCAGGGTTAATGAAAGTCGAGGATGAGCATAAGTATAAGAAGCTGCTCATTGCCCGACCTGTTGTGCCGATGGGCAAGGATATCGGCTATTTGCCGGGAGAGAAAGAGGAGAAGCTGCGTCCGTGGATGCAGCCGATTTATGATAATCTGGAATATTTGTTCGATACGAAAAAAGCAGGGGATATCGATAAAATTCTAATGGGGCTGGGCAGTATCCAGGTTGAAGCGCTGACCTATATTCGCGGCCGTTCGATTCCGGGGCAGTTCATCATCATTGATGAAGCCCAGAACCTGACCCGCCATGAGGTGAAAACCATCGTGTCCAGGGTTGGGGAGGGCAGTAAAATAGTTCTGATGGGGGACCCTGAACAGATCGACCACCCGTACCTCGACGCCGTCAGCAACGGCCTGACCTACATTGTGGAAAGCTTCAAGGCTCAGGGCTTGAGCGGACATATGACGCTGGAGAAGGGCGAGCGCTCCAAGCTTGCACAGCTTGCGGCTGATTTATTATAGCTGGCTGTCAGTATTGCTCTTTCCGTTTTTTGAATGTTGTTGTGCTTGCTTGTCTTTTACAACCAGCCCAAATGGCTGTGCTCCGGTTCGGGGCACAGCTTTTTGTTTGCAGAAAAACTTATCATCTCTCACATGCTTTTCGCATCTGAATTTACGGAGTTTGTAATAGAGACTTAACAAGACATTCCGGCCGATTGTTGTTAAAATAAAAAGGTGAAACCGCACATGCGTGAAGGACGGAGGGGAAGCTTGTTGTCCCGCAAGAGATATTACATTATGCTGCTGAGTCTTCTAATGCTGTTCATAGTGGTAGGCTTTCCTATGACCGCAGGACCTGTGAACCGGATCGCAAAATGGCCGGGTTCAGAGCCGGAAAAGGTGGATCAGAACGATGAGTCAGAGAAAAACGATACTAAAATTATAGATGTAAACGTTTCCTTGAATGAGTCGGAATTTGCAGCTCTGCAGCGGCTTAGCATCGATTTTACAATGAAGCATCCCGAGATCAAGGCAGAGCTTGTCAATTTGCCTGCTGCCCGTACATATGAGCATTTGAAGCAAAGCGCCTTGCTCGGGGAGGCGCCTGATATTATGCTGCTGAACAATAGCTGGGTCACTGAATTCGCCGCTTCCGGGTTTTTGAAAAATGTGGATTCAATGTTTGCCGGGGAGACGTTCTCAGACGTTCCTGCCGGCCTTCTCCAGCCATTGAAGTGGAATGGCTATCTCTGGGGGGTTCCCAAGGATGCTGATCCACTGGTGACCGTCTGGAGCGCCATGCTTATCAAGGAAGCAGGCGGATCGTCTCTTCCCCGGAACTGGGGGGAATTTGAGTCGCTTGTTCAAGCTATTGGGGCCATAGACAGCAGACGGGCGGCATTGCCCCAGTGGGCTGCCTTTAATCCGGACTCTTTGGAGCAGCTCCTGATATGGGCATCTTCTTTTCAGGGTCCGGATGGTGATCCGGTCAATATGACCAGCTTCCCGAAAAAGCAGAGAGAACTGGTACATGGGCTGGACGCCATGCGCAGCAAGGGAATGCTGATGGAAAGCACAGACAGCACCCGTCTGTTGGACAGCCTGCTAAAAGGCAACTTATTGTCTGCGGTGCTGCCCTTGTCACAGCTTTATTCGAATTGGCCTGCCTATGCCGGGAAGCTGATTGTGCAAAATCAAAATCCCGATCAGCCGCTTTGGCTTAATGGACGGAGCTTTGCATTATCGGCCAAAACCAAGTGGCCCGACGAAGCAAAAGCCTGGGTTGAATATGTCACTGATCCACAAAAGCAGCAAATCGCTTTTAAAGGTTTCGGCAAGCTTCCGGCCCGCAAATCCGTGTATGGGGTCAACGGGCTTGATCCTATTTCGCCAACGCTTCACAAGCGTCTGGGGCTTTTGTCCAAGGTCCGGATGGATGCCGCCTGGCAGCAGCAATACAGCCAAAATGGTCAACTATGGAGCCGCTGGCTGAACGGGGAAGTGAATGCGGATGAACTGCTTGGAGAGTGGCAGTGAGCGCCAGCATACAGCAAGCAGAAAAGAAGCCGGATAAAATGTCCGGCTTCTTTTCTGAGAACATAAGCATTTATATTTCTTTTCTTTATAAATGTCTTCTATTTCTACGCGAAACGAAGCTTTTGTCTGTCAAAGGACGGCTTTACGCTTGATTACAGTTTAAGTTTAAGATGAATAATCATTTCTTTATCCAATATTTCTACGCTCTCGGCTTGAATCAGTTTCACAATCAATTGCGGGTAGAAGCTGAGATCAAATTCTTCCTCCAGCGCCTTGCGGGTTGTGTCCGGCAGGGACAGACCGTTGAACATCAGTTCATCAACGTGGAATCGAATGGCATTTTTTGGTTCGTTTTCAATGGTATAATGGCCGCTTACGGATACAGAAAGCCCTTCGCGCTGACCGTTTACCTGAATGTTGTCCTTATGGAACTCGAAGGAGAAGTTTTGGAACATTTCGTTTTGCTGCCGCAAAAATGTATTCAGGGCATCTTCCGGTACCCGGACTGTGTAGTCGAAACCTTTCATTTTCAAATAATCCGGATTGTCCTTCAGCCAGCCGGGCAGCTCCTTCATCGCTTTGGAAAGGGCGCGGAAATATTGCTTGACCTCTGAGAGGCCGACCGTCTGCCAGTAGCTGTTCAGTTCCTCGATGAGCCTTCTGAGCCGCTCGCTGTCGGGAGCTGCGGCAAGATCTTGATTGATTTCCTGTTCCAGCTTTGCCAATCTTGCCCGCTGTTCAATCAGCCGCTTCTCAATCTCTGCAAGCTGAAGCTGGCGGTCATTCAATGTCTGACGCTCCTTCTTGAGTTGCTCAAGCTGGGCGGCATATTCTCCAAGCACCTGCCTGTCCCGGGCAAAGATCCATTCAAAATAGTCCATGACGACCAGCAAATCCGTCAGTTTATTAAAGGAAAGCAGGGCGCCAATCAACACATCACGCTCGCCTGTATAATAGGCACGAAGTACACGGCCTGCATCCTCCTGGCGCTGTACGCGCACTTCTTCTTTGGCAGTAATGCTTTTTTCTGTTTGTTCTGATTGGAGCTGCAGCTCCTGTTTGGTCCGGTTGACTCTCTCGATCTCTTTGTCAATTTCTACAACCGACAGGCTTTTCTCCAGAAGCTGGCGGGTTTCCTCATCTGCAGGCCGGGCAAAGACAGGCACAATAGCCAGGCTTTGAACAGTCCAGATGAGCACAAGCAGCGATAATGCAATGAGAGCGGCAGGACCCCAGGCAGTTCGTGTCACCGGCAGTTCCCCCTTTTACAAGTATGACGGGACTAGTCTATGCTGCAAAATGCCATAATATTTCCACCTGAGGATAAAGAAACAGCCGGGCAGGAGCCCGGCTGTTTGACGTACATTGAGATATGGAATTTAGAACGGCAATCCCATTTCAAAGACAGACCAGTACGTGAAGCCTGCAAAAGAAAGAATCATGTAACCCCAGAACATCAATATGTAGGTTCTTTCTGAAAAGTTCAAGTATCCAAGCAGTACGAACACTGCGGTCTGGGCAAAGAACAGAATCGCCATCTCGATCATGTGACCTGCATATGCCATAAGTCCGATTACCAGTGTCCAAAAACCAAGTACCCGAAACATACGTGCCATTATTCCAACCCCCCTGTCGCACTTACTCAATAAAGCAAGTCTTGACACAATTCTATCCAACATTATACCTGCCGAGCTCTCCACTGTAAACCATTTCATTAACTTTATTACTCATAGTTTAACCCATTTCGCTGCAAACGATGTATGAGCCTTTAAAAATTTGGAAATACAATTTAGTATCGATAGATTCTATGAACTCTACCAAGGGCATAAAGATATATGGAGGCCCTTTAACGTTAGGAGGTTTTGGTAGCATGACAGCAGTCAGACAAGATGCATGGAGTCCAGATGATGATTTGATTCTGGCGGAGGTTACATTGCGCCATATTCGGGAAGGCAGTACACAGCTTTCAGCATTTGAGGAAGTGGGGGAGCGGATAGGCAGAACGTCAGCAGCCTGCGGGTTCAGATGGAACAGTTGCGTCCGCAAACGGTATGAGGATGCCATCCAGATGGCGAAGCAGCAAAGGCAAAAACGTAATTATTTGCGCAAGCAGTCTTTTCCGGCTGTCCCGCATGTATCCGCAGTCGCAGTGGAGCAAGTCCAGCAATCGTATGAAAAAATTGAAACTGCGGCAGAGGAAGCAATCACCATTGATGCGGTCATCCGGTTTTTGAGAAGCTGGAAAACAACCTATCAGGATCTGACCCGCCACATCAAGGCACTGGAGAAAGAACTGAAAGAAAAAGACGAGGAACTCTTCGAACTGCGGGTTGATAATGAAAGATTGTCCAAAGAGGTTAATAACGTTCAGATTGATTACCGTACAGTTAACGATGATTACAAGACTCTGATCCAGATTATGGACCGTGCGCGCCGTCTGGCGAGCATGAATGAAGAGGAAGAAGTAAAGTCACGCTTCAAAATGGATGCCAACGGCAATCTGGAACGGATTGAGTAGCTGGCAACAACCGCGTTATTAAAAACCGTCCGAAAGGTACGGTTTCCCTGAGCGGCAGCAGAGAGAGCTGCATATTACAGGAGAAACCGCACTTCCGGACGGTTTTTTATGTAGAATAGAAGACAGTCTAAAATTGGGAGACAACCCTAACGATATAGAAGAAAAGAGGAGCAGAGATGAATCATATTATCATTGGCGCCGGCGCAATCGGGATGCTGATGGCCTCCCGGCTGTCCTTGTCCGGTCAAGATGTTTGGCTGTGGACCCGGTCGCAGGAGCAGGCGGTGAGGATCGGAGATGGCGGGATAAAGCTTGCCGGAGCTTCTGGAGAAACGGAGAAGGCAGAACCTCGCCTGGTCCGGGTTCAGGCGAGCTCGTTTTTTCTGCCCTCAGCAGAGCTGGCTGTCGGGGAGAGAGAGGAAATGGCCGTCTGGCTGACTGTGAAGCAGACGCATTTAAATGATGCATTTATACTTAAGCTTAGGCAGCTTTTGCCTCCGGGCGCTTTATTGCTCTGTATGCAGAATGGGATTGGCCATATTGAGAGACTGAAAGAAGCACTCGATAAGGTAGAGGTGATTCCGGTAATCACGACCGAGGGAGCGCTGACGGAAAAAGGGGGAACACTTGTCCGGCACACCGGACAGGGGCAGATCCATATCGCCGAATCAACCTCTGCAGAAGCCTTCGCCCTGCAAAAAAAATTGATGATTAGCTTGAAAAAGGCAGGAATCACAGCGTTTTTGTCGAAACAATTGGATGACCGGATTTACCAGAAATTATTAATCAATAGTGTTATAAATCCTCTTACAGCCCTTTATCAGGTGAGAAACGGTGAGCTTCCGGAAGACCCGGTGCGGCTGAAGCTGATGAGGGCACTGTATGAGGAAGGCATACATATTGTTCGTGCTGCTGGCATGACGTGCAGCGGGAAGGAATGGGAGATGCTGCTGGAGGTGTGCCGGAATACGGCACTTAATGAATCCTCCATGTTCAGGGATGTACGCAGCGGGAGAGAGACCGAGATTGATTCCATTAATGGCGGGCTTGCAGCGCTGGGAAGGGAATTCGGTCTCCCGGCTCCTTTGAATGCGGCGATGCTTTCAATGGTCAAGGCACTTGGTTTCATGCAGACAGAAAGTGCCGGCTTTTGAATATACAAATTTATCCCGATTTCTGCTGCCGCATGAAAAATAGCAGAGCCTGGCTTTGCAGCAAAAAGCTGCTTGGTTAACGATCCGTTCAACTTATACAGCCTGAATTTTAGAAATTTAGACTTAGAAAGGGGCGGAGTCATCATGCAATGGCTGGTAAAAGTGTATGCATTTCTTGCAGCGGTTCCCATTATACCTTTTATAATTATTTATTTTGGCTCCAAAGCTGCAACGGGGGACAAAAAGAAAGCAGTTCGTTTGGCGATGGACATTACGACAGCCCTGCTGATCGGCTGTGTCGCCGTGCTGTTTGATATGGTGTTCAACAGTTCATTCGGCATTTTCGGAATTTTGCTGCTGCTGCTCATTGGCGGCGGGTTGATGGGCAACCTCCAGCACCGGACCAAGGGCGCGCTTGATATCAAACGCATTACCCGTGCCGTTTGGCGGCTAAGCTTTTTTATGATGAGCGTAATGTATATTTTGCTTATGCTGATCGGCATAGGGCAGAGCTTTGCCAAGGTATAGCCGCCCCTAAGAAGCGGCCTGCTGTTGCGATGTGATGCTGGGAAGGATTTTGTGCTTTGACGGTTTCGACCTCCGTTGTGTACAATCAATTCAGTACCAGAGGAACATATCGACTGGAGGGTAAGGCAGGGACATGAGTGGGTTAACTATAAACATGCCATCGGGTCAGCCTATCACCGATGCATATATGTATAAGACAGATCCGAACGTGCTTAAGCTGTTCGGTTATCATTGGCAGGAGGAGGGCCACTGGGCAGCCAGAGCCGAAGAGCTTTGGAAGTCCGAAGCGCCGCGTGCGGACCGCGCTGCTCTTGCCGGAACGCTGGAAGCTTACAACCGGAAGCATGGCGCATCAGATGCTGCCCTCGCACATATTCAAGAACTTGGCGACGGCGCTCTTGCTGTTGTCGGAGGCCAGCAGGCAGGTTTGTGGACAGGACCTCTATTGGTCTTATATAAAGCGGTAACTATTATTCAGAATGCGGCGATGGCCAGAGAAAAGCTGAATCGTCCTGTCATTCCGGTGTTTTGGATTGCAGGCGAGGACCATGACTGGGAAGAAGCCGGCCATACGTATCTGGTTTCAGGCGAGCCCAAGCTGCGCAAGCTGGAGCTTAAGCGGCCAAAGGGAGCGAAAACTTCGGTCAGCCGCAGTATAATCAGCCAATCTGAATGGAAGCAGGCGATTGAGGAACTGGCTGCGTTGCTGCCGGATTCAGAGTATAAGCCTGATCTTCTGGACCGCTTGTGCGCGTTTACAGACGGGTCTGATACTTTGTCCGATACGTTTGCCAGACTGCTCGCATGGCTGTTCGGGCCATACGGCCTGGTAGTAATGGATGCTGACGATCCTGCGGTACGCAGGCTGGAAGCTCCAATGTTCGAGTGCCTGATCAGGAACAATGAAACGTTGCAGACCGCTTATGAACGTTCAGCCGCCCAGCTTGAAGAGCATGGCTATCCGGCCCAGGCAGAGATTGCGCCGGATGGCGCCAATCTGTTCTTGTTCGGCCAGGGCCGGGGCGGTGATGATGATTTTAGCGGAGACCGGATGCTGCTTATGCGCAGCGGTGATCAGTTCGGAGACCGCAAAGGATTTGTCAAACTGAGTACAGACGAGCTCCTGGAGGTGGCGCGGAAGCAGCCTGAGCGCTTGAGCAACAATGTGCTGACGCGTCCGTTGATGCAGGATTATCTGTTCCCGGTGCTCGGTACCGTATTGGGTCCGGGTGAGATTGCTTATTGGGCGCTGACCTCGGACGCATTCAAGGAACTGGGAATGCGGATGCCAATCATTGTTCCGCGCCAATCTTTTACATTTGTGGACCGTACCGTACAAAAGTATATGGAGCGCTACAGCATGACGCTGGATACGGTTATGCATGCTTCCGAGCAGCACAAGTCGGACTGGCTAAGCCGTCAGGACGGGCTGCAGCCAATGGATGAGGCTTTTGATGAAATCAAGTCGCAGCTTGCTGCAATGTACGAACCGGTTTTGAAAAGTCTTGCTTCTTATGGCCAAGACATTCAGGCCCTCGGCGAGACGAATCGCAGCAAAGTATTGGAGCAGCTTGAGTTTATGAAGTCCCGGCTTTATTATGAGCGAAGCAGGCGTCATGATGACGCGCTACGTCAGATGGAACGGGTACAATTACAGTTGTGGCCGCAGGGCAAGCCGCAGGAGCGGGTGCTGAATATGATCCAGCTTTGGAATCAGACCGGCCTGCATTGGCTCGAATCCCTGCTTCAAAAGCCTCATGATAATGATTCCGGCCATCGGGTCGTATACTTATAAAAGCATCAACGCACCATATATCACCTAATACGGGAGGAAATCGCCAATGAGTACAACAAAAGATAAAAGTATTGTAGCGGACTTATCGCTTGCTCCGGAAGGACATTTGAAAATTGATTGGGTTCAGGCCCATATGCCGGTATTGAACCGCATTCGCGAGCAGTTTGAGAAGGAGCAGCCGTTCAAAGGACTTAAAGTTTCAATTTGCTTGCATCTTGAAGCCAAAACCGCTTATCTGGCCAAGGTAGTTCAAGCGGGCGGAGCAGAGGTAACCATTACAGGAAGCAACCCGCTATCCACCCAGGATGATGTATGCGCGGCGCTTGTCGAGGACGGGATTACGGTATTTGCCAAGTACAATCCTGAGCCTGCAGAATTCAAACAGCTGATGATTAAAGCGCTGGAAACTAAGCCGGACCTGATCATTGATGACGGCGGCGATTTTGTCTCAATCCTTCATTCGGAGCGCCGGGACCTGCTTGAAGGCATTCGCGGCGGCGCGGAAGAGACGACAACAGGTATTGTGCGCCTGAAAGCACTGGAAAAGGACGGCGCGCTTAACTTCCCGATGGTAGCTGTCAACGATGCGTACTGCAAACATTTATTTGACAACCGTTACGGTACAGGCCAGTCCGTATTTGACGGTATTAACCGTACAACGAATCTGGTAGTAGCAGGCAAGACGGTTGTCGTTGTCGGTTATGGCTGGTGCGGTAAAGGTGTTGCGATGCGTGCCAAAGGCCTTGGCGCGAACGTAATCGTAACCGAAATTGATGCGATCAAGGCTGTTGAAGCCTATATGGATGGTTTTGCTGTAATGCCGATGATTGAGGCAGCGAAGCTGGGCGAATTCTTCGTTACCGTAACCGGCAACCGTGACGTTATCCGCAAAGAGCATTATGAAGTTATGAAGGACGGCGCTATTTTGTCCAATGCCGGCCACTTCGATATTGAGGTTAACAAGCCTGAGCTTGAGGAGCTGAGCTCCAGTAAACGGACCGTTCGCCGCAATATTGAAGAATATCAGCTGAAGGACGGACGCAAAGTTTATCTCCTGGCTGAAGGACGTCTCGTCAATTTGGCGGCAGGAGACGGCCATCCGGCAGAAATTATGGATATGACATTTGCGCTTCAAGCCATGTCACTGAAGTATGTCAATGAGCGTTATGAGGAAATCGGCAGCAAAGTTGTCAATGTACCTTATGAGCTTGATGAAAAAGTTGCGCGTTTCAAGCTTGAATCGTTAGGTACGGGTATTGATACATTGACCGATGAGCAAAAAGCTTACCTCGACAGTTGGGAAGAGCACTAATAATCAATTTGTTATGCTTGCCTGCTTTCTAAAAAATTTCTAACATAAGAGCCTGTTCGATAGGTTTTACAGGCTCCCAGTAAATGGTTTTAAAAATCCTGCTTATTTAAGCAGGATTTTTGTTTTATATGGCGAATAGTTCAAGCTAAGTGGTGACAAGTGGGGGAAAGTGGTGGATTAGGGGAGAAGGGTGGTTGGCCGCGATGTTTATGGGGGAATACCAGCATAGTATCGATGATAAGGGCCGGCTCATCGTTCCCGCAAAATTCCGCGATACCCTTGGAGCCTCTTTTATCGTCACACGCGGCCTCGACAACTGTTTGTTTGTCTACCCGCAAAGCGAATGGTCACAGCTCGAGCAGAAGCTGAAGTCACTGCCGCTGATGAAGTCAGATGCCCGTGCCTTTACCCGTTTTTTCTTTTCGGGAGCTACGGAATGCGAACTGGACAAGCAGGGCAGGGTGAATTTGCCAGGCAATTTGCTTGCCCATGCCAAGCTGGAAAAGGAATGTATTGTGCTGGGCGTCACCAACCGTGTTGAGATTTGGAGCAAGTCAATTTGGGAAAGCTATTTCCAGCAGTCCGAGGAAGCTTTCAATGATATTGCGGAGAAGCTCGTTGACTTTGATTTTAACTTTTAATATAAGCCAGGAGGATAAGGCGTGTTTGAACATATTACGGTGCTAAGAGATGAGGCAGTCGACGGTCTGGCGATCAAGCCTGATGGTATTTACGTGGATTGTACCCTTGGCGGAGCCGGACACAGCGAGCTGATTGCCTCCAAGTTGGGAGAAGGCGGCCGTCTGATTGCATTCGATCAGGATGATTGGGCGCTGGATAATGCGCGCAAGCGTCTTGCCCCATACATGGAGCGGGTTACGCTTGTGCGAAGCAATTTCAGGGAATTGGAACGCAGGCTGCTGGAGCTGGATCTGCCGGTCAAGGACGGGATTCCACAGGTAGATGGTGTGCTGTTTGACTTGGGTGTATCAAGTCCGCAGCTGGATGAGGCGGAACGCGGCTTTAGCTATAATCATGATGCGCCTCTTGATATGAGAATGGACCAGCAGGGAACGTTGACAGCAGATGAGATCGTAAATGAATGGGATGAGCGGGAGATTTCCCGAATTCTTGCCGATTACGGCGAGGAGCGGTTCGCCCGCAGTATCGCCCGACACATCGGGCAGGCGAGAGCCAAAGCGAGGATTGCTACGACGGGAGAGTTGGTCGAACTGATCAAGGCAGGAATTCCTGCTGCTACACGCAGAAGCGGCCCGCATCCGGCGAAGCGATCCTTCCAGGCGCTCCGGATTGCTGTCAATGATGAATTGGGAGCGGAAGAGGAAGCGCTGCATCAGGCCGTGCGCTGTCTTGCGCCGGGGGGAAGAGCTTCTGTAATAACCTTCCATTCGCTTGAGGACCGGATTTGCAAACAAATATTTTCCCAGTATTTAAAACGCTGCAGCTGCCCGCCGGATTTCCCGATGTGCGTATGCGGCCAAGAGGGCAGCTTGAAGTTAATTAACCGCAAGCCGATTGTCCCGGGTGAGGAAGAGCTGGAGCAGAATCCGAGAGCCCGTTCGGCCAAACTGCGCGTTGCAGAGAAACTATAGAAAAAGGGACACAGTCCCATTAATTTGATCGATAGAAAGGGGAAAATGAATGGCTTACATGCACGGTAATCTGGCGCTCAAGCCGAAGAAGCAGCCTGAGCAGCCAAGAGCTCCACGAAAACAAACCGTCGTCCGCCGCAAATCGATTCCTGTTCAAGAAAAACTCCTCTATCTGTTTACTATTTTAGTCTGTGTATTTGTGGCGGGAACCATCATTTTCCGGTATGCGCAAATCTATCAGATCAATCTGGATATTAAAGAAGTTAACAGGCACCAGACTGAAATGTCTGCGGAGATCAAGGAATTGCAAAAAAAGGTAGAGCAGCTCAGCGACCCTGAGGTGATTCGTAAAAAAGCTTTGGAACAAGGCATGGTACAGTCCGAGGAGCCGATCACGGTGAAGGTGAATTAATCCCGATTAATAAGCAAGGATGAGGTGCAATGACGAAACGAATCAAGCTGAGAACATTATTGGTGGGAGGGGTCATCACCCTCCTTTTTCTTGTTCTGATCATACGTGTTTATTTTGTGCAGGTGGCCCATGCGGATTTCTGGTTGAGCAAAGCCAGGGAGACCTGGGCAACATCGGAAAAGTTGAGAGCTGTGCGGGGAACGATCACGGACCGGGACGGCAATATTCTGGCCATGGATGCCCCGGCATACACCGTCTCCATTAATCCGAATATTCTTCATAAGCTAGGCATTGCAGACAAGGTTGCAGAACGGTTTCACACAATACTCGGCAAATCGGTCGAAGGCCTGCGCAATGACGTGAATGCCAAACGGGATAACGGTGAATATGTAGTTAACCGTGAAATTCATAATGAAGGCTGGAAGATGGATAAGGAGATGGCAGATCAAATCAGGGAGTTCCGGGATGAGCTCCGGGAACAAACCAAGCAAACGAATGTGGGAATTTCGCTGGTAGACGATCAGAAGCGCTATTATCCTAAAAATTCAATGGCATCGCATCTGCTTGGTTATGTACAAAAAAATGATGAGGCTGTATATGGAATTGAATCTCTCTATGATGATGTGTTAAAAGGGCAGGACGGCTATATCAAGTACGAGAAAGACGGCAAGCGCGTTCAGCTTGCTGATGGTGATGTGGAGTACAAGCCTGCTGTTGACGGGAAAAATTTGACACTGACCATCAATACGGAAATCCAGTATTATGTGGAAGAGGCCATTAAGGAATCGTACCAGAAGTACAAGCCCAAGAGCATTACGGCAATTGCTGCCGATCCGAATACAATGGAGATTCTCGGGATGGCGAGCTACCCGAACTTTAATCCGAATCAGTATTGGGAAACGAAGGACCAGGCGGCGTTCTATAATCAGCCGGTCAAACAGTTGATTGAGCCCGGTTCAACCTTCAAAATTGTGACGCTGGCGGCTGCCGTGCAGGAAGGGCTCTTTAATCCGGAAGATGAATATGTGTCAGGTTCGATCAAAGTTCCGGGGGCTACACTGCGTGATGTCAGACGCGGCGGATGGGGAACAATTACTTATTTGCAAGGGCTGAAGTATTCCAGTAACGTTGCATTCGTTAAGCTGGGCTACGAAAAGCTAGGCGCCGAGAAGTTCAAAAGCTATATTCATAACTTCGGCTTCGGGGAAAAGACCGGTATTGAGCAGCCTGGAGAGCTGAAGGGAAGAATTGATTTTAACTATCCGAGTGAAGTGGCGACAGCTACTTATGGTCAAGGGAAAGTACAAGTAACCCCGATTCAGCAGGTGGCGGCTGTTGCTGCGGTTGCCAACGGGGGACGGCTCATGGAGCCGCATTTGATCAAGCAGATTGAAGATCCGGTGACGAAGACGACCCAGGTTGTTCAGCCCAAGGTCATTCGTCAGGTTATTTCGGAGGAAACATCGAAGAAGGTTGGGGAGTACCTGGAGCAGGTTGTATCCGATGGTACCGGACGCAATGCCCAAATTGAAGGGTATCGCGTAGCGGGGAAAACGGGAACTGCCCAGAAGGTTGTTAGCGGTGGCAAAGGGTACTCGGAAAATAAATATATCGTATCCTTTATCGGATATGCGCCTGTGGAAAATCCGAAGCTCGTCGTATATGTTGTAGTGGATGAGCCTAATGACCCGAACGCGGGCGGCGGCAAGGTAGCGGCTCCGGTATTCCAGAGCATTGTAGAAAAAAGCCTGCGTCACTTAGGCGTTATGCCGAATATTACGCCGGAGCAGCAGGAGGGGCAAGAACGCAAAAAAAGCGTTATTCTGCCAAATGTAGTCTCCATGAAGATTAGCCAGGCTGGTGCTGAAATGCAAAAGCAGGGCGTCAACTTTGAGATCGTAGGCAAAGGTAAAACGGTGCTGCAGCAAATACCGAAGGCAGGCACTACGGTGCCGGGCAATCAGCGTATTTACCTCATGACTGAGGAACGCAAGCAGATGGCCATACCGGATATGCACAAGCTGCCGTTGCGGGATGTGCTGGAGGTGTGCTCGCTGCTCGATGTCAGATGTGTTACGGAAGGAGAAGGCTTCGTCATCTCCCAGGAACAGGAGGCACAAGGCAAAGATACCGTGCTTAAGCTTAAGCTGGAGCCGCCGGATGGCGTTCGTGAAGAGACGCAGCAGGGGACGGACGGTGAAAGTTCCGGTACTGGCGAGGATCAGAATGATGCGGAAAATGAGAATTCCCCGGATGGCGGGACTAATAATCAGACGGACGGCGAAGTAGCAGCAGATTTGCCGGGCTAGCCCCAGACAGGCAGGTCAACAGTGACTGCCTGTCATGCTTGTTCTATCCCCCTGATTTACCGAATAGGCTGAAATTGTAGCGACTTGCTGCCAGAGCAGGAGAGCGTCCTGGTTAAAGGTGCTGTCCGGCTTGGCGGGTCAGACAATGAGGCTGCTTCGGAAGGGGGAGGCTTGTGAGAGTATCCAGTGTTACAGTCAGAAGAAGACTATTGACGGTGCTTGTATGTGCAATCATTGCTTTTATAGCTTTGGTAATCAGGCTGGGCTATGTGCAGCTGGTTAAAGGGACTGAGCTCGCCGAAAAGGCGGAGGATTCGTGGAGGCGCAATATTCCTTTCACGGCCAAACGGGGAGAAATTTTGGATCGCAACGGGGAGAGGCTGGCTTACAATATCAGTTCGCCGTCGGTCATGGCTATTCCGGTACAGGTGAAGGAAAAGGAGACGACCGCCCGGTTGCTCGCCAAGGTGCTTGATATGTCTGAAGATAAAATCTATCAAATGGTAACCAAACGCCAGTTCATTGTGAATATTCAGCCTGGAGGCAGGAAGATAACGCTGGAGAAGGCACAGGAAATCCGCGATATGAACCTGCCTGGGATTGTTGTCGCCGAAGATAACAAACGCACGTATCCGTACGGGGAACTGGCGGCCCATGTGCTTGGTTTCACAGGAATTCAAAATCAGGGCCTGACCGGGGTTGAGCAGATTTATGACAAGCGGCTCAGCGGTATCTCCGGAAGTGTATCCTTTCTCTCGGATGCCGCCGGCAGGCTAATGCCCGGTTCGAGCGATACGTATCAGAAGCCGCGTGATGGACTTAATTTGCAGCTTACCCTTGACAAGCAGGTCCAGATGATCATCGAGCGGGAGATGGAGCAGGCGATGGTTCAGCACCAGGCGAACAGTGTGCTTGCCATTGCGATGAATCCGAAGACGGGGGAAATACTCGGCATGGGCAGCCGGCCGAGCTTTGTACCGGATAAATTTCGCGAAGTGCCTTCTGAGGTATATAACCGCAATTTGCCTGTATGGATGACTTATGAGCCTGGTTCCACATTCAAGATTATTACATTGTCTGCTGCACTGGAAGAAGGCAAGGTAGATTTGAAAAATGAGCGGTTCTTTGACCCCGGAGCCATTGAGGTGGGGGGCGCGCGGCTTCGCTGCTGGAAACGGGGCGGACACGGCTCCCAGACATTCCTGGAGGTTGTTGAGAATTCCTGCAACCCGGGATTTGTCACCCTCGGGAACCGGCTGGGCAAAGATACGCTGTTCCAATATATCCGCAACTTCGGATTTGGCACGAAAACAGGGATTGATATGCAGGGCGAGGCGTCGGGAATTTTGTTCAAGCCAAGTCAGGTCGGTCCGGTGGAGCTGGCGACAACTGCATTTGGCCAGGGAGTATCCGTTACCCCGATTCAGCAGATAACGGCTGTGTCTGCAGCCATTAACGGCGGCCGCCTTTACGAGCCCCATGTTGCCAAAGCCTGGATCAACCCCGAAACCGGGGAGACCGTTGAAGAAATCAAACCGAAGCTCGTGCGCGAAGTGATCTCTGAGGAGACATCGCGGCAAGTCCGGGGGGCGCTGGAAAGTGTTGTCGCCAAAGGAACCGGACGCAATGCCTTCATTGACGGATACCGTGTCGGAGGCAAGACGGGGACGGCCCAAAAGGTTATTAACGGCCGCTATTCTGCGAGCGAGCATATTGTCTCGTTTATCGGCTTCGCCCCAGCAGACGACCCGCAGCTCATCGTCTACGTGGCGGTCGACAACCCGCAAGGCATCCAATTTGGAGGCGTGGTGGCAGCTCCAATCGTTAAACGTATTATGACGGATGCGCTCATAGCGCTGAATATCCCCCGCCGCAGCGACCAGATCGAGCGGAAATACAACTATGGCGATACACCGATTGTGACCGTTCCTGATCTGTTAGGAAAGACGGTCTCTGAACTCTATGAGGATTTGAATATGAATTTTAATTTGGCTTCCGCAGGCACGGGCAATGTCGTCATCCGCCAGGCTCCTGCAGCCGGTGAACGGGTGGAGCGAGGCTCTACAATCCGGATTTATCTTGCCCAAGAGGATGATGGAAATCACGTCCATTGACAATAATGAAGACTAGCGGAATGATTAGGCTAGCGGCCTGATTTGAACGCTGCATACAGGAGGAGGCCAGTGCAATGAGACTGGATGAACTATCCGAACATTTATTAACTTCGCAGCTTATAGGGGATGGCTCCCTTACGATAAATGGAATCGAAACGGATTCGCGAAAGGTTGGTCCGGGCAGCCTCTTTATTTGCTTGCCGGGCCATACGGTAGACGGACATGATTATGCCGGAGAAGCAGTAGCACAAGGAGCTGCCGCGCTCGTGGTGGAGCGGCGCCTTCCGGCAGAAGTGCCGCAGCTCCTGGTAAAGGACAGCCGGCATGCTATGGCAGTGCTGTCCAATGCCTTTTTCAATTCGCCATCACGCCGGCTGAAGCTGATCGGAATAACAGGAACCAACGGCAAGACGACCACCACCTACCTGATTGAGCGTTTATTGAGTGATGCAGGCAGCAAGCCGGGCGTTATCGGTACGATAGAGATGCGCTACAACGGGCAGGTATTTCCGATGTCCGGTACAACGCCTGAGGCGCTGGAACTGCAGCGTTCCTTGAGTGATATGGCGCAGACGGGCACGGACTATTGTGTGATGGAGGTGTCTTCGCATGCTCTTGAGCAGGGAAGGGTGAAGGGCTGCCATTACCGGACGGCGATCTTTACGAACCTGACTCAGGATCATCTGGACTACCATGGTTCGATGGAGCAGTATGCAGCTGCTAAAGGGCTGTTGTTCTCCCGCCTTGGCAATGATTTTGGCCAGGCAGAAGGCCAGCGGTCATACGCGGTGTTCAACGCAGATGATCCGGCAAGCCGCTCACTGTCCCGGCTGACTTCTGCAGAAGTCATTACATACGGTATAGATGCGGAAGCGGATGTCCGCGCTTCTGAGATTAAGATAACAGCTAAAGGAACTTCCTTTGTCGTACATACGTTTAAAGGCAGTGTGGAAATTACGATGCAAATGGTCGGCAAGTTCAACATTTACAATGCTTTGGCGGCGATTACTGCAGGGCTAATCGAGGGGATTTCAATTGAGCAGCTGGGGCGCAGTCTGGAGAGTGTGCCCGGTGTACCCGGACGTGTGGAGGCAGTTGATGCCGGTCAGCCGTTTGCAGTCATTGTAGACTATGCCCATACGCCTGACGGGCTTGATAATGTGCTGCGAGCAGTCAAGGAGTTTGCAGCAGGCCGTATTGTGTGTGTATTTGGCTGTGGAGGCGACAGGGATCGGACGAAGCGTCCGTTAATGGGGAAAATTGCTGCCCGTTATGCGGATTACACCATAGTTACCTCTGATAATCCGCGGACCGAGGAGCCGTCCGGCATTCTGAAGGATATTGAGAAAGGGCTGCTGGAGGACGGTATTGCCGCAGAGCGCTACACGCTGATTGAAGACCGCAAGCAGGCGATTCAAAAAGCGGTTGAAATGGCAAGCCCTGACGATGTAGTATTGATTGCGGGGAAAGGTCATGAAACCTACCAAATTATCGGCAAGCAAACCATTGATTTTGATGACCGCCTAATAGCGAAAGAAGCGATAAGGAGTATTGGATTGTGATAAAAAAAACATTTGGCGAGCTGTCCGGCCTTTTGCAGGGAGCTAGTCTGACTACAATAGACGCGGCTGCAGCCGCCTTTGAAGGTGTGAGCACTGACTCGCGCCGAATTGAGGCGGGACGGTTGTTTGTGCCGCTGCAAGGCGATAACTTTGATGGACACGATTATGCCCGCGAGGCATGGGAGCGGGGAGCTGCCGGAGTGCTCTGGCAGGCGGATCATCCAGTACCGGAGCAGTTTGCAGGCTGGCCGCTTGTGCTGGTACCGGATACTCTGGCTGCACTGCAGCAGCTTGCAGCGGCTTACCGCAGGGAGCTGCCCGTCAAAGTGATCGGTATTACCGGCAGCAACGGCAAGACAACGACGAAGGACATGGTGGCGGCTGTTCTGGCCACCGTTTTTCGCGTCCATAAGACAGCAGGAAACCTGAACAACCATATCGGTCTGCCGCTTACGATTCTGGAGATGGCCGCTGATACCGAGGCTGCGGTGCTGGAAATGGGCATGAGCGGTTTCGGAGAGATTGAGCTGCTGTCGCAAATCGCACAGCCGGATGCGGCTATTATTACAAATATCGGGGATGCCCATTTGCTGCAGCTTGGCTCAAGGGAAGGCATTGCCAAGGCAAAATTGGAAATTGCCAGCGGGCTTAAGTCCGGCGGACTGCTCGTATTCAATGGAGATGAGCCGCTGCTGCATGAAGGAATTGTCCGGCTCCAGGGCATGGCTTCGTTTGAAGCACTGTCTTTTGGAGTACAGGCAGGCAATGACTGGAGAGCGGAAGGGATTCGAGTTACGGCTGACAGTTCCAGTTTTAGTCTGAGATGTGGCGATGCTTCATTGGATGAAGCGTTGTCCGGACTACATATTCCGGTTCCCGGAAGCCATAATGTGACGAATGCTTCAGCGGCTATCGCAGCTGGCGTGCGGCTTGGAGTACCTGTGTCCCGCATAGCGGGCGCATTATCATCATTGCGGATCAGCGGCATGCGGATTGAAGCTGTAAGGGCGGCCAATGGGGCGGTCGTCCTGAATGATGCTTACAATGCCAACCCGACTGCGGTAAGAGCTGCAGTTGATCTGGTAGAGCAATTGAAGGGGTTTCATACAAAGTGGCTTGTACTTGGTGATATGCTGGAACTAGGCCCGGAGGAAGCGGAGCTTCACCGGCAGATTGGCGCCTATATCCATCAGGGCAAGGCGGATCGTCTACTTACCTTGGGGCCACAATCTGAACGGACTGCCGAAGGAGCCGCAGAGGCGCTCGGGGTTGGCAGTGTCCGGCATTTTGCCGATAAAGCCGGGCTGATTGCGCTGCTGCAGGCAGAGCTGCGCCCGGATGACCTCGTGCTTGTGAAAGGCTCACGGGGAATGAAGATGGAACAAATTGTTCATGCACTAGAACAAGGCATAGGGGGGTGAGGATATGGACATGAAGGTCATTCTTATGGCGATGGGCGTTTCATTTTTACTTGCGGTTATTATCGGACCTTTGTTCATACCGCTGCTCCGAAGGCTGAAGTTCGGACAGGAAATTCGCGAAGATGGACCCCAGAGCCATCTGAAGAAGAAGGGAACGCCAACGATGGGCGGCATCATCATTATGGTTGCGCTCACGCTGAGCTTCCTTAAATTTTCCGACAAGACGACCGAGTTCTGGGTGCTGCTTGTGGCTTCGCTCGGCTTTGGCCTTGTTGGATTTTTGGATGATTATATTAAAATCGCCTTCAAGCGCTCGCTGGGACTGACAGCCAGACAAAAGCTTGTCGGCCAGCTGTTTTTCTCCATTCTGATGTGCGTGCTGCTCTATTCGATTCATCACAGTACGGCAATCTCTGTTCCGGGAACGCACTGGAGCTTTGACCTGGGGTGGTTCTACTATGTATTTGTGGTCATCATCCTTTTTGCGACGAGCAATTCCGTTAATTTTACGGACGGGGTGGACGGCTTGCTGTCCGGGACGAGCGCACTGGCATTTGGAGCTTTTACACTGATTGCGATGAACGTATCAGAGCCGGAGTCGGCTGTATTCTCTGCCGCCATGATCGGGGCGGTGCTGGGCTTTCTGGTCTTCAATGCCCATCCGGCAAAAGTGTTCATGGGAGATACAGGCTCGCTCGGGATCGGCGGCGGACTGGCTGCCGTAGCTATATTGACCAAAACCGAGCTGCTGCTTATTGTAATCGGCGGAGTGTTCGTACTGGAAATGCTATCGGTTATTTTGCAGGTTGGCTCGTTCAAACTGCGTAAGAAGCGGATTTTCAAGATGAGTCCGATTCACCATCATTTCGAGCTGTCCGGCTGGTCGGAGTGGCGTGTTGTAACAACCTTCTGGCTGGTTGGACTATTATTTGCCGCATTAGGTTTATTCTTGCACAGAGGGTTATAATGGGGTCATAGCATAAGAAGTTTAATATCAGGCTGATACCCGGCTGGGCAAAAGAAACCCCTTTTGTACCAGCCGGGTTTAACAGGTAAGGGGTTGCGAATAAGATGAATCATCCGAGTCTATACCGCGGACAGCAGGTCGTTGTCCTCGGTTTGGCCAAAAGCGGCGTCAGCGCGGCGAAAGTGTTTCACGCACTGGGAGCCAAGGTGGTCGTAAACGATAAAAAAACACGTGAACAGTGTCCGGAAGCAGGCGAGCTGGAGGCGGCAGGCATTGCCGTCATCTGCGGCAGCCACCCGGATGATCTAATAACAGAAGCCACAGCGCTTGTCGTCAAGAACCCGGGGATTCCTTATCAGGCTCCGCCTGTTCAGCAGGCGCTTAATCTGGGAATTGAGGTTGTGACTGAGGTGGAGGTGGCTTATGCGCTGTCTCCTGCTCCGATGATCGGGATTACAGGCTCCAACGGCAAGACGACGACCACAACCTGGATCGGTGAGCTTTTGCAGGCGGCGGGACTGTCGCCGATTGTAGCCGGCAATATCGGCACGCCGCTCTGTGAAGCGGCTACACGAGCGGAAGCGAGCCAGTGGATTGTGGCCGAATTGAGCAGTTTTCAGCTGAAAGGAACAGGCTCGTTCAGGCCGAAGGTCGCAGTGCTGCTCAATCTGGCTGAGACTCATCTGGATTATCATGGAAGCATGGAGGACTATGTTGCCTCCAAGGCGAAGCTGTTCTCCAATATGACGCCGGAAGATACGGCAGTGCTCAATTGGGATGATCCGATTTGCCGTGAGCTCGCGGCAGGGGTGAAGGCGAAGCTGCTTCCATTCTCATTGACACAACGCCTGGAACAGGGCGGGGCTTACATTGAACCGCCTTATCCGGCTGATGCCGGGGAAGCGGGGGATGCAGAACGGAAAGTCGTATACAGGGACAGTGAAGGCGTGGTGCATGAGCTTGTGCCGGTGAGCGAACTTGGCATTCCGGGACGGCACAATGCGGCAAATGCGCTTGCAGCAGTCGCAGCATCTCTGGCTGCCGGAGCTTCTGTAGAAAAGCTCTCCCGCCCGCTGCGTGAGTTTCGCAGCGTAGAGCACCGGCTGGAACTGGTCTGTACCAAAAACGGCATCACCTTTTACAACGATTCCAAGGCTACGAACCCGACTGCGACGACAATGTCCGTTGGATCGCTGCAGGGAGGAATTATACTGATTGCAGGAGGCCTCGACCGCGGCTCGGATTACATGGAGCTGCTGCCGCTTTTCCAAAAGCGGGTAAAGGGGCTGGTCGTTCTGGGACAGACGCGCGAGAAGCTGGCCCGTGTCGCGGAACTGGCAGGTTTAGCAAGCGTTATTATCGTCGAACCTGAAGAGGTAGCCGATGATACGCTCCGCGCCGCAGTCAGCCGCGCCGCCGCAATTGCAGAGCCGGGAGATACTGTATTGCTTTCTCCTGCGTGTGCGAGCTGGGACATGTTTGCTTCCTATGAACAGCGCGGGCGCATTTTTAAAGATTCGGCGCATACCTTGTAAGTAGGGGGCAAGTCCCTACTTTCTCACGCAAAGGGTGTTGAAGTGTATGGCCAAGTCAAGATCCGCACCAGATATATGGCTAATCGTCTCTATTTTGCTCATACTGACGATCGGCCTTATCATGGTATACAGCGCCAGCGCTGTGCTGAGCTTTAATGAATTCGGTGACTCCTTTTACTACTTGAAGAGGCAAATGCTGTTTGCCCTGCTGGGTGTAGGCGCGATGTTCCTGACGATGAATACCGATTACTGGGTATGGCGCAAGATTTCCAAGCCGGGACTGCTTATTTGCTTCGGTTTGCTTGTGCTCGTACTCATTCCTGGAATCGGTGTTGTTCGCGGTGGAGCGCGAAGCTGGCTTGGCATCAGCTCCTTTGGCATTCAGCCGTCCGAATTTATGAAGCTCGCCATGGTCATCTTCTTATCCAAGATGCTGGCGGACAGGCAGGGCCAGATTACGACATTTGCGAAGGGGCTGCTGCCACCGCTCTCCATTATGGGGGCTGCCTTCGGCCTTATTATGCTTCAGCCGGATCTTGGAACGGGTACGGTTATGGTTGGCGCGTCACTGCTGGTAATCTTCACGGCCGGCGCCCGGCTTGCCCATTTGGGCTCGCTCGCCCTGCTTGGCGTTGCCGGACTCGTTGGTCTTGTGCTTGCCGCGCCGTACAGGCTGCAGCGGATTACCGCCTTTCTTGATCCGTGGCAGGACCCGCTGGGCGCAGGATATCAGTCAATACAATCCTTGTATGCGATTGGCCCGGGAGGGCTGGTCGGACTTGGACTTGGCATGAGCCGGCAAAAGTATAATTATCTGCCGGAGCCGCAAACTGATTTTATTTTTTCCATTCTGGCCGAGGAGCTGGGCTTTATCGGCGGAATGACAATTATATTGCTGTTTCTGGTGCTGGTTTGGCGCGGCATTAGAGCAGCTATTACCGCGCCTGATTCATTCGGCAGCCTACTGGCAGTCGGCATTACCGGCATTATTGCGGTTCAGGTGTTAATCAATATCGGTGTCGTAATCGGGATGTTTCCGGTTACCGGCATCACGCTTCCGCTTGTCAGTTACGGCGGATCGTCCTTGACGCTCCTGCTGACAGCGCTAGGCATATTACTTAATATATCCCGCTATTCGAGGTGATGCATCCATGCGAATCGTACTGACCGGCGGCGGCACGGGCGGCCATATTTATCCTGCTCTGGCCGTCGGAAAACAAGTCCGGCAGGAAATACCCGAAACTTCTCTCCTGTATATCGGCACAACAAGAGGTCTGGAGTCCCGGATCGTGCCGGCGGAAAATATCCCTTTTGAAGCTGTGGATATTACGGGGTTCAAACGCAAGCTGTCCATCGACAACATCAAGACGGTCATCCGCTTCCTCAAGGCGGTGAACCGCTCCAAGCAGTTGCTGCGCAGCTTCAAGCCTGATGCGGTCGTCGGCACAGGCGGCTATGTATGCGGCCCTGTCGTATACGCCGCAGCGAAGCTTGGCATTCCGACCCTGATTCATGAGCAGAATGTCATTCCGGGTTTGACAAACAAGTTTTTAAGCCGCTATGCAGAAACCGTGGCGGTTAGCTTTGAATCTTCAGCCGACCATTTTGGCGGGAAGCATGTCTTGTACACCGGCAACCCTTGTGCTTCACAGGTTGTCCAGGCTGACCGCAGTAAAGGTTTCTCCTCGCTTGGCCTGGCCGAAGACCGCAAGATCGTGCTGATTGTAGGCGGGAGCCGCGGAGCGAAGGCTGTCAATGAAGCGGTATTCCAGATGCTTCCGAAGCTGTCCGGTCTGCCGGAGGCCCAGTTTGTCTTTGTTACAGGCGAAAGCTATTATGAGCAGGCCAAACAGCGCATCTCCGGGGGAGATATTCCTCCCAACTTGCAGGTTCTTCCCTATATTCATAATATGGCGCAGGTACTGGCGGCATCATCGCTGGTCGTCAGCCGCTCGGGGGCGTCCTCGCTGGCTGAAATTACTGCGCTTGGCATTCCTTCCATTCTTATTCCATCCCCTAACGTAACGAACAATCACCAGGAGCCCAATGCCCGCAGTCTGGAGGTTGCAGGCGCGGCTGAGATGGTGCTGGAGAGAGAGCTGAATGGAGACGATCTGTTCCGAAGAATTACGTCTATTGTTACTTCTCCGCAGCGTCTTGCTTCGATGAGGGAAGCGGCGCTTACACTTGGCAAGCCGGAATCGGCAAACCTGATTGTAACCGAGCTGAAACGAATGGGCGGCCGAAATTAGCCGCCCTTTAGCCCGTATGGGCCTTTGTCACACTCCCCTCCCGGAGGGCATAAGATACTTTATAATCGTGATCGCTTCCCTAGGCGTAAGCGATTGTCAAATCCGATACTTGAAACAGGCAATTCCTTATAACAGCACGAAGGAGGTCCAGCAATGCGACATTTTATTGATGAATTGAAGCAGTCAACCGCCTGCGAGATCAGGCTTAACGAACCGTTGGCCGAATATACAACCTGGAAAATCGGAGGTCCGGCGGATGTTCTGATTACTCCCGCAAGCAAAGAAGAGCTGGCAGACGTCATCCGCCTCATTCATAAACATAAAGTGCCATGGACCAATCTGGGCCGTGGTTCCAATCTGCTGGTCAGCGATAAAGGAATACGCGGCGCAGTCCTTCGTCTGGGTGACGGGATGAATTATGTTCGTTTTGATCAGGATCTGGTAGAGGCAGGCGCCTCCTATTCCTTTATCAAGCTGTCTGTCATGGCGGGTAAAGAGGGACTGACCGGATTGGAGTTTGCCGGAGGCATACCGGGTTCAGTCGGCGGGGCCGTCTATATGAATGCCGGAGCTCTCGGATCGGATGTTTCACGAATATTCAAATCAGCCGAGATTGTACTGGAGACAGGTGAATTGGTCCGGTACGGGCTGGAGGACATGGAATTTACCTACCGGCATTCCGTATTGCATCAGCTTAAGGGCATCGTGGTCAATGCCACATTCCAGCTTGCGAGAGGCGAAAAGGCACAGATTTCGGAAGCGATGTCTGCCAACAAAAAACGCCGGCTGCTGACACAACCGCTGCAAATGGCCTGTGCAGGCAGTGTATTCCGCAATCCGCCCGGCGATTATGCCGCCCGCCTGATCGAGGCATCAGGACTTAAAGGCTTACGCTGCGGCGGGGCAGAGGTATCTACGATGCATGCCAATTTCATTGTCAATACCGGCCAAGCGACGGCTGAAGACGTTCTTTCCCTCATGGCCAATATCCAGCGTAAAGTCAAGGAAGACAGCGGAATTGACTTGATACCCGAAGTATTGGCGGTGGGTGAGCGGTAAATCGGAGGTGATACATTGGACAAATTGGTGATTGAAGGCGGGAAACCTCTCTCAGGAACCATTGTTA
Organism: Paenibacillus pinihumi DSM 23905 = JCM 16419; assembly: GCF_000422505.1. Classification (GTDB taxonomy): domain Bacteria; phylum Bacillota; class Bacilli; order Paenibacillales; family Paenibacillaceae; genus Paenibacillus_D; species Paenibacillus_D pinihumi. The sequence continues at coordinate 739,914 of NZ_KE383864.1, read as the reverse complement.
TCCAAGGAGCAAAAAATGCCGCATTGCCGATTTTAGCTGCCAGCATGCTGGTCGAAGGCACGGTCATTATTGACCATGTGCCGAAGCTGCGGGACATTGAGGTAATGCTTGACATTTTACGCGAGCTTGGCTGCCGGGCTGAACACAATGGCCAGACGGTTGTGCTGGATACATCTGCACTTCATTCCGTCCATATTCCGGAGGAGCTTATGCGGCAGATGCGTTCCTCGATTTTTCTGATGGGACCGCTGCTGTCCAGGTTCGGCGAGGTGCAGTTGTACCAGCCGGGCGGATGTGCTATCGGGGAACGCAAAATCGATATCCACCTTAGAGGCCTCAAGGCGCTCGGGGCAGAGATCGAGGAGTTTGGGAATCGTATGGTATGCCGTACAGAAGGTTTGAAGGGAACAGATATTCATCTGGATTTCCCGAGTGTCGGAGCGACCGAGAACCTGATGATGGCAGCCGTGCTGGCTGAAGGGACAACAAGGATATCCAATGCTGCACGAGAGCCGGAAATTCAGGATCTTCAGCATTTTCTGAATCAGATGGGCGCCAAGGTCATGGGGGCCGGGACGGATACGATTACGATAGAGGGTGTCGAATCTCTTGTTCCATGCCGCTATAAAGTCATTCCTGACCGGATTGTGACCGGGACGGTCATGGTGGCGGCGGCTGCTACGGGCGGGCAGGTTACCCTGCAAAATACGAATCCGGACCATCTCATATCACTCATTCATGTATTAAGGCGCTCAGGTGTTCAAGTGGCAGTTGACGGTGATATAATAAAGGTTGGCTGCCCGGGCAGACCGGGCGCAGTAGAGAGAATTGTCACAGCGCCATATCCGGCTTTTCCTACGGATCTCCAGTCCCAGGTCATGGTGCTGCTTGCGCTATCCGACGGTATCAGCGTCATGAAGGAGACAATCTTTGAAGGGCGCTTCAAGCACGTGGATGAGCTCTCCAGAATGGGGGCGGATATCCGGGTCGATTACAATTCGGCGGTTATCCGCGGGGTTCGCAGGCTGTATGGCGCGACTGTGGAAGCGACGGATTTGCGTGCGGGAGCAGCGCTGGTCATTGCCGGCCTTGCTGCCAAAGGCAAGACGGTCGTGGAAAATGTACATCATATCGATCGCGGGTACGATCAAATTGAAGAGATGTTCCGCCAGCTCGGCGCGCGGATTACGCGCTTTGCAGCGGTCTCTAATAATCAGGTCATATCGGGCTGAAAGGCTTTTCCATTTGTTGAGCAGCCGGTTCCTCCACGCGAGGGACCGGATATTTTACCCTATTACAAAATCCCCGTATTTATGCCGGGAACGAGTCAGTTTTTCAAACGATGCAAGCATGACCGCCTGCCTTTACCGAAATACCGCTTTATTTTGGCCAGAAGAGGAGGAAAGCTATGGAACAAACGCAATTTATGCCGGTACTCAAAGAGCCCGAACCGAAGAAGAAGGGCAACCGGAAGCTGTTGATTATTCTCTTTCTGCTGTTTGCGGTTTTGCTGGCGATCCTGTTTTTCAACTCCTCGGTCAGCAAAATATCGGCCATTACGATATCCGGTCAGCAGTATATCGGAGCTGTCGAGGTGGAGGAGGCTTCAGGGATTGCCGTGGGTGATGCTTTCTTCGGCACATCCTCCAACACTGTGGAATCAAGAATTGAAAAATTAAGTTCCGTGAAAAAAGCGACTGTCACGAAGAATTTCCCGGGCGATGTTCACATTCAAGTCGAAGAATTTCCTTCTGTGGGGTATGAACTGTCACCGCAGGGAGAAATCACGGCGCTGCTTTCTAACGGGACAACCCTGTCAATGCACGGGAGGGATTTTGTCGTGGACAAGCCTGTGCTTGCGAAGTGGCCGGCCAAGGACCCCAATAAGGTCAAACTGACCAAGGTGCTGGCTGAACTGCCGCCTTCCATTATTGGAGATTTCTCAGAGATTATACCGATTCCTTCGGCTTCCTACCCCGACCGGATCAAGATTTACACGCGTACCCAGTTCGAAGTCATTACAGCCATTTCCCTGCTCAAGGAGAAGGCGCCAAGGCTTGTTGCTGTTATTGAGCAGCAGGCGCCGGGCAAAGTGACGATGCTGCTGGCTGATACGTACTCGGAATACCAGTCGGACTTTCTAGAAAGTGAAGATTCTAATGAAAAAGAGACTACTCAATAGCTTTAAAGAATGGTAGAATTTTATTTATGGGATTTCACCTATTTTTTAACGGACGGTTTTACCCGGCAACAATGCCAATGGCAGCACAATTGCGGTTTTGCATTAAGGATGAAGCAAATTTGTCTTCCTCAAACCTGCCGCCTGCGGTGCTTACCGTAAATTGGCAGGTCTTTGTAGATGAAAAATGTTGTAGAAAAAAGAGGGATAATATAAAGTACGTTGAATATGTAGAACAGTGTGTTAGTCCCAACCTAACTTATTTCTGTTGAAACGGAGGTGCCACGGGTTGAGCAGCAACGACATTATCGTCAGTTTGGACATCGGTACATCCAAAGTTCGTGCTATTATTGGTGAAGTAACGAACGGAGCCATTAATATTATTGGAGTTGGATCTGCCGACTCGGAGGGTATTCGCAAAGGAGCAATAGTAGATATTGACCAGACCGTGCAATCCATCCGTAATGCTGTGGATCACGCGGAACGCATGGTAGGTATTCAAATAACCGATGTTTATATCGGTATTCAGGGCAACCATATCGGATTGCAGACCAATCATGGTGTAGTAGCGGTATCCAATGAGGATCGGGAAATCGGAGAAGATGATATCGAACGTGTTCTACAGGCGGCCAAGGTAGTAGCCTTACCCCCGGAGCGTGAAATTATCGGACTCGTTCCCAAGCAGTTCCTGGTAGACGGACTGGATGGCATTTCAGACCCGCGCGGTATGATTGGCGTGCGCCTGGAAGTTGAAGCCACGGTAATTACCGGGGCAAAGACAGCGATACATAACCTGATCCGTTGCGTAGAGAAAGCGGAGCTGCGGATTTCTGGCGTCATTCTGATGTCACTGGCATCGGGTCAAATGGCTCTGACCAAAGATGAGAAGTCGATGGGAACCGTGCTTGTTGATATCGGTGCTGGCTCCTGTACACTCGCCATTTTTGAGCAGGGCAATCTGGCTGCAACCTCTACGCTGCCTATTGGCGGAGAGTATGTGACCAATGATATTTCTTACGGCTTGCGCACTCAGACAGAGCAAGCGGAGAAGATCAAGCTGAAATACGGCTGTTCGATGATTGACGATGCAGCCGATGATCAGCGTTTTAAAGTGATGAGAATGGGCAGCAACGTGGAAAAAGAGTTCTCCCAGGTTGACTTGGCCAATATTATCGAGCCGCGGATGCAGGAAGTGTTCCATTTGGCACTTCAAGAGGTTAAACGTCTTGGCTTCGGTGATAAAGTAGGGGGATACGTGCTTACTGGCGGTGCGGTATCCATGCCGGGCGTTCTCCAGCTGGCACAGCTTGAACTCCAATCCTCGGTTCGAATTGCGGTTCCCGATTATATCGGCGTGCGTGATCCGGCTTATACGAGCGGAGTCGGCATGATACAATATGTTTCCAAATATATGAGAAGCCGCCCTGCTGGAACACCGAAGAAACCGAGCAATCGGAAAGCCAGTCCTTCTGCGCCCTCCAAACCCGGACTGTTTGAGCGGTTAAAAAATATGTTTAGCGAATTCATTTGATCGGGGGATAAGAGAAATGTTGGAATTCGATTTCGATTTGGAGCAGTTGGCGCAGATTAAAGTCATCGGAGTAGGTGGCGGCGGCAGCAATGCAGTAAACCGAATGATTGAGAACGGTGTAAAAGGTGTTGAATTTATAACGGTTAATACAGATGCGCAAGCCTTGCATCTGGCTAAGTCGGAGCATAAGCTTCAAATTGGCGATAAATTGACCCGCGGACTTGGCGCCGGAGCAAACCCGGAGGTCGGCAAGAAAGCGGGAGAAGAATCCAGGGACCTGATTGCCAATACCCTCAAAGGTGCGGATATGGTTTTCGTTACAGCCGGTATGGGCGGCGGTACCGGAACGGGTGCAGCCCCGGTTATTGCTGAAATTGCACGCGAATGCGGTGCGCTGACAGTAGGGGTTGTAACACGTCCGTTTACGTTCGAAGGACGTAAACGCTGCAGCCAGGCTGAACTGGGTATCGAAGCGCTCAAGGAAAAGGTCGATACACTGATTGTTATTCCAAACGACCGTTTGCTTGAGATCGTCGATAAGAAGACGCCGATGCTGGAGGCGTTCAAGGCAGCGGATAACGTTCTTCGCCAGGCTGTACAAGGTATCTCTGACTTGATCGCTGTACCGGGATTAATCAACCTTGACTTTGCGGACGTTAAAACAATCATGACAGAGCGCGGCTCTGCATTGATGGGTATCGGAATCGCAACAGGCGAGAACCGTGCTGCCGAGGCTGCACGCAAGGCGATCATGAGCCCGCTTCTGGAAACTTCAATTGATGGCGCAAGGGGCGTTATCATGAATATTACCGGGGGCTCCAATCTTTCGCTTTACGAGGTCAATGAGGCTGCTGAGATCGTCATGGCTGCATCCGATCCGGAAGTGAACATGATTTTTGGTGCGATGATTGATGAGGAACTTAAAGATGACTTCAAAGTAACTGTAATTGCTACAGGCTTTGAACACAAAGCGCCTCCTCAAATTCGCCGTACGCCAGGCCAGCCGGCCGAGAGCGGTGAGGCTCGTCCAAGCTCTTCCTCTTCATCGTCTTCCAACCTGAAGCCGTTCGGCAACAATACAGGAAGCGACCAACTGGACATTCCTGCGTTCCTGAGAAACCGTCCACGCTCCGATCGTTAATTGCCCTTCTTACAGGCAATCATTTTAATTCTTTCACTTATCTGATTACCGGGACTGCCCTTTGGGGCAGTCTTTTTTTGTGGAAATATAAGAGTTATAAGCTTCACTTCCATAAAAGCTGCTATTTCTGTGTGAAATGACAATAGCCTGTTTTTCGCTGACAGGCCGTCTCGGCTGGGCGCACGATCCTGCCGTCTGGCCGATCCAGTTATCCTGATAATTTTATTTTACCAAACATACGTTCTGTTTACAATTGTCTTTTATTTGTATAGGACATTTAAAAATAGCAGAAGTCAAAATAAAAGCAGCATGAAAAACTACAAAATTTGCTGGGCAATAGAAATCTCTATATTCCTGGCTTACCCCCATACTGACAAACGATTCTATTAATATTCTTTCCTCTAATCACAACTGAACGATTGAATCACAACATATTCCTCCCATGAAAACTCGACAAAAAAACAAGAGTCATGACGGCATGTTTAGACAGACATTGAAATAAGATTTTAATATACTGGGTTCAAGTCGATCCGGGTCTTGTACAACATGGCCGAAGATACCAGCCATTCCGCACTTTGCAGGCATGTATCCGATGATGAGGAGCATGAGGCCGCACCCGTGCTGCCAATTAAGACCGGAGTGTTAACACAAGCAGCGGGAGAGAGCCGAAGCAAAATGACCGGCTTGAGGCAGGGAGTTGAAGGAACTGGTTGTTTATGTCGATTTGGTCTTTTTACTGAATTTGCTTATGGACGCCGCGATTTTGCTGGTGACAGCCTGGGTTCGCGGTGTTCCCGTACGCAGGCTGCGCATTATGCTGGCTGCGACGATCGGTGCGGCTTATGTCGTGCTGATGTTTGTTCCGCCCCTTGCGTCTATTTTTACCCTGGGTGTGAAGTTCGGACTGTCTTTGCTAATGGTATGGGTCGCTTTTGGCTTCACGAGTCTTCAGAGCTTTATCAATTTGGTGGCGGCATTTTACGGAATCAGCTTTGCAGCAGCAGGCGGCATGTTCGGCATTTACTATCTTCTGCAAAGCCGCAGCGAGGTCTGGAACGGCATCTGGCTCATGCGAACAGGCGGCCAAGGTTATGGTATCCGCATTGGACTTGTTTTCTTGGCGGTAACCTTCGCGATCGCCCTGTTTCTGTACAAGGGAGTTTTAAATGGACGTAAGCAGCGCGAGCAAATGATGAATCATCTGGCGGATGTCATTGTGCATATCGGCGGACAGGAAAAACGGTGCAGAGGTCTGATCGATACCGGAAATCATCTGTATGATCCGTTGACGCGTACCCCTGTGATGGTTATGGAGGCTTCCCTGTGGAAGGAAGATTTCCCGCCGTCCTGGCTGGAGAGGATCAAGGATGCAGAGGTTGACAAACTCGTTGCAGGTATCGGAGAGGAGCAGTGCGTATGGCAGGATCGTCTTCGTCTCATTCCGTATCGCGGAGTGAATCGGGGAACGCAATTTATGCTGGCGCTTAAGCCGGATCACGTACGCATTGAGCAGGAGGGACGAAGCTATGAATCCTTCAAGGTGTTGATCGGGCTGGATGGTGGAAGGCTGGTTTCAGATGGTGCCTATCAGGCAATTATCCATCCGTCATTAGTAGAAAAGGCTACTGAATTGAAGTCCCAAGAAGCATGACAGACAGGGAGGGAATTGCCAAGATGGTTGTGAAATGGAAACTGATCCTGCAGTTATATTATTACCGGTTTATGTTTTTATTCGGGTTAAAAAGTGAAGAAATTTATTATATTGGCGGAAGTGAAGCTCTGCCGCCGCCGCTGACCCGTGAAGAAGAAGAGTATTTGCTGACCAAGCTTTCCTCTGGAGATACCGCAATCCGGGCCATGCTGATCGAGCGCAATTTGCGCCTCGTCGTCTACATCGCCAGAAAATTTGAGAACACCGGCATCAACATTGAGGATCTCGTATCCATCGGCGCAATCGGCCTGATCAAGGCAGTCAATACTTTTGATCCGGAGAAAAAAATTAAATTGGCAACCTATGCTTCACGATGCATCGAAAATGAAATCCTGATGTACTTGCGGCGCAATAACAAGATCAGAACCGAGGTTTCTTTTGATGAGCCGCTGAATATTGATTGGGATGGCAATGAGCTGCTGTTATCAGATGTGCTTGGTACGGAAAATGATACGATTTACCGCAATATTGAGGAGCAGGTTGACCGTAAGCTGCTGCACAAGGCACTGGATAAATTAACCGAGCGCGAACGAATGATTATGGAGCTTAGATTCGGCCTGACGGACGGTGAGGAGAAGACGCAGAAGGACGTGGCAGACCTGCTTGGCATCTCCCAATCCTACATTTCCAGGCTGGAAAAACGGATTATAAAACGTCTCAGGAAAGAATTTAACAAAATGGTGTAGAGGAATAAAAAGGGTTGCCAAGGGGATAATGTACATTAATGTTTCTCCTTGGGAGGTAATCACGTTGACCCGAAACAAAGTTGAAATCTGTGGAGTGGATACCGCGAAACTGCCTGTCCTGACCAATGTCGAAATGAGAGAGCTGTTCACGGCATTGCAAACCCGAAATGAACGGGCAGCCAGAGAGAAATTAGTCAATGGCAATTTGAGACTGGTGCTCAGTGTCATACAGCGGTTCAATAACCGCGGCGAATTCGTGGATGATCTGTTCCAGGTAGGTTGTATTGGACTTATGAAAGCCATTGACAATTTTGACTTAAGTCAAAATGTGAAATTTTCGACTTATGCCGTGCCGATGATTATCGGTGAAATCCGCCGCTATTTGCGGGACAATAATCCGATCCGCGTCTCCCGCAGTCTGCGCGACATCGCGTATAAAGCGCTTCAGGTCCGCGACAGCCTGACGAACAAAAATTCCCGCGAACCCACAATCTTCGAAATCTCCGAGGCGCTGAATGTGCCCAAGGAGGATGTCGTGTTCGCACTGGATGCGATTCAGGATCCGGTATCCTTGTTTGAGCCGATCTACCATGACGGCGGTGATCCGATCTATGTAATGGACCAGATCAGCGATGATAAGAACAAGGACGTATCCTGGATTGAAGAAATTGCACTTCGTGAGGCCATGCATAAGCTGAACGACAGGGAAAAAATGATATTGTCGATGCGTTTTTTTCAGGGTAAAACCCAAATGGAGGTCGCCGATGAGATCGGCATTTCGCAGGCCCAGGTATCCAGACTGGAAAAATCAGCGATCCAACAAATGCAAAAGCATGTCAAGCAAGTGTAGACATGATGCAACATCAACCAAAACCGGCCTATGCCGGTTTTTTCTATGCGGCAACCGGATAAAATCCCTGCAAGTATAACATGTCGTCCTGCTATTGTTCATAAGTATATAGAAGTACAGCACAAAATACGGGACGGAAAAGTGGTGATTGCGCTTGAAAATATCAGCATTTCAAATGAAGGATGTTATTAATATTGTCGACGGCAAAAAAATAGGTACGGTCAGTGATCTGGAGCTGGACCTGCGGGAAGGCAAAATTGATGCGATCGTTGTCCCTTATAATAAAAAGTTTGGCTGGCTTGGAGGCGGTACGGAAATCGTAATCCCTTGGCGCAACATTGTAAAAATAGGGGCGGATGTCGTGCTGGTGCTGGTTGAGGAATCCCGTACGTACCGGGTATCGGAGAATAGCGAGCATCTCAGGTAAACCAAAAGCTATAATTTTGTGTTAAAATAATACGAAGTGGTAACGACAGACGCAAAACAATGAATACGCCTGCACGACAAGATGGGGGTGCTGACATTAATGGAACCGTTTGAATGGAAACAGACAGCGAAGGGGCCTTCGCTGTTTTATTTGTCTTCCTGGATGGAGGAAGAGGAAGCGCTGACCGCAGGTTTTACAGGACGCAGCGGAGGGTTCAGCGAGGTTCCCAGGAAATCGCTCAATATGGGCCTTCACGTGGATGATGCTGCAGAGACGGTCGTGCGCAACCGCAATGCGGTAACTGAGGCGCTCGGATGGCCGCTGGCATCCTGGACCTGTGCGGAACAGGTTCATGGTGCCAGGGTACATACCGTGACCGCCTTGGAGCGGGGCCGGGGCCGCGAAGCCAGAGAGGATGCGATTCAGGATGCGGATGCCCTGATTACGAATGAGCCTGGAATTTTACTGGCTTCTTTATATGCGGATTGTGTTCCGCTGTACTTCTACGATCCGGTCCATCAGGCCATCGGGCTGGCCCATGCCGGCTGGAAGGGGACGGTTGCAGAGATTGCCCGGCATACAGTAGAAGCGATGGCGGCGCAGTATGGCTCACGCCCTTCCGAGCTGTTGGCGGCGATAGGCCCTTCAATTGAAGACTGCTGCTACGAGGTGGACGGACCGGTAATCAGCAGAGTGGAGCCGTTGCTGAAAGAACTTCGGGAGCAAGGCGCAGACATAGCTCCGAATGCGCTGTTTGCTGCAGATAGCGGCAAAGCGAGGATAAACTTGAAAGAAATTAACCGACAGATTATGATAAAAGCAGGAATTTTGCCGACCCGCATCGAATTATCACAGATGTGCACAGGCTGTCGCACTGATCTTTTCTTTTCCCATCGGATGGAACAGGGGAGAACAGGGCGTATGGCCAGCTGGATTGGTATGGGAAAGAGGTGAATCATTCTCTTGACGCTGGAACATCGAATCGCAGACGTTGAAGAGCGGCTGAAGCTTGCATGCGAGCGCAGCGGACGCTCCAGAGATGATATAAACATCATTGCAGTGACGAAATATGTATCCGTGGCTTCCACAATGGATGTCATTCGTGCAGGGCTTGTCCATGTAGGGGAGAATAGATGGCAAAATGCGCAGGACAAGTGGCATGCTGCGCATAGTCTCTCCGAGTCGGGAGTCTTGGGGGAGGCCGGACAAGCCATCTGGCACTTTATCGGCTCTCTGCAGACGAACAAAGTAAAAGAGGTCGTCGGCAGATTTTCTTATATTCATTCCCTTGACCGTGAATCGCTTGCTGCCGCAATTGATAAAAAGGCAGAAGAACTTGGAATTATCGTTCCTTGCTTTTTGCAGGTGAATGTGTCCGGGGAGGATTCGAAGCACGGTGTTGCACCCGAGGAGCTTGTAGCTTTTACGAAGGAGCTGTCCCGCTTTACACATGTTAAAATTGAAGGCTTGATGACCATGGCTCCTTATGAGATGGAACCTGAACAGACCCGCCCTGTATTCAGAGGGCTTAGACAGCTTAGAGACGAGCTGAACCAGCAGGCGGTGACAAATGAACCGGTGACTGGGCTCTCCATGGGAATGTCCAATGATTTTGAGGTTGCAGTTGAGGAAGGTGCGAATTGGCTCCGCCTGGGTACAATTTTAGTGGGTAAAGAGGAGGAATGAAGATGGGTGTCATGAACCGTTTTATGAGCTTCTTTGGCTTGCAGGATGAAGTGGAGGAAATAATAGATCAGGACAACAAGTCACCGAGACAGGATTCCCAAGAAGCTGAAACCACTCCCTTTGAATCACGTAAGAATAATTCGAGAACAAATAATGTGGTCAGCATTCACAGCCAGAAAAATGTACGTGTTGTGCTGAATGAGCCCCGCTCCTACGAGGAAGCACAGGAAATTGCGGAGCATCTTCGCTCCAGGCGTCCTGTTGTTGTCAACTTGCAGCGAGTTAGAACGGATCAGGCGCTGCGCATTCTGGATTTTTTGAGCGGTACGGTGTACGCGCTTAACGGGAATATTTCCAAGCTGGGGGGCAATATTTTCTTGTGCACACCGGACTCCGTTGAAATTCAAGGCACCATATCCGAAATTTTGGCCGATGATCATTGACTACAGTAAAACGAGGTGACCTTAGTTAAAGTGGAAAATTTTATTAATACGATTCAATCCATTTACACGTTCATGATTATTGGTTATGTATTGCTATCCTGGCTCCCGAATGCCAGGGAAAGCTTTATCGGGCAATTCCTGGGGAAGCTCGTTGAGCCGTATCTGTCCATTTTCAAACGCTTCATTCCACCAATTGGCGGAATGCTGGATATTTCCCCGATCGTAGCTGTATTTGCCCTCCGTTTTGTCGCCATGGGGCTGATTGCTGTTATCCGGTTTATCGCACCTGGATTATGAGAACCGAGTTCTACGATCACTTCCATCCCGATGAGCGGTCATTTGTTGACCGTGCCTGGGAATGGGTGGAGCGTGCCGGCCAGCTGCATGAGCTGAAGCGCACCGACTTCCTTGATCCGCGGCAGGCCTATATTCTCACTACACTGGTTAACCGGAATGTTGATGTTGCCGTGAGGCTGGACGGGGGCAGCCCGGAGGCAGAGCGCAAGCGGGCCATTATTGCTCCAGATTACAGGCCGCTTGAGCACGAGCCTGCGGGCATTGTTGTGCTGTCCGTCTCTTCGACGGACAAGTCGCTGTCCGAGCTCGATCACGGTGATTACATGGGGGCTATTCTTGGTCTTGGGATCAAGCGGGACCGTATTGGCGATATTCATGTTCTTGAGGATGGCTGCCATTGCCTTGTCGCGGAAGAAATTGCAGACTTCATGAATCTCCATCTGCGCCAGGTTCATCGCGCAAATGTATGGACAGATATTCTTCCGGCTGACCAGCTCCGGGTATCCAGCCAGCAATTGGAAGAGATCAGCTTTACAGTGGCCTCCCTCCGGCTGGACGGGATATGCAGTGATGTTTACCGCATCAGCCGTGCCAAAATCGTTGATCCGATTAGAGCCGGCCGCTGCCGGGTCAATTGGAAGCAGACTGAGGACCCCTCGAAGCTGCTTGGTGCCGGAGATGTTGTGTCTATACAGGGATTGGGAAGATTCAAGCTGCTGGATGTTGAGGGAATGACGAAAAAAGGCCGTATTCGCGTGAAGGCAGGTAAATTTATTTGACATAAGGCAGGAATTTGATCCGCTTTTGTCGAACCCATAGCAGGGAGTATCAGGTCAATCGTCATTTCATTAGGAGGTGCGCCAATGCCGTTGACGCCATTGGACATACATAATAAAGAATTCGGCCGCCGTCTGCGCGGTTACGATGAGGATGAGGTTAACGAGTTTCTCGACCAGGTGATCAAAGATTACGAGAGCATCATCCGCGAGAACAAGGAGCTTCAAAATCAGGTACTGGCGCTTCAGGAGAAGCTGAACCATTTTGCCAACATCGAAGAGACGCTGAGCAAAACGATTATTGTAGCCCAGGAAGCAGCCGACGAAGTGAAGAACAACTCCAAAAAAGAAGCGCAGCTTACCATTAAAGAAGCCGAGAAAAACGCTGACCGCATTATTAACGATTCACTGGCCAAGTCGCGCAAAGTTGCGCTTGAGGTCGAGGAGCTAAAAAAGCAGGCTTCCATCTACCGGGCAAGATTCCGCACGCTTGTGGAGGCGCAGCTTGAGTTGCTTAGCCAGGACGGCTGGAATTCGCTGGATGAAGCTTCCCGTGAAGCCGCTGCCAATCTGGACAAATGACCGGTGCCGGTTGACATTTGGATTGCGGAAGGGTATAAATAGTAGTAATAATGGTTTGAATTTCGATGACGAGAACAAGTATGCAGCAGAATTGATCTCCAGAGAATCGGTGTATGCTGGGAGCCGATGATCAAGCCGCCGCGGAATATCCTCTCCGAGAAGCAGTGCTGAACATGCAAGTAAGCATTGCCGGTATCCCCCGTTACAGGGAACACGGATGATTGTCCGTGATGAAGGTGCCGGACCGCAGGATGGACCGGAAACAGGGTGGTAACGCGAGCAGGCCTCGTCCCTATTTGGGATGTGGCTTTTTTTGTTTTTTGCGGAAAACTGCTGTTGTCCTCCGGAAAATGCTTTTGAGCATAGCAGGCAAGTCATGAAATCAACAGGGAAAAGGAGCTTTGGACATGGCAATGAATCGTGTGGATGTCAAGGAAAAAGCACGCAGCCGCGAGCTGAAGGTGCTGGAGAAGTGGAAGAAAGAGGATACGTTCAAGCAGTCAATCGAAAATCGTGCAGGCAAACCGAATTTTGTATTTTATGATGGCCCGCCGACGGCTAACGGTGCGCCCCATATTGGACATGTGCTGGGCCGGGTTATCAAGGATTTCATCGGCCGTTACAAAACGATGTCCGGCTACCGGGTTGTCCGTAAGGCTGGTTGGGATACACATGGTCTGCCTGTAGAGCTTGGCGTTGAAAAGCAGCTGGGTATCTCGGGCAAGCAGGAGATCGAAAAGTATGGCGTAGAAGAGTTCGTCAAGAAATGTAAAGCAAGCGTATTCGATTATGAAAAGCAATGGCGCGAGCTGACCGAAGCAATCGGCTACTGGACGGACATGGAGAATCCTTATATAACGCTGAATAACAGCTATATCGAGAGTATCTGGACGATTCTCGCGAAGCTGCACAGCCAAGGGCTGCTGTACCGCGGACATCGCGTAAGCCCATACTGCCCGGATTGCCAGACAACACTCAGCTCCCATGAAGTCGCACAGGGCTATGAGGATGTTAAAGACTTGAGCGCCACCGTGAAGTTCAGACTGAAGGAGCGCAACGCTTCGATTTTGGCCTGGACGACTACGCCGTGGACATTGCCGGCCAACGTCGCGCTTGCTGTAAATCCTGAGCTGGTCTATGTAGAAGTAAGCAAAAATGACGAGACTTTTATAGTGGCCGAGAATCTGGTTGAGAAGGTCATGAAAGAAGACTACGAAATCACCGGCTCTGTAAAAGGCTCCGAGCTGGCTGGTCTTGCCTATGAGCCGCCGTTCAGTTACGCTACTGTGGAGAACGGACATGTCGTAATTGCTGCTGACTTTGTTACCGAATCAAGTGGTACGGGAATTGTTCATATTGCACCTGCCCACGGTGATGATGACTATAAGGCTGCCCGCCAGCACAAGATCGGCATGCTGAATGTGGTGGACAATGCAGGTAAATATACCGATGTTGTAACTGATTTTGCCGGCCGGTTCGTCAAAGACGGACAGCTTGATATCGATATTGTTAAAATGCTCAGCGAACGCAACCTGCTGTTCAGCAAAGAGCGCTATGAGCACAGCTATCCATTTTGCTGGCGCTGTAAAACGCCGCTCATCTATTATGCGATGGAGAGCTGGTTCATTGAAACAACAGCTGTAAGAGATCAGCTGATTGCCAATAATAACTCCGTGGAATGGTTCCCGGGTCATATTAAGGAAGGCCGCTTCGGCAAGTTCCTGGAAGATGTCGTGGACTGGAATATCAGCCGTAACCGCTATTGGGGAACTCCTCTTAACGTATGGGTATGCGGCGATTGCAAAGGCGAATATGCGCCTCACAGCGTAGAGGATATGCGCAGCCGTGCTGCTCAGGCTGTCTCTGAGGATATCGAGCTGCACAAACCGTATGTGGATGACGTTCATCTGAAATGTCCGCATTGCGAAAGCGGTGTAATGAGCAGAACATCCGAAGTTATTGACGTATGGTTCGACAGCGGATCGATGCCTTTTGCACAGCATCACTATCCGTTCGAGAATAAAGAGACGTTCGAGGATCAGTTCCCGGCGGATATGATCTGTGAAGGAATTGACCAGACACGCGGCTGGTTCTACAGCCTGCTCGCTGTCTCGACGCTGTACACGGGCAAAGCGCCGTACAAAGCGGTTATTTCAACCGGACATATTCTCGATGAAAATGGACAGAAGATGTCCAAGTCCAAAGGGAATGTTATCGATCCGTGGGAGATCATTAATGAATACGGAACGGATGCCTTCCGCTGGGCGCTTCTGGCCGACAGTGCGCCTTGGAGCAGCAAGCGCTTCTCCCGCGGTATTGTAGGTGAAGCCAAGTCCAAAGTGATCGACACGCTTGTAAATACGCATGCCTTCTATGTGCTGTATGCGACAATCGACCAGTTCGATGCAGAGCAGCATGAAGTCAAACCGTCTGCGAACAAGCTGGATCGCTGGATTCTGTCGAGATTGAATTCATTGATCAAGCAAGTCAGCAAAGGGCTGGATGCGAATGACTTCCTGAATTCAGCTAAGGCAATCGAGGTATTTGTCGACGAGCTGAGCAACTGGTATATCCGTCGTTCCCGTGACCGTTTCTGGGGAAGCGGACTGGGCGAAGACAAAGTCAATGCTTACCAGACGCTGCGTGAGGTGTTGCTGACACTATCCGGTGTGATTGCTCCGTATGCGCCGCTTATTGCAGATGAAATTTACTTGAATTTGGGCGGAGGCCAAAGCGTTCACCTGACAGATTATCCGAAGGCTGATGAGAATGCCATCGATGAGGCGCTGGAGCGCGATATGGAGACGGCGCAGCAGATCGTTGAGCTGGCGCGCAATGTACGCAATGAGACAGGCGTCAAAACGAGACAGCCGCTGTCTGAGCTGATTGTTTCCCTGGACCGCAGCTTTAATCTGGCTGAGTATGAGGAAATCATTAAAGATGAAATCAATGTCAAAGCAATTATCGTTCAGAATGATGATAACGGCTTTGTAGATTTCATTCTGAAGCTGAACCTGAAGCTGGCTGGTAAAAAATACGGCAAGCATGTAGGTCCGATTCAGGGTTATCTGAAAGGGCTTAGCTCCAGTGAAACCTCAGCGATTGTAAGTAAAGGGTCGTTTACCTTTACAACAGCCGAAGGGGAACTGCTCGAAATTGGCGTCGATGAGCTGCTTGTCGAGAAACAGGCGAAATCCGGTTTTGCTTCGGCATCCGGCTATCTGATGACCGTTGCGCTAAATACGGACATTACACCGGAGCTTGTACAGGAAGGCTGGGTTCGTGAAATTATCCGTGCGGTTCAGGATACGCGCAAGAAGCTTGACCTGCCGATTGAGAAGCGGATTGTCCTGACCTTGAAATTGGATGAGGAACTGCTGGCTGCTGCACAAGCCTTCGAGCATGTATTGAAGGAAAATGTGCTTGTCAACTCCATTGCTTATGGCGATGCAGCCAATATGGAGCAGGCACAGGCTGGTGACAGAACGATCGGTATCGCGATTGCATAACTAATCTAAAAATGTAAAACGGCTCCCCTCTGGCTATGTCCCCGGTAACAAGGGACAAAATCAGAGCGGGAGCTTTTTTGAAGATACCTGCATTTATAAATTTACAAATCATCGTCACTAAATTCAAGCGTTAAATCGCCTTCGCCTGTATCACAGTAATTGCGATAGTGGCTGTTGCGGTAGAATGCTTTGTGATTGCCGGTTATGTCGGTGGCAAGGAAGCTCTCAAGCGGCTCGACAAACCCGTCATTTTCATCCGCTTCAATACTGAGCTGGTCATAGTCGCCTCCCGGATGCTCAGCCATGGCCGGAGAGTCCGAATTGCCCCATTGCTCGACAATTTGCCAGGCGTCCTCACCGTCAAAGCCGTTATAGTCCTCCCTCTCATCCATGCTGGTACGCCCGAATGGCGGGGATAAATACTGTTCTTCTACAGGCCGGGCATCCGATACAAATTGCCGCGGAGCATGCTCTACGCAGTATAAGGTATCAGGCATTGCCTCCAGACGCTCATAAGGAATCGGCTGGCCGCAAGTTTGGCATAGGCCATACTGTTCCTTGTGAATAGCGTTCAGTGCTGCTTCAATGCGGACCAAATGCAGTTCTTCCTGCTCATGCAGGGCAATATCTTTTTCACGCTCATACAGCTCAGTTGCCACATCGCCTGGATGATTGTCAATCGGGGAGAGCTCGCCTGTACTATCCTTAAACGAGTCTCCAAGCCCGTAATGCTCATGATCAGAAATCCGCTGTTCAATATCACGCCTGTCTTCCAAAAGCCGCTTATGCAGCTTCAGCAGTTGTTGTTCGGTAAGATTTCGCATGACGGGAATATGCTCCTTTCGAGGGCTTTAGAAGTACCTCCGGAAATAACGGATGCATATAGTTTTCTCGGAAGACAGCAAATTCATTTATCAGCCGAGCTGCTTTTAATTGGGCTTTAAGAGGACTTGGGACGATTGCGTTGCTGGTGATACATACCGCAATTGTGGTACAATGTTCGCAATAAATAGTGGCGAGAAGCTAGTAAAATCAGCCAATCGCAAATTGCCGGAGGGGAACGAATGAGAACGTATTATTATTACTGGATTGCAGTGGTCGTGTTCATCATCGACTGGGTAACGAAGAAGATGATTTCAACGAATTTGGAAATCGCAGATAAAATCAGCGTAATCGGCAACTTCTTCATCATTACTTCCCATCGGAATAAAGGGGCTGCATTCGGTATTTTGGAGGGACAGCGGATATTCTTTCTAATCATAACCGTTATCGTTGTCGCCGGAATTATCGGGTACATCTATATGAACCGGAAATCAGGCAAGCCAATGCTGCTTTCGGCGCTTGGCCTCGTTCTGGGCGGTGCTGTAGGCAACTTCCTTGACCGTGCATTGTACGGGGAAGTGGTGGACTTTTTGCAATTCACCTTTGGCAGCTATATTTTCCCGATCTTTAACATCGCCGATTCCGCAATCGTATGCGGGGTTGCGCTTATTTTGCTCGATACGATTTTGTCTATGAAGGAAGAAAGCAAGAAGGAAAAGGAAGGCAATGATCACAGTGAACAATCCATTTAATGAACATATTGACGAACAGGAATTAGAATTGGAATTCGAATCAGATGTAACAGAAGAGGCAGATGAAACAGATGAAGCAGCAGGACAGACGCTTGAATGGGACATCGACGCTGACCAGGCAGGCGAGAGGCTGGACAAGTTCGTTACAGAACAAGCTGGTGCAGATGTATCCAGAACCCAAGTGCAGGATTGGATCAAGCAGGGCCATGTGCTCGTCAACGGGCGCAATTCCAAGGCTAATGTGAAACTTGCTGCGGGCGACAAAGTTTTGCTGACAATTCCTGAGCCGGAGACAGCGGAAATTGTCCCTGAAGACATCCCGCTTGACGTTGTATATGAAGACAGTGATGTCATCGTCATTAACAAGCCGCGCGGCATGGTCGTTCATCCTGCTCCGGGCCATCCGTCCGGTACGGTCGTCAACGCGCTCATGCACCATTGTAAAGACCTGTCGGGTATTAATGGTCAGGTTCGTCCAGGTATTGTGCACAGGATTGACAAGGACACTTCCGGCCTGCTAATGGCTGCAAAAAACGATGTTGCGCATCACTCACTCGCCGAGCAGTTAAAGGCTCACACGGTAACCAGAAAGTATCTGGCCCTTGTACACGGCAACGTTCCCCATGATCAAGGTACTATAGATGCTCCTATCGGACGGGACCCGCATGACCGCAAGTTGTACATGGTCACCAGCCGCAACAGCAAGGAGGCGGTGACGCACTTTGTCGTGCTGGAGAGACTGGGGGATTTTAGCCTGCTCCAATTGCAGCTTGAGACCGGACGTACGCATCAAATTCGTGTCCATATGAAATACATCGGGTACCCGCTCGCTGGAGATCCGGTATACGGCCGCAACAAGACAATCGCACTTAAAGGCCAGGCGCTTCATGCTGCTGTGCTTGGATTCAAGCATCCGCGTACTGGAGAATATATCGAATTTGAGCGTCCGATTCCGGAGGATATGGCGTTCGAGCTGCAAAACTTACGTACACAGTAAGGTTTAATCGCATGAACAAGCGAATAGTACAAACTTTTCGCTAAATTCTTCATTATTTCCATCCTCAAAACAGGATATCCTTTAAGTAAGGAAGATCCACGAAGAAGGGTGAGACTAATGACGAAAATTAATCAGAACTATACAGAGCTGCAGGGCAGCTATCTTTTTTCCGAAATTGCCAAGCGCAGAACGAAATTCATGCAGGAAAATCCGGATGCGCAAATTATAAGCCTTGGTATCGGTGATGTAACACTTGGATTGCCGCAAGCAGTTGTAGATGCAATGCACAGCGCAGTGGATGAGCTGGCCCAACCCGGCTCATTCCGCGGCTATGGACCGGAACAAGGTTATGATTTCCTGATCAATGCGATTATTGAGGGAGATTACAAATCCCGTGGCATTGATTTGAACACCAACGAAGTTTTTGTCAGTGACGGATCCAAATGTGATGTCGGAAACATCCAGGAGATTTTCAGCCAGGATGCAATCGTAGCGGTTCAGGATCCTGTCTATCCGGTTTACGTGGACACGAACGTTATGGCAGGCCGTTCCGGCAAATTCAACAAAGAGACGAACCAGTACGAAAATATGGTTTACTTGCCAAGCAGTTCCGAGAACCAGTTCAAGCCTAGCCTGCCATCCCGCAGAGCGGATCTGATTTACCTGTGCTACCCGAATAATCCGACAGGGATGACATTGACGAAGGAAGAGCTGAAGCATTGGGTAGATTACGCAAGGGCCAACAACAGCATTATTTTGTACGACTCTGCCTATGAAGCATTTATTCGTGAAGATGATGTGCCGCACAGCATTTATGAAATTGAAGGCGCCAAGGAAGTGGCGATTGAATTCCGCAGCTTCTCCAAGACAGCCGGATTCACGGGTGTACGCTGCGCATACACAGTCGTTCCGCGCGAGCTGAAGGCTTTGGACGAGAACGGCAACACCATTATCGTGAATGATCTGTGGAACCGCCGTCACACGACGAAGTTCAACGGTGTATCCTATGTCACCCAGCGCGGCGCAGCAGCGATTTATTCTCCGGAAGGAAGAGCGCAAATTGCCGAGACCGTGGACTACTACATGACGAACGCGGCTATTATCCGGGATGGACTGCAGTCGATCGGTCTTGAAGTGTTTGGCGGTGTGAATGCTCCTTACATCTGGCTGAAAACTCCGCAAGGTCTGGACTCCTGGTCTTTCTTTGACAAATTGCTCTCTGAAGCGCACATTGTCGGAACACCGGGTGTAGGGTTCGGCCAAAGCGGACAAGGTTACTTCCGTCTGACAGCATTCGGAAGCCGCGAAAATACCGAGAAAGCTGTTGAGCGTATTCGTAAGCTGAGTCTGTAAGTGGGGCGGAAACATAAATCAGGCAAAGAGATCCAGGGATCTCTTTGCCTTTTTTATTGCTTTTGCTATATTAAACTTGTTGATTAGAAAGAATCATGATTAAATTCCGAATTCCATTAATTTTTCAACTTGTTTCAAAATTTTTATTGTGAATAAGCTCTAGCACTACTCACACAACATAAAGCTAAGCGCGGAGGTGTAATACGCGCTTAGCACTTCTTCTTTTCATAAAAACAGTGTGGGGACATTGTTGAAGGGGCGGGGTTGTACTGGAGAAGCGCAAGCGTTCGCCTTTATCCTCTGATTTCCTACACTGGGTGGGGGAGATAAGGGGAAATCAGAGGGTAACAGCGATCGGAAGTACAACCCCGCCCCGGAGGCAGGCATGTCACACAATCCTTCCGCATTTCCTCCCACATGCTCCGCACTGTTTCCATTCTTCACCTCTTGACATCTTTTGTCGAACGTGGCATAATTCAATCTAATCGAATAGAAGTACCTTTAAGTGCAGTCCCGTGAGGCTGTCAAGGTAGCGTGATAGGTTGGAAAGCTCTTTCGTTGCACAGGAAGCGGCTAGGCTGCGGCTTAGTTATGGCTTCTTGCACGAAGTGGCTGTTTTTCTGCCCTCAGACTCCTTGCGCCCGCCGCAAGGAGTTTTTTTGATCCATGGATAATTGGACAAGTTCGCGCTTACTACGACCGGAAGGAGGCAGCAGAAATGATGCAAGATCCGCATGTCATTATGGATGATACTGCAATTCGCAGAGCACTGACAAGAATTGCACATGAAATTGTAGAGAAAAACAAAGGCATCGATGATTGCCTGTTCGTGGGTATACGGACCCGCGGCATCTACCTGGCGAAGCGAATTGCCGAGCGGGTAGAAGAGATTGAAGGCAAGCCCGTCCAGGTGGGAGAACTGGATATCACTTCTTACCGCGATGATCGCGAAAATGGAAGATTGACTGAGGCTGCGGGGGAATCAGCTGCCTGTCTGGAAAATGGAGGCCAGCCGGTTTCAATCCAGAACAAAAAAGTGATCCTCATCGATGATGTACTTTATACTGGCAGAACGATTCGCGCTGCGATGGACGCCCTGATGGATCGTGGTCGGCCGCAGCTGATCCAGTTGGCTGTTCTGGTTGACCGGGGACACCGCGAACTGCCAATCCGGCCGGATTATGTGGGCAAGAATGTGCCAACGTCCAAACTTGAAGAAATTAACGTATCCTTAACCGAATTTGACGGAACCGACAAAGTAACGATTATACATCATAGGGGGCAAGCGGGATGACATTGACTCAAATCAGGCAAAAAAGCTTGTTGGGACTGAAAGAGCTGGGACGAGAGGAAATTGATTCGATTCTGAATCGTGCAGCTTACTGGGAAAATCACCCGGAGAAGGTCAACCCGGTGCTGTCCGGCAAATTCGTTGCCAATATGTTTTTTGAGAACAGTACGAGAACCCGCTTCTCTTTTGAAGTAGCTGAAAAAAGACTTGGTGCGGAGGTGCTGAACTTCTCTGCTGCCGTATCCAGTGTGCAGAAAGGCGAATCGATTTACGATACGGTGCGTACGCTGGAATCGATGGGAATTGACGCTGGAGTGATCCGGTTGAAACCAAACGGTGTACTGGCAGAGCTGGCCGAGAAGATCAAAGTGCCGCTCATTAATGCCGGAGACGGCAACAACGAGCATCCGACGCAGGCACTGCTCGATATGTACACAATGCGCAAGCAATTTGGGGATTTGAAGGGGCTGACAGTCGCCATCGTTGGCGATATTCTGCACAGCCGCGTAGCGCGCTCGAATTTGTGGGCACTCACGAAATTCGGTGCGAAGGTTGTCTTCTGCGCTCCTCCGAATATGCAGGCTCCTGAATTGGGTGCACCGATTGTAAGCATTGATGAAGCGCTCAAAGCTGATGTGATCATGATGCTGCGTGTCCAGCTTGAACGGCATGAAAGTGGCATGATCAAATCAGCAGAGGATTACAGGGAGCACTTTGGACTGACAGCAGAGCGGGCTGCAAAGATAGCACCGCACGCTATCATCATGCACCCTGCACCGGTTAACCGGAATGTGGAAATTGACGATGTGCTGGTTGAGCACCCGCAATCGCGAATTTTCCCGCAGATGCAAAACGGCGTTCCGGTACGCATGGCTGTAATTGAAAGATCGCTTCAATAAGAAAGGGGAATGGCGGCAATGTCATTATGGATTGTGAACGGCAAAGTATGGGACAACGAAACAAACGAACTCAAAACGCTCCATATTCGGATTAAGGACAAACAAATCGCTGAGCTGACAGCCGAGCTTCCTGATACGGGCAGCGCAGAAGTTATTGACGCACAAGGCAAGCTGGTTTCCGCAGGATTGATCGATATGCATGTTCACTTGCGCGACCCTGGCTTTGAATATAAAGAAGATATTGAAACGGGTACACTGGCTGCGGCAAAGGGCGGATTTACGACGATCGCCTGCATGCCTAACACGCGTCCGGTTACGGATACGCCTGATACAATCAAGTACATTCTCGATAAGGCAAAAGACAAAGGCGCGGTTAAAGTGCTTCCATATGCGGCAATTACCAAAAATGAGCTGGGCCGCGAACTGACAGACTTTGCCGCATTGAAGGAAGCGGGCGCAATCGGATTTACCGATGACGGTGTCGGCGTACAAAATGCGCAAATGATGAAAGATGCGATGGCATTGGCTCACTCGCTCGGAATGCCGATTATCGCTCACTGTGAAGATGATTCGCTTGTTGTAGGCGCTGCGGTAACGGACGGCAAATTCGCACGTGAAAACGGACTAAAGGGAATTCCCAATGAATCGGAAGCAATCCATGTCGGGCGCGACGTGCTGCTTGCAGAGGCAACAGGCGTTCATTACCATGTATGCCATGTCAGCACGGAGCAATCGTTACGCCTGATCCGTCTGGCGAAGCAGGTCGGCATTAACGTTACTGCAGAGGTTTGCCCGCACCATCTGATTCTGTCGGATGAAGACATCCCTTCGATGGATGCCAACTGGAAGATGAATCCGCCGCTGCGTTCGCCGCGTGATGTACAAGCGGTTATTGAAGGAATCGAGGACGGAACGATTGATATTATCGTAACCGACCACGCTCCTCACAGTGCGGAGGAGAAAGCACGCGGGATGCTGCTTGCACCATTCGGAATTACAGGCTTCGAAACGGCTTTCCCGCTTATGTACACCAAATTCGTAAAAACCGGCAAGTGGAGCCTCGGCTTCCTGCTGGAACGCATGACAAGCAAACCTGCACAAGTATTTGGACTGGGCAGCGGCCGTCTGGAAACAGGCGCACCTGCTGATTTGACCCTGATCGATCTGGAAAATGAGCGTGAGGTTGATCCGCAAAGCTTTGTATCCAAAGGTAAAAATACGCCGTTCGGCGGCTGGAAGCTGCAAGGCTGGCCAACCCTGACGATCGTAGACGGCACGGTTGCCTGGTCCGAATAAGCGCAGGATAGATAGAGAACATAACGGAAAGATAAGTTACAGTTAACTAGGAGAGTGATATGACATGCAAGCAAGATTGTTGTTAGAGGACGGAACCTTGTTTACAGGGCAATCGTTTGGCGCTGAGGCTGAGTCTGCAGGAGAAGTAGTATTTAATACAGGAATTACAGGATACCAGGAAGTGCTGTCCGATCCGTCCTATTGCGGTCAAATTGTAACCATGACATATCCTTTGATCGGGAACTATGGGATCAACCGTGATGACTTCGAAGCGGTTCGCCCTTATATACATGGCTTTGTCGTGCGTCGTCATGAGCCTGTACCAAGCAACTGGCGCGCACAATATTCCCTGGACCACCTTCTGAAAGAGTATGGCATTCCGGGCATCAGCGATATCGACACTCGCATGCTCACCCGAATTTTGCGCCATCACGGAACAATGAAGGGAATTTTGACTACCGGCAGCGAGAGCGAGGCAGAACTTCTCGAACGTCTGAAAGCTGTTCCATTGATGACGGATCAGGTTGCCCGGACTTCTACCAAGCATGTTTTCTCCAGCCCTGGAGACAAGGAGCGTATCGTTCTGATGGACTTTGGCGCGAAGAGTGGTATTCTGAGAGAGCTGACCAAGCGCGGCTGCGATGTAGTCGTTGTGCCTCATGATACAACAGCAGAGCAGATCCGCCGCCTGAACCCGGATGGCGTTCAGCTTTCCAACGGACCTGGCGACCCTAAAGATGTCATGCATGCTGCGGAAACAATCAAGGAATTGCTAGGCGAATATCCGATCTTCGGAATTTGTCTGGGACATCAGTTGTTTGCACTTGCTTGCGGCGCGGATACAGACAAGCTGAAATTCGGACACCGCGGCGGAAACCATCCGGTTAAAGAACTGGCAAGCGGCCGCTGCTTCATTACATCGCAAAACCATGGTTACACTGTGCTGGAAGAAACCATTGCCGGTACTGACTTGTCTGTGACCCACATTAATAACAATGACCGTACAATCGAAGGATTGAAGCATAATGTTCATCCTGCCTTCACTGTGCAGTACCATCCGGAGGCAGCGCCGGGACCTTTTGATTCCAGCTATCTGTTCGATCAATTTATTGAGATGATTCGTGAGCACAAACGCAATAACCCGAAAAAACCGCGTCAGGCTGAGCTGTCGGAAACGTTGAAAGGAGAACTTCAATATGCCCAAAAATAATGAACTCAAAAAAATTCTCGTCATCGGCTCCGGTCCGATCGTCATCGGCCAAGCGGCAGAGTTTGACTATGCAGGAACGCAGGCTTGCCAGGCACTGAAAGAAGAAGGCATGGAGGTTGTGCTGATCAACAGCAACCCGGCTACCATCATGACCGATACGAACATGGCAGACAAAGTCTACATCGAACCCATTACCCTGGAATTCGTAACGCAAATCATTCGCCAAGAGCGTCCTGACGGACTGTTGCCTACACTGGGCGGACAGACAGGTCTGAACATGGCGGTTGAACTGGCCCGCGCAGGCGTGCTGGAACGTGAAAATGTGAAGCTGCTCGGTACACAGCTGACAGCAATTGAGAAAGCGGAAGACCGTGATTTGTTCCGTGATCTGATGCGTGAACTTGAGCAGCCGGTACCGGAGAGTGTTATCGTAACAACTGTTGAGGAAGCTGTTGTGTTCGCCAACGAAATCGGCTATCCGATTATCGTGCGTCCGGCTTACACGCTGGGTGGAACTGGCGGCGGTATTTGTTCGAATGAAGAAGAACTGGTTGAAACCGTGGCTTCTGGTATCCGCTACAGCCCGATTAATCAATGTCTGATCGAGAAAAGCATCGCCGGCTTGAAGGAAGTTGAATATGAAGTTATGCGAGATGCGGCTGATAACTGTATCGTTGTATGCAACATGGAAAACTTCGACCCGGTTGGTGTTCATACCGGTGACAGTATCGTGGTTGCTCCAAGCCAGACGCTGTCTGACCGCGAGTATCAAATGCTGCGTTCCGCTTCCTTGAAAATTATCCGCGCCCTGAACATCGAGGGCGGCTGTAACGTACAATTCGCTTTGGACCCGCAAAGCTACCAATACTATGTCATTGAGGTTAACCCGCGTGTAAGCCGCTCCTCTGCGCTTGCATCCAAGGCAACAGGCTATCCGATTGCCAAAATGGCAGCAAAAATTGCGATTGGCTACACGCTGGATGAGATCGTAAACCCTGTAACAGGCCAAACCTACGCTTGCTTTGAGCCGACACTGGACTATATTGTATCGAAAATTCCACGCTGGCCGTTCGACAAATTTATTTCTGCGAACCGCAAGTTGGGTACACAAATGAAGGCGACTGGTGAAGTTATGGCAATTGGCCGTACCTTCGAAGAGTCGATTCATAAAGCGGTCCGCTCGCTGGAAATTGGCGCACACCGCATTCATCTAAAGGATGCTTCGAGCCTGGATGATGCTGTCCTGACTACCCGTCTGCAAAAGCCGGATGACGAGCGCATGTTCCTGGTGGCGGAAGCATTCCGCCGCGGCTGGAGTCTTCAGCAGATCCAGGACTTGACGCAAATCGACTGGTGGTTCCTCGATAAGCTGGAGCGTATCGTACAGTTTGAGGACGAGCTTCGCAAAACTTCTGAGTTCACTCAAGAACTGCTGTACAAAGCCAAGCGTATGGGCTTCACCGACCGTTCAATTGCCGAGATTCGCGGGGAAGGACAACCAGGTGCTGCTTATACAACTGAAGTTCAAGTTCGCGAGTTCCGCCTTGCGCAAAATATCCGCCCGGTATACAAAATGGTAGATACTTGCGCAGCAGAGTTTGAGGCGACAACGCCTTACTATTACTCGACATACGAGACCGAAAATGAAGTCATCGAAACGCAAAAAGAAAAAGTGCTGGTGCTGGGCTCCGGACCAATCCGGATCGGACAAGGGATTGAGTTCGACTACTCTACCGTTCATGCAGTCTGGGCGATTCAAAATGCGGGCTACGAGGCTGTTATTATCAATAACAACCCGGAAACAGTATCGACAGACTTCAACACCTCAGACCGTCTCTACTTTGAGCCGTTGTTCTTTGAGGATGTCATGAATGTCATCGAGCAGGAGAAGCCGATCGGCGTTATCGTACAGTTTGGCGGACAAACGGCTATTAACCTGGCTGCTCCGCTGAGCCGTGCCGGTGTCAAAATTCTCGGCTCCAGCCTGGAATCCATCGACGCTGCGGAAGACCGCAAGAAATTCGAAGCGCTCCTGCGCAATTTGAAAATTGCCCAGCCGGAAGGTACAACAGTTACTTCGGTATCCGAAGCTGTAAATGTGGCAAGCGGGCTCGGTTATCCTGTACTGGTGCGTCCTTCCTACGTACTGGGCGGACGTGCAATGGAAATCGTGTACTCTGACCAGGAGCTGCTCAGCTACATGGAGCAGGCTGTGAAGATCAACCCGGAGCATCCGGTTCTGATTGACCGTTACATGCTTGGCAAAGAAGCAGAGGTTGACGCGATCTGTGATGGCGAGACGGTATTGATTCCGGGTATCATGGAGCATGTTGAGCGCGCAGGCGTTCACTCCGGAGACTCGATTGCGGTGTATCCGCCACAATCACTGTCCCAGGATATCAAGGATCAGATTATTGACATCACAATCAATATCGCTAAAGAACTGAAAGTTATCGGACTTGTAAATATCCAGTTCGTTATCCATCAGGAGAAGGTGTATGTGATCGAGGTTAACCCTCGTTCCTCCCGTACAGTGCCATTCTTGAGTAAGGTAACGAACCTTCCGATGGCAAACCTGGCGACCAAGGCGATTCTAGGCACAAAGCTGGCTGATCTCGGCTATGTCGACGGACTCTGGCCTGAAGATGAATATGTATCGGTTAAAGTGCCGGTATTCTCTTTTGCGAAGCTGCGCCGTGTTGACCCGACGCTGACTCCTGAGATGAAATCGACAGGCGAGGTTATGGGCCGCGATGTTCAATATGCCAAAGCCCTGTACAAAGGTCTCATCGGCGCTGGCATGAAGATTCCGGCAACTGGCGGAATCATTGCGACTGTTGCGGACAAGGACAAGGAAGAAGCCATCGAAATTCTGAAAGGCTTCTACCAGCTTGGCTACAACATTATCGCAACTGGCGGAACAGCCTCCGCACTGGAAGCGGCTGGCCTGCGGGTCACCCGCGTCAACAAACTGAGCGAGGGTACGCCTAACATTCTCGATCTGATCCGTGGAGGACAAGCGAACTTTGTTGTCAACACGCTGACAAAAGGCAAAACGCCTGAGCGTGACGGTTTCCGGATTCGCCGTGAAGCAGTAGAGAACGGCGTCGTATGTATGACATCATTGGATACTGTACGCGCATTGCTGAACATGCTGGAGACAATCAACTTCTCTTCCCGCGCAATGCCTGTACTGCAATCCTAATAAAACCGAATCAAGCGGCCTCCGGCTGCCACCCGTCTCCCGCTGAGGGAAGACGGGTGCGGCAGGCAGGCCGTCTATTCTGTCAACCTATAAGGAGGGTTTGGAATGTCCAATGTGCATACGCTAACACGTGAGGAAGCGGCAGGCCGCGTCATGGTTGCGCTGGATTACCCGGATGCGGCAGGAGCAGAGAAGCTGCTTCGTGAACTGGATGGTATCCCTTGTTTTGTAAAGGTAGGCATGCAGCTCTACTATGCTGCCGGCCCGGCATTTATTGAAGGGTTGAAGAAGCGCGGCTATCATGTATTCCTTGATTTGAAAATGCATGATATTCCGAATACCGTCAAAGGCGGAGCGAACAGCATTGCCAAGCTGGGCGTGGATGTATTCAATGTCCATGCAGCAGGCGGACTGAAGATGATGGAAGCTGCTGTGGAAGGTGTTGAACAGGCACTGGTCGGAACGGGATTAAAACGGCCGCTCATTATTGCCGTCACTCAGCTTACAAGCACAAGCCAGCCGGTTCTTAATGATGAGATAGGCATTGCCGGAACGGTAGAGCAAGCTGTCGTTCGCTACGCTGAGCTGACCAAGCAGGCCGGACTCGACGGTGTAGTAGCTTCGCCGAAAGAAGTCGGGCTGATCAAGAACACATGCGGACTAGCTTTTAAAACCATTACTCCGGGTATCCGTCCTGCCGGAGCGGACATCGGAGACCAGTCCCGGATTATGACACCGGGCCAGGCACTGGATGCCGGAACGGATTACATGGTGATTGGACGGCCGATTACGGCGGCTGCTGATCCGCGCGCAGCACTGGAAACTATTATAGAGGAGCTGGTTCAAAGATGAGTAACCTTTCACTTGCCAATTTGCCTAAGGAAATTGCCAAGCACTTGCTGAATATTGAAGCTGTAGCGTTGCGTCCGAATGACCCATTCACCTGGACTTCGGGCATCAAATCCCCGATTTACTGTGACAATCGGCTGACCATGTCTTTCCCGGCGATTCGTGATATCGTTGCGGAAGGCTTCGCAGCTTTGGTGAAGGAGCTGTACCCGGATGCAGATGTAATCGCAGGAACAGCGACTGCCGGTATTCCCCATGCGGCATGGGTATCGCAAAAGCTGGGTCTGCCAATGATTTATATCCGTGACAAAGCAAAAGGGCACGGCAAGCAAAACCAGATCGAAGGCAAACTGGCGGCAGGCCAAAAAGTGGTTGTGATTGAAGATCTGATCTCCACTGGAGGCAGTTCCATTAAAGCGGCTCAGGCCGTTGCTGAAGCCGGCGGAGAAGTACAAGGTGTAGTCGCGATTTTCACCTATCAGTTGGCACGTGCTGAAGAAGGATTCCGCGAGGCTGGCATTCCGCTGGCTACACTGTCCAACTATACGGCATTGATTGATGCCGCTTTGGAGCTTGGAAAGATTCAAGAAGGAGAGGTTGCGCTGCTGAAATCCTGGCGCGAGAACCCTCAGTCATTCGGCAATTAATTCATTAATGAGAGGCGCGGGCTGCAGCCCGCGCCTTTTTATTTTGAGCAAATGAGTGTTTGCAAAAGGTTATTCACCTTTTTTATGGAAGATGGGAGCTGTGTTTGTGAAATGGTGAACAGAGAGGAAAGCGTTCTCACATTATCTAAAAGAATTTTAATCCAATATTAATGATCTCAGATGGCTGATATTTAAGTGAAAAACAAAGTTGTCATTTTTTTGAAAAAACGCCCTTTTGAAAGTTTTCTTGTTTCTTAAGGGAATCTTTAAATATTTTATGCTCAAATAACGTAACTTTTTGTCGGACTGCACCGTCTATACTGTATATGAAAAGACTCTAATTTTTGTAATGAGGATTTTAGTCATCTTGGCTGAACACAGCTTATATTTTTCTCTGCAAAATGAGCCTGACTGCCAGCAGCAGGCCATGGATGTCTGAAATTAAGGAAGGGAGGTCTTTAGTATACGATGAAATGGTGGAAGAAAGAAAAAGCGGGAGCTGCGGCTTTGGTTGATAAGAAAGAAGAGAAAGAAGCTGCCGAGACTCCCATTGAAGCTGACATATCCGCTGTGGGACAGGAGACAGCCGCTGCCAAGGAGATTGTGCAGGCCAGAGATGTTCCGAGCGGTCCTTTAATGAATGTCCAAGGTGTTGTCCGCACCTTCCAGGTTGGGGGCAAGCCTTTGCATGTGCTCAAGGGCATACATATGCAAGTGCAATATCAGCAGCTAGTCATGCTGAGAGGCCGTTCAGGTTCCGGGAAGACAACGCTGCTCAACATGCTGGGAGGCCTCGACCAGCCGACTGAGGGGGAAATCTGGTTCGACGACAAGCCTTTTCACAAGCTGGGCGATGATAAGCGCACCATAGTCCGGAGGAAAGATATGGGCTTTATCTTTCAGGCTTTTGCCTTGATGCCGCTGTTGTCCGCTTATGAGAATGTAGAGCTTTCCTTGCGAATGGCCAAGGTGCCAAAAGCACAATGGAAACCGAGAGTAACCGAGGTGCTTGATTTGGTAGGCCTCGGAAAACGTATGCATCATCGTCCGTTTGAGCTTTCAGGGGGAGAGCAGCAGCGTGTGGCGATAGCTAAAGCGATTGCACACCGTCCGCGCCTGCTTTTAGCGGATGAGCCGACCGCAGAGCTGGATTCCCAGATGTCGGCGCAAATTATGGCTGTATTCAAAAATATTATTCAAACCGAAGGCGTTTCAATCTGTATGACAACGCATGATCCTACGATTTTGGAGGTTGCTGACCATGTCTACGAAATGGTGGACGGAAAATTCGTCTAATATATCCACGGAGCTTCACCAGGAAAAAAGCCCGAAGCGGCAAAGACGCGTTAAATGGATGAAAACTGCGCTTGTGATTATGATTGGCGCATCACTTGTTGTAACCAGCGGCTGTTCGCTGCTGCCAAAAGAAGAGGATGAGGAGGTTTTGCCGCCGATCACGCCTCCGCAGATTTCCAAGAAACCGGAGTATACGGTTACAACAACAACCCTGGAATCTACGGTTACAGGAAGCGGCAAGATGCTGTCCGTGCAGGAAGAGACGACCTCTTTCCAGTTGGATGGCATGAAGCTCAAAAGCATTAACGTCAAACCCGGCGATAATGTAACGGCTGGCCAGGTAATTGCCGAATTGGATGTAAGTGATTTGGAGAAAAAGCTTCGCTCTGATCGTCTGAACTTCCGCACTCAGGAAGTGAAAATGAAAGAAACACTTCGCAAGCGGGACGAAATGACAGACCTTGAATTTGAGGAAGCCAAAATTCTTTTTGAACAGGCGCAGCAGGATATGGCTGACAAGGAAGCTGATATTGCCAAGGCAAAACTGACAGCACCTTTTACCGGCACAGTAATTTCGGTAACGGCAAAAAAGGGTGATTCAATCAAAGCTTATGACCCGATTGCAGTCGTTGCGGATACGTCGCATTTGGTTGTTGCAGCGAATGTTTCCAAGGATAGGCTGAACCAGATTGCGATCGGCATGCCGGTTGAGGTTGATATTAACAATGCCGGCAAGCATAAAGGCAAAGTCAAGCAGTTCCCGATGAAACAGGACGATAACAACAACGGCAATCCGGGCGGCGGCAACAATAACAACTCCGAGAAGCCAGAGGATTTCCTCATTGTTGAACTGGACAAAATGCCTGAAGGACTGAACCGCGGAACGCCATTATCGATTAAAATCATTACGAACCGTAAAGAAAACGCCATCGTTATTCCTCCTGTGGCTCTGCGCATAATTGGTTCACGTACCTATGTTCAGCTTGTGGATGGAGAGGGAAGACGTGAGGTCGACGTTGCTGTCGGACAGCAGACATCCACACAGGTAGAAATCCTGGAGGGATTGAAACCGGGGCAGAAAGTTGTAGGTAAATAATCTATGGGAATGCCGCTATTTCGTTTTTTGTTTCGCAAAATGTGGAACACACGCTGGCTTACCATCAGTACGCTGGCGGGCCTGATACTGGCAGTGGCATTCGCAACAAGTATTCCGATGTATGCGGACGGCGCCCTGAAGCGTGTCGTCGCTACTTCGCTTCAGGAGCAGAGCACAGGCTTGCCTGCCGGTTCCCTCCTGATGAGATATCAGGCTTCCGGCGGTGAAGTAACGGATCTGGCCTCATTAAATGCAGTCAAATCGTACATAAAGGATGGGGTTCCGAAGCAGATTGGATTTCCGTATCAGACCTTCGTTGAGACGCTTGGCGTCCGCAATGCTGAGGTTACACCGGAAGATCCGACGAAAGTCGATGCAAGCCGGAAGCGGCAGATGTCGCTTATTACAAGCACCGGACTGGAGGAGAAAGCCGAGCTTGCCCAAGGGCGCTGGGTGAATGCTTCTGCAGTCGATGCTGGCGGAATACTTGAGGCTGTCATTATGGAAGAGGGCATGTACCGCAACGATATTCATGTCGGAGATGTTTTCCTTTATCCTGTAGGCGGGCAAAAGCTGCGTGTTAAAATTGTCGGTGCATATAAGCCGAAGGACGCTGCTGATCCTTACTGGTATCAAGGATTGG
The DNA here is from genome assembly GCF_000422505.1 of Paenibacillus pinihumi DSM 23905 = JCM 16419. Taxonomy (GTDB): domain Bacteria; phylum Bacillota; class Bacilli; order Paenibacillales; family Paenibacillaceae; genus Paenibacillus_D; species Paenibacillus_D pinihumi. The sequence continues at coordinate 707,740 of NZ_KE383864.1, read as the reverse complement.
AAGGCCTGATGAATGTATTTCAAATCAGTGAAAAGGCGTTTAATGAAGGCGTCCTGACCAAATACAAGGCACCAATCCATACGGCCAACTGGTATTATGCGTTTGATCTGAGAGAGATCAAAACCAGCCAGCTGTCGCCTTTAAGTAATACACTAGAGCGGTTGAATATTGAGCTTTACCAAATGCTGAAAAATACGAAGGTGGAAATTTCTTTCGCTTCCATCTTATCGGACTTCAAAAAGCAAAGCCTGCAGTTGCAGACGATGCTCTTTACGCTGGCGATTCCGATGCTGGCCATGGTCTTCTACTTTATTGCTATGAATGCCAGGCAGTCGCTCGACAAGCAGCGTAGCGATATTGCTGTATTGCGGAGCCGCGGCGCGGGAACAGGCCAAATTATTTGGATATACCTGCTGGAGGGACTTCTCCTTGGTGCAGTGGCAATGGCTGCAGGACCAATGCTCGGATGGTTCATGGCCAAAAGCATCGGCTCGGCAAACGGGTTCCTGACCTTTGTTGACCGCAAGTCAATTCCTATCGGATTCTCCACAGAAGCATGGATTGCAGGAGGAGCTGCCATCTTTCTGGCGATTTTGGCAACGGTAGTGCCAGCCATTATCTATGCCCGGTCTTCGATCGTCAATTACAAGCAGCAGCTTGCGCGTTCTGACCGTGGTCCAATCTGGCAGCGCTGGTTCCTGGATGTACTCTTGCTTGGTGCGGCCGGCTATGGATGGTATCTGTTCAATGAACGCCAGATGATATCCTTCCAGACCGGGATGACGACCGATCAATTGAACGTACAGCCGTTCTTGTTCTTTGTTCCGGCGCTTGCGATCTTTGCGATGGGGCTGTTCTTCCTGCGCATTTTCCCATGGCTGCTTAAGCTGTTTAACTGGCTCGGCAAAAAGTTTTTGCCTGTGCCGCTTTATTTAACACTTGCCCAGTTGTCCCGCTCCTCCAAGTCCTATTACCCGCTGATGATTTTGCTTATTCTGACGTTGGGGCTTGGGGTGTACAATGCTTCGGCAGCACGGACAATTGATTTGAATTCCACCGAGCGTACGCTATATCAATACGGTACCGATGTTGTCATTGAATCCGTATGGCCGGCCCAGCCGGAGAGACCGCTTAAGCCTAACAATCCCAACCAGCCGGGCAACCCTGGAAATGGGAATCCGGGCGGGAATCCCGGGGGCAATCCGGGAAGTCCGGGAGGCGGCAATGAAAATCCGCGACCAACGAAGATGATTTACTCGGAGCCGCCATTCGAAGTCTACCGTACCCTTGAAGGGGTGGAAGCGGCGGCGCGGGTTCTTAACGCAAAAGCGAACATCGTCGTATCCGGCCGTTCAATCGGTCAGGGAAATGTAATGGGTATTGATAATACGGACTTTGCCAAGGTAGCCTGGTTCCGTAATGACCTGTTCCCGGCACATCCGTATCAATATTTGAATTTGCTTGGTTCCTATGAGCATGCTGCTATTATTCCTTCTGATGTAGCAGAGAAATATCAGCTCAAGGTAAATGATATTATTTCGGCCGGCATGACAGATGGCATGGTCGAATTCGTGGTCGTAGGCATTCTGCCGTACTGGCCGACGCAATATCCGAACAAGACGCCGTTCATTATCGCCAATCTGGATTACATTTACGATCAGGTTCCGATGACACCTTATAAAGTATGGCTGAAGGTAAAGGACGGAGCGAAGACCGGAGATATCATGAAAGAGCTGACGGAAAAGAATGTTGAGCTTGCTTCAGTTCAGGATGTAAGGATTGAACTGGCAACACAGGCGAAGCATCCGACCCGGGGCGGTGTATTTGGAATCTTAAGCCTTGGGTTCCTCGTATCTGTAATTGTATCGCTGGCCGGTTATGTGCTCTACTGGTTCTTCAACTTGTCGGGGCGTGTCGTTCAATTCGGCGTACTGCGGGCGATGGGCTTGTCGAAGAGACAGCTCACCGGGATGCTGCTTCTGGAGCAGGTCTTTACTGCGGGACTGTCGATCGGGCTTGGAATACTGATTGGGCGTCTGGCGAGTGTGCTATTCTTGCCATTCCTGCAGACGACCGATAATGTGGCGACCTCAGTGCCGCCATTCCGAATCGTCTTTGATATGAAGGATACGGTGCAAATTTATTTTGTAGTCGCCTTTATGATGCTTACTGGTGCAACGATGCTGTTCCTGCATATCCGCAGGCTGCGCGTACATCAGGCGGTGAAAATGGGAGAGGAGCGTTAAGCCGTGATCGAATGTGAAGGCCTGGTCAAAATTTATAAGTCTGACGATCTCGAGGTCGTTGCTCTCCAGGGATTGAACCTGTCCGTCGGCAAAGGGGAAATGATGGCCATTATCGGCAACAGCGGCAGCGGAAAGTCAACACTGCTGAATACGCTTGGGGGGCTTGACCGCCCCTCAGCGGGTTCAGTCAGAGTCGGAAAATGGGACCTGCTGAAAATTAACGATGATGATCTCGTTCATTATAAGCGGGACACAGTAGGTTTCATTTGGCAGAACAATGCCCGCAACCTGCTTTCATACTTGACGGCTCTGGAAAATGTGGAGATGCCGATGATTCTTTCGGGTAAGCTTGACCGTGCCTATGCGAAGCAGTTGCTGGAGTGGGTCGGCTTGAAGGAACGGATGGGCAACAAGCTTCACCAGCTGTCCGGAGGGGAGCAGCAGCGGGTAGCGATTGCCATATCTCTGGCTAACAAGCCGGAGCTGCTGCTGGCCGACGAACCGACAGGCTCGGTAGACAGCCGGACCTCGGATATGATTATGGATATTTTCCGCAAGCTGAATAAAGAAATCGGCATTACGATTGTTATCGTTACGCATGACCTGTCACTTGCAGGCAAGGTTGACCGTGTAGTCGCCATTCGTGACGGTCTGACCAGTACAGAGTTTATCAAGCGTAATCCGAATTTGGATCAGGCGGCTGAGGATGTCCGGGGTATGGGGGCATTGCAGCATGTCCATGAGGAATATGTTGTTGTTGACCGCGTCGGGCGGATGCAAATTCCACGAGATTACTTGAGTGCGCTGAATATTAAAGATAAGGCGTCAATGGAATTTGATGGAGAAAAAATTATTATCTCAGCACCAAAATCACTGGAGGGGTAAGAGATGAGAAACTCATTTCGCAAAACATTATTAGTCTGCATGTCCATTTTACTCTTGTCGTCCATGCTTGCAGCATGTACGAAGGGCAGCGGCGGATCACAGAATGAAAATCGGGTGTTGCGTATCGGTATGATGTACGGAAGCAAGGACAATGAATCCTACTTCCGCCAGCAATATACCGATACATTTGAGGTTATGAACCAGAATATCGAAATTCAAATCGTTCAGGCCAATGATTACAATACTATGTATGGTCCCCGCGGCGGCAATGATGAGAAGAAAGAGCAGCCGGACCCGTACGAAGAGTTCCAAAAACTGATTAGCGGAGACAATCCTGTAGACGTCATTGTGGCTGATCCGGATGTGATGTCCCGTCTTATAGAAGAGAACGGCATGAAAGAACTTGACCCGCTTATCCAGCAGGATAAGTTCGATATCGAGTCTTACGTGCCAACGGTGCTCGAGGGTATCAAATCTCTGAGCAATGACAACAAAATCTATGCGCTGACCCCAACTTTTACTTCGTCAGCCCTGTTTTATAACAAGAAACTGTTCAGTGAGGAAGGCGTAGAACCGCCGGTAAATGGCATGCAGTGGGATCAGATTATTGAAATGGGCCGCCGCTTTGTCAAGCCGGATGCGGATAAAAAAGTTTTCGGTCTGATGCTGAACCGTTACAGCGATCCATTCAGCGATACCCAAAATATGGCTGCTCCGCTGCAGTTGCAAATGTTTGACGATAACATGGACAAAATGCTGGTCAACTCCGATGGCTGGGAGAAAATCTGGACAAAAGTAGCCAGCTTGTATCGTGATAAAATTTCTCCAACCAATGATGATGTATACAAAATGTATTCCGAGAATCAAAAGGAAGACGGACGTTATGTGCCGTATATGGATGATCTCTTTATCCAAGGCAAGGTTGCGATGATGGTTTCAAACTCTTATTATGTAAATGATCTGAGAAACGCAAAGGATCAGGCGGAAGAAGGCTTTGAAATGCCGGATTGGGATGTTGTCAGCCTGCCGGAGCACCCGGAGGCGCCTGGAATCGGCAGCAGCATGTCCTTGAGCACGCTGATGGGGATTAACAATAAAGCCCAAAACCCGGATGATGCCTGGAAGTTTATCAAATTCATGAACAGCAAAGAGTGGGCAAAATTGAAGTCCCGCAGCACGTATGAGATGGTTGCACGCAAGGAGTTCTTGAAGCCGCTTGATGGCATGACCTATAATGTGGAGGCATTCTACACACTGAAGCCGACCCCGCCATCCAAAATCAATATTTCCAACTTGTACAGCAAGTATCCGTATTTCCATCAAGCAATCTATGAACCGGGACAGCAATTGTTCCAGGAGGTTCTGCAAGATAAGAAAACGGTCAAGGAAGCTTTGGCGGAATGGGAAACAAAAGGTAATGCCAACCTGAAGAAAATGAAAGAAAATCCGGATCAGCCGATCGATAATGGCAATGGTCCTGGTGGCGGAATTCCCGGGATGGTTTACTAATTTTTAAAACAAGATTTTCAGAGAGCACCTCCTCTCCGTTCAGACTTTTCTGCTCCGGGAGCGAGGTGTTCTTTTTTTACATGATCATGAACTGGGATTGGAAGGGGGGAAGAGATGGGAAGCAGGTTGAAAATGGTTGTAATAGCGGTTATTGCGTTCATGTTGGTCGCTACAATAACCGGGTGCAGCCAGGGCAAGACCGAACCGGAGACAGGCAGAGCCGTACTGCGGATCGGGACGTTATATGGGGGCAAGGATATGGAAGCTGAGTTCAGGCAGAGGTACACAGATACCTTTGAGCTGCTGAATAGCCGGGTGGACGTTGAGATTGTGCCTGCTCTTGATGAATGGGGGCATTCTTACATAACGGGTGAGCATGTTGAAAGCCCCTATGCGGCCCTGCGCGCTCTTATGGAAGGAGATAACCCCGTTGATGCCGTAATCGCGGATTCGCCGTATATTTATTCTTTAATTCAGGATAATCTGCTACAGGAGCTGGATCCGCTGATTCAGCAGCATAAATTTGATATCGATGGCTATTCGCCTGCGATCAAGGAAGCGGTGAAAGCGATGGGCCACGGCAAAATATATGCCTTGACCCCAACGTTTATCTCGGCTGGGCTGTTTTATAACAAAGCAATTTTCAAGGAACGCGGTCTTGATTTGCCCAAGGATGGCATGGATTGGGAAGCTATTGAACAGTTGGCCCGCCGCGCATCAAGTCAAGCGGGAGATCTGCCCGTCTTCGGGTTTGTGATGAACCGGTTTAACGGCAACGGATTTCGGGATATCCTGGCGATGGCTCAGCAGATTGATCTTAAATTAATTGATGAAAACAGGGAAAAGCTGCTCGTCAACTCCAGTCAATGGGAACATTTATGGGCGCTTGTATCTGGATTATATATGGATAGAGTGTCTCCGGAGACCAGGGATTTCCTCACACCGTCTACTGGAGCAGATGGGGAGTACAACCCGTATAGCGGTGATTTATTCCTCTCGGGCAGGGCAGCAATGGTGGTGTCCAACTTTACTTATATCAATGAGCTTGCTGAGGCAGCAGCGCATAAGGAAATTACCGGCGGTTCTATGCCGGACTGGGATGTCGTTCGTGTCCCGCATTTTGCTGAGGCCCCCTCGACAGGGATTGGCATAGAGCTAGGCACAATGGCCGGGATTAATACCCGTGCCCAAAATACTACGGATGCCTGGAAACTGGTTGAACTGTTGAACGGGAAAGCGTGGGCCAAAACAAAGTCGCGCAGTATAAATGAATTAATGGCTCGTGAAGAATTTGCGCGGCCGCTTGGCGGAATGAGCTACAACCTGAAAGCATTCTACGGGTTGCAGCCGTCATTGCCGGATACGGAGCAGCTAAGCTCCAGCTTTCGCTACTATTATGATATTATTTATTTGCCGGGCTTCCGGCTGTTTAAGGAAGTATTGAACGGAGAAAAGACTGTCAAGGAAGCGCTAAGTGATTGGGAGCGCAATGGGAATATGAGCTTGAAGCGGATTAAGGAAGAAGCGGGTAAGGAATTTACTTTTGATGAGTATGGCGTCATTCAGGATATCTACTAGCAATTCACGCAGTCCGGGGTAAGAAATGTTCATAGCGCCTAAGGGGGCGGTGTTCGATGATGTTGCGCTTCGCTCCCGGCAAGAATAGTGTTAAAGTCATTGTGATTCTGCTTGTGAGCAAATGGAAATTAACGTATGGTAAAATGAAATGAATGAGGGCATTTCGGGGTATTCTAATGTTAACGAAAGGAAGCATTGGAGGAACCGTGAATGAAGTGGATATATTGGGTGAGGCTGTATGAAACCAAATTTCAGGCGGGCTGCCTGGTGAAGCGGATGGAAGATGACTGGTGGATATATGGCTATAACAGTCCTAGCGAGGCAGAGGTATTTCGTTCGCGCAAAGGACGCTACGGGGTCCGGTTCAAAGTCTAGGAGAAGGTTTTTTCCTAAAACAAGAAAATTGGTAATAAAAAAGGGTTGACGAATTGTTTATGAGTATGGTATATTTTATCTTGTCGTCATAAATGGATGACATTTGAAGTTAACGACGCGGGGTGGAGCAGCCCGGTAGCTCGTCGGGCTCATAACCCGAAGGCCGCAGGTTCAAATCCTGCCCCCGCAACCAAATTTACAAGTCAATGTGGTCATCCTATAAGGGCCCTTAGCTCAGTTGGTTAGAGCGGTCGGCTCATAACCGATTGGTCGGGGGTTCGAGTCCCTCAGGGCCCACCATTTGTTTTAATACATGAGTATGGTGGCTGCTTTTTAGTATACATAGAGTTTGAGATTCGTATAGTTGGATCTGACAAGATTATAAGAGTGATATCATTCATTCTTGTTCATAATCTATGTGTCGTTGATAAACGTTGACTAATGCAGTTGATACACCTTGCTTTGATATTTCGTCGATAGGCGAATGCAAAGGAAGGTGTTTTTAATTTTATGAAAGTTAAACTGCAAGCTTTGCGGAAAAATTTTCATATAAGTGTTGACTATAGTCAATGGTTCATGGTATGATATTTTTTGTTGACACGTTGAACGTGTTGCCAAGCACAGCATAATGTGCAGCTCTCACATTATGCCGGGGTGGCGGAATTGGCAGACGCACAGGACTTAAAATCCTGCGGTAGGTGACTACCGTACCGGTTCGATCCCGGTCCTCGGCACTTTTGATTGAATAATTGAAACCGTAACGGTTCAAATAAAGCTCCTTTCAGTACTTATACTGGAAGGAGCTTTTGTTATGTACATAGCTTATCTGGTGTAAGAATGTATGTGCATGTAGTGTAGTCCACCATCAAATACTATTCGTATGGAAAAGAATCTAGATAAATAATATACTAGTTATAACTGTTTTTTGTTGAGGTGAATCTAATGGATGAAATCGATGAATCAAAAGAAATTGTATTACAAATCGGCGTTGCCTTGAAAAAGTACAGAAAAGAAAAAAAGATGAGCTTAGACGACTTATCGGAACTAACGGGCGTAAGCAAACTTACTCTGGGAAATATCGAACGTGGCGAGACAAATCCAACTTTGGCGATTATATGGAAAATTTCAAAAGGTATATCTTTACCGCTATTGGCTTTGTTCAAATCAGAAGGCTCTGCTAGTTTGTATCGAGCAGGCGAAGGACTGCGGTTTTCTAATGATCAAAAAAATTGGATAATTGAACCAGTCTTTAAAAGTAACGATATTGAAATGTGTCGGGCTTACTTACAGCCAAATAGCTCTTATCAGCCTGAAGGTCATCATGTGAATACAACTGAAATTGCGACAGTCATGACTGGTTCCATTGAAATTCAAGTCAATGGAGAGATTTACACATTGAATCAATATGATACGATCAGTTTTCGTGCAGATTCTCCTCATTCTTATACCAATCATACGGATAGCGAAACAGTGCTCCATATATCCTTAAAGTATGGTTTCTAAAAGTTGAAAATTCCGATTATTAAATACAACTCCGAATTCCATGACAGGAAATTCAGAGTTGTATTTTTTTAGATGAGCATTGGTACATTATAAAATACTTATTGATAAAATTAGTATACTATAATATACTTTTGTTATTCGCGCGAATGTATTGCATAGTTTTTTCAATCAGCAGGAAACAAATAGTACGTATGAATTCAGGAAGGAGAAATGAAGAGTGCCGAACAAACGAAATAAAAAAGCTGTACCATCCTCTATAGGGCTGATAATTCTCGGCATTATTGTGATTGCAGCTAATTTACGCACTCCCTTAACCTCAGTCGGTCCTTTAGTGAGTCTCATAAGGGATGACGTTCATATTTCAAATACATTAGCAGGTCTGATCACAACGGTACCCTTGCTTGCCTTTGCTTTATTATCGCCTTTAGTACCAAAATTAGGACGAAGGTATGGGGTTGAACGTATCATAATGATCGCCCTAATCTTTCTGACTGTCGGTATTGTAATACGTTCTTTATCTGGCGCAGTTTATCTGTTTATTGGGACAGCAATTCTTGGATTCGCAATTGCCGTATGCAATGTATTATTGCCAAGTATAATCAAAAGGGATTTCCCCAATAAAATTGGCTCCATGACAGGTGTTTTCTCCATTTCAATGAGCTTATGCGGAGCAATCGCATCGGGAATCAGTGTACCGCTAGCCGTGAACGCAGGTCTAAAATGGCAGGGAGCATTGGGAATATGGGGGATTCTAAGCTTTGTATCGATCCTCTGTTGGTTACCCCAATTAAGAAATCAAACGAAGCAAACAGCCACGACGAGTCAACAGATATCCAGTAACGATGTGAATGTTTGGCGATCCCCGCTTGCCTGGCAAGTAACCATGTTTATGGGTATACAGTCCATGGTTTTCTATGTGTTGATCGCATGGTTGCCTGAGATTTTAAAGCAGCAAGGAATTGAATCCGGCCAATCAGGATGGTACCTCTCGATCATGCAGTTAGTTATGCTTCCATTTGCCTTTATTGTCCCCGTTATTGCTGGGCACATGTCTAGCCAACGGTTGTTAGTGGTCATCACAACCATATTGCTTTTGACGGGAACGCTTGGACTTCTTTACGGAAGCTCCAATATCATTCTGTTGTGGATCATCTTACTTGGAATAGGTGTAGGTTTCGCCTTTAGTTTGTCCATGATGTTTTTCGGGTTACGTACTGAAAATGCGCACCAAGCAGCGGAACTGTCTGGCATGGCGCAATCAATCGGATATCTTCTTGCCGCAATCGGTCCTGCCCTAATAGGATATCTGCATGATGCGACAAATAGTTGGAACCTGCCACTTTTCATTCTGCTAGGCGCTTCGGTCTTACTCTTTTTAGTCGGTATAGGAGCAGCAAGAAACCGTTTTGTAGGTAGCCGAAATAGCTACGAGCTGCCACGGAAAGGACGGAAATATGTTTGACAAAATTATTGTGGCAATTGATAAAGCTGAAATAACGAACAAACTCAAAGGGTACGTTATTTGAATGATTACAGCGGCAGTCTAAGACTTTATTTTTCAAGTCTTGGTCCGCTGCTGTTTCTTTTAATGGATCAGTCTAAAACTTTATTTTCACCGAACACTTTAAAATAATATGAAACGAAACAATACGGTGAGACTGAGGGATGGTGGGTTCCTTGAAGTTTTATATAAATGAAAGAAGGGGTGATATATTATAATTAATGAGATTGCTAACCAGGAGGTTTAAAGGGTAATAAAAAAAGAAGCCAAGCGGCCTCCATTTTTATGATTAGAGGGGATTCAGCTCGATGATTTGCTGTTCGAATTCCGAAGTATAGTTGCTCATGCAATTACAGTAGTAATCCTTACGGCAAATCGGGCATGGAATATTGAGCAGGCGGTTAACGCCGATAATTTTCCAATCCGGGTTTTTGCTGAAAAACAAACGGCACTTTGCCTGATTTGTCAGCGTTACAACGAATTGATGCAATCCATTCTCTTCATTTCGGTCAGAAGCGACGATTTCTTTAATAACCGGTTTAAAGGTCATGTTGTCCCACCTATTCAATTAGATTAACAAATGCTTAGTAAGCATAACTTTTTTCGGCTTATGTGTCAATAAGTCCACTAGTTTTATTGTTGCCAAAACCCGTATGAACTATAATAAAACTAGTGAATTTTTTTCAAGATTTAAGAATGTCTGCGTGGGGATGGACATTTCTTATATTTCACCCTGAATAATGTACCTCTGGTCAAGCTGATTGGCAATTTTTCAGCTGGTTTAACGCAAATGTTGAAAACGGTACAGCTTGCTCGCCAGGCGGCTCATTCAGCCGCTTCAAAACTTTACTGCTTGAATAATGAAAACAATTATGCTGCACATCACGATAACCGTACATAGGCAGCGCTGAATTTTTGGGAGGCTTAATCTAATGGCAATTATTTTTCGCAATGACTGGTTGGAGCACTTGGAGACTGAACTCGAACAGGAATATTATAAGGAGCTTCGCACCTTTCTGACGCAGGAGTACAAAACGAAGAAGATTTACCCGGACATGCATGATATTTATAATGCGCTTCATCATACTTCCTTTGAAAATACGAAGGTTATTATTATCGGACAAGACCCTTATCATGGACCTGGACAGGCACACGGCCTTAGTTTTTCCGTACAAAAGGGTGTACGCATTCCGCCGTCCCTGCAAAATATATACAAGGAACTGAAGGAGGATCTGGGCTGCTCCATTCCTGATCATGGTTCACTGGTCTCATGGGCGGAACAGGGAGTACTGCTGCTCAATACGGTTCTTACCGTTCAGGCTGGAAATGCTAACTCACACCAGGGCAAAGGCTGGGAGAAGTTTACGGACAGGATCATCGGGTTGCTTAATCAGAGGGACAAACCGTTGGTGTTTGTTTTGTGGGGCAAGCACGCCCAGGATAAGGCTGCTTATATTGACCGTGACCGTCATTGCGTCATTGCGTCGGCGCATCCGAGTCCGTTTGCTGCACACCGTGGATTTTTTGGCAGTCGTCCATTCTCCAGAACGAATGCCTTTCTGCAATCGATCGGCAGTCAGCCGATCGATTGGCAGATTGAATAGCGGCTTTCAAGGCGGCTGTGTTTACCTTCGTCGGAAAACACGGCCGCTGCCTATTTTGACCTTCGGCTTGCTGCTCTTCGGCTTCGAGAACCAGTTGCCGGATGAGGATGGCTGCTTGCTTACCTTCGGTTTGGAGAATAGGCCACCGGAGGAAGAATCGGTATCGCGGGTAATTTTCCCCTTGGAAGGGTTTGATGCAGCAGGTGGCGTATTGCGGTCAAAGGTTGTGTCAGCATCCTTGGAACGCTTGAAGATGGAGCCTGTACGATTCACAGTGACAGGGGGAGCCTTCTTCTTATCCTCCGTCGTAGGAGCGCGGTAGCTGCCCTTCTGCGGCTTGTAAACATCCTTTGATGTATAGCCCCGGTAGTCACCGCCGTGATAGCGTCCGTTATCGAATAAATCGCGGATCAGGCTTCCGACCAGGTAGCCCTGCAGGAAGTTGGAGCTATAATTTTGCCTTACATATTCTTTGGAATCCACTTCAACAAGAGTGTCCTGGGGATGCTCGGCATCCCGCTGCAAGTGGATGATTTCTTTGTCATAGACAAGGAACATTCGTTCATTGTCTTCTGGCGACTGCTCCTTCGGCTTTCCTTGCTTGATCAGGGCAGCAGCTGTCTCAGGCACAGTGGAGTTCGCAGCCCGGTATACGTAGGAGGTCTGAGACCCGGAGCCGTTCACTGACTCCAGTGGGTACTGCTCCTTGATATTGTCCTGAATCGAGCAACCGGCAAGCAGGGGGAACAGAAAGCTGATAATTAGCGCATATTTGATGGTATGAAGGAGTGACTTCATCTCACTCGCTCCTTTCTCTTTAACGTCCCCGTATAACGCGCACGTCGGCTGTTATGACGTCTTCCCCTTCGTAAAGCATAAAACGCCCGTCCTGCCATTCAATACGCAGCAGCTTGAAATTGTCCGCCTGATACTGCCAGACGGACTGATCGCCGCTTTGATTAAATGGAGTCTTGCCGACTGCTGTGGTCATACCCTCGTACTGCTCCTCCATGTGATAGGTACAATCATCCAGCTCAAGAATCGTCGGTATCTCATTCATGGAATCCAGACGTCCGTCGATCGGGGCATAGAGGGCGTAGACCGTGTTCTCGCGCTCCTCAATAGACAAATACCGGATCAGCGCGCCATCGCGCAGCGTAAGCATGACTGAGTTGCGCTGGCGGTTCTGTACTCTTCCGATGACCTCATAGGTCACCAGGGAAACCTCGCATATATCTCCAGGCCCCAAGGTGAGCGGACTTTTCTCCTGCTGCACCGGCTCTGGTTTGGCTACCAAATTTTTAACCCGTTTCCATAAGCTCATGTTTGCTTCAACCTCCTGATTAAATCGCGCCAATAATGAGAGCTCCGGCAATATGGACTGATCCGGCAAGCAGGGCGTAAGCGATCTTGCCCTCACGAATTCCCTGATCCAGTCTCAGACCAACACCTCTATCCAGAATGAGTCTGAACAGCGACTCAATAATAAGCAGAACGACGAAGGAGACAATAGTTATCAAGAATGCTTCCCACATCAGGCTTGATTTGGTGATGGACTGGAACAATATGAATGACTGGGCCAGCAGCTTCATGACAAAGCGTGTCGTGACCGCTACATTCCCGGACTTCATTTCCTGAAAATCGCTATAGCGGGTAAACAACGAGTCCAGCATCATTATAATGAACAACAGAATTGCCGCAAAACCCGTCCATACCGGAATTCGCAATAAATCAATCAATGACATGACCAAGCCTCCAGATCGATAAAATTATATGTTTTTAACCTTAAAACCGTATGAAAGCACTAAAAAACGCCGCCCGGTTCAAAGGTCGATTAGTTTTAAAGGAACCGAAGCGGCGGCGCTTTACATGCGGATGCTGCACATTACTTGTTATCGTACTGTTTGAGCAGGGCGGCGAGCTCGTCTTCGACGGCTTTATCCTTGCCCAGAGCTGCAAACTCTTCGTCGAGCGAACGCTCTTTGCTGTTCAATTCATTGCTGGCTTCAGCCTGGGCTTCCATCTGAAGCATCTTCTCTTCCATACGCTTCAGGCCTGCGGAGGCGGAATCTGAATTGAACCCGGACATTGCCTTGTTGATTTCCTGTTGTGCTTTTGCAGCATTGTAGCGGGCTACAAGTGTTTCGCGCTTGTTCTTCATCTCAACGAGCTGCTTGCGCATTTCATCCAGTTTGGAGCGCAGATTGTCAGCGGAGGCTTTGTTTTGATCATAGCTCGCTTTGTACTCGTTCATTTTCTGCTCGGCTGCCTTCTTCTCTTCCAGTGCACGGCGGGCAAGATCAATGTTTTGCGCTTGAGCGGCCAGGTGAGCCTGCTCATTGCGTTTCTCTACGAGTGCTGCCTGATCCTCATACAACAGCTTGAATTTCTTCTCCAGAGCGATTTGGGAAGCAACGGCCTTCTCCGCATCCTCCAGATCGGCCTGCATATCTCTTATATATTGATCTGTAAGCTTGATTGGATCCTCTGCCTTCTCGATCAATGAATACACGTTGGACAAGGTCAAATCACGCAGTCTTTTGAAAATAGACATTGTTTGGTTCCTCCTCTAGGGGGTTGTTGGTTTTGTATTTATTAATACGAGTTACACGAAGCAGGGGTTTCAAACGATCACGTGTAAATTCAAAAAAAATGTTCCGCCCGGCCGGTAAGTTTGAAAATGGTTCGGGAGCAGTGAGCAAATCAAAGCTTTTCTATAAATCATTTTACATGAAAAAAAGCAATCCTCAAAGGATCGCTTTTAGTATTTGTCTGGAAACGCCAGCTTTAGGATTTCTCCACGAGCTTAATGCTGTACCCGCTGCTGACATAGGTGGAGGTTGTCACATCGGTTACTACTTGCGGATATATGCGGTCCGGGTCAGGCTGTACGAGCTCAACTTCAATAATGGCTTGTTTGCCTTCGAAATGAATGTTCGACACACGCAATCCATATCCGGGATGGCCGACTGTTCCAGTAATTTTAACTTCATTGACTTCTTTGTTGACGGCGTTAACCTCATGGCGCAGTTTCAGGTTGTTGGCAGGTGTTTCCGGTTTTTCAGGCATAGTCGGGGTAGAGGCTGCAAATTGAATCGACCGGTACAACCATGCTGCAGCTTCGCCGCGCTTAATGTTTGCTTTCGGATAGAAGTTGTCCTTCTTGTCCAGGGCAGCAATCTTCGTAATCAGCATCTTCTGAACGCTATCTTTATAAGCCTTGGCAATGTCTTTTTCATCATGAATGCTGATGTAAATGGCAGGGAACATATACTCGCCTTGATGCTCAATTCCTTTGAACAAGTAATGTGCAAATTGCTCGCGGGTTATTTTTGCGGAAGGATCAATATTCTTGGGCAGCTCCAGACCATTGTACTGTGCAATAATGAACGACTGGGAGTACCACATTTTATCTTTGGCCTTGGTGAAATAATCTTTGACAAGCGGTTCTTTAATGAATCGTAAGTTGTCGATATTGAGCTTCAAGCCTTTAACGATCAGCACGACTGCTTCGGCATTGGTCAGATTTTCTCCAGGCTTGAATTTGTTTTGCTTGTCCCCGCTAATAATTCCCAGCTTCTTCAGTCCATCGATTTCTGACCGGTAGGTACTGCCTTTCGTGTCACTGAAAGCCCAGGCAGATTGGGTAATGCCAATCAAGCCTACTAGTGTCAGCAGCAGCAGCGTAACCATTTTTCTTTTCATAGTGGCTCACCTCTTTGTTGTATTTTTGCTTCATCTATTGTTGTAGACGCAGGTATGAAAAATAAGGTTGCACAGACGATACGGGACAAAAGTCACATTTATCTGCCGGGCTCGTCAAGAAAGGGCAGGAGAGGCAGACAGCTGCCGTTGCTCGGGTGGCTTTGTTTTCATACACTGCTGGTACAGGCGGACAAGTCAGAATTGGCAAGGAGGTGTTGCCTTAGTGACACGGGATGAATTTATCACGCTGTTAGCTCCGCTTGCTGTGCGGGCCAGAAGAGAAGGTTCACCATTGTTTCCGTCCGTAAGGCTGGCTCAGAATGTGCTGGAGACAGGCGGTAAAATTCCGTCTACGAATAATTTGGGCGGATATAAGGTAGGCAAGGGCATCCCCAATGCTTATTGGCGCGGGAAGGTTGTCAATCAGGGGACATGGGAAGTTTATAACGGGACAAAAGTTCACATCACAGCAGCATTCCGGGCCTACGATAGTGTCTATGACTTTTATAAAGATCAGGATCTGTTATTTCAAAATGCCAGATACGCGGCTGTGCGGAGCAGCACAACCCCGGAAGGACAGGCCAAGGCTCTGCAAGCTTCCGGATACGCCACAGACCCGCAGTACGCCAGCAAGCTGGTTCAGCTTGCCGGAACGTACAATCTGAAGCGCTATGATCGGCAGGCAGCAGAGGAGGCGGAGAAAATGGCCAAGGATCAGGAGCAGGATGAGCGGCTGGTCAGGCTGGAGGAAGGAATTAAACGGATTGAAGCCGCGATCGCCCGGTTTGATAGCATTCGGGATATGGAGGCTCCAAGCTGGGCCAAGGATGCAGCCCAATATTACGCCCCCTATTATGATACGAAGACCGGGAGCTACGACTTCTGGCGGATGTTGACGATTATGTATAGACGGCAGCTGCAGGAGGGCGGAGGAAAGTGACTGCACAGGAGCTGATCCACGGGATTAGCTCTTTTTTAGTTCAGGGTGGCGCTGCAAAAGGATGTGCAGATGGTAGAATGCGAAATCCTCTTGCTTATCAGATAAATTATGTATACTTTATGAATGCATCGGGCTGCGAGTCAGTTCAATGAACAGGGAGTGAGGACATGAAAAAGGCTGAAACAGGATGCTTCCTGTTCAGCCTTATCTGGATAGAGCAGTGTGAGTTTGCCGCCCGGCATCGTATTTCAGCCTTGCTGTGAGGCGTAATACTCCAATATGTCATCAACCGAATGAAAGGTTGCTGCTGTCTCTTCCGTCTTTACTGTATCCTGATCTGTTATAGGTTTAGTGTCTTGTGCATCTTTCTTCATTTATAGAGTTCATTCCTTTCATGCATTCCCTTCTGCAATATGTCCTGGCCTGTCTCGTTACTGCCGCTGCATACTATACTATTACCCGCAAACTGCGATTATGACACAAAAATGGGCGCTCATTCCTGTAGTATGCATGGTTGTGCCGTTTTATTTGCGGTGGATTTAAAGAATCGTTGGAAAGTATCATTTATTGTTAATCTGACCAATAGAAATCCCGGCTGCTGCTACATACAATAGAAGCATCACTAATTTTGGCTGGCGGAGAATTATAAATGGAAGCGCTTCCTGATGATGCATTTTTCAGTTATTAGTTCTGTCTTCCGCTGCCGTCCATGCTCATATCCCGATTGAACAAACCATTCATGAAGAGAGGGGCAGTGCAAGAATGAATAACGTAACAACAAGAACAAAGGCGAGAAGAGCTTCAATTATGGTGGTATCGGTCTTGTTTGTACTGGCGACACTGCTTGCCGGATGCAGTAATTCCGGAGCCAACACAAATTTGAAAACGAATACAAATCAACCTGCCGGGGGGCAGACAGGAAGTGCAGGGCCGACCGCGAATAATGGCAGCGGGGAGCAGTCTGCGATAAACGATGGAAGATGGGAGCTTGGCTCCGAACCACTGGAATTTAATATGTATGGCCACTATAGCTGGTACGATGTTCCGGCCTGGAACAGCACAGTAGCCGGCAGATGGATTCAGGAAAATAAGAAGGTGAACATTCTTTCGATTTCTGCCGGAGGCAATCATGAACAGAAGCTCAGTACGATGATTGCCTCTAATGATTTGCCGGAAGTCATCTGGATGGATCGTGGAGCAGAAGTGGAGCGTCTGCGTGAGATGGGGATGCTGGTTCCATTTGACGATTACCTGGAGAAATATCCGAACCTGAAAACCTGGATGGGCAAGGATTTGAACATGCTCCGCTCGAAGGACGGCAAGCTGTATCAGTTCCCGAACTGGTATACGGGACGTCCGAACGGCAATGCAGGTTATGTCATCAATAAGAAAATTTATGAAGAGCTGGGTTCGCCGGCACTGGAAACAACGGAGGACTTGTATCGCTATCTGGTTGCTGTCAAAGAAAAGTACGGAAATTCAGTAGTTCCTTTTGAACCCCATTTGGCGAAGGATATGCAGGGACTCGGCGTACTCTATACGGCTTTTGGCGAAAATGTTCTCTATTCTTATCTGAGTGCGAGCTTGCGGGCTGTGCCGAAGGAAAATCAGCTAACGTCTGTTTTCACCGATGATACATTCCGTGAGGCTCAGAAATATATCTCCAAGCTCTACCGGGAGCGGCTGATCTCCCAGGATGCGTTTACGCAGACGCTTGACCAGATTGAAGAAAAGGTTATGCAGGGCCGTGTAGCCGTATTTGCCGGAGCCAGCCCGTTCATTGCGATGAATGCTCATCAGGAGTTGACAAAGAAGGATCCGGATGCCGGTTATTTTATGATCTGGCCGATTCATAAGCCGGGACTTGATAAGAACAAAATTTACCCGGGCACCTACACGAGCCTGGGATGGAATGTAAGTGTCATTACGACTGCCGCGAAAGACCCGGAGAAAATCTTCGCATTTCTCGACTGGTATACCGGTCCTGAAGGCCAGACTCTCTTGTTTTTTGGTCCGGAGGGCAAGAACTGGAAAGGCTTTGATGCGGACGGGTACCCGAACTTTACCCCGGAATATGATGCGGATGAAGTAACAAAGCTGCAAATGGATCAGGACCCGATTATGTGGAATGGCAACACAGGCTTCATCGATCCGGCGAAAATGAAATATGAAAGCGCCTTGCCGAAGGAGAAGCAAAACTGGGCAGCCCGTTATCAGAGTGAAATTACGTGGAAGACACAGGCTAATGCAACCGAATTCGTGAACCTGGACCCGGATCCGGATAGTGACCTGGGTGTGATCAAACAGCGGGTAGACGATATTTTTACGCAAGCGTATGCACAATCTGTTATGGCCAAGAGCGATGAAGAAGTCGACAGCATTCTGGACAAAGCGGATAAGATTGCAAAGGATGCAGGCTATTCACAGCTTTTGGAGTTCAGAACAGAAGCGTGGAAGCAAAATAAGGCACTGCTTGGCAAGTAGCAACTTGTATTTATATAACACGAATATGACTCTTTAAGTTATATAAAAGTAATATAAAATTACACAAAACTCGAAAATCCATTGAAAAGTATAAATTATTGTTGATCTGACAAATAGAAATGGCTTTAAATCTGACATAAAATAAGATCATAAGGATTTTGATTGGCAAAGGCTTACGTTACGAAGGCGTTGCCGTACAATATTTTACAGGAGGATGCCTATGCCGCAAGCAACAACCAAGCCGCAGACCAATACGCCGTCACAGCTGGAGCCAAAACGCCAGAAAAACGTCTTTGTGCGCTTTTTGAAGCAATGGGATATACAGCTCATGGTATGGCCGGGAATTATTATCATCTTCGTGTTCGCCTACTTGCCGATGTATGGAGTATTGACGGCCTTCATGGACTACAAGATTAATACCGGCGCCCGGATCTTTGAGAACAACTGGGTTGGATTCAAACATTTTTCAATGTTCTTCAATGCTCCTGAGTTTTACACTGTCATGCGTAATACGATTATCATCAGCTTGCTCAAATTTTTGATTGGATTTCCGGCACCGATTATTCTGGCGCTCATGCTCAATGAAATCCGCCAAATGATGTTCAAGCGAATCGTACAGACAATTACGTATTTGCCGCACTTTATGTCATGGGTTATTGTAGCGGGGCTTGTCGGGTCCATGCTCTCCACAGAGAATGGAAGCATAAATATATTGCTGCAAAAGATCAATCTCATTGACGACCCGGTCAACTTCTTGTCCATACCGGAATACTTCTGGTCTATCCTTATATCCGCGAACGTCTGGAAAGAGATTGGCTTTGGCTCGATTGTCTATCTCGCGGCAATCGCAGGGGTCGACCAAAGCATGTATGAAGCTGCTGATATCGACGGGGCCAGTAAATTCAAGCAGATTTTTCTGATCACACTTCCGACGATCATGCCTGTCATTGTCATCTTCATGATTCTGGCTATCGGAAGCTTGCTCAGCGCAGGCTTCGAGGATATCCTCTTGCTCGCAGAGAATCCGGTGCTGCGACCGGTATCAGATGTTATCGACACGTATGTATACCGGGTAGGCTTGTCCAACTTCCGTTATTCATATGCAACTGCGGTAGGATTGTTCAAGGCCGTCATCAGTATTGGTTTGCTGACCATGGCGAACTATCTTGCCCGGAAATCCGGAAACAGCCTGTGGTAACAGGCAGAATTGAACAACGGGGAGGCGAACTGCAGTGACGCGATTAGCATTCGGAGACAGGGTCATGCACATTACCATCTATACATTTCTCATCTTGTTGTCCTTCAGCGCGCTGTATCCGTTCTGGAATGCGCTAGTGGTATCCTTTAATCTTGGTCTTGATACCTCAAAGGGCGGCGTCACCTTTTGGCCGCGGGTCTTCACTTTGGAGAACTATGAAATTGTCTTCAATGACAAGCGTCTCATTAATGGCCTGGCAATTTCGGTATCGCGGACCGTAGTCGGTACTGCCACAGCTATTTTGATGACGGCGATTCTGGCATACGGCATGACGAAGAGAGAGCTTATTGGTCGCAATGTTTATATGGTATATTTTATTTTTACCATGTATTTCGTCGGCGGCCTGATCCCGACCTTTCTATTATACCGTTCCCTTGGGCTAATGAATTCCTTCTGGGTATTTATTCTCCCGGCGCTTATCAGCGTATGGAACATGATTATATTCAGAACTTTCTTCAAAGGTCTGCCTGCGGGGCTTGAGGAATCCGCAAAGGTGGACGGGTGCACCAACTGGGGTATTTTGTTCCGGATTGTGCTCCCCCTGTCCGGGCCGGTAATCGCAACCTTGGCGCTGTTCACGGCAGTATCACACTGGAATGACTGGTTTATTGCCAGTATCTACATTAACAACGAGAAGCTGCTTCCAATCCAGACGATGCTCCGGCAAATTCTGAACGCCAACATTGTGACGGATATGTCCAATAATCTGGATACCGCATCTCAGGCGCGGATCGAGAGTGCACGGACGATTACGACCAAGTCACTTACCATGGCAACGATGATGGTGGCAACATTGCCAATCGTGCTTGTCTATCCGTTCGTTCAGAAATACTTTGTGAAAGGCGTGCTGATTGGCTCGCTGAAAGAGTAGGACCCGCTTTACGTTTAAGGCGATTCATCGCTTTGGACATACAAAAAGGTAAAGAGAGGGGTAAATAAGTATGAATAAGGCCAGAAGGTTTTCGATTCTCCTTGCATCTGTTGTGCTCGTACTGGCGACAGTGCTTGCGGGATGCAGCAGCAACTCGGGCAAAACAACGAACAACCCTGCTACCGGACAGACAGAAGGCAATAAGCCGTCAAACAATAGCGGAAACGGGGAACAGGCAAGTGCAGGGGACAAATGGGAGTTTGGCTCTGAGCCGCTGGAATTCAGCATGTACGGCCACTATAGCTGGTATGACGTACCGGCATGGGACAGCACAGTGGCAGGAAGATGGCTCAAAGAGAATAAGCAGATTAACATTAAACCGATTTCCGCAGGCGGCAATCATGAGCAGAAGCTGAGCACGATGATCGCTTCGAATGATCTGCCGGATGTAATGTGGATGGATCGTGGCGCCGAGGTGGAGCGTCTGCGTGAAATGGGCATGCTCGTTCCATTTGACGACTATCTGGATAAATATCCGAATCTGAAAAAATGGATGGGTAAAGATCTGAACATGCTGCGTGCGGAAGATGGCAAGCTGTATCAGTTCCCGAACTGGTACACGGGTCGTCCGAACGGTAATGCAGGCTATGTTATCAATAAGAAAATCTATGAAGAGCTGGGTTCACCTAAGCTTGAAACCACAGAAGACCTTTATAAATATCTTGTTGCTGTAAAAGAAAAGTACGGCAGCTCGGTTACCCCTTTCGAGCCGCATTTGGCCAAGGACCATCAAGGACTCGGCGTACTGTATACGGCTTTTGGTGAAAATGTACTGTACTCTTACCTGAATGCAGCACTTAGATCGGTACCGAAAGACGGTCAATTAACATCTCTCTTCACAGACGATACGTTCCGAGAAGCACAAAAATACATCTCCAAGCTGTATCGTGAGCGTCTGATCTCACAGGATGCGTTTACACAAACCGTAGACCAGGTTGAAGAGAAGGTCATGCAGGGCCGTGTAGCTGTATTCGCTTCCGCCAGCCCGACGGTTATCGCGATGAACGCCCATCAGGAGATGGTGAAGAAAAATCCGGACTCCGGTTACTTCATGATTTGGCCAATTCACAAAGAAGGGCTGAATAAAGATAAAATCTATCCGGGTACGTACACGAGTCTTGGATGGAACGTAAGTGTGATTACGACAGCGGCGAAGGATCCGGAGAAAATCTTCGCATTCCTCGACTGGTACACAGGTCCTGAAGGCCAGTCCCTGCTGTTCTTCGGTCCTGAGGGCAAGAACTGGAAGGGCTTTGATGCTGACGGATATCCGAATTTTACCGAGGAGTATGACGCGCAAGAAGTGCTGCAATTGCAGAAGGATCAGGACCCGATCATGTGGAACGGCAACACCGGCTACATCGATCCGGCGAAGATGAAATACGAGAGCACATTGTCAGCGGATAAGCAAAACTGGGCTGCCCGTTACCAAAGCGAAATTACTTGGAAAACGCAAGCCAATGCAACAGAGTTTGTAAATATGGATCCGGCTCCGGACAGCGATCTGGGAATTATCAAGCAGCGCATTGATGATATCTTTGAGCAGGCGTATGCCCAATCCGTCATGGCGAAGAGTGATGATGAGGTCATCAAGGTTCTTGATAAAGCCGAGAAGGATGCTCAAGCTGCAGGCTACTCACAGCTTCTGGAGTTTAGAACGGAAGCCTGGAAGAAAAATAAAGCATTATTGGAAGGTAACTAAATATTGTGCCTATGCAGGGAAAGGGTATACTATATAATAGTATACCCTTTCTTTTGAATGGGAGGAAAATTATTGCTAGCCACCAGATTTGCCAGCGATTACAAAACTGGAGTTGAAAACTGATGTATAGGGTACTGCTCGTGGATGATGAGATACTTGATTTGAAAGGAATGCAGACATTCATTCCATGGGAAGAACTGGGGATGGAGGTTGTAGCGGCGGTATCCAGCGGATTTGCGGCAAGCGAAATACTGGATCAGCAGCCGGTTGATATTCTGGTTACCGATGTTCACATGCCGAATATGTCGGGTCTTGAACTGGCACGCAAAGCGCTGGACAAGAATGACAAGCTAAAGATTATTTTTGTAAGCGGCTATCAGGATTTTCATTATGTTAAGCAAGCGCTTTCTTTGAATGCTTGCAGCTATGTTCTGAAGCCTATGGATGATAATGAACTGATTGAATCGCTCAAGAAGCTGCGGGAAGAGCTGAATGAGGATCGCAAACGTCTGGAGACCGAGCAGCAGTACAAGCGGATGGTACCGCTTATCAAGAATGAGTATCTGGTCCAACTGCTGGAAGGTGTACTAAGTTCGGAAGCACTTGGCGTGCTGCTGGAGGAATACAAGCTGAATGAGACCAACTGGCCTGTCTATGTGGTAATCGCCGAAAGGGATGATTGGAAGATCAAACGCGGCTCGGAGGAAGTAATTGATGAGACCGAGATGTCCGGGGTGTTCTGGAATAAGCTGTTCTCTACCTGCCATAGACTGGAGATTCAGCAATATTGCAGATTGAATGATAAGCGGCTCGGATTGCTGCTGGAATCCAGCTTGAATCCTGAACGTCTGCATGAAGAACTCAGCCGCGAGTTTGAAGGGCTGCCGATTACAGTCACTCTCGGTGCAGGGGATCAGGTCACAGGGGTATTGTTTCTTAAGGAATCGTATCGTCAAGCGAAGGCTGCACTTGATTACAAGATGTTCAATGGAAAGGGAACGATTATTCATTATCAGCAGGCCCAGTCGGCGCGCATGATAGATGTCCAAAATCTGGATATTCAACTGGATGCGCTGTTCGAGGCGATGACGAATTATGATCTGGTCCGGGTCCATGATGAGCTTCACAAGCTCTATGGGCTCGCCATAACGATGCGATCCAAATATACGATTCATAACTTTACCATCTTTCTGCTAATGAAGCTGGATGCTTACCTGCAGAAGATGAATGAAGATTTGTTCCAACTGCTGAATATGGATATCAACTCACTCGATATTGTTCTTCAGTACGAAACGATTGGAGAGATCCATTCCTGGCTCCAGTATCAGGTCTATGAATTATCAGAGCTGCTGCATTCCAGAAAACAGAAAAAGAACTGGAAGCTTGTCCGCGATATTGTCAATGATGTACAGCAGAGGCTGCATGAAAATATTTCACTCAAGGATATTGCGGAGCAGTATTCGTTCTCGCCAAACTATTTGGGGCAGATCTTCAAGGAGGAGATGAATACGAATTTTAGTGATTATATTACGACACTCCGAATGGAAAAGGCCGGGGATTTGCTGCTGAATACAAATCTGAAGGTGTATGAGATCGCTAATCTGATCGGATATCGCTATTTGCCTTATTTCAGCAGGCAATTCAAGGATTACTACGCCAAAACGCCACTGGAATACCGCAGAAATCTATGAAGCTGCCCAAATACCGTTACCTGCCGTTTGGTTACAAACTGATGCTGTCCTATTGTATTTTCATTGTGATTCCGGTGCTTCTCATCGGTTATTTGTCCAATGCTGTCTATCAGAATTCCATTCGGGAGCAGACAAATAGCAGCGTACAAGGGACACTGACACAGATGAGTGACAATATTTCCTACAAAATTAACGATATTATCCGGATTTCGGATTTATTCTATTATGACTATTCTCTTGCGCGGCATGTTCGCAATTACGAGGAAGGCTGGGTGTCATACGAGGCGACGACCAAATATTTGCTGCCCAAGATTGCATCTTATATTGAGGCAACCAGCCAGCGGCTGTGGATGTCCATTTATTTTCATAATGAAGATTTCCCTGAGGTATATCGCGTGTTCAAGGGGGAAGATCCGCTGGGATCGAACGAGAACCGTTATGATTTGTACCATCTTTCAAGAATTAAAGAGAAGCCCTGGTACCGGAACTTTCCGGAGGAAAAATATGGTGAGACAATGGTCTGGCAGCGGATTGAGGATGACTTCAGCTTCAACCGGATTTCGCTGCTAAGGCGTCTGCTCAATGTTCAGGTGACGACTACGATGCAGGAGATTGGCTTTATGCGGATAAGTGTTCCGCTGCCGGCCCTTTTTGAGACTGTGGATTACACGAAGATTGGCAATGGAGCGACGATTTTTATCAGGGATGAAACAAACCGGATTGTGAAGGCTTCTGGTGATGCCTACTACCGGTACGATCAGCCGTGGGACAGATCGTTGTACAAGGATTATTTGATTCTGGACCATGACATTCCAGGGTTCGGGTGGAAAATATCCGCGGTCATTCCAAACCAGATCTTTGAGCAAAATGTAAGAGAGGTCAAACTGCTGACATTCCTTATCTGTCTCCTGTTTACGGTGGTCTATTTTATATCCGGGGCACTCATGTCCAATTATTTCTCCCGGAAAGTAGGCAAGATCGTATCGGTGCTCCATTCGTTCCAGGAGGGCAATTTCACGAAACGGATATTCTTTAAGGGACAGGATGAATTCAGCCAGATTTCGCTGGCGCTCAATGAGATGGGGCAAAATATCGGCGAGCTGATTCATAAGGTTTATGTAGCCGACCTTGACAAGAAAGAAGCAGAGCTTGATATGCTGCAAGCCCAGATCAATCCGCATTTTCTATACAATACGCTTTCCTCGATCAACCGGCTGGCGAAGTTCGGGGAGCTCGACAAGCTGCAGCGAATGGTTATGGATTTGGCGAAATTTTACCGGCTGACCTTGAATGAAGGCAGAACCATTCTCACCGTTGCTGATGAGCTGGAGCAGGCGAAGGCATACATCAGGATCCAGAAGACCAAGTACGAGGACAGAATGAGTGTCAGCTATCATATTGATGAAGAAATACTGGGGCATTCAACCATTAAGTTAATCATCCAGCCTTTTATCGAAAATGTACTGGAGCATGCCTGGTGTGCGGACCGGATTCATATCCGTATCGTCGCTTACCGGGAGAGGGATAGTATTTATTTCAAGGTCATTGATGACGGAGTAGGCATAAGCGCCGGGCTGCTCAAGCAAATGCAAGACCCTGAGGAGAGCGCCAACACCGGGTATGGCATACGTAATGTCAATCAGCGGATCAAGCTGTATTATGGACAAGGCTATGGTGTGCACATTCACAGCAGACTGGGAATCGGAACAACTGTGCTGATACGGATTCCGGTAAACCGGATGGAAGGAAGAACGATAGAATGACCCGGCATATGCCGGGTCATTTATTTTAGAGCTGCGTTACGACAATGCTTCTCCGCGCAGGGTGGAGGGAGCAATATTGCGGTGCTTTTTATAGGTGCGGCTAAAGTAGTAAATATCATTGAAGCCGGTCGCCGTGGCTACTTCAGAGACGGTCAGCTTGCTATTGCGGAGCAAATCATCGGCCTTATCCAGACGTGCAGCAGTAATGTATTCCGTTATGGTGCGGCCGCTAAGCTCCTTGAACAGCCGGCTGAAGTGAAAGCGGCTCAAGCCTGCAATTTCTGCGAGCAGCTCCACGGACAGCTCGGAGTGGTAGTTGTCCTCTATATATTGGAATACGGGCGCGAAGCGCTCGACATTTTTGATTCGTTCGGCGTATTCATTGCGGGTCAGGACGGATTCCAGATGATTTCTCACCAGAAGGGTGAGCAGTTGATAAAGCCCTGATTTGACGGCCAGTTCATAGCCAAACTCACGGCTTTTAAGCTCGTTCACGATAGCCAGCACACTGGAGAAGGCCAGCGGGTCATCTTTGACATGATTGCGAAGCAGCAGCCGGTTCTGGGTAATCGGGGTGATGAACTTCGTCTCCGCCGCCCCCGCGAACTGGCTGTGCAGCAGAGAGATATCCACAATTAGCGCATAGTAGTTCACTTTTGTCGACAAGCTGACGCCATAATGAAGCTCGTTACTGTTCAGGACAATGAGCTCTCCGGCCTTGGCCGCAATTGGTGTGGAACCGCATTCAATTAGGGCTTCACCGGATACAAAATAGAGAAATTCCAAATGCTCATGCCAGTGATGGCGGAATAGAACCTCTCCCTGATGTTCAAAGTGATTATGATGGACCTTGACCGGGAAATGCGGATCGGGCATGTCCATAGGTTCACGTAAGGATTCATAGGATTCCATGTCTAGTTGCCTCCTTCTGACAGCACAATTGTGCAAATGGAGCGCACGGCTCTGCATGGATTGTGCCCGTAATTTCATTATAATACGAATTAATACGAAAGTATGTAGATGCTATAAAGATTTCCAAGCATTCCATTCACAAAGGAGAGACTACAAATGCAACCTGTACAAATCGGCGTGATCGGAACTGGCTCCATCTCATCTTTTCATATGGACGCCTATCAGAGCAATTCCAAGACAGAGATTTATGCGGTCTGCGACCTGAATGAGGAAAGAGCGCGCAAAGCGGCTGAAAAATACGGGGCATCGAAGGTTTATACCAATTATCATGATTTGCTTGCTGATCCGGCAGTTCAGGCGGTAAGCATTTGTACATGGAATAATACACATGCGGAAATCAGCATTGCCGCTCTTGAGGCGGGCAAGCATGTGCTGGTTGAGAAACCGCTTTGCCGTACAGTAGAGGAAGCGTTGAAGGTTCAGGAGGCAGTCAAGACATCCGGCAAGCTGCTTCAAGTTGGATTTGTGCGCCGTTATGATACGAATGCCCAACTGCTGCGCTCGATGGCAGACCGTGGCGAATTCGGGGATATCTACTATGCGAAAGCGACGACAATCCGCAGGCTGGGCAATCCGGGAGGCTGGTTCGCAGATATCGAACGTTCCGGGGGTGGCCCGCTGATTGATATCGGAGTGCATGTCATCGACCTGTGCTGGTATATGATGGGACGGCCTAAGCCGGTATCCGTGAGTGCCAATACGTATCAGAAGCTGGGCAACCGCTCCAATGTAAAGTACCTGTCTTTCTATAAAGCAGCTGATTATGATGGCAGTTCCAGCACGGTAGAGGATATGGCCAATGCACTGATCCGCTTCGAGAATGGCGCATCACTGATGGTGGATGTAAGCTTCACCCTGCATGCCAAGGAGAATGAAGGCAGCGTCAAGCTTTACGGTGACAAGGGCGGATTTGAGATCGATCCGGAGACCGTTATTGTCACCGAGCAGAACGATACGATTCTCAATATCTATCCGCAAACGGACCATAAGGGATTCCACTTCGAAGGCGCTTTCAAAAATGAAATCGACCATTTCGCAGATTGTGTTTTGAACGGGAACACACCGATTAGTCCTGTTGAGGACGGGGTAGAGATTATGAAGATACTGGTTGGGATCTATGAGTCGGCCGCTAAGCGAGCTGAGGTGAAGCTATGAAACTGGGCATAAGCACATATAGTCTCTACAAGGCGCTGTCAAGCGGTGAGATGACCATCGAGGATGTCCTGTCCTATATTGCAGAAATTGGGGCGGAACATGTAGAGATTGTACCGCTTGGTTTTACGCTGACAGACAATGATGAACTGATTGAGTTAATCAAACGTCAGGCAGCGGAAAAAGGTCTTGAGCTCTCCAACTATGCGGTAGGAGCCAATTTCATCGGGTTGGAAGGTGAAGCTTACCAGGCTGAAATTGAGAAGGTAAAGCGGGATGTGGACGTGGCTGCGGCGCTTGGCATCAAGCGGATGCGGCATGATGTTGCCTGGACGCAGGACACCTCAATCGGCCATTTTCTGGAGCAGCTTCCGAAGCTGACGGCGGCTTGTCAGGAGATCGCAGATTACGCTGCGCCGCTAGGCATTACGACGAGCATTGAAAATCACGGATACTTCGTTCAGCATAGCGACCGGGTGCAGGCGCTGGTGAAGGCGGTTGGACGGGACAACTTCAAAACGACGCTGGATGTGGGCAACTTCCTGTGTGCGGACGAGGACCCGTCGGTAGCTGTTGCCAATAACATTGGCCTGGCTTCGATGGTTCATGTGAAGGACTTCTATTATCGTCCTTCGTATCGTGCACCTGGTGAAGGCTGGTTCAAGTCGGGAAGCGGAAACTGGCTGCGCGGCGCCATTGTGGGTCACGGTGATATCGATATGCCGAATGTGCTCCGGACAGTCAAGGCGGGCGGCTATGACGGATACATTTCGATTGAATTTGAGGGTATGGAAGAGTGCAAGGCTGGAACTAAGCTGGGCTTTGATTATGTGAAGCGGGTTTGGGCAGAAGTTTAGCAAAAATTCTGGTGGTGATTGAACGAAATCGTTCCTCAGGGCATTTGGGAACGCAGGTTGGAAGAACATTTCACACGACGGTGTCTTGCACTTGTAAATCATGCGTGTAACTAAATAGCAGCAAGCAAATCGATGCGGAAGGGAGCGGTCAGTACATGAGCGTACCTGTCATTACGAATAAAATTGGCGTTATTGTAGACAGTTTTCAGGTCGGAGTCAAGGAGGGCCTGCTGAAGGCACATAAGGTTGGGGCAGATGGCGTGCAAATCTATGCCGTTCAGGGAGAGCTTGATCCTGCGGGATTATCGGCGAGCGCACGGAAAGAATGGCGTGATTATATTCAATCCCTTGGCCTTGAAATTTCTGCTCTGGTCGGAGATTTGGGAGGCCATGGCTTCCAGGACCCGGCACAAAACCAGGCTAAGATCGACAAGTCCAAGCGCATTATGGAACTGGGTATGGAGCTGGGTACAAATATTATAACGACCCATATTGGTATTGTTCCCGATGACCCGAATAGCAAAATTTATGAAACCATGCATACGGCTTGCGAAGAGTTAAGCCGCTTTGCAAGCGATATGAACGCCTATTTTGCCATTGAGACCGGACCGGAGACCTCAGCACATTTGAAGGCCTTCCTGGATAGTCTCGGTACGAAAGGGGTATCCGTCAATTTTGATCCTGCGAATATGGTCATGGTGACCGGAGATGATCCTGTACAGGGCGTGTACACGCTGAAGGATTATATTGTTCATACCCACGCGAAGGACGGGGTTAAGCTTGGCCACATCGATCCGCGTGATGTGTACGGCTTTTACGGCTATGAGGTGGAGCTTGATCATGAGAAGATCGCGGCGATGGCAGAGACGGGTTCTGCCTTCCGCGAGGTGCCATTGGGTGAGGGCGGCGTCGACTGGCCAGCCTATTTGCAGGCACTCAACGACATCGGCTACAAAGGCTATCTGACCATTGAGCGTGAGGTTGGCACGAGCCCGGAGGCGGATATCGGGCTGGCGGTGGAGTTTTTGAAGCGATTTAGAGGATAGGCACTATTTATAGCAATAACAATCAAACAATTAATTATTGTATGGCGGGAGAACCTGGTTTTCCCGCTTTTTGCTATGGGTAAAATTTTAATAGAAAAAAAATTCAAGACTTCAAATAAAGCGTTACACTTAGCATGAGTCTTGCATAGAATAATCTATAAAACTTTTAATAGCCTATACCTGTTATTGATAGAGAAATAGCATGTTCCATAAATGGATGGTGATACTAAAGAATAGAAAGGTCGGGTGAAAAGGATGGGAGAAAAAGGGCACCTCATTTATGTTGGGCCGACAATAGAGGGGCTGCAGCAAAATGCAGTGTTCGATAGTATATCTGGGGTGGCAAAGCAGGTGCTTTCAAAATACCCGGAAGTAATTTCTCTTATTGTTCCGATTGAAAGAGCGGCAGAAGTTACTTCTGCCCTGCGTGCAAAAGATAGCATGGAATACAAAGTTAGCGAAAAACTAAAAGAAACCAAAAGCAACGAAGCAGCTTCATTGATGAAATCTTCCCTGATTTCCCCTATCGAGAAGTTAAAAGAAATTGATGAGGAGTTTTGGGACAGAGGGGTTAATCTCAGTTGGTTTAATGCAGATGCAACCGGGCAAGTTGATTGTTCAGATGCACTGAAAGAAGCCATACAAAGCTGCCTCAAACATATCAAAGTCAAAGGAAGGGGAGGAACAACTTACCGTACAATTGTTTTGAAAGTTCCTCCTGGTACTTATAAGGTTGATGAGACGGTTGTTGCAGACATGAAGTTGGCTAATGGTCATATGGGAGATCAATTAAACTTGCATATTGAAGGAATGGGCAAATCCAGCTCCGTTTTAGAATTAGGTCCTAATGCCAATTTGATGTTTGATCTTCCATATGGTTCATTGACTTGTAAGAACGTCAGATTTATTGGACATGATAATGGTTGTTTTGCCCGAGTAGGAAGAAACAGTTCTGAAAGTATTTTTCGTGCATTAAGCCAGTCTTTTATTGAAAATGTGGATTGGTATTATTGGAACCAGGTTTTTGAAGTCGAGCATTGGTTTGATACAGCCTTTATAAATTGTGGATTCTTCTCCTTTAGCGGGAAAAGTCCTCTAGGCATCAATATTAAATTGCATTCCAAGGATAATACAAATAACTTGCAATTCTACCGCTGTCATTGGGAAGGAATGGTGGACGGCACTTTCATTAAATTAAAAGGCGGTTCAGATAGCGCGAAACAAAGACATTATAATATAGGTTTTAATGGTTGCCATTTTGAGACTCGTGCATTTAATACAACAATCTTTGATGCTGAGAATTGCAGCCAAATTTCTTTTAACAGCACACAGTTTACTCATAATAATAATCCGAATGGGGCAAACGCCAGTGTAACCCTGGATGACATTGTTCCAATGTTTAAATTCAAAAATGTGTTTTCGGTACTATTTGAAAATCCTACAATAACTATTCAATCTTCCTCTCAAAATACAAATTTAAAAAATCGTTTATTTGATCTTGGTGGACGTGTGCATGAAATTAACTTTATAGGCGGATTTATTGGTCCTGCATTACATGCTGCAGGTTTATCTGTTAATCAGTTGTGGCAAAGTAATGAAGAAGTTCCGTACGTTTCTAATGGAGAGCCGGTAATGAGATTTCTTGGAACTTTAATAAATGATAATCGGTTTCCGGGAGGCTATCAGGACCGTGATACATTATCGTCACCAGTAGCTAGAAACAGACGTTGGGGTCGAAAAATTGACGCATCTTCGAATGATTTGACTTACTATTTCACAGATAAAACGGAAATTAATTTTGACACTAGTCCTTTATATAGAATGTCTACGGATGGAATGTTTCGAGCCCGCTCATTCTCTAGCGAAACCATTAAATTAATAGCAAATCAAACCTCAGAAAATTTTGGTTTTCCCTTTAATAACAATGCCAATAAACGGGGGATTTATCTGATTTACGCGAATTCAACAAAAGCAGCGTTTGCGATTCTTTTCTCCACTGGCTCTATACTGTTCCCGGCCTTTACAGGAGCAGATGCAATTGTTTCTACAAAGGAAACTGAGGAGTCCGGAAAGCTGAACATCTATTTAAAAGACACATCGCTTCAAGTTAAAAATATGCTGGGAGCGAATGTTAATGTAGTGGTTATACCGTTTGGATTTTAAATCAGATAGAAATAAGAAGGTAATAATAACCAGCCCCTACTTAATTGTAGAGGCTGGTTATTATAAAATCATGCCCATTTCCCTGAGACGGCCTTTAATGGCTTCAATTCTTCTCTTTCTTTCGTAGACATCCAGATTAATGAGGTATTCGGGATGTTCAGTGATTCGTTGCAGAAAATTAAAAAGCAGCAGTTGACAGGTTATTCCGAAATTTCGAATACTGCTCAAGTCTTTCCATGTAGTATTCAAAACATCACCAATGGTTAGATAACGCCGTCTGCGAAGTGCGCCAATCATAAGGGAGACGGTTTTTTTATTGTCTTCGGAATAGGAGGCACGCCGAAGTTCATTAATATTTAGGGAAAGTATTGGCTCGACAACAGGAAAATAATGTTTCAGCGGCGTTTTCGGGTCAATATTAGGTTGCATGTGCTTCACCTCAGAGAATATAGATGCCAATATCATATCAAATGAATCTATACAAGCTCTGAACGTATGAATAAATCGAAGTTGAACTTGTTACTTTAGTCCTGTTTATGATTTGAAACTAATTCGATCTTCGTTTCCAAGGAGTGTTTGGAGATTTATGATGGGATACGTGAGAGCCCGTTCCATGGCGGGATCAAGAGTGGATGGGGCAGAGGGGGAGCCGTTACCCGGCGATTTTCGTTCATTTTAATTCTAACGCACAGAGAAAGAGTCTACTTCAGCAAGGCAGCCTCTTCATTGATCCATACAAAGCAAAACTATACCACATAGTGACCCATATAAACATAGGATGCACCGTTAGGATGATTGGCTCCGGTCAACGTAACTTTTAAATAGTAGACTTGGTTGGCTAGAACGTTAATTCCGTTATTGTGATTAGGAATAACATTAAAATTGGAGTCCAACACTTGGACTTGCAGCGGACCGCCGTAATTCGTATTTACAACAGTGAACAGTGCCGTACCGCTTCTGTGAGTCGTAAACTGATGAATTTTTGTACTAGGGTCAAAAGGTGTGATGTTACCTGTATGGAATACAGCTCCTCCAACTTTCACATCGCTCATGGTATGCGATGTAACATAATAATACGCGGATACCTTGTTTGTTGGCATTAAAATAACTAAAGAAAGAAGTGTGAAAACAAGCATGAATGTATACGCTTTCTCCTCTCCGCTACTAGTTTAAATTTATCTTCACTTTATACTTATTCAAAGAATATGTAAATATTTGCAGAAAATAAGTCGCAATGTTACACAAGAATACAAATTAATATACCGTTCTCATTTACCATGAGCCACGAAATAAGTGTAATTTCAAATCTCCATAGTGCCCCAAGAAACGGACCTGCCACTACGCTAGAGTTTATTGTTAAGGTTGTATGAGAGTGTGCACCTTGCCAACAATTTTAATACATAAATTTCAAATTTTTTATTTCATCTGCCAGAGATCGGGCATATAAGATGCTCGCATCTGGGTTTAGCAGGGATTCTGAGGCAAAATTAAAGCCTCCTAGTAGCTAAGAGTATAAGAAGTACCTCGAATCTATTAGACAAACTATTTCTAGTCTTGAGGATCGAAAGCGCCTGGTAGAAGAAGAGAATGCAGATGAGATTAAAAATATTAACTTATTATTGAACAAGTTCTATGAGTTCGGATAGGCACCTAAGGGTGCTTTTTCTTTTTCTGCTTCTGCGGGACGGTAATTTATATATGTATTTCATGAAAACTAATAAAAATGTAAAACAATAGTAAAAACAAGGAATATATGATAATATAAATATGGACTGTATTCTAATTTAAGGAGGTTTTTTTATGAGAAAGAGTCTATTTGTTAAAAGTGCTTTAGCTTCTATTCTACTGATGACATCTATCACCGGTGCGGCAGTTGCTGCGCCAACTACAGGAGTGGATCTAAAACCTTCTGTTCAAGCCACAAGTATCACTAAAAGAATTGTGACACATTCGGTATTTTACACAGATAATATGACTATACCAGGGACTATTACTCGTACGATTACTGATTCAAGGGGAACCTGGGCTGGGGTGTTGGATAGAGAAAGAATTGAAAAAGTGGATAATGGATATATAGCTCACTTCAGAGGATATGTTTATTTAGAAAACTGATCATGATAATAAGTCTTTAGCTACTAAGCACCCTAACCGGTGCTTTTTTTGTTCCCAAAACAAACACAACGCCGGGGGTGGTGATATGTAGATGCTATGTTCAAGAATAAAAGAAATTTATTCAATTAGGTGTAAAACGATGATCAAAGCGCCGACAGTTAACGTTGCACGTCTAAAACAGCTATGATATGCTTACAATATAAATAAGGGGCGATTGCCGTCGCCCCCTGCACAACATTTTGGGTGGGAAACCTCCAAGATAAAACTCGAAGAAAATAACCTGCTCCCTGTGGCGAACTTGGGCAGGTTATTTTCGTTTATTCAGATAAGTAAGGAACGCGAGCATGAACATGCCGAGCATAACCACTTCTGTCAACGAAAATTGCATAGCATCACCTCGCTTCTGGAGGCGATACTTTCCCACCCAAGTCATGTTGTACTAGATTAGTATACCAAATAATAGAAAAGATTAATACTGTTAGGGGCTGCTCAAACGAGCGGCCTTTTTATTTTGGGGAGGGGTCATATTGAGCAAGACACAGACTGGAGCATCGGCTATCGGGTCGGTGCTTCTTCCCGTTTTTGAGTATTTGTACGGGGCAGGGGATGCAGTCAGAACAGTCATGTCGGCTCTAATCTTCTTTCTTTGTCTGGATTGGTTGTCTGGTATTCGGGCAGCGAAGAGAGATAATTCCTATGCGAGCAAATACGGAATTGATGGTGTGTTCCGTTCATACTTCATGTTGCTGCTACCAGCAGGCGGTCATCTATTAGACATGGCCGTTAAGCTTCCGGGACCGTTTTTCGGAGCTCTGACCATCGGTCTGCTGTATCACATCATCCAATCCATGACATCTAACGCCATTAGAGCAGGCTGGGGAGATTGGCTACCGCTAGGCATGCTTGATGCCATTTCCAAATGGGTGAAGAGTGAGCTGGATAAGAAAATTCAGCGCGCAGCAGCAAGGAAAGGAGATGTACCTAGTGATCAAACGCGGGACATGATATACGATTCACTGTTTCAAATCCGGTTGTCGACGATATCGCAGCTGCCTTCCAACCAGGCGCCACCGTCAAGCAGATAGGACAGGGAGCCAGTGCGGACATTGCCTGCAACTTCAATTTTGCAATCCATTGACTTGACAATGATTGAAAGTGTTCTAATAGGAAACGTTCCTATCTGGGGAACATCTTATTTTTTCTGGATGTTGGTCAGTTCGTTAGAAAATACAATGACGGGGTAAAGATAGAGGTCATATGGGAATTTGAATAATATTTAGCGTGGATGGCAGTAGGGGCCGTCTTATGCGCTTTCAAGCCAAACTAAAACAACGCGCACCGATTGAGTATCGATGCGCGTTGGCGGCGTAGTTTCTTTTCATCTGTCTACTTGATAGGGGTATGACCAAAGGTCGGCTCTTTCTTTTGCCCCAAAGGCAATTTAAACACCGAAGTAAGTAGAGATAACAAAGAAAAAAGCCTTGATATAAAAGGCTTTTCGGTATGATCTGTAGTGGGCTCGAACCACTGACCCCCACCCTGTCAAGATGGTGCTCTCCCAGCTGAGCTAACAGATCGTATCAGCAACAATTAATACTATATCAACAATTCATTTAAGAGTCAATACTTTCCTTCAGAATTTTCAACAAAATATTAATTTGATTAACAAAGTGTAAAAGAAAATGGTTTTTCGCAACAAAGTAAGTAGCTCCGTTCCACTTGAATTAATTCAACTTCTTCTAGATAAGAGGCTTGAATCCCGTTTTTGTGAATATAAGAAGCTGACTACATCAAGCTGGTGTCGATATTCAATTAGTGTCTGTTTGTTGAGCTTTCTTTGCTACACCGATCGGACCCAATCTCCACCCATTTCCCTCCCAATCCACCCTCTCCAAAAAACTTTTTCAAAATCTATCAACTTTATTTTTTCTCTCTCGTCTAATATTGCGTAACAACATTTAAGGCAATTTAGGGAGGAAAACAAGATGAAAATCTATCAACCGCTTAGAAAATCTGCCCGTGTTGCATTGTTTTTAGCCGTTGCCACTTTAGGATTTACAGGCGTAACCAGTGGAATCGCCCAGGTGCATGCCGCAGCCGTCAGCAAGCCGGCAGCTGTAAGCCAGACGGTGATAAAAAATAAAAATTCAGCTGAATCTCAGGCTTTACAGACACTGAACAGTTTTTACAAACCTGCTTTGAAAGGCCAGTTCCCTGGTGAAGTTAGTGGGCTGTCCCTTGGGGTGAGCACCCGTAAGGATGTAGAAAAGAAACTTGGCAAGTCTGAAGCGCCAGGCAAAACTGCCAAGGATTTCGATGTCTATCATGCCGAAATGGGACATCCGGGTTATGCTGTTTCCTATAATAAAAACAACAAAATTAACGAGCTGCGTTATTTTGGAACAAACGTTGAGCGTCAAACCAACATCGGAGGCATTACAGAAAAAATGCTGAAGAAACAATGGGGAAAACCAAACGCAACCAAAAGCTTTAAAACCGGAAAACAACTGCAAACCAAATTAAGCTATAATCGCGGGGATTATGTGCTGGAGTTTATTTATAATGATGCTACTCATCTTGATCATATCAATCTGGTCAAAAAAGCAGCGAAGTAAGCTGCTTCCGAATTATGCATACAAGATAAATTGGCATGGTACTGCTATATAACATAGCGCAAACAGGCGGGCTTCCTGAGAAGCACCGCCTGTTTTCCATTCATTTATTGCAATTTCTCATCCACATCGTGATCACGTTTATTTCCGTTCAGTTCATCCTGGTCACTGCCCCAGATATAATCCATACCCGGCTTAATGCCGGGTTGCGAATTTTTGTCAGAAGATTGTTGAAGTTCCTCTTTCACTTCAATTGAATTGTTGAGCTGTTCTTTATTAGAAGCCATTTTCCGCACTCTCCTCAGATCGGTTTCCTTTACCCGTTATTAATATCGCATTTATTCTTGATGAAATGAATCAGGTTATGCAGCCGGTTCGCTTCCTGCTGCTGCTCTGCTGTCTGCTTGCCGTCAGAAGGAAGCTGATGCAGTAAAAGCTGCAGCTCATGCAAATCTTCGGATGCATTGGCGCAGTTGTAGTTGCTCTCAAACTGTTCAGTCATTGGCGCTCCTCCTCAAATTTAGCCCGGGTTGGAATTTACCGCCTATAGTATAAGCACTTAAGGCCAAAGTATGCAGCATGATGGGGTCAGGCAATGCACGACGAGATCAAAATGTTTGAAGAAAGCAGAGCACGGTCATACTACTCCCATATGCAGGAATTAATATTTACGGGAGTGAGCGCAACATGTGGAAACCGGCGTTACTGCTGCTGGCTGTCCTATCTATTGGAGGCTGCGGCTTGTCATCCTATCTTCCCTCAATGACGGATGCTTCTCCGGCTGTAACGGTCTTCGTTATTCAAGATGTCTATGGATCGCCTTCGGTGATCCGTGATGTATATACGCGGGAAAATGCAGTGGAGACATTGCCTCCCCCGCCTTCGGGGGGAGCATTACTGGAACCGTATCATCCCGGGGAGAGGCTTCGTACCCAGCCGTAATGTCTTGTAGAGAAAGCTGCTTTTAAGCCGGATGTATGAGTTCATACAAAATGTTCCATACTAAGGCGTGCACGATGAAGCTGGATAACCCGAACAGGTCATTCAGCAGATAACAGGAAAGCGGGGACAGCACGATGAACAATAATGTCAACAACGCTGCCAACAGCAGCCCGGGCAACAGCCTGAGTAATGGCCAAACCGGAGATCTCAATTCATATCCAGCGAACAATATCAACAATGAAGCGAACAACGAATCCATTCAAAACGCAAATGCTGTTACCAATGGGGGAGTGAACATTAACTCCAGCGTGAACACGAATGTGGCTGATGATGCGAATCTCGGCTTCAATAACCAAATCACATCCAGCGCCGGCATAAACAGTAATGTGAATCAAAATATGGACCAGCGTGAGCGGTTCGTAGCTGTTCAAAAGAATGGTGACGGTGACCTTACAGCGTTCCAGACCTCCGGCGGCAGGGTGCTCCAGTATCAGGAAGCGCTGCAGGAAGTGCAGTCTGGCCGCATTGCCGGCGTTAACAGCTTCAAAGGCAGAGACGGCGAATTTTATATTCGTGGCGATGCTGACGGCGATCCGACTAACAATTTGGACCAGCTTCCATTGTTCTAAGCATACGAGAGCCAGACTGCTCCAGTCAGTCTGATTCAGAGCAACAGCAAACAAGCCGCCCTGCCGCCTGGAACTGAACTGAAATACCGGAATCAGTAAGAAGTGCACCGTCTAACGGAGTCTCTTATGAATTACGGATACAGCTCAGTATGGCGATCAGGGGGCTTGTTTTTCTACACAGATTTATTAATTGATCTCCGCCAGCTCGGATTCATCATAAAGCCGCTGCTGCTCCACAAAGCGCATGAGGCCTGTTTTCCCGATAAAGTTCGGCTGATCGTCAGCATAATGCATCAGCCATACCCGACGCTGGATTGGCTCTGGCAGGGTCAATAAATCATCAAGGGAAGCATGTACCACCCCGGGGTTGATGAATTGGCAATCATGGAGAATGGTATCGCAGCCCCGCTCCTCCACAAGCTTATGCAAAAGTTCAGAATTAAAGCGCATATCTGCACTATAGAACAGATGGCGGTTCATATACAGGGAGAAGCTGTCTTTGTTTGGAATATGCGGCGTCTGCATAATTTCCACAGACAATCCAGGGATAGGCTCATATTCGTTCCCTTCCTTCATCAGCCGGATCTCAAAATAGTCCTCCAGCCCAGGCAGCTCGTCTTGATAAAGCCCGCCCTTCAGTGCGTTCTCCCATAGAGGAGCGGCCAGCACCTCCGGTACGTAAAGCAGCGGTTTGCGGTGATATTGGAATCTCATGCGAAAGGCGATTTCCTCAAGCCCGCCAATATGATCACCGTGGATATGTGTAACCAGCAGGGCATCAATATCATCAGGCGTTTTCCCTAATGCATGCAGGGCAGCCGGGGCCGTAATGCCGCAATCTACCAGAAGTGTACATCCATTTGCATAGACTAAAGCATTATTGTTGTAAAAGGTTTTGGCAAAAGCACTCCCAGTACCAAGCATTTGAAGTTTCAAACGTTAATGCCCTCCCTGCGAATTCAGATTTCTATCAAATTTATCATTTTTCAGATCAAAAAAAAAGTGCTTATGTCACTAGATTTTACAAAAAAACTCCGATTATAAGGAAGATAATGGGAGTGAAAAAAGTGTCCAATACTTGCGCAACTTTGCCTGAATTGGAGAGTATAACCTATCAAGCAACAATGGAAGGGGGTAAGTCATTAATGAAGATCAAAAAGCTGGTTGTACTTACGCTGGCGCTTTCTCTTTTTGGCGGTACCGTGCTGTTCGCGGATTCGGCTGCACAGAAAGTGAGAGTTTTTGTCAATGGCATTGAATCGAAAGAGTCAGGCCTGCTTTCGGAAGGAAGTACCTATTTGCCGCTCAGGCAGATCGCTTCCTCCTTGCAGGCTTTAGTTGTATGGGATGATTCCGCCAAGCGGGCTTCCATCTATAAACCGAATGTACATATGTTCTTGTTTCAGGGGCAGAATTCATTTGGCAACGTTAAGCAGGGCAGAGTGACATTTAGCGTGTTCTCCCAGATTGATAATTTGAAGGTGGACATTAACGGAGTCAAGGTTGCAATTGCCGATCCATCAGGGGACGAGAAGATGATTCAGTCCCAGGACGTCAATCCGAATAAGCAGTCCGATAACTTCTGGTTCCGGACAGAGGATTTCAGATACAACTTTGATTCTGCCGGCAAATATTTGGTACGCTTCTATATTAAGCCGGTATCTTCCAATGAGTGGACGCTTGTTTCCGAGAAGACAATTACAGCTCAATAGGGAGTTTTCGCGGCAATCACAATCATAAGAAACAGGTTTGACCATCCCTCTTGAAAATGTTACGATACTTTGGTGAAAGATTTCTAATTTGAAATGGGGTTATACCAATGAGCGAGCATCAACATGGGGACAATTGCGGTTGCGGCCATGATCACGATCATGAGCACGACGAGCATGTATTTTTAGTTAGTGATGATGAAGGTGTAGAACGGGAAATGGTGATGGTATTCACCTTTGAATCCGAGGAGCAAGTATATGCTGTCCTGTTGGACCGCAATAATCCGGAATCCGACGGAATCATTTTCCGTATTGAAGAAGAAAATGAAGAAGCATTCCTCGTCGGCATTGAAGACGATGCAGAGTGGGAGCGCGTCTCCAAAATTTACGAGGAAATCGCACTTCAAGAGAACGAATCCCAAGCATAAACAATTACAATTTGTTATCAACCGCCATTCCGTACTATATGGAAGGCGGTTTTTTCATATCCTCTCTATCGGATACTTCACCTATTCACAGCGTACGGGAAAGAGGGATAGTGTGCGGCCGGTTCGAACCGGAAGAAAGGGGTGGTCCCTCTGTCATATTTATGACTTTTGGGACCGCCCCTTCTATGATCATGGATTAGAATATCGCTTCTTCTTCTACAATGACCTTCACGAATTCAATGCTGCGGTCCTCCGGTCCTTTAACGGGGAGTCCGACTTCCACATGATCGACAATGTACTCGATATTTTCCTGCGAAATCACTTCACCCGGAAGCAAAATCGGAATGCCCGGCGGATATACATAGATGAACTCCGCGATAATCCGGCCGGCAGATTCCTTGAACGGAATGACCTCGGTTTCCGCATAAAATGCATCGCGAGGTGTAAGGGAGAGCTGCGGAATTTCCGGAATTTTGACGACCAGCTCTTTGGCCTCATTCTTCTGGAAGAACTCCCCGGACATCTCTCTCAAGGCATTAAGCAAAATATCGACCGTACTGCGGTCATCCCCGGTCGTAATGAGACAGAGGATGTTATACATATCACTCAGCTCAACCTCGAGGTTATAGTGATCCCGCAGCCAGTTCTCTACTTCATACCCAGTTATGCCAAGATGACGCACGTGAATGCATACTTTGGTCGGGTCATAGTCATAGGTTGCCTCATCGCCCAGAATTTCCTCCCCGAAGCAGTACAAACCCGAAATTTTGTTGATCTCGGCACGGGCATACTGGCTAAGCTGAATGGCTTTTTCCGCCA
The DNA here is from genome assembly GCF_000422505.1 of Paenibacillus pinihumi DSM 23905 = JCM 16419. Taxonomy (GTDB): domain Bacteria; phylum Bacillota; class Bacilli; order Paenibacillales; family Paenibacillaceae; genus Paenibacillus_D; species Paenibacillus_D pinihumi. Next base: position 666,624 of record NZ_KE383864.1, on the reverse strand, counting down.
TCTGGTGCCCGTTCAGTGCCAAGTGGCGTCTGGACGTGTCCAGGGAACTGAGCAGAATATAAGACGTTGAGGTCGTAGTCAGCATACTAATAATGGTTTTAACACGGTGTGCATTTACTCTGTCGCTGCGGACATTCAGAATGGAGCTCTGAGTCATCGATCCGCCAAGCTTGTGCACGCTTGTAGCAGCCATGTCTGCACCTGCCTGCATCGCGGACATTGGCAGCTTTTCATGGAAGTGAATCAATACGCCATGGGCCTCATCGACCAGCACCGGAATGTCGTAGGTGTGTACAAGGTCGACAATCTCTTTCAGGTTTGCACAGATGCCGTAGTAGGTCGGATTAATGACCAGCACAGCCTTGGCGTCAGGATGGCGCTGCAGCGCCCGGCGGACAGACCGTGTTGTAATTCCGTGGTCGATCCCAAGGTTCGCGTCACGCGCAGGGGAGATAAAGACCGGACGGGCGCCTGCGAATATAATCGCCGACATAATCGATTTATGAATGTTGCGCGGGACGATAATCTTGTCTCCCGGTGAGCATACCGTCATAATCATGGTAATGATTGCACCGCTTGTCCCCTGTACAGAGAAGAACGTATAGTCCGCGCCGAATGCGTCGGCGGCAAGCTTCTGAGCTTCCTCAATAACACCGGTTGGCTGATGCAAATCATCCAGTGGAGCTATATTTATTAAATCGATGGACAGGGCATTATCGCCGATGAATGACCGGAATTCCGGATCGCTTCCTGCTCCTTTTTTGTGTCCAGGGATGTGAAATTGTACAGGGTTTTGCTCCGCATGTTTGCGCACAGCGCTGAATAGCGGGGTTTGAGTATGATCCAATGATTCACCCAGCCTTTCGATAAAAAGTAATCAAACAAGGTTGAGTATAGCAAAAACGGGGGGGAATGCAAGCAGATTTTGTTACAGATTTGTTCATTTCCATGCGCTGACAAGTTATGGTACGATTATTGCTGGAGGGAATACATGATGAACAAACAATTACTTGTCGTAATGCTGATGCTGATTACAACGTTCATCGGCTTCGGGATTATTATTCCGGTTATGCCGGAGCTTATTAAAGCGGCGGACCCCGGGTTGCTGGAACGCCATACCGGACTGATGCTGTCCATCTATTCAGCAGTGTCTTTTCTGCTCTCGCCGTTCTGGGGAGCATTATCGGACCGCATAGGCAGACGCCCGATTATATTAACCGGAATCGTCGGATTCGCAGCGAGCTTTATTTTATTTGGAATCGGATCGGATAATCTGACTCTGATGTACGCCTCGCGTGTGCTGGGCGGCTTGTTCTCAGGGGCGGTAACATCCGTTATCGTGGCTTATGTGGCGGACGTCACACCGCCGGAGGAGCGGACAAAGGGAATGGGATTGGTCGGTATGTCAATCGGGCTCGGCTTTACCATCGGGCCTGGCGTCGGCGGACTGCTGAGCCAGATTTCCTTGCAGGCGCCGTTTTTTACAGCCGCTATACTCGCCCTGATTACCTTTGTACTGGCACTGTCAAGACTGCAGGAATCGCTGCCGCCCGAGAAGCGGAGTGCAGCAGGGGAGAAGCGTCCTTCCCGCTGGCAAGCCTTTACCGGTTCGATCCGCTACTTGTACGTGCTGGCATTTTTTGTAGCGGTTACGCTTGCCGGCTTGGAAGCAACCTTGCAATTGTTCGGGATGCAGCGATTTGATGTGACTCCCGGGCAGGTAGGGATGATGTTCTTTGTATGCGGTTTTGTCGGCGCTCTCGTACAAGGCGGCATCGTCAGAAGATACATCCGCCCGGGTGGTGAACCGAAATTCATCGTTGCCGGCCTGCTTCTGTCAGCCGTTGGCTTCTTCCTGTTGATCACGGCGCATACCTTGTGGACTGCGACTCTGTTCCTGGCCATCTTCGGAGTCGGCAACGCCCTCATCCGGCCATGTGTGACCTCGCTCATTACACAGAAGACGACAGTCGGGCAAGGGGTTGCTTCAGGACTTAGCTCCTCTATGGACAGTCTGGGCCGGATTATAGGACCTCTGGTCGGGACCTCCTTGTTCGTGCTTGATTTGAAGCTGCCTTATATTATCGCAGGCGCGCTGTCGCTTGCCGCACTGCTTCTGCTCTCCGGCTTTGTTGCCGCAGATCGCAGAACAGGGGCGGGCACGGCCCGTTAGAACCAATGAAAACGGGATGGAATGTAAAGCCTTTATGAGGCTCACATTCCATCCCGTTTTTGGTTGTGAAATTTTTTAAAAAGCCATCCGGTAAAGCGGGATCAGTGTCTCGAATGTCTGCTCGATCGTCCGGATCAGCTTTTCCCCGTCAGCCAGCAGCGGGTCCTTGCGATCCAAGTGCAGCCCGCATAGTGCCTCGGCAGCTTTCACCGTCTTCAAGCGGCCGAGCAGCTTCTCAAGCTCCTGCTCGTCCATATCACTGTGCCGCGTGCCTTCAGGTACCATGTGGTCGCCTGACCATACATAATGTTGCGGCACCAGAGCCTGTATTTCGCTCAGCTTGTCCAGTGCATGTCCGGCAAAAATCAGCTTGTTCGTACATTCATAAATGATCGCAAACTGAATGAACAAATGCGATTCGAACAGTCCGATCTGGAAATGGGGATGCGCCTTATAGCCGCGTTTATTATGGGCAAAGGCAACCCATGTGTCAATCGGCGGATTGATTGTCCGTCTGGCATGCTTGGCGACATGAGGGAACATTTCCTCGCCGCACAGCACGGACAGCGCCGGTGACAGCCGCTCCCCGAGCAGATTCAGCTTTGGACGGACCAGGCCGATCAGCGCCTCCATTCGCGGCTCCAGGCCGGGAATCGTGAAGACGTCAAAGTCTTCCTGTGTAAATCCGGCAAACAGAGCAGCTCCTTGAGCCTGCTTTTCTTGTAAGGTCGAACTCGTATGTATAGTTTGCAAGGTCTGATTATCCTTTGGTAGGGTCATGTATCCATTCCTCCATGGGTAAGTTTAAGATAAAATATTGCGATCTGAGTTCTGTCCCGCAGCTCCAGCTTGTCCAGGATCGAAGAGATATAATTTTTAACCGTCCCTTCACTCAAAAACAAAGTGCCCGCTATCTCACGGTTGGACTTGCCGTCCGATACGAGCCGGATAATGTCCTTTTCGGCGTCATTAAGCCCATATTCAGCAAGCTTGTTTACTCCGGAATTTGACCCTGGCCGTGCAGTCTCCTGACGGTCGCGGGAGCTGATCATATCTGCAAGCTTGCGGGCAATATCGGGATGAATCAGCAGTTCACCGCCATGTACGGTCTTAATTGCGGAGACAATCCGGGCAGGGGGGACATTTTTTAACAGGTAGCCTCCGGCACCATGACGGATCGCCTCTACAATATAGTCATCATCATCAAAAGTCGTCAGAATGATGACAGAAGGGGGCCTCTCAAGCTCCTTGAGCAGCCGGGTTGCCTCTACACCGTCACATTCCGGCATCCGGATATCCATAAGCACCACATCCACTTGTGACCCGGCCCTGACAAACTCCACTGCTTCGTAACCATTGCCGCATATGCCGACAACTTCCAGATCAGCCTCCAGGTCCAGAATCAGCTTCAGGCTCTCACGTATAAAAGGGTCATCCTCCACAATCAGCACAGCAATCATTCTGTAATGCTCCTCTCTAGTACGGGACTGGCAGCAAACTGAAGCGGCAGTTCTGTGATCACTTCATATTGGGCTTTGCACTCGACTTCAATCTTCCCGCCCAGCATCCCGGCCCGCTCTTTCATTCCAAGCATGCCAAGGCCGGAGGCGGCTTCCCCGGAGGGCAGGTCGCCATTGTTGGCAACGGACATCCTGACTGATTTGCGGCTGAACAATAGCGTAATTCGGACCTTTGTTGCCCCGCCATGCCGAACCGCATTTGTTATGGCCTCCTGGGCATTGCGGTAAAGGACAATTTCCATGCTCGGGTAGAGCGGCTGCGCCAAACCCTGTATCTCCATCTGAACCTCTATGCCCATTGACTGTCCCGCATCCGTGATGAGCCGGGTGAGCGAGTATCGGCGAGTTCCTTCCTGGGTAGCCGGCGTCAGCTTCCGGACCGTCCGGCGCATGTTGTCCATGCTTTCCTCCAGCTGTTGACGTACCTGTTCCAGCAAGTTTTTTGCTTTCTCCCTGTCATGCTCTAAAAGCTTCATCCCGGCCTCCATCATCATCTTTATCCGGATAAGGCGGTGTCCCAGATCATCATGAATGTCCTTGGCAATCCGGCTGCGTTCCTCGGCTTGCGCATGCTGCTCAACCTGGGCGGCATACAATTCCAGGCGCTGCCGGGCCTGATGCAGTTCCTCATGGCTTCTGTTCAGCGCCTCATGCATGCTGTTCATCCGGGAGTGTCTGCGGCCTGCCAGGCTTCCGGCTGCCAGAAGCGCACATACCGTCAGGAATGAAAACACCGCACTGCCTGTCATCAGAGGCTCCATGTTCTCCAGCGCAATTCCGAGGGCTATGCCGATTAATATGACAAGCGCAGCAAGTCCCCGGGGGCTGCGGACGTAGAAGAACGAAGCGATCAGACTTGAATAGAGAAGCAGGAACATCAGTCCTCCGTACTGGTTGCCGAGCCAGGCCAGATACAAGATTTCCACAGCCAGAAGGCCCGGAGCCTGGCGTGGCAGCAGCTCAATCACTCTGGCAATCAAAATGCCAATGAGTGTAAAGAATATAAATTCAGCCTGCGAGTAAACAGCCGACAGGAATAACGTAGCTGCCGCCGGAAGCAAAAGCAGCAAATGGCGGGCAGCCGCAAGCGGATAGCTCATTTAAGCCTGGCCTCCAGTGGTTAGATTCAAATCTGTGCCTATTATAGCATAGCGTCCTCCAGCTGCTGCAAGGTTATGACTTTTGTCATGTTCTCCTGCTGACTTCCGATACCTGACGAAGCAAGGCGGGCAGTATAAAATAAGAGCAGAGGGCTGAATGAAGAAATTCCAATTGTAATTTGGAGGGGGAAAGCAACATGAGTCTGATTTCCTTTAAAGATGTTGTGAAAAAATATGATATGAATATCAGCGTGAATCATTTGTCTCTCTCTATAGAGGAAGGTGAAATCTTCGGTCTCCTTGGCCCAAACGGGGCGGGCAAAAGCACCTCGATTCATCTGTTAGCCGGACTGCTCAAGGCAGACAGCGGCGAAATTACGGTCGAGGGGATATCCGTAGACCGGCAGCCGCGCGAGGTCAAGAAGCGCATCGGCCTTGTGCCTCAGGAGCTGGCGATTTATGAGTCGCTGACTGCCAGAGAGAATGTAACGTTTTTTGCCCGGCTGTATGGGCTCAGGGGCAAGCTGCTGCGTGATCGTGTGAGCGAGGCTCTGGAGTTTGTGGGACTAGGGGAGCGTGGGGGAAACAAGCCGTCGGGCTTCTCGGGAGGGATGAAGCGCAGGCTGAATATTGCCTGTGCCATCACTCACCGGCCGAAGGTCATTATTATGGATGAGCCTACAGTGGGAATTGATCCCCAATCACGCAATCATATTCTGGAGTCTGTGCGCACGCTGAACAAGCTGGGCTCTACGATTATTTATACGAGCCATTATATGGAGGAGGTCGAGGCGATCAGCACACGGGTCGGCATTGTTGACCGCGGCCGGCTGATCGCCAGCGGAACAAAGGAAGAACTGGGAAGACAGTCCGGACAGAAGGAGAAGCTGATTATTGAGACGGATACAATTGCGGAGGCAGCAATTCGCGAGATGCATGACCATCCCCGGGTAGAAGCCGTACAGAAGCTTGAGAATGGGACGCTGGAGCTGTATTTGCAGGACGCGAGAACCTATGTACAGGACATTCTGTTTATTCTCGGCAAGCATCGCATGAACCTGCTGAAACTGCAAAGGGATGAACCGGATTTGGAGACGCTGTTCCTCCAATTGACCGGACGTACGCTGCGTGACGGCAAATAGTCCCGAGCAGCGTGTGAAGACATCATCACAGAGATTCCCGAAGGAGGAAATAGAGGATGCGATATGTATGGACGGCAGCCGGGTATGAGCTGCTTCGCATCATCCGCAATAAAATGTCTGTGCTGCTGCTGATCGGCCTGCCGCTGCTGCTCATTTTTCTGCTGGGGAACGGACTGGACACCTCCGCCAAGCAGGTTCGGACAGCAGTCTTTCATGCAGATCAGGGCAAGCTTCGAGCGGACATGGAGAACTATTTGGCATCAGAGGCTGCTTCCAGCCACCTGCAAATCATTCGTGCAGCCTCTGCAAAGGCTGTGCAGGAACAGGTGCAGACAGGGAGTGCAGATTACGGCCTTGTTGTGCCGGAGGACTTCTCGGAGTTGGCGCTGGAGGGCGGCGACGCCGGCTTGATCTACTATCCGGGCAAGTCTTCCATTCGCAATTTGACAGCGAAGGCGGTGCTTGACGGCTATTTGAATGAGCTAAAACTCCATATGGCCGTTATGGCAGTGCTTGGCCCGGATGTACCGGAGCAGCCACAAAGCGGGCGGGGAGAGCATGAAGGGGAACTGGTGGACGTCGGGACATCGAATTCCACAGCCAAGGGCGACTTCGGCCCGTTGACGTCACTGCAATACTATGGAGCTGCTTATTTGATCATGTTTTTGTTCTTCTCATCAATGGGTGCAGTGTTTAGCATCATGAAGGAGAAGGAGCAATGGACACTGTATCGCTTGGGTGCAATGCCTTCTCCGCTGGTGCTCGTTGTACTGGGCAAAATGGCAGGCGTCATGTTGTTTGCTTTCCTCCAAGGCACCATTGTGGTAGCCGTATCCCGGCTCGTATTTGGCATTCAGTGGGGCGGGTATTACGGTATGATTGCCCTTATCATCGCACTGACTATTGTAGCGGCTGTCTCGCTGGCGATGATTATTACTTCTGTTGCCCGCAGCGGCAAGTCATCCGAGACGATCTTCACCTTGCTGATTATCATCATGACTTTCTTGAGTGGCGGGATGATGCCGGATATCGGGGTCATGAAGGCGATGGAGAAATTTACGATCAACTATTGGGCCAATGAAGGCCTGCACTTTCTTATGAGTGGCGCACCCCGGAATGCAGCCGCAAGTGTCATGGTGCTTGCCGTTATTGCCCTCGTATGTGCGGCGGCAGCCGCCCTGCGTATGCGAAAGGTGGTCTCGATCCATGAGTAGTATTACGATTGCCATGCTGATGATCAAGCGGACGATCGGCAAGCCTAAGGGACTTATATTGTACGTACTGTTTCCTGTTGCTGTTATCTCTGTTCTGATCAGCTTGTTCGGCAGCGCTGCGGGAGAACCACAGACTGTACTTCTTGTGAATAAGGATCAGGGACAACTGGGCGCGGAGCTTGCAGCAGCTTTGGCTATGGAATCTCCATACAAGATTGAACTTCGCCGGGAGGAACAGCCCGAGGCGCTTAACAAGCTTGTAATGGAAGGACGGGCAGGGGCTGCTGTATTCATTCCGGCGAATTACACTGCAATGCTGTTGGAGGGTAAGAGCAGTCCGGTACGGCTGATGCGCAAAAGCGAAGAGCTGTGGAATGCCAGGCTGGCGGTTCAGCTTCAAACAGAGACCGAAACGTTATTCAGGCTGTCATCGGAAGCAGCAGCGTCCGGTCTGGCGGGCGGACAACAGCTGGCAGCGGTTCATTCGATGCTTGAACAGATGCACTCCAGCGGCATCAAGGGGCATATTCAACAGGAAGGCAGCAATGGAGACGGCGAAAACAACACCCTTGTTGTCGGCCTCATGCTTCTGTTTATTATGCTGTTGACTAACCAATCCATTTATTTGGTGGTAGAGGACAGAGAGAAGCGTACGATGCTGAGGATGTTCACCGCTCCTGTAAGAGCAGGGGAGATCGCCGCAGGCAATTTCCTGGCCAGCATAATGCTGGGAACGCTTCAGCTGGTCCTGATTGTAATCGTGATGTACAATCTGATCGGGTATGATATGGGCATTTCTGCAGGCCGCCTGCTGCTCGTGATGGAATGCTTCCTGCTAAGCTCAGTCGGTATTGCAACATCAGTGGCCAGTATGGTCAAAAGTGTGAAAAACCTCGGGTACATCAATAACCTTGTTGTTACCCCAACCTGCATTCTCGGTGGCTGTTTCTGGCCGATCGGACTGATGCCTGACTTTATGCAGAAGCTGTCCAGCTTTACTCCCCAGCGCTGGGCGATTCTGGCATTTGAGGAAAGCTCCGGCGGCGCAGCCCTGGGGGATATTGCCCTGCATCTTGGCATCATGCTGTTAATAGCAGCTGTGCTGCTGGCCTTTGGCGCTGCCGTTCTACAGCCTACACGAGAGGCTGTGCATTAGACAGGCGACATGCGCCTGACATACGATTTTAAGTTTCCTTATACCCTCATACATCGCTTTATTCTTTTCCGCCGCGGCATTACGCGGCCTGTTTTTTCGCGCCATTCCGGCTGCGGAGAGCCCTTTTATTAAAAATCTGGCGGACAAGCGAAATTAACTGTAAAAATAGTCAATAAACCAAGTTGCCATAACATATGATGAGGTATAAGATAAGAGTAAGAACAAATTGTCAGAACATTTCGTCAATAATACACAACCAGTCATTCCAGCATCACAATCCGCCGGGGAGGGGTTGCCGTGAATAAAAGCCATGAAGTGGAGTATTGCAACCTGGAGCTTCGTTTCGACCGTCGGCAAGTCCAAAATTTCATCCGCGATTTGATTCAGGAGGGCTATTCTCTCTACTGGAGCGAATCAGAGGCCCAGTTTCTCATCTCGATCCGAACAGGCCGAAAGCTGGTGAAGTTGAGATTCCAACGGTTTCATAACCGCTATAAAATTGTAGGCGATTACACGATTAAAGACGAAAAGTTATCCGAACTGCTAGAAAAATTAATAAATGATACCCGAGGCCATGCCGTTGTCAAACGTATTAAAGACCGCCAGATTGTCATTGAGAACATTATGTTTGGTGAAATCATCCGACTTGTGGAGGTTAGCGGAATGGAACATAAAATTATTTATCAGCGCAAGCCATTTGTGACGGTAGAAGAGATTATGGAGGCCTTCAGCTCCACCAGAGCCGAAGAACGCGCGTCGGTGCTGCGGTATGAGCTGGATTACGAACTATCAGTATTGAGCGAGGCACTGGAACGCCAGGACGAGGAAAAAATCGCAGCTTCCAAGAGCAGGCTGGCAGCTATGCGGATTGAAATGCTGCAGCTGGAGCTGTAGGCTTTGAATATCAGGATTACCTAAAAGGATGTTTTCTGCACTTGAGCTGCAGGGAGCATCCTTATTCATTATGCTTTTATTCAAATCTTGCAATCTCTATTCTTGTCCGGGAAGTTCGACTATGGCTTACATAAGCACATACATATTCTCAACAGAAAAGTATAAGAATTAAGAAGAAAACAACGAAAATAGTTTTCATTCGGGCATAAAAAGAGTAAAATAATCTTACTCGTGCAAATGCGCAAGGAAATAAGAATGTAAAGGGATGAAGGAAGCAAATGTCTAAACAGCAAATTGGCGTGATTGGCCTCGCCGTCATGGGAAAAAATTTGGCGCTTAACATTGAGAGCAGAGGTTTCACCGTATCTGTTTTTAACCGTTCACGTGAGAAAACGGATGATTTGATAAAGGAAGCCGCTGGCAAGCAGCTTCACCCTACGTATACGATTGAAGAGTTCGTCGGTTCCCTGGAAGCGCCGCGCAAAATCCTGATCATGGTTCAAGCGGGCAAAGGTACAGACGATACTATTAACCAGCTCGTTCCTCATCTGGAAGAAGGCGATATCATTATCGACGGAGGAAATGCTTATTTCCCTGATACCCAGCGCCGCAGCAAAGAGCTTGAAGCCAAAGGCTTCCGCTTCATCGGCACAGGTGTATCCGGCGGTGAAGAGGGCGCACTCAAAGGACCTTCCATCATGCCGGGCGGACAAGAGTCGGCTTACAAACTGGTTGAGCCAATCCTGACTGCAATCTCTGCTAAAGTTGGCGATGACGCTTGCTGTACATATATCGGACCGGACGGTGCTGGTCACTACGTGAAGATGGTACACAACGGAATTGAGTACGGTGACATGCAGCTGATCTGCGAAGCATACCACCTGTTGAAATCCGTTCTGGGCGTGGAAACACCGGAGCTTCATGAAATTTTCACAGAGTGGAATAAAGGGGAGCTGGACAGCTACCTGATCGAAATTACGGCTGACATTTTCTCCAAGTACGATCCGGAAACCGGCAAGCCGATGGTAGATGTGATTCTGGATTCCGCAGGCCAAAAAGGAACCGGAAAATGGACAAGCCAAAGCTCGCTCGACCTGGGCGTTCCATTGTCCATCATTACAGAATCGGTATTCTCCCGTTTCCTCTCTGCAATGAAAGAAGAGCGCGTTGCGGCGAGCAAGCTGCTGAAAGGTCCTGAAGTTCAAGCTTACCAAGGGGATAAAGCTGCATTTATCGAAGCGGTCCGCAAAGCGCTGTTCGCGAGCAAAATTTGCTCTTATGCACAAGGTTTTGCCCAGATGCGCGAAGCTTCTGAAGAGTATGGCTGGGACCTGCGTTACGGCGATATCGCGATGATTTTCCGCGGCGGCTGCATTATTCGTGCAGGCTTCCTGCAAAACATCAAAAACGCATACGACAAAAATCCGGAACTGCGCAACCTGCTGCTGGATGATTACTTCAAAGAAATCGTCGAGTCCTATCAAAGCGCATGGCGTGAAGTGGTGTCGACAGCAGTTGCAGCCGGTATTCCGGTACCTGCTTTCGCAAGCGCACTTGCCTACTACGACAGCTACCGCACGGAGCGTCTGCCGGCAAACCTGCTTCAAGCGCAGCGTGACTATTTCGGCGCGCATACGTTCAAGCGTGTGGACAAAGAAGGCTCTTTCCACTTCAACTGGATGGAGTAGTTCCGCTTAGGAAGGGCTGCGGATGGCGCTTACGGCCTCGGCCAGCAGCTTCCTGAGCCGGTCCGTCTCATCATAGCTGAAGCGCTGGCAGTGAATGAGCAGCATAGCTGCTTCTGCAAAGCGGGAGAAACCTTTCCATAATTGTGGCTGCGATAGACCAAGCGTGCTTGGGTTATCGGCAGCCACTTTTTTTTTGATCCAATCCAGTATCCATATCACATCTGAACGGCATAACGGATGGGACGGATCGAGGAAGCGGCTGATTTTCTGCTGGTCAAGCTCATCGTCTGACAGACGGTTCATTCCATTCACCTGTCTTTCATTTATAATGACTGGATATTATATCCATACGACAAAAATGGCTTTTTTATACCGTCCTTGTCCATTTAGTGAAGATTGGGCGCGGGAATTGTGATATGATGGGGATGTAGGCTGGTCCGGGCTGCGGAAATGCTGACTGCATCAGGCAGTGAGCCCTGGTCCAGCGAATGATGCTTGCTGACCTTATAAATAAGAGGTGTACCCGATTGTCAGGAACTAATGAAACTATTGTGCTGGTCGGATTTATGGGAACCGGCAAATCCTCGGTCAGCCGTTTGCTTGCAAGGCAGCTTCAGCTGCCGTGTATTGATCTGGATGCCGAGATTGAGCGCCAGGAAGGACGGGCGATACGCGAGATGTTTGCCGAAGCCGGCGAAGAAGCTTTTCGTGAGTTGGAAAGCCGTGTTCTGGACATGATTCTTCAATCCGAAGGCGGCAAAATCATAGCGACCGGGGGCGGAGCTGTGCTGCGGGAGCAAAACCGCAATGCGATGCTGAAGCACGGCTGGGTCATTGCCCTTACAGCTGATGCCGACAAAATCGTGGCGCGGGTGAAGAACGATACCTCAAGGCCGCTTCTCCAGGGAGACGTGGAGAAGCGGGTAGCAGCTTTGCTTGAGGAACGCCGTCATGCTTATGATTTTGTCCACGATATAGTGGACACAACCCTGCTGGATTCCGAAGAGGTAGCGTCACAGATTCTCAGCATGAAGGAACAACGGCAATGAGAATCGTGCTGGCGGTTGCTGCAGGAGGTGCGCTTGGCGCAGCACTGCGCCTTGGGATGAGCATATGGCTGACTCCGTCAGGTCCTGGTGCGTTCCCCTGGGCTACGCTGTTGTGCAACTTGACAGGCAGTATGGCGCTTGGCGTCTGGCTGGGCTATGGCGTCATGCGTCCCGGGCTGCCCAGGCTATGGAGTGAGTTCGTAGGAACTGGCATTATCGGCTCCTATACGACCTTTTCAACCTTTAGTTTGGAACTGATCCAGCTCATTCAGAGAGGTTACCTGGAGACGGCAGCCCTTTACTTCATCATCTCGCTTATGGCCGGACTTGCTTTAGCTGCTCTTGGCTATAGCGGGCTGGCAATGCTGGCAAGGGGGAGAAAAGCAAATGCTTGAGCTCGCAGCTGCTGCTGCAGGGGGAGCAATCGGTTCGCTACTCCGGTATGGGACGGGCCTGTTGTTTGCCCGTCATACGCAGCGCGGCGACAGGGCCACCTTAACTGTCAATCTGACCGGTTCCTTCATCCTCGGCCTGCTAATCGGACTGGGGATTCAGGAGAGAATTCCGCTGCTCTATTTTTTTGCAGGCACAGGTATTTTAGGGGGCTATACGACCTATTCGACCTTTATGGTCCAATGCGTACAGATGGCGAGGGAGCGCAAGCTTCTTCGTTTGGCCTGCTACCTTCTGCTAACCTGTTGCGGCGGGTTGCTGCTGGGCTGGGCCGGGATGACCGTCAGCTGCTTTCTATAATCATTCATCATACTTATTATTGAAGGAGAAGATTATTCATGGACGTTCTGGTTACGCCGACACCTCAATTAAAAGGAGAGCTTCAGGCTCTTTCCTCGAAAAACTATACAACAAGATATTTGCTCGTCGCCGCATTGGCAGAGGGAACTAGCACGATCTACTATCCGGCACACAGTGAAGACAGTGACGCCATGCGCCGCTGTATCCGTGATCTGGGTGCTGTCATTGAGGAAGATGACGAAAAAATAACCATTACAGGCTTCGGCAGCAAGCCACAGCATGTAAAGGAATTGAATGTCGGCAATGCCGGAGCGGTGCTGCGCTTCCTGATGGCAATTGCTTCGCTCTGCCCGGAGGTTACGTTTGTCAATACGTATCCGGATTCGCTGGGCAAACGCCCGCATGATGACCTGATCACAGCCCTGGAGCAAATGGACGTTAAAGTTGATCATCGGGAAGGCAAGCTGCCGATCACAATTCATGGCGGGGCGCCAAAGGGCGGCAAAATTCAAGTGTCCGGCAATGTCAGCTCCCAATTTTTGAGCGCCTTGCTGTTCTTGACTCCGCTGCTGCCTGAGGACAGTGAAATTGAAGTGCTGCATGACCTGAAATCCAAGGTTGTCATCGGGCAAACGCTTGAGGTGCTCGAGCAGGCAGGCATCGTCATTGAGGCCAGCGAGGATTTGATGCATTACAAGGTGGCAGGGAACCAGAAATATAAAGCGCAGAAGTATGTTGTACAGGGTGATTATCCGGGCTCTGCTGCCGTTCTTGCAGCAGCTGCCGTTACCCGGTCCGATGTCAAGCTTTACCGTCTGGAAGAGAACAGCAAGCAGGGCGAACGTGCAATTGTCGATGTATTGCGTATGATGGAGACGCCGCTTACCCACACTAACGGTACGGTTCATGTTCAAGGCAACGGCAAGCTAAAGGCCGTAGAGTTTGACGGTGATGTAGCAACTGATGCCGTGCTTGCCATGGTAGCGGCTGCTGTATTTGCCGAAGGGACGTCCCGTTTTTATAATGTAGAGAATTTGCGCTACAAGGAATGTGACCGGATTACCGATTACTTGAACGAGCTGCGCAAAGCGGGTGCCAATGTTGAAGAGCGCCAGGCTGAAATCATTGTTCACGGCCGTCCGGAAGGTGTAGAAGGCGGTGTAGAGATCGATGCTCACTATGACCACAGGGTCATTATGGCTCTTACAGTTGTCGGTTTGCGGGCCAAGCAGCCAATCCGGATTCGTGATGCCCATCATGTAGCCAAATCCTATCCGATTTATTTTGACCATCTCAAGGCGCTCGGTGCGAATGTGGAGTGGATCGAATCCGTTTCCGCTTCCCATTCCTAATCCTAAGGAGGAATCAAAATGGCTTACGAACATCCTTCACGAGAGAAGATCAAGGAATTGCTGCAAGCTACTTCTGTTATCGCCGTTGTCGGCTTGTCTGATAAGCCGGACCGGACCTCCTACATGGTATCAGAGGCGATGCAGAAGAAGGGCTACCGGATCATTCCGGTCAACCCCAATGCACAGGAGATTCTGGGTGAGACCTGTTATCCGAGCCTTACAGATATTCCCTTTAAGGTTGATATTGTAAATGTCTTCCGCCGCAGCGAGCATTGTCCGCCCGTCGCGGAAGAAGCCGTGCGCATCGGAGCCAAGGTGCTGTGGCTGCAGCTCGGCATTCATAGTGAGGAAGCAGCAGATATTGCCTCCCAGGGAGGACTCGAAGTAATTATGGACCGCTGCATTAAAGTGGAGGATTCCATTTTACTGCCCAAGTAACCAGTTTTGAGCAGCTGGAAAAAATGGCGGTTTTGGTTGTGTTTTTTTCCATAAAAAGTAAGGATAAAAAACATCCTGTTCTCCTACAATAAGAGAGGCTCTTAGGTGCCAAGCTTGGCTGCCATGGAGACTATCCGCTACTATGAGGAGGACAAGACATGAACGGAATGTCTTATCAGCCAGGATTTCAATCAGGGAACCAATCCTTCAACCAGCAAAATCAATACCAGCCGGCTGGCTATGTGCAGTCCCAATACCGTGGACAAATCAGCACACAATCTAATGCAGGTCCTGTGATCTCCCAGTTGGGATACCAGGCTAACCAGCAAAACTATGCAGGCGGCCAATCCTATGGCGCTCATAACCTGCAAAGCGGGTACAGCAATTATGCGAGTGCTCAAACTCAATATCAGCCAGTTCTTTCCCATTTGGGTGATCAAGCTGGACAAGATGCCTTGCACCGCTCAAACTATGTGGCACAACAGCCATATGCGCAGCAATCGCAGCAAAACTTTAACAATCAATATCAATCTCAGCCAGTAATCGCCCGCTTCGGAGGTTACTCCGCAAACAGCAACAACATCGGTTCTTCTTATAATGGCGGTTATGGGTACCAAGGCGGCTACCAAGGAAATTACCAAGGCGGCTTCCAGCAAGCCCATGCATACACACAACAGAACCCTGTCCTGAATGCAACAGGCGCTAACGCGCAAGACGGACCGGTACTGGCCCATGTAGGTTACCAAGCCGGTAACCAGCACACAGGCGCTCAATACGGACAAGGCGGCATAAACCGTTTCTAATCCGGCAGCGCCAGAAGACAGCGGACCTTAGACGGTCCGCTGTTTTTCTTTGACAAAATGCAGACAAACCCTTACCATCTTAATAGTGATTTATTATGCGGATGTTAACGGAGAGGGGGAATCGAATTGAATATTATGGGCAATCTGCAGCAGGTCGGAAGGGCGCTTATGCTGCCGATGATTGTGCTGCCTGCTGCGGCTCTGTTTTTAAGCCTCAGTCAGCTTCCCTGGTCTGCAATCGGACTTCCCTATTTCAATGGATATCTGGCTACGGCCAGTGATGCGCTGTTTTCCTTTCTTCCTTTTCTCTTTGCGCTTGGTGTGGCATCCGGTTTGTCCAACAATGCTATGGCTGCCGTTATGGCAGCGCTTGCCGGAATGTTCATTTATACAGGCATAACCGGAAATTACAGTGATATTCCGATTCGTCCTACCGTTCTGATCGGCGTATTGTTCGGGCTGTTCTCCGGTTTTTGCTATGAGAAGCTGAAGGAGCTCCGGCTTCCTGAATGGCTTAATTTCTTCGGGGGGCCGCGAAGTGTGCCGATTGTGGTGAGCGGTGTATCGGTACTGTTTTCAATCGTGATGATCCAAATTGCGCCTTTGCTCCAAAGCGGTCTTGAGCATCTGGGGGAAATCGTTTCGTCGACTGGCGGCTTCGGAGTGTTCTTATTCGGATTCGTTCTTCGTATTCTTGTTGTATTCGGACTTCATCATTTGGTTAGCCATGTGTTCTGGTTTCAGGTTGGCGGATATGAGACGGCCCAAGGTGTAACGGTATACGGGGATTTGCCGCGTTTTTTTGCCGGCGATCCGACGGCGGGCGCATTTATGGCCGGATTATATCCGACCATGATGTTCGCGCTGCCTGCGATTGCGTTTGCTATCATTCATGAGGCACGCGAGGATTTGAAGCCCAAGATCAAGAAGACTTTTCTTTCCGCTGCGCTCGCATCCTTCCTGACGGGAGTGACGGAGCCGGTGGAGTTTGCGTTTTTATTTGTCGCGCCTTACTTGTTTATCGTGCATGCGGTTCTTTCCGGCCTTGTTATGTGGGTGACGTATGAACTGGGGATTTTACACGGTTTTTCATTCTCTGCCGGAGCAATCGATTATATTATTAACGCTCATCTGGCAACCCGGGGATGGCTCCTGATCCCGATCGGTATTGTGCTGGGCATTCTTTATTATGTGATGTTCCGCTGGGCGATCAGGCGCTTCCGCATTCCGACTCCGGGACGTGAAGAAGGCTCTCAGCTTGACGAGTGGGCGGGCGATATTCCGTATCGTGCTCCGCTTATTATGCAGGCAATCGGCGGCAAGGAGAATATTATCCAGATGGAGGCTTGTATTACAAGGCTTCGCCTGCGGCTGAACAATGACAAGCTGCTGGACATCAATGCGCTGCGCAACCTGGGAGCAGCAGGAGTCATTCGTCTTGGCAGTGGCAATGTTCAGGTTGTCTTCGGTACCTATTCAGAGCTGATCCGCGAGGAGATGGTGAAGGTCATGAAGCGTGACCTCACCCAGGTGCTGTTCTGCTCTCCGA
This sequence comes from Paenibacillus pinihumi DSM 23905 = JCM 16419, assembly GCF_000422505.1. GTDB lineage: Bacteria > Bacillota > Bacilli > Paenibacillales > Paenibacillaceae > Paenibacillus_D > Paenibacillus_D pinihumi. Next base: position 649,793 of record NZ_KE383864.1, on the reverse strand, counting down.
TGCAGGGCCGGATGATTCCGCTGGAGGAGGTGCCAGACCCGATTTTTGCCGGCAAGCTGGTCGGACAGGGGGTTGCATTTATGCCGGAGCGCGGCGAGCTGGTGTCTCCTGTCACGGGAACCATTGTCCATGTCTACCCGACCATGCATGCGCTTGGCATTCGCACACGGGAGGGGCTGGACGTGCTGCTGCATATCGGAATTGATACTTCTCAGCTTAAGGGCAAAGGATTTCATGCTTTTGTTAAAGAAGGGGATGAGGTCAAGCCCGGACAGCTGCTTGTCAAATTCGATCTGAACAAGGTTAGACAGGGCTGCAAATCGCTTGCGACGCCAATGGTCATTTCTAACCCCGATGTTGTTCGTTCCTGGAGCTACGGGCCGTTTAAGGCTGTTAAAAAAGGTCAGGCATCGGTTATGTCAGTTGTTCTGAACAAGAGAGAAAATGGGGAGGATTCACGATGATTCAAGGTATAGGGGCTTCAGCAGGAATCGCAATAGGTAAAGCCTTTGTGCTTCCGAACTGGGAGTGGGATGTGCCTGAACAAAAAATAGACGTAACCGATTTGGCAAAGGAATTTGACCGTCTGTATGAAGGAATCAAAACCTCCAAGGACGAAATCGAACAAATGAAGGGTGAGCTCCGGGAGGTAGTCGGTACTGCTGAAACCCATATTTTTGACGCGCATCTGGCCATTCTGGATGATCCGATCTTCATGAATGAGGTGCAGGGCATCATTCAGCGTCAATACAAGGCGGCCGAGGTCGCAGTAAAGGAAGCAATCGATCACTTTGTGACGATGTTTGATCTGCTCGACGATGAATATATGAAGGAGCGGGCCCTGGATATCAAGGACGTCGGCAACCGTCTGCTCAAGCATCTGCTTGGCGCGCCGGAAATTACGCTCCCTACGGACACCCAGCCATTCATTCTGGTCGCCAAGGAGCTGTCCCCCTCCCAGTTGGCGCATTTGAATCCGAGTCATGTGCTGGGCATCGTGACACTGGCGGGCAGCACCATCTCGCATTCGGCCATTATGGCAAGAGCGCTTGGCATTCCGCTTGTTGTCGGCGTTGAGGCCAAGCTGAATGATCCGATTCAGACTGGCGATTCCCTGATTATTGACGGAGCCAAAGGGGAAATGATTGTCCGCCCCTCCAAGCTTGTTGTTGACCGCTATAAATCGCGCCGCAGCAACCAGTTGGAGGAGAAGAAAAAACTGCATCGTATCGCCGGAATCAAGCCGGTTACCCCGGACGGCAAAACCATTGAGCTGGCAGCCAATATCAGCTCGCTCAAGGAGCTGGAGGTTGCACTGCGGGCCGGAGCTGCCGAAGTTGGTCTTTTCCGCACGGAGTTTCTGTACATGGACCGTACCAGCTTTCCGGAAGAGCAGGAGCAGTTCGAGGTCTATAAAACCGTCGCGCAAAAACTGGGTTCCAATCCGGTCATTATCCGCACGCTGGATATCGGAGGCGACAAGCATCTGGATTATTTCGAGATTCCGGAGGAGGATAATCCGTTTCTCGGATACCGTGCAATACGCATCTCGCTGGATCGTCAGGATTTGTTCAAAACACAGCTTCGGGCTATTTTGAGGGCGTCGCATTACGGACACGTCAAACTGATGTTTCCGCTGATTTCGTCTGTTGACGAGGTCAAGAAGGCCAAGGATATTTTAGAGGAAGCCAAGCAGGAGCTTCGCCGGGAAGGGTTGCCTTACCGGGAGAATATTGAAGTCGGCGTTATGATTGAGGTTCCGGCTGCGGTAATGATTGCGGATCTGCTCGCGGAAGAAGTCGATTTTTTCAGCATCGGAACGAATGATCTTGTTCAGTTCGCACTTGCGGTGGACCGGATGAATGACCAGATCTCCCATCTGTATGAGCCTTGTCATCCCGCGGTGCTGCGATTGCTCAAGATGACGGTGGATGCGGCCAAGCGCAAAGGCATTCAGGTCGGCGTATGCGGGGAACTGGCGGGAGATGCACGGGCGCTGCCCATCTGGCTTGGACTTGACGTGGATGAGCTGAGCATGTCCTCGCATACGATCCTGCAAGTAAAAGAGCGGCTGCTCTGCACGAAGCAGGAAGACAGCCGCCGCTTGCTGGACGATCTCTTGAAATGCCGTACCAGTCAGGAAATCTATAACGAGTTATCCAGATTCAATACAAGCGCAGAACAGCCGAAGGAAATTCCGCAAGCTGCCAGCCCGGCACAAATGGATTAACGGGCGCGCAAAGCATCAACAAACGCCTTGCCATATGGAGGCAGGTCGGGCGGTCTGCGGGCGGAGATCAGGTTTCCGTCTACAACGACCGCCTCGTCCAGCCATGTGGCACCGGCGTTTTCCATATCATCGCGGATCCCGGGTGTAGACGTCACTTTGCGTCCATTCAAGATTTTTGCAGAGATCAGCACCCATCCGGCATGGCATATCTGGCCGATCGGCTTCTTGTCCGCATCCAGCTCCTGTACAATCTGGAGCACCTTCGGATACCGACGGAGCATGTCCGGTGCCCAGCCTCCGGGAACAAGCAGACCGTCGATTGTGTTGCTGTCCAGCTCATCGAAGGACAAATCTGCAACGGCAGGAACGCCATATTTGCCGATGTGTTTTTTTCCTTTCTCCGGACCGGCAAACAGCACTGTAGCCCCTTCTTCACGAACCCGATAAACAGGATACCATAATTCCAAATCTTCAAAGTCATTATCCAAGAGGCAAATGACAGTTTTACCATGTAAACTCACTCGGAAATCCCTCCCAATCTATCATACAAGCTTTCATTTTTTATTGTATCGTAAGGAGAATTGATAAATCAAATGGTGAAATCAGATTACCGCCTGGCCCCTGTATGGAGAATTGCACGCTGGCTGCCTGCCGTCATCTGGATGGGAGTCATCTTCTGGCTTTCGTCCCGCACGGGTGAGCAGCTTGGCTCCGTGCTGCCGTTCTTCAAGTTTATTTTACCCTGGATGGAAAGCTTTGATTGGGGACATTTTGTCGCCTACTTTGTGCTTGCCCTGACGATCGATTTCGGTTTTGGCAGCAAGGCAGATTCATGGCGTATGAAGCTGCTTATTATTGTGCTTTGCTTTTTATATGGTGTTACAGATGAATTCCATCAGATGTTCGTTGATGACCGGACGCCGGATGTGATGGATTTGCGCAACGATGCGATCGGGGCTGCACTGGCCATGCTTGCAATCAGAATTCCGTTCATTCGGCGCTTATGGAGAAAAGTCGCTCGCTAGTTAAAAATTGCTATGTGCAAATAGGAAGGAGATTATGCGAAAGAAGTCGAATACACATACCTAAGCGCAAAAAATGCAGGATTATAGCCAGTGTGCGCCGCTCAACTTCAGTGACAAGCATGTTGCTGTACAGGCGCTGTCTGCCTTTCCGGAGACGGGAGCACCGGTATTTTCTTTACATTTATGTTGTTATATATAGAGAGGGTGGGCCATTTTGCAGAAACGTTGTTCTTGCGGGGAATTGGTGACTATGAAATTGCGCACGGTTGTGTATTCAGGCAAAGTGGAGATTGACAATGTACCGATTTTTTCTTGTCCGGCCTGCAACCGGAGCGAGGTGTCGCCAGAAGTAAAGCCTGATTTGACCGGTTTGATCGGTCAGCTCGGCAGCCAGCCGGATAAACAGACTTTCCTGTTTAACGAATGGAATGAATGGGCGGATTTGCTTGTAGAGGTATATGCCAAGGATAAGCTTCCGAAATCGCATGTACTTGAGGAGCATATGACAGCCCGGATCAACAAATTGCTGGACTTATTTTTGATTGCCCAGTCTCTGGGCGATGAAGACTGGATGAACGAAATTCAAAAGCGCTTGTCCCAAATTAGCCGCCGATCCATTCATACATAAGATTTTTTTGCAAAATTGAAGGTATGATAATTTTTGGTTCGAGGGATGCTAGGGATGTAAAAGCCTGTTCGCGCATCCGTTATCTGACACACACGGACTTCTCTTTGGAAGAACATCTCGGCGAACATTGCGAAAAGTAGTAAATTGTCGTATCATAATTTTAATGAGAATTTTCAGAAACCCAAATAGTGGCTTTCACAGACCGTTTGCAGATTTGGTCCCAGGGGCCGCTGCAATGCCGGAAGTTTGAGGACCTTTGGGGGATTCTTTTGCAAAATTCTAAAAAGATGATTTCGGCCCTGAGATTATATTTCAAAAAATATGAATTATTGGAGAGAAGGATCGTGACGGTAACTATTTATGATGTAGCAAGGGAAGCAGGCGTATCCATGGCAACCGTTTCCCGGGTAGTGAACAATAATCCAAATGTAAAACCGCAAACCCGCAAAAAAGTATTCGAGGCGATTGAGCGTCTGGGATACCGTCCTAATGCTGTAGCCAGAGGCTTGGCCAGCAAGAAGACGACAACGGTGGGTGTGGTTATTCCTGATATTTCGAACTCTATCTTTGCGGAAGTTGCGCGCGGCATAGAGGATATTGCGAATATGTACCACTATAATATCATTCTATGTAACGCCGATAAGCGCAAAGAAAAGGAGATTCGCGTCATTAATACACTGCTTGAGAAGCAGGTTGATGGTCTGCTCTTTATGGGCGGCGCAGTGACAGACGAGCATGTGCAGGCCTTTAAGACGGCCAATGTTCCAATCGTACTATGTGCCACAACAGACGAGCAGGGAGCAATTCCTTCGGTGGATATTGATCACGAAGCGGCAGCATTTGATGCGGTCAGCTCACTGATTGAGAAGGGCCATAAGTCTATTGCAATGATTAGCGGCACGCTGCAGGATCCTGCGAACGGTTTTGCACGTTTCCAAGGCTACAGAAGAGCGCTTGAAACAGCGGGGCTGCCTTATGACGAATCTCTGGTTCGTGTGGGCAACTACCGTTATGAATCCGGTATCGAAGCGATGAAGTACTTCCTTGAGCTGGGGGACAAGCCGACTGCGGTATTCTCTGCAACGGATGAGATGGCGATTGGCGCCATTCATGCTATTCAGGACTTCGGGCTCAAGGTGCCGGAGGATATCTCCGTTATCAGTGTGGACAATAGTCGTGCAGCTTCCATGGTCAGACCTCAGCTGACCAGCGTGGCACAGCCGATGTATGATATCGGTGCGGTATCGATGCGTCTGTTGACGAAGCTTATGAAGAAAGAGAGCGTAGAGCACGCGAAGGTTGTTCTGCCTCATGAATTAATTTCGAGACAATCCGTCAAGCAGGTGTAAGCCTCTGATGGCATGAACATGATTTGCGAAAGCCAGCTTCGCCGGTATGTACGGCGAAGCTGTTTTATGCTTACCTGAATAGTAAAAGGAGCTGAACTCGATTGGCCTATCAAATTGTTGGTATTATTGGAGCCATGAATGAAGAGATTGAACTGTTGCTGAAGCATACGGAAATTATACATACCATTGGGAAAGCCGGAATGACCTTCTATAAGGGTAATTTCCAGGATCAGACGATTATCTTCGCGAAGTCTGGTGTGGGCAAGGTAAATGCGGCGGTATGCACACAGGTGCTCATTGATCTCGGAGCGGAGTGTGTGCTGTTTACTGGCGTTGCGGGCGCGCTTGACCCTCGTCTGGAAATTGGTGATATCGTCATTTCCTCAAGCTGTATGCAACATGATATGGATGTGACGCCTCTTGGTTTTGCACGCGGGGTCATTCCTTATCAGGAAGTGTCTGATTTTGCAGCCGATGCGAAGCTTGTAGCGCTGGCTGAGCAGGTGAGCAATCGCCTGTTTAACGGCCGCTCGTTTACCGGCAAAATTTTATCAGGTGACCAGTTCGTAGCGAGCCGGGAATTGGTGAAGGAACTGCATGAGCAGCTCGGCGGAATCTCAACGGAGATGGAAGGGGCAGCGCTGGCTCAGGTTTGCGCGATGAATGCCATTCCATATGTCGTCATTCGTTCTATGTCCGACAAGGCCGATGGTTCTGCCCATGTGAACTTTGCCGAATTCACGGTCAAGGCCTCCAATCATTCCTATCAGATCATCGAAGCTATGGTTGCATGTTTGAAAGAAGCATAGCCGAGATCTAGGGCAAAAGCCGTTCGGATATTCCTGTTCATCAGGAGATGCCGAACGGCTTTTTTCATTGAAGAAGTCCCATAAGTTGAACGATGGCACATCATATACTGCTGAATAGATCCATGATTATAAGTCCTGAATGGCAATTTGGGCAATTTCCTTGTTTTTTTGCGTAATTTCTGCGCGTCTTGGCATTGGAGGCCACGGGCTCGTATCGTCCAGCCACGTCTCGGGCAGTCCTTCCTCATAATGGGCGGACCAGTGCCGGACCCAATCTTCGGGGAGCCTGCTATGAGGCCCGATAGAAGCCGCAAGCGGGTGGCCGGACATCTCTAGCCAGACAAGCGCCCACGCTCTTGGAACGACCCGCCAGATGTCGTAACCGCCGCCGCCGACAGCCATCCAGCGTCCGTTTGTATATTGGTGCGCCAGCCGATGGATAAGCGCAGGCATATCACGGTAGATGCTCATGCTGCAATGAATATGAGATAAGGGATCGAAGGCATGCGCATCACAGCCATGCTGGCTGATAATAATATCCGGCTTGAAGGCAGCGGTTACTTTCTCAATCGTATGCGTGAATGATTCCATCCAGGATTCATCCTCTGTATAGGGCTCCATCGGTACATTAAAGCATGTGCCGAAGCCGTCGCCGTCGCCTTTCTCATAGACAAAGCCTGTACCGGGGAAGAGAAACTTGCCGGTCTCATGAATGGAGTAGGTGCATACCTCCGGGTCATTATAAAAGATCCATTGCACACCGTCACCGTGGTGCACATCCGTATCAATGTAAAGCACGCGCGCCTTATACTTTTCCTTCAGATGGGCGATTGCCACCGCTGTATCATTGTAGATGCAGAAGCCGGCCCCTCGCTCGGGAAAAGCATGATGCAGCCCGCCGGCCATGTGGAATGCATGAAGTGCCTGGCCGGACATGACGGCTTCTGCTGCATAGAGCGAGCCGCCGGCGATGAGTGAGGACACCTGATGCATGCCGGGGAAGTAGGGTGTGTCTTCAAAATCAAGCCCGTATTGTCCGGCCTGGGCAATCCAATGCTCGGCAGGAGGGTTTGCGCTCAGGTTGGAAATCACGTCTACGTAATCCTTCCTGTGCACTCTGAGCAGCTCCTCCATCCCCGCGGCGAGAGCTGGCCTGACAATTTGCTGTTCGTCAAGTGCCCCGCACTTTTCAAGCAAATCCAGTGCTAGTGTCAGCCGCAGCGGATTAAATGGATGCTCCTCATAAAAATGATATTGCAGTGCTTCCGGATGATGGACAAGAACTGCATTAGCAGGCATGTTGAAGATAACCCCCCTTGATCAGTTAACCCGATAGCGTCCTTAATACATAAAACGCTGCTTGAAACGGACGCGGTCAAATTGCTCAATTGACGCCAGCGGAACTTTAGAGCCCACCCTTACCATCAGACAATTGGCAGGATGTGAGCAAATTTCCGGGTCATCCGTCGCAAACCAGACCATGTCGACCGATTTCATCAGTTTCTCCATCATGGAGCGGTATTCCCATACATTCAGGCCGCTCCCGTCCAAATCCCAGTGCCAGTAATACTCGGTTGCGAACACAATCATGTTCTCCAGCTGCCCGCCGGCAAATGCCGTCTGAATCATCTGTTTGCCGATGCCATAGGCCCGGTAGTCATTGGCTACCTCGATGGCGCCAAGCTCCACCAGATCCTTCATTCCTCCCTCGGACCAGCGCTCCATCTCATCCGGGTAATGAAACGTCACATAGCCGACAATCGTCTGCTTGTCTCGCGTAATAATGATCCGGCCTTCTTCCAGTCCGGCAATTTCGACAAGTGCTGCATGCTGCTCCTTTGGCCTCCTGAATGCATCCAGGTCAGCGTGCATCTCATAGTGGCTGAGCTGATCCGGCGGGACAGGCCCCTCCACAATGAGGCTGCCCTGCGGGAAGGGGATTCTTACCTCATGTACGATTTTTAAATGCTCCACCGTAATGCTCCTCTCCTGCTGATAGCCGCTATTGAAAGCGTATCAAAAATGAGGTCCGGCGTAAAGTGAAGAAGAGGAAGTAAATGGGAAGTTTTTCATTTATTGTTGAGACGGATGATGCTAGCCGCCGTGAAAAGGCTGTGATATAATCAAAAAGTCAATGTATACCAATTAGTTGGCAGCACGATTCGCTCATTTCCGCGTATAGTTGGCTTCTTTGGTTCACCGTGGATCAGTCTGCCGGACCCCAGGGTGCGGTCTTTTGTGCTCATTGATTTTGAAAGCGCATTCCAACCTTTAATCTCAAGCATAAAGGTCTGTTTACCCGCATAGCGATGCTGACAGTATTCAAGCCTGATAGCACCCTTATGTTGCTGGGCCGGACTGGCTGGTTAACACAACAAAATATAAGCCTGGTTATTGTATAAGTTGATCTAAAGAAACAGAAGTTGAAAAGCCAGAGTGTGAAAGGATTCCGTATAAGCGAAGCGCTCGCCCTTGTTCCCGGATTTCCCCTCTATTCTATCGTTTCATTCCAGAAATCCGGGAACAACAGCGATCGGAAAGAACCTTTCACACTTCGGCCTTACTCGGCATCCATTCTGTCAACTTATATAGCGTTTAAAGTCTTATATTTTGACAAAAACAGAGGGAATCAGGAGAGGATGGTATTCATGGAAAACCTTCATCAGGAACGTTTGGCTGCTTCAGCAGTGGACCCCAACATGAAAAGCTACGAGGAAACCTATTCAAGCTTTCAGTTTGAACAAGTGGAGAAGCAATTCACCTGGAGCGGGACCGGCAAAGTGAACATGGCTCATGAAGCTGTGGACCGCCATGTACTGGAAGGGCGGGGAGATAAAATCGCCCTGTACTATAGTGATGCGGCACGCGATGAGCAGTATACTTTTGCTGATTTAAGCCGGCATTCCAACCGTTTCTCGAACGTGCTGCGCCAATTGGGTATCGTTAAGGGAGACCGGGTATTTATTTTTATGCCGCGCACACCGGAGCTGTACGTTAGCTTGCTGGGTGCCCTCAAGACCGGCGCTGTAGTCGGACCTTTATTTGAAGCGTTCATGGAGACCGCTGTCAAGGATCGTCTTCTGGACAGTGAAGCCGTTGCAATTATTACAACGCCATCTCTTATCGGCCGTATTCCGCGTTCGGAGCTGCCGGCGCTGAAGCATATTATTGTTGTCGGGGACGGGCCGGAGCTTGCCGGTGAAGGCATTACCTTCTATCATGATGCAATGTCCGCCGCTTCGGAGGAGGCGCAGACGGAGTGGATGGACCGTGAGGACGGGCTGCTCATCCACTATACTTCTGGTTCGACCGGGAAGCCGAAGGGGGTCTATCACGTCCATAATGCGATGATTCAGCACTACCATACCGGGCAGGTTGTGCTGGATTTGAAGGAGAATGATGTGTACTGGTGTACGGCTGACCCAGGCTGGGTTACGGGTACCTCCTACGGCATTTTTGCGCCGTGGCTTAACGGAGTGACGAATGTCGTGCGCGGCGGCAGATTCAGTCCGCAAGACTGGTACAGCACAATTCAGAAGTATGGAGTTACAGTATGGTATAGTGCGCCAACAGCCTTCCGCATGCTCATGGGGGCCGGGAGCGATGTAACCAGTGCCTATGATTTGAGCAGCCTGCGGCATGTTCTGAGTGTGGGTGAGCCGCTTAATCCCGAGGTTGTCCGCTGGGGAATGAAAGCCTACAATCAGCGGATTCATGATACATGGTGGATGACCGAGACAGGCGGCCAACTGATCTGCAATTATCCTTGCATGGAAATTAAGCCAGGCTCCATGGGCAAGCCGCTGCCGGGTGTTGAGGCTGCAATACTGGATGACAGCGGCAACAAGCTTCCTCCTTACCGGATGGGCAATCTGGCGATCCGTACGCCATGGCCTTCCATGATGCGGACCATTTGGAAGAACCCGTCCAAGTACGAGGAATACTTCCGGATTCCGGGCTGGTACGTATCCGGCGACTCCGCTTACCAGGATGAAGACGGCTACTTCTGGTTCCAGGGCCGTATCGATGATGTGATCAATACAGCTGGAGAGCGGGTTGGGCCTTTCGAGGTAGAGAGCAAGCTGGTTGAGCATCCGGCGGTAGCGGAGGCTGGTGTGATCGGCAAGCCGGACCCGGTGCGGGGCGAAATTATTAAAGCGTTTATTTCCTTGCGTGAAGGCTTCACAGAATCAGAGGAGCTGAAGAAGGAGATCTATCAATTTGTTAAGGAAGGCCTGTCCGCTCATGCAGCTCCACGGGAAATTGAATTCAAGGATAAGCTTCCTAAAACCCGCAGCGGTAAAATTATGCGCCGCGTCTTGAAGGCATGGGAGCTGAACCTGCCAACAGGAGATTTGTCCACGATTGAGGACTAATACTTAGCATAGTGACTTTGCTGATCTGCAATTATTTTTTCCTCTAAACGATCGGGTTGTATACAAAAGCCCAACAAAAAGCTCCCCGGAATTCATATTCCGGGGAGCTTTTTTGGGTCTTTCATGACATATTCAGTTCTGCTGTCCACTCGGACGGCTAATTAAGCTTTACTGTACCCGAGGTGCCGGATTCACCATGATCATTGGCAGCTGTAATCCGGAATGAACCTGAGCTGGCAGGGGAGACATATTCAAATCGGGTTTGGTCTGTTGAGCCGATTTTTGTGAATTTGCTTTTGCCGTGCTCGCTATAGTACACATTATATTTTGTTACACGATCCGAAGACGGGTTGGCATTCCATGTCACACGGAAGCCCAGATCAGTCGCTTCAACCTGGAGACCGCTCGGAACGGAAGGCGATTTCTTATTCGCAGCCTGATTGTCAGGCTGCTGCCCTGAATCCGTATTATTGTGAGGCGGTGTTGCAGTACCAGGTCCGTCATTCGGTCCGTCAACCGGAGAGTTATCGCCTGGATTATTCGTCGGCTGGCCTGGACCCTCTGGGAGGCCGCCATTCGGGATATGTCCGTTTGACGATACAATTGTGCTTGGTGCAGATTCTTTGCCGCTGACATCAACGGCTGTAACATAATAAGTGTATTTGCTTGCTCCAGCGATTGAGCTTACAAAGGTCGTACCTTCGCCGCTCAGCAATACGCTTCCTGTGTTCTGATAAGCGTTCTGATTATCATTGGAACGGTAGAGGCGATAGCCGACGACATCAGACTCCGGACTGCTCTTGAACGAGATGTTGACGGATCCGCCAGCTATTGAAGCTGTAACCCCAGATGGAGCGGATGGTGCTTTGCCGTCATCCTTCCGCGGGTCTACTTTTGACGGCGCATCATTGTTTGCGTCGCGCGGCAAGTAGTAGCTCAGCGGTTTGCGGCTGTTTGGCGGCATTTTTGCCTGGGCAGCCTGGATTTCCTCCATCAGCTCATCGAGCGGCTTTTTGCGGACAACTACGGTCTTCTCTTCCACAAAATCCTTCGGTGTGCCCGGTTGAGGAATATAATTGACGCCGTTGTAGCGGATGAACGCCTTGGACAAGATGGCATCGTCGCTTTCTTTCGGCAGGAATTCCTTATTGAACCAGTCGGTCACGAGCTTGCCGGTGGAATTGGTCAGCTGGGTCGGCTTCTTGCCGCTCAACCCTGATACAGTTGCTTTTACAATACCCTCCGGCTGTTCAAACTTGTCGCTTGTGAACCACTCGGGCTTCGCATCGGTGACATCATTCATAATTTTGGCCCAGATGGTGCGCGCCCGCTCGCGTCCGCCTTTGGTCAACACGTGAACCTGTTTCTCATAACCTGCCCAAACACCGAGTGTAACATCAGGTGTAAAGCCCATAAACCATACATCCGCATAGTTTTGGGTGGAGCCTGTTTTACCGGCAATCGGAACAGACTTGTAATTTTTGAACCAGGATGTCAGCCTGTGCCCTGTACCTGAAGGGGAGCTGACAACTGTCCGGAGCATATCCGTCATCAGGAATGCAGTCTGCTCCGAGAACACGCGCTGCGGCTGCGCTTTATGCTCATACACAATTTTGCCGGTCGAGTCGGTAATTTTCTCAATCATATAAGCATCATTGAAAATACCGTGGTTCGGGATTGCTCCATAAGCATTGGTCAATTCCTCAACCGATACCCCGATCGCCAGACCGCCGATAACTCCTGTAGAAGCATGGTAGTCGCTTTCCTGAATCGTTGTAATGCCGAGCTTCTTGGTAAAATCCCAAGCCTTGGGAATCGTTACATCGTCCAGGAAAAGCTTGAGCGCCGGCAGATTGAGCGAACGGTTCAGCGCATCCCGCGCCGTCACGAGGCCGTCATACCGGTTATTCGCATTTTTGGGAATATGGAAGCCCTTGGAGCCACCATCTTTCAGCACGATCGGTGCATCATCGATAATGCCGCCCGGCTGAATCTTGCCCGTATCAAGAGCAGGCAAATAGGCAGCAATCGTCTTCATCGCCGATCCTGGCTGCCGCGTCATCTGCGTAGCATAGTTCATTTGCTCCAGATAGAAATCGCGGCCTTCAATCATTGAAACAATCGCACCTGTCTTATGATTAATCATCATGGCTGCAATCTGCTCGACACCTTTCTCCGCTGAATCCGGTGTAAAGTTATCCTTGTCTGCAGCAATGTTCTTCATCAGACTGTAGGCTTTTCTGTCAATTGTTGTGTATACCCGGTATCCGCCATGGAGCAGCTGCTGCCGGGCTTCTTCAATAAGGTTTCTATTTTCCGGCTTGCTAAGATCGGCTTTGGTCAGATCCTTGCGGTTCTGAAGCAGCAGCACCTCGGCAGCCTTGCGCTCTGTCTCCAGCATCAGATACGGATAGGTGGAGTAAGCTTTTTTGGCCGGTTTGGCCAGGGATGATTTCAAGTCAAATTGCAGCGCTTCCTGATATTGCGCGTTTGTTATCCGCCCGGTCTCGAGCATGCGCGCCAGCACACGCTTCTGTCTTTCGACTGCACGGTTAAAACCCTTCTCGTTGAATTCGCCCTTACCGTTAAAGGCAGAATAGACGGAAGGAAGCTGCGGAAGTCCGGCCAGATAGGCGGACTGGGCAATCGTCAGCTGATTGAGATCGGTAACGTTAAAGATACCTTTGGAGGCCGCCTTAATCCCGAATACCTGATATCCGTTGGACCCGTTGCCGAACGGCATTTTATTTAAATAAGCGGTCAGAATTTGCGGCTTGGTTAAGTAGCGCTCCATTCGCAGCGAGAGAAAGATCTCCTTGATCTTACGCGCATCGGTCACATCCAGATTTAAAAACACGCGTCTTGCCAGCTGTTGTGTCAGCGTGCTGCCCCCGGTCTGGGTATCATCATTCATGAGCTTTTGCTTGACGGCGCGTCCAAGCCCGTTGATATCAACGCCTTTATGATTTTCAAAGTTGTTGTCCTCGACTGCAAGCAAGGCATCGATAACTTGCTTTGGAATATCTTTCAGCTCGACCAGTCTGCGGTCCTCCTCGGTTCTTAGCTGTCCGATCGGAGTTCCGTCACTGAAGTAAGCGAAGCCGGTGATCACATTTTCGTTGATCTTTTCTTCAATAACAGACCGTGGACGAACCGGGTCTTCCTTGACTAGCGAGGCAACATATCCGGTTACTGCGCCGCCTGCGAATAAGCCGACAGTCAGTCCGAAGATGAATAGCCATTTCACCGTGGTCCACACGACGAGACCAAAGGTCAGCCAGCCACTGCGCCCGGATGTTGGTTTTTGACGGTCATCTTTCATTCCTATGTATTCCTCCTCTAAAATCACCCACTTATTATAACATAAATCGCCATTTTACAGTACGTTGACTTCTGCTTTTGCGTATGGTATAAATCCGCCTCATGGCTTGCAGGGGCTTTTTATTTCTATTTAAAAAAGCTGTGATATAGGCCTTCAAGCGCAAAATTGTGAAGCTTCAGCCGGATGCAAGACTGGCTTAGATCCGATTTTCTAGTCATATTGCCCTTATTTTACCGGTAACTTTTATACTGGGGACGATAGTGAAATTAGGCAGGAGGATTCATTCCGGGCTAAAACACGGCCGCAAGCACCTTGTCATTGGAAAAATATGAAGATATTATTGAAACGAATTCCCAAATTTGTCGTAATAATCAGTATAACGAAGCAGGAATCGTAAAAATAAGGGAAGGGGGGCGGAAGCGAATGGATATTCTTTTTTGGTCTTGTCTTGCAGGTGGCATCCTATATGCTCTGATTACTGTCATATTCGGGGACATCATCAGTGAAGCGCTGGACGGGGCGCTCGACTTTTTATCGGGAGATGCGCTGCCATGGCTGCAGCCGATGACGCTCGTCAGCGCAATTACCATCTTTGGGGGCGCGGGGCTGATGCTTCAGCGTTATACGGGACTGGGTGCGGCAGCCGTTATTATATTAGCCGTACTGATCGCAATTGTCCTCGGGATTGCCATCTACTTTTTGTACGTCAAGCCAATGGAGAACAGCGAGAGCTCGACAGGATATTCCATTCAAGAGCTTGGCGGCAAAATGGGGGAGGTGCTCGTGCCGATTCCCTCCTCCGGTTACGGTGAGGTTATCGTAAACGTCGGGGCTGCAGGAGTGACCGGGCAAATCGCCGCCAGCTTTGACGGGCAGGAAATTCCGACGGGGTCCAAAGTTGTTGTCGTAGACGTAAAAGAAGGCACGTTACTGGTTTCTAAAATTGATCTTTAATTGCCCAAGCACAGTTGTTGCTGAAAGGAGAAATGTTTCATGCAAGAAGCTTTTGTAATTCCCGCTATTGTAATTGGTGTTATTGTTGTCCTCGGACTCGCCTTTTGGGCCCGTTTCAAAACCGTCAGCCCGGATGAGGCGATGGTCGTAACCGGTTCTTTCCTCGGTTCAAAAAATACGCTGGTGGATGAGACCGGACGCGCAATTAAAATTGTACGCGGGGGAGGCGCATTCATTTTGCCGGTCTTCCAGAAGGCCGAATTTCTCTCGCTCCTGTCCCATAAGCTGGACGTATCAACGCCTGAAGTTTATACGGAGCAAGGGGTTCCGGTAATGGCAGACGGGGTAGCAATTATTAAAATCGGCGGCTCGATCGAGGATGTCTCCACTGCTGCCGAGCAGTTCATGGGCAAGCCTACAGAAGCGCTCAAGGGAGAAGCGCAGGAAGTTCTTGAAGGTCATCTGCGGGCGATTCTCGGCTCGATGACAGTAGAAGAGGTATACCGCAACCGCGACCGGTTTGCCCAGGAAGTTCAGGGTGTTGCTGCGAAGGACCTGAAGAAAATGGGACTTCAAATTGTCTCCTTCACAATCAAGGATGTCCGCGACAAGCACGGGTATCTGGATGCGCTTGGTAAACCGCGTATTGCTATCGTCAAGCGCGATGCGGAGATCGCCGAAGCGGAAGCAATCCGGGATTCCCGTATCCAGAAGGCCAGGGCAGAAGAGGAAGGCCAGAAAGCGGAGCTGCTGCGCGACACCCATATCGCTGAGGCTTCCAAGGATAAGGAACTGAAGGTTGCCTCCTTCAAACGCGAGCAGGACACCGCGAAAGCGGAAGCGGATCAGGCATACGCCATTCATGAGGCGCGTGCGCAACAAAGCGTCGTTGAAGAGCAGATGAAAATTGAGCTGGTGCGTAAAGAAAGAGAGATTGACCTCGAAGGAAAAGAAATCCTTAGACGCGAGAAGCAGTATGACGCGGAAGTGAAGAAAAAAGCGGATGCCGACCGTTATGCTGTCGAGCAGGCGGCGGAAGCGGATAAGGCGCGGAAGCTTCGTGAAGCGGATGCGCTACAGTACAAGATCGAAGCGGAAGCAAAAGCGCTTGCCGAGCAGAAGCGACTGGACGGTCTGGCCGTGGCGGATGCCGAGCGGGCCAAAGGTACGGCTGAAGCTGAGGTTATCCGGCTGCGCGGTATAGCCGAGGCGGAAGCTAAGGAGAAGCTGGCTGAGGCGTTCGAGAAGTTCGGCGAAGCAGCCGTTCTCGATATTATTGTGAAGATGCTACCTGAGCTGGCAGGCAAGGTTGCCGAGCCGATCAAAGGCATCGACAAGCTGACGGTTGTAGATACGGGCAATGGTGAAGGGGCAGCAAGAATAAGCAACTATGTGACCTCACTGATGGCTACTGCACCGGAAATGCTGAAGAGTGTGTCGGGGATTGATGTGGAAGAACTAATCAAAGGCTTTACGAGAAAAGTTGTTCCGAATAACACTTACAGTGCTCAACCACTTCATGCGGCAGCGGATGAAGATGAGAGATTCGTATTTGAGACGGGCGGGAACGAAGCAGAAGCGAAAGACAAAGTTTAAGCCAAATACTTAACTCAGGGAATAGGCAGTTGGGTAAATGAGCTTGACTGGTTGAAGACATAACCGCACTTTTCTTTATCATTTCGGTATTGCAGTTGTATAAAGCTAACCCGCATATGAAAAAAGCTCCCCATTGGGGAGCTTTTTCTGCTTCTGAGTGGAAGCAGCTATTAACGGCTGTAGAACTCGACGATTTGTTTCTCATCGATTTCCTGGGACAGTTCAGCGCGCTCAGGCAAACGGATGTATTTACCTTCCAGAGCAGCTTCGTTGTATTCCAGGTAGTTAGGTACATGTACGCGGCCTTCGAGAGCTTCTTTGATCGCTTTCAGGCTGCGGCTGCGCTCGCGCAGTCCGATTACATCACCAAGAGAAACGGTGTAGGACGCGATGTCCAGTTTTTTGCCGTTAACAGTAATATGTCCGTGAGCAACCAATTGACGGGCGCCTGCACGGGAGTTGGAGAAGCCCAGACGATACACGAGGTTGTCCAGACGGCTTTCCAGCAGGAACATGAAGTTTTCACCGGCAATACCTTTCAATTTGTTCGCTTTGTCGAACAGATTGCGGAATTGCTTTTCGTTCATGCCATACATGTGGCGAAGCTTTTGCTTCTCTTGCAATTGAACGCCGTATCCGCTCAGCTTTTTGCGTTGTCCCGGGCCATGCTGACCTGGAGGGAACGGGCGCTTCAAATCTTTTCCTGTACCGCTCAGGGAAATTCCCAGACGGCGGCTCAATTTAAACTTAGGTCCTGTATAACGTGCCATACTCGTAAAAACTCCTTCTTCAAATGGAATGTTTGAAAAGGGGCTCTCTGTTTCGCCGGCTGTTCTCAACGGCCAGCTCTTCCTGGGGAAGAAGCGGGACCGATTCAGTCCATAGACTTCAAACAGGCTTTTCAGCCGCAGGCCTGTCTGTGAAAACAGCCATGAGGGTGACACAAAACCGTTAACCCTTTATCCAACTATAAATTTTATAGGAAACTAGGGATCAATGTCAAGGGAAAGCATTGGTTTCTTAAAGCTCGATATTTTTCGACAAATAACGCGTGTTTTGATGTATTTTGATGAATCAAAAGTCCTTTATTTACCATCTAAATTAGTGCAAATTTCATGAAAATGAAGTATGATTGAAGAGATTAGATCATAATCTCTGTAACGCTTTCTAAGACAGGAAAAGACGAAAGGAACAGGGTGCTGCGTATGGTGAAAGAGATACGCCCGCATGATTGTGATACCCGTATGCTCATGCAGCAGCCGGGGCAAGACCTGCTGCCGTTCCCGGGAATCGGGCATATGCTTCCGGATTCCGGATTGCCAGCCCTCTTGGAGGAGGGCTTTCAATTATGGCGCTATGAAGCTGAGGGGTTTGGCCCCAATGGAATATTGATGCTGTTTGACGGACATGACGGCAGTGTCCTGAATATGCCGGAGGATGAGAGCTATGTCTCCTGCCAGGGGACGGCCCTGGAACTCCTCGAGCCCGTGGTGCTTGCTGCCTGCAAGTCAGGAAAGTTGGAGCAGATACGCCAAAACCTCCAGGATGAGGGCAATTCGCATGATATCTGCCTGAGTGCTGTTCCTGTCATGCTTGGCGGATCTTCCGGCTGCGCGGCTGTACTGGGCATCGTCCAGTTGGCTCATGAGGCGGAAAACACGGCTGTCCTGCATAGTTATGCGCTTCACTATCGTGCCTGTCTTTACCGCCGTCTGGAGTATTTATATATACAGGGGCTTGCCCGGGAGCAGGTATTGGCCGAGAAGGAGGCATCGCGCCGGGAGGCCATGCTGCAGGCTACCAAGCGGCTGCATGACCAGATACATGTTGCCTCCGTGCTGGGGGAGATGATGGACACGCTTGAGCTGCTTTATCCGCACTCCAATGCTGACTTGCTTCTGTCTCAGGATTATGCGAATACCGATGCCCGTGTGCAGCTGATAACCTTCAAGCAGAATGCGGATGATATTTCTGCAGCAGCATTTATGGGCGGAAAGCCGGTTGTCAGGCAAGAGGAAGAGGGCAGAGTGACGATCGCTGTCCCGATGGCTGGCAAGCAGGCAACGTACGGCGTACTCCGTCTGACGATTGACGAGCTGGAGTGGGAGGAGACGGAGCTGTCCGATATGGAGATGCTTGCCGAGACGGCAGGAACGGCATTTGAGAATGCGAAGCTCTATGAACAGTCCAACCAGCTCATTAATGAGCTTCAACTGATCAACGAGTTGACCAAGCGTCTCAATCAGTCCCTCCAGTTAAAGGAAGTTATTGAATTTACGACAACGGATCTGCTGCAAATATTTCAGGCCGATTTCTGTTGTATGCTGCAATATAGCAAGACAGGGAATGAATTTATCGTATTGTCTACCAATAAGCAAGAGCTGCTCCATGAACGGTTTGCGGGAGACTATGGCTTTTGCGGGAAAATTCTAAAGAGCAAGGAAGCACTGATTGTCTCCGATTACTCCGAGCGTACAGCAGTAACCTCCAAATTAATGACGCTCACCGACTCCCAGTCCCTCATCGCGACGCCGATGCTTGTCCATGCCGAAGTGCTGGGCGTCATATTGCTAACACACCGCAGACCGCACTTTTTCTCCTATGACAATTACAAGCTGCTACAGGTTCTCGCGACACATATCGGACTGGCGATTACGAACGCTTCCCTTCATTCCGAGGTACGCCGTATGGCAATTACAGATCATTTGACCGGACTTCATGCCCGGCATTTTCTTGATGAGCAAATCCAGGCCAGGCAGCGGCAGGATGAACTTGGGGCGCTTATTCTGGTGGATATTGACCATTTCAAGCAGGTCAATGATACATACGGCCACCAGATCGGAGATAAAATATTAACGCAGGTCAGCGGCATTATCCGGTCGGTTATCCGGGATTCGGATATTGCCGCGCGCTGGGGCGGCGAAGAATTGGCTGTCTATCTGCCTTCTGTGACGACGGAGCAGGCTTACCGGATCGCAGAGCGTATCCGTACTGAGGTTGCCAAGCAGACCGCCCCGGGTGTTACCGTATCTTGCGGCGTGTCGGAATGGCGGTTTGAGGATGGCAAGATCAGTGTAGAGTCATTGTTCTACCGGGCGGATATGGCGCTGTACGAAGCGAAGAAGAGAGGGCGCAACCACGTGCAGGTCGGTTAGGAGACAGGCGGTACTCCAGGGAAGAGGGGAATTCTGTTGTGCCGCTCCCCGCCCTTGGCGTCCGCCTGCTGTCCGGGGCCAAAGATGCATTGTTGTTTAATCCATGGTAGGATGGAACAGAATGACGATATTAAATGCAAATAGGAGGAACTTTTGTTTTGAGAGATCCTAGACTGAAGAAACTTGCTGAGAATCTGGTTGGATATTCGATTGATGTCCAGCCTGGAGAGAATGTTCTCATAGATATGATTGGCTCGGAACGCGAACTGGTAAAATGCCTTGTGGAGGAAATCGGCAAGCGAGGCGGACGCCCCTTCGTTGAGACGAGCGACCGTTCGGTGCTGCGTTCGCTGCTGATGAACGGAAGCAAGGAGCAAATCGAGCTTTGGGCCCAATTGGACTTGAACCGGATGAAGGCGATGGACGCTTATATTGGAATACGCGCCGGGGAGAATGTCAATGAGCTGGCGAACATCCCGGAAGATAAAATGCGCATGTACCAGCAAGTTTACGTTCATCCTGTACATATGGAGCAGCGGGTCAAGAAGACCAAATGGGTCATTCTCCGTTATCCGAACAGCTCGATGGCGCAGCTTGCCAATATCAATACGGAGGCGTTCGAGGATTTCTACTTCGATGTCTGCAATCTGGATTACGCCAAGATGGAACAGGCGATGCTGCCGCTCAAGGCGCTGATGGAACGTACGGACAAAGTTCGTATTGTATCCCCGGGTACGGATCTGAGATTCTCGATCAAAAATATTGGCGCCAAGCTGTGCTCGGGCCACCGCAATATCCCGGACGGAGAAGTGTTCAGCGCACCGGTTCGCGATTCTGTTGAAGGGACGATTACATACAACACGCCTAGCGTATACTCAGGTGTTACTTTTGAAAACATTTCGTTTACCTTTGAGAAAGGCCGTATCGTCAAGGCTGAAAGCAGCAATACCAAGCGTCTGAATGAAGTTTTGGACACTGACGAAGGAGCGCGCTACATCGGGGAATTCAGTCTCGGCTTCAACCCGCATATTCTGCATCCGATGAAAGATACGCTATTTGACGAGAAAATTGCCGGAAGCCTGCACTTTACGCCAGGCCAGGCTTATGAAGAGACAGATAACGGCAACCGTTCATCCGTTCACTGGGATCTGGTGCTCATTCAGCGTCCGGAATACGGTGGCGGCGAGGTTTATTTTGATGATGTGCTGATTCGCAAGGATGGCCGCTTTGTAATTCCGGAGCTGGAGCCGCTAAACCCTGAAAATTTGACATAACATCCAATCATTTTTGTTCAAAATTCCATTGAACGAATTGCCAAATCACGGTATCATGTAGAAAGATTCACAGAATATATTTGGAGGGGATTTTTATGTCCAATAACGCAGCAATCGTAGACATTTCCCAAACAGCTAACCGTTTTAGGTCTTCCATCGTTCTCCAAGCCGAGAATAAATACATTGATGTGAAAAGCATCCTTGGACTGTTCACGACGCTGGTTAGCGGGCATTCCTATGAGCTTCATGTTCATGGTCCTGACGCCGATGAAGCAAAGACTGCCATGGCTGAAGTTTTCGCAAAGCACAACCTGAATATCGCAGTAGTCGCCGATTAGAACGGCATCCGTACGGTTGAAAGCACCCTGCCGCAAAGCGCGGTCCCGGGTGCTTTTCTGTTTTGTCCTTGTGTATTGGGACGATTTCGACTAATATAAAAGGTAGAAGACGGCAAGGAATGCGCACAGGGGGGAGTACGATGTCTTCATCGGATGTTATGGTGCATATGCATCAAAGGGCGCTACATCTTCTCCAGGAAGATGCCAACAAAATTGAATTGCTGATCGAGGTTCAGATGGAGAACCTTGCTACCCGCAAGTGCCCTTTATATGAGGAAGTGCTGGATACACAAATGTACGGCTTTTCCCGTGAAGTTGATTTTGCGGTGCGCGCCGGCTTGGTTGACGAGTTCGCAGGCAAGCAAATTTTAAGCAAGCTGGAAAGAAATTTAGCGCAGCTGTATGAAGCGTTGGACCTTAAAGACAAGGAGTAGTCTCTCTTAGCCGAGACTACTCCTTTCGTTTTTACATAGACATGCCCGTCAGAGATGAAACGAAATGCCGGTCATTGCGTAATAAAAGGTATAACAGCAGTTGCCTCATACCTGTGCCGCTGTAGGGTTACTGAATTTAGGCTATATGCCAGCCAAGCCGGTTGTCCTTTAACGGGTGACAAATGCTTGAAGCTGATTGGGCCATTCATACAAAATAAAAGCAGCCCTGGCGAGCTGCTTTTATTCATATCAAATTGCTAGTTTGTGAGTACGGCAGGAAAGAGAATGTTACACCAGATAAAAAGCGATGCCCAGGATAATGTAGACCATTAGAAGCAGCACGCCTTCATACCAGTTCGTTGTTCCGTCCTTAGAAATTGACTTGGCGATAAAAACGGAAACTGCGATGGCGGTGAGCTCGATGGGTGTAAACAAAATGTCCATCGTCTTTCCGAACAGCGTGCTGACAAGAATCAGTACCGGGGCGACGAAAAGCGCAATTTGCAGGCTGCTCCCGATGGCGATTTCTACTGCTGCACCGATCTTGTTCTTCATCGCCATCATGACGGCTGCGCTATGTTCCGCGGCATTGCCGATAATCGCAATTACGAAGGCGCCCACAAACAGTTCAGAGAGGCCGAAGCGGGTCGTAAAGGTATGCAATGTCCCTACCAGCCATTCACTGACAAACGCAACCATAACTGTAGCGAGAACAAGGAACAGAACCGACATGCCTTTGGACCAGGGCGGATTCTCTCCGTGATCTGCTGATGTCTCCTCGTCAGAGAGCAGCGATTTATGGGTAACCATAGAGAAGACCAGCCACAGCACATAGGAGACAATCAGGATACCAGCGATGGACAAGCTTAGCAGATGATCTTTTTCGATGGTGAAATGTTCAGCCTTTACGAACACGGCGGGAACGAACAGGCCAATGACCGCCATAATCATAAGCGTCGCGTTATACCCGGCGATTTGGATGTTAAAATGCTGCTGTTTGTACTTCAGGCCGCCCAGCAGCACGCTAAGGCCAAGCACAAGCAGCAGATTGCCGATGATCGCGCCTGTCAGACTGGCCTTCACCATATCGAACAGTCCCTCTTTGACAAGGAATATTGCAATAATCAGCTCGGCGGCATTGCCGAAGGTCGCATTCAGAAAGCCGCCCAGCCGCTGCCCGGCATAATGGGCCACACTTTCAGTCGCTTTTCCGAGGAAGCCGGCAACGAACAGAATGGCCAGTGCCGAGAGCCCGAATTGCCACATTACGCTCCAGCCGCCGTAATGGCTGATGGCGCTCAGTAAAAAGCTGGCAATCAAAGCGATATAAAATCCGTATTTTTTCATTGCAGCCACCTCCCCTATGTATTACATTCAGAATATACGCCCAATGAGGATTGCGGAATGAGTAGTTGGTATTATGCCCTGAGGCAGGGTGCTTTAACAAAAATAGCACTTATTCAGGCAGAATACAGTTCAGGGGCACGGCATATACATAGGATTTGCTTCCGCCCAGTTCATCCAGTACAATGAAATTATATGGAAGATGAGGAGTGAAGCCAAATGACCGAAGACATGAATACAGGTTTGATTAGAATTTCTGATGATGTTGTATCTACTATAGCCGGCCTTGCAGCTCTGGAAACACCGGGGATTGCTGCGATGTCCGGAGGCATATCCGAAGGCTTGGCCAAGCGTCTGAGCGGCCGAAATGTTCAGAAAGGCGTCTCGGTCGAAGTTGGACAGCTTGAAGCTGCGATTGACTTGCGAATTATTGTCCAATATGGAATTCCGATTCAAGAGGTTTGCCGTGTGCTTCAAGGCAATGTCCGTGAAGCCGTTGAGAATATGACGGGACTTAATGTTGTAGAAGTGAATGTGAAGGTGGAAGGCGTTATCTTCAAGGATGAGGAACAGGAAGAGCTCCAACTGCAGAACCGGGTTAAATAATGAAATTTATCCAACAGGGCGCATAGCTTGATTAGCTGGTGCGTTCTGTTTTTTTGTACGAGCCGGGGACATATGAAAGATGACAAGCGGCATCAAAAAAAGCAGCCCTGCGTCTCCATACGTTGGCTGCTTTTTTTGATGCGTGCAATGATTTATCGGGTGCGCGGATTGGCTGTTTCCTTGGAGTTCGTTTCCCGCGAAATGCTCAGCAGAATGCCAATACTGGCCAAAGACACGAGAAGGGAGGAACCCCCGTAGCTGATAAATGGCAAGGTAACGCCTGTAATCGGCATCAGACCGGAAACACCGCCAATATTAATAAAGGCCTGAATCGAAATCAGTCCGATAATACCGGATCCAACGACTGTTCCGTAAGTATCCGGACAGCGCATGGCAACAAGCAATCCCCGCCAGATAAAGGCCACATAACAGACAAGAAAGAGCAGGCTGCCGATAAATCCGAACTCTTCTCCAATAACGGCGAAAATAAAATCATTGTACGGATAAGGAAGATAGTGCAGTTTCTGAACACCGTGTCCAAAGCCGGCTCCTGTAAACCCGCCGTGTCCAAGCGCGAACAGCGAGTGGCTCAAATGATAGCCTGTTCCGAGCATATCATCCAGAGGATTCATGAAGGAGGTAAAGCGGGCGATTCTATAGCCCCATTTTACCAAATCCGGGTCTGCGGCCAGGGATACTGCGACCATCAAGGCAACGATAATGCTCAGGGCAATTCCGGTAAAAAACAAGTGCTTCAGGTTGGAACCGCCTGCTACAATCATAATGCCGGCGCACATTGCCAGTATCATGCAAGATCCCAAATCCGGCTGAAGCATAATCAGACCGCATATAAACCCGACAATGATGATGACCGGAACCAGCCCTTTTTTGAAGTCACGGAACTTCTCGCCTTTTTTGGAAATCAGTCTGCCGAGATACAGTATAATGGCGAGCTTGGCAAATTCGGTCGGCTGAATTCCGAATCCTGCAAATCCGAGCCAGCTTCTAGCACCGTTTATCTCTTTCCCGACAAAGGGCACGATAGCAAGCAGAAAAACGACACCGATAAAATAAAAAATGAACCACTTTTTAAATTTCTCATAGTGGAAATTCATCAGTATAAATAGCACGATAGTTCCTGCAGTTGCAAACAGGAGCTGTCTTTTTACAAAATAAAAAGCGTCCCGATTATAATTATCCGAGACTACGGCTATATTGGAGCTGGCGCTGAACACCATCACCAGCCCAAAGCCGACCAGCAGAAGCGTCAGGATCAACAGCAGAAAATCCGGTCTGCCCCGGATCGCGCCCTGCGTTTTTTTCATCGGGTTAACCCCCAGGCTACGCAAGAAGTTTTGTCAGGTCCTGCAAACGTTGCGTTGCTGTATTCAGAATTTGTTGCGGAACCGGAGATTCGTATTCCATACCGTGCGGGAAAGTAGCCCGTCCGATATAAACCGCTTCAATGCTCAAAATGGCATGAGGCTGCTCCAGCTTGCCTTCTACAGCGCGTGTATTGATGCGCAGAAAATAAACCTGCTTGCTCGCACTGTCTTCCAGCTTCAAATCGTATGTAGCGCGATAGTAATCCCACTGCCAACGTACGAAACCAAGCTTTTCGCCCGATTCATCAAGGTGGGCCAGATCGCTGGTCACTCCATTAAGACCGCTATTGTCAATAATCAAGGAAAATCCCCCTCCAAATAACAAAACGTTTTCTTTTATCATGATAGTATGTTTCCCTTGACAGTGCAAGCCTACCGGAATTGTGTTTTCATCCAAACGTGTCATTCTTGCGAATAATTAGTCCTTCTATATGAAAACTCCCCATTTGTTTCAGTACTGTCTTCTGTTAAAATAAGAGCGACTGCCGGCGTTAAGTAAAGCCGGAAGCAAGGTTTGTATGAGCGTAAATATGGCAAGGGGGGACTTGCGGTGATGACCAAGCCGTTTAATGATGTCAGAAGCATGCAAAGCCTCTATTCCAAAATGGTCGGCTGGCGAAGACATCTTCATCGTCATCCGGAGCTCTCCTATGAGGAGAAGCAAACATCGCATTACATCGCCGAGCAGCTTAGAGCAATGGGCTGCGAGCCGGTTACAGATGTAGGCGGACACGGGGTAACAGTCCTGATTCAAGGCGAAAAGCCGGGACCGGTCGTGGCGCTGCGAGCGGATATTGATGCACTGCCCATTCAGGACCGGAAGCAGGTAGACTATATTTCCACCGTACCTGGCGTGATGCACGCCTGCGGGCATGATGCCCATACCGCGACATTGCTTGGCGTAGCCAAGTATTATATGGACAACTGCTCCCATATTGCGGGGGCGAGGAAGCTGATCTTCCAGCCGGCAGAGGAAATAACGCCAGGCGGAGCACTTCCCATGATCAGAGAAGGCGTCCTTGAGGATGTGGATGCGATTTATGGGGTTCATTTGTGGACGCCGCTGCCGCTGGGCACAGTAGCTTCCAAGGCAGGGCCGTTTATGGCGGCGCCGGATGAATTTTACATTGAAATCACAGGCCGTGGCGGACACGCTGGTATTCCCCACGAGACCGTTGATGCTATTATTATCGGAAGCGCGCTAGTTGGCGCGTTGCAGACAATAGTCAGCCGCAACGTCAATCCGCTGGAGCCAGCCGTGCTGTCAGTCGGCTCCTTCCAGGCGGGAAGCACAACGAATGTGATTGCCGAAACCGCATATTTGCGGGGCACGGTGCGGACTTTCAACCCCCAGACGCGGGCGCTGATCCGCAAGCGGATGGAGGAAATTATTGAACAGACCTGTACGATGTATGGAGGCAAGGGCGTCCTGGATTACCGGGAAGGCTATCCGGCAGTTGTGAACGAAGCGAGTGAAATTGACCGTTTCTTCAGTGTTGGATCTGAGATCCTGCCAAAGGAGCAGGTACAGGAATCCGGCCTGATCATGGCTGGAGAGGACTTTTCGTATTATTTGCAGCAGCGCAAGGGCTGCTTTATGTTCGTCGGTGCCGGCAATCCGGATAAGGGAGCAAACTATCCGCATCACCATCCAATGTTCGATCTGGATGAGGATGCGATGCTGATCTCGGCCAATCTTTTGATCGGCATGGCTGAAAATTACGCCGGCAATCCGGATTGATGCCGTTTATATTCAAAAAATGGTTCGTATGATAAAAGCGGGCGCAGGTCAATCTATCGTAGGTACGATAACCGTATTTACTTCACGATGGAGGACTGCGCAATGAGAACGGTAAGAGAGATTATGACGACAGACTGCATCACTGCGACACAGCAGGATAATATTTATGAGCTGGCTTGCATGATGAAGAACAATGATATCGGCTTTGTGCCGGTCGTAGAAGGCAAGAAACTGATCGGTGTTGTAACGGACCGCGATCTGGTTGTACGCGGCTATGCCCAGAAGCATTCCGGCTCTACATCGGCGGCTGAGGTAATCACCACAGATATTGAGACGGTTGATCCATCAGCATCTGTAGATGAAGCGGCACACAAGATGGCAAGCAGCCAGATTCGCCGTCTGCCAGTTGTGGAGAACGGAGAATTGCTTGGCATTGTTGCAATCGGCGACCTCGCCATCCGTGAAATCTTTGCTGATAATGCGGGTGAGGCGCTGAGCCATATCTCTGAGCAGGATAACCAGCCTTCAGCTGTTCATTAATTTCACTTGACGATTGTTTCAATTGACTGGCAAATCCCCTGTCTGCATCTGCAGGCAGGGGATTTGTGTTGACAGCGCGTTATTGATGCAGCAGGAGCAGCAAGCCTGAATCCCATTGCAGCTGGCTAGTATATCAAGAGGAAGCTGTTCCCGTGTCGGCGGGGAGCAGCTTTTTTTTTGCTTTGCAAAACTGGAATAAAATGGCCGGGTAATCCGCACAATAAGAAGGACGAAAAAACAAGCAGACGGGCTTTTTAAGGGTTCTGCTGCACAGCAGCTCATCACGAAGGAAAAGCGGCGGACAGTGATTCAGCCCGAATGCGTATGAAAGGATAGAGACATTTGACATACCAATCAGGTGCCATAATCGTACAGCCGGACTATACAGTCTTGCTGGACAAGCGGCATCCCCAAGGAGAGCAGGCGGCCGAACAGCTTGCCCGTTTTGCTGATTTGATCAAACGGCCGGGGGATTTGCATACGTACCGGATAACCCCGCTGTCCGTATGGAACGCAGCGGCTGCAGGCGTGTCAGCAGATGAAATACTCGATGCGCTGGAGCAGCATAACCGTTTTGAACTGCCGTTCCAGGTGGAGACAGGCATCGCGGATTGGGCTGCGCGTTACGGACAGTTGCGTCTGGAGCAGCGGGACGGAAAGATGCTGCTGGTGGGGAATGATCCAAAGGTGCTGGAGAATTTGGCCGAAAAGCCTGCGGTTCGTGACAGCCTGATTGCTCCGGTATCCGGGTGCGCATGGGAAATCCGTCCTGCCCATCGCGGCCGGCTCAAGCAGGAGCTGATCCGCATCGGCTATCCGGTGCTGGATTTGGCTGGCTATCATACCGGAGAGCAGTTGCAGGTGGACACCCGGGGGCTGGCATTAAGGGACTATCAGTTGCGGGCGGTTGAATTGTTTTACAAAGAGGGCAGCGTACAGGGCGGCAGCGGTGTGCTGGTTCTGCCTTGCGGAGCAGGGAAGACTGTCGTCGGGCTGGCAGCGCTTGCCGAGCTGAAATGCGCGACACTGATTTTAACGTCAAATGTGATCTCGGTGAAGCAGTGGAAGAAAGAGCTGCTGGACAAGACTACTCTTAAGGAAAGTGATATCGGGGAATATGCGGGGGAGCTGCGGGAAGTGCGTCCCGTTACAATTGCAACTTATCAAATTATGACGCACCGCGGAGCCAAGAAAGATGAGTATGTGCATATGAAGCTGTTCAGTGAACGGAACTGGGGCCTGATTATTTACGATGAGGTTCATTTGCTCCCTGCCCCGGTATTCCGGATGACGGCCGAAATTCAGACGACGCGGAGAATGGGACTGACCGCAACGCTTGTCCGCGAGGACGGGCGCGAGGAGGATGTGTTCTCGTTAATCGGCCCCAAGCAGTTTGATCTGCCATGGAAAACACTTGAGAGCAAGGGCTGGATCGCCTCCTTGTCTTGTGTGGAGATTCGCGTTCCGCTTGCGGAAGCAAGCCGGGAACGGTATTACAAGGCGGAGCCAAGGGGCAAGCAGCGTCTGGCGAGTGAAAATCCGCTCAAACTTGAGGTCATTATGGAACTGATGGAGCGTCATGCCGGGCAGCAGATTTTAATTATTGGGCAATACCTGAATCAATTGGAGCAGCTGTCCTTGCGGCTTGGCGTGCCTCTGCTGACCGGAAGCACGCCACATCATGAAAGGGAACTTTTGTTTGAGCGGTTCAGGCAAGGGAAGCTTCCGGTGCTTGTTGTGTCCAAGGTGGCCAATTTTGCCGTCAATCTGCCGGATGCTTCGGTCGCCATTCAGGTGTCGGGCAGTTTTGGCTCCAGACAGGAGGAAGCGCAGCGGACAGGACGTATATTGCGGCCCAAGGCCGGAAGCAATGAAGCGCACTTCTACAGCCTGGTAACAGACGGCACAAAGGAGACTGAATTTGCCCTCAAGCGGCAAATGTTTATGATTGAGCAGGGTTATTCATATGAGCTTGAAATATGGGACGGCGAGGCAGAATCGGGAAAGGCGGTAGTGACATGAGAACGGCGGAAATTGCTTCGCGCTTTGGCGAACCGGCTTTGAATGAATGGATTGACAGCCATCCGGTGTGGGAGGAAGCGGCTGTCCGCCGGCTTGACTGGCGAAGCGCCCAATTGGACAGCACTGTACTTGCAGGAGCGGCGGAGAAGCTTTCTGCAAGAGCGCGCGGCCTGCTGGAACTGGTGCTTCGCAAATTTGGCCCGCTTCCTTTTGACGAGGAGAGACTGCGCGTGCTGGGTCGTCTTCAGGGGCGATGGTCAGGCGCAGAGCTGATACAGGGACTGGTAGAACTTAGACAGGCGGGTATTGTGTTTGCGGTACGCAAATCGTGGGGGGATGAACTTTTCTTTTTGCCGGGAGATGCCTTTGGAGCCTGGCTGCACGCCTTGTTCCCGTTCTGCCCGATACCTCTTGCCAGAGAGCAGGTACGTCAGATGGAGGGCCGGGAAGGGGCGGACCAAGCACCGCTTAGTATGCAGATCCTGGGCGGGCTGCGGACAATGGTAACGGCCGGAATGCAGTTTAATGCCAATGGAGTTTTGCCCAAGAAGGTGATCAGCAAGGCTGCAGCTCGATTATCGATGAATGAAGCAGGGCTGGAAGGCTGGGCGGCGGCATTTGCCTATCGGGATGAGTACCCCAAACCGGTAGCCCTTCTGCTTGATCTGGCGTTGTCACAGGGGCTGCTGCGGGAGGAAGAGAACGGTTATGTATGGAACACGGAGACAGGCGGGATGTGGCTGGAATTGTCTGCTGAGCAAAGGGAAACTGAGCTTGCGGCTTTATTTGTCAGCCGGTACATGACTGCCGATCCTTCGCTGGCCTTTCCTTCTGCAGCACTGCTCTATGTGAAGCCGTTCAAATGGTACGCTGTGAGTGATGCCGCTGCCTGGCTTGCCGATGTGGTGCTTTGCGGTCCCGCATCGGACCAGCAGTCCCCATCTGCTTCAGAGGGGCTCAATTGCTGCTTGCGGATCTTTCAGGCCTGCGGATGGCTGGAGCAGGGCAAGCTAAAGGACGGCACACCTGTTTTTCGCTGGAGGGCCCCTGATAGAGGGGGAGAACGCCCAAAGACGGAGCCGGGAAGAATTTATGTCCAGCCGGATTGTGAAATCATAGCCGCGCAGGATATTTCTTACCATGTCCGGTGGATGCTGGAGGAAGTGGCGGAGAATGCGCAGACCGGAGTTGTCACGGTATACCGGATGACGCAGGGGGCGGTTGCCGGAGCGGTAAATAAGGGCTGGACAGGAGAAGGGCTGCTGCAATTTCTGCAAGACGCTTCAGGTGATGTGGTTCCGGATAATGTGGCTTCACTCATTAGGCAATGGTCCCGGCAAGCGGGCAGTGTCTCCGTCGAGCAGATGACGCTGCTGCGCTGCGCTGACATCGGGATTGCTGACCAGCTTGCTGCCGAACAGCCGCTGCAGGGGCTGCTGGGTGAGCGTCTTGGTGACCGGGCGTTTGTCATAGAAGTGCAGCATCTGGACAGTCTGCTGAAAAAACTGGAGCGGATCGGCTGTTATGCGGATAAGCCACAGCCATCTGTGCAGCCTGAGCCTGCAGGAAAGGGGCGGAATAAATCCCGCTCATCCCGTACGCAGGCGGATAAGCCTTCAGCAGAGCTGTTCTATGATCCGGTTGGGCTGAAACATTTTACACTGCGTACCGAGGTTCCGGAGCATACGCCGGCGCATGAAGCGTTAAACCGGCTTCCGGCATCATGGACACGCCAGTTTCGGGCTTATCACGCATCCACCAAGCGCGAAATGCTGGAGCAGGCGCTTGATCTGCATACGGCAGTCGAACTGCGCACGGGCAACTCCACATTGTCCTTTATCCCATCACGTTTGCATGATGCGGATGGCAGCTGGCGGGTCGAAGGCTGGATGAAGCAGGAGAGTGAAGCCGAGCCGTTGGAAATCTCGCTCCATCCGGAAATGTGGCAGGAGATGCGTCTGATTGTCCCGGTGGCGGAGGAATGAATATACTCTACTTTTTATACGTTTTCGTGTTATGATAGGAGAGGAATTCAATTTCATAATGGAGAAGAGGTGCATACATGCCGACTGCCGAAAAAACGTCCGTTTTACCAAGCGATGCTTTTGGCTATGGGGAACAAGTTGCTACGTTGGATATGGCAGGGTTGCTTCTGAACGCTTACGAGCTGGGAGATATGATTATTGATTCGGCAGATGTTGCCGATTACTTATATTGGAAAACTGTTGTCGCTGCTGATGAAGAGGTGCAAGAGCTCAAGAAGGCATTTCTGAAGGCCAAAGATTTTTTTCAGGAATGTCAGCGGTTCGGACGGTTTCATCCGGATTTTCATGCGGCGAAGGACAAGGTCAAGCAGATTCAAAGCGTGCTCGACAGCCATGAATGTGTAAGACGCTACAAGGAAGCAGAGGTTGCGGTTGACCAGCTTCTGTACGAAATATCCCACCTGATTGCCACCTCGGTATCGGATACAATCAAGGTGCCGGGCAATGAATCTGTAGGCTCAGGCTGCGGGAGCGGAGGTTCCTGCAGCTGCGGAAGCGGGGGCTGCGGTTAATCGCAGCCGGCCTGGCGGCCGCCAGACAAAATGAAAAAAGAACGGAGGGAAGCTGTGTTTTCAGAACGGACGGGTTATATTATCTGGGTTAATGATTTGAAAGCTGCCCGTTCCCTCGACAAGTATGGGAACGTCTACTATATGTCAAGAAAAATGCACTATGTCGTCATTTATATGAATGCCGACCGCGCTGAGGATACAGTACGCAACATTCAGCGGCTGCCTTTCGTCAAAAGAATTGAGCGTTCTTACCGCAACGAGATCAAAACGGAATACACTTCGAATGTACCGGACAAAACCCGCTTTTACAGCTTGTAAATCCGGTTGGCATCGAACCTTTTCATGAAAGAAAATACATTCCAGATTAGATTTGACAGCTTGATGATGTTGTAAAAATGTTATGCCTCCCGGCCTGTCCGGGGGGCTTTCTCTCAACATAGAAGCGATTATTGTGCGGAAAAATTGCGAAGGATGAAAATTGTTCTGCTGCATAACTGGTTGCTTACGAATAGCAATTATCACCGGATATTGTATTTGCGCCGATTACCGTATGCATTTCTTATTCGAGCAGTTATTAATGCCGGACCGCTAAGAAATAGTGCTGGACGAGTTTGATTATTTGCCTAATAATGGGTTTTGTGTTTTTATATGTTTATAATGAATGAGAATCATTTGCATTTGGCAGAATTATTATTTTTTCATTTGAAATCTTGCTTAGGCATGGTAGAATATGTAGTAACTATTTTTATAAAGAAAAGGGCTGCTTTCCGGGGAGGAGTGGATTCGAGATGAAAGACAAAACGACCGAAAGATGGAATACTTACGAGTCATTTCATATCGTGCTTGGTGATAAAAAAGTTGCAGATGTCGTCATCACGAACCATGCCAAAATCCGTTGGGCAGACCGTATCGAAAGCGAGAAAACCGGCTTCGAGGATATTGCCGACTTCATTTGGCAAAGCTTGAAACAGGGGCGGGTGCAGCCTTACTACAGGAATGAAGAGGATGTCTACCTCATTGATGAGGACTTGGTGTTCGTAGCTGAATTCGCTGTACTGGAAGGTGAAACCGATTTAATTGGCAATCCTTTGCACAAAATGATCGTGGTCACATTCCTGGGGCGCATGTCCGAGACAATCGAATTAAGGGACCTGAAATCGTACTATTCCTGGCTTCGCCATTCCAGACGGATGACCTTGATCAAGAATAGCCGCAAGCGGAAATAACGGCCGTTCGGGATAACTGGCCTGTTAAGGAAATAGAGCAAAAGCAAGCACGTACCGTTCTTTAGGTACGTGCTTTTCAAATCTTTTGAGATAGTCTTGCCTACTGCCCGGTACATGATCATACAGGCGGGAAGGCAGATAGGGAAGGATAGTTGCGGCCTGTCACGAGCGCATGGAGCGCAAAATACGGACGGTTTAGCTGTATTTGTACAAGGAGGATAGAGTGATGGCTTTAAATTTTCATCAGCTTCATATTTTTTTTACGGTTGCGGAAAAGGGAAGCTTCTCTGCCGCAGCGCAGTCGCTCCATATGACACAGCCTGCCGTAACGATGCAGGTGCAGTCGCTGGAGGATTATTTTGGAACGAAGCTGCTGCTGCGCTCCACCAAGCGGATTGAGCTGACAGAAGCAGGAAGGGCACTTATGCCGTTTGCCCAGCGCAGCATCGATCTCATTCGGGAGACGGATGCTTCGATGTCCAAGTTTACGAAGCAGCTCAAGGGCCGCTTGCAGCTTGGGTCGAGCCTGACGATCGGAGAATATATTTTGCCCCGGCTGCTGGGACCGTTCGGCCAGGAGTATCCGCATATCGCCAT
This sequence comes from Paenibacillus pinihumi DSM 23905 = JCM 16419, assembly GCF_000422505.1. Lineage (GTDB taxonomy): Bacteria > Bacillota > Bacilli > Paenibacillales > Paenibacillaceae > Paenibacillus_D > Paenibacillus_D pinihumi. The sequence goes on along the minus strand of NZ_KE383864.1, from coordinate 616,285 downwards.
CAGCATGAAGGTAATGAATACCGCGCAAATTATGGAAGACATATTGAACCACCAGCTTAATTTTGGTTTGATCGAGGCGCCGGTCAATCATCCGGATATGCATATGGAGGCGGTAATGAGCGATGAGTTGTATCTGATCGTACCTGCCGGACATCCGCTGGCCGAGGCGGAGAGCGTCGAAATCGCTGATGTGCTGGGTTATCCTTTTGTACTCCGGGAACAGGGGTCTGGAACAAGGCTTGTGATGGAGGAGGAGTTGCGCAGACGGGACATTGATCTCACTTCAATAAAAATCGTCATGGAGCTTGGAAGCACGGGCGCTGTCAAATCGGCGGTTGAAGCAGGTCTTGGCGTATCTTTTGTCTCGGCCTCATCCGTCAAGCATGAGGTCGCACTGGGGCTGATAGCGGTCGTGCCGCTTAAGGATGTGCGGTTTAAGCGGCAATTTTACTCCATTTATCTTAAATCCGCCCTGCTTCCGATTTCGGCCGTTACCTTCCTGACTTTTTTGAGAGAGAGGGATTTGCAGCAATGGTTATAGACCGTGCGGATTTGCATGCTCATACGACAGTTTCTGACGGGACGAGAACACCGGCTGAGGTCATACGGCTGGCAGCGGAAAAAGGGCTTGCGGCTGTAGCCATCACAGACCATGATACGATGGGCGGTGTGGAGGAGGCGCTGGAAGAAGGGGCCAAATTGGGTATTACGGTTGTTCCCGGCATTGAGATCAGCACATCGGCTTCCGGCAAGGATATTCATATTCTTGGCTACTATGCCGACTGGCGGGATGCGAAGTGGAAGCAGCGGCTGGAGCTGCTGCGCACAGGACGCGGGCGCCGCAACGAACAGATCGTTGAAGCTCTGCAGCAACATGGCATTTCGATTACAATGGATGAGGTTGTCACTGCTGCCGGACAGCTGGAAGGGCGCAAGAGTATCGGCAGACCGCATATTGCCGCTGTGCTGGTGGAGAAGGGGATTGTATCCACGATATCGGAGGCGTTCGAACAGTGGATTGGTTCCGGGAAACCGGGGTACGTCAATCTGGCCAAAGTATCGCCTTTCGAGGCGGTGGAATGGATTCGCGAAGCCGGCGGAACGAGTGTCATTGCCCATCCGGGTCTATATGGCGATGATGAACTGGTGGAGGATATTATCCGTCACGGGGTGGACGGCATTGAGGTTTGTCATTCAGACCATACAGCAGAGGATGAGTCGCGTTATTCGGCTTTGGCAAGGCGCTACGGCTTGCTGGAGACCGCAGGCTCGGACTATCACGGCGAACGACAGGGTGTTGTATTTCATGGGGATTTGGGCAGCCATACCGTCGATGTGAAGGTACTGGAACAACTGCGGCGTCCATAAGGAAAGGCTGATAAAGTGCAATAGGCTGCAGACCCGCAAGTCTGGCAGACCTTGTTTAACCGGATATATGGGGCCGGGAGGATTGAACCTTTTTCAAGGTCATCCTCCTGGCTTTTTATATGCGTCCGCATTTCATTATACGGAAGTGGTCATTAATTCATTTAAGCGAGCGTAACTTACTCATTGAAAACGAAGCCCTAAACAAAGGCATGAGTTTAAAGGTTCTGCTGACCGGTCAGCACCTTTCAGGCACAATATTGCAAAATTCGGATGTATCGGCTACAATACATATCAAATGATATGTATCATTAGTTTTTTAAGGAGGTGCCGGATTTGAAAGGGACTGCTGGTCAGCCGTCTATTGATAAACTTGTGTCTCGCGTATTAAGTTCAGACCGGATTACAGGGGCGGTGCTTTGCGTCGAAACAGGAGACCGCTCATTTACTGCTGTAAGCAGCGGCGGCAATCTGCAGGCAAATGATTATTACTTTGTGGCAAGCGTAACGAAGCTGTATGTGACTGCAATACTGTTGAATTTGAGAAGGGAGAAGCGACTGCACCTGGATGATCCGATCGGCAAGTTCCTGCCTGAGGCGGATATCAAGGGCATTCATGTCTATAAAGGAACGGACTATTCACATACAATTACAGTCAGGCAGCTGATGTCCAACACTTCTGGAATTCCGGATTATTTTTCTTTTTCTGCGTTCCGGGAATTGCAGCGGGGAAAGGATCAGCCATGGGAAATGGGCAAGGTGCTGGAGACTGCAAAACAATTGAAGCCCCGGTTCACGCCGGGCCAGAGAGGAAAAGCGCAATATTCGGATACAAATTACCGGTTGCTCGGCAGCTTGATAGAGAATGCTGCTTCAGAATCCCTGCGGGAGACGCTGAATCGGTACATTGTGCATCCGCTACAGCTGGAGTTTACCTATCTGTATGAAGATGCTGATGACGTGCGGCCTGCTCCCCTGACGTACCGGGCCAAGCAACTGCATCTTCCAAAGTACATGTCTTCTATTGGTGCAGAGGGAGCGGTTGTATCCACTGCGCAGGAGACGATGAAATTCCTGAGGGCTTTTATGGGTGGTGGGCTGTTCCGAAAAAAGAAGCCAGACTATCTCGTCAGAGACGAGAAAGTCTGGCTGTTTTTAATATGCTGAAATTCCTTTTGGGCAGGCGGGTTTGTTCTATGTTTTGACTTGGCAAGGCAGCCCCTTGATCCGCTGCTCATCCGGCGTAATGAACAATGTCTTTTGATGATCATAAGTGACAAAGCCGGGCTTGGAGCCGTTCGGTTTGCGCACGTGGCGGATCAGAGTGTAATCCACGGGTACCATGCTGGAGGATTTGGCCTGGCTGTAATAGGCAGCGAGCAATGCGGCTTCTTCCAGCGTCGCGTCCCCGAAGCTGATCTCGCGAATTACAACATGCGAACCGGGGATGTCCTTTGTATGCAGCCATGTCTCGGACGGGCCGGCCAGCCGGTTGGTCAAATACTCATTTTGCGTATTGTTTTTTCCGACCAGAATGGCAATGCCCTCAGAGGAAGTGTAGTGCAGCAGAGCCGGTTTAGCCGCTTTTTTCTTCTTGGGTCCCTTGCGGCTGCGGGCTTTCAGGTAGCCTTGCTCAACCAGCTCGTCACGGATTTCATCCAGGTCGGACAGAGCCGCACTCCCAAGCTGCTGGAGCAGGGAATCAAAATAGGCAATATCGGCCCGGGCAACCTGAATTTGTTCATGAACGGCAACGACGCTATTCTTGCTTTTGGTATACGTTTTGAAATAGCGCTGGGCATTTTCGGAAGGTGTCAACTGAGGATCGAGCGCAATAGTAATGAGCGGCTGCTCTTCCTCGTAGTAATTGACGATCTCTGCGCTTTTTTGTCCCCGTTCGATCTGGTGCATGTAGGTTGTCAGAAGCTCTCCGAGCACTCTGTATTTATCCGCATCCTTCGCTTCTTCCAGCGTGTTCTCCAGTTTTTCAATTTTTTTCGCATTTTTATTTTTTTCGTTTTGCACGAAACGGATGAGATCATTCGCACGCTGCTTGACGGTATCCCGCTCGGCCTTGTCCCCGTAGAACGCCTCCAGACACGCGCTGATGGTTTCGTAAGTCTGCACCTCGGCATCATTCAGATGCGTAAGCGTTGTGACAGAAAAATGCGATTTCCCCTCCGGACTGGTGGCGATGACCGGCGTGTAATTGCCGTCCCGCACCTGCTGCATGACATCATTGAAGCTGAGCCAGAGCGTTTCTATCCCTTCTTCTCCATGCTGGCCTGTGCCGGCAGTTTGTCGGCTGCGGTAGGCAATCTCCTTGGCGAGCAGCGGGCTGATTCCGCTGAAGGCGTCAACAAGCTGCTTGTCGGCAGTGACAGGCTCCTCCTTGGCAGCTGCGGAGAAGGCGGCTTCGAAAGCGGCCTGGCCGGTAATGTGAACCGGATCGGCCTTATGCTGGTCAGGCGGTGCAATATACTGGCTGCCGGGCATGATGATCCGGTAGCTGCTAATGGCCGGCGTGACATGATGGATGCCGTCATGAATGGTCTGGGTGGCGGGATCAAGAAGAATTATATTGCTGTGGCGTCCCATAATCTCCACCACAATTGTTTTCAGGGATACGTCGCCAAGCTCATCCCGCCGTCTGACGGACAGGCGGAGAATCCGCTCACGGTCGGTCTGCTCGATATTTTCGATCACGCCGCCCTCGCAATACTTGCGGAGCAGCATGCAAAACATCGGAGCCTCCAGCGGATTGACGAAGCTTTGTTGTGTCAAATGGGCCCGCGGATAGGTCGGGTTGGCGGACAACAGCAGCTTAACCTGGCTGCCGTTGCCGCGAATCTGAAGAACCAGATCGCGAGGGTTGGGCTGATGAATTTTATGAATACGCGCGCCAATGAGCGGCTTCAGCTCGCCCGTTATTGCGCTTGTTACGATGCCGTCAAGGGCCATAGTTAGTGTCTCCTTTAAAAGAAAATGATTGGTACTGAGATATGAGGCAACGAATATTGGAGCCTTCGGCCTGCGTGTGCCAGCGAGGCCCCGCACTGCTCTAACTTCTATCATGCCATAGTTAGGACAAAAACTTAAGTCCTTCCCTGGGATATTTTCCGGTTTGTCCGAATACATTTAGGCATGAGGGGCTGTCCGGGCCGTGTCTTTCGGATCTGGAGCGGCCGTGAACGAAAAGGCGGCGTGAAGCGGAGGGAGACTGAACAATGGAACAGAAACAATGGTACCAGATGGATTCAAGCGAGCTCTCAGAGAGGCTTGGATTTGTACCGGAGCAGGGTCTGGCTGCCAGTGAGGCGTCTGAACGGCTGACCAGATTTGGCCGCAATGAGCTGTCCGAGGGCAAGCGGATCTCGCCCCTGGCCCTGCTGTTGAATCAATTCAAGGATTTTATGGTGTTGGTTCTGGTAGGAGCAACCCTGATATCCGGCCTGCTCGGCGAGTATTTGGACGCACTTACGATTGTCGCCATCATTATCATTAATGGGGTGCTTGGTTTTATACAGGAGTTCCGGGCGGAGCGCTCGCTGCGCGCCTTGAAGGAGCTGTCCGCGCCCACAGCACATGTCATCCGGGATGGCGAGTCCAGGGTCTTGCCCGCGGTTGAGCTGGTGCCGGGGGACATCATCGTGCTGGAATCAGGTGACCGGCTGCCGGCCGACGTACGTTTTCTGGAGACGAACAGTCTGTACGCCGAGGAATCGGCATTGACCGGGGAGTCTGTGCCTGTAGGCAAAACGCCATCGGCAATTGCTGATAGCGACCTGCCGATTGGTGACCAGCGCAATCTCGGCTTTATGGGAACGATGGTTACCCGGGGTACGGCTAAAGCTGTTGTTGTGCGTACGGGCATGAATACGGAAATGGGCAAAATCGCCGATCTGATCTCCCAGACCGATTCCATGGATACGCCGCTGCAGCATCGTCTGGAGCAGCTCGGGAAAATTTTGATCGGCGTTGCGGTCGGCTTGACGATTCTTGTTGTCGTGGCCGGTATTTTACATGGACAGCCTGCTTACGGCATGTTCCTGGCAGGAGTCAGCCTTGCCGTTGCAGCGATTCCGGAAGGACTGCCGGCAATTGTGACGATTGCACTGGCCCTCGGTGTGCAGCGGATGATTAAGCGCAAGGCCATAGTGCGCAAGCTGCCATCGGTCGAGACGCTCGGCTGTGCCTCAGTGATCTGCTCGGACAAAACGGGAACGCTGACGCAAAACAAAATGACCGTCACGAGGATGTGGCTCGGGGGACGATGGCTGGATATCAGCGGAGAGGGCTATGAACCTGTGGGGGAAGTAATCGAGAACGGGACAGCCGCTGATTTGAAAAATGACCAGCATTTGCGCCGTCTCCTGCAGGTGGCGGCACTGTGTAACAATGCCTTGCTGTACAGACAGCCTGTGGAGACGGACAAACGGCGTAAAAATAAAGATGAAGCTGCAGAGGAATGGGTACTGCAAGGCGATCCTACAGAAGGGGCGCTTGCCGTGCTGGCGGCCAAGCTTGGCGTATCGGCGAAATCGCTGGAGGGTATTTATAAGCGGGTCAAGGAGCTGCCGTTCGATTCCGAGCGCAAGCGGATGTCTGTTTTGGTCCATCATCAGGGCGGCCGGCTGCTCTGTACGAAGGGAGCCCCGGACCTGCTGCTGGAGCAGTGCAGTTACATCCTGTGGGACGGCAAGGTTGTGCCGCTGACGGCCAGCCTGCGGCAGAAGGTTGCTGCAGGCTCCGAACAGATGGCGGCGGATGCGCTGCGCGTACTCGGGATGGCCTATCGTGATCTGCGGCCGCATGACGCCTGTGAGACGGAGCAGGAGACGGAAAGCCAGCTCACCTTTGTCGGCTTGACCGGCATGATTGACCCGCCGCGCCGCGAGGTGCGCGATGCAATTGCGACTTGCCGGAGGGCGGGCATCAAGACGGTCATGATTACCGGGGACCATCAAATGACGGCGGAAGCCATTGCCGGCCAGCTTGGCATTATGCCGCGCGGCGGCAGAGCTGTTAACGGCCGCGAGCTGTCAGTGATGACGGATGAGGAACTGGACGCATGCGTAGACAATGTCTATGTGTACGCACGGGTGTCGCCGGAGCATAAGCTGCGCATCGTCAAGTCGCTTCAGCGCAAAGGGCATGTCGTTGCAATGACCGGGGACGGGGTGAATGATGCCCCGGCGATCAAGGCGTCGGATATCGGCATCTCGATGGGCATTACAGGAACGGATGTGTCCAAGGAAGCGTCTGCGCTTGTGCTGAGCGATGACAATTTTGCCACTATCGTGGCGGCGATTGAAGAGGGCCGGGGCATCTATGAAAATATCCGCAAATTTATCCGATACCTGCTTGCTTCCAATGTCGGCGAGATTCTGACGATGTTCCTGGCCATGATGGCCGGCCTGCCGCTGCCGCTTGTGCCGATCCAAATTTTGTGGGTTAACCTTGTTACCGACGGCCTGCCTGCGATGGCGCTGGGCGTAGACCAGTCGGAGAAGGACCTGATGCAGCAAAAACCGCGCTCGGCGAAGGAAAATATATTCGCCCGGCGTCTCGGCTGGAAGATCATCAGCCGCGGTATTCTGATCGGTGTCTGCACGCTGGCCGCCTTCTGGATTACGCTGCGTTCGGGAGCCGAACTGATCGAAGCGCAGACCGTCGCTTTTGCAACGCTGGTACTGGCCCAACTGATTCACGTATTTGACTGCCGCAGCTCCAGATCGATTTTCCACCGCAACCCGTTTCAGAACCGCTATCTGGTACTGGCTGTACTGTCCTCGCTCGTGCTGATGCTGGGTGTTGTCTATATTGAAGCGCTGCAGCCGATCTTCAAGACAGTGCCGCTTGATTTCCGCGCCTGGTGCCTGGTATTTGTAGCAGCAGGGATTCCGACTTTCGTAATGGGAATCGGAAGTGTGCTTGGCACATCGGGCGGCAAGAAGACGAAGAAGCGGCTGGACTTCCGCAGTTCGCATCCGGCTGCCAGATAAACAGCTTTTGCAGCGCACACTCGTGCGGCTGCCCAGGGGAGAACCCCGGGCAGCCGCTTTTATTATTGTGCGGGAGCAGACATCCTGCCCGCCTGGGACGGTATGTTTTTACAGCTCCTATCCGGCACAATAAGGCTGGTTTTTAAAGGTCCGCGGCCGGACCATGTTCGTTTCCGAAAGGTTCATAGGGTTGGCGGAGGTCTGCCGGAATGATCGGTCTCAGCGCGGATAGAGCATTCAAGGGCAATAGCGCAATAGTGCAAATAATGCTACAAAATGTGAATTCCGTTCCGCGCCCTGTTTCCTCTATGCTAAGAGCATAATAAAAGCAACAGGACAAGGGAGTTGTGAAAGATGGATTTTACGAAAATGCACGGACTTGGCAATGACTTTATTATCGTTCACGGGGAACAGGCGCTTCCCGGAAATGCAAGTGAGCTGGCGGTAACCCTTTGCAACCGTTTCTTCGGTATTGGAGCGGACGGGCTGGTGTACATTTTGCCTTCGGAGCAAGCGGATTTCCGCATGCGGATTATTAATTCAGACGGCTCGGAGGCGGAGCAATGCGGCAATGCAATCCGCTGTGTAGCCAAATATGTGTACGATAACGGCCTGACAGCCAAAGAAGAGCTAACGATTGAGACGCTTGGCGCAGGGGTGCAGAAGGTGCAGCTTACGGTGGAAAAGGGGACCGTTACGCGGGTTCGTGTCGATATGGGCGCGCCAATACTTGCGGGCTTGAAGGTACCGACTACAATTGACGCTGAGCAGGTTGTCGCTCATCCGATTGAGGTGGACGGCCGCGAGTTTGCCTTCACAGCGGTATCGATGGGTAATCCCCACTGTGTCATCTACGTGGACAACGCCAAAGAATTCGATCTGGCTGTTTGGGGACCAAAGCTGGAAACCCATCCGTTGTTCCCGCGCAAAGTCAATGTAGAATTTGTAACTGTCAACTCCCGTACGCATACGGATATGCGCGTCTGGGAGCGCGGTGCCGGACCGACGCTCGCATGCGGCACAGGCGCTTGTGCAACTGTAGTTTCCTCGGTGCTTAACGGCTTGACAGACCGCAAGGCAACCGTCTCGCTAAAGGGTGGCGACCTGCTGATCGAGTGGAGCGGGGAAGACAATCATGTGTATATGTCCGGACCTGCTTCCGTTGTTTTCCGGGGGAGCCTGTAAATTCAATGTAAATTTCCTGTAAAGGGATAGAAGCAACAATCGTGAAAATGAACACATTTTACCGCAAATAGAGTATAATAGTTTCATAGACTTGCAAATAGGCACCGGAAAATTGCGCCCTTTTGAGAGAGGGGGGAGCTTTTTTCCGGTTTGAATTTGTATTTGCGGTTCTACTGCGGAATGCCCGGATGTACTGGTTTTTAAGAGGGCCCGGGGATTTACGCTTCTGGAGGTGGAGAGCTTCAATGAAACTAAGTTTGCGGCAGGCACTACAGACAACCTGGTTGACCGGCGACGGTGCGATGGGGACGTTTCTCCATCAGCAAGGCTTTCCTGTCAATGTATCCTATGAGGAATTTAACGTGCTCCGTCCGGAGCTTGTAGAGGGCGTTCACCGGCTTTATTATGAAGCTGGCGCGCGTATTATTGAGACGAATACATTTTCAGCAAATTATGAAAATATGTACAAATACGGTCTGGAAAGCGAAGTAGAGGCCATTAACCGCGCAGGCGTGCGGATTGCCCGCTCATCTGTCGGCAGCGACGCTTATGTCGTCGGGGCAGTCGGCTCGATCCGTGCAGGGAAAAAGCGCAATATCGGCATGTCCCAAGTGACGAAGGCATTTGAGCAGCAGCTTGGCGTTTTAATGGATGAAGGTGTGGACGGTATCCTGCTGGAGACCTTTTACGATCTGGAGGAAATGCAGCTTGCACTGCGGCTTATCCGCAAAGCTGGCGACCTTCCGGTTATTTGCCAGTTCGCGGTAGAGGATGTGGGCCGGACGCAGGACGGTTACAGCCTGAATGAAGCTTTCGCTTTGCTTGCAGCGGAAGGGGCGGATGTGGTTGGTCTGAACTGCCGCAGCGGTCCGGCAGGTATATTGCGGGCACTCAATACGATGAGCGAGCCAGTAGAGCTTCCGCTTTCGGTGTTCCCTAATGCCGGTTTTCCCGACTATGTTGATGGAAAATATATGTATGCGGCGACACCGGAATATTTTGCCGACGCGGCGATCCGGTTTGCCGACCGCGGCGCGCGGATTATCGGCGGCTGCTGCGGAACTACTCCTGAGCATATTGCGGCGATTGCGGGTGCGCTTGGCAGCTATCAGCCATCACCGTTTGAGCCGGGTACTGTACGTACCGAAAAACTGGAGCCTGCAAGCGCAAAAGCAGGCAGCAATGCTGGCGATGTTACAGTGAACGAGGCGGACATGCAGCCTCCGGCAGACCAGGAGCCAAGTCTTGTCGACAGGGTGAGAGAGCGTCACACGGTGATCGTGGAGCTCGATCCGCCGCGTGATCTGGATATCCGTAAATTTATGGCTGGCTGTGCTGCTTTGCAGAAAGTTAATGCAGACGCCGTAACACTGGCGGATAACTCGCTTGCTGTCACCCGGATGAGCAATCTGGCGCTGGCTGCTGTTATCAAGAAGCAGGTAGGATTGCGTCCGCTCGTGCATATCGCGTGCCGGGACCGCAACCTGATCGGAACCCAGTCGCACATGATGGGACTGGATGCGCTTGGCATCGACCATGTGCTGGCCGTTACAGGCGACCCCGCACGGTTCGGAGATCTCCCGGACTCCAGCTCCGTCTACGATCTGACATCCTTCGAGATGATCCGGATGATCAAGCAGCTGAATGCCGGGACGGCATTTTCCGGGAAGCCGCTCAAGCAAAAAGCGAATTTCGTCGTTGGTGCGGCTTTTAATCCGAATGTAAAGCATTTGGACAAAGCGATCCAGCGTCTGGAGCGCAAGATTGATTCCGGAGCGGACTATATTATGACTCAGCCTGTCTATGATCCGGAACTGATCAAACGGATGGCTGAAGGGACGAAGCATTTGTCCGTGCCGGTGTTTATCGGCATTATGCCGCTGGCCAGCGGACGGAATGCGGAATATTTGCATAATGAGGTGCCGGGGATTCAGCTCTCCGATGAGGTTCGCAGAAGAATGGCGGGCCTCGAGGGCGAGGCGGGACGCGCCGAGGGCGTCAAGATTGCCGAGGAGCTGCTGGACACCGCGCTGGAATATTTTAAAGGCATCTATTTGATTACACCGTTTATGTTCTACGAGATGTCGGTCAGCCTGACCGAATATGTATGGCAAAAAACAGGCCGTACGCAGCCTCTTGTTCTCTAACAAACGGACCGATTTTCAAAGCAAAGGCTTTTTCTCTTGTTCCTGTTGACAAAATGAATTAGAATAGGATCATGGATGTGTTTGCCATCGCCCGCCAAGCAACGGCGCAGCTTTCCTGTTTCTTACAGGACAGGCTCGTGAAATGAATGCGGCCGGGCCAGGCGAAATAACGGAACGTATGCACCAGGCGTTTTTCGTCAAGAATAGTGCAATCCGCTAGCAGTAACCCGGCCAAGTTCTTGCGTCGATTATACATTTTGTTCTTTCGGGTGAATGCTACAAGGAAGACCGGAGGGGAAGCCTGCAATGGCGATTAAATTAATTAATATCGGATTTGGTAATATTGTCTCTGCGAATCGCATTATTTCAATCGTCAGTCCGGAATCGGCACCGATCAAACGGATTATTCAGGAGGCCCGCGACCGTCACATGCTGATTGATGCGACTTACGGCCGCCGCACTAGAGCTGTTATTATTACCGACAGCGACCATGTTATCCTTTCGGCTGTTCAACCTGAGACGGTGGCACACCGCCTATCGACGAAGGATGACGACAACGACGAATAGATGGGGAGTATCATGAGAAAAGGACTTTTATTTGTATTGTCCGGTCCCTCTGGCGTGGGCAAGGGAACTGTCTGCACCGTGCTTCGGCAAAAAATGCCGGAGCTGGTGTATTCGGTTTCCGCGACTACACGCTTGCCAAGACAGGGAGAACTGGATGGAGTCAATTATTTTTTCAAAACAAAAGAGCAGTTCAAAGACATGATCGCGCGTGATGCGCTGCTGGAATATGCTGAGTATGTCGGCAATTATTACGGCACGCCCCGCGATTTTGTAGAGAGGACTCTTGAAAGCGGCAAGGACATCATTCTTGAAATTGAGGTTCAGGGCGCTTTGAAGGTGAAGGAGAAATTCTCTGAGGGCATTTTTATTTTCCTGCTTCCGCCTTCGCTGGACGTACTCAAGGAGCGGATTACAGGACGCGGCACCGAGACAGAGGATCTGATCCAGAACCGGATGAACGTTGCGGTGGAAGAGATGAACCTGATTCAGCATTACGATTACGCAGTGGTGAATGATGAGCTGGATGCCGCCTGCCACAGGATTGAAAGCATCGTAACTGCTGAGCATTGCAAGAGATCGCGTTATGTCAGTGAGCTGAACCGGATGCAGACTGCATCGGAAAAAGCATGAATGAGGTGAAGAAATATGTTGTATCCATCTATTGATGAAATGGTAAAAAAGGTTGACAGCAAATATTCTTTGGTAGTTGCTGCTTCACGGCGTGCGCGCATGCTGCGCGACGGCGATAAAACGGAGCTGAAATCTCCCAAATCCCACAAGTTTGTCGGGGTTGCGCTGGAGGAAATTTATCACGATCATATTCTGGTTGAATCCAACCCGGATATCAAAAACTAAAAGCAAATTAACCAATGAACCCGCCAGTAGCCGGTTGTCAGCTAGCTGCCGGCAGGACAGTCATTTGGAGATTGTACAGGTTATCCAATGAAAATATATAGACCGCCCTTGATCAAGCAAGGTCTATATATTTTGCCTTGGGGCGCAAGGTGCAGCAGGCAGGCTGTTCCCGTAAGGCCGACAACTAAATGGTTTTGACTACAGTGACAACCCCAGCGGTTGTTATTTTTTTAACATATAACGCGAAACGAAGTTTTTACCCGTCCTTTCCAAGGACGGCAAAGTCGTTTACGCTAGACTATCCGGATATTCATAACTGCATCAGTGCAGTTTTTTGCCTTTAAGGGGGTAGTTTGGCACGCCGTTTGATATTTAGACCGGAGCCTATGGAATCCGGTTGTTCAAGAGAATGGGGAGTGGCTTCGATGATGCTGAAGGGAAAAACAATTGTGCTGGGCGTTACAGGGGGAATCGCTGCTTACAAGGCAGCTGCATTATGCAGCAAGCTTGTGAAGCTTGGTGCGGATGTGCGGGTAATCATGACGGAATCGGCGGTCAAATTCATCACACCGTTAACCTTGCAGGTGCTCTCCCGCCATTCTGTCTATACCGATACCTTCGATGAGCAGGACCCGTCTGTCGTTTCCCATATTGATCTGGCAGACAGCGCGGACCTGATTATCGTTGCACCTGCGACTGCCAACGCGATTGCCAAGATGGCCCACGGGCTGGCGGATGATATGCTGAGCACGACACTGCTCGCTGCAACGGCTCCCGTGGTTGTCGCCCCGGCTATGAATGTTCATATGTATGAGCATCCGGCTGTTATGCATAATATGAAGCTGCTCGCATCGCGGGGAGTTCGTTTTGTCGAGCCTGGCGTCGGGCTGCTGGCCTGCGGTTATGTAGGGAAGGGCAGACTGGCTGAGCCGGAAGATATAGCGGAGGCGGCCGTTCAATTTTTTCAGCGGTCTGAAGTGCTCAAGGGCAAAAAAGTGCTGGTCACAGCCGGCGGAACTATGGAGCGAATTGATCCGGTCCGCTATCTGACCAATGATTCCTCCGGAAAAATGGGCTTTGCGATCGCGGCTGCTGCCAAAGAACTGGGGGCTGAGGTCACGGTAATTGCCGCCCGGACCTTTGCCGAAGCGCCTGCCGATGTAGATCTGGTGCAGGTGGAGTCAGCTGAGGAAATGCTTAAGGAAGTGCTGAACCGGTTCGATGTTACAGATATTGTGGTCAAGGCGGCTGCCGTAGCTGATTACCGGCCTGCGGCCCAATTCGGTGAAAAGTTGAAAAAGACGGGCAGCACGCTTGTCATTGAACTGGAAAAGACACCGGATATATTGGAGACACTGGGCCAGCGCAAACAAGATCAGCTTCTTATCGGCTTCGCGGCGGAAACGTCGAATCTGGAGCACTACGCGATGGACAAGCTGCGGCGCAAAAACTGCGATCTGATTGTCGGCAATGATGTGTCACAGGAAGGTGCGGGTTTTCACGGGGACACGAATATTGTGCAAATCTTTGATTCCTCAGGCGAAGTTGCCTCCTGGCCGATGATTTCCAAGCGCGAGATAGCCGAGCGGCTGATGAATCTGGCAGCTGAGCGGCTGTCCACAGGCAAAGGAGCAGGGGGACAATGATTGCACGTGTCATTGTCGATGTGCCGAGCAGGCAGACCGACCGCCCCTTTGATTATGAGGTACCCGCGGCATTTGAGAGCTGGATCGGGGTTGGCAGCCGGGTCGGCGTTCCCTTTGGCGGACGGACGCTGCAGGGCTTTGTTGTAGGGCTGGCTGATGAATCCGAGGTATCGGGCAGCCGGTTGAAGCCCGTAGCTGAACTGCTGGACCCGGTACCGCCCTTGTCGCCGGACTTGATTGAGCTGGCGCAGTGGATAAGTGAAAAATATTGCTGCACCTGGATTTCCGCCCTGCAGGCGATGATTCCATCGGCTCTGAAGGGCAAGGCAGAGCGGTATATTGCGCTGGGCAACGAGTCTGGCAATACTCTGGCAGGCAGCAGTTCCAGTGACGGAATGTCCGGTCTGCCCGGGGAGCTGCGCGAATATATTGCCCGCCATGGGATGGTCAAGCTGGATGCGCTTCAGACCCGCTTTCCGCAATGGACGCTGCTGCTGTCTGCGGCGCTGCGCAGCGGGGAGTTGACGGAGCGGGTAGCAGTCAAGGACCGCCTGGCGGTGAAGAAGGTGCTGACCGTATTCCCGGCTCTTGATGCAGATCAGCTTCATGAAGAGATGGCCAAGCTGCCGGCGCGCGCTGCCAAGCAGCGGGAGCTGCTGGAGGCAATAGCAGCTGCCGAAGGCGGCATTGCGCTTCAGCAGCTGCTCGGGAACATTGGCGGCTCCGCTTCGAGTGTGCGTGCGCTGGCGGATAAGGGCCTTGTTGAGCTGCGTGAAGTACAGCAGGACCGGGACCCGTATGCCGGACGCGATTTTGGTATATCCGAGCCGCTTGCTCTCATGCCGGGGCAGGCGGATGTATATGAGACAATTACGCGGACGGTCATAGCACGGGAGTCCAAAGTATTTCTGCTGCAAGGGGTGACCGGGAGCGGCAAGACGGAGGTCTACCTGCAGTCCATTGCCCTATGTATTGAACAGGGCCGTCAGGCAATCGTGCTGGTGCCGGAGATTTCCCTGACGCCGCAGATGGTTGAACGGTTCAAATCCCGCTTTGGCGATGCGGTTGCCGTGCTGCACAGCCGTCTGTCCGGCGGGGAGCGCTATGATGAGTGGCGCAAGATCAAGGAGCGGCGGGTGAAGGTGGCGATCGGCGCCCGCTCGGCTATTTTTGCTCCGTTTGAGCAAATCGGACTGATTATAATCGATGAGGAGCATGAGTCTTCCTACAAGCAGGAGGAGACGCCCAAATATCATGCGCGCGAGGTTGCGGTCAAGCGGGCCCGGCAGCATAACGCAGTGGTCGTACTCGGCTCAGCGACACCGTCGCTGGAAAGCTTCATGGCCGCCCGGCGCGCATCGCTTCAGCTTGGAGGCGGTGCGCTGTTGCCGCTGCCGCAGCGGGCGCTGGGAAGGCCGCTGCCGCCTGTCGAGGTGGTGGATATGCGCGAGGAGCTGAAGGATGGCAACCGTTCCATGTTCAGCCGCCGGCTGCACAGCGCGCTCCAGCAATGTCTGGAGCGCGGTGAGCAGGCGGTACTGCTGCTCAATCGCCGGGGATATTCAACCTTTGTCATGTGCCGTTCCTGCGGCTATACGGCGGGTTGTCCGCACTGCGATATTTCGCTGACCTATCATCAGCGGACGCGTATGCTAAGATGCCATTACTGCGGCCATGCGGAGCGCTCGCCCGAGACATGTCCGGACTGCGGGAGCGAGCATATCCGCTTTTTCGGGACGGGTACGCAGCGGGTAGAAGAGGAACTCGTCAAGCTGTTCCCCGGCATCCGGGTAATCCGTATGGATGTCGATACGACAACAGAGAAAGGTTCGCATGAGAAGTGGCTGACCCAATTCGGCCAGCACAAGGCTGATGTGCTGCTTGGCACCCAAATGGTCGCCAAGGGACTCGACTTCCCGCTTGTGACGCTGGTTGGGGTTATTGCTGCGGATTCCAGTCTCAATCTGCCGGACTTCCGTGCGGCAGAGAAGACTTTTCAGCTGCTTACCCAGGTAGCAGGTCGGGCGGGACGCCATCATCTCCCGGGACAGGTTGTCATTCAATCTTATATGCCGGAGCATTATTCGATTCAGACGGCAAAACTGCATGATTATGACGCGTTTTTGGAAGAGGAGCTGAAGCACAGGCGTTTGCTGTCGTATCCGCCGTTTTGCCGGCTTGTGCTGGTGACGATGTCACATGAACAGCTGCCGCTGCTTGTCCAGCAGGGGGAGTTGTTCGCCGAAGGGCTGCGCGAGCTCGCGGCAAGGCAGGGCGTGCTGGGTGATCTTGGCAGCAGGCAGGAGCGTGTAATGAGCATACTTGGTCCGGTCGCCTCGCCGATTCCAAGGCTAAAGGATCGCTACCGTTTTCAATGTATGATAAAATATCGGGGAAGCGTCGATGCGGTCGGCTTAGTCCGGCAGGCGCTTGCACCGCTGCAGGAAGGTTCGCAGCAGGGCAAGGTGCAGTTCAGTGTCGATGTTGATCCTCAGGTAATTATGTAGCCATTATGCAGCCATAATGCGGCCGGCAATCGCATAGTTTTTACTCAGCAAGTTTGCCCTTAGCGGGCGGCCGCTTTTGGCCTCTTAGAATAAAAATTTTTTAATAGACCGGTCACATGGCAAGCTGTACGTATACAATAGGCATAGATGTGTTTCGGTGCAGTATGGGACACCATATGGCCCGCAGGCAATGCCGTGTGCCGTGCACACTTGATAGCTTTCACAAATCAATTGTGACAAAAAGCCATGGCAGTGCGCCTGCTCATCATGCTACTCCACATAAAATTTCAGATAAAGGCAGGGAATAGCCGTGTCCATTCGTATTATTGTAAAAGAGCCAGATCCCGTTCTCCGGGAACGTGCCAAAGAAGTAACGAAATTCAATTCCAATCTGCACAAGCTGCTCCGCGACATGGCAGAGACGATGTATGATGCGGAGGGGGTAGGTCTGGCCGCGCCGCAAATCGGCATTTTGAAGCGTGTAATTGTCGTGGATGTCGGTGATGATAACGGGCTGATCGAGATGGTTAATCCGGAGATCATTGAGAAAAGCGGGGAGCAGCTTGGACCGGAAGGCTGTCTGAGCATTCCGAATATTAATGGCGATGTTCTGCGGTATAAGGATATCAAGGTGAAGGGGCAGGACCGTGACGGCAATGAAATCATCGTTGAGGCTTCAGAATATCTGGCCCGTGCCTTCCAGCATGAGGTCGATCATCTGAACGGCATTCTGTTCACGGATTTGGCGGAGAATGTCTACGACATTACAGCAAGGCCCCGCCCGAATGGAGGCTGACGGCATGCGCATTGTATTTATGGGGACGCCTGAATTTGCCGTCCCTTCTTTGAATTTGCTGCTGGATAGCGGCTACAACGTCGTGGCTGTGGTCACACAGCCCGACCGCCCCAAGGGCCGGAAGAAGACGCTGACGCCGCCGCCTGTCAAGGAAGCGGCGCTGGAGCGCGGCCTGCCGGTGCTGCAGCCGGAGCGGATGCGCAGACCGGAGGCAGTAGCAGAAGTGGCGGCGTACAAGCCGGACCTGATCGTAACAGCCGCTTACGGGCAAATTCTCCCCGTCGGTGTGCTGGAGCTGCCGCGACTTGGATGCATTAATGTTCATGGCTCGCTGCTGCCCAAGTATCGCGGGGGCGCCCCGATCCAGCGCTCGATTATCAATGGAGAGGCTGTAACGGGCGTTACGATTATGTATATGGCTGAGGGGCTGGACACCGGAGACATGATCAGCCGTGTGGAAGTGCCGATTGAGCCGGAAGATACATCAGGCACTCTATTCGCCAAGCTGAGTACAGCCGGCGCAGAGCTGCTGGGGCGGACTCTGCCGTCTCTGATTGACGGTACGGCTGTTGCGGTCCCGCAAAATGATGCGGAAGCGACCTATGCGCCAAACTTGTCTCGCGAGGACGAGCAGATTGACTGGAGCCGCAGTGCCCGGCAAGTTTACAACCAGGTTCGTGGGCTCTCTCCGATGGCAGGCGCCTTTACCTTCTTGCAGGGGGAAGCATTCAAAGTGAGGGAATGCCTGGAGGCAAGCGGAAGTACAGCGGCTGGCAGCCTGAAGCAGAAGCTGCCGGGGGCGCTAGCGGCGCATGACGGGAAATTATTTGTTCAGACAGGGGACGGCTTGCTGGAGCTGACGACGATTCAGCCGGCGGGCAAGAAGGCCATGCCTGCCTCGGATTGGCTGAAAGGGGCACGAATTCCCGAGGATGCCATGTTTGGCGGTGAAGAGCAATGACGCAGCAAAGCAAGGGCAAGCGTCCTTCTGCAAGCCGTCCTCTGGGAGCGCGGGATATCGCGCTTGATACATTGCGCCGGGTGGAGACGGACCAGGCATACAGCAATTTGCAGTTAAACCGCGCGCTGCAGGATGCCGGGCTGTCCCGCGCCGATGCGGGCCTGGCCACGGAACTGGTCTACGGGACGATTCAGCGCCAGGGAACGCTGGATTACTGGCTGGGAAAGTTTGTCGCCAAAGGGCTGAACAAGCTGGAGCCGTGGGTGCGGCAGCTTCTGCGAATGAGCGTCTATCAGCTTGTCTATCTGGACCGCGTTCCGCCGCATGCGGCCGTGAATGAAGCGGTGCAGATTGCCAAGCGCCGCGGTCATGCCGGAATTGCCGGGATGGTCAACGGCGTGCTGCGCAATATGCTGCGCAGGCGTGACGAACTGACTATTCCGGAGGGACTGGCCCCCTCAGATCGTCTGGCGCTTGAATATTCACATCCCAAGTGGCTCGTTGAGCGCTGGATCAGCGCGTACGGGGAAGAGACGGCGGAGGCGATGTGCGCAGCGGACAATGAGCCGCCGCATTCCAGCATTCGCGTGAACAGGCTGCGCTCTACCCGCGAAAAGGCGCTCATCCGGCTGCGGGAGCAGGAGATGTCAGCATCACCGTCGGAGCTGGCCCCGCAGGGCATCGTCGTGGAACGCGGCGGCAACCTGGCCGATACGCCGTCTTTCCGGGACGGGCTTTGGAGCGTGCAGGATGAGAGCTCGATGCTGGTCGCTGAGGCGGCTGATCCGAAACCGGGCATGCAGGTGCTGGATTGCTGCGCTGCTCCGGGCGGCAAGACGGCCCATCTTGCGGAGAAAATGAATAATGAGGGCCGTGTCTTTGCCAATGATCTTCATCCGCACAAGCTGAAGCTGATCGATGATCAGGCGCAGAGGCTGGGCCTCTCCTGCATTCAAACCATGAGCGGCGATGCGGGCGAGCTTGCGGAGCATTTTGCCCCGGGCTCGATGGATGTTGTCCTGCTGGATGCCCCATGTTCCGGTCTTGGGGTTATCCGGCGCAAGCCCGAGCTGAAATGGAACAAGACACCAAAAGATATTGAGGCCATCACGGTTGTGCAGCGCCGTCTGCTGGCTTCATGCTCACAGCTTGTCCGCCCTGGCGGTGTGCTGGTGTACAGCACATGTACGGTGGAGCGGAAGGAGAACGAGGAGCAGGTAGACCGTTTCCTGAAGGAGCATGAGGACTTTGAGCTGGATGCGCAATGGCCAATGCCAGTGCTGGCTTCCTTGAAGGACAAGGGCGCTATAGGCGACAGTTTTAGCGGTATGGTGCAGCTGCTGCCGCATCAGGCCGGAAGTGACGGATTTTTCATCGCCCGTCTGCGCAGACGGGGATAAAGAGGCCTTGTAGTATTGGAGAGGCCGTTTATGGTAAAATAGGCGTGGCGCTGACTGGACTCAGCAGCGCCAACGACAGCTAACAGAAACAGGTGTTGATATCAAATGAAACCGTTCATATATGACTATACGCTGGAGCAAATCCAGCAATGGATGAAAGACAATTCAGAGCCCGCTTTCCGCGCGGCCCAGCTTTTTGACTGGCTCTATGTGAAACGCGTCACAGGCTTTGAAGAGATGACCAATCTGCCGAAGCAGCTGCGCGAGAAGCTGCATGACCAGTTTGCTTTTGTAACGCTGGAAGAAATTACGAAATTCGAATCGAAGGACGGGACAGTCAAGTTCCTGTTCGGACTGCATGACAACCATGCGATTGAGACGGTTGTCATGCGCCATAATTATGGCAACAGCATTTGTGTGACCACACAAGTCGGCTGCCGGATCGGCTGCACATTCTGTGCTTCCACGCTTGGCGGACTGAAGCGCAACCTGACAGCGGGCGAGATTGTTGCCCAGGTCGTAACAGCCCAGCAAATGCTTGACGCCACTGGTGAGAGAATCTCCAGCATCGTCATTATGGGTTCCGGAGAGCCGTTCGAGAATTATGACGAGACGATGAATTTCTTGCGTATTATGATTCATGAGAAAGGTCTTCATATCGGCCAGCGCCACATTACAGTATCCACTAGCGGAATCGTGCCGAGCATGTACAAATTTGCAGAGGAAAATACACAGATCAATCTGGCGATCTCGATTCACGCCCCGAATGATGTGCTGCGTTCCAAGCTGATGCCTGTCAACCGGCGTTTCCCATTTGAGGAAGTAATGGAGGCTTGCCGCTATTATCTGGCGAAGACCGGACGCCGCATCACCTTTGAATACGCGTTGATCGGCGGTGTCAATGACCGTCCGGAGCATGCGGAAGAACTGGCGGACGTGCTGCAGGACATGCTCTGCCACGTCAATCTGATTCCGGTCAACCACGTGCCGGAGCGCAAATATGTGCGCACGCCGCGTGAAGATATTTTCGAATTCCAGCGCATACTGGAACGCAAGAAAATCAATGCGACAATCCGCAGGGAGCAGGGTCATGACATTGCCGCAGCATGCGGCCAATTGCGGGCCAAACATATGGAATCTCAGGCGAGGTGATACGAGTTTGATTACGGCGAATCGAAGTGATATCGGCCGTATCCGGCTGGTCAATGAAGATCAGGCTTGGGTCGGCCAGGAGGACGGTATGGTAGCAATTGCTATCGTGGCGGACGGTATGGGCGGACATCAGGCAGGAGACGTAGCCAGTCAGCTTGCGGTGCAAACCTTTCGCGAGGCGCTTGCCGGCAGAGAGCTTGTCATTGATGGCGGAGAGGCCGCACATCATGTCGTTCAGGCGATACATCAGGCGAATGCTGTTGTCTACGATATGGCTGCTCAAAATGAGCAGTACCATAATATGGGGACGACGGTCGTTGCAGCTGTTGCCGACAAGCAGCAAGCTGTTATTGCGTATATTGGCGACAGCCGGGCTTACAAGATCAAAGATCGCTATATTACACAGCTTACGGATGATCATACACTCGTTAATGAACTGGCCAAGACAGGCCAGATCAGTGCGGAGGAAGCAGCCAATCACCCCCGCCGCAATGTACTGACACGGGCATTGGGGACCGATAGAGATGTCGAGGTGGATGTGCGGACGCTGGAATGGGCTCCGGGCGAACTGCTGCTGCTGTGCAGCGACGGACTGAGCAACATGATCAGTGAACAACAGATGGTGGATACGGTACAGGCCGGCGGGTTGAATCTCGACGCCAAGGCGGAGCAGCTTGTCGAGCTTGCTTTGCAGGCGGGAGGCGATGACAACATCACGGTTGTGCTGCTGTACAATGACGCCGATACAAGCAAGGAGCAAGAGGTGAGGATAACATGATCGGACATGAATTAGGCGGCCGTTATGAGATTCTCGCACGGATCGGTGAGGGTGGCATGGCGCTGGTATTCAAGGCGCATGATATTTTGCTCGGGCGCAATGTGGCGGTTAAGGTGCTTCGTCAGCAGTTTGTCCATGACGAGGAGTTTATCCGCCGCTTTCGCCGCGAGGCCCAGTCTGCCGCAGCTTTATCTCATCCTAATGTAGTCAGCATCTATGATGTCGGGCAAGAGGATGACACACATTATATTGTTATGGAATATGTGGAAGGCAGCAATTTGAATGAGGTGATCTCGCATCGCGCTCCTCTGCAGGTAGAGGAAGCCGTAAAGATCGCCACTCAAATTTGCGATGCGCTTGAGCATGCCCATCATAATCAAATTATTCATCGCGACATTAAGCCGCATAATATACTGATCGGCAAAAATGGGAGGGTCAAAGTGACCGATTTCGGGATTGCCCGTGCCGTCACTTCCTCTACGATTACACAAGCCGGTTCTGTAGTCGGCTCTGTCCATTATTTTTCTCCGGAACATGCCAAGGGCGTCAACACAGGTGAGAAATCCGACCTGTACTCGCTGGGGATTGTGCTCTATCAGATGCTCACGGCAAAGCTGCCGTTTTTGGGTGAAAGCCCGATTAGTGTTGCGCTGAAACATCTCCAGGACCATTTCGAAGAGCCGCGCGCCGTGAACCGGCACATTCCGCAAAGCGTCGAAAATATTATTTTGCGGTCCATGCGCAAAAATCCGTCTGAGCGCTATGCTTCCGCCGCTGAAATGCTGAAGGATCTGGAAAGCTGTCTTTCAACAGACCGGGTGGATGAGGACAAGCTGGAATTTGACGCCGATATGGAAGTTACCCGTGTGATGCCGGCCATCCGCGGAGGCGATATGTACGCCTCGGAACCGGCTTATGACCGGGAGCGCGAGCGTCCGGGGTACGACAACGCGCAAGCAAGCGTTGACCGCCGGCAGGAAGGCGGGCCGCCCAGGAGAAAAAGATGGGTAAAGCCGGTCATTATTTTCGGCGGGACCTTGCTGGTGCTGGTTCTGCTGTTTTGGGGGCTGCGTGTATTTCTGAGCGATTTGGAGACCGATGAGGTTCATGTTCCTTATGTTGTCGGCAAGTCGGAGGCGGAGGCCATAGCGGACCTTAAGGCAGCCGGTCTTTTGCCCGAGGACCCGATCATCTATGAAGCCAGGCCTGATATCCCCAAGGATCAGGTGTTCCAGCAGTCCAAGCAGAATATGATGGTCAAGACCGGTTCTTATGTCCGGCTGTATGTCAGCACCGGACCGGTGCTGGAAGAGATGCTTGATTATGTGGGGCAGCAGTATGCAGACGCCAAAACAAGTCTGCAAAACATGGGCTTGACAGATGACCAGATTCTGAAGGAAGAGGTCTTTTCGGAGCAGGCGGCGGGGACGATCATTTCCCAGACGCCGACAAAGGGCGACCAGTTCCAGGTCGGTCAAGTCACGGTGAAGTTCCAGGTCAGCAAAGGGCTTGAAACGCTGGAAATGCCTAATCTTGTCGGGCTTACCCAAAAGGAAGCGATTAAGAAGATCAGCGACAACAAGCTGAAGCTTGGTCCGGGCAACGGGATTGTCCAGGAGCCAAGCTACCGTCCTGCGGGCGAGGTGCTGGAACAGTTCCCTCATGAAGCGGGAACCCAGGTGCCTACGGGCACGGAAATTACGATTACGGTCAGCTCGGGACTTCCGGCTGATGCGAAGGAGTTTACTTTCAACATTAACGTTGCGCCGGCTCAATTGGGCACCTCGAGCGATGTACGCATCGTCTACTCGGATGCAACGGGGCAAAATATTGAATGCTGCAGCCAAAAGATTTCCGATTGGACGACGATTCCTGTCAAGGTCATCCTGGCTCCGGGCAAGGAAGCGGTCGTTATGGTACACCGGGATAATCAATTTGTCGATAC
Source organism: Paenibacillus pinihumi DSM 23905 = JCM 16419 (assembly GCF_000422505.1). Taxonomy (GTDB): domain Bacteria; phylum Bacillota; class Bacilli; order Paenibacillales; family Paenibacillaceae; genus Paenibacillus_D; species Paenibacillus_D pinihumi. The sequence continues at coordinate 592,976 of NZ_KE383864.1, read as the reverse complement.
TTTCACAAGAACGTATGAGCAGGTTCAGGCAGGGGGCTCCCAGGGCGAGAATGTGCCTGGAATGGCTCCGCCGCCTCCAGATCCGGTAACGGAGGAGCAGCCTCCGGTACATAATGAAGGCGACAATGAACATGTCAACCAAGGGGGCAACCAGAATCACGAAGGCAATCATGACGAGTAACAAGTCGGGCGAGGGCCGGATCGTCAAGGCTCTCAGCGGATACTATTATGTCATGCCTGATGACTCCGAGAAAGCTCCAGGCGTGATTCAATGCCGCGCACGCGGCATCTTCAAGAAAAAGGGGCTTTCTCCGCTTGTTGGCGACCGTGTCGTATATACGCTGACTGAGAACGGAGAGGGGATGGTTGATGAGGTGCGCAAGCGCACCTCGGAGCTGATCCGCCCGCCCGTTGCAAATATCGGTCTGGCGGTGCTCGTATTCTCCGTATCGGAGCCGGCGCTTAATTTGCAGCTTCTGGACAAGTTCCTGGTTCATATCGAGCATGCCGGGATTGAAGCGGTGCTGTGCTTGAGCAAAGGTGACCTGACTGAGAGCGAGGATGTCTCCGAGGAGGCGGCCGCTGCAATAGCGGCGGTTGAGCGTATTTATCAGCCTATCGGCTATGAAATCTTCAACACCAGCTCCCGGCGCCAAGAGGGGATTGCTGAGCTGCATGAGCGGCTGAAGGGCCATCTGAGCGTGTTCTCCGGACAGTCCGGTGTAGGGAAATCTTCCCTGCTCAATGCGATAGTACCGGGCCTTGGGCTGGAGACGGCTGCGATCAGCAACCGGCTTGGGCGGGGCAAGCATACAACACGTCATGTGGAGCTGATTGAAGTGGGCGGCGGCGGTTATGTTGCCGATACGCCGGGCTTTAGCCAGCTTGATTTTACAGAGCTTGGCATTGAGCAGCTTGGCGACTGCTTCCGTGAAATGAGGGAGCTTGCGCCTTCTTGCAAATTCCGGGGCTGCACCCATATTCATGAGCCGGGGTGCGCGGTGCTGGAAGCGCTTGAGGAAGGCAGCATCGAGTCCAGCCGTCACCGGAATTACACGCTGTTTATGGAAGAGATGAAAGATAAAAAGCGGAGGTACTGATCCATGTCTATAATTGCACCATCGATGTTGTCGGCTGATTTTTCGCGTCTTGCTGAAGAGATAGCAGATGTGGAGAGCAAGGGAGCAGACTGGCTCCATATTGATGTCATGGACGGCCACTTCGTTCCGAATCTGACGTTTGGCGCTCCTATTGTCGGTGCGATCCGTCCGCATTCGAAGCTTATCTTTGACGTTCATCTGATGATCTCAAATCCTGACCAGTATATTAACGACTATGTCCGTGCCGGAGCCAACCGCATCACCGTTCATGCCGAGGCTTGTGTGCATCTGCACCGTGTCCTGCACATGATTCGCGAGCAGGGGCTGCCGGCAGGCGTTGCACTTAATCCGGGAACACCGCTATCGGCGATTGAGGAAGTGCTGGATGATCTGGATCTGGTGCTCATTATGACGGTCAATCCCGGCTTTGGCGGACAAAAGTTTATTGAGAGCTCATTATCCAAGATTGCCCGTCTGAAGGAGATGCTTGCACAGCGCGGCAGAAGCGATGTGCTGATCCAGGTTGATGGCGGTGTGAATACCCGGACAGCGGCATTGGTACGTGATGCAGGAGCGGGCGTGCTCGTAGCCGGCAGCGCGGTATTCAACGAATCAGACAGAGCTGCGGCTATTGCTGCGCTGCGTCCGGGAGGCGCTTGATGAGCGAGTGGTGGCGGGCTTTCTGGGCTGTCATTTTATATGGCCTGGCCTGCGGCATTCTGTTAATCGTTTTTGCGATGTTTCCGGGTTTGGGCATATTTAAATTTGTTTTTTCGCTGGGCGCCTTTCTGCTTGGTCTGCGGTTTTTCAGAATTTATGAAAAATGGTCGACCCGCATTAGCTTTATTCTCATCTCGCTCGTCTTTTTTATAATTATTCTTGTTCCTCTCACTGCCTATTTATATGCGGTGAAGCCGGAACTTTTGCCTTCGATGCCTTAATCCGGCTATGGAATAGGACAGCCTTGCGGCGCATAGGATGGTTACATGAGAAATTGATTCTCGTGTAACCTTTTTTGTGTGGTCATGAATATAATAAACCGAATTCGATGAGCGTGGCTGAGGAGGGATGGAGCATGAAATTTTACACGATCAAGTTGCCAAAGTTTTTGGGGGGATTTGTAAAAGCAGTCCTGAACACCTTCCAAAAAAACTAGTTCCGATGCATCCGCTGTCGAACAATTCGTCAATGACAACATGTATACCGGATCAGGCTCCTGCACGGGCGAGTTCATCATCGGTTCTGTGTCCAAGGCATAGCGCTTGAATCTGGACGGCTGCTTATCTTAAGCAACCGGGCAGGTTCAGGCCTGACGGCAGCCGCTGTATGCAAGTGCCTGCCAGTTGGCAGCCTGTTCGTAACGCTAATGTCAGCGTCTTAAGCGTTAATCGGCGGTGGAGGCTTGCGTCAGGTCGCCGTCTTGGAGGACGAGGCTTATGCTTTTGCGAGACAAGCGAAGCATAGCGGATGAAAACGGCGTGAAACGATAAAAAAAGCACCTGAAAAAAATCAGGTGCTTTTTGAATGTGTAATTTCAATTAAACGCGGGTAATTTTGCCGGATTTCAGCGCGCGTGTGCTAACATAAACGCGTTTTGGCTTACCGTCAACCATGATGCGAACTTTTTGTACGTTGGCGCCCCAGGTGCGTTTGTTTTTGTTGTTGGCGTGAGAAACGTGGTTGCCAGTGCTTGGGCCTTTGCCTGTAATAAAGCATTTGCGAGACATTGAGATACACCTCCTTCAAGAACTGCTAGTACAACTGAATCATTGGAATTCATTCCATTACATACCGCTGCAAATAAACACTAAAATATCATAGCATAAACCGGAATTGAAATCTAGTCCCCAAGTCCGCTTCATTTCGCATAAATTTGGTTATCCTAATGGTAGCCTGCAGTCAGAAGGCTTTGCAATGTTGCAGAAATGACCTTAAAATTAAGAAAAAAGCAGGTATTACCCGATTTGATGATGAATTTCAGCTTGTTTGTCTTCTATATCCCTTTTTTTTATAGTACAATGTTGATTAGTCCTAAATACAGGGCGGGTGTGAATAAAGCGGCCATACATAGAAGTGCTAGATTCTTGCGGCGGATGTACGCAAGTGAAGTTGCGCTCCTTGCAGGCAGATTTGTTTCGCTGCTGGATTGAAGGCCTATATCATTTTGTGGCAGACAGCAGTTAAGGCCTCTATTTGGCCTGATGCCAGCGTTTTGCGAAATGCAGCCTGGATTTTCTTATCATAAACGACGATGAAGCTTGTAAAAGCATACTTGAACAAAAGGGAGTGAGCACCGTGCCCATTCAGATGAATAATGAATCCGGAAACATTTATATTGCCGATGAAGTTATATCTGTTATTGCAGGTTCTGCAGCTATGGAATGCTATGGACTGGTAGGCATGGCATCCCGCAAGCAATTGAAGGACGGCATTGCAGAACTGCTCGGACGGGAGAATCTGTCCCGTGGCGTGGAGGTTCGCAGGGAGAATGAATTATTGCATATTGATTTGTACATCATCGTAAGCTACGGCACAAAAATTTCTGAAGTAGCGCATAACATCCAATCCAAGGTCAAATATGTGCTGAATGAGGTTGTCGGCATTCATGCCGATCATGTTCATGTTTTTGTCCAGGGCGTACGCGTATCTCGGTAGGGAGGGATATCCATATGAGTAAGCGCTTTATTAATGGAAGCGACTTTACTGAAATGGTTTTTATAGGAGCAAATAATTTGCAGCGGCATGTAGATCATGTGAATGCGCTGAATGTATTCCCGGTTCCGGATGGCGACACGGGAACCAATATGAATTTAACGATGGGGGCCGGTGTGCAGGAGTTGCGCGGCAAGCCTTCGGATTCGCTGGCGAAAGTAACAGAGGTGCTGTCCAAGGGGCTGCTGATGGGCGCACGCGGCAATTCAGGCGTGATACTGTCCCAGCTGTTCCGCGGCTTCTCCCGTGGTGTGGCTGGCTTGGAGCAGGTAGGGACGGTACAGTTCGCCGCCGCACTCCAGCAGGGAGTGGATACGGCCTACCGGGCCGTGGTCAAGCCGGTTGAAGGCACAATTTTGACGGTAGCGAAGGAGGCTGCCAAGCATGCGGTGTACTATGCGCGCCGCACTCAGGATATGACCGAGTTGCTGGAAGAGGTATGCGGCAAAGCGAACGAGGCGCTCGCCAGAACCCCGGAGCTGTTGCCTGTGCTCAAGCAGGTTGGCGTGGTGGATTCAGGCGGACAGGGCCTGGTTTACATCTATGAGGGTTTCCTGCAAGGGCTGCGCTCGTTATCAGGAGGTGCCGGCGGTGCAGCCTCTGCTGTGCCGGATGGCGGCACTGCCGGCAGGACAGAACAGGTCAGGTCTGCAACGGTGAAGCCTGTCAAGGGACCGGCTGCCGGAACAGTACCTGGTGCAGTTCCGACAGCGGCGTCCGTATCTTCTGCGTCTGCGACAGCGCAGTCGAGGCTTGCTACAGAGACAATTGAATTTTTATATGATATGGAATTTTTTATTCAGCGGACGATGGGAGCAGCTTCAGGAGTGCGCTTCGATGAAGCGTCCTTCAAGCGGGCGCTGGCACAGGATGGCGACTCCATTCTGGTCATCGTGGAGGAGGACATCATCAAGGTGCATGTCCATTCCCGCAAGCCGGGCGATGTGCTCAATCTGGCTCTGCCTTACGGCGAGTTGACGGATATTCAGATTTTGAATATGCGTGAGCAGCACCGCGATCTGCTCCATGATGGTACGGTATATGATGAGTCGATGGATACGGCACCGGCCTGGAACGGGTATGTCAGCCAGGAGGATGAGGAGCTGGCCGCAGCAATGCCGGAGGTGCTTACCGGGACAGCTGCCCCGACTACAGCGCCTGAGGAGGTGCATGAGCTGGCTCCGTACGGTATTATCAGCGTCGCGATGGGTGAGGGAATCGCAAATATTTTCCTCGATAACAATGTAGACATCGTGCTGTCGGGCGGACAGACGATGAACCCGAGCGCGGAGGATTTCGTCCAGGCTATTCATTCGCTGCCAGCTGAGCATATTTTCATTCTGCCGAACAACGGCAATATTATTTTGGCTGCCCAGCAGGCAGCTGAACTGAGCGAGCGGAATGTATCGGTCTTGCCAACGCGTTCTATTCCGCAAGGACTTGCGGCTCTGCTGGCGTTCAAGGATCATGAGACGCCGCAGCGCAATGAAGCATTCATGGAGGATGCTGCAAGTCTTGTACAATCGGGTCAGGTGACGCATGCAGTGCGTGATACCGTTATTGACGATCTGCAGATTTCCGCTGGTGATTACATCGGCATTCGGGAGAAGGCGATTGTTTCTGCTTCGCCGGATTTGCAGCAAACATGTAAGGAACTGCTCGCCAGGATGATTGGCGACAGCGGCGAGCTGGTAACTGTCCTGACGGGTGAGGATGCCCCGCAGACTGCGACAGAAGAACTTGCGGACTGGCTCAGGGAGACGTATCCCGAGATCGAACTCGAAGTGCATAGCGGCGGACAGCCTTTATATCCGTACCTTTTTGCCGTAGAATAATGGGAATGAAAGGGCGTGAAGGATAATGGGAGCAAAGGTGATTATCGTTACAGACAGTACGGCGGATTTATCCCGCGAGGTCCGGGAGGAGCTTGGTATCGTGCTGGTGCCGCTTAAGGTTCATTTTGGCCAGGAGGTTTATCTGGATTCGGTTACGATTGAATCGGATGAATTCTTCGAGAAACTGACGGCGTCCAGTTCTTTGCCGACTACCTCGCAGCCTTCACCGGCTGACTTTATGGAAATCTATGAGCGCTTGCTGCAGGAGAATCCGGGGGCGCATATTATATCGGTTCATCTTTCTTCCGCGTTCAGCGGAACTTATCAATCGGCTGTTCTCGCACGTTCTCTGATGGAGCGGGAGGATGAGATTACAATTCTCGATTCCAAATCGGCTTCCTATGGTTTTGGCCTGCCGGTTATTGCAGCGGCCAGAATGGCCCTCGAAGGCAGCTCGAAGGAGGCGATTTTGGATGAGATCGCCCGCTTGCGCGAGGACATTCGGTTTTATTTTCTTGTGGATACGCTGGAATACTTGCAAAAGGGCGGCCGAATCGGCAAGGCGGCGGCATTGTTCGGTTCGATTCTGAATATCAAGCCGATTTTGATCGTTGATGGTGAAGGCATGGTTGCGTCTGTTGACAAGGTGCGGGGACAACGCAAGGCGATGGCCCGTATTATGGAGCTGCTGAAGGAGGATTTCAGCGGCGTGCCGGTCAATATTTCAATGGCCTGGGCGCATCATCAGGGCAATGCAATGGAGCTGTGTGAGCTGGCGAAGGCGCATTTTGATGTTCGCGAGGTCAGCTATACGAAGCTTGGCGCCGTAATCGGCACGCATGTCGGCCCGGGAACATCGGCAATTTTTATGACAAGAGCGTGAGGTTGAAATCATGACATTGCATATTAATCAGATTTCCGTCCGGCAAGTTAAAGGCGTGAGTGCTCCCAAAGAACAGGAGCTCCACGCCTTTGGCGTTCATACGGTCGGGGATTTGCTGGAATATTATCCGTTTCGCTATGAGGATTACCGGATTCGCGAGTTGTCGGCGGTGAAGGATGGGGAAAAAATTACGGTACAGGGTAAAATTATGGGCGCACCGGTCATGCAGCGCTACGGCCGTTCCAAATCCCGGTTGTCCTGCAAGGTGGCAGTCGGCCAGTGGCTGGTGACGGGGGTATTTTTTAACCGCCATTACTTGAAAGATCAGTTGGAGCCCGGACGGGAGATTGTGCTGACAGGCAAATGGGATCAGCGCCGTCTTCAGCTTACCGTATCGGAATCTGAATTTCCGGGCAGCAAGTCGGCCAAGTCCGGTACGCTGCAGCCGGTCTATTCGGTCGGGGGATCGATCACCCAGAACTGGATGCGAAAAACGGTGCAGCAGGCGCTCGTTCAGTATGGCACGATGGTGGAAGAGGTGCTGCCCCGACAGCTTGTGACGCAGCACCAGTTGATGCCAAGGCGCGAGGCCATCATGCGCATTCATCACCCTGAGGATACGCGCGAAGGCCAGGAGGCCCGCCGCCGCATGGTATACGAGGAGCTGTTCCTGTTCCAGCTCAAGCTTCATGCTTACCGGGCCTGGAACCGCGACCGTATGGACGGGGTCAGCCATAAGATTGACAATGAGGCTGTGCTTGCGTTTGTCAGGCAACTGCCCTTTGAACTGACGGACTCGCAGAAGAAGGTCACAAATGAGATTTTGCATGATATGCGCCAGCCTTACTGTATGAACAGGCTGCTGCAGGGCGATGTCGGTTCGGGGAAGACGGTGGTCGCTGCGATTGCACTGTATGCGGCGGTGACGTCTGGCCACCAGGGCGCTTTGATGGTGCCGACGGAAATATTGGCCGATCAGCATATGCGTTCTTTACAACGGATGTTTGAACCGTACGATATTCAGGTTGGTATGCTGACAGGGAGTATGACGGAGCGACAGCGGCGGGATGTACTTGCCGGTCTGCAGATGGGGCTGGTCCAGATTGCAGTTGGCACGCATGCTCTCATTCAGGACAGTGTCGTCTTTCATAGCCTTGGGGTTGTGGTGACGGACGAGCAGCACCGTTTTGGAGTGAACCAGCGCAGTGTGCTGCGCCGGAAGGGGATGAATCCGGATGTGTTGACCATGACGGCGACTCCGATTCCGCGCACGCTGGCGATTACCGCCTTTGGCGATATGGATGTGTCGACACTGCGCGAGCGTCCGAAAGGGCGCAAGGCGATCAAGAGCTACTGGGTGAAGCATGAAATGCTGGAACGTGTGCTCGGCTTTATTCGCCGGGAAGTATCGGCAGGGCGGCAGGCCTATATCATTTGCCCCTTAATTGAGGAGTCCGAGAAGCTGGATGTGCAAAATGCAATTGATCTGCATATTCAGATGCAGCAGGCGTTCCCGGATTACCGGGTAGGCCTCTTGCACGGCCGGATGCCGGCGGCGGAGAAGGATGAGGCGATGCGGCAGTTCGGGGCCAATGAGACGCAGGTGCTTGTATCGACAACGGTCGTCGAGGTTGGGGTGGATGTGCCGAATGCGACGTTGATGATTGTCATGGATGCCGAGCGTTTTGGACTTTCCCAGTTGCACCAGTTGCGGGGGCGTGTAGGCCGCGGAGAGCATCAGTCCTATTGTATTCTGATTGCCGATCCCAAGTCGGAGACAGGCCAGGAGCGGATGAAGGTCATGACAGATACGGATGATGGCTTTGAGGTAGCGCGGCGCGATTTGGAGCTGCGGGGGCCGGGGGACTTTTTCGGGACAAAGCAAAGCGGACTGCCGGAGTTCAAGCTTGCGGACATGTCGAGTGATTTTGCGGTGCTGGAGCAGGCGCGTGATGATGCGGCGGAACTGGTCGCAGGTGAGGATTTCTGGAAGCTGCCGGAGTATGCTCCGCTGCGTGAACGGCTTGAGCGCGAACAGATTTTCCAAGGGGATTTGCTGGACTAAAGCAACTTCCGGGGCAGGGCGGCATATAGTAAAGAATTGCTGGCCTAGGTCTTAACATGGAGGTGCCCAGAAGTGAGCTACAAAAAGTTCGGCATTCGGCCGGAGCTGGTCGAGCGTGTAAAGGTGAAAATGAAACATACTCCGACAAAGGAGCGCGTCAAGCTGCTGCTTGCGGACGTGAGCAAACAGGATTTGCAGGACCGCAGCAAAGTGAAGCGGCTGGTGAAATCGGCGGCAAACATTTTGAAGGAGCCGCTTACCGATACACAGGAAGAGCAGTTGACAGCCTTTGTTTTGGCACAAAAAATTGATCCGAAAAATACCTTTCACCTCATCAAGTTATGGGGGATGTTCCGCTGACCTTTGGTCAGCGTTTTTTTATGTTCGCATGATTGGACCTGCGCAATCATTTTCAAGTCTCAAGTTCATGTTCATGTTTATCGTTCCTCTAAGCGATTTTCACTGCGCTCATCAGCCCAAGTGCCTCTGCACCTTCGCTGCTCACTTTGCCCATAGCTTTGCTGCCGCTGTTCATCCAGTAACGATTTGAATTCAGCGGCTATCGTTGTCGCTATCTATCCCGCCAGTGACGTCCGGCAATCACAGCCTTGTTGACACTGCCTCCAGACACTGAGCCCCGGACACTGACCCCGGACACTGAGCCCCGGACACTGAGCCCCGGACACTGAGCTCCAGACACTGAGCTCCAGACACTGAGCTCCAGACACTGGTCTCAGAGACTGCCTCCAGACACCGATCCCCGGACACTAGGCTCCAGACGTCACCCTTGGGCTCGGCGAGGAGTCCCGGAGCAATCCCACAGGAAATGGCTTTTGCAGAAAGACTGCAGAAAGACTGCAGAAAGACTGCAGAAAGACTCCAGAAAAACTCACTGTCTGAACGCAACGCGCATGAAATGTCCACTGAGTAAGAACAAAATGCAAATTTGTCTATCAAATGGTGGACATTGGGATATAGTAGGCCTTCTAGAGCAAAGTTCAAAATTGGAACTAGATATTGTTGTATCCTGCTAATGAATATCTATATCTTGGTTGTGCCTTAGGACGAATCTTTGACCTCCTTTTGCATGCCAGTGTCCACTATTTGAAAGACAAAACATTAAAAATGTCTCCTCTGAGCGGACTTTTTCAATTTCAATCCGTTATGCCAATCTTTCATCGCTTCCGGCTGTTTTTAGCACATCTGGAATGAAATTGTCTGCCACAAGCCGATACTGGTAACAGCGGCTTTTTGGTGTAGTTTCGGGTAGGGCAAAGCCGGAATTCATGCTGACAGAATCGGCAAAGGAGAACGGACGAAATCATGACAGACTCAAAGCAATGGAAAAAGCGGATGAAGGGGATGTTGAACTGGCTAAGGGGCGCGTTCCGGCGATCCGGTTATTTGCTAGACGTGCCCGCCCGGGCTATTCGCTATTTTGTGGCCAAGCGCCGCGGACAGCTCAGGTCCAGGCGAATGGCGCGCCATTCACTGAAATTGCCTCTCCATGCGGCTTCGCTGGCCCTGTTGCGCCGTTCATGGAAGCGGATGACTGTACGTACAGGCGGACAGGCAGGGGCGAGATCTGACCGAATATGGCAGCCGGTTGTTACAGCAGGGGTGGAGGCGGCAGCAGAGCTGGGAGAGCTTCCCCGTCCTTTGAGTAAGTGGACACCGTCCAGAGAGTGGCTTGAGCAGTCAATTGATGAGGTTTGGCCTATTCAGCTGCCGTTATCAGGACAAGATCCTGCACAGTCGTTGCCCCGAGTTCTGGGGGCGAGTGAGCCGTTTGATCGCGATGTATCGCCTGGGCAAGCCATAAGGGAGCCTCATCGTGAGGGGCATCCGTCCCATCCGTCCCGGATGCAGCGGGAGCTGGAGCGTTGCAATGAGTGGGAGGAGCGGCTTATTGACCGCATTGTGGAACGCACGCGGCGCTGCAACCGCAATAACCGGACCAGGACGCAGGCGTATTGGGATTTCTACCGTCGGCATCCTGAGGTTCATTGGGCGCTGCTGGCCCATATGGTGTCACGCAACGGAGGCTGGAATATGACGGATCTTCAGGGCGGATTGATCCCTTCTCTTTTGGATGAGGAGCAGCGGCGGGAGACTTTCCGCTTTTTAGAGCGGGCCAATGCTTTTATATTCGGCGACGCATACCCGCAGCTCCTGCTGTACGAGGAGGGCAAGCGGGCGGGAAATGATTTGTCCTATTTGCTGCCGGCTCTCCAGGTTTCCCGGTTTATGACACCAGTATGGCGGGTGTTCTGGCGCGAACGGGATTCGGCGCTGCTCACGGTTGCGCTGATTGTCAATGAGCAGCACTACATTGAAAGTCGGGTAGTGCGCTATCCGGAAATCCGGCATAAGGTGCTGGAAGCTCCTTTCTTTAAGCTCCAGTCGATGCTGCAATTGAACCAGGTTGTGTTCCCTTATTCACTCCACTCTTCGGAACAAATGAAGCTGGCTGGCCTGATTCTGGAGGATTTTCGCGACCTTCAGGAGCGGATTGAATTCGGCAAACGCCTGTATGCGATGCTGTTTCGCATTCCGGAGATATACGGCGGGGTGATCCGCTTTGCCCGGACGGTTCGGCATACCGGCTCGAGAGCAGATTATGCGCCGCAGCTGTTCACAAAGGAACAAAACGGAAAGGAGAGTGGCGGGGCGTTGATTTTTAGCCCCGAATTGTCGGATGCCTGGGCGGATCAGCCGCCCGTGCAGCCTGAGGAGGGTGACTGGTTTCGCAGCATTACGGATGTGGAGAGATATTTTGACGGACTGCCGCTTCCCCCGTCTTTTGAAATGACGAATGAATATGAATTCGGGCTTCATAAAATTGAGGCGGCAGCGCTGGCAGCGGACCGTCTGGATTTGCATATGGACCGTTAACACGTAAATTATTTCCTGTTGCATAACGAATGTGTGTTCGGTATATAATAAATAAGAACATACATTCGATTGGGTTGTTCGGCTGTGTTACAGCCTCAGCCTTGACGGGGGGATATTGGTGGAGCGTGTCATTATGCTTGCAGACTGCCAGACGTTTTACGCATCTGTGGAGAAATCGGCGCATCCTGAATATAAGAACATGCCGCTGGCTGTAGCAGGAGATCCGGCCCGGCGGTCAGGCATTATACTGGCTGCCTGTCCCATTGCCAAGCAGCGCGGGGTCACGACAGCGCAGCGGCTTGGCGAGGCGCTGGGCAAGTGTCCGGAACTGATCGTCATCCGGCCCCGTATGCAGACCTACATTAATGCTTCTTTGAAAATTACAGAGATTTATGAAAGGTTTACGGATCTGGTGGAGCCGTATTCCATAGATGAGCAATTTTTGGATGTGACGGGCTCGCTCCGATATTTTGGCACACCACAGGAAATCGCACGCCAGATCCAGAATCAAATTGAGCTTAATACCGGAATATGGACCCGGGTCGGCATTGGTCCTACCAAGGTGCTGGCCAAGATGGCGACAGATATTTGGGCGAAGAAGGAGCCGGAAGGGATTTTCACCTTGCCAGCGGAGCAAGTCGAGAAGCTGTTGTGGCCAAAGCCGATCCGTCAGCTGTTCGGGGTGGGCTCGCGCATGGCTGCCCATTTTGAGCGGATGGGCATCCGGACAATCGGCGAGCTTGGGCAGCTTCCGTTACCTGAGCTCAAACGGCGGATGCGCCTGCGCATGGGCCGCAACAGCGACATTCAGGCGGAGCTGTACTGGCAGACGGCCAGAGGTATCGATCCGAGCCCGGTAGAGCTGTCCACACACAACCAGCAAAAGGCAGTCGGGCATCAGATGACACTGCCCCGTGATTATGCCGAGCCCGCAGATATCAATGTCGTGCTTCTGGAGCTTAGCGAAGAGGTCTGCCGGCGCTCCCGCGCCAAAGGTTATATGGGACGGGTGATCGGAGTCGGGGCGCAAGGGGCTGATTATGACTGGCCGACGGGCTTTTCGAGGCAAAGCACGCTGATCGATCCGACGAATATAACCGATGAGGTGTATGAGGCTGTGCGCAAGCTCTTCTATATGCATTGGGACGGCCTGCCGGTCCGCCGCATTGGCGTAACGTTGACGGGATTGAGCGCGGATGACCAGTACCAGCTTACGATGTTCGGCAACCGGGAACGCAAGCGCAATCTGGGACGGGTGACCGATGAGATTAAAGCGCGCTTCGGCAGCTCGGCGCTGCTGCGGGCCTCCTCGTTGTTTGATGCGGCTCAGGCCAGGGAGCGGGAAGCGAAAATAGGAGGGCATTATAAATGAGTAAAAAGCTGGAAGGCAACGGCCGCTGGGAGTCGAGCCGGATGATGCTTCCCGAGCACAGGGAGCAATATTTGCAGCTAAAGGAGGGGCAGCAGTCAGAGCAGCCCCGCGCCCAAATACCGACACGCGAGGAATTGGAACTGATCCGGGATGCTGTGCTGCTGCCGATTATGCTTAGTGTAGTAGATAAAAATTGCCGTGAAATTGAGGCTTCGGCCTATTCTTTGAAGCGTCTTTATGTAATGGCCTCCAATGTGCTGCTGACCCGTATCCACCAGGATTTGGCGAGAGTGAAGCGGGAACTGAAAAACCGCAGCATCAAGGTGTTTGAAGATGAGCGGGTGGACAGTGCGCTGCACTATCATTTTATATGCCGCGGGTATGAGAATCAGTTCGCAATGCTGCGTGATGTCATCCGCACGGAGATGAGCGTGCGGATGGCGAAGTATATTAAAGAGATGACGACAGCGCTGACCGCAGGGTGAGGGCTGTCGCACGCCCGGCTGCAAGTCTTCACAATCCGGGTGTATGCTGTGCAGCCGCAGACCCTGGAATGCTCCCGGGTGAAAGGAATGTCGGATCACTTGGCTGTGTGCATTATACCAGCCTGGCTCCGCCATCAACGGTCAGTGTCAGGCCTGTTGTGTAGCTGTTTCCGATCAGGAACAGAATGCCGCCGGCAATGTCGTCGGCTGAGGCGATGCGTCTGACTGGCAGGGCAGGGGCTGTCTGATCAAACCAGGCCTGTTTTTGCTCAGGCGTCAGTCCGTCATGCAGCGGTGTGTCGGCATAGCCGGGCGAGATCACATTGACCCGCACCGGAGCGAGCTCGACAGCCAGCACACGGCCGAGGTTTTCGACAGCTCCGTGCACGGCGGACGGCACGGATGCCCCGGCGATCGCCTTATCTCCGAAAAATCCGGATGTCAGGGTAATGGAACCTGTCTTGCGGATGAGCGGCGATCCGTAACGGACCGCAAGATATGGCCCCCAGAACCGGCTTTCGAACTGTTCACGGGAGCTTGCGGTATCCAGATCAGCGAGTTTGCCTGAACCGTGCTTGAGCTCACCGGCGGTCACGACGAGATGATCGAATTGTCCGGTCTCCTCAAAGAATGCGTTGACCTCCGCTTCATTGCGAAAATCCAAAACTGCTGTGCTTACATTGCCCGTGATTGCTGTTTTTGCCTGCTCCAGACGCTCGCTGGAGCGGCTGGCAATGACAACCTCGGCCCCGAGGACGGCCGCTTTTTTGGCAGCTGCGAGCCCGATTCCCGATCCTCCTCCGATAACAATGACACGCTGCCCATTCAAAGAATTCGTTGTACTCATAATCGAATTTCTCCTCCCACAGGTTCCCATTCTGTTATTGTGAACATTAACGTAAACGTCATGGTTGAGCGATAGCATACCCTCGAATCCGGGACGAGATGCGCCATGTTGAATCATGGCGCCATGTCATCGATGATACGCTGCAACCTCTCCATATTAGCGGCTATTTCCACTCTGAATTGGGACAAGGCTTCCAGCTTTTGATCGGTTTCCTTCAAATGGCCCGCCAAAATCTCCATCACCTTGTGCTTGCCTTTAATCATTGTTGGTTCCTCGAAGTAAAGGCCAATGACCGACTGGATTTCTTCAAGACTCAGACCGATTCGTTTGAGCACATTGATTTTTAGCAGGCGCTCCAGAGCATGATCGGTATAATAGTGAAATCCGTTGCTCTCCTGTTCAATCTTGCCCAGCAGCCCCAATTGTTGATAGTGGCGGATGGTGCGGGCAGTGACACTTGCTCTCTCAGCCAGCTCCCCGATCAACATTTTCTGATTCATAGATACCTCCAACCATGACGTTAACGTTAATGATATTATAGAAACGGTACCGTTTTTTGTCAATCAGGTTTTACGGGAGTACGGATTAAAGGCAAAACGCAGACTCTGCTCCTAAAAAAAGAGCAGGTCTGCGCCCAGTTATACACTAAAAATTGCATGAATGCGTCAGCGGCAAGGATAAAACGCCCGTTATCAGGACTGTTTGCCGTCGTACTCGATGATATGCTTCACAATCTGGGCAATCAGCTTGATCTTGCCAGGAGGACAGCCCTCGAGCATATCAATAATTTCATTGCGGAGAAAGTCATTGGCTGCGCTGTTCGTGCCTCCCAGAATATATTCGGGAGTTTCTTCAAGCACGACACAAATCTCAGATAACCTCTCCAGATTGACAGGTGTCCGGCCGCGTTCGATCTTGCTTATGTATGCGTTGGATACATCGAGCTGTTCAGCAAGCTTTTCTTGCGTCAGCCCCTTGTTCTCGCGCGCCTTCCTGATCCGTTTTCCGATTAATGTGTAATCAAAGCTCATCTCTATCACCTAATATGAATATATCAACCGGGACTCGAATGCTACATAGACGAAAATTCAAGTTGAACCTATTAGTTAAAAATGGTATAATATTCACAATTAACCTATTGGTTCATTAAAAGGTGGGACATGGTGAACGCTCTGTGTTTTATGTTGTTCTCGACAGTTGAAGGGATGTCCATGTTTGCAATCATGTTGTCGTTGTTCAGGTACCGGATCACCGAGTATTTTCATTATTATTTGGTGCTGTCCATTCTGATGTCGGCTGCCAGCTACTGGATGTGGCAGGTTGGCGGGGCGCCCGAATATGTGCCGGTTATGTCGGCCCTCCTATTCTCGTTATCCGTGCTCGTACGATACCGGATATCCGCCATTGCGGCAATTTTGATGGCGCTGACCGGATATTTGGTTTTCGGAATGCTGCAGTCCATTGTCGTATACGTGCTTGAAGCGGGTACACTGGTCCAGATGGAACGAATCCAGAGCAATACGGGTGACACCTACCTGATGCAATTGGTTAATTCTCTGCTTTTATTTGCGCTTAGCTACATGCTGTACCGCAAGGGCTTCGGGTTTACATTCCCGCTCTCATGGATTGAAGTGAAGGAAGGGAACACTCTTCTTTTATCATCCATCAGTGCAGCCTTTGTGTTTATCGCCGGTGTTTCGCTGCTGCATTCCCGGGTGCATGCGGCGGCCGCAGTCTTCTTCCTCATTTTGCTGCTGCTGCTTAATGTATTGAACAGAAAGGAACAGCGCCATGTTAGAAGTCTTGTCCAGGCACATCGCAGGTACGATTAAGCAGACGATTCCGGATCATCCCGTCAGTGAGGCAGTAATGAGATACGGATTGAATATTGTCTTCAATACCGTATTTACCATTTTGCTCAGTGTTGTACTCGGGATTGCAGCCGGACAGCTCCCGGAAACAATGACAGTCCTGTTCGGATTCGCGCTGCTGCGGGTGATTTCAGGCGGCTACCATTTCAAGTCCGGGCTGCTCTGTGTCGGGGTCTCGTCTGTTATGGCGGTCGGCTTGTCATTCATTGAATTGGGCCTGTATACAGTATGTACACTGAATGCGGTTAATGCTGTCCTGGTTGCGATCTATGCGCCTTCAGGAATTGAACGCCAAACCCGTATCCCCAAGCGTTATTACCCGTTGCTTAAGATGTCTGCCCTGCTGATTGTCCTCACGAACCTCCACATCCAGTCATCATTGCTGGCATTAACCTGGCTTGTACAAGCCATTTCATTAATACCTGTGAAGCAATGGAAGGAGGTGAAAAACAATGAGCAAAAGAGCGCTTAGAACATTCGCGACACTATTGAGCCTCACAGCTGTATTTTCCGTGTCGGCCGCCAGCTTTCTGTGGGGCAACCAGCCGGAAGTGCCTGAAGAATTACTGAGCTAAGGTTTGGAGTGAAAAAATGTACCTGGCAGTAACCAAAGAAAAGGAAGGCCATGGTCTGGAAAACATTCATATTGACGAGGTGCTGTTCCTGGAAACATTGCAAAACCGGATACTTGTGCATACGACAGATTCGGTTTACTATGTGGCAAACACACTCGAGCGATGGTTGAATGCCTTCCAGGCCAAGGGGCAGTATTTCGAGCTTGTCGATCGGTCGTATATAGCCGATCTCTCCAAGGTTAAACGGCTGGACCCGACATGGTGCCGGCTATACTTTCACGATGATCCGTCCGTGAGCGGCAAGCCCTGTAATGTCGCACGGAGCAACTACCGGATTATAGCTAAAAAAATCAAAGATTTAAAGTAGCCCCGTGCATCCCTGCACGGGGCTTGGTGTGTAGATGACCAAATCCCGTTTTCCCCTGGTACGAGCCGCGTTAAGGAAGCGCTGCACGGAATAAACTGTTGAAAAGGAGTGATGCGGCATGAGAATTGCCATCGATGCCGGACACGGGCCGGAGACAGCGGGGAAGCGTACACCTGACGGTACGCTCCGCGAGTTTCATTTCAATAGTAAGGTGGCTGCCTACGCGCGCAGCGGCTTTGAGAAATATGAGGCGGTAGATATAAAGTTCGTACATGCCGAAGACGGAAGCCGGGACGTACCGCTTAAGGAGCGTACAGACAAGGCAAATGCATGGGGAGCGGGTGTCTATATTTCTATTCATGCCAATGCGCACGGAAACGGCTGGAATCAGGCAGAAGGAATCGAGACGTATGTGCATACCCGCCCGTCAACGGGTTCCTTGAGGCTGGCTGAAGCGGTGCATCGTCAATTAATCAGACAAACGGGCCGGAGAGACCGCGGGGTGAAAACGGCTAATTTTCAGGTGCTGCGAGAGACGAAGATGCCGTCCATATTGGTGGAATGCGGCTTTATGACGAACCGGGAAGAGGCGGGGCTGTTAAAATCGGACAGCTATAGAAGACAATGCGCAGCGGCAATCGTTGCCGGGACGGCAGAGGTGTACGGTCTGAAGCTGAAGCCGGGAGGAGGAGAGGGCGTGAGCGGATTCAAGGATGTGCCCAAAGACCACTGGGCTGCTGGGGCAATTAAGAAGGCAGTGGAAGCAGGAATTATGAACGGGATATCTAATGAACAATTCGGGCTGGGACAGCCTGTGACGAGAGAACAGCTGGCGGTTATTTTGGACCGTTTGGGGCTGCTCAAATAAAAGCGACCATCCCCGCAAAGGGATGGTCAATATGGGAGAGGAGAAACCGGACGAAGAGCTTATGGGGAAACGTAAGTCTTCTCCGCGGTTGTCTTACGGCACCTTGCGAGTGCCATACTTACATGATGTCCGCCCGCAGGGAATAATATACACGGGTGCCAAACAAATTTTTGGCGCTTCATATCCTTTTTCAACTTGAATAAATTGTGGTACGATAGCAGAAGTTAAAGCGCCTCCCGGCTCGGGATGCGCTGGCCGGAACTGCCGTAGATCGAAGGATCAGTGAGAGTTGAACCTTAATCGGCTGCTTGAGTCCGGCCCAACAATGGAAGGAGAAAGCAGCATTGAGAGTGATCGCAGGCGAAGCAAAGGGAAGGCCGCTCAAGGCCGTGCCCGGCAGTCAGACAAGACCGACCACCGACAAGGTGAAGGAAGCGGTATTCAGCATGATCGGTCCTTTTTTTGACGGGGGATGGGCGCTTGATTTGTTCGCGGGAACCGGAGGACTCGGGATTGAGGCGATCAGCCGGGGAATGGAGCGGGCCGTCTTTGTTGATTTGGAAAGACAAAGTATCGACATTATCCGCAAAAATGTGGCAGCAGCCAACATGGAAGACCGTGCGGAGATTTATAAAAATGATGCAAGGCGGGCTATCAAACTGTTGGAAAAGCGCAATCTGGCATTTCGGCTGGTCTTTCTGGATCCGCCTTACCGGATGAAGGATGCCGATGCTATAATGGACGAGCTGGCAGTCAAGGGGCTTGTCGAACCTGATGCCATTGTAATGGTGGAGCATGAGTCCGGCCATCATTACTCGGAGCAGACCGGTGCATACATACAGCTTAAACGGGCGGTGTACGGAGAAATCGCGGTTTCTATTTACCGTTACCAGCCCGATGATCAAGACACAGGAGGGGCATGAACATGCCATACGGACAACATGTAGAAAAAATCGCAGTATACCCGGGCAGTTTTGATCCGGTTACACTGGGCCATTTGGATATTATTCAGCGGGCAGCAAAGCAATTTGACCGGCTGGTTGTAGCTGTATTGAATAATACAAGCAAAAATCCGCTGTTTTCGATTGAGGAACGGAAGGAGCTGCTCAGGCTGGCGACCAGCCATCTGCCAAACGTAGAGGTGGACAGCTTCCGCGATTTGCTCGTCCGGTATATGGGCTCGAAAAATGCCCAGGTCATTGTCCGGGGCATTCGCTCGGTTACGGATTTCGAGTATGAGCTGCAGCTTGCTTCAACCAATCAGCATCTGGATGACAGCATTGAGACGATCTTCATGATGACGAATCCAAAATATTCTTACTTAAGCTCCAGCATTGTGAAGGAAATCGCCCAATTCGGCGGTGACATTCATGATCTGGTGCCCCATGAGGTCGAGCAGGCGCTCAGAGTCAAGTTCAGCCACTCGTAAATGACGCCGGCAAGCCGATTTCATGTTTAAAAAGCTGCTCCAAGGTTATCCGCCGGATAATCCTGAGAGCAGCTTTATTGGTACCGTCTTAGCAAATTAGCCGGTTTTTCCCGGACGTTTGCCGAAGCTCCATACGAAATAGGAGATGATGACAAGGGCCATCATGGAAGCGCCAAGAATACCGATTACAATCGGAATGTGCTGCCATAGCGACGGCAGATCCCGGACGGAAATTGAAAATGGAAGCAGGGTCAGGCCACTGTCAAATGGTGTAGAGAAGGCTTCCTCGTGAAAGCCGGAAGCTGAGTTTTGAAGCCAATAGTGAAAAGGTTTCCACAGCAGCAGCGTCAGCCCGAAGGCGAGCAGGGCATGAAGCAGCTTGGCCAGCAGGAAGGGCAGAAATTTCAAGTCTGAGCCGGAAATAACGCTGCGTACCTGCAGCAGCCCGCTTAAGCCTCCCCAGCATAGGACGGCAGAGATCAGGGCGATACAGATCGGCAGTCCCAGCTCGGATTGCAGCAGGCTCGCGGAATAAGCGCCGAGATGGCTTTCGTAGATGCCGGTGAACGCCAAGATTGACAAGCTTTCGGGGAGTGAAGCGGCGAGCAGGCGGGCGAGCAGTGCACAGAAGATGATGAAGCCCCCTACGAGCATTAGCTTCTGAATGCCTGTCGACACTGAATCTCCGAGCACCTTGCCGAAGCTTCGGCCATCCTCGCGATGTCCCTGCATGAGGGCCTTGCCGGCCTTCTGGAGTGTGTTGTAGGCTCCGGACTCGGCTTTGCTGTTCCGATCATCCTGTTCCCTGGTTCCAAGAGGAAGCAGGCGCAGCAGCACTCCATTCATAATGCCGGACAGCCATACGGCAAGAGCGATGAAGGCGCCGAGATACGGATGATGAAAAAAGCCTGCCCCGATTACAATGAACATAAACATCGGATTGGGCATATAAGAAACAGCCAGCAGCCATTGTCCTTCCCGGCGGCTGACGGCCTGCTGTTTGCGGAGAGAGGCGGTGGCTTCCGCTCCGGCAGTATAGCCCGCGGTCCAGCCGAGTGCAACCGGCCAGGCAGCGGTTCCGGGCATGCCCGCGCCGCGGCGCATAACCGGATCAAGCAGCGAGCTGAGCGCATGAACGGCGCCAAAGGCAAGCATCAGCTCAGACAGCACAAGGAAGGGCAGCAAGCCGGGAAACACAATATTCCACCAGACAGACAAGCCTTGGAGAGCAGCCTGGAAGGCCTCATTCGGCTGTCTGACAATCGAGGTAACAAGCCACAGCGAAATAACGCCTAGTACGATGGTTCTCAGCATAATGCTCCGACGCCTCCTTGATGCTCTGAATAAACGGGACAGACATTACAATGTACGCGGGGAGGGCAGAGCTTAGACCACTGCTTATCCAAAGGAGGCCAAAATGTCGAATACACCCAAAAGCGCAGTTGCGGGCATTATCCGGCCTGCGCTGGCTGCGGCGCTGATTATGATTGTGCTGCTATACATCCCGACTCCTTATGCGGCATATGAACCGGGAATTGTAGAGCCTGTCACGCCGATGGTAAAGGTGGTTGCAGGGGACCCGCCGGGCAAAGGCGTTTTTATGCTAACAACGGTCAAGATGACGTATGCCAATTACTGGGCCGTTATGCGGTCGTTCTGGGATCATGATCTGGAGCTGCTGCGCAAAAAGGATATGCTCGGGGACAAGAGTGAATCAGAATATGCCGCGCGGCTCTTATATATCATGCAGAATTCACAGAGCAATGCCATTGAGGCGGCGTACCGGGAAGCAGGCATTCCCTATGAAATCGTGACCCGTGAACTTGCTGTCACGGATGTGGCACAGGATCAGGGAGGATTTCGCCCTGGCGACAGCATCACAGCTGTACAAGGGAAGAAAATAAGTACTGCCCAGTCCCTGGCTGCTGTGCTGAAGCAGCAGAAGACGGGGGCGGAACTGGAATGGACGATTGTGCGTCAAGGGAAGGAACAGACCCTCAAGCTTCCGCTGAAGGCGCTGCCGGAGGATGAATCGGGCCGTGACCTGCCGCAGGCGCTCGGCGGTATTGTACTGGCTGAAATCCGTGATCTTGTGCCGCAGCAGGAGCAGCTCAAGGTTTCCATTGCGGCGGGAGAGATCGGCGGTCCCTCCGCGGGACTAATGTTCGCGCTGCAGACGCTCGACGCGCTGACTGTGGGTGATCTGACAGGCGGCCTGCGCATCGCCGGGACAGGAACGATTAGGCCGGATGGCAAAGTCGGAGAGATCGGCGGAGTCGCCTTCAAGGTCACAGCCGCCCACAGGAGCGGTGCTGAGCTGTTCCTCGTGCCTCCGGGCAATGAACGGGAGGCCAGGGCGAAGGCTGAGGCGCTGGGAACCCCGATGCGCATTGTTGCGGTATCGACGCTTCATGATGCTGTGGAGCTGCTGCAAAGCGGCCCCATAACCAAATAGAACAGCCAAGCCGCCTGTCAAAGCATGACAGGCGGCTCATAGTAATCGCGGAACAACTGCTGTGGTCCGGCATCCGGGTACGCAAGTTCGTAGACGGCCGAAGCCCGGACATCCAATTCCAGGTAGCGGTGCTGGCCTTGATTGCGGGCAGCGCTCAGCAGGACGGGAACGCTTGCGGTCTTCTTCATCTGCTTCAGCAGCTTCCGGCCTTTGGCGGAGAAGCCAAGCACCCGGATATAGTCGACGCCGGATGTGAGAAGCTCCGGCGCAAGCTGTTCTCTCTGATGATTAAGCAGCACGGAGAGCAGTACGCGTTGAAGCTTTGTACGGGTATAGCGGCGTGTCTTTACTGCTGTAATCAGTGCTTCAAAGCTTGGCTTCTCAATCGCAGGCAGTGCTTGAAGCAACCGGTGCTCGAGTCCCTCGCTCATCTCGTAATAGCTGCGAAGCTGCCCTGCAGAATGTGACAAGAGCTGGTGCAGCAGCTTCGGATAGAAGTTGTCCCAGCTTAGCGGCTCCCGGCCGGCTGCCAATTCACGGCTGATAATGTCAGCGGTGGAGCGGGGAATTACCCCGGCGATTTGCTCCAGTCCTCCGCCCCCTGAGATCACGCTGCGGATCGCGGTGGCGCTGGCAATATGCCTGTCGGTAATCGTGCTTTGATTATACTCTGCCTTCTCGCGTATAATGGTGTAGGGCTCAATAGAGCTGCCAATCCGCTCCAGAGCGAGCAGATAATGAAGTCCGAGCGTATTGTTGGGACGGGCGAGCGGCAGGCTTGCCGCTTGCCGTTCCCCGATTGTCTCCATATATTGTCTTACAGCATGGCTGTAGGCCGATGGATAGCTTGCGCCGCGGCCAAGCTCCTCGCGGAGCATGAGCCGGAACGCCTCAGGCTCACGGGCAAGGCAGGAAGCTATGGCGCGCAGGCTGTGCAGATCACCGTCCTCGCTGCCAAAGCACAGCGCATTGACTATGCCTGTTGCCTGCAGTATGGACACAGCGCCGTAGGCGAACCATTCAGCCGCCTGCGTAGAATATGCGACCGGCAGCTCGATGACCAGGTCGCAGCCGCCTGCGAGCGCCATCTCGGTCCGTGCCCGCTTGCTGAACATTGCCGGCTCGCCGCGCTGCAGGAAGCTGCCGCTCATGACAGCAACGACAGCGTCGGCACCGGTAATGGACACCGATTGCTGCAAATGATAGAGATGTCCGTTGTGAAACGGATTGTATTCAACAATGACACCAACGGAGCGCATGAAGTCTTTCCCCCAAGCTGAATTTGATTTTCCTAAAATATAGCATGTTCGGGGCGGAAGAGGCGAATTCGGGCAATTTTACCGTTTTGTTCGGTGTGAAATGTTGACAAAATAGCGGGCGGGTCGATATAATAATCTTTGTTTGTTTGGAGTGATCTTATGCTGTTCAAAATGCAGGATGTGTTAACTAAGGGGATTAAGGTCCCGTTTCATACGTCAATGAATGTCGATGAGCTTTTACGAAACAACAAGGATGTCAGGAAGGCAAGTCCTGTCACCGTTGAGCTTTCAGCCCATGCCGAGGACAAGGTTGTCGTCGTGGAAGGGAATTTGGAGCTGGATGTCGAGCTTTCCTGTTCGCGGTGCCTGGAGTCCGCCGGGGAGCATCTGTCGATTCCTTTTTACGAGAAGTTCCAGACGTTGGCAGCCTATGAAGAAGGGCCTGAGAATGAGGATATTATCCCTGTACAAGAAGACAAGCTTGATTTGACGCCATATGTCGAGGAATCTGTGTTGCTCTATATGCCTTTTGTGCCGCTCTGCAAGGAGGACTGCAAGGGGCTTTGTCCGCAATGCGGGGGCAACAGGAACGAGAAAGACTGCGGTTGTTCGAATGAAGCGATTGATCCGCGGTTTGCCGCGCTAAAGGATCTGTTCAAGGATCAATAGCCGGCTGCAATTTTTGTGAAGGAGGTGGGAAAGATGGCAGTACCACAAAGAAGAACATCCAAAACTCGCCGTGACAAACGCCGTACGCATTTCAAATTGGCTGTACCGGGTATGGTTAAATGCGACCAGTGCGGAGAGTTGAAATTGTCTCACCGTGTATGTAAAGTATGCGGAACGTATAAATCCAGAGAAATTATCAAGCAGTAATTGACACGAATAAAGTAGTACTTCATCCATGGTGAGGTGCTATTTTTTTGTCCGCATGATGCCCTGGCCCGCCTTGTCAGAGCGCTTGTGGGCAAGCTTTCCCTGCGGCGGGCATTGCTTCCTGCCGCATTTTTCTTTATACTAAATTAGTACCAGGTGATAACAGCTGATAAACATGCGCCTATAATTTGAAAAGACAGACAAGACCCGTGGCTCGAATCCGGCCTTGTCTGCCGCTTCCTGTATACAGGCGCCAAAGTCCCCGAGGGGGTTCTTCATGCTGCCTGAATCCAGGAATGCAGCGTTGAATATCAGGGTGATTCACTTACTATAATCGTATAAAGGTGGTGCGGACAATCGAGCGTCTGCCCAAGCGTCAACGGCAGCAGCAGCTCTCCAGACTGATCGAAGACAATCCGTTTATGACGGACAGGGAGCTGAACCGGCTGCTTAAGGTTAGTATACAAACAATAAGACTGGACCGTCTGGAGCTAGGGATTCCCGAACTGAGAGAACGGGTCAAACTAATGGCTGAACGCTCCTATGATTCGGTCCGGTCATTGCCTCTGCATGAGGTGATAGGGGACATTATAGATCTGCAGCTTGATAAGAGCGGAATCTCGATCTTTGAAATCCGAGAGGAGCATGTATTCTCCCGGACAGGCATCGCTCGCGGACATCATGTATTTGCACAAGCCAATTCGCTTGCGGTAGCTGTTATTAACGACGAGATCGCACTGACAGCGTCTGCGGACATCCGGTTCGTCCGGTCGGTCGCACTCGGTGAGAAATGTATAGCAAAGGCTTACGTCAGCTCCATATCAGGGGGAAGCAGCAAAGCCAAGGTGGATGTGTTTACGTACGTCGGCGAGGAAATGGTGTTTCAAGGACATTTTGTCATCTATCGATCCGCAGGGGACGAGAAACTCGAAGGAGGAGACGAACATGCGGATCGCAATTGATGCAATGGGCGGCGATAATGCTCCGTCGGCCCTTGTAGAAGGAGCGTTGAAGGCAGCGCAGGAATGGACGGATACGCATATTGTACTGGTTGGCGACGCGGCAGTCATTGAACCGCTGCTTGCAAGCGGCAAGCCCGCCAATTTGGAGGTTCGGCACGCTTCCGAGAAGATTGAAGGGGATGAGGAGCCGGTAAAGGCGATTCGCCGCAAGAAGGATTCATCCATGGCGGTAGCAGGCCGGCTGGTACGGGAGGGCGAGGCGGACGCCATGATTTCGGCGGGCAATACCGGTGCGCTTATGGCAGCAGGTTTGCTGGTTGTCGGGCGCATTGATGGTATTGAGCGCCCTGCGCTGGCGCCGATGATGCCAACCAAGGATGACGTGGGCGTGCTGGCGCTTGATCTGGGAGCGAATATGGATGCCAAGCCGGAGCACCTGTTTCAATATGCGCTAATGGGGAGCATTTACAGGGAGAAGGTTCACGGGATGAAAAATCCGCGTGTCGGACTGCTCAATGTCGGTACGGAAGCCAGAAAAGGCAATGAGCTGACGAAGGCGGCCTTTGATCTGATCGAGCAATCCTCACTGAATTTTGTCGGCAACGTCGAGGCGCGGGATGTGCTCGACCGCAACTGCGATATTCTCGTTTGTGACGGCTTTGTCGGAAACATTATGCTGAAATCGATGGAAGGAACGGCGGGCTTCCTGCTGAAAACGCTCAAGGAAGAATTCAGCCGCTCATTGCTGACCAAGATTGCAGCTGCTATCATGATGCCCGGCTTGAAGGGCCTCAGAAGGAAGATGGACTATAAAGAGCATGGCGCCGCTCCGCTTCTTGGCGTCAACGGACTTATTATGAAATGTCACGGATCATCAGACGATATGGCAGTGAAGAATGCGGTGCGCCAGGCCCGTATTGCGCTGCAGGGCAATCTTATTACATCCATTACGTCGGAAATAAGCGGGAAGTGAGTGTGACCCCTATGAATTTGCACGCTGTCGGAATTATTGGAACCGGAAAATACGTTCCTGAACGCATTTTGTCCAATCAGGAACTGGAACAAATGGTGGAGACGAGCGACGAGTGGATTGTCACGCGAACAGGCATCCGCGAGCGCCGGATTGCAGCCCCGGAGCAGGCAACCTCTGATCTGGCTTACGAAGCATCGCTCGGGGCACTACAGGCAGCGGGAATCTCAGCGGAAGATTTGGATCTGATTATTGTCGCGACAATTACACCGGACACTTCCTTCCCGTCAACAGCCTGCCTCCTGCAGGATAAACTCGGCGCAAGCAAGGCAGCAGCCTTCGATCTGTCTGCTGCATGCTCCGGCTTTATCTATGGACTGGCTACGGCGTCGGGGATGATCGCTTCCGGCATGTACAAGCATGTGCTGGTCGTTGGCGCAGAATGCCTTTCCCGCATTACGGATTATACCGACCGCAACACCTGCATCCTATTCGGAGACGGTGCGGGAGCGGTCGTGCTGGGACGTGTGCCTGAAGGGCGCGGCTTCCGTTCCTTCCAGCTTGGGGCTGACGGCTCCGGGGGCGAGTTGCTCAAGGTGAGCGGCGGCGGCTCGCGCTTGTCACCGGAAAGCGGTGCGGCTGTGAAAGGGAACTTCATTCAGATGGCGGGCAGCGAGGTATTCAAGTTTGCTGTTCGCATTATGGGCGGAGCAGCCGAGGAAGCGCTGGAGAAGGCGGGGTTGAACAAGGCGGATATCGATCTGCTTATCCCGCATCAGGCCAACATTCGGATTATTCAGTCCGCATTGAACCGGCTGGAACTGCCGGAGGATAAATGCATGATCAATCTGGACAAGTACGGCAATGTGTCTGCGGGCTCTATCCCGATTGCCCTCGCTGAAGCGGTCGAGCAAGGCCGTGTCAAAGAAGGGGACACTCTCGTGCTTGTCGGATTTGGCGGCGGACTTACCTGGGGAGCTTCTACACTTATCTGGTAGGAAGCAATCCAAGACAGGAGGACTACAGCAATGGGTAAAATCGCGTTTGTTTTTCCCGGTCAGGGAGCACAGGCGGTCGGCATGGGCAAGGATTTTTTTGACAAGTATCCGGCTTCCCGCGCAATCATTGAGCGGGCGGATGCAGCGCTGGGCTTTTCGCTTAGCGAGATTATTTTTAACGGACCTGGAGACGAACTCAAGCAGACGGTCAATACGCAGCCTGCGTTGCTTGCAGTAAGTGTAGCTGTGCTTGAAGCGCTCAAGGAGAAAAATATCCTGCCGGACTTCACAGCGGGGCATAGTCTCGGCGAGTACAGTGCACTGGTAGCGTCCGGAGTAATCGGCTTTGAGGATGCTGTGTGCACGGTACGTGCACGCGGCCAGTTAATGGAGCAGGCTGTTCCGGGCGGAGAAGGCGCCATGGCGGCAGTGCTCGGTGCGGAGCGCGAGGCACTGGCAGCACTGTGCCAGGAAATCAGCGCATCTGTTGGCCCGGTTGAGCTGGCGAATGTCAATTGTCCGGGGCAAATCGTTGTCTCTGGTTCATCCGAAGGTGTTAATGAAGTGGTAAGCCGCGGCAAGGAAACCGGAGCAAAGCGCGTGTTGCCGCTGGAAGTAAGCGGCCCATTCCATTCCTCGCTGATGCAGCCTGCGGCTGACGGCCTGGCTGAAGTGTTAAAAGGACTGCCGTTTCAAGATGCCGCAGTTCCTGTAATTTCCAATGTGACTGCACAGCAGACCAATTCTGCAGAGGAAATCCGTTCGCTGCTTGTGCAGCAGGTCGTATCTCCGGTGCTTTGGGAAGACAGCGTCCGGACCATGATTGACCAGGGCGTCGATACCTTCATTGAAATCGGTTCAGGAACCGTACTGGCAGGCTTGATTAAAAAAATCGACAAGTCCGTCTCCATCGTCTCGGTGAACAGCGTTGAAGCGCTGGATAAGTTGAGCAGTGGAGAGTAAACAGGCCGTCAAGCCCTATCATCAGTAGGTAATTTGGTCTATGATTCTATATCAATAGAGCGAGAGGGGAATGTGCATGTTTGGAGATTTGACAGGTAAAAAGGCGCTTGTGACCGGAGCATCCCGCGGCATCGGCCGGGCGATTGCGATTGCCCTGGCTGAAGGCGGAGCTGACGTGGCCGTCAACTATTCCGGCAGTGAATCAGCTGCAGCAGAAACTGCAGCAGCAATTGAAGCGCTGGGCCGCCGCGCACTGGTCATCCGGGCTAATGTCGGGAAATCGGCAGAATTCGATGCGATGGTATCCCAAGTAATTGGCGAATGGGGCACGATCGACATTCTTGTCAACAATGCCGGCATTACAAGGGACAACCTCATTATGCGCATGAAGGAAGAGGAATTTGATGAGGTTATCGAGACGAATCTTAAGGGCGTATTCAATGGCATCAAGGCAGTTACTCGCCCGATGATGAAGCAGCGTTCCGGCCGCATCATTAATATTTCTTCCGTTGTGGGCGCGCTCGGCAACCCGGGCCAGGCGAACTATGTTGCTGCCAAAGCCGGTGTCATCGGCCTTACGAAGTCTTCCGCACGTGAATTGGCCTCGCGCGGCATTACAGTGAACTGTATTGCTCCGGGCTTCATTCAGACGGACATGACAGACAAGCTTCCGGAAGACATGAAGGCACAGCTTTCAAGCCAGATTCCGCTCGCGAAGCTGGGCCGCCCGGAGGATATTGCCTCGGCTGTAAGATTCGTTGCATCCGATGCATCGTCTTACATGACTGGCCAGACGCTGCATGTCGACGGCGGAATGTACATGGGCTAGTTATTGCCCTTGTTTTTGGACTATGGCATTTTGTCCTTGATTCTCGTATAATACCAAAAGGAGGTGAACATAGATGTCAGACGTAGTGGAACGTGTAAAACGCATCGTCGTTGACCGCCTTGGCGTTGACGAAGCTGAAGTATCGCTGGAAGCATCTTTCAAGGATGATCTTGGCGCTGATTCTCTCGATGTCGTTGAATTGGTCATGGAATTGGAAGACGAGTTCGACTTGGAGATCTCTGATGAAGATGCAGAGAAAATCACCACTGTGGGAGAAGTAGTCAATTACATACAATCTCATACGTAAGGTTTTACAAAGTCCCGTTAACATAACGGGACTTCTCTCCATTCCAAGCATTTAAAAAGTATTGCCGAATAATTAGGATGAAATAGATGACTAAAGATTGTATGTACTGAATTTTAGAAGCAAAATGCCGTGAAAGGCACGGTTATGCCCGAGCAGGCAGCAGATGTTCAAATGGTGGCGAGAAGCATCAAGCCTGATATGAAGGTGCGCTGGACCAAGATCAG
The DNA here is from genome assembly GCF_000422505.1 of Paenibacillus pinihumi DSM 23905 = JCM 16419. Lineage (GTDB taxonomy): Bacteria > Bacillota > Bacilli > Paenibacillales > Paenibacillaceae > Paenibacillus_D > Paenibacillus_D pinihumi. The sequence goes on along the minus strand of NZ_KE383864.1, from coordinate 563,829 downwards.
AACTTGCTTGCCCAGGAGCCGATAGCCTGTTCACAAGCATAAATGCTGGGTATCAATGAAAAAATGCTGGCATAATGTACTCCATTTTGCTGTCCGTAGAGGTGATTGGGTATGAAGCAAAGAGTTGTAGTTACCGGCATGGGAGTCATGACCTCGCTAGGCCATGACCTGAATGAGTTTTGGGGCAACCTGCTGGAAGGCAAATCAGGAGTTTCCCTGATTGAAGCGTTTGATGTGTCTGCTTATCCGACGCGCATTGCCGCGGAAGTTAAAAATTTTGATCCGGAGAATTTCGGGATTGACAGGAAGGAAGCCCGCCGGATGGACCGCTTTGTGCAGTTCGCCGCTGTGGCCAGCCAGAATGCAATCAAGGATGCAGATCTGAAAATTGGTGAGAATGCTGATGCGGAGCGTGTAGGCATTATGATCGGCTCCGGTATCGGCGGACTCGGTACATGGGAAGATCAGCATAACATCCTGCTGGAAAAAGGACCAAAGCGGGTCAGCCCGTTCTTTATCCCGATGATGATTGCCAATATGGCTACTGGCCAGGTATCGATTCTGACTGGTGCGAAAGGACCGAACAGCGCAACAGTTACCGCCTGTGCAACCGGAACCCACTCGATTGGGGATTCCTACAAAATGATTCAGCGCGGTGAAGCCGACGTAATGATCTGTGGTGGTGCTGAAGCGACGATCCGCCCGACAGGGATAGCAGGCTTCTGCTCCATGAGAGCGATGTCAACCCGCAATGACGAGCCGGAGAAGGCGAGCCGTCCGTTTGATACAGGCCGTGACGGATTCGTGATGGGCGAAGGCTCGGGGATTCTGATTCTGGAATCGCTGGAGCATGCGCAAAAACGCGGCGCCAAAATCTACGCCGAGGTAATTGGCTACGGCATGAGCGGAGACGCTCACCATATGACGGAGCCTGACCCGGATGGAGCGGCCCGCTGCATGGCGCGCGCAATCAAGGATGCGGATATCGCGCCTGAGGATGTGGATTATATTAATGCGCACGGCACTTCGACACCGGTAGGCGATCAGTCGGAAACGAAAGCAGTCAAGAAAGCGTTTGGCGATCATGCCTATAAGCTGGCTGTCAGTTCGACCAAATCGATGACGGGTCATTTGCTTGGCGCGGCAGGCGGAGTGGAAGGTGTCATTCTCGGGCTGACGCTGAAGAATGATGTCATTGCTCCGACGATTAACCTGGATGATCAGGACCCTGAGTGTGATCTGGATTATGTGCCGAATGTTGCCCGCAAGACGACGGTCAAGACCGCAATGTCCAATTCCTTCGGATTCGGGGGGCATAACGCGACGATCATTATGAGGAAGTATGAAGGCTAACCGATTTAACGAGCTCCAGCAAAGGCTGGGGCTGCGTTTTCAGCAATACGGATTGCTGAGACAGGCCTTCACGCATACTTCCTATGTCAATGAACATCGGCACGGTCATGTGGAAGATAACGAAAGGCTTGAATTTTTGGGGGATGCGGTTCTGCAATTGCTCGTGTCCGAGCATTTGTATCTGACCTATCCACAGCGTCCGGAAGGCGAACTGACCCGCATGCGCGCATCGATTGTATGCGAGCCCTCTCTTGCCAGATTTGCAGAGCTTCTGAATTTCGGTTCATATGTTCTGCTTGGCCGGGGAGAGGAGCAGTTGGGAGGCCGGGGAAGACCGGCTCTGCTGGCTGATTTGTTCGAATCTTTTATCGGTGCATTGTATCTGGATCAGGGGTTGGAGCAGGTTCGGCAGTTTTTAACCACCCGTGTATTCCCGCATATCGAGAATGATGGTCCGATGCTGGTGAAGGACTTCAAATCCAAGTTGCAGGAGCGTGTACAGCACAGCTCGCTTGGGACAGTTGAATACCGCGTCGTTGAGGAGCGCGGACCCGCGCATGACCGGGAATTTGTCGTCGAGGTCAGCCTTGGCGAGGAGTGCTGGGGGCGGGGCAGCGGCCGGACGAAGAAGGAAGCGGAGCAGCAGGCAGCCTCGGAGGCCTGGCGCAAGCTTCTCAAGGAGAGCCAGGGGTGAAACGGCGCAAGGGAGAAGCCGGATTCACAGTGAAATCCAAGCTCATATAACCTCATAGGCAAAGGCGTATACGAGTTTGGATTTTTTTGAAGAGTTTAAGAGCGACGATGCTTGCATTTAAAAAAAGTTTGTCTTCCCCGTGCAGCGCGGTTGCCCTTTTGATAGGGATATTCCCCCGCTTACGCACGGCAGGATGGTGCTATATGATGAATGAGGAGGATTTCAACTGCTGAGAGGCATTGGGATTCTCCTTTTTTCTGGAAGCGAAGTTTTACAGTTGTCAGAGCTGGCCGGAAGGAAACTCCAATGCTGGTGAACATATTTATAGGACAATAGACTATTAACGGCTTGCATCCGGTTGCCGGATGGGTGCCGGGCTGCAGATGCCCGGTGTGAATTTTTTTTGCATATGGTACAATATCGTTGAGGTGAAGGTGCACTTATGTTCCTTAAACGTGTTGAGTTATCTGGTTTTAAATCTTTCGCAGACCGGACGGAGCTGGAATTCGTACGCGGTATTACGGCGGTCGTCGGCCCGAACGGGAGCGGAAAGAGCAATATTTCAGACAGCATCCGCTGGGTGTTGGGTGAACAAAGCGCCAAAAGTCTGCGCGGCGGCAAGATGGAAGATATTATTTTTGCCGGCAGCGATGCGCGCAAAGCAATGAACTATGGCGAGGTTTCGCTTACGCTGGATAATAGTGATCAGGCGCTGTCGCTCGATTTTAACGAGGTGACGGTGACCCGTCGTGTCCACAGAAGCGGGGAAAGTGAATATTTGATCAATAAGCAGGCTTGCAGACTCAAGGATATTACCGAGCTGTTCATGGATACAGGAATCGGCAAAGAGGCGTATTCCATTATCGGACAAGGGCGTATCGAAGAGATATTGAGTACGCGCTCCGAGGACCGCAGAGGCATCTTCGAGGAAGCATCCGGCATCGTTAAATATAAATCGCGCAAGCGCGAAGCGCAGAAAAAGCTGGATGATACAGAACAAAATTTGCTGCGTATTCACGATTTGGTGTCCGAACTGGAGGATCAGGTGGAACCATTGCGGCAGCAGTCTGAGAAGGCGCTTTTGTTCAAGGAGCTGAAGGGAGAGCTCAAGCAAAAGGAAATCGCCATGTATGTCCATCAGATTGAACAAGTACATACATCATGGGGGGAAGCGAATTCCCGCCTCTCCGGGCTGAAGGAGGAAGAACTTCAGCTCTCGGCAGTCGTCAGCAAGCATGATGCCCATCTGGAGAAAGAACGTCAGCAGCTCCGCGAGCTGGAGGAGGCCATCGAAAAGCTTCATGAAGCGATGCTCGTCTACAGTGAGGAATATGAGAAATGCGAGGGCTACGGAGAGGTGCTCAAGGAGCGCAAGCGCAATCTGGAGCAAAACAGCAGACAGCTCGAAGATTCGATTGCTGCCATGGACGAGCGGATTACGTCGCTGGCAACCGAGGAGGCGGAATTGAGAGGCAAGGCGGCGACGCTGAACAACGATCTCGGCATTCTCAGGAACCGGCTCTCGTATGAAGAAACGAATCTCATCGGCGTGTCCGGGGAAGCCGGCAGTACGGAGGAGGAGAAGCTGAAAGGAGCGCTCCTTGAAGTACTCAGTGCCATGGCCCAGGCCCGCAATGAAATCCGCTATGCCGTTCAGCAGCAGGAAGCTGTACAGCGGCGGATGGAACGGCTTGGCGATGACGAGGCGAAGTGGCGTACACAGCTTGAAGAGCTGGAGTCCCGCGGTGAAGAACTGACGGGCGAGCTGAAGCAAAAACGCACAGAGCTGGAGAAAGTACAGGCCCGCTATCTGGAAGAAAGCGAGAAACTCCAGTCGCTTGGCAAGCTTCAGGAGGAAATGCAGGGGACGCTGCGCAAATGGGAGCAACAGTATGATGCACTGACCTCACGCCGCGATACCATGAAAGAAATGCAAGAGGATCTGGACGGTTTCATGCTGGGGGTCCGGGAGGTGCTCAAGGCATCCCGCAAGCCGTCTGGCGGACTGGCCGGCGTACACGGGGCTGTGGCCGAACTGATGCGTGTGCCCGAGAAGATCGAGCTTGCGGTCGAGACCGCGCTCGGCGGCGCGCTGCAACATGTCGTGATGGAGGATGAGCGTTCAGCCCGGCAGGCGATTGCCTTTCTGAAGCAGCGGCAGTTAGGACGGGCGACCTTCCTCCCGCTTGATGTCATTAAGCCCCGGTATGTACCGGAGCAGGACCGTCGGCAGTTTGAATCGATGGAAGGCTTTGTGGGCATCGCCAGCGAACTGGTCTCTTTCAATGAAACGTATCAGTCGATTGTCCGCAATTTGCTCGGCAGTGTGCTCATTGCCGAGACGCTGGAACAGGCGAACCGGATTGCCTCCCGCTGCCAATACAGATATCGCGTCGTGACGCTGGATGGCGATATCGTCAACGCTGGAGGTTCAATGACAGGGGGAAGCCTGCAGAAGAAAGGGGCAAACCTGCTCGGACGGACCCGGCAAATTGAGTCGCTTGATCAGGAGATCAAGGAGACGGAGCAGCAGCTCGGCAAACTGCGCGACAAGTTGCAGGATATCCGCAAGGAGCTGTCCATCCGCAGTCAGAACAAGGAAGAGCTGCGGGAGAAAAATGAACGGCTGCGCCTTGCTGAACAGCAGCTGCAGGGCGAGCTTGGCCGGCTGGGGCATGAGGGGCGCCATCTGGACGAGCAGCGCCAGCTGTTTGAGGAGAACCGCACCGGCCATGCGGCAGAGCAGACCGATCTGACGGCTGCGGCCGCGGAGGCCGAGGAGCGCCTGGCGGCACTAACCGCCCGCGAATCGAAGCTTCAGCGGGAAATCCAGTCTGCCGAGGAGCGGCGCAAGCAGAGCGAGACGGCCAAGGAGCAGCTGCAGGGTCAACTGACTGATATAAAAATTCAGGTAGCGAAGGCGGAGCAGGAAAAACAGTCCTTCGAAGATCAGGCCGGCCGCATCCGCGGCGACATGAACCGCTCCAAGCAGGAGCTGTCGGGGCTGCGGAATCTGCTGGAGCAGCAGCAGGCGGAGCAGGATACGCATGCCGAGCAAAGCGTCAAGCAGCTGACAGATCTGAACCACTACCGGCTGAAGAAGCAGGAGTGCAGCGAGCAGACGGACTTCAAGCGGGCCGAGCGTTCACAAGTGCTGCGCCTGCTGGAAGAAGGAGAGAGCGAGACCAAGGAGCAGCGCGTTCAGCTTCGTCAGGTTGAGGAGCGCATTCGCCAGACCGAAATTGCTGTGAACCGGCTCGATGTCGAACTGGACAACTTGCTGCGCAAGCTGAGCGAGGAGTACGAGCTCAGCTTCGAACTGGCCAAGGAGCGTTATCCGATACCGGAGGATGTGGCTGCCACGCAAAATGAGGTGCGCGATCTGAAACGCCGCATCACATTGCTGGGTGAGGTCAATCTGGGTGCGATTGACGAGTATGAGCGCGTCAAGGAGCGGTACCAGTTCCTTGACGAGCAGAAGAATGACCTGGTAGATGCGAAAACCGCCCTTTATGAGGTCATCCGTGAGATGGATGAGGAGATGTCCAAACGGTTCCGCCATACGTTCGAGGCGATTCGAGGCCATTTCAGCGTTGTATTCTCGAAACTCTTCGGCGGCGGACGGGCTGATCTGATTATGGTTGATCCTGATTCTGTGCTTCATACAGGGATTGATATTGTGGCGCAACCTCCAGGAAAAAAATTACAAAATCTGCAGCTGCTCTCCGGCGGAGAACGGGCGCTGACGGCGATTGCGCTGCTGTTCGCCATTTTGCAGGTGAAGCCGGTGCCATTCTGTGTGCTTGATGAGGTTGAGGCGGCTCTTGATGAAGCGAACGTAACCCGGTTTGCCCAGTATCTGCGCGAATTCTCCCAGTTAACGCAATTCATAGTCGTCTCCCACCGCAAAGGTACGATGGAGGAGGCCGATGTGCTTTATGGTGTGACCATGGAAGAAGGCGGCGTTTCCAAACTGGTGTCCGTGCGGCTGGAGGACGAAGAAGCCGTATCTGCATAGGAGCGCAAGACTTAGTGTCACCGGACTATCACAGTGATTGCGGGATAGAGAAAAATTCAGGCAAGCTAAAAGCGAAGGAAGGTAAGCAGAGAATGAGTTTCTTTAAAAAGCTGAAGGAAAGTATCGCCGCCAAGACCGAAGCGGTCACATCGGTATTTAAGGAAGGGCTGCAAAAAACAAGAACCGCGCTCGTGGAAAAAGTGGAGGAGCTGATTCTCCGCCGCAAAAAGATCGACGAGGAATTTTATGAGGAGCTTGAAGAAATTCTGATCGGTGCTGATGTTGGGGTTAACACGGTTTTGAAACTGATCGATGAGCTGCGCACTGAGGTAAAGACGCGGAAGATCGAGGATGCCGCAGAGCTGCAGCCTGTTCTTTCCGAGAAGCTGGTTGAGCTGCTTAACGGCAGCGAGAATCCGGGCCTGCAAATGGCAGAGAGCGGAATGACAGTTATTTTGTTCGTCGGAGTTAACGGCGTCGGTAAAACAACCACGATTGGCAAGCTGGCGCACCGCTTCAAAAACGAGGGCAAAAAGGTCATGCTGGCAGCGGGCGATACCTTCCGGGCAGGAGCGATTGAGCAGCTTGAGGTATGGGGGCAGCGTGTAGGTGTAGATGTCATCAAGCAGCAGGCGGGCTCCGACCCGGCAGCCGTTATGTTTGATGCGGTTCATGCTGCCAAGCAGCGCGGCGTGGATGTGCTGCTGTGCGATACGGCCGGACGTCTTCAGAACAAGTCGAATCTGATGGAGGAGCTAAACAAGATCTTCCGTGTTATTCAGCGCGAGGTGCCGACCGCTCCGCACGAGGTGCTGCTGGTGCTGGATGCGACGACCGGACAGAATGCACTGAGCCAGGCGCGGTTGTTTGGCGAGAAGAGCGGTGTAACCGGACTTGTCCTCACTAAGCTCGATGGTACAGCCAAGGGCGGCATTGTTATTGCGATCCGCAATGAGCTGAACCTGCCGGTGAAATTCGTCGGTCTTGGGGAAAAGATGGGCGATCTGCAGGAGTTCGATTCCGAGCAGTTCGTTCATGCGCTGTTTGCCGGCCTTATTTTGAAGGAAGAACAGCAGGAAGCTGAGGCTTGATTTCCTTATATCCCTGAAGACTGTTTACGCTTGTCCTGGCTATGCGGATGACTGACAAGGTAAAATACTTGACAGTCGTTTTCGTTTAGGATAATATAAGGAGCGTTGGTAACGGGAGGAGGCGGATGGAAGTGAGTATGAACGAACCGGATGCCCTCGGGAAGACAACCCGAATCAATTTGCTCTTCGATTTTTACGAGATGCTGCTGACAGACAAGCAGCGTACGTTTTTAAAATATTATTTTCATGATGATTATTCGCTTGGTGAAATTGCTGCGGAATTCGAAATTAGCCGTCAGGCGGTCTATGAGCACGTGAAGCGGGCAGAGCAGGCACTGGAAGGTTATGAACAAAAGCTTGGGCTTCTGCGGCGTCATGAGGCGCTGCAGGAACAGCTTGCCAGGCTGGAAGCGCTGGGCATGCAATTGCCGGCAGGCAGTACAGAGCGTGCGGAACTGCAGAGTGTGCTGGAAGAGATCCGCCGGACGGATAGCTTGATAGATGTAAAATCCTAACAGGGGGGTGACGGAAGATGGCATTTGAAGGATTAGCTAACCGGCTGCAGAACGTGTTCAGCAAGCTTCGAGGCAAAGGAAAAGTCAGCGAGGATGATGTTGCTGAAGCGATGCGCGAAGTCAGACTGGCGCTCCTGGAGGCGGACGTTAACTTTAAGGTCGTCAAAGAATTCATCTCGAAGGTGAAGGAGAAGGCGGTCGGCCAGGAAGTGATGAAGAGTTTCACTCCGGGCATGGTCATTATCGATATTGTAAATAAAGAGCTGACCGAGCTGATGGGCGGTACCCAGAGCAAGCTGGCCAAGGCGTCAAAGCCGCCGACCGTTATTATGATGGCGGGCTTGCAAGGGGCAGGTAAGACAACGACCTCCGCTAAGCTGGCAAAGCTGCTTCAAAAGAGCAACCATAAGCCGCTATTGGTGGCGTGTGATATTTACCGTCCGGCCGCAATCAAGCAGCTTCAGGTGCTCGGGGAGCAGATTGGTGCTCCGGTCTTCTCAATGGGCGATGGTGTAAGTCCGGTTGAGATTACCCGCAATGCCTTGCAGCATGCGAAGGATAATCAGAATGACTATGTCATTATCGATACCGCTGGACGTCTTCACATTGATGAAGCCCTTATGGAAGAGCTGAAGCAAATTCATGAGCTGGCGAAGCCTGATGAAGTGCTGCTCGTAGTCGATGCGATGACAGGACAGGATGCTGTAAATGTGGCGGAGAGCTTCCATAAACAGCTGGAACTGACAGGGGTCGTTCTGACGAAGCTAGATGGCGATACCCGTGGTGGTGCTGCGATTTCCGTTAAAGCAGTCACAGGCTGCCCGATCAAATTTGCGGCAATGGGCGAGAAGATCGATTCACTTGAGCCGTTCCATCCGGACCGGATGGCATCCCGAATCCTGGGCATGGGGGACATGCTGTCACTGATCGAAAAGGCGCAAACCAATATCGACGCTGAGAAGGCGGCTGATCTGGAACGCAAGATGCGCAATGCGGAATTCACATTCGATGATTTCCTCGAACAGATGGCTCAGGTCCGCAAGATGGGACCATTGGATCAATTGCTTGACATGATGCCGGGAATGAATAAAGTGAAAGGCCTCAAAGACCTGAAGGTGGATGAGCGCCAGCTGGCACGTGTCGAAGCGATTGTAAGGTCAATGACGAGTGAAGAGAAGCAAAATCCCGACCTGTTGAATCATAGCCGCCGCAAGCGGATTGCAGCAGGAAGCGGCAACTCCATTGCCGATGTCAACCGGTTGATTAAGCAATTTGATGATATGCGCCGGATGATGAAGCAGTTCTCATCGATGATGGGAAGTGCCAAAGGCAAGAAGGGCATGAAAGGTCTGCTGGGCAAGGCGAAGAAATTCCCGTTCGGCTGATAAATACAAGATGCAAGACCTAATTTTTTGAAGGAGGTGAATGAATTATGGCAGTTCGTATTCGTCTGAAACGTATTGGTGCTCATAAAGCGCCTTTCTACCGTGTTGTTGTTTCCGATTCCCGTTCGCCTCGCGACGGTCGCTTTATTGAAGAGATTGGCACATACAATCCAGTAGCTCAACCTGCACAGGTTAACATCGATGAAGAGAAAGCGTTGAAATGGTTGCAAACTGGAGCGCAAGCTTCCGATACCGTACGCAATCTTCTGAGCAAAGCTGGCGTGCTTACTAAATTCCATGAGCTGAAGCAACAGAAATAGTTGTGGATGCTGCGGAGGGCCTTGAAATGGAAGAATTGATTCTTGTCATTGCTAGGGCTTTAGTGGATTATCCGGAAAATGTGCGCGTCGAGGTCAAGGAAGATGATCGCGGCATTGTTTACGCCCTTTCTGTTCATCCCGAGGATGTAGGGAAAGTAATCGGCAAGCAGGGCCGGATCGCTAAAGCGCTGAGGACGGTAGTTGCTTCGGCAGCTGTCAAATCACCAAAGCGCGTTACCGTTGATATTATCTCGTAATATAAAGGATGTCTTATCCTGAATAAGCGCACGAAAAAAAGGCCGGGAGTTGTTATTCCTGGCCTTTTTTTAAAATCCAGGGCATTTGTGTATTTGGAGAAAGGCCAATAAGTATTGAAAGCATACATATTCGTTTGAACATGAAGCCAAACGCAGGAACATTTCGTGCTCATGGGTTTGGCTTCTTGTTTAATGTCTGCTGGAGTTGCGGGACGTCCCGGGAATTCAGCCTGAAAGAAAATTCACTAAGATCGAGGATGTGAGCAGCATGCAATGGTTCAATGTCGGCAAGCTTGTCAATACGCATGGATTGCGCGGAGAAGTAAAAATATTATCCAACACCGATTTTCCTGAAATCCGTTTTGCTTCGGGGAGCAAGCTGGCGCTGTTTTCACCTGAGGGCAATCAGCGCCTGGATGTTCTGATTAGCAGCTCTCGGGAGCATAAGGGCATGTTTTTCCTGAAATTCAAGGAATTCAATGATATTAATCAGGTGGAAAAATATAAAGGCTGGTCTGTGAAAGTGTCAGAGGAGCAGCAGGTCGAACTCGAAGAGGGCGAATATTACTACTACGAGATTGTCGGATGCAAAGTGGTCACCGAAGAGGGAGAAGAACTCGGTACAATTTCCGAAATTTTGCGTCCCGGCGCCAATGATGTCTGGGTTGTGGAACGAAGCTCGGACAAGCCTGTGCTCCTTCCGGTTATCGATGACGTTGTGCTTCAGGTCGATACGAAGCAACAGCTGGTGACCGTACGGCTGATGGAAGGGCTGATCTGACCGATGCGGATGGATGTGTTGACGCTGTTCCCGGAAATGTTTGAGGGTGTATTCCACTCCAGCATTCTGGGGAAAGCGCAGGAGAAAGGGCTTGTTTCTTTAAGCACGCTTAATTTTCGGGAGTTTGCCGGCAATAAGCATAATACGGTCGATGATTACGCTTACGGCGGGGGCGGGGGCATGGTGCTGAAGGCTGAGCCGATCTTTGCAGCTGTAGAAAGCCTGACTGAAGGACTGGAGAGCAAGCCGAGGGTAATTCTAATGTGTCCGCAGGGTGAGACATTTACCCAGCGCAAAGCTGAAGAGCTGGCAGGCGAGCAGCATCTGATTTTTGTGTGCGGCCACTATGAGGGTTATGACGAGCGGATTCGTGAGCATCTGGTTACGGACGAGCTGTCAATTGGCGATTATGTGCTGACCGGTGGCGAGCTGCCGGCGATGGTTGTCATTGACAGTGTGGCGCGACTGCTTCCGGGCGTCCTGGGCAATGAATCTTCCGCGGTGACGGATTCATTCAGCACAGGACTGCTCGAATATCCGCATTACACACGCCCGGCCTCATTCAGGGGCTGGGAAGTCCCTGAGGTGCTGATTTCAGGCCACCATGTCAATATCGGGCTGTGGCGGCGTCAGCAGTCGCTGCTGCGAACGTTGCGACGCAGGCCGGAGCTGCTGGGGCAGATCGAACTCACTGCCAAAGAGCGGAAATGGCTGAAAGAAGAACACGGCTATGAGCCCGGCGGCGATTCTGCGAAATAACCCAAGGAAATAGTTGTATTTGACGCCCGGTTATGATAGTATAGAAATGTTGTTTGCAATAACCGGACGGTCCGCTATCGGCAATGACATGCGCTAATTTGAGCGTATCGAGCTTATATGAACGTCTGAGGCGGAAGGAGGCAATATCACTATGAACATTTTACAAACAATCGCACAAGAGCAGCTTCGTCAGGACATCCCAAGCTTTCGTCCTGGAGACACTCTGAAAGTGTATGTAAAAGTTATCGAGGGTTCCCGTGAGCGGATTCAGTTGTTCGAAGGCGTTGTTATCAAACGTCGCGGCGGCGGAATCAGCGAAACATTTACGGTTCGTAAGATTTCTTACGGCGTAGGCGTTGAGAGAACATTCCCGATCAACTCGCCAAAGATTGATAGAATCGAAGTAGCTCGCCGCGGTAAAGTACGCCGTGCTAAGCTGTACTACCTTCGCAATCTGCGTGGTAAAGCTGCGAGAATTAAAGAGATTCGCTAATGAAACGACATGGGGCTTGCGCAAACAAGTCCCTTTTCGTTTTTTTATTATAAGAATGCGGTGCATTTTGTTCAGTTGTATTCTTATTTTTTGACGTGTAAGCTGCTGTTTATGCCACAAAACCGGCGTGAGCCGTTTACACTTTGGACCTTGATTTCCCTGTCTAATTTGCAGAAATTTGCGTTTCAATTTAAAATTTTGTATATTCAAATATACGGGTATTAGAATCTGTTTGTTCTGTGCCGCATGATAGAATTGTACATGGAACGAAGAGTGTTTTTATGATTATCCGACGGATCATGTATCGCAAGACGGGCTTTTTGACTGTCAATGACCAAGCTCCGGCTCTCTGAGTGTTAGCATGGCAGGTATAGGCCGGGAGGCAAAGAAGTTGATGGTTGCTTTAACCTTTGTTTCATCATGTCAGTGAAAGTGGGCGTATAACATGGAACAGAAGCCAGAAGAGCAAGTCGGACAACACAATTCCGGAAAAGATGTGCCGTCAGGCCAGACTGTATCCGGAGCCTCAGAGACCTTGGGAACATCCGGGCAGGAAACCACACCTCCCCAGCCAAACAAGGCAAAAAAGGAAGCCATGGAATGGATCAAGGCGCTCGCGATAGCTGCTTTGCTCGTATTGGTTATCCGCTCCTTCTTATTCTCTCCTTTTATTGTGGACGGACCGTCCATGAAGCCGAATTTTCATACTGGAGAGCGTGTCATTGTCAATAAAATCCTCTATGATATCCGGGAACCCAAGCGCGGTGAAGTTGTAGTTTTCCATGTTCCGCAGGAAAATCGTGATTTTATCAAACGTGTCATTGGCGTGCCTGGAGACAAGGTGAAGCTGGATGGTGACGACCTGTATATTAATGGTGAGAAGGTAGAGGAGCCATACCTGAAAGAAGCAATCGAACAGGCCAAAAAGGAAAACAGGCTGTATAACATGACGGAGAACTTCCCGAACGCTTATGTGCAATCGGATGTGGTGCCGGAAGGAATGTTCCTGGCGTTTGGCGACAACCGCAGCGACAGCCGGGACAGCCGGATGATCGGTTATATTTCAATGAAAGAACTGGTGGGCAGAGCAGATGTTATTTTCTGGCCGCTGAAAGATATGCAAATTATAAAACACGGATGAGGTGAGTGCTTTGACCATTCAATGGTTTCCAGGGCACATGACAAGAGCGAGACGACAGATTGAGGCCAAACTCAAGCTGATCGATATTGTCATTGAACTTCTGGATGCACGTGTTCCGTTGTCGAGCCGCAACCCGATGGTTGATGAAATTTTAAGCGGGAAGCCGCGGCTGATCGTTTTGAACAAGGCTGATTTGGCTGATCCACGGGCTACTGACCAGTGGATTTCTTTTTTTTCCAAAGAGGGTCATGCCTGTATCGCGGTCGATTCTTCAACGGGCACCAGAGTAGCAGATATTCCGCAGCGGGTCAGAGAGCTGCTGGATGATAAAATTACACGCATGAAACAAAAAGGGATGAATCCCCGTGCACTTCGGGCACTTATTGTAGGAATTCCGAATGTCGGCAAATCGACGCTGATTAACCGTCTGGCAGGACGAAGTATTGCTTTGACCGGAGACCGTCCAGGGGTGACCAAGGGCCAGCAATGGATTAAGGTTGGCAATGAGATGGAGCTTCTTGATACCCCAGGTATTCTGTGGCCGAAGTTTGAGGACCAGCTGGTCGGTTACCGGCTGGCGATGACCGGAGCGATTCGTGAAGAAATTCTCAATATTGAGGAGATTGCCTTCTTTGCGGTGCGTATTCTGGCGAGCCGGTATTGGGAGGCGCTCAAGGAACGGTTCGGACTGGATACGCCGCCGAAGGACGTTGAGGATTCTGAAGAGATCGTGAAGCTGATGGAGGATATCGGACGCAAGCGCGGCTGTCTGCTTAGTGGCGGAAGAGTCGATTTGGAGAAAGTATCCGGCATTATTCTCAGGGAGCTTCGCGCAGGCAAGTTGGGCCGGATTACGCTTGATGATCCAGAGTAACAAAACGGATTAGACGATTCTTTAATCCTGCTGTAAGCGTTGTTGGTTGCTTTGCTTAGGCAGCAGGGCTGCCTTCAGGTTAGGGGGAAGCATAATGCTCGATTATGAACGGCAAGTATGGGAGCAAGGGTATAAGCAGATTGCTGGTGTGGATGAAGTCGGACGCGGCTGCCTGTTCGGCGATGTTGTGGCAGCAGCGGTCATTCTGCCGGCCGGCCTTATTTTGGAGGACATTGATGATTCCAAGAAGCTGTCCGCCAAAAAGAGGGAGCAGTTGTACGAGATCATTACAGAGCAGGCGCTTGCCTGGTCGGTGGCCGCTATAGCAGCGGATGAAATTGACCGGATCAACATTAAACAGGCTTCGAGGCTGGCGATGAAGCTGTCGGTGGAACAGTTGGAGGTCGCTGCGGATTATTTGCTGATTGATGCGGAGAAGATTGACAGCAAGCTGCCTCAACTAGCCATCATCCATGGGGATGCAAGCAGCCAGTCAATTGCGGCAGCGTCGATAATTGCCAAGGTTACCAGGGACAGGCTATGTGCCGAAAAATGGGACAGCATGTACCCTGAGTATGGAATCGCAATACATAAAGGCTATGCCACCAAGCTTCATCGGGAACGAATTCTGGAATTTGGCCCGAGCCCGATGCATCGTCGTTCGTTTTTGACCAAGCTGTTGTCTGAACAGCAGGTGCTGTTTTAAAAAATGCAGGCGCTCGTCGCCTGCATTTTTTTTGAATATAAAGGATGCGGACTTGTCCTGCATCACTATAAGTAATTAATGAAGCTTGAAAAAGAAGTTATTTTATGAAAAATAGAAATTAAATTGCTTGTATTTATAACATTGGAACGATATATTTTCTGATTCAGCAAAGTTTTATTACCCAGGAAATTATGCCTATCTATCATTGTTCATGTGATGCGTTGAATTGTTTAATGTTAATGGATACTATTTTATTTTTTATAGCCCAAAGCTGAATGGATCAGATGCTATCATGAAAATCCGAATGCATCGTTACTGCTCCAGACAGGCAGGTGGGAAATGCTTATCATACGGCAATAAACAATTCGCCATGAATTGCCGATATAAAGTGTAATAGTGTGTTCGAAAATTGCGGGATGGATGATTGGAGGCACGACATGCATATCGGAGCATTTATTAGAGGTCTGGTTGGCGGTGAGCCAAGAACGGGAGATGTCAAGGAACTGGAACTAAGGTCTGGACAGGTTGTCAGCGGACTCGTACTTGAATCATCAGATAATGAAGCGCTGGTTCAGATTAATGGCGCTCAGGTTCGGGCAAAGCTTGAGGTCCCGTTGCAGCCTGGCATGCGGACATTGCTTGTTGTTCAACCGGAGACGAATAATGGACTTCCGGTGCTTAAGCAGGCAGATTCCTTGACCGGGCAAATGACAGCAGAAACGCTCAAGGATTTGGTCAAATCGCTTGGACTGCCAGCAGACAAGCAATGGCCGCAGGACCTGGTCAGACAATTGCAGAAGGATGGTGTGCCGCTTACGAAGGAATTGGGCGAAGCACTTGCCAAGGCGTTGTCAGCGATGCCGAAGGGGGCCGATGAAGGCAAGTGGATGCAGGCAGCTGCAACTGCTTTTCAGAGAGGCCTGCCTATGACGCCTGCTGTTCTTTCCGGGCTGCATCAAGTCATGTCCGGTCGGCCTGTTCATGAGCTGCTGGATCAGCTTCAGACTCAGCTTAAGGCATGGAGCGGTGATCTTCAAAGCGGGCCAGGTCAGTTAAAGTCCGGCGGTCCGGCGGCAGAGATGCTTGTTGCCCGCCTGCAAACACTGCTGGGTGAAGGGGATGCATTGCTTCGCTCCGCAGGCACAGTGGATAAAAATCAGCCCCGTACAGGTGCTGGAGGCGTGCAGCAGCAAACACAGGCGGATTCAGTGCTGTCACAGCAAACCGGGCGGGGACAAGCCGCAGCAGCGGGCAGTAGTCCATTGGGGTCGGGAGCTGCTGTCCTGGCTGGAGAGAACGGACAAGCGCAGCAAAACGGCCAGTCAGGGCTGCAGCCTGCCCAGACAGCCCAACATAACGGTGCAACGGTGCAACAGGGTGTGCAGACCAATACAAGCGGTCAGCAGGCCGTACAGATGGGACAAAACGTCCAGCAGCCTGTTCAGACGGCGCAGCAGAGTTTGCAGACCGGCCAGATTGGGCAGCAAAGCCAGGCCAACCAGGCCGTAAATCAGCCGGGCGCGTCTGCAGTCCCGCCCAATGCTGGCGGGGAAGGAAATCCCGCGGTACAAAATAATACGGGTACTGTTGCCGCAACGAACCAGGCGGCTGTTGGCGGAAGACAGGATAACGGGCATGCGGCGTCTTCAACTGGCATAAACCAGACGGGGCAGCCCGCTTCTCCTGCACCATCTTCCAGCGGCGGTTGGATCGGGGATTTGTTCAAGTGGCTTGGTGTGAATCATGAGCGTCAAATAACCCGGGAGTTTGCAGCTGCCCCGGCTCCAGGCAGCGGACAAGCGCATTCGGCTGCAGCGCAAGCCCCCACATCCTCAGGGCAGGGAGCAGCTTCTGGTGCTGCAGGAAATCCCGCCGCAGCCTCTCAGGCAAGGAATGAAGGCGGACAGATGATTCAGCAGGAATCTGCGAGGCCAGCCGGAAGCCAGGAGTCTGCAGTTGCTGGAAGCCGTGCTTCAGGAGCTTCAGCAGTCCAGACGCAAACAAGTCACCATGCAGCCCTGGAACGTGCAGCAGCCGGACAGCAGCCGCTCAGTCTCCAACCAGGTCAAGCAGCAGAATCATTGCGTTCTGGCGGCGGAGCAGAGTCGCTCAAGAGCGCGCTGCTAATGCTGGCTTCTTCTAATGATGCTCCTGCAGGACTTCGTGAGACAGCCCAGCAGCTCGTCCAGCATATTACGGGACAACAGCTGTTGCTTGCTCCGGAGCGGGGAAATTCACTATTTTCCCATGTGGCAATGGTCATCCCGTTCTATAACGAACAGGGTGGACAGACAGCCGCGATTCATATTCAGACCAGACGGGGCCGCAAGGGAGAACTGGATTCACAAAATTGCCGTCTCCTCTTTGATTTGCAGATGAAGCAGCTTGGTGATACTTTGATTGATGTTCAGGTCGTTGACAGAATGGTGACCCTTCAAGTATGGAACAACCATCCTGCGACTGAGCCGCTGTTGGAGGCTTCCCGTGCAGAAATGGGCGAGGCGCTTCAGCAGTCGGGTTACAAGCTTTTATCGCTGAAGACGCAGCCGATGCCTGAGGCTGATGGTACCGCATCTCTGGCATCAGGCCAGCAGTCCGGCTTGTCCACAGCATTTGTCTCCAAACCGTATAAAGGAATGGATTTGCGAGTATGAAAGATAAAGACCAGAACGTTAAGCCTGCAATGAAAAAGGCTGTTGCTTTAAAATACGAACCTGAAACGAATAATTCGCCTACAGTCATTGCTAAAGGCAGCGGCAGGCTGGCAGATGAAATTTTGGAACGTGCAGCTGAAAATGGGGTCCCGATTCAGGAGGATGCTTCGCTGGTTGAGGTGTTGTCCAAATTGGAGATCGACCAACAAATACCGCCAGAGCTATACAAGCTGGTTGCCGAAATATTAAGCTTCATCTACCGTTCTGATCAAAAAGCTGGAGGATGGGAGAATGAATGACAAAGCACGGAAAGTACCTTCCTCCTTGCCGCAGGCCAGCCGGAACGAAATCGGCGCAATTGGAGAAGCAGCAGCAAAAAATTATTTGGAGCAGCAAGGCTGCCGTATTGTAGAGCGCAACTGGCGATGCCGCTCCGGTGAAATTGATCTGGTTGTTGTACCGCCTGAACCGGCCTACACACTGGTTTTTGTCGAGGTGCGCACCCGTCGGGCATCAGGACGGTTCGGAACAGCGGCAGAATCTGTCGATTACCGGAAGCAGCGGCAAGTCCGGGCCGTTGCTCAGGTTTATTTGCATCAGCATGGAGGAGCTGATCAGAATCTGCGATTTGATGTTGTGGCTGTAACAGTGGACAGACAACTCCAGATTAAGGAGCTGGAATGGATTCAAGGAGCCTTTTAGGACCGGCAATGAAAGCGTTCAAGTGCGATTTTGTATGATGTTGTAGTATGCTGGACTAAATACTCTTTGTGTTTGCTTAAGCTGCTCATCGGTCAATTGCCGGATGATGGAGATGATAAAATCAAATTGCTCTTGAACGATCGTCTCCAGTTCAGCTTTTGATACAACTTGAGGTTTGAATCAAGCTGCTGAATGGCTTTTAGCGTCCGCCGCTGGATTTCCTCAGCTTCCCCGACAGGCCAAAATGATATGCTATAAAATAAACGCCTTTTCTTCTTTGAAATTTACAAAACTTACATAAAAGAGGAGATGAAATTCTCATTTTCGGACTTGTAAAAAAGGGGATTCTATACTATTCTTATACCTAGATTTACAATACATAGAATTACGATGTATAAAAGATATTTATGGCAATGTTAATGAAAGGAGAGAGGACAATTAAAGTCAACAAGGAACTGTTGAAGGGCAGTACAGTCATTCTGATTCTCTCAATGCTGGAGAAAAAGGATATGTACGGCTATGAGCTAACCCGTGAACTGGAGAGCAAGTCAGAGGGGATTTTCAGTTTGAAGGAAGGGACATTGTATCCAATCCTGCATTCGCTGGAGGCGGACGGCTGGGTGGAAGCTTACTGGCAGGAGGCAGAGGGGCGCAAACGCAAATACTATCAGCTAACCCGAACAGGAGAACGATATTTGCAGGAGAAAAAGAAGGAATGGAAGACGTACCGTGTGGCGATGGAACAGGTGATTGGGGAGGGGTATGCGTGACTTTGCGTCTTAAGGACTCCCATGATGAGGTCAGGCAGTTTTTGCGGACGGCGACAGCTCCGATTAAATCCAGGGAAGCGTCAAGAAGAGTCTCCAGAGAACTGGAGGATCATATTGAGGACACTATGCTTGAGCTGATGGAAGAAGGGATGAAGGAAAAGGAAGCCATCAGACTGGCTGTTCGCAGGATGGGAGATGCAGGTGAAATCGGTCAGCAAATAAACCGGATTTACCGTCCGGTTACCGATTGGACACTTCTAGGACTTTTGGCAATTATAGTAGGGATTGGGTTGTTTGCAATGTTTAGCATTAGCTCGATCGGCGAAAAAAATTTAACAGATGTGTTCACCATACACAGTATTACAGTGGCAGCAGGTTTGCTTGTGATGGCTTTATTCAGATGGTTTGATTATCAAAAACTACAGCGATATTCAGGAATGATCTATGGAATAGGTATTCTGGTTTTAGCGTGGGGCTCAATATTTGGCACAACCATTAACGGATCAAAGCGATTTATAAGTTTCGGATATTTTGGTATTGATGCGATTATACTTGGACTGCTATTTATACTCATTGCTTTGCCGGGATTAAAATTAACTGGCGGGTCATGGTATAAGGACAATCGGAAACTCCTGCAATATTCATTCTTTCCAATGTTTTTTTTCGTAAAAGCAAGCGCCTATTTGATTTTCATTATTTTTGCCGCCTGTTTTATTATGTTGCTGTGGATTAAACGAAGAAATATCAAAACTTTTCTGTTACAACTGATTCCGACTTGCCTGGTTGTATGTGCAGGTGTTTTATATGTATATGTCAATCACTCCTTTTCGTTCCTGACTCGTATTGAAGGAATTTTGTCTATCTATTCCCCAAACAACTCCAATTACTATACCAGCCTTTCAATTGAGGCGATCCGGCAAGCGGGATGGTGGGGGCACGGGTTTGGGGCATCTTACAAGGGGCTAGAATTTATACATACCGAAAGCCTGTTTTCTTATATGATCTACAGCTACGGCTGGATGATGGGGGTCCTGATTGGCGTTACTGTGCTGTATTTGCTGATTCAAATGTTTTTCACGGTACGCAAAGTCAGGGATGCCTACGGACGAATAGTTGTGTATGTTTTATTGACTTATTTGTCTTTCCAATACATATGGTATATTGCAATGTGTTTGGGCTTGCTGCCAGTGGTGTCTGTATCTTTGCCGCTCATCAGCTTTGGCTTTACACAAAACTTAACCTATTTTATAGCATTTGGACTCATCTTAAGTATTTACAGAAGAAGAAAGACAAGGATCGGTGGGGTTGAAGCGGATACGCGCCAAGCTTGAGCCCCACAAGAAGAAGGATGGGGCGCCGACAGGAACTTCTGGAGGTTCAGTTGTCGCACAGTTTAGATAACCCGTTATGCATTGTCCTGTAGGTGGGGAACTTTGGCGGCAGGAGCAGCCGCCAGTTGGGTAATTCTGATCGGATTCAGATTTCCATTCTTTATAGTGCCTCCGTCTTGCGGTCCAGACAGCGGTATTGAATCGCTTCGGCAATATGTTCCACTTTGATCTGTTCCTGCTCTTGCAGATCGGCAATCGTACGGCTGAGCTTGAGGAGCCGATCATGGGCACGCATACTTAATCCGAGAGCCTGGTACGCCTGCTCAAGCAATTGATGCGCTTTTGCATCCAGCTTGGCTGTCTGCCTGAGTGCAGAACCGTATAACTCGCTATTCCAAATCACGCCAGTCTTCCGGCGGCGGGCCTCTTGACGCTCTCTTGCAATGAGGACCCTTTCCAGCATTTCGGCCGAGCTCATGCCCTTGCCTGCTTCCAGAAAGCTTGCCGGGCGCGGAACCTCGACCTGCACATCAATCCGGTCCAGCAGCGGGCCGGATATTTTATTTCGGTAGGCAGCAATTTTATTCGGTGAGCAGCTGCAGGTATTCGCACCGGAGCCGCTTCCAAAAAATCCGCAAGGACACGGATTCATCGAACAAGCCAGTACGAATCTGGCTGGAAAGCTAAGCACTGCGCGCGCTCTGGCAATGGTCACGCATTGATCTTCCAAAGGCTGGCGCAGCACCTCAAGCACTTGGCGGGCGAATTCCGGCAGCTCATCCAGAAACAATACTCCGTGATGGGCTAGCGTCGCCTCCCCTGGCTTAGGTACTGAGCCGCCCCCAATCAGTCCTCCGGCAGAAATGGTATGATGCGGCGTTCGGAAGGGGCGGTTTCGAATGAGTCTTGCTTCCTCCCCGGCGAACTTTCCTGCAACGCTGTAAATTTTGGTGACCTCAAGCGCTTCCTCATCGGATAGCGGCGGCATAATGCCGGGAATCCGCTGTATTAGCATCGTCTTGCCAGTGCCGGGCGGCCCGCAAAGCAACAGATTATGCCGGCCGGCTACTGCAGTGAGCAGCGCTTGTTTGGCCTGGTGCTGTCCCAGTACATCGGCAAAGTCCAAAGCAGGCGGTGTTCCGTCGGCGGCTGCTTTGGTTGTAGCCGTCTGAATTCCGGCAGGACTTCTCTTTGTGATCTGTAGCTGCTCCCCGCAAGCATTAGGGGATACCAGCGATTTCAGACATGAGAGCCCCTCAAGCTCCATGTTGCCGATAAGGGAGGCTTCGGCCAAATTCTCTGTTGCAAGCAGTACCCGGCTGACCCCGGCGCGCTTGGCCTGCTCCACCATTGGAAGTACCCCCGCCACTGGCTTGATATCTCCATTGAGGGCCAGCTCCCCAATCAGCAGCGCATTCCGGAAGCGTACAGGCGCTACCTGACCGCTCGCTGCCAGTACGCCTGCGGCTATGGCAAGATCATAGGCTGTTCCCTCTTTGCGAAGATCTGCAGGCGCCAGATTGACCGTAATCCGCTGCAGAGGAAACTGAAATCCGCAATTTTTGACAGCAGCCCGTACCCGTTCGACGGATTCCCGCACGGCTGTATCCGGCAATCCGACGATAGTTACTTGTGGGAGGCCGTTAGCGATATCAACCTCCACCTCGATAATCCGTCCGTTCACACCCAGCACACTTGCGCTAATTATTTTTGTGTACACAAAAAGCACCTCCGTCTCGAATCCATCGGATGAAGGTGCTTCCTTACGTTCCGTTCAAATATAAAATAGTAATTTTATCCTACCTGAGGAGGAAGAGGCTGTCAACTGAAGAGGGTTTTGCTCAGGGGTAGAAAGGGAACAGTTGGGGATAATACCATTGTCGAAATGAAGTGGATAATGGCGAAAAACAGCATGTATGGTGACAGAATAAATGTGTTTAGACATTATGCGGGAAACATCATCAGGAAAGCCCGATTTTCGTTCTCAAAACGAGATGAAAACGATATCAAAAAAGTTTGCAATATTTATTGTCTAATTTGAGGAAAGCGGACTCAAAAAATGTTACAATGATGAAGGTTTTTGTTTACATATTGAGGTCTAGCTGCAGATAGGAGGATTTCGGGAATGAATATCCATGAGTATCAAGGGAAAGAAGTCCTGAAGCAATACGGTGTAGTCGTACCAGAAGGAAAAGTGGCTTTTACTGTCGATGAAGCAGTTGAAGCGGCTGAAGCTTTGGGAACACCGATTGTCGTGGTCAAAGCGCAAATTCATGCGGGCGGCCGTGGTAAAGCAGGCGGAGTCAAGGTAGCCAAAAATCTGGACGAGGTACGCACCTACGCAAGCGAAATTTTGGGCAAGGTGCTTGTTACGCATCAGACAGGTCCAGAAGGCAAAGAAGTGAAGCGTCTCCTGATTGAACAGGGGTGTGACATTAAGAAAGAGTATTACGTGGGTGTCGTTGTTGACCGCGGCACAGGTACGGTCGTCATGATGGCCTCGGAAGAGGGCGGTACGGAGATCGAGGAGGTTGCGGCGCATTCTCCAGAGAAGATCTTCAAGGAAGTGATCGATCCGGCTGTCGGCTTGCAGGCGTTCCAGGCACGCAGACTGGCGTTCAATATTAACATTCCGAAGGAATTAGTCAATAAAGCAGTTCAATTCATGACTGCGCTATATTCGGCATTTGTGGAAAAGGATTGCTCCATTGCAGAAATTAACCCGCTGGTTGTTACAGGCGATGGCAAAGTTATGGCGCTTGACGCCAAACTGAACTTTGATTCCAATGCTCTGTACCGGCACTCGGATATTGTCGAATTGCGCGATTTGGAAGAGGAGGATGTGAAGGAAATCGAAGCATCCAAATTCGACCTGAGCTACATTGCGCTGGACGGCAATATCGGCTGTATGGTTAATGGTGCAGGACTCGCGATGGCGACAATGGACATTATTAAATATTACGGCGGCGACCCGGCCAACTTCCTTGATGTTGGGGGCGGCGCAACGACAGAGAAGGTTACCGAAGCGTTCAAGATCATTTTGTCCGATGATAAAGTAAAAGGAATCTTCGTTAATATCTTCGGCGGCATTATGCGCTGTGACGTTATCGCAAACGGCGTAGTTGAGGCAGCCAAGCAAGTCGGCCTTGACCGTCCGCTTGTTGTACGTCTGGAAGGTACGAACGTAGAAATCGGCAAAAAAATTCTGAACGAATCCGGTTTGAATATCGTCTCCGCTGATTCCATGGCTGACGGTGCTCAAAAAATCGTTGCCCTTGTAAAATAATTGGACCTTCAATATAGAAATCATTTAGGGGATGTGAGCCTTCGATGAGCATTTTGGTAAGTAAAGATACGAAAGTCATTACGCAAGGCATTACAGGCAAAACCGCCTTGTTCCATGCAAAAGGCGCGTTGGACTACGGTACGCAAATGGTCGGCGGTACTTCGCCGGGCAAGGGTGGAACGACGGTTGAAATCACCCTGGAGAACGGTGAAGCAGTTTCTCTTCCAGTTTTTAATACCGTATCCGAAGCCAAGGCAGCTACTGGCGCGACGGCAACAGTTATCTATGTCCCGCCGGCATTTGCAGCCGATGCGATTATGGAAGCGGTAGATGCGGAATTTGAGCTGGCAATCTGTATTACAGAAGGTATTCCAGTGCTCGATATGGTTAAAGTGAAGCGTTATTTGGAAGGCAAGAAAACCCGCCTGATCGGGCCTAACTGTCCGGGCGTTATCACACCAGATGAGTGCAAAATCGGCATTATGCCGGGCTATATTCATAAAAAAGGCCATGTAGGTGTTGTTTCCCGCAGCGGAACCCTGACTTACGAAGCTGTACACCAGCTTTCCACACGCGGTATTGGCCAGTCCTCCGCAATCGGTATCGGCGGCGACCCGGTTAAGGGCTCTGAATTCATCGATATTTTGAACCTGTTCAACGAAGATCCGGATACGTACGCGGTGATCATGATTGGTGAAATCGGCGGAACGGCTGAGGAAGAAGCAGCCGAATGGATCAAGGCGAACATGAAAAAGCCGGTTGTCGGTTTTATTGGCGGCGCAACAGCTCCTCCAGGCAAACGTATGGGCCATGCAGGTGCGATCATCTCCGGCGGAAAAGGTACAGCAGCTGAGAAAATCGCCACACTGGAAGCTTGCGGCATCAAGGTTGCCCCAACGCCTTCAGATATGGGCTCTACACTCGTAAAAGCGTTGGAAGAGCAAGGTCTGCTGGATAAATGCATCACCCATGAAGTGTAATTATTAATTGCAAGCAAAGACAAGCAGTCTTTCATTTCCCTTACAAGGGATGAAAGGCTGCTTTTTTATTGCTCAAAAAATCAGATACCTGGATTGTTCACTAAGAACGATTCTTATCGGTATTTTAAAACGGCCGGGGCAGTATTTGCGAGTGTTTCCGCCTGAATAAAGAATTGGCAAGCATTTTTTAAATTCTGAAAAGTTAAACAAAATATAATGCGTCCGCTTGCATTCTTGGCATTT
Organism: Paenibacillus pinihumi DSM 23905 = JCM 16419; assembly: GCF_000422505.1. Lineage (GTDB taxonomy): Bacteria > Bacillota > Bacilli > Paenibacillales > Paenibacillaceae > Paenibacillus_D > Paenibacillus_D pinihumi. The sequence continues at coordinate 539,476 of NZ_KE383864.1, read as the reverse complement.
GTCAAGCACAATAGGAAAAGAATGCTGGCGGACCTGATTGGAGGGCTCCGCATATGCACATGCATAACAATACAGCGATGGCAAGAGCAATTCTGATCGGGCTTAACGAGACGAAGGGAATTGCCTGGCATACGATAAATAAGGTAATCTGTTATACAAATAAAGGCACATGCCTCCATCTGGCACTTGATTTCAGTGACCGGGAATGGCTGGAGGCGGGACTTGACAGCAAGCAGCTTGCATCATGGCGCAAGGCATTGCAAGATGGCATTCTTGTTGAAGCAGAGCAGCGTTATATACGTCTTGGGACTGGGGTTCTTACTATTCTGGACCCGGAATATCCTGTTCTTCTGAAGCAGACGGTGCGTCCGCCCTGGGTATTGTATTTGATTGGCCGCAGTGAGTTGCTGCATCGCCCGTCGATTGCCATGGTTGGAACCCGGCTTCCCAGTTCCTATGGCAGGCAGATTGCATTAAGTTTGGCTGGACAATTGGCAGCATTAGGGTTTACAGTTGTAAGCGGGCTGGCGAAAGGAATTGACCGGATTGCACATGAGGGTGCGGTAGGGCATGAAGCTTCAACAGTTGCGGTGCTCGGCACTCCGGTAGATATTATATATCCTCCCGAGAACCGTGCGCTGTACAGACAAATTGCTCAAGACGGCCTCATTGTCTCTGAATACCCGTTAGGCACAAGACTGCATCCCGGCCTGTTCCCGCAGCGGAATCGCATTATAGCAGGCCTTTCCAGCGGAACGCTGGTCGTAGAGGCTGCCGAGCAGAGCGGTTCACTCATTACAGCGACTTTCGCCCAAGAGATGAACCGTGAGCTGTTTGCCGTTCCAGGCCAGGTTAATTCGCCTAAAAGCAAAGGAACCAATCGTCTGATCAAGGACTCGGGAGCCAAGCTTACAATGGGAGCGGAGGATATAATGGAAGAATTCCGTTTCCGTGAGGATATACTGACGAAGCTGCAACCTGTACAGACTGCGGTGTGCCAGGAGCTGGTTGAACTGTCATCTGAGGAGAAGAAAGTATTGGAATTAATTCAGGATAAACCCAGTACCGCAGATGAGCTTCATGAGCGTTCGGGGCTGACATTTGGACTTTTGCATGCAGTTCTGATAAATTTATCTATAAAACAAAGAGTTGAACAGCACGCAGGTTCTATATATAGTGCTTTATAAACCGAAGCGGCAGCGTCAGATAGCCGGTGCCGGGCAGCAGCTTTTAACAGTTTAATGGCTTGTTTAAGCAATTGCACCGGAACGATGCCGTCCGCTGAATGAATCTGATTGCCGCTAAACTCGGGCAAGCAGCTTGTTACCAACCAAACATGGATATGAACAGGAACTATGAAACCTATGAAAAGTGAGACAGAGAGGAGGACGCATCAATGGCGGATTCACTGGTAATTGTAGAATCACCGGCCAAAGCAAAAACAATCGGCAAATATTTGGGCAGCAAATATATTGTCAAGGCCTCCATGGGCCATATTCGGGATCTGCCAAAAAGTCAGATTGGCGTTGAGGTCGAAAATGATTTTAATCCCAAATATATTACAATCCGAGGCAAAGGAAGCGTTCTTAAGGAACTGAAGGACGCCCGGAAAAAAGTAAAAAAAGTATATCTCGCGGCTGACCCCGATCGTGAAGGGGAAGCAATCGCCTGGCATTTGGCTCATTATCTGGAACTGGATGATACAGCGGAATGCCGGGTCGTATTCAACGAAATTACGAAGCAGGCAGTCAAGGATGCCTTCAAGACGCCGCGCAAAATTAATATGGATCTGGTCAACGCTCAGCAGGCCCGCCGGATATTGGACCGTCTGGTTGGCTATAAGATTAGTCCGCTATTGTGGAAAAAGGTTAAAAAGGGACTGTCTGCCGGACGTGTGCAATCGGTAGCTGTTAAACTTATTATCGACCGGGAGAATGAAATCGATGAGTTTGTTCCGGAAGAATACTGGTCGATTACGGCCAAGCTGATTCATAACAAATCCGAATTTGAAGCGAAGTTCTACAAACTTAATGGCGAGAAGCGTGAGCTTTCCAGTGAGAGTGATGTAAATGAAGTTCTCGCTGCAATGGGAGACTCCGAATTTGTCGTACAGCAGGTGAAGGAGAAGGAGCGTCAACGGCATCCTGCTCCGCCGTTTATTACAAGCTCCCTGCAGCAGGAGGCTGCCCGCAAGCTCGGATTCCGCGCAGCCAAGACTATGTCAGTGGCCCAGCAGCTGTATGAGGGTGTTGAGCTTGGCAAAGAGGGAACTGTCGGTCTGATAACGTATATGAGGACGGACTCTACCCGCATTTCTCCTGTTGCCCAGGAGGAAGCGAAAGCATTTATTCAGGAAAAATACGGCGCGGAGTATGCTCCTGAGCAATACCGTACTTATACAAAGAAGAGTGCAGGCGCTCAAGATGCGCATGAAGCGATCCGCCCTACGTCCGTGCTGCGGGACCCTGATACCATGAAGCCGTTTTTAAGCCGTGACCAGTTCCGGCTATACAAGCTGGTATGGGAGCGGTTCATCGCCAGCCAGATGGAATCGGCTGTGCTGGATACAATGACGGTCGATTTGTCCTGTGGCGCGGCTATCTATAGAGCGACCGGCTCGAAGCTGAAATTCCCGGGCTTCATGAAGGTCTATGTCGAGGGCAATGATGATGGAACGGCAACAGATGACGAAAAGTTCCTTCCGCCTCTTGCCGAGCAGAATGTAGCGAAAAAGCAGGAGATTGAGCCTAAGCAGCACTTTACACAGCCTCCTCCGCGTTATACCGAGGCAAGGCTTGTTCGTACGCTGGAGGAGCTGGGCATTGGACGGCCAAGCACCTATGCCCCGACGCTGGAGACGATCCAGAAGCGTGGTTATGTGGCGATTGAAGAAAAGAAGTTTATGCCGACAGAGCTTGGAGACCTGGTTATTCAGCTCATGGAAGAGTTCTTCCCGGAAATTCTTGATGCAGAATTTACTGCACATATGGAAGGCGATTTGGACCACGTTGAAGAGGGGACGGAGGACTGGGTCAAGGTGCTTGGCTCCTTCTATACTTCCTTTGAGAAGCGGCTGGAAGTCGCTGAGGAAGAGATGAAGGAAATCGAGATCCAGGATGAAGTATCCGATGAGCTGTGTGAGAAATGCGGCAAGCATATGGTGTACAAGATGGGTCGCTTCGGCAAGTTTCTTGCCTGCTCCGGTTTCCCGGACTGCCGCAACACGAAGCCGATTATCAAAGACATCGGTGTAACCTGTCCGAAATGCAAGGAAGGCAAAATTATCGAACGCCGCAGCAAAAAAGGACGCATCTTCTATGGCTGCGACCAATATCCGGGCTGTGATTATGTGTCCTGGGATAAGCCGGTCAGCAAGCCGTGTCCGAAATGCGGCAATGTGATGATCGAAAAGCGCAACCGCAGCGGCGGCAGAATCCAGTGTACCGGATGTGACCATACAGAAGAGCTGCCTGACGAACAGGAACAGGCAGAATAACATACCTAAGCCCTGTTTGCTTGCTAATGCAGACAGGGACTGGCGGGTTTGGAGCAACAGAAAGGCAGGAGAAAATCGTTGATTGAGCAAAAAAGAGTAACCGTAATTGGTGCCGGACTGGCAGGAAGCGAAGCTGCCTGGCAAATCGCTTCCCAAGGCGTACCGGTCACATTGTATGAGATGAGACCTACCACGCGTACACCTGCGCACCATACAGATAAATTTGCAGAGCTTGTTTGCAGCAACAGTCTGCGGGCCAACGGCTTGACCAATGCAGTAGGCGTGCTGAAAGAGGAAATGCGCCAGCTCGGATCGCTAATATTGGGCAGTGCCGACAAGCATGCTGTTCCGGCAGGGGGAGCGCTCGCTGTAGACCGTGACGGCTTCTCCTCCGCAGTTACAACTTCGCTGCACGAGCATCCGCTTGTCGACGTGCGCGCAGAAGAAGTAACGGAGATTCCGCAGGACGGCATTGTTGTCATTGCGACAGGACCACTCACTTCCCCGGCCCTCTCCCAGCAGATCAAGGATCTGATGGGAGAAGAATATTTCTACTTCTATGACGCGGCTGCACCGATTGTCGAGAAGGATTCAATCGATATGAGCAAGGTCTATTTGGCTTCCCGTTATGATAAGGGAGAAGCAGCCTATTTGAACTGCCCGATGACAGAGGAAGAGTTCGAAGCGTTCTATGAGGCGCTTATTACCGCTGAGAAGGCGGAGCTTAAAGATTTCGAGAAGGAAATTTACTTTGAGGGCTGCATGCCTGTTGAGGTGATTGCCAGCCGTGGCAAGCAGACACTGTTGTTCGGGGCGATGAAGCCGGTAGGCCTTGTCAATCCGCACACAGGCAAGCTGCCTTACGCGGTAGTTCAGCTTAGACAGGATAATGCTGCCGGGACGCTCTATAATTTAGTGGGCTTCCAGACGCATCTGAAATGGGGCGAGCAGAAGAAAGTATTTTCCCTGATCCCTGGCCTTGAAAATGCGGAATTTGTCCGGTTTGGGGTCATGCACCGCAATACATTTATCAATTCTCCGAGACTTTTGAATGCGACGTACCAGTTCAAAGACCGCAGCAATCTGTTCTTCGCCGGTCAGATGACGGGTGTGGAAGGCTACGTAGAATCAGCAGCTTCCGGCCTTATTGCCGGTATTAATGCCGGCCGTCTTGCCCAGGGGCTGGACCCTGTTGTGTTCCCTGCGGAGACAACGCTTGGCAGTATGGCTGAATATATTACGACTGCGGACTTCAAGCACTTTCAGCCGATGAATGCCAATTTCGGCCTGTTCCCGCCGCTCGGCTCCAAGATCCGCAACAAGAAGGAAAAGAATGAAGCAATTGCCAGCCGTGCGCTTGAGACATTGCAGCAATTCAAGGCTGAGCAGCTGGCTCTTGGTTCCAACGTTTAACTGATAAAGCACTAGCCGGACAAGGGAGGAATAGAGATGGAAATGCAGTTTCATGCTACCACGATTTGTGCCGTACGCTGCAATGGCAAGGGCGCAATTGCCGGGGACGGCCAGGTGACTTTTGGCAGCAACATGATCATGAAGAATTCTGCTAAAAAGGTTCGCAGACTATTTCGTGGTCAGGTTGTAGCCGGTTTTGCCGGCTCTGTTGCTGATGCGATTACACTGTTCGAGAAATTTGAGGGCAAGCTGGAGGAGCATCACGGCAATTTGCAGCGGGCTGCGGTAGAAATGGCTAAGGACTGGCGCTCGGACCGGGTGCTTAGAAGGCTGGAAGCGATGATGATCGTCATGGACGCCAAAGGCATGCTGCTGATTTCCGGCAACGGGGAGATTATTGAACCTGATGACGGCATTGTGGCGATTGGCTCAGGAGGCAGCTTTGCGATGTCTGCTGCCCGGGCGCTTACCCGTCATGCTACGGATATGGAAGCCAAGGAAGTAGCTAAGGCTTCACTTGAAATTGCCGCAGAAATTTGCGTCTATACCAACCATAACATTATTGTTGAAGAAATATAATATACAATATATCTATCATAAGTTGAATGAGCCTTGCTCAAAGTTATTCATTCAAATTAGTTTTAACTATAACTAGCCGGAGCTAATACGGAGGGATACTGGATGGGAAATGAAGCGTTGACGCCGCGCCAGATTGTCGCGGAGCTGGACAAATATATTGTCGGTCAAAAACTGGCCAAACGGTCAGTGGCTATCGCTCTGAGAAACCGTTATCGCCGCAGCCGGCTGGAAGAATCGCTGCGTGATGAAATTATGCCTAAAAATATTTTGATGATCGGGCCGACAGGGGTCGGTAAAACCGAGATCGCCCGCAGGCTTGCCAAGCTTGTCAATGCCCCGTTCGTCAAGGTAGAAGCAACGAAATTTACCGAAGTCGGCTACGTGGGCCGTGATGTGGAATCGATGGTTCGCGATCTGGTTGAGACAGCGATCCGCATGGTCAAGGCGGAGAAGACAGAAGCCGTCAAGGACAAGGCGGAGAAGCTGGCTAATGAAAGATTGGTTTCAATCCTGGTTCCTTCCGACAAGAAGGCAAAGTCCCAGCGCAACCCGCTGGAGATGATTTTCGGACAGCAACAGCAGCAGGAACAGGAAGAGCCTGAGACGGACAATACGATTATTGAGCGCAGAAGACAGGTCAAGTGGCAGCTGGAGGCCGGTCAGCTCGAGTCTGAGCTTGTAGAGATCGAAGTCGAGGACAATGCCCCAAATATGCTAGATATGCTCTCCGGACAAGGCGGAGAAGGGATGGGCATGAACATGCAGGAGATGTTCGGCCAACTCATGCCCAAGCGGTTCAAGAAGCGCAAGCTGACGGTAAAGGAAGCACGCAAAGTGCTTACGCAAGAGGAAGCGAACAAGCTCATTGATATGGATGATGTCATCCAGGAGTCCGTGAACCGTGCCGAGCAGTCGGGCATGATTTTTATCGATGAGATCGACAAAATTGCCAGCCCGTCCCGCGGATCAGGGCCAGACGTGTCCCGTGAAGGCGTACAGCGCGATATTTTACCGATTGTAGAGGGTTCTACCGTCATGACTAAATATGGCCCGGTAAAGACGGATTATGTACTGTTTATCGCCGCAGGCGCATTCCATATCGCCAAGCCTTCTGATCTCATTCCTGAGCTTCAGGGCCGCTTCCCGATCCGGGTGGAGCTGAGCGATTTGTCGCTTGAAGATTTCGTGAAAATTTTGACTGAGCCTAAAAATGCATTGACCAAGCAATATTCTGCCCTGCTCGAGACTGAGGGCATTACAATTGATTTTTCAGAGGATTCTATCCGGGAAATAGCCGGTATTGCTGCAGATGTGAACCGGAATACAGAAAATATTGGTGCGCGCAGACTTCATACGATTCTGGAGAAGCTGCTCGAGGATCTCTCGTTCGAGGCGCCGGATTTGAATCTTGAACAGATGACGATTACGCCGGAATATGTTCGGGATAAGGTCGGGGATATTGCGCAAAACCGTGATTTGAGCCAATATATATTATAGCGGATAGTGTTCCCCGGAAAGAGTAGTAGGAGGATTTGGTATGACCTTACTTGCAAAAACACGAACGTTGAATCGGTTGCTCCAGCGGGCCGCCGGTAAGGCGCTTAATTTCAGAGAAATGGCAGAGGTCTTGTGCTCGACGATTCAGGCCGATGTATTCGTAGTCAGCCGCAGAGGCAAAATTTTGGGCTGTGCGGCAGCCGGAGTCTGGGAGCATGAAAAGCTGAAGGCGGCTTCTGCTGCCGATTTGAGGTTCCCGCAGGAGAGTAACGAACGGTTCTTGTCTGTGCAGGAAACGGTGACCAATGTTGTGCCTGAAATGGGGATTGCACAGGTGTTCCCTGAGATTTCCAAGCATGGCGTGATGACGGTCGTCCCGATTCAAGGCGGGGGAGACCGTCTTGGGACGCTAATTTTAACACGCAGTGAAGGTATCTTCGATGATAGCGATCTGATATTGGCTGAATACGGGTCTACGATCGTCGGTATGGAAATTTTGCGCGAGCGTGCCGAGGAGATTGAACTGGAGGCACGCAGCCGGGCAGCGGTGACGGTAGCCGTCAATTCGCTATCTTTTAGCGAACTGGAGGCAGTGGATCATATTTTCGAAGAGCTGGGAGAAAAAGAAGGTCTTCTGGTTGCTTCCAAAATTGCCGACCGTGTCGGGATTACCCGCTCTGTCATCGTCAATGCGCTGCGCAAGCTGGAGAGTGCGGGTGTGATTGAAACACGTTCCCTGGGAATGAAGGGAACCTATATCAAAATACTAAATGTACAGCTTATGCAGGAGTTGGCAAAAATAAAAGCCTGAAAAACAGGTCTATTTTCCCTTGAACGCCCTATCTTGAAACAAAGATAGGGCTTTTTGCTTATTGTTAAAGAATTCAAAATTATGGAACATAATGATGAGACGAAAATTCGACATTTCGTTCTCATTTTTTTAATAATAATTTGTCGAAGAAAGAAGGAAAGTAGGTCAATCTGTTGAATTACTACAAAGAATAACAGAGAGAGCGAGGCTTGTCCGTGAATTTATTAAACGGTTCTAATTTTCAGAGACTGAATGGAGCAGTGCGGGCCGCCGAATTACGCCAACAGGTTATTTCTAACAATGTGGCGAACGCGGATACACCCTATTTTAAACGTTCGGAAGTCGTATTTGAGAAGTATCTGGAACAGGAAATGGGCAAATCAGATGGGGCTAATCTACCACTGAAGCGAACAAATCCCAAACATTTGGGAGCCGGCGGACAGACAGGTCCTTTACGGATAGGAGTAGAGACGGATGAAATATCGGTCATGAACAACAACGTGAACAATGTGGATATTGACCGGGAAATGTCGCTGCTTGCCAAGAACCAGCTTCGTTACAACGCGCTTATACATCAGGTTAGCCACGATATCAGGATGATCCGGACTGCCATTGAAGGGAGAAGCTGACAATGAGACTATCGAATGGGTTTGACGCCAGCGCTTCGGCCTTAACGGCCCAAAGATTAAGAATGGATGTGATATCCTCTAACATTGCCAATGCGGAAACGACAAGGGGGAAGGTAGTGAATGGGCAGTTTGAACCATATGCACGTAAACTCACCGTCATGGAACAGATTCGTCCTTCCTTTGCGGATACGCTGAAAAGGGAGATAGATGGCGGAAGCAAGTCCCAGGGCGGCGTAAAGGTCTCACAGATCATGGAGGACCGGACACCGCCGAAGCTGGTGTATAACCCAAGTCATCCTGATGCGGATGCAGAAGGATATGTCAAACTGCCAAACGTGGATATTCTCAAGGAAATGGTAGATATGATCTCGGCAACTCGCTCGTATGAGGCGAATGTAACAGCGCTGAATGCGACCAAAGCAATGTTTACCAAGGCCCTGGAGATCGGGAAATAATAACAGAACAGGATTCGGAGGAATTATTTCATGATTGAAAATGTGAAAGCAGGCTTAAGCCCATTCTCCTCTGCAATAAAAGCTACGACTGAAGTGAAGAAGGGCGAGAACACGCCGGCAGAAGTCACCGCAAACTTCGGAGATTTTCTGAAAAAAGCGATTGACGGAGTAAGTGAACAGGAGAAAGCCGTACATAAAGTAACAGACCGTTTTATTATCGGACAGGCAGATGTGTCGGAAGTCATGGTTGTCTCCGAACAGGCTCAGCTCAGCTTGCAGCTTACGGCCCAGATCCGCAACAAAGTCGTTGAGGCTTACCAGGAAATGATGCGGATGCAGGTGTAATAATCACAGCATACAATAAGGCAAGGAGCTGGGTGGGGTGAAATTGTGAACGAAAAGGTTACCCAATACAGGGACCGGGTTTCCCAGTATTGGACGCAATTGAGCAAAACAAAGAGAATGCTGTTGGGCGCAACACTTGGCTTTTTCATCATCAGCATTGTTTTGCTGGTTCTGATTTTTTCACGGACCGAATACGAGCTGGTTTTTCAGGATTTGGATGCTGCCGACGCAGCTTCGATTACACAATATCTGGACAGCAACAAAATTGAGTACAAGCTTGGTGCAAATGGCACAACCATTTCCGTACCAGCCGCAAATGCAGCCAAGGTAAGGGTGGATGTTGGTTCGCAAGGACTGGTCCAGAACGGTTCCATAGGCTTTGATGCCTTCGGTCAAGGGTCCTCGGCCTTTGGTCGGACAGAGAATGAGTTCAACGTCATGTATCGCAATGCGCTGAACGGCGAAATTCAGCGTATGCTTAACAGCATGGAAGGAATACAGAAATCCAATGTGCTTATTAATCTGCCGGAGGAGAGCATCTTTATTAATCCGAATGGCAAGGAGCCGGCTTCGGCTTCTGTTGTACTGACATTCAAACCGGGCTATCGTCCTACCCAGGAAGCGATAGACGGGTACTACAATCTGGTTAAGACGGCTATTCCAAATCTGGCGACGGAGGACATTACCATCTCAAGCCAACAATCCGAGCTGTTTGCTTCAAGCAAGCTTGCCGGTACAGGTATGTCGACCCAGCCAGTGGATACGCAATTCCAGATCGAAAGAAAGTTCAAAGAAGAAGTGCGCAAAAGCATCAAAGAGTTTTTGGGCCGCTTCTATGGGGCTGACAAGGTCGTCATCAGCGTGGCTGCCACATTGAACTTTGACCAAAAGAACTCGACGCAGACGCTCGTTCAACCGCTCGAGGACAATGACAACCGGGGAATTATCATTAGCGAAACCGAATCAAGTCGTTCGTCAACAGGCGGAGATGCCCCTGCAGGCGGCGTGGTTGGAACAGGTGAAACCGATGTTCCGGGATATCAGGCAACAGATGGAAGGTCAACAAACAGCGAAGAAGCTTCGCGTACGACCAACTACGATGTAAGCCGCATTACAAATAATATTGTCTCCGGTCCTTTTGTGGTCAAGGATTTGTCTGTAAGTGTAGGGATCGAGACTGCACAGCTGACGGATGAGCAGCGTCAGGAAATTTCCAATTATCTGATTCCTTTTGTCAGAGCACAGCTTTCCGATTCAGGACAGAACATAGATGATGACGTATTAATGGGCAAAAAGGTTTCAATTTTTGCTCAATCTTATGCCGGACCTCAAGATACGACGGCTGCCAGCGGCTTATCATGGCCGTGGATGGCAGGTATTGGCCTCGCTGCCCTGCTTGTGGGCGGAGGTGCTGTATATCTTATTAACCGCCGGCGCAAACAATCAAACATCGATGATGAAGAAGAATATTTTGAACAACCCAGGGTCGAGTATCCGACAATTGACCTTGACAGCGAGACGAGTGAAAGTCAGGTTCGCAAGCAATTGGAGGAGCTTGCAAAACGTAAGCCGGAGGAATTTGTCAATCTGCTGCGGACATGGCTTGTTGATGAATAGAGGTGGAAGTATTGGCTAAGACAATGCAGGGCTTGTCCGGCAGACAAAAAGCTGCCATTCTGCTCATTACGCTGGGACCTGAGGTATCCGCACAAATCTTCAAGCATTTGAGAGAAGAGGAGATTGAGCAGCTGACGCTGGAAATTGCCAACGTCCGCAAGGTGGACGGAGGAGAGAAGGAGACAATCCTTGCCGAGTTTCATCAGATATGTATGGCCCAGGAGTATATCTCTCAAGGCGGTATCGCTTATGCGAAGACGATTCTTGAGAAGGCTTTGGGCGAGTCGAAAGCAATGGAGGTTCTTAATCGTCTTACCGCTACACTGCAGGTCAGGCCGTTTGACTTTGCCAGGAAGGCAGAGCCAACCCAGATTTTGAACTTTATACAAAATGAGAATTCCCAGACCATTGCACTTGTATTGTCTTATCTTCAGTCAGAGCAATCGTCAGCGATTCTGTCTTCGCTCCCACAGGATAAGCAGGCCGATGTAGCCCGCAGAATCGCCCTGATGGACAGCACTTCACCAGAGGTAATTGCACAGGTGGAACGAGTGCTGGAGCAGAAACTTTCCGCGACCGTTACCCAGGATTACACGACTGCGGGCGGAATCGAGTCCATCGTGCAGATCCTCAATGGCGTCGATCGCGGTACAGAGCGTACCATTCTGGATTCGCTTGAGATTCAGGATCCGGAGCTGGCAGAAGAAATCAAGAAACGCATGTTTGTATTTGAGGACATCGTCAACATCGACAACCGTTCGATTCAACGCATTATCCGTGATATTGAAAGCTCGGACCTCCAGTTGGCGCTCAAGGTGGCAAGCGAAGAGGTGCGGGAAGCTATTTTCCGCAATATGTCCAAACGGATGTCGGAAACATTCAAAGAGGAAATGGAATTTATGGGACCTGTGCGGCTTCGTGATGTGGAGGAAGCACAGACTCGCATCGTAGCTACCATTCGCAGACTAGAGGAATCCGGAGAGATTATTATCGCTCGCGGCGGAGGTGACGACATCATTGTCTAACCTGATCAAGTCAGCCCATGTCGTAGCAATGGAGGATCTCAAGAAGCTCCAGACGGAGAAGCGGTATGCTTTTGCCGCCCATCAGGAAAGCGAGCAGCCGCTGGAGCATTACTTGCCGACAGAAGAAGAACTGCAGACCAGACAGCTCAGAGATCAAATCATAGAGGATGCAGAATCCTATGCGAAAGAGCGGCTGGAGCAGGCTGCTGCCGAGGCGGAACAGATGCTGCAGGCGGCGAAGGAACAGATCGGGCAATGGTGGAGCGAGCGCCGCGCCGAGGATGAGCAGCTTGAAGAGAGCTTGCGCAAGCAGGGATATGATCAAGGTTATCAGGAAGGGCTTGTTCATGCCGAGGAAGACAATAGCAGGCAGTGGGCGCAGCAGATAGAGGATGCGAAGGCGCTTCTGGAGCAGGCTTACAGAAGCCGGGAAGAAATTATTCAGGAGGCTGAGCCTTTCCTGGTGGAGCTTAGCTGCTCGATCTCGGAGAAAATCATCGGCAAGCAATTAACTGCCGCACCAGATTGGGCTCTTGAACTCGTCGTGAAGTCGCTATCCCGCAGAAGAGAGCAGGGGATGATTGCTCTTTGTGTGGCACCTGATCAGCTTGCCTTTATGGAAGCGGCACGGGAAGAGCTTTCACTGGCAATTGACTCCCAGGCTGAATTGCAAATTCTTCCTGATGTATCCGTCAAAGGCCATGGCTGTGTCATCCGCTCGATGTATGGAAGCATTGATGCCCGAATCGATACGCAGCTTGAGGAAATTAAGCGGGAACTGATTCAGCTTGCGATTCAAGGTGAAGAGCGGAGGGGTACGGATGAGCAGGCTTGACACCTCACGCTATATCGAGCATTTGCGGACGATCGACCCGGTTCGGGTTAATGGCAAGGTTACTCAGGTCATCGGACTGACTGTTGAATCGGAAGGGCCGGACGCCAGCGTAGGTGATTTGTGTTACATTTATCCGGCCAAATCAACCAAGCCGTTAAAAGCAGAGGTTGTGGGCTTCCGTGACAACAAAGTTATTTTAATGCCGCTTGGGGATTTGCATGCCATTGGTCCCGGTTGTGATGTCGTAGGAACGGGCAAGCCGCTTACGATCCAGGTCGGTTCCGAGTTGCTTGGCAAGGTGCTTGACGGGCTCGGGCAGCCGCTTGACGGCTCGCACATCCCTACCCGGATGCCGCACTACTCCACCTACAATCAGCCGGGCAACCCGCTGATGCGGCCAAGGGTCAAGGACCCGCTAAGCATCGGTGTCCGGGCTATTGACGGACTGCTGACTGTAGGGCAGGGCCAGCGGGTTGGCATTTTTGCCGGATCAGGTGTCGGTAAGAGTACATTGCTCGGCATGATTGCACGCAATACTTCGGCAGATGTCAACGTTATTGCGCTTATCGGAGAGCGGGGACGCGAGGTACTGGAGTTTATTGAGAAGGATCTGGGTCCCGAAGGTTTGGCCCGATCGGTCGTTATTGTTGCCACCTCAGACCAGCCGGCACTGATCCGGATGAAAGGGGCGCTGATTGCAACGACGATCGCGGAGTATTTCCGTGACCGTGGACTGAACGTCATGTTGATGATGGATTCCGTCACACGGTATGCAATGGCGCTCCGCGAGGTAGGACTTGCGATTGGGGAGCCGCCGGCAACAAGGGGGTATACACCTTCCGTATTTGCGGAGCTGCCCAAGCTGCTGGAGAGGGCCGGAACCGGGCCGACAGGCTCCATTACGGCATTTTATACGGTACTTGTCGACGGTGATGATATGAATGAGCCGATAGCGGATGCAGTCCGGGGGATTCTTGATGGGCATATCGTCCTAAGCCGGTCATTGGCGCACAAGGGACATTTCCCGGCAATTGATGTGCTGCAGTCGGTCAGCCGTGTCATGAAGGAGATTGTGGCCGAGGAGCATCAGGATGCGGCGAATGAGCTGAAAAGCTTGCTTGCCACCTTCAGGGATTCAGAGGATTTGATTAACATCGGCGCCTACCAGTCAGGCTCCAATGCAGAGATTGACCGGGCGATTCAATACATCGATACGATTCGGGGATTCACACAGCAGAAAACAACGGAAAAGGTAGACTTCGAGGAAGCAAAGCAGCGCCTAATGATTGACTTTTACAGGAGATGAACAGGCTAATGGGCAAGTACCGGTATCCTTACCAGAAGATTGTTGATCTGAAAACAAGCCAAAAGACCCAGGCGGAATGGTTGCTGTCCGTCGCAGTTGGCAAGCTTCAGCTTGAAGAGCAGTCGCTCGAGCAGCTGGAGGCGGAGAAGCAGCATTGGGCGGACAAGCTCCTGCAGGCATCTGCCACGCTGGTAGCCTTGTCAGAACTTCGGGTTATGCAGCAGTATGTGGAGCATTTGGAAGAATCCATTATCCGTAAATCAGGTGATGTCAAGGCAGCCAAGGCGGAAGTGGATCGCAGCAAAAGTTATCTCTCGGAGAAAATGATGGATGAGAAGGTATGGCTGAAGGCTAAGGAAAATGCCTATGGCCGATTTAGTCAGGTGGTCCTGCTGAAAGAGCAGAACGAACTGGATGAAATTGCGTCCGTCCGTTTCAAGACGGCAGCGCGTTAAACGAAAAGTGCGCCGGAGCGACAACAAGCGGAGGGGGATCGCATGTCGGATTTAGAAGAAGAAAGAAGTTACAGCGTATTTGAGAGGCTGCTTTTCTTCATTACGCCGCTCCTCTTTACGGTCGTTCTGCTGGCTGTCATCCTTGCGGTTTTTAGTCCGGATATTCGGGGCAAGATGCTGGATGTCGGCAACCAGATTCCGCTGATCGGGAACTTGCTCCCGGATGGTCCTAATAAAGCGAAGCTGGCAGAAGAGACAAATGAAGGGCAAGACGAAAAAGCAGAGGGAACCAACGATCAGGTGAAGGATCTTCAAAATAAGCTTGCTGCAAAAGAAGCCGAACTGAAAAAGGCGCTTGGCGAGCAAAGCACACAGGAAGCGAAAATTTCGGAGCTTCAGTCCAAAGTGGATGAGCTGGCTCAAAATGCTGAAAACCCTGAGCTGACCGAGGAACAATATACGGCCGAAATTAAAGACTTGGCATCCATGTATACCAAAATGTCACCGAGCAAAGCCGCTCCAATCCTGCAAAATATGGAGCTTCCGGAGATGGTACTCATTTTAAATGCAATGAAGACGGATGACCGGGCAAAAGTGATGGAGAAAATGACGCCGAAAATTGCTGCTGATGCGACCATGCTTATGAAGGACTCGGTTCCGGTAAGGGATCAGCAGATTGCAGCTCTGCAAGCCAGAGTGAAGCGCTTGACCAACTCAAGCAATAATACGGCGGGCACACCGTCGGCTCCGCCGGCGAAAAAGCAATAGAAGCCTCTAATTCTACCGAAAGGAGGTGAATACATTGCAAATGTCAGCAGGACAATTGATGCTGATCGCCTCCGCATCCAACTCGCCGGCGCAGGGAGCTGCCAAGCCTGGCATGACGGGAAATACGGGAGATGCCCAGGCTTTCCCGCAAATGCTGGTGCAGTTCGTGAATGGCAAGGGAGACACACAAGCAAGCGGAACAAATGTGAGCAGTCTGGCGGCACTTCTTCAAGGCGAAATGGCCTTGGCAGATAAGGATGGGCTGGAAAATCTGATTTCGCTGGTGGATGAGATTCAAGTCCAGCTTGATCAGCTTGATGAGGAAACAGACCCGGCTCCATTAGAGGAAATGGCCGCAGAGCTGCAAGCGCTGCTCTATACCATTACGATGATGCTGCCTGCTCAAGTACAAAATGATGCAGAACAGGAAGCCCTTCAATCTCAAGCATTGTCTGGATCGGCTGCTTTTTCTACAAATGCGGCATTGGTACAGGCTGTAGCCGACCAGGGAGCCAAGACGATGCCTGAGTCAGAACTTCAGGCGGAGCAGTCTCAAGCGCAGACGCTGGCAGCTGTTCCGGCTTTGAAGAATAAGGTTGAGGAGTTGCTTCAACAGATTCGTACGGTTGCGGAGCAGGGTCTTCCAAAGCCGGTGCAGGCTGCATTTTCCCCGCTTTTGGAGAATAAACTGGAAGCACTCAAGCAATGGCTTGCAGCGGGCGCAGGCAAAACGGGTACCGCGGAGCAATCAGAAGAACAGCAGCTCGATCTGCGCGGCGGAACGATCCAGGCACCCCAACATGCGGCAAACCAGACGTTGCTCGCCAGACTAGGCCGTTCCTCCTTCCATCCGTTATTGAAGCAGGCTTCGGAGACTGGAGTGCAAAGCGCGTCAGCGACCGCAACAGCTTCTGCTGAACAGGCAGATTTGCTGACAGCAGGACACAATCCGGCAGCAGGCGCTGAGACGGTGAAGCCACAATTCCAGGCCGCTCCGCAAGCAGCACCGATGCCAGCTGTTCCGGCTGACCGGTTCGCGGAGAGAATGGAGAGCTTTTTATTTAAGCAGATGCAGCTCACCAGCCTGAAAGGAATGTCCGAGGCGAGGATCTCGCTGTTCCCGGAGCATCTGGGACAGGTGGATATCAAGCTGACGCTGCAGAACGGCCAGCTCACGGCTTTGTTTGTTACAGATAGTCGCAATGCCAAGGATATGCTGGAGAATCAGATGTCCCAGCTCAGGGCAGCACTACAGCAACAAGGGCTTCAGGTTGATCGGCTCGAGGTAACCCATGCGCCGGAGTCCGGTCAGAACCAGTATCAGAACGGACGCGAGCAAGGTTCCGGACAACAGCAGCAGACACCGGGGAGACAAGGACAGGCTTCCGAGCAAAAGGGCGAGGACAGCTTCGAGTCCGAATTCAGGCAGCTTAGCGAGCAGCTTGAAGACAGCATTAATGTAACGGCTTGAACCGGAGGTGAATAACGATTGAGTGACGTCTTGCCGACGAAAAACATATGGCCCAATTATAGTCCCAGTAATGTAAAGGCGGCGCCTACGAAGGAGAAAGCCGATACGCTTGGCCAGGATCAGTTCCTGCGGATTCTGATCGCCCAGATTCGTCACCAGGATCCCATGAATCCGCTCCAGGACCGTGATTTTATTGCCCAGATGGCACAATTCTCCTCCGTAGAGCAACTGATGAAGATGTCCGGCGAAATGAAGCTGATGAGAAACAGTCTTGGCACGGCATCGAGCATCATTGGCAAAACGATTGACTGGATCGAGAAGGACAGCCAGGGCCCATCGAAGACGCATACCGGGGTCGTGGATTCCATTACGGTCAAGGATGGAAAGCTGTTTGCAATATCAGGAGACAGCAAGATAGATATGGATGATATTGTTGCCATCAGAACCGCACCTGCAGCCGATACTCCGGAGGATCATACTCCTGAGCCGGACAAAGGAAGCGATGGCGGTGAGAACGTCACACCAGACGGGGCAGCTTCTGGCGGTGAAGTGCCTGATGAGCAATAAAATAAGCATTGGACAGCTAATAGGAACAACTTCTCCAATAGGAGTACGCCCTGTTAAAACCAATGTTCAGGCTCAGAGTTGCAGTCAGGCGAAATTTCAGGAACTGCTCGATGAGAAGGTGCTGAAGTTCAGCCACCATGCACAACTTCGAATGCAACAAAGAGGAATCGTTCTTCAACCGGAGCAAATGGAAAAAATTGCAGGGGCAATTGATCAGGCGGAGGCAAGAGGAGCGAAGGACTCCCTGATTCTTCTGAGAGATATTGCAATGATCGTCAATGTGCCTTCACGCACTGTCGTAACGGCAATGGATGGCCAGGGGATAAAGGGAAACGTATATACACAGATTGATAGTGCCGTTGTCATTTCGTAACCGGCTGGACCTGCAAGGGGGCCGATGGCTGCGGATCGACAGAAGCAGTCAAACGATGAATGTCGCAGGCGAAAACAGTTAAAGAGAGGACGAACTCGTTCATGTTGAGATCAATGTATTCGGGTGTATCTGGGATGCGCGGTTTTCAAACCAAGCTGGATGTCATCGGAAATAACGTCGCGAATGTCAATACAGTAGGCTTCAAAGCCGGACGTGTCATGTTCAAGGATATTTTAAGCCAGACGGTATCTGGTGTAACCGCACCTGTTGACGGAGTTACCGGGGGTGTCAATGCAAAGCAGGTCGGACTTGGCGTTACTGTCGGTTCGATTGATACGATTCATACACCAGGCAGTGATATGACGACAAATGTTCCGACAGACTTGCGGATTGATGGCGACGGATTTTTTGCCGTACAAACGGCAGAAGGACAGGAAACGCCTTATTTGACCCGTGCAGGTGATTTCCGTCCGGATGCGAATCGTCAGCTTGTAAACAGCGATGGCGGATTTCTGTTGAGTACAGATGGCGAGCCGATTGTACTTGATGAAGAGGTCACGGCGTTTTCTATCTCACAGAACGGTTCCATTATTGCAATCAATGCCGATGGAACCAGTGAAGATACCGGCATACGGATTGCGATCATCAAGGTCGTAAACCCTGGGGGGCTGGAGAAGATCGGCGGCAACCTGTACCGGCTCACTCCTAATGCTAATCCGGATGGTGCTTTTGAATATTTGGAGGCGAACAATGCGGAAGCGGGAACAGGTGCTATCATCGCCGGCCATCTGGAGATGTCCAACGTTGACCTGACTTCAGAGTTCACCGAGATGATTGTCGCCCAGCGCGGTTTCCAGTCCAATTCGAGAATCATTACGACTTCTGATGAAATTCTGCAGGAAGTTGTCAATCTGAAACGATAATTGAACAGTTGAGCAGTCCGGGGAACACTTCTAGCTGCGTGCTTCCCCGGAACTGAAGCTTAGGAGGTAAGCCATGATAGCAATGACGCGGTTAAACGGTACAGAGCTCATCATTAACGCGCTGCTGATTGAATCGATTGAGGAGGTTCCGGATACGCTGATCACCTTGACGACGGGAAAAAAGATTGTAGCCATGGAGAGCGCAGCTGAGATTACTTCAAGGATTCAGGATTACCTTCGCCAGATCGGGTTAGTTGCGGCGGGGATTAGGACGGAGCAAACGGAGGGACCTTCTTCATGAAAAAAATGCTGCCTTGGATGATCACAATTTTGCTGGCGATTACATTAATTGCTGTTGTTGCGGTCTTCCTGTTCAATCAACTTTTCAACGGAAGCTCCGGCAATGACGCGTTGGATGCCAAGCAAAGCGTGAATGGCGTCCATGCAGAAAAATTAAGTGCAGACAAGCGGGTTGAAGTGACGAGCGTCATGGGCGACATCAAGACCAACCTTGCAGACCCTAGTTATATCGCCGTATTGGGACTGGCTTTTCAGCTCGATAAAAAGACGACGAAGGAAGATTTCGACAAGATCAAGGATATTCAAATCAAACCTATCATTTTGAGAGTGCTGTCTGATTCGAAACCGGAAGAGCTTAACGGCTCCAAGGGTAAGGATGCAATGAGCGCGAAGCTGATCAATCTGATCAATCCTGTCCTTCCGGACGGCAAGCTGGTTAGCATAGAAGTAACAGATTTTATGATCCAACCGTTATATTAGCAGCTTACTTTTTCTAAAGAGGGGGGAGAGGATTGGTTGATGTATTATCGCAAAATGAAATCGACGCGCTTTTAGCGGCTCTGTCTTCCGGTGAGATGGATGCGGAGGAGCTCAAAAAGGAAGAGACGCAGAAAAAAATCCGTACGTATGATTTCAAGCGTGCAGTCCGCTTCTCAAAAGACCATATTCGAAGCCTGACAAGAATTCATGAGAACTTCGCCCGTTTCCTTACGACGTATTTCTCAGCTCAACTTCGGACCTTCGTGCAAATTAGTGTCGTTCAGGTCGAGCAGCTTCCATATGATGAATTTATTCGCTCGATTCCGAAAATGACGGTTTTAAATATATTTGAAGCGGAGCCTCTGGAAGGCCGAATGGTGCTGGAGGTGCATCCCAATGTCGCGTATGCGATGCTGGACCGGCTTCTTGGCGGTCAGGGAACAGCTCCCTCCAAGATTAATGCGCTCACTGAAATTGAAACGACCGTCATGGAACGAATTTTCAGCCGGGCCTTTGAAAGCTTGCAGGAAGCATGGAAAACGGTCATCGATATCTCACCGCGAATGGAAGCTTTGGAGACGAATCCGCAATTTATGCAAATTGTATCGCCCAATGAGACCATTGCACTGATCTCGCTAAGTACTAAAATTGGGGAAACGACCGGCATGATCAATCTGTGTATTCCGCATGTGGTCATCGAACCAATTATGCCAAGGCTTTCCGTCCACCACTGGTTCGTATCCCAGAAGAAACAGAGAGCTCCCGGCGAGCAGGAGATGCTGGAGCAGCGGGTGAACCGGGCAAAACTCAATATTGTCGCCGAGTTGGGACAGTCCAGCTTAACCATCCATGAATTTTTGGGATTATCGGTAGGAGATGTCATATCGCTAAATCGGTCGGTAGAAGAAGGACTGCATATTAAAGTAGGTGATAAATTAAAGTTTATCGGCAGCCCTGGCTCCGTAAAAGATCGGCTGGCCGTGCAGATCGACGAGATTGTCAGCGAAGGAGTAGAGGAAGAATATGACGAGTAAAGATTACTTATCCCAGGAGGAAATTGACGCTCTGCTTCGTCAGTCTGCCGGGGAAACCGAGGGTAATGATACGACGGCAGAGGTAGAGGAATTTAAGCCTGAGAATTATATCAGCTTAATTGAGTCCGATGCGCTTGGGGAGATTGGTAACATTACCTTCGGGAGCGCAGCAACCGCCCTCTCGACCCTGCTGGGCAAAAAGGTGGATATTACAACGCCAAAAGTTACGGTCATCCGCAGGGAGGACCTTGAACGCGAGTTTCCCAAACCGCATGTTGCCGTACATGTACATTACGTTGAGGGTTTTCAGGGCATTAACTCGCTCGTTATCAAGACCAAGGATGCACAGGTCATTGCCGATCTGATGCTTGGCGGAGAGGGCGAAATTCCTGATGAAGTTTTGAATGAGATCCACATCAGTGCGGTACAGGAAGCGATGAACCAGATGATGGGCTCATCTGCTACCTCAATGTCCACCATTTTCAACAGATTCGTCAATATCTCGCCACCTGGCATTAATATATTGGATGTGAATAGCGGAGAAGGCGTGAGCAACTTGCCGCCGGTGGATGTGTTCATCAAAATCTCCTTTGACCTTAGAATCGGTGATTTGATTGACTCTACCATTATGCAGCTGTTGCCGGTATCCTTCGCGAAGGAAATGGTAGCGACCTTGATGGGTGGCGGAGCGACTGAACCGGAACCTGTTCAGGCTGCACCAGCAGCCCAGCCGGCTGTACCGGAGAGCAGCTATGCGCCTCCAGTGGCAGCGCCTGCTGCAGCTCAGGGCTATCAGGAGCCGCCTGCCCAGACTTTTATGCCGACGCAAGAGCAGCCGTTTGGCGCACCTGCGCAGCATGCGCAAGGTCCGAATACATATGGAGCAATGCCTGGCCGGAATGTGAATGTCCAGCCTGTACAATTCTCCAACTTCCAAAGCGCGTCTTATGCCCAGGCAGATGACACAAACTTGAATTTATTGCTCGACATTCCGCTTAAAGTCACTGTAGAATTAGGAAGGACCAAGAAACAAATTAAGGAGATTCTTGAGCTGTCCCAAGGCTCGATTATTGAGCTGGACAAGCTGGCTGGCGAACCGGTCGATATTCTGGTAAATAACAAACTGATTGCCAAAGGCGAGGTTGTTGTTATTGATGAGAACTTCGGTGTCAGGGTAACCGATATTGTAAGTCAGTGGGATCGGATTCAGAAACTTCAATAACCGGGAGGAAAATAACAAATGGCAAACCGTATTTTAATCGTAGACGATGCAGCATTTATGAGAATGATGATCCGGGACATTCTTACCAAAAACGGCTACGAGGTAGTAGGAGAAGGCCAGGATGGCACTCAAGCGGTAGAAAAATTCAAGGAGCTCAAACCCGACTTGATTACAATGGATATTACGATGCCCGAAATGGACGGGATCGCTGCCCTTAAAGAAATCAAAAAGCTCGACCCGAATGCAAAGGTAATTATGTGTTCAGCAATGGGACAGCAGGCGATGGTTATTGACGCCATTCAAGCAGGCGCCAAAGACTTTATTGTAAAGCCGTTCCAGGCAGACCGGGTTATTGAAGCAATCAAGAAAACCCTGGGTTAACCCCTATGCGCAGAGGTGGAACCTCTCTGGCTTGCATTGGAGCAGGACTAGCCGTATGGAATTCTACTGCGGCTGCCGCTTCATTAAATAATGAAGGGCCTCCAATGCAGCCGGATGATAATATACTGGGCAATCTTATATGGGTTATTATCGCTCTCTTACTAGTTATCGGCTTGATTGTTATTTTTATTAAATTCTTATCCCAGCGCAGCCGGGGCTACGGTATGAATC
Organism: Paenibacillus pinihumi DSM 23905 = JCM 16419; assembly: GCF_000422505.1. Taxonomy (GTDB): domain Bacteria; phylum Bacillota; class Bacilli; order Paenibacillales; family Paenibacillaceae; genus Paenibacillus_D; species Paenibacillus_D pinihumi. Next base: position 517,263 of record NZ_KE383864.1, on the reverse strand, counting down.
GTTCTGTCCGTACGCTCGGAGGGGTCGCGCTGGGCCAAAATAAATCACTGCAGGTCATAGAGCTGGCAGGCAAAGTATATGTTGTTGGTGTGGGAGATGATGTAACGCTGCTCGACAAGGTAGATTCGCCTGAAGAAGCCCGCATGATGATCGAGAGAATGGAAGCGCATCTTGGGGGCGGCAACCTGTCGGTATCGGAATGGATTCGCAAATTCCGGAAGCAGGATGAGAGCAGCGAAATCCCGGAAGATGGCTGGAACAGCAGATCAGTCTCCTTTGAGAGTATGCTGCAGGATAAGCTGCAGCGCCAGTCAGAACGCAAGCAACAAATGCAGGAAGCGTTACACAATTCCAATTCAATGAAAAACCAGTCGAGGGATGAATGAACAAGAAACTCGCTTTACTAACTTTACTTCTGCTGCTGATTGTTCCGCTGCTCTCATCCTATGCCTTCGCTGAGCCGCTGCCCAGCGTCAATATTGAAATAGGCAATGGAGGAGAGCAGCCCGGGACCTCTGCGCTTTCCCTTTTGCTCATCATCACGGTACTGAGTATTGCGCCGGCCATTCTGGTGCTGATGACAAGCTTCACACGTATTGTCATTGTGCTTGGTTTTGTCCGGACTTCGCTCGGTACGCCGACGATGCCGCCGAACCAGGTTATTATCGGACTTGCGCTTTTTCTTACCTTCTTTGTTATGGCACCGACGCTCGGGAAGGTTAATGATGTTGCGCTGCAGCCGTATTTAAAGGGGGAAATGTCGCAAACCGAAGCGCTCTCTAAAGCCGCAGAGCCGATGAAGGAATATATGATTTCATATACAAGGCCAAAAGATTTGCAGCTGTTTATGAAATATACGAAAATGGAAAGTCCTGCGAATGTGCAGGATATTCCGATTTCGGTACTGGTTCCTGCTTATGCTCTAAGCGAGCTGAAGAGCGCATTTAATATGGGATTTATCATTTTTATCCCGTTCTTGATTATTGATATGGTCGTAGCCAGTGTACTGATGGCAATGGGGATGATGATGCTGCCTCCGGTTATGATATCCTTGCCCTTCAAGATCCTTCTTTTTATTTTGGTAGACGGGTGGTATTTGGTTATCCAATCCTTGTTGAAGGGCTTTGCCAATACCTACTAGCTAATCAAGCGGAAGGAGCGAAAAGGATGAGCTCGGATTTTATTATCGGCTTGGCCGGACAGGCGATCTGGACTGTATTGAAAGCCAGTGCTCCGATGCTGGTGCTCGGGCTTCTGGTTGGTCTGATCGTCAGTATATTTCAGGCTACTACACAGATTCAGGAGCAGACCCTGGCCTTTGTGCCTAAAATTGTGGCCGTATTGCTGGCTGTGCTGCTGTTTGGGCCTTGGGTACTGAACACCATCGTGGATTTTACATACAATCTGCTCAACAATCTGGATAAATATATCGGATAGGCCGTGGATTCATGGAAGTTATTCTACAGGCATTCCCTATTTTTTTGTTAATCTTTTGTCGAATCACATCGTTTTTCGTCGTTGCGCCGATTTTTTCGACCCGCAACGTCCCGGCTCCATTCAAGATCGGCCTGGGATTTTTTGTTGCCCTGCTAGTCTATTTGGTCTACGGCATTAATGTATCGCTTGTCATAGATGCAGGCTATCTGCTAATGGTCATTCGTGAGGTGCTGGCGGGTCTGCTGCTGGGGTTTGTGGCCTACATGTTTGTGACTGCTGTACAGATTGCAGGGGGCTTTATCGATATGCAAATGGGTTTCGGGATGGCGAACGTAATGGACCCGGTATCCGGGTTCACAGTGCCGCTGCTCGGCAATTTCAAATTTATAATTGTGATGCTGCTGTTTCTGTCCATGAACGGACATCATTATTTGCTCAGTGCAGTGATGCAGAGCTATGATTGGCTGCCGCTATCCAACAATCTGTTTAATCAGATTTATCAAGGGTCAGTCAGCGAGTTTCTGGTCATTACATTCAGCAAGGTGTTCCTGCTGGCGCTCCAGCTTTCGGCACCTTTGGTGGTCGCTCTGTTCCTCACTGATGTCGGGCTTGGCTTCCTAGCCAGAACAGCGCCGCAATTTAATGTGTTTGTAATCGGTATCCCGCTTAAAATTCTGGTTGGCTTGTTCATGCTTGCCCTGCTCATGCCTGGCTTTGCGGCACTGATCGGCAACCTGTTCGGGCAGATGTTTGCCGCCATGGAAAATTTGCTGGCCGGGCTTCAACAACAATTGACCTCTTAAAGGGAGGTTCTACTCGTGCAAGCTTACCGTTGGTCGCTTGATTTGCAGATGTTCTCCCAGGAGAAGACAGAGAAGGCGACCCCGAAGAAAAAGCAGGATTCCAGAAAAAAAGGCCAGGTTGCCAAAAGTATGGAAGTGCCTGCATCATTTATTCTCCTGTTCGTCTTTCTGAGTTTTCTTATGCTGGGCGGATATTACAAAGAGAGGCTGATCGGATTATTTGGCAGCACCTTTGAGTCCCGTCTCAACATGGAGATTACGCTTGCCAACGTCGGCATCTTATTCAAGGATCTGATCATTGAAGGACTGATGCTGCTGGCCCCGTTGTTCGGCATTGCGATTGTTGTAGCATTGCTCGGCAATTACGTCCAATTCGGATTTTTGCTCACAGGCGATCCTTTAAAGATGAAGCTGAGCAAGATCAATCCGGTTCAGGGTTTCAAGCAAATTTTTTCGATGCGTTCAGTAGTTGAATTTTTAAAGAGCATATTGAAGCTGACAGTAATAGGTCTTGTAGTCTGGATGACACTTTGGGGAGAGAAGGATCATATTCTTTCGCTGGGCTCTGTCCCGATTGAGCAGATTTTTTCCTTTGCCGCCTCGATTACCCTGTCACTGGGCGTAAAGATCGGCGCATTGCTTGTCGTATTGGCTCTGATGGATTATATGTATCAGAGATTTGACTTTGAAAAGAAACAACGGATGTCCAAGCAGGATATTAAGGATGAATACAAAAAGACCGAGGGGAACCCGGTCATCAAAGGCAGAATTCGCGAACGTCAGCGTAAAATGGCACTGCAGCGGATGATGCAGGAGGTTCCCAAGGCGGATGTCGTCATTACGAACCCGACGCACTTCGCGGTAGCGATCCGATATGACGGGAGCGAGATGGAAGCACCGGTTATTATCGCCAAAGGGATGGATTATGTAGCGCTCAAAATCAGGGAAATTGCCAAGGAAAACGGCATTATCATGATGGAGAACAAACCGCTGGCCCGGGCATTGTTCGAGCGGGCGGAGATTGGGGATACAATTCCGTCCGATCTGTTCCAGGCAGTAGCTGAAGTACTTGCTTATGTGTACAAAGTAAAACGCAAAACCAAATGACATGTCAGTATAGAAAGAGGTAGAGCAGTATGCGATTGAAGGATATGTCCATATTGATCGGCATTATAGGCATTGTCCTCATGATGGTTATTCCCGTCCCGATCGTGCTGCTTGATGTCCTGCTGATCGTAAATATATCAGCAGCGCTGATGATTCTACTGATTGGAATGAATACGCAGAGCCCGCTTGAATTTTCAATTTTTCCTGCGGTGCTGCTGATTACGACATTGTTTCGCCTCGCCTTGAACGTATCGACAACCCGGAACATTCTCTCTCATGGTGAGGCGGGCAAGGTTGTTGAGACGTTCGGCCAGTTTGTGGCCGGGGGGCAAATTGCAATCGGCTTTGTCGTGTTCCTCATTCTGGTCGTTGTTCAGTTTATCGTCATTACGAAGGGCTCCGAACGTGTGGCAGAGGTTGCAGCCCGCTTTACACTTGACGCGATGCCCGGAAAGCAGATGAGTATTGATGCCGACTTGAATGCGGGATTGATCAATGAACAGCAGGCCCGCGAACGCAGACAAAAGATTGAACGCGAAGCGGACTTCTACGGTGCAATGGACGGTGCGAGCAAATTCGTAAAGGGAGACGCGATTGCCTCCATTATTATCCTGTTTATTAACCTTCTCGGCGGCTTTGTGATTGGTATGGCCATTCACGGCATGGAGTTCTCGGAAGCGATCAGCACGTTCTCCGTCCTGACAATTGGTGATGGACTGGTCAGCCAGATTCCGGCATTGCTGATCTCTACGGCAGCAGGTCTGATTGTGACACGTGCGGCATCAGAGGGCAATTTGGCATTTGATTTGACGAGCCAGCTGTTCCGATATCCAAAGCTGTTGTATATCGTAGCCGGAACCATTGCCATGCTCGGTATCTTTACACCGATTGGGCCTTTGGCCACCCTGCCTTTAGCCGCATTGCTGGCCTTTGCAGGATGGAAGATGAGCGGCTCGCTTGCGAAGCAAAAGCAGGAAGAGGAACTGATGGTAGAAGAACAGCAAATCGAGGAAGTACGCAGTCCGGAAAGTGTAATCAGCCTTTTGCAGGTTGACCCGATTGAATTTGAATTCGGTTATGGGCTAATCCCGCTTGCAGATGCGCAACAGGGAGGGGATCTGCTCGATCGTGTCATCATGATCCGCAGACAGTGTGCGCTTGAATTAGGAATTGTCGTACCGGTGATCCGCATCCGTGACAATATTCAGCTGAAACCGAATGAATATGTGATTAAAATTAAAGGAAATACGGTCGCCCGGGGCGAATTGCTCATGAACCACTATTTGGCTATGAGTCCAGGGTTCGATGATGACTCAATAATAGGTATTGAGACTCAGGAGCCTGCATTTGGACTTCCGGCCTTGTGGGTAGATGAAGCAATGAAGGAAAGGGCAGAACTTTCCGGCTATACCGTCGTTGATCCGCCTTCGGTCGTGGCGACCCATTTGACAGAGGTTATCAAGAGACATTCCCATGAACTGGTTGGCAGACAGGAGACGAAGGCGCTTATCGAAAATGTCCGCGAAAGCTATCCGGCGCTTGTTGATGAATTAATCCCTTCCATTCTATCAGTAGGAGAAGTGCAGAAGGTGCTGGTGAAGCTGCTGCGTGAGAAAATCTCAATTCGCGATTTGGTAACCGTCTTTGAGACGCTGGCGGACCAGGGCAGCTATACAAAGGACCCGGATATTCTGACTGAATACGTCAGACAGGCGCTGTCGCGACAAATTACGCTGCAGTACGCTTCCGGCCACGACGCGCTTAAGGTCATTACGGTCGGGCCTTCCATTGAGAAGAAGATTGCCGAGTCCGTCCAGCAATCCGACCAGGGCAGCTATCTGGCTCTTGATCCTGTCACGACGCAGCATATTTACACGAAACTGAGCGAACAGGTAACCAGGCAGGCACAGTCCGGACAGCAGCCCATCGTTTTGACCTCGCCGACTATCCGCATGTATTTGCGGCAGCTGGTAGAGCGTACGATGCAGGATGTGCCAGTCCTTTCTTACAGTGAGCTTGAGCCAAGTGTTGAAGTCCAAAGCGTCGGGGTGGTGAATCTATGAGAGTGAAACGGTACGTTGTCCAATCAATGCCTGATGCGCTCTCTCTGATCCGAAGCGAGCTGGGAAATGATGCGGTGATCCTCAATACAAAGGAAATACGCGTAGGCGGCTTTATGGGCATGTTTCGCAAGAAGAAAATGGAGGTCATTGCCGCTATTGAATCGGGACAGCAGCCAGCTAAGCCGGCGCTTCCCGTTCAGACTGCGGCGGCAGCAATTCCCTTCAATAGCTCCACTTATGCCGCTGCCCCGGAGAAATTCTCCGCTGCGGCAGTTGCTGATTTATTGAAAGAAGAGCTGAAGGCCTATGTGCCGCCGGTCACTCCTTCTCCGGCTCCGGCCAAAGCTGTAGAGGCAGCAGCACCATCGTCTGTGGTGCAGTCGGACCTTGCTGACGAAATTCGCCAGATGAAGCAGATGATTATCGGCTTCTCGAGACAGCAAGGGACCGAGCAGCAGCGTCCGGCCGCACTGCAAAAGCTGGTGGAGCGGCTGCGCAAACAAGAAGTGGCGGACGAGTGGGTTGACAGGTTGCTTGAAGGCATTACAGAGTCCGAAGATTACAGCACAGATTGGACGACGGAGCAGATATGGACAGAGGCTTCGGGAATTATCAAGATGTGGATGCTGCCTCTGCAGACTGAAGGGATATCACCTTCGGTGAGAATCCTGAACTTCGTCGGGCCGACGGGTGTCGGCAAGACAACCACGATTGCCAAGCTGGCTGCAGAGCAAACTCTGCGCCATAAAAGGCGGGTCGGATTTATTACGTCAGATACATACAGAATTGCAGCCGTTGACCAGCTGCGCACGTACGCCAACATTTTAAATGTTCCGCTGGAGGTTGTATTCTCTCCGCTTGAGCTGAACCGTGCTTTCAGCCAGCTGGAGGACCGGGATTTGGTCTTCATGGATACAGCAGGACGCAATTTTCGCAATGAGCTTTACGTATCGGAAGTGAACAGCCTGATCCAGGGTCATTCCGACAGTGATACATTTCTGGTATTAAGCCTGACAGGCAAAACCCAGGATATGGACGTGGTAGCCAGACATTTTTCACTCTATGGCGTAGACAAAGTGTTGTTTACCAAGTGGGATGAGACACAGAGCTACGGTGCAATTCTCAATATTGCACTGGCACATTTGCTTAAGCCTGCTTATATCGCCAGCGGTCAGAATGTCCCAGAGGACATCCGTCCATTTGAAATAAACAGCTATGTGGAACAACTGCTCGGAGCTGCGGAAGATGAATGACCAGGCCGATTCATTAAGGAAACTGGTAACCGCACAGGAGAATGGGGCTTTGCAGCAGCCAAAATTGACACGAATTGTCACAGTGACCAGCGGCAAGGGCGGAGTCGGAAAATCCAATTTCAGTCTTAATTTTGCCCTGATGCTGCAGCGTCGCGGCCAAAAAGTACTTGTGTTTGATGCGGATATCGGGATGGCCAACATTGATGTCCTGATGGGATTTTCCGCGCCACATAATCTGTATCACCTGCTCAAGCGGGAGAAGACAATCTGGGATATCATCCAGCATGTGCCAAGCGGTATTGATTTCATTGCCGGCGGTTCCGGCTTCCGTGATCTGGTGGAATTGCCACAGTCGGAACTGGATTATTTCGGGGAACAGATTGCCCGTCTGAGCGGACATTATGATGTTATTCTGTTTGATACAGGAGCAGGGCTCTCGAAGGAAACAGTCAAGTTTATTGCCGCGGCGCAGGAGACAATTGTCGTCACGACACCTGAGCCTACCTCAATTACCGATGCTTATGCCTTGATGAAGATGGTGAGATCGATGCATGAGGATGTGTCCTTCAAGCTGGTTGTCAACCGGGCATCGGATATAAGGGAAGGCAAACAGACAGCGGACAAGATTGCCATGGTGGCGAAGCAGTTTTTACAAATTGAGGTTCCGCTTCTTGGGACTGTTATGGATGATGCCAATGTGACCAAGGCAGTGAAAAAGCAAGTGCCGTTTGCACTCGCTTATCCAACGGGCGAAGCTGCCAGATCCATTGATGTAATTGCCCGGCATTTTTTAAACGAAGAAGGAAATGCAGCCCCGGCAGAGGTTGGGCTGAAAGGCTTTATCAACCGGATGCTGAGGCTGAAAAAGTGATAAAGCCAAGGCAGGAAGGAGGCAAATATAATGGCTCCATATCGCGTTCTCGTCGTTGATGATTCTGCCTTTATGCGTAAGATCATTTGTGACCTGATTAAACAAGATCCGCGTTTTACAATTGTGGCTACGGCGGGTACCGGAGCAGAGGCGCTGCTCGCATTAAAGCAGTACAAGCCGGATGCCATTACGATGGACCTTGAGATGCCGGAGATGAACGGGCTTGAGGCCTTGAAGCAGATTATGAGAATCCAGCCGACTCCGGTCATTATGATTTCCGGTATTAGCGAGGATGGCACAAGGGAGACGATCAAGGCGCTTCAGCTGGGAGCCTTCGATTTTATCCGTAAGCCTTCCACTGCTGTTAGTCCGCAGGAGGTCGGCCAGCAGCTTCTTGAGAAACTGAGTGTGGCTGTTATGACCCGCAGCAAACCTGTGCCGGCGGTGCCGCGTCCGGAGGCAGTGAAGAAGCCTGCTCCTCCTCAGGAGACCAGGAAGCCTGAGGAACCGAAGCTGCCAGAACCTGAGAAGATTGTAAAGCCGGAAATCAAATTCAAGCCAGCCGGACGGCCCGCGGTAGCCAAGCCGCCTAAGCGCGAGCAGCAGCGGCCGCAGAAAATAACAGGCAGCTTCACGGATATCGTAGCTGTCGGCACCTCAACAGGAGGCCCGCGTGCGCTGCATCAGCTAATCGGCGACCTGCCGTCAGGATTCCCGGCACCGGTGCTGGTAGTCCAGCATATGCCTCCCAGATTTACTCGCTCGCTTGCACAGCGGCTGGACAGCTTCAGCAATCTGAAGGTTATGGAGGCGGAGCAGGGCCAGCAGGTTCACGCCGGTCATGTATATATTGCTCCCGGCGGGCTGCATATGGAACTGACAGAGAGAGCGGGCCAATATTACATTCATTTGTCTGAAACCCCGCCCCGCAGCGGGCATCGGCCGAGCGTAGATGTGTTGTTCGAGTCTTTGCTGCCGTATCCGAAGCTCAGGCGCCATGCGGTCATAATGACCGGAATGGGCAGCGACGGGGCGAAGGGGATGAAGTCGCTTGTTGAGCAGGGAATCCCAACAGCGGTTGCCGAAGCGGAGGAAACCTGTGTCGTGTTCGGAATGCCCCGGTCAGCGATTGAGGCGGGGGCAGCTACAACTGTGCTTCCGCTGCACAGCATAGGTAATTTTCTGGTCAGTGCTGTAGGACGCAATTCCAGCAGCTCATGATTATACTATTGGAGGTGTAGAAGCTATGGATATGAACGCCTATTTATCGATGTTTATCGATGAATCCAATGATCATTTGCAGTCTCTCAATGAAAACTTGCTTCAGCTGGAAGGCAGTCCCGAAGATATCAGCATCGTCCAGGTTATTTTCCGTTCCGCACATACCTTGAAAGGGATGTCGGCAACGATGGGCTTTGAGGATCTGGCTTCGCTTACGCATGAGATGGAGAACGTGCTTGATCTGGTTCGCAACAGCAAGCTGAAGATGGACAGTTTCATTTTCGATACGCTTTTCAAAAGTCTGGATGCGCTCGAAATGATGGTGCAGGATATCGTAAACGGCGGAACCGGAAAGGCGGATGTCAGCGCCATTGTCAGCTCGCTGCAATCGATTGTGAAGGGCGATTACGCAGCACCAGCAGCGGCAGCGGCTTCAACTCCAGGACAAGCAGGGGCTGTTGAGGGTGCTGCTGCAGCCCAGCTGGATGAATTTCAGGCTTCTGTCCTGAAGCAATCGATGGAGACCGGACATCAGGTATATCATATTCAGGTCTCTATTGAAGAAAATTGTATTCTTAAAGCAGCGCGTGCTTACATGGTATTCGATCTGCTGGAGCGTAACGGAGAGATTGTTCAGTCCGTACCCTCTGTGCAGGACATCGAGCAGGACAAATTCGACCGCTCATTTACCATATTTTACATATCCCAGCTGCAGGGAGAAGAATTGCAGCAGCAAATCGCCAATGTTTCCGAGGTGGAGAGCGCCGAAGTTACCGCATTGGATGAGGAATCGCTTGGCCTTTTGAGCCAGCCGCAGGTAGCTGAGATTGCTGCCGCGTCGGCTGCTCCTGCGGCAGCACAAGCGAAGCAAGAGGCAGCCCCTCAAGCCAAGCGAGGCGGCGGAGCGGCACAAACTTCGGGCGGAGCTGTGAATAGAACCATCCGCGTCGATATTGAGCGTCTGGATACGCTGATGAATCTGTTCAGCGAGCTTCTGATTGACCGGGTGCGCCTTGAGCAGCTGGCGAGTGAAATCAAGCGCACGGAGTTGACCGAGACGGTTGAGCATATGACCCGGGTGAGCAGTGATTTGCAAAATATCGTGTTGAAGCTGAGAATGGTACCGGTCGATTCCGTCTTTAACCGATTCCCAAGAATGGTACGGGATGTAGCCAAATCTCTTGATAAAAAGGTCGATCTCGTCATTACTGGAGCCGAGACAGAGCTTGACCGTACCGTTATCGATGAAATCGGTGATCCGCTTGTGCATCTGTTGCGCAATTCCATCGACCACGGTGTCGAATCGATCGAGAACCGGATTGCTTCCGGCAAGCCGGAGACGGGAACTGTTCACCTTCGTGCTTACCATAGCGGCAACCATGTATTTATTGAAATTGAGGACGACGGAAAAGGTATTGACCGGGAGAAAGTGCTGGGCATCGCCATAAAAAATGGCGTTATCCCGCCTGAGAAGGCATCAAGCATGAGCGATGAAGAGGTTTTCATGCTGCTGTTCGCTCCAGGTTTCAGTACAGCCGACAAGATTTCCGATCTGTCGGGGCGCGGAGTAGGTTTGGATGTTGTCATGACCAAGATTACATCGCTCGGCGGGAACGTCAGTGTCAGTTCCACTTTTGGCAAAGGAACGAAGTTCTCCATTCAGCTGCCGCTTACCCTTTCGATCATTTGGGCAATGCTGGTGCAGCTTGGGTCTGAGAAATATGCAATCCCGCTTTCCTCGATTGTGGAAACCGCGGTGATCAAACGGGAGCAAATCCGCAAAATTCACGGAAACCGGATGATTGAGTTCCGCGGAGCCATTATCCCTGTCCTTTCCTTGAGCCGGATTTTGGATTCGCCGGACTTTGATGAGGACGAGGAGGAGGAATCCGAAATCGTCGTTATCCGCAAAGGTGAAAAATGGGGGGCAGTTGTCGTTGACGAGTTTATCGGGCAAAGCGAGATTGTACTGAAATCGCTCGGCAGCTACTTGACCAATACAGGCCCAATTTCCGGAGCAACGATTCTTGGAGACGGCCAAGTCGCCTTAATTATTGATCCAAATGCACTCATAAAATAGGGAGGGTTACCAATGGGAGAAGACTTGAAAGTTATTGTCTTTGCACTGGGAAACGAAGAGTACGGGATTGAGGTTGACAAGGTCCGCACAATTGAGCGGATGCTCCCGATCACACGTGTGCCAAAAACGCCAGCCTTCATTAAAGGTGTTATCAATCTGCGTGGGGTCGTGGTTCCTGTCATTGACCTGCGCGGGCGGTTTGGATTGCCGGAGACGGAGCCGACTGAAAATTCACGGATCATTATTGTTGCTGTCAATGAGCTGGAAGTCGGCTTTATTGTCGATGCGGCAAATGATGTCATTGATATGAATACGGATGCGATTGATTCCCCGCCTGAAGTGGTGGGCGGCATCAAAGCCAAGTATTTGAGAGGGGTAGCAAAAATGGGCGATGACCGGTTGCTCATCATGCTCAATTTGGCCGAGGTCTTAAACCGTAGTGAAATTATTCAAATCGAAGGTCTTGAGGACTAAGCTGTGAGCCTGTTCAAGCATTTGGCGGGGCTTAAAATGGACGTGCTGAAAGAGGTTGGGAATATTGGAGCAGGGAATGCGGCCACAGCTCTCTCCAGACTGATCGACAAGCCTGTCGATATGAAGGTTCCTACCGTCAGCATACTGCCCTTCGAGGAAATTGCCGAGCGGGTAGGCGGCTCGGAACAAGTTGTTGTTGCAGTATTTCTCCGGGTAGAGGGAGACGCGCCGGGCAACATGTTCTTCATCATTCAGGCGGACTCCGCGAAGAAGCTGCTTCAGCAGCTTCTGTCCCTGGAGCCATCAGAAAATTTTGATTATTCAGAAATGGAGTTGTCCACGCTCAGCGAGATCGGGAATATTCTGGCAGGTTCCTATCTGTCTTCGCTAGCCGATTTCACCCGCTTGTTCATGGCGCCTACGGTACCTTCAATTGCGGTGGATATGGCAGGAGCGATACTGAGTTACGGACTGCTGCAGTTCGGGCAGATGGGGGATGATGCGCTGCTCATCGACACGAGCTTTTTTGAAGGCAGGGAACTGATGGAGGGACATTTCTTCCTGATTCCCGATCCGGAATCATTTGAGAAAATCTTTCGTGCTTTGGGAGTGCCCACTGAATGAAACAAGAACAAATAATCAAGGTAGGCATGGCAGATTTGAATTTCGCCGTACAGGGCGCAGTATTAAGAACAACAGGACTAGGTTCGTGTGTGGGCGTGACTTTGTTTGATACAAAGAGCAAGATAGCGGGAATGGCGCATGTTATGCTGCCTTCCTCCGACATTGCAAGGGATTCGTCTTTTAATATTGCAAAGTATGCCGATACGGCCTTGCCGGAGCTGATCAGGCTGATGAAGGCTGCCGGGGCGGCTCCAGACCGTATGGTGGCCAAGCTGGCCGGAGGAGCCCAGATGTTCGCACAGCTCGGCAAGTCGGATACACTTCGGATAGGTCCCCGGAATGTGGAATCCTGCAAGAACATATTGTCGGTTTATCCCATACCAATTTTAGCGGAAGATACGGGGGGAAATTATGGGAGAACGATTGAAATAGACAGCTTTACCGGGATTCTTCACATTCGGAGCGTCCAGCACGGCGTAAAGGAGCTATAGTATGCTGGGGTCAATCAGATGGAATATAGGAATAGCGGTTTTGGGATGCGGGCTTACGTTCGCTTTTTCAATCGGAAATAATGGAATTTCAATTACTTTATTAAGAAGTGTGTACGCGCTCGTTGCATGTTTTGTGCTGGCGTATGGTCTTAGATATTTGCTGCACATTCTGTCAGCGCCTGCTGCTGATGTGCAAAGCAGCTCTGAGGAAGCGAAGGGAAGCAATCTGGATATGGCCACGCCCGATGACGGGGAGGACATTCAACGTCTGCTTCAGCAGCAGCTTGGAGAAGGGGAAGCGAGAGAAGAAGCGGACATCACGTCCTTTCAGCCGCTTGCGCCTCCAAGAATGATGTCTGTGAAAGACAAGTCACCGGAAGAGTTGGCCGAAGCGGTACGTCATCTGAAAGAATCGTAGCAGGTTTTAGGAGGGTGAGACGATGATCGAGCCGAAAACGCCTCATTTATCCAATATCGAGATGTGGCAGGAATGGAAAGAAAACGGCAATATCGACGCAAAAAAACAATTGATTGAGCATTATCTTCCACTCGTGGATTATGTCTCCAACCGGATGGCGATCGGCCTGCCCAAAAATGTCTCCAAGGATGATTTAGCCAGCAACGGAGTTATGGGGCTGATCGATGCTATAGAGAAGTTTGATTATCAGCGGGGCTTGCAATTCGAAACGTATGCTTCGTGGCGGATTCGCGGGGCCATCATTGACGGACTTCGTCAAGGGGACTGGGTGCCGAGGTCGATCCGCGAGAAGTCAAAGCGAATTGAGGAAGCCTATCAAATTCTGGAGCAGAAGTATTTGCGCTCTGTCAGTGATACGGAGATGAGCGAATACCTGAACGTAACGGAAAAGGAGTTCCTGCATATGCTTCAGGAAATTGCAATCACAACGGTATGCTCGCTGGAAGACCCGATCCGTGAAGAGGAGTCTGAGACCCGTTTGACTCTTCTAGTAGATGAAAAGGCAAAAAATCCGGACTACAAGATTCAGGAATTTTATATCAAGAATGCACTGGTTAAGGGAATTGAACGGCTGACGGAGAAAGAACGAATTGTCGTTTCCCTATTCTATTACGAAGAGCTTTCTTTAAGTGAAATTGCTGAAGTGATGTCGTTGTCTCCTTCGCGCATATCCCAGCTGCATTCCAAAGCGATATTGCGGCTGCGCGGTACGTTGTCGAAGCATAAGGACCAGCTTATGGAAAAATAAGCAAGCAGGAGTGATCAAGTATGCCAATGGAAATGCCGCTCGACGGCAACGCCGAGATTTTGGTTTCAGACGATCTGTTATCCGCTTCTCTGTATTTTCACCGGGTAGATGCTGATTATTTTGTTGCTTTTGAGCAGCTGGAAAAATGGCTACATCATAATGGCGTCGTCTTTGGGATTAACAGAGAACTCTTGCGGGTTATCGCCGCCTCGCCTTCCTCCTATATCCACCCGGTCATCATCGCAGAGGGAAAACGGGCGGTGGAGGGGAAAAACGGACGCGTAGAATATATTTATGATATGGATGAGGATAGCACCCGGCCCATTGAGACTGAGGATGGCAAGGTGAATTATAAGGAGGTTACCCAGCTTCGCAATGTGAAGCGGGGACAGCTGATCGCCAAAAAAATCCCGCCGGAGCCTGCAGAGCCGGGCATTAAGGTCAATGGAGAGCCACTGCCTGCTGCTGACGGTAAAGAAGCGCGCTTCAAAATCGGGAAAAACGTGGTGATCGGACCGGACGAAGTTTCGCTCTATGCAGCGATAGACGGTATTTTGACTAAAACAGAGCGTGACAAGATCAACGTTTTTCCAGTTTATGAAGTGAACGGGGATGTTGACTACAGAACCGGAAATATTGATTTTGTCGGAACGGTTGTCATCCGGGGAAATGTACTGACAGGATTTCGGGTCAGAGCATCCGGGGATATCCGTATCGTGGGCGGTATTGAAGGCGCTGATATTGAGACAGACGGCAGCATTGAAATAACAGAAGGCATTCTCGCCGGCGGCAAAGGGGTCGTCAAGGCCGGGAAGACGGTCAAGAGCTCCTTTATCCAAGAAGGCAACATCATTGCGGGCGAGGATGTTATCGTATCGCAAAGCATTATGCATTCCAATGTGATGGCAGGGCGGAACGTCGAGTGCATGGGGGCGAAAGGGCTTATTGTAGGCGGCAACATTCAGGCGGGGGAAAAAATCAGCGCCCGGATTATCGGAAATTCCACCTCTACGGCCACTGAGCTTGCTGTCGGCGTCAACCCGGAGCTTCGTCAGAAGCTGGCGCAGCTGCGTACCGAGGTTCGTACGCTTGTTATCAATCTGGATAAGACCGAAAAGGCGCTGGCGCTGCTGGACCAGCTTGCTGCAGCGGGACAATTGTCGACAGAGCGGCTGGAGATGCGGGCCAAGCTGAATGCGACGAAAAAGCAAAACCTGGAGACGGAAACACAGCTGAAGGAAGAACTGCTGGAAATCGAGAAAACGCTGGAAGATACACAAACGGCCTGTGTAGAGGTGAAAAACGCCATTTACGGGGGAACTAAAATTGTGATCGGCCGTTATACGAAATTTATCAAGGAGCGTTCCGAACGCGTGCGGTTTCATTACTCTGAAGGGGACATTACAGTGTCATCCTTTTTATAGTGTGATATAACCGGCTTGTCTACCTTTACTTATAATGACTGCAGGTGAATAATGTGAATCAACCCTGGCAATATCTTGTGCTTCTTGGCGCATTTGCTGTGGTAATGGCTTTTGTCATGCCAAGGAAGCACAAACAGGCGACACAGGCGGATCAGTCTTCCATCAGTGATATGGAGCTTGCCCTCGAGCAGTTCATGCAGACGATGGAAGCGGATAATAAAGAGTTCGTAGCAATGATCAGCCGTACGCAGCAGGAATTGCGTGATACAATCGCCGTGAAGGAGCAGCGGATCGCACAGCTGGAGAATCGCTGCGGGAAGCTGGAGAAAGAACTGGCGGATAAACATTCCAGTCTGGAGGCTCGTATAGCCGGGCTGGGGAGCCAGACTGCCGTGTCTGTTTCCAAGCCTTCTGTGCCTTCAGAAGAGCCGCTCCCGGCCGGAGAGGAAGATCAGCCTGCCGATCTGATCAAGGATCGTTATGCAGAGCTTCTCAAGCTCTACAATCAAGGTAAATCGGTTGATTACATTGCCCGGAAGCTTGGTCTGAACAAGGGCGAGGTACAGCTTATTGTGCAGTTATCCATACAGGAGGAACGCCATCGTGTTTAGAGAACGTTCATTTGTACTTGGACTGGGACTGGGCATTATTGCAGGTGTGCTGCTGCTTCAATTGATGCTTTCCGCAGATGTACAGCAGGAGAAAGCCAATCTGATAGCAGCGGAAGTATCCGGTACGGAGAAACAGCCAGCAGCGCCCGGCGGGGACGGCAGCAGCGGGATAGAAGAGCTTGACCGTCTTAAATCGGAGCTTGCAGCGCAGAAGCAGGAGCATCAGCAAGCCTTGCAGGAGGCGCTGGATAAGCAGCGTACCGAGCTGGAAGAAGGACAGGCTGTCAATACATTGATACGGGCTGTAACGATTCGGAAGGGCATGGGTATAAAGGAAGTTGCTTCATTGCTGGAGGATGCAGCCCTGATCAAGGAAGCGTCTGCTTTTTTGCAGGAGACGCAGCTGGACCGCAACCGGATTCGTAATGGCAAATACTATTTTTCGGACTCTCCGGACCAGGAAGAGATTAAAAAGATTTTGCTTCGCGATCCGCTCCTGTCTAAACCCGGCAAAAAGTGACCATGCTGATGGGAACAGGACAAAACGGGACAGGGTTATTTTAATGTGGGCTGCGCTGCTGCTGCATAGAATGACTGCGCCTGTTTTAGTTCTGCAGCAATGGGAGAATTATTCCAATGTCTAGTTGCGCAAGGACATACGATATGGTATAGTAATTGACGGTGTTAAAAACACACGCCGATTAATTTCGTCAAGGGTGCTTGCCTCACAGGCGAGTTTTGTCGGAAGATGCGATTGGCGGAGGCGTTCAAAAAAAACCATTTATCAGGAGGTGTTGTTGGTATGGCGGTTATTTCCATGAAACAGCTTTTGGAAGCTGGGGTTCACTTTGGTCATCAGACTCGTCGTTGGAACCCGAAGATGGATCGTTATATCTTCACAGAAAGAAACGGTATTTACATTATTGACCTGCAAAAAACGGTTAAAAAAGTTGAGGAAGCTTACAACTTTGTTCGTTCCATTGCAGAAGAAGGCGGAACAGTACTTTTCGTAGGTACTAAGAAGCAAGCTCAAGATTCCGTTAAGGAAGAAGCAGAGCGTTGCGGTAACTTCTACATCAACCAACGCTGGTTGGGTGGTACGCTGACCAACTTCCAAACAATTCAAAAACGTATCGATCGTTTGAAACAATTGGAAAAATGGGAAGAGGACGGCACATTCGAAGTGCTGCCTAAGAAAGAAGTTATTATTCTCCGTAAAGAGAAAGATCGCCTGCAAAAATTCCTGGGCGGAATTAAAGGCATGAAAGGGCTGCCTAGCGCACTGTTCATCATCGATCCTCGTAAAGAGCGTATCGCTGTTGCAGAAGCCCGCAAACTGGGTATCCCAATCGTAGGTATCGTTGATACAAACTGCGATCCGGATGAAATCGACTACGTTATCCCAGGTAACGACGACGCGATCCGCGCTGTTAAATTGCTTACTGCTAAAATGGCAGACGCTATCGTAGAAGCGAACCAAGGTGAGCAAACAACTGCTTAATAGGCAGTTGTTTCAAATATTTGCAGTATAAGCCGTGTAGTATACCAGGCTTCTATAACTAGCGTGCGATTGTTAAGATGATCTCTCGAATTGAAAGATGGTCTACATACGCTTGCATGAACAGGAAAAGGGTGGTCAGAAGGTTTTTAACCTCTCACCGCCCTTTTTTTAAAAGGCGAGGGTATTTACAAACTTCGTGCATAGTTATGAAAACAGGTATAGATTGCCTATGGCTTCTCAATTCATTTGAATCGTAAGCTTTGCCGCAATGCCGGCAGAGCTACATATAAACATATCAGGAGGGTTAACAATGGCAGTGAGTGCAAGTGCAGTAAAAGAACTGCGTGAAAAAACAGGCGCAGGTATGTTGGATTGTAAAAAAGCTCTTGATGAGGCGAATGGCGATTTGCAAAAAGCAATCGACCTTCTTCGCGAGAAAGGTCTTGCAGCAGCAGCAAACAAAGCAGGACGCGCAGCAACAGAAGGTGTTGTTGAATCCTACATCCACGGTGGCGGACGTATCGGTGTTCTGGTTGAAGTTAACTGTGAAACTGACTTCGTTGCGAAGACAGATCAGTTCCGTGAGTTTGTAAAAGACATCGCTATGCAAATCGCAGCTGCGAACCCTAAGTATGTACGCCGTGAGGAAGTTGAAGCAAGCGAGTTGGAAAAAGAACGTGAAATTCTGACTGCTCAAGCGTTGAACGAAGGCAAACCAGCTCACATTGTTGAGAAAATGGTTGACGGCCGTATCGGCAAATACTATGAAGAGTTCTGCTTGCTGGAGCAAACTTTCGTTAAAGATCCAGACAAGACTATTTCCGAGCTGCTGAACGAAAAAATCAGCAAAATCGGTGAAAATATCTCTATCCGTCGTTTTGTCCGCTATGAGCTGGGCGAAGGACTGGAGAAAAAACAAGATAACTTCGTTGAAGAAGTTATGTCTCAAGCTAAGCTTTAATCCGAACGCGAGGGCGGGGCGGCTCGTCCGCCTCGCCTGATTTATTGAGTTGAAGTATTTGAATGATTTCCGATATGTAGATGAAGCATCGGTTAAGAACAACCTCTAGCGAGGTACAAGGGTGGAGGTTACAACGTGGAGCAACCTGTTTACAAACGTATTGTATTGAAGGTGAGCGGAGAGTCCCTCTCTGGTCAAAATGGCTACGGAATCGATGCTGCGATGATTTCTTCAATCGCAGAGCAAGTCAAGGAAGTTGTAGAGCTTAATGTAGAGGTCGCTATCGTCTGTGGCGGAGGTAACATTTGGCGTGGAATTGCCGGTTCGGCAAAAGGAATTGACCGGGCGACAGCGGATTATATGGGCATGCTGGCCACTGTTATGAATTCTCTTGCCCTGCAAGATGCGCTGGAGCAAATTGATGTGCCTACACGGGTGCAGACCTCAATTGCCATGCAGCAAATTGCTGAGCCTTATATTCGCCGCCGTGCAATCCGTCACCTTGAAAAGGGGCGTGTCGTAATCTTTGCTGCGGGAACAGGAAATCCGTTCTTCTCGACAGATACAACAGCAGCGTTGCGTGCGGCTGAAATTGAGGCCGAAGTTATTTTGATGGCGAAAAATAAGGTGGATGGCGTCTACTCTGCTGATCCGTTCAAGGATGCTACAGCTGAGAAGTTCGAACAGCTGACTTATTTGGAAGTCCTTAACCGCAATCTGGGTGTAATGGATTCTACCGCATCGTCGCTTTGCATGGACAACAATATTCCGTTGGTTGTGTTCTCTATTACAGAAAGCGGCAATATCAAGCGTGTCGTGTTAGGTGAGAAAATCGGGACGATTGTGAAAGGAAGTGTGAGCTAGTGCCACAGTCCATTAAGAAAAATGCAGAAGACAGAATGGAGAAAGCGATCGGCGCACTCAAGCGCGATCTCTCCACACTGAGAGCCGGACGCGCAACACCAGCGTTGCTGGATCGTGTTCAGGTTGATTATTATGGATCTATGACGCCTGTCAATCAGTTGGCTAATATCAATACACCGGACTCCAGAACGCTGCTGATTCAGCCATGGGACAAATCTTCTCTGGCAGCGATTGAAAAAGCGATCATGAAATCCGATCTTGGTCTTACGCCTTCCAATGACGGAAGTGCAATCCGTATCGGCATTCCGGCTTTGACTGAAGAGCGCCGTGCTGAACTGGTGAAATCTACGAAAAAGTTTGGCGAAGAATCGAAGGTAGCTGTCCGCAACATTCGCCGTGATGCTAATGACGATATCAAGAAGCTTGAGAAGACGGACATTTCTGAAGACGAGTCGCGCAGACATCAGGATGACATTCAGAAGCTGACCGACCGCTTCATTGCAGAAGTAGACAAAGTGCTTGTAAGTAAAGAGAAAGAAATCATGGAAGTTTAAATCAATGACCAGCCCCTCCAAATAGGTGGGGTTTGTTGCATACTTAACCTTATGGACGGTAACGTTCCCTGATACAGGACGACGGGCAGTTATTAAACGCTTGTTACGTCCCGGGTGGGAGGAAATGGAATGTTAAAGCGGTTGAAAAATTGGTTTAAAAAACCGTTATCCATTAGAGAGGAACAATTGCAGGAGGAAAATATTCCTCAGCATGTTGCCATTATTATGGATGGAAACGGGCGCTGGGCAAAAAGCCGGGGACTGCCCCGTATGGCCGGGCATCATTCCGGTATGAAAGCAGTTAAACGGATCACCATGGCTGCTGACCGGCTAGGAATCAAATATTTGACTCTTTATGCGTTTTCCACGGAAAACTGGAAACGGCCGAAGGCTGAGGTTGATTTTTTGATGAAGCTGCCTCAGGAGTTTTTGTCGATCGAACTGGATGATTTGATGAAAAACAATGTTCAGGTTCGAATGATGGGATATAAGGAAGGACTGCCTGATTTTACCCTCCATGCTATAGATGAGGCGATTGAAAAAACCAGGCATAATACAGGGCTTGTGCTGAATTTTGCATTAAACTATGGCAGCCGTAAAGAAATGATTGATGCGGTTCGCGCCGTTGCCGAGGAAGTCAAGGCCGGACGCATGGAATGCGCCGCGATCTCCGAACAGTCTTTGGACAGTTATCTGCTTTCCAAAGATATTCCCGACCCTGATCTGTTAATCCGCACAAGCGGGGAGCTGAGAATCAGCAACTTTATGCTGTGGCAGCTTGCTTATAGCGAACTGTGGTTTACAGATGTATACTGGCCGGAGTTTATGGATGAGCACTTCTACGAAGCAATTCGCGAATATCAGCGTCGTGCCCGCAGATACGGCGGGCTATGAGGCGATCGGAGCGTGCAAAAACTTGAAACAACGAATTTTGACCGGCGTCATTGCCGGCGCCGGTTTTCTCGCCCTTTTGCTGATTGGCGGGTGGGCATACATAGGATTACTGCTCGTTCTTGCGCTTATTGGCTACTATGAATTTGTGCGCATGAACGGGCTTGCATGGAGCCATCCGGCTGCCCTGACAGGCAGTCTGGCTACGCTGGCTATAGCCTGGCCGTGGCAGCTTACAGGAGGCGAAGCGCCTTCTCTGGGCTCGCTTATGTGGTGGGTCATGCTGATTCTTCTGGTCTGGACGGTTTTGACGAAAAACAAGACGACTATCGATCATGCCGCTAACTTGCTGCTAGGTGCCTTTTACATTGGCTTTGGTTTTTCAGCCATGATGGATGTACGACTGATGGACGAGTATGGCCTGCTGGCTACCTTTTTGGCATTTGGCTGTATTTGGTCTTCGGATATCGGCGCCTACTTTTTTGGCCGGGCTTTTGGGCGCAACAAGCTTTGGCCGGCGATTTCTCCTAATAAGACCATTGAAGGGTCAATTGGAGGGATTATTCTTTCCCTTGCAGTTGCAGTTTTGTTTGCTTTGTTGGCTCCCCAATTTATCAGCATGGGACAGGCTCTGGCGATCGGCGCAGTCAGCGCAATTGCCGGACAGATGGGCGATCTGATTCAGTCTGCCTACAAACGTATCCGCGGAATCAAGGATACGGGATCGCTGCTGCCGGGGCATGGCGGCGTACTGGACCGCTGTGACAGCTGGCTCATTGTTTATCCGATTCTGGTCTTTACGGGATTACTGACATGAGGCTTCGGAAGAAGCCATCAACCGCAATCATAACGGCCTGATTCGTAAAAACAAGGAGGCAAAGCAGTTGAAAAAAATAAGCATACTGGGCTCTACGGGCTCAATCGGCACGCAAACCCTGGATGTTATTGCAAGCCATCCGGAGCG
This sequence comes from Paenibacillus pinihumi DSM 23905 = JCM 16419, assembly GCF_000422505.1. Lineage (GTDB taxonomy): Bacteria > Bacillota > Bacilli > Paenibacillales > Paenibacillaceae > Paenibacillus_D > Paenibacillus_D pinihumi. The sequence goes on along the minus strand of NZ_KE383864.1, from coordinate 495,843 downwards.
TTTTCAAGTGGTTGCCCTGACAGCCGGCTCCAATGTGGAACTGCTTGTCAGCCAAGCTCTCCGTTTTCGTCCCCGACTTGTGGCATTGTCTGACAAGACGGCTGCTGAGCGTGCAGCTGACTTGCTGCCGTCGGATATTCGTGTTGTGCATGGGGAGGAAGGCATCATACAGGCAGCAGCCGATACCGGGGCAGACATGGTGGTTACTGCGCTGGTCGGAAGCTGCGGTCTGCGTCCAACCCTGGCTGCCATCGAAGCCGGAATTGCAATCGGGCTGGCAAATAAGGAAACACTGGTTACGGCCGGGCATCTTGTGATGCAGAAGGCGGCAGAGAAACAAGTGCCGATTCTCCCTGTAGACAGTGAGCATTCTGCTATTTTCCAATGCCTGAACGGTGAATCCGTCAAGGAAGTTCGTAAAATTGTACTTACCGCATCAGGCGGTTCGTTCCGTGACCGGACCAGACAGGAACTTGAAGGTGTAACTGTCGAGCAAGCGCTTAATCATCCAAACTGGTCAATGGGAGCAAAAATTACGATAGATTCCGCTACAATGGTGAACAAAGGGCTGGAGGTTATCGAGGCCCGTTGGCTGTTTGGAATGAGCTATGACCAAATTGAAGTCCTCATCCATCCTGAGAGCATTATCCATTCCTTTGTTGAGTTTGTTGATTACAGCATTATCGCCCAGCTAGGGCTTCCAGATATGAGAGTTCCCATTCAATATGCATTAACTTATCCTGAACGCTATCCCAACCCGGCCAAGCCGCTAAGTCTTTCTGAGATCGGCTCGCTCAACTTCCGGCCAATGGACATGGAACGGTATCCTTGTGTGGCAATGGCTTTTGCTTGCGGGCGTGCTGGTGGTTCCGCTCCAACTGTATTCAATGCTGCGAATGAAGTGGCTGTGGCCCGTTTTCTGAAGGGTGAAATATCATTTCTGGATATTGAACGCGTGCTGGAGCAAGTGCTGGAGCGCCATCATGTGGCCGAGCTTGCTGATGTTCAGGCAATTGAGGAAACGGATGCCTGGGCGCGCCATACGGCATCCCGGATTTAACATACCCTGTCAAAAACGGTTCTCTTGAATCAAGGGGGAGAATAATGATAATCTAGGTACATGCCGTTATGAACAGGGAGGCAGGACAATTTGGAAATGGTTCAAAATATTTTGCTGACGGTTCTTGTCTTTTTTGTGATTGTGTCCATCCATGAGTGGGGACATTTTTATTTCGCCAAGCGGGCAGGAATTTTGGTCAGAGAATTCGCAATCGGCTTTGGACCAAAGCTGTTTTCAGTTAAAAAGGGTGAAACCCGCTATACGTTGCGATTAATCCCTGCAGGCGGATTTGTTCGGATGGCCGGGGAGGACCCGGAAATCGTTGAGGTTCAAAGCGGCCAGACGATTGCAGTGCGAGTGGACGGCGGCAAAGTGACCCGGATTTATCTGGACCGGCTGGATGAGCGCAGCAATGTCATCCGCGGCGAGGTCGAGTTTATCGATTTGGAGCATAAGCTTAAAATTTCTCTGAATGTCGAAGGAGAAGTAGAGGAGCTTGAGGTTCATCCGCAGGCTTCGATGATCTCCAAGGGAAGAGATACGCAGATTGCGCCTTATAACCGTCAGTTCGGCAGTAAAACAGTTGGCCAGCGTGCACTTGCAATATTTGCCGGACCGCTTATGAATTTTGTGCTGGCATTTGTGCTGTTTGCCATTCATATTCAAATGGCTGGCATTCCGATAGAGCCTGTGGAAAAGGTGCAAATCGGACAGATTGTTAAAGGTCAGCCTGCGGCCGAAGCTGATTTGCAAGTAGGAGATGAAATCAAGACGGTTAATGGTGTTGCAATCGGTGGTGATTTCAACAAACTAATCGAACTGGTTGGAAAATCCGCCAACAAGCCGATGGAATGGACAATCATCCGTGATGGAAAGGCTATAAAATTGAGCATTACTCCTAAACCTGACCCTGAGACAGGCGAAGGCAAGGTAGGTATCGGGCGTGATTACCCGACTCGCCAGGCAGGCTTCGGAGAGACGATTACCTATGCAGGCAAAGCGATGAAAAATATGACGGTGGTCATTTTTGACAGCTTTAAAATGCTTATCACCGGACAGTTCAAACTGGATGATCTTGGAGGGCCGGTTCGGACTGCTGAAATTACGAGTCAGATTGCCAGCAGCGGTATCGTACAGCTCACCTCGTGGACAGCCATTTTGAGCTTGTACCTGGGGATATTCAATCTGCTGCCGATTCCCGCACTTGATGGCAGCCGCCTCATCTTCCTCGGCTTGGAGGCCGTGCGCGGCAGACCGGTCGATCCGAACCGGGAGAGCATGGTTCATTTTATCGGATTCGCGATGCTGATGCTGCTCATGATTGCTGTCACGTACAATGATGTCATGAGGCTGGTTCGGGGTTAAAAATCAACATACCAAATGAGCATAACAGAATAAGATGATTTTCTACTAGGAACACGGCTGCCGCTGCAACACTCGGCGGCAGCCGTTTAAGCTAAATGAAACGCCGCTCTTGCCATACTTCAAGGTACGTGCAGAGCGGTCGTTTACGTTCGTCATTTCGGGAGGCCCCTATGTCAAAGGATAAACAATTTGTAACGGAGATTACGCCTCAAAGCGAGGATTTCTCCAGATGGTATATCGATGTAATCAAGAAAGCCGAATTGATGGATTACTCGCCGGTACGCGGTTGTATCGTTTTCCGTCCAGAGGGCTATGAGCTGTGGGAAAATATTCAGCGTGATCTGGACGCCCGCTTCAAGGAAACCGGACACCGCAACGCCTATTTCCCGCTCTTCATCCCCGAGAGTTTCTTCCAAAAGGAGAAGGAGCATGTCGAAGGCTTCAATCCTGAGCTTCCTTGGGTGACCGAGGCTGCCGGTGAAGTGCTTGAGGAGCGCTTGGCAATACGCCCGACTTCCGAGACGATGATTGGCCATATGTATGCAAAATGGATTCAGTCCTACCGTGATCTGCCGCTGCTCATTAACCAGTGGGCGAACGTGGTTCGCTGGGAGAAACGGACACTGCCATTCCTGAGGACGAGCGAATTCCTCTGGCAAGAAGGCCATACCGCCCATGAGACCGAGGAAGAGGCACGCCAGGAAACAATGCAGATGCTGGAAATTTACCGGGACTTTGTAGAGAGTTTCCTGGCCATTCCGGTTATTGTCGGACAAAAGACACCATCCGAAAAATTTGCGGGAGCTGTGGATACCTATTCCATTGAAGCGATGATGAAGGACGGCCGTGCAGTTCAGGCGGGAACCTCGCATTACCTCGGAACGAATTTTGCTGTTGCCTTTGATATCAAATATTTGGATCGTGAAAATACTCTTCAGTTCGCCCATACCACTTCCTGGGGTGTGAGCACGCGCCTGATCGGTGCTCTGATTATGGTTCATGGGGATGACCGCGGTCTGGCACTTCCGCCTAAGGTTGCGCCTACACAAGTCATTATGATTCCGATCGGGCCTGCTAAAACCCGCGAACAGGTAGTAGGCAGAGTGGACGAGCTGTATGCCGAGCTGAAAAAAGCGGGCATTCGGGTACGTGTCGATGACCGTTCGGACGTAAGCCCGGGCTGGAAGTTCAACGAGTACGAAATGCGCGGTGTGCCGGTTCGCCTGGAGCTCGGGCCGCGTGACATGGAAAACGGACAAGTCGTACTAGTCTCCCGTATTACCGGAGAAAAGCGAATTGTTCAACAGGCAGATCTCGTGGAAGAGATTCAAAAAATGCTGGATGATACCCAGCAGTCCATGTATGAAAAGGCCAAACAGTTCCGTGAGGATAACTTTAAATCCGTGGATACGCTGGATGAAATGAAGGCGCTGCTGGAAGAGAAGCGCGGCTTTGTAGAGGCGGGCTGGTGCGGATCTGCTGCCTGCGAGAAGCAGGTAAAGGAAGAGACCGGCGCAACCAGCCGCAACATTCCATTCACGCCGTCCTCGCATAAGGAAAACTGTTTGGTGTGTGGAGAGAAAGCTGCTCATACGGTTGTATTTGCCAGAGCCTATTAATAATTAAACCTATTGTATGCCCGTAAGGAGGAAAAGCATAAGACTATTTGCTTTTCCTCTTGATTGTTTATTCAAGCGAAATATTGGCCGCTTCATGCAAGGAAGGCCAGCGTTTATGCTGGAAATATTAGAATTCACAGGTTTTCCCTTTATAAATATTCTATGCGAAACGTGGCTATTATCCGTCAAAGGACGGCAAAGCCGTTTGCGCTAGATTACTATAATAAGGGTTTACGGTTTTGAATTGGGGGAGAAAACATTGAACAAACCAGGGGAAAAAAGACTCCGCTTCGAGCTGATGATGAAGCAGGCGGAGCTGCCGCAGGCGTTCATCGAATCGTTTTACTCCGACGGGGAGCTTGAGAAGGTCATCGTAAGCCAGAATAACCGGTCATGGACGTTTTGCATCCGCAAGACGTCCTTGGTGCCTTTAGAGGCTTATGTCAGGTTTACGCAGACGATCAAAGAAAAATTCGCTCATATTGCTGATGTCGCCTTCATTACCGACTATGATGAGCGGGTATCTACCCACGAGCTGGTGGAGAGCTATTGGCCTCTCTTTGTGTCCTATGCCCAGCAGGAGATGGCTTCTGTCAACGGCTGGCTTGGCAAGGCCAAGTTGGAGCTGAACAATGGCGGCTTGTGGCTGGCTCTTCGGGATGAGGCTGTCCTGCAGATGGCACGCTTGAAAAAAATTGATGAAACTGCATCCGGGTACTTTTCACAGCATTTTCGCCGTTCATTCCCGCTCAAGCTGCGTGTGGCGGAGGCTGAAACCAGTGCGGAAGAGCTGGAGAAATTTACCCAGCGCAAGGAGCAGGAAGAGCGGGAAATCATCGAGCAGATGATGGCGAGCGTGCCGGAGGAGGAGCTGGCAAACGATGGTGAGGAAGTTCGCCTGGTGGTCGGTTACGACATCCGCGAGGAGCCGACGCCGATCATGCAAATCCAGGAAGAGGAGAAAAAGATTACGGTCCAGGGCACGATTTTCGGTCTGGATGTCAAGGAGCTGCGTAACGGCAGTACCCTGTTCACGTTTAATCTGACCGATTTCTCCGATTCATTGGCGATGAAGATGTTTGCCAAAACGAAGGAAGATGTCAAAGTGCTTAGTCTGCTTGCAAACGGCAAATGGGTTAAGGCGCGCGGACGGGTGGAATATGACCGTTTCATGCAGGAGCCTGAGCTGGTCATGATGCCGAGCGATTTGCATGAGGTCAAAACACCACGCGAACGGACGGATGAAGCCGAGGAGAAAAGAGTGGAATTCCATCTGCACTCCACCATGAGCACGATGGACGCGGTAACTTCAATTGATACGTACATCAAGACAGCTGCCAAATGGGGACACCAGGCGATTGCGGTTACGGATCACAGCAATGTGCAGTGTTATCCCGAAGCCTTCAAGGCAGGCAAGAAGAACGGAATTAAAGTTTTGTTTGGTCTTGAGGCTAATGTGGTAAATGATTCCGTTCCGATAGTACTGAATCCACGCCAGGAGTCGCTGGAGGAAACGGAATATATCGTCTTCGATATCGAGACGACCGGTTTGTCGATTATTAATAACAAAATCATCGAGCTGGCCGGCGTCAAGATGGTGGGCGGCAAGGAAATCGACCGTTTCGAAACCTTTATTAATCCGCATGAGAAAATTCCTTACCACATCCAACAGTTGACCAGCATTACCGATGATATGGTCGTGGATGCTCCCGAGCTTGAACCAAAGCTGCGCGAATTTGTCGAGTTTATCGGCGATTCGGTACTCGTAGCGCATAATGCAAGATTCGATATCGGATTTATTCAGGCGGCATGCAAGAATATCGGGCTTCCTGAATTGACCAACCCGGTGCTCGATACGCTGGAGTTGGCCCGTTTTCTTCATCCGACAATGAAAAACCACCGGCTTAATACGTTGGCTGACAAATATAAGGTTGGACTCGAAAACCATCACCGCGCGGTTGACGACTCCCTGGCGCTGGGCGGCATTTTATTCGGCCTGATCAAGGACGCGGCTGCCCGCAGCATTACAGGCCTTCATCAGCTCAACGACTATGTCGGTCTTGATCTGTCAAATACCCGTCCGTTTCATTGCAATATTTATGCGTTGAATGCCATTGGGAAGAAGAATCTGTTCAAGCTGATTTCACTCTCCCATACGGAGCATTTCAAGCGGGTCGCCTGTATTCCAAAGAGCAAGTTAACCCAGATGCGGGAAGGACTTCTTGTCATCTCCGGTTGTGAGAAAGGTGAGTTTTTCGAGACCGTGCTGAACAAAACGGTAGAGGAGGCCGAAGAGGTTGCCGAGTTCTATGATGTCCTGGAGATACAGCCGGTCGGATTCTACATGCACCTTGTCGAGAAGGGGCTGGTTGGAAGTCGTGCCGAGATCGAACAGGCTCATCGCCGCATTCTTGAAATCGGCAGAAAGCTGAACAAACCGGTAATCGCAACGGGGAATGTCCATTACTTGAATCCAAGGGACAAAATATTCCGTGATATTACGATTCATGGCATTACCGGCTTCAGCCCGCTTAAGGATATGCGCAAGCCGGACGCCCACTTCCGGACGACGAAGGAAATGCTGGAGGAGTTCGCCTTTCTCGGGGAGCAGACGGCGTATGAAGTGGTCGTTACCAATACGGTTCAACTCGCAGAGCGTTTTGAGTCTTATGAGATGTTCCCGGACAAGCTGTTTACGCCGATTATTGAAGGCGCGGACGAGGAAATCCGCAACACCTGCTATAGCACCGCCAAGTTGATGTATGGAGAAGAGCTGCCGGATGTTGTTGTCCAGCGGCTGGAGAAGGAACTCGTGCCCATTATCAAATTCGGCTTCTCAGCGAACTATCTGATTTCAGAACGGCTTGTTAAGAAGTCTAATGAAGACGGCTATCTGGTCGGATCGCGGGGATCTGTAGGTTCATCTGTTGTAGCGCTTTTCCTTGGAATTTCCGAAGTTAACCCGCTGCCTGCACATTATATGTGCAGAAATCCGAAATGTTTGCACAGCGATTGGTTTCTGGATGGCAGCATCCCGAGCGGCTTCGACCTTCCGGATAAAAACTGTCCAAATTGCGGTCAGAAAATGAAGGGTGACGGTCAGGACATTCCGTTCGAGACATTTCTTGGCTTTAAAGGGGATAAGGTTCCCGATATCGATCTTAACTTTTCCGGGGAATATCAGCCGCATGCGCATAACTATACGAAAGTTCTCTTCAGCGAGAAATGTGTATTCCGTGCAGGAACGATTGGCACGGTAGCCGAGAAGACTGCGTTCGGCTTTGCCAAGAAGTATGAAGAAAAAGAAGGCCGCAAATGGCGCGGGGCCGAGTTGAACCGACTTGCTAATGGCTGTACGGGAGTAAAGCGGAGCACTGGGCAGCATCCGGGGGGAATTGTTGTTGTACCGGATTACATGGAAGTTGAGGACATTACGCCAGTGCAGTATCCGGCCGATGACACCTCAGCAGAATGGAAAACGACGCATTTTGATTACCACGCCTTCGATGCGAACCTGCTTAAACTCGATATTCTGGGGCATGATGATCCGACGATGATGCGGATGCTTCAGGATTTGACCGGGGTGGATCCGACGACAATTCCGATGAATGATCCGAAGGTCATGAGCATGTTCAACTCAACGGAAGCATTACAAGTATTGCCTGAGCAGATCCGTAGTCCGGTTGCTACTTTTGGTGTGCCGGAGATGGGAACCAAGTTCGTCCGCCAGATGCTTCAGGAGACGCAGCCGTCGTCCTTTGCCGATTTGCTTCAGATTTCCGGACTGTCACATGGAACGGGTGTATGGCTCGGCAATGCCCAGGAACTGATTAAGAACAACACCTGCAACATCAAGACGGTTATCGGCTGCCGGGATGATATTATGCTCTACCTGATCTACAAGGCGGGTATGGATGCCGGACTGGCGTTCAAAATTACCGAGAGTGTGCGTAAAGGTAAAGGTCTTACCCCGGAATGGATCGAGGAAATGAAGCGGTGCAAGGTGCCGCAATGGTACATTGACTCCTGTCTGAAAATCGAGTACATGTTTCCGAAGGCGCATGCTGCCGCATACGTTATTTCCGCTGTTCGTACCGCGTACTTCAAGCTTTATTATCCGATCGCATACTATGCAACCTATTTCTCGGTTCGTGCGGAGGACTTCGATCTTGAGCTGCTTTGCCAGGGGTATGATGCGATTTTGAAGCGGCTTGTCGAAATAGAGAACAAAGGCTTCCAGGCACTGCCAAAGGAGAAAGCAATGATCTCGATTTTGGAGATGGCACTGGAGATGACTGCGCGCGGCTTTTCTTTCAAGCCGATTGACTTGTACCGTTCAGACGCGCTTAAATTCAAAATTGACGGCGATTCCCTGATTCCTCCCTTTGCGGCAATTGGCGGCATAGGTGACAATGCGGCACGCAATATTGCCGGTGCCCGCGAACATGGGGAATTCCTGTCCATTGAGGATTTTCAGCAAAAATCCAAGGCAAGTAAAACAGTTGTGGAAATGTTGGGTTCGATGGGCTGCTTTAGAGGGCTCCCGGAGTCCAACCAGCTGTCGCTGTTCTAAATGCAGCTTCATTTTGGAAGGCTGCGCTACTTTTCCATGATAAAGAGGGCGTTTTGAAAATGAGCGCTCATTTTCATTCCCTTCTTGTCACTGTAGTGTGATTATGGTATAATTTTTCTGGTAATCCTGATGATGATAGAGTAATGCGCAGAAGAGTGGGGCAACCCACTCTTTACCTTTTGTCTACTTAAATTTGCATTACAACCGGGAGGTTTTCTACGTTTGAGCACATCCGAAATTAAAACCGTTGTCGAAGGTATGCTTCAACCTTATTTGGACGAACATGGCTTTGAACTGGTCGATATTGAATACGTCAAGGAAGGCGGAAGCTGGTTCCTCCGTGTCTTTGCAGACAAGGAAGGCGGCATTGATATTGATGAATGCGGCAAAATCAGCGAGTATTTAAGCGAACAGCTTGATCAGAATGACCCGATTTCTGACGCTTATTTCCTTGAGGTCTCCTCACCAGGTGCTGAGCGGCCGCTAAAAAAAGCGGACGATGTCCGCGCAGCGGTTGGAGAATATGTTTTTTTTACCACTTATGAACCCATCGGCAAAACGAAAGAATTCGAAGGCTGGCTTCGTTCGTTTGACGGGGAAGAGGTGGTTATTGAGGTAGGCAGGAAGAAGCATACGATACCTTACACCAAGGTATCAAGTGCAAGACTGGCTATCCAATTTTAAAGTAACGAGAGAAGCTGCAGGCGATAATGCCTGCTCTTCTTGAAATATTAGGGTTTATATCATTTGCCCCGAGCAAATGTAAAAGATTCTTGTATTTCGGGGCGTTAATGGCCGGTTGTTTACAGGATGGAGGCAGTCCGGTTGCGCCCGCAAGAAGTGAATAATTTGAACTGTAAGATGCTGCGACTCCCTCTTTGCGGTTGATTAGCGCACTGCTGACAGGGAAAACGCATCATCCCAGATTCACAACTGACCGTCTAATGAGGAGGAACTCATTTCCAATGAGCATGGATTTTATTGAAGCGTTATCGGAAATTGAAAAGGAGAAGGGGATCAGCAAGGATGTGCTGATCGAGGCGATCGAAGCGGCTCTTATTTCCAGCTATAAACGCAATTTTAATACGGCGCAAAATGTAAGGGTGGATATTAACCGCTTCACTGGGGTTATAAAGGTATATGCCCGCAAAAATGTAGTGGAAGAGGTTCTGGATCCAAGACTGGAAATTTCAGTTGAAGCGGCCCGGGAAATCAATCCGCACTATCATCTGGATGACATTGCCGAGATTGAAGTAACGCCTCGCGACTTCGGCCGGATCGCTGCCCAGACTGCCAAACAGGTCGTCACCCAGCGCATTCGCGAAGCAGAGCGCGGACTGATCTACAACGCCTTTATCGATAAGGAAGAAGATATCGTAAACGGTATTGTACAGCGGCAAGATACGCGCAATTTGTTCGTTGACCTTGGCAAGGTGGAGGCGGTGCTTCCGCTGACAGAGCTGATGCCGACAGACAAATTCAAGCACGGCGATCGTGTCAAATCCTTTATCACAAAGGTGGAAAACACGACGAAGGGGCCGCAGATTATTTTGTCGCGTACCCACCCGGGCCTGCTCAAGCGCCTGTTCGAGCTGGAAGTTCCGGAAATCTATGACGGTGTAGTGGAGATTCGCTCGGTAGCGCGTGAATCCGGTTTCCGCTCTAAAATTGCGGTTTACTCCCGCAATGAAGAGGTGGACCCGGTAGGCTCCTGCGTAGGGCCGAAGGGACTCCGTGTTCAAACAATTGTAACCGAGCTGAAGGGCGAGAAGATCGATATCGTTCGCTGGTCCGAATCTGTGGAGGATTACGTGGCTAATGCGCTCAGCCCTTCCAAGGTGCTTGAGGTTATCGTATTTGAGCAGGAGAAGATGGCTCGTGTTATCGTGCCTGATTATCAGCTCTCGCTGGCAATCGGTATCAAGGGACAGAATGCCCGTCTGGCAGCGAAGCTGACAGGCTGGAAGATCGATATAAAGAGCGAGACCCAGGCAGAGCAGGAGTACGGACGTCCGCGGACGGAAGGCGACGCAATGCATCAGGATTCCGTTTCGATTGACTGATTTTGCGGCCAGCGGCCGGATTGCCGCTTGGTATGAGCCGGTTAATGCTTGCGGAAAATCAACTTATGTCATGCCAGGGGGAATGAACGATGAAGCAGAGAAAAATACCGCTTCGCAAATGTGTGGCCTGTCAGGAAATGAAGCCGAAAAAAGAGCTCATTCGTGTCGTCCGCACGCCTTCTGAGGAAACCCTGATCGACCTCACTGGCAAAAAAGCCGGCCGTGGCGCTTATCTGTGCGGCAAAGTGGAATGCTTTAAGCTTGCTAAAAAAAGCAAGGCACTTGACCGCGCATTGAAGGTAACCGTCCAGCCGGAAATCTATGACCAGCTTGAGCAGGATTTTATCCGTGTTCAGGATGAATTTCTCTCTGGCGGGGGGACTTTAGAGTGACAATGAAAAAAGTGTTATCCAGTCTGGGCATGGCGATGCGCGCCGGGAAGCTGGTTACCGGTGACGAAACCGTGCTGAAGGCTGTGCGCAGCGGGAAGGCAAAGCTGGTTCTTGTAGCCGGCGATGCTTCTGATAATACAAAGAAAAAATTCCGTGATAAGTGCAATTCTTATAACGTTGCTATGGTAGTTGCTTTGGATAGAGAATCGATCGGGGATGCCATTGGCAAATCCGAGAGAGTGCTCGTTGCCGTAACCGACCAGGGCTTTGCATCGATGATCGAAGGCGGGCTAAAGTCTATAACGGAGGTGGAGTATATTGACTAAACAGGACAACAAAGACAAGTTACGTGTTTATGAATATGCAAAATCGCTCAATATGAGCAGCAAGGAAATCATTACGATTTTAAAAAGACTAAACCTTCCGGTTAACAACCATATGAGTGTCATGGAAAATGAAATGGTGAGCAAGGTGGAAGGTTTTTTCAAAGATATAAAGTCTAATGCAGCAGCCAAGCGCGCCCAGGAGGCCGGTGCAACGGTATCTTCCGTTCCCGCACCGTCCGCTTCAGGTCAGCAAGGCAATGTAAACCAGCAAAAAAACAAAAATAAAACAGATACACAGGAGCCTATGAATTCTACAGAAAACAAATCCAACTCAAACCAATCACAGCGGCCGTCAGGCCAAGCACAGGGACAAAATCGTTCCAATAACTCCGGTCAAGGACAGCGTTCCGGACAAGGCGGAGGACCACGTACAAACAATGCGCCGCGTGGAGGCGCTCAAGGCGGAGGCCAGCAAGGCGGCAACAGACGTCCAGGACAAGGCGGTCCAAGTACAGGCCAAGGACAGCGTACAGACAGCAACAGATCCGGGCAGCCTGCCCGTACCAATGACAGCCGTCCGGCACCCGCCGGCGGACGCAGTGGAGGTCCGGCAGGTGCCGGAACTACCGGGACCCAGCAAGGAAGATTCAATAATAGCAATAGCAACAACAATAATAGAAATAAAGCAAAACCTGGACAAAATCAAGGTCAAAAGCGCTTTGATGATGGCAGAGGCGGGGGCGGAAACTTCCGTGGCGGCAACAATCGTGGCGGTAAAAATAACCGCGGACGCGGTAATGCTCCTCTTCAGGAACGCCGTGAGAAAATTGACAATACGCCGAAGAAAATTATTGTCCGCGGCAGTATGACCGTTGGCGATCTGGCCAAGCTTTTGCATAAGGACGCTTCAGAAGTCATCAAGAAGCTGATCTTCCTTGGTGTAATGGCTACCATCAACCAGGAGCTTGATCTGGATGCTATTCAACTCGTAGCTACCGAATTCGGGGTAGAGGTCGAAATCAAAATCCCGGTTGAAGAGGATCAGTTTGAAACTATCGAGGAAAAAGATGATGAGGCCGATTTGGAGAGCCGTCCTCCGGTTGTAACCATTATGGGTCACGTTGACCATGGTAAAACAACACTTTTGGATGCAATCCGCCATACGAACGTAACCGGCGGCGAAGCAGGCGGCATTACCCAGCATATTGGTGCTTACCAAGTTGAAGTCAACCATAAGAAAATTACTTTCCTGGACACTCCGGGTCACGAGGCATTTACGACAATGCGTGCACGCGGCGCCCAGGTAACTGATATTACAATTCTCGTTGTTGCAGCGGATGACGGTGTTATGCCGCAAACGGTCGAGGCGATCAACCATGCCAAAGCGGCAGGCGTCCCGATTATCGTAGCGGTGAACAAAATTGATAAGCCGGAGGCTAACCCGGATAAAATCAAGCAGGAACTGACCGAGTATGAGCTCGTACCGGAAGAGTGGGGCGGAGATACCATTTTCGTCAACCTGTCCGCAAAACAGCGCATGGGTCTTGAAGAACTGCTCGAGATGATTCTTCTCGTAGCTGAAGTGAACGACTATAAAGCAAATCCGAACAAACGCGCCAGAGGTACTGTACTGGAGGCGGAGCTGGATAAAGGTAAAGGTCCGGTTGCCCGTATTTTGGTACAGCATGGTTCCCTCAGCGTGGGTGATGCGTTCGTAGCAGGCAACTGTTTTGGACGTGTGCGCGCGATGGTTAATGATAAAGGCCGCCGGATGAAAGAAGCTGGCCCGTCTACGCCAGTGGAGATTACAGGTCTGACTGAGGTGCCGCAGGCGGGAGATCCGTTCCTCGTATTCGAAGACGAGCGTAAAGCCCGTGCAATTGCGGACCGCCGTGCGATCAAACATCGTCAAACTGAGCTTGGCTCGAATACCCGGGTTACGCTCGACGATCTGTATCAGCATATCAAGGATGGCGAGATCAAGGACTTGTTCGTGATTATCAAGGCGGACGTTCAAGGATCGCTTGAGGCGCTCAAAGGCTCGCTGAACAAGATCGAAATTGAAGGTGTACGCGTTAAAATTATTCATAATGGTGTCGGTGCCATTACAGAATCTGATATCAACCTTGCTGTAGCATCCAATGCCATTGTAATCGGCTTTAACGTACGTCCTGAGCCGCAGGCAATGACAACAGCAGAGCAAGAGAAGGTGGATATCCGTCTGCACCGTGTAATTTATAGTGTAATTGATGAAATTGAGCAAGCTATGAAAGGGATGCTGGATCCGATCTTTAAGGAAAGCGTGATCGGGCATGCCGAAGTCCGCAACATCTTTAAAGTGAGCAAGGTCGGAACGATCGCAGGCTGTATGGTAACTTCGGGTAAAATCTCCCGTAATGCAGAGGCCCGCCTGATTCGTGCAGGCATTGTTGTATTTGAAGGTAAAATCGATACCCTCAAACGGTTTAAGGATGACGCCAAGGACGTTGCACAAGGCTATGAGTGTGGTATTACCCTGGATCGTTTCAACGATCTGAAAGAAGGGGACGTCATCGAAGCCTTCGTTATGGAAAAGGTAGAGAGGTGAGTAAGGCATGCCAAATTTTCGGGTAGGTCGGGTAGGAGAGCAGATTAAAAAAGAGCTGAGTCTCATTATCCAGCAGGAATTGAAGGACCCGCGCATCGGCTTTATCACTGTAACCGGTGTTGAAGTGACCAGCGATTTGTCCCAGGCAAAAGTATTCTTGAGTGTTCTGGGCTCTGAAGAGCAAAAGGAAGAGACGCTTAAGGCGCTGGGCAAAGGAACGGGCTTCATCCGCTCCGAGCTTGGCAAGCGGATGAAGCTTCGCCATACGCCTGTGCTGATCTTCAAATTTGATGGCAGTATTGAATACGGCAGCCATATTGAAGCGCTGCTGGAGCAAATTAACAGCAAAGGCGGCTCAGTATGACCGAGCAGGACTCTGCATACAGGCAGCAGCTGGAGGCTGCTCTGGCTTTTATGAACGAAGGGGATGACTTTCTGGTCGTCTCCCACGTTCAGCCTGACGGCGATGCCATCAGCTCTACTGTTGTAGTCGGCTGGCTGCTGAACAAGCTTGGCAAGCGCTTTTTACTGGTCAATGAGAGTGAGCTTCCATCCCGTCTGAGTTTTTTGACTTTGGCGGATTCGATCCAGCGCTTTAATGAACAGGCGCCCCCATGGGGATTTTCCCGTGTTATCAGCACCGATTGCGCGGATTACAAGCGGATCGGACAGGTGTCTTCCTCATTTCAGCCGGGTACAGCACTTCTTAATATTGATCACCATCCGACGAACGATGGCTTTGGCAGCGTGAATGTCATTCGCTCCGATGCCGCGGCGACGGTTGAAATTTTATATGATTTGATTGAACATGCAGGCATCGCTTTGGATGTGGAGGCAGCAACTGCCATCTATACCGGATTGATGACTGATACTGGCGGGTTTCGCTATGCGAACACTACGCCACATGTCATGTCGATTGCTGCGGAGTTGTTGAAGCTTGGGGTCAAGGGAAATGATCTGGCAGACCATCTGCTTGAGAAAATGACCCGGCCGCAACTGATGCTGCTGCAGCGCGGATTGTCCAGGCTGGCCTTCACCGAGGATGGCAAAATCGGCTGGCTGTATATTACGCCTGCTGATCTGGAAGAGACCCAGGCTGTTCCGGAGGATCTGGAGGGACTCGTCAATTACGCCCGCAATATTGACGGTGTCGAAGTCGGGATGCTGTTCAAGGGAACGATGGACGGGCAGACAAAGGTAAGCCTCCGTTCGGCAGGCAGGGTTGATGTAGCGGCGATTGCGCAATCCTTTGGCGGCGGCGGGCATGTCCGTGCTGCGGGCTGCCGGCTGGAGTATGGACTGCCTGAAGCAATGCCGAAGGTTGTGGATGCTGTAAGAAGGGTATTGGTATAATGGATGGAATTTTGGCAGTATGGAAGCCCGCCGGCTGGACATCACATGATGTTGTTGCCAAAGCGAGACGCTTGCTGCGGACACGCCGGATCGGCCATGCAGGGACACTGGACCCGGATGTGACCGGCGTGCTGCCGCTCTGTATCGGCCGCTCAACGAGAGTAGTTGAATATATGCAGCAGCAGCCAAAAAGTTATCAAGCGGTGCTGCAGTTTGGCATTGCTACAGATACAGAAGATTTGAGCGGGAATGTAACCCAGGATGCCGGACCAATTCAGCTGTCATTGGACCAGATCAGCCAAGCTTTGTCTTCCTTTACCGGGGAGATTGAGCAGACGCCGCCGATGTATTCCGCTGTTAAGATCAACGGCAAACGGCTGTATGAGCTGGCCCGTGAGGGTAAAGTTGTTGAGCGCAAGCCCCGCAAAGTAACGATCTATGAGACCGCTATGCTTTCTGCGGAGCTTGAACAGCCGTATCCGCAAATTACATTTTCAGTCACCTGCTCCAGCGGGACCTATATCCGTACACTGTGCGTCGATCTGGGGAAAGCGCTCGGCGTTCCCGCCGCGATGGCGAAGCTGACACGGACAAGCTCTGCAGGATTTAAAGAGCAGGATTGTCTTACGCTGGAGGAAATTGAGCAGTTGCAGGAGCAAGGGACGATTGAAGGAAGGCTGCTTCCAGCGGACAGGGCGCTTGCCCATATGCCGGCCTTTACGGTTGATCCTGTTTCGGCGGATCGGCTGCTCAAAGGCCAGAAAGTCAGGCTTGAGAGGCTGCAGCCTGAACCATCTGAGCTTGCGGTGTGCAGGCTATATGAGGGATCCGGCCAGTTTTTGGGCATTTTTCAGGTGGTGCCGGAAGAAGGAATCGTTAAGCCTGTCAAGGTATTCTCATAAATATAAAGGCTTTGTAAGCTCAAGTTCAATAGAATTGCAGGTGGGACAGCAGTGGAGATTATATCATTAAGATACCCGCTATCCGAATTGTCCGGACATCCGGGCACAAGTCAGCCGCAGGTGCTGGCAATCGGACAGTTCGACGGCGTACATCTTGGCCATCAGCAGGTGATTGCCAAAGCAGTAGCAGAGGCGCGTAAAGCTGGACTGAAAGCAGCCGTTATGACCTTCGACCCGCATCCCCGTGATGTGCTCGGTCAGGCAGGACAGAGGGTTTCATGTTTGACACCTCTTCAGGAGAAGCTGGAGCAGTTTGAACGCTTGGGTATTGATACGGCTTATATTTTTCATTTTGATTCCCTGTTTGCCGCAATTTCTCCAGAGCAGTTCGTAGAGGAGGTATTGCGTGAGCTGCAGGTGAAGCGGGCCGTTGTCGGCTTTGACTTCTCTTTTGGCCATCGCGGCTTGGGAACGCCTGAAGTGCTGAGCAAGCTGGGAGCCACCTTTTTGCAGGTTGATATTGTAGACCCGTTCCACCTTAAGGAATCCAAGGTAAGCAGTACGCGCATTCGCCAGTTTATTTCGGCAGGTAACATGGATGAGGCTGCGTTTCTGCTGGGCAGGTCTTACCGGATTACCGGTACTGTAGAGCACGGGGATAAACGAGGCAGAACGATCGGATTTCCCACTGCAAATGTAGCTCCGATCGGAAATTATGCCACCCCGAAACTTGGCGTCTACGCGGTACTGTTTCATACGGGAGAAGAAGTGTTCAGCGGAGTGATGAACGTTGGCTTCAAACCTACATTTGAAACAGGTCTCTCTGCACCGACCTTCGAAGTTCATATCTTTGATTTTGACCGTGATATTTACGGTCAGACTGTAGAGATTGATGTTCTGTCCTTTATTCGTGCGGAGCAGCGTTTTGCTTCTGTGCAAGAGCTTATCGCCCAGATTGGCAGTGATGCTGATACAGCCCGCAAGATTACGGCGCCTTTACTGGCCGAAGCGCGGGCTGCGAGTCCAGCCGGGGGACAGTAATATCCGGATGCCGGAGATTTACTTTCAGGTTTCATATGTGTTATAATTGAAAACGTTGTGGGCTGATATCAGCTCATAACGAACCGTAGCTTGGTCGACCGCTCTCACCATCGGCGGCGAGGCTGCTGGCGATTTCTATTCAAGGAGGTGAAAAAGGATGGCAATTACTCAAGAACGCAAGAACGAACTGATCGAAACGCACAAAACTCACGCGAGTGATACCGGTTCACCGGAAGTGCAAGTCGCTATCCTGACTGAGAACATCGTTAATTTGACGCAACATCTTCGGGAGCACAAGAAAGATCATCATTCCCGTCGCGGTTTGCTCAAAATGGTAGGTCAGCGCCGTAAGCTGCTTGCTTACCTGAAAAACAAAGATGTTAAACGTTATAGCGCATTGATCGAAAAACTTGGTCTTCGTCGTTAATACGGGGAAAAAAGCAACCTGGTTGTACAAGCCGGGTTGCTTTTTAAAATATTCAGGATTTTCAATATTTTTTACATAAACCTTGCGGAGAAGGACTTTCCGGCAGGTTGTCGAAATCAAACTAGACAAGGAGGGATATCCTATGTTTCAACGTGTAGAAATGCAGCTGGGCGGTCGTCCGCTTGTACTGGAAACCGGCCGATTGGCCAAACAGGCAAATGCTGCTGTCACAGTTCGCTATGGAGATACAGTCGTATTGTGTACTGTAACGGCTTCCTCTGAACCGAAAGATCTGGATTTTTTCCCGCTGACCGTTAACTATGAGGAACGTCTGTATGCGGTTGGTAAAATTCCAGGCGGCTTCATCAAACGGGAAGGACGTCCCAGCGAGAAGGCCATTCTTGCCAGCCGCTTGACGGACCGGCCGATTCGTCCGTTGTTCCCTGAGGGCTTCAGAAATGACGTACAGATTTTGGATCTGGTCATGAGCGTAGATCAGAACTGTTCGCCTGAAATCGCAGCAATGATCGGTACTTCCGCTGCATTGTCGATTTCGGATGTACCTTTTAACGGTCCTGTAGGTGGTGTTATTGTCGGTCGTGTAGACGGCAAGTTCATCATTAACCCTACAGTTGAAGAAGAGGAAAAGAGCGATATTCATGTTGTTGTCGCTGGTACCAAAGACGCCATCATGATGGTTGAAGCGGAGGCCAATGAGGTATCCGAGGAAGTCATGCTGGAAGCCATCATGTTCGGACATGATGAAATCAAGCTGATTGTTGCGAAGCAGGAGGAGCTGGTTGCCCTCGCAGGAAAACCTAAAATGGAAGTCAAGCTCCATGCGGTCAATGCTGAGGTGAACCAGGCTGTCCGCGAATATGCGGAAGCCCGCCTTGTGGAAGCAATCCGGATTCCGGAGAAGCATGCCAGACAAGATGCTATTGATGCGATTGAAGAAGAAGCTGTAGCACACTTTGAGGAAATTTATGCAGAGGACAAGTCTCTTCTGGATGATGTCAAGGAAGTGCTTCATGATATTGTGAAGGAAGAAGTCAGACGCTTGATCACCGTTGACAAAGTCCGTCCTGACGGTCGTGGCCTTAGTGAAATCAGACCAATCGAATGCGATGTTTCGCTGTTGCCACGCACACACGGCTCTGGTCTGTTTACAAGAGGCCAAACACAAGCATTAAGCATTTGTACACTCGGTGCGCTTGGTGACGTGCAAATTTTGGACGGTATTAGCCTGGAGGAGTCCAAGCGTTTCATGCATCATTACAATTTCCCTCCGTTCAGCGTGGGTGAAGCAAGACCGCTTCGTGCACCTGGACGCCGTGAAATTGGACATGGTGCCCTTGGTGAGCGCGCATTGTCCAAGGTTATTCCGTCGGAAAGTGAGTTCCCGTACACTATCCGTCTTGTATCCGAGGTATTGGAATCGAACGGCTCTTCCTCGCAGGCGAGCATTTGTGCCAGCACGATGGCGATGATGGATGCTGGGGTACCAATTAAAGCTCCGGTAGCGGGTGTAGCGATGGGATTGATCAAAGAAGGGGATCATTTCTCCATTCTGACTGATATTCAAGGCTTGGAAGATCATCTTGGCGACATGGACTTTAAAGTAGCCGGTACGGCTGAGGGTGTAACTGCAATCCAGATGGACATCAAGATTGACGGTATTGACCGCAGCATCTTGACTCAGGCGCTTGAGCAAGCACGTGAAGGCCGCATGATCATTCTCGGCAAAATGCTGGATGTTATCAAGCAGCCCCGTACCAATCTGTCACAGTATGCGCCTAAAATTCTTGTTCTGCATATCAATCCGGACAAAATCCGTGATGTTATCGGAGCAGGCGGTAAAATTATCAATAAAATCATTGAAGAAACCGGCGTGAAAATCGATATCGAGCAGGATGGTACGGTATTTATCGCTTCTTCTAATGAAGAGATGAATCAAAAAGCCAGACAGATTATCGAAGGCATCGTTAAAGAAGTTGTTGTCGGCGAAATCTATGTCGGTACGGTCAAGCGTGTTGAGAAGTTCGGTGCATTCGTTGAAATCCTGCCGAACAAGGAAGGTCTTGTACACATCTCGCAGTTGGCAGCTGAACGCGTTGTCAAAACGGAGGATGTTGTCAAGGTGGGCGATCAGATCACGGTTAAAGTTACGGAGATCGATCAGCAAGGCCGCGTCAACCTGTCCAGAAAGGCTGTTCTGGCTGCACAAACAACCGATACAGCTGACAATTAAGACAACCTCATATACACAGGCAATCTTCCATACTTCGCTTACCCGGCTTTCCAAGAAAGCAGCGGGTGCTTCTATGGCGGATGCCTGCTCAAATTAATTGTTCAACAAAGAGTCAGATCCTGTCTGTCTCTTTTTGTTTGTCCTCATATTCTCGTCCCCCTGCTCATAGGATGAAGTGAATGAGAGGAGCGGAGGATAATGGTCAATAAAAAGTGGGCAGCTATGACGGTTACGCTGCTGATATTCGGGTGGGCAGCTGTCTTCAAGGGCGGAATGGCTGATTATATTCAAGAACTGAAAAACTCAAGGACAAATGAGACGGCATTTATAAGCACGGCGGCAAGGGACGGTTCTAATGAGCTGGACTCCCTCTATGAACAGATCAGCAGGGAAGCAGTTAAGCGCAATGTGGCTCCTGTAAATGCGGTCGTGGACCGGGTCTGGAAAGCGATTCCGGGCTATAACGGTCTGGAGGTTGACGTTGAGGAGACCTACCGTCTGGCGAAGGCATCGCCACAAGCTCCAATCCGCTTTCAATATCATGAGGTTGAACCGGAGGTTAAGCTTCACGATTTGGGGGTGCATCCGGTTTATAAAGGAAATCCCAATAAGGCTATGGTCTCTTTTATGATTAATGTGGCCTGGGGCAATGAATTTCTGGAGCCGATTTTAAGAACGCTCAAGGACGAGAAAGTCAAGGCTACTTTCTTTCTGGACGGCAGCTGGCTGAAGAAAAATGCCGATCTTGCACGCCACATCCAGTCCGAGGGGCACGAGTTGTCCAATCATGCCTATTCCCATCCGGATATGAGCCGTTTGGGGAGAGATGCGGCCTACCAGCAGATTGCCAAGACGGAAGCGTTGCTTAAGAGCGAGCTGAATGTTAAAAACAAGTGGTTTGCCCCTCCCTCAGGTGATTACAACCAGACGACTGTGCAGGTTGCCGCAGAGCAGGGGTTGAGAACGGTACTCTGGACACTGGATACGATAGACTGGAAGAAGCCGCCCGCGTATGCCATTATTCAAAAGATCCGGCTGCGAATTGAGCCGGGCACACTTATTTTGATGCATCCGACGGCGTCCTCAAGTGAAGCGCTGCCGGGAATGATTAGGGAAATACGCAAAAAAGGGCTGAATATTGGCACAGTCAGCGAAACCCTCTCCGAGAAGCGGGTGCCCGAAGTTGAGTGAGCCTGTTAATTCTGATATAGTGGTATCATTGATTTGAGGAGGGGACCTGATGAAAAAATATACATTAAAGAATGGACTGCGTGTCGTTGTGGAGAATATCCCGACCTGCAGATCGGTTTCCTTTGGCATATGGGTCAAGACGGGATCACGTAATGAAACACCTGACAATAACGGGATTTCACATTTTATAGAGCATATGCTATTCAAAGGTACGAGCCAGCGCAGCGCCAAGGATATAGCGGATTTATTCGACGGCATTGGCGGCAACGTGAATGCTTTTACATCCAAGGAGTATACCTGCTATTTCGCGAAGGTGCTCGATGAGCATCTCCCGCTTGCAGTCGAGGCTCTGGCGGATATGTTCTTTGAGTCGCAGTTTGATTCCGAGGAGCTTGCGAAAGAGAAGAATGTCATTCTCGAGGAAATCTCGATGTATGAGGATACGCCGGATGACAAAGTGCATGATGAAGCGTCCAGAGCCGCATTCGGCACGCATTCCCTTGCCTACTCGATTCTTGGTCTGGAGGAGCGTCTGCTGGACATGAGTTCAGCTGATCTGATCGGACACATGAAATCATGCTATCGCATCGACAACACGGTTATCAGTGTAGCCGGCAATGTGGAAGATCAGGCTGTTCTCGAATTGCTGGAGCGCTATTTCGGCTTATTTGATAACACAGGTAATGCCGGGACGACAACATCCCCGATTTTTCAGAGTGATTATTTGTTCCATCAGAAGCAGACAGAGCAGAACCATATCTGCATCTCTTTCCCGGGCTGCTCGATTTCAGATGAGAAGCTCTACGCAATGATTTTGCTTAACAACGCCATTGGCGGAGGGATGAGCTCCCGTCTGTTCCAGGAGATCCGCGAGAAACGCGGTCTGGCTTACTCTGTCTATTCCTATCACACTTCCTATGCGGACACAGGCCTCTTCACCATCTATGCAGGAACTGCTCCAAAGCAGACGAAGGAAGTGCTGGATCTGACTGTGGAGATGATGGGTGATCTGTCAGCTAACGGACTTACTGCAGCTGAGCTTCACAGAGGCAAGGAGCAGCTCAAGGGAAGTCTTATTTTAAGCCTGGAGAGCACAAGCAGCCGTATGAACCGGATTGGCAAAAACGAGCTGATGCTTGGAAGACACTATACACTTGATCAGATGCTGGAGCGGATTGATCAGGTTACAGAAGCGGACATCCGCGAAATTACGAGCCGGATGCTGTCTGTTCCGTTCGCCGTAGCGATGGTAGGAACGAACGATAATGCAGCAGCGGGATTAAGGAGAGATTCACTTGTTTCAGGTACAAATTAAACGACTTCCCGGAAGTACCGGTTTGGAGCTTCCACGTAAAATGTCACAAGCGGCGAGCGGATTTGACTTGCAGGCTGCAGTAGAGGAGCCGGTTACACTGGCTCCCGGACAGCGCATGCTGATCCCAACCGGCTTTGCCTTCGCAATGCCGGTGGAGCTTGAGGCTCAAATCCGGCCGCGTAGCGGTCTGGCGTACAAGCACGGCATTACATGTCTGAACTCCCCGGGTACGATTGATGCTGATTACCGTGGTGAAGTGAAGGTGCTGCTCATTAATTTGGGCCAGGAGCCGTTCGTTATTAACCGTGGCGAGCGCATTGCCCAAATGGTTTTCCAACTGGTGCCGCAGATTGATCTGGAAGAGTGTGAGGAATTGTCGGATACAGTTCGCGGAAACGGCGGATTTGGACATACTGGTGTCTAGGTTCCGGTAGAATTTTCAGCAATCATGTTCGTTATACCAACAGAAGTAAAAACGGCAAGA
Source organism: Paenibacillus pinihumi DSM 23905 = JCM 16419 (assembly GCF_000422505.1). GTDB lineage: Bacteria > Bacillota > Bacilli > Paenibacillales > Paenibacillaceae > Paenibacillus_D > Paenibacillus_D pinihumi. The sequence goes on along the minus strand of NZ_KE383864.1, from coordinate 472,894 downwards.
CAGGGAGTGCTTCCTGCCTTGCCGTTTTTTTGTTTTTCACCCTCCTTTGGGCTGCGGCATAAGATAGCGTATATCTGGTGCGCGAGAAAGGAGTGAAACGCTATGCTGACGGGTACTCATATTCTGCTGCTCGGCGGAGATGCGAGAGCATTGGAAATCATCCGCAAGTTGGCTGAGCTTGATGCGGCTGTTACCATTGTTGGATTTGACGGTTTGCATACGCCGCTTGACGGAGCCGTGCATGCGGAACTGACAGAGGAGCTGTTTGAGCAGGTCGATGCTCTTATACTACCTGTTGTCGGTACAGATGATAACGGGGAAATTACGGCTGTATTCAGTGACCGGGAGCTGAAGTTGACAGTTACGCATGTATCGCGGCTGCCTAAGCACTGCAAAATTTATACCGGCATGGCAAAGCCTTATTTGCGCCAGCTCTGCAACGAGCATGGGCTGGAGCTTGTCGAGTTGCTGGAACGTGATGATGTTGCCATTTACAATTCAATACCAACGGCCGAGGGTGCCATTATGATGGCCATTCAAAATACGGATATTACGATTCACGGGTCAAATTCGATGGTACTGGGCATTGGGCGGACCGGGTTTACGATGGCGCGATCCTTGCAGGGACTCGGGGCGAAAGTACAGGTCGGTGTCAGGCGCATTGAGCACTTCGCACGTGCCGAGGAGATGGGGTTGAATCCCTTCTACATCAAGGATTTGCAGCTGCATGTTGGGAATATTGACTTGCTTTTTAATACAATTCCGACTATGATAGTCACAGCACAAATTATTGCGAAAATGCCCTCTCGCGCCGTTGTTATTGACCTGGCCTCCAAGCCGGGTGGTACGGATTTCCGTTTTGCTGAAAAACGCGGAATCAAGGCGCTGCTGGCACCCGGACTCCCGGGAATCGTAGCTCCCAAAACTGCTGGACGCATACTTGCGGACTGTTTAAGTCGGTTGATTTTGGATGATGTACGATTACGGGGGGATGGAAAATGAGTTGGCAGGGCAAAACGGTCGGATATGCGTTATCCGGCTCACATTGTACATTCGCAGAAGTAATGCCGCAAATTAAACGCTTTGTAGATGCTGGGGCTAATGTCATTCCGATTGTCTCGAATACGATCATGACTACCGATACGAGATTTGGCAAATCGGCAGATTGGCAGCAGCAGCTCAAGGAATTGACCGGTAATGAATTGATCTCTACGATTGTTCAGGCAGAGCCGCTTGGACCATCCAAGCAGATCGATGTGCTGGTCATCGCCCCATGCACGGGCAATACGACAAGCAAGCTTGCCAACGCAATGACCGATGGAGCTGTCTTAATGGCGGCGAAGGCGCAGATGAGAAACCAGCGGCCGGTTGTGCTGGCTGTGTCGACCAATGACGGACTCGGTCTTAATGCGGCGAATATTGCGAAGCTGTTGGCAGCCAAGCATATTTATTTCGTGCCGTTCGGCCAGGACGATCCCGTCCGTAAACCTAATTCTCTGGTGGCCAGAATGGATTTAATATTAGAAGCTTGCGAAGCCGCTCTTGAAGGCAGGCAGCTTCAGCCAATGCTGGTAGAACGTTTTAACTACTAGAATTGTTATGTAATTATAGAAATGCTTATCCTGGCTGCACTTTGAAAGAAATGAAGAGGGTTCGCGAAACGAAAAAATTATGGGCGATAAGTCCATTGACGTTACTGCAACCTGTGTACGTATTTCTGTTGTATACGGCCATTTTCGAATCTGTATATGTAGAACTGAAAAATGAATATGAACTTGCAGATGCCAACCAATTTCTGTTATGGAACGTATCCGACAATTTGCTTAAGAGAGCCGATCGGATTCCGGTTCAAATCGCAGAGCATAATACAAACGGGCAAAAATAGTGCACTCCTGGCTTGCAGTAGCGTAAACTGGATAAAAGCCGCTTTTACGTTACGGAGGAAACAGCCACATGGCTATTTTGGTTCAAAAATTTGGCGGAACCTCTCTTTCGACAGCAACTGCGAGAGAGAGGGTTATTGTTCATATTAAGAGAGAAAGGCAGGCTGCCTATCAGCTTGTTATCGTGGTCTCGGCAATGGGCCGCAAGGGCGAGCCTTATGCAACCGACACCTTGCTTGGTTTGACGTCCGGCAATGGACAGGCGCATCTCCCTGTAAGGGAGCGTGATCTGCTCATGTGCTGCGGAGAGATCATTTCAGCTGTTACGATGTGTTCTCTCCTGCAGGCCAGCGGCATCCCGGCTGTGGTATTGACCGGAGGCCAGGCCGGCATCATAACGGATGCCAAATTCGGCAATGCAAAAATAGTGGAGATGAAGCCGCAGGCGATCCTGAAGCATCTGGCGGAACAATCGGTTGTTATTGTCGCAGGTTTTCAGGGCCGGACAGCTGAGGGCGAACTGACGACCCTTGGACGTGGCGGCAGTGATACTTCGGCGACAGCACTGGGGGCAGCCTTGCAGGCAGAGCGTGTTGATATCTATACGGATGTAAACGGCATATTGACCGCTGACCCAAGAATTGTCAAGAACGCAAAGCCGCTCTCCGTCGTCGGGTACGGCGAAATTTGCAATATGGCCCGCCAGGGAGCCAAGGTTATTCATCCCCGGGCTGTAGAAATCGCACAGCAGGCGGGCGTGCCGCTGCGTGTCCGTTCAACATTTTCGGACGATGAAGGCACACTGGTCACACATCTGGACGGAGCTGTGAACCTGTCGGTTAAAGACCGACATGTTACAGGTATCGCTCACGTCGAAGGAGTTACTCAAATCTCGGTGCAGGCCCAGCAGGATCAGGAATGCGATGTTCAGCTCCAGGTATTCCAGGCGATGGCAAGCCATCAGATCAGCGTGGATTTCATCAACGTTAACTTGGGCGGAGCCGTGTACACCGTTTTTGACAGTGATGCGGAGCATGCTATTTCCGTTCTGCGGAAGATTGGTTACGATCCGAAGGCCGTTACAGGCTGTGCGAAGGTATCGGTGATCGGGGGCGGAATGAATGGTGTCCCCGGCATCATGGCCCGTATCGTGGAGGCGCTGGCGGAGCTGGATATACCGATTTTACAGTCGGCAGACTCCAACAGCACAATCTGGGTGCTTGTGCGGCAGAATGATATGGTTCCCGCGCTCAGAGCGTTACATGCCAAGTTCGAATTGCATTTATAATGTTATAATATATAAGCGACAATAATCATAACGGTGAGGTTTAGCCCTCATTATCAATTTTTATAATCGGAGGACGTCAATATGGATTTTGGAAGATTAGTGACCGCAATGGTAACCCCGTTCGACGCGAATGGTCAAATTGATTGGGATGCAACCGGACGATTAATTGATTATCTAATAGATGAGCAGCAGAATGACAGTATCGTCCTTGCCGGAACAACTGGCGAATCGCCCACACTTTCGGATGAAGAAAAGCTGGAGCTATTCCGGTTTGGCGTGAAGCGTGCAGCGGGAAGATGCAAGATCATTGCGGGGACGGGCAGCAATAATACTGCCCATTCCATCCATTTGACTCAGGCTGCCGGGGAGACCGGGGTTGATGCTCTGCTACTGGTGGCTCCGTATTACAACCGTCCAAATCAGGAAGGACTGTATCAGCATTTCAAGGCTGTTGCCGAATCGACAAAGCTTCCCGTTCTCTTGTACAACGTGCCGAGCAGAACTGGCATCAGCTTAAGCCCGGAGACCACATTGCGGCTTGCAGAGCTGGACAATGTAGTCGGAACCAAAGAATGTGCATCAATTGACGTAGTTACACAAATTCTTAACGGTGCGCCGGAAGGCTTCCTGGTTTACTCTGGTGATGATGGGGCGGCACTGCCGGTGCTTGCTGTAGGCGGACACGGGATTATCAGTGTAGCCGGCCATATCGTCGGCAAAGAAATGAAACAAATGATTAACGCTTATCTGAACGGCGATGTACAGCGGGCAGCCAAACTGTATCAGCAGATTCATCCAATCTTCAAGGCATTGTTCTCCCCGGCTCCAAATCCGGTTGGAGTCAAATTTGCACTTGAGGTTCGGGGCTTCCCTGTTGGCGGTGTGAGATTGCCGCTGGTGTGGGTAAATGAAGAAGAAGCGAATATTCTAAGACAACTTTTCTAGTCTGCAGCAAGACCTGTCAAAAAACGGCTGCTGTCCTTACAATGGACGACCGCAGCCGTTTTTTTGCGCAAACAGCAGCATCGGTTTTATACTTTGCGGTTTTTCAGCCAATTAAAAGCCTGGCTTACATAAGGTATAAATTTTATCCGCTTACCACAGCTTATATATAAAAGAGAGAGTGTCTGCCGAGCTTGGAACGCCCTGATGCCTTGATAATAAAGGGCCACAGGGGATGCTGCTGAATTATGGAATGACTTGACTTGTGTTTTGACAATTTTATCATGTATAATGATTTCAAGTGACTGAGTGCGGCAAATAAATAATATTGAAAATTGAATAACGTTTGGATCGACGTTGAACAACTTTAGGAGGTATAGATACACTTGTCTAAGAAGAACAACCAGGATAAATTAATTATTTTTGCACTGGGCGGCGTCGGTGAAATCGGCAAGAACATGTATGTCGTCCAGCATGGGAATGACATTGTTGTTGTGGACGCGGGCTTGAAGTTCCCGGAAGAGGACATGCTCGGCATCGATATTGTCATACCTGATATCAGCTACCTGACGGAGAACAGGGATAAAGTGAGAGGAATTCTCGTTACTCACGGACACGAAGACCATATCGGCGCACTGCCATATGTGCTTAAGCATCTGAATGTCCCTGTATACAGCACGAAGCTTACGCTCGGATTGATCGAAGGAAAACTGAAGGAGGCAGGTTTGCTGGGCGAGACGAAGCGGATTCTGATCAACGCCGATTCCGAAGTTCAGCTTGGCTCCATCAAAGCCAGCTTCTTCAAAACCAATCACAGCATTCCAGACTCTGTAGGAGTCTGTCTGGATACACCAGAAGGACGTGTGGTGCATACAGGTGACTTTAAATTTGATCATACTCCGGTAAACAACCAGTATGCAGACCTGCAGCGCATGGCGGAAATTGGCGCTCAGGGTGTGCTTGTGCTGCTTTCTGACAGTACAAATGCTGAACGTCCGGGCTTTACGCCATCCGAGAGCATGATCGGGAACAACTTTGAGGACATTTTCCGCAAAGCTTCCCAACGTATTGTCGTTGCTACCTTTGCATCAAATGTACACCGTATCCAACAAGTCATCAATGCCGCGATGGCGACAAAACGGAAAATTGCAGTTATCGGACGCAGTATGGTAAATGTAGTCAATATTGCTTCAGACCTCGGCTATCTTGAAATTCCTGAGGGAATGATTATTGAGCCGGATGAAGTGAATAAGATGGCTGCTGACCGTGTCGTTGTCCTGTCAACCGGAAGCCAAGGTGAGCCTATGTCAGCGCTGACGCGTATGGCCAGATCCACTCACCGCAAGGTTGATATTTTGCCAGGGGATACGGTGATCATTGCCGCGACACCAATACCCGGGAATGAAAAATATGTAGGACGCACAGTCGATGAACTGTTCCGTCTAGGCGCCAACGTGATCTACGGTCCAGGTTCTGTATCGGGCGTTCACGTTTCCGGTCACGGCAGCCAGGAAGAGCTCAAACTGATGCTTAATTTGATTAAGCCCAAGTATTTCATCCCGATCCACGGTGAATACCGGATGCTTCGCCACCATGCCCTGCTTGGTGAGTCTGTCGGAGTGGAGAAGGAAAATATCTTCCTGATGGATAACGGCGATACGGTAGAGTTCCAGGGTGGAAATGCCCGTAAAGGTAACAAAGTGCCGGCCGGTAATGTCCTCATTGACGGACTTGGTGTAGGTGACGTAGGAAATATTGTATTGCGTGACCGCAAGCTGCTGTCCCAGGATGGGATTTTGGTTGTCGTGGTGACCTTGAGCAAGCAGGATGGAACGATTCTGTCCGGTCCGGATATCATCTCCCGCGGCTTCGTATACGTCAGGGAATCCGAAGGTTTGCTGGAAGAGGCCAACCGTATTGTGACCTCGACTCTCCACAAGCTGATGAATGATAAAGTGAATGAGTGGGCGTCTCTGAAGACGAATGTGAAGGATGCGCTTGGCCGTTTCTTATACGAGCAAACGCGCCGCCGTCCGATGATTCTGCCGATTATTATGGAAGTATAATGAACTTCAAGCCTTCAGCTCCTTTAGGAGTTGAAGGTTTTTTTATTGGCATCCCTGCCTTGCCTGTTCCGTATAAAAGCGGCTGTGTAACCCATACTATGACAAGCTTATGCCAAGGGAGGGTTATATTCATGTTTCATGACAATTTGTTTCAAAAGCAGGAGGAGCCGGAGGTACAGGATGAAAGGAAGAAGATGGCTATGGCTGAGTCGATTCAGCAATTTGGTACGGTACCCGCACCTGCTGCAGAGTCGAATATATTTTGTATGACGATTATCGGGCAGATTGAAGGCCATCTTGTCCTGCCACCGCAAAACAAGACGACCAAATACGAGCATCTCATACCACAGCTTGTTGCCGCGGAACAAAATGCAAAAATTGAAGGCATCCTTATTGTATTGAATACGGTAGGCGGAGACGTGGAAGCCGGTCTTGCCATTGCAGAAATGATCTCCTCGCTGTCCAAGCCGACCGTTACGCTTGTGCTTGGCGGAGGCCATTCAATTGGTGTGCCGATTGCCGTAGCGGGCAACAAGTCCTTTATCGCAGAGACTGCGACGATGACCATCCATCCGATTCGTCTGAACGGACTTGTAATCGGCGTTCCGCAAACTTTTGAATACCTTGATAAAATGCAGGAGAGGGTTGTGCGTTTCGTTACTTCCCATTCCAACGTTACGGAACAAAAGTTCAAGGAGCTGATGTTCAAAACAGGTGAGCTGACCCGTGATATTGGTACGACAGTAATAGGGGCGGATGCGGTACGCCATGGGATGATAGATGCTGTGGGAGGTATTGGCGAGGCGATCAGGGAGCTTAACGCAGCTATTGAAAGTCAAAGGCTTGCAGGGGGGACGATCCAATGACCTTATACACAAGCATGCCGCTGGAGCTGGTGCTGTCGGGCCATGATCAGGAACGCGAGCCATGGATTGAAATACAGGTCGGCGGCGTGATGATGCAGGTGGAGCCGACAGGTCATGGAATCGGCAAAATCGTCCGGATCATTAACGGCTCTCTGGAGGACTATCTTCGTCCTGAGCTTAGCCCCGGCCGCACAATTATATATGCGAATATCCATTCGCCAAACACGTAGGAACATTTGTCCACCTATGGTATAATGTTGTACCAAGAGGTGACTTAAGTGGCAAAACGAAAACGCAAAAAAAAATCGATAGGTACGAGTTTAAAATATGAGGTCTACGGGATACTGATCATTACTATATCTGTAATCGCGCTCTCCGGCGAAGCGACTGTAGGGCGCGCCCTTTCCAAGCTGTTTGGACTTATTTTGGGGAAGTTTTATTTTGTCCTGCCGCTTGTATTCATCTTTATCGGATTGGCCGTTATGGTCAAGCGGGCATGGCCGTCGGGATGGTCACGGCGCAAAAGCGGGATTGTGCTGCTCGTTATGGCACTGACGCTGATGAGTGCAATTAATGAAATTAAGCTGAAGCTGGCAGGTATGCCTTCTGTGGATTCATCGGCTATATTGTCTGAGCTGGGTTCCAATATCCGCAGTGAGCTTGACGTCATCGGCACAAACGACACACCGATGATTTCCAAAGCGATCAGTGGCGGTTACTTGGGCGCGATTCAGCTTACTTTGCTGAACATGCTGTTTGGACTAACCATTTCACAGTTCATTTTGATTGTCATGTTTGCGATATCCATTATGCTCATCACAGGTAAATCCTATGTGGAACTGATCCGCTTTATCGTTAAGCGCGGCAGACGACTGGCAGTCCTGCTCAAGCAAAAGTGGAAAGCAGCGATGCAGGCGCGTGCTAAAATGCTCGCCCAGAAGGCAAAACAGCAAAAGCAGAAGCCCAAACCGGCCCAGACTGTCCATGCCCCGGTTTTGGATGACGATGATGATGAGGATTACTTTGAGAATGACGAGCAGGATTACATAGAGGAGCAAGAAACTGCAGGCAGGAAAGAGAAGAAATCAAGCGGTCTGATTGCCTGGGTAAAAAATAAAGTTAACAGCCAGTTGGGCGAGAAGCAGGCCCCGGTAAAGAATGACTTGAAGGAAGAGGATCAGGAACCGCCGTTGTCTCCGCTGGAGCCTGTTAAAGGCTGGTCGGCTTCACAAGAGTCTTATCAGGCTGTTGAGGCCGCTGTCGATACATGGCCGGCTGAGCCGGAACATCCGGTAGAAGGTGAGCCGCATATGGTGGAATCCTGGCCGGAGTCGCTTTCTGATCCTGTATATGAAGAGTCTGCTGATCAGAAGGATGCTGAAGTACCCGCAGGCGAGCCTGATGATTTAGCCGGCTCAGACGAGAGAGAGGAAGGCGGGCTTACTTCTGCTGCTGGTGATGGCGCTGGAGATGCAGCAGTTGGAACAGCACCGGCAGCGCCGGTGGTGGTGAAGCCATATCTGCTCCCGAGCCTTGTACTGCTCTCCAAGCCGAAGAACCGGGGGCCTGAAGGGCTTTCAGATGCCAATTTGCGGAATGTCCTTACCGAAACGCTCAAGAGCTTTAATGTCGAGGCGAAAGTGCTTGACGTCGTAAGAGGTCCGGCGGTAACCCGCTATGAAGTCCAGCCTGGCGTTGGGGTCAAGGTGAGCCGGATTGTCGGATTGACCGATGATATCGCGCTTGCGCTTGCCGCCAAGGATATTCGGATGGAAGCTCCGATTCCGGGGAAATCGGCAATCGGCATCGAAGTTCCCAATATGGAGGTTTCTGTTGTCACGATGCGTGAGGTCATGGAGACAACTGCATTCCAGCATGCGCCTTCCAAATTATCAATTGCCTTCGGCCGGGATATTTCCGGACAGCCGATTATCGGCAACCTGGCGAAGATGCCCCATCTGCTCGTTGCGGGAGCTACCGGTTCAGGGAAATCCGTGTGTATCAATGGTATTATCACAAGCATTCTCTATAAAGCGAAGCCGGATGAAGTACGCTTCCTGATGATCGACCCGAAGATGGTAGAGCTGAACGTGTACAATGGTATTCCGCATTTGCTTGCTCCAGTAGTTACGGATCCGCGGCGCGCATCGCTTGCACTTAAGAAGATCGTAGTTGAAATGGAAAAGCGCTACGAGCTGTTCTCCAAATCGGGAACACGGAACATTGAAGGTTACAACACGCTGATGAAGGATAACCCGGCGGCCATTCTCCCTTACATCGTTGTCATCGTCGATGAGCTCGCTGATCTGATGATGGTTGCTGCAGGGGATGTGGAGGACGCAATTACACGCCTGGCGCAAATGGCGCGTGCAGCCGGCATCCATCTGATTATTGCGACTCAGCGTCCTTCGGTAGACGTCATTACAGGTGTTATCAAGGCCAATATACCGTCAAGGATTGCCTTTGGTGTCTCCTCTCAAGTAGACTCTCGTACCATTCTGGATATGGTAGGGGCGGAGAAATTGCTTGGCCGCGGAGATATGCTGTTTCTGCCGGTAGGCATGTCCAAGCCGATCCGTGTACAGGGCGCATTTCTGTCTGACCAGGAGGTCGAGTTTGTCGTCAATCATGTCAGAGGACAGGCGGAGGCTGAGTACAAGGAAGATCTGGTACCGGAAATCGAAGAGACGGCAGAAGCCGAGGATGATAATCTGGACGAGCTGTATGAGCAGGCGGTACAAATTGTCCTCGAAGCCAAGCAGGCTTCCGTTTCTCTGCTTCAGCGGAGAATGCGCGTAGGCTATACGCGTGCGGCAAGGCTGGTAGACCAGATGGAGGCCAGAAATATAGTCGGCCCTTACGAGGGCAGCAAGCCTCGTGAAGTGCTGACTACACTGGAGCAGTATCAGGCCAGCAAGATTACTTCCTGATCAATATGAGGGCAGAGGCGCCGGCAAGCTTCACTCCTGCCAGTGCTAACGTCTTCCTCCAATGCGGGAAAAGATATGCATAGAAGGATTGGCACTTTCTCATACTACCTGTAGCGGCATTCGCAACCAGCGAATGACTAAAGGATGAGAAAGGCTGATTGAACCGCATGAAGAAACGATTGGTTATAATGACTGCCGTCATCGTATGCATGCTGTTTGGAGCTTATGCACTGAAGCAGGCAGGGGACCAGACGACAACCGAAACCTTTAGTAATGCTACCCTGACGGTTGGCGCAACAGGGCAGGATGTATATGAGCTTCAGGGACGTCTGAAATTTTTGGGGTATTACGATGGTCAGATTGACGGCCAATTTGGTTCGAAGACCAAAAATGCTGTTACTTGGTTTCAATGGAAGTTCGGGATGAAATCTGATGGTGTAGTCGGCGCGAAAACGAAGCTGAAGCTATGGGAAGCGACCAAGAGCTGGAAGCCGTCCGGCAATGAAAGTACAGGCGGTGGCCCCTCCGGCAATGAGAATACAGGCGGCAGCTCTGAATCGAGCAATCTGGCAAAATCCAACCGTCTTGGCTTGTCAGCAAACGACCTGAAAATTATGGCCAATGCTGTCTACGGTGAAGCACGCGGGGAGCCTTATGAAGGTCAGGTTGCAGTAGCGGCGGTCATATTAAACCGTGTTAAGTCCCCTAGCTTCCCGAATTCGGCTTCCGGAGTCATTTTCCAGCCGGGGGCGTTTACAGCGGTAGCGGACGGGCAAATCTGGCTGGAGCCAAACGACCGCGCACGCCAGGCTGTGCAGGATGCCATCAACGGCTGGGATCCGAGTGACGGGTGTCTCTATTATTTCAATCCGGAGACTGCGACTTCCAAATGGATTTGGACCCGTCCGCAGGTGAAAACCATCGGCAAGCACATTTTCTGTATGTAATAGACAGTCCTTCAGAAGTGACCCGCACCCGACCTGGAATGCGGGTTGCTTCTTGCATTAAGGGTGGGTTAGAATGGTATAGAAATCGTCAAGCTGGAATAGATTGACTACGTAATTCTGCGATGGAAGGGGCTATGAACAAGTGACAGTAACGCCTTTTGAGAGAAGTTTATTTGATCGGGTTAGGCTGCATGTTCTGCCAACAAAAAGGTTCAAGACGTTTGCGATATCGCTCTATGCAGGTGTGCCATTGGCTGAGGACACAGTTACTGCGACAGCTCTGACCCCTTTCGTACTCCGTAGGGGAACCTCTTCTACACCTGAGACAATTGCATTCCGCGAGCGTCTGGACAATATGTATGGGGCCGGATTTGGCTTTGATATTTATAAACGGGGTGATTCCCAGATCGTACAGTTTCGTCTGGACGTCATCCATGATCAGTTTGTATCGTCATCGGCTTCCTTGCTGCAATCTGCATTGCAACTGCTTGGCGAGGTGCTGACTTCTCCGGCGCAGGATTCACAAGGCGCTCTGCGGGCCAAGTATGTTGCAGCTGAGAAAACAACGCTGAAGCAGCGTCTGGAAGCGATTATAAATGATAAAATCCGTTACGCGGCTGAGCGCTGTGTAGAGGAAATGTGTGCGGATGAGCCGTTCCGGTTTCATGCGCTTGGACAAATCTCGGATTTGGCCTCCATTGATGAGAAGTCGCTGTATGAAGCCTATCAGCAATGGCTGAACCAGGCTTGCTTTGATTTATACATCGTCGGCGACACAAGTCTTGCAGAAGTGCAAGCGATTGCCGAGAAGGCATTCCGGACCGGCGGCGGCAAGCCAGGCTCTTATGTTCGTTCATCTGGAGAACGCAAAGTAACGAATGTCAAAACGGTTATCGAGAAAATGGATGTTAATCAGGGCAAGCTCAATATGGGACTCAGGACAAATACAGGCTATGCGGACGATGACTATGCAGCAATGCTGATGTACAATGGCATTCTTGGCGGATATCCGCACTCCAAGCTGTTTATGAATGTACGGGAAAAAGCATCATTAGCCTATTATGCAGCATCCAGGCTGGACGGTATCAAGGGTCTGTGCACCATCCAGTCAGGGATCGAGATTGCTAATTTTGACCGTGCTTCGGAAATTATCCGACAGCAGCTTGACAGTATGCGTGCAGGTGAATTATCTGAATTGGAAATGAACCAGACGAAGGCGATGATTTTGAACCATTTGCGTGAGCTTCAGGATTCGGCTTTTGAGATGATTGCCTATGACTTTAATTCGATTCTGACCGGACGCGTCCGCTCAAATACGGAATTGATGAGTGATATTCAGGCCATAACTCCGCAAGCTATTGTAAATGCCGCGCATAAGGTTGAACTGGATACGATATATTTCCTGCGTGACCAGAAGGAGGCGTAAAGAAAATGCAGCAGCTTAACTATCCTCATGTGAATGAAACCTTGCATTATGAAGTGATGCCGAGCGGGTTGCAGGTATACATTTTGCCCAAGGAAGGGTTCCAAAAGACGTATGCCACTTTCTCTACCCGCTTTGGTTCAATTGACAATAGCTTCTCCATCGGGGACGGAACGGTCAACCATGTACTGGATGGCATAGCTCACTTTCTGGAGCATAAAATGTTCGAGGAGCCTACTGGTGATATATTCGCTACTTTTGCTTCACAGGGGGCGTCGGCCAACGCTTTCACAAGCTTTGACCGGACCGTTTATTTATTTTCGGCAACCGAGCAAATTCCTGAGAATTTGAGAACCCTGCTGGATTTCGTACAGCACCCTTACTTTACAGACGAGAACGTCAATAAGGAAAAAGGAATTATCGAGCAGGAAATCAATATGTATAAGGATAATCCGGACTGGCGGGTATACACTGGACTGATTGATGCCCTGTATCACAAGCATCCGGTACATATTGATATTGCCGGTTCCGTTGAATCCATTATGCAAATCGATAAGGAAAGCTTATATACGTGCTATAACACCTTTTACCACCCGAGCAACATGATTTTATTTGTTGTCGGAGGGATTGATCCGGAGCAGGTCATGAAGCTGGTCAGAGAAAATCAGGAGCAAAAAAACTTTGAAGAGCTTGGAGAGATCAAGCGCTATTTTGAGGCCGAGCCTGCCAGCGTCAAGATGAAAAAAAAGCATGCGGTATTGCCGGTATCACTGCCTAAATGCCTAATCGGAATTAAGGATAAGCAATTGGCAGAGCAGCCGGATGAGCTGCAGCGGCGGGACATTGTAACCAAGCTTATGCTGGATGCCATATTCGCTCCCAGCACTGTTCTGTACCAGTCGCTCTATGATGATCAACTTATTTCAGATTCCTTCGGATATGAATTCAATTCAGGTTCCGGATATGCATTCTCCATTATAGGCGGTGAGACGCGAAGCCCTGATGAATTGCTAAGCCGTATTCAAAGGGCAGTTAACGGAATGCTTGAGCAAGGCATTGATTCGGATGTATTCGAACGTACAAGAAGAAAGCGGATTGGCGGCTATTTGCGAATGCTGAATTCGCCGGAATCGATTGCCAATGAATTCACAAGGCATAAATTCCGCGGCGGCGATTTATTTGATCTGCTGAGCATTTATGAGACGATATCTCTAGAGGAAGTGAATGCCCGGCTGCGCAGTCATTTTGACTGGGAGCAGACGGCAGTATCTATTGTGAGCAAGGAGCAGGAATGAAGCCTTTTAACAAAATGACGGTACTCATTACCGGCGCAAGCCGGGGAATTGGAGCATCCATCGCCAAGCGGTTTGCATCCGAAGGCATGAATCTGGTGCTCCATTATCTTCAATCCCATGAAGAGGCTAACGAAACCGCGCGGCAATGTATTGCTGCAGGCGCCAATGTCATGACAATAAGCGCAGATTTGCGCTCTCGCGAACAGTTGGAGCGGATGAAGGAGAAGCTGGAAGCGCATGATATGATGCCTGACATTCTGGTTAATAATGCCGGAATTGCGCATTACGGCATGCTGGCTGATGTAACGGATACAGAGTGGGATGATGTTATGGCAGTTAATTTGAAAGGCATGTTCCTCTGCTGCCAGCTATTTATGCCCTCCATGATTTCACGCAAGTACGGGCGCATTATCAATGTTTCCTCTGTGTGGGGGATGTCAGGCGCTTCCTGCGAAGTGCTGTATTCGACCACCAAGGGCGGCATGAATGCCTTCACGAAGGCATTGGCGAAGGAGCTTGCGCCATCGGGTATCACGGTTAATGCCGTTGCTCCGGGCGCAGTTGATACCGAAATGAATCATAATCTGAATGAGGATGAAAGAGCGGCGCTCGCGGAAGAAATTCCGGTCGGGCGATTCGGCAAGCCGGATGAGGTGGCTTCACTCGTTTATTTCCTGTCGCTGCCTGAATCCGGCTATATCACCGGACAGATTATTAGTCCGAACGGAGGCTGGATCACCTGACATTTTTACCTTGACGGGCTTTCTGCATAACAACCCGCACCCGCGTCAACAATAAGTACGGTTGATCATTTCCTTGTTTCAAATTCCAAAGGAGGCGACACGGCATGTCAACTGTACTGACTAATTTTGATACGTGGAAACAATTTTTGGCTGAACGCGTAGAGCAGGCCAAAAAAATTGGACTCAGCGAAGATTCGATCTCCAAGCTTGCTTATGAGATCGGGAGTTTCCTTGAGGAGCGGGTTGATCCAAAAAACGATGAGCAGCGCGCACTAAAGGAAATTTGGGATGTTGGTGACGAAGAAGAACGCAAAACGATTTCCAGATTAATGGTTAAACTTGTGCAGAAGTAAGCGTTCATTACAGGAAGCCTCCATTAGGGGGCTTTCTGTAATGTTTTTGCACATCGGGTGCAGGAGACTAGCGAAATTTGTAGAATTATTTATATAAGATCATGTCGTCTGCCATATTTTAACGATTTCCAATCTCCTTCTTCGAGGTATAATACATATGGAACAAAAACAATGGTACATGGAATACAAAATACATAAAAACCGTCCGGGCTTGCTCGGCGATATCGCTTCCCTTCTTGGTATGCTTGAAGTCAATATTATTACCATTAACGGGGTAGAGGACCGCACACGAGGCATGCTGCTGCAAACGAATGATGATGAAAAGATCGAACTGCTCGGCAAAATGCTGAAAAAAGTGGACAATATTACTGTAAATGCACTTCGTCCTCCCAAGCTGGTCGATATTTTGGCCGTTCGTCACGGGCGTTACATTGAACGTGACTCGGACGACCGGAAGACATTCCGCTTTACTCGTGACGAACTGGGTTTACTTGTTGACTTTTTGGGTGAATTATTCAAAAGGGAAGGCAATCAAGTCATCGGACTTCGAGGTATGCCGCGGGTAGGAAAGACGGAATCCATTATCGCGGGAAGTGTCTGCTCGAACAAAAGATGGACCTTTGTTTCCTCCACGCTGCTTCGGCAGACGGTTCGAAGCCAGCTCTCTGATGAAGAGATGAACCAAAATAATATATTCATTATTGACGGAATTGTCAGTACGATCCGTTCAAATGAGAAGCACTACACGCTGCTGCAGCAAATTATGTCCATGCCTTCCACGAAGGTCATTGAGCATCCTGATATTTTCATCCAGGAATCCCATTTTGACTACAGCCATTTCGATTGTATTATCGAGCTGCGCAATAATCCTGAAGAAGAAATTACGTACGAGACATTTACCAGCTATGATTTTTGATTGGAGGTGAAATTAGATGTCGGAACTGGGTGCATTGCTGAAAAAATCCAGAGAGCAAAAAGGATTTTCGCTTGATGATATACAGGATTTGACGAAAATTCAAAAGCGTTATCTTGAAGCAATTGAAGAAGGAAATTACAAGGTGTTGCCGGGCAATTTCTATGTGCGTGCGTTCATTAAGAACTACGCAGAGGCTGTCGGGCTCAACACGGAGGAAATGCTGGAACTTTTCAATAAAGAGGTTCCTTCTGTAACGGTTGAACCTACCCCGGAGCCTGTGATGATACCGCGTAGGTCGGCATCCAAAACAGCTGACCGGTTCAACAAATGGGGTTTTACGGCGATGATGTGGCTGTTCTTTATCTTAATTGTGGTTATCTTTTATATCTTCGTTATCAGAACGCCGGATGACAATAGCAATAAAACGGCCGATCAGAATACGAACATTACGAATGAGAGCAAGCCGCCTACGGATGACAAGCCGGAGACGCCAAACGGCGAAGCAACTCCTGGCAACGGCAGCACGCCAAATCAGCCAAACAATAATGGCGAAACGAACCAGCCCGCAGAGCCGCCACAAAATACAGGTGATCTGAAGCTGATCTTTGTCGAGAAGAAAGGCAAAACGGAGTATTATACGCTTAATGCGCCGGGTACAGTCAAATACACCTTCAAGGTAAAGAACAGAGCTTGGAGCCAAATTAACGAAGGCAGCTCCAAAGGGAAAGTGCTGCATTCCGGTATTGACGACACGGGTGCAGAATACAGCTTCGATGTAAACGGGGGCATCTATCTTAACCTTGGCCGTTCAGATTTTGTGGAGATCGCAGTGAACGGGCAGGTGCTGGAATTCGAGCCAACAAAGAGCACAACCCGCAAAATTCAAATTGATGTTGCAAATAATGAAACAACAGGTCAGACGGAAACGCAGCAGTAAGGGGAGAGAGAAAGATGAGTGAAAATTCATTAGATATTGTATCCAAGGTGGATATGCAGGAACTGGTCAATGCCATTTCGCAGGCTGAGCGGGAAATAGAGACACGCTTTGACTTCAAGGGAAGCAAAAGCAGCATCAAACTTGAAAAAGAAGATGTTATTGTTGCTTCTGATGATGATTATAAACTAAGCAGTGTTATCGATATTTTGCAAACCAAAATGATCAAGCGCGGTGTGCCTATTAAGAACCTGGATTACGGTAAAATCGAGCCGGCATCCGGCGGCACTGTCCGTCAGCGGATCAAGCTAAGACAAGGGATTGAGCAGGATGTCAGCAAAAAAATCAACATTTTAATCCGTGATTCGAAGCTGAAGGTCAAAAGTCAAATTCAAGGGGATCAGCTTCGTGTATCGGGCAAAAGCAAAGATGATTTGCAGGCTGTCATGCAGCTTCTGCGCGGTGCCGATCTTCCGGTTGAGCTTCAATTTACGAATTTCAAGTAGATGAAGCAATCCCTTTTATCGCTTAAAAAAGCGTTAAAAGGGATTTTCATATTTTTGACACGTCAAAGCTGGTTGTATTATACTTGACTAAATAGTTTTACGGTTATAGATCTGGGGGAATTCACAATTATGACAGAACGAGTGAAGGTAGTCACGCTGGGCTGCGAGAAGAACCTGGTTGACTCTGAGATTATGTCCGGCCTTATTCATGGCCGCGGCTATAAGCTGGTCGAGGAAGCC
Organism: Paenibacillus pinihumi DSM 23905 = JCM 16419; assembly: GCF_000422505.1. Classification (GTDB taxonomy): domain Bacteria; phylum Bacillota; class Bacilli; order Paenibacillales; family Paenibacillaceae; genus Paenibacillus_D; species Paenibacillus_D pinihumi. The sequence goes on along the minus strand of NZ_KE383864.1, from coordinate 455,562 downwards.
GAGGAGGCTACCGTTATTATTGTTAATACATGCGGCTTTATTGATGCTGCCAAAGAGGAATCGGTCAATACGATTCTGGATATGGCTGAGCTCAAGGAAACCGCACGCTTGAAGGCGCTTATTGTCTCCGGCTGTCTGACACAGCGCTATAAGGAGCAGCTTATGCAGGAGATGCCTGAGATTGACGGGATTGTCGGTACAGGTGATTTCCATCATATTAATGAGATTGTGGATGAGGCGCTTCGCGGGAAGAAGCCGATCAGGGTTGGCAACCCGGTATTCAATTATGAGGAAGCATTGCCGCGCCAGGTGACAACACCGCGCCATACAGCTTTTGTTAAAATTGCCGAGGGCTGCGATAACGCATGTACCTTCTGCAGTATTCCAATCATGCGGGGTAAATTCCGCAGCCGCTCCATTCAGTCTATTCTTGCAGAAGTGGAGAATCTGGCTGGACAGGGAGTTAAGGAAGTCAGCCTGATTGCTCAGGATTCGACAAATTATGGTACGGATTTGTACGATTACTTTGCACTTCCTGAGCTGCTGAACAAAGTAAGCGAGGTTCCAGGGATTGCATGGGTCCGACTGCATTATGCATATCCGGGATTCTTTACTGATGAGCTGCTGGAGGTCATTGCAACGAATCCGAAGGTTTGCAAATACATTGATATGCCATTGCAGCACAGTGAAGATGCGATTCTGAAGCGGATGCGCAGACCGGGCAGACAGCGTGATGCGCGCGAACTGATCCGTAAAATCCGCGACCGCATTCCTGAAGCAGCATTGCGGACGTCGCTCATTGTTGGCTTCCCGGGTGAGACGGACGAAGACTTTGAACGTCTGTGCGATTTTATCCGCGAGATCAAGTTTGACCGTCTGGGCGTATTCACCTACTCCAACGAGGAGGATACACCGGCATCCCGTTTGCCGAACCATATTCCGGATGATATTAAGCAATGGAGAGCGAATACACTGATGGAAATTCAGCGTGAGGTATCTAAAGGCAATAGCAGCAAATACGTTGGCCGTGAGATTGAGGTACTGGTTGAACGTTATGATGGACGCAGTGATGTCCACATTGGCCGTTCCCAGTATGATGCTCCGGAAATTGACGGGGAAGTTTTTATTTCCAAATGCTCGGCGGAAATTGGTCAGATTCAAAAGGTACGGGTTACCCATGCTTATGAGTTTGATTTGTCCGGGGAGGGAATTGCATGAATCTGGCCAATCGTATAACGATGGCGAGAATATTTTTGGTCCCGATCATTATGTTTTTCCTCTTGGTAAACTTAAATGTGGAGCCGATAACGTTCCAGGATTTTTCGATTACCTATAATGAGATTGTCGCGACCCTGATCTTCATTATCGCAGCCAGCACGGATGGGCTGGACGGCTATATTGCCCGCAAGAACAAAACCGTGACCAATCTCGGAAAGCTGCTTGATCCGCTAGCCGACAAGCTGCTGGTAGCCGCTGTGTTAATCTCTCTCGTCGAAATGAACAGGCTGGATGCCGTTATTGCGGTTATTATTATCAGCCGTGAATTTGCCATTACGGGACTGCGTCAAATTGCCCTGCTGGAGGGCAAGGTGCTGGCAGCAAGCACATGGGGGAAATGGAAGACTGCGGTGCAGATCACAATGATTATTGCGCTGTTGCTTAATAACTTCCCGTTCGCACTGATTGACCTGCGCTTTGACCTGATTATTACGTGGATAGCTGCGATCATTACCGTATACTCCGGCATTGATTATTTTGTGAAAAACAAGGATCTTATTCCGATTTCACAATAAGCTGAATAGATGAAGCCTATGAACATCATCCCTTTGCGGGATGATGTTTTTGTACCCTATACATAGATGGTGACTGGAGGATGCAGGATGAAAGCTGAGATCATAGCTGTAGGCACGGAGCTTTTGCTTGGACAAATCGTCAACACCAATGCGCAATACATCGCACAGGGGCTCGCTGATCTTGGGATTGATGTCTATTTTCAGACGGTGGTGGGCGATAACGGACAGCGTCTGCAGGATGCCATTCGCATTGCAAAAGGAAGAGCGGACATTATTTTGTTCACTGGCGGACTCGGACCGACCCAGGACGATTTAACGAAGGATGCGCTTGCTGCCATGCTGGGCAGACAGCTTGTTATTCATCAGCCTTCAATGGATAAAATCGAGGCCTTGTTCGCCTCGCGCGGTGCCCATATGGTTGAAAGCAACCGCAGGCAAGCGCTGATGCTGGAAGACAGTGATCCGCTTCATAATGAGACAGGGCTTGCCATCGGCAATGCATTCATTGAGGACGGTACCCGTTACATTCTGATGCCGGGCCCGCCGCGCGAGATGAAGCCGATGTTTGATGGCCCGGTTAAAGAATGGCTCCAACCGGTTCTGACGGAACAGAAACCGTTATATTCCAAACTGCTGCGCTTTGCCGGCATTGGTGAATCCAGCCTCGAGGCAGAGCTGATCGATCTGATTGAAGCACAGACTGATCCTACAATTGCTCCTTATGCGAAGGAGGGTGAGGTCGCGCTGAGAATTTCCACGAAGGCGGATCATGAAGCAGAGGCCTATGCCAAGATTGATGAAGTCATTGCACTTATTGAACCAAGAGTGGGGCAATATTTGTATGCCAAAGAGGATATTCCGACTGAAGAGGCTGTTGTCAGATTGTTGCGGAGAACGATGAAAAAGGTAGCGGCAGCGGAAAGTTTGACAGGGGGATTATTTGCCGAGCTTTTGACCAGTGTGCCAGGAAGCAGCAGTGAATTTAATGGCGGCATCGTAACCTATACGAATGAAATGAAGCACCGGCTGCTGGGTATTCCATTGACGCAGCTTGAAGGCCCACAGGCACCAGGTGCGATTAGCGAATCGACGGCTTGCCTGATGGCGGAACGGGTAAGGGACCTGTCGGAGAGTGACATCGGTATTGCCTTGACCGGGGTAGCCGGTCCAGCAGAAAGTGAAGGAAAGCCTGTTGGTCTTGTCTACATCGCTATTGCGCCAAAAGGAGCGGCAACTTTAAGCTATACCTTGAATTTGAGCGGCAACCGCAGCATGATTCGTCTTCGCGCGGCCAAGGCGGCATTTTACCGGCTCTGGCAGCTGTTGAATGAAAATATACAAACAGGTTAAGTATAGTAAGCTGTCAAGCATCCTAACGGAGGCTGACAGCTTTTTTACGTTAACCCGTCGTACAGTTTTCCTAAAGCCGATAGTCACTCCATAGGGCGGCCGGAGCCCTTGGCCTTGAGATAATCGCTGAGCTTGCTGTTGGCATCGGCATTTTTTTTCAATTGCCGAAGCATATAACGAATTTCCCATGCTTTTCCGGACATTATCAGCTGTTTGTCATCCATCACTTTAATCATTTTGAGGAGCCCCCTCCAAATTTGATATAATAATAGATATGCAAGGGGTGGACAAGTTATCCCTCTTTTCGTGCACACTGCAAGAATGACTTGGCCTGGCAGCACTATAATCACAAATTCAATTACAATATAGAAGGAGATCACAAGCATGACAGAAGAACAGAACAAACAGCCCGCAGATCAGGCAGAACATCTGATGGAGCCGACAATTCATTCGGAGCCGATCTTCAAAGGGCGGGTTATCTCCCTTCAGGTGGATACGGTACAGCTGCCTGATGGAAAGACCGCTACTAGAGAAATTGTCCGGCATCCCGGAGCATCAGCGGTGATGGCGCTGCTGGACGGCAAGCTTCTTGTTGTAGAGCAGTACCGCAAGCCGCTTGGCAAACTTCAAATTGAGATTCCTGCCGGCAAGCTGGATGGCGGGGAAAATCCGATGGAAGCAGCCTATCGCGAGCTGGAGGAAGAGACCGGATACAGGGCGAAGTCGATGAAACCGGTCAGCAGTTTCTTCACTTCCCCAGGCTTTGCCGATGAGAAGCTGTTCCTCTATTTTACCGAAGATCTGGAAGCAGGCCGGATGCAGCTCGATGACGACGAGTTTCTGGAGATTAAAACAATAACACTGGAAGAGGCTATTCAGTATATTCAGGAAGAAAGGATCAGCGATGCCAAGACGATTCTGGCAGTCTACGCTTGGCGGTTATATGCGCTGACAGGCGAGATTTAGATGAAGAGGCGGGAACAGCAGACCCCGGATTTGAAGAAGGTCTATGCCGATTTGCATCTGCATATCGGAAGAACCGACAGCGGCCTCCCGGTCAAAATAAGCGGGAGCCGTGACTTGACCTTCCGCAATATTGCCCATGAAGCGGCTGAACGCAAGGGCATAAGCCTGATTGGGGTGATTGACGCCCATTCTCCAGGTGTACAGCAGGATATAGCTGCGCTGCTGGACAGTGGTGAAATGTCCGAGCTTGCCGCGGGAGGCATCCGCTACCGCAATGTTACACTGCTGCCGGGAGCGGAAATTGAAGTGCGTGACCAGGGAATGGCGGGACCGGCTCATTATTTATGCTATATGCCAAGCTTTGATGCGATGCAGTCCTTTACAGCCTGGATGAGCGGTTATATGAAAAATGTGCAGCTAAGCTCCCAGCGGATTTATGTGACCGGCAGACATTTGCAGGAGGAGACGAGAAAGCGGGGCGGGCTGTTCATTCCGGCCCATATTTTTACGCCGCACAAGAGCCTGCTGGGCAGTGCAGCGACGAGAATCGGGGACGTGCTGGACCCGGAACTGATTGACGCGGTAGAGCTAGGGTTAAGCGCTGACAGCGCCATGGCTGGCTGGATTCCGGATTTGGACCGCTATCCATTCCTGACCAACTCTGATGCGCATTCCTTGCGCAAGATCGGCCGTGAATATAATGCTTTGCACATGATGGAGCCATCCTTTGAGGAGCTGAAAATGGTTCTGGAGGGCCGGGATGGCAGGGGGATTGCAGCCAATTACGGCCTGAATCCGCTGCTTGGCAAGTACCATCGCACCTACTGCAAGGCATGCGGAGCACTGGCTAACGGCACTGCGGTGCATGGCAACTGCCCGGATTGCGGCAGCGGAAAGCTAGTGGGGGGCGTAATGGACCGGATTGAACGGCTGGCTCTGGAGTCCGGCAGAGAGAAGCCGTCTGAAGCGGCAAGACCGTCTTACATGTACCAGATTCCGCTGGACTTTATGCCCGGCCTTGGCCCCAAGCTGCTGGACCGCCTGCTTGGGCGCTTCGGGACGGAGATGAATATTTTACACGAGGTTCCTTATGAGTTGCTGGCAGGTGAGGCAGGCAGCCAGCTCGCCTCTCTCATTTGCGGGGCAAGAGAAGGCAAGGTGGCACTGCAATCCGGAGGGGGCGGCACGTACGGCAAGGTAAACGTCATACAGGAGGAAGTCTGATCATACACTTTACTATTCGGACAAGAGGGGGAGAAGCGGGTGAAATCGCCCTTTCTGCAGCCGCTGGTAAAGGATCAGCTATCGCTTTATATTTTTGTCGGCGTATTATTCATTGTTGGCGTAGTGTTTGGCGTCGTAATGGCGGGTGCGCTCACGCTCGAGCAGCAGCAGGATTTGACCGGTGATGTGGAGCATTTTGTAAAGCTGCTTGATGCCGGTCTCGGACCGGACAAGGCAGCGTCCTTTTGGGACAGGGCATGGTTCCATACAAAATGGATGCTGCTGATCTGGCTATTAGGCTTAACGGTCATCGGTATGCCGATGCTGCTGGTGCTGGATTTTCTAAAAGGGGTGCTCGTCGGGTTCTCTATGGGTCTGCTGATTGGCCAGCATGCCTGGATCGGCGCATTTTTCTGGTTTATATCGGTCGCCCCGCAAAACATTTTAATTGTGCCTGCATTATTGATTGCCAGCGTGGGAGGAATATCCTTTGCTGTTCATTTCATTAAGGTCAGGCTGCTTCAAAATAGCGGCTCATTGACGCACTCTTTTGCCGCTCATACGTTGACCGCGATAGGTATGCTCGCTGTATTGTGGGTGGCCGCCTGGTTCGAAGCGTATGTTTCCCCACTAATTATGGGCTGGGCTTCGAGATTTCTGTAAGGGCGCATCGCGGATGCGCCTGTTTCTATTTTTCACCAAAAAGTTTGACTTTCTTCTTCTTTTCCCCCTATAATGAAAGCAAATGTATTAGAGAATGGGCGCGGTGTCGGCGTAAGGGGGGAAATCATGGAAGCCCGGATCGATAAAATAAAACAGCAGCTACAGTCACAGGGCTATAAGTTGACTCCTCAACGTGAAGCTACAGTGCGTGTACTGCTTGAGAATGAAGAGGATCATCTAAGTGCGGAAGATGTGTTCATGCTTGTCAAAGATAAGGCTCCCGAGATCGGCTTGGCGACTGTATACAGGACGCTTGAGTTGCTCAGCGAGATGCATGTCGTTGAGAAGCTGAATTTTGGCGATGGTGTTGCCCGTTACGATCTTCGTACTGATTCCAGCAAGCACCACCACCACCATTTGATTTGCGTCCAATGCGGCACAATGGATGAGATTAAGGATGACTGGCTTGGACCGCTAGAGGAACGATTGGAACAAGAATTTGGATTTACCGTTATAGATCATCGGCTCGACTTCCAGGGTATCTGCCATCGGTGCCGAGACAAGAATGATCAACCAAAAGAATAATGTAACCTGCGGCTCGCTCCTACTAACATTGGGGCGGGCCGCATTTAGTTTCAAGCTTATCTTATTTTCCCAGCTTCTCCAGTCTGCTTGCCGACCGGCCAAGCTGAAGCAGCCCGGCGCCCTGGGCAAGGCCTGATACGCCACTGAGCTTGCGCGCCCCGTCTTTCATCGCCCGCACTACACCTGCAGGTTTCAAACCCGGTTTGAATGCAAGCAGCAGGGCGGCACCTCCTGCAACATGGGGGGAAGCCATGCTGGTACCTGAGAGCAAGGCGTACTTGCCACGCAGCCATGTGGAGAGTATGTTGTTGCCCGGCGCCGTAATATCGATGCCGCGGCCGCGGCTGCTGAATGATGCAATGCGGTTGCTCCGGGTGGAGGCAGCGACCCCGACTGTGCCCGGGTAGCTGGCCGGCGCATCAATTCCGCCGGAATTCTTCCCGTCATTTCCTGCCGAGGATACAAGGACAATTCCTTTCCGCACGGCAAGAGCCGCAGCTTTTTTGAAGGCAGGGCTGCTCACACCGTGCGGAATGCCGAGGCTCATGTTAACGACGTCCATTTTATGTTTAATACACCATACCAGACCTTCCACAATATCCGAAATGTAGCCCAGTCCCTGACTGTCCAGCACCTTGACGGAGTAGAGCCGGACCTGGGGCGCTGTGCCTGCAATCCGTCCCTGGGTACCGAGAGCGGCAGCAATGCCTGCTACATGAGTTCCATGACCGTTGTTGTCGCGGTACGAGGTCCCGCCCAGTGTATTGGTCCCGCCATAGACCTTCAAATCCGGATGTTTGGCAATGCCTGTATCCAATATGGCGAGCCGGACAGGACGTCCCTGGGTTGCCTTCCAAACCTCAGGAGCCTCAATCCGGTTAATATTCCAAGGGATTCTTCTCCGGTTTTTGCTTCCGGGGGCGGCAGCGGATTTTATGCGTTGTACCAATTGATGAGCACGTACCTTAATGTCTTTTTCCAGGAAAACGACTTGCGGATGCTGCTTTAGCGCTTTGATGCTTTTGCGGCTGTCCAGGTGGCAGCATATAAGTGCAAGCTCGCCTATGCTTTTGACCGGCTCAATGCCCCGTTGTTTCAGGTGGCGGCAGCAGCTTTCGTGGAGAGCGCGGCTCTTCAGGCCGATCAACATTCGCGTGGTGTATTTGTTTGCTCCGGAACTCATACAATGATGCAGCAATTTATTTAGACATTTCATCCCAATTTGGCCTCCCGCCCGTAATCTAATTAATTGTATGGAGAAGGCCAGCTATATGTATGGGTATTCGCCGCATAGATACATATTTATTCCTGCCTAAGGACAAGGTATCGCTAGAGGAAGGTTCCAATCTATCTTTAACGGGAGGGAATTCTAATGATTATTGGGGTACCGAAGGAAATTAAAAGCAGTGAGTACCGCGTCGCCCTGACTCCTGCCGGAGCAGGCATGCTCCGGGCGTCCGGCCATGAAGTGCTGGTGCAGCAAGGGGCTGGTACGGGGAGCGGGTTTACGGATGAGCAATATGTGGAGGAAGGCGCCAGAATTATTGAAGGGGCAGACAAGGTATGGTCAGGGGCAGAGATGATATTGAAGGTCAAGGAGCCGCTGCCGGAGGAATTCGGCTACTTCCGCAACGGTCTGCTGCTGTTCACTTATCTTCACCTGGCGGCTGCTCCTGAGCTTACCCGGGCGCTGATTGAGCAGGGAGTCAGCGGCATAGCCTACGAGACAATTCAGCTTCCTAACGGTGGCCTGCCGCTTCTGACGCCAATGAGCGAAGTGGCAGGACGGATGGCGGTGCAGGTTGGCGCCCAATTTTTGGAGGCCTTTTACGGGGGCAAAGGCATACTGCTGGGGGGTGTTCCTGGTGTCCCGCCGGCTGAGGTAATTATTCTGGGTGGCGGCATTGTCGGAACGAATGCTGCCCGGATTGCGCTCGGGATGGGGGCAAGCGTTGTAATTCTGGAGCGGAGTGCGGACAGAATGAGGGCGATTGATGAAGTATTCAACGGACGAATTCGAACCTTGATGTCCAATCCTTACAACATTGCCCAGGCAGTACGCAAGGCGGATTTGCTGATTGGTGCAGTCCTCATTCCGGGCGCCCGGGCGCCGCGGCTTGTAACGGAGGAAATGGTGCAGACCATGAAGAAGGGAGCAGTCATTGTCGACGTTGCAGTGGATCAGGGAGGCTCTATTGCTACCATTGACCGGGTAACGACTCATCAGCAGCCAGTCTATGAGAAGTATGGCGTGCTGCATTATGCGGTAGCCAATATGCCGGGGGCTGTGCCGAGAACCTCGACACTTGCCCTGACGAATGTCACCCTGCCGTATGTGCTTGAATTGGCAGACAAAGGGCTAGCGGGCGCTATCACAGGTAATGAACCGCTGCGCAAGGGCGTCAATACGTACCGGGGCCATATTACGCACCCGCAGGTTGCAGACGCTGCAGGGCTTCCCTATACGCCGATGGAGAGGCTGCTGCATACGATCTCCTACGATCAGCTTCAATAGCAGGGAGGGCTTGTCATAAAGCCCTCTTTTTTTTCATACATATGTATTGGCAGCCTGGCCTGACAGGTGCTGCATATGATGGGAGGGGAGCGGGCAATGGTCTTTTCGCTGCGCAAATGGCTGTCCCGGCTTGCATTTCTTGTGTTATTTGTGCTGCTTACGGTTCTGGTTTTTGGAGGGTACCGTTTCTTTATGACGAAGCTGATGCTCGTCGATCCTTACGAGGTCCCGCAGGGACAGGCGCTGAAAGTATTCCAGCCTGACGGCAGCAAGCCGGAAAAAGTTTCGCTATCCGACCGTCTGCGATGGTTTTATTTATATGGGGAATAGCGTTTGACGAATTTTGGAGAAGGATGCAGGATTACGTGGTTCCAGTGTGGAATATAGCTTCTATGTATCCCCAAAGCTAGAGCGCACAAAGCCGATTCTGTGATTGAAACTGCAGGGTCTGCTGCGCGTAGAAATATAAGCCCGTTACTCACGTGAAGCTGTACGTCTAGCTTTAATCCAAACGGGTTTTCATTCCAGGGCGGATGCACTGGACGCATTTGCTCTGGTACAAGAAAGGGAGCGGCCATGAAGTCACACCTGTCATCCTTTATTCAGCATTTAACTTACGAACGCGGCTTGTCTGCCAGCACACTGGATTCCTACCGCAGAGACCTGGAAGCTTTTCTGGATTATGCCATTGAACAAGGAATTCAGCGTGTGGAGGACATTCAGAAGCACCAGCTATCGCTCTACTTCCGCTCTCTCAAGCAAAAGGGAAGGGCAGCAGCGACGATTTCCCGCTGTCACGTTTCGCTGCGGGCATTTTTTCAATATCTCGTACAGGAAGGAATGGCTGTCAAAGATCCGACGCTGGGACTTGAAGCGCCAAAGCAGGAGAAGCGTTTGCCTGAGGTGCTTACAGTAGACGAGACGAAGCGTCTGCTTGAGGCTCCGCTTCCGGAAACACCAGGGGGCATTCGCGACAGGGCGATGCTGGAGGTTCTGTACGCAACCGGAATCCGTGTCTCCGAGCTGATTGCCCTGCAAACCGGACATTTGAATTTGTCGCTTGGCTTTGTGCGCTGCATCAGCCAAGGGGGCAAGGAACGGATCATACCGCTTGGCAAGATCGCATCCGACGCACTGGAGAGCTATCTTGGGACGGGAAGGCGGGAGCTTGTCAAGCCGGACAAGCATGATGATACCCTGTTTTTGAACCACCAGGGCTTTGGCATGAGCAGGCAGGGTTTCTGGAAGATTATTAAGAAGTATGCCAGAGAGGCCGGTATTACAAAAGATATAACACCGCATACGCTGAGGCATTCCTTTGCTGTCCATTTGCTTGACAACGGGGCGGATTTGCGGTCAGTACAAGAGATGCTCGGCCATTCGGATATTTCCACAACCCAGGTCTACTTACGGTTTCATAAACAGCCGATGAAAGAAGTATATGAGCGTGCCCATCCCCGCTCTGGCAGCATGGCCGAGGCTGAAAACCGGGCGGCGCATGAATAATTTTAATAAATGAATGCAAGAGGAGGAAATACAAATGCATGAACTTACCGTATCCCATATTCGCGAAGCTGCCGATTATATTACATCCGTTACGTCTGACAAGCCTGAAATTGGACTCATTATGGGCTCCGGGCTAGGCATTCTAGGTGATTATATCGAGGAAGCGACCGTTATTCCATATCATGAAATTCCGCATTTTCCAATCTCAACAGTAGAAGGCCATGCGGGAGAGCTGATGATCGGGAAGCTGTCCGGAAGAACTGTCGTACTGATGCGCGGCCGCTTCCATATGTATGAAGGCTACGGACCGGAGCTTACGGCATTCCCTGTCCGCGTCATGAAGGCGCTGGGTGTCAAGCAGTTGATCGTAACGAACGCAGCAGGCGGAATCAATACAGGATTCAACCCGGGCGATCTGATGATTATTACCGACCATATTAACCTGACGGGCTGCAATCCGCTGATTGGCCGCAACGATGAGCAACTGGGAGCGCGCTTCCCTGATATGTCGCAGGCTTACAGCAGAAGGCTGGGGGCGACTGCAAATGAGGAAGCGTCCAAGCTTGGCTTTGGGCTTCGTGAAGGTGTCTATGTGGGCGTGCTTGGACCTTCTTACGAGACACCGGCTGAAATCCGGATGATGCGTACAATGGGAGCGGATGCTGTCGGCATGTCTACGGTCGCCGAAGTTATTGCCGCCCGCCATTCCGGTATCGAGGTGCTGGGCATATCCTGTATTAGCAACATGGCTTCCGGAATTTTGGATCAGCCGCTTTCCCATCAGGAAGTAATCGAGACAACTGAAAAAGTAAAAGCGCAATTTTTGGGCCTGATTTTGGCAGTTATCCCGGCAATATAAAAGATAAAAACAGGCTGTAAAGGTGCAGGATCGCCCTTTGGAACTTCCCGAAAAGAAGTCATATTTTGTTACAAAAATGTAAAAATTCATTCGACCCATTGTGACAACATTTGTATCGAAATCGTCGTATACTGTCCATGATAACCAATTAATGGAGTGACAAAAATGGACAAGCTGAAGACGGCGCAGATGGAAATGCTGCGCGGGCAAATGGTTGACACAGCCAATCGCAAGCAATCGCTGCTTCACCGGGAAGTGCTTCTTTTAAGTGAGATGCTGGATCAAATGATTATTAAAGCGCAAAGAGAAAAATGCGCAAAGCGCAAATCGGGCTTGAAGGATTATTACGTCCGCGAGCCCGAGGAAGCCGCTATGCGATAATATAGGAACTTTGCAGCCAGACATCACCCGGGACGTCTCTTAGTTGGCTATGCGTAATTTCCTGCTGCCGCATAGCTGATTATAGAGCCGTAGCATGGAGAAGGGCAGCTCTTGCCGGACTTACCTCGATCAGACCCTCACACGGTAGCCAATTCCCTCTCCTAATGGCATTTCATGCCGATCTTTTTTTGGACCACGAATAATATCGGAATGCTGCATCATTCAAAAAGTGACTTTCACTCGCAAGAATAGATGAAATGGGACATCCATGGTCTATTTATGCTGTCGGAGCCGCTTTCATCGAATGCTGCCGGATGCTGATATTAACTTGTGGTTTTTTTATATTCAAAAAATGGAATATATTTCAATGATCCGGTCGACACTGTTGAGGAGAATCTAGTCCGATGCGGTGGATGGATGCAATGAGACAGCATCTTCCCCCGGCATTTATACAGGAGGAGACCGAAATGAAGAAATCGTATGTTTTTAAAGGATTGGCTTTATGGATGGCAGCTATGCTGTTATTCCCGTCATTCGTGCTGGCCGAGAAAGATGAACAGGAGGCTGCGCCGGATCTGGCGCCTTCAGCAAGATCGGCGATTTTGCTGGATGCGGACAGCGGAACAATTATATACGAAAAGAACAGTCATGATAAGCTTCCGCCAGCGAGCATTACCAAGGTGATGACCATGCTGCTTATTATGGAGGCATTGGACCAGGGACAGTTAAAATGGACGGATAAGGTCACGACCAGTGAATACGCGGCTTCTATGGGAGGCTCGCAAATTTTTCTTGAGCCGGGCGAGGAAATGACCGTTGAAGAAATGCTCAAAGGGATTGCCATGGCATCCGGAAATGACGCGTCGGTGGCAATGGCAGAGAAGATCTCGGGTACAGAGGAAGCGTTCGTCAAACGGATGAATGAGCGGGCACAGGAGCTGGGCATGAAGAACACCCGCTTTGCTAATTGTAATGGACTGCCTGCTGAAAACCATTATTCTTCCGCTCATGATATTGCCATCATGTCCAGAGAACTGCTGAAGCATCCTGAAATTACGAAGTTCACCGGGCAATATCAGGACTATTTGCGTAAAGAATCGGAAAAGCCGTTCTGGCTGGTAAATACGAACAAGCTGGTACGCTTTTATACGGGAGCTGACGGCCTGAAAACCGGCTATACGAGTGAAGCGAAGTTTTGTCTGACGGCAACTGCAGTGAGAGATTCACTCCGGGTAGTTGGTGTCGTCATGGGCGAGCCGAACACGAAGACCCGTAATGCCGAGGTCGGCAAAATGTTCGACTATTCCTTCGCCCAATATATGAACCATCCGATTTTCAAATCCGGCGAGCCACTGGGAAATGTCACTGTAGAGAAGGGCAGTGTAACCGAGCTTCCGATTTCTGCGAAGCATCCTTACAGTGTGCTTCTGAAGAAAGGGAGCCAAACGGATAATATCCGCCATGAACTGAGCATTGAAGGGCCAGTAAAGGCGCCGGTGAAGGCCGGACAGGTGCTGGGCAAGCTGACTGTCTATCAGGGTGACAAAGTGCTGGCCGAGTTCGATGTGGAATCGCCTGAGAATGTGGACAAAGCCGGCTGGTGGACACTGCTCAAGCGGACGGGTGCACAATTATTCTCCTGATTGACGCGAGAGAATTGGCAATAAAGCGCGGATTGAATATCATTTTTTGTCACCTTCTAGCGGGCTTCTTCTAGTTTTGTCGTGAAGCAGGAATGCGCAAGCAAGATGTAGAACACTCTGATCTAACAACGGAAGGAGTGAACAGATTATGAGTCTTCAGGTTGAGCTGGAGCATTACCGCAATGTATTGATCGTCCGCTTGCGGGGAGAGCTCGATCACCATACGGCGGAAACGGTGAAACAAAAAATGGAGGATGCAATTATCCGCGGGAACAGCGATCATGTCATTCTCAGTTTGAAGGATCTCGCTTTTATGGACAGCTCAGGTCTTGGGGTCATACTGGGCCGTTACAAGCTGCTCAAAAGCAGAGGTGGGAAAATGGTTGTCTGTGACGTTAATGCGAGCGTATACCGGCTGCTTGAACTGTCAGGACTGTTCAAGATTCTGACAATTCATGATAATGAGCGGATGGCGCTTTCAAGTCTGGAGGTCGTATCATGATAGGAACGAACTTTATGACACTGTCGTTCGCCAGCCGTTCGGAGAATGAAGCATTTGCACGTGTTGCTGTTGCCGCATTTGTCTCCCAGCTGGACCCGACGATAGAAGAGCTGAATGATCTGAAAACCGTCGTATCGGAGGCCGTCACTAACTCCATTATCCATGGCTATGACAGCGATCCGTCCGGTGTTGTTACAATTGAGGCCTCAATTGAAGGCGATACGGTATCGATTACCGTTCAGGACAAGGGCAATGGCATTGAAGATCTGGAATTAGCCCGACAGCCGCTCTATACCTCCAAGCCTGAGCTGGAGCGGTCAGGGATGGGCTTTACGATTATGGAAAATTTCATGGACCGTTTTGAAGTGTCGAGCTCACAGGAGCATGGTACCCGAATTACAATGATGAAGCGAATAGAATCGAAAAAAGCGCTCTACAATTAGGGTGTGTAGGGGTTGAGCCTCATGGAAGTCGATATGAAGCAAGCATCGCAAACCTATCTGAATGATACGGAAGTGAAGCGGCTTATTTTGCTAAGTCAATCCGGTGACACAATTGCCAGGGATACCCTTGTGCAATGCAATATCCGTCTGGTCTGGTCCGTGGTGCAGCGGTTTATGAACCGGGGCTATGATCCCGAGGATTTGTTCCAAATCGGCTGCATAGGCTTGCTTAAGTCGGTGGATAAATTTGATTTGTCCTACGAAGTCAAATTCTCAACCTATGCAGTCCCGATGATTATTGGGGAAATCCAGCGGTTTCTGCGGGATGACGGAACGCTTAAAGTAAGCCGGTCACTCAAAGAACTTGCCAACAAGGTCAGAAAGACGAAGGACGAGCTGTCGAAGGTGCTCGGCAGGCAGCCTACGATCAAGGAGGTTGCGGAGCAACTCGGAATTACTCCCGAGGATGTGGTGTTCGCGCAGGAGGCCAATAAGCCCCCGACATCCATCCATGAAACGGTATTTGAAAATGATGGGGATCCGATTACGCTTATGGACCAAATTTCTGATGATTCACAGG
This sequence comes from Paenibacillus pinihumi DSM 23905 = JCM 16419, assembly GCF_000422505.1. GTDB lineage: Bacteria > Bacillota > Bacilli > Paenibacillales > Paenibacillaceae > Paenibacillus_D > Paenibacillus_D pinihumi. The sequence continues at coordinate 440,552 of NZ_KE383864.1, read as the reverse complement.
AAAAATGGTTTGACAAGCTGGCGTTGAACGAAGCAATCGGGACGCTGTCGGAACGGGAGCGGCTTATCGTCTATTTGCGATATTACCGTGATCAGACACAATCCGAGGTTGCTTCAAGACTAGGGATCTCCCAAGTGCAGGTGTCGCGTCTGGAGAAGAAAATATTGCAGTGTATCAAGGACCAAATCGCGCAATAGTGCGGTTTGGTCTTTTTTTCATGGAGGCAGGAAAAGGTGCCGTTAATTACCTGCTCCGGTATGAGTAGGGGGAGCTGTTCATTCTCATAATAAAAAAGACAATCCAACCATCGGTTGATAAAGGTGGTGCATAATGGAATATACTGCTGCCCCTATCTTATATTTGCGGCTTCGAAAACGGATAACTATTCGTCCGGGGGAAAGTGTTACGCTCGGCCAGGCGGCCCGGCTTTTGCAGCAAGTTCCTGCTTATGAAGGGCTTGGCCAGCTTGTGCTTTACAAGCATAAGACGGAGGACGGGAACCGTTATGTAATCGATATTTTGCACATTATTCATGCCGTGCGCCAGAAATATCCGGAGCTTGTCATCGAGCCCTATGGCGACCCGCAGGTGCTTATTATGATTACTCCCAAGGCCCGGGAGCCAAGGAAGATCATGCTCATTTTCTCATGGCTGCTGTTGTTTTTTGGAGCCGGGCTGGCCATTATGAATTTTCATGCGGATGTGAGCATGAAGGAGGTTCATCAGCGGATTAGCGAGCTAGTGACAGGAAAAAGGCAGAATCATCCGCTCTGGTTCCAGATTCCGTATTCGGTTGGAATCGGACTTGGGATGCTGTTGTTTTTCAACCATCTGTTCCGTAAAAGGCTCAACGACGAGCCTAATCCGCTGGAGCTTGAAATGTACATGTATCAGGAAAATGTCAATACGTATGTCATTGCAGAGGAAATGGGCAAAAAACAAAAAAACAGCAATAACAAACCGGATACAGATGGTTGATTTGCTTCTATCACTATTTGTCGCGCTGCTTGGACTGGCGGGCGGCATTGCAGTCGGAAGCGGGATGGTGGCGCTGCTTGTCGTCTTTGATTTAATTCCGAGACTGGCCCAGCTTGCACGCGCCTATAAGAAATCGATCTGGTTCGAGACCGCACTTGTGGCTGGTTCTGTCTACTGGTCGCTCGCTGATTTTTTGGACTGGAAACTTTTTTTGCCGCTTAACCATATTCCAATGGCAGGCATGGGGTTGCTGGATGGCATCTTCATCGGCATGCTTGCCGCGGCATTGACCGAGGTGATGAACGTACTGCCCATTCTTGCCAAGCGGCTGCACCTGGGAGGCTTTATCCACGCTCTTGTTATGGCGATGGTGCTTGGCAAGGTGCTTGGCTCTTTATTTGACTGGCTGGTGTATCAATGGTAGGAAGCCAATATTATTTCATCAGGGGTGAAGACATATGAGAGGGTGGAATACCGAAAATTCGGACGGTCAGCAAAAATTCAAGCGTCCGGCAATTTTACAGCGGGGGTTTCCGGATAAAGGCGAAGATTTGACGTCGCATGAGCAGGAGAGTACATGGACGGATGACGGGAAGGGTACGCACGAACTGCATACGGACACGCACCGTACGGATGCAGAACAGGAGGATCGCGGAGCGCTGCCGGGAGAAGGAGTCCGGCATCATGCCTTCGACAGCTACGATCATGAGGATCAGGCAGCTGAAGAGCACTCAGGGGATATGAAACCGGGGGATAAGGGAGCAGCTGACCAGGATCATGTCCTTGCGGATGAGAAAAAAACGCCAATTCCCAAGCAACTGGAACAATTCCGGGAAATGTTAGAAAACGAAGTTGGGCTCGGGGAGAGCTTCGATGTGGTCGCCCGTGAGATGACCTTCGGGAACCGCCGGACCTCGCTGTTTTTCATTAATGGCTTTGTCAAAGACACCGTGCTGACAGAGGTGCTGAAGCGGCTGACTTTCCTGCATCCCGATCAAATTTCGCCCGATGCATTGCATTCCTTTTTTGATCTCTATGTGCCAGCTGTTCAGGTGGTGCGGGAGTCTGATTTCAATCTGGTTGTCGACGCGGTACTGGCCGGAAGTTCGGCTTTGTACATCGAACACGAAGAAAGCGCCTTGCTGATTGATGCCAAGGCGTTTCCTGCCCGGAATCCGGAAGAACCGACATTAGAGAGAGTTGTACGTGGAAGCCGGGACGGCTTCGTGGAGACATTGCTCGTTAATGTAACGCTTGTCAGGCGCAGACTTCGTGATCCCGGACTTCGTTACGAAATGATGAAGATCGGGAGACGGACCAAGACGGATGTCTGTATTGCTTATATTAATGATATTGCCGACCCTGAGCTGCTGGATTCCATTAAAGCCAAGCTGGAAGAGGTAGAGATTGATGGTCTCCCGATGGCTGACAAACAGCTGGAAGAAGCCACGGTCAAACGGGGCTGGAATCCGTATCCGCTCGTGCGCTATTCTGAACGTCCGGATGTTGTTGCCGCACAACTGCTGGAAGGCAATATTGCGGTATTTGTAGATACGACACCGAGCGTCATGCTCTTGCCTACAACCTTTTTTGATCTTATCCAGCATGCGGAGGAGAACCGGCAGACGCCTTTTATCGGCACGTTTTTGAGATGGGTGAGATTTTTCGGGATTTTGGCCTCGCTTTTTTTGCTGCCGCTCTGGTTCCTGTATGTGCTTCAGCCGGGGCTAAAGCCGCCGGCGCTCGATTTTATCGGGCCTTCTGAAATAGGCAAGCTGCCGCTTGTCCTGCAATTTCTGCTTGCTGAGATCGGGGTCGACCTGATGCGTCTGGCATCGGTGCACACCCCTACACCGCTTGCTACGGCGATGTCGCTGATCGCAGCGATCCTGATTGGTGATATTGCCGTAAAGACCGGATTGTTTATTAACGAGGTTATTTTGTATATGGCCGTTGCGGCGATCGGGATGTTTGCCACACCGAGCTATGAGCTTGGCCTTGCGAACCGGATTGTGAGGCTGCTGCTTATTATTTCTGTTGCGGTGCTTCATGTGCCGGGTTTTGTCCTGATGTCCACATTTGTGTTTATTGTACTTGTAATGGAGCGTTCCTTTAATCGTCCGTATATGTGGCCGCTTATCCCGTTTGATGCGCGCGGGATGTGGAACATTATTTTGCGCACGCCGGTTCTGTACAGCCATATTCGTCCAAATTTGCTGCGTCCGCAGCAGATGGACAAGGTGCCGACCAAAAAATAGTCGTAAAAATGCAAATGTTTTTCAAGATAATCTATTTCGCATTCGGATCACTTTCCGTTATACTGTTTACTAGTATTAATCTAGGTTGCAAATGGAAAACGGAGGGAATCTTATATGTACCTGCATGGAACAAGTAAAATTAATGACAAAGGTCATTTGGAAATTGGCGGTAATGATGTAACAAAGCTTGCTGCTGAATTCGGTACACCGCTCTATATTGTGGACGAGGCGCTCGTTCGCCAGCGTGCCCGTGAATATGTCGAAGCTTTTCAAGCATCAGGCCTGAAATTCCAGGTTGCATATGCAAGCAAGGCATTTTGTGTAATGGCGATGTGCGCTCTGGCTGAAGAAGAGAATATGTCGCTTGACGTTGTATCCGATGGTGAGCTGCATACAGCGTTGAAAGCCGGTTTTCCGGTTGAACGCATTCACTTCCACGGCAACAACAAAACGCCGGATGAAATCAACATGGCGCTTGATGCCAATATTGGCTGTTTTGTAGTCGATAACTTTATTGAACTGCACCTGCTTAATGCACTGGCTGCGGACAAAGGGAAGAAAGTAAAAATTCTGTTCCGTGTCACACCGGGCGTTGAAGCACATACACATGATTATATTTCGACTGGCCAGCAGGATTCCAAGTTCGGTTTTGACCTGGGCAACGGTTCCGCTTACCGTGCAATTGAAGAAGGCTTGAAGCTGGACAACATCGAAATTTTGGGTGTTCACTCCCATATTGGTTCCCAAATTTTTGAAGTAGAAGGCTTCCGTATGGCTGTTGACAAGGTTGCAGGTTTTGCAGTTCAAATCAGGGAAGAGCTTGGCTATACCTTCCAGGTTATCAACCTGGGCGGCGGCTTTGGCATCCGCTACACAGATGAAGACAAGCCGCTTCCAGTTGCACAATATGTCAAGGCGATTACTGATGCGATTATTTCCAACTTCACGAACGCTGGCTATCCGCTGCCTGAAATCTGGGTAGAGCCGGGCCGCAGTATCGTTGGCGATGCGGGCACAACATTGTACACAGTAGGTACGAGCAAGGATATTCCTGGCGTTCGCAAATATATTGCTGTAGACGGCGGCATGACCGATAACCCGCGTCCTGCACTGTACGAATCCAAGTATGATGCAATTTTGGCTAACCGTGCCAATGAGCCGCTGGCTGAAACTGTATCTGTTGCGGGCAAATGCTGTGAGAGCGGCGATATGCTGATCTGGGATCTGGAGCTGCCTAAAGTTCAGAAGGATGACCTGCTTGCAGTATTTTGCACAGGCGCATACAACTATGCAATGGCAAGCAACTACAACCGTATCCGCAGACCGGCTGTTGTATTCGTCAAGGACGGACAGGCTGATCTCGTTGTAAAACGTGAATCGTTCGAAGATATTGTCGGCAATGACGTTATCCCTGCCCGTCTGCAAAAAGCAGCCGTAAGCAAATAAATTGATTAAGAATACACTAAGCAGGGTTTTGCTTCGCATTTGATTGCGCAGCAGCCTTGCTTTTTTATCTATCCTTCTCAAACTGGCTTCTCTAACAAGGATGTAGTATGATGGTAAATGTACATACGCATAAAATAAGGAGTGAAGGTCATAATGGCAAAACAAGCTAAAATTACATTGGCGAACGGCGGAGAGGTACTGCTGGACCTGTTCGAGAAAGACGCCCCGAATACGGTAGCGAATTTTGAAAAGCTGGTAAACGAAGGCTTCTATAACGGTCTTGTTTTCCACCGCGTTATTCCAGGTTTTGTAGCGCAAGGCGGTTGTCCGCAAGGAACAGGCACTGGTGGCCCGGGCTATCAAATCAATTGCGAAATCAACCCTAACAAGCACGAGCGCGGAAGTTTGGCTATGGCTCATGCCGGACGCAATACAGGCGGAAGCCAATTCTACATCTGCTATCAGCCGCAACCGCATTTGGACGGACAACATACTGTGTTTGGTAAAGTTGTAAAAGGTATGGAATTCGTTGATGCGTTCCAAGGCCGCGATAAAATGGAAAAAGTTGAAATTATTGAGAGCTAATAGAGTTTCATAGCTTGAATGAAAAATAAGGTATCCGGGCGGATACTTTGTGTACAATTCAAAAGATGGGTACTTCCGAAGGGAGTGCCCTTTTTGGCTGTTTTTCTTTATTTTTAATTCAAAGTAAACATCCCGGAATTTGTCTAAATGTCATTGCAAGCTGTTTCAGCAGCTTGCAATTTTCAAAACACGGTGATATCATTCAGGTTAGGATTAGTAACTATAATAATCCAAGCCATTATCAATCATTGATTGATAATGCAGGGATACGAATCTTTTGAGCTTTACAAATTGAATAAGTCTAGTTCCTTTCGGGGTCGGGTGAAAATCCCAACCGGCGGTGATCGTCAGTCAAAGAAAGTTTTGACGGGCGTTAGTCCGTGACCCGTTGTCAAGCAATGCTTTACTGGCAACGGCTGACCTGGTGCAAGTCCGGGACCGACAGTATAGTCTGGATGGGAGAAGGGAAACGCTGGAGATCAAGTTTGTGCTGTGCACTTTTGTCTTTTTTTCATAGACATTGGCAGGCTTGTTTGAATTTGCTTTCTAGCTCGTTTTCAATCGAAACCATCCCCCGAAGGCGTGAAGACGCTATTGGGGGTTTTTTGTGTTGCTGGACAGAATGAATGACGAATATTACATGGGACTCGCTCTGGAGCTGGCAGCCAAGGCGAAGGGACAGACAGGAATTAATCCGGTAGTTGGTTGTGTGATCGTCAAGGCGGGAAGAATTGTAGGTGTAGGTACGCATCTGAAACGGGGAACCGGACATGCAGAGGTTCACGCACTTGCTATGGCCGGTTCTGAAGCAGAAGGCGCAACCGTCTATGTCACGTTGGAACCGTGCAGCCATCATGGGCTGACACCTCCGTGCTGTGAGCGGATTATTGAGGCCAAGGCTGCAAGGGTAGTCATAGCCATGGTTGATCCAAATCCTAAAGTATCCGGCCGCGGCGTGTCACGCCTGCGCGATCAGGGAATTGACGTTCAGACAGGGATATTGGAATCCGAAGCAAGGCGGCTTAATGAAGCTTTCATCAAATATATTGTCACTGGTATGCCTTTTGTCACCTTGAAAACAGCAAGTACGCTGGACGGCAAAATTGCTGCGAAAACCGGTGACAGCCAGTGGGTGACGGGCCCGGCAGCCAGAGAGCTGGTTCATACTCTGCGGCATCAGCATGAAGGCATTATGGTTGGCGTGTCTACGGTACTGGCTGATGATCCAAAGCTTACAACCCGCCTCCCGGTTCCCGGGCTTCATCCCGTACGAATTATCGCGGACTCCCGGCTTCGTATACCGCTTTCATCACAATTGCTTCATGACGACGCAGCAGAGACGTTCATTCTGACTACAGAACAAGCGGACAACGTGCGTGTCAATGCATTGGAGGCGGCAGGAGCCAAGGTGTTGTTCTGCGGGGCGGGCGAGCATGTTGATTTGCAGCTGGCGCTAAAAAAAATGGCTGAGCTGGAGATTGGCTCCATTTTGCTGGAGGGTGGCGGCCGTTTGAACGGAGCCATGCTGGAAGCGCAGCTGGTGGATAAAATGGTTCTTTTCTTTGCTCCAAAAATTATTGGAGGAGCGGCTGCCCCGGTCAGCTTTTCCCTTGAAGGCTGGGACAGGATGGCCGATGCGGTCCGACTTGAGCGCATGCAGGTGGAACAGGCCGGGGAGGATTTATGTATTACGGGGTATCCGGTCTATCCGGCACGCTCTTAAATAGGGAGGGGAAGCGATGTTTACCGGACTGATTGAAGAAATCGGGACTTTGCAGGGCGTACGCCAGCAAGGCGAGGCGCTGGTGCTGACGATAGGTGCTTCAAAAGTGCTGGAAGGCGTCCAATTGGGCGACAGTATTTCTATTAACGGCGTCTGCCTGACCGTCATTTCGTTTACCGGCAGTTCCTTCAGTGTCGATGTCGTACCCCAGACGTACAGGCATACAAATCTGGGCACGCTGCAAAACGGACAGTCTGTCAATTTGGAGCGGGCGATGGCTGCAAATGGCCGTTTCGGCGGTCATATTGTTCAGGGGCATGTAGACGCAACAGGGATCATCAAAGCCCGCGAGACGGAGGTTAATGCCGTAGTATTCCAGATTGAACCGGCGGAAGAGAGGCTCATGCGCCATATTATTCCGCAAGGTTCGGTTACACTTGATGGCATCAGCCTGACTGTAGCCAAAACCGATGGCGCCAGATTCAGCGTCTCCATCATCCCGCACACACTGAAGGAGACCGCTTTGCAATGGAAGCGCGCCGGAGATACCGTCAATATCGAAACAGACATTTTGGGCAAATATGTGGACCATTTGCTCGGAATGAGGCGGGGGGAGCAAGCGTCTCCTGCAAGCGGAAAGCTAACAGCCGCTTTTTTGAGCGAGCACGGCTTTTTATAATATCAACAGGAGGGATAGCCAATGAGTCAGCCACAACCATTTGATACTATTGAGGATGCCATATATGACCTGATTCTCGGCAAACCCATTATTGTCGTGGATGATGAGGACCGGGAAAATGAAGGGGATCTGATCGCGCTTGCCGACCGGATAACGCCAGAGGTCATTAATTTTATGATTACTGAAGCCCGGGGTCTAGTCTGCGTACCGATTACACATGAGCGGGCGGAGCAGCTTGAGCTGCCGCCGATGGTGAATCACAATACAGATTATTATGGTACGGCCTTTACCGTATCCATTGACCATATTTCGACGACAACCGGAATTTCGGCTCATGAGCGGGCGATGACCGTGAAATCACTGATTGATCCGAATTCCGGGCCGGCGGATTACCGCAGACCGGGACATATTTTCCCGCTGATTGCCAAGGATGGCGGCGTGCTGCGCCGCGCAGGGCATACGGAGGCTGCCGTTGATTTGGCTAAGATGAGCGGCGCAGAGCCCGCAGCGGTCATTTGTGAAATTATTAATGAGGACGGCACGATGTCCAGACTGCCGGATTTGCTGAAGTTCAAGGAAAAGCATAGTTTGAAGCTGATTACAATCCAGGAGCTGATTCAGCACAGAAATGCGAAGGAAAAGCTCGTTACCCGTGAGGTTGAGGTGAGGCTGCCTACTGATTTTGGAACTTTCCGGGCAGTGGCTTATACCAATGAAGTAGACGGCAAAGAGCATGTGGCACTTGTGAAGGGTCAAATTCGGGAGACGGACCCGGTATTGGTACGTGTGCATTCCGAATGCCTGACAGGAGATGTCTTCCATTCCCACCGTTGTGACTGCGGTCCGCAACTGGAGGCTGCGCTGAAGCAGATCAGTAATGAAGGTCAGGGCGTGCTTTTGTATATGCGCCAGGAAGGCCGGGGAATTGGCCTCATCAATAAACTGAAAGCTTATGTACTGCAGGAGCAGGGATTGGATACTGTCGAGGCGAATATTAAACTTGGATTTGCTCCTGATCTCCGGGATTACGGCATCGGGGCGCAAATTTTGAAAGATCTCGGCGTCCGCAAGCTGCGGCTGTTGACGAACAATCCGCGCAAAATCAAGGGGCTGGAAGGCTACGGCATGGAAGTCGTTGAGCGCGTTCCGCTGCAAATGCAGGAGAATGAAGATAACACCGCTTATTTGCACACCAAACAGGAAAAGCTCGGACATATGCTCCGTTTTGAAAATACAGAAAAAACGAATATTGAACAATAAGAGAGGCGGAAAAACACAATGACAAAAATTTATGAAGGACATTTAGTCTCTAAAGGGTTAAAATATGGTATTGTAGCAGGACGGTTCAATGAATTCATTACGGGCAAGCTTGTATCGGGTGCGCTGGATTGCCTGAAGCGCCATGGTGCTGAAGATTCTGAAATTGAACTGGCATGGGTGCCCGGGGCATTCGAAATTCCGTTGATTGCCCAGAAGATGGCGGAGAGCGGCAAGTATGATGCCGTAATAACGCTGGGAGCAGTTATCCGGGGATCAACACCTCATTTTGATTTTGTGTGCAATGAAGCAGCCAAAGGCGTGGCGGCGATCGGTCTGAAAACCGGCGTGCCGACGATTTTTGGTGTGCTGACTACAGATTCGATTGAACAGGCTGTTGAACGTGCAGGCACAAAAGCCGGCAACAAAGGCTGGGAAGCGGCTGCTTCCGCAATCGAAATGGCAAATTTAACACAGGCTTTGCAGGGGTAATAACGTAATAGCCTTGGCAGGAGGATAAATGTTGTGACGGTGCTTTATAAGCTGGAAGCCTTTGAGGGTCCGCTCGATTTGCTGCTTCACTTGATAGACAAGGCTGAAATCGATATCCATGAAGTGTCGATCAGTGAGATTACAGATCAATACATGGATTATTTGAGTGCCATGCAGGAACTGGAGCTTGATGTTACAAGCGAGTTCCTTGTTATGGCAGCTACGCTGCTGTCGATCAAGAGCAGGCAGCTTCTGCCCAGGCCGCCGCTTGAGCCGGAAGAGTTTGATGATTGGATGGACGATGACGGGCTTGACCCGCAGGATGAGCTGATTCAAAAACTCGTTGAATACCGGAAGTACAAACAAATTTCCGAGCAGCTGCGGGAAAAGGAACTGGAACGAAGTCTGGTCTATACCAAGGAGCCTGAGGATTTGACACCCTTTATGCCGACGGCTCCGACTAATCCGGTAAAGGGCCTGGAAGTTGCCGATCTGATTGCGGCATTCCAGAAGGCACTGAAGCGAGCGGCAAGGCGAGCGTTTGTCGCAACCGTCAAAAGGGATGAAATATCGGTCAAGGACCGGATTCAAAATATTGTGAATTTGCTGCGCGAGCATGAGACTGTAAGGTTCTCGCGCCTTGTCCGGCCCGATATGGAACGGCATGAGATTGTCGTCACTTTTCTGGCAATCCTGGAGCTGATGAAGATGAAGCAAATTCGCTGCTTCCAGCACCAGTTGTTTGACGACATTGTAATTAATTGGAGAGGGGAAGCGGCGGAAAGTGGACTTTCAGAGCTTGAAGTCGATTATTGAAGGACTTCTGTTTATGGCTGGCGAGGAAGGCTTGAGTGCCAAGCAACTGGCTGAAATCGTCGGGTATGACACCCCTTTGGTAGTTGATTTAATACAGGATTTAAAGCAGGACCTGGTAAATGAAAAGCGGGGCATACAAATCGCGGAGGTAGCCGGAAGCTTCCGGCTCACAACAAATCCCGAGCATGCGCCTTATTTTGAGAAACTGGCATATTCACCGGGACGTTCGAGCCTCTCGCAGGCTGCGCTTGAGACGCTGTCGATCATTGCTTACCGGCAGCCGATTACGAGAGTTGAAATTGAGGAAATTCGCGGTGTCAAAAGTGAAAGGCCGTTACATACGCTTGGTGCCAAGGATTTGATTGAGGAGGTAGGCCGTGCTGAAGCAATTGGCCGGCCGATTCTGTACGGCACAACCAAGGCTTTTCTGGATTACTTTGGTTTGTCAGGTCTGGATGCGCTGCCGGAGCCGGGAGCACTTGAACTGGATGATCTGCTGGATGAACAGACAGATTCCCTGTTCAATAGACTGGAAAAGCGGGATGACCGCCAGCTTGTACTGGAGGAATTCCCGGACTTCAAAAGTGAGAGTGCAGCAGCTTTTCATGATGAAGAGGAATGAGATTTGCCCGTCGGGCCATACTATAACCAACCAGCAACAGGGAAATGAGGTGGAGCCTGTATGCTTCACACAGGTTGGATTGTATGGACGGCGGCAGGTCTTTTTTTTATGCTTCTGATTATTGTAGCGAACTCTGAAATTGTGGTTACAAGCCAATTTTTGCGCAAAAGTGATAATGACCATTTTGTTATTCATATCCAGGCTCTATATGGGATGCTGCATTACAATCTGGAGATTCCATTGCTGCGCTTTAAAGAAGGAAATGTGGAATTCCTGCACAAGAAGCGCAACTCCTTTATGGTAGGCGAAAGCAAAAACAAGGGTGAGCATAAGGTTGGCGCAGAGACAGTTATGCGCAAGCTGGAAGAGGCCAGGACACTGCTACGTTATACGGACCATTTTACCGTGTGGCTGCGCAGGACGCTGTCCCATGTACGGATTACTTCATGGAACTGGAGTACGATTGTGGGCACCGGAGATGCAGTCTGGACGGCAATGACAACAGGCATGCTTTGGTCTGCCCAGACGAGCCTGCTCGGCGTGCTGTCGCAGTTCATGAGACTGACTGCGGAGCCGCATATGAAGGTGCAGCCGTTGTATAATCAAACGTATTTTTCCACCGAATGGTCCTGTATAGCTAAAATGAGCTTCGGATATGCTATTCTTGCCGGACTACAGCTTTTGGTTCGCATTAAAAAGGTGAAAGGAGGCTTTACAGTATGGCAGAACATCCTATTCAAGGCTTAATGCAGACCGCAATGGAAAATATTAAAGAAATGGTGGATGTCAATACGATTGTTGGTGATCCGGTGCAGACGCCGGACGGCAGTGTGATTATGCCGATCAGTAAAGTAGGATTTGGGTTCGTAGCCGGAGGCAGTGATATTCGCACCGAGCATTCTGAGCACCACCAGCACGGTGCGGATGCGCATAATGCATCCGTATCACTGCCTTTTGGCGGAGGAAGCGGGGGCGGGGTATCCATTACACCGATTGCCTTCCTTGTCGTTGGTACACAAGGCGTGAAGGTCGTACCGCTGGACAACCAGACACATCTGATCGAGCGTGTTATTGATTCTGCGCCGAAAGTATTTGATAAGCTCCAAACCATGTTCAAACATTCGGATACAACAGGCTCAGGCATCAGTGATTCCACCGTCATTATTGCCGATACCGAATAAGTATACCGTTTGAAATGTTCCTTTTATCAGAACATCAACCTGCAGTATTTATAAACGCCGGAACCCCGCATAGAGGGTTTCGGCGTTTTTATTGTGTACAGGATGAATTTCCTTGCCAACTTAAGCTTTGGGACATAACCCCCTTCCTTGTCTCATATAATGTACAAGACCCCAAGGCTGAGCATCAGGCTTGGGCATAGGCGGCGAATGCTCCTTCCATGACAGGAGCATTCGGGTACAATTGGCTGAAAGCGAGGAGTGACTGGTGGTGAGTTGGCGAACTGGCAATCGCACAATATTATGGTTAGTCGTTTTCGGACTGATGTCAGGCATCCTTGGCATACGATATGCCGAGGCCAAGGCTCCAGGTGCTCCTGGAACCCATGCCAAGGCTGCATCACTGATCGATGTGGAATCCGGACGTATCCTCTTTTCGCATAATGGCGATGAACAAATGCTGATAGCAAGCCTGACCAAAATTATGACAGCTATTGTTGCGATAGAGCATGGCAACCTGTCAGACATCGTCAAAGTTAGTAAAAGTGCGTTTGGCAAAGAAGGATCATCCATTTATTTGAAACTCGGTGAGGAAATGAGTCTGCAAAACATGCTTTACGGGCTGATGCTTCGCTCAGGCAATGATGCAGCTACAGCGATCGCCGAGCATGTAGGAGGTTCTGAAGAAGGGTTTGTTGTGCTCATGAATGAGAAGGCACAGTGGCTTGGTCTGGAGCACACCCATTTTACGAATCCCCATGGACTGGATCACAAGGAGCATTACTCCACGGCCAATGATTTGGCCAAGCTTGCGGCTTATGCGCTGCGCAACAAGGATTTTCGGGAGATCGTCAAGACGAAAATGAAGCAGGTGTCTGAACGTGATTATTCCTGGCGGAACAAAAACAAGATGCTCTTTATGTATGAAGGGGCGGACGGGGTCAAGACGGGCTATACGAAACAGGCTTTCCGGACTCTAGTAAGCTCGGCAACCCGCAACGGACAGCAGCTCGCTGCCGTAACGCTCAATGACGGCAATGACTGGGTGGATCATTCAACGATGCTGGACTGGGGCTTCGGGCACTATCCGTTGCATCAGCTCGTCAGAGAAGGCCAGCCGCTGGCCGGTTATCCGTATGAGGCAGACAGGGGCTTTCAATTCCCATTAACTGAAGAAGAACGTTCATCCATTAAGACCAAGCTGATTTTGCAAAGTGAGGCAACTACGGAATATGCCTTGGGCGCCAGAGGAGGATTGGAGCTTTATTTGGGTGAAGAGAAGATTGGAACTGTCGCCGTTAGGGATAGCGGTCCGGAAATAGATGTATCAGGAAGCGCGAAAACGAGCATGGCTTCAACTGGCGGAGCCATTTCCTGGCTGCATTCGCTGCAGCTCGTATTGAGAAGCTTGTTCAGGTAGGGGGAGGCAAATATGGTCAACTGGATCTGGCTGCTATTAATCGTAATCAGCATCGTATTTGCCGCTGCGACCGGCCGGGTGGAGGCCGTTACGGAGGCGGCCTTCGATGGTGCAAAGACAGGGGTCACGGTAAGCTTCGGTTTGATCAGCATTCTTGTGTTTTGGCTGGGAATTATGCGTATTGGGGAGGATGCGGGCTTGCTGGCCAAGCTGGCAAGCTTGCTCAGTCCGCTTGTTCGTTTTTTGTTCCCCGATGTGCCGAAAAATCATCCGGCGATGGGCTATATTATGACGAATATGAGCGCCAACATATTGGGTCTTGGCAATGCGGCCACGCCGATGGGAATTAAAGCGATGCAGGAACTGCAAAAGCTTAATCCGGACAAGGATACGGCAACGCCTGCCATGTGTACACTACTGGCACTGAATACATCCAGTATTACCCTTATCCCCACGACACTCATCGCGATTCGCATGAATTTCGGCTCAGCACACCCGGCAGAAATCGTCGGTACGACTCTGATCGCGACAGCCATAGCGACTGTGGCAGCCATTCTTGCCGATAGATGGTATCGGCGCCGGGTACCTCCACCGAAGCTGACAACCGGCATCGGAGGGGGAAGCGGGCATGAAGGCGGGCCGGGCAGCCCGAAGGGGGTGAACGGCGGTGTATGAATTTGTATCGCTGCTCTCGATATGGGCGATCCCGATGATGATTGTGTTCATTCCGCTGTATGCTGCTTTCCGCAAAGTTCCGGTCTATGAATCGTTCGTAGACGGAGCCAAAGGGGGCTTTGATACCGCAATCCAAATCATTCCCCACCTGGTCGGCATGATGGTTGCCATAAGCATGTTTCGGGCATCAGGTGCGATGGAAATGATGGTACAGGCTATGCGGCCGCTCTTTGACAGTATAGGCATCCCGAGCGAGGTGCTGCCGCTTGGCGCATTGCGTCCACTCACTGGAGCCGGATCGCTCGCCTATACGACGGAGCTGATTAAGACATTCGGTCCGGATTCGATGATCGGGCGTATTGCCTCTACGATCCAGGGAAGCACGGATACGACGCTGTACGTGCTGACGGTCTACTTCGGTGCCATCGGAATTCGCAAGACCCGCTATGCGCTGAAGGTTGGGCTATTTTCAGATCTGGTTGGTTTTATAGCCGCTGTATTCATTTGTTTGCTTATTTTTGCCTGATTTTTCAATGCAAGAAGTGACAGGTGCGGATATAGGCCTATACTAATAGTAGAAACTATTTTGGATGTCTCTGATGCTGGCAGGCAGAGGCATCCTTTTTGTTTCCAAATGTTCACCGAATTGCCATAAGCCGGTTCAACGATTACAGAATGCAAGCTGTTTTTCAGGAAAAACAGGGAACGATTTGCAGGCATTGAAGGGAAAGCCCGGAACCCGCTTGTGCTTTCCTTGTCATATAGGTATGATGGAGAATGAGGTGAAAGAATTGGAACGTTTACAAAAAATTTTGGCGCAAGCCGGTGTCGCATCGCGGCGCAAATGTGAAGAATTAATTTTGGCCGGAAAGGTCGAGGTGAACGGTGAAATCGTGTCTGAGCTGGGAACCAAGGCCGACCCCGCCGTGGATGTCATTAGCGTGAACGGCAAGGTTATCAAAGGGGAGAAAAAGCTATATCTGATGCTGAACAAGCCTAAAGGGGTTATTACAAGCGCAAAAGATCCCGAGGGCCGTAAAATCGTGTCGGATTTCATGAAGGATATCAAGGAACGCGTGTATCCGGTAGGCCGCCTGGATTATGATACGGAAGGTCTGCTGCTGCTGACCAATGACGGGCAATTTGCCAATCTGCTGACGCATCCCAAGCATCATGTTCCAAAAACTTATCTGGCTACAGTCAAAGGTGTTCCGCATGGGACAGAGCTGGAGAAGCTGGCGAAAGGCGTCAAGCTCGAAGACGGCATGACGGCGCCTGCCGAGCTTGAGTACCACGACATCGACCCGGACAACAAACACTCAACAATTACGATTACGATTCATGAAGGACGCAACAGGCAGGTCCGCCGCATGTTCGAGGCAATCGGCCATCCGGTGATCCGGCTCAAGCGCACCCGCTTCGGAGAGCTTGGTCTGCAAAATCTTCAGCGCGGAAAGTACCGCCATTTGACGCCAAAGGAAGTTCAGGAGCTGCTGGCCATCGCTGCCAAAGCTGCCAAGTCACATAATATTCATAATAAATGACCGCCAAAGTAACTTCATATTCGATATAATGTAACTTGTGAATTGTATGCGTGTCAGGTGGTGAATAGATTATGGGAGCTTACCGCAAAAAAGTTCAAATCGTCATCTTGATTCTTGTCGTTCTGATCGGCGGGTTTGCCATTGGCAACACGTTATTTAGGGGCGATTCCAAAATACCGGGAGTTGGTGACAGCCCCCCCGGTTTTTCATTGTTTGATTTGAATGGAAACGCGCACAACCTTTCGGACTATGAAGGCAAGCCGATGGTGATTACCTTTTGGGGGACCTTTTGTCCGCCCTGTGTGAAGGAATTGCCGGAATTTCAGCGGCTATATGACAAATGGCACAGCAAGGGACTTGAAGTGCTGGCGATTAACCTGAGTGAAGCGGATTTGCCGGTTCAGAATTTTGTGAGCAAATTTGACCTGAGTTTCACAGTGCTTCGTGATGTTAACCGCAAGGTTGAGCGTCAGTACGGGCTGCGCTCTTATCCGACGACGTTCTTCGTTAAGCCGGACGGGACAATTTCAGAGATTGCCGTCACGGCCATGACAGAACAGCAAATTCAGGAGCGTGTGGAGAAGCTGTTTTAAACCTAGCCAGATGAAAGGGGGGCTTCCACATTGTTTCAAAATACGAAATGCGAGTGCGGCCATCAAAACCATATAGGAACCGTTCTCTGCGAATCTTGCGGAAAGCCGCTCGGCGAAGAGTTGTTGTCGGACGAGCCGCTTGAAATGCGCTATGATGGGGTCGCAAGGCGTTCCCAGAAGGCCAATCCAAATTTCATTGATAAAATTTGGAACTTCTTTTCTTCCGTCAAGATCGCTGTTTATTTAATCATCATTACATTGCTGGCCTCCATTTTGGGGACGATTTTCCGTCAGGAGAACCTCCTTAATGAAGATCCGGCAACCTACTACGAAATCCAACATGGTACGATCGGCAAAATCTATTATATGTTGGGGCTTTCACATACTTATGAATCCTGGTGGTATACAACCCTCCTGGTGATGATTGGAACCTCGCTTGTTGTCTGTTCCCTTGACCGGGTACTCCCGCTTTACCGGGCTCTGTCGAAGCAGCAAATCCGCAAACACTTGCGCTTTATTCTCCGCCAGAAGGTTGTATACCAGGCACAAATCTCAGGGGATGAGACGAAGATTGTCAGTGCTTTGGGTGAGCATTTGAAAAAGAAGCGTTACCGTGTCCATATGGACGGGACGGCGCTGCTCGCTGAGAAAAACCGGTTCAGCCGCTGGGGCCCATACATAAACCATATCGGCCTGATCCTTTTCCTGCTTGCTGTCCTTGCCCGGAGCATTCCCGGCTTCCAGATGGATATGTATGTTGCGGTACAGCAGGGGCAGACGGTGGAGATTGAAGGCACGTCGTATTACATTAAAAATGAGCAGTTTACGGTCGACTATTATACCGATGATGAGTTGCCCGATGCCTTGAAGGGAACTGCAAGGGCCAAGCTGTACGAAACAAAAGCGGTATTATATGAATGTACCGCAAACTGCAATAACGTGACGCAGGAGCCTGTCCTGAAGGAAGTTGACCGGCATGATATTGTCATGAATGACCCGTTAATCTATGAAGGGCTAAAGGCTTACCAGTCGGGCTTTGATGCAACGCCGCGCCTGGAAGCGGTCAAGCCGGTGATCATCAACAAAGAAACCGGCGAAGAGTATGGCCCCTTTGAGCTGGAAATACGCAATCCAAAAACGAGCTTTGAGGTTGGCCCTTATAAGCTGGAGCTTCATTCACAGTTTATGGAGTTTGCAATTGGCGAGAATGGAGAGCCGACTACTCTGTCCAGAGAACCTAATGCACCGGCTTATCTGTTCATATTGTCCGGTCCGGAACTTAAAGCAGGCGGGGAGCCCTATTTGTACTTCCCGAATCAGATTGACAAGCTCCAGTTCAATCAGGATGCGCTCAACCGTCCGATTGCAGACCGCTTCGAGATTAAAGTCAATGGCATGGAAAATGTAAAGTTATCCGGACCGACCACCTATCTGAACATCCGCAAGGATAAAGCACTCCCATATATTTGGATTGGGGCTACGATATCCATGATTGGCCTTATTATGGGCTTTTACTGGCATCATCGCAGAATATGGCTGCGGGTCGACCGGGGCGAGCTGTCGCTCGGGGCGCACACCAACAAAAATTTCTACGGAATGCGCAGTGACGTCGCATGGGCGCTTGGCAAGGCAGGTATTGAGGTGGATCCCAAATCGCTGGATAACGGAGGGAATAAAACGTGAATTACTTGGAATTCAGCAGTGATGCTTTTATTGCTGCTTTCTTTTTATACTGCTTCGGTTTCATTTTCTATATGATTGCCATAGGCGGGAAGAAGTGGAGCAACCGTGATCCAAAGGCGCATGTGAAACGCTGGTCGCGGATTGCATTCATTGTGTCGATACTGGGATTGGCAGCACACCTGACCTTCTTCTTTACCAGATGGTATGGAAGCAAGCAGATTCCGACGAGCAATATGTATGAGTTTATGACCTTCCTGGGGATGTCTATTATGATTGCCTTCGTCATCATATTCGCCATTTACCGGACGCCGCTGCTTGGCATGTTCGCTTTGCCGCTGACGATTATAATCGTGGCCTATGCGTCCGTGTTCCCGCAAGAGGTTCAGCCTCTTATTCCATCGCTGAATTCAATCTGGCTCAAGATCCATGTTACGACTGCAGCGCTTGGGGAAGCTTTCTTCGCAGTCGGTTTTGCTGCTGGGCTGATGTATTTGCTTCGCGTTGTAGATTTCAAGCAGACATCGCAGGCTGCCAAACGCGCGCAGCGCTGGGTTGAATTCACGCTATATGTATTGGTGGTTATTATCGGATTTATTTTGACCGTATTTGCTTTCCGCGGTGCAGGCTACGAAGCGCAATTCCTGCAGGAGAAGGTAACGATTGATAATCGCGGGCAGGAATCTACGACGTCCGAAACGGTCATGTATACGATGCCCCCAATCTTTAAACCCTATAATAGTATTACACAAAAAATGGACAGCTTCCTCGGCATGCAGGAGCCGCTATTGGAGACGCCGTCCTGGATGAACGGTGTCAATGCCGGCCGCAAGCTGAACACAGTTGTCTGGTCCATTATTACGGGAAGCCTCTTGTACGGAATCGCACGCTTGCTGCTCAGGAAGCGTCTGGGCGCAGCCATTCACCCTTATATGGATGGCATTGATCCGGAAGACCTGGATGAAATCAGTTACCGGGCAATTGCAATCGGATTTCCGGTCTTTACGCTTGGCGCCCTCATATTTGCAATGATTTGGGCGAATATTGCCTGGTCCCGTTTTTGGGGCTGGGACCCCAAAGAGGTATGGGCATTAATTACATGGCTGTATTACAGCGCCTACCTGCACTTGCGCTTGTCGCGCGGCTGGCAGGGACAGCGGTCTGCATGGCTGGCTGTCATCGGCTTCGTCATTGTCATGTTCACCCTGATCGGGGTCAACCTGATTATATCCGGCTTGCACTCTTATGCCGGTGTTTAAAGGTTTAAACAACTGTAATGGAAGGAGCGAGGAGCAATGTCAGAACCGGTTCAACGTATTCTGGTCGTCGATGATGAAGAACGGATTCGCCGGCTGTTGAAGATGTATCTGGAGAAGGAAGGTTATCAGATTGAAGAAGCAGAGGATGGGGAGAGCGCCCTCAGAATGGCAAGCTCCAATGATTATGACCTGATCCTGCTTGATGTGATGCTCCCTGGGATAGACGGAATTGAAGTTTGCTCCAGATTGCGTCAAGTGAAGTCTACACCGGTCATTATGCTGACGGCCAAGGGCGAAGAGATGAATCGTGTCCAGGGCTTTGAGGTTGGGGCAGACGACTATGTCGTCAAGCCGTTCAGTCCGCGTGAAGTGATCTACCGGGTAAAAGCGATTTTAAGACGTTCATCTGCCACGGCTTATTTGACAAAGGAAGCGAGCTCCAGCAACAATATTGTGTTCCCGCATCTGATTATCGAACATGATGCGCATAGAGTGACCGCAGGGGGCCAGGAGGTAAGCCTGACTCCAAAAGAATATGAGCTGCTTCACTACCTTGCGATCTCACCTGATAAAGTATTTTCCCGTGAAGATTTGCTCAAGGATGTATGGAATTATGAGTTCTTCGGCGATCTGCGCACGGTGGATACGCATGTCAAGCGCCTGCGCGAGAAGCTGAACAAAGTATCGCCTGATGCCGCGGCCATGATAACGACCGTGTGGGGTGTCGGCTACAAGCTAGAGGTGCCTAAATAACGATGGTATGGAAAAGCGTTGTCGGCAAGCTGTGGCTCACCATTATTTTGCTTGTTGCGCTCATTCTCATTACATTGGGAACGCTTTTGTTGTTTTATGTGGACTTGACGTTCTCCAGTGCGACGCATGAAATTATGGTGCTGTTTATTATTACGGGCGTTATCGGTTTTTTGCTGACCACCTTTTTTGCTTTCTTCCTGATCACCAAAATTACACAGCCGCTGGTACAGCTTAAAAAGGCCGCTGACCAGATTTCAAAAGGTGAATATCGCACAAGGGTGCCAATCCGCTCCTCTGATGAGATCGGGGAGCTGAGCAATACCTTCAACCATATGGCCTCAGAGCTGGATACCATTATCAAGGACTTGCACCATGAGAAAAACCATCTCTCCAGCGTACTGCGCAGTATGGCTGATGCTGTAATTACATTTGACGCCATGGGCAAGGTCATTCTGACCAATCCGGAAGGGCAGCATGCGATGGAGCAGTGGGGCAAGCTGAGCTGGACAGACAGTGGCAACGGCCCAAGACCCTATGGCGATATACCGGCCCCCCTCTATGAGCTGTACCGTACTGTACTGCGTGAAGGACGGGATTTGAGCAGCAAAATTAATGTGCATGACAGTGTATGGTCAGTCGTTATGGCGCCGCTAACGTCAAATAAGAGCGTTAGAGGCGCGGTTGTCGTCATGCGGAACGTAACGGAGGAACATAAGCTGGAGAAGCTGCGCCGCGATTTCGTGGCGAATGTCTCCCATGAAATCCGTACACCGCTCTCGATGCTGCAGGGCTACAGTGAAGCGTTGATGGATGATATTGCCGCTTCTCCGGAAGAACGGAACGAGCTCGTTCAAGTTATCTATGACGAATCCCTGCGCATGGGCCGTCTGGTCAAAGATTTGCTTGATTTGGCGCGAATGGAAGCCGGGCACATCGAGATGAACTTCCAGCAGCTAGAGCTGGGTACGCTGATCCGCCGGGTGCACCGGAAATTCCAGGTGTATTCCAAGGAAAGAGGAATCACGATGATCTATGAGCTTCCGCAGCAGCCGCTCATACTGGAGGCTGCGGATGAGGACCGGCTGGAGCAAGTGCTGACAAATTTGCTGGACAATGCTCTGCGTCATACGCCAGGTGAAGCGTGCATCTTCATATCAGCAGAGCAACTGGTCAAGGACAATAACTCATACATTCAGGTACAGATCAAGGATCAGGGTGCAGGAATTCCGAGAGATGACCTTCCTTATATCTTTGAACGCTTCTATAAGGCGGACAAAGCCCGTACACGCGGCTCCTCAGGCGGAACTGGCCTGGGACTGGCTATCGTCAAGAACATTGTGGAGTCTCACGGCGGTATCATTCAGGCAGAAAGTCAATTGAATATTGGAACGACCTTTACGATGCTGTTTCCGGTAGAACAGGCATAACAGTCATAAGTTCACATGAGCCCCCAGAATGGAATAGTCTGGGGGTATTTAGTGTCTATATGCAAGAGCAGCACTGGTGACAGGGAGGGGGAATTCTCTAAAAAAACAGCAACAGCCGCTTTGCTAAGCGGCTGTTGCTGTTTGAGTTTATAAGTATTCAGATGCGATCTGCTAATTAATATAAAGCAATCTCTTTGGCGTTGTTCAAATCAGGCAGCTTGGCGATCTCCAGCAATACTTCACGTGGAACAGCCTTATCAACGGACAATACCATTACTGCAGCTCCGCCGACAACTTTACGTCCGACCTGCATGGTCGCAATGTTGACTTCATTCGTGCCAAGCAGTGTACCTACACGGCCGATAATGCCTGGTTTATCGCTGTGGGATACCAGAATCAGATTGCCTTCAGGAGCGACATCAACCGGGAACTTGTCAATTTGCACGATCCGTGCGCCGTATCCATTCAGCAAGGTTCCCGCAACAAGACGCTCTTCGTTTTTCGCACGCAGCGTTACCGAAATCAAATTCGTAAATCCTTTAGCTGCATGGGACTTTTGAACGACAATGTTTACGCCGCGTGTTTTGGCCAAGTGCATGGAGTTTACCACGTTGACCTGCTCGGAACCAAGGTGATGCGACAGCACGCCTTTGACAACATAACGTGTCAGCGGTTGTGTATCCACTTCTGCTAACTCACCCGAATAGTTAACAACAATCTCTTCTACAGCGCCTTCAGCCAATTGAGCGGCGAAGCTTCCGAGTTTGTCCCCGAGGGTGAAGTAAGGCTGGAGCTTATTCAGCACTTCAGTTGGAACCGGCGGCATGTTGACCGCATTGCTGAAAGGCTCGTTACGCAAAATATGCAGCACTTGCTCGGAGACGTCAATCGCTACATTCTCCTGTGCTTCTACAGTAGAAGCTCCTAGATGCGGGGTAACGATAATTTTAGGATGCGTCAGGAACGGATGATCCTCAGCCGGAGGTTCTACCTCAAATACGTCAAATGCAGCTCCTGCAACGATATTTTGGTCAACGGCTTCTACCAGTGCCAACTCATCAATAATTCCGCCGCGGGCACAGTTCACAATTCTCATGCCTGGCTTCATAATCTCGAATTGGGCTTTGCCAATCATATGGCGGGTTTCAGGCGTCAGCGGGGTGTGAACCGTCATAAAGTCCGCATTGCGGACGATATCCTCTACGCTGGACAGTCTGATTCCCATTTTCTCAGCACGTTCCTCGGTCAGGAACGGGTCATACCCCATAATTTCCATGCCAAATGCTTTGGCGCGCTTGGCTACTTCACTTCCGATTCTGCCCATTCCGAGAACGCCGAGCACTTTGTTGCGCAGCTCTACGCCGAGGAAGGATTTGCGGTCCCATGTCCCACCGATTGTTTTGGCATATGCTTGTGGAATGTGACGGGCTACAGCCATCATCATCGCAAAGGTATGCTCACAAGTGGTAATCGTGTTGCCGTCAGGCGCGTTGATAACGATAATCCCGCGTTGGGTTGCAGCAGGCAGATCAATATTGTCTACACCTACACCCGCGCGTCCAACGACTTTCAGATTGGTCCCTGCTTCCATAATTCTTGGTGTTACCCGTGTCTGGCTGCGAACCAGCAGCGCATCATACTCGCCAATGATGGCAACAAGCTCATCCTCGCTTAATCCGGGCTTTTTATCCACCAATACGTCCTCAGCATCCACAAGCTGCTGGATACCAAGGTCACTGATCGGATCTGAAACTAGCACTTTGAACATGTCAGGTAATCCTCCCTAGATTTGAGAAAATGATATTGCTGTAAGAGAAAAACCCTCGTCTAGCGCATCTACAAGTAGAGCAAAATAGACGAGAGTTTCATTCGCATCATCAAAAAATTGTCGAATGATTCGTATGCCCGCAGTGCCCGTTCGACAAATGCAAGGGTTGCAAATGCGGCGCTATTAACCTCTATTATTTTATAGCAATATGGTAGACAAAAGCAATCCTCAAACTTGCTCATTTGTGAATTTTTTTGTTATGATTCAAGCATGAACGGCTTGGCCGGACTCTAGTATGAGGATGAATAAGGAGAGAAGCCTGTTGGAGGACTGGAAGGATATTGAAGCGGACAGCCTGCTTGAGAAGCTGGATCGCGGTGAGATCAGAGCGCAGCAAATTGTCGATGTAAGGGAGATTATGGAATGGGAATATTATCATTTGGAAGGCACCAGACATATTCCGATGAATACGATCCCGGAACGTATCGATGAGCTTATGGGAGAAGAAGACCTGTACATTATTTGCGCACACGGAGTGAGGAGTGTAGCGGTATGCCGTTATCTGGACGGACAAGGCCGCGTCAGCCTCCACAATGTTGCGGGTGGAATGGCGGACGCGGCCTCTATTCGCGGCTTTCAGTACGATTAATACATGCGGTTTGAACCATACAGAATAATCTGGCAATCGGTCAGTTGGCTTCCATATAAAAGAATGGCAGCTGCGGCAGCAGTTCCTTGTCATAACGGGTTAGTTTGGAGGCTGTGAAATCCCCGTTCCGGACAGCTTTAGTGCCGAGCAGCAAATCAACGACGGCCGAGACGGTCTTGATTCTCATTTTGGCCGGCTGGCCGGATGCAATGAACTCATCCACCCGAACGCTCAAATCATGAGGGTAGAACGTCTCCATCGTACTGCGGGATAACAGCTGATCCGCCATTACTTTGTTTTTGACCAGGAACGGCAGTTTGTTCCAGCTTGAGATTTCCAGAACGGATGGAGTCTCGTATTCGCCGGGAATCTTGGCGTTCATCGTTGCTCCCCACTTGAGCATGGAATCATAATATTGCTGCTGGGATTGCAGCGCATGCGTAACAGCTTGCGTATAATAAGCGTCTTTGTTCAGATTATCAAGGACTGCTGCTACGGACTTGTCCTTCGAGTAAGCGACCGAACGGCTTGAAGCCTGCTCGAACAGTTTGAGACTTTTCAGGACATTGACCTGTGAATCCGCAAGAAGCGGGGATATAGCAGGAATGGTAGCGGTCGTAATGGTCTGGTATTGTTTTTTTGCCTGCTTGGCGAGTTCTTTGAAGGAGGCAGCCGCATCTGTTGAACGACCGCTCTCCAGCTTTTCGATGGCGGAGAACCATTCGGTCTGAAATTCACGCAGCGGCAAAAATACAGTATGATAGTATGTAACCAGATCTTGTTGTTGATAGGCCGTAACTTTAGGTCCGCCCTCGGAATTGAGATGCTTCATCTGAATGTAATTAGCATCGGTTTTCTCGGAGCCAACCTTTACCCCGTAGAAAAAAGCGGCAACTGCCAGAATAAGCATGAACAAAAAGCCGAGACTGAATATCATTTCTGTGCGGGTCAGTCGTTTTTCCATCGTTGTCTCCTTCAAAGTAGGTAGTAGGAATGAAGTACCAATTTGTTTAATAGTATAGGTGAATTTTGGCGAAAAGGGAATAACATACTTAGATAACAGGCGGGAAGTTATGAAAAAATTCGATATCCGCAAGCTGAAGCTCCGCAAGGTTTCTGTAGACCAAATTGATGACCGTTTGCTGCTGATTAATCTGTACATGACGCAGGCGCTTACGCTTATTATCGGCATCATATGGATTTTATTTCAGCATCGGAACCCAATTTTATTGCTGCAATTGCCAAATACGCTGAATTTTTTATATTGGGGTGCGGGTCTCGCGGCTGTTGTCATCCTGGTTGATCTGCTCATTTCAAGGTGGGTGCCGGATGAGGCAACAGATGACGGCGGTGTAAATGAACGGTTGTTCCGGAATCGTCCGTGGTGGCATATACTTGTCATCTCATTTATTGTATCCGTCTGTGAGGAGCTGCTGTTCCGCGGAGCGCTCCAGCATGCTTTCGGTGCTTATTGGACAAGCATCATCTTTGCGGCCATACATGTCCGCTATTTGAAGCACTGGATTCCGACCGGACTTGTATTTTCCATCAGCTATGGACTTGGATGGATATATGATTATACGGGCACGCTTTGGGCGCCGATTGCTGCGCATTTTGTGATTGATGCTGTAATGGGATTCATTATACGTTACCGGAGGGAGTCATGAGCAGAAAGGAACGTTTCCGCAGCCGCGGCCGTGCAAGACGCGCCCGCACTGCGGAAAATTTTGAGGAGCAGCAAGGAGATGAACTCCCTTCGCGCAAAAACAAGCATGTCTCAACCAGACAGCAGCTTACGAAGCTGTATTATAATCTTCTGATTGTGCTGTTTGTCTGCCTGGTTGTAGGCCTGCTTATATATGGCAGAAGCGCTTATGGATAACGGCTGTTTATTGCAGCAATAGTCTGGTATAAATAGAATATAATGGAAAGATGCTGCAGAAAAGAAACGGGTGAATAATATGGTTTGGATAGGGCTTCTTGTCCTGTCAGCAGCCGGTATCGTCTGGATGCTGCTGGAGGCATTTCGGGTACGTGTAAAAAAAGAAGAGGTTGTTTTTGAGAAGCTGCCAGCCGCATTTGACGGCTTGCGGTTATTTTTTATAAGCGATATTCACCGGAGGGCAATTCCTGAACGGCTTATCGAGCTTTGTCAAAATGAAGGCGGAGCCGATCTTGTGGTCATTGGCGGGGATATCAGGGAGCAGGGCGTGCCATTGCACCGCATTCGCGACAATATCAGACAGTTGCGCCGTCTTGGTCCTGTCTATGCGGTATACGGCAATCATGATTATGACGAATCCATTCGTCCGGTTGATGAATTGCTGAGGCAGGAACAGGCTGTTCCCCTTATTAATGAGAGCGTCGTTCTGAATAAAGGGAGTGATCAGCTTGTCCTGTGCGGAGTTGATGATCCGATTACCGGAAGAGAAGTGCTTCAGGGAGCTTTTTCATTCCTTAACTCGCATGACAAGACCAGCCATGATTCCCCTTTTACAATTTTGGTGTCCCATGATCCCAATCTGATTGACTGGCTCGATGGTCTGCCTGTTGACTTGATGCTGTCCGGTCATACACATGGAGGGCAAATCGCCCTTCCTCTTATTGGACCGCTGTCAAGGTCATCAATTGTCAACAAGTATTGCCGGGGCTGGTTCCCGGCAGCGGACAGCCACTCAGACACCCGCACCCGGCTTCTTGTCAGCTGCGGCTTTGGCACTTCCCGGATACCGCTGCGGCTGCTGGCGCCCTCGGAGACCCATTTGCTTATTTTGCGGAACCGGCGGGTACAATGATTGCTGCAGGATCAATAAATCCGTAGCCCTGGGCCTCCAGATTCGAAAGCAGCGAATCCAGCGCATCCGCAGTCCAAGGTACCTCATGCATGAGGATATTGGCGCCAGGGTGGAGCTGGCTCATTACATTTCGGATGACGGCCGCCGGGTTGTTCCGGGCACTCTCCGCCCAATCAAGTGAACCATTAGACCATGTCATGTACAATAGGGCATGGTTTTTTGCAATGCGCCGGACCTGTTCATTGCCTGATCCGTAGGGAGGACGGAAAAAGCGAGGTTTTTTGCCGATTATTTTGGAGACAATATCCTGCACGTATTGAATCTCCCTGGCGGCTTCTTCCGGCGGCAGCTTCCGCAAATCCGGATGGCTCCATGTATGATTGCCTACAGTTTGGCCGGAACGGTCAATCAGGCGAAGCAGTTCGGGATGCTTCTCAACATGAATGCCATTGACAAAAAATATTGCTTTGGCTGAATGCTTCTCCAGAACGCCCAGCAGCTTTTCCAGCACTGCCCTGTCTTTGGGACCGTCATCAAAGGTCAAGAGGACTTTCCGTGCTGAAGCAGTGTCATTAACCGGGACAAAGCGATAGTTGCTGTCCATTTTGTATAGACCGTTATTATTGACTGTATCATCCATATAAAAAGTAGATTCGGACTCCGAAACCTTGGTGTTTTGCAGGATTTCTTCCATGCCGTTAATATGAGCTGCGGCAGGCATCCCCCATATCCCCGCAACGATTACTGCTGAGAGCATCGAAATTACTGCTTGTTTTGGCTTCATAAACCAACCTCCTGAATAAGTGAAATTAAACCTTGACCTGCTTATTTTATTAGTGTTCCCGCTTATTTTTGTTCCATGACACGTGGTATTGATTCCAATCACCTCAAACTTCAAGCAAAGTCAGGTAAGACGGCTGCTAAAAATAGGCGGATTGCCAATGAGGCCTTCAGGGAACGATAACTATGCATCTGAATTTTATTAATGATTATAATGAGGAGGCGAATACCATGAGATGGACCGCATTTATAGCCGGAGGAATTGTTGGCATGGCTGCAGCAACCGTATTGGCGAAGAAGCGTCCGGCTGCTTTTAGCTGGGTATCCCATGCAGTGGGCGATGCGATGAAGGGCATGAGGGAACGCAAGATGAACAGAATGGTGGAGATCGGGCTGGGATCTTTTGCAAACAGAGAGAACCGGGCGTCAGAAGCTGCGGGATCTGCAGCAGGCCGGGCAGCCCATACAGCGACGAAAAAATCAACACATAAAGCTGGAGCAGCCGCTGCGCATAAGGACTCGGAAAGCTGGGACCGTATTGAACAGCTGATTGAGAGCGACCCGGAGGCCAAACGGGAAACGGAGAAGATTATGGCTGAAGGCTTGGGGACAGCCCATTAAATAGAACCGCATCAAAAAATCGCCAGCCAAGAAGGCTGGCGATTTTTATGAAATTTATATTGATAGCGTTTACAAATACAAGCTTTTCAAGTCTTTTTCCTTTTTAGTATAAGTGCATGCAACAGTGCGGAAACAAAGACATTGGTCTTCTGCTTATTATTTGTAAAATCCTCAATTTACAGGTAGTGCATTTCAGAGTCAAAAGTGTTAACATAGTTACATATGATGATTTTAATCACATATTATATGAAACTTCATACGCTGTTATAACCGATGCTGCAAAGGAGGATCCTGTCATGAAAATCGAGCGTTTGAGCCAGAATAAGATTAAGATTTTCCTGACGTTCGACGACCTGCTGGAACGAGGGATCCAGAAGGATGATATGTGGCGTGAAATCCCGAAGGTTCATGAGCTGTTCAGCGAAATGATGGACCAAGCATATAATGAGCTCGGATTTGATGCTAGCGGGCCGCTGGCTGTTGAAGTATTTGCATTGCCCGCACAAGGTATGGTTGTCATCGTAACGCGCGGAAAATCGGAAGCTCAACAGAGCGAGCGCGCGGATGCGGATGAGGACCAGGATGAAGATGTATATGAAATGGAAGTGACGCTTGAGCACAGCGATGTGATCATGTATGCATTCCGCGATTTTGAAGACGTCATTTCGGTAAGCCATCAGCTTCTTCAAGCGAAGCTTACGGAAGACGGAAGACTCTACTCTTACCGGGGAAAATGGATTTTGACCTTTGACCCTGTCAATTCCGATCAAGGACGTACAGCGGCACTTATTGCCCTGCTCGCAGAGTATGGCGAGGCCACTTCAGTTACAACAGCGGTCCTGGAGGAATACGGCAAGCTAATCATGGCTTCCGGAGCCGTTGCTGAAATATGCACTCATTTCAAATCCTGATTTCCACATACCGAGCACCGGGCAGTCAGTTCTGTCCGGTTGCTTTTTTCTTTACGAAAAAATAGGTTTTATGATCAATTTAAGCATATAAGCAAGTTGGATCAGATATAGAATAGGGAGGCGCCATTTTCCGGTTTAGCGGACTGGCGGACGAGCCTCCCCGCATGTTGGAACAATTCTATGGTTGTAGATTGCAGCATTGACAAATACTAACCTGCGGGGTAATGAGCAGCCGAAAGGCTTTCATTTGTTTGCCTAAAGTCAATACGGCATTTTGCCGTTTGCACTTAAAAAAGCAAAGGCGGGTGTTAATGAAGCATGTATGAACCGAAGGAAACGCTATCCATGCTGTCCTCGACCCAGATTGTTATTAAGGACGCACTGACGAAGCTGGGCTTTGGCGAAGATATGATTGAACTGCTGAAGGAGCCAATGCGCGTGCTGACAGTCCGGATTCCGGTGCGGATGGATGACGGCCATGTAAAAGTTTTTACCGGCTATCGGGCACAGCATAATGATGCGGTTGGACCGACCAAGGGAGGGGTGCGTTTCCACCCTGATGTCAATGAAGAGGAAGTCAAAGCACTCTCCATCTGGATGAGCCTGAAATGCGGCATTGCTGATCTGCCTTACGGCGGGGGGAAAGGCGGCATTATTTGTGATCCCAGAAAAATGTCGCTGCGCGAGCTGGAGAGGCTGAGCCGCGGTTATGTAAGAGCGATCAGCCAGCTGGTAGGTCCGACAAAGGACATTCCTGCACCGGATGTGATGACCAACTCGCAAATTATGGCCTGGATGATGGATGAGTACAGCCGTATCCGTGAATTTGACTCCCCTGGTTTTATTACAGGCAAGCCAATCGTGCTTGGCGGCTCGCACGGCAGGGAGACGGCAACCGCGCGCGGGGTAGCCGTAATGATTCACGAAGCACTGAAGGTCAACGGTATTGCCTTGCATGATGCACGGGTAGTTGTTCAAGGCTTCGGCAATGCCGGCAGCTTTCTGGCGAAATTCATGCATGATTCAGGGGCCAAAGTAATTGCTATTTCGGATGTTCACGGTGCGCTGTATAATGAGGATGGACTTGACATTAATGATTTGATCGACCGCCGGGACTCATTCGGAGCGGTGACGAATCTATTCAAAAATACAATTTCCAATGATGAACTGCTGGAGATTGAATGCGATGTGCTGGTTCCGGCTGCGATTGAGAATCAAATTACCGCACATAATGCACATAAGCTGAGAACCAAAGTTATTGTCGAGGCTGCGAACGGGCCAACCACACTGGAAGCAACACGGATTGTAACCGATCGGGGCATCCTGCTCATCCCTGACGTACTGGCAAGCGCGGGCGGGGTTATTGTCTCCTATTTCGAATGGGTGCAGAACAATCAGGGCTATTACTGGACGGAAAATGAAGTGGAGCATAAGCTCCGCGAAATGATGATCAGGGGTTTCAACCAGGTATACCAGATTCATGAAACGAAAGGCGTTAATATGCGCTTGGCGGCTTATATGGCAGGCGTCCGCAAGATGGCGCAGGCGGTGCAATACCGCGGCTGGGTATAGCTTGGCAATACGAAGGGAGGATTCAAGCAGGTGTTATTTCTTTCCATACTAACAGCAGCTGTGGCTCCTGGCATCTCCCTGCTCACCTTCCTCTATCTGAAGGACAAATATGATACGGAGCCCATTTATATGGTCATCCGGATGTTCGTATTCGGAGCGCTCGTCGCATTTCCGATTATGATCATCCAGCGTGGTCTGATGCTTGGGCTTGGAGAATCACCCTTCGTATTCGCCTTTATTATTTCAGCCGGGGTAGAAGAGGGCTTGAAGTGGTTCGTGCTATACCACATTATATATAACCATACCACCTTCGACGAACCTTACGACGGCATTGTCTATGCTTCGGCGATTTCGCTTGGATTTGCTACTCTTGAGAATGTTCTGTACGCTATTTTGGAACCCTCGACATTCGGATCTCTGCTGATGAGGGCGCTTCTCCCGGTATCCGGCCATGCATTATTCGGTATTATTATGGGCTATTATTTGGGCAAAGCGAAGTTTTCGCCGGATAAGCAGCGCAAGCGGGTGCTGATTCTGTTTTCCCTTATCCAGCCGTTGTTCTGGCATGGCTTGTACGACTGGATAATGCTTGTCGTCAAGTCCAATTGGATGTACCTTATAGTGCCCTTGATGATTTATCTCTGGATCAAAGGGCTGCGCAAGATCAACCGTGCCAATTCACGATCTCCCTTCCGGTTTGTCCGGCGGGAGGAAGAGGTTAAATTGTAAGCCTTCTGTCTATAATGTCGTTTAGAAGGAATGGACAGAAGGAGGCCAAGTATGGATCAGCCAAGAGTGAAAGTAACGATTCGCTGCAACCAGTGCGGGGAAAAGTTTATTTTAAGGGGCCGGAAAGACAAAGGGAAAATTGATACCGGCTTCAAGCAGTGCATTTGCAGCAATGCGGATGATTTTGAAATTGAAGAACTGTTCGGATAATGCATAAAGCTCCTTTGCGCAAACCAAACTAAAACCAGGTTTTGCACAAGAAAGGAGCTTTTGTGTTATGTACCAACGACTGAGCGCTGTTTTGTTCCCGGTTATGGCTCTTTTGTTTATCGGGTCCATTTATTGGGGGTATCAGGAGCATCAAGAGAAAAACTCGATTTTGATCAAGGCGGAGAACCAGTATCAGCGGGCCTTCCATGAGCTGAGCTACAATGTGGAGCAGCTTCATAACCAATTAGGACATACGCTGGCTGTAAATTCGACCTCGAAAAATTACCATCGCAAAAGCCTGGTTAACGTGTGGCGGCTGACCAGCGATGCGCAGAGCAAGATTAATCAGCTGCCGCTGACGCTGCTGCCGTTCAACAAGACGGAGGACTTTCTGGCGCGGATTGCCAATTTCTCTTACCGTACTGCCGTTAGGGATTTGAATCAGGAACCGCTGTCTCCAAAAGAATATGACACCTTGAAAACCCTGTATGCCAAATCGGAAGAAATTACAAAAGATCTTCAGGGCATGCAGAGTAAGGTGCTTCAGAACAATTTGCGCTGGATGGATGTGGAGTCAGCACTGGCCACTGAACAGTCTACCCGTGACAACACAATCATCGACGGCTTCAAAACGGTTGATAAGAAGGTGGAAGGATATCCGGAAATCAACTGGGGTCCATCCGTAACAGCAATGTTCGAAAGACGCTCTATCAAGATGCTAAGCGGTACACCCGTAACCGAGGCAGATGTCAGGAGCAAGGCCGCTGAATTCCTCGGTGTATCTGATTCTGGCCGGATCAAGGTGGCGGAGCATGGCCAGTCGACGGAATATGCTTCCTATTCGGCTACACTGGAGCGTAAGGAAGGCAATGTACAATTGGATTACAGCAAGAAAGGCGGGCAATTGCTCAGATTCCTCGACAGCCGCAACATTGGCAAGAGGAAGGTTGGAGTAGCCCGGGCGGAGCAGTCGGCCAAGAAGTTCCTGGATTCCCATGGCTACCCTTCCATGACGGCGGTAAGCTATGACAACTACGGCGACTCCGTCAATCTCAGCTTTGTTGCCACCCAGGATAAAGTGCTTATTTATCCGGAGAAGCTGACAGTCAAGGTAGGTTTGGATAACGGCAGTGTTGTCGGAATGCACGCTGAGGACTTCGCCTTTGAGCACAAGAGCCGGAAGATCGGCAAGCCTAAGCTTGGCGAAGCTGAAGCAAAGAAAGTATTGAACCCGGAGTTCAAGGCAATAAAGACCCAGCAGGCGGTTATTAAAAATGAAATGTCCAAGGAAGTGCTTTGCTACGAGTTCCTCGGCAAAATTAATGGACATTTCTACCGCATCTATGTGAATGCGGATGACGGTGTAGAGGAATCGATTGAGCAGCTTCCAGGTATCGGCGAGGATGCCTTGCCGGCCACCTCTTAGACGAAATAAAGGACGGTTTCGCGACTCCTGAAAGGGAGGACGGGAAACCGCCCTTTTTTCATATAGCCCCCTTTAAGTCTATCATGGTATAATATGCCTATACACAGGAGGGGGAGCTTCAGATTGCTGCCGAAAGTAAATTCAATCTTGTATCTGCAAGTCGCCTCAGCAGATGAAGAAGAGAGCAAAATCTTATATAAAGCCCGCATCGCTGATGCGAGGGAACATGATTTGCTTATTGAAGTGCCGATGAATGAGGAGTCGGGGAGGCTGAAGAAGCTGTACCTCGGAGATGAACTGTCCGCTTATTTCCTGAGTGAGGACGGCGTGAAGCACTACTTTAACAGCCATGTTCTCGGCTTCAAGGAAGATGTCATCCGGCTGGTATCCGTCCGCAAGCCTGATCCTGACCAGATTACGAAAATTCAGCGCCGGAGCTTCTTCCGTGTCCATGCTGAGCTGGAACTGTCTGTAAAACTGCCCGACCAGACCCGATTTTTGGCGTATACTGACGACGTCGGCGGAGGAGGCATTTCATTTCTAACGGACGGCAAATGGCCGGCGAAGGCCGGCGACAAACTCGAATGCTGGCTTCTGCTTCATTATAAGAATGGAAGTTTGGACCATGCAGGTTTTGTCTCCGAGATTGTACGGGTAAAGACGCTGGAAACCGGACGGATTCAGGTGATGTGCAAATTCGAACAAATCAATGACAGCGAGCGTCAGAGAATAATCAGATATTGCTTTGAGCGCCAGCTGGAATTCAGGAACAGATAAGGAAGCGCCATATACACTGCAAATCCGGCAAACATGCATAGCATCCATAGTTATGGAAAAACTATCCTCAACCTGACAGGAAAAGGATGGTCGGCTGTGAAACAACAACGTTGGCTAAAGCAGACAGAGCGGATCACGACTTGGATTATCATTTTATGCAGTATTGTTCTCGGTGTCCTGATTCTTGCGCAGTTTGCCCTGCAGTTTGCGTTTGTCCGCGAATGGATAACGGGCGTAGACCGCCTGGAGGGACTGCCGTTTAACCCAAAATAAAAGTTCATATCTTATTAAAATGAATAATATTCTTAAAATCTGCAAGCAAAACGCTGCTGCTTCTGTCCGGGACGATGCAGCAGTTTATGCTTGTTCGGGATGAAGCCGCTTGCGTGTTCGGGGCTAGCCTCTGCAAATGCGCGGGGAGGCCGCAAGGCTCTAGTTTTTTGCATCTCATAGCGTGATGTGGTATAATTTTCACGTTGCAGGCAGAGCCTGCTTTTTTCTTGAAATATGAGAAAGTATAAGCCAGAACCTATACTTTGCCTCTATTTCTCCGTATTAACGCCCCGCATTGCAGCGGACCGTTTATGCGCTTGAGGAGAATGCCATTGCACGCTTAAGCGTTGCTTCGTCTCCTAATCGAGGAGGAATTTAACAGGTGGAAACCATGCAGGAGAGCTCCTTGCAGGGACTGATTAATATCGCAATTGACGGTCCGGCAGGAGCAGGCAAGAGCACAGTAGCAAGAAGAGTAGCCGAACTGCTTCGCTACGTTTATATTGATACCGGAGCTATGTACCGGGCGGTTACGCTAAGCGCGCTGCGTGCAGGCATTGAGCCTGACCACTCCGAGCGTGTAAGCCGCATGGCAGCTTCGCTTGACATCAGGCTTCTGCCGAGTGAGAACGGGCAGAAGGTATTGCTTAACGGCGAGGATGTAACGGAACAGATTCGTTCCCGGGAGGTCAATCTTCACGTATCGCAGGTAGCTGCAGTCGAGCAGGTACGCACACAGCTTGTGGGCTTGCAGAGAGTGCTGGCCGGCCGCAAGGGCGTCGTCATGGACGGTCGCGATATCGGTACACATGTGCTTCCTGATGCAGAGTTGAAGGTTTTTCTGACTGCTTCCGTCCGTACACGGGCTGAGCGGCGCTACAAGGAAACCGGACAGGCTGACAGGATTGATTTGGAGCAGCTGGAGAGAGAGATTGCCGAGCGGGACCAAAAGGACCGTGAACGCGAGATTTCTCCGCTTATTTGCGCGGACGATGCGGTTGTCATTGACAGCACGTCAATGACGATTGGGCAGGTTGTGTCGCAAATTGTTGAATTAAGCCGAACCAAAAAGGTGGAGGCGAAGTAAACTATGTTATATCAATTTTGCCGTGGAATGCTCCGTATTTTTTTTGCTGTTGTTTTCCCCATGAAAGTAAAGGGCCTGGAAAATATTCCGGATAAAGGACCTGTTCTCCTTTGTTCTAACCATATTAGCAACTTTGATCCGGCTACAGTAGGCATTAAGCTTGACCGCAAAGTACATTACATGGCTAAGGCGGAGCTGTTCAGCTTCCGTCCGCTGGGCGCATTTCTCTCCGGTCTGGGAGCTTTTCCGGTCAAGAGAGGCGGCGTAAGCAAGGATGCGATCAAAAATTCCATTCAATTGCTTAAGGATGGCCATGTTATGGGGATTTTTCCGGAGGGAAGCCGCAATTCAGGCGGCGCAGCCAAGAAGGGTGCTGCCATGATCGCGCTTCGCAGCGGAGCGGTTATAATACCGGTAACGCTCGTCGGAGAATACAAGTGGTTCCGGCAAATGGAAGTAATTTATGGCAAACCGGTTGACTTGAGCGAATTTATGGAGGATACTTCACCTGATGCGCTTGAGCGGCTGACGGATACAATTATGGTTAAAATTCGGGAGCAAAAAAAATCAGCCTAACGGCTGCAAGCGTTAATAGGTTTGTGAAGGCATTATTTCCGGAGACTTGAAGGCGGTGCAGGAAGGCGGGCAAAACTGTTGCTTTGCCTGGCTTGGATTTTCGCCGCTGCCGCCAGCGCACCGTATGAACAGCAAGATGACTGGGAACTGGCGCATGTGAAAAAAATGTTTTAAATACTGTGTCCATAGCGTTTCAAATGATATGCACAGGTTTAAATAAAGTTGGGGTATGAATCGAGGAGGTATTTCAAATGTCAGAAGAAACAAAGGTACAGGAATCTGTAGTGGAAGAAACCGTTGCACAAGAGGCTGGAGAAATTAGCCAACAAGACGCAATGGATCTTGTCTCGCTGAAAAAAGGCGACACGGTCAAAGGAACAATCGTCAAGATTGAAGACAACCAAGCGACTGTTAGTCTTGGATATAAATATGACGGTGTGATTCCGCTTCGTGAGCTTTCGGCTGTTCAGCTTGGCAATGCAGCGGAAGCTGTGCAAGTAGGACAGGAAATAGAATTGAAAGTTGTCAGCATCGATGACGAAAAAGAAAGACTGGTTCTTTCGAAACGTCTGGTTGACGGCGAAAACGCATGGGAACAGCTTCAAAACCGTTTTGAAAGCGGAGAAGTGTTCGAAGTTGCTGTTGCTGACGTTGTGAAAGGCGGCCTGGTTGTTGATGTAGGCGTTCGCGGCTTCATCCCTGCATCTATGGTAGAGCGTCATTTCGTAGAAGATTTCAGCGACTACAAAGGACGCACATTGCGCGTTAAAGTGAAAGAGATCGACAAAGAGAACAATAAAGTAATCCTCTCCCAAAAAGAGGTTCTGGATGCTGATTTTGAACAAAACAAACAGCAAATCATGTCCTCCCTTCAGGTAGGTCAAGAGCTGGAAGGTACTGTTCAACGCCTGACTCCATTTGGCGCATTCGTAGATATCGGCGGAGTTGACGGACTTGTTCACGTCTCTGAACTGTCCTGGCAACACGTAGCACATCCTAAGGATCTGGTATCTGAAGGTGATGCTGTAAGAGTAAAAGTATTGAAGGTTGATCCTGCAGCGGGCAAAATCAGCTTGAGCATGAAAGCTGCACAGCCTGGTCCTTGGGAAACTGCAGGAGGCCAATTCAATATTGGCGATGTTGTAACAGGTACGGTTCGCCGTCTTGTGAACTTCGGTGCATTTGTTGAAATCGCACCAGGAGTTGAAGGTCTTGTACACATCTCCCAAATTGCACACCGCCACATTGCTACACCTCATGAGGTGCTGCAAGAAGGCCAGGAAGTTCAAGCAAAAGTTCTGGACTTCAACCCGGCTGAAAAACGTGTAAGCCTGAGCATCAAGGAAACCGAAGAGGCTCCTGAACAAGCTCCTAGACCAGAAAGAGCTGAAAGATCCTCCCGTGCTCCGAAAGAAGAGCTGAACAACCCGAACGTAAGCTTGAGCAACCAAAGCATGAGCTTTACACTTGCCGAGAAATTCGGCGACAAGCTGAGCAAATTTAAATAAGTTATTCAACGTCAACGGCTTGCCTCGTTCCCGAGTGCGATAAGCCGGTTCACGTGAACATATAAGAATATTCACAACAGAAGTTTTTTCATTCTTATATTACAAAAAGCAGCTTCCCTTCAGGTGAAGCTGCTTTTTTATTTGCATGAAACGATGCAGTCCTGATAAAGGTTGTACTAGCCTTTTACACTTGATTGGTTCGAAAATATCCCCCCTGAAATGTTTTCCCCTGCTTTGACACATAATAGAAGCAGCAGGAGGGATTGGGAATGAACGATGGTTATATAGCAGGATTGCTGTTGCTAATACTCTTCATATTGCTGCTGACCGGCTGGAGAAGCCTACTTATACAGGAAATTTCCATTCGGGTTGCGGTGGGTGTTATAATTGGTAGCCTGTTTTTTTCCTACTATATATGGCCTTTGACATCGGCAATCATCATACAGGGGAGCATAGCTTGGCTCGCCTTGTGTGGTGTTCTGGCAGGTGCGGCTTCAGCATCGCGCTCCGGGTTCGTCTATCTGGTATTCGGGGCTGCACTTATTACGGTCGTCTGGTTTTGGAGCGGCAGATTATACTGGATTGATCCTGTGCTCTATGTACTAAAACCGGGTTGGGATGGCGTTTTTTTTGCCGGAATGCTGGCTGGCCTGCTTGTTACCAGGTTTAAGGAGCAGTTTGCTGTGCTGGCCTGTGCGCTTCCGGCAGGTCAACTGTTGCTGGGACTGAGTGTGGGCCATGAAGGATTTTACGTGGGCGGAGGCGCCTGGTGGGACCGCTTCATCAGTGCGCTTTTGATGGCCAGACTCATATCTGTGATCCTGCTGCTGTTTGTGCTGCTTGGCAGCAAGTTAGGATTTCGCAGATTCAAGGATCAGGGGGGAGAACCGTCATGAATACATTTTTGCTGGACAATAAATACACTATCGGCATTATTATGGGCATGCTGTTTGGCATGTTGGCCCGGCTGTCCATGCTGCGGACCGATTATCGCCAATATCCGACACATCCCCATGGGAAGATTATCCATCTGTCGCTTGGTATTATTGCAGCTGCCCTTGGTTCTGTTGCGGTACCGGCCTTACTGAAAAAAGATTATACCGCAGTGACCTTTCTGACAGTAGCCGCTCAGCAATTCCGTGATGTGCGGAATATGGAGCGGGATACGCTGACTAAAATTGACGGTATGGAACTGGTACAACGCGGCGCTACTTATATCGAGGGTATTGCCATGGTTTTTGAAGGACGCAATTATTTGGTTATTATGTCGTCCTTTGTAACCAGCTTTGCTGCCATCACTCTGAATTGGTATTTGGGGCTTGCTGTGGGCGTGTTGTCTCTCATAGTCGTTCACCTGCTCAGAGCAGGAAAGTCACTCTCACATATTGCTACTGTAAAGGAGGCTCCGGTTCGTCAGGAGGGCGCGGATCTCTATGTCGGGGATATCTACATTATGAATGTCGGTTTGAAATCAAACCAGGAAATTATAAGCGAGCGGGGAATCGGACTGATCATCAAGCCGAATAATCCCAACAGCAAAGCAACGCTCAGCAATCTGGGACAGCGTCAGGCCATCTTGTATGATTTGTCGACAATACTTGGTGTCTACCGTGATGACGGAGAGCCAGCGCTCATTCCAATGGCCAAGCTGGATATGAGGGACAGCAGACTTGCCGTGTTTATCCTGCCTCAGGAGAAAGACCCGGCAAAGGCAGTGGAGACCGCACTGCGTGTTCCGATTCTTGAATCGGCAGTCCGCATGCCGACAGAAGCCAAGGTAAACGAGGAGGAGACCTGAAATGGCTAAAATTGTGGCTGTAGTCACGACTAAAAAGGATATGGTCCGCGGGGGTGCTCCTATTTTTTTTGAGGAAAATCAGCAGCAGGTGGAGGAAACCGCTTTTCTTTTGGAGAAAATATTGGATGCATCGGTTCACGATTTGAAAAACGGCACGCTGATCATCGTGAACCATCATTCAAAATGAAATGTTAGCCAAGCCAGCGCTTTTTTGCTATGATGGTAATCGTGAGTATTTTCGAAGGAGTGGAATCAATGGCAAGACCCGTTATTGCAATTGTCGGGCGGCCAAATGTGGGTAAATCTACGATCTTCAACCGCGTCATCGGTGACCGGCTGGCGATTGTAGAGGATAAACCTGGCGTTACCCGAGACCGTCTGTACGGCTCTGGTGAATGGAATGGCAAGGCCTTCAGTATTGTGGACACTGGAGGAATTGAAATCGATGGCGAAGATGAAATCATGAAGTCTGTCCGTATGCAAGCTGAGCTTGCAATTGAAGAAGCAGACGTCATTATTTTCATGGTAGATGCCAAAGCCGGTTTGACCCATGCGGACGATGAAGTAGCCCGAATGTTATTTCGTTCAAGGAAGCCTGTTGTTTTAGCAGTCAACAAGGTGGATAATTTTAACCGTATGGACGATGTGTATGAGTTTTACAGCCTTGGGTTTGGCGACCCGATTGCCATATCAGGCTCTCATGGATTAGGTATCGGGGATTTGCTTGATACGGCGGTAGAGAAGCTGCCTGAGCCAAAGCAGGATGATTACGATGACGATGTGATTAAGGTTGCGTTGATCGGGCGGCCGAATGTCGGCAAATCATCGCTTGTGAATGCGTTGCTTGGGGAAGAACGGGTTATCGTCAGCAATATGGCGGGTACGACTCGTGACGCGATTGATACTCCGTTTGAGCGTGACGGACAGCGCTATGTCCTGATTGATACTGCAGGGATGCGCAAACGTGGCAAGGTCTATGAAACAACAGAGAAATACAGCGTTATGCGTGCGCTGAAAGCCATTGAACGGGCCGATGTTGTGCTCATTCTGATTAATGGGGAAG
Source organism: Paenibacillus pinihumi DSM 23905 = JCM 16419 (assembly GCF_000422505.1). GTDB lineage: Bacteria > Bacillota > Bacilli > Paenibacillales > Paenibacillaceae > Paenibacillus_D > Paenibacillus_D pinihumi. Next base: position 400,624 of record NZ_KE383864.1, on the reverse strand, counting down.
AAGGAATTATTGAGCAGGACAAGCATATCGCCGGATTTGCGCATGAAGCGGGCAAGGCGTCCATATTTGTCGTGAATAAATGGGATGTAGTGGAGAGGGACGACAAAACGATGCAGCAATTTATGCAAAGCATCCGTGACCATTTCCTGTTTATGACGTATGCGCCGATTGCATTCCTATCAGCCAAGACAAAACAGCGGCTGCATAAGCTGCTGCCGATAGTGAATCATGTGTCCGAGCAGCATGCGCTCAGAATTCAAACGCATCTGCTGAATGACGTTGTGGCGGATGCAGTTGCGATGAACCCGCCGCCGTCTGACAAAGGAAAGCGTCTGCGCATCAACTACGTGACCCAGGTAGCAGTCAAGCCGCCAACTATTGTGGTGTTTGTGAATGATCCTGAATTAATGCACTTTTCGTATCAGCGCTATCTGGAGAACAAGATTCGGGGAGCATTTAATTTCGAAGGGACACCGATCCGTATTTATACGCGTAAGAAGTCCGAGGAAGATTAGGGGAGAAGAGACTTGTTGGAAGCTGTATTACCTATCGTGATCAGCTATTTGCTTGGTTCTGTCGCATTCAGCATTTTGATCGCCCGCTGGGTGAGGGGGATTGATATCCGCCAGCACGGGAGCGGCAACGCAGGAGCCACGAATACGCTGCGCATCTTGGGCAAAGGCCCGGCATTGTTTGTATTTTTGCTTGATGTAGGAAAAGGCGTGCTTGCGGTCTTTATCGGCAACTGGTTCAGTGGAGGAAATATTTGGGTTATGGTACTCAGCGGTCTGGCTTCCATTGTTGGCCACAACTGGCCGATCTGGTTCCGGTTCAAGGGGGGCAAAGGGATTGCTACGACAGTTGGCGTCATGCTGACCGTTGCTTTTATCCCGGCCCTTTTTGCAGGAATTGCAGCCATTGCCCTGATTGCCATTACCCGCTATGTTTCACTCGGTTCACTGGTGTTTGCAGCGATGACACCGGTGTTCGTCCTGCTGCTGGACAGGCCGCTTCCGCTTTTGTGGGGAAGTCTCGTGCTGTGTATCTTTGCTTTTCTCCGTCATCGCACCAATATTGCCAAGCTGCTGCAAGGGAAGGAAAACAAGCTTGGCGCCAAGAGGATGTGACACATGACTATTTCTAAAGTAGCCGTACTTGTTGCCGGAAGCTGGGGCACTGCGTTAGCCGCCGTTCTTGCTGACAACGGCCACCAGGTCCGTCTGTGGACACGTAATCCGGATCAAGCTGCTGAAATCAACAGCAAGCGAACCAATGGAAAATTTCTTGGGGATGCTCTGCTCCCACAAGGAATCGAAGCGGTGACAGAGCTTCAAACTGCGCTTGAGGAAGTCTGCGCTGTTATATTTGTCGCTCCTTCGGCAGCCATGAGAGAGGTAGCGCGTGCTGCCGCTCCATACATAGGCAAGGATGTGCTATGTGTCCATGCAACGAAGGGTTTTGAGAGCGGCACACACAAGAGAATGACCACAGTTCTGGCTGAAGAGCTGGATCGCAAGGAAAGTTCTCTCGCCGTGCTGTCCGGTCCAAGTCATGCCGAGGAGGTCGTGCGCAAGCAGCCAACGACAGTTGTCGTCGCCTCAGCGGAGCAGCATCAAGCCGAGTCCGCGCAGGATTTATTTATTAATTCCTACTTTCGTGTGTATACCAACCCGGATCTGATTGGGGTAGAGGTGGCTGGAGCGATCAAGAATATTATTGCGCTCGGTGCGGGTCTCTCTGACGGTTTGAGCTTTGGGGATAATGCGAAGGCGGCTCTGATTACAAGAGGATTAACCGAAATCGCACGGCTTGGCGATGCCATGGGCGCCAATATGCTGACCTTTGCAGGTCTTGCTGGCGTCGGCGATTTGATTGTGACCTGTACAAGCACCCACAGCCGCAACTGGCGGGCGGGCTCGCTGCTTGCCAAAGGGCTTGCGCTTGACGAGGTATTGAATCAGATGGGCATGGTTGTCGAGGGTATACGCACGACACGCGCCGCTTATGAGCTGGCCAAGCTGTACGATGTCCAAATGCCGATTACGGAACAGCTCTATCAAGTGCTGTTTGAGGATAAATCCCCCAAACTGGCTGTCGAGTCATTAATGGGGCGCGGCCGTACGCATGAAATCGAGGAAGTTACAAAAGCGTGGAGCAGGCACGTATAAGGAAGTGAGCCTATCACCAATCCCGTCCTACTGTCATATGATGCTAGCAGCAAGAGAAAGCTGTGGCATATTTGGAGGAGGGAAACGATGGCAGACAAAAATCTTCCGAAAGACGTTCTCAAGGCCGTCAACAAAAAAAGCGGCAAACCGATTACAGAAGGCGCTGTGAATAAGCTGGCCAGCGGGGTCACACCAAAAACGTTAAAGAGCGATGCGGAGCTCCGCCGTCTCATCAAGCAGGTATCTGCAATGGCTAAAATACCGGTTACGGATCAGACGGTCAATGAGATCATTGGGGTTGTCAAGAAGAATGGAACAAACCTGGGCAGCATGGAGCAGCTGATGAAAGCCATGCTCAAAAAATGACGATCTTGTGGACAAAAGCAGATTTTCCGTAATTTGCCGGAAAGGCAAGCGGAACTGCTTTTGTCCTTTTTTTTAACCAATGCTATAATATTTGCTATAACGGCTCATTTTCATTGAACTTAAGCAGGGCGAATACATAGAGTTAAACGTAAAAACAGCTAAAAGATTCCTTATGTTCTGTGGATATTGGGATTCTATTGCTGTGAAGTCGTATACTAAACTGTGCAGGAGTAGATTGCTTAAATGGATGCCATGACGAAGATGTGGGTCTCGTTTGTTGGAATAGGCTTAATGGCGCTTGCTGCTGTTCTGATAACGATTGCCCGTACAAAAACCCGCGGTGTGGTTCGGATCATACTGTCGATTATCGCATTTGTAATATTAATATTAGGATTTATATACGGATTCGCCTCCATATTGTGAGGACGAGTACCCTAAATAATAAGCTGCAACAGCTTAAATACAGAAAGAAGGGCTGTAACGTGATTGAATTGATTGGACGGACGAAGAAAGCAACGGTAGAGGGGGAATCAGGTCTTTCCATTCTTGATCTGGCTTTGAAGCACGATGTAGACTGGGGATTCTCTTGTACTCGCGGTACTTGCGCACGCTGCCGCTGCCTGGTAACGGAAGGTATGGAATATTTGGAGGAAGTTACCGATGCAGAGTGGAACCGTCTGGAGGAAGAGGAACTGAATGAAGGCTATCGTCTGGCCTGCCAGGCTGTGATCAAGAGCGGCGCGGGCAATGTGAATGTTGCCAACAAAACTTATTTTTAAATAGAAACAGGTGGACGTAAATGGTTACCAAGGTTGAACTGGAAGCTGCACTGTCACTTGTTTCAAAAGCAGCCGGCCACTCGGCATGGGTAGTCGGAGGCAGTGCCGGCCTCTTGTTGCGCGGGATTGTATTGGATGCGTCTCCGCGCGACCTGGATTTATACGCTGATGAAGCGGATGCACGGTCCATCCATCAGGCGCTTGCTGCTTATGCGGTCGACAGGCAGGAGGAGAGTACGACTGAGCAGTACCGTTCCATCTTGAGCCACTATGAGATAGGCGGCGTATCTGTAGAGCTTGTAGGCGGCTTTGAGGTCCGTGACGGCAGGAGCTTGTATAAGCTGGAGGTGCGGGAAGTGCTGCAGCCTCTGGGACTTAAGCTTAACGGGTCTGGGGATGAGGCTTACACCGTTGTTCCGCTTGCGCATGAGCTTTGGTTTAACCTGCTCCGTAGCCGTGAGGACCGGCTTCGCCAGATTAGCGAAGCGATGGCGGCAGCCCCGGATTGTCATCTCCCTGCTTTTCACAAAATTGTACAACGTAATCAATTGACTGCCGATCTGAACAATAGCGCTTGCCGCTGGGCTGGTGTCAAGCAAGAGGACCAGAGATGAAGATAGAAATTACGTTTATGCCGGATAACAAGACGGTTACAGTTCATCCTGGCACCACTGTATTTGATGCGGCACGCAAGGCTGGTGTACCGATTCGCAGCCGTTGTGGCGGCAAGGCAGGCTGCCTGATGTGCAAAGTCACAGATCTGACGGGGAGCGGATTGTCCAAGATGGTGGACAATGAACGGCGCAAGCTGGCAGATCTGGAGAAAAACGGTGTCCGTTTGTCTTGTCAGGCCAAAATAATAGGAGCGGCTTCAGTAGAAGTTCCCGAGGACCCGTTGCGTGCAGCTGTGAGGCGCCAGCTTGCCAAACAGGCGGAAGAAGATACGCTCTGGTAGCATGCAGGAGGTTAAATGATATGAACAAAAGCAAAAAAAAGTTGTTCGGGCTGCTCATTCTGGTTTCATTAAGCACTGTACTGCTTGGCGGCTGTATGTACCCGAAGGAGAATCAGGCACAGAACAAGGCTTCAGTCCGTGAAGCGGTGCGCAACATGCAGGCCGTTATTGACCAGTATCAGAAGGAGACCGGGATGCTGCCAATGAAGAACAGCACACCGGAGACACCGAAATACGAGAAGTATATCGTTGATCTTGCCAAGCTCCAGCGAATGGCATATATTAGCGATCTGCCTGCTGTCTCTTTTGAGAAAGGCGGTCCATACTATTTTCTCATCCAGGACGAACAGACAAAACCGACTGTGAAACTGATGGATCTTGTTACATTCCAGGTTGTCAACGAAATCCAGGGCTGGGTGGACGGGTACCGCCGAAGCAACAGCGAGTTGCCCGCAGGGGACGAGGCATACCCGGGATTCAGCCGGATCGACTACAGCAAGTTGAACAAAAAGGAGCCTGCAATTCGCAGCATTTACTCGGGTATGACGCTTTCTGCGATGATGGATCAGGAAGGACGGGTATTTGTAGACTACGGCCTTGATATTATGAAGGCGGTGGAGCGCAGCGGAGTGGCGGAACCACAGGAAGGCATGGATCTGCGTGACCTGCTCGTTGCAAGCAGCGAACTCGTGCCTGTCAAATCAACGGCGTATCAATGGATAAATGGCGAACCGCAGGCTGTAGCGGAGACAAAGCAGTGAGCAAGCTTCAAAACGCATACGGCAACCAATTCAGCAGATAAAAATATAGAGAATGGCAGCCTTTAAGGAGGCTTCCCGTACTAACCGGGTTGCTTTCAACCCCGGCTTATATTATAATTGAAAGAACAATTTCACATTTAGAATATGCCTGTGAAGAGAATCCAACTCGGAGGCGTTTTCGCCAGGAGAGCAAGCAGCAAGGCTTTCCAAGTCAACCGGCTCCGTCCGTTATCGCGGAACCAAGTGGCCAGATCGGTATGAACCGTTCGGCAAATTGGGTGGCACCGCGAGCAGAGCGCTCCTCGTCCCAAGGGATGAGGGCGCTCTTTGTGTTTTTATCGGACAAAAAGGAGATGACAGTTGGCATGCTGGACATGAAATGGATTCGCGACCATAAGGAAGAGGTACAGAAGACGGCAGATGGAAAAGGAATTGCCTTCTCGGTTGACGAGCTGCTGAAGAGGGATCGTGAACAAAGGGAGCTGCTGCAGCAAACAGAAGTGCTGCGCTATGATCGCAACAGGCTTTCGGTTCAGATCGGGGAATTGATGAAGGCAGGGGATACAGAAAATTCTGAGGAACTTCGCGGCAGGGTAAAGCAAATTAATGAAGCCCTCGCCAGACTGGAGACACAGTTGGAGCTGTTGCGTTCCGAAGTTGAAAGGCTGCAGCTGCTTGTGCCGAATCCCGTCTCGCCGGATACGCCCATGGGACGCTCAGATGCGGATAATGTGGAGATCAAGCGTGTTGGAGCACAGCCGGCCTTCAGCTTTGTACTGAGGGATCATGTAGAGCTTGGCGAGCTGCACGGTATTATTGATATCCCTGGCGGGGTCAAAATCGGCGGCACACGAAGCTATGTGCTGAAAGGTGCCGGGCTGCTGCTTCACAGGGCGGTGCAGCAGCTTGCACTGGATTTGTTGCTGAAAAAAGGATTCACTCCACTGGAAGTTCCGCTTATCGTGAAGGATCAGGCACTCGTCAACACCGGATTTTTCCCGCTTGGCAAAGATCAGACTTATGCTGTTCAGGGGGAAGACAAGTGGCTTGTCGGTACATCTGAAGTGCCGCTTATCTCGTATTGTGCAGATGAGATTGTAGATGTGGGGCAACCTGTCAGGCTTGCTGCCGTAACCACCTGTTTCCGCAGTGAAGTAGGCTCGGCGGGGCGCGATGTCCGCGGCCTGTACCGCGTACACCAGTTCAGCAAGGTGGAGCAGGTCATCATCTGTGAGCCGGATGCAGCCTTGTCGGATCAGCTCTTGAAGGAAATCACCGGCCATGCTGAGGAAGTGCTTCAGCTGCTTGAATTGCCATACCGGGTTGTCTCGGTATGTATCGGGGATATGTCGCAAAAGACTTATAAGCAATATGATATCGAAACATGGATGCCTGGCCGCGGTGCTTATGGTGAGACGCACTCGTCGTCCAATTTGCATGATTTTCAGGCGCGCCGCTCCAATATCCGCTGCCGGGGCAATGACGGAAAGCTTAAATTTTGCCATACGCTGAATAATACTGCAGCAGCTTCCCCGCGCATTCTCATCCCGCTGCTGGAGAATCATCAGCAGGAGGATGGAAGCATCCGCATCCCGGAGGCGCTGCGTCCATATATGGGCGGGCTTCAGATTCTCCAGATAAATGGCTCCTAAGCGCCAAGTTTTTTTACTTTGTATGCAGGAACAATAAAGGAATAGGAAACAATTCGTTTGAACGCAGCTTTTGTTAGAGGCTGCGCTTCACGCGGCTGCCGCTTGCCAGGGAAGGAGGCAGCCCTAACGCTCAAGGCTTCGCAGACGTTGATACAGCGGCTGCGAAGCCTATTTATTGTCATAGAGATGGAAGTTTCGTCATATATCATTTCTTGAAAGGGCGAAGCGCGGGCAGCTTTAAAGATTTCAGCAGGAGTGGTCATAAACAGCAAGTCCGGGCAATATGATATTACTAGTCCAAATGTTTGTACGAGTTGCGTCGCATACCCGCTCTTTCGTCCGGTGGATGGCGGCGGACCCTGGCGACATTAGTCCTTAAGCCAGTGTTGCAGCAGGAGATGTACCACCTTGTACTCGGAAATTTGATTGGGAGGGGATATTCAGTGGAGAAAGTGGACATTTTCAAGGACATTGCCGAACGAACGGGCGGGGATATTTACCTCGGTGTCGTCGGTGCGGTCCGCACAGGCAAATCGACCTTTATCAAACGTTTTATGGAGACGGTTGTACTGCCTAACATCGCGAGTGAATCAGACCGCGCAAGAGCAATCGACGAGCTGCCGCAAAGCGCGGCGGGCAAGACGATTATGACTACCGAGCCAAAATTTGTGCCGAATCAGGCAGTGCAAATTAAAGTTACTGACGGCCTGGACGTCAATGTCAGACTTGTCGATTGTGTAGGGTATGCTGTGGAAGGCGCGAAGGGCTACGAGGATGAGAACGGGCCGCGCATGATTACTACGCCTTGGTTCGAGGAGCCGATTCCGTTCCAGGAGGCGGCCGAGATCGGTACGCGTAAAGTCATTCAGGAACATTCTACGCTAGGGGTTGTCGTAACGACCGATGGCACAATCGCTGAAATCCCGAGAAGCTCCTATATCGAATCCGAAGAAAGAGTCATCCAGGAGCTCAAGGAGGTTGGCAAGCCTTTCGTGCTGATCGTCAACTCTACACGGCCAACCAGTGACGAAGCTCTTCAGCTCAGGGGCGAGCTGCAGGAGAAATATGATATTCCAGTCATGACTATGAGTGTTGCAACGATGGGTGAGGACGAGGTTATCTCGGTGCTGCGCGAAGTGCTGTACGAATTCCCGGTTCATGAGGTGAATGTGAATCTGCCGAGCTGGGTCATGGTGCTGAATGAAAATCACTGGGTACGCAGCAACTATGAAAACTCTGTTCGTGACACGGTCAAGGATATCCGCAGGCTGCGTGATGTGGATCGTGTCGTCGCCCAGTTCATGGAATACGAATTCATTGAGCGCGCCGGGCTTAGCGGCATGAACATGGGGCAGGGCGTGGCTGAGATCGATCTCTATGCGCCGGATGAACTGTATGACCAGATTCTGATGGAAGTTGTCGGCGTAGAAATACGCGGCAAGGACCATCTGCTCCAGCTGATGCAGGAGTTCTCCCATGCCAAGCGGGAATACGACCGCTTCTCCGGGGCGCTGGAGATGGTGAAGACTACCGGTTACGGCATTGCTGCGCCATCGCTGGCCGAGATGATGCTTGATGAGCCGGAACTGATTCGTCAAGGCTCGCGCTTCGGTGTGCGTCTGAAGGCGACTGCGCCGTCTATTCATATGATCCGTGTCGATGTGGAATCCGAATTTGCGCCGATTATCGGAACAGAGAAGCAGAGTGAAGAGCTGGTCCGCTATCTGATGCAGGACTTTGAGAATGATCCGATCAAGATTTGGGAATCTGACATTTTCGGTCGCTCACTGCACAGTATTGTGCGTGAAGGCATCCAGGGGAAAATTGCCATGATGCCGGACAATGCGCGCTATAAGCTGCAGGAGACGCTGGGAAGAATTATTAATGAAGGCTCAGGCGGGTTGATCGCGATCATTTTATAGATCCCAATGATCCCCAAATTATTCAGATTTAAAGCCATTTTCCTTGGATTCAAGGGAAGTGGCTTTTTTTCTGGACGGATTATAGGTTGTTTTCGTGAAAACTATTGATTTTTTATACCAACGTTTCTATAATTGCATTTATTGTGCTGGCTATCAATCGACAAAATTCGCATATCACTTATAAATCCGATTGACATAGTAGGAAAAGCTGGTATGATGTTAAATAGAAATTATTATTCGTAGAGAAACTTAGGAGGAAACGATCTTGAAAAAATGGGGTAAATCATCGTTATTGCTGCTTCTTGCAGCATTTATGCTCGTTGTATCGGCATGCGGCAGCAAACCTGCTGACAACACGCCGCAAACTGGAAACGCAGGGACTGGCACAGAGAACTCCGCTGGCGCTGAGAACAGCGATCTGGCTTCACTGAAAGGCAAAAAAATCGCTCTGATTATGCAGTTCAACCAAGGTACTTTCTCTGCTCAATACATTGAGGGTGTAAAAGAGCAGGCTGCTAAATTCGGCGGCGAGGTTCAAGTATTCGCTTCCGAGAACGATCTGGGTAAAATGGTAGCGAACCTGGATTCCGCAGTCAACCAGGGCTTTGATGCCATTCTGACTGACCACGGCGAAGCTGGAGCGCTGGAACCGGGAATTAAAAAAGCGATTGAGAAAAACATTCCGGTTGTTGCGTTTGATGCGGACGTTAACGTTCCAGGCGTAACCGTTGTTTCGCAGGATGACCAAAAGATGGCTGAAGTTACACTGGAGCAGCTCGCGAAGGATGCCGGCGGCAAAGGAAACATCGTAAAAATCTGGGTAGCAGGCTTCGCGCCGATGGAGCGCCGTCAAGTTGCTTACAAGGCATTCCAGGAAAAATATCCGGATATTAAAGAAATCTCCGCATTTGGAAATGCAAGCAACGCACAACTGGATGCTCAACAGCAAATGGAAGCGGTTCTGACACAATACCCGAACAAAGGCGACATCACGGCTGTATGGGCTGCGTGGGATGAATTTGCAAAAGGTGCTTCCCGCGCAATTCAGGCTGCAGGACGCGATGAAATTAAAGTTTACGGAATTGACATGAGCGATGAGGACCTGCAAATGATTCAGGACCCGGCTACACCTTGGGTAGCATCCGCTGCAGTTGATCCGAAGGATATCGGACGTGTACAAGTTCGTTATGTATACCAAAAGCTGCATGGAGACACAACGGACGAAAAGGTTGTACTCGCTCCGACTTATGTAAAACGTGATGATCTTCCAACACCTCCTGAAAAGGTAAACACTACCGACCTTCACAAATTTGTAGAAGGCTGGGGTACTAACCAGCAAGGGCTGGTTGACTGGATGACTGAGCTGGAGAAAATTGCGGCGAAATAAAACTAAACAGCAAGGGGGCTGGGCGATGAGTGCCATCGGCCATCTTCAAATGGACAACATCGGCAAATCTTTTGCCGGTGTTCCTGCCCTTAAAGGGGTTCATTTTGATATTCGCGGCGGTGAAATACATGCGCTGCTGGGAGCGAACGGGGCTGGGAAAAGCACACTGATGAAAATTTTGTCAGGTGCATATACCGCGGATTCCGGGCAAATCATCATTGATGGCAAGCCGGTGCGTGTCCAGTCCCCAGTGGATGCCAAGTCATATGGCATTCACTGTATTTATCAGGAAGTAGATACAGCTCTTGTACCCGGGCTGACTGTAGCTGAGAACATTATGATGGATCAGCTTGCAAGTGGCGGCGGGAAGGGATTCATCAGATGGGGCAAGCTGTACAAGGAAGCGGAAGCGGTCCTTGCCCGGCTCGGCACAGAAATCCCGGTCCGCAAAACGGTAGAGGAGTTGTCTCTTGCAGAAAAACAGCTGGTGCTTATAGCCAGACTGCTCACGGAGCAAGCTCGCTTTGTTATTTTTGACGAGCCGACCGCGCCGCTCAGCCTTGAAGAGGCTGAGCGGTTGTTCCGTGTCATGGAGCAGTTGAAGGAGGATGGCATCGGCTCGGTGTTTATCTCTCACAGGCTGCCTGAAGTGTTTGAACTGTGCGACCGGATTACCGTTATGCGGGATGGCGAGAAGGTGCTGACGGCGGCGAAGGATCAGACAGACATGGATCAGGTCATTCAGGCGATGCTGGGCAAAACGCTGGAGGAAGAGTACGTCAAGCATGAAGCCTTAATTGGCGATGTCGTGCTTGAAGCGGAGAACATTAAGCGGGGGCACCATGTAAGAGGTGTCTCGCTGAAAGTGAACAGTGGTGAGATTGTAGCCGTTGTCGGCCTGGTCGGTGCAGGCAAGACCGAGCTGTCCCGGCTGCTGTTTGGTGCGGACAAGCTGGACAATGGTACGGTAAAGGTAAATTCCAAATCCGTGGCGCTTAAAAATCCCTCAGATGCTGTGAAGAGCGGTATTGTGCTTGTTCCTGAAGAGAGGCGCAGACAGGGAATTCTCGTGGAGGAGTCTGTCCAGCGGAATCTGAGCCTTCCGCTTCTCCGGGGGATTTCACGCCTTGGATTTATTCAATCGCGGAAGGAATCAGAGTTGGCTGTAGGCGTCATCTCCCGTCTTGGTATCAAGACGGCTTCTCCGCAGCTTCCGGCTATGCTGCTTAGCGGGGGCAACCAGCAAAAGGTATCCATCGGCAAATGGGTCGAGACCAAGGCTGATGTCTATTTGTTTGACGAACCGACTAAAGGTGTCGATATCGGGGCCAAGACGGATATTTTCCGGATTATCGGGGAGCTTGCTGCCCAAGGCAAGGCAATTGTCTATTTTACTTGTGAGTTTGCCGAAGCTCTCGGGATAGCAGACCGGATTATCGTCATGTATGACGGTCAGCTGGTCAAACAATTTGCACGCGGCGAAGCTACGCAGGAGCAGCTCCTTTACTATGCGAGCGGCGGAGAGGAGAAACGATGAAAACGAGAATGCTGGAATGGCTGTTTAAATACGGCGCGTTGCTGGTGATTGGCCTTATTATACTTTTCTTGTCTATTATGAATAAAAATTTCTTTACTTACGGGAATTTGACGGATATTTTGCGCTCCATATCCATCGTTACCTTTGTAGCCATCGGCGTGACCTTCTCCTTGACGGTTGACGGCTTTGACTTGTCCGTTGGTTCTACAGTGTCACTCAGTACGGTAGTGGCAGCTGCGTTGATGGTATGGTACGACCAGCCCCTGTGGATCGTAATTACGGTCCCGATTGTGCTGGGTGCTGTAATTGGTCTGCTCAACTCGTTCCTCATCGTTAAGGTCCGGATTCCGGATTTGCTGGCGACACTGGCGATGATGTATATTATTTCAGGGGTTCACCGCACATTTTCTAAGGGTTACACCATTTACAACAACATGCAGCTTACTGACGGTACGACCGCGCCGGGCAAGTTCACTGAATCGTTCCTCTGGTTTGGGCAAGGCAAGTGGCTTGGCGTTCCGGTGCCGGTTATCTTAATGGTACTGGCTGTTATTGCGGTACATCTGTTCTTCAAATACACCCGCTGGGGCAGACAAATGCACTTTATCGGCGGCAATGAAGAGGCAGCCCGTTTGTCAGGTGTACGTGTCAAGCGTATCCGTGTCGCCGCTTATGTGGCTTCTGGCGTGTTTGCGGCTATTGGCGGTATCTTGCTGGCCTCCCGGATCGGAACAGGTCAGATCGATGCTGGCGCCCCTTATTTGATGGAGTCTGTCGCCGCTGTGTTTGTCGGATATTCGGTATTTGCCGCAGGCAAGCCGAATATTATTGGAACCTTTTTTGGCGCAATTTTAATCGGTGTGCTGGTTAACGGGATGACAATGCTGAAATTCCAATATTATGTCAATGATATTATTAAAGGATCGGTTCTCGTGCTTGCACTTGCCGTCACATTTGTCCATTTGAGCCGACGCCGTTCATGAGAATTTTGAGAGAATTTTGAAAGAGTCATTTAAAATTTTTAATCTACTTGAAATTAGTATTCGGCTGTATTACTATAAATTTGTTCGGGTTGAGGTATAAAAAACGGCTTTTGGGTTAAACAGAATGATAAAGAAGCCAATGGACACCGTCAGGGGAGGTGAATGATATGAACAAGACAGATCTGATCTCGAAAGTGGCTGAGTCAACTGAATTGTCCAAGAAAGATGCGACAAAAGCGGTTGATGCTGTTTTCGAAGCAATTTCTGAAGCGCTGCAAAGCGGCGAAAAGGTTCAACTGGTTGGTTTCGGTAACTTTGAAGTTCGGGAGCGTTCCGCACGTAAGGGTCGCAATCCGCAAACTGGAGAAGAAATCGAAATCGCAGCAAGTAAAATGCCTGCTTTCAAACCAGGTAAATCTTTGAAGGATTTGGTATCCAACTAAGATATTACGATTAGAAGATGAACGTCCGAATGCGAATTCGGGCGTTTTTTAACTTTTAAGGACCTTCAGCCACGGAGCGGGTATAAACATTTGTTCAGTGCCTTTACAATTGAATTGTCTGGAATTATAATAGATACGACAAACGCGCAGCATCGGGAAACAAGCATCACGTACATAGGCCTAAGTCAGTTTTTTACTGTCGGGGTATGGCGCAGTCTGGTAGCGCGCGCCCTTGGGGTGGGCGAGGTCGCAGGTTCAAATCCTGTTACTCCGACCAGACATATTGCTTTGTTTGACTGCTTTCCTGATGATTGCAAGATGGTCGGGAAGGCAGTTTTAGATTTAAAGGTTATTAATCAGCTCCGTCAGCGGGCTGTGAATAGAAGCAGGCAATTCGGAAAGGGGGAGAAGTCATGGAGCCGTCAAGCGGTGATTACATTGTCATCAAGGCCCACGAGCAGGGCGTTCATGTTATCGGTCTTACGCGGGGAATGAGTACCAAATTCCATCATACCGAGAAGCTGGACCGCGGGGAAATACTCATTGCTCAATTCACGGACCACACTTCCGCAATCAAGATTCGGGGCAAGGCCACGGTTCTAACCAAATACGGAACCGTTGAATCAGAAGATTGAGCAGGCATAGCCTGCTCATTTTTTTTGTACACTACAGTATAGGGTTTTGATTATACGCATGTAAATTAACCTATACTGGAGGGAACAGGAATGAGAGCTTGGAAGCAGCTCGGGGCAGCGGCAGCGATAGCCGTCACAGCCTCACTGGTCCTGTCAGCACTGCCGATGGCGGATCTTGCGGCGGGAGGAACACGGCATGAGCTCGCTGTCTTCAGGGCCGTCCAGCCCAAGTTGCTAAACTATGATAACGTAGTGGAGCTTCTTAGCGGCCTTGGCTTGCAGCAAAAGATCAAGCGCGTGGATTTAAACCGTGGTGTGCTGGCAGTCGACTTGTTAACCGGTAAACGCTCGACTGCTGAAAGCCTTAATGGGGATGTGTTGGAACTCCTCCGTCTTGGCTTTATTCGCATGGAGAATGTCGAGCGGCTGCTTGTCCGGGTGCTGGAATGTCCCGAAGCAGCAGGAGATGTCCAGGCTTCTCTGGCCCCAAGCTTGCTGTTGTCCGCAGATGTCCGGAAGACGGATGAATCGCTCGCCGAAATTATCCCGATTCTACACGCCGGTGATTTGCTTGAGGGGAGCTGGAGCAAGCGTCTGAGACTGAGTTATACGCCACTGTGGCGTGAGCGTTACGGCTCGCCGAAGTCATGAAAAAACGGCGTCATACAAGGATTTTTTACATTGTAGCAATATGATGAACAACCTGCAGATTTTATGCTTCACCTTTAAAGTTGTGCTATAATAATTTAGATATCAGGCTCAGTATGCTTGACTGCGCTGTTCGGAGGCTTGTCCCATGGAAACTTACCGCATACCAGAAATGGCTAGCAAATATACCAATTACGATATGATTCAAATTCATACTGAGCTGCCTGCTTTTCCTGATTCCCGTGTCCGCCTGCTTTACGCTTTTCTGGCTAATGAACGCAAGGAGGAGAAATACAGCGAGTTATACGCGCTGGTTGTCTCCCTTGTCCAGATGGGACTGGATACTCACGATTTGATCGATACGGATACCGGAAACAAACAGGAGAAAGCGATGCGCTCGCGCCAGCTGAAGGTTCTTGCCGGCGACTATTTTAGCAGCCGGTTTTACCATCTTCTTTCCCAGGAGGGCCAGATAGACCTGATCAAAAAGCTGAGCGGAGCGATCTGTGAGGTTAACCGGTTAAAGATGAATTTGTATATGAAAATGAAGCAGCTTCGCGTGACAGCAGAGGAATACCTTCATACCTGCGTAAAATTGAAAACGGAGCTGTTTGATGTTTTTACAGGCATGCTGGAGGAGCAAAGCAGGCTGCAATGGCCGGCGCTGATGCAGGGTTTTACGCAATGCGAAGTTGTTGTCAGCGAGCTGGAACGGATGGAAACGGCCGGGCAGTTCAAAGGAAGCTGGGGTTACTGGCATGTGCTTCAGGAAGGAACCGAGGAAGAGAAGCGCCTGCTCAAGGAAGATGCCAATGAAGATTCAGTGGTACGAGATTTGCTGGCGAAATATAATATTCGCAAGCAGCTGGCTGCCCAACTTAAACAGGCAGTCGACCATGTCAAGACTGTGGCCAGAAGGCTGGAATCGGATAAGCTGGTCCAAGAGCTGTGTCAGATCGGGGAGTCATTTTTGCGGCCCCTGGCTTCAACTGCTCCGGCATATAACGAGATGAGGTGACAGCATGGACCCCAAGTCCAAGGAGCAGTTTGTACATTCGGTATTTGAGAGCATTGCTCCCAAGTATGACATGATGAATGATTTAATCAGCTTCCGCCGTCATAAGGCGTGGCGGAAATTTACAATGCAAAAAATGGAGATGCCGAAAGGCTCGACTGCTATTGATATTTGCTGCGGTACCTGTGACTGGACCATCTCCATGGCCGAGGCCAGCGGTACCGGCGAGATTGTCGGGCTGGATTTCAGTGCCAATATGCTCGATATCGGCCAGAACAAAGTGAATAGCCGCAATATGAACAAACAGATCAAGCTGGTACAGGGCAATGCCATGGAGCTCCCTTTTGAGGACAACCATTTCGATTATGCAACCATCGGCTTTGCGCTAAGGAATGTCCCGGATCTGGTACAGGTGTTGAGGGAGATGGAGCGTGTCGTCAAGCCGGGCGGGCAAGTTGTTTGCCTGGAACTGTCCAAGCCTTCCTGGCAGCCGTTTAAATCGATTTACTATTTTTACTTCCAAAAGGTAATGCCGCTCATCGGCAAAGTCATTGCCAAGCGCCATGACCAGTACAAGTGGCTTCCCGCATCTCTGGTCAACTTCCCGGACATTAATCGGCTGGCTGAAATATATAGGGAAATCGGATTGCGGCATGTCAAAGCTTACCCGTTTATGGGTGGGATTGCAGCGCTGCATATCGGTACGAAAGGATCGGATAGGCCATGATTCGCAAAATCAGCATTTTTCTTGAAATGATTAAATTCGAGCACAGTATTTTTGCTCTGCCTTTTGCATTTGTCGGCGCCATTCTTGGCGCTGTTGTTTTGGAGAAGCGTCTTCCGCTCTGGTCGGAAATCGGATGGATTGTGCTGGCCATGATTGGCGCACGCAGCGCGGCTATGGGGCTGAACCGGCTGATCGATAAAGCGATTGATTTGCGCAATCCACGTACGAAAAACCGGGCTTTGCCGGCAGGGTTATTAAAATCAGGCGAGGTCTTTATTTTTATTGCGATTTCGTTTGTCCTGCTGTTTGTAGCGGCTTTCCGTCTCGATCCGTTGTCGGTCAAGCTTCTTCCGCTCGCGGTATTTATGCTCGTTATTTATTCTTATACCAAACGTTTTACGTGGCTGTGCCACATTGTACTCGGATTGACCATCGGACTTGCGCCGCTGGGCGGATGGGTCGCAATTACCGGCAAGATCGACTTTACTGCAATTCTTCTGTATATTTCCGTAGCGTTGTGGACCGCAGGCTTTGATATCATCTATGCCTGCCAGGATGCTGAGTTTGACCGTGACGAGAAGCTGCATTCCATCCCGTCCCGGTTTGGTATTGCCAAGGCCTTGTGGATTGCAAGAATCTTTCATACCATAACGGCAATCGGCTTCTTTACGCTGTTTATGCTGACGGATTTAAGCTGGGGCTATCTGGTGGGGATGATTATTGCAATCGCCATTTTGTTCTATGAACATACACTTGTCAAACCATACGATTTAAGCAAGCTAAACATGGCGTTTTTTACCATGAACGGGGTACTGAGCATGGTTATTTTTATCTTTACCCTATTTGATCTGGTGGTGCTGCATCAATGGTAAACCAGTCATCGCCATCCGCTGCAAAAAGATGGGCGGTCGGTATAACGGGAGCCAGCGGAGCAGTCTATGGAATCCGGCTGTGCGAGGAACTGCTGCGTCAGCATATCCACGTTCATCTTGTCATTTCAGAGGCAGGCTGGAGAGTGCTTAAGGAGGAGCTTGGATGGAATACGGCCAAGCGCCAGGAGGCGCTTCGGGCCAAGTTCGCTTGTGAGCTTGAGGAAGGACGGTTGATTTTCCATCCTAATGCCGATATCGGGGCGACGATCGCAAGCGGCTCCTTCCGGATGGAAGGGATGGTTGTCGTTCCATGCTCGATGGGTTCGCTGTCTTCGATCGCAAATGGCGCTTCAAATAACCTGCTTACGAGAGCGGCAGATGTAGCTCTGAAGGAAGGGCGGCAATTACTGCTTGTTCCGAGGGAAACGCCGCTCCATGCCATTCATCTGGAAAATATGCTGAAGCTGGCTCGTCTGGGAGTGCGAATTATCCCTGCCATGCCTGCTTTTTATTATCAGCCGTCTTCTATGGATGAGATGATTGACTTTATGGTAGGCAAGGTGATGGACAATATGAATCTGGATCATGATCTTTACAGGAGATGGGGGGACGATCATAATGGAAGCTAGCCGCCCTTTTCGTTTAGGCCGGATTGATTATGCCAACGCATGGCCTATTTTTCATTATATCGGAGATCCGGACGGGGTAGAGGTTATATCCAAGCTGCCCAGCGGTCTCAATAAGGCGCTTTCTGAGGGCGAGCTTGATATGGCGGCGATATCGTCGTTTTCCTATGCCCAGAATGCTGGTGATTATTTAATTGTGCCGGATCTTTCGGTCAGCAGCCCAAGACGCGTCAATTCGATTCTGCTATTTTTGAAGAAGCCGCTGGAGCAGGTGCTGCAGGGCAAAATTGCTGTAACCAACGCGTCGGCGACTTCTGTCAATCTGCTGAAAATCATTATGAAACGTTATTATGAAGCCGCGCCTGAGTATGTCACACAGCCGCCGTCTTTGGAGGCAATGCTGGCAGAATCGGATGCTGCGCTGCTTATTGGTGATGACGCCATCAGAGCCTCTTGGGAAAATACACGCTATGAAGTGCTTGATCTCGGAGAGCTGTGGCGCAACTGGACAGGCTACGGAATGACCTTTGCGCTAGTCGCTGTCCGCAAATCTGCGGCCTTTGCCGAACCCGGGACACTGGCCAAGGTATATCAGGTACTGCGGGAGAGCAAGCGGCGCAGCCTGGTCAATTTGGAGCCGCTTGTCAGCAAGGCATGCACCTTAATCGGAGGAACGGCAGATTATTGGTACCGGTATTTCACAGAGCTGAACTATGATTTCGGGCCAGCACAGCAAGCCGGCCTGCAGCTTTATTTCAACCTTGCCAGCGAGCTTGGTTTACTGCCGCACAAGGTAGAGATGGAATATTGGACAAATCCCTCTGCTGTACAGGTGAACGAATGAAACTATTGGACTTGTATGCAAAAATGAAGCATGATTTAAATGTAATTGAGAACGAATTGGAAGCCGTCATGACTTCCGACCATGCGCTTCTCAGTGAAACTTCCCTGCATTTGCTCAAGGCTGGAGGGAAGCGGATTCGGCCTGTATTCGTACTGCTGGCCGGAAAATTCGGCAGCTACAACCTCGATGAGCTGAAAAAGGTTGCCGTTGCTCTTGAGCTTATACATATGGCATCTCTCGTCCATGACGATGTTATTGACGACGCCGATACACGCCGGGGCCAACTGACAGTAAAGTCCAAATGGGATAACCGGATTGCCATGTATACGGGTGATTATATCCATGCCAAGGCACTGCTCACGATTACCGATTTGAAGAATCCGCAAATCCATCAGGTGCTGTCCAAGGCAATGGTGGAAATGTGCATCGGCGAGATGGAACAAATCCGGGACTTTTTCAATACGTCCCAGACGGTCCGCAACTACTTGCTGCGCATCCGCCGCAAAACTGCGCTACTGATCGCCATTAGCTGCCAGTTAGGGGCAATCGCGGCGGGGTGCAACAATACCACTTCACAGAACCTGTACCGTTTCGGTTATAATGTAGGCATGGCCTTCCAGATCGGCGATGATCTGCTGGACTTGTGCGGTACCGAGAAACAGATCGGCAAGCCCCCGGGCTCAGATATCCGGCAGGGGAATATTACACTTCCCGTGTTGTTCGCACTGGAAGACCCGGTTGTAGCTGAGGAGTTGCTGCCTGAGATCAACCGGATTCGGGATACTGACGGCCAGGCAGGAACGGTCCGTGCACTCCAACTGATCAAGCGCAGCAGCGGCATTGCCCGTGCCGAGGAACTCGTTGGACGCTATATCGCCAAGGCAGTCCAGGCGCTGGAGGAGCTGCCGGCTATTCCGGCAAAGAAGAATTTAACCGACATTGCAGGATTTATCGCTAAACGAAACTATTGAAGGCAGGGGAATGAAGATGGAACAAACCTTTCTGATGATCAAGCCTGATGGTGTTCAACGCGGTCTGATCGGTGAAATTGTGTGCCGTTTCGAGAAGAAGGGGCTGCAGCTTTGCGCCGCCAAGTTTATGAAGCTGGATGAGGAACTGGCAAGGCGCCACTATGCAGAGCATGAGGGCAAGCCTTTTTATCCGCCGCTCATCGATTTCATTCTTTCAGGTCCGGTCTTTGCGATGGTCTGGAAGGGGGATCAGGCGATTGGCCTGACAAGAGCGCTCATTGGCAAGACAGATGCGCTGGCAGCCGCGCCCGGAACGATCCGTTCCGATTTCGGCGTACATACGAATTTTAATTTGATTCACGGCTCGGATTCCGTGGAAAGCGCCCAGCGCGAAATCGCGCTTTACTTCAAGCCGGAGGAGCTTCTGGATTACGAGCATACGATACAGCGCTGGATTTAATTACAGTCATGCCGCCTTTCGTCAAGGGGCGCAGCTCGAGGGGGAAGCGGATGTGGAGGATCAGGACTTCGCATTATTTATCGCACGCATAAAAGAGAAAACAGCGATTGATTTATCTCAGTACAAGGAAGCCCAAATGAAGCGGCGACTGACGACATTGCGTATGAAGCACGGATTTACGACGTTCAAAGCTTATTGGGAGGCGCTGCAGTCTACGCCCAAGCTGCTGGATGAGTTTCTTGACAGAATGACGATCAATGTATCGGAATTTTGGCGGAATCCGACCCGCTGGGGGGCGCTGGAGAATCGGTTCATGCCGGAAATATTGAAGGAGAACCGAAGCCCGAAAATATGGAGCGCGGCTTGTTCGACCGGTGAGGAGCCATATACCCTGGCTATGATTCTGGATAAGCTCGGCTCTTTGGAACGCAGCAGCCTGCTTGCTACTGATCTTGATGCAGGGGTCATTGCCAAGGCTATGAAGGGGGAATATGCTGAACGCTCGCTCAAGGATGTGCCTAAAGACTATTTGCAGTCCTATTTCAGCCAGCGCAATGATGCTTTTGTTGTTGCTGATAAGCTGAAGCGGGCCGTCCGCTTCAAGCAGCATAATTTGCTGCATGACCGTTTTGAAGGACCATTTGACCTGATTGTATGCCGGAATGTGATGATCTATTTTACCGATGAAGCGAAGCAGTTTTTATATCATAATTTTTCTAAGGCTCTTCGTCCGGGCGGCCTGCTCTTTGTAGGAAGCACAGAACAAATTTTCACGCCGTCACAGTACAACCTGGAGACGGTCGAAACCTTTTTTTACAGACGTACCCCATAACTGCTGAACAAGGTATATTCATTTCCAGATTCTCCAATACTAAGCGGCAAACGCCTAAGATGGAGGATCACAATGGACAAACGCAAAGTGGTAGCCGCTTATCGCTGCGGTTTTATCACCTTACAGGAATGTGCGCAAATATTGGGCCTCGACAGCCTGCAGGTGAAAGGGATCATGGAAAACCCGGATCTTGCAGGGAGTAACAAGAGCCAGGCCAAACAGCAGACGGTGGGCAGTTGACGCTGTCTCCATTTCAACTGCTTTCCGAACAGAGGGGTATCTCCCAAAGGCATGATCACGCCTTTGGGAGATACCCCTCATTCTTGTCAATCATCAAGGCATATACTATAATGAGCAAAGATATTTAGGGCGTTACAGTTGAAGGAGGAATCAAGTTGAGCTTACGTTATTTGACCGCCGGTGAAACCCACGGGCCACAGTTAACCGCAATTATAGAAGGACTGCCAAGCAACCTGACTCTTGATTTTGAAGAATTGAATTTTCAGCTTCATCGCCGCCAAAAGGGACATGGCCGCGGACGCCGCATGCAAATTGAGAAGGATACAGCCCAAGTTGTAGGAGGTGTCCGTCACGGCAGAACTACCGGAGCGCCTGTTGCACTGGTTGTTGCCAACAATGACTGGAAGCACTGGACATCCGTTATGAACATCGAGCCAATCGAAGGCAGTGATGAGGAGAAGCGCCGGGTACACCGTCCGCGTCCGGGTCATGCTGATTTGAACGGCGGATTGAAGTATGATCTGAAGGATCTGCGGAACGTGCTTGAGCGCTCCAGTGCACGGGAAACTGCTGCACGTGTCGCTGTCGGCGCTGTAGCCAGACAACTGCTTGCCGAATTCGGCATTAAGGTTGCCGGTCAGGTCATTCGTATCGGTGAAATTCAGGCTCCGCCTAACCAGCTCCCGGTTGATGAACTCATCGAGCGCACAGAGCAATCGTCTGTCCGTGTCGTTGACAAGGAAACAGAAGAGAAAATGACCGCTTACATTGATCAAATCAAAGCCGAAGGCGATTCCATTGGCGGTATTGTGGAATGCATTATTGAAGGTGTGCCTGTCGGACTCGGAAGCCATGTTCAATGGGACCGCAAGCTGGATGCCCGTATTGCGCAGGCTGTTGTATCCATTAATGCATTCAAAGGCTGTGAGATCGGTATTGGATTTGAAGCGGCACAGCTTAGAGGCTCCCAGGTTCATGATGAGATTTTGTACAGTGAGGAGCGCGGATATCACCGTGCAACCAATCGTCTGGGCGGATTCGAGGGCGGTATGACCAATGGCGAGCAAATTGTAGTACGTGGTGTCATGAAGCCGATTCCGACACTCTACAAGCCTCTGCGCAGTGTGGATATCGATACGAAGGAGCCGTTTACAGCCCAGGTTGAGCGTTCGGACAGCTGCGCTGTGCCGGCAGCCAGCGTTGTCATGGAGCATGTGGTAGCCTGGGAAGTTGCGCGTGCGTTCCTGGAGAAGTTCGGCGGCGACTCGATTGAGGAAATTCGTGCAAACCTGAACAATTATCTAGAACAAGTGGGGCGGTACTAGAATGAGAGAGCTGACGGTAGATTTGGGCGACCGCTCGTACCCGATTTATATTGGAGAAGGGCTTCTTGACCAAATTGCTTCTTATTTTGACAAGCATGGTTTAAGCAAAAAATCTCCGCTGTTCATCGTATCGGATTCCAATGTTGCCCCCAAATTTTTGCCTAAGGTGCAGCAGAAGCTGGAGGAAGGCGGCTACCGTGTCGTAACGGCAGTTGTCCCTTCCGGGGAATCCTCCAAGTCGCTGTCCCAATTCGAACAGCTGATTACAGAAGCGCTGAAGGCGGGACTGGATCGCAACTCGGCGGTTATTGCCTTGGGTGGCGGTGTCGTGGGCGATCTGGCTGGCTATGTTGCAGCGGCCTATATGAGGGGAATTCGTTTTATCCAGATTCCGACAACAATCTTGGCGCATGACAGCAGCGTTGGCGGCAAAGTGGCGGTAAATCACCCGCAGGCAAAGAACATTATCGGTGCTTTTCATCAGCCGGAAATGGTGCTCTACGACTTGGCTACACTGCAGACGCTGCCGGAGCGGGAAGTTAAGAGCGGTCTTGCCGAAGTTGTCAAGCACGGCTTGATCTGGGATGCGGAATTTGTTGACTGGCTGGATGCCAATGCAGACAAGCTGCTGGCCCTGGATGCGGAAGCGCTGGGCTACGCTCTGTACAAAGGCAGCAGCGTCAAAGCAGCAGTGGTATCGCAGGATGAACGGGAGAATGATCTGCGGGCGATTCTCAATCTGGGACACACCATCGGCCATGCGCTGGAGGCTGTAGCCAATTATAATGAGCTGCAGCATGGCGAAGCCATTTCAATCGGGATGGTTGGCGCGGCGATCCTCGGCGTGGAGCTTGGAGCGCCTCAAGAGGTCTATGAGGTGACAAAGCGTGTCCTCCAGCGTTGCGGACTTCCGGTGAGATTGCCTGAGCATCTGGATACGGAAGAGATTATGGAAGCGATGATGCATGACAAGAAGTTCAAGGAAGGCCATATGGTCTACATTATCCCGACGGCGATCGGCACAGTTGAAATCAACAAGGCGATGTCCGCTGACAGGGTAAGGGCTGTAGTGGAGCAATTGAAGAAGGAGGGGTGATCCGCAAATGAGTGTTCGCGGTATACGGGGAGCAACAACAGTTGAGCAGAACGAAGAAACGGTTATTCTTCAGGCAACGAGCGAATTGCTGAAAGAGATCGTAAAGGAAAATCAGATTATCCCGGATGATATATGCAGCATCTGGATTACAGTGACGCATGACCTGGATGCGACATTCCCGGCGAAAGTCATTCGCGAGATGGCAGGTTGGGAGCTTGTTCCTCTCATGTGCTCGCTGGAGGTTCCGGTAAAGGGGAGCCTGGAGAAATGCATCCGGTTTATGGTTCATGTCAATACAGACAAGCAGCAAAGTGAAATTCGCCATGTGTATTTGGGCAGAGCGCGAGCGCTTCGTCCTGACTTTAGCACAAAATAATCGGGCTGGCTGCAGAAGCTGAAACAGCAATATATCCAAGCATAAACTTATGGTGCCGGGGGTGCGGAGGGAGAACATGCCGCATACCTTGCAATTTTGGACATCTATTTGCTTTAGTCCTTTGCAGCGATAACAGTTGACGTTTTTTACTGCTCTGTTGTATATTGGTATCATCATTTAAATGCACGACATAAAGGTTAACAACTGAAAGCATAGCTTTCAAAACACCATGGTAATTGTTTGCTGTCAGAGGATAGCGAAGATTGCTTGCAGTGGATAGAGATGAGTAGCAAGAGTAGTTGAGACGAGCTGAGTGAGTTGAGGGAATTACGAAACTGCCTGAGTGCAATCCTGATCTGCATCACATGCAAGCAGAGGGTTGCTTAACACAGTATTGCAGGGAACGACCGGAACAACTGCTTGAGAAAGCAATGTGTTCTGCCGTTGTATGCCGGATACGTCAGGTTCGTTCTGTATTCTATCGCGCTTCTGATCGTAGATTCGCTCCTGCTGCGGCAGGAGCTTTTTTATTTTCAAAATAGAATTTAAAAAGCTGTTCGATGCTGGCTCCTGTTTCACTTGAAATTACTATGAACAATGGAAGAAGGGATCTAACGATGACAACCGAACTGCAGAAGGTCATTCAATTGGCCGGGAAATACAATTTAATTC
Source organism: Paenibacillus pinihumi DSM 23905 = JCM 16419 (assembly GCF_000422505.1). GTDB lineage: Bacteria > Bacillota > Bacilli > Paenibacillales > Paenibacillaceae > Paenibacillus_D > Paenibacillus_D pinihumi. The sequence goes on along the minus strand of NZ_KE383864.1, from coordinate 376,332 downwards.
CGATTGTCCGCCACGTGATGGCTGATACTGAGACGCCAATTCGCTTGTTCCAGCATTTTTACCAAGAACGCCGGGCATTTTTGCTGGAGAGCGTGGAGGGCGGAGTAAAGTGGGCGCGTTATTCTTTCATCGGCACGGACCCGTTCATGATGATCTCAGGCAAGCAGGGTGAGATGACAATTGAGCAGCGCGGCGAGAAGCGGGTGTTCAAGGATAAGCCGATTGAAACGCTGAAAGCTTATTTAAGAAGTTTCCGCAGCCCGGCAAACTCTGAGCTGCCGCCGTTTACAGGAGGCGCGATTGGATTTTTCGGCTATGATTTGCTGCAGTATTATGAGAAGCTTCCGGCCCATCGTGTGGATGATTTGCAGATGAATGACCTGCAGTTCATGTTCTGTGATCAAATCATTGTATTTGACCACTTTAAGCAGCAGCTTCAAGTCATTGGCAATGTGCATATTCCTGACCAGGCCACGGACGAAGATATTCGGATCGCCTATGAGACCACGGTTGCGAAGGTTGCTGCGATCCTTGAGAAATTACAGCAGCCGGCAGTTTTCCCGGTGATGGCCAGCGGCGTTATAGCTACGGACCCGGATCTGGGGGAGGTGCAGTCCAATCTGACCAAGGAGCAGTTTATTGCCAATGTTGAACAGGCCAAGGAGTACATACGGGCCGGGGATATTTTCCAAGTGGTGCTGTCCCAGCGCTTCAGCATTGAAACGGAGGTTGACCCGCTTCAGGTATACCGGATTCTACGTACGATGAATCCTTCGCCTTATATGTATTATTTGAAAATGGATGACGAGGTCATTGTCGGCACTTCGCCGGAAGCGCTCGTCAAGGTCAACCAGGGCCGTGTCGAGACCCGGCCGATTGCCGGAACAAGGCCGCGCGGAAAAACGCCGGAGCAGGATTTGCAATTGGAGCGTGAACTGCTGGCTGATGAGAAGGAGCGGGCGGAGCATCTGATGCTGGTTGATCTGGGGCGCAATGATATTGGCCGCGTATGCGAATTTGGTACAGTAACCTGCGATTCCTATATGGAGATTGAACGGTATTCCCATGTGATGCATATCGTCTCCAATGTTTCCGGCAAGCTAAGAGAGGACAAGGATTTCTTCGATGCGTTCGTCTCTTGCCTGCCAGCCGGCACGGTGTCGGGAGCACCGAAACTTAGAGCGATGGAGATTATTGCGGAGCTGGAAAATGAGGCGCGCGGCGCCTATGCAGGAGCAATCGGTTATCTTGGCTTTGGCGGCAGTCTCGATACATGCATCACTATCCGCACAATCATTTTCAAACAGGGCAAAGCCTATGTGCAGGCCGGGGCAGGTATTGTGTGGGACTCTGTACCGGAGAGCGAGTATATGGAGACAGTCAACAAAGCAATGGCGCTGCTCAAGGCAATTCGTGCGGCAGAGCTTATGTTTCCGGTTCAGGGTGCAGCCGCTGGCGGCGTACAGGTCACCAATATCGATTACCACTTGAAGGCTTAGGGGGCTTATACAATGACGATAACGTCTTTAAATATGCAGCAGGCACTCACTAAAATCATTGGCGGAGGGCATCTGACGCGTGAAGAAGCGGCAGGCATTATGGAGATTATCATGAGCGGGGAGGCAACCTCAGCGCAGATCGCAGGGGTGGTGACGGCACTGCGGATGAAGGGCGAGACGGTGGATGAAATTACCGGTTTTGCCGAGGTGATGCGTGCGAAAGCCAGCCGGGTCACGACGGAGCAGGAAGGGCTGCTTGATACTTGCGGAACCGGAGGTTCAGGCATTCACAAATTCAACATTTCCACGGCCTCGGCTATTATTGCCGCAGCGGCGGGAATCCGGGTAGCCAAGCACGGCAACCGGGCAATGTCCGGCAAAGCGGGCTCGGCCGATGTGCTGGAAGCGCTCGGGGTAAACATCACCCTGACGGCGGAGCAGGCAGCCCAGTGTCTGGATAGTATCGGGATATGCTTTATGTTTGCTCAGCTGTATCACCCGTCGCTGAAGCATGCGGCAGGCCCGCGCAAGGAGCTCGGCATTCGCAGCATCTTCAATATGCTCGGACCATTGACGAATCCGGCAGGGGCTGACCGCCAACTGCTCGGTATCTATGAGCGCTCCCGTACGGAGACCGTAGCAGGGGTTCTGAAGCAGCTCGGGCTCAAGAGGGCAATGATTGTCAGCAGCCACGATGGACTGGACGAAATCAGCCTTTCCGCTCCTTCCCAGATTTCCGAGCTCAAGGACGGACATATCCGGACCTATGATATTACACCTGAGGAGCTGGGGCTTTGCCGCTCTGAACTGGGCGAGATTATGGGCGGCAGTGCCCAGATCAATGCGCAAATTATTAGACGAGTGTTCAGCGGGGAAGAACAGGGGCCTTATCGGGATATTATCGCGGCCAACGCAGGAGCATGTATTTATGTAGGGGGGGCGGTGGAGTCGCTTGTTGATGGCGTCCGCCGTGCCAAGGAATTAATTGAAGCAGGAGCTGCAGCGGCCAAGCTGGAGCAGCTAATTCGGACGACAGGAGAGTATGCCCATGTTTCTTGATAAAATTGTGGACGTAAAGCGCAAGGAAGTAGAGGCGCTGGCATCCGGATTTTCACTGCCGGACTATGAGAAGCAAATCGCCGGGCTTCCGGCTTGTCTCGGTTTTGAAACAGCCTTGACCACAGGCCGCAAGCGCCCGATGGGACTCATTGCCGAGGTCAAGAAGGCATCCCCGTCGAAAGGCTTGATCCGGGCTGACTTTGATCCGGTTAAGCTGGCGTCTCTGTATGAAAGCCACGGTGCTGATTGTATCTCTGTGCTCACGGATACGGATTTCTTCCAGGGGAGCAATGACTATCTGACCCAGGTGCGCCAGCAGGTTAAAGTGCCGCTGCTGCGCAAGGATTTTATTATTGATTACCGTCAAATTTATGAGGCGCGTGTTATCGGAGCAGATGCAGTGCTGCTCATTGCGGCAATTTTGACTTCCAGCCAGCTCAGCGAATATTACGACCTGGCAAAAACTCTCGGTATGGATGTGCTGGTGGAGGTTCATGACCGCGAGGAACTGGAGATGGTGCTGGACATTGACAAGGCCACACTGATTGGTGTCAATAACCGCAATCTGAAAACTTTCGTTACGGATATCCGCACGACAGAGCAATTGATCGGCATGATGCCAAAAAGCGCAACCGTCATTAGCGAGAGCGGCATTTCCGGGCCGGACGAAATCACTTACTTGCAAGGCATCGGTGCGCATGGCGTATTGGTTGGCGAGCATTTCATGCGCCAGGAGCATGTAGGAACGGCCGTCGAACAATTGATGGGACCGGTGTCGGCACGATGACAGCAGCAACGGGAGTCAAAGTGTGCGGATTGAAGAATACAGAGATCATTAATCAGCTTCACGGCCTTGCGATTAGCGAGGTCGGATTCGTACTGGCTCCAAGCCGCCGTCAGGTTACGCCTGAACAGGCCGGGGAGCTGCTGCGGGCCGTACGTTTACTGCGCAGTGACAAGGGTGAACCAGTGCAGGCAGTGGGCGTAGTTGTTAATGCCCCGCTGGATGAGCTGAAGGCTGTTCTGGCAGCGGCACCGCTCGATGTCTTGCAGCTTCATGGCGACGAAACGCCTGAATTCTGCAATGCTGTAAAGCAGCTCGGCGTTAAGGTGTGGAAGGTGTTTTCCTTGTCTGCCGGGGATTCTGGCGACAATGTAATAACCGGAAACAGCAGCGTTTCTTCTGAGTCAGGTGGCACTCCCGGTCCGCTGGCATTGCTTGCGCCTTACAAAGGCAGCATCGACGGGGTGCTCATCGATACAGCCGGAGGCGGAACAGGCCGGCCGTTTGACTGGCGCAACATTCCGGCTTACCGTGAAGCTGCCCATGAGCTTGGTCTTCCGCTCTATGTCGCAGGAGGACTGCATGCGGGCAATGTAGAGGACCTGCTCGGCTTTAAGCCGGACGGGGTGGATGTATCCAGCAGTGTTGAAACGGATGGCGTCAAGGATATTGTAAAAATAAGGGCATTTGTTGAAAGGGTGAAGGAATCATGAATCAGGTACCGGACGATAATGGGCGCTATGGCAAATTTGGAGGCCGCTATGTGCCGGAAACATTAATGAATGCATTGTTCGAGCTCGAAGAGGCGTTTGACCATTACGCCAAAGACCCGGAGTTTCAAGCGGAGCTTCAATATTTGCTCAAGCAGTATTCCGGCAGACCAACGCCGCTGTACTATGCGGAGAGACTCTCCAAACATTTGGGCGGCGCGCAGATCTACCTGAAACGGGAAGATTTGAACCATACTGGCGCGCATAAAATCAACAACTCGCTTGCTCAGGCGCTGCTTGCCAAACGGATGGGCAAAACTAAGGTCATTGCAGAGACAGGCGCAGGCCAGCATGGTGTAGCTTCTGCGACGGCAGCGGCACTGCTTGGCCTGGAATGCAAGGTGTTTATGGGCGAAGAAGACACCAAGCGCCAGCAGCTTAATGTATTCCGCATGAAGCTGCTCGGAGCGGAGGTTGTGCCCGTATTATCCGGCACCCGTACCTTGAAGGATGCCTGCAATGAAACGCTGCGCTACTGGGTAAGCAATGTTACAGACACGTACTATATTTTGGGTTCGGTTACGGGACCGCATCCGTATCCGAAGATGGTTCGTGACTTCCAGCGCATTATTGGCGATGAGGCGCGGGAGCAGATGCTCAGCGAGCAGGGCCAGCTGCCTGATTACGTCGTCGCTGCTGTTGGCGGCGGGAGCAATGCAATCGGAATTTTCTATCCGTTTATTCAGGATGAGTCGGTGAAGCTGATCGGCGTTGAGGCAGCCGGCAAAGGCGTGGAAACGGAAGAGCATGCGGCAACGATGACCAAGGGCCGTCATGGCGTATTCCAGGGCTCGCTCAGCTATGTGCTGCAGGATGACCATGGACAGGTACTGCCCGCCCACTCCATTTCAGCAGGTCTGGACTATCCGGGGGTCGGACCAGAGCACTCCTATTTGAAGGATAGCGGGCGTGCACAGTATGAGCCGATTACGGATGCGGAGGCACTTGAGGCGCTCCAGCTGCTTTCCCGTACGGAGGGCATTATACCGGCGCTTGAATCTGCGCATGCGATTGCCCAGACGATGAAGCTGGCGCCTTCGCTCGGCAAGGATCAGACGATTGTTGTCAGTTTGTCCGGCCGCGGTGACAAGGATGTTGAAGCGATCATGGGATACCTGGGAGGAATGTAACGATGAATCTTATTGATCAGACATTTGCTGCGTTAAGGGAGCAGGAGAAGACGGCGCTTATCCCGTTCCTTACAGTTGGGGATCCGGATGCGGCAACCACGATTGAAATCATCCGGCAGCTGGAGGAAGCTGGAGCCGACATGATTGAGCTTGGCGTGCCTTATTCCGATCCGCTGGCGGACGGACCAGTTATTCAACGTGCCTCCGGCCGTGCCCTCAGGCATGGCATTACGATTACGGAATGCATTCAGGTGGCCGAAGACGCCCGGAAAGCAGGAATCAAGCTTCCATTTGTATTGTTTACTTACTATAATCCGGTTTTCCAGATGGGGCTGGAAAATTTCTTTGAGCTGATTGGCAGAAAAGAGATCAGCGGACTGATTATTCCTGATCTGCCAATTGAGGAAGACGGGGAGCTGCGTGCGATGGCGGAAGCGGCGAATATCCACCTGATCCCGCTTGTCGCGCCGACCTCCAAAGAGCGTATCGCCCGCATTACGGGACTGGCGAGAGGCTTTATTTACTGTGTATCTTCACTGGGTGTTACCGGTGTGCGCTCCGATTTTCACAGTGGTATTGACACGTTCCTGTCTGATGTAAGGCAATCGACTGAACTGCCGATTGCAATCGGCTTCGGGATTTCCTCGAGGGAGCATGTTGAGCGGTTTTCCAAGCAGTGCGACGGCGTAGTCGTCGGAAGTGCAATTGTGCGGAAAATTGAGGATACGCTGCCGCTTCTGCAAGATGCCGGCCGGCGTAAGGAAGGGCTGGAGCAAATCCGGCAGTTTGTCAAGGAACTGAAGGGCTAATCCTCCAGTGCCTGACATATTGAGGTTCGTAATCACCTTGCTGACAAGCAAGGTGATTTTTTTGGCTTTTCAATGGCCGCCGGATATGAGAGAATGTGAAGGATAGTGTTTAACAGAATTCGATGAGGTGATCGTGATGCAGCCTAAAAAAAATATAGTTCATCTACCCGTTTACCAACCGGGCAAACCGATTGAAGACGTAAAACGGGAGCTCGGATTGACAGAGGTCATTAAGCTCGCCTCCAATGAGAATCCGTTCGGATCTTCGGAGAAAGCGAAGGAAGCAATTGTTGCAGAGCTTTCCAACACGAGCATTTATCCGGATGGGGCCAGTGTTGCCCTGACGGCTGATATTGCAGCCAAATTCGGCGTTGGCACAGACCAGATTATTTTCGGAGCCGGCTCTGATGAAGTCATCCTGATGCTGGCGCGCGCTTTCCTGACAACAGGCGACGAGACGATTATGGCGGACGAGACTTTCGCCCAGTATAAGCATAATGCAGAAGTTGAGAATGCGACGATTGTTGAGGTCCCGCTCAAGGACGGCAAGCATGATCTGCCTGCGATGCTGGCCCGTGTGACAGACAAGACGAAGATCGTCTGGATCTGCAACCCGAACAACCCGACAGGTACAATCGTGCACAAGGATGAGCTGGAGCAATTTATGAGCCAGGTTCCACAGCATGTGCTCGTTGTGCTTGACGAGGCTTATTGTGAATACATTGAGGACGAGCAGTACCCGGACGGCTTTGAATTTCTGAAGCGGTACAAGAACATGGTTCTGCTGCGCACGTTCTCCAAAATTTACGGACTTGCATCGCTGCGTATCGGCTTTGGGGTCGGACATCCGGAAATTATCCGTTATATTAATCAGGTTCGCGAGCCGTTTAATACAAGCCGCTTCGGACAAGCTGCCGCTAAAGCAGCGCTCGCTGATAATGAGTTTGTGGCTTACTGTCGTGAACAGAACAGACGCGGGATTGATTACATGACCGGAGAGTTTGAACGACTGGGCTTGAGCTATTTCCCGGCTTACGGAAATTTTATTATGTTTGATGCGAAATATCCGTCTGCCCAGATATTTGACGGCTTGCTGCGCAGAGGCGTTATTTCCCGCGCCAGATGGTCCAAGTACCCGACACATGTCCGGATTACCGTCGGCAGCCAAGAACAGAACGAGAAGTTTATCAGCGCCCTGGAGCAGGTATTGCAGGAATTGGCGGTGCAAGTTTAGACGATGACCACAATAGCCATTTTCGGAGTCGGCCTGATTGGAGGTTCACTTGCGCTTTGCTTTAAAGGGAAGCCGGGGCTTCATGTTATCGGGCATTCCGTCCGGCCGTCCTCGGTGGAGAAGTACATTCAGCGGGGGGTTGTGGACGAAGGGACAACCTCAATGAGAGAAGCTGCGGAAGCAGCCGATTTCATCTTCCTGTGCGTGCCGGTGGGCAATCTGGAGGAGTACGTACAGCAGCTCAGCACATTTAAGCTCAAGCCGGGCTGTATTATTACCGATGTCGGCAGCACCAAGGCGTCCGTCGCTGCGAGTGCGCGCAAGCATGACCTTCAGGGAGCCTGCTTTATCGGCGGCCATCCAATGGCCGGTTCGGAGCGTTCAGGCGTAGAGGCAGCCAGCTCGATTCTGTTCGAGAACGCGTACTATGTATTGACGCCAGACCCGACAACACCCCAGGAGGCAGTAGACCGTCTCAAGGCGCTCCTTAGGCATACGAAGGCTCATATCGTGATGGTCGATGCTGTAGAGCATGATGGCATTGTCGGCGCAATCAGCCATTTGCCGCATATTATTGCGGCGATGCTTGTCAATCAGATCAGAGGCTATAATGAAGGGAATCCGCTGTACAGTTCTCTTGCTGCCGGAGGCTTCCGCGATATTACGAGAATAGCCTCCAGTGATCCGGTTATTTGGCGCGATATTCTGATTAATAATAAAGACGTCATGCTGTCTTTGCTTGCCGACTGGCAGGAGGAGACGAACAAAGTGATCAAGGTGCTGGAGGAAGGCGACGGAGCGGCGATTGAGGAAGCTTTTCTCACAGCCGGTGAATTCCGCAGCCAACTGCCTGAGCGCCGCAAGGGTATGATTCATTCGATTTTTGAATGTTATGTGGATGTAGAGGATCACCCGGGCATTATCGGGAAAATTGCAACGGAGCTTGGCAAACACCGGATTAATCTGAGCAACCTGCAAATTATTGAGAGCAGAGAAGATGTACCGGGTGTGCTCCGGCTATCCTTCCGGGAACAATCGGATCTGGATCAGGCAGTACAGCTGCTCCAGTCTTCCGGTTATTCCACCCATTTCTAGTTCACATTATCTATATAGCAAAGAGGCGCTGCCAGTAATTTCCTTGGCAGCGCCTCTTTGCTATAGCTGGCGGCTTATCCGGCATGGTCCGGCTAAGCTCATGAATTCCGGAAGAGAGGAAGCATGCAGGCTTATCTGTTTGTTCAGAAGCAACCTGCACGAGTAAAAATGAACAAAAAAAACCACCCGAACCGGGTGGCAGCACTCATTCTGAGCGCTAAGTATTTGGATAGGAGTGGAGAGAAACCATACTGTACTTTTATTATATGTATACGTTTTCATTTTGTCAATAAGCGTTTTCATTTTTTTTGGAAACCGGCGCAAAATATTTTGCAACCGGTATATTTGCACCAGCTTCCAAAGGATATTTGTTTAGCCAGAGGAGCCAAACCGTGTTATTTAATCCGGTAGAATTCCTCAGCTTTCTGCATGTATATTTTCTGGTCTTCGGGGAGTTCATCTTCATAGTAAATAGCCGCAACAGGACATGCTGCTTCACAGGCTCCGCAGTCAATACAAATGTCTGCATCAATGTAAAACTGATCCTCGCCCTCCTCAATGCAGTCAACTGGACACACATCAGCGCAGTCGGCGGCTTTTTCATGAATACATGCTTCTGTAATGACAAAGGCCATTTTGTGCTCACTTCTTCCTTTTAATTTGATTAGCGTCCGAATCCGGTCTAATATTTCTAGTCACATTTTTTCCGGGCACCCTTGTAGGTCGCTGTACGGAAGCTGGCCCCGCAGCCGCAGGTTGCTTTGGCATTCGGGTTATCAATGGTAAAACCCCCGGTCATCCCCTGATCTATATAATCAATCTTTACCCCGGCAAGAAATTCCTCTGATGCCTTCTCCCATACGATCTTAAAGCCATCAGCCTGAATTGTGCTGTCTTCGCCCGACAATTGATCATCAAGTTTAATTTTATAGGAAAGCCCGCTGCATCCGCCGTCTTCGATGGCGACTCTCAAGAAAAACGTTTCTCCACCTTCATCCTGTATCATTCCGGCGATGATGGATTCCGCTTTTTTGCTTACTTCAATCAATGCTTTCACCTCGCTCATAGTCATGCAGCACCAGACCGGGAAAAAGGTCAGACCTGCAATTTATATTTTTAAACTTAAAAGTTTATAAAGTAAACATAGATGTTATTTTTGACTTTGTCAACAATTATGTTTAAAATATAAATATTGAAATTGAGGATCCGGTTACAAGAGAAAGGGGGAATTCCATTGAAGCAAAATGAATCGAGTAAAGAATCAGCTACGAAAACCCGGAGGGCAATTATTGATTTGTTAAAACAGCGGGGAGGTATGGATGTCCTGAAGCTGGCTTCTGAATTTACCCTCTCGGGGATGGCGATACGCAAACAGTTGAATGCGCTGGAAGAGGAAGGTATTGTGACCAGCATCGAAGAAGCCCGGCCGATGGGACGCCCGGCTAAGCTGTGGGTGCTTACACCGGAAGCAAATCAGTTTTTCCCGAGCGGATATTCAGAGCTTTCCATAAGTTTGATTGATTCCATGAAAGAGGCTTTTGGCCCATCCGGCCTGGACAAGCTGCTTGATGTCCGAAACAAAAAAATGCAGCAGCAGTATTCAGAGCAAATCGGCGAAAACCCGGGCTTGAAGGAGCGGCTCGAGAAGCTGGCGTCTATACGCTCACAGGAGGGCTATATGGCGGAGGTGCAGGATCAGGAGGATGGCAGTTTCCTGCTGGTGGAAAAGCATTGTCCCATTTGCGATGCGGCCACTGCCTGCTTGCGACTCTGCAAAAATGAGCTGCATCTTTTCAAGACTGTGCTTGGTGAAAGTGTCCGGATCGAGCGGCTTGAGCATATTGTATCCGGGGGCAGACGATGTGTGTATAGTGTGAAGGCTTTTGACAGCAGTGAGGTATCCGAAGCATAAATTAGAAGGCAACCCGTTAATAAAATGAGGCCGATGTCAAGCGTGGCCAATCAAATTCCACTCCTTAACCAGAGTGGTCTTTTTTTTACAAATCTTTAACCAACACATTGACATCATGTGCTACAATAGAGACATTGCTTTGTTATCGAAATCCCAATGTGCGGATTTTGTCGAATTTCGTTGGTTTTCATCCCCGACAGACGCTTTATTCAACCTGACACTCATTTTTTTCAAAATAGACCGCAACTTTTCGCTCCCGATTCGGTACAACTGATTAGGAAATACCGAACTGGGTAGATCACTCCGAAGGCCAAGGAGGGTCGCACTTCATGACCGATTCCCAGTTAATAAGAGAGATCAAGGATGGCAATGTACAGCTTTACTCGGAATTGATGCGACGCTACCAGCGCAAGATATTGTCCTTTATCTTTCATATGCTAAAGAGCGCGCAATTGGAGCTGATGGCAGAGGATCTGTGCTCAGAGACCTTCTACAAAGCTTATCGCAGCCTGCATTCATTCCGTGAAGTTGATGCCTCCTTTTCTACCTGGCTATATACAATTGCCCGAAATACAGTGCTCAGTGAGCTTCGCAAGCAGAAGAACGCCAATCTCTCGCTTGATGAAACAGGATACATACCGGTAGCCCCGCTGGATGCCATTCCCGAGCAGCAGGTATTGCAAAATGAACGCATGCTGCTGGTTAGGGAAGCAATCAACAATCTCCCGGAAAAACAGCGCTCTGCTCTCATATTGCGTGAGTATGACCAGCTGGATTATCAGGAGATCGCCAACATACTCGGCCAGACGGTCAGTTCCGTCAAGTCGCTGTTGTTCCGTGCGCGTGCTAGCGTGAAGCTTCAGCTTGAGCCGTATTTCGGAGAACATTTGGCAGTGGAAGAATATGAAGGGATGAAGACAAGATGAAATGCCATGAAGTTCAAGAATCACTCGGGATTTACTGGGATTTACCGGAAAATGACCCCGAACGAATGGCGATTGATCAACATCTTCAGCATTGTAATTGCTGCATGGAGGAGTTTCGCATCTGGGAGGAAAGTGAAGCCATGATCCGCAGCGCTGCCCAACAAGGACCAGCGGCTTCTGAACCAATGGATGACATCACGCGCAGCGTCATGGACCGTATATATATGGAGCAGTCCTGGATGATGCCGATTAATGAGCGCCGCTATCAGATTAGCAGGGTGTTCAAACGGAATGTATCGGCTATAATTGCATGCTGTATGGCGATGTTTGTCTGCGGATTCGTATATTTTCTGTTTGGTGAAAAGACGGACACCACATCGATGGCGAATATTACGGGTTTGCTGGATACGGTAAATGCGAATGAAGGTATCTCCTTAATCAGCACGGAATTTTATGAGGAAATCCCTGTAGCAAGTATTAGTGATCCCTTTGTGCTTAATGTCGTGCCTACTGTACCACAGTACTGGGTGGCATTATCGATACTCGGCATTATTATAACCTTGCTTATTTTAAACTGGCTTTCACGTACTCGAACATAGCCCACGTCTCCAGCGTATTGTGCTGGAGGCGTTTGTTTTTTTATACACCAGCAAGAAAGCAGCGGTTAAACATCAGATAAAAAATTCAGCTCATCATAAACCTAAGTGCATGATATAAGATGACAGGCAGTTTGATGATCGTTCAGGAAAATCTAATCAATAATCGGGGGAATCACTAATGAAGGAATCAAAAAGAATCGGATGGATCAGACACGGAAGGACAGAATGGAATGCATTGGGCAAAATCCAAGGCCAGACTGATATTCCGCTCAATGAGGAAGGTATCCGCCAGGCCAGGGCCCTGGCGGAGCGGTTGGCAGCAGATGGCATGCATTGGGACGGCGTTGTATCCAGCCATCTGTCCCGGGCGCGCGAGACGGCGCGCATTATTGCTGAGAAGCTGGAAATACCGCTGCTTGAGCCGGATGAGCGGCTGCAGGAAAGGTATTTCGGTGAAATTGAAGGTACAACGGAGCAGGAGAGAATCAGCCGCTGGGGCGAACAGTGGCGCCAAACCTATGAAGGCCAGGAAAGTGATGAGCTTGTAAGGGCGAGGGGATTTGGTTTTTTGAAGGATTGGCTGCTGCAGGAGGGAATGAACAATTTGCTCGTTGTCTCGCACGGCAGCTTCTTGTCTCAGATGGTGCATGCCCTGTGTGACAATTTAGATAAGAGCTATATCGGAAATATGTCATTTTCGATTATGGATTATAACGAAGGACGCTGGCAGTCTGCTCTTCATAACTGTATGCGTCATCTCGATTAATACGGCAACCGCGGGCATGCAGGTTTATTTTCTCAGATTTTTCCCATAATGGTTAGTACAGCAAGAGGATGCACAACAATCCTTGTTACTTGATTAACCGGAGGGGAGAAGATGAATCTATCAGAAATGCTCGGATACGCGGATATCGGCCAGTTGTCCCGGATTGCGGATGTATACCGCTGCGAGTGCAACAGCCATTCCAAGAACGAATTGATTCAATCCATACTCCGGGCGATTAGCAATAAAGAAGGGTTTAAGAATCAAATCAGTTCCATGACATGGGAGGAAAAGCGATTTCTTAATTCTTTGTTGTTTGATTCGCAGAATGCGTTCAGTCTTGAGGAGTTGATCGCCCGGGTTCAGCAAAGCCGCTTCGACACCGGACCGCAAGAATCCAAAGCTGTGCAGGCCCCGGAGAAGCGGGATACGGCGGCAGCCAAAAAAACAAAAAAAAGCAAGCAGGGCACAATCAGTCAGGAGCCGCCCAGTCCCCGTGACCTGATTGTGAAGTTTAAACAGACGGGCTGGCTGTTTAATGGTTTTACAGGTCCGGGACGCTACCTTTTTCATGTTCCGGGAGATTTGAAAGAACGGTTTGGAGATGAACTGGGGCGGCAGCTGAGGAGCTCTCTTCACTACCTGGAAGAGCCGGAAGGCTTCCGTGACGAACAGGGGCTTATGTCAGATGACCTGCTGACCTTGCTGCAATTTGCAGGCAAGCATGAGATTGCGCTCAATACGGAGGGAGTCATGTACAAAAGGGTGCTGCAGCAGCTTCTCGAAAGCCTGCACATCCGGGAGGAAATCCCCGCCCGCGGCGAATGGCGGTTTGGATACGGGCGCCGGATCAAAGATTATCCGAACAGACTTTCCCTGTTGTATGATTACGCCTATTACAATCAGTTGTTGATTGAGGACGGGGGTCGTCTCCTGCTCACTCCCAAAGGAGAGCAGTGGGTGGTTAACCGGCGGCTGGAGGAGCCGACATTGCTGTACAAGTTCTGGCTCCGCCTCTACAAAGGCGCAATTCCGAATCTGCTGTCGCTTGCCAACTGGATTGACCGGCTCGGCGACCGTTGGGTAACGGTGCATTCACTTGGCGAGGTGCTTGAGCCGTTCATCAAGCCTTACTATTATGATACACCCCAGTCCATCCTCGAGCAGCGCATTTTCAGAATGATGATGCATCTGGGACTGCTTCGCATCGGTGAAAAGCAGGGAGCCGGGCAGGTGCTGCGCATGACAAAAATCGGACATGCCGTGGTGGCCGGAGTATATATTGCTGGCAATGACAAAATCGAGCTGGAATAGGCGCGAGCACATTCATCTGTCTGAGGGCAAAAGCACGAAACGGAGTGTCGCATGTTGAATATGCTTTAATAGGAGCAGGTTTAGTTGTAGCTTAAAACAAGAGACTCCCCTCCTGCCTGATTTCTCCTGCATATCAGACCTGCTGCTGAGAATGAGGCTGGAGAACAGCATGGTATACAAAAAAGAATATAGGATCTCTTGAACGATAGTTTGGAGGTGTATCCTATGGATAAAATGAAAGTGACGTATGAGACGATGCTGGCATTAGCCGCGGAAATGATGCTTGACGATGCTATTTTGAAATTTCGCACAGAACGGTTATATAAAGCCATTGATACAGCGCTGGCAGCCGGGGATGAAGACACCTTTAGACGTTTGACCAATGAATTAAAGTCCATTCAGGCTTCCTGACCTGTTGAACATTTCAGCTTGAATAAAAGGCGCCTCTGTGCCTGCCTGCTTGGGAAGCGGCAGGGCGGAGGCTGTTTTTTTAAGTCCCTTCCGCGAAGATTATGTGGTGAGGCTTGTTCGTATTCCCATATTCATGTAACATAATGTTAGAGTAAGGGATAAAATCAACAGGAGGGGCGGAATTGAAGTTTAGTGAAATTGAGAAATCCCGCTGGGAAGAGCTGAAGCCGTATCTGGACACTTGTCTGCTGCCGGTTACCGGATTGACGGGTACTGAAACTCCCGATGAAGCGACAGCTGCGCTGGAGGGGCTGCGCGATATTATGGATCTTGTAGAGGTGCCTTTCAAGGGGCGGCTCGTTACTTACCCGGCCTATCATTTCTATGAGGAGCCGGATGCGATGCAGCTTGACGAGCTGTGCCGCCGTTTTAGAGCATCGGGGTTTCGCTATATTGTGCTGATAACGGGCAGAGCAGGGTTGAAGCTGGACAGCATTGCAGCCGATCTTGTAATTGCTCCTGGCGAAGACGGGACAATCCCTGAATCTGCAGCTGTGAAGCAAGCGGTTACAGAGATTTGGCAGCAGCAAAAAAATGAAAAAGAGCCAATTAAAGCGGAATAAATTTGCGTGAAGCATGGAAACCTAGTTCCATACAAGGTCAAATGTGACAAAATCCCAACAAATTATGATGCGATCTTAGAATCATATTCCCAAATCGTCAGGCATATTCTTGACGCTCTTGGACACCTAGGATATTATAGGTAATGTCCTAGTTCGTCGTGTGTTTTGTCATGCGACAAAACGCAAGTTACGGTTGGTAAGGGGGGTAGAACAGAAGATGAGTAACCATGAACATCATGAAACCGCACATCAGCCTGTCCAACGCAAAGAAATGACACGTCGTCAGTTTCTGGCTTATACGCTTGGAGGCACAACGGCTTTTTTGGCAGCAGGTCCGGTTTTGCCGATGGTCCGTTTTGCGGTTGATCCAATTTTGACCAAGAAAACAGAGGGTACTTACGTAAAAGTAGTGGAAGAAAGCAAGATTACTCCGGAGCCGCAGGAATTCAAATTCCAGATTCACCAGGTTGATGGCTGGTATGAGAGCGACCCGGAACTGGCAGCATGGATTGCAAAGGATGATCAGGGAAATATCTTTGCCCTCTCTCCGGTATGTAAGCATCTGGGCTGTACAATCAACTGGAACACGCAAAAAGACGACCAGTATTTTTGTCCATGCCATGAAGCGAAGTATACGAAAGAAGGCAAAAACCTGAAAGTCGCACCGAATCCGCTGGACGAGTATGACTTGAAGATTGAGAATGGCTTTATCTATCTCGGACCGGTTAAGCCGAACACTAAAGTATAAGGAGGGCGTACAATCAGATGTTTAAAGGTATTTACAATTGGATTGACGAACGTCTTGATATAACGCCAATGTGGAGGGATGTTGCGGACCATGAGGTGCCGGAGCATGTTAACCCCGCCCATCACTTCTCTGCGTTCGTATACTGTTTTGGCGGTCTGACGTTTTTTATCACGGTAATCCAGATTTTATCGGGGATGTTCCTGACCATGTACTATGTGCCTGATATTATCAATGCTTATGCAAGCGTTGACTATTTGCAGCACAAAGTAGCATTCGGCGGTATTGTGCGTGCGATGCACCACTGGGGAGCAAGCCTTGTTATCGTAATGATGTTCTTACATACACTCCGGGTTTTCTTCACAGGCTCTTACAAAGCGCCTCGCGAAATGAACTGGGTAGTGGGAATGCTGATTTTCTTTATCATGCTGGGTCTTGGTCTGACAGGCTACTTGCTGCCTTGGGACAACAAAGCATATTTTGCAACGAAGGTAACTCTGCAAATCGCGGAATCAGTACCCTACCTGGGACCTTACATTAAAGAATTGCTGAACGGTGGAGAAATCGTAGGTGCGCAAACGCTCACACGCTTCTTTGCGATACACGTCTTCTTCTTGCCTGGAGCATTGCTTGCCTTGCTCGCAGCACACTTCTTTATGATTCGGAAACAAGGGATTTCCGGACCACTATAAGCGAAGGGAGGGTTCTCCATGGCGCATGGCCATAATTCTAAAGAAAAAGTCGTGTTTGTTGGCGACTCGCGTGTCAAAAAGAACAGTATGGTCAACATTCCGCCTGATTTCACTTCATTTCCTGGGAAATCAGAAGCGTTTATTCCATACTTTCTCTTGAAGGAATGGATGGTCGGCGTGGTCGTACTGGTCGGATTCCTCGTTCTGACGATCGCCCACCCTGCTCCGCTTGGGTATCCGGCGGACCCGATGAATGCCGCATTCATTCCGATGCCTGACTGGTATTTCCTGTTCATGTATCAATTGCTGAAATATCCATACGTGTCCGGCGACTACGTTGTTCTCGGCGTAATGGGTATTCCAGGTCTTGCTTTCGGCGCGCTGCTGCTTGCTCCGTTCCTTGACACTGGCAAGGAACGCCGCTTCTACCGCCGTCCGATCGCTTCCTCATTGATGCTTCTTTCCTTGATTTCCTGTGTATACCTGACCAAGGTATCCTGGGATCATTACCAGCACCAGCTGGAGGAGAGCGGCACAAAGCCTGAGCACATTGTCCGTGAAGAGAAAGCCCGTGAAGCTTACGAGAAGGGGCAGCCTGCCCCAAGCGCTGTGAAACGCGCGAAACCGGTTGCTATCGTGGCTGAGGATGATCCGGCTTACGGCCTTATTAAGCAAAACTGTATGGCTTGCCATGCTACTGACCTGAATGGTGGTAGTGGTATCCCTGCATTACGCGGAATTGGCGATCAATTCAGCTTAGAAGAGCTGCATGATGTTGTTACCAATGGTAACGGAAACATGCCAGCTTTTAAAGATAAGCTATCTACAGCTGAAATTGACCAGATCGCAACCTGGCTCTCCAAGCAAAAGAAAGCCGCTGAATAACATGCTTAACTAGAACCTGACCGAAAGCTTTCGGTCAGGTTCTTTTCAAAATCCGGCTTGCCGCTTTGTTTTTCAGAAAAGGAGAATGCATACATGTCATGGTCATTGCTGCGGCTTTGGGACCGTTCTGTATTACTGAACCGGTCCTTTCTGTGGCTGCTGTTTATTATAAACGCAGCAGGGACGGTCTACGGATACATCTGGTATTGGAATCAGCTTCTCTATACGTATGAGCATCATCCGCTATGGCAGCTTGTATTTGTGCCGGACAGCCCGACAGCCAGTCTGTTTTTCACGCTCTCGCTGCTCTTTTTGCTGTTTCCGCCTTCCCGTCCCGGCCGTCTGATGACCGGATTTCGTGCCGTTCTGGAGGGGTTGGCGGTCGTTACCTCCATTAAGTACGGCATATGGGCAGTTGCGATGATTTTTGCCGGTGCTGCGCAGGGGGACCCGCTGGAGTGGCAGCATTGGATGCTTGTTGTCTCCCATTTGGGCATGGCTCTGGAAGCTCTGCTATATGTCCGCTTCATGTCCTTCGGGAAGCTTGGAGCTTTGGCGGCGCTGCTATGGCTGCTGCTCAATGATACGATGGATTATACATATGGCATTTTTCCGTCCTTGTCCAGAGTGCTGCTGGATGATCTGGATACCATTGAAAAGTTCACGTATGGTCTTTCTTTGTTCAGTTTTCTGGTAACCCTGCTTGCACTCGCTTTCCGTAAAAAAGCATCAATGAATAATAAATTCAACAGGATATAGGCATAAAGCGGCTCGTCCCCCCATACGGTAGTATGGGGGGGATGTCCATAATGAGAGGTAAAAGTGGAATTGTGATGGTCGCCCTGCTCCTGTTCCTGCTCGTGCTGCCGGGATGGCAGATACAATTGCAGCAGCAGACGGCAGACAGCATAATAGATGCAGCTTCCAACACGGAGACAGTCCGCCTGTTTCAACTGTCGGACGAGCTTTATCAGCAGGCTTATGGCGGGAACCGGCAATTAATCTTTCAGAGCTTGCAGAAATTGAACCGCTTATCTCAATCCGCTAATGTCCGCAAGCAATATGGTTCCATTGAGGGCTGGCGGGCAGTGGATGACGTTACCAAACGGTTAGGGCAGGTTATCCAGAGCGGCAAGCCGCACGGCCAGTTGTGGTTCTACAGCTCGCAACTAATGCTCGCGTACGAGGCGCTCGCACAGGATGATCATGCTTTATGGATATCATACAAGGAAGTGCTGCAAGAGGATGTGCGGCGTGTTTTTTTGGCATGGAAGCAGCTTGGCAGCAATCACACAGAGGCAGCCCTGGCAGCCTTGAAGCCCCTTGAGGACCATGTCAGGCTCATTGCGCCTGCAGCGATGATGCAGAGAGATCCTGCAGTTGTACAATCGGTGACGGAATCTTTGCACTATTCCCGTACACTTCTGCAAGCCGCGGCAGCCGGAAAGGGAGACCTGCGCTTGGCGGAGGGATCTATTCAAATGGTGTCCTCGGCGATCGACGATCTGTTCCTGCCGCCAGGCGGAGAAGGGGCGGAACCGGTCTTTTCGCCTGTATATCTCGGGATGCCCTGGCGCTGGACGCTGCTGATCGGATTTGTAATATTATCGGTGCTTTTGTATTCCGGTTGGCGGAGATTCAGATTCGAGCAGGACCGGATCGTCCCTGGGGCAGGGCTTAACCGGGATTAAAGCCCTCGCCCACGACATCATTTACTTCACTAATAATGATGAAGGCAGCAGGGTCTGCCGATTTGACAATCGTTTTGACTGCCTGAATTTCGTGTCTGCTGACGACACAGTAAACCATATGCTTGGCCCGGCCGGAGTAGGCACCCACTGCAGGAAGCAGGGTGACGCCCCGGTCGATTTCTTTTGTAATGCGCCCGGCAACATGCTCCCCGTTATCCGTGATAATTGAAAAAGCTTTAACGGAGTAGGCGCCCTCTTGAATAAAATCAATAATTTTGCTGGCGATAAAGACGGTGACAAGTGTGTACAGCACTTTTTCCTTGGGGATGTAAAAGAGTGAGGCCCCGATAATAATGACATCCATGGTCAAAATAATCTGGCCGATGCTCCAGCCGCGCTTTTTGGCCGCGATGCGCGCGATAATATCTGCGCCGCCTGTTGTGCCTCCAAACCTGAATACAATTCCAAGCCCGGTGCCCAGCACAGCTCCGGCATATAGGGCAGCTAATATGTAGTCTGAAGTCGTCTGGAACGGCTCCAGCCACCCGTGGTGTATGAGTGCTTCCATAAGGGCCAGGAATACAGTCAATGCCCCGGTTCCAATAAAGGTCAGCACCATCGACCGCAAGCCAAGCATCCTTAATCCGACGATAAACAGGGGGATATTAAGCAGCAGCGTCGACAGGGACAGCGGCCACCCGATTGCATAATGAAGCAGAACGGCGATACCGGTTACACCGCCTTCCATTAACTGGTTGGGCAAGACAAAATAGTGAAGCCCGAATGCATAGATTGCTGTCCCGAGCAAAATAAAAATAATGGACCGGATGGGATGAGCGACTGTGCCCATATGTGCGGAAAACCTCCTTTTATCGCAATAAGCTGTGCGTTTGCTGCCTGGCTTTTTTAGCGTGTGCTTCTGCTGGCTTAGTTATCCATATGGATACGGAAGTGTTTAACCATTGTGTAAAGCGGCGCTTTGCGATAACATATGAAGTAATCTGAATGATTAAATTTTGAAGAGTCTAAAGGCTGGAAAGGGATCTGGGTCATGGCAGATAAAAACGAAAAATCATTGGCTGAAATTCAGCGTGAGGTTGACGCTTACATCGGCCAGTTTAAGGAAGGCTATTTTAGTCCGCTCGCCTTGCTGGCACGCATGAGCGAGGAAGTCGGAGAACTGGCGCGCGAGGTTAATCATACGTATGGGGAAAAGCCGAAGAAACCGGGCGAAGCAGACAACTCCATTGAGATGGAGCTGGGTGATATTTTATTTATTTTGAACTGCTTTGCCAATTCCCTGAACATTGATTTGACCGAGGCTCATAATAAAGTGATGAACAAATTCAATACACGGGATGCGAAGCGCTGGACACGCAAGGACACAGAACAAGCGTAACGTTTGGTACATATGCTATACCATCACCTTAAGTAGCAATATATAAGGGAGGATGGTGTGGATGGATAGCAAGGAAAAGTTGAGAAAAGCCTATGAATCCATCCTTTACGGGGATTTCGAACAGGCGATTCATTGGTTTGAGCAGGCGATCGATAGCGAGCCGGATAATCCGGATTACTGCTATCGCTGCTCGATTACATGCTTCCGGAGCGGAAAGCTTCACAAGGCGCTTGCTTATGCACAAAAGGCAGTGGAGCTTGATAACAGCCATGCGGAATACCGCTATCAGCTCCAAATGGTAGAGGCCCGGCTGCTTGCCGGCAAGGCCGCCAGATTAATGGAGCAGGCGGAGCCGGATTATGAAGCTGCTCTTGCAGCGCTGCAGGATGCTTATGCAATGGACCCGCTAAGCGGGGAGGCCCTTCTGCTGATGGGCATTGCCAGCGGCAAACTTGACCGGTATGCAGATGCGGTCCGCAGCCTGAGACAGCTTTTGAAGCTGCATCCGCAGCATGAAGAGGCTTTGCGCCTGTGCAGGGAATATTCCCGGAAGCGAAGAGAAAGCACCGCTCCAGCATGGAGGCGAATACGAAGAAAGAACAGGTGATCATGTCATGTCAGAACGTATAAAAGTAGCCGTCGCCGGTGCAAGCGGACGCATGGGCAGAGAAGTAGTAAAGATGGTATTGGAAGATGAGTCGCTTCAATTAGTAGCTGCTACAGCTTCCAGTGTAGTTGGTGTTGATGCCGGCTTGCTTGCCCACAAGCCGGCCTGCGGTGTGCTGGTCAGCCAGGATCTGGATGAAGCGCTGGCAAGCACGAAGCCGGATGTGCTTGTAGACTTTACAATTCCCAAAGTTGTTTACAGCAACACGCTTACAGCACTTAAGCATAATGTTCGTCCGGTAGTAGGTACGACAGGCTTTACGCCGGAACAGATTGAAGAGCTGGACATGCTGTGCAAGGAAAAGGGGCTTGGCGGACTGATTGCGCCGAATTTCTCGATCGGAGCGCTGCTGATGATGAAATTCGCCGCGGAGGCGTCCAAATATATGCCGCATCTTGAAATTATTGAATATCATGGCGACCAGAAGCTGGATGCTCCATCGGGAACTTCCATCAAGACGGCAGAGCTTATCGCAGGCGTCCGGGAGGAGATGCGCCAGGGCAATCCGAAGGAAGAGGAGATCATCGAGGGTGCACGCGGCGGGTATTACAACGGATTCCGTATACATAGCGTACGCCTGCCGGGAGTATTCGCTCAGCAGGAGGTTGTATTTGGCGGCTATGGCCAGACCTTGAAGATTAGACATGATTCCTATGAGCGCGCTGGCTATATGCCGGGGGTTAATACAGCGGTGAAGAAGGTTATGACATATTCAGGCATGGTCTACGGCTTTGAGCATTTGATGGATTAGCACAGGGATACTAGGGGGCAACCAGCGATGAATATTGCATTTATAGCACATGATCGAAAAAAAGATGAGATGGTCAATTTTGTTATTGCCTATGAAAAGGCATTTGAGAATCATAATTTATATTCTACCGGTACAACGGGCACAAGAATTATGCAGCAGACGGGATTGCAAATTCATCGTTTCATGTCCGGTCCGCTTGGCGGCGACCAGCAAATTGGGGCGCTGGTGGCACAAAATGAGATGGATTTGATTGTTTTCCTGAGAGACCCTCTGATGGCTCAGCCGCATGAGCCGGATATTATTGCTTTGCTGCGTCTGTGCGACGTGCAAGGTATTCCGGTTGCGACGAACGTTGCCACGGCGGAACTGCTGGTGCGTGCGCTGCAGCGCGGAGATTTTGCCTGGAGAGAGCTTGTCCACAAGTACAAGCCGGGTGAATCATAATGAGTTCGGCCTATGTAGATCTTTTGGCATTTGGCGCACATCCTGATGATGTTGAGATTGGCATGAGCGGTACGATTGCGAGACATGCAGCAGCGGGACTCAAAGTCGGCATTTGTGATTTGACAGAAGCGGAGATGTCTTCGAACGGGACGGTAGATATCCGGCGGGAGGAAGCGGCTGACGCTTCCGAAATTCTCGGACTTGCCTATCGCAGTTGCCTCAAGCTGCCGGATCGGGGACTTACCGGAAGCCCGGAGCAGCTTGCTGCAATTGTGGCCGAGCTGCGCAGATTGAAGCCGCGCATTGTATTCGCCCCATACTGGGATGACCGTCATCCGGATCATAATGCATGCAGCCGCCTCATTGAAGAAGCGGTTTTCAATGCAAAGCTGCGCCGCTATTTGCCTGAGCTGCCGGCTCATCAGGTGGAGCAGCTTATTTTTTATTATATAAATGACGTGAAGGATGTTGGCCTTGTCGTTGACATCAGTCCGTACTACGATATCAAGCGGAGAGCGTTAAGTGCCTATAAATCGCAGTTTACAGCGCCGTCCGGCGGCAATGACCAGGTTGCTACCCCGCTTACCCAGGGTTACCTGGATAACGTAGAGGCGCGGGACAGAATTTTGGGTACTTCCAAGCAAATGGCTTACGCTGAAGGATTTATTGTCAAGCGCCCGCTCACCATTGATTTATTTTAATGGACGGGTCTGATTCATGAATGATTAACGGGCTAAAGAATATAATTCGACTAGAGCAAAGGAAATGGGGTGCACGACAGATGAGACCGATGAAAATCGGCATTACCTGCTATCCGACACTTGGCGGATCAGGGGTTGTCGCAACGGAGCTTGGCAAGCTGCTTGCCGAGAAGGGACATGAAATTCATTTTATTACACACAGTATTCCATTCCGGTTAGGACAATTTCATAAAAACATATTCTATCATGAGGTTGAAGTTAACGATTACTACGTATTCCGTTATCCGCCTTATGATATTTCTTTAGCAAGCAAAATGGCCCAGGTCGCCAAGATGCAGCAGCTGGATCTGCTCCATGTCCATTATGCAGTTCCGCATGCCATCTGTGCATTCCTTGCCAAGCAGATGATGGACCGTGATGTGAAGACGGTGACGACGTTGCACGGTACGGACATTACCGTATTGGCCCAGGATGAATCCCTCAAGGATTTGATCCGGCTTGCAATCCGGGAAAGCGATGCAGTAACCGCGGTATCTGAGGATTTGATCAAGGAGACAAGGGAACTGCTGGATATTACGGAGCCTATCGATCTGACTTATAACTTTGTGGATAAGCGGGTCTACTACCCGCGTGACACCGGTACGCTGAGAAAAGATTTTGCTTCGGACAATGAAAAAATTGTGATGCATATTTCCAATTTCCGTCCGGTGAAGCGTGTCAGTGACGTTGTGGATATATTTGCGAAGCTGAATGAAAAGGTTCCTTCCAAGCTGCTGCTTGTCGGCGAGGGGCCGGAACTGTCCAAAATCCAATGTAAAATCAATAATATGGGCTTGGAAAACAAGGTTCATTTCCTTGGCAAACAGGAGGATGTCGCACAGGTCATTTCGATTGCCGATCTGCTGCTGCTGCCTTCCGAGAAGGAGAGTTTCGGACTCGTCGCACTGGAGGCAATGGCCTGTGGCGTTCCGACGATCGGTTCGATTGCCGGGGGCATACCGGAGCTCGTATCCCATGGTGAAACCGGCTATCTGGCCCCGATTGGCGATACGGACAAGATGGCGGATTACGCGGTCCAACTGCTCTCGGATCCTAAGCTGTATGCACAGGTTCGTGAGGCTTGTCTTCACCGCGCGCGCACCCGGTTCTGCAACGATCTGATTACAGCGGAATATGAACAAATCTACTACCGGGTACTCGGCTGGGAAGCACCGGCACCGGTTGCTCTTGAGGCATGCAGTGAGTAAGGAGCAGGAGGCGTTAAGCCATCCGCTTTTTCATTCTGCTCTGCCGGTCATCCGCAAACTGACTGCCCATCATTATGAAGCTGTATTTGTCGGAGGATGTGTGCGGGATGTGCTGGCCGGAAGAACCATCACCGATATTGACATGGCAACCTCTGCTACCCCTGAGCAAGTATTGGGGCTGTTTGAGCATGTCGCGCCAACCGGTCTCCAGCATGGCACTGTGACGGTGATTACTGGAACAGGAACCTATGAAGTGACGACCTTTCGCAAGGAATCGGCCTATGAAGCATTCCGAAAGCCTGCGAGTGTGGAGTTTATATCCGACCTGAATGAAGATTTGCGCCGCCGTGATTTTACGATGAATGCAATGGCTATTAATGAGCATGGTGAACTGATCGATCCGTTCGGCGGAAGAGGCGATCTGGAGCAGGGACTGATCCGGTGTGTCGGAGATGCGGATGCCCGGCTGCAGGAGGATGCATTGCGGATGCTGCGTGGCATTCGCTTTGCGGCGGACTACGGTTCCCTCAGAGATGCGATCGAGCCTTCGACCTGGACTGCAATAATCAGACATCGGAGCCTGTTGCAGCATATTGCGATGGAGCGTGTCGGGGCAGAGCTGTACAAGATGATCAAAGGTCCGCATCCGGACAAGGCCATGCAGCTGCTGCTCGCAAGCAGGCTGCTGGAATATACGAAGGACAAGCTCCCGCTCGCACTGGATCAGGCACCGGCAACCTGGAGTCTGCCCCTGGAGGCCGGGCAGCCGGAGGCGCTGCTTGAACGGATAAGTGCTGCAAGCGCCCGGTGGGCGGCCCTGTGCCTGTCCTTCGGCCTGGGTGCGAAGGCTTCCGGCGAGCTGTTTCAGGCGCTGCGCTACTCGCGGCAGCATTCGGATGAAGTCAGCTCCATCGTTGCGTTGCACAGAGAGACAACGCGCCTGATTCTTACTCATGCCAATTTGGAAGAGGAAACAATCAGGGAGAGGTGGACCCGTCTCATTCTGGAATTCGGGAAGGAAACATCCGGTCTCTGGCTGGAAATGGCCGGAGAGGCACCACAATTGACAGGTGATCAAGCTTCATTGCCATCGGTTTCCCTGCTGCGGCGTTTGTGGAGCGAGCTTGAAATCAGTGAGCTGAAACAGCTGGCGGTTAACGGCGGAGATATCATGTCGGCAGTCCGGATGAAGGGTGGACCATGGCTGAAACAGCTGCTGTCTGACTTGCTGCTTGATGTGGCGCTGGGCAGGCTGCCCAACGAAAAGGACGCCCTTGTGGAGCAGGTGCGCAGGCGGCTGGAAAAGGAGCCATCATGAGTGACGAATTGCTAAGTATGTTTCAGAATAAAGAAGGCGAGTATTTGTCCGGCGAAGTAATCAGCAAGGAGCTGAACGTCAGCCGAACCGCCGTATGGAAAAAGATCCGCAAGCTGGAGGAGCAGGGCTACCGCTTTGAAGCATCGCGCAAGCTCGGGTATAAGCTGGTTGCGGTGCCGGACAGGCTCAGTGCAGCTGCACTGCTTCGTTCTTTAACTACAGAGAGATTCGCAAGACGGCTCCATCTGCATGAGGCAGTCGATTCGACACAGACGGTACTGCGCGCGCTTGCGGAAGATGGGGCGCCCGAAGGAACGCTCGTCATTGCAGAGCAGCAGCTCCAGGGCCGGGGCCGGATGGGACGAAGCTGGGAATCACCCAAGGGCAAGGGCATATGGATGAGCCTGCTGCTGCGGCCTAATCTGGCCATTCATTTCAGTCCCCAGCTCACGCTGTTGATTGCCGTTGCCCTATGCCGTTCCCTGCGGAAATCCACCGGCTTGCCAATCGGCATCAAATGGCCGAATGATTTGCTGGTAGACGGCAGGAAAATCAGCGGTATTCTGCTGGAATCAACGGCTGAAGAAGAGCGTCTGAATTACATTTTGGCCGGAATTGGCATCAGCGTCAACCTGGAGGAGCAGGACTATCCCGCGGAGCTGATGGACAAGGCGGTATCCTTGCGGATGCTGGTCGGCAGGAAGCTTGACCGGACCGATATCATTGTCCAGTTCATGAAGGAGCTTGAAGAGCTGTATGATTTGTATCTTCAAGAGGGTTTTGCTCCGATTCGCTCGCTATGGGAGGCACTTGCTGTGTCGCTCGGGCAGCGGGTCGTATTGACAACACCGCAGGGCATTATCGAGGGGATTCCTGTTGGCCTGGAGGAGAACGGGGCACTGCTCGTAAAGCTGGATGACGGTCAGCTCAAACCGTTTTTTTCTGCGGAAATGGGAATGCCGAACTCCGTCTCATAGACGGAGTTCTTTTTTTTTGCTAAAATAGGTTTGCTGGAGGTCATGTTGACACATGATTGATTACAGAACTTGTTATTCAGGCTGCGAGACGGTATCCGCCAGGGCGGAACTGTACTCGTTATCGCCAGAGCAGGGGAATAACAATGACTAACAATCCGGCATGATGATATAGCACAGCGTATTCTGCTCTGAGCCGTTGGGACCGAGACAGAAGGAAGCTCGCAAAAACGAAGTTCCTTTTTGGTTAGGGACCTTTTTAGCAGCGGCTAAAAGGTTTTTTTGTGCATCCTACACTTAAAGGGAGTTGAATGTATGGCTAAGCCGTTAACCGTGTTGAAATCGAAGCAAATGAAAGATAACAAGGAGCCGATCACAGTAATTACCGCTTATGACTATCCGTCTGCGAAGCTGGCAGAGGAAGCAGGGGTGGATATGATACTCGTGGGAGACTCGCTCGGAAATGTCGTCCTCGGCTATGATACCACCATACCGGTTACTGTCGATGATATGGTCTATCACACCAGAGCTGTTGCAAGAGGAGCCGGCTCAACGTTTATAATAGCGGACATGCCGTTTATGTCCTATCATGTAAGCAAGGAAGATACCTTGCGGGCTGCATCCAGATTGATGAAGGAAGGACATGCTACCGCAATCAAGATGGAGGGCGGCACTGAGATTGCAGATGAGGTTGCAGCATGTGTCCGTGCAGGCATTCCTGTCATGGGGCATCTGGGACTGACTCCGCAGTCCATTCATATGTTAAGCGGGTACCGGATACAGGGCAAGGACGAGCAATCAGCGCGCAAGCTGATGGAAGACGCTCTGGCTTTGGAGAAAGCAGGGGCATTTGCGGTGGTGCTGGAGCTTGTAACCGAGCAGGTTGCCGCTGAAATCAGCGCAGCCCTCTCCATTCCGACCATCGGCATTGGCGCAGGACGCGGCTGTGACGGACAAGTGCTCGTATACCATGATTTGTTGCAATACTCATCTCCATACCACCCGAAGAAGTTTGTTAAAAATTATGCGGACATCGGCTCGACCATCCGCAGTGCTATCGAGGGCTACGTCAAGGACGTGAAGACCCGCCAGTTCCCGGCTGAGGAGCATGTATTCACGGCTGCGACAGCAGGAAAGGCGGCAGGTCCTGTCTATGGTTCTGCAAAGGAGAATGGCTGATGCTTATTCGTACAACCATTACCGAGGTCAAAAATGCTGTTGCAGCGTACCGGAGCGAGAACAGAGACGGCATCGTCGGCTTTGTGCCGACGATGGGTTTTCTGCATGAGGGCCATGCCAGCTTAATGCGCCGCTCCAAAGCTGAAAGCGGACTGACAGTGCTCAGCATATTTGTCAATCCGCTGCAGTTTGGGCCGAATGAAGATTTTGAACGCTATCCGCGCAATGTGGAGCGCGATCTGGAGCTTGCCGGCAAGGAGAACGTGGATATTGTATTTATGCCTCCCGTTCAGGAAATGTATCCGAAGCCGGTCAAAACCAAGGTGCTCATATCTGAAGTTACAGACCGCCTGTGCGGAGCATCGCGGCCAGGACATTTTGACGGTGTGGGCACAGTTGTGAGCAAGCTGTTTCATATTATAGGACCTGACCGGGCTTACTTCGGCCTGAAAGATGCGCAGCAAGTGGCCGTGATCGCCAAAATGACAGAGGACCTCAATATTCCGGTTGAAATTGTTCCGTGCGAGACCGTACGTGAGGCAGACGGGCTGGCGCTAAGCTCACGCAATGTATATCTGAATGATGCTGAACGTATCCAGGCAGTGGTGCTGTCACAGGCTCTGAATAAAGCGTCTGAGCTATCCCGCTCTGAGAGCGAGACGCCAGCTTCGCTCCGCGGGAAGCTCGTTCAATATATAACGGAAGCCGCACCACTATCTGACATTGATTATGTTGAAGTTCTTGGGTATCCTGATTTGACAGAGTTGAATAACAATCTGCCTTTGAAGGGCATAAACGAAAGCTGGATTGTTGCGATGGCGGTCCGGTTCGGAAGCACAAGACTTATTGATAACCGATTATTTACTGCGAAAGAGGTGGCCAGCCATGTTTAGGACGATGATGAAATCCAAACTGCACAGGGCGACGGTTACAGAAGCAAATTTGAATTACGTAGGCAGCATTACCATTGATGAAGATTTGATGGAGCTGGCGGATATCTGGGCCAATGAGAAGGTTCAGATCGTAAATAATAATAATGGCGCCCGGCTGGAGACTTATGTCATACCGGGGGAGCGCGGTTCGGGTGTTATCTGTTTGAACGGTGCCGCTGCACGGCTGGTTCAACCCGGTGATAAAGTAATTATTATTGCTTATGCCATGATGACGAATGAGGAAGCGCGCGTGCACAAACCGAAGGTTGTCATTATGAATGACGATAACCGGCCGGCGGAATTGCTGTCGGAAGAAATTCATGCTACTGTCAAATAAGCATCACTTTGTTAATGCTTTGCAAACCGTCTTTTGACCGTATGAAAACAACCGCCGAGACAAAGAATGAGCATACAAATAAATTGCCGGGGGCCCTTGAGAAGTCCGGCAAACAGAAATTGTTGCAGCCGGACTTTTTGCAGCTCGCGGCATAATGCTTATTCTTCTGTCAAGGAGGATGATCTATCCATGTTCAGCCATTTGTTTGCGACCATGAATGAACTGCTTGATGAGCTGATCCAGCGCAATCCGAATGGCATATTAAAGGGTCAGGATGAGGAACAGTTCTCGGTGTTAAAGGCAATGAGTGACAAAATAATGGATGAATGGCTCAGTTTTGAGGAGAAAATTGCACTTTTTAATGATAAAATGCAGGATTCTGTCCCAGAAAAGACGAATATAACTACGATGCCGCTCAAGACGGCTCATGCAGACAAGCTCTCTGCCGCTGCTGTTTCTCCAGTAGCATTGGAGCAATTATTATCAAAAGGACAAGGCTATTTCAAGCTCTATATGTTCCCGGAAGCCGCTGATGCCTTCAATAAAGTGATGGAGCATTCTCCCGATTGCAACCTTGCCAGGCTGTTTCTTGCGATGACATATATGCATATGCAGGAATGGTATGAAGCACAACGGCATTTTCAACTGATTGTCGCACTTACGGATCACCCAAAGTGGCAGGCCCTCGGGCTGAATGCACTTGGCTGCATCCAGGCGATCCGTCAAAATCTGGATCAGGCGGAAGTTTATTTCCAACAAGCCTATGACGCTGATCCGTCATTTGAGGAAACGCTTAGCAATCTTCATGCATGCAAGACCCGGGACGGGCAGTTATCGTTATATTTCGGGAGCGCGAAACTTAGCTGTTTGTGAGAGGGTCGAACCGGATGAAATTTGCAGTATTGGATTTGGAAACGACCGGCAACCAGGCCGATGATGAAATTATACAGGTTGGACTTGTTATTGTTGATGAGTTTTTAAACATTACGGATACGTACAGTTCCTTTGTCAAGCCGACTGTCGAAATTCCGCCTTTTATTACCCAGCTTACCGGAATTCATGATGAAATGGTCGCTGAAGCACCTCCTGTAGAAGAGGTGCTTCTCGCCATGATCCCCCATCTTGCAGATGCAGTTCTTGTAGCCCATAATGTCGGATTTGACGCTGGCTTTCTTAACCAGGCTTTGGATAAAAGCGGTTATATGCCGTTCGTAGGCAGAAGGCTGGATACGATCGATCTGTTGAAATTCCTGTATCCTTCACTAACGACTTATCAGCTTAGCGCAGTATCAGAGATATTTGGCATAACGCATGACCGTCATCATCAGGCAGACAGTGACGCGCTGGCAACGGCGGTGCTGCTGCAAAAATGTGTGGCAAAACTGCGTGATTTGCCGCTTCTCACGCTGCAAAGACTGGCATCATTTTTCAATCCGAATGAGGATTTGGGCTGGTTTATTCACCAGACTCTTTCTTTCAAGGAAAAAGAATCTTCATTAGATGAAAATATGCATTCTTACTTTAGACAGTTTGCTTTGCAGGTTGAAGACTGGACAGAAGAAGAGGCGCCAAGACAGGGGCTTGAGGCCGCAGTTGTGCTGGATGGGCTTGAATTTTCAGATTATATGGAGCTTGTTCGCCAGAAGTTCCGTGAGCAGGTCA
This sequence comes from Paenibacillus pinihumi DSM 23905 = JCM 16419, assembly GCF_000422505.1. Taxonomy (GTDB): domain Bacteria; phylum Bacillota; class Bacilli; order Paenibacillales; family Paenibacillaceae; genus Paenibacillus_D; species Paenibacillus_D pinihumi. The sequence continues at coordinate 345,780 of NZ_KE383864.1, read as the reverse complement.
AAAATTATGAGGAACGGGAAGCACAAAACCAGATGTTTCAGGAAGTGTACGATGCGCTGGAGACAAGCAGCCATCTGCTGATTGAAGCCGGAACAGGCACTGGAAAATCTCTTGGCTACCTGATTCCCTCTTTATTTTATGGTGTTCGCAATGATAGAAAGATAGTCGTCAGCACACATACCATTAACTTACAGGAACAAATCAGGGAACGTGATATTCCGTTGCTGCAAAAGACAATGCCTTTTGAATTCCGGGCAGCCGTTTTTAAAGGCAGGGGCAATTATTTGTGCTTGCGCAAGTTTGAAGGCAAAGTGAATTTACAGGATTTTATTGCCCCGAACGAAGACCGTATCACTGCGGCTCAAATGATTGTATGGCTTGGCGAGACAGAGCACGGCGATCAGGAGGAACTGCATTTCGGCAATAAAGGCGCGGATTTTTGGGAGACGGTATCCAGTGATGCGGATTCCTGCCTCAACAGGGCCTGCCCGTGGTTTAAGCGCTGCTTCTACCACCGTGCCAAGCAGGAAGCGAACCTTGCGGATGTCATTATTACCAATCATTCGATGCTGTTTACTGATATTCGTGCTGATCATCGTCTTTTGCCAGCTTACGAGCATCTGGTCGTGGATGAGGCACACCACCTTGAAGAGGTGGCGAGCAAGCATCTGGGCTTGCAGGTATCCTACTTCTCCCTTCAGCATCCGCTGCTCAGGCTGTACAAGGATGCCAAGAACGGCATGCTCACAACTTTGCAAGCCAAGCTGCAAAATGAGGATGACGAATACATTGAAGCATGGCATGAGACGATTGACAGCATTCAACCTTATTTGACGGAAATTAAAGAGGGCTGGGACAGGCTTATGGAGCTTCTCTATGCAAGCTGCACAAGCACTGCTCCAGCAGATTCTGTGGAAAATATGCCTGCTGTGCTAAGGCTCAAGCCGGAATCACTGCCTGAAATTTGGCAGGAAGCCGAAATGTTGGAGACGAATCTGCATACCCAGATCAGCAGGATGGCCAAAACGATGGACAAGCTCCTGTCCGAGATTAAGGACCGTTTGGATGACCACTCGATTCAGGCGCTGGTCACGGATTTGAACGGTATCGTCAAGGATCTGAACCGGCTCAAGGATGATCTGCGAACCTTTATCAAGATGGAGGATCAGTCTACCGTATACTGGATTGAGGCTTCAGCCCAGTTTAAGACCAAATCGGTTCACTTGTTTGCCGTACCGGCGGATGTAAGCGGACAGCTCAAAAAGTATTTCTTTGATACGAAAAAGAGCATCACGCTTACGTCCGCAACGTTATCTGTGCAGAAGTCCTTTTCGTATGCTAGTGAACAGCTTGGGCTATGGGAGCATGAGAAGTCAGGACGGCTGAAGACCGTTCAGCTGCCATCGCCGTTCAATTACAGGGAGCAGGCGCTTGTCATTGTTCCTAGAGATTTTCCGGGGTTAAAAGGCCAATCCGCGGACCCGCATTTTATTACCCGACTGACCGAATCGCTTGCCGAGGCAGCGGTGGAGACGGGAGGAAGGATGCTTGTACTATTCACTTCCTATAAAATGTTGAGACAGGCCTATGATCCGCTCAAGGAGCTTTTGGCTCCTTTCAGTATTCAAGTGCTGGGTCAGGGCATTGACAGCGGCAACCGGAGCAAGCTGACGCGGCGCTTCCAGCAAAATCAGGCCTCTGTGCTCCTGGGTACCAGCAGTTTCTGGGAAGGGGTGGATATTCCCGGCGATGCGCTGACTGCTCTTGCGATTGTCAGACTGCCGTTCCAGCCTCCCAACCACCCGCTGGTAGAGGCAAAGGCTGAAATGCTCGTGGAGCAAAAGCAAAATCCGTTTATGAAGCTGTCTATTCCCCAAGCGGTCATTCGCTTTAAACAGGGCTTTGGGCGGCTTGTGCGCAGTGCCCGGGATAAGGGCATCGTGCTTATTTATGATACAAGAGTAATTGAAACCAGATACGGCAAGTTTTTCTTATATTCTCTTCCCGGACCGAAGATTGAATCCATGCATGTGGATAAAATTGTGCCGCGAATGAGAGAATGGCTCGCTACAGAGCAAAAGGAGGAAGAAGGGTGAAGCAGGTGAAAATTTCCGAAGCGGTGGTTCGCCGTCTTCCAATCTACCTTCAATTTTTGAATGAACTGAACAAGCGGGAGGTACAGACGGTATCTTCCCAGGATCTCGGGCAAAGGCTTGATCTGAATCCGGCTCAAATCCGCAAGGATCTGGCCTATTTCGGTGAATTTGGACGCAAGGGGATCGGGTATGATGTCGTCTACCTGATCGAGAAAATCCGGCAAATTCTGAAACTCAACCAGACGCTGCATGTTGCGCTTATAGGAGCAGGCAATCTCGGTCATGCGCTTTGCAACTACAATACGTATATCAATGACAACATGAAGATTACAGCTGTGTTTGATGCGCTTCCTGCCAAAGTCGGAACGCAAATCAACAACCTTACTGTACAGCCGATGACAGATTTGAAGCAGATGGTGGACGAACATAATATTCGAATCGGTATTATTACGGTCCCGGCAGTAGAGGCTCAAAATGTTGCCAATCAGCTTGTAGAGGCGGGTGTAGAAGGCATCTTGAATTTTGCTCCGGTTATTCTGAAAGTGCCTGAAGAGGTGCGCATTCACCATGCTGATTTTACAAGAGAATTGTTAAGCCTGGCTTATTACTTGGATAATGAAGGAGAAGAATCAATATGAGCCGTCTTTGGATTGAGAACGGAATTTTCGTTACGATGGATGATGAGCAGCTTGTCGTTCGCGGACATATGGTGGTCGACAACGATTTGATTACTTATGTTGGGGAGAATGCGCCGGATGCATCATTGACGGAAGGCGCCAAAATCATCAACGGCAAAGGGCAGTTGTTCATGCCGGGGTTGATTAATACGCATGGCCATGCAGCCATGTCATTGCTTCGTGGTTACTCCGATGATGAAACCTTGCAAGTGTGGCTGCAAGATTATATGTGGCCAATGGAAGGCAAATATCAGGATGAAGATACCCGGACCGGGACATCGCTTGCTGTATTGGAAATGCTGAAGAGTGGAACAACAACCTTCGTAGATATGTATGACCGTATGGATATTGTCGCCCAGGTTGTAGAGCAATCCGGTATCCGCGGCTGGCTGACGCGCGGCGCAATCGGCTTGTGCTCTGAAGAAGAACAGCGCGCCAAGCTTGAGGAGGCAGTTGCCTTCGCTAAAAATTGGGACGGCAAAGGGGACGGACGTATCCGCACGATGATGTCCCCGCACGCGCCTTACACGTGCCCGCCTGCTTTTATCGAGAAGTTCGTACAAGCTGCACATGACCTCGATTTGCCGATGCATACCCATATGTCCGAGACGCTTGCGGAAGTGGAGCAAAATGTTCGTGACTATGGCAGCCGTCCTGTTGAGCATCTGCTCAAGCTGGGATTTTTCTCCCGGCCTTCATTTGTCGCACATGGCGTTCATCTGAATGACGAGGAAATCGAAATTCTAAAAGCGCACGAAGTATCGGTTTCCCACAATCCGGCGAGCAATCTGAAGCTGGCCAGCGGCGTAGCGAGAGTGCCTGATTTGCTGAAGGCAGGTGTAACGGTATCGCTTGGAACGGACAGTGCGGCGAGCAATAATAATTTGAATCTCTTCAATGAGATTCGTCTGGCTGCTCTTATTCATAAAGGGGTAAGTGGCGACCCTACCGCAGTTCCGGCTCTGACAGCACTCCGAATGGGAACCGTATACGGGGCACGCACGCTATGGCAGGAGCAGGAGCTTGGCCGCCTGAAGGCGGGCATGAAAGCGGACTTTATCGCCTTGGATATTGAGCAGCCTCATTTTTATCCGCAGACGGATTTTATTTCTCACCTGGTATATGCCGCTTCCGGAAGGGATGTCCTGCATGTATGGGTTAATGGACGCCAGGTTGTGGAGAACCGGCAATGTCTGTTTATCGACGAAGAGCGTGTCCGTCATGAAGCGCAGGCCCGCTTTGAGGCGCTGGGTCAGCGATAATGAGAGTGCGCTCCAGAGCAAGGCTCATGACGCCCGGACGCTGGGTGTTACTCATTGTGACCGTGCTGATGCTTATATTTTTGCTGCTTAACCTATATTACCGCTCGACGCAGCAGGATATTTGGAAGCAGGAGCGTGAGGCGGAGCAAGTTGCCGCGCAGGCTGCCGGCCTTGTCCATATTACGTCTGCAACCAAGCATGTGTGGAATCAGATTGCCTGGATCGTTCAGGGCACTGATGAAAGCGGCGAGGACAAAATGGTCTGGGTTGTTGGCGACAAGGCCGACTCCGTCCTGTCATCCTCAGGTATAAGCAAGGATCAGATTACGGAGAAGGTGCTGGCAAGCAAGCCGGATGCTGATATTATCCGGGTGCAACCGGGTCTGCTGGACGGTGAGAAGATCTGGGAAGTCTTCTATAAGCGCAACGAAACAACTGAAAAGTATTATTATGAATTTTACAAGTTCAGCGACGGTTCATTTATTACAATCTATAATCTGCCGTCCAAATTCTCAGATGGTACGGAGTAGCAGGAGAAGAAAACAGAGCCTGCTCTCCCTTTAATTACAGCCTCCTTCGTATAGATGGCTATGATATACTCTAGTATAGATGTTGTTGATATCTTGCTGGCTTTTATCATAGCAATCCGAAATGAAGGGGGCTTTTTGTAATGCGATTGAAATGGATTCCTACGGTCATTACCGCCGTTATTACAGCGGCTCTTGTTTTCGGTGGATGGTATATATATCAGAGTACAGCGGTCGAGAAACCATTTGAGAAAATGGTTGGCAGTGTGGATGGTGTTCAATCCGCCCAATCGTCGATTGACCGGAATACAATATCCGTGAAGCTGCAGCTTAAACGGGATGCCAATATGGAAGATGTCGTCCATGCAATTAAGGACAAAGGCGATTCTCTCATCGGCGGCCGGGAATTGAAGCTGAGCTTTGATTCTGTTACAAGCAACAAGCTGGAGAAATTGTGGTCTTCCGTGCTGTTTCAGATAGCAGAATCGATGGAAAAGCGTGAATATTCAGGCATTATTGAAGCGATGGACAAGCTTCAGCAGCAAAATCCGGGATTGCAAATCAAAACGGGTATCGATGATTCGAGCGTATATATTACGATGCTGGACGGAGCAACTTCCAAATATATAGTGCTGCCGCGTTTTCCGGCAACGATAGGAGCGTGGAGCCATGCGTAACTTGTGGAAAGAGCTGCTTATTGGTGCAGGTGTTGTTATCGTTGGATTTTTGATTTATATCGGTGTAAATATGCTGCCGCTGCTGCTGGCTGCTATCGTAGGCGGGCTTCTGTTTGCCGGGATTCGCAGCAGAGGGAATCTGGCAACTGCCCAAAGCAGCCGAAGATCTTTGCCTAAAGGTGGTCTGCAATTGTCCTTCGAAGAGATTGGCGGACAGGAGCGGGCCAAGCAGGAACTGATTGAGGCACTGGATTTTCTGGTCAAACCGGATGCGATTATGAAGTTCGGCATTCGCCCGCTCAAGGGCATACTGCTTACCGGACCTCCAGGTACAGGCAAGACACTGCTGGCAAAAGCAGCAGCACAATATACGAATTCTATCTATGTAGCAGCATCAGGCAGCGAGTTTGTGGAGATGTATGTCGGTGTAGGTGCAGGGAGAATCCGCGACCTGTTCAAAGATGCCAGACAAAGAGCAGTCAAAGCAGGAAAAAGCAGTGCCGTCATTTTTATTGACGAAATTGATGTCATTGGCGGCAAGCGTGACGGCGGTCAGCATCGGGAATATGATCAGACGCTCAATCAGCTCCTTACAGAGATGGATGGCATCTACACAACGGATTCACCCAGAATATTGCTTATTGCTGCTACAAACCGCAAGGAGATGCTGGATAGCGCATTGATTCGTCCCGGACGTTTTGACCGTCATATCCAGGTCGATCTGCCCGATAAAAAGGGGCGCCGGCATATTCTAAACATTCATGCGAAGAACAAGCCGCTTGATGAAGCTGTTAATTTGGAGCGTATTGCAGAGGAATCGTTCGGCTTCTCTGGTGCCCAGTTGGAGAGCGTCATGAATGAGGCGGCGATTTACGCCATGCGCGACGATAACGAGTCGATAATGCAGCAGCATTTGTCGATGGCCATTGACAAGGTCATGATGGGTGAGAAGACAGACCGCGAGGCTACGATGGAAGAGCGTGAGCGGATCGCTATGCATGAACTCGGGCATGCGATTTCAGCCGAGCTTGTACGTCCCGGCAGTGTATCTACTGTTGCACTTTCCCCGCGCGGCCAGGCGATGGGCTATGTGAGACATAACCCGGAGCAGGATCAGTATTTGTATACAAAAGATTTTCTGGAGACGCAGATTATGATTGCACTTGGGGGAGCGGCAGCCGAGGAAATCTTTTACGGCAACCGCAGTACCGGTTCCCGTGGCGACTTCGAGCATGCGGTTAACATCGTGCGCACAATGGTTGAATCCGGGCTGACGGAGCTGGGAATTATCGATGGCAGCATGATGACGCCTGACCGCTGGGCGACGATTAGTTCTACCTTATTGGACCAGTTGATGGAGCGGACGAAGGCAATGCTGCTCGAGCGGCGCCATGTATTTTTGAGCTCGCTTGATATTTTGATCCGTGAGGAAACACTTAGCGGGGAACGTTTCAGGAATATTTTGAAAAATAAACAAGATAATGCGCTAACACCTGCATGATTTCGATTTGAATTGCGAATTTTTTTCTACAACTCAAAGGCTATCCTGTCGGATAGTCTTCTTTTCTTGTATAATAGGAAAGGCATAGAGGGCATTTTAAAATATAGCCGGGTCTGCCTTCGGGCGGTCCGCCGCTATTTCACCACGGAACACATGCTTCGCCTTGGCAGGGGGGCATGGCGGTATGTATTTGTGGAATTTTACGCTCTAATGTTTAAATATAACGCTAGGTGGGATTTTGACATGCCAGTACGCAAGGTAGGAGTCGTCGGACTTGGAACAATGGGGCAAGGGATTGCCCAAATGCTTGCTTTTAAAGGATTGGATGTATTCGTCACGGAACGTACGCAAGAGAAGCTGGATTATGCGATTTCGATGATCGATCACAGTCTGGATAAGCAAATGGAAAAATGGGCGCTTACCCAGGCCGAGAAAAAGCTTATTATGAATAAAATTCACCGGACGAACAGTGTGGCTGAATTGAGTCAATGTGAGCTTGTCATTGAGACGGTAACAGAGGATTTGGAAGAGAAAATAAATGTGCTGCGTGAACTTGATTTGCATTGTTCTCCGGATATCATTGTCGCGAGCAATACCTCCACCCTCAGCTTGACAGAACTTGCCGGAGCCACTAAATACCCTGAGCGGGTTATTGGTCTTCATTTCATCCACCCTGTATCCAAAATTGATGTGGTTGAGATTGTACGCGGCTTGAAAACGTCGGAGCAGACGTTCGAGCAAACGAAGCATTTTCTTGAAGAGACCATCAATAAAAAAGGGGTTATGGTGTTTGAATCGCCAGGATTTGTTACAACCCGCCTGATTTGTCTCCATATTAACGAAGCACTGCATGTTCTGGAAGAGGGCGTAGCGTCTGCAGAGGATATCGACAGCGCAATGCGCATCGGTTACTCCTTCCAGCACGGGCCGTTTGAAATGTGCGACCGTTTTGGTCTTGATGCGGTTGTCGCGGCTCTGGACAATATGTTCAGAGAGTATGGAGAGCTGAAGTACCGTCCGTCCATTGTATTGAAGAAAATGGTTCGCGCAGGTCATCTCGGAGTGAAAACAGGAATCGGCTTCTTCAAATACGACAAGAATGGAGATCGGATATGAAAGTACTCGTTATCAATGCAGGAAGTTCCTCGCTAAAATATCAGCTGTATGATATGCGTGAAGAGACCGTTATGGCAAGCGGACGCGTCGAAAGGATCGGAATGGATTCCTCCATTCTGACGCACGAGGTGCCAGACAAGCAGGAAGTTAGAGATGTAAGTGAAATTCTCGATCATGTAACCGCCGTAAAACGGGTTGTCGATATATTGGTTGATCCTGAGCACGGTGTATTGTCTACAATTCATGAAATTCAAGCTGTCGGCCACCGCGTCGTTCATGGTGGAGAGAGCTTTAAACAATCTGTTATTGTAACACCTGAGGTAAAGCTGGAAATCCGCAAGCTGTTCGACCTTGCGCCATTGCATAACCCGGCTCACATGATGGGGATCTCGGCTGTTGAAGCGAATCTGCCGGCTGTGGAACAGGTTGTCGTCTTCGATACCGCATTCCACCAGACGATGCCGCAGACCGCTTACCTGTATCCAATCCCGATGGTGCTTTATCGCCGTCACAAAATTCGCCGCTACGGCTTCCACGGCACTTCGCATCATTATGTGAGCGATCAGGCCGCCCAGCTTCTCGGCAAACCGCTTTCCGAAGTGAAGATGGTATCCTGCCATATCGGCAACGGGGCGAGTGTTACTGCAATTAAAGAAGGCCAATCGGTAGATACAAGCATGGGGCTTACACCGCTTGAAGGTCTGATGATGGGTACGCGCAGCGGTGATATCGACCCGGCGATCGTACCTTTTACCATGAACAAAGAAGAGCTTACGTTGAGCGAAGTCAACTCGATGCTCAACAAGCACTCCGGGCTGCTTGCCATCTCAGGTATCAGCAGTGACATGCGCGAAATTGTACAGGGCATGGATGACGGTGATAAAAATGCGCAGCTTGCATTTGATATGTACGTGTACCGTCTGCGCAAATACATCGGTGCCTATGCAGCGGCCATGAACGGCATGGATGTGCTGATCTTTACTGCCGGTGTTGGAGAAAACTCCGATCGTCTGCGCGCTTCCGTTTGTGAAGGATTAACTTTCCTCGGCATCGAACTGGATGAGGAGCTGAACAAGAAGCGCTCCAAGGAAGCACGTTACATCTCGACTGAGAACTCAAAAATTAAAGTGCTTGTTGTACCAACGAACGAGGAGCTGTTGATTGCACGCGATACGTATGCACTGGTGCAGCAAGCCAAGCAAGCTTAATCGCCAAGGAGGTTGGAGCTTGACAGAGAAACAATGGAATCGCATTGAAGGGCTGACCTCATTTATGCAGGAGGGAGGGGTGTATACCCCTCTTCTTTTGCTGCAAACGTATCATGAGCTGGGGCTGACCGACACCGAGCTGCTGCTGCTGCTGCAATTGATGGGCTTCAAGCAGGCCGAAGGGGTTGATTTCCCTACCCCTGAGCAGCTTGCAGAGCGAATGGGGAAAACGACGCAGGAGATCGGACAATTGCTGCGGCGGCTGATGAAGGAAGGGATGCTGATGATTGATGAGCATCGCGACCCTGTTTCCGGCATGCAGTATGAACGGTATAACTGGTCCGGTTGGATGGACCAGGCTGTAGAACTCTACTTGAGCCGGGCACGTTCCGGCAAGCAGGAGAGTGCCTCACAAGCGGGGACTGAGGAAGCTCCCCCGGTGTCTGAGGTCAATCTGTATACATTGTTCGAGCAGGAATTTGGCCGTCCGCTTTCTCCCATGGAGCTCGATATGATCAGCGGCTGGCTGGATGAGGACAAGTTCTCGGATGAGCTGATTCGTTTCGCACTGAAAGAAGCGGTTTTTGCCGGAAAGCTGTATTTCCGGTATATTGACCGGATTCTGCTGGAATGGGGCCGCAACCGCATTACCAATGTGGATGAGGCTAGGTCACATACTCAAAGATATCGCAATGGAAAAGGCTGAGCGCAATAGCTCGGCCTTTTTTTTGTTAACATATAAGCCTTTATAAGTTTCACTTTAGAAATGGCTTATATGTCTACGCGAAACGAAGCTATTACCGTCCTTTCCAAGGACGGCAAAGTCGTTTACGCTTGTGTCAACTCTTTTTCAAATTGGGAATCCAATGAATGAACTTATAAGTAAATTGTTTACTTCCTGGTTATTGTTGATTTACAATAAAATGGAGTTTTTGGGAGAAGGGATCTGATTGATTTGAATGAGAAGAAGGAACAAATTTATTTCCCGCATGATAAAGCATATAAACAATTGCTTTCCAGTAAGCGGATATTCATCGATTTGCTTCATTATAAATATTTGCTGACTGATATTCACGGTTTTGATGAACAACAGCTTGAGGAACTATCCAATCTTATTGGAGTTATATTCCTGCTGGAGCGCAAACCGGAAGTTCATGCTTTCATGAAAGAGATGAAGCGTCTGGCAAACGTGCTTGAAAAGCTCCCGACCGGCTTATTCCGAATCTTTAAACACTGGATTAAAATTGCAACAAATCGCGGTCTGACGGATGCCTGTAAGTACCCGGTAAATGAGATCATTGACCAGTTCACAGATCCGAAGGAGATTAGGAATATGATATGCAAGCTGGAGAAGGCATTTGAAAAGATTGAATGTGATGCAGAGATGAAGGGGATTCGTCAGTTCCCGTCGCCACATTAGCTTTCCTTTTTTGTCTCAGCCATGAACCCTCTGAAATTCTCGACAATTTCTTTGGAGAAGGTATGATGCAAGTAATGTCCTCCATCAAATTGAATCACTTTTCCGTGCAGTGAATCTTGGACTTGCTTTTCATGCAGCGGTATCCAGCCTTCCACACCTGTATTGTTTGCTTGTATAAACAAAATAACGGGAAGATTTTTCGGGAATGTTAAATGTTCTGTAGCTTTAAAATTCTGATAAATATTTTCCAGTTCATTTAAGGTGTTGGAATTATAAAGGTTTTTGTGTTGAAGCATTCTCAATTGTTCTTTTGTTTCATTATCATATGGCAGTCCATCATACGGGTCATCACTAAATTTCATAACCAATCTGGCGAACCCTGATTTTTGAACCAGATTCAGCGTCTGAAGCGGGAGTTCGACATCCATGCCGGGTTGTGTTGGAACACTGGTATCGATTCCCGCAAATGCAGTCACTTCATGTTCGTATTTGTTTACATAGTCGATCCCGTAAATGCCTGCAATGGAGTGTCCCATTAAAATAAACTTGTCAATATGAAGCTGTTGCAAAGCTTCATGCAACTCGCTGACAATATTTTCAGTCGTTCTTTCCTTGTCCGTTTTATCACTTAATCCATAACCAAAAGGCTCAATTACGACTACTTTGTAAAATGGGGACAGCTCCTCTATAAGCGGTTTGAAATCCAATGCCGGCGCTGCTGTCCCTTGGCCCGTCAGAAGCACGATTGTTTCTTCCCCTTTTCCTTGGATCAATACATTCATATTTTTCCCGTCCACAGGAACGAACTGACCGTAGGGCTGGATTTTCCCTTGTTCCGATTTGCTGCTGACCATATTAACGATAAAAACAACAGCGATAAAAACGCCGATTGCAATAATTAATACGAGTAGTGATTTTAGTAAAAGCATAGGTAGTTTTTTAATCATATTTGCACCTTTCCTCATCTGTCTATTGGCTGCCTTGCGGGCCGTTATAAAAAGTTTAAATTACAAAGATGTACTCCGCATGACGGCAATATGAACTGAATATGAACAGGCCAAAAAATGCTGTAAATTTACTTGCATATGCTAACAATTACGCAGTCGGCGTTGTAATAGGCAAGATGACAATAAAGGTCGTTCCCTGTCCAGGCTCGCTTTCCACGCGAATGTTGCCTTGATGAAGCGTGACAATCTGCTTGACGATGGCCAGTCCCATGCCGCTGCCGTTATACTTACGGCTGTGGGAGCGGTCAGCTTTAAAAAAACGTTCGAATATGCGCTTCTGATCCTCAGAGGAAATTCCAATGCCAGCATCGCTTATTCGGATTGTTACATTTTTTATATCCTGTTTCATACTGATGTTAATTACGCTGTCATCGATAGAAAATTTGATGCTGTTGCCGATGATATTGGTCCATACCTGATTAATCAGATCATGGTCAGCGTACAGGTGGACGGCCTTCAAATGAAGTTCAAAACGGATGTTGCGGGCCGACCATTGCGGCTGCAAGGCCACGATTACGCGCCTTATCTGCTCGTCCAGGCTGAATTTGACCAGCCGCAGCTGCTGTGATTGTGATTCAAGCAAACTCAGCTTAAGCAAGCTGTCGCTCATTTTGGACATCCGCTTCGCTTCATCAATGATAATAGTCAGATAACGGCGCCGATCTTCATCCGTAATATCTTCATGCTTGAGCGCAAGCGCATATCCGGATATCGAGGTAAGCGGTGACTGAACCTCATGTGATACATTCGTGACGAACTCTCTGCGCATTTGCTCCAGCTGCTGCAAATCATGCATCATGTCTTCGAAACTGCGAGCCAAAGTACCCAGCTCACCTTTTTGCTTAATATTCAGCTTGATGTTAAAATCTCCGGATGCGATCCGCCTTGTTGCTTTTGTGAGCTGTTTGATCGGTCTTACCAGAAATATGGCGGCAATTAACATCAACAGGCTTCCTGCTATCAAAGAATTGGCCAGAAATTTGAAGAGAAAAGAAAGGGAAGCAGTGGTGACCGGCTCCACAAACATCGCTTTCGTACCTGCCTCAGTCTTCAAAGGGAAGCCTATGACGAGAGGTGCAATACCATTCGTATTGACTTCCACAACATTCCCATCCAGCACATCGTTTACTTGTTTCATAGTCAAATCGAAAGCATTGTGCCCATTGAGCGCCCCGTAAGACTGAAACTGGCCCGTTTGCCCGTAAATTCGGATATGATAGGAACTGAGCTGCTGCATTTCACTAACGAATGAATCCGCTTCACGTAACGGAAATGTCTCGTATATCCGGACGATATCCTGGCCAAAGTGGAGCAAGGTCATTTGCAGGTTTTGATTTAATTTATCTTTGTATACCCAAGTTGAGAAACCGTAAGTAATGAAAGTGCCCCCGATTATAGAGAACAGAAAAGTCAGCACAACGCGTGTATATAACGATTTAATCATTCGTTCATCTCAAGCCGGTAGCCAAGACCGCGCACCGTTTCAATTCGAAAATCGGAAGTATCCGCAAACCGTTCCCGCAGTCGTTTAATATGTACGTCTATCGTTCGGTCATCTCCGGTGTAATCGATCCCCCAAATCTGGTCAATCAACTGCTCACGGGTATAGATTTGCCCGGGTGTTCCGGCGAGCTTGTAAAGTAACTCGAATTCCTTGAGCGGCAACGTGAGCGACTCCGTTCCTCTCGTCACCTTATATGTCTGCCGGTCAAGAGTGAGGCTGCCGGACTGAATGATTTGCGTGGAGCCAATGCGGTATCGTTTCAGCAGTGCTTTGACACGGACTGTCAGCTCCAACGGGTCGAATGGCTTCGTCAAATAGTCATCCGTTCCCAGTTCGAACCCTTTCACTTTTTCCCATGTTTCGCCTCTTGCCGTCAGCATTAGTAAAGGAAGATCGGGATTGCTTCTTCTCAGTTCCTTGCATAATGTCCAACCATCCATAACCGGCATCATTATATCAAGCACGACAAGATCGACATGTGCCGAGGCATAGGCGGTTAGCGCTTCCTTGCCGTCAGCAGCTTCAACCGTTTGGAATCCGTCTTTTCGGAGAAATAAACAGACGAGTTCGCGAATGTTTGCATCGTCGTCAGCAACAAGTATTGTAGGCATTCGTTCCCTCTTTTCTTATGTCCATCCAATCATTATACAATAAATCTGCAGCATATCTAAATCATTACATTTATAAGCCCATTTTGTATGAAAAAGCATCCTTGCCTTGAGAAACGATTCCTTATATTATGGTTTAATATGATGTCTTTGATTAGTAGCAATTGGGGGATTTAAAGTCTTTAAAAAGCCGGATCGTTGATAAATGTAATTCATTAATGGACAAGCAAAAAAAGAGATTTGCCAGTCAGCAGGCCCGCTGTTAGGCAAATCTCTTTTAAAATATATTTCATGCATGAAGAGGGAGGAAACGATTCATCATTTCGCCGTCTGACTTACGCCCGTCCCTTCAGTAGTTCCCAGCGATACACATACTCAAACAGAAACTCAAATGCTTCCAGATGGCGCTTCGCTTCAAAAGCATTGGCGCCCCAGGCATAGATGCCGTGCTTGCGCAGCAGGATGCCGGGAATTTGCGGATTCAGGCTTTCTGTGACTTCAGGCACGATGCGAGGGATGTCCGCATAGTTGGACACGATCGGAATGTCGATGTGTGCCTCTTCTTCCCAAATGTTAAAAGCTTTAATCAGCTCCACACCATCCACAGGTACGGATTTGCGATCCCAGAACCATTCGGAGATGACATTATTAAATACGGTGTGTGTATGAAAAATCGCGCCGCAGCCTGTTAGCCGGTAAATTTCACAATGAATCAGCGTTTCGGCAGACGGCTTTAAATTGGTGGTCTCACAAGGCTTGCCGTTCTGATCCACGAACAGAAAATCTTCAGGCGTTTGTTGTGATTTGTCTTTACCACTGGCAGTAATAGCAAAATGGAATTGCTCAGGAGTATAGTCCCCGACACGCACGGATAAATTGCCGCTCGTTCCCGCAAACCAGCCGCGGGAGGCGAACAGCGATTTAACGTCTCTCAGCTCGGAGAGCGCCTTTTGCTTGTCTTCAGTTGCAATTTGTTGAAATGTCATGGGTCAGTCGTTCCTTTCTTCTGGCAGGGAGGCCGTCTGCTCCAGATGTGCAATCACATCATGGAAGGTCTCATAAGGGACGTACGGCAATCCCAGCTCTTTGCATTTCTCGGTAAGATGAGCTCTGGAAAATACCAGATCTGCCAGCTTTGCGCCTTCAAAATCGGTGACGCTGTCGCCAATTAGTATCCGTTCAAATTGCGACGGGTCAAAGCGGCGCATGATGGTTGTTTTACACATGCCGCAGTCGTTGCTGCAGTGTCCATCACAAGGATGAGGCCAAGTAATTTCGATTTGTTCGCTTGAAAAGTCGCTGCCATTGCAATAGATGTGATCATTCGGAATATCAAAGGCGGACAAAACCGGATAAACGAAAAAATCGATGCCGCCGCTCGTCACATAAAACGGGATATGCTGCTCCTTGCAGTAGTTCAGCAGTTCTTTGAATCCACTGCGGATTCGTACATTCGAGATCGCATAGTCAACAACTTCTTTCTGCATGGATGCAGGGAGGAGGCGGAACAACTCGCCAACCCCCTGACGGATGGATTTGCGCTGGGCAATCACATCGTTTGCAATCTTCTCCCAGCCATGCGGATTAAAATGCTTGATAATTGCGATAATATTGTCATTCTCCGTAATCGTACCGTCGAAATCGCAAAAAATGACTTTTTCACGCTGTCTGACATGACTCATTTCTTAATCCCCCATAAAGCGATTGCTTGTTCAAGTTCTGGATGCTGCTTTGCTTTGTCCTCCAGCGGAACATTATTCATCGCTGCTTCGATAGCCTGGCGGAAAGCTTGTCCGCCTGCAGCAGTACCCATCGGATGACCGTGAATGCCGCCTCCGGCATTCACGACGACATCAAGTCCGAAGTCCTTCCAAATCAGCGGCACGATGCCTGGATGAATGCCAGCGGAAGGGACGGGTACAGAAGCTTTGACCGGAAGGGACGGATCGAGCAATGCTTCCCTGACCGCAAGATTTTCCTCCTTCGGCATCACGACGGATCCGTAAGGAGAAGGGAATAGCGACAGGTCGGCTCCAGCAACACGCATCAGCTTGCCCAGCAGCAGCGGTGCCGCTATCCCATAATGCTGAGACGGATACAATGCACCGGCAAGCGCAGGGTGAGCCGCAATCGGCACCGTAATATCCGGGTTGCTGCTCAGTTCATGAAGGACATCGTAACCGTAAGACAGTACGTTGAAAAGCAGGGCGTTAGCTCCGGCATTAATGGCTTTTAGGGCCTGGGAAGCCAGCTGTGAAGTCGGACCAGTCAGATTAACAGCGTAGAGCAGCTTTTGTCCGGTCTGCTCACTGGCCTTGCGTGCTGCATCCATACAGACCTCGACACGTTTTTCAATCGGAGTCAGCGGATTTTCGAACAAAATTTCATCGTCCTTGATCAAATCTACGCCGCCAAGCGCCTGCTTGTAAAACTGTTCACGCAGATTGTCCAGATCATGTCCGACGACAGATTTGAAAATGCTCATCAGCAGCGGACGGTCATGCACGCCAAGCAGATCACGGATACCCTGGAGGCCAAATTTCGGACCCGGGAATGCGGCCAGAAAATCCTCGCTGAAATCAATATCGAGCAGTTTGATTTTGCCGTCCATGGACAGTTTGCCGAAGATGGTGACGAGCAGCGCCGGAATGTCGCGGCTGAAATTGATATCCGGATAGGCAATCCGGATATCGGCATAGCGTCCGCCCGGCACATCAGATTCATGCACGTTCACCTGCTTGACGATGCCAAGATGCTTCTCCATCTCGGCTTTTTGTGCTTCGGGCAGCTCTGTCCAACTGCCGACCGTAAGGCCGACAGCAATGGATTGTGCTTTTTTATGAAAATCAGCCTTGTCATCAAAGCTGCGGTAAGTCGCTACGCAGTAATTGCCCATTACTTGTTTCCTCCTTCAATCATCGCCCCCAGCTCAGCGGCACGCTCAGCGGCACGGGCGATGGCTTTGCCGAATACTTCCGAGACATTGTGGCTGTTTAGCAGCTCTAATGCAGCCTGGGTTGTGCCGTTCGGGGATGTTACTTTGCGTCTGAGCTCGGCAGGCTCTTCCCCGGTGGACTGTACCATATGTGCGGCTCCGATCACGGTCTGGATCGTCAGCGTGCGTGCTGCTTCATCATCCAGCCCCAGCTTTTTCCCGGCTTCAATCATGGACTCCATCAAATAATAGACATAGGCCGGACCAGAGCCTGAAAGTCCGGTTACTGCATCAAGCAGGCTTTCTTCCTCGACAATAGCCGTAATCCCGATCGAATGGAAGATTTCCTCAGACAGTTTGCGCAAACGATCTGATACGGATGGGGAAAAGCAAATGCCTGTTGCGCCAAGGCCGATCGTGCTTGAGGTGTTTGGCATCGTTCTGACTACAGGAATGCTGGTCTCCAGCAGACGTTCGATTGTCCGGATTGACAAACCTGCAATAAGGGAGACAACAAGCTGATGCGGCTGCACAAAATGTTTCAGATGAAGCAAAGCTCCCTGGGCGTCCTTGGGCTTCATTGCCAGAAAAATAATATCTGCTTGTTCCAGACTTTGCTGTTTGGCATCCTCGGTAAAAGGCGTAATGACATGATAACGGTCATGAAGCTGTTTCAGTCGCTCCTGATCCTGGCGGTTAATCATCGATATCTGGCCGGGCAAAGTGAGCCGGCGCTCCAGAAGGCCGCGGACAATCGCCTCAGCCATTGATCCTGCGCCAAAGAAAGCCAGCTTGAGCTTGCCGATTCCGGCATTGACGGATAACGTTAGTTCACTTGCAGACATTTGCAAAATCTCCTTTCAATTATCCCCGGATTTGGCCGTTTCCAACAACCAGAAACTTGGTGGATGTGAGTGCAGGCAAGCCCATTGGACCGCGTGCGTGCAGCTTTTGTGTACTGATTCCGATTTCAGCACCGAAGCCGAATTCAAAGCCGTCAGTAAAGCGTGTAGAAGCATTATGATATACGGCTGCCGCGTCGACAAGCTGCAGGAAACGCGCTGCGTTGTCTTCATTCTCTGTCACGATGCACTCGGAATGCATGGTCCCGTATTTTGCGATATGCGCCAGTGCTTCATCAAGATTTTTAACAACGCGCACATTAATGATGTAATCATTATATTCAGTCGCGAAGTTTTCTTCAGTGACCGGTGTACCATAACCGAGCAGATTCAGTGTTGTTTCACAGCCGCGAATTTCTACACCGGCTTCTTTCAGACGCCCGGCGATTTCAGCCAGATGGAGTTTGGCAAACTGCTCATGTACGAGCATCGTTTCGATCGAGTTGCACACAGACGGGCGCTGAACCTTGGCATTAAAGACGATGTCGCTTGCCATTTGTGTTTGGCCGCTATCATCAATATAAGTGTGGCAAATACCGGCTCCGGTCTCAATTACCGGAACGGTTGCATTTTCAACGACATTGCGGATCAGGGAAGCGCCGCCGCGTGGAATGATGACATCCAGCAGTCCGTTCAGCTTCAGCATCTCGTCTACGGACGACCGGTCGGTATCTTCGATCAATTGCAGAGCATCCGCTGGAATTGCGGAACGGGAGAGGGCGTCTTGAAGCACCGCGATAATCCGCTTGTTGGAGCTGATAGCTGCCGAGCCGCCGCGCAGGATGACCGCGTTGCCGGTCTTGAGGCAAAGTCCCGCCGCGTCGACAGTAACATTGGGACGTGCTTCATATATAATTCCGATTACGCCAAGCGGAACCTGAATTTTGCGGATACGCAGTCCGTTTGGCCGCTCGAAGCTGTCAAGCTGAGTACCTGTCGGATCAGGAAGCTCCGTAATTTGACGCAGTCCTTCGGCAATGCCGGCGATACGTTCCTCTGTCAGCTTGATCCGGTCCAGGAGCGATTTGCTTGTACCGTTTTGCTCTCCGCGGTCCATATCCAGCTGATTGGCTTCAATAATTGACTGCTGTTCAGTTACGAGCGCGTCAGCCATAAGCAGCAGTGCTTCGTTCTTTTGGGCGGTTGTCAGCGAGCTCATCAAAGCTGCCTTTTGCTTGGCCTTTGCGGCTTTTTCTCTTACTTCACTCATGTTAACTCCTCCTTAAAATAGGTATAAATGAATGGTTTTACACAGAAATCAGTGCTTGACACCAACTTGGGGGAGCGCTGCGGGCAAGAGGGGGATTTCGATCGCTGTTGTCCCCAGATTTCTTGAATGTAACCGGCTCAGCGGTTGAAATCCGGGGACAAAGGCGAACGCTTCGCTTCTCCAGTCTCCCTCTTCCTCTCCGCTCGTGCGATGTTAGGCTGTAAAAACTGATTCTTAGATTGAGCCAAATAAATCATCCGGAAAAAGTTGCTCCTGCTAACTTAACGCCACCCATTCATCCCGGTGAATGACTTCAATCCGGGCTACATCAAGGCGCTTGCGGACTTCGGTTGTGCTTAGGCCGGCAGCGGCCTGAACCTGCCAGTAAGCATAGTTGACAACACCGCGCCCGATAACAACTCCATCCGGATTAATGACTTCTATGACATCTCCGGGATGAAACTCGCCTTCGCTATGTGTAATGCCTGCGGGAAGCAGGCTTTTACCTTTGCTAAGGATCGCAGTTTCTGCCCCCTCATCAATAGTTACGGTCCCTTGCGGAGAGGAATGAAAGCCGACCCATTGTTTTTTCATAGGCAGATTATGTTCGACCGTATCAAAATAAGTGCCGTGTCCATGTCCGTTAACAGCTTCAAGCAGGCCGCCCCCGCCCGGCAATTTTCCGATAAAAGCGGGAACGCCGCCGCGCATGGCAATTCTGGCCGCATCAATTTTGGATCGCATTCCGCCTGTACCGACGCTTGAGCCTGCTCCGCCCGCAATGCGTTCAATATCCTCAGAAATTTGATCCACCCGTTCGATGCGTCTTGCTTCGGGGTTCGTCCGTGGATCAGCGGTATAGAGGCCGTCGGTATCTGTAAGTATAATCAGCTGCTTTGCTTTCACCAGATTGGCTACCAGTGAGGACAATGTGTCGTTGTCGCCAAACTTGATTTCAGCAACCGCAACCGTGTCATTTTCATTAATAATGGGCAAAATATTGCAGGACAGCAGTTCATTCAGTGTCGCAAGCGCATTATGAATTCTCTTCCGGTTGGAAAAGTCTGAGCGTGTCAGCAAGATTTGCGCGACGCCGATTGAATTGAGCCCGAACGCTTCCTGATAGGCTTGCATGAGCAGCGCCTGACCGACAGCTGCCGCCGCTTGTTTCTCATGCACAAGCTTTGGCCGCGTCTCATAGCCGATTTTACGAAAACCGGCAGCAATTGCCCCGGAGGTAACAAGCAGAACCTCATAACCAGCCTTATGCAGAGCAGACAGCTCATCGGCAAAGAAGCGAATACGCTCTTGGTTGAGGCCGCCCTGATCCGAGGTAAGCGAGCTGCTTCCAATTTTGACTATTATTCTCTCTCCCATATAATCACTCCTATGGTATAACCTCAAAACGCTCCAAAAACATAAAAAGACCCCCGTCCTAAAAAAAGGACGAAAGTCTGTGCTTCCGCGGTACCACCTTTAATTGATGAATCCCGCGCGTGCAGGTTCATCCAGCTTCTTGCCCGGGTAACAGCGGGCATACTGTCCGGTTTGAATCCGGCCGTTCGGAGCCTAGGATATAAGCGTGCTTCACGGTTGACTCTTCCAGCCAGTGGAGTCAACTCTCTGGACGCGAATGAAAGGCAAGCTTATGGGGCTCGTCATAACGTTTTGTGTGTCAGGTTCTATTCTCACAAGCATATCACGACTGGCGTAAGGTGTAAAGATTCTAACGGAACACGCCCAGCCTTCCGATTCTGTGAATGGCTTCGCTGAGCCGTTCCTCGGAGGTAAGCAGACCAAGGCGGACATAGCCTTCGCCATGGGTACCGAATCCGATGCCGGGAGCGACTACGACATCCGCCTGCTCCAGCACAAGATCGGAAAAATCCGATGAATTCATACCCTCAGGTACCGGCAGCCAGCAGAAGAACGAGCCGCCCGGACGGCTGGCCTTCCAGCCAATCCCCGCAAGCGCATCGTATACGGCATTCATCCGGCTCTCATACACGGAACATAGCTCATGCACACAGTCCTGGGGACCGGTAAGCGCCACAGCGGCTGCCTCCTGGATACCGCCGAACAGGCTGCAATAATAATGATCCTGTATCAGATTAATCGCCGCAATCATTTTCGCATTGCCGATAGCAAACCCGACGCGCCAGCCTGCCATGTTGTACGTCTTGGAGAGCGTATAGATTTCAAAACCAACTTCCTTCGCCCCAGGCGTTTGCAGGAAGCTGACAGGCTTCTCATTGCCAAAGCCGATCGCACCGTAAGCAAAATCGCTGACTACTGCGATATTATGCCTGGCAGCGAAGCGGACCGTTTCTTCATAAAAGGCGCTGTCTGCAACCGCTCCGGTCGGATTGTTCGGATAGTTAATGAACATCAGCTTGGAACGATCGGCTACAGCAGGGTCAATGGCACTGTAGTCAGGCAGAAACCCGTTCTCTTCCATAAGCGGCATGAAGGACATGGACGCTCCTGCGAGCGCAACGCCTGACCAGTAGTCCGGATAGCCCGGATCAGGCACAAGGCAAGTATCTCCAGGGTTGAGCAGGCATTGGCTGATTTCCACCAGCCCTGTTTTGCCTCCGAACAGAATGGCCACTTCGGATTCCGGATCAACATCCACGCCGTAATCTTCCTTATACCGCTTCGCCACCGCTTCCTTGAGAAAGGCATAGCCGCCGAACGGGCTGTACCGGTGATACAACGGGTTGGCTGCCGCGCCTTGCAGTGCTTCTACAATATGGGGCGGGGTGGGACGGTCAGGGTTGCCCTGTCCCAGATTGATTACATCTCTGCCCTTGGCTACCTGGGCGTTTGCTTTTTGAACCAGTGAGGCGAAAAACTGCTTCGGCAGGCTTTTCATGCGCTCGGCAGGCTCGCCTATTTGAATAGTAGGATTAAATGTCATGTTTAACACTCCACATCGTGCAAAATATTGATTTTAAATGTATCAGATTTATGCACGGGTGTCGAGATTTTAGTAGCGGATGCAAGAAAAAATCTGCCTGCTATTGTGCAGGCAGTCCAACTTTGCGGAGGAAGGGTTTCAAATCTGATTTGAAGCTTAAAATGTAAGGCTTGCGTTCGGCGTCAAATATTAAAAGTGAAGCAGGTTTTTCCGGACAATAAAAGAGAAACACATCAGACGCAGTCACTTTGATTTCACCCGCTTTGACCTCGATCGGCTGTTCCAGCGGGACCCTGAATACATAGCCGCATTTATTTTCCGGCGTAAATTGGGGGGACAGGCCGCTTACAGAAGCAAGCCAGCCGGCTGCATACTGCTGGAATTGCTGATCATTCTCCATCGTCTTGACCACTTTTCCGGCTTGAATATCAAAGATTTGAACAGGCTTATGATCCCGCGCTCCATTTGCAGCGGCAGCCCCGGAATCGAGCATAATCAGGCACATCCAGCCCAGCATGGCAGCCAGCACCCATTTTTGTATTTTGATCGTCATTGCAGCGTCATCTCCTTCATTAGATAGCTTCATTAAAGATGGACAGCAAAGCGGAAATAAAGCACGAAATTCCTTCCGCTTGCGAGGATCCTTTTTTACTGTTCCCATCTTGACAACGATCCATGACAGGCTATGCTAATATGTAGGAATATTATTTGACTATGAGGATTGGTGGGAAAGGCTTTGAACGATAACAAGCTTGAAGTGGCCCTGATTCAAATGCATATCGAGGCGGGGAATACGGAAGCCAATTTTACGAGGTTGAAAGCAAAGCTCCACGAGGCTGTCGCAGGCGGGGTCAAGCCGGATGTCATTATGTTCCCGGAAATGTGGAACACGGGCTATGCGCTTGAACAAATCAATGAGCTTGCTGATGAAGAAGGCAGAGCGACTCATGAGCTGCTGTCGGCGTTCAGCCGCGAGCATTCGGTACATCTGATCGGCGGTTCAATCGCAGAAAAAAGAAGCGATGGCGTCTACAATACGGCATATGTTTACAACCGCGAGGGTGATAAGACGGCGGACTATTCGAAAATTCATCTGTTCCGGCTGATGGATGAGGAAAAGCATCTTCAGGCGGGCCGCAAACTTGGAGAGCTGAATATTGAAGGCACACCTGCCGGACTGATGATTTGCTACGACATCCGTTTTCCGGAGCTGACCCGGAAGCTGGCGTTAGACGGAGCCAAGATTCTATTTGTTCCGGCAGAATGGCCGCATCCAAGGCTGAATCACTGGCGTACGCTGCTGACAGCACGGGCAATTGAAAATCAGATGTACGTCATTGCATGCAACCGTGTCGGCACGAGCGGCAGCACAAACTTTTTCGGGAATTCCCTGATTATTGATCCGTGGGGCGAAATTGTCGCTGAAGCGGGAGAAGAAGAAACCATACTGCGGGCGCAGATTGATGTCTCGCTCGTTGACGAGGTCCGCACCCGCATTCCGGTATTTGAAGACCGCAGGCCATCCTTCTACTTATAATTGCGAAGGTTTTTTTGGCCAGGGTGTTTCCTGTTCATACTGGTCGACCGTCGTCTTCATCGTCTGGATGAAGGCTTCGGCCGCCTTTGACAGGTAACGCCCTTTGCGGCTGGCAATCACCAGCGTTCTGGAAGGGGCCGGCTCCGCGAGCCGCAGATATGCGGGAGCAAGCTGGCTCCAGCCTGCGCGGGCTACCATCATCGGGACGAATGCAATTCCCATCCCGGCGGCGGCAAGCGACTGGACGGTCTCAATATTTGTGCTTTCAAATACAATACGCGGCTCAAATCCGGCATTTTGGCACAGATCGAGCGTAATTTTCCGGAAGCCCTGACCCTTCTTCAAAATAATGAACGGTTCATGGCGGAGATCCTCAATCCGGACACCGGGGCCCCCGTCATTCGCGGCTGCTTGGGCCAGCCGGTGCTGCGGAGGGACCGCGAGGCAGATTTTTTCCTCAATAAGAGGCTCCCAGGAAAGGGAAGGCTCCTGCAAGGGCAGCGACAGGAGGCTGAGGTCGGTTTGGCCGCTTGCTGTAAGCTGCTCCAGCTTGGATGAGCTGTCTTCGACCAGCACAATTTCAATTTCCGGATAGAGGGATTGAAATACCGGCAGAACGAGCGGCAGCACATGAGAGCCTGTAATCGGCAGACTGCCAACGACAAGGCGGCCTTTTCGCATATGGGCAAGATCGTCCATCTCCTGCTTGAGCTGATCGACAGCATCAAGTATAGCTTGTGCTTTTTCCACGAAGGCGGCTCCGGCATGGGTGAGGTCGACGGAATTCGTCGTCCGTCTGAACAGCAATACGCCGATTTCCTTTTCCAGCTTGGAGAGTTGCTGGCTCAAGGATGGCTGGGCGATATGAAGCTTTTCGGCTGCTCTGGAGAAGTTCTTCTCCGCAGCAATTTGGATAACATAATGCAATTGTCGTAGCTCCATGGCATGAAATCTCCTTTATATAGAAGTGGGAATAATCGTGAGTTGAATGCACATTCAAGATCGATATAGACGGTCAAGCTGCATGCAAAAACGTGATCGGCAATAGTTTAAACCTATCAACGTTATAGATATTATATCTTAGAACAATGAAGAAAGAAATGATAAGATAGAGCTAGAATTTTCATGCGTCAGAATGACGGACCGCAGGGCAAAAAGGATTTTTGAAATCCTGATCACAATTACGGGGTGAAAGAAATGACAAAGAGAACCATGTTTGAGAAGATTTGGGACAATCATGTTATTCATCAAGAGGAAGGCAAGCCAAGTGTAATTTATATTGATTTGCATCTGGTTCATGAAGTAACATCTCCGCAGGCGTTTGAAGGCCTTCGCTTGGCAGGCCGCAAGGTGCGTCGTCCTGATCAGACGTTTGCAACGATGGACCATAACGTTCCGACTAAGGACCGTTTCAACATCACAGACCCGATCTCCAAGCAACAAATCGATACCTTGACACAGAACTGTAAAGATTTCGGCGTTACGCTGTACGATCTGGACAGCATCGATCAAGGTGTTGTGCACGTAATGGGTCCTGAACTCGGACTTACTCATCCGGGCAAAACGATCGTTTGCGGCGACAGCCATACTTCCACACACGGCGCATTCGGCGCATTGGCATTCGGTATCGGAACGAGCGAGGTTGAACACGTGCTCGCAACGCAATGTCTGCAGCAGTCCAAAGCGAAAACAATGGAAGTCCGTTTCATCGGAAAACGCAAGCCTGGTGTTACTGCGAAAGACTTGATTCTGGGTGTTATCGCCAAATACGGCACAGACTTCGCAACAGGCTACGTGCTTGAATACACAGGTGAGGCGATCAGCAGCCTGTCGATGGAAGAGCGCATGACTGTATGTAACATGTCTATTGAAGCGGGTGCGCGTGCAGGTCTGATTGCACCGGACGAAACAACATTTGAATACCTGCGCGGACGCGAGTACGCTCCACAAGGCGAAGCGTTCGACCGGGCAGTAGCAGCTTGGAAAGAACTGACAACTGATGAGGGTGCAACGTATGATACAGTTGTCGACTTCGATGTGGACAGCCTGATTCCGCAAGTAACCTGGGGAACAAGCCCGGGCATGGGTACAGACATTACTTCGACTGTCCCTGTACCTTCCAGCCTGCCAACTGAGAATGAGCGCAAAGCTGCTGAAAAAGCGATTGAATATATGGGTCTTGTGCCTGGAACGCCAATTACTGAAATCGAAATCGATTATGTGTTCATCGGCTCCTGTACGAACGGACGGATCGAAGACTTGAGAGCGGCTGCCGAAATTGCGAAAGGCTACAAAGTCAGCGAGAAGGTTACTGCGATTGTTGTACCTGGTTCCGGCCGTGTTAAAATTCAGGCAGAAAAAGAAGGTCTGGACAAAATTTTTGAAGAAGCCGGATTTGAATGGCGTGATGCAGGCTGCTCGATGTGTCTGGCGATGAACCCGGACGTTCTGAAGCCGGGACAACGCTGTGCTTCCACTTCCAACCGTAACTTTGAAGGACGTCAAGGCCGCGGCGGACGTACGCATCTGGTATCTCCTGCAATGGCTGCAGCAGCTGCTATCAAAGGCCGCTTCACTGATGTCCGCGAGTGGAAGAGCAAGGCTGAGGCTGCTGTTTAAACTGCCTGAAGGTTTGAGATTTATTTCATTTGCAATGATAGACGAATAGAGTCTGATATAGAGTTTAAGTTTAATAGCTGGAGGGGCTGCTGCCAGGATCGTGTGCGGCGGCAGCTGCCTGCTTGCAGGATTTTGCATCTTGCTGTTCTTTTCAAGAGGGCGCGGAGCGCAGGTCCTTATACAAGAGGGGATGGATACAGATATGGAACCATTTAAAAAGCTGACCGGAATCGTTGCGCCTGTAGATCGCGTTAACGTAGATACTGACGCTATTATTCCAAAGCAATTTTTGAAGCGCATCGAGCGCAGCGGCTTTGGCCAATTTTTGTTCTATGAATGGCGCTTTTTCGAAAACGGAGAGGTAAATCCGGATTTCGAACCGAATAAAGCGCGTTATGAAGGCTCATCTGTGCTCATTTCCCGTGCCAACTTTGGCTGCGGCTCTTCCCGTGAGCATGCTCCATGGGCGATTCTGGACTATGGATTCCAATGCATTATTGCACCTTCTTTCGCTGATATTTTCTATAACAACTGCTTCAAAAACGGCATTTTGCCGATCAAGCTCAGCGAAGAGCAAGTCGAAGACCTGTTCCAGCGTACAGCTGCCCACGAGGGTTACAAGCTGAACGTAGATCTGGAAAACAAAAAGCTTTCCGACGATTTTGGTCTGGAAATTTCTTTTGACCTGGATGAGCACCGTCGTCAATTCCTGCTGCAAGGACTCGATGATATCGGTCTTACTCTTCAACATGAAGATAAAATTTCAGCTTATGAAGCTGCCCGCGTTGTCTATTAATTGAAGCTTGGGCCCAAAGAGGCTGAATATCATATCGCGCATTCTTAAAACAGACCCCGAATATTCGGGGTCTGTTTTGGAATATATACGGCGTCGAATTTAGGGAGCAGTTGGCTGGCTGCATGCCACAGATTGCCGTTTAGACTGCTTTTCATTTTTGAAAACGATGAAAATACGTAAAATTTACCTCGAAACGCAACTTTTTCTGTCAAAGATCGTCTAATTAGTTGTCTGAGAATAGTCGAATGCGGCAATTCGATACGGCCAATTACGCAACCGAGGTGAATAATGAAGAAGTTAGTGAATTTGATGTTGTTGGTGTTGTTCGTTTTTGTCTTATGGCCAGGCCAGGGTCATGCCGCCACCGCTCCCAAACTTTTTCTGGATGGAAAAAGTATTGTGCCCGATGTTGACCCCATTATTGTTAAGGATTATACTCTCGTTCCTGTTTCCTTTATTACAAATGAGCTGGGCAGTTCAATTGAGTATGTCGCTCAGACAAAGACAGTTTCCATACATAATGATACGACAAGCATTGAATTGAAGATTGACAACAAGACGGCACAGGTCAACGGACAAAAGGTAGACCTTGATGCCTCTGTACAGCTTCTAAAAGGCAGAACAATGGTTCCGCTCCGTTTTGTAAGCGAGCAGCTTGGACTGAATGTAGACTGGGTACAGGAGTCTCAATCTATTTATTTGACGAAAAAACAGGCGCCCCCAGCCGAAGGGGAAACACCTGATAACGGCGTTCAGCCTGATCCGCTGGAAACCCTTGATGCAAGACCCGTACCTGCTGATGCGGCAGGTGTGCTGAAGGGAATTGAATTTGACGGAACTTCGGGCGTTATCATTAGCTATGACGGAGAAATTACGCCCGGACAGGCCTTTGCTTTGCAAGGACCGGACCGTATTGTACTTGATCTTCCAGCAGCAGCCTTTGCACCGGAGTTCACCGCTGGCTTCAAGCTGGCGCCTACAGGGGCCCGCAACGGGGAAGGCAAGCTGGAAGTGAAGGAGCATCCGCTGCTGAGCCAGGTGCGGTACAATTTGACGGAATCTCCGACTACCGTGCGCGTGGTTCTTGATCTGAGCCAGGCTTCCACTTATGAAGTAGCCCAATCCGATGGCGTTATCCGGATTGAGTTGACAGGCAAGGCTGATCCGGACCAGCAAACACAGCCTCCGGTAGACCAGCCGTCGGACAAGCCTAATGGTGTATTCCGTGTTGTGATTGACGCAGGCCACGGGGCACATGACCCGGGAGCGAAAAGCGTCTCTAATCGGACAGAGAAGGAATTCAATCTGAGTCTGGCGCTCAAAGTACAAGCACTGCTGAAGAAAGAGAAAAACATTGAAGTTTATATGACCCGTGAAGATGACACGTTCGTAGAACTCAATGACCGTGCCAAATTTGCGAATAATTTGAAGGCTGATATTTTCATTTCCATTCATGCCAACAGCTTCGGTACAACTGCAAGAGGTACGGAAACTTACTACTATAGTGAAAGCAGCAAAGAACTGGCTAACATCATTCACAAGCATCTCGTTAAGGCAACCGGACTTCCTGACCGCAAGGTGAAAAAAGCGGGATTTGTTGTCATTAAGCAAACGACGATGCCGGCTGTGCTCCTCGAGAGCGGATTCATCTCCAACAAAGAGGATGAAAAAGTGCTGTATGATGAAGCGGCCCAACAGCGCATGGCTGAGGAAATTGTTGCTGGAATCAAGGAATACTTCAAGCTGAAGTAGTAGGTCTCTGAAATCTCAACCGAAACAGGAGGAAGAAGTATGAAGCTGAATTTTAAATGGTTGATGCCGATTGCGGTACTTGCAGTTGTTGCTAGCGCATGTGGAAATCCGGGACAGCCGGTCAATCCGACGACAGGTACAGGACAGACGGAAACGCAGCCGCCTGCTGACGCGAAACAAAAACAAACGATCAAAGTATTTTCTACGGATGACCAATTAATCGAGCTTAAATCTCGTGATACAGAGATTGAATTCTCGGATGAAAAAGAAAAAATAGAGGCGGCGCTGAAGGCATTGCAGCAAAATGGCGGCGAGAATGAAATTTCGCTCTGGGAGCATGCCGTATTCAATTCAGTCACGGTCAAGGACGGGGACGTAACGGTTGATTTGTCTTTGCCTGAGGAAGCCAGACTGGGTGCCCCGGGAGAGGTTCTGGCACTGGAAGCCATTCGCAATACAGTCTTTCAATTTGATGAAGTAAAGTCCCTTGATCTGCTGCTTGATGGTCAGGCGGTAGAAAGCTTGATGGGGCATGAAGAACTGGAGCATCCCTTTAAAAAATAATAGTAGATAGAGGAGAAATATAGATGATGCTAAAATCCTGTTATAAAGTTCTTTCCTCCGCCCTTGTCCTGTCTTTGCTTGCAGGAACGGGAGCTTATGCGGATGCAGGCAATACGGGCACCGGTACTCCGGAAAATGCGGCTTCCAGCGAGGTGAATAAACCGGCAACACCGTTCTCTGATGTGAAGGCCGGCCACTGGGCGGAGAAGCATATCGCCAAACTGAATCTTCAAGGCATTATTCAGGGGAAGGGCGCCGCGAAATTCGGCCCTAACGATAATGTAACGCAGGAGGATGCGGTTATCTTGGCCATTCGTCTTATGGGCAAGGATTCACAGGTGAAGAAGGATGATGCGGTCGTCTTCCCTGAGAACTTCAAAGTATCTGAATATGCAAAAGGGTACGTAGTGCTCGCATTGCAGCAGGGACTGCTGGACAAGACCGATGAATTCAAGAGCGCAGAAGCGGACAAATCGGAATGGGGCAAACGCAATGCCAGCCGGGAATGGGTAACCAAGCTGTTGATCCGTGCGATCAATCAGCAGAAGCTTGCCGATGAGCTGGTCAATGTCAGTTCCCAGTTTACAGACAGCGGCGACATTACCAAGGGCTTTAGCGGTTATGTGAATGCCGCAGTCAGCCTGAAGCTGATGAACGGGGTATCGGCGACAAAGTTTGATCCTAAAGGGCTGATTACAAGAGCAATGATTGCCAAGATGTACAGTCTGGCAGAGGGGTACTATCCGGTTAATTATGCCAACCAGTCTATAGGGCTAATTACCGGTCTGACTGAAAATTCAATTACGCTGTATGATACGGAGAATAATTCGGAAAAGTCGTTCCCAATTGGGAAGAATGCCCTGTATTTCCGTTTTGACTCGGAGTCTCTTTCAACGTCTTCCAAGCTGACCAAATATGCCAAAGCGCTCGTGATTGCCTCCGAGGACGGCGCGAGCTATATCGAGCAAATTGATGATGACGCCAAGGTTGAGACACTGCGCGGTGAAGTTATTCGGATTGTTCCTAATGAAAGTAAATTATGGATGTTTATGGATAACAAACCGACAGAAATTGCATACAGCAGCACGCTGGAGGTGAAAGACTCCAGCGGCAACAAGCTGCAGGTAACCGATCTGGCTGCAGATGCTACCATTGAGGTTACGCGTGACACCTTCCGTGCGCAACCGATGGCACTGTCTATTCAGGTGCAGGGAGCTAAAATCAATAAGTCCGGCAAAGGCAAAATCACTGCCGTATCGGACTCCAGCATTACGATCCAAAGCGAGGACGGCAGCACAACCGAAACGTGGGGCATGACTGCGAATACACTGGTAACGTGGAACAAAGAAATCAAGTCTGTAGCTGATCTTGCGGTTGGAGACCTCATTAATTATGAGATTGCATCAGGTCTGGCTACGAAAATCAGTGTCACCCGCACCATGGTCGGGAAGACGATAACAGGTGTGCTCCAGCACATTGATCCGGATAGCAAGACGATTAACTATAAGCTCGATTCCAATACGAATACGCTCAGTGCCAATTATTTGGCTTCCAACGTCCAGATATCGATTGAGGGCATTAGCCAGCCTTCCCTGAGCGATCTTGTACGAGGCGACCAGGTCAAGCTGACGATCAATGATCAGGATGCTATAACCCAGATTCAGGTCATCAGCCGCAAGGTAGAGACCGTGAACGGGGCGAACATTCTGAATTATGATGCGGACTCCAAGACACTGACAATTTTGGATTCCGCCGGGAAGCCGACAGCTGTCCAACTGACTGCGAATACGAAGGTAGAGTTTAACGGTTCTTCCATGTCCTTAGCTGCTGCTAACTACATGCTGGTTAAAAATCGCAAGGTGACAATCGGATTTACAGAAGGTGTAGCTGTCTATTTGAATCTGGTTAACAGTTATACAGGTACATTGGCTGATATTAATCAGACGACAAACCAGCTTACGATTTCTTTCGAAACCGGCGGCTCCATGAAAATACCGTTCGACCAGCTCGCGATAGAAATTTACGGCAGGGCACAGTCCAACCTTTCGGATTTGAAAACGGGAGACCGTATTACGGCTCAGCTCGGACAGAACCAGGAGAAGGTCGTTGCGATCCAGGTTCACCGTACGATTCAACAGGAAGTCGTGTCCGTCGACAACTCCAATAGGAAAATCAGACTCAAATCGCCAGACGGCTCTGTAACGGAATATTCTTTAGGAACCAACGTGAAGTTTTTCAATGACAAAGGTGCTTCGATCAATCTGACAGCCTTCAGTGCTAATCAGGTCGTCAATGTGCAATATGCGGGAAGACAGCCGGCAATCATCAAGCAGATCGAGACGACATTCGGCAAGGTAACCTCTGTCAGCTCAGACCAGCTTACAGTGGAGACTCTCAATGGCGGCAAACAGGATATCAAGCTGGGCTCGAATTTCCGGGTCATTCGCAATGGTTCTTCCAGTACGTCCACTTCGGCTGTTTCTGCCGGCGACTACGTCGATATCCGGAAAAACGAAGAAGATGTCGTTATTGTTTCGGTGAACGCAGGCACAGTAAGGAAGTTCAGAAGCTATATTGCTTCAAGCAAAGAGATGTTCGTATTCGGCACCGGAGTGAATGATAACAATGTCCGTTTTGTATTGTCCGATGATACGAGAGTTATTGTAAATGGCAGCTCGTCCTCTATGCAGGCATTAAATAATGGTGATGAGATTACCATTTACACGATAAATGGAAAAATCGCCCTTATCGTGAAATCATAAGCATGCAGGAGAGGCCTTTCACACTTGTGAAGCGCCTCTCCTTTTTGTACAGGCACAATGTTTGGTTATTGCTTGGCTTGAGGCCAGAATTACATATTTTCAATGCAGATGCAAGTGCGGTTCAGACTTCTGAAAAATTATAATAATAGACTTGCGCAGAGTGATATTTTTCGCTACACTTTGAACGAAGCCCACAATAGGGAGAGAGTGAGCAATGAACGCAAAACAGATGCGAGAGATACTGGATGTAATCGCGGAAATGTTTCCTGATGCGCATTGTGAGCTGAACCATAGCAATCCGTTTGAGCTCACGATTGCCGTGCTCCTTTCGGCTCAATGTACAGACGAGACAGTAAATAAAGTAACAGCTGGCTTGTTTGAAAAATATAAGCGTCCCGAGGATTATCTGAGCGTCTCTCTTGAAGAGCTTCAACAAGATATTAAGAGAATCGGTCTGTACCGCAACAAGGCTACGCATATTCAGAAGATGTGCAGACTGCTGCTTGATAAATTTGACGGGCGCATCCCTGAGGAGCATGACAAGCTGACCGAGCTTCCTGGCGTCGGGCGGAAGACAGCCAATGTCGTCATGTCAAATGCTTTCGGGGTGCCGGCCATTGCTGTGGATACGCATGTGGACCGTGTATCCAAGCGGCTGGGTGCAGCGAAACCGGATGATTCGGTCCTTGAGGTGGAGAAGAAGCTCATGAAGCTTGTGCCACGGGAGGAGTGGACGCTGACCCATCATCGTCTGATCTTCTTTGGGCGCTACCATTGCAAGGCACAGAACCCGTCCTGCGGAATTTGTCCGCTGCTGGACCGGTGCAAGGAAGGGAAACGGCGTATGAAGCCGGTAAGAAACAGGAAAGATAAGGAACGTAAACTACAACGTTGAGAAAAGGATGAGGCACGATGAAATGCATTTCCGTATATACAAATAACTTTGAGGCGTTCTCCGATATTTATGAGCAAATTTTGGCGGCACCGCCGGAAGAGAACGAAGACCTCGTATTGGAAGGCATTACAGTCAGCGGCTCGGGCGATGTTCCGGATCAGTACATCGAGAGAATGCGTGTAAAACCTGAGGTTGTTGTGATGAAGGAGAAGGGAAAGGGTATTACTATTTTGCAGCACGGCAATGTATTCGAAATTTGTATGCCGGTAGACAGTGCTGAAGTGGGCTAACCTATGACAACGGATAGCACAATGTCAACAACAGATTCGCTTCTGACAGAGCTTGCCTCCTTAATGGAGGCAGCAGGCGATCTGCTGCATGCCCGCCAGGTAAGAGAGCTGAGCGAGAAGCAGCAGGCTGGCAGGCTTACAGTTGCCTTCTGCGGACATTTTTCCGCAGGGAAGTCTACACTCATTAACCGGTTGTGCGGCACGATGCTTCTTCCGTCCAGTCCAATTCCTACAAGCGCAAATGTGGTTTCCATTCGTTATGGTTCTCCTTGTGCGACGATAACGGAATTGAAAGACGGGCAAGAGAAGCAGGTTCAGGTGGCTCCTGAGCAGTTGGAAGCCTACTGTGTGAACGGGACCGACTTTAGCTCGGTTGATATTACGTATCCCTTGACTCATGTTGGAAAAAGAACGGTGCTGCTGGATACGCCGGGCATCGATTCAACGGACGACGCTCACCGGATGGCGACCGAATCGGCGCTTCATTTGGCGGACGTCGTTTTTTATGTTATGGACTACAACCATGTCCAATCGGAAATTAACTTTTCCTTTGCCAAGCAGCTCAAGGATTGGGGAAAGCCGCTTTACCTCATTGTCAATCAAATTGACAAACATCGTGCCGAGGAGCTGTCATTTGAGCAGTACCGCCGCAGCGTAGAGGAGGCCTTTGCCAACTGGAGTCTGGAGCCTGCCGGCATTATGTATCTGTCGCTCCGGCATCCCGAGCATCCCCATCAGCAATGGGAAGCGCTCACTGCAATTCTCCAGGAGCTGGAGACGCTGGCTCAGCCGCTTAATGAGGCCAGTGTCGCTGCATCGGCACGCCATCTCGCCGAGGAGCATATCCGTACGCTCGAGGCGGGCCAGGCAGAGGAGCGGGAGCGTCTGCTTGAGACGGCGGGAGGCGAGGATGAGCTAGCTGCTGTCAGAGGAGAGCTTGCACAGCTCGAGCAGCATGTACAGGAAAGCAAGGCAGCCCCTGAGAAGCTGAGGACACGGCTTCGGCTGGAGGTTCAGTCTCTGCTGGACAATGCCAACATCACCCCGGCCGCGACCCGGGATCTGGCACATGCCTTCCTGGAGAGCCGCAAGCCGGGCTTCAAGACCGGATTTTTATTTGCCGGAGCCAAAACAGCAGCCGAGCAGCAAAGCAGGTTGGACAAATTCCATAGCGATTTTGCATCCAAGGTTGAAGCTTCCATTCAGTGGCATTTGGCTGACTTGCTCCGCAAGGAAGCCCAGCAGCTCGGTTGGCGCGATGAATCGCTGGAGGAGCGGCTTTCAGCGCAGTTTGACGGCCTTGTAACTCCGGAAATGCTGGTGACGCAAATTCAGCCGGGAGCTGTCTTCAGTAATGAATCCACAATGAATTACTGCAAGGAGCTGGCGTCCGCCGTGAAAGGGCTGTACCGCAAGCAGGCGCTCGTCATCATTGACGAGCTGGCTGAGGCCGCTCGTGGGGCAGGCGATGCTGTTTCGGCGCAGACGCATGCGCGCATTGCTGCGCTGAGCGGCGAAGCGCACGCACTCGGTGCGCTGGCGGAGCTGGACGCCGCGCTCGGGAAGCAGCGGCAGCGCATGCAGCCGCTGCTGGCGCCGGAGCAGGCTCCGCCTGCGCTGCCGCGCCCGGCGGCGCCTGTTGCAGCGCCGCAAGGCGCCGCTCATGCTCAGCCGCCGCAGGCATCGTCCGAGCCGGCTGCTGCCCGGCGCATCGTCGCCGCTGCGTCTGCGTCGCGCGAGGAGCGCGCCGCCCGGGACAGCGCCGCTGCTGCGCTGCTGGCGCCGCAACGGCAGGCGGCGGCGATGCTGGAGCGCGCCGCGGGACTGCTTGAGCCGCATGAGCCGCTGGCTCAAGCAGCGGCGTCCATGCGCGGTAAGGCAGCGCGCCTGTCGCAAAGCCGCTTCACGATTGCGCTGTTCGGCGCGTTCAGCGCGGGCAAGTCCTCATTCGCGAATGCCCTCATCGGGCAGCGCGCCCTGCCGGTTTCGCCGAATCCGACGACTGCGGCGATCAACCGGATCGTCCCGCCGGATAGCGACTATCCGCATGGTTCGGCCAAAATCGTTACAAAATCGCGCGAGGCGATGCTGGACGATATCCGTTATTCCCTGGCACTTCTGGGAGAGGAAGCAGAGAATGCGCCTGTTGCGGAACTGCTTGGCTTGATCAAATCGTTAAAACCCGGCGATATCCATCCGGGCGGGAGACCGCATTACAGCTTCCTCAAGGCAGCCATGCAGGGCTGGGGGGATATGGAGAGCTTGCTTGGCAGCCAGCTCAAAGTCGATGAGGAGATGTACAGACAGTACGTTGCGGAAGAATCAAAATCCTGTTTTGTACAGGAAATTGAGCTGTATTACGATTGTCCGCTTACAGAGCAGGGCATTGTACTGGTAGATACGCCTGGCGCGGATTCTGTCAATGCGCGTCATACGGGAGTCGCTTTTAATTATATTAAAAATGCGGATGCAATCTTATTTGTCACTTATTACAACCATGCCTTCTCCCAGGCTGACCGCCAGTTTTTGATGCAGCTTGGCCGGGTGAAGGATCAGTTTGAGCTGGATAAAATGTTTTTCATCGTCAACGCGGCCGATCTGGCTGCAGATGATAAGGAGCTGGAGGGTGTGCTGTCGCATGTGGAGGCTAACCTGCTTCAACATGGCATCCGCAATCCGCGGCTGTATCCGATTTCGAGCCTTGCGGCTCTGGAAGGCAAGCTGGCCGGTGATGTTCAGCTTCAGGGACAATCAGGCATAGACGCCTTTGAGCAATCATTCCTGAGCTTTACCTCCGGTGAGCTGGGGCAGCTGGCAGTTGCCTCGGCTGAGCAGGATATCAGCCGAGCTACACAGGCTGTTGCAGATTGGCTCGCTTCTGCTGAAGGGGATGAAGCATCCAGGCAGGCGGAGCGCCTTAGGCTGGAACAGGAGGCTGCAGAGGCGCTTGGGCAGTCGCAGCAGCTTCAAGGATATACCCCGTTTGAGCCGCTTGCCCAGGAGCTCAGGGAGCTGCTCCATTATGTGCTGCAGCGATTAAGCTTCCGTTTTGGCGATCATTACAATCATGCCTTCAATCCTTCAGCGCTGCAGGAAGACGGGCGGGATATGAAGAAGATGCTCTGGACCTGCTGGCTGGAACTGCAGCGCCTGCTGCAAAGCGAGCTGTCAGAGGAAATGCTGGCGACCTCGCTGCGGATGGAGAAGACGATGAAGAAGCTTGCCGTGCAAGCCTACGATGCGGCAGCAGGCGAGGCTTCAGGACGGTTGGCTGGCTTTGCGCCTGCACCTCTGGAGCCGCTTGAACTTCCAACGCTTGAGATTGGCGAACTGTGGCAGACAGACCGTGTGGAGCGGAAGCTGTTGACTTCCAGATTCAAAAATCCCAGACAGTTTTTTGAAGGGGACGGAAAGGCGCTGCTGCGCAAAGATTTGGAGAGTGTCATAGAGGCGCCGCTGAAGTCTTATACGGATCACAAGATCGAGGAATGGCTGGAGAGCTACCGCGTATTGTGGCAGGAGCTGCTCGTGGACGCCTCAAACCAGCTTGCCAAAGAGATCAGCGTGCACAAGAACCGCCGTCTGGCGTCATTGAGCACCAATATTGATCCTGCAGCACTCAAGGTGCTTTATCAGAATTTGTTTGAAGTCAAAAAACAAGCGTAACCGAAAACGTTGCTGCACTTGCAGCACCTCTGTCCGTCACCCGGCGGCAGAGGTGCTGTTTTCGTCTCCAGCATTAGGGGATTGTACTTTTGTGCGGAATATATTTTTACTAGAGCGAAGCGGGTACAGCCCGTTCATTTGGAATTTCAGCCGTTATCCATTTTATGTGAGTGGCTTCGTTTATATTTATACGCGAAACTTGGGCTGCGCTGTTCAGAACAGCGGCAGCCGTTTGCATCTGAGCCCATTAAGCATTTTTATCAAAAACGGAGCATTTGGCACATATTACATACCAATTTGGAATATTCGGAAGAATACCCCGCCATGAATCTGGTATTTGTGAACAAATCGTGTCTTAATCACAAATATGGTCAGATCAGGTGTTTGCTGTCTTTGGAGGATGCTGTTAAGATTCATTCATGTCTAAAATAATGTAACGGGGAGAGAGTTCATTGGACGTCTTTAAGCAGTTAAAAGACTATTATTGGCCAGAACGAAGGCTTCTGGTGGCATCCATTGTCAGCCTCATAATCGCGACTGCGCTGGGGCTGGTCTATCCGGTCATGCTGAAAACACTCATTGATGATGCAATTTTGGGAGGTCAATTTGGTCTGGTTCCGACAATTGCCTTGACAGTTGTAGGCGTTGTCATTTTGAAAGGCTCATTTCAGTATGTACATGGTCTCTTCGGGGGACGTCTCGGCAACCGCGTCGCTTACAGGCTGCGCAACGAGAGCTACAAGAAGCTGCAGTATTTATCCTTCCAGTATTACGACAAGGCCAAAACCGGCGACCTGATGTCCCGTTTGACGGCAGATCTGGAGGCAATCCGCAACTTTGTCGGCTTTGGTTTTGCACAGATTCTGAACATGATTCTGATGGTTGTGTTTGGTGCCGCTATGATGATTTACATCAACTGGCAGCTCACGCTGCTTACATTTGTAACCATGCCGCTGCTTGCTTTTACGGCACTCCGGTTTGAGAAGAAAATCCATCCTGCCTTCCAGGAAATGCGGCTGGCGATGAGCCATCTGACAACTGCTGTTCAAGAGAATATTACAGGTGTGAGAACGGTCAAATCGTTCGCAAGAGAGCCGCATGAAGTAAGCAAATTTTCCGCACGGAGCGAGGAATACAAAGAGAATCAGATCCGCGCGGCAAAAATATGGGGCAACTACTTTCCGGTCATGGAACTGCTGGCAAGCCTCTGTATCGTCATTCTCCTGGTTGCGGGCGGAACACTCGTCATTAACAAGCAGTTGCAGCTTGGAGAGCTTGTCGCCTTTTTCAGCTTGATCTGGTATATCGTATCTCCAATGTGGGGGCTTGGCTTCCATATCAACAACTACACGCAGTCCAAAGCATCTGGAGAGCGTGTACTGGAGCTGTTCAACCAGTATGTACATGTCAAAAACGACGAGCGTGCGATTACGCTTGATGATGAAAAGGTGAAGGGGCATGTGCGTTTTGAAAACGTGACCTTCAGTTATGAGGGGAAGCAGCCGGCTCTTAAAAATCTGACGATCGACGCGCCTCCGGGCAAAGTAATCGGCCTTCTTGGAGGGACGGGTTCGGGCAAATCGACAGTCAGCCAGCTCCTGATGCGGGCTTACAACATTCAGGATGGCCAGATCACGCTCGATAGCCATGATATCCGCAAGCTGGACATTGCCAGCCTGCGCAGCCAGATAGCAACGGTATTTCAGGAGACTTTCCTGTTCTCGGCCTCGATCCGCGACAACATTGCCTACGGGATCAATGAGGTGACAATGGACGAAATTATCCGGGCATGCCAGCTCGCCAAGGCGCATGATTTTATTATGGAACTGCCGCTTGGCTATGACACTGTAGTCGGAGAGCGCGGCCTTGGCCTATCGGGCGGACAGAAGCAGCGGATTGCGATCGCCAGAGCTTTGATAAAAAATCCGCGCATTCTCTTCCTTGACGATGCGACAAGCGCGGTGGATATGGAGACTGAGCATGAGATTCAGGCCGGATTCCGCGAATTGATGGCAGGCAGGACGACCTTTATCGTTGCGCACCGGATTTCCTCACTTCGCCATGCAGATGAAATTATTGTGCTGGACAACGGGGAAGTGATCCAGCGGGGTACACATGAAGAACTGATCGCAGTACCGGGCCATTATCAGGATACTTATAATATTCAATACGCCGATCGTCCTGTGCAGTCCAATTCTTCTGACGGGAACGGCAAAGAAAGAAGGGTCGCCCATTGAGCACGCAGCAGAGCAAAGCCTCAAACAAGCGGGAACGCTTTGTATACGAGGATGACCAGGTAATTGAAAAGCCCTTTAACTGGGCGCAGCTCGGCCGCCTATTTCACTATATGAAGCCTTACCGAAAGCAGCTTTTGCCGATTATTATTACGATGATGATACTGGGCACAGCCACACGGCTGGCTATACCTGCCCTGGTCATTTTGGCGATTGACGAAGCGATTTGGCCTAAGGAAGGCAGTCCGAGCCTGACACTGCTTTATACGTATGCGGCAATTATGCTGGGCTTATATATTATTCAATGGGGTGCGAATACGCTTCGCATCCGGTATACAAATATTATCGGGCAGCGCATCATTTACGACTTGCGACATGATTTGTTCAGCCATATCCAGAAGCTGTCCTTCCGGTTCTTCGACAAGCGTCCGGCCGGATCGGTGCTGGTGCGGATTACGAATGATATTAATGCGCTGCAGGACCTGTTTACCAACGGGGTTGTGAACCTGATGATGGACTGTGTCCAACTCGTCGGAATCGTGGTCATTTTGCTCCTCTGGAACTTCCAGCTTGGGGCCGCAGTTATGATTACCGTGCCGCTGATGATTATTGTGTCTACCAGTCTGCGCAAGCGGATCCGCTTTGCCTGGCAGGACGTGCGGACGAAGCAGTCGCGCATTAATGCGCATTTGAACGAGAGCATTCAAGGAATCAAGGTAACGCAAGCTTATGTGCAGGAAAAGAACAACATCCATTACTTTGATCATATGAACACGGTCAATATGAAGGCTTGGCACAAAGCTTCGGCGCTTAACCAGACCTTCGGCCCGGTAATCGAGATCACTTCGGCTATCGGTACACTTATCTTGTTCTGGTACGGTTCCCACCTGATCCAGACGAGTGTCATTACAGTCGGTGTACTGGTTGGTTTCGCCAACTATATCGGCAACTTCTGGGACCCGATCAACCGTCTTGGACAGATGTATTCCCAATTGCTGATTGCGATGGCATCCTCCGAGCGTATCTTCGAATTTATTGATGAGAAGCCCAGCGTGCCGGAATTGCAGGAGCCGAAGAAACTCAGAGAGATTGAAGGACATGTCAAATTCGAGAATATTATTTTCGAATACGAGGCTGGCCGTCCGGCACTGAAAAATATTAATCTCGAAGCGAAAGCCGGGCAATCTATTGCCCTCGTAGGACATACCGGATCGGGTAAAAGTACAATTATCAATCTGCTCTGCCGTTTCTATGATCCGGTGCAAGGGCGCGTGCTGATCGACGGCCAGGACATCCGGGATGTCACACTGGAGAGTCTGCGTTCCCAGGTGAGTATTGTACTTCAGGATACGTTCATTTTTTCCGGTTCCATCCGGGATAATATCCGCTACGGCAGACTGGATGCCACCGACGAAGAGGTGGAGCTGGCCGCACAGGCGGTCAATGCGCATGAGTTTATTATGACGCTGCCTGATGGCTATGATACCCAGGTTGAGGAGCGGGGCAATGTCCTGTCTATGGGCGAACGTCAGCTGCTGTCTTTTGCACGCGCGCTGCTGGCAGATCCGAGAGTGCTCATTCTGGATGAAGCGACGGCAAGCATCGATACCGAGACGGAGCTGAAAATTCAGGAAGCGCTGAAAACATTGCTGTTTGGACGCACCTCCTTCATTATCGCCCACCGTCTGTCGACAATCCGTCATGCGGACAAAATCATTGTCCTTGACCATGGCGTCGTCATGGAAGAAGGCAATCACGACGAGCTGATTCGTCAAAAAGGAATCTACCACGGCCTGATTGAGGCACAATACCGTTTCCTGTCTGCATAGGCGGGGGATGGCAGGCTGAAGCAAAGGATCAAATGTCCGCTAATTTAGCTTGACTTTAGCTGTGAAAAACCTCCACAATGGAAGAAAAAGATCGTACTTTCGGCATGTTGCCGGGAGACATCCGCTTCCAGGAGGTTTTTTCTTTATGTTTGGTTCACCTTTGTCTTCTCATGCTGTAAAAATGCTGCTGCTCGGCTCCGGAGAGCTTGGCAAGGAAGTCATTCTGGAGGCGCAGCGCCTGGGCGTGGAAACGATCGCCGTTGACCGTTACGAGCATGCTCCTGCCATGCAGGTGGCGCATCGCTCCTACTGTATCGACATGCTGGACGGACAAGCATTGCGCGGCATAATTGAGCGGGAACGTCCAAATTATATCGTGCCTGAGATTGAGGCGATTGCGACAGATATGCTCGTCGAACTGGAGCAGGAGGGCTATCATGTTGTGCCGACTGCGAAGGCGGCCAGACTGACGATGGACCGTGAAGGAATCCGCAGGCTCGCTGCGGAGGAGCTTGAGCTTCCAACTGCGCCATACCGGTTTGCC
The DNA here is from genome assembly GCF_000422505.1 of Paenibacillus pinihumi DSM 23905 = JCM 16419. Lineage (GTDB taxonomy): Bacteria > Bacillota > Bacilli > Paenibacillales > Paenibacillaceae > Paenibacillus_D > Paenibacillus_D pinihumi. The sequence goes on along the minus strand of NZ_KE383864.1, from coordinate 304,722 downwards.
GAGTCGCTGGATGAATTGCGGGCAGCGGCCGCGGAGCTTGGTTTTCCTTGTGTAATCAAGCCGATTATGAGCTCCTCGGGTAAAGGGCAAAGCGTCTGCCGCAGTGAGGCGGAGCTCGAAGGCTGCTGGAATATGGCGATGGAAGGCGGAAGAGCCAAGAAGCAAAAGATTATTGTGGAGGGCTTTGTCCGTTTTGATTCGGAAATTACGCTGCTCACGGTCCGTTCCGTCTCCGGCACGACCTTCTGTGCGCCTATCGGCCACATTCAGAAGGATGGGGATTATGTGGAGTCCTGGCAGCCTCATTTTGTGAACGAGACTGATTTGCAGCAGGCTCACCAAATCGCTGCGAAAGTAACCGAAGCGCTGGGCGGGTACGGCATTTACGGGGTGGAGCTGTTCCTTACCCGGGATGGCGTACTGTTCAGCGAGGTTTCGCCTCGTCCGCATGATACAGGCATGGTAACGATGGCAACCCAGGATTTATCCGAGTTTGCGCTTCATGTGCGCGCTATTCTGGGCTTCCCGGTCCCGGGAGTAAGGCTGTTGACACCGGGAGCGAGCAGCACGCTGAAGGCGGATTGCGAGCAATCCGATTTCCGGATTTGCGGTGTGGAACAGGCGTTGGCTATGCCTAATACCCAAGTTCGGTTGTTCGGCAAGCCGGTTACAAAGCCGGGACGGCGGATGGCCGTTGCGCTCAGCACGGCTGAAGATGTGGAACAGGCCAGAGAGACTGCGAGACAGGCGGCAGGACTGCTTTCTATTGAATAAATCGGATACATTGCAATAATTTTTCTAAGACTGGACAAAGGGCTCCTGCTGGATTTTCAGGGCAGCCGATTTGTCCGTCTTTTTGTTTCGTCATGTATCCTGGCAGATACTCGCTTATCCTTATGAGTGTAAGCAAAGTATTACATAGTTATGAATTGCCGGAATGTTTACAATTAGGAACATGTGTTCTATAATTAGATTCCAAAGTCGCTTGCTTATGCGGTAAAATCATCTCCTGAACAGTTGCGAGCCGGCACTTCATTTGCAAATTGCGCCAAGAACATATATTTTAAAATATACAAGCTAAAATTACAGGCGCCCTGGCAGCAAGCTGCATACAGGCGCCATCTGCCCGTGAATATTGCGGGATTCATTGAAGGAAGGGGAGACGACAACTATGAATAATCGCCCGAAGGGATCTGCTGCCCTCTGGCGGATCATTGCCGGAGCAGCTTCACTGGCAACCCTGCTGCTGCTTTTCGGCTTTGCGTATGCTGTCAATGATGTATTGAACCCGGCCGCCCCTGCGCCTGCCCCGGGAGCTCCTGCACTGGACGGACAGCAGCCGCTTCTTGGCAGCAAGGAAGAGCTTAAGATTGTAGCCATTGGAGATTCCCTGACCAAGGGTACGGGCGATGCTACAGGACAGGGTTATGTCCGGCGGGTGGTGACCGGACTCGCCCAGAAGATGGACAGCCAGGTCAAACTGGTCAATAATCTGGCCATTAACGGTTTGCGTACCGAACAATTGATTGACAAGCTTCAGCATGATACAGGTATGAAATATGCTTTAAAGCAAGCTGATCTGATCTTGTTTACGATTGGCGGCAATGATTTGTCCAAGCTCGCGCAGACCGCGTTAAGGTCGGATAGCGCCAATCCGGATTTCGGGGTTGAGGAAATTGGCAAGCAGCTTCAGGATGGACTTGGCCGTCTGGATCAGGTGTTCAAGCTGGTGAATGAGGCGAATCCCGATGCGCAAATTGTCTATGTGGGGTTGTATAATCCATTCTATCCGATACCGGAACTAAGGGAAGGCAGTCTTCAAGTACAAAAATGGAATGATGAAGCCTACCGGCTGAGCTTTTCTTATCCTCATATGAAGCTGGTTCCGGTATTTGACCTGTTTGAGGACCCGGGTGGTACTTATCTGGCTTCCGACCGCTTTCATCCAAACGGCGAAGGCTATGCCCACATTGCTGAGCGAATTGTCCAAATGCTGCATTAGAGGAGGCAATAAAAGATGACGACAGAGGGATACCGGACGGATTCGGGCGCTGCGGCAGTACTGTCCGTAGAAGGGTTGCGCAAGCGGATCAAAGGGAAATGGATTATACATGATGTCAGCTTTGATGTGCGTCCAGGGGAGATTTTTGGCTTTCTTGGCCCAAACGGCTCGGGAAAAACAACGACAATCAGAATGCTGGTCGATTTGATTAAGCCTACAGCAGGCAAGGTTATGATTGGCGGCTATAATGTGCAAAAACAGCCGGAGCAGGCATTGCGTCATGTTGGCTGTATTGTTGAAAATCCCGAGGTATATCCGTACATGAGCGGGTGGGAGAATCTGGAGCATTTTGCCCGGATGCAGCCGGGGATTGGCGAGGAACGGATCCGGGAGGTTGTCGAAATCGTTGGCATGGATCAGCGCATTCATGATAAAGTCAAGACCTATTCGCTTGGTATGAGGCAGCGGCTCGGGATTGCCCAGGCGCTGCTTGCCCGTCCGGAGCTGCTTATTCTGGACGAGCCGACGAACGGTCTTGATCCCAAAGGAATCAAGGAGCTGCGGGAATTTGTCCGCATGCTGGCAGCCGAGGGAATGAGCCTTTTTATCTCCAGCCATCTCCTTAGTGAAATTCAGTTAATGTGTGACCGTGTCGCGATTATTAACGGCGGGCGTGTGCTTGCTGTAGGAACTGTGAACGAACTGATTGATGAAAATGCCAGCTATGTTTTGTGGCAGGTGGATCAGCGCGAACAAGCCGTTGCACTGCTGTCGAAGCTGGGGGAGGTCACCTTGCTGGAGCAGGGAGACCATGGAATTGATGATGCCGTAATGACGGCGCTGCCCGATGCCATTGTAACCACAATTACGCCGGGGGCAATCCCGGGAATTGTTCAAAAGCTGGTATCCAGCGGAATCGGCATCGAAGCCGTTCAGAAGGTCTCGCCTACACTGGAGGAATTATTTCTGAAGCTGACGGAGGGAGAGGGCATTGTCTAATTTACTGCCGTTAATCCAGAATGAAACACTGAAAATCTGGAAGAAAAAAAGATTTTTCGTCATACTTCTTATACTCGCCATCCTGATTCCGATATTTACCTACGCTCAAATGAGAATGGCGGAGAACAATAAAGATAAATTTGCCGATTGGCGCAGCCAGATCATTCAACAAATCGCGGATTATCAGAATGCGCTTACGAGCGACCGGATTCCGGAAGAGTGGAAAAAATACCGGCGGATTATGGTACAGCAGCTAACTTATTACCTGGAAAACGATGTCGACCCGAGCGCGCCGAACGCGGTAACTTTTACCCGCGGCTTTATGAATAATGCGGTTACGCTCTTTATTCCGCTGCTTGTGCTGTCTATCGGTTCGGACCTGATTTCGGGCGAACGTTCGAGCGGTACGATAAAAATGCTGTTGACAAGGCCTGTCCGAAGATGGAAAATATTGTTTGCCAAGCTGGTGGCGCTCATTTTTTATATTTCGCTGACGATTATTTCAACGCTCATTCTGTGTTATGCTATATCCGGCATATTTTTCGGATACGGGGGATGGAATCTTCCTGTGTTTACCGGTTTTGTGATCAACGGGGCTGAAGTGGACAGCAGCGGAGTTCATGCCGTTCCGCACTGGCTGTATATTATGATGCAGGCAGGACTCGCATGGTTTTCTGCCGTCATTGTAGGGCTGCTCTCGATGATGGTGTCGGTACTTGTACGCAGTACAGCTGCAAGCATCGTTACGATGATGGCGACGATTATTGCCGGCACGATCCTCTCCAATATGGCTTCGGCATGGGATACAGCCAAATATATCTTTTCTGTAAACCTTCAACTGACCGGCTATCTTGACGGATCGCCGCCGCCAATTGAAGGGATGACAATGCTGTTTTCGATCGGCGTGCTTGGAGTTTGGGGCCTGATTGCGCTTATCATCTCGTTTGGCGTCTTTACGAAACAGGACATCTTGAATTAAAATAGCTTGAAGTGACAGATTAGCAAGGGGGACGCATATGACCGAGCAGCTTGATATTACTGCCGCAGGCCCGCGGGCCTCGGACGGCAATTACGGCGCTGATGATATTCAGGTACTTGAAGGTCTGACCGCCGTGAGAAAGCGGCCAGGGATGTATATAGGGAGCACCACCACATCGGGGCTCCACCATCTGATATGGGAAATTGTCGACAACGCGGTGGATGAGCATTTAGCCAAATATTGTGATGCGATTGAAGTCGTCGTGCATAGCGATCAATCGGTAACGGTTAAAGATAACGGACGCGGCATTCCGACCGGCATGCACAAGATGGGCATTCCGACACCGCAGGTTGTTTATACGATACTTCATGCCGGCGGTAAATTCGGCGGCGGAGGATATAAGAAATCCGGGGGGCTTCACGGAGTTGGCGCTTCTGTTACGAACGCGCTGTCCGAGTGGCTGGAAGTCGAGATTTACCGTGACGGCAAAATACATAAGCAGAAATTTGCCTATTGGGTAGACAAGGACGGTAAAGAGCATGTAGGAGAGCCTGTTACCGGACTTGAAGTGGTGGGAAATACGAACCGGACCGGTACGAAGGTAACGTTTAAGCCGGATTCTCGCGTTTTTCACGGAAACACAACGATCAATTTTGATACGTTATCCGAGCGTCTGCAGGAAATTGCCTTTTTGAACTCAGGGCTCAAAATTGTTGTCAAAGACGAGCGTTCAGGCAAGCAGGAGATGTTTCATTACGAGGGCGGGGCAAAACAATTCGTCGAGTTTTTGAATGAGGAAAAAAATGTTCTCCATGAGGCGGTTCATTATATCGGGGAAAAGGATGATATTGAGGTGGAGGTAGCGCTTCAGTACAATGACGGTTACACCGAGACGATCGCTTCCTTCGTCAACTCTATTCCCACCCGCGGCGGCGGAACGCATGAAACGGGCTTCAAAACCGCATATACGCGGGTAATGAATGACTACGCCCGTAAGAACGCACTGCTTAAGGACAAAGATAAAAATCTCGACGGCAATGATTTGCGCGAAGGGATGATGTCCGTTATTAATATTAAAATGTCCGAGGTGGAATTTGTCGGGCAAACGAAGGATCAGCTTGGCAGCGCCTCGGCCCGCAGTGCGGTTGATGCAATCGTGTCCGATAAAATGCAGGTATTTCTGGAGGAAAACCCGCAGGTTGGGCAATCGCTGATCAAAAAGGCGATTCAGGCCAGCCGCGCCCGTGAAGCTGCGCGTAAAGCGCGTGACGAAATTCGCAGCGGCAAGAAGCGCAGTGAAAGCTCCAACCTGAACGGCAAGCTGACTCCTGCCCAATCAAAGGACCATATGCGCAACGAGCTGTTTATCGTAGAGGGCGACTCTGCAGGCGGCTCGGCCAAGCAGGGACGGGATTCCAAGCACCAGGCCATTTTGCCGCTCAAGGGCAAACCGCTTAACCCGGAGAAAGCCAAGCTCGTCGATATCCTCAAAAATGATGAGTATAAAGCGATTATTTCTGCAATCGGGGCTGGAGTTGGACCTGAATTTGAAGCCTCTGAGAGCAATTACAATAAAATTATTATCATGACGGATGCGGATACGGACGGCGCGCATATTCAGGTGCTGCTGCTGACGTTCTTCTACCGCTATATGAAGCAGCTGATCGACCAGGGCAAAGTATATATTGCCCAGCCTCCGCTGTACAAAATTACGCGCAAATCCGGCAAGCTGGAGACTGTGCGCTACGCCTGGACGGATGAACAACTGAATAATTACTTGAAGGAATTCGGCAAAGGCTATGAAATTCAGCGCTACAAGGGACTTGGTGAAATGAACCCGGATCAGCTTTGGGAAACAACAATGAACCCGGAAACCCGTATGCTGCTGCAGGTCCAGATCGAGGATGCAGCGAAGGCGGAGAGAAGGGTATCGACGCTGATGGGGGACAAGGTTGACCCGAGGAAACGCTGGATTATTGAGAATGTCGATTTTCAGGAATATGAGGAATAGGAGGACAAAACGCCATGGATACACTGGAACAATTTTTACCGGCGTTTCTTGAAGAGGTCGTGGGCGACCGCTTCGGACGCTATTCCAAATATATTATTCAGGACCGGGCTATCCCGGATGTTCGGGACGGTCTCAAACCGGTACAGCGCCGTATTTTGTACGCGATGTATGATTCGAATAATACCCCTGACAAACCGTACCGCAAGTCGGCGAAGACGGTGGGCGATGTAATGGGTAACTACCATCCGCACGGCGATGCTTCGATCTATGAGGGAATGGTGCGTATGGCACAGCCCTGGAAGATGGCGCATCCGCTGGTAGACGGACATGGCAACTGGGGATCGATGGATGATGATCCGGCTGCAGCAATGCGCTATACAGAAGCCCGCTTGTCTTCGATTGCGATGGAACTGTTGCGGGATATTGAGAAGCGGACGGTACTGTTCAAGGATAACTTTGATAATACGACAAAGGAGCCGGTGGTGCTCCCGTCCCGTTATCCGAACTTGCTGGTCAACGGCGTCAGCGGAATTTCTGCCGGATTTGCAACGGAAATTCCGCCGCATAACCTGCGCGAGGTTATCGACGCTTGTATTGCGCTGATGAAAAAGCCGGGTATGGACCTGGAAGAAATGATGGAAATTGTGAAGGGTCCGGACTTCCCGACCGGCGGCATGATTATGGGCGGGGACGGCATTCGCGAAGCGTACCGGACAGGCAAAGGCCGTATCTATGTCCGCGCCAAAACCGATATTGAGGAGCTGCGGGGCGGCAAGCAGCAGATCGTCATCACTGAAATTCCGTATCAGGTCGTCAAGTCGAGACTGGTTACGGCGATGGAGAATATTCGCATCGAGAAGAAGGTTGAAGGGATCGCCGAGGTGCGCGATGAGAGCGGGCGGAATGGATTGCGAATCGTCGTCGAGCTGAAAAAAGAAGCTGACGCGCAAGGCATCTTGGCTTATTTGCTTAAAAAGACGGATCTGCAAGTCACTTACAACTTCAACATGGTAGCCATTGTCAACAAGACACCGAAGCAGCTTGGCCTCATGGACATGCTATCCGCATATATAGAACACCAGAAGGAAGTGGTCACCTGCCGGACACAGTACGAACTGGAAAAGGCTGAGGACCGCGCGCATGTGCTGGAAGGACTGGCCAAGGCGCTGAATCTTCTGGATGAGGTTATCGCGACTATCAAGGCTTCCAAGAACCGCCAGGATGCGCAAAACAATCTCGTTTCCAAATTTGCATTCACAGAACGCCAAGCCGACGCCATTCTGACCCTCCAACTGTACAGATTGACGAATCTGGAGATTACATCGCTGGAGAAGGAGCTAAAGGATATCTCCAGGAAGATTGCTAATTATAAGGCTATTCTGGAGAATGAGAAGAAGCTCATTGGCGTTATCCGGGATGAACTGCTGGAAATCAGGGAGAAATACGGGATCGACCGCCGCAGTGAAATCCGCGGGGAAATCGAAGAGTTGAAGGTCAATCTCGAGGTTATGGTAACGCCTGAGGAAGTGATGGTTACGCTGAGCCAGGACGGCTATATCAAACGCACCAGCATGCTCTCCTTTACCCGTTCGGGCGGGGAGTTGGATAGCGCAGGCGTGAAAGAAGGCGATGTTCTGCGGCATCTGCTGGAGGTCAATACGATTGACAGCCTCTTGCTGTTCACGCGTAAAGGCCAGTATTTTATGCTGCCTGTCCATCAAATTCCGGAGTTCAAGTGGAAAGATAACGGAACGGCTGTTGTCAATGTCGTCCCGCTTCCGAAAGATGACATGATTGTCAGCATCATTCCGGTGAAGGATTTTGAGCAGAGCGCATCGCTGGTGTTTGCTACACGCAAAGGCCAGGTGAAGCGGACCGAGCTTAAGGACTACCAGTCGAACCGCTCCACAGCTATTGCCGCTTGCAAGCTGGGCGAAGGCGACGAGGTCATAACGGTAACTTTAAGCGACAATACGAAGGATGTTTTACTGGTCAGCAAACAGGGGATGAGCATTCGCTTCCCTGAGAGCGAAGTGAACGCTATGGGGCGTGTTGCCGCAGGCGTAAAAGGCATTCAATTAAAAGATCAGGATGAGGTTGTTGCAGCTCTATGGGTGTCCGGAGATGAGGGAGAAGTGCTTGTCGTAAGTGATCTCGGCTATGGCAAGCGGACACTGCTATTCGATTATCCGGTTCAGGGACGCGGCGGCAAGGGGATTCAGACCTTTGAATTTAAGGAAGGCAAGCGGATCAGGCCAAACGGCAGCGAACTGGTCGGAGCGCTCTGGTGCAAAGAGGAGAAGTGGCTGACGCTGCTGCTTCAATCCGGTGAGCTGCATCCGGCAGTTTCTACTGAAAAAGCGCCTCTGGACGATCGCCGGTCTGTCGGCAAGCTTCTGGCCGCTATGGATAAGAAGGACCGCATAACGGGCTTGTTTGTCCGGTCAGGACAGGTCTAGGACACCGCTCTTTTTGCAGCGGCTCATCAGACTCCCCCAGAGGGCTATAGAAGGGCCGGATCTCTGGTTCCTCCCTTAGCCATAGAAAAGGGAAATGATGGCTTCAGGACCTGCTACAGTCAGCTGTAAGCTTAATCAATCATAGGGACGGTGCGGCGGATTGACTTTATCCAGCAATTCGAGCATCGCCTCCAGCATGACCCACAATGGTACTGGCTCATCGAGCCGCTCCAGCCATTGTGGGTCTTTTATTAGCCCGGATTCCACAATCCTCTTTATTACCTCCGATTTTGGAGCCTCCATGCGGGCCGCCTCCCCTCTAATCATTCGAGTACCGTCAACACATTATATTCAAGGATATGTCTAAAGCTGTCAAAATGTTCTCTATCGTAGCGATTAATCGCGCAAAGTATTAAGCTCGTTAATCTTTTTTTCGACATTTTCAAATGTTATAATGAATCGTAGGAGGTGGGTAATCCCAATGCATGCTGCTGAATTCGCAAGGTTATGGATGAAGTTCTCGAAGGAATGGAAAAATTACCTGGAGGAAGCGCTGGCTCCACATCTGACGGAAGGCCAGCTTAATGTGCTGGAGCTGCTGCTGGAACATGAACCGATGAAGCCCTCAGACCTGCTGAAATATTTGGAGACAACTCCTGCTGCGATTACAACTCTGTTGGACCGGATGGAAAAAGGCGGCCTGATCACCCGCTCCAGGGACCAATCAGACCGCCGTATTGTATGGATCTCTGTAACCAAAAAGGGGTTGGAGGAAGCCAAGCGCGGCATGGAGCTGCGGGAGACCTACATCCAGAACGCCCTGGACCGGATTTCCGGCCACAATCAGCAATTGCTCGTTTATTTGCTTGGCAAGGTTGCCAACACAAGCAAGCCTTTCCCGGTAAGCGGAAAGATGGATTCCGCTATTTAAGCATGGATTCCAGCCGTTTATTCAATATTTTGAGAGAGCTTTCGAGCTGCTTGTAATCGCCCAAGGAAAGCCCAGGCTGATTGCGCTTGGACAGCGTTTCATCCAAGGGAAGAATCCGATACTGGTTGAGACCGTTCTTCTTGTATTTATACACCCAAGTCGGTATCGGCTCAATTTTCGTGAATTCAACTTGTCCGGTCCTATGCTGCTTGCGCACATGAATACGGAAGATGACGCCGTAATCCTTGAAATCACCCTGCTGATTGGATATAAAATTACCCATCGAATAAATAATGACACTACGTCTGGAGTTGCCATCAGCATTCACAGTGTCTACAACCTCATAAGGCTGAACAACGTGAGGGTGAGAGCCTGCAATAATATCTGCGCCCGCTTCAATGAGCCTGTGAGCGAGCCGCTGCTGCTCTTCATTGGGCTGAAATTGATATTCAATGCCAAAATGAAGATTAACCGTTATAAAATCCGCTCCCTCAGCCTTTAGCTTCTCAATATCCTCTACCATACGCTGCTCATCAATCAGGGAAATCAGATACGGCTTTCCTTCCGGTACTGGAATACCGTTTGTGCCATACGTATAAGCCAGAAATCCCATTTTGATCTCATTTTTCTCGACGATAACCGCTTGCTCGGCTTCAGCCTGGGAGCCGGCCGTGCCTTTATAAATCAAGCCTTGCTCTTCAAGGGCTGCAATGGTGCGGAGGACGCCCTTTTCGCCGCGATCCAGTGCATGGTTATTAGCCGTACCGACGATATTAATGCCGCTGTTTTTCAGGGCTTCGGCCATTTCCGGCGGGGCGTTGAACAATGGATAGCCCGTATATTTCAAATCCTCTCCGCCAAGCGGAACCTCCAGATTGACTATGGACCAATCCCCCTCTTCCAGAATAGGGCGGACTTTCTCGAAGAAAGGGTCAAATACATAACGTTTGCTCTTGCTGTCATAAGAACCGGGATACTGGGGCGTGTGCATCATGACGTCCCCAGCGGCAATCCATACCGCTTCGGTAGTCCGGTCCGTTTCCGGACCGGTTGCATCCGGTGTCTCCCCGGCAGGTTTATCCGGTGGATGATCATCTGGTTTTTGAGTTCCATTATCGCTTGTTTGGGGCGGCCGTGGTTCTCTTGAAGTATCCGTACTTGTGGGGCCGAAGCAGGCGCTCAAGACGAGCGTAAGCAGAATCACGATAACGGCTGTCCGGATCAATTTCATAACGTTTCCTCTCCGAGCATCCGGCCGGCCGCCTGTTCCAGCACGTCTGCACTCCAAATGCTCCATGGCTTGTCAAGCGGCGGGGTGCTGGAAAACAGCATGCTTTCCTTAGTAACAGGATGATCCACCCGAATTGACGTTGACCAGAGTGCAATGCTGGAATGCCCTGGTTTGCTTTGGCTGCTTCCATATTTATGGTCGCCAGCCAGCGGACAGCCGATAGATGCCAATTGGACCCGGATCTGGTGCGGCCGGCCGGTATGAAGCTTGATGGCGACAAGGCTGTATTTGCTGTCTGAGGCGACAGTCGCATAATCCAGCAGCGCTTCTTTGCTGCCGGGTGCCGGAGAAGGGAAGCAGGCTACCGTATTGGTGCGGCTGTCCTTCACCAGATAATGCTTCAGCCGGGCAGCGTTTTTACCGGGATGCCCGGTTACGACGGCAGCATACGTTTTGTCAAAGCTTCTGGAGCGAACGGCCTCGGACATGCGTGAAGCGGCCTTTGAAGTTTTGGCAAACAGCATGACACCGCCGACTGGACGGTCAAGACGGTGTACAAGCCCGAGGAACACATTCCCGGGCTTATTATAGCGAAGCTTAAGATCCTGCTTGAGCAGGGTGAGCATATCCGGATCGCCGCTTTCGTCTTCCTGGGACGGAATGCCTGGCGGCTTGACAACAACGAGCAGATGGTTGTCTTCATACAAAATCGGGATGTCCGGTGCTCCCTGCTGCTGTGCAGTCATCATTACAGGGACTCCCAACGGCCCAGGATGCCGCAAGGAAGATTAAGGCCGGACTTGGTAATTGGCAGACCGATTTCCCCGCATGTAATGGTTCCTTTGTGCTGGCTGCCGATTGTCAGGTGCAGCAGATTATGCAGCACAGCAGGGGAAAGACCGGTGGTATAAGAATTGATCAGAACGAACAGCGGATTGTCCGACAAAATTGTCTTGCATGACTCCAGGAACGGGTAGAGGCTCTGCTCCAGCTTCCACATCTCGCCACCAGGTCCGCGCCCGTAGGAAGGCGGGTCCATAATAATCGCATCATATTTATTGCCGCGGCGCTGCTCGCGCTGCACGAACTTGAATACGTCATCGGTAATAAAACGCACCGGCTTGTCCTCCAGACCGGACAGCTTGACGTTCTCTTTGGCCCATTGGACCATCCCTTTGGCGGCGTCGACATGGCATACTTCAGCACCGGCTGCAGCACAAGCAACGGTTGCTCCGCCGGTATAGGCGAACAGGTTGAGCACTTTAATCGGCCGGTTGGCGTTTTGGATTTTGTTCATCATCCAGCTCCAGTTGACGGCTTGCTCCGGGAATAAGCCTGTGTGCTTGAAGTTGGTCGGACGGATCTGGAAGCGGAGCTTGCCGTACTGAATGATCCAGCTCTCCGGGAACTTGTTACTGTACTGCCACTGGCCTCCGCCGGAAGAACTGCGGTGGTACCAGGCATCCGTATTTTTCCACTCTTGGACCGAAGGGTTCAACGGCCAGATAATCTGCGGGTCCGGGCGGCGCAGCACAATATTGCCCCAGCGTTCGAGTTTGTCCCCCTCTCCTGTATCAATAATTTCATAATCCTTCCATTCATTAGCGATATACATGTGAAATTCCTTCCTTGGTTGCGAATTTGTACCCGACGCCGCGGACGGTCATCACATAGACCGGATTGGCCGGGTCGGGTTCGATTTTTTTCCTTAAGTTGCTGATATGCACCATCAGTGTCCGGGTATCCCCGTTGCTTTCAGCCCCCCAGATCACTTCATACAAATGATCGATTTGGACAGCCTTGTTCGGCCTTTGAGCCAGATAGGTAAGCAGGTCATACTCCTTGACGGAGAGGGTGACCAGATTCCCATCCATATGTACGGAATGTGCATCCAGGTCAATAATCATGCCGTCAAAGACCAGTATGCGTTCTTCCTGACCGCCTCCAGCAATTGCTTCCCTTTGAAGCTCCAGCCTGCGCAGATGCGCTTTTACGCGCGCCACAAGCTGGCTTGGACTGAAGGGCTTCGTGATATAATCGTCGCCGCCGACAGTCAAACCGTGTATAATGTCGTTATCATCACTTTTGCAGCTGACAAACAGAATCGGTACACTCGAATACTTGCGCAGCTGCTGGCAAACCTCTATGCCGTCCATATGTTTCAGCAATATATCGAGGATAATTAAATCAGGTTTGACTTCCTGCTCTAATCGGAGGGCATCGTTCCCGTTATCAGCGACATGAACGGTGAAGCCCTCACGGGCCATATATAGACCGATCAGTTCTGTTATTTCGGGCTCGTCGTCGACGACTAAAATATGCGTCTCTTTCATATTTTACCCCTCCCGCTTTCTCGACTATTATAACGAATGCAGGACTATTGAAGCAATTGCCTTTTTTCGGAGGAATACATGTACAGATCATTTTTATACATACCAGTCGTGCTGGTGGTGATTCTGCTGCTCGGCATGCAGGGCTGTGCCGCCCCTCCTATGACGGGAAAGCAGATCCAGGCTGAAAGGGGCGGGTTGGACTTGAGACAGGCCGATCTGGAGCAAGAGCCTGTCAAGATGCAGGGAGATTGGCGGTTTTATCCGCATCGCCTGCTTCAGTCCCAGTCCCTCACGATGGATGAGCCATATCAGTATGTTGCGGTACCCGGCTCATGGAACAGCTATTTGCAGGAGGAACCAGGCCTAAGGAACGGCTTAGGTTATGGTACCTATGTACTTCGGTTTCAGACCCGGCCGGGAGATTATATTCTGTCGCTGCGTGTGCCGAATATAAGCAGTTCCTACAAGTTGTGGATAGACGGAAAGCCGATGGCGGCGGTCGGTGTTGTAGGCGTGGACAAGGCCTCCAGCAAGCCGGACCAGTCCCGGGAAATCGTCTCTTTTTATAATGGGGACGGCAATCATGAACTCATTGTGGAGGTATCGAACTTTTCCCACCGCCGCGGCGGGATATGGACTGAATTTTATTTGGGCGGTGTTGACGCGTTAAATGACTCCCAGACGATTGAAGCTGCAGAACAGATGGGACTATTCGGCAGTTTGTTCATGATTGGCTTTTATCATTTGGGCTTGTATGTGCTGCGAAGAAAAGAGAAGTTTACGCTGTATTTCGGGCTATTGTGTCTTTTGGTTGCAACAAGAATTATTGTGGTGGGCGATGTGTTTATTATGCAATGGCTGCCTGTATCCTGGGAGGCCTCCCACAAGATTGAATACATATCATTTTCACTCTCGCCGCTATGCGGATATTTGTACGTTTATTTTTTGTTCCCTGCTGACGCCTCCAAAAGGGTTGTCCGCGGGATTGCAACCGGCAGTATTCTCCTTTGCCTTTACGTGCTGCTGGCACCTGTGGAGACCTTCTCCAGAGAACTTTGGCTGTTTCAGTCTTTTGTCATTATGACTGGCGTGTTTTCATTGATCGCGTTGGTGCTGAGTGTCAAGCGGAGACGAGCGGGAGGGCTAATCGTACTGACCGGTATGTTCGTTTTTGTACTGTCAGTCATCAATGATGTTTCCTTTTATAATGAATGGTTCGGGATGGGCGATATGACTCCTGTCGGATTATTTTTCTTTATTATGATGCAGGCGTTTATTATTTCCAACCGTTTCTCCCATGCCCTGCGCAAGGTGGAGGAAGTTTCCGCTGAGCTAAAATTGCTCAACTCGCAGCTTGAGGAACGAATTGACGAACGCACCCAGGAGCTGCTGCAATCCAATGAAGCGCTGGAGAAGAGCTATGAGGAGTTGGAGCGCCAGGAAGGCTCAAGAAGACGTCTGCTGACGAACATCTCCCATGATCTTAGGACTCCGATGACGCTGATTCAAGGCTATCTGGAAGCGATGCAGGATGGTGTCATCAAGGATCGGGAGCAGCAGGAGCGTTATGTGCGAATCATGCTGGACAAGGTGAATGGCCTGAACCGGCTGATTTCCGATTTGTTTGAGCTTTCCAAGCTGGAGGCCGGGCAAGTATCTTTCCATCACAGTATGGTCAGACTGGATGATTGGGTGGAGCAGCTGCGGGGCTATTACCTGGTAGACATAGAGAGCAGGGATATCAGGTTTAGGTGCGAACTGCTTGACTCAGACATGCCGCCGTCAGCCGTATGGCTCTGGATAGATGAATTCCGGATGAAGCAGACTCTGTCCAATCTGGTATATAATGCGCTGATTCACATGAGTCCTGGCGACGGGCTTGCGCTGACGTTCCGTTACGATCAGCAACAGGGGATGTTAGAGTTGAAGGTTGCGGATACAGGAAGCGGGATACCGCCGGAGGATTTGCCGTATATTTTCGAACGCTTCTATAAAAATGACAAGTCCAGAAACTCCGCCCAGGGAAGCGGCAGCGGGATCGGTCTGGCAATCGTGAAGGAAATTATCGATGCTCACCGTGGAAGTATTGCAGCGGACAGCACTGTAGGGGAAGGAAGCGTGTTTACAATTACATTGCCGGCAGAAATTAAGGAAGTACTGGAATAAAGAAAAGGATGCGTTAGCATCCATGGCCGGGATTTTGCCAACAGATTGCCTTCCTTTGATCCTCAAGCTTCTAGCCTGCACAAGATAAAGCCGTCTCGTACAGGATAGAGTTGGTCATCTTGTCCGGCTGGCGACTGCAGGAGGCAAGAACAGGTTCGAATCATGGCTGGGGAAGGGCCGGAAGAAAACGTCTTCATTGTTTCGAATCCAATTTATTCGACCTGCTGCAGAACTTTGATCATTTTATCAATGGAGCGCTTACGTTTTTCGTGGTCCATATTATTGAGGAGCCTGAAAATTTCTACGGTGTCGGACATCACCGGACTGATTTGCCCGTTCTGCTCGCCTCCGATAATGTAATCGAGGGATACTTCAAAAAAATTGGCCAGCTTGATCAAGGTTTCATACACAGGCTGGCGGTTGTTGATTTCATAGTGGCTGTAAGCAGAGCGGGTAATGCCGACACGCCTGGCCACTTCTTCCTGTGAGATGTTTTTTCTCAGTCGCAGCTCTCTTAATCGATCTCCCATCGTCATGTGATTACTCCCTTACGCGCTTCTTTTTTTTAATATAAGCGTTTATAAGTTTCACTTTATAACTGGCTTATATTTTTACGCGAAACGAAGCTTTTGCCCGTCCTTTGCAAGGAAGGCAAAGCCGTTTACGCTTGTCACCCTTTCAATTGCCGGCTGCCGCAATAGGCTTGAAGTATGAAATATCTGTTACTATTAATTTATGATACAAAATGTATCATTGTCAAGTGTGAAACGAGATTTTATGTAAAAAGAAAGGGGATTGATTATGGATGAGATTGACTTTTACATGTGATTGCGGCAATGAGGTCCGATTTTTTGGAACAGGGGATATGGATGATCATGGGATGGAGGCGCTTGATCTTGAGGATGACGACCGGCTTCGCGTCATTGTTGGTGATGCCGGACTTATTTTGCAATGCAAGTTTTGCAACAACCGATATATCATTGACAAGAGTTTGAATACATGATAGAATGATTTATCTGCTTGAACTTAATTGAGATGTTTTCATATAGATTACCCGATTCACACTGGAGCGGTCATGGAACCGCAAGGATGGAAGAGAGGCAGGGCTTTCGTTGTTTTAGGTTTTTGAAATATCGTTTATCAAGTAGGACCATAAGGCTGCTCTGGAGAGCGGCCTTTTCTATTTGCTCTATTTTTACAATTGGCGTACTTTCGACGATTAAAGACATGCAAAATATGGGAAATAACCCGACTAAAGTCCAGTGTTAAACCAAACTATGGACGGATTTGTATCCGGATGAAATTAGCTATGATAGAACTATAAGCAAGCATTACGCTCTAACAGCAGCGTTTTGCTTGGAAGTATAAGAATATCTGCGAAAGCGATGATACATTCTTATATTTTTAAACGTCCGGAGGGGTTTAGATTATGGAATCGATTAAGTATGCAGAGCAGGAACTCGCCGCTGGCGGCAAGAAGAGCAAGCCGCTTACAGTATTTCTCGCACTGTTGTTTCCTGGGGCGGGGCATTTGTATTTGGGGGAGCCATCCCGGGCGATCTGGTTTATGACCCTGTTCTTTACCAATACTTTCTTTCTGATTTTCACGCTTGAAAGCCTGGAGCAATTCAGGGCCTTAATTGCTATTAGTTTGTTTACCGTTGGGGTTGTTGTTTATGTGGTTAATATTATAAATGCTATGCAACTGGTGAATCTGCTCAATATTATGGATCAGCTGCAATACTTTGAGGAAGCAGAGGCTGATGGCAGGTATTAGGGGAACTGCTAATTAAATAACCAACCGTGGACCGAGGCGTCAACCGCTGCGGGGATCACGATTGGTTATTTTTTGCGGTGTCAGGCATTCGTGAAACTGCTAAGTTGATGTACGTACATCGGGCACAATTGACTATAACTGTTCTTTCTATTTAACAGTCGTGCGCAGTTCCATATAATTTGTGAAAATGCTGTTATTTAGGGGTGGGAACATGTTGGATATCAGGGATGCTATGAATCAGGCAGCGGAACTGTTCAGAGTGGAGCTGGGCAGCAATTTAGCGGGTATTTATGTGCACGGCTCTGTAGCGATGGGCTGCTTTAATCCTGAAA
Source organism: Paenibacillus pinihumi DSM 23905 = JCM 16419 (assembly GCF_000422505.1). Taxonomy (GTDB): domain Bacteria; phylum Bacillota; class Bacilli; order Paenibacillales; family Paenibacillaceae; genus Paenibacillus_D; species Paenibacillus_D pinihumi. Next base: position 287,502 of record NZ_KE383864.1, on the reverse strand, counting down.
AAAGCGATCTTGATCTTCTGGTGGTCGTTTATAAGAAGCTGTCCAGAGACGTGCAGGACAATTTCTGAGAAACTGTTGTTGCTGCACGACTGTATGGAGACTAAACGGGGATTAGAACTTACCATTATTTTGGAGTCCTGCTTGAAGGATTTTGCCTATCCGACACCAGCGGAATTTCATTATTCGGACTTTCACCGTGACAGATACAAGACGGACGAGCATTACATCTGCGGGGGGGTACGAGGATTTTGATCTGGCTGCTCAAATTACGGTTGCTTATGAGCGTGGAGTGGTATTATTCGGGAAGGCTCTGCGAGAGCAGTTTCCCCCAATAGACAAGTCATACTTTGTACAGTCGATTGTTGCTGACATCGAGCATGCACAGAGGGATATCATCCATTCGCCCGTTTATTTTATATTAAATCTTTGCCGGGTTCTACTCTACCTGCGGGAGGGTGTTGTTGCTTCCAAGCAGGAAGGGGGAGAGTGGGGGCTTAAAGCGCTGCCAGCCAAGTACCGTTCTATCGTTCGCTGTTGTCTTGATGACTATGCCGGAACCGGCATTGCTCCATCTTTTGATTCGGATGGATTAACGGATTTTGCCGGGTATATGTTGGAAGAAGTTCATAATGAAATTGACCACATTCAATAAAAACCGGCCATTCAGAGCTGCTCTGAATGGCCGGTTTGTTTGATTTTGTCTGCGCAGTATTAATTCACTTTCAGTCTGCCCTTCCTCGCAGTGCGGTTGGATAATACAGTGAGGCTGACGAGGGTGACGAATACGGTAGCTCCCATATCTGACAGAATAGCGATCCATAAGGTCAGAAGGCCTGGTATTGTCAGCAGCAGGGCAATCAGCTTCAGGCCGAGCGAGACAATAATATTGAACCGGATAATCCGGTTTACGAGCTTCGCGATGGAGATCGCCTCAGGGAGCCGGCCGAGATGATCCTGCATCAGTACAATGTCGGCTGTCTCAATTGCGCTGTCCGAGCCTTTGCCCATGGCGATACCCAGGTCGGCGGAAGCCAGCGCGGGAGCGTCATTAATGCCGTCACCGATCATAGCGACTTTGCCTTCCCTGGCAAGGTCCTTGATTTTGGCAGCCTTATCCTCAGGCAGCATTCTGCCGTAAGCTCTGGACACGCCAACCTCGGACGCGACAAGCTCTACAGTAGCCTGATGGTCGCCGCTCAAGATGACCGTCTGGTGGATACCGCTCCGCCCAAGCGCATCGATAACAGCCCGGCTCTCCTCGCGAATTTGGTCGGCTATGCCGAACATTCCAAGCACTTGCTCCTGGTCAGCAGCCAGCACGATAGTGAGTCCTTTGGCCTTCAATTTTTCAGCTTGCTTGAGCACCTCGTCGTTAAGAGCTGTTGAAGGAATAATTTGCTCATTTCCGACCCAATAGCGTATCCCGTCCACATTGGCGGCGACCCCTTGCCCGGCTATGGCTGTAACCTCTTCAGGCTGGTTATATACGGCGCCCTTGCGCTCTACCTCCTGCATAATCGCTTTGGCGAGCGGATGGCTGGAGGAGGATTCAATCGCAGCCGCTACACGGTAAAACAACGGCTCATTGTAGACGATGGTCTGCTGTACTTTTGGCTTGCCTTTGGTCAAAGTCCCGGTCTTATCAAAAGCGAGCGTGTTGATTTTGCCGAGCTGCTCCAAATGAACGCCGCCCTTAACCAGAATCCCGTTCCGGGCATTGCGTGCAATGCCCGCCACGATTGCGATTGGAGAAGAGAGGATCAGGGCGCAAGGACAGCCTACGATGAGTACAGCCAATCCCTGGTACAGCCAATGCAGCCATTCGCCCCCAAGGAACAAAGGCGGGATAACCATTACAAGCGCTGCCACCGCCATAATGAGCGGCGTATAATATTTGGCGAACCGGTTAATAAATAGCTCCGTAGGTGTCTTGGTCTCCTGAGCCTCCTGAACCAGATGCAGAATCTTGGCCAGGGATGAGTCCTTGTACGGCTTCTCGATCTGTACGATTAGCATGCCCTCGTTGTTGACGCTGCCGCCGAATACCTGATCTCCGGCAGCTTTGTGCAGGGGTAGTGATTCACCGGTAATCGCCGCTTCATTCACTGAGCCTGCACCTTCAGCGACAATGCCGTCGGAAGGAATCTTTTCGCCGGGCTTTACCTTTACAAGCTGACCGGCTTGCAGGGATTCAATTGGTACAACCGTCTCGGAACCGCCGTCCATAACAGTAGCTGTCTTGGGGGCGACTTGAAGCAGCTTCTCCATTGAGCTGCGAACCTTTTCCATGCCTTTACCCTCAAGCAGTTCATTCAGTCCGAACAGGATAGCGACAAGCGTCGCTTCCTTCCATTCGCCGATGGCGACTGCGCCCACTAAAGCAATCGTCATCAGTGTATCGATAGTGAATACGAAGGAGAGCAGATTCTTGAGTCCCCGGATAAAGGTCGTATAGCCGCTCATCACAATCGCCGCCAAATACACGGCGATCACGGCAAGATCGGGAATACTGCCGTCAAGCAGAAATGCAGCCCCGTACAGCACAGCGGAGATAATGAGCAAATTGCGCATCAGATTGCCTGAACCATGGCTGTGGCCATGCCCGTGATCATGATCATGTCCGTGAGAATGCTGTCCTGCATGTGTATGATCATGGGAATGGTCATGTCCATGCTGGTGACCACCGCCATGCGGCTGGCTGCTATGGCCAGGGGAGGACAGCTCTTCCAAATAAGCGCCATCGCTTTTTAATATTTTTTTGACTTTGTCCAAAGAAACATGAGGGTCAAGCGTCAGCTTGGCAGAATTGTAGCTGAGCCGGGCAGTTTCGCCATGTTCAAGCTTCTTGATCTGTTGTTCCATTGCTTGTGCACAGTTGCCGCAGGAGAGTCCTTTAACCCGGTACTCTTTCATGACAAAAACCTCTTTTCTATACATATGAATATATGTTCATATAATAAATCTAATGAACGATTTTGTCAATCCTGAATTTGCCATGAAACTATTCGTAAGAACTACAATTATCCATATGGTTTATGGTATAATCTTGAGCATATTCTATACACGGACGGTGGTGTAAAACTTGGAAAAAACGTTGAATGATGCTTGCGAGGAAACGTGCTCCGGCAGTGAGCTTGATCTTGCGAAAATCAAGGGCAAGCTGATTTCTTCCACTGCTGCCTTGGAGGTGGCCGACTGGTTCAAGGCGCTTGGCGATCCGACCCGGGTCAAAATCATCCATGCACTGCAGCAAAGCGAGATGTGTGTTCATGATTTGACGCAGGTGCTGGAAATGGGGCAGTCGGCGGTCTCTCATCAACTGCGCCTTCTGCGCAATGTACGGATGGTGAAAAGACGCAAGGTAGGGAAGACCGTCTATTACTCCCTTGACGATAATCACGTAGAGGAAATTTTCGGCCAGACGCTTCAGCATTTGAAGCACGAGTAGCCGCCCTGTTCCATCTATACGCATGGAACAGGGAAGAGGGGACAAATATAGTCAAACGAATAGCCCGCATCTCATTATTCGAGATGCGGGCTATTCGTATGGTTCAAACTATTCTGAACTGGTTGATTCGCTGGCGTCTCCGCCAGCATCTTCACTCGATCCTTCTACGGATTGTTCAACTACACCCGAAGCAGCTCCTTGCTGTTCCGTTCCTTTTTTCTCATCCTGTTTCTTGTGCGCTTCCATCAACAGCTGTTGTCCTTCCTGCTGAATGGCTTTAAGCGCCTCCTCAAGTGAAGCATTGTCCTTCATTACCGGCTCCAGTTTTTGCTTCACAAACGAGTCAAACTGCATGTAAAACTCTGACGGGAGTTTATAATAGTTGCTGTAAAGCGAGGATTCGCTCGGCTTCAGCTCGTAGAAGGCTTGCAAATTATGTCCCTCGTCATCCTTGAAATAGCCTGTTCTTGTGCTCAGATTGCCTGAGTTATACGATTTGGATTTTACACGGGCATAGTCGTCCCCATGAATATATTTGATAAAGTTCCAGGCTTCCTTGGAATTCGTAGATTTGTTGTTAATGGCAAAAATCTGGTGAAATCCTGTTGACGTCGTATAGTCCGGATTATTAGGATCAACAGGTACGGTCACAAGGTCCCACTCATAATCGATTTTATCCTTTAGTGCATCCTTGGCTTGTTTTAATTGATCCAGCATATAGGTACCTTCGACCATCATGGCCATCCGTCCGGAAATAAACGGGTCCCGCATCAGATATTCCTCATAGCTGTTCCAATTTCCGGACATATGGGAATTATCCTGAAAATACAGCGTGCCTGATTTTTGGGCTTGAAGAGCCGTATTGAAGGCATTTTGCCAGGCAGGTGTATCGATCATCAACTGCTTGCCATCAGCATCAACAAAGCTGAGTCCCAGCGTCGAGCCGATATTCATGCCAAGCTGGAACAGGCTGGAGTCATACCCGCCCTTAAAGCCATAAATGCGTTCTTCCGGTGAACCGTCTGTCGGGAATCGTGCAGAACGGGCTAATACATCCTCCCACGTCATCCGGTCTGTCGGCAGATCCACGCCGTGTTTTTCGAACAGCGTCTTGTTGTAGAACAAGGCCTGGCTGTAATAGGAGGGAGTCAGCCCGAACAAGGTGCCGCCGCCTTTTTCCTTCAGATAGTCCAGCATGCCCGGAAGCAGCGTTTCTGTATTGTATTTGTCTTGTTCAATCATTGGAGCCAGATCGAGCAGCTTGCCGTCATGGCTGAATTTTTCATATTGTTTGGCATCGATGAACAGCACATCCGGCTGTTTCTCATCAATGAGCTGCTGGAATTTGGCTTCTCTTTCCTCTTCGGTTTCTCCCTCGCCGCCGCCCCATCTATTTCCCTGTGTGATGACTTCGACTTCTACATTCGGATTCAGTGCGGCATACAACATGCCATAATCGTTATAAAAGGATTGCTCGTCATAATACAGTACTTTAAGAATCGAGCTTTCTTCAGACTTTCCGCTATTGCCTCCGCTGCAGCCTGCAACCAGTGCCATCGCCAACATCAATACAACTGCAAACTTCCCCTTTTTAATCACTTTTCTTTTCCTCTCTCCTTACGCATTTTTTTAGTAGAACATCCAAAACTATGAAACTTGTCCTGAAAACTATTATAGCATTCCTTGTAAAGGTTTTCCAAATTGTTCCCCTTAAATTTCTCTTAAAAATCCAATAGAGAGGGGCGGGAGACTATTCACTTTTCTTTTCCTCTTGATTTTTCCAGGCTGTCATCAATAGTTGCTGGCCTTCCTGTTGAAGCTTCTTGAGCGCTTCTTCGAGAGATTCATTGTTTTTTACAACGGGTTCCAGCTTCTCTTTGCCTAGAGAATCAAATTGCATATAAAAGTCTGCAGGCAGCTTGGAGAAATTTCCGTAAAGGTTGTTATCTGAGGGCTTTAGTGTATAGAAGGCCTGCAGATTATGGCCTTCGTCATCCTTGAGATAGCCAGTACGGGTGCTTAAGCCCGAATTATAGGATTTCGCCTTGACGCGGTTATAGTCATCTCCATGAATATACTTGATAAAGTTCCAGGCTTCCTTGGAATTCGTGGCATTGTTGTTAATGGCAAAAATCTGATGGAATGCAGTCATCGCCGTAAAGTCCGGATTGCTTGGGTCGACCGGTACGGTAACGAGATCCCAGTTAAAGCTTAGTTTATCCTTGAGAACATCCTTGGCACGTTTGATCTCGTCCAGCATGTAGGTGCCTTCAATCATCATCGCCAACCTACCTGAATAGAAAGGGTTCTGTAAAAAGTAGTCCTCATAATTGCTCCATGACCGTGCCCCATCGCCGTCACCAGAGTTTTCATAATATATCGTTCCTGTTTTCTCGGCCTGCAGGGCGGTATTGAAGGCGTTTTGCCAGGCAGGCGTATCGATCATCAGTTGCTTGCCGTCTGCATCAATGTAACTAAGTCCCAGCGTCGAGCCAATATTAATGCCTGTCTGGAACAGATTGGCTTCATATCCGCCTTTGAACCCGTATACACGCTCTTCCGGCGAGCCGTCGGTCGGGAAGCGGGCAGCACGTGCAAACAGATCATCCCAGGACATTTTGTCCGTAGGGAGTTCTACCCCGTACTTCTCGAAGAGATCCTTGTTATAATAAAGCGCCTGGCTGTAGTAGTAAGGAGTCAGCCCGTACAGCGTGCCGCCGCCTTTTTCCTTGAGATATTCCAGCATGCCGGGAATAAATGTTTCTGTATTATATTTATCCTGCTCAATCATGCTCGCCAGGTCAAGCAGTTTGCCGTCATGGCTGAATTTTTCGTACTGCTCCGATGAAAGGAAAAGCACATCCGGCTGCTTCTCATCAATAAGCTGTTGGAATTTGGTTTCTCTTTCTTCTTCCGTGGTTGGCTCACCGCTTCCCCATCTGTCACTGGATGCAATGACTTCAATTTCAACATTCGGATTCAGCGCAGAATACAGCATGCCAAATTCCTGATAAAAGGATTGCTCATCATAATACAGAACTTTCAATATCGACTTTTCTTCCGTTTTTCCACTGCTGCCACTGCTGCAGCCTGCGATCAGTGACATGATCAGCACCAGCAGTACAGTGAGCTTCCCCTTGTTTTTCAACTTTTCTTCTCTCCTTAACTTTTTCTCCACCCAAAAAAGTGTAAATTTTCCTCTGACTGAATTAGTATATCATTTCCATGTTAGCTATTTCCTTTAGATTATCTTAAAAAACCTTAAATCTTACTAAAAATTAGGATCAAAAAAAGCCAAATTCGCTGGTTATCGTACACCAGGGTTTGGCTTCAAAATCTAATATGGAGTGATTAAAGATGGGACTGGATGGCTTCGCGGATTTTGTCCAGCGTACGATTGAGGTCCATATTTTCAATAACATGCTCGCATTGCGTGCGGTAGACGACTTCTTCAGTATACAAGTCCAGATACTGCTCAATGACCGCATCCGGCCGTCCTTTGGCTTCTAGCCGCTCCCTGACGGCGGGTTTGCTTACATAAAGGAATATCCGGACCACCTGCTCCGGATAAAGCTTCTTGAACACAGAAGCACCCTCGCTATTGAGAATCAGATATACATGCTTGCCGGAACGCAGCTTGCTGTTCAGCTCTTGGTAGCGGATGCCATACCATACGGGACCAATCCTTACATTCTCGATCAGGAGCTGCTGCTCCTGCATCTGCTCAAAGGCGGCGGGGGACACATAGTGATAGTCCTTATCGGGATATTCTTTCTCCCGCGGCAGACGGGTGGTCGTGGACAACACATGCTCAATACCCAATTCTTGGCCGATGCGGTGCGCGGTCGTTTTCCTTCCTGCTCCGCCTGTACCGGTAAAAATGAAGATTAATGGTCTGCTCATAGGTCAATCGCTCCCTCCATCAGGACTTGTCGTCTTAATTCGACATGATTCCCGGGGAATCCTCTTTGGAGCAAGGCGCAAGAACTATTATTTAAACCATCCCTTTTCCTTGGAGCGGGTAATGGCCTCAATCCGGTTGCTCACATCCATCTTATCCATGATAACGGAAATATAATTACGAACGGTCCCGGTCGTTATATAGAGCATGCTGGCAATTTCCTTCGTATTCTTCCCGTCCGCAATAAGGGAGAGCACCTCGCATTCGCGGTCGGTCAGCGGGTTCTCCTCGCCGTAAGCTTCGTCGATCAGTTCGGCAGCATAAATGCGTCTTCCTGCCATGATGCTGCGGATGGAATCGGCCAGCTCCTCACTGGGACTGTCCTTCAGCAGATAGCCGCGGACACCGGCCTTCAGAGCCCGTTCGAAATACCCGGAGCGGGCAAAAGTGGTCAAAATAATAACCTTGCATCCGCAGTCCTTTAATTCCTCCGCAGCTTCGAGCCCGCTCTTGGCCGGCATCTCAATATCCATCATGCAAATGTCCGGCTTGTGTTGATGAACGAGGGCCACGGCTTCTTCGCCGTTGCCGGCTTTTCCCACGACCGTCATATCATCCTCCAGCTCCAGCAGCGAGGCAAGCGCCCCCAGCAGCATCCGCTGATCCTCTGCGATTACAATTCGTATCATGTCAGGCCTCCTTGTCGTTCATTCACTTCCATGACTTCCATCTGTGGCTGCTTCACGGTATTCGGCACTTTGAGGATCAGCTCGGTTCCGTTGCCCTGGGAAATCTCCAGTGAGCCGTTAACGAATTCCAGCCGTTCCTTCATCCCCTGCAGTCCGCTGCCCTTGAAGCCGCCAATTTCTCCGGCAATGCCGACCCCGTCATCCTGAATTTTAATCGTGAGCTCAGTCCGGCCGGGCTCGATGCACACGATGCACGCTTCGGCGCTGCTGTGCTTGACGATGTTGGTTACCGCCTCTTTGAGACACATGCTGATTACATTCTCGGTGAGCAGGGTGGTGTTCGTCAGCCGCGGACTGCCCTTTAACGTAAACTGAATATTTGCGGCGTTCAGCATTTGTCTGATCCTGAACAGTTCATCCTCCAGCCGCGTGCCGCGCATCTTCGTGACCATCTCCCGAACTTCCTTAAGGGCAGTCCGGGCGGTTTGACGGACATCAAGAATTTCTATCTGCGCCTGGGTCGGATTTTTCGTAATCAGTTTGCTGGCAAGATCGCTTTTAAGTCCAATCAGCGACAGCTTTTGACCAAGTGTATCATGCAGATCACGGGCAATCCGCTGGCGCTCCTCCAGCTTGACCAGCTCGGAAATTTTCTTGTTCGCATGTTCCAGTTGCCCTTCCAACTGTCCGCGTTTGTTGCGGTTATAGGTGCTGAAGGGGAGCAAAATAATGACGATCAGGCTGATCAGTATGAATGGAAATTGGGTAAACAGCAGTTGATTACGCGACACAAATCCGTAGTTGATCGTTGCAAAGGTGCTGAACAAGTGGATGGAGTACAGGACAAAGAATCCGATCCGATTTTGAATGTTCCCGATATAGAAGGCCAAAAAAATTGAAAAATAAACATAGCTGAAAAGCAGAGTCATCGCAATGGAAATGATAATTTGCAAACTTGACCAGAAATAGACCTGCCAGCCCTTGGATTTAAAAGACATTACATAGCAGGCAAAGAATAACAGAATCATGATAATGCCCGAGGCGACCTCATAGTTGGAAGAGGACCGGAAAATAAAGTAGAAGGGCAGAATGCAAAACACGACCCAAACATACGGGCTTAACCCGGCACTTTTATGAAAGATCTGATACCATTTTTGCATGAAGTCCGTCCTTTTTTCTTTATTGCCCCTACAACTGGCATGTAAAGGCGGTTGCTGTAATAGTGTATCATAACAATGTACCCGGAAGGGAGCAGGGCGGGAGCTTTAAAAAATGAAAATGCAGCCAAGCCCTCATCGGAATGAAGGCAAGTGCTGCATTTGTTGCAGATCGTTACTTTCCTTGCAGGCTGGGCTGGCGGGAGTCAAGCCCAGGCGGCGTTGCCGTTCCTGCTGCCAGTATTGCCTTTTTGCTGCTCGGCGAAACGGTCCGGATGTCTTTAAAAGTGACAAAGGTTTTATTGTGCTCATCCCACAGTTTGAAGCGGAGTGATTTCAGACTCGTCTTCAGTGTAATTGTCGTGGCCATCTGGAGCGGAGCAGCGAAGTTATGTGCTTGCTCCAGGTTATAGTTCGGCACTTTCGGGCTCAAATGGTGGACATGATGAAATCCGATATTGCCCGTTATCCATTGCAGAGGCCTTGGAAGCTTGTAATAAGAGCTGCCTTCAACTGCAGCCTTCACATAGCTCCATTCCTCCTCATTTTCGAAGTAGGAATCCTCAAATTGATGCTGCACATAGAAAAGCCAGATGCCAAACAAGCCTGAAATGAAAAATACCGGCCCCTGTACAAGGAGAAATGCCTGCCAGCCGATCGCCCAGATCAGCAGTGCGTACAAGGCAACAATGGAGAAATTGGTAATATAGGTATTGAGTCTTTCCCGGCGCTTGGCTGCTTTGCGGTTAAAGCGGTATTCAATCAGAAAGACACTGATTGGGCCGAGTCCGAACATGACAAGCGGATTCCGGTACAAACGGTAGGCAAGACGCCGCCAGAAGGATGAAGCTTTATATTCTTCGACGGTCAGCACCCAGATATCACCCGTGCCGCGCTTGTCCAGATTGCTGCTCGTGGCGTGATGAACCGAGTGGCTGTATTTCCACTGCTGGTAGGGGCACAGGGTAAGCACACCTGTAATCGTTCCGATAATCTCGTTTGCCAGTTTGCTCTTGAAAAACGACTGATGACAGCAATCATGAAAAATAATAAAGGTCCGGATGACAAATCCGGCGGTTACGAGTGCAAAAGCAAGCGTCAGCCAGTAAGATACAGACAGGCTCAAGTATGCGGCGTACCACAATACGGCAAGCGGCAAAAGCGTATTAATTAATTGCCTGATGCTTGCTTTTGAATCCGTCTTTTCGAAAGGGGCGACGGTTTTTTTCAGTTCTTTCTGTTTCATCAGACTCATAAAGTACTTCCTCCCTGGGCAGTAGACGCGCACGCAGTAAAACCAAAACGCCCGTTGACTCAAATAGATTCGATCATAAACTAATTGTAAATAATTCGCATCATGTCTAGTAGTCATAAACGTCAAGTAGAGAGTATGACAAATGTCATGCCCGAATAGTTTTAAATAAATAAATAAATGAAAATTTTATAATTTTTGTAAATATTGATGTGCAGGTAACATAAAAAAAGTCCCCCTGCAATTTGGAAGCAAGATGGACTTCTTGAAGGTTATTTCGTCACTATGCTGTGTTCTGCTGTCATCAATAATTGCTGGCCCTTCTGTTGAAGGCTGGCTAATGCGTTCTCCAAGAGGGTGCCATCGGTTAATACTGGCCCCAGCATCTCCTCTGCGAGTTTATCAAATTTCCGGGAAAAATCAAGAGCCAGCTTATCGTATGCCGGTTCTCCGGAGGCTGCCGGTTTAAGCGCATAGAAGGCGTCCAGATATCGTCCTGCATCATCCTTGAAGTAGCCGGAGCGGGTGCTCAGTTCTTTGGCAAAATTGATCTTCGAGCTTGCACGCGCAAACTCCTCGCTATGAAAGTATTGAATGAACTTCCAAGCGGCTTTCGCATTCCCGGATTTTGCGTTAATTGCAAAAATCTTCGGGAACGATATGGCTGTCGTATAATCAGGCCTGGCAGGATCTACAGGAATGGTGACCACATCCCAATCGAAGCGAACCTTCCCTTTCAGAGCCTTCATAGCTGGATTAAAAATATCAATTGCGTCGGCATTATCGATTGTCATCGCCATCCGGCCGCCCGTGAATGGCTCGTCAAGCAAGTAATCCTCAAATTTCTTCAGCGGCTGTTCTTTACCGTGTACCTTGTAGTAATAAAGGGTGTCCGATTGTATAGCTTGCAGTGCAGTTCGGAACGTCTGCTGCCACGCAGGAGTGTTGATGGTTATCTGGTCTCCTGCTGCATTTAAAATTCGAAGCCCAAGCGTATCTCCAATCTGCTGCCCCAGCTTATACAGGCTCATTTTGCCTCCGCCCCTGAGTCCATACACGCGCTTGTCCAGTGAGCCTCCGGACGGAAAGCGGGCAGCAAGAGCCAATACATCCTCCCACGACATGTGGTCTGTCGGAGGATCAATGCCATATTCTTTGAACAGTTCCTTATTATAGAACAGCACATTGGTGTTGAAGTAGGGGGCCAGACCGTACAGGGTGCCGCCGCCTTTGTCCGTCAAGTATTCCAGCATCCCGGGGAGAAAGCTCTCTGTATGGAACTGTTCCTGCCCGGTCATGCCGGCCAGTTCAGCCAGCCTTCCCTCCCGGCTGAATTGCTCATACTGTTTTTCAGAAAGAATGAGTACATCGGGCTGCTTCTCATCAATAAGCTGCTTCAGTGTATTTTCCTTGTCTTCATTGTCTAAACGTTTGATCCACAGCGTAGTGATGACCTTAATATCCAGATTTGGATTCAATGCCGAATATAAGGCGCCATAATGGTCATAAAAGCTCTGCTCATCCTGGTCATAGAGAATCTTAAGCGTCTGCCTCTCATCCGGCTGAGGACGGTTACCGGCAGGACTGCAGCCCGCGGCCAAAGACAGGATCAGCAAGAGATTGAATGCAATCCAAAGCGGATATTTCTTTTGGTTATTCATTTTTTTCTTTCTCTCTCTCTCTTTATCTATCAGATCAAATGCAAGATTGTCTTCTGGCATAATTCATTGATTATAGCATGAGGTGTAAAGTTTTTCCATCTCCTTATCCCAGCAATGTTGTCAGTCCGATCATCGTTATGGTGCCGATTATGAAAGCGATCGTTGCTGGGATTTCGTTGCCGTCCCCATGGCTCTCGGGGATCAGTTCCTTGTATACGACATACAGCATCGCGCCGCCTGCAAAGGCAAGGCCATAAGGAATAAGGAAATTTAGCCGGGCGGCGAACAAATAGCCGACGCCGCTGGCCAGCCATTCTGTTGAAGCGATGAGCACAGAGTAGACAAGGGCAAGCTTTCTGGAGGTGCCCTGCGTAATCAGAAACAGTGCGACAAGGAAGCCCTCAGGCACATTTTGCAAGCCGATCGCGATCGTGACCAACCACCCGAGGTCCGAGTCCCCGGAGGCCAGGCTTACTCCTGTAGAAAGTCCTTCAGGGAGATTATGAAGCACCATCGCCATTAACAGCAGGGAGTAAGGGCCGCCATTGGAAGATGGATCCTGTCCTTTGGAGTTGCTTAGGGAGTGGTCAGGATCAGAATGGGGAATATAGAGCTCAAGCACTGTCAACATCAGCGTGCCGAGCAATATCCCGGCTGTGAGCACATATAAGTTTGATAACCGCAGCGCTGAGGGGATTAATCCATAAGTTGAAGCGGCAACCATGATACCTGCTGCATAGGCAAGCAAAATATCTTTACCGCGATGGGAGACATGCTTGAAAAGAAGGGCCGGCAAAGCGCCAAGCACGGTGCAAACGGATGCAGCTAGAGATAATTGCACAAAATCGTTCATCGTTATCCTCCGGCACTTGAGATATACCAGATTATATTGTACAAGTCTCTGTTTCATGCCCAAAACACGGAACAGCAGCCAGCTCTCCCGTATGTGAAGGTACCGCTCATCATTCAGCCCAGCGAAATATAGGAACCTCAAATGGCTCTGTCCTACAGTTCCTATAATAGTGAAAGCCCCTGGCCCGCAGCGGGCAGAGGCTTTCAAAGATTCGCAGGTTACGTTATTTATGCTGGAGCATTACCGGCCACAAATCTGGTCTATCATAGCCGAGACGCCAAATGGCGACGCCAGCCAAATCATAATTTTTGGCGAGCTTCAGCCGGGCCTGTACAGTCTCGGATGTTTCGGACCAGAATACATAGGTAGACCCGTTTTTCAGATACGTATATTTGGTCTGGCCGAACTGGCTGTCATATGAAGCAGATGCACCGGTCTGGGAAATCAGTGAAGGAATATCCTTCATCGGTACGGCACGGCTGGAGACGATTCCGCCCTGGCTGTCCAGCTTCCACTCTCTGGTGTAGAGGGGGATGCCCAGCATGAGCTTGCTGCGGGGGATACCGTAGGACAGAAATTCCTGTATGCCTTCCTCAGTCCACTTCAATCCAGATACTGAGCCGGGGGAGTCGCTGCCGGACCAGTATTGGTCATACGCCATAATCATCATATAGTCGACAGAAGCCGCAAGCCTTTCGCTGTCATAGGCGGTCAGGTGGTTCCATGACAGACTGCCGCGCGGCACATCAATGGTAACAAGCAAATTTTTGGCATGTGCCTGCTTTGCAAGTTTGGCGACGAAGGCCGAATAGGCATTCCGGTCTTTCCCGGACATCAATTCAAAATCAATATTTACTCCGGCAACACCGAGTGCAGCCAGCCTGTCTATGAGGGCATTTGTAAACCGTTCCTGTGCTTTCGCATCTTTCAGAAAAGCGGTGGTAAGTGCCGAATCAAACTGATTGTGGACGAGCGGCAGCACCTTGACGCCTTGCTGCTTGAGTTTAAGCGCCAGCGCCGCATCAGATCTGTCTGTAAGAGTGCCGTCTGCGGAAGCCAGCTCAAACCAGGTTGGCGAATCAAAATCCAGCCCTTGTGTTCCGGATACCTGGGACGTAATCGTGGAGGAAGCGGAAGATCCATTCCACCCAAGGTATAGAAGCTGTTTGGAGCTGCTCCATATTTTGCGGCCGTCCGTGTTGATGACATAAGAGTCGGAATATCCCGAGGCCAGCTTGATGGCGGATGATTTGAGATGGACATAACCGATTGATTGGCTACCCTGTTTCACCTGCAAATAGGGAACATTGGTCCAATAGATTTTGTTGTCCTTCACAATCCGGGTGAACGCTGCCGATTGTGCAAATTTGACGGCATTGTCCAGGCTGAAAAAGGTTTTGAGCTCGTTTCCGTTTTGCAGCACCCGGTACGGGGCAATGGTGGAATGGACGATTACACCTGTCTTCGAATTTCGGACTACACTTCCGGGCTTGCGGTTGGCCGCAGCGATTGCATCGTAGAGATAGCTGTAGACTTCTCCGGAAGGCTGTTGATTGACCAGCAGCTCATAAACTGGGGCAGACTTGCGCTGATCATTCTTCATGGAAGTTGAAAGATTATCCCACACCCAACTGTTGGAGACCTTGTTCATTACATGGGAGCCCGTCCATTTCGCTGCTTCTTTCCTGGCAGCCTCTAAAGTAGAGAACCCCCAGCCTTCATAGGTCTTGTCCCCTTGATAGAGCTGATAAGTCATATAATTGCTGTATACCCAGCCCGGCTGCTCCAGGTCGCGAATATGTACATCCTTCATCGTTCTGGCTTGGTTCAGCGCTTCATTATACGTACGGTACTCCCAGCTTGTACGGCTTGTACCATCCTGATAGACCTTGTACCGCGGGTAATTATCCCATACCCATTCGCGTCCGTTAATACGCTCAACATGAGAGTATTCGAAGTATTTCGCATAGCCAACTGCCTGCTCTTTGGAAGCAAACTCCTTCAGCATGGTGTCATTCTGGTAGACCGTGTACGCACTTGTATTGGATGCTGCCAAAACGGCAGAGCCCAGTCCGTTGTTCATGCCAAGCAGAAGCACCAGTCCCAGTGCCACTAACCATTTGTTGTTGTTCATTCTCTAGTTTGCCACTCTCCTTCTATGAATCTTGTACATTTAGACGCGCCGGGAAGGGGAGAGTTACTTGGAAAATGTAACCGGTTAATAACAAACAAGCATCAGCATTCCTGACAGAGCAGGCTTGCTGATGCTTGTGTATAAAGACTATGAATCTGAAATTTCCGCGAAAAATTCCTCATCATCCGCATCCAGTCTGATCTGGGAACGGAATACGCGAAGCTGGTACTGCTTATACATGTACTGCTCGACAGCTTCGAGAATGTTGGATTCGACAAGGTACTGGCTGCGTTGATTGACCCATACCTCTGCAGTGAAGCCATGTTCATCATCAATGGACAATTCGACCTCTACAGCGGAGTAAGGAACGCCTTTGCGATCAGCCATATGCATAATCACAGCGTTAATAATCTCATCGGTAAAAATTTTCGTCATATTTAGAATGGTCTCCGGCTATCGTCTACGCGCTTTTTGTTATTGCGGAAGTAATTGAATATCGCGCGTATCGCAACAAACAGAAGGACGATAGCGAATACATTGATCAGCAATCCAAGAATATCGCCCATGAAGCCCATGCCGCCGAACAATCCGCCGAACAGCATGCCGGCAAGTCCGCCGATCATTAGACCTTTCATAAATCCGCCGCCGCCGAAAAATCCGCGGTTAGCAGTAGACCCTGTCGTCGCAGCTTGCGATTTTGAAGCGGTGGAAGCATCGGATTTTTGTACATTTTCCGCAGGCTTCTTCGGCGTTTGGGTAAAGCCGGAACGGCCGGATTTCATTCCGCCTCCTCTTTTGGCATCGGCACTGTCCGGCACAGCAAAGGCAAGGAACAGCGTAAATGCCATCATAAGCAGCATCAACTTCTTCATCTCTTTCTTCTCCTCCTAATAAACATAGATGGCATTGCAGCCGATTCAACAAGAAGAAAGTGCAGTATAACTCTGCGCAGCAGGTCCGCCAAGCATGAACCCGCATCTGCATAGTCATTGCCGCAATCGCCTCTTTGGCTAAGTTCGGTTACGTTGCCTTAAGAATAGATTACGTCTAAGATAGAATCAGGTTTCAATTTTTTTTGAAAATCATAAAAAAGTTTTGTGAAGCAGGAAAAAATCAATAATGATCGATAGAAGAGGTATAAAAAAGTATGAGATATGCGAAGCCTTATATGGATTTTCTGGTGGAATTTCATGCAACGAGGGATTACTTTGAATGCCATGAACTGCTGGAGGAATATTGGAAGGAGCAGGGATCATCCGATCCGTATGCTCAGATCTGGGTAGGGCTGATTCAGATTGCAGTGGGCCAGTACCATCACCGCCGGGGCAATTTAAAGGGCGCTTCCAAGATGTTTTATCAGGCAGACCGCCGTCTTCAGCCGGAGCTGCTCGATCAGCTCGGATTGGATGGGCGGGCAGTAACAGCTATGGTCAAAGGCAAACTGCATGAGCTGTCGGCAGAAGGGGAGCAAGTATCGTTCCGGGACTTGAATCTGCCATTCCGGGATCAAGGACTGGAGCGGGAGTGCCGCGAGCTGGCTGAACATGCAGGCTACGGCTGGTGTGAGCCGAGCCGCAGCGATGAACAGCTCATTCACAGACACACACTGCGTGACCGTAGCAGTGTAATTGCTGCCAGAGCCGAGGCCTATGAGCGGCGCCGGGCTGCTGAGCAGGCTGGCCCCGGGCCGAAACCTGGAGCGGACCGTTAACCAGGACAGCAAGCCCGAGTTCCGGCAGCATTGTTTTTTACGAATAATTCGGTACCGATCAGAGCGGGATTTTCGTATCGGCTGGCGCTTACTGGCCAGCCTGTCCGTTTTCCTTGTTCGTTAGGACTTCATATCCGTCGACGACCAGATCGAGCTTGCCCGTCTCCGAATCAATAATGAGACCATGAACAGGGATGCCGGGCGGAAGAAGCGGGTGATTGCTCATGATGCGGACACTGTTTTCCACACTTTCGTTGAGATTGTCAAATCCCTTTAGCCAGCGCATCAGATTCATGCCGGAATTGCGCAGCGTCTGAATGGTGTTCTCAGGGATGCCCCTTTGTATCATGTTCTCTACAATATGCTCAGGGTTGATGCCTGTCATTCCGCAATCCCTGTGGCCGATAATGAGCACTTCATTGGCCTGCAGCTCATAAAGCGCGATGAGAACGCTCCGGGAAATATTGCCGAAAGGCTGTGTGACAATGCCGCCGGCATTTTTAATAATTTTGGCGTCTCCGTTGCGCAGATTCAGCGCCTTGGGCAGCAGTTCGGTCAATCTGGTGTCCATACAGGTGACAATAACCATTCGCTTATTCGGGAAACGGGTCGTACGATACTGCTCGTAGGCGCGATCCTCTACAAATTGCCGGTTGTACTCAAAAATCGCTTCAATATTGTTCATGGTTGTTTCCCTCCGGGATCGTGAGCGCTTCTTGGAATGCGTCATGTTTTATGCTAGGATAAGGTTCTTGTCTTCACGGAACTGCCGCCCTGTGGTAATCAGGAAAGCCCGCAGCTGCGTTTCTGGATCAGACGCAGATGATTCGTATAAATCTGTTGGTCGCTCTTTAATGAGAATTGCCCTTTTATAGCGGAATAATCAACCTTGAGCTCCGGCTCGAAAAAAACTTCATGGCGGGGCTCATACAGGAACGGAATCGGCACGCCATCTCCGGGGCTGTCATCCGGGCCTTGTTCGTCTACCAGCTGCAGCGCGGGAACGCCGCTGACGACACAGCCGCAGCCTTCCGTATCATACAAGAGTTTGAGCCGGACTTGTCCAGGCTCCAGCAGTGGCAGCAGCTTGGCTTGCGCAGCCTCGCTAAATATAATTTTCAAAAGAAGGACTCCTTCTGTATTCGGGTTAAATTTGATTATACGTCCGGCAAAAAGTATGATCAAGAGGAAGCATTGAAAAAGAAAGGCGGGATGAGTTGTGACAACGAATACCGAAAAAGCATTGGAAAGATTTCGCGAGTTAAACAAAACCATCAAGAGCTACCATGAGGCGCTTGGCGTTCTATACTGGGATTTGCGCACAGGCGCGCCGCGTAAGGGTGTAGCCAGCCGTTCGGAGGCAATTGGCGTTTTGTCGTCTGAAGCGTTCAGGCTGACTACCTCTGATGAAATGGGAGATCTGCTGGCCCGCCTTAGCGAGCAGGAGACGCTCGGGTCCCTGGATGAAATCAACCGCAGACTCGTTACCGAGAGCAAGAAGGATTATGATAAAAGCAAAAAAATCCCGGCCAAGCTGAATGAGGAATATGTCATTCTGACCTCCAAGGCGGAAAGCTACTGGGAGGAAGCCAAGGAGAATGACGATTATGCGAGCTTCCAGCCATACCTGGAAAAAATTATTGATCTGACCAACCAGTTCATCGACCTTCGCGGCGTTAATGGCACACGCTACGATACGCTGCTGGATGATTACGAGCCGGGTATGACGACGGCGCAGCTGGACGAAGTATTTGGCGGACTGCGCAGCAGGCTGGTTCCGTTAGCTTCGGCTATTGCCGCTTCCAGCCACCAGCCGGAAACTGCATTTTTACGCCAAAATTACAGCCAGGCGGCACAAAAGGATTTCAGCTTGTACATACTGAAGCAGATGGGTTATGACTTTGAAGCCGGACGTCTGGATGAGAGCGTCCATCCGTTTGCGACTGGACTTAGCCCTGGGGATGTAAGAATTACGACCCGTTATCTGGAGGATGATGTGACGAGCGCCCTGTTCGGAACGATCCATGAGGGCGGACACGCGCTGTATGAGCAGAATATCAGGCAGGAGCTGATCGGCACCACCCTGTGTGACGGAACTTCCATGGGTATTCATGAATCCCAATCCCGCTTTTGGGAAAATGTCATCGGCCGCAGCCGTCCATTCTGGGAGCGGTATTTCGGAGAGCTGCAGAAGCGGTTCCCGGGCCAGCTTGATGTGCCGGTGGAGCAATTCTACCGCGGCACTAACGTTGTGCAGCCTTCCCTGATCCGGATTGAAGCTGACGAGCTGACTTATAACCTGCATATAATTATCCGTTACGAAATTGAGAAAGCCATTTTCAACAATGGTGTCAAAGCAAGCGAGCTTCCGGAAATCTGGAACGAGAAGTACAAGGAATACCTTGGTATTGTGCCGTCGAATAACCGTGACGGTGTGCTCCAGGATGTCCACTGGTCAGGCGGAGCCTTCGGTTACTTCCCGTCTTACTCGCTGGGCAACATGTATGCCGCCCAGTTCACAGATACTATGGAACGCGAACTTCCGAGCTTGTGGGATCTGGTAGGCAAGGGCGACTTGCTGCCAATCAAGGCATGGCTGAGCGACAAAATCTATCAGTACGGCAAGCTGGAATCGCCATCCGAGATCGTGCAGCGTGTAACCGGCAAGCCGCTTGACCCGGCTCACCTGGTTAGCTATCTGGAGACGAAATACAAGGATATTTATAAGCTGTAGGAACGCATGCCGCGCAGACCATCATATCAATTATTTGCTGTCCGTTGTTGATAATGAGCTGCACGTCTAGCTCTGGAGAACCGGACTTTCAGGCTGTGGGGCCGGGGAGCGGCATTTTGGTCTTTTTTCTAAGGCTGGCCTATCTGGCCATGCACTTTATTTCGTTATCCTGGCAACGACTAAAACCCGTACGTTCATCACTAATGAATGTACGGGTTTTAGTTGTATTCTTCCCTGCGGTGATCCTTCAAATAGATTGCTTAGCCCTGCAAAATCCGTGCAGTACCCGCAAGTCATATCCGAAGAACTGCACCAACCGGGCACAAGCCGCATAGGCTGAATCACTAACAGATTTTATTGGAGGGATGAGCTATGCGTCGAAAGAGAACCGCCGCGCTGCTTGTGCTGCTGCTTCTGGCAGGCGCTGTGCTGGGCGGATGCGGCAAAGATGCGGGTGGCGGCAAAACCAAGCTGACGGTAGGCGAGGTCACCCGTTCGATATTTTATGCTCCCCAGTACGTTGCACTGAGCGAGGGTTTTTTTGAGGATGAGGGGCTGGAGGTGGAACTGGTTGCTACCTTCGGCGGCGACAAGACGATGACTGCGCTTCTTTCAGGCAATATCGACATTGGACTCGTCGGTTCAGAGACATCCATCTATGTGGCGCAGCAGGGAGCGAAGGACCCGGTCATTAATTTTGCACAGCTGACGCAAACCGACGGGACGTTTCTTGTGTCCAGGGAGACGGTCAGCGGCTTCGATTGGAATGATCTGAAAGGGTCAGACTTCCTTGGCCAGCGCAAAGGCGGCATGCCGCAGATGGCTGGCGAATTCACCTTGAAGAAGAAGGGCATTGATCCGAAAGCGGATTTGAATCTGATTCAAAACGTGGATTTTGCCAATATTCCGGCTGCATTTGCTTCCGGCACAGGTGATTATGTGCAGCTCTTTGAGCCGCAGGCATCGATCTTTGAGAAGGAAGGGCGCGGTCATGTCATTGCCTCCTTTGGCGCCGAAAGCGGACATCTTCCTTACACGGTATATATGTCCAAGCAAAGCTTTTTGAAGAAAAACAAGGCGGCAGCTGAAGCATTTGTCAAAGCAGTTCATCGGGCACAGCTCTGGGTTGAGAAGCATAGCGCAGAAGAAATTGCGAAGGTGATCAAGCCATATTTTGAGGATGCAGACATGGACATCGTCGTCATGGTTGTCAACCGTTATAAAAGCCAGGGCTCCTACGCATCCGACCCGGTAATTGACGAGTCAGAGTGGAACAACCTGCTCGATGTAATGGAGACTGCAGGCGAATTAAAAGAACGGGTGGAGCATAGCAAGCTGGTGGACAATTCCTTTGCGGAGCAGGTGCTGAAGTAGAGGCTGCTCAGGCAAGGAAATCAGCGGCTGGAACAACAGCATAATTGCAGGTGAAAAGCATGGAAGCGAAAGCCGGCCGGCAAGAAGTGATCAGCGTCCCCTGTAAAGCAATGGTATGAAGCAGACCGGTCACCAGAAGAGTAAGGAGGGGAAGCGTATGAAACCGATACTGGAATTGAAAAATGTATCTCATGTCTATGTCAGCGAGAAGGAAGCCTCGCTGGCCGTAGAGTCTGTCGACCTGACGGTTCAGCCTGGCGAGTTCATCAGTCTGGTCGGCCCAAGCGGCTGTGGAAAAACGACCCTGCTTAGTCTGCTTGCCGGTCTGCTGCTGCCTACTGAGGGTGAGGTGCTGCTTCATGGTGAGCAGGTGAAGAGGCCATCGACGAAGGTTGGTTATATGCTGCAACAGGACTATCTGTTCCCTTGGCGCACGATCCGGGAAAATGCGCTGCTGGGGCTGGAGGTCAGCAGGCAGCTTACTGGCAATGCTGACGAACGGATGGAGAAGCTGCTTGAGGATATGGGACTTGATGGGGTCGCAGACCGTTATCCGCATGAACTGTCAGGGGGGATGCGCCAGCGGGTGGCGCTGGTACGCACGCTTATGGCCTCTCCGGAGATCCTGCTGCTGGATGAGCCGTTCTCTGCTCTGGATATGCACATCAAGCTGCAGCTTGAGGATTTGGTCCAGCGTACGCTCACACGACTGGGCAAGACGGCGGTCCTGGTTACGCATGATCTGGCGGAAGCTGCGGCGATGAGCGACCGCGTGATTTTGCTTGGCAGCCGTCCCGGCCGTATCAGGCAAATATTCGATATTCCGCCGGATATCCGGGATCAGCTTCCTACTGCAGCCAGGCGCAGCGCAGGCTTTCAGGATATTTTCGATTCCATCTGGTCGGAGCTGGAAGCCGAGGAAGGGAAGGAGGCGGATGGCGCATGAGCAGTATGCTCAAACGGCTGCATGAGGATTACCGAACACGACAGAAAAAGCTGACGGCAGCCGTCATGTCGGTTCGAGTGCTCATTCTGATTGTATTTGTGGGACTGTGGGAACTGGCCGGAAGGCTGGGCTGGATTGATGTGCTGTTGTTCAGTTACCCAAGCAAGCTGTGGAATCAGCTCTATACGACAACGCTTGACGGCACGCTGCCGCCCCACATTGCAGTTACCGTCATGGAGACAGCGGCCGGTTTTGTACTGGGTACGCTCCTTGGGGCAGCGCTGGCTGCGCTGCTGTGGTGGTACCCTTTTTTATCCAGGGTGCTGGACCCTTATCTGGTTGTGCTTAATAGTATGCCGAAGGTTGCGCTCGGCCCGATATTTATCGTTGCACTTGGCCCGGGCTTCCTGTCTATTGTCGCGACTACGCTCTCGGTAACGGTCATTATAACGACACTCGCCATCTATAACCGGTTCCGGGAGATTGACGCCAATTATATCAAGGTGGTGCGGCTGTTTGGCGGATCGCGCAGCCAGGTGTTCCGTCTCGTGATACTGCCTGCGTCTTTTCCCGTTATTATTTCGACACTGAAAGTGAATGTAGGGCTGGCCTGGGTTGGGGTTATCGTCGGCGAGTTTCTGACAGCCAAATCAGGACTCGGATATTTGATTATATATGGCTTCCAGGTATTTAATTTCACGCTTGTCCTCTCAAGTCTTGTTGTCATTGCCATCGTCGCTGCGATCATGTACCAGCTTGTTGCGGCGCTTGAGGAGAGGTTGACTAGGGGTTGGAGGGAGCGTTAGGATTAGGTTAAAAATACCTGCGAGGAACAATTACATGGGAATTCGAATCATTAAAACAGCAGTGGCCGCGCTTGCTGCTATCTATACAGCGTTATATCTTGGGCTGGTTCCGGCTTTGTCGGCGGGCCTGATTGCAATTCTTGCTGTAGAGGTTACCCGGATGAGAGGCATTCGTATTGCGTTTGTCCGGCTGGTGGCCTCTATGGTAGGATTGTTTTTTGCTTCTCTTATCTTTTTGCTGTTTGGCTTTGAGATTTGGGCGTTATCCATCTTTGTTCTGATTGCTTTTCCGATTCTGTCCCGCTTGAACCTCAAAGATGGCATTGTGGCCAGCTCGGTTATCGTCTTTCATATGTTCGACCGCCAGGAGGTTAGCTGGCATCTGATCGGCAATGAATTTATGCTGCTCATAACGGGACTTGGCTGGGCGCTTATTGTGAATCTGCTCTATATGCCGAGGGAAGATAAGGCTTTGGAGCGCAGCCGCCGTCTGATCGAGCAGTTATTCAACCGGATTTTCACGGAGATGGGAAGCACCTTGCGCAATCCGGCCCATCTGTGGAACGGGGAGCAGCTGCTGGAGGCGCATGATGTGATCGAGAAAGGCCTGCGGAAGGCGGAGAGCTATCGGGAGAACCGGATTTGGGGCTATGAAAGATACTGGCGCACCTATTATGAAATGCGCAGCGAACAGCTCGAATCGATTCAACAAATGCTTCCGCTGCTTGCCCTCGTCTATGAGAAGCTGCCGCAAGGCGAGCTGCTGGCGGAAGTGCTCGGTTCATTGTCAGAGGAAGTCATGTCGGATGTGTACGAGGGCCGGGCAGAACGGGAGCTTGAAGAGCTGGAGGAGGTATTCCGGGGGATGCCGCTTCCTGTGTCACGGGAGGAATTTGAAATACGCTCGGCGCTGCTTCAGCTTTGCCGGGAGCTCGAACGTTTTCTTTCAATTGCCAAAAAGTGGAAAAAGAGAAGGCAGGCGCAGCCGTCCTCGCTTCAGGCAGGCAGTTAGTTACTAGTTGGAGAGCACAGGCTGGGGGTAAGTCGCCGCATCATAAACATGAAAAAAGGACATCCGTCAAAATAGAAGGGTTGCAAGAGGCAATCCGTTTCGTTTTGACGGGTGTTCTTTAATAGTATAGAAAAAACATCAAAGACAGGTTCTGTTTTTGGGGTGTGATTAATAGAAGTATTAAAGGAGAGCTCACTAATGTAAGGATTCATTTAAATCTGACTGTTCTGTCTTAATAAAATGTTTCTTCAGATAGGAACGATAGGCATTTTATCGTGCAAAAACCTGCTAATTACGATAGGGTCGTCTTATCGTTAGACGCATTGGACTAAAGCTGGCAATTTCCTTCATGAAAAAGTTCGGATTGGAAGTCTTGAGACTGGATATGCGGCATAAATTTATAAGCAGATGACATTTCTTTGGCCCCAGTTTAATCAACATTTGCCTATGTCCTGCATACACTTTAATTGAATGATTGTATGGAGGAGGTTAATTCAATGACAATTGCAGATAAACAGCTTCAAACTAGAGAGATCATCACCAAAGCTGTCTGCGGTAAAGGTCGTAAGTTCGCTACGGTAACGCATACCGTTACGCCGCCTCATCATCCGACTAGCATATTAGGTGCCTGGATTATTAACCACCAATATGAAGCGGTAAAGGCAGGGGACGGAATTGAAGTTATCGGTACTTATGATATCAACGTATGGTACTCTTACGACAAAAACTCACAAACTGACGTAGCAAAAGAGACCGTATCTTATGTAGAAAGCGTACCGCTCTCTTACCTTGATCCGAAGCACAGAGCCTCAACGGAGGAGGTGGCAGCTGAATCGACACAGGAGCCGAACTGTATCGAGGCTACCATCTCATCCAGCGGAACTTCGGTAATCATCCGCGTTGAACGGGAATTCGCCGTGGAAATGATCGCCGAAACGAAGGTGTGCGTCGCAGTTCTTCCTGGCGGATGCGACGATCTGGATGGCAAGGATTTCGAGTATGGGCTTGCAGACGACGGGGATTTTGAGGATCTGGACCCCGACCTTCTGGACGACGAGCTGTAGGAGCGGAGGCCTTGCTTGTAATTTCTATTCATAGTATGCAGTACCGTTTAGACGGTCGAGGGCGATAGCCCTCTTTTTTTTAAAATTATTCAGGTTTACAAGCACCTTTCCCAAATTGGGGATTTGCATGCATTGCTTTTGTACAGACTGCCGAATGAAAGCTGCAGACGGCCAGCTTCCGTTTCAACCTCAATTATGCAGGCTGAAAGGACAATTGATAAGACTCTTACTTCCTGGATAGAGGGTGACAACTATGGGCGGCGGAGTATGGATATGGAACGGCAGCACTTTGAATCAACTGCATCGGGTGACGGAGCGTCAGCCAGGGTTCCCGCCTCCGTCTGTGTCGTTTGCAGCCTCGCATCTGCCGGAGCCAAATACGCAGGTGACAATCCGGATTGGAGCGGAAGCCTGCGCCGGTTCGAAAGAACGCATCGAAAAGCCTGGCCGGGCAAAACAGTTAGCAGTAATTTATTGGCCGGATTTCGGGGTGCAGGCAGCGGACGGGAAAAGCCGTCCGCTGCTGGACCTGCAGGATCCGGGGAGTTTGCCGGGGTATGCCTGGCTGCTTAATGAGGGGGCGTATCCACTGTCCGGCATGACGGAAGCTGCGCTCGAGCTGAAGCTCCGCCAGGCGGGTGTAAGCTGGCTGGGAAGCAGCAGTTGTAATCAAGGGAAGCCGGCCGGAGGGGGGAGGGCATATCGCAGCTTTCGCGTCGCTGTATTCCATCTGGAGGTGCTGGAGCTGGAAAGGGTGTATTCGGCTGCTCAGCCGCTGCGGAATATGGGCGGGCTGTCTCCTTCAGCATCTGCAGGGGATAGCGGCGGAACCTCTGGGGGAGCATCGGCCGCAGCAGGAGCTCCGGCCGGGCTTGGGCCGGATGATCCGCTGTATCGCCGTGTGACCCGCACGGCGGTGCGCGCGCTCTATACGCTCGGCCTCGACTTGGGCGAGGTCGTGGTCGCGCTTGACGATGACGGAAGAACGGCTGTCTCTTCCGTCACCGTGCCGCCGCCGCATTCCCGCGGCGGCCTCTGGCTTGCGGCGGCTGAGCGTTTCGCCGCTGCATATGCCGCGGCCGCAGAAGCTGCCGCGGCGCAGGGTCCGCTCCTGATCGGAGCGGACCCTGAATTCGTCCTGCTGCGCGGGGACGGACGAATCGTCTCTGCCGCGCGGTACCTGGATCCGCACGGCCGGATCGGGTGCGACGCCGTGCCGGTCGGCCGGCGTCTGCATTATCCGGTGGCCGAGCTGCGTCCGGCCCCGGAGGCCACCCCGGCAGCCCTCGCAGCAAGCTTGCGCCATCTGCTGCGCCAGGCTGCTGCGCGCATCAGCGGCAAGGGGCTGCGCTGGCTTGCTGGCGGCATGCCTGTGCCCGGGCTTGCACTGGGTGGGCATATCCATCTCAGCGGAGTGCCGCTAACGACCCGGCTGCTGCGCACGCTCGACAGCTGCGTCGCCTTCCCGCTGGCGCTGGTGGAGAGCGCGGGCTCACAGGCCCGCCGCCCCCGCTACGGCTGGCTGGGCGATTACCGTCTCCAACCGCATGGCGGCTTCGAATACCGCACGCCCCCAAGCTGGCTGATTTCGCCCGCCGCGGCTAGAGCAGCCTTCGCATTGGCGCTGCTTGCCGCCCTCGAATACCGTACGCTGAGCGCTGCTGGCGGCCGGTTGCCAGCGGCAAACGCAGAGATGGTGCAAGCTTACTATAATGGAGATAAGAAAACTTTGTCGCGAGGAATGGAGCCGTTCTTCGAGCGTCTTGCGCAGACAGGGAGCTACCTGGGGCTGGCTGCATGGATTGAACCGCTGCTCCGTGCTGTCCGCAGGGGAGAGGAATGGGATGAGTCACGGGATATCCGTGTGAAATGGGGCATACCGGTAAGGTAATCTACCATTATATGATTTCTGTTATTAAATGGAGGGTCCTGATATGTGCCAGACCCTTGTCATTCCCTCGGGCTGTGATTATCTGATATAATGAATTATTCATAGGTTTGAGGAAATAGATGATACTATATGGCAGGGTGATAATATGGCAGGCTATACGCCGATGATTCAACAATATCTCGCCATCAAGGAACAGGCGAAGGACGCCTTTTTATTTTTCCGGCTTGGCGATTTTTATGAATTGTTTTTTGACGATGCGGTACTCGCTTCACGAGTGCTGGAAATTACATTAACCGGCCGAGACGGCGGAGCAGCAGAGAAAATTCCGATGTGCGGTGTCCCGTATCATTCGGCGGAAGGATACATATCCCGGCTCATCGAAAAGGGCTACAAGGTGGCAATTTGCGAGCAGGTTGAGGACCCGTCTGCAGCCAAGGGGGTCGTGCGCAGGGAGATTGTCCGTGTTGTCACTCCGGGTACGGTGATGGAGACGAAATCGCTGGAGGGCAAAGCGAACAACTTTATTGCCGGGGTTGCGCAAGCCGGCAGCGCCTATGCGCTTGCTGTGTGTGATCTGTCTACGGGCGAGCTGTACGTTACTTCATTCCCCGCTTCGCTCCAAATGCTCAGCGATGAGGTGAATGTCTATCATCCGGCGGAGATGGTCGGGGATGCCGGGCTGCTGGAGGCGGTCAAGGAGCAGTTCCAGAGCTGGAACCGCCCGCTGCTGCTGACTGCGCGTGAGCCGATGGCTCCCGAAGGGCTGGGACGGCAGTTTGGCAGGGAGCAGCTTGCTGCTCTTGCGGAAGTGAGGGTGAAGGCGGTCAGCGTCCTGACCGGTTATCTGGACGAGACACAGAAGCGCTCTCTCGGGCATGTCAGGGTGATCCGCGCTTATGAGCCGAATCAGTATATGGTGCTTGATCCGTTCACCCGGCGCAATCTGGAGCTGACGGAGACCGTCCATGAGCGGCGCAAAAAGGGTTCGCTGCTCTGGCTGCTGGACCGTACGGAGACGGCGATGGGCGCCAGGCTACTGCGCCGCTGGATTGACAAGCCGCTGCTCAGTGCCGGCACTATCGAGGCGCGTCTGGAAGCAGTGGACAGGCTGTATAATGATTTGATGCTGCGCGATGACCTGCGTACGGAGCTGAAGGAAATTTATGACCTGGAGCGTCTTGTAGGACGGGTAGCGTTCGGCAGCGCCAACGCCCGCGATTTGAATGCGCTCAAGCAGTCGCTTCAGCATGTGCCGTCCCTTGCGCAGCGCTGCGCCGCATCCTCGTCAGGCACGCTGGCCCAGCTTGTATCAGGACTTGACGATTGCTCTGATCTGGCGGACATGGTAGATACAGTGCTGGTGGAAGACCCGCCTGTATCGCTCCGCGAGGGCGGGCTCATCCGTGCGGGCTATGATGAATATCTGGACCGGCTGCGCGAAGCAAGCACAGGCGGGAAAAAGTGGCTTGCGGAGCTGGAGAAGCAGGAGCGGGAGGCCACCGGCATCCGTACGCTGAAGATCGGCTACAACAAGGTATTTGGTTATTATCTGGAGGTCACGAAGGCGAACCTGTCCCAGCTTCCGGAAGGCCGTTATGAGCGCAAGCAGACACTTGCCAATGCGGAGCGGTTTGTGACGCCGGAGCTTAAGGAGAAGGAACGGCTTATCCTCGAAGCGGAAGAGAAGATGGTCGATCTGGAATATGAGCGGTTCACCGAGCTGCGCGGCCATCTGTCCTCGCATCTGCATCGCCTGCAAAAGCTGGCGGAAATTATTGCGGCCATCGATGTGTACCAGTCACTGGCAACGGTCAGCGCCGAGCAGCGCTTTGTCCGTCCGCGTATTAGCGACAGCTACGATCTGGAAATTGAAGGCGGCCGCCATCCGGTTGTAGAGGCGGTAATGGGCGGCGGTACGCCGTTTATTGCCAACAGCACTTCGCTGAAGCAGCAGCAGTCCATGCTGCTCATTACGGGACCGAACATGGCGGGCAAGAGCACGTACATGCGCCAGGTTGCTCTAATCTGCATCATGGCCCAGATCGGCTGCTTCGTTCCGGCAGATGCTGCAGCGATGCCGCTCATTGACAGAATCTTTACCCGTATCGGGGCAGCGGATGACCTGATCGGCGGACAGAGTACCTTTATGGTCGAAATGAAGGACATTCAAGTCATGACCGAGCAGGCGACCGCGCAAAGCCTGGTCATTATTGATGAGCTGGGACGCGGCACCTCGACGGGAGAAGGGATGGCTATCGCACAGGCGGTGATTGAATTTGTCCATCACAGCATTGGCTGCAAGGCGCTGGTGTCGACCCACTTCCATGAGCTGGCTCATCTGGAGGAATCGCTTCCTGGGCTTTCCAACGCCTGTATGGCTGTGCAGGAAAGCGGAGACCGCGTAACCTTTTTGCGCAAACTCGTGCCAGGGGCTGCCAGCACCAGTTACGGCATTTACTGTGCCCAGCTTGCAGGCTTGCCGGGCAGCATCATTGACCGTGCTTATCTTCTGCTGCACAGCAGTGAAAGCGAGCAGAAGATCAAGACCGGACTGGAAGCGGGCAGCGGTCAGGGAACAGCGGCTGTCCAGAATCAAGGTGCCCGCGCACAAGTTCCGTCTTCAACTCTGGTGCAGGCTCCGCTTGTATCCACTTCGAAAGCTTCAGCCGCAGGACATGAGGGTAAAGACCATACCGGGGTAAAAGAAACAGGGGCTGATCTGCTGGCGCCGCTCTATACAGCCGAAGCGGCCGCAGCAAGTGATGTCGTTCAGCTTTCCTTGTTTGCGCCTGCGGCAGAAATAAATCAAGAGAAGTCCAAAAAACCGTCCAAGTCCGACAAGCTCGCTGAGGAGCTGAAAAAGCTGGACTTGTTCAATATGACTCCGCTGCAGGCGATGCAGTGGATTAGCGAAATGAAGCAAAAGGTTGCCGATTAAGTCCCGCCAGCAAAGGAGGCGCATCGTAATATGGCTAAAATACATGTGCTGGACGAGCAGCTCGCGAACCAGATTGCCGCAGGAGAGGTCGTTGAACGGCCCTCCTCGGTCGTCAAAGAACTTGTGGAAAACGCAATCGATGCGGGCAGTTCAGTTATTGATGTGACGATAGAGGAGGGAGGATTGACGTTCATACAGGTAAGGGATAACGGCTCCGGTATCGAGGAGGAGGATCTGGAGACGGCCTTCTTGCGCCATGCGACAAGCAAGCTGATCAGCAGCAAGGATCTTTTCCGCATTGCCAGCCTCGGCTTCCGCGGCGAGGCGCTGCCTAGTATAGCGGCGGTCGCCCGTGTGGAATGCGTGACAGCAGTAGATGACAGCGGTCTCGGTACCCGCCTGGTCATGGAGGGCGGCAAGGTGATAAGCCGTGAAGCGGAAGCCGCCCGCCAGGGAACGGAAATGACTGTAAGAGACCTGTTCTACAATACGCCTGCCAGACTGAAGTATATGAAGTCCATCCAGACGGAGCTTGGGCATATCTCCGATTATATTTACCGGCTGTCGATGGCTCACCCGGGCATTGCCTTTACGCTTAAGCACAATGGCACGAGCCTGCTCAGAACGCTCGGCAACGGAGAGCGGCAGCAGGTCATCGCAGCGGTCTATGGCACGACGCTGGCCCGGGCCATGCTGCCGGTAGAAGGCGAGCACCCGGATTATGACTTGCGGGGCTACGTATCGAAGCCGGAGCAGACGAGAGCCAACCGCAACGGGATGACAACCATAGTCAACGGCAGGTATATCCGCAGCTTTGCGCTGAATCAGGCGATTTTACAGGCCTATCACACGCTGCTGCCGATTAACCGGTATCCGATGGCCGTTATTGAAATCGGCATGCACCCCTCGCTTGTCGATGTGAATGTCCATCCGTCCAAAATGGAAGTGCGCTTCAGCAAGGAAGCGGAACTGAAGGAATTTGTCCAGCAGTCCATCCGCAAGGCGCTTGGAGAACAGGTGCATATCCCGGAAGCGGCAGTCAGCAGCGAGCGCTCCAAGCCTGTTTTTATACAGGAGCAGATTTCCTTTCACCGGCCGGAGCCGAAAGATCAGTGGGGGGATCTGCAGAGAAGCCTGGGCGGGACTTCTTCAGCAAGAGGAAATTTTTCACAAGGGGCTGCAGATCAGGCTCCAGTGATACCGCCTGATGCTGCCCAGAAGCTGTACAAGCCTTCGGAACGGCTCGCAGCAGGGGATTCCCTGCGGGAGACGGGAGAGCTTGATGCTGCTTCCCGGTCCGGCCAACAAGCGACATACGCACAGTCCTCCGGATATTCCCAAACGGGCAGCAATAGTTCCGCTGTCTCAGGTGTACAGGCTAACGAATCAAACGGGCGGGTGAACATAGGGCAGAATGCCCGGGAATCTGGACGCGAAGCTTCCACAGGCCCGTCGGAGCGTACATCAGGGCAGGCTGCTGCACCGGTACAGAACGGCTGGAAGCGCGAGGAAGAGAGCAGTAGAACGGATGGCAATGCCAATGCGGCAGCATTCCCTGAGTTGTCTTGGGTAGGCCAGCTTCACGGTACTTATCTGATCGGACAGAACGAGTCAGGGATGTATATGATCGATCAGCATGCAGCCCATGAGCGGATTCATTATGAGTATTATTATGAGAAATTCGGCCGGCCGCAGGAGGCCAGCCAGCAATTGCTGGTGCCGCACACCATGGAGTTTACCTCTGTGGAGTCCGAGCTGCTCCGGGAGCGAATCGATTTGTTCGAACAGGCCGGTGTAGAAGTGGAGGCATTCGGCCAGAATGCATTCCTTGTCCGTTCTCATCCGCAGTGGATGCCCAAGGGCGAGGAACTGGAAGTGATCGGGGAAATTGCAGAATGGATTTTGAGCGAGAAGAGAGCGGTGGATATTGGCAAACTGCGTGAGAAAGCCGCGATCCTCTGCTCCTGCAAAGCTTCAATTAAAGCAAACCAACGGTTGACACGGGAGGAAGGAGAGACGCTGATACAGCGGCTTGCGGCTTGCAGGCAGCCCTACACCTGTCCGCATGGAAGACCGATTGTGGTACATCTTTCGACCTATCAATTGGAAAAAATGTTTAAGCGGGTGATGTAATGATTATAACGACCTCTGCATCCCCCGATACAGCCATAATAAATGATGCGCAGCGGCTGGCGGACGAGTTGAACGCCCGTTATGCAGAGCGTGGCAGCCATTCCCTCAAGCGGCTGGGGCTGCGGCACAAAGATGAGCAAATTCTGGTTGTTACCAGCCAAGACGTGCGTTATTACGACGGGCTGGAGCCGCCGATGTTTTTTCATCCGAGTATGGCTTTTGTCCGGGTAAAACGGCTTCGCAACGGGGATTCCGATCTGATGCTGGAGGTTTCGGATTGCATGGAAGGCGATTATGTGCTGGACTGCACAGCGGGGCTTGCCTCCGATTCGTTCGTATTTTCCTATGCAGTAGGGCCAAAGGGCAAAGTGACGGCGCTGGAAAGTGAACCGGTACTAGCGGCACTTGTCAGGGAGGGCTTGCTAAGGTATGATACCGGGATGACTGATGCTAATGAGGCAATGCGGCAAATTGAAGTCGTTTGTCAGAATCATGAGACGATGCTTGGTTCGCTTGCGGACAACAGCTATGATATCGTCTATTTTGACCCGATGTTCAGACAGCCGATTCACGCCTCCAGCTCGCTTCAGCCGCTTCGGCAGCTGGCGAATCATAATCCGTTGTCGCCCGCCTCGATTGCCGAGGCCGTAAGAGTGGCGCGCAAAGCTGTTGTGCTCAAGGAGCACAGGGACAGCGGGGAATTTGACCGTCTTGGTTTTGAAAAGCGGTCTGTAACGACATCAAAAATTGCTTATGGAGTGATCAGGATTTGACCAGGGGGCAGCAAGCAGATAAACCAAGGCTGCTGGTGCTCGTCGGACCGACAGCGGTCGGCAAGACGGCTTTCAGTCTGGAAATTGCCAAGGCATGGAATGCTGAGATTATTTCTGGCGACTCCATGCAGGTATACAAAGGAATGGATATTGGAACCGCCAAGCTTCCGTTTGATGAGCGGGCAGGGATTGTGCACCATTTAATTGATATCTGCGATCCGGACGAGCCCTTTTCCGCAGCGGAATTTCAGACACGGTGCCGCAGCCTGATCCCGGAAATTACAGCACGCGGCAAGCTCCCCTTTATTGTAGGCGGAACCGGCCTTTATGTAGAATCGGTCTGCTATGACTTCCAGTTCTCTGATGTGGGCTCGGATGATGCCTACCGTGATGAGCTGCAGCAGCTGGCAGCAGAGCAGGGAAATGAAGTGCTGCATGAGCAGCTTCGGCGGGTTGACCCGGAGACGGCCGGACGGCTGCATCCTAATGATAATAGACGGGTGATTCGGGCGCTGGAGGTATTCAGGTTGACGGGAGCTCCAATGTCTGAACAGCTCCGCGGCCAGAAGAAGACCTCGCCTTACGACCTGTGTATTATCGGGATGAATATGGAGCGCAGCAGACTGTATGAACGTGTTGAGCAGCGTATTGACCTGATGATGGAGCAGGGGCTTGTAGCAGAGGTTGAGCGGCTTTTGGAGGCTGGTGTTTCGGATAAAGCGATTGCAATGCAGGGGCTGGGGTATAAGGAAATTGTCCCGTATTTGCGCGGAGAGTGCTCACTTGAACAGGCGGTTTACCTGTTAAAAAGAGATACGCGGCATTTTGCCAAGCGGCAGCTTTCCTGGTTCCGGCACATGCAGGATCTTAACTGGGCTGAGCTCGACAGGTTACAAAATTTTAATGATTCCCTGCAAATTATTCATGGTATAATAGCAGGAAAGTTTAGAGACTAGCTCGAATATAAATTTAATCAATCTTACCATAATGGAGGTAACGGCCAATGAACAAATCGATCAACATTCAAGATACATTTCTCAACCAGCTGCGTAAAGATAGTGTTCCGGTAACCGTTTATTTGACGAACGGCTTCCAGATCCGCGGCGTTATCAAAGCATTCGACAATTTTACGATCGTTATCGACAGTGAAGGCCGTCAGCAGATGGTATACAAGCATGCCATCTCTACCTTTACCCCGCAGCGCAACGTTTCGTTGATGCAGGATTCCAGCAGCAGCGAGTAGAAGTTCCAGCCAGCTAAATTTTGAAACTTTTTCATAGGGTAACGCGTTTAAAAGAATAACGGACTGCAGAGCAACCGTTTTTGCGCCAGTCGATTATACCGGCTTCATGCCGGTTTTTCCTGGGGCCGAGAGGTTGTTCTTTTCATTCCGCCTTCAAATCGGAGGAGACTTTTACCTTATCAGTCAGCAGTAGAGATAGTCGCCACTGTGGCGGCAAGGAGAAGGGAGTCGGCTCATGGCAGAACGTCAATCATCAGGGCGTACGGCACCGAAGAAAAAAACGACGAAGAAAAAAGGGAAACGCAAATTTACACTGCGCAATGTGCTGGTCTTAATGTTTTTCACCGGCGCTCTTGCAGTCCTGTGCGGAATCATCGGTTATTTCGTCATAACGTTAAACGGCGAAAAGATTTTGAATGAAAATAAGGATCAGTTCAATTTCGCGGAGTCTTCCGTTGTCTATGACCGTGACGGCAATCAGATTCTAAAGTTGTTTACGGATGAGAACCGGGAGAATGTGGAATTTTCACAAATTCCGAAGCTGTTGTCAGATGCTTTCGTGGCGGTTGAGGACAGACGCTTCTATGATCATTCCGGTCTCGACTTCGTATCGATCGGCCGTGCCGTTGTGAAGGATATCATTGCCCGCAGCGCAGTAGAGGGCGGAAGTACGATAACACAGCAGCTTGCAAAAAATATGTTTTTGAGTCATGACAAAACCATTTTGCGCAAGGCAACCGAGGCTTCAATTGCCCTTGCGCTTGATAGAAACTTTACTAAAGACCAAATTTTGGAGATGTATCTCAACCGGATCTTCTTCGGGCAGCGGGCGCACGGAATCAAGGCCGCGGCTGAACTGTATTTTGGGAAGGAAGACCTGAAGGATCTGGAAGTATGGGAAATTGCAACGCTGGCCGGTATTCCAAAGGCCCCAAGCACGTTCAATCCCCTAAGCAATCCGGAGAAGTCCAAGGAGCGTCGCGGTGTTGTGCTTCAACTCATGTATGAGCAAGGGTTGATCACAAAAGCACAGATGGATGAAGCCAAAGCTGTGGATTATGACCCGGATAAAGCCAAGCGTCCGAACAATACCGTCTTTATGGCTTTTGTCGATTATGCGATTGACGAGGCTATGAGAGTGACGGATAAGACGGAAGAAGAGTTGCGTCTTGGCGGTTTTGAGATTCATACAACTTTGAATGTCAAAGCGCAGACTATTATGGAAGATGAATTCAAAAATGATGATAACTTCGAAAAGAGTGCCGACGACCAGAAGGTCCAGGGAGCGATGATCATTGCGGATCACCGCAATGGTGAAGTCGAGGCGATGGTTGGCGGCCGTGACTATGCGAAGAATGGCTGGAACCGGGTAATTGTGCCGCGTCAGCCGGGATCTTCCTTCAAGCCCATAACATCCTATGGTCCGGCGCTGCAATCGGGGAAATGGTTCCCTTGGTCTACATTGCGGGATGACAAGGAATGCTTTAATGGATATTGTCCAAGCGACTCCAACCGGAACAAATATATCGGACCAGTAAGCATGAGCCAGGCCATTAAGGAATCACGGAACCTGCCTGCAGTATGGCTGCTTAATCAGGTTGGCGTCGGCGCCGGATTGGATTTCGCCAAAAATCTCGGCTTCAATCTTAGTCCGGAAGATCGCAACCTGGCGATTGCATTGGGAGGCTTGACACATGGAGCAACCCCAATGGAGATGACACAGGCCTATAGTGTATTTGCCAATGGCGGGAAATCTGTTGATCTGCATACCATTACACTCATTAAGGATAAAAATGGTGTAACGGAATATGAATACAAAGCACCAAAAACCAAGCAGCTTATGTCACCTGAAGCCGCCTGGTATATGACACAGATTTTGCAGGGTGTTACCCAGCAGGGCGGTACAGGCGTCAAAGCGAAGATAAGCGGACGTCCGGTAGCGGGCAAAACAGGAACAACCCAACACGGGATTCCGGGGCTAAGAACCAGTGCCAACCGCGACGTCTGGTTTGTCGGTTATACGCCGGAATGGACAGCGGCTGTATGGATGGGGTATGACAAAACGGACAAGGATCATCTGCTCAAGAAGAGCAGCGGCCAGGCCGTCGATTTCTTCACCAAGGTCATGAATCCGGCGATGAAGGATCTGCCGAAGAGTGACTTCAAGAAGCCGGCCGGCGTGAAGGAGATGAAGCCGCCTACAGGAGTAAACGGCTTTAATGCGGTATATATTCAGGATCGCGGTGATGTACAGTTGTCCTGGACAGCAGTTGAGGGCAGCAATATTTCTTACCGGATTTACCGGAAAGAAGCGTCCGAACCGGATTTCAAGCGAATCATGGATCAGGTGGATGCGATTGCCGCCGAGGATATCAGTATTGAGCAGGGCAAGTCCTACGAGTACTATGTGACGGCCTATGATGCCAATACGAAGCTGGAGAGTGGAAGCTCTGCAAAAGTTAAGGTAGATATTCCGATCGATGAAATCCAAATTCCTGATGATCTGAACCCTGTCGATCCTAACCTTCCAGGAGATGGGCAGCCTGGCAACGGAGACAATGGCCAAGTACCACCGGAAGGCGAAAACGGCCAGCCCGGCAACGGAAATCCGGAGGAAGGACAGGAAACTCCGCCTGGCAACACTGAAGGGGAAAATCCGAATGGCGAGGAGATTCCCGGGTGGCTGGATAACAGTAATAACAGCAACAGTGAAGGAAATAATGGACATGGCAACAACGGCAAGGGGAATAACCGACCGGGTCGGGGCAATAAAACGGATCTGGGCAATAATCACGAAAACCCGGATTCGGCAGATATGGCGCCACAAGAATAAGGAAACAATTAAAAGCTGTTTCCGTCAATTGACGGAAACAGCTTTTTGTCCGTTTGGTAACTGCCGGCTTGGTTTATTTTGGTGTTCGGCTGGAGATGGACGTTAAGTTGTGGTAAGCTTTTTTTAAGGTAAGAAAGCATAAAAATAGGACACAGCGGGTATTCTTATCTTTCTACACGAAACACTGGTGCTATCAGACGGATACAGCTGTTATATTGCTTGTAATCGTGGAATGATAAGTATAGCCGGAAAAAGGCCGCATCTTTCACGAAACACAAGCTTTCTGTCTGAGATGACATTAACGTTTCAATTGACTGTCGATGGCTTCGCAAACGCGGGCTGTCGTATCCTAACGGAGGGGTACGTTCCGTATGAAAAGAAAATTTTCTGACCGGGCGAATTGGCGTCGTATTCTCCGGAAAAGTTACTCTTGCTTGTCTATGGACGGCGATGAATTCAAAGGGCTGGTTACCTTTTACCGCATCCACGATCTGAGAGAGCCATTATGGAAGGAATATAATGGCCGCAGATTATGTCTGGCTGACCGGGGATACTTGTGGATGCAGCATTTTCCAAAGGGTGAGCAGTTTGTGGTAACGACCATGTTTGACGACAAAGGCCGTGTTGTCCAATGGTATATTGATGTATGCAAAAATCAAGGCCTGACTGATCAGCAGGTTCCCTGGTTCGATGATATGTATCTGGATGTCGTAGTGCTGCCAAGCGGCGAAGTGTTTCTCATGGATGAGGATGAGCTTGAAGATGCGGTCCGGAGCGGAGATATTTCGCACAAGGATGCGAATATGGCACGCAAGACGGCCGGCAAGCTGCTTTCGGCCATACGCAACGGACGGTTCCGGTATTTTACGCTCAGTCTGAAGCATCGCAAAACGCTGGCAGACCGTATGGGAGGCTATCAGGGATCATGATGCGGGAGTCTATTCGTATTTCCGCTTCGCAAAGAAGCAAGCGCCGCGGCCGCCCTGTAAGGCTGCTGCTGCGCGCTTTCATGATTTTGATTGCGGCAGTGGCTGTCTGGTGCGGCTGGGTGGCCTATATAATAGGTTCGTTCAAGGACGCAGCACCGGAGAAGGCGACAGATGCCGGTATTGTGTTGGGCGCAGCTTTATGGAATGACAGGCCGAGCCCCGCGCTTCGGGAGCGTCTTGAGGCAGCAGTCCGTTTATACGAAGAGGGAAAGTTCAAGACGATTATTGTATCCGGAGGCCTTGACTATAACGGGGCAACACTTTCAGAAGCCGAAGGTATGCGCAATTATTTGCTGGACAGAAGCATTCCGGATTCAGCAATCCTTCTGGAACCGGAATCGCGGACAACCTATGAAAATTTGCTGTTCAGCAAGCGTGTCATGGAAGAGCATCATTTGCAAAGCGCGACTGTTGTAACGCATACATATCATGCGGCAAGGGCCAAGGACATTGCCGCATTTGTTGGAATTAGCCCGCCCGCTGTTACGGGAACGCCGTCTGCGGTACTCTCCAAAACTTACAATCACATGCGTGAGCTGCTTGCCATAACAAAGTGGAAGCTGGACAAGCTTCTGCTCACGCTTGGATTTCCTGCTCCCCTATAGGCAGCGGGGAATACTCGTGTCAACGGCGGGGATTGTCCGTTGTCTTTTGCAATAGTACTAATAGGACAGGCAAAGCCTGAATACATTGGTAATGCGGCGAGAAACTATAGTAGGTACGCAGCTCCATTAAGCGCACCGGATGCCGACGTTGCAAAGGATGGGGATGCTCAGATGAATTTGAATACAGCGAGCAGCAGCGTACAGAAGAACGGTACCAGACCGTCCAGACAGATAAATGTAGTGCTGCGCAGCCATTCTCAAGCAGCAGCCGTGCTTCAAACGGCGGAGGAGGCTGAGCCTGCCCAGGCGGCTGCCAAGGCTCCCGCTCCCAATGATTCCTTTCAGGATATTCAAAAGGAGCTCGATCATATGGTCGGGCTGGACAATGTGAAGACGCTTGTGTATGAGATTTATGCGCTGCTGCAAGTAACCAAGCTGCGTGCGGAGGCCGGATTGACTGGAGGCTCGCATGTTTACCATATGATTTTCCAGGGCAACCCCGGTACGGGCAAGACGACGATTGCCCGAATTGTCGCCAAGCTGTTTCAGAAAATGGGTGTACTCTCCAAGGGGCACTTGATCGAAGTCGAGCGAGCGGATCTTGTCGGCGAATATATTGGCCATACGGCGCAGAAGACCCGTGATCTGGTCAAGAAAGCGCTCGGCGGCGTTTTGTTTGTGGATGAAGCTTACAGCCTTGCACGGGGCGGGGAGAAGGATTTTGGCAAGGAAGCCATTGATACACTTGTCAAATCCATGGAAGATTATAAAAATCAGTTTGTTTTAATTTTGGCGGGCTATCCGCTGGAAATTGAGAATTTTTTGCTGACAAATCCCGGGCTGCCCTCGCGCTTTCCGATTCAGATTGAATTCCCGGATTATTCAGTGGATCAACTGATTCAGATTGCTGAACTGATGGCCAAGGAAAGGGATTATAATCTGATGCCGCAGACAGTGTTCAAGCTTCGCGAGCATTTGATGCAGGAGCGTGGCATAAGCCTGTATGCCTTCAGTAATGCGCGATATGTGCGCAATGTAATTGAGCGGTCCATCCGGTTTCAGGCTGTGCGTCTGCTTGGGCAGTACACATCCGGTTCTCCGGGCAAACAGGAGCTTATGGCACTGCGGCCCGAGGATTTGAAATGGGAAAATAAAGCTACCTAAGGAGACACGAACATTAATGCGTCAAACGACCCATGATACCGATTATGAGCTTCACGACCGTGCTGTACTGGTCAGTCTTGTTACCCATGCCATCAAGCGAAGCGGCATCAATACAGAGCATTCTTTTCAGGAACTGGTCAATCTGGCGGAGACGGCAGGCGTTGAAGTGCTGACGATGATGACGCAAAATCTGGAGACACCGGATACGAAATGGTTCATCGGTAAAGGCAAGGTTGAGGAATTGCGGGCTGCAGCTGCCGAGCTTGGGGCGACAACCGTAATTTTTGACCAGGAGCTGTCGGGCGCCCAGGTTCGCAATCTGGAGGAGACGCTGGATCTGAAGATCA
This sequence comes from Paenibacillus pinihumi DSM 23905 = JCM 16419, assembly GCF_000422505.1. GTDB lineage: Bacteria > Bacillota > Bacilli > Paenibacillales > Paenibacillaceae > Paenibacillus_D > Paenibacillus_D pinihumi. Next base: position 247,844 of record NZ_KE383864.1, on the reverse strand, counting down.
TCGACAGAACCCAGCTTATTCTGGACATTTTCGCCCAGCGCGCCAAGACAAGGGAAGGTATTATTCAGGTTGAGCTTGCCCAGCTCAGCTACTTGCTGCCGCGTTTGTCCGGGCACGGGAAAAATTTATCCCGGCTTGGGGGCGGTATCGGCACCAGGGGGCCGGGGGAGACGAAGCTGGAGACTGACCGAAGACATATTCGTGACCGTATTTCCGACCTGAAGGCCTTGTTGCAGGAGGTTGTGCGTCATCGAAAGCTTCATCGTGAGCGCCGCCGCAAATCAGGCATTACCCAGGTTGCCCTGGTAGGCTATACGAATGCCGGTAAGTCGACGCTGTTGCGGGAGCTGACGGCTGCGGATGTCTATGTAGAAAATCAGCTTTTTGCTACCCTTGATCCCACGTCCCGCACACTTGAACTGCCGAGCGGCAAGGAAGTGGTACTGACGGATACAGTTGGCTTTATCCAAAACTTGCCACATGACCTGGTTGCAGCTTTTCGTGCTACACTGGAGGAGGTTTGCGAGGCGGATCTTGTACTTCACGTCGTAGACAGTTCCTCAGAGATGCGCAATGAACAAATGAAAGTCGTGCAGAAGATACTTGGTGATTTGGGAGCGGCGGATAAGCCGCAAATTACTGTATTTAACAAGAAGGACTGTGTGAGTGGAAGAGAAGAATTTATGGCTGCTGGTGCCGATTCCATTTGGATCAGCGCTTTTTCACGTGAGGATTTGGATCAGCTCTGTGAGATGATTCAGCTCCGGCTGGCTGGTGACACGAGAATCTTTGCTCTGCCGGTGGACCGGGGGGATTTAATTGCTCTTGCTTACCGCAGCGGTGAGGTGACTGATCAGCGGATTGAAGATGACAAAATGCTGCTGACTGTTGAATTAAACAAGCAGGATTTTGAAGTGCACGGCCACAAGCTGCGCGAATATATGGAAACGTAGGGGAGAATCAAGGATACATCGTGAATAATCAGGAACTTTCAGGATGGGAGCTGCTGGAGCAATGGGCAGAGCGTGCTGAGGAGCACGCCGCGCCCAAACTTCGGGAGCTTGACCGGATCGCAGAACGCAATCATTGGAAAGTAATCAGAGCCTTTCAAAAGTTTAAGGTAAGCGATTTTCATTTTTCCGGTTCGACCGGCTATGGCTATAATGACCGTGGCCGTGAAGTGCTGGACGAAGTATACGCTGAGGTGTTTGGAGCTGAAGCAGCGCTTGTAAGACCCCATTTTGCCTCTGGAACGCATACGATCAGCTGTGCGTTGTTTGGCGTGCTCAGACCCGGAGATGAGCTGTTGTACATAACCGGGAGACCTTATGATACGTTGCATAAGGTGATTGGCAAAGAAGGAGACGGCAACGGGTCGTTAAAAGATTGGGGAATTGCCTATTCAGAGGTAGCGTTGCTGGAGGATGGCCGCATAGACTGGGCACAAGTAGAGCGGGCGATCAGCAGCAAAACCAAAGTAATCGGCATTCAGCGCTCACGCGGATATGAATGGCGTGGTTCGCTATCTGTTGCAGATATCGGTGAAATGGTTAAAAGAATTAAAGAGCTGAAGCCGGACTGTGTCGTGTTCGTAGATAACTGCTATGGCGAATTTACGGAGGAACTGGAACCGACCCAGGTTGGCGTGGATTTGATGGCAGGTTCGCTGATCAAAAATCCTGGTGGCGGCCTTGCAAGTACTGGCGGCTATATTTGCGGACGTGCGGATTTGGTGGAGAAGGCCTCCTACCGTCTCACAGCACCAGGCATCGGGAGTGAAGTTGGAGCGATGCTGGGCACGCTGCGTGCCACTTACCAGGGTTTGTTCCTTGCTCCGCATCTGGTGGGACAAGCACTTCGTGGTGCAGTATTTGCAGCTGCGCTGTTGGAATTGCTGGGCTTTGATACAAATCCTTCTTGGGATGCCCATCGTTCTGATTTGATTCAGGCTATCCGGTTTGGCCGGGAGGATGCTCTGATTGCATTTGTTCAAGGCATTCAGCGCGCCGCAGCTGTAGATGCGCATGTTGTCCCCGAGCCCTGGGACATGCCTGGATACGATTATCCGGTTATTATGGCTGCAGGCACATTTATTCAAGGGGGCAGTCTGGAACTGTCAGCTGATGCGCCGGTTCGCGAGCCGTTTATCGCTTATATGCAGGGCGGGCTTACTTATAGCCATGTGAAATTCGGCGTTTTGACCGCAGTTTTGGATATGGAAAAACGCGGAATTATTGTGATTAAACCTAACATGACTTGACATGTTTTTGGTAGGGAGTTACAATGAAAACATATCACAAGGATTGGAAGGTAGATGTACATGGCTGACGAAATACGCAGGAATATGGCATTATTTCCTATCGGAATCGTTATGAAGCTGACGGATTTAACTGCGAGACAAATCCGGTATTATGAGCAGCATGAGTTGATTGTACCCGCTCGTACGAATGGTAATCAGCGTTTGTTTTCATTTAATGATGTTGAACGCCTGCTGGAAATCAAGTCATTGATTGAGAAGGGCGTTAATATCGCCGGCATTAAGCAGGTCATGAATCCTGTTTCCAAGGAATCAGAGGAAGCCACCGTCATTACAGACATAACTGAAACCAAACGTCGGGAGTTGTCGGATACACAGCTTCACCGCTTGCTGAAGCAGCAGCTGCTTGAGAAGAGACCGGGAAAAGCTTCACTGATCCAAGGGCAGCTATCCCGTTTTTACAGCACCAGACCTTAACAGGGGACGGACAGCATCGGGCTCATAATAAAGCTATAAATCGAAGAGAGAGAAAATACCGGCATAAGAAGCCAAATCATAAAACCAGATCAGGTTGAAGGAGAGGATTCTGTGAGCTTTACAAGAGAAGATATTACCCGCATTGCCGAAGAGCAGAATGTTCGTTTTATTCGTTTGCAATTTACAGATTTGCTGGGCACCATTAAAAATGTAGAAATCCCGGTTAGCCAATTGGAGAAGGCGCTTGACAATAAAATGATGTTTGACGGCTCCTCTATTGAGGGTTATGTACGTATCGAGGAATCCGATATGTATCTGTACCCGGACCTGGACACTTGGGTCGTATTCCCATGGGTAACAGAAAACCGTGTAGCACGTCTGATTTGCGATATTTATATGCCTGACGGTACACCGTTCGCAGGTGATCCGCGCGGCATCCTGAAGCGTTGTCTGAAGGAAGCGGAAGAAATGGGTTATACGGCTATGAACGTTGGACCGGAGCCGGAGTTCTTCCTGTTCAAAACTGACGAGAAAGGCAATCCGACAACAGAACTGAATGACCAGGGCGGATATTTCGACCTTGCTCCGACAGATCTTGGCGAGAACTGCCGCCGCGAGATTGTGCTTACGCTTGAAGAGATGGGCTTCGAAATCGAAGCTTCCCACCACGAGGTAGCGCCTGGCCAGCATGAGATTGACTTTAAATATGCAGATGCTATCAAAGCAGCAGACCAGATTCAAACATTCAAGCTGGTCGTGAAAACGGTAGCCCGTCAGCATGGTCTGCATGCCAGCTTCATGCCGAAGCCGCTGTTTGGTGTTAACGGTTCGGGTATGCACTGTCACCAGTCGTTGTTTGAAGGGGAGAAGAACGCATTTTATGATGAGAGTGACAAGCTCGGTTTGAGCCAGACTGCACGATATTATATGGCCGGTCTGCTGAAGCATGCCAGAGCATGCGCGGCGATTACCAACCCGACCGTCAATTCGTATAAGCGTCTTGTACCTGGTTACGAAGCTCCATGCTATGTTGCCTGGTCTGCCAGCAACCGCAGCCCAATGATCCGTATCCCGGCTTCCCGCGGACTGAGCACCCGGGTTGAGGTGCGCAATCCTGACCCGGCAGCCAACCCTTATCTGGCTCTGGCGGTCATGCTGAAAGCTGGTCTGAGCGGCATTAAGGAGAAGCTTAGCCTGCCAGCTCCGACTGACCGCAATATTTATGTCATGACTGACGAGGAGCGTTCTGACGAGGGCATTCCTAGCCTGCCGGCTGATCTGAAGGAAGCGCTGGAGGATTTGCTTCGTGACGAAGTGGTTTGTGATGCACTGGGTGATCATGCTTTGGCCCATTTCTATGAGCTGAAGGAAATCGAATGGGATATGTACCGCACCCAGGTTCACCAATGGGAGAGAGATCAGTACTTGACTCTGTACTAAGAGTATCCATAAGGAATTTGGGGGAGGCTGTAGCGGGGGCATTTTAAGATTAGAGTGATTTAATTTTAGTCTGCCCCCGCTTTGCCCCCCCCAAAAAGAACTACATTAACAATTCACAGGTTCTTGGATTGGCATGATGCCATTCAAGGACTTTTTTAATATGGTCAGGAAGCTGCCCACGACCTGGGTGGGGTGAGGCCTAAATCGCCAAACGAAGATAAACGGCATTGTTGGCAGGGAGGGCGCTTGCTGACCACAATGGTCGCCCTTTTGTCGCAGGCACGTTCAGAATTCAGGCAATAATTATATAGACAGGCAGGTTTAATGAGTTTGAAAATTGTATTATTTTCTATTAAATCTATATTTATTCTTAATATCTTTTATTTGTTATTTTTTATTGATATAATTAATATGAATTAAAAGAAAGGAGGTATTTGTGTACGATCAAGATTTTGGAAGCGGTTACTTAGAATGAGAGTTTCAAAGTGAATTTCAAAAGATGAATTGGAGGAAGGAAAAATGTCTATATTAACCCCAAAAAGCAAGCTGCTAGTCCGGGTCTTTGCCATCTGTATCATTTTCATATTCATATGTTCTTCTTTCCCTTATCGTATCCAGGCCGCAGATACCAGTCCACAATTTAAAGTCATCGCTTTTTATAATGGAACTTGGGATGCCGCCCATATAAGCTTTGTAAACGAAGCGAACCAGAGATTCCCCGAGTTGGCCAGTCAGTACAATTTTTCATACGAATCGACAAACGATTGGAGTAAACTGAATGCTTCCTATCTTTCCCAGTACAAGGTTGTCATTTTTTTAGATGATGCACCTCCTGCCGCCCAAAGACCGGCATTTGAACAATATATGAGAAATGGAGGAGGGTGGCTGGGATTTCATGTTAGTGCTTTTACCACAAATCCATCGTCATGGAACTGGTACTATAACGAGTTTTTGGGGTCAGGATCTTTTAAATCAAACACGTGGTTCCCAACGCCAGCTGTTTTGCGTCTTGAAAACAGTACCCATCCTGCTATCCATGATTTGCCGGCAACATACACAACCCCCGCAAACGAATGGTACAGCTGGTCAGTTGATTTGCGTAACAAGCCCGATATTGATATCCTGTATTCCATTGATCCTGTGAGTTTTCCTCTTGGAACTGATCCCAACCAATCTTGGTACAGTGGTTACTACCCTGTAGTTTGGTCCAATAAAAATTATAAAATGATGTATCTCAATATAGGACATAATCTTATGGACTATGCAACGAACACAACGAAATCCTTTACTTTTTCTAATGAGACTCAGAACAAACTTATTACGAATGCCATTTTATGGATGGGTGGCGGTCAACAGCCTAACACTTCCATTAGTGTACCTGGCACAATACAAGCTGAAAACTATGCCAGCATGTCTGGAATACAAACCCAGAGCACTTCAGATACAGGCGGCGGGTTAAATGTAGGTTGGATCGATCCGGGCGACTGGTTGACTTATCGCATCAATGTCTCTTCTTCCAATACGTATAAGGTAAGTTACAGGGTAGCAAGTCCAAGTGGCGGCGGAATCATTCAAGCAGAGCACGGCACTACAGGTCAGGTATTTGGTTCTGCCCAAGTTCCTTCTACAGGCGGTTGGCAGAATTGGACCACGATTTCCCATGATATTAGTCTTTCTGCCGGAGAGCAGCTGTTAAAATTATCATTTCCCTCCGGAGGTTTTAATCTGAACTGGATTAAAATCGAAGAGAAAACGCCCAGTATAAAAATTGAGGCAGAGAATTATACCGATAGTTACGGCGTCCAGAAGCAAGACACAACAGACGTTGGCGGAGGGCAAAATGTCGGATGGATCGATCCTGGCGACTGGATGGCTTATTCGACTCCAACCCCCCTTTCCCCGGGGACTTACACAGTCAGCTATAGGGTAGCCAGTCCAAATGGCAGTCAAATTCAATTTGAACGGGCTGGTGGAGGAGCAATATTCGGTACTATTTCAGTCCCGGCAACGGGCGGATGGCAGACCTGGACCACTGTCTCGCATGATGTCGTACTTTCATCTTCAGAACAGCAAATTGCTTTAGCTTTTCCAACTACAGGCGGCTTAAATATAAATTGGTTTACTATTACCAGGAAGCAATAGGTTCTATAAGCAATATTACCCTATCCGGCTATTAAAAACTACTCTACTCGAAGTTAGGATCATGCCAGAGCAATACGATAACTCCTCAACCTGAAGAACCAGTCACTATTAACATTTTAGTAAAAATGTAAACGTTTTCTACTTAATAAGTAAAGTCCATATCGGTTCAACCTGTGTGAGCTTTGAGATGTCTTATGTTTATTTGGAAGGCGGACGTTTGCCGCTGCCTTCCTTTTTGGTTGGCGATTGTGATGGTTTTGGCTTTGGTCATCGGAAATCCAACCGAATAATCTATAAACATACAAACCCGTAAGGAGAGATGCTTAATAAGCACCGGCCTTACGGGTTTTTTACCTGCATAACAGACAGGATGGAATCGGCATGAATGAAAGAGGATATTGCGAAGGTTGCCGTTTTATTCAGCGATAGCCGTTGTATGGTCTGCTGTTTCTGATAATTAAATAAACAATAAATCCGAATACCGGGAAGAACATGACAGCCAGCAGCGCGAGGAAGGCAAATTCAGAGCTTCGTCCATTGCGTAAAGCATCACGATATGTCCACACACAAATGGCGATATGGAGAACAAAAGGAATGAACACGAACAGAAGTAAAAACAAACTTGGTATTCCCCATGTAAATCCCATTTCATCACCCCCGTTTAATTTTAATTTATATACGTAAACTATACTCTGAGGTTTCTTGCTTAATAACTTATATTCCACAATGAACTATGTAGTTCTTAGGTTTAGAAATAGAGGCATGTAATGGATCGGGGATAAAAAAATTTACGGGATAAGGAGTGAGAGGATGCATCGCTTGATGATTATTATTCTGCTCGCTGTTTTCATGACGGGTTGTGCATCAAATAACCAGTATTATGCTGAAGAAAACAGTTGGAAAGTCAGCCCGTTATTTGTATCAGGACCTTATACGATGATCGGTAAGGAGGGACGTGTGGGGTTTATTTATAATGACACAGAGGTCAATCGTTTCTATCCTGGTAAACAGCAAAAGTATATCTGGCATTTTTGGGGAAGTGATCCGCAGGAATCACAGGCTTTGCAAGGCAAAGAGCTGAAAATAACGGCTGTCAGCAAAGCTACAGGTCAAAGACTGGAGCTGATGAAGACTAAAGTGCAGAGAACAGGCACTTATTACGCACAATCGGAAATATGGGATAATGAGCCTATAGTCCGGGTTCCGTCACTTATGTCACTGCCAACGCCAGGACTATGGCGTTTGGATGCCTTTATAGGAGAACAGTTATTTGGCAGTGTGGTTGTTCGTGTACATGAACGGGCATGAAAACATGCCAAGCTAAAAAAAGCGCCCGCGGCTTATCCCAACCCCGGGCTTTCGTGGCTTCACTTAAACTCTAATATCAATCGTTTTACCCAAATTAGGGGTCACGCTTTGCTCCATCATTTTCACAAAATCATTTCCTTGTTGTACGGCTTGTTCCTTGGCCAGGCTCAATACTTTTATTCCTACTGCTTGGGCCAGGGAAGTCTGGCTCATTGAAGTCGATAGTGCTGCGATATCCATCGTACACCTCCTTTTCATCAATATCGGTTTTTATTGGTACGGAGTGTAGATACATTGGACCTATCTATTGTAAATGCCCATATAGAGCCTTTTTGCAGCTGGTTATCTCATAATGATTCCAGATAAATCAAAAATAATAAAAGCTGACCCTTGAATATGTGCTTAATGGGGCAGCTTTTATGCATAATATGAATTTAAATGTGTTTTAAGGCCTCAATTTCGGCTTCAAGTTTGAGTTGACGGCGGTTTAGAATATCTATGCCATGTTCATGGGTGTTAAATTCAAGGGCTGTCTTTCGTTCGCAACCTTCTCTGGAAGGCTTCACTCTCATTTACGGTTTCTAATGTTTCGGGGGTTTCTTGCTTTATGAGAGGGGTTTCTGATCTATGAGTTTTGACTGTATGGAAGTCCGTCTCCATATTGCCAATCTTGTGGTTCATATTGTCTAATTTAGTGTCGAAAGTATTCATTCTGTTGTCCATACTCACTAGTCTGGCATCAAGATTAATAATTTGTGTATTCAACTGGTTCAATGAATCCAGTATTTGCTGCAGTGTTTGACCGTTCATTTTAGAACCCCCATCCCAGTCTCAGTTTTATAAGTATTCTATCAAACTTGACGATAATGTTAAACCCTATAAAAAAACCGCAGTGTCTGCTGCGGCTGGTTGGGATGTGGATTCAGTTCAAATACTGTAAAAAACGAATTTATTAGTGAATATCGCGGAACAAACCAACTACACGCCCAAGGATCGTTACTTTCTTCAAAAGGATCGGCTGCAGCGTGGAGTTCTCCGGCTGAAGACGTACATGATCCCTTTCCTTATAGAAAGTTTTGACTGTAGCTTCGTCATCCTCAGTCATAGCTACAACGATGTCGCCGTTATTGGCTGTCTGCTGCTGGCGTACGATTACATAATCACCATTATGAATGCCTGCTTCAATCATACTATCGCCAACGACATTTAGCATAAATACCTGGTTATCTCCGACAAAGTGGCTCGGCAAGGGGAAGTATTCCTCGATATTCTCTGTTGCCGTTATCGGAACGCCTGCTGTTACACGACCGACAACTGGAACTTTGGCAACATTGATTGGGAACGGAATTTCATCCTGCTCCTGATTCAAAATCTCGATAGCGCGAGGCTTGGTAGGATCGCGGCGAATCAGACCTTTCTTCTCCAGACGGTCCAGATGACCATGTACAGTGGAACTGGAAGCCAGGCCTACCGCTTCGCCTATCTCCCGTACGGAAGGAGGATAGCCCTTCTCACGGACCTCATTCTTGATAAATTCCAGTATCGTCTGTTGACGGGTAGATAATTTAGACAAAGTGCATTCCTCCAGACAAACCATTCTTGTGACAAATTATAGCATAGAACCGGAGTTCGCACAAACATAAGTTCGTCGGACGAAAGGCGGGGAATGGATGTTCGCTTTTTCTATTGACACAAACAAATGTTCGAGTTATTCTATGGGCAAGAACAAATGTTTGGGGTGCTGATAATGAATGGAGAATTTTATTATCAATCAATGAATGAACTGCGTCCGGCTGCCAGCAGTATGAATAGCCGGAAGCCGCTATCAAGAAATTCCGTGATGGATTATGCTGAGCGTGTTCTGTTTGGGCGGCCGGGCAAGCTTCTTGTACGAGGAATGCTCGCCGTTCTGCTCATGTCGTTTTTGTTTTCCTTCTTGTTCCTCGTCCAGTCCAATGCTTCCAATCATGCAGAGGATGCAGAACGTGCAGCAGGTGTGTCAGATAACAATTTCGTCATTGTGACAGCAGGAGATTCCCTCTGGGACATAGCCAAGCGTCACAAGCCTGAAGAGACGGAGCTGAGACAATTCATTTATGAGCTGCAGCGGTTTAACCAGCTTTCCTCTTCCTCGCTGAATGCAGGAGATGTAATTGAAATTCCTGCTCAATAATCCAGTGGCCCTTATCTGGCAGGTCTGTTGTATTTTCTACATTTTCCCTATTTAATCATCGATTCCCGCTTGTTATTAGAATCATAGAGTCATAAGCCGTTTCATTTAGCAGCAATCGTGCTTATTTGGTCTCTCTATGCTTGACACTGCACAGTGAAAATGTCAAAGTAGAGAGTGGATAGTTTTAAAGCAGATAGAATGAAGTACGTTTCCTGGCGGGGAACGTTGCAGGAGGTCTTAATGTGGAGAAGTTGATTGCCCGTATCAATGAGTTGTCCAGGAAGAATAAATCCGTAGGGCTAACAGAAGAAGAGAAGGCAGAACGGGATATGCTGAGAAAGCAGTATCTCAATATTTTTAAAAATAATTTCCGTAATCAGCTGGATGCCATTGAATGGACGGATGAAAAGCCGCCGCTGAAGCATTAGCTGTAAGGTTTCCAGTATGCCAATAGGCAGGCGAAGTGATCCATTTCGCCAGTCTATTGGATTTTTGATGTCTGGGATAAATTGTGATTCAAGCTACATACATAATCTATATATTCGGGAGGGCTGACCTGATGGAATACCGACTGCTTGGAAAGAGCGGACTTGCAGTTTCGGAGCTTTGTCTTGGAACGATGACCTTCGCAGGTGCAACTTCAGAGGCGGATTCCATGGATATGATGGAGCGCTTCTTTGACAGGGGCGGTAATTTTCTCGATACAGCAGATGTATATACAGGTGGAAGGTCAGAAGAAATTGTCGGCAAGGCTATACGAGGACGCCGTGCGGATGTCGTTGTAGCCAGCAAGGTGCGTATGAAGGTTACCGATAATATCAATGGTGCCGGGGTGTCGCGCAAGCATATCATGGACGGGCTGGATGCCAGTCTGAGAAGGCTGGGCACGGACTATATCGACCTTTATCAAATGCATGTTTGGGATCATGCCACACCGATCGAAGAGACGCTTCGCACGCTTGATGATCTGGTATCCTCGGGCAAGGTGCGCTACATCGGCTGCTCCAATTATTTTGCCTGGCACTTGATGAAGGCGCTGGCATGCAGTGATGCCAACCGTTATGTCCGGTTTGTTTCCGTTCAGCCTCAATACAGCCTTGTCAGCCGTGAGATGGACCGTGAGATGATGTCCCTTTGTCTGGAGGAAAATGTGGGGGTTATCCCTTGGGCGCCGCTTGGCGGCGGATTTTTAACAGGGCGCTATGACCGCACGGAACCGGAGAATGGAAGATTAACCGCCAAGACAGGGGAGAGCTCATGGCATCTCCGTGCTACGGATAAGAACTTTGCGATCCTGGATACTGTAATCCAAACGGCGAAGGAACTTGGCAAAACACCTGCACAGGTTTCATTGAATTGGCTGCTGCAGCAGAAAGGGATTACCTCTCCTATTTTTGGAGCGAGTACGCTCGAACAATTCGAAGACAATATCCGGGCAGCCGGCTGGACAATGCCGCATGAGCTATGGTCGGTTCTGGATGAAGCAAGTACGCTGCCTTCCGAATATCCCAATCGCTTTATTGAGAAATTCCGGCGGCCAATCTAGGCTGCCGGAAATGTAATTTTAGTAAGGGAGGCTGAAATATGTCCCGTTCCTGGGAACGGATGGTTCGCAAGAATACATCTACAGTTAACAAGGTAAGAAAGAAACAAGGCGGTAAAGGATTTGTCCCGGACGCCAATAGGATTGACCGTTTTAAAGGCCGCAACATCATTTTACCGCTGGCTGTCATTTTCTTTACCGGGTTCTACGCCTATATTAGTTTTATTGCGAGACAAGCTCCGGGGGTTGAGTCATCCAATACCGATGCCTTGTACTGGATTACGATTGTTTGTTACTTTTTACTGGCACTGCTGTTCTTCTTCCGCCGTCCATATTTGAACGTTGCCAAGGAGTTCGTTCAGACGCGCCGGTTTACAGGGGATAAAATACTCCGGGCCAATGGTATCAAGAAAATTTCTGTTCAGGATGGTTATGTAGTCATTGAGCAGGTAAAGGGACCAAGCTGGGTATTCACCAAATTCATGAACAGGTTCCCGACAAAGGATATGGCTGAGCGATTGAAACAGTTTGCCAAGGATAATGAAGTTGAGTTTGTAGAAAAAGTTTAATTCAGGTAGGGGAGAGAGTCAGCAACATGAGTAAGAAAGCCATTTTATTTGATTTGGATGACACCCTTCTATGGGATGACCGCAGTGTACAGGAAGCATTTGATACTACGTGCAGAGCGGCTGCGGAACGTACCGGAATTGATCCTGTAGCGCTGGAGAAGTCTGTGCGCGAGCAGGCTCGGGAGCTTTATTCCTCCTACGAGACTTATCCGTTCACGACAATGATCGGCATTAATCCGTTTGAAGGGCTATGGGCTGACTTCAGAGAAGGAGAGCAAGTGGAGTTCCGCAAGCTGGAGGCCCTTGCACCCGCTTATCGTAAAGCAGCCTGGACACAAGGACTGAAAGCTTTAGGTGTAGACGATGAAGCACTTGGAGCGGAATTGGCCCAGCGTTTCCCGGCTGAACGCAGAGCCCGGGCGCTTGTGTACGATGACACGTTCCACGTTCTGGATGAGCTCAAAGGGAAATACAAGCTGCTCTTGCTGACAAATGGCTCTCCTGATTTACAAAGAGAGAAGCTTTCCGGCGTACCGGAGATTGCGCCATATTTTGACCACATTATTATTTCTGGCGAATTTGGCAGAGGAAAGCCGGACGCGGCGATCTTTAGACATGCATTGGAGAAGCTTGGTGTGGAGCCGGAAGAAGGCTTGATGGTTGGGGACAAACTGACGACTGATGTCATCGGGGCGCTTGGGGTTGGTATGGATGCGGTCTGGATCAACAGACACCGGGTTACCCGCAATGAAGAAATTGTCCCTACTTATGAGATTGACGAACTGAAAGAACTGCTTGAGCTGCTCAATAGATTGTAAACACAGTTATTAAAAAGGTATAAGTAAAGCCCGCCTCTGATATGAGGCGGGCTATGTCTTGCGGCTTGAATATCAAACGTAAATTATTATTTTTGAAATGCAGGGTCGTTGAACGGCTCTGCAACCCAGCCTGCCGGCTCGATGAACAGGCGCACGGCAACGATTTGACGGTTATCCATCAAAGTGAAGAAATGCGGTTTGTATTCCGGAACGGAAATGACATCGCCAGCTTCCAGTTCAACGTCAAAGTATCCGACATCATCCGTGCCTTTAATAATAAAGATTCCGCGTCCGGCTGTAATGGCACGAACCTCATCTTCGGTATGGGTATGGACATCCTCAAACTTTTTCAGCAGCTCATCCAAATTAGGTGTTGCATCGGAGAGGGCCACAATGTCCCAGGTTTTATATCCGCGACGGCCGGCCAAATCATTGATTTCCGCCTCATAAGTAGATAGAATGGTTGCTTTTTCCTCGTCGGAGAGGACAAATTTATTTTGGAGTTCAGCAGGGAGCTTGGAAGCATCCCAATGCTCATAAAGCACTTCCTGCTGATTCAAAAATGCACGCACATTTTCCTCGCCTGTAATCCGCTCTTCAGTATTACGAATCCGAATTTCAGCCATTGTATTCCCTCTTTTCCTATATGAAATAACATGATAAATGTATTATAAATCAAACAGTGTCTGCTGTCGACTCATATTCCCTTTTCACAAAGTAACAAGTCTGTTAGACTAAAAGTTAACGATTCGTTGGAAGGAAGTTCGAACATGACAAAACCGACATTAAAAGAACTCATGCAGCAGCGGATTCTGATTTTGGATGGCGCCATGGGTACGATGATACAGCAAGCTGATTTAATAGCAGAGGATTTTGGCGGAGAAGAATTGGATGGCTGCAATGAAATGCTCGTCCTGACAAGACCGGATGTCATTCAGTCCATTCATGAACAATATTTGGCTGCGGGAGCAGATATTATCGAGACGAATACGTTCGGCGGCGCCAGCATTGTTCTGATGGAATACGATATTCCGGAGAAGGCGCGCGAGATTAATCTGGCTGCAGCCGCAATTGCACGCCAAGCGGCGGATAAATACTCAACTCCGGACAGGCCCCGTTATGTGGCAGGCGCGATTGGTCCTACGACCAAAACTTTGTCCGTAACGGGCGGTGTAACCTTTGATGAACTGGTGGACAGCTATTACGAGCAGACAATTGCCCTCATGGAAGGCGATGTGGACGCGCTTCTGCTCGAAACCTGCCAGGATACACTGAATGTCAAGGCGGGAAGCATTGCAATCCGTAGAGCCTTTGAGACACTGGGACGCAAGCTTCCGATTATGATCTCCGGTACAATTGAGCCAATGGGAACTACGCTCGCCGGTCAAAATATTGAATCCTTCTATATTTCACTGGAGCATCTTGAACCGGTTTCCATCGGCCTCAACTGTGCGACAGGTCCGGAATTTATGCGTGACCATATCCGTTCGCTGAGCGAGATTTCCAAAGCGGCAATTAGTTGTTATCCGAATGCCGGGCTTCCTGACGAGAACGGACACTATCATGAATCCCCGGATTCGCTTGCGAAAAAGATCGCTGCTTTTGCCGAGCAAGGCTGGTTGAATATGGCTGGAGGCTGCTGCGGAACAACTCCCGAGCATATTAAAGCATTGGATGAGATGCTCGCTTCGTTTGAGCCCCGGAAGCTGAATGGCACACACCCGCCTGCCGTATCAGGCATCGAGACGGTGTATATCGAGAATGACAACCGCCCGTATATGGTTGGGGAAAGAACGAATGTACTCGGATCCCGCAAATTCAAGCGCCTGATTGCAGAGGGCAAGTATGAGGAAGCGGCTGAGGTTGCCCGGGCCCAGGTGAAAAATGGCGCGCATGTTATCGATGTCTGTCTCCAGGACCCGGACCGTGATGAAACCGAGGATATGAGCAAATTTCTTGAGCTTGTAGTGAAGAAAGTTAAGGTGCCGCTCGTTATCGATACAACAGATCCGAAAGTAATCGATATGTCCCTCAAATACACGCAGGGGAAATCGATTATTAACTCCATTAACCTTGAAGATGGGGAGGAAAAATTCGAACAAGTTGTTCCGATAATTCATCGCTACGGCGGGGCGGCAGTAGTAGGTACAATTGATGAGCGGGGGCAGGCGATCACGAAGGAAGACAAACTGGAGGTTGCCATCCGCTCTCATGATCTGCTGGTGAACAAATATGGAATGAAATCAGAGGATATTATCTTCGATCCGCTTGTTTTTCCTGTTGGTACAGGGGACGAGCAATATATTGGCTCGGCGAAGGAGACGATTGAGGGTATCCGGATAATTAAGGAGGCGCTGCCTTCCTGTCAAACCATTTTGGGAATTAGCAATATTTCCTTCGGGTTGCCCGAGTCCGGACGCGAGGTGCTCAACTCGGTTTTCTTGTATGAATGTACAAAGGCCGGACTGGATTATGCAATTGTAAATACGGAAAAGCTCGAACGCTACGCCTCGATTCCGCAGGAGGAGCGCCGTCTGTCTGAAGAGCTGCTCTATAATACGAACGATGATACGCTTGCTGCATTTGTGGCAGCCTTCCGGAACAAGAAGATCGTCAAGAAGGAGAAGGCAAGCAATCTGAGTCTGGAGGAACGTCTGGCTTCTTATGTCGTAGAGGGTACAAAAGAAGGGCTTATCCCGGATTTGGAGCTTGCGCTTAAGAAGTACACGCCGCTGGAGACTATCAACGGCCCGCTGATGAAAGGAATGGAAGAGGTCGGAAGACTGTTCAATAACAATGAGCTGATTGTAGCCGAGGTGTTGCAGAGCGCCGAGGTCATGAAAGCATCCGTAGGCTTCCTGGAGCAGTTTATGGAGAAAAACGAATCGGCGGTCAAAGGAAAGATCATGCTTGCTACCGTTAAGGGGGATGTGCATGATATCGGCAAAAACCTGGTCGAAATCATTCTCTCCAACAACGGGTACAAAATTATCAATCTGGGGATTAAAGTTCCGCCGGAGCAGTTGATTGAAGCTTACCGCAAGGAACCAGTCGATGCTATCGGACTCTCAGGGCTTCTCGTCAAATCTGCACAGCAGATGGTTATTACGGCTCAGGACTTGCGGACAGCAGGGATCGATGTGCCAATTCTGGTAGGAGGCGCCGCTCTGACCCGGAAATTCACGAAAACAAGGATCGGGCCCGAATACGACGGACTTGTATTGTACGCAAAAGATGCGATGGACGGATTAGATATTGCCAACAAGCTGACGGATAAAGAGTACCGCAGAAACCTGGAAGCAGAACATGCGGCGATGAAAGCAGAGGGAGCAGTAGCCGTATTGGAAGCTCCGGCATTGCCGGCGCTGACCCGGATCGAGCGCTCCAAAATATCGCAGGATGCACCGGTATTTATACCGCCTGATTTGAATCGTCATGTGCTCCGGAATGTGCCAATCAAGCATATTGTGCCCTATATTAATATGCAGATGCTGCTCGGACACCATCTTGGAGTCCGCGGCAAAGTGGAGCAGCTGATTGCAGAAGGGCATGAGAAGACGATCCATCTGAAGGAGACTGTAGACAGTATTCTGAATGAAGCAGCCCACGAGGGCACGATTCAGGCGCATGGCATGTACCGCTTTTTCCCGGCTCAGTCTTCGGGCAATGAAATTATTATTTACGACCCTGAGACGCAGAGCGAGGAGATTAAGCGGTTCAGTTTCCCTCGTCAGCAGGTTGAGCCGTTCCTGTGCCTGTCCGACTATTTGAAGCCGGTAGAGAGCGGCATAATGGACTATGTCGGCTTCCTGGTCGTAACGGCAGGTGCGGGTGTCCGTGAACAGGCTACTCAGCTCAAGGATCAAGGGGATTATCTTCGTTCCCATGCCCTGCAGTCAGTTGCTCTTGAGGTTGCCGAGGCACTTGCCGAGCGTGTCCATCATATGATGAGGGACATATGGGGATTCCCCGACCCGCAGGAAATGACAATGAAGCAGCGTCTTGGAGCGCGCTATCAGGGTATCCGTGTTTCGTTTGGTTACCCGGCCTGTCCGGATCTTGAGGATCAGCAGCCGCTATTTGAGCTAATGAAGCCTGAGGATATTGGTATAGAACTGACGGAAGGTTTTATGA
Source organism: Paenibacillus pinihumi DSM 23905 = JCM 16419 (assembly GCF_000422505.1). Taxonomy (GTDB): domain Bacteria; phylum Bacillota; class Bacilli; order Paenibacillales; family Paenibacillaceae; genus Paenibacillus_D; species Paenibacillus_D pinihumi. Next base: position 230,983 of record NZ_KE383864.1, on the reverse strand, counting down.
TGGAGCCGGAAGCATCCGTATCCGCTATGGTATTTGCACATCCTGAAGCACAGTATTTCAATGTAGACAAAGCTTAAGCCGTACAGGGCCGTCAGAACCGCTTGCATCCAAGCGGATCTGACGGCTTTTGCAAAGTATGGGACTGTTGTTTCATCAAAAATCATTGTAAAATCGAACGGTGCATAATAGGAAATCGTTGTCGAAAGATTTCAATTTCCCGCTTTCCCGGGAAATCGCAGAAAACGACAGAATCAGCTTTTTTCTTTGAGATTAAAGAATGCACAACGAAAAACAGAGGATATTTTGCTTGTTTTGCGCGAATCGTCACTGCTTATGTCAAAGTTGGCGGTGATTCGTACAAGCTTACCTTGCTTCAGCGGTTGATGATGCGGGAGATCGGGTGCAAGGAATTGTTTACAGGGGATTGCGGGCCGAACAAGCATTCTTGTAGAATAAATGAAAAGGCATTTACGAATGCGTACGGGTTGTTGTTAAGTTATCAAGGGGTGACAGTTATGATCGGGAAAAAGTCCTTACATGATATAATCAATGAACTCCGAACCAATGAAAATATAGTCAACTGGTTTGAAATAGAGCCTCAGGAAGCGAAGGCAGCGCCGTTTCCCGAAGATATAAATGAAAAGCTGCGTGCAGCATTAGAGAGACGAGGAATCGCGAATCTGTATACGCACCAAGATTCAGCCTATCGCACGGCTGTGAAGGGTGAAAATATCGTCGCTGTAACACCTACAGCTTCAGGCAAGACTCTCTGTTATAATCTTCCTGTATTACAGGAAATTGCAAACGATGATACGAGCAGGGCGTTATATTTGTTTCCGACAAAGGCACTGGCACAAGATCAAATGAGCGAATTAAATGAAATAATCGCCGAAATGGGCATCGCTATAAAAAGTTACACTTACGATGGTGACACTTCGCCGGCTATCCGGCAGATTGTCAGAAAAGCCGGACATATTGTCATTACAAACCCCGATATGCTTCATTCGGCCATACTTCCCCATCATACAAAGTGGGTGAGTCTTTTTGAAAATTTGAAGTATATTGTTATTGACGAGCTGCATACATACCGTGGTGTATTTGGAAGTCACGTTGCGAACGTGATCCGGAGGTTGCGGCGAATCTGCAGTTTTTACGGAAGCAACCCGACATTTATATGTACATCGGCAACGATTGCCAACCCGAAGGAGCTTGCTGAACAACTGACAGGCAGCCCTATGAGGCTGCTGGATAATAACGGTGCGCCCAGGGGACGGAAGCACTTCGTATTTTATAATCCGCCAATTGTAAACGAGCCGTTAAATATAAGGAAAAGCGCGACAGTCGAAGTCAATAACCTGGCCAAAGAATTTCTGAAAAACAAGATTCAAACGATAGTCTTTGCCCGCAGCCGTGTACGGGTAGAGATCATCCTTAGCCACATTCAGGAACTGGTTAAAAATGAAATCGGTACGAAGTCGATCCGGGGCTATCGGGGCGGTTACCTTCCGAAGCAGCGCAGAGAAATAGAACGCGGCTTAAGAGATGGTGAAATTTTGGGCGTGGTGAGTACGAATGCGCTGGAATTAGGCGTGGATATCGGCCAATTGCAAGTATGCGTCATGACCGGATACCCTGGCAGCATAGCCAGCACCTGGCAGCAAGCGGGCCGCGCAGGACGGAGACATGGGGAAGCCTTAATCGTCATGGTCGCCAGTTCGACGCCGATTGACCAGTATATTGTTCAAAACCCGGATTACTTCTTTGAACGTACACCGGAACACGCAAGGATTAATCCGGAAAATCTTCTTATTCTGGTCGATCATATGCGCTGCGCAGCATACGAACTCCCATTCAAGACTACTGAAGAATTTGGCCCGTTAGATATTTCGGATATTTTGGAATATCTTCAGGAAGAACGGGTTTTGCATCGCAACGGCGATACGTTCTATTGGTCGGCACAGTCATTCCCGGCGAGTGAAATCAGCCTGCGTTCAGCTTCCCAGGAAAATGTTGTGATCGTGGACCAGTCGAATATTGCGGCTGTGAAGATCATCGGGGAAATGGACCGGTTTAGTGCCATGACCCTGCTACACGACGAAGCGATTTATTTGCATCAGGGCATCCAGTACCAGGTGGAAAAGTTGGACTGGGAGCACAAAAAAGCCTACGTCCGCGAAGTGGATGTAGAATATTACACGGACGCAAACCTGGCGGTCAATCTGAAAGTGCTGGAGATTGACAAGACGATTGCCAAGGGGCAGGCTGTCGTTAATTTCGGAGATGTTGCTGTGACCATGATCCCGACCATTTTTAAGAAAATCAAATTGACCACTTTTGAAAATATTGGGTCAGGGCCAATTCACTTGCCGGAAGAAGAACTGCATACAAGCGCTACGTGGCTGGAGCTTAAGGAAGTGGATCCGGAAATAGGTACGAAGACGCTGGAGCAATTGCTCCTCGGTATCGCCAATGTGTTACAGCATATCGTGCCTGTTCTGGTCATGTGCGACCGCAGCGACGTCCATGTAACCCCGCAAATAAAAGCAGCCCATACAGGGCTGCCTACGATTTTTATTTATGACCATTATCCGGGTGGGATCGGCCTTGCTGATGATGTTTATAAAAGATTCAACGAAGTGAGCGAAGCCGCAAAAAATCTGATACAAAAATGCCCATGTAAGGATGGATGCCCGTCATGTATCGGCACAGAAATAGCAGGACTCAACGGAAAGAAAAAGACCGTACAAATTTTATCTTTACTACAATAATTCACGGTTTTATACGATGCTTCATTCAAATATATTTGTGGATGCGTGAAATTATCATGTCTGCCCCGGTTGAAGAAATCGGACTTCCGGGCAAGTCCCGGGCACTGGCGATGCCGGTGCAAGCGGGGGTGGTCCAATGAGCAGCATGAGAGAGCGGATGAACCGCCTTCGCGGTTCACAAGGAAGCAGCGCTATAGACGAACAATCCGCACAATCTGAGAATCAGACAGTAAACATGCCTGAAGCCTTATCTGCAAACGCAGCCCAAGAGACGGAGGCGGCTTCTGCCTTAGAATCTCCAGCCCAGGACGTCCATGAGGCCGTGTGGCAGCGGCTGCAGGTAGCAGAACGCAGCAGCAAGTGGGGCAGTTTCCTGCAACGGGAGGTCCGCTATCCGCTCCAATATCAGCATGGACATCATTTGCTTGCAGAGCTTGCAGAGACAGCTGAACATTTGCGGGTCTTTCACCCTGAGGAGACCGGGCTGCCTGCACCTTCACTGGAAAATTTGCTGTTTCTTGATTTGGAGACAACCGGACTTGGAGCAGGCACTGGAAACATACCTTTTATGGTTGGACTTGGCTATGTACAGAATGAGCAATTTGTAATCGCGCAGTATCTGATTCGCCATCCGGCGGAAGAAAGAGCGATGCTGGCGGATTTGCAGACCCGCATGGAGGACTTTCATTATCTGGTCACGTATAACGGCCGTACTTTTGACTGGCCTGTGCTGGCGGGAAGGTTTATAATGAACGGACTTGGGCGTGCAGAGCTGAGGCTGAAGCATCTGGATTTTTTGCATCCGTCACGGAGCATCTGGCGCAACACCCTTGCATCCTGCAAGCTCAGCTATGTGGAAGAAGAACGGCTTGGCATTCACCGTGTGGATGATGTGCCCGGATCGCAGGCACCTGCGATTTATTTTCAATTTCTTGCGGATAGCAATCCGTCTCCGCTGGAGGGAGTATTCGTCCACAATGAGCTGGATATGCTAGCGATGGCCTGTCTCTCTATCCGCTTCGGCCGTCTGCTGGATAACCGGATTTCAGGCGAAGTTTATGCCCCCAAGAAGCCGGAGGAGTGGATACGTACCGGACTATGGCTGGAGAGAATGGGGCAGGCCCGGCAGGCGGAGGCGATTTTCCATATGGTGATGGAGGCTGATCCGAAGGGAGAGTCAAGTCTGATGCTGCTTGCAGCCCGCGATAAGAAGGTTGGAAATTGGGAGCGAGCTGTGTTATTGTGGCAAAAGGTAGCGATGACGGCACATGTTGAATTCGCTGCTGTCTATGAAGCCTTTATTGAACTGGCTATGTACTATGAACACCGGGCCAAGCAGCCCGAGACAGCGCTGACGTATGCCCATGGAGCGCAAAGCGCAATCAGCGAGCGCGCCTTGCTTCAGCGGGCAGATGCCAAGCGTCGTGCCGAGCAGGCTGCGCTAACCAAACGTATTGAAAGGTTAAAGCGGAAATTATCCCGCTAGGCTGGAGGGGGAAGCAACTTGTCTACACACAATTTATCCAAACCAAAAGGTCTTCTGATCGATCTCGACGGCACACTATACCATGGAGAGCGAAAAATAGACGGGGCTGACGAATGGATTGCCGGCCTCCGTGAGGTAAAACTTCCGTATTTGTTCGTCACGAATAATTCCACTGCTGCGCCGGGAGTTGTAGCAGACAGACTGAACCGGATGGGCATCCCTGCAGCGGCAGACGATGTCGTCACCTCAGCTCAGGCTGCTGCGGCGTACATTGCCCGTATCCGTCCCGGCGCTTCCGTTCATATTCTGGGGGAGACAGGGCTAAAGGAAGCTGCAGTAGAGGCAGGCCTCAACATAGAAGCACTGGAGCGTCCGGATTTTGTTCTGCAGGGCATTGACCGGGAGCTGAACTACGAAAAGCTGAAGCGGACGGTAGCTCTGCTGCTGAACGGTACAGAATACATACTAACCAACCCGGATGTGCTGCTGCCTTCCGATGACGGTCTGCTTCCGGGAGCAGGTTCATTGTCAGCTCTGCTGCAGACAGCATCGGGTGTAAAGCCGACGATAATTGGCAAGCCTTCCAATATACTGGTTGAATTTGCACTGGACAGAATGGGACTTAAGGCTGAGGAGACCTGGATGGTAGGCGATAATATGGCGACGGATATAGCCGCCGGACGATCCGCAGGCTGTGGAACTGCACTTGTGCTTACAGGTATTACCAACACCGGCAACCTGGATCGTTTCAGAGCGCAGACCGGGATTGAGCCGGACGGAATTTTCGCTGATTTGCGCGAGCTGAATACGTATATTTTTTCGTTGCTGGGGACATAAGAGAAGGAAACGACTAGAGGAGCAGGAAGGAAGATGACCGATGCCAGAATGGCCGGAAATGGAGACCTACCGCAAGATGCTGACGGGCACGGTGGCAGGTCAAACAATACAGGCGGTAGAAGTAGCCAGGGAAAAGACAGTGAACATCCCGGCTGAGCAATTCAAGCAAGAGCTTGCCGGACGCACGATCTGGTTCGTGGAGCGCCGCGGCAAATATATTTTGTTCCACCTTGATAACGGAAAAAGGTTGTTGCTGCATCTGATGCTTGGCGGTCTGATGTATTACGGCACTGAGGATGACAAGCCGGACAGAACAACTCAAGTAACATTCCAGTTTGATAAAGGGCATTTATATTTTATCGGGTTAAGATTAGGATTTTTGCACTATTTGTCCGTCAAGGAAGTGGAGGAGCGGATCGGCGATCTTGGACTGGATCCCTTCGACAAACGATTGACATTGGAGGCATTCAAGGCCAAATTCCAGGGCAAACGCAGCACGCTCAAGTCAGCGCTTGTGGATCAGCAGTTTATTTCCGGCATCGGCAACTGCTATGCGGATGAGATTGCTTTTACTGCGGGTATCCGGCCGGGTGCCAAGATCACTTCACTCAGTGAAGAGGATCTTGAGCGGCTTTATACAGCTATGCACAAGGTGCTTCAGGATGCTGCGGCCAAGGGCGGTTATATCGAAATGCCATTTACTAAGGATGATCAGTTAACAGGCGGGTATAACGATCATTGTCTCGTTTACGACCGTGGCGGAGAGCCTTGTGTGCAATGCGGAACGGAAATTGTAAAGGCAGAGCTTGCTTCACGCAAAGTCTTTTATTGCCCTAACTGCCAAAAGGAGAGCTAGAACATGCCGCGATTCGGCAGCCATGTCAGTATAAGCAAAGGGTATTTGGAGGCAGCAAAAGCAGCGCTGGCACAAGGCGGGAGCTCATTTCAATATTTCCCGAAAAATCCGCGCAGTCTTGTTGTCAAAACGGTTAATCGTGCGGACGCCGCGCGGTGTGCGTTGTTTTGCAGGGATAATGGACTGTTCTCCATTGCCCATTCGCCTTATCCGACGAATCTGGCTTCCGAAGATCCGGCCCAGCAGGATCAAACTGCGGCCTCTCTGATTAATGATCTGGAAATTGCAGAAATGTGCGGTTCTGTGGGCGTTGTCGTTCATTTTGGCATTTACAAGGGCAAGGACCCTCTGCAAGGTTATAAAAATATCATTCAATGTTTGGACAAGACACTGTCTGCATGGCAGGGCAAGGCCAAGCTGCTTATTGAGAATCAGGCCGGAGATCACGCCCTGATGGGTACGACCTTCGAGGAGCTGGTGCAAATCCGCAGTCTGGCCCGTTACCCGGAGAAAATTGCCTTCTGCCTGGATACCTGTCATCTGTTCGCCAGCGGGGTGTGGAGTGAACCGGAGAATCTCAGCTTTGCGAAACATGCCCGCAAACTTGGCTATATGGAGCATTTGGCTGCCGTTCATATGAACGATTCTGTCTACCCTTCGGGTTCACGACGGGACCGGCATGCGGCAGTTGGAGAGGGCTGCATTGGCGAAGAGGGGCTGAGCGCGTTTCTGAAGCTTCCTGAGCTTCAGGCCATTCCGGTTGTGCTGGAAACCCGCAAGGACCAGGACGGGACCCATAGCGATCAAATCAGGCTGTTGAAACACTGGTTGGAGTAGAGGAGGGGCTGCCATGATTCATCTGTATCTGGATGACTACAGACGATGTCCGGAGGGATTCGTGCTGGCGCTGAATGTGAAGGAATGCAATCTGTTGGTTGATGAGGAAGAGATCGGTATTTTATCCCTGGATTTCGATTTGGGTTGGGGAGAGCCGACAGGCATTGAGGTAGTCCGTCATATTGTAGAGACTGGCCGATATCCGAAGGAAGTCTATTTACATACCTCAAGTCCCGCAGGTAAAATGCAGATGTACCAGTATCTCTCCGAGCATGCTCCTGCAGATGTCATTTTGCATTTTGGCCCGATGGCAGATGCAAAAGAGGCTCTCAGCCGTTTCAGGGAGAGAGAGGACAACGAATGAATAAAGACGTGAGCTTAGGGCGGCAGGAGAGAATGAGCCAGCCGCGTTGAAAGCTGACGCGTTTATGGATAAAAGGTGGGGAAAAGAAATGATTCATTTGAATAATCTGTATTTGCGCCGTGGTGAGCGCGTGATTCTGGATGGTGTGACCATTGATATCAATCCGGGGGAGCACTGGGTCATTCTCGGAAAAAACGGTTCGGGAAAAACGACATTGCTTGAAATGATTACCGGCTACATGTTTCCAAGTTCAGGCACAGTGGATGTGCTGGGCAATCGCTTCGGCCAGTGTGATGTCCGCGAAATACGCAAGGAAATTGGCTATATCAGCCAATCGCTTCTTGAGAAGCTGACGCTTGCGGACACAGTCTGGGAAGTTGTGGCAACGGGCGCGTTTGCGTTTTTGCGATTTTACCAGGAAATTCCGCAAGAGGTGAAAGTTCAGGCCCAGCAGCAGCTGGAAGGCATGGGACTTGGCCATCTGATGCATCAGCCGCTCGGCTCTTTGTCACAGGGTGAGCGCAAGAAAGTGCTTCTGGCCCGTTCCCTGATGGCGAATCCGAAGCTTCTTATTATGGACGAGCCTTGCGCAGGGCTGGATTTGTATGAGCGGGAGAAGTTCCTTAAGGAGCTGAACCGGCTCAGCCAGCAAAATATGACCGCCATTTACGTTACGCATCATATTGAGGAAATTACTCCGCTGTTTACACATGTGGCGCTCATCCATGAGGGCAAGGTGGCCGCAGCGGGACCGAAGCATGAAGTTGTTACCAGTGAACTTCTGAGCCATGCGTATGACTTGCCGATTGAGGTTGAATGGGGGCATGAACGGCCATGGATTCGTGTCCGCAGCCAGGGTGACAACCTGTGAGCCGTTGGATTGGAACGGCCAACCACGGATTTGCCTCCTATGCGATGGAGGAACTGAGACGTTTATTTACGGACATTAAATTTCAGCAGCTCAGCAGCGGAGAAGTGTTCAGTTTTGAGGTTCCAGGGGACCGGGAGCAGGTTTTTACGGACATCGCGAGGAACGAACCAATCTTTCTGCGGCATCTTCAACCTGTCGACCGGACCATGCCGATTACGGGAGATACCGATGACTTGCAGGAATTGACTGACATTGTCCGCCATGCTCGCAAGGTATTTGAAGGGAAACGGACAGCGGTTCATCTCCGGCGGGTGGAGAACAGTCCGTTCTCTTATTCAGCAGCAGATACGAAGGCTATAGTAGATGCAGTGCTCACGGAGATCGATAGCGAGTCTTCACTCCAGCAGCCGGAGCAAATTTTATCCCTCTATGCATCCAAAGACAGCCTGCTGATCGGCTGGGGCACACCGCGTGAGCTGTTGTCCGACTGGCCGGGCGGAGCTGTACGCTTCCAGCGGGAGGAGAGTCAAGTTTCCCGCGCCAAGTTCAAGCTGCTTGAAGCAGAGCGGACCTTCGGACTCAATCTGGCCCATTACAGCCATGCGCTCGATATTGGAGCGGCACCCGGCGGCTGGACATCGCTGTTGCTGGAGCGCGGGCTGCAGGTGACGGCAATCGATCCGGCAGAGCTGCATCCTTCGCTCATTTCGAACAGGAGGCTGACTTATCTCAAAAAGAATGCCTCTGAGGTCAAATTCTCTCCGGATTCGTTTGATCTGCTCGTATGTGATATGAGCTGGAGCCCAATGCAGATGTGCAAGCTGGTGCTTGATTTAAGCGATGCACTCGCAAGCGGCGGGTATGCAATTATTACGGTCAAGCTGATGCACCGCAAGCCGCTGCAGACGATACGCGATGTCATGCAGAAGCTGCAGGAAGTGTTTGAAATCCGCAAAGCCAAACAGTTATTCCATAATCGTGATGAAATTACGCTGCTTTTGGAAAAACGTTAGTACCGGGCCGCGAAGGTACTTTCAGCCAAAAAATAAATGAACGGGAAAGCATCCCGAACCAAGGCGCTTATGTGCCGCGGTTCAGGGTGCTTTTTTTTCTGCACGAAACGAAGCTTTTGTCAGTCGAAGGACGTCAGAGCCGTTTACGCTTGTATAACTGGGGAGGAAGAATATGAATACAGCATGGAAAGAGGGCATGCTCGTAAATGAACGTTATAAAATTGCAGGCATTGCCGGCCAGGGCGGTATGGGGACGGTCTACATGGCAGAGGATATGCGCCTGCCGGGAAAAAAGTGGGCGCTCAAGCGCATGATAAAGCCGCCGGGAGCAACAGGCCATCTGCAGGAGGCGAGGCTACTGATGAAGCTGTATCATCCATGCTTGCCCGCGGTAGCCGATTATTTCGATTGGGATGAAGGCAGGGAGGCTGTGCTGGTTACGGAGTTTATTCAGGGTTGTACGCTCCGCGAATATTGCAATGAGCAGGGGCTGCCCCTGGCGGCGTCAGTACTGCTATCGATTGCGATTCAGCTTGGCGGGGTGCTCGACTATTTGCACCGGCAGACACCGCCTGTCATTCATCGCGATTTGAAGCCCTCCAACATTATGATGGAGACAGAAGAGCGCATCAAACTGATTGATTTCGGTATCGCGCGCTCCTTTCGCCGGGGGGCGGCTGAGGATACCCAGTGGCTGGGAACACCTGGATTTGCAGCACCGGAGCAGAGCGGCGGAGCCCAGACAGATGCGCGTACCGATATTTTCGGGCTGGGAGCACTGCTCTATTATTTGGTATCCGGTCAGATCTATGCTTCCGGTTCAATTGTCTCTTCATCATCTGTAATGCTCAAGCAGCTTCCGGAGTTGGCCGGTCTGATTGCACAGATGCTGGCGCCAAATCCGGAACATCGACCGGCATCAGCTGCGGAAGTATGCGGATCACTGATTGCGATTCAGCGCAGCAGCATGAGGCTTCCCGGTGTTCACGGCTGCTCATTTGGTCCAAAACAGTCCGGGAAGAAAATTGTACTCGCCTCGATTGGGCAAGGATCAGGCGCCACCTTTATCACGCTTACATTGGCGAAGCTGTTGCAAGAAAGGGGGAACGTGTGCACTGCAATGGAGCACCCGCTGCACACACCCGAATGGCGGACCCTGCTTGCATTTGCGGGACAGCCGGAAAAGGGGCGGCTTGGAGAGCTGGCAGAGCCGCTAGGCTATGAGCTGTGGAAGGACCGTTCTACACGATGGTACACGCTTGGCTATAGCGGGCGGGATGCCCGGGATGCGTCCTCCAGGCTTGAGCGGCTGCTGGATCATCAGAACAGAGCTGCTGATGCGATCCTGATTGATATTTCCCGGCATTGGCGCAATCCCGAATGTGCAGCCCTGCTTGATGGGGCTGACCTTCTCCTGTTTGCTGCTGATCCCTGGATATCCAAATGGGAGCCGGATACGATTAAGGGCTATTCAAGAATAGCAGAAGGAAGAAGCCGCCACGGTCTGCGTACAGGCTGGATAGCAAACAAAGACATGCAATTCCCTCAGCGCAGCGATTGGCTGGGTTTGCTGTCTTCTCCGCCGCTGGCGTGCGTGCCGCTTCTACCGCCTGCTGCATGGGCGCAGTGTCTTTGGGAAGGGGAATGGGCGACCGGCCATTCAGGCTGGCATCGGGAGCTGCAACTGGCGCTGCAGGCTGTGCTGAATCAAGTATTGCAGCATTAATCAGACCGCGGGCTAGTATTCAGTCTGTTTTTTTCGATTGGTTGAACAATGGACCGGCGAAGTAATGCAAAGAGTAACCAATACTTGGATATTAAGCGCTATTCTCTTCAAAATCAAAGCTAAATCAGGAACAATCATGCAAGTCAGGTCGGGTATGGAAGCTATGAGGCTTTGCTGACTTGCAATTCGCCTGCTTGTTCTTTATCATAAATTTATTACAGGCTTGGATTTGCCGCGGGCAGGCTGTTCAAATGCCGCTAGTTTTAGCGCGTCTGTATGCAACTTGTTGAAATTAGGTGATTAACATATGGAACAGGACCGATTGCTGGTCGTTGAGGATGAAGACAGTATTGCTCGTGTATTGCAGCTTGAACTGGAGCACGAGGGATATACAGTGGGGAGAGCGGAAAATGGACGCCAAGGGCTGGAGATGGCAGCCTCAGGGAATTGGGATTTGATGCTTCTGGATGTAATGCTGCCAGAGTTGAACGGCATCGAGGTGCTGCGTCGTCTGCGCAACAACGGCAACCAGATTCCGATTATATTGCTTACCGCAAGAGACACGGTCCCCGACAAGGTCAGCGGCTTTGAACATGGCGCCAATGATTATATTACGAAGCCGTTTGCCATGGAAGAGCTGCTGGCGCGCGTGCGGAACCTGCTGCGGATTTTCCAGCAGAAGAGCAAGGAGGACGGCGGAGCTGATGTATTGAAAGTGGCCGAGCTGACGATCGAGCTGCGAACCCGCAAAGTATTCCGCAAAGAAGTGCCGATTGAGCTGACGCCAAGGGAATTTGAGCTGCTTATTTTCCTTGCCGAGAACAAGAACCAGGAGAAATCCAGGGAGGAGATTCTGTCCGAGGTATGGGGATATGACTTTATCGGGGAGACAAACCTGGTCGATGTGTATATCCGCTATCTGCGCCAGAAAATTGATAAAGGCTTCCGTTACAAACTGATTCATACTGTACGCGGAGTTGGATACATGCTCAAGGAGCAGGAATAATGACACTTCGGAAAAGGTTTACTTTATTTACGATTTTCTGGTTGATTTTTATTTTGATTCTGTTTAACATTTTCGTTTATTTTTACGTTATTAAGATTACATCACGCAGTGAGGAACAATTGCTGATGAACAAGGTGAATCTGCTGCTTGAAAACAAGCGGATTCAGCAAATGTCGTCCCTGGACGATCCTCACTTGCTAAGTGAATTTTACAATGTGAACGAGATGATCCGGATTGTCAGTTCCACCGGCAACGTTATTAACCAGATCGGCTCGGATGAGGAGCTGTTGTCGATCCCGGTAAGCTTTAGCTGGAACAATTCGTCCGGCATTGACAATTACGGGGGCAAGCGTGTCGTTTACTTGAGGGTGCCGCTGTACGACAAAAATATGAATTTGACCGGCATGCTGGAAATTGTGCGCAAGCTCAATGTTCTGGACAGTTATCTGCAAATTCTTGTCGGTGCCCTTGTTGTCACGAGTCTAGGGGCAGTGCTGTTCGCGATATTCGGCACCTACTGGTTTACGTCCAGGCTGCTTGCCCCGATCTCTCATATGGTACAGACGATGCGGGAGATTGACCGGAGCGGGAAGCTGCGGCAAATTGAGCTTAGCAGCTCCGAGGAATCGGCTGAGCTTCAGCAGTTAATCCGGGCGTTCAACCAGATGATTGAGCGGCTGGAGCGCACCTTTGAACGACAGAAGCGGTTTGTAGCGGATGCCTCTCATGAGCTCAAGACGCCGCTGACGGTAATCTCCAGCTATGCCGGAATGCTCAAGCGTTGGGGCCGGGATGATGAGAAGGTACGGGACGAGGCGATTGAAGCGATCTCCAATGAAGCGCAGCGTCTGCAAAACCTGACCAAATCGATGCTGGTGCTGGCTGAGGCGGAACAGGAAGACTGGCTGAGGCTGAGCAGCTTTGATGTGGTGAAGGTCATTGATGAGCTGGCAGGGATGCTGAACACAACCTTCCAGCGTACGATCCGCGTCCAGTCTGAACGCAATGGGGTTACGATTGTGGCGGACAAGGACAAGATTCGCCAGCTATTTGTCATTTTGCTTGATAATGCAATCAAATACAGCAAGGAACCGATTTCAATTACGGTCAGCTCCAATAAGAACTCCGTTCGTATTGATGTGAAGGACAAAGGGATTGGTATCCCTGAACAGGAGATTCCTCATTTGTTCGAGCGCTTCTACCGGGTGGACGGGGCGCGGAGCAGGGCAACTGGCGGGGTTGGTCTCGGACTGTCAATTGCCAAACGGATCGTTGAGCTGCATAACGGCCATATTGATGTATTCAGCAAACCGAATCAGGGGACGACAATTGTGCTTCAGTTCCCGAAAAAAAACAATTGACCGGCCTGCCAGCCGGTCAATTGTAACTCTGCTTATTTAAATTTGATTGTAGCGGATACGAAAACCGGAAATCAGCAGCAATGACTGCTGTATGGGTCTAGGAAATAACTCTGCGGGCTGTGACGTAATTTTTTTTCCAAGTCGGAGCATTCAAATTGGAGAATGTAACGCCTCCCTTGCCGTACGTATGAAGAATTTTATTATTGCCTGTATAAACTGCTACATGGCCAATGGATTTGCCTCGTGAAGGCACAGTGAAAAAGACAAGGTCGCCCTTTTTCAGATTGGCCTTTTTTACAGAAATGCCCTCGGTTGCTTGTGATTTGGATGAACGGGGCAGAGAAACACCGATCTGTTTATAAATGTATTGGGTAAAGGATGAGCAGTCGAAGGATTTGGTGCTTCCTGACGGAGCGCCAAATACATAGCGTACACCCAGATATTTTTTTCCTGTCGCAATTATTTTATCGGCCTTGGCCGAAGCAGAAGTGGCTGCATAAGCTGCCGGGGCTTGTCCGGCAATGCTCAGTGCTGAGAATCCGATTGCTGCGCATAGACCTGCGCTGATGACTGTTCGTATGATTTGGGTCTTTAGCACGAATAAATCCCTCCAGATATGAATATCTTGTAGTTCTTTCGTCGTATTCACTATAACAAAGATCTCATTCCCTAATTTATAACAAAGAGAGAAAATTATTTGATTTGGCACAGGTTTCAGCATTATTATTAGAATTGAATGAGAATTTTTTAATGTAAAATGAGAGGAGATTTATATGACTTTTCGCGCAGCGGCAGTACAATATGAGCTAAAGGATATTTCCTCTTTTTCCGAATTTGGGCATCAGGTCACCCATTATGTGAAAAATGCACTGGAATATGGGGTGCAATTTGTACTGTTTCCCGAATTTATGACGACACAGCTGCTCTCCATTGGAGATGAGAGCCAGGAATCGTTGCCTATTGAAAGGCTGCCGGATTTCACTGAAGCCTATACAGCTCTTATGTCCGGACTGGCACAGCAATATGATCTATACATAATTGGAGGCACGCATGTCATTCAGACCGGAACAGGTCTTCGCAATACAGCCTTCTTGTTCCACCCTGACGGGCGGATCGATACACAGGCGAAACTTCATATGACGCCGACTGAAGTCCAGGAATGGAACATGACGCCCGGAGACGGGCTGGAGGTGTTCGAGACCAGATACGGCACGATTGCCATGCTGACCTGCTATGATATTGAATTTCCGGAAATTGTCCGGATGGCAAGAGCCAAAGGTGCGGATGTTATCTTTTGCCCTTCGTGTACGGATGACCGCCATGGTTTTTACCGTGTCCGGTATTGCTGTCACGCACGTGCGGTTGAGAATCAAGTTTATATCGTGACGACCGGAACTGTAGGGTCGCTTCGCAAGGTTGATTTTATGCGGGCAAATTATGGCCAGGCTGCTCTTATTTCACCGAATGATATTCCTTTCCCGCCAGCCGGTATTATTGCTGAAGGCGAGATTAACGGAGATATGCTGGTCGTGGGTGATTTGAATGTGGAACTTCTGGAGCAGGTGCGGCAGAGCGGCTCCGTAACGACATGGCGCGACCGCAGAACGGATCTTTATCCGGACTGGTAATGAAATAATTGAACCCGGAAGGGGGCTGATGCTTCATGCGGAAAGAGCTTTACGTTTTTTTGGAGCAAAAGCCGGTCCGAATCGTCATCCGCAATTACACGGAGCAGGACTTCGGCCAGATGATCGCTATTCAGCAGGAAAGTTTCCCGCCGCCGTTTCCGTCCGAGTTGTGGTGGAAGCATGAACAGCTTCAGCAGCATGTGAATCTTTTTCCGGAGGGAGCGCTCTGTGCTGAGGCTGACGGCAGGCTTATCGGCTCAATGACGGCATTGCGCGTTGGGGATGACCAGCTTCAAGGGCAGCACTCGTGGGAAGCGATCACGGATCATGGATACATAAGAAATCATGACCCGTCAGGGAATACGCTTTATGTCGTCGATATATGTGTGGTTCCGGCATTCCGCAAGGCGGGAATCGGAAAGTGGCTCATGCAATCCATGTACGAAGTTGTGGTGCACTTGCAATGCGCCCGATTGCTTGGGGGCGGGCGTATGCCCGGCTATCACCGGCATGCGCATGAAGCTTCGGCCGGCCAATACCTGGAACATGTCGTGACAGGCATCTGGAAGGACCCTGTCGTAAGCTTCCTGCTCCGCTGCGGCCGGACACCGGTTGGTGTGGCTGAAAACTACCTTGAGGATGAAGAGTCAGGTCACTATGGCGCACTTATGCAATGGGTCAATCCCTTCATAAATATAGATAGAAAGGAAGAATGACAGGATGGATTACTATCGCATTAGCTCCATTCAAGACCCTTATTTCCCCCAAATGCACCGTCTGATGCAAGAAGTGTTCCCGCCCGAGGAAGTGCTGGAATACAGCCTTTGGGAGGAGCCGATCCAGGACCCGGGCATTCATGTATACGTGGCCATTGTAGACGGTGAGGTTGTCGGGGCTACCGAATACCGTTATTATCCTCATTTTAGAACAGCGATGACTGACTTCACGATTATCGGCAAGCCGGGGCTTGGCGTAGGCCGCTTCCTGCTCAAAAAGCGGGAAAAGGATATTCAGCGTCTTGCCTCGGAGTCGGGCACCGAGCCGATCGGAATGTTTGCAGAAATCTATGATCCTTATGAGGTTGAGCACACATTCGGCGGAGTGACACCAATGAATCCGTATGTCAGAAGAGAAGTGCTGTCGCATATTGGATACCGCAAGCTGGACTTCAGCTATGTGCATCCTTCCTGGGATCATCTGGGCGAAGCGGTATCAGGGCTGAATTTGAGCTTCCTGTCCGCTGATGATGATCTGGCAGGCTTGCCGGCAGAGCTTGTCTATAATTTCCTTACAGAATATTATTCCGCTCTGCCCAATAAACCGCAGGCGTGGATGGATATGATGGACGGGCTAAAAATCAAAAACGAAATCGCGCTCTTGCCGCTGTAAAGGATGGCTGTCGTTCATGACAAGACTTACGTTTTTAGGAACAGGGGACGCCATGGGTGTGCCAAGGACATATTGTGACTGCGGTGTATGCCAGGAAGCAAGAAGCAGAGGGGTAAACCGCAGACTGCGCTCTTCTCTCCATGTTTGTGACAAGGCGAGCGGTGACACGCTCATCGATTGCGGTCCGGATTTTGGAAGGCAGATGGAACTGGCGGGCCTTCGTGATGTGAATCGTGTTCTCATTACCCATGCGCATTTTGATCACATTGGCGGGATCGTCGAGTGGGCGGATGCGTGCCGCTGGCTGAAAAAGAAAGGACAGCTCTATGCGCCTCAGATTGTGCTGGATGAGATTTCAGGCCGTTTCCCTTGGCTGAACCGTTCGCTCGATTTCCACTCCCTCGATCAGGGCTTTCATATGGGGCATTGGAAGGTGACAAGCTGGCAGGTGAATCACGGGAAAAACGGCTATTCGTTTGCTTTCCGCTTTGACCACGATCAGACGGGCACAGCCTGGGCCTATTGCTCGGATGCCATATCTTTAACAGAGGAGCAGCTTCAGCCGTTGTATGGCCTGGAATTGCTGATTCTCGGTACCAGCTTCTACAAGGAGCCGTTCCCGATCGAAACGAGGTCTGTCTACGATGTTACAGAGGCGCTGGAGCTGTTATCCGTCATTCAGCCCAAGACGAGCATCTTTACCCATTTGTCACATGATCTTGATTTAAGCCGTGAATATGAGCTGCCTGAAGAGGTGACATTTGCAAAAACAGGAATGACTTATTCGTTCCTGGACGGAACACCGCTTGTGTTCTGATATTTGTCTTGCAGTTTGAATGAACATTCAACTTGCACGCCGCTTTAGTCGTAAAATTAAAGGTATCCCGCCTGCTAATGGTTAGCTGCGGGATACCTTTTTATTTTGACATCTTCTATCCGTGACGTTGAGTAATCCATTGTTTAAGCTGTATGGCGGTCTCTTCGGGCAGGTGAAGAATCGAATACTTGGCAGCCCCTTTGCCTGACGGAAGTGCGACCTTGAGGGATGCGAGCTGTTTGCGCCGTTGGAAAAAATGCTGGGACGTTGAATGCCATTGAATTTTCCGCTTCGGGACAAGTGCCTGGCAACGGTTGAAGGCGCCGTAACGAATTGCAAGCTGGTCTCCTTGAATGCTCCAGGCTGTTTCCTTGTATTGAAGCCAGGAATATAACAGCATCAAGGCAGAGAGTGCGAGCGCCAGCCATATCCAAGGCCCGGGGAGAAGCGACAGTGTCAATCCTGTTATCAATGCCGAAACGAGCAGAGAAGGCCAGAGATAGCTGGTGAGCGCTTTCCCGGATAAGGTCTCCCAATCCTGGCTGACTTTAAGATGCGGTACAAACCGTTGTAAAAATGCATCCAGCTCCTGTTCACGAATTAATGGAAAGAGTAGAGCAGACTTGTCATCTTTTCCCGAGTACCCGGCAATGACGGCATAGACACTGACAAAGCCGAATGGCCTGCGAAGCAGGTTTTTTTGCAGTTGAATGGCTTGAATCCGCCTCAGCTTAATACTGACTTCCTTGCGCTCCAGCAAGCCGCGCTCCATCTTAAGCCGGCCCCCAGTCCGCTCCAAGGTAAAGCCGTATTCTTTTTGAATCGTAATAAATACAGCAATAATCCACGCCGCCAGCAGCAGTCCTGCCGCAAACAGTGTCCCTTTCCACAGAGTCAACTGCTCCCAGGTCATATGGTCAAGGTCCAAAGCCTGATTCAGCCACTTGTGAAGCTGGGAATAGGCTGCGCCTATTACAGCAAGCACGATGCCGATTGTGCCGGAAGTAATGCTGTAAATGAACAAGTTCCGTCCGGTAAGCTGTAGCTTTTCATCCGCATCAGGTCTCGCATTCGCGCCCTGTTCGGCCGGGGCTTGAACCACCGGTTCTTCGGTATTTGCCGCTGCATGAACATCAGGCTGAGTTTTGCGGAGAAGCGCCTCCTGGATTCGGTTGCTCTCGGCCTTGCTGATGCCATTGAGGATGACCTCAGCTTGATTTCCTCCAGCAGTTTGAATTTGCAGTTTTAAGATGCCGAACATTCGGTGCAGCACACCTGCTGTAAGATCAACCGACTGTACACGGTCACTGGATACCCACACATTTTTGCGGACAAAAACTCCGCTCTCAATATTTACCATGCCGTCTTGAACAGAATAGGTGAACCGCAGCCAGCTGATATAGCCGGCGACAATAATAAGCAGCGCTGCCAATGCAATAATGCCGCTGCTCCATATTCCTTCAATGCCATTGCGAACGAAGTAGCTAATTAGCAAAGCGGCTAACGGATAAATGAAATTTTTAACGGCGCCGCCTATAAAAAAGATAAGGGAGACGATATGCAGCCTTTGTTTGACTGGAGACGTGTCTGTACGCTGAGTTTCCGGATTATAGTTCTTCATCGGACACCCTCGCCAGCGCGGCAATCTGATTTCGGACCGATTCGGCATCCTGTTGTGTCAGTGCAGGGATTTCATGACTCCCGGCTGCGGTCGCGAAGGATACGGTGGCCAAGCCGTATTTTCGCAAGAACGGTCCTTGTTTGGTATCGACATGCTGAATGCGGAGCATAGGGATCGTTGTCCGCTTGCGAATGAAAATACCGTGGCGAAGCTCGATCTCCTCTTCCAGGATTTCATATCGCCACTGCTCATAATGAAGTCTTGGAAGAATCATGATTTCAATAATCGCTGCGAGTATCGCAGCACCGGCTGCGGCAGCAGCTATCCACCATGGCCACCCGAATTTCCAGGTCAGCACCACAAGAGCAGCAACAATGACGAAATATACGGCAGCGGATACCCAAGCTGCCAGCCGCCATGCATACAGGGCCTTGCCATCAATCCGTTTTTTCGGTTCGTTCACGATTATCAGACTCCTTTTATACAGACTCGGCTTGATTAATCTCTGCTTTGTATCACAAGCAGCTTGCCGCCGGAGATGGAGATATGTCCCGTCTCTGCTTCAACTACATTGCTGATGCCGAGCGACTGGCCCATCTCGAGGGCAGCATTGTGAAGCGGGTATCTAAACCCTGTCAGATTGATGCCCGTCACCTTTTCGGATAAGGGGAGCAGGGAAAGTGTGGGGTACTTCCCTTTGCTCACTGCAAGCTCGTCTGTAACAAGCCTAATCTCATTATACTCATCTGCGATGGCGGCATTAATTCCGGCTGCGGCAGCCTGAACGAGCAAATGCACATTTGCCAGCGAATGGTCAAAACGCGTGCCAAGCGCACCCGCTATAATGATTTCAGAAGGATTCAATTCAGCTGCTTTCAGGAAGGCAAGCTCGGTATCCGTGTAATCCTTGTCAAAGTCGTCGCAAGTTAAAATTTGCTTGCTGCTGCTTTTAATCACCTCCAGCTCTGCCGGGGTGACGGAATCAAAGTCGCCAATAGACAGATCCGGAGTGACGCCGTTACGGACCAGAAACAACGCACCGCTGTCTGCCCCGATAATATAGGAGGCACCGGCGAGGCAGGACATTGCCCAATGACCCAGACGGCCGCCTGTGAAAATAACAATTTTCTTTTGCATGGATTACACCTCGTCTGATCGGTTTAATGCCGTTGTTGCTGTTATGGACGTTTGTGCCGGGACTGATTGAAGCCGATTTTCGGCAGTTAGCGAAACAGGCTCAATACCGAGAACAAGCAAAAACCAGACAATAGTAATGCATAGTGTGCAGATGCCGATGACCAGCTTCTCTGTGGCACTGCCGTTAGAGAACAGATGCATGGCAAGCTTGAGCTTGGGGATAATCAGTAAATGAATGCCCTCGCTCCCGAAGCAATCGCCAGCCAGATGTGTCCACCAGCCGATTATAAATCCGGTAATGGCCGCTTGTACAAGCTCCGGCTGCTGTCCTGCAAATGAGAGAAGCCCGATTGTCAGGGCAATCGCGAATTCGGGTGTATGTATAATGCCGCGGTGCTTCACAAGCGGGAGCAGCAGCATGGCGATCCCGGCGAATGAGGCGATCCAGTGCCACTCATTTAGATAAGCCGCTGCCAATAGTCCGGCTCCTCCGGCTATCAGTACGAGATTGCGCAGTCTGGACAGCATAAGGAATACAAGTCCTCCGCCAAGCAAAAATGGCCCGATTGCTGCGGCTGTGAGCGCATACGGGGACCAGAGCGGATCAAGCCAGGTATCCCAGGCTACCCAGTTCAGTTTGGCTGCAAGCCAGACAATCGTAAGAACAAGGCCAACTGTAAAGCATGCGCCTGATGCGGAACGGAAACTTTTTCGCTTGCGTGCGGAAAATTGAATCGTTTTGCTCGCTGTGCTTGTTTTATGATCGATATCCGGAGCCAGTCCGCCGATGCCTGCACAGGCCGCAAGGAGCAGCGCGGCAAGGGTCTGATCCCAGTCAGACAGCGAATAGGAGGGATTGGTATAGACAGCCATTGAGCCGGCAGCCAATGCCAATGAGAGATGTCCTTTCTTGTTCAATTTCTTCATCCTTTACTTTTCATGTTGATTAGATACGTGGTGCGAGTCGTAACTCTTCTATTTTAGCGGTACTTGAACAAAATTCCAATCAGAGATTTGTTTATGGGTTGCGTGAATGATGGGGCGCCGCTACAATGGGAAAAGACATGAAAAGACACCGTTTGACACAATGTAAATGGTGCTATATAAGTTGAACAAAAAAACGGAGGCCGGATAGCCAGAGTGTGAAAGGATTCTGGAGAAGCGAAGCGGTCGCCTTTGTTCCCGGATTTTTCCCATACCTGTCTTTCATTCAAGAAATCCGGGAACAACAGCGATCGGAGGAACCTTTCACACGGCGGCCCTGACCTAAAGTCAATTGTTCAACTTATAGATAGAAGGGGAAAACGGGGGAGTCGGGTCGTGGATTTAGATATCTTCAGTTGGTTCAGCATTATCGGCACCATTGCTTTTGCGGTGAGCGGGGCGATTGTGGCGATGGAAGAAGAGTACGATATTCTGGGTGTATTTGTGCTTGGACTGGTGACGGCTTTTGGCGGAGGTGTCGTGAGGAATGTGCTCATCGGGATGCCGATTACAACATTATGGAGCCAGGGCCTGTTTTTGAAAACCGCCATTATTTCAGTCCTGATTGCTTTCCTGCTGCCTGTCGGCTGGATTCACCGCTGGCGTCGCAGCGAGGCGCTGTTTGATGCCATTGGCCTGTCCGCCTTTGCCATCCAGGGGGCGCTGGCCGCAACAAGCATGAAGGTACCGCTGAGTGCGGTTATTGTGGCAGCCATGCTTACGGGAATCGGGGGCGGTATTATCCGTGACTTGCTTGCCGGACGAAAGCCGCTCGTGCTGAGGGATGAAATTTATGCCGTCTGGGCGATGTTGGGAGGCGTCCTCATCGGTATGGGGTGGGCTACGGCAACGTGGCAGCTGCTGGGACTATTTGTACTGATTATTATCTTTCGGATGCTTTCTGTCCATTACAAGTGGAAATTGCCTCGCCGATCGCTGAAGCAGGCTGCCGCGACTTCGAATAATGGGAAATCATAAAACCGTTTACTACACAATTTGAAAGGGGCAACACCATGAAACGGGTATTGTTTGTTTGCTTGGGGAATATATGCCGGTCGCCGATGGCCGAGGCCGTATTTCGCAATCTGGTAGAAAAAGAAGGTCTGGCGGGCCAGATTAAGGTCGACTCGGCCGGAACCGGGGACTGGCATCTTGGCAAGCCTCCGCATGCGGGTACCAGGAAGCTCCTGGACAGCCAGGGCATCGGCTATGAGGGCATGAAGGCCCGCCAGGTGAAAACGGATGATTATGAACAGTTTGATTATATTATTTGTATGGATAGTCAAAATGAGCTTGATGTAAAAAAGTGGCTGCCTGAACAGCAGTCCGTTCAAGCCCAGACGATGAAATTTATGGATCTGCTGCCTGAGCGCGGTTTTTCCGATGTGCCGGACCCGTACTATACGGATAACTTCGATGAAGTGTACGAACTGGTGGAGTCCGGCTGCAAACGGCTTCTGGACAAGGTCAAATCCGAGCTGGCTGCATAGCCCAATGCAACGCTTCGGGAACCTGCTTCTGCCAAAAGCCCCATTGGTGAAGGCCGTCCCGCTCCGAATAATGGAGCTTGGCGCCCTTCTCCTCCATCAGGGGCTTCATGCTCCGGTTCAGCGCAACAAAGTCGAAAACGCCGCGGTCTGTCTCATAGGCAGTCTCCTGCAGGCCGACGGACATGAACATGCTCAGCCACTCCAGCGAGCCGGAATATCCCTTCACGATCTCTTGGGAAGCAGGATAATAGGCCCCGGAGAACGAAATAAGAGTAGCGAAGCGCCGCGGATATTGCAGGGCAATATGAAGTCCTGCTGTTGCGCCCAGCGAATCGCCGGCGAGAATGATTTGATCCGCTTCATTCCGGACAGAATAGCGTGAAGAGATGTAAGGAATCATTTCCTCAACGAAGAATTTTACATAAGAATCATGGCGGTCGCCGTCCGGTGCATACTCGGCTGTGCGTTTCTGTTTGTCTACATCAACCCCTACAATGATAAAGGGCTCCATGTCCTCCTCAAGAATCAGCTTGTTGGCCTGGGTTGCAATCCGGCCGAAATTAAAGAAATCCTCGCCGTCCTGACAATAAACCACCGGATAACTTAAAATTTCATTATAGCCCGGCGGAAGAAAAATACGCAGCTCCCGCTGCCCCTCTGGAAGATACCGGGAGGGAACGGTTTCTTTGACAATTGTCCGTTTCAAGTAGTCGCTCATTTATCTTTTCTCCTTTTCTTGCATGGTTTTCTGAAGATATGGGTAAACAATAGGAGGGAATCGGCTTTGTAACAGTCTTTTCCCCGCAGTTGTACCAATCTGTACTATATTATTTTCAAATCTGTATTACAAACAAAAATGTGTCTGAGGATCGAAGAAATAAGATAAAATAACACTTTTTTCGATTTTTCTTTTGACCATTCTTGCTAAACAGGTTTATAATAATTCTATAACAGCTTTATCTGATATTCAAATATCTTTATTGGGGTGAACGTTCATGACCAAGGTTCCTTATGAGGTTCAGACAGAGCCGGTAACACCGCTTTCTATTCTGTCTCCTGAAGGGGAAATTATTAATCCGGATTTGATGCCGGAACTTAGCGATGATCAACTGAAAGAAATTATGTACCGTATGGTATTTACCCGTACTTGGGACGAGCGCGCAGTCAATCTCGGCCGTCAAGGACGTCTGGGCTTCTACGCGCCGGTTTCCGGACAAGAAGCTTCTATGGTAGGAAGCGAATATGCATTGAACAAAGAAGACTATGTGTGTCCGGGCTACCGCGATATGCCACAGCTCGTATGGCATGGTCTGCCGCTGTATCAGGCATTCCTGTACTCCCGCGGACATCAGCATGGCGGTCAAATTCCTGAGGATGTTAACGTATTGATGCCACAGATCATTATCGGCGCTCAAATCCTGCATGCGACCGGACTTGGTATGGCATTCAAAAAACGCGGCGAGAAGCGCGTTGCGATTACTTATACGGGTGACGGCGGCTCCTCTGAGGGCGATTTCTATGAAGGCCTGAACTTTGCCGGCGTATTCAAGTTGCCTGTAATTTATGCAGTTCAAAATAACGGTTACGCGATTACAACGCCATTTGAGAAACAGACGGCTGCTCCATCGATCGCTCACAAAGCGATTGCTGCCGGTATCAAGGGTGTTCAAGTAGACGGCATGGACGTGCTTGCTGTATACAAAGCGGTAGCTGAGGCTGCAGAGCGCGGACGCAATGGCGAAGGCGCAACACTGATCGAAATTTTGACTTACCGTTTCCGTCCGCACTCCATGGCGGATGACACAAGCAAATACCGCACGAAAGATGAAGAAGCAGAATGGGCTCTGAAGGACCCGCTTGTTCGTTTCGGCAAGTTTTTGGAAGCAAAAGGCCTCTGGTCGGATGAAGATACCGCCCGCGTGAAGGAAGAGGCAAAGGCGACTGTTAACGAGCACATCAAGAAAGCGGAAGCGACAGAGAAAATGACTGTTGCCGGCCTGATTGATACGATGTTTGAAACAACGCCGCAGCATTTAGAAGAACAAAAGGCCGATTTTGAATAAGGGGGAACCGTCATCATGGCTCAAATGAATATGAAAGAAGCGATCCGCGACGCGATGCGCGTGGAACTGAGAAAAGACCCGAATGTACTTGTTTTCGGGGAAGACGTAGGTAAAGTCGGCGGTGTATTCCGCGCAACAGAAGGTTTGCAGGCAGAATTCGGCGAAGACCGCGTATTTGATACGCCGCTTGCTGAGTCCGCAATTGCCGGTCTTGCTGTGGGTATGGGTACACAAGGATTCCGCCCGGTTGCGGAAATCCAGTTTGTCGGTTTCATATATGAAGCGCTTGACCAAATGTTCATACAAGCTGCGCGCATGCGCTACCGCTCCGGCGGACGTTACAACTCTCCAATCGTGTTCAGAACACCTTTCGGGGGCGGCGTTAAAGCGGCTGAACTGCATACAGATTCCCTGGAAGGTCTGGCAATTCAGACTCCGGGTATCAAAGTTATCGTTCCATCCAATCCATACGATGCAAAAGGTCTGATGATCTCGGCTATCCGTGACAATGACCCTGTATTCTTCATGGAGCACCTGAACTTGTACCATGCTTTCCGTGCAGATGTGCCTGAAGAGGATTACACGGTGCCAATCGGCAAAGCAAATATCGTTCGTGAAGGCAGTGATGTTACCATCATCGCTTACGGCATGATGGTACACACAGCTGTTAAGGCAGCTGACGAGCTGGAAAAAACCAAAGGCATCAAGGCTGAGGTTATCGACCTGCGCACACTGCTGCCGCTGGATATCGATACAATCGTAGCTTCGATCCAAAAAACAAACCGTGCGATCGTCGTACAGGAAGCACAAAAAACTTCCGGCGCCGCTGCGGAAATCATTGCCCAAATCAATGAAAAAGCAATTCTGCACCTGGAAGCTCCTGTGCTTCGCGTTGCAGGTCCGGATACCGTATATCCGTTCGCTCAAATTGAAGATGCCTGGTTGCCATCTCCGGCCCGCATCATTACAGCAGTCAACAAAGTTTTGGAGTTTTAATTGATCAGTAAGGAGGGAACCCAAGGTGGCAAAATTTGAGTATCGTTTTCCTGAGCTCGGCGAAGGATTGCACGAAGGTGAAATTATTAAAGTGCATATCAAAGCGGGCGACACAGTAACAGACGAAGATATCATCATGGAAGTACAAAATGACAAGGCGATCGTAGAGGTGCCTTGTCCGGTAAACGGTAAGGTGCAGGAAGTTCTGGTCAAGGACGGACAGGTATGTCACGTTGGCGAGATCGTTGCGATTATCGATGCTGAAGGCGATGTGCCTGAGCAGGCAGCACCTGCTCACCAGGAAGAAGCAGCTCCTGCAGCGAAAGCAGAAGAAAAAGCAGAAGCGGCTCCAGCAGCGCCTGCGGCAGCGCAAAGCGCTCCAGCTGAAGCTGCCGGCCTGGTTTTGGCTACACCAAGCGTTCGCAAATATGCGCGTGAGAAGGGTGTAGCACTGGCTGGCGTTACAGGCTCCGGCAAAAACAACCGTATTACCCGTGAAGATGTGGACCAAATCGCAGCAGGAGGAGCAACATCTGCATCTGCAGAAGCAGCTCCGGCAGCAAAAGCAGAATCCAAGTCTGCACCGGCAGCACCTGTCCAAACAGGCGACCGTCCGGAAGAGCGTGTACCGTTCAAAGGCATCCGCAAAATTATCGCGGGCGCAATGTCCAAATCGGTATACACGGCTCCTCACGTTACATTGATGGATGAAGTCGATGTAACCCAGCTTGTTGAGCTTCGTACAAAAGCGAAACCGCTGGCTGAGAAGAAGGGCGTTAAGCTGACTTACCTGCCATTCATCGTCAAGGCACTCGTTGCTGCACTGCGCGAGTTCCCGATCATGAATGCGACACTGGATGAGGCTAACCAGGAAATCGTACTGCGCAAATACTACAACATCGGTATCGCAGCAGATACAGATAACGGCCTGATCGTTCCTGTCGTTCAAGATGCTGACCGCAAGAGCATCTGGATGATCGGTAATGAAATCAAGGATCTGGCAACCCGCGGCCGCGACGGCAAGCTTGCTCCTCATGAACTGAAGGGCAGCACGATGACGATCACAAACATCGGCTCCGCTGGCGGTATGTTCTTTACTCCGGTTATCAACTTCCCTGAGGTTGCTATCCTGGGAACGGGACGCATTTCCGAGAAGGCTGTTGTGAAGAACGGCCAAATCGTAGCAGCACCTGTTATGGCTCTTTCCTTAAGCTTCGACCACCGTCTGATTGACGGCGCTACAGCTCAAAACTTTATGAACTACATCAAGCAGCTGCTCGCTGACCCTGAGCTGCTTGTAATGGAGGTGTAAGGGTATGGTAGTAGGAGACGCTTCACTGGATATTGACACACTGGTAATTGGTGCAGGACCTGGCGGTTACACCGCAGCGATCCGCGCTTCACAGCTTGGCCAATCTGTTCTGATCGTAGACAAGGAATATGTGGGCGGCGTGTGCTTAAACGTCGGCTGTATTCCTTCCAAGGCGCTTATCTCTGCTGCGCACCAATTCGAGGCTGCTTCCCACGGGGAAGCGCTCGGTATCAAAGCGGAGAACGTATCGGTTGATTTCAGCAAAGTTCAAGAGTTCAAAAACGGTGTTGTCAAGAAGCTTACCGGCGGCGTTGGCGCGCTGCTGAAAGGAAACAAAGTGCAGTATTTCAATGGTGAAGTAATGTTCATCAATGAAAATGAAGCGCGCGTGTTCAATGATCAGGAAGCTCCGCGTTACCGCTTCAAAAACTGCATCATCGCGACTGGTTCCCGTCCGATCGAGCTGAAAGCATTCCCGTTTGGCGGACGCATCATGTCCTCCACAGGTGCATTGTCCCTGCCTGAAATTCCGAAGAGCCTCGTTGTTATCGGCGGCGGCTATATCGGAATCGAGCTTGGCCAAATGTACTCCAAGTTTGGCTCCAAAGTAACGGTCATTGAAGGTACAGATTCCATTCTGGCCGGATTCGACGCTGAAATGTCCAAACTGGTAACCAAAAAACTGAAAAGCCAAGGCGTGGAAATCGTTACTGGCGCTCAAGCGAAAAGCGCTGAGCAAACAGACAACGATGTTACCGTTACGTACTCGGTTAACGGCGAAGACAAGCAAGTTACAGCAGATTACCTGCTCGTAACTGTTGGACGCCGTCCAAATACAGACGGGGAGCTGGGTCTGGATCTGATCAACATCAAAATGACCGACCGCGGATTCATTGAAGTTGATGATCAAGGCCGTACCAGCATTCCGCATATCTATGCAATCGGCGATATCGTTGCCGGACCTGCTCTGGCGCACAAAGCTTCCTACGAAGCTAAAGTTGCTGCTGAAGCTATTGCCGGGCAACCGAGCAAAGTCGATTACAAATGCATCCCGCTGGTAGTCTTCTCCGATCCGGAGTGCGCTAGCGTAGGTTACAGCGAGCAGGAAGCAAAAGATAAAGGCCATAACGTTAAAGTTGGACGCTTCCCGTTCAACATCAACGGCCGCGCATTATCCCTGAATGCAACAGAAGGCTTCGTCAAAATCGTATCCGATGCAGATAACGGTCTTGTACTGGGCGCACAAATTGCCGGTATTGAAGCTTCCAACCTGATTGCCGAGATGGGTCTTGCAATTGAAATGGGTGCGACTGTAGAAGATATCGCTCTGACCATCCATGGCCATCCGACATTGGGTGAAATCGCGATGGAAGCTGCTGAAGTAGCTCTTGGCCATCCGATCCACTCTATCGTAAGATAATTTCAGGCATTACAACTATAGTTTTAATCAGGCAAAGAGGGCCTTGGACGCGCAACTGAAGCGTCCAGGGACCTCTTTTATTTCAATCATGGGTTATCCATTCTGCTTTGGGCAGCCGGAATTCACCTTGCTGTGCGATAACCAGGAGAGGGGTCATTTGAAATGAATGAGAATGCCGAGAAGCCGTGCCAAGCTTCCCGTTCAATCATGACACAGCTTATTTTCCCTTCGGATACCAATCATCATGGGACGATGTTCGGCGGGAAGGTGATGGAGTACATCGACAAGATCGCAGCGATTGCCAGCATGCGCCATGCGCGGGCTGCCGTGGTTACGGCCTCCAGCGACAGCCTGGATTTTGTAGCGCCGATCCGACTTGGCGAGGTTATTGAGCTGGTTGCTTTTGTAACCTGGACACATAACAGCTCCATGGAGGTTGTTGTCAATGTACATTCGGAGAATGCCTTGACAGGCGAGCGCAGGCTGACTGTAACCGCCTTTCTTACCTTTGTTGCACTGGATGGTCAAGGGAAGCCGCTGCGCGTCCCTCAAGCTGTCCCCGAGACGGAGGAAGAGCTGGAACTGCACATCGGTGCACCGGAGCGCTACAAGCTCAGAAAAGAGCGCAGGAGCCAGCGGCGGGGCAGGCTCTAGGCGGGTCTGTGGCAGTGAGTGTTGACAAGATTTCTGCCAGGTTTATGTATCCGGAATACGGATCCGGCAGGCCTGGTTGTAGCCGCCTGAGGGGCAAAAGTGATATGATAGCAACAGAAGCTATGTAAAGGTGAGGTGCAGTTTTGAAAGCTTATTTGGAATTATTACAGGATATTATGGATCACGGCGTGCTCAAAGAGGATCGGACAGGGACGGGCACGAAGTCGGTATTTGGCCGTCAGCTGCGCTTTGATTTGTCCAAAGGGTTTCCGCTTGTGACTACAAAACGCATGCATGTGAAATCCGTTATTCATGAATTGCTGTGGTTTTTGAGCGGAGATACGAATGTACGCTATTTGCAGGAAAATGGTGTTCGCATTTGGAACGAGTGGGCGGATGAGAACGGTGATCTTGGCCCTGTGTACGGCTCCCAGTGGCGGGCCTGGCAGGCGCCGGACGGCCGGGTGATTGACCAGATTGCCCAGGTCGTAGACAGCATCCGCCGCAACCCCGATTCCCGCAGACATCTTGTAAGCGCATGGAACGTGGCGGAGATTGATAACATGAAGCTGCCGCCATGCCACTATGCTTTCCAGTTTTACGTGGCAGGGGGCAAGCTTTCCTGTATGCTGACCATGCGCTCCTCGGATACATTCCTGGGGCTGCCTTTTAACATCGCCCAATACGCAATGCTGACCCATATGATCGCACAGCAGTGTGATCTGGAACCGGGTGATTTTATTTATTCCGGTGGCGATGTCCATATTTACAAGGATCATTTTGAACAGGTTGAGCTTCAATTGACCCGGGAGCCGTTGCCTCTGCCGCAGTTGGTTATCAAGCGCAAGCCGGACTCAATTTTTGATTACAAGTATGAGGATTTTGAAATTGTCGGCTATGAGCATCATCCGACGATCAAGGCGTCGGTTTCGGTGTAATCCGAAATTAACCTGCTGAAACAAAAAACAAAAGGCGGATGGGAGGTGTACGTTTTTGGCTATTATATTGATATCTGCTATGGCGAAGAACCGCACGATTGGCATTGATAATAAGCTGCCGTGGCGGCTGCCGGAGGATATGGCTTTTTTTCGCCGCACAACCACCGGCAACACAGTTCTGATGGGGCGCAAGACATTCGAATCCTTCGGAAGCCGCCCGCTTAAAAACAGATTGAATGTCGTCATGACCCGCAGTACCGATTACGCTCCTGAAGGATGCGGGATTGTGCAGTCTGTTGAGGAGGCGCTTCAAACATACAGCGATTCAGACTTGTATGTGATCGGCGGTGAAGAAATCTACCGGCAGCTGCTGCCTCATGCCGACCGGATACTGCTTACAGAGATTGACGCGGACTTTGAAGGCGATTCATTTTTTCCTGAGTTTGCAAAGGACGAATGGGAATTGACTGATTCAGTGAAAGGGATTGAAAACGAGGATAATCCGTATTCCTACTACTTTCAGACCTATCAGCGCCGCTAGTAAATTGACGAACAATATGTCACTTAGTGCAAATGATTATACGGAAAATCCATGGGTGTAGATGTCGCTTAGATGCTAGGATGTTATATAACACTTCCTCTAATTTTACAGCCAAATGTTTGCTGTTGAATGAGGAAACCTTTGCAGATATAGTGTGATTACAATTGTCTGGTGAGTACGAGCGATAGAGTCCGGACAGGCGATGAAAATGGCGAATTGCCGCCGGATCGACAGCGGGACTTGACTCACCGGAATAACGGATGGGGGAAAGCGATCATGTCTACACCTACAGGATTTATGGAATATAAACGCGAGCTTCCAATTGACCGCGACCCGGCGGAGCGTGTTAGGGATTGGCAGGAATTCCACAAGCACATGTCCAGTGAACAGCTGCGCACTCAGGGTGCACGCTGTATGGATTGTGGAACCCCGTTTTGCCATACCGGCATTGAGCTGACAGGAGGGACATCTGGCTGCCCTGTCAACAACCTGATTCCGGAATGGAATAATCTCATTTACCGCGGATTGTGGAGAGAAGCGCTCGACCGTTTGCACAAGACAAATAATTTCCCTGAGTTTACAGGCCGTGTATGTCCTGCTCCTTGTGAGGGGTCATGTACAGTCGGTTTGATCGGCGACCCTGTAACGATAAAGACCATCGAGCATTCCATCATTGAAAAAGGCTTCGAAGAGGGCTGGGTTGTACCACAGCCGCCGAAGGTACGGACAGGCAAGCGGGTTGCAGTTGTCGGCTCAGGTCCTGCCGGACTTGCTTGTGCTGCGCAACTGAACAAGGCCGGGCACAAAGTTACCGTATTCGAGAGAGCGGACCGGATCGGCGGACTGCTCGTATACGGAATCCCGACAATGAAGCTGGAGAAGCATGTTGTTCAGCGACGTGTTGATATTATGGAAGCTGAAGGCGTCGATTTCGTAACGAATACAGAGATTGGCAAGGATGTATCCGCTGAGCAGCTTGTAAGCGACTTTGACGCTGTTGTACTGTGCGGGGGTGCTACGAAGGCTCGTGATGTACAAATGGAAGGCCGTGAGCTGAAAGGGATTCATCCGGCTATGGACTATTTGAACGGCACAATCAAGAGCTACCTGGACTCCAATCTGGAGGACGGAAATTATATTTCAGCGAAGGACAAGAATGTCATCGTAATCGGCGGCGGGGATACAGGATCGGACTGTGTGGCAACGGCACTGCGCCATGGCTGTAAATCCGTGACCCAGTTCGGTACCCATGCGAAGGCTCCGCTGGAGCGGGATATCGTGAACAATCCATGGCCCCAATTTCCGAATGTATATACGCTGGATTATGCGCATGAGGAAGCGAAAGCGATTTTTGGTACGGATCCTCGCGCATTCTCCGTACTGACGAAGAATTTCGTTGGAGATGAGAACGGCAATATTAAGGAACTGCATACGATCCAAATCGAGCGTACTGTAGATGAGACAGGCCGCAAGATCTATAAGGAAATTCCAGGCACCGAGCAAGTATGGCAGGCGGATCTGGTATTGATCGCTGTCGGCTTTGAAGGGCCGGAACGCACCTTGATCGATCAATTGGGTCTGGAACAGGACCGCTGGTCCAACGTTAAAGCGCGTTACGGCAAATATGTTACCAATGTGGACAAAGTGTTTGCTGCCGGTGACATGCGCCGCGGACAAAGCCTTGTCGTATGGGCCATTAATGAAGGCCGCGAGGCAGCGCGTGAAGTCGATAAATACTTGATGGGCTCTTCGGTCTTGCCTTGATGTATTCAATTGTTAAATAGCTAACATGTACAAAGCTTCATTTGATTACAGGTATTTCTCATAAGGGAAATGGCCGATAATCAAATGAAGCTTTTTTGTTTTCTGATTATGTGGAGGAGAGCCAGCCGTTTACGCTTAACGTTATATTCTGTTAAGATAATAGATATGATGAATGGCCAAGCATGTAGGCAGGTTTTGCGGATAATGCATGGTTTGCCGCCGGCCAATCTGCTGCCATAGATAGAGGGAAAGAGGGAAAAAACGTGATAAAGTACGGTTCCGACCGGGTGACACACCTGGAATTTGCATCTTTTACACCGCGGCTGGAGAGACGGGATAATCAATGGATTGATGTCGGGCTGCGGTTTGAGCTTAAGCGTACATGCGCAGAAGAAGCACCGCAAGACCTGATCGATTTAACAATTCTGGTAATCTGTACGCATGGCGGCCAGATTGCGCAAATCATTCCTTTGGATGAGGGCTGTGACTGCGAATATCAGTTTACGGCCGGGGAGAAGGAACAGATTACAGCATACATACAGTCTGACGCCATGCAGGAGCACATCCGGGCGTGCAGTCTTGAGGCAGCTCTTTAGGTAAACAGGCATTATATGTGTGCAGCGGCCGGGTGCTCTTGGAAATAAAGCCATGGAAGCATGGTTGCCGACGGACACGGATTGCTGTGAAAAGGAATATGTTTTGTGAGGGAGACGGCTTTTGAAAACATTGATTATTGCGGAGAAACCGGATATGGGACGGTCCATTGCAGCGGTGCTGGAGCCAAAAGCGCAGAACCGGAGGACCTATCTTGAAGGTGAAAGCTATATTATTACTTGGGCTATCGGCCACCTGGTCAGCCTTGCTGAGCCGGATCAGTATGATGCCCGCTACAAGAAATGGAATGCCCAGGATTTGCCGATTATACCGGACAAGTTCAAGCTCTGGCCCAATCCGAGGACAAGGGATCAGCTCAAGACGATCAAGGAGCTTGCCGGACGCTGCGGCAGGCTTGTGAATGCTTGTGACGCAGGGCGGGAAGGACAGCTGATATTTCATCTTATTATCCAGCATTTGAAGATCAAGCTGCCTGCTGACCGGCTGTGGATCTCGGACTTGACCCCGGAGACGATCCGCCGGGGCTTTGACAGCCTGCGCAGCGACACGGATTACGCGCCGCTTACAAGGGCAGCCAAAGCGCGCAGTGAAGCGGACTGGCTCATCGGAATGAACGCATCCCGCGCCTTTACGATCCGCCACCGCGCTCTGCTGTCTGTCGGCCGGGTACAGACTCCAGTGCTTGCGCTGCTATTTGACCGTCACAAGGAGATTGAGGCGTTCAAGCCGGAGACCTATTATATGGTTCATGCATTATTCAAGCAAGCCAAGAGCAGCTATAAGGGCATCTGGCAGGGAGAGCGCCTGACAGACCCCGAGAAGGCCAGAGCGCTGGCTGATAAGGTGCAGGGCAAGCCTGGAAGAATCATATCCTATGAAGTGAATGAGTCCAAAGAGTATCCGTACCGGCTTTATGATCTGACTCTTCTGCAGCGGGAAGCCAATGGACGCTATGGTTTTCCGGCGAAGAAGACACTGGATGTCGCGCAGGCACTCTATGAGAAGCATAAGGTCATTACATATCCGAGAACGAACTCCAACTATGTGACGGAGGAGAATATCCCGGTTATGGGCAAGGTGCTGACAATGCTGCAAAATACGCCATATGCCCAGCTTGCCGAGGGTGCAGACCGTTCCCGCGTGCACAGAGGGAATAAAGCGGTATGCAATCCGGCGAAGGTAGAGGATCACCATGCGATTTTGCCTACACCAAAGAAGCCGGGCGTCCTAAGTGCTGACGAGCAAAAAATCTATGATCTGATCGTCAGGCGTTTTCTGTCGCAATATTATCCGCCTGCCCGTTACAACAATCATGAAGTGCTGACCGAGGTCGAGCAGGAGACGTTCAAGACTAAGGTCAAACAGCAGCTTGATCCGGGCTGGAAGGTTGTGCAGGAGGATGGGGGATCTCCGGAGAAGTCCGGCCGCAAGAAAAAGGCGGATACCGACGACAATGAAGAGGAGCTTATCGTGGATAAGAGCTTCTCGGTAGATAAAGGCTCGCCGGTGAAGTGCAGTGAGGCGGAAATGAAGGAGAAGACGACGCAGCCGCCAAAATCGCATACCGAAGGCACTCTGCTGAAAGCAATGGAGACAGCGGGCAAGAGCATTGAGGATGATGAGCTGAAGGAAGCGATGAAGGATACCGGGCTCGGTACGCCTGCCACGCGGGCCGCAACGATCGAGCGGCTGAAGCAGGTCGGCTACATTCTCTTGTCGGGCAAGAAGCTGGAGATTACGCCCAAGGGTTGTGCCGCAATTGAACTCATTCGTGATGCGGGCGTCGAACTGCTCGCTTCCCCGGAGATGACGGGACGCTGGGAGCAGCGTCTTCACCAAATTTCCAAGGGAGCAGCCAGCGACATTGAGTTCATGGACAAAATCAAACAGTTTGCCAAGTTGATTGTCGACAAGGTACGCACGCAGCGTCCAGCGCCTCCGTCACTGTTCCAGGAGGACGAGAACCGCCGCAAAGGCGGCTCGCGTGCACAGAGCCAGGGCAGCCGTCGGGGCAGCAGGGCGGCTTCAGCGCCCGGAACTGTCAAATCATCGACAGCAGCCAAAGTCCCGCCCGCAGCCAGAACCAGCCGCAGCGGAGAGCTGCCAGAGCCTGCAGCGCCGCGGACACATGATCATTTGGCCCCATGCCCGAGAACAGGCTGCAAGGGCCATATTATTGAAGGCAAGCGGGGCTTTGGATGTTCAGATTACCGGGATGGCTGTACCTTTGTCATATGGAAGGCGATGAATGAGAAGAAAATTACCGCTTCTATGGCCAAGCAGCTCGCAACGAAGGGGACGACAGGCAAACTGTCCTTTAAACTAAGCAGCGGCGCTGTCCGCAAGGGCAGAATTGTCCTTCAGGACCCGGAGAGAGGCCAGGTAACGGTTCGTTATGAGGAATAAGCTTGTCTTATATACTGTTCAATCGCGGGAGGCACTTCCTGAAGCTGCTTGAGCAGCAGGAACGCGCCGCGCGGCTGAACATCAATTGGAACCACATTATAGACCCATTCGGACACAGCTTCTACATGAATGGCGTGGATGCCTGCTGTCAGGGCAGGCACCACATCGGTCCGGATGGAATTGCCAATCATCCATGTCTTGTCACGGTCGAATCGCCCCTCGGTTAAGATGTTCTCCAGCGCTTCATTGTTCTTGTGATGACGAACATAGATACGCGGTCCGAAATACCGCTCCAATGCAAGCCTCTCCACCTTGCGCTGCTGAATAACCGGCTCGCCGCCAGTATACAGGTGCAGAACATGTCCTTGCTCTGAGAGGAAATCCAGTGTTTCTTCCATATTGGGATAAGGCTCCGCCTCGAAATCAAACACGCTGACCCCAAGCTTCCACAAAGTATCCTTCTCAACAGGAGCAGCGGCTCTCCCATATTTATCCGTATAATATTCATAGGTTGTAACCAATGATTGCGGGAAATGATGGATTAAAAATCCAAGCTGTTTGACGCTCTCCATATCTATCTCCACTTGTTTGTTGCGAATTTCTTCCTCTGTTGCGCCATAGCCTCCAAACCATGAATGCATCAAAAATGCAAAGCGGTCCAAAACGTTATAAAAGTATTTATTGCAATGAATGAGTGTATCGTCCAGATCAAAAATTAGTGTTTGCTGCATGGAAGTGCTCCTTCTGTAATATAAGGCATGAAGTACGGTCTGATGAAGGACCGTGACTTGACTTGTCAATCAAATTTCAGACAGGTTATTCTTACAATCTACCTGAATGTCCAGTTGGCGTCAAACGTATAAAAGAGAGGGTCAATTCGCATAATGAGGGCGGAGGTGAATTCCCATGCCAATCAACCGGAGTGAAAAAACGGAGAATCAGAACAATGAGTCCCGCATGAAAGAAGAGGCCAGGACGGTTAAAGCCCAAAAAGCTGCTGAAATCCCGCCGAATCTGAACGGAATTAACAAGCAGCCTTAAGGAGCATTTACAAGGGTTAAATGAAGCATAGCAGAACTTGAGCAGCAGGGAAGTGGTATTATGGCCGCTTCCCTGCTTTCTATATCAATAATTGGGGGAGGGTAACATGAAATACATTATGCATATTTCAGTCGCTTGGCCTCCAGGTCATTCTTGATGAAGGCAATGCGCTTGCGCACATAGAAGTCATGGCTGGCGCCCTTCAGTTCCCTCGGCGTGATCACCTCCCCTGCGCCGTTATCAATAATGGTTAGCCTTCCATCAGAATAAAACTTGAAAGTCAAATCTCTAAACGGACGGTGTTTCTCGACAAATCGATAATGTTCGCAGTTTTGCATGGTGATCATCCTCCTTGTAATCTGAAATTGGAACGCCTGTTCTTGTTTTTATTATAGCAAACATTCGTTCGTATGGAAAGTATTTTTTATTTCCCGTAAACTAGATTTATAGAATTAAACGGAGGAGCACATACCATGATAAAGATCGATCATTTGACCAAGCAAATCCCCGGAGGACCCAAGGTGCTCTCTGATATTAGCTTTGTAGCGCATAAAGGCGAATTTGTCAGCATTGTCGGAGGCAGCGGGAGCGGCAAGAGCATGCTGCTGAAATGTCTCGCATTGCGGGAAAAATGGACCCAGGGCAAATATATGGTAGAGGGTGTGGATGTACTCGCCAACTTTTTTACAGGACAGAGTAAAATTCGAAGAGAGTTCGCATTTCTGGAGGAAAAGCCAATTTTGTCTCCAAGCCGGACAGCTCTGAAAAATGTGCTGGTAGGCACGAAATATCAGACACCCGCCTGGCGGATGCTGACCGGCATGGTTCGCAATGACGATTATATGGGCGCAATGGATACGCTGGAGAAGCTCGGGCTGCTGGACAAGGCGAAGCAGAAGGCTGAGCAGCTCAGCGGCGGAGAACGGCAGCGGGTAGCGATCGCCAGGGCACTCGTGCATGGAGCGAAGGTTCTGCTGGCTGACGAGCCGGTCTCCGGGCTTGATCCGCATACCTCGGAGCAAATCTTGCGCGATCTGAAGGCATTATGCCAACAGGGGATGACCGTGATTGCCGTTATTCACCAAAGTGATCTGGCCGAGAAATTCTCCGACCGCATTATTGGATTGAATCAGGGATCTCTTGTACTGGATGTGCGGGGACGCCGTCTGACAACCGCGGAGAAGCTCCAGCTATGAGGATTGTATACCGCCCGATTCTGATAAGCGAACTGCAGCAGGCAATCCATCTTGAAAGCGCCAGCTATCCGGCAGCGGCAGCGGCAACACTGGAAGCGTTTCATTACAGGCAAGAGCGCTTCCCGCAATACTTCTGGTCAGCCTGGGATGAGGAGAGCGGGATGCTTGCCGGAATTGCCAACGGCGTCAGGACGTCTGCGCTGGATTGCTCGGATGAGGAGATGAAGGGCAATCACCGGGATGACGGGACAGGAGCAAGATTTTGCGTTTTGACAGTCGCAGTCGCTGCTTCGAATCAAAGATCCGGAATCGGACATGAGCTGATGCGCCGTTTAATAGGCACATGCAGGCAGGAGGGGCTGGAATCTGTCATTTTAATGTGTGAGCGGCATCTGATTCCTTTTTATGAACAGCTTGGCTTTACATACAGGGGCGTATCCTCATCTGCCCATGGCGGGATCGAATGGCATGAGCTATCCCTTAAACTTGGCATGCAGGCGGGCAGCAAAAGCATACAATGAACCATTATAACCGACAGGTAGGTGGCTATTGTATGGCATTTTCATTTGCAACCCCGGCTGTGATTCAGCCCACCCGTCTGACTTATCCGAAGATTGAGCTGTGGATTCCTGTTGTGCAGGGCGTCGCTGACCGCAAGGTGCAAAATGCAATCAATGAGGCCATTCGCACTGAAGCCCACAAGCTGATTAAAAGCCAGGGCTCGCTGGATGACCCGCGTTCGGAAATGTTCGGATGGTTTGAGGTCAAAACGAATGAGAAAAACGTGCTCAGCTTATCCTTGTACAATTATGCGTATACCGGCGGTGCACACGGGCTGACGCTGCAGTCGTCGCTTACCTTCGACCTCAAAACAGGAAAACAGTATACGCTCTCTGAGCTGTTCAAGACCGGCAGCGATTACAGGAAGCGTCTGGATGCAATCATCGCCGCACAAATCAAAGCGCGCGGGATTGATCTGCTGCAGCCGTTTGAGGGCATTCGGCCGGATCAGGATTTTTACATTGCCGACCGTTCTCTTGTCATCTATTTTCAGCTTTATGAGATTACAGCCTATGTATACGGATTTCAATATTTCCCGATTTCGGTCTACGAACTGCAGGATATCGTGAACGAGCAGGGGCCGCTTGGCGTCATGCTGGTTAACGATTAGGAACGACCGGCACACCCATGTAATTGTCGTCATGTCAAAAGATATGAAACGAGGAGAGCTAAGTCTGCCGTCATAGCGGACAGCTCTTCCTTTTTTACAACGGAACAGGGAGGCGCTTGGATGAAAAAGGACATAAAGCCGGGAAGAAGGCTGCTTGTAACTGTATTAGGCACAATTTTGTGGGCGGGAACAGTCAGCGGTACTGCTTATGCCGGGGAGCCCTTTGCACGAGCGGGAGATTCGGTTGACGCGAGCGGAGCGCTTGCGTATGTGGAAGGTGCTCCGTACGTATGGAATGTGGCGGTATGGGGCGGTACAAGCATGATCCCTGCCAGGGGCTGGCTCGGTTATCTCGGATACAAGCTGGAATGGAATGAGGCGCAGTCCAGGCTGAGCGCTGTCCATCCAAACGGCACGACATGGACCTTCTGGAAGGACAAGCAGCAGGCTGAGCTGAACGGGACAAGCATCGAACTGGATGTGGCTCCCTACACGAGCTACGGACAGCTCTATATTCCCCTGCGTCTGACTGCGGCGAACAGCGGATTTCAGGTAACCTGGAACGGCAACGGACAATCGATTTTATTAAGGGATCCTAACCTGCTGCCCAGCTTTACCCTGCTCAGCCGGATTGATCCCGGACAACCGTTCTTTTCCGAAGGACTGTATGAATATGGCAAGAAGGAATGGAAGCTGAATGTCACCTTTGAAGCAATGGAAAGCAGGAATTACATTGAATATATAAATGTTCGAATTGCCGCAGGCAACCCCGCTGATTTGATGTTTTTGAGCCGGCCGTTCCTACATCCGGACGAGCTGTTTCAGTCCTATGCATCAGACCTGACAGATCATATTGAAAAGTATCCCCGCCTCAAAGCGATTGTAGAAAGTCAGCCGCCAGCGCTTCGCACGATTGATGGAAGAATTTACGGCATCCCGAGACCGGTCAGCCAGCATGATGCGCCGTTTCCGATGATCCGCCAGGATTGGCTGGACGCTTTTGGACTTGCAATGCCTTCCAATATGGATGAGCTATACAAGGCTATGAAGAGCATTTCCACGAATTGGCCGGGCGGCAGCGCCAAAGGTCCTGTGATAGGGGTAACGGGTGCTATGCCGGGCAATAGCCTGGGCTCTCTGTCATGGGTCGAGCAAATCTATACGGGCGCGCCCGCCCGCTTTGTCGTTGTGGACGGCAAGGTGGAGGACAGTCTGATAAGCACGGGCGAGCGGGAAGCGTTGAAATGGCTGGCTGCAGCATACAAGGACGGGCTGCTTGATCCGCAATTTGCTGTGAAGTCACAGGAGGAAGCGGCAGATATGCTGACCTCGGGACAGGCAGGGATGGCTGCAATGACGCTTACAGAGGCCGCGAATCTCACGCAGCAAATGCGCAAAGATGGGGATCAGAAGGCTAGCTGGGTTCCACTCGGCCTGAAAGCGGCAGGAGGAGAACGGCTTGTCCCTTGGAACATATCAGGTTCAGGAATGTATATGATTCCAAGGACAGTGGCGGGAGATAAATTGGAACAGATTCTCGGCTGGCTGGACAAGGGAATCGGGCTTACCGACGAGGGGGCTTGGGAGAAGCTCAAAGGCTGGACGCCCCAGGATCAGGCGTTTGCCTTGAATGTGTTCGGCCAAACGGATATTTTGCCACCCCGCCAGCAGTTGGAGAGTATGGACAGTTCCGTACGCGGCCAATACAAGGAAACGGCAATGGCATGGGAGCAGGCCGAGCTTAAATCAAAGCCGCTCGCCAAGAGCGAGCTCGCTTTTAACCAGGGAGAATTCAGTGAGCTGATCAGCGGTGCAGAGATGCTGAAGCTGGAGGTCATCCAAGGCAAGGCAACCCTATCCGAATGGGACGCTTATATTGAGAAAATGAAGAGCTCCCAGGCATACAAGCAAATGCTGGACAAGCTGAATTCTTTAATTTAGTGATGAAATGCCCTCATTTCCCATAC
This sequence comes from Paenibacillus pinihumi DSM 23905 = JCM 16419, assembly GCF_000422505.1. Lineage (GTDB taxonomy): Bacteria > Bacillota > Bacilli > Paenibacillales > Paenibacillaceae > Paenibacillus_D > Paenibacillus_D pinihumi. The sequence goes on along the minus strand of NZ_KE383864.1, from coordinate 190,708 downwards.
ATATAGCGTCAGGGAGGTGAGGGATATGTTCAATGTACTCGGCGGTGTATTATTGTTTGCCGCTGTATGCGGAACGGGCCTGTTCCTTGCCATTGCCGCGCAGCGGCATGCGGGCAAGAACGGGCAGCGCAGAAGCTCCGCGGCGTCATATTTGCAATACATCCAGGATAAGCAGGCACTCAATGCGCTGGGCTATGCCCAGCAGCTGAGGAGAAGCTGGAGCGGCTTTGGAACCTTTAGCGCATCGTTCACATCGATGTCCATATTGGCCGGGGCCGCTATTTATTTTGGCCCAGTATTTTCGCTGACCGGGGCATGGGGCTTCAGTGTCGCGCTGCCATTGGCGGCGTTATTTGCATTCGTCGTTGCCGCCGCAAATGCGGAGCTTGCCTCTGCCACGCCGACAGCGGGCGGCTGTTACCATTGGGCGCGCGCCAGAGGGGGCCGGTCATGGTCCTGGGGGACTGCATGGCTAAGAGGGCTCTCGGATATGGGACTGCTCATTCTCTTTGCAGGCTTTGCCGCCCAGATTCTCCATGGCTCACTAGCCGGGTATCTGGGCTTTGCAGAGGGGCGCATTTCCTTTCTGCTGTGTGCTGCGCTGCTGCTTTTCACACAGGCGCTCGTCGCCTGGCAGGGACGGCTGTGGATCAGAGGCTTTATGAAGCTGGGGTTATGGCTTCAGGTCGGAATTGTAACCGCAATTGCAGGAGGATTATTTCTGGTCATCGGCCCCCGCTTGCAGCCGGCGGAATATTTATTTACATTCGATCCGGGAGGAACAGGACAGGTTGGTTTTGCGCATATGCTGGTTTCCCTGTTGTTTATGTTCAAGCTTTTTGCAGGCTCGGATGCTGCTGCATATACGATGGAGGAGGCCAGACAGCCTCAGCTTCATGTTCCCTGGAGCATTTATCTGGCGCCAGTCTACGGCTTTGTTTTCGGCTACGTGTTGATGACGCTGCTGGTGCTGACAACAAGCAGCACCGGAGGGCCTCTGCATGATAACTTCTTTATTGCAATGCTGTCAGGACGATGGGGAGTCTGGAATGACTGGGCGGGAACTGTGATTTCAGCAGGTGTCTTTGCGGCGTTATGGGGCAGCGGCCTTAGTGTGCTTAATGCCAGCTCGCGTCTGTGGTTTGCATTCTCCCGTGACCGCAGATCGGCAGCGGGGCGCTGGTTCGCCTGGATTCCCCGGCAGAGACAGACCCCTGAGCGGCTGATCCTGCTCCTGACCGTAACTGCGTTGGCCATTCTTGCAGCACTGGTGGCCGTTCATCCCTGGCATGATGCAAACGGCACAATCTGGCTTTGGCCGCTAACGGGTCTTACGCTTGTCAGTACAGGCATCGCCTTTGCAATACCGCTCGGGCTGCATTTATTTGGAGGCCGCCGCCGCAGAGAACATGTGCAAGTCTGGCATCCCGGCAGGCTAAGCTTGCCTTTGCGCTGGACAGCATTTGTCTGGATGCTGCTTGTCGCTTTGGCTTCAGCCCTGTATATTTCGGCCGCGGCCGCTCTGATTGCAGTCCTTGTGCTGCTTTGCGCAGTACTGGCAGCACAACTTCCGCGATTGAGGCGGCGTCATCCGCTTCCAAAGCAGCCTGCCACGAGGGAAGAGCTGCTGCGGATAGAACAGCAATACCGGCATATTTAACGAGGATAAACCTGATTGTTAAATGACAACAGTCAAGATTGGAGAGTAAGGCCTGACTTGCTCTCCGGCTGATTAATATCCTAAAACTATTAAGCTGTTTATTAGTTCCCGTTACATACTCACTCTTCGCTTCCCCTTCCACAAACGCTTGGGAATTCTCTTTTTTTAGCCGGCCGCCCTACCGGGTTCCATAGTTTCAAAATGATTCCGGCGCTATAAACCAATATTGTGACGTCAATGAGCTTTTCCTGCTGAGATAACCAGGAAACCCCGGTGCGGGAACGAATTGAAAAAGAGCCTGCGGGTATACGAACTTACCAGTCCGTATACCCGCAGGCTCTATGACTTAAGTCGTCTTATACACTTCACGGATCGCGTCCTCGATATCCGGCTCCTTGACGCTCAGGTCCTGGATCGGCAGTTTCTGAGACAGCTCGGAGATGAGCTGGGCGGCAGAAATCCGGCTTTTTTCAAACTGGTACCAGATTTTCAGTCCATCCTGCTTGATAATCTCCGCTGAAGGATGCTCCAGATCGTGAAAAGGCTGCTGAAGTTCCACGACAAGCAGGCGATGGGGAGCCAGCTTATGAACCAATGAGACCATCGGGCCATCCTCGACTACTTTGCCATGGTTAACGACGACCAGCCGGGAGCACAGCTGCTCCACATCATCCAGATCATGCGTTGTCAGAATGACCGTTACGCCGCGCTTGCGGTTAATTTCCTTGATGAAATGGCGGATCGCATGCTTGGCATCCGCATCCAGCCCGATCGTCGGCTCATCAAGAAATAGAATGGACGGAGAATGCAGCATTGCCGCAGCAATATCGCCCCGCATCCGCTGACCGAGCGAAAGCTGCCGGACCGGCGTATGAATGAACTCTTCCAGTTTGAGCACATCGGTCAGTACGGCCATATTTTCTTCAAAGACAGAGTTGTCGATCTGGTAGATTCGCCGCAGCAGCTCAAACGACTCACCGAGCCGCAAATCCCAATACAGCTGGGTCCGCTGTCCGAACACGACGCCCAGCTTGCGCACAACTGATTTACGGTCAGCCTGCGGCGAAATGCCGCATACTTTAATGGTGCCGGAAGTCGGATGAAGAATGCCGGTCAGCATCTTGATCGTTGTGCTTTTACCTGCACCATTGGGACCGATATAGCCGACGATTTCCCCCTGAGCAATGGAAAAGCTGATGCCGTCCACGCCGCGGACGGTCTTCTTCTTAGGGAACAGCAATCCTTTGAGAGCTCCCCGCAGCCCGTTTTCTTTTTGGACAATAATATATTCCTTCACCAGATCATTAACTTCAATAACAGCTTCCATATCACCCGCACCTCGCTTTATTATGAGCCTGCACTTTCATAGCTTTTCATCCCTCTGCGGAAAATCCATTGTGACAGCATGAAGCAGACCAGTCCGACAGCAGGGGTAGCCAGTGCGAAATTCAACGGGAGCTGAAAGCTCTCACTGCCCTTCCCGAGAAACTCAGCCGCCGGATAGAAACTGATGAAACCGATAGGGATGATGAATGTAAAAATCACCTGCAGCACGTAAGGATAGATACTGAGGGGATACATGGTGCCTCTCTCCAGCATAGAGAGTGTAAAGCCTACCATGGAGGCATTTCGTTTTGTCCAGAAGGCAATCGTGCCGAGGCTGATGAACAGCGATGCGCGAATCAGCACGCCGCCAAGGAGGACAAGCAGAAGTTTGATGATATTCCCAAGCGTCCACTCAAATCCGACAAGCTGGCAGCCATAGATGAAAATAATAAGTCCCGGAATTAAATCAATCAGTCCGATAAAATTAACGTAGCTTGCAATAAGCTGAAAAAAAACATTCATGGGCCGCAGCAGCAGACGGTCAAAGGCGCCCTGAATGACCATGTTGTCAATATGCCACGTATTGATGAAGAGGACGACAAGAATGCCATGGCTGAGCAATCCGAGTCCATACAGGAAGGCCAGCTCCGGGAAATCCCAGCCATTCAGCGGCTGGAAGCGGTCGACAATAATTTTGAGCATCCATATGCCGGAGAAATACTGAATGGGAATCATCAACAGCCAGCTGAACAGAAATAGCGGATATTCAAGCTGCCGTTGAACAGCAAGACGCGCAAAACAGGCGGCAACGGAGAAATAGTGGCGTATAGTGTTTACCATCTTGCAGAAGTCAGCCTCCTTGAATTAAAGTCTTTGATTTGGAGCGCCTCCATCCGGCTGCGAGCAGCACATACAAGAGCACAACCCAAATAAGCTGAATGCCCATCGCCATCAGCCCCTCCCGTACTCCGATATTCCCGATATAGATGCCGAGCGGCGTCTGATAGGTATACTGGAAGGGAAGGAACTTTGAAATCGTCTGAATGCTTTCGGGAAAAAACCACAGCGGGACAATGCTGCCGGACAATACACGGACGATGCTGTCCTTGACCATCCCCATGTTGCCGAGCTCCATTACCCAAAAGGCGATCAGTCCGATGAGCGCGCTAAGCAGCCACAAAATGGCGTAGCTTAACAGGCAGCTTGGGATGAACAACAGAAAGCTTAGAGGCGAGGCAGGCCAAGGAACGCCAAAAAACAGTGCTGCAAATATAAACAAGGGTATTACCTTGTTGACCATGGAACTGAGCATGCCTCCGATATCGTCTGCCAAATAACAGGCGAGCAGCGGAATCGGCCTGTAAAAGTCAGTCACAATTTGCCCTTCTCTAATTTTGGAGTAAATGGTGTCCTGTACGTCGCACACAAACACAGATGCGAGCATAATGGACAGAATAGTGTACGTAGTCAAATCCTGAAGCGTAAGCGCCTGGACTTGCTCAGTGCCGTTGCCGTAAGCAGCCTTCCAAAGAAAGACAGACGCCAGCATCAGAATAAGATTGGTGCCGACCGATGCGAATACCTCAAAGCGGTAGGTAAGGCTGGTGATCAACCTCATTTTTGTAATGTACCAATAAGCCTGCAGCATAGATGACCCCCTGAATCTATTTCTACTGTAAATATTTATCAGTATAAGGGAGCTTAATAATGGTTGCAATAAGAATTTTTTCTATAAATCCCAAAAGTGATTTTGATTAAATAAAAATAATGGAAAATTTTAATTGTTTGAATGCTTATTTTTGAAGTGACAAACAAAGTGTTTGAAAATCCAAATTTCAGGTCAGTCTATTGACATTCCCTTTGTATTAGTCGCATAATACAACTAAGTAATGAAGGCGGGTGAAGCGGTCGTGCTGAATTTTTATGACTTGAAGCTGAATACGAAGGACCCTGTCTATATGCAGGCCGCATTGTATGTGAAGCGGAAAATTTTATTAAATCAGGTTGAATCGGGAGAGAAGCTGCCTTCCCGGCGTGAAGCAGCCGCACAGCTTAATATTAATCCCAACACCGTACAGAAAGCGTTCAAGCTCATGGAGGATGAAGGTTTTGTCCGCACGAGCAGCACGCTGGGCAGCGTCATCTATGTTGATGAGGCGATTTTCAACCGGATTGAGAAGGAGCTGACTGAGGAGCTGGTCAAGGAATTCATTGGTTCAGCCAAGGAAATTAATTTGTCCTTCAAAAAAGTGGTAGAACTGATCGGGCAACTGTGGGAGTAGATTTAGTCTGCGCATATTGTACTAGTTGGATAATACAATGAATACATAGAAGGGGTGCTGTATGAAAGGTTTCTATCGGCTGCTCAATCATGAGTTCGCTGCATGGTCGCGCGCGATTGTGCTGCTTAGTATCGGGGTACTTGGATCACCGCTCTTACTTTTGCATTTTGCAACCAAAGACTATGCTTCTTATACTGTGCATGAACGGTATGAGACCGTTTATATGTCCAGCGGCAGTGCAATTGTTTTTCTGGTTTATGTGCTGGCCCTGTGCGCTTTTTTCCTTAAAAGCATTTATGCGGATTATTGGGGGAGCAAAGGCATTTATACGTATTTGACCTTGCCTGTGAGAAGGGAGGCCGTCTACTTTAGCAAGCTTGCCATTTTTGCAATGTGCCTGCTGCTATTGCTGGCTGTGCAGCTCATCAGCATCAGGCTGGGATATGCGCTGGTCGCGCTAAGGTCCGAAAGTGATGGAGATGTGAATTTTGTAATGAATAACGGGCTGTTCCTGTCCTTTATCCGCTCCGATTTTTTTAGGCTGTTGCTGCCGTTTAATGCACATAGCATCCTATCGACGATCAGTATTTTAATTGCACTGATTACCGGTTTCTACTATGGCGCTTTATGCGAACGCAGCAAGAGGAGATGGGGATTCCTTCCGCTAAATGTGGCTATTGCAATCGTCGTTCATATCATTGCCAACAGATTAAATGAGTTGATCAATCCTCTTAACTCCGTATATTTATATTGGACCAGTGGTTTCCTGCTGGCATTCAGCGGATATTTCATGTGGCACAGTATTAGATGGATGAAATCAGGAGCCATTGCATAAGGAGGGGAGCCTATGAAGCGAGTCAAAAATCATGCAGCTATTCCTGTTCTGCTCTTCGCTATCATAATTATCGTTGTTAATAGCGTTCAAATTTACAGTGCTAAAGAAGATGGCAGCTTTCAGTTAAGAGACATTGAGGGGGATCGCAAGGCGATTGAAAACATCACGATAACCGGAGCGCTTGGCGATAGCTATCATAATACCCGTTTTCAGATTGTCCGGGGAGCGGTGATGCACCAGACCGAACTGTATGATCAGCCGTTGAAGGCAAGCATCTGGAATCATGATACCGGCGATCGCAGGGTTGCAGGCGATATGATGTATCGGGCCGAGGGCGGGCCGCGTTTTGAAGTACATTCGTATGATATTTCTGATCAAAACTATTACCCGGTCGGGAGGGCAGAGGTGTCAGTGAACATAAACAATCCTGCGCCTGTCCGCGAGTACAGGTATACCAATTCGTTGGGATATGGCCTCGCTGTCATCGGACAACGCGTATTTTTTACGCCTCCGGTGACGGCTGATTTTACAGGAAAGAGCGGGATTTATGAGCTGGCCTTTCATCATTGGGCATCATCTGGAATCTGGAAGCCCAAGTCGCAGTCACGCCGCCTTGTAGAGATTGATATACAGGCGAATGAGGGGGACAGCAGCTCCAACTCCCAGGTTATAGGACTTGAAGCAGTCAGCGGCAAGCTGGTCTTGTTGACTGCCGAGAACGGGGAGCTGAAAATCAGCAGCTATGACAGTGATAGCGGAAGTCTGCTGGGGCAGGCGGATGTGGCGGAGGTTCCTTTAAATGGCTCGCTTCAAAAGTGGAAGGAACGCAGCTATGCAGAAAGCTACCAGGCCTTCACTGATGAGCAGCAGCAGTTTCTTTATCTCATCTTTACAAGCGCTGCCTCCTTGCCGGATCAAGTGAAGCGGCTGGTGCTGACAATTGATGTATCCGAGGGCGTCCATATAGCCGATCTTTCGGCAGTAACCTTTACTGACGGAACGGAGGGCCCGGATGACGGCATTAAAGCTTTGCGCTATAAAGACGGCAAATTGTATGCAGTCCGAATGATGCGGGATGCAAAGGACGAGAACAGCCGTATATTTTTTGAATTCGCGCTCCCCAGACATTTGATGCTCTATGCGTATGAAGGCGGGGTGCAGAAGTATAAGGGAGAACTGGTAACAGACCGGAATGATGATATGATTCGTGCGATCAATCTGCCCCCTCAAGGTTTTTCTTACAACCACGATCTCCTCCGGCAATTTAGCGGGCTCCAAATAGATTAATAGCCGATATCGAAAGGGGGGGCAAAAATGATTGAATTGATTGAAGTCGAGAAAAGGTATTTGACGAGCAATGGGTATTTGTATGTGAACAGCCTGCAAATTCCGAAGGGTGAGATTGTCGGCATCCTGGGAGATAACGGCAGTGGAAAGACAACGCTGCTCAAGACCATTATGGGTCTTGGCGAACGGAATGGAGGCGAGGTGAAAATCGGGGGGCTCCCTCCGCAGCGGCAATACGACCGGATGGCATTCATAACGGAGGAAGGCAGTTTCCTGCCGCATATGACGCCTGTCCAATATGGGGAGTTTCTGACGTGTTTTTTCCCGCGGTTTGATCAAGGCCATTATCATAAGCTGCTCGAATTTTATACGCTGGAGACAGATGAGAAGATCAAGACCTTCTCCAAAGGCCAAAAGCTGAAGCTGGAGATTTGTGCCGGACTTGCGAAAAAAGCGGATTACATCCTGATGGATGAACCGTTTGTGGGCAAGGATCTGTTTATGCGCAAAGATTTTTTGAAGCTTTTGGTCACCGGCTTGCAGGGGAATGAAACGGTTCTGATCACAACACATTTAATCGATGAAATCGAGAATGTAATTGACCGGGCTGTTATTTTGCATAAAGGGCGGGTCAAGGCGGATATCTATATGGATCAATTGAGGGATCAAGGCAAGACGCTTCCGGAGCTAATGGCGGAAATCGCCAAATATAAGGGAAGCAAATACAGTGAAGTCTACGATTAGCAGGCCGGATGGGTTCTCCCGGTCTGCATTAGATTGCATTATGATTATGGAGGAGCATAGCCCGTTGATCGGGTTATGCTCCTTTTTCTTCCATTCCATTCATTTGGGGCTTTCAAGGCTCACTTCCTGTTCCCTGAGCCTTCCGATAACCATATTCAGCTCTTCCGCCAGCCCGGACATAACGGCTGCTGCATCGGTTACCTGCCGGATCGACTGGAAATGCTCATCAAACGTCTGGACGATCATTCTGGAATGATCGGAAGTGTCTTTCGTGAATACCTTCATATCCCGGACGGAATGATCCATCAGATCCGAGCCGGCATGAAGCTCCTGCATGGCAGCGGAGATTTCCCGGATTTGACCTGCGGTGTGTTTGACGGTAGCTTGAATTGATTCAAAGGATACCTTGGCTTCATCTGTCAACTCGAGCGTAGCTGCTGCATGCAGCCGCACAACATCCATGACCGTGAGCAATTCGTTAGCCTGCTTCTGAATACTCGCCACAATGGCGGTAATATCCCCGACAGAGGAGGCCGATTGCTCGGAGAGCTTTCGGATTTCCGCCGCAATTACTGCAAAGCCTCTTCCTGCTTCTCCAGCTCTTGCCGATTCAGTCGAGGCATTGAGTGAAAGCAGCTTCGTTTGATCAGCAATTCCCCATACGACCTGAAGGACAGCATCAATTTTCTGCATTTGCCGGTTCAACTCTTGAACCGCATGATGCGAATCCGCTATTGAATGACCGGTCTTCTCCATCTTTGTTGCCATGCTGCCGATCAAACTGCTTCCGGCTTCCGCCTGTCTCCAGGACTGCTCTGAGGCTGCGGCGGCATCGGAGGCGGACGTATTGACCGATCTGACCCCGGCAGAAAGCTCCCCGATAATTGTGTTGTTGCTCTCCATAACCTTCCTGTGCTTCTCTGCTCCCGCAGCCATCTCCTGCACAATGCTGCCCAAACGGTCACTGATGGCCGAGCTGTGCCCTGATTGACCGGAGAGCTGAGTTGCAGTTTGCAGCAACTGACCGGCTGTAGTTGAAAGCTTAGATGTGATCTCATCCATAATGAGGGTGCGCTGGTTCTGCTGCTCCTTTATCAGTTCACTTTCAATTTTAAGAGTGCTGTGAATTTGCAGGGACGTCGCCAGCGATGTCAGCACCAGAAAAATGGCATGCAATAGCAGCATTTTAAACGGATAAATACTGGTACCAAAAACGATCTCCGGGAAAAGCGCAAAGCCAAGCACATGTTGAAGCGCAAAAATAACGGTCATTAAGATGATCAACCGGATATTTTTATAGTAAGACAAGGCTGCGATCACCATAAAAATAGAAAAATGAAATTCAATATGTCCGCCAGCCCCGGCGATCATGGAGATGCTGCCAAATGTCAATGTCAGCGTATGCAATAACGGAATGAGCGGATGTTCAGGCTGGCGCATATAGAAAACAATCGCAGCTGCGAACAATACGGCAGGAAGTGCAAGGAGCAGAGACAGCACAAAGCTGAATTGCTGTTCAATCTCCATTGAGGACAGCATGCCGTGACCATGGGATGACTGGTCAAAGATGTAAAACCCTCTGCCAAGCAAATGAATGACTCCTGTAAGAAGAGCAATGATGAGCGAGACGAAATTCATAAGCTTGTTTTTTTGACGGATCATTAGACGTAAGTTCTCCCCTTTTCATCGAGTATATTTAGAGTACGGCAAATGCGAGAGTATGGCCCTGATATAGATATCGAATTACAGACTAGAAAATTAAAGCATATTTATAAAATTATCGAATTCAGATGCAAAAGATGCAGCCCGTAACGTCACACCATATGGAAAAAGACGGAAGAATGTCCATTCTTCCGTCCAAGTGAATGCTGAAAATTATGTTCCTGCCTGAATTTCATGCTCTTCAACATAGCTGCGGTAGGCCTGCTTATAGTGGTAATTGATAATATCCCTTGCGATTTCAGGATAAAGCTGTATCGTGTTCAGCTCTGACAGCGGAACCCATTCCACACGGATCTGGTGAGGGTGAGGGGAATCCGGCAGCATAGGGAGCGAGCCCTCCTTTAACCGGCATTCAAAGGTAACGCCAACTGAATGAACATCGCCGTAGATGAAGTTATTTTTAGCAGGCTGATATTCGTACACAAAAGCGACCGGTCCCACCTCAATATCGACGCAGGCTTCTTCTTTTGCTTCCCTCACAGCAGTCTCTGCCAAGGTCTCGCCCGGTTCCACCCCTCCCGCAGGAAGGTTGTAGTGGACACCGTCATCATGGTCATTTTTAAATTGAATAAGCAATACCGCCTCATCCTTAATAATTAAAGCCCCTGCCCGTAGCCTGAATTTATTCATTTGCAAAGTCCTCCTAAATTATGGATACAATTCCGGGTTATTCATTATAGGAGAATGTCGTTCAGATTTCAACTGAAAAGGCCGGAATTCCGCCACATTCAGTTGACAGAATTCCGGCCAGCGGCTCTATCAGCCTTGTGCTGCCGTTTATAGAGCGGACTTGGGGAAGTGAATCTCGAATGTTGTGCCTTTCATCGGCTGGCTGGTCAGACAGATGGAACCGCCGTGAGTCTCGACAATTGAGCGGGTAATGGCCAGGCCCAGACCTGAACCGCCGTATTTGCGGGTCCGGGACGAGTCACTGCGGTAGAAACGCTCGAACACATTGGCCTGGTGCGATTCCTCGATCCCTGCACCATTGTCTGAAACCGATAAATGAATTTTGCTACCGGAAGAGGATAAGGAAATCGTGATTTCTCCGTTCTCCGGGTCTGTATGCTGAACCGCATTATGAAACAGGTTCAGCAGCGCCTGCTTGATTCGGCCGGCCTCACAACGGATGACCGCAGGTTCCTCCAGGTTAAAATCAATCTTGCGTGCACCAGCCAGCAGCTTAAGCTGGGGTTCCATATCCTGAATGAGCAGGTCAAGCCGAAGCGGCTGCAAATGGAGCTGCGGAGCCTGATCCAGCTTGGCCAGTGTCAGCAAATCATCGACCAGGGCGTTTAATCTCTTGGTCTCGCCATACATGCTTCGCAGAGCAGCACTTCGCTGCTCGGGATGGTTGTCTGCGCCGCGTCGCAGAACCTCGACAAAGCCGTGTATAGAGGTTAACGGTGTCCGCAGCTCATGTGAGGCGTCTGCCACAAAACGGCGCATCTGCTCCTTGGCTTCACGTTCAGATTCAAAGGCCTGTTCCAGCCGATTGAGCATGCCATTGAAGCTTTGTGCCAGCCGGTCGATTTCCGTCTGGCCCTGCTGCAGTGGCAAACGCTCATTTAAATTGCCGGCATCGGTTTTTTCGACCGCATGAACGACATTGGATAACGGAATAAGTGTCCGGCGAAGGACCGGCAAATAGACGAGCAGCCCGGTAATGAGCGCGAGCAGGGAAAGAATAGTGAAAATGAGCAGCTGATTGACCAGCACATCCTTCATGCTGCCGGTTTCCAGTCCCATTTGGATGATGACCTGGCTCCCGCCGCCGACTGTACCCGCAATGCCCCGGAAAGCATGTCGGAACACGACGAGCTGTTCTTCTCCCTCGTTATTGTTTACCACCTTATAAGGAACGTGCTGACGCTGCTTCAAGCCATCCCTTATATCCATATATTGTTCACGGCTTAGCCGGGGAGCGGAGGTACCGTTCTCGTCTGCGAAGTCTACCAGGTTCAGTTCGGTATCAATGACGGCCAGCGAAGTGCCCGGGGGAAGGAAGATTGCAGCTCTATCCTTGCCGTTCCGGGGAATTTCCTGTTTAAGCGGGATCTCGGGGCTAAGCAGAGCCTCAAGATTGGCAGGCCGCTCAGGTGTATCGTGTCCAGGTGCACCATCTATAGACCTGTCATCTCTGGTCATGGCACCAGCCGGGCCGGGACGCATAAAGCGCCATCCCCAGTCCGCAAAGCCGCTCCGGGGGAGGGCCATAATCTGAGCCTCCAACGCTTCTGCTTTATTGCGGTACATGAAGTCTTTCATTACAATATATTGAAAAATTCCGATCAGCAGCAGCAGCACTGCGAGCACCAGGAGAGAGCGGACAAGCAGCGCATTGCGTAAAGAACCAGGCTTCAAAAACGGGCCCAAGCCAGGCAGCTTCATAAATCCACCCTATAGCCAGCGCCTCTGAGCGTGCGAATAAGCCGATGCTCCTTATCGCTGAGCTTGTCGCGCAGAGAACGGATGTAGACCTCGACAATGTTATCCTCGCCCCCAAAGTCATAGCCCCATATTTTATCCAGCAGCGTCAGTTTGCTATGCACAACACCATGATGGACAACGATATATTTAAGCAAATCATATTCGGTCGGAGACAGCTTGAGAATTTGACCCTGATAGGAGATTTCCCGCCGCTGGTCATCAATTTGGAACGGGCCCAGGTTCAGCTTGCCGAACAGCTGCGGGAACAGATTGCGCAGCCTCGCCTGAATTCTCGCCAACAGCTCGCCAAAGCTGAACGGTTTCACCATATAATCGTCAGCACCCAGAGACAAGCCTTTAATCCGGTCATCGACATCGTCCTTGGCGGTCAACATGATAACAGCAACCTGATGGCTGTTGTTTTTCAGCAGGCGGCAGCTTTCGAAGCCGTCTATCCCCGGCATCATCACATCCAGAATAATTACATGGGGGCTGAATTCTTCCGCGAGATGAATCCCGCTAATTCCATCCGCCGCCGTTTTTACTTCAAACCCCTCATTGGACAAGCCCATGGTAAGAAAATCCAGAATATTCGGCTCGTCATCGACGACCAGTATTTTTATGCCTTTCATGGCTGTTTCACTTCCTTTTATTCAAGCCCGAAATGTATAAATGCCAGCATTTCTTCCTGGATGGATTCGCGTGTTTGATATAAAACGACGCTGACAACGTCATGAGTGCTGCAATCCGGGCTGCAATCGTTTTTTCATTGATCTCAGTATAGTCGTTTTTATCTCTGTATACCAATAGCGACGGCTGCTCTTCAGCGAACATTCAGTTTCCTTTCATTCTTGTTTCAGGCGCCGGCATGACAATGAAATAAATTTCGTCAAGCTAAAGAGAGTGGGAGGGGAGCAATTATTTGCAAAGCATAGTCTGTGGAGAAGCCGTTTACGTGTGGAGCAGATGCAAGCAGGACGAGTACATAACATGGACAAGCCGTGATGGCAGGGTTGTTCCGGCAAATGAAGGATTTTGAAAATAAAGGGGAAGTCACGGATGAAAAAATGGTTTTTTGCAGTCACTGGGGTACTGCTTGTCGCTGCAGCCGGCTACTTGGGTTACACTTATTTCTTTAAAAAGGAGCCCGTCCAAAGTGCGCCGGTGCGTACCGCCAGAGTCGTCAAAGGAAATCTGACTGTAGCCGTGTCAGGCTCGGGGACGGTTACGGCCGTCCATACGAAAGATGCCGCAGCTCCTGAGGAAGGTCAGCTCGGGGCACTGCTTGTCAAGGAAGGGGATGTAGTCAAAGAGGGCCAGATTATTGCTTCCTATACGCAGCCTGATGTAGGGAAGGACATTGATAAACTTCAGACCTCGATTGCCAAGCAGCAAATGGATTATGACAAGCTCAAGAAAAAATATGTAGAAGCAAATGAAACGGAACGCGAGAATGTCGGCTATGATATTGAATCGCTCAAGCTGGATATGGCTTCGAATAATAAGTCGCTTGCGGAGCTTAAAGAGGAGCAAAACAAAGTAGTGAATGTGACAGCGCCAATGTCCGGCAAAGTTACTGCGCTGAAGGTTGCCGAAGGAGGCCAGAAGGTGCAGTCAGGAGCAGCAGTGTTAACCATTACTGACTATAGCCTGCTGCAATCCGTCATTCAGGTGGATGAGTTGGATATTGCCAAAGTGAAGCCTGGACAAAAGGCGGCTGTGACACTCGATGCCCTGGAAGATATGAAGATCGAGGGAACGGTATCTAAAATCGCTGACGAAGGCACCTCGACCAATGGGGTAGCGCTGTTTGATGTTACGATCCAATTCCCGGCCCAGGAAGGAATTCGTACTGGAATGTCCGCTTCCGCTGAAATAACAGTGGAAAGCAAGGATAATGTGCTGATGGTTCCAATCGAGGCGATCCATGAAGCGGGACAGCAAAAAATGGTGCAGCTTGCAATTGCTCCGTCAGGGGCGCCAGGAACATCACAAAACCCGGCAAAAGCAGGTGCCGGAGACAGTTGGAGAGCACAGCATCAAGCAGAAGGAGATGCGGATGCCCCTGCAAATCCGGGACAAGGCATTGCCGGTCAAGGCCGCCAAAGCCGGAGGGAGCAAGCAGGAGACAGCGATACCCGTTCTGCCGATACGCAGGCAGGTACAACTGGCGGTGCCGGAAGCAGAGCGCTCCCTCAAGGAGAGGCGGGACGGCAAAGTATCGGCCGTTTTGGCGGCCCGGCTGCTGCTGGTGCTGTTCCAGGTGCCATGAAAGCCGTAACTGTAGGTATCAGCAATGATACCTATATAGAAATTGTCAGCGGGCTTAGTGAAGGCGAGGAAATTGTATTGCCTTCGGTCGTTCCCTCTGCCAATACGAATTCGCGCGCAGGCTCCCCGGGAGCGGGAGGCGGCTTCCCGGGCGGCTTCACTGGTGGCGGCGGAGGTGCTGTCCGTTTCGGCGGCGGAGCCGGAGGCGGTGGCATGCAGCGGGGAGGCTGAGTTCTAATATGAGCAGACATGCGGAAATTGAATTGAAGGATATTGTTAAAACCTACCATATGGGCGCAGAGACGTTAACAACGCTCAAGAAAGTTTCTCTGCGCGTATACCGGGGCGAATTTATGGCAATTGTCGGACCCTCAGGCTCCGGCAAATCGACTTTGATGAATATCATCGGCTGCCTCGATACCCCTTCCGAAGGCCAATATATTATTGACGGACAGGATGCAAGCCGGATGAGCGACAACCAGCTTGCGCGGGTCAGGAACGAGAAAATCGGATTTATTTTTCAAAGCTTTCACTTGCTCTCGCAGCTGTCCGCTTTTGAGAATGTTGAGCTTCCGCTAGTATATCGCGGTATGCCAGCCAAGCAGCGCCGGGAGATCGCCTCTGGCATGCTCGCTCAAATGGGGTTGGCTGATAAGCAGAACCACAAGCCCAGGCAGCTGTCAGGGGGGCAGCAGCAACGGGTAGCCATAGCCCGAGCACTGGCTAGCCAGCCTTCCATTTTACTCGCTGATGAGCCTACCGGGGCGCTGGATACCAAGACAGGGAAGGAAGTGATGGGAATCTTTCAACAGCTTCACCGTCAGGGTCATACGATTATCCTGATTACCCATGATCCCGGTGTAGCAGAGGCAGCAGAATCTGTCATTCGGATTACAGACGGCATCATTACCGAGGAAAGGAGGGGGAACCATGCAATTCAGCCAGGGAGTCCGGATGGCCTGGAAGAGCATTATCGCCAATAAGCTGCGAACCTTGCTGACAATGCTCGGCATTGTCATTGGCGTAGCCTCTGTTATTACGCTGGTTGCAATGGGCAATGGAACCAGGCAGCAGGTGAAGGAGCAGATGGCGGGTCTGGGAACCAATCTTCTGTCCGTCAATATTAGCGGCCGCGGGGCGGTCAGCTCTCTCACCGTAGAGGAGGCGGAGCAGCTTGGCAAGCTGGATGGAGTAAAGGACGTCTCCCCGGTCATCAGCGGCAATGTACAGGCCAAATACAAGACTAAAAATGTGAATGTAACTGTGGAAGGAATTACACCCTCTTATGAAGGTGTTCGGAACGTTCATATCCAGAGGGGGAGGTATATCACCGGCATTGACGTGGCGTACAGGCAGAAGGTGGCGCTTATCGGGACCGGAACTGCCGGGGAATTATTCGGTACCGCAGATCCGGTTGGAGCAGCCATTTCACTGAACGGCAATCACTACAAGATAGTCGGTTTGCTGGAACAGCAAGGAACCTCTCTGGGCGGTTCCAATGATGACAAGATCATGGTTCCGATTTCTGCGGGATCACGCCTGCTTCAGACCAAAGGCGTCCGCTCCGTATATCTGCAGGCGGAGGATGACGCGAATATGGACAGTATTGAGCTGGCGCTGGAGGGGGAACTTACCCGGAAATTCCGGGGCAATACAAGCGGCTACAATATATTTAACCAGGCGGATCTGGTGGAGACCATCTCTTCGGTATCCGCTACACTCTCCAACACGCTGGCAGGCATCGCGAGTATTTCCTTGCTGGTAGGGGGGATCGGTATCATGAATATTATGCTGGTCTCGGTAACAGAGCGGACAAGGGAAATCGGCATTCGCAAATCAATCGGGGCAAGACGCAGAGACATTCTGCTTCAATTTTTGCTGGAAGCACTGGTCATCAGCGGCTTGAGCGGTATCGTTGGGGTGCTTGTGAGCTACGGGGCGGCCTATTTCCTGACCCGGTCGGGAACGCTTGCGGTAATGACGTGGGATACAATTGCGCTGTCTTTTATTTTCTCATTTGCAATCGGCATTACATTCGGCATTTTTCCTGCGAACAAGGCATCGCGGCTCAGACCTGTGGACGCATTGAGATACGACTAATGTTGCGCTTGCGTCGGTCCAGATGATTCCCCAAGGGGGAGACGGGCCGGAGGAGGCACAGCAGCAATAAAGATAAAAGACGATTCCAGGTCCGTAAGCGTGGAGTCGTCTTTTTGAATTACAGAAGCGGGCAGACAGGGTAACAGCCAGGGAAGTACTGAGCGAATCAGCGCTGCCTGGCTGAATACAACAGTAACTGTATCAATACTAAATAACATTAAAAATAACTGTAGATACGAAAAAACCTTCTGATAAGAAGGCGGAGTATACATATGATCTTGAAAAAATAAATATAATATGATATAATGACACGAATGACCAAAACATTACATTCCAATATTAACACAAAAGAAAAGTTTTGTCAACGCAGTGACATCTGGTATGGAACGTCTTTTGTTACTTTTTATGGGAAAAGTTTTGGCACTAAGTTGTGGCACAAAGAGGGGTATGGTTGGCGGATCTTGGTATTAAGGTGGATGATGAGATGGACGAGAAGATTTCTTTAATGACGAATACGAACCAGGAAAATGACGAAGGGTACGCGGATGATCTGTCACTGCCGCCCGGCATGAATATCAATGATCCAGTACGTATGTATTTGAAAGAAATCGGCAGAGTAGGATTGCTGTCGGCGGATGAGGAGATTGAGCTTGCCAAGCGTGCGGAGCAAGGGGACGAATTTGCAAAGCGGAGACTCGCAGAGGCCAACCTGCGTCTGGTTGTCAGCATTGCAAGGCGTTACGCAGGAAGGGGAATGCTGTTCCTGGATCTGATCCAGGAGGGCAACATGGGTCTGATTAAAGCCGTTGAGAAATTCGACTATACAAAAGGCTTTAAGTTCAGTACCTATGCAACCTGGTGGATTCGTCAGGCGATTACGCGGGCAATTGCTGACCAAGCCCGGACGATTCGTATACCGGTACACATGGTAGAGACCATCAACAAGTTTATCCGGGTATCCAGACAATTGCTTCAGGAGCTTGGACGCGACCCGTCCCCGGAGGAAATCGCCAAGGAAATGGAGCTCTCGCCGGACAAGGTCAGAGAGATTATGAAGATTGCCCAGGAGCCTGTATCACTGGAGTCCCCTGTCGGGGAAGAGAACGACTCCAAGCTGGGTGATTTTATAGAAGACCAGGAAGCGATGGCGCCTGCGGATTCTGCAGCTTATGAACTGCTGAAGGAGCAGCTGGAGAATGTGCTCGACACGCTGACCGAGCGGGAGGAAAATGTACTGCGGCTGCGGTTCGGACTGGATGATGGACAGCCGCGTACCCTTGAAGAAGTCGGCAAATTCTTTGGTGTAACGCGCGAGCGGATTCGGCAAATTGAGGCCAAAGCACTGCGTAAACTGAGACATCCAAGCCGGAGCAAGCAGCTGAAAGACTTCCTTGAATAAAAAAATGTACAAAATGTGAACACATTTTTCGCAGAATTGTTGAAAAAAGTTCGGTATTGTGTCATAATTGTGACTATAAATGAATCGCTTTCATTGGGAGTGAATAATTATGATCAACAATATGACACATTCGAACCGCGATAACGCGACAGAAGAACGCAATGTAAAGCCATTGGTATATTTAATGACTGTCATGGCCTGGCTGACGCTGGGTATCGGTGTTATTTTATGTCTGCTTAATCTCCATCACTTCAGCGATAAGAACCTGCACCTTATGATCGGCATCGGCTGTCTGGTGGGAAGTGTTCAAATTTATGTCATACGTACGGCTATTCATCTGGTTAACAATCGTTCATCCAGTATGAAGAAGCGCGGCTGATGATTCATTACAACGGACGGAATGAACAGGGCTAATCTGTACTCTGCATAGAGTATGAGATCAGCCCTGTTTTTTAATATGTATAAAAAGAAATAAGAAGATGACTGTAAAAAACAAGGCGCCGTCCAATTGAACGGCGCCTTGCTTAAAGCATTGCATGATTGATCAATGAGCTACAGTATTGTACATCATAATCCAGATCGATCCGGCAACTACGGTAACGACAATGACCAGAGCGAGCAGGAGTGCCAACAGATTGTAGCGTGGTTTCTTTTCTTCCTTCAAATGCATGAAGAACAGCATCTGAATCAGAAATTGCAGAACCGCTGTAATCATAATAACCGCGATTGCCGCGTTGCCGGTCATCCAGCCTTGCAGCACGACAACCAGAGGAATGATCGTCAGTACAATGGACAGGATAAAGCCGATTACATAGGACTTGACTGAGCCGTGAGATTCGCCGTGATGATCATGGGAATCATGGTGATTTGCATTGACGTTTGCCACCTACATCACCCCCATCAAATATACAAACGAGAAGACGAAAATCCAGATAATATCAAGGAAGTGCCAGTACAAGCTGAGATTGTTGACTTTGCGTTTTGTCTTCGCGTTCAAGCCATTGCGCTTGAGCTGAATCAGCAGTCCTGTCATCCAGACGATACCAATCGTTACGTGAAGTCCGTGCGTTCCTACCAGCGTGTAGAAAGCGGTGAGGAATGCGCTTGTCGAGATTGTAGCACCCTCATGAACCATGTGTACGAACTCGGTAATTTCAAGCGTGAGAAACGCAATACCGAGAATGCCGGTAACGGCCAGCCAGCCGATAACGCCTTTAACTTTGCCGGCATTCAAGGACAGCAGCGCCAGACCACAGGTAAAGCTGCTCGTCAGCAAGATAAATGTCTCTGCAATGACGCCAGGCATCTGGAACAGCTCGTGCGGCCCGGGGCCGCCGTTAAAGTTGCCCCGGAGTACGATAAATGTTGCGAACAAGACTGAGAACAGAATAACGTCTGTAATCAGGAACATCCAAAAACCCATTGTTTTTAATGATTCATGCTCTTCCTCATGTGAATGATGGTGAGCCGTCTGTGCAGCCGTATGATGTGCCATCAGCCTGCCCCCCTTGTCGAAGCCTCTGTTTTCTTGATTTCATCTACAGGGATATAGTAGCCTTCGTCCTTCTGGAACGAACGTACAATCATCGTTACGGCAACCCCGATCAGACCCGGAATTGCGAAGAACATCCAGTTAAATACGAACCCGAAGCCTGCGATAAACCAGAATAGCGATTGAATAAATGGAATTGCAGAGTTGTCCGGCATATGGATCGGTTCAAGCGGTGCTTGCGGTGTTGGCTTGCCGGCTTTAATGCGTTCTTTCTCTTCCCACCAGGAGTCAACCTCCTGAATTTTTGGCAGCGTGGCAAAGTTGTATACCGGTGCCGGTGAAGGCAGAGACCATTCCAGTGTACGGCCGTTCCATGGATCACCGTTGACGTCACGCTTGTGATTTTTAATGCTGTACGCAATTTGCCATACCTGGAAGATAAAGCCGATACCCATCAGGAACGCACCCACAGTGGATACGATATTGAGCGGCATCCAGCCCATATCCCAACCTTGGGACCAGTCATACTCGTTGACACGGCGTGTCATACCCATCAGACCAAGTCCGTATTGCGGCATAAAGCATACATAGAATCCGATATTCCAGAACCAGAAGGCCCATTTACCGATACGCTCGTTGAGACGGAAACCGAACATTTTCGGCCACCAGTAGTACAGTCCCGCGAAGAATCCGAATACGACACCACCAATCAGCACCTGGTGGAAATGCGCGATCAGGAAGTAGCTGTTGTGGAACTGGAAGTCGGCAGGAGCTACAGACAGCATAACTCCGGTCATCCCCCCGATAACAAAGCACGGGATAAAGGAGATTGCCCACAACATTGGAGTTTCAAATGTAATTTTACCTTTGTACATCGTAAACAGCCAGTTGAATATTTTAACCCCTGTCGGGATTGCAATCAGCATCGTTGTAACAGCGAAGAATGCATTGACATTCGCGCCGGAACCCATCGTGAAGAAGTGGTGAGCCCAGGTAAAGAACGAGAAGATTGCGATACTCATCATTGCGAGTACCATGGAGGTGTAGCCGAACAGCTTCTTCTTGGAGAAGGTTGCGAAAATCTCCGAGAATACACCGAATGCCGGCAGAACTACAATGTACACCTCAGGGTGACCCCACATCCAGATCAGGTTAATGTACATCATCGGGTTACCGCCGCCGTCAAGTGTGAAGAAGTGTCCGCCTGCGAAACGGTCGATGAACAACATGGCCAGTGTTACAGTCAAAATCGG
Organism: Paenibacillus pinihumi DSM 23905 = JCM 16419; assembly: GCF_000422505.1. GTDB lineage: Bacteria > Bacillota > Bacilli > Paenibacillales > Paenibacillaceae > Paenibacillus_D > Paenibacillus_D pinihumi. The sequence continues at coordinate 169,907 of NZ_KE383864.1, read as the reverse complement.
GAAAGCCAGCATAATGGTCAGACAGCTGGACAGTGCGGACCAGGTGAACATTGGCATTCTCATCAGCTTCATACCCGGCGTGCGCATCTTCAGAATCGTGACGACGAAGTTGATACCTGTCATCAAGCTTCCGATACCGGAGATCTGAATGCCCCAAATATAGAAGTTCTGTCCGACACCAGGGCTGTGATCGATCCCTGATAGCGGCGGATAAGCCAGCCATCCTGCGTCAGGAGAACCCCCGATGACGAAGGACATATTGAACAGCATTGCTCCCCAGAAGAACAGCCAGAAGCTCAGGGAGTTCAGGAACGGGAATGCAACGTCCCTGGCGCCGATTTGCAGCGGAACCATGATGTTGAACAGACCGAACATGAATGGCATCGCCATAAACAAAATCATAATGACGCCGTGCGTGGTGAAAATTGCATTATAGTGCTCAGCATTAAGGAATTGCATGTCTGGCATCGCCAGTTGGGTTCTCATCAGCAGCGCATCCACGCCGCCGCGGAACAGCATAAGAATCGAGCACAGGATATACATGATCCCGATTTTTTTATGGTCTACAGTTGTAATCCATTCTTTCCACAGCCATTGCCATTTTTTGAAGTAGGTCAGTGCGAAAACAATAGCCACAAGTGTTAGTGCAATCGACACATCGGCGCCGTAAATCAGCGGATCGCCGGTGACGAAAAATTCAGACGCGAATGTCTTGATATTTTCCCACATAATGGACTTCTCCTCCGTTCGAATATCACGCTCTAATGCCCAGCGTGTGTTGACTCTGCCGCATTATGCGAAGAATGAGCATGCTCATCCGTTTCAGTTTGGACAGGCTCCTGCTTAGGCTCATTGCTGGAGACCGCGCCTCCATGATGATGCCCTGTACTGCCTTCCGGCACATACTTGGTTACGATTTTGTTGAACAGGCCTTCAGGGAAGGAAGAGAACTGCTGCTGATCTTCGACGCTCGGCTTTTGAAGCTGTTCGTATCCGTCGATGGTCAGCGCATTGCCGTTTGCTTTCACTTCTTTCACCCAAGCGTCAAACTCGTCTTTTGTAGACGCCTCGGCAATAAATCTCATCTGGGCGAAATCTTTACCGCTGAAGTTGGCGCTGCTGCCGAAATATTTCCCGGTCTGATCCGCTTGCAGATGAAGCGTCATCGCCATACCTGACATCGTATAAATCTGTCCGCCAAGCTGCGGAATCCAGAAGGAGTTCATCGGTGCATCGGAAGTAAGCTCGAAGCGGACCGGAACATTGTCAGGGAACTTGATGTAATTCACAGTTGCAATGCCTTCCTCCGGATAGAGGAACAGCCATTTCCAATCCAATGAGGCTACCTGAATCGTCACGGCTTTCTCTGCGGATTCAATGGGGCGCGAAGGCTCCAGCGCGTAAGTATAACGAACGGTTACGGTAGCAAGGACCGCAATAATAATGATCGGGATAGCCCACCAGGTAATTTCCAGTTTGGTGTCATGCGACCATTTGGGCTTGTAGTCGACCTTGCGTCCCGGTTTGTCGCGATAGCGCCAAACAATAACTCCCGCAAGAATAAGTACAGGAACGATAATCACGGCGCACAGCAGGGTAGAAATAATAATCAGATCTTTCTGCGACTGCCCAATCGGCCCTTTAGGGTCAAGCACGATGTACTTCTCGCTGCAGGCTGACAGTAACACCGTCATCAAAAGCAGCGGGAGGGCAGCAAGGATTCTTTTGGCCAACCGAGACTTTTTCAACGTTTCTCATCTCCTTATAACGTGGTATTGCTTGAAATACGGCTTTGGTGCAAATACAAGCATAAATAAGTTGCATGCTTATGGCTGGCTTATATTTTTGCGTAAACACGAACCGCTGATGCAAGCAGGGCGGCGCTTACGTGCTGCGCATTTCGATTTCCAGTCAATGGTAACATCTGCATTTCGAATTTCATGTGATTTTTATCACATGATCTGAACAACAAGAAAGGCGCTGTACTTCGATCTGCTGTACAAATTCAAGCCGTCATGTCCCCTCCATTTTTAATTAACATTTTATACCCCGCGTTAAACGAGCGCCTGACCGGCTCCATAACAAGGCGCTTGAAATAAAGATACCAGATTTCTATAGCTTTGAATTAATCGTAACAATCATTTCATTAATTGTTCGACAATTTGTAACGAAAAGATTGCGAAATTGTGACTGCATGCGCATTCAAAAGAAAAAAACAGCTTACTTTGGATATTAAAGGGAATATGCAATGGCAGGATTCGGAAACATTAATGGCGAAAGTGAACAGGGATGGCTGCAAGCAAATGGATAAGCAATGCTTCATTATAAAATAAGAATAAGGTGGTTGTTAATATGGACAACTTGGGTAATCTGGAAGTGATTACAGATATCAGATCTGAACTGGGGGAAGGCCCGGTATGGGATGTACGCTACAATAAACTATATTGGGTAGATATAGAAGGCAAGCGATTTTTCAATTACGATCCCTCCTCAGGGAAGTTGGACGAGTACACGGTCGGGCAGCGCATCGGCGCCGTAGTTCCCCGAACACAGGGAGGATTTGTCGCAGCATTGGAGAATGGAATCTACTCCTATGATCCGGCAGGCAATAAGTTGAAAGAATGGTCCGATACGGAGCGTAATATCCCGGGGAACAGGTTCAACGACGGCAAATGTGATGCCGCAGGCAGGTTGCTGGCAGGAACAATGTCAACGATTGGGGAAGCGAAAGCGGGCTCGCTGTACCGGTTCGATCCTGACGGAAGTGTGAGCCTGCTTGAAGTTGGCGTATCGACATCAAACGGTCTGGCCTGGAGCCTGGACAACCGTGTCCTCTATTATATTGATTCCAATACACAAAGCGTCGTTGCTTATGATTACGATTTGGAAATCGGGACGATAAGCGGCAAAAGGACAGTAATCGAAATTCCGCGGGAAGCCGGAACGCCGGACGGCATGAGCATTGATGCGGAAGGCATGCTGTGGATTGCACATTGGGGAGGATTCCGGGTAGCCCGCTTCAATCCGCATACCGGAAAGCAGTTGCAGGAAATACGTCTGCCGGCTCCGCTTGTAACCTCATGTGCGTTTGGAGGCCCAGCATTGGACGAACTGTATATTACTACCGCAAAGGTTGGGTTGTCTGAGAGTGATCTCCAGCAGTATCCGCTATCGGGCGCGTTGTTTAAAATCAAGCTTCCTGTGAAAGGAATCGCATCGGTTCCTTTTAACGCTTAATATTTCCCTGGATTAAGGTTCCATCAAAAAGATACCTCCGGTCCTGTGCTTATGATGACAGGGCGGAGGTATTTTGCATTTATGGGCGAAGCTTTCAGCCTTGAAGTGCAGGCTTTAATCCGGAGATCAGATCATCAAGCCGTGCGGCATTGGCTGAATACATCTGTTTGGCGTTCTTGTCGCGTGTAGAGAGTGCGAACAGCTCCAGATCCGCCTGCAGCTTTTTCATATTGGCAAGCAGCAGCGCCTTGCTCTGTGGGGCCGGAACCTGCAACTTGTCGTCATACAGATCGACATAAAGCTGCTGGTAGGCATCCACCTGACCGATAAATACATTTTCAACTGTAACGCCGATTTTCTCCAGCTCTGCATTCAGCCAGCCCCGGTTAAGTCCGAGTGTTGAGAGGGGCGCATCCATGTAGTTGCCATCAATAATAACCGTTTGCGGTTCTACTTCATTAACGAGCTTAATTCCAAGCTGGCTGGCAGTCAGAGGCTGTTTGTCTTTCTTCAGTAATATGCTTAGCTCGCCATTTGTCTCCATAACGGCAAACTCCACATCGGCCATGTTAAATACACTTTTCCCTCGCAGCTGCTCCAGCAGCTCATCTGCGGTCAATCGCTCTTTCTTCAGATTGTCTTCCAGAATTTTTCCGTTTTTAATCATAATGCGCCCTTTACCTTCAAACCAATGCCGCAGGAGCCCGCTCTTAAGCGTTAGAATTTCCACCAGGAACGGAACAACGAACCAGACGAGCATTGCAATGAAGCCATGAATGAAATGGGCTTCAATATCTGTGGAAATAAAGCCTGCCAACTCTCCGAGCGTAATTCCGAGCACATATTCAAAGAATGACAATTGTGAAATTTGCTTTTTGCCAAGTACCCTGGTCATCAGAAATAAAACGGCCAACGCAGTTAAAGAACGCACGACTATACTCAGCCACATCGGCATGAGCGCTCAACCTCCTTTCATCGTTTCATCGTCATAATGAATGGAAACAGCATGTGCAATGGCGGGAATGCTCTCGCCCTGCTGCATGGCAAGAGGGGACATTAAAGCTCCTGTGGCGACCACAAGGAGCTTGCGAATTTCTCCGCGGTTCATCCGCTTCATTAGATGACCATAGGTTACGACTGCGCTGCATGCGCATCCGCTGCCGCCTGCCTGTACCATTTGCGTGTTGTAATCATAGATCATCATGCCGCAGTCTTGGAAATCGGTCTTATGTATCGGAATCCCGTGCTTTTCAAACAAATCTCTCGCAAGCCCGTGACCGACCTGTGCCAGATCGCCTGTGACAATCATATCGTATTCTTCCGGCCCAATCCGCAAATCCCGGAAATGTGCTGTAATAGTATCGACAGCAGCCGGTGCCATTGCTGCGCCCATATTGAACGGATCTTTGATTCCCATGTCAATGACCCTGCCCATCGTGGCCGATGTAATAACCGGCCCTTTTCCCTTGCTGGATACGACAGCCGCGCCAGCGCCAGTTACGGTATACTGGGCATATGGGGGCTTCTGGGAGCCATATTCAGTCGGGTAACGGAATTGCTTCTCCGCTGTAGAGTTATGGCTGCAGGTGCCTGCCAGGACATTCTTGCCGCCCCTGGTATTCACAAGATAAGCGGCCAGAGCAAGACTTTCCATCGATGTTGAGCATGCTCCAAACACACCCAGATAGGGGATGCTGAGCGTTCGTGCGGCATAGCTGGTGCTTATAATCTGGTTCATCAGATCGCCGCCGATGAAAAAATCAATTTGTTCCTTTAATAAGCCGGCCTGCTCGATTGCCAACTGGGCTGCATCCTCAAACAACACTTTCTCTGCTTTCTCCCAGCTCTCCTGGTTTAATGTGGAATCACCGTGAATCAGATCAAAATCATTGGCAAGCGGCCCCCGGCCCTCAAAAGGACCTACGACAGCGGCTGTTGATGCGATAACCGGCCTGTTATTGAATACCCATGTCTGATGCCCCTGCTGCATATGTCATCCGCCTCCCATTGCCAGTTTGATCACCATATGAATATTCCCGATAATGAAGGCAGCAACAGTTCCAAATACAATGACCGAGCCTGCCAGCTCGAACATATTGGCGCCTGTACCCAGAACAAGCCCTTCACTTCTGTGTTCAATGGCAGCAGAAGCCATTGAATTGGCAAAACCTGTGACCGGAACGGCAGATCCGGCCCCGGCCCATTGCCCGATTTTGTCATATAACCCCAGACTCGTCAGTATGACCGAGATGAGAATCAAGACAGCTACAGTAGGATTGCCAGCCTTCACTTTATCCATGCCGCCCCAATGAACGAAAGCATTGGTTATCGCTTGTCCTAAAACACAGATCAGCCCGCCCGTCAAAAAGGCGCGAAGGACGTTTCGCAAGGTTTTACGCTTGGGCTGCTTGGCCAGTGCCATCCGCTGATATTCCTGTTGGACAGGAGTCAGCTTTTTCAGTTTGTTATTTGCCATATCCATTCCTCGCAGATATTGTTTTTGATTGCTGTCATTATTCCACCGCTGGTCAAATTTATGAATTTGCAGATCTGCATTTACAAAATGAAATTCAATAAATTTCCTGTTTTGGCTGGCGCAAAGCGAGGAATGATAGATGAGTCGCCAAAGATTACTGGCAAATAAAACGATAAAGAGGGATGAACCATGACCGTTGCAAGCCAAGTGAAAACCTGTGTCGCTTCATTAAAAAGCGCTCAAGCGAGCCTGGAGCAATTTGCGCTTAGCACTCAAAACCAAGAGGCAAAAACACTGTTTACGAATGCTGCAGAGCAAACACAGCAAATCGTTGACCAGGTTGCGGCCAGAGTTCAACAGCTTGAGAACGAGGAACCGCAATACAAAGGATTTTAAGGTTTTTTCCACTAAGAAGGAGCTGTCCTGCCAGCCAGGGGCTCCTTTTTATCACTCCCGATATCCATTAATTATGATCATAAAGACGGCGATCCTGCCGTTACAACTTGTATGTTCCAGAGAGGAGTAAATATGAGAAGCATAAAGATTATGGTTGCCCTTATGCTGCTTGGGCTCTCTTGCACAGCGGAGGCGTCGGCCGCTCCGAGGAAAAACCGGGATTATTATGAGGCGCGTGGCGAAGTCGTTTGGGAGGTTCCAGGCAAGAAAAAGGTAATCGCCCTGACCTTCGATGACGGTCCAGATCCCAAGGATACACCACGCATACTGGATTTGTTGAAACAGCATCATGCCAGGGCGACCTTCTTTGTTATCGGAAGCAAAGCAGGCAAGCACACGGATTTGCTGAGACGGGAGATGGAGGAGGGGCATGAGATCGCCAATCATACCTTTACGCATCACTTTTTCAACAATTCATTTACAGCAGAGCGCATACACAATGAGATTGCCAAGACACAGGAGGTCATTTATACTGTAACCGGCCAGAGGCCAACGTTGTTCAGACCCCCCGGAGGCATGTTTGACGAGGCTGTTCTCCGCATCGCGCGGCAGGAGGGACTAAAGACGATTATGTGGTCCTGGCATCAGGATACACGGGACTGGTCCAGGCCGGGGGTGGGCTATATTGTAAATAAAGTATTGAAGAATGTTCACAACGGGGATATTATATTGCTACACGACTACGTAAGCGGCCAAAGCCAAACGGTTAAAGCGCTGGAGAAAATTTTGCCCGAGCTCAACAATAGGGGCTATGAATTCGTAACGGTATCAGAGCTGTTATCCGGCGCCAAAAATATGGTTCCCTCCATGAAATAATACTGACCTTTGCAAGCCTTGACAGCCTGCAAAGGCCAGTTGGCCGCTTACATAATCGGCATGTCAAGGAAAGAAGGAACTGGGATGACAACATCATCGTCTAAGCATTCTTCCGGCTGGTTGAGCCAAGGCGAGAGAAACAGCCTGGAGGAGGTTAACAACACGGTTTCAATCCCCGCGGGAGCCGGCTTCTGGAGGAAGTTTTTCGCCTTCTCCGGACCGGGCGCGCTAATTGCAGTCGGCTATGTAGACCCCGGCAACTGGGCGACATCGATCGCAGGAGGCAGCAGGTATGGCTACACGCTGCTGTCCGTTATTCTCATCTCGAATTTAATCGCCATGCTGCTTCAGGGGCTGGCTGCGAAGCTTGGCATTGCGACAGGACGGGATTTAGCCCAGGCGACCAGAGACGGCATCAGCAAGCATTGGGCAGTTATCCTATGGATACTTGCCGAGCTTGCCATAATGGCGACGGATTTGGCTGAGGTTATCGGGTCCGCGATTGCGCTCAATTTGCTGTTTGGCATGCCGCTCCTGGTTGGCATTGCTGTTACAACAGTGGACGTTATGCTGTTATTGCTGCTGCAGAAAAAAGGGTTCCGGGTGCTGGAATCGATTGTCATCGTCCTGATGGCGACGATCTTCGGTATTTTTATCTTTGAAGTGATTGCTTCGAGGCCGCAGTGGTCAGAGCTGCTGGCCGGGTATATGCCAAGTCCGGAAATTGTCACGAATCCGGCAATGCTGTTTATTGCGCTTGGCATTCTGGGGGCGACGGTTATGCCGCATAATTTATATTTGCACTCATCTATTGTCCAGACACGCCGCTATGACCGCAGCGAGGCTGGCCGGCGGGAGGCCGTTAAGTTTTCCATATTGGATTCCGTCGGCTCGCTTACCATTGCTTTTGTGATTAATTCCGCAATTCTGATCGTTGGCGCCGCTGCCTTTTACGGACGGGGGCTGGAGGTGTCCGAGATTGAAGGCGCGTATCAGATGCTCAGTCCGGCGCTTGGTATCGGCATTGCCAGCACATTGTTTGCTGTTGCGCTGCTGGCCTCCGGCCAGAACTCGACAATAACCGGCACACTTGCCGGGCAGATTGTCATGGAGGGGTTCATCCAGTTTCGCATCCCGCCATGGCTCAGAAGGGTGATTACCCGTCTTGTCGCTGTGGTTCCGGCTTTTATCGTCACTTGGGTAGCCGGCTCCAAGGGACTTGGAGAGCTGCTGTTGTGGAGCCAGGTTGTGCTCAGTTTGCAGCTTCCATTCGCGGTTATTCCGCTGGTTATGTTTACAAGCAGTAAAAGCAAGATGGGGCAGTTTGTTAATTCCCGTCCTGTGAAAATTTTAGCTTGGCTGTCTACAGCTGTAATTGTCGGCCTGAATATCTTCCTTGTCGCCTACATTCTAATGACCGGGCATGAGCTGGGGTAATTACGGAATGAGGCATGACGTCTGCTTGATTATAGATACGAAGGCATGACGCCAATGGTATGAAGACGTTGTGTTTTTGCCAAGAGCGAGGAATGTTCGGTATCAAATCTTTTAACTTAGGAGTTTGCAAAAATATGAAGCTGGGAACCCGATTATCGGGCGTATTGTTGATTGGCCTGCTATGTGCAGCGGGTTTTGGGCTTGTTGCTTATCTCGTCGGTGCTGACCGGGTGAAGTCGTTCGACGATATCTTCATTCATTTCTTTCAGGGCATGGAATCCCCTGGTCTGACCCGTGTGATGGTTGCGCTCGGATTTATCGGCTCGACCAAGCCGGTCATTATGATTGCTGTCGCTGCCATGCTGCTGATGGGCGTCATTTTGCATCACCGGAAAGAACTGATTTTGTTTGTATTCGCAACCGGGGGCTCGGCGCTGCTGAATATGGTGCTAAAGGCGGCATTTTTAAGGGAGCGCCCGACAATTTACCGGATTGTTGAGGAGACAGGATACAGCTTTCCGAGCGGGCATACGATGGGGGCTTTTAGTTTGTATGGCATTTTGACCTACCTGCTCTGGAAGCATATTCCCGTGTTGTGGGGGCGAATTGCTTTAATTACAGCGAGTGTGGCCCTCATTATTATGATGGGGATCAGCCGGATTTATCTCGGTGTCCATTATCCAAGCGATATTGTCGGCGGTTTGCTGGCAAGCGGATGCTGGCTCGCTGCGGGTATTTGGGTTTACCGGAGTTATACCCGTACCAAACCGTACGAATACAGCAGGTAAAAAGAACAGCTTTCCCTGATCGTCTGACGGTTAAGGAAAGCTGTTCTTTTTGTTCATAATATTAATGTTGGATAGATATGGGCGTCATCCACCAGATACAGTTTGTCGGCCTTGGATAGCTCTTGGCAAAAAAAGCCGTACAAATGTGATTGCCCGCCTTGTACGGCTGTTAGCATTCATATGCATGTTGCTTAATGTGACGGAATGGCCGCCTCGCCCATGTCCGGCTTAACAAGCGCGTGCTTTTCCCAGGAGCGGCTGCGCCAGCGCAGAGACATAATTATGGCCCGAAGCCACTCGTCGGAGGCGATAGCAAGCCAGATACCTGCCAGCCCCATATCGAGCTTGAAGACGAACAGGTAGCCGAGCGGAACGCTCATGCCGACCATTGTGAACATCCCGATCCATAGCGGGAACTTCGCATCTCCGGAAGCTCGCAGCGCATTGACAATAATGATATTGATCGTGCGTCCCGTCTCCAGCACAATGCTGAGCAGCAGGACGTTTGCGCCAAGACGAATTACTTCCGGATCATTTGTGAAGATGGACATCAGGGGTTCCCGGAAAGTAATAATGACCGCGACCATCACAAGCGTAGCGATGCTGGCTGAACGCGCGCTTTTCCAAACCCGCTGATAAGCGACCTCCGGACGTCCAGCTCCGACCATCCTGCCGACGATAATCGATGTACCCATCCCGATCGCGAAGGCAAACAGATAGATAAACATGGAGATATTGGCCGCGTACTGTCTGGCTGCCATCGACGCTTCTCCTAAGAAGGTCGCATAGAACAGGAACATAATCTGACAGGACTGATACATGACTTGCTCCAATGCAGACGGAATGCCGATCTTCAAAATTTTGGAGATGTACGCTTTGGATAAGGAAAAATAGTGCTTAAACTCAATCCGTACCTCCATAATGCGGTACAGCACCCAGAAAAAGACGATAATAGCAACGGCACGACTAAGTACGGATGAAATCGCCGCACCCTGAGCCCCGAGCTGAGGCATGCCGAAATGCCCGAAAATTAAAGCATAGTTCCCGATAATGTGAATAATGTTCATGCCGAGTGACACATACATGGCTTCCTTTGTATATCCGTGTACACGAATAATGGCTGCCAGTGAGTTGATAATGGCTTGCAGGAAGATCCCGCCTCCGACAATGGCCAGGTAGCTCTTGGCGTACTCTAATATTTCACCCTGAAGGTTAAGTGCAGCGAGCATTTGCCCGCCCATGGCGACAAAGCCTGCGCTGATAACGAGACCGACGATCAGGTTGAGTGATACGGCAAGCGCGGATATTCGCGATGCTTCAAAAAACTTGCGCGATCCGATATATTGGGCGACGACAATGGAAGCACCATTGCCGATGACCTCAAGGATAAGAATGGCAATATGCAGGTACTGATTCGCTGCCCCGACGCCGGATACCGCATTATCCGATATTTCGCTGAGCATGAACGTATCTGCAATACCCATCAGCATAAACAGGAATATTTCGAGAAAAATCGGCCAGGTCAGGTAGAACAGATGGAGTTCTTTCCCTTTTTGGCCAGATTTGTTGGTCTCTGGTTGTTGTTGTGCGGCTTTCATTTTCAATTAATCCTTCTTTCTTCATTCATGTTGCAAGTCTTGGACCAAGACGTATCGTAGCACAGAAATGAAGAGTTTGCATCAAAAATATTTTCATTCCAAAAGTTAATAATAAAAGTAAAATATATGTAATAAAAGTGTTGAAAATAAGCTAAAAATCCGAAAAAAAGGCTGATATATAAATAAAAATTGTAATTAAATGATTAATAATACATTATATGAAATGAAAGTGATTTGATGATGTTTAGAGGGTCCGGTGCCATACGGAAGGATGAGGTTTCCGAATAATTGGGGCTGACCACAAGCAAATAAAATGCAGCTTGTGGTCAGCTGGTCTTAAAGAGGTTAAATTTTTTCCGGCGCTTGAAGGCCGATCAGATTCAGTCCGTTGCGCAGGGTGATTTTCACGCAATGCACCAGGGCAATCCGTGCCTGCCGGACGGGAGCATCTGCAGTGATAATGGGGCATTCATGATAGAAGCGGCTAAATGCCTGGGCGACATCAATCAAGTATCGGCTGATAATGGACGGCTCCAGTTTCTGCATGGCTAACCGTGTCTGTTCAGGGAAAAGTGAGAGCAGCTTCACCAATTCATAGGAGTCGTCGTCCCCAAGATGCTCAGTTGGTTGACGACCGGGGGCTTGCACGTTATCTTTGTACCTGGTTGCTTTGGTGAGAACACTGCAAGCCCGGGCATGCGCATACTGCACGTAGGGACCCGTTTCACCGTCAAAGTTGAGCGTTTCCTCCCAGGAGAATGAAATATCCTTGATTCGGTTTGCACTCAAGTCATTGAAGATAATCGCGCCTACACCGACCTGTCTTGCTACTTCATCGATATTCTCAAGTCCGGGATTTCTTTTTTCTATGATCGTTTTTACCTTCGAGATGGCTTGTTCCAGCACATCCTCAAGCTTGATGACCTTGCCTTTTCGTGTAGACAGTCCAGCGCCATCAATACTGACCCTTCCAAACGCTACGTGGTTCAGTTCATTCGCCCATTCATAGCCGAGCAGCCCGATAATTTTGAAGCACTGTCCAAAATGAAGGTTTTGCGCATAATCGGTGATGTAGATCGCTTTGTTGAAGCTGTACGTTTCTTTTCTGTAAATCGCCGCGGCGATATCGCGGGTATGATACAGAGAGCTGCCATCCTGTTTTAGAATTAACGCAGGGGGCATATCGTATTTATCCAGCCGGATTAGCCATGCGCCCTTGTCTTCCTCCAGCAGTCCCTTGTCCTTCAAGCGGCTGACAATAGCAGCCAGCTTGTCATTGTAGAAACTTTCACCCGTATAGTGATCAAACTGTACATTAAGCAGCTCATAGATACGGTTGAATTCCTTCAAGCTAATGTCTACGAACCAGCGCCATAACCGCAGAGCTTCTTGGTCGCCTTGTTCCATCTTGACAAACCAGGCTCGCGCCTGGTCCTCTAATGTGAAGTCATACTCTGCTTGATCGTGAAAATGCACGTACAGCCGCAGCAGCTCATCAATACCCCCGCTGTCAACTTTCTCTGCGCTGCCCCAATGGTGATAGGCAGTAATCAGCTTGCCAAACTGGGTGCCCCAGTCGCCCAGATGGTTGATTCCAATGCATGTATAGCCCAGAAAGGAATGGATACGGTACAGTGCATTTCCAATCACAGTGGAGCGCAGATGGGCAATATGAAAAGGCTTGGCAATATTCGGAGATGAGAAATCGAACACAACTGTTTGACCAGCCCCATCATTTCGAGCGCCGTAATGTTCCCCCTGGTTAAGAATCATAGTCGTTACCTTGCTGGAAAATATAGCTCTATGGAAGAAGATATTCAGGTAGCCGCCTGCTGACTCGCATTGTTCGACCTCCGGAAGTTGAAGACGCTCCTTAAGATCATCGGCAATTGCTTGCGGAGACATCCGCAGCGTCTTGCTTAGCTTGAAGCAGGGGAGGGAAAGATCACCCATATCCGGGTTGGGCGGATACTCCAGCCACTGCAACAGTTCTGCTGCAGGAGCTTTAAGCAGATTTGCGACTTCTCTGGCTACAAGAGTTTTAATTTGGTCCATAGCTGGTATTCCTCCTAAAATTCTTAATGTAAAGCTCTTTGAGTCTGTCAATCAAATGGCTGATGAAAAGATACAGCAAAAAGGCTCTCGTCTCTTGAAATCAGAGACGAGAGCCTTTACAGGTTCCCGCGGTGCCACTCTAAGTATCGAATACTTTCGTATCCGATCAACTTGATACAGAATAACGGCCGTTAACCGGATTTGCCTACGCACCATTAACAGGGTTTCTGCAAACCATTTCCCGGATGCGATTCCTCCATGAGACATGTACCGGCTCTCACCAACCCGGCTCGCTTGGACTGCTGGTCATGGAGTACTGTTCCGTTCATTAATTTTCATGTTATATGCTTAGGTTGGTACCAGATAAATTGGTTAAACTTGTTAAAGGGTAGATTACCATAATTTGAACTAAATAACAACAATTGCAGGTTGAAATTAAAATTAAACTGGCATGTTTGAGAACGTAGTGCTAAAATCCAAGAACGCAAACACTTTGCCCAGGTCGTCTTCAGGCGTACAAGAGCAAATGGCAATTGAAAGGATGAGGAATTTGAATATTACAGAATATCAAGTCGAGCTGGTCAAGGACCCGTTTCGCATTTTAAGCGGAAAGCGATATGAGTTTTTGCTGGATTTGGAGCTGGATGAAGAGGACGAGCTTTACTCTCCGCACGGCATCTATGTTAAGGCTGTGTATGTAGTTGAAGAGAGCGGAGGCCGTATTGTCAAACATGAGCTGTACGAGCGGACGACGAACCGTTTCCTGGATTATGATCTGGAAGATGACGAGCTGGCCGAGGCTGAAGCATTCTGCGCGAATCATTATAAGGAAGCAGATGAATAAGTCGATTGAATCAAGTGAAAGGGGAGATCGGGTTGCCTCAATTAACGGTGCGCGGTATTGATAAGGATGTGCTGGCTGTGATCAGCAAGCCTTTGCTGCAGGAGATGGCACAGGTATGCGGTTGCGGGACCGATAATTTTACTATTGATTGCCTTCAGGTTACAGCAATTGGGGAAGAAGGCGTCACTGGCGTATACCCGTTTATCGAGGTTGCCTGGTTCGAGCGGGGCAGGGAAGTTCGCGACGTGCTGGCCAGAACGATTACGAGCCATATCCAGGCAGCAGGGATACAGGAGCTGGAAATTGCCTTCAAGGTGTATCAAGAGGACGGATATTACATAAATGGTGTTTCTTGTGCGGAGTAAATGAACAGCTGCAACTTCTTTCCTTATTTTTCCGTTATATAGCTTAAACGGAAGAAGGGGAGTAGAGTGAATTGAACAGGTTGCTTGCAGCGTCTTTCATTCTGACGATGCTGTTTGTTGGCGGCTGTCAAAGCAAGGCCGTCTTGAACGACATGGAGAAACCGGTCATTCAGCCTGCACGGCACTTTGAAGATTATAAACAAACAGAAGCTGTGATCAGCGAGGCAACCCGTGGAGAATTTACCCTTCAGGTCATGTCCGCCAAGAAAGCCTATCGCCCTGGTGAGGAAGTGGAGCTGGAGGCCCGGCTGAAATATGCGGGAAACGAAGAAGCGGTATTGATCGAGCATGCCGCTTCGCCGTTTACTTTTCTAATCCAAGAACAGACAAGAGCAATCGGACTCGGTTATGAAATGGACCAGCCGTTAATTCGTACAGTGCTGAAACAGGGACAATGGACATCGGAGCGTTATGCCAAGCAAACGGTTATTATCCGCCCAAGCCCGGAACAAGAGGCGTTCATAAAGGAATTTCTGGAGCAGGAAGGCTTCCCTGAGGGAAGCTATGCAGTGAAGGTGGAAGCCGATTTTAATATCTCCGGGCAGGAGGAATTACAAAATGACCGCTACCGTATTTCTGCGGAGATAGCCTTCGAGGTACGGGGTGAAAAAGAATAAGCCGGGCGTTAGTTTTCGAAGTCAAAATTCCGGCCGGCTACAACATGCCGGCAGAACAGATTTGAACCGGGGGAGCAGATTCGTTACAATAGGAAGTAACGGGAATTGCGCAGTTGTCCGATCCCCGAATCATCCTGTTATTCGTAGGAGGTTGTATCTTGGAAATTATATTTCACGGACATTCGAGCGTACAGATTACGACAGGCGGCCAGTCGATTATTATTGACCCTTTCATTACCCATAACCCGCTGGCAAAAGTCAAAGTGGAGGACATTAAGGTCCAGTATGTGCTCTTGACGCATGCGCATGAAGACCATATTGGGGATGCGGCGGCAATTGCCAAAAATAACGACGCCACCATTGTGACCATGGTGGAGCTGGCGAATTATTTCAGCTGGCAGGGCGTGAAGACGCAAGGGATGAACCTGGGTGGAGCGCGGGAGTTTGAATTTGGCCGTGTTAAGCTGACGCAGGCCTTCCATAGCTCCGGGGTAACACTTGATCAGGAAAAGAACATTATGTACATGGGCATGCCGAGCGGCTTGCTGCTGACGATTGAAGGCAAGACAATCTATCATGCAGGCGATACGGCGTTGTTCGGGGACATGAAAATGTACGGTGAGCTGAACAACATTGATCTGGCGTTCTTGCCGATCGGCGACAATTATACGATGGGACCGGAGGATGCTTTGATTGCAGCCAAATGGCTGAATGCAAAGCTGACGGTTCCGGTGCATTACAATACGTTTGATTTGCTCAAGCAGGATGGCCAGCTTTATGTGGACAAGCTGACGGAGAATGGTCTGAACGGGAAGGTCGTCCAGCCGGGCGAGTCGTTTACCCTGTAATATTTATTGCAAGCCCCTTATGCAAGTGCAGAAGGGGCTGTTTTTTGTATCAACTGAACATCCCTTTGCAACAGCTGGCAGACGTATCGGTCGTGATGGGCCGAGTATTCGCATGAAGGTACGCTGCTGCTGCTGCTCTGGCAGCCGCTTGTGCTTACTAAAAATATGGGGAGGGTTAATTGTTATGGAAACTGAGGCTTCATTTCAATTTACGGCAGATTCGGCAGAAACAAGGATTATCCGCGGCAATCTTCATTATGCCGCTTCCGGACAGCCGCAGGGGACAATTGTCATTATTCATGGTTTTAAAGGGTTTAAGGACTGGGGAATGTTTCCTTCTGTGTCCGAACGGCTGGCAGTGGATTATGATGTCATCCGGTTCAATCTCTCCCGCAATGGTGTCGGGGAGTCGTTGAATGAATTTGATGAGCTGGAGAAATTCGGACGCCAGACGTTCACCGGAGACCTGGAGGATCTGGGCAGCCTGCTGGAACAGATTAAGACGGGAAGCTTGCCGGTTCAAGGCCGGCAACCAGCGGCCGCACGCCTTATTCTCCTGGGGCACAGCCGCGGTGGCGGAGAGGCAATTCTATGGGCGCTCGACCACCCGGATTCGGTTCAAGCCGTTATTGCCTGGAATGGCTCCGTCCGGTTCGAGGACATGTTCGGCGAAGCAGAGCTGCAGGCTATGCGTGAGCAGGGCATTGCGCATATCCGCAATGCCAGAACCGGCCAGCAGATGCCGCTGGAGCGGGTTATCGCTGAGGATTTGGAGCAGAACAGGGAGCGTTTTAATATTGTGGAGCGGATCACAGAACTGAAGGTGCCGCTGGTGCTCGTTCAGGGAGAGCAGGATTACCGCAGGCTCATTCATGGTTCGGAGCAACTGGTTCGTCGCAGAGCGGACATTGAATGGATAACCATTGCGGACGGAGACCATACTTTCGGCGCGAAGCATCCGTACCAGGGGACGACGGCTGCGCTGGATGCGGCAATCGGGACGACGCTCAAGGCTGTTGGCAACATTTCATGACCAGATCGCTTATGATGCAATGAAGCTCTAAAGACCACTTATGCTGATTGATGAGCACAAGTGGTCTTTTCTTTTATGCACCCATTACGCTCCGTTACGCTCTCCATGCAGACCCATAGAGGAATATACACCGAGCAGAGAAAGCCGGGTAAGCTGCAGAGCCATATAATGCGGGGAATACATCATATTTTGTGACAGCCATTTTTCGATGATGCCCTGAGCCGAGTAGCTTGTGTAGTCCAACAGAATATCCAGCGGAATCAGCAGCTTCTGCTCTTTGCCGATATTGGAAATGCGCGCATAGAAGCTGTCCCGGATGACTCCCAGCATTTTGGAGGTATAGAAGGAAGACGGCATTTTGCCCAGCATCACACGATAGAACACTTCATGAGCAGCCAAATGCTCAAAGAGGGCAACAAAGTAAGGATCCGGCGCATCAAAATCAGGGCGGTATGCATCCGTGTAATTCCCCGACAGCTCGCTGAGCACCGACAATTTCTCATCCACGATCTTTTGCAGCAGCTCCTCCTTATCCACATAATGGGCGTAAAAGGTGGAACGGTTCACATTCGCCCGCTCCGTAATATCCCGGATAATAATATCCTTATATTCCTTTTCCTTGCAGAGAGACAAGAAAGCTTCCGTGATCATTTGCTGGGTGCGGCGGACCCGCCGGTCGGCTGGCATGTTGGATGCCGTCATTTTGATTCCCTCCTATTAATCCATCATTTTGATCAAAATTGTCGGATAAGCAACAAAATAAAAATTTGATAGTACCGATTTGTCAGCCTACACCTGAAATCCTAACGTATGATTATGTCCCGGAAATCAGACATTTGGCCTGAAATCTGTTGGTTAAACGGCAAAATAAGAAATATTGATTGTTGCATCCGCTAGATTAATAGCTATGATAATAAATAAATTATACAAAATCAATCGGAATTAATTGAATTGGTTTTGCGAGGGAGGTTTTACACTTTTGAGAGGAGCATCGTTTCTCCGCAGTTTGAATGACGGGCGCAGTGTATGGCTCGAAGGAAAAAAGGTGGAGCATATTGCCGGACATCCGGCTTTTAAGGGAACATTGGATACGATAAGCGGGCTGTTCGATACGCTCGATGATCCGGTACTGAGAGAGACGGTCGGGTTCAAGGTCGAGGGCCGGGAACATTATGCTCACAGCTCCTTTCTTGTTCCGCATACACAGGAAGAGCTCGCCCGCCGAAGCAGGTCGTTCAGCTGCTGGTCGAACGAAACGCATGGCATGATGAGTCGGTTATCGGACTATGCAAGATCCATTATTACCGGCTGGTATGCCGCACGGGGACAGCTCAAGGCACTCGATCCGAATTTCGAGAGCAAAATTTCCGCTTACTATGAGCAGGCCAGAGACCAGGATTTGTTCTTGACGACGGCAATTATTGATCCGCAAATCGACCGTTCCAGCAATCTGGATGACAGCCGCATCGCCGAGCGCTTCCTGCATGTTGTGCGGGAGACAGAAGACGGCATCGTGGTGAGAGGGGCGAAAATGATTGCCACCGGCGCGCCTTACACGCATGACTTCATCATCTTCTCGTTCCTGAAGTTCGATGCCAAGGATGCAAATCATGCGCATGTGCTCATCGTACCGGCGAATTCGCCTGGCCTGCACATTGTATGCCGGGAGTCCTTCGCCGACAGCCGGGAGCATAATCATCCGCTCAGTGCCAAATATGATGAGATGGATGCGGTTCTGTTCTTTGATGATGTCCTTATCCCATGGGAACGGGTGCTGCTGTATGGGGACTCGGAGAAGGTGCTCGCGCTCCGGGCGAATCAGACGGCCAATGCGCTTGCGTTCCATCAAAATGTCGTCCGCTTCGTCGCAAAGCTGGAATTCGTCACAGGGGTGTCGATGGCGATGGCGGAATCAATCGGCGTGACCGGCTTCCTCCATGTTCAAGAGAAGCTGGGAGAGATGATCGGGCAGATTGACATTATCAAGGCGCTGATTATTGCCTCGGAGACACAGGGCAAGCATGATGAATCCGGCGTGTACGTACCGGAGCTGTCCTACATCCATACCGCCCGCAACATCGGGACTAAATTTTATCCGCGGGCGATTGAGATTTTGCAGCAGGTGGGCGGAGGCGGCTTCGTTCAGGCGCCTTCGGGGATGGAGGACTTCTACGGGCCGATATCGAAGCTGATGCATCTCTACTTTGAAGGCGCAGCAGTAAGTGCTGAGAAGAAGGTGCAGTTGCTCAAGCTGGCCTGGGATCTGGTAGGCAGTCCGCTCGGTTCCCGGCATGAGCTGTACGAACGGTTTTATGCAGGTGATCCGGTACGGGCTTATGCGAGCCAATATGTTGAGTTTGACAAGGAACGCCTGATCGATCCGATCTGGAAGCTGCTGAAGGAGACGAGCAAGAGCGGCCCGATAGCCGTTAAATAATATGAAATCTGAGCGGTTCTGACAAGACCTGCTGAAAAGAGGGGAAGCATATGGAATTGTTTTGGTTTATTCCGACTCACGGGGACGGACGTTATTTGGGAACAAGGGAAGGCGCGCGCTCGGTCAGCTACAGCTACTGCAGGCAAATTGCCCAGGCGGCGGATGAATTGGGCTTTAGCGGGGTTCTGCTGCCTACAGGAAAATCATGCGAAGATGCCTGGATCGTAGCTTCTACGCTCGTGCCGGTGACGGAGAGGTTGAAGTTTCTGGTCGCTGTCCGCCCGGGCCTCACAACCCCGACCATTGCAGCGAGAATGGCAGCCACACTGGACCGGTTTTCGAAGGGAAGACTGCTCATTAACGTTGTTGCCGGAGGTGATCCGGTCGAGCTCGCCGGAGACGGCTTGTTCCTCACGCATGATGAGCGCTATGAGTTAACGGATGAATTCCTGACCATCTGGCGCAGGGAACTTTCCGGAGAACAGGTGGATTTCACAGGGAAACATCTGAAAGTCGAAGGCGGAACCGTGTTGTACCCGACGATTCAGAAGCCGTATCCTCCATTGTATTTCGGCGGATCATCGGAGGCGGCACAGGATGTTGCAGCCGAGCATATTGATGTGTATCTGACGTGGGGGGAACCGCCGGATCAGGTCGGGGAGAAAATCGAGCGTATGCGCAAGCTGGCTGCGCAGAAGGACCGCAAGCTGAAGTTCGGTATCCGCCTGCATGTTATCGTCCGGCCGACGGAGGAAGAAGCGTGGCAGGCGGCAGATGAGCTGATCGCCCACCTGGATGAGGAGACGATTCTATCGGCGCAGAAGATATTTGCCAGAATGGATTCCGAAGGACAAAGACGGATGTCCGAGCTTCATAAGGGCGACCGGTCGAAGCTTGAAATCAGCCCCAATCTGTGGGCAGGCATTGGCCTTGTCCGTGGTGGAGCGGGTACAGCTCTGGTTGGCAATCCTGACAATGTGGCGGCACGAATGAAGGAATACGCAGCACTGGGCATTGAGACATTCATTTTGTCGGGCTACCCGCATCTGGAGGAAGCGTACCGGACAGCAGAGCTGCTATTTCCGAAGCTCCCGCTTGCACCATCGGACAAAGTTTCCGATCCGGCGTTTATCAGCCCGTTCGGCGAGATGATCGCGGGCAACAATATTCCGGTTCATAAAGGAAAGTGAACAATCATCAATTGCATACAGGCGACCGGCAACCGGAGCTGTTCATTTGATGCCGCCAAGGAGCATGCGGCGGATTAGGGGCGGCTTTTTTTGAATACCGACAGCACAGAAGCTTGCAATCGGCCGCCCAAGGATGATCATCATCCGGCACACCATTCACGTAAAGAAGGCAGGGAGCATGACATGTATAAAGCAGCAAGAGCAAAGGCGTTATTAATGAGCCTAATCATCCTGATGACGGCGTTATTATCGGCATGTACGACAAACGGGGGCGGAGCTGGAAATGGAAGTCCGGCAGCAACCGGTACGGCAGAAGCAGGCGGCGGGGTCACAGCCACAGCAGCAAACACAGATCAGGCGGGGGGAGCACCGGCTTCGGATTCAGGGTTAAAAGGTGTTGTAGATGGTCTTCCTGTGCCATCATTGGCAGGTAAAACGATCGGAATTTCTGTTATTGGCACTCAGGATAATAATGACCGCCAGGCCTATCAGGGGCAGATCGACCGGATCAAGGAACTGGGCGGGACAGTCATTGCGGCTGACGGCGAGCGGAATGACCAGAAGGCGATTGCCGATATTGAGAATCTGATTACACAAAAGCCTGATGCCATTATTAAGCATCTGGGCGATACGAAAGTATTCGCAAATGCGCTGGAGAAGGTCAAGGCCGCCAATATTCCGCTATTCACGATCGACCATCCGAGCGAATTCAGTATTACGAACCATATGTCGGACAATTACTATATCGGTTCATCCCTTGCCCGGCATATGTTCGAGGATATCGACGGGGAAGGGAAGGTTGCGGTGTTCAACGGTTTTTACGGTGTACAGGCCTGCCGCATCCGCTATGACCAGATGAAGTACGTCGCCAAGGACTATCCGAAAGTGGAATTTATTGAGCCCGAGCTGCAGGATGTCATCCCGGGGACCATCGAGGATGCGCGCAAGAAAATTCAGGATCTGCTCGTTAAATATCCGAAAAAAGGCGATTTGAAAGCGGTGTGGGCGTGCTGGGATATTCCGCAGATCGGTGCAGCCCAGGCAATTGACGCTGCGGGACGAAGCGATATTAAAGTCTACGGTGTGGATGCCGAGCCGGCTGCGCTTGATCTGGTAGCCGATCCAAAAAGCTCCTTCACCCTGGATGTCGCGCAGGAGCCATACAAATTGGGTCAAGCGGCTGTGGACACAGCAGCCCGCTATCTGGCGGGAGAGAAGATTCCGAAGACGGTCTATTTGGAGCCGTTCATCGTTACCAAGGATAACGTTGAGGAAATACGCAAAAAGCTGACCGCCGGGGGTTCGTAGGCGAGAGGGGAGTGAGCCGGATTGGGAAATGAAGACTTCATTTTGGAGATGTCAGGCATTCACAAGGGATTTCCCGGTGTCCTGGCGCTGAATCAGGTCGATTTCCAGCTTCGCCGGGGTGAAATTCACGGACTGGTCGGTGAGAACGGCGCAGGCAAATCAACATTAATGAAGATATTAGCTGGCATCTACAGCCAGGATAGCGGGGAAATCCGGCTTGAAGGACACGTGCAGGGGCGCTTGACAACAAGACTGGTTGAGAAGCTGGGGATTCATTTTATTCATCAGGAGCGGCAGATTGTGCCGTTCCTGACAGTGGCCGAGTCGTTATTTCTAGGTATGGAGCCTTCATTCTCGCCATTCAAATTCATAAACCGGCGCCAGCTGGAAAGACAGGCGGAAGCCGTTCTGAAGGACAAGCTGGGCTTAAATCTTCAGGGAAATCGGCTGATTAGCGAGCTGACTGTAGGCGAGCAGCAGCTTGTTCAAATATGCCGGGCACTGCTCCATCAGCCGAAAATTATTGTATTCGATGAGCCAACATCCGTGCTTGCCCGGCGCGAGGCCGACCAGTTGTTCCGCATTATCCGCGATCTGAGCAGCAAGGGCATCAGCATGATCTATATTTCCCACTACCTGGGGGAAGTCGTGGAGCTGTGCGACAGAATTACGGTCTTCCGCAATGGGGCCAGAATCGACACCCTGGATACGGATGGCCTGCAGGTGGAGGACATTGTATTCCGGATGGCCGGCAGGAGTCTGGAGGAACAGTTCCCGGCTAAAAACAGCCAGTATGGTGATCCGCTGCTGACAGTCAAGGGGCTGACCCACCGGTCACAATTCCGCGGGGTGAGCTTGCAAGTCCGCAGCGGGGAAATCGTCGGAGTTACGGGGCTTATGGGCTCCGGGCATTCGGAGCTGGCGCAGTCATTGTTTGACGGGGACGGCATTACCGCAGGAAGCATTGAATTTGAAGGGCGCGTGATATCGAAGCTCCGCCCGCAGAAGGCTGCAGCCGCCGGGATCGGGTATATGCCTGAAGACCGGCGCAGGCAGAGCATTATCGGAACGATGTCCGTCCGGGAAAATATTACGCTCGCGGGCTTGTCCGGTATCAGCAGCCTGGGTGTCATCCGCCGGAAACAGGAGCAGGGCAAGGTCTCTTCTTTGATTGAACGTCTGGGAATCCGGACACCAGGGTCGGAGACAGCGGTATCCAATCTGAGCGGGGGCAACCAGCAGAAGGTTGTATTCGCCAAATGGCTGAACAGCGGAGCCAGGCTCTATATTATGAATCAGCCGACGGCAGCGGTCGATGTAGGAGCCAAAGCGGAAATATATGCGCTGATCAACAGCCTAATCCGGCAAGGGGCGGGGGTGTTGCTCGTGACGCAGGATCTGCAAGAACTGGCGGGACTGAGCAACCGGATTATGGTCATGTACCGGGGAGAAGTGATTGACGAGCTTGACGGGCATAACGTGACAGCAGACGAGCTGATGGTCAGCATGATGGGGGGCAGAAGCGAATGAACCCGCAAATCCGCAAAAATCAACCTGTCGGCGTGCTGTCCTCCTTTATCTTCAAATACAGCGGATACCTGATCTTTATTTTGGTAGCCTTGTATTTCGCGGCTCGATCGCCAGCCTTTTTGACACTTCAAAATGTGAAAAACATTTTGCTCCAGTCCAGCGCTCTTGGCATCATCGCCTGCGGCATGACCGCCATCATTGTCGGGGGCGGCAGTCATGTGGTACGAGGCGGAATTGACTTGTCCCTTGCGAATAATATGGCGCTTAATGCGGCGGTCACGTCCTTCATGGTTGCAAGCGGATATCCGGTATGGGTTGCAATAGGCACTGCGCTTGCAGCAAGTATTTTGGTTGGAGCAATCAATGCATTCTCGGTCGTCAAGCTGGGATTTATTCCACTGCTCGGGACGCTTTCCATGATGTATATTTTGCAGGGCGTTCAACTGCTGATTACGAAAAACACGGTCATCAGCATTTCCGATCCTTTCCTGAAGGCAGTGGCTAATGGCGCCTTGTTCGGCATTCCGGTTGCGGTCTGGATGTTTGCAGTGTCCGGTGCGGCAGTTTATCTGCTCTTTCACCGTACGGTGCTGGGCAACTGGATGTATGCGGCGGGGGGCAATCCCGATGCAGCACGGGCAGCGGGCATTCCGGTCCATTTTGTTGTCGCTTTGACTTATATTATCGGGTCGATAACAGCAGCTGCGGCCAGCCTCATTATTGTCTCCCGCTTGTCGGGCACTGTGCCTGGAGTCGGTGATCTTATGCTGCTGGATGTTCTGCTGGCCGGGCTTATGAGCGCTATATTCAGCCGACTTGCACAGCCCAATATAGCCGGAACGGTGCTCAGCGCATTGTTTGTCGGGATGCTGTCCAACGGGTTTACGTTAATTAATGTTCCGACCTACTGGGTTTTTGCTATCAAAGGCGTTCTTATTCTGGGGGCCGTATCGATTACCACAACGCAGCAAAGGAAGGTGATGCGGCATGTCTAAGCTTATCGGCCCGGATTTGACAAGGTACAGCACCTTGTTTGCACTGCTGGCTGTCATCGTAATATTTGCTATTGTCTCACCGGCATTTCTGTCGATGGGCAATCTGTCCAATATTTTAAGCCAGTCGGCTGTTCTTGCTATAGTTGCTGTTGGCCTTACATTTGTCATCGCCTCCGGCGGCATTGACCTGTCCATTGCCGTTTCCTTTGATATCGGCGCGATGACGGCCGTACTGCTGATGAAGTCCGGCATGAACTGGCTGCCTGCTGTGCTGATCGCAATCGGTGCAGGCGTGCTGGTCGGCTTCTTCAACAGCCTGCTGATCGTCAAGGTGAAAATGACACCGTTCCTCGTCACGCTCGGGACCTTATTTATCGGCGAGAGCATCGAGAAAATTATGACCCGGGGCGGGGAACCGCTCTATTTGCCGGGCGCCGGCGAGTGGTTTCAATTTTTGGGCCGTGGCAGTTTGTTTGTAGTCGGAGGAGATGACGGAGGACGAATCGATTTCAAATTTTCGATCCTTGTTGCAATCGCGGTTGCGCTCGCTGCGCATTTTTTGCTGAGCCGGACAGTGTTCGGCCGTCAGCTCTATGCGCTTGGTGACCAGAAGGAAGCGGCAGCTTTATCAGGCGTGCCGGTTCATAAATATACGTTCTACGCTTTCCTGTTAAGCGGAGGAATTTGTGCGCTGGCCGGTATTATCGGCTCTTCTGTCCTGACGTCGTTCGTTCCGCTCAGCGGCCGTTACTATTTGCTGGATGCCATCGGTGCGGTATTTATCGGCAGCTCCTTGAACCGGCAGGGCCATGCCAATATTCCGGGCACTCTGATCGGTGTTTTGTTTTTCGGAATTGTAGCGAATGGACTGAACTTATCCGGCATTAATTTTTACTGGCAGAGTGTGGCACGGGGCGTGCTGATCTTTTTGATTTTGTATCTGGATTCCGCTGCGGCCAGGAGGAGACTTCGCCCGGCCAAGACGAAGGCGGCGTGAACAAGAAAGGGTGAGAGCAAATGGGCAAAAGGATGTACTTGAATGCCTTCGACATGAACTGTGTTGTGCATCAGTCCCCGGGACTGTGGACATTGCCAGGGGACCGTGCAGACACATACAAGGATTTGGATTACTGGGTAGAGCTGGCCAAGCTGCTGGAGCAGGGGAGATTTGACGGGCTGTTCCTGGCGGATGTGCTCGGCATCTATGATGTCTACCAAAATGATAAAACAGCCTGTATCCGCGAAGCGGCACAGGTGCCGGTCAATGATCCGGTCCTCCTTATTTCCGCTATGGCATATGCGACACAGCATCTGGGGTTTGGGGTGACCAGCTCGACGACGTATGAGCACCCGTATTCATTCGCCAGAAAAATGTCCACGCTGGATCATCTGACCAAAGGGAGAGTGGCCTGGAACATTGTGACGTCCTATCTCGACAGTGCAGCCAAAAATCTCGGCCTCGATGAGCAGCTTAAGCACCATGAGCGATACGAATCGGCTGAAGAATATATGGAAGTATGTTATAAGCTTTGGGAGGGCAGCTGGGAGGATGACGCGGTAGTCAAAGACCGCGCGAAGCGGCAGTTCACCGATCCGGACAAGGTGCATGAAATTCGCCATTACGGCAAGTATTACCGCGTTCCAGGCATTCATCTGAGCGAGCCGTCCGCGCAGCGTACGCCTGTCCTCTACCAGGCAGGAGCTTCTTCTACCGGA
Source organism: Paenibacillus pinihumi DSM 23905 = JCM 16419 (assembly GCF_000422505.1). Classification (GTDB taxonomy): domain Bacteria; phylum Bacillota; class Bacilli; order Paenibacillales; family Paenibacillaceae; genus Paenibacillus_D; species Paenibacillus_D pinihumi. The sequence continues at coordinate 144,101 of NZ_KE383864.1, read as the reverse complement.
CGCGCCTTTGCCGCCAGACATGCGGAGTGCACATTTATTTCGTTCTCGAATACGGAGATTACGGCGCGTTATGTCCGGCAGCTGCGGGAGCAGGTACAGCTTCAGGGACGTGACCCGAAAGGGGTAAAAGTATTCAGCCTGTATACGCCTATTGTCGCCCCGACCGGGGAGGAGGCGCGGCAGAAATTCGACTATTTTTCCAGCCATGTCAGCTATGAAGGGGCGCTTGCCCTGCTCAGCGGCTGGACGGGAATTGATTTCTCGGCCTATGATCCGGAACAGGCTGTGGAATATATCGAGACGAATGCAGTCAAATCCGTCATGGAAGGCTTTACTGTAGCAAACCCGTCCAAGCGCTGGACAATCCGCGAGATTATTACGCTCGTCGGAATCGGAGGTTTGGGCCCGGTTGCGGTGGGCTCTCCAGAGGAAGTGGCGGACCTGATGCAGGCCTGGATGGAGGAGACGGGTGTGGATGGCTTTAACATCGCCTATGCCACAACGCCGGGAACGTTCAAGGACTTTGTGGAACTGGTTGTGCCGATTTTGCAGGAGCGTGGCGTATTGAAGCGTGAATATGAGGACGGAACCTACCGGGAGAAGCTGTTCGGGTCAGGCGCGCGTCTGGCAAATCCGCATCCGGCTGCCGGATATCGAAAGATCAGGGAGGGACAAGCCAATGGGTAAGGAGACACAGGCGGCGGATATCTATTTGCGCAAGGCAGAGGAATTGGCCGCTGAATTTGCCAAGGACGCTGTGGAGCGCGACAAGGCAGGGGGAACACCGAAGCGCCAGCGTGATCTGATCCGTGAGAGCGGACTGCTCAAGCTGATTATTCCTTCGCAATATGGCGGGGACAACCAGCCGTGGTCGGTGGCGCTGCGCATCGTTCGGGAGCTCGCCAAGTCGGATGCATCGCTGGCCCACGTCCTGGGCTATCATTATTTTATGGTTGTGCAGGCGCATTACAAGGGCTCGCTGGAGCAGCAGCGGTTCTATTACAGGGAGACAGTCAGAAACAACTGGTTCTGGGGCAATTCCTCAAACCCGCTCGACCGTAACGTAATCGGCCGCAAGACGGCGGAAGGCGCTGTGCTGTCCGGCAGGAAAGGCTTCAGCTCCGGCTCTACGGATTCAGACATGCTGCTGGTCTCCTGGAACGACGATAAGACGGGTGAATTTTTGGTTGGGGCAATCCCATCCTCACGCGATGGTATCCGCATTCATGAGGATTGGGACAGCTTCGGCCAGCGTCAGACGGGCAGCGGGACCGTGAGCTTCGAACAGGTGCAGGTCGCCGAGGCTGAAATTTTGGATGTGGAGTCACGCCGACCGTTTGCATTTTCCACGATCGACCCGATCTTGTCCCAGTCGATATTAGCCAATATTTTTGCCGGAAGCGCAGAGGGGGCATTGGCCGAGGCGAAGCAATATACGCTGACCCAATCCCGGCCGTGGATTTCTTCCAATGTAGACAAGGCTTCGCTCGATCCTTACATTCTCCAGCAATACGGTGAATTTTGGACAGATCTTAAGGCGGCTGTGCTGTTGGTGGAGCAGGCAGCTCTTGAGCTGGATGAGCTGTGGGCAAAGGAATTTGCGCTGACAGAAGCCGAACGCGGGGAGGCGGCGGTCACGGTTGCGACAGCAAATGCTTTTGCTGCCAAGACAGCATTGGCGATTACGGGCGGCATTTTGGAAGTGACAGGCGCGCGTTCGACGGCTTCCCGCTACGGCTTTGACCGGTTTTGGCGCAATGTGCGCACCCATACTCTCCATAACCCGACCGTATACAAGCTGCGCAATGTCGGGGACTGGGTATTGAACGATGAGATTCCGAAGCCTTCATTGTATTCATGAGCGTTAAAAGACGAAAGAAGCGAACATTGCTCTGGCAGCATAGTGTTCGCTTTTTCCAAATGAATCAGCTTCCAAGCATATAATGTCTATCTGGATAAGACGCTTCTATATAGAAGTATATTTTGATTTAATTACCCCGGCACCTTCTAAAGGTTTCCCGGCATTTCAATTGAGTGTGATTTTCAGGTCTAAATGCATTGACAGCCCCTATCCATTCTGCTATATTTTCTATTGATAATGATTCGCATTTTCATTTAATGAATCAAATTCACATTAAAATTAATGACAGATGGATCACAGGAGGGCTAGAAAAGTTATGACGTTCAGAAAGAAATCTTTTTATACAGCTATTATATTGTTGATGATGCTGTCTGTGCTGCTTGCCGCTTGCGGAGGGAAGGGCGCATCTCCATCAGTCAATACGCCTGCTGAAGGCAATACTGCCGATCAAGCGGGACAACAGGCAGCCAACAACAGCAAGTCAGAGTCCGAGGAGTTCCGCACCTATAAGACTGGCAAGGGCGATGTACAAATTCCGGCTCATCCGAAGCGGATTGTAACCGACTATTACGGGGGTGAGCTGCTGGCAGTCGGAGCGAATGTTGTTGGTGTTGAGCCAAGCACCTTCAAAAATCCTTTCCTGAAGGACCTGCTCAAAGAGGCGAAGGATGTCGGAGCGCCGATTAATGTAGAGAAGACGCTGGAGCTGAAGCCGGACTTGATCGTCGTCATGTACGATGAAAGCTATGAAGCCTTGTCCAAAATTGCGCCAACGCTGCATATTCCTTTTGGAACAGCAACAAACATTCAAGACACAGTGAAGCTGTTTGGAGACATTGTTGGAGCGCCGGACAAAGCGCAAGACTTTATGGCAAAGTTTGACCAGAAGGCAGCGGAAGGGCGAGCAAGGCTGAAAGGCATCGTCGATGAGAACGCGACATTCGGTCTGTTTGAACTGGTCGAGCCGGGAGACTTGTGGATTTTCGGGGACAACGCAGGACGCGGCGGACAAGCTGTATACAATGCCCTGGGCTACAAAATGCCGCACCAAAACAGCAAAGAGGATCAGACGCTCAAGCTCTCGCTTGAAGCGCTGCCTGACTATGCGCCGGATTATATGTTTATAACGACCTATGATCCCGACAACAAGGGACAAGCCCGCAAGATGATTCAGGATTCCGCAGTATGGAACGGGCTGTCGGCGGTCAAAAATAACCGGGTATTCTTCAATGACTTTGATACCTACTACCGCTATGATCCGATTGCGGTTATGGGACAAATCGATTTGATTGCCGATATGCTGACGAAGCGGCATGAGGAAAATAGTGAACAGAAATAAGCTGCCAATTGAAATGGCCGTACCACAATACGTGGCTGCGGTCCTTTTTATTATTGGAGGGATGTTTTTGACATGAAAATTTTTCCAAACTATAATAGAAAGCACATTAGACGATATGGAATTTCATTATGCCAGGTTTTGTTTGGATTCCATTACACTACATTTCATTTCATGATCCATTTCGCTCCGGACTTTCTCACTGCGGGCCGGATTCTCATGATTGCAGTACGGCAAACGCTTATTCCGTATGGTGTATACAAATCGAAGCAGGGGAGGCGCGAGGGTGGAAAATCTGCTCTGGGTGCTGCTTTTAGTGATGGTTTTCCAGACTCTTTTTGTACTGTGGAATTTGCCGCAAATGAGACGGCTGTCGCAGTTTAGTATATGCGATGCGAAAGCCGAAAGAGGCCATCCCTCCAATGCTGGACAAACCCAGGCAGACGGAAATCCGGGATGGTCATCCGGTGCAGCCGAACAAGCGATTCGCCTGTCCATTCTGATCCCTGCCCGGAATGAGGAAGAGAATATCGGTCCTTGCCTGGAATCAGTTCTGGCTAATGAATTTCCGTTCCGGGAGATCCTCATCTTGAATGACCGCTCATCAGATGGCACCTCCACCCGCATTGCGATGCTGGCAGACAGAGACAGCAGAATTCGGGAAATCCAAGGAGAGGAGTTGCCGCCGGGATGGATGGGCAAGTCGCATGCCTGCCACCAGCTCTCGCTGCAGGCCCAAGGTGAATGGTGGCTGTTTCTCGATGCTGACGCCCGTCTCTCCCCGGACGCGCTGGCGAAAGTTGCGTGCGCAGCGGCGGAGCAGCAGCGAGGACTCCTGACAGGCTTTCCGCGCCAGATAACAGGTACATGGCTCGAAAAGCTGGTTGTGCCGATGATGCTGTTTACGATAGCGTGCCATCTGCCGATCCGCTTGGTCCGACACACCACAGACCCGCGCTTTGTCGCGGCGCATGGCGGTTTTATGCTGATTGAGAGCGGAACCTATAGCAGGCTGGGCGGACATGCGGCATTCAAGGACAATCTGGTCGATGATATCTCTCTGGCCCGTGCGGTCAAGCGGATTGGTGAGCCGGTGGAACTCCTCCATATCGGGGAAGAGGTTGAGATGCGCATGTATAAGGATGCGGCAGAGGTCTGGAATGGATACAAAAAGAATATTTACGCCGGAGTTGGACGCAGCTTCACGTTGTTGACGTTTGTACTCTCCCTCTACTTCCTGCTCTATGTACTGCCGTGGCTGACGCTGCCTTGGGCGGTATTTCATCCTGAGCTATGGCTGCCCGCAGCCAGTCTATGTACGTTGGGTGTGCTGTTAAAGGCGCGCATTAATCACTGGTGCGGCCAGCCGATATGGCGGGCTTTGCTGATGCCGCTTTGTGCTGCAGCATTAATTGCCATAGGCCTGGAATCGTGGCGGGCGGCAGCATTTGGCTCGGGATACCGCTGGAAAGGGCGGACTTACCATTAGGGCGGAAACCCCCGGCAGGCAGGAAATCACAAATGGGTTATAGATTTAAACCGAAGCATGAAAGAGCCTGGAGAACGATCTGCATGATTATCGGCAGACACTCTTGGCTCTTTTTATTTTAATGCAGCCAAAGTCATAATGTGGGAAATCAGCTCATAAAATGTTGAACTTTCGTGTATGTCGCATCGTCAAATGGATGTTCAGGAAGCAGTTGGAAAAAAGAAGTCAAAATTCAGGAAAGGGCAAACGAACATGAGCAGCATAATATTCGTTCAGTTCGCCGCACGAGCCGCGGCGGCAGAACAGACAGGAGAACGGTTGATTTACGGCTCGAAGGGAGGTCCGGGCAATGTCTGAAGAAATGCGGCCCCAAAGTCGGTATATGCCCGGGCTGGACGGACTTCGGACTCTGGCAGTGCTGGCTGTCATTGCGTACCATCTCGATCTGGGCTGGGCGCAGGGAGGATTGCTGGGTGTGGGGGTATTTTTTGTATTATCCGGTTACTTGATTACCGGCCAGCTGCTGGGCGCCCTGGAGCATAACCGGCGAATCGATCTGAAGGATTTCTGGATCAGGCGGTTTCGCAGGCTGCTGCCCGCCATGCTGGTCATGCTCATGTTTGTTGCCATCTGGCTGCTTTTGTTTGATGCGGAGAGGCTTCGTACCGTTTCGGGTGATTTTGTTTCATCCATTCTTTACATCAACAACTGGTGGCTCATTTTTCATGAGGTGTCGTATTTCGAGAGCTTTGGACCGCCATCGCCGCTCGGGCATCTCTGGTCGCTTGCAGTAGAGGAGCAATTTTACCTGATTGCGCCGCTGCTGTTGTGGCTGGGTATGCGCAGGAAGCTGCAGCGTGGCAGACTGCTTGGCTGGGTATTGCTGCTAGCGGGCATTTCGGCTTCGCTTATGGCTCTGCTCTATACGCCGGGTACAGACCCGAGCCGTGTCTATTATGGCACGGATACACGGCTTTTCGGGCTGCTGCTCGGCTCTGCGCTGGCAATTGTGTGGCCCGCAGGAAGGCTTGCCAATCATTTGCCCCGCCCTTCATATCTGGCTTTGGAGGGGGCAGGGGTTGCAGGACTGCTTATTGTTTTGGCTATGATCTGGCAAACGACAGAATACGGGACTTTTTTATTCCGCGGCGGAATGGTATTGCTGTCTGTGGCAGCAGCGCTCGTCATTGCGTCTGCTGCCCATCCGGCTACTTGGCTCGGCAAATTGCTCGGCTTAAAGCCGCTTAGATGGCTGGGCGTCCGCTCCTACGGCATTTATTTGTGGCATTATCCGGTTATTGTCATGACCCGGCCGGAGGCCGGCGGGGGCGGGACGGACGGATATGCATTGGCTGTTATTCAGGTGGCGGTCAGCATTGCGCTTGCCGCCTTATCCTACCGCTACATTGAGGAGCCGATCCGTCACGGACGGCTGCAAAGCAGGCTGCGGGAGCTGCTTGCTTGCCGCACAGTCCGGCTGCTGGACAGCGGATGGATGAGAAGAGGGCTCTCCAGCGGAGTTTTGGCTATGCTGATCGTAATGTCCGTATCCTGCATGGGATCGGACAAAGACAACTATAATGTCTCCGCAGATGCGCCCGTCAGTGAACAAGCGGATCGCACATCTTTACTAGGCAGCAATCCGGCATTTCAGCCCAAGGCAGAAAATGGTCTGCTGTATGTTCCTGATTCAAGGCAGCACTTGTCCGGTAACCAGATTACCGCGATCGGTGATTCCATTCTGCTGAACGTTGACCCTTACCTCGCGGAGAAGCTGCCGGGAATTGTCACTGACGGGAAGATCGGACGCCATATGAAGGATGCTGCCGGGCTGCTGGAGCAGCTCGAGTCCGGTAAGAAGCTGGGTGATCATATTATTATCGAGCTGGGCACGAACGGTCCTTTCCCGGAAAAGCAGCTTGAGAAGCTGCTGGCTTCGCTCGGTGATGCGAAGCAGATCGTCCTCGTCAATGTCCGTGTTCCGCGCAAATGGGAGGACGAAGTGAACACTACTCTCCAGAAAGCCGCAGAACAGCATGATCATGTGCGCCTTGCAGATTGGTACGCTGCCAGCGAAGGCCATGAGGAATATTTCGAAAAGGACGGGGTACATTTGAAGCCGAAGGGCGCGAAAGCTTATGCCAATCTGCTGTTTGAGACGCTGGGATTGTCTGTGAGCTATGAGCTAGAAACGATGACAGGACATGAATCCGGCACTTGATTTATTCCTGACAGAAACTACTCCGTACAGCCGGTTAAAATAAAGAATCCTCTCAAAGCCGCAAAAAGATGCGGTACGGGAGGATTCTTCTTGTGATTGCAAAAATGTTCAGGATTCAGACAAACAGCAGGCAGTCCGGCAGTTGTGCGCTGCGCTAGCTGATATTGGAATTGGCGCTTCCGTGCTGCTGTTTGATCAGGTCGGCGGTGAGCTGGGCCGACAGTGTAACCATTGGTACTCCGCCGCCCGGATGGGTAGAGCCGCCGACGAAATACAGATTGTGAAGCAGGTCGCTTTGGCTTGGAATTTTGAAGCCGCCGTTCAGCTTGCGGTCAGTTGCCACACCGTAGATGGAGCCGCCGTTGGCACCGTAGAGCTGCTGCAGGTCATCAGGGATGAAGCTGTATTCAAACTCAATATGCTGGCGCAAGTCAGTCAGCCCCATCCGCTCCAGCTTGTTCAGGACAAGCTCCCGGTACGCTACCTTGTTGCTCTCCCAGCTCTGACCCTCGCGGAGCGGGGGAACATGCGTCAGGACGAACAAGTTTTCCTTTCCAGGCGGGGCCTGGGTCGGATCATTTTTGCTGGAAATCCCGATATACACAGTCGGGTCATCAGCAGGAACACCATCCACAAAGATTTGCCGGAATTCCTTCTCGGGATCTTGGGAGAACAGGAAATTATGATGCTGGAGCTGGTCATAGACTTTATCTACGCCAAGCAGCAGAACAAGCCCGGACACGGCAGGCGTGTACTTTTCCAGTTTCTTTGTTTCTTTCTCTGCCCTCGGATGGCTGCCGAGCAGGGTATGGTGTGCGGGAATCGCCTCCAGATTGGATATGATCAGATCAGCGGCAATCTCGCTTCCATCCTCCAGCGTGACGCCGGTAGCCAGTCTGCCGCGATAATTGATCCGGGCAACAGGCGCATGGGTGCGCACTTCTACGCCAAGCTCGTCCAGCAGCCGCAGCATGCCGCGGGCAATATTGTACATACCGCCTTCCACATAATAGATGCCAAGGCCAAGCTGGACATGAATAAGCTGAGACAGCACGGCCGGCGCTGCATACGGCGACGAGCCGATATACATAATGAAGAAATCGAACAACTGCCTGAGCTTGGAGTCTTGGATAAAGCGAGCGGTGCTCTGGTGCATCGTACGCATCGGGTCCATCGCCAGAAGTTCCTTCAGTTTATGCTGGCTGCGCAAATCCTGCAATCCGGTCAGGCTTTTGCTGTAAAAGCTCTTGGTACACAGCTCATACATTTGCTGGCAGTAGTGGAGATATTCCAAAAAGCGGGAAGCATCTTCAGGAGAAACCCGATTCAGTTGCTCCAGCATGAGAGGCAGATCACCCGTAACATCGATCGTTGTTCCATCCTCAAAAAAAGTCCGCCACTGCGGTTCGATTCGCCGCAGTGTCATATAGTCCTCCAGCTTCCGTCCTGCACTCTCGAACAGTTGCTCCAGCACCCAAGGCATGGTTAGAATCGAAGGACCGGTATCAAAGGTGTAGCCCATCCCCGATCTGATATTAAGCTTGCCGCCTGCCCGTTCATTTTTCTCCAGCACCGTAACCCGGTTGCCGTCTGCGGCCAGACGAATGGCTGCGGCCAGTCCTCCAAGGCCACCGCCGATAACAACAGCTGATTTGCCCATCTCCAATTCCTCCTCCTGATATAAACATGTGAACGCAACCTGACTTTCGGGCATGGAAGCCGCTGCCGCCAGTGTGATTGAAGTCAACGGCGCGCGGATCTTGCCGCCAGGCCTTGCTCTCTTAAACTATTCTCTTTATTGACAGAAAAAGGGTTGTTTAAACTGGCAATTCGGCCGCAAGTAGAACGCCGGCATACGGCTTGCTTCAGCATTTCTGTTTTTGCAACTTCAATTTTAAGAAACAGGAACAGATTTTAAAAAAATCGCATTCAGCAGGGAACATGGCACATATACTCTATTAAAATGCAATAGAAAAAAGGAAGGGCTGTCTGTGTCCGGTTTGAAGTGGGGAAAAGGTGTGTACAATGCTAACAAAGCTATAAATAAATCGTGATTATATGAAATGGAGGTATCAGGATGGTAATCACCACAATATGGATCATCGCCGGCTGGTTGTGCGGCTGGATGCTGCTGCTCTCGATGCGCCGTCTCAAGCCGCCTGAGCGCTATCCCGTGCAGGTGGGACAGCACAGCAGTGCCGGGAAGGATTACAGTGTCGTGCTGCCGGCAATGTCGGTCATTATTCCTGCCCGAAATGAGGCGGAGAGAATCGGTGCATTGCTTTCTTCTCTGGCGAAGCAGACGCTGCGTCCGGTGGAAATTATCGTGGTTGATGACGGCTCCCGTGATGCAACAGCTGATATTGCAGCAGGGGCAGGCGCATCGGTTGTAACACCGGGAGAGCTGCCATCCGGATGGACAGGAAAAAGCTGGGCCTGCTGGCGGGGAGCGCATGCTGCCAAGGGCGAGGTACTGGTATTTCTCGATGCGGATACGGTGTTGGAGGCAGATGGCCTGGAACGGCTTGCGCTAGCCTTTCAGGAGAAGGGCGGCTTTCTGTCCGTACAGCCGTACCACTGGATGAAACGGACCTACGAACGCTTGTCGGCTTTCTTCAATCTGATTGTCCTGTTCTCGGTGGGGAGCGGACAGGAGGGCGGAGGCGCCTTTGGTCCTTGTGTCGTGTGCGGCAGAGAGATGTATATGGAAGCTGGCGGCCACCAGTCGGTTAGCCGTGAAGTGCTGGAAAACTATCATCTGGGCATTGTGTTCAAGCAGAAGGGACTGCAAGTTTCCAACCGGATCGGCAGAGGCCTGATTGCCTTCCGGATGTATCCGGATGGACTCGCGGGCCTGATTGCCGGATGGAGCAAGAGCTTTGCTGAAGGAGCATCAGCGACTTCCCCGGTCAAGCTGATGGCGATCAGCATCTGGATTGCTGGCGCAGTGTCTGCTGTTACGCAGTGGGTGCATATTGCGGCTGAGCCTTCAAGTGCGGCTGTTCTTGCAGGCGCAATCTTTTACCTGGGTTACGCGGTCCAGCTCGTAATGATGCTGAGATATGCCGGGAATTTCGGCGCTGCCGGCCTGCTGTTCCCGCTGCCGCTGCTGATCTTCCTGATCGTGTTTATTCTCTCGGCCTACCAGACCTTTGCAAAAGGGAAGGTCAACTGGAAGGGGCGCAAGCTGGATGCAGGCAAAGGAGGGGGAGGAGGTTGAGCGTGCTTGAGCTCCCTCCTCTATGGGTAATTACTGCCAATATATCCGGCTGGCTAATCATTCACCTGGGAGTCTCGTATGCTTGTCACCGCATGCCGTTCCGCTGGTTTGATTCATCTGGCGCACATAGCGCCCGGGAGTCCGGACAGCCTTGTCCCGGCAGCGTTACAACAGGGATGCGCTTCGCCAGCAAGCTGCCAGAGGAACGATTCTATGAGCAGGTGCTGCGCATCCGCAGCTGGAAGGACCGTGTGCCGGAACTGGGTGCACTGTTTACCGGCGGCTTTTCCAAGAAAGCACTGGCTGCACACAGTAGCGGGTATTACAGGGTGTTCGCTGCGGAGACGAGGCGCGGGGAGTGGACGCACTGGCTGTCGATAGCCCCTGCCCCGCTATTTTTTCTCTGGAATGAACCGGCAGGAGGCTGGTTGATGATCGGCTATGCGCTGGCAGCCAATTTGCCGTTTATATGCATCCAGCGTTACAACAGGCTGCGCTTGACGCGAATAATGAATCTCGCAGACAGCAGGCCTGGCCATTTGGGGGAACGAGCAAGACATCCGCTTGCGAAATATGATTTACAATGATCATGAAAATGTTCTATAATAAAGGAACGGAAAATTAAATAGGTATTCAATTAGGAGGAGCCTGTCACATAGGGCTTCTCTTTGTCTTTTTTTGGATATAATATATCTGTTATCCGTCATATTTTTTACATCCTTCATTTCAATGAGGATGAATGTTTTCCGTGTTCATTTAGTGTTGCCCTATGTGAATGAAGGCTCCAGGGAGAAGGAGAGGCACGAATGGAATTTATTTTGTATCTGGTATTGATTTTGCTGGCAACCAAGCTTGCAGGAGACTTGTCCGTGCGATTGGGACAGCCTGCCGTGCTCGGCAAGCTGCTCATTGGCATTGTGCTCGGGCCGGCGGTGCTTGGATGGGTACAGGAGGGCAGCTTTATTCACCAATTTGCTGAAATTGGCGTGCTCCTGCTGATGTTTATTGCCGGATTGGAGACTGATCTTGACCAATTGAAGAAAAACTGGAAGTCGGCATTTGCTGTCGCCGTTGGCGGGATTATCCTGCCTTTCATCGGAGGCTACAGCAGCGCGCTCGCGTTTGGCTTTGATCAGCCTCATGCGTTGTTTTTCGGTATTATTTTCTGTGCGACTTCTGTGAGCATTTCCGTGCAGGTGCTGAAAGAAATGAACCAGCTTGGTTCCCGCGAAGGGACAACCATTCTTGGCGCTGCTGTCGTCGATGATGTTCTGGTCGTTGTTCTGCTGGCTGTGCTGATGAGCCTGATGGGCACCGGGGGCGATGTATCACTGGGCTTGCTGATCGGCAAGAAGCTGATTTTCTTTGCCGTTATTATTGCAGCCGGCTGGCTGATTGTGCCCCGCATTATGAAGTGGCTTGCTCCATTGCGGGTCACAGAGGCTGTCATCAGTACAGCGCTGGTCGTCTGCTTCGGCTTCGCCTATTTCGCCGAGTGGATGAATATGGCGGGCATTATCGGGGCCTTCGCCGCGGGTATTGCAGTCGCTCAAACCTCGTACAAGCATACGGTGGAAAGCAAAGTGGAGCCAATAGCGTACGCGGTATTTGTGCCGGTATTTTTTGTGAGCATCGGGTTGAATGTTACCTTTGACGGTATCGGCAGCCAGATTGGTTTTGTAATTCTGATTACTATTATAGCTGTAGTTACCAAGTTAGTGGGGGGTGGACTTGGAGCCAGTCTGACAGGATTCAATGCGCGCTCCTCCCTGGTTATTGGAGCCGGCATGGTTTCCAGGGGAGAGGTTGCTCTGATTATTGCCGCTACAGGCTTACAGAGCGGACTTTTGCTGCCGCAATATTTTACATCTATCGTCATCATGATTATCGTGACCACGCTCGTCACACCGCCGCTGTTGAAAGCCATATTCCCCAAAAAGGAAACGGCCGGCTCATAATGGCAGGATAAGCATTAACATACAAGACGGCTGGAGTCAAAAGATTGCCAGTCCCAAAATGATCTGACACATAAAGGCCCGGCTGAATTTTCTCATGCAGCCCGGGCCTTTATGCATTTTTCAAAATAAGACATACTAAAGTTCATGTTCACTTGCCGCAAGGCTGCCGCATACAATGGCCCATAAACAATAGGTAGATACCTAATTCTATTGAAGGGCAGGGCTAAGGCATGGCAACTTCCTATATGGATTACACGTCCCCGTCTGTACGCTTTAACTATGATTTGAGCAACAACCAATTGTATAAGAAGGATGACCGCAACTATATCAATGCACTATCGATCAAGCAGCTGAACACGCTGGGCAATACTTCATTGCTTGATATTTTCCTCAGTGAAGGCAATGTCATTGAACCGCATTATCATCAGAACGCTTCGGAGCTTGTTTATTGTATTTCCGGCTCAGCAGTCGTCTCGCTTATTAACCCGTTCACCAATGAATTGCTCAACTATTCGATCAAGCCCGGCCAGGTAGCCAATGTGCCGCAGGGCTGGTGGCATTATGAGGTTGCAACTGCTGATAATACGCATCTGCTTGCAATATTTGATGCTCCGATACCTGAGGTGATCCTCGGGTCCGATATTGCCCGTCTGACACCGACGAGTGTGATGGCGCATACGTATTGCCTGGACGAAGCCTTAATCAAGGAGGCGCTTGCTCCGATCAAGCAGTCGCTGTTCATCGGACCGCCGGCAGATTGCCAGAAATCGCAGACCCGGACTCAAGGCGCTGCTGTACAAGATATTTACCCGGGCTTCAACGGCCAAATCGCACCGAACCAGCCTTATTTCAATCCGGGCTATAACATGCAACAGAACGGCTATCATTACAGTCATGCCCAGCGGCCTGTCATCGGCAACGGAGGCCGTGTTCCTCTTTACTAGCTTACCCGGGATATTTTGAAAAAGGCTTCACATATTTTGAAAATCGTGTATAGTATTAATAAATGTACTATTCCTATAAAAATAATATGATTTAACTGTCGACTGTACAGATGGACGACCGGAACAACCGGAGGCCAGCAATCTTATTTTGCTGCGCCTCTTTTTTGTATGACAAGTGTTGTAATGCGGAGGCGCGAATAACCTTCATTTCAGCCCGAAATGCCAAAGCTGCTGCCAACAAGGTGTACGGACTTTTATTTTTGTAATACAAAAGGGGAGGAGCAGCAGTAGATGAACATTGAAAATATTGAAGCCTTTGTGCACGTCATCCATTTCAACAGCTTTAACAAGGCGGCTGATGCGCTGTTTCTGTCTCAGCCTTCGGTCACAGCCAGAATACAATCCCTGGAGCGTGAGCTGGATGCGAAGCTGTTTGAGCGGATGGGAAAGCAGTTCACACTTACCGAGAAGGGCAAGTTGTTCTTGCCTTATGCCCAACAGATTTTGCAATCCTACAAGAAGGGGAAGCAGCAGATTAAATACCAGAAGACACTTCAGGAGCTGCGCATCGGCTGCACGGCCTCGGTGTCGAATTATATCATCCCGATCATATTGCCGCTGTTAAAACAGCATTACCCCGGGCTTCGCATCAAGCTTCTTACAGCAGCCAGTGAGACGGTGGTCAAGCTGGTGCAGGACAAGGATATTGATATCGGACTGGTGCGCAACATTACACATCCGCTGCTTGACTCCTTCCTGTTCTACGAAGACCGGATCGGCCTGTATGCGCACGCCAAGCATCCTTTTGCCGCCAAGAGCGATGTGAGCATGGAGGATATCCGGCAGGAGCCGCTTGTGTTTTTCGAGTGCGGGTCCATCGACTGGATGCGGCTGCACCGGATGTTTGAGACGCTGGACCGTCCGCCTGTCATCGACTATGAAGTTGACAATCTGGAGACTGCCAAAAAGCTGGTTTTGGCCGGTATGGGCATCAGTTTTCTGCCGGAACTGTGTGTTGCGGAAGAAGCCCGGGCCGGCTTGCTTGTTCCTGTAGCTGTTCCATCGCTGGGCATTCAGTCGCTCCGTACCAATCTGATTGCCTTGAAGGGGGAGCAGTCTGAGCTGTCCCGCCTGCTGCTGGAACTGGGCAAGAAGCTGTAGCTGTCCGTGTCTAATAAAAGGATTCAATTCATAAATAGAAAACCGTGATTGGTAAGCCATTGACCAGCATCAGCCTGCGGTGCTAGACTTTTTTTATATCCCAAAACCAATTAAGTTCATGGGTTTAATCAACACTTTTTTAACGTATATAATGAATGCCTGATCTGTCTTTTTATGTTGACTTCATCTACATAATCCGGATCATTCGGATGCAAAGTAGTGCGCTAATTGTACAGAAAAATACGGATTGACAATTTGATGAAGAGATAGTAAATTAAGTTCATTATATTTTAATTCTTAGTATTCAACTAGGAATTATAAGTTATAAAAATAAGGGAGTCTACCCGACTGGAGGAACTGGAATGAGAAGATTATCAGTTGTCGCAGCAGTAATGGCATTATTATTGGTGATTACCGGGTGCGGCTCAGGAAATAAAGAGGGTGGCGGCGTCAGCAAAACGGATACAGGCTCTGCGGAAGGAGCGGGCGCTTCAACAGAGAACGTGAAGAAAATCATCGTCGGAACCGGAACGAAATTTCACAACGTCTGCTTCATAGACGAGAGCGGCAATCTGACAGGCTTTGATGTGGAGCTCGTCAAGGAGCTTGACAAGCGTCTGCCGGGCTACGAATTTGAGTTCAAGACGATGGATTTTTCCAACCTGCTGCTCAGCCTGGAGACGAATAAAATTGACTTCATTGCCCACCAGATGGAGAAAAATCCGGAGCGCGAGGAGAAATTTCTCTTCAATAAAGAACCGTACAGCATCTTCCTGACGAAGGTGGCGGTGGATAAAAATAATGATACGATTCATTCCATCGACGATTTGCAGGGCAAAAAGGTATACACAGGCGCAACAAGCAACCAGGCTTATTTCCTGCAGGAATATAACAAGAAGCATAACGATGCAATTGAGATTGTCTACTCCAGCGGAGCTGCCAACGATCTGGTCAATCTGATCCAGAACAAACGGGTGGATGCCACCATAACAACGGATTTTGCGTTGCGATTCTATTTGGATGCTGACGGCAAGGAGGCGCTAAAGACGGTCGGTGATCCGCTCATTCAATCCGATGTGCTATTCGTTTTCCGCAAGGATGGCCAGGAACTGGCCGACAAACTCGATGAAGCGATCAAGTCGGTGAAAGAAGACGGGACATTGGCCAAGCTGAGTATTGAATGGCTCGGTCAGGACTTTACCAAAAGCATTGATGAAGTGGGCAAATAACCAAATTCGCAGCAAGTCAGCCAAAGCGAAAATGAATTCTGAAGGACACTCATTCGTATAACTTGAACAAGATGGAAGGGGGCGCAATTCCGATGGGGAGAAGATTTGAGTTCGGGTATATTCTTGAATTTATCCCGAAGCTGCTTGATTATTTGCAAATTACATTGCTTATCGTTGCTGCATCGATTGCATTGGGGCTGATCGTCGGCTTGATTGTCGCCCTTCCGAGGATGTATCATATTCCGGTTTTGAAGCGGATTTCTGCGGTGTACGTCTCCTTTTTCCGGGGGACTCCGGTTCTGATTCAGCTGTTTCTGATCTATTACGGACTGCCGGAGCTGCTCAAGGGACTTTCCATCGATGCTTCCAAGGTGCCCGTGCTGGCGTTTGTCATTCTTACCTATGGACTTCATAGCGGGGCGTTCATCTCCGAGGCGATCCGCGCCGCAGTCGGTGCGGTCGACCGGGGACAGGTGGAGGCGGCTTATGCGATCGGAATGTCCGGCTTCGAAGCCTTTACCCGCATTGTATTGCCGCAGGCAGCGGCCGTATCCCTGCCGGTATTCGCCAATCTGGTCATAGCCAACCTGAAGGATACGTCGCTGGCTTTTACGCTGGGGGTGATGGAAATGACCGGAAAATCCCAGACACTTGGCATGACAACCCAGCATTTCATTGAAGTGTATATTGCGCTCTCACTTATTTATTTCGTTGTCAGCATGATCCTGGAGCGGCTGTTCCTGCTTGCCGAGCGTCGTATGCTGAAGTACCAGCCGGAGCTCGCCGGCCATACATCCAAAAAACGTCTGCTGCAGGGGCTGTTCCTGCCGCAATTTAAGAAAGGGGGAGAGCAGGCGTGAAGATTGATCCGGTTTTCATTTGGACGGCCTTTGTCAAACTGCTCTCCGCACTGCCAATGACCCTGTTCATTACCGCCATATCGGTCGGTGCGGGCCTCGTCATCGGCTCAATTATTGCTTTGCTGCGCATTTACAAGGTACCCGTACTGCAGCATCTTGCAGCTTTTTATGTCACCTTCA
Organism: Paenibacillus pinihumi DSM 23905 = JCM 16419; assembly: GCF_000422505.1. Lineage (GTDB taxonomy): Bacteria > Bacillota > Bacilli > Paenibacillales > Paenibacillaceae > Paenibacillus_D > Paenibacillus_D pinihumi. Next base: position 127,642 of record NZ_KE383864.1, on the reverse strand, counting down.
TTCGCGGGACGCCGATGCTGATGCATCTGTTTCTTGTCTATTTCGGGCTTCCGGCGCTTATCGATGCGGTATCCGGTGCGTTTGGCTGGACGTTCAAGTCGTCATCGGTTCCGATTTTGGTTTTTGTGCTGATCGCCTTCTCCATTACAGCTGGAGCCTACTTGGCCGAGGTCATTCGTTCGGGCATCCTGGCTATTGATAAGGGACAGTTGGAGGCTGCTTACGCAATTGGCATGAAGACGCCGCAGGCGCTCTGGCGTATTGTATTCCCCCAGGCTTTTGCAGTCAGCCTTCCCAATCTGTCGAACTCGCTGATCGGCATGCTGCACGGCTCGACGCTGGCTTTTACAGTTACAGCGGTCGAAATTTTTGCCGAGGCAAATATTGTGGCAACAACGAACTGGAAATATTTCGAGTCATTCATTGCGGCCGCTCTCCTGTATTGGGGCATTACGCTGTTGATCGAAAAGGCAGTTGCGGTACTGGAAAAACGCATCAATGTGTACAACCGGGGAGGGGTAGCATGATTAAGCTGAGCGGAATCCGAAAGACCTTCGGCAAGCAGGAGGTGCTAAAGGGAATTGATTTGATAGTGGAGCAGGGGGATGTAGTTGCAATTCTCGGGCCAAGCGGATCAGGCAAGACAACCTTGCTGCGCTGCATCAACTATCTGGAGCGGCCCAATGAAGGCGAGGTGGCCATCAACCAGCTCAAGGTGAATGTCAAACGCGCCTCCAAGCAAGACATTCATACCTTGCGGAAAAAGACCGCCATGGTATTCCAGAATTACAATCTGTTCAAGCACAAGACCGCTCTGGAAAATGTGATGGAGGGGCTTGTGATCGTACAGAAATTGCCGAAGCGGCAGGCCCGTGAACTGGCCGTGCAGGCGCTGGAGAAGGTAGGTCTTGGCGGCAAGCTGGATGAGTATCCGAGCCGGCTGTCAGGCGGACAGCAGCAGCGGGTCGGGATTGCCCGGGCGCTGGCGCTGAACCCGGAGGTTATTCTGTTCGATGAGCCAACCTCTGCGCTTGATCCTGAACTGGTCGGCGAAGTGCTCGCCGTCATTCGCAAAATCGCCGGGGAGGGCATCACGATGATTATTGTGACGCATGAGATGGCCTTTGCCCGGGATGTCGCCAGCCATGTAGTCTTTATGGACGGCGGGGTCGTGGTCGAGGAAGGGCCGCCGCATCAGTTGTTCGGCACGCCGAAGGAGGAGCGGACCCGGCAATTTCTCAAGCGCAGTATTCAGGAGTGGAGCTATTCGATTTAGATCAGGCATGTACAGGCTAAAAATATAGAGCTGGCAGGCTGCAAGCCGCCGGAAGGGGAGAGAGGATTATGGGACTTAAACTGAGCATTCTGGATCAAAGCCCGATCTTTGAAGGAGAGAGCGCAGAGGAGGCGCTTCGCCACACGGTGCAGCTTGCACAACTGGCCGAGGAGCTCGGCTACAACCGGTTCTGGGTATCTGAGCATCATGATTCGGATCATGTTGCAGGCTCTTCGCCGGAGGTGCTGATTGCGTACTTGCTGGCGCATACCAATCATATCCGGCTGGGCTCCGGGGGCGTAATGCTCCAGCATTACAGCCCGTACAAAGTGGCCGAGAATTTTAATGTGCTGGCTTCATTGGCCCCGGGCCGGATCGATCTGGGAGTCGGCCGGGCGCCGGGCGGGCTGCCGCGCTCCACGAAGGCGCTGCAGCGCGGAATCAGCGAGGCACCGGACCTGCTGGAAAAGCTGAAGGAGCTGCAGCTCATTCTGGATCACGATCTTCCGGAGGATCATCCGTTGTACGGTCTGCGCGCAGCGCCGCTGCCGGTGCTGCCGGCTCCGGTATTCGTGCTTGGCACCAGTATTGGCAGCGCAGAGATTGCAGCTGAACTTGGTTATCCGTACGTATTCTCGCAGTTTATCAATACAGACCCGGAGGTTGCGCGTCAGGCATTCGCTGTCTACCGGGAGCGGTTCTCTTCAGTCAGAGGTACGGCAGCTTCCCCGATCTTGGCTGTAGCAGCAATCGTAGCGGATACGGATGAGGAAGCGCAGGCGCTGGCAAGTCATCAGAAGCTGGTGAAGATCCATCTGGCGAGCGGCCGGACGATTACGGTCGCCAATCTGGAGCATGCGCAGGAGTTTGGCAAGCAGAGCAATGAGAGCTTTACGATAGAGGAGAAGGAGCCGGAGGTCGTCAAGGGTTCCAAGGAAACGGTTCGCCGGCGGCTTCTGGAGCTTCAGGAGGAATACGGCGTGGATGAAATTATTATAACGACGCCGGTCAAATTCTTTGACAAGCGGCTGTATTCGTATAAGCTGTTGAAAGAGGCCTTTGCAGAGGTCGCTGAAAAACGGTAGAGGGGGAAATACAGATGGGAAAGCTGGAAGCTGATTCATTGGAGCTTGAGCCCAAGTTAATTGCCATCCGGCGTCAATTGCATCAGCATCCCGAGCTGTCGAATGAGGAATTCGAGACGACGGCAGCGATCCGGCAGTGGCTGGAGGAAGCGGGAATACGCATCGCCAAATATCCGCTGCCAACAGGGCTTATAGCCGAGTTGGGCAGCACCGAGACTGGCGGTCCGGTAATCGCGCTGCGCGCGGATATCGATGCGCTGCCGATTCAGGAGGAGACAGGGCTGCCGTTTGCTTCTGTTCAAGAAGGAAAAATGCATGCCTGCGGGCATGATTTTCATACGGCCTCCCTGCTGGGTGCGGCCTTCCTGCTCAAGCAGCGGGAAGCGGAGCTTAAAGGGAAGGTGCGGCTGATTTTTCAGCCGGCCGAGGAGAAGGCGACCGGTGCGCAGCAGGTGCTCAGAAGCGGTGCGCTTGACGGGGTGCATGCAGTGTTCGGTCTGCACAACAAGCCCGATCTGCCTGTCGGTACCGTCGGAATCAAATCCGGGGCACTGATGGCAGCGGCGGACGGCTTCAAGATTGAGGTCGACGGTGTCGGCACACATGCAGCTGTGCCGGATGCGGGCATCGATCCGATTGTGACTGCGGCCCACATCGTTACAGCGCTCCAGTCTATTGTCAGCCGAAATGTCAGTCCGCTGGACAGTGCAGTCGTCAGCGTGACGCAAATTCATAGCGGCAGCTCGTGGAATGTCATTCCCGACAAGGCGGTTATGGACGGGACACTGCGGACATTCGATGAGCGCGTTCGCAAGCGGGTCAGAGAGCGCTTTGCACAGGTGATTGACGGGGTGGCCTCCGCACTGGATACGACCGCCCGGCTTCACTGGATACAGGGGCCGCCCCCGGTACTGAACGATCCGCTGCTTGCCGGGCTGGGCAAGCAGGCGGCAGAAGCGGCAGGACTTGAAGTTGTGGAGCCTGTCCCGTCTTCCGCCGGGGAGGATTTTGCCTTCTACCAGCAGCAGGTGCCGGGCCTGTTCGTCTTCATTGGTACTTCGGGGACACAGGAATGGCATCATCCGGGCTTTACGCTGGATGAGCAGGCATTGCCGTACAGCGCGAGATTTCTGGCGCAGCTTGCACTTGATGCACTGGAGTCTGAAGCAATCATCCGTACAGGAGAGACAGCTGTCGTATGAGCGGTGGCATCTATGACGTTATTGTCGTAGGGGCAGGCTCCATGGGAATGAGCGCGGGTTATTACCTGGCGCGAAGCGGGCTGCGTACCCTGCTTATTGACGCCTTCGACCCTCCGCATCAAGAGGGCAGCCATCACGGGGAACCGCGTCTGATCCGTCACGCATACCACGGCGGTCCGGCCTATATCGCGATGGCGCTGCGGGCTCACCAGCTGTGGCGCGAGCTGGAGCAATTGACAGGGACAGAACTGCTCGTCCAGTCGGGCGTACTCAACCTGTCCGCCGAGAGCATCTATTCCTATGGACAGCGGCTGGAAGATGCCGAAGCCTTTGGACTGGATATTGAATACCTGGATGCAGATGAAATCCGCAAGCGCTGGCCGGTTATCCGGGTAACGGACGACTTCAAAGGACTCTACGAGCCGAATGCAGGTTATCTGTACAGTGAGCAATGCGTCAGAGCGTACAGGCAGGCTGCACGGGCAGAGGGAGCCGAACTGCTGGCTTATGCCGAGGTTGAGCATATCGAGGTCAGCCAGGGTTCAGTTGCAGTAAGGGTCAAAGGCGGCCAGACTTATTATGCCGCCCATGCCGTACTCAGCGCAGGGGCCTGGTTCCGTACATTGAACAGTTTCATCAGCCTGCCGGTTCGTCCGGTCCGGAAAGCTGTCGGCTGGTTCGAGACAGCTACGCATGAATTTGATGCCGGAAAGTTTCCAGGTTTTACGCTGAATAGCCCGCATGGCGGTTATTACGGCTTCCCCAGCATCGGAGGAGCGGGGCTGAAGATCGGCCGGCATGAGACTGGCGAGGAATGGCAGCCCGGTGAGCCGCTGAAGTCCTTTGGCAGCCTGCCGGAGGATGAGGGTGATCTGCGTCGCGCCCTCGAAGTATATATGCCGCAGGCGGCAGGGACGCTGCTGCGCGGAGCGGTGTGCAAATATGAGTTCACACCGGATGATGATTTCATTATAGATCGGCATCCCGAGTACCCGAACGTACTGCTGGCGGGCGGCTTTTCCGGGCATGGATTTAAATTTGCAAGTGTGGTCGGCGAACTGCTTGCCGATCTTGTCATCAAGGGTTCCCCGGGGCTGGATATTAGCAAATTTTCCTTGTCCCGGTTTCATTCATTGACTACAACGGGGTGATGATCGTGGCACAACCTTCTGAAATATGGATTCGCGAAGCTGAAGATGCGGATGCCGAAGCCGTGCTGCGTGTGATGCTGGAGGCGTATCAGCAGTATGAGAACGAGCTCCCGGAGCCTATCTGGGAGCAATATAAAGAATCGATTAGCGCCTCTGTGCACGAAGGAAATCCGAAGGCGCGGCTGGTCGCCGGGCTGGATGGAGAAATTGTCGGCAGCGTCCAGCTGTTCTTGTCCTCTGAGGAAGCGTACGGAAGAGCGGACTTGCATATTAACAGTCCGATTATCCGTTTCCTGTCCGTATCGCCCAAAGTGAGAGGACGGGGAGTAGCTACGCTGCTCATTCAAGAGAGTGCAAGAAGATCGCTGGAACTTGGATCCTCTTTGCTCTATCTGCATACCTCGGATATGATGCAGTCTGCCGTACAGTTGTACGAACGGCTTGGCTTCGAGCGTGCCTATGACAAGGAGTTCCACAACGGCAACACGCTTGTCAAAAGCTATAAGCTTCAACTGCAGGATCATCCGCTGTTGAAGCAGGTTCTATAGATTTAAGACAGCCGGCTCCGGCTTGGCCTGCCAAGCGTATGAAGCCAATAGGGAGGAATTGAGATGGCGAAGCAGTTGAAGTTGGGTGCAATTATTCAAGGGGTCGGAGGCAATATGTCAGCCTGGCGCCACCCGGATGCGGTAGCCGATGCCAGCGTCAACATTGATTACTACAAGCGTCAGGCATTAACTGCTGAAGAGGGCAAGTTTGACCTGGTGTTTATCGCTGACGGCCTGTACATTACGGAGAAGTCGATTCCTCATTTTCTGAACCGCTTTGAGCCGATTACGATCTTGTCGGCCATCGGTGCCGTCACTTCCAAGATTGGTCTGGTGGGCACACTCTCGACCTCTTACAGTGAGCCGTTCACCGTGGCGCGCCAGTTCGCCTCAATTGATCATATCAGCGGAGGCAGGGCGGGATGGAACGTAGTCACCTCGCCTTTGGAGGGATCAGCAGCCAACTTCAGCAAGAAGGAGCATCCTGCGCATGCGCAGCGCTACCGGATTGCCGAGGAATATTTGGAGGTTGCGCGCGGGCTGTGGGATTCCTGGGAAGATGATGCTTTCGTTCGCGACAAGGAGAGCGGCCAGTTTTTCGATCCGGAGAAACTGCACCGTCTTGACCATAAGGGCGAATTCTTTTCTGTACAAGGACCGCTGAATATCGGCAGGTCCAGACAAGGCCAACCTGTCGTGTTTCAGGCCGGCTCCTCGGATGCCGGGAGGAATCTGGCTGCGAAGTCAGCCGATGCGGTGTTCACCGGACATGAGACGCTGGAGCAGGCCAAGGAGTTTTATGCGGATGTCAAAGCGCGCGCAGCAGCCTATGGCCGGTCAGAGGATGACATTGTCATCATGCCGGGAATCGGTCCGATCATCGGGGAGACGGAGGAGGAGGCCGAGCGCAAGTATCAGGAAATGGTCGGCCTTGTTACCATTGAGAATGCGCTCGATTATCTGGGCCGCTTCTTCGAGCATCATGATTTCTCCCAATATCCGCTGGATGGGCCGTTCCCGGATCTGGGCGATTTCGGCAGCAACAGCTTCCGCAGCACGACCGATAAAATCAAGCAGTCGGCAAAAGAACAGGGGCTCACGCTCCGTCAGGTTGCACTGAGCTCTGTCACGCCAAGAAGCCAGTTTATCGGCACGCCGGAGAAAATTGCCGATCTCATTCAGCAATGGCATGAAGAGAAGGGCGCTGACGGCTTTATCATCCATGCCGGCACGCCGGACGGCCTTCAGGATTTCACAAGGCTGGTCGTTCCGATTTTGCAGGAACGCGGCATTTACCGCACCGAATATGAGCATGACACATTAAGAGGCAATCTGGGATTGTCCATTCCGGAGAACCGCCATACCAAATCCAGGAGGCTAGCACATGTCAGCAGCTAAAAAAGTCGTACTATGGAGCAAGACCGGTTGTCACTATTGCGCAGAGGTCAAGGAATTGTTGGGCACACATAATATTGCTTTTGAAAATATCAGCGTGGACGGCAATGATACGTTAAGGGATGTTTTGGAAGTCAAATATGGAATTCGCCATGTGCCTGTAGTCGAGGTCGGAACGGGTGACGGCAGCAGCTACGCCGGCTGGACGAATTTGAAGCTCGATGAGTTGGAGACGCTTCTTCACGCTTAAGCCTGAAGCAGGAGAACAGGGCATCATTCAAACAGGAGACGAATGCCGCTAAATGCGGTGTTTGTCTCTTTTTTTGTCGAAATTAAGCGGATACTTAGAAAAATGTTCAAAATTTTCATCAAATATTAGGAGAAAAGATCTAAAAAATTATGAGTCTTTCGATTTATTTTATCGAAAACTAGCAAAATTTACTATAAAAAGCGGAAGCGAGGTATAAATAAAAAAGTAGAACTGACGATAGATGAATATGTAACACCTGCAAGTCCATTTTGTACAGAGAGGGGATGACCGGAAAAATAGGAGCGGGATTCAGCTAGAGAGATTCATAACCGGATAAAAAGGAGAAGAGAGATTAATGTATCGTGTAAGAGAAACAGTATGGAAAAAAGTCATGCTTAGTATGCTTGCAGTTATTGTACTGGCAGGCTGTTTGCCGCTTTTTCCGGCGCAGTCCGCCAATGCGGCAGCAGAGGAATATCTCATGTCGATGAACAGGCCCGTGTATGCCTCGTCCATGATGGGCAACAGCACACCGGATCTGGCCGTTGACGGCAAAGCGGACACCCGCTGGGAAAGTGTATGGAAGAAGGACCCGCAATGGATCTATGTAGACCTGGGTGTCAAAGCTTCGGTCTCCAAAGTAACCATCAGCTGGGAAAATGCCTATTCAACTGCCTATGAAATTCAAGTATCCGATGATGAAATGAATTGGGATACAATCTACGCTACCAAAGAGGGCAAGGGGGGAAATGTTGAACATACAGTGTCTGGCGAAGGACGCTATGTCCGGTTGTACAGCACGAAACGTGCACAAGAAAACTACGGGGTATCGATCTGGGAGTTTAATGTATACGGTACGGGCGGCTTCAACACGCAGCCCAAGCCTCCAGCTCCCGATTTGGCGCTGAAAAAGCCGGTCGTCGTTTCATCCATTCAAAAGGGAGAACCGTGGACAGATGATTTGAAGGAAAAAGATTACCTTCCTGCCAATGCGACGGATGGAGACCCGAATACGCGCTGGTCTTCCAGATACGCGGACAATGAATGGATCTATGTCGATCTTGGCGCAAGCTCGGAAATCGGCAGTGTCGTATTCCATTGGGAGGCGGCTGCAGGAAGAGCTTACGATATCCAAGTTTCTGACGACGCGAAAAACTGGACTACCATATACCGCCAGCTGAAGGGCTCGGGAGGCAAGGAAGAAATTCCGCTCTACGCTACGGGCCGTTATGTGAAAATGAGCGGAATTGGCCGTGCGTCTTACCATGGTTATTCGCTCTTTGCTTTTGAGGTTCATGCATACCGTGAAGGTGATCTGAAGCCGGTATATGCCATTCCTGCGATTCCGGAGATTTCGACGGTCCACGTTGGAAAAGGCAGCTACGAAATCGGTGATATTACGCAGCTGGAGCCGAAAGATCCGAAATACCGGACTGATAACATCAAGACGCCGATTCCATCCAATGACTGGTGGCAGTCGATTCTGATTGCAAATCTCGGGGACGGCAACAGCCTGGTCACACTTCCGCTCAAGAACAAGTACACCAAGCTTGGCTTGGCTGTCCTGAATCCGGGCGCGGGCTATGCTTCCTCGGACGGCGGCTCTGTGAACGCTGATGGAGACCCGGATCTGTATCTGTCGACAAACACGATCAATCCGGCTGATGTGGTGACGAAGATCTCCGGATACGGCGATTACTCTGCATCGGTTATTATGAGCGATGATGACAGCGTCAAAATGGAGACCACTTTCGTCAAGGGGTCGCCTTATCTGTACAATACATTCGAAAATCCGGATGCCGTCATCTTGCAGTCGCCGGTTATGGCCCGCCTGTTCGATGACCATAACAATCCGGTCCTCGAAAATGACGGTGATGTGCTCGTAAGCGACCATATCGGAATTGAAGTGGTCAATACCGACCGTGCTCCAAAGCCGGAATCATTTGTACGCCATTATGGTATTTTTGCTCCGCCGGGAACGAAGTTCGTCAAGCTGGGCAACACAATCAAGCTGAAATTCGCCAACGGCGACAACTATTTATCTGTTGCTGCAATGACGGCTGCTGAAGATTTGAACTATTATTACCAGCATGCTTACGCATTTATCAAGGATACGAAGGTCGATTACAGCTTTGATCAGGAATCCTCGCTGGTAACGACCAATTTCAATACGGTAACAGAGCTGAAGCGTCCAGGCTTCTCCACAAATACCCTGATGACGCTGCTGCCTCATCAATGGAAGCTGTCGGATACACCGCTTACCCAGCGTACTTATCCGTCTATCCGTGGAACGCTGAAGGTGCGCGAAGGCAATTCCTTTACGACGGTTGACCGGTTCAACGGTATAGTTCCCCAGTTCGTAGAGCCGACGAACCCGGAATACTCGCGTGCCAAGCTGGTTGCTTATCTCGATTCGCTAGATGCCGATATGAGCGGCCAGATTATGATTGCAGACCCTTACTGGCAAGGGAAAAAGCTGCATCCGCTCGGTCTTGGCGTGCTGATAAGCGACCAGCTTGGAGACACCAAGCGCAGTGACCATTATCTGAGCATCCTGAAGACGATTTTGAGCGACTGGTACACCTTCTCGCCGGATGAAGAGAAGCATTCATATTATTTCCATTACTCACAGGATTGGGGCGCCATTTTCCCTTATTCCAACGGTTTTGGAATCAATACAGGTTTGACTGATCATCACTTCACGTATGGCTATTATGCTTTTGCTTCAGCAATTCTGGCAACCTATGACAAGCAGTTCCTCAGTGATTACGGAGACATGGTAGAGACGCTGATTCGTGACTATGCGAACCCTTCGCGCACAGACAGCGAGTATCCATGGTTCCGCAATTTTGATCCGTACGAGGGCCATTCCTGGGCTGGCGGCTATGCCGACAATCATAGCGGAAATAATCAGGAGGCAGCAGGCGAAGCGCTGTTTGGCTGGGTCGGGCAATATATGTGGGGTGTCGTGACCGGCAACCGCGAATATCGCGATGCTGCGATTTGGGGCTTCACAACCGAAGAGAAAGCAGCAGAGCAGTACTGGTTCGACTATGATGATGACATCTTCCTGCCAGGCTATAAGCACAAGTCTGTAGGCCAAGTATATGGAAGTTCCTATGTGTTCGGGACCTTCTTCTCCGGTGCTCCGGAAATGGTTTATGGCATTCACTGGCTGCCGACTGCAGAATGGATGACCTACTATGCGAGACAACCGGAGAAGACGGCCAAAGTATTCGCGGGCTTGCTCAAAGACCTGAACGGCGGACCGGTAACAGAATGGCATCATATTATGTGGCCGTACCAGGCGCTAAGCGACCCGCAGCAGGTGATTAAAAATTGGAATACCAGCCGGATGCAGCAAAATGAAGTGTTCAATACGTACTGGTTCGTTCACAGCATGGCATCGCTCGGCAGCCGTTCGGCTGAAATCTGGGCAAATGATCCTTCAGTGACGGTATACAAGAAGGGGAATCAGTATACGGCGCAAATCTGGAATCCGACGGATTCATCCAAGACAATCCGCTTCTTTAATGCAAGCGGGGCTCTGGGCACGGCAACGGTGCATCCTCATGCACTGGTTGCAGTAGACCCGACAATCGTTACGGTTACCAAGCCTGCTGAGACAGATTCAGGCATGGTCTATTTGGACCGTTCCGCCTGGAAAATTACAACCTCTGCCCTGGCAGGCGGATCAAATGTCGGCAATATGACCGATGACGATCTGACAACCCGCTGGTCATCCGGCAAACTGCAGGACAGCTCGTTGTGGCTGGAGATTGATCTGAACAGCGAGCAGGCTTTTGATACGATTTTCATGAATTCAGGCACAAGCTATGGCGACTACGCACGCGGCTATGATGTCTTTGTTTCGCAGGATGGAGAGAACTGGGGGGAAGCGGTTGTCAGCGAAAAAGGCAGTTCGACAAGTCTTGCTGTGTCGCTGCCTATGCAGCATGCACGCTTCATTCGGATCGCGCTGAATACTTCATCTGACAGCTGGTGGTCGATTGCAGAGCTGAAAATCGCCAAGCTGGGCAAGGATCATGCAGAGCCGGAAGTACCGGGAGAGCCTGAGGGTCCAGGCCAACCCGGACAGCCGGGAACACCGGAAGGTCCGGAGACACCGGAACACCCCGGCAATCCATCCGGGCCTTCTAATCCTTCGCAGCCGGGAGGTCCTTCCACACCCGGGCAGCCGCTTGGCGATCTGGACCGTTCGGAGTGGGTAGTGACTGCTTCTTCCACAGGCGGTACCGATCTGACAGCCAACATGCTGGATGGCAATTTGGGCAGCCGCTGGAATTCCGGCAAGGATCAGACGAACGGCATGTGGGTCCAGGTCGACCTGGGCCGGACATACAAGATCGATGCCATTACGATTGATCCGGGCCACTATACGTCTGATTACGGACGCGGCTACAATATTTATGTATCCAACGACGGCCAGTCCTGGGGGAATGCTATCGCTCACGGTCAAGGCAAGCCTGAAGGCTTCACAGCTGTCTTCCCGGTCAAGCAAGCGCGATATGTGAAAATTGTCCAGACGGGCACAGCCTCCAAATGGTGGTCGATTGCCGAGCTGAACATCGGCCAATACGGCCTTGGCAAGCAAAAGGATCTGCCTCGTTCCGGCTGGAACATGACTGCCTCTTCTTCGGCCGGGGACGATAAGCCTGACCGCATGCTGGACGGAGACAAGTCCACCAGATGGTCCACCGGGCAAAAGCAGGCTGCAGGACAATGGATTCAAATGGATCTTGGTGCAAACGAATCGTTTAACCAAATCATTCTGGACAGCACCAAAAGTGCGGATGACTACGCCCGCGAGTATGAAGTGTACGTCTCAATTGACGGCCAGTCCTGGGCAAATCCGGTTGCGGCCGGCAAGGGCAAGGGAGCGGTAACCAATATCGTGTTCCCTCTCCAAACCGCTCGTTATATCAAAATTGTCCAAACCGGAGAGGCGGACAAATGGTGGTCCATATCCGGGCTGCGGGTGCTGGCACCGGATACAGACAATTGGATTCCTGAACAGGGAGAGCCTAATCTGGAGGCGCTCAGCCGTGAAGGATGGACAGTAACAGCGTCCTCCGTAAGCGGAGCCAATGATTTCACGAAAATCATTGACGGAAACCCGGGAACCCGCTGGTCTACAGGTACCCGCCAGGCACCAGGCCAATGGGTCCAGGTGGACTTGGGGAAAACCGAGCGTTTCCATCAGATCAGCATTGATGCCGGTCACAGCCGCGATGATTATGCGAGAAGCTACCGGATTCTCGTATCGACAGACGCAGAGAACTGGATCAGCATTGCTGAGGGACAGGGGAGCAAGGAGCTGAATGAAATCAGCTTCGCCGCACAGCAAGCCCGCTATATTCGGATTGAACAGACGGGCGAAGCCTCTAACTGGTGGTCAATCGCGGAGTTGAATATCTACAATTAAGCTAGAAAAGCTGCCATGAAAACAGGGAAGCCGTCAAGGACTTATCTTTGGCGGCTTTTTGCTGTCTGTATGAAACAGCATTCGATTCTTTTATAGGGATGATAAAATATTTATTTGGAATAACCTGACATGAGTGTTAAATAAATTTTCTTTCTATGTTAAAATCACTTTCATACAGGTAAAAAGATACATATGGATGTAGGTCGATGGAGGGGGATGTCATGTTTGAGTGGTTAGGATGGAAGACAGGGATGCCGCTTTGGTGGTCCTATCGGCTTAATTCCGGAATGACAGAAGATGTCGAAGAGATATTTGAAGGCATAGCACAGACACGCAAGGCACTGCTGCAATCGTGGGCTGATGACTATTGGGGGCATCTGGAACGGCTAGCCGCACAGCTTGAGCCGTTGCAAAACCGTGAAGATGATGGGCAAGCCAGCCGTAATGCCCAACTGGGACCGTTGTTCAGAGAGACCTATGCAAGAGCAGGTGACTTTACAGAGCTGTTCATACTTGATGTTGACGGCAGAATAGTTCACAGCACTTGCGAAGGGCATGAAGATTATTTGGCGCCAATTGCCCAGGGACTGGCTTATACGGAATCTGTCCCGGAAGGACAAAAATGTCTGTATGGACCGTATGCGGACCCAATAACACTGGCACTGGGGCCGCGTTCCTCCTCATTCCATGACAAAATGACGCTCATGTTCCTGTTACCGCTCTCAAATGGAGGAACCCGCTGGGGAACGTTGTGCGGGCGGGTGCCGAATGACGTCATCGGGGACTTGATTCAGCGTGAATCCGGACATATCTACCCGGATTCGGGCGACAACTATATTTTTATGGCCAAGCCGGGTTTGCCGGCCGGTATTGATCCGGGTACAGCATTGTCCAGGAGCAGGTTCGAGGACCGGACCTTTACTCATGGGGAGAACTTGAAGGACGGCATCACGACGGACTGGGGAACGGTATCGGTTAAGGAGCACACTGAACTGGAGCTGATGTTTACAGATCCGTCTACAGGAGAGCTTCATCCGGGGGTTATGAATACGATACGCAATGGAAGCAATTTATTTGCAGCGTTCCCCGGCTATTCCGATTACCGTCATATTCCGGTCATTGGGAAGGGTTTGACTTTTCAGCTTCGTCACTGTCCGGATGTATGGGGAATGATGTGTGAAGGAGATTTGGAAGAAGTGTACCGTCTGCGTGGTATTGCCTACCGGCAAAACCGGCTTCACATTTGGTTGACGGGACTGTTCACGTTATTTATGGTCCTGACAGTGTATTTCCTGCTTCCGCTGGTCTCTGCCGGAGCCGGAGCAGCAGTTGTTGGCTTGCTGACCATTGCTTTTGGAGCCATGAGCATTCGTCTTCTGCATGCAAGAAGCGCCAAGCGTGTGGCCGGGCAGCTGCGCAGCATTAACCGGTTCATCCGGATGAATGCCGAAGGCAGCGGGGATCTTACACAGCGCTTGAACACCGGTAGCTTCGACCAGGATGAGGTTCGCGAGCTCGCCAAGTGGATCAACAATATGATTGATTCATTGGAAGGCATCATGCTGCAGGTGAAAATGACCGCAGGCGATGTGCTACTCAGCCAGGAACGGATGAATCAGTCCACAACTTCGACAGAAGGCACAGCACATAATGTCAGCCAGAAAATTCATGAGATGATTGGCAGCCTTCGCCACCAGCTCAAGGATATTGAAGTTGCCAAGGATGTAACCAATCAGATGAGAAGCACCCTCTGGGAGCTGGAGGAGCAGGCATCCGGACAGATTGCGGTTGCACGCAGCGAGGTGGACCGGATTGGGGACAAAATGGATCATATCGCGCTGAAGGTGAAGGAGACAAATGACACGATTACTACATTCATGGACACAATGCAGGAAATTCAAAATGTGCTCCATGTCATTGAAGAAATATCGAGTCAGACGAATTTGCTTGCGCTGAATGCTTCCATTGAGGCCGCAAGAGTAGGAGAGCACGGCAAAGGCTTCAATGTCGTCGCAATGGAAATCCGCAAGCTCGCAGAACGGACGAAGGAATCAACGGATCAGGTGAAAGGGATTGTCCAGCAAATTTATGTGAGTGCCGGGCGCGCTTTTGCATCCATGGAGGAGGGCAATCAGGTAGTTGCGGAAGGAACAACCCTCGTTTCAGCCGCTTCTGAGCTGCTCGGCGGAGCACAGGCAGAGGGTACACTGAAGACGCAGGTCGTGGATGAGGTTGTCACCTTGATGGAGCAAATTGCGGCAGTCAGCATTGAAAGCCGGCGCGCATCGATCGATGTGGAGAACAAATTGAAGGAATTGGCTCATGTCCTGGGCCATGCCCGGAATACCTCAGGTCATGTCGAAGCCATTGCGGGAGTGCTTCAGCAGCTCGTCGGGCAGTTCCGGCTGACGGATACGCGCAGAAGATAGTGAAACTTGAGTTCTATCGTGCTGCAAAGGGATGGATTTTGCTTTTTGAAAGAAGGAGGGAGCCGCCGGGCATTGCAGTCCGGGTGGCTCCTTTCATTTTGCATAGACGGCGCTGAGGAATGGTCCCGTTGTCAGAGTCTATTGGGGTTCGTGAAAGTGAGTACCTTTGTGCGTTGGAAAAAACATACAGGAGTGAATGAGCTGAATTTGTTTGACGTGAAACCAAAAGGTGCCATATAATAAATGAAACCAAAAGGTTTCGTAAGGAGGCGAAAAAGTGTCGGAAGAATTGCTGAAGAAGCTGCGCTACAAGGAAGGGCGGGCAATCATACTAAATGCCCCCGAGGGCTTTCATCTGGATATTCCGGGAGCGGACAAGCTGGAGGGAACATTTGATTTTGTACAGTTGTTCACAAGCAGCGTGATATATTGGCAAGATTGGTACAAAGCTTGTCTGAGTACCGCCCGGTAAGCAACGTGGCACTGGATGAGAAGTGGTCGGCGCTCCGGTTCCGCCATACGAGCAAGGTGAAAACAGCCAAGGTCTAGCAAGGCCGATCATTTTAAATCGCCTGTATGGCTGAATTTATATCATTAGTGAAGTAACAGTGAAGTAAAACGGATAGATTACCGACAGGAGGAACATCACAATCATGAGTGAACAATCTGGAAGCAAGCTGCAGGATATACGCAAAACCGTTATTTTTAATGCCACGATCGAGAAGACTTGGGCAGCTGTTGCGACTTCGAAGGGGCTTGAGGCATGGTTTATGCCGAATGATTTCGAGCCGGTGGAAGGGCATGAATTTCATCTGAATGCCGGGCAGTTCGGCATGTCGCCGTGCAAGGTCATTGAAGTCGACGAGCCGAACCGCCTGTCATTCCGCTGGGGCAAGGACTGGACCGTTACAATGGAGCTTAAAGAGCTGGATGGCAAAACAGAATTTACATTGATTCATTCCGGCTGGGATGCCAATACAGTCACGGAATTCGGGGCGTCGCACACCGTCATCCGCGGACGGATGGAAGGCGGCTGGGAACCGATGGTCGAGCATAAGCTGCGCGCATTGGTTGAGGGTCAATGACAGCCCCGCTGCAAAAGCATGATGTCTTTCAGGCGATCGCTGATCCGACACGCCGCAAGCTGATGGAGCTATTGTCCGGCCAAGAGCTGTCAGTGACAGCGCTCAGCAGCCATTTTCCGATAACGCGTACAGCCGTATCCAAGCATTTGCGCGTTTTGCAGGGGGCTGGACTTGTCCGCGAGCGAAAGGCGGGGAGAGAGACGCGTTACTCCCTGCACGCTGATCCTCTGCTGGAACTGAAGCGCTGGCTTGGCTTTTATGAGCAATATTGGGACAACAAGCTGGCTGCATTGCAGCGTCTGGTGGAATCAGATGAGGATATCTAGCATCCATGCATCCGTATAAGCATAAGACACAGCCTGAGAAGGGCTGTGTTTTTTATAGGTCAAAATTTTTGTGCCATTTTACGGAGAGGCGGATAATTTTCCATCATTGCACGGCCCGTTTTAGGTTCACTTTGTTGGATGATTTTGCACCTGAAAACCGTGGTCGACCAGGATAAAATATTCCGGCGTCTGCTTTTTTAATAAGGCTGTATATGGCCTTGTATCTTCCCGAGGGGGAACAGTCTTTTTATTTGCTAAAATCTGTAGAATTGATGTATATTTCTAATAGTTTATGAATAGGTACAGCTTAGAAAGGGAGTGAGGGCGTGAATGTAGAAAATTGCGTCTCGACGGATATGGATATAAAAGATTCAGGTTTTGGCTATACCTTATCCGTGATCGGCGGCAAATATAAAATGACGATTATCTATTGGCTGGCAGCACATAAAGTGATGCGGCACAATGAGCTTAAGAAATGTATCGGAACCATTTCATTCAAGACGTTGAGCATCATGTTGAAGGAGCTGGAGGCTGACGGCATTATAGTGCGCAAGGAGTACCCGCAGGTTCCTCCCAAGGTCGAGTATTCTTTATCTGAGCGAGGACGTTCACTTGTTCCAGTGCTTGATCAATTATGCTCCTGGGGAGAGAGCAATCGCCCATCCCTGTCTGTTACGTAATCCGTTCATCTGCATCTTCAACACTCTCCTTCAGGTTCACTACTTACCTAAATGTGCGTACTTACGTCATTCATCATCATCCTGTATACTCAAAATCGAATCAGATAAGTTGCAGAAAGTGGTGGATGATATGAAAACATTAGTGGTAGTGGCGCATCCTGGTATGGAAGGTTCAACCGTTAATAAAAGATGGCTGGAAGAATTAAAGAAATATCCCGAACAAATTACGGTACATGAACTATACAAGAAATATCCGGATGAGAAATTGAATGTTCAGTGGGAGCAAGAGTTGATTGAAACTCATGATCAGGTCATTTTGCAATTCCCAGTCTATTGGTTTAATTGTCCGCCTTTGTTGAAAAAATGGCTGGATGAGGTCTTATTGTACGGATGGGCTTATGGTTCGGGTGGAGATAAGCTTAAGGATAAGAAGGTTGCTTGTGCGGTTTCTGCAGGAATTACCTTAGAAGATTACACATCAGAAGGTCGGTACAAGTATACGCTCGATGAAATCTTGCGCCCGTTTGAAGTGACTTTCCTGTATACAGAAGCTGATTACCGGCCCTTCTTCGCCTTCTATGGAACAGAACACGGTATGTCGGAGCAGCAAGTGAGTTTGAGTGCCGAAGACTACGTCAAATTTATTCATTCACTATAATCTGCATGACCCACATCTTACCATCGTTCGGCGTAAGACGATTCATTATACTAAAATTGAAGACATTTGATGATTTTCCAAACTCCGCGGCAAGCATGCGGAGTTTTTAATTTTACAACTCTATAACATACTTCTGTCTGTATTTATGTGAAAATAGGTGATGGGAGGAGTAGATTATGGCGACGTTACTAATTGTTGAAGATGAAGAAGCTATAGCAGAATTAATTGCAATGAACCTGAGGCTGGTCGGGCATGCTGCGTACCAGATTCATAACGGGAGCGAGGTCATGACAGCGATCGGGGAGAGGGACTTTGACCTGATTATTCTGGATGTGATGCTGCCCGGGCAGGATGGGATTGATCTGATGCACAGTATTGCGCCCCGTGGCATATGACCCGGATTGATACCGTGTTAAAAAGATACAAGACCCATCAGAACCTGTTCAGGCTGGATGAACATATCGTCCTCTATAATCAGGAACCGGTGGAGCTTACGATCAAGGAGTTTTCTCTACTGAAGATATTGATTAAAATCAGAACATTGCGCTCTCCAGAGAGAAGCTGCTTGCTTGTATGGGGCACGGATTTTATGGGCGCAACACGGACGATCGACGTGCATAAAACACTTATGCAGCGGCAGAGAATGACCAATTTTTCATCCGCAATTCATTACAGCAAAGCATCAATCGTACAGCAGGCAACTATAATTCACGCATGATTCCTAACACTGGCTTGTGCCTATGAGCATTCAATGGCACAAATCAGTGAGATTGTTATGAGCACGGGCTTCGGAGCCATTCCTCTCAAGAAAAACGGGATTTGCTTACTCCAACAATCAGGAGGCTGCTTGAGACATGTTTTATACTTTGCTGTTTCTCCAGGCTGTCTGACCCAGAAGTTCCCCTGTGGTCGCCATATATGTTTCTTCCGACTCAGTCCATCTCAGTCTCGCCAATTCCTCTGCGTCCGGACCCGCGAGATATCGCAGCCGATCCGTCTCATCGGTGGCTGCTTTGTACACTTGCTCGGCAACCTGATTCTATCGGCATCATCAAACGGTTAGTTCATCATCGATTCCATCATTTTATTGAAATAAGATGTGTATGATGGCGGAGTAGGAGCGTCTTCGGACGCGGACATGGTGTTTGATGTAAAGTTTGTGGTTCGAATGGTTCTCTTTATGTTATATAAACTAACATAAATATTGATATTTTTGTTATTAATCTAATAAAAAAATAGATACGTAACTCAAATTAGTAAGGTATTCGTTATGTAAGTGGTTAATTTTAAGAATTTTTAAAAATATATTGATAACTTATCTAACATTAATTAAAATGAGTTTAGAAGTTGCGTAAACGTTTTTTCAAAATGAATGAAACCGGATGATAAATATCTTGTGGACTAAACGATGAAACTTGTAAAAACGTTACCGCAATTTATAGGAAAACAATGGGAGTGATTGTCACGAAAAGAGACATTACCATAAAAGATGTGGCTAAAATTTCCAATGTATCTGTCGCTACGGTCTCTCGGGTAATCAATGGACTGGATCGGGTAAGCGAATCTACACGAAAAAAAGTGCTGAAGGTTATTGATGAATTGAATTTCGTCCCTAATACGATAGCCACCTCCATGGTGAAGAAAAAGACGAACATGCTCGCGGTCGTAGTACCGGAGGTGCGCAACCCGTTCTATACAGCTGTTATTGGAGGAACAGAAGAGATAGCGAAGAAAGAAGGCTTTTTCACACTTGTTGTATCCACTAACGGTGACGAAGCCCAAGAATCCGAATACTTTGACAGCTTCCTTGGCAAAAATGTGGACGGCATTATATTAATTGGTACCCATAAAGAAGCGGAATTTTACCAGACCATTCGCAAGCCGACGATTCTCGTGGACCGGTACATAGACAATAGTGGTCATGATGGCGTCATTATCGATAATTATCGCGGTGCTTACGAAGCAACAAGGCATTTTGTAGAATGTGGACATCGGCATATTGCCATTATAGACGGGCCGCATGATTTCAATGATGGCAAGGATCGTTATTGGGGCTATCAACGGGCCATCGTTGAAAGCGGGCTGACCCCGGACCCGGCACATCACAAGCAGGTGAATTGGCTTGAAGACGGGGGATATCAATCCACAATGGAGCTACTGCAATCTTTAGCGCCCCCAACGGCCATATTTGCAGCCAACAACTTGATATGCCAAGGAGCGATCAAAGCGATCCGGGATTTAAACCTGGAAATCGGGGAGGACATTTCGTTGATCGGCTTTGATGACAATGAGCTTGCCCAATTCGTAAAGCCAAGAGTGTCCGTCGTCCGCAGGCCGACGCATGAAATGGGGATCCAGGCAGCAGAAATGCTGATTAGCAAGCTTAAGGGACATGCTTCTGATGAAATGAATCCCAAAAAAGTAACTCTGGATGTTGAGTTCATGAAATATGGGTCAGTGAAAAATTTGAATGCTTAAAGGAGGGGCACGATGGCTAATCCTGTATTAACAATGGAAGGAATCAGCAAGGAGTTTCCGGGTGTCAAGGCATTGGAGGGCGTTGATTTCGAGCTGTATCCGGGCGAAGTTCACGCACTGATGGGAGAGAATGGGGCGGGAAAGTCCACGTTGATGAAAATATTGTCCGGCGTATACGCACCGACCAACGGCATCATCAGGCTAAAAGGCGAGGAGGTTGTCTTCCGCAATCCGCTGGCTGCCCAACATCAGGGCGTATCCATTATCCATCAGGAGTTCAATCTGTTCCCTAATTTGTCAGCAGCGGAAAATATGTATATCGACCGTCCGGAGATTGCCGGGCGCTTCGGGTGGTTAAGCTGGTCCAAGATGTACCGGGAGGCGCAGCAACTGGTAGATTCGATCGGTGGCGGAGGTATAGACGTCCGCAAGGAAGTCCGGCATCTTGGCGTTCACAGCCAGCAGGTCATTGAAATTGCCAAGGCGTTGTCGTTTCAGGCTGATGTGCTGATTATGGATGAGCCTTCAGCAGCATTGCCGGAAAATGAGGTTCAGAAGATGTTTGAGGTTGTAGAGCGTCTCAAGGCACAAGGAGTGGCCATTGTCTATGTCTCGCACCGGATGAAAGAGATATTTGAAATTGCGGATAAAGTGACGGTACTCAGGGACGGCAGGAAAATTGCCACCCGCAACATATCAGAGGTTACCGAGCAGAGCCTGATCCGGATGATGGTCGGCAAGGAGGTCAGCCAGCTATATCCGGTCCGTCCGTTCCAACAAAGGAAGGAGACGGTGCTGCAAGTCAAGCAGCTGTCGCTCGACGCTGCCCATGCGGTCTCCTTTCAGTTGCATAAGGGTGAGATACTAGGCCTCTTCGGCTTGCCGGGATCCGGCTCGCATACGATTGCCTGCCGTTTGTTTGGCTTGGCAAAGGGGACAGGAGAGATCGGGATTAACGGCAAGCCAGTGCAAATAAACAGTCCGGCCGAGGCCAAGGAGATGAGAATTGCCTATGTGCCGCCGGACCGGCACCGCCAAGGCATTATCAAACCGCTATCTATCCGCAGCAATTTGGCGCTGCCCATCCTGCGCGATCTTTCCGAAGGGGGGAGGCTGAATCAGGAGAAGATCAAGAAAATAAGCCAGTATTATATGGATCGGCTTCATATCAAGTCTCCCAATGATTTGCAAAGTGTAGACTTCTTGAGCGGAGGCAACCAGCAGAAGGTCGTAATCGGGAAATGGCTGGCTTCGAAACCTGAAATTTTGATCCTGGAAGAGCCAACGCGAGGAGTGGACGTAGGTGCCAAGGCCGAAATTTATAACATTATTCACGAATTGGCTCAGAATGGACTGAGTATTTTGCTCATCTCCTCGGAAATGCCGGAGATTATCGGACTGAGCGACCGGATTCTGGTGCTGCACAAGGGAGAATTCGTACACGAATTCGGGCATGGAGAAGCAGATCAGGAGCAGTTGCTGAAGCGGGCTTCAAATCCGCGATTGGTGGAAGGAGATGCCGTATGAAACGCCTGTTGAATATTCATGAAGCACCTACAATTTTGTTCACCTTGCTAATCGGTATTATATTTGCATTTATCTCGCCGGCCTTTCTCGGACTGGATAATGTGAAGCTGATTCTGGATCAGAATACGACCACCTGTATCGTTGCGATTGGTATGACCATGGTTATTCTGCTCGGCGGCATTGATCTGTCGGTAGGTTCGGTGCTGGCTCTCACAGCAACCTCTGTCGGGTTGTTTCTCAGTTCCGGAATGTCTCCCTGGCTTGCGTCCCTGCTCGGCGTTGCCGTAGGCGTCCTCTGTGGAATATTCAATGGTTATTTCATTGCGGTGCTGAACATTCCGGATATTATCGTAACACTGGCTTCCATGTATATCTTTCGCGGGTTGGCTGTGGGCATTAGCGGAGGCACCTGGATGACGAACTTTCCGTCACAGTTTCAATTTTTCGGGCAGGGCAAGCTGCTGGGCATTTCCTTTCCGTTGCTCGTTGCTATTATTTTAGTCATCGGCTTCGTCCTGCTGTTAAAATTTACACGTTTCGGAAGGCGAATCTATGCAATCGGGGGCAACAAATCTGCAGCACGACTGGCGGGAATCGGAATTGCCAAATCAAAATTCACCGTATATGTATACAGCGGGATGCTGGTCGGAATTGCAGCCGTTATTTTTGCCTCGAAAGTAGGCAGTGTGCAAGCCTCAACGGCGGGGAGCAATCTGTCATTCGAAGTGATGGCAGCCGTCTTAATCGGGGGTGGCAGCATCTTTGGCGGAATTGGCACCATTGCTGGAACAGTAGTAGGGGTGCTGTTAATGGGTATGATCAAGAATGGACTTATTATTGCTAAGGTATCCCCGTTTTGGGTCGATGCTGCAACTGGTTTTCTGATTATTCTGGCAATTGTTATTAATACGCTGCAGCATGTCAGGCAAAACAGACGGAAAGGAGGTGAGCTGATATGAGCACACTGGCCAGAAAGCTTCCATTCAAGCCTAACCGTATGCTTGTTCAGCTTCTGCTGCTTCTACTGATTATCCTCTTTTTCAGTTTTCAGGCTCCTTACTTCCTGTCCTTCACTAATTTTATGAATGTCTTGAATCAGATGGTGGAGGTTGGCCTGATTGCCATTCCAATGACGATGATCATTATCTCGGGTGCCATGGACTTGTCAGTCGGCTCAATTCTTGCCTTCTCGGCAGTATGTATGGGTATTGCTTTTGAGGGCGGACTGAACATATGGCTGAGTGTCATTGTCGGCTTGCTTGCGGGACTGGCCTGCGGAGCTGTCAACGGCTATTTGATTGCCAGGCACCGGATGCAGGCGATTGTTGTGACGATCGGGATGCTAGTGATGCTTCGCGGTCTCGTCTATGTGCTGAACGAAGGGCGGCCGGTGAGCGGTTTTCCTGATGCGTTCTACTTTATGGGGCAGCAGTACATCTGGGGCATTCCGTTTAATGCGATTTTTCTTGCGGTCATGTTTCTGCTGGTTACATTTGTAATGAAAAAAACACGCTTTGGTGCTTACGTCTATGGTATTGGAAACAATGAGGAGACCGTTCATTATTCCGGAATCTCCGTTATCCGCACCCGATTCATTTTGTTTCTGCTTAGCGGTTTGTTTTCCGCTTTGGCCGGTGTTTTCCTAGTGTCCCGTCTGGCAAGCGCAGAAGCGACATCAGGTACAAATATAGAGCTTGATGTAATTACAGCCACTCTAATAGGAGGCACACATATTTTTGGAGGAAGGGGGAGTCTTTCCGGTACATTTGTCGGCCTGCTGATCATCGTCTTTTTACGCAACGGGCTCAATTTATTGGGTGTGTCGGTCTTGTATCAATCCGTTATTCTGGGCATTTTGTTGTTGATTGCGGTTGGAAAGCAAAAAGCATAATTGACTTGGAGGGTGAAGCAAAATGAGAAAAATTGCGATGACATTAATTACCGGTATGCTTGCTTTAAGTCTGTCTGCCTGCGGAAGCGCAGGTAATTCCGCTGGTCAGCCAAGTGCTGGCGGTAATGGAGAGCAGGGATCTTCCGCATCGGGTACAAGAACCTACTTTATGAATCCGAAATCTATCGGTCCTGCTTACTGGGCAGCAGCGGAAAAAGGGGCGAACCAGGCAGCAAGCGATCTGAAGGTGCAAGTCGTGTTCAATGCTCCGACAGAGGCGGATTCCTCCAAGCAAATCAATATGATTCAGGATATGTTAACCCGTAAAGTCGATGGTATCGGCGTGTCCCCTAATGATGCGAAAGCAGTTGGACCTGTATTCAAGAAGGCGGCGGGGCAAAATGTGAAGATCATCACCTGGGACAGCGATGCGCCGGAGACCGATCGCCAATATTATGTAGCTCCGGCAACGGATCAGGAGGTTGGTGAAAAGCTGGCCAAAACGATCGGCGATGAAATTGGCGGTAAAGGCAAGATTGCTTTCATGGTAGCCGGTCTTGGCTCCCAAAATCAGATTGCAAAATCGGACGCGGCCAAGCTCTATTTGGCAGCTAACTACCCGGATATTGAAGTTGTAACAACGGTAGCAAGTGACGATGATCAGCAGAAGGCTTTTGCCAATGCGCAAAACTTGATTAAAACCTATCCCGATTTGAAAGGCATTATCGGATATGCAGGCGGCGAATCTCCTGCAGCAGCGGAAGTTGTCGAGCAGGCCGTGAAGGCAGGTACGCTGAAGGCGGGTCAAATTGCCATTACCGGTATTGCCGTTCCGAGTGTAGTCAAAAACTACATTAAAAACGGCACGATCAAAACGGATATTATTTGGGACCCGGGCAAGCTGGCTTATACTACCGTTTATGCGCTTGATCAACTGGCTCAAGGCAAGGAAATCAAGGACGGGATGGACGTTCCGACTGTAGGGGCAGTGAAGGTGAGCGACAAGAACATCTTTATCGGTATGCTTGAAGTAACGAAGGACAATGTGGACAGCTTCGGCTTCTAAAACTCTAACAGAATTGGAGGTTGAAGACGGATATGCAGCATAAGATCAGTGTAGAGCCATTGACACCGGAAGCATTCCGCCCATTTGGCAAGGTGATCGATCTTCCTGAGGGTGCACCTTCAAAAGCAGGCGATGGATGGGATTGCTGGAGCTATGTGCAGATGATGGATGTGCATGAGCCGATCGGTATGGGGCTGGTCGTGACCAAAAGCCGGGAGCCGGTAGTTGCTTCCATGGAGCGCCATGTAAGCCGGGAGGAGCTGCTGCTGGCATTCGATCAGGAGATTATTCAGCCAGTTGCAGAGTGCGCGGATATTGATGATCCTCACGAATGCCCGGATGCGCGAACGGTCAGATGCTTCGTGATTAAGCCCGGCCAAGCCATCGTCATCGGCCGGGGCGTCTGGCACAGCCCGGCTTATCCGGTTCATGGGGACGCACGTTATATGTTTGCCATTGAGAAGAAGAAGGATAAATTCGGCGATGAAATGATTCATCCATGGGTTGATTTCAAGGATGGCGACACGATCATGTTCGGGGATGGATTGCCCATTCCCGGACCTAAATAAGGTTCGCAAATTCAGGAGGACTGGCAGCTATGAAGCAAGAAGAGCAAATTATGCAATGGATTGATGGACATCGTGAAGACATTATCGATTTTTTGCAGCAATTGATCCGGGTTCCCAGTGTAAATCCATGGTTTTTTGATGAGCCGGCTCCATCCAAGGAGAAAGACATCCAGGAGTTGATTGCCGGGAAGCTGTCCCAATTGGGGGCGGAAATTGAGATGTGGGAGCCGGTAGCTGAAGAGCTGAAGCAATATGAAGGCATGGGCGGTTATTATCCGGGCAGGGACTTTATAGGCAGACCGAATCTGGCAGGTACCTTCGGCAAGGGAACGGCAGGCAAATCCCTCCTGCTGTTTGGACATATTGACGTTGTGAAGGCCGGTTCCAAATGGACCGTTGATCCGTTTGGCGCAGAGGTGGTTGACGGCAAGCTCTTCGGACGCGGCGCAGTGGACATGAAGGGCGGGGTTGCTGCCATGATTATGGCGGTAGAGGCCATCCTCCGCAGTGGTGCCCGGCTCAAAGGGCCGGTTATTGTCGGAACGGTTGTCGATGAAGAGACAGGCGGGATGGGCGCGCTGGATTTTATCCATCATGGCTATCGTGCGGACGGCTGTATTCTGACCGAGCCGACCTCGCTTACCATCGCTCCTTTGTGCAGAGGAATTTTGTGGGGCAGAATCAAAGTTCAGGGCCGTAGCGGACATATTGAGATGCCGCAGGCAGACTGGAGGGACGGCGGGGCTGTAGATGCCATTAAGAAAGCAAGGCTGCTGCTGGATGCCTTCGATGATCTGAATAAAGACTGGGCGGCGCGCAAGACCCATCCGTATCTCTCGATTCCGTGCCAGGTGCATGTGGCGCAGCTGAACGCAGGCGAATACCCGACCTCATTTGCCAATCAGGCGGAAATCGTATTTAACGCGCAGTATTTGCCCTCGGAGCGGGACGATAAATTCGTTGGCGGCAATGTGAAAAAAGAGCTGGAGGATTTTATTTACAACGCTGCAAAAGTTGACCCCTGGCTTCAGGAGAATCTGCCGGAAATCGAGTGGCTTGTCGATGCCGACTGTGCAGAAACAGATGTTGCGGGTCCATTTGTACAGACTTGTGTGCAGTCGCTGAAGTCCGTTGGTCTTGCGGGGAAAATTGAAGGCCTGGGCTTTCATACCGATATGGCCTGGCCGGTAAATGTCGGCATTCCTACGATTAATTTTGGCCCTGGCGATCCGAGCCTCGCGCATCACAGCGATGAATTTATACCTGTTGATGAGTTGATCACTGCTGTAAAAGTAATTGCGAAGACGATCATCGACTGGTGCGGGACAGAAGAGGCCTGAAGGTCGGACTTGAAGATAAGAACTGTGCGAAGTTAAACAAGGGCTACCCATAAGCCACACGAAACAGCGGAGGTGCCATATTTAATGAAAGTATTATTCATTGGCGAATCATGGATCGTTCATATGATTCATACGAAAGGGTATGACAGCTTTACATCAACCAAATACGAGGAGGGTGCGACATATCTTCTGTCCTGCTTGCGTGAGGAGGGCGTTGACGTGACCTATATGCCTTCCCATGAAGTACAGGTACGCTTCCCGAGAAGTTTGGAGGAGCTGCAGGCATTTGATGCGATTGTGTTAAGTGATGTAGGTGCCAACACCTTTTTGCTGCAAAACCCGACTTTCTATCAGATGGAAATCATCCCGAACGCATTGGATTCAATGAGACAATTCGTAGCAGCAGGCGGCGGCCTGTTGATGGTGGGCGGTTATTTGACCTTTATGGGGATTGAAGGGAAAGCGAATTACAAAAATACGGTGTTGGCCGAGGTACTGCCGATTGAGATGATGAATGGCGAGGATCGTGTGGAAAAGCCGGAGGGTTTCTCGCCGGTCGTAACAAGATCCCATTCGCTGACCGATCCCTTTGGTGAGTGGCCGAAACTGCTCGGTTACAATAAACTGGTGACGAAACCTGATGCGGAGGAATTGCTCAGCCATGAGGGTGATCCGATTCTTGTGCTTGGCCAGTACGGGGAAGGCAAGACAGCAGCCTTCGCCAGTGACTGTGCACCGCATTGGGGCTCGCTGGAATTCGTGAACTGGGAGCATTACTCTGCCTTCTGGGGCAATCTGGTCAAAACTTTAAAATAGATTTCGGTTGCAAATCAGACTTTAATTGAACCTAAGGTGATGTGCACTGTATCATATTAGGAGTCAGTAGAAGATGTATGATATAGAAATCATAGAAGGATAATAATCAGCCGTGCAGAGTATAACGGTTCATCTGCATGGCTGATTACTTTAGACAAATTAATTCTTAGTGTATCTTGAAGCGGCTATTACAAATGGACAAAGCGAAAGGCTGGCAAGTGTGAGAAACTTCGTCCTAAGCAGAGACGATGTATCAGGCGCATTTTTCTATAATTTCGCCGCTTATACGGAATCTTCAAAAACACGAAAGAGCTTCATAAGCAGAAGGTCCGTGTCCTTGAAAAAACGGTAGTAAGGATTATGAAGAGTTGGGTTTGTGCTTGCGTACGGTTAGGAAATACAAGGCACATACACCGCATGATTTTCTAAATTCTTTGGGCCTATCTTATTGACAGATGTATAAAAATAATCTAGAAATAATTTAACAGTAATCTATAGTATTCTTAGTGAGAGAAGTAGTCTTCGACTTGAGTGTCTACATAACTTATTACTGGGAGCTAGAAATGAACATTTGATTTTCTTTGGAGGGAAAATTATGAATTGCCGACTTGAATTCTATAATCCGAAATGGGAAATAAAAGTGAGAGAATTTAAGCTTGATGAGACTCAAAAGAAATTCGTTGCATTACCAGACTCAGTTCTTGATACTTCCCTAGAAGACCAAAAACGTCATCCCGTGATTATTCTACTAAATCAAGAACCTGTAGGTTTCTTTGTTTTACATGAAAGTGAGGAAATTCAATCTTTAACAAATAGTTCGAATGTAATATTACTCAGAGCATTTTCTATAGACAGGAAATATCAAGGAAAAGGATTTTCGAAACTTGCACTGCATATTTTGCCTGAATTTGTCCAAACATATTTTCCGCATATAAATGAAATAGTGTTAGCTGTTCATGAAGAAAATGAAGTTGCAAAAAGGCTATATGAAAAATCAGGATTTAAATTCAATAATATTACCAAAATAGGAAAAAACGGAGTTGAAAGGATTTTACACTTAATACTCACAATTTCGGAACGTTGAAAAAGCTGTGACACACACTTAAAAAGGCTTTCTTGTTCCGTCATTTGTTGGTCTCTATAAAGGTTATGGTTTAGCCGCATATAGAGAAATTTCAATTGGTTAAAATTCATGGCTTACTCTATAACCAAAACCCGGTTGAAAACCCAATCCCCATAAAGAATTCCCTGAGGAATGTCTAGGTTTAGTCACATACGAAAGTCGGAGGGCTATATAAAAGAGCAGGATGCCTTATTGACAGGGGCTGCTTAGGCTGCCCTCGGTTAAGAGCACCCAATTAGCTATTGCATTCCAGGGGGAGGAACGGCAGAATTTACGGGGAAATTCAAACAAATATCTATATTTACAGAATCATTCCAATTTTTAATTAATCAAGCATTTTTGGATTGAAATCCTTGTAAAGATTTGATAATATAAGGTTGAGATTGGATGAAATTAGTCGAATTTCAAAAAAATATATGAGGTAATATATGTATCTACTTTCAATATCATCCTCGGTGACCACTCCTGGTGCTACAATTTCTCCATGTGTTAGAAAGAATAGTTGGGTAATACTTTATCCGGAATCTGAAATCACATTAAAGAATGGCAACATGAGAAGGAGAGTGAAAAGTAGTCACATATACATCTCAAATAACTGCACAATTATAAATGAAGCTAAGAACTGTGTGAAAATTAATATTGCTTTTTTTTGTTCTAGTCATGTGAAAAGTTATCATTCTGATTTTTTTGAAGCGCTTCCATTTGATTTAACAAATTCATTAGTAAATAGTTTTCAGGCGACCTTAAATAATGCCGATTTAAAGTCTATTAAACTACTAAACGATTTATTTGACGATTATATTCATATGAAATATCAATATAAAGTAAAACCTGTTAAGAAGAAGATAGACTCAAGATTAATCCGAGTTCACAGGATTATAAGAACAAGGTACTCTGAGCAACTCTCTTTAACTTACATAGCAGAGCAGATTCAATGCAACCCGGTTTACTTGAGCAATACTTACTCGAAAGTGTTTAAGATATCACCTATGAAACACCTGCAAAATATTAGAATTGGAAATGCACGAATATTACTTGAGACAACAGATTTTTCAATCTTAAAAATTACAGCTTTAGTTGGATATATTTCAACGTCTCAATTTTCAACATATTTTAAGAAACATGTCGGAATTTCGCCTACTGAGTATAGAAGACTCTCTAAAAAAACGAGAGAAAGGGGGGGATTGGTTGTTAGTCAATATTTCTAGAGAAGAATTAGTAATAGGAATAGTTTCATTAGTGGAAGAAGTTTTGGAAACTAAGCTTATTGCAGATCTCAATGCTGATTTAACTCTTTTTGGCCTGGACTCAATTAAGACAATTAAACTAGTCGTTAAAATTGAAGAGCATTATCAGATAGAATTCTTAGATGAGGAACTTCTAATAGAGTATTTCTCATCAGTAAACAAAATCCTTGAATTATTATCGTACAAGTAGCTTAGAAAAACAACAAAACAGTTCGAGGTGATCATTATTGTTATACAACAACTATTTGGAATTAATAGGTAATACACCGGTGGTGAAATTAAATACATTTCGTAATATTCCATCTGAACTATTTATTAAGTTAGAAGGGAATAATCCAGTAGGCAGCATGAAGGATCGTGTTGCAAAACATATTGTCGAATCTGCTGAGAGAAATTATTTATTAAAAAAGGGAGGGACTATAATAGAGTCTTCTTCTGGAAATCTCGCAATTGGGTTAGCGATGGTTTCAAGAGTAAAGGGATACAACATGATTTGTGTCGTTGATCCTAAAATAAGTCCCATAAACTTAAGTATATTGAGGGCATACAATGCTCAAATAATTATGGTAACAGATTGTGATGAATCTGGTAATTATTTAGAAACAAGAATAAATACCGTGAAAAAAGTTTTAAAGGATAATCCTGAATACTATTGGCCGAATCAATATAACAATCCTTGGAACCCTGAAACACACAAAAAAACAGCTAGGGAGATTTATAACGACTTCAATGGTGAATTAGAATGGTTGGTCTTGCCGATCGGAACAGCTGGATTAGCGACTGGCTGTGCAGAAGAAATAAAAAAATTGATACCTTCAATAAAAATTATGGTTGTTGATGCAATTGGTTCTGTCATATTTGATAGACCACCTGGAAAAAGACATTTGACAGGTATAGGTGCTTCGATAGTACCTCCAAATGTAAGAAGAGAACTATATGACGAAATAATGCATGTCAGTGACAAGGATGCCTTTTATATGAACAGATTTCTTGCTTCTAAAGAAGGCATATTAGTCGGTGGTTCTTCTGGGGCAGCTATCTATGCAGCGTTGAAATTGGCTATTGAAATGAATGTGAAAGGTAGAATTTTATCGGTCTTACCTGATAGAGGGGATAGATATGTAGACACGATATATTCTGATAGTTGGTTGTTAGAAAGAGGTATCGATATGAAGAAGATAGCTTCTAATTTTGATCTAGTCTTCTCATAATTAAATAACATTTTATGGAGAGTAATTTTCGAATGATAAATGAAAAAAAAATTACTTTTATTTATAACACTGCTATAGATAAATATAGAAAGACAGTATTTGATAGAGAAAACCACGAAGAAAGTTCAAATCCTATCTATACGAAAGAAGGTAAATGGCAGTGGGGTGATACATGGTCAGGTGGCTTCCTTATTGGTAGTTTATTACTATTATATGAATATGACGGTAGTTCGTTTTGGAAGAATAAGGCCTTAGAGTGTTGTAAAGGGCTAAATAAGTATATTTTGGATGATTCATTTCAAGATATTGGTTATATTATCTATTTTTCTTATGCAATTGGGTATGATATCACCAAAATCAGTCATTTGAAAGAGAATGCTCTAAAAACGGCTGAAAGTTTGTTTAATTCTCTTATGCCGGGTGGCTATCTTAAATGCTCGTGGATGTCTGATGGTGAAAAAATACAAAGCGTTGATGGATTAATGAACAACTTAATATGGATTTGGGCTTATAAGCAAACTAAAGATAAAAAATACATAAAAGCATTTCAAAAAAATATTACTATTTCAATTAACAATTTAATCAAATCTGATGGTGGAACCTATGAATATGTACAGGCTGATCCATTATCTGGAGATTTAATCAAGCCAATTTATAAAAACTCCGAAAGCATAGACTCTGTCTGGACACGTGGCCATACTTGGGCAATATATGGTCTCATTAAAGCTGAAATATGCTTGAGTTCCCAGGGGTACAAGCAATACTTAGAGGAGATAGATAAATTAAGTGAGTTTTTTATTGAAAATTGCCAAAATTATTTACCATCATGGGATCTAGTGGCATCGAAAAAGAAACATCTTTTAGATACCTCAGCCGCAGCAATTGCAGCTTCAGCATTTTTAGAGTATGGACATCACTTATCTATTAATAATGATTTGATTAATGGAGGAAAGTACTGGGGCTATGGGGAGAGAATACTTATCCAATTATGTAATAATTTCATTTCCTATGATCACTTACATCAAGGATTGCTGTTAGATGTTAGTACGCCCTTTAAATACATAAATGCCCCTAATGAGTCCGCAATCTGGGGAGATTATTTTCTATTAGAAGCATTATCAGTATATCGGAGGTATAGTCAACAATGAATTTCATTATAGGTACAGCTGAATCAAGTGATATGAAAATTATATACGATGATACTAATGTTGCTAACATTAAGATCATTAATTTAGTTCCGGAAATACCTGATAATTTAGTTAATGACAAAATTAAGTATTACTTAATTAAATACGGTCTCAGCAATCTCTCGTTGATTATTTATTACTACGGTGCAAATGAGTGGGTAATTGAAAGCAGAATCGAAGCTTTAAGTAATAGCTTCCACTGAAAGGAAAGAGTCGCCATGTCTTTAATTGAAAATAAAGTATTCCTGTACGTTCCTGCGTACAAGCCTAACTTTATTGAAAATGCTATACGCATAAATGACAAATTAAACATTATTTTATGTCTAGAGGATGGTACTCCCGATGCTAATAAATTAGAAGCGAGGTACCTCGTTAAACATGCTGCTAATGAATATTTTAAAAAAACGGGTAAAAAAATAATAGTAAGGATAAATGCGATTGAAAGTGATATATGGAAAGAAGATATTAAAGTAACTATTGATTCTAAAAAAGTAAGTAGAATTAGAGTTCCAAAGGTAAGTAAGCCCGAAGATATAATTCTTATCGAGAGATATATAGAATCTTTAAATTGCAACTTGCAGTATGAAATTATGATAGAAAGTAAAATTGCATTAGATAATATTGAAGAAATTTCAAAATCAAGTAAATGTATATACGCTTTTACCTTTGGAGCATCAGATTATGAATTGAGTATTCGTAATGGTTCTATTGATATACGGTCGGATTTATTAAATGCGAGAGAGAAATTAGGAGGATTTTGTAGGGAAAATAATTTTGAATGTTTTGATTCAACCTTTATGAATTATAAAGAGACTGAATTGTTCAAAATTGATTGTGAGTTTTCACAAAAGGTTGGATTTACGGGAAGATCAGTAATTCATCCACTACAAATTGATATTGCAAATAAAATATACTCTGTTGGGAGAATATAATATCATGTTTAAAGAAGTTACTATAAGTGATATTAGAGTTGGCAAGGAAGATATAGGAAGTTTCTCGACTTTCATGAAAAAACATATAAATATTCTTAATATTTTTTACAGTCCGACTGAACTAGGAACCATTACATTTCGGTTTTTAGAAAGTGAAGATCCTAATGATATTGAAAAAAAAATAATTGAATGTTATCAAAAATGGTCTACTAGAGAAAAAACTTCAAGAGAAGATACATATACAACCTTATCCACGTGCTGTACCCCTAAAAATCATAAAAACATTGCCGATGAATTAATTGAAAAAAAATGGATATCATTTCTTAGAGAACATGATATCTCATTATCCTCGCATATTATAAAATTAATGGAGTTTTTTGACGAATCATTCAAGATGTTTTTTTATGAAGTTTTACAAAAGAACGAAATGAGCGTTGTTGAAAAACAATATACAACAATAATTCCAACGTACTATTTAGAAAAGTTGAATTATTTTTCGAATGATCCAACAGGGTTGATGATTGCTACCCATTTAAATAATGACTATTCTATTGTTGAAGATTTCAAAAACAGCATAGCTATTGAAGGTCTATCGCAAGACATTAGACCATTTATAGATAAGAAAATTACGTATACACTTCAATCGGCACCTTGTTTGAAGGTGTATTTTGAACATGAAAATAAAGAAATTAATAATAATACAGTATTTACTGTAAAAGGACTTTGTTACAGAAACGAAAGGAAAAATCTTCATTTCTTAGAGCGTCTAATTAATTTTAATATGAGAGAGTTTGTGTTTATTGGTGATAAAAAATTTATTACAGAAATGAGTGTTAAATCAGTTGAATGGTCGATCGAGTGGCTTAAGTTAATGGGGATTAGTGCAAGTAGTGTAGTTGCCGATGATCCATTTTTCATTGCAAAAAATCAAGTAGATAAATTTGATATGCCAGAAGTTATTAAACAAGAAATTAGAGCGGAAATTCCGCATAAATCCGATACAATTTCAATAGCTTCATTTGACAATCATGGAGATTATTTCACTAAAACATTTAATATAACTATGAATAACAACAAAGAATCCTGGACGGGGTGCATTGGACTTGGACTTGAAAGATGTGTATGGAGCTTCTTGCAACAGTACGGTACTGATCCAGCCGATTGGCCCAAAAACATTGTTGGATACAAATAGGATAGCTATATCTATATCAGAGAAGATGACCTTCTCTTTGTTAGCAGAAGCAATAGTATGGCCAAAGCCAGGACTAGTAAGCGCCATTAGTAATGGTATACATACTGATATGAATATCTTTACATTCACAAAAAGTAGTATAGCATTAAATAGATTTTTTTATAAATCTGTTTTAGAAGGCCTAAAGTGGGAAGGGAAAAAGTATGATAATTCAGATCTCTTTATTAAATTGCGTCATATTGGTTTAGAAGCGGAAGAGGTTATGTTTCAAACAACAAATGGAATAAATACACATAAAGGATCAATTTTCCTGAATATTATATTATGTGGGGCTGCTGGACTCAATTACTCGATAAATGGAGATTTTAATCCTATAAATATCTGTTCACTTGCAAAGGAGATTTCAATAAAGCATTTAAAAGATGATTTCAATAAATTAAAAGGAACGGAAAGTACCGGGATGAAAGCATATTCTAAATATGGAATACGTGGGGTTAGAGGTGAAGTACAAGATGGATTTCCACACATTTTACAATGTGGCTTACCAGTGTTAAAAGAATGTCTTATGGATGGTATAGATTTGAGGATATCGCTTACTCACACACTTATCACTCTAATATCTAAAATAAATGATACAACCATTTTAAATCGAAAATTCAACTGTTGGAGAATAAAATATGCACAACTTTGGGCAAAGAAGGTACTAGACTCGGGAAGTGTTTTTAGTTTGTCAGGGAAAATTATGCTGGATGAAATGGAAGCTGCATTTAATAAGTATAGTATTAATCCAGGAGGTTCAGCAGATTTACTTTCTTCCACATTAGCTTTGTACTTGTGGGATGGAGGGAATATTGATTATTAATAAAATACGAGAGGAAATTGAAGCTTCGAGAATTCAATTGCTTCATAGTTTAAATTTTGAGCAAACATTGATTCAAGTTACTTTATGCATTCCAACAAGAGCAAGGATCAAGGAGTCAATCCAAGATGTTATCTTTTTTGATGCAATATCTAAGCTAACTGGCCATCTGACTGAGTTTAATCCAGCCACATTTAATAATAGTAAACTTAATAAATGCCATTATATTCGAGTAAATGCTACTCCAGAGAAAATTAAAAGTTTAACTTTAAGTTTGGAAAAAAGCAGTTTGTGGGCTACACTTTGGGACATTGATGTATTTGATAATAAAGGAAACAAGATATCGCGTAAAATGTTGGGAGAACAGCCAAGAAAATGTTTGTGCTGTAGTGAACCAGCTAAATTATGTGCTGCATTGTCTTCACATACTGGAATTGAGCTGGAGAATGCGGTTATGAAATTAATAATAAAACAGTAATTAATTTAGGGGTGAAATTCTTATGGGAATTATCGATTGTGACGTGCATCCAATGCCCACGGGGATTGACGAAATTAGAAAATATATGTCTTGGCCATGGAGCAAGCTTTATAAAGGGGGCAGTTATAAATATTTTAGCCAGCCAATTCAAGAAAATAGAATTGATGCAAAACAGGCGAGAGGTGGACCAGTCGCATCAGATCCAGAATATGTAGTGAGTAACCACCTCGATATTTATGATATAGATTACAGTATACTATTGCCACGTGCTTTTGTAAGTTCCTATCCCAATTATGATCTGGGCAATGAGATCGCAAAAGCACATAATGATTGGTTGATGGACAAATGGTTAGAGAAACATAATAATCATGGAAGGTTTAAGGGGTCAATTTTAGTAAACCCTCAAGATCCAATTGCTGCAGTTGAAGAAATTAAGAGATGTGTTAATCACCCTCACATGGTGCAAGTTGTTGTAGATTCTGGTGCCAGGGCTGCATTTGGGAAAAAGCAATATCATCCCATTTATGAAGCATGTCAAGAATATGGAATCCCATTTGCGATCCATCCTGGAACAGATGGAGTGGGGGTTAATGACTCAAACAGTTTAGGATATCCTTCACATTTTATAGAGTATCATACTCTATTATCCACAGCTTTTCAATCTCATCTAGTTAGCTTTATTACAGAAGGAGTATTTGATAAATTTCCTGCACTAAAGGTTGTTTTAGTAGAGGGAGGGGTTTCATGGATACCGCCTCTACTTTGGAGATTAGATGCAGAATATAAAGCACTTCGGGAAGAGGTGCCTTGGATGAAGAAAAGACCACATGAATATTTAAGGTCAAATATTCGCGTTACAACGCAACCTCTTGAAGTTCCAGATAAAAGAGAATATATGTGGTCAATGCTAGAAGCTATGGATGCCCAACACATTCTTATGTTCTCTAGTGATTACGCTCATTGGGACTTTGATTCACCTGACTATATAAGAAGATCAATACCTTCTCATCTTCATAATTCAGTATTCTACAATAACGCCAAAGAATTATATAGCCTATAGGAGGATTTGAGTTGAGTTCTCATTTTATTTGTAAAACAAGCCAACTTGTTCATGGAATGCGACGACTAGTGAGTATAGAAGGTATAAGTATTGGAGTTTTCAATGTCAATGGTGAATTTAAAGCTGTTAAAAATCTTTGTCCACATCAAGGTGCTCCTTTATGTAGAGGTAATATTGGTGGTATGACGGTCTATGAAAATGGAAGCTTTAGCTTAGAGGAAGATGGGAAAATCCTGAGATGCCCTTGGCATGGATGGGAATTTAATTTAGCAACCGGACGGTCAGTATTTGCTCCAAATAAATGTAGAGTCAAAACATATCCAGTTACTGTTCAAAAAGAAGAAGAAATTGAGCCGGTAATAACTTTTGACGTCACTGTAGAATCAGGGAATATCTATGTTCATTTATGAAAAAGGAGGAGTGTATTTTGTGGAATTCATCAGTTGATAAAATCCTTCAAGTTTACAATCATGCTAAGGAGCATACTGACTTTTATAAGAATCATTTTTCACAAAATGAGGAGATACTGACCAATGATGATTTCGAAAAAATACCTTTATTGACGAAGAAAGATATAAGAGACAATTACACAAGACTACTTACAGAAGGAGTTACAGAAGAAAACTGTATACCATATTGGACATCTGGTTCAACAGGAATACCTGTTAAATATTTAAGATCAAAAGAAGAATTTTTTTTCAATACGATGTCTTTATGTAGGGAAAGAAAGAGAATTTCAGAAAAAGCATTCAAAGGTCCGATTTGTCATTTTGATAAAATAAAGGAACCGCTTAAGTTTATATACAATGGTCATGAGAAAAAAGAGTTAATACTATCTCTTTATGAGAATAATGATGAACGGTATAAACTGTTTGTATCTGCAATTAATGAATTCAAACCAACCATTTTACAAGGTTATGCTTCTTCGCTTTTTGAATTTGCAAAATATATCAATATCAATAAAATAAACATGACAAAAATTCAACTAGTTGAAAATCGTTCGGAGCATTTAACAGATGGTCAGAGAAGCGAAATCGCCGAAGCGTTTGGTGGAACTGTAACGAATATGTATGGATTAGCAGAATTATTCCCAATAGCTTATGAATGCAAATATAAAAAAATGCATATATGTTCGGATAATGTATTTTTAGAAGTTTTATCTGAAAGTAATGAGAGTGATTTCGGAGAGATTGTTGTTACTAGTCTAAATTGCAAAACACTACCTTTAATAAGATATAGAACCGGAGATATAGGGAAAATAGATAAGCAAGAATGTACATGTGGACGACTTGAACCAGTTCTAACTTTAGCTCAAGGTAGATTAAGTGACTATATAATCACACCAAATGGAAGAATGAATCCTGTTTTACTTCGTAGATTATTTAGATATTTATATGAAGATGAGAATTCACCTATTATCCAATTACAGTTCATACAAGTCACTATTTATGATTTTATTGTGAAAGCAATTTCTAAAGGCGGTGCCACAACGGAAACAGAAAATAAAATAAGGGAACTCGTGTTATCAAGCTTCCCATATACTGTTTCTGTAACAGTAGAATGGGTAGAAACACTTGAATTCCATCCTATTACCAGAAAAGTAAGTTCATTTATTTCATTAATAGACGGAGGGGTCAAAGGATGAACATTTTCGAGACGGTTACAAAAGTTGTTTTAGACATGAAAGGAAATTATCTAGACAAAAATGAGATCACTTTTGATTCTCATATTATTAATGACATTGGCCTTGACTCTATTAGGCTAGTGGAATTAATAACTCTTTTAGAACAAGAATTGGATATTACTATTCCTGATGAAGATATGGTTGGTGAAAACTTTACAACAATAGGGAGAGTGTGTGCTCTGATTAGTAGTAGAATTTAATTGCTTATTTGACCGAACATATAAAAACTTTTCTGTAACGCAGCTACAAAAGGTTAATAAATAGGACTTAATAAAAGCTTTCTGTAACTAAACCCGTCTTAAAGAGAGGGCAGCTATATTATTTCTTACTTATCACTAATCTATAAAATTCGCAAGAAAGGAACATGATATTAATGGGGGAATTTCTCCTGCAATCGTTACTTTTAGATAATCATAACAAGTACGGATCGAAAATTGCAATAATTGATGATTTGGGTGATTTTACATATTCTCAAATATACTACAGTGCCGTAAAAGTTGCCTCATACATTCAATCTGAACCGAGCACTAGCCGCCATATAGGTATTTTGTTTAATAATAACACACAATTCGTAATTGCTTTCTTTGGAGTGTTAATGGCTGGGAAGGTAGTCGTCCCCTTTCCAACTAACTTATCTAATACCGAGTTAGATGCTTATATAGAGAAGTGTGATGTTATAACGATTATTTCTGAATATGAATGTCCAGATAACTATCATAATAATGACTTAAATTGGCTAGATATCAACAAAATACTTCTCACAGAATTCACCAGTGATATTTCCGAAGAGATGACTACTATATCTGATGAAAGTGTAGCTATAATGTTACCTACTTCTGGGAGCACCGGAAGTCCTAAAATAGTAATGCTGTCACATCAGAGTGTTTATGAGAATGCGTTTGCACATCAATTAGGATTAGGCATTGGTGACGATGATATTTTGTTAGTAACAATGCCTGTCTCTTTCAGTTCAACAATCACAACCCAGATTATCGCTAGTTTTATCAATAGGGCTACGATTTATCTGGCAAGATTGCCTCTATTATCTCGAAGAGCTTTGAATATTTTAAAAACTCAGAAGATTACATGTTTGGCGCTCGTTCCGACATTTCTTTACCAATTGATAATAACACTGCAGAACCATGAATCACTTGAACAGATAGTTGGTGATATTAAAATTGTAACTATTAGTGGGGCCTCACTTTCTGAAGAAGTATTTATAAAAGCTAAGAGCCTTTTCAAGAATAGTGATGTGATACAAACTTACGGACTAACAGAGGCTTCACCAAGAGTAACAATGATGGAGCGCGGCGACAAGCGATTGTCATGTGGGAAGCCTGTTAACAAGATCAAGTTGAAGATCATTGACATTAATAGCGGAAGACCTCAAACATGTGGTGGAGTAGGTGAGGTTTTCGTTAATGGTCCCAATTTAATGTTAGGGTATTATAAGGATGAGAAGTTAACAAAAATGACAGTTATTGATGGATGGTTACGCACCGGAGACATTGGATATATAGATTCTTATGGCAATTTAATTATTTCTGGAAGAATTAAAAATATAATTATTATTGGTGGGATTAATATAAGCCCCGAAGAAATTGAACAAGTAATAATAAGAGAAACCACTTTTATAAATTCAGCCGTTATTGGAATAAATGATGAAGTTTACGGAGAAGTGCCCGTTGCAATTATTGAAGGTGTTCCAACTGATGTAGAACAAGAAAAAAAACGAATTTTAAAAGCATGTAAGAAGGAATTATCAGCATATAAAGTTCCAAAAGAAGTGTTTTTTATCCCTGAATTTCCTTTAACTAGAACTGGAAAAATTAATCGAGTTGAATTAAATAATATTATTAATAAGGTGATAGAGAGATGAGACATATACTATTTATTGAGAGCAATGATTCACTAACAGGTATAAGAGAATCCAAAGAATTAGAGTGCTTTGTTACTTTGTTAACATCTGACCTTAATTATTATTTGAAAGAAACAGAATTAAAAGACCACCCATTAAGTATAGTAGATAATATTGTAACTATTGATACATCAGACATAAAACAATTGATAGATTTTATTGATAAATACCATAAAGAAAATCCCTTAACTGCTGTGTTGACTTTTGCTGAACTATATGTGGAACAAGCTACCGAATGTGCAAATAAGCTTGGTCTTCTAACATTAAATCCTGTCACTGCTCGTTCAGTAAGGAATAAAGGTATGATGAGAAAATTATCAGAAAAACATGGTATTCCTGTCCCTAGAAGTTCTTTAGTGGAATCAATAGAACAAGCAATTGATTCGTCAAAGACGATTGGTTTTCCATGTATAATAAAACCTTGTAATGCTGCTATGAGTATTGGGGTAAGGCTAGTCTATGATGAAAATGAATTGATAGATGCATATAATTATTATCAAGATAATCGTTTTTTCGGGAGAGGGCTTATTGGAAAATCTGAAATGTTGATTGAAGAATATGCCGAAGGCCCGATTATAAGCATAGAATCTATCACTTATGATAACGAATTTCATTGTATTGGGATTACAGATCGTATTATTATAGGTAGCCCATTTTTTGTTGAAGCTGGATCCAGTTTCCCTGTAAAACTTGAGAATGAAAATCAAGTCGTATCGATAGTGAGGGACGCGTTAATTAAATTAGATTACAATTTCGGTGCATGTCATACTGAGGTAGCTATTACAAGTGATGGACCTAAAATAATAGAAATTAATCCTAGATTAGTCGGGGGACCAGTGCCTCAGATGATCTATCACTCCACAGGCTTAGAGTTGCCTAAAGAAATCATTAAAATGTATTTAGGAGAGCAACCTGACCTTACACCGAAGTTTAAGCTAGGCGCTGCTTCGCGAGAATTTTGTTCTCCTGTAGAAGGAGAATTAGTTGAGGTAGAAGGATTGGGTGAATTATATAAAGACCATGATATAAAAAAAATACAATTTTTGAAATCTGGAGCGCGGTTACCTACCCCTAAGTCCAATTTTGACTGGGTAGGGAAAATTATTGTGATATCAAATGATGCAACAAGTGCAAAAGAAAAAATTAGACAGATAGAAGAAAAAATAAAATTAGTTATAAAAATCTCTTTAAAGTAATAAGTTTTATTCTAATTTTAAGTCATAGATTCAAAACATGGAAGGGTTAATATGATATGTCCAAATCACATGTGTTACCTTTATATTTTTGGTTACTTAAATTTACAAGACCATATATATATATAGTGCTAGGACTCTTAAGTTGTTTACTAATCGTAAGTGTGCTGGAAATAGCAATAATAAAGTTAATACAAGTTTTAATTGATGACACTATATCTAATCGAAATAATAATTATATTAAAATTTTACTTTATGTTACCCTGATTTCCATAGTAGTAACTTCACTTACAGCCTCATCAACATACTTGAAGCAATTGTTACAATTGAAAATTAAAAGAGATATTCAATTAAAGCTATATGAAAAATTAAGGGAATTGGGATTGAAATATTTCGAAAAAAAATCTGTGGGAGAAATTTTATCCCTTTTCAATATAGAGGTAAATCAGGTTTTACAGTTATTTAATCACTATCTCCCGCTTTTGATTACTAATCTTCTTTATGTGATTGTATCTTTCTCATTGCTTATTACTCAAAACTATAAATTGTCTATCATTCTAATTTTATGTTTTCTCATCTATATGTTAATTGGTCCAATGCTAGAAAAAAAAACAGCTTTGGTAGGAGTTGAACTTGCACAAAAAAGAGCTCTAAATAACCATAAGTTACATGAAACAATCAGTTCTATTAATGAATTTAAGCTTTATAACTCGTTAGACTGGCAGCATAACAATTATCTGAATGTACTCAAACAATTTAATCGTAAACTATTAAATTTTCATTTGTTAGCTCAAATACGAGGCTCCGTTAGAAGGCTTATCTTTCATATTGGAACGATATCATTATTTAGTTATTCTTTTTATTTAGTAATCAATGATGAACTTTCATATGGTCAGTTTGTAGTCTTTACTCTTCTTTTTGTTACTACAGTATTCAAGCTTACAATGATTGTGACATATATCACAGATCAAAGAATCATATTAAATAACGCTAAAAATCTATATGATTATATTCAGTTATTACCTGAAGTTGCAGAAGAAGAGGGAAACAAAGAAGTTAGAGATGTCAAAGGTGAAATTGAATTAAGAAATATTAGTTATTATGTTGACGGCAAACAGACTCTAAAAAATATTAGTTTAATAATTAAACCTGGTGAACGTATTGCTTTGGTTGGCCCAAGTGGAAGTGGCAAATCGACCTTGTTAAAATTACTTGCTCGATTTTACGATCCATCAATTGGTGAAATTTATATTGATAAAGTACCTATTAAATCATTCTCATTCAAACAATTAAGGGAATATATAACTTTAGTGTTTCAGGAAAGTTTCATTTTTTCTACAACCATTATTAATAATCTCAAGTTTGTTAATCCTAATGCTTCTCTTGATGATATCATATCTGCAACGACCGCTGGGCAAGCAGAAAAATTTATTAAAGAGCTACCAGATGGTTATAATACTGTCTTAAAAGATAGAGGCTTAAATTTATCAGGTGGCCAGAAACAAAGAATTTCACTGTCAAGGGTTTTTCTTAAAAATTCAAAAATTATTTTGCTAGATGAGGTTACTTCATCCCTGGATAACTACTCAGAAGAGAGGATAATTAATTCCTTAGAGTCATTCTTGAAAAATCAAACTGTTGTACTCACAACTCATAAGTTAGCATTACTAAAAATATGTACTCGTATTATCGTAATGAATAATGGAGAAATAGA
Organism: Paenibacillus pinihumi DSM 23905 = JCM 16419; assembly: GCF_000422505.1. GTDB lineage: Bacteria > Bacillota > Bacilli > Paenibacillales > Paenibacillaceae > Paenibacillus_D > Paenibacillus_D pinihumi. The sequence goes on along the minus strand of NZ_KE383864.1, from coordinate 84,626 downwards.
AGAGGATGGCTCATATGAGAATCTAATGGCTAAAAAGGGTAGATTTCATGAATTAGTCAGAGGTGAACAACTATTAAAATGAGAAAAAGCTATCAATGGTTAATTAATAATCTACTTGAGATCAAGTGGCCGTTAATACTTTCATTGTTTTTGCTCCTTATTGAAGCACTGTTAAATTTTCTTGCAGTTTATCTGCAAAAATATTTAATTGATGAGGCATTCTTGCAAAAAAATATTTCATTATTCTTTGAATTAATTGTTTACCTGTCATTAGCATTATTGGGTTCTGGTATATTGTTTACTTTATCACCATATCATTTTTTAAAAAACCAGAATACATTAAGATATAAACTAACATCAAAATTGCTAATAAAATTTTATGCTCTTCCCATATCTAATTTGCAAAATTATAAGAAAGGAGATATCATTCATTATTTTTCAAATGATATTGAGCAAGTTTCGAATACAACTAGCTATTTCATACCAAAACTCATTCAAGAAGTCTTTGTAATAGTTCTAACAGCTATTATTATTTATTCAATAAATCCCTATATTTTCTTAATTAATTTCATTCTTATCGCCTTATATTTAATAGTCATAAAGAAAAATAAAAATAAGCTAATAACATTATCCAATCTAAAAAATCAATGTTCCTCAGAACTAACTTCATTTATTGAAGAAGGAATTGCATCGACCAGAGAAGTCATTTCATATAATAGTGTGGACTTCGAAACCAATCAATATAAAAATATTTTTCAGCGGCTATTTAATTTAAGTAGGAAAGAAATATTATTACAAATTAAGATCTTTATTATTAGCGATCCCCTTAAGTGGGGGATTTACTTAACAATTTTTGGAATAGGCGGATATTTACTTAGTGAGAATTATATTTCTGTTGGATCTTTTGTAATTGCCTATCAATTATCGTCATATTTTATCGATAGCTGTACAAACAGCTTTAATTTAATTAATACAATATTTAGTTCTTCACCTAATTTCTCGCGATTGAATGCTATGTTTGATGAAAATGAACAAAATAATGGTAAAGAAAGTGTTGATAAAATTTTTAATATCTCTTTTGATAATGCTTTACTTAGCCCAACTGAAAATATTGAAATGCCAAATAATTATATAAAAACAACTATGATCCCGATAGGTAAAAAAATTGCGATAATTGGTGAAAGTGGTAGTGGGAAATCTACATTTGCTAACATTTTGATTGATAATAATTTTAAATTGGATGTCTGGACAGTAAGAGTTAACGGTATCGAAATTTCTAAAATAAATAAAAAAGAATACTATAAAAGAGTTAGTATAGTTAAACAGGATCCTTTTTTCTTTCAAGGAACTATTTGGGATAATATTACTCTTGGAGTAAATCACCCTATTGAAAGAGTATGGTATTTTTGTGAAATTGTATGCATCGATACATTGATTAAAACCTTACCACTAAAATTAAATGAACGAATATCAGAAGGAGGCTTATCTCTTTCAGGCGGAGAAAGGCAAAGGATTGCGCTTGTCAGAGCATTGTTAAGAGAACCAGAAGTTCTCATTTTGGATGAAGCTACCTCTGCACTAGATTATAAACTTGAAGAAAAGATTATGTTAAATATTGAGAATATAAGAAATGATCGCACTACTATTATTATTAGTCATCGAATTGCACCGATTACGAACTCGGATATAATTTACATTTTTGAAAATGGAAAGATTATAGCACAAGGCAAACATGAGTATTTACGAAGTGAATCGAAGGAGTACCGAAGAATGCTTGAACTAGATAGTTATGTGGAGGTATAGACGGAACATGAGTGCAGTGATTCTTCCTTTTGAATTTTATAATTCAATATATTTTGATTGTGTTAAAAATAGTGTAATGTCAATTTTAAATAAGGTAATAGGTAGAACGGATTGCCTATTTTTACCTTATAATTATAGAGTCAATAATAATTCTCAATTTGAATTGTTTGTCAGCATGGAGGAACTCAATAGTTACTTCGAGATAAAAAAAATTGATTTAAAAACAGATTTTCATGATTCAATTAGACATTATATTAATGATAACAATTATTTATTCATTTCTGTTGATTGTTTTTATTATCCTTTCGGTAGATTTCACAAGAAGGATCATCATATTCATCCAACGTGTATTTATGGTTATGATGATATTAATAAAGTATATATAGTAAATGAAGATATTACTAAACACGGAGCATTTAATAAAACTCTCATACCCTATGATGATTTTTATAACGCATATCTGGCAGCAAAATGCAAGGGTTCTGAGTTATTTTATGAAGCATATCAAGTAAAGAAAAATGAAAGAAACGAAAGTGATCTTACAATAAAGCTCTTTATCCCTTCAATAAAAAAAATAATAGAAGGGTCTAATCACTCAGAAGATTCTGAGTTGAATACCTTGTTTGTTGGTATGAATGCACTTAAGTATTATATAGATAACATAAGAGAGTGTCTTATTAGTGATTTTAAGAACATAAAGGAATATGAGTATCTTGCTTACCGAATATCTAATATACATAAACAGAATCATCTATCATTTGAATATATATTTAAAGAAAGTGAGAATAGTAAACCAGCTTTTTACGAAATACAGAATGCCTATATAATGTTACAAAAAAGATGGGGAAATATAAGAAACTTATTAATAAAGTACTCATTTACAGGTAAAGAAGAGACTCTCAATTCAATTATTAAGTTTATGTATCAAAGTTATTTAGAAGAATTAGAGACACATAAAAAATTACTACAATTCTAATTTCTAAGTGTCAAATAAAGTGCTGGTTCATTCTTTTCATTATCAAAGTTAGAGGTTTATCTTTTTCAATTAGGAGGAAGTTAATGTTATATTTAAATACTAAAGATATATTAGAACTAGGTGTTAATTGGGATGAGACGGTAAATATTATTAAGCAAACAGCAGCTTGTATTGAAGTAGGTGAGTTTCATCAACCTATAAAACCATATTTAAAATTCCCTGATCCAGTAAATAGAATTATAGCTATGCCTGCTTATGTAGGTTCAAACATCAATATTTCTGGAATAAAGTGGATATCTTCGTTTCCTAGGAATATTGACAAGAATATTCCTAGGGCACATTCTATAACCGTTCTTAGTGATACAACTACTGGTCAACATCTAGCTACAATAAATACCGCTTTGATTAGCGGGATACGAACTGCCTCTGTGACAGGTCTCTTTATTAAAGAAGTACTTAATAAGAGAAAGATAGGAAACATTAATGTGGGGATTATTGGATATGGACCTATTGGTCAATTGCATCTTCAAATGCTAGCGAATTTGTTTGATGAAAAAATTGAAAGTATTCACTTATTTGATGTCAGAAATATTCAGCCGGAGTCAATTCCGAGGCAAGTCATTGAACGTACGCATATTGTGAATAAATGGGAAGATGCTTATCAAGATTGCGATTTGATAATAACTTGTACTGTCTCTGTATCAGGATACATTGATCTAAAACCAAAAGAAGGTGCAATGTTACTGAATGTCTCACTAAGAGACTATAAACCATCTATTCTTGATTATAAGCCGGTAGTTATAGTTGATAATTGGGAAGAAGTATGTCGTGCTAGCACTGATATTGAAGTCTTAAATAAGACCCGCGGTTTATGTAAAGAAGACACTATCTCTATTTCGGAAGTTGTTTGTGCGAATGCTTTAGAGCATATCACAAACGAGAAAATATTATTTTTTAATCCAATGGGTATGGCCTCATTTGATATATCAATAGCGAATTATTACTATTATTTAGCGCTTCAAAATGGATTTGGGAAAGATCTAGAAGACTAGAACAGTTTGCTGATTTGTTTATAAAGAAGTTACTTAAACAATTCTTTTATCGTGCTCTAAGAGGTCTCGTAAACGATCAATAATGAGAACTTTTTGGAACGTTTTCGTGAAGTCTCACGGAGCTTGAATTTAATACCCATGAAAAACCTTGATTTACAAGGCTTTTCATGGGTATTAAATTTCTTTTCTTTTAGCCAAACAGGAGGATGACAGGTAAAAATGTATGGAACAGACATCGCGGCAATCATTTTCTGCTTGGCGTACTAACGGCTGTTCTGAGCATTGCACTGATTGCTTGCATCCGCAGAGTCGACAGAATTTCATGGCAGAAGCTTGGGATGTCCTCTTTGCGGCGGAATCTGCTTTCATTTATGACGGGTGTGATCCTGTGGGCGGTTCCTGCAGGGCTTGGCTTGGTGGTTTGTCTGATGACCGGGTGGGTAAAAATCGAAGCCCTAGCCGGGTTCAATCAGATTTTACCTTCTTTGCTTCTTTTTCTTCCTTCTACAGCAGGAGCTATTGCGCTGGGGTACATGCATCCCAAGCATAATTGGCGCAGCACAGAGGCTGTCGCCGGGTTATAAACCTAGTGGCAGCCTCTTTGGCATCTCCATATAGGACCTTAAAAATAGGAGGAATAATAGTTTAATTTTTCAATATCTAAAATAGTGACCGTTTTGTTCTCCTTTAGAACAATTTTCTCTTCTATAAGTTCCCCAAGCAATCGTCTTAGATGGCGGTCTGAGATTCCTAATGTGCTGGCGATATCCTTATTAATAAAAGGTATAAACGGTATTCCGGACTTTTCTGACATTTGCAGCATATACTTGCATAATTTATTGCGTGCAGGGTATAACAGTGATCTTGCATTTTTGATCGAGGACTTCATGAGCTTTTCAGTAATGCTTGAACACATAAACATTAGAAAAGATACCGATTTGGTTAAATGCGTTTGCATTATTTCCAGGGGAATAAGCAAGATGTCTGTAGGTATGGCAGCAATTGCCGTATGCAGATAATTGCACTTGTGAAAATATTCAATATCTCCTAACAAGCCTCTTTTCTCTACGTAGTCCACAACCGCCACATTCCCCTTTTCGGAAGAATTATGAATCGCAACCTTGCCTTCAAGAATGATATAAAAATAATTCAGCTCATTCCCCGTAACCATGACCGTTTCATTTTTTCTGTAATGTCTGATTTTCAGGGAAGCAATGAGTTCGGGGGGAATGATTTCTTGCAGGTCAGCCTTGATAATTGCGCTGTTGAGATCAGAGAGAGGCTGGCTTGGCATCGTACAGGACTCCTTACACAATTTATTTTCTGTTGCGGTAAAAACCGGACATATGTCCTTATCGTCCGGATTTGCAAATCATTATACTAATGTCAGCAGTACAACACAATTACTGAAGACAGAGGTGGATGTATGAATTCTATTATTGATGATTGCAGTTTGGCAAGTGCCGGTGCAGCAAGAATGCATTGGTTCCGGGAGCGGATGCCTATTGTTGCCGGCGTAAACCGGATGTTTAACGAGCAGCAGACATTCAAAGGAAAAACGGTTGCGGTCTGTATGCATATTGAACCAAAAACCGGCTATTGGATTGAAGGGCTGCTGGCGGGCGGGGCAGCGCATGTCTATCTGGTGGGTTGTCTGGGGACAACGAAGAAGGACACGGCTGCATACTTGGCATCCCTTGATAATATAACGGTACTCGGCAAGGAAGGCGACAGTTATGATGACCATAAACGCTATCTGAGGCTGGTAATGGCACAACCGGTCGATTTGTTCCTGGACAATGGAGCAAGCCTGATTCTCGCCCATCATGAGCTTAACCCGGGCTGGAGCCCGATTGGTGCGAATGAAGAGACGCGCTCCGGTAAATTGTTGATTGAGAAAAATCAGGCGGAACCGGCCTATCCGGTAATTGTGATTGATGACTCGCCATTAAAGCAAATTCTTGAAAACGCTGTCGGCGTGGGCCAGTCTGTAGTGGACGGCTTTATGCGGACAACCAGCCTCCTTGTTGGCGGCAAAAAAGTACTCGTCGTTGGCTACGGCTATTGCGGAAGCGGCGTCGCCAAGAAATTCCGCGGCTTGGGCGCAACGACAATGGTATACGATATTAACCCTGTCCATCAATTGAAGGCCAAATCAGACGGACATCTGGTTGGCGAACTGCATGAATTAATTCCGGATGCAGATGTGATTATTACTGTAACCGGAACATTTAATGTCATTACAGAAGCACATATCCCGTTATTCAAGGATAAAGTGATTCTCTGCAATTCAGGCCATTACGGATTTGAAATCAGTGTAGAGGAAATCAAGAAAGCTTCCCGTTCCATTGAACAAGTCAAGGAAGGGATTGAACGCATAGCCTTTGACGCCAAAAGCATATACTTGCTGCATAACGCAAGCCCGCTGAACCTGGCCGGAGCTGACGGCAATCCGATTGAAATTATGGATCTTGGACTGGGGCTGCAATCCTATTCGGCTTATCGCATTGTGACAGGGGCAGAAACCTTGCAACCCGGCATGCAGCCGGTTCCACAAGATATTGACAGCCGGATCAGCGGTTTATTTCTGGCGTCCTTGAATTAGAGTGGAGTGTAATAAAAAAGGGCGAAAGGTTGAGTAACTATGGAGCTATTAGACAAAATTATAGAGACGAAACAGTATTTGTTAGCGAAAATTCAACAAGCGCCCTCAATTGGACTGGTGCTCGGTTCAGGGCTTGGAGTTCTGGCTGATCAGATTAGCAATCCGGTTATAATTCCATATCATGAAATTCCGCACTTCCCTTTATCGACAGTGGAAGGACATGCCGGGCAATTGGTCATCGGTCAATTAAGCGGCAGGACGGTAGCAGCGATGCAAGGGAGGTTTCATTATTACGAGGGCCACTCACTCGCTGCGGTTACCTATCCGATTCGCGTCATGAAGGCCATTGGCGTGCAGCAAATCATTGTCACCAATGCTGCAGGAGGCATTGACCCGGCATTTCATCCGGGTGATTTAATGCTGATTCAGGATCATATCAATATGACAGGGCAAAATCCTCTGATCGGTCCTCATATCGAGACGTTTGGTGTCCGATTCCCGGACATGTCAGAGGCATACTCCAAGACACTGATTACACTGGCCAAAGAAACAGCCGCCAAGCACCAGATCCATGTGGTTGAAGGGGTATACGCGGGAATGCCGGGACCCAGTTATGAAACGCCAGCCGAGATTCGCTTGTTAGGCCAATTGGGTGCAAGCGCTGTTGGAATGTCAACGGTGCCCGAGGTAATTACAGCCAGGCACGCCGGCATTGAGGTGCTCGGTATTTCTTGTATTAGCAACCTGGCGGCGGGCATATCCCGGTTCGCATTAACACATGAAGAAGTGATGGAGACAACAGAGAAGAGCAAGGGGAAATTTTTACGACTGGTAAAAGAAATCGTAGCCGCAATGTAAGGGATAAACAATGAGGTTGGATTTCCGATGTAAAGCTATGCAGGTCAGGCTGGCGTTGGTGTAACGGGCGGTGCGGGAAAGAACATGGGGGAAAGAAGCAATGATGAACCGAATGGGCCGGTATTTTCAAATTGAATCACATCAAACAACATGGCGCAGAGAGCTGATGGCAGGGTTAACCTCATTTTTTACCTGCTCCTATATTATACTGGTTAACCCGTTAATTTTGCAGGATGCAGGAGTGCCGCTAAGCGCGGGAATTGTCGCCACACTGGCTGCTTCTATTGCAGGCTGCCTCCTTATGGCGCTGTGGGCGAATGCACCTGTTATTTTAATCCCGGGTATGGGGATTAATGCTTTTTTTAGCTATACGATGGTGCAATCTATGGGACTGACTCCGCAGCAGGGGCTGGCAGTCATTATTCTTTCAGGGATTATATTTTTTCTGGTGGCAATTTCTCCGGCAGGCATGCGCTTAATGGCCGCCGTGCCGGATTCCTTAAAGCATGGGATCACGGCAGGGATTGGCTTGCTCCTTACATTTATCGGCCTTCAAAAGGGAGGCATCATCGAGGCGGACAGCACGACAGTCCTGACTTTGGGAAACCTTGCAAGCCCGGTCACGTTATCGACTGTAATCGGACTGATCGTAACATTCATGCTGGTTGCCAGAAATACTAGGGGCGGTCTGCTGATAGGCCTGCTTACGACGGCGATTTTGATTTTAATTATCGAGCCTGGGATAGCAGCAGGCACTGAAACGCTGGATCTTCAGGCTTACCGCCAGCTGTTTAACTCCGCTGAATTTAGTATGCTCCGGCTCCCATTCTGGATGGCAGCCTTTTCGATTACGATGATTGTTCTGTTTGAGAACATGGGCCTCCTTAGCGGCATGTTGTCAGACCCTGCAAAATTCCCGCGAGCCTTTAAATCAGCAGCAGTTTCTACCATGCTCTCGGGATTGTTCGGCACAAGTCCAACTGTTGCTGCTGCTGAGAGCGCTTCAGGCATTTCGGAAGGCGCAAAAACAGGCATTCCGGCCCTGGTAACTGCTGTCTTGTTCGCGTTGTGTGCATTCGTGCTGCCTTATGTCCAGTACATTCCCGGAAATGCAGTTGCTCCGGTACTTATCGTAGTTGGGGCGCTGATGATGAAGAGCATCGCGGCAATCAAATTTGAAGACTTTACAGAATGGCTGCCTGCCTTCCTAATCATTGTATGTATACCGCTAACTTTAAGTATTGCAGACGGGTTATCCTTCGGATTTATTGCCTATCCATTAGTCAAGATTGCTGTTGGGAAGTGGAGAGAGGTATCTCCGTTCCTTTATGTGACGGCCTTTTTATTCCTGTTGAACCTGATCGCTCTGTTTCTTTACAATCATTAGATTTGCTAAGCATACAGATCAGGAATAAAGATTCACAGCATGATCAGCTCCACAATGGCTGCGGGCATCCCGGGTGCACTCTGCAAACTTCTTTTTGCCCAGGATGCTCGATAGGCCGGTCTCGGCCTATCGATTTTAATGATATCGCTTTCATAATTTCTGCGATGCAATCTGGACTAGCTGTAAGCCATTATTCCTATGGGGGCGTAGACAACATGAAAATCGTTAATCGTTTGAAAATGGTATCTTTTTTGCAGTATTTCATCTGGGGGAGCTGGCTCGTTACCCTTAGCTCTTATATGATTAATACCTTGCATTTCACGGGTGCCGAAGTGGGAATCGTCTATAGCGCTAATGGCATAGCCGCTCTGCTCATGCCGAGCATCATTGGCATTATTGCGGACAAGTGGGTTGTGGCCAATCGTCTGTTTGCCCTCTGTCATTTGGTATGTGCCGGGGTCTTATATTATGCGGCGTCTGTTCAGGAACCGGGACTCATGTTTTGGGTGATGCTGGTGAATGCGATGGCTTTTATTCCGACCATTGCGCTCTCTAACAGTATCTCCTACTCATGTCTGGAGCAAAATGGCCTGGATACGGTCACGAGCTTCCCGCCGATCCGTATATTCGGGACGATCGGGTTTATTGCTGCGATGTGGATGATCAGCTTGTTTGGATTCGAGCTCAGCAATATGCAGCTTTATATAGCAGCCGCTGCTTCATTGCTCTTATCTCTGTATTCGCTTACGCTGCCAACGATTCCAACCTCGAGGAGAAAGAAAAATCAAAGCTGGATCAACATGCTTGGACTGGATGCTTTTGTATTATTCAAGAAGCCTGCTATGCTTATCTTTTTCCTGTTCGCAATTATGCTGGGTGCAACGCTGCAAATTACGAATACGTTCAGCAATCCTTATCTGCATGACTTCGCATTGAATCCGCAATATGAGGACAGCCTTGTGGTCAAATTTCCGTCGATCCTGTTATCTGTTTCCCAGATGGCAGAGGTACTGTTCATATTGGCGATTCCATTCTTCCTGAAGCGGTATGGCATTAAAAATATTATGCTGATCAGCATGCTTGCCTGGGCACTGCGATTTACCTTGCTGGCATTCGGTGACCCTTCGCCATTTGGTTTTGTGCTTTTGCTGCTTGCCATGCTTGTATACGGCTGCGCCTTCGACTTCTTCAATATATCGGGCTCTATATTTTTGGAGCGGGAAACCAGCTCGGACATTCGTGCCAGCGCGCAAGGATTGTTCATGACCATGGTTAACGGGATCGGAGCTTACGTCGGCTCCGTTATAAGCGGCTTTATTGTAGATTATTTCACGGCGGATGGTGTAAAGAACTGGAATCTGATATGGCTGTTTTTTGCCTCTTATGCTGCTGTGCTGGCGATTATTTTTGTCTTTGTATTCCGGTACAAGCATGATTCGGATAAGCTCCCTGAGATGAAGACGACACATTAACGGTTCCATTTTGCTACTGTCCTCAGGTTTTGGCTTTAGAATGAATCAGGTTATATGAGGTGAAGAAAGAGAGGGATTATGGAGAGATTTAAACGATTTAAACGCATACATCTTATTGTAATGGACTCTGTGGGGATTGGTGAAGCGCCGGATGCGGCCGAGTTCAATGATTTTGATGTGCATACGCTGGGTCATATCGCAGAGTTTACCGGCGGACTCAATATGCCCTGGATGGCCAGACTCGGACTGTCCCATATTGAGAAAATAAATGGCGTCGACCGGGTACAGCGGCCGATGGCGTATTACACCAAAATGCAGGAAGCATCAAAAGGTAAGGATACGATGACAGGACACTGGGAAATGATGGGACTCCGAATTGATTCTCCATTTCGTGTGTTTGAGCAAGGGTTTCCGGAAGCATTAGTGAAGCAGATTGAAGACATGAGCGGACGCAAGGTCATTGGGAACAAGCCGGCCAGTGGCACGGAAATTATCGAAGAGCTGGGAGAGGAGCAGGTAAGGACCGGGACGTTAATTGTATATACCTCTGCAGATTCCGTCTTGCAAATTGCTGCCCATGAAGACATTGTTTCATTGGAAGAAATGCATCATATTTGCTCTTATTGCCGGGAAATTACGAGGCAGGAGCCGTATATGCTGGGGAGAATTATTGCCAGACCGTTTGTGGGAAAAGCGGGAAATTATACACGGACGGCAAACCGCCAAGATTACGCGCTAAAGCCCTTTGAACCTACCGTCATGAATACACTGAAGAATGGGAATTATGATGTGATTGCCATTGGTAAAATCGCGGATATTTTCGACAATGAAGGTGTGACGGATACCATACGTACTAGCTCCAACATGGATGGCATGGATCAATTTATTAAGGTGATGGACCGCGAATTCACAGGTTTAAGCTTTCTGAATTTGGTTGACTTTGATGCTTTGTACGGCCATCGACGTGATCCAGCAGGTTATGGACAAGCGCTGGAACAGTTCGATGCACGGCTGCCTGAGGTGCTTGCGCGGCTGTCAGATGATGATCTGCTGGTCATTACGGCCGATCATGGCAATGATCCAACCAGCCGCGGGACAGACCATACGCGCGAATATGTGCCGTTGCTCGTGTATTCACCGGCTTTTGGAGAAGGGCAGCGGGAGCTTCCGATCCGAAAATCGTTTGCCGATGTGGGAGCGACAATTGCAGATAACTTTAATGTGAAGGCACCTGGGCACGGAGCCAGCTTTTTGGCGGATATGCAATAGCAATCTGCATGCATGTATCATGCCAGTGTTTTTAATTAATTAATCCCTATCAGAATACTGGAAAATAATCGTTGACAATAAGATTTACTGATAATAAAATTACATCAATTAGACAAACCATTCGTATGGAGGTCTTATTTTTCCCTGGTACTGGGGAGAAATAGGGCCTTTTTATTTTTCGGATACCCATAGCAGTTGAACGAATGACTTTTGAAATACAGGATTGCGTTTGTGATTATCTCTTTCGAAAGCGGGTTGATTTCATATGAGCGGGAATGCAGTAGAGTTTGTAGACGTCAGCAAGAGTTATACTTCCACCAGCATACAGAAAAACTTTGATCTGGCCATTCCCGGCGGAAAGATCATTACCATCATCGGGCCGTCGGGCTGCGGGAAGACCACACTGCTCAAAATGATTAACCGGCTGATTGAACCGGACTCCGGGAAAGTATTAATTGAAGGCAAGGATATTAGCGGCCTTGATCCGGTTCAGCTCAGACGCAATATTGGATACGTTATTCAGCAGATCGGCTTGTTTCCCCATATGACGATAGAGCAGAATATATCGATTGTGCCCCGGCTTAAGGGGGAAAAGAAGCAGCATTTGATTGACAGGGCCACTGAACTGTTGAAGTTAATCGGACTGGAACCTTCCCGGTTTCTGGGGCGGTATCCCCATGAGCTCAGCGGCGGACATTGACGAAGCTCTCAAAATAGCCGATAAGGTCATTCTTTTGAATGAAGGGAAAATCGTTCAGCAGGGTGCGCCGAATGCGATCCTCGGTTCACCGAAAAATCAGTTCGTCCGTGAGTTTCTGGGCGTGGAACGATTTCCGCTTGCCTACAATATTTAAACCCGTGGTGAACAAAGCCGGAGTCACAGGCTGGATACTGCCATATAAAGGAGTGAGCTAAGGATGGTAACGGCTGAACAACGGACACACAGGCAGCCCAATACTGCTGGCGAGGCGCTGATCCTGGACGGCAAGCAATTGACTATTCAGGATGCCTATGAAGTTGCTTATCTCGGGCGGCCCGTTCAAATCTCAGAGGAGGCAATGAAACGCGTGGAAGCAGCGCGCCAGCTGGTATTTGAGCTGGCAGACGAAGACATCCCGGTCTATGGATTTAACCGTGGTGTCGGATGGAATAAGGATAAGGTGGTGGGAGCAGAGTTTTTCGGGCAGTTCAACCGGAATCTGATCTTATCCCACAGTTCCGGAGTAGCCCCGTATGCTATTGAAGCGGAAGTAAGGGCGGTTATGCTGGCCAGGCTCAATACACTGCTGCTCGGCTGTACGGGTTCACAGCCGGAAATTCCCCGGCGTTATGCGGAATTTCTAAATGCCGGCCTCCATCCTGTGCTCCCGCTCAGAGGCTCGGTTGGCGCAGCAGACATTACGACAGCCACCCATATTGGCCTGGCATTTATCGGAGAGGGGGAGATCGAAACGGCGGGACAGCGGCTTGCGGCAAGTGTCGCGCTGAGTGAGGCAGGGCTTGACCCGCTTGTGCTTGGTCCGAAGGACGGTCTGGCCTTGATTTGCACCAATGCGCTGTCTGCCGGGACAGGAGCGCTTGCCTTGCATGAATGCAAGGAGCTGCTGGAGCTTGCGGATATTGTATTCGCGTTATCGCTCGAAGCGATTCGCGGCAATGTCAGTCCGCTGGATGAGGCGGTTCATCGGGTGCGTCCATTCCCCGGACAGCTGCAAAGCTTATCCCATATTCGCAGCCTGCTTGAGGGCAGCGATTTATGGGACAACTATAACCCCGAGTCGCTTCAGGACCCGCTAAGCTTTCGTGATGCGTGCCAGATTCACGGGGCGGCTTATGATGCGCTCCGCTATACGAAGGATCAGCTGGAAATTCAGCTGAACAGCTCGGATGACAATCCATGCCTCATTCTGGAGGAGCGCAGAATTGTATCCTGCGCCAATTATGATCCGGTATCATGGACGCTCGGCTTTGAAATGCTTGGCAGTGCGCTGCACCATATATCCAAGAGCGCCTGCTATCGTACGATCAAGCTGGGCACGCCTTCCTTTACAGGATTGACCCGGTTCCTGACCGCGGATGAGTCCCGTTCCATCGGGTACTGCACGGTGCAGAAGACAATTACCGCGCTGGATACGGAGATCCGGCATCTCATTAATCCGGCTTCCTCCGACTATTTCTCACTTGCCGGAGACATTGAGGATCATGCCGCCAATTCGCCGTTTGTCGTCGCCAAAACCCGCGAAATTATTGACCGTCTGCTCATTGTACTGGGAATTGAGGCGCTCCACGCGGCACAGGCAATTGATTTGCGGGGCGGAGTGCGTCTGGGCAAAGGCACGCAGGCTGCGTATCAGGCGGTTCGTGCAGCTGTCCCGTTTCTGGCGGAGGACCGGAATTTGTCTGCAGATATTGAGCAGGCATACCGGGTCATCAAGAGCGGGGAGCTGCTCTCCCGGGTGAGAGAAGCATTGGATCAATGAGTTCGTGATTTTCCGCGTAGTTCGCGCTTCGCATTATAGTAAATGAGGAGGATAGCGTAAATGAGCATAACCCGTCATCTTGCCTTCAATTCCGGCTTGAAAGAAGTGTTTTATCACGAAGGTCACGAACTGCCGCCACAAATTTTGCAAGCCATTCAGCAGGAAAGGGAACGGATCGCGCCAGAGCTTGAAGCGCCGGACAGTGTACAGTGGAAGCAGGCTTACACATTGCCCGGTTCCCTGGATGAGCTGCGGGCCAAGCGGTCCGGCTTTTACACGATCACAGGCGGAACCTCTGTCTATGGGAACGGTTTGAGCGATTACGCCCATTCCTTGCTGTCCGGCTGGTACGGCAGCAGGGAGCTTGTGCAGGTAAAGCTGCATGTAAATGTGGAGCGGTTAACCCATTTGTTTGAAAGCTTCGTACGTAAAGGCAGCCGCCTGACGACTTCCTTCCACAGGATCAAGCCGCTGGCGAAGGGTTCAGATGAAGTGCCACCTGTAATCACTCAGACTGAAGAGGGCATTCGGCTGCGGGGACAACAGGCATTTGGGGCCGATGTCTTGTTCGCAGATGAATTGCTTGTTCTGATCAATCATGCGGAGGATAACGAACCGTCAGGAATCGCGGTTATCCCCTTGGACAGCGCAGGCCTGGAGGTGCAGGTATATCCGGATTGGCAGGCTGGCGTTACCGTTCGCTATCAAGATCTTGAGATCGGGCAGGAGCGTATTCTGGCAAACGGCGAGGCGGAGCGTGTCAGGCAGCTTTTGCAGCAGCCGGCTGCTGCGGGGCTTGCCGATTATCAGTGGGTCGCCAGACAGCTCGGCGTGCTGGAGCTTATTGCCGGAACTGCATTTGCCCTGGCCGAGGATACCGGCTTGAACAAGGAGCTGCATATTCAGACTGTGCTTGGAGAAATCGTTCAGCATCTTGAAGTGCTGAACGCATTTATTAATACAGCCGAAGCAGAAGCCGGTCCGAACGAAGCGGGACTGTTCCTGCCGCTTGCTCCCCCTCTGCAGGCAGCCAGGAAAGCCGGAGGCGTGTACATCCATCATGCGTTGCAAGCATTGGAGCGGGTTGGCCAATCGGTCTTGAACCCGCAGTCGTTCTCCGTTCACCAGGCGCATGACAGGGAGCAAGAAGCAGTGCTGCGTCGGGTACAGGCGCTTGTCGGCAGCGGGCAGGCGTATCGGAGCAGACAGCATGAGCGGTATGCATTCGGCGATCCGGTCAGGCAAGCAGGCCTGTTCTATCAGCAATACGATTTTGAGCCCTATCGAGCACTCTATCAGAAATTTTGGAATCAGAACGGCAGTCAGTCGAAAGAGAGTTCATAGGAGAAGGGAGCGGGCAGAGTGTCAGCAGGCAAACGGTATATAGAACGTATTCAAGATGACAGGCAAGTATGGCTTGATGGTGAGCTGGTAACGAACATTCCCGGGCATCCCGATTTCCGGGGCACGGTCCAGTCCATCGCTTCCGTTCTTGATTTGCAGGAAGATCCGGTTCTGGGCCCGCAGCTTACGTTCGAGACGGAGACGGGAGCCAAGGCGAATCTGGCATATCTCGTGCCGACGGCTAAAGAAGATATTGTCCGTCGCGGCCGTTCATTCAAAATTTGGTCCGATGCCACGTTCGGCGTTATGAGCCGCATTGCAGGCTATTACCGTTCTCAAATTACCGGTCTGTATATTAACCGGAATCTGATTGATCAGGAGCAGCCCTATTATGCGGAACGGATCGTGAACTACTTCAACTATGTCCGCGATAACGATCTGCTCATTACTTCTGCCGGTCATGATCCGCAAATCGACCGGACCAAGCCCGCCCATGAATTGGGGGATCTGTACACGGCTGTCCGCATTGTCCGGGAGACGGAAGACGGCATTATCGTCCGCGGTGCGAAACTGATCGCTACCGGCGGAGCCTATCTGGATGAGATTATTGTCTCTCCGCTCGCCAGGAAAACAGCGGCCGAGAAAGAATATGCGCTGCTGTTCGTCGTCGCTGTAAATACCCCCGGCGTCCACCAGATTAGCAGGGAGTCCTTTGCCTCCAATGAGGAAGCGGATCATCCGCTTAGCTCCCGTTATGATGAGATGGATACGATGCTGGTCTTCGATGATGCGCTAATTCCATGGGAGCGGGTGCTCGTCAAAGAGGACCCGGACACATTGTGGAAGCTGCGCACCGATTATGTGTCAAGCGGCTATGGTCAGCATGAAATTGTAGTACGCCTGGTCAGCAAGCTGGAATTTGTGCTGGCCGTTGCAGTCGAGCTTGCGGAATCGATCGGCATCACGAAGTTTGCCCATGTGCAGGAGAAGCTGGCAGAGCTGGCATTTCAAGTGGAATCCATCAAAGCGCTATGGCATGCCTCCGAGCACAATGCCTCCCTTCATCCACTCGGGGTCTGGCTGCCAAGCAAGCCGGAACTGGTCACAGCCAAAAATTTGGGCAACCAGTATTATCCGAGAGCCATTGAAATCTTGCAGCAGTTGTCCGGTTCAGGCATGCTGCAGGTTCCTTCCCGGCTGAGTGAGCTGCATGGTCCGCTTGGACCGCATCTGCAGAAGTATTACCGGGGAGCTGAACGCAATGCCGAGGAACGCATCAAGCTGCTCAAGCTGTCATGGGATTTGGTCGGAAGCCGGCTGGGTGCCAGGCATGAGCTCTATGAGCGCTTTTATGCAGGTGATCCGGCACGAACTTATGCCGGTCAATACCTGGAGTATGACAAGCGCGGGCTGCTCGCCCGGGCCAGGTCTGCATTTGCTTGAAAACAATACAGAGTCCGGGTGAATAATAAGCTCGACTCGCAGGCTCAATTCATGCTGAGGCTCTCGTTTTCACAGGGTAATACCGGTCCGGTCCGGCAATGGCCGCAAGGCGCCAACATCACAGTATCTCCCCATCGCCATGGATAGGCGAATGTGAATGAGTTGCCGGATCGGGCCGCCAATTATATGAATGATAAGGAGGCAATCATTCCTTCTAAAATGAACGTGTGGATGCCGTATATGTAGATGGCGTAAAGGAAACGGTTCCGCAATGGCATCGTTCGGTGCTTGATTTTCTGGACGAATAAGTTGTTCTCCTATACAATAGCCTGAAATACAACGATGTTAATTGGAGGATAATCTTTGGACAGGAACATGCCGGAAATTTTGATTTATCATAACGAGGCGCAGCAGTATGCTTCGCACATTCAGGAACTTGGTTACAAAGGCATACTGCGAATAGCCCGGACGCCGGAGGAGGCAGCCAGGCATATAGAAGGAGCCGAAGTCATTCTGGGCTGGAACGTTCCGGACAGTTTGCTTGCAGCTCCGGAGGGACAATCGGTCAGATGGATTCAATCGACCGGAGCGGGCATTGATAATCTGGCAAATAGCCCCCGCGTTCCCGCACCGGTCACACTGACCCGCATTGTGGATCAGTATGGCAGGGTGATGGCTGAATATGTACTCGGCTATATGTTGTTTCATAACAAGGAAATGAAGCGCCTGCTGGAAGCACAGCAATCCCGAAGATGGGATGGCTTCCGGGTGGATACGCTTGAAGGGAAAATTATTGGTGTTGCCGGACTCGGTTCCATTGGCGCTGAGATTGTTGCCAAAGCCCGGGCATTCCATATGCAGGTATATGGATTGAGCAGGGGCACGGATAAAGCTCCGCTGGTTGACCGTCATTTTACATCCGGAGAGTGGACGGACTTCGTCAAGCAACTGGACTATCTGGTGGTGGCACTCCCGCTGACACAGGATACCCGCTATACGGTGAATCAGGAGGTGCTTGCGGCAATGAAGCCGGGAGCCTGTCTGATCAATGTCGGCAGGGGCGGTCTTATTGATGAGAAAGCGCTCATTGGCCAGCTTCAGCAACGGCCCGAGCTGACGGCTGTGCTGGATGTATTCGACAGGGAACCGCTTGATCGGGACAACCCGTTGTGGGAACTGCCGAATGTTATTATCACGCCGCATTTGTCCGGTCCGAGCCGGGTTCCGGATGTGAGCCGCTACTTTATGGCTAATCTGGATCTATATATCCAAGGCTTGCCTTTGCGAGGTGTTGTTGACCGTATAAGAGGCTATTAATTCATACAGATCAACCATTCGAGTGGAGGTCTTGTTTTCCTAATAAAGGATAATAAGGCCTTTTTTTCTCATTTATTTTTTGAAAATTCAGTTTCAAATCTTAGATCATTTAAATTCAGCTTGAACGTTGCTGTCCCTGTCAAGCATGGTGGCAGCCTTCTATCTGGCGGAGAAATACGGGATCACGACCACCTCGCAGCTGGCTGGAAAATCCGGTGTGCTGGTATTTGGAGCCAGTGAGGAGTTTATGAACCGCCCGGATGCCTGGCCTGAGATTCTGAAAGTATACAACCCCAAATTCAAAGAAATCAAAAGCATTCAAAATGTCGGCACTTGAGGCGCATCCCGAACTCGAAAAGGTACTGGGTCAGCTGGCAGGCAAAATTACCGATGCCGCCATGCAGAATTTGAACGGCGAAGTGGAGCTGAAGCAGCGCCCTCCACTGGAAGTAGCGAAGCAATGGCTGACGGAGAACGGGCTGTTAACAAAGTAAGGCAGAAACTTGTGTTTTCAAAAAAAGAGACGTTCGACAAACAGGAGGCAATACAATGAGTGAGCAAAAAAAACAAATGGCCCTTGGGGCAATGATGTTTTTTCCGGCGGGCGAGCATATTTCCAGCTGGCGGCATCCCAAGTCCGACGCAGAGGGGCTGCTGGATTTCAATTATTACAAGAAAATTGTCCAGACCGCTGAACGGGGCAAGTTCGATATGTTCTTCTATGCGGATGAACTCTATGTGTGGGACCGGTTCGAGTCCGGGATCAGCCATGCGAATAGCATACGACCTGAACCGTTCACCCTGCTTTCGGCGCTTGCCGTAGCCACCGAGCATATCGGACTGGCAGCCACGATTTCTACGACTTATAATGAGCCCTATCATATTGCAAGGAAGCTGGCTACGCTGGACTATTTAAGCGGCGGGCGGGCAGCTTGGAATATCGTCACCTCGCAGACGGATGAGGAAGCCCGCAACTTCGGCAAGGAAAAGCATCTGCAGCATGCGAGACGCTATGAGCGTGCGGGCGAGTTCGTCGATGTCACCCAGGGGCTGTGGGACAGCTGGGAGGACGACGCCCTGCTGTTCGACAAGGAAAGCGGTTATTTCGCAGACAAGGACAAGCTGCATAATCTGGAGCATCAAGGCGAGGAATTCAAGGTCCGGGGGCCGTTGAATGTGTCAAGACCTCCCCAAGGTTATCCGGTTCTGATTCAGGCCGGGGCATCGGAAGCGGGCAAGGAATTGGCAGCTGCCAAAGCCGAGGTCGTATTCGTTCCGGTCAGTTCCTTTACAGAAGAAGGGTTGCAGGCCGGCAAAGAGCTGTATGAGGATATTAAAGGACGAATGGAAAAATACGGACGTAATCGTGACGAACTGAAAATTTTGCCCGGCATTATGCCAATCATCGGCCGTACGGAGGAAGAGGCCAGGGAGCAGTTGGCCACTATTGAAGGGCTGACACCGCAGCAGCTTGGCCTGGATTTGTTGTCCCATTACTTAGGGCAGGATATTTCCTCTTATCCGCTGGATGAGCCGCTGCCATTTCTTCCGGAGATTGATGAGTTTAACCAAAGCAAAAGTGGGCTGAAACTGATTCGCGAGCTGATCCAGAAGGAAAATCCTACGCTTCGGCAGCTCTATCAGCGCGCGACCAATAAACGGGGCCTGGCGGATACGCCGGAGCAGATCGCCGATCTTCTGGAGCGCTGGTTCCTTGAAGGCGCGGCAGACGGTTTCAATATCGCGTTCTCTCATCTGCCCGGCGGACTGGATGACTTCGTCGATCTGGTCATTCCGGCGCTTCAGCGCAGAGGCGTATTCCGCACCGAGTACACGGGAAGCACGCTTCGCGATCATCTGAACTTGCAGCGTCCGTCTAACCGCTTCAGCCCGGTTGCCATATCCTGACGACGCATGTCAGCGCAGCATAGGTCGGCTTTTGCCGGATTGTTTGTCGTCGCACTTTTCTGGGGCATCAGTTATGTCATCAGTTCTTATATGCTCCAAGCCTTTTCGCCGGTGCTGCTCTAATTTTTGCGGATGGTGTTTACCTTGCCCTTCCTGCTGCTCTACTCTGCCATATTTTTCACCCTGATTCAGCAGCCATTATATTTTATTGGTCTGGAGTATTCTACAGCAGCGAATGCGTCTCTTATTTATGCGGCAGCACCGCTGACGACGATGGTTCTGGAAGCTGCCTTTCTGAAGACCCGCATGCAGGCCGTCAAACTTGCAGGCGCAGCGCTCGGATTTGCCGGTGTGCTGATTATCGTACAGAATGGCGCCCATTCCTGGCAGATTTCGATCGGTGATATCTATTTGCTCATCGCCATGCTTGGCCTGTCTGTGAATGTGCTGTTCACGCCAAGGTTGGCCCGGACGCTGTCCCCTTTTACGATTACGCTGTATTCCTTCCTGATCGGAACCTTGCTCATGGCTCCGACCTTCGGCGGCGAGTGGCTGCTTGGGGCGGCGGAGATGAACGCCTCTGCTGTCATGTGGCTGCTTGTCGGTGTTGCCGGCCTTATCAACGTGGCCACCGGCATCTGGTGGGTGCGTGGAGTAGCCGTTGTTGGTCCGGGTACAGCATCTTTATTTCATAACTTGCCGCCTTTTGTTGCTATGCTTGCTGGTTTTCTCGTCCTGGGCGAGCAAGTGCTGCTGTCGCAAATTTTGGGTGGTGTGCTGATTTTGCTTGGTGTCTTTATTTCAAACCGCGCGAGGCCCGTTAAGGCAGCCCCACCTCAGACGGCGGAACCTGTGCAGCCGCAAATTCCTGTGGTGCAGAATCTACTGGATTCGGTGCAGGCGGCAACTGCTGCGGATGGGGAAAAAGCTAAGATATAGTGTGAATATGAGGGATATGTCGTGAAACGATTTACGAGAATATAAGTTTCGAAGAAGCTTAACTGGATTTAGATTTGAATGATTAGATTCAACTATATATGGGTGTGTTTTGAGATCAAACAGCACTGCAATAGATTACTGTAAAGTCCACTATTTGATAGACAAAAGCATGAGAATGTCCTTTATGAGAGGACGTTTTCATGCTTTTTTCAATACAATCATAAAAATAAGATTGAGAATTATCTTCAGGAACGCCCCTGTTTGCCACAAGCTGTTTTAATTTTTGGTTTCTGTATGAAGAGCGATCTGATCTCTGTCGCTATTTCTTATTTCTAAAGAAAACTGTAACAAAATGCTTCTTCAGCCGTTATACAGGAGGGGAGGGGCGGCTGGTGAAAAAAGAGAAAGATACATACACTGAACTGTTCAAGCTGTATTCCCAGGCCTTGTACCGTTATCTTTACCGGATGTGCGGCTCCAGAGAGATCGCAGAGGAACTGTTGCAGGAAACGTTTTACCGGTCTATGCTATCGCTGCGCAGACAGCATCTGTATAACGCAAAGGCGTGGCTTTACAAGGTAGCACGGCATCTTTACATTGACTGGCAGCGCAAGCATTCGACGGAGCAAAAGGCCATGCAGCAGTTTGAAGAATTAGAGTGCGGAATTAGCACCATACCCTCGCCGGAGGATGCGCTTGACGGCAAAGAACAGCGCCGACAGATCGAGGAAATTTTGCTTTGCCTGCCTGAACATTACCGGACGGTTGTCTATTTGCGGGAAGTGGACGGCTTTTCTTACGCGGAGCTTGCCGACCTGCTGGGAATTACCATGGATCAGGTGAAAATTAACTTGCACCGGGGGCGCAAAAGATTCAGAGAAATTGCTGTAAAGCTCGAAAGGAGAGACATCGATGGATGAACAGCAGAAATCAGCCGGTACACGGCGGGAGGTTCCGCTTCAATTAAAGAGCTGGGAAGGGGAGCAGCACATTCATCTGCAACTGAATGAAAAGCGGATCAGGCGAATGATCTGGGCAACCAGATTCAGAGTAGCGCGGAGCGTAATAGCGACCGGGGTAATGGTTCTGTTTTTTTATCTGCTGTATATGGCGGCAGTCAATATTGTATTTGTGAAATCTGATTATAATTATAAATTTGCCCGCTATTTGATAACGATGGCGAATACCCATGAGCAAGGACTGCGCATTCGCAGCGCTCCCAATGTTGAGGTAAATGGCCTGTTGACCCAAAACATGAAGCTGAATCTATACCGGAAGGTTGGGCAGTGGGATATTAAAGAAGGGGAACTGACCGGAAAAAAACATATTTTTGGGCCTTATACATACAGAACAGATGTGGAATCTAAATATTGGCAGGGAAGCCCGTCGTTCTCCTACGCTGTTCCCGGCGGGCTTCTGAAAGGGGGGCCGGACTCAGAGATGAACAGAACAGACTCAGCCGATACGTGGAATCAAATCGCACACATCGGGGATGGATTTGTAGCGGAGATGGGCTTTTCGCTTATGAGGGGAATGCAGCCGGAAGAGCTAATGACTATGCTGGACAAATACGATCTTACTCTGCTAAGTATGCCGGTATATGCCGGGGAGATCAGAGAGTTCAAGCCGAATTTTTCCTCTTCGTCAGGCAACTTAATTCAGGTTCAGCATCTGACGCTTCAGCCGAGAGTTCTATTTAATGAGAATCATTCATTAAGCGGCTGGTCTACCGGACTTGGCGCTGGCAATATAGAGGAGGCCAAGCAGGGATTGCTGGAGGATATGGAGTGGCTGCTGTCAGAAGGAAGCTACAACGGATCTGAAACGGATGAACTGCGCCTTGATTATTTGAAAAGAAATGGCATCTATGTATATGGAGCTGTTGTGACGGGCCCGATTCGTGAGCTGGAGAAGCTTCAGGAGGAAGAGCTGTTGCATGAGTTCAAGCTCGGTGCTGTGGAGGTATGGAATTGGCATTGACAATGGCAGACAGGCCAGCTGCCGTATATGGACAGCATATTCGCAACTATCCGGCATTTTCACAGCAGGCCCCGACAGGGGCCTGCTTGTCGTTGGCGGGCCATATTGAAAGACATAATATTTCTGGGGAAAATTCTTAACATTTGTCGCGGGAGAAGTGCTTAAGACATGGACGATGCATCCTGCTTGCTGTAAGCGGAAGGTGTTAGCCCGCTCCATTTGCGGAATTGCTTGGAAAAATACAATGCATCGTTGTATCCGACCGAGGAGGCGATCTGCTTGATGGAAAGCTGGCCTTCCTTCAACAGCTGGGCAGCCCGCTCCATACGAATCCGCAACAGATACTGCATGGGGGATAGTCCGGTAGCTGCCCGGAACATCTTGGACAGATACGTCCGGTGGTAACCGAGTGATTTGGCGATATGGTCAATCGACAGCGGCTGGGCATATTGCAGGTTCAGCCAGCTTACTGTGCGGGATATCTGGCGCTGCATTTCCGATTCCATAACCGCTGCCGGAGCGAGCTGTGCCTTATTGGCCAACGCAAGCTGGTACAGCAGCAACTGCAAATGCCCGGATGCTTTCAGATCGGCCAGCTGCGGATAAGTTGTATCGTTCAGGGCGTCCTGCATATACCGGTATTCAGCCATTATTTGCTCATCCGGCTCGGCATGAATGACGCAGCTGTCCGGGCGAATTCCGATATCCGCCATCAGGGCAACGTGATGATAAGGGGTAAAGGCTGCCCAAGCGTATTGCCAGGGAAACATCGGGTCGGCCTCGTAGCTGACCAGCTTACCCGGCAGAATGAAGAAGGTATCGCCTGCGCTGCAATTGTAACGCTTCCCGTCGGACTCGAACCAGCCCTTGCCCGCGATAACCGTATGAATCAGCACATATTCATGAACTGTAGGGCCAATCCGGTGATTGCCCTCAGGCTGGGCCTCCCCGCAGAAGAGAACGGAAAGGCCGGATTTGCGCAGGGAGGAATTTAATCTCACATGATGCCACTTATGATCCGTCATCTGTTCTCACTCCTTAACCGGTTCGCATCAGCTTCTTTTTATTTTAGATTATCATACCATGCCCGCCTGACAGACGTCATGAATCAGACTACAAACGTCCATATTTATCTTCGTTCCTTCCATATTTCTTTGTGAAGCCTTCCCCTATAATAAAGACATTGAAAGCCATTACACATGCAGCATTTAAGCGGCATTTACAGGAGGAACAACACATGTCCAAAATTACGTTTCTGGGTGCAGGCAGCACCATCTTTGCAAAAAATGTACTGGGCGATTGCATGATGACACCGTCCCTGCAAGGCTTCGAGCTGGCACTGTTTGATATCGACATGCAGCGTCTGAAGGATTCCGAGCAAATTCTGAACAACCTGAAAAAAACAATGGGCAGCACCTGTGTCATTAAGACGTATTCCGACCGGAAGGAAGCGCTGCGCGGAGCCAAATATGTCGTCAACGCCATTCAGGTGGGCGGCTATGATCCATGTACAATCACAGACTTTGAGATTCCGAAGAAATACGGTTTGCGCCAGACAATTGCCGATACTGTAGGCATCGGCGGTATTTTCCGCAATCTGCGTACCATCCCGGTGATGCTTGATTTCGCAGCCGATGTGCGCGAGGTGTGCCCGGATGCCTGGTTCTTCAACTATACAAATCCGATGGCGGTACTGACCAATGTCATGAACACGTATGGCGGTGTACGCACCGTCGGCCTGTGCCACAGCGTTCAGGGCTGTGTATCCGGACTGTTTGATGTGCTGGGGATGGAGAATGAAGGCATCCAAGCAAAGATTGCCGGAATTAACCATATGGCCTGGCTGCTGGAAGTGACGAAGGATGGCAAGGATCTGTATCCGGAAATCAAGCGCAGAGCGGTCGAAAAGCAGAAGGAGAAGCATCACGATATGGTGCGCCTGGAAATGATGCTGAAGTTCGGCTACTACATTACCGAATCATCGGAGCATAATGCCGAGTATCATCCATATTTCATCAAGCGCAGCTATCCGGAACTGATCGAACGCTTCAACATTCCGCTGGATGAGTATCCACGCCGCTGTGTCGAGCAAATCAAGGGCTGGGAAGGCATGCGTGAGCAATTGATGAACAGCCAGGATCTGGAGCACACCCGCTCGGAGGAATATGCTTCCTTTATCTTTGAGGCAATGGAGACGAATCAGCCGTTCAAAATCGGCGGCAATGTCATGAATAACGGACTGATCACGAACCTGCCAAAAGAAGCTTGCGTCGAGGTGCCGTGTCTGGTGGACAGTTCAGGCGTCAACCCGACTTATATCGGCGATCTGCCGCCTCAATGTGCAGCGCTCAACCGGACGAATATCAACACCCAACTGCTTACGATTGAAGCTGCCATCACCCGCAAGAAGGAGCATATCTATCATGCAGCCATGCTGGATCCTCATACGTCTGCAGAGTTGTCCCTGGATGATATCGTGTCCATGTGTGATGATCTGATTGAAGCACATGGAGACTGGCTGCCGAAGTTTGCATAATACAGCTTATTAGAAAAAGACCCCGGCCATATACGCTGGCGATCCAGACAGACTAAAGGACACAATGTTTTGCTATTGTGATCTCAAGTCTGCCGGAATGCCATCAGCGGACGGCGGGGTCTTTTTTGCTTTTCAGATTCTAGCCTTTCCAGCTGGATGGTGAACATCTTTATTTTTTTAAGTGAAAAGGTACCGTGGCCACGACGACATCCTTCTGATGGAACAGGCGTGCCCGCAGCAGCAGGCTGGTCTGGTTATGCAGCAGATTATGCCACCAGCTCCGGGTAATGAACTGCGGGATGAGCACCGTGACCTGCCCGCTATTGCCGGTTTTCCACTCGACGGTGTCGATAAATTTCAGCAGCGGCCGGATAACACTGCGATAGCTGGAACGCAGCACGATGAGCCGGACGCCGGGATCCCACTCCGCCCACTTTCGTTCCATGCATTCGATATCCTCATCATTAAAGCCGACATAAACGGCCACTACCTGATCTGTCAGCGAGCGCGCATAGCTGATCGAATTCATAACGACACGCGTTACGCCTGCTACTGGAACAATGATTGTGCCCCGGGAAGTAACCGGCTTGTCGATATCCAGCTGAATGCGCAATTCATCAGCAATATTGCAGTAGTGACGGTTAATGCGATAGAAAATCCAGATGACGAGGGGCAAGAATATAAACACAATCCACACCTGTGAAAATTTGGTGATAATAAAGATCATTGTAATCAATAGGGTCGTCAGCATTCCGACCGTATTCATAATCAGTTTTGGCAGCCAGCCTTTCGGCTTCAATCTGATCCAGCGGATCATCATTCCGAGCTGGGACAGTGTGAACGGAATGAACACGCCCACAGCATAGAGCGGAATTAGACTCACTGTGTTTCCGCCAAACGAGATAATCAGCGCTGCCGACAATACGCCCAGGAACAGAATGCCATTGGAAAAGCCGAGCCGGTCTCCGCGCGCCATGAACGCCCGCGGCATGAACTTGTCTTTGGCAAGCATGAAGGCGAGCAGCGGGAAAGCAGAGTAGGCTGTGTTGGCTGCCAGGAACAAAATCAGCGCTGTGCTGCCCTGAATGATATAGTAAAACACACCGCGCCCGAAGACCGATTCCGCGATTTGGGAAATAACCGTGGATTTCTCCGCAGGCACAATGCCATATCCGTAAGCGAGCAGCGAAATGCCGAGAAACATAGCGCCAAGCAGCAATCCCATCATGACCAGTGTAGCAACCGCATTGCGGGAAGCGGGCTCGCGGAAGTGCGGCACTGCGTTTGAAACAGCTTCAACGCCGGTCAGCGCGGAGCAGCCGGAGCTGAAAGCCTTCAATAGCAGGAACAGGCTAATGCCGGACAGAGCCTCATGCGCACCGGGCGCGACAGGACTAACCATCTGACCGGTCAAATACCGGTAGGCTCCCGCTCCAATCATAATAAAGATGATCACGACGAATAAATATACCGGTACGGCAAGCACAGAAGCTGACTCGGTTACACCACGCAAGTTCAACAGTGTAAGGAAACCAATCATGATCAAGGCAATCCACACCCGGTCATCATGCAGAGAAGGGAAGGCGGATACAATCGCATCCGTTCCGGCTGATGAACTGACCGCTACTGTGAGAATATAATCGACCAGCAGGGAACCGCCTGCAAGCAGTCCGGTTGCTGTACCCAAGTTATCCTTCGCGACAACATAGGCGCCGCCGCCTGCCGGATAGGCGGCAATCGTCTGACGATAGGAAAGGATTAGAATGAGCAGCAAGCCAAGCACGGCAAATGAAATCGGAATGGAATACCAGATGGCGGCAATACCGATTGTCATCAGTACAAGCAGAATCTGCTCCGTGCCATAGGCGACAGAGGACAGCGCATCAGAGGATAATACTGCAAGCGCTTTGAGCTTGCTGAGTTTCTCTCCCTCAAGTGCACTGCTTTTCATGGGGCGTCCAATAAATAATCGTTTGATTTGGCTAACCATAGCCTTTTAGTCCTCTCTTTCGTAACGCTTACGGAGTTAGCTGACGGATTCGGGCCCGAAAGAATGCCCTACACCAGTTAACCCTGGCGATTCACCCCATAAGCAGCTGTTCTGTAATACATGGCCGAGATAGCTGCTTGTTCGGTTCCCCCGTTCCTGTAAATGACAGGACTCAGCGTAAATGTGATATACGAAAGAATGATACGCCTTGACACTCTCACTGTAAAGGAACAAACGGAATCGAAAAGGAGACAAAAGATGCTTAATTAAGCCGTTAAAGCGATTACATGCGGTCTGCTCGCTGGCGGGCTTGCATTAGATCGCAATCTCGTGAACTTTTAAAGAAAATGCTCAGTCTTGTTAAGTTTTCACGAAAGGCCTTTTTTTATTCCACAGGCAGCTAGGCAGGAGGTAAGAGGTGATTACTCTTTTCTCTCGATGGGGATGAAAAACAATGAAGGGCGGTCAGACGATAAAAAGCCGCTGCTGCTAACGGGTAAAGCCCGAAGAGAAACGGCTTCATCCGCCGCGGCTGCGGCTCTCGATAAGATTGTTGTTGCTTTTGAGCGTTTCGTTACTCTTTATTTTTGCGAGGCGGTAACGAGTCTGGTATGTCCAGCCTTTTTATTGCCAATTCTCAGTTGGATGATGATCATAACCACTACAACTACCATTAAGCCGAAAATAGCGGAGTGGAAATTGCCGGCGGAATCGTGCACGATCCCAACGAAGAACGGGCCAAGGGCACCAATGATGTAGCCCCCGGACTGGTTCATCGCGGACAGCGAGCTTGCATCAGCTGCATTGGACGTCTCATCAATTGGAAGCATAAGTGCCATCGGGAACAGGCCGCCGGCGCCGATCCCCAGCACAATACATGTCAGCCAAGGCGTTACGGATGTTTGCAGCATAATTAGGCCGATCAGCTCCAGGGCAGCGCATCCGACCAGCCACAGCATTCGGTGCTGGAAGCGGCTGACAAGAATCGGAATGAAGAAGCTCACCGGAATTTGGATCAGCGTGAACAAGGTCAGAATGGTGCCTGCGGTTTGCTTGTCATAGCCCATCTCCTGCACGATTGGGGCAATCCAGGCTGTCAGCGAGTAAAAGATCAGTGCCATCGCCCCGAAGAAGCTGGTAAGCAGCCACGCTCTGCGGTTTCTTAGCGGCAGGCGCGAACCTGATGCGGCTTTCCCTGCGACAGGAGCCGCAGCTGCGGATATAGCAGCAGCTTTCATAGCCGGGGAATCCTGACGTGTAAGTCTCAACCAGAAGATCAGGGCAATGACAGCAAGTATGCCCCAGAAGGACACGGAGGCTTGCCATGTGCCAAATGAATTTTGCAATGGAACGGCAAGCCCGGCACCGAGCGCAGCCCCGACGACAAGCGCCATGGAATAAATGCCGACAATGGCCGATGGATTAGTAAAATGCTTCTTAATAAATCCCGACAGCAGTGGTCCGGTAATGGCAATTCCGACACCGGCCAAAAATGCAGTGAGCAGCATCATCCAGGCGGTATCAGCCCAAAATCTGAGGACAGTGGCAACGCCGATGAGGGCTAAACATAGGGTAATCGTCCGTTCAATGCCAAAGCGGAGGCTTAATTTGACGGCTGCTGGAGCGAACAGCCCCATACAGAGAACCGGCAAAGAGGTTAACAGGCTGACAACCGAGTTGCTGATGCCAAGCGCATCACGTATCGTCCCAAGCAGAGGCGAGACCGATGTTATAGCCGGACGCAAATTCAGTGAAGCCAAAAATAGTGCAGCAAGCAGGAAAGCGAATCGCATGATGTCTCATCTCCATCTGTCTATATATTGTGTACCCGATCCATGCGGCAAAAAGAATCGGCATTGGCCGGGTACATTTAATATCTAAAGTGTATAGCGAGAATAATGATTGATCAATATAATAATTACTATTATTATCATTGGTATAACCAATGATAGGAGGAGAGCCTGTGGAGATCCGCCAGCTTCAATACTTTATGGCTGTTTGTGAGGAGATGCATTTTACAAAGGCTGCCGAAAAAATCGGCATCTCCCAGCCCACACTAAGTCAACAGATTCGTGCGCTGGAGGATGAACTGAATATTCCTTTATTTGACCGGATCGGCAAAAAAATTGCGCTGACGGAAGCCGGATCGCTGTTGCTGCAATACAGCTCGCAAATTGCCCGCAACCTGCAAAATGCCAAGGACTCCATTGGAGAGCTGCGTGCCATTCAGCGGGGGACAATCCGTGTCGGTGTCCTGCCTTCTGATCTGGACTACCGACTTACGCAGCTTCTTATTGATTTTCACCGTGAATATCCGGGCATTAAATTGCAGATGAGCGCTTCAATTGAAATTTTGAACAAGGTGCTCGACAATGATGTGGACATCGGCATTAATTTGCAGGGTGAGCCTGATGATCGCCTTGTTCGTATTCCCTTATGCCAGGAACAATATGTGCTCATTGTATCCAGGGAACATGCCCTTGCAGAACGTACATCAATAGTCCTCCGGGAGCTGAAGGCCATTCCGATGGTGATCTTCCCCAAAGGCTTCCTCGGCCGCGAACTGGTAGAGGAGCGCACTCGCGAGCATGGCTTTCATCTGGATTCCATTATGGAAACCAGTTCAGCGACCTCGATTATAAAATTGGTCAAAGCAAATATCGGTGCAACTGTGCAGCCGTATCCGTTGTTTCTGGAAATGGACGATCCAACCCTCCATGCGATTACCATTGAGGATGACCCGCCCAGCCGTACTCTGGAACTGATTTACCGCTCGGACCGTTATCTCGGCCAGGCGGCCAAGGCATTTATTGAACGGGTGAGGGCGTATTTCAAACAGTCTTGAGTGGCAGGAAGAGGTGCGTAGAGTAAAATGCCCCACTGTTCCAGATGCATTTTGGAGGATCATCAGAAACGTGGGGCCGGGAGCAACCTGCAGGTCATGCTGTTATGTTGGTTATACTTGACAACGAAATTAATAATCGTTATCATGTGAGCGAATGATGAAACGAACACAGCAGACTGCCAGTTGTGAAAGCCAGGGGAGATTACTGTTGTTGGCTTATAGGGGGGCACATGGTGGAAGATTTGGATTTTGGCATTATTGAGCGTTTTTATCATATTTCGCCGCGGGGAGCGGCTAATCCGATGATTGAGCTGCCTGCGTCTTTGCTTCTTGATCAGGACAAGGTCAGGGAGGTGCTGGAGAAGGGGGCCGCGCTTGTCAAGGCGACCAGTTTGGAGCTGCCGGCATCGTTTATTGGTTCTACTTTTTTTTATTTGTGTGCTACATACATCGTATTTATGGCCCAAGAGAACAGGATTCCCGATTTAACGCTGGACAATTTAACTTTTCAAATAGAGGGTCATAACGATCATTTTCATCTGGGCTATAAAATCAATCGTCTTGAATGGAAGGACGTTCCTGATACCGGGCGTGAAGCATTCGTAGCGAAGGAATTTTCCCGGCTGATTCAGGATACCGTATATCCGGGTGTGGAGGCGGTAGCTGCCAGTGCCGGGGTCAAGAGCGCGATGATCTGGAACCAGTTTGCGGGGCAATATACATTTTTGACGAAATATCTCAAGGCCAATGAAACCCGGGAAGAAGTATTGGTCCGGCTTGAGCAGGATTGTGCAGTGATTTTGGAACAGATTTCCGCGGATGAATTTGGCCGCAGGAGACATCCGTTTGTACATAAGCCCAGATACATAGACAGCCCGTACAGTCCTGGTGAGCAGATCGCGATCCGCTCCTCCTGCTGTATGTATTACTGCAAGGAAGACGGAGTCAAATGCTATTCCTGCCCCAAACTGACCGCTGAGGCCCGCGAGGAGATGCGGCAGGAAATCTTGGCGAAAGCCCGGTAAAGACTTTGAAAAGAACCGACGAGAACCGACGGAGCTATACTCCGCCGGTTCTTTTTTATGTGTGCGCCCAGCAAAGCATGCATCTTCTAGCCGGTGGAAGTTCGGTTGCGGGACGATCCAAGCCCCCGGGTAGCTGGGATACCTGCGTATGGATAAATCTGTGCGTAGAAGCGTATTGACGAAAGTACCTGTCAGTGACAGGGCGAGCAACCTGCCAGGCTGCAATATGAAGTGAATTCTGCCGCTTCGTCAAAAAGGTCTTGCAAGAGGGAAGAGAGGGAGCCGAGTCCCGAGCATATGGACGAAGGCCAAGGAAACTGCCTAGAACTTGGAGCGGCAGCGAAGAATCCTCCAGCGTAAAGCGGCATGGCAGGAAAGAGGATGCAGTGAACTGGGGAGACCCTCCCCTGCACGAAAAAAACAAAACAGTTTTTTTTGAAACGGTAAGAGACGATCTATAAGCCCGAAGGGTGAAGTGAATCGTCTGCAGGAAGGAGTCCGAGGGGCGAATAGTACCGAAGAAAGCAGGACAACACTCCTTGCGGGAGGGAAGGCGCCCTGCTTTGTTCACGTTTCTTAAGGAGGTACGAGCCAGTGAATGCCGTGAGGCTGACAACACCCAAGGAAACCGTTCAACAACTCCAAGGAGAATCCGAGGTAGCCCGTCAGCTAAAGGTATTAAATGCAGTCTATATTAAAATGTTTATAAAAATTTGATAAAATTGGTGTTTTTGACAAAATGATATGTTAACATGTAAAAAGTCCTATTTAATTAGCATAATTTGTAATAAAAAGGTGGTGGGGATCTCAAAAAATGAGAGAGAGACTAACGCAGGAATTCATGGCATGAAGGACATGGTACTTCTAATTTTCGCTTGGGAGTGTCGATTCAGTCTCAAAATGAATGCTGTATGACCATTCTATTTTAGAAAAGGATGATAGTGTGTGAATCGCAGGTTTTCATTATTGATTGTATTATGCACGATTATTTCTGTTGGGATGTCATCTGCCATTAGTGCAAAATCAAACGATTTGGAACAGGGTAAACCAGACAGTCTTGCCGCAAGAGAGAAAAGCCATAATCAGCCCGAAATTGTAAAAGAGATCATTGAAGGACGCGGAGAAAACTATAAAAGATACTTGCTTCGTGACGGCAGCTATAAACTCGAGATTCACGAATCCATTATTCATTATAAAGATGAACATGGAGAATATCAGGATTTGAATACGGATTTGGCAGACGGGTCGACCGATACAGATGTTGAATTGCTGAATGACGGGATCAAGAAAAATGGAAATTTTCCTGGATGGATTACCTTTGAAGTTACAGGCAATTTGACAAGCCATAATGTGTACAACTTTTCCCCTGTGCTTATCGATGCAAAGGGAGTTACCCGAAACGTCAAGGTGACCGAACGGGTGGAGGGAGCTAAAAAATATCTGGATTACGAATGGGATGAAGAGGGATTGGCCTATCCTGTTGTTATGAATTCAATCGTATCGCTTCAGGCAAATATCCCTCCAACTCCCGATGTCTCCTATACAGATGCAACAGCTGCTTTAAATCAACCTGCAAGCACATCTTTAGCGTACATCTATGATTCAGCAGGGCGAATCGATTATATCCTCCTTGTTGGCAAGTTCAAACTTGTTTATGAGTACGATTTGAATGGAAACCTGATCCGTACCGTTAAAACTGCCTTGTAATTATTTTCAATCGCATATGAATAAATAGGAGCTGTTTGTATGAGAAAAATCATCGTCTATCTTCTGCTTATCGTTTTATTAGCGCAGCTTGCACCTGTCACTTCCATAACTGCGGAAGGTAAATCGAACATTTACATTTTCATCAGTTGAAGAACTGCCGGTCCCACTTGTTGAAGAGCTGTCCCATAAGGAAGTCTTAACCTTAGAATGGTTAAGCCAAAGCTTTCAACTGCCCGAGACTGATTTGCTGGCGCAAGTAAATAAAGGCTACACCCTGGATGAACTATATGCTGCCCTGCAAATCAGACAGCCATCGGGTCAATCCTTGGATGAATTATTACAACAGATCAATCCTGAAATTGAGATTCAATTGGGACAATTGGATTATTCAGCTTCCCGATTTGAGGACGAGAAGCCCATCGAAAGCCCGATGGTGAATGTCGATCCTTCAACTGATGGGGAGTATGTAGAACCGACAGGCGAATTAATTATTCCGGATGAAAGCTTGCTCACTCCTTCCGGGAAACCAGATCCATCTGACAAACAAATGCTGATGTCTAATCCCTACCCAACCAGTTACGACGAGTTTGCTATTAAACGGTTAAATATTCAACGGGACAATGCACCTTTTTCAATCCATTCCATCAACGAAAACATATCGACAATTAGCGGCTCCCTTTCCGTACAGGCAACGGATATGGTGCTGCCGGGGAGAAACGGGTTGTCCTTTGCGTTGACACGTAAATATGATAGTTCTGATGCCCAATACTATGATAAACAACTGGTTAGCGGCAACCCGTATAGAGTAAAGTATTACCCGGAGCTGACGAGTCGGTTATATTACAAAGAATCGCAGTCTAACCCTGTGCCGCCTCAAATGGGAAATGCCGGAAAATTTGTTTTTGACCAGTATGGAAACTATTTTTCACTTATACAATTAATTAATAGAGCGGAGACAAAAGTCTACTATCCCATGCTCAATGAGCCTGATGTAGAGTTTAATAATGAAAGATCAGATGCTTTGAAAGCGGCCTGGCGCTATGTCGATCCTGATACGATGAATAGCTCCTACTTGTTAGCGAAGGAGGTGACTTTAAACGGGACACCATTAATTGCTAAATATTATACAACAGGAAATTTGGTCTTCGATCCAATCTATTTCCATCAATATCAGACCTATATCGTTTACGGAAACGAGACAAAAGTGAAACAAGAGGAGAAACGTTTCCCGATCGGGAAAGGATGGAGCTGGGATCTTCCCTATATTGAAACCAAGGATAACAACAAGAAATATATTCATCTGTTTGGTGGGAGCGCTTATGAGCTGGACGGTCTTCAACTAAAGGGGTACCCGTGGAAAGATCTGACGCTTGAGTCCGGTTACTTCAACTTAGGTGATAACAGATACGCTTCGCATCGGCTGAAAACACTTGACGGAAAGAAGATGTATTTTACCTCTTCAGGACGGCTGATTGAAATTGCGGATGCCTATAATAACACTCTCCAATTTGAATACCAGTACGTGCATCCGTACGACATGGTCCTGACGAAAGTCAAAGATGCCATTGGCAATGAGTTGACGATTACCTATTCGGCGACAGAGGTTGTCGTCACGCTTGGCGATCGCACGGTCAAGTTCGACAAAATTAAAGATCCTCAAGGCAATAAGGAACTGCTGTCGCAGGTCACCGATGCGATGGGCCGAAAAACCCAATATACCTACGATATTAAACCGGTTCCTTTCGATATCGTCGGCGGCGGCCGCATGAAAGACAATTATATCGCCTTGTTAAAGCAGGTGCACCACCCGACAAAGGCGCGAACGGATTATAGCTACGCCGACTTTGACCGTTCACTGGGCAATAGCGCCAAGGAACGGGCGTACCGGGTGACTTCCAGAGAAGACGTGGTGACGTATACCGACGGGACCGTTACGAAATCCAACCGGGCGGATTACAGCTACAATGGCGATGGCGCGATGGTCAGGCCTTCCAACAGCTCGTTTTCCACTACCATAAACAACGGTCGGACACAGACCACCTATCACTATGACCGCGTGTATATCGACGAGAATACGCCGGAAGTGTATTACCATACGCAAGTGGTCAACAGCAGCGGTGCCAAGCAGGTCATCGATTCGATGGAATACAACCGGACCAAGCGCTGGCCTGTCCCGGTCAAAGTGATTTCCCGGACCTGGCAGGGTTCCTCGCAATCGGCAACGAGTATCGTAACCCGGAATTATAACGATTATGGAAACGTGACCTCCGAGACCGATCCGAATAACAACACGACGACGTATACGTATGATACCCAAAACCTGTTGAGCAGCTCTAACGTGCCGGTGAATACGAAAAGCTTGCATGTCGAACTGGAGCGGTATCCGGGAACGAACGGAATCAAGACGGTAACCCTGAAGGAAAACAATGCGAGCGGCCCGCTCAAGGCCCAGACCAGCTATGTGTATGACAGCTACGGAAATCCGAAGACCGTCACCTTGAAGGATGACACGCGGGATATTGTCATTACGAATGAATACGATGTTGCGCTCTATCAGGCAGCTTACCCGACACGGCAATCCATTCAGGTGACGGGAGCAGATAATCTGAACACGTTGGTGGCGCAGCAGTTCCGCTATAAGCTGGCAACGGGCGAAATGACGTCCCACACCGATGGAAAAGGGTTTGTCACCCTAATGGAGTACGACAAGCTGGGACGGATGACGAAAGCCACGCATCCGGATCAGAGCAGCGTCTCGGTCCTCTTTGACGATAACCAGAATCAGGTGACGGCGACCGACGAGACCGGGGTACAGAGTGTTGTGAAATGGAACCCGTTGGGTTTGAAAGTATCCGAAGGGATTGTGGGCAAAGGCGCGACCACCTACGGTTACGATGTCTACGGACGCTTAGTCCGAAGCGACGATGCAACCGGAAAGCGAACGACCTATACGTATGATGCCTGGGACCGGCTCACGCGTACGCAATTCCCGGGAACTGACAATGCATTCACCACCGTTCTCTACGATGACATTCAGCGCACGGTTCAAACGACCGATCCGGAAGGCAACGTCACCAAAGAAACGATGGATATTCTGGGGCGTCCGATCAAGCAAGAAGCGATAAATACTTCAAGCGCGCTCAAAAGCATGACCCAGTATACGTATGACTACGCCGGAAATGTGGTTACGCAAAAGGATGCCAAAGGGTTCACCACCACGTATGCCTACGATGTATTGGGGCGGCTCATCACCGTGACCGATCCGGGAGCGAACGCGACGAATTATGTCTACAGCCTTGCCGGGAACCTCAAGGAAACGAAATACCCGGACAATGCGAAAATGACGAAGCAGTACGACCAGATGGGCCGCGTCATCCGTAAAACGGATCCAACTGGCGGTATCGAATCCTATTTCTATGATGCCAACAGTAATTTGACGAAGATTGTCAATCGGAAAGGCCAAGCCCGTACGTATGGATATAATAACCGGGACCAGCAAATCTCCAGCACCACGAGCCAGGAAACGATCACAACGGGTTACGATGCAGCGGGCCGAAGACTCTGGATGCAGGATGGCACAGGAAAAACGCAGTACAACTATGAAGCAGGCTCCGGCTGGCTGCGCTCTGTCACGTACCCGGATACTCGCAAAACCGAGTACGAATACGATACCCAGGGCAAACGAACCAAAATGACCGATCCTTTTGGTGTTGTGAGCTTGTATCGTTATGATGCGCGAAATCAAATGGATGCGGTAGGCTCCGCGGCTAATGTCTGGGATGCCATCTACGCCTACAAGAAGAATGGGCTTGTTGCTACTGCTGACCTGCGCAACGGGATCCGGTCGACCTTCGGGTACGATGAGTTCAATCTGACATTGTTAACGCATACCAGAGCCGGAAGCACATTGGGGACTTTTGCTTACCAGTATGATCAGAACCGCAACCAGACAGGCAAAACCGAAAGCGGCGCCGCGTATACGTTCGGTTATGATTCGCTAAACCGGATCGCGACATCGACCCAGTTTAATGAAACCTACACATATGATGTGCGGGGGAACCGCAAAACGCTAGCAACGGATGCCATTCCGAAATTAGAGGAAGTCAACTATACGTATGATGACCGTGACCGTTTAACGAAGGTCGTGACGGGAGCCAACAAAACGGTGACGTATCGTTATAACGGAGACGGGTTGCTAACGGAACGAACAGAAGCGGGAGTTACGACCCGTTATTACTATGATGGAGCAGACATCATTGCCGAAGGAACCGTAACGGGTGGGACGGTTAGCCGCAAAGCCAGTTACATTCGAGGGAACGAATTAGTGTCACGAGTCGATGCCAGCGGCAACCGGGCGTATTATTCCCATAACGGGCATGGCGATGTGACGCGTCTCACAGACCAAGCGGGCAATGTGCTCAATAGTTACACGTATGATATGTGGGGGAATCCGATAACGGCGAGTGAGACCGTGCCGAATCTATTCCGGTATAGTGGAGAATATTGGGATGAAACGACAGGATTGCAGTATCTGCGTGCCCGATGGTACGATCCGAGTATAGGGCGATTTATTAATGAGGATACGTATGAGGGGGATAACAAGAATCCACTGACGTTGAATTTGTATGTGTATGTGATGAATAATCCTTTGATTTATGTGGACTCTTCAGGACATATCCCTACAGTGATGGAAGCCGCAAAAATGGCACAACACATATACGACCCATCTAATAAAGAATTTAAATTATCCGGAGGATGGAAATATGTTACGATGTATGAAAGTACAGATAAATCATTAAGGGTAGGTATATATTCTAGAGCAAAATCTGATGGATTAGTTGAATATTCATTAGTTAATAGAGGGACAAGCAGTTGGGGTACCCTCAGTGATCCTAGTGATGAGGCTGTGAATAATTTACAACAACCATTCGGTGCATCAAAAAATATGCAGGATTCAATCTCATATGCTTCCAAATTTGTAGAAAATTATTCGCTACACGAAGTGACAATGGTTGGACACTCAAAAGGAGGTGCTGAAGCCGCCGCTAATGCAGTAGCTACAAATACAAACAGTATTTTATTTAATCCTATGTCTGTTAATTTATCGGCGTATGATTTAAAGGCGAAAACCTATAAAGCAAAGATGACGGCCTATATAGTAAAAGGGGAATTACTGAATAATATATTTGGGGGAATGTCGACTCCAATTGGTGAAGTGAAATATTTACCTACACAAATTTGGATAGAAATTAATGCCCCTTTTGGTATTAAGTTCCGTGTCCCTGATATGGTAGGGAATCATGGAATGAAAGCGGTCATAGATGCTCTAGGGAAAGCAGGGTATTAATGAAAAAATTCATTGTATTATTAGTTGTAATTTTTTTGTTGATTGTTTTCTTTATAACTTTTAAATTTCTATGGGGTTGGCAAATTAGAGACGGAACAGAAGATACTCCGGAGTGGCAAATTCGCAATTTAAGAATTTGGAAAGATACTCCGGTTTGGGATTTAGCGTTGGCTGTAAAAAATCAGGATGTTAAAAAAATAAGTAAAATTAATAAATCTCATCCTGGCTTGCTAAATTATCAAGAGCCGAGGTATGGAACCACATTGCTTATCTGGTCAATTGGTGTAGAAAAGTATAATTCGGCCAAGGAACTACTTAAATGTGGTGCTGACCCTAATATTGTTGCAACTACTACTGGAGAAACGGCTCTTTTCTTGGCAACGGGATATTCCTGGGTGGACAATGCGGCTAAAAAAGATCCAAAGTATGTAAAACTTCTTTTGAGTTATGGTGCAAATCCAAATATAAATTATAGTGGTAGTACCCCAATATTAGAGAAGGGAACGAGCCCATTAATAAATTCAATCGGTTATGGCATTGATAAAACGAAAGCATTACTTGATGGTGGGGCAGAGATTGATTACAAAACATCAAGTGGAATGACTGCGGCTATAAAAGCTCTTGAGATAGGGGGGCCGAATGCTACAATTAATGCTATGAGATACGCTTATTATTTAATTGTTGAAAAAAAAGCTAACGTAAAAAATCCATACTACATATTAGGTTTAAGAGATGAGTATGGTAACCCCGATCCTAATAACGTACGGTATCCTGTAGATATTTTAAGAAACTGGATACCAGAATTAAATTCTGAAGAACATAAGCTGAAAATGGACATTGTTGAAGAGATTGCAAAACAGGGAATTGACTACTGGAAAACCGAAATACCTCAAAAGCGTCTTGAACAGATCAAAAAGATTTACCAAGACACTTGGCAAGAGTATGTAAAAAAATACTAATACTTTTCAGGGAAACGCCAGGGCTGCAAATGGGTCGTCGACGCTATGACGTTGAACCATCTGCGGCCCTTTGGGGTAAGGGGGAGGATCCAGACACGAAACTGACGGAATGCCTTGGCCATCTCGCTGGCGAACTGATTAGCCATACGACATTGCGTTTTAACGCTAGATTTTGCTAGCTTGGAAGCATTGGAAACACAGACGCGCGCTCCTTCGGAGGCTTGTTTTATTTGCTGTGCGACGAAGTTTGTATGCTGGATTGAGCGTTTGCCGGAAGTGTATTACCATACGCAAGTGGTCAACAGCAGCGGTGCCAAGCAGGTCATCGATTCGATGGAATATAACCGGACCAAGCGCTGGCCTGTCCCGATCAAAGTGATTTCCCAGACCTGGCAGGGTTCTTCGCAATCGACAGCGAGCATCGTATCCCGAAATTATAACGATTATGGAAATGTGACCTCCGAGACTGATCCGAATAACAACACGACGACGTATACGTATGATGCGCAAAACCTGTTAAGCAGCTCTAACGTTCCGGTGAATACGAAAAGCTTGCATGTCCAGCTGGAACGCTATCCGGGAACGAACGGGATCAAGACGGTAACCCTGAAGGAAAACAATACGAGCGGCCCACTCAAGGCCCAGACCAGCTATGTGTATGACAGCTATGGAAATCCGAAGACCGTCACCTTGAAGGATGATACGCGGGATATTGTCATTACCAATGAATACGATGTTGCGCTCTATCAGGCTGCCTTCCCGACACGGCAATCCATTCAGGTGACGGGGGCAGATAATCTGAACACGCTGGTGGCGCAGCAGTTCCGTTACAAGCTGGCAACGGGCGAAATGACCTCCCACACGGATGGAAAAGGGTTTGTCACGCAAATGGAGTACGACAAGCTGGGGCGGATGACGAAAGCCACGCATCCGGATCAGAGCAGCGTCTCGGTCCTCTTTGACGATAACCAGAATCAGGTGACGGCGACCGACGAGACCGGGGT
>NZ_KE383864.1:0-44335 GCF_000422505.1 Paenibacillus pinihumi DSM 23905 = JCM 16419 | reverse complement strand
TACGATGTCTACGGACGCTTAGTCCGAAGCGACGATGCAACCGGAAAACGGACGACCTATACGTATGACGCCTGGGACCGGCTCACGCGTACGCAGTTCCCGGGAACCGACAATGCATTCGCGACTGTGCTCTACGATGATATTCAGCGCACGGTTCAAACGACCGATCCGGAAGGCAACGTAACCAAAGAAACGATGGATATCCTGGGCCGTCCGGTGAAGCAGGAAGCGATAAATGCTTCAGGCGGACTCAAGAGCATGGCGCAGTATACGTTCGGTTATGATTCGCTAAACCGGATCGCGACATCGACCCAGTTCAACGAGACTTACACGTATGACCTGCGGGGAATTT
The DNA here is from genome assembly GCF_000422505.1 of Paenibacillus pinihumi DSM 23905 = JCM 16419. Lineage (GTDB taxonomy): Bacteria > Bacillota > Bacilli > Paenibacillales > Paenibacillaceae > Paenibacillus_D > Paenibacillus_D pinihumi. Next base: position 43,983 of record NZ_KE383864.1, on the reverse strand, counting down.
GCCGAATACAGTTTCGGGAGGAAATCCAAGGGGATAACTTGCGCTATATGCTTTCAAATAGTAAAGAGAAAACCTTGTAAAATGAATGTAAAACTCGCAGCGGGAATGGTATAATACGGGCATAAGCGGCCTGTTCGACAGCACATAAAAAATAGATCCAACAGCTGTCATTCCCAAACAGCAGGCCATTGGGGGAAAGCTTATGAAAATTTTGCATCACCCGGACCGGGACAACATTCATCTGACAACGGTCCTTTCGGCGCTTAGCGATCCGATTCGTCTGCGGCTAGTCTGTGAGCTTGCAGTCAGCGGTGAGCAATCCTGCGGCAGTTTCCAGTATGAAATCGCCAAATCGACGATGACGCATCATGTACGGACGCTGCGCGAGTCCGGGGTGATCTATGTACGGGTACAAGGGACACAGCACTTTCTGTCGCTTCGCGCAAATGAGCTGGAAATCCGCTTTCCGGGACTCTTGACCGCGATATTGCATGCGCCCAAAGCAGGCGGGAACGGCTGATAGCCGCAAGGAACATAAAAACTGATTTCATGGAACAAAGGAGAACATGATGGCGATAGAGCTTCACATGAATTTGTATCAGGACTGGCTGGCAACAGTCAAAAACATATTCGACGGTTCGGGACAGCCGCTGCCCGAGCATGCAACAGCCAAGCAAATCGGACTGGCTTATTATATTCAGAATACAGCTGATTTGGAGGAAGCGGAGAAGCTGCGGGCTGCCAATGAAGCGCGGCTGAATGAAATCGAACACACAATCCGCGCCAATTTCGAGCAGATCATCCTGCCGGATATTCTCCGCCAGACACGCTATGCCGGGGACGTCTTCCGCTTCAAGTGGATTTATAATCAGGGCGAGCATATTATCGAAGAATGCTCCGAATACCGTATTCCCCTGTAAAGTTGACGCCCGGACATCCGGCGTCTAACTCCCTCGCTTATGCCCCTCTCTCAAAATAATACTCTGGTGCTATGTACAAAAAGCTGTCATTTAATTACAATGAAAGAAAGTTATGGCCCGCTGTATGTATGGGCATGCTGAGATTTGCTCCTGGAGAGGGGAATGCCTGTGGGGAATGCTGTTGAGGTCTGCCAGCTGGTCAAGGAATTCGAGTATTACAAGAAAGATATTGGCATGCGGCAGTCGCTCAAAAATCTGTTTTTCCGAAAAAAGCTGGTGAAGAAGGCTGTAAATGCTGTATCCTTCGCTATCGAGGAAGGCGAAATGGTCGGATTCCTCGGTCCCAACGGAGCCGGGAAGACGACGACGCTCAAAATGCTGTCGGGTATTTTGCATCCTACCTCGGGGAGTGCCAATGTGTTCGGGTATACTCCTTGGGAGCGGAAGAAGCCGTTCAAGCAGCTGTTTTCGATTGTAATGGGGCAGAAGAGCCAGCTATGGCCGGATTTGCCTGCAGGAGAATCTATTTACCTCAACAAATGCATTTATCAGGTTCCTGATGAGGAATATCGCAGAACGCTTGATGAGTTGTCTGGTCTCCTGGAGGTCAGGAAGCTATTGGGCGTACAGGTACGCAGACTGTCGCTGGGCGAGCGGATGAAGATGGAACTGATAGCTTCTTTGATCCATCGTCCGAGGCTAATGTATCTGGATGAGCCGACTATCGGGCTGGATATGATGTCACAGCGGGCGGTACGCAATTTTCTCAAATATTACAATGAGCAATACCGCGCAACGGTTATACTGACAAGTCACTATATGAAGGATATTGAAGACCTGTGCTCCAGAGTTATTCTCATTAACGCCGGCACGATTCTGTACGATGGCGAGCTGAAGCGGATTGGAACCCGGCATGAGGAGCGCAAGCTGATCAAGCTGTTCTTCTCCGAAGAGATTTCTCCTGAACTGCTGCTAGCCTTCGGTGATGTAAAGGAATCAGACGGGAATTATGCTGTTGTCGAGGTAGGGAAGGATGAGGTCCGGTTATGCCTTCAACAGTTCCTGGACAAGTTCCCTGTCGTTGACTTCAATATTGAAGATTTGCAGATCGAGGACGGCATTGCCCGACTGTACAGCGGCAGTGTATGAGAAATAACAAATATGCCGTGTCATTCCGTATCGGTTTTCAGAGTTCGCTGGAATACCGTTTTAATTTTTTTCTCTCCCTGATCAGTGCCGTGTTCCCGATGATTGTGCATTATTATATATGGACCGCGGTGTATGCAAGCGCCGGGGAACAGCAGGTGTTCGGGTATACCTATCATGAAATGATCATGTATACGATACTGGCGGCCGTTATCTCCAAGCTTGTCCTGACCCATATGGAATATGCCATCGCAGAGGATATCAAGAGCGGCGGATTGAATAAGTATATTATTCAGCCGATTACCTATTTCGGCTTTCGCATCAGCTCTTATCTTGGACAGCGGCTGATTCATTTTGCAACCTCCTTAATTATTATTTTAGTTTTGACCTTCGCATTAAATAATTCCTTTAATCTTCATACATCAAAAGAACGCATCCTGGTCTTTTGCCTTTCTCTTATCTTGTCTATTATTCTTAGTTTCCTGATTTCATATAGCATTTGTGCTTTTGCATTCTGGTTGTCGGAAATCTCTTATTTTTTCGTCGTCACCAGCCTGTTGATTCAAATTATGAGCGGCGGCATGTTCCCGCTCGAAATTTTCGGAGAGAAGCTGCAGCTGTTATTTCGATTTTTGCCGTTTCATTATTTAATCTATTTCCCTGTGAATCTGCTGAATGGAAGAATTGACGGGCCGATGGTCTGGCAGGGACTGGCCGGGCAAGCCATCTGGATATTGCTGCTGCTGGTCATTTGCCGGCTCGTCTGGAAGCAGGGGATGAAAAGGTATCTCGGACTGGGAGGCTGAACGCTTGAATGTGGTCATCGAGCTGCGGAGGCATCTGTATCTTCTCGTTTTATTCGCGAAAAACTCGCTCTTGTCCCAAATGGAGTACAGATTTAATTTTGTGGCGGGGATATTCGTAGAAACGGCCTTTCTAATGGCGAAGCTGCTGTATGTATCTGTCGTCTATCAAACCAATGTACATGTGGATGGCATGACGCCCGATACGATTCTTATGTTTATGGGCACCCATATTTTGCTGACCGGATTATATATGGGGCTATTCTATAACAATTTTCTGCGCATTACTGAATACGTTCGTACCGGAATGCTGGATTTGATGATGGTCAAGCCCGTCTCCCTGCAATTCCTTGTCTCCTTCCGCTATATTGAGACAGGAATGCCCCTTCCCAATATCGTGGCCGGGTCTGTCATGGTGGCAATTGGCTGGAAGGCTTCGGAGATTCCGTTTACGCTGTTTAATCTTGGGGCGTTTCTTATCTTTCTGGCGCTTGCGACCATTTTGACGTACTGTGTGATGATCATCCCGGCTCTCTTGTCATTCTGGTTTGTGAATACAAGCGCTGCAAGCGAAATATCTTATTCGATATGGGATGCGAACAACATGCCATACATGATTTATAACAAATGGATACAGCGCATCGGCACTTTTATCATTCCGGTTTTTATTATTACGAACTATGCGCCATTGCTTGTTCTAAACAGGCTAAGAGGCATTCATCTTCTATGGGGGATACTGGCTCCGTTAATCTTCTTCATCCTCATCCGGCTCCTGTGGAAGCAGGCGCTCAAAGCCTACAGCAGCTCCAATCTTTAATCGCAATCCACTTTTGATTAGAGGTGAGATTATGAATGGCCGTATTCTGGACATTGAACCGTTTCGCAAGGCGAGAGAAGGACATGTGCTTTGGCATGCGAACATCAATGAGGATCAGAATTGGAATGAAAAGCCGTTGTTTCCGTCATTTGCGAAACCGCAGCACAACGCGCTAATCGAGCAGCAGGAGCAGCAATTGCTGTGGATCGCCGAGCCGGGTGATGTCGTCTGGCTGCTGCATGTTCCCGACCCGCAGTTTCTGGCCGATGTCAAACGACACAAAGGTCAGCTGCCGCATTTATGTGTGACCCGGGACGCAGGTGAGATTGCGTCATTTGCAGCAGCAGCAGCCCCCGGCAACTGCACCTTCATGCCCTTCATCCTGACTCCGGAATTTACAGTGCTGGCCGACACGTACGGCTGGGAGCTAATCGATTCTGATGCCCGTAAGGTCAGAGAACTGAATAGCAAGTACAGGACACGAAAATTGGCAGAGGAAAACGGATTTGCCGTAACGAGAGGCAGATTTTGCAAGACTCCGGAGGAATTGGATGAAACCTATGGGGCATTTCGCGAGGCCGGATTCGAACAGGCCGTGCTGAAACAGGCATACGGTTCATCCGGCAAAGGGCTGACGATCATTGAGAACGAGCATAAATTCAGACAGCTGTCGGTATATATTCGTAAGCGGACAGCCTCATTTGAGCTGCTGCTGGAGGCATGGCACCCGATCCGTCAGTCATTGAACGCCCAATTGTGGATCGGGCCTGAATCTGTCCATCTGCTGGCGGTAACGGAGCAGCGAATTAATACCTACGGTGTCTACGTTGGCACGAACTATACGCCAAACTATGAAGCTGATGTTATCGGTCAGTACCGCACGGAAATACTCCGGCTTGGCGAGGTGCTGCGAGAGCTGGGATACCGCGGAATTGCCGGGATCGATTCGATTGTTGATCATACCGGAACCCTGTATCCGGTTATCGAAATCAATGCCAGATTTACACAGGTGACCTACCTGCTGCCTCTTATTGAATCTCTTCTTCCGCATTACCAGCATATTGAGAGCCGCTATATTCGTCTGGAGACCAGCGACAGACTTGCTTTTGAAGAGTTGAAAGAGCAGTTGGAGGTCGAGCTTCGCCCGGACCAGCACCATCAATTTTTAATCTATACCTTCGCATGCACCCAGGAAGCGGACCGGCATTTGTACCGTATTTTTGTTCTGTTCTACGGAAATGAAGCGTCAAGATTGCAAGAAATGCTGGAAGACTTCGAACGATTCTCGGCTGTGCAGGCACAGTCCGCCTCCATATAGGCAACTTTCGTTTATTGTCCGTGCCTAGAACACTGCCTCAAGCTATTACGCTCAGGAATAATAAGGAGGACGATTGGATGGCGCATACGGTGACGCTGCTCAGTGCAGGCAACTCCCTGGGCGTCTATATACCGGCAAAGCTGCTGCAGCTCCAGCTTCGCAAGGAGGGTATACCGGCAGATATTTACATGCTGGAGCATCTCTATGATGATGAGACGCGGGAGAATATTCCCCGTTACCGCAAGGCATTCCATGACAGCTTCAAGGTAGCCAAGACAGGCTACAAGCTGGCCAGGGACAGCCGCAGCAGTCTGGATGAGAGCAAGACTGCTGCGCTGCTGGAGCAGTGGAGGCAGGATGGCAGGCGAAGGTTTCTGGCGCTGACAGGATTCTGGATTCCAGTTTTGGAGCGTTACCGGGATATGCTCGGCGGGACGGAAGTAGATATTCGGCTCATTCGTCTGGATGCAAGTGATACGCCATCTTTCTCCGTCTATGGGGATGCTTGCAGCCAATTTGAAAATATTTGGCTCTACCCGCCCGGAGAGGAACGGATTGCGCAGACAATAGCGGTCAGCACGGAGAAGGCTGTCCCCTTTGAAAAAAGGGAGAGGCGCTATGTCATCCATGGCGGCGGTTGGGGGATCGGCACGTACAAGGACAAGATTTCCGAGCTGACGTCTGCCGGAGCGGCTCTGCATATCGTGACCTATTACCGTGAAGGAGCACAGCAGGCAGCGCATGCCGGAGGGAACCACCGTTACTATTTGCTGGACCCGGAATGGAGCCCGTGGCACCGCAATGCGGACGGCGACTTGGATTTTCCTCCGTTTGCCGAGATCCATGCAAGCCAGCCCAATACATATGGGGACTCGCATGATTATCCCAGGGCCTTTGAGCTGATCCGGCACAGTAGCGGCATTATCAGCAAGCCGGGGGGAGCGACACTGCTGGATTCGCTGGCAGCCGCCACGCCGCTCATTTTCCTGGAGCCCTTCGGGGAGCATGAGCGGTCGAACGCAAGACTCTGGGAGTCACTGGGCCTGGGAATCAGCTATGAGGCCTGGCAGGCACAGCATTATTCAGCGGATGTGCTGGAGCAGATTCATCATAACCTTGTCCGCGCGCGGGATGAGTCCGGCAATCTGCTGCATGAAATTACGAATGGGAGGTGATGTTTCGGCGTAAGCAGCAATGTCAGGCAGATTTTGCAGCGATAACTGGTTTGTGGATAGTCGGCAAGCACCGGATCACAACGATATCGACCATTAGGAGGCCTATTTATGTCTGTACAACTTCAAAATGAAAGTATTACGCCATCACTCAGCAGGTCCATGCCCCGCTGGATTTGGCTGCAGCTTCTGGAGGCCTGTAATCTGAGATGCAAAATGTGCTATGAGTGGGGAGACAACGGGGCTTACAAGGAAAGAGGGGTATTAAAACAGCTTGATATTAATGTTGTTAAGCAAATTATAGAAGACTGCAGTCCGGCCAGGCCTTACTACGATCTGTTCGGCGGGGAGCCGCTGATGTACCCGAAAATAGATGAGGTGCTGGCGGCGCTTAAATATTATGGCAGTGAGGTCGCCTTCCCGACCAACGGAACACTGCTTGAGAAGCATGCGGAGATGATTATCGAGAATGAGCCGCACCGCGTCTGGATTTCCATGGATGGGCCAGAGGAAATCAATGATCAGCAGCGGGGCAAAGGGGTGTTCAAACGGGCAACCCGCGGGATTGAGAAGCTGCATAATTTGCGTGAGGAGAAAGGAAAGCAGTTCCCGAAGATTGGCACGATCTTCATTATTACCCCGCTCACCTACATGCATGTGGAGGAACTGTTTTTTAATAGTATTGATATCACACAGCTCGATCATATCAGTCTGGAGTTCCAGTCCTTCATTACACCTGAGGACCATGTCAACTACCGGAACATTTTGAAGACACAATTTGATGTGGATACGACGGCTGACGGGTCCAGAGGGTTTGTCCGCGAACTGTCGGAGTTCAGCGAGATGGACGCGAAGGAGATCGCCAGGCAGGTGCGCAATATCGAGCGGTATTGCAAGGAGAAGGGCGTCTTCTTTAACGCTTATCCGTCCAACATGACAGAGGAGACGGTGGAGCTGTATTTCAGCGGGAACAGTGACAAGCTCCCCCATGCCAAAAAGAGATGCGAATTCCCATGGCTGAGCACGGAAATTAACGCCAGAGGCGATGTCACCTCCTGCCACGCCTTTTACGACCTGTCGCTCGGCAATGTCTATGAGGAGCGGCTGCTGGACATTTGGAACGGGCCCAAATACAAGGAATACCGCAATTATCTAAAGCGCAATTCCTTCCCGATCTGCCAGGCCTGCTGTCTGAACTTCAAGACGACTTCGGCCAAATAAGGAGGGCGGGGTCATCGTGATGACCATCAAACAAATCGGTGTCCTGGGGTGCGCCCGGATCGTCGAGCGTGCGCTGCTCCAGCCTGTCAGGCAGCTGCAGCATCTGAATGTGTATGCTGTAGCGGGCCGGTCAGGGCAGAGGGCCGCAGAATATGCGAATCAGTACGGCATTGCCCGTTCATTCGGGAGCTATGAGGAGCTGCTCGGCTGCAAGGAAATTGACTTCGTCTATATTGCGCTCAGCAATGAACTGCATCAGGAATGGGCCATCAAGGCGCTGCAATACGGCAAGCCGGTACTGGTGGAAAAGCCGGTGAGCCTGAATACAGATGAGCTTGCCAAGCTGATGGCAGTTCAATCGGCGGTACAGCTGCCGGTGCTGGAAGGGCTGATGGTTCAGCACCACCCCTGGCAGCAGGAGCTCAGACGGATGGTCGAGGAACGGTCTTACGGATGTGTGACAGAGGTCAAATCTTATATCGCAGTCCCGTTCCAGGACCCGCAGCAGCTCAATTACCGGAGTCTCCCCGAATGCGGGGGCGGCGTCTTCTACGATCTCGGCTGCTATTGGCTGCAATTCATACAAGCGGTATTTGGCCTGGATCTGGAAGGCTTCAATGCACAATCGGCCTTTGACGGCCCGAACGGGTGCGACTGGTCGTTCCGCGCGGAGCTGAATCTAGCAGGGGGCATCCGTGCAGAATTGCTGACCTCTTTTGAGCTGCCGGCCGGTTCCCGGCATACAATTGAATTTGAGCGAGCTGCTGTCACGGTCGAGCATTTCTTCCGTCCGAGCATGGGCAGCTACAAGCTTGCCATTCGCATAGAACACAAGGGAAGCGGGAAGACGGAGAAGATCAGCTTCGACGCACAAAACTATTTTACCAATCAACTGGCCTTTTTCTCGGATATCATAGACGGCAATCGGGATAACATTCCACTACAGGATTCCTTGGCGAGGATCGGGCTGCTGGAGAAGCTTATGCAGCATGCTCGGGCGAGCATACAAGTATCCCACACATAAAAAAGGAGGCATTCTACATGATTCAAACCATTATGACTATCTTATGCGAAGTGAAAAACACTCCGGAGCTGCGGCCCTCATTAAAGCCGCAGACTGACATTATTCAGGAAGTCGGGCTGGACTCTCTGCAAATGATTAATTTTGTGCTGGCGATTGAGGATGCCTTTGACCTGGAGATCGACTTTGAAACCTTCGATTACGAGCATATGAGCTCGATTGAGCGTCTGGCAAGCTTCCTGGAGCGCGAGAAAGCTGCAGCCAGTTAAGCTGCGTACGTGCGATGCGGACTTCCAGTAGTCCGCCAGTATTGCTGCAAGTCCATAGAGCAAGGAGGAGCGTCCATGCAACCGAAAACACAAATCAAATTTGACCGCAACACCTTCGATAATATGAAGCGGACCATTCAGAACATATCCCGGGCAAGCCGGGCGCTGAAGCGCGATCCGGCATTTGCGCTTGATATTCCCGATGATATCGGAATCAAGCTGAACAACGGCTGCAATTTGCGGTGCAAGCACTGCTTTGAGTGGGCGAACGACGGTTTCCATCATGATATGGCCAAGGAGGTCAAAAATCAGGAGATCGAATTTTCCATGCTGGAGAGCATTCTGGAGCAGACGCGCGAGCGTAAATCGAGGCTGTACCTGTGGGGCGGGGAGCCGCTCTTCTACAGTAAATTCAATGAGCTGGCGGAGCTGCTGGCCCGTGATCCGCGCAATACGACGATTTGCACGAACGCCCTGCTGATTGAAAAGAATTTGCCTTCCATTTTGAAAATATCCGAGGATATGACGCTGTTGATCAGTCTTGACGGATTCGAGGCGGAGAATGATGCCATTCGTGGGAAGGGAACCTTCAAGAAGGTCGTCCAGGCGGTAAACCGAATGCTGGAATTGCAGCAGACAGGAGAATACCGGGGCCGGATTTCAATCAGCTTGACGATCAGCGATTCGATGGTCACGAAGCTGTACGACTTCATGGAATATTTCGAAAATCTTGGGGTAGACACGGTCTACTTCGTATTCCCTTGGTATATTCCGGAATCGATCGCGGCCAAAATGGACGAATATTACGAGGAACGCTTTCACTGGCTGGAAGCGATCGAGCAGCAGCAGCGTTACAGCTGGCATTCCTTCTCCTTCCGCGTATCGCCGGACAATATTCCGGCCTTGCAGGCCGAGATGGAGCGGATTAACCGGCGGGTATGGAAGCGCAGAATCCGGTTCCAGCCTGCACTGGAGCCAGGCGAGGTGAGCGACTTTATTCTCGGTTCGGAGAAACCGGCAATGAAACGTGCACAGTGCCTGTCCATTGCCAATCGTCTGGACGTTATGCCGGACGGCAAGGTGAATCCGTGTAAATTTTTTCCGGAGTTTACTCTGGGCGATCTGAACAATGCCGGTCTGCATGAAGTATTCCATGGCGACAATTTCCGCAAGCACCGGGAGGTGCTGGGGGAAGGGCTGACACCGGTCTGCTCGCGCTGCGTGCTGCTGTATAATTACGGAAGGTAAGAGGAAGCCTGGAACGCTGGGAAGAGCCGGGATGCTATACGGACAGGGAGCACAGGCAGAATAGCCTTCAGGCAGATCATTCATGAAGAAAAAAGCCGTATAATCAGAAGATTATACGGCTGGAGTTATTGTAGAGGAAGAGAAATCCGGAGCAAAGTCATTGTTTCTCAGAAGTTGAAAGCACTCCATGTCAATCTGCTTCAGCTCCCTGCACAGGGGCAGCATTTTGCTCCGGTTTACTTTGCCTGTAAACACAGCCTTCGCAAAAGCATTTTTCATCCGTTCTGCGAGCTGGCTGCATTCATCCAGCCGCGTTGTAAGCTCGGCCGGCCCTCCTGCAAACTTCAAAAAGCGGCTAAACAAATATCTGGAGCCGGTAATGAGAGACAGCGTATGCTCCAGCTTCTCATAGAAGGTTTTCGGATCTTCAGGCTCCAGTTCAATAAGTTGTTCAATATGATCATAAAGCCGGAAATCATCCGTCAATGCTGCGTGCCAGTTATGGAAGCGACTTCCGAGCTCGACCGGCAGACGCTGAGCGTGCCATCCTTCAAGATGTACAATCGTCACCAGATGCGTCCACACCCGGTCACCAGTGGCAATCGCATTGTTAATCACGCTGCTGTCAACATAATCACAAAATTCGGGGTAGTTGTCCTCCAGCAAATACAGCGTTTTATCCCCGTCTGTCCGCACACCCTTGAGAAATACAGAATGGAGGGAGCCTGTCTCCAAATAATCCTTGCCGAATATCCAATGCGGCATGTAGTCGAGATTGACCCAAATATAGACAAATTGTCCGCTCTTCAAGCGTTCCGGCAACAGTGTATCCAGCTCTTCTGCGGATGTAATACGAATCTCTTCCAGTCTGATATTGAATAGCCCGATATCCTCGCGGGTCGCTGAGCTGCCTTCAAAAGTCCAGCGGTTCTCATTTTGCACAAACATATGATCATTGAAAAGCTGTGTGCTCTCATAGGCATTGTAGAACAGCAGCTCTACGGGAAGATTGTGTTCTTCAAGCAGCATCAAGAGCTGGATTTTGCGGCATTCATAGAATTGCTTGACATGGGTCATAAGCTCGGACATAAAATCACTCCTTTAAATTCTATTAGGTGAACGAAAGTATCTCATCAAGTACATCTGTTGAGATTTATGCATCATTTTTGATTTCATGCAAGAATTCGAATTCCCCGGACATCCAGAAGCCGTGATAGTAATTCATTTTCCTCCTTCACGATTTGTGTTAAGAGCTCTACAATGTTTCCTATGAATTGCGGGTTATTTGTTACGAGATATTTAATAGATGTATTGCGCATTTTAAGCGCCTTATACTCAAGGTTTATAAAGTCCTCCTTGAGTCCGCTTCCAATTGTTACAATTTCGCCTAGCTTCTTCAATCGAACATTCATTAATTTCTTCTGCTCATATATTAATTGCAGTGAGCGAATATCAATGCAATCTTTGCAAGAGGCTTGGTAGTATGGCATAAGGTCGGTTATGGCTCTGCATGCATTCAGTCCATAGGCAATATGATATTGCCGATTACTCCTCAGTATCGCTTGCTCCTGTGGGCAAATGGATAATTGATACTCAGTTAACGACTTGATGACATATTGAAGGTCAAAGTAGTAATTGGCATCCCTTTTCGTGACCAGCAGCGCTTTAGGAAAGTGCTCTGTACTCAGGCTCTGAAAGGCTAAGCGGATATTATTAAAAGAAACCTTTTCAAATCCATAAAATCCATCAAAAAAATCAGCGATTAGAAAATACTGTTCAACAGGACAATAGCCGTAAATTAAAGTAGCATGTGGTCTGTGTATTTGGTTGTAAAAGGATTTATGAGGAGGGATGTAATAGCTGTCGAGGTTAGAAATAACATAAATACCGTTATCAATACAATCTATTAGAGGCTTTGTTACGTCTTCGCCAAACCATCTTTTAAAAGTCGATATTAAAATTTCATCGGACATTGAGAGCACAGTTTTATGGACAAAACCATCATCGCGAAAACGAATAAGCAATTTATCATTATCAACTACAGGCTTTTGTTCAAAAAAGATCTGAATAAAATTGCTGTACACCCAGTTTTCGTAGGAGCGTTGTGTACTCAATATGGACAAGGCGTGGGCATGCTCTGGCATAACCGCAACAAGCGGATGATTTACTTCTAATACCTTCATGTAAATACTCCTCTCAATACTTATACGTACTAAATAGTCATGCGCTTGCTGAGAAGCCGCAGTAAAAACGACTGATCCGCAGATTTCGATGATGGATTTCCATGCAATTGTTTAAAATTCTTATAATTTAAATAAAATTCTAAATAAGTAAAACTATAGAAGATATCTATTGATCCTACTATACGCCTAAAAATCAAAATCATCAATAACCCTGGAAACAAAACAACGGCAACCGCTCCACTGAAGCGATTGCCGTACAGAGATCTTTTACTTTTACTCTTGAAGATTAACAACTGTCCTTCCCCGAATCTCTCCACGCAAAATGGCTGCGAGTACGTCAGGAACTTCTTCAAGCGTCACCTCGCGGGACAATTCCGTGAGCCCCTTTATTGGCTTTAAGTCAGTGCCAAGTCTTCGCCAAATTTCGATTCTCTCCTTCATCGGACACTGTACCGAGTCAATCCCGAGCAAGTTAACCCCCCGCAAAATAAAAGGAAATACGGTCAGCGGCACATCGGTCCCGCCAGTCAGTCCGCAGGCGGCTACGGAGCCGCCGTATCGCGTTGTGCTGATGACGTGGGCCAATGTATGGCCGCCTACAGAATCAATAGCTCCTGTCCAGCGCTGTTTGCCCAGGGCTTGAAGCTCTGAAGGCGATACCTCTTCCCGGCTTAAAATTTCGGATACGCCGAGCAGGCGCAAATAATCATGCTCGGCAGCTTTCCCGGTGCTTGCGGCGACCTCATAGCCGCTTTGCGTGAGCATCGCTGCGGCAAGACTGCCCACTCCGCCTGTTGCACCTGTGACGAGCACAGGGCCGTGTCCCGGCTTCAGACCATTTCGCTCAAGCTGCTGCAGGGACAGCGCCGCTGTAAATCCTGCCGTCCCAAGGAGCATCGCTTCCTTCAGTGACAATCCCTGGGGAAGCGGCACAATCCAGTCCGCAGGCACACGGGCAATCTGGCTCAAGCCTCCGAAATGGGATACCCCAAGCCCATAGCCGGTAACGATGACTTCATCGCCTTCTTTGTAACGGGGATCGGCCGATGAAATTACGGTTCCGGCCAGATCAATACCGGGAATGAACGGGTAGCTCTTCACGATTTTCCCTTCCGGAACCGAAGCCAGTCCATCCTTGTAGTTGATGCTGGAATAGGCTACCCGAATCGTAACCTCGCTTTCGGGCAGCTGCTGCTCTTCCAATTGGCGAATGCCGCTTGTAAATTGGCCTTCTTTATAATCGACGACAAATGCTGAAAATGTCATATGTAAAACACGCTCCTTAATAGGTAAGCAAATTGGTTACTGTTGAATCTTATCACTATTGTGCCATAGACAGATCTGTTTTTCCATGTACAATATGGCGTCTGCCGAGAGGGCAGGAAGTTTGCTGAGAGAGTTACAGCAAAGAATGATTACAGCAGGGGTGCCCGTGCATTGTCTGCCCAGGTTGTACCACTATAAGAGTAAGCTTGTCCTTTTTATTTTTTTCAGGCGGACAATGTTGTGGCGGACAATGGAAGAATGCAGGCCCACAGCGGCTTTGCAGATTTGGACAAAAAGATTGGGACAAGCTTGTAAGCGTTACCCGATCTCCTAAATTTTGAAAAAGGATTGACAGCCTTTGCCTGGGGTATTATAGTAGCATACATAAAACATAGTAACTTGATAGGAATTATTGAGGGGATCTTCAGGCCTATTTCTACTGTGTGCATTTTCTGAAGATAAGGGGAGAGAGATTTATGGTCCAAAATAATTTGCTTAATGATCTACAGACGAACTGGATCAGCCTGCTCGTATCGGCGGTCGTCATCGCTGTGCTGATCTTTCTGGCGAAAAAGCGTATAAGCTTCGGTAACCGGGTTCTCATCGCTATGGGGCTTGGCTTGATCGCGGGGATCAGCTTCAACAAGTTTGAACTGCAATATCAGGGAGTGAGCACCATTGGCTCTATTTATATTAACCTGATTCGCATGATTGTCATTCCACTCGTCTTTGTTCTCGTTATTAACAGTATCATTTCAATTACGAATTTGGCGTTTTTGCGCAAAATCGGCGTAAAGACGATCGGCTGGTTTTTAGGAACCACAGGGGTAGCGGCCATTATTGGGCTCCTGGTTGCGGTATCGCTCAATCCGGGCTCTGGAATTCCGGCGGAGACGCCTGCTGATTTCCAGGCGCGTGAAGTTCCGACCTTCTTCCAGGTTATTCTGGATCAGATGCCTTCCAATCCGATCGCGGATGCGGCTGGCGGCAAGGTCGTTCCGATTCTGATCTTTGCGCTTTTCATTGCAATTGCAATTGTCAAGGTCGGAAGCAAGAAGCCAGAGGCTGTTGAGCCGGTCAAAGCGCTGTTCGCTTCACTGACTGAAGTGCTGCATCAGGTCGTTAAGTTCGTGCTTCGCTTTACGCCTTATGGTGTCTATGCGCTGATTGCAGTCATGGGAGCCAGATACGGATGGGAAACCCTTGAACCGCTGGCGATGTTGATTATTGTTTCTTACATTGCGCTCGCGGTACACTTTGTACTGGTATTTGGCGGGCTGGTATCCTTTGTTGCCAAGGTCAACCCGCTGAAGTTCTTCAAGAAGGCTTATCCGACGATTGCGGTCGCCTTCACCACACGCAGCAGTTATGCGACACTGCCGGTGAATCTGGAGGTTATTACGAAGCGTCTGCGCGTATCACCGCGTATTGCAAGCTTTGTCGCTCCGCTTGGCGCATCAATGAATTTCAACGGTTGCGGCGGAGTATGGCCGGCTGTCGTTGCAGTGTTCGTTGCGAATGTGTTCAGTATTGATCTAAGCTTGACCCAGTATATTCTGATTGTGCTTGTCAGCGTTATTTCATCTGTCGGTGTTGCTGGTGTACCGGGACCTGCTTCCATTTCTACAACTGTAGTACTTACAGCAGTCGGTCTTCCGCTGGAAGGGATTGCGATCGTAGCTGCGGTTGAGTCTCTTATCGATATGGGCAGAACGGCTGTCAATGCGACAGGCACGACCGTTACTTCCTTGCTTGTAGCGAATGCTGAGGGCGAGTTTGACCGTGAAGCGTTCAACCGTGATGAAGAGGATGAGCTGGAACTTAGCCATGCCTAATTGAATACAGCGTGTCCGTAATGTGGCATGCACTCTGTAGAAGACCTTTGGGGCCTTAGTGCTCCTAAGGTCTTCTTTTTTTAGGCCGCTAGTCATGGGCGGGTAGTCTTATGTTCGCATTTTTATGAAAAAAGGGGAACGGAAGGAAAGGCTGTGATATAATCCATTCATTAAAATGGATCAATCAAAGAGGTAAATGGGGCACGGCTCAACAAGAAGGCCATTATCGAGTACCGCCAAGGAGGAAAAGAATTGCAAATCTATTATAGAGTGAAGGCTGCAGGCAGACGCAGACCTGTACTGGAAAAGGCAGAAGCATCGCTGCCTGATCCGATCCGATGTCTGCGGGATGTGATTCAAGCCATTGTTGCAGATGAAGTGGAGCGCTTCAATGCTCGCAGCATGGAGCAGTCGATTTTCCCTTATTTAACCCCGGAGAGGCTTGAGGAGCAGGCTGATACCGGCAAGGTTGGATTTATGGCGGCATATGATGACCGCAAAGCGGATGCCGGGCAGGCGGTAAAGACAGCGCTGCAGGCGTTTGAGGATGGCATTTTCAAGGTGCTGATCAATGATGAGGCTGTAGAGAATCTGGACGATCCGCTCACAATTGAGCCGGGATCGGTACTGACATTTATTCGTTTGACCCTGTTATCAGGGATGATGCGCTAATACGGAGGGGACTACGGGACATGGAGCGTAAGAACGTGGAAAGAAACATGGCATTGCCGGATCATTTGTATAAGCAGATAGAGCAAAAGAAGGGGCAGCCGTATGATTCCATTGCTGTGAGCCTGCTGGACTATTTGGAAGCTGAATATCAGGTTAAAGAGGAACGCAAGCAGCAATTGCTGGCGGGTCTTGATAAAGCGTATGGCTCTCCGGTCCAAGAGTTGGCAGATGCCGGGCAACTGCTGAAAGGGCCGCTTGCGGGCGCGCTTCTGCTGTTGTTTGGACAGGAGCAGGGAGAGGAATTGCTGGATCTGCTAAAGCGGAGGATGCAGTATCCGTATTCGATGATGAATTATTACCGCAAAGGCTACCGGTCACGCAATATGGCCTTTTATTTTGATGTGCTCCTGACGACGATTATGAACTATTACTCCGGCCTGGCTTATGATTTCACACTTGAAGATTACTTGACCAGACAGGATATGGTGCTGCATGCAGATTTCATTATGGCCGATAAGATCGCCCGCGAGGTTGACAATGGCAATGCGGCTGTTATTGAAGCACTGCGGAACATCATGTTTGGTGAGAATCAGGGAGCGCTGCTGACCCGGACGATGATTCGCGGCATTGTCCAAAGCCATAGCGAAGAGTGCTACGACATGCTGGGCCGTCTGCTGATTGCCGCCCAGCTGCAGGAAGGCTTGCGGCAGCATATTATGGAAAGCCTGGATGAAGGTACAGTGGAGGCTTCCATTTATTTGCTCCGGATCGTGCTTGAGCATAAGCTGGATCGTTTCAGTTCGGTCATCCGCGCGCTGGACACGTGGACAGGGCTAGGCTTTAGCGATCAAAAGCCGGCTGTCATCCGCAAATGCCTCGAGCTTGCACTTCGTACACTTACAGATGAAGCTTACCGGGAAGAAGCGGCAGGCAGCCGGGATTCGCTGGAATTCTATTTCTCTCTTTGGGCAGCCGCTACATATGCTGTCGAGGACGCGGTGGAAGGGGCCGCCAAGGTACTCAATCATGGTGAGCGTTATCAGAAGCTGGCAGCATTGTATTTTCTGGCTCAAATCAATGTGTCCCATCTCCAGCATCTTGTGGCGGGGGAGCAATTGACCCGTGCAGCAGACGATCTCGAGCAGGTAGCCTGGATTTTAAAAAGCTACTACAGCACTCATCAGGTGATTTATAACTATGACTCTGGCGACAGCAAGAGAAAAATTGATCTGAGCGATTCTCCGATAAGTGCCGAGCTGAATGTAAGGCGTGAACAGTTTATGGCCCTTATGCATGCACTCAGCCAACTGAAGGGGCCGTCACAGGGCTTTGAAGGGAATTCATTTCCTTGGAGCGTCTCCCTTACTGCTGACGACCTGCTCCGCTGCATGATGACGCTTGCTGCTTATGATCTGGATGCCGTCATGATTGATCATCTCATTGATTGCGGCAGCAGGATGGATATTCATATCCGCCATGGCTTCCTCGTCAATCTGATCGGCAGCGCTGCGGAAGGAAAGCCGCGGGAGTATCTGCTGTCTGCGCTTGGTGACAAAAGCCCTGGCAACCGGGAAACCGCGCTGAAGCTGCTGGACTCACTGGACCTTACAGAAGCCGAGCTGGACAAGGTCACAGCGCTGCTGAAATCGAAGACAGGTTCGATCCGTCAAGCAAGTATCCAGCTGCTGTTAAAACAGGAGGATGCTGCTCTTGGGAAGAGGCTGTCGGTGCTGTTGAATGCATCAAACGAGCAGCAGCGGCTGGCCGGCCTCACAATCGCCGAGTCCATTCAACAGGATGAGAACCGGGCAAAATTGCTTGAGACGGCAATGAGTCTTGTTCAGCAGCTTCACTCCAAAGGCAAAGCGACCTCCCAGGAGCAAGTGCTGATCGATAAGCTGCTCAATCAGGATCAGCCGGAATACGGTTTTGAGAACGGCTTCGGGCTGTATGAGCCTGCCAATCAGCTTGAGATACCGTCGCAGTTTGATCATTATCAGCTCGTTGGAGGGCAGAAGCCGGGTGCGACGGAGCTGGAGAATAGTTATGTGAAACAGCTCGCTGCCTGGGACCCGGATAAATTGCTGGGCATCTACAAACATTTTGAGTCGCTTATTGAACATTACCGGGATTATGAGTATGAAGCGCAATATTACAGCCATTATTCCGAGAAGGTGCTGATGGGCAACCAGAACTATGGTCTGTCCCCTGTAAAGGTTGCAGGTGAAGGCGAACTTGATCGGGATAAGCTGGACAGCTATCCGCTGCCGGAGGTATGGCGGCAGGCTGTCCGTGAACTTGAGCTGACACCTGTTGTCATGGCGCAGTTTTTGTATGCAAGCCGGCACTTTTGCAATAACAATGAGCAAAACGAGGAATGGCTGACAAATTTGTATGCAGATGTGCTGGACAAGGAGAAATCCAACCGGCTGAATAATGCGCTGAAAGATTTCAAGCATATCCGAATTACCGAACAACTGGTAAGGCTGCTTTTTATCGAGGGCGATCCGGTGCAGAACTTTGCCCTCTGCATGGGCATTTACCGTTCTCTGCGCAACCGTCTGACGGTGGAGCAATGCGCAGTCGAACGCATGCGGCCAGGCAATAGCTACTACTACCGGCAAAATGATGGTTTTCCTGCTCTGGACGTGGAATACCTGGAATATTGGCTCGGCAAAGCAGAAAAGCATACAGATCATGAAGAGCAGTTCCGTGAATACTTCTTCACCTCATTTTCCAGCTACAAGCTGATGAAGAAGAAATCTGCTGCCAGGCTGTCGGTAGAAACCCTGGTAAAGGCGCATTACCTGGGAATGATCGGGGATGAGTTGCTGCTGCAGGAAATGTTTTCCGGCCACTTTGCCGGGGATCTGATTCGCCTGTTGACCCATTCACAGTGGGGCAAGCAGTTGATACAGCAATATCCTTCGGTGCCGCCGCTGGTGGATAAGGCCGTAACCCGCATTGTTGAAATCGAGTCCAGCCGCGGAGATCTGCCTACCGGGGTATCCAAGTTGGCCCAGAATGTGAACCGGTTTGAGGGGATGCGCTTCTTTATCAGTATTTTGCGTGGCCTGGGCAAGGAGACGTTCCAGCGCGGCTACGTATACGGCAGCAAGCAGACGAAAAAGGAAGTGCTCAGCTCACTGTTGAAGAGCTGTTACCCGGCACCGGGAGAGGATGCCAACCTGCTTGGCGAGCTTCTTGTACAATCGGGTATTACGGAGCAGCGGCTGCTGGAAGCTGCTATGTACGCCCCGCAATGGGTGGATATCGTTCAGCAGCATCTGGGCTGGCCGGGACTTAAGAGCGCGGCCTGGTATTTCCACGCTCATATTAATGAGAGCTTCTCCGCCCAGAAGGAAACAGAGGTCGCGATTTATTCGCCGGTCAGTGCCCAAAGCTTCAACGACGGCGCTTTTGACGGGGAATGGTTCAAAAGCGCTTATGAGACGCTGGGCAGCGAGCGTTTCAATATGCTGTACAGCTGTGCTAAATATATAACCGACGGAGGCAGCTCACACCGCCGTGCGCAGCTTTTTGCCGATGCTGCCCTGGGCAAACTGGACAAGCAGGTGCTTGTGGAGGAAATTCGCGCCGCGCGCAATAAAGACAAGCTTCTCAGCTACACGCTGCTGCCGATTAAGTCCGGTGACAAACACGAGGCATTGGAGCGGTATGAGTTCATTCAGCGTTTTCTGAAGGAAAGCAAACAGTTTGGTGCCCAGCGCCGCGAGAGCGAAGGGAAGGCATGCGACATTGCCCTGGGCAATCTGGCGCGCAATTTCGGTTACGGCGATGTGAACCGGATGATGTGGGAACTGGAAGCGGAGAAGTTTGGGGAAATTTCGGATTT
This sequence comes from Paenibacillus pinihumi DSM 23905 = JCM 16419, assembly GCF_000422505.1. GTDB lineage: Bacteria > Bacillota > Bacilli > Paenibacillales > Paenibacillaceae > Paenibacillus_D > Paenibacillus_D pinihumi. The sequence goes on along the minus strand of NZ_KE383864.1, from coordinate 24,236 downwards.
CTTTCAGCCTCAGGAAATTGGTGGTGCCAATCTGTGGCTGGAATTTGACGAAGAGGGCCAGGTTGAACTCCGGGCAGAAAAGGGAGGCAAGCTGCTGAAGAATGTTCCGGCAGCGATCAAAAAGCATGAGCAGGTGCTGCTGCTTAAGGACATGCAAAAGTCTCTCAAGGACCAGCATGCACGTGCCAAGCAAAGCCTTGAGCAGGCTATGGAGAAAAGCTCGCGGTTCACAACCAGGGAACTGGCAGCCATAACCCGCAATCCGGTAGTCGCTTCACTTGCCCGGCATCTGGTATGGGTGAGTCAGGAGAGCGGAGCAGTCGGCTATATGCATCAACCGGAAAACGAGCAGGCTGAATCATGTTTCGCGTTGCGCCAGCCGGATGGCTCTCTAACGGAGCTGCAGCCCGATGCTGAGCTGCTGCTGGCGCACCCTGTTCATCTGTATGCGTCGGGAGACTGGAGCGCATTTCAGCGCGATCTGTTCGAGAGGCAGATCAGGCAGCCGTTCAAGCAGGTGTTCCGCGAGTATTACAGGCTGACCCCGGATGAGACGGATACAGGAACGGTATCCCGCCGTTATGCAGGACATCAGGTACAGCCTAAGCGTACCGTTGCGCTGCTGCGCAGCAGGCTATGGACGGTAGATTATGAATCAGGGCTGCAAAAGGTGTACTACAAGGAAAATCTGATTGCCCGCATGTACGCGATGGCTGACTGGTTCTCACCGGCAGAAATCGAGCCGCCAACGCTGGAGACGGTTGAATTTTTCAACCGGGAGTCGATGCAGCCGGTCAAGCTGGAGGATATCCCGGAAATTATATTCTCGGAAGTCATGCGGGATATCGACCTTGTGGTAAGTGTAGCCCATGCAGGTGGCGTTGATCCGGAAGCGAGCCATTCTACGATTGAGATGCGAAGCGCTATTGCCCGGGAACTGCTCATGCTGTTGAAAGTTGGCAATGTGCGGATTGACGGATCACATGCGCATATTACCGGCAAGCTGGGTGAGTATTCTGTGCACATGGGCTCCGGTATCGTCCATAAGAAAGGCGGCAGCGCATTGAACATTCTGCCTGTGCATTCCCAGAGCCGAGGCCGTTTATTCCTGCCATTTGCAGACAGCGACCCGAGAACAGCGGAAATTATGTCCAAGCTGCTGCTGCTTGCTGAAGACAGCAAAATCAAAGACCCTAGCATTCTTGCCATGTTGTAACGGAAGCAAATGGCGTCGTATTTAATATGGAGCTATAGATAAAACACAAGAAGCGCACCTTTTTTCCAAGAGGGCGCTTCTTTTTTTGGGAATATGAGCATTTAAACTGGTGATCAAAAAAGTTGACAGGTACGTATGGTTGCTGACTGGAATTTTCAAGGAAAAAGTCTCTGAAAATGAAGTGAGCACCGCTTGTCGGCACTCAAGACGATAATTCAGTTCTTGAGTTTGTATAAAAAAATGGATGGTGAAAGTGCATTGCAGCAAGGCAAAGGGAAGGGTAGTATAGTCATTGTCGTAATGAGAATGAGAATCAATAAAGCAAGAGACAGGAGTTGACAAGTAATGGCAAGGTTGGGTCAAATGATAGCAGGAGCAATGGTGCTGCTCATATTGATGACCGGTCTGGCGGCATGCGGTTCAGCAGGGAATACTCAGGAAGAGGCGCCAGTGCAGACAAATATAGAGCAGGCGCAGCAGTCAGGAATTGCTGATGGTACAGAGGCGGCCAAGGATGAAGAGCATCCAGCAACCCGTACAGTAACGGATGAGTTCGGCGAGGTCGTCATTCCGGCACATCCGAAGCGGGTAGCCGCTATTTACCTGGAGGATTATCTGAAAGCGCTGGATGTAACACCGGTTGTACAATGGTATCACCCGTCCTGGGGAACACAGGAATATTTAAATCTCGATCTCCCGTTATTCGATATTTCGGGCAATCTGGAGGTACTGCTCCAACATGACCCGGATCTGATACTTGTGGACGGCGCTGTTGATAAGGCCAAGTATGAACTGTACTCCAAAATTGCTCCAACCTACAGGCTGAAGGAAGATATTTTGCAGGACTCGAAGCAAATATTGACCACAATTGCCGATGTGTTGAACATTCCGGATAAGGCGGCAATTATATTGCAGACGTATGAAAATAAGGTTGCCGAAGCCAAGGAGAAGCTGCAGCAGGCAGCGGGCAAAGAAACGGTCGCTGTGGTCCGGGTCAATGTCGCAGACAAGACTTTGGCATTATTCGGCATTAAAAACCGTTACACAGGTGTAATCTATAAGGAGTTCGGTCTGGAGCCGCACAAAATGGCCAAAGAGATGACTGATTATCACGCGATTCTGTCGGAGGAATCGATTCCGGAGCTGGATGCGGATCATTTAATTGTTTTCCCTTCTAACGGAGACTGGGATACGGCTGAAAATAAGGAAGCGTTGAGGCTGCTGAACAGCCCTCTGTGGAATTCCGTACCGGCTGTGAAGAAAGGCAATGTCTACAAATTCAACCGCTCCCACTGGCAAAGCGGACAAATCATTGCCAACAGCATGAAGCTCGATGATTTGCTGAATGCAATGGTAAAATAACAATAGTCAGAAAGCTCTTTAACTTCGGTTGAAGAGCTTTCTGTTATGCTATACACTTAGTAAATGAAAACTATTCTCAATTTGGAGTGGGACGGACATGTCTTTATTTTATTCCCTTGCTGACATCAGGCTGTGCAAGGAGGCTGGATACTGGAAAAAGATTAATCATGTATTCAAGCATTATACCATTCTGATTACAGCTGAAGGAACCGGCAGGATAATTGTGGAGGGAACCGGCTATCAACTAGAGCGGGGAACCGGCTTTTTCCTCCAGCCGGGCCTGACGCACGGGATCGAAGCCGGAGAGCAAGGCTTGTCCTATTATCAACTCGGCTTCGATGTGCATGGAAGCACGAGCAGCCAGCTTAAGCCCGCTGATGGCATATTGATGCTCAGACCCGGGGCAATCACTTGCCAGCCATTCTCCCAGTGCATGCTGCTTGTGAATACGATTAGCAGACATTGGGGAGAAGGAGGGCAGGTGGAGGCCTTTCATAACCATATCCGGTTTCAGGAGCTGTTGCTCTTTATCATCCAGCGAAATGCGGTCCAGAACCGTACACCAAGCGAGCGGGAGTCCGTGCAGCGTACAGTGGAATATATTCAGGAGAATTACTATGAATCATTGAATGTGGAGCGGCTTGCAGAGATGTCGGGTATCAGCCGCTGGCGTTATACGCAAGTATTCAAGGAAATTACGGGGCAAATTCCACTGGAATATTTGAATGGCATCCGGATGGACCGGGCACAGCAGCTGCTGCTGATGACGGATGACCGGTTATATGATATCGCCTTATCGGTCGGTTACAGCAATGAATATTATTTTAACCGCAAATTCAAGCAGATGATTGGGGCTTCACCTGGACAGTACCGGCGGAGACAGCATCATAACCCGCGTGTCTTCGCGCCGTTTATGGAGGATTATCTGCTGGCATTGGGCATTACGCCAGTTGCCCAAATGTCTCATGCATTGTGGGGCAAGCAGGACTATCTGGGGCTGGATGTTGTTCCGGAAATCGATATATCCATTATGGATGTCGAGCAGCTATCCGTGTACAGGCCGGAACTGATTCTTCTGGATGCGGGATTTGACCGCTGGCATCTGGAGAAATGCAAGCAGCTTGCTCCGCTGTTCAAGTTTCCGTTTTTCGGGGAGGACTGGCGCACTGCGCTATATTCACTTGCTCCGGTTTTTGGAAAAATGGACGAGGCGCGTGAAGCCATTCACGCATATGAGAAGAAGGCCGAATATGCCAAAAAGCTTCTGTCCAAGACGATGAGGGGGCAGACTGTGGCGGTACTGCGTATCTCGGCATGCAGTGTTTCTTTGTACGGTGATGTGAAACTGGGCTACATAGGTAACGTGATGTACAAGGATTTGGGTCTGCAGCCGCATCCGTTCGCAGAACGGATCGCCAGGGGAGAGCGGCGCGTTGAGCTTAGCGAAGAACAGCTTGGGCAATTGGATGCGGACCATCTGTTTATTACCTTTGACAGGCGTGAGGGCGAAGGGAGAGAGATTCTGAAGAGCAAAATCTGGAACAGTCTCCCTGCTGTACGCAGCCGCCGGGTGTATGAGGTGGACTTCATGTCCTGGATGAACTATGGCGTCTTGTCCCATATACGGAAAATCGATGATGTGCTTCGAGTGCTGGCTTAGTATGACCGGCTATTTCTATCACTTATCCTGTCCGCTGTATTTTTCCAGAAGCTGTTCCAGTCGGCTCCGGATTGTCTCCAGCAATTCGGCCGGCTCCTCAACGGCTGCCTCCGATCCCAGGCTAATAAAGAAATTGGCAAAGAAGGGGAGGTCATCTGTGGAGACGGTACTCTCCAGATAGCCGCTGCCATCCATGGAATGAAATAATTTGCCTGCTGTCCAAAGCTCTGCCTCGCATCGCTGCATGCCTTCAGGGCTAAGCTTGACCCGCAACGGCAGTCGTCTGCCTGAAGATTCCTGCTGTACGAGCTCCCTGCTGCCGAGATGAACGTTGCCCAGATCGAGAGGCACTATGTCCGGGGGTGCATCGGCAGCTGAGAGAATGCGGTCACAGCGGAATACACGCACTCCATTGCGTTCAAAGCTGTAAGCCGGGCAGTACCACAATCCATTGCTCGCATAGATTCCTATGGGCTGAATTTGGCGGACGGCTGTGCCCTTGCGCGATGCATATTTAATTTCTAAAACCTTCTGGCCGACTGCTGCATGAAGCAACTGAGGCAAATAGGGAGCTTCGGTCTGCCGCGACGGGGCGACGAAATCGACCCGGTTCCTCATCTGGTCGATCCGGTCTCTAACATCGCCGGGCATATAATGGTAGAACTTGCTCAGCGCTGACGCAATCTCCGCTTCAAACGGCAGGCTGGAGTAATGGCGCAGAGCATGGCTGGCGAAAAAAATCGCGACAGCCTCCTCCTCCGTAAAAGCAATGGGCGGCAGCATACGCTCATTCAGCACCTGATAGCCGCCATGCGGTCCTACCTCTGAATATAAAGGCACTCCCAATTCACTTAACTCCTGCAAATCCCGCAATATCGTTCTTGATGATACGCCAAATTCACGGGCCAGCTCCTTGACCGTGAATTTGCGTTTCCGGTTGACGGTCATCATCAGCTCCAGCAAACGTTTGGATTTGGACAAGCTTGCACCTCCCTTAATTTCATTTAGAGAATGCCATTTGACATTCAAAAAAAGGTTTCAAATCATTTGTTTAATCATGACAATAGTTGTCACTATTATACGTTACAATGAGATCGAAGCCAAGCTTAATAGCAAGTGAAATTAAAATGTTAAAAGGAGCTGTTTATGATGAGCATGCAAATGACCCCATTCATCATGCTGGACGGGAAGGCAGAGGCAGCCATCCGGTTTTATGAGGAGGCGCTTCAGGCAAAGGTCGTTTTCAAGCAAACGTTTGGCGATGCGCCGCCACAAAGCTGGAATCGTCCGCTGACCGAGGAGGAAAGAAAGCGAATCGCCCACTGTGTCATTAAGGCAGGTGATACGGAGCTGTTCGTTGCCGATGCAGATGCTGGCGAGTATGATCAGCCAGGTAGTCAGGTATCCATATGCATATCGGTAGATAAGGCGGATACGGCCAGACAGACGTATGAATCGCTCCAGCAGGGCGGGCAAATAGTGCGGCCGCTCGCGGCCATTTATTTTAGCCCGGCATATGGAATTGTGAAGGACAAGTTCGATGTTGTTTTTCAAATTTTCACCAAACGCAGTTAGGTACAACATTTATATGTAACTGGAAGGACCGCCAGGGTGCGGTCCTTTTGTCGTTATGTTTATTGCTGCCAAGTGACAGTCCCGGCGAGGATCAATATTAAGCAAGATAGTCTTTTGAAATAAGCTAAGTGGGGCGTACGCGCTGCTTGGATTATTTTTGCAGAAATCGTAGGGTTGATGGTGAAGGAGTTAACCAAAATTATGGAGAACTATATACATTGATATATACAGCAATAAACGCTGGATTCCTGGAGGAAACGGACGATATCGGGTAGCCGAATGCCGGTGATTATGAAGTTTGAATTTATCAGTAACGGAGGTTTCGCTTTGCCATTTACATTTAGTCACCCGTTATATGCGGCACCGCTTAAAAGCTTGAAGCCCGCCTATTTCAGCTTAACCGGGCTTATCCTGGGAAGCATGTCCCCAGACTTCGAATATTTTATTATGCTGGAACCGTACCAAAGCATCGGACATACAGTAAGCGGCCTGCTCCTGCAAGCCATCCCTTTGTCTGTTGTACTCGCCTTCTGCTTTCACTATCTCATAAAAGCGCCGCTCGCTGCACATTTGCCGGCGTGGTTAAATCTTGATCAAAGGGCGCAGCGGCTTATACAGCCATGGGGCATGCAAAGCTTTCGCGCATGGATGATATTCATTATTTCGGTCATCATCGGGTTTTATTCCCATATTGTGGTGGATGCTTTTACCCACGCGTCCGGATATTTCGTAGTGCGGATGGACGGACTGCAGCAGGCGGTGCTGGGGCTCCCTATTTTCAAATGGCTGCAATACAGCTTGTCCATGATGGGGCTGCTGGCTGAAGCTATATTTGTCATTCACTTGTTACGAACGGCAAAGGTAAGGCCGCAACGTGAAGAGGACCGGGCAAACAGCAGGCAAAAAGTATTATTCTGGTTTGTTGCGGCAGTTGTGGCGCTGTTGACTCTTCTATTCAAACTGCTGCTCTCATCCGGAGGCAATGTAATCGGCATGGTGGTTGTGGCCCCTATTACAGGAGGATTTGCAGGTATTCTGCTGGCCTCGATTATTTTTAAAAGGAAATATAGCCCATCGCATAAAGGCCGGCAGAGAAAATAGATTCATTCTGCATGGGCATCAGTTGTATTCCTTAACCCGGTACCAGTAGGGATACTGTTCTTCAAATCCAAGCTTGGAGTAGAGCCGCAGTGCAGGCAGATTATCGGACAAGACAGCGAGATAGCTGTGTGCAGCTCCATTGTTTTTGCCCCAGTGAAGTAAATTCAGTATCATCTGTTCCGCGAATCCTTTATTCCGGTACTGCCTGGTTGTCATGATAGAGTGATATAAATCCGGCTTTTGTCTTAATGTTGGACAAGAGCTGCAGTATCGTATTTTTATGCCCGGTTGAATCCTCGTTAAGCCGGCAAAAGTTTTCAATCCACTCGGCATCAGGTTTTTCAGCAATTTGAAAGGAGTGCAATTCCGGTTGTTTGATGCTGTCCAGCTTTAGAGTTTGAACATTCGACTTATTTTTAACCGAGTAACCCTTCTGCTCCAAAATCTGATCGAGATTTGCAGGGGAGGTATGGGGTGTAATTTTAAATACGGTATGCTGGTGAGGCTTTGTAAACGTGTAACCGTCTGCAAAGCGCAGCACCCAGCCGCCATAAAATAAAGTAGATAATGTCTGCCAATTATTCATTAATAACTGTTCAATCAGCTTGCTGTACATCGTAAACTCTTGATATCCGATATGCTATGCTGGATATTACGCGGACACAACCCGAGAGATGCCCCATCAATCGCTGCGGTCACTGTTTGTAGGGGGATGAAAATTCTCAAGCCTATTCAAGCCACTGCCGCGGGCCGATAACATGGAAGAGCTGCTCATGATTTGCCTGCAAGGCATGCTTGATTCGTTGTACCGTAAAGTCACTGATCGGACGCGGCAGATGATCTGCATCGCAAAATTGCACCTCCAAGATTTCATCCGAGGAGGCTTTCGGAAGCTCCTGGTCGGCTGAGCTGCAAATAAAGGCAAAATGGTGCATGTCATATTCGGGATCGTAGTAGACCCCCGTTAACCGGCCTGCAGTCACAACGAGCCCTGTCTCCTCCTGAACCTCCCGAATGGCGGTGTTCTCGGAAGATTCATCCTGCTCGGATAGTCCGCCTGGAATTTCCCAATTTTTTTTCCCGTAGCTATGTCTGACAAGCAATACACGTCCTTCTGCATCTTGAATAATGGCTGCTGCTCCGATTAACCGCTTTGGCAAATGAAAGACCTCCCAATGATTTCTATAATTCTTTCGATGACTAGACGTATGAAATAGGGATAAAGTTTCTTTTCAGGGAAAATTTAAAAGGTGGAAGCTACCGTTTTATTTTACAAAACCAGTACTGGGAAACATCAAACACTTTGTGGATGATATGCTCTCTTCGGGATCTACAGGTACCTTGACGGACATTTATTGGGAAAGCTTGCACGTCCACCGCTGCATGGATCCTGCGAAGCAGATGATCTTCAGGCACAAGATTATACAGCTCCGCATGGAACGATGCGGCTAATTGTCTGGCTTGCTGAAGCAGCGTATTCGTTTTGCAGGGCTCTCTATGTTGCGGTCCTTTTTTTGTACAATTTATTTTAACGCAAGAGAGAATAGTGATGGTATTTTTTACATTATAAACCATTTTCATTTGATAGGTATAAGGTTTATCGCTTTCTTCTGTTTATATTTACAGGAAATCAATTAATGAAATTTATTTAAATGGGATTGTGAATGGATAGTATTTTAGAACTAATTCACAGATTTTTTATAGGTGAAACAACACTCTAAAAGTCACTCTGTGTCGAAATGTGTTGGTAAAATTTGGTTGACTCCTGTCGATTTACTATGATAGAATGGCTTCTATATAAAGTCCTTAAAAAGGAAAAAATAATAATTTATGTTTTTGATATAAAATAATCGTTTATCATTCACATCGGAACTGTGTTTCTCTAAATTTATGTAATAGGGGTTCACACATTGTTGATAATCGCAAAACATTAAAGCATTATAGCTGTATACTGGGCTGTACTCCATCTTTTTTGATAGCAAGATTTTCATCGGATACAGAACCTGACTTGTATAGCATTAATCGGCGCTCTTGTTTATATAGCAGCCGCTTAATCTTGGTAATGACGATCTTTTTTAACCATTTTCAGATTGTATAATAGACATGGTAAAGGAGATTGATTGTATTAAATGAAATGGTACGCATTGCATGTTGAAACTGGAAAAGAAGATTTTGTCCGTTCCGAAATCCGTAAGCAATTTGATCCATCAACCATTCTCTCAATAGTACCAAAGCGTAAATTAATTGAAAGAAAACAGGGTGTTATTTACGAGAAGTGCAGAACGTTATTTCCCGGATATGTATTTATCAAGGCACGAATGAATGTTAAGACCTACCACGACTTAAAAAAGATTCCGAGATATTACAAACTTCTTAATAATTTTCGTTACGATGATTGTGATCCTATCAGATATGACGACACCACTCATGAAACAGAAGATCCCCAAACGGAATTGTTCTCCCAAATCGATGAAAAGGAAATGGCTTTAATAATACAACTTATTGATCATGACGAGATCATCAGCTATTCATCTATATATGTGGAAAACGCTAAAGTGAAAGTTTATAAAGGTCCCTTAAAAGGCAAGGAAGCCATGATAAAGAAGATTGACAAGCGCAAAAAAAGAGCCCGAATCGTTCTGGATTTTTTAGGTAAGCAAACAGGCATAGATGTCGGAATTGAAGTACTGTCTCCATATGTATGTGATTAAAGATCTGTAAAAAAAGCATCAGGGAAAAACCAGTCGCTGCTTCGGTACGTTGGGATAACTCTGAGATCAAATCTGACTAAATGTAGTGGATATGTTGCATTTTCATATTCATGAACGGGCGAAGCTATGTCCACGAAAAGCCATTCCTTTGAAAGGAATGGGCTTTTTTAGTTTGGCCCCAAAATTTTTACTAAGTGAGGTGCATACTGTGGCAAATATCAAACTGATTTGTTTCCCCTATGCTGGAGGCTCCAGTGCGATTTATTATGAGTGGCAGCCTTATCTGAGATCGGGTGGTATTGATTTGATTCCCTTTGAATTGCAGGGGAGAGGCAGAAAATTGGGCGAGGCTCTGCATACCAGGATGGATTTGTTAATTGACCAAGCTGTTGCTGAGGTGATGGAGATCATCGGCAGGAATAGACGTTATAGCTTCTTCGGACATAGTATGGGCGGACTGATTGCTTTTGAAATGGTAAAAAAGCTGATGGAGGCTGGTTTTGCATCGCCTGAACGACTTTTTATATCAGCAAAAAGCTCACCGTGTAGCAATCATCTGATTGAAAAATATTCTAAATTAAATGATGAGGCTTTACTTGAGAAACTGTATAGGGATGGAGGGGTGAACGAAGAGTTTGTCAGATCTGTGTTTCTGCAGGAGGCCTTCCTGCCGATTATCCGGGCTGATTACGAACTCATCGAAACCTATAAGGCGAACTTGTCAGCTAAAGTGGACTGTCCGATTACGGTGTTCTACGGGGACTCAGACAAGATTACTTCCAAGGAGATCTCTTTGTGGGAGAACTATACCCATGCCGACACTTCATTCATTGCCATTGGGGGAGGGCATTTTTTTATTCGAGACCGCTATCCGGAAGTTATTCAACATATAAATGACCAGCTGTATCCAGATAACGTTAACAAGTAGTGCAGAAAACAGAATGACTTGTTGACAAAAATAAGCTGCAGTTAGTCAGGCGATTGTTGCTTCATCAAAGGGTCTATATAAGGAGGGAAAACGAATGGAATTCAATTCAGATCTTTCAAGTGATACGATGGCTGCCAATCTTGAAAAGGATTTGCAGGAGAACATCGGTTTCAATATATCGACGATTTTGGTGCAGAGCGGTTACGAGAAGACAGCCTCCATATACGTCAACGACTTGCTGGAGGAATCCGGGGATCAGCTTGCTTCCCGTGCCGTGGGCGTTCAGGAGACAATCCCTGGAAATACGGAGCAGTCATCCGTACTGGCTCCTTTTGCGGAAAGTCATGGCATCCGCCTGGAGTTGAATGACAATCTGGATTCCCTTGCCGATTTATTGCTCAAAGCAGCCTCTCATGAAGGGAAAGGTATTACTTTTTTGGATGAACCTAGTTCCGAATTGTTCGTAACCTATGCTGAATTGTTGAACCGTGCCAGGCGAATTGCCAAAGGGCTGCAGATAGCCGGACTATCCCCAGGTGAGCATGTACTATTTCAGTGCAAAAGCAACTTTAACTTTATTTCCGGGTTCTGGGCATGTATTTTGGGAGGCTTTATCCCTGCTCCTATTGGAGCGGCCCCAACGTATACGGAGAAGAATGCCGCCTTGAATAAATTGTATAATTCCTGGGAGCTGCTGGGACACCCCGCTATTCTGTCGGATGAAGCTAATGTGTTGCACCTGCAAGCTTTGGAAGAGTTTATGGATTTTACAGCAATTCGGGTGTTTGCCATTGAAGTTTTAGAGCAGAGTGAATTCGCGACTGAACTTCCGGTGAAAGGCTTGGAAAGCTTTGCGTTAAGCCTGCTGACATCTGGAAGCACTGGCATTCCGAAATGTGTGCAGCATCGAAACAAAAGCTTATTGGCTTTGGTGCAGTCAGTCTCTGCATTTTTTGAACTGTCGTCCAGGGAGGTATGGTTGAATTGGATGCCTTTGGATCATGTGGGCGGTATTGTATTTTCTCATTTAACTTCCGTCTATTTGGGCTGTAAGCAAGTTATAGCTGCAACGGAAACCTTCATGTCAGATCCGCTGCAATGGCTTGAACTGATTGATAAATATCAGGCCTCGATGAGCTGGGCGCCGAACTTTGCATTTGCACTGGTTGCAGCAGAGGCTGAAAATGTGAAGCAAAAAAGCTGGAATCTTTCCTCTATGCGGTACATTATTAATGCAGCAGAAAGTATTGTGCCTAAGACAGCCTATGCATTTTTACATTTGCTTGCCCCATTCGGTTTAAAGACGAATGCAATTTCACCTGCGTTCGGGATGTCGGAAACATCTTCTGGTGTAACCTTTTCAAAAGAATTCTGCTTGGAACAGAACCGGTTGGCAGGGGTTCATCATATTGACAAGTTGAGCTTGAGCAGCACCCTTAAGGTCATCAATGAAAACCATATCAACTGTGTATCCTTCGTTGAATTAGGCAGGCCAATTCCCAATATGTCTATCCGTATTGTGGATCAAGACAACCAGTTGAAAAGGGAGCGTCAGATCGGGCGATTGCAAGTAAAGGGTCCTGATTTAATGGATGGGTATTACCTTAATCCAACTGCCAATTCAGAGTCATTTGTCGGAGACGGCTGGTTCAATACAGGGGATTTGGGCTTTTTGCAGGATGGAGTGTTGACTTTAACCGGACGCGAGAAGGATATGATTATCCTGAACGGAAAAAACCACTTCAATTATGAAATTGAAGCGGTCATGGAAGAAGTGTTCGGAGTAGAGACAACCTTTACGGCAGCAGCTACCATATCAGCTCCGGGGGAACATGAGGATCAGTTGGCACTCTTTTTCACCCCGTACATATATGATCCTTCCTTCTATTTGCAGGTGGTTGAAGATATTAAATATCATATTGTGAAGCACATTGGCATTGAGCCGACTTATCTTATTCCAGTTTCAAAAGAATCTTTCCCAAAAACAAACTCCGGCAAGATTCAACACAGCGAATTAGTCAAGAGGTTTAGAGCTGGAGAGTTTCACAATGAAATTAAGCTTGTTAATACCCATTTAGAAATAAATACACTTCCTTCCTGGTTTTTTCAGAGAGTCTGGAAAGAGCAGCGCCTTGTGCAATTGACAGAGAAGCAGTTTCTGGACGAGCTTATTATGTTTTCAGACCGGTTGGGGTTGGCTGACTCAATCGCAGAGAAGCTTGCCGTTTCGCCCGGTTTGGACAAGCAAGTCTACTTCATTTATCCTGGTGAATCTTACAAGCAGATAGACCAATTTACGTTTGAAATTAATCCGGACCGGATGGAAGACTACGTCACCTTATTTGTTGAACTGGAACAGGCGAAGGTACAGATCCGCAATATGCTCCACCTTTGGAACTATACTCCATATTCGGAAATGAAGGAGATTGGACAATTACGCCTGGCGCAAAGGACAGGCTCTCTTGCTATTGTCGCATTATATCAAGCCATTGCGGAAAAGGAGCTGTCCGTTAACCTGCTTGTGGCGACAACTTATGCCGGCAGCAGGGATAATACTTCAATTGCCTATGAGAAAGCAACTATCGAGAGCATGCTGAGGGCTGGCAGTCAAGAATATCCGGCTGTCATTTCGCATCAGGTCGATTTCTCGGATATTAATGCAGGTCTGCACAGCGAGCAGATACTTGAAGAGTTCAGGGTTGGCATGGGCGGAGATATGGCGTACTATGCCGGCTCAATTCGTTACATTGCTGCTCTGGAAATAGTCGATGCTGAAGCTTTAATGAAAGAGCAAAAGCCGGCATTTGACGATGAAGGATTGTATCTGGTTACAGGCGGGTTGGGTGCAGTGGGGGAACTTGTTGTTCGGCACTTGCTTCAACGCCATAGGGCCACAATCGTACTTTTGGGAAGAACTGTTCTCCCGCCACAGGAACAATGGGGGTCTGTTATTGAACAGGACTCAGAGCTTGCTGTGCCACTGCTTCGTTATATTGAGCTGCAAAAGCTGACTGAATCAGGTGGTAAAGTGGAGTATCAGGCCGTTGATGTAACCAATTATGATCGCATTAAGGAATTAATAGAACAATATGAGAGTTCCTTGCAAAAACAATTGTCCGGCGTCATTCATCTGGCAGGCGTTGGTATTCAGACGGCCTTGACTAACTGTCATGATGACCAAATCGAACAGTTGTACAATGCCAAAGTATATGGGACCTTTATCTTGCATCAACTTCTCCTTGACCGTCCTGATTCTGTGTTCATAACGACTTCTTCAGCGGAGACCCTGGACCCCGGTATGATGATGGGTCCCTATAGCGCAAGCAACCGGTTTGTAGAAGCATTTGCCGGGCACATCCGAAATACAAGCAGCCTGCGCTGCCAATGTTTTGCCTGGGGAATGTGGGATAGCCTTGGGATGAGTCATGGAAATACAGCGATCCAATCCATGCTGATGGAAAAAGGCTTCTATCCGATTACAGCAGAAAAAGGGATACTCTCTTTTGAAATAGGGAGCAGGTTGAATCAGCCGGTGCTCTATATCGGTCTGAATGAAAGGAAGGCACGTATCGCGCAGCAGTTGCTCCACCCTCCCGGACAGGAATATACGTTCTATGCCTATCTCCTTGCGTCCGGTGACAATAAGCAGGCTGTGCAAGACTTACAAGCCAATATTCAACACTTTATGATGAATCGTTATCCGTCAGTTCACTACAAAATAAAATTCAGAATGCGAAATGAACTGCCTGAAACGGCGACAGGCCAAATCGATCGGGAAGCCTTATTGCAATTGGAGCTATCACTTGGCTATTCCGAATATACGGCTCCTCGAAATGAGGCGGAAGAAAGGCTGGCCCGTATTTGGGCCAAAGTATTGGGTAAAGAACGGATCGGCATTCATGACAATTTCTTTGCTCTGGGGGGGAATTCTCTCCGCATTATTCAGATGATTTCCATTGTACAGGAGCAATTTGGGGTCAGGATTACGATACAAGATCTATTCCAATCGGCTACGATAGCAGAATTAGCGGGAAGAGCGGTTCACGGCCATAAGAATGAGCAGCCGCTTATCCCTCTAGTGAACAGACAGGGCTCCTTAATGGTTTCTCAAGGACAAAAACAGCAATGGTATTTCTTCAAAAGAGAACCGGAGAGTCCCTACTATAATACAGCATTCACATTGGAAATAAAGGGTGACCTTTCCGTAGACCATCTGACCGACAGCCTGCAATCTATTGTAAACCGTCATGAAGTTTTACAATCCTTCTATACAGAAACGGACGGCGAACTTTACTCCTATGTGGATCGCGAATGCGGACTGAATTTTTCTGTACAAGATTTGTCAGGTTTAACTATGGATGAACAAGAGCTAAGGCTGCACCGGCTGCTTCAAGCAGAGACAAACAAACCGTTTAATTTGGAACAAGCGCCATTATACCGGTTTCAATTGATCAAATGCAGCCATGATAGCCATATTCTGTTCGTTGTGATGCATCATATTATTTTCGATGGATGGTCAGTTGGGCTGTTTTTGAATGAGCTTGCAGACTTATATTCCCATTTTGCAGAGCAGGCGCCGATTGTACTGCCGGAGCTTCCTATTCAATATGCGGACTATGCCGCTTGGGAGGGAGACTTCTCCAATCAGCCATCGTATAGCAGTCACCTGGAGTATTGGTCCGATCGATTTACTGAATCTGTTCCTGTGCTTGATTTTCCTACAGATTTTACAAGGCCGAGAGTATTGAGCCACGAGGGAAAAACCATCGCCATTGAAATCGACTCTCGGTTGAAGGCATGTCTAATCGAGATTGGAAGGGCGGAGGATTGCACGCTTTATGTCACGCTATTTGCTGCTTTTGTCGCTTTGTTGCACCGTTACACACATCAGGAAGAGATGATTATCGGTTCAATTGTGGCCAATCGCCGCGTCCGCCAAACACAAGAGCTGATCGGCTATTTTGTGAATACACTTCCGCTAAGCTTTCATGTCTCAGGTGATGATACCTTTGCGGAATGTTTGAGAAAGGTGAAAAACGAAGTGCTGGAAGTTCTGGATCACGGTGAAGCAGCTTTTGAAAATATTATGGAAAGGCTTCCTGTACAACGGGATGCGTCCAGGCATCCTTTATTCCAGTTACTATTTGCCCTGCATGAGAATTACTTTGAACATACCCGAATGGGTAAGCTTCAGACCAGATTCAGTCTGCTCTCCACAAATACGGCCAAATTTGATTTGGCGCTGCATGCCTATCCGGCCTCGGATAACATAGTGCTCCATCTGGAGTACAATACGGGGCTTTTTAGCGACAGCCGGATGAATGCATTCTTGAAGTATTATACTCAGATGCTTGAGGGGATCTCGGGGAATATCGATCAGCCGATCGGGCAAATTTCCTTCATACCGCCCGAGGAGCAGGCGCAATTGCGAAGCATTAATGATTTTCATGCTATTGGTTACCCGCACGACGTCAGCCTGACTGATCTGTTTGAACAGCAGGTCTTTCGTACGCCAAATCATGTAGCCGTATGTTTTGGGCAAAATCAGCTGACCTATGCCAATCTTAATGAGCGTGCGAATCAACTTGCGCGCCAGCTCCGCCTCAAGGGTATAGAGCAGGAACAATTCGTTGGCATGATAATGGACCGTTCTCTGGAAATGATCGTAGGCGTGCTGGCTGTTTTAAAGGCCGGGGGCGCCTACGTGCCAATTGACCCGGACTTTCCGGAAGAGCGGATTGATTATATATTGAAGGACTGCAAGGCCGGGATTTTACTTACACAGTCTCATTTGACAGCACCTGCCGGATTCCAGGGACACACTCTGAATATAGACCGCGCTGAGCTTTATACAGGAGACGGCAGCAATTTGCCGCCCGTTAACCGTCCGGAAAATCTAGCTTATGTCATTTATACTTCAGGCACGACAGGAAAGCCCAAAGGCGTGTTAATGGAGCACCGTAATGTGGTCAGACTGTTTTTCAATGATAGACCGTTGTTTAATTTCAGGGATACCGACGTCTGGACGATGTTCCATTCCTATACGTTTGATTTTTCAGTTTGGGAAATGTACGGGGCTTTGCTGCATGGGGGCATGCTGGTTGTTGTCTCTAAACAAACTGCACAAGACCCGCAGCAATTTTTATCGCTTGTAAATAAACATCACGTTACCGTATTGAACCAGACGCCGACAGCATTTTATGGACTTTTGAAAGAGATTTTACATCAAGGCGTGACAAGCTTGCCGCTCCGTTATGTAATCTTTGGCGGGGAAGCGCTGGCTCCGATTATGCTGCAAGAGATTGCGGCAGTATTTCCTTCAATTCAATATATCAACATGTATGGAATTACGGAAACAGCAGTACACGTTACATTTAAGAAAATAACCTCCAAGGAAATCGATAGTAATGTAAGCGATATCGGTCAACCGATTCCAACACTCAAAGCATATGTGATGGATTCTCGACTCCAGCTCGTTCCTGTTGGGGTTACCGGGGAGTTGTTTATTGGGGGAGAGGGTCTCGCCAGGGGTTATCTGAATCTTCCTGAACTGACGAACGAAAAATTTATACACAGTCCATTTGCAGATAATGAAAGGCTTTATCGTTCCGGTGATCTGGTTAAAATGCTGCCTGACGGCAGTCTGGAATATCAGGGGAGAATGGATCATCAAGTGAAAATAAGAGGACACCGGATTGAATTGGGGGATATTGAATCGCAGTTGTTAAGGCATCCGGCGGTTTCAGAAACGATTGTTTTGGCCCGTCCTAATATCATCGGCAACCACGAATTGACAGCTTATATAGTGTCAGACCGAAAACTAACTAAAGCGGAAATTAGAGATTATTTGAACCAGCGGCTTCCCGGCTACATGATTCCTTCCTATTTCATACAAATGGATCGAATTCCTTTGACCGCTAACGGTAAAGTGGATCGGAAGAAACTTCCAAATCCCGATGAGCAAATGGATAGTGGCATTCAGTTTGAACCGCCGGCTACGGAAGAGGAAGAACTGCTGATGGGCATATGGCGTGAAAGGTTGGCTGTAGAGCACTTTGGCGTTCATGACGATTTCTTCATTCTGGGTGGAGATTCGATTAAGGCAATTCGTATGGTGACCTCAATCAATGAATGTCTGAATAGCAGCATTAAAATTAAAGATCTCTATCAATATCCGACGATTCGCAGCCTGTATACGTATATGCAAAGCGAAAGCGTCAGCGAGGGTGAGGCCGGCCAATGGGCCATCGCCCGAGATCAGATTCTCGCAAGGTGGAAGAAGCTTAAGCAAGATGTGTGCGAAGCGGCTCAAGGTCAGGAGGAATGGTCCGGAAAAATTGCAGATGTATACCCCATGAGTGATGTTCAATTGGGCATGGTATATCACGGGTTGAAAAATCCGGATGAAGCCATGTATCATGACCAGTTTGGCTATGATCTGAACGTAAATCTTTTCAACCTTCAGCAGTTGAAGAACGCGCTAAAGATTGTGGTAGAGAGCCATCCGGTTTTGAGAACAGCACTCTGTGTTGATCGGTTTGCTGAGCCGGTACAGATCGTCTTCACCGAGGTGCCAATATCAATCGAAATGGAATCTTTGGAGATGTATTCACCATTCGAACAGCATCAGCTCATTCGGCGCTATTTTGAAGATGATAAGCAAGCTCCTTTCCAGATCCAGCAAGCTCCTCTCTGGCGCGTGAAGGTATTCAGCTTGGGCGGCCATCATGTGAAGGTTTGTGTAAGCTGCCACCATGCTATTCTCGATGGCTGGAGCCTGGCAGCGTTCATGACCGAATGGATTCAATTGTACGTTCAGGGGAATGAGGCATCAACACGGCCGGTTGAACTCCATGCTAGTCCAAAAGACTTCATACTGGAACAGGAGGAATTAAAAAATTACGACAGTTATAAAGCTTTCTGGAGACAAGAGTTGGAGGATTACCGCAGATACGAAGTCTCCACATCAGAAGATTATTCCCAGCAGCATTCCTTTGTAATCCATGAGCTGGATAAGCCAATACTGAACCAATTAAAGGACGTCGTCGCTCGTAAATACCGTACCAATTTAAAGAGCATCCTGTTCTCCGCGTACATTGCCGCCT
Organism: Paenibacillus pinihumi DSM 23905 = JCM 16419; assembly: GCF_000422505.1. GTDB lineage: Bacteria > Bacillota > Bacilli > Paenibacillales > Paenibacillaceae > Paenibacillus_D > Paenibacillus_D pinihumi. Next base: position 5,578 of record NZ_KE383864.1, on the reverse strand, counting down.
TGAATATGTTTTCTTATGACAATGATCTGCTTGTTGGCTTGGTTGAGCATTGCCGACCGGAGTGCGAAGACGGAGACCGCATATTGGGATGCTATTTGAATACTGTACCTTTCAGAACGCGTATAGAGGAAGATTGGACTTGGAGGGATTTACTGCAGTCGGTTCAGAACAAAACGATCGAAATGAAGACCTACGGAAGGCTTTCCCTGCTGGAGATTTATCGCTGTTTAGGGGAGGCGGCCCAAGGGGAGAATCCGTTAGTGGATACTATGTTTAATTTTGTCGATTTCCATGTGTATGAAGATTTGGCGGAAACCGGACTCAATGACGATTATTTTAGCCTGGACATGGAACTGCTGCATGACCGTAATCATACATTATTAGACTTTACAGTATCGGTCACTTTGGATCAATGCATCATCCGTATCGGCTCGATTTGGGAGCCTGAGAAAACAAGAAAACTCATTGCTTATTTTGAGAAAATTTTGTATCAATTCATTCATGCTTCCGAAGAGAAGATAGATAAGGCAGTCCTGTTGTCTGCAGAGGAATATGATAATGTGGTTCAGACCTTGAACGATACCGATATCATTTTTGATTCGCCCCCATCATTGCTGCAATTGTTTGAAGAACGGGCAGCTGCATCACCAGAACGGGTGGCATTGGTATTTGGGAATGAACAGCTGACCTATGGGGAGCTGGACCGCAAGACGAATCAATTAGCCCATTATTTACGCGAGAAGGGAGTACAGGAAAATTCGATTGTTGGCATTGCTGCAGAGCGTTCCTTCGAAATGCTAGTAGGTATTATAGCTATCCTGAAGGCTGGAGGCGCCTATTTACCAATTGATCCGAACTACCCTATAGAACGTGTGCGTTACATATTGGAACATAGCGGTTCTGCTTTGATTCTTACGCAATTGCAATGGAAGAGCAGCTACGAGCAGCTAAATGTGGACGTTTTTGATTTATCCGATGAAGCCTTGTATACAGGAGATGGCGGCGGGCTGGCCCGGATTCATAAGCCTGATGATTTGGCTTATGTAATCTACACCTCCGGGTCTACCGGACGTCCTAAAGGGGTCATGATCGAGCATGCCAGCCTCATGAACCTGTTATACACATTGGAGGCGGAGTATCCTCTGGAGGAGGCGGACACTTATTTATTGAAAACAACATTTACCTTCGATGTATCCATAACCGAATTATTTGGATGGATTGTGGGGGAAGGCAAGCTTGTCATTTTACCCCCTGACGGGGAAAAAGACATCATGCAGTTGTTTGCAAGCATTCAGGAACATAAAATTACGCATCTGAACTTTGTACCGTCCATGCTTCAAATGATGTTGCAATACGAGCAACTCGCTTATCACTTATCAAGCATCAAATATGTTTTTGTTGCGGGAGAAGCTTTTCCAGCCGAATTGGCCCGCAAGTTCCGCAGGATGCTTCCCGGTGCACGATTGGAAAATATTTATGGTCCTACAGAAGCAACAGTTTATGCTACAAACTATTCTATTCAGGATGATTCGCTTACATCTGTACCGATCGGACGTCCGTTAAGCAATGTGAAAGTGTATGTGGTGAACAAGCTCGGACAGCTCCAGCCTCCAGGCGTGCCGGGTGAGTTGTGCATAGCAGGTGCAGGGGTTGCCCGGGGTTACTTGAACAATAAGGAACTGACCGGCAGAAGCTTTGTTCAAAGTCCAGTGAGCGGCAGCGGCAAAATGTACCGTACTGGCGATCTAGTACGCTGGGCCGAGGCGGGAACATTGCAGTATATGGGCAGGATCGACCTTCAAGTGAAAGTTAGAGGCTATCGGATTGAAATGGGAGAAATTGAACAGCAAATGGTAGAAATCGAGCCGGTCGAGCAGGTTGCTGTCGTACTCAAGCGTGACGAGAATGGACGTGCCTTTCTTTGCTCCTACTATGTTTCTGATCAGCCGTTGGAGGTCCATACGTTAAGAGCGCATGCGGGCCGTGCTTTGCCAAACTATATGATTCCTGCGTATTTTGTCCGGTTACCGCAGCTGCCTCTGACAAACTCCGGGAAGATCGATCGCAAAATGCTGGAACAAATGCCGTTGGTTCCGGAAGCGGGTCCGACTGAAGATTGCAGTTCGCAAGCTCTTAGCCATCTGGAAGAGCAATTGGCCGAAATTTGGAGAGGAGTCTTTAACAACGAGGTTATCCGCGTGAGTGATAGCTTTTACGCGATGGGCGGTGACTCCATCCTGGCTATACAGCTGTCTGCCAAGCTGAATGAGCAAGGCTTCTTCATCAGTGTGGGAGACATTTTGAAGCATCAGTCCATAGCTAATATTTGCAGCAATGTCAATTTGAATCGGGAAAGACGTCAATACGAGCAGGGTTTAGTCAGGGGAGAAAAGCCGCTGACTCCAATCGACTACTGGTTTATGGATTTGAATTGGAGCAAACCTGGCCACTATGTGCAAACCGTGCAGATGGACTTGACAATGGTACCGATAATTGATCATATGGAAAGCTCATTTCGCTTGCTGCTTGAGCATCATGACGGGTTGCGCTTGAATTGTAATCTGGAGGAGAAACATATTTTTTATAATGAAGCTCACCTGGCAACAGTTTTTCAGATTGGTGTGGTCGACATTAGTCAACGGCAGGACAAACAGGCTGCATTGCAGGAGGTAAGTAAGGATCTGCAAAGGCCATTTGATTTATCGAATGACTTGCTCATTCGCGCTTCTTTGATCCAAGTTGAATGTAACGATTGGAAGCTGATGGCATCTGCGCATCATTTAGTTGTGGACGGTGTATCATGGAGAATCTTGCTGGACGATTTATTCCATATCTACAGAAGTCTGCTGCAAAACCGGGTACCGTCATTGCCTGCCAAAACAGTGTCTTTGCAGGAATACGGCAATTGGCTTGAAACGTATGCGAAAACGATGGACTTTTCGGAAGAACTTGCATATTGGACAACCGTTCAAAGAACGGATTTTTCTATCCCTAGCGATCTGGATACGACGGAATGGCAATTTAAACATTTTAAATCATTGGAGGGCGTGCTCAACCGTCAACAAACGGGCAGCTTGAAGCGAATAGCCAGTCGGGCCTTGTCGCAAGCTTCTGTACAGAATGTGCTTCTGTCGTCATTAGTTAAAAGTCTTAAGGACTGGGCAAATACGAAAGAGGTTATAGTGGACCTGGAGAGCCATGGCAGACATTCGGATGAGATAAATAGTTCAAGAACGGTAGGTTGGTTTACTTCCATGTATCCTGCACGGTTGTCTATCCCTGATGACACCGATTTGAAGCAACAAATTCAGAATGTCAGCCGGCAACTCCAAGCCATTCCAAATCAGGGATTTCATTATGGGATTTTAACCTATTTGACGGAGCAATTACCGGCGCGGAAGGAAGTTTTCAAGGAGGTTCAGTTTAATTTTTTGGGTGAATTTGCATCCTCTGGTCATCATGAATTATTCTCGGGATTTCAATTGACAGCTGACACGGATGAGGATCACGAACACTTTGTTAAGTTAGATGTGACCTGCTGGATTACAGACGGCTTGCTGACTGTTGCTCTCCGGTACAACTCAAAGTCTTATCTGGAAGCAACCATTCGAAACTTACTGGATCGCTATCTGTTTCATATTCAGACAATTATCGGGGAGTTGTCCGAGGATGACACCCATTTGACAACTGATGCTTTGGATGCTGCTGATCTTAGCAGCGAAGAGTTGGAAGCTTTATTCGAGTAAGCGATCACTAAGTTTGACGGACATTTTTCAAAGAAGAGGAGGGGTTGTCCATTCATGTCGACTAAAAAGCCACTAGACAAGAAGAACGTTGAGGACATTTTCGCATTGTCCCCTTTGCAGCAAGGGATGCTGTTTCATACTCTGCATTCCCCGGACGATAATCTGTATGCAATGCAGTTGAATATTAAGTTGTCCGGGCAAATACGGGAATCTGTAATTCGGGAAGCTTGGCGAGTCATGACCGAATGCCATCCAGTCTTAAGGACGACCTATCGCTGGAAGAAAAATGACCATCCTGTCCAGATTGTGTTACGTTCACATGAGATATCTTTCCATTTCTTTGATTTGTCAGTCTATGAGACGGCCGAGCAGCAGAACCGTCTGGAAGCTTTTATCCAATCGGACCGGTTGGAGCAATTTGATTTGGAGGATTGTCCGTTTCGTGTAACACTTCTTAAATTGAGAGATGACCACTATCAGATGGTCATCTCCAACCATCATATTCTGTCTGACGGCTGGAGTCTGTCTCTGTTAATCAAAGAATTCTGGCGGACCTATCAAGCATTATTTCGGGGGGACAGGTATTACTCTGAGGAAAAAGGAAGCTTTAAGACCTATATAAAATACTTGCGCAATCAGACGTCCGGCGAGGCTGAACTCTTCTGGAAGCAGTATTTAGCAGATGCTGAGGAGAGTACAGCCTTACCGATGACCAGACATATTCATAGGCCGCAGCAGGGAACAACTAGAAGCATCTATGTACAAATCCCGGGTAATACCTTAAATGAAATCAACCTGGTTGCCAAACGATATCATGTTCCTGTCTCTGCGATATATTACACTGCCTGGGGGTTGCTGCTCCACAGGCTTACCGGGAAAAATGCGGTGTTTGGAACCACGGTTTCGGGAAGAAGTGTACCTGTAGCTGGTGTTCAATCCATAATGGGTGTTCTGATCAATACAATACCGCTGCATATGCGTTTCCCCGACAATTGTACAATTATTGATGCCGTGTTGTCGGTGCGTGATGCGCTTTCCGGGCGTGTTCCTTATGAAACGACCCCGTTGGTGGACATTCGATCATGGAGCGGATTGAAAAATAACGAAGAATTATTCCGGTCCATCGTCGTGGTTGAAAACTACCCGGTGGATCAGGAAATGAATGATTCAGATGTGCTCAGAATTGAATCTGTCAGCGAGTATAGCAGTAGCAACTACGACCTGTCCGTAGTCATTATGGGAGAGGCTGAGCTGACGCTTGAGTTTAAATATAACGACCAGCTCTTTTGCGAAGCCTCAGTCAAAAAGCTAGGGCAATGGATGGAAAGAATGTTGCACGAAATCATTTGCCATACAGAGCAGGAGATCAACCGTCTTGATCTGCTCACGACTGAAGAGAAAGAGCAACTGCTGTACGGGTTCAACGATACCCGAACGGCGTATCCGAAGGAGAAGACAATCAGCGAACTGTTCGAGGAGCAGGCGGCAGCAGGGGGGGAGCGGATTGCCCTGGTCGAGGGCGGCCGCCAATGGAGCTATGCCGAACTGAATGCGCGGGCGAACCGTGTGGCCCGGAAGCTGCGGGAACAGGGCGTAGGGCCGGAGCGGATGGTCGGCATTCTGTGCGAGCGGTCGCTGGAAATGACAGCGGGCCTGCTGGGCATTCTGAAAGCAGGCGGGGCCTATCTGCCGATCGATCCGGGTTATCCGCTGGAGCGTATCGCCTACATGCTGGAGGACAGCGGAAGCTCCTGGCTCTTGAGCGCAGGAGGCTGGCCCGAAGGCTTGTCCTTTGCCGGGGAGCGGATCGAGCTGACAGCGTCGCTGCTGGA